>NZ_CP085684.1:0-3825000 GCF_024584585.1 Pseudomonas ficuserectae
ATGTCCCGACTCAATCCCCGGCAGCAGGAAGCCGTGAACTACGTCGGCGGCCCTCTTTTGGTGCTCGCCGGTGCCGGTTCCGGCAAGACCAGTGTGATCACCCGCAAGATTGCGCACCTGATCCAGAACTGCGGCATCCGCGCCCAGTACATTGTCGCCATGACCTTTACCAACAAGGCCGCGCGCGAGATGAAGGAGCGCGTCGGTACGCTACTCCGAGGCGGCGAAGGACGCGGCCTGACGGTCTCGACCTTCCACAACCTGGGTCTGAACATCATCCGCAAGGAACACACGCGGCTGGGCTACAAACCGGGCTTCTCGATCTTCGACGAGACCGACGTCAAGGCCCTGATGACCGACATCATGCAGAAAGAGTATTCGGGCGACGACGGTGTCGACGAAATCAAGAACATGATCGGTTCGTGGAAAAACGAGCTCATACTGCCTGCCGACGCGCTGGAAAACGCCCGCAACCCCAAGGAACAGACCGCCGCCATCGTCTACACCCACTACCAGCGCACGCTTAAGGCGTATAACGCGGTGGACTTCGACGATCTGATTCTGTTGCCGGTCAAGCTGTTCCAGGAACACGCCGACATTCTGGAGAAATGGCAGAATAAGGTGCGCTACCTGCTGGTGGACGAATATCAGGACACCAACGCCAGCCAGTACCTGCTGGTTAAACTGCTGATCGGTTCGCGCCACCAGTTCACCGTGGTGGGCGACGACGACCAGTCGATCTACGCCTGGCGTGGTGCGCGACCGGAAAACCTGATGCTGCTCAAGGACGACTACCCGTCGTTGAAAGTCGTCATGCTGGAGCAGAACTACCGTTCCACCAGCCGCATCCTGCGCTGCGCCAACGTGCTGATCTCCAACAACCCGCACGCCTTCGAAAAACAACTGTGGTCCGAGATGGGCCACGGCGACGAAATCCGTGTCATCCGTTGCCGTAACGAAGATGCCGAAGCCGAGCGTGTGGCGATGGAAATCCTCACCTTGCACCTGCGCACCGACCGGCCCTACAGCGACTTCGCCATCCTGTATCGCGGCAACTACCAGGCCAAGCTGATCGAACTCAAATTGCAGCACCACCAGGTGCCGTATCGACTCTCCGGCGGCAACAGTTTCTTCGGTCGCCAGGAGGTGAAAGACCTGATGGCGTATTTTCGTTTGCTGGTGAACCCGGACGACGACAACGCCTTCCTGCGGGTCATCAACGTGCCGCGTCGAGAAATCGGCTCGACCACGCTGGAAAAACTCGGTAACTACGCCACCGAACGCAAGGTCTCGATGTACGCCGCCACCGAAGAAATCGGTCTGGGCGAGCACCTGGACAGCCGTTACACCGACCGCTTGCAGCGCTTCAAGCGCTGGATGGACGGCGTGCGCCAGCAATGCGCGCAGAACGACCCCATTGCCGCGCTACGCAGCATGGTCATGGACATCGATTACGAGAACTGGCTGCGGCAGAACAGCTCCAGCGAAAAGGCCGCTGATTACCGGATGAGTAACGTCTGGTTCCTGATCGAGGCGTTGAAAAACACGCTGGAAAAGGACGAAGAAGGCGGTATGACCATCGAGGAAGCCATCGGCAAGCTGGTCCTGCGCGACATGCTTGAACGTCAGCAGGAAGAGGAAGATGGTGCCGAAGGCGTGCAGATGATGACCTTGCACGCCTCCAAGGGTCTGGAGTTTCCTTACGTGTTCATCATGGGCATGGAAGAAGAGATCCTGCCGCACCGCTCCAGCATCGAAGCCGACACCATCGAAGAAGAACGCCGTCTTGCCTATGTCGGCATTACGCGCGCGCGGCAGACTCTGGCCTTCACGTTCGCCGCCAAGCGCAAGCAGTACGGTGAAATCATCGACTGCGCGCCAAGCCGCTTTCTGGATGAGCTGCCCCCGGATGATCTGGCCTGGGAAGGCAATGACGACACTCCGACGGAAGTCAAAGCGGTTCGCGGCAATACCGCGCTTGCCGATATTCGCGCCATGCTGAAACGCTAGTCGACAAACGAAATTGATCATTTATTGCGCAATGGCGCAGTCTAGGAATTGAAGTGGAAGCACTGCACAAGAAGATTCGCGAAGAAGGCATCGTATTGTCCGATCAGGTGCTGAAAGTCGATGCGTTTCTCAACCATCAGATCGATCCGGCCTTGATGAAGGAAATCGGTGACGAATTCGCCCGTCTGTTCGCCGACGCTGGCGTGACCAAAATCGTGACCATCGAAGCTTCCGGCATTGCGCCGGCCGTCATGGCGGGTCTGAACATGGGCGTGCCGGTGATTTTCGCCCGCAAGCACCAGTCCCTGACCCTGACCGAAAACCTGCTGTCGGCGACCGTGTACTCATTCACCAAGCAGGTGGAGAGCACCGTGGCGATCTCGCCGCGTCATTTGAGCAGCGACGATCACGTGCTGATCATCGATGACTTCCTCGCCAACGGCAAAGCCTCGCAGGCGCTGATCTCGATCATCAAACAGGCTGGTGCGACCGTGGCCGGGCTGGGGATCGTGATCGAGAAGTCCTTCCAGGGCGGCCGTGCCGAACTGGATGCACAGGGCTATAGAGTGGAATCGCTGGCGCGGGTTGAATCCCTGGCCGGTGGGGTTGTGACGTTCAAGTAACGCGCTCAAGGGAGGACGCAGAGCGTCCGGAAAGGCATGCGACGCGGAGCGCCGCACGATAGTTGCGGTTATCGTTCCACACGCTCCAGTGGGGAGCGCCGCACGATAGTTGCGATGATCGTTCCGCACGCTCCAGCGTGGGAATGCAGTTCTCGACGCTCTGCGTCGCCGTGTGCGTGCTTCAGCGCGGAATGCCGAGGGCACGCAAACGTCGATACAGGGTGCGTTCGCTCAGCCCCAGCTCTCTGGCCAGCTCACTGCGCGAGCCGTTGAACACTCGCAGTGCATGGGCGAGTTTCTCCAGGCCGTCGTCCTGCTGGCGGTAAGTCACGCCACCCGCTTCTTCGCCCTGACCGCGCACTTCAGCGGGTAAATCCTGTACGCGAATAATGCCGTCATCGGTAAACAGGCGGGCGCGCTCAAGTATGTTGCGCAGCTCGCGGATGTTGCCGGGGTAGCTGTACAGACTCAGCAGCTTCATGGCCTCGGCGTCGACACGCGGAGCAGCACCTGGCGCGATGCGTTGCAGCAGGCTGTCGATCAGCAACGGCAAGTCCTCGCTGCGTTCGCGCAGGGCGGGCAGACGGATCGGGAAGGCGCTGATGCGGTAGAACAAATCCTGGCGAAAACTGCCGTTGGTGACCATCTCCTTGAGCGGTTTGTGTGTGGCCACCACCAGCCGAAAATCCGAATGCACCGTTCGCAGGCTGCCCACCGGGCGGAAGCTGCCTGATTCGATCAGCCGCAACAGCTTGACCTGCATGGCCAGCGGCACCTCGCCGATTTCATCAAGGAACAATGTGCCGCCATGAGCGGCTTCGGCCAGACCGGTCTTGCGCTGCAACGCGCCGGTGAACGCGCCCTTTTCATAGCCGAACAGCTCGCTCTCCAGCAGGGTTTCGGTAAGCCCGGTGCAATCGACCACCACCAGCGGCCCGGCGGACCTGGCGCTGCTGGCGTGCAGTGCGCGAGCGAACAATTCCTTGCCAGTACCCGACTCGCCCTGCAGCAGCACCGGAATTTGCGCGGGTGCAGCGCGTTGCAAGGCACCCAGAACTTCCTTGAACGCCGCTGAACGACCGACCAGCACATGCTGCTGCGGCTGGACCGACGCCACGGCCACCGAGCTCAGTCGCTCGACGTAGGCGATGACTTCACCCCCGTCATCGAGAATCGGCCGCAGCTCCACATCCACATGCTCAGGGCCGCGAGGCGTATGGTGAATATGCAGCAAACGCTCCGGAAGCCGCGTGTCGTGGGCCTTGCGCATCGGGCAATGTTCACCGGCCTGATCGCACGGCACCGCGAACTGATGCGACACCCGATAACACTTCTCGCCCACATGTGGCGTGCCTTCAACGCCGAACTGACGCTGATAGGCGGTGTTGGCCGCGATGATGTTGTAGTCGGTGTCCAGAACGATGGTCGGTCGCAGGTCATGTTCGAGGTATGACACCAGCGACTGCATGCGACTGCCGGGAAAATCGGTGGCGATGAGGGTCATGCTTGCTCCTGTGGATTGGCCGCAGCTTAACCCATCTCGCTGCCAGCTTATGCCACCGTCTGCCAAGCGACTGCCAGAATGTGGCAGTCAGCGCCTTGGCAAGCATCACGCGGGTTTTCCGCAGAATCCCTCAACGCCTTGTATTTACTATGCTCAATGGGGTTTCCGGCCGTTGGCATGGTTATTGAGATGTCATAGCAACGACTGCCAACCGTCCGGCCTGACCCAACGGGCCTCGAGGCGATTTACAGCCATGGGAATTGCACATGATCATCGGTGAAAAACTTTATGTCGAAGCACTCTTCGACAGTCATACCTGGACCATCAGCTACCTGGTGATGGACCTGGACAGCAAGCAGTGCGCGCTGATCGACAGCGTGCTCGATTACGACCCCAAGTCGGGCCGCACCCGGACCGAGTCTGCCGACCGGATGATCGGCCGGGTACAGGCGCTGGGGGCTTCGGTGCAGTGGATTTTCGAAACCCATGTGCATGCTGATCACCTCACGGCTGCGCCGTATCTGAAACAGCAGCTTGGCGGACAAATCGTCATCGGCAGCCATATCACCGCCGTGCAGGAAACCTTTGGCGCGCTGTTCAATGCGCCGTCTGACTTTGCCCGCAATGGCAGCCAGTTCGATGTGCTGCTGGAAGATAACGCCTCGTTTGCCCTTGGAACACTTCAGGTCAAGGCCATGCATACGCCCGGGCATACACCGGCGTGCATGAGTTACCTGATGCAGGTCGACGACAACACCATCGCGTTTGTGGGCGACACGTTGTTCATGCCCGATTACGGCACCGCGCGTTGCGACTTTCCCGGGGCTGATGCGCGCACGCTGTACCGCTCCATTCACAAACTGCTGGCGTTGACGCCTGACACCCTGCTGTTCATGTGCCACGACTACCTGCCCAACGGTCGTGAGCTGAAATACATGAGCACCGTCGCCGAACAGCGCGCCAGCAACATCCATGTTCATGACGGCGTAGATGAAGATGCGTTCGTCAGCATGCGTGAAGCCCGTGACGTGACGCTGGATATGCCTGTGCTGATGCTGCCTTCGGTGCAGGTCAACATGCGCTGCGGGCACTTTCCCGAGCCGGAAGACAACGGCGTCGTCTACCTGAAGATCCCGCTCAATGCCTTTTGACTGCTGCCCGCCTTGGGAAACTCTGTGATGAATGCTTCGATAACTACCTGTCAGATCCTGATCGTTGGTGGTGGTGCTGCTGGTATCGCCACCGCCGCAAGCCTGCTCGCCCGTGATGCTGCCCTGCAGATCACCCTGGTCGACCCTGCCGATACCCACTATTACCAGCCGGGCTGGACCATGGTCGGCGCGGGTATCTTCACACCGCAGTCGACGGCACGCAGCATGGCGTCGCTGATTCCCAAAGGTGTGCAGTGGATCAAGGCTGCGGTGGCGACCTTCGAACCGCAGCACAATACCCTGACGCTCGCCGACGGGCGCACGCTTGGCTATCAGCAACTGGTGGTCTGCCCCGGCCTGAAGCTGGACTGGGCGGCCATCGACGGGTTGGTCGAGACGCTGGGTGCCAACGGCGTGACCTCCAACTATCGCTATGACCTGGCACCCTATACCTGGAAGCTGGTGCAGGGCTTGAAGCAAGGGCGCGCGCTGTTTACTCAACCGCCCATGCCGATCAAATGCGCCGGTGCGCCACAGAAGGCCATGTACCTGTCTTGTGACCACTGGCTGAAAACCGGCCGTCTGGCGCAGATCAATACGCAGTTCTTCAACGCCGGTGGCGTGCTGTTTGGTGTGGCGGACTATGTACCGGCGCTGATGAAGTACATCGAGCGCTACGCCATCGACCTCAAGTTCAGCAATCGGCTGGTGGCCGTCGACGGGCCGGGCAAGCGTGCTACGTTTGTTTGCACGCAGGCCGATGGCAGCAGCGAAACCGTCGAGCACAGCTTTGAAATGCTGCACGTGGTGCCACCGCAGATTGCCCCCGACTTCATTCGCAGCAGCCCGCTGGCCGATGCCGCAGGCTGGGTGGACGTGGACCCTGCCACGCTCCGGCACCGACAGTTCGCCAATGTTCATGGTCTCGGCGATGCCACCAATACCAGCAACGCCAAAACCGCCGCAGCCGCCCGCAAGCAGGCACCGGTGGTGGCCAATAATGTGCTGGTCGCGCTGGGTCGTCTGAGTGAGTCTGCCGCCTATGACGGTTACGGCTCATGCCCGCTGACCGTCGAGAAAGGCCGGATCGTATTGGCTGAATTCACCTATGGCGGCAAGGTTGCGCCGAGCTTCCCGCGTTGGCTGCTGGATGGCCGCCAACCGACCCGGCTGGCCTGGTGGCTGAAAGAACGCGTGCTGCCCGTACTTTACTGGCATGGCATGCTCAAGGGACGTGAATGGCTGGCCAAACCGGAAAAGGCTGACGCCAGGCATGGATGAGCATCAACTGCTGGGCGTTGGCCTGGGGGCGATGATTGGCGTGGTACTGGCGCTGACAGGCGCGGGCGGTGGCATTCTCGCGGTCCCGCTGCTGGTTTTTGGTCTTGGCCTGTCGATTGTCGAAGCGGCACCTGTCGGCCTGCTGGCCGTCGGGCTGGCGGCGGGAATCGGCGCGGTGCTGGGGCTGCGTCAGGGTATCGTCCGCTATCGCGCTGCCGGGTATATCGCATCCATTGGTGTGCTGATGGCACCTCTTGGCCTGTGGCTCGCCCATCGGCTGCCCAATACACCGCTGGCATTGGTCTTTTCGGTCGTGCTGCTGTACGCCTGCACGCGCATGTTCATCAGGGCCAGCCGCGAATTGCGCCACGGCCAACCGCCGCCGCGCGCAGAAATGCTGCCCTGCGTGCTCAACCCGCTGCAAGGCCGTTTGCGCTGGACCATGCCGTGCCTGCGCGCTTTGACGCTGACGGGCGTGGGTTCAGGGTTATTGTCCGGGCTATTAGGTGTGGGCGGCGGTTTCGTGATCATTCCGGCGCTGACCCGCTACAGCGATCTGGGCATGAAAAGCGTTGTGGCGACGTCACTGGCGGTGATTGCGCTGGTCTCGACGGGCAGCGTCATCACCGCCTCACTGAGCGGGGTGATGCATTGGGCCGTCGGCGCGCCGTTCGCGCTGGGTGCAGTCATTGGTCTGATCATCGGGAGACAAGTCGCCCGCTACCTTGCCGGCCCACGCCTGCAACAGCTGTTCGCGCTGTGCGGCATTGTTGCCGCGTTCATGCTCGCGTTGTCAGTGCGCTAACCGCCCGAGGACGCAGAGCGTCCGGAAAGGCATTCCCACGCGGAGCATGGGAACGATGAAAGTCTCGAGATCACTATCGTGCCAATGAGGAGCATGGGAACGATAGTCGGGGGGTTGGGCTTAAAGCTTTTGCCAGACCTTCGGTTTGAAGAACAGTGTTTCGCCCTTGGCCAGGCCTACCAGGCTGTCGTGGTCTTTCACCACTTCGGCCTCGATCAGTTCGCTCTGCCCTTCCACTTTCAGCGTGACCCGTGTTGTCGCGCCCAGCGGGCGGATGTCGCGGACTTCAGCGGCGTGGTGGTCTTCGATTTCCTGACGCGACAACGACACTTCATGCGGACGGAACAACAGGTGCCCTTCCTCGCCCAGGCTCAGGCGGTTGGAGTCACCCAGGAAGTGGTAGACGAAGTCGTTGGACGGGTTCTCGTAGACCTCGCCCGGCGAGCCGATCTGTTCGATCACACCCTTGTTCATCACCACGATGCGATCAGCCACTTCCATGGCCTCTTCCTGATCGTGGGTCACGAATACCGAGGTCAGGTTAATGTCTTCGTGCAGGCGCGCCAGCCAGCGACGCAGTTCCTTGCGGACCTTGGCGTCCAGTGCGCCGAATGGCTCGTCCAGCAGCAACACTTTGGGCTCGACCGCCAAGGCTCGGGCCAAGGCGATACGCTGACGCTGACCACCGGACAACTGCTCCGGATAACGATCGGCCAGCCAGTCCAGTTGCACCATGTTCAGCAGTTCGTGGACCTTTTCCGCGATGCGCGTTTCGTTCGGACGCTCACGCTTGGGCTTCATGCGCAGGCCGAACGCGACGTTGTCGAACACCGTCATGTGGCGGAACAGCGCGTAGTGCTGAAACACGAACCCGACGTTGCGATCACGCACGTCATGGCCGGAAACATCTTCGCCATGGAACACGATACTGCCGTCATCCGGGGTTTCCAGGCCGGCAATAATGCGCAACAGGGTGGTCTTGCCGCAGCCTGACGGGCCGAGCAAAGCCACCAGCTCGCCACTCTGGATGTCCAGACTGATGTTGTTCAGGGCCTTGAAGGCGTTGAAATTCTTGCTGACGTTACGGACTTCGATCGACATGATTATTCCTCCGCCGCGTTATGGCGCAGACGGTTAATGCGGGATTCGCTCCACTGCTTGAGCAGCAGGATGAACAGCGCCAGGATCAGCAACAGGCTCGCCACGGCAAAGGCTGCAACGTGGTTGTACTCGTTGTAGAGAATTTCGACGTGCAACGGCAGGGTGTTGGTGACGCCACGAATGTGGCCGGAAACCACCGACACCGCGCCAAACTCACCCATCGCCCGCGCAGTACACAGCACCACGCCGTAGATCAGGCCCCATTTGATGTTCGGCACCGTGACGTGCCAGAACATCTGCCAGCCGTTGGCACCCAGCAGCCGCGCCGCCTCTTCTTCTTGAGTACCCTGCTCCTGCATCAGCGGGATCAGTTCGCGCGCAACGAACGGCACAGTGACGAAAATGGTCGCCAGCACGATGCCCGGCAGGGCAAAGACGATCTGGATATCGTGGTCCTGTAACCACGGCCCGAACAGGCCCTGCGCACCGAACATCAATACGTAGACAAGACCGGCAATGACCGGCGATACCGAGAACGGCAAATCGATCAGCGTGACCAGAATGCTCTTGCCGCGGAACGAGTATTTACTCACGCACCATGCGGCGCTGACGCCGAATACCAGATTGAGCGGCACCGAGATCAGTACCGCAATGACCGTCAGCTTCAGCGCTGACAAGGCATCCGGTTCAAGGATTGCTGTAAAGAACGCGCCCAGACCGTTTTTCAGCCCCTGAGACACCACGATGAACAGCGGCAGGCCCAGAAACAGAAAGAACACCAGCCAGCACAGGCCGATCAGAATACGTCGCGACACCGCGCTGCCACGACGGGCGGCGTTGGCAGAGGCGGCGGCTGAAACAGATGAATAAGACATGTTCTGCGCCTCCTCAGGATGGGGTTTCAATACGCCGCTGCAGCAGGTTGATCAGCAGCAGCAGAATGAAGGAAACCACCAGCATCATCACGCCGATAGCGGTCGCGCCGGTGTAGTCGTACTGGTCGAGCTTGACCATGATCAGCAGCGGCAGGATCTCGGTTTTCATCGGCATGTTGCCGGCAATGAAAATCACCGAACCGTACTCGCCCACGCCTCTGGCAAACGCCAGAGCGAAGCCGGTCAGCCAGGCAGGCAACAAGGCCGGAACGAGGATGTGGCGAAACACCTGCAGCGGACGCGCGCCCAGGCAGGCAGCGGCTTCTTCGACTTCCTTGGGGATGTCGGCCAGCACAGGCTGCACGGTGCGCACCACGAATGGCAGGGTGACGAACGTCAGCGCCAGGGTAATACCCAACGGCGTATAGGCGATCTTGAAGCCCAGGTCTGCGGCGAACTGCCCGACCCAGCCATTGGGCGCGTACAGCGCCGTCAGGGCGATACCGGCCACAGCAGTCGGCAGGGCGAACGGCAGATCGATCATTGCATCGATGATCTTGCGACCGGGGAAGGTGTAACGCACCAGCACCCAGGCCAGCAGCGTGCCGATCACGCCATTGATGAGGGCCGCGTAGAAAGCGGTGCCGAAACTCAGCTTGAGTGCCGCGATCACGCGTGGTGCCGTGATGATGGTCCAGAACTGATCCCAGGTCAGCTGCGCGGCATGCACGAACATGGCGGCCAGCGGTATTAGCACAATCAGACTGAGGTACACCAAGGTGTAGCCCAGCGTCAGCCCGAAGCCGGGTATGACGGGGGAGATACGACGCGACATAAAAGTCCCTGGTTTCACTTGCACGAAGCCCGGACGTTAATCCGGGCTGCTTGACCCAACCTGCAATGCCACTCGCGCGGCATCCTGATTCGGTTTATTGCGCTTGGTAAATCTGGTCGAAAACGCCGCCGTCATTGAAAAACTTCGGCTGCGCAGTTTTCCAGCCGCCAAAGTCTTTGTCGATAGTCACCAGATCAAGTTTCGGGAATTGCTTCTCGTACTTGGCGGCTACTTCGGCATCACGTGGACGATAGAAGTTTTTCGCCGCAATTTCCTGACCTTCCTTGCTGTACAGGTGCTTCAGGTATTCAGTCGCGATTTCAGTGTTGCCTTTCTTCTCGGCGTTCTTGTCGACTACGGCTACCGGGGGTTCGGCGAGAATCGACAGCGACGGCACGACGATGTCGAACTTGTCTTTGCCACCGTCTTCTTTCAGCGCCAGGAATGCTTCGTTTTCCCACGCCAGCAGCACGTCACCCTGACCGTTGTTGACGAAGGTGATGGTCGAACCACGCGCACCGGTGTCCAGAATCGGCACGTGCTTGAACAGCGTCTGCACATATTCCTTGGCTTTGGCTTCGTCGCCGCCGCCCGCCTTCAGGCCGTAGGCCCAGGCCGCCAGGAAGTTCCAGCGTGCACCACCTGAGGTTTTCGGGTTCGGCGTGATCACCGAGACGTCTTTCTTGATCAGGTCGCCCCAGTCCTTGATGCCTTTGGGGTTGCCCTTGCGCACCAGAAACACGATGGTCGAGGTGTAAGGCGTGCTCGCATCCGGCAGTCGGGTCTGCCAGTTTTCAGGCAGGGTCTTGCCCAGCTTAGCGATTTCGTCGATGTCACCGGCCAGTGCCAGGGTCACCACGTCAGCACGCAGACCGTCGATCACGCCACGGGCCTGCTTGCCCGAACCACCGTGGGACTGCTTGATCTCGACCTTGTCGTCTGGATGGGATTTTTTCCAGAAGTTGACGAATTCTGCGTTGTAATCCTGATACAGCTCGCGGGTCGGATCGTAAGACACGTTGAGCAGTTCGTAATCCTTGGCAACAGCCGAACCTGCGAAAACAGCACTGGCGAGAGCGGCCAGAGCAAAACGGCGAATGGACATAGATGAAGCTCCTGGAAATGCGGTGTGTTGGCTTTTTTAATTTCTTCTTGGCACGTCAGAACGGCATCCGTACGGGCGCGCTGCTTTTTTCGGGGGAGGTATCAGGAGTCAGGATGAAGCCCTCCGGTTGACCAGTCGGGTAATGCCGCTTCAGCTCTGCTTGGCGGCGGGGTTCTGCAAACGAAACTTTTCCTTGCGCTCGATCTGCACCACTTGCGCGTTATGCACAGTGATTTCGACGGCGCCAAAACGCAGGTCACGCAACGCACTCTGAATCTCACGCAGAATTGCTGCTTCGTCCTGACCGTCAACACTACGTAGAGATGCGCTCATTGTCTTATTCCTTGAAAGATGAGAAGCCGGCCGTCGCGACTGGGGGCGATGGCGTATGGCGGTGAGGCAATAATAGTGAGGTGCGGATATTCTTAAAAAGACTATTTAAGAATGCAGATATAACCAAAAGAGATTTAACGGTTAGAGATTTTGCCAGGATGCGTTGCACACCCTGGCAAGCCTTGCTCTGGCGGCTTCAGCCGGGCTGCTCGAAGACCGGTGCATGCGTCCAGTCGATAGCCTGCGCGACCATTGGCCGGGCAAACCAGTAGCCCTGGCCCAACTGGCAACCGTTGCCCAGCAGGAACGCAGCCTGATTCGCATGCTCGATGCCTTCAGCCAGCACCCGCATGCCCAGGCTGCCCGCCAGCGCGATGACCGCTCTGACAATCGCGATGTCTTTATCGTCGCCCGGCAGTCCAGCCACAAAACCCTGGTCGATCTTCAGCTTCTGAACCGGCATGCGCTTGAGCCGCAGCAGCGAAGAATAACCCGTACCGAAGTCATCGATGGCCAGGCTCAGGCCCAGTTCGCGCAGGCGATGCAATTGTTCGATGGCCTGTTCGGGGTCTTCCATGACTGCGCTTTCAGTCACTTCCAGCTCCAGAAAGGCAGGCTCAAGCCCGGTCTCCTGCAGTGCCTGTGCTACCCGACGGTCGAGGTCGCCATGATTGAACAGGCGGCTGGAGACGTTTACCGCGACGAACTCGACCGGCACGCCTTCCGCCAGCCAGGCCTTCATCTGCAGACAGGCGGTTTTCAAGACCCAGGCATCAATATCGGCGATCAGCCCGCTTTGCTCGGCAATCGGAATGAATTCCCCCGGCGAAACCATCCCGCGCTCGGGGTGCTGCCAGCGCACCAGCGCCTCGACACCGCGAATACGGCGGGTGACAAGGTCATGAACCGGCTGATAGAAGACCCGCAGTTGTTCCAGTTCGACGGCCTGACGCAGCTCATAGGCCAGTTGCACGCGCTGTTGGGCGTGGGCAGTCAATTCCTCGGTGTACAACGCATAACACTCACGACCGTCGCCCTTGGCCTTGAACAGCGCCGAGTCTGCATTGCGCAACAGTTGCTCGGCGGTCAGCGCATCGCCGGGGAACAGGCTGATGCCAATGCTGGCAGTGACAAACAGCTGATGCGCGGCAATCGCGAACGGTGCCTTGAGCGCATCGATCACCTGCTGTGCCAGCGCGGCAGCCTGAACCAGCTGCGAGCAATTCTTGATCAACAGGGCGAACTCGTCGCCGCCCGGACGCGCCAGAGTCATTTCATTGCCGGACACGCTTTTGAGACGCTCGGCGACGGCCCTGAGCACATCGTCGCCCACGTTGTGGCCAAGGCTGTCATTGATGTTCTTGAAGTGGTCCAGGTCGATCAGCAACAGTGCGCAGCCGCGTTTGCTGGCGCGCGCCGAAGTCAGCGCCTGGCTGATGCGATCAGTCAGCAGCAGGCGATTGGGCAAATCGGTCAGCCCATCGAAGTGGATCAACTGGGCCAGCTCCTGCTCGGAGCGTTTGATAGCTGTTATGTCGGAGAACACCGCTACAAAGTGCCTGGGTTGGCCGTCATCACCCATAACGCTGCGAATGGTCTGCCATTGCGGGTAGATCTCGCCGCTTTTACGCCGATTCCAGATCTCGCCGCTCCACTGGCCCTCGCTGATGATCGAGTGATACATCTGTTTGTAGAACTCCGGGCCGTGTCGGCCGGACTTGAACTTGCTGGGGTTGAGGCCCAGTACTTCTTCGGCCTGATAACCAGTGATATCGACGAAAGCGCGGTTGACGTGAACGATGTGGCCCTGCGCATCGCTGACCAGCACCCCTTCGCGAGTGCTGTCGAACACCGCTTCCGCCAGCCGCAGCCGGTCGTAATCGGCTTGCTGGCGCTGAAAAAGCGCATCGCCGCCGATCAGGCTTCTCAATCTGTCACGTGCGATGAAGATCATGACCGCGCTGAGCAACACCCAGCTGTAACCGGCCATCAGTTGCCAGAACGCCAATCGAGCAGGTTCTTTTATGAAAAAGGGCAGCAACAGGTCGCACGTCACAAACCACAAAATGGACAGCAGCCCATACAGGACGGCCGTTCGCAGCGCGCCAAGGGAGTAATCTGACATCGGAAACGAAGAACCTCAGATAAAGCCGGAATTATAAAGCAAGAAACATCCTGCGACTCTTATCTGAAAGGGTGACTGGTTTTCTGTGGGATGTCAGTGATAATGCACGCGTAACTTTTTTCTTCATGAGTATCTTTACGAGGGCCAAACAGCCTATGTGGTACAACGGTTTGCTCGACCTTTCCGTCTGGCAGGTAATAGCAGTCACGCTGGCGATGACCCATGTGACTATTGTCGGCGTCACGGTCTATCTGCACCGCTACTCAGCCCACCGCTCGCTTGAGCTCAATGCGGGGCTGAAACACTTCTTCCGTTTCTGGCTGTGGCTGACCACTGCCCAGAACACCCGCGAGTGGACAGCCATCCACCGCAAACACCACGCGAAATGCGAAACCGTCGACGACCCGCACAGCCCGGTCGTCAAAGGCCTGTCCACCGTACTGCGCAAAGGCGCCGAGCTGTACCGCGAAGAAGCGCAGAACCAGGACACCCTGCGTATTTACGGCAAGAACTGCCCGGAAGACTGGATCGAGCGCAACCTGTATTCGCGCTACAAGCTGCTGGGTATCGCCCTGATGGCAGTCATCGACGTGGCACTGTTCGGTGCGCTCGGTATCACCGTGTGGGCCGTCCAGATGATGTGGATTCCCTTCTGGGCTGCTGGCGTGGTCAACGGTCTGGGCCATGCCGTCGGCTATCGCAACTTCGAATGCCGTGACGCGGCCACCAATCTGGTGCCGTGGGGCATCGTGATCGGCGGTGAAGAGCTGCACAACAACCACCACACCTATCCCAACTCGGCCAAGCTTTCGGTCAAGCCCTGGGAATTCGACATGGGCTGGGCGTGGATCAAGCTGTTCAGTTTCCTGGGGCTGGCCAAGGTCCAGCGGGTTGCGCCCATCGCCCATCGGGTCGAAGGCAAGGGCCACATGGACATGGACACCGCCATGGCGATCCTAAACAACCGTTTCCAGATCATGGCGCAGTATCGCAAGCTGGTCATCGCGCCGCTGGTTGCCCAGGAACTGGCCAAGGCCGACGAATCGGTGCGTCATCAGTTCAGTCGCGCCAAACGGCTGCTGTCACGTGAGACCAGTCTGCTCGATGACAAGCATCATTTGCGCATTCAGACCATGCTGGAACACAGCCATGCGCTGAAAGTGATCTACGAAAAGCGTCTGGCGTTGCAGCAGATCTGGGTCAAGACCAGCAGCAATGGCCATGACATGCTTTCAGCCATCAAAGAGTGGATTCACGAGGCCGAAGCCAGTGGTATTCACTCGCTGCGTGAGTTCGCCGACCAGCTGAAAACCTACTCGCTACGCCCCGCCCACGCCTGATACCGTTGATCGGCGCGCCTCCCGCAGGTGCGCCGGTCCCGGAACTTATCCCCTGCCAATCTATCTCATCAACTTTCCCGCCAAACGGGATAGGGCACGGCACTGGCCGTAACGCTTGAGATGGATCTTATGGAAAAGCAGCCTCCTACCTCCCTACCCGGCACGCCGATCACTGATATGCCCACAGCCGCAGAAACCCTGTTAGCCCTGATGCACGCCCAGGCAGAAGTTGCCCGCCTGAGCGAGCGTGAACAACTGTTCAGCTCATTGTTGGTGAGTGTGAATGCTGTTCTGTGGGCGTTTGACTGGGAAACCCAGCACATGATTTACGTCAGCCCGGCGTACGAGCGTATCTTCGGCCGCTCGGCGGGCTTGCTGCTGGCCGATTACAGCGAGTGGCGCGACAGTATCTACCCGGATGACCTGAACTACGCCGAGCGCAGCCTCAACGAGGTGATCGAGAAAGGCTCGATCGAGGACCGCGAGTACCGAATCATCCGTGCGGACGGTGAAGTACGCTGGCTCAGCGACAAATGCTTCGTCAGCCATCGCGCCGACGCCAGCCAGCGCCTGATCGTGGTGGGCATCGCCGAAGACATCACCGACAAGAAACACCTCGAGGATGAGCTGCAACGCCTGGCAACCACCGACGTGCTGACCCAGAGCAGCAACCGTCGGCACTTTTTCGAATGCGCCCAGCGCGAGTTCGAACTGGCTCGCCTCAACGGCACGCCGCTGGCCTTTCTGCTGCTGGATATCGATGACTTCAAGCTGGTCAACGACACCTACGGCCATCAGGAAGGCGATACCGTGCTGCAACGCATCGCCGAAAGCGGTCGTTCGGCATTGAGGCGTGGTGACCTGTTCGGGCGTATCGGTGGTGAAGAGTTCGCCGCGGTCTTCCCCGGCTGCGCGCCGGACATGGCCATGCAGATCGCCGAGCGCCTGCAACGCGAGATCCAGCGCCAGAACTTCCAGTCAGGCGGCACCACCTTCAGTATCACCGCCAGCCAGGGCCTGACTAATCTGGGCCCGGAAGACTCAAGCCTGGAAACCCTCTACGGCCGCGCCGACGCCGCCATGTATCAGGCCAAGCGCCAGGGCAAGAATCAGATCGTGCTGGTCTGACATGCCTTCTCGACTGTAGAAAGCACGACTGGCCCCTTCGCGAGCAAGGCGGATCGCCGCCCGGTCGCTCCCACAAACTCACGGCATCAAGTCCTGTGGGAGTCTGCGGTGCCCTGTAGGAGCGGACTTGTCCGCGAAGAGGGCGGTACAGTCAATGCATTGGCTGCGTTTGGAATATAGCCTTCGCGAGCAAGTGCGCACACGGCATCACACCCTGTGGGCGCGACCGGGGCGGCGATCCGTCTTGCTCGCGAAGGCCTCAGTCAGGTTCTACTTCTCGAGCGGGCCCTGAATGGCGCTGGCCGGGTCCTCGATTACAGCAGCCTCTTCGGCAGGTGGTTCAGGTGTCAGGTCCAGCAAATCAGGCTCGTCCTCCCCCTCCACCGTCTCGGCAGCCACCTCAGGTTCGGTTGGCAAGGGTTTCAACAGGCTAGGGTCAGTCACGCCGGTCAGTTTCTTGCGCAAACGCTGCAAGTCACCGACGCTCAGCTTCAACAGTTTGGCCGACTTGGTCTTGATCAGCGTGTTGACACTCTCTTCCTCGCCCAGACGTGCCATCTGCCCCGCCAGGTTCATTGCCAACACTTCGCGAGTAAAGATGCCGGTGTTGTACTGATACACCGCAGCGATCAGCTCACGCAGTTCCAGCGGCAAACGCCAGCGGGTGCGCAGAGCGGAACCGAAGGCAGCGGAATACTGCTCCAGCGATTGCTTGATCACGTCTTCATTCAACTCGCCACCGGCCAGCAGCCACTCCTGCAAACAACCCAGCACAGCAAGATCGCCCAGCGACTGCAGCAGACCGGCACAGAAGCAACGCTCTACATCCAGCTCCAGCATGCCGCCCAGAATGCGCGCGTAATCAGCCGTGCGCTGCGACATGGTCCAAAGCTCACTGGCCTGGGCCAGCAACGCGTCGCTGGTCAGCACGGCCATACGTTTCTTGGCCAGGCCTGATGCGATATTTGCGCCCTGCACCGGCCCGAGAATGGCCAGCGCCCCGCCCATGGTCTGCACCGGCTTGCCCAAATGTTGCGTGGCACTGTTGGCGGCGGCGATCAACACGGCAGTGATGTGCGGATCGTTGCGCAGCTCCTGCTCCAGCAAGGCAGCGTCGATGCCGTTGGCGGTCTGGCTGAGTTTTATCGCCGTCGCGACATCGACGAACAGCGGCGCGCCGTCAGCCACGTCACGGCGCTTGTCGAGAAACTTGGTCAGCGTCAAACCCGGCGTCAGCGCGGGCACTGCGCCTGCAACCGGGGCCTGACGTTCCAGCAGCAGGCTTTCCAGGCGCTGGCGTAGCCCTTCGGTATTCAGGGGTTTGGTCAGATAGGCAGTCGGCGCCAGTGGCAAGACCTCACGCACGCTGGCGCTGTCGTTGCGATTGCTGATCAGAATGAAAGGGATGGCGGGCTGACGACGCAGGTTGCGTACGCCACGCAACAGGCTCAACCCGTCGATCCCCGGCAGCTCGCGTGCGGCGATGATCAGGTCAGGCAGTTGTTTCTTCATCCATTCGACGGCCTGCTTGCCATCGGTACACATTTCCAGGTCGACGTCCGCTCGCACACCCAACACCAGATCGCTGAGTGTTTCGCGAACCCACGGATCAGACTCAGCAATCAATACGCGAGGTACCGCGGGCAAATCTACAGCAGTCATCATGACTCTCCGACATCGATGCGTTCACCTTAGCGAAAGCCTTCGTCCGGATATAGCAAAAAGAGCGAAATACCCTGCTCTAGACCAAAAAAAACCCGTCGAAACGGGCTTTTTTTGTCTGTTTGGTCATAAATTAATCAATTTACGACTTCACACTTTTTACGCTATTTCAGCGAAGCATTCTTCCAGAATAGCCAGCCCACGGGTCAGCAATTCGTCTTCAGCGGTCAACGGTACAAGTACGCGCAACACGTTGCCGTAAGTACCGCAGGACAGCAGGATCAGACCCTTGTCACGCGCCTTGGCAACTACCTGCGCCACTGCTGCGGCGTTAGGCTTGTGCGAATCGCCATCTTCGAACAGCTCGACGGCAATCATCGCGCCCAGCGCACGCACTTCGCCGATGACCGGGTACTTGGCCTGAATGCCCTTGAGCGCAGTCACCAGACGCTCGCCAACTGCCTTGCAACGGTCCAGCAGGTGCTCTTCTTCGAAGATATCCAAAACCGCCAGCGCCGCAGCGCAAGCAACCGGGCTACCGGCATAAGTGCCGCCCAGACCGCCCGGTGCGATGGCATCCATGTATTCAGCCTTGCCGCACACGCCCGCCAGCGGGAAGCCACCGGCGATGGACTTGGCGAAGGTGGTCAGGTCGGCCGCAACGCCCATCTGTTCCATCGCGAAGAACGTGCCGGTACGGCCAGCGCCGGTCTGCACTTCGTCAGCGATCAGCAGAATGCCGTGCTTGTCGCACAGCTCGCGCAGACGCAGCATGAACGCCTTCGGTGCCACGTAGAAACCACCTTCGCCCTGAACGGGTTCGATGATGATCGCAGCGATGTCCTTGGGTTCGGCGTCGTTCTTGAAGATGCGCTCGATGCTGGCGATGGAATCGTCAACGCTCACGCCATGCAGCTCGCAAGGGTACAGAGCGCGGAAGATACCGCCCGGCATCAGGCCCATGCCCGCCGAGTAAGGCACAACCTTGCCGGTCAGGCCCAGGGTCATCATGGTGCGACCATGGTAAGCGCCGGTGAAGGCGATCACGCCCGCACGGCCAGTGGCAGCACGCGCGATCTTCACGGCGTTTTCAACCGCTTCGGAACCGGTGGTGACCAGTAGGGTTTTCTTGTCGAAATCACCCGGCACTTTGGCGTTGATTTTCTCGCACAGCTCGACGTAAGGCTCGTAGGCCAGCACCTGGAAGCAGGTATGGCTCAGCTTGGTCAGCTGCTCTTGCACCGCAGCGATAATCTTCGGGTGCAGGTGACCGGTATTCAGAACGGCAATGCCGCCCGCGAAGTCGATGAATTCACGACCTTCCACGTCGGTAACGGTCGCGTTCTTCGCCGAAGCTGCGAAGATCGGGTGGATTTGACCAACGCCACGCGGGACGGCTGCATGGCGGCGTTGCATCAGGGATTCGTTAGTCTTGCTCATGTATTCCTCATTCGCCGCTCATCGGTCGGCGTGGGTCAAGGATCAAGCGGACCGGATCAACTGCGGCAGCATACGATGATCGACTGCTGCAGCCTTCAGGCCACCAGGAAACTACGGTGCAACAAAAGCCGATGACACGTCGCTCTCGCGCATCATCGGCTGCAATACCTCAACGTCAGTCAGACCGAGTCAATCAAACCGGGTCAGTCAGACCGACAGGCAGAGGTATTTGATTTCCAGATAATCTTCGATGCCGTACTTGGAGCCTTCACGGCCCAGGCCGGACGACTTGATACCACCAAACGGTGCCAGTTCGTTGGAGATCAGGCCGGTATTGATACCCACCATGCCATATTCCAGCGCCTCGGCAACACGGAACACGCGGCTCATGTTCTGCGCATAGAAGTACGACGCCAGACCGAACTCGGTGTCGTTGGCCATCGCAATCACTTCAGCCTCGTCCTTGAAGCGGAACAGCGGGGCCAGCGGACCAAAGGTTTCTTCCCTGGCCACGGCTGCATCTTTCGATACGTTGACCAGAATAGTCGGTTCGAAGAACGAGCCTTCCAAGCTGTTGCCGCCAGTCAGCACGGTTGCGCCTTTGCTGACCGCGTCGGCGATGTGTTCCTTGACCTTGGCCACGGCCTTGTCGTCGATCAACGGGCCGGTGGTGACGCCTTCTTCCAGGCCGTTACCGATCTTCAGCTTGCCGACCGCCGCCTTGAGCTTCTCGGAGAACGCGTCATACACCGCGTCCTGCACGTAAATGCGGTTGGCGCACACGCAGGTCTGGCCGTTGTTGCGGTACTTGGAGATCATCGCGCCTTCGACTGCCTTATCGAGGTCGGCATCGTCGAACACGATGAAAGGCGCGTTACCGCCCAGTTCCAGGGAAACCTTCTTGATGTCCTTGGCGCACTCGGCCATCAGCTGGCGACCAATGTCGGTCGAGCCGGTGAAGGACAGTTTGCGCACGATCGGGTTGCCGGTCAGCTCGGCACCGATATCGCCTGCGCTGCCGGTCACCACGCTGAACACACCAGCCGGGATACCCGCACGCTCGGCCAGTTCAGCCAGGGCCAGTGCCGAGAACGGCGTTTGCGACGCAGGCTTGAGCACCATGGTGCAGCCCGCCGCCAGCGCCGGACCGGCCTTGCGGGTGATCATTGCCGCCGGGAAGTTCCACGGGGTGATCGCCGCCGTCACACCAATCGGTTGCTTGAGCACGATCAGACGCTTGTCTGGCTGGTGACCGGGGATCACATCGCCATAGACGCGCTTGGCTTCTTCAGCGAACCACTCGATAAACGACGCGGCGTAGGTGATCTCGCCCTTGGCCTCGGCCAGCGGCTTGCCCTGCTCCAGGGTCATCAACAGGCCCAGGTCGTCCTGGTTCTCGATCATCAGCTCGAACCAGCGGCGCAGCTTGTTGCCGCGCTCTTTGGCGGTCAGCGCACGCCAGGCCGGCAGCGCCTTGTCAGCCGCCTCAATCGCCCGACGCGTCTCGGCTGCGCCCATTTTCGGCACAGTGCCGAGGATTTCGTTGTTGGCAGGGTTGTTGACCTTGATCGACTGACCACCGTCCGCATCCAGCCACTGGCCGTTGATGTAGGCTTGCTGGCGGAACAGTGTGGAATCTTTGAGCTGCATGTCGGCCTCCTAAACAGCACCGCCCGAGAGGCGATGCGAACAATTGATATCGATGCACCCTATTTGGAAGCCATCGCCAAGAAAACATTCCATCGGGTTCCAGCGCTGCGCAACGCATGAAAGCAGGAAGACCGAACAAGAGCGTTTGAAATCTCAAACGAATCCTAGGCATTGCGGGGGGAAAGGACAATAGCCCGTTCGAAAAAAAGAACGGGCGTACGGAGGTGGGTGGTTTTCTGATCAGCGCCGAACCTGACCGCAAGGCAGCCGCAGTGTGATCAGGCAGCGCATAAAAGCCGTGAGCGACCACGGAGCAACCGGCGAAGGTCACGATCAACCTCAAGGCATTGCCGAACGACCCGATCATCGTCCTGGCCGGGCCGTGGCTGATCGAGTTCGACAGCGCCATGACCACCGCAGGGCCCGGCGCAGCTTTTAACGCACGCCTGTAGCGCTATCGATAATCCGGAAGCGTGAAGGACTGAATCGCCGGGGTCAGCGCCTTGGCAGCACGCTTGCTGATGAAGGGTGTTGCCACCAAACGCTGCACGGCGCGAAGGACCTTCACCCCCGTGCGACTGCGAGGATGAACCAGACGCGGCACCAGCTTCGGCACATTCTGCGACTTTTTCACCACAGGCCGCAGCACATATTCGTACGCAGCAAGGGCCCCTGCAATGGTGTCGGTTCTGGTGAGTTCGCCCGCCAACACATACGCACCAATCAGCGCCAGCGAAGCACCGACCCCACCCAGTGGCGTGACACACCAGGCCGCATCGCCCAGCAACACCACAGGGCCATTCGACCAGCGATCCATCTTCACCTGGCGCAAATCATCGAACCAGAAATCCTCCGCCGCCTCCATCCCCTCCAGCAGGCGAGGCACCTCCCATCCCGCGCCTGCAAACGACGCCCGGAGAAACGCCTTCTGCTCGGCAACACTGTTGCCGACCGTCAGGTGGCTTCGGCCATGCACATTAAAGAACGCACGCGTCGTACCTCGATTATCCGGACGAACGCCCGCACTGCGCCCGCCCACCGCGTTATACCAACGCGCCGTCTGGCTATCAGTCGGCGCGCGGGGCACAGTGAAGAACGCGCTGGTCAGATCCATACGGCGCGGCTGATTCTCGCCGGGGAACACCAGCTCCCGCGTGCGCGAACCGACACCTTCAGCAATGATCAACAGATCAAAACGCTCCTCGCCACCGCTCTCGAACGTGACAGATACGCCCTCAGCATCATGCTCGACCGACACAATACGATCACCAAAGCGATAGAACGCATCAGCAGACGACGCCTCATAAAGCAGGCGCGCAAGATCCCCGCGCAACACCTCAAGCTCAGCCGTCGGACCATCGACCTCCAGACCGGACAGATCAATTTGCGCCGCCGTGCGGTTGTCCTCATCGACCCACGCAAGCCCGGTCTCGCCGGTATTGAGCTCCTTTACCGCCTGCTCAAGCCCCATCAAACGCAGAACCTGCCGGGCCGCGCCCCGCACATCCACATTCTGCCCGCCATCACGAAAGGCAGGCGCCTGCTCGACAACCGTGACATCACAGTCACGCTGCGCCAGCCACCAGGCCGCGGCACAGCCCGCGATACTGGCCCCGGTAATAAGAACGCGGCACGGGCTGCGCTCGATGCTTTTGAACTGATTGATAAGAGGCCCTCGGTGAGAACGATCTGGCTGAGTGGTATGGGAAGCATCATGCACCAGCTGGTGGTTGTGCCGGTAGCGGTGGGCTGTTCCTTTGTGGGTGGCAGTGGGTGTGGGGTGATGAAAGGCTTACTCGCGTCCGTCTGCCGGGGGGCGCTGGATGATTTGCGTTGCAGGCCGCCTGTAACTGGACGCCCCGTACCCATGTGAGTATCATGGCGCCCGCGTCGCACCAGTAGCTCAGCTGGATAGAGTACTGCCCTCCGAAGGCAGGGGTCGTGGGTTCGAATCCCGCCTGGTGCACCATATAGCAATCTAGACCTGCCTCACACAGTCTACAAATCTCCCCAAGAAGCCCGCCCTGAGCGGGCTTTGTTGTCTCTGGCTATCCACAGCGATCCACCCCTATACCTTCACGCCGTGTATGCCCACGTGTATGCTTTGCAATTCCTTGAACAGGAGGCATACAAGCCGTGAAACGTAGTGACATCAAACGTCGCCCGCTAGCCGACACAACCCTCTCCGGGCTGGAACCAGAGAATGCAACCTATCGGGAGCAAGATGGCAACGGCTTGTACTTTCGAGTCAAAGCAAATGGCCAGAAGTCTTGGGAATTGCGCTACAAGAAACCAGACGGAAAATGGTCTTGGCTAGGGCTAGGCGGCTATCCCGAAGTCAGCGGCTCTCTAGCCAGACAGAAGGCTGCACAACTGCGCGAAGACTCATCCAATGGAAAAAATCCGCTAGCCAGCAAACAGGCGAGGAGAGCTGCTGACCTGGAGGCAGCCAATAACACTTTCGAAGCGCTAGCACGGGAGTGGTTTGATTCCAGACGGTCGAGCTGGGAAGCAGGCACCGCCCGGAGAATCATTGGAGCTTTGGAGCTGCATGCGTTTCCAATATTCGGGAAGCGGGTTTATACCGAGATACTGCCTCTTGAATGGATGGAGTTCCTGCGCAGCATGGAGCAGAAAGGGATCATTGACCAAATGGTAGAGTTCGGGCCACTTGCAAAGAGATCTATGACTTGGCTCGCGTAACCGGGCGAGCCATCCACAATCCTCTCGAAGGTCTCAACAAATTCCTTCAGACCCGTAGCGCCGAAAACTACGCGCACGTGTCAGTAGAAGAGCTACCCGCACTGCTCCGTGCGATCAATTCTTACCCTCATGCAAAGGACGTTCGTTTGGGGCTCCGCTTGCTTGCGTTGTTGGCCGCACGCCCGAGTGAAATTCGAGAAGCACGCTGGTCAGAGATTGATCTCAATAAAAAGCTCTGGACGATCCCCGCCGAACGCATGAAGCGTCGGCGTGAACACGTGGTTCCCCTATCCCGCCAAGCTGTCGAAGCCATCACTGAGTTGCGCTCGCTTACAGGAGCATACCCACTGCTGTTTCCCGGCAGGAAAGATAGGACCATACCCCGCAGCAATACCGTTTTTCTGATGGCCTTGCGGAGACTCGGTTATGGCGGACGCCAAACAGGTCATGGCTTCCGTCATATCGCAAGCACGATCCTTAACGAGCAGGGTTTTGATGAAAATCATATTGAAGCGCAGCTTTCCCATGTGAAGGAAGGAATCGCAGGGGTGTACAACAAAGCGGTTTATTTACCTCAACGTAAAGTCATGATGCAGTGGTATGCCGATCATCTTGACGAGCTCGCATCTGCCAATGTTGTCCACGGCCAATTTGGAAAGGCCCTATGAGATTTCAAATCCATACCCCCTCCAAAAGCGGTGTTACTCGTGTTACAGGTGTAGCGAACAACTATAAGTCATTGATTATAAATGAATTAATTCAAGTTACACGACGACATGGGCGACACAGTGTGACGTGTTACGAGGCCGAATCGTGTAACAACACTGCCCCAGCTACTCCGCTGCTGGCCCGAACTGTAGTACTGCCGAACCGCTGTAAATGTGACACAAGCCGGGGCCAAGGGGCGGTCGATGGACAATGAGAATATGCCGGTTGGTTGCCTTGAAATTGCTGGATGCGATGTCAGCAATTTGCTTGAGGAACTGGACGGCATCGAACAGGCTGTGCATGAGTTAGCGCTGTATCCGCAATTTCGTGAGCATTTCAAAGAAGCTCTAGATGTGGCCAATTACGCCACGTCATTCTGGCTTGAGGATGGCAGCTACCCTGATCGAGCAGGATCGGTAGTGGCCACCATGTTCCGACTGCGCGATGAGATTGAGGACCAGGCCAGCTATAGAGATTCCGGTTCGCTGCCGAGTGTCATGAGAGGATTTCTTGGAGTTGACCACAACGATGCTGACTCGCAACTCGTAGCAACTTACGCTCTGGTGCAGAGCGTTCAAGCTGTCCAGGTACTCGCTAATTGGCTCTTTGAAACGGAACTCTACGTCTTCGAGCTGGATGTCGATCTCATCGCCCAAATGCAAGCGACAGATCCTGATAGGTATTGCGCACTGGTGGGTAAGGAGCGGCTAAAGCATCCGGGGGTGGAGATTGACGCTCGAGAATCCTTTCGCACCTTCATGGGTGAGGCCGACAAGGCGCTCATGCTTGCGAGCATCTTCAAGCAGGTTGAAGAGGTCGACGTAGCGAAGGGCAATTTCAATGTAGCCAACTTTTTAAGGAAAGCGCTGAATAAGGCGCTGACCAACGCGTTTTCCGTCCAAGCTTCGCAAAGAGGCGCGGCGGCTGGTAGGGCCAACAGCCACCCGGACTCGGTAAAGCAGCAGAACGCAGCGGACCTGCGCAAGCGCATTTGCAAAGCCGCCGACCGTCTCATTCTGGGCAACCCGGCTATTTCAGAGCGAACACTAAAACGAGCGTTGGTCGAACAAGGGATAGCGTCTGAGCCCACCATCAAGAAATACCTGGTCACCTGTGGCTACTTACCTCGGTAAATTTTCTTAAAAGCAAACCGTGTTTGCTTTTTTCCGCCTCCCTAGTCTGTGCCTGTCTCTCACCATATAGGCACGGCTATGTCATCCCCTCTACAAGCAATTAACACCGCGCAACCAGCTCGTGATCCCGCCACCACGCTCATTCGCATCAGCGAAGTCATTGCGATAGTCGGCCTCGCCCGCCCCACGATTTACAAGCTGATGCAGCAACAAGACAGCGGCTTTCCGCTCCCGGTAAAACTGAGCAACAGCAACGCCCGAGGTGCGCCCGTTGCATGGGTCTTGGGGGAGGTTCAGGCATGGACACGAGCGCGCATCGCTGCTCGCGATCAGGTGGCCGCATGAACAATCGCATACCCAAAGGCGACGGGCCTTTCATCGACTCCTACAGCATCGGGTTCCAGCTTTACAGGCCGGACGAGCTCAACTGGAAGAGTCGCACCATTGCGGGTATCAGCTGGAATGGCTTGGACCAAGAAGCGATCTTTTTCAATGCAGACGGCTTGGCTCTTCCTCTCAGACCCAACCCTTGGAATGTCCCTGAGTGGATTCGCAAGCATGCGATCCGCCGCGAGTTCGCCAGCGTGCATGGGACTGGCCATTTCGCGATGAAGGAAGGTCGCCGTAAGGCATTGCGAACGGTCGGCCTCAATGACTGGGTGACTTACTGGCTGGTCGACCAGTCTGGCGGCTTCGCCAATGAGTCGAAGTTTTGGCAGGACTACGTGGCCACCGATCTCGCCACCGAACAGGGCAACAGCGAAAAGCTACACAGCGAAATGCGCCTGCAAGAAGACCGGGCGACTTACATCGAGCAGAGCATTAGCGAGCGTCGGGACTACCTGACGGTCATGCATCGCCGTCGATGTAACGAAGATCGAAAAATTCTCGCCTGGCTGAAAGGCGAAGTCCCCGCCCCGCTATTTGATACCGAAGCGAAGGCTGCTTGAGCCCTCCCCGCTCCAAGCTGCTCGCCACGATCTGGAGCCAGAACGCCGGGCTATCACGTCGCAGGTTCGGCGCACGCACAAACGAAAACGCCTCCGGGGGCAACCGGAGGCGTGAGGTAAATCTACATGCACGTCAAATGTATTTCGCATCGAGCGCGAGTGCAAGTCGCTCAAACAGTTGCACATCCCAAAAACGGACGTTATTCTCCGGCCGTCGCTGCAAAATCAGCGACCGGGTTTGGCGACCCGATCTACAGTAGGCGCACAGGCGCCCCCATTACGATTGCAGGCGCTTTTTTTGTGCCCGCATCCCCGTTTTATGGCGGCTGTGCGTGGGAGACCTTCGGGTCTGCCGGGTTCCTATTGTCCCGGTTCGCCAACCTGCGCACAGCTGCCACCCTAATTCGTTTGGCGACGAAGTGTGGCAGCTCCTCAACAATAGGAGTTTTGCCAGATGCCCAGCCTCAATCCGTTCAAAAATCGCGCCGCTGCCCAACGTGCAATGGCTCTCGCCGCTTTACACGCCAATTCCAGCCTCGCTACACGCCTTGCCCGCTACAACGCTCACATGACCAAAGCTCGCGCCCTCGAAAACGCAGGGGGTGCCCAATGAGCAACGCCCTGAGTTTTTCCCTGCCCGAAGACCTGCTCTGTGTTAATCCAACAGCCGATGCCGGTATTCCCATCGACGCCATCACCTGCGCCGTCGACCGGGCCAGCTCGGTGCTGTTGCTGCTTGAAGACCAGTTTGAAAACGACGGGCCGAGCCTGGCCAACCACGTCATCGCCGCCGCCCTCTGGGACGTGCGCGGCACGCTGGGTTTGATACGCATTCTGGCGCTTCATGCGGACGATCTAGGCCGCGGTCCTGCGCAAGGAGGTGGCCTGTGAGCGCATCCTTCCAAGGCAACACCACCGGGCACACCGCCTTTGCCAAATACAACGCCCGAAACCAACCGCTGTTTAGCGTCAATGCGGGCGTTTCCTGCGAAGAGGCCTTAGAACACGCCTCCGTGCTGACGGACTTCATCAACAAACTGACGCTTCAAGCGGGCATGAACGACGACAGCAGCGCTGCATGGGCTGCCCATTACCTGGGCGATATGGTCAAGGCCATCATCGACGACGTGACCACCAGCCTGCAGTTTCCAACGGAGGATCGCCCATGAGCGCCTCCAGCACGAAAAAGCGCCCTTCGTTCGCACAAGTGAAATCTGCTGCGCTGCGCAACATCGACAAGGTCCTGGCGCACTGGCTCCCGAACGGAAAGCGAGTGGACGGCGGCAAAGAGTACACCGCACCCAACCCCACCCGAGCGGACAAGCGTGCGGGCTCTCTGAAAATCAGTATCAGCAAAGGCACCTGGTCTGACTTCGCGACCGGCGACAAGGGCGGCGATTTGATCGACCTGGTCCGCTACATCGACGGCGGCTCCGACGTCGAGGCCTGTAACAAACTGGCGGATCTGCTTGGCGTAACTGCTGACTCCGCGCCCGCAAGACCCGCACCGGCCAAAAGCAAAGCCCCTGAGTGGACCGCCATTCAGCCGATCCCGGCCGAGGTGATGAACAAATGCCCGGTTAAACACCGGCAGCACGGCACACCGTCCAAGGTTTGGGTTTATCGCGATGATCAGGGTCAACCGCTCATGGCGCTGTACCGTTTCGACCTCGGCCCCGATGAGGACGACAAACCGAAAAAAGTCTTTGCGCCGCTGACCTGGTGCAAACGCAGCGATGGTGAAACGACTCAATGGCGCTGGCAAGGACCGCCCGAGCCCCGACCGCTTTTGCGCCTGGATGAACTGGCGCTACGTGCCGATGCGGCGGTGGTCTTGTGCGAGGGCGAAAAGGCCGCAGACGCAGCGGCGGATTTGATGCCGAACTACGTGGCCACCTGCTGGCCGAACGGCTCCAACTCTTGGCATAAAGCAGACCTGACACCGCTCAAAGGCCGCAACGTGCTGTTGTGGCCAGACAACGACGACAGCGGCACAGCCTGCATGGACGCGGTTGCCCACAAGCTGCGCGAGATCGGCGCAGGCCCAGTGAGGCTCATTGCGTTGGATGTGTTCAAGCGCAAACCCACGATGAAAAACGAACGCGCTGCTTTCGCCAAAGGTGGTCAGTGGGACAACGGCGATGATGCCGCCGATGCGGCTGCCAAAGGCTGGACAGCTGCCCATTTCGCCGAGCTGGAGAGCAGTGGCGTACTGTTTGGCCTGGTAGAGGAAACACCGACAACAGAGCAGCCAGAACCCAAACCGAAAGCGAAGACGAAACCAGCGGCCAAGCGCCCTGCGAAACCGAAAAACGACCTGATGCCCGGCGGCTTTCGCCTCACTCCCGAGGGTGTGTTTTATGCAGGCGACGACGGCGAGGCGCGTCCGGTATGTTCGCCTCTGGAGATCCTCGCCCGGACCCGCGATGACAAAGGCCATAACTGGGGCCTACTCGTGGAGTTCGACGACCCCGACGGGGCCAAGAAGCGCTGGAACATACCGGCGCGCACCATGACCGGCGATTTCGGTAAGGACGTACTCGGTCCATTGGTGGACATGGGCCTGCGCCTTGCAGGAAGCCGTTCGGGACGTAATGCACGCAACGACCTGCAGAGTTACCTCGGCGGTTTTGACAGCGCGCAGCGGGCGCGACTGGTCACTCGCTTGGGCTGGCACGACAGCGCCTTTCTCCTACCGGAACAACAGGTCGGCGCACACAGCGAACACCTGCACTTCTACGAGGCCGGTTCTCAGCTTCCGCCAATCAGCGAAGCGGGCACGCTTGAACAATGGCAAGAACAGATCGGCGCGTTGTGCGTGGGCAACCATCGTCTGGCGTTTGTGGTCGGCGTGGCCCTCGCTGGCCCGCTGCTGCACATGCTGGGTCATGAGTCAGGCGGCTTTCACTTGTACGGTGACAGCTCGGGCGGCAAGACAACGCACCTGCAGGTCGCCGCATCGATCTACGGCGGACCGCGCCTGGTGCGTTCGTGGCGCTCGACCGACAACGCACTGGAATCCATCGCCGCCGCACACTCGGACGGGCTTCTGGTACTGGACGAAATCGGCATGTGCGATCCGCGCATCATCGGCGAGACGGTGTACATGCTCGGCAACGGCACCGGCAAGGCACGGGCTAATGATCGAGGCCAGGCGGGTCGGCAGGTACAGGAGTGGCGTTTGCTGTTCCTCTCCACCGGCGAGAAGACGTTGGCCCAACATATGGCCGAAGCGAATAAGGAACTGAAAGCGGGCATGGAAGTACGCATGCTCGCCGTTCCAGCCGATGCCAGCAAAGGCTTGGGCATGTTCGACACCTTGAACGGTTTCGATGACGCAGCAGCACTATCCGACGCACTCAAAGCGCGGGTCGCGAAATACTACGGCACACCGCTCACCGCCTTTCTCACAGCGCTGTGTGAGCCCGACAAACGCCACGCTTGGTCCGCCATCCTGCGCCGCACGCTGGAAGGCTTTATCGCCAAATCGTTACCCGCGTCGGCCAGCGGACAAGCTCACCGTGCCGCCGCTCGCTTTGGCCTCGCCGCCGCAGCGGGTGAACTGGCCACCGCGATGGGAATAACAGGCTGGCCCGATGGCACCGCCACCACCGCTGCTCGGGTGTGCCTTAACGCATGGATGAACGAGCGTGGCGGCGTCGGTAACTTCGAGGGTGACGCAATCGTGTCGCGACTGCGCCAAGTCATCGAGCGGTTCGGCGAGAGCCGATTTACCCGCTGGGAATCGGCAGCGGCAAAGATCGATGAACACGGTCTGGGCGACGCCCTGCACACCACCAATACGTATTACGTGCTGCCCGAGTCCTGGCGCTCGGAGATCTTCCGGGGCATGAACATCAATGCAGTGAACAAGGAGCTGCTGCAGCGCGGCGTCATTGAGCCTGGGAACGACGGCAAAGCATCGACTCTGGTCCGACTACCCGGCTTGGGCACGCAACGCTGTTACGTCGTGAAGACGATTCCGGGACTGGCTGAAAGCGAGGCTCGGGCTGCCTGAGTGCATCCCTGCTGATCGAGGTAGCGCCGGCTGATTCCCGGCCTCGCCAGCCGCTCAACCACCCCCAATCGAATTGAACAGAGACCAGACACATGAACGAAATCCAAGAACTGAAAGACCGCCGCGATCAACTGCTGAAAGAGGCTGATCAACTGCATACCCAGCTGCTGCCGTTTGAAGCCGCGCTGGAAAATGAGCAGTCCATTGGGCCTGCCCAGGAACGCGAACTGCGCGATAAGTACAACGAGCTGAAAACGCGTTTCGATGCGCGCAAGCATGAAGCTGACCTGTTGGATCGGAAGATCAATCGCCGCGAGACCCTCATCAACAGCCAGTCCCTGATGGCGGGTTGCATCGAGGCCATGAACACCTGGAAAGCCGATGAGCAGGAGCTGAATGAAAAACGTCAGAGCCTCAGCAGTCGCCTGGAACAGATTCAACACCAGGCCGTAGAGGACATGGCCAAAGCCCGGCAGGCGGAAACGGACGCGGCTACTGCGTATGCACAGGCTGTCGCATGGGGCGACACCGAAGCCGAAAAGACCGCCAATGCCGATGCACAAAAAGCCGCAAAAAACCTGGCAACCGCCGCCGAGCATGATCGTCGGCAAGGCCTGATCATATCCGCGCTCAAGCAGGAGCTGACCACCGTAGATCAATACATCGTCGAAGCACAGGAAAAGCACAAGGGCATCGAACGCGACGCCCTGTGGCTCTCTCAGACGGTGCTTGAAGAGAAATGGAACGAGGCCGCTAAGGCATTGTTTGAAGTCGGTGGAAGGCTCTGGGCGAATTACAACCTGCTCGGACTTGATCAGGTGAGCCTGTTGAAACTGGCGGTTCCGCAGGAAGGCGAAACCGTCGGGAACTGGACGTGGCATGAATTATCCGACCGAGCGCGCAACTACGGCGCACAGGACCTGCTTCAACTCAACGAGACCTCTACACGTCTGCAGGCTGAACAGACGAGCCACCTGGCGTAACGACAGAGTAATGACAATGACCAAGCGACCCCAGAACGCCCCGAGTTGGTCTGACACGATCAAAACCCGGAAAGCTCATTTGGAGACCCTGTTGAAAACCATCAACGCGGCCCCGGCCAGAACCATTCAGATCCAGGCGCTGACCACAAGGCAATCAAAGCGGAACTGGCCCACATAGAGGGCCAACTGACACGCCGGAGATAGGCCGAACTTGCGAACGACGCATTCAATCTGAATAACCACACGCAATCAAAAACAGGGAAAAATGATGTCCAAACTTGCAGAGTACCGCCAGTTGGAAAAACACCTCGCCGAGCAGCTCCAGGCGCTGGAAACCATGAAGGGCGATGAGAGGCTCAAGAAAGAAATCGAGTTCGAAACTAAGCTGCGCAAGCTGCTTGAACATTACGGCTTCAGCCTAAAGCACATCGTCAACCTACTCGACCCAAAGGCCCCGGCCCGAAGCACAAGCGCCGAAAAACCTGCAGGCACACGCAAGCCACGCGACCTGAAAGTTTACAAAAACCCGAATACAGGTGAGGTGATCGAGACCAAAGGCGGGAATCACAAGGCGTTGAAAGCCTGGAAAGCAGAATACGGTGCAAATGCCGTCGAGGGATGGCTGAAGAAGTAAAACCAGCTTTATCTGAAAAAGGGCCCAGTAGGGCCCTTTTTGCTGCGGGGCTAATGCCCATCGGCGCACGAGACAGCTCCAAGTCAGAGTTACAAACGACCCGCACAGTCGTCAATTTTTGTAGCACAACTGGAAGGCCGCTTTCGGCAAAAAAACTGCCATTTAGATCGTAGCTCAACTCTTCGCAGGCGCTGGGAAGCTGATGCAACTCAGTTAACGACGCTGGTAGCCAACCAATCCCCATTCCAACGGTTGTGAGGTCTACCAATCAGCCACTACAACGGCCGCGTCATTATCGACTAACTACAAGCAACGACGTCCTGCCTATCTGCTCATCGATGTGAACGCTAACTGGTGCACGTACAATCTGGATAATGGCATTTACAAATCACCTCTGATATCGTTGGCACCACATTTCGCCCCCTGCTGTCAACTTCAGTCTTCTCTACGAGTACAGCCACAAGGAAGTTAGCGATGAATGAACAACCTTATACGCCTACCAATCTACGTCGCCGTATCAATTTTTTGGATAAGTGCAAAAGTGCAGTCTTGCATGACTCCTCCGTGCGAAAAAAATTGGCGAAGACTCGTCTCAGCGAATAGCTAACGGTTTAGCGTTTTCTTCTGGCTTGAAAAAGTTCTGCCTGGGTAAAAAATCAGGCTATGGCTTTGGCGATATTTCGGATACCGTTATCGCTAGGCTTTTGGCAAAGAATATCAGAGCCGCCTATCCCGCAACCCAGTCTCATAGGCAATTCCTTGTAAGTAATGCTGTTTCGATAATGAAAGAATGCTTAGCATTCAATGTATACAGATATGACATCCAAAACTTCTACGAAAGCATAGACCGAAAACTGCTGTTAGATCATCTAATCGAAGATGGAGTTTGTACATGGCAAACAATACTGCTAATCCGAAGATTATTTTGTATACTTGATATTCACGAGGTTTCGGGTCTGCCTCGTGGCCTTGCTGTCAGTGGTGCTTTATCGGAGCTGAGACTGTTAAGCTTTGACCAAGCAATGCGCCATAATAATGATGTTTTTTTCTTTGCTCGTTTTGTGGACGATATTTTATTAATCACATCAGAAAGATGCGGCCAACACTCCTTTGATGACCTTGTGACGGAAACTTTGCCTGAAGAACTTTGCCTGCATGATGGAGAGAAACGCTCCTTCTTACCTATACCAGCGATTCATAACTCAACGAAAAAAAACGCACCGACACACAAACACTTTACACTTAGCTACTTGGGATACAAAATACGAATATCTAACAATACTACAAGAGATATTGTATTAGGCGCCCCTCGGCGTGATGTGCTAGTTGATATATCTGATAATAAAATCAAGAAGCTGCAAGATAGAATAATTAAATCTTTCACAAACTATGTCGCAAGCAAAAAGAACCCTAGCGACTTTAAGCTTCTCAAGAATCGACTGAGAGCAATTACCGGCAACTACGAGATAAGTGATCCCGGCACAAAAATCACCATTAAGACAGGTATTTACTATAGCTACATTCACAAAAACACTGATGATGACTGTGCGCTTATTAAGCTAGACAGCTTTTTTAGAGGGTTAATGTTTTCGAATGAATTTCCGCTATCTTTACGAATACAAGGTGCATTAACGTTACGCCAACGTAAAGGGCTAATCGGCTATAGCTTCAGTTCTGGATTCAAGAATAGACGATTTCACTCTTTTTCGTACGAAAGCTTCGAAATTATTAAAAAGGTGTGGCTATGACCAGTGAGCGGCAGACTCAGAGGGTTCACAAGCAGGACTATCGTCGTATATTATTAACTGAGACCTGTCCATATGAGACGCCCGTAATATTTGACAATTTTGGTTTTTGCAAACAAGTCCAGAAACTTGAGGAGCGATCTGAGGATATTCAAAGAATACTCAAACATCTCCTCACAGACGAAAAAGCTCTGAAATTTTCCATCCCATATATTTACAATACTCGAAAAGACCTTGACTCACCCCGAACTCTTTCTCTGATACACCCGCGCTCTCAGCTTCACTTTGTTGAATTATACAAAAAATTTGACGACCAGATTTTACTATGTTGTAAAAAAAGCAAATTCAGTCTACGGGCACCTCAAAAAATCACCACTAAATACTACATAAAGAACCCACAAGAAAATATAAAAAAATATCGTTCCGACACAACAAGCTCAGTTGAAAACGAACTTAATGATAGACACCTAACGACGTACTTCGCCTATGGAGAGAATACCCGCTTACATAAATTTTTTGAGTCTTTTGACTACCTCAGACTAGAAAAACAGTATTCGCAATTCTGTTCAATGGACATTTCTAAATGTTTTGATAGTATTTACACGCACTCAATCGCATGGGCGCTTAAAACAAAAGAGTACACCAAGCGGCACATTGGAATTGATGGTGTTTTTGGCGATCTTTTTGACCAGGTAATGCGCTGCTCTAACTATAATGAAACTGCAGGAATCCCGATCGGACCTGAAGTTAGCAGGATATTTGCAGAGGTAATTTTTCAGGAGATAGACGAACGAGTAGAAAAAAGCCTTCAAGTCTCCGGCCTAAAAATCGACGTAGATTACTCCATGAGACGGTACGTAGATGATTTTTTCATATTCACCAATTCAGACTTGATTTCGAACCAAATCATGCAGGTGGTCGAGGCTGAATGTAAGTCATACAAGCTGAATATTAATGAAGCGAAATCATTAAGAGCAGAACGCCCGTTCATCACATCGAAAACCAAGTCATTGAGAGCTGTACAACGTAGATTAATTAATTTAAGAGAGTCTCTTTTTTCAGGAGAGAACTACGGCTCACCAAGAGAATTACCAAACCAAAAAACGCTAACTCTACACTTCATTGATGATGTCAAAGCTGCCTGCAGTGCTGATTCAGAGGCTTATCAGTTAGTAAGCGCTTACGTAGTCGGATGGTTGAGTAATCGAATAATCAGCGCTACAGATGAAAACATTAATCGAGCCACCGGAGTAGATAGTCAGTTAATAGGATTCTCTCATTTCTTCAACTTCTCCATCCGAACCATTTTCCATTTTTATAGCATAAACCCAAGCCACAAATCTTCAATAAAACTTTGTATAGCAGTAAAATTAGCATGTACGTTTTATGAAAAACATATGCCTACCGAGATTGACAGTATTAAAACTACGATCTACCACTTATGCAAAGAATTTTTCTCCAGCAGCGGTTATTTAGGCATATTGTCAAAAAACTCTAATGTCAGTCTTCTCGAAGCAATGAACGTTTTGGTACTCTGCAAAGAGCTAGGCCCTCGATACCTTTTGCCAAAGGAGGCGCTTCAGGGTATAGCTAAGCTTGATAGCATCGAACCACTTAGTTATTTTGAAGTGATTACCCTCCTTTACTACATCGGAAATGAACCTTCTTATCGAGAAGCTCGAGAAAAAGTGACACTGAGCATTCGTCAACATTTAAATCGAATTGATGATGCACGAATAAACTCGCACAAGTTTCATCTTTTAATGGATATATTAACCTGCCCTTATGTTGATCGCGAATTCCGTTCAGCAACTGCTTCGCAGTTGTATGAATCTGTTATAGGTGCAAAGCCTGGTAAGGTAAAAACAAAAGCGCTGATGGAGTACTTTGATAACAATATTTGGTTTGTAAATTGGCATAGCTTTGATTTACTAACTATTTTGGAGAAAAAAGAATTGCTGAGCGGCTATTGATTCGTTAGCCTAGTCACCAAGAAACACGGTGGGCTTTACACCGCAAGGTGGCTGCCTATGACATTGGGTGCTCGCATCGGATAGATTAGGCCTCGTTCGCTTTCTCAGGGACGGCGGGCAACCGCACACACTACACCCATCGTGTTTCTTACTTTGCGCTTGTCCCTCTACCAAGCCGTGCCCAGATGGGAGCCAACGGCGCATAATCTAGGGTGATCATTCCTCAGAAGCGGTGGATTTCGCCCCATTGCGATCAAACGCGAACGACCGCTGATGGCCCGATCCCGCCCGTCGTCTGTTGAAATGCGCGGGTCGCTGCTCGGCTCAAAAGGGATCAACACGTTAATCGGAAGTAACTGTTTCAATCAACTTCTGCCACGTAATTTTCGCCATGAAAGCGTGCCCTGCGAGATTGTCATAAAAGTACACTTCCTCGTTTGGGTCTGAAATGGGGGCTAGGAAACCGGTCATGCCTATTTCGACGCATCCAGTCCCAATGGTCCCATCCAGTTGACGGATGACGGCTCCGTGGTAGTTACCAGCATCGTACAAAGCTCGAATCCCTGCCTTGAGCCAATCCCAGTCGACTCCAGAGACCGCAACCGCTTTTGCCTGGTGAAAAACCATGGGAATAATGCTGTCGATACCTTTTAAAATCTGCTTGGGAAACTGAGCAATCAGCTCATCATCAGGCATCGCATCGATTGCGCTCCCCACCGACGTTTCGTCATGACAAGACCCAATATCAAGATAGGGGCATAGGTAGTCAGCAAACGCCTTGTACGCTTCACTGCGGACTTGGTACGCCACGCTGGCCGCAACCTTCGGGATCGCTTGCTTCATGATTTCACGCAGCCCACGAAGCATGTGTCCTCGGGGCTCTTTGGGAAGCTGGTAGCCAAATCGTAGTGCCAAGTCACCAAACAGAAATGGTCCACTGCATCCGAGTTCAAAACAATGCTGATGGAAAGGATGGTCATCCCCGAGGAGGTGGGAGAAAATCCAGAACCTCATCGCCTCCGCAGCCTGCAGCCTTTGCTGAGGATTATTCGTAAGGGTAGGAATGGGTTCCTCAATATCATAAGTTCCGACACTGATCTGCTGCATTTCAATCGCGTAGCGAAGCGCTTCGTATAGAGACCAGCAAACGAACGGTTCTAGTTTCAACGCCGCAGCTTCGCTGGCCGCTGCATTTCTTAAAGCTATGATGAGTGTCCCGATAGCGGTACCAGCTTTGAACGCATCGCTACAACGTATCTGTCCTCCTAAAAACGGAGCGCCTTGTGCAAGATTTTGGATAAGCGGTAGTGCTACGTCTGGATCTGTCCAGTCCAGATCATTATGCCCAATGTAGGGCATATACCGGTCGCGAACGCTGGGGTTGCATACAAACTTCTGGGCGTACTGTCCGAGGCTGCCCCAAAACTCGAATCGTCTAGGCAACGCTTTGTAGTGGTCAACTGATCCCGGACACGACGTTAAGGTTTTTCTCGTACTGAGCGGGCGCCATTCCATCATTGAACTGGTGTGGCCGAATCCAGTTGTAACGATGCATCAGGTAATGACTGATATCCCGCTGAGCCTCTTGGACCGTCATGTAGCCCACGGTCGGTATCCACTCAGTTTTCAAGCTGCGGAACACACGCTCCATCGGCGAGTTGTCGTAGCAATTACCCCGGCGGCTCATGCTCTGGCGTATGCGGTATCGCCAAAGCCGCTGGCGAAACTGTCGGCTCCCGTATTGGACGCCCTGGTCGGAATGAAACAGCAGGCCCTGAGGCTTGCCGCGTTGCTCATAAGCCATGTCCAGCGCCTTGATCACCAAGTCCGTATCCGGTTTGTTCGAAAACGCCCAGCCCACCACCCGACGCGCGTAAAGATCCATAACCACCGCCAGGTAATGCCATTTTCCTTGCGCCCAGATGTAGGTGATGTCGCCACACCAGACCTGATTGGGCGCGGGTACATCGAACTCCCGATTCAAAATGTTCGGAATGTCAGGCCGCTCCACTGTTGCTTTTTTATAAGCATGCGAGCCTGGTTGCTTGCTGATTAATCCCAGCTCCCGCATCAAGCTACGCACCTTGAACCGACCGATTTGCTCGCCATCCGCCTGCATCATCGACACGATACTGCGGCTGCCGGCAGCGCCTCGACTTTGCCCGAACAGCTCATTGACTCGGCTAAGTAAACGAACCCGCTCGGCGTCTGGAGACCGACGCCGCAGGCAATGGTTGTAGTAGCACGAGCGAGGTACCTCGAACACTTCGCACAGCAATTCGATTGGCTCATGGACACTGAGCTGATCAATCAGCGCATGCGCTCGTGCTCTTCCGACATCAAGAGCGCGGTGGCCTTTTTTAAAATGGATTTCTCCCGCTCAAGACGGGCGATCCGGGCTTCGAGCTCCTGGATTTTTTGCTGCTCGGGCGTGAGGGCTTTGCTCTGTGGAGTGACACCGTTGCGCTCTTGTTGAAGCTGGTTGACCCAGCGACGCAGCGCAGATTCGACCACCCCAAGCGAGCGGGAGGCTTCGATATGGCTATAGCCTTGATCGAGCACGAGGCCTGCGGCCTCGCGTTTGAATTCAACGGAAAAGGTACGGCGTTGTTTGGTCATCAGACACCTCTATCTGGCGATATTCTCGCCTAAATGAGTGTCCGGAACCATTAGACCACTACAGGTACTGCGAATGGTCGAGAGGAAGAGCGATTCTGCAACGCCGTGGCGGGTGAGTTTCTTGTACCCGAAGAGCTTTTTCGAGCTGTATGGAACGCTGGTATTGAATGGGAAAGTAATCTGGCCTCTCTCGCTACGAGGTTTCATGTCAGCAAGCTTGTTATTGGTCGACGCGCGATGGACCTGGGCTACGTTACGCAAGAGCAGTACGGCCTCTATTACCAGAAGGTCCTAAAGGCATTCCGGGAAGAGAAAGGCGGTGCCGGGGATTACTACCGCAATGCAACGGCCAAAAACAGTACGCGGCTGAGTAAGGCTGTACTGACCGAAACCCTGAGTGGGCGGATGCTGTTGCGTGAGGCAGGTAGTCTTCTCGGTGTACAGCCAGCCAAGTTAAGAACGCTGGCGGAGACACTGGCCCGGTGATGTTTCTGATGGACTCCAACACCCTGATTGAAGCCAAGAATCGCTATTACGGTATGACGATTTGTCCGGCTTATTGGCAATGGTTGCTGCTTCAAAACCAGACATTTTTCTTGGCCAGTATCGGTCCTGTTAAAGACGAACTTACCAAAGGCCATGATGAGCTGGCTGACTGGGCAAAAAATAATTCGACTTTTTTCCAAAGCATTTCGGATGAAAAGACTCAGGCCGAATTTGTGAAAGTCGCTACGTTGGTAGCACAAGCGCAAGGCATGAAGACTGGAGCAATGGAGGAGTTTCTTAATGGGGCCGATCCATGGCTGATCGCCAAGGCCCTGACATCCGGAGCAACCGTAGTTACGCATGAGGTGCGTAATCTGGACGCAAAGCGAAAGTTCATCATCCCCAACCTGTGTGAGCAGCTCAACGTCCCTTACATGAACACGTTTGAGCTGTTACACCACCTCAACGCTAGGTTTGTACTTCCTTAACCCGGCGAAACACCACCACCTTCATCTGCCACGATATCCGGGTCATCCGAATAGACTTCCGGCTCATCGTCTTCGTAGGCCTCGTCATTTTCCGTACGCTTCTTCACTTCATCGCCTTTGGCAGAACCGACGCCGGGCTTGTTTGAGTTCATGGCGAGTACCGGGTCGGCTTCGCGGTCGTATTGGCCGAGTTCCGGGCTGGCGGGGTCTTCTTTGGGCACGCTGTTTGTGAGTATGTGATCGGTTGTCATGTCAGCCACCTTTTTCGTTTGCCAAAGAAAGTGGACGTGGCATTGGGCTGAGGGTTCGATTCAATCGATGAGCGTGGCGGTGCTCAGCCGCCAAACGATGCGTATTGCAAGGGCAGGCCGGTGGTGAATTTGATCTGCTCCATGGCGAAGCTGGAGCTTACGTCGCTGATCCCGGGGATGCTGATCAGTTGTTTGTACACCGCGTCGTACCCTGCGATGTCGGCTACGACGATGCGCAGCATGTAGTCGGTGTCGCCTGCCATGCGGTAGCACTCGACTACTTCAGGCAGCTCGCCGACGGCGGCGTGAAACTGTTCGAGCCAGGCGGCGTTGTGCTGGTTGGTGCGGATGGCTGCAAAGACGCTGACCGACACGTTCAGACGTTGCGGATTGAGCAGGGCAACCCGGCGGTCGATGATGCCGGCCTCTTCCAGCTTCTGGATGCGTCGCCAGCACGCGGTGCTGCCCAGGCCGATGCGCTCGGCGATGTCCGCCACCGCGCGGGTGCAGTCGGTTTGCAGGATGTCGAGAATTGCCCGGTCGAATTTGTCCATTAGCGGTTTCCTGCGTTAGTCGCTCTACACTGATCGTGAGGAACGATGGGTGTCTGACTCCAATTCTGCGCCTCACACAGCATGACTATCGTGCCAATGCTCCGCGTTGGCATGCATTTCGTGACGCTCTGCGTCACCCAACGGTGCAGCCCCTTGCAGCCCCTTGCATCCCCGGATTGGACGCGGAGCGTCCAGAACTGCATTCCCACGCGGAGCGTGAGGAACGATGGTGTATGACTGCGATTCTGCGCCTGAAGCAGCATCCTAGAATTTTTAATCGTAAAAATCCAAGCTAAAGCGAATAATTTTTCGCTTTGGCTGCTGGTATACGTGCAAATATCAAAAAAATTTCTCGTGCGGATCAGTAATCTTTCAAGCAGTCGGTCTGGTAATGCCAGCCCTTGATTTTGACTCGATTACAAAGCGAATTGCCCATGACCACTTCTGCGCTCTATCTGGATTACGCCGCCACCACGCCTGTTGATGAACAGGTCATCGAAGCTATGGTTGCCTGCATGGGGCGCGAAGGTCATTTCGGTAATCCGGCATCCAGCGGGCACGGTTATGGGCAGGTGGCGCGGCAGGCCGTTGAACAGGCACGCGCGCAGGTGGCCGATGCGGTGGGTGCGCCTGCCGACACTATCGTCTGGACCTCCGGTGCCACGGAGTCCAACAACCTGGCGATCAAGGGCATCGCCCATGACAACAGCGCGCAGCGTCGGCACATCATTACCAGTGTTCTGGAGCACAAAGCAGTGCTCGATACCGTCAGCACGCTGGAGCGTCAGGGCTTTCCCGTCACCTGGCTGAAACCGGACGCCCAGGGCCTGATCCAGCCGCAGGCGGTTCAGGCTGCCCTGCGCGAAGACACGCTGCTGGTATCACTGATGCAGGTGAACAACGAGCTGGGCACGCTGACCGATATCGCCAGCATTGGCGCCTTGGTGCGCGAGCACGGCGCGCTGTTTCATGTGGACGCTGCGCAGGGAGTCGGCAAGGTGAAGGTCGATCTGGCGAGTCTGGCCGTCGACCTGATGTCGTTCTCGGCACACAAGGCCTACGGCCCCAAGGGTATTGGCGCGCTGTACGTGGGCCCACGCGCGCATTCGTTGCTGAAAGCGCAGATCCACGGCGGCGGACATGAAGGCGGCTTTCGTTCGGGCACCTTGGCCACCCATCAGATCGTCGGCATGGGGACGGCCTTTGCGTTGGCGATCAGCCAGGCCGACACTGAAAACCGCCGTATCGAAGAGCTGAGTCGCCACCTGCGCGAAGGCCTGCTGAGCCTGCCGGATGTGCAGCTCAACGGCTGTCCGCAACAACGCATCCCGCACACCCTGAACCTGTGCATCACCCGCAGGGGCTTCACCAGCTCGCAGCTATCCCACAGCCTGGCGTTGTCTTCTACCTCCGCATGCAACTCGGCCAGCAATGCACCCTCGCATGTGCTGCTCGCTCTGGGGATGGATTCAGCCAAGGCTCTGGCCAGCGTGCGTGTCAGCCTTGGCCGCTACACCACGCAGGCAGACGTCGAGCGTGCCATTGAGGTATTCAGCAAGGCGCTCAGCGCACCTGCTGCGTTCTGGTAATTTGCAACGCCTCTCAAGCCGCCCTTTCAGCGGGCGGCTTGCTGCCATTTCTTCCCTTCCCGCCAAAGCTGCTGCCTTGTAGCTCGCCACTTGCAGCGTGCCGCTAAATAAAATGTACCCCTCCAGATACAAAAAGACACAAATTGGCACAGTTCTTTCAAGTGGAACGGTCGTGCCATAAACCGTTGGTGCACGCTGCATTCAAGGGGTGCCTACACGCACCAAAGTGCAGTTAACGGACGCCAGAGCGTCCCCAAACAGTGCAGGAGGGCAGACCACAAGTCTTTCTCCTCGCCAGGAAAGGAATCTAGCCGTGCTCTATCAGTCTTGTGTCAGACCACCGTTACGCTGGCTGCTTACCCCTGAGGCATTGCCTGCCTTGAACGGTGCCTGCCCGGTCGCCTTCGCGTTATCCAGATCTGCATGTTGTTTTTCGACGGCTCTGCACGTCTGGACGTAAGTCATTTTGCGTGTGCCCTTGAATGTTCTGACGATTAATCAGGGCCTTGCAGAACTGTGCGCGCAATAAGGATAAACCCCCTGTTTTTAATTAACGGGCAACCCACATATAAAGATTGTCCGACACTTTATTTGAGGTGGTTTCATTTGGCCGTCATTCGTGCGATGGCTTTTGTTTCTTCAACGGTTACTGATCATATAAACACGGACCCACATGGAGCAGTCCTTTATGAGTTCTTGAGTAACTAGCGCACCAACTTGATCCTCGTTACACAGTATTGGTGCATTCAGGAAAGTGACTAGCAGGTCACGAGTTTCGAACGCGTCTGGCACAGCAGAGGGTACGAATTTGTCTGCTGTTTTGTTTAAGGAGTCCTTCATTCGAATGCCTTCGAAGTCCATGAAATCGGGATTCGATAAATAGTTACATGAATGCGACACCCGCTCTGAATCAACGGTCCCTGCGTGGGCTTTCTGGCACAGCGGTTGCAATGTAAGCATTCAGGAACATCGCTGTACGTCCCCGTACATGACGATAAGAAGCAAGGATCAGCAATGCCAGCGCCCTGATGTAAACCGCTTTTCCCTGTTTAAGCCTGCCGTGCGCAGGTACCGCGGTGCGCTGCATATAAACAGTGTGCAGGCCGCCCTCAGTCGAATATTCACAAAAATATTCGAACGGATTTTTATTGCCCTTTAACTACCCGAGGGAGCGTTAATGAATGATGCGGTGATAATGAAAGCGGTTCCCTCTCCCTCGCCCGATGACACTTCGACGGCGTGGCAGGGCATTCCTTTCAGCGCCAATACGTCACGACCGGGTGGCCTTAACAAGCCACAAGTAATGGTGTTGATTGCTGCGTCAGTACTTATCCATGGTGTGATCTGGTGGTACATGCAAACTGCCCAGCCAGACCTGCCGGAAGTTGCACCACAAGTTCCGGAAATGACTATTGAGCTGACCAGCCCGACACCTCCCGCCCCGGAACCGCCGCCGCCCGAGCCGCCACCTCCGCCGCCACCACCCGAGCCGGAACAACCGGTCGAGGACCCGGACGCGGTAGAGCCGCCGCCAAAACCGGTGGAGAAGCCAAAGGTCGAGAAGCCCAAGCCGGTCAAGAAAGTCGAGCCGGTGAAAAAGCCGACGCCACCTGCGCCAACGCCTGCTGCCGCGCCCAGCCCGCCTGCGCCGCCAGCACCTGCGCCCGCACCTCCGGCACCTGCCGCGCCACCGGCTCCGGTCAAGGAAAGCGCTGCCGTATCCGGGCTCGCCAGCCTGGGCAACCCGCCGCCGGAATACCCGGGGCTGGCCTTGCGCCGCAGTTGGGAAGGTCGCGTGATTCTGCGCATCAAGGTGCTGCCAAACGGCCGCGCTGGCGCTGTCGAGGTGACCAAATCCAGCGGCAAACCGGTATTGGACGAAGCCGCCGTTGAGGCCGTGCGCAACTGGAAGTTCATTCCGGCCAAACGGGGTGACACGCCGATAGAAGGCTTCGCGACGCAGACCATCGACTTCAAGTTGCCGGAATGATCCGGCACCTGACAACCGACACTTCAATTATTAAAGCTGGTGAGGTTTAAACCATGAACGCATCGCTCTCTTCCATGATTGTCCCGGCCGTGCTCTGGGCATTGATTCTGTTTTCCGTATTGAGTTGGGCACTGTTGCTGATCAAGTCGGCGCAGTACGTGCGTCAGAAATCGCAGAACAAACAGTTCACCAAGGCGTTCTGGAGCGCGCCGGACCTGCTGACCGCCGCCGAGCACTCTGCACAATATCCTGGAGCGCTGGCGCGTATCGCCAACAGCGGCTTCGAAGCCATGGCGGTCGATGAGTCGCCGCGTACTACGCAACAACTGGCGCACACCATCAACCGTTCGGACCGCCTGGAGCGCAACCTGCGCCAGCAGATACAAAAAGAGCGCCGCGCACTGGAAAGTGGTCAGGCAATTCTCGCCAGTATCGGTAGCACCGCGCCGTTCATCGGCCTATTCGGTACGGTCTGGGGGATCATGGAAGCACTGCAAAGCATCGGCGTGACCGGCTCGGCCAGCCTGGAAGCGGTCGCCGGCCCTATCGGCCATGCGCTGGTCGCCACCGGTGTGGGTATCGCCGTAGCCGTGCCAGCAGTACTGATCTACAACTTCTTCCTGCGCCGCCTCAAGCTCGCCGTGGCCGACATGGATGACTTCGCCCACGACTTCGACGCCCTTGCCCAGCGCAGCGCCTTCGCGGTCACCCGTCAGCCCATCGCCAACAAAAATGGCCATGCCGTTCGGGAGGCCAGCTAATGTCTTTCTCCACTCAGGACAGCGATGAAGTACTCAGCGAAATGAACGTCACGCCGTTGGTGGATGTGATGCTCGTACTGCTGGTGGTGTTCATCGTCACCACGCCGCTGATGACCAACGCGATCAAGGTCAACCTGCCCAAGACTGATGCGGTCGCCCCTGCCGAGAAGAAAAACCCGGTGGTGGTCAGCGTTGATCAGGACGGCAAGTTCTACCTCGCCAAATCGGAAATCGCCCCGGAACTGCTGGAAAAAAGCCTGCAGGACGAAAAGGCCAAGGACCCGGAAATCCGCGTCCAGTTGCAGGCCGATACCGCCGTGAATTATGGCCAGGTGGCCAAGGCCATGGCGTCCATCGAGCGTTCGGGCATTACGAAGATATCCGTCATGACGGCGAAATGACCCTCAGGTGATTTGACGGCTTCGCCGCGCGAAGCCGTCTGACCCGACCCCCCGTAAATGCGGTTGTCCGTGGGCTGAAAAGCCTCTGGAGGGGAGCGGCTTGCTGGAAAAAGAAGAAGTGGAACTCCCGCTCGGCACAACCGCGTCGGGAACAGAGGGCTCACAAGGCCATTTCAATAACGTCTGGACCAAGTCGGAACTAACCATGCTGATGAATCTTCCCGGTTGCACCCTCAAACCACTGGCCCTCGCGGTCCGGCGTCATCCACGTGCCCTGCTTTGTGCATTGGCCATGGGCATGAGCGGTGCTCAGGCGGCAGACGCCGTCGACGCGGACACAAGCGGCTCGGCCGTGACCACCAGCGCAGCGGTTGTGCCTGCCACGACCCAGTTGCAACGTGTAGAAGTGACCGGTTCGGCGATCCGCCGGGTCGATGCCGAAACCGCAGTGCCAATTACCATCCTGCGCGCTGACGACCTGAAGAAACAGGGCGTGACCACCACCCAGGAAATGGTCCAGCGCATCACCGGCAGCCAGTCGATCAACAACAGTGCAGGCTCGGTCGGTGCAGGAACAGGAGGTGCCTCGTTTGCCGATATGCGCGGCATCGGCGCCAACAAGACGCTGGTGCTGCTCAACGGCCGCCGTCTGGCCAATAACGCACTGTCGGGTGTGGGCACGCCTAACGGCAGCGCCATCGACCTGAACATGATCCCTTTTGCCGCCATCGACCGTGTGGAAGTATTGCGTGACGGCGCCTCGGCGCTATACGGCACTGACGCCATTGGCGGTGTGATCAACTTCATCACCAAAAAATCCCTGACCGACGGCAGCCTGACCCTGGGTGGAGAAACCCCGACCGCCAGCGGCGGCGGTGCCACCAAGGACATGAGCGCCAGTTGGGGCTTTGGTGATCTGGAGCAAGACCGCTTCAACGTCATGGGTGTCTTCAACTACAACAAGCAGCAAAACCTGGACGCCAACGACCGCTCGTTTGCCAGAGATTACGTGCCAGGACGCGGGCTCAATCAGACCTCCGGTACGGCCTATCCCGGCAATTACTTCCAGGGTGACAACTCTGCCAACCCGCTGGGCAGAAACTGCGGCGGCCCTAACCTGATCGCCAGCAACGGCATCTGCCGGTTCAGCACCCGTGAATACATCGACCTGATCCCGCAAACCGAAAAGACCTCGTTTTTTGGCAAGGCCACCGGCAAGCTGGCAGACGATCATAACGTCAGCCTCGAATACTTCTGGGCCCGTAACAACAACCATACCGATATCGGGCCAGCGCCTCTCACCGGCCTGTCTCTGGACTCATCGTCGCCTTTTTATCCCGGCAACGGCATCACTCCGGCACCGACCGACTTTACTCTCGACCCGACCCAACCGATCAGCACAGCCTGGCGAGAAACGGCGGCCGGGCCACGCGGGTCCAGCGACCAGAACACCAGCCAGCGTTTTCTGCTGAACTTCGACGGCCTGGTGGGCGGCTGGGACTACAACGTAGGTGCTTCTTACAACCAGAACAAAGTCCTGTCATCGCTCACCAACGGGTATGTCAGTGACGCTGCAATGCTCAACGGCCTGGCCAATGGCACCCTTAACCCGTTCGGCCCGCAAACCGCTGCCGGTCAGGCGCTGATCGATGCCAGCGAATATCACGGCCAGTACTCCAGCGCTGTGGGCCGGGTGGCCGGGCTCGATGCGCGCATCAGCCGGGAAATCGGTGACTGGTTCGGTGCAGGCCCTGCGGGTCTGGCGTTGGGCGGCGAATATCGCAAAGAGAAAATGCATCAGCAGTACGAAGCCTACGTCAACGACATCAGCAGCCTGGGCGCAGATGCCGCCGGTAGCGTCGAAGGTGACAGGAGCGTCAAGGCGCAATACGCCGAACTGAATGTCCCCGTGCTGGACAGCCTTGAACTGACCGCCGCCGTTCGTCATGACAAATACAGCGACTTCGGCAGCACCACCAATCCGAAATACTCGTTCCGCTACCAGCCGTTCAAGCAACTGGTGGTCCGTGGTGCCTACAGCGAAGGTTTCCGCGCGCCGTCGCTTTACGAGCTGTATGCCCCGCGCAGTACCACTTTCACTCAGGGCTATTACAACGACCCGGTTCTGTGTGCCGGTGGCGTCGTTCAGCCGGGTGGTAACGCCGGTCGTGATTGCCAGCAGCAGTTCCTCAACAATGGTGGAGGCAACACCGAGCTGGCCCCGGAAAAAGCCCGCAACATGACGCTGGGCTTCGTCTATCAGCCGGTCAACAACCTTTCCATGGGCCTGGATTTCTGGTGGATTCACATTTCCAACCAGATCCAGGCGTTCCCCGAGTCGACTGTGTTTGATGATCCGAACACCTACGCCGACCGCTACGTGCGCGCTGCTGATGGTTCGATTGCAAATATCGTTACCGGCAACGCCAACCTGGGTATCGTCAAGACCAGCGGCGTCGACGTAACGCTCGACTATCGCTTTCCGAACACACCTTATGGTCAGTTCGGTCTGGGCATGACCGGCACCTATGTGACCCGTTATGACTTCCAGAACATCATCGACGGCCCGTACACCGACAAGGTCGGCGACTTCCAGGGCGACGGCGTGATCTCGCGCTGGAAACACGTTCTGACCGGCACCTGGGCACTGGGCGATACCCGCGCTTCCATCACCAACCGCTTCACCAGCGGCTACAACGACTACGACCGCACCACCAATGCGCGCGTCGCGTCGTATGCGCTGTGGGACATGTCGGTGGGTCATACCTTCGACAAGGTGCTGGATATCGACGCGGGTGTGCGCAACATGTTCGACCGCAACCCGCCGTTCTCCAACCAGGCCTACAACTTCCAGTCCGGCTATGACCCTCGTTACGCTGACCCGCTGGGCCGCACCCTGTTCGCACGCGCGACTTACCACTTCTGAGTGTGACGACGTGGCCCATACACGCTCCTTGGGCCACGTCAGATTGCGAGCTCGCCCCCTCCGGCCCAGGTTTCATCCACCTTCCCCGGCCGGGGGCTTTTTCGCGACTCATCGTCATTCAGTGCGTACGAGGAAAGCCCCATCATGTTGCGTCATACCCGTTTTCTGCGGCGCCTGATTCTGGGTGTTGCGCTGTGCAGTTGCTGGCAGGTCGCTCAGGCCGCCCCGACTCACGCCTTGACCGTCTATGGCGAGGCACCGAAATACCCGGCTGGCTTCCAGCACTTTGACTACGTCAACCCGAACGCCCCCAAAGGCGGTTCACTGACCCGTTCGGCGGAAGAAATCGGCCAGTTCAACTACCTCAACCCTTATGTCGATCAGGGTATCAATGTGGTGCAGGTCGATACCTGGGTTTACTCACCATTGGCCTATCGCTCGCTGGATGAGCCGTACACCGTTTATGGATTGATCGCGGAAAAGATGGAGATGGACCCGAACGGTCTGTGGATTCGTTTTTTCCTCAACCCCAAGGCGCGCTTCGAGGACGGCAAGCCCGTCACCGCAGAAGACGTGCGCTACACCTTCGAGCTGATGACCACCAAGGCCAGCTTCAGCTATCGCCCCATGTTCGCCGACGTCAAACAGGTGACCATCGAGGGGCCGCTACAGATTCGCTTCGACTTCAAGAACAACCTCAACCGCATGCTGGCGCTGGATATTGCCAGCCTGCACATTCTGCCCGAGCACTGGTGGAAGACCCGCGACTTCGCCAACGGCGGCGGTTTCGAGCCACCGCTGGGCAACGGGCCCTACCGGGTCGCCAAGGTCGATGCCGGGCGCAGCGTGGTCTTTGAAAGGGTCAAGGACTGGTGGGGCAAGGACCTGCCGGTCAGCCGTGGTCTGTATAACTTCGACACGCTCACCGTGAACTACTACGGCGACACCGAAATCGCTCGCCAGCTGCTGCAGGCCGGGATGTTCGACTACAACCGCGAGTTCTCATCTTCCGGCTTTGTGGTCGGCTACAGCGGCCCGGCGATTGACGATGGGCGTCTGCAAAAGCGCATTCTCGCCCGGCAACGCCCGGTCGCCGCGCAAGGTTTTGTGTTCAATCTGGACAACCCGATCTTCAAGGACCGCCGCGTGCGCGAGGCGCTGTCATTGCTGTGGGATTTCGACTGGATCAACCGTCGAGTCATGCGCAATTTCTACGTGCGCGAACAAAGCTACTTTCCAAAGAGCGACATGGCCGCCACCGAGCTGCCGACCCCGGCCGAGCTGAAGATTCTCGGACCCTTGCGCGGTCAGGTGCCGGACGAGGTGTTCACCACGGTGTATCAGCCGCCGAAAACCGACGGCAGCGGTTATATCCGTGACAAACAGTTGCAGGCCCTCAAGCTGCTCGCCGAGGCGGGCTGGCACCCGAAGAACAACAAGCTGGTGAACGCCGCTGGCGAGCCGATGGTGTTCAGCTTTCTCGATGGTCAGGGTGGTTTCGATCGCCTGATTCTGCCCTTCAAGCGCACGCTGGCGCAGATCGGCATCACCCTGGATTTCCTGCGCATCGATTCGGCGCAGTACATCAACCGGCTCAATGCGCGGGACTACGACATGATCGTGGTCAACCTGCCGAAAAACGGTAATCCGATCATTTCCCCTGGCCGTGAGCTGTACAACCTGTACGGCTCGCAAAGCGCCACCGAAGTGGGCAGCTCCAACGCCATGGTGCTGCGCAATCCTGCGGTGGACACGCTGATCGACGGGCTGGTGAGCGCCAATACGCGTAACGATATGGTGCTCTACGCGCGGGCGCTGGACCGGGTCCTGCAATGGGGCTACTACATGATTCCCAACTACTACTCCAAGGGCACGCCACTGGTGTTCGCCAACCGTTTCGGCATGCCTGATGTGGCACCGACCTATGACGTTGGTCTGGAAACCTGGTGGCAGATCAGCCCGACCCCGCTGACCAACGCTCAGGCTGCTGCATTGACCGGCAAGCCCGCCGCTGCCAAGGAGTATTGAAATGCTGGCTTATGTGATTCGACGCCTGCTGCTGATCATTCCCACGCTGCTGGCCATTTTGATTGTCAACTTCTTGATCGTGCAGGCCGCCCCGGGTGGCCCGGTCGAGCAGGCCATCGCGCGCATTCAGGGTTTCAGCCCCAATGGTGTTGGTGGCGGCGGTGGCGAAGTAGCCGCAAGCGGCACCGCCAGCCGCAGCACCCGTGGGCTCGACCCGGCGCTGATCGAGCAGATCAAGGAGCATTACGGTTTCGACAAACCGATGCACGAACGACTCTGGCTGATGCTCAAGAATTACGCACAGCTGGACTTCGGCACCAGCTTCTTCCGCGGCGCGCCGGTCACCGAACTGATTGCACAAAAGCTCCCGGTGTCGCTGTCCCTCGGGCTTTGGGCGACGCTGATCACCTACCTGATTTCCATCCCGCTCGGCATTCGCAAAGCGGTGCGGCATGGCAGTGCGTTTGACGTCTGGAGCAGCACGCTGGTGATCATCGGCTACGCCACGCCCGCGTTTCTGTTCGCCATTCTGCTGATTGTGGTGTTCGCCGGAGGCAGCTACCTGAGCTGGTTTCCGGCGCAGGGTTTGTTCTCGGAGAACTTCGACAGCCTGAGCACCTGGGGCAAGGTGAAAGACTATCTGTGGCACCTGGTGTTGCCGGTCAGCTCGCTGGTAATCGGCGGGTTCGCCACGCTGACCATCCTCACCAAGAACAGCTTCCTCAACGAAATCAGCCGCCAGTATGTGGTCACGGCCCGCGCCAAGGGCCTGACCGAGCATCGCGTGCTGTACGGCCATGTGTTTCGCAACGCCATGCTGCTGGTCATCGCGGGCATTCCGCAGGCGTTGATCGAAGTGTTTTTCGCCGGCTCGCTGCTGATCGAAACCATCTTCGGCCTCGATGGGCTGGGGCGCATGAGTTACGAGGCGGCGGTCTCGCGGGACTACCCCATCGTGTTCGGCACGCTGTTCCTGTTCACGCTGTTCGGCCTGCTGATCAAGCTGATCGGCGACCTGTGTTACACGCTGGTCGACCCACGCATCGACTTTTCCGCGAGGAGCACCTGATGTTTGAGTTCTCTCCCCAGACCCGGCGCCGCTTCGACCTGTTCAAGGCCAACCGGCGTGGCTGGTGGTCGCTGTGGATCTTCATCGGCCTGATGCTGGTCTGCCTGTGCGGCGAGCTGATCGCCAACGACAAGCCGCTGCTGGTCAGCTACGACGGGCAGATGTATTACCCGGTGTTGCGCACCTACATGGAAACAGATTTCGGCGGCGAACTGCCCTTCGAACCGGACTATTCAAGCGACTACGTGCGCAAGCTGATCGCCGCCAAAGACGGCTGGATGCTGTTCGCACCGATCCCGTTCAGCTACGACACCATCAACTACGACCTGGATGCGCCCTCGCCCAGCCCGCCCGACGGCACTAACTGGCTGGGCACTGACGAGCAGGCCCGTGACGTGCTGGCACGTGTGCTGTTCGGCGCGCGGATTTCCATCCTGTTCGCGCTGCTGCTGACCGCGATCAGCACGGTGATCGGTGTCTGCGCCGGGGCGATTCAAGGTTACTACGGCGGCATGACCGACCTGATCGGCCAGCGCATTCAGGAAATATGGTCGGGTTTGCCGGTGCTGTATCTGCTGATCATTCTGTCCGGCTTTGTGTCACCGAGTTTCTGGTGGTTGCTGGGCATCATGGCGCTGTTCTCCTGGCTGTCGCTGGTGGACGTGGTGCGTGCCGAGTTTTTGCGCGGGCGTAATCTTGAATACGTGAAAGCCGCCCGCGCACTGGGCCTGACCGATGCCGCGTTGATGTGGCGACACATCCTGCCCAACGCGATGACCAGCACCCTGACGTACCTGCCGTTCATCATCACTGGCGCCATCGCCACGCTCACCGCGCTGGATTTTCTCGGCTTCGGCATGCCCGCTGGCAGCGCTTCGCTGGGCGAACTGATCGGCGAGGCCAAGCGCAACCTGCAAGCGCCCTGGCTGGGGCTGACCGCGTTCGTCGCGCTGGCGCTGATCCTTTCTCTGTTGGTGTTCATCGGCGAAGCCTGCCGCGACGCGTTTGATCCTCGGAGCTGACATGCAAGACAACCTGATTGAAATTCGCGACCTGCGGGTCGCCTTCAACGGCCATGAAGTGGTGCATGGCGTCAGCCTCGACATCCGCCGTGGAGAATGCCTGGCGCTGGTCGGCGAATCCGGCTCTGGCAAGTCGGTCACTGCGCATTCGATTCTGCGTCTGTTGCCGGCGAAAACGGTCAGCACCCAGGGCTCGATTCGCTATGACGGCCTTGATCTGGTCCACGCCAGCGACAAGCAATTGCGCAGCCTGCGTGGCAACCGTGTGGCGATGATTTTTCAGGAGCCCATGAGCTCGCTGAACCCGCTGCACACGGTCGAAAAGCAGATCGGCGAAATTCTCGTCACTCACAAGGGCCTCAAAGGCAAGGCCGCGCTGAGCCGCACGCTGGAGTTGCTGGAACTGGTCGGCATTCGTGACCCGCGGTCACGTCTCAAGGCGTATCCGCATCAACTGTCGGGTGGGCAGCGCCAGCGCATCATGATTGCTATGGCACTGGCTAACGAGCCCGACTTGCTGATCGCCGACGAGCCGACCACCGCGCTGGACGTGACCGTGCAGGTGAAGATTCTGGAGTTGCTCAAATCCTTGCAGCAGCGGCTCAACATGTCGTTGTTGCTGATCAGCCACGACCTCAATCTGGTGCGGCGCATCGCTCAGCGGGTCTGCGTGATGCGTGAGGGCGAAATCGTCGAGCAGGCCGATTGCCAGACGCTGTTCGACAATCCGCAGCATCCTTACAGCCGCTTGCTGATCAACGCCGAACCAGACGGCGAGCCGGTGCCGTCCACGCACAGCAACACGCTGTTGTCGGTGCAGGACCTGAAAGTCTGGTTTCCGCTGGGCAAAGCCTGGTTCAAGCGCGAGCCGCAGTATGTGAAGGCGGTGGATGGGGTGAGTTTCGAGCTGCTCAAGGGCAAGACACTCGGGATTGTCGGCGAGTCCGGCTCGGGCAAATCAACCCTGGGCCAGGCGATTTTGCGTCTTGTCGATTCAGAGGGCAGCATCCGTTTCGGCACCAAGGAGCTGAGCCTGCACAGTCAGCACCTGATGCGCCCGTTGCGTCGTCAGTTGCAGGTGGTGTTTCAGGACCCGTTCGGCAGCCTCAGCCCGCGCATGACCGTGGAGCAGATCATCGCCGAGGGGTTGGTGACGCACAATATCGGCACGCCGAAAGAGCGTGAGCAGACGGTGATCCGCGTGTTGCAGGAAGTCGGGCTAGACCCGGCAACCCGGCATCGTTACCCGCACGAGTTTTCCGGCGGGCAACGCCAGCGCATTTCCATCGCCCGGGCGCTGGTGCTTGAGCCGGATCTGATCCTGCTCGATGAGCCGACGTCAGCGCTCGACCGTACGGTGCAGAAACAGATCGTCGCCCTGCTGCGTGACCTGCAAATCCGTCATGGCCTGACGTACCTGTTCATCAGCCATGACCTGGCGGTGGTTCACGCTCTGGCGCATGACCTGATTGTGATCAAGGACGGCAAGGTAGTCGAACAAGGCCCGTCTCGCGAAATCTTCGCCGCGCCGCAGCAGGCCTATACTCAGGAACTGCTGCGTTCTTCCGGGCTGGTGTTTGCCTGAGCCTGGCCTTAAACGTTACGCGTGAAAGCTCTGGCCCAGTGCCTCCAGGCGTATGGCCAGCGGCGAAAGGCTCTGGCTGCTGGTCGCCAGCACACCGATATTTGCGGCGGTGTGCTCGGCGATGGTCTGCACCGAACGTAATTGATCGGCGATTTCCCGGCTGGCGGTGGACTGCTGTTCAGTGGTCGTGGCAATCAGGCCGTTAAGCTGGGTGATATGCCCGATACCTTCACCGACTGCGCGCAGGGATTCCGACGCGCGCTGGCTGTTTTCCACACAACGCCCGACGCCTTGCAGGCTGTCGTTCATGGCTGTAGCGGCCTGACGGCTGCCCCTTTGCAGGTCCTCGATGATGGTCTGGATTTCCTTGGTCGACGACGCTGTGCGTTGCGCCAGATTGCGCACCTCGTCGGCCACCACTGCAAAGCCCCGGCCCTGCTCTCCGGCTCGTGCAGCTTCAATCGCTGCGTTCAGCGCCAGCAGGTTGGTCTGCTCGGCAATACTGCCGATCACGTCCAGCACCTTGCCGATCTGCTCTGACTGGTTGGCGAGTGCCTGCACGGTTTCATCGGTGGTGTTGATGCGCGCGGCAAGCTGAGTGATTTCGCTCTGCGCACGGTCGACGCTGTCGCGTCCGTGAGCCACCTGATCGCTTGTATCACCGGCACGCTGCACGGCTTGCGCAACATGGCTGGAGATATCGTTCATGGCATCACCCATGCGCTGCATCGCGCCGGTCATGCGGGCGATCTCGCTGAGTTGATGCTGCGCCCCGGTTTCCAGCGTACCGCTGGCCTTGGCAAGGTCATGACCCAGTTCGCCAAGCCCGCGTGTGTCGCGCACTACTCCGTCGACAAGGCTGGTGATCTGCGCCAGAAACTGCTCGAAACGTTGCGCCAGCGGCACGCGTTTGGCCGAGTGCTCGCTGGCCTGGCTATTGGGCGAAAACTGATTGGTGGCGGCCAGCATTCGATCGAGCATGTCATGATTCTCGACCGCTTCAGCCTGATTCTGCACGGCCAGATAGACCAGAATCGCGCTCTCTACAACGACGTACACCGCATGCACCATCACCATGCTCCAGCCGCCGCCGTGGTGCATGACGTAAACCGGGAAGCCCGCATGCTGCAGGGCGTGGAAACCGACATGGTGGATGGCAATGGTGACGGCAGCGACCAGAATCGGCAGCCAGTCGCGGTAGAAGGTCAGCACGGCGAGGAAGACGAAGATGCCGAAATGTATTTCGATCAGCCCGTGCGCCTGATTGATATGCAGCGCGGCCATGACCATCAGGCCTACACCCACACAGCAGCGCATCAATCGGGTGCCGCCGATGGCACGATACAGCCCGGTCAGCACCAGCGCAGTGCCGCCACCGACCACGACTGCCTGGGTGAACGTATCAAACCAGAACGCCAACCCGAGCGCGTAGATGAACAACAGCCAGATCAGGCCCAGCATGATCCGGTCGGCCTTGCGGTAATGGTCCAGGAAACGAGGGGCTACGGGCATCGAACACATCCTTTTGAAATCCATGGCGACAGGGGGCCCCGTCGGTTTTCAGATATGCACGAACAAAACCCCGGCCAACGTGCTGTCTGGGTGGTGGCCTTGTGCCATAAATTCAGAAATAGATTATTTACCCGGTGTTGAGGCGCGATGATGGAGCGGGCGTCCGTTGTTAGCAGGCCGGACCTCTTCGCGGACAAGTCCGCTCCCACCACATCAATCGGTGATCCTGGTCCTGCACTCCTGTGATTCTGTGACCATGCACTCATGCACTCATGCACTCATGCACTCCTGGACTCCTGCACTCCTGTAACCCTGTGACCCTGTGACCATGCACTCCTGTAATCCTGTGACCATGCACCCATGCACTCCTGTGGGAGTGGACTTGTCCACGAAGGCTGATCATCAAACACCGAATGACTCATTGAAATTACATGCTGTAAAGCATTACTCAGCTGCTCCACGTGCCACACACTAAAGTTCACCGGTGAAGTGATTTTAGGAGCAAGGGAATGCACGTGTACTCTGCGTCAAAACGTTTACGTACAGGCCGATATTCCGCAATAGGCCAGATATATATGGTGACTTCAGTGACACGAGGACGCGAACCGGTATTCGCCGATGTTCGTCTCGGGCGTTTGCTGGTTCGAGAGCTGAGACGATGCGAAGAGCAGGAACTGGTCAAGTCGCTTGCCTGGGTCGTAATGCCTGACCACTTTCACTGGCTTTTTGAGCTCAAAAAGAATGATCTGCCCATGTTGATTCAACAACTTAAAGCACGCAGTTCAATAGCCATCGGAAAAATCAGAGCACATCCCGACACCTTATGGCAGTCCGGGTATCACGACCAGGCTGTGCGCAACGAACAGGCCATGGTCGGTCTGGCTCGCTATATCGTCGCAAACCCGCTATGCGCAGGACTGGTCAAGAAGATAGGAGATTATCCACTGTGGGATGCGGTATGGGTTTGAACCACACATCCACGCCGTGAAATTTCTTTACGCCGTTTCAATGGCGCAACAGTTTGCGCAGTGGCACGCCGTCTTTCATGACCGGGGATTTGATGACGATGTAGCTGAAATACTTGGAGATGCCGATGTTCTTGTCCAGCAGCTCTTCGATCACTTCCTGGTAGTGCTGAATGCTGCGGGTCATGAAGCGCACCAGGTAGTCGTAGCCGCCGCTGATCAGGTGGCACTCCAGGACTTCGTCAACGTGACGGATGTTGGCTTCGAATTTGGCGAAGTCTTCGCGCTTGTGGTCGCTGAGGGAGATTTCCGTGAACACGGTTACCGATTCGGTGATTTTTGCCAGATTAAGGTGCGCCTTGTAACTGGAAATGTAACCTGCCGACTCAAGACGTTTGACGCGCTGCAGGCAAGGGCTTGCGGAAAGCCCGACGGCGTCGGCCAGGCTGACGTTGGTCATGCGCCCGTCTTTCTGGAGTTCTACCAGGATATTGATATCAATCCGATCCAGTTTGACCAAGCCTTCCATTACCTACCTCTTGTATTGCCATTCACGGTGCCTACCTTCTAGCAAAATCAGCGCCGTAAAGACAGCTGATGCTGAGCGACGAGATCGGCCATGCTGTTGATACACAGGTCGGCAGTGCATGGCTGACGGTGCTGTTCGCGGCTGCGGCGGATCAGACACAGCCCACCTGTGCCAAGCGCCGAGGCGGGCGGGCGAGACACAAGAAGCGTTTCACGTGGCTCCAGATCCATCCCGGCGAGCCAGTCCGGATTGTCCAGCGGGTGAGTGGTCAGGGACAGCAGGCTGTCAGGTTCAAGCCCCAGCCGTTCGCACAGGATGCCGCGATCCTGCAGGTCCCGGTCGGCGTACACCAGCAGCCGATAGAACTTGCGCAGGTAGAGCATCGCGCCGGGTGCATCCTCGAACAGCGTCCAGTTCGGCACGGAACGGGCGAAGGTCATACCTTCTTCCCAACTGGCCTTGATGCCAAGGCGCTCGGCCAGTTGCCGGTGCGCGAAGCACAGCAGGCCGCTGAAACCCAGTTCGTCGAAGCGCGGATAGAGCGTGCGCACAACATCATCGAATTCGGTCAGGACCGAGTCTTTATCCGGTGTGTTCAGACCGTTTTCCAGCAACGGCTGCAACGCCCCCCAGACACCCGAATCACGGTCCACCAGAACCTCATCACAATCGATCAGCAGTGCGCGGTAATCAATAAGCCCCATGGCAGGCAACGTCTCCATTCAACAATGATCCCCAGCGCTGGTGGTCGCAGCGTCTCGCGACAACCGCGACCACGTCTACGCTCAGCTGGACTTCAATACTCGTGCCAAGGCGGCATCGAGAATGGTCAGTGCTTCATCGATCTGCTGCTCTGTGGTGACCAGCGGTGCGAGGAAACGCAACACGTTGCGGTACACACCACACTTGATCACCAACAGGCCGCCAATGCGTGCCTGATCAATGATCTTCTGATTGAGATCAGCGTCCGGGCTACGTGCGGCGTCGTTCTTGACCAGTTCCATGGCGAGCATGAAGCCGGTGCCGCGCACGTCGCCGATGCAGGTGTAACGGTCCTTGAGCTTGAGCAGACCGGCACGCAAATGTTGGCCCAGTTGCTCGCCACGCGCGAGCAGATTGTCCTGCTCGTATGTGTCGATCACCGCCAGTGCGGCGGCGCAGGACAGCGCATTACCACCGTAAGTGCCACCCAGACCGCCCGGAAGCGGTGCATCCATGATCTCGGCACGGCCGACCACGCCTGACAGCGGCATGCCGCCCGCGAGGCTCTTTGCAACCGTCACCAGATCAGGCTGGATACCCGAATGCTCGAAACCGAACCATTTGCCGGTACGCCCGAAACCGGACTGGATTTCGTCGACAATCAGCACGATGCCATGTTGCTCGGTCAGCGCACGCAAGGCCTTCATGAACTCCACCGGCGCAGTCAGGAAGCCGCCATCGCCCTGCATCGGCTCGATCAGAATCGCCGCCACACGCTCCGGTGCGACCTGGGTGGCCAACAGCTCGTGCAACGCCGCCAGCGCTACTTCGGTGGTGACGCCGCGGAATTCGTTCGGGTACGGCGTGTGGAACACTTCGGGGGCCATCGGGCCGAAATTCTGTTTGTACGGCTGGCTCATGCCGGTCAGCGTGGTGCCAAGCAGTGTACGGCCATGAAAACCACCGCGGAACGAGATAACTGCCGGGCGATTGGTGTGAGCGCGGGCGATTTTCACCGCGTTTTCGACCGCTTCGGCACCAGAGGTGAAAAGCACGGCCTTGTGATCGATGCCGCTCTGGCCCGCGATGAGATGGCTCAGGCGTTTGGCCAGGTCCAGATAGGGCTGATAGGACGCCACCTGGAAGCAGGCGTGGGTAACCTTGGTCAGTTGCGTCTGTATCGCCTTGACCACGTTGGGGTGGTTATGGCCGATGTTCAGTACGCCGATGCCGCCGACAAAATCCAGATAGCGCTTGCCATCGACGTCCCACAGTTCAGAACCCTGCGCGCGGTCGATGACCAGCGGATGGGCTGTGACAATGCCACGCGGCACGAACTGATCGCGCTGGCGGAGCAGATGAGGTGTTTCGTCGACTTTGCTGTTCATGGTTTTACCTGTCGTGGGCCTGGCAGCCGGCGGGGTGGCTGCGATGCTGTTCAGGTTAAGCGTTCAGCGAAATGATCTACGCCGAACTTGCCCTCTCAGATGTCCAGATCAACTGTTTTTCGCCTCGCAAACGGCAGATTCCTTCATGCCTTGCGAGCACCACGCAATCTGCCGGGCAACGCTGCTTTTCAGTCATGCCGGTGCTCTGCAAAAGGCTGTTTCGACAGATCCTGCTTCCGACTTGCGGCATCATGGGGCTCCACTTTCACACTCAGGAAATGCCCATGCCCGCCCTGCTCTACAAAGCTGACCCCGCACGCGCCGAACGCTGGCGTGTCCTGTTTGCCGAGCATGCGCCGGACATTGAATGGCGTGTGTGGCCGGATATCGGTGACCCGGCCGATATCCACTATTTGGGGGCCTGGCTGGCACCTGACGATCTACAGGAGCTGCTGCCCAACCTGAAGGTGCTGTTCGCCTTGTCTGCGGGCGTCGATCAACTGGACCTGAGCCGTATTCCCGAGTCCTTGCCGGTGGTTCGTCTGCTGGACCCCGGCATCAGTCACGGGATGTGTCAGTACGCGTCTTTGGCGGTACTGAGCCTGCACCGGGAAATGCTGCGTTATCGGCAGCAGCAGGTCGAGGGCGTCTGGAAAGCTCATCCGCTGGTACCGGCGCACAAGCGTCGCGTGGGTGTGATGGGGCTGGGCTTGCAGGCGCAGCATATTCTGTCGAGCCTCAAACCATTCGGTTTCGGGCTGTCGGGCTGGGCGCGTAGCGAGCATCAGGTAGAAGGCGTAACGTGTTATGCGGGTGAAAGACAGCTGAGTGCGTTTCTTGGTCAGTGCGACATTCTGCTGTGTGTGTTGCCGCTGACCGGGCAAACCGAAGGCATCCTCAATCGCCAGCTTTTCGAGCGCCTGCCCCAGGGGGCAGCATTGATCAACATGGGCCGTGGCGGGCATCTGGTGGAAGCGGACCTGCTTGAAGCACTGGATAGCGGACAGTTGAGCGCTGCGGTGCTGGATGTACTGCAACAGGAACCGGCACCGGCTGATCATCCGTTCTGGCAACACCCGAAGATCATGCTGACACCGCATGTCGCGGCCATGACCCAACCGGAAAGCGCCTTTCCTGGCCTGCTCGATAACATTCGCCGCTTTGAGCGTGGTGAAGCGATGCAGGGGCAGGTGGATCGCGGCCAGGGTTATTAACGCGCCACACTTTGAAGATCGGACGCAGAGCGTCCAGAACTGCATTCCCACGCTGGAGCGTGAGGAACGATAATCTCAACTATCGTGCCGACGCTCCGCGTCGGTACGCCGTTCTGGACGCTCCGCGTCCGATCTTGAGCCAGCAGCGCGGCGCAGATCTGTGACGCGGAGCGTCCTCGCACTGCGCTGCTACAACCCCCCTACATGAAACGCCTTCACTTCCAGGTATTCATCCAGGCCGTAGCTGGAGCCCTCGCGGCCCAGGCCGGATTGTTTGACGCCACCGAACGGGGCGACTTCCATGGAGATGATGCCGGTGTTGAGGCCGACCATGCCGAACTCCAGCGCCTCGCCGAAACGCCATGAGCGACGCAGGTCCTGGGTGAAGTAGTACGCGCCAAGGCCATAAGGCGTGGCGTTGGCCAGTGCCAGCGCTTCGGCTTCGTCGGTGAAGCGCATCAGTGGCGCAACAGGCCCGAAGGTTTCTTCGTTGGCCAGCAGCATGCCCGCATGGGTTTCGCCCAATACCGTTGGCTGGACGAATTGACTGGTGCCATCGGGACGGCCGCCATGCAGCAACTTCGCGCCCTGGCTCAGCGCATCATCAATGTGCCGGGTAACCTTGCTGACCGCCGCCGGGTTGATCAGCGGGCCAATGGTCACGCCCTCTTCCAAGCCGTTGCCGACCTTGAGTTTGCTCACTTCCTCTACCAGCCGTGCAGCAAAACGGTCGTAGATGCCGTCTTGCACCAGAATCCGGTTGGCGCACACGCAGGTCTGCCCGGCGTTGCGGAATTTGCTGAGCATGATGCCCGTCACCGCCTGTTCCAGGTCCGCGTCGTCAAACACGATGAAGGGCGCGTTGCCGCCCAGTTCGAGGCTCAGACGCTTGATGTGTTCGGCGCTCTGGCGCATCAGCAAACGGCCGACCGGGGTCGAGCCGGTAAAGGAAATCTTGCGCACCACCGGATTGCCGGTGAGTTCTTCGCCAATGCCTGCGGGCATGCCGGTGATGACGTTGAACACACCGGCAGGAATACCCACGCGTTCGGCCAATACCGCCAGCGCCAGCGCCGACAAAGGCGTGAGGTCCGAAGGTTTGACGATGATCGGGCATCCAGCAGCCAAGGCTGGCGCGCACTTGCGGGTGATCATTGCGTTGGGAAAATTCCACGGGGTGATTGCGGCGCACACACCCACCGGCTGCTTGAGAGTCATCAAACGGCGGTCTGCGCTGGGCGCGGGAATGGTTTCACCGTAGGAGCGGCGCGCCTCTTCAGCGAACCATTTGACGAAGCTGGCACCATAGCGGATCTCGCCGCGTGATTCGTTCAGCGGCTTGCCCTGCTCAAGGGTCATGATCAGCGCCAGGTCTTCGACGTTATCGAGCATCGCCTGATGCCAGCGCTCCAGCATAGCGGCGCGCTCGGCAGCGGGACGTGCGCGCCAGGCGGGCCAGGCACGATCCGCAGCTTCGATGGCGCGACGGGTTTCAGGGCCATTCAGGGCCGGAACCTGCGCGATCGTTTCGCCGGTCGCCGGGTCGCTGATGGTCAGCGTTGCACCTTCGTCAGCGCTGATCCATTGCCCATCGACGTAGGCGCGGTCTACCAGCAGGCTGGGGTCTTTCAACTGATTCTTGAGCATGGTCGAGTCCTGTTTCGGGATACCTGCCAGTCTAGGCAGGCGCCGCAGTCCAGGATGCTGAAAGCAGGATAACGGCAGCGTCCGATGCTGAAATTTGCCCTCGGACGGCAGCCTCTACTGCTTCAACGAACCCAGCAGGCTTTGCAAAAAGCGCTCGCCCGCGTTCATCTGGCTCTCCTCGATAAACTCGTCCGGCTTGTGTGCCTGCTCGATGGAGCCAGGCCCGCAAACCACCACCGGCACGTTGAGCCGCCCGGCGAACAGGCCGCCTTCAGTGCCATAGGAGACCTTGATGTGCTGAGTGCCCGGTGCGGCAAATGCATGCAGCATGCGCACTGCTTCAACACTCGGATGAGTCTCCAGCGCCGGGTACTCGTTCATCACTTCGATTTCGATTGCGGCCACGCCCGACAATTGTTTCGCCTCGCGTACCAGCACTTCGGCGCGCTCGCGCAGTTGCTCCAGCAGCACGTCGGGATTGTCGCCCGGCAGGTTGCGGTATTCGAATTCCATGGTGCACAGGTTGGGCACAATGTTCAGCGCCTTGCCGCCATCGATACGGCCGATGTGCACGGTGCTGTAAGGAATGTCGTAACCCTCGTCACGCGCGCCTTGTTGCTCGATCTGCTTCTGGCTGTTGCGCAGCTCGGCGATGAAATCGCTGGCCAGATGAATCGCGTTGACCGCTCTGGGTGCCAGCGACGAATGCGCCTCCTGGCCTCGGCAGAAGGTGCGATAGGACGCTTTTCCCTTGTGCCCTACGGCAAACTGCATCAGGGTCGGCTCGCCAACCACGCACAGGAACGGGCGTACCGGTGCCAGATGCAACACATCCAGCAGCCGCCGCACGCCGACACAGCCGATCTCTTCATCGTGGGACAGCGCCAGTTGCAGCGGACGGATCAGGGTCATGTCCGCCGCATCGAGCATCGCGTCGATGGCCAGGGCAATGAAACCCTTCATGTCGCAGGTGCCACGACCGTAGATGCGCCCGTTGCGCAGGGTTGCCTGAAATGGCGGCATCGTCCACGCCTGGCCCGCAGCAGGAACCACGTCGGTGTGCCCGGAAAGCAGCACGCCGGGTACATCACGCGGGCCGGTGCTGGCGAACAGGTTGGCCTTCTTGCCGGTCTTGTCCTTGACGATCAGCGACTCGATGCCTTTGCTGGCCAGCAGTTCACGGACGTATTCGATCAGCGCCATGTTCGGCTCCGACGACACGGTGTCGAAGGCGATCAGGCGTTTGAGAATTTCCAGGGCGCGGGGGCTCATGAGGCTTTACTCGCTTGTTCGGTAACGATTTCAAAACGGCGAATGTCGAACGGGCTGATCGAGGTGCTGGTGGTGCCGGTGCTGATCAGTTCAGCCATCACGTCGCCCACGCCCGGACCGAGCTGGAAGCCGTGACCGCAGAAGGCAAATGCATAGAACAGGCCATCGACCTTACCGCTGCGGCCCATCACTGGCAGCGAGTCCGGCGTGTAGCCTTCAATGCCGCTCCACACGCGGATGATGTTCAGGTTGCCGACACCGGGCAACAGCCGACGCATCTGCTGCACCTGATTGATGATGCTGCGCGGCTCGACGTAGGCGCGGCGGTTGACCATGTCCGGCTTGCTGCGAAAACCACCGCCGATGACGATGTTGCCACGTGCGATCTGCCGAAAGTAGATCACTTCGTGAGGGATTTTGGTGAACACGCCGATGACGGTCGGCAGCGCATAAGGCACCGGTTCGGTCACGGCCATCTGCGGACCATTGGTTTCCAGCGGTACGGGCTCGCCAAACTGCGCGGAGAGTTTTTGCCCCCAAGCACCTGCGGTGATCAATAATTGATCGGCAGTAAAAATGCGCCCGTCAGTGGTAGTGACTTCAAATTCGTTACCGACCTTTTCCACATGGGCCACCTCGGTACGCTCTTCGATGCGCGCCCCGGCACGAATCGCTGCGCGCGCAAAAGCCGGTGCAGCCAGACGTGGGTTGGCGTGGCCATCGTGCGGCGCGTAGGAGCCGCCCTTTACGTCCGGCCCGAGAAACCCGAAACGCTCGTGCAGTGCCTTGCCGCTGTAGATTTTCAGGTCCAGCTCACGGGCCTCCGGGGCCGCTGCATAAGCTTCCAGCTCAGCGATTTCATCCTCGCGATAGCAGACGCGCATGTGCCCGCTGGGCAGAAACTCCAGGTCTTCGCCGATCAGCTCAGGCAACCGCTGCCACAGTGCTCTGGAGCGGTTGGCCAGTTCCAGCTGACCGAGGTGCCGGCCTTGGCGCCGTACGTTGCCGAAGTTGACGCCGCTGGCGTACTGGCCGATCACGTCGCGCTCCAGCAGGGTCACCGACTTGCCGCGCTGACGCAGAAAAAACGCCGACGCAGAGCCCATGAAGCCGCCACCGACAATCAGCACATCCACTTTCGGTTGTTTCATGAGACCACCTCGTCCACCAGCATCGACAGCGGCTTGACCGGTGCCTGCCCGCGCTGACGACCGACCTGCTCGACCGGCACACCGGCCTGGGCAGCGATTACTTCGGCACCGGCCTGCGAGCAATAACGGCCCTGGCAACGGCCCATGCCAACGCGACTGAAAGCCTTGGCGCGGTTGACTTCGCATGCGCCTTTTTCACGCACCACGCCGCGCAATTCACCGGCGCTGATCATCTCACAGCGGCAGACAATCGCTTCATCGGGCAACGCAGCTGCCTGGGCAGCAGGCCAGGGAAACGCTTCGGTCAGCCCGACACGGAAGCGGTCCATGACCTGCAGATTCTTGCGCACCTCTTCGCGGCGCGAGTTATCCACAGGCCGGCCCAGATCGTCCAGCAACGCCATCGCCGCCAATCGCCCTGCCTGTTCGGCAGCATCGGCACCACGGATTTTTGCGCCGTCGCCCGCTGCATAAACGCCGTTCACCGAGGTGCGACCGTCTTCGTCGACCGCCAGCACCCATTGCCCGGACGCGTCGTCGAAACGCAGTTGGCATCCGGCCAGGTCAGCCAGCTGGGTTTCCGGGCGCAGGTGATAACCCAGCGCCAATGCATCGCAATCGACGGTCAGCGAGTTACCGTTGGCGAGCTTCACGCGCACGCCGGTCACACCGTCCTGCTCGCTGCCGATAATTTCTTCGGGCTGCACGCCCAGGTGCACCGGCACTTTAGCGCTGTACAACTGGGCCAGCAGTTTCATGCCGTTGAACAGCAAGCCAGGGCGCGCGAGCAATTTGGGCATCGCGCCGATGCGCTTGCTGAACGGCGAGGTGTCGAGCACGGCGGCCACATCGGCACCGGCTTTGACGTACTGGCTGGCGACCAGGTAAAGCAACGGTCCGCTGCCCATGAACACCACGCGACTGCCGATGGACACCGACTGCGACTTGAGCGCGATCTGTGAGCCGCCCAGGCTGTAGGTGCCTGCCAGTTGCCAGCCCTTGATCGGCATCAGCCGGTCGGTGGCCCCGGCACACACGATCAGTGCGTCGTATTCCACCACGGTATGCACGCCCTGGCTGGCACAGCACAGCTCGCCATGCGTGAGGTTCCAGGCCAGTGTGTCGGGGCGATAGTCGATTTGTGCGCGCAGGCGATCAAAGCTTTCGTGCAGGTCACGCGCCTTGGCTGCTTCGGTGCCATACAACGCTGAATAATCGCGCTTGAAGCCTTCTGGCTGACGGCGATAGATCTGCCCGCCGTCGCGCCGGTTTTCGTCGATCAGAATCGGTTTGATGCCCGCCGCCAGCAAGGTTTCGGCGCAACGGGTGCCCGCCGGGCCAGCGCCAATGATGACGACTCTCGGGCTGGGAGGATTCTGAACGTCTAACCGTGAAGAAGTGGCCATTTCGCCTCCGGTTGGGTGGTGACGATATCGAGTCCGTCGCGGACTTCATTGGAGCAGGCGCGCAGGCGCTCGCCGCTGCGGGTCCAGACCCAGCAATCCTGACAGGCGCCCATCAGGCAAAACCCGGCACGACGTCCGGAGTCGAACTCGGACTGGCGCAGCGTGGCTTTGCGGGTCAGCAACGCCACCATCAAGGTGTCGCCCTGCAATGCTTCTATGTGCGCGCCATCGACCATCAGGCTCACAACCGGGCGATCACGTTCGCCCAGTCTCACAAAACGGCCACTCATGCGTAGGCTCCCACGGTCACAGGATTAAGGTTTTCTTGCACGGCCTGCAGCTCGTCGCTGTCGCGATGGCAGAGGATTTCGCTGCCGCCTGCGATCATGCGACGGCTCGGGGCAGTCTTGTTGCACAGGCCTTCGACACGTGCCGGGCAACGGTTGAGGAAGGTGCACAGCTCGGGGTTGCTGGCCGGGGCGCTGATGGGTGGCAGCTTGCCGCTGGTCACACCGCAGGTTTCCAGCCAGCCCTGACGCAGTTCTGGCACTGAGTGCACCAGCAGGTCGGTGTACGGATGGAATGGCACACGGCTGAACGCTTCGCGGCTGCCCTCTTCGACCTTGTGGCCGCTGTACATCACCACAATGTCGTCGCACAGCGCGCGGACGGTGGAAATGTCATGGCTGATGAACAGGTAGGAAACACCCAGCTTGCGGCGCAGTTCGCCGAGCAGTTCAAGGATGCACGCGCCCACCACGGTGTCCAGCGCCGAGGTCACTTCATCACAGAGGATCAGGTCCGGCTTGGCCGCCAGGGCGCGGGCCAGGTTGACGCGCTGTTTCTGCCCGCCCGAGAGTTCGTTGGGGCGCCGCTCGGCCAGCTCGCGAGGCAGGCGCACCAGGTCCATCAGCTCATCGATGCGCTCGCGCAGGGCCTTGCCCTTCAGGCCGAAATACATCTTCAGCGGGCGGGCCAGAATCGCGCTGATGCTGTGCATCGGGTTGAGCGCGGTGTCGGCGTTCTGGAACACCATCTGGATGCGCCGAAATTGCTCTTCGGTGCGTCCCGCCAAGGTGCCGGACAAGTCGGCACCGTCGAATGTCAGGCTGCCGTGCGCCGGGTCCAGAAGACCGGCGACCACACGGGCCAGGGTCGACTTGCCCGAACCGGACTCGCCGATCACGCCAATGGCCTGGCCACGGCGAATGGTCAGGTCGATGTCTTCCAGCACGCGAATCATCGGCATGCCTTGCAGGTTCTTTTTGCCGTAGCCCGCCGTCAGGCCCCTGATGGTCAGCAACGTGCTGTCCTTGACCACCTCGCTGGCCGGTTTCAGTACTTTGTCGGGCCGCGCCGCTGCCAGCAGGCTGCGGGTGTAGGCGTCTTCCGGGCCTTTGAGCAGCGCTGTAGTGCTGCTCTGCTCGATAATCCGCCCGCCATTGAGCACCACGATCTGATCAGCCATCTGCGCCACGACGGCAAGGTCGTGAGAGACATAGACTGCCGTCGCACCGCGCTCGCGCACCACCCGCTTGAAGGCGCGTAGCACGTCGATCTGCGTGGTGACGTCCAGCGCCGTGGTCGGCTCGTCGAGGATCACCAGCAACGGGTCGCTGATCAGCGCCATGGCTGCCATCACGCGCTGCAACTGACCGCCCGAAACCTGATGCGGGTAACGCTGGCCGATGCTTTCCGGGTTGGGCAAGGCCAGGTCGCGGAACAGTTCTACGGCCTTGGCTTGCAGGTCTGCACGACTGCCCAGACCATGAATCAGCGCGCCCTCGATAACCTGATCAATAAGTTTTTTTGCCGGGTTGAAAGCCGCCGCGGCACTTTGCGCGATGTAGGAAACACGGTTGCCGCGCAGGCCCTGCAACTGGCTTTCGGGTAGGCTGAGCATGTCGTGCTCGCCCACCTGAACCACACCGCCGGCCAGTTTGCAGCCGCGTCGGGCATACCCCAAAAGTGCCAGCGCGATGGTGGTCTTGCCGGAACCGGACTCGCCGATCAACGCCAGCACTTCGCCTTTTTCCAGCGCGAAGCTGACGCCTTTGACGATTTCCAGCTCGCCCTGATCGCCATCGGCAACCACGCGCAGGTCTTGCACACGAATCAACTGGCTCATTTTCAATGCCCTCCCGAGCGGCGACCGCGCCGTGAGGCGAGCCGGTCGATGAACAGGTTGACACCGATGGTCAGCGTGCCGATGGCCAGCGCAGGGATCACGATGGCCGGCGCGCCTTGACTCAGTCCGCCGATGTTCTCGCGTACCAGCGAGCCAAGGTCGGCATCGGGCGGCTGCACACCAAGCCCCAGAAAGCTCATGCCGCTGAGCATTAACACGATGAAGCCAAAACGCAGCCCCAGGTCGGTCATGACCGGGTTGAGCATGTTCGGCAGAATTTCCCGGCAGGCAATGTAGATACGACCCTCGCCGCGTGTGCGCGCCACTTGCACGTATTCCAGCGCTTCGATATTCACCGCCAGGCTGCGCGCGATACGAAACGCTCCCGGCGTGTAGCTCAATACCGCCGTACAGATCAGCAGCACCTCGGACGAGCCGAACGCCGAGACCATGATCAGCGCCAGCATTTTGCTGGGGATCGAGATGAACGCGTCCATCAGGCGACTGATGATTTCGTCCAGCCATTTTGGCGCGACCACTGACAACAGCGCGCAAAGCGTGCCGATGCCGCTCGCCAGCACCGCCGAAATCAGCGCCAGGCCCACCGTGAAGCGCGCGCCGACCAGCACCCGGCTGAGCATGTCGCGGCCCAGGTAATCAGTGCCGAACGGATAAAGCGCGCTCATGTTTTCAAACATGTTGTCGGAAACCACTTCGCCGACAGCATGTGGCGCAAGCCAAGGACCGAACAGCGCGACCATCAGCCAGATGAAGCACACCGTTGCGCCCAGCAGGCCAAGCCATGAGGTGGGGCGGGACGCTTTTTTGCGCAGCACCGGTGCCGGCGCTTCAGGCGTCGATTTCGCAATGAATTGAGTCATTGGGTTCTCAGCCTCGGATTGGAAAGAATTGCACACAGGTCGGCCATCAGCACCAGACCCAGGTAAGCGGAGCAGAACAGCATGGTGCAGCCTTGAACCAACGCCATGTCACGGTTGGTTACAGCGTCGACCATCAGGCTGGCGATGCCGGGATAGTTGAAGATGGTTTCAACGATAACCACTCCACCCAGCAGGTAGGAAAGGCTCAGCGCCACCGCGTTGACGATGGGCCCGATAGCGTTGGGCAAGGCGTGGCGCAGCACGATACGCACCGGGCTGACGCCCTTGAGGCGGGCCATTTCCACATACGGGCTGTCCAGTTGGTCGATGACCGCAGCGCGGGTCATACGCGCCATTTGCGCCACGATCACGCAGCACAGCGTCATCACCGGCAACGCGTAAGTGCGCATGAATTGCCACGGCGAGCTGACGTCACCGCCATACGACAACGCCGATAGCCAGCCCAGGTTAACGGCGAAAATCAGCACCGCCAGGGTTGCCACCAGAAATTCTGGCACCGCCACCAGGGTCAGCGTGATGAAACTCAGCGCACCATCAAGGCGGCTGCCGCGGTACATCGCTGCGCCAATGCCCAGTGCCAGCGCTAGCGGTACCGAGACCAGCGCGGTGGTTGCCGACAGCATCAGGGTTTTCGGAAAGCGCCCGGCAATCAGCTCGGACACCGGCATCGCGTTGGACACCGACTCACCGAAGTTGCCGCCGAGCAGGTTGGTCAACCAATGCAGATAACGCACCACACCTGGCTGATCCAGGCCCAGTTTTGTACGCAATGCGGCGACCTGTTCAGGCGTCGCGAATTGCCCAAGGGCCTGTTGTGCCGCGTCTCCAGGCAACACCGCCGTAATGGCGAAGACCACGATGGAAACGATCAACAACGTCACGATCGCCGCGCCGAAGCGCTGCACGATCAACCAGAGTGTGTTGCTATTCATCTGCATCCTCCTGCTCGGTTCAGCGTTGCATTTACGCGTCCAGCCAAACCTGCTCGCTGAACATGTAGCCCATGAAGCCGCCCAGCGGGTTGCTGGAATAGCCCTGAACGCGCTTGTCCACGCCGTCGATGTTGCTGATGAACACGGGGATGCCGATGCCGCAGTTCTGGCTTACCAGGGTCTGCATGTCGCCGTACATTTTGGCGCGCTTGGCGTCGTCGGTTTCCCCGCGGGCCAGCAGCAGCAACTGGTCGAACTGATCGTTTTTCCAGCCGGATTCGTTCCACGGTGCCGAGGACTGGAAGAACTGCGAGAAGATCACGTCGGCGTTCGGTCGCGGGTTGATGTTGCCGAAGCTCAGCGGGTGCTTCATCCAGTGGTTGGACCAGTAACCATCGCTCGGCAGGCGGTTGACGTTGAGCGTCAGCCCGGCCTGTTTGGCCGACTGTTGCAGCAGCACGGCGATGTCCACCGAACCGGTCGCAGCAGGCGATGCCGCTACGGCCATGGTGATTTTTTCCATGCCGGCTTTCTTGAGCAGGAATTTGGCCTTTTCCGGGTCATAGGCGCGTTGCGGCAGGTCAGTGTTGAAGTAACGCGAGCCGGGCGCAATCGGGTGGTCGTTACCGACGCGGGCATAGCCACGGAACACGGCCGATTTGACCTGCTCACGGTCCAGCAGGTACTTCATGGCCTCGGTGAATTCCGGGCTCTTGCCGGGCATCTGGTCCTGGCGAATGATCAGGTCGGTGTAGTTGCCGGACGGCGCATCCACAACACGGTGCTTGGCGCTGGCCGCGATGCGTGTGGTCGAACGCGGGTTGACCTCGTTGATCATGTGCACGTCGCCGGACAGCAGCGCGTTGACCCGCGACGGCTCGTCGGCAATGGCAATGAATTCGATCTCGTCCAGGTACGGCAGGCCTGGCTTCCAGTAGTTAGGGTTGCGCGCACTGACCGAGCGCACGCCAGGGTTGAATTCCTTGACGGTGAACGGGCCGGTACCGATGCCCTTGCTGAAATCAGTGGTGCCTTCGGGCACGATCAGCAGGTGCGAAACCGCGAGGATCGATGGCAATTCGGCGTTTGGCGAGCTGAGGGTGATCTGTACTTCCAGCGGGCCGGTGGCCTTGATCTCGGAAAACTGCGCCATTAGCGGCAGGACTTTCGAACCGGTGGCCGGGTCCTTGTGGCGCGACAGGGAGAACACCACGTCGCCAGCGGTCAATGCCTTGCCGTTGTGGAAGGTCACGCCCTGGCGCAGGGTTACGGTCCAGACCGTGGCGTTGTCGCTTTCGATCTTTTCGGCCAGCTCCATGTGCGGAACCAGATGGCTGTCGAAACGGGTCAGACCGTTGTAGAACATGAAATGGCGAACGTAGTCGGTAGACAGCGCGCCTTTGGCCGGATCAAGTGTGTCAGCGGTGGAGCTGGACATGCCCGCTACACGAATGCGCCCGCTTGGCTTGCCTTTGACAGGCGCATCGGCGTCATCGGCAAAAACCTTGCCCGCTGCGCCGAACAGGCTGGTGGAGCCCGCCGCAACCACACCTGCAACACCCAGCATACGCAGCGCATCGCGCCGCGACAGACCACGATTGAGACCTTCGAAAACACGCAGGCTGTCTTGGCCTGTGATCAGCTGGGAGTCGGTTTTTTTGTCAGCCATATCAGTTCTACCTGTCGAAAAGGGAAAATTCCGAGTTGCTCACGGTTGGCCGGAGCGTCCTTCAAGCACACACGACGGTTAAACAAAAACTCAGTGGCGGCTGTCCTGATAGCGGTAATACGCGCCTACCAGCGGCAGAAACCACGGCTTGCCGAAGTGGCCGGGAATGGCTGGCCAGTTCAGGTCTTTCCAGGGATTGGCCAACGCCTTGCCTTCCATGACCTCAGCCATCACCCGCCCCATGTGCACCGACATCTGCACACCATGGCCGCTGTAGCCCATCGAGTAGAAGACGCCGTTGTGTTCGCCTGCACGCGGCAGACGGTCGGACGTCATGTCCACCAGTCCGCCCCAGCAGTAGTCGACCTTGACGTGCGCCAGTTGCGGAAACATCTGCACCATCGCCGCTTGCAGCACCTTGCCGCTCTTGGCATCGGAACTGCTATTGGACATGGCGAAGCGTGCCCGCCCGCCGAACAGCAGGCGGTTGTCCGGGGTCAGACGGAAATAGTTGCCGATCAAACGGCTGGTCACGTAAGCGCGCTGGTTGGGAAACAGCTGGTCAATCAGCGCCTGCGGCAACACTTCGGTAACGATGACGAAACTGCCGACCGGCACGATGCGTCGGCGATACCAGCCCAACCCGCCGTGCTGGCAGGCACCGGTCGCCAGTAACACCTGCCCGGCCTGAATGGAGCCTTTCGAGGTGTTGACTACGAAGCCGCCACGGTTGGCTTTCCAGTCCTTCACCGTGGCACCCTGATACACCTTTGCGCCGTGGCGCACGGCTGCATCGGCCAGGCCCAGGCCGAAACGGCCAACGTGCATCTGCACACCGTTGCGCTGCAAAAGGCCGCCGTGGAATTCGTTTGAATCGATTTCGCCGCGCACGTCCTCTGCGGACAGCAACTCTACGTCGGCATCCACCTCACGACGAATCAGCTCGCAGGTACGCGCCAGTCCTTCGTAATGTCCTGGCTTGGCCGCCAGCTTGAGCTTGCCGTTACGCTTGATGTCGCAGGCGATGTTTTCCTGCTCGATCACCGTGACCACGCTCTGCACCGCACTTTCATAAGCCTTGTAATACTCGCGGGCCTGATCGGCCCCCAGGGTCGCGCTCAACGATGCGTAGTCCTGAGCCACACCGGTATTGCACTGTCCGCCGTTGCGGCCCGACGCTTCGCCGATCACCCGGCCAGCCTCCAGAACCACCACGCTGGCACCTTTCAAGGCCAATGCACGCGCCGCCGCAAGACCGGTGAAACCGCCACCGACCACCACAACGTCAGCCTGCCCCTCCACTGCGCCGTCCTGCGCGCCGGTAAAGTCTGGAGCCGTATCGAGCCAGTAAGACTCACTGCGCATTCTGTTCCCCTTGTCACTCATAGAAGAGCACCTTGAAAAATGCCGGTGTTGCGCGAGTTGTCCGGTTTAGAGGCCGACCAGCCCGGCCAGCCCGCCAATGTCCGGGATCTGGTGGTATTCGTAGAAGCTGTTGGCTGGCTGTTCATGACCGCGAGCCACGAATGCCTTGTTCTTGATTTTCATGTCGTGTGCGGAAAACAGGTCGTAACGGAAGCTTGAAGACACATGCAAGATGTCTTCCGGGCCGCAACCCAGGTTGTCGAGCATGAATTCGAACGCAGCCAGACGTGGCTTGTAGACCTTGGCCTGGTCAGCGGTGAACACCTTGTGGAACGGCGCGCCGAGCTTTTCGACGTTGGACATGATCTGGCTGTCGCTGGCGTTGGAGAAAATCACCAACGGGATCTTGTCGGCGATTTTCGACAGACCGGCGGGCACATCGGCGTGTGGGCCCCAGGTCGGCACGGCGTCGTAATACAGCTGGCCTTCTTCGCGGTATTCAACGTTCCAGCGCTTGCAGGTGCGAGCCAGTGCAACCTTGAGAATTTCGTCGTACGGCATCCAGTCACCCATGACCTGATCCAGACGATACGCCGAAAAATCCTTGACGAACTGATCCATCTGTTCGGCCGGTACGCGGTCGGCGAAGAGCTCGCGCGTCATGGTGCCCATGTGGAAATTGGTCAACGTGCCGTAGCAGTCGAACGTAATGAATTTTGGTCGAAGAAAGCTCATTGTGTGCGGTCCTGAAAGTTCGTTGAGGTCATGGCATGACGAGCAATCCGGCCTCATTTCCAAGGGCGGTGATGCACGCTGCAGCACAACCTCATTACAACACCGTGAAATCAGCATATGGCGTTAAAAGTGATGGCTGCTTGATAGAAACCACCGTTTTGAGGTGCGCGCTCAGCAGACTTTGCGGGGCGCTCCAGCCTTGGGCAGAGCCCGGTTTTCGGCGCTTTTTTGACCCTTTTCAGGGCGCTCGGGCTCAAACACGCGGGTTTGCACCGCAGAAACTGCGCCGCGCCAGTGATCTGTGAGCAGCAAATTCCGGCGGCTATATAAAGAGCCTGAAACCGAAGAAAAACCACAAGCATTTGCTGCCGGGTGCCCACCCGATTTAAGCAGTAACTGTGGTCTGGAGAACGGCGGTTTGTGGAATCTGCCGAATGCTTGCAGACCTCTTGTCAGCGCCCGCAGCAGGTGGGATACAGCAAGCCTGCCGCAGCCTTTTATTTGCCGGTGCATCCTTCTGGACGGAGACACGTCATGCTCGCTCAGCAACGCCTCGACTTTGAATTTCGCCCCATGAACGCAGCCGATGTCGGTAACGCTCATGAGTTATCCATTGCCCTGAAGTGGCCGCATCGACTGGAAGACTGGGCCATGCTGCAACGGGTCGCCCAAGGCTTTGTTGCAGTACACAACGGTCGCTTGATCGGCAGTGCCTTCGCCTGCCATCAGGGCGAGTTTTCCACTATCGGTCTGGTGATTGTCAGCGACGACTATCAAGGCAAGGGCATTGGCCGCAAATTGATGGAGCTTGCTGTCGGCTGCGTGCCGCCACGCACCGCCATCCTCAATGCAACACTTGCCGGCGCCCCGCTGTACGAAAAAATGGGCTTCGTCAGTTTTGGGGAGGTTCAACAGCGTCAGGGGCAGGCACAACTGCCTGACACAACCGCATTGAAAGCACAGGAAAGCAGTCGTGCGTTGAGCGAGGCTGACCATGCTCGCGTGCTGGAACTGGCCAATGCCGGTTCGGGTATGGACCGTTCGGTAACGCTGGGCGATGTGCTGAATAACCTTGAGCACGCAGTCGGCATCGAACGCGATGGCCAGTTGCAGGCTTTTGCCCTGTTGCGTCCGTTCGGCCGTGGCCTGTGCATCGGCCCTGTCGTCGCCCAGACGGTGGAACAGGCCAGGCACATGATCGAGCAACTGCTGGCCAAAGTGCCTTACGCCTTTGTACGCATCGACATCCCGACCGACTGCGGCCTGGCCGACTGGCTGGACGAAGCCGGCCTCAAGCGTGTCGATAGCGTGACCTGCATGAGCATGGGCGCAGTTCCGCAAGCCAGCCAGGGCGTGCGCCAGTTTGCGCTGATTACCCAGGCGATCGGCTGATCGCCCGGAAAAACATCATCGTGCCAACGCTCTGCGCTCAGCGTTACACAAAAGTGCGGATGAGCTCTAAAAGCGGGGCTGAAACCGCAGTGGCAGGCTGGGCAGAAACCTGCAGTGGGAGCGAACTTGTTCGCGAAGACGGTAATTCAGGCGATATATTTTCGAAGAATATACCGGCCCTTTCGCGAACGAGCGAAGCGTCGCCCGGTCCGCTCCCACAAGAGTTGGGTATAACGCCAAGCGCACCGCGTTGGAACGATCATCGATGAATCATAAATTCTCATCCAGGAGCCCAACCCAATGCCCCACCCCACAGTCCTGCTATTGGCCCGCGCTGACCTCAGCCCGGTAGATACCGAATTCACCACCGGCCCCATTGATGCGCATGACCCGTTCGACAGTGGCCGCCGCACGGCATTTGTCGATGAACAGGGTATTGCGGCTGGCATCGTTGAATTGGGTACGGCGCTCTCGATAGAGGCCTACCCCTACACCGAAATGCTGGTGATGCATCGCGGCAGCGTAACGCTGACCTCTGGCACCGGCAGCATCACCATCAGCACCGGCGAAAGTGCCGTGATCGGTCGTGGCACGCAAGTACGTATCGAAGCGCAACCGGACAGCCTCTGGGCGTTCTGCGTATCCACTCAGGCCAATGGCCCCGACAAACCCGGTGTCACCGCGCTCGACCGCCTCGCCATGCTCACGCCGTCGTCACCGCCAGACCCGGCGATCATGATCAGCGCACTGCCGCAATGCCGCAGCAACAACCTCTTCGAAGACAGCGCCAGCACCCTGCGCATCGGCGTGTGGGACTCCACCCCCTACGAGCGCATCTCGCGGCCGCAAAAGATCCATGAACTGATGAACCTGATCGAAGGCAGCGTAGTGTTGAGCCTGGAAAACGGCCCGAGCCTGAGTGTGAATACCGGCGATACCGTATTCGTCGCCCAGGGCGCGCCCTGCAAATGGACCAGCACGGGGTATGTGCGCAAGTTTTATGCGGTGACGTGAAGAAAGTTATTGCGCCCTTCAGCCTTGTAGGGCGCAATATACTTACATGTTTAGCTCTCGCCAGCGCAGTTAATCCAATGCAGCGCTAAAAGACAAGAATTAAAAATTTCTTTCGCCAATGCACGAAGAATCAGAAGTTTCCTACTTGCCTTCCGTGTCGCTTGTGTTAAAAAACAACAACGAATTTCAGCAAGTTAAAACTTGCTCCTGACGGGCCCATCAAGGCAGTCATGCGCTTTATGCATCGCTTAACCTTTATCTATCATGTTGACTGGAGATACTTTATCTGACCGACGCATTCACTGTGCGCACGACTTCCTAACCCTCCGCGACACGCTATAAGCTGAACGATCCGTATGGGCACGAACGACCGCTGCCCCGTTTCGTCTCGCGTTTACCTTATTCAAAATCAATATGAAATTACTCATTTAACTCAAGGATTATTCCCTATGAAAACCAACAAGACCTTATTGGCTTCCCTTGCTTTTGCAACACTGTGCACCAGCGTTACGGCGCAAGCGGGACCAGCAGTTACTGTTACATTTAAAAACCTGGGCTCCGAGGTGGCGGAGTATAAACCCGTTACGCGTAATGAGATATCTGCCCGGCTGAATGCTAAATCACCGATTAACTCTGCAGTCCCCCGGGAGGTTCAGATACTTACTCGATGCAAAGCACTCTCTCGCCGGATACCAGCTACGCCAGTGTTCGCTACGTCATGGGGTCCAAGGTTTGCGTATTCTCGACCACCTTTATAAAGCTTCCCGGTGCAGGCGGGGCCAAGGTGCCGAAATGGAACCGGACTGCAAATTCTGAAGGCGGCGCTGTCTGCGCGGCGACGTCTCGCGCCACCAATCTGTCCACCTACGCGTGGGCTGCTGAATTCACTATGAAATAAGCCCCCGGAGCGTGCGTGTCGCATTTTGATACGCACGCTTTTCAGCGGAAAACTAAAGCGGTGTCTGGCTGGGCCGATACAAAGAGTGAATATAAAGCCATGGATTGGCCCCTGCCGCGAGGACGCAGCATGATTGATACGATATCCCTCACACACCTCACCAATAAAACCGCACTAAAAGCTGTCGAGAAAAGCACCTCCGCCACGCCTTTAATCTCCAGCCTAAAAGAACTTGATTCTGCACTCGCCATTGATGGCGCCACCTTCTCGACATTGTCCGCTCAATTAAGTAGCAGCGCAGCACGAGCTCAGGCTCGCGACAGCAGTAATGACCTCAAAAACCTGGGGGGCTTGGCAAAAAATATTAGTGATAAAGTTGCAGGCAACAGCTATTACGCCAATAGAAAACTGCACGACGCAGAGATTCCGGATACGGACGACCCTGCATTGCTCGAAAGAGCCGTGCAAGCGACTTCGTTCAACAACGGAGCAGGAAAAAATCCATTCGCGGGTTTATCTCAGGATCAACTGAGGTTGATTATTTATGACGAGGGTGGCGACTTCACAATAAACGAAAGAAAGGCCGCGTACTCCGAAAACTACTCTCAAGAGCAAGTATGGAAAAGGGCCATATGCCAAAGGTATACCGACGAATACAACGAAACCGGCAAAAGCACTCAAACACTGGTCATGCTTCTCGCCCACTATGACCAGCTGCCACCCATAGAAAAAGCACAATACCCCGCCAATTACGCCGCGCTCATCACATCGGACGACAGCTCGGCCATGGACATTTTCAACGCGCTGAAAAGCCAGTCAGATATTCAGGAGGCTTGATTGCAAGACATGAAGAATCGCCGTAACGCTTCCGAGAACTTGAGTGTCGACGAGGAAGACACAATTGCGCGTGCTCAGCGCCGCAAGTCAAGGAGTGCTCCGACGTTCCAGCACTATCTATTGATGGTGCTTTTACTGATGGGGCTGTGCGCTTACGGCCTGTTTCATTACCGGCATTTGCCGAAAACAATCGATGCCGCGCCTGCGCTATCTTCTGCTTTCGTCGATGCCGACGCTTCAGCCGTTGCTCCGCTACCACTGCACGAGACGCCGGGCCGCCCCCAAACGCTGTCTGAGTGCATGGGACCGGATAATCTCATCGACGAAACAGTCGCTACCTGTCGATTTGGCAAAGGCCAAGAGACAGTTCGAAATTCAACCGCACAGGGCATGGTGTCTGCGAGCTACATGAGCCACTACAAGGCACAACAGCAAAGGCCGCAGCCAAGGCTCGCAGCGGCGCAATTCGTTGAGTCGGCCGTTGTGTGGCAGTGGGACAGGAAGCGCACCTATCACGCTGAATGGATCGTTACAGATGCTCAAATCGACGGCACCAGCGTGTGCCGTAACTGGCATAGAGGCTCAATTGAATACCGGGAGTGTCGCAAGGGTGCCAAGGTGTATTTCAAGGAGCAGTGCAAGCGTCTCGCTGAATCCGCCACTCGCCAACGCTATTGCAGTGCGGCGAGCGGGTTTAATCCGTTGGGCTGAGCTGCGGCCACAGCTTTACTCAGGGTTCAGACCCAGCACGTAGAACTTGCTGTCCACCGCAATTAGCGGAAAGCTCGCAGGCAGATCCTCTTTTGCGATCTCCTGGAAACCGTGCTTCTCATAAAATCTATGTGCGGCGAGAAATTTGTCGGTTGTACCCAGAAACACTTCGGTCACGCCTTTGCGAGTCGACTCTTCGATCAAACGGTCCAGCAGCCTGGCTGCAATCGAGAACTCTTTGCCGCGAAACGGCGCGGCAACGAACATCTTGCGCAGCGCTGCCTGCCCTGAGCCGATGTCCTTGAGCGCGATGCTGCCGACGACCTGATCACCTTGCACCGCGACCCAGAAATCACCTGTGCCGGTCTGGTAAAACGTGGGAATCGCCTTCAGATCAGGCTGATCCTCGGCGGTGATGGGGATACCGAATTCTTCACGCTGGATGGGCAGGATCAATGCCGACACACCTTGCTCATCGTTCGGCACAAAACGACGTACCTGAATTCCGGTCGCTGTCACAAACCACCTCCTTGCCATCGTCACAAATGGAAATGAGTATTCCAGACAAGCAAACGCCCCGACAAGTCGGAGCGTCTTCATGAGCATTTACGGGGTCCGCATGTGGGGACGGATACGAAGATGTTTAATTACAACATGGCTTCGGCGACCTTACGCCTAAGACGGTTGCCTTTGAATCAGGCGATCAGTCTTGCTTCTCCAACCCCGGCGGTGGACACCTTCCGACACCTGCGATTGATGGCTCGATCAACATCTGCGCCATATCAAGCAAATAGATGACGGTTAACGTTAGGTCTCGGCCCTGCCCATTGAGCTGATCACCGGCCTCATGCGCCGTGGCTGCAGCGCAACGCATCAAGTCGGATATGCGTATAAGCGTTTCTTCAAGATTGGAGGGAGGGTCTGGAGTGAGTTTGACCATGGCTTTGCTCCTACTGTACTGAAAGCCATCTTTCGTTGTTCTCACACAACAAAAAGGTGGCAGCTATGTACAGGGTGAGAAACCGAACAGTAGGCATCCGGCCAGACCGGGGTCTGCCTGCACACAGCCGCCATGAAGCATGCGCCAATAGAAATCGACGATAGCTGGCAGAGTGATGCGCCTACTCAAGGACGGGTTCTCACGCCCGGTCACTGAATGTGCAGTGACGAGACGCAGGCTAGATCCAGGAGAAACCAAGCGCAAGCAGGCTGGATGATCTAGGAAATTTCGCACAAGGGATAGAGAGATGTCTTTCGGATTTGTGACATTTTCACAGGCCCGTCATACCAATGAAAAGAGACCGTCGTTGGCGAAAACAGCGACATCAATACGTAGTGGCGATTAGCTGCCTTTTAGGATTACTATTGGATCCAACTCTCGCTAACGAAGCGGAACGAATCGCCCCAAACGAGGCGCTGTTTAAAAAATGCCCACGAAGGTTGAATAATGAGCACTACCGAAGATATTAATATCAGTCAGATCTCGACTGTAGAGCGAGTGATTTTTCACATAATTGGGCCTGATTTAAAAGCTCCAAAAATCCTTACAGAAGTTGAAGACCCCAGCGTACACTCTGAGTTTTTCATCTCTAGACTCATCGAAACATCGCAAGGCACAAGTTATAACTTCAACCCCGCATCTGGTGTGCAAACTCAAATTCAACAGGCGCTTGATAGTCCTCATGCGTTCGTAGATTGCTCGCAGATTCTCGCAGAACGCTTTCAAAAGCTTTATGAGAGTGATAAACGTCTTATCCCTGGTGTACTCATGTTGCTGCAGATAAAAAGCGATTAAGAGCGGTACGCTGCAATTATAAAATATGATGACATTAAAGTTATTTCGTATAAAACCCTTCAAACCGAAGACGGAAAAACAAAGCCAATCTTAGATTTAATTCTCAATACTTTTGTTCAGGACAAAAAAGCGCTACAGAAATCTGCACTTATAAAAATAAACGGAGATACTGGGAAGTTGATATGCATTGATCGGAGTGAGAAAAATGGTGATATCACAGAAAAGTTTAAAGCTTTTCTTGACGTGTCACGAGAATTCACGCACGAGACATTGACTGATCGACTATTAACTGCGCTTTCAAACACTGCCAAGTCTAATAAGAACATAGTCCCATCGTCAATAATTAGCAGCTTGAAGATAACAGCTAAAGAAGCTATATCATCTATAAAATTATTCAACCCCGAGCATCCAGAAAACCTATTGACTGCTATGTTTGGAGAGCTTCATTCGGACGAAAAAATATTGTCCAGCTTTACAAAAGAGCTTAAAAAGCAAAAAATTAGTGCCTCGATAATAAAAATACCTGAAAATTATTATCCTAAATCTACAAAAAAGATAAAGGAAACATATGAAGGTGTGAAGATTATATACACCCAAGAACATGTCGATAGCGGCGATATTGAATTTGATGATTCAGACAGTACAAAGAAAATCATTGTCTCCACCCTGCAATATATTGTAGATGACGAATTCAATGGAAGACTTTAACTTATTAACAGCGCGTTCGATCTCGTCGACTGAAAGCCATGAGCAAGTTATATTTGAGCTTCCAGCATTGTCTGCAAGTGATATTTGTACATTAAACGATTTTGCTGACTCATATAAAAATTTTTTTACGCTTGAATGCAGAACCGAGGAAGGTGAAAAATTCCCTCTGCCCGACGCTAGCGGACAGCTGGTTGGCTCTAGTGCCAATCTCAAAACATCAAAGCTGCCTAGGGGGACTTCTACAGTTTTTTTTACAGTTAGCGGTCTGCGAAGATCGCTAAAAAATGACAAGGTTCAAAGAAGCAATATTATTTATTTGTTTTTTGTATTTTCAGAGTTTTCCTCGCGAAGCTGCAATTTTAAAATATGGAGTGAGGATCAGAGTGCCGATGATATAAGCCATTTGCTTATCGATCCTAGGAATTTTATCCGTGACTCCACAGGTGGTGCATTAGTTGAGCATCTAAAGTTCTGGACTCTTCGTACTAGGCCTGATGCATTAAGTGAAGCTTTTCGCGTTTGGGAGGAAATAGCTATTCCATGCTCAAGCTTAATTTTTTGCACTGAGGTTTGGAAAAAAAACTTAGCTTTGAACTTGGTTTTCTCTGGTCCTCAAAAACTAGAAATAGAATACGACGAAAAAACCGACAAAATTCCGTTTGATACTTTAAAAGTTGTGGAAAGTACAAGTTGGATACTGGATGTCGATCGAGAAGTAGATATACGTCATAGCTTTTCTTCCAGGATAGCTAGCGAGCGACGTAGAAAGCTTGAAACTTGGCCTGAGTTTTTTAACCGAGTGGCATCTAGGGTGCTGGAAAATTCAAAAAACGATTACAAGGCTCATTTGCATAGCAAATCATCCGAGACACTAAAAGCCATTGCGGATTTAAGAAAAATTATTGCTGAAGAGTCCTCGAAGATAATTGATCGCACACATGCTCTCACGTCGACGTTATTCAGGGATATAGCTATTGCCATTGGGACTGTAAGTATAAAAATACTTGCGGTGAAGGAAGCGTCAATCGAGTCTAGTTTTCTATTAGTATTTAGTGTTCTTTGGCTGGCGGCGAGCCTATCAATAACAATAAGTACAAATCGCGCCTACATAATATCCCTGACAAGGTCTAGATTTTTGTGGAGTAAAAAAGTTAATTATCTAATTCCAATTTCAGAGTTTAAGGATTTATCAACGCGACCCTTTAAAGATGCGGTTAAGGCATATAATCGCTCAAAGTCCTATGCGATCACCATTTATACTTTGACTATGGCTATTATGATTTTAATGGCTATTTCTCAATCAAGGCTGGTTTACGCTACAAAAGAATTTATAACTAGGTTTTTCAGATAAAATAAAACCGCCTTAGTAGGCGGTTTTATTTTCGATATTTTCTATTACAACTTCGGACCCGCAGCCTTGATGGCATCGCTCACGTCGAACTTCTTGAAGTTCTCCACGAACAGGCCAGCCAGGGTCTTGGCGGCTTCGTCGTAGGCAGCTTTGTCAGCCCAGGTGTTGCGTGGGTTGAGCAGGCCGGTGTCGACGCCGGGTACCGATTTCGGTACGTCGAGGTTGATGGTGTCGAGGTGCTCGGTTTCTGCACCGATCAGTGCGCCGCTCTGGATCGCTGCGATCACGCCACGGGTGGTCGGGATGTTGAAGCGCTTGCCTACACCGTAGCCACCGCCGGTCCAGCCGGTGTTGACCAGGTAGACCTTGGATTTGAAGCCGCGGATGCGCTTGATCAGCAGTTCAGCGTATTCGCCAGCCGGACGCGGGAAGAACGGGGCGCCGAAGCAGGTGGAGAAGGTGGACTTGATGCCCGATCCCGAACCCATTTCGGTCGAACCGACCAGTGCGGTGTAACCCGACAGGAAGTGGTAGGCAGCCTGTTCTTCACTGAGGATCGAAACCGGTGGCAGGACGCCGGTCAGGTCGCAGGTCAGGAAGATCACGGCGTTTGGCTCGCCGCCGAGGTTTTTCGGTGCGCGTTTTTCGATCAGTTCACGCGGGTAGGCCGCACGGCTGTTCTGGGTCAGGCTGCTGTCGGCGTAGTCGGCTTTTTTGGTGACCGGATCGAGTACGACGTTTTCCAGTACGGCGCCGTGCTGAATGGCTTTCCAGATGACCGGCTCGTTCTTCTCGGACAGGTCGATGCACTTGGCATAGCAACCGCCTTCGATGTTGAACACCACACCTTCGCCCCAGCCGTGCTCGTCGTCACCGATCAGGTAACGGCTTTCATCGGCGGACAGGGTGGTCTTGCCGGTGCCGGACAGGCCGAAGAACAGGGTTACATCGCCCTCTTCGCCCATGTTGGCGGCGCAGTGCATCGGCAGCACGTCCGAAGCTGGCAGCAGGAAGTTCTGTACCGAGAACATGGCTTTCTTCATTTCGCCGGCATAACGCATGCCTGCGATCAGCACCTTGCGGGCTGCGAAGTTGATGATCACGGTGCCGTCGGAGTTGGTGCCGTCACGCTCAGGGTCGCAGACGAACCATGGCGCGTTCTGGATTTCCCACTCGTCCTTGCCAGCCGGGTTGTACTGTTCAGGGTTGATGAACAGGCAACGGCCGAACAGGTTGTGCCACGCAGTTTCGGTGGTCATCTTGACGGGCAGGTAGTGCGCAGGATCGGAGCCTACATGAACGTGGGAAACGAAGCGCTCGCGCTCGGCCAGGTATGCACCGACACGGTTCCACAAGGCGTCGAATTTCTCGGCCGGAAACTTGCGGTTGATCGGGCCCCAGGCGATGGCGTCCTGGGTGCTCGGCTCTTCAACAATGAAACGATCGACCGGCGAACGGCCAGTACGATGGCCTGTCTCCACAACCAGTGCGCCAGTGTCGGAAAGTACGCCTTCGTTACGGGCAAGGGCTTCCTTGACCAGTTCGTCGGTGCTCAGATCGGTGTGCACAGCGTTGTTGATTTGCGTCATGAGGTTCCCCGTCGGCCTGTAGCCGAGTGCTCCAAACGGTTTTGTAGTAAAAAAACAACCACTACTACAGCGTAAAAGTGGGCCGGATTATGCCAGAAATGCCCAGAAATGGTAGGACCCTCCTGTCAGAACAGCATTACAAGGGCCCATACCGTATTCTGAGGGGCTTTACGCGTTGATCAATGGCGCGTGTCAGATGGCGAATCGACACCGCCGCCAGCAAACAGCTGTGCAACGTCAGTGGCATCGAACAGGTAGCGCTCGTTGCAGAACTGACAGTCGATCTCGATGCTGCCGTTGTGCTCGATGACCAGTTGCTGCGCGTCCTCCAGGCCAAGACTGACCAATGCGTTGGCCGAGCGCTCGCGCGAGCAACTGCAGCGAAAACAGATTGGCTGGGCGTCGAACAGGCGCACCGGGTCTTCGTGATACAGGCGATGCAAAATAGTCTGGTTGTCCAGGCCGAGCATTTCTTCGGCAGTCAGGGTGCTGGCGAGGGTAATGACATGTTCCCAGCTGGCATCGCGCTCTTCCGGGTCGGTGATCTGTGCGGCAGGCAGTTGCTGCAGCAGCAGGCCGCGGGCGCGATGACCGTCAGCCTTGAGCCAGAAACGGGTGCCCAACTGCTCGGACATCACGAAGTAGTTAGAGAGGCTTTCCGACAGGTCGACGCCATCCAGCGCCACGATGCCCTGATAGCGCTTGCCCTTGTGCGGGTCGACAGTCAATGCCAGCGAACCGTCAGGCATCAGGTCCTGCAGGCCAGCGTCTGGCGTGATGAGCGTTTCGTCATAGCGGGCGATGCCGCGCAGCTCACGTTCGCTGGAGCATTCGACCATCAGCAGCGGTACAGCGCCGCTGGAGCGCGCCTGCAAAATCAGCAGTCCGTCGAACTTGAGGGTACCGACCAGCAGAGCGGCGGCAGCCATCAGTTCTCCCAGCAACTGCGCGACCGGCTCCGGGTACGGGTGCTTGGCGAGTACTTCGGCATAACTGCGTTCAAGGGCTACCAGTTCTCCACGAACGTCGCTTTCGTCGAAGATGAAGCGCTGGGTGAAATCGGTGTCCGGTAAATCATGCATAGGGAAGGTATCTGAAGTAATGACATTGGATGGCACGCGGCTGAGCAAGCACCGTCCGGCACTCGAAAGCGCCGTGGCCATGCGGATTGACCGGCATTTTAGGAGCTATCCGGTGCGCTTCCAAGCGGGTTGGCCGTTCGGGCTGATCGCCGGAGCCGCCATGCGCTGTTTTCAGTCGTTGTTGTGGCTGGCACGGAAACCAAAAAGCTCCCGGCGTTGCTTCTTGGTGGGCTTTCCGTCGGTAGTTACACCCAGGTTGCCAGCCTTGCGCTGAGCGGCCGCGCTTTCTCTTTTGGCGATGCTGTCCGGTGTCTCGCTATACAGCGTCTGCGCCTCAGGCGCACCCCGGCGAACGGTGGACAACGCCTCGACCACTATCGTGCGCTCATCGAAGCCCATGCGAATCTGAAACTCGTCGCCTGGACGAGGCTCCTTGCCGGGCTTGCAACGTTCGCCGCGACAGTGCACCTTGCCGCTTTCGATAGCTGCTTTGGCCAATGCGCGTGTTTTGAAAAAACGTGCGGCCCACAGCCATTTATCCAGACGGACCTTGTCATCTTCTTCCGGCTTTTGCGCCATTTGAATTCCTCATCAGTGCAGCAGTCTGAACGTTATCGGGCTCATCAGGAAACGCGACTGCGTCGCTCGCCTGATGTGTACATACCCACACGAACATGAAGTAACCGATCCTTGCTTGTCAAAAACAGCTATTCCCCTTTTCATTGCCCGACCCCTACATGGAGCGCGACGTGACAGATTTTCCAACTTCGTTGACCGCCCCCAGAAAAGGGTGCGCCGGATGCACGGGCAGTCCGGAACTGGATTTCTCGTTTGACTACGCGTATCAACCGATCGTGAACCTTCACGACCAGTCGATTTTCGCTCACGAGGCGCTGGTTCGTGGCCCCAATGGCGAAGGTGCGATGTCCGTTCTGAGTCAGGTCAACGACCAGAACCGCTACCGCTTCGATCAGGCCTGTCGGACCACCGCCATCGCCGGTGCCGCGAAACTGGGCATGAACGAGCGTTTATCGATCAACTTTTTGCCCAACGCCGTGTATCGTCCCGAGCTGTGTATCCGCAGCACGCTGGAGGCCGCCAGGCAGCATGACTTTCCTGTCGAGCGTTTGATTTTCGAAACAATCGAAAGCGAGCATGTGGATAACAACGGGCACTTGAGCAATATTCTGCGCGAGTATCGCGAGTTCGGCTTCATGACCGCCATCGATGATTTCGGTGCCGGGTATTCCGGGCTGACGCTGCTCGCGGACTTTCAGCCAGACCTGATAAAGCTCGACATGAACCTGATTCGCGACATTCATCGTGATCGCGCGCGTCAGGCTATTGTTCGGGGTGTTGTCACAATGTGTTCGGACTTGGGGATTAAGCTCATTGCCGAAGGTATAGAGCAGGTTGAGGAGCGGGACTTTCTAGCCGACTGCGGCATTTTCCTGATGCAGGGCTATCTGTTCGCCAAACCTGCATTCAAAGCCCTAGCGCAGATAGCACCTGACGTCTGGCAGAAGTCTTGAGACATACGGAATTGCATTGAAAACATTCGACCATCTGACAGTCATCGGCCTGCGCGAGTGGGTAGCGCTTCCCGACCTGGGGGTGGCGGGCCTGCGTGCAAAAATCGATACCGGTGCGAGCACGTCAAGCCTGCATGCCACCGAAATCGAACCTTTTGAGCGCGATGGCCAGAAATGGGTGCGCTTCAACGCGCATCTGGGCACTGTGGTTCAGTTGCGGCATCGCCGCTGCGAGGCGCAACTGGTCGCCATGAAAACCATTAAAAGCTCCAACGGCCACGCGCAGGTGCGTTACGTCATTCGCACCACGCTGGCCCTGGGTGATCGTATCTGGCCAGTGGAATTCACACTGGCTTGCCGCAAGTCGATGCGTTATCGACTGCTGCTGGGCTCCAAAGCGCTGATCGACGGCCAACTGGTGGTCAATCCGGGCATAACTTACGTACAAGACAAGCCGGTGTTCCCGGCCTCTACTTCCTCAGGTGTTGCATGAAGATCGCTGTGCTTTCGCGTAATCCGCGTCTGTATTCCACCCGTCGTCTGGTCGAAGCTGGCATCGAGCGTGGCCATGAGATGGTGGTGATCGACACCCTGCGCGCCTATATGAACATCGCCAGCCACAAGCCGCAGATCCACTATCGCGGCAAACCTCTGGAGGGCTTTGATGCGGTGATTCCGCGCATCGGTGCCTCGGTGACTTTCTATGGCTGTGCGGTGTTGCGTCAGTTTGAAATGATGGGCGTGTTTCCGCTCAATGAGTCGGTCGCCATTGCCCGCTCGCGCGACAAGTTGCGCTCGCTGCAACTGCTGTCACGTCGGGGCATCGGCTTGCCGGTGACAGGCTTTGCCCACTCGCCTGACGATATTCCCGACCTGATCCAGATGGTCAACGGTGCGCCGCTGGTCATCAAGGTGCTGGAAGGCACTCAGGGCATCGGCGTGGTGCTGTGCGAAACCGCTACGGCAGCCGAATCGGTGATTGAAGCCTTCATGGGTCTCAAGCAGGACATCATGGTGCAGGAGTACATCAAGGAAGCGGGCGGTGCCGATATTCGCTGCTTCGTTGTCGGTGACAAGGTCATCGCCTCGATGAAGCGTCAGGCCAAACCGGGCGAGTTTCGCTCCAACCTGCACCGTGGCGGCAGTGCCAGCCTGATCAAGATCACCCCGGAAGAACGCATGACTGCATTGCGTGCAGCCAAGGTCATGGGCTTGAGTGTGGCGGGTGTGGATATTCTGCGCTCCAATCACGGCCCGCTGGTGATGGAGGTCAACTCGTCACCTGGCCTGGAAGGCATTGAAGTCACCACCAGCAAGGATGTGGCCGGGATGATTATCGAGTATCTGGAGAAAAACAGCGGCCCGCACATGACCCGCACCAAAGGAAAAGGCTGACAGGGCGGCGACTCGACTCAATCGCTCAGGCCATGAGCTTGTCTGCGGATAAGCTGGCCTGGGCACTTCACTACCGTACATCTGTTAAATGCGCCGAGTAATCGATTCAGCAGCGCTATCTTCTTTCTGCAAACCCGCTTCTCTCCATCAGGCCGAAGACGACGTTTTAGCCACCTTCGCGCCGAATCGCCCTCTCGCCTCGCGACATAAATCAACACATTTCTGCTTATTTGTATGCCGATTGAGCATGAGGTAGTCGTTTACGGCATTAGACGTATGCGCGTGCCATGGGAATAGTTGCGACTTTTTTCGCCTGCTACAGAGCCGGGATGCTCGTCTGCGGTGACCTTCTCGGGACATTTCCAAAGGGATCCCCTGCCCTGAAACTGCTTTGAAAAGCACGCTCGGCGCATCGGTCTTGGACTTGCCCAAGCCACTTTGAACAAGGGTAATAATATGAAGAAGGCAAAGCTGAGTCTGGCCTGGCAGATTCTTATCGGACTGGTACTGGGTATCGCGGTGGGTGCGCTGCTCAACCATTTCAGCGCCGAGAAGGCCTGGTGGATCACCAATCTCCTGCAGCCTGCGGGCGATATCTTCATTCGTCTGATCAAGATGATCGTTATCCCTATCGTTGTCGCATCGCTGATTGTAGGCATCGCGGGTGTGGGCGACGCCAAGAAACTGGGGCGCATCGGTCTGAAGACCATCCTCTATTTCGAAGTCGTGACCACCATCGCCATTCTGGTGGGCCTGGTGCTGGCCAATGTGTTCCATCCGGGCACGGGTATCGACATGAGCACGCTGGGTACGGTGGATATCTCCAAATACCAGCAGACAACGGCCGAAGTTCAGCATGATCACGCGTTTATCGCGACCATTCTCAACCTGATCCCGTCCAACATCTTTGCTGCCATGGCGCGTGGCGAGATGCTGCCGATCATCTTCTTTTCAGTGCTGTTCGGTCTCGGGCTTTCCAGCCTGCAGGCAGAGGTCCGTGAGCCTCTGGTGAAGCTGTTTCAGGGCGTCTCGGAAACCATGTTCAAGGTCACGCACATGATCATGAACTACGCGCCGATCGGCGTGTTCGCGCTGATTGCGGTGACCGTCGCCAACTTCGGTTTCGCCTCCCTGTTGCCGCTCGCCAAGCTGGTGATTCTGGTGTACGTGGCCATCGCCTTCTTTGCCTTCGTGGTGCTGGGGCTGATCGCTCGGGCGTTCGGCTTCTCGGTGATCAGGCTGATGCGCATCTTCAAGGACGAGCTGATTCTGTCCTACTCCACCGCCAGCTCCGAAACCGTACTGCCACGCGTGATCCAGAAAATGGAAGCCTACGGCGCGCCGAAGGCGATCTGCAGCTTCGTGGTGCCGACGGGCTACTCGTTCAACCTCGACGGTTCTACGCTTTATCAGAGCATTGCGGCGATCTTCATTGCCCAGCTGTATGGCATTGACCTGTCGATTGGCGCGCAGCTGATGCTGGTTCTGACCCTGATGGTCACGTCCAAAGGTATCGCGGGTGTGCCGGGTGTTTCCTTCGTGGTACTGCTGGCAACGTTGGGCAGCGCCGGTATCCCGCTGGAAGGCCTGGCGTTTATTGCCGGTGTCGACCGGATCATGGACATGGCGCGTACGGCCCTGAATGTGATCGGCAACGCGCTGGCCGTACTGGTCATCTCGCGCTGGGAAGGCATGTACGACGATGAAAAGGGCGAGCGCTACTGGAACTCCCTGCCGCACTGGCGCAGCAAGGAACCTGTACCGATGGGCCAGCCGACGGCTGACTGATCTTCGCCAATGTGCTGACAAACCCCGGACCTCCGGGGTTTGTTGTTTTCAGGTCGCCGGTTAGACTGCCTGCCTTACCAGAGGAATGAACATGAACGACGCACTCGACAATGACGAAGAAGAATTTGCCGCCTCGACCCTGATCGAAGCCATCGAGAACCAGATCGAATCCGGTAATCCGCCAGCGGCCAAGGCTGTTTTCAACATGCTTACCCTGGTTAAGTACGAGCGTGAAGACATTCTCGAAATGATGGCGCACGTCCTGGCCATCGAAATCGACGCCTTGCTGGAGCAGGACCGTCCGTTCGATACGCAATGGTACGAAGCAGCCCTGCGGGCCCTGCCCGATCTGCCCCCGGAAAAGTAACCTTGCGGTCAGGTCGTGCCAGCAAGATATATGCTGCAAACACTCCAGACGCTGACTACACTGCAAATGCCCCGCTGCCGCATGATCCTCCGGGGCTGCCACGCCAAACCGGCTTCAACGGTCATCCAGAACCGACGAGCGCAGATTGGACACGTCGATTCCAGAGCACACCCGCCAGCCGGCGAGGTCGTACTACTACAAAAAGTCTGGAGTACCTATGTCGTATACCCCTGAGTTGGTTGCCGAACTGGAAATCCTTGCACTGTTCAATCTGGGAAACACCCAGGAAGGCCTGAAAGTCCACCATGTAGCGGCACCCACTGCCGTTGCAGCAGCAAAAAGACTCTTCGATAAAGGACTGACGACCCAGGTCGATGGCGGTTATCTGACCAGCCTCGGGCTTGAGGCCGCTCAACATGCCCAATCACTGTTGACCATCCTCAACGTTTCCAAACAAGCTGCCTGACAGGCGCAGGGCCTGCGCACAAAAAAGCGTGGCAGGCCCTTCACTTATCTGAACGCCGGTCGATACAGGATTCTGGCGTCAGAATAACAACCCGACTGAATCCTTTTCTCTCGGCTGCAAACCTTCTCCGCCATCTTTGCTCAGTAATTCCACGCCTGCACAGGCCAGATGCCTTGAGTTGCGATGACGCGTAATCCTGAAATTCGCCCCGACCTGGATGAGGGCATCGACCGCAAGGTTCTCAGCCAGTTGCGCAACCGTTTCCTGTCACTCAATGACGGGCGATATGCGCGTGCCCTCGAAGGCATGTCGACCCGCCAGCAAAGCGTTCTGACCCTGCTGCCGCTGTTCTTTCACGTCAACCACCCTCTGCTGCCCGGTTACGTTTCCGGTGGTACGCCTGCTGGCGTCTCGCAGTACGAACCGGACACGCTGGCGCTGGCCGAGGCGCAACGCCTGACACGCTCCTTCTCTTACAAGGTCCGGCGTGGTAACGCTCCTCAGCCGATTCACGGCCTGTTCCTGATGGGCAGCCTCGGTACGCTGGCCCAGGCTGAACAAAGCGACATGGACGTATGGGTCTGCCACGACAGCGAACTGGAGCCGGAGGCCATCGCCGAACTGCGCAGGAAATGCCATGCCCTTGAAGCCTGGGCCGCCACTATGGGGGCAGAAGCGCACTTTTTCCTGATCGACCCGCAACGTTTCAAGCGCGGGGACCGCGACTCGCAGCTCAGCTCTGACGACTGCGGCACTACCCAGCATTACCTGTTGCTCGATGAGTTTTATCGCACGGCGATCTGGCTCGCAGGGCGCACCCCGATGTGGTGGCTGGTGCCAGTCTATGAAGAGCAGAACTATGAGGATTACACCCATACCCTGCTGAGCAAACGCTTCATCCGCGCCAGCGAAGTGCTCGACCTCGGGCCAATGTCGCACATTCCTGCGGCGGAATTTATCGGTGCCGGCTTGTGGCAGTTGTTCAAGGGTATCGAGTCGCCCTATAAGTCTGTTCTCAAGCTGCTGCTGATCGAGGTTTACTCCAGTGAACATCCCCGCGTGCAGTGCCTGAGCCTGCGTTTCAAGCAAGCGGTGTTTGCCAACCAACTGGACCTGGATGAGCTGGACCCGTACGTGGTTGTGTACCGGCGTATCGAAGAGCATCTGCAGGCACGCAACGAGCAAGAGCGCCTCGAACTGGTGCGGCGCAGCCTGTACCTGAAGGTCAACAAAAAGCTCACCGGCTCGAGCCGTCAGCGCAACACCGGTTGGCAACGCCTGCTGCTGGAGCGCCTGACCTCTGAGTGGGGCTGGGATGAACGACAACTGGCGCTGCTCGACAGCCGCAGCCAGTGGAAAGTGCGCCAGGTGGCCAGCGAGCGTCGTGCACTGGTTAACGAGCTCAATTACAGCTATCGCTTTCAGACCCGGTTCGCCAGCACGCAAAGCACCGCCGACGCGCTCAATGCTCGTGACCTGACCATACTCGGTCGGCGCCTGTATGCCGCTTTCGAGCGCAAGGCGGGCAAGGTCGAGTTCATCAATCCGGGCATCGCTCCGGACCTTGCAGAAGATACGCTGACGCTGGTGCATTCCCCTGATAAGCGCGAGCCAGGCAAACATCAGTGGGCCCTGTACAACGGCAACCTGGGTATTCACGAGTGGCCGAACTTTCCGCCGATCAAGCGCAGCCGGGAATTGCTCGAGCTGCTGACCTGGTGCCACCGCAACAACGTGATCGACACCACGACCCGCGTGGCGCTGCATCCGGGCACCAGTGACTTGAGCGAGTTCGAGTTGTTCAACCTGCTCGGTGCCTTGCAGCAGAGTATTGAACTGCCGCTGCCCGAGGTCAGCGACGATGAGCTGCTCATGCCCAGTACACCCAGCGAGATACTGTTGCTGGTCAATGTCGGTGTCGACCCGCTCAGGCATCACCGCGACCTTAATATTCTGATGACCACCGAGCGCACCGACTCGCTCAGTTACGCGGGTGTCCGGGAGAATCTGGTGCTGACGCTGGACCAGATCACCCTCAATACCTGGAACGAAACGCTGGTCAGCCGCTATGACGGCCCGCATGCCCTGCTCGACTGCATGAGCGAACTGCTCGGCAGCCTGCCGCAGAGCGGTAAGCAGCCGCAGATTCGCGTGCGCTGCTTCTGTCATAACCGGGCACCTGCCATCGCTCAGCGGGTTGAAGAACTGATCAGCACGGCCCGGTTATTACTCGCCAGGCGGTTGAACCATCGTTATCTGATTCAAGTGCAGCAGCAGTATCACGTGCTGGAGATCAAACCCGGGCAGGTCGGTCATGTAGTGGTCAACAGCCTGCCAGGCCTGTTCAAGTACCTGGGTGAAGAGCTGCCGTTGTACAGCCCTTTGCATCTGGACCCACAGGCACTCGATGGCCACGATCTGGCCCTGATCCTGCCACTTGGTCAGCCTGAATGCATTCAGGGGTTCTACCGAATCAACGAGCCGGATGCCGACGTGTATGTGCTGGACGAACACAATTCGCTCTGGCACCAGCGCCTGCCGTATCACGACGAACAAAGCCTGCTGACGCCACTGCAGCGTTTTCTTCACTCGCTGGTTTATCGCCGAGGCGCGTCATTGCCGCTGGACGACCCGTCCGAGCCGGTTTCGCTGGAAACCCTTTATTACCAAGTGCTGCCTTCTGGCCCTGGGCTTGCCCGGCGTGTCGAACATCGGTTGGCACCGACTGCGGCGGACAAGGCGTTTTATGACGTACAGGCAATCATCGAAGAAACCTCGCCCGGACAGCTGAGCGCCACGTTGTACTGCGATAACTGCGAGTTTTCCGAGCTGGAATATGGCGATCAGCTGTATGCCGCCGTTGCCCGGCAAATTCTCGGCAAGCGCCTGGAACCCCAGCGCTATCGCTGTTACATCACCGACCTGGACCTGTCCGGGCTGCTGGATGACCGGCATGGACAAAGCATCCTCTTCCTGCATCACAAGGCCGAGCTGGAAAAGCTGTTGAACGAGGCGATGGACCAGGCCTGACGTACGCTTGTTCTGCCCCGCGCGCCTAATGTTCCAACGCCGAGCATTGGCACGATAGGTGTTCTCTGGACCGCCTCTCGTTCCGGACGCTCCGCGTCCGATCCTGAATGTGTGGTGTGGCGCAGAGTTGTGACGCAGAGCGTCACGAAATGCATGCCAACGCGGAGCATTGGCACGATAGGTGTTCTGTGGGCCGCCTCTCGTTCCGCACGCTCCGCGTCCGATCCTGAATGTGTGGTGTGGCGCAGAGTTGTGACGCAGAGCGTCACGAAATGCATGCCAACGCCGAGCATTGGCACGATAGGTATTCTCTGGTGCGCCTATCGTTCCGCACGCTCCAGCGTGGGAATGCCGTTCTGGACGCTCTGCGTCCGCTCTTGAATGCGGAGGCGCTTTACGGATGCAGCGCCTTCGATTACTCGTACTCGCCCGCTGCTTCCGGCTGATACTCCACCGCCAGCAAGGTCAGCTTGAGGGTCTTGCCGCCCGGTGCTGGCCAGTCGATGTGCTGGCCAACCTGCAAACCCAGCAACGCCGAGCCCATTGGCGCGAGGACCGAGACGGTGCCGTCTGCGCCTGCATCCTGTGGATAAACCAGCTTGAGATGGTAATCCTTGCCGCTGACTTCTTCACGGCAATGCACACGCGAATTCATGGTCACAACGCCCGCAGGCACTTCATCGTGGCCCACTACCTGATCGGCGCGGTCCAGTTCGGCCTGCAACGCCTGGATGCCCGGCGTGTCTTCGTCCTGGCTGGCGATAAAACTCTCGAGACGCTGTACGTCGAGGCGGGTGAGGATGATCGAAGGTGCTGTGGTCATGGTCTGGGCAGACTCCTTTATTCTCCATGAATAAAACAAAACCCCGCCGGGGTGGGCGGGGTTCTACGGGCCTCTCAATCTGGAGAAGCAGGGGCCGACACTAACACAGCGCAGTAAATACACAACCCGACGCGGCATCAGCCTGCGGTCTGGCCCGCGCTGGCTCGACGCTGTTCCGCTTCATGGCGAATCTGTCGACGACGATGGTCATCGGCCGAGCGCCATTCGCGGATGTCTTCGACATGACGGAAGCACCCGAGGCAAACCTTCTGCTCATCGAGCCGGCACAGGCTGATACAGGGCGACGGTACAGCCGGGCTGACGTTGCTGAAAAGCGGTTTGGGCGGTCGAACGGGGGACTGGCTCACGATCAGATCTCGTCGAAATCCAGTTCGACACCGGCTTGCTCAAGGGTGATGCGCGCAAGCATTTCGCTGAGCAGCTCATCACTGGTGTCGCATGCCCAACGGCTGTTCTCTTCGTCATAATCGAAATGGAAACCGCCGGAGCGGGCTGCCAGCCACAGCTGACGAAGCGGCTCCTGACGACTGAAGATCAGTTGCGAGCCGTTTTCGAACTTGACGGTGAGGACGCCGGCCGAGTTTTCCAGGTCGACATCCAGGCCGCTCTCGTCAAAAACATCTTCCAGCACCTGCTGCGTCGCATCGACGAGGTCGTGAAAACGGGCTTCGGTCAAACTCATTGCGGGAACCTCGATAAGTGTCTGCAAATAGCGCAGAGGGGCAAGATACGGACGCAGCCAGGCAAATGCAAAGCTTACTCATCATTGACGATGCACGAGCACTTTAATCCCGATCAACCACCGCTCTGCTGCGGCTTTCACGTCAAAGGCACGCCAGACGGGACGCCGCTCGCATAGGCAAGCTGCCGGGTGGTCGGTATACTCGGGCGCAATTAATGCTTTTACAAAGGATTTCGCCATGAAGCGCCTGATCTCTTCGCTTGCTGCGCTTGTCGCGGTCGCTTGTCTTGTTACAGCCTGCGGCCAGAAAGGCCCGCTGTATCTGCCGGATGACACCAAAACTCCGGATGAACAAGCCAAATCGCAATCGCACAAGCACCTTTAAGGGAGTTCAATGGACGCCTTCAACTACCGCGACGGTGAGCTGTTCGCGGAAGGGGTAGCATTGTCTGCCATTGCCGAGCGCTTCGGCACGCCGACCTATGTCTACTCGCGCGCTCATATAGAGGCGCAATACCGTGCCTACGCCGATGCGCTGAGCGGCATGCCGCATATGGTCTGCTTCGCCGTAAAAGCCAACTCCAATCTGGGCGTGCTAAATGTCCTGGCGCGTCTTGGCGCCGGTTTCGACATTGTTTCGCGCGGCGAACTGGAGCGTGTGCTGGCCGCAGGCGGCAAAGCCGAGAAGATCGTGTTTTCCGGCGTCGGCAAGACCCGTGAAGACATGCGTCGCGCTCTTGAAGTTGGTGTGCACTGCTTCAATGTCGAATCCACCGACGAGCTTGAGCGCCTGCAGGAAGTGGCCGCCGAGCTCGACGTTCGTGCGCCGATATCGCTGCGGGTCAACCCGGATGTGGATGCAGGCACTCACCCTTACATCTCCACCGGCCTTAAAGAAAACAAATTCGGCATCGCCATTGCAGATGCCGAAGACGTTTACATTCGCGCCTCGCAACTGCCAAACCTGGAGGTGATCGGGGTCGACTGCCATATCGGCTCGCAACTGACCACGCTCGAGCCGTTCATTGATGCGCTGGATCGCCTGCTGGACCTGGTTGATCGCCTGGGCGATTGCGGCATTCACCTGCACCATATCGATCTGGGTGGCGGTCTTGGTGTGCGTTATCGCGACGAAGAGCCTCCGCTGGCGGCCGACTACATCAAAGCCGTGCGTGAGCGACTGGCTGGTCGTGATCTGGGGCTGTTGTTCGAGCCGGGGCGCTTCATCGTGGCCAACGCAGGCGCGCTGCTGACCCGCGTCGAATACCTCAAGCACACCGAGCACAAGGATTTCGCCATCGTCGATGCGGCGATGAACGATCTGATCCGCCCAGCGCTTTATCAGGCGTGGATGGACGTCACAGCAGTGCGTCCGCGTGACAGCGAACCTCGTGCGTACGACATCGTCGGGCCGATCTGCGAGACCGGCGACTTCCTCGCCAAAGGGCGCGAGCTGGCGCTGGCCGAAGGCGATCTGCTGGCGGTCCATTCGGCCGGTGCCTATGGCTTCGTCATGAGTTCGAACTACAACACCCGTGGCCGTGCTGCTGAGGTACTGGTCGACGGTTCCCAGGCTTTTGAAGTGCGTCGTCGCGAAACCGTGGCCGAGCTGTTCGCTGGCGAAAGCCTGCTGCCGGAGTAATCCCATGCTGCTGCGTTTTACCAAGATGCACGGGCTGGGTAACGACTTCATGGTCCTGGACCTTGTGAGTCAGCACGCGCACATCTTGCCCAAGCATGCCAAACAATGGGGCGACCGCCACACCGGTATCGGTTTCGATCAGCTTTTGCTGGTCGAGGCGCCGAACAATCCGGATGTGGACTTTCGCTACCGAATCTTCAACTCCGATGGTTCCGAAGTCGAACAGTGCGGCAACGGCGCGCGCTGCTTTGCCCGTTTCGTACTCGACAAGCGCCTGACGGCCAAGAAGCAGATACGCGTCGAGACCAAGAGCGGCATCATTGAGCTGGATATCCGCAGCGACGGGCAGATCAGCGTCGATATGGGGCCACCCAGGTTTGTCCCGGAAGAAATACCTTTCGAGGCCGCAGAGCAGGCCACCCGTTACAACGTCGAAGTAGACGGGCAGAATATCGAACTGGCTGCTGTGTCCATGGGCAACCCGCATGCCGTACTGCGTGTCGATGACATCAATAACGCGCCGGTCCACGAGCTGGGGCCAAAGATCGAGCATCACCCGCGCTTTCCGGCACGGGTCAATGTGGGCTTTCTCCACGTGGTGGACCGTCAGCGTGCGCAGTTGCGTGTCTGGGAGCGTGGTGCCGGGGAAACCCAGGCCTGTGGCACCGGTGCCTGTGCGGCAGCGGTTGCTGCCATCAGCCAGGGCTGGATGGATTCGCCGCTGCTGATCGACCTGCCCGGAGGTCGCCTGTCCATCGAATGGGCTGGCCCGGGACATTCTGTCATGATGACCGGCCCCGCCGTCAGGGTTTATGAAGGCCAAGTTCGTCTTTGAGTGAGTAACTGCCATGACCGATCAACCTCCCGCTTCAACAGGCACACCCTGCGAATCGCCTGTCGATAGCGCAGCGCCAGACCTTGAAGCAGAGGCGGTCATCGCCTTCCTGCTTGAGCACCCGGACTTTTTCGCCGAGCACGACGAGCTGCTGGTGTCGATGCGCATCCCGCACCAGCGTGGCAATACCGTTTCGCTGGTCGAGCGTCAGCTAAAGCTGCTGCGCGAGCGCAACATCGAAATGCGTCATCGCCTGTCGCAGCTGATGGACGTCGCACGGGACAACGACCGCCTGTTCGAAAAGACCCGACGCCTGAACCTCGCCCTGATGGATGCCACCAGCCTGGACGAGCTGGTCATCGCTGTCGAAGACAGCCTGCGTCAGGACTTTCAGGTGCCCTTCGTCAGCCTGATCCTGTTCAGTGACAGCCCGATGCAAGTGGGGCGATGGGTCAGCAGCGCCGAAGCACAGAAAGCAATCGGCGGCCTGATTGGCGAGAAGATCATCTGCGGCGCGTTGCGTGAGCATGAACTGGCGTTCCTGTTTGGCGCAGAGCAAGGCAAGGAAGTCGGCTCTACCGCCATCGCCAGTCTTAATCACCTGGGCCTGCATGGCGTGCTGGCCATCGGCAGCCGTGATCCGCAGCATTACAAAAGCTCGGTCGGCACTCTGTTCCTCAGTTACATCGCCGACGTCCTGAGCCGCCTGCTGCCGCGTTTCGCTCACTCTTTACGTTCGGTTCGCTAGCCATGGAACAGCATCTGGACGCCTACTGCATGCACCTGCGCAGTGAGCGCCAGGTGTCGCCTCATACGCTTGAAGCCTACCGACGCGATCTGGGCAAGGTTCTGGCATATTGCCAGAAGGCGCAACTGTCGAGCTGGAATGATCTGGATATCCAGCACCTGCGCAGCTTTACCGCCCGCCAGCACCAACAGGGCCAGTCTTCACGCAGTCTGGCCCGCATGCTGTCGGCGGTGCGCGGTTTCTACAAATACCTCAATCGCGAAGGCATCTGCCAGCACGACCCGGCAAACGGCCTGTCACCGCCCAAGGGCGAACGGCGTCTGCCCAAGACGCTGGACACCGACCGCACCGCACAATTACTGGACGGTGGCGTTGAAGATGATTTTCTGGCTCATCGCGATCAAGCCATTCTGGAACTGCTTTACTCATCAGGGTTGCGCCTGTCCGAACTGACGGGCCTGAACCTGGACCAACTGGACCTGCGCGACGGTCTGGTGCAGGTCCTGGGCAAAGGCAGCAAGACCCGCGTACTGCCGGTCGGCAGCAAGGCTCGCCAGGCGCTGGAAATATGGTTGCCGCTGCGTGCCCTGACCAATCCGCAGGACGACGCCGTGTTCGTCAGCCAGCAAGGCAAGCGCCTCGGCCCGCGCACGATTCAAGTGCGGCTCAAGGCGGCTGGTGAGAGGGAGTTAGGGCAGAACCTGCATCCGCACATGCTGCGTCACTCGTTCGCCAGCCACCTGCTGGAGTCGTCACAGGACTTGCGCGCCGTGCAGGAGCTGCTGGGTCATGCGGACATCAAGACCACGCAGATATATACGCACCTGGACTTCCAGCATTTGGCTACTGTTTATGACAGCGCCCATCCCCGAGCCAAACGTAAAGGAGCTGCAGATGATTAAGCTGGTGACGTTTGATCTTGACGACACGCTCTGGGACACCGCCCCTGCCATTGCTGGTGCCGAAGTCACACTGCGTGACTGGCTGGCCGAACACGCGCCAAAGCTGGGGGCGATTCCTGTCGAGCACCTGTGGGAAATTCGCTCGCGCCTTGTGGCTGAAGACCCGTCCTTCAAGCACCGCATCAGCGCCTTGCGACGCCGCGTGCTGTTCCATGCGCTCGAAGATGCCGGCTACGACCCGGACGAGGCGCAGGACCTTGCCGACCGCGGCTTTGAAGTCTTCCTGCATGGCCGCCATCAAGTGCAGATTTTCCCTGAGGTGCAACCCATGCTGGAAATTCTCGCCAAGACCTTCACGCTGGGCGTGATTACCAATGGCAATGCCGATGTGCGTCGTTTGGGGCTGGCTGACTATTTTGCCTTCGCGCTGTGCGCCGAGGACATGGGTATCGGCAAGCCCGACCCGGCACCGTTTGTGGAAGCGTTACGGCGCGCAAAAGTCGATGCCAGCGCAGCCGTGCACGTAGGCGATCACCCGAAAGACGATATCGCAGGTGCCCAGCAGGCGGGCATGCGCGCCATCTGGTACAACCCGCAAGGCAAGGCCTGGGACGCAGACCGGCTGCCGGATGCCGAGATCCACAACCTGTCGCAGCTGCCGGAAGTCCTGGCACGCTGGGCCTGAAAACGGTCTGATGTTCGCTCAATAGAAAAAGCCCGCAGCGACGGCGGGCTTTTTCTCATACAGCGTCTGCAGCCTTAAATCGGGCGGCTACCGTATTTGTTGTCAGGCTTCTTGGGCGGATCGGCGACCACGTTGGCCTCCACTTCCTGCACCTTGCCACCACGCGCCAGGAACTCTTCCATGGCACGCGCCAGAGCATCGCGCTCTTTGTTCTTGGCTTCTACGCTAGGCAGTTCATCGACCGAGACAGCGGCCTTGGCCTTGCCTTTTGCGGGTGCTGCCGGAACGTCGGAATCGTCTGGCTCGGCTGCGTCGTCTTCCGGGGAGGTTGCTGCAAGCTCCCCATCGTCTTCGCCTTCCAGATCGTCTACCAGATCGTCGTTAGTATCGTCGTCGTCGCTCATGTTCTACCTCATGACTTGCGAAAGCTGATTAGTTATAGCCCAACCGCCCGGAAATGCTAAGGCGATCGGAAAAATTCCATAACCGCTGACTCCAGCGGTTATATCCACTCACCCTGAAGGGTGGCGAGGACGTTACGAGACCCACCAGCGTCTCGATGTTCGCCCAGGTAAATACCTTGCCAGGTGCCCAGCGCCAGTCGCCCTGCCGTCACCGGCAGAACCAACTGGCAGCCCAGCAGACTGGCCTTGAAATGCGCTGGCAAGTCATCAGGGCCTTCGTCGTCATGTTCGTAGCCGTCCACGCCCTGGGGCACCAGACGGTTGAAAAAACGCTCAAAGTCACGACGTACCGCCGGATCGGCATTTTCGTTGATGGTCAACGAAGCCGAGCTATGTTGCAGCCACACATGCAGTAGCCCGACACGACAATCGCGCAACGGGGGCAAACCCGCGACTATTTCGTCAGTCACCAGATGGAACCCGCGGGGCCTGGCCCGCAAGGCAATTCTGGATTGATGCCACATACCGTTCTCCGCACCTTCGGCGCGCATTCTAACTCGACTGAGAAAAAAGCAACGCGCGCAATAAACCGGCTTCCCTGCAAGTTGACGAAGACTGGCGATACATCGTTACCTGCGCTGCGTCACGGTGCCGAAATCATTGACGCGGGCAAAGTCAATGACAGCAAAAATCCGCGGTATATCCGCAAACGTCAGACAAAAAAAATGCCCGGAGACCGGGCATTCTTTTTTGCATCTGCGGCTGCTTACAAGTTGTAGCCACGCTCGTTGTGTTGCGCAAGGTCCAGACCGACAGACTCTTCCTCGTCGGTGACGCGTAGACCCATCACTGCATCCAGTACTTTAAGGATGATGAAGGTCACGATCGCGGTGTAGACGACGGTGAACGCGACGCCCTTGAACTGAATCCAGACCTGGGCACCGATGTCAGTCACAGTGCCGAAGCCGCCCAGTGCAGGTGCTGCGAACACGCCGGTCAGGATCGCGCCGACGATACCGCCGATACCGTGAACGCCGAACGCATCCAGGGAGTCGTCGTAGCCAAGCTTGCGCTTGAGGCTGGTAGCGCAGAAGAAGCAGATCACGCCTGCCGCCAGACCGATGATCAGAGCGCCCATCGGGCCGACTGTACCGGCAGCCGGGGTAATAGCGACCAGACCGGCAACCACGCCCGACGCGATGCCCAGAGCGCTTGGCTTGCCGTGGGTCAGCCACTCGGCGAACATCCAGCCTAGTGCGGCGGCAGCGGTAGCGATTTGAGTCACCAGCATCGCCATACCGGCAGTGCCGTTGGCCGCAGCGGCGGAACCGGCGTTGAAACCGAACCAGCCGACCCAGAGCATTGCTGCGCCGATCAGGGTGTAACCCAGATTGTGCGGAGCCATCGGCGTGGTCGGGAAGCCTTTACGCTTGCCCAGTACCAGGCAGGCCACCAGACCGGCTACACCGGCGTTGATGTGCACCACGGTGCCACCAGCGAAGTCGAGAACGCCCCAGTCCCACATCAGGCCACCGACGCCACCCCAGACCATGTGGGCGATTGGCGCGTAGACCAGAGTGAACCAGATACCCATGAACACCAGCATTGCTGAGAACTTCATGCGTTCTGCGAAAGCGCCGACAATCAGGGCAGGGGTAATGATCGCGAAGGTCATCTGAAAGGTGACGAACACCGCCTCAGGGAACAACGCCGCAGGACCGGTAATGCTTGCTGGCGTGATGCCTGCCAGGAACGCTTTACCCATACCGCCAAAGAAGGAATTGAAGTTGACGACGCCCGCTTCCATGCCGGTTGTATCGAACGCAATGCTGTAGCCGTACACGACCCACAGGATGCTGATCAGACCGGTGATGGCGAAACACTGCATCATCACGGACAGAATATTCTTCGAGCGAACCATGCCGCCGTAGAACAGCGCGAGACCGGGGATGGTCATGAACAGGACCAGAGCGGTCGAGGTCAGCATCCATGCAGTGTCGCCAGAGTTCAGCACCGGCTCGGCCACTGGGTCAGCCGCCAGGGCAAGACCAGGTAATGCGAGGGACAACAGGGCACCGAGCCCTGCGAATTGACGCAGAGTCATATTGTTTTCTCCTGGGGCGTTGGGTTTGGCGGCTTAAATAGCGTCTGTATCGGTCTCGCCGGTACGGATGCGAATGGCCTGTTCCAGATTGACCACAAAAATCTTGCCGTCACCGATCTTGCCGGTGTTGGCGGCCTTGGTTATGGCTTCGATGACACGATCCAGATCCTTGTCATCAATGGCGACATCGATCTTCACTTTGGGAAGGAAGTCGACGACGTATTCAGCACCGCGATAAAGCTCAGTGTGACCCTTCTGACGCCCGAAGCCTTTGACTTCAGTGACGGTGATGCCCTGCACGCCGATTTCAGACAACGACTCGCGAACGTCATCCAGTTTGAACGGCTTGATGATGGCAGTGACTAGCTTCATGAAAACTTTCTCCCGAATTTGGTGGACTTGCCCCTGGAAAACAAACCCGACTCAAGTCTAAGCGCAGTGCCTGGCTTTGTAACGTGTCGGCCGCCTGATCAGGCCAGGCCAACTCCAGAAAACCGCTTCTGACGAAACACTTCCCCGCTCCGCCTGCCGCACTGCATTCGTCACAGCGACTGCATCAGTGCATGGGTCATAAGCCACTAAGCAGAAAGCTTGCCATCTCGTGAATATTCATTGAATACAGGCTCTTGGGCAGGTTTTGCCGGGTCAAACCGGCTTCGCGACCAAGGTAATGCACACTAATGGTGCTCATGTGCACGCCGCAGCGCTCCATAAGCGTGCGACTCGCCCCGTCAAATTGACTATAGACACTGCGTGTTACACTGCCGGCTTCTGATTCAGGAAAATCATCATGCTCGCGCCCAAAGCCTTTCTTGACGCCCTCAGCGGCCACGCTTCCCGTCTTTTCAATGGCGAAACGCCAGTACCCCGCAGCGAATTCGAAGCCCAGTTCAAGGCCCTGCTGCAAAGCGGCTTCAGCAAACTGGACCTGGTCAGCCGTGAAGAATTCGATAGCCAGATGGCCGTCCTCGCCCGCACCCGCGCCCGCCTGGAAGCGCTGGAGGCCAAGATGGCCGAGCTGGAAGAGAAGGCTGGCGGTGTTGAAAAGGCCGAGTAATTCCTGGCCTGATATCTTCGCCGGTCGTCAGGCCATTGCGATCAGGCGATCTCGCTTCTGATCGCTTGTACCACCATGCTCGACAATCGCTCGGTCAGAGGATTGGGATTCGCCTCGTGCCTGTGCAACGTCAGGGCTATCGAAGGCAGAGCCGGCAAACCCCGGTCTTCTATATTCAGAAGCTCAGTGCCCGATTGAAGACCAAGAGCCGTTCTGATGGTGTAGCCCAATCCAGCCTCGGTGGCCGCAGACAGACCATTGAGACTCGAGCTGGTAAAGGACAGATGCCAAGGGATCCCGGCAAGGTTCAATGCGTCAGTGGCCTTTGAATGGAAGGGACAAGGCGCATCAAATGCAATCACAGGAAGTGGGTTGCCTGACTCGACACGCCAGTCCAGATACCGGTGTGACGATCCGATCCATTGCATGGGCAGCTCTACGATCGTTTCTTGGTACCCATTCTTTTTTACACCCCCCCCACGCCACCGCAAGATCGAGAGAACCATTTTCGATGCGGTTCAACAGATCTGCATTACGTGCAATACGTGCCTCGACTCGAACATCGGGGTGGGCTCTGGCGAATCGTCCAAGCACTGTCGGCAAGAAACTGCCCAGGTCTTCCTGAAGCCCGAGGCGTACCCAGCCCTTGAGTTTGAGCTCCGACACTGCCGTTATGGTCTCGTCGTTAAGGCTCAAGAGGCGCTTGGAATAGTTAAGTAACACCTCCCCGGTGTCCGTCAACGCCAGCTTGCGTCCGGCTTTCTTGAAGAGTGGAGAGCCTGCCTGAGCTTCCAGTTTTTTCAATTGGGCACTAATGGCTGACGTAGAGCGGGCAAGTTTCTGCGCGGCCTTGGCAAAACTGCCCAATTCGACCCCTGTTACAAAACTGCGCATGACATCCAAATCGAAATTCACCGGTCTCATAACAATCCTGCTTTTTGGGACGAACACGCAAAATAATTTGATATTCGAGACGATACTCTCATGAGAATCTTGCGACCCACAACCAATTAAATAGTGGGATACTTATGACTGTCGATAACGGTCACCGTTGGAAAGCGCTTGGCGTCGGCGTGGCCGCCAATGCGAGCTTTTCAAGCGTCGTAGGGGGGCTGCCCGCGACGGCGGTCTATATGCGTGCCACCTACCAGTTGGATAACAGCGAGCTGGGGCTTGTACTCGGCGTTTTAGGATTGGGTATCGCCATCAGCGAGATCCCGTGGGGGCTGCTGACTGACCGCTGGGGAGACCGTCCCGTACTGCTGACTGGCCTGCTCAGTTCGGGGATTGCATTGCTGATATCGGCCATGCTGGCCTCTTACGCACCGACGGTCGTATTGCTGGCGTTGGGCCTGTTCGTAGTGGGCCTGCTTGGCAGCAGCGTCAACGGAGCCAGTGGGCGAGCGATCATGGCCTGGTTCAAAGAGGGTGAACGGGGGTTGGCCATGAGCATTCGCCAGACGGCCGTTCCGGGCGGTTACGCCTTGGGGGCCATCGTGCTGCCCTATCTCGCTTATACCTACGGGTTTGTAGAGGTCTTTACTGCATCAGCCTTGTTCTGCCTGATAGCGGCGTTGTTCGCCGGGTTCTGGCTCTATGAACCCGACTTCTCCAGCAGCGCTGCAAAAAAACAGAGCATGGAGACAAGTGCGAGCCCGTTAAAGGATCTGAGGGTCTGGCGCATCGTATTAGCCATCGGTCTGTTATGCGCGCCTCAATTCGCGATCCTCACCTATGCGGCGGTGTTCTTCCATGATTTCAGCAAGATGGACATCACGCTGATTTCAACCACGTTGGCGATTATCCAGGTCGGCGCGATTGTCAGCAGAATATGGAGCGGACGCTGGACCGACAAAAACAAAAACCGACGTGCCTACCTCAAGACGTGTGCCTGGTTAAGCACCCTGACTTTTTTGGCGCTGGGCACCTTGGTGTCGGCAGCGGGGTTTTATGGCCTGAGTGAAACTGCGCTGGCCAGCGGTCTGATTATCGGCGTCATGATCATTGCTGGAATCAGCGTGTCCGCCTGGCACGGTGTCGCCTATACCGAACTTGCCACACTGGCGGGTGCGAGTCGGGCGGGTACAGCCTTGGCCATGGGCAATACCTGCGTGTTTGTGGTGCTGTTCGCAACGCCCATCGCTGCATCCTCTCTCATGACTCACTTTTCCTGGGGAGTGGTGTGGCTGGCAGCAGCCTTCTGCGCGCTGTTGACGGTGCCGTTGTTCCCGCGCGTTGAAAAAAGCTATGCACTGGCACCCCGTTCAACCTGAGACCGATTCCCCTGCTGACCGCTGTTGTAAACCGTGTTGCCAACTAGTTTGAGCGGCACGCCCTCGCACTGACGATAGACGCCACCGGCCTGACGCTTTCTTAATTGAACTGAACTCTTTCCATGGAGGAGAGGCATGATCCCGCTATTTACTTTTGAGCCTGAAGAGAAAGCACACCTGCTGAATCTTCTGGAACCGCTAGATTTATCCCCCTATAAAAGCTACACAGGTTTCTCGGAAGGCATACGGCGCTTGCACTCCGATGTGCCCGCTCGTTTCCTGAGTGCCTGTCAGATTATCCGCAGCGAAAGAGCGAATCATCAGCAAAGGATTCACGTTATTCGCAACTGCCCTATGGACAGGTTGATTCCCGAGCTTGATCCGGAGGATCCGGTAAAGGATAAACACGTCAAGAAAACACAGTTTGTCAGTGAGGCCTTTCTTGAGCTGTTTGCGCAACTTACCGGCACACCGTTACTGTCTTATGAGACCAGAAATGAAGGTGATTTCTTCACCGATGTTATTGCCATCAAGAAGTACAGCGGGCAATTGACCGGCTTCAGTGACAGTGAACTGGTGTTCCACAATGATCGTACCGCGCATAAAGTCAGGGCCGACTACATCACGTTGCTGGGCATGCGTTGCCCGGAAGATGACCTGATCTATACCGGTTATATCGATGGTGTCGACATCGTCAGAAACCTGGAGCCCCGGCACATTGCCTGCTTGCGTGAGCCGCATTTCTATACCGTGTTCGATATCTTTTCCCGTGACATGAACAAGCAACTCAGCACCTCTGAAAAACATGCCATTCTGAGCAACGACCATTCCATCCGCTTTCTCGACACCATGACCTGCGTTGCCGAACAAGCCCCTGTCGAAGCACGCGATGCGTTCATCGCATTCAAAAATGCAATGACACGTTCGCACTGCAAGCGCCACCGCATACTGACTGGCGACCTGTTGACCTTCGCCAATCAGGACGGTCTGCACAACCGGGAAAAGATCGACATTCTGAACCCTGAAAGTGCGGCGTCCCGCTGGCTGTTGAAAACCTACGCTTTCAAAGACCTGTGCACCGCCGAAAGCTTTCAGTCTTATTGGTCCCGTAACAGAGCGGGCTGTGTCATCGACTGATTTGCTGTTAACGCTACACAACCCTTATCAGCATGTGTAGGTTTTCGAATTAAATGCGAATTTTTCGAAATAGATGCTACTGAAACAGGCTGGTATTCTTAACCCGTCGCTCCTAGGGTTTGTCTGAAAAGTCGCTTTCGCCAGAATGATGCCCTCTGGTTGCCAGGAGAGCCGTCATGACAGACCGTTATGAAATTTCATCTGAGCGTTGGGCGATCATTGAAGCCATTATTTCGCCTCCTCAACACATGGGGCGGCCAAGGCGCGATGATCGTCAGATGCTTGATGGAATCTTCTGGATTTTGTGCTCTGGCGCCAAATGGCGGGATCTTCCAGAGCGTTTTGGGTCTTGGAAGACCGTTTACCAGCGCTTCAGGCAATGGCGTGACAACGGCAAGTTCGAGCAGGTTCTGCGCCACCTTCATCTTCGTTTGCGAGAGGACGGATTCATCGATCTGGATACCTGGATGGTCGATTCCACGTCAATCCGGGCCAGCCGGGCTGCCAGCGGTGCTGGAAAAAAAGGGGCCCGCAGGAACCGCAACACCACTGTCTCGGCCGAAGCAGGGGCGGACTGACCACCAAAATACACCTCGCCTGCGACAGTCATGGCATCCCGCTGGCCATTATGCTGTCGCCCGGCGAGCAGGCTGACTCGCGCTACTTCATGCCGTTGCTGGATCAGATCAGCCTTCCTGGAAGCAGGGGTCGCCCGCGCAAGCGTTGTCGTTATGTGCTTGCCGACAAGGGTTATGACAGCCAGGTTATACGTCAGTACTGCGACCGCTACGGCATGCAGCCGGTGATTCCGCTGCGCAAGATGCATCGCAAGCCTCGACCCGGCCTGCCTCGGCTGTTTGACAGGCCTCAGTACAAAAAACGCAACGTTATTGAGCGGGTGTTCAGCTGGCTTAAGGAAAAACGTCGGATCTTTATGCGTTACGACAAACTGGCCAGCAGCTTTAAAGCCATGGTCACACTGGCCTGCATCGAAAAATGCTTGCGGGCTGACTTTTCAGACAAACCCTAGCAGCCTGGCCAAGTGTATCGTAAAGATATCCCGGCCAGCCTCGATGATAAAGCAACGGTCTGAAGCTGTTTTGTGTTGGGGCTGTCCTGTCCTGGGCCGGTACCGGCCTAGATGTAGCGGTTTGCAATCGAAAACGGCCGTGCTCGCAATCAGCGCACTTTTCGGCTCAGATTAACTGCGACTGACGCAGTCCTCTGGCTCACATTAGCTGCGAATGAAAATGAGCGAAGCAGATCGGCAAGTCAGCCGCGAGCATTTTTTCGTGCAGCTCAAGCGCAGGCGGATGAACACGTTAGTGAGCAGCGTTTTGACCTGATTGGCCTAGCGTCGAATTGCTCCAACAGATCATTTATGCGGAAGCAATGACAAATCAGGATGGCCATATGTCCACATCAGCGTGGAGCTTCTTGAGCGACATATCCGCCAGTTTTGAATCTTTCTTCGGAACCCATAAGCGCTGATGACCACATATTAGGCCATGTACGAAAAGTCCATGGGGTTCATGCAAGGCAAAAAAGGCGAGGAAGCGGATTCTACGGATTGTATGAGTATTCCGAGCTTGTTTTTAACGCAGCATCACGGATGCGCAGCCACTTTTCGTACAGGGCTTTAGGTGACGCAATGCCGTTGCTCATCTGAAATCAGTGAGAAGAGAAGGATCAATGGCAGTTACCAAAGCAGTCTTCACCAAGGGGTCGATGTTGCGGCATGTAGTATTCATGACCAGCACCAGTGCGACCAGCCTGCTGTCGATCTTTCTGATCGAAGTGCTGACCGTGGTTTACATCGCGATGCTGCGTGACGACAGTTTGCTGGCTGCGTTCGCTGTAGCCAAAACCCTGATGTTTTTCCTCATTTCGATGATCCTGGGCATCGCCGTGGCGGTCTCGACAACGGTTTCGAGAAGCCTGGGTAGCGGCGTGCCGGATCAAGCTAGACGCCTCGCCAGTAGTGGTGTGCTGCTTGGCAGCATGGCTACCGTTTGTGGTGCTGCGCTTGAGCTGGTAGTTCTCGACCAAGCCATCCGCATGTTGGGCGCAGAGGGCAACAGTTTTACAGCGGCGCGTGAGTATCTGTGGCTAACCCTTCCGGCTTCGGTGCTGGTCGCTGTCGAGCAGCTGTGGGTGCAGATACTGCGCAGTGCAGGCTTCGGCAAACAGGCGATGTGGACCCTGCTGACGGCGACGGCCGCCGTTGCCATCGCAGATCCGCTGCTTATTTTGGTGTTCGATCTGGGCCTGGTGGGGGCTGGCATCGCCTACCTGATATCGAGCCTGGTATCGGCCTGTCTGGGGTTTTACTACGTTCACCGAGTCGCCCATCTGACCTGTCGGGTCAGCCTGAAGAACCTGTCAGGTGACATCAGAAATATCGGGCGAACCGCCTTGCCAGCGGTGATTGGCAACCTGGCGACTCCAGTGGGCATGGCATACGTAATGGCTGCGATGGCGCCGTTCGGGTCTCAGGCGCTGGCGACTATCGGGGTGATCGACAGGGTTATTCAGGTTGCTTTTTGTGTCGTGTTCGCCTTGCCCGGTGCGCTGATCCCTATACTGGGGCAAAACCTGGGCGCAATGAACACTGCTCGCGTGTCGCAAGCCATAAAGATAACGTACGGATTGTTGATCGCCTACGGCTCAGTGACCTCGCTGTTACTCATTCTGCTCGCTGAGCCATTAGCCAGCTTGTTTCATGTCGCCGGTGAAGGTCTGGTCGTGTTCTTCGCGTTCTGTCGATGGGGTGGCGTCCTCTGGACGCTGATTGGGCTGCAATTTATTGCCACCTCAGTCTTCCTCAGTATGGGGCGACCTGCGTACGTCACACTGTTCGGCTGGCTGCGCGCCAGCCTGGGAACCATGCCGTTCGTGTGGTATGGGGCACATAAATTTGGCAGCGTCGGGGTAATGCTCGGGCAGTTGATGGGTAACACCATAGTGGCCTTTTGTGCCTGCTGGCTCGCGCATCTGCTCATGAAAAAGATGTTGGACATCGAAATTCATTCAATAGGGAACCGATCCCTCCACCGGGGTAACTCATAGTCCACGTTTTGCCTCCCCCTAGCCTGGCTGTCGGGGGGGGGGAGCAGGATGTGCAGAAAATCAAAAAAACAGACTATAGAGGACTCGCATGACTGCCTACGATGTAGAAAAGGAATGGAGCAGAATTTCCAATACTGCCGCTAAGACCCACCAGAACAATGATTTTGAAGGTTTCACCTACCAGGACTTCAGAACACATGTACCGATCATGGACAAGGAAGGCTTCACGGCGCAGACCGAACGCTGTCTGGAACGCAACGAGCGAAACTGCCTGATCGGCTTTACCAGTGGCACCAGCGGCAACCTCAAGCGCTGTTATTACTACTACGACTGCGAAGTCGATGAAGATAGCTCACGCTCCAACGTCTTCCGCAGCAACGGCTTTATTCAACCCGGTGATCGCTGCGCCAACCTGTTCACAATCAACCTGTTTTCTGCCCTGAACAATATCACCACCATGATGGCCGGCAACTGCGGTGCGCATGTAGTGTCGGTGGGCGACATTACCCTGCTGACCAAGAGTCACTTTGAGGCACTCAACTCGATCAAGCTCAACGTACTGCTTGGCGTACCATCGACCATCCTGCAGTTCATCGACGCCATGCAACAGCACGGCGTGCACATTGACATCGAAAAGGTCGTCTTCAATGGCGAAGGCCTGAAAACCTTCCAGAAGAAAATCATCAGGGAAGCCTTTGGCGAACAGGTTTCCATTGTCGGTGTGTATGGCAGTTCCGAGGGCGGCATTCTGGGTTTCACCAACAGCCCGTGCCACACGGAATATGAGTTTCTGTCCGACAAGTATTTCATCGAAAAAGAAGGCGACAGCATCCTCATCACCTCGCTGACCCGAGAGAACTTCACGCCGCTGCTGAGGTATCGCCTAGGAGACACCGCAACCCTTTCAATGAAAGGCGACAAGCTCTACCTGACAGATATCCAGCGGGAGGACATGAGCTTCAACTTCATGGGCAACCTCATCGGGCTGGGCATCATTCAGCAAGCCATTAAACAGACACTGGGCCGATCGCTGGAAATGCAGGTCCACCTGTCAGTGACCGAAGCGCGCAAGGAGCTGGTGACCGTTTTCGTTCAGGCCTCCGAAGTCGATGAAGACGAACGCGCCAGAATCGAAACAGCCATCGCTGATATCCCCGACATCAACGAGGCGTATCAGAAAGACCAAGGCAGCGTGTCGGTCCTGCGCAAGGATGCCAGAGACTACGCCGTCTCGGAGCGAGGCAAAATGCTCTACATCATCGACCGCCGAAACTGAATGGCTGATGTGAACGAGTGAGTAGCTGCACCGACGGGGCCTTTGGCGGTGTCGGGGCAGTTTTTTAGAGGGTTCATGTATAGGAATTTCAATAATTCCTATACAGGGTAATCCTCCTAAAAAGGCACCCTCTGTGTGATGCCAACGTGGCGTCGATGTCGGCAAAAAGCTTTTTTCACCCATCACCCACGCCGAAAAATGGATTGAAAGCGACTTTTCTGTACCTTTTCCAGATTTTGGACGCACCTCTCCCGTATCAGGCCGGCACGTAACTCAATTGCGCGATGCTGTGGGCATTGTTGACCAGGCTGTTACCGCTGATGCAGAATTGACCCATGTGACGACTTGGCTTTGCCCCATAAGTATTCAGCCCAAAGTCAGACCTGCTAACGCTTTACGGAGTAGAAGCTTGGGTCAGCGAAATTTCGACACATGGGTCAATTCTGCATCAGCGGCAACAAGCAATGGAACTGAAAACCAACGTAAGGCATGGTTAGAGTTTGCTAATCCTCTCAGATTGCGGGGATTAGCGAACTTTGATTTTCTGAACGAGTTTATGGCACCGCTTTTCAGGGTGATATCACCTGTCGTGGCGCTCGCTGAAGCGGTATCATAAAACGTGGTTTTATCGTATTGGCCAGGCTGCATTAGGGGGGACGGACAGGCTGGGCTTAAGTGCACTTTCTGTTACGTTATTCCCCAAGCCCCCGACAATACAATATTAGACGTCAGCCCAGCGAAGCTTCAGGTAGTCGACCACCTGCTGAGTCTGTGAGGCCCGCAGAAACATATGTCGAAATAACATGCACCCGGAAATCTCAGTCAGAGAATCATTCAGGTCAAGCTGACGGGTAATTTCAGGCACGCCCCCCTCGACAGTCCAGTCGGGCTCGGTTTCTGATGCCGTTCCCACTTTATACAGAGCCATACCAATATATAACGCTGTGCCAGTTCCGCTGACGGTATCCGCCCACCACTGTGTGATGACATCATAACACGCAACCTCACGAGCAAACGGCCAGTATACCTGCGGGGCGATATAATCAATGATGCCGTCAATGACCCATTTCCGTGTGTCTGCATACGCAAAATCGTAATTAGACGCACCGGCCTGCGTATCAGACCCCAGCGGGTCGTCAGATTTATTCCGCCAGACGCCTGCCGGGCTGACGCCAAACAAGACATCCGCTTTTACGGCGGCTATTTTTTTATGGCATGTATCAACCAGCGAATAAGTGTTATTCCGCCGCCAGTCGGCCTTCGTGGTAAAGTTCGTATTGTATTTCTGATAGGTGGCATCATCCTGCAGCAGGGAATCCGCGGTTTCATAATAAAAATAATCATCGAACTGAATCGCATCAACATCGTATTTGGTGACAATTTCTTCAACAATACTACCAACCCACGCTTGAACTTCAGGTATGCCGGGATTGAGAACAAAGCGGTTCGCTGCGGCCCCAGTCCACTCAGGATGCGTATTAAACACGCTGGCTGGCGAGTCAGATGATGAGTTATTCAGTTCTTCCATTGTGCCATCGCTGGCGCTCATCGATATGCGGTACGGGTTCACCCATGCGTGCAGCTCAATATTACGAGCATGCGCCTGCTCAACAGCATAAGCCAGTGGGTCGAAGCCGGGGTTTTTTCCGAGCGTACCCGTCAGGTACTTCGACCATGGAAGCAGATCTGATGCGTAGAATGCATCTGCGCAGGGAACAACCTGGAATATGACGGCATTCATTTTCATTGCCACAATCTCATCAAGAATGCCGGTCAATTCTTCTTTCTGTTTACTGACACGTGCAGCCTCATCAGTGATGGCCACAGATGAGACTGACGGCCAGTCAAGATTCGTAACTGTCGCGACCCAAGTCGCCTTGAGGTTTTTGTTCGCAGTTGCCATTGTGGTTTCTCCTTTGTACAGGGTTCTGAGTGAACGAAGAACGCCTGCTCTCACAGGCGTTCTTCAGGCATCGTATGGGAGCGGCGTGTCAGCTCAGTTGCACGTCTTTCATCGCAGGAATATAACCGTAGTCATATTCTTCCTGCACGAACGAGCGATCCCCCTTCAACAGGATTCTCACCGTCGGCGCTTCGGTCCCGCCGATACGATAATCCTCGCCTTCGGTGGGCACGCTGTCGATGAAAGAAGTTACCAGACCGTTCGGCATGACGCAGTGCGAATACGTCTGGAAAGGCTGCTCGGGCGGATTACCGAGCACAAGGCCGGAAGCGTTCATTGGCCGGTACGGACCAAACAAATGTTCGCCGACAAAGCCGTACACCCCGTCTGGCCCTGTAATACCATCGGCATACGTGAACTTGTGACTGATGGTGAACAAGTAATACTTGCCGTCTTGAAAAACATAGTGCGGGCGCTCTGTCTGATCGTTCACGCCGACGGCCGTCACCAATGGCGGAAGTATTTCCCACTCTTCGCCACTGAGATCTTTTGCAACCGCCAGACCGATACAACCCACCTGGAATCTGGCACCCCCCACGTCTTCATGACCCGGCGGCACAGGGCCAAGTTCGGCAGCCCCTACTGTGTGCGAGCCGCGTTCACCGGCGACATTGCCTTCAAACACCATGTACAACTTGCCGTCATTGGGATCAATGAACGGACTGGGATCGCGAAAGTTCCAGCTCGAGTTCTGCGCTTCGGTTTGATAATACGTTCCATCGGCCTCGAACAGTTTTTTGACCTGGGTAAAGTCTTTCAACTCCACGCCCTGATCGGACGTCACAATACGGCCACGTACTTTGGCGATCGCTGCGCCGGGTGTGACGCAGGTGTAATAAAGATCAATATCGCCTTTGTCATTCAACAGTATGGGTGTGCCCGCCCACTCTCGCGTCGTGGGCGATACCCCCTCGGCCATTACACGGCCACCAAAGATCCAGTCCTTGCCGGTACGCGAGTACCAGTAGCACATGCGTGCGCGGCCATGACGATCTTCCCAGTCACGCTTGATGTCATAACGGCCATTGGCGTCGAGATATTGCGGATCATCGGGATGACGGTCAGCCGTCAGGGTCAGGATGACCGACCAGCCGTTGACCGAAACCACCGTGCCATCCAGCTCGCGCAGCGGCATGGTGTCCCAGATGAATACCGTATCACTCATGACCGGAAAGTCTGGACTGACCAGTGGCTGCGTGGTGGTCGGGTCATTTTCATTGACCTTCAGCGCGTCGGCGCGGGACCAGACAGTGGGTGCGTAGTTGATGTTACCTACTAGAGGACTATTTTTGAGCTGGCTTACAGCAGAGCTGCTATTGGACATAATTGATACCTTTAAATAGCTTTGAGAGGCAGCAGCGACGCTGCTGTACCTCTGTCGCTCAAAGGCGATGACTCAAGGCTCACGGCCTTCACATGATTCAACGTCCCGCAGCGGGAGCACTTGATCTGGAGTTCGGTGTAGTCACCGATGCGAGCCAGCAGCTTCTTGCACTGCCCGCATCGGTAGTCTTTCAAAATTTGCATTGGTCTCCTTGTGCTTCGCCCAATAAAAAACCCCGCCTGGGCGGGGTTTGGGGGATCGCAATTTACTGGTTGGCGCTGTTTAAAAGCCCGTGTCCGGCGGCTGCCCTGAGGCGCAAATCGCATATCGTGGAACCTTTTTACCCCCCTCCGGAAAGGCTGGAAAGGGGCAGTTTCGGAGTAGGTAGAGTTTGGCCGGAGTTCAACACGAGTTCGACCGCAGTTGCGCAATTGACCCGGATAAACGGTACGAGACAGCGCTTTTATTGAGGGCGCTTCAGAAAAAGGAATTTCCTATGAAAGTGCTATGACTAATCGAAAAATTGGGTAGCTAGGAAAGACTGGAGGACACCCTGCCCCTTCATCCCAACCATGTGCATTTGCTCTACGGCCATGTGGTTGCACCTAAAGCGCTGGTGGCCAGTTCGCTGCGGATGAAGCCCGACCACCTGTTTCTGGCAGAGCTGACGGGCGATGAGGCGTGGCACTACATTGAAATGCAAAACACCGGTACCGGAGGCACCGTATGTACGGCGCACGCCAACGATGCCGAAGCAGGATTCGCTCGGGTGTGCGGCTTGATCAAGCAGTCACCGATCGGCATCGGCCTGGACTATAGCTACATCGAGCGCCTGGTACGGACCACATTCGACGTGGTGGTGTACATGGAAAACACCTACATCGAGGAAGTGCATTACGAACCCGAACACAAGCTTGCCTTGCTCAATGGCCAGCGTCAACGAGCTGCCTAGGAGAACGCCATGTGGTGGAAAGTCGTTATCGATAGTGGTCATGATGATCGTGTGTTTTGTGATCGGGCTGTACGCAGGGGGTGCGCTGTTTCTGCACCTGACTCAAGGTCACTTCGCCGGCTTGTCCTGGGACACACTGTGGGAGGCCCGCAAACTACCCTGGAACGACCGGCGGATGCTGTACGTGCCTTGGTCGTGGTGTGTGACGGCCGCCCTGACGTTCCTGCCAGTCGGCATCACGCTGATGGCCATTTTCATGCGCTTGAAGCCCAAGACCTCGCTGCACGGTGATGCCCGCTTTGCCAACAACCGCGAGCTGCGCCAGTTCGAGTATCAAGGCGAGGACAAGAACACCAGCAAGTAGGCATTGCACCCGCATCTCTCCTGATACTCCCGCATTTTCAAACCATTCCAATGCACCACCACGCAGACGGCTATCGGCCGCCTGGGGCCGAGCGGTGTCCGGAAGCACCTTGCAGGAAATTCTCAATGGAGAATCAGAAGGATACCTGGGCAACACTTGTCGGGTCGAAAATCCTAATGCGCAGTGGATGAGTGGAACAAAAAGTAGAAAAGCAGCCACTCATACCGCTGGCAGTTTGCTTAAAGGGCTGCTGATACTAGTTCTAAAATTTCCCGATACGAAAAACAGGAGAGGTTCGTGAGTACAAATAAGAAAGGTATTGATCTATCGCATTTTCAAGGTGATGTTGACTTTAAAAAAGTTTCTGAGGCTGGCATTGAGTACGCTTTTATCAAAGCAACAGAAGGCGCTACCGTACAGGATGCAAAATATACCACGTATCGTACGGACGCTAGAGTCGTTGGAATAAAAACGGGGGCATATCATTACTTTCGAGCACTCAGTAGCTCGCCGGAAGCACAACGAGATAACATCGTTAGTACACTTACTGCTGCTGGCTTCGATGCATCAACTGAGTTTTTTGCCATTGATGCGGAGCTCGAAGGCAACGAAAAAGCCACGCCGGACGAAATGGCTGATAATCTTCATAAGCTGCTAACTTTATTGGAGAGTGAAAAAATTTTACAAGGAAAAAGACCCTTTATATATTGCGATAATAATTTCTGGGCAAATCATATTTCAGGGGATAAGTATGCCTTTAGTGAATACCCTCTGTGGATCGCTAATTGGAATGTTAGTGAACCTAGGATTCCCGCTACATGGAAGGCAGCAGGTAAAAGCTGGTCAATTTGGCAGCACAGTAATAAAGGTCGCATCGACGGCATTGAGGTTGATGTAGATCTTAACTGGGTCCGTATTTGATCCAGTGATTTTGTAATTGGGCTAAGCGCTAATGACATTAACTGCATCGCAGCTGGTAGCCTATTGAAAGCACGTTTATCGTCCAACAAACTATAGGGTGTTGGACGATAACGCCGAAGACAAGCCTGCTACAGTTACTGTGAGCCCGAGTGATCCTTCAGTCGTAGATAATCTGAGCCAAAAAGCGTGCTGATTGCGACCCGTTACAGGTAGTCATTACGCACGCATCGACCCCCTGATATCCCCACCAGTGTGAGCATTCTCAGGTTGTAGATGGACATATGAACCTCTAAGGACGCAGGGGCAGAATGCGGGTGGAGCCGTTGATACTGAACAGTGCGCGGGAGTCATCCAGGCTGTTGAGCTGCCAGTTGCTGCGACCATATCGCCGGGGCGTATGAGGTTCAGTGGGCTCAGTTGAGTGCTGCCAGGCGGGGCGACTGACAAGAAACGCTCACCACCGCGATATTCCAAACCCACGACCGAAAAGGGCGGAGGTGCCACCGCTTTGACTGAAGGGCAAATATCTGAATTCATCCAGTATCACCAAGTCTGTGCGAAGCAGTGCCTGACCACGGTGCAGTTGCCGTACTACGAGATCGGTCGTAATGCTGCCCGGCACTTGATAGAAAGCCTCGAAGTCTCGGGAGCCCAGCCGAGTCCAGCCAGTGGATTGTCCGCTGGTGGTCAGGGAATCGTTATGAGCGACTTGCAAGGGATAGATCACGCATCAACGCTGAGCACTTACTGCTTGTATAGCGGTCGTTGAGATTCAACCAGACGAACGACGAACCACAACAAAAAAAGCGCCCCTCAGGTCGCTTCCTTTGTTGTTTCAGTGAGTAACGGAATTACTGCGGCATCTTATCGAGTTCACCCCACGTCATATCACGAACGGCATCGCTGAAGCTGCGCTCACCTTCGAGGGCAACACGGTTTGCCTGATCCAGGCGCTTGGCAGTAGCGTCCATCGCTTGCCGCTCGCCGAGCAAGTCGGCGCGCAGCCGCTGCAGTAATGATGTTGTCTGTTGAAGCTCCATCGCCATCTCTTCGCTGTTCGAACCGCCCTCCTGAGCACCTCGTTCAAGTTGCGTCAGCAACTCGTCGCGGCGAACGACCAGGGCGTTCACTTGCGATGAGACCCTGTTAAGTTCAAGTCCTGTTGCCGTGCCAGCTTCCACCCCTTTGCCAGCCAATATTTCCATGGCATGTCCGAGCGAACGCCGACTTTTTTCAACACTGAGCACATGGGCCAAAGCCGAAGTTTCCGTCTGCCTGGTCCGCTCGCCGGATATCGAGTACACCATTTCGCTAGCCTGGAGCATGGCCTTTACATCTTCATCCAGGGCCTGATGATTTCGTTTGAGCGACGCAAATGCACCCCGCACACTTTCTCCATCGGCGTTGCGGTCATCAATTTCAGGCGCTGGCAATTCAGGAATGCGCAAAAGCAGTCTGTCTACATGCGCGGACGCCGTTCCATAAGCATGCTGAAACGAACCGATAGCATTCGCCTCACGTTCATGCGCCGAATTCATACGCTGAATTTTGCCGTCAAGTTGTCGCCATACGTCATTCGTTGTCAGGGCAGCAGCCTCCCCTGCGGTGCGCATCGTCGCCTCTTTACGCGGCGACGGAGGGCCATACGGAACATCCCCGGCCTGGGTTCTCTGCCCCAGAGCCTGAATACCGGATTGCTGTAATACCCGTAACGGCGACTGCAGCGCTCTGCTTCCGGCTTCCAGCACCTCAATACCTTGCAAACCGTCATAAAGACCGTATCGGAACTGGATTTCCGCTTCGAACAACTGATGCGATGTCGCGCCAGTGGCCGAAACGTTCAGCAGCGGCAGCCCTATTCTTGAAGTCACGGGGTTTTCATCGGTGTTATGTACGGCGATCGCCGCCAGCCGGTACAGGTCAGGTGTGTTTTTGATCTTGTCCAGAACGCCGCGCCAATTCAGTTCGCTTGCTGAGGAGCCCGGCAAACCCAGCGCACGTGCCGACGCCTGCTGCTCGCGCGCCAGTAGCGCGTCATTGATGGCGAACCTCGCCTGCGGACGCATCTCGAACACGTATCGCACCTGATTGATGTTGGGCAACGACTGGAAACAGCGCATGACCTGATCAAAGCCAGGTGTTTTGCGACGCAGTTCCGCCATGTCGTTCAGTTTGCTGCCAAGCCCTATATGGCCGATGGCGTGAAAGACTACGGTTTCTAGCGATTCACGCCCGAACAGGTTGAACTCCACCCGCGCTCCGGGAATTGCGCGGGCATGATGCTGGACGGCGCTTTGTTCCTGCTGACGCAATTGATGCAGCATCTCCACTACCGAGGCGCGATCAATTTCGGAGCTCGCCTGCCACACACTGTTGCCTGCGTTCGACATCTCTCGGGCCGCATCAAGGCGCTGACGGCGCAATGCATTTCCATCCAGGGCACCACCGGCTTCAACGTTACGCGCCTTCGAACTTTGTATACGGTCAATCATCTGATTGATTGTCGCGATACGCTCGCTGGGGCTGGTCGAATAAGCGAGCGCACCCAACTCCCCGATATTGTCAGGAAAGGCGCTGGCCAGACGCTGACGCATCTGGCTCCACTCGTTGGCCGTAATGGGCTTGGCGACTTGCGTATCGAAGGTGCGTTTATAGCTGGCCGTCGACAGGAAGGGGCCGCGGCGCTTATCGTCCACCACGCTATCGGTCGGCAGTTGCACATCGCTTGACGCAACGCGGATACCGGCGAGCTGCAGGTTACCATTTCCAGTAGACGCATTTATCAACTTTTGAGGGCGATCGCCGAGCGCTGAAGAGAGCGCGCCTCCCAGATTCAAGTTGCTGTTGAACTCCAGATTGAAATCCGTGCGCCCTTGAAATTCCAGGCCGATAATCTCTGCCCAGGCGTGATCCAGGTGCAACTCCATTTGTCCCCAGTGCGCGCCAGCCTGCACCGTCGCGCCTACCGACAGCGCCCCCGACGCGGTACTGCGTCGGTTGTCGGCGCCGGATGCAGCAGCATCTGCCGACGGTTTCTGTGGTCCATATTTCTGGCTCAGGCTAAACGGCGATACGCTGACGTTTGCCCCCACCGAGCCATTCAAATTGGTTTCGAACAGATCCAGACCAATCGAACCACCGTTCACGCCAGTGCGCAGGATCTGAGTACTATCGGGGTGATTGACGTCGAATAACAGCCGCACGAAATCAGAGATCGTCGAAGGCGCGATAATCACGGCGGCGCCTTGACCATGCTGGTATGTCCCGGAAATACCCAGGTTGGCGGAGCCTCCCCACGTTGAGTTCATCGAGCGACCCGGCCGCGAATCAAGAACACGGCCACCAGTGCCAAGGCCTGGCTTGAAGTCGATTCCGACCCCTGACGTCGCTGATACGGAGGCCTTGGCGTGGCGCACAAAAAACGCGACCAACCCGGCATCGCCGTCCTTGCCGTCACCGATGCGCTCCACGCCGAGTACCTGAAGCGCCTCGCCAGTTATGCCGACGCTAAACGCATTAAGATGTTTCCAGTCGGCGCCCCCCAACGACCCGCGAATTTCCAGACCGCGCGACTGCGTCGAGAAAAAGGTACTCCTGTTGAACAGATCTAGGAGTAAATCGGACATACGCGCGGCCATTTCGTCCGGCGCGGCATCGGGCGGCAAGCCAAGATTTTTGAGCAACTGGGTGCGGCGTGCCGAGCCCGGCAACGATATCTGTTCGCGAAACGTCGTCACCACATCATCGAAGGCCGCTAATTGAACCCAAGAAGACAGACCGAGTTTGCACAACCCCGGAAGCCTGGCATCTTGCTGAAGCCTCTCCGCCATTTCCAGCGCCTGCGTATCGGTGCTGGTCAACAGCGCATCATAGTCCACCAAACCCGCCATCAACCCTGATGTTCGCAAGCCGTGTGGCGCATGGCTGCTGGCACTGTCAGCGCTTCCATCATCCGCCGGCAAGCGTACGCCAGCACGCATCATTTTTTCGCTGACCTCGCACAAGACGCTCAACAGCTCAGCCTCACGTTCGCCCATACGATCAGCGTGCAGCGCCGCGCCACCCGCCAAGGCTTTAATACTCTGGTTCAGGTTCGGCAAAATATCTTCTGATCTGGACAAGCCGACCGAAGACAGCGCTTTATTCACTTGCGAATGCTGCCGCCGCCATAGCTCGGCCAGCCGGAACGTTGGCGTAGAGGTGGTAGACGTCAGATCGCCAGCACTCTCGCCGTCCCCCATATCGCCCATGATCACGCCTTCATGGAAGCCTATCTTGCGCAAGTCGCGTAACAGCGCTTCCAGCTTCTCTTCCCGCAGGTTCAACAAGCGTTGCGTTTGCTGATGTGACAGCCCGAACTTTTCTCCGTCGGACGGTCCTACGGCTGAAGCGACGCGTACTTGCGCGAGCGTCGGCAACTGTTCGAACAGCGTTTTACCTGACGTATACGCCTGCTTCGCCTCATAATGGAAACTGGCCAGACGCCTCTCCTGGGTTGTCGGCGGCAGTACGACGCCAAGCTTGTGCGCCATTGCCCGCATCGTGTTTTTCGTCACTCCGCCCAACACATCTCTCGCCAATGCGCCAACCTGAGCGCGCGTCGTATCAACCACTGCCTGTACGCTCGACGTCATCGTCAACGGGTTGTTCGCTGCTGTCCCCATCAGCGTCGTAACCGCAGATGCATCATGATGCGGTGTGCTGATACGACTGGCTTGCTGCTGGTTGACGCGGGCGTTGGTGCCTGCAAGAAAGTTCTCCGACGGCAGTTCGTCTGCCTCCGGTTCGGGCTTTACGCGTGCTGGCAAGGGACGATTGTCGTGCGACGTCATCGCAGGCAGCAACGTGTGCCAGTTATCACCCAGCTGCAATTGTATTTGCCCAGTTCGAGTGGCGCGAAGATTCGAAGGGTGATCAATCCCCGGCAGAATTATCGGCACCGGCTCCCAGTCATCTTTCGCGCTCAAACGTTTCAACTGAGGTCGCTGGTTATGAGGATGATGCAACACGAGCAACTGATCGTTGAGCCCTATGGCGAGGGCGATGGGGCGCTGCATCAGGGGAAGTCGGCGGGCTTTGCCATCCGCGTCGGCGGCGATCAGCAGACCTGATTCCATCAGCGCGACGCTCTGGCGATTGCTGTGAACCGCCAGCGCCTGCACTGGCTCGTCAAACTGCGCGATAAGCCTGGAGCGTAACTCCACTGTATCCGGGATAACCGCCAAAGGTCCCCCCGCAGGATGACGCGGCAGTTCGGCATCAGTCGGCAACCAAGAGGTACGGCCCTCCAGTTTCAGTTCGACGACCTGCCGTGCATCCCCCAATAAAGCAAAAACCGGTTTCCTGTCGATAAATCCCAACGCAGAGGAATAGAGAGCGGTCACACCCGTCAGCTGTTCGCCGCCCGTCTGTCTTAACCGCTCCCATGGCTGGTCAGGAGCCGGTTGATAATGCAGCACGCCGTCGATATGCCCCACCTGAGCATGACCATCAAGCTGAACGTGCGACTGCACAGCGGTCTCCGACGGAACATGCAGCCCCTCGGTGTAGAGCAGCAGCAACGGGCGATCCAGCAGATACGCCGGCCGAAACAGCACCTCGTTCTGCGCTCGCTGCAAGCTCATGCGCCGCCCGTTTTGATCCTGCAACATGAGATGAACAGTGTTGTCCCTGGACAACCCCATGGTGGTCACGGCCCAACCTTTGCCCTGCGCAAAATCGCCAGGTAATTTCAGCCGGTGGGCTTCAACAGGCCCGGTGCCTTTCAGATCGGCCTGATAAATACGTCCTTTATCATCGAGGATCAGCGCAGCGTTGCCGCGCGGCAATGGCAGTAAATCAACGGGGCGGGCCGGACTCTGCTCGACCCCCAGGCCGCTGGCTTCTGGCCGCAAAAGCTCGACAGGACGGGAAATGCCATTTGAATGAACCGCGCCCTCATGCAGCCATTGCACCTCGCGACCGGCGCCAATGCGCACCGCCGCGCCTTCGGGAAGCCGTTCGGTCGGCACGGACTCGGCAGACGTGTCGGTTGCGCGCCAGAGTTGCCTGCCGTTGTGTAGATAGACATCGCCATCAGCCTGCAAACCAATCATCCGCAGGGGCTCTCGGGGGGCCGCGCCAGGCAGCGTCAATGACGTCCAGCGCTCTTTCATATTTGCGGTATGAACCACACCGCCGCGCTCTATGTATGCTCGATCATGGGAGGACTGCCAGACTCCTGTTAATAATCCTATCGGCGGTTCGGCAAGCCGGGCAGCCACAGCATCGGCAGTTATTTCTCCGCTGATGCCGTATTCAATGTCAGGGTGGACCGTCAAAACGGCCATCAACATGCCTGGTACGGATGTGAAAAACGCCTCATTACGCGGCGCTAGCGGCTCGTGATGCATGGCGGTATAGCGCACTAGCTTGCCATTGTTATCAAGGCTGGTTTCGCTTTGAACCGACGGTCGCTTTGCCAGCCAGTCATTAATGACGCTCACCCCATCTGTATGACTTCTGATACGAACATGCCTTCCGCGTTGCGACGGCACCGCTTGCAGTCCGAGCACCTGACTATTCAAACTTGCATGAGCCCGATTTCGCATGCCGCCCTTGTGAGACGACGGGCTTTCATCAACCAAGGGCAATGGTTCAGGTAGCTGAGGCGGGCTGTTAGCAGGCGAGACACTGTCTGCATGATGAGGGAGAGGGTTGGCAGTAAATCCGGAAGAGGTAACCTTTACCATCGTTATTATTAAACTCCTGTATATAAAATATATGTCCTGTTTATTACCCACGAAGAACCAACGGCATCATGCCGAATAGGAGGTGGTCTACATCTCCATTACAAGCTTGTGACTGGAATACTATGGGCTCTACCGATTAGAGCCTTCTTCGTTGCGGTAATAAACGACAGTAACTGAGTGGCTGTGCAGCCAGATCGGTTCCCACGACCGTCATCAAAATGTCGCAAACGAGTCCGGCCTGACCACCACTCCGGCGTGTTCTCTTTGGCAAGGCAGGGCGAATCGCCCAGGGACTGCTTCGCACATATCTGGTGATACTTGATGAACTGGGGTATTTGCCTTTATGCCAAAGCGGTGGCGCACTGCTATTTCACCTGCTGTCCAAGCTGTACGAACACACCAGCGTGGTCATCACCACTATGGACAGTGTTAGGCAAGCAGTGCCCATAGCGATGGCCTTTAGGGAAGGTCTGAAGTAGCCGGATGTTTTCCGGCTACCGAGTCCTCAGCACTTTTCAAAAAACGATGCATGTCGAAATTTGCTCAATTATCTTCGCTTTTTAGCTCTTTCGGCCGCTGCAAAGCCTTTTGCGGTAACAATTTCCTGCATTACACGCGCACCTCTCCTGCGCTCGCCAACAAATGTCGGCGGGCCATCCACAGGTTTGACAGGGCGAACAACGTCACCATCTGCGCGGTGTTCTTGGCCAAGCCCCGAAAGCGCACTTTTTCATAGCCAAACTGGCGTTTGATGACCCGAAACGGATGCTCGACCTTGGCGCGAACCTGGGCCTTGGCCTTCTCGATTTTGCGGATCGCCTTGTACAAAATACTGCGTTTTCCATGCTTTTTGTAAGTGCTGCGGCGGGCGGCAATCTGCCAAATGACCTTGCGCCCAGCGTGTTCTTCGCGCTTCTCGACCCCGGTGTAACCTGCGTCGGCGCAGACTACGTTTTCCTCGCCGTGCAGCAGTTTGGCAACCTGCGTGACGTCTGCCACATTGGCCGCTGTTACTACCACGCTGTGCACCAGGCCTGACTCGTCGTCGGCGCCGATGTGAGCCTTGGCGCCGAAATAGTACTGGTTACCTTTCTTGGTTTGATGCATCTCAGGATCGCGTTTGCCATCCTTGTTCTTGGTCGAACTGGGCGCGTGAATCAGCGTGGCATCGACGATGGTGCCTTGACGCAACGACAAGCCACGGTCGCCCAGATAACCATTAATTACGCCGAGAATCCCGGTCGCCAACTCGTGCTTTTCCAGCAGACGACGGAAGTTGAGAATGGTGGTTTCGTCTGGAATTCGCTCCAGGCTCAGGCCTGAAAACTGACGCAGGATGGTCGTCTCATACAGCGCTTCTTCCATCGCCGGATCGCTGTAGCCGAACCAGTTCTGCATCAGATGAACACGCAGCATCGCCATCAGTGGGTAGGCGGGCCGGCCACCTTCTCCTTTTGGATAATAGGGCTCAATCAGGGCAATCAAACCTTTCCAGGGCACCACCTGATCCATCTCGATCAGGAACAATTCCTTACGGGTCTGCTTGCGCTTGCCGGCATACTCGGCGTCGGCGAAGGTCATCTGTTTCATCATCGAAAAGCTCGGCGACTGGTGTCCGGAGATTTTGCCAAATTAGGAAGTCTTTTTCAGAGTTTCCTTAGGCATGACTTGAAGGCTATTCAGGCAAGAGAGTGAAAGCTTAATTTATTTTGTCTACACCATCTTAGTTATACGAGACACCCCTTCAGATGCAATTATCTTAACGAGGTCTTCACGAGTACTGACTACTGGATTACTTATGAAGTTTCTTACCCAACGATACAGATACTCGACGTAGCCAACAAATCTCTCTGCATGGGACAAGACAGCGTGGCGATCGTTATCTGACAGTCCAATTGCCATCCAAGAAATAATTAAATTATTCGTATATGAGTCTGAATTAATTATTGCACGATGTTGGTCGTCGATTAAATTTCCTTGCAGGATATTCCATAAAAATTCCGTAGTGCCTTTTTGCAAACAGTTTTGCGAGAAAGAGATCAGTAGCGTGTCAGGAACAACCAAATCAAGTACCAAGTTTAATCCCGAGTCCGTGATTAACTAAAACTGAGTACCTGTCTGGGGCGGAGCGGGTAACCGCAGGTCTTCGGCCAACGATTTAATTACCTTGGTAAAGTTATTGATATTCATAGTGCCTCAAAACGTAGATAAAGCAGAGCAGGACAGTCCGTTGATACGGGTTATTAAGTTTACCTATAGAAGAGTAGATGGTTCGCCGCTCTTTTTCAGTTCCATTGCAACGAGTAAAATCTTCAATCAGGTGTCGCTGAGTGAGTTGCATCTCGATGTCCAAGAAACACTGGCGGTATGCAGTCTATATCACGGTGGAGGCTTGCTGGGTCGCTCGATACATGCGGGGTTATCCGGGTTCAAGGGCAATGGCTCAAAAGTACGGTAAGCGGTTACTTCAGTTACCACGCGGTACCACGGACGCGAACTTACTGGTCGCATCTGGTGTGACCGACAATAGGTAGGAAAAGAGGAATAATTAAGCGCGCTGCGATTAAAACGTTGGTCTTTTTCATCGCACTCCCATCCAATCTACTGGTTGCTCGGCGAAGCGGCAGTGATGTTTAAAATGGCAAGCATGGGAGCGAAATCAAGAGCTAAGGAAGGTCTGAAGTAGCCGGATGTTTTCCGGCTACCGAGTCCTCAGCACTTTTCAAAAAACGATGCATGTCGAAATTTGCTCAATTATCTTCGCTTTTTAGCTCTTTCGGCCGCTGCAAAGCCTTTTGCGGTAACCATTTCCTGCATTACACGCGCACCTCTCCTGCGCTCGCCAACAAATGTCGACGGGCCATCCACAGGTTTGACAGGGCGAACAACGTCACCATCTGCGCGGTGTTCTTGGCCAAGCCCCGAAAGCGCACTTTTTCATAGCCAAACTGGCGTTTGATGACCCGAAACGGATGCTCGACCTTGGCGCGAACCTGGGCCTTGGCCTTCTCGATTTTGCGGATCGCCTTGTACAAAATACTGCGTTTTCCGTGCTTTTTGTAAGTGCTGCGGCGGGCGGCAATCTGCCAAATGACCTTGCGCCCAGCGTGTTCTTCGCGCTTCTCGACCCCGGTGTAACCTGCGTCGGCGCAGACTACGTTTTCCTCGCCGTGCAGCAGTTTGGCAACCTGCGTGACGTCTGCCACATTGGCCGCTGTTACTACCACGCTGTGCACCAGGCCTGACTCGTCGTCGGCGCCGATGTGAGCCTTGGCGCCGAAATAGTACTGGTTACCTTTCTTGGTTTGATGCATCTCAGGATCGCGTTTGCCATCCTTGTTCTTGGTCGAACTGGGCGCGTGAATCAGCGTGGCATCGACGATGGTGCCTTGACGCAACGACAAGCCACGGTCGCCCAGATAACCATTAATTACGCCGAGAATCCCGGTCGCCAACTCGTGCTTTTCCAGCAGACGACGGAAGTTGAGAATGGTGGTTTCGTCTGGAATTCGCTCCAGGCTCAGGCCTGAAAACTGACGCAGGATGGTCGTCTCATACAGCGCTTCTTCCATCGCCGGATCGCTGTAGCCGAACCAGTTCTGCATCAGATGAACACGCAGCATCGCCATCAGTGGGTAGGCGGGCCGGCCACCTTCTCCTTTTGGATAATAGGGCTCAATCAGGGCAATCAAACCTTTCCAGGGCACCACCTGATCCATCTCGATCAGGAACAATTCCTTACGGGTCTGCTTGCGCTTGCCGGCATACTCGGCGTCGGCGAAGGTCATCTGTTTCATCATCGAAAAGCTCGGCGACTGGTGTCCGGAGATTTTGCCAAATTAGGAAGTCTTTTTCAGAGTTTCCCTAAGCTGGCAGATGACTTTGGCCTTGGCATCATTGGACTCTTCATTGTCGTACCTGCAACCTTAATCGGCGCAGTGATCACAGCATCGTTTTTTGGTGGAAAATGAGTCCACGCGGGAGGAGCTAAATGCTTAACAAACCATCCAGCAGCCTCAGAAGGTCTACCAGATGCCTAAACAGACGAACTTTACGTCCACGACCTATGGCTAAATGACCGACACCAACTGCCGCCAGGAAAAGAATGACCATGACCGAAGAAGAAATGCGTCAAGCATTGTTTGGCTCGGGCGGGCCAACAGTGCGCTTAGCCGCTCCACAAGCTCATCCAAATACAGGCAACAACCAATCTGCGAAAGCCGCCGCCAAGCGAAAGATGGCCAGGAATTTCGTACCAAAGCTCGTGGTAATGTTACGTGTAGGTAACGAGTATGAAGGCACGACGGAGTTGATCACACACGAAGCCGATACGCTCAGCCGCCTTCAGGCTGAAGTAGATGCAATGAAGATTGCACGCAAGAAATACAGGTACGTGGAGCTGGTATCGGTCAAGCCCGCCAATTAAATCTGTTAATTTATACAGGCAGTGAGTCAGTCTTTTGCTTTGACGGTCGTTGAATCCTCAGGCCGCTGGCCGCGCCGGTCGTAGAGGCGGGTGGTACTGATGTTCGCGTACCCCAGCCACATCTGCACCTTCGATATCGGTGTCATGCTCCAGAGCATTGGTCGCCGCCGTTGCTCGCAGACCATGCACACCCAACCGCTCGACCTCGATGCCTGCCACGCGTGCCCACTGCGCAACAATGGTGTAAAGACCATTCGCAGTGGCACCGGTGCCGGTGGTTGTGCCACGCATCGAGCGAAAAAGCGGACCTGGCACGGCAGCACGTTCAACATCCTTTCCAGGTACGCATAAATGCGCTCAGCTGCCAATGGATAAAGGTGCAGAAAGCGGGTCTTGCTGCCTTTGCCATGCACCCGCAGGTGCTTGATGCCACGTCGCTCCTACAGATCGCCGGTCTTCAGTTGCGGCTCTTTTTGTAGGTTTTCGAAATTAATGCGACTAAAATTCCTCCATCGAACTGAGCGAAGCGGATGGCAAACTCTACGGCCGTGGCACTGCGGACATGAAAGGCTACATTGCCTGCGTGCTGGCGCTGGTTCCGGCGTTGACCCAGGCATCGCTGCACATGCCGGTGCATATCGCGCTGTCCTACGACGAGGAAGTGGGTTGCCTGGGCGTACGCTCGTTACTGGCATCGCTTCAGTCGCGGCCGGTGAAACCGATGCTGTGTGTGATCGGCGAGCCGACGGAGTTGCAGCCGGTGCTGGGCCACAAAGGCAAGGTCGCGATGCGCTGCGATGTACAGGGTGCTGCCTGCCACTCGGCCCACGCGCCCAGTGGCGTCAACGCCATTGAATATGCGGCGCAGTTGATCGGCGAGCTGGGTCGCCTGGGCGAGGCGTTACGGGCAGCTGATGCCCTTGACGAGCGCTTTGATCCGCCATTTTCGACCATTCAGACCGGCGTGATCAGCGGCGGCACGGCGTTGAACATCGTGCCCGAACAGTGCCGTTTCGATTTCGAAGTGCGTGCGCTCCCCACCCTGGACCCGCAGCAGATCGTCACTGCCATGCACGTATACGCCGAGCAAAAACTATTGCCGGCCATGCAGGCCGTCAGTGCCCGGAGCGAGATCCGGTTCACTGAACTGTCGAGCTATCCGGGGCTGGATATTCCCCTGTACAGCCAGGCGGCGGAATTGATTGCCGGTTTTTGCGGCTCCCGGGCGTTCGGCACGGTTGCCTTCGGAACCGAAGGCGGGTTGTTCGACCAGTCAGGCATCCCGGCAGTGGTCTGCGGGCCGGGCAGCATGGAGCAGGGGCACAAGCCGGACGAGTTCATCAGCGTCGAGCAACTTGACGCCTGTGACGAGATGCTCAAACGTGTACTGGCGTTCGCGTCGCAGCCATGAATCGCCCCTGATTTCAGTGATACAGTTGCGCGCCGAAATACGCTAACGACTAGGCGCGCCAGTCATGGACTGGCCACTCTTCCCGGCTATTCGAACGTTCTATGGATGGAAGCATGACTGACAAACGTCCCCTTACTCGCTGGTCCCTGGCCGCAACTCTATTGCTGTGTGTTGGCACTTCGGCGTTCGCTCAGGACTCGGCACTGCATTCCGGCAAATACGAGCAGTTGATGCTGGCCGTGACGCCTGATCATCAAGTCGAGGGTTATTACTCGGAGACGCGCGGCGAGGCATTCAGCTGTGCATTCTATCTGCAAGGCAAGGTCGAGGCCGGGAAGGGCGCAGCGGTGTCGTCCTGGCTTGATGACGTCTACCCAGGAACACTGAAGGCCTCGGCTGATGGCGTGGTTCTAACGATAGAGCAAGGCCGGCAGCACCCTGGCTGCATGAACGTGTTGGTACCGGACATCGCCACCGGCATGGATCTGACCCGGACCGCCAGCAAGCAGTGGGTAGGTCTGGTGACCGTCACCGCGGACAAGGCCTGGCTGCAAAAAACACCGAATGCCAAAGCCACCCGAGGCGCTTATATCGTCAAGGATGACGTAGTCGGGGTTCTGGCATTCAAGGATGGCGCGGCTCAGGTCGAGTTCATCAATGCGGATGATCGTTCGTTCACTGGATGGATCAGTCAGGACCAATATGCGCGTTTGGCCGCGCCCGGACGCTGATTGCAGGCATCACCAGACACGTTGGCGAACTTGGCCCACTCCCGGTTAAGAGGGGTGCAAAGGCGGCTACCACCTCCAGGCTTTTTCGGTGAATTCCGCAGTTGGGGGTAGTACGGTGTGTAGGAAGTTCAGGTACTTGTTGAACAATACCTCGTTCTGAAAACGGGCCTCGAAGCCGAGCGTGATGTCGGAGCGGTGCGTGATGATCATGAGGCGTTTGCGGTCAATCGTGACAAAGTTGTACTCGACCCAGGGCAGGCTTTGTTCATGGTGAATGGGGTTTTCCCAGCTTAGTAGCTTAACGGCTGCGACACAGGCGATGGCTGCCGGACCGATCAGGAAGAGCAGTGAGCCGGTGAGTGCGGCCATGAAGACGAACATCAGGATGACAGCTATGGCAATGCCCTTGAAGAAGGACGAGGCGAAGTCGGGGTAATGGAGGTAGTACTCCAGGTGGGCGCAGTTGGTTTTTATGGTGTAGTTGTAGATGGTTTTTTGACGGATGAGCAGGCATATGAAATACGCAAGAATTCCAGCAAACGCGAGTATGGTGCCCACTAATGAGTAAAGACTGTCTGAGAACATTATCCAGCCTCCCCACATGTAAAGTGTGCTTCCTATCACGTAGACGGCAATGAATATGGACTGAGTTATCATCATTTCTCTAGGGAAGGTCTGAAGTAGCCGGATGTTTTCCGGCTACCGAGTCCTCAGCACTTTTCAAAAAACGATGCATGTCGAAATTTGCTCAATTATCTTCGCTTTTTAGCTCTTTCGGCCGCTGCAAAGCCTTTTGCGGTAACCATTTCCTGCATTACACGCGCACCTCTCCTGCGCTCGCCAACAAATGTCGGCGGACCATCCACAGGTTTGACAGGGCGAACAACGTCACCATCTGCGCGGTGTTCTTGGCCAAGCCCCGAAAGCGCACTTTTTCATAGCCAAACTGGCGTTTGATGACCCGAAACGGATGCTCGACCTTGGCGCGAACCTGGGCCTTGGCCTTCTCGATTTTGCGGATCGCCTTGTACAAAATACTGCGTTTTCCGTGCTTTTTGTAAGTGCTGCGGCGGGCGGCAATCTGCCAAATGACCTTGCGCCCAGCGTGTTCTTCGCGCTTCTCGACCCCGGTGTAACCTGCGTCGGCGCAGACTACGTTTTCCTCGCCGTGCAGCAGTTTGGCAACCTGCGTGACGTCTGCCACATTGGCCGCTGTTACTACCACGCTGTGCACCAGGCCTGACTCGTCGTCGGCGCCGATGTGAGCCTTGGCGCCGAAATAGTACTGGTTACCTTTCTTGGTTTGATGCATCTCAGGATCGCGTTTGCCATCCTTGTTCTTGGTCGAACTGGGCGCGTGAATCAGCGTGGCATCGACGATGGTGCCTTGACGCAACGACAAGCCACGGTCGCCCAGATAACCATTAATTACGCCGAGAATCCCGGTCGCCAACTCGTGCTTTTCCAGCAGACGACGGAAGTTGAGAATGGTGGTTTCGTCTGGAATTCGCTCCAGGCTCAGGCCTGAAAACTGACGCAGGATGGTCGTCTCATACAGCGCTTCTTCCATCGCCGGATCGCTGTAGCCGAACCAGTTCTGCATCAGATGAACACGCAGCATCGCCATCAGTGGGTAGGCGGGCCGGCCACCTTCTCCTTTTGGATAATAGGGCTCAATCAGGGCAATCAAACCTTTCCAGGGCACCACCTGATCCATCTCGATCAGGAACAATTCCTTACGGGTCTGCTTGCGCTTGCCGGCATACTCGGCGTCGGCGAAGGTCATCTGTTTCATCATCGAAAAGCTCGGCGACTGGTGTCCGGAGATTTTGCCAAATTAGGAAGTCTTTTTCAGAGTTTCCCTAGGCGATCTCGCAAGTGTTTTGATCTTCCAGTTCAGAACGTCTTTGTTTTTTGGCAGGTACAAGGCTTTTTCTTGCTGGTTCATACAGGTGTACCCTCTGCTACTTCTAGGGTCAGCGTGCCGACACTGCTTGATGTCTTTACTTCAAGCTCCACAGCAGCCAAACCATCGATAGCTGTATCGCCTCTTGTGCCAAGCTCCATCTGAAACAGATAGCCTTGATCTTCCTCGCCAGGATGTATCAGATTGCTGGGGTACCAGATTTGCAGCTCAAGATAGGTTGCATCTTTGTCGAGCGGTACCCAGGTTTCCCAGATGAGGTCTTCGTTTTCGGGCGGCATCAACGGGTAGGTGAAGTCTTCACTCGCCTTCCCAGCTGGCTTGTTGGTAAGCGTTCCGAACTGTTCGGCCTTCCTGAATTGTCCCCTTTCCAGAAAGTCTTCATGTACTGGACGCTCGATTTTTTCTACCGGCAGCCCACCACGATCGTTTGTTGCTGATGACGTTGAAATGCACAGATTGACCGCGCAGAGTGGCATCAACCCTGATGCCAGTTAGTGGCTTTTTCGATGTATTGAGCGTTCGCTGGAAGTGCCTTGCGCAGGAACGCGAGATACTTGTCCATAAGCACCTTGCTGGGAAAACGCGCGGCGAACCCGGTGGTTGTATCGTCGCAATGGATAATGACCATCAGACGTTTGTGATCAACCGTGACAAATTCGTGCAAATGCCACGGGGCGGTTTGTCGATGGTGGACGGGGTTTTCCCAGTTCAGCAGTTTGATGGCTGCGACAAAAGCCATTGCCACCGGACCGACCAGGAACAGCAATGACCCAGTGATTAGGGCGACGAGGACGAATGCCAGTATGACGAAAATAGCGATGCCTTTGAAAAGTGCGGAGGCGAAGTCGGGATAGTGGAGGTAGAACTCGACTGTGGCACCGTCGGTTTTCAGGGTGTAGTTATAGATGGTTTTTTGGCGGATGAGCAGGCCTACGAAATAGGCAAGGTGGCCCCCAAGTACAAATATCACGCACACCAGAGAAGTCGGGCTGTCTGAAAACATTACCCAGCCTACCCAAATAAAAACTGAGCTTGCCATTAAATAGAAGGCCGTAAATCCAAGCTGCGTGATCATGATCTCTTTAGGTGACCTTGCGAGGGTTTTAATTTTCCAGTTCAGAACATCCTTGCCTTTTGGGAGCCCCGGGGCTTTTTCTTGCTGAGTCATACAGGTGTACCCTCTGCAACTTCCAGGGTCAGCGTTCCGGTCCTGCTTGATGCTTTTACTTCAAGTTCCACAGCAGCCAAACCATCAATGTCAGTATCGCCTCTTGTGCCCAGCTCCATCTGAAATAGATAGCCCCTATCGTCTTGACCAGGATTGATCAGATTGTTCGGATACCAGATTTGCAGCTCAAGGTACGTTGCGTCCTTGTCGAGCGGTACCCAGGTTTCCCAGATGAGGTCTTCGTTTTCGGGCGGCATCAACGGGTAGGTGAAGTCGTCACTTGCCTTGCCAGCAGGCTTGTTGGCAAGCGTCCCGAACTGTTCAGCTTTCCTGAACTGCCCGCGGTTTAGAAAAGCTTCATGCAGAGTGCCGTCTATTTTTTCTACGGGCAGCACTCCCCATGGTCGCTTGCTACTGACAATGTTGAAATGTACGGATTGACCACGTACCAGATTGGGCAAGCACACTTGTATCCCTGCGCCATTTTGTACCGCTACGCTGTAGTAATCACCTTTGCCAAGGTAACGGTCTTCATAATGTACGGTGCTTTTTACATGGATTTTAGGAGATAGCTGGATTTCCAGTAATGCCTGTATTTCTTCATTTTCACCGTTTGCTGTCTCTGCGTAGCGATAGTCTATGGTTTTTGACCAACAGCACTTGCGTAGCCACCAGCCGACACTGTCTTGCTTGAAATAATTCAGGGCCATCGTAGCAAGGAGATAAATAAAGCCTGTTGCGAACAGAGCTACGCTGAACCATGGATTCATCGCGATAATCGTAAAAGCACTAGCGGGAAAAATCCCCGCGAATAACTGGGCTGCAGAACCAAATCCCATCATTAATACAGAAGACCACTTTATACGAAGCCCATACTCTTCTTCTAAGGTTTTCGCTGTGTAAAAATCATCTGTGATATCAAATAGTTCAAGCGCAGCCGCTACAATCCCAAACCCACCCATCGCCACCATCGAAACCCTGAACCCAAATATCGCATCCCCCCAAACCGCATTACCCCGTGCTTTCCAATAAGCCGCCGATTGATCAAGAATACCCACTGTGTACGTACCAATAAGCACAGGCTTCGCCGTACTGATAACCGCCCACGGTGCTTCAACAAACACCGCCATCAACAGGTTGAAGCTATACCCCAGTCCATAGGTAACCTTGCCAATATCCTTGGCACTGAAGTCTCCATCCCGAGTAAGGTCCCGGTAAGTGAGCGCGGTATTGATGAAGTTGAGCATGATCACGCCCCAAGTGATTGCCCCGGCTATTCCTCCCAGCCCATCGATCCAGCGCTTGGCGGTGGTCTGCCAGTCTTTCGCCATGGTTTTGCCGGACTGGAAGTGCAGGCGAATCTCGTCCTGCAACTGCTTTGCGTATTGGTTGTTCTGATAGTCGAGCAGGGCGGGGATGCTCAATTCATGCAGACGAAGTTTTTCCTCGAGGACGCGAAGGTGGCTGGCGTTGCTTTTGCGGGTGTTGTAAGCGGTTGGATAAAGCCAGCTGCGACGGATATCGCTGATCTGCTTGTTGAGGACCTGCCACTCGCGTATCCACTGTTTGAGCTTGGTGAATACCTGTTGATCGACTGCAATACGCGCCTTCGAATCAAGCAAAATCTGGCCGATCAACAGGGTGCGAAGCAATGCGACGATGTTCTGCTGTTTGCCCAGGGCCATGCGGCTGTCGATGGGTACCCAGGCCAGCAGGATACTCTCGAGCGTTGCCTTGCCTGCGCCTCTGGCCAGTTCGCCGAGAGCCTTGAAGGTACCTTGAACAGGTTGCTTCAGCGCCTTCATCCACGGCTTGTCGGCAAAGCCCTGGTGATTGAGGGCGCCATTGAGTTCGCCAATACGTGTAGCCAGGTTGGTTACGTCGCCAAGGCCGTTCAGCAGCGCGTCGGCCTCCTGGTGCAGTGCTTGTTTGAGCGCGGGTGAGAAGCCGTAGCGCAAGCTGCCAAACAGCGTGGTGGCGTTGGCTTCCTGCTCGGCCAGCCAGGTGGTGGCCGCGCTGTCCTGGGCGTAAATGATCTGCAGGTTGAGCATGATCGTTTGCAGGTACAGCAGTTGTGTTGGGCGGGTGGTATCGATAAACAGCTTGAGCGGGTCTGTGCCGATATGTGTCGCCCAGAGCTGAAAATCACTTTGTGTGTCACGCACCTGCTGCAGCAGTGCGTCTCCGCTTGGCAGATGCTGTTGAAGATACTGACGCGCGCTGGCCAGATCGACTTCGCGCCGCCATTTGTGGCAATCTTTCCAGGCCTGCGCGGCCTTTTCGGTAGGGACGCTGCCGTAACGCGCTTCGATCGATTTGCGCATGTCCAGGCTCTTGAACATGTCCGGCAGCAGCAGAAAATCTCCGGGAACGTTGCTGCTGCTGATCTGTGCTTCTTCAAGGATGCATTGCTCGAAGTACGCTTCGACCTCGCTCAGGTACTGGTGCGTGCGAGCCGCATTGCCGCGCACCGACGCTGGCAGTTTTAGCGGGTCGCTCTCGGCACCGCACAGTCCGGAGACAGTCTGGGCGATCTGGATCTTGTGTTCGTGCTCGGCTTGCCAGCCGCGAAAAGCCGCCTGATCGGCGGCCAGTTGCATGCCCAGATCGTTGAAAACGGCCAGTGGGTCATCAAGGGCGATGAGCAGGGAACTGTCCTGATTGTCGACGCTGCCTTGCCACAAAACGTCAGCACCCAGCGGTGCCCATAACGGATTTTTTTCGTCGTCTTCCGACAGCGGGCGAGCAGTGGGGATCGCCGAGTCAGCGAAACGGCCGTCGTCAGTGACATAGCCCTTGTCGATGTCCGCCACCGCCTCGGCGATACGGTTCAATGGCAGGGTGTCCGGCTCGGCCATGGTGATGCAGTAGCTGGCCAGGTCGAGCGCTTTCATCCACAGCGCGCGGCTTGGGGCGCTGGAGCGCATGTGCTCGCAAATTCGCCACGTCCATTGCTGCGGGGCAAAGGCGATGTGCAGTTGGTGACGTCGCGGGTAGAGCAGGAAGGGCTTGCCATCGCTGGCGCCGCTTCGCTGGTCACTGCCGATCTGCGCGTCCGTCCAGACAATGCGGCTCAGATGGCCGTTGTTTGCTGAGGCGACATATTCATGCAGCGTCCCGGCCGTTTCGTCGAATACATAGACGTAGCCGTCGTACAGCTGGCGCAAAGTGTAGCTGCGTGTTTTCAGTATCGGCATCAGCGTCCATTTGCCCTGTTTCGGCAATGGTTTCAGCTGCTCCGGCGCGGCGTCGTAGCGGGAGCGATCCAGCGCGTAGCGCACCGGCACGATGGCGACGTTCGGTCCTCTGAAAGGACAAAGGCTGGTGGCCGTCGCCGGAGTCTTGGAGAACAGTGCGGCGCGTCGTTGCTGGTGTGTGCCGTGTTTATCGGTCATGCGGGAAACTCTCTGCGCAGAAACGGGCAATTTCGCCCGTTGTATGCAGAAGTACATTCCAAGATGCATGCCGAGAAGATTTTTATCTAATAAAAACAGATAGATAAAGATTTTTCGCGAAGTAGTTGATCAATTTTCAACCAAGAAACCGCTAAAAAGCGCGCAAGCTTCTGCGCATACGTGCGAATTCGTTCATGTGTGCTGCAGCGCTTTGAATATAAAGCGCTGCCTGTTTCACCGGGGCTTTGGATGCGCAAAAGTCTGCGCATCACAGGTATTCAAAGAGCTGAGCATTGTGTCGACTGCCTTACCATTGGACATCGCTTGATGTGCACAAGAAGTATTCCCCATTCGCTTACAGAGCCTATTTTTACCGGGCATCGAACCTCTCGCATCCTTCAGGCGGCTTGGCGTTTTTTTTTAATCAGGATCAATCGACAGTATGCCACCGTAGATGCTTTTGATCAGCCCACCGGAACAGTGAGCTTGAGCGGCAGCCTCAACCCCGCCTTTTAATGTATTACCCAACGTCGTAGTTACCAAGACAAACGCCGGTATGAAAAGCAAGGGTGTCAACGCTCGGCGCCAGCCTACTTTAAGCCCCGTGGAATACTTGCGAATCAGGAAGTACAGTTCTGGAGCTTCTGCTTTGTCGCTGATGCGCAACCATTGAATCGTGGCGATATCGTCAGCCAGGAAGATATGATCATTAGCCTTATCGAAGGGTGCTGTCCTACTAGACGCCATGACTTGCAACTCAAGCAGTTCCTCACGAAAGACTTCAAGCCCGCCACTCTGGTCAAGCACCTCCTGATATGACTTATATCGGTACACAAGCGGAGCGGTCACTTTGAACAGTAGCAGGAATATAAACAGTGCCAGACCGCTGGCCCAGTATAAATAAACCGTGAACGGGATTTGCTGTTGTACACCAGCGGTTTTGGCGATGGAGACAATCATAGGAACAATGCTGAACGCAGTGATCAAAAATTGAGCCGGTTTGCTATTGGCGACCAGAGCGAGGATTTCCCAGGATTCAAATGCGGTCACCATTTTGGTTGAGCGCAACCGGGCGTAGATGATAAAGAACAACGCTATCCCGCCAATGCCAAACCACCAGGCAGGTATAGGTTTCTCAAAGGCGTGGGGGACGATGCTGGAAGCAGCAAATATAATAGCAATGGCGATGGTGACGGCTAGAGTGCCATCGTAAAGCTTACTGCGCGGTGAGCTAGCAGCATGCGGAGATGCGTCAGGGGGGGCTTGATCAGCCATGGTCATTAGAGCTCCGTGGTTTTGAGTATGGTTAGCTATAAAAGGTTTTAGCCAAGGATTGACCATGAAGTATGGCCACCTGCAATTGTGTGTGATGGAGATGTAAGGAGCTTCATTAAAGTCATTTTTTCTGTGCCAATCAGAGGGGATCGCTTGTCAGAGGCAATTCCCCACTCACACCCTGAGTACTTCTTGAGGGGCAGGCCTGACTAAGGTGAGCAGGGCACCGTTGAGGACGGTGTCGTGATGGGCTGTTCAAGTTTGATCTCGACCAACCTGGCATTGTCTCGTTCGATCGTCTTGGTTTTGATCGGCTCTTTTGCGAACCCTCGCTGATGGTAGAAATCGATGGCGGGGGCATTGCTCTCCAGCACCCAGACGACAACTCTGGTGCGGCCAGCGGATTGAAAGAGAGGCATCACATGGTCGAGCAGCTCTCGCCCAATACCCTGGCGTGTGTGCATTGGGCTGATATAGATGGCCTGTATTTCTGCGACGCTGCGGTCTTCGGGATGTTCCCTGTCAATCCCCGTGGCCACCCAGCCCAAGACCCGATCTAACCTGTCGACTTTGACGTACAGGCCAGATTCGCCCGAAGCGATCACCTTGGTCCAGTGGGACAGCCTTGCCTCAAGCGTTATCCGATTGATATAGGCAGAGGGAATGATGCCCTCATAGGCACTTCTCCATGACTCCAGATGAATCGTCGCTATCTGCAACGAGTCCTCGGGAAGGGCAAGGCGGATGCTCATATCAATGCTCCTGCTCGGTGTGTTTCAGCATTTAAAGCAATGTTTATGGCATTTCTACACATCCAAAATATAGAGCCGTCTTTCTTGCCCCACTCACACCCTGTATCCATTCCCCCCTCACCCCCATCCCGCAAATAAAGCACGATACCCGCCCATCGCTCATATCAAGGAATGATCCATGTCGCTGGCTATCGTCCATAGTCGTGCCCAGGTCGGGGTGGAAGCCCCGGCGGTTACTGTTGAAGCGCATCTGGCCAACGGCCTGCCGGCCCTGACGCTGGTGGGGTTGCCGGAGGGGGCGGTCAAGGAGAACAAGGACCGGGTGCGCAGTGCCATTCTCAATTCCGGGCTGGATTTTCCGGCGCGGCGTATCACGCTCAACCTTGCGCCGGCTGATTTGCCCAAGGATGGCGGGCGGTTCGATCTGGCGATTGCGCTGGGTTTGCTGGCGGCCAGCGGGCAGGTGCCGCTGGTTGCGTTGCAGGATGTCGAATGCCTGGGCGAGCTGGCGCTGTCGGGGGCGATTCGGCCGATTCAGGGGGTGCTGCCTGCTGCGCTGGCGGCACGTGCGGCGGAGCGGACGCTGATCATTCCGGCGGTGAATGCGGAGGAAGCTTGTCTGGCCTCGGGGCTGCGGGTGATTGCGGTGAGTCACTTGCTGGAGCTGGTCGCGCATTTCAACGGTCGCACGGTGATTGCGCCGTATCAGTCCAGCGGCCTGCTGCATCAGCCCAAGCCGTATCCGGACCTTAGCGAAGTGCAGGGCCAAACCGCCGCGAAGCGTGCGTTGGTGATTGCCGCTGCGGGTGCGCACAACCTGCTGTTCAGTGGGCCACCCGGCACCGGCAAGACATTGCTCGCCAGCCGCCTGCCGGGTTTGTTGCCGCCGCTGGATGAGCACGAAGCGCTTGAAGTGGCGGCGATTCAGTCGGTTGCCAGCCAGGTGCCGCTGACCAGTTGGCCGCAGCGGCCGTTTCGGCAGCCGCATCACTCGGCGTCCGGGCCTGCATTGGTGGGCGGTGGCAGTCGTCCGCAACCTGGCGAAATCACGTTGGCACATCACGGCGTGCTGTTTCTTGATGAACTGCCGGAGTTCGATCGCCGTGTGCTGGAGGTTTTGCGTGAGCCGCTGGAGTCCGGGCATATCGTGATTTCCCGTGCGCGGGATCGCGTGCGCTTTCCGGCGCGTTTCCAGTTGGTGGCGGCGATGAACCCATGCCCCTGTGGATATCTGGGTGAGCCGACCGGGCGCTGCCGTTGTTCCACCGAGCAGGTGCAGCGCTATCGCAACAAGTTGTCCGGCCCGCTGCTGGACCGGATTGATCTGCACCTGACCGTCGCCCGCGAAGCCACCGCCCTCAACCCTGACCCGACCACCAGTGAGAACACTGCAAGCGCGGCAGCGGTGGTTGCGCAGGCCAGAGAACGGCAGCAACGTCGTCAGGGCTGTGCCAATGCGTTTCTCGACCTACCGGGGCTGCGCGAGCACTGCGCGCTGTCCAGTGTCGATGAACGCTGGCTGGAGACGGCCTGCGAGCGCCTGACTCTCTCATTACGTTCGGCGCATCGCCTGCTGAAAGTGGCGCGAACGCTGGCTGATCTGGAGCAGGTGGATGCGATCACTCGTAGCCATCTGGCCGAGGCGTTGCAGTACCGGCCTTCAACCAATTGACCGTCCAAACGCAAAAACTCGCCGTCAACGATCAAGTCGACGGCGAGTCTTGGGACAGCTAAAGAAGCTTACATGCTGCTATAGAACGGGAAGATCCCCATCAGCAGCGCGGCAACCAGAATGCACAGGCACACCAGAATCGCCCATTTCAGGGTGAAGCGCTGATGGTCGCCGAACTCGATACCGGCCAGGGCAACCAGCAGGTAGGTCGATGGCACCAGAGGGCTGAGCAAGTGGACCGGCTGACCGACGATCGAGGCGCGGGCCATTTCAACCGGGCTGATGCCGTAGTGGGCAGCGGCTTCGGACAGCACCGGCAGTACGCCGTAGTAGAACGCGTCGTTGGACATGAAGAAGGTGAACGGCATGCTCACCAGCGCGGTGATGACGGCGAGGTACGGGCCGAGCGCATCCGGGATCACTGCCAGCAGGCTTTTCGACATGGCGTCGACCATGCCGGTGCCGGACAGAATACCGGTGAAGATACCTGCGGCGAAGATCAGGCCGACCACTGCCAGAACGCTACCGGCGTGGGCTGATACGCGGTCCTTCTGGTCCTGCAGGTTCGGGTAGTTGATGATCATCGCGATACTGAACGCGATCATGAACAGTACCGGCAGCGGCAGCAGGCCCATGATCAGGGCAACCATCAGTGCGAAGGTCAGCGCGCCGTTGAACCAGATCAGCTTTGGACGACGTGCATCCGGGAATTGCGAGACGCTGATTTCGCTGTGATCGACTTCATCACCCTTAAGGTGCAGTTCACCCAGACGAGCGCGTTCGCGTTTGCCGTAGAAGTAGGCAATTGCGAGGATCGCAACCACGCCAGCCAGCATTGCCGGGATCATCGGTACGAAAATGTCGGATGCATCGACATGCAGGGCACTGGCCGCACGAGCGGTTGGGCCACCCCACGGGGTCATGTTCATCACGCCACCCGCCAGAATGATCAGGCCGGCCATGATGCGCGGGCTCATGCCGACGCGGCTGTACAGCGGCAGCATGGCGGCGACGCAGATCATGTAGGTGGTCGCGCCGTCACCGTCGAGGGACACCACCAGCGCCAGCACGGCGGTGCCGACCGAAATGCGCATCGGGTCGCCCTTGACCATTTTCAGGATCTTGCGCACGGCCGGGTCGAACAGGCCGGAGTCGATCATCAGCGCAAAATAAAGGATGGCGAACATCAGCATCACGCCGGTTGGCGCCAGCTTGGTGATACCTGCCAGCATCATCGGGCCGATCTGGGCCGCGAAGCCACCGAACAGGGCGAAGATGATTGGAACCAGAATCAGGGCGATCAGCGCAGTCAGGCGCTTGCTCATGATCAGGTACATGAACGCAATAACCATGGCAAAGCCAAGGAAAGTCAGCATGGGAATACTCCAGACGTAATACGGCTACAGAACGTGAAATGAACGAGTCAGCTCAGCAGATCGGTACGTGGAGTGGAGGCGCAAGGAGGGTGTGGAACGAGAAGTCAGCAAGCATCGGAATCACCATTATTGTTGTTAATTGGGCCTGAAACACGTTGGAATCCGTTCCTGGCTAGCCGGTCTTTTTGCCGGAAGTGAGGCGATGCTAATTGGCCAAGCTTTCACCGACCTTTCAATCAGCTATTGTAGAAATTTTATTGTCACACGGATTATGGTCATGAAGGAGAAGTATGGATGAGCGAGATACACTCGGGTGGCTGCCATTGCGGCGGGCTGCGTTACCAGTTCGATGCGCCGTTGCGGGACATCGCTCACTGTCATTGCTCCATCTGTCGACGCACCTCGGGTGCAACGGTTGTAACCTGGATAAGTGTGCCGCTGGCTTCGTTCACGTGGCTGACAGGCAGCCCCTGTGCGTATGACTCCTCACCCAGCTGCGTACGCTATTTCTGCGGCAAGTGCGGCGCTCACCTGGCGTTGTTCACGCGCAACAGCCCGGACGAGATCGACGTCACCATTGCGACACTTGACCAACCGGAGCTGGCAACGCCCTCACGACACATCTGGATAGAGAACCGGCTTCCCTGGCTACGCCTGGATGAGCACCTGCCAGGGGTAGAGGGCGAGCCTTTCTGAGGTTTGAGGAGATAAATAGTGCCTGAGCCAGAGCCTTAGGCACTGTTCGCACATTACATCAGCGCATTACTTGCTGAACTGCGAAGCCAGTTCGCGCAGAAGTACCTCGGCCTCAAGCACTTTTTTCACTGACTCGTTGGCTTTTTCGCGGGACAGGCCCAAGCGTTCGAACAACTCGTCAGGAATCTCCTGCTCTGGCCCGGCACCGATGCCGTTCACCCGCAACAGACGTACGGCCAGATAAACCAGGTTGGCGTAGACGTGATGTTCGCCTTTGTAGTGGGGGGCGTGCTGGAAGCGCAGCGCGATGGCGAGTTCATCCGGCATGTCCCAATAGCGCATCAGCCAGGCCCCGATCTGCTCGCGGCTGATACCCAGCAAATGCTGTTCAATAAAACTGTGGTGCAGGTGCGGGTTAACTTCCAGCTGGCGGCAAATCAGGGTGAAGTGTGGCGGAAACACATGGGCCAGCAGCAGGTAGCCGAAGTTGTGCAGCAAACCGGCTAGGTAGCTCAGGCCAGCTTCCGGGCGACTGGCGCGGGGAATGGCGCGGGTCAGACCTTCGATGACCGCAGCTGTATAGATGGATTGCTGCCAATACGGCGTGGTCTGTTGCGGCTGGTCCTTGGGCAGACTCAGGGTTTTGCCCAGAGCGAGGCCCAGTGCCAGGTTGATCACCAGATCAAAGCCCAGCACGCGGACTATTGCATCTTCTACCGAGCGGATCTTGCCGGTCGACGCGTAATAGGGCGATGCCGCCCAGCTCACGACCTGTGCCGCCAGCGCAGGGTCGGTTTCGACTACGCCGGTGATGTCATCGATGGTCGCATCGGGGTCGACCCGCAGCTTGATGATTTTCTGTGCAGTTCCGGCCAGTGGTGGTATTTCCAGGGTCGCTTCCAGACGCTGCTGGATGCGACGCGCCGTGAAAACATGCATGGCCTGGGTGATTTCTGCCGGATCGTCGTCAGGACGATCCAGGTTCGGACGAATGGCTGCGACCGACTGGCCGAAGTGCGCGGCGCTGGCCTTGCTCAGCATGCCTTTGAAGTCGTCACTGCTGATTTCCAGCAACAGGCCCTTTTCGCCCGAGCCCACCAGCAGTGTCGGCTCTTGCAGCAGGCGATCATCGTAAAGGCACGGTGAGCTGGTCAGTGCCGGGAGCCCCGGCAGCACTTGCAGGTTGTGCTTGGTGAGCATGCGTTGCAAGCGATCATGCGGCACAGCGGTCAACTGGCGCCCGGTCAGCTCGGTGATTCGGCTGAGGTCGAGCAACTGGCTCTGCGGGAACAGGATAAGCAGCGCACCGACAGCGTCCTCGACCAGCACAGCCTGAACCTTGCGCGACGGGGGCAAGCTTTTGTTGTCCATGACTTCGTTGTAGCTGATAGCCAATTTTTCAAGCAACTGCCGGATTACCGACGGCGCATGCTGCGGATCATTGACGTGGGCGACTTCTGTCATGAGCTATGTCCAAATTCCTACATTTTTTGAAGTATAACCACGTTATTCGTTTTCGGTCGCACGTGGTGTTCAAAGCGTAGCCTGCATCACACCTGGCCATACTGCTGGCCATGACGCAGCCATCTGTCGAGCAGTGGGCTGACATGTTGGGGCCAACGCTCCAACAGGGCCTGAGCCGCGTCGCGTACGGCCGGTAGCAGGTCTGCGTCACGCATAAGGTCGGCGACCTTGAATTGCAGAAGGCCCGTTTGTCGGGTTCCCAGCATTTCACCGGGACCACGCAGTTCAAGGTCCTTTTCGGCGATGACAAAGCCGTCGTTGGTTTCGCGCATGATGCCCAGCCGCTGCCGTCCGATCTGTGAAAGCGGCGGGTGGTAGAGCAGCACACAATGGCTGACCGCACTGCCGCGCCCGACGCGCCCGCGCAACTGGTGCAATTGAGCCAGACCGAGGCGCTCGGGGTTTTCGATGATCATCAGGCTGGAGTTCGGCACGTCGACCCCAACTTCGATCACTGTAGTTGCCACCAGCAATTGCAGCGCACCCTGCTTGAATTCGGCCATGATCGCGGCCTTTTCTGCGGGCTTCATGCGCCCGTGTATCAACCCGACGCGAACCTCACCCAGGGCACTGCTCAGTTCTTCGTAGGTGGTTTCAGCCGCTTTGCAGGTCAGCTCTTCGGATTCTTCGATCAGCGTGCACACCCAATAGGCCTGGCGACCTTCTGCGCAAGCTGCGCGCACACGCTCCACGACTTCCAGGCGGCGGCTGTCGGCAACCAGCACGGTATTGACCGGTGTCCTTCCGGGCGGCAGTTCGTCCAGAATCGACGTGTCCAGATCGGCGTAGGCGCTCATCGCCAGCGTGCGTGGAATCGGTGTGGCGGTCATGATCAATTGATGCGGACACATCAGGCCGCCGACGCCCTTTTTACGCAGCGCCAAACGTTGCTGAACACCGAACCGGTGCTGCTCGTCGATGATCACCAGCGCGAGGTTCTTGAACTGCACTTCGTCCTGAAACAGCGCATGGGTGCCCACTACCATAGGGGTGCCACTGGCGATCTGCTCCAGGGACGTCGCGCGCGCCTTGCCCTTGAGCTTACCCGCCAGCCAGGCCACGCCAACGCCCAGCGGCTCTAACCAGCGCTGGAAGTTGATGTAGTGCTGCTCGGCTAGAATCTCGGTGGGGGCCATCAGCGCCACTTGATAACCTGCTTCCAGCGCCTGCAAGGCAGCCAGCGCGGCGACCACGGTCTTGCCCGAACCAACGTCACCCTGGATCAACCGCAGCATCGGCTCAGGCTGGCTCAGGTCGTAGGCAACTTCCTTGCCGACCCGCTGCTGGGCACCCGTGGGCGCGAAGCCGAGGTTGGCGAGAAATTGTTTCGGCAGTTTTTTCGCAACAGGCAACGCCGGTGCGCGCTGTGAGCGCAGACTTTCGCGCAGGCGCTGCTGGGAAAGCTGGTGGGTAAGCAATTCTTCGAAAGCCAGCCGGTGTTGCGCCCAGTGATGCCCGAGGGCCAGCTCCTCCACATCGGCATCGGCGGGCGGGTGATGCAGATAGCGGATCGCATCATCCAGCGGGGCCAGCTGATAGTCGCGGGCCAGCTCATCCGGCAGCCAGTCCGGCAGGCTTTTGGGGCCGAGCATCGCCAGACTTTGCTGACACAACTGACGCAGGCGCTGCTGGGTGAGGCCTTCGGTCGTGGGATAGATCGGCGTGAGGGTCTGTTCAACGGGCGCGGGCTCATCACCGGTAATTGCCCGATATTCCGGGTGATAGATTTCCAGGCCGGAAGCACCGGGACGCGCTTCGCCGAAGCAGCGCAGGTGCGTGCCACGCTTCATGCTTTCTTTCTGCGCGTTGCTGAAGTGGTAGAAGCGCAGGCTGACGACACCTGTGCCGTCGCCAAGCCGTACCAGCAAGCTGCGGCGTTTGCCCATTACCACATCGGCGCCGCTGACCACGCCTTCGATCACGGCATCCTGGCCAGGGCGCAATGCGCCAATCGGTACGACGCGGGTCCGGTCCTGGTAACGCAACGGCAGATGGAACAGCACGTCCTGCAGGGTTTCCAGCCCGACCCTGGCCAGCTTTTCTGCCATCGCTTCACCGACGCCCTTGAGCGCCGTGACCGAGACCCTGGAAAGCTCGCTCATTTCTTTTCTGCCTAACTTGCGACTGTTTTCGGACGTGCCACCGAGCACAGGCGAGCAGAGTCAGCGAGAATTTCGATGGCTTTGGGTCTCGGGAAGCTTGCGCGCCAGGCGATGGCGACCGTGCGGAAAGGCACAGGCGGCGTCAGCGGGCGGACTTCGATCACGCCGGGCGCGTAATGGTGGCTGTCAACGGCCGAAAGCGGCAGGATCGAAATACCCAGCCCGGAAGCGACCATGTGCCGAATGGTTTCCAGCGAGCTGGACTCGACTGTCGTGTGCTTGGCGCCTTCATTGCCTTTGCCCAGGGTAGGGCAGGCTTCCAGAACCTGATCACGGAAGCAGTGACCTTCGCCCAGCAATAACAGGCTCTTGTCGTTGAGTGCCGAGGCGTCGATGGTCTCTTTCTGAGTCCAGGGGTGATCGGCTGGCATCAGGACGGAGAACGGCTCGTCGTAAAGCGGCAGGGTCAGCACGTCAGCTTCATTGAACGGCAAGGCAATGATGACGGCATCCAGCTCACCGTTGCGCAGCTTGTCGCGCAGCACATGCGTGAAGTTTTCTTCGATGTACAACGGCATCTGCGGCGCAACCCGGTGCAGTTGTGGAATCAGGTGAGGGAACAGGTAAGGGCCGACGGTATAAATAGCGCCGACTTTCAGCGGCGCGGTCAGCTGATTCTTGCCTGCCTGGGCCAGCTCACGAATACCTTGAGCCTGCTCCAGCACTTTCTGCGCTTGCGCAACGATGCCTTCACCGACAGGTGTCAGGCGCACGGCGCTCTTGCTGCGCTCGAAAATGAGCACACCGAGTTCGTCTTCTAGTTTCTTGACGCCCACCGACAGCGTTGGCTGGCTGACGTGGCAGCGCTCAGCCGCATGGCCAAAGTGCTGCTCCTGGGCAAGCGTGACGATGTAGCGTAATTCTGTAAGAGTCATAACGTGCGTCCATGAAGTTGCGACCCCAGCATAGCGGGTGCGATCGATAGACGCACGTTATCAGAAGCACTCACAAGTAACAAAAGTACAATTCAGCGTTTATCCAGTGAATAAACGAACGGTGCGAGGATTTCAATGGTGCCGTTGTTGAGGATTTCCTTGGGCGGCTTGGGCAGTGGCTGAGCGCGACGGATCATTTCCATGGTCGCTCGATCCAGCGCCGGGCTGCCTGAACTGTTGGCAATCGAGTAAGACAGCACGTTGCCGTCAGCATCGACAACGAAGCGCAGGCGTGCAACACCCTGCATGCCACGACGACGCGCATCCTCGGGATACTTCTTGTACTTGCCCAGATGACTTAACAGGTCACCCTGCCAGCTTGGCAGCGCATTGCTGGGCGGCGCAGGCGCAGGAGCGGGCTTCGGAGCAGCTGCTTTTTCCGGTTTGGCAGTCGTAGGCGGCGTGTCGACCGGTTTTTCGTCAGCAGGTTTTTCCTGAGGTGGCTCAGGCTTCTTCTGCGGCTTTGGCGGCTGCGGTTTTGGCTTGGGCTTTTCAACCTTTTTGGGCACCACGATTTCCGGCTTCGGCGCTTGCGCGACTTCCGGCATGGGCTCTGGTTCTTCAGGGGCTGGCGGCGGAGGTGGCTGAACGACTTTTGGTGGTGGCGGCGGTGCGGGCTCAGGCAGAGGCGCAAGCTCGACCATCATGGCCGCTGGCGGTAGCTCGATCGCCTGAGAGGCGGGCCAGCGAACGGCGATGATGATCGCGATAGCGTGCACGGCCAGCACCAACAACAGACTACCGCTATAGCGCGTCAGTTTTTGGCGCGTACTGATCATTTCTTACCAGCCGTCTCAAGACCCACCAGACCAACCTTGAGGTAACCCGCACCCCGAAGCGTGTTCATGACTTCCATCAGATCGCCGTAATCCACGCCCTTGTCGGCCTGGAAGAAGATCGTGGTGTCCTTCTTGCCCTTGGTCCGGGCGTCCAGCACCTGACCGATCTGCTCGCGGGCAACCTTCTCTTCACCCAGATACAGGCTCTTGTCGGTCTTGACGCTGAGGAAGATCGGCTTCTCGGGCCTGGGCTGTGGCGTGGCAGTGGATGCCGGCAGGTCGACCTTGATGTCCACGGTCGCCAACGGTGCAGCCACCATGAAGATGATCAGCAGCACCAGCATGACGTCGATGAACGGCGTCACGTTGATTTCATGGTTCTCGGCGAGGTCATCGCCGCCTTCGTTAAGATGCAGGCCCACGTGTTAGCCCACCTTGACCATGTGCGGTTGTTGTTGATTGCGCTCGGTCGGTTCTGGCAGATGATCCAGGTCGCGGCTGACCAGCAGCAGAACGTGCGCCGAAGCATCAGAAACCTGAGCCTTGTAACCGGCGATGGAGCGGGCGAACACGTTGTAGATCACTACCGCAGGAATTGCGGCAACCAGACCCAGTGCCGTGGCCAGCAGGGCCTCGGCAATACCCGGTGCCACGACAGCGAGGTTGGTGGTTTGGGTCTTGGCGATGCCGATGAAGCTGTTCATGATGCCCCATACCGTACCGAACAAACCCACGAACGGTGCGGTAGAGCCGATGGTCGCCAGTACGCCGGTGCCCATGCTCATGTTGCGGCCGCAGGCTGCGACCAGGCGCTCGAGGCGGAAGCTGACACGTTCCTTGATCCCTTCGCGCTCACGGCTGTTGGCCGACAGGCGCATCTCTTCAAGAGCGTCATGCACCAGCAGGTGGGCGAGAGTGCCTTCCTTGCTGGCGGTCGAGCTCGCTTCGTTCAGGGAGCGGGCTTTTTTCAGGTTGACGATTTCACCACGCAACCGGCGTTTGGCACCCAGCAGTTCGAAACCCTTGGAGATCCAGATGGTCCACGTAATGATCGATGCGATGGCCAGACCGATCATGACCGCTTTGACCACGACATCGGCGTTCTGGTACATGCCCCATGGCGACAGGTCATGGGCCATGCCCAGGCTGTTGTCTTCGGCTGCAGGCTCCATGGCCTGCACCGGGGCAGCGGCATCAGGCGCGACAGGAGCTGTCGCCGCAGGTGCGGCAGAGGTTGCAGGGGCCGCAGTCGGTGCCGATTGATCTGCAAGGGCCATAGGTACGAACATCAGGCTCAAGACGAGGGCTGCGACACCGCGCCATGCACGAGGCAGGCGAGGCATCCGGGTAGGCGAAGCGATTGATTGAATGCGTGTCATGCTGGCCGGACCTGAGAGAAAAATAGGGGATGGTTCCAGTGCGTCGTTCAGTGCTCTCGACGCTCACAGGGAACAAATGGGCTGCCATTATTGCAAATCGTTCTTGTTAACAAAAGTAATACAGTATCTTTTTTACATATTCGCCCGAATTTTCGCCTGTCGATGATCATTTTGTACGGCGCTGACGCCACCTGTTATGGAGATACCGAATGACTGCCCCTTCGCTTCTAATCGCCGGCTGTGGCGACATCGGTTCGCGACTCGCTACCCGCCTGCTGCCTCACGGCTGGACCGTGCATGGGCTACGGCGCACTGTTTCCGAGCTGCCTGCCGGTGTTCACGGTGTGGCGGGCGATTTGTTCGATACCCGCAAGCCTGCCCTGTGGCCCGCTGCGGCACTGGACTATGTGGTGTATTGCGCAACTCCCTCGCAACGTGACGAGGCGGGTTACCGGATGGCCTATGTCGAGGGCTTGCGCAATGTATTGAGTTGGCTTGAGCAGACCGGGCAGCGTCCAAAGCGGTTGATCTTTGTCTCAAGCAGCGGTGTGTACGGTCAGCAGAACGGGGAGTGGGTTGATGAAGACTCCGTCACCGAACCGGCCAACTACACCGGTACTGTGATGCTGGAAGCCGAGCAGCTCGCGCTGAACAGCGGACTGCCAGCCACGGCGGTGAGGCTGACCGGTATCTACGGACCCGGACGCAGTGACCTGTCGAACCGTGTGCGTCAGGGGCACAGTGTCAGAATTGATCCGCCGGTCTATGCCAATCGCATTCATGCCGACGATGCTGCCAGCTTGCTGGAGCATCTGCTGCAGGCGGATCAACGAGGTGTGGCACTGGAGAGCTGCTATCTGGGCGTTGACGACGATCCGGCCGCGCTGGCCGATGTGGTGGCGTGGATACGTGAATATCTGGGGGTGAGCGAATGGTCGGAGGAGGTCAGTGTGCAGCGCGTGGGCAGCAAGCGTTGCAGCAATGCCAGGGCGCGCGCACTGGGATGGACGCCAATGTACCCGGATTATCGGGCTGGCTATGCGGCTTTGTTGGGGTAGAAACGTCGCAGTCAGGAGCGCCTTGAAGGGCGCTCCCGAGGCTTGAGTTGCTTACTGCTGTTCGAGCAACCAGCGACGTGGGCCTGGACGCAGCTCGGGCATCTGGTCAGCACCGGCATTGTTCATAGCCTGGAATATCTCCAGCTGCTTGCCTTTGCGAGCAAAGATCCACGGGTTGCCTTTTTCGGCTTTCTCCAGCCACATGCTGTCGTATTCACCGCTCATGGCTGCGCAATCGCCCGCCAGGCATAGTGCGTAGCGATCGTTTTCGGGAAGCCCCTGCACACTGCCGTCAGGCATGAATTGCACGGTGCTGCCTTGGCCGTCGCCTTCTACGATGGTCCATTTGCCGCCCATGTAGGCACCATACAAGGCTTTCTCGAAACTGGTGCCAGGCTGAGCGCCTTCCGGTGCCGGGTTCTCGGGCTTCTGGAAGTGCTGCTCAGGACCTGACTCGCTGGCAGCTTGAACCAGCTCATCACCTTTCACGCTCAGGTCTTCGAAGAAGTTGCCGTAGAAGTCGATGTGCAGCTTGCCTTCAGCGGCGCTGACAATCTTGCCTTCACCCAGCTCGAAACCGTTGGAATAGATGGCCTGATTGGCTTTGGAGTTGATTTTCCACTCCAGATTGGGGCCGTTGGCGAGCAGTGCCTGACGCAGGTTGCCTTGTTTGACGGCGGCGTCGATGGCGGTCTGGTTGATCCAGGTGCCGTCCGGATTGCGGTCGGCGTGGCTGGCGCAGCCGCCCAGAATGACGGCGAGCAGCGAGATGGCGAGCGCGGAGCGCATAACGGATTCCTTCCTTCAGGGAGAACGGAGCGCAAGGCACGCTCCGTCGGGGGATTATTCGATGACGAGAATCGCGTCCATTTCAACTTGGGCGCCGCGTGGCAGTGCCGCAACGCCGATGGCTGCGCGAGCCGGATAAGGCTGGGTGAAATAGGTGCCCATGATCTCGTTGACCTTGGCGAAGTGGCCCAGATCGGTCAGAAAGATGTTCAGTTTGACGATGTCCTTGAAGGAACCGCCCGCCGCTTCGGCAACAGACTTCAGGTTTTCGAAGACCTGGGTAATCTGTGCTTCGATGCCTTCGACCAGCTCCATGCTGCTCGGGTCCAGCGGGATCTGTCCGGACATGTAGACGGTATTGCCAGCTTTAACGGCCTGAGAGTATGGGCCGATGGCCGCAGGGGCTTTATCGCTGGTGATGACAGTCTTGGTCATGAGAACTCCTGATGATGGGATGGCCTACGCGCGCATCCGGGTGATGCGTGTGACACCGGTCAGGGCGCGCAGTTTCTTGATCACACGAGCCAGATGCACACGGTCGTGCACGCTGACCACCAGTTGGACCACGCTGATGCGACCATCGCGTTCGTCCATACTGATTTTTTCGATATTGCCGTCGGCCGCGTTGACGCTGCTGGCCAGCAGGGCGATCAGGCCGCGCTGATGTTCGAGTTCGACACGCAATTCGACGTTGAATTCGCCGGTGACATCCTTGGCCCAGGACAACTGGATGCATTTTTCCGGGTTGTGACGGATTTCACTGATGTTGCGACAGTTATCCAGATGCACAACCATGCCCTTGCCTGCAGACAGGTGGCCGACAATAGGGTCGCCGGGGATTGGCGTGCAGCATTTGGCGTAGCTGAGCACCAGGCCTTCGGTACCGCGAATCGCCAGCGGACCTTCAGGGCTTGGCAACTGCTCACCCTCGCCCAGCAGACGGCGCGCAACGACATAGGCCATGCGATTGCCCAGCCCGATGTCTTCGAGCAGGTCTTCCAGCACTTCGACCCGGTACTCGTTGAGCACCAGCTGAATGCGTTCCTGAGTGATCTTGTCGAGACTGCATTCAAAGCCGTTGAGCACCTTGTTCAGCAGGCGCTCGCCGAGGTTGATCGACTCGGAGCGGCGTTGCAGTTTGAGCGCGTGACGAATATGCGTACGCGCCTTGCCGGTGACTACGAAGTTCAGCCATGCCGGGTTCGGACGTGCGCCGGGCGCACTGACAATCTCGACCGTCGAGCCACTTTGCAGCGGTTCGGAAAGCGGTGCCAAGCGGCGGTTGATCCGGCAGGCAATGCAGCTGTTGCCGACGTCGGTGTGTACCGCATAGGCGAAATCCACCGCCGTGGAGCCTTTGGGCAGCTCCATGATCCGGCCTTTGGGGGTGAAAACGTAGACTTCGTCCGGGAACAGGTCGATCTTGACGCTTTCAATGAACTCCAGAGAGTTGCCCGCACGCTGCTGCATTTCCAGCACACCCTTGACCCACTGCCGGGCACGGGCATGAGTGCCTTTTGGCTGCTCGTCGTCGCTGGATTTGTACAGCCAGTGTGCAGCGATGCCGTTGTTGGCCATCTCTTCCATTTCGCGGGTGCGAATCTGGATTTCGATCGGCACGCCATGCATACCGAACAAGGTCGTATGCAGGGACTGGTAGCCGTTGGCCTTGGGGATCGCGATGTAGTCCTTGAAGCGGCCGGGCAGCGGCTTGTACAAATTATGTACAGCGCCCAGCACGCGATAACAGGTATCGACCTTGTCGACGATGATGCGGAATGCGTAGACATCCATGATCTCGTTGAAGGCGCGACGCTTGCCGCGCATCTTCTTGTAGATGCCATAAAGATGCTTCTGCCGCCCGCTCACGTCGCCTTCGATGCCGTCAACGGCCAGGCAATGACTAAGGGACTCTTCGATCTTGTTGACCAGTTCCTTGCGATTGCCCCTGGCGCGCTTGACCGCCTGGTTGATTCGCGAGGAGCGCATCGGGTACATCGCCTTGAAACCGAGGTCTTCGAATTCAATGCGCACACTGTGCATACCCAGTCGATTGGCGATGGGTGCATAGATTTCGAGGGTTTCCTTGGCGATGCGCCGACGCTTTTCGCCCGAAAGCACTTCCAGCGTGCGCATGTTGTGCAGGCGATCGGCGAGTTTGACCAGGATCACGCGAATGTCGCGCGCCATGGCCATGGCCATTTTCTGGAAGTTCTCCGCCTGGGCTTCGGCCTTGGTCTCGAAGTTCATCTGGGTCAGTTTGCTGACCCCGTCGACCAGTTCCGCGACAGTCTCGCCAAACTGCGCGCTGAGCGCTTCCTTGGCAATCCCGGTGTCTTCGATGACGTCATGCAGCATCGCAGCCATCAGGCTCTGATGGTCCATGTGCATGTCGGCAAGAATGTTCGCCACCGCAAGAGGATGCGTGACGTAGGCTTCACCACTGCGACGGCGCTGGCCATCGTGGGCTTGTTCGGCATAGAAATACGCTCGGCGCACCAGGTTGACCTGGTCCTTGCCGAGGTAGGCCGACAGTCTTTCGGCGAGGGCGTCTATGCTTGGCAAGGCGCTACCCCTTGCCAATGGCTTTTACCCTGCGCCGTACTACGTCGACCTGGCATAGGCTTAGACGGCCTCGTTGGACTCGTCCTCGAACGCTGCGAACAATGGTTCATCTTCAACGATTTCGGCTTCTGCGATTACAGCGTAATCCATCAGGCCAGCCGCGATTTCACGAAGTGCCATAACGGTAGGCTTGTCATTTTCCCAGGCCAGCTTTGGTTCTTTGCCGCCGGTTGCCAGTTGACGGGCACGCTTGGTAGAGAGCATGACCAGCTCAAAGCGGTTATCCACGTGTTCTAGGCAGTCTTCAACGGTTACGCGGGCCATGGGTATTCCTCGTAGCAAATGCGGATGCGCGATGCCCGGATGGGCGAGCGGACTCGATAGTTTACAAGCGGACAGCACCAGGCATCAAGCGGCAAGCCACCAACGGCATGCTTTTAACCTGTTGCCTGATGTCTGGAAACGACTCGATCAAGCCAGCAACTCCTGAAAAAGCTCGCTGTATTGCTCTTGCTGATGCTGCTGAGTCAGGCGATTGGCGCGGAATATTGCCTTGAGGTCTTCCAGTGCCCCGGCAAAATCGTCATTGACCACAACGTATTCGTACTCGTTGTAGTGGCTCATTTCGCTGACCGCTTCACGCATTCGCGCTTCAATGATCTCGTCACTGTCCTGGCCACGATTGGTCAGACGCTGACGCAATGCCTGCTGGGTAGGCGGCAGAATGAAGATCGACCGGGCCTGCGGCATTTGTGCACGAACCTGCCGGGCACCCTGCCAGTCGATTTCCAGAATCAGGTCGTGGCCTTCGTCCAGGGTCTGCTGCAGGTGGCTCTGCGAGGTGCCGTACAGATTGCCAAAGACTTCGGCCTGCTCAAGAAAGTCGCCGTGCTCGATCATGCGCACGAACTCGGCACGATCGACGAAGTTGTAGTTCACGCCGTTCACTTCGCCGGGGCGCATGGTCCGGGTGGTGTGCGAGACCGAGACGCGAATCTTCGCCTGCGCGCCGTGCTGAGGCTCTTGCTGGGCGTCCATCAGGGCCTTGACCAGACTGGTCTTGCCCGCGCCGGACGGGGCGGAAATGATATACAGGGTGCCAGTGATATGGGTCATGTGAGGTTCAGCCTTACTCAATATTCTGCACTTGCTCGCGCATTTGCTCGATCAACACTTTAAGGTTGACGGCAGCCTGCGTGCTGCGTGGGTCAAAGGCCTTGGAGCCCAGTGTATTCGCTTCGCGGTTAAGCTCTTGCATCAGGAAATCAAGGCGCCGGCCTGCCTGACCGCCAGCCTTGAGTACGCGACGCACTTCGGTGACGTGTGTGCTGAGGCGGTCCAGCTCTTCGGCAACATCGCTTTTCTGTGCCAACAGAACCATTTCCTGCTCAAGGCGCTGCGGATCCAGTTCGGCTTTCATGTCGGCAAAGCGATCCAGTACTTTCTGGCGCTGAGTTGCCAGCATCTGCGGCACCAGGGTGCGCAGGGTGGCAACCTCCTCGACGATGGAAGACAACCGGTCATCAAGCAGTCTGGCCAGGTCTGCACCTTCGCGTCCGCGCCCGCTCTTCAATTCAGTCAGCGCATCATTGAACAGCTTCAGCGCCTCGGTGTTCAACACCTGTGGATCGCTGGCGTCGGCCACCAGTACGCCGGGCCATGCCAGAACTTCAAGGGGGTTCAGCGCGGCAGGCTGTTTGATCAGGCCGGCAACCGATTCGGCTGCAGCGATCAACTGGCCTGCACGCTCAAGATCCACTTGCAGCGGTTTGCCGGCGGTTTCCTCGACAAAACGCAGTGTGCATTCGACTTTGCCACGCGACAGCCCCTGGCGTAGCGCTTCGCGAATCGCACCTTCCAGATCACGGAATGACTCAGGCAGGCGCAGGTGCGGCTCCAGATAGCGGTGATTGACCGAGCGCAGTTCCCAGCTCAGTGTGCCTTGGGCACCGGCTCGCTCTACGCGGGCAAAGGCAGTCATGCTGTGCACCATGGGAAGTACCTCTTATCGATTCAGGAGCGTGATTCAACCCATGAGTGCACAGGATCGGCGTTCATGGGTGTCGTGAAAGCCGACTGGCTGCAGAGGCGCAGGATTGTAGCGCAGTGCGACGCAGGCTCCCAATCCGGCAGTGTTACAAGTGACACAAGGCATTCCTTGCGATCACGCCAGAGCGTCGAAAGTATTGATCCAGAGCCTTCTGTTCGTAGCAAATCGGCATTGGCGGCTTTTAGAGATGCCCAGCGGCAGCTGTGACCTCTATAATGCCCAGCAGTTTTCCGTCTCAGTACAGGTATCCCAGATGAAACGTCCAAGTGGTCGCGCCGCCGATCAGCTCCGCTCGATCCGCATCACCCGCAACTACACCAAACACGCCGAGGGTTCTGTACTGGTCGAGTTTGGTGATACCAAGGTGATCTGCACCGTCAGCGTCGAAAACGGCGTACCACGCTTCCTCAAGGGTCAGGGCCAGGGTTGGCTGACTGCCGAGTACGGCATGCTGCCGCGCGCTACCGGCGAGCGTAACCAGCGTGAAGCCAGTCGCGGCAAGCAGGGTGGTCGTACACTCGAAATCCAGCGCCTGATCGGTCGTTCGCTGCGCGCTGCGCTGGACATGTCCAAGCTGGGCGACGTGACCCTGTACGTCGATTGCGATGTCATTCAAGCGGACGGCGGCACTCGCACCGCGTCCATTACCGGCGCAATGGTTGCTCTGGCAGATGCCTTGAAAGTGATCAAGAAGCGTGGCGGCCTGAAGGGCGGTGACCCGCTCAAGCAGATGATCGCAGCCGTTTCGGTCGGCATGTATCAGGGCGAGCCGGTGCTTGACCTCGATTACCTGGAAGATTCCGCTGCGGAGACCGACCTGAACGTGGTCATGACCAGTGCAGGCGGCTTCATTGAAGTACAGGGCACAGCCGAAGGCGCACCGTTCCAGCCTGAAGAGCTGAACGCGATGCTCGCCCTGGCGCAGAAAGGCATGACCGAGCTGTTTGAATTGCAGCGCGCCGCGTTGGCCGACTGATATCCAGAAGGGGTCCGATAATGAGTGACAGCTTGCAACCTTTCAGCAAACCGCCCCAAAGCGCTCGCCAGTGGGCGATGTTCTGTCACTTGTCGGCGTTTGCCGGACTGATGTTTCCGTTCGGCAATCTACTGGGCCCACTGATTATCTGGCAGTTGAAGAAAGACTCCGATCCGTTTATCGACGCGCAAGGCAAGGAGGCGCTGAACTTTCAGATCACAGTCGCCATTGCGGCCACCGTCAGCATGCTGCTGGTGCTGCTGATTATCGGCTTTGCATTACTGACGCTGGTGGGGATCGGAGCCGCAGTGCTTGCGATCATTGCCGGGATAAAAGCCAATGACGGCGTCGATTATCGCTATCCGTTCACTTTGCGCCTGATCAAGTAGCATCACTTCGGGCAACGCAAAAAGCCGACTTGAAGTCGGCTTTTTCGTGTGCACTGTTCGCCTGACGATCAGATAGTCAGGGTCCAGTCGTAGTCCACGATCAATGGCGCGTGCTGCGAGAAGCGCGGCTGACGCGGCAAGCGAGCGCTGCGTACGAAGCGGCGCAAGCCTGGGGTCAGTATCTGATAATCGAAGCGCCAGCCCAGATTCAGCATCTCGGCCTGTTCGTTATCCGGCCACCAGCTGTACTGATCACCTTCGCGGCTGACTTCACGCAGGGCATCGACATAGCCCATGGTGCCGACAATCTCGTCCATCCAGGCGCGTTCAGGCGCCAGGAAGCCAGGAGACTGCTGGCTGTCACGCCAGTTTTTGATGTCGAGCTTCTGCTGCGCGACATAGAGCGATCCGCAATAGATGTATTCGCGACGCTTGCGGCGTTGCTTGTCCATGTACTTGCCGAAATCGTCCATGAGCTTGAATTTCTGATTCAGGTCTTCATCGCCATTCATCCCTGACGGAAAGAGCAGGGTAGCGATGCTGACCTTGTCGAAATCTGCTTGCAGGTAGCGCCCGTAGCGGTCGGCTGTCTCGAAACCGAGACCGCTGATTACCGCCTTCGGTTGCAACCGCGAATAAAGCGCCACACCACCCTGAGCGGGAACCTCGGCTTCGCAGGCATAGAGGAAGTAACCGTCCAGCTGAAAGGCTGGGTCATCCAGTTCAAAGGTGGAGGCGCGGGTGTCCTGTAAGCAGATGACGTCGGCATTCTGAGCTTGCAGCCAGCTGAGCAAACCACGCTCGACCGCAGCCTGAATGCCATTTACGTTCACACTGATGATCCGCATAAATGGCCCCAAAAATCACGTGCGTGTATGATACCCGAGCTCTACCTAATTAGCTAAATCCGTGGTATCCGGAGCTTTTTCCATGCAAGCGTATCAGCGCGATTTCATTCGTTTTGCCATCGATCGCGGTGTTCTGCGCTTCGGTGAGTTCACTCTCAAGTCCGGGCGCACCAGCCCGTACTTCTTCAATGCGGGGCTGTTCAACACCGGTTCCGCACTGGCACAACTGGGGCGTTTCTACGCAGCAGCCGTGGTTGAAAGCGGTATTGCCTTCGACGTTCTGTTCGGCCCGGCCTACAAGGGTATTCCGCTCGCCTCGGCAACTGCCGTGGCGCTGGCCGAGCATCATGACCGTGATCTGCCGTGGTGTTTCAACCGCAAGGAAGCCAAAGCGCACGGCGAAGGTGGCAGCCTGGTGGGCTCCCCGCTGGCGGGCAACGTGCTGATTATCGACGACGTCATTACTGCGGGCACGGCGATTCGCGAGGTTATGCAGATCATCAAGGACCAGAGCGCGACTGCGGCAGGTGTCCTGATTGCCCTCAATCGCCAGGAGCGCGGCAATGGCGAGCTGTCGGCGATTCAGGAAGTCGAGCGTGACTTCGGAATTCCGGTGGTGAGTATCGTGTCGCTGAATCAAGTGCTTGAGTTCCTGGCCGACGATCCGCAGCTCAAGCAGCATCTGCCTGCCGTCGAAGCCTATCGCACGCAATACGGAATCTGAGGACGAGCCTATGGCAGTCAGCGGCACGGAGCGGGCTTCGGTTTCAGGCGTACTGAGCGTTTTGGGGTTCTGGCTGGCTCTTGGCATGCTTGCGCCCTTGCTCGCTCAAGCGGCTGATGCGCCTGAAGCTCGACTTTATCGCTACGTCGACAGCCGTGGCGTGACCGTGATCGATACGCAAGGCGTGCCGCCCGACTACGTTGCCAAAGGCTATGAAGTGCTCAATGGTCGTGGCCGGGTGATACAGGTCGTACCGCCCGCGCCGACTGCCGAGCAGATTCGTCAGTCCGAAGCAGACAAGCGCCAGGCCGCTGCGGATGCACAGCTGTTAAGCCTTTACAGCAGTGTCGATGAGGTGGACCGCGTCAAGGCCCGTAAACTGGCCGAGCTGAATGCGCTGATTGGCGTTGCTCAGGGCAATATTCAGGGGCTGGCGGCTCAGCAGCGCAATCTGCAAGGCCAGGCAGCCGATCTGGAGCGTGCGGGGCGTCCTGTTCAGCAGGGGCTGGTCGATCAGTTGAATGACTTGCGCGATCAGCAGCAGAAGCTGCAAACCGATATCGCCGGGTATCAGGCCGCACGGGTAAAGGCTGAAGCAGATTTCGCCGTCGATCGTGCACGCGTCCAGCGCCTGACTCAATGACCGGACGCAGAGCGTCCAGAAGTGCATGCCCACGCCTGTTTTTGATTCTGGCCGAAGGCCGTAGGAGCGAACTTGTTCGCGAAAGGGGTCGAAGTCAGACACCTGTCGTTCCTCACGCTCCAGCCTGGGAACGATAATCAGCGATCATCATCAACCAACAAAAAGGCCCCGTCAGCGTCAGCTCACGGGGCCTTTGGGTGTTACGCCTGAATCAGTGCCGCTTGCGGTTGGTGATCTGAGTACCTACACCGCTGTCGGTGAAGATTTCCAGCAGGACCGCATTGGGCACTCGTCCATCGATGATGTGCGAGCTATTGACCCCACCCTGAACCGCTTCCAGCGCGCAACGGATCTTCGGCAGCATGCCGCCGTAGATCGTGCCGTCGGCGATCAGGCCGTCGACCTGCTCGGTGGTCAGCCCAGTCAGGACTTCGCCCTGCTTGTTCATCAGGCCGGCGATGTTGGTCAGCAGAATCAGCTTCTCGGCCTTGAGGGCTTCGGCAACCTTGCCTGCGACCAGGTCGGCGTTGATGTTGTACGACTCGCCGTCCGGGCCCACGCCGATAGGCGCGATGACCGGAATGAAATCCCCTTTGACCAGCATGTTGAGCAGCCCGGTGTTGACCCCGACCACTTCACCGACCTGACCGATGTCGATGATTTCGGGCTTGGTCATTTCCGGCGTCTGGCGCGTGACGGTGAGTTTCTTCGCACGAATCAGCTCAGCGTCCTTGCCGGTCAGGCCGATCGCGCTGCCGCCGTGACGGTTGATCAGGTTGACGATGTCCTTGTTGACCTGGCCACCCAGCACCATCTCCACCACATCCATAGTCTGCGCATCGGTCACGCGCATGCCATCGATGAAGTGGCTCTCGATGGACAGGCGCTTGAGCAGATCACCGATCTGCGGCCCGCCGCCGTGAACCACCACCGGGTTGATGCCCACCGCCTTCATCAACACGATGTCGCGCGCAAAGCCGGTTTTCAGCTCTTCGCTCTCCATGGCGTTGCCGCCGTACTTGATAACCAGCGTCTTGCCGACAAAGCGGCGAATGTAAGGCAGCGCTTCGGAAAGGACCTTGGCTACATTAGAGGCGGCATCACGTTCGAGGGTCATTCAGGGCTCCAGTCAAAAGGAAAAACAATCAAAATGGCAGGTCGAGATCCGGTGCAACTTTTTTCAGCTCAGCGTGGAACACGTCCTTGATGCGCTGCAACTCAGCCTCGGTTTCGGCCTCGAAACGCAGCACCAGTACCGGCGTGGTATTGGAGGCACGAACCAGACCCCAACCCTTCGGATAGTCCACGCGGACACCGTCGATGGTGGTCAGTTTGGCGTCGCCCCACTGCGCGTCGGTTTCGAGGGCCTTGATGATGCTGAACTTGGTGACATCCGTCACCTTGATGTTGATTTCAGGCGTCGAAATATCGTTCGGGAAGGTTTCGAACAGGTCTTCGGCATTGGCTGACTCCTGGCTGAGGATCTCCAGCAGACGTGCCGCACTGTAGATGCCGTCGTCAAAACCGAACCAGCGCTCCTTGAAGAAGATGTGGCCGCTCATTTCACCTGCCAGCAGCGCGCCGCTCTTTTTCATTTCTTTCTTGATCAGCGAGTGGCCGGTTTTCCACATCACCGGACGACCGCCATGTTCGCTGATCAGCGGAGTCAGGCGACGTGTGCATTTGACGTCGAAAATGATGTCGGCACCCGGGTTGCGCTTGAGCACGTCCAGCGCGAACAGCATCAACAGGCGATCCGGGTAAACCACATTACCCTTGTTGGTCACGACACCGACACGGTCGCCGTCACCGTCGAATGCCAGGCCCAGATCGGCACCGGTTTCCTTGACCTTGGCGATCAGATCCTGCAGGTTTTCCAGCTTGCCCGGGTCCGGGTGGTGATTGGGGAAGTTGCCGTCCACTTCCGCGAACAGCGAGATCACTTCACAACCCAGCGCTTCGATCAGCTGCGGGGCGATCACGCCTGCCGCGCCGTTGCCGCAGTCGACCACGACCTTCAGCTTGCGGGCCATGACGATGTCGTCCTTGATCTGCTTGAAGTAGCGATCGAGGATGTCGACTTTAGTGATGCTGCCTTTCTGCGAAGTCAGGTTGTTGGTCTTGATACGCTCGTGCAGCGCCTGGATCTGCTCGTTGGCGAGAGTGTCGCCCGCGATGACGATCTTGAAACCGTTGTAGTCCTTGGGGTTGTGGCTGCCGGTCAGCATCACACCGGTCTTGCCTGCCAGCACGTTGGCGGCGTAATACAGTGCAGGCGTCGGCACCAGGCCCACATCGCTGACATGGCAGCCGCTGTCGTGCAGGCCTTGAATCAGTTGCTGCACCAGTTCCGGGCCGGAAAGGCGACCATCGCGACCGACGCTGACGTTGGGTTCGTTCTGCGCCAGGCTTTCGGAGCCTATGGCGCGGCCGATCCAGTAAGCCGTTTCAGCGTTGAGGGTGTCCCCGACCACGCCACGGATGTCGTAGGCGCGGAAAATAGTCTCGGGAAGGTTGGGTGCCACGGATGCTGGGCTGTTCATAGCGAGGGGATGCTCCGATCTCAGGAAGTCCTGGTTTTCATCGAGAAGGTCGATATCAAGGATATCGGTATCTTGAAACAGTGGATCGGTCCAGTCGGTGCGTGATGCAGCCACTGTGGACGGAGCACTGCCTTTGACAATATCTTCATCGCGCTGCTCACCGGCAACCAACGTAGGCACTGCCTGGGGTTGACTGCGAAGCGAGACACGAGCAAGGGCCTGGGCCAGACCACTCAGGGCCGGGAGGCTCAAACCGAAGGGTTTGACGGCTTTTCCGCGTGAGAGTTCTTGGAGCAACTGATCCAGTTGTCGTGCGTCGGCGCAAATACGCCGTTGCAGAGCTCTCTCGCTGCGATGCAAGCCAAGCAGCACGCCCGCTGCAGCGATAACCAGCGCCAGCAGCAAAAGTACGACGGAAGGCGAAGTTTTCAGGCCGGGGCCGGGCGTGAATTCGAGTTTCCAGCCTGAATAGCCGGTATCGAACACCTGCTGTTTGCCGCCGTCGGCCTGACCGCGCTGCAGGAAAACCTGTGCAGGTCCGTTGCCAAACTGCTGGCTGAGCACCACCTGCCCGGCCTCGGCAGGCAGTGCCTGCAAGGCATTGAGCAAGCGCTGCAGGTCAAAGGCCAGCAGTAATGTGCCCACCACCGGCTGAGTTGGCGCGGCACGTACCGGCGCAGCACTGTAGATCAACCAGCGCTCGCCCACCTTGCGAGCCTCCGGGGCGACGACCTCGCCTTGTGCAGCCTTGTTGAGCATATCCAGCGTGGCAAAACTTACCGGCAACGCGCCCTGCGTATCGACGTCAGCCAGGCCTTTGGGGTAAAGCCGCGCGCCTGCCAGGCCGTCCCAGCGAGTGAAGCGATCCTGTGCTGCCAGCAATGCGGAGGCATCATTGCTCTGAAGCGTCTGTACAAGTGTTGCGCCGGAGGCGGCGGATTGAGTGTCGGCATTGATCTGCCGCAGCGCCAGACCAATGGCTGCCGCCTGACTGCCGCCCCATGCCCGAACAAGCTGATCCTGCTGCTGGGGGCTGGATATCAGCGCAACCCAGACCAGCGCCGCGGCGATTATCAGGCCGATTGTCGCAGGCACAAGGCCTGGAGCAAGCCCTTTCAGGCTCGCTGCAGGGGGAGAGTTATCGGCCGCAATAGCATGTTTTGGAGCGCTGTGCTGACTGCCTTTCACCGACCTCTCCGTGAGCCTTTTTCCAAACCCGGATTATTTGCCGAATGCCGAATGACGATTAATGGCTGCCGGAGTGGCCGAAGCCGCCTGCGCCACGCTGACTTTCGTCGAATGCTTCAACCAGCTCGAAGTGCGCCTGCACCACAGGCACCAGCACCAGTTGCGCAATACGCTCGCCCACCGCGATGTTGAATGCAGTCTGGCCACGGTTCCAGCACGACACCATCAATTCTCCCTGATAATCGGAGTCGATCAGACCCACCAGGTTACCCAGCACGATGCCATGTTTGTGACCCAGGCCGGAGCGCGGCAGGATCAACGCGGCAAGGCCCGGATCGCCGATGTAAATCGACAGGCCGGTAGGGATCAGCAGTGTCTGGCCGGGCTCGAGGACGGTATCCTCCTTGAGCATGGCACGTAGGTCCAGGCCTGCCGATCCAACAGTGGCGTAGGCCGGGAGTGGAAATTCGTTGCCAATGCGAGGGTCGAGGATCTTGGCTTGTAGAGCGTGCATTCGTAGTTAAACCTGATTCATGCGGTCGGCGATAAAAGTGATCAGCTGGCGGGCAATCTTGGCCTTGCTGGTCTGGGCAAAAAGCGTTGCGTGCAACGCCCGGTCAATCACGCTGCAAGCGTTCTCTTCACTGTTGAAGCCGATGCTGGGGTTGGCGACATCGTTGGCGACAATCAGGTCCAGGTTCTTGTCCTTGAGCTTGCGGGCAGCATAGTCGAGCAGGTGTTCGGTCTCGGCGGCGAAGCCGACGCTGAAAGGGCGATCCGGGCGGGTTGCGATGGTCGCCAGAATATCCGGATTGCGGACCATCTGCAGCAGCAAGCCGTCACCGTTTGAAGGATCTTTCTTCAATTTGTGCGGGGCGACAACTTCCGGACGGTAGTCAGCCACCGCTGCCGAGGCGATGAACAGGTCACAGGGGATGGCAGCCTCGCACGCCGCCAGCATGTCGCGGGCACTGACCACATCGATGCGCGAGACGCGATCCGGCGTCGGCAGATTGACTGGCCCGGTGATCAGCGTGACGCGCGCACCGGCTTCCACAGCCGCTTCGGCCAGGGCAAAGCCCATTTTTCCGGAGCTGTGGTTGGTGATGTAGCGCACCGGATCGATGTTTTCCTGAGTCGGGCCAGCGGTGATCAGCACATGCTTGCCGGTCAGGCCCAGGCGCTGGAAACAGTCCGCTGCGCACTGGGCCAGATCGTCGGCCTCCAGCATGCGACCGAAGCCGACATCGCCGCAGGCCTGACTGCCGGACGCTGGCCCAAACACACGAAAGTCACGCTCTTCAAGCTGCCGGGTATTGGCTTGCACTGAGGCGTCACGCCACATTGCCTGATTCATCGCCGGTGCGATGGCGACGGTGGCATCGGTTGCCAGCACGATGGTGGTCAGCAAGTCGTTGGCGATGCCTTGCGCCAGGCGCGCGATCAGGTCGGCGGTGGCCGGAGCGATCAGGATCAGGTCGGCCCATTTGGCCAGTTCGATATGGCCCATCGCGGCCTCTGCGGCCGGGTCGAGAAGGTCCAGGTGCACAGGGTGCCCGGACAGGGCCTGCATGGTCAGCGGCGTAATGAACTCTGCTCCGCCTTTGGTCATGACGACACGCACTTCAGCGCCCTGATCGCGCAGGCGGCGGACCAGCTCGGCGCTCTTGTAGGCCGCGATGCCGCCGCCGACGCCAAGAACGATGCGTTTTCGATACAGCCGCTGCATAGACCTGCCTTTTTGGTCGAGTGAATACGCGACGCCCATGACGCCTCCCCAGGCCAGGCCGTCGCGCAAAAAAGATGGGCTAAGATAGCACAGCGACTGCACCGCAACAGCGGTGCCCAATCACATGGAGGTGCTATGAGTATTCGCAGTTGGCCCGCGGCCGAACGCCCGCGGGAACGCTTGTTGGAGTTGGGGGCGGGGAGCCTTTCCGACGCCGAGTTGCTGGCTATCTTTTTACGCACCGGGGTGGCCGGAAAAAGCGCCGTAGACCTTGCCCGTCATCTTCTGAATCAATTCGACGGGCTCAGATCGTTACTGGATGCTGACCTGTCCACGTTTACCTCCCAGCTCGGGCTGGGGCCTGCCAAATTTGCTCAGTTGCAGGCTGTCATGGAGATGGCGCGCCGGCACATGGCCGAGTCCTTGCGCCGTGACTCAGCGCTGGAAAACCCCACTCAGGTGCGCAACTACCTGAAGGCTCAGCTCAGACATGAACAGCATGAAGTTTTCGCCTGCCTGTTTCTGGACAACAAACACCGGGTCATGACCTTCGAGATACTGTTTCGCGGGACGATCAACGCCTCCTATGTGCATCCGCGCCAGGTGGTGAAGCGAGCGATGGCTCACAACGCCGCCAGCCTGATCCTCTGCCACAACCATCCTTCCGGTATCACCACGCCCAGCCGTTCCGACATTGACCTGACCAAGCGCCTCAAGGAAGCACTGATGCTGGTGGATGTTCATGTGCTGGACCACGTGATCGTGGGCGACGGCGAGCCGCTGTCAATGGTAGAGCGCGGGTTGATGTAGCTCCCACGCAGAGCGGTAGGCCGAGACTCGGGTTATTGTTCCCGCGCTCTGCGTGGTAATGCCGTTCTGGACGCTCTGCGTCCGGTCTTGAGGTGGGGCGTGCCAATGCAGGGCATTGGCACGCCAGTTACGCAGACAGGCCTAGGTGTGGCGATTTACTTGACCTGCACCTTGTAGAAATCCTGCCTGCCAAACGGGCTGACCTGATAACCCGAGACGTCCTTGCGTACCAAGGCTGCTGCGGTCGGGTGGGCGAGGGGTATCCACAGTGCCTGCTGTTGGATCTGCTGCTGCGCCTGATGGTACAGCTTGCTGCGTTCGCCCTGATCGCTGACGGACTTACCATCGGTGATGAGCTTGTCCAGCGTCTTGTCGCAATAGCGGGCAAAGTTGGTGCCTGACTGCACGGCTGCGCAGGAAAACTGCGGCGTCAGGAAGTTATCCGGGTCGCCGTTGTCGCCCGCCCAGCCCATGAACAGCAGGTCATGCTCGCCAGCCTTGGCACGGCGAATCAATTCGCCCCATTCAATGATCTTGATCTCGGCATCAATACCGATCTGTTTCAAGTCAGACTGCAGCAGTTGAGCGCCCAGGCTTGGGTTGGGGTTAAGCAGGCTGCCGGAAGGCCGGGTCCAGATAGTGGTCTTGAAACCATCCTTCAGACCGGCTTTGGTCAGTAAAGTCTTGGCCTTGGCGACATCGTGCTGATAGCCGGGCAGGTCTTTGGCGTAGCTCCAGGTGTTGGGCGGGTAAGGACCATTGGCTTTTTCAGCGGTGCCTTCGAACACGGCCTTCAGGTAATTGGCCTTGTCGAACGCTAGGTTGATGGCCTGACGAACTTCAGGCTTGTCGAATGGCGGGTGCTGACTGTTGATCGCGACAAACGCGGTCATGAATGCTTCAGTCTTCTCGACCTTGAGCGAGTTATCCTCGCTGGCCGCCTGAATATCCAGAGGCTTTGGCGAAAGCGCTATCTGGCACTCGTTCTGACGGACTTTCTGCAGGCGCACATTGGCGTCCGCTGTGATGGCATACACCAAGGTGTCGACATCAGACTTGCCGGCGAAGTAATCCTTGAACGCCTCATAACGCACCACTGCATCTTTCTGGAAGCGCTTGAACACGAACGGCCCGGTGCCGATCGGCTGGCTGTTGAGTTTTTCCGGTGTGCCGGCTTTCAGGAGTTGCGCGGTATATTCGGCCGAGTAGATCGACGCAAAACCCATGCTCAGCGTGGCCAGGAAGGTCGAGTCCGCCCGATTGAGTGTAAAGCGGACGGAGTGCGCGTCAGGCGCTTCGATGCTCTTGATCAGCGCGGGCAACTGCATGGATTGCGCATGCGGGAAGCCGCTCTGGGCAATCTTGTGCCACGGGTTCTGCGGGTCGAGCATGCGCTGGAAGCTGAACAGCACGTCATCGGCGCTCAGCTCGCGGCTCGGCTTGAAATAGTCTGTGGTATGAAATTTCACTCCGGAGCGCAGCTTGAAGTCGTAAGTCAGGCCGTCTTTGGATACGGTCCAGCTTTCTGCCAGGCTCGGTACCAGCTTGCCTCTCTGGGCATCGAAGTCCACCAGACGGTTCATCAGCACGTCGGCCGATGCGTTGGTGGTGGTCAGTGAGTTGTACTGCACAACGTCGAAGCCTTCGGGACTGGCTTCGGTACAAACCACAAGGCTCGATGCCTGGGCGGCAATCGGAAGCAGCAACGGAACAAGCAAAAAAGGGAGTGCAGCTAGGCGCATGGCGTTATTTCCTGTTCAGAAAGGGCCCCATCTGCCGGCGCAGTCTGGTGAGGGACTAACCCTAGACCATCTACTGGCGTAGAACAATCGTCACGGTGCGACGAGCGGTCGATTTGCCTGTGCCCCCGCATTGCTTGAGCATACCGCCGCGCAGAGCGGATTCATTCGGGTCAAAGTGCTTTGCCTGTTGTTGCGTCCAAGGGTTTCTGGTATAAAGCAGCGCTCTTTTCTAGGGGCCCGGTTCCTTCACTGTAGGTGTAGCCGGTAAGACCCTTAAAGAAACGCGGCGCCTGGCGCCAAATGACTGAGAGATTAAGCGGCCAACCCATGCCGGGTTGGGCATGTGGTTTTAGAGGGCTGAGGCATGTCGAGAGTATGTCAAGTTACCGGTAAGGGTCCGGTGACTGGGAATAACATTTCCCACGCAAACAACAAAACCCGTCGTCGTTTCCTGCCAAACCTGCAGCATCACCGCTTCTGGGTTGAAGGCGAGAAGCGTTTTGTTCGTCTGCGCGTATCTGCTAAAGGCATGCGTATCATCGACAAGCGTGGCATTGAAGTTGTGCTCGCTGAACTGCGTCGCGACGGCAAAATTTAAGGGAGAGAATCATGCGTGAATTGATCCGTTTGGTGTCGAGCGCTGGTACAGGCCATTTCTACACCACCGACAAGAACAAACGTACTACCCCGGATAAAATCGAAATCAAAAAATTCGATCCGGTTGTACGCAAGCACGTGATCTACAAAGAAGGCAAAATCAAGTAATTGATTCTGTCGGCTACAAAAAAACCCGCCTCGGCGGGTTTTTTTGTGTCTGCGCTCCTGGCATAGCTGCAAGGGCAGTACTTATTTATCCGCAGCGGCTTCAAACACCACATAAATCTTGCGGTATGTTTCCAGCACCTCCCAAGTGCCCTTGAAGCCGGCTGGAATCACAAAACGGTCGCCTGCGCGCAGGGTTTTCGCGTTGCCCTGCTCGTCGCGCAGGACTGAAACACCCTGCACAATCTCGCAATACTCGTGTTCCGAATAATTCACCTGCCACTGCCCGGGCTCGCCATTCCAGACCCCCGCGCTCATCTGTCCGCAGGGGCTGTTGTAGTGGTTGTAGAGGGTTTGTGCCGGATCGCCCTTAAAGACCTTTTCCGGTGCAGAGCGATAGTGCTCGGCGGCGGTGCTGGCTTCACTGAAGTCGACGATGCTTTCGATGCTCATGATGGGCCCCTTGTCCTGAATGCGTTGAGGGTTTGACGTGCGTGCTGTGCGTTAGTGCCTCGGCGCGCGTGCGGAGCTGTTTAATAAAATCAACATAAAAGCACCGTAGCGGCTATTTATGTCAAATATATTGGTTTTGTCGGGCCGCTGGTTTAGGGTAACGGCCTTCCTGAAAAATTTCAGATTGTGTCTTTAATCAACCATGACACACCCACATTCAACAAGAGGAGGACATGCAAATGACCACCCTGACTCGTGCTGACTGGGAGCAACGCGCCCAGCATTTGAAGATCGAAGGCCGTGCCTTCATTCAAGGTGAATACACCGCAGCCTCCTCCGGCGAGACGTTTGATTGCATCAGCCCGGTCGATGGCCGGATGCTTGCCAAGGTCGCCAGTTGCGACACCGCTGACGCGCAACGCGCTGTCGACAGTGCGCGCAGCGCCTTCAACTCGGGTGCCTGGTCGCGACTGGCTCCGGCCAAACGCAAGGAAACCATGATCCGTTTCGCCGGGCTGCTCAAGCAAAATGCCGAAGAGCTGGCCCTGCTTGAGACTCTGGACATGGGCAAACCGATTGGCGACTCGTTCGGTGTCGACATCCCCGGTGCTGCCAGAGCCCTGAGCTGGAGCGGCGAAGCCATCGACAAGCTGTATGACGAGGTCGCGGCAACGCCTCATGACCAACTGGGTCTGGTAACGCGCGAGCCGGTGGGTGTCGTCGCCGCCATCGTGCCGTGGAACTTCCCGTTGATGATGGCTTGCTGGAAGCTTGGTCCTGCACTGTCCACCGGCAATTCCGTGATCCTGAAGCCGTCGGAGAAGTCTCCGCTGACCGCCATTCGTATTGCGCAGCTGGCCATCGAGGCAGGCATTCCTGCGGGCGTGCTCAACGTATTGCCGGGTTACGGTCATACCGTCGGCAAGGCGCTGGCGCTGCATATGGACGTGGATACCGTGGTGTTTACCGGTTCGAGCAAAATCGCCAAACAACTGATGATTTACGCAGGCGAGTCGAACATGAAACGCGTCTGGCTGGAAGCCGGTGGCAAAAGCCCGAATATCGTCTTTGCCGACGCGCCGGATTTGCAGGCCGCCGCCGAAGCAGCCGCCAGCGCAATTGCCTTCAATCAAGGCGAAGTCTGCACTGCCGGTTCTCGGCTGCTGGTCGAGCGCTCTATCAAGGAACGCTTCCTGCCGATGGTGCTTGAGGCATTGGCCACCTGGAAGCCCGGCAATCCGCTGGACCCTGCGACCAATGTGGGCGCGCTGGTCGACACCCAGCAGATGAACACAGTGCTGTCTTACATCGAAGCCGGTCACGCCGAGGGTGCCAGACTGGTTGCGGGCGGCAAGCGCATTCTGCAGGAGACCGGCGGCACCTACGTTGAGCCGACCATTTTCGACGGTGTGAACAACGCGATGAAAATCGCTCAGGAAGAAATCTTCGGCCCGGTACTTTCACTGCTGACGTTCGACAGCGACGAAGAAGCGATACAGATAGCCAACGACACGCCTTATGGCCTGGCTGCTGCCGTGTGGACTGCAAATATCTCCAGAGCACACCTGACCGCCAAGGCACTGCGCGCAGGCAGCGTATGGGTCAATCAGTACGACGGCGGCGATATGACTGCCCCGTTCGGTGGCTTCAAGCAGTCAGGCAACGGTCGTGATAAATCGCTGCATGCCTTCGACAAATACACCGAGCTGAAATCCATCTGGATCAAGCTGTAAGTCAGGAGCGCGACACCTATCGTGCCGACGCTCTAGCGTCGGTACGCCGTTCTGGACGCTCCGCGTCCGGTCTTGCGTCTGCGGCGCGGCGCAGATTTGTGACGCGGAGCGTCACGCAAGGCATTCCCACGCTGGAGCGTGAGGAACGATAACCTTAACTATCGTGCGACGCTCCGCGTCCTGGCTTGCGTTTGCGGCGTGGCGCAGATTTGTGACGCGGAGCGTCACGCACGGCATTCCCACGCTGGAGCGTGAGGAACGATAACCTTAACTATCGTGCGACGCTCCGCGTCCTGGCTTGCGTTTGCGGCGTGGCGCAGATTTGTGACGCGGAGCGTCACGCACGGCATTCCCACGCTGGAGCGTGAGGAGCGATAACCTCAACTATCGTGCGACGCTCCGCGTCGCATGCCGTTCTGGACGCTCTGCGTCCGGTCTTGATTGCGCCGTTAGGGCAGCAGGAGCTTGATAATGCGTTGGGGTACTTATTTTGCCGTGCTGGCGTCCGTGTTGGGCGTCGGGCTGGCAATGGGCGTCAGCATGCCGCTGGTTTCATTGCGTCTGGCAGGCTGGGGTTACGGCTCGTTTGCCATTGGCATCATGGCGGCGATGCCTGCGGTGGGTGTGCTGGTGGGTGCGGCGCTGGCCAGTCGTCTCGCCGCGCGCTTCGGTACCGCCAAGCTGATGCGCCTGTGCCTGTGGGGCGGCGCCGTTTCGGTCGGCGCACTGGCGCTGCTGCCGTATTACGGGGTCTGGCTGGTCTTGCGCCTGGCGCTAGGGGTGATTCTGACCATCGTCTTCGTGCTGGGTGAAAGCTGGATCAACCAACTGGTGATCGAGCGTCTGCGCGGACGGCTGGTAGCGCTGTATGGCAGCACTTACGCCTTCAGCCAACTGGCTGGCCCGCTGTTGCTGGGCGTTATCGGCACTCAGGCCGACTACGGCTTCTGGATTGGTGTGCTGCTACTGGTCGGCTCCCCGTTCCTGCTGCTGGGTCGCACGGGGGCGCCATCGACCGAATCCTGCAACGTGACCTTCACTGATCTGGCGGGCTTCTGTCGCGGCATGCCCGCTATCGCCTGGGCAGTGGCGCTGTTCGCTGCATTCGAAGCCTTGATCCTCACGCTGCTGCCGCTCTACTGCATACGCCACGGGTTCACCCCGGAAATCGCCCTGATCATGGTCAGTGTGGTGGTGATAGGTGACGCGTTACTGCAGCTGCCGATCGGCATGCTCGCTGATCGCATCTCGCGCCGCGCAATGTTTACCGGATGCGCTGCCTTGTTGCTGGCGTCCAGTCTGCTGGTGCCGTTACTGATCGACACCGCCCTGATCTGGCCGCTCTGGACAGTGTTCGGCGCCAGTGCTGGCGGGCTGTTTACCCTGTCGCTGATCCTGATCGGCGAGCGTTACCGAGATGATTCACTGGTCCGCGCCAATGCGCATGTCGCTCAACTGTGGGGCATCGGGTGCCTGATCGGGCCCCTGATAGCGGGCGCAGGCAGTCAGTGGGTCAGCGGTGAGGCCTTGCCGTTGCTGATGGCGGCAGGTGCCTTTGGCCTGCTGATTCTGATCAGGCGACGTGGAGCGTTCGGGGTTGCCCAGGCTGCGCCCGCCTAAAGCATTCTTTCCAGGCCGATGGCACGGCTCATCCACGCGTTGAAACGCCGCCACCAGTCACCGGGTTCGGTATGCAGCGTGTGGATCTGGCCATTGTCTTCGGTCACCCACACCACTTTGCCATCCTCCAGCTTCGCTTGGTAAGTGAGCGAGGGAGCCATGCCTTGCAGCGTCAGTTCGCGCAGCTCTTCGGCCAGTTGCGGACTGTCGACCAGCACGCCGACTTCGGTGTTCCATAGCACAGAACGCGGGTCAAAATTGAATGAGCCGACAAAGACTTTCTGCCGATCGAAGATCATCGCCTTGCTGTGCAGGCTTGATTCCGAACTGGCCAACGAGCTGCTTTTCTTGAACAAATGCGGGCCGCTGCCGCGCATGGTTTCGGTATCGCCAGGCTGGCGGCGCAGTTCGAACAGCTTCACGCCATGCTCCAGCAGCGCCTTGCGGTAAGGCGCGTAGCCGCCATGCACGGCAGGAACGTCGGTGGCTTCCAGTGAATTGGTCAGCAGGCTGACGTTGACGCCGGCATCGGCACGGCCGGTCAGGTACAGCAAACCTTCCTGACCCGGCACAAAGTAAGCCGAAATCAGCATCAGTTCCTTGCGAGTGTTCAGCAGCTCGGGGGCCAGTTGCGTGGTCAGTAGCAGGTGCGGATCCGGATCTCCCTGCGCCAGTACCTTGGTCGGCGCGTCCCACAATGCCTGGTTGTGCGCCCAGACCAGCTCGTTGAGCCAGGTCTTCATGCGTGGCTGAGTCTTGTAGGCCATCAATCGCTCATACAGAGCCTTGTGTTGCTGATGCGCCTGCTCCAGCGAATCGTCCAGCCGCTGCCGGGCCTGGGCCAGATCCTCACCGTCGGGCAGGAAGTACATGAACGCATCGATGGGCTTGCTGAGCGTGCTGTTCCAGTATTGATCGAAGCTCTGGCCGAGCTGTTCGGCGACCGGTCCCACGCTTAGCATGTCGATATCGGTGAAGTTCAGGTTCGGTTCGGCGTCGAAGTATTCATCGCCCAGATTGCGCCCGCCAACGATGGCCACACTGCTGTCGGCCAGCCAAAGTTTGTTGTGCATGCGCCGGTGCTGACGCGACAGGTTCATCAAACGCCCCAAGCTGCGCGTGATGCCGGTCTCGCGCCCCAGATTTTGCGGGTTGAACAGGCGAATCTGAATGTTCGGGTGCGCGGCGAGGGTGGCGATGGCCTGATCCAGCCCGTCGCTGGTGGTGTCGTCCAGCAGGATGCGCACCCGCACGCCACGGTCTGCCGCTTTGAGCAGTTCGTCGATCAGGGCGCGCGTGCTCAGGCCGTCATGGACGATGTAATACTGCAGGTCGAGGCTGCTTTTGGCGTTACGGATCAGCTCGGCGCGCGCCTTGAATGCATCGCTGCTGTCGGGCAGCAGGCGAAAGCCGGAACGCCCGTCGTGGGGCATCGCCATGGCTTGAATAGAGCGGCCGAAAGCAGAACTCGAGGGCGGCATGGCCTGGCTTGGCTCGCTGGCAAGTTGCTGATGTGCGCAACCGCTGACGCACAGTGCAACCAGCAGGCAAAAGGGCAAGGCCCATGAGTTATTCAAATTGATCTTCCGCGTCTGTACATGGCTCGACTTGGCGTTATGACCCGAAAAACCGGGAAAGATTTGCCAGCGTCAGTCAGTTTGCGCATTCAGTAGTGCAATTGTCTCGCCCACGATACGCACAGCGTTCTCGATTTCGCGGCTCGGTTTGGCCGCGAAGTTCATGCGCATGCAGTTACGGTACTTGCCCGAGGCGGAAAAAATACTGCCCACCGCGATCTGTACACCCTTGCCCAGCAGCGCGCGGTTCAGGCGCAGCGTGTCGAAGCCTTCGGCCAGTTCCACCCACAGCATGAAACCGCCTTGCGGGCGGCTGGCGCGGGTGCCTTCGGGAAAGTAGCGCATCACCCAGTCGATCATCTGGTCGCGACTGCGCTGGTATTGGGTTCTCATGCGCCGTACATGCGGCTCGTAATGGCCGCCTTCGATGAAGTCGGCGATGGCCAACTGTGGCTGCGGTGCAGTCGAGCCGGTGCCGATGTATTTCATGTGCAGCACCTGCTCCAGATACCGCCCCGGCGCTACCCAGCCAATCCGCAGGCCGGGTGCCAGGGTCTTGGAAAACGAGCTGCACAGCAGGACACGACCGTCTTCATCGAAGGATTTGATGGTGCGCGGGCGAGGGTAGTTGTAAGCAAGATCGCCATACACATCGTCTTCGATGATCGCCACATCGAAACGTTGCGCCAGCGTCAGCAACGCACGTTTGCGGGCTTCGGGCATGACGTAACCCAGCGGGTTGTTGCAATTGGGCGTCAGCTGAATGACCTTGATCGGCCATTGCTCAAGGGCCAGTTCCAGCGCCTCGAGGCTAATGCCGGTCAATGGGTCGGTGGGGATTTCGAGGGCCTTCATGCCCACACCCTTGAGCGTCTGCATGGCGCCGAAGAAACTGGGCGAGTCCACCGCAACGATGTCACCCGGCGAGCAAATGGCACGGACGCTCGCTGACAGCGCTTCATGACAGCCATTGGTGACGATCAGGTCATTGGCGGTCAGGTTGCAGCCCGAGTCGAGCATCAGTCGGGCGATTTGCTCACGCAGCCTGCGCACGCCGTAGATGTTGTCGTAATACAGCCCCGGCATGTCTTGGTGGCGACTCAACTGACTCAACGCACGCATCAACGGTTTCAGGGTAGGGCTGGTGACATCGGGCATGCCGCGCCCCAGTTGCGTGACCGCTTCGAGAGGTGCCACCCGAATCAGGTCCAGCACCTGATCCCATTGAGAGATATCCACAGGCCGCTGGACGGGTCGCCCGACAGCAGGCAACGCAGGTGCCGCTCGACTGGCCGATACGAAATAGCCGGATTTAGGTTTCGGCGCTGCCAGGCCGTTGTCCTCCAGCACCCGATACGCTTGCTGCACGGTGCTCAGGCTGACGCCATGTTCGACACTTAACGCACGCACCGATGGCAGGCGGTCGCCAGGGCGGTAGAAGCCGTTTTCGATCCGCGAGCCGAGCAGTTCGGCGAGGTTGACGTAAAGCGTCATGACGTACTCTCAGGATGGTGAGCATGGTATAGCAATACAGATTGGGCAAAAATATAGCATTCAGTGCTGTTTTTGTCTCATCTGTATGGAAAATATAACCTGTTTTTGAATCTGTAATGGTTTGGCCGTTCGTTTCATCATAGACCCACACCCACCCAGGATGAGGGAAACGGAAATGAACGGGTTCAGCGATGTACGCCTTGCGCTTCACAGCCAGGAATTGAATGACTATCGGCCAACTGCGGTCAGAACGGTCCGCTCAAACAAGGCCGATCTGTTGGCGGGCATGGGTCGCTGGGCGCTGTATCGTCACCGCTGGGCCTCTCGCCGCACCTTGCTGGAGCTGACGGACGATCAGTTGCGCGACATCGGGCTGGATTTCCAGCAGGCGCGGGTCGAAGCGATGAAACCGTTCTGGAGGCCCTGAGCCTTTCAGCGCAGCTCTTTGAGCCGGTGCCAGAGCATGCCCAATGCCAGTAACGGCGAGCGCAAGTGTTTACCGCCCGGAAAGGTCATGTGTGGCACTTTGGCGAATAACTCGAAGCCATCGCTGTGTTGCCCGGCGATGGCTTCGGCCAGCAAGCGACCTGCAAGGTGTGTCGCGTTCAGACCATGCCCCGAATAAGCCTGCGCATAAAAAACGTTGGGGTGCTGCTTGAGCTGGCCAATTTGCGGCAGGCGATTGGCACCGATGCCGATCATCCCACCCCACTGGTAATCGATCTTCACTGAAGCCAGTTGCGCAAACACATCGAGCATCTTCGGCCGCATGTAAGCGGCGATGTCCCGTGGGTCGCGGCCCGAATAGTGACAGGCGCCCCCGAACAGCAAACGGCGATCCGCTGACAGCCGGTAGTAATCTACAGTCACGCGCTGATCACAGACCGCCATGTCCTGCGGCAACACTTCCTGGGCCTGAGCCTCGCTCAAGGGTTCGGTCGCGATGATGTAACTGCCCGCGGGCAATACCTTGCCGCTTATTTCCGGATTCAGATCGTTGAGGTAGGCATTGCAGCCCAGCACCAGCGTTTTCGCCAGCACCGCCCCCTGAGCCGTATGCACTTTGACCTGCGGGCCGTAGTCGATTCTCGTCACCGCAGAATGTTCGAACAGCCGAACGCCCAGTGACTGCGCTACGGCAGCTTCTCCCAAAGCCAGATTCAACGGGTGCAGATGCCCGGAACCCATGTCGATCAAACCGCCGACATACCGGTCGGAGCCCACGACACTGCGCATCTGATCGGCTTGCAGCAATTTCAGCTCATGGCGGTAGCCCAGGCTGCGCAGTTCATCGGCATCTTCGGCAAGGCTGTGCAGGTCGCGCGGCTTGTTGGCCAGGTCGCAATAACCCCATTTCAGGTCGCAATCGATAGCGTGCCGCTCGATGCGCTGACGCACGATATCGACCGCCTCAATGCCCAGCAGCTTGAGCTGCCGCACACCCTCGCTGCCGATGACATTGGCGAACTGCTCGACACCGTGGCCGACCCCGCGAATCAGCTGGCCGCCATTGCGTCCGCTGGCACCCCAGCCAATCCTGTGTGCCTCAAGCAACGCGACACTCAGCCCGCGCTCGGCCAGCTCGATGGCAGTGTTGAGGCCGGAAAATCCGCCGCCCACCACGCACACATCAACCTTCACCTCGCCTTGCAGCGCAGGGTGATCCGGTTGCGGATGGCTGCTGGCGGCGTAGTAGGAGGCAACATGCTGGTCGTCGTGAAGAGTCGGGTGCTGAACGCGGGCGTTCATGAGCGGGTCCTGTCGGTGGCGGTTTGCGTGTGGGGAGGATAAGCCGCTGTCATGAGCCTGCCAACTGGGGCAAACTCAGCGCATTGTGTAGGAATGGTTGATTCAATGAGCTGCAACCGTCAGAAAATAAGTGATCTGCGCCGCCAGATTCCCTCGTTCGAGTGTGTGCCTGGCTGCCACGACTGCTGCGGCCCGGTTACCACGTCGCCCGAAGAAATGTCGCGCCTGCCGCGCAAGACTGCCGCCGAACAGGAAGCCGCGCTCGATGAGCTCAATTGCGTGCACCTTGGCCCGCAGGGCTGCACCGTGTATGACGAACGCCCGTTGATCTGCCGTCTGTTTGGCACCACCGAAAGCCTGCCATGCCCGAATGGCCGTCGCCCGGTCGAACTGATTCACCCGCGGGTAGAGAAGCAGATACACGAATATATGGCTTCCACCCGACAAGTGCTGGTCTAGGCTCTGTACGTAAAGTGGCTGCGCTCGGTGATGCTGCGTTAAAAACAGGCTCGGAATGCTCATTTACAACACGTAGACTCCGCTTCCTCGCCTGTTTTTGCCTTGCCTGACCCTCGCTCGCCGACTTTTCGTACAGAACCTAGCGCAATCAGTCGGCAATCGGCAGGTTCAGGCTCTCTTTCACTTCTTCCATCACGATATAGCTCTTGGACTCACGCACGTGCGGCAGCTTGAGCAGGATATCGCCCAGCAGTTTGCGGTAGGACGCCATCTCGGAAATGCGCGCCTTGACCAGATAGTCAAAGTCGCCTGATACCAAGTGGCACTCCAGCACATGCGGAAGCTTCAACACGGCACGGCGGAACTCCTCGAAGGTGTCGCCAGACTTGTAGTCCAGACTGATTTCCACAAACACCAGCAGGCTGGCCTTCAGGCTTTGCGGGTTCAGGCGGGCGTTGTAGCCCATGATGATGCCCTCGCGTTCCAGCCTGCGAACCCGCTCGGTACACGGAGTGGTCGAGAGGCCGACGCGCTCGCCCAGTTCGGTAAACGAGATACGCCCATCTGCCTGGAGGATGCGCAGGATATTGCGGTCGATCTTGTCCAGTTCACGATTTGACTGGTGTTGAGTGCGCATGGGTTATTTCCCCTCTACCAAAGCGTTTATCGCCGGGAATAAACGCCAAATATAGATGTTTATACAGTGAGAAGCACTGCCCTTTGCTCAATATACTGCGCACATTCTTGCTTAAAACTTCAAAACGTCAGCGGATATCCGCGATGAGGTCATCTACATGCGCGTTCTGGTCCTTGGAAGTGGTGTAATCGGTACAACCAGTGCTTATTATCTGGCGCGTGCCGGTTTTCAGGTGACCGTGGTAGACCGCCAGCCAGCCGCCGCCATGGAGACCAGCTTTGCCAATGCCGGCCAGGTCTCGCCAGGCTATGCCTCGCCATGGGCCGCGCCGGGTGTTCCCCTGAAGGCGATCAAGTGGTTGCTGCAGCGCCACGCGCCATTGGCAATCAAGGCCACGGCAGATATCGATCAATACCTGTGGATGGCGCAAATGCTGCGCAACTGCACCGCCAGCCGCTATGCCGTGAATAAAGAGCGCATGGTGCGCCTGTCCGAATACAGCCGTGATTGCCTGGATGAACTGCGCCTGGAAACAGGTATTGCCTACGAAGGGCGCAGCCTGGGTACTACTCAGCTGTTCCGCACTCAGGCGCAACTGGACAACGCTGCCAAGGATATTGCCGTGCTCGAGCAGTCCGGTGTTCCTTACGAACTGCTGGATCGCGAAGGCATCGCCCGTGTCGAGCCCGCGCTAGCCGGTGTGACCGGCATTCTCAGCGGTGCACTGCGCTTGCCGAATGACCAGACCGGCGATTGCCAGTTGTTCACCACGCGCCTTGCAGAAATGGCCGTAGAGCTGGGTGTCGAGTTCCGCTACGGACAGAACATCGAGCGCCTCGACCACGCTGGCGACCGCATCAATGGTGTGTGGATCGACGGTAAGCTGGAAACAGCCGACCGCTATGTGCTGGCGCTGGGCAGCTATTCTCCGCAACTGCTCAAACCGCTGGGTATCAAGGCTCCGGTTTACCCGCTGAAGGGTTATTCGCTGACGGTGCCGATCACTGACCCGGCCATGGCTCCGACCTCGACCATTCTCGATGAAACCTACAAGGTCGCCATCACCCGCTTCGACAACCGCATCCGGGTCGGCGGCATGGCGGAAATCGCCGGTTTCGACCTGTCGCTCAATCCTCGTCGACGCGAAACACTGGAGATGATCGTCGGTGACCTCTATCCTCAGGGTGGCGATCTGACCCAGGCCAGTTTCTGGACCGGGTTGCGTCCGACCACTCCCGATGGCACACCGATTGTGGGTGCAACACCGTTCCGTAACCTGTTCCTCAATACCGGCCATGGCACATTGGGCTGGACGATGGCGTGTGGTTCCGGTCGCTTGCTGGCAGACCTCATTGCCCGCAAGACACCCCGTATCAGTGCCGAAGGCCTCGATATCTCTCGTTACGGCAACACTCAGGAGAATGCACAGCATGTCAATCCAGCGCCAGCTCACCAATGAGCGCATGAGTCAGGTCGTTGTCCACAACGGCACCGTCTATCTGTCGGGCCAGGTCGGCGATGACATGACTGCAGGTGTCGAGCAACAGACCCGCGAGGTTCTGAACAGTATCGAGCGCCTGCTCGACCTGGCCGGCACTGACAAGACTCGCATTCTGTCGGTCACGATCTATCTGAAAGACATCGATGCTCATTTTGCCGGCATGAACAGCGTCTGGGACAAATGGCTGCCCAAGGGTGTCGCGCCTGCGCGTGCAACCGTCGAGGCCAAGCTGTGCGAGCCGGAAATCCTCGTCGAACTGTCGGTTGTCGCCGCGCTGCCTTGAGTCTGCTGTCTTCATACCGTTGTGCCCGACGCATCTCTGCGTCGGGGTTTTTCTGACCCTTTTCACCCTTCAGGCAAGAAACGTCATCATGCGTCCAGCCCGCGCCTTTATTGATCTTCAGGCACTGCGTCACAACTACCAACTGGCTCGTGAACACAGCGGCGGCAAAGCGCTCGCGGTGATCAAGGCCGATGCCTATGGTCACGGTGCGGTACGCGTCGCTCAGGCACTGGAAGCCCAGGCCGACGGTTTCGCAGTGGCCTGCATCGAAGAAGCGCTCGAGCTACGCGCGGCAGGCATCCGCGCACCTGTTCTGCTGCTTGAAGGTTTTTTCGAAGCCGATGAACTGGCGCTGATTGTCGAGCACAACTTCTGGACGGTCGTGCATTCGACCTGGCAGCTGGAGGCCATCGAGCAGGCGCAGCTCGCCAAACCTTTAACGGTCTGGCTCAAGATTGACACGGGCATGCACCGCGTCGGCCTGTACCCGCATGAATATCAGGCCGCCTATCAACGCCTGCTGGTAACCGGCAAAGTGGCCAGAATCGTCCTGATGAGCCACTTCGCCCGAGCCGATGAACTGAACAGTGGATGCAGTGATGAACAGTTCGCTGTATTCGAGAGCTTTCGCAAAGGCCTGGCCGCAGAAATCAGCCTGAAAAACTCCCCGGCCGTTCTGGGCTGGCCGCATATTCCAAGCGACTGGTCGCGCCCCGGCATCATGCTCTACGGTGCCACGCCGTTTGGTCAGCCGCACCCGCTGGCTGACCGCCTGCAACCGGTCATGACCCTGGAATCGAAGATCATCAGCGTGCGTGAACTGCCTGCCGGTGAAGCCGTGGGCTATGGCGCGACGTTTGTCTGTGATCGGCCATTACGTATTGGCGTGGTGGCGATGGGGTACGCCGACGGCTATCCGCGTCATGCGCCAACCGGCACGCCTGTGCAGATCGACGGTCAGCCCTCCCGGCTGCTCGGGCGAGTGTCCATGGACATGCTTTGCGTAGACTTGACCGGCGTACCGCAGGCCGGGCTTGGCAGCCGGGTCGAGTTATGGGGCAAGCACGTGCTCGCCAGTGAAGTGGCCACACGGGCAGAAACGATTCCCTACGAAATCTTCTGCAATCTGCGTCGCGTTCCGCGTATCTATTCCCAAGACTGATCGAGCCCTTGTCCGTCAGGCCGCTGTATGCCTGGTGTCTGTCGAAGTGTTGTAAATATTGAACGCTGTTGCCATGATGGCGTTCATCTCGACTAGACCTGACAAAACCTGGGGGAATATCGCATTGGACGTGGGTGAACGACTGCAATCGATCCGCAAGCTCAAGGGCCTGTCCCAGCGTGAACTCGCCAAGCGCGCAGGCGTGACCAACAGCACCATCTCCATGATCGAGAAAAACAGCGTAAGCCCTTCGATCAGCTCGCTGCGCAAGGTGCTCGGCGGCATTCCCATGTCCATGGTCGAGTTTTTCTCGGAAGAAACCGTTCCGGAAAACGCAGCGCAGGTGGTGTACAAGGCCAGCGAGTTGATTGATATCTCGGACGGTGCCGTGACCATGAAGCTGGTCGGCAAGTCGCACCAGGGCCGTGCCATCGCCTTTCTTACCGAAACCTACCCGCCGGGTGCCGATACCGGTGAAGAAATGCTCGTCCACGACGGTGAAGAAACCGGAATCCTCGTCGAGGGGCGACTGGAGCTGGTGGTGGGTCTCGACACCTACGTACTGGAAGCCGGGGACAGCTATTATTTTGAAAGCACCCGGCCGCACCGCTTCCGCAACCCGTTCGACGTCCCGGCACGATTGATTAGTGCGGCAACGCCAGCCAATTTCTGACCCGCCCCTTGCAGTGAGTGACGCGTGAAGCTGACCCGGAAGATTCTGAGCACCGCAGGCGTTCTGACGTTGTGGGTGTTCAATGTGCAAGCCGCCGATACCGCCCGAGCCCCTGACGACATCATCGCCGCCCATTGCGTCGCCTGTCACAGCGTCGGCCTGCTCAACGCGCCGAAAACCGGTGACACGGCCGCCTGGGAAGAGCGGGCCAGACAAAAAGGCGGCCTTGACGGCCTGCTGGCCAGCACCATCAAAGGCATTGGCATCATGCCGCCGAAAGGCACCTGCGGCGATTGCACTGACGACGAACTGAAGAGCGCCATTCAGAGCATGTCCGGGCTGAAGTGAGGTGCACTCCGTTCTCACGCTGGAGCGTGGGAGCGATAGTTGCGCAGCGAGCATGCAGCAATTTCAGATTGCCACCGGTCCAAGCTGCACCAATAACAATTCAGGAGAGCTGGGATGCCGTATTCCTGTTCCATCGAGCACGCTGTCGATCACGTTCTGGCGCAGTTGCCCGAGCATATTCACCTCGGCATGCCGCTCGGGCTGGGTAAGCCCAATCGGTTCGTCAATGCGCTGTACCAGCGCATCAGCCAGTTGCCCGAGCGACGGCTGACGATCTACACCGCGCTGACACTCGGGCGGCCAACGCCGGGAGAGGGTTTGCAGGCGCGGTTTCTGGAACCGTTTCTGGAGCGGGTCTTCGGTGACTATCCGGAGCTGGAGTTTCTAGCTGCGCTGCGTCGCGACAAACTTCCACACAACATTCGCGTGCAGCAATTCTTCATGCAGCCGGGCAGCCTGCTGAATAGCGAGTCAGCCCAGCAAGACTACGTCAGCAGCAATTACAGTCATGCCGCCCGCGATATCAATGCCAACGGCCTGAATCTGGTCGCGCAACTGGTGGCCCGTGACGATCAGCACCCGGGCAAGCTGAGCCTGAGTTGCAACCCGGATGTGACCCTCGACCTGCTGCCCATGATCGCCAAACGCCGCGCCGCCGGAGAAACCATCCTCATGCTGGGTCAGGTCCACGCCGACCTGCCTTACATGCCGGGCGACTCGGAGCTGGATGTCGAAGCGTTTGACCTGCTGATCAACGAAGATGAGCGCAGCACGCTGTTTTCCACCCCGAACATGCCGGTGGGTTATCAAGACCATTTGATTGGTCTGCATGCCAGTACGCTGGTGCGCGACGGCGGCACGCTACAGATCGGCATCGGCTCGATGGGCGATGCGCTGACCGGCGCACTGCTGGCCAGGCAAGCCGACAATGAAACCTGGCGCAGTCTGCTGGCTGAGTTGAACATGAGTAACTGGCAGACCCTGATCGACCGCGAAGGCGGCGTTCAGCCGTTCGCCAGCGGCCTTTACGGTTGCAGCGAAATGTTCGTCAACGGTCTTTTGGTACTGGCCGATGCCGGGATCGTGCGACGCAAGGTGTATGCCGACGCAGAGCTGCAACGGCTGGCCAACCTGGGCACTCTGGATGAAGACGCCCATCCTGATGGCGTGGTGGTGCACGGCGGTTTTTTCCTCGGTCCGAGCAGTTTCTACGAGCGATTGCGCGAGCTGCCCGCCGAGCGACTGGCGCAGTTCAACATGACTGCCATCAGCTATATCAACGAGCTTTACGGTCAGGAAGAACTCAAACGTCTGCAACGCCGCGATGCGCGCTTCATCAACAGTGCGTTCACCGTCACCCTGATGGGCGCAGCCGTGGCCGATCAACTGGAAGATGGCCGAGTGCTCAGCGGTGTGGGTGGCCAATACAACTTTGTGGCGCAGGCTCACGCCCTGGAGGGCGCTCGTTCGATCCTGATGCTGCGCAGCTGGCGTGAGTCAGGTGGCGAGGTCAGCTCCAATATCGTCTGGCAGTACGGCCACACCACGATCCCCCGGCACCTGCGCGATATTGTCGTGACCGAATACGGCATTGCCGATCTGCGCGGTCAGACCGACGCCACGGTGATCGAGCGCATCCTCAACATCACTGACTCGCGCTTTCAGCCCGGCTTGATCGAGCAGGCGCAAAAGGCCGGAAAGCTGCCCAGGGAATTCCGCCTTGATCCACGCTTCACAGAAAACACCCCGGAACGCCTCAAAGACACGGCATCGCGCTACCCGTCGCTGTTTACTGAATACCCGCTGGGATGCGATTTTACAGGTGAAGAGCGCGACCTGATGCGTGCGTTGAACTGGCTGAAGAGCAAGCTCAAACTCACCGAAATTCTGGAATTGGGCAAGGCCACTCTGGACGCTCCCGACCCCGAAGCCTTCCCGGAGCACTTGCAACGAATGCAACTCGACCAGCCTCAGGGCTTGCGCGAAGAGTTGTATCAGCGACTGCTGCTGGCCGGGCTGCACCACACCAGCGGGACCAGCGGACTGGCGGGCCAGAGCACGGAGACTGATCGTTAACGGTCGCTACATCGCAGCCTTACGGGTATTGCGCCCCACTGGGCCGGAGCGTTCTTCGATGGCGTGTTGCAGCGGTTTGCGCAAGCCCATCAGGAACGCCAGCTCCGCAATCACGAACAGCGGGCCGATGATCAGGCCGGTCACGTCATCGATAAACGCCGGTTTGCGCCCTTCGTAGTAATGGCCGATGAACTGGATGATCCAGCCGATCACAAAGAGCCCGACGCCCGCGCTCAGCCAGACCATGGTCGCCTGTTGCGCAAGGTTGGCCCCGGCCCAGATGCACAGTGCCAGTAGCACTGCCATGACCACGCCCAGCGGACGGTCCAGACGCAGATAGAAAATCGTCGAACCCAAGGTTAGCAGGGCCGCAGGCGAAACCCACACGCCGCTTACAGTCCAGCCCGGACGCGACAGAAGTACCGCCACGGCCAGTACAATCAATGGAATGCCCACGAAGTGCGTCACGATATTGCGTGAATCACGGTGATACGCAGCGTATTGGCTGAGATGATCGACAAGGGTTTTCATTATTATTCCTGCCTGAGACGATGATCGGCTTGAGCCAGGATTGTTGTACAACACGCATGCCTGAAATAAAAGGGAGCAAAAATGACAAATGGAGTGTCGTGGCGGTCACGACTGCTATCCGATTACTGGTTTTCTCATTTACCTGCCGGTTTGCAGGATAGCCTGCTGGACGCTGCTCGCCAGCAGCGCAGGACGCCTGGCAGGACGCTGTTCGAGAAAGGCGATCTGCCCTGCGGTCTTTATGTGTTGCTGGAGGGCTGTGTGCGTATCGGCGCTGCCCATGAGCAGCGGCTTTCGGGTGTGGAGCCGATGCGTGCGCCTATGTGGTTTGGCGAAGTCTCGCTGTTCGACGGGTTGCCGCGCCGTTTCGAGGTCTGCTCACTGGAGCAAAGTATCTTTCTGCATGTCCCTCAGCAATTTCTGCTCGAGTTGCTCGACAGGCACCCGGAATATTGGCGCTGGTTTGCCGCGTTACTCAGCCAGAAAATCGGTTTGCCGCTGCAGAACCCCGAGAAAATGCGCCGACTGCCTCCCAGAGCGAGGGTCGCATGGCGTCTGTTGATGCTCAGTGAGGGTTATGGCCCGTTGAGCCATGCACGCCGCCTGATTGTGCTGGAGGACATTCAGGCCGTGGAGTGCCTCGCGCTATCCCCGCCGGCCTTGCTGGAAGTGCTTCAGGATCTGCATGAACGCAAGATCGTGCGCCTGGGAGAAGGGCAGCTGGAAGTGTTCGATGTGGACAAGCTGCGCAGGGTTGCGAACTTTTCCAAAGCCAGGACCGTTTGTTGATCAGGCTGTCAGCCAGAAACATCCGGTAACGGCTCCGCTGCCTCTTCGATTGAGATAGCAAATGGGATTCACTACCATTTCGCCTCATTTGCGAACGCGAGATACCCCGATGCAGGCAAGCAAGCGTCTTCTGGCTGCTCTGACACTGACTTTACTGGGCAGTACCGCTCAGGCTGCCGATGAAGTGGTGGTGTATTCGTCCCGGATCGACGAGTTGATAAAGCCGGTGTTCGATGCATATACGGCCAAGACCGGGGTGAAGATAAAGTTCATCACCGACAAGGAAGCGCCATTGATGCAGCGCATCAAGGCCGAGGGCGAGAATGCCACTGCCGACCTGTTGCTGACGGTCGATGCCGGTAACCTCTGGCAAGCCGAACAGATGGGCATTCTGCAGCCATTTACCTCACCGGTGATAGAAGCCAACATTCCGCCGCAATACCGCTCATCCACTCACGGCTGGACCGGCCTGAGCCTTCGCGCACGAACCATCGCCTACTCCACTGACCGGGTGAAACCTGTCGAGCTGACCACGTATGAAGCGCTGGCCGACAAGAACTGGGAAGGGCGCCTGTGCCTGCGCACCGCGAAGAAGGTCTACAACCAGTCGCTGACCGCCACATTGATCGAAACCCATGGCGCCGAAGCGTCCGAGAAAATCCTCAAGGGCTGGGTGAACAACCTGTCCACCGATGTTTTTTCCGACGACATCGCAGTGCTTGAGGCGATCAACGCCGGGCAGTGCGATGTGGGCATCGTCAATTCCTACTATTACGGTCGCCTGCACAAGGAAAAACCTGACCTGGCGGTGAAGCTGTTCTGGCCGAATCAGGCGGACCGGGGTGTACATGTAAATCTGTCGGGTATCGGCCTGACCAAATATTCCCCGCACCCTGAGGCTGCCAAGGCGCTGGTCGAGTGGATGACCGGTCCCGATGCACAGAAGATTTTCTCAAGCGTCAATCAGGAGTTCCCGGCCAACCCGAACGTGGCGCCGTCAGAAGAAGTGGCGAGCTGGGGCCGGTTCAAGGCCGACACCATTCCGGTCGAAGTGGCAGGCAAGCGCCAGGCAGAAGCGATCCGCATGATGGATCGCGCGGGCTGGAATTGATTTAATACCCAGTGCCTGACTCTCGTTGATACGCTTCGCGCTCATTACACAAATCTTGAATAGCCCGAAAAGCGTGGCTTTCAGGCTTCTGCCCGCAGGGCGTAGGAGCGGACTTGTCCGCGAAGCCGTCAGTTCAGATAGTGCATTTTCTGAGAATGTACCGGCCTTTTCGCGGACAAGTCCGCTCCTACGGCTTTCAGCCAGAATCAGAAGCAGACCTGTGCGCACGCTCTGCTTACCCTCTTGAACCCCCCTCATTTCGAGAACCTCCTTGGCCCATCCTGTCCAACGCCGCTGGTACCCATTGGTCTTCGCCATCGCTGCGCTGGTGTTATTGCCGCTGAGCGTGCTGCTGCTGTCGTGGGAGACCATTGACCAACAGATATGGTCACATCTGCTGGAAACCCAGATGTACCGCCTGCTGGGCAATACGTTGATTCTGGTGCTGGGTGTCGGTGTGGGTGTGACGCTGCTGGGGGTGAGTCTGGCGTGGCTGACCAGCCTGTGTGAATTTCCCGGGCGGCGCTGGCTGGACTGGGCGTTGATGCTGCCGTTCGCAATCCCTGCCTACGTACTGGCGTTTGTATTTGTCGGGCTGCTGGATTTTTCCGGCCCGGTGCAAACCCTGATGCGTGAATGGTTCGGCTCCGGCCTGCGCCTGCCTCGGGTGCGCTCCACCGGTGGGGTGATCATCGTCCTGGTGCTGGTCTTCTATCCCTATGTCTACCTGTTGGCGCGCACGGCGTTTCTGGCGCAGGGCAAGGGGCTGATGGAAGCTGCACGAGTGTTGGGCAACACGCCCTTGCAGGCGTTCTGGCGTGTGGCGCTGCCAATGGCGCGTCCAGCCATCGGTGCGGGCGTAGCTTTGGCGCTGATGGAGACCCTGGCCGATTTCGGTGCGGTATCGGTGTTCAATTTCGACACGTTCACCACCGCCATCTACAAGACCTGGTACGGCTTCTTCAGTCTGTCCAGCGCCGCGCAACTGGCCAGCCTGCTGCTGTTGGCAGTCCTGGTGCTGCTGTATGGCGAACGTCGTGCCCGCGGTGCAAGCCGACCGACCAATGAACGGCCGCGTGGCGCTGCGCTTTATCCGCTTAGCGGTATCAAGGCTTGGGGAGCCAGTTTATGGTGCGGGCTGGTGTTTCTCTGTGCCTTCGTCGTGCCGGTGCTGCAATTGATTGTCTGGGTCTGGCAGCGCGGCCGATTCGACCTCGACGAGCGCTATACCGGCCTGATTCTGCATACGCTTTATCTGGGCGGTATGGCGGCGTTGATCACTGTCAGCGTGGCGCTGATTCTGGCCTTTGCCCGGCGTATGGCGCCTACACCTGCGATCCGCTCTGGCGTCAGCCTCGCCAACCTCGGTTACGCGCTGCCGGGTTCGGTACTGGCCGTTTCAATCATGCTGGCGTTCAGTTATCTGGACCGTGAGCTGGTCGTTCCGCTTTCCGGCTGGCTGGGCGGTGCAGGCAAGCCGTTGTTGCTGGGCAGCCTTTCGGCGCTGCTGCTGGCTTACCTTGTACGTTTCATCGCGGTCGCCTTCGGCCCGCTGGAGCACAGCCTGTCGCGTATCCGTCCCTCATTGCCTGAAGCCGCACGCAGTCTGGGTGTCAGCGGACCAAAGTTGTTTCTCAACGTGTATCTACCGCTTTTGGTTCCGGGAGCCTTGAGTGCTGCGTTGCTGGTGTTCGTCGATGTACTCAAAGAGATGCCTGCGACCCTGCTGATGCGCCCGTTTGGCTGGGATACGCTGGCGGTACGCGTGTTTGAAATGACCAGCGAGGGTGAGTGGGCACGAGCGGCATTGCCAGCTTTGTCGCTGGTGCTTGTAGGATTATTACCCGTCATCGGGTTGATTCGTCGCTCTGCCCGTCAGATTGGCTAGGTGCGGGCCCTTCACCTTGCCGCTACAATGCGCCGCAATTGGTGCGGTCTGTCAGAAAATTCGGCCAGCTGTAAGTGCTGCAAACTCCGGTTTATTGGGGGCTTGCCGATCTTTTCTGCCCGCACCTTCGCCACGCCCGGAAGGAGAAACCCATGGGACAGCGTACCCCCCTGTTCGACCTGCACCTCGCCCTTGGCGCGAAAATGGTCGATTTTGGTGGCTGGGACATGCCGTTGCATTACGGATCGCAGGTCGAGGAACACCATCAGGTGCGTCGCGACTGTGGGGTCTTCGATGTCTCACACATGAACGTGATTGATGTGGTTGGCCGTCAAGCCAGAACCTGGCTGCGTTACCTGCTGGCCAACGATGTGGAAAAACTGAAGACCCCGGGTCGAGCCTTGTACAGCGCCATGCTGGACGAAAGAGGCGGGGTCATCGATGACATGATCGTCTACCTCACGCCCGAAGGTTATCGGCTGGTGGTCAATGCCGCGACCGGGGTCAAGGATCTAGCCTGGATGCAGTCGCAGCTGGGCGACTTCGATGTACAACTGATCGCGCGCAGCGAAATGGCGATGCTCGCGATTCAAGGGCCAAAGGCCAGAACCCGTATCGCCGAGCTGGTTTCAAGCGCCCGCGCCGAACTGATCCACCAGCTCAAGCCGTTTGAAGGTCTTGATGATGGCGACTGGTTCATCGCGCGCACCGGTTATACCGGTGAAGACGGCCTGGAAATCATGCTGCCTGCCGAAGAGGCCCAGCGTTTTTTCAATGAACTGGTCGGCGCGGGTATCTCCCCGATCGGTCTGGGCGCTCGCGATACGTTGCGTCTGGAGGCAGGCATGAACCTGTATGGTCAGGACATCGGCGAGCATGTTTCACCGCTGGCGTCGAATATGGCCTGGAGCATTGCCTGGGAACCTGCCGACCGTGATTTTATCGGTCGCGAGGCGCTGGAGAGCGAACGGGCTGAAGGAACCGCCTTCAAACTCGTGGGATTGGTGCTCGAAGAGCGCGGCGTTTTACGGGCGCATCAGGTGGTACGTGTCGCAGAAATTGGCGAAGGAGAGATCACCAGTGGTAGTTTCTCTCCTACGCTGAGCAAATCCATTGCTCTGGCGCGCGTTCCGATGGCAACCGCTGACCGGGCCGAGGTGGAAATCCGCGGCAAGTGGTATCCGGTGCGGGTGGTGCAGCCAGCGTTTGTGCGCCACGGCAAGACCCTGATTTAACCTATGGCGGGTTTTCCGCTGACCCGATGTTGAGGATGACTAAATGAGCAATATTCCCGCCGAGCTGCGCTTCGCCGAAAGTCATGAATGGGCACGTCTTGAAGCAGATGGCACCGTGACCGTCGGCATCTCGGACCATGCACAGGAAGCACTGGGCGATGTGGTCTTCGTCGAGCTGCCGGAAATCGGCAAAGTGTTCGCTGCCCGTGACACCGCCGGTGTCGTCGAGTCGGTAAAGGCTGCTTCGGATATCTACTCGCCGGTTGCTGGCGAGGTGATCGAAGTCAACGCAGCGCTGGGCGATTTGCCCGAGTCGCTCAACAGGGATCCGTACGGTAGTGCATGGATCTTCAAGCTCAAGCCAAGCGACGCCAGCGGTGATCTGGCCAAGCTGCTGGATGCAGCCGGTTACAAGAGCGCTATCGGCGAATAACCGATTGCCGCTCACAAAAATGCCGCTCATGGGCGGCATTTTTTATGCGCGAAGCTAATCGGCAAGACTTACTGGTTTTCAGCGACCAGATTCTTATCCAGGATCGCGTTGGCCAGTTCCATGTCGGTGGCTTTCAGGCCTGGATTGTCTTTGCGCACCTGCTCGATGGCCGCTTCCAGAAACGGACCGCGAATGCCACCGTCGCTGGCGACGAAGCTGCCTGCGTCGTCTTGGGCGGCAACGATCAGCTTGTGATCCTTGAAGGTCAGGTAAGTCGAGCCGGTGGTTGCACCGGAAGACAGCACATTACGCCAGAAGGTGTCAGCCATCGCTGAACCCATTGGGATGGAAAGCAAGGCTACGGTGGCGACAGCAAACTTGAGACGCATGATGAGTTACTCCAACTGTGGTTGTTCTGAGGGGTTGGATAGCCAAAGCCACGAACTAGTTCAATCAAGGTGTACCAAGTAGTTCACTTTAGCTGGTTCACCACGATGCACAGCCGTCTGGAACAACGCTTTCAGCCCTGATCAGCGTTGCTCGCTCTGCGGTGTCACTCGCAGCACTTCCTCAAGTGTAGTCAGCCCTGCCGAGACTTTCTGGGCACCGGACAGACGCAAACTGCGCGTCCCTTCCTTGAAGGCCTGGCGACGCATGGCGGTCAGGTCTAGGTCCGCAGAAATCAATGCCTTGATGTTGTCGGACATGACCATGATCTCGTAAACCCCGGCCCGTCCCCGATAGCCGGTATCGCGACATTCCACACAACCGACCGCCTGATGCGCACCGGGCGGTACGGGTGCCTGCCACGGGCGGGTCAGGGTTTGCCAGTCGGTTTCGTTCAGATTGATCGGTGCCTTGCAGTGCGGACACAGGGTCCGCACCAGACGTTGGGCCATGACGCCAAGGATGGTCGCCTTGAGCAGGTAATGCGGCACACCCAGCTCGAGCATACGGCTGATGGCGCTGGGTGCGTCGTTGGTGTGCAGCGTCGACAGCACCAAATGCCCGGTGAGTGCCGCCTGAATGGCCATTTCAGCGGTCTCCAGGTCGCGAATCTCGCCGATCATGATGATATCCGGGTCCTGTCGCATCAGCGCGCGCACGCCGGCGGCAAAGCTCAGTTCGATGTTGTGCTGCACCTGCATCTGGTTGAAGGCCGGCTCGACCATCTCGATGGGGTCTTCGATGGTGCACAGGTTGACCTCGGAGGTCGCCAGTTTCTTGAGGGTGGTGTACAGCGTGGTGGTTTTACCCGAACCGGTCGGGCCGGTGACCAGAATGATGCCGTTGGGCTGGCGGGTCATTTCCTGCCAGCGACGCAGGTCATCACTGGAAAAACCCAGCTGGTCGAAGTCCTTGAGCAGCACCTCGGGGTCGAAGATCCGCATCACCATTTTTTCGCCGAACGCCGTCGGCAGCGTCGACAGGCGCAACTCCACTTCGCGATTCTCGGGTGTGGTGGTTTTGACCCGCCCGTCCTGTGGTTTGCGTTTTTCGGCGACGTTCATCCGGCCAAGGCTTTTCAGGCGGCTGACAATCGCCATGATCACCTGCGCCGGAAACTGGTAAACGTTATGCAGCACGCCGTCGATGCGAAACCGCACGGTGCCCTGTTCGCGGCGCGGCTCGATATGAATATCGCTGGCGCGCTGCTGAAATGCGTACTGGAACAGCCAGTCGACGATATTGACGATGTGCGCGTCGTTGGCGTCCGGCTCCTGATCACTGGCGCCTAGCTTGAGCAACTGTTCGAAATTGCCCATGTTGCTCATTTTTTGCTCAGAGGCGCTGGCACCGCTGACCGACTTGGCCAGCCTGAAAAACTCCATCGCCATGCGCTGAATGTCTGTCGGGTTGGCGACCACACGCTTGATCTGCAGCTTGAGCACATGCGCAAGATCGCCTTCCCAGGAGCGCACGTAGGGTTGGGCGCTGGCGATGGTCACCGACTCGCGGTCAACCGCCACAGCCAGAATCTTGTGGCGCTGGGCAAAGGCGTAGGACATCAATGGCGTGACGGCTGCCACGTTGATTTTCAGCGGGTCGATGCGCATGTAGGGCTGGCCACAGGCTTTGGCCAGCCAAGCGGTCAGGGTTTCCAGGTCCAGCTTCTTGCCAGGCCGCTTCAAGTCGTCAAACTGAAGTGAAGCGAGAAATTCGAGAGGATGCAGCTGGATGTTCACCGCACTGCGACGCTGGGTGAGTGCCGTTTCTGCGTCGTCCTGGCCGAGATAGCCTTCGGCAACCAGATCTCGCAGCACATCATTCAGGTCAAGCCAGCGATCCTGTGAAGAGGGGGCCAGGGCTGCCATGTGCGCTCCTTGAGGCAATTCGTCATTGGGCGATGAACAAGAGTAGACGCCAAGCGTGACAGCGTTACTCGTTCTATGCGACCGGGAATTACCGGAGCGGCTAAATTGATTCAGCCGGTCGCCAGGGCCACGTGCGTTTGTGGGCTGTTCTGCGCGTCGATCTGTTCGACTTCCACGGAGCATACATCGATCAGGTTACGCATTTTTTCGCCGATCACCTGCGCTCTGTGCCAGCTCAGGCTGGCAACTTGCAGGCCGATGAGCAGCGTCTGCTCTTGTCGCGCCACACTGAGCTGGTCGGGAATCAGGTACTGCATTGCAAACAGGTTCAGCACCTGACAAAGCAGCGCCGGCTCGGCTGCGGCAACAATTTGGTAGCGCGCACAGCATGCCGCCTTACTGGATGACCAGTTGTCGGGACGCTGCAAAGGGGCGGTAACGGCTTCAAGGTCAGGCATGTGGATACTCCAGAACAGTGGGAGAATCTTTACATGCCAAAAAAGAAATTTCTGGTCCGTCATCATCTGGATTAGGCTTGATTGGACTTGTTAATGCGTAAAAAGCCAATGCGGAAAATTAATTATGCAAACCGAGCTGGACGTTTACGACCGCAAGATTCTGGCGCTGCTACAAGAGGACGCGTCGCTCTCCAGCGCGCAGATTGCCGAGCAGGTCGGCCTCTCGCAATCGCCTTGTTGGCGGCGCATTCAGCGGCTCAAGGATGAAGGGGTCATTCGTCGTCAGGTTGCGTTGCTGGATCGCAAGAAAATCGGCCTGAACACACAGATTTTCGCCGAGGTGAAACTCAACGCCCACGGGCGCTCCAACTTCACCGAGTTCACCGACTCGATTCGTGGCTTCCCGGAAGTGCTGGAGTGCTATGTGCTGATGGGGGCAGTGGATTTTCTGCTGCGTATCGTGACGCCGGATATCGAGGCATACGAGCGGTTCTTCTTCGAAAAACTGTCGCTGGTGCCCGGCATTCAGGAAGTGAACTCGACAGTGGCGCTGTCCGAGATCAAATCCACCACCAGCCTGCCGCTGCTGCGCCAGGGTGGCTGAACGTGCGCTTTTGACCATCCCGCATGCTCAAGATCGGACGCGGAGCGTCCAGAACGGCGTCCCCACGCGGAGCGTGGGAACGATAGTTAACCTAAGCATCAAGATGACTATCGTGCCAATGCTCCGCGTTGGCATGCAGTTCGTGACGCTCTGCGTCACAAGTTTGCGCCGCACCGAATACTCAAGATCGGACGCAGAGCGTCCAGAACGGCGTCCCCACGCGGAGCGTGGGAACGATAGTTAACCTACGCATCAAGATGACTATCGTGCCAATGCTCCGCGTTGGCATGCAGTCCGTGACGCTCTGCGTCACAAGTTTGCGCCGCACCACATGTTCAAGATCGGACGCGGAGCGTCCAGAACGGCGTCCTCACGCGGAGCGTGGGAACGATAGTTAACCTAAGCATCAAGATGACTATCGTGCCAATGCTCCGCGTTGGCATGCAGTTCGTGACGCTCTGCGTCACAAATTTGCGCCGCACCGAATACTCAAGATCGGACGCGGAGCGTCCAGAACGGCGTCTCCACGCGGAGCGTGGGAACGATAGTTAACCTACGCATCAAGATGACTATCGTGCCAATGCTCCGCGTTGGCATGCAGTTCGTGACGCTCTTCGTCACAAGTTTGCGCCGCACCGCATGCTCAAGATCGGACGCAGAGCGTCCAGAACGGCATTCCTACGCTGGAGCGTGGAACGATAGTTAACTGACGTATCAAGATGACTATCGTGCCAATGCTCCGCGTTGGCATGCAGTTCGTGAAGCTCTGCGTCACAAATTTGCGCCGCACCGAATACTCAAGATCGGACGCGGAGCGTCCAGAACGGCATTCCCACGCTGGAGCGTGGAACGATAGTTAACTGACGTATCAAGATGACTATCGTGCCAATGCTCCGCGTTGGCATGCAGTTCGTGACGCTCTGCGTCACAAATTTGCGCCGCACCACATGTTCAAGATCGGACGCGGAGCGTGGGGACGATAATCAACGCCACGAAATCCAGCCGTTACAAACGCAATAGGGTTTTCCACGCGCGGCTCTGGAATACGGTGATTGCCTGTTGCACGCGTGCATCAAGGACTTCATCGCTGATATCCAGATTGGCCAGCTCTTCTAGCTTGCGTAGTTCGCCGTACAGGCGGTCCAGCTCCGGCAGGTCCAGTGCGCCGCGTGCCCAGTGCAGCCAGGCCTGGATGCGCTCGATGCGCGGTAGTTGTTCGGCCAGGTCTTCCGGTTGCTGCTGATAGCGGCTCAGTTGCAGCGACGTCGCTTCTTCACCCAGCAGGCGTGGCAGCCAGCTGCTCAACAGCGCAGCGCCCTGACGATTGCCACGGGTGTTGCGCTCTGTGGTCCAGCTGCGCGCCAGCAACCAACGCGAAGTGCTCAGCGAGAACTCGCCCCAGCGGGTGTCCTGCAACTCTTCCAGAAACTGCTCGTGGGCGGCACCGCGTACATCCGCATCTTCCTGCCCGGCCTGAACCAGCGGGCGCCAGTCTTCCAGCAAGGCGTCCAGCGAGGTACGCAGTTGCGCGGTCGAGGCCCGTGGGGCGGCCTGGCCAAGGCTGCTGGTCAGGGCACGCAACTCGGCGAGCATCTCGACCCAGTCCTGCAACAGACGCCAGTGACCGTTGAAACGGTATTGCTCGGCCAGACGCTGGCTGCTGCCCAGCAGGTGCCAGGCCAGCGCGGAATAAGCGTCGTCCAGCGGCGTTTCTGCATTCAGTGCGGGTGCTGGCAGGCTCAGCGAGTAGCTGCTGGCATCAAGCAGGCGATAACCGCGCTCTGCCTTGCTGATATCGCACGGCATCAACGGCAGCGTTGCAGCCAGCTCGGCGGCCAGTTCCAGCAGCGCGGCAGGTTCTCCTTCGCGCAGCTCAAGCTCCAGCTCGCAGATTTCTTCCTTTTGCTTGCCTGCAACCACCTGGCCCAGGTCCAGCGCGGCTTCGATCACCACTTTGGTCTTGCCACGACCCCAGGCAATTTCGGCCTTTTCACGGATGAAATCGGTGGTGAACAACGGCTTGATGGTTTTCTTGTCCAGCCCGGCCAGTTGCTCGGGCCAGCAATCGCCTTCGAGCTTTTTCAGGTCGAGCTTGGCTTTGCTCAGGTCCCAGTTGTATTCATTGCGCTCGGACAGGCCGGCAACACTTTGCCCGCGCGTCTTCATGGTCTGGATGATCTGATCGCCATCGCGACGGATGCGCAGGGCGACTTTGGCCTGTGCCAGCTCGCCCTCTGGGGTATCGAAATACTGGTTCGACAGTTCAAGGCGCTCCCAGCCACTCTTGTTGCGCTTCTTGAGCAACGGGTGTTCGCGCAGTGCAGCGAGGGTCTCGCGGCTGACGCGGAGTTTGATTTCTGTTTCTTTTTGCATGGCCGGGGGAATCCAAACGCTGATACTGATAAACGGGAGCGCAGCCCATGACTGAACGGCTGCTAAGGCCGTCAGTGTACAGGACATGGCCCGAAACGGTTTATTCCTGGGTTGCTATGGCCCTATGATGGGCCGTGTTTCGTCTTGATTACAGGAAGCGCCCATGCCGTTGCCGTCCATGAAAGACCAGTTCGCCGCCTTGATCGCTGCGCCATCGGTGAGCTGCACGCAGCCTTCTCTGGACCAGACCAACCGGCCTGTCATTGATCTGCTCGCCGGATGGCTCGGGGAGCTGGATTTTGCCTGCGACATCCAGCAGGTTTCCCCCGGCAAGTTCAATCTGCTGGCAACTTATGGCACAGGCCCGGGCGGCCTGGTGCTGGCGGGCCACAGCGACACCGTACCTTTCGACGAGGCGCTGTGGAAAACCGACCCGTTGAAGCTCACCGAAGTCGATGGCCGCTGGGTCGGGCTGGGCAGCTGCGACATGAAGGGCTTCTTTGCGCTGATCATCGAGGCGGTGCGTGGGCTTATTGATCAACCGTTCAAACAGCCGCTGCTGATCCTCGCCACCTGCGATGAAGAAAGCTCGATGGCCGGGGCTCGCGCACTGGCAGAGGCCGGACGTCCGCTGGGCCGCGCAGCAGTTATCGGAGAGCCGACCGGGCTCAAGCCGATTCGCCTGCACAAAGGCGTAATGATGGAACGCATCCACATCCTCGGGCGTAGCGGCCATTCTTCAGACCCCAGCCTTGGCCACAGCGCGCTGGAGGCCATGCACGACGCGATCAGCGAACTCAAGGGCCTGCGTGCGCAATGGCAGGCGCAATACCGCAACCCGCAGTTCACTGTGCCGCAACCGACCCTGAATCTGGGCTGCATTCATGGTGGCGACAACCCGAACCGGATTTGTGGCCAGTGCTCGCTGGAATTTGACCTGCGCCCATTGCCGGGTATGGACCCTGAGGTGCTGCGGGCAGCCATTCGCCACAAGCTTGAGCCGCTGGCCGAGCTGCACCAGGTAAAGATCGACTATGCTCCGCTGTTCCCCGAGTGTGCGCCCTTCGAGCAGGCTGCTGACGCTGAGCTTGTGCGCGTTGCTGAACGACTGACCGGTCATACGGCTGCAGCAGTAGCATTCGGCACCGAAGCGCCTTATCTTCAGCGCCTTGGCTGTGAAACGCTGGTGCTCGGCCCGGGCGATATCGCCTGCGCGCATCAGCCGGGGGAATACCTCGAAATGTCACGTCTGGACCCTACAGTGCGTCTGTTACGTCAATTGATCGAACATTACTGCCTGACTCCCCAGTGAGCCCGGTACTACCAACGTTGAATAAAAGGAGATTGCGCGTGTTGCCAAGCCTGTTCCGACGATAACCACCACACCGTTGTGCGTGCTTTTTCTCTTCGTCCATTTTCTCTACAGGCTCTTGTTGTCATGCCCGAATACGTCAACTGGCTTCGCCACGCGTCTCCGTACATCAATGCTCACCGTGATTGCACCTTCGTCGTCATGCTGCCCGGCGACGGCGTTGCGCACCCTAACTTCGGCAATATCGTCCACGACCTGGTGCTGCTGCACAGCCTGGGCGTGCGTCTGGTGCTGGTGCACGGCTCGCGTCCACAGATCGAAAGCCGCCTGGCCCAGCGCGGCATTACGCCGCGTTACCATCGCGACATGCGCATCACCGATACCGAGACGCTGGAGTGCGTGATCGATGCTGTGGGTCAGCTACGCATCTCGATCGAGGCGCGCCTGTCGATGGACATGGCTGCTTCACCGATGCAGGGCTCGCGGCTGCGGGTGACCAGTGGCAACGTGGTAACTGCGCGGCCTATCGGCGTGCTGGAAGGTGTCGATTATCAGCACACCGGCGAAGTGCGTCGGGTTGACCGCAAGGGCATCAATCGCCTGCTGGATGAGCGTCATATCGTGCTGCTGTCGCCGCTGGGTTACTCACCGACCGGCGAGATTTTCAATCTGGCCTGTGAAGACGTCGCCACGCGTGCGGCCATTGATCTGGCTGCCGACAAACTGCTGCTGTTCGGTGCCGAAACCGGGTTGCTGGACGAGCAGGGCCGACTGGTGCGCGAGCTGCGTCCGCAACAGGTACCTGCGCACTTGCAGCGTCTGGGTGCCAACTATCAGGCCGAATTGCTCGATGCAGCGGCCGAGGCCTGCCGCGGTGGTGTGGCGCGCAGCCATATCGTCAGCTATGCCGAGAATGGCGCACTGCTGACCGAGCTGTTCACCCGCGACGGTGGCGGTACGCTGGTTGCGCAGGAGCAGTTCGAGCTGGTGCGCGAAGCGGCCATTGAGGATGTCGGCGGCTTGATGGACCTGATCACGCCGCTGGAAGAGCAGGGCATTCTGGTACGTCGTTCCCGCGAAGTGCTGGAGCGCGAGATCACTCAGTTCAGCGTGGTCGAGCGGGAAGGGCTGATCATTGCCTGCGCGGCGCTGTACCCGATTGCGGACTCGGAGTCAGGCGAACTGGCATGTCTGGCCGTCAATCCGGAATATCGCCACGGTGGGCGCGGGGACGAGTTGCTGGAGCGTATTGAAAACCGCGCCAGAGCGCTGGGTATCAAGACCCTGTTCGTCCTTACCACCCGTACCGCGCACTGGTTCCGTGAGCGTGGCTTCGAGCCCAGCAGCGTCGACCGCCTGCCAAGCGCCCGCGCGTCGCTGTACAACTACCAGCGTAATTCGAAGATCTTCGAAAAGGCGATTTAAGCCTGGGGGTGGACGCAGAGCATCCAGAACGGCATGCGACGCGGAGCGTCGCACGATAAGTATTTTGTGGGAGTGAGCTTGCTCACTCCCACAGTAATTGCGCGTATCAATTGCTGATCGACAGAATGCTCGCCTGATACGACCCCACGAATGTGTCGAAATCCACCACTTCCTCGGTCGCTTCCAGCTCGGCCTGTTCTTCGATCGAGGTTTTGGCCTGGGCTTCGAAGTCTGCCTGTTCCTGAGCGCTCAGCGGGTGAGTGCGGAAGTATTCGGCGTGTGCCTGACTCTGGCGCAAAGAGAAAGCGGTAAAGCCCTCGTTATGCGCTTTCATGCTGGCCAGCACCTGGGCGGAAGGTGTAAGCGACGCATCGTCGATCTTTGCCTGTTGCACGGCAATCGACTTGATATGCTCATCGATGCCCTGGGCCTGATCCAGCAGTCGGGCAATCGGTGTGATTTTTTCCAGCAGCTCGGTTGCCCAGGTCTTGAGATCAACAGGGCTGTTGTTGCGCTGCAGGCTCAGGCCCGGACGGCGACCTTCCTTGACCACTGCCAGGAAGTTCGAGCTTGCATTGGAACACTCATGGCTTGCCAGTTGCTGGCTTTCCTCAAGCGCGCAGTACAGCACGAACGCATCGATGAAGCGTGATTGCTCCAGGCTGATGCCGGTAGGCAGGAACGGGTTGATGTCCAGGCAGCGCACTTCAACGTACTGCACACCACGGGCCACAAGCGCCTGAATAGGGCGCTCGCCGCTATAGGTCACACGCTTGGGGCGAATGTTGGAGTAGTACTCGTTCTCGATCTGCAACACGTTGGTGTTCAGCTGAACCCACTCGCCGTTCTGGTCATGAGTGCCGACATCGACGTAAGGCTTATAAGGCGTGGCCACGGCCTTGCGCAGGCTGTCGGTGTAGCTGACCAAGTCGTTGTAGCAAGGGGTCAGGTCGGCCTGGGCGTCGCTTTGATAGCCCAGATCGCTCATACGCAGGCTGGTGGCGTACGGCAGATACAGGGTGTCGGCGTCGAAATGTTGTTCCAACTGATGTTTGCGGCCGCGCAGGAAGCCTGCATCCAGCGCTGGTGAAGCACCGAACAGGTACATCAGCAGCCAGCTGTAGCGGCGGAAGTTGCGGATCAGCGCGATGTAGGAATGCGACTGGTAGTCGCGCGCGTCGCCAGCGAAGTCTTCGGTCTGCTTGAGCAGCGCCCAGGCGTCCTCCGGCAACGAGAAATTGTAATGAATGCCAGCGATGCACTGCATGGTCTTGCCGTAACGCAGCGCCAGGCCCTTGCGGTACACGTATTTGAGCTTGCCGATGTTCGACGTGCCGTAATAGGCAATCGGTATGTGCTCTTCATCGGGCAGCGGGCATGGCATCGACGGGCTCCAGAGCAACTCGTCGCCCAGCTTGCTGTAGGCGAAGCGATGGATCTTGTCCAGGCTATCGATGGTCTCGGCCGGGTTCTTCAGCGCAGGCGTGATGAACTCCAGCAGCGATTCGGAATAGTCGGTCGTGACCTGACCGTTGGTCAGTGCAGCACCCAGAGCTTGCGGGTGAGGCGTCTGTGCCAGTTCTGCGGTTGCGGTAACGCGCAGGCACTCGCGCTCGATACCGTGCAGGCACTGCTCCAGCAGAGAGAGGTTGTTGCGCTCGCCGAGCAATGCAAGACGACGGTTTAAAAGTTCGCTCAAGGTGTAATCCTTCACGCATCGGTCGCCCCGATATGGGGGTGGACTTGACGGTCTACAAGGGTGAAGAAAGGAACTGGCGTAGTCGCCTGGTTGGTCTGTAGCGCCTGTTCACAATCACTGCTCTATGTCGTACCACCCAAATGGACTCGGCACCACGCTAATGGTGCCGAAATTAACCTAAATGATGTCGATACGGCTAGGTTCTGTTCACAGTGATTGCTTTCATCAGCCTTTATTGCAGTCTAGATGACTGCGAATGTGCCCTGGGCTTTGGCGACGAGTTTATCGCCCTGAACGACTTCCGCCTCGACGACCAGCGTCCTGCGGCCCGCGTGCAGCACCTTGGCGATGCATAACACTTCGCCATCGGAGACGCCGCGCACATAGTTGATCTTGCACTCGATGGTGACACTGCGCTGGTCGAAACCGTGGGAGCTGGAGCAGGCCAGCCCCATGGCGATATCGACCAGACTGAAGATTGCCCCGCCGTGCATCACGTTGCCGCGATTGCGCAGATGCGCCTCCAGCGGCAACGCAACCTCCGCCACGCCCTCGTCCAGACGCCGCAGTTCGCAGCCAAGCATCTTGAAGTAGGCACTTTGGGTCAGATCTTCAGGAATATCCATCAGCGCTTCTTCAACTGCTTGGCATTGGCGAACAGCGAAGCCATTGCGTTGTTGATGGGCGCGGGTGCCGTGGTTTCCTTGCGTGGAGCGCTGTTCTGCTGGCGAGGCGAGGAGCCTGGGCGTGCACCACGTGCGCCGTCGACCTTCTCGCCAGGCGTGTCACTCATGCGCATCGACAGGCCGACGCGTTTGCGCGGAATGTCGACTTCCATGACCTTCACTTTCACTACATCACCGGCCTTGACCGCCTCACGCGGGTCCTTGATGAACTTCTCGGACAATGCCGAGATGTGCACCAGACCGTCCTGATGCACGCCGATATCGACGAACGCACCGAAATTGGTGACGTTGGTGACCACGCCTTCGAGAATCATGCCCGGTTGCAGGTCCTTGAGTTCTTCGACACCGTCCTGAAACTCTGCCGTCTTGAACTCCGGACGCGGGTCGCGACCCGGTTTTTCGAGTTCCTGCAGAATGTCGGTCACGGTCGGCAGACCAAAGGTCTCGTCGGTGAATTTCTTCGGGTCCAGGCGTTTGAGAAAGCTCGCATCGCCAATCAACGAGCGAATATCGCGGTCGGTTTCTGCCGCAATACGCTGCACCAGTGGATAGGCTTCCGGGTGAACGGCAGAAGAGTCCAGCGGGTTGTCACCGGTCATCACGCGCAGGAAGCCTGCGGCCTGTTCAAAGGTCTTTTCGCCCAGACGGCTGACTTTCTTCAGCGCTGCACGCGTCTTGAACGCGCCGTTTTCATCGCGATGCGCAACGATGTTCTGCGCCAGTGTGGTGTTAAGGCCGGAAATCCGCGCCAGCAACGCCACCGAAGCAGTGTTCACGTCCACGCCAACAGCGTTCACGCAGTCTTCAACCACCGCGTCCAGGCCGCGCGCCAGTTTGAGCTGCGAGACGTCATGCTGATACTGACCGACACCGATGGACTTGGGATCGATTTTCACCAGCTCGGCGAGCGGGTCCTGCAAGCGACGGGCGATGGAAACCGCGCCACGGATCGATACGTCGAGGTCCGGGAATTCCTTGGCGGCCAGTTCCGACGCGGAATAAACCGATGCGCCTGCTTCGGAAACCATGACCTTGGTCATTTTCAGACCTGGGTATTTTTTGATCAGGTCGGCGGCCAGCTTGTCGGTTTCGCGGCTGGCGGTGCCGTTGCCGATAGCGATCAGGTCGACCGAGTGCTTGGCGCACAGGGCAGCCAGCACAGCAATGGTCTGATCCCACTGGTTCTTCGGCACATGCGGGTAAACGGTCGCGTAGTCGAGCAGCTTGCCGGTTGCGTCCACCACAGCGACCTTGCAGCCGGTGCGCAGGCCCGGGTCCAGACCCAGTGTGGCGCGCTGGCCAGCCGGGGCGGCGAGCAGCAGGTCGTGCAGGTTATGGGCGAAAACGTTGATGGCTTCGGTCTCCGCGCCGTCGCGCAGCTCGCCCAGCAGGTCGGTTTCCAGGTGGCTGTACAACTTGACCTTCCAGGTCCAGCGCACCACCTCTGCCAGCCATTTGTCTGCGGGGCGGTTCTGGTTCTGGATGCCGAAGCGTTCACCGATCATCAGTTCGCAAGGGTGCATGGCACCCGGCAGTTCTTCACCGACTTTCAGTGCGGAGCTGAGAAAACCTTCGTTGCGGCCGCGGAAAATCGCCAGTGCACGGTGCGAAGGCATGCTCTTGAGCGGCTCGTCGTGTTCGAAATAATCGCGGAACTTGGCACCTTCCTCTTCCTTGCCCGGCACCACGCGTGCGCTGATCACTGCTTCCTGTTTGAGGAAGCTGCGCAACTTGTCGAGCAACGATGCGTCTTCGGCGAAGCGCTCCATCAGGATGTACTTGGCGCCTTCCAGCGCACCCTTGACATCGGCCACGCCTTTCTCGGCGTCGACAAAACGGGATGCTTCGGTTTCAGGAGCAAGGCTCGGGTCGTTGAACAGGCCGTCAGCCAGCTCGCCCAGACCGGCTTCAAGGGCGATCTGGCCCTTGGTGCGACGTTTCTGCTTATAAGGCAGGTACAAATCTTCAAGGCGGGTCTTGGTGTCGGCCAGCTTGATGTCGCGAGCCAGCTCCGGGGTCAGCTTGCCTTGCTCTTCAATGCTGGCAAGAATGCTGACACGCCGGTCATCCAGCTCACGCAGATAGCGCAGGCGTTCTTCCAGATGGCGCAATTGCGTGTCATCAAGACTGCCGGTCACTTCCTTGCGGTAGCGGGAAATGAAGGGCACGGTCGAGCCTTCATCCAGTAGTGCTACGGCCGCTGCGACCTGTTGTGGGCGTACGCCGAGTTCTTCGGCGATGCGGCTGTTGATGCTGTCCATAAAACCACCTGGAGTTGTGAGCAAAAAACTGGGCTATGTACGAATTGCCTTGCCTGAATATCGTCCGCCAGCATTTATTTTCAACGCTGGCGAACCGCCACAAGGCCAGCGTTGCCTGACTTTGAGGGCGGCGCATTATACCCGGCGAAGGCGGATTAGGGGATCGGCCGACAAATGTGGTCTTTTTTCGGCGAAAAAGCCTGCACAAGTGCCGCCTTCAGTAAAATCTGCTAACAATGCACAAGGTGCGCATCACCGCAGCTACGCCATAATGCGCCCCGAGATCAGAGGAGCATCCGATGAGCAGCACCGCACAAAATGCTGAAGGCGAAAAAATCCTTATTGTCGATGACGATCCGGGGCTGAGCAGTCTCCTGGAGCGTTTTTTCACCAGCAAGGGCTACCGGGCCCGGGCCGTGGCAAACGTGGAGCAAATGGACCGACTATTGGCCCGCGAGGTGTTCAACCTTGTGGTGCTGGACTTGATGCTGCCCGGAGAAGACGGCCTTTCAGCCTGCCGTCGTCTGCGAGCCGCGAACAATCAGGTGCCGATCATCATGCTGACCGCCAAGGGCGATGAGCTGAGCCGCATCAAGGGGCTCGAACTGGGTGCTGACGATTACCTGGCCAAGCCGTTCAACCCGGACGAGTTGATGGCGCGGGTCAAGGCTGTTCTGCGTCGTCAGGCTGCGCCTGTACCCGGCGCGCCCGGCAGTGAAGACGAGTCGGTCAGTTTCGGCGACTACGAGCTGTCCCTGGCAACCCGCGAACTCAAGCGTGGCGACGTGGTGCACATGCTGACCACGGGTGAATTCGCGGTACTCAAGGCTCTGGTCATGCACGCTCGCGAGCCGCTGACCCGTGACAAACTGATGAACCTGGCCCGCGGCCGGGAGTGGGATGCGCTGGAGCGATCCATCGACGTACAGATCTCCCGTCTGCGTCGCCTGATCGAGCCGGATCCTTCCAAGCCCCGCTATATCCAGACCGTCTGGGGCGTAGGCTATGTATTCGTTCCGGATGGTGCCGGTAATCGCTGATAACCCGGTTGTCAGCACAGAAGTCCGTCATTCCCGCCAGTTACGTCGATAATCTCTTTCAAGGTTATCGGCGTACTGGTTTTTTGCGTTCGTCCATCGGGTCCGGCCCGCGTTCGGCAAACCTGCGAGCCTCGCTCGCCTTGCAAAGTGTATGGCTGCAGTTATGAAGACTCCGCTCTGGTTTCCGCAAAGCTTTTTCTCTCGCACGCTCTGGCTGGTGCTCATCGTCGTGCTGTTTTCCAAGGCCCTGACGCTGGTTTATCTGCTGATGAACGAAGACGTGCTGGTCGACAGGCAATACAGCCACGGCGTTGCGCTGACGCTGCGCGCGTATTGGGCAGCCGATGAAAATGATCGTGAGGCGATTGCCGAAGCGGCCGGTCTGATTCGAGTCGTGGGCGGTGGCGTGCCGGAAGGTGAGCAGCACTGGCCATACAGTGAGATCTACCAGCGGCAGATGCAGGCCGAGCTGGGTGCCGATACGGAAGTGCGTCTGCGTGTGCACGCACCGCCCGCGCTCTGGGTCAGGGCGCCGAGCCTTGGGGATGGCTGGCTGAAAGTACCGCTTTATCCGCACCCGTTACGCGGCCAGAAAATCTGGAGTGTGCTGGGCTGGTTCCTGGCCATCGGGTTGCTCTCCACAGCGTCGGCTTGGATTTTTGTGCGTCAATTGAATCAGCCGCTCAAGCGTCTGGTCTTTGCGGCTCGACAGCTGGGGCAGGGGCGCAGCGTACGCTTGCCGGTCAGTGACACACCCAGTGAGATGACCGAAGTCTATCGGGCCTTCAATCAGATGGCCGAAGACGTCGAGCAGGCAGGGCAGGAGCGCGAACTGATGCTGGCTGGCGTCTCCCATGACTTGCGTACACCACTGACGCGTCTGCGCCTGTCTCTGGAGCTGATGAACGACAATGAGTTCTCCGAAGGCATGGTGCGGGATATCGAGGACATGGATGCCATTCTTGACCAGTTCCTGGCGTTCATTCGCGATGGGCGTGACGAAGAGATTGAAGAAGTCGATCTGGGGCATCTGGTGCGCGACGTGGTTGCACCCTTCAATAACGATGAAGACAGCATCCGTCTGTGTCTGGAACCGATCCCGCCCTTCCCGCTAAGGCGCGTATCGATGAAGCGTCTGCTGACCAACCTTATCGGCAACGCCAGGCATCATGCCGGTAACGGTATCGAAGTGGCTGCCTATGTATCCGGTGACAGAAATGCGCCGTACGTAGTGTTGAGCGTACTGGACAGGGGCGCAGGCATCGATCCGTCCGAGCTTGATACCATCTTCAACCCGTTCATTCGCGGTGATCGCGCCCGCAGTGGCAAGGGGACCGGCCTGGGGCTGGCTATCGTCAAGCGCATCGCTGCCATGCACGGCGGCAACGTCGAGTTGAGAAATCGTTCGGGGGGAGGCCTGGAGGCGCGAGTACGTTTGCCTTTAGGGCTGATGCTGCCGAGGGATGCTATCTAGAAAGAATAGTAAAGGTCATAAAGCGCCGTGCGGGTCATGGAGGATGTTCGACAGGTCGACGCATTCTTGAGGACTTGCACGGCAGCTTGCCTGACCCGGCCCTTGGCGGAGGTACTCCCTGTACCCCTAGGTCACGCCGATCCATTCGATCAACGCATCCCGGCCCCTTGGTCATGCGCGCACCTTCCTCAGGCCGCACAAACAAGAGAGGTATCGGCTTCTGAAGCCGATACCTTCTTCTGAATCAATACCAGTTCGGGTCTTTGCGCAGCTCTTCATTCAAGAGCTTTTGCATGCCCTCGTCAGGCTTACCCAGGTAGCGGTAAGTCGCGTGACGAGTTGGTGATTTATCTGCAGGCAAGCCCGCAGGTACTTCAACCAACATGGCGTAAGCATCTTCCATGTCGAGGCTGAAAGCCACGATCAGGCGTTTGCTTTTGCACGTATCGGCAGTTTCGCAAAGCGGCCCGACAAGATACTTGTCACCGTCTTCGGTGGCCGCTGTCATCTGCTGCTCGGAAGCCCCGGACAGGTTAATCACCCAATCCGGCAACCGCTCTTCCTTCTTGACGACCTTCGCCCAGGTTGTGCGGTACTCGGGAGCGGAGCTTAAAAGCTCGTTGACCCGAGACTGTCCATCATTGGCTGCCATGACCATGGCGCTGCCGCCCATCAACAGGGCGGCGGCCAGTGTGCGAAATGACGTGTGCATTATCAGCCTCGACCGCGACGACCGAAGAAGAACGACACAACGAACATCACCAGGAAGACGACGAACAGGATCTTGGCGATACCGGTAGCCGTGCCCGCGATACCACCGAAGCCCAGTACTGCAGCGACAATGGCGATGATCAGAAACGTGATTGCCCAACTCAACATGGTGAAACTCCTTTTTGGTGCCGTTTTAATGTGAATACTGCGATTTTTCAGGTCGGGTCAGAAAACCCATTTTTGCTGCGGTGCGACTTCATCTACAGACACCAGGCCATCGACAGGACGAAGGCTCGAAGACGCATCCTTGACCGCTGGGGCGCTTACGCCGCGATAAGAAATGCTGCTGGTCTGGATGAATTGCTGTCTGGCTTGAGTTGCTTCGTTGGCTTGATTCCAACGCTGGAACTGCTGAATGGCGATCAGAGTGACAAGCAGTGCAAGGAGTAGAAAAAGACCTTGCTGAATGTGCAGGGGGGAGATACGCAATTGTGCAATACGCTGGCTGTTCATCTGCAAACTCCCCTGGCCTGAGTGGGCATTCAATCTGATGGGTCGTTGTATATCGACCTTGTTGAATGGGTTATTGCAGACTGCATGCCAGTTTGTTGGTGTAATTTAAATACTTTAAAATCAATGGCTTGATGAGTTTTGCAGAGACGTCCTACCAGCAAGCTGCACGATTACACCTTTGTAATCGTGCGTTCTGCACGAAGCGTTCAGCGTTGTGCGCCTGGGCGATCAGCCTGCGCTACGCGCCATGACCTTCAGAGCGTCGCCATTCACTCCCTTGACGCCACGAATGTTGCGCGCGATTTCCACAGCCAGTTCCTTCTCTGCAAAGTTGGCAACCACGCCGTTCAGGCTTACCACACCGGCTTTGGTATCCACTTTGATGTTGAGTCCGTCCAGCGTCCGGCTGTAAATCAGGCTCGCCTTCACCTTGCTGGTAATCCAGGCGTCGCTCATTTCCTCGGTTGGGGTCAATGTCTGGGGCTGGGTCTTGGCAGCGATCGAGTCGGCTGCGCTCAGGCTGATCAGGTTGTTGACGCTGATCACCCCGTCAGTATTGCTTGCCAGGCTGCCCGCCAGCTCTTTGGCCTCAGGGCTTTGCGCGCGGCCTTTGAGGGTGATCACGCCATCTTTGCTATCAACATCGATGGTCAGCGCTTCAGTCACGCTGCTCCACAACAATTTGGATTTCACCGTCGCGACCAGCGTGGCATCTTCGAAACGCTGGGCCATGTTGGTTCGCGTACCAGGCTCGCTGGCAACGGCAGGGTCTACCTCCAGCTGGTTGTCGACCTTTTCGATGCCTTTGGTATCCAGCGCAATGCGTTCGGCCAGCTCACGATCAACCTCGTTTTCAACCTTGCCCTTCAGAGTCGCAGTGCCCTGGTCGACGTTTACATCGATCTTGAACGGGCTCAGATGTTTGTTCAGCGCGAAAGCTGTCCAGATCGAACCTTCCTGACGCGCCTCGGCGAGTTGGGTGGGCAAATCAGGTTGGGCGAGTACCGGGCCGCTGCCAAGCAGCGCAGCGGCGGCGGTGATCAGAGCAATCTTTTTCAGTGAAAACATATGAGCGTTCCTTTTGAGATGGGATTTCGTCTCCGAGTGGACGGCTTTAACGACATAAACGCGGATTAATCAGGCTGTTCGCCATTGGGCGTTCAGAAAGCTACCATGCATGCCGAAGAATCAATCAGAATTGACCATGCAACTTGCCCGATGATTCCGAGACTAACTGAGACAATTCATTAAGGAGCGTAGGAAAAATGGAAGCAGCCACTGAGAATCAGGGCCGTATTCTGCTTGTGGACGATGAGTCCGCCATCCTCCGCACTTTCCGGTACTGTCTGGAAGACGAAGGTTACAGTGTCGCCACTGCCAACAGCGCAGCCCAGGCTGACACGCTCATGCAGCGCCAGGTTTTCGACCTGTGCTTTCTCGATTTGCGTCTGGGTGAAGATAACGGCCTGGATGTACTGGCGCAGATGCGTATTCAGGCACCGTGGATGCGTGTGGTCATCGTGACTGCACACTCTGCGGTCGATACGGCTGTTGATGCCATTCAGGCGGGCGCAGCCGACTATCTGGTAAAGCCGTGCAGCCCCGATCAGCTGCGTCTTGCTACCGCCAAACAGCTTGAAGTGCGCCAACTGTCTGCTCGCCTTGAGGCACTGGAAGGCGAGGTTCGCAAGCCCAAAGACGGACTGGATTCCCACAGTCCTTCGATGATGGCCATTCTGGAAACTGCCCGCCAGGTTGCCGTGACCGATGCCAACATCCTGATTCTGGGTGAATCGGGGACCGGTAAAGGCGAGCTGGCACGGGCGATTCACGGCTGGAGCAAGCGGGCAAAGAAGTCCTGCGTCACGATCAACTGCCCATCGCTCACCGCAGAACTGATGGAAAGCGAACTGTTCGGCCACAGTCGCGGGGCCTTCACGGGTGCCAGTGAGAGCACGCTGGGCCGTGTGAATCAGGCGGACGGCGGCACACTGTTCCTCGACGAGATCGGCGATTTCCCGCTGACGCTGCAACCCAAGCTGCTGCGCTTCATTCAGGACAAGGAATACGAGCGTGTGGGTGACCCGGTTACCCGACGTGCCGATGTACGTATCCTGGCCGCCACCAACCTGAATCTGGAAGACATGGTGCGCAGCGGGCGCTTCCGTGAGGATTTGCTGTACCGTCTGAACGTGATCACTCTGCATCTGCCAGCCCTGCGTGAGCGCAGCGAAGACATCCTGACCCTGGCGGACCGGTTTCTGGCGCGCTTCGTCAAGGAGTACGCTCGCCCGGCTCGAGGGTTCAGTGAAGAGGCCCGTGCAGCGCTGCTCAACTACCGCTGGCCTGGCAACATTCGTGAACTGCGCAACGTCATCGAGCGTGCCAGCATCATTTGTCCGCAGGAGCGTGTGGAGATCAGCCACTTGGGTATGGCCGAGCAACCGGCGAACAATGCGCCGCGTGTCGGCGCCGCCTTGAGCCTGGACGAGCTTGAAAAAGCACACATCGGAGCCGTGCTGGCGACCAGCGAAACACTTGACCAGGCCGCCAAGACGCTGGGTATCGATGCGTCGACGCTTTACCGCAAACGTAAACAGTACAACCTGTGAAAGGCCTCAAATGAAGCTGGCCATGAAACTGCGCACCCGCCTCTTTCTGAGTATCTCGGCACTGATCACCGTTGCTTTGCTCGGACTGCTGCTGGGGCTCGTCAGCGTCATGCAAATGGCCCGGACTCAGGAATCACTGATCCAGCATAACTTCGCCATTCTGGATCTGGGTTTGAAGCTGCGCCAGAACCTGGGCGATCAACTGGTGTTGATGACGGGTGCCAACCGCGATCAGGCTGAGCTGGAAAGAATCCAGAGTCAGTTTGAAGAGCTGCTGGAGGAGGGCTCGGTACAGGATACCCAGCAAAACGTACGCAATGGTTTCGAAAAGACCAAGGGCGATTACCGGCAATTCATCGATACCTGGAAGCAATACGGCAACGATGCGCGAGGCATACGCGGCGTACCGCAGCTGAGTGACAGCTTCGACAACCTGCGTAATGGCCTGCTGGCTGTACATCGCAAGGCGCTGGAGAACATCAGCAGTGCCGAAATCAACTCCCGTGATCGTGCACTATGGATCGCGGGCTTGCTGGGGCTGGTCGGGCTGGCGGTGCTATGTATCGGCTTTGTGACTGCGCACGGTATCGCCCGGCGTTTCGGTGCGCCGATCGAGGCGCTGGCCAAGGCTGCCGATCGCATCGGAGAAGGGGACTACGAAGTCACGCTGCCCATTTCGTCGGCCGCCGAGATGAACCTGTTGACCCGGCGATTCGGCATCATGGCCGAAGCCCTGCGTCAGCATCAGGCGACCAATATTGATGAATTACTGGCTGGCCAGCAGCGTCTGCAAGCGGTTCTCGACAGTATCGACGATGGCCTGCTGATGATTGACCGCCAAGGGCATCTGGAGCACTTGAACCCTGTGGCTCAGCGTCAGCTCGGCTGGGACGAGAGTCGCCTCGGGCAGAGCCTTGGAGATGCGTTGGGCCGACCTGAGCTGGATGAGCAATTGCATCTGGTACTGCGTGGCGGGACGCTGGAGCGTGCTCCGGAAGACCTGGCCATCGAAATCGACGGTGAATCGCGCCTGCTGACCTACAGCATGACGCCGGTCAGTCATACCAAAGGGCATATCCTGGGCGCGGTGATGGTGCTGCATGACGTCACCGAACAGCGTGCTTTCGAGAGGGTGCGCAGTGAGTTCGTCCTGCGCGCGTCGCATGAGCTGCGTACGCCTGTCACGGGTATGCACATGGCATTCGGTCTTCTCCAGGAGCGCCTGCATTTCGCCCCCGAAACCCGTGAGGCCGATCTGCTCAATACGGTCACCGAAGAAATGCAGCGCCTTATGCAGCTCATCAATGACCTGCTGAATTTCTCGCGTTACCAGAACGGTCTGCAGAAACTCAAACTGGCACCGTGCTCCATCGAAACCTTGCTCGAAGAAGCCAGAGCGCGATTCGAGGACAAGGCCCTTGAACAGGACATCGTACTGATGCTGGATATGCAGGAACCCATGCCGCGCCTGCATGCCGATCAGTCCCAGCTGGAGCGGGTGCTGGACAACCTGCTGGACAATGCGCTGCGGCACACGCCACAGAACGGTCTGATTCGCCTGCAGGCCAGGCGTCATGGCGAGCGGGCGATCATCAGCGTTGAAGACAACGGTGAGGGCATTGCCTACGGGCAGCAGGGACGAATCTTCGAACCCTTCGTGCAGGTCGGTCGCAAAAAAGGCGGTGCCGGACTCGGGCTGGCGCTGTGCAAGGAGATCGTCCAGCTGCACGGCGGGCGCATGGGGGTCTACTCAAGGCCGGGGCAGGGCACGCAGTTCTATATGGCGTTGCCGCTTTGACGGCACGGCCTTGAAAGCGCTGCCTGTATGCCCTTCATAAGAGCATCAAATATCAGGTTGTGCCCTGATTAATTGACGCGGTTAAGCACCTGCAGGATGGCTGCGCTCTGTGCATCGGGTTCGCCGTCGAAGCGCGCGGGGCGGTAGTGCATCTGGAATGCCGCCAGCACCTGACGCGTGGCGGTGTCGAGCTCTCCGGTCTGCGGGGTGCTGTAACCCAGACGTGCCAGTTGTTGCTGGAACCAGCTAATACTTGGCAGGTTGGTTGCCAGCAATGCCTGATGCTGGGCAACGAGACGTTCGTCAGGCCAGATGCCGAGCCCTTCGGCAGCAAGGCGCTTCCAGGGGAACAGCGGGCCAGGGTCCTGTTTGCGCGTCGGCGCTATGTCGCTGTGGCCGATGATGTGTTTTGGATCGATTTTGTTGCGTTTGACAATGTCTTTGAGCAGTACTGTGATCGACTGGATCTGTGCTTCGGTGTAGGGATACCACAACCGGCCTGCCGGTGTGTCCTTGAAGCCGGGGTTGACGATCTCGATGCCGATCGAGCTGGAATTAAGCCAGGTACGGCCTTCCCATTCGCTTTCGCCAGCATGCCAGGCGCGGGCGCTTTCATCGACCAGCTTGTAGATAGTGGCCTTGCTGTCATCGCCAATCAGATAGTGGCTGCTGACCTCTCCATGGGTCAGAAGCTGGAGGGATTTTTCCATCGAGGTCGAGGTGTAATGCATGACCACGTACTGAACCCGGCCATCGAAATTCACCGATGGATGGCTGGTGTCCAGCCTGGGGCCGCTGGCGCAGGCAGTGAGGATGAGCAGCAGAAAGGCAGAGAAATACAGTTTCATGGGATCGGCAGCGTCAGCGGGAAATGCAATATCATAACAACATGCGTGCAAATAGCTTCGGCATTGACGTGCTCGTTCAGGTCAAAATGTTTCAGTCAGCCTTGTTCGACCCTGTTTCGGCCATTTTCCTTGGCCTTGTACAGCGCCTGATCGGCGCGCTTGATCGCAGTGTCACTGCGTTCAGCAGTTCGAAAAGCCGTCACTCCAATGGACACGGTAATCGTCACGCGTTCGCCCTTGAAGTGAAACGGACATGACTCCACCGCCGTGCGCAGTTCGTCGAGCTGTGTCAGACCGGTGCCGGGAGGTGTAGCAGGCAACAGCATGACAAATTCCTCACCGCCAAACCGGGCGAGGAAATCGTCGCTGCGCAGGCGTTTCCTGAAAACGTTGGCGACGATCTTCAGCACTTTATCGCCTGCCAGGTGGCCATATCCGTCATTGATGCGCTTGAAGTAGTCCAGGTCCAGAATGCACACCAGCAGGCTGTTTTTCTCGTGTTGCCACTTGCTCATCTCCTGTTCGAGGCGCTCGCCCCAGGCTGCGCGATTGGGCAGGCCGGTGAGCGGGTCGATCAAAGCCTTTTGGCGCTGTTCTTCCAGGTGAGTCCTGAAACCCAGCGCTTCCTGCTCCATGCTCGCAACGCGGGCCGAAAGGCCTTGCAGCCGCGAGGCAACTTCCCGCTCGCGTGCGTCACGCTTGAGCTGGTAGTGGTCCATGGTGCTGAGCAAGCCTTCAAAGCGGTTGTCGAGCACCTGCTTGAGACTGGTCAGGTCGGAAGCGTCCTGAACGCTGATTTGCAGGCCGCCTACCTGTTCGCGCAACTGCTCGTTCAGGTCGCGGGCTGTGGACTGATCCTCGGCATGATCTTCACTGGCAGCCTGCAAATGGCTCTGAAACGATTCGAGCCGCTCGTTGAGTTGTTTGAGGTAGGTGCTGAATTCCTGTTGGCCGCCGTTGTTGATTGCCAGCATCAGAACTGCCAGATCGTCGAGGATCGGTAGCAGTTCGTACCAGTTGAGTCCATGTTTCAAGCGTAACTGCATGTCCTCGACCTGCGGGCGGAAGTGCTCCGACAAGGTCAGGTCATCGAGCAGGCCCAGCAGGGTTTCCTCAATGTGTGCCGCCACCGAGCTGTAGCTGGGTTCTGGCGAGGAGGGCAGCGAATAACCCTCTTCGCCTTCCACCGTCTCGGTTTCTGATTCGGCATCTTCTTGCGGTTCTTCCAATGCCTGGATGATTGGCACAGGCCGTTGCTGGTAGGGAACTGAAGGAACGGGGCCCAGCAGGTCAGTGAAATCGATAGGCTCGACAGGGATAACCGCAGGTTCGGTGACTGTTTCGGCCAGGGCTGGAGCAAGGGCTGCTGCGGCTGGCGATGGCACAGGTGTTTCAGGTGCCGTAACGGTAGCGGTTTCGGCTTCTGAAACCTGTGGCGGCAGTGTGTGTGCGTCCTTTGTCTTCTGGTTGACGATGTCGGGGGCAATGGCAGCTTCTACTTCCGCTGCGGTAACGTCTATCGGCGCTTGAGCGCTCTCGGACTCAGGCTCCACATGCGTCTCATGCGTCTCATGCGTTTCCTGAGCAGAAGGGGCGTTTTCGGGGTGGGCAGCCTCGGGAGGGCGCTCATTGCCATGTTCGTCCCGCGAACCGAACAAACGCTGCAGAAGCCCTTGGCGTGGGCCCTCTTCGTGCTTTTCGAGCAGGGTCAGGGCCTGGCCCTGCAAACCACTCAACTCGCTGAGCAGCAAAGGCAGCTCGCGCGCCTGCGATGCACGTTCTTCAAGGTCCTTGGCAAAGCGCTTGAGTGGCTTGCGTACCTCTCGTGGCAACGGTAGCGCTTGCAGTTGTGCAACCAGTGCGGTCAGTGCCGAGCCAATTTGCCCGACCCGTACTTCACGGCGATGCTCGGAGTCCAGTACGGCTTTTTCGAGGCGCGGAATCAAGGCTGCCAGACCGGCGTCCATATCGTCCTTGCGGACAATTTCGCGCATTTCCTTCATGCATTCATCGACGGCGCGGTCAGAGCCTTCTGCTGCCAGGCTGCTGCGCACCAGACCGCGGCGCAGCAAGTCGAGCCGCGCATCCCAGCGCTTTTCAAGCTTATCCTGTTGCTCGATTCCCTTGAGGTACTTCTCTTTCCAACGCTCCGCGTCGTCGCTCATGCAAGGCTTCCACCGGAGGGCACAGGCAGTGAGTCCCCACGCAGTGAGTCTGGCAGGCGAATCTCGACAGCAACCGGCAGGTGATCGGAAATGGGCTGCGCCAGTACCTGTACGCGTTCAAGCGTGAGGGTCGGGCTGAGCAGAATGTGGTCAAGGCAGCGTTGTGGTCGCCAGCTTGGAAAGGTCGCTTCGATTTGCGGTGCCAAAAGGCCCAGATCGCGTAGCGGCGAGTGCTCCAGCAGGTCATTGGCGTGGGTATTCATGTCGCCCATCAGCACCTGATGGCGATAACCGCCGATCAGGTCGCGAATGTAAGCCAGTTGTCGGGTTCTGGTACGAGTGCCCAGAGCCAGGTGCATCATGACCACCACAAGCGCATCTTCGCCTTCGCCGAAGCGGACAAGAATTGCCCCGCGCCCGGCCGGACCCGGCAGCGGATGATCCTCGATCTTGGTCGGGCGCAAGCGACTCAGCACACCATTGCTGTGCTGGGCGAGGCGACCGAGATTACGATTGAGCTGTTGATACCAGTACGGAAAGCCACCCAGTTGAGCAAGGTGCTCGACCTGATTGACGAAGCCGGAGCGCATGCTGCCGCCATCGACTTCCTGCAACGCCACCAGATCGAAATCGTTGATCAGATCGCCGATTTTCTGCAGGTTGCCTGCCCTGCCGCCATGTGGCAGCAGATGCTGCCAGCTGCGCGTCAGGTAGTGGTGGTAGCGTTGGGTACTGATACCCACCTGGATATTGAAACTGAGCAAACGCAGCCTGCCGTCTTCCGGCAGGCCGTTTTGCGTCAGATGATGTTCGTTGACCTGCGGATCATGCAGGCCAACGATACGGGTGCTGCCCTTGCCCCAGCGGCGCATGGCGGGCGCTTACTTGGCGGCTGTAGCAGCCGCTCGCTCTTTGGCAATCAATTGGTCGGCAACTTCCAAGGTCTTTTCCGGACCGCCGGCAGAACCCAGGTCAAAGCGGTACTTGCCATTGACGATCATGGTCGGAACGCCAGTCACCTCATACTTCTTGGCCAGTTCCTTGTACTGGGCGATCTTGCCCTTGACTGCGAAAGAGTCGAACGTTTTCAGGAAGTCTTCCTTGTTCACGCCCTGTGTGGCGACGAAGTCAGCCATGTCATTCTTGTCGGTCAGACGCTTGCCGCCTTTCTGGATGGCTTCGAATACGGCCGCGTGAACCTTGTGCTCGACGCCCATGGTGTCGAGGGTGATGAACAGCTGGCCGTGTGCATCCCACGGGCCGCCGAACATGGCAGGGATGCGTACGAACTTGACGTCGGACGGCAGTTTTTCAATCCACGGATTGATCGTTGGCTCGAACGCGTAGCAGTGCGGGCAGCCATACCAGAACAGCTCGACGACTTCGATCTTGCCTGGCTCGGCAACAGGCACAGCGCTCGCCAGCTCGACGTATTGCTTGCCTGCCTCGATGGGCGTGGCAGCCTGGGCGGACATACCGAACAGACTGGCGGCAACCAGAGCGGCGCTGATGATCAGATTACGCATGCTTTACTCCTGAGCAGATTGAATCGCCTTCAAGCGACGGTGGTTTCGACCGAACGCGAAAGCCTGAGTTCGTTAGTGTAACGCTGAGGTTGTAAAAATGGGCGACCACGGACGGCCTTTTTGCATAAGGAGTGAAGCAGGTCATGTCTGAATGTTCCAGCCGCCAGCCAGAGCGGCCCTATACAGTGCCAGTGTGGGCCGGGGGGCAGGTGTGTCATTATATGCCTACGCATCCAAACGAAACCGACACCTCTTGCCGCTCCCTTTGCAGGCAGGGCCTTCACCGGAAATCACATGCAACTCAAAAACCCCATCCTCGGTCTGTGCCAACAGGCCACGTTCATGCTCAGCGCCGCCAAGGTCGACCAATGCCCCGACGACGAAGGGTTTGAAGTCGCTTTTGCCGGTCGTTCCAATGCAGGCAAATCGAGCGCGCTGAACACGCTGACCCATTCCAGCCTGGCGCGCACCTCCAAGACACCGGGGCGCACTCAACTGCTGAACTTCTTCGGGCTGGATGAAGATCGACGTCTGGTCGACTTGCCGGGCTACGGCTACGCCAAAGTGCCTATCCCGCTCAAACTGCACTGGCAGCGCCACCTGGAAGCCTATCTGGGCAGCCGCGAAAGCCTGAAGGGTCTGATCCTGATGATGGATATCCGTCATCCAATGACCGATTTCGACCTGTTGATGCTGGACTGGGCCATCGCCAGCAACATGCCGATGCACATTCTGCTGACCAAGGCCGACAAGCTGACCTATGGCGCTGCGAAGAACACGCTGCTCAAGGTTCAGGCCGAAATTCGCAAAGGCTGGGGCGATGCAGTGAGCATCCAGCTGTTCTCGGCTCCCAAGCGCATGGGGCTGGAAGAGGCTTACACCGTGCTGGCCGACTGGATGGAACTCGAAGACAAGGCGCCTGCGGAGTAAATCGCAGGCAAAAAAGACCCCGGACTTCGCATGGGGAGGGGGAAGTTCCGGGGCTTAAGGTCCAGACCTTAGGGTGGGATCTGGATAACTGCCAACACTTAACACAACTAGGAGCACGATCGATTTTTCAACCAATCGAGACCTCTGACTCCTGTCCAAACGGTTAAGTTCCAGCAATGAATAAAAGTTCACATTTCCTACAATGTTTGACGAACCTGCTGACAGGTTCGCCCTTTCAGTGTCAGTGCGCCTCGTCCCAGTTGTTGCCGACCCCGACTTCCACCAGCAGCGGCACTGCCAATTCTGCTGCGCCACTCATGTGTGGGCGGATCTGTTCACTGATCTGATCGACCAGGTCTTCGCGCACCTCCAGCACCAGTTCGTCATGCACCTGCAGAATGACCCGCGCATCCAGACCGGATTCTTCCAGCCAGCCATTCACGGCCACCATGGCTTTCTTGATGATGTCCGCCGCAGTGCCTTGCATCGGCGCGTTGATCGCCATGCGTTCCGCACCTTTGCGCAGGGACTGGTTCTTGGCGTTGATGTCCGGCAAGTACAGGCGACGGCCGAAAATGGTCTCGACAAAACCCTGCTCGGCGGCCTGCGCACGTGTGCGCTCCATGTAATCCAGCACGCCGGGGTAGCGGGCGAAGTAACGGTCGACATAAGCCTGTGATTGCTTGCGGTCCACGCCAATCTGTTTGGCCAGGCCAAACGCGCTCATGCCGTAGATCAGGCCGAAGTTGATCGCCTTGGCGCTGCGGCGCATGTCCGTGGTGACGTTTTCCAGCTCGACGCCGAAGACTTCCGCTGCCGTCGCGCGGTGAACGTCCAGGTCGTTGCGGAAGGCATGCAGCAAGCCTTCGTCCTGTGCCAGATGCGCCATGATGCGCAGTTCGATCTGCGAATAGTCTGCCGCCAGCAGCTTGTAGCCCTTGGGGGCCACGAACGCCTGACGGATGCGTCGGCCTTCAGCAGTACGGATCGGGATGTTCTGCAGGTTCGGATCGCTGGATGACAAGCGCCCGGTCACCGCCACTGCCTGGTGATAGGAGGTGTGAATGCGTCCGGTGCGCGGGTTGATCTGCTCCGGCAGGCGGTCGGTGTAAGTGCTCTTGAGCTTGCTCATCGAGCGGTATTGCATCAGTACCTTGGGCAGCGGGAAGTCCTGCTCGGCGAGTTCGGCCAGCACGGCCTCGGCAGTCGATGCCTGGCCGGTGGCGGTCTTGCTGAGGATCGGCATACCGAGCTTTTCGTAGAGAATCACGCCGAGCTGTTTGGGCGAGCCCAGGTTGAACTCTTCACCGGCAATAGCAAAGGCTTCGCGCTCCAGCGCGGTCATCTTGTCGCCCAGTTCGACGCTCTGGATGCCCAGCAGGTTGGCATCGACCAGTGCGCCCTGGCGTTCGATGCCTGCAAGGACGGGCACCAGCGGCATCTCGATGTCGTGCAAGACCGGCTGCAAGGTTGGAATTGCGGCCAGACGCGCTTCGAAGACTTCATGCAGGCGCAGGGTCAGGTCGGCTTCTTCGGCAGCATAATTACCAGCCTGCTCGATGGCGATCTGGTCGAAGGTCAGCTGCTTGGCACCTTTGCCGGCGATCTCCTGGAAGTTGATCGGCGTGTGCGTCAGGTACTTGGCCACCAGGCTGTCACGGTCGTGGCGGGTGGCAGTGGAATCCAGAACGTAGGATTCCAGAATGGTGTCGAACCTGACGCCCTGCAGGTCGATGCCTTGGGTCTGATCGCCGTCGAGCGCGCAGTTGGCAAGCAGGTTGATAGCGAACTTGGCGTGTTGACCGACCTTGGTTTTATCCGGGTCTTCAAGCAGCGGCTTGAGCGCCTTGAGTACTGTGTCGCGGTCCAGTTGCTGCGGCACCCCCATGTAGGAGTGGGTCAGCGGAATGTAGGCGGCTTCATGGGTTTGAATGGCAAAAGACAAACCTACCAGTTGCGCGCGCTGGGCGTCGGTGCCGTTGCTCTGGGTCACAAAGGCGAACAGCGGCGCGGCGTTGAGCTTCTTCAGCCACGCGTCGAACTGGCTCTGCTCGAGAATGACTTCATAGGCGGCTTCTTTTGCCTCGACGGTTGGCTCTTCGACGGCCAGCTCCTGCCCGGCGCGTTTGGCATCACGTTGCAGGTCTTCGATCCAGCTTTTGAATTCCAGCTCGGCGTACAGCTCCATCAATTTGTCGCGGTCCGGCTCGCCGCAATGCAGCTGGTCCAGTTCGATGTCCAGTGGCACGTCGATCTTGATAGTTGCCAGTTCATAGGACAGGAAGGCCATCGCACGATGCTCTTCAAGCTTGGCCGCCAGGGTCTTGGCCCCACGAATAGGCAGGGTCGCGACCGTTTCGAGGCGTTCGTAAAGCTTCTTGATTCCGCCGCCCACGCCAACCAGCAAGCCGACGGCAGTCTTTTCGCCGACGCCGGGGACGCCAGGTATGTTGTCGACCTTGTCGCCCATCAGTGCGAGGTAGTCGATGATGTGCTCCGGACCGACGCCGAACTTCTCTTTCACGCCAGCCACGTCCAGCACGCTGCCGGTCATGGTGTTGACCAGGGTGATGTGTCCGTCGACCAGTTGCGCCATGTCCTTGTCACCGGTGGAGATGATCACCGGACGGTCCGCTGCTGCGCTGCTGCGCGCCAGGGTGCCGATCACGTCGTCTGCCTCAACGCCTTCCACGCACAGCAGCGGATAACCCATGCCCTTGACGCAGGCATGCAGCAGATCGACCTGCACGCGCAGGTCATCCGGCATGCTGGGCCGATTGGCTTTGTAATCGGTATACAGCGCGTCGCGGAAAGTCCCGCCCTTGGCATCGAAGACCACCGCAAACGGGCTGTCCGGGTACTGGCGACGCAGGCTTTTGAGCATGTTGAGCACGCCTTTGACGGCGCCCGTCGGCAATCCTTTGGACGTGGTCAGTGGTGGCAGTGCGTGGAAGGCGCGATAGAGGTAAGAGGAACCGTCTATCAGGACGAGCGGCGCTTGGGTCATGAGCAGAATCAACCTTTTCGGCGGGGCCGGCGCTAGAATGCGCGGACCATTGACGACAAAGGGACAAGGTTATCATGTGCAAGGTAAATCGACTGATATTGACCGGCCTGTTGGCATTTTGTCCTTTGCTCGCAGTTTCAGCAGAGGACCCACCTTCGGCTGCACCGGACGTTACTATCCGCACCGACGGGGACAAAACCATTCAGGAATACCGCCAGAACGGTTTTCTGTATGCTGTAAAGATTACCCCCAAGCACGGCAAGCCCTATTTTCTGGTGCGATCCGATGGTACAAGTCCCAATTTTATCCGTTCGGACCAACCGGACATGCTGATCCCGGAGTGGAAAATATTCGAATGGTAGCCACCTACATTCACTTTAATTGCTGGCAGTTCTGACATGTCCGTTTTTACCCCGTTGGCCCGGCCCGAGCTGGAAGCATTTCTCGCCCCTTACGGGCTCGGCCGTTTGCTTGACTATCAGGGCATTGCCGCCGGTAGCGAAAACACCAACTACTTCATCAGTCTGGAGCAGGGCGAATTCGTTCTGACGCTGGTCGAACGCGGCCCGGTGCAGGAGATGCCGTTCTTCATCGAACTGCTCGACGTGCTGCACGATGCCGATTTGCCGGTGCCGTACGCATTGCGCACCACCGACGGTGAGGCCCTGCGGCAATTGGCGGGCAAACCGGCGCTTCTGCAGCCACGTTTGCCAGGCAAGCACATTAGCGAGCCCAATACCCAGCACTGCGTGCAGATTGGCGAGCTGTTGGCCAACCTGCATCTGGCGACCCGTGAGCAGGTGCTGGAGCGCAAGACCGATCGAGGTCTGGACTGGATGCTGAGTGAGGGGCGCAATTTTCTGTCGCATCTGGGCGAAACCCAGCGAGCCTTGCTGGAAAAAAGCCTTCAAGAGATCGAAGACTTCAAGCCACAGATCATGGCGTTGCCGCGCGCCAACCTGCACGCGGACCTGTTTCGTGACAACGTGTTGTTTGAAGGCACGCACCTGACCGGGCTGATCGACTTCTATAACGCCTGTTCCGGGCCGATGCTCTACGACCTGGCGATTGCCCTCAATGACTGGTGCTCACGTGAAAACGGCCAGCTCGATGCCGTCCGCGCTCGTGCGCTGCTGGGGGCTTATGCAGGTTTGCGACCATTCACTGCGGCGGAGTCGAAGCTCTGGACGACCATGTTGCGCATCGCCTGCGTGCGCTTCTGGCTGTCTCGCCTGATCGCCGCCGAAACCTTCGCCGGTCAGGACGTGCTGATTCATGATCCCGCGGAGTTCGAGCGCCGCCTGGCTGAGCGCCAGGAAGCGCACATAGCCTTGCCGTTTGCGCTCTGAGACCAGACCTGCCTCCGCGCGTCTGAGCCAGTCGGACGGTTGACTCTCGTTCCCATGCTCCGCGTGGGAATGCAGTTCGTGACGCTCAGCGTCACACAGCAGTGCTGCGATGTGGGCGGTGGCAGTCAGAGACTGCTCAGGCAACCTGCCAGGTCATCAGCCAGCTTCTGCAATACCTGCTCGTAACCCTGCGCGGTGGCCGGGGTGTAGCCGCCCAGTCCATCCAGCTCCGCCAGCTTGACCGGCAGGCCTGCGCTCAAGGTTTCAGCCAGGCGCGGGCGCAGTGGTGGTTCACTGAATACACAGGTTTTGCCCGCAGCCTTCAGGCGTTCACGCATGGCGGCGACATGCTGCGCGCCGGGCTGGATCTCGGCGGCGATGGAGAATACCCCGGCGTGTTTGAGCCCATAGGCCTCTTCGAAATAATCGAAAGCCTCGTGGAAGACGAAGTAAGGCTTGCCTGCCACTGCACTGACCCGATCCTTGATACGAGCATCCAGCGCGTCAAGGCGTTTGCTGAATGCGGCAGCGTTACTCGCGTAACGAGCTGCATTGGCAGGGTCGGCAGCGCTCAGGTCTGTGGCCATTTTCGCGGCAATCACCCGAGCATTGACGGTCGACAGCCACAGGTGTGAATCCAGGCTGCCGGGCCGGTGATCATGATCATGTTCGTCTGAATCGTTGTCGTGATCATGTTCGTGGTCATCATGCGAGGCATTGTCCTGGCCGAAGTGGCGCAAGTGCATGCCCGGCAGCGTCTGCACGGCAACTGCAGGCAGTTTGCGGCCCTGAATGACGCGTGGCAGGAAAGCTTCCATGTCCGGGCCGATCCAGTAGAGCAACTCTACTTCCTGCACGCGCCGTACGTCGGATGGACGCAGCGCATAGTTATGCGGTGAGGCACCCGGTGGCAGAAGCACTTCCGGTGTACCAACGCCATCCTGCACAGCCGCTGCAATCAGCTGCAATGGCTTGATACTGGTCAGCACCCGGACCTCGGCCTGAACAGGGGAAATGACCAGCAGACTGACCCACAAAACAGCAACAAGATTTAAAAGACGGCGCACTCGAATCACTCATATAAGCCAGGAACAGGTAACATAATAACGTCTCTAGCCAATATCGTCGCTGCTCATGCCCAATACTCCCCTGGCCAGTCGCCCCCATGACCACTCTCACTGCGTGCATTCGGCCCTCGCCGAAGCCGATGCGCTGTGCGCCAAACAGGGGCTGCGCCTGACCACCTTGCGCCGTCGCGTGCTGGAACTGGTCTGGCAAAGCCACAAGCCGCTGGGTGCCTACGACATCCTTGCAGTGCTGAGTGATGAAGACGGTCGCCGCGCTGCGCCGCCAACCGTTTATCGTGCACTGGATTTCCTGCTGGAAAACGGTCTGGTGCACCGCATTGCCTCACTCAACGCGTTCACCGGCTGCAATCACCCCACTCATGCGCATCAGGGGCAGTTTCTGATTTGCCGCCTGTGTCACGCGGCGATCGAGCTGCAGCACCCGGCCATCAGCAATGCCGTCATCGATGCCGCTGCAGGCGTTGGCTTCGCGGTCGAAGGCCAGACGGTCGAGATCGTGGGTGTATGCGCCGGCTGCAAGGCGGCTTGATGACGGATGCATTGATACGTCTGGAACAGGTCGCTGTAACGCTGTCCGGGCAAAGCGTTCTGGACAACATCCAGTTGAGCGTAAAGCCGGGCGAAATCGTTACGCTGATCGGCCCTAACGGCGCTGGCAAGACCACGCTGGTGCGTGCAGTGCTGGGGCTGCTCAAGCCCGACTCCGGAACCGTCTGGCGCAAGCCGAAGCTGCGTGTCGGTTACATGCCGCAAAAACTGCATGTGGATCAGACGCTGCCGCTGTCGGTGCTGCGCTTTTTGCGTCTGGTGCCCGGTGTGGACCGCATGGCTGCAGAGTCTGCCCTGGAAGAAGTCGGGGCCGAGAAGGTCATCGATAGCCCGATTCAAGGTATTTCCGGTGGCGAGATGCAGCGCGTTCTGCTGGCCCGAGCCTTGTTGCGCAAGCCTGAATTGCTGGTGCTCGATGAGCCGGTGCAGGGTGTCGACGTGGCAGGTCAGGCCGAGCTGTACGGCCTTATTACCCGGTTGCGCGACCGCCACCAGTGCGGAGTGCTGATGGTGTCTCATGATTTGCATCTGGTCATGAGCACGACCGATCAGGTGGTCTGTCTGAACCGCCATGTTTGCTGCTCCGGGCATCCCGAGCAGGTCAGCCATGATCCGGCGTTTGTCGAGCTGTTCGGCAAAAATGCGCAAAGCCTGGCGATCTATCACCACCATCACGACCACGCCCACGATCTGCATGGCGCTGTGGTGAATGATGCACCGGCGACTTCCTCACATACTCACACTCATGTTCACGGAGACCACTGCAAGCATGGCTGATTTTTTACTGTATGCCTTGCTCGCAGGCGTTGCTCTGGCTGTCGTCGCAGGCCCGCTGGGGTCGTTCGTGGTCTGGCGGCGCATGGCGTACTTCGGTGATACGCTTTCCCACGCAGCATTGCTCGGTGTGGCGCTTGGCTTCCTGCTGGATATCAGCCCGACCATTGCGGTGACGGTCGGCTGCCTGCTGCTGGCGGTGCTGCTGGTCACGCTGCAACAGCGCCAGCCGCTGGCCTCGGACACACTGCTGGGGATCCTCGCACCGAGCACGCTGTCGCTCGGCCTGGTGGTGCTCAGCTTCATGCATGAAGTGCGTATCGACCTGATGGCTTATCTGTTTGGCGACCTGCTTGCCATCAGCCCGGCTGATCTGACCTGGATCCTGGGCGGCAGCGCGCTGGTGCTGGTATTGATTGTTGCGCTGTGGCGCCCGCTGCTGGCAATCACCGTGCATGAAGAGCTGGCGCGGGTCGAAGGCCTGCCCGTCGCGGCATTGCGCATGGCGCTGATGCTGCTGATCGCCGTGGTGATCGCTGTGGCGATGAAGATCGTCGGCGTTCTGCTGATCACGTCGCTGCTGATCATTCCCGCCGCTGCGGCGCAGCGTCACGCCCGCTCGCCGGAGCAAATGGCGCTGGGTGCAAGCCTGTTAGGCGTGATAGCCGTGTGTGTCGGGCTATCATTGTCATGGTTCAAGGACACCCCGGCAGGACCGTCTATAGTGGTATCCGCTGCAGCGTTGTTTTTGCTCAGCTTTGTTCTACCCAGGCGAGCGGTGTAGACTTGCTCGTTTTTTGCGCAAACTAGAGAATCGCAGGAATGAAGCCGTTCGCCCCACGCTATCTGCTGCTTGTCGCATTTTCCATCCTGCTGGGTGCCTGCCAGAGTGCGCCCACTGCCGAGACGCCTGCCTCCGACGTTCAGCCTGACGCGTTCGCTCAGCTTGAGCAGAACATCGTCAGCAATGAGCTGGCGACGGCCGAGGATCAACTGGCCGCGTTGCAGGCCGCCAATCCTGCCGATATCCGCCTCGAGCCTTTTCAGCGTCGTCTGGCCGAAGCCTATCTGAGTCGCAGCCAGATCAGCCTGCAAAAGGGTGATATGAATGCGGCGGCCAACGCACTCACTCGTGCGCGCGCGCTGATGCCCAAGGCGCCGGCACTGACCAGTGGCGTCAATGGCGCCATTGCCCATGCGCGCAAGGCCGAGCTGGAAAAAGCCGAAGCGGATTTGAAGGCGGCCGAAGCCAGAAGGGTTGCCAAGCTCATCGATCCGTCGGCAGAAAGCACGACAATTGAACTCAAGATCGGCGATATGCGTGCATTGCGTCGTCAACTGGACGATATCGCAGCGGATACCGTAGCGTTCAACTGTGAAGTGCTGATGGTGGTGCCGCGCACCGAAGACTATCCGTGGCTGGCCACGTTGCTGACCAAGCGGGTGGTCAAGGCCAATCCGGATTTCGAGTTGCAATTGCGTCGCCAGATCGAGCGCAATGAAAAAGCGCAGATCATCCTGACGCCAGCGAAGTCCTGAGTCGATCCTTCAAAGCGGACGCAGAGCGTCCAGAACTGCATTCCCACGCGGAACGTGAGGAACGAGAAGTGTTGGGGAGTCTATGTGGGGGGCGAGAAGGTTCAGAAAGGCGCTCCCACGCCGGAGCGTGGGAGCGATCTAGCACGTCAGATCAAGCCGGAACAGCCTTGGCTTTCACTTCACGATCCCATACGCGGTGCTGAGCAATCGCGTTGAAGAACGCTTTGAACGATTTGCTATCGGATACCTCCAGCAGGCCCGCATCTTCTTCCAGGCGTAGCAGGCTCAACAGCTCCTTGACCTCCCCGGCAAAGGAGATGGCCTTGAGGTGCTTGTAGGCTTCCAGGATGAAGTGCAGTGCCACGCCGTCGCCTTTCAGCGCTTCGATCGAAGCCTTGCCACCCGGCACGAAGACTGCGTCGAACGCTACCGAAGGCAGGCCTTCAGCCGATGCGTCCACTGGCAGGCTCTGGCCGTCAGCGGTCTTGACCGGTGCGGAGGTCGGGCCCAATACCTTGGCGTGTGCGCCTTCGGCAGTCAGTGCAGCTTTCATGGCTTCGACCGCTTTGCCGTCCACGCCGTCTGCCACAAGAATGGCAACCTTGCGTGAAACGATATCGCCAGAAAGCAGGTTGACCTGGCTCAGCGCCGGCGACTCTTTTACCGAAGTCTGACGCACTGGCACGGTCCCGGCAGTCGGTGCTGGCAAGCCCAGATTGGCGGCTACGCGGCTGGCCAGTTCCAGGTCGATATTGGCCAGAATCTCGTTGACCTGACGGGCACGAATGTACTCGCGCTCGACCTTGCCCAATTCGAAGCTATAGGCCGCGATGATGTGCTCTTTCTCGTGATGGCTCATGCTTTGGAAGAACAGGGTGGCCTGCGAGAAGTGGTCGCCAAACGATTCGCTGCGCTCACGAACCTTGTGCGCTTCAACGCGCTCAGGGTAGGTCTCGAAGCCGCCATCTACAGGGCCGGCAGGGGTTTCTTTCGGCCAGCCGCCATCGATCGAGTTCGGCTCGTAAGAAGCGCGGCCCTTGTCGATGGTGGTGCGGTGCTGCGCATCGCGCTGACCGTTATGGTTAGGCGCAATCGGACGGTTGATCGGGATCTCGTGGAAGTTCGGCCCACCCAGACGGCTGATCTGCGTGTCGGTGTAGGAGAACAGGCGACCTTGCAGCAGCGGGTCATTGGAGAAGTCGATACCTGGCACGATGTGGCCCGGACAGAAGGCAACCTGCTCGGTCTCGGCGAAATAGTTGTCCGGGTTACGGTTCAAGACCATCTTGCCCAGCGGAGTGACCGGTACCAGTTCTTCGGGAATGATCTTGGTCGGATCGAGCAGGTCGAAGTCGAACTTGTGCTCGTCTTCCTCGGCAACGATCTGTACGCCCAGTTCCCATTCCGGGTAGTCGCCCATCTCGATGGATTCCCACAGGTCGCGGCGGTGGAAATCGGTGTCCTTGCCAGCCAGCTTCTGCGCTTCGTCCCAGACCAGCGAGCACACGCCGAACTTGGGCTTCCAGTGAAACTTCACGAAGCTCGACTTACCTTCGGTGTTGATAAAGCGGAAGGTGTGGATACCAAAGCCCTGCATGGTGCGCAGGCTTTTCGGAATGGCACGGTCGGACATGGTCCACAGCACCATGTGTGCAGATTCCGGCACCAGCGAAACGAAGTCCCAGAAGGTGTCGTGAGCCGAGCCCCCGGTCGGGATTTCGTTATGCGGCTCTGGTTTTACCGCGTGCACGAAGTCAGGAAACTTGATGGCGTCCTGAATGAAAAAGATCGGCATGTTGTTGCCGACCAGATCGAAGTTGCCTTCTTCGGTGTAGAGCTTGACCGCAAAGCCACGCACGTCGCGCACGGTATCGCCCGAGCCGCGCGGGCCCTGAACGGTAGAGAAGCGCACGAACACCGGGGTCTTCTTGCCCGGATCACGCAGGAAGCCCGCTTTACTCAGCGCGCCATGGTCTTCATAGGTCTGGAAATAACCATGTGCCGCGGTGCCGCGGGCGTGAACGATACGCTCCGGGATGCGCTCATGGTCAAAGTGCGTGATCTTTTCACGCATGATGAAGTCTTCGAGCAGCGACGGGCCACGGCTGCCGACTTTCAGAGTGTTCTGGTTATCGGAAATCTTGACGCCGTGATTGGTGCGCAATGCCTGGCTGGTGGCGTCCGAGCGGAACTGCTCAAGGCTGTCCAGCTTGTCGTTGGTGTTACCACGGTCCAGAGTGTCAGTACCTGCCATTTCGCTCTTGGGCGTTGCGGTTACAGGTGGTGCGTTCTTGCTAGCCATCAGAGACTCCTTATCTCGCCCCAATCATTGAGTTGGGTTCGCTGAATACGACTTCCCTGGCGTAAGCGGGAAATCACGGTATCCAAGAAGTGACCGAGACCTAAAACAGCCGTTCCCTTTATTTGTCGCACATCTTTACCAACGGTCGCGTTATGCCCGTTGCGCAGGGCGGCCTGCAAATAAATGCTAAGCACAGCGGGCCGGACAGGCTAAAATGCGCGCCCGGCTTTACCCGGCCGAGGTAACGAAGCAGGTGGCGTCCTGCCACTGCGCTGATTTTTTAACGCGCCCCACAAGGTTCGCTCCGTGATCGAGTTTCATAACGTCCACAAAACCTATCGGGTGGCAGGCAAGGAAATACCGGCCCTGCACCCTACCAGCCTGCGCGTCGACGGCGGCCAGGTGTTCGGCATCATCGGCCATTCCGGCGCTGGCAAAAGTACCTTGCTGCGCCTGATCAACCGTCTGGAGACCCCGAGCGGTGGACAGATCGTGGTTGACGGTGAAGACGTCACGGCGCTTGATGCCAATGGCCTGCGCCGCTTCCGCCAACAAGTCGGGATGATCTTCCAGCACTTCAATCTGCTGGCCTCCAAAACCGTGGCCGACAATGTTGCGATGCCGCTGACGCTGGCGGGTGACATGCCCCGCAAGCAGATCGACCAGCGCGTGGCTGAGCTGTTGGAGCGGGTTGGATTGTCCGATCATGCGAAAAAATACCCGGCGCAATTGTCCGGCGGCCAAAAGCAGCGCGTCGGCATCGCCCGCGCCCTGGCCACCAAGCCGAAAATCCTGCTGTGCGATGAAGCCACCAGCGCGCTGGACCCGCAGACCACTGCGTCGGTTTTGCAATTGTTGGCCGAGATCAATCGCGAACTGAAGCTGACCATCGTGCTCATCACCCATGAAATGGACGTGATTCGTCGCGTCTGTGACCAGGTGGCGGTCATGGATGCTGGCGTGATTGTCGAGCAAGGCAAGGTCGCCGATGTGTTTCTGCACCCGCAGCACCCGACGACCAAGCGTTTTGTGCAGGAAGATGACCAGATCGATGAAAATGAACAGCGTGACGATTTCGCTCATGTTCAAGGGCGTATCGTGCGCCTGACCTTTCAGGGCGATGCGACGTATGCGCCTCTGCTGGGCACCGTGGCCCGCGAAACCGGCGTCGACTACAGCATCCTTGCCGGACGCATCGACCGCATCAAGGACACCCCTTATGGGCAGTTGACGCTGGCCATCACCGGCGGCGATATGGACGCTGCTTTTGCGCGCTTCACCGCCGCCGACGTTCATATGGAGGTGCTGCGCTGATGGACGCTTTTCTGAACCTGTTTTCCAATGTCGACTGGTACGAGATCTGGGTCGCCACCGGCGACACGTTGATCATGCTCGGTGTTTCGCTGGGCTTCACCATCCTGCTTGGCCTGCCGCTGGGTGTGCTGATGTTCCTCACTTCGCCGCGGCAGTTGCTGGAACACAAGCAGCTGTACGCCACGGTCGGGTTGATTGTGAACATGCTGCGTGCGTTGCCGTTCATCATCCTGCTGATCGTGATGATGCCGCTCACCGAAATCATTACCGGCACGTCACTGGGCATTCTCGGCACGTTGCCGCCGCTGATCGCTGGCGCCACGCCGTTCTTTGCGCGTCTGGTAGAGACAGCATTGCGCGAAGTGGATCGCGGCATCATCGAAGCCACGCAGGCCATGGGCGCGACGACTCGGCAGATCATCGTCAAGGCGCTGCTGCCTGAAGCGCGCCCCGGCATTCTGGCTGCAATCACTGTTACCGCCATTGCGCTGGTGTCGTTCACCGCCATGGCCGGTGCCGTGGGTGCTGGCGGGCTGGGCGATCTGGCCATCCGATATGGTTATCAACGCTTCCAGAACGATGTGATGTTCGTGACGGTCGTATTGTTGCTGGTGCTGGTGCAGATTCTGCAAACCATCGGCGACAGACTGGTCGCGCATTTCACACATCGTTGATCGAACCGTTGGTATCGGCCCGCCTGTGCGGGCCCAAAGGAGTTGTTGCATGAAAAAACTATTGGCCATATTCGCCGCTGTTACTGCCTTGTCCGCGCAGGCCAACGAAACCCTGACCGTCGCGGCCTCTGCCGTGCCGCACGCCGAGATTCTCGAGTTCGTCAAACCGACGCTGGCCAAAGAGGGCGTGGACTTGAACATCAAGGTGTTCAACGACTACATCCAGCCGAACGTACAGGTGTCGCAGAACCGTATGGACGCTAACTTCTTCCAGCACCAGCCGTATCTGGATGAGTTCAACAAGGGCAAGGGCACAGATCTGGTGGCCGTAGCCAAGGTTCACGTAGAACCGTTCGGTGCGTACTCGGACAAGTTCAAGAAGCTGGAAGAACTGCCCAATGGTGCCAACGTTGCCCTGCCAAACGACGCCACCAATGAAGGCCGTGCCTTGCTGCTGCTGGCCAAGGCAGGTCTGATTACCTTGAAGGATCCGACCAATATCCTGTCCAAGCCTTCGGATGTCGTGAATAACCCGAAAGACCTCAAGTTCCGTGAGCTGGAAGCAGCTACGTTGCCGCGCGTACTGACTCAGGTCGATCTGGCGCTGATCAATACCAATTATGCCTTGAGCGCCAAGCTTGAGCCGACCAAGGACGCACTGATCATCGAAGGTGCCGATTCGCCCTACGCGAACATTCTGGTTGCCCGCCCGGACAACAAGGATTCAGACGCGATGAAAAAGTTGGTAGCGGCCCTGCAGAGTCCTGAAGTGAAAACCTTCCTGGCCGAGAAATACAAAGGCGCTGTGGTTCCGGCGTTCTGATCTGATCGCACCTTGTGGTTCTCGCGCCAGTGCTCTGCGTCCCTTGTGACGCAGAGCGTCGGGAACACCTTATCGCTCCCACGCTCTGTGCTCATAGTTATACAGGCGCGTCGTGGGAGCGAGCTTGCTCGCGAAGAGGCCGGTAAAGCCTTCAGAAAATAGAGCGTTTGGACCAAGTCGTCGTGAGCAATGCGGATCGCCGCCCCGGTTACTCCCGCAGGAATCTCACAGGCCCTAATCCCTTTCCAGCAGCCTCGGCAATTGCTTCACCAGCTTCTGATTGTTCAACGGTGCGCGGATAAAGCCTCGCTGCGTACCATCCGGGCCGATCAAAGCCAGATTACCGCTGTGATCGACGAAGTAGTTCGCTTTGCTGGTGTCTGCGGGAATGAACGGGATGCTCACTGCGTTGGCCAGCTTCTGGATATCAGCGACAGGTGCCGTGAGGCCGATGTACTGCTTGTCGAAATAACCCAGATATTGCTTGAGCTGCTGCGGCGTGTCGCGGTCAGGGTCGACGCTGACCAGCACCACACGCATGCGCTCGACCACCTTTTCAGGCAGCTCGGTCCTGATCTGCTTTATCTGCGCCAGGGTAGTGGGGCAGATGTCCGGGCAGAAGGTGTAGCCGAAAAACATCAGCGTCCATTTGCCTTTCAAGTCATCAAGGGCCACCGCTGCGCCGTTCTGGTCCGACATGCTCAAGGCTGGCAACGGGCGGCTTTTCGGTAGCAGCACAATACCTGCATCGTTAAGTGCCGCCTGATCCTCAGACCCGCTGCCCGGCAGCAACTGGCTGAGGATCAGGCCCAGAACGAGGGCAACAAGGGCGGCAGCGATAAAAACGGTTTTCTGGATACGGGTCATGGCATCAACGCGGGTAGTGATCGGCATGCGGCTGGGGATGATGGCCTATATGGCTTCGAGCGCCTAGGTTCTGTACGAAAAGTCGGCGAGCGAAGGTCAGGCAAGGCAAAAACAGGCGAGGAACGGCCGGGGTCGCGTTCGACTCTACGTGTTGTAAATGAGCATTCCGATCGGACTCGCGCTCGAGCCTGTTTTTAACGCAGCATCACCGAGCGCAGCCACTTTACGTACAGAGCCTAGGGCGCAGTGACATCGAACAGCGTATAGGCGAGGGTCAGGCGTTTCACCTCTGCGGGCAGGTCGCGATCAACGATGAAGCGCACGGGCATTTCGATACGCTCACCCGGCTGTAAGGTCTGTTGGGTGAAGCAGAAACATTCGGTCTTGTGAAACCACTCTGCCGCCTTCCCCGGCGAAATGCCCGGTACAGCCTGGGCTTTCATCGGTTTGTCAGTAGGGTTCTGCGCCACGAAAATCATCTCGTTGACCGCACCAGGGTTGATTTGCATCTGGCTGGCGCGCGGGTAGAACGCCCAGACCATCCCGGCAGAGTTTGTCGCGGTGAACTGCACCTCGATCTGCCGCGAAGCGTCCTGGTCGCGGTTTCTGTCATGCCCGGTCAGCAAAGCATAGAGCGACGGCAATGCAAATCCGCAGATGAACATGATCACCAGCAAACAGATTAAACGCAGAGCAAGCCGCTTGGATAAAAGAGGCTGAGTCATGCCGGGCTCACTTTTTATGTCAGACAGCGTGTCGAAAGGGCTGCGGGCGGCTTCAGAGTAGCCTGCTTACATCAGCGCAAGGTGCCGTATTTATGCGCCAATGTAGGCAAATGGTCAGAAACTGAGCAAAAAGCGCTTTGATATAGCCAGTGCATATAAATGCGTTTCGGTTATAGCAAAAATGTCTTAGGCATTTAGTTAACCGAGCTAACGTATGACTCTCCATAACCGAACCACGGGGTTTAACGCCCTCAGGAGTCCCCACTGCCATGAACACCGCCGCATTGCGCGAGCAGATACAACTAGCCCATCAACATGAAGCCGAGACCGGCCACTTGCTGCAACAGTTGGAACAAAAGCTCCCACATCTTCATCCCGCCATTCACCTCCCGGATGTCGACGCGAAGGACGTGTTGACGCGTTTCGTCACTGCTTACATCGACTTGGTCCCCGACCTGCTGGACGCTGCTCACGAGGTCGCCGTAGAAGCCGGTATCGAAGGGCAGATTAAACCGGTACTGAAAATCGCAGAGCATTTTTTCGCAGCACCCCCTTCCATCATGGACGGACATGAAGGGCTGGAAAGCCTGCTGGACGAGGCCTATCTGGCACACAGACTGGTCGAGGAGGTGAACGATCTGTACATCAAGCATTTTGGTCAGCCGCTGATACCGTCAAATACCACGGTTGCCAGCGTGATTGCCCACCAGTTGATCGGCGAGCAATTTGCCAACCAGCTGGACGAGGCGGTTCACCATGCCGTCGACAAGCTGCTTGATGATGAAAGTTTCGCGCTGGACTCTGTCGAGGCCTACCGCGAAAAACTGACCAGTCCTGATACAGGTGCAGCGTGGAAGCGCTGGCCAAGCCTGTCACGACAATTGGGTATCGGCCTGGAGCTGGAGCGCTCCGTCATCTGATTCAGAGGCCCGAATCAATGTCTTCGCCCGCAATGGAAGGAGCCGGATATCGCTCCGCTGCTATGCGAAGACCCATCCGGCTCCTATCGTCATTCCAGGCTTCAGCCCCAACGCTTTGACTATCAGGCGGCGCCCGAGCCTATACCCGTTGTTGTGTAGATCCGCCCTTCAAGACGACGCTTCAACCCATGCGGCTCAATGAGCAGTCGGGTGCCATGAGCGGCATTGGAACGTCCCCACTCTTCCAGCAGTTCCAGGCACGAGTGGTCTATGTAGGACAGATTGCCCAGCGGCACATGCACGGTACTGCCCTGCGGGATAGTGCCCAGAGCCTGAGTCAGCGCAGGCACCTTGAGGAACGTCGCGGCACCGACCAGGCGCAGCTAGAATTCCTTCTCGCCCGCCAGTTCGACCACGTTGATCTTCAGGCGCGAAGCCTTGAACGCCAGCTTCACCAGGGTCAGACCGAAACCGACCAGTACACCGGTCAGCAGGTCGGTGAAGATGATCGCCACGGCAGTCGCCGCATACGTGAACATCGGCATCCGGCCATAGCGGCCCAGACCACGAAATGCCTTCAGATCGACCAGCTTCAGGCCGGTGTAGACCAGCACACCAGCCAGACTCGCGACCGGAATGCTCTGCAGTACGCTTGACAGCAGCAAAACGAACGCCAGCAGCCACAGACCGTGGAAGATCGTCGAGAAGCGCGTGGTGGCACCGGCCTGGACATTGGCCGAGCTGCGCACAATAACGCCGGTCATCGGCAATGCACCGAGCACGCCGCAGAGCATATTGCCCACGCCCTGAGCGCTGAGTTCCTTGTCGAAGTCCGAACGCTGGCCACTGTGCATGCGGTCAACCGCCGAGGCGGACAGCAGGGTTTCGGCACTGGCAATGAATGCTACGACGATAGCGGCAACCAGAATGGCCGGGTCGGCCAGATTCATCAGGTCGGTCGGACGCAGCCAGTCGATGGCGTCCGCCAGGTTGTCAGGCACTTCGACACGCTTGACCTGCAAGGCCATGAACAGGCTGATGCCAGTTGCGATACCCACGCCCAGTAGCGCGCCGGGTACGAAGCGCAAAGACTGCGGACGAAGTTTTTCCCAGCCCCACATGATCAGCATGGTGCCCAGACCGAGCATACCGGCCTGCATGCCGGTGCCTGGTCCGAAGGCCTGGATCAGTGTAGAAGGGAAGGCGATCAGATTGTCCAGCCCGGAAGGTTTGGGACCGCTGTCGAACATCACGTGTGCCTGTGACAGTACGATCAACACGCCGATACCGGCGAGCATGCCATAGACCACCGCAGGTGCCGTGACCCGGAACCAGCAGCCAAGCTTGAATCGACCTGCCAGCAGCTGAAGCAACCCGGCGAGTACCAGAATAGGACCCAGCATGGCCATACCGTGCTCGCGTACCACTTCAAAAACCAGTACTGCCAGACCGGCTGCGGGACCGCTGACCTGCAACGGCGAACCGGCTATCCAGCCGACTATCAGCCCGCCCACGATGCCGGTGATCAGACCTTTGGCCGGAGGCATGCCGGATGCAATGGCGATCCCCATGCACAGCGGCAGGGCGACCAGAAACACGACCACGGAAGCGAGCAGCTCCCGTGGTAAAGCGGTTTTCAATGCTGTAATACCCATGACGCTTCTCCGGGATTCTTCAGACGAGGCAAGACGGGCGACGCGCATCCTGCGCAGCCGCCATCAGCTGATATAGAAGGGCTTGCCGTCAGTCGGACTGGTGATCAGTCGGCTGAAAAGCGTGCTTTCGGTGAAGCCATCGGCGTCGGTCCCGAACCGTCGAGCGGTATGAAACGATCGAGCTCGGCGTCATAAGCCAGGATTTCGCTGGTTTCGATGCTGTAGACCCAGCCATGAATGAACAATTGGCCGCTGGCCATTTTCGCTGCGACCGAAGGGTGGGTACGCAGGTGATGCAACTGGGAAATCACGTTTTCCTGAGTCAGGACCTGCATGGTTTCCAGCTCGCCGCTGCAACTGCAGTTCTGCTCGACCACTGTGCGGGCGACCTCGGCATGCCGCAACCAGGCTTTTACCGTAGGCATCTTGTCCAGGCTGTCAGGGTTGAGCACTGCACGCATGGCGCCGCAGTCGGAATGTCCGCAGACAATGATGTGTTGCACGCCCAGCGCGACAACTGCGTACTCCAGAGCTGTGGACACACCACCGTTCATCTGGCCATACGGAGGCACAACGTTACCGACGTTACGCGTCACGAACAGGTCGCCTGGCGAGCTTTGGGTAATCAGTTCAGGCACGATGCGCGAGTCGGCGCAGGTGATGAACATGGCCCGTGGCGACTGGGCGGTCGCCAGCTTCTTGAACAGTTCTTCCTGCTGGGGGAAGACCTCGTTACGAAAATGTACAAAGCCATCGACAATATGTTTCAACGCTACGTCGGCGCTGTCTGAATGGCTTGATGTGCTGGACGACGTAGCCGAATGCTGTTTACCGATGTCTGTCATGTCTTCATCCTCTCTGACGGATTGATGTGGATTCTTCATGCCTGTTTGACCAGAGCCGGATGTGATCCCTGTAAGTGGTATCACGAACAAATCCCTTGAGCACTATCGCTGGTGACACTCCGAATTACAGACTAATCGCCCAAGCTTAAGCGAAACTGAATGCGATGGCTCTGGGACGCGGGTTTGCACGATAGTACCAAGTTCGTCACAGCAGTGACATTTGTCCTCCTGGCGGACAAAACGCATCGCAATCGAGTGTGAAGCCACCACGTTTGTTCAATCCAAGCCGTTTGATTGCCAAGGCATAGCGTTGAGCCAGTAGATCAGCAAGCGGTCCTTCGCCGCGCATTCGCGAGCCAAACTGACTGTCGTACAGCGCTCCGCCGCGGCTTTGACGAATCAGGCTCATCACATGTTCGGCGCGTTGCGGGTAATATGTCTTCAGCCATTCGTCGAACAACGGGGCGACCTCCAGCGGCAGGCGCAGCATCACGTAACTTGCGCTTAGCGCGCCTGCCGCTTTCGCCTCGCTCAGCAGCGCCTCCAGTTCGCTGTCATTGATCATCGGAATCATGGGCGCGCACAGCACCCCGACGGGAACGCCCGCCTGACGCAACACCCGAATGGCCCGCAAGCGAGCCTTGGGCGCTGCCGCCCTGGGTTCGAGGATGCATTTGAGCTCGTCATCCAGTGTAGTCAGGCTGATGAATACTGACACCAGCCGAAGTCTGGCCATCTCTGCGAGCAGGTCCAGGTCGCGCAGGATCAGCGAGCCCTTGGTAATGATGCTGACCGGGTGCCGATAGCGCAACAACACCTCAAGCGTGGCGCGAGTAATGCGGTATTCACGTTCGATAGGCTGATACGGGTCGGTATTGGCCCCTAACGTAATGGGCGCACAGCGGTAGCCTGGTTTGGAGAGCTGTTGCTCCAACAGCGCCGCTGCGTTGGTCTTGGCGATCAGCTTTGTTTCGAAATCAAGCCCCGGCGACATGTCCCAGTAGGCATGGCTGGGCCTGGCGAAACAATAGATGCAGCCATGTTCGCAGCCCCGGTAAGGGTTGATCGAGCGATCAAAGGGAATATCCGGCGAGCTGTTGCGGGTAATGATGCTTTTGGCGGTCTCGCTGGTAACCTGAGTGCCTTGGGTAAGTGGCACTTCCTGATACCAGCCGTCGTCCTCGGCCACGGACTGGCTGGGTGCGAAGCGATTATGCGGGTTGCTGGCAGTACCGCGGCCACGAACCGGATAGGGGCTGGACATCTGGCAATACTCAAATACTGTTTATGCATACAGTAAAGCATAAGGCCGTGATCTATCACTATGGCTGGGTTGTAAAACACCGCTCGTCTGACGGGCGGTGCATTGGATTTGTCCCGCGGCAGGTCAGGCATCGCCCTCGTGCGTCAGCTCCAGCACGCGGTCAACCAGCTTGTTAATGCCCGATGCAGCCTCACTGATGCTTTTGGCAACCATGTAGGCGGGCGTGCAGACCAGTTTTCGTGCTTCGTCTTCGACGATGTCATCGACAGCGCATGGCGCGTGGCTGCCGCCCATCTTGGTAATGGCCGCAGCGGTATCAGGGTCGTTGCCGATGGTGCAGGTAACGCCGGGACCATAGATCTTCGCTGCAAGTGCCGGGGTGATGCAGATCAGCCCGACCGGTTTGCCTGCTTCTGCGAACGCCTCTGCGAGTTCCAGCAGCCCGGCTTCCACCTGGCAGGCAGGGCCTTGCAGGGCAAGGTCGGAAAGGTTCTTCGCCGAGCCGAAACCGCCCGGGATGATCAGGGCGTCAAAGTCCTCTGCGTTTGCATCGCGGATGTCCTTCACGTCACCCCGTGCAATGCGCGCAGATTCGATCAGCACATTGCGCGACTCGGGCATTTCCTCGCCAGTCAGGTGGTTGATGACGTGATGCTGGGCGATGTTCGGCGCAAAGCACTGGACCTGCGCACCACGTTGATCCAGACGAAGCAGGGTGAGGACGCTTTCATGGATTTCGGCACCGTCATAGACGCCACAACCGGACAGGATTACAGCCACTTTTTTCTGCATCGATTCGGCTCCTTGTACTTGAGCAATCTAAGGCTTCTTTTAATTCGTCCATTGATTGATCGCTTTATGGGCCGAGTGTTCAGTTGACGCGTTACAGACTACGCAAAAATGCGTGGGGGAGGGTGATGTTCGCAAGGTCAGGCAGCAGCGGCGCACTGCCGCCGAGTGAGGCCTGTCAGCCTCCACTCGGGGAAGGAAACGGAGAAATTACTCGTCTGATTTTTTCGTCAGGTCGACGGGCACGGGGACAGGTGTATCCAGATCGGACGCCGCTGCAGATGCACAGAAGCGGCTCTTTTCTTCACGCTCTTCACGGGCAATACGCGCGTTCTTGATGCGTCGGCGCAGCCACAGACCAAGGCCGAGCAGTATCAGCGCACCCAGCACCCAGAGTTCGTATTTCTTGACGTTGCCCAGCAAGCCCTCGAGAACCGCGCCGAAATGGTAGGCCGCCGAACCCAGTGCAGCCGCCCAGACAGCCGCGCCGATACCGTTAAGCAGCAGGTAACGCCCCGGTGGGTAGCCTGACAGGCCGATGGCCACCGGCATGACCGTTCGCAGGCCATACACGAAGCGGAAGCTCAGTACCCATATATCCGGGTGCTTGCGCACCAGCCGCAGGGCCTTGTCGCCCATGAGTTGCCAGCGGGGCTTGCGCGCCAGGAGCTTGCGGCCGTGTTTGCGCCCCATGAAATACCACAACTGGTCACCCGCATAGCTGCCGCAGAAGGCAACGAGGATGACGATATTGAGGTCCATGTATCCGCGAAACGCCAGAAAGCCGGCGAGAACCAGAATGGTCTCGCCTTCAAAAAAGGTGCCGAGGAACAGGGCAAAGTAGCCGAATTCGTTCAAGAAATTCTGGAGCATTGTCTGGATGCTGGCGAAATGAACGCGCAGCCTAACGCGCCCAAGACAATGATGAAAGTGTCGATATGTGTCTCGACGTTAAAGATTCTTACAACCACAATGGTTGGATCCTCATAAGGGCCATGACCGCGACGTGCAGTCGCAGGTCGAACCATGACTGTCACACATTGGTCATAATGGCGGCTTATAACTGTCGCGCTTGCCCGCGTAAGCGGGCTCAGGAGTCTCGCCGTGAGCTTTACCCCCGCAAACCGCCTGTTTCCTCTCACTCGTCTGCGTCGTAATCGCCGCGACGACTTTTCCCGTAGGCTGGTGCGTGAAAACGTTGTCACCGTTGATGATCTGATTCTCCCCGTATTCGTCCTCGATGGTGAAAACCGTCGTGAATCCATTGCCTCGATGCCTGGCGTCGAGCGTCTCAGTGTCGATCTGTTGCTTGAGGAAGCCGAGCACTGGGTCGCACTGGGCATTCCAGCGCTGGCCTTGTTCCCGGTAACGCCGGCCGAGAAAAAATCTCTGGACGGCGCTGAAGCCTGGAACCCGGATGGCATTGCGCAACGCGCCACCCGCGCGTTGCGTGACCGTTTCCCGGAGCTGGGCGTCATCACTGATGTGGCGCTGGACCCGTTTACCACCCATGGTCAGGACGGCATCCTCGACGAAGAGGGCTATGTGCAGAACGACATCACTGTCGATGCACTGGTGAAGCAGGCCTTGTCGCACGCCGATGCAGGCGCTCAGGTGATCGCGCCTTCGGACATGATGGACGGTCGCATCCAGGCCATCCGTGAGTCGCTGGAGCTGGCCGGGCACGTCAATGTGCGGATCATGGCCTACTCGGCCAAATACGCCAGTGCCTATTACGGCCCGTTCCGTGATGCGGTGGGTTCTTCGCTGAATCTGGGCAAGGCCAACAAGGCGTCCTATCAGATGGACCCGGCCAACAGCAACGAGGCACTGCACGAAGTCGCAGCTGACCTGGCTGAGGGTGCCGACATGGTGATGGTCAAGCCGGGCATGCCTTATCTGGACATCCTGCACAGGGTCAAGGATGAGTTCAAAGTGCCGACCTTTGTCTATCAGGTCAGTGGTGAATACGCGATGCACATGGCAGCAATCCAGAATGGTTGGCTGAGTGAAGGGGTTATTCTCGAGTCCCTCACGGCCTTCAAACGCGCCGGTGCCGACGGCATCCTTACCTACTTCGCTGTTCGCGCCGCTCAACTGTTGAAGGGGCAATAGCCTCACAGGATCATTCATGAATACCGAAGCACTCATCGAAGCCGCTGTTGAAGTCGATGTTCCGCAGGCGACGCCCGCGGTTGAACCTGACATCGAAGTAATCCCGGCCATTGAGGCACCTGCCGCTACAGTGCCCGCTATCGTCGCTCCGAACCTGGACGACAGCAGCCTGTATATCCACCGTGAACTGTCGCAATTGCAGTTCAACATCCGGGTACTGGAACAGGCGCTCGATGAGTCCTACCCGTTGCTGGAGCGGCTGAAGTTCCTGCTGATCTTCTCCAGCAACCTCGATGAGTTCTTCGAGATTCGTGTCGCAGGTCTGAAGAAACAGATCACCTTTGCCCGTGAACAGGCCGGGGCCGACGGTTTGCAGCCGCATCAGGCGTTGGCCAGAATCAGCGAGCTGGTGCATGGTCATGTTGATCGCCAGTACGCGATCCTCAACGACATTCTGCTCCCGGAGCTGGAAAAGCATCAGGTCCGCTTCATTCGTCGTCGTCACTGGACGGCCAAGCTCAAGGCCTGGGTACGTCGCTACTTCCGTGACGAGATCGCGCCGATCATCACCCCGATCGGTCTGGACCCGACCCACCCGTTCCCGTTGCTGGTCAACAAGAGCCTGAACTTCATTGTCGAGCTTGAAGGTATCGACGCCTTCGGTCGCGACTCGGGCCTTGCGATCATTCCGGCACCGCGTTTGCTGCCGCGTGTCATCAAGGTGCCGGAAGAGGTCTGTGGCCCTGGCGACAACTTCGTTTTCCTGTCGTCGATGATCCACGCTCACGCCGACGATCTGTTTCAGGGCATGAAGGTCAAGGGCTGCTACCAGTTCCGCCTGACCCGAAACGCCGATCTGGCGCTGGACTCGGAAGATGTGGAAGACTTGGCACGTGCCCTGCGCGGCGAGCTGTTCTCGCGTCGCTACGGCGATGCGGTACGTCTGGAGGTAGCGGATACCTGCCCCAAACACCTGTCGGACTACCTGCTCAAACAGTTCAACCTGAACGAGTCCGAGCTGTATCAGGTCAACGGGCCGGTCAACCTGACGCGCCTGTTCAGTATTACTGGCCTGGACAGCCACCCTGAATTGCAATACCCGCCGTTCACGCCAGCGATCCCCAAACTGCTGCAGAACAGCGAAAACATTTTCAGCGTGATCAGCAAGCAGGACATTCTGCTGCTGCACCCTTTCGAGTCGTTCACCCCGGTTGTCGACCTGCTGCGTCAGGCGGCAAAGGATCCACACGTTCTGGCTGTGCGCCAGACGCTGTACCGCAGCGGTGCGAACTCGGAAATCGTCGATGCGCTGGTCGATGCGGCGCGTAACGGCAAAGAGGTCACCGCGGTGATCGAATTGCGTGCCCGCTTCGACGAAGAGTCCAACCTGCAACTGGCCAGCCGTCTTCAGGCTGCCGGTGCGGTGGTGATCTACGGTGTGGTCGGCTTCAAGACCCACGCCAAGATGATGCTGATCCTGCGTCGCGAAGCCGGCGAGATCGTGCGTTACGCCCACCTCGGGACCGGTAACTATCACGCCGGTAATGCGCGTCTTTACACCGACTACAGCCTGCTGACCTCTGACGACGCATTGTGCGAAGACGTCGGCAAACTGTTCAGTCAGCTGATCGGCATGGGCAAAACGCTGCGCATGAAGAAACTGCTGCATGCGCCGTTCACGCTCAAGAAAGGCATGCTCGACATGATTGCCCGTGAGACGCAGTTTGCGCTCGACGGCAAGCCAGCGCACATCATCGCCAAGTTCAACTCGCTGACCGATCCGAAGATCATTCGCGCGTTGTACAAGGCCAGTCAGTCCGGTGTGCGCATCGATCTGGTGGTGCGCGGCATGTGCTGTTTGCGTCCGGGCATCGCCGGGGTTTCGCACAACATCCATGTGCGCTCGATCATCGGCCGATTCCTGGAGCACACGCGGGTGTTCTACTTCCTCAACGGCGGCGACGAGCAAATGTTCCTGTCGAGTGCCGACTGGATGGAGCGCAACCTCGACAAGCGTGTCGAGACCTGCTTCCCGGTGGAAGGCAAGAAATTGATTCTGCGTGTGAAGAAGGAGCTGGAAAGCTACCTGACCGACAACACCCACAGCTGGCTGTTGCAGCCAGACGGGCGTTACGTGCGTAGCATGCCGACCGGCAATCAGAACGCCCGAAGCGCCCAGGCGACCCTGCTGGAGCGCCTGAGCAACCCGGTTCTCAGCGTACGCTGAAGACGATGCCGACTCGGGTCAGCCACTCCGCTTCCAGCGCGAAGTCGGCCTGAGTCAGCTGGTTGTTTTCCAGCCAGCCTGTGGGGAACTCGGCGTCCAGATTCGGGCCGTCGGCACGCAAGATCACACGCGGCATCTCCTGGGTGCCACGAATGTGGTGAAACAGAATCGCAAAGCGCAACAACACGCACAGGCGAATCAGCTTGATGCCTTCTGCGCCGAAATCGGCGAACTTGTCCTTGGGAATATTACGGCGATGACCGCGCACCAGCAGAGCGAGCATTTGCTGGTCTTCGCGGGAGAAACCGGCAAGGTCAGAGTGCTCGATCAGGTACGCGCCGTGCTTGTGGTAGTGATAGTGAGCAATGTCCAGGCCAATCTCATGCACCTTGGCGGCCCAGCTCAGCAGTTCGGCGTAGCTCTCGTGTTGCAATTCCCAGCTTTCGGCAACCTGCTCCAGCGCATGCAGCGCCTTGGCTTCGACGCGTGCGGCCTGTTCCAGATCAACATGGTAGCGCTCCATCAGCGAGCTGAGCGTGCGCTCACGCACGTCTTCGTGATGGTGGCGGCCCATCAGGTCGTACAGCACGCCTTCACGCAGGGCACCTTCGCAGTGATCCATGCGCTTGAGCTCAAGCGCATCGAAGATCGCTTCAAGAATCGCCAGGCCTGCGGGGAAAATCGCGCGGCGGTCGGGCTTGATGCCGTCGAAGTCGATCTTTTCGACGTCACCCAGCTTGAACAGCTTGCGCTTGAGCCAGGCCAGCCCTTCGGCATTAACCTCGCCAGCGCCGTAACCGTTGGCTTTGAGTGCAAGGCCGATAGCGCGAATGGTGCCTGACGAACCGATGGCTTCATCCCACTTCAGGCGATGCAGCGCATGTTCGATGCTCATGATTTCCAGGCGGGCAGCGGTGTAGGCCTGTGCGTAACGCGCGGGTGTCACCTTGCCGTCGCGGAAGTAGCGCTGAGTAAAACTCACGCAGCCCATCTGCAGGCTTTCACGCAGCAGCGGCTCAAAGCGCTGGCCGATGATGAATTCGGTACTGCCGCCGCCGATGTCGGCGACCAGTCGCTTGCCGGGGGTGTCGGCCAGCGTGTGCGAAACGCCCAGATAAATGAGGCGCGCTTCTTCGCGGCCGGAGATCACTTCCACCGGATGGCCGAGAATCTCTTCGGCGCGATGAATGAAGTCGTTGCGGTTGCGGGCTTCGCGCAGCGCGTTGGTCCCCACGATGCGTACGGCACCGGGCGGCAGGCCATTGATCAGCTGGGCAAAACGTTTCAGGCAGTCGAGACCGCGCTGCATGGATTCTTCAGTCAACTGGCGTTCTTCGTCGATGCCAGCGGCCAACTGCACCTTCTCGCCCAGGCGCTCAAGAATGCGAATTTCGCCCTGATTGGCTTTTGCCACAACCATATGAAAGCTGTTGGAGCCCAGGTCGATGGCGGCGATCAGTGAAAAATTCTTGGGTGTTGAGTGCGGCATGGTCAGGAAATCCAGTTCGATAACCGGACCATCGTGCCACGATCCATGCCTGCCGCCAACGCGAAGCTGTCCAGGCAGCGGAAATACCCGGTATTACTCTTGTGAGATGGCGGATGGCTAGCTAATCAATGTGATAGTTATGTCCTTGTCGTGCCGATGCTTTGCGTTCCCACGTTGGAGTGCTCGGCGTTATACACAGTCCGGACAATTGAGCTTACAGGCTTCTGGTCGAAGGCCGTGGGAGCGAACTTGTTCGCGAAGACGGTGTGCCAGGCGACGCGTCTTCGGCGGATGTACCGGCCCTTTCGCGAACAAGTTCGCTCCCACAGGGGCGTCCACTACTGCGTTCCTACACTGGAGGAACGATGACCCCACCTATCGTGCGACGCTCTGCGTCCGCTCTTGTCAGGCGTGCTCTACGGTGCCGATGAAGTTCGCCAGTTCCGGGGTTTTCGGGTTGGCGAAGAGTACTTTCGGGTCGCCCACTTCATGCACCTTGCCCTGGTGCATGAACACCAGTTTATCGCCAACTTCGCGGGCGAAGCGCATTTCGTGGGTCACCATGATCAGGGTCATGCCGTCGGCAGCCAGCTGGCGCACCACGCTGAGCACTTCGTTGACCAGCTCCGGGTCCAGCGCCGAGGTGATTTCGTCGCACAGCAACACCTTGGGCGACATCGCCAGTGCGCGGGCAATCGCCACGCGTTGCTGCTGGCCACCGGACAGGCGATCCGGGAAGGCGTCGAACTTTTCGCCCAGCCCGACACGCTCCAGCATCTTTCTCGCCAGCTTTGCCGCTTCGGCCTTGGGCACCTTCTGCACGACCTGCGGCGCGAGCATCACGTTCTCGCCCACACTCAGATGCGGGAACAGGTTGAACTGCTGAAACACCATGCCGACCTTCTGACGCAGGGTGCGCAGATCGGCGCGTGCGGCGTCCAGATATTCGCCATCGACCTCGATCACACCATCGTTGATCGACTCCAGGCCGTTGAGCGTGCGCAACAGGGTGCTTTTGCCCGAGCCGCTGCGACCAATGATTGCCACGACCTGGCCCTCTTCGACCGACAGATCGATGCCTTTGAGTACGTGATGATCGCCATAGTATTTATGCAGGGCGGAAATTCTAAGCAGAGGCATGCAGTCTCCTTTCCAGATGGCGCGCGCACAGCGACAAGGGGTAGCACAGGATGAAGTAGCCCAGAGCAACGAAGCCATAGACCATGAAAGGTTCGAACGTAGCGTTGGCCAGCATACTGCCGGTCTTGGTCAATTCGGTGAAGCCGATGATTGACGTCACCGCAGTGCCTTTGACCACCTGCACGGAAAAGCCGACCGTTGGCGCAACTGCGATACGCAGCGCCTGAGGCAATATCACGTAGCGCATCTGCTCGAACGGGGTCATCGCCAGGCTGGCAGACGCTTCCCACTGGCCCTTGGAGATCGACTCCACGCAGCCGCGCCAGATCTCGGCGAGGTAGGCGCTGGTAAACAGCGTCAAGGCCAGCGCTGCCGCTGCCCAGGGCGAAATGTTCATGCCCATCAGGGCAACACCGAAGAACACCAGAAACAGTTGCATCAGCAATGGTGTGCCTTGAAACAATTCTATATAGAGCTTGGCGGTCACACGCGGGCCGGTTTTTTCCGAGGTACGCATGCCCATCACCAGCAAGCCGATCAAGCCACCGCCAATGAAGGCCACCAGCGACAGGGCAACGGTCCATTGCAGGCCGATCAGCAGATTGCGCAGGATGTCCCAGAGGGTGAAATCCATCAGCTGTTCCTCGATATGTAGCGACGCCCGATCCAGGCCAGCAGTTGCCGGATCAGCAGCGCCATGGCCAGGTAAATCAGCGTGGTCACAATGTAGGTTTCGAACGAGCGGAAGTTGCGCGACTGAATGAAGTTGGCAAAGAAGCTCAGTTCTTCAGTGGCAATCTGCGAGCAGACCGCCGAGCCCAGCATCACAATGATGATCTGGCTGCTCAGTGCCGGCCAGACCTTGCCCAGCGCCGGAACCAGCACCACGTAGCGAAACGCTTCATAACGATTCATCGCCAGCGCTGCCGACGCTTCAAGCTGTCCCTTGGGAATCGCCTGGATGCCTGCCCGAATGATTTCTGTCGAGTAGGCGCCCAGGTTGATCACCATCGCCAGCACCGCTGCCTGCCATTCCGAGATCTGCACGCCCAGCGACGGCAGGCCGAAGAAAATGAAGAACAGCTGGACCAGAAACGGTGTGTTGCGGATCAGCTCGACATAGATCGCAAAGATCGTCGCAAAGGGCTGGATCTTCCAGGCCCTCACGACGGCACCGACAATGCCGAGGCTGACGCCCAGCAGGGTGCCAATGGCCGTCAGTTCCAGCGTGAACAAAGCCCCGCGCAACAGCACATCGATGTTCTGCAGGACCGGTGTAAAGTCGAAATGATAAGCCATTGGTGAATCCTGTTACCGGAAAGCAGTGATCAGAGATCGGCAGGCAGCGGTTGCTTCAGCCATTTCTGCGACGCTTTTTCCAGCGCGCCGTCAGCCTTGGCGGCGTTGAGGATCTCGTCGACCTTGCCCAGCAGTTCCGGCTGGCCTTTGTTTACGCCGACATAAACAGGCGAATCCTTGAGTTTCACTTTCAGCGCTGGAATGCGCTTGGGGTTGCGCTCGCTGATAGCGACCATCACCACGTTGCCGCTGGCGATCAGGTCGGTCTGGCCAGCCAGGTAGGCGGCGATGGTCGAGTTGTTATCTTCAAAGCGCTTGATGGTTGCGCCTTCCGGTGCAACTTTCGACAGCTCGATGTCTTCGATAGCGCCACGGGTAACACTGATGGTCTTGCCTTTCAGGTCAGCGATGTCCTTGACCGGAGAATCAGGTGGGCCGAATACCGCCAGGTAGAACGGCGCGTACGCGCGGGAGAAATCGATGACTTTCTCGCGATCCGGGTTCTTGCCCAGGCTGGAGATCACCAGATCAACCTTGCCGGTGGTCAGGAACGGGATGCGGTTGGTGCTGTTGACCGGCGTCAGTTCCAGCTTGACCTTCAATTGGTCGGCCAGCAGTTGCGCGGTGTCGATGTCCAGGCCGCGAGGCTTCATGTCCGGACCGACCGAACCGAATGGCGGGAAGTCCTGTGGAACGGCCACCTTCAAGGTGCCACGCGCTACAACGTCGTCCAGGCCGTTGGCGTGGGCGGGTGTCTGGCTCAGCATCAGGCTGGCAAACAGTGCAGCAAGCAGGGCGCTGTAACGCTTGGTCATAGAAATCTCCGGGCGAAACGTAGGATGTTGGTCCGTCTCCAGTGCACAGCGCATGCCATCAGGCGATGACGTGCCATAACTCAAGCTTTGGAGCGTGTTTATGGTCTTACTGGTCTGACCAGTAAAGGTGTGGCTCGCCCTGCTTTGGCGCGTTGAAAAGCGCTGCCGCCGCAGCACTGGGCGTCGCTTGCAGAATCTTCGGGATGGCGATAAAAGGGATTTTTACTGGACTGACTGGCCTGAACAGTGATGCCCCACAACTCACTCGCAGTACCCGAATCAGCCCTCCGGGCCATTCGCAAGTTGATTGCCGAGCAAGGCTACAAGCCCGGCGAAAGCCTGCCATCGCAGCGCGATCTGGCTGTTTTGCTGGGAGTCAGTCGTGCTTCATTGCGTGAGGCCTTGTCATCGCTCAGCGCATTGGGAGTGGTCAGCGTTCAGCCGGGTAAAGGCGTGTTTGTGCAGTCCATTTCTGAACCAGAACAGCGCACGAGTGGTTTTTCCTGGCCTTTCGAGGCACAGGTTTCTCCGGCCGACACGTTTCAACTGCGCTACGCGCTGGAAGGCTTCGCCGCGGGCCTGGCAGCCGTCACCCTGACCGCTGATGAACGAGACGTGCTTGAAGACAATGTCGAGGCCATGCGTCTGGAATTGCGTGCCGGCGACTTCGAGGCCGCAGCCCGGCTGGATTTCGAGTTTCACCGGCATATTCTGGTCGCCAGTGGCAATCAGGCCATGCTGGGGATCGTGACCGCAGGTGCCGACATCTTCCTTGAGAGCCAGAAAATGCCGTTCATACGTGCGGCAAGGGTCATGGAAACCTGGCAGGAGCACCGCAAGATCCTTCGCGCGCTGGCCCGGCATGCGTCGGGGCCCGCGCAAAAGGCCATGCAGGATCACATCCGTGGCGCAGCGCTTCGTACTGGCATTGTGTTCGTTTCGCCTTCCAGCTGAGCCTCTGCCATAACTCCAGTCATGCACCACCATAGCCAGACTCAATGAACCTTCGCTTCCTGAATGACTTGCGGCCCGCTATGATGAGCGTCGTTTTTCGCCTATGACCTCGGAGACTTCCATGAGCAACGAAAAGATCAAACACGTCACCGACGCTAACTTCGAAGCCGAAGTACTCAAGGCTGAGGGTGCTGTGCTTGTAGATTACTGGGCTGAGTGGTGCGGTCCGTGCAAGATGATTGCCCCGGTGCTGGACGAAATCGCCGACACCTATGCCGGCAAGCTGACAATTGCCAAGCTGAATATTGACGAGAATCAGGAAACCCCTGCCAAGCATGGCGTGCGCGGTATCCCGACGTTGATGCTGTTCAAGAATGGCAACGTCGAAGCTACCAAAGTGGGCGCTCTGTCGAAGTCGCAGTTGGCCGCGTTTCTCGACGCCAACATCTGAAGCACTTCAAAGCCCCGCAAATAGCGGGGTTTTTTTCGGGTGTCGTACTAGACGCCTGGAAAATCAGGTGGTACATTCGGCCCCGCAACGGCTTCTCCGTTGCCCCCTGCTAGCCGTCGCCGACGCTCTCCTTTCGATTTAGTACGCGATCCTGTCGCCTTTTCTGCGGCGCGGCCTCATTAAGCCAAAAGCTTAATTTCCCCCTCCATACATGATTACGTCATTCCCCATATGAACCTGACTGAACTCAAGCAAAAGCCGATTACCGAATTGCTCGAAATGGCCGAACAGGCTGGCATAGAAAATATGGCCCGTTCGCGCAAGCAGGACGTCATTTTTTCCCTGCTCAAACGGCACGCCAAAAGTGGCGAGGAAATATCCGGTGATGGCGTGCTGGAGATTCTCCAGGACGGCTTCGGTTTCCTGCGCTCTGCAGACGCTTCCTACCTGGCCGGCCCGGATGACATCTATGTCTCCCCTAGCCAGATCCGCCGCTTCAACCTGCGTACCGGCGACACCATCGTTGGCAAGATCCGTCCACCAAAGGAAGGTGAGCGTTATTTCGCTCTGCTCAAGGTCGACACGATCAACTACGACCGTCCGGAAAACGCCAAGAACAAGATTCTGTTCGAAAACCTGACGCCGTTGTTCCCGACGATTCGCATGAAGATGGAAGCCGGTAACGGTTCCACCGAAGACCTGACCGGTCGTGTGATCGATCTGTGCGCACCGATCGGTAAAGGTCAGCGTGGTCTGATCGTTGCTCCGCCGAAAGCGGGCAAGACCATCATGCTGCAGAACATCGCGTCGAACATCACGCGTAACAACCCGGAAGTGCACCTGATCGTTCTGCTGATCGATGAGCGTCCGGAAGAAGTAACCGAAATGCAGCGCACCGTGCGCGGCGAAGTGGTTGCCTCGACATTCGACGAACCGCCAACCCGTCACGTACAGGTTGCCGAAATGGTGATCGAGAAGGCCAAGCGCCTGGTCGAGCACAAGAAAGACGTCGTCATCCTGCTTGACTCCATCACCCGCCTGGCTCGCGCCTACAACACCGTCATCCCGAGCTCCGGCAAGGTACTGACCGGTGGTGTCGATGCTCATGCGCTCGAGAAGCCAAAGCGTTTCTTCGGTGCTGCGCGAAACATCGAAGAAGGCGGCTCGTTGACTATCATCGCCACCGCACTGGTTGAAACCGGTTCGAAGATGGATGAAGTCATCTACGAAGAGTTCAAGGGTACTGGCAACATGGAGCTGCCTCTGGATCGCAAGATCGCAGAGAAGCGTGTGTTCCCGGCCATCAACATCAACCGCTCCGGCACACGCCGTGAAGAGCTGTTGACCGCTGATGACGAGTTGCAGCGCATGTGGATCCTGCGCAAGCTGCTGCACCCGATGGACGAAGTCGCGGCTATCGAGTTCCTGATCGACAAGCTCAAGCAGACCAAGACCAACGATGAGTTCTTCCTGTCCATGAAACGCAAGTAACTGGCAGGCTGAAACAAAGAATGGTGTCCTTCGGGGCACCATTTTTTTTGCCCGCGCGCCGCCGATTAGCTGCCTTGAAGGGCTGGAGCAGGTACGATGTGCGTCTATTTGGATAAATGGCCGGGTTAATGAAATTCAAAGATCTTAGGGATTTCGTGCAGCAGCTTGAGCAGCGCGGAGAGTTGAAACGCATCCAGATGCCGATCTCGCCTGTGCTGGAAATGACTGAAATCTGTGACCGTACCTTGCGTGCCAAGGGCCCGGCCCTGCTGTTCGAAAAACCGGTCGGTTTTGATATCCCGGTGCTGGGCAACCTGTTCGGCACGCCAGAGCGCGTAGCCATGGGCATGGGCGCCGAAGCGGTCAGTGAGCTGCGTGAAATCGGCAAGCTGCTGGCGTTTCTGAAAGAACCCGAGCCGCCCAAGGGCCTGAAAGATGCCTGGTCCAAGCTGCCCATCTTCCGCAAAGTCATCGCCATGGCCCCCAAGGTGGTCAAGGATGCACCCTGCCAGGAGATTGTCATCGAAGGCGATGACGTCGATCTCGGCATGCTGCCCGTGCAAACCTGCTGGCCGGGCGACGTCGCACCGCTGATTACCTGGGGCCTGACGGTCACCAAGGGCCCGAACAAAGAGCGGCAGAACCTCGGCATTTACCGTCAGCAGGTCATTGGCCGCAACAAGATCATCATGCGTTGGCTCAGCCATCGTGGCGGCGCGCTGGATTTTCGCGACTGGTGCGCCAAGCATCCCGGCGAACCTTATCCGGTTGCCGTCGCGCTGGGCGCTGACCCGGCGACCATTCTCGGTGCCGTGACGCCAGTACCGGACAGCCTGTCCGAATATGCCTTCGCCGGGCTGTTGCGTGGCTCGCGCACCGAGCTGATCAAGTGCCGTGGCAGCAATCTGCAAGTCCCGGCCAGCGCCGAGATCGTGCTTGAAGGCGTAATTCATCCGGGCGAGATGGCCGACGAAGGGCCTTATGGCGACCACACCGGCTATTACAACGAAGTCGACAGCTTTCCGGTGTTGACCGTCGAGCGCATCACGCACCGTATCAAGCCGATCTACCACAGCACCTACACCGGCCGTCCACCGGATGAGCCCGCCATTCTGGGCGTCGCGCTGAACGAAGTGTTCGTGCCGATTCTGCAAAAGCAGTTTCCGGAGATCGTCGATTTTTACCTGCCGCCCGAAGGTTGCTCGTATCGCATGGCGGTTGTGACCATCAAGAAACAGTACCCCGGTCATGCCAAGCGCGTGATGCTGGGGGTCTGGTCGTTCCTGCGCCAGTTCATGTACACCAAGTTCGTGATCGTCACCGACGACGACATCAATGCTCGTGACTGGAATGACGTGATCTGGGCCATCACCACCCGCATGGACCCCAAGCGCGACACGGTCATGATCGACAACACGCCTATCGATTACCTCGATTTTGCCTCTCCGGTGTCCGGGTTGGGATCGAAAATGGGCCTGGACGCCACTAACAAATGGCCAGGCGAGACCACGCGTGAATGGGGCAGGGCTATCGTCAAGGACGAAGCCACCACACGCCGCGTGGACGAGATCTGGACTCAGTTGGGAATAGACTGATGCGCGTAACCTTGCAGCCGTCAGGTGCGGTGCTGGACACCCTGCCGGGCGAGCGGATTCTCGATGCTGCGCAGCGTCTGGGCTATGAATGCCCGCAGAGCTGTCGTAACGGTAACTGTCATATCTGCTCGGCGTTGCTGGTCGAGGGGCGAGTGATGCAGTCGGGTCAGGAGCTTGATCACGGCGAGATTCATACGTGTGTAGCAGAGCCGCTTGAAGATTGTGTTGTGCTCTGGGATGGCGTGCTGGCCAAGGGTGAACTGCCGGTGCGCAGCTTTGCCTGTCAGGTGAGCGAGTGTGTCGAAATCGGTGGCGATGTCTGGCGGGTAGGCTTGCGAGCCCCGGCAGGCAAACCACCGCGTTATCACGCCGGACAGTACCTGATGATCGAGCGGGAGAATGGCGAGAAGTCGGCATTCTCCATCGCATCGGCACCGCACAGTGGCCGTGATCTGGAGCTGCATGTACTGGCTCGTGAAGACAGTGCGCGCAGTCTGATCGAGCAACTGCAACGCAACAAAATGGCGCGGGTCGAGCTGCCGTTTGGCGATACCCACCTTGCCGAGCTGCCGGACGGGCCGTTGGTACTGATCGCTGCCGGTACAGGTATGGCGCAAATGAACAGTTTGCTTGAGCACTGTCGCTCAGCAGGCTTCAGTCATCCGGTGCATTTGTACTGGGGCGTGCGTCGGCCCGAGGATTTTTACCAGGTCAGCCACTGGGATGAGTGGACGGCACTGCCGAACCTGTTCCTGCACAAGGTCGTCAGTGACCTGTGTGGCTGGGAAGGGCGCTGTGGTCTGCTGCACGAGGCAGTTTGCGAAGACATCAAGGACCTGTCGGCGGTTTACGTCTACGCCAGCGGCTCGCCTGCCATGGTTTACGGAACGCTGGACGCTCTTGTCAGTGCCGGAATGGACGCTCACCAGATGCGCGCAGACGTATTCGCCTACGCACCGCGTCCGTAACGCCGGACTGACGGCTGTATAACTGGAGTGTAAATTGCTTCAGCTGCTTATAGCTTACGGCGATGTCAATTCGCCGCCAGACAACTTTTTGTAGAGGCAGGCCTTTGGTCTGTGGCAACAACCGAACCACGACACCCTGATGCCGCTCACCCACGAGCGAGTCAGCGGGGCTCGGTAAAAACTGACAGCCAGACTGTCAGGGGGGCAAATGGAGAATCCAATCAACGAGTTGGCCGCTGCAGTGCATGACGGCCTTGGGCTGACGTACCCGCCCGTTATCGATCTGGGTCCGCAGCTTACCCGCGAGCAACTGCTCGCATCCATGGACGCCACCATGCGTCTTCATAAGGGCGGCCCGGTCTGGCTGTTCGCCTACGGCTCGCTAATCTGGCGTCCCGAGTGCACTGCGGTAGAGAGCCAGCGCGGTCGAGTGCACGGTTATCACCGTGGGCTTTACCTGTGGTCGCACGAACATCGCGGTACGCCTGAGGTGCCAGGCCTGGTATTCGGGCTGGATCGCGGTGGTTCATGCACCGGCTTTGCCTATCGCCTGCCGGATGAATGCCTGGAGAAATCGCTGCTGGCCTTGTGGGAGCGTGAGATGCCGTATCCGTCGTATCGCCCGCACTGGCTCAATTGCCGCCTTGAAGACGGCAGGAAAGTACAGGCGCTGGGCTTCGTGCTGGAACGGCATTTGCCCAGCTACGCTGGCAACCTGCCCGACAGCGTGCTGAGCCAGGTGCTGGCCAGCGCCAGCGGGCGCTATGGAACCACTCGCGAGTACGTGGAACAGACGGCCAAGGCCCTGCGTAGCCACGCCATGCCAGACCTGAATCTGGAGGCGCGGCTCAAGCGCTGCAAGTCAGAGACCGCCTGACCGGCCTTTGGGTCAGTCCTTGGTATCGCGCGAGGTGCTGGCGACCTGTTTGTGCCGCAGCGTCGGCGCAAGGAATGCCATCGCCAGAATGCACGCGCCGATCAGCAGCACAAAGCCGCCGTCCCAGCCGAAGTGGTCGACCGTGTAGCCCATCGCAGCACTCGCCGCGACCGACCCGCCCAGGTAGCCGAACAGCCCGGTAAAGCCGGCTGCCGTACCCGCTGCCTTCTTCGGTGCCAGTTCCAGCGCCTGCAGGCCGATCAGCATGACCGGGCCGTAGATCAGGAAACCGATAGACACCAGCGCGATCATGTCGACGGTCGGGTTGCCTTCAGGGTTCAGCCAATACACCAGCGTGGCAATGGTCACCAGGAACATGAACACCATGCCGGTCAGGCCGCGATTACCCTTGAAAATCTTGTCCGACATCCAGCCGCACAGCAGCGTGCCCGGAATACCTGCCCACTCGTAAAGAAAATAGGCCCATGAGGTCTTGTCGACCGTGAAGTGCTTGGCTTCTTTCAGGTAGGTCGGGGCCCAGTCCAGCACGCCGTAGCGCAGCAGATAAACGAACACGTTGGCCATCGCGATGTACCACAGGAACTTGTTGCGCAGCACGTATTTGACGAAGATTTCCCGGGCGCTGAATTCCTCTTCGTGGCTGGCATCGTAGCCTTCCGGGTAATCGTTCTTGTAGTGCTCGATAGGCGGCAGGCCCACCGATTGCGGGGTGTCGCGCATGGTGGCGAAAGCAAAGACCGCCACCAGCAGCGCAACGGCCGCCGGCACATAGAATGCTGCGTGCCAGTCGTTGGTCCAGCCCATGCCAAGCAGGAACAGCGGGCCAATCAGGCCGCCGCCAACGTTGTGCGCCACGTTCCACACCGACACCACGCCGCCGCGCTCTTTCTGCGACCACCAGTGGACCATCGTCCGCCCGCTTGGCGGCCAGCCCATGCCCTGTGCCCAGCCATTGATGAACAGCAGCACGAACATGATCGTGACACTGGACGTCGCCCACGGCGCGAAGCCGAAGATGAACATGATCCCGGCAGATACCAGCAGGCCGAAGGGCAGGAAGTACCGCGGGTTGGAGCGGTCCGAAACGATCCCCATGAGGAATTTCGACAAGCCGTAGGCAATCGCGATGGCCGACATCGCCACGCCCAGCTGGCCACGCGTATAGCCTTCGTCGATCAGATACGGCATCGCCAGCGAGAAATTCTTGCGCAGCAGGTAGTAACCGGCATAACCGATAAAGATGCCTGCGAAGATCTGCCAGCGCAGACGCCGATAAGTGCTATCGACCTTTTCTTCGGGAAGGGGTGCCTGATGCCTGGCAGGGCGGAAAAACCCAAACATGGAGAAGCTCCTGATTATTGTTTTTTTGCGAATGCGAATATTACATTTTCATTACAGAAAAAAGCAGTGCCTTTGGACTGATTTTTTGTAGGAGATACGGACGTTTTCCTGTTCTTTTATGAACATTTGGCGAGCGTTTGTATGTGTTTCAAAAGTTTGGGATGGGTCCTACAGGCGTATCGGAAGACGCGTGCTTACTGGCCTTTCGGCAGGCTTTTACCATCGTCGTCATTGCGCCGCAGCGGCGCACCACGACGATGAGCCCTTACAACAATGAGAATTTCCGCCTTCATGATTGCCGTCGCACTGGCCCCGCACGTTGGCGCGACGGAGTCATTTCTGGTGCCGGTGTACACGCCAGCACCGGTGTTTCCTCCTGAACTGGTCAAGACCCGCTACGCAGGCAAGGTCCGGGCACAGCTGTGGATAAAGTCCGACGGTCAGGTCCGCGAAGTCAGGGCCGTAGAGAGCGGCCACCCGCAACTCGCCGAAGCGGTGGAGCAGGCGCTACGTCAATGGCGCTACAAGCCTTGGGTGGGAACAGTCGGCGCGCCGCCCATGACCACGATCACCGTGCCGGTGATTTTCGGCTCCCATGGCTACAGGCGTTTCAATACCGAAGTCAGCGTCGGCCTGGGCAACATCCGTTGCGGTTACCTCAACCACGAAGTGAAATCCGCCCGCCAGAACTATCCCAAAGAGCCGCTGAGTAAAGTCGACGTGTTCTGGTACACCGGGCAGGCGCTGTTCGGCAGTCATGTTGCCCACCAGCGCAGCGAGCCCCAACGCAAGGCGTTGCTTGAATTGCTCGGAACGTCGATACCTGCGGTAGTGAGCAACTGCAGAAGCAATCCGGATCATCTGTATGGGGATTACCTGCCTGCGCCGGTCAAGGTATTGATGGTCGGGTTGGCCGAGCAAGCGGAGGGCAGCGAATGAGCCGCGTGCTGAGTGTGATCGTGTTGGCGGGGTTACTCTCGGCGGGGACAGCACAGGCGTTGCCGTCGTATCCGGTACCGTTGTATATGCCGGAGCCGGACTATCCGGCGTCGATGCGTTATGCCTTGGTAAAAAACAGTGTCACCGTCAGGATTTTCATTCAGGCCGATGGCGGCGTGCGCTTTCTTGAAGTGCGGGGGGCAACTGATCCGAGGTTCATCAGCCTGACCCGAAGTGCTGTTGAGCTATGGACCTTTGAACCCTGGGAGCCACCGGCCTCTCATCCCGAGGGCGAAGCAGTTACGGTCACGTTTACCTTCACAGGGCGACCACACACCAACCCGCCGCTGACATCCAATGCCGAGCTGAAGCAGGAGTTGTGCTGGCAGTTGAACAGGGAAATGTTCGAGGGTCGCAAATGGCGCAAGGACGTCAAGCCGGATGCGCTAATGCGGACAGAGTTATACCTGTCGAGCGGTCCGGTCATAGAGCAATTTCTCACCCTGGACGAACGTCAGGCGTTGATTGTTGAACTGCTGGAGGCGGCGCCGGGCATTATCGCCCAATGTCAAAAGAATCCGATGCGTAAGTATGTGGATTATTTACCGGAGAATGTGAGGAAGGTGTTGTAGGAAGGGCGGGGCATCAGCGAAGTGCCAGTATCAAAGCAGTTTCAGAATGCAGCCCTGTGGTTGACGACGACCCTGTGTTTCATCAGAATGCTCGCGAGGGCTCAATAAGAGCAGGGCCTGCTCGATTCAATGACGATACCGGCGAGCAGGTGTGGATTGTGCGAGGCGTCACTCGTGCGGTAGCGGCAACTGGCGACAACGGTTGGCTTTCGACCCCTTTCAGGCCTCGTGTCTGGACGTGCTAAGCAAGCGCTGCGACTACCAGCCCTCTCGTACTCTGAAAAAGGCGCCTATGGCGCTTTTTTTGGTTTCAGAGTCCCTACTTTGATCGCCGGTCGCCTCCTAAGTATTTTGTAGGCGGTGACCACCGAGTAGAAAAATCCTCGTTCAGCTTCTTCTTGTGGCGACAAAATTGCGCACCCTCTGGCATTGCGTATGACCGTAAGTCGATGCCCATCACGCGTCTGATAACCCTCGCAATAAATCTGTGCACCTGCACTTAAAATTCCGGCAACAAATGCAGATACATCCTGAATGGTTTTGCAGCCAGACTTGGCCAGTTCATGACCGTGCCCCTGCCAAATGTGGTTGACTCCAAAACCGCTACTGAAGCCGAAATGCTTACCTACACGCAAATAAATTTCTCCGCCTGGCAAGGTCAGGTTGTAGTGGTCAACTGATCCCGGACACGACGTTAAGGTTTTTCTCGTACTGAGCGGGCGCCATTCCATCATTGAACTGGTGTGGCCGAATCCAGTTGTAACGATGCATCAGGTAATGACTGATATCCCGCTGAGCCTCTTGGACCGTCATGTAGCCCACGGTCGGTATCCACTCAGTTTTCAAGCTGCGGAACACACGCTCCATCGGCGAGTTGTCGTAGCAATTACCCCGGCGGCTCATGCTCTGGCGTATGCGGTATCGCCAAAGCCGCTGGCGAAACTGTCGGCTCCCGTATTGGACGCCCTGGTCGGAATGAAACAGCAGGCCCTGAGGCTTGCCGCGTTGCTCATAAGCCATGTCCAGCGCCTTGATCACCAAGTCCGTATCCGGTTTGTTCGAAAACGCCCAGCCCACCACCCGACGCGCGTAAAGATCCATAACCACCGCCAGGTAATGCCATTTTCCTTGCGCCCAGATGTAGGTGATGTCGCCACACCAGACCTGATTGGGCGCGGGTACATCGAACTCCCGATTCAAAATGTTCGGAATGTCAGGCCGCTCCACTGTTGCTTTTTTATAAGCATGCGAGCCTGGTTGCTTGCTGATTAATCCCAGCTCCCGCATCAAGCTACGCACCTTGAACCGACCGATTTGCTCGCCATCCGCCTGCATCATCGACACGATACTGCGGCTGCCGGCAGCGCCTCGACTTTGCCCGAACAGCTCATTGACTCGGCTAAGTAAACGAACCCGCTCGGCGTCTGGAGACCGACGCCGCAGGCAATGGTTGTAGTAGCACGAGCGAGGTACCTCGAACACTTCGCACAGCAATTCGATTGGCTCATGGACACTGAGCTGATCAATCAGCGCATGCGCTCGTGCTCTTCCGACATCAAGAGCGCGGTGGCCTTTTTTAAAATGGATTTCTCCCGCTCAAGACGGGCGATCCGGGCTTCGAGCTCCTGGATTTTTTGCTGCTCGGGCGTGAGGGCTTTGCTCTGTGGAGTGACACCGTTGCGCTCTTGTTGAAGCTGGTTGACCCAGCGACGCAGCGCAGATTCGACCACCCCAAGCGAGCGGGAGGCTTCGATATGGCTATAGCCTTGATCGAGCACGAGGCCTGCGGCCTCGCGTTTGAATTCAACGGAAAAGGTACGGCGTTGTTTGGTCATCAGACACCTCTATCTGGCGATATTCTCGCCTAAATGAGTGTCCGGAACCATTAGACCACTACAGGTTGCGGCTTTCGTACATAGAAATGTAACCGAAGCTCAACTCTCCTGAGGTCGGGTGAGGGATGCAATAATCTTTGTCTAGAGTGGAAAAGTCATAAGCTGTCGGCATATCCGCCGTGGCCAAAACAGTCTGCGTTACCTGGTAAGCCAAGTCAGGCTCGGTCGGCGGCGTTAATGCTGACAAAATCAAGTCGTCCGTAACAAGCAAGGCCCGAGTCGGGAAAGCGGCTATTTTCTCACAGCTTTAATCGTGTTAACGGCGAAGTTGCTATCAGTTATTTCAAGGAGGCGGAGGTCAGGGTCGAGCATGATTTGAGTAGCGATCAGGTCTGTTTTGATGCCTTGTGTCAGTTCCACTTGATGCACAGTGCCGGGACCAAAGCGTCATCGCCTTGGTCCCGGCCTTGTCGCGAAAGATTAGTGAGTGGCGTTCATATGTTGAATTGTTTCAAGCTGGCTCAGTCCGAGCGCGCCGTGAGCGTTGATCGCGTTCGAGAAGTCTGTGATCGCGATTTCGATAGTGCCTCTCAGTACCTTGATTGCATTATCGATTTCTCGCGATGCTTCAGGTCCAAATGTCACCTCGACCGCATGGCGGGATTCGGCCTCTTTAGCGCGAGCTTCCTCGGCGTTGCGCAAGGCCAAAGCGTGCTTGGCTTCTTCGACCTGACGCTGTGCAAGTTGTAACGCGGCCTCTATGGCCCGCTGCTGCGCTGCTTGTTCCTCCGCGAGTCGTCGAGCTGCCGCTTCAGCCTCGGCTCTTGCGCGCGCTGCTTCTTCGGCTTGGCGGTGTGCGGCTTCTTGGGCCATGCGCTCGTTATACTCGCGTTCCTGTTCTATTAGCCGAGCATGCAGCGATTCGAGATTGCCTTTGAGTTCGTTTAGAAAGCGGATGCTCTCCATATGAAAACGGGCGTCTCCCGTCATATAGTAAAAATCAGTGGGCACTCCGCTTGGCATACCCCGCATCTGTGCATTTAACTCAAGAGACGATTTATCCCAGGGGTCAGTGCCCCACAAAAAATACGAATTGTCGATGTGGTCCTGTCGCAAGGGCGCACGTTTGCTGGCAACCAGATGATTGATAGCGTGTATGTGTTTATCGGTTATATCGATGTAACGTGTTCCGTTCCAGTCGCCGACGTGAGCCGCAAGCTCGGCTTGCAGAAAGCCAGGTAATTGCTGGAGGTGATGATGTAATTCTTCCATGGATGATTTCCTTTTTTATAGTGTTAGAGCTGTTTGTGTATGGGGTTCTTACTCTTTGAAGCCCGGCTTACCATTTTTTGCTCGCCACTCTTTTATTTCTTTCATAACCCCTGCAGCGCTATCCTCCCGGCCTTCGGGTGGATAGCACAATAAATCTGATTTTTCTGGATGTTCAGTCACTTCTGTAATGTGGTCGATAAGGCTAATAACGTATTCTTCGGCATTTTCTTTGGTAGCGCTTACGCCGTTAAAAAGCTAGTTCAGGACTTCCATGAACTCAGCTTCGGTATAGTCTTCAAATTTTTCTTTCATAATCATTGTGGTCAATTTTTATCATGTTGCATACGTAGTTCTGGTGCCATAGGCCCCAGATTCCGATTCGCCATTTGTAATTTTGTTGCTGTGATCGATTTCGGATTTTATGTTTTGAATCCCGGCTTGCCATTTTTAGCTCGCCATTCTTTGATTGTTTTTAAAATACCCTCCGGGGTGTCCTCCTGACCTTCCTCGGGATAAAAGATTACGTCTGTTTGCGCTGGGTGCTCTGTCACCTTTACAAAGTGCTTAACTAAACGATCCATGTGCTTAACAAACTCATCACCATGAAGTTGAATGTGTTGAGAAGAGAGTCCCCTCAAAAATTCCAGGAATTCTTCTTCGGTATAATCTTCTAGCTTTTCTTTAAAGATCATTTTTTTGGCTCCTGTGATGATCAATATGTTGCCTTGGTGTCATAATAACTAAGTTGTCGATGTCATAAACCGCGCCGCCTTTTGAAATATAATTTTTATGATGGATTTCAAATCTCGTACGGCCTCCGGCTTGGTCGCTGAGTCTAGGGTGGGGCGCACCACCACCTCGCATTATTTCAAGGTTATTCTGAGTAAACTGTTTCCCTAGCTCGGGATCATCGGCTACGGCTATCCAGGTTGCTTTCCTCAGTGAAGCAAAATCACCAAATCGTCGTCCGCGCAGTTGATCTGCAATATGCGTCGGAATCGATGCGCCTTCTGCACGCGTTCTGTCTCCTAGCCAAACTCCAGTCACCGCTTCACCATACCCACTCGCAACCCCCGGGATCGACCTCGGGTCCTTGAACAGCAGGTAGCTATTCGGCAGCCCGGAATCAATCGGCGAGATGAGAATGTAATCATCAGGATCATCTCGATCAATCGCCGGGTAAGCTTCAAGCTCGGGTACAAAAGGTGTCACCACGTTGCCTGGATCTTTCGGCAACGCGGGTGGCCCTGCGGGTGAGCTTGTCGAACTGTCCGCCGGTTGTGCTATTGGCGTCCATATCAGTGCCGGTGTCGATTCCCCGTCTCGGATAAACTCGTAGGAATTGTTCAGTGCGTTATAGGTGAAAGTTCTTACGCGAACCTTGGTACCAACTTTCACACCATCCGCAGCTACCCAACGTGCAGCGCCGCTTGCGTCAGCTCCATCGGACGTCAGTCGATGAGGCACATCCAGCGTGCCTTTGACGCTGGCAAGGTATTGCAGATCGATATGCGGTGGCAGGTTGAGCTGCGACAGAGGGGTGGCGATCACAGCAGGCGGCAGTTCTGCGTCGCCCAACGGTTGTGGATACATCGCCAGCAAGGTAACCAGATTGCTGCCAAGCGTTCTGGTCGCGATCCTGATGAGCTGGTCTTTCGCGATGTTGGTCGCAACGGTCCTGATGCCCGGTGCTGCGGTGGTGGTTGACGCGGGGGCAATAACTGACCACAGCTTGTCGATGCCAGCGGCCTGTCGGGATGATGTCCGATCTGCATCCTGACTCGCCGTTTTATTGGCTAGCGACAATTCAGCATGACGCATGGACAGCGCTGCCGATTGTTCATTGAGTAGCGTGACCGAATCGGCAAGAAGCTTTGCTTGGTAGGTTTGAGATAAAGCGTTTACCCACGCTTCATGGGCCTGCTGCACACGTTGAGGATCGCCCTGGCTGTAGTGCACCAGATAGTTCAGGTGATCTTTTTGTGTGGCATGGTCAAGTTCTTGACCGGTCAGACTCAGAGCCTGAGTGCGACGCTCTTCCAGTAAAGGCTGTTTGGTTGCGAGTAAGTAGTTAACGCTGGTTTTTTTCTGAAGTATCAGCTCAAGAGCCTGCTTGTCGCCTGGGTAATCAACATTCAGGTCATGACCCGGCGCTATTTCTTTTTGAAGAGTATTCGGCAGCGATGCAGAAGCCAGTAAATAGTTTTGTGCAAATCCAGATTGTAACGACGGGTAGGCATTCGTCAGCGCTTCAAGAGCCAGTCGATGAGCCTGATCCTTTTCGGCCTGTGCACGTACTTGCGCTTCAATACGTTCTCGCTCGGCGGCTTCTGCCATTGCCTGGGCATGTGCCTCAGCCTGTAATCTTAGCTGGTGGGCTGCTTGTTCCGCTTCTTGCCGCCGAGCTAAAGCCTTGGCTTCCTTTTTTGCGCGGGCACGAACGAGCGCTGCCCTTCTGGCTCCTCTGTTTTTTGAGCCACCAAAACCACCGCTGCCGCCACCACCAGAGCCGTTCCAGGAGCCTTGGCCAAATCCATCCCGATTTCCGTCTGATCCTGTTTTGCCATCTTTTTTATCGTTGCCGTCAGTGACGAGTATGTTCTTTTCAGGCGGGTTATCGTTATCCATATTCTCGCTCATACAATTTCCTTTTGTTTGTATGGCGATAGGCTAACAAAGGCTTTTTTCTAACAGTCCATAATTATATATGGATGATGTGTTGTTTTATTGGGTTAGAGTGCTTGGTAAGTTCGTATTTTTGCTGTCTGAAATAAAGTCGCTGTGGTTGTTTGATGATGCTATCTTGGTAGTTTGTATATTTGCCCTGCTTGCCTTCTGATAAAGAAGGCGATACAAGCAGTGTGAGGATTTTTTCTTGGCGCGCACAAAGCGTCAGTCACGGACATCTTGAGCGCCGCATACTTGTAGGAGCTTGCTCACGAAGAGGTCGGTTTCAGGCAGTCTTGCCAACCAAAACCACCACCTTCCCCACAGCCCTGCGCTCACCCAACAAATCAATCGCCTCCCCAGCCTTTTCCAGCGGATAAACCGTCGACACCAGCGGCTTCAACTTCCCCTCTTCAAACCACGCAAACAGCTGCTTGAAGTTCGCCGCATTGTCCTGCGGTTGCCGCTGCGCAAACGAGCCCCAGAACACGCCGACCACCGATGCGCCCTTAAGCAGGGTCAGGTTGACGGGCAGGTCCGGGATGCGGCCGCTGGCGAAGCCGACGACCAGCAGGCGGCCGTTCCAGGCGATGGCGCGGATGGCTTGGTCAAAGAGGTCGCCGCCGACCGGGTCGTAGATGACGTCGGCACCGTTGCCGTTGGTGAGGCGTTTTACTTCGTCCTTGAGGCTGGCTTCGCTGTAGTTGATCAGTTCGTCTGCGCCTGCGTTTTTGGCGACTTCAAGTTTTTCCGCGCTGCTGGCGGCGGCGATGACGCGTGCGCCGAGGGCTTTACCAATTTCCACGGCGGCCAGGCCCACGCCGCCGGATGCGCCGAGCACCAGCAGGGTTTCGCCCGCTCGCAGGTTGGCGCGTTGTTTGAGCGCATGCATGGAGGTGCCGTAGGTCATGCTGAACGCCGCAGCGGTGGTGAAGTCCATGCTCGTCGGTATCGGCAGTACGTTGTAACCGGGTACAGCGACCTGCTCGGCAAAACTGCCCCAGCCGGTGAGGGCCATCACGCGGTCGCCGGGTTTGAGATGGGACACCTTTTCACCGACGGCCGCTATCACGCCGGCGGCCTCGCCACCCGGCGAGAAAGGGAAGGGTGGCTTGAACTGGTATTTGCCCTCAATGATCAACGTGTCGGGAAAGTTGACCCCGGCGGCGTGTACGTCGAGGAGGATTTCGTTCTTTTTGATCTCGGGGCCTGGCACGTCTTCAAGCACCAGCGTACTGGCCGAACCGAAGGCTTTGCATAACAGGGCTTTCATTAGGCTATTCCTTTTTCGGTAATGGCCGATAAAGTGAGTTAAGTGGGTTCTCGGGTCAACAAGCATGGCCCGGCCTGATAAGCACACATAAGCTGTAAGCTACGTGGCAAACCGTATTAAGGAGTGGACTGTGAAAGCGTGGATTCTGGTATTGCTGGCCTTGTCATTGCCTGTCATGGCGCAAGAGGAAGCCAAGGAAGAAGGCGGCCCGCCCAAAGCGGCCTATGTCTCGCTGACGCCACCGTTCGTGGGCAACTACGCGCTGGATGGCGGCCCCAAGCTGCGCGTCTACAAGGCTGACATCGCGTTGCGTGTAACGGGTGCCGATGCCGAGGCGGCGGTGAAGCGCAATGACGCCTTGATCCGTAATCAACTGGTGTCGCTGTTCACTCAGCAGACGGTTGATTCCATGAGCAGTGCTGAAGCGAAGGAAAACATTCGTCAGGAAGCGCTCAAGCAGGTGCAACGCGTCATGAACGATGAAGAAGGCAAGCCGATTGTCGAAGACTTGCTGTTCAATAACTTCATCGTTCAATAACGCTTGTCAGCGCAGTGCCAGGATCGCCGCCCACTGTTCGGCGGTGACGGGCATCACTGAAAGCCGACTGCCTTTTTGCACCAGAGGCAGTTGCTCCAGCTGGCTTTGTTGCTTCAGATAACCGAGCCCCAGCACGCTCTTGAAGATATCCACAAACTCGACGTCTATGGCACTCCACGGGTTTTTATCCGCGCTGGCCTTGGCGTCGTGATAGTGGCTGTCGGGGTCCAGCGCAGTGGGGTCCGGATAAGCGGCTTTGGCGATTTTGCCGATGCCGGCGATCCCCGGCTCCGGGCAACTGGAGTGGTAGAAAAAGAATTCGTCACCCTCTGCCATGGTTCTCAAGAAATTACGTGCCTGATAGTTGCGCACCCCGTCCCAGCGAGCGTTACCCCGTTTTTGCAGGTCAATTCGTCAGGCTCGGACTTCATCAGCCAATAGGCCATTGCTCTCTCTCCAGAGACAAAAGTTCACGGTATTACCGGCAGTTTGATCACAAACCGACAGTCGGCTTGCGCCACTATTTGCGTACTGGTTCACGTTACCGCAAAATGCCGCCCTTTAAAGCTCCACGCTGTTGCACGGCCTATACAAAAACCGATGCTGACATCGTATTGATTTGCCTAAGGAGGGCAGTCAATGAAACGCAAGCCTGATTTACTCTGGATTCTGGTTATTCTGTTTGGCTTGGGTGTCGTGACAACCGGTTATGCGCAAAGCTTGTGGACCAGCAAGGATGACGCTCCAGTCGAGATCACTCAACAACAGCAAAAAGTCCCCGGCAGGCATTAAGCCCTGCTTCTGCTCTGATCGTTGATTGCCCTGTTGGCTGAACGATCAGAGTATCTGTGTCAGATACCAGCCTTTATCAGATACCGTGCCTTGTAGCGGTACATCCCAACTGGCCTGCGCCAGTCGATCCACTTTCTGACATTCGTGAGCCAGCCCGAGCAGAACCGGTTTGCGCCAGGCCTTCCTGCGCGCCAGATACGCCAGGCTTCGGTCATAAAACCCTCCGCCCATGCCCAGGCGACCGCCTTCGTTATCGAACCCTACCAATGGCATAAGCACCAGATCGAGTGCCCACACATGGCGTTGTTTCGCACGGTTGATGAGAGGCTCGGGAATGCGGAAGCGATTGAGGATGAATTTCTCGCCTGGACGCACGCGCTGAAAAACCATGCGCGTGCGCGGCCATGCATTGAGCACTGGCAGGTAAGTGGCCTTGCCGCGTCGTTGTGCTTCACGCAGCAGCAGCCGCGGGTCGATCTCGCCATCCATCGGCAGGTACAGCGAAACATGCCGGGCACGTCGAAACAGAGGGTGCTGCGCCAATTGTCGGTAAACATCGCGGGCGGCTTCGCGTTGCTGGCTGCGAGTCAGCGCCCTGCGTGCCTTGCGTAGCTGGCGGCGCAGTTGCGGACGGGTGAGCGATTGGGCGCTGATCATGAGCAGAAGGTCATGCAGGCTGATCCGGGAAGGGAGTTGAAACCAGAGCAGGATCGTCGTTGCCAGACAGCAGGGCTGGCAACGAACTGAATGTGGACTCCCCGACGAACCGCTGTCGGTTTAGCCCTTGAACCCGAAAGTTCAAGGTGGAGATTGCAGGAGGTTTTAAGGCTTTCCGTCGAGCGGACATGCACACCAACCCCAACGTGCAACCCCCGTGGTTGTGCGTATCGGCTCAGGGACATGACCGACTGGCAAGCACTCCAGGGAGCAGCGCGAGTATACAGAAATGCCTCGCAATAATCAGCCCCGAGTTGAATCCGGTGTGCCGGGCGTGTCTGTGGCCAGCACCAGATCGACCTTGTCGAGCAGATCGCGGACCTGTTCGCGAGTCGAACCGCTGGTCTGTACGTCAGGCAAATGTTCTTTATGCAGCAGGTCGTGAGTAATGTTGAGCGCGGCCATCACGGCGATGCGATCGGCGCCGATGACTTTGCCGCTGCTGCGGATTTCACGCATCTTGCCGTCCAGATAACGGGCGGCACTGACCAGGTTGGTGCGCTCTTCCTGAGGGCAGATGATCGAGTATTCCTTGTCGAGGATCTGAACGGTAACGCTGTTGCCATTGCTCATGAGTCTTGCTCCAGGGCTTTGAGGCGCGAAATCATTGACTCGACCTTCTGCCGGGCGATTTCGTTTTTTTCAATGAGTTGGGCGCGTTCCTCGCGCCAGGTCTTTTCCTGAGCTAATAGGATTGCATTTTGGCCTTTAAGTTGCTCGGCATACTTCAGGAGCAGCTCCACACGTTTCATCAGCGCTTGCAGGTCGGTGTCTTCCATTGTTTTCCACTGAATACTTTCTGATGAATGGCAGGGGAGGCGATGCTTGTGCTCAAGCTCGAACCGCCGTCCGGGTGATCTTGTCGCGCGGATAGTCTAGGATACAAGGCCTTCATTCTAGACATTGCGCCGTTTGGCGACTAGCTACCCATGCCCATTCAGAATTCTCCGTACAAAGCGTTCGCCACTCTGCTTAACAGTGGCGGTCACCAGGTATCCCCTGCCGAGCTGCATGGCCTGCTGCTGGGGCGTAGTTGCGCGGGTGCTGGTTTCGACAACGAAGGCTGGTTCGCGGACGCGTCGGTCCTGCTGGAAACCGAGCCGCAAGACAATATCCGCCAGGCGCTTATCGGCTTGCAAGAGATGGTCAAGGGCGAACTCACTGGTGACGACATGACCGTCGTGCTGTTGCTGCCGGGCGACGATGAGCCGCTGACCGAGCGTGCTGCCGCGCTGGGTCAATGGTGTCAGGGGTTTCTGGCAGGCTTCGGTCTGGCCATTGGCGACAAGACGCTCGGCACTGAAGCCAAGGATGTTCTTGAGGATCTGGCGGCCATTGCCCAAGTGCAGGATGCACTGGACGAGTCCGAAGACGGCGAGACCGACTATATGGAAGTCATGGAATACATGCGCGTAGCGCCATTGTTGCTCTTCACCGAATTCAATGAGCCTGCTGCGCCGCAACCCAAGCCTTCTCTGCACTGATTGCCCGTCACTGCGACACCGCCGCGCTGACGACAGTGCGGCCCGGTAGACTCCATCAGGACTCCTGCTGCCCATGATTCAGATCCCGAAGTCCGAATACGCCCGCCGCCGCAAGGCTCTGATGGCTCAGATGGAGCCGGACAGCATTGCCATCCTGCCTGCTGCGGCGGTTGCCATTCGCAATCGTGATGTCGAGCATGTCTACCGGCAGGACAGTGACTTTCAGTACCTGAGCGGCTTTCCCGAGCCGGAAGCGGTGGTGGTGCTGATTCCCGGGCGCGAATATGGCGAGTACGTTTTGTTCTGCCGTGAACGCAACCCCGAGCGCGAATTGTGGGAAGGTCTGCGCGCCGGACAGGAAGGCGCGATCCGCGATTTCGGTGCGGACGATGCATTCCCGATCAACGACATCGACGAAATTCTGCCGGGCCTCATCGAGGGCCGTGACCGGGTGTATTCGGCGATGGGCAGCAACCCTGAATTCGACCGGCATCTGATGGACTGGATCAACGTGATCCGCTCCAAGGCGCACCTCGGTGCCCAGCCGCCCAAGGAATTTGTCGCGCTGGATCATCTGTTGCACGACATGCGCCTGTACAAATCGGCGGCGGAAATCAAAGTCATGCGCAGCGCGGCGGACATCTCTGCGCGTGCCCATGTGCGAGCAATGCAGGCCTGTCGCGCAGGACTGCACGAGTTCAGCCTGGAAGCCGAGCTGGATTACGAATTTCGCAAGGGCGGTTCGAAGATGCCGGCCTACGGCTCAATCGTCGCCTCGGGGCGTAACGGTTGCATCCTGCATTACCAGCAGAACGATGCGGTTCTCAAGGATGGCGATTTGGTGCTGATCGATGCGGGCTGCGAAATCGACTGCTATGCCAGTGACATCACCCGGACGTTTCCGGTGAGCGGCAAGTTTTCTCCCGAGCAAAAAGCGATCTACGAGCTGGTGCTCAAGTCTCAGTATGCGGCTTTCGAGGCCATCGGCCCCGACAAGCACTGGAACCAGGCGCACGAAGCGACGGTCAAGGTGATTACCGCAGGGCTGGTCGAGCTGGGTTTGCTGCGAGGCGACGTCGATCAGTTGATCGAGAGCGAGGCCTACAAGATGTTTTACATGCACCGTGCCGGGCATTGGCTGGGCATGGATGTACACGACGTCGGCGAATACAAGGTAGGCGGCGAGTGGCGTGTACTGGAGGTCGGCATGACGCTGACTGTTGAACCCGGGATCTACATATCCCCCGACAATCTGGACGTCGCGAAGAAATGGCGAGGTATTGGTGTGCGAATCGAAGACGACGTGGTTGTAACCAGGCAGGGCTGTGAAATTCTGTCCGGTGGCGTGCCCAAGACCGTCGCCGAGATCGAGGCGCTTATGGCGGCTGCAAAGGCACAGGTCGCATGAGCCGCTTTAATATCGCCATCGTCGGCGGCGGATTGGTGGGTGCAAGTCTCGCGCTTTCACTGCAGGCCGGTGCCGGGGCACGTGGCTGGAAGATCGTGCTCATCGAACCCTTTGCGCCGGGTGAGGCCTGGCAGCCCAGCTACGATGCGCGCTCTTCGGCGCTGTCGTTCGGCTCGCGACGCATCTATGAGCGGCTTGGCCTCTGGCAGCAGATATCCCGCCGCGCCGAGCCGATTCTGCAAATTCAGGTCTCGGACCGTGGCCGTTTCGGCGCGACCCGTTTGTCTGCGATCGAAGAGGGTGTTCCGGCGCTCGGCTACGTGGTCGAGAATGCCTGGCTCGGTCAGGCACTGTGGGCGGCGCTGGATCGGGATGTTGTCAGTTGGCGTGTGCCGGCCGAGGTCAGGCACATGCAGCCGCTGGCCGATGGTTATCGCCTGAGCCTCAGTGACGAAACCGAACTGGATTGTGATCTGGCCGTGCTGGCCGATGGCGGTCGCTCCAGCCTGCGCGAGCAGCTGGGTATTGGAGTGCGGCAACGGCCCTACGACCAGCATGCGCTGATTGCCAATATCACGCCGAGCGAAGCTCACTGCGGGCAGGCGTTCGAACGTTTTACCGAGGACGGGCCGATGGCGCTGCTGCCATTGCCGGAAAACCGCTGTGCGCTGGTCTGGACGCGTCCGGGCAACGATACCCAGCGCCTGGCCGAGCTGGACGACCGCAGTTTTCTGGCAGAGCTGCAGGGCGTGTTTGGCTATCGTCTGGGCACGCTGCGTCAGGTCGGTGCACGGCATGTCTACCCCCTGGCGCTGATCGAGGCCGAAGAGCAGGTGCGTTCGCATCTGGTGATTCTGGGTAATGCGGCGCACAGCCTGCATCCGGTTGCCGGGCAGGGGTTCAATCTGTCCTTGCGTGACGCCGATGCACTGGCCGAGACGCTGCTGGACAGCGCCGCGCCGCCCGGTGAGTTGTCTACTCTGCAGCTCTACCGTGAGCGTCAGCGTCATGATCAGCAATTGACCGTGGGCTTCTCCGACAAGGTGACACGCCTGTTTGGCAGCTCCCGGTCGGCGGTTGCCACCGGGCGTAACGTCGGGTTGCTTGGCCTCGATCTGTTGCCAGCCGCCAAGCGCTGGTTTGCCCGTCAGGCGATGGGCCTGGGGACTCGATCCGATGTGTGAATCACACACTTTAAACACACGGCTGCGGCCGCAAGCGAGAACGGTGTGACCATGGAAACGCGCGCAGATGTGCTGATTGTCGGAGCCGGAATGGTCGGCAGTGCCCTTGCTCTGGCGTTGCAGGGCAGCGGTCTTGATGTGCTGGTGGTCGACGGTGGGCCGCTGAGCGTCAAACCCTTTGACCAACACTCGGCTTTCGAGCCACGAGTCAGTGCCTTGTCGACAGCCAGTCAGCGAATTCTTCAGCGGCTGGGCGTATGGGAAGGCATCGCGGCCCGTCGCATCAGCCCGTACGCGCACATGCAGGTCTGGGATGGCAGCGGCACCGGGCAGATTCACTTCTCTGCCTCCAGCGTGCACGCTGATGTGCTGGGCCATATCGTCGAGAACCGCGTGGTGCAGGATGCGTTGCTCGATCGCCTGCATGAAAGCGACATCGGCTTGCTGGCCAATGCGCGGCTGGAGCAGATGCGCCACTCCGGAGATGACTGGCTGCTGACCCTGGCCGACGGTCGCCAGTTGCGCGCACCGCTGGTGGTTGCCGCCGATGGTGCCAATTCGGCGGTGCGCCGCCTGACCGAAACGCCGACCCGTGAGTGGGATTACCTGCATCACGCTATCGTCACCAGTGTGCGCACCGCTGATTCCCACAGGAAAACTGCCTGGCAGCGTTTTACCGACGACGGTCCCTTGGCTTTTCTGCCACTGGAGCGCGAGGGCGAGCACTGGTGCTCTATTGTCTGGTCAGTCACACCGGCTGAAGCCGAGCGCCTGATGGTGCTGGAAGATGACCTGTTCTGTCGTGAACTGGAACAGGCATTCGAGGGGCGTCTGGGTCAGGTAGTGTCTGCCGATGAGCGCGTTTGTGTGCCACTGCGTCAGCGTCACGCCAAGCGTTACGTTGCCAGGGGGTTGGCGCTGATTGGCGATGCGGCACATACCATTCACCCGCTGGCCGGGCAGGGCGTGAACCTGGGCTTTCTCGACGCAGCCGTGCTGGCGCAAGTCCTGACCCACGCTGTCGGGCGTGGCGAACGCTGGTCTGACCTGCGCGTGCTGGGCCGCTACGAGCGTCGTCGCATGCCGCACAACCTGGCATTGATGGCCGCAATGGAAGGCTTCGAACGGCTGTTTCAGGCCAACCAATTGCCACTGCGCTGGTTGCGTAATACCGGTTTGAAAATGGTCAACCGGATGCCCGAAGCCAAGGCACTGTTCGTGCGCGAAGCGTTGGGGTTGTCGGGAGATTTGCCTGAGCTGGCGCGGCTTGAGCCCGCCACTACTCTATAGGGTCGGACGCGGAGCGTCGCACGATAGTTGAAGATCGTTCCTCATGCTCCAGCGTAGGAATGCCTTGCGTGTGCGCCGCGCCGCTTAATCAAGAGAGGACGCAGAGCGTCCAGAACGGCATGCGACGCGGAGCGTCGCACGATAGTCAGATTATCGTTCCTTATGCTCAGCGCACCAATCCGTTGCGATACTGCCCTGGTGTCAGTCCGGTCCAGCGTTTAAAGGCGCGGCTCAGGCTGGTAGTGTCGGTAAAGCCCAGCAGGTAGGCGATTTCGCTCAGCGAGCTTTGCGGGTCGTTCATGTGCAGCAATGCCAGGTTCTGGCGGCATTGATTGAGCAGCAGGTCGTAACAGCAGCCCTCGTCGGCCAGATGACGTTGCAAACTGCGCGTGCTTAGGTGCAGGGCTTCGGCGATGGTTCTGACGGTGGGTTCGCCATCCGGCAGAAGGGTTTCGATGGCCGAGCGCACGCGCTGCTCCCAGATCAGCGAAGGTAACGGATCGCCCCTGGATTCCTGCCCGTTTACCTGTACCGGGCCGTCATCCAGGTGGCTGTCGAACTGATCACCGCCAAATTCCAGCAAGTTCTCCTGCGCCGCGAACATCACCGGCGAGCGGAACAGATCCTGCCAGGGCTGCGGATTATCAGGTGCGGGACGTTGCAGATGCACCGCCAGCGGCGCGTAGCCCCTGCCTAACCGGTTGCGGCAGGTGCGCACATAAATGGCGGCGAATGCATCCAGCAACTCATGAGCGGGTAGCTGACACGATTTCGGCGTGCCGAAGCGGAATTCATAGCGCTCGCCCACCGTTCTGAAGTCCAGCTCCAGAGAGTCCTCAGCCATTGAGCGGTAACGTACGATGCGTTCGAAAACCTCGCGCAGTGAACCGCTGGCCACCAGCGTATAGCCCAGCGCGTGGAACGACGTGGGGCTGACAAAGCGCGAGACACGCAAACCCAGGGTTGGATCGAGGCAGGCCTGTACCGCTCGCTGCCAGAGGTCGGCGGTGATGTCTGAGGGAAACTGTGCGCCGGGATCACCCAGCATACTCGGGTCTATGCCAGCGCTCTGGCACAACGCGTTGCTATCCACGCCCAAGGCATCGAGCTGCTTGCGCAATGCAGGGGTCCAGCTGGCGAGACTGCTTGGCTCAGGCATGTGGACGCCTCTCCCTGACATGAGGTGATTCAGCGTCGGGCTGTGCCGACATGGTTTCGCGGGGCATTTCCGTTGCCTGACGCCGTGACCAAGAATGAAAGCTTTTGTGACAGTTGTACAAGTCTTTAGACACGTTTCTTGCCATCGGGCGGCAATCGTCACGTGTCAGGGGCGTCGGGCAGCGCTGAATAGGTCAAAGCGGCCTATGAATACGCTTCGACCAAGCAGTTGTCGTATAACAAAAAAACCGAGCCTTTTTCAGTAAACCTCCGCGGGCCCTTTTCCTGAGGAAGCCGAGCGTTGATGTCATTTGACACTGGCATGGCAAATGACTATAAATGCGCCATGTTGTACGACAACCTAAGACTTGCAGAAAATTACAACCACAAAAATAATTCAAAGAGTAACAAGTCCATGACCAGTCTGATTTCTCAGGCAATAAAAAAGTTTATATCCCCCGTTTTTTCGACTTTTTCGCACGATTGTCGGCGAATTACCTCGATAACCCTGCCTGAAACGCCCGTAATCTGAAGTTACATAAAACCAGCCGCCTCACGGTCATGGCCGCGGGACGCTCATCGCCAATCTAAAAATAAACAGGGTGAAGAGATGAAAATAAAAGGCATTCGGTGGTGGATGGTGGGGCTGGTAACAGCTGGCCTGGTCGTCAACTACCTTGCACGCAACACGCTGTCCGTCGCAGCGCCGACGCTCATGAGCGAACTGAGTATTTCCACCGAGCAGTACGCGCACATCGTCGTCGCCTGGCAGCTGTGCTACGCCATCATGCAGCCGGTGGCGGGCTACATTATCGACGCCATCGGCACCAAAATGGGTTTTGCGATTTTTGCCATTGCCTGGTCGGCTGCCTGCGCTGCCGCAGCGTTCGCAACCGGCTGGCAGAGCCTGGCCATCTTCCGTGGCATGCTCGGGCTGACCGAAGCAGCGGGCCTGCCGGCAGGCGTCAAGGCCACGACCGAATGGTTTCCGGCCAAGGAGCGTTCGGTTGCCATCGGCTGGTTCAACATTGGCTCGTCGTTCGGCGCATTGCTTGCGCCCCCGCTGGTGGTCTGGGCCATCCTGCAAAGTGGCTGGGAGCTGGCGTTTCTGATTGTCGGTGGTCTGGGTATCGTGTGGAGCGGGCTATGGCTGCTGTTGTACAAGCACCCGCGTGACCAGAAGCGTCTGGGCGATGCTGAGCGTGACTATATTCTCAGCGGCCAGGAATCGCGCCTCAAGGATGCACCTGCCCAGAAAGGCAGTTGGAAGCGCCTGTTCAAGAACCGCAATTTCTACGCTATCGCTTCGGCGCGCATCCTGTCCGAGCCTGCTTGGCAAACCTTCAACGCGTGGATCCCGCTGTACCTGATGACCGAACGCCACATGAACATCAAGGAAGTCGCGATGTTCGCCTGGCTGCCGTTTCTGGCGGCTGACATCGGCTGTGTACTGGGCGGCTATCTGAGCCCGCTGTTTCACAAATACTGCAAGGTGTCGCTGTTCACATCTCGCAAGATGGTCATGCTGTTCGGCTGCTCATGCATGATCGGCCCGGCCTGTATCGGGCTGGTCGAAAGCCCTTACACCGCTATCGCATTGCTGTGCATCGGTGGTTTCGCGCACCAGACTCTATCGGGCGCACTGTACTCGATCACCTCCGATTCGTTCGGCACAAACGAGGTGGCCACAGCGACCGGGATGGGCGGAATGTTCGGCTTTTTCGGGGCGGCGGCGTTCACCATGGTGTTCGGCGTGCTGGTCACCAAAATCGGCTACAGCCCGCTGTTCGTGGTGCTGGCGATTTTCGATATCGTCGCCGCCATTGTGGTGTGGACCGTCGCCCGCGAAGTGCCGCAGAACGACGAGGCCGTGGCGCTGAGCGTTGACGAATCGGGTTCTCGAACTGTTCCCGCAACGTGAGGCCGTCGTAATCCTGTAACGAAGTGCGGATATTCTCTGCTCTGAAAGTGATTTTTTATTAGAGGCCGTTCCTCGAAGGCAGGGGACGGCTTCTTTTTTTGCCTGATAGCTGATATTCGTTTTAGGAATTAATAAATAGCTTCTTATTCCTTGGCGAATATAACTTCAATCCCTATACTCGTCTCATGAACGCATACATGCAGGAGGCGAATCCATGCATAACGAGTCGATCCGGTATCTGATCGTGCCAGGCTGGCAAGGGTCTCCTGATGATCATTGGCAGACCCACTGGCAAAACAGCCTGCCCAACAGCACGCGCGTGGAACAGGCCGACTGGCTCAAACCACGCCGTGAGGATTGGGTGGGCGAGTTGCAACGCACGATTGCAGCGCACAGCACGCCGGTGATCCTGATCGCTCACAGCCTGGGTTGCGTGACAGTCGCGCATTGGGCACAACTTGCACCGCTGGAGACTCTGCGTCAGGTGCAAGGTGCGTTGCTGGTAGCACCTGCCGACGTCGAACGTCCGAATTGCCCGCCTGCATTGCGTAATTTCGCGCCGATCCCTAATGATCTGTTGCCGTTTCCGACACAAATTGTCAGTTCTGACAACGACCCTGCGGTCAGCTCTCAGCGCGCTATGGAAATGGCCCGTCACTGGGGGGCGGAAGTCGGGTTTTTGAGTCAGGCCGGGCATATCAACGTCAAGTCCGGTCATCAGCGCTGGGAGCAGGGGTTTGCCTACCTGTACCGGCTGCAAAACCGTCTGGAGCAGCATGCGCGTCGTCGCGCATGAGCGGCAGCTTGTTTATCGACCCAACGGGTCCTGTCTTTTAAACGCTTGAGCCGTCGCAAGGGCTCAGGCGGGAGTGTGTCATGAGCCTTCACGAAAATTTCGGTCAGCCGCTGCTGACTTTCCCCGATGCAGAAAAAAGCCCGCTGAGCATTCGCGCCAAGGCGCTGGTATTCATCGACCCGCGCTCGCGCCGTTTACGCGAAGAAATGGAGCAGCTGGCGCCTCGTTCGCTGCCGGTCTTGATCCGTGGCGAGTCCGGGACCGGCAAGGAATTACTGGCGCGGCATATTCATCGCGGCAGTGATCGCTCGGGCTTGTTCGTTTCAGTCAACTGCGGTGCCATCAGCCCGACTTACGCCGATGCGGAGTTGTTCGGTTATGCCGCCGGAGCGCACAGCGGTTCGGTCAGCAGTCGGGCCGGCTGGTTTGGCTCGGCCAACGGCGGCACTTTGTATCTGGATGAAATCGGCGACCTGCCGCTGCCGATTCAGGTCAAGTTGCTCGCCGCCCTGGAAAACCACGAAGTCACGCGAGTGGGCGCGCACCAGCCGAGCCCGGTCGATGTGCGTCTGGTCGCAGCCACCAGTATCGATCTGGCGCAGGCCGTGGCTGCCGGCAAATTCCACGAGCGGCTTTATCACTACCTCAGCGAGGGCCGCCTCGATCTGCCGGCGTTGCGCGAGCAGCCGGGCAACATCCTGCCGCTGGCCGAATATTTTGTCGGGATCTACAGCCAGCGTCTGAATCTGCCGGTGCAACTGATCAGCGAGGATGCGCAGCGCACGCTGGAGGCTCACAGCTGGCCCGGTAATACCCGTGAACTGGAGAACGTCATTCACTTTGCCTTGCTGGTCAGCAGCGGTGATGAAATTCGGGCTGAAGATATCAATCTGCCGAACATCGCCGATCCGTTCACGCTGATCGAGCGCCAGACGCAGCTATTGCTCGATGGTGGTGATCGCAGGCAGCTGTCCGCGCTCAGGCAACTGCTTGAAACAGTCACCTCAGAGCTGGCGCGGCGTCCTGCTTGAGCGCGCCCCAGCACGGTCCTGATGAGGTAGAGTAGATGCTGATGCAAAAAAGCATAAGCACTCGATTAAAAAGTATTTTATCGGAATATAAAACACCGGTAATGTCATCGTGATGTCGCAGGGTTCGGATAGCTGTGACAAACCATTGAATAATAAGGTGTCATTTCTGGATGACGCTCTCGGATTTTCGTTAAGGACATTGCATGAAAAAGACGTTTTTGCTGACCGCTCTGGCGGCTGTGTTCTCCATTGGCCTGGCTCACGCAGGTGAAAAGCTGGTCGTCGGCGCGACGCCAGTACCGCACGCGGAAATCCTTGAGCTGATCAAGCCGACCCTGGCCAAAGAAGGCGTGGACCTGGAAATCAAGGTCTTCACTGACTACGTGCAGCCAAACGTTCAATTGAGCGAAAAGCGCCTGGATGCCAACTATTTTCAAACCAAGCCTTATCTGGATGGCTTCAATAAGGGTAAAGGCACCAATCTTGTGACTGGCGTGGGCGTACATGTCGAACCGTTTGGCGGCTACTCGAAAAAGTACAAGAGCGTGAAAGATCTGCCTGAAGGCGCAACCATTGCCATTCCAAACGAAGGCAGCAACGCCGGGCGTGCGTTGATCCTGCTGGACAAGAACGGCCTGATCACCCTAAAGGATCCGAAAAACGCACTGTCCACGCCGAAAGACATCGCCAGCAACCCGAAGAATTTCAAGTTCCGCGAACTGGAGTCGGCTGTACTGCCACGCGCCTTGAGCCAGGTTGACCTCGCGCTGATCAACACCAACTACGCGCTGGAAGCCAAGCTCAATCCGAAGAAAGACGCGCTGATAATCGAAGGTTCGGATTCGCCGTACGTGAACTTCCTCGTGACCCGCGAAGACAACGCTCACACCGACGCCATCGAAAAACTATCGAAAGCGTTGACCAGCCAGGAAGTCAAAGACTTCATCAACAAGAAGTACGACGGCGCGGTACTGCCTGCGTTCTGACCCACTGAGTGTCGTGCGTAATCCAACTATCGTGCGACGCTCCGCGTCGCATGCCGTTCTGGACGCTCTGCGTCCTCTTTCGAGCATGTGGCGCGGCACAGATCTGTGACGCAGTCACGCAAGGCACTCCGACGCTGGAGCGTACCGAACGATAATCTCGTCTATCGTGCGTCGCTCCGCATCGCCTCACAATTCCCCGCCATAAACTCCCCCGAAAACGCTTTCTCGACAAAACGTGTCGAGTCCGGCAGCGAGCCATTCACCGCTCCCGAGTGATCCAGCTGCGGGTAGTAATGCCACTCGATACGGTCGCCAGCCTTACACGCGTCTTTCACCAGCGCGATCTGGCTGCGAACAGGTGAAATGACATCCTTGCCTCCCGTACCGATAAAAACCGGAATGTCCGACTTTAGCGTCGGGTAGTCCGAATGACGATTGACCTGATCAAGCGCCTTATCGGGTGAGCGTTTGAAACTGTTGTTGAATGTCAGTCCATCCGCGACCACCTTGCGCTCGATGGCTTGCAGGCATTCACGCTGGCTGGTTTCGAACGCGGGCTTCGCGCGGTCGCTCAGGTAGTCGGCAGGATGCAGCGACGGGTCGATCAGTGCGGCAGTACTCAGTCGCAACAGGTTATAGGCCAGCGACGGCGTGACCTGATCGCGGAAGGTGTCTGGTCCGGCATGTCTCTCACGCGATTGAGCCATCGGATACGGCGTCCCGGTCGCGACTACACCGACAATGTTCAATTCGGGCGCATAAGTCTTCTGGTAGACGGCCGTTGCGAAAGCGGCACGGCCACCTTGCGACTGGCCAAACACAACGACCCGCGAAGACAGATTGAAGTCCGCTTTCTGAACCGCCCGAATGCTGTCGAGAACGCCATACGCCAGCGGACTGCTCAGCCCGAACGGGTGCAGCCCCGGCGTGCCCAAACCCTGGTAATCAGTAGCCACAATCGCGTAGCCCCGCCCTAGCCATTCATTCAGATAGCGCGTGTCGCGATCACTGCGCCCGGCAAAGGAAGGCGCACAGATGTCCGCGATACCGACCGTGCCATGTGCCCACGCCATCAGCGGCCATCCGCCCTTTGGCGGCGGGCCCTTGGGCATGAACAAGGCTCCTGACACTGCGACTGGCTGGTTGTTGAGCCCGTCTGTTGAGGTGTACAGGATGCGAACATTCTGTCCGGCATTCTCAAGGCTCTGCGTAGCCGTCAGCGGTTCCGAGCGCAGCAGTTGGCCCGGTGTCGACGGCACTTTATCCGGCCATGTGTAAAATGCGGGGACACCACCTTCGCCCGGGTCTGACTGGGCAGCGGCGACGGTTTTCATGGAAGAGCCTGGCACTGCGCTGCAAGCTGCGAGCAGGACCATCAACAGGGTGGCCAGAACGGCCAAATACCTTGGCGATGAGTTCATCGGTATTTCTCCACAAGCTGACAGGAGAGAGCGCATCAGCATCGATGTATCAAGCCGATTATGACCTGAGCGATGATAACTGACGCACGCGCTGCCAGTACTGAACGGAGTTCTTCATGCGCAAGGATTACCTCGCTTTCTTCATCTCGCTTTTCCTGTCCAGGCTGGCGGATCAGATCCTGTTGTTCATAGTGCCGCTGGTGGTGTTCCAGACCACCAACAGCGCTTCATGGGCCGGGCTGGCGTTTTTCGTCGAATCGTTACCGAGGTTTCTAGCGTTTCCGTTATGCGGCGCGCTGTGCGACAAGTATTCGCCTATCAGAATTCTGCATATCAGCCAGGTCTACCGGGCATTGCTCTGCGTGCTGGCGATGGTGCTCTACGCTCTCTTTGGTGGCATTGGGTGGCTCGTGGTGCTGTCGGCATTGTGCGGGGTGCTGACCACGCAAGGCATCATGGCGCGCGAAGTGCTCATGCCGCATATCTTTCAGCACTACAGCTACACCAAAACGTTGTCCTATTCCCAGATCGCCGACCAGTCAGGGCTGGTCCTCGGGCCGCTGGTGGCGGCACTGATGCTTGAAGTGTGGGCCTGGCACTGGGTAGTGCTCTGGATCGCCGGACTATTCCTGCTGGCAGACCTCTGCATGTTGGCGTGGCAACGTCTTGGCCGTTTTAAGCTGGAAGTGTTCGAGCAGCATCAAGACATCTGGCTGCAGCCCTTGCGGATTGCGTTCGGGCATATCCGTGGCCTGGCCGAGTTGAAAAAGATCATCACGCTGGCAGTAGGGGTCAACCTGATCGTCGGTGTCACGCTGGCGACCTCGGCAGCCATGGTCATCGGCGAGTACAGCGCAGGCAAGGATAACTACGCAGGGCTGCAGGCGGCGGGGGCAGTGACCACTATCGTGATCCTGTTCTTCCTGGCCCGTGTGGTGCTGCCTTTGCGGGTGCTGTGCGGTGTCGGGTATTCAATGATCGCGATCGGGGCATTTATCAGCGCCCTGAGCCCGAACCTGATGGGCTATGCGCTGGGTTTTCTGTTGATCGTCGGCTTCGACAAGATGTTCAACGTCTACATGCGCACCCTCCGGCAGCGGGTGATACCGCCCCAGGACTTCGGCAAGACGGTGGGCGTGATCACGCTGCTTAATAACATGTCCCAGCCCTTGGCAGGTTTGCTTGTGGCTTTGCTGGCCGCACCCTTGGGCACCCGGCAGGTCATCCTGATGCTGGCCGTGCTGACTTCCCTTCTCGGGGCAGGTGCGATGTGGTGGTTTGCAAAAGCGCGCGGCCCGTTCTCTGCCTCGATTGTTGAGGCGAATCGGGAGGCCGGGAAATGAAAATGGGGCTGAATCCGTTTCGCTGAATCTGGATGGAGTCAGGGCTTTTGAGCAAAAGCATTGTGCTTGTCCACGATGCAACGCCAAGAGCGCGGTGAAGAATTGATTTCATTGCTGTAGTCAAAGATCGGGAAATCCCCAATCCTGAAGGGGGGAGAGCTGAGACAGAAATGTTAGGTGCTCGATGGTTTTTACTTTTTGCAGGTTTTTCAGTTCCATCTGTCCGCCGAGTGCCAAGGCAGGGACGAAGCCGTACATCTCGTCGGATTTGAGCGGTCCGAGACTTTTCAACGCTGGTTTGAACAAGTCATCCAAATCGTTGTACTCGGCAATCATTGATGAAAAGAATGCCCTAACCCCGAAGTTTAGTTTTTCACCAGTAAATATTGAAGTGCGACCTGAGTATCGCGATATATATGAATTCAGCGTCAAGCAATAGCCGCTGTTTTCTCCCCAAACGTAAAGGATGCCGAATGCACTACGTGCTATTACACGATAGTTATCTCGCTGATGCAGCGGTGTTGTGGCTAGCCAACGATTAAGTAGTTGGTCATAGTCTTGGGGGTTTACGCTCCAAAAAAGTCCGCTAGCATAGCCGCACCAGCCATATAAAGACCAATATTGAAGCAGTTGCTCCGGAAGTTTGTTTTTGTACTTTGCGATGCTTGCCTCTGGAACTGCATGATGTTCAATTGCAGGGCCGAATTTTTCTAGAAAGAAAGCAAAATCTTCGTCCATCATGCAGTCCGAACTGACAGCGTCATAAAGAAATTAAGCTTCTGATTTCCGAATTTAGACATCAGGAAATCCCCAGTCCTGTAGTGGCGAGAGCTGAGACAGAAACGTTAGGTGTTCGGTGGTTTTCACCTTTTGTAAATTTTTTAGTTCCACAGGACCGCCGAGCGCGAGGGCAGGTACGAAACCGTACATTTCGTCCGATTGGAGCTGCCCGAGATTTTTTAGTGCTGGTTCAAAAAAACTATCTAAGTCGTTGTGCTCGAGCTGCATCGACGAGAAAAATACTCTGATGCCGAAATCCTTTTCTCCATCCGCAAATATCGAATTGTTAGTAGAGTAACGTGACATATAGCTGGTTATCGATAAACTGTCTGCGCTTTTCTCGCCCCATAGATACAGCTCTCCAAACGCGCTACGAGCAATAACGTGGTAGTTATCATTTTTGAAGGCTTCTTTACCTACAAGCCAATCGGTGAGCAGATCCTCATAATCCTGCGGATTTACAGTCCAAAATAGGCCTTTAGCGTATCCGCACCAGCCAAAATCCTCCCAGTATTTAAGTAGTTGTTCAGGGAGCCTTTTTTTATATCGCTCAATGCTAGACGGTGGAACTGCTTGCTGTTCAATTGCTGGTCCGAATTTTTTCAGGAAAAAAGCATAATCTTCATCCATTACTAGCCTCCTATTTGCATCTTTCAAGTTTAGCATTGATTTTTGTGGCGTTACGTAATTCGTTAGGGACTAAGTTGGCTGCTCTATCTAGCTCCCCGATGCGACTGGGCCATTGCGGTCCTATACTTGAGTTAATACGTCGATCACCAAGATCATTAATGACATCTTTGCCTCCGGCGATAATGTCAGGATTGTGCAACGCGGCTAGTGTCGTCATTTTTTCTAATACTTCTTTCTTGGCAGTCGCCTCTGCTACCTCTGGGCTCATACCGCCTAATCTTAGCTCGCGGAAAATGTTCAATTCCATTTTTCGACCGAGTAGTTTACGCGCATCCGCTGCCACTTTCGGATCCCTCAACGCTTCCCCGCTCTTAAACGCCTCCCGCCCCTTTAAATACTCATCCACCGTCAAATCATTCAACCCCTTCTCCTGGCCCGCCAGTTGACGATCGAACTCAGGGATTCGGTCGAGGTGCTTATCGCTCACGTTAAAGCATGGCACCTTGTGCTCAGGCATGCCCGACGGTCTTTTCGGATCGGGCTCGTCCGCACGTCGATTGGGCGGTGGCGGTGGCGTTTCCTGTTTGTCCAGTGCACTTTTACGAGGGCCGGCGTTTTGCAGGTCGGGGTGTCTTGTCAGGGCGTCTTCGTGCTGGAGCAGCCATTGGCCCAGCTTCGCACCTTTTTTACTGGCTTGCATTTCATTGGCAAGCACGCTTGCGTTGCCTCGGCCGCGCGTCAGGTAGGCGACGATGGCGCCCAGTAGGAGTATCACAACTTCTTCATGGCCTTGGGCGATGCGGTGCGCTGCACGGCTTACAACCTGCGGATCGTCGCCGCCGAAGGGGTTGAGGCCAGGCTCGCCACGGGTGCCTTGCCAGGCGATGGCGATGCCACGCGTGTAGTTGTCGACAATACGAGGAAGGCCGTCGACGAAGAATTCGGCAATGGATGCCAAGCCGAGAATGCCAAGGATCCAGATGCTGAGTTCCAGGCCGATTGCGGCACCCGCCATGCCCATGGGCACCGCGCCTGCACCAAAGAAAAAGCTGCCGACTCCCGCACCTATTGCGCCACCGGCGAGCGTACTGCCCGCGACGATCATAGCCATTTGGCTAACCACGTCTATCAGGTCGTTGATGATGCTGGAGATGTCGATATCTGCGAAACGCCGCCCAAGCCGACGGGCCGCTTCCAATTCGCCGCGGTTGAACGCGCTTCTGATATTGCCGACGCGTCTGAGGTTGAGCTGTAGTGTTGAAACCGGCTCATTGTTGAGGCTGCGCTGGAAGCTGGCTCCAGGCTGGTAGCCCATGCTTCGGCTAAAGCGTCGTTCTATATCGAGCCACGACGGCACAATGCTCCATAGCGGCATTCGGTGTCTCCCTGACTGCCCCGGCTGGTAGATGCACCATAGAGAAGGCCGATAATGAAGTCAAAGTGGCCAGAGGTTTTCTGATTGGTCCTACACGTTGGAGCGCAAAGTCCCGCATGTTGCCCTCTGAACCTACAGAGAGCAGCACCATTACCTGCCTTTAAAACGCCAATGTCACCCGGGCATTCAGCGACTGATCCGAAGCATCGTTGCTCACCTGACCGTCGTAACTCAGGCCCACGCTCAGCGTATCGCTCAACCCCAGGTCGACACCTGCGCCGAGCACTGCGGCGCTGCGGGCGATCGGTGCGCCGGAGAGTTCGAAGGTGCTGCCGCCGCTGAAGGCCGAGCGGCTTTCCGGGGTGACGTCACCGTAGGCGCGACGCCAGCCCAGTGTGGCATCGGGTTTGATCACGACGCTGCCAGCGCTCAGGCGGGTCGCTGCACGCAGGCCCAGGGTGCTGAAGGTGATGTGGTTGTCCTGGGACTTGTTCTGCAGGCTGATGGCGTTGCTGTTCTCGTCGAAGGCGTCTGTGTCCAGCCGCACGTGGGCGAGGTTGGCGAAGGGTTCGAGCAGCGCATTGCCCATTTCGATGGAGTAGCCCAGTTCACCGAAGACCTGATTGGTCGCTGCCTTGTAGTCTTCCTTGAAGTGCTCGGACGAGCCCGGCAGGTCCAGCGTGCGCTTGGCGGTCAGTTCATGCCAGGTGTGCACTGCGCCGAGACGCAGGCCCAGTTGGCCCCATTTCGCGCCGCCATAAACGCCCAAGTGGTAGTTGTCGCTGTCGGTCGAGCCAGACGCGTGGCGCAGGTCGAAGCTGCTGTTGCTGAAGCCTGCCAATGCACCCACACGCCAGGTGTCGTCGAGCGGTACGTCGGCGCCGAACAACAGGCCGCTGGTGCGGGTTTCCAGGCCCGAGGCGTCGCGGCTGCTGTCGGTCTGGCCGGTCGCGCCGATGGCTTGAGTCCACACCACGCCACGCGAGGCATCGCCGGCGAGGGTTTGTGTGGTGCTGCCGAATGACTGTGCGGATTGCGCTTGTTGCATGCGATCGTTCATGGCGTTGCGCACCAGACGGCTGTCTTCGATCAGCGCAGATTGAGTCGATGCGTGCAGCTCGTTGGACAACGCCTTGAAGGTCGCCTGTGCGGTTGCTGCGTCGTCCTGCACCACCTGTCGCCACAGTGCATTGCCTGCCCCCGCGCTGTCGAGCCCCTGAGCAACGGCACTGGCATTGCGCGTGGTCGCCAGGCTGGCGAAGGTCTGTGCGTTGCGATTCAGCGTCAGACCGACGTCTGTCGCGGTGTAGTTCAGCGTCGGCGTAAGGAACGCGAAGTTGGTTTGCACGGCGGCAAATGCACCGCTGACGCCACCGGCTGCCGAGATAATCGAGTAACGGCTTGCCGCTAACCAGTTGCCGCCTTCAACCAATGACAGTGTGCTGTTATTGAGGGTCGCACGGCCGCTGGCGACGATGCGGTCGGCATTGCCATTGGCGTCCGACTCCACTTGGTAAACCGAGCCCTGAGCCAGATTGACGTCACCGTTGACGTTCAACTGGCCCACCGAATTACCCGGTGCAACCACACCGCCCTGAGCGACGTTGATGCCGCCGACGGTGCCGTTGCCACCCAGCGTCGCGCCTTGCTGCACGCTGACGATGGAGTTGCCGAGGTTGCCATTCACTGCCAGGCGACCAGCCTGCACAGTCGTCGCGCCGGACAGGCTGCTGTTGCCGGTCAGGTTCAGTGAACCGACGCCGCGTTTGATCAACGCGCCGTTGCCGGTCAGGGTGTTGGCGAGGGTGTCGTTGGTGGACTGATCGAGCACCAGCGTTGCGTTGTCGGTGATCGTTCCGCTGCCGAAGGCCTGAGCATGGCCAGTCAGGGTGCCGCCGTTGATCACGGTGCCGCCCGAGTAGGTATTGTTGCCTGTCAGTATCAGGTTGCCGGTGCCGTTTTTGATCAGTGCGCCACTGCCGCTGATGTCGTTGCGCCAGGCGTCGATGGCGTTATAGCCGCCGAGGCTGGCGTTCATGTTGACGGTGACGTTGGAATTGAACGCGCCGTAACCATCGCCTGCGGCATACAGGTTCAAGCGACCGTAGCCACCTGACTGATCGATCACTGCGTAGCCCGACGACAGCTCAGTGGTCGCCAGAATCTCGCGGCGCTGGCTGGCGTCCAGGTACGGGAAACGTGTTTCCAGCAGCACTTCAGCGTTGGTCGGCACGACCGGCGCGAGATTGGTCGGGCCGACCGGGTCGAAGCCGTAGGTCATGCGCGCGGTATACAGCGCCTTGTCCTGCGCATGCTGGGAAGTGCGATCGGTGGCCGGGTCGATGACCGTCATGCAATTGTTGACGTCGCCGCCGCACTGAGCGGTGAAGTAGGCCAGCGCCTGTGCGCGAGCATCGGCGCGCAATTGCGTGTTGGCGGAATTGGACAGGTTGTCGATGGCGAAATAGGTCGCGGTGATTCGCCCGCCCATCACGTCGAAGGGCGAGTGCATGCCCGCTTCGATGCGGTTGTCGCCGATCTCCGAGGCACGCAGCATCAACTCGCTGAACCGCTCTGGGATTGCATAGGCCAAGGCGTAGGCAGACAGGTAGGCGGCGTTGGTATGGCCGCTGGGGAACCCCGAGTCACTGGCCGGCGTGGTGCTTTCGGCCGGGCGCAAAGGCGGCGCGACGACGAATGCCAGGTTTTGTCCGTCCAGGCTCTGCCGCCATGGCCGTGGATACAGATAGTGGGACTTGGCCGGGGTCGTGGAGGCGTCATTGCGCACGGCGCCGACCAGATCGACCACTTTGCCCAGCGCTGAAGACGAACTGCCTGCGCCATTGCCCTTGTCGTCGTACTTGACGGTTTTGTTGCTGTCGTCAAATTGCGTGATGGTAGTGAAGGCCCCCGCGCCTGCTTTATAGGCATCACTCAATGAGCCCAGACCGCTGATGGCGCTGTAGCTCTGATCGCGACGGTCATCGAAGTAAGCGGCGGTTTCCTGGGCAAGCGTGCGCGAGTTGGCACGGTCGACGACAATTTGCAGGTTGCGTCGGAGCAGGCTCTGCCCCAGCGCAGTCGGTGTGCCGGTATCCCAGGTCGCGCCGGTCGTCCACAGCGTGTTGAACCCGGAAAGCAGATCGACCCCGTTGATCCGGTTGTCATTTGCACGGCTCGCTGCCTGTACCGATACCGCAAGCAGTGAAAGTATCAACGACGACATCATTACGTGGGCAACCGGTTTATTACATCGCATGGCGAGCGCCTGTACTCAATCTGGATAAGGCGCCGACCCTAGCAAGGCGTTCTTACACTTGGATGTATCTGCCGTGACACATTTATGTGGGTGAGTGCGCTCAAAAAATCTTCAGGAAGCATTCAGAACTATCGATATTCCTCAACGGTATTTAAATTCTCTTTCTTATATCTATACAGTTCCGCCTTTCAGTCACACTGTTCTGGAGTCGGAGTTCTCATGCCAGCAGCCTCCCTCGCTTCATCGTCCGCTCAATCTGCTTCGCAATCGTTCGACGTGCGTCCATTCACCGGAAAGGTGGGCGCGGAAATCGTCGGGCTGGATCTGTCCAGGCCGTTGAATGACGCAGATTTTGCGCGAGTGCATCAGGCGCATCTGGATCACCACGTCGTGGTGTTCCGCGATCAGCAGATCACGCCGCAGCAGCAGGTCGATTTCAGCCGTCGTTTTGGTGTGTTGCAGATCCATGTACTCAAGCAGTTTCTGCTGGCTAACCATCCGGAAATCCTGATCGTCTCCAACATTGTCGAGAACGAGAAGCCTGTGGGGCTGGGCGATGCCGGTAAATACTGGCATTCGGACCTGTCTTACAAAGAGCTGCCAAGCCTGGGTTCGATGCTTTACGCACAAGAGTTGCCGAGCGAAGGTGGCGACACGCTGTTCGCCGACATGCATCAGGCGTGGGACACCTTGCCGCAACACCTGCGTGATGCCGTCGAAGGGCGCTCGGCGGTTCACAGCTACACTGCGCGCTACGCCGAGGGCCATAACGCCGCCAACTGGCGTCCGACCCTGACCGCCGAGCAACTGGCCCAAGTGGTCGAAGTCAGCCACCCGATTGTTCGCACGCATCCTGAAACAGGTCGTAAGGCGTTGTTTGTCAGCGAAGGTTTCACCACCCGGATTCTTGACCTGCCGGAAGACGAGAGCCGCCAGATTCTCAACGAGATCTACGCCCACAGCGTGAAGCCCGAGCATATTTACCGGCACCAATGGCAAGCCAACGACATGGTGTTCTGGGACAACCGTTCCCTGATTCACCTGGCTGCCGGCTGCCCGGCCCATCTGCGACGCAAACTGCATCGCACGACCATTCAAGGCACCGCGCCATTTTGATTCAGGAGAGCCGTTCATGAATGCTGTCGCGCAAGGCCACACGGCCAGCACGAGCGCCCAACCGCAACCGACTGTTCAGCACACCACTGAAGCCTTGTTGCAAGTTCGCGGTGTAAGCCTTGAATACCGCACGCCAGAGCGCGTGGTCCGGGCGACGCATCAGGTCAGTTTCGAGGTCGACCCGGCCGATCGTTTTGTGCTGCTCGGCCCATCCGGTTGCGGCAAGTCCACATTGCTCAAAGCCGTAGCCGGGTTCATCCGGCCCAGCGAGGGCGAGATTCGTCTGGCAGGTCATCAGGTCACCGAACCTGGCCCGGACCGCATCGTGGTGTTTCAGGAATTCGACCAGTTACCGCCGTGGAAAACCGTGATCGAGAACGTCATGTTTCCGCTGCTGGCGTCACGCACCCTGAAGCGTCCCGAGGCGCTGGAGCGCGCTCGTTATTACCTGGAAAAAGTTGGCCTCAGCGCGTTTGCCGATGCCTATCCGCATACCTTGTCCGGTGGCATGAAAGCCCGCGTGGCAATTGCCCGAGCCCTGGCCATGCAGCCGAAAATCCTCTTGATGGACGAGCCGTTCGCCGCGCTTGACGCACTGACCCGGCGCAAGATGCAGGAAGAACTGCTGGAGCTGTGGGACGAGGTGCGTTTCACGCTGCTGTTCGTTACCCATTCCATTGAAGAAGCGCTGGTGGTGGGCAACCGCATCCTGCTGTTGTCACCGCATCCGGGCCGTGTGCGAGCGGAAATCAACAGCCATCAATACGACCTGAAAAGCCTCGGCGGCGTTGGTTTCCAGCAAACCGCGCAGCGTATTCATCGCCTGTTGTTCGATGAGGGCGATGCCGGGCCGGTGGAGCAGGATCTGAATTTTCAGGACATCCGGATTGCTTACTAGACGACTGCCTTGATCGTTCCCACGCTCCGCGTGGTAATGCCTTTCAGGACGCTCCGCGTCCTATCTACACGATTACCGGGAAACCCGAACCATGAGCCTCGCACCTCCCGCTCGCGAAGAATATGAAATCACGCTGGAGCCTTTCACTCAGGAAGACCTGGCCCGCGATCTACCGCTGGCACAGCGCATCTGGCAACTGGGCTGGGTGCGCAAATGCGTCATCATGATCGCTCTGGCGGTGATCTGGGAACTGGCTGCACGTCTGCAGAACAACGACCTGCTGTTGCCGAGCTTTCTGCAAACGGCGGCCGCCTTTTATGACGGGCTGATCTCCGGCGAGCTTCCAGGCAAGGTGTGGATTTCCCTGACCGTACTGATTCAGGGCTACCTGATCGGCATCGTGCTTGCGTTCGCCCTGACCACCCTGGCAGTGTCCACCCAACTGGGCCGCGACCTGCTCGGCACGCTGACCGCCATGTTCAACCCGCTACCGGCTATTGCCCTGCTGCCGCTGGCGCTGCTGTGGTTCGGGCTGGGCCAGAACAGCCTGATCTTCGTGCTGGTGCATTCGGTACTGTGGGCGCTGGCGCTCAATACCTACGCAGGTTTTCTCGGCGTTTCGGAAACCCAGCGTATGGCCGGGCGCAACTATGGCCTCAAAGGCTTGCGCTTTGTCTGGCACATCCTGATTCCCGCTGCGCTGCCGTCGATCCTTGCCGGCTTGAAAATCGGCTGGGCTTTCGCCTGGCGCACGCTGATCGCCGCCGAGCTGGTGTTTGGTGCGTCGTCCGGCAAGGGCGGGTTGGGCTGGTACATCTTCCAGAATCGTAACGAGCTGTATACCGACAAGGTTTTTGCAGGTCTGGCGGCAGTCATTCTCATCGGCCTGCTGGTCGAGAACCTGCTGTTCGCCAATATCGAGCGCCTGACCGTCAAGCGCTGGGGCATGCAGCGTTGAAGCACCGTCTTTTTTTGAATAATCAGGGTGGGAACCACATGACAACAACATTTCATCGTCCGGCGCTGACTGTATTGGCGGCGACACTTGGCCTGTTCGGTGCCCTGCTCAGCAGCGGCGTGCAGGCGGAAGGCAAGATCAGCATTGCTCAGCAATTCGGTATCGGCTACCTGATCCTCGACGTGGTGCGCGATCAGAAACTGATCGAGAAACATGGCAAGGAACAGGGGCTGGACATCAAGGTCGACTGGAACAGCATCTCCGGAGCCACGGCGATGAACGAAGCGCTGCTGGCCGGTGCGCTGGACGTGGTGTCGGCAGGTGTGCCACCGATGCTGACCGTCTGGGATCGCACCAAGGGCAAGCAGAACGTCAAGGCCATTGCTTCGCTGGGTTCCATGCCCAACTACCTGCTGACCAACAATCCCAACGTGAAAACCATCAAGGACTTCACCGACAAGGACCGCATCGCTGTACCGGCTGCCGGTGTGGGCTTTCAGTCGCGTACTTTGCAGATCGAGACCGCCAAGGTATTCGGTAACGACAACTACAAGAAATTCGACAACATCTCGGTGAGCCTGGCGCACCCGGATGCCACCGCAGCGCTGCTGGCGGGCGGCTCGGAAATCAACTCGCACTTCTCCAGCCCGCCGTTCCAGTACCAGGCGCTGGAAAGCCCCAACGTCCACAAAGTGCTCAGTTCCTATGACGTGCTGGGCGGTCAGGCGACGTTCAACGTGCTCTACACCACCGAGAAATTCCACGACGAAAACCCCAAAACCTACAAGGCGTTCTACGACGCGCTGGCCGAAGCCGAGAAGATCATCAAGGCCGACAAGCCCGCTGCCGCGCAGACCTACATCCGTGTCGAGCAATCGAAACTGCCGTTGCCGCTGGTAGAGAAAATCGTCGCTGACCCGGAAATCGACTTCACCGTCACCCCGCAGCGCACCTTCATCTACGCCGAAAAACTGCATGAACTGGGCGTGTTGAAAAACAAGGCGGCGAGCTGGAAGGACTACTTCTTCGAAGAGGCGCACGGCACAGAGGGCAGTTGATCGACGCGTTTTGAAGATGACGCGGAGCGTCATGAAGGGCATTCCCACGCGGAGCTTGAGGAACGATAGAAGATCTCCCGGGCGCCTATCGTTCCTCACGCTCCAGCGTGGGAATGCCGTTCTGGACGCTCTGCGTCCTCTTCTGAACAAATCAGGTTACTTCCACTCACGAAAAACCTGTCCTGCGGGACATTTCCTTCAGTCTTTTCTCTTTCCTGCGTATGACCTTTCCTAGAAAATCCCGGGCCCTTGTGCCTGCCAACTCTGCGCACTAGGCTGCGTCGGTCGCTGATTTTTCAGCGATCGGGTTTAGCAGCCTGTTTGTGGATTACAAGTGGCGCAAGTGCCGTTTATGGCGGCTTTGCGTGGGGCACCTTCGGGTGCGCCGGTTGCTTGCGCTTGTTCCACACCGGTCTGCTAACCCGCGTCAAAGTCGCCACCCTTGTTTGTTTAGCAGCAGGCATCTGGTGGTCTTGTCAGCTAAAGGAATAAGCGATGATCAACTCGACCCCGTCTCCACCGCTCCCCAACTCTCTTGAAGATTCCCTGATACAGGTCAGCGAAATACTGCGCTGTGCCTCTGCCACCGCTTCTGAAACCGGTGACAACCTCGAGGGCCTGAAACGTGATCTTGCGTTCTCGGTGGTGCATCTGATCAACATGGCCAAGGCCGAGCTGGAGCGCTCGCTGGAATGTGTTCAGAGCCACTGACAGCCCCTGACGCAACCTAGCAGTTCTACGGGTAGCCGCTGCGGTCCCTGCAATGCATTGTGTGTCTGAAGAGGCCTGCCTCGCCGATCAAGACCACTCCGGTTACTCACCATGCGCCAGCAAACTACCCTGTGCCGTTACCGCTATGACGCGCTTGACCGGCTCGCGACTCGTACGCCGATGGCAGGTGCCATTGCCCGCTCGTTTTATCAGTCCGACACCCTGGTCAGCGAGATTCAGGGTGCAGAACACGTTCGGTTCCTGCATCGCGACCGTCAGTTAATGGCCACGCAGTCAGTGCTGGCCACGCTGTTGATCGGCTCGGATCAACAGCACAGCGTGCTCCACACCGTATCGGCCTGCTTGTCTGACCCTATCGCCTACACTCCCTATGGGCATAGGCAAGCGTTGAACCAGCTGCCAGGCTTCAACGATGAGCGACCCGACCCATTGACCGGTCATTATCTGTTGGGCAATGGTTATCGCGCCTACAACCCCGTTCTGATGCGCTTCAACAGCCCGGACAGCCTGAGCCCGTTTGGCAAGGGCGGTATGAATGCCTATGCGTACTGCGCGGGTGATCCGGTTAATCGGTCTGATCCGACCGGGCATAAGATAGATGAGAGTCAGATACTTTCATTTGTGTGGATAGGGCTCGGTTTGTTCGGTGCTTACCTGGGTGTAAAAGCGGCTGTTCCTGCGATAAAGGCTGTCGCCAAGGGCAATGCTCCGCTATCAACGAAACTGACAGCTTCCTCGGCACTCGGCCAGATCGCAGCGAGCACCGTGTTTACCGTAAGCCGTGTAATCAACGCGGTCGACCCTGACGGCCCTGCCAAGGATGTTTTGCTCGCGACTGCAATAGGCATGGTGATTCCAGTGCTGGCCGTTCGGACATTCAACCCGCGCATCAAGCGTTGGGAGGATGCAGGGGCAGATATAAAACTGCTCAATGATAGGCGTTCAAGTTTAAAAAGTGAGTTCGCTGATACCGCTAGGGAAGGTCTGAAGTAGCCGGATGTTTTCCGGCTACCGAGTCCTCAGCACTTTTCAAAAAACGATGCATGTCGAAATTTGCTCAATTATCTTCGCTTTTTAGCTCTTTCGGCCGCTGCAAAGCCTTTTGCGGTAACCATTTCCTGCATTACACGCGCACCTCTCCTGCGCTCGCCAACAAATGTCGACGGGCCATCCACAGGTTTGACAGGGCGAACAACGTCACCATCTGCGCGGTGTTCTTGGCCAAGCCCCGAAAGCGCACTTTTTCATAGCCAAACTGGCGTTTGATGACCCGAAACGGATGCTCGACCTTGGCGCGAACCTGGGCCTTGGCCTTCTCGATTTTGCGGATCGCCTTGTACAAAATACTGCGTTTTCCGTGCTTTTTGTAAGTGCTGCGGCGGGCGGCAATCTGCCAAATGACCTTGCGCCCAGCGTGTTCTTCGCGCTTCTCGACCCCGGTGTAACCTGCGTCGGCGCAGACTACGTTTTCCTCGCCGTGCAGCAGTTTGGCAACCTGCGTGACGTCTGCCACATTGGCCGCTGTTACTACCACGCTGTGCACCAGGCCTGACTCGTCGTCGGCGCCGATGTGAGCCTTGGCGCCGAAATAGTACTGGTTACCTTTCTTGGTTTGATGCATCTCAGGATCGCGTTTGCCATCCTTGTTCTTGGTCGAACTGGGCGCGTGAATCAGCGTGGCATCGACGATGGTGCCTTGACGCAACGACAAGCCACGGTCGCCCAGATAACCATTAATTACGCCGAGAATCCCGGTCGCCAACTCGTGCTTTTCCAGCAGACGACGGAAGTTGAGAATGGTGGTTTCGTCTGGAATTCGCTCCAGGCTCAGGCCTGAAAACTGACGCAGGATGGTCGTCTCATACAGCGCTTCTTCCATCGCCGGATCGCTGTAGCCGAACCAGTTCTGCATCAGATGAACACGCAGCATCGCCATCAGTGGGTAGGCGGGCCGGCCACCTTCTCCTTTTGGATAATAGGGCTCAATCAGGGCAATCAAACCTTTCCAGGGCACCACCTGATCCATCTCGATCAGGAACAATTCCTTACGGGTCTGCTTGCGCTTGCCGGCATACTCGGCGTCGGCGAAGGTCATCTGTTTCATCATCGAAAAGCTCGGCGACTGGTGTCCGGAGATTTTGCCAAATTAGGAAGTCTTTTTCAGAGTTTCCCTAGCGCCATTCGAGAAACACGCCCTTGGGGTGATCCGGCAGACGAATTGAGTCGCATGATGTACTGATACGTTTATCTGTACATGATTTCTCCAGCCTGATTCACCTGAACGCTTACTCCATCATCAAGGATCGATCATGGCTCTCCTCTGCACGTACACCTACGACCCGCTGGACCGTGTCTCCACATTGAACCCGCTGGCTCAGGTCCTCTCCAGTCGGTTCTATGACGGCGAACAACTGATGACCGAGTTACTGGGCGACAGGCAACGAACCTGTATCCGCGCAGGCGGCCAGTTACTGGCGCAGCAGAGTCGCGAGGGCGAAGAGGTCGTGACGACGATGGTCGCCAGTGACCTGCACAACAGCGTTCTGCACGCGAGCGAAGACGGGAGGCAGGTTGATATCGCGTATACGCCGTTCGGGCATCGTCAAGCCGAGCAGACAGTCGCAGCACTACCCGGTTTCAACGGCGAGCAGCCTGACCTGGTAACCGGCCATTACCTGCTCGGCAATGGCTATCGCGCCTACAACCCGGTGCTGATGCGCTTTAGCAGCCCGGACAGTTTTAGCCCGTTTGGTGAGGGTGGGTTGAATGCGTATGCGTATGCGCTAAACAATCCGATCAAATACATGTAGTGGTCTAATGGTTCCGGACACTCATTTAGGCGAGAATATCGCCAGATAGAGGTGTCTGATGACCAAACAACGCCGTACCTTTTCCGTTGAATTCAAACGCGAGGCCGCAGGCCTCGTGCTCGATCAAGGCTATAGCCATATCGAAGCCTCCTGCTCGCTTGGGGTGGTCGAATCTGCGCTGCGTCGCTGGGTCAACCAGCTTCAACAAGAGCGCAACGGTGTCACTCCACAGAGCAAAGCCCTCACGCCCGAGCAGCAAAAAATCCAGGAGCTCGAAGCCCGGATCGCCCGTCTTGAGCGGGAGAAATCCATTTTAAAAAAGGCCACCGCGCTCTTGATGTCGGAAGAGCACGAGCGCATGCGCTGATTGATCAGCTCAGTGTCCATGAGCCAATCGAATTGCTGTGCGAAGTGTTCGAGGTACCTCGCTCGTGCTACTACAACCATTGCCTGCGGCGTCGGTCTCCAGACGCCGAGCGGGTTCGTTTACTTAGCCGAGTCAATGAGCTGTTCGGGCAAAGTCGAGGCGCTGCCGGCAGCCGCAGTATCGTGTCGATGATGCAGGCGGATGGCGAGCAAATCGGTCGGTTCAAGGTGCGTAGCTTGATGCGGGAGCTGGGATTAATCAGCAAGCAACCAGGCTCGCATGCTTATAAAAAAGCAACAGTGGAGCGGCCTGACATTCCGAACATTTTGAATCGGGAGTTCGATGTACCCGCGCCCAATCAGGTCTGGTGTGGCGACATCACCTACATCTGGGCGCAAGGAAAATGGCATTACCTGGCGGTGGTTATGGATCTTTACGCGCGTCGGGTGGTGGGCTGGGCGTTTTCGAACAAACCGGATACGGACTTGGTGATCAAGGCGCTGGACATGGCTTATGAGCAACGCGGCAAGCCTCAGGGCCTGCTGTTTCATTCCGACCAGGGCGTCCAATACGGGAGCCGACAGTTTCGCCAGCGGCTTTGGCGATACCGCATACGCCAGAGCATGAGCCGCCGGGGTAATTGCTACGACAACTCGCCGATGGAGCGTGTGTTCCGCAGCTTGAAAACTGAGTGGATACCGACCGTGGGCTACATGACGGTCCAAGAGGCTCAGCGGGATATCAGTCATTACCTGATGCATCGTTACAACTGGATTCGGCCACACCAGTTCAATGATGGAATGGCGCCCGCTCAGTACGAGAAAAACCTTAACGTCGTGTCCGGGATCAGTTGACCACTACAACATAGACCCGACCGGGCATTTTTCGTCTTTCTTAAGTGGGGTTTTGGCGGCTGGGTTATTGCTCACTGGAGGTGGGTCAATTTATGTGTCTACGCACGTAAAAGAATCGAATCCAACGCTCAGTGGGGTGCTTATGGGGGTGGGGAGTGCGTTAGCTGTTGCGGGCGTTGGTTTTGCTCTGAATTCAATTGTAAAGAAGGCTGCTGGAGTGGGGCGTTCAACCTCCAGGCTGGAGAGTTTCGGGCTTGCTAGAAAGAACCAGCGTCCGGCAGGCAGAAATTCGCTAATATTTCCAAATCAACGCCCTCCGCAATCCAGTGCTGATTTACCGGCCGCATCCTTTGCATTACCACGACCACGGCTATTACCATCAAGCGTCGCGCCGGCACGGTCGGCTACTATTCGCAGAACGGGCTATCCTAAATACCGAAATATAAGAAGGCCTGTTTTTCAAAAGTATTTTTATGAAGTAGATAGGATGCCAACTATACCTGAACAACCCTCGCATTCAATCCGTGGGGGGCATGAATCGGTGGTTTGATATATACACTATGTTCAAGTTCGGCAGAGACATTCAAGACAGTGTCTCTGCAGGAGTTTGAACTGACCACATTCAAAAGAAAGCTGCTGCGGGCCTCTCCCGCGCAACCTCTGCCCAGTTAATGAACCCTCCCTCTCGCGCACAGTCGCATAGTCACGCTATTCTCTCGCCCTATCGCGCCCACATCCGGCAGCCGCACAAGGAGTCTGCATGCCCGTTCTTCCTTCTAGACTGGTTACATTAGGTCTCGCTGCTGCCTTGGCGATGTTAACGGGGTGTGGCGAGGAAAAACCGGCGGCGCCCGAACTGCCCAGGGTTTATGTGCAAACGGTAAAAAGTGCCGACTTCGCCGCCAGTGTCGCCCTGACCGGTGATGTTCAGGCGCGGGTGCAGACCCGGCTTTCATTCCGGGTCAATGGCAAGATCATTCAGCGTAATGTCGATGTCGGCGACCGGGTCACTGCCCGGCAGGTGCTGGCCCGGCTTGATCCGAAGGATTTGCAGATCAATGTCGATTCGGCCGCAGCCTCTGTGGCCGCCGAGCAGGCCCGCGTGAATCAGGCCCGCGCCGCTTTTGTCCGGCAACAAAAGCTGTTGCCCAAAGGCTATACCAGCCGTAGTGAATATGACTCGGCCCAGGCCGCCTTGCGCGGCAGCGAAAGCTCGTTGAAGGCTGCGCAAGCGCAACTTGCCAATGCCCGTGAACAATTAGGGTATACCGCACTGGTCGCGGATGCGCTGGGTGTGATCACCGCGCGTCAGGCTGAAGTCGGGCAGGTGGTGCAGGCCACGATGCCGATTTTCGATCTGGCACGCGACGGTGATCGGGATGCGGTGTTCAATGTCTACGAGTCCCTGTTCGTTCAGCCGCCGACCAATCAGCCTGTGCAGGTCACGCTGCTCGACAACCCGGACATCAAGGTCAGCGGCAAAGTACGCGAAGTGACCCCGGCAGTCTCGGCGCAAACCGGCACTTTACAGGTCAAGATCGCGCTCGATCCGCTGCCTGAAGGCATGGACCTGGGCTCGGTAGTCAGCGTGGCGCTGAGCGCACCGGCCAATGCCAGTGTCGAGCTGCCTTGGGCGGCGCTGACCAAGGACCTTGGCGAGCAGTTGGGCAAGCCTGCCGTGTGGGTGGTGGACGAGCAGGGCAAAGTCAATTTGCGCAGGGTCACCGTTACTCGTTATCTGACTGCCAAAGTCATCATCGGCGACGGGCTTAAAAGTGGGGAGAAAGTCGTGGTGGCAGGCGGACAGTTGTTACACCCGGACATGCAGGTCGAGATTGCCGAACAGCCCAAACAGCAGAACGCGCAGGTGCAGCCATGAAGCGTCTGTCGTCATGCCTGTTGCTGGGTGGCCTTCTGTCCAGTGGCTTTCTGTTGAGTGGCTGCGGCAAGGACGAGGCCCCTCCGGAGCCGATGCGTCCTGTCGTATTCGTCGAAGCCAGGCCTGAGTCAAATCAGGATTTCGGGCGTTTTGCCGGCAATATTCAGGCGCGTTATCAGAGCGTGTTGGGTTTTCGTGTGGCGGGACGTATTGCCCGGCGCAACGTCGACGTAGGCGCTGAAGTGAAGAAAGGCGATTTGCTCGCCACCCTTGATCCGACCGATCAGCAGAATACAGTGCGTGCCCGGCAGGGCGACCTGGCCAATGTGCAGGCGCAGTTGATCAACGCTCAGGCCAATGCTCGCCGCCAGCAGGAACTGTTTGATCGCGGTGTGGGTGCCCAGGCGCAACTGGACATCGCCCTGACCGATCTGAAGACCGCCAGCTCGTCGCAGGAACAGGCCAAAGCCGCTGCACAACAGGCCCGCGATCAATTGAGCTACAGCGAGCTGCGCAGTGATCACGATGCTGTGGTCACCGAATGGAAAGTCGAGGCCGGTCAGGTTGTTACGGCCGGGCAGGAAGTCGTGACCCTGGCGCGGCCGGACATCAAGGAAGCGGTGATCGACCTCCCTGACACACTGGCTGACCAGCTGCCGTCCGACGTGGTATTCACGGTAGCCAGTCAGTTGAATCCGGAAGTGAACACCACCGCCACCATTCGTGAAATCGAACCTCAGGCCGACCGTGCCACACGTACCCGCCGTGCACGTCTGACGCTGGCGCAAACGCCAGCGGCCTTCCGGCTGGGCACGGCCATCAGCGTGACGCTCAGCTCGACCATCACGCCGCGCATGCGTTTGCCGATCAATGCCTTGCAGCAGGCCGATGGCAAAAGCCAGATATGGATCGTCGACCCGCAAAACCAGACGGTCAACCCGAGGGCTGTGAACATTATCAGCCGTGACAGCAACAGTTTCGTGCTGGCCAATGGCGTCAAGGCAGGTGAAAAAGTGGTAAGCGCGGGCGTCAACAGCCTCAAGCCGGGCCAGAAAGTCAAAGTCGATGAGGAAAGCCCGCGATGAAAGGGAATTTCAATTTATCCGAGTGGGCCATCAAGCATCAGTCGTTCGTCTGGTACCTGATGTTTGTCGCGCTGCTGATGGGCGTGTTTTCCTACATGAAGCTTGGGCGCGAGGAAGATCCGTCCTTCACCATCAAGACCATGATTATCCAGACCCGCTGGCCGGGCGCGACGGTGGATGAGACCCTCAAGCAGGTCACCGACCGCATCGAGAAGAAGCTCGAAGAACTGGACTCGCTGGACTACGTGAAGAGCTACACACGACCGGGCGAGTCCACAGTCTTCGTGTACCTGCGTGACACCACCAGTGCCAAGGCGATACCGGAAATCTGGTATCAGGTGCGCAAGAAAGTCGATGACATCCGTGGCCAGTTCCCGCAGGGGCTGCAAGGCCCGTCGTTCAACGACGAGTTCGGCGATGTATACGGCTCGATCTATGCGTTTACCGCAGACGGTTTCTCGATGCGTCAGTTGCGGGACTACGTCGAGAAGGTCCGCGCCGACATCCGCGACGTGCCCGGGCTGGGCAAGGTCGAGATGATCGGTCAGCAGGACGAAGTGGTGTACCTGAACTTCTCGACACGCAAGCTCGCAGCATTGGGCATCGACCAGAGCCAGGTGGTGCAAAGCCTGCAATCGCAGAACGCGGTGACGCCTGCCGGGGTGATAGAAGCCGGGCCGGAGCGGATCTCGGTGCGTACCTCCGGCCAGTTCGCTTCCGAGAAGGATCTGGCTGCAGTCAATCTGCGCATCAATGACCGTTTTTATCGTCTGAGCGACATTGCTGACATAACCCGTGGCTACACCGATCCGCCCAAGCCGCTGTTCCGCTTCGATGGCAAACCGGCGATAGGCCTGGCCATCGCGATGCAGAAGGGCGGCAATATCCAGTCGTTCGGCAAGGCGCTGCACGAACTTATGGACGCTACCACAGCGGAGCTGCCAGTCGGCATTGGCGTGCACAAGGTGTCGGATCAGGCCGAGGTGGTCAACAAGGCTGTGGGCGGCTTCACCAGCGCGTTGTTCGAGGCAGTGATTATCGTGCTGTTGGTCAGCTTCGTCAGCCTCGGGTTTCGCGCAGGGTTGGTGGTCGCGTGTTCGATTCCGCTGGTGTTGGCGATGGTGTTCGTGTTCATGGAATACAGCGGCATCACCATGCAACGGATTTCCCTCGGCGCGCTGATCATCGCCCTCGGCCTGCTGGTGGACGACGCCATGATTACCGTGGAAATGATGGTCACACGTTTGGAAATGGGGGAATCCAAGGAGCAGGCCGCGACGTACGCCTATACCTCGACAGCGTTCCCGATGCTCACCGGTACGCTGGTGACCGTGGCCGGCTTTGTGCCGATCGGGCTGAACAACAGCTCTGCGGGGGAATACACATTCACACTGTTTGCTGTCATTGCCGTGGCGATGCTGGTGTCGTGGCTGGTCGCCGTTCTGTTCGCACCGGTGATCGGCGTGCACATTCTGAGCGGCAACATCAAACCGAAATCCGAAGAGCCGGGCCGCATCGGCCGGGCATTCAACGGCAGCATGCTCTGGGCCATGCGCCATCGCTGGCTGGCGATTGCCATCACGGTAGGGTTGTTCGCCGCGTCGCTGTTCTCCATGCAGTTCGTGCAGAACCAGTTCTTCCCGTCTTCGGACCGCCCGGAAATTCTGGTCGACCTGAACCTGCCGCAGAACGCCTCAATCAACGAAACGCGCAAGGTGGTGGATCGTTTTGAAGCGAGCCTCAAGGACGATCCGGACATCGAGCGCTGGAGCACCTACATCGGCCAGGGCGCGTTGCGTTTCTACCTGCCACTCGATCAGCAGCTGGAAAATCCGTTCTACGCCCAGCTGGTGATTGTCAGCAAAGGCCTGGAGGAGCGGAGCGCGTTGACTGCCCGTCTGCAAAAACGCTTGCGTGATGACTTCGTCGGTATCGGTTCGTATGTGCAGGCGCTGGAGATGGGCCCTCCGGTGGGTCGTCCGTTACAGTATCGCGTCAGCGGCGAGAACATCGACAAGGTGCGCCAGCACGCCATCGAGCTGGCCAAACTGCTCGATCACAACTCGCATGTGGGCGAAGTGATCTACGACTGGAATGAGCCGGGCAAGGTGCTGCGCATCGATATCAATCAGGACAAGGCCCGGCAGTTGGGCCTGTCGTCGGAAGACGTCGCCAAGCTGATGAACAGCGTGGTCAGCGGTTCAACCGTGACCCAGGTGCGTGATGATATCTATCTGATCAATGTGATCGGACGTGCTGAAGACGCAGAACGCGGCACGCCGGAAACCCTGCAGAACCTGCAAATCGTGACCCAGACTGGAACATCCATTCCGCTGCTGGCGTTCGCCACCGTTGGTTACGAGCTGGAGCAGCCGTTGGTCTGGCGCCGCGATCGCATGCCGACCATCACCGTCAAGGGCGCGGTACGGGACGCGATTCAGCCAACCGATCTGGTCAAACAGCTGCAACCTGAAATCGACAAGTTCGCCGCTGGTCTGCCGGTCGGCTACAAGGTTGCAACGGGCGGTACGGTCGAAGAAAGCAGCAAGGCGCAGGGGCCGATTGCCAGCGTTGCTCCCCTGATGCTGTTCCTCATGGCGACGTTCCTGATGATTCAGTTGCACAGCATTCAGAAGATGTTTCTGGTGGCCAGTGTCGCGCCTCTGGGGCTAATCGGTGTGGTGCTGGCGCTGATCCCGACGGGGACACCACTGGGGTTCGTGGCGATTCTCGGGGTGCTGGCGCTGATCGGCATCATCATCCGCAACTCGGTGATTCTGGTGACCCAGATCGATGCCTATGAGCGCAGTGGGTATCTGCCTTGGGACGCTGTGGTCGAAGCCACCGAGCATCGCCGTCGTCCGATTTTGCTGACCGCGGCCGCGGCGAGCCTGGGCATGATCCCCATTGCGCGGGAAGTGTTCTGGGGCCCGATGGCCTACGCCATGATCGGTGGCATCATCATCGCCACGTTGCTGACCCTGCTATTCCTGCCTGCGTTGTACGTGGCTTGGTACCGCATCAAGGAACCAACCGACGAACAGCGTCGCGAAGCGGCTGACAAGGGTGACGGCGAGCACGCGCAGCCAGCGCATTGAGGTCGGCGTGCCCTGCCGCCTGTGACGCGGGGCAGGGCTGCCGACCCGGCAATCAGTCGGTCTCGCCTGCGTCTTTGACGTCGATCGTGGACAGGCTAAGGTTGGCGAACCGTACCGGGCCGAACGGCGAGGCCTTTGTCAGGCCTGAAGGCGAAGAGCTGGAGGTCTGCGCCGGGGCAGATATATTCAAGAAGCATTTCTTGAGCTGCACCTGGAAATCGAAGTCGCCAGAATAATGCACCCATTCCTGAGTTGCGAAGTTTACGACCTGCGTCAGATTAATCTCATCCTTGACGTTGTAGCCACCCACGACCACGACGAAGAACACCTCGTCTACATCCTCTGCGTTAAGAACGTCGAACTCGAGATGCAGACGCTGGGCGGGCAGTTCAATAATAGACTGGCTTACGGTCACTCCCGTATTCAGCTTGATGCTTTGACCTTCGCCTTTGGGCTTGAAGTCTGGCTCAAAGCCCACTGGGGCTGTCCAGTGAGTAAGATTGTCGCTGAAATCGCCATTTTCCAGATATTCGTTCGCCATGATCAGTTCCTTTGATCGATTCGGATGGATGCAAGCCGCCTGTTTAAGTGGCTGAATCTATCCTAAGACGCACAGGTTGCTGAACGATACTGTCAGAAGTACCAGCACACGAACTGCACAGCGCCGCACATCACTGACGCCGCCAGACACTCGCCAACCAAGGCTGCTGCTCTCTCGGTAACCCGGCGGGGCGGTAGTAGTGTTCCAGCTCGCTAAACCCGGCTTCGGTCAGCAGTTCGCGCCATGTTTCGAGGTCGTGGTACGCGCCGTAACGCTCGCCGTTCCAGCCTTCCTGATTCTCACCACGCGGGTTGGAGCTGAACAGCACGCCGCCCGGTTTGAGCGTGGCATACAGTTCGCGCAGCACGCGTGGCAGTTCCTGTCTGGGGATGTGGAACAGCACTGCGTTGGCGAAGAGGCCATCGAAGCGGCCTTGCGGCAGGTCGAGTTCGAGGAAGTTCTGCTGTAGCACTTCGCAACCGGTCTCGGCGCGTGCCATTTCGGCGAAACGTTCGGAGCCGTCTAGCCCGACCGCCACATGGCCCATCGCTGTGAACGTCTTCAAGTCACGCCCCGGCCCGCAGCCGAAGTCGAGAATCTGCCACGGTGCCGGGCCTTCGATATGCCGCAACAGGGCATCGATATTCTGGCTGACGTCGTGGTCGCGTGTGCCTTCGCGAAATTCGTCGGCCACGCTGTTGTAATGGCTGACGGTGGTCGAGGTAATCTGCGCAAGCGTCTGAGGGTCGAGTTTCATCAGGGGCGGTCCGGTAAAGGAAGACCGCCAATATACCCTCGCTGCGTTGCGGCTGCTCAGCGCCTGTCGAAGCTGCGCGCCAGCCGGTCACCGCCTAGTTGCACCAGCGCTACGACCGCCACCAGCAAGACGATCACGGTCAGCATCACCTGCGTATCGAAGCGCTGATAGCCGTAGCGATAGGCAATGTCGCCCAGCCCGCCTGCGCCGATGGCACCGGCCATGGCCGATGAGTTGATCATCGTCACCAGCGTGATGGTAAAGCCGCCGACGATGCCGGGGCGCGCTTCTGGCAGCAATACGTGCCAGATGATGTGCCAGCGCCGACAGCCCATCGCTTGCGCCGCTTCGACCAGGCCGTGATCGACCTCGCGCAGGCTCACTTCGGCGATCCGTGCAAAGAACGGCGTGGCAGCAATGGTCAGTGGCACAACGGCTGCCCAGACACCATACGTGGTGCCGACGATCATCCGCGTGAACGGGATCAGCGCGACCATCAGAATCAGGAAGGGAATAGAGCGAAACAGGTTCACGAAGGCACCCAGCACGCGGTTGATCCCCGGTGCCTCATAGATGCCGCCTTTGGAACTGGTGACCAGAATCACCGCCAGCGGGATGCCCAGCAGCAGTGCGATCAATGACGACACACCGACCATCAGAAACGTGTCGAGGGTGCCTTGCAGCAAACGATCAACCCACATAACCCAATACCTCCGCGCGTGGCGCCAGTTGACGGGCGCGTGCCAGCAACTCGTCACGTGTATGCAGTGAGCCGGCGACCGACAGAATCAAGTGGCCGATGGCCCGCTCCTGAATGCGCTCGACCCCGCCCTGCAGCAATTGCACCTTGCCGCCCAGCGCGGCAAACAGCGCGGCCAGATCAGGCCCCTGGTCACTGGCACCGGTAAAATGCACATCCAGTAACAGGGCTGCATCAGGCCGTTGCGGCTGATCGCTCAGACGCTCGGCCCACTCCTTCGGCAGCCCGGTTTGCAGCGGTGCCAGCAGGGTTTTGCTGACGTCGTGCTGCGGGTCGCCAAACACTTGCCAGACCGGCCCTTGCTCGACTATCCGGCCTTGCTCCAGCACCACAACGCGGTGGCAGATATCACGAATAACCGCCATTTCATGGGTGATCAGCACGATGGTCAGGCCCAGGCGCTGATTGATTTCGCGCAACAGGCCCAAGATCGACTGAGTGGTTTCCGGGTCCAGTGCTGAAGTGGCCTCGTCGCACAACAGGATTGCGGGATCATGCACCAGTGCGCGGGCAATGCCGACGCGCTGTTTCTGCCCGCCGGACAGTTGCGCGGGGTATGCGTTGTGCTTGTCCTGCAACCCCACCAGTTCCAGCAACTGCGCGACCTTGCGCGCGCGTTGCTCCCTGGGCACGCCTGCGACCTTGAGCGGCAGCTCGACGTTCTGCCAGACGGTCTTGGCCGACATCAGGTTGAAGTGCTGGAAGATCATGCCGATGCGTCGGCGCAGCTCCACCAGTTTGTCTTCGTCGAACTCGCCGATGTCCACCTGATCAATCAGCACCCGGCCGCTGCTGGGTTGTTCCAGGCGATTGATGGTGCGGATCAGCGAGGACTTGCCTGCGCCGCTGCGGCCGATAATGCCGAAGATCTCGCCGCGCTGGACAGCCAGGTCGATATTGCCCAGCGCTTCAACGGGGCCTTGCTTGCCGTGATAGGTCTTGCCCAGGTTGATGAACCGCACATGGGCGCGATTCAGCTCCGGGTGCAGCTCGGCCTGTTGCGCCAGTGTGCTTGCGCTCGGGGTATCGAGTGGCAGTTGGCGTTGCGCGGTTGCGGTCATTCTTTCCATCCTACCTGGTAAAGCTTGCCGTTGACCTTGTCCAGCGAAGCGCGGACGACGGGCGAGTGCTGATAGATATCGACGAATTTCGCCAGACGCGGGTCGTCCTTGTGGTCAGGTTTGATCACGAACTGAATGACGTATTCCGGGTGGTCCAGGCCATCGAACAGGATGGCCGAGTCGGCGGGAAAGGTTTTGGCCAGACGGATATAGGCGGGGTAGCCCTGCACCAGATCGGCGTCATCGTAGGCGCGCACCAGCTGCACGGCTTCAACCTGAATGATCTTGAGCTTTTTCGGGTTGGCGGTGATGTCTTCCTCTGTCGCCTTGTAGCCGACGCCTTGCTTGAGCGTGATCAGCCCGGCCTTTGCCAGCAGTTGCAGGCCGCGTCCGCTGTTGATCGGGTCATTGGCAATGGCCACGGTGGCGCCGGTCGGCAGCTCATCAAAGCTTTTGTACTTTTTCGAGTACAGACCCACGTTGTTGATGATCCCCGGCGCATAGGGCACCAAGCCGAAACCGGCGGCTTCATTGGCGTTGGTCAGGAAAGGGATGTGCTGGAAGTAGTTCACGTCGATATCGCCTGCGGCGAGGGTGACGTTGGGGGCGATCCAGTCGGTGAATTCGACCAGCTCGACTTTCAGGCCCTGCTTGCCAGCTTCTTCTACAGCGGCTTCAAGCGGTATGGCGAAGGCTGCCGTGGTGCCGACTTTCAAGGGCTTGTCGTCAGCGTAAGCGGTCAGGGTCAACAGCCCGAGGGCCAGTGCAGCGAGGGTTTTGCTCATGGTGCGGTCCTTTAAGAAATTATTGCTCCTGCGTTCTGCACAAAGTCCTGAGATTCCTTGAATATGGAGCTTTGTGGGAGCGGACTTGTCCGCGAAGACGGTATCTCAGTAGATGCATTTTCAAAGAATATACCGGCCCTCTCGCGGACAAGTCCGCTCCCACGGCCTTCGGCCAGAATCAAGAGCAGACTTATGTATAACGCCGAGCATTCTGCGTGGTAATGCCGTTCTGGACGCTCTGCGTCCGTTTGATAATCAAATACGCCGGTGTGCCGCTCCCGCGTGCCGTTCCGGCAATCGATCCGTACCTTCCGGAAACAGTTTTTTGCGCAGGCTGCCGTCTTCGTAAGCGGTCTTGTATGACCCGCGGCGTTGCAACTCCGGGATCACCAGATCGATGAAGTCCTCGTAGCTCTCTGGCGTGACGATGCGGGTCAGGTTGAAACCGTCCAAGCCGGTTTCTGCAATCCACGATTCCAGCTCATCAGCGACCTGTTCAGGCGAGCCGACCAGGGTGATGTAACGGCCGCCCAGCGCGTGCTGATCGAGCAGTTTCTGGCGGGTCCAGTCGTTGTTTTTCAGGTTTCTGGTCGCGGACTGAATGGCGTTGCTCTTCACGTATTGAATGGGTTCGTCCAGTTCGTATTCGGCAAAATCGATACCGGTCGACGCCGCAAAGTGCGCCACGCCTGCTTCGGCGCTGGCATGGTGGCGGTACTCGGCGTGTTTCTCCCGAGCCAGCGCCTCGGTCGCGGCGACAATGACGTTAAGGCCCATGAACACCTTGATGTCCTCCGGGTTGCGCCCGGCCTTCACTGCGCTGGCGCGCACCTTGTCTACCTGCTCGCGGGTCGCGGTCTTGTTCTGGCCGCTGATGAACACGCATTCTGCGTTTTGCCCGGCAAATTGCAGGCCGCGCTCCGAACTGCCGGCCTGAAACAGCACTGGCGTGCGTTGCGGTGACGGCTCGCACAGGTGGTAGCCCTCGACCTGATAGAACTCGCCCTGGTGCCGTACCTTGTGCACCTTGCCCGGCTGGGCATAGACGCGCTGCTCGCGGTCATTGATGACGGCATCGTCTTCCCAGCTGCCTTCCCAGAGCTTGTAGAGCACCTCCAGGTATTCATCGGCCTGATCGTAACGGCGGTCGTGCTCGTTCTGCTCGGTGAGACCCATCGCTCGCGCCGCGCTGTCGAGGTAGCCGGTCACGATGTTCCAGCCCACCCGGCCACGGCTCAGATGATCGAGTGTCGACATGCGCCTGGCGAACAGATAGGGCGCGTCGTAGGTCAGGTTGGCCGTCAGGCCAAAGCCCAGGTGTCTGGTCACGCCAGCCATTGCCGAAACCAGCAGCAGCGGGTCGTTGACCGGTAACTGGATGGCTTCCTTGAGGGTGACGTCCACCGAGTTTTGATAGACGTCGTACACGCCCACGATGTCGGCGATGAACAAACCGTCAAACAGACCACGTTCCAGCAGTTTCGCCAGCTCGGTCCAGTATTCCAGGCTGTTGAATTGCGTTGAGGTATCACGCGGATGCGTCCACAGACCATGATTGATATGGCCGATGCAGTTCATGTTGAACGCGTTGAGGAGGATCTTTTTACGCGCCATCAGATCGTCCCCCGCAACGGAGGGTTGGTGTCGTTGAGGTAGTAATTGCCGATGGCGTGAAACTTCCAGCGCACCGGATCGTGCAGCGTATGAACGCGCGCATTGCGCCAGTGGCGATCCAGGCCGTGTTCAGCCAGTGTCGATTGACTGCCAGCCAGTTCGAACAACGTGCTGCCGGCCGCCAGGGAAATCTCCGTGCTGATGGCGCGGGCTTCGGCAACGGCTATCGAGGCGGCGGCCACGGTTTCGGCATTGCTGTCTGCCTGGGCAACGTCGAGAAACTCCCCGGCGCGCTCGAGCAGTGCTTCGGCGGCGTGCAGGCGAATACCGAGTTTGCCGAAGCTGTGCAGCGTCAGCGGGTCGTCCACGGCCTTTTCGATACCCGAGTCGATCCACGGCCGGGTGCGCGTCTGCACGAAGGTCAGGGCGTCCTCAAAGGCTGCGCGGGCGATGCCGGTGTCGATCGCGGCATGAAGAATCTGCGCCAGCGGCCCGACCGTAGTGGGGCGCTGGAAAGCGCTCTGGAACGGCACGACGTCGTTGGCGCGGACGTACACGTTGTCGAACAGCACCGAGCCGCTGCCCGTGGTGCGCTGCCCGAAACCGCTCCAGTCGTCGATGACGGTCAGGCCTTCGCTGTCATGCGCGACGAAAACCAGTTGCTGCACACCCTCGTCGTCGATCACCGAGGTGGGAATACGTTGCGCGTACAGCGCGCCGGTCGCGTAGAACTTGCGGCCATTGATGCGATAACCGTCGCCGTCACGGGTCAGGCGAGTGGTGCGGTCATGTGCCGTTTTGGTTCCCAGTTCGGCCAGCGCGTTGCCGAACCGCACGCCAGCCAGCGCCTCGGCATACAGTTGCGCCTGTTGCTGCGGGTTGCCGTTCACGCGCAACACCTCGAGGGCATAGAAATGGTTTTGCGGAATCTGGCCCAGCGAGCCATCGGCTTCGGAAATCAGCTGTATCACCTTGGCCAGCGTCACGTTTGAAACACCCGCGCCGCCAAAGGCCTTCGGGACACTGATGCCCCACAGACCGGACTGACTGAACAGGTCGAGTTCGGCATGAGGCAAACGACGCTCGCGGTCGCGTTGTGCGCTGTCGGTCTTGAAGTGCAGGGCCAGTTCGCGGGCTGTTTGCAGGGCCTGAGCGTCACTGGTAATCAGCGCTGCGTTGTCGCGCGCCTGAAGGTTGGAACTCATCAAAGGTGTTCTCCAGTGGTCTGGTTCAGATCCAGGAATGGCGAGCAGGCAGGGTGCCGTTCAAATGCCAGGTGCCGACTGCGTGGTATTTCCAGCGCACCGGGTCGTGGAGGGTATGGACGCGTGCGTTACGCCAGTGGCGGTCGAGATTGAACTCGGCCAGGGTCGCGCGGCTGCCCGCCAGTTCGAACAGCTTTTCGCTGGCCAACAAGGAGATTTCGGTGGTAAGCACCTTGGCACGCGCCACGGCAATGGAAGCGCGCGCTGCCGAGTGCTCGTCTATGGGCGCAGCGTTGATTTCGTCGAGTTCCTGACCCGCCTTGCGCAGTAACGCTTCGGCGGCGTGTAGCTCAAGTTTCAGCTTGCCGATGTCGGCAATCACGTAGAGATCGTCGCTGGCACGCTCGACATTGGCGTCGATCCACGGACGGGATTTCTCGCGAACGAACGCAATCGCATCATCAATTGCACCGCGAGCAATGCCCGCGTCTATCGCGGCCTGGATCAACTGCGATACCGCACCCTGAATATTGGGCGTCAGGGCCAGACGCCAGTTGTCGACCACCTGCCCGGCGTCGACCGCAACATTGTCGAGCAGCACGGTACCGCTTGCGGTGGTGCGCTGGCCAAAGCCCGACCAGTCATCGACGATGCGCAGCCCCGGTGTGCCGCGTTTGACGAAGGCCATGATCTGCCGGCCCTGATCATCCAGCGCCTTGACCGCGACCCAGTGCGCAAACAACGCGCCGGTGGAATAGAATTTTTGTCCGGTGATGGTCAGGCGGTCGCCATTGGCGGTGATCCGTGCCTTGAGTTCCAGCGTGTTTTTGGTGCCACGCTCCGGCCCGGCGTTGCCGATGCGCCAGCCGTCCAGCACGCTCTGAAACAGTGTTTTTTTCTGCTGTTCGGTGGCGCTGCCCTGCAGCAGGTGCAGGATGCCAAACTGATTTTGCGGAATTTGTCCCAATGCGGGGTCGGCAGCAGAAATAATCCTGAACACCTCGGCCACCGTGACGAACGATACTTGCGGCCCGCCGTACGCGCGCGGGATGGATATGCTGCCCAGTCCGCTACGGGTGAATTGTTCGATTTCAGCCCACGGCAAAGCGCGTTGCCGGTCGCGGTTTGCAGCATTGATCCTGGCTGCCGCTGCCAGTTCATGAGCGGCTGCAATGGCCTCGGCGTCGTTTTGCAACACTTTGGCCGCAAGCAGTCGGGGAGCTACGTCAGGCTCTTGTGAAGCCTCGACGTGGTGGGCTGCTACCGCCGCCGGATCAGACTCGCGTCGCTCACCGTCAGTAGGTACAGCCCTGGGTTTATCCACAGGGGTAGTTGTGAAAGGGACCATCGGAACCTCGTAGCAGTAGACCGCATCAAGTGCGGCTGGAAAACATCACGATGTCCGGTGGTCCGGTATATATACCCTAAGCGTGTATAAAATTTTTTAAAACGTGCTTTTTGGAATAAGCATAGACAGTAATTGTCAGTCGTCTGCGTCCGTTCAGCGCCTCAACCGACGTCACCCGAGGTGCCAGACCGAGGTGCAGAATCAAATGCGAAATGAACACCGCTGACGCCTGCGCGATTTCGCCGTTTATTGCATGCGCGGCATAGGTTTAAACAGTAGCGGACATAAGTTGCCAATGTTTATTTTATGGATGACTGCTATCACCGTGCCGGCTATTTTGCAGGTGATTTTTTCAGGAGCCTCGATTATTCGATTCGTCGTATTCAATCAGTGTAATGGCCCAGTGGCTGAACCCGTATTACCCGTGGCGGAGCCCAGAGCGAGTTGTTACCCACTCGGTCGATAACACAGTAAGTCACTTCCAGTTGTTGTTCCTCTCCGCCTTCCAGTATCAGCGCGGGCGGCACGACCAGATCGACAGGCTCACCGACGTCTTCGGCAACAAGCGGCGGCAGGTCCATACGCAAATCGCCCCAGCGCACAGTGATCTCGTCGTGAACAGCCATGTTCAGGTACGGCTCGATGGTCATCGGTAAACCGCCTTCCAGGTGCCTGCGCGACAGTCCTCGACGTATTACCGATGGCACAACATACAGCGGTGCCAGCCCCTGGTTTTCTTCCGTATTGGTGCTGACCAATTGCCCGCCTGGTGCGTTCAGCTTCACCCACAGCTTGCGGCAGGGCGAGGTTACGGGCAAACCGCCTATTTTCATGACCCGGTAGTAAGTTCTTGCTTTGCCGTTCTGTAGAAAGCTTTCCGGCACGCGTAGGACAACGGGTTTGCCGACGTCGGATGCCTTCAATATTTTTGACGCGACGTAACAGCCGTCCCAGAACAGTTCGATCAGGTCTCCCTCGTCCATGCTGTCATAGGGGGCCACATGAACAAGCAGTTGAGAGGCACCTCTCACGCCTATGCCATGTCGGCTGGCCAGCGGTATGGAAGGGGCTGACAGGCCCATAGGGGTCGGTTTGCAAATGATTTGGCTCATGTACGGGTGCTCCTGATAATCAATAGTTCAAGTAACGATTCGTCATAAATTGTCATGTTGAAGTAATAATAGGTGCGCTTAAGGCGGTGGGATAAGTACCTTAAATATCCAACTTATGGCAAACATTACAAATGGTATGAAAAGAGGGCTTGAAACTTTAGTGTCTCACTAACTGAGTGATGTGTATGAGCTAATGGGCTTTGCAGGCACTTGTCAATATGTGGGTGGCGTTTGCTAGTGTTTTACTTGAAAACCGGAGACTTCCTACACGGTTTATTTGGAACTGTTTACTTCGCGATAAACAACCGTCCTACCACAAAGTACCAATAGCAACAGGCAGTAACCGACGGAGGAGGGCTCAGAAGAGGGTGTTCGGCAAGGGGCGTGTGTCTCAGGCCAGCCGACTATGAATCAGGTATGAGAGCTGACGTAGGCCGATTTTATTATTTCGATGATTTTTCGGAAAATTACGCGGGAATTGAGCAAGGATCTTGAACGATTAACGCCTTCTGAAATGTAAGAAAAAAGCAGCGCCGTTGATGGACGCTGCTTTTTTGGGGACCTACCGGCATGATCAGTGACGCGTGCGCTCAAGAAACTGCCGTGTGCGCTCTTCCTTAGGGTCGGCGAACAGTGCTTTGGCTTCGCCTTGCTCCACGATCACCCCCTTGTCGATGAAGATCACCCGGTTGGCGACCTCCCGTGCAAAGCTCATTTCGTGGGTGACGATTACCATCGTGCGCTTTTCTTCGGCCAGGGCGCGAATAGTGGTCAGCACCTCGCCAACCAGTTCCGGGTCCAGTGCCGAGGTTGGCTCGTCGAACAGAATCACTTGCGGCTCCATCGCCAGCGCCCGTGCAATCGCCACGCGCTGCTGCTGCCCGCCCGAGAGACGACGCGGGTAGGCGTCTTCCTTGCCGGTCAGACCGACCTTGGCGAGCAGTTTCCTGCCCAGCGCCTCGGCGGCTTCCCGCGCGACCTTCTTGACCACTACCGGGCCTTCAATGACGTTTTCCAGCGCTGTGCGATGCGGAAACAGATTGAAGTTCTGAAACACGAACCCTACCTGCTGGCGCAACTGGCGAATCAACCCCTGTTGCTGGTTCATGGAGCGTGTGCCATCGATCTCGATGTCACCCACCTTGATCCTGCCGCTATCCGGCGTCTCCAGCAGGTTCAGGCAGCGCAGCAGGGTGGTCTTGCCCGAGCCACTGGGACCGATGATGGCGACGACTTCCCCGGCTTCTATACGCAGATCGATGCCCTTGAGCACCTGATTGCCCTTGAATTTCTTGGTGAGTTTTTCAACGACTATCATGCGTCAGGTCTCCAGATCATGCCGGTTGACCCTGGCTTCCAGCTTGTTTTGCAGGTGCGAGAGCGCCGTGGCAAGGATCCAGTAGATCAGTGCGGCGGCCAAGTACATGGTGAAAATTTCAAAGGTACGTGCGGTGATCAACTGCGCCTGGCGGAACAGCTCCGGCACCTGAATGGTGGCGGCCAGCGCGGTGTCCTTGACCAGCGAAATGAAGCTGTTGCCCAGCGGCGGCAAGGCCGTGCGTGCTGCTTGCGGCAGTATGGCCCGGCGCATGGTCTGCCAGCGGGTCATGCCGATGCTTGCGGCAGCCTCCCACTGACCGCGTTCCACGGAGCTAATGGCCGCACGCAGAATTTCACAAGCATAAGCGGCCATGTTCAACGAAAAGCCGATCAGTGCCGCGCTCAGAGGTTCAAGCTGGATACCCAGTTCCGGCAGGCCGTAATAAATCACGAACAGCTGGACCAGCAAGGGCGTACCGCGAAAGAACGACACGTAGATGCGTGCAATCCAGTTCACCAGTTTGAGGCGCGACAGGCGCATCAATGCCAGGCCGAAGCCCAGCAGCAACCCGAAAAACATCCCGCCCAGGCTGAGGAAGACAGTGTAATACGCGCCCTTGAGCAGAAAGGGCGCGGAGTCCAGCGCGAGCTGAAGGCTCTCTTCGATCATTTGGTGACGTCAGCGTTGAAGTATTTCTTCGACAGTTTTTCCAGGGTGCCGTCCGCGCGCAGTTTGTCGATCGCCTTGTCGATAGCTGCCTGCAACTCGGGTTCGCCTTTGCGCAGGGCAATGCCGGACTCCTGACGTGAAAACGCGTCACCTGCGGGCACCAGTTTGTTTTTGGTCTTGGTAGCCATTTCCAGAGCTGCCAGACGGTCAACGAGAATCGCGTCGATACGGCCTACACTCAGGTCCTGGATTTTGCTCGGGTCATCGTCATAGGTTTTGACGATTGCGCCCGGGACGTTTTCCTTCAACCATTGTTCGTAGTTGGTGCCCAGCCCCACGCCAACCTTCTTGCCGGTCAGGTCCTTGGCTGTCTTGATGGTGTCTGCGTTCTTCTTCAGAACCAGCGCCTGAATGCCGGACACGGTGTAGGGCTCGGAGAAGTCGTACTTCTTCTTGCGCTCCTCGGAGATGGTCACCTGATTGATCACCACATCCAGACGCTTGGAATCCAGAGCGGCCAGAATGCCGTCCCATTTCGATGGCTGGATCTTGGCTTTCACACCCAGTTCCTTGGCCAGCGCTTCGGAAAACTCGACTTCGAAGCCGGTGAGCTTGCCGTTTTCATCGACGAAGCTGAACGGCGGGTAAGTGCCTTCAAGGCCCACATTAAGCGTGCCGCTATCCTTGATTTTCTGCAGTTGCTCGCCAGCCATGGCTTGCCCGGCGATACCGGTACCGAGCATCAAGCTCAGTGCCGAGAAAAGAAACGTGCGACGAATAGCGGAAATGTTCATGCGAGCCCCTTGTTGATATGGAAGTGTCTGGCCTTTTTCTGACCCGACTCAAGCAACTTCGTGCTGATTATTCAGCTTTTTTCAGGCAGTTACGTCAGGTGTTCCGTCAGTGTTGTTGTCTGCCGGGCGCGGCTATATAGCCATCTGCTTATGAGGAAAAATAACAAAAAAAGTTATTTTCCCTTCCAAAAGGCATAAACGCTGCACAGGCTGAAAAGTTACTGATCAAACGCATCCGGGTAGGCAAACAGCGCCGGAGCACCGCCAGTGTGCAGAAAGATCAGCGGGCCGTCGTTGAAGCGTTGACGGCCAATGCCATCCAGCAAGCCGGACATGGCCTTGCCGGTATAAACCGGGTCCAGCAACAGCCCTTCATGGCTGGCCACCAGCTTGATCGCTGCCAGCGTACCGGCGTTCGGTTCGCCATAACGCGGAGCGAAATATTCGTCCCACAGTTCAACCTTGAAGTGCTCCGGCAGGGCGATATCCAGTAATTCTGCCGTACGCTCGGCCAAGCCCTGCACTTTGGGCAGTTGTGCTTCTTCACTGCGCGAAACGGTCACGCCGATAACCGGCAATTGCGGCAACTCGTGAGCCAGTGCCAACGCCAGGCCGCTGTGGGTGCCCGCGCTGCCGGAGGCCAGAACAACCGCCGCAAAGTCGATGCCGGTCTGCTTGATCTGCTCAGCCAGTTCCAGCCCGGCGCGAACATAACCCAGCGCACCGACCGGGCTTGAGCCACCGATGGGCACCAGATAAGGCTTCTTGCCGCTGGAGCGCAGACGCGCAGCCAGCGCGTGCAGTTGTTCGTCGGCGTTGTCGAGGTTTTCGACCAGCTCGACCTTGGCATCGAACAGCTCCAGCAGCAGGCGATTGCCGTTTTTCAGGTAACTCGGGTCTTCAGTGCCGATGGGGTTTTCCAGCAGCGCCACGCAGCCAAGGCCCAGGCGCGCCGCCAGGGCAGCAGTCTGGCGAACATGGTTGGACTGGATAGCGCCCGCAGTGATCAGCGTGTCGGCACCTTGGGCCAGCGCGTCTGCGGCGAGGTATTCAAGTTTGCGAACCTTGTTGCCGCCCAGCGCCAGGGTGGTGGTGTCATCACGCTTGATGTAGATATCGCGATCTGCCCAGATCGACAGGCGCTCAAGCTTTTCCAGAGCCGTCGGCGCGCTGATCAAGTCCAGGCGATTGAAACGGGCAAGCTGATTTTTGATCATGGTGGTCGGTAAGCCGTGTAGAGAGTCACCGGACTATAGGCAGACGTTTCCCGCACGGCAACTTATCTGTGCTCACTGCTCTGTTGGCGTATTCCTACAGAAATTGTTGTTTTTTTCGTCTGAATGTTTGCCGTAGAGTGGTAACAGCAGCGGCCAGCACTGTCGGTCGCCACCCTTCACATCAAGGAGAGTCAAGCGTGAGCGATATTCCAGAAGCATCCGCCGACGGCAGTTCCAGCCACTGGCAGTTGCAGCGGATCGTCAGCCAGTTGCGCGGCGCGCGTGAAGACTGGCGGGCGCGCAACCGTCGGGTAAGCGGCGAGCACGGCGGGCGCGAACTGCCTTCGCGTGCAGCCATGGGCGAAATTCTTGAAGCGCTGAGCGGGGCGTTGTTCCCGATGCGGCTTGGCCCGGTGGACCTGCGTGAAGAAAGCGAAGATTTTTACGTGGGGCATACGCTGGATGTGGCACTCAATGCGCTGCTGGCCCAGGCCCGCCTGGAGCTGCGCTACGTCGCCCATCAGCAGGGCGGTGACCTGAAGAGCATCGATGCGCGAGCGCTCGAGCTGATTCAGGGTTTCGCCATTGCCCTGCCGGGTATTCGTCTGTTACTGGACACTGACGTGCTGGCCGCCTACCACGGCGACCCGGCCGCACGCAGCGTCGATGAAGTGCTGCTGTGCTACCCCGGCATTCTGGCGGTGATCCACCATCGTCTGGCGCACCATTTGTATCGCGCCGGTTTGCCATTGCTGGCGCGCATCAGCTCGGAGATCGCCCATTCGGCGACCGGTATCGATATTCATCCGGGCGCGCAGATCGGCCCGAGCTTCTTTATCGACCATGGAACAGGCGTGGTAATTGGCGAAACCGCGATCATCGGCGAGCGGGTGCGGATCTATCAGGCCGTGCCCCTGGGCGCCAAGCGCTTCCCGTCGGACGAGGACGGCCAGTTGCAGAAAGGCCATGCACGGCACCCAATCGTTGAAGACGACGTGGTGATCTACGCGGGTGCGACTATTCTGGGGCGCATCACCATTGGCAAGGGTTCGACCATCGGCGGCAATGTCTGGCTGACGCGCAGCGTACCGGCGGGCTGCAACCTGACCCAGGCCAATTTGCTGCAACAGGATGATTGCAGCAAGAAGTGAGATCGCTCCGTTATCAGATCACCTTCACCGCCCGGCCGATGAACTGGATCGGCCCGGTAGGCTTGCCTATTGGCGAACCGGTGGATTTCTCCAGGGTCAGTTCGAACAGCTGATTGGGTTGCAGTGGCGGCAGTTTGTCTAACGGAACATGCAGGCTCTGACCCGGCTTGACCAGCCCGAGTGAGACCGGGCCTTGCCAGTCGTCACCCTTGGTCCAGAACTCCAGCGCCTTGTCGTTCGGAACCTCGAACACGCCAAGCGGAATAAGCTGGATTTCCTGCGAGTTGCTGGCTTGCACAACCCAGCCGGGAGCCTTGTCCTGCGGCCCGACCAATACCACGAGGTAGGACGGTTGCGCCGGCGCGCGGGTCAGCAACGTCATGCCCAGCACCAGCGACGCCGCTAATCCGGCACCCGCCAGCCCCCGCCAGACCGACAGGTTGTCCCACCAGCGCACTCGCTGTCTGTGCAGCGCTTTGGCGGGTGCTGCCAGTTCCAGCAAGTTACGTTCGATGCGATCCCACAGGCCGGGCGATGGCGTAACCGGTTCGGCCAACTCTGTCAGGGGCAGCAGGCGCTGCTCCCAAGCGTCGATGGCCGCCTGCAGATCAGGCTCGTGGGGCAGGCGACGCTCTACGTCGAGCCTTTCCTGTGCCGACAGGGTGCCGAGCACATACTCGCCCGCCAGGTCATGAATGTTGTCGTCTAAAGGCCGGTTCATCCCATGCACTCCCGCAAAGCCGTCAGGCTGCGCTTGATCCAGGCTTTGACCGTACCCAATGGCGCGCCGATCTTCTGCGCGATTTCCTGATGCGAATAGCCGTCTACGTAAGCGTGAAAGATACAGTTTCGGCGTACCGGCTCGAGTTGCTCCATGCATGAAGTCATCCGTCCTGGATTGACCCGCCAATCGAAAGCATCCCCGGTTTCCTGCCAGCCCTCCAGGGTTGCCTGTTCGTGATGATCGTCGCTGCCGTCATCCTCGACACGTACCTCGCGCGCCGTGTTGCGCAGCGTGTTCAGCGCAAGATGCCGGGTCACGCTGAATATCCAGCCACGCGCCGAACCGCGCGTCGCGTCGAAGCTGGCCGCGTGGCTCCAGATTTTCAGGAATGCGTCATGCACGATGTCTTCAGCCAGCGCCCGGTCACGCACCAGCCGCTGAGCGACGCCGAGCAGCCGCGCGCTTTCCTGTTGATAAAGACGCTGCAAGGCCTGCTTGTCACCGCGAGCGCAGGCCTGCAACGTTGCTTCGTAATCAAAGAGAGATTCGTGCGAGGACAAGATGATCCGCCATCGAAGGAAGACTACTGCCTCGCTGACATCACGAGGCTCCCGTGCAGCAGCATAGCCTACTGTTGCACGGTCACCTGATTAAGCGCATTGATCAGCTGGCGGTCCAGAACAGGTAATCGGCCTGATACTTGACCACTTCCTTCGCGCCCTTGTTGCTCTCTGCACAGGCTTTGGCCGGGGCTACGCCGCCTTTCAAGGCCACGCGCTGAATGTAAGTGACGCCCGTCATTGCGCCCTTGCCTTCACCCGGGTTGGCCTTGACCAGTTGGTACGGCAGGTTGCCTGCGCTCGACGGGGCCACAGCAACCTGAGTACCGGTCAGTTTCGAGCCGTCTTTGGCTTCCCAGGTGGCCGGTGGGCCGTAGTAGGTGCCGACCTGTTTGCCGCTCTTGTCATTGAGCACGGCCTTGGGACCGACGAATGCCCACTCCATCTCGTTGGGCATGTTGGCTTTGGCGCGGCACTCGTAAGTGATCTCGCCGACCCCGGTGGTGGTCATGCTGACTTTGTTGCCGGCCGGTACCCGGACGCTTTCGGGCAGGTCAGTCTGAGCCATGGCAATGGATGACAGGCAAGTGAAAGCCAGGGTGCTACCAGCAAGGCAGAGCAAGCGTTTTGCGTTCATGCAGAAATCTCCAGATTGTTTAACCGCGCTCAGCAACTCGAAGTGGCTGCTGAATGTACTACCCGCGAGAAACCCATCCGGATGCAGTGATTTGAAAATATTTTTTCAGTGCCGGCTGAAACGGCTGCGCAGCAGCAAAATACCGGCAATTGCCGCGAGGCCCGAGCCGATCAGCACACCGACTTTTACTTCATCGATCAGGTGCTGCGAACCAGGAAACGCCAGGTTGCCGATGAACAGGCTCATGGTAAAGCCGATGCCGCACAAAATAGCGACGCCGTACAACTGCACCCAGTTGCTGCCTTCCGGCAATGTCGCCAGCCCGGCACGAATCGCCAGCACTGCGGCAAGGAACACTCCGATCTGCTTGCCGACGAACAGGCCCAATGCGACACCCATAGGCACCGGGTCGATCAGGTTTGCCAGGGTGATGCCGGAAAGCGATACACCCGCATTGGCAAAGCCGAATATCGGCACCACAGCGAACGCCACCCAGTAATGCATTTTTTCTTCAAGAAACAGCAGCGGCGAGCGTGCTTCCTCCTCGGGCTTGCCCATCGGGATGCACAGCGCCAGCGCCACGCCGGCCAGCGTGGCGTGTACGCCCGATTGCAGGACGAAGAACCATAGCAGCGCGCCGAGCAGCAAATAGGGCAGCAGGCGGCGGACGTTCAGGCGGTTCAGCGCGATCAATACGGCGAGGGTTGCGAATGCGGCGGCCAGCATCGGCAGGTTCAGCCCCGAGCTGTAGAAAAACGCGATGATGGTCACAGCACCCAAGTCGTCGAGAATCGCCAGCGCGGCCAGAAAGACTTTCAGCGAGGTCGGCACCCGACTGCCCAGCAGCGACAGCACGCCGAGGGCGAAGGCGATGTCGGTGGCTGCTGGAATCGCCCAGCCGCTGAGGGTTTGCGGGTTGCCCCAGTTAATCGCGATGTAGATCAGCGCAGGCACCAGCATGCCGCCCGCCGCTGCAAAGCCGGGCAGGGCGCGTTGTCCCCAGGTTGCCAGGCCGCCGGCCAGCACTTCGCGTTTGATCTCCAGGCCGACCATCAGAAAAAAGATGGCCATCAGCCCGTCGTTGATCCACAGCTCCACCGACAGGCCCAGCCAGACACTGTGCAGAATCGAGAAATAGCTCGCTGAGAGAGGAGAGTTGGCGACGATAAGGGCGGCCAGCGCCGCCGCCATCAAGACGATGCCGCCTGCTGATTCGGAGGCGAGGAAACGGGTGAGGACGGCAACGCCTCTGGGCGTTTCCCGGTTGGAAACTTGAGTCATGGTCATCCTTGAGTGCAAGGCTATTTTTGTTATGAGGTGCCAGGAATGCGTCTACAGGCCCGTGGCGGTGAGTTCGATCAGGCAGCAACGACTGGCGCGAGGTGATTGCAGTTCGATTTCCAGCAAACCGCCAGAATTATCCACTTGAGCGCAATCAAGTTTACCGAGAATTTCCCACGGCTGGCCGTTCACGCTTATCGCTACTTGCTCGGCCATGCTGAACAGCACAAAGATGCCGGCTGAACTGAACAGCCGTTGCGGATGACGCACGTCTATCCAGTGCAGGCGTGCCGTGTAACGATGAGGAGCATAGATCAGATTGAAGTCGCGAATCGGCCCGTCCAGCAGTGTGCAACTGACTTCACTGTCGCCGCTGAACGCAAACGGGTCCGATGGCAGCAACGGGCGGCTGGTAACGCCGTCCACGTCCAGTGTCATGCCCGCGCCCTGCAAGACGGTAATGATGCGTTGATAACCGGCGAACACCGAGAAGCCGCCCGAGGTTTCAATATCGGCGATCGACAGCCGCCAGCCGAAACCGTCGAGGTCCTGGCCTGCATCGCGAGCGATTTCTTCAGTGCTGCCACCGCCGTTTTTCCACGGCATGCGCGGGTAGTCGACGGCACGCAGGAGGCGAGTCTGGCTCATTTGGTAAAGCGTCCTTCCAGGCGATGGCGGGAGCCGGGGTGGATCAGGCGCGCAGCGGTGACGGGCTGGCGGCCTGACCAGGTACGGCGACGAATCAGCAGGCAGGGCTCTCCGGCATCGATCTGCAACAACGTGCATTCATCGGCTTCGGCGAGGATCGCCTCGACCACATGCTCGCCTTCGGTGAGCGGTGCAACCTGCGACAGATAGGCATAAGGCGTCTGTAGGGTGAAGTCCTGCCTGAGGTAGTCCGGGGCGACCTGGGCGTTCACGAAGCGGTCTTCGATCTGCACCGGAATGTCGTTCTCGTAGTGCACGATCAGTGAATGGAACACCCGCTGGCCTTCGCGCATGTCCAGCGCCAGCGCGCGCTCGGAGCCTGCGGCTTCTTCCTTTAGCACCATGACCTTGCAGGTATGGCGATGGCCGCGCGCGGCGATCTCGTCCGCAATGTTATGCACTTCGAACAGCGCCGACTGGCTTTTGGGTTCGGCGACAAAAGTGCCAACACCCTGCATGCGCACCAGCAAACCTTCAACGGTCAGCTCACGCAGGGCGCGGTTGATGGTCATGCGGCTGAAACCCAGTTGCGTCACCAGCTCGCTTTCCGACGGTACGCGATGGTGCGGCGGCCAGGTGCCATTCTGGATCTGCAGGGCGATCATGTGTTTGACGCGGGCGTACAAGGGTGCGGGACTTTCGCCCATCTGGGCTGCCAGGGAAGAAGAGGCGGGCGGAGTCGACACGTGTGAGTCCTTGTTTTCAAAATGACGTTTTGACGATGATTCAGACGCCTGAGAGCGCCACGCTAACCATTAACCTGCTGCTCGGCAAGCGTGCCGAAGGTTTACCGGTCGCTTAAACGTCTGTATATGTATATACAAATTACAGTGATGAGGTGTGAAGTCAATGTCAGCCTTCTTTGCCGAGCGCGCGTTACTCCCCGACGGCTGGGCCAACAATGTGCGTCTGGAGGTCAGCCAGGAAGGCGTTTTGACCCGCATCGAGGCCAATGCGGATCGGCAGGGTGCCGAAATCGTCAGTGGCCCGTTGCTGCCTGGCATGCCGAACCTGCACTCTCATGCGTTTCAGCGGGCGATGGCCGGACTGGCGGAAGTGGCGGGCAACCCCAACGATAGTTTCTGGACCTGGCGCGACCTCATGTATCGCCTGGTAGGGCGCATCAGTCCGCAGCAACTGGGCGTTATCGCTCGCCAGCTGTACATCGAAATGCTCAAGGGCGGTTACACCTCGGTTGCCGAATTTCATTACGTGCATCAGGACCTGGATGGCAAACCCTATGCAGATCCTGCCGAACTGGCCGTGCAGATCAGTCAGGCAGCAAGTTCGGTCGGCATCGGCCTGACCCTGCTGCCGGTGCTTTACAGCCACTCGGGGTTTGGCGGGCAGGCACCCAACGAAGGGCAGCGGCGGTTTATCCACAGCACTGACAGCTATCTGGATTTGCAGGCTCGTCTACGCCCGCTTCTGGCGGCTCAGCCCACGCAGCAGTTGGGTCTGTGCTTCCACTCGCTGCGTGCGGTGACGCCACAGCAGATCAGTGAAGTACTGGCGGCCAGCGACCAGCAGTGCCCTGTGCATATCCATATTGCGGAACAGCAGAAGGAAGTCGATGACTGCCTGAACTGGAGCGGTCGGCGTCCGCTGCAATGGCTTTATGAAAATGCCCCTGTGGATAACCGCTGGTGCTTGGTGCATGCGACCCACGCCGAGGCAGATGAGGTGCAACTGATGGCGCAAAGTGGCGCGGTAGCCGGGTTATGCCTGACCACCGAGGCCAATCTGGGCGACGGTATCTTTCCGGCGGTGGACTACATTGCCCAGGGTGGCCGATGGGGAATTGGCTCGGACAGTCACGTTTCGCTCAGCGTGGTCGAGGAGTTGCGCTGGCTGGAGTACGGCCAGCGTCTACGCGATCAGCGTCGTAACCGGCTGTATCGCAGTGATCAGCCGATGGTGGGCCGCACTTTGTACGACGCCGCGCTCGCGGGTGGCGCGCAAGCGCTGGGGCAGCAGGTTGGTACGCTGCAAGTGGGGCAACGCGCCGACTGGCTGGTGCTGGATGGCAACGACCCGTACATCGCCACGGCTTCGGGCGACGCCATCCTCAACCGCTGGCTGTTCGCCGGCAGCGACCGACAGATTCGCGACGTAGCCGTGAATGGGCGCTGGGTCATACGCGAAGGGCGACATGCCGCAGAAGAGCAAAGCAGTCGAGCGTTTGCACAGGTGCTGAGGGAATTGCTGGGCTGATGCGAGGGAGGACGCGGAGCGTCCAGAACGGCATGCCCACGCGGAGCATGGGCACGATAGTGTTCTTGCGGACGATTGGCGTTCCTCACTTTCCAGCCACGACGCTTATCGTTCCTCGCGCTCCAGCGTGGGAATGCTGTGGGTGACGCTCGGCGTCACAAATCTGCGCCGCGCCGCCCATCGAAAATCGGACGCGGAGCATCCAGAAAGGCATGCGACTCAGAGCATGGGCACGATAGTGTTCTTGCGGACGCTTGGCGTTCCTCACTTTCCAGCCACGACGCTTATCGTTCCTCACGCTCCAGCGTGGGAATGCTGTGGGTGACGCTCGGCGTCACAAATCTGCGCCGCGCCGCCCATCGAAAATCGGACGCAGAGCGTCCAGAACGGCATGCCCACGCGGAGCATGGGCACGATAGTGTTCTTGCGGACGCTTGGCGTTCCTCACTTTCCAGTCACGACGCTTATCGTTCCTCACGCTCCAGCGTGGGAATGCAGTGGGTGACGCTCCGCGTCACAAATCTGCGCCGCGCCGCCCATCGAAAATAGGACGCAGAGCGTCCAGAAAGGCATGCGACGCAGAGCGTCGTACGATGATCAAGCGTGAGCATAATAAGTGGAGTCCGCTTACTTCTCGCCCTTGCCGATCTTCGAATCATCTTCGCGCCAGATCAGGCGGGAGGTGTCGTAGCCTTGCTGGCGAGCCTTGCTCAGCATGTTTTCCTTGACCGATGCAGACACTGTCGGCGTGCGCGACAGCAGCCACAGGTATTTGCGGTCCGGGTTGCCGACCACGGCGGTCCGGTAGCCTTCGCTGACGTCCAGAATCCAGTAGTCACCTTTGGCAACGCCCGGCAGCAGGCGTGAGAACCAGTTATCGAACACCACCCACAGCTTGTCGGTCTTGCCCGGCACTTGCGGCGAAGCGGTGCCTTTGGCTTCTTCCCACTTGCCCTCGATAGTGCGGCAGCGGTTGGTCACAGCAATGTTGCCGTCGTCCTTGAGCGCGTAAAGCGCCTCGGACTGGGCGCATTTGCGCTGGAAAAACATTGGCAGGCGGGCGATCTCGTACCAGGTGCCCTGATATTGCTTGAGGTCGACGCTGTCGACTGTCCTTGGCTCGAGGTTGTCAGCCGAGTGGGCAAAACCGATGGCCAGAAAGCTGGCCATGACAAAAATTCCGAAACGTACCAGTACCTTGATCATGTTTTATTTCAGACCCTGACCCGAGAACAGCACAACCTTGTCTGCCGCATACTGCACGCTGATAAAGGTGTTCTGGTCACCCCATGTGCAACTGGACATGCCCAGTGCGCCGGAGCATTCCGTCGGGCTGCCCAGCAAGGATTCGACCTGTGCCTTGGGCATGCCAGCTGAAATTTTCGAGTAGTTTTCCTGGGTGATCTTGCTGCAGGCAGCCAGAAATACGCAGAACGAGAGTAACGCGACAGTGCGCAATGACATGGGTGTAGCTCCTGAACGGAAGGGGGTCGCGTCGCAGTGCAAGCGGAGGCAGGCTGGCGCAGTACCGCAAGCTTAGAAGAGAAAAAGGGAATCTGGTTCCCGGACGGCGCAAGGATTTATGCCGTAGATCAGATGGTTGGCCCGCAGGCCTGTGCCGAACGCAGCATTGAATGTTCGTTTGCCTGTCGCCAGGTGGTGATTCAGACGGGCCGAATCACCACTGGCGCACAGCAAGCCTTCTTACTCTTTGTGATACGCAGTAGCGCGCTCGACTTCTTCTTTCGAACCCAGGTACACCGCTACGCGCTGGTGCAGGCCTTCCGGCTGAATGTCGAGAATGCGCTGATGACCGTCGGTGGATGCGCCGCCAGCCTGCTCGACCAGGAAGGACATCGGGTTGGCTTCATACATCAGACGCAGTTTGCCCGGCTTGGAAGGCTCGCGGCTGTCGCGCGGGTACATGAACAGACCGCCACGGGTGAGGATACGGTGCACGTCGGCCACCATCGCGGCGACCCAGCGCATGTTGTAGTTCTTTTTCAACGGGCCTTCTTCGCCGGCCAGCAACTCGTTCACGTAGCGCTGTACCGGGGCTTCCCAATGGCGCTGGTTGGACATGTTGATCGCGAATTCCTGGGTGGACTCCGGGATTTTGATGTCTTCGTGAGTGAGCACGAAGCTGCCCATTTCACGGTCCAGGGTGAAGCCTTTCACGCCATCGCCCAGGGTCAGGACCAGCATGGTTTGCGGACCGTAGATGGCGTAACCGGCGGCGACCTGTTCGGTGCCTGGCTGCAGGAAGGCCTTTTCATTCAGCGCTTCGTTCTGGCTGAGGTATTCGTTCGGGCAACGCAGTACCGAAAAGATGGTGCCGACCGGAGCGTTGATGTCGATGTTCGACGAGCCGTCCAGCGGGTCGAAAACCAGCAGGTACGCGCCCTTCGGGTATTTGCCCGGGATCTGGTAGGCGTTGTCCATTTCTTCGGACGCCATGCCGGCCAGGTGACCGCCCCATTCGTTGGCCTCGAGCAGGATCTCGTTGGAGATCACATCGAGCTTTTTCTGCACTTCGCCCTGAACGTTTTCGGTGCCCATGCTGCCAAGTACGCCGCCCAGCGCGCCTTTGGAAACGGCGTGGCTGATTTCCTTGCATGCGCGCGCCACAACTTCGATCAGGAAGCGCAGATCGGCAGGGGTGTTGTTGCTGCGAGTCTGCTCAATCAAGTAACGACTTAGTGTAACGCGGGACATGGATAGCTCCGAAAATAGGGGGTATGAAAACCCGCGCAGTTTAACGCGAGTGGCGACGTAATACTGCTATCAGACTGGCTTATGACTGTTTCAGTTCAGATGTCGGGCAAAGCGCACCCGACAGCCTGTGTGTTTCAGCGTTTTGATGCGCGCAGCGTGCTGAACGCCATCCAGCCCAGAAACAGTACCCCGAGCAGCAGAACGGCCCAAAGCCCGAGGCGTTTGAAGTCCATGCTCTGCGGCACCGCTATCGGCGCAGCTGCCATGTGGGCAACAGATGCCGTAGCGGGTTCCGCTGTCCCGAGCAAGGCCAGTTTTTCCGGACTCAAGTCGGGGATCAGGGTGGCCAGCGACAGGTTCGCCGCCTTGACGTTCGGGTTGCCGATGGCCAGCGTGAAGGGCCCTTCACCGCGTGCCAGGAATACGATTTCCGTGGCAGGCACGGCCACGCTCAACTGCGGCGCTTCACTGCCCAGCCCGCCGCCGCGATCATCCACCACCAGTTTTAGCTGTTGAACGATGCGCCCGGACAATTGCAGCTGGTCCTGCAAGACATCGCTGTTGTTCTGCGATAACCGGTACAACAGGCCACTGCTGATCGGCTGCCAGGGCTGTTTCGCGTCCATCCGACCGTAAAGCGTCGCCGGTGCGAGGCTGTTTGGCTGGGCAATATCGACCTTGACGCGCCCTACCGGCAAGCCGCTCGGCAGTTGCCAGACATATTCGTTGGGGCTTTCGACGACGCCCTTGACCGGTGGCGACCAGGTCAGCGGCGGGGTCGGGCTTTCAGTGCTGGCGCTGAGCAGGTGGGCGGAGATCAACAGGGGGGCGCTGTGCGGGGCGCGCCACAACAGACGCAGGTAGCGGGCGCTCTGGCCGGGCAGGCCGACTTCACGTTGCTCGATCACTTCGTCGGCAAATGACAGCCGGGCAACCTGCCCTTCGCCCCAGCTGCGCCAGTGCTGCAGGTCATCACTGGCTTCGATGCTGAAGTTCTGGAAACCTTCACGCTCGGTGCTCCAGTCGATCACCAGTTGCTCCAGTGGTGCCTTGATCGCGCTGGTGTCCAGCAACCAGCCGCGCAGCACTTCTTCGCCAGCCTCGATATCGCTTTGCGGCTGGACCTCGATCACGCTGCCGTTGCTTGAGCGCTCGATACGGATGACCGGCGCGGCATCGCCTGCTTCCTGCGTGCTGTAAAGGGCAAACCATTTGACCGGGATTGGCGTGGGTTCCTGCTCGCGTGCAGGCTGTCGCGGCGTGATCGAATAAGCCTGCGGCTGGCCTTCGGCATTGAACACGCGCACATCACCCAGGTCGCCCTGCCGGGCATTCAACTGGACGGCAAGCGGTAACTCGATGCGATACCAAGGCCCGTCGCCGCTAAGGCTCAGTGGGGTCTGGCTGGCAAAGTCCGTCGGTTTGTCCTGGGCGACGGCGGTTACCGCCGTGCACAAGGCCAGGCCAAGCACGGCGATCTTCATGGCGGGATGACTCAAGAACGTTTTCCTCATAGCGTATCCGGCGCGGCGGTCGGGCCTGGGCCGGGTTCTTCGCCGACCTCTCTGGCAGAGTGTTTCGGCGGCAATGGTGCGAAATATCCCACCACCAGTAGCAGAATGCCAACACCGATGAACGAGACGATTCGCTCCATGCCGCCACGGTTGCTCAGCTCGACGAAGAACAGCTTGATCACCACCACGCCGATCAATGCTGCGCCGCCCAGCCAGAGCTCGCGGTTGCTGCGCATATGACCGCCGATCATCAGGGCCAGTGCCATCAGCGTCCAGACTATCGATAACCCGGCCTGAACGCGCATCGACTCAAGCAGCGCCTCGGTGTGCCACGGCACTTGAGCCCAATGATGGGCCGTGCGCATGACCATTGCCGTGACGAGTGCAAACAGTGAAGCGCCTGCCACCAGCAAGGCAACATTGCGAGGGCGTGTGAGGTACTTGCGTATCCACAGGCATACCCCGGCCAGAGCCAGCAGCAGGCCGATTTCCAGCGGGTTGAGCAGCGGGATATAGGGCAGCGGTTCCGCCGCACCGTCGCTGAACGTGTTCGCCAGCCAGAACCACGCCAGCATCAATGCCGCCAGTGGTGCCGCGGCCCCGACATGGTAGGCCTCGGGGCAAGCCTTCACCGGCCATGGCCACTGACGCTCTGAGCTCATCGCCAGCAGGAACAGGCTGGGCAGAATCGCCCAGCCCAGCCAGCGCCAGGCGTTGTAAGACTCGGACAGCTGCAACAGGCCGAAACGCAATTCCAGTGCCAGTACGGCGATGATCAACAGGCAGCCTGTGGTGTGAGCGATACGTTGCGCGAGGATCGGCAGCGTGTCTGCCAGATAGTGCAAGGTCAGCAGATGCACGGCGAACACGGCTGCCCAGGCCAGCCAGCCCCAGTTCGCGGCCGGGTGGTAATGCTCACTCAGCGAGCCCAGTAACAGAAGGGCGCTGACTGGGGTGAGTACGCTGCACAATACGGCGAGGTCTGGCCAGTGCAAACGCAGGGCCAGCACTGCCCAGATAGCTACGCTGAGCGCAGCCGCGATCAACAGCAGTGGCGTCTGCACGCTGTTCGGTACGTACAGTTGCACGACGCTGATCAATGAAGCCGCCCACCAGATCGCGCCCCATATCGTCAGTACCGTTCTGGCGATTTTCTGATCGATGATCATCAGGGTGTTGAAGCGGAACACGCTCCAGGCGCTGATCAGGGCCGCGATGGCCAGAATCATCGGTGTCCAGTAGTCGCCAGCCCAGCTGGAATTGTCTGAATCACTGATCAGCATTGCGCTGGCACACACCTGCAACACCAGGCCGAAAACCTGTTCCAGCTTGCGGTGTTGGCGCAGGCCCAGCCAGAAAACCGCTGCGCCTTCCACGGCCCACGCGCATGTCGTCCATTGCGAACCGAGGCCCAACGGGATGGCCAAGGTGGCAAACACCACGCCCAGCGCCAGGCAGGTTTCCATCAACAAAACGGTTCGGCCGGTCGCACGTGCCGCCAGCCAGCGTGCGAGCCCCATGTAGATCAGGCCCAGCGCGAGCGCGCTGAACGCGGCACCGAACTCAAGGTGTTCGACCAGCGCGTATTGCAGGCCGAACCCGACGATTGGCGTGCCAAACAGCAGTGTGCCGTCGACGTAATCACCCTGACGTGCCGACCAGCGCAGCAGGGCTTCGCGACTGGCCCCTGGTGGCGCGTCAGTGAGTTCCAGCAGCTTGCGACGCGCATACAGCAGACCGATGGCCAGGTACATCACAAAGAACAGAATCAGAAAGGGCTCGGTGCTCCAGAACAGCTCTGGGATGTAAGCCCGTATGCCCCAGGCGAAACCGATGCCGAACGTGCCGAAGAAGCCGATCAGGTTGAGAATGCGCCAGGCCTTGAACCAGGCGATGGCAATGATGCCCGCGTTGAGCAGGGCAAAGTAACTGAACAGCGAGATATGGTTGCCTTGCCCGGTGGAAGCAAGCAGTGGTGCTGCGAATCCACCCAGCGCACCGGCGCAGGCCAGGGCCAGAGCATTCTGTGTCAGCGCCAGAATGGCCGAGAAAGCGGTGATTGCTACCAGCAGCACAAAGCCCGCTGCCGGATCGAGCAGGGTGTGCAATTTCATCGCCGCAAAGACGGTCAGGTACAGCACGCCTACGCCTGCGCCTTGCAACATCAGCGCGTAAGGACCGTTGCGCAAACGCAGCCACCAACCCAGACCGAGCAGGGCCAGCGCACTGGCTGCAACACCGGCGTAGCGCGCTTCAATTGGTACGACCATGCCTTCGGTGGCGTAGCGCAACAGAAAGGCCAGCCCGAGAAACAGCACCACTACGCCCACGCGCAGTACCGTATTGCCGCCCAGCAGCCAGTCTTTTGCGCGATTGATGGCGCTGTCCAGCGGATTGGGCTGAGCGGCCTTTGAAGGCTGGTGGATATCGGGAGCGGGTTCGACAGGCTTTGCTACCTGCGGCTCTTCGTCCGGCAAGTCCCAGATCAGCTCTGGGCCTTCAGTGGGTGTCTCGATAATGACCGCATCCACTGGGAGCGGTGCGGCGTCCTGCGCAGGTGGCACGCCGGGTGCGGACTGACGCTCGAGCGCGTTCAGGCGCTGTTGAACGGCGTCGAGGGATTGGCGGGTTGCGAGCAGTTGTTGCAGTTGGTCGGCAGATTGCCTGCCAAGCAGGCGCATGCGAATGCCTGCCCAGACGGCCCAGCCCATGACTGCGCCGATCAGCGCACCTGCCCACTCGTCATAGCTCAGCGCGTAGCCCAGCGCTGCACCGCCCACCACCAGACAAATCCAAAGCACGCGACGACATCCTTTTCGATGTGTGAAGGTTCATCGAGCGCAGTATATAGGGGCGGGCGGACATCGTTTGTAATGTTTTATGCCGGGGGCACCAGAGTCTCTGCAGGACTGAGACAGATCCTTGTGGCGCTTGTGGGAGTGAGCTTGCTCACGAAGGCGTCGTTTCGAGCGCCTTCTTTGCGGAGACCTTAATGGCCTCTTCGCGAGCAAGCTCGCTCCCACTGGGGTTGTGAGTTTTTTCAGGTTTTGACGTTAGTCCAGCGCCTTCCAGATGTCGCCGGCGTACTCGCGAATAGTCCGGTCCGAAGAGAACCAGCCCATGCGTGCGGTGTTGAGCACCGCCGAGCGCCACCATTCCTTGGAATCGTGCCAGCGTTCCTCGACTTTGGCCTGTGCTGCCCAGTACGAATCGAAGTCGGCACAGACCAGGAAGCGGTCATAATCCAGCAACTGATCGATCAGTCCCACGTAACGGTTCGGATCATCTGGCGAGAACACGCCGCCACGAATCGCTTGCAGTACATCGTTCAAACGCCCCGATGCCGCCACGTCTCCATGTGCGTTGAATTCGCCTGCGCGCTTGCGGGCTTCGACCTGTTGCGAGGACATGCCGAAGATGAACATGTGCTCCAGCCCGACCTGCTCGCTCATTTCCACGTTGGCACCGTCCAGCGTGCCGATGGTCAGTGCACCGTTGAGGCCGAACTTCATGTTACTGGTCCCTGAAGCTTCCAGGCCTGCCGTGGAAATCTGCTCGGACAGGTCGGCTGCCGGGATGATGCTCTCCGCCAGACTGACGTTGTAGTTGGGCATGAACACCACTTTCAGCAGGCCACGCACCGTCGGGTCGTTGTTCACGGTCCGGGCGATATCGTTGGTCAGCTTGATGATCAGTTTGGCCGAGTGATAACTGGCCGCCGCCTTGCCGGCGAAGATCTTCACTCGCGGAACCCAGTCTGTGCCTGGCTCGGCACGAATCGCCTGATACAGCGCGACGGTGTGGAACAGGTTCAGCAACTGGCGTTTGTATTCGTGAATCCGTTTGACCTGGACGTCGAACATCGCTGCAGGATTGACGGCAATACCCAAGCGTTCATGAATGATTGCTGCCAGTGCGCGCTTGCTGTGCAGGCGTTGGTCGGCCATCTGCTTGCGGAACGAAGACTTATCGGCGAACGGCTCAAGCTCTTTGAGGCGAGTCTCGGCATTATCCAGAACGTCCTCACCCAGCGCTTCGACGAGCATTTCGGTCAGCTTCGGGTTGGCCTGGAACAGCCAGCGGCGGAAGGTGATGCCGTTGGTCTTGTTGTTGATCCGCTCCGGATAGATCTTGTGCAGCTCGGCGAACACGGTCTTGCGCATCAGTTGGGTATGCAGCGCCGAAACGCCGTTGACGCTGTGCGAGCCGAGGAACGCCAGGTTGCCCATGCGTACCCGACGACCATTGTCTTCTTCGATCAGCGATACCGCACGCAGCACGTTGACGTCGTCGACGCCTTTGGCGCGCAGTGTGTCGATGTGTTGTGCGTTGATCAGGTAGATGATCTGCATGTGGCGCGGCAGCATCCGCTCCATCAGGCCGACCGACCAGGTCTCCAGCGCTTCCGGCAGCAGCGTATGGTTGGTGTAGCCAAGGGTGCCGACGGTGATTTTCCAGGCGGTGTCCCACGGGATGTTGTGGTTGTCGATCAACTGACGCATCAGCTCGGCCACTGCAATGGACGGGTGCGTGTCGTTCATCTGAATCGCTGCATGGTCTGGCAGATCGGTCAGCGTGGCGTGCTGGTTCAGATGGCGGCGCAGCAAATCCTGCAGCGATGCGGAAACAAAGAAGTATTCCTGGCGCAGGCGCAGTTCCTGGCCCGCTTCGGTTGCATCGTTCGGGTACAGCACGCGGGAAATACTTTCGGCGCGCACTACTTCGGCGACGGCGCCAAAGTGGTCGCCCGCGTTGAAGCGTTCCAGATGCAGGTCTTCCACCGCACGGGCGCGCCACAAACGCAGGGTGTTGACGCTTTTCCCGCGCCAGCCGACCACAGGGGTGTCGTAAGCAATGGCCCGAACGGTTTCGCCCGGACGCCAGACCTGACGCGAGTCGCCCGCTTCGGTCACCACAGTGTCGACGCTGCCACTGAAACCGATGGAGTAAACCACCTCAGGACGCTCGAATTCCCACGGGTTGCCGAAGTCCAGCCAGTTTTCGGTCTGTTCCTGCTGCCAGCCGTCGACGATGCCCTGACGAAACAGCCCGTGCTCGTAACGAATCCCATAACCGTGCCCGGCAATGCCCAGGGTCGACATGCTTTCCATGAAGCACGCTGCCAGACGACCCAGGCCGCCGTTGCCCAGCGCTGCATCCGGTTCAAGCAAGCGGATACGTTCGATATCCACACCCAGCTCGGTCAATGCTTCGCGAGCCACTTCCAGCAGGCCGAGGTTGCTCAGGCTGTCGTAGAGCAGTCGGCCAATGAGGAATTCCAGAGACAGGTAGTAAACGCGCTTCTGGACCTTGCGATAAATCTGCCGCGTGTGGTCCATCCAGTGTTCGACCATGTGGTCGCGGGCGGCAAGGGCAACAGCTTCAAACCAGTCATGCTCAAACGCATGGTCGGGGTCCTTGCCCACCGAATAGGTGAGTTTGGCGAGCACAGCGGCGCGGAAAGCAGCCACATCAGCGTCACGAACAAGTGGTTCCTGAGACATCGGTACAACCTCAAGTAGTCTGACGAATGGAAAACGGGATTCTTAGACTGTAGGCGTGTCGTCAGTTATTTCCTGAAAATAGTAGAAATAATTGAAGGCAGCGCCCTCGCTTCGACCCAGGGCAACGGCTCTGGTTCGCGCGCTGACCAAATTGGCAAAACGCTTGCATCGATCGTTCCATCCCGATCAATAACGTGCAGCATGCTGATTCTTCGTTTCGGGTTTATGATGCCCAACGGCAGAATAATAGAAGCCTCTGAACTGGACTTATGGAGCACTTATGCAGACTTTGTACCCGCAGATCAAACCCTACGCCCGGCACGATCTGGCCGTGGAACAACCGCATGTGCTTTACGTCGATGAAAGTGGCTCGCCAGAAGGGTTGCCAGTGGTATTTATTCATGGCGGCCCTGGTTCCGGATGCGATGCGCACAGTCGCTGCTATTTCGATCCTAACCTGTACCGTATCGTAACGTTCGATCAGCGTGGCTGCGGTCGCTCCACACCGCATGCCAGCCTTGAGAACAATACCACCTGGAAACTGGTGGAGGACCTGGAGCGGATTCGCGAGCACCTCGGAATCGACAAATGGGTGCTGTTCGGCGGCTCGTGGGGCTCGACTCTGGCCCTGGCTTACGCGCAGACCCATCCCGACCGTGTGCACGCGCTGATTTTGCGAGGCATATTCCTGGCCCGTCAGCAGGAAATCGACTGGTTCTATCAAGCGGGTGCCAGCCGTCTGTTCCCTGATTACTGGCAGGATTATGTAGCGCCGATCCCGCTGGATGAGCGCGACAACCTACTGGCTGCCTTCCACAAGCGTCTCACGGGGCCGGACCAGATCGCCCAGATGCACGCTGCCAAAGCCTGGTCGACCTGGGAAGGGCGTTGTGCAACCTTGCGCCCCAACCCGCAAGTGGTCGATCGCTTCGCCGAACCGCACCGTGCGCTGTCCATTGCGCGCATCGAATGCCATTACTTCATGAACAAGGCGTTCCTTGAGGAAAACCAGTTGATTCGCGACATGCCAAAGATCGCGCACCTGCCGGCAATCATCGTTCACGGTCGTTACGACGTCATCTGCCCGCTGGATAATGCCTGGGAGTTGCATCAGAACTGGCCCGGCAGCGAACTGCAGGTCATTCGTGAGGCTGGCCATTCGGCGTCGGAATCCGGTATCGCCGATGCGCTGGTGCGTGCCGCTGCAGAAATTGCGCGCAACCTGCTCGACCTCCCGCCCGAAGAAGCATGACAGCAGCCTGGTATTGGTTTTGAGTCTGGAAAGGCATTTATGAAAGGTTTGTTGCAGCGCGTGCGAAACGCACGCGTGGAGGTGGGCGGCGAAGTTGTCGGTGCTATCGATCAGGGCATATTGGTGCTGGTGGGCATAGAGCCTCAAGACACCCGCGCCAGTGCCGATAAGTTGCTGCACAAGCTGCTTAATTATCGAGTGTTCAGCGATGCCGACGGCAAGATGAATTTATCCTTGCGCGAGGTAGGTGGCGGGTTGTTGCTGGTTTCGCAGTTCACGCTGGCCGCGGATACCAAAAGCGGGTTGCGTGCGGGGTTCTCGAAAGCCGCTGCTCCAGCGCTGGGCGCCGAGCTGTTCGACTATCTATTGAGTCAGGCCAGAATCGCGCATACCGCTGTGGCTGCGGGCCAATTTGGTGCGGACATGCAAGTGCATTTGATAAATGATGGCCCAGTGACATTTTTGTTCGATACATAAGCTACGATTTCATCGTTTCTCCCCTGAATTTTCCGGTCGCACGGGAAATAAATTTCTTTGTCATACCTGATGCGTTGTGGCGCGCGCTGCTGGATAATCGCGCGTTACGGGGATCGACACTGTTGGTCCATTTGGTATGACAAAAGCGGTTCTGACACCGGGTTGGGGAATCATTAAGCCCATTCGGAGTCGGAACAATGCTCGCCAACCCGGCATTGATAGCTGGCCGTTGGTTTTTTCATCTGTTTTTCGGCGAGGGTTGCTCGTGATTGTTAGTCCCTGTGATGCTCCAAAGACACCTGTCAAGCGGTTGCGTAGTGCACTTCTGGCAAGCTCGGCCCTTGTATGCCTGTTCAGTGCAGGTCAGCTGTGGGCGTTCAATCTTGATGATGTAACGGCAAAAGCCAAAGAACTGGCCGGGCAGAAGTTTGAGGCTCCAAGGAGCAATCTGCCGAACGAGCTTCGCGATATGAAGTTTGCCGACTATCAGAAGATTCGCTTCCGCGATGACAAGGCCGAATGGGCGGGCGAGAAGACTCCGTTCAAAGTGTCTTTCTACCACCAGGGCATGCACTTCGACACGCCGGTCAAGATCAACGAAGTGACCGCCACCAGCGTCGACGAAATCAAGTACGACTCCAGTCGTTTCGATTTCGGCGATCTGAAGATCGACCCCAAATCCACCGAGAAACTGGGTTATGCCGGTTTCCGTGTCCTGTATCCGATCAACAAGGATGACAAGCAGGACGAAATCATGACCATGCTGGGCGCGAGCTACTTCCGCGTGATCGGCAAGGGTCAGGTCTATGGCCTGTCCGCACGCGGCATGGCAATCGACACTGCATCGCCGTCTGGTGAGGAGTTCCCGCGCTTCAAGGAATTCTGGATCGAGAAGCCGGGCCCGGATGACAATCATCTGGTGATCTTCGCGCTGCTCGACTCGCCGCGCGCTACCGGTGCTTATCAGTTGACCCTGCGTCCTGGCACAAACACTCTGGTTGACGTCAAATCGCGCATGTTCCTGCGTGACAAGGTCAACAAGCTCGGTGTTGCCCCATTGACCAGCATGTTCCTGTTCGGTGCCAACCAGCCTTCGCGTGTACCTAACTACCGTCGCGAGCTGCACGACTCCAGCGGTCTGTCGATTCAGGCTGCCAACGGTGAGTGGTTGTGGCGTCCGCTGAACAACCCTAAACATCTGTCCATCAGCAGCTTCTCGGTCGAAAACCCGCGTGGTTTCGGTCTGCTGCAACGTGGCCGTGACTTCAGCCAGTACGAAGACTTGGATGACCGCTATGACAAACGTCCAAGCGCCTGGATCGAGCCGAAGGGCGACTGGGGCAAGGGCACCGTCGAGCTGGTCGAAATTCCGACTGCCGACGAGACCAACGACAACATCGTGGCCTACTGGAAGCCTGAGACTCTCGCAGAGCCGGGCAAGGAAATGGCATTCGATTACCGTCTGCACTGGACCATGCAGGAAAACTCGATCCACTCGCCGGATCTGGGCTGGGTCAAGCAGACCCAACGCTCCATCGGTGATGTGCGTCAGTCCAACCTGATCCGTCAGCCGGATGGCAGCCTTGCCTTCCTGGTCGATTTCGTGGGCCCGGTACTGGCCGCATTGCCGGAAGACAAGACCATTCGCAGCCAGGTGACCACTGACGACAACGTCGAACTGGTGGAAAACAACCTGCGCTATAACCCGGTTACCAAAGGTTACCGCCTGACCCTGCGTGTGAAGGTCAAGGATTCCGGCAAGCCAACCGAAATGCGCGCTTACCTGCTGCGTGAGATCCCTGCCGAACCGGGCAAGGAACCTGCGCTGCTCGTTGCAGACAAAGCTGAAGAGAAGAAGGCTGCTGCCAAGGAAGCTGCCAAGCCGGCAGTTGCCAAGGAATCTGCCAACGACCAGGTAGAAATCGCCAAGGCCGATGCGCCGAAGCCTGAAGCCGCCAAACCCGAGACCGCCAAGCCTGAAGCTGGCAAGGCCGACGCTGCGAAAGGTAAAGGCGAAGTTGCCAAAGCCGATGCAGCCAAAGCCGACGCAGCCAAGGCTGACGTAGCCAAGGCTGACGTAGCCAAGGACAAGGACGGTAAAGAGATTCAGCAGCCTGAAACCGAGGCAGCACCCACCCATCCGGAACCGGCCAAGACGTTGCAAGTCATGACCGAGACCTGGAGCTATCAGTTGCCGAGCGATGAGTAATTCTCTACCGGTGCCAGTGTCTCTGAACGAGTACCTGGCGCATTTACCGATGAGCGACGAGCAGCGGGCAGAACTTGCCGGCTGCAAGACCTTCGCCGAGTTGCATGAGCGTCTTTCTGCGCAGCCGGTCAATGACCCTGCCGAGGCCGCTCAGGCTTCGGTGGGTCGCCGCCTTACGCTGACCACCGCAGACCAGCTGGAGGACGCCGAGATGCTCGGCGTCGATGCCAGCGGTCGCCTGTGCCTCAAGGCCACACCGCCCATTCGCCGGACCAAGGTCGTGCCAGAGCCATGGCGCACCAACATTCTGGTACGCGGCTGGCGTCGCCTGACCGGCAAGACCAACCCGCCCAAGCCCGCGCATGATGATCTGCCGCGGGATCTGCCGAAGGCGCGCTGGCGCACCGTCGGTTCGATCCGTCGCTACATCCTGCTGATCCTCATGCTGGGCCAGACGATCGTGGCTGGCTGGTACATGAAGGGCATTCTGCCGTATCAGGGCTGGTCGCTGGTTTCGCTCGACGAAATCACCCGTCAGACCTTTGTGCAGACTGCTTTGCAGGTCATGCCTTATGCCTTGCAGACCAGCATTCTGTTGCTGTTCGGGATTCTCTTCTGCTGGGTGTCGGCCGGTTTCTGGACCGCACTGATGGGCTTCCTTGAGCTGCTCACCGGTCGCGACAAATACCGTATCTCGGGGGCCAGTGCTGGCAACGAGCCGATCGAAAAGGGCGCACGTACTGCGCTGGTCATGCCGATCTGCAACGAAGACGTGCCACGGGTTTTCGCCGGCCTGCGCGCTACGTTCGAGTCGGTCGCGGCTACGGGTGATCTGGATCGTTTCGATTTCTTCGTACTCAGCGACACCAACGAGACCGACATTGCCGTTGCCGAGCAACAGGCTTGGCTGGACGTATGCCGCGAGACCAAAGGTTTCGGCAAGATCTTCTATCGCCGTCGTCGTCGTCGCGTAAAACGCAAAAGCGGCAACCTGGACGACTTCTGCCGTCGTTGGGGTGGTGAATACCGCTACATGGTCGTGCTCGATGCCGATAGCGTCATGAGCGGAGAGTGTCTGACCAGTCTGGTTCGCCTGATGGAAGCCACGCCGGACGCTGGTATCATCCAGACCGCGCCACGTGCGTCGGGTATGGACACGCTGTATGCACGCATGCAGCAGTTCGCTACCCGGGTCTATGGTCCGCTGTTCACCGCCGGTCTGCACTTCTGGCAGTTGGGTGAATCCCACTATTGGGGTCACAATGCGATCATCCGCATGAAGCCGTTTATCGAGCATTGCGCCCTGGCGCCGCTGCCGGGTAAAGGTGCCTTTGCCGGTGCGATCCTGTCTCACGACTTCGTCGAAGCTGCGCTGATGCGCCGTGCCGGCTGGGGGGTGTGGATTGCTTACGACCTGCCGGGCAGTTATGAAGAATTGCCGCCCAACCTGCTGGACGAACTCAAGCGTGACCGTCGCTGGTGCCACGGCAACCTGATGAACTTCAGGCTGTTCCTGGTCAAGGGCATGCACCCGGTTCACCGCGCGGTGTTCCTGACCGGTGTGATGTCGTATCTGTCGGCACCGTTGTGGTTCTTCTTCCTCGTACTGTCCACGGCCCTGCTGGCGGTGAACACGCTGATGGAGCCGACCTACTTCCTTGAACCGCGTCAGCTGTATCCGCTGTGGCCACAATGGCACCCGGAAAAAGCTGTTGCGTTGTTCTCGACGACCATCGTCCTGCTGTTCCTGCCTAAACTGCTCAGCGTCATTCTGATCTGGGCCAAGGGCGCGAAAGGCTTCGGTGGCAAGTTCAAGGTCACCGTTTCGATGCTGCTGGAAATGCTCTTTTCGGTGCTGCTGGCACCGGTGCGCATGCTGTTCCACACCCGCTTCGTACTGGCCGCTTTCCTGGGCTGGGCCGCAACCTGGAACTCTCCGCAACGCGACGACGACTCCACGCCGTGGATCGAAGCCGTTAAGCGTCATGGTCCACAGACACTGCTGGGCGCATGCTGGGCCTTGCTGGTGTTCTGGTTGAACCCGAGCTTCCTGTGGTGGCTTGCGCCGATTGTGGTCTCGTTGATGCTGTCGATTCCGGTGTCGGTGATTTCCAGCCGTACCAATCTGGGCGTCAAGGCGCGTGACGAGAAGTTCTTCCTGATTCCTGAAGAGTTCGAGCCGCCGCAAGAGCTGATCTCGACGGATCAGTACACCTACGAGAACCGCTGGCATGCGCTGAAGCAGGGCTTCATTCGGGCTGTGGTCGACCCGCGTCAGAACGCTTTGGCTTGCGCCCTGGCGACGTCGCGTCACCGTCAGGCACAGCCGATCGAAGTGGTGCGTATGGAGCGTGTTGATCAGGCTCTGAAGGTAGGTCCGGCCAAACTCGGCAATCAGGAACGTCTGATGCTGCTGAGCGACCCGGTCGCCCTTGGCCGCTTGCACGAGCGCGTCTGGAGCGAAGGTCACGAAGAGTGGCTGGCCGCCTGGAGAGCTTCCATCGAAGCTGATCCACATGCGCCCTTGCTGCCTTTGCAACCAGTAGGTAAAGCATCGGAGCCGGTCCCGGTCTAAAACCGCCCGGCTACGAAAAAAGCCCCTGCCGCTTAGCGCGTCGGGGGCTTTTTTATTGGGCTTTGTGGCACATAAATGCACAGGACATGGTCAAGACGGGTTCTTCAGAACACCGCTCGTTCCTCACGCTCCAGCGTGGGAATGCAGTTCATGACGCTCTGCGTCGTCAGAGGACGCGGAGCGTCCAGACCGGCATGCCCACGCGGAGCATGGGCACGATAGTGTTATCCCTGACGACGCTCGTTCCTCACGCTCCAGCGTGGGAATGCAGTTCATGACGCTCTGCGTCGCCAGAGGACGCGGAGCGTCCAGACCGGCATGCCTACGCGGAGCATGGGCACGATAGTGTTATCCCTGACGACGCTCGTTCCTCACGCTCCAGCGTGGGATTGCAGTTTACGACGCTCTGCGTCGCAAGAGGACGCGGAGCGTCCAGACCGGCATGCCCACGCGGAGCATGGGCACGATAGTGTTATCCCTGACGACGCTCGTTCCTCACGCCCCAGCGTGGGATTGCAGTTCATGACGCTCTGCGTCGCCAGAGGACGCGGAGTGTCCAGACCGGCATGCCTACGCGGAGCATGGGCACGATGGTGTTATCCCTGACGACGCTCGTTCCTCACGCTCCAGCGTGGGAATGCAGTTCACGACGCTCTGCGTCGCAAGAGGACGCGGAGCGTCCAGGCCGGCATGCCCACGCGGAGCATGGGCACGATAGTGTTATCCCTGACGACGCTCGTTCCTCACGCTCCAGCGTGGGAATGCAGTTCACGACGCTATGCGTCGCAAGAGGACGCGGAGCGTCCAGACCGGTATGCCTACGCGGAGCATGGGCACGATAGTGTTATCCCTGACGACGCTCGTTCCTCACGCTCCAGCGTGGGAATGCAGTTCACGACGCTCTGCGTCGCCAGAGGAGGCGGAGCGTCCGGACCGGTATGCCTACGCGGAGCATGGGCACGATAGTGTTAGCCGGACCGCCTGCTGGTGCAATGGTGGTTCAACTCACCCTGAATTTCCCCACCAGTGTCTGCAAGTGAGTTCCCAGTCTGGCGAGTTCGACGCTGGAGGCTGCGGTTTGCTCGCTGGCGGCGGCGGTCTGTTCGGAGATATCGCGTACGCTGATGACGTTACGGTTGATCTGTTCGGCAACCACGCTTTGTTCTTCGCTGGCGGTGGCGATCTGTTCGTTCATGTGCTGGATGGTCGCCACCGTACGGGTGATCTGCTCCAGCGCGCTTCCCGCGCGGCGGCTCAGTTCAACGGTGTTGTCGGTCAGGGTGCGGCTGTTGTCCAGCGTGGTTGCGACCTGCTGGGTGCCACTTTGCAGTGCGGCGATCAATTCCTCGATCTCTTCTGTGGACTTTTGCGTGCGTTGCGCCAGGCCGCGTACCTCATCGGCGACCACCGCGAAGCCGCGCCCGGCTTCACCTGCGCGAGCTGCTTCAATGGCCGCATTCAGGGCCAGCAGGTTGGTTTGCTGCGAAACTGACTTGATTACGTCGAGAACGCCGACGATCTTGTTGCTTTCCAGCTTGAGTTCGCTCATCGACTGCGTAGAGTTCACTACCTCGCGAGCCAGTTGCTCGATCTGACTGATTGCCCGCCCGACAACCTCGTCACCGCTACGGGCCTGTTGATCCGCCTGAGCCGCGGCCTGGGAAGCCTCCTGAGCATTACGCGCGACTTCCTGCACCGTCGCGGCCATTTCATTCATGGCCGTGGCCACCTGGTCGGTCTCGTCTTTCTGACTGGTGACCCCGATGCAGGTCTGCTTGGTCACCGCTGACAACTGCTCGGCCGCGCTGGCGATCTGCGATACGCCCTCGCTGATACCGCCGACCAGCTCGCGCAGGCTGACCGTCATGGTCTGCATACTGCCTTGTAACTGACCCATTTCGTCACGACGCGTCACTGACATGTCCCGACTCAGATCACCCTGAGCGATGCGTGCTGCGACAAGCAGCGTCTGCTGTAAAGGTACGGTGATCTGCCGGGTCATGACCCAGGCGGCCAGCAACCCGACCAGCAGCGCCAGGCCCGCAACACTGCTCAGGGTGGTGCTGGAATTGACTGCTTCACTGTCGCGCTGAGCGGTTTGCAGACGGTTCAACGCGGCGACGGAGTCCAGCAACTGGTCGCCGAGACTTCTCATAAGTTCCTGGTCCGCCTCGGCTTTGGTTTGTATCTGTTTGAACTCGTTGAGCCTTTCCCGATAGCCTTGCAGGGCTGTAGTGGCGGCTCCCAGGCCCTGAAGGCTTTCACTGTCCTCGTCCTGCCCGATCTGCCCGATTTCCTTGAGCGCTTCGTCGATGGCGACAATGGCTGCGGCTTCATCGGCATCGCGAGTGGTGAAGGTGTAGGCCTGTACCTGATAGCGAGCGATCTGTACCTGCTGCCTGAGTTGGGAAATGTTGGTGAATTCCTCCATCCGCTCAGTGCTGTCCTGTTCCTGGCTTACGCTCTTGAGTACCTCGCTCTCAACCAGTGCGATGGCCTGCAAGGCCTGCTCTGACGTCTGCTCCAGGCGCGTGCGTACCTGGTTACGAGTCTGACGGTTGGCCCGGACGTCGGCGAAGGTTTTCTCGAGTCTGCTTACCGTCTCAAACTGTCCGTTGAGCAGCGTAATGGTTTCCGCCTCAAGGCTCTGTCGGTGCAGCGCTGTGAGCTGGGCTTTCATTTCGTTGAGCTTGTCTGTCACCAATGCCGTGCTTTCTGGCGTCTTTTCCACGCGATCGGTGATGCGTTCGGCACGCAGGTCTTTGGTGAGGCTGTTGAGCTGGGCAATGTCCGAGAGCGACTCGGAGCGGTCGATCATGGTGTACAGACCATGCCAGCCGGTCAGTGTGATGATCAGCGTCAATAACAGCACCAGGCCAAAACCCAGTGACAGTTTGAATCTGACGTTCATTTTGCCGAGCGCGTGATTGATCAGTCGGAACATAGGAATCTCCTGCAATGAGCGAACAAAAGCATGTTCCGGGCGAGTCAGAACATGCGTTGTGAGCGCATCGGCGTGGTGATTCATTGCGTGACCTGAGAAGGTCGTAGGATATTTCCGAGCACGAAGGAGGGGTGAAGGGTGTCACGTTTTTACGGGAGAAGAAGCCCGCGCTCAGTGCTGGCGCGGGCTGGATGCTGCCAGGTCAGACAGTAAAGCGACTCACCAGCAATTGAAGATGGTTGCCAAGTCTTGCCAGTTCGACACTGGACGCCGCGGTCTCTTCGCTGGCCGCAGACGTCTGTTCGGACACATCGCGGACATTGATGATGCTGCGGTTGATCTCTTCTGCGGTCGCGCTCTGTTCCTCGGCGGCCGCTGCAATCTGCTGGTTCATTGCCTGGATAGCCGAGACGGTTTTGGTGATGTTTTCCAATGAGCCACCAGCCCGACGTGTCAGCTCAACGCTACTGGTGCTCAGTTCCCGGCTGCTGTCCATGACGGTTGCGGCCTGCTGTGTGCCGCTTTGCAGACGGGCGATCAGCGCTTCGATCTCTTCGGTAGACTTTTGCGTGCGCTGCGCCAGGCTGCGCACTTCATCGGCGACCACGGCAAAGCCCCGACCCGCTTCACCGGCGCGGGCGGCCTCGATGGCGGCGTTCAGCGCCAGCAGGTTGGTCTGTTCCGCGACCGACTTGATGACGTCCAGCACGCTGCCGATCTTGTCGCTTTCCTGTTTCAGAGCGCCCATGGCTTCGCTGGAATTGCCCACTGCAGAAGCCAGGCGCTCGATTTGCGCAATGGCTTCGTTGACCACTCGCTCACCATCACGGGCCTGCTGGTCGGCGGCGACGGCTGCTTCAGAGGCTTCTTCGGCGTTGCGCGCGACTTCCTGAACGGTCGCAGTCATTTCATGCATGGCGGTGGCGACCTGATCGGTCTCGACTTTCTGGCTGTTGACCCCGGCACTGGTCTGTTCGGTCACTGCCGAGAGTTCTTCCGCTGCGCTGGCGATCTGGGTCACGCCATCGCGAATTCCGCCCACCAGCTCGCGCAGGCTGACGGTCATGCGCTGGATCGTGCTTTGCAGCTTGCCCAACTCGTCCTTGCGGTCGACCCGCAGGTTGCGACTCAGGTCGCCGGAAGCAACCCGCTCCACCACTTCAAGGGTTTCCTGGAGGGGCGTTGTAATCTGACGAGTGATTACCCAGGCTGCCAGAATGCTGATCACCAAGGCCAGAGCGGTGGCCACCGTGATCATAAAAACAGATTTTTCGCTGTCTGCGTCGCGGCTTTTGTTCTGCCTGGCGATCATGTCATCGCTGGTGGTCAGCATCTTGGTGCCCAGTGCCGTCATTTTCTCCAGCGCGGCCTTGCTGGCGGCTTGCGTGTCCCGATACTGGCCTACTGCAGCGCGGTAGCCGTTGAGCCCGACAACGGCCTGCTGCAGCAACGGCAGGTACTCGGAGGAAATGTCACCGGCCAGGGTATTGATCCCGGTAATGGCTTCATCAATGGCCTGGTTGGCGTTCTTTTCGAAATCAGGACGGCCGCTATAGGTGTAACCGCGAACCTGGAAGCGCGCCTGCTGAATCAGCTTGCTGACGCCGACGATGCCGTTAAAGGCGAGGATGTTGTCTGCCTTGAGCAGCTCGGCTTCAACCTTGTTTGCCTGATCCACCGCCTTGTCAGCATTGTCGCCCATCTGGCTGCGGCTGATCTCGCGAGCATCGATAGCTTTGGTCATGTCAGCGAAAGACTGGCGGTATTCGCGAGCAGACTGAATCTGACCGTCGAGTGACTGGATTTTTTCGGGCGAGCGCAGCAGATTTCGCGCGTGCACCAGTGCGGCATCAAGTTGATCCAGGGTCTTTCTGACTTCGGCCGCGCTTTCTGCGTTGAACAGGTCTTCGTAACGGGTGCGGTCGATGCGTAGCTGGAGCGTCAGCTCGTTGATTTTTGCAATCGCTGTGACACGATCTCCACGATCGATCAGTGCCTGGTTGCTGAACCAGCCTGTGGCCGAGATCATCAGGGTCATTAGCATGACCAGACCAAAGCCTATTCCCAATTTCAGGCTGACACTCGCATTGGCGAGACGTTGAGATACCCCACGAGACATGACCACTCCTTAGCTGTCTGTTCTTTTATGAATGCACTTACATCGGCAGCGCATCAACTAACTGAAGCGGCCTGGTTGATGTAACAGAGTCTAGAACAGACGAGCGAGAAGGGCAGTTACAGCGGTTTCGACGCGCAGAATGCGCTCGCCAAGTTGCACAGGCTGCAAGCCGGATTGTCGCAACAAGTCGACTTCATAAGGGATCCAGCCGCCTTCGGGGCCGATAGCCAGCGTGACAGGCTGGGTAACCGCGCGCGGGCAGGCAGGCAAGTCACCGGGGTGGCCGACCAGGCCCAGGGTGCCTGCAGCCATGTGCGGCAAACGGTCTTCAACGAACGGCTTGAAGCGCTTTTCGATGATGACTTCCGGCAGCACAGAATCGCGCGCTTGCTCCAGCCCCAGAATCAATTGCTCGCGAATGGCCTCGGGCTCCAGAAATGGCGTCTGCCAGAAGCTTTTTTCTACCCGGTAGCTGTTCAGCAGGATGACTTTCGGCACCCCCATGGTCGCGATGGTCTGGAACACCCGGCGGAGCATCTTGGGGCGTGGCAGTGCCAGTAACAGGGTGATGGGCAGTTTTGCCGGCGGGGCGCTATCCAGCGAAACACGCAGCTCTGCTTCATGAGGTTCAAGGCGCAGCAGTTCGGCGCTGCCCAGCAGGCCATTAATGCGGCCGACGCGCAGACTGTCGCCGACCTTTGCACGATGCACCTCCTGCATGTGCTTCAGGCGGCGGTCACGCAGGACCACCCGGTCAGCCGCAATGAAATCGGCTTCCTCAAGCAACAGCAGGTTCACGGTGTGGTCGCGGGCGGCTGATCCTGCTTGTCAGCGTCCTCGGCCTGATCGTCCGGATGTTCACCACGCTTCTTGATCATCGAACTGCACAGCACGCCCAGCTCGAACAGCAGCCACATCGGTACTGCCAGCAGCGTCTGCGAGAAGATGTCCGGCGGCGTCAGGATCATGCCGGCCACGAAGCAGCCGATGATCACGTAAGGACGGATCTTCTTCAGGTACTTGACGTCGACAATACCGATCCACACCAGCAGCACAACGGCCACCGGGATTTCGAAGGCCACGCCAAAGGCGAAGAACAACGTCATCACGAAGTCCAGATAACTGGCGATGTCGGTCATCATCGACACGCCTTCTGGTGTAACGCTGGCGAAGAAGTGGAAAATCAGCGGGAAGACCAAAAAGTACGCGAAGGCCATGCCTGCGTAGAACAGGATGATGCTCGACACCAGCAGTGGCACTGCAACGCGCTTCTCGTGCTTATACAAGCCCGGCGCGATAAAGCCCCAGATCTGGTGCAGGATGACCGGCATGGACAGAAACAGCGCGACCATCATGGTCAGCTTGAACGGCGTGATGAACGGCGAGGCCACGTCGGTGGCGATCATTGTCGCGCCTTCAGGCAGATAGACGCGCAGCGGCGCCGAGACCAGTGTGTAGATCTTCTGCGTGAAGTAAAACAGACCGGCAAAAATCAGGAACACTGCCGCGACACAACGCAACAGACGTGTACGCAACTCGGTGAGGTGCGAGATCAGCGGCATTTGCTGATCGTTTTCCGGGGTATCAGCGCTCATGGGGCTCGCGGTGGCAATGACGAATCGTGGACGGGAGGCGTCGGGACCGGTGTATCGGCATCGACTGGCTTCGCGGTTTTCTCCAGCGATAGCGCGGGTTTTGGTGCCGCAGGCTCCGCTGGGCCGAGGGTGTTGTGACCGGTGTTGGCGGCGTCGGGCTGCACAGAGGCCGGCTGCGGGCTAACCGGCTCGTAAGTGGTCTCGGGGTGCTGATTTTGCGCGAACATTTTGCGCGCTTCGTCTTCCAGCGAAATAATGTGCTCGTTGTGCAGCTGCCGACGAATTTCGTCGGCCCCGATTTCACGTTCAACTTCCTGTTTGATGGCATTGAAGCTGCGCTTCAACCGGCCGATCCATAAGCCTGCGGTGCGTGCCGCACCCGGCAGGCGCTCTGGGCCCAGTACCAGCAAGGCAACCAGGCCGACAAGCAGCAGTTCAGAGAAGCTGATACCGAACATGGGCTTAAACCTGGTCTTTGCGGATCGGCTCGTCGACTTTGTGCGCCTGCGCGTCGATGGTATGCGGCTGATTCAATGGCGAACCCTGAGGGGCAGCCTGTGCCTGCTGTGGCTGAGGTGCAGGCTGTTCTGCTGGCTTGTCATCGTCATTCATCGCCTTGCGAAAGCCCTTGATCGATTCGCCGACGTCGCTGCCTAGACCCTTGAGTTTCTTGGTCCCGAAAACCAGTACCACGACGATCAGGATGACGATCCAGTGTTTCCAGTCAAAAATACCCATGAAACAGTCCTCGTAAAAGATTTCAAGCTTGAAAGGGGTGAGCGTTATTCTGCCGTGCGAGCGGCTTTTTCCGCGTGGCCGGACAGGCCGAATCGGCGGTCCAGTTCATCGAGCACGGCTTGTGGGTGCTGACCCAGCGCTGCGAGCATCACCATGCTATGAAACCACAGGTCAGCGGTTTCATAGATCACGTCGCTGCAATCTCCGCTGACTGCAGCGTCCTTGGCAGCGATGATGGTCTCGATCGATTCTTCACCGAGCTTTTCCAGAATCTTGTTCAGGCCCTTGTGATACAGGCTGGCGACGTAGGAACTGTCGGCAGCGGGGTCCTTGCGTGATTCCAGCACCTCGGCCAGACGGGACAACGTATCAGTCATGTTCAGTGGCCTGCTGAGTAAATAGCGTCAGGATCTTTCAAAACCGGGTCGACGGTCTTCCAGCCTGAGTTTTCGTACACTCGGTAAAAGCAACTTTCGCGGCCGGTGTGGCACGCGATACCGCCGATCTGCTCGACTATCAGGATAATGACATCGGCATCACAGTCCAGGCGCAGTTCGTGCAGCTTTTGCACGTGACCTGATTCTTCACCTTTACGCCAGAGTTTGCCACGCGAACGCGACCAATAAATGGCACGATTCTCCGACGCCGTCAGGCTCAGGGCTTCGCGGTTCATCCAGGCCATCATCAATACTCGACCGGTCTTGTGATCCTGAGCGATTGCAGGCACCAGACCGTCGCTGTTCCAGTGAATCTCGTCCAGCCAGTCTTTCATATCTACTCCGGCAGCCGGCTTTCATGCCCGGCGGATTGAACAGTGTGCCAGCGCCATACGCTGCTGGCTATCGGCGAACGATCAGATACAGCCCGGCAATCAGCATGATCGCCGCTGGCCAGGCGGTGAGCGTCAGCAGTTGCGTAGCTGCCTCGCTCATCACCCAGCCCTGTATCGCGCCACCTACCAGCAACGCTGCACCGATAAGCCGCAGGACCGGCTCGTCCTTGCGCTCGTGCCAGGGACGTGGCGGATCCGAAGCGTGCGGGCGAGACATGCGCTCCAGCAAATCGCGGGTCATGCCCGCTATATGCGGCAGTTGCTCGACCTGTGACTGCAGATTGCCAAAAAGGGTTTTCGGGCTGACTCGCTCACGCATCCAGCGCTCCAGATAAGGCTGCGCGGTGCTCCACAGGTCCAGATCAGGGTACAACTGACGACCCAGCCCCTCGATATTGAGCAGGGTCTTTTGCAGCAGAACCAATTGCGGCTGGACTTCCATATTGAAGCGGCGCGCGGTTTGAAACAGGCGCATCAGCACCTGACCAAAGGAAATATCCTTGAGCGGCTTCTCGAAAATCGGCTCGCAGACCGTGCGGATTGCAGCTTCGAATTCATTGAGCTTGGTTTCTGCCGGCACCCAGCCCGAATCAATGTGCAGCTGCGCAACCCGACGATAATCACGCTTGAAGAAGGCAAACAGGTTACGGGCCAGATAATCCTGATCTTCCGGCGTCAGGCTGCCGACGATGCCGCAGTCGATGGCAATGTATTTCGGGCTCCACGGGTTGACCGTGCTGACGAAAATATTGCCGGGGTGCATGTCGGCGTGGAAGAAACTGTCGCGAAATATCTGGGTGAAGAAGATTTCCACGCCGCGCTCGGCCAGCAGTTTCATGTCGGTACGCTGGTCGGCCAGCCCGGCCATATCGGTGACCTGCAGGCCGTAGATACGCTCCATGACCAGCACTTTGGGGCGGCACCAGTCCCAGTAGACTTGTGGCACGTAGAGCAGGTCCGAGCCTTCGAAGTTGCGACGCAACTGGCTGGAGTTGGCGGCTTCACGCAGCAGGTCCAGCTCGTCGTAGATGGTTTTTTCGTAATCCATCACCACCTGCACCGGGTGCAGCAGGCGTGCATCGGCTGACACGCGCTCGGCCATGCGGGCAAGGATGAACAGCCACGCGAGGTCCTGGCCAATAATCGGCTTGAGGCCTGGGCGTACCACTTTCACCACGACTTCTTCGCCGGTCTTCAAACAGGCTGCATGCACCTGGGCGACCGAAGCAGATGCCAGCGGGGTTTCGTCAAAGCGACTGAAGACGTCGCAGATACGTGCGCCCAGTTGTTCTTCGATGAGATTGATGGCCACCTGCTGGTCGAACGGCGGCACGCGGTCCTGCAGCAGCATCAGTTCGTCGGCGATGTCTTCGGGCAGCAGGTCGCGCCGGGTAGACAGCAGTTGCCCGAACTTGATGAAAATCGGCCCCAGGTCCTGCAATGCCAGCCGAAAGCGTACACCACGGCTCAGCTCGGATTTGCGCCGTGGCAGCCAGCGCCAGGGCAGCACGAAACGCACCGCGAGCATCCACCAGGGCAGGGGCAGGGCGAACAACAGGTCATCAAGGCGATAGCGGATAACGACACGTTGAATGCGAAACAAACGGCGGACGGCAAGCAGCTTCATGCATTATCGCTGGTATTGAGGGAGTGGGCGAGGCGGGCAAAGCGCGCCTCGAGACGGTCCAGATCGAGTTTGATCTGATCGAGTTCGGCGAATCGTGCTTCAGCTTCGTGCTTACCCACCAGCGTACGCGATTCTTCGCTGAGGTAGTCGGCAACGTTCTGGCTGAGGCTGGTGAAACTTTCACGTGTCCAGCGTCCACTGTTGCGCAGTCGGCTGCTGAACAACTGACTGGCCACCGGGCCGACCCAGTTGGACAGTTCGTGTTCCCAGTCCAGTTCCAGGTCCTGAAGAATGCCGACCAGTTCCAGCAGTACGCCACTGTCACCGTCCAGCTCGACGTCGGGGCCGTGCAGCACAGCGGTCTTGTCCTTGCTCAGGGCCAGACGCAGCAGGCTGGAGGCTGGCGCACGCAAGGTGCAGTCGGCGTCAGCAGCCCAGTCTGCGGCCAGCAGCAGGCCTTCGTCACTGGGCAGGATGAAGATTTTCAGGGACGGATCGCGACAGTCCACGGCAATGACATGCCCGGACAGGCGCGCCATACGCGGTAGCGCGGTGCTGTCCAGGCGCAACACGCGATTGATGCCGTGCTCGATACTGGCGAGCAGCCCCCGAAGCAACATCAGGGTTTGATACCGCGATGCAAGGCCACGACGCCTGCCGTCATGTTGTGGTAGGTCACACGGTCAAAACCGGCTTCGACCATCATCGACTTGAGGGTTTCCTGGTTGGGGTGCATGCGGATCGATTCGGCCAGATAGCGGTAGCTTTCCGAGTCATTGGTGACCAGTTTGCCCATCAACGGCATGAACGCGAACGAATAGGCGTCATAGGCCTTGGACATGAGCTTGTTGGTCGGCTTGGAAAACTCCAGCACCAGCAGGCGTCCACCGGGCTTGAGCACGCGCAGCATGGAACGCAGAGCGTCTTCCTTGTGCGTCACGTTGCGCAGACCGAAGGCGATGGTCACGCAGTCGAAATGGTTGTCCGGGAAGGGCAGTTTCTCGGCGTCGGCCTGGACAAACTCGACGTTGCCCGACACGCCAAGGTCCAGCAGGCGGTCACGGCCGACCTTGAGCATGGAGGCGTTGATGTCTGCCAGCACGACCTGCCCGGTCGGACCGACCAGATTAGAGAACTTGCGAGTCAGATCGCCCGTGCCGCCCGCAATGTCGAGCACACGATTGCCGGTACGGACGCCCGAAAGCTCGATTGCAAAACGCTTCCACAGACGATGCATGCCACCGGACAGCAGGTCGTTCATCAGGTCGTATTTGGCTGCAACCGAATGGAAAACCTCAGCGACTTTTTCTGCCTTCTGGCTTTCCGGTACATTTTTGTAACCGAAGTGAGTCGTAGGTTCGGCATCGCTGCCTTTGCGCTGATCGTTCATATCGCTTCACCGGAATAGAGTGCGGGTCATTCTAATCGCCAGGGCCGGCTTTGTCTTGACAAGGCTCACCGGCAACGCTTTCTTGGATGCAGACGGCTGTATATAGTTGCGCCGCATTTCATCTGATCATCAAGGAAGCCTGCATGGCCAAGATAACCGTTGAACGCCCGCACGCACTGGGCCGGGAAAAGGCTCGCGAGAGGGCCGAGCAACTGGTCGAGAAGCTTTCCGACAAATACGGACTGGCCCACGAATGGGCAGGCGATACCGTAAAACTGGAAGGTAAGGGGGCCAAGGGCAAGGTTGAAGTCGAAGACGCGTTGATCCGTATCAACATCGAGCTGAACTTCATCCTGTCGGCCATGAGCGGCTCCATCAAGACTGAAGTCGAGCGCGTCCTGGATAAAGCACTGGCCGCCTGAGCATTCGCCCTAGGGTGAGCATTCTAATTTTTCTCCGTAACGTTGTGCTTATGCCCATAGCTGGGCGGTTCCTTCAACTTTCGAGCATGAGGTGCACCATGGCCAGAGCGAACACGAAGAAAAACATCGAAGACCAGCAATCCTCCACGCTTTCCGACGTCAGGCTGTATGCCCGCAAGATCTGGCTGGCCGGTCTGGGGGCCTATTCCAGGGTCAACGAGGAAGGCACACAGTACGTCAGGGACTTGATAAGGACTGGCGAGCAGGCCGAAAAGGAAGTCGTCAAAACGGTCGATGAAAAGCGTCTTGCGGCCAACAGCGAAATCGACTCGATCAAGGGCGAAGTGTCTTACGCCAAAGGTCGTGTCGAGGCGCAACTCGGCAGAATCGAGAGTGCTTTCGACCGTCGCGTCGCAAAAGCCTTGAACCGCATCGCAATCCCGTCTAAACATGATGTTGACACGCTCTCTGCCAAGCTCGACGAGCTGACGGCATTGCTTGAACGTGTCATGCCTAAAAAGCTTGAACGCTCCGGGTCGAAACGATTCGAACGTTCAGAGTCTGGACAATAAGGAGAGCAGGATGGCTGGCAAGAAAAAAACCGACAAAGACGGCAGCTCATGGATTGGTGAGGTCGAGAAATACTCTCGCCAGATCTGGCTGGCGGGCCTGGGCGCTTATTCCAAGATAAGCAATGACGGCAGCAAGCTTTTCGAGACACTGGTCAAAGACGGCGAGAAAGCCGAGAAGCAGACCAAGGTCGAGGCGCAGAAGCAGCTCGATGAGGTCAAGGACACCGCCAAGACCGCGAAATCGCGGGTTGGTGATGTGAAAGACCTCGCGGTGGGTAAATGGAATGAGCTGGAAGGGGCCTTCGACAAGCGCCTGAACAGTGCCATTTCGCGTTTGGGCGTGCCGAGCCGCAATGAAGTTCAGGCGCTGCACAGCAAGGTCGACCAACTGACCCGGCAGATCGAGCTGTTGACGGGTGAGAAAGCCAAACCGGTCGCTTCGCGTGCTGCTGCGGCTAAACCTGCACCGAAAACTGCGGCAAAACCTTTGGTCAAGGCTGCGGCTAAAACCGTCGCCAAAACAGCGGATAAAACGGCGCAGAAAACCGCAGCGGCCAAACCAGCAGTCAAGAAAGCTGCGGCCAAACCGGTCGATGCAGCCAGCAAGGCCGCTACTGCCACCGCCAGCAAGGCCAAACCGGCCGCGGCGAAGAAACCAGCAGCCAGAAAACCGGCTGCCAAGCCTGCTGCATCGGCGACTCCGGCAACCGGTGCGGCACCCGCTGCATCAGCCCCGAGCGCAGCACCGGCAACACCCGCCAGCCAGTCCTGACAGACAGCTGCAACATCGAAGCCCGGCCTGCCAAGCAGTCCGGGCTTTTTTGATATCCCCGAACACCGCCTGTGCCAATGCTTCTGGCCGAAGGCCGTGGGAGCGAACTTGTTCGCGAAGGGGCCTGCACATTCCGCGAATATGGATCGCCTGAACCACCGACTTCGCGAACAAGCTCGCTCCCACAAGGGGTGCGTTCAGCCTGCCGATGCGTTTTCTTATCGTGCCCAGGTTTACCTACCCAGATACTCCATCGCCAACTGTTCGGCAGCCTGCCTCGAGGTGGGCAGCAGGTGTGGGGTCACGAGCATCATGATCTGGTAGACCACCACCCGCACATCACCCTCGCGGCCCAGAATGCGTTGGTAATCCAGCGAAAACAGCAGGTTCATGGTGATCTGCTCCACCAGCTGCCCCAGCGCCTGGGTTTCGCTGACCAGTTGCCCCCGCGATTTCAAACGGGCCAGCAGTGACGCGAGGGTTTTCTTGATCGAGTTGAGCAGGTTGCGAATGCCGCGGGCCAGCTTTGGCAACCTTCCGGCGAGGTTGGACAGGTCTTGAAACAGGAAACGATAGTGCGATAACCGCTCGACAATCAGGTGCAGAAACATCCAGTAGTCTTCGGCCTCAAGCCTGGCATCCGAAGGCGGATCGAGCAGGGGTGCCAGCTCTGCCTGGAACCGCTCGAAAAGACTCAGAATCAACGGCTCCTTGCCATGAAAGTGGTAATACAGATTGCCGGGACTGATACCCATTTCATTGGCGATTTCCAGCGTGGAAACATTGGGCTCGCCCTGCTGGTTGAACAACGTCAAGGCACATTCAAGGATACGGTCGCGGGTTTTCATCCAGTCTTCTTGTTCAAGAGTCAAAGGGCCGGCTTTGTCTGATCGGGCAGGGCGCAATCCAGCGTTTCAGCGCACATGCACATAAGTCCCGGGCGCAGCCTCCATTGGTGGATAAGTAGCGTTGCCCAACTCCATCCTGGTGTCGTGCTCGGCCCCGGAATGCTCCTGAACCCACTTCAGCCAGTTCGGCCACCAGCTGCCGTCATGATGCTGCGCGTCGTAGTACCAGGCGCGCGGGTCGCTGCTCAGCTTGCTGTTCTCGACATAGTTGGCTTTCGGGTTGCCCGGCGGGTTGAGGATGCTCTGGATATGGCCGCTGCTGGACAGTACAAACTCGGTCTTGCCACCAAACAGCCGTGCTGATTTGTAGCATGAGGCCCACGGCGTGATGTGGTCATTGGTGCCAGCCAGGCAGAACACGTCGGCCGTTACCTGCTTGAGGTCGATCGGCGTGCCGCAGACTTCCAGCGCGTTGGCGCGGGTCAGCGGGTTGTTCTTGAACATTTCGATCAGGTCGCCGTGAAAGGCGGCGGGCAGGCGTGTGGTGTCGTTGTTCCAGAACAGAATGTCGAAGACGGGCGGCTCGTTGCCCAGCAGGTAATTGTTGACCCAGTAATTCCAGATCAGGTCGTTAGGGCGCATCCAGGCAAACACCTTGGCCATGTCACGACCTTCCAGCACGCCCGCCTGATAGGAATGGCGCTTGGCGGTTTCCAAAGTCTGCTCGTCGACGAACAGCGCGACCTCGGTATCCAGCGTTGTATCGAGCACGCTGACCAGCAGGGTCATGGCGTTGACTTTCTTTTCGCCCAAGGCTGCGTAGTGGCCCAGCAGCGCCGTGCAGGTAATGCCGCCGGAGCAGGCACCCAGCATGTTGAGGTCTTTGCTGCCGGTGATCGCCAGCACCACATCGACCGCTTCCTTGAGCGCCTCGATATAGGTCGACAGCCCCCATTCGCGTTGCGCCTTGGTCGGGTTGCGCCAACTGATGATGAAGGTCTGCACGTTACTGCGCAGGCAGAAGCGCGCCAGGCTTTTTTCCGGGCTCAGGTCGAAGACATAGAATTTGTTGATCTGCGGCGGGATCACCAGCAGCGGTCGCTCGTGAACCTGCTCGGTAATCGGCTTGTACTGGATCAGTTCCAGTACGTCATTGCGAAACACCACGGCCCCTCGGTGGTGCCCAGGTTTTTGCCAACCTCAAACGCGTCCATGTTGACCTGGCTCGGCATTCCGCCGTTGTTCACCAGGTCCTTGGCCAAGTGCGACAGACCATCGAGCAGGCTTTTACCGCCGGTTTCAAAGAACCGTTTCACGGCGGCCGGGTTAGCGGCAGAGTTGGTCGGTGACATGGCCTCGGTCATGAGGTTGATCACAAAGTGCGCGCGACTGATGTCTTGCGGGGTGAGATCGCTGCCACCGATCCAGTCATGCAGTTCCTTGCGCCAGGCGAGGTAAGTCTGCAAGTAACGGCGATACAGCGGGTTCTGGCTCCAGGCCGGATCAGCGAAGCGGCGGTCATCCGGTGTTGGCTGCAAGGCAGATTTGCCGAAGATCACGTTGCCGAGTTCGACGCTCAGGTGTGCGACGTGCTTGATGCTGTGGATCGGTTGTTTGAAAGCCTGACGCAAAACCATCCGGGCAGTACTCAGTAAATCCTTGCGCCGCAGGCCAACGACCGGGTTGAGGCCCAAGGTGTGCTCGGAAGCCTGGCGCTGCAGGTCATCGTCTTTCGCGTTACTCATCTACGACGCTCCATTGTCTTGATGCGAACACTGACATTCCTTGCCCGTGAACCAGTGACACAGGCGGTTAGCCAGCACTACTGCTCGTGTAACTCATGCCTTGCAGGCTGTTTCTCGCATCGACTTCGATGCAGGGAACTTGCCAAGGTTATTGGTTACGCGAGATTTCAAAAAATCGCAAGCAGCGTCAGCCACTCATTGGCCGCTGCGCGGAACATTGAAACAAAAACGATTAGAAAGCGCGTCCTAAAACGGCGAGCGGTGAGGCTGCACGGGTTTGAATGTTCTGTGAGGATCGCGCGGGCGGGCGGGATCAGAGCATCAGCTTGATGACTTGCTCGGAGGGATCGCGGGATTTGCCGGCTTTTTTCAGCTCTTGCAGGTAGTCCTCCCACAGGGACTCCTGGCGTCTTGCCAGCTCGTACAGGTACTCCCAGGTGAACAGTCCTGAGTCGTGGCCATCATCAAAGGTCAATTTCAGTGCATATTGCCCAGCCGGCTCGACCTTGCTCAGACCGACGCCCAGTTTGCCGAATTGCAGGATCGGCCTGCCATGGCCCTGGACCTCGGCAGAAGGGGAATGCACCCGCAGAAATTCGGCGGGCAGATGATATTCCTCATCCGGCGCGTACTTCAGCGTCAGGGTTTTGGAAGCTTTGTGCAGCTGGATGGCGGTGGGGAGCATTGAAAGCAGCCTCAAGGAAGAGCAGCTACAAGCTACAGGCAGAAGCAAAAAAGCTGCAAGAGGAGAACCTCTTGCAGCTTGTAGCCAACCGCTTGCAGCTTTAAAGGATATACCGCGAGAGGTCTTCGTTTTCGGCCAGATCGCCCAAGTGGCTGTTGACGTATTCTGCATCGATTTCAATCGGTGCTGCGTCAGGGCTGATAGCCAGATCGCCAGCGCTGAACGAGACTTCCTCAAGCAGACGCTCAAGCAGCGTGTGCAGGCGACGGGCACCGATGTTCTCGGTTTTCTCGTTGACCTGCCAGGCAATCTCGGCAAGACGTTTGATGCCTTCAGGCTTGAACTCGATCTTCAGGCCTTCGGTCTTGAGCAGCTCGCGATACTGTTCGGTCAACGACGCATGTGGCTCGCTGAGAATGCGTTCGAAGTCCTGCGGCGACAGAGCCTTGAGTTCAACGCGGATCGGCAGACGACCTTGCAGCTCGGGGACCAGATCACTTGGCTTGCTCAAATGGAACGCGCCAGATGCAATGAACAGGATGTGGTCAGTCTTGACCATGCCCAGTTTGGTATTCACGGTGCAGCCTTCGATCAGTGGCAGCAGGTCGCGCTGTACGCCTTCGCGGGACACATCGACACCGCCCGAATTACCGCGCTTGGCAACCTTGTCGATCTCGTCGATGAACACGATGCCGTGTTGCTCGACCGCTTCCAGCGCCTTGGCCTTCAACTCTTCGTCATTGACCAGACGGCCCGCTTCTTCTTCGCGTACCAGCTTGAGCGCGTCCTTGACCTTGAGTTTGCGGCTCTTGGTCTTGCCTTTGCCCATGTTGGCAAACAGGCTCTGCAGCTGATTGGTCATTTCTTCCATGCCGGGTGGCGCGGAGATATCCACACCTACGGCTTCGTTGATCTCGATCTCGATTTCCTTGTCGTCCAGCTGGCCTTCGCGCAAACGCTTGCGGAACAGCTGACGGGTGTTGGAATCATTGCTTTGCGCAGGGTCTTCATTGAAACCGACACGCGCAGGCGGCAACAGGGCATCGAGAATACGGTCTTCGGCCGCGTCTTCGGCGCGATGACGAACCTTGATGATCTCCTGTTCACGCAGAAGCTTGATAGCCGCATCGGCCAGGTCGCGGATGATCGACTCGACATCACGACCTACATAGCCCACTTCGGTGAACTTGGTCGCTTCAACCTTGATGAACGGCGCATTGGCAAGCTTGGCCAGGCGACGGGCGATTTCGGTCTTGCCGACACCGGTCGGGCCGATCATCAGAATGTTCTTGGGCGTCACTTCAACGCGCAGCTCTTCAGGCAGCTGCATGCGGCGCCAGCGATTGCGCAGGGCAATGGCGACGGCGCGCTTGGCATCGTCCTGGCCGATGATATGGCGGTTAAGTTCGTGGACGATTTCGCGGGGAGTCATGGACATGGTAATTCACGGTCCTCTGGTACGGTCAAGCCGAAGGGGCCGCAGACTGTGCGGCCCGGCAAGGGCTTAGCCGACGAGGTCCTGCTCCTCAATGGTGATGTTGTGGTTGGTGAACACGCAAATGTCGCCAGCGATATGCAACGAGGTCTCGGCGATTTCGCGTGCCGACAGGTCGGTCTTGAGCAGCAGGGCGCGTGCGGCGGCCTGAGCAAATGCGCCGCCGGAGCCCATGGCGATCAGGCCGTCCTCGGGCTCGACCACATCGCCGTTGCCGGTGATGATCAGCGAGGCGTCCTTGTTGGCGACGGCCAGCATTGCTTCAAGACGGCTCAGCGAGCGATCGGTACGCCAGTCCTTGGCCAGCTCGACAGCTGCACGAACCAGATGCCCCTGGTGTTTTTCCAGCTGGGCTTCAAAGCGTTCGAACAGCGTGAATGCATCGGCGGTTGCGCCAGCGAACCCGGCGATTACTTCACCGTGATAAAGACGGCGCACCTTCTTGGCGTTGCCTTTCATGACGGTGTTGCCCAGAGAAACCTGGCCGTCGCCAGCCATGACGACTTTACCGTGGCGGCGCACTGAAACGATGGTGGTCAAGGGAGAGTCTCCACACTGCGGGGCGAAAATGCCCTGATGCAAACTCATATGGGGGTGTGGGTGAGTATTTCAACCTTGGGGGTAAATCGGGGGGAAATGATCGTACGATTCTTGTCCCAACCCTTTAAGCGGACCGGACGACGCTTCGTTTGTCCGCGATCTCCCTGCTTTTATGGGAGCGGACTTGCCCGCGACGGGCTGCGAAGCGGCCCCAGAATAGGCTGCCTCGGCTGGCCTGATAAACCGATGCGGCTGGTTTTGCTGCCGGTTCCCGGCAGATCGCGGATAAGTCCGCTCCTACGACGACCGGGCAGAAGCTCCGTTCTTCGTACTCATCGAAACATCGCGATGAGCACGGAAACAGAGGTGCTTTGACTAACGGCTCTGACGCTGTTGCAACAACAGGTTACTAAATCCACCGCTTGCCAGTTGTTTCTGGGCGGTGGTCAGTTGTTCGCGGTTGCTGAAGGGGCCGACCAGTACGCGGTACCAGGTTTCATCTTTCACAGTGCCTGACTCGACGGTAGACGTCTGGCCCAGCAGGATGATCTGCGCGCGGACTTTCTCGGCGTCAGCCTGTTTGCGGAACGAGCCCGCCTGCAGGAAGAACGTCGTGACTGCTGCCGGCTTGGTCGTGGCAACCGGTGGCGCTGGCGGAGGCGTCAGGCCGCTGAGGGCTGCCTGGGCACGTGCCGTGTCGATCTTGGCTGCCTGCTCCGGCGAGACCGGTGCTGTCGGTGCCACAGGCGGCGGGGTCTTCTCCGGCACGGCTTCGTTCGGCACGATCACTTCCGATTCCGGCAGCAATGTGTAGAAGTCGTACTTCGGCTTGACCGGAGCCGTCGGGCTCGGTGGTGTTTTATTCGCCTCGGCGATCTTCGCGGCCTTGGCGTCCGCCTTGACCCGCTTGACGTCTTCGCCGCCCGGTTCAAGCTTCATCAGAAAGACCACGAACGCGCCCACGGTCAAGCCAATCGCCAGCCACAACCATCCTGGAATCGGCTTCTTCGCGGGTGCCTGATAACGGCTGGCGCCCCGCTTGGGTGCCGGTTTCTTCTTCGCAACTGCCAACTTACATACGCTCCAGAGTTTCCAGACCCAACAGGTCCAGGCCTTGCTTGAGGGTGCGGCCGGTCAGGGCAGCCAGACGCAGACGGCTTTGCTGCTGATCGGGATTTTCCGCACCAAGGATCGGGCAGTTTTCGTAAAAGCTCGAAAACAGACCCGCAAGGTCATACAGGTAAGCACAAAGTACGTGTGGTGTGCCTTTTTCTGCGACGTTATTCAGTGTTTCAGTGAACTGCGCCAGACGTGCAGCCAGTTCCTGCTCTTGCGGCGCTGCTAGGACAATCTGCCCCTTGCTGGCGTCGAACGGCGTGCCCAGCTTGCGGAATACACCGGCCACACGGGTGTAGGCGTACAGCAGATAAGGCGCGGTATTGCCTTCGAAGCTCAGCATCTGATCGAAGTTGAAGCTGTAATCACTGGCGCGGTGCTTGGACAGGTCAGCGTATTTCACCGCGCTGATGCCCACGGCTTTGGCAATGCTGCGCAGCTCGGCCTCGGCGACTTCCGGGTTCTTTTCCTTCACCAGCGTGTAGGCACGTTCTTCGGCTTCATCGAGCAGGTCGATGAGTTTGACCGTGCCGCCGTCGCGGGTCTTGAACGGGCGGCCATCGGCGCCGTTCATGGTGCCAAAACCCATGTGTTCCAGCTGCATGCCGTCGTGGACGAAACCGGCGCGGCGAGCGACTTCGAACACCTGCTGGAAGTGCAGGGCCTGACGCTGGTCGACGAAATACAGCACGCGGTCGGCCTTGAGCACCTTACTGCGGTAGCGGATGGCGGCCAGATCGGTGGTGGCGTACAGGTAGCCGCCACCGGCCTTCTGCACGATCACCGGCAGAGGCGTGTCATCGGCGGTGCGGAATTCTTCGAGGAACACACATTGCGCACCGTTGCTCTCGACCAGCAGGCCAGTGGCTTTCAGATCGTTGACCACGTTGGCCAGGTCATCGTTGTAGGCACTTTCACCCATCACGTCTGCCGGGGTCAGCTTGACGTTGAGGCGCTCGTAGGTTTCCTGGCAGTGCGACAGCGAGATGTCCTTGAAGCGTGTCCACAGGGCCAGACACTCGGCATCGCCTGCCTGCAACTTGACCACCAGGCCTCGCGCCCGCTCGGCGAACTCTTCGGATTCGTCAAAGCGCTGCTTGGCGGCGCGGTAGAAGTTTTCCAGGTCGGACAGCTCGTCGCTGGTCGCTGGCTTTTCCTGCAGATAGGCCAGCAGCATGCCGAACTGGGTGCCCCAGTCGCCCACATGGTTCTGGCGAGTGACTGTGTCGCCCAAAAACGTCAGAACGTTCGCCACGCCGTCGCCAATAATGGTCGAGCGCAAATGGCCAACGTGCATTTCCTTGGCCAGATTCGGTGCCGACAGATCGACGACCACGCGCTGTACAGCGCCCGCCTTGCGGACTGACAGGTGCGCGTCGGCCAGTGCAGCGTCGAGGCGTGCGGCCAGCGCCGCAGTGTTCTGGAAGAAGTTTAGAAAGCCCGGACCGGCAATTTCGACCTTGCTGACCTGCTCGTCGGCAGGCAGGGCGGCGATCAGCTTTTCAGCCAGATCGCGCGGTTTCATGCCGGCAGGCTTGGCGAGCATCATCGCGATATTGCTGGCGAAGTCGCCGTGCGTCTTGTCGCGGGCGTTTTCCACCTGAATCGCCGGCGTCAGCCCTTCTGGCAAGACGCCCTCGGTGACGAGACGGGTCAGGGCTTGTTGAATCAGCTGGCGAATGGTGTCTTTCATTGTGCTCTCTTCGACCGCAAGCGCGGTGGCGCTTCGATGCGCGGGTGGAAAAACTCCGCATTATCCGTTGCTCAAGCCTGCTTGCCAACGGCGTGACTTAATAAAGATCCACCGGGTCCACATCCAGCGACCATCTGACCTGTCGTCCGCTGGGCATTTGCTCCAGCGCGAGCAACCAGGTGGCAAGCAATTTGTGCAGTGGCGCGCGTGCGCTGGACTGTATCAGCAGCTGTGCCCGGTAACGCCCGGCGCGGCGTTCCATAGGTGCCGGAACCGGCCCCAGCAGCTCGATGCCGCCCAGGCCCATTTGCGCAACCAGTTGCTCGGCGTCACTGCAAGCCTGATCGAGAAAGGCTTCGGCCTGCCCCGGCTTGTGCGCTTCGGCGCGCAGCAGGGCGAGGTGTGAAAACGGTGGCAAGCCAGCCGAACGACGCTCGCTCAAGGCCTGCTCGGCGAAGGCGAAATAACCCTGCTCGGTCAGTTGGATCAGCAGTGGGTGATCGGCCAGATGAGTCTGGATGATCACCTTGCCCGGCTCTTCCGCGCGGCCGGCACGACCTGCAACCTGCACGATCAACTGCGCCATGCGCTCGCTGGCCCGGAAGTCACCGGAAAACAGCCCGCCGTCGGCATCCAGAATCGACACCAGCGTTACCCGTGGGAAGTGATGCCCTTTGGCGAGCATTTGCGTACCCACCAGAATGCAGGGCTGGCCGCGCTGGATAGTCGCGAATAACTGATTCATAGCGTCCTTGCGCGACGTGCTGTCGCGATCCACGCGCAGCACGGGAAAGTCCGGAAACAGGATCGCCAGGCGCTCTTCGGCGCGCTCGGTGCCCGCGCCTACCGGGCGCAAATCCACTTTGCCGCAGGACGGGCACTGGCGCGGTACACGTTCGACATACCCGCAGTGATGGCAGCGCAGCTCGCCCGAGCGCTGGTGCACGGTCATGCGCGCATCACAGCGCTGGCAGCCAGACATCCAGCCGCAGTCGTGGCACAACAAGGTGGGTGCGAAGCCGCGACGGTTGAGGAAGACCAGCACCTGCTGACCTGCCGCAAGCGTCTGGCCGATGGCTTGCTGCATCGGCCCGGAAATGCCGCTGTCCAGTGGCCTGCTCTTGACGTCCAGGCGCATGAAGCGCGGCTGTTGCGCACCGCCTGCACGCTGGTTCAGGCGTAACAGGCCGTAGCGGCCGGTGTAGGCGTTGTGCAGGCTTTCCAGGGACGGGGTGGCCGAGCCCAGGACAATTGGAATGTTTTCCTGACGCGCCCGCACCAGGGCCAGATCACGGGCGTGATAGCGCAGACCTTCCTGCTGTTTATAGGAACCATCGTGTTCTTCGTCGATGATGATCAGGCCGGGGTTCTTCATCGGCGTGAACAGCGCCGAGCGCGTGCCGATAATAATGTCGGCTTCGCCATCGCGGGCTGCCAGCCAGGCATCCAGTCGTTCGCGGTCGTTGACTGCCGAATGCAGCAGCGCGATGCGGGCATTGAAGCGCTGTTCGAAACGCGCTAGGGTTTGTGGCCCCAGGTTGATTTCCGGAATCAGCACCAGCGCCTGTTTGCCGGCCTCAAGCGTTTCGCGGATCAGTTGCAGATAGACTTCAGTCTTGCCACTGCCAGTGACGCCAGCCAGCAAAAACGCATGAAAGCTGTCGAACCCGGCACGGATGGCTTCGTAGGCAGCGCGTTGCTCGGTGTTGAGCGGCAATTCAGGCTGGGCCAGCCAGTGTTCATGGCGTGCGCTGGGTGCGTGGCTGCGAACCTCGACATACACCAGCTCCTTGGCCAGCAGCAGGTTGAGGCTGTCTTTATTAAGCATCAGCTTGCTCAGCAACTGATGCGCCACGCCATGCGGGTGCTGGGCGAGGGTGGTCAGCGCTTCGCGTTGCTTGGGCGCTCGCGCGATGCGCGGGTCGCCGACGCTGGCGCCCGGTGCAACGTGCCAGAAGCGTTCCTGGCGACTTTCGGCCAGTTCGCCCTGACGCAACAGCACCGGCAAGGCCCAGCTCAGCGTGTCGCCTAGGCTGTGCTGATAATACTGCGAGGTCCACAGGCACAGCTTGAACAGCGCGGGCGGCAATGGCGCTTCGCTGTCGAGCAGGGCGATGGCCGGTTTGAGCTTGTCGGCAGGCACTTCGCTGTGATCGACCACTTCCACCAGAATGCCGATCATTTCCCGTCGCCCGAATGGCACCCGCAGACGCATGCCAGGCTGCAAGGCGCTACGCGACACGCCCGCAGGAGCGCGGTAGTCGAACAGTCGGCGAAGCGGCGAGGGCAGGGCAAGGCGCAGGATGGCGTCGGGCACGCGGTGTTTCCCTGTGATGATGAGTGATGACGGAGGCGCGATCTTAGCAGACGACCGGTGTGAAGGTTCGCTTGCGTCGTTGCAATTGTCTGGTACTATCCGCAGCCTATTTCCGTGCGGTATTCAACAATAGTGTTGGATGGCGGCGCGTTAGACCGAGGAAGTACCGATGAAAGCTGATATCCATCCAGTTTACGAAGCCATTGACGCTACCTGCAGCTGCGGCAATGTCATTAAGACCCGTTCCACCCTGGCCGCTCCGCTGAGCCTGGACGTGTGCAACGAGTGCCACCCGTTCTACACCGGCAAGCAGAAGACGCTTGACGTTGGCGGCCGTGTCGACAAGTTCAAATCCCGTTTCGGTGCGTTCGGCGCTACCAAAGCGAAGTAAGACTGGCTGCCCCATGGGCATCTCCAGACTGCTTGAAAAGGCGCTCCTTGTGGGCGTCTTTTTTATGCCCGCGATTTGGGTGTCCGGCGCGCAGGCCTTCTGTCCTGCGCCTGCTTCGTTGCCGGTTGCACAGGTGCAGCGCGTGGTCGATGGCGACACGCTGCGTCTGAGTGATGGTCGCAGCGTGCGGATGATTGGGCTCAACACGCCTGAGACCGGCAAGAAAGGCCAGTCTGCCGAGCCGTTTGCCGAGGCTGCGAAAAGACGTTTGCAGGCACTGGTGGATGAAAGCGGCGGTCAAGTCGGTTTGCGTGTCGGCCAGCAGGGCAAGGACCATTACGGTCGTACTCTGGCCAACGTCTATGATCGCAAGGGTGCAAACCTTGAGGCGCAGTTGCTCAGCGAAGGGCTGGGGTATCTGGTGGCCGTTGCGCCCAACGTTGCGCTGGTCGATTGCCAGCAAGTTGCCGAACGTGCGGCGCGGCAGGCGCAATTGGGTGTGTGGCGCGACTCGCCGGTTCAGCCCTCGACCAGGCTGAGCAAAAGCGGCTTTGCGATTGTGTCCGGTCAGGTCAAGAGCGTGCAGCGCAATCGCGGCGGTATCTGGATCGAGTTGCAAGGCTCGCTGGTCCTGCGTGTTGCCCCGGCTAACGTGAACTCATTCGACACGGCAATGCTGGCGCGCCTCAAGGGCCGGCAGGTCGAGGCGCGCGGCTGGGTGGTCGATCGATCCCGGCGCGGTGCTCTGAAATCAGGGCAGGCACGCTGGCTGCTGCCACTGACCCACCCCGCGATGCTGAGCCCGTCAGGTCGATAGATACTGCTTTTTGGCCAGTTGTCTGGCGATGGGTGGCCGGTTGTTCACGTTTCAGGCATCTAAGCGTAAAGTCTAATCCTGTGCCTATTGACAGCAGTGACTGGTCAGTCTTGTTAGGACTATGCATCTTGCGTATCCTCGGCGGTCCGTCTGTCCCACAGTAAAAAAAGCGGAATCCAATACATGTCAGATTTGAAAACTGCCGCGCTCGAATACCATGCCAATCCTCGTCCGGGGAAGCTGAGCGTCGAACTCACCAAGCCGACTGCAACCGCTCGTGACCTGGCTCTGGCCTACAGCCCTGGCGTTGCTGAACCCGTGCGTGAAATTGCCCGTGACCCCGAGCTGGCTTACAAGTACACCGGCAAAGGCAACCTGGTAGCAGTTATTTCCGATGGCACCGCTATTCTCGGCCTCGGCGATCTGGGCCCATTGGCCTCCAAGCCGGTCATGGAAGGTAAAGGGGTTCTGTTCAAACGTTTCGCCGGTATCGACGTTTTCGATATCGAAGTCGATTCCGAAAGCCCGCAGGCATTCATCGACACCGTAAAGCGTATCTCCATCACCTTCGGTGGTATCAATCTGGAAGACATCAAGGCACCTGAGTGCTTTGAAATCGAGAAGGCACTGATCGAACAGTGCGACATCCCGGTTTTCCACGATGACCAGCACGGCACCGCTATCGTGACTGCTGCCGGCATGATCAACGCACTGGAAATTGTCGGTAAAACCCTCGATTCCGCGAAGATCGTCTGCCTGGGCGCTGGCGCTGCAGCCATCTCCTGCATGAAGCTGCTGGTGAGCATGGGCGCGAAGATCGAAAACATCTTCATGGTCGACCGTACCGGCGTCATTCACTCCGGCCGTACCGACCTGAACCAGTACAAGGCTGTGTTCGCTCACGCGACCGAGAAACGCTCGCTGACCGATGCGCTGGATGGCGCTGACGTATTCGTGGGCCTGTCAGGTCCTAATCTGCTGAGCGCTGAAAACCTCAAGCTGATGGCCAAGGACCCGATCGTGTTCGCCTGCTCGAACCCGGACCCGGAGATCTCCCCGGAGCTGGCTCACGCCACCCGTAGCGATGTGATCATGGCGACCGGCCGTTCGGATTACCCGAACCAGGTCAACAACGTTCTGGGCTTCCCGTTCATCTTCCGCGGTGCTCTGGACGTTCGCGCCAAGCGTATCAACGAAGAAATGAAGATCGCTGCAGCCAACGCCCTGCGCGAACTGGCCAAACTGCCTGTTCCTCAGGAAGTCAGCGATGCCTACGGCGGCATCAAACTGGAATTCGGTCGTGAGTACATCATCCCGAAACCAATGGACACCCGCCTGCTGGGCTTGATCGCCGATGCAGTTGCCAAGGCAGCCATCGAGAGCGGTGTTGCCACCCTGCCGTATCCGAAGCACTACCCGCTGACCAGCGTGGACGATGTGTTCAAGGGCTGATCCTTGATGCAATAAAAAAACCCCTGCAGCGATGCAGGGGGTTTTTTATGCCTGGAATTGAGATTATCGTTCCTCACGCTCCCGCGTGGGAATGCCTTGGGTGACGCTCCGCGTCACAAATCTGCGCAGCGCCGCTGAATCAAAAGAGGACGCGGAGCGTCCAGAACGGCATGCGACGCAGAGCGTCGCACGATAGTTGTGATTAACGGGGCAGTTGGGATTATCGTTCCTCACGCTCCCGCGTGGGAATGCCTTGGGTGACGCTCTGCGTCACAAATCTGCGCAGCGACGCTGAATCAAAAGAGGACGCGGAGCGTCCAGAACGGCATGCGACGCAGAGCGTCGCACGATAGTTGGGATTAACAGGATAGTTGGGATCATCGTTCCTCACGCGCCGGCGTGGGAATGCCTTGGGTGACGCTCCGCGTCACAAATCTGCGCGGCACCGCTGAATCAAAAGAGTACGCGGAGCGTCCAGAGCGTCGCACGATAGTTGGGATTAACAGGATAGTTGGGATCATCGTTCCTCACGCTCCCGCGTGGGAATGCCTTGGGTGACGCTCTGCGTCACAAATCTTCGCGGCACCGCTGAATCAAAAGAGTACGCGGAGCGTCCAGAGCGGCATGCGACGCGGAGCGTCGCACGATAGTTGGGATTAACAGGATAGTTGGGATTATCGTTCCTCACGCTCCAGCGTGGGAATGCCTTGGGTGACGCTCTGCGTCACAAATCTGCGCGGCACCGCTGAATCAAAAGAGTACGCGGAGCGTCCAGAGCGGCATGCGACGCAGAGCGTCGCACGATAGTTGGGATTAACAGGATAGTTGGGATCATCGTTCCTCACGCTCCCGCGTGGGAATGCCTTGGGTGACGCTCTGCGTCACAAATCTGCGCGGCACCGCTGAATCAAAAGAGTACGCGGAGCGTCCAGAGCGGCATGCGACGCGGAGCGTCGCACGATAGTTGGGATTAACAGGATAGTTGGGATTATCGTTCCTCACGCTCCAGCGTGGGAATGCCTTGGGTGACGCTCTGCGTCACAAATCTGCGCGGCACCGCTGAATCAAAAGAGGACGCGGAGCGTCCAGAACGGCATGCGACGCGGAGCGTCGCACGATAGTTGGGATTAACGGGATAGTTGGGATCATCGTTCCTCACGCTCCAGCGTGGGAATGCCTTGGGTGACGCTCCGCGTCACAAATCTGCGCAGCGCCGCTGAATCAAAAGAGGACGCTGAGCGTCCAGAACGGCATGCGACGCAGAGCGTCGCACGATAGTTGGGATTAACGGGATAGTTGGGATCATCGTTACTCACGCTCCAGCGTGGGAATGCCTTGGGTGACGCTCTGCGTCACAAATCTGCGCTGCACCGCTGAATTAAAAGAGGACGCGGAGCGTCCAGAACGGCATGCGACGCAGAGCGTCGCACATAGTTGAAATGATCGTTCCTCACGGTCCATGTGACGCTCTGCGTCACCTACCTGCGCAGTGCTATCAGAACAAATCGATCGGTGCTGACTCATCCGCTGGCAACGGGCTGCCCGGTGCGCTGCTGCCGCCCAGTTCGTTGACGCTTGGCGGCGTGTCTTCGCTTTTGAACAGCTCAAAGAACTCGTTCGGCGTGCTAGGTGTGGCAGCGCGGCCGCTCAGTGGGTCTACGCGCAGGCTGAGGATGCCCGGCGGTTCTGCCTGCTGATGCGGCGGCTTGTCCTTGAGTGCAGCGCTCATGTAGTCCATCCAGATCGGCAGGGAGACCGTACCGCCAAATTCATGACGACCAAGGCTTTCAGGCTGATCGAAGCCGCTCCAGACAGTTGTCACATAGTCCGCGTTGTAACCGGAGAACCACGCATCCTTGGAATCGTTGGTGGTACCGGTCTTGCCGGCGATATCCGGCCTGTTCATCGACAGAGCGCGCCGCCCGGTGCCGCGCTTGATTACGTCCTGCAGCATGCTGTTCAGAATGTAGGTCGTGCGGCCATCCACAACGCGCTCTGCAACGGCGGGCGCTTGCGGCTGGGCCGGTGTCCCTGGTGGGCCTGCGATCACGCTCGGGCTGTCATGCACGGCAAAGGTCGATGTGTTGGGCGCAGTATTGACGTCGTTGGCCGGAACGCTTGGCGGATTGGCCACAAACAGGGTCTGCCCGTCACGGTTCTCGATGGTCTGGATCAGATAAGGACTGACCTTGTAACCGCCATTGGCAAAGGTGGCCCAGCCGGTGGCGATTTCCATCGGGGTCAATGTAGCCGTACCCAGTGCCAGCGACAGGTTGCGCGGCAAGTCTTGCTTGGAGAAGCCAAAGCGGGTGATGTAGTCGATGGTGCTGTCGATACCGAGGGCCTGGAGCAGGCGGATCGAGACCAGGTTGCGAGACTTGTACAGCGCCTCGCGCAGGCGGATCGGCCCAAGGAAGGTGTTGGTGTCATTTTTCGGACGCCATACCTTGTCCAGATACTCGTCGACAAACACGATAGGTGCGTCGTTCACCAGACTGGAGGCGGTGTAGCCATTATCCAGTGCAGCGCTGTAGATGAACGGTTTGAAGCTGGAGCCCGGCTGACGCTTGGCCTGCATGGCGCGGTTGTAGTTGCTCTGCTCGAAAGCGAAGCCGCCGACCAGTGCACGAATGGCGCCGTTTTGCGGGTCAAGCGAGACCAGGGCGCTCTGCGCGACGGGAATTTGACTGAATTTCAGCGAACCGTCGTCCTGGCGCAACAGCCGAACAAGGTCGCCCACCTTCGCAACATCGCCTGGCTGCTTCGGATTCGCGCCCAGGCTGTTGGTATTCAGGTAAGGACGCGCCCACTTCATGGTGGCCCAGTCGACGGTTTCTTCCTTCTCGCCGTTGCGGGTCAGAACGCGTAGACCGGTCTTGTCGACCTGCGTCACGATGCCGGGCTCGAGGCCATTGATCATGCGTTGTTTGGTCAGTTCCTGTACCCAGTTGGCGCGCGTCATGCCCGGGAAGCGGCTTTCCGGGCCGCGATAGCCGTGGCGCTGGTCGTAATCGATCAGGCCCTGCTGGATGGACTTGTTGGCGTGTTCCTGAAGGTCGCTCGGCACCGTGGTAGTGACGCGGAAGCCCTCTGTATAGGCCTCGCTGCCGTAACGGCCGACCATTTCGGCGCGTGCCATTTCAGCAATGTACGGCGCGTTCACTTCCGGCGTCGGCACGTGATAGCTGGCGTTGAGCGGTTCGTTCAAGGCAGTCTGGTAAGCGGTCTGGTCAATCTTGCCCAGGCGATACATGCGGCCGAGGATCCAATCGCGGCGTTCCTTGGCGCGGGTCGGGTTGGCCAGCGGGTTGAAGCGTGACGGCGCCTTGGGCAGACCGGCAATCATGGCCATTTGCGCAAGGCTTACATCGCGAATCGATTTGCCATAGTAGACTTGCGCCGCGGCTTCGATTCCGTAGGCGCGGTTACCCAGATAAATCTTGTTGACGTACAGCTCGAGAATCTCGTCTTTGGTAAGTTGGCGCTCGATTTGCAAGGCCAACAGAATCTCGGTGGTTTTGCGTGAAAAGCTTCTTTCGCTGGTCAGGAAGAAGTTTTTCGCGACCTGCATGGTGATGGTACTGCCGCCTGACTGAATATGGCCGCTTTTTACCAGTTGTGTGGCAGCGCGCATCAGGCTGCTCGGGTCGACGCCATAGTGGTTGGCGAAGTTGTCGTCTTCGGCCGATAGCAGGGCGTTGATGAAGTTGGGTGGAATTTCCGCGAAGCGAATCGGCGTGCGGCGCATCTCGCCAAACTCGGCAATCAGCTTGCCGTCGCTGCTGAATACGCGCAGGGGGATTTGCAGTTGAATGCTTCGCAGCGCTTCAACCGATGGCAGGGTCGGGCTCAGGTAGAGAAACGCGCCACTCAGGCCAAGCAACAGCGAGCAGAATACCGCGACGAGGGACCACCAGAAAAACTTCAGCAGGCGTATCAAGGCTTTTGGATTTCCAGAAAAAATAATGGGTTAAGCGCAGGCATTTACAAATGAACACGCCTTGAAGCTTTCTTAAATGAAAAAATCGCTGGGCATTATAAGCATTTTTCGTCCACGAGCGTGATTTGCGCTACTGTCAAGGCTGTCGACAGTGACGTTGGCCCGAAATAACTCCGTAAGTGGCGGAAACTCATAGGAATCAGGTTGTGTTCGAACTCTTCAGTAAGAAGGCCAACACCCTTCTAGGGATCGATATTAGCTCCACCTCGGTAAAACTCCTGGAATTGAGTCGTTCCGGCACTCGTTACAAGGTCGAGTCTTACGCAGTCGAGCCGTTGCCGGCCAACGCTGTCGTCGAAAAGAATATTGCCGAGCTCGAAGGGGTTGGTCAGGCGCTGTCTCGCGTGCTCGCCAAGGCCAAGACCAGCGTCAAGATCGTGGCGGTCGCCGTAGCCGGTTCCGCCGTGATCACCAAGACGATTGAAATGGACGCCGGTCTTTCCGACGACGACATGGAAAACCAGCTCAAGCTTGAGGCTGACCAGTACATCCCTTATCCGCTGGAAGAAGTCGCCATCGATTTCGAAGTGCAGGGCTACTCGGTGCGCAATCCCGAACGCGTCGAAGTATTGCTGGCTGCCTGCCGCAAAGAGAACGTCGAAGTGCGTGAGGCGGCGCTGGCGCTGGCCGGGCTGACCGCGCGGGTGGTGGACGTCGAGGCCTATGCCCTGGAGCGCTCGTTCGGCCTGCTGGCTGCGCAACTGGGTAACGGTCATGACGAGCTTACCGTGGCGGTGGTCGATATCGGTGCCACCATGACCACCCTCAGCGTGCTGCATCATGGCCGGATCATCTATACCCGCGAGCAGCTGTTTGGTGGCCGCCAGCTGACTGACGAAATCCAGCGCCGCTATGGGCTTTCCATGGAGGAGGCCGGGCTTGCCAAGAAGCAGGGCGGGTTGCCCGACGACTATGTCAGCGAGGTGCTGGACCCCTTCAAGGATGCGTTGGTGCAGCAGGTCTCTCGTTCTTTGCAGTTCTTCTTTGCAGCCGGTCAATACAACTCCGTGGATCACATCATGCTGGCAGGCGGCACGGCTTCGATTTCAGGGCTGGAGCATTTGATTCAACGACGCATTGGCACCCCGACGATGGTCGCTAACCCGTTTGCCGACATGGCCCTGAGCTCCAAGGTCAATGCCGGGGCGCTGGCCAGTGACGCTCCCGCGTTGATGATCGCGTGCGGTCTGGCGTTGAGGAGCTTCGACTGATGGCGCGGATCAACTTATTACCGTGGCGCGAAGAGCTTCGCGAAGAACGTAAAAAACGCTTCCTGACCGCACTGGTCGGCGTGTTGGTGGTGTCAGTCGGTATTCTGTTTCTGATTGATCGTTACGTCAGCAACGCCATTGAGCATCAGATGGCGCGCAACGCGTTTGTGCAGACGCAGATCGCTCAGCTCGATATACGCATCAAGGAGATCAGCGACCTGAAGGCGCGTCGCAAACAGTTACTTGAGCGCATGAAGATCATTCAGGACCTGCAAGGCAACCGCCCGATCACGGGGCGTGTATTCGATCAACTGGCGCGCACTCTTCCGGATGGCGTTTATTTCTCGCAGGTCAAAATGACCGACAAGCTGATTGCCATCAGTGGCGCTGCCGAATCGAATAACCGGGTTTCCGACCTGATGCGCAACCTTGAAGCCTCTGACTGGCTGGAAGCGCCGAGCCTGACTGAAGTGAAGGCTACGACTGCAGGGGCTGTGGATCAGGCCAACGTCTTTCAGTTGACAGTGCGTCAGACCCAGCCGCCGGTTGCCGCGGCTGCACCCGCTGCAACCACGCCCGCTACAGGAGCCAAGCCATGAATATGTCTGAATGGCTGGAAGGGCTTCGCAGGGTTGACCTGAGCGAGCTGGACCTGAACAACCTGGGTTCCTGGCCAGCCGCGGTCAAGGCCATTGCCGGCGTGCTAATCGCGGTACTGATTTTCGCACTGGGCTACTTCTTCTTTATTCAGGACCTGAAAACCCAGCTGGAAAGCGCACAGAGCAGTGAAGTGACGCTCAAGGAGCAGTTTTCCAACAAGGCCTTCCAGGCTGCCAACCTTGAGCCTTACAAGAAGCAGATGGAAGAAATGGAAAACACCTTCGGCGCTCTGCTGCGGCAATTGCCCAGCGACACCGAAGTGCCTGGCTTGCTTGAGGATATAACCCGGACCGGACTGGGAAGCGGGCTTGAGTTCGAGGAAATCAAACTGCTGCCCGAGGCGGTCCAGCAGTTCTACATCGAGCTGCCGATACAGATCACGGTAGTCGGTGGTTATCACGACCTGGCAACCTTCGTCAGCGGTGTCGCCAGCCTGCCGCGCATCGTCACGCTGCATGATTTCGAGATCAAACCGGTCGACCCGAAGGTGCCGACCAAGTTGCGCATGAGCATTCTGGCCAAGACCTACCGCTACAACGATGAAGGGCTGAAGAAATGAGGGCGGCGCGATTGCTGTGCGTCAGTGTGGTTATGACAGGGTTGGCCGGTTGCGGTAATGACAATGATTTTGCCGACCTGTCGGCGTTCATGGATCAGGCCAGAGCGCGCCCGAGCGGCACTATCGAGGCCCTGCCGAAGTTTCGTCCGTATGAAGCGTTCACCTACAACGCCTCTACGCTGCGCAGTCCTTTTCAGCCTCCGGTCAAGATCGACCTGCTCAACCGCCAGAAGGGCTCGCGGCTGGTAGCACCGGACGAGCACCGGGTCAGGCAGTTCCTGGAAGGGTTCAATATCGAGTCGTTCGAGATGGTCGGCACGATTGGCAACGAGTCAGGGATATTTGCCCTGCTGCGCGGTGCGGGAGGCGTTCATCGCGTCAAGGTGGGAGATTACCTGGGCCGTAACAACGGCCGGGTAGTGTCAATCGGTGATGCGCAGGTAGATGTCATTGAAATTGTTCCTGATGGAGAGGGGGCCTGGCTGGAAAGGCCGCGCACTATCGCCCTCAAAGAACGCTCATGAAGTGGGCAAGGCCAAGTATGCACAGTAGCGCTCAACGGAAATTGATCATGACCCGGATTCTCTCGATTATCGGCGTGTCGTTATGCATCGCGATGCTTTCGCCGGTTCTCCAGGCTGCCAACCTCAAGACCCTGGATGTCGCCGCCCTGCCGGGTGATCGCATCGAGCTCAAGCTGGCATTCGACTCGCCGGTGCCTGCGCCGCGCGGTTACACCACGGCGCAACCTGCGCGTATTGCGCTGGACCTGCCGGGCGTGACCAGTCAGTTGGCGACCAAAAGCCGTGAACTGGGTAACGGTAACGCACGCAGCGTGGTCGTTGTACAGGCTCAGGACCGCACGCGGGTAATCATTAACCTGACCACGCTTTCACCCTACAGCTCCCGCGTCGACGGCAACAACCTGTACGTGGTTATCGGTCAGGGCGCAGCCGCTGCGCAGGCTTCCCAGCCAACCACCGCGATGGGCGCGCAACGGGTAGCGGTGCCGCCACCCACTCCGGCATCTGCCAAACCGTTTATCCCTGCGGGCGTCAAGGCCATCAGGAATGTCGATTTCCAGCGCGGCGAGCTGGGTGAAGGCAATGTGATCATAGACTTGAGCAACCCCGGCATTGCCCCGGATATTCAGGAGCAGGGCGGCAAGATCCGTGTCGACTTCGCCAAGACCCAACTGCCCGAACCGCTGCGCGTGCGGCTGGACGTCAAGGACTTCGCCACGCCGGTGCAGTTTGTCAGTGCGTCGGCTACGGGTGACAAGGCCAGTATCCTGATCGAGCCGTCGGGTGCCTTCGACTACTCGGCGTTTCAGACCGAAAACAAGCTGACCATCAGTGTGCGGCCGTTGACCAATGAGGATCTGGACCGCCGCGCCGCTGACAAACCGGTGTACACCGGTGAAAAGCTGTCGCTGAACTTCCAGGACATCGACGTACGCTCGGTGCTGCAACTGATTGCCGACTTCACCAACCTCAATCTGGTGGCCAGCGACACGGTTCAGGGCGGTATTACCCTGCGTCTGCAGAACGTGCCATGGGATCAGGCGCTGGACCTGGTGCTGAAAACCAAAGGCCTGGACAAGCGCAAGGTCGGCAGCGTCCTGCTGGTCGCGCCCGCCGATGAAATTGCTGCCCGCGAGCGTCAGGAGCTTGAATCGCTCAAGCAGATCGCCGAGCTGGCGCCCCTGCGTCGTGAATTGTTGCAGGTCAATTACGCCAAGGCTGCCGATATCGCCAAGCTGTTCCAGTCGGTGACCAGCGCCGAGTCCAAGACCGACGAGCGTGGCTCGATCACTGTGGACGACCGGACCAACAACATCATTGCCTACCAAACCCAGGACCGGCTCGACGAACTGCGTCGCATCGTCTCGCAACTGGACATTCCGGTGCGTCAGGTGATGATCGAGGCGCGCATCGTCGAGGCCAACGTCGATTACAACAAGCAACTGGGTGTGCGCTGGGGCGGCTCGACCAACACCAGCGGCAATGGAAAATGGACAACCTATGGCCTTGATAATAATGGCGATGAGGCAGGTAACACTGGCAGTAACGTGACCTCCAACGTGCCGTTTGTCGATATGGGCGCATCTGGCGCAACCTCCGGCATTGGCCTGGGCTTCGTCACCAACAATACGTTACTGGACCTTGAGCTGAGCGCGATGGAGAAGACCGGTAACGGTGAAATCGTCTCCCAGCCCAAGGTAGTCACTTCCGACAAGGAAACCGCCAAGATCCTCAAGGGCACCGAGATTCCGTATCAGGAATCCAGCTCCAGCGGTGCAACCACGGTGAGCTTCAAGGAGGCCTCGCTGTCGCTTGAGGTAACGCCACAGATCACGCCGGATAACCGCATCATCATGGAGGTCAAGGTCACCAAGGATGAGCCGGACTACCTGAATGCGGTGCTTGGTGTACCACCGATCAAGAAAAACGAGGTCAACGCCAAAGTGCTGATTTCCGATGGCGAAACCATCGTCATTGGTGGTGTGTTCTCAAATACGCAAAGTAAAGTTGTCGATAAAGTGCCATTTCTTGGCGATGTACCGTATCTTGGCCGGCTTTTCAGGCGCGATGTGGTATCCGAGTCCAAATCCGAGCTGTTGGTATTTTTGACTCCGCGTATCATGAACAACCAGGCGATTTCTGTGAGTCGTTGATTTTGTGCGAAATTTAATACTTGTGGGGCCGATGGGTGCTGGCAAAAGCACCATCGGCCGTTTGCTTGCCAAAGAGTTGCGACTGCCGTTCAAGGATTCCGACAAGGAAATCGAGTTGCGCACGGGCGCCAATATCCCGTGGATCTTCGACAAGGAAGGCGAGCCGGGTTTCCGTGAGCGCGAGCAGGCCATGATTGCCGAGCTGTGCGAAGCCGATGGCCTGGTTCTGGCCACCGGTGGCGGTGCGGTCATGCGCGGTGAAAACCGTCAGGCGTTGCGTGCCGGTGGGCGCGTGGTGTATCTGCATGCTTCCATAGAACAGCAGGTCGGGCGCACCGCGCGTGACCGAAATCGCCCTTTGTTGCGTACCGCTGATCCGGCCCGGGTGCTCAGTGAATTGCTGGCTATCCGCGACCCGCTGTATCGGGAAATCGCCGACGTGGTGATTGAAACCGATGAGCGGCCACCCCGAATGGTGGTTCTCGAGATATTGGCGCGCCTTGCAGAGCTTCCTCCCCGTTAAAGCGCAGGCGAAAATGCGCTATTCTCGTCGACCAGCAAAACAGCGACGGTGCATGGCCTTGCGTCATGACCTGCTGAAGCACAAACCGTCCAACCGGTAATCAATGTGGGGACACATGCAGACACTTAAGGTCGAGCTTGGTGAGCGTAGCTACCCGATCCATATTGGCGAAGGCCTGCTGGATCAGCCAGAGCTCCTGACCCCGCATATCGTCGGGCGTCAGGTGGCTATCGTTTCCAACACGACAGTGGCACCGCTGTATCTGGAGCGTCTGACGCAGACCCTGGCCGGTTACAACGTTCTTCCGATTGTTCTGCCCGATGGCGAGGCGTTCAAGAACTGGGAAACCCTGCAGACCATTTTCGATGGCCTGCTGACCGCTCGTCATGATCGCCGCACCACGGTCATCGCTCTGGGTGGCGGTGTGATTGGCGACATGGCCGGGTTTGCTGCCGCCTGTTATCAGCGCGGCGTGAATTTCATCCAGATCCCCACCACGTTTCTGTCCCAGGTGGACTCCTCGGTGGGCGGCAAGACCGGCATCAATCATCCGCTGGGCAAGAACATGGTGGGGGCCTTCTATCAGCCAAGCGTCGTGCTGATCGATACCACCTCGCTCAATACCCTGCCCGAGCGTGAGCTGTCCGCCGGGCTGGCAGAGGTCATCAAGTACGGCCTGATCTGCGACGAGCCGTTTCTGACCTGGCTTGAAGAGCACGTCGATGCGCTGCGCGGGCTGGATCAGGCGGCGCTGACCGTGGCCATCGAACGCTCCTGTGCAGCCAAGGCGCTGGTGGTCGGCGCCGACGAGCGTGAGTCCGGTGTCCGCGCCACATTGAACCTGGGTCACACATTCGGTCACGCCATCGAGACGCATATGGGCTATGGTGTCTGGCTGCATGGCGAGGCAGTAGCTGCCGGTACGGTCATGGCGCTGGAAATGTCCTCGCGTCTGGGCTGGATCAGCACGCAGGATCGGGATCGCGGTATTCGCCTGTTTCAGCGCGCCGGGCTGCCTGTGGTGCCACCACAGGACATGACGGAAGACAATTTCCTCGAACACATGGCGATCGACAAGAAAGTCATCGACGGTCGCTTGCGTCTGGTGCTGTTGCGCCAGATGGGTGAAGCGGTTATCACGGACGATTATCCAAAAGAAGTATTACAGGCCACTCTGGTTGCGGACTATCGCGCCCTGGTGGATCAGCTTAGAGGTTAACGGAAAACCCATGACTAGTTTGCATGCCGACGAGGCCTTCCTCGGCCATTATCAGTTGAGTCATGACCCCTTTGCAGCGCGGGTACCTGGCTTCAAATTCTTTCCTGCCCAGCGCAAGCCTGTACTGGGTCAGCTTCATCATCTGGCGCGTTACAGCCAGTTGTTGCTGGCAGTGACCGGGCCGCAGGGCAGCGGCAAGACCCTGCTGCGTCAGGCGCTGGTAGCAAGCACCAACAAGCAGTCGGTACAAAGCGTTGTGGTTTCTGCACGCGGCGCTGGCGATGCGGCAGGTGTGCTGCAGCAGGTTGCCCAGGCGCTGAGCGTTGCCCAGGCTGAAATGCAGGCGATCCTGTCGCAGGTCGTGCAGCTCGGGCTGACCGGCCAGGAAGTCTACTTGCTGGTTGACGACGCGGAACAACTGGGCGATTCGGCGCTCGAAGCGTTGCTGGGTCTTGCTGCGGGAACGCCTGAAGGGCGTCCGCATGTATTCCTGTTCGGAGAGCCATCGCTGCTCGATCGTCTCGATCAGATGTGTGCCGACCTGCAGGGCGATGTCGAAGGCGAACGCTTTCATGTCATCGAGCTGCAACCCTATACGGAAGAGGAAACCCGAGAGTATCTGGCTCAGCGTCTGGAGGGTGCAGGGCAAGGAATCGCGTTGTTCACTGCCGACCAGATCACCGATATTCATGAACAGTCCGATGGCTGGCCTGGGGCAATCAACCAGGTAGCCCGCGATTCAATGATCGAGGCGATGGTCGCGAGTCGTTCCGCGGTCAAGCGTCCAAGTGTGGGGTTCAACATGCCGAAAAAACACGTATTGGCCTTGGGTGCCGTCGTCATAGTGGCCGTGGCAGCAGCAGTGCTGATCCCGGGTCGCGGTGACAAAACGGGCACGCCAGCCAATGCCCCTGCTTCTGCTCAGGCGCAATTGCCGCTGGGCGAGGGCAAGCCAACTGCTCAGCAATCGAACAACGGTAGCCCGGCCATCGAGTTCGCGGGCAATTCCCAGCCGATGCCGCTGCCGATGAATGGTAACTCGCAACCGGTGATGCGCGGCCCGCTGGCTGAAGCAGCCGGGTCGAGTGATTCCGACGAAGACGCGGTGCCGACAGGTTCGCCTGCCCAGCCGCCGACCGTGACCACCACTGCGCCGCCTGCGGGCGTGCCTGCCGGTCAGGCTGCCGCCCAGACGCCACGCTCGTCTATTCCTGCCCCAGCCGCCAAGCCAGCGCCAGCACCTGCACCTGCTCAGGTCGCCACAGCCAAGCCCGCTCCGGCCCCGGCTGCCAAGCCTGCGGAAAAACCTGCGCCAGCAGCCGCCAAACCGGCTGCCGGTAGCAATTGGTACAGCAGTCAGGCGCCAGGCCATTATGTGGTACAGATTCTGGGCACCAGCTCCGAAGCGACCGCTCAGGCCTACATCGCAGAGCAAGGTGGCGAGTACCGTTATTTCAAGAAAACCCTGCAGGGCAAGCCGCTGTACGTCATCACGTATGGCAACTTTCCTGACCGTGCTGCCGCCCTGGCAGCCATCAAAGTATTGCCAGCCAAGGTTCAGGCTGGTAAACCTTGGCCCCGTACTGTCGCCAGCGTCCAACAAGAGCTTGGTGCCAGTCGCTGAAGTCGCAGCGGCCTTATCCGGGCCGCTTCACCCAGCCAGCCTGACTTAACCCGCAAAGCGCGCCACCTGATTGGTGCGCGCCTTGCGGCGTCTGCGTTACAAGCGCTTTACAGTCTCCCGTCGCGTCAGTCAGATACTTGAAGAAATACTTTGACTAGCACAGCGACCCGTTTTAAAACTTTCATAATTGCGACATTGATTATCAACCAGTCGTCGTTAAATTTGTTAGCCCTTGTGTCGCTGTGTACAATGACCTCCGTTTTGCCTGTCCGAAGCTGGCGTACGTTCGGCGTGACAGGTAATTGGTTGAATTAAAAGGAAATTTGCCTCGCATAGAGGCAGCCTGGTGAGAAAGTGTCTATGAAAGCAGGTCTGTACCAACCAGATGAATTCAAGGATAACTGCGGCTTCGGCCTGATCGCTCATATGCAGGGCGAGCCCAGTCATCACCTGTTGCAGACGGCCGTTCAGGCCCTGACCTGCATGACCCACCGTGGCGGTATCAACGCCGACGGCAAGACCGGTGACGGTTGCGGTCTGTTGATTCAGAAGCCCGATGGCTTCTTGCGTGCGATGGCTAAAGAGCACTTCGGTGCCGATCTGCCCCGCCAATATGCTGTGGGCATGGTGTTCCTCAATCAGGACGACGCCAAGGCGGACGCCGCACGCGAAAACATGAACCGCGAGATCCTCGCCGAGGGCCTGGAACTGGTCGGCTGGCGTCAGGTGCCGATCGATACCAGCGTCCTGGGCAGTCTGGCACTGGAGCGCCTGCCGAAAATCGAGCAGGTGTACATTGGTGGTGAAGGCCTGAGCGATCAGGAATTCGCCATCAAGCTGTTCAGCGCGCGCCGCCGTTCGTCAGTGTCCAACGCCGCAGATACCGATCATTACATCTGCAGCTTTTCGCACAAGACCATCATTTATAAAGGCCTGATGATGCCGGCCGATCTCACGGCCTTTTTCCCGGACCTGAGCGACGAGCGTCTGCAGACTGCCATTTGCGTGTTCCACCAGCGCTTTTCCACCAATACCCTGCCGAAATGGCCGCTGGCGCAGCCGTTCCGCTTTCTTGCCCACAACGGCGAGATCAACACCATCACCGGCAACCGCAACTGGGCACAGGCGCGTCGCACCAAGTTCACCAACGACCTGATGGATCTGGACGAGCTGGGCCCGCTGGTCAACCGCGTGGGTTCGGACTCATCGAGCATGGACAACATGCTTGAGCTGATGGTGACCGGCGGCATCGACCTTTTCCGTGGCGTGCGCATGATCATTCCGCCTGCGTGGCAGAACGTCGAGACCATGGACCCGGATCTACGCGCCTTCTATGAATACAACTCCATGCACATGGAGCCGTGGGACGGCCCGGCCGGCATCGTGATGACCGAAGGTCGTCATGCCGTCTGCCTGCTCGACCGCAATGGCCTGCGCCCGGCGCGCTGGGTCACGACCAAGAACGGCTACATCACCCTGGCGTCGGAAATCGGCGTGTGGGACTACAAGCCTGAAGACGTTATCGCCAAGGGCCGCGTCGGTCCTGGGCAGATCTTTGCCGTGGACACTGAAACCGGTCAGATCCTCGACACCGACGCCATCGACAACCGTCTCAAGTCGCGTCATCCGTACAAGCAATGGCTGCGCAAGAATGCCCTGCGCATTCAGGCCACTATGGAAGACAACGACCACGGCTCGGCTTTTTACGACAGCGAGCAGCTCAAGCAGTACATGAAGATGTATCAGGTCACGTTCGAAGAACGCGATCAGGTGCTGCGCCCGCTGGGTGAACAGGGCCAGGAAGCTGTGGGCTCGATGGGTGACGACACACCGATGGCGGTGTTGTCGCGTCGTGTGCGTTCGCCCTACGATTACTTCCGCCAGCAGTTCGCGCAGGTCACCAACCCGCCGATCGACCCGCTGCGTGAAGCCATCGTCATGTCGCTGGAAATCTGCCTCGGTGCCGAGCGCAATATCTTCCAGGAATCGCCAGAGCACGCCTCACGCGTAATCCTCAGTTCGCCAGTCATTTCGCCAGCCAAATGGCGTTCGCTGATGAACCTGGAGCGTCCGGGCTTCGAACGCCACATCATTGACCTGAACTACGATGAAAGCCTGGGTCTTGAAGCCGCTGTGCGCAGCGTTGCCGATCAGGCCGAAGAGGCCGTGCGTGCCGGTCGTACCCTGATCGTGCTGAGCGACCGACACATCGCACCGGGCAAACTGCCGGTGCATGCTTCGCTGGCGGTCGGCGCGGTTCACCATCGTCTGACCGAACAGGGCCTGCGCTGCGACAGCAACATCCTGGTCGAAACCGCAACCGCGCGTGACCCGCACCATTTCGCCGTATTGATCGGCTTCGGCGCGTCGGCGGTCTATCCGTTCCTGGCCTATGAAGTGCTGGGCGACCTGATCCGTACCGGTGAAGTGCTGGGCGATCTGTACGAAGTCTTCAAGAACTACCGCAAAGGCATCACCAAGGGCCTGCTCAAGATCCTGTCGAAGATGGGTATCTCGACCGTTGCGTCCTACCGTGGCGCGCAGTTGTTTGAAGCCATCGGTCTGTCCGAGGAAGTTTGCGACACCAGTTTCCGCGGTGTGCCAAGCCGCCTGAAAGGTGCGCGCTTCGTCGATATCGAAGCCGAACAGAAAGCGCTGGCAGCCGAAGCCTGGAGCACGCGCAAGCCGATCCAGCAAGGCGGCCTGCTCAAGTTCGTGTTTGGTGGCGAATACCATGCCTATAACCCGGACGTGGTCAGCACCCTGCAAGCCGCCGTGCAGCAGGGCGACTACAGCAAGTTCAAGGAATACACCTCGCTGGTAGACCAGCGTCCGGTGTCGATGATTCGCGACCTGCTACAGGTCAAAACGCTTGAGCAGCCGCTGAACATCGACGAAATCGAGCCGCTGAGCGAAATCCTCAAGCGCTTCGATTCGGCCGGTATTTCTCTGGGTGCCTTGTCGCCGGAGGCTCACGAAGCGCTGGCTGAGGCAATGAACCGCCTGGGCGCGCGTTCCAACTCCGGTGAAGGCGGCGAAGATCCGGCGCGTTACGGCACCATCCGCAGCTCCAAGATCAAGCAGATCGCCACGGGCCGCTTTGGTGTAACGCCCGAATACCTGGTCAATGCCGATGTGCTGCAAATCAAGGTTGCGCAGGGTGCCAAGCCAGGCGAGGGCGGGCAGCTGCCGGGTGGCAAGGTCAATGGCCTGATCGCCAAGCTGCGCTATGCCGTACCGGGCGTGACGCTGATTTCGCCGCCGCCGCACCACGACATCTATTCCATCGAAGACTTGTCGCAGCTGATTTTTGACCTGAAACAGGTCAACCCGGCGGCGCTGGTTTCGGTCAAGCTGGTTGCAGAAGCAGGCGTTGGCACCATTGCCGCTGGCGTGGCCAAGGCCTATGCCGACCTGATCACCATTTCTGGTTACGACGGCGGCACCGGTGCATCGCCGCTGACCTCGATCAAGTACGCTGGCGCGCCGTGGGAGCTGGGTCTGGCCGAAACTCACCAGACCCTGCGCGGCAACGACCTGCGCGGCAAGGTCCGGGTGCAGACCGACGGTGGCCTGAAAACCGGACTGGACGTGATCAAGGCGGCCATTCTCGGTGCTGAAAGCTTCGGTTTCGGCACCGCGCCGATGATCGCGCTGGGCTGCAAATACCTGCGTATCTGCCACCTGAACAACTGCGCTACCGGCGTTGCGACGCAGAACGAAAAGCTGCGCAAGGACCACTACATCGGCACCGTCGATATGGTGATCAACTTCTTCACCTACGTGGCTGAAGAAACCCGTGAGTGGTTGGCCAAGCTTGGCGTTCGCACGCTGCAAGAGCTGATCGGTCGTACCGACCTGCTGGATATCCTGCCGGGCGAAACCGAGAAGCAGCAGCACCTGGACCTGACACCGTTGCTGGGCAGCGACCACATTCCGGCTGACAAGCCTCAGTTCAGCCTGGTGGATCGCAACCCGCCGTTCGACAAGGGTCTGTTGGCCGAGCAGATGGTGGAGATGGCCAAGCCGGCCATTGAATCGCTCAGCGGTGGCGAGTATGAACTGGACATCTGCAACTGCGACCGTTCCATTGGCGCACGGATTTCCGGCGAAATCGCCCGATTGCACGGCAACCAGGGCATGAACAAGGCACCGATCACTTTCCGCTTCAAAGGCACTGCCGGTCAGAGCTTCGGAGTGTGGAACGCCGGTGGCCTGAACATGTATCTGGAAGGCGATGCCAACGACTACGTCGGCAAGGGCATGACCGCTGGCAAGCTGGTGATCGTGCCGCCCAAGGGCAGCCCGTTCAAGACCAACGAGAGCGCGATCATCGGCAACACCTGCCTGTACGGCGCAACCGGCGGCAAGCTGTTTGCGGCGGGCACGGCGGGCGAGCGTTTCGCGGTGCGTAACTCGGGTGCCCACACCGTTGTGGAAGGCACTGGTGATCACTGCTGCGAATACATGACCGGTGGTTTCGTCTGCGTACTGGGCAAGACCGGCTACAACTTCGGTTCCGGTATGACTGGCGGTTTCGCCTACGTGCTCGACCAGGACAACACCTTCGTTGACCTCGTCAACCATGAGCTGGTCGAGATCCAGCGCATCAGCGGCGAGTCGATGGAAGCCTATCGCACACACTTGCAGAGCGTTCTCAACGAGTACGTGGCTGAAACCGACAGCGAATGGGGCCGCAATCTTGCGGAAAACCTGGACGACTACCTGCGTCGTTTCTGGCTGGTCAAGCCCAAGGCTGCCAACCTGAAATCGCTGCTCTCCAGCACTCGGGCGAATCCGCAATAAAAGCAGCTGCTAGCGGTGAGCTTCAAACCGCAAGCCAACGGCAGTGCGCTAATTGCCTGCGATCACGATTTTTTGCAGCTTCAGGCTTGTAACCTGAAGCTGCCGTAAAGAGGCTCCAGAGAATGGCTGAACGTCTCAGTAACGACTTCCAGTTCATCGACGTCGGACGTAAAGACCCGAAGAAGAAACTGCTGCGTCAACGCAAGAAGGAGTTCGTGGAAATCTACGAACCGTTCAAGCCCCAGCAGTCCGCCGATCAGGCGCATCGCTGCCTGGGTTGCGGCAACCCGTATTGCGAGTGGAAGTGCCCGGTGCACAACTTCATTCCCAACTGGCTCAAGCTGGTCGCCGAGGGCAATATTCTCGCGGCGGCGGAGTTGTCTCATCAGACCAACACTCTGCCGGAAGTCTGCGGCCGCGTGTGCCCGCAGGATCGCCTGTGTGAAGGTGCCTGCACGCTGAACGACGGTTTCGGCGCGGTCACCATCGGCTCGGTCGAGAAGTACATCACCGACACCGCGTTTGCCATGGGCTGGCGTCCGGACATGTCCAGAGTCGTGCCAACCGGAAAACGCGTCGCCATCATTGGTGCAGGGCCTGCGGGCCTGGGCTGTGCCGACGTGCTGGTGCGTGGCGGCGTGACGCCGGTGGTGTTCGACAAGAATCCGGAAATCGGTGGTTTGCTGACCTTCGGCATCCCCGAGTTCAAGCTGGAAAAATCCGTACTCAGCCATCGCCGTGAAGTGTTCACCGGCATGGGCATCGAGTTTCGGCTCAACACCGAAGTCGGCAAAGACGTCACCATCGATCAACTGCTCGAAGAATACGATGCTGTGTTCATGGGCATGGGCACCTACACCTACATGAAAGGCGGCTTCCCCGGTGAGGATCTGCCGGGCGTGCACGATGCGCTCGACTTCCTGATCGCCAACGTCAACCGCAACCTGGGCTTTGAAAAGGCCCCGGAAGATTTTGTCGACATGAAAGGCAAGCGTGTTGTGGTTCTGGGCGGTGGCGACACCGCGATGGACTGCAACCGCACCTCGATCCGTCAGGGTGCCAAGTCGGTGACGTGCGCTTATCGTCGCGACGAAGAGAACATGCCAGGCTCGCGCAAGGAAGTGAAGAACGCCAAGGAAGAAGGCGTGAAGTTTCTCTACAACCGTCAGCCTATCGCCATCGTGGGCGATGGCAAGGTCGAAGGCGTGAAGGTGGTCGAGACGCGTCTCGGCGAGCCCGATACTCGTGGTCGTCGCAGCCCGGAGCCGATTCCGGGTTCCGAAGAGATCATCCCGGCAGAAGCCGTGGTCATCGCATTCGGCTTCCGCCCAAGCCCTGCGCCATGGTTCGAGCAGTTCACGATCAGTACTGACAGCCAGGGCCGTGTCGTGGCCCCGGAACAAGCACAGTACAAGCACCAGACCAGCAACCCGAAGATCTTCGCCGGTGGCGACATGGTGCGCGGCTCTGACCTGGTGGTGACCGCTATCTTCGAAGGCCGTAATGCGGCTGAAGGGATTCTGGATTATCTGGGCGTCTGAGCCTTGTGTTGCCAGAGCGTGCCGTTACTGAGGCGCGCTCTGACAACAGGCGTCTACCCATCACGGGTGATTTACCGACTTTTCTGACATCCCCTCTGCCACCTCCTTCCTAAGCTGGGTGTAACTCGCTCAAGACGAGCGTTTTATCAACCAGGGAAGGACATCATGAAAAATCAGTTTGGTTTCTGCCTCGCGCTCTCGATAGCGCCCTTTGCATTTGCCAGCCAGACACCCGCCAACTTCGATGGACCCGTTTTCGGTTCGATCATCGAAAACAAAGCCGTTTATTTTGAATCCAGTGTCGAGCTTCAGCGACGCATGAGCGCGGGCAGCCTGACCTCTGTCGGGCTGGTGACAGACTTGCTTCAGCGCATCGAAGTGCTGAACAAAAATGGCCCGGCGCTCAACGCTGTCATTGAAATCAACCCCGACGCTCTGCAGATAGCCGCGCAAATGGACGGGGAGCGTTCTCGCGGGGAGAAACGTGGGCCGCTGCATGGCATTCCCATACTGGTAAAAGACAATCTTGATACGGGCGATCAGATGCAGACCACTGCGGGCGCTCTCTCAATGGTCGGATTGCCTGCTCCACGCGATGCTTTTGTGGTGCAGCGGCTTCGCGATGCCGGCGCGATCATTATCGGCAAGGCCAATCTCAGCGAATGGGCGCATTTCCGTGGGTACGAGGTACCTAGCGGCTGGAGCAGCCGAGGCGGACAGACGCGTCATCCCTATGACTTGAGCGCTGATCCGCTTGGCTCCAGCTCAGGTTCGGCAGTGGGTCTTGCAGCTGGATTTTCACCTTTGGCGGTAGGCACCGAGACCAATGGTTCGATCATTCAACCTGCCGCCACGAGTGGTGTCATAGGGCTTAGGCCTACGCTGGGTCTGCTTAGTCGTACCGGTATGATTCCGCTCTCCAGTCGTCAGGACACCCCCGGCCCAATGGCGCGAACGGTCACGGATACCGCGATCCTGCTGACGGCGATGAGCGGCAACGACCCTCTCGACGAAGCCACCGCCCGAGCCTCCACCGATGTAGTGAACTATGTCGACCACCTCAGAACGGACGCCTTGAGCGGCAAGCGCCTAGGCTATCCAAACCACACCCATGACGGCATGCCAATGGACGACGATCCTGAATTCCAAAAGGTGAAGAGTCGTCTGAGTGCTGCCGGGGCGATACTGGTTCCCGTCGATGTTCCGTCGATTGATAGCACTTCAGAGTATTTAATGCTGCTGCATGATTTCAAGCGCGAGCTTAACGCTTACTTGAGCACACGCACCGGGCTGGGTGTCAGCACGCTGGATGAGATCATTGCATTCAACACCGCGTTTCCTGGGGCGCAAGCTTATGATCAGGATTTATTGATTGACTCCTCCAGCGTGTCTGTAGATCAGGAGGATTACCTGTCGATTGCAACCAGCTTGCGTGCTGCTCATCGACAATTGATCGATGGGCTCTTGCAGCAACACTCGCTCGACGTGCTCATTGACTGGTCAGAGGTTTCTTTCAAAGCGGTTGGCGCTATCGCAGGTTATCCGGGAATAACCGTGCCTGTCGGGCTCGAAGAGAATGGCCTGCCAAGAGGATTGTATTTTCTTTCCACTGCCTGGGATGAAGGTGCTTTGCTGAGCTATGCCTACGCACTCGAACAGGCGCTTGCAACATCGGCAGCTTCGGTTCATTCGTGTATCAGCCAGGCTGATTGATTCCCTATCCCTGTCTGGTGCAGGCCAGGCCTGGATGTCAGGGACGGGCGTCGGAAAACGGTTTTGTGACGTTTTGAAATAATCCGGTCCCGGAATTACAACCGCCTTTCATTAAGTTGCGTCGCCCCGCCAGAGGCGGCGCATCAAGGTTTCAACCCTCTTGTCCAGGTCCCGATCAAGGCCTGTTCCGGCGTCTGCGACAAGCGATTGTTTACAGCTGTTTTCCACGCTCAGTACCTGCCCTTAAAAAGGTTTAGGCTCCTGATCCTTTTGGGGAGTTCATCGCTTTAGATACTCCCGCCATCCATGTCGCTATAAGGAAATAGCCATGTTGAAAGCAGCACCCATGGGCAAACTTGCTCGATCCAATGAGCAGAAATCTCTCGGGCCGGACAGGTTCACGCCCAGCACGGTTGCCGTGCGCGAACACCGGACCCGAGAACGCGCGGACCGGATAATCGACCAGTTCGTCGAGCGCTTTACAGAAAAGGATTTTTTTCCTGAAGACGGTGAAGACGCGCTGTTCTCCTTGCTGGTTCAGTTGCCAGACTGGCCAGCAGACCTGTCCATCAGGATTCACAACGAAAACGATGAAGTACTCGCGGTCTTTCTGAAAGGCAGTGATGAAAGCGTCGTTCAGGACAGCATTGTCCTGACGCAAAATGTCGACGCTTACATCGTCCCGGACAATGTTCAGGTCGCCGATGACGAGCCGTTACTGCGCTGGGTGTTCAGTCAGTTGCCGGCAGGTTCCAGCGTTGGAATGGGGGGTAACTTTCCGGGCAGTAGCAGTGATGCCGGGCGAATCGTATCGTCCGCAAATTACTGGCGGCCGAATCGGGCCGGGACGTGTTGATCTTCGACGCTGGCGCGAGCAATTACGCCCCGGCAGATACTGACGATAACCGTATTATTCTGCTGCATGACAACTACGGAAATTACAGCGCAAAGGACACCGGCAACGGTGAGATAACTTCATTCAAACAGGGCACCGACAGCTTCTATCTGGCAATCAGTTCGCAATTGAAGGCTGACGAGCGGTCATCGCTGGGTATGCAATTCGAGCAGGACGTACAGGGCTTTCGCGATGTTCTGACCCAGCACGCGATCGAGGAAAATCGCGGCTGGTTCGACCCCGGCAAACCAACCGAAATCGAAAGCGGGTTTCTGCCTGATTGGTTCGCGAACGCGACGGCTGCCGAAAAACAAAGCTGGAAAATGGCGGTGCAGGACTACAGCCAAGCCTTGCTCGAAGCTCAGGCACCTGACCTGCTGGATCCTTCCGGCTACGGACAGCCCGACCAATTGCGCAAATATGCGCGGCAAAAGCTGCAGGAACGGATTTTGCTCGACCACGGTATTGCAGTGGATCCTGACCATATCAGCGTGCATACCGTAAGCATCGAGATTGATCCAGGCATTATTATTGATACCGATTACGAATATATCGGCCCTTCGGAACTGGAGCCGCATTATGAAACGCATAAGCGCGGCCTTACAGATCTGTCGCTGGAAAACATTGCACTCACCAATATCAACTTTCTGCTCACCAGCCGCGCGTTTGACGATCAGGGGCAACTGGTCAGTTTCCTCAACGCCGGTTATCTGTTCGGCCTGATTCGTGATCTGAATATTGGCGAAGATTATTCAAGATACCTCCGCACAGTACTGTCCACGTCGGCGGCAGGGCAATGGCACCGTGAACGTTATGCACGTGTCATGCGCGCGCAAATGCGCCTCGATGTGATAGAGGCGAAGATGGCGGGTGACTTTCTGGGCGATGGCGGACTTCCTCCCGAGCTGGCGAGCAGGGGCTACAAATGGGTTGCTGCCGTGCTTGATCACCCAATTGACAGTGATGACCGTGCAACGGTGGAGGGGCATCGCATTCAGGTCAGCCAGTTATCCATCAATGACGTGTCATTGAGCGGCGTACTGGTGATCGGCGCAGAGTCGCGCTCCAGCGTCGCCGCTTTTGTGGTTTTTACCCCGCAGGCTCCTGACGGAATATGCTTCCGGGAAATGAGCGATCCGCAGGAGTTTCAGCAGCGGATACTGCTTGAACCGGATTTACTGGACTATCTGGTGGGCAGGGCGCCTTTGGCCTCCCAGGACGATGTCAGGCATATTCTGACCGTTCGCCGTGAAACGCTGTTCATGGAACTGCAGCCCTGCACTGGAAGTTTTCTTGAGGCAGTCTATGACTCTGAAGTCGGGAGGGTGATTTCTGTTGTCGATGAACAGACCAAAAACAACTGGGAAATCTATTGGGAAAGTGCCTGGGAAATCACCAAAGTCGTTGGCGACATCGTGCTCACCTTCGCGCCTTTCAAGGTAAGGCTGCCGATTGCAGCATTGCGCAGCTTTTATGCCATCTGGCAGGGCGTCGCAAAAGCTGGCGGTGAAGAGCAAGGTGCCCCCTTGTATTTTGTCCAGGCGGCGTTGCTGCTGGCTGATGGTTTGACGCTGCCCAGAGCACGGAGGGTTCAGACATCGTCGATCACATCAATCGGCCGTTCTGTCCTTGATCCGAAAACAGCAGTGGCAAAAACACTCGGTGGATTGAAACAGCTCGACAACGGCGTTTATGAAAAGACCCAGGAAGGTGCGCCAAGCCGCTTTTATGCTGTGCAACAAGGTAAGACCTATGCCGTCAGATACGATGCCGATTTCGCAGCATGGAGGGTGATCGATCCCCGGCGGCCAGATGCGCATTATCAATTGCCGATTCAACTTGATAGGCAAGGCGTCTGGGTACATGCGTCGGCGGGGTTGCGCGGCGGCAACAAACGATTAAAAGGCAGACCATCGAACGGCTCGGGGAGTGATGGCGATTCCTCGGATAGCAATCGGATAAAAAGATACAAAGTGGACATCGATGGCTTTTTTGAAAGTCGGCGTTTCAGGCATGCGGAAAATGACCTCCCTAACGATGACCTTGAAGCTGCTGTCAAAAAAGCAGTTGATAGATATGTGCTGGATGGCAATGGCAGTCTGCACAAGTATGGTAAAAGCCAGTTCTCGCTGGACCTTCCCGGTATTGGCAGGAGCACCGGCAGAGGTGCCTGGCGCCTGATACTTGCCCGGGCTGAAAAAAGCGTTATCAAGGCGTTTGACGTCATAGATCCCCACAAATAGCGCAGGTCCGCCCCAGTCTTACGCCGGGCGCGGAGCTGTATTAGCACGGCAAATCGGCACGATAGACAAAAGGCACGGCTCTTGCCGTGCCTTTTGCGTCGCGCTCTGAGAAAATGCCGGCACTTTTATTGCGGATGCCGACATGACTGCCCTGAAGAACGACCGTTTCCTTCGCGCTTTGCTTAAGCAACCCGTAGACGTCACGCCGGTATGGATGATGCGCCAGGCAGGCCGTTACCTGCCTGAATACCGCGCCAGCCGCGCCAGTGCCGGGGACTTCATGAGCTTGTGCAAGAACCCGCAGTTCGCCTGTGAAGTCACGCTGCAGCCGCTGGATCGCTACCCGCTGGATGCGGCGATTCTGTTCTCCGACATCCTGACCATTCCCGACGCGATGGGTCTGGGCCTGTACTTCGAGACCGGCGAAGGTCCGCGTTTCAAGAAAACCGTCAGCACGCTGGCTGATATCGAAGCACTGCCCATCCCGGATGCACAGAAGGACCTGAGCTATGTGATGGACGCGGTCAGCACCATCCGTCGCGAACTCAACGGCCGTGTGCCGCTGATCGGCTTTGCCGGCAGCCCTTGGACCCTGGCGACCTATATGGTCGAAGGCGGCTCCTCGAAGGACTTCCGCAAATCCAAGGCCATGCTCTACGACAACCCGCAAGCCATGCACCTGCTGCTCGACAAGCTGGCGCAGTCAGTCACGTCCTACCTGAATGGCCAGATTCTCGCGGGCGCCCAGGCGGTGCAGATCTTCGACAGCTGGGGCGGTAGCCTGTCTTCGGCGGCGTATCAGGAATTCTCGCTGGCTTACATGCGCAAGATCGTCAACGGCCTGATTCGCGAGCACGATGGGCGCAAGGTGCCGGTCATCGTGTTCACCAAAGGCGGCGGGCTTTGGCTGGAAAGCATCGCCGACATCGGCGCCGATACTCTGGGCCTGGACTGGACCTGCGACATCGGCGAAGCGCGTCAGCGCGTCGGCAGCAAGGTTTCGTTGCAGGGCAACATGGACCCGACCGTACTTTACGCCCGCCCGGAAGCCATCCGCCAGGAAGTCGCACGCATCCTCGCCAGCTACGGCAGCGGCACCGGCCACGTCTTCAACCTCGGCCACGGCATCACCCCTGAAGTCGACCCGGCCAATGCTGGTGCGTTCATCAACGCAGTACATGAGTTGTCGGCGCAGTATCACCAGTAATTGTCCGGCTGACGATGCGTCGATACATCAGGGCGCATCGGCTCTTTTCAGCGCCGACGCTTACGTCGGCGCTTTTCCATCTGTAAAACCCTCCAGCAGCGAACCTCTGCGCGGCAGGAACCTGCCCTGGCGCTCGCCTTGCGGCTTGCCTTCGGCATAGCTCAATCGGCCGTTTACCCAGACACCATCAATGCCCTGCGCCGCTCGCTGAGGGTCTTTAAAATCCGCCACATCGCGCACGGTTTGCGGATTGAACAGCACCAGGTCTGCCCAATAGCCCTCGCGAATAAAGCCGCGCTCGTGCAAGGCAAAGCGCGCTGCCGACAGCCCGGTCATTTTGTGTACGGCGGTGTGCAATGCAAACAGCCCTTTGTCGCGGCTGAAATGGCCGAGCACTCTGGGGAATGCGCCCCATAAGCGCGGATGCGGAAACGGATCTTCCGGAAGGCCATCGGAGCCGATCATCGACAGCGGGTGAGACATGATGCGCTCGACGTCGCCCTCATCCATGCCGTAGTACACCGCACCCGCAGGCTGCAACTTGCGTGCGGCGTCCAGCAATGACAACCCCCAGTCGGCGGCAATGTCCTGTAGATCCCGGCCGCCCTGATCCGGGTGCGGCGTTGACCAGGTGATGGTGATACGGAATGCATCGGTGACCTGCTTCAGGTCCAGCGTCGAAGAACTGGCTGCATAAGGGTAACAATCGCAACCGACCGGATGGTCCTGCGCAGCTTTTTCCAGGGCCGCCAGCAGTTGCGGGCTGCGGCCCCAGTTACCCGCGCCAGCGCATTTCATGTGGGAAATCACCACTGGCGAGCGCGCATGGCGGCCTATGTCGAAGGCCTCCGCCATCGCCTCCAGCACCGGCTCGAATTCGCTGCGCAAGTGGGTGGTGTAGATCGCGCCAAAAGCGCTGAGCTCTTCAGCCAGCTGCTTGACTTCGCTGGTCTCGGCCGAGAAGGCCGAAGCGTAAGCAAGGCCGGTCGACAAACCCAGCGCGCCGGCTTCGAGGCTGTCGCGCAACTGCTCGCGCATCGCGTCAATCTCTTCCGGGCTGGCGCTGCGAAACAAGTCGTCCATGTGGTTGCTGCGCAGGGCCGTATGGCCAATCAAAGCGGCCACATTCACGGCGGGCCGGGCGTTATCCACGGCTGCGCGGTAGTCGGCGAAGCGCGGATAGACAAACGCTGCCGCGTCGCCCAGCAGGTTCATGGGGTCTGGCGGATTGCCGCGCAGCGAGACCGGTGATGCGCTGATCCCGCAATTGCCGACGATAACCGTGGTTACGCCCTGGCTGATCTTGGGCAGCATGTCGGGCTTGCGAATCACTACCGTGTCGTCATGGGTGTGGACGTCGATAAAGCCGGGGGCCAGCACACGACCGGCAGCGTTGACCTCTTCCTGCGCAGTGGCATCGATCAGGTTGCCGATGCGCTGGATGCGCCCGTCGCTAATCGCTACATCGGCGCGCACTCCGGGCGTATCGCTGCCATCGATGACCAGCGCATCGCGGATGATCAGGTCGTAAATCATGCTTCAGTCTCCCAACGGCAGGCCGTCTTCGCCACCACGGTATTCATCCAGTGCAAGCTTGATTCGACGCAGCCGTTCCTGATTGTCTTCAGGGCTCAGCAGTGCCAGTTCAGTGGCCAGAACATCAATGGTCAGCAGCATGCCGTAGCGCGCGGCGGTGGGTTTATAAATGAAATTGGTCTCAGCAATTTGCAACGGCAACACCACCTCGGCCAGTTGCGCCAGAGGGGAGTCAGGCAAGGTAATGGCCAGCACGCGCGTGCCATAGCTACGCGCCAGGGTTACTGCGTCGAGCAGCTCCGGCGTGCGCCCGCTGAGCGAGCAGACAATCAGGCTGTGTTGCGGACCAAGCGTGGCCGCAATCATGCGCATCATCACCGGGTCGCGGCAGGCCGCCACCGGGTAGCCCAGACGCACCAACCGGGTTTGCAGCTCCTCGCTGCACAGGCTGGAGCAACCGCCCATGCCGAACGCATGAATCATGCGTGCATCGCTGAGGCACGCTACGGCTGCGGCAAAGCGCGACTCATCAAACCCGGCCAGGTGCTGATGCAGAGTGGCCTCTATGTCACCGACAATCCGGGTGAAAAAGGCCGACTGCTCCGGGGCCGGCTCAGGGTTGAGAAAACGACTGCCCACGCCGCTCGCCTGAGCCAGTTGCAGGCGCAAGTCGCGCAGGTTCCGACAACCGATGCTGCGAGCGAAGCGTGACAGCGTCGCGCTGCTGACCCCGGCGCGGCTGGCCAGCTCGTCCAGACTGGCACTTGCGGCAAAGGCGATATCGCTGAGCACCAGCCTAGCGATCCGGCCTTCTCCCGCGCTGAGTGAATCCTGACGGGCACGTATCTGGTACAGAATGTCCACTCAGAGCACCTGCGCCAGGCCCAGCGTCAAGGCGAAAGCGACGATGGAAATCAGTGTCTCCAGTACCGTCCAGGTCTTGAAGGTTTGCGTTACAGTCATGTTGAAATATTCCTTGATAAGCCAGAAACCGCCGTCGTTGACGTGGGAAAAGATCACCGAGCCTGCGCCTGTCGCCAGCACCAGCAACTCGGGGTGCGGGTAACCCAGGCCCATCGCCACTGGTGCAACGATCCCCGATGCGGTGGTCATAGCCACCGTTGCCGAGCCTGTCGCAACACGCATCAGCGCCGCGAACAGCCAGCCCATCAGCAAAGGCGAGAGATGGAAGTCCTGCGCCAGACCAACGATCTGGTTGGTGACGCCGCTGTCGACCAGAATACGGTTCAAACCGCCACCGGCACCGACCAGCAACGTGATGCTGGCGGTCGGTGCCAGGCACTCATTGGTGAATTTCAGGATCGAGTCGCGATTGAAACCCTGAGCGATGCCCAGCGTCCAGAAACTCAGCAGGGTGGCCAGCAGCAGGGCAATCACCGAGTTGCCGATGAACAGCAAAAAGCCATTGAACGCACTGCCCGGTGTGCTGATCAGGTTGGCCCAGCCACCCAGCAACATCAGCACCACCGGCAGCAGAATGGTCGCCATGGTCAGGCCGAAACTGGGCAGTTTTGCTCTTGGTTCGCGGTCGAGAAACTGTTTCGCCAACGGGTTTTCAGCCGGTAGATGGATACGCGGCACGATGAATTTGGCATATACCGGACCGGCGATGATGGCCGTGGGTATGCCGATCAGAATGGCATAGAACAGGGTTTGCCCTACAGACGCCTGATAAGCCTGAACGGCGAGCATTGCCGCAGGGTGTGGCGGCACCAGCGCGTGCACCACCGACAGACCGGCGACCATCGGCAGGCCGACCATCAGAATTGACACCCCGACACGCCGCGCGACAGTAAAGGCAATCGGCACCAGCAGAACGAAACCCACTTCGAAAAACAGCGGCAAACCCACCAGAAACGCAATGCAGACCATGGCCCAGTGCGCGTTACGTTCGCCAAAGCGGTCAATCAACGTGCGCGCCACCTGCTCGGCACCACCGGACTCGGCCATCATTTTGCCGAGCATGGTGCCCAGCGCGACGACCAGTGCGATATGCCCCAGCGTTTTGCCCACTCCCGCTTCGTAAGAGGCGACCACGCCACTGGCCGGCATCCCGGCAACCAGCGCCATACCGACCGACACCAGCGTAATGACGATAAACGGATTGAGGCGATAGCGCGCAATCAGCACGATCAAGGCAATGATGGCGACAGCGGCGTAGACCAACAGCGAAATACCGGGTGACGGCGACATAGCGGCGGTTCCTTGCAGAATGGGTAGGCGAGGGCGCAATACCGACGGCTGAAGCCGTCAGCCGGAAGGCGACTCGGGAGTACTCGGCAGGGATGACGCAGGAAAAGGAGTGAAGCAGGTTTCGAGGCGATAACAGGTATTCATTATTTTTATCTCTGTTTTCGTGATGAAAATAAATTACACGAAAATGAAATATAAAAAAATATATGAAAATAAATTTCTTTGGAGTGGAGACTTGTGACTAAACCTTCGCCCCCAGCGGCTGCAACCTCGCCAGCCGCAACGCTACCCCGAGGGCAATCAACAGCAACACCCCGATAAACAGCCCGATGCCGTTCCAGCCCGCGTAATGCCAGAACACTCCGCCACCGGTTCCGGCTACGCTTGAGCCCGCGTAATAGCAGAACAGGTAAAGCGAAGCAGCCTGACCTCTGGCCGTTGTCGCTCTGCGTCCCACCCAGCTGCTGGCTACCGAATGCGCACCGAAGAAGCCGAAGGTGAATATCAGCACGCCTGCGATAACCAGTGGCAGCGGTGTGAACAGGGTCAGCAGCAGGCCGGCCAGCATCATCACGATCACGGCCCATAGCACCCGTCGGCGGCCAAGACGGTCGGCCAATGAGCCGATCTTTGCCGAGCTGTAAATACCCGACAGATACACCACGGAAAACACCCCGACCACGGCCTGGCTCAGGTTGTAGGGGGCGCTCAAAAAGCGGTAGGCGATGTAGTTGAACAGCGTGACGAATGCGCCCATCAGCAGAAACCCGACCAGAAACAGCAGCGGCAACCCGGCGTCTTTGAACTGCACCACAAAGCCGTCCAGCAGGCTGCGAGGGTGCAGTGAGCGAGGGCGGAAGTTGCGCGATTCCGGGAGGATCTTCCAGAACACCACAGCTGCGATCAGGGCCAGTCCGCCGACCACCAGCATCGCCGCGTGCCAGCTTACGTAATCGATCATGACCCCGACGATCAGCCGCCCGCTCATCCCGCCAACCGCGCTGCCGCCGATATACAGCCCCATTGCCAGGCCCAGATGCGTGGGGTGGATTTCCTCGCTCAGGTAAGTCATCGCCACTGCCGCCAGACCGCTCAGCGACAGGCCCACCATTGCCCGTGTGATAAGTACGCCTTCCCAGCTGGGCATCAGCGCGCTGGCGATGGTGAACAGCGATGCACAGAATAGCGCCATGACCATCACCGATTTGCGCCCCAGCCGGTCGGATATCGGTCCGGTGATCAGTAGGCCGATGGCGAGCATCGCCGTGGCGACGGACAGAATCAGGCTGCTCTGGGCTGCCGAAAGGGAGAACTCGCCGGACAGCGTTGGCATCATCGGCTGGACGCAATACAGCAGGGTGAATGTCGAGAACCCGCCAGCGAACAGCGCCAGTGCGGTGCGTTTGAAAAGCGGCGTGTTTTTCTCGATGTAAGTGTCGCCAGACGGTTTAGCGGAGGCATTCAAGTCTGTGGTGGGCGGGGCGACGGCAGGATTCAAGGGAGACCTCGGAGCACGATTGGGCAGGCAATGAAAAAATCATATAGCCCGACAAACATTCCATCCAATATATTGTTCGACCTGTTTGATAGGTAAAACGACTTAATGGAGGCCGCATGGAATTGCGTCATCTGCGTTACTTCATCGCGGTTGCCGAAGAGTTGCATTTCGGTCGTGCAGCCCAGGCGCTGGGTATCTCCCAACCGCCGCTGAGTCAGCAGATCCAGACGCTGGAGCAGGAGCTGGGCACGCGTCTGTTTGATCGCACCAACCGGCGTGTCGAGCTGAGTGAATCCGGCAGGTTGTTTCTCGATGAGGCGCGTCTGGTGCTGGCGCAGGTCGATAAAGCCACTGATGTTGCCCGGCGCGCGCAACTGGGTGAAATCGGCGAGCTGAAGATTGGCTTTACTTCGTCGGCACCGTTCACTTCCAGCATTCCTCAGGCGATTTTTGCCTTCCGTCAGGCTTATCCGGATGTGCACCTGACCCTCACCGAAATCACCAGCCAGGAAGTGGCAGCAGGGCTTGAGGACAAGACCATTCAGGTCGGCATCATGCGCCCGTTGGCGTTACCCGATTCGTTGGTGGTGTTTGAGCTGCTGAACGAGCCACTGGTGGCGATCATGCGTGCCGACCATCCCCTGGCGGCAGAAAGCGAGGACGGGATTTATATGTCGGCACTGGCCGCCGAGCCGTTCGTGTTCTTCCCGCGCACTTATGGCAGCGGCATTTATGCGCAGGTTCTGAGTCTGGCGCGCGCCGCGGGGTTCAGCCCGCTGATCACTCAGGAAGCGGGTGAAGTGATGACCATCATTGGCTTGGTGGCGGCTGGACTGGGCGTCACCGTGCTGCCAGCGTCCTACCGCCGAATGCGCATCGACGGCGTGGTCTATCGCAATGTCCTCGACCCCGGCGCGACAAGCGCGGTGTGGCTGGTACAGCGCAAGGACGAACAGTCACCGATGGCCAGGGCGTTTACCGAGCTTTTAACGCGCAATGTCGCACGATAGTTGAGGTTATCGTTCCGCACGCTCCGCGTGGGAATGCCTGTCGTGACGCTCTGCGTCACAAATCTGCGCCGCGCCGCAGACTCAAGACCGGACGCAGAACGTCCAGAACGGCATGCGACGTGGAGCGACGTACGAGAGTTGAGACGTGCGTGGCCTTACCCCCAGCGCTTGAATATCAATGACGTATTGACACCGCCAAAGGCAAAGTTGTTGTTCATCACATATTCGTTACTCATACGCCGGGGTTCGCCGACGATGTAGTCCAGTTCGCCGCATTGGGTGTCGATGTCGACCAGATTCAGCGTATGAATGTAGCGGTCGCTGTTGAGCATTTCGATGCTGAACCAGGACTCCAGTGCGCCGCAGGCTCCCAGCGTGTGGCCGAGGAAGCTTTTCTGCGAGCTGAGCGGCATGCGCGGGCCGAACAGGCTGCTGGTGGCCAGGGTCTCGGCGATGTCGCCCTGTTCGGTGGCGGTGCCATGGCCATTGACGTAGCCGATGGCTTCGGGAGGCAGGTTGGCATCTTCCAGGGCCAGTTCCATGGCGCGACGCATGGTGGCCTGCTCGGGACGAGTGCTGTGGGCGCCGTCGGCATTGCTGCCGAAGCCGACGATTTCGGCGTAGATGTGTGCGCCACGTGCCTGAGCGTGCTCAAGTTCTTCGAGCACCAGCATGCCGCCGCCTTCACCGATCACCAGTCCGTCTCGCCCGCTGTCGTAGGGGCGTGGCGTGGTGTGTGGCGCGTCATTCTTGAGGCTGGTGGCGTACAGCGCGTCGAACACCATCGCCTCGGTCGGGCACAGCTCTTCGGCCCCGCCCGCCAGCATCAGCGGCAGACGGCCAAACTTGATCGCCTCGTAGGCGTAGCCAATGCCTTGGCTGCCACTGGTACAGGCGCTGGAAGTCGGAATCAGGCGTCCGGTCAGGCCGAAGAAAATGCTGATGTTGGCGGCGGTGGTGTGCGGCATCATTCGTACGTAGGAGTTGGCGTTCAGGCCTACTGCCACCGAGTTGATCAGCATGTTGCCGAAGGCCTTGATCTCGTCGGTGCTGCCGGTTGACGAGCCGCAGGCGGTGCCCATGCGCCCATCGCGAATGAGCGGATCATTCAGCAGCCCGGCGTCGATCAGCGCCTGTTCCGCAGCAGCCACTGCCAGTCTCGATACGCGGCCCATGCTGCGCAGTTGCTTGCGTGTCCAGTGTGCGGGCACGGCGAAATCGTCGATGGGGCCAGCCAGTCGGGTATTCAGTTCGGCGAAACGGTTCCACTCGTCCATTCGGCGAATGCCGCTGCGATTGGCGGTGAAGCTCGCATCGATAGTCGGCCAGTCGCTGCCCACCGAGGTAATGCCGGACATCCCGGTGACGACCACACGCTTCATCAACACAGCCCTCCGTTGACGGCCAGCACCTGACGAGTGATGTAGCTTGCTTCGGCCGACATCAGGAAATTCACGGCACCCGCCACTTCCTCGGGCGTGCCCATGCGTTGCGCCGGGATCATTTTCAGCAGTTCGTCGACTGGCACGTTCTCGTCGAGCATTGCGGTGTCGATCAAACCTGGCGCGACGCAGTTGACAGTGATTTTGCGTTTGCCCAGTTCGATGGCCAAGGCCTTGGCGGCACCGATCAGGCCTGCCTTGGAGGCGCTGTAATTGACCTGGCCACGGTTGCCGATAAGGCCGGAAACCGAGGTGATGCAGACAATACGGCCCGCCGCACGACGACGAATCATCGGCATGGTCAGCGGGTGCAGAACGTTATAAAAACCGTCCAGATTGGTGCGCAGCACCTGATCCCAGTCATCATCGCTAAGTGCCGGAAACGCGCCGTCGCGGGTCAGCCCGGCGTTGAGTACCACGCCGTAATAGGCGCCGTGGGTTTCCACATCAGCTTCCAGAATTGCCTTGCAGGCGGCACGGTCCGAGACATCGAATTGCAGAACGCGTGCCTGACGGCCCAGCGCAACGACTTCGGCCTGCACGGCTTCGGCTTCGCTGCGGCCGGTGCGGCAATGCAGGATCAGGTCGTATCCGGCCTGGGCCAGACGCAGAGCGATGGCGCGGCCGATGCCACGGCTGGAGCCGGTGACCAGTATCGATTCAGTCATGCCGGGGCTCCTTCAGCCAGATAGTCAGCAGTGTTGGGCGGGCAATATACATTGAGTCGGGCAAAAGCCTTGATATCCGGTCCGGTCAGGGTGCATTCGAACACGCCCATGCCGCTGTCGTCCTGCAAGGAGCGCACGGCATGGATATGCAGTTCGCTGCCCAGCGGGAAGCGCGCTACGTTGCATTCGAACTTGCGGCTGCCGAGCAGAAACCCCAGCTTGACCGCTTCACCCTTGGTGCGCGCCTGGCAACCGGCATAGGCCGCGACGCTCTGGGCCATCAGCTCTATGCCAAGCCAGGCGGGCAGGCTGCCGTCCGGCTGGTTGAACAGACCATCGGCGCGCACGGTCAGGCGGGTTTGAATCTGCTCTTGGTCAAAACTCAGCACCTGATCGATGAGAATCATGTCGCCAGCATGGGGTATGAGTTCGGCGAGCGACCACTCGGTCATGGGGCATCTCCGATAATCAGGCTGATGTTGTTGCCACCGAAGGCAAACGAATTGCTCATCATGTAACGAGCATTTGCAGGTGCCAGGCGCGAACCTGGCAGTGTCCATTGCAGTGCAGGCAATAGCGGGTCAGCTTCGCCGTCCCACAGGTGCGGGGGCAGGGCCTGTTCGCTGTTGTCCGGTGCCAGGCTCAACCAGCAAAACGCGACTTCCAGCGCTCCCGCGGCACCCAGCGTGTGGCCGCTGAGCGGCTTTGTCGACGAGCAAGGCACACCGTTCGGGAATACCGCCTGCACGGCCAGGCTTTCCATCGCATCGTTATGCGGCGTAGCGGTGCCATGCAGGTTCAGGTAACCGATCTGTGCGGCATCGAGTCGGGCACTGCCTAACGCTTGCAGCATGGCATCCTGAGCACCCCGGCCGGTAGGTTCGGGGGCCGAGATGTGGTGGGCGTCGCAACTGGCACCCGCGCCCAGCAGGGCAATCGAGTGGCTGTTGCCAGCTTCGCGGGTCATCAGAAACAGCGCTGCCGCCTCGCCGATGTTTATCCCGTTGCGGTGACTTGAAAACGGATTGCACAGTTGTGGCGACATGGCTTCAAGCGCCGAGAACCCATTGAGGGTCAACCTGCACAGGCTGTCGACGCCGCCGCACAGCACCGCATCGCACAGGCCTATGTCCAGCGCCCGTCGTGCGCTGAGCAGCGCCCGCGCGCTGGACGTGCAGGCTGTGGAAATCACATAGGCCGGGCCGCTCAATTGCAGCCAGCTGGCCAGGAAGTTCGCCGGTGCGCCCAGTTCCTGTTGGCGATAATCGTAATCGTCGGGGAAGGTCTTATCACGCAGCCAGCTTGCCATGCTCTCGCTTGCTTCATCGATACCCGAGGTGCTGGTGCCGACGATCACGCCAATCCGCCCGGCTCCGTAGCGCGCGATAGCCTGACGAATGTCATCTTCGATCTGCAAGGCCGCGGCCAGCAGCAACTGGTTGTTGCGGCTGCGCTGCGATTGCATGGCGGGCGGAATGGGCGGCAATGCGGATTTTACCGCGCCGACCGGCAATTCGCGTTCCGGCACCCAGCCGCTTTCGAACACCATGCCCGAGCTGTCGCCTGCGAACAGTCTGCGCGACACCTCTTCACGGCTGTCGCCCAGCGAGCAGATCAGGCCCAGCGCATTGAGATAGGCAGTCATGGCATGCTCTCGTCGTTCAGCGGTGTAACCCTGTAGCTCAACCCGTCCTTGAGACGAATGGTGTAGGCGTTGGCTGACTGATATTCGACCAGCCAGCGATCATCCAGACGCCGCTGCATGCCCTGGCGGTACGCCGTGGGGTAGCGGCCATGCATTTCCAGATCCGAGGTCATGGCGAACATTATTGCCGCAAACAGCTCGCGTGCTTCGGGGTTGGGGGGAAGCAGACCGTCGGCTTGCCATTGTCCGTTGATCAGCAACTGGCGAGCCTGGGGGATACCCAGCGGGTCCATCATCGACCAGCGCAACCCGGCGTTTTCGCGCTGGATGACCAGCATCCAGTCTTGCCGCTGATCAGCCTGTCGGCGTTCGATGTGCAGCTGCACCGGCAATTGCATCGTCGGTGCGGTAGTCGGCAGCGGTGCCTGTGCAGCGCAGCCGCCCAGCAGCAGAAAGGCCAGAAATAATACCCGGATCATGATGCGCCACCTTGTAGCGGTTTGCGGGCCACGACATTGACCAGCGTTTCTTCCCGTTGCCCGAACGGCCTGGGTTTTTGCAGTTTCAAGGCTTCGAGCAGGCCGAAATCCCTGGCGCGGCTCCACCACAGGTAAGGGTACGAAACATGCTGTGCGCCGAACTCGAAACCCTGGTCGCGGATCATCTGCAGATACTGAGCCGCGCTTTTCTGAACGTGCATGGGGTGGCGGAACAGCCAGCGAATCACCCAGGTGTCGATGTACGCCTCGGTGGACTCGGCGAACAGCAGGTAACCGCCTGGCTTGAGTACGCGATAAAACTCGGCAAGCGCCTGTTCCTGCTCGACCAGATGATGAAAGGTCTGGTGACAGAACAGCAGATCGACGCTGGCGTCGGGTACTGGCAGGGCTGCGCAGTCGCTGCCGATCAGCTCGACCTCTATGCCTCTGGCGCGTGCCTCCTGACGGCTCATCTCCAGGCTGTGCAGGTCGGCATCGACACCAATCAGCCTTGAAGGCTGAAAAACCCTGCTCAGGTGCTGAAACGACTTGCCCTGCCCGCAACCGGCGTCGAGCAAAACCGGTGCGGCCGGAAGCGCGCTATCGAACAGGCTGCGCAAATCGTCTATCGCCACACGCAATACGCGGTACTGCCAGGTGTGGCCGCGCAGAAACCACAGGCCGAAGCGGGTTTCCTCGACATAGCTGTCACTCAGGAACGGTCGATTCATGAGTCACCGTCCGCGCAGATTTCCGAGAGCGTGCGCAGGCGGCGCTTGGGCTCGCTGACAAACGGATTGCGTTCGTCCCAGGCATAACCGGCCAGAATCGAGCTGATCATGCGGCGGATGTCCGGAGCGCTGCCGGGGTAGAAAATCACGCTCTGGAACGTACCGTCATACCAGCCCTCGACATAGGCACGAAAGGTGTCGACGCCACGTTTCAATGGCACCGCGAACTCGGTTTCCCAGTCCACGCTCTCACCCTGCAATTGTCGATTCAGCACGCCAGCGGCCATGCTCGCCGAACGCATGGCGATGGTCACGCCTGACGAAAACACCGGATCGAGGAATTCCGCCGCATTGCCCAGCAGCGCAAAGCCCTTTCCATGCAGGGTTGTGACGTTCGCCGAGTAGCCGCCGATGGTCCTTGCCGGTGTATCCCAGACCGCATTTTTCAGCACGCTGGCCAGTTGCGGTGTTTCATCGATAAAGGCGCGCAGGCAGGCGTCCAGGTCATCGGGCTTGTCTTTGAAGCGCTCGGCCGAGGCCACGACGCCTATCGAACAGCGGCCTTCGCTGAACGGGATCGACCAGAACCACACATCGCTGTGCTGCGGATGGATGCTGACCAGGATCTTCTGACGGTCGAAGGGCGGGCTTTCGATATGGTCTTCGATATGGGTAAACACCGCCTGACGCACCGGAAAGCCCGACGGCGCTTCCAGATCCAGCAGGCGCGGCAACACGCGGCCATAGCCGCTGGCGTCGAGTACGAAGGTCGCCTGTACGCTGTATTCGCTGCCATCCTCGCGTTTTACCCGCAATACCGGCTGCAGGCTGTCGAAGTCGGCGCTGATGATTTCCTGCTGATAGCGGATTTCCACGCCTTGCAGCTCGGCCTGATCAGCGAGCAATTTATCGAACTCGCTGCGTTGCACCTGAAAGGTGGTCGGCTTGCCGTTGCTGAAGGTATCGCCGAAGTCGAAATCGCTGTACTGCTCGCCGCGCGCAAAGGCAGCACCGTTCTTGAGCTGGAAACCGGCGGCCTGCACGGCATCGAGCATCCCGGCTTCTTCGACGAAGTCCAGGCAATGGCACAGCAGACTTTCGCCGATGGAGAAGCGCGGGAACAGCTGACGCTCGATAATCAGCACGTCGTGGCCCTGGCGTTTGAGCAGGGCTGCCGCAATGGAACCGGCCGGGCCGGCACCGATGACGACGACCTGACGAATTTCCCTATCAGTGATGGGCACAGGTATTCCTTTCCGGTTGGGCGATGGCAGGGAGTGACGACAACGCTGCAAGACTCATGCGTGTGGCCCTTCAGCATTGGCTGGCGAATGAAGCCCTTTACGCGGGCTGGCCCACGGTGCCAGAAGAAAGCTGAAGGCCAGCCCCAGGCTGACCGACAGGCCGAAGTTGCTGATCGCCGGGGTGCTGGAAACGGCCAGCAGGCCGAACGACAGCCAAGTGGTGACCGCTGCCAGCAGTGTGCCCAGCAGGCTGACCGCCGCGCCGCCTATCTGCTCGCGCATCAGGATGGCGTAATCGACGCTGATCGCCGTGACCAGCAACAGGCCGAACAGGCTGAACAGAGTCAGCGGCTGACCGAGCCAGCCCAGGCTGGCGAGGCTGCACAGGGCCGCCAGCAGGGGCAGGGCGACAATGCGCAACGCACCGCCGAAGCCAAACGGAGCGATCAGCAGCAGGACGATCAGTACGCACGATGCCAGCTTCAATTCCGCTGCGCTGATCTGCGTGTGGGCGAACACCTCATTGAGTTCCCCCAAGCGGTCGACCAGTTGCACGCCCTCCAGGCCGATGGCCTGCACGCGCAGCAACGCCATGCTGTTCATGCCACGCAGGCTGACGATGCTGGCTACCTGAGCGTCGCCTTCGGCATCTTCGCTGGCACCCAGCCAGAGCGTGCGCCACGGTTCGCTGAGCGGGCCTTGAAGCGCCTGATCAATGTCTTGCGTTGGCAGTGCCTGCAATTGAGAGAGTTCGGTCTTCAGCGCGTTGGCCGGGACGCCAAGCTGCACCAGTGGTGCCCAGTGTTGCGACAATTTGCCCAGCGCATCACGGGTCAGTTGCTGCTCGGCAGGCGAATCCAGCAACTGGTTGAGGGCCATGTAACCCTGCAGCTTGTCCATGCTGATCAGTTGATCGAGCCGCTGAGTCAGCGCCGACTGCCGATCCAGCAACTGCTGTTGATCCTTGCCGCGCACCAGGAAGAACTGGCTGGTGGGCTGATAACCGGTGATCCGCGCGATAGCCTGGGCTTCGTCGGTCAATGCCTGAGGTGCCGAGACCCATTGGCGAATATCGTTCTTGGTGGTCAGGTGCCAGATCCCGCCGCCGCAGAAGGCCAGCAGCAGCGCCAGCAGAATCGGCGTGCTGATGCGCTGCAACAGCGCAGCGCGGCAATCGAGCATCAGTTGCGCCAGTTTCAGCGGCCATTGCGCGGGGTTGATCTCGACCTTTGCAAGCAGCGCGGGCAGCAGACACACCGCAGTCAGGTAAGCGCCGATCAGGCCCGCGGCGGAGAACACGGCAATTTGTGTCAGTGCCGGGAACGGCGTCCAGGCCAGGGCGAGATAGCCGATACAACTGGTGATCAGGCTCAGCGTCAGGCCCGGCAGGGTCAGGCGCAAGGCGGGCCAACTGCGCCAGGGTTTCAGGCTCCAGCTCTTGGACAGGTAATGCAGTGGGTAATCCACCGCCACACCAATCAGGCTGGAACCCAGCACCAGCGTCATGACGTGCATGCTGCCAAACAGCGCCACGCAAGCCACTGCACCGAAGAGCATGCCGACTACCACCGGTACAAACGCCAGCAGCACGCTCCAGCGTCGGAATGCCAGCAACAGCAGCAACAGAATACCGAACGTGGCGCCCCCGCCGACCCAAGTGATTTCCCGGCTGGCCTGCTTCTGCCCGTCGGCGGCGTACAGCAGGCCGCTGGCGGCGAGCAATTGCCCACCGGCCTGCTGCGCCTGCCCCCGCGCTTTCGCCAGCAGGTCGGCGACCTGACCGGGCAGGTGCAGATCGAAAGCATCGGTTCGGGTTCGCGAACGCAGCAGTACCCAGCTTTTGCCCTCGGCGCTGGCGATCAGCGCGCCGCTGGCCAGATCCGCCTCGACCGAGCCCTGTTTCGGCAAGCCGTTCTGGATACGTCCGGTCAGCCCCAGCCAGTCATCCTGACCCGGCACCAGGCTGAACCCGGCAAACGGGTCGAAGAGAGTTTGTACGCGCTGCTCGATGAAAGTCTTCGGCTCATCGATCAACAGAGCGCGATCCGCTGCCGGCAACATCGCGATTCGCCCTTGCAGCAACTGGGTGCGCAACCCGGGCAGATCAGCTTGCAGCGACCACTGAACCTTCTCGAACAGGCCGCTCGCTTGCCATTGCTCCGCCAGCGTGCGAGCCAGTTCCACAGCCTGCTGGCGGTCGGTGTGACCCACCAGCACAAGCATTTCGCGATTGAGCGGTTCCTGCATGCGCTTTTCGGCGCTCACCACCAGTTCGTCGTTGTCAGTGCCTGGCACCAGTTCCATGAGGTTGGCCGACAGCGGCGAGCGGTCGTGCCACTGCCAGCCGGCCAGCGCCAGCACGCTTGCCAGAATCAGCAGGAACAGTCGCGGCAATAGCCGCTCAGTCGTTGAAGTCATTGCGCTGCGCATCGGTCAGGGAGGAAGCACTGCTGCTGTCGATCATTTTCAGGACGGTACTGTCGCCCTGGGTTTCCAGCAACTCGATACGCTGGACCAGTTCGCCGCCATCGATGTTGATCTGTTTGAACACTTGTTGCAGCAGCATCGAGCGCGGCGTGAGCGTGAGTTGCCAGGCGTTCGCGTCGCCTTTGAGCTGCAAGTCGAAATCCCGTTGCAGGCCGCTGCTGTCGCCCTGCAATACAGCAAGGAACAAGCGGTTCTGCTCGGCCCCGGCATTCTTGTTTGGTACGGGCTTCCAGGTGCTGATGTCGCCTACGCTTTCGCGGCGGGAAATGCCGCTGGCATTGATGCGGTAATCCTGTTTCAGCGGTGTTTCCAGCAGCCAGAGCAGCCCGAAATCCCTGGCGAGCACGAAGCGGCCTTTGCTGAGCAGTGGTTGCGGCAGGGCGCGCAGGTGTTTTTCCTGAATGAAGCGCCCTTGCACCACCGCAGGTTTAGCGAGCTGATCACTCAGTTGTTGTAGATCGAAAGCCTGCGCCAGTGAAGACAGGCACAGCAACCCCAGTAGCAGCAAGGCGCGAAACGGACGGTTCATGGCAAAGCTCTCTTCACGGCATCGATAAAGACCTGGGGCGATGCCAGTTGCATTTCCCGGCTCTGGCTGTCGACCGCAACCTGCACGGTGCTGGCGCGGGTCAAACGTTCGCCGGTGTGTGCGTCGGTGATCAGGTAGTTGATCTTCAGACGGTTCTCCCACTCCACCAGACTGGCGCGTACGTTCAGTGTCTGGCCGAACACCGCGCTGCGCACGTAACGCAGTTGCAGGTCGATCACCGGCCAACCATAACCGGATTCGAGCATCTGCATGTAGTTATGACCAATGTGGTCGAGCAATGCGCAGCGTGCGACTTCCAGGTATTTGACGTAATGCCCGTGCCAGACGATGTTCATCATGTCGACGTCGAAAAACGGCACCACGATTTCGGTGTCGACGTGCAGAAAACCCTTACTGCGCATGCAAGCTCCAGCGGCGGTTGGCAATATGTTTCAGGCACAGGCGCAGTTCATTCTCCAGCGCCCGGTCTTCGATGACGGGGGCAAAGTCCTCGCCCAGTTGTTGGTGCATGGCCGCCAGTGCCGGTGGCAGCGGGCGCGCATCGGCGGCCTTGCTGCGCAGCCATATACCCTGGTTGGCGGCGATCAGCGTGGCGGCGGCAACCTGCTCGGTCAGCTCCAGCACCCGAATGGCGTCACGCGCAGCGATGGTGCCCATGCTCACCTTGTCCTGATTGTGGCATTCGGTGGAGCGCGAAAATACGCTGGCCGGCATGGTGTTTTTCAGTGCTTCGGCGGTCCATGCGCTGGTGCCTATCTGCACCGCCTTGAAACCGTGATTGAGCATGGCCCGCTCGGCGCTTGCCCCCGACAGATTGCTCGGCAAGCCGTGGTTGTAACGTTCGTCGACCAGCAGCGCCAATTGCCGGTCAAGCAGGTCTGCGACATTAGCCACCAGCGTTTTCAGGCTGTCCATGGCAAAAGCAATGTGCCCGCCGTAGAAATGCCCGCCGTGCAACACGCGCTCTGCTTCGGCATCGATGATCGGGTTGTCGTTGGCGCTGTTCAGCTCGATCTCGATGAACGAGCGCAGCCAGTTCAGGCTGTCGGCCAGCACGCCCAGCACATGCGGTGCGCAGCGCAGCGAATAGCGGTCCTGCAAACGATGCAGTGGGGCGGTTGGCGCGTCGATGGCCAGGTCCTGACGCAACCACGCGGCTACCTGCATCTGGCCCGGATGCGGCTTGGCGGCGAACAGGCGCTCGTCGAAGTGCTCCGGGTTGCCTTGCAGCGCCACCACGTTCATGGCGGTGATACGGATCGCCAGTTGCAACAGGTAATCGGCGCGGGCGAACGCCAGGCACGCGATGCCTGTCATGACGGCGGTGCCGTTCATCAGCGCCAGCGCTTCCTTGGGGCGCAGCACCAGCGGCGTCCAGCCCAGTTCGCGGTGCACGTCGCTGGCCGGACGGAGCTCGCCACGGAACATCACGTCGCGCTCGCCGGACAGGGTCGCGGCCACGTAAGACAGTGGGGTCAGATCACCGCTGGCACCCACCGAGCCCTCTTCCGGGATCAGCGGCAGCACGTCCTGATCGATAAACGCCTGCAAACGCTCAAGCAGTTCGACGCGCACCCCGGAAACGCCCTGACACAGTGACTGCAAACGTGCCGCCAGCACTGCGCGGGTGGCTTGGGCGTCCAGCAGCTTGCCCAGCCCGCAGCCGTGAAACGTGTACAAATGCTGCGGCAGCGCCTCGACATGCTCCAATGGCACGGCCACCACGCAGGAGTCGCCGTAGCCGGTGGTGACGCCGTAGATCACGCCTTCCTTGTTCAGTAACGAATCGAGAAACTGCGCGCCCCTGGCAATGCGTGCGCGAAATTCAGCGTCGCCTTGCAACGCACTCGGCGCTTGACGATTGGCCAGGGCCAGCACGTCTTCGATACACAGAGCGCGCTCGCCGAAAATGATCGGGTCAGGAGCTTGAATCATCATCGGACTTCCAGAATGGGTAGAAATTGAACCACTGCTGCGGGGCTTCCAGGCAGTAGTGCCCAAGACGCTCGGCATAACGCGTGGCCCAGTGGGCGATGACCTGTGCCCGGTCGCTGCGTCGCCATTCGATGGCGTCGGAGAACGGTTCGAGAATCACCCGATAGCCGTTCGGGCCTTTAAGGCAGAAAAACAGATTGACCGGGCACTTGAGCAGACCGGCCAGCAGCCACGGGCCTTGCGGAAACGTCGCGGGCTTGCCCAGAAAGTCGACCCGCACATTGCGCCCGCCGTGCAGGGCAACGCGGTCACCGGCGATGGCCAGCCACTCGCCTTCGTCCAGACGCTGGCTGAGTTGCAGCATGATCGCCGGGTCCAGTTCGCTGACCTGAATCAGGCGCAGGTTGGTCGCCCCGGCTTCACCGAGCAGGCGATTGAAGCGTTCGGCGTGCTTGGTGTGTACCAGCACGTTCATGGTGACTTTTTCGCCGAGCTCGGCCAGTGCGCGGCACACCTCAAGGTTGCCCAGATGCGCCCCGACCAGCATCTGCCCGCGCTCGCCGCGCAGGTTGTGGCGCAGCAGGGCTGGGTCGATGATCTCGATCTGCTCGATGCCCAGCCTGCCGTTCCACACATCAAGCTTGTCGAGCAGTGCCTCGGCGAAGGCCATGAACTGGCCAAACACGCTCCGCTTGCTGGGGCGCAGTTCGGGTCTGGCGCTCCAGTCCGCCAGGCGCTGCTGGTATTCCCAGATGCTGTGTCGGGCACGGCGGCCGAAGGCGAAGAAATATAGAACGATGCCATACAGCACCGGGCTGAGCAGGCGACGACCGAGCACGCGCATGCCCCAGGCGGTAAGCTTCATGAGCAGGAAGCTGCCACGCTCTTCGTGACTGGCCCAATGTTCCTTGGGCGATTTTTCAATGGTCATGAGCGCCACCGCCGCCAGAGGATCACCGGCAGACGCATCAGCATGCCGAAGAACAGCTTGGCGTGCATTTTCGAGATCAGGGCGTTGTCGTGAAACAGGCGGAAATGCGACAGGCCGTCCTGCGGATAGTGAACGCGGGTCGGCAGCCAGCGCATCGCCTGGCCACGCCATGACAGGCGCACGAGAATTTCCGAGTCGAAGTCCATGCGCCTGCCGATCTGCACGCTGTCGATCAGCGCCAGAACCGGGGCCAGCGGGTAGAGCCGAAAGCCGCACATGGAATCGCGAATATGCAGTGACAGGGTGTTGATCCATACCCAGACGTGGGTGAGATAACGGGCGTACAGGCGGCCTTTGGGCACGCTTTCGTCGTACTGCGGATAGCCACAGATCAACGCTTGCGGATACTGGCGTGACTGCTCCAGAAACACCGGAATATCGTTCAGGTCATGCTGACCATCGGCATCGACCTGCAACGCATGGCTGAAACCCAGGCGTGCCGCCTCGCGGAACCCGGCCATGACCGCGCCGCCCTTGCCTTGATTGACCGGCAGGCGCAACAGGTAAATACCCTCACCCTGCGCCAGCTGCTGTAACACTGCGGCGCAAGCCGGGCTGCTGGCATCGTCCACCAGTATGCAGGGCAAGCCTGCGTTGCGGACGGCCTTGACCACGCTGGGCACGGCCAGTTCGTGGTCGAACACCGGAATGATCACGCAAGGCTTATGCATGATCTCCCTCCAGCACAATCCGGCCGCTGGAGCAGGGTGCGTTTTCGCTGTTGTGAAAGGCGAAATGCAGCTTTGAGCGAGCGGCATCGAAGCGCAGGGTCAGTTTCAGGCGGTCGCCGGGGCGCACCAGTTGCTGAAACTTGAGCACTTCCATGCCAGCAAAGTCGGTTGGCAGATTCAACAGGCGCTGCCCCAGACTGATCGCCCATTCGACCTGAACCACGCCTGGCAAGACCGGTGCCTTGGGAAAGTGGCCGCTGAAAAATGCCAGATCTGGCGGGACGCTCAATTGCAGGTGCAGCTCGCCTTCGACGTTCTGTTGCTCAAGCACTTCTGGCTGTTTCGAGCGTGGCGCCAGCAGCAGCGCCTCGACCTCTGCCTGAGGCAGCTTGCCCTGGGCGTTGAGCGGCATCTGCCGCAGCAGACGCCAGCGACGCGGCAGGGCGATGGTTTCGCAGTGCGGTCGCAGATACTGGCGCAAGGCTTCGGTCAGCGCTCGACGACCCTGATTGCGCAGGGCCAGCAAGCCCGCATCGCTCAGCACCAGCAGCGCGCCAAGCGACGCACGGTTTTCCTGAACCACGCCAAGGCGCGCTTCGTTCACCCATTCGTGAGTCGTAAGGGCCTGCTCGATCAGCGGCAACGACACGCGCTTTTCTTCAAGTTTGACGATGCGGTCCAGCCTGCCCAGCAGTTCGAATCGCCCATCATCGCCAATCAGCACGGCATCGGCGGTCTGCTCGACGTGACCGGGCGGCAGATAGGGCGAGCTGATGCGCAGCGCACCTTCGTTGTCCTGACTCAGCTCTACGCCGTCGAAGGCTTGCCAGCGTTGTTCGCCCTGCCGCCAGGCGATGCCACCGGTTTCCGAACTGCCGAGAATTTCCGTCGGCCACTGGCCAAGACGTTGTTGCAGGCTTTGCGCCGCTTCGGCTGGCAATGCGCCGCCGGATGAAAACACCCGGCGCACGGCACTGAGGCTGCTCCAGTCGAGGTTGTCGCCCATGCGCTTGAGCAGTGCCGGGCTGGCGACCCAGGCAAAGGACGGGTATTCGCGGCTGGCGCGTTGCAGGTCTTCGGCAAACGGCAACTGGCGGCGCACGAACGGGCGTGCGGCGCACAGCGGCCATAGCAAACGGAACAGCAGCCCATAAATATGTTGCGTCGCGACGCTGCCGATCATGCATGCCGAACCAAGCTGCGCGCCCCACAACTGTTCCAGCCCGCAGACTTCGTTGGCCAGCTGGCGCAGGCGTTTTTCAATCAGTTTGGGCTCGCCGCTGGAACCCGAGGTGCACAGGCTCAACCGGCACTGGTCAAGGTCGAGCGCTGCCGGAGCCAGCTGCGCGGCGTGCAGATCGCTTAAATGCGTGTCGTGCGCCAGGTCGGTCAGCCATAGGTCGACCCGATTGGCCCAGCGCTCGCGGGTCTGGCCTTGCAAGTCCGCGGGCAGCAATACATGCACACCGGCGCGCCAGGCACCGAACAAGGCGACGGCCAGGTCAGCGGCATCTTCAAGGTGTACCGCGAGGTTTTTGACACCACGGGCTTGCAGTCCTGCGGCCACACTCAATGCCTGATCACGAAATTGCGCGTGGTCCAGGGTCGGGGCCAGTGTCAGCGGCCGGTCGGGCAGGGCGTCGAGCAGCAGGTGTTCAAGGTTCAACCAGTTCATGCGATCCATTTCATTTGCCGCCCGCAGAGGGTGGGCGGACGATCCATTCAACAGCGAACAACAGGCCCATCAATCCGTAGGAAACCAGGCCGGTGTACAGCGTCCACCAGGACAACGGTGCCCAGAGCGTCAGTATGGCTGCCGTGAGGCCATTGGCGAGGAAGAACAGGCACCAGATCTGCGTGACTTTACGGGTGTAGCGGATGCCGGACTCGGGCAGTTCAGGGCGGTTTATGCGCGCCATTCTTTCTACGATAGGCGGGCCGTAGATCAGGCTTGAACCGAACAGGCCGAGCATGAACGCGCTGACCAGTACCGGATACCAGCGCAGCATCAGGTGGCTGTCGATTACGCCCAGCGCCACGCAAAAAACCAGGGCGACGAGCGCCATCGCCAGGCTGCCGGGCTTGCGCTCGCCGGTCAGTGCGCGCGCCAGCCACAGGCTGCCCAGCAGCAGCGCGAACTGCCACGGGGCGAAGTGTTCGGTTCCCCAGTAGACGGCAAACGGATACAGCACACCGGCCAGCACCAGAATCAGGCCAATCAGCCGCTTCATTCGGCCGCGTTGACCAGTTTGTAGACGGCCTCTACCACGTCGTTCACGGTTCTGACTGACTTGAACTCTTCAGCGGCAATCTTCTTGCCGGTCTTGCGCTTGATGTGGTCGATCAGGTCCACGGCATCGATGCTGTCGATTTCCAGGTCCTGATACAGGTTGGCTTCAAGTGTGACCCTCTCAGGCTCCAGTTCGAACAGTTCCACCATTGCGGCGCGCAGGATTTCGAAGATGTCTTCACGGGTTTGCATGTTCAATTCTCAGGCCGGTTGTCTGGCGCTGACGAAGGCCGCAAGGCTGTCGACGCTGGCGAAATGGTTACGGGTGTCCTTTGCATCGGCATCGATCTTGATGCCATAGCGCTTCTGGATGGCCAGGCCCAGTTCGAGCGCATCCACCGAGTCCAGTCCCAGTCCTTCGCCGAACAGCGTCATATCGTTGCCGATATCTTCCGGGGTGATGTCTTCGAGGCCCAGGGCATCGATGATCAACAATTTAATGTCCTGGTGCAGATCGCTCATCTGAGGCGAGCTCCTTGGTGAAATAGTCATGCAGGTAATCGTTGAGCTTGCGGGACGCCACGGGCGGCGGACCCAGCGAACTGAAGGCGGTGGGGTCTATATCGGCACCGACGCGCAAACTGAAGTGCACGCGGCGTTGTGCAATGCGATACCAGGGCTCGGCCTTGGTCAGAGTGGTCGGCTGGACCTTGATGGTCACCGGAGTGATCATGCTCGCGCCACGCAGTGCAATGGCGGCCGCGCCCCGGTGAAAGACCGGCGGCTGACCCGGCTGGGTGCGGGTGCCTTCGGGGAAAATAATCAGTGTCTGGCCGCTTTGCAGGCGCTCCACGGCGGCATCGAGCATGTCCATGCTGCCGTCGTTGCTGATGTAACCTGTGGAGCGCACCGGGCCACGGGTGAACGGGTTTTCCCACAGGCTGCGCTTGACCACGCAATTGGCGTCACGCACCAGCCCGATCAGGAACACCACGTCGATCAGTGACGGGTGGTTGGCAATGATCATCTGCCCGGGGCGGCCAAGCTTTTCGGCACCCTGTACCTCGTAGGTCAACACGCCCATGCGCGCCATGATGCGGATGAACAGCCAGAACAGGCGGCTGATGGTCCGCCTGGCGCGGCGCTGATGACTGGCTACACTGCCGGGCAGGCAACTCAGTACCGGAAAAACGAACAAGCGCAGGCACAGGCCGCTGAACCCGAAGAGGGCAAAGCTGAAGGCGGTTGCCAGCAAACGCCAGTAATAAGCATCCTGACGTTTTTTCAGTTCTTGCGTTGCCAGTTCCATAACCGGTTATTCCAGGGGTGCAGGCAGACGGATTGATCAGTGTGCAAGGCTTGCAGCAGATTCAATGCGTGGGGCCATCGAGTCTGCGGGTTCCCTTGTGTGTCGCTGTGCAAAGACAATTCCCACTCGTTGCCGGGCGTCAGCAGCAAGCCGACCGCGTAGGGAAAGGGCACGTCATCAATCCATTGTGCATAAGCGTGTGGTGGCTGCTCTTCAGTCACCACAAGCAATACTGCTTCTGCACCCTCGGCCAGCAACGCTGCGGCCTCGAACGCTCCATACTCCAGCCCGTCGCCTGCGGCGGCCAGGGCTGTCATCTCACTTGTTTCACCGCGCATGATCGACCACAGGCCAATCACTGCGTTATGCACTGAAAGGCTGAACTGGGTCGGTGAAACCGGCTCGTTCGCAGCCAGATCGCGCAGAATTTCAAACGTTCTCGGGGTTTCTCCGTGGCGCGAGACAAACACCAGCGGTACGCGCCCCAAACCTTCAGTCAATGGCCAGCCGACTGCAAATGCCATTCTGGCCATGCGGCCCAGGCGGCGACGTTGCATGGCAGGCAGGAAAGACACGTCTGGCGCGGCATCACTGGTTTCCAGTAGCGTCGGATTGCGGCTCCATTGCAGCCAGTCTTCCGCGCTCGCCAGGCCCGGAGCCCAGGCATGCCATCGTGCAATGTTGAAGGTGATCAAGACTTCTCTTCCCGCCCCTGCGGGCTTGTTTCTCGCTAAATCGATATCAGGTAGATATCAGCCTGGGTGCGGTAATTTGACCGAGCGCGCGCATTATCCCGATGGGGGTCATTACTAGCAAATTTGTTACATAAAAATCGTTTACAGACGTGTATTTTAAAGTTCAAGTCTGGCTTTAGGATGACAGGCAGGTACGTGCCGTTTTGCGATAAGCTCGCTGTTGTCATATGTACTGCCTAGACTCTACACCTCTTAAGGTCGTTATCGGCCACACCTGCTGTTTCTTCATCTTTCAAGGAACCCAAAGCATGCGTCGCGTGGTATTCAATCAGAAGGGCGGTGTAGGCAAATCGAGCATCGCCTGCAATCTGGCTGCAGTCAGCGCTCACGAAGGCTATCGGACGTTGTTGATCGATCTCGATGCCCAGGCCAACTCGACTCAGTACCTCACCGGCCTTACCGGTCAGGATATTCCGATGGGTATTGCCGAGTTCTTCAAGAACACATTGTCAGCAGCACCGTTCGCCAAGAAAAACCACGTTGATATCTATGAAACACCTTTCGATAACCTGCATGTGGTCACGGCCACTGCCGAGCTTGCCGACTTGCAGCCCAAACTTGAGGTAAAGCACAAGATCAACAAGCTGCGCAAACTGCTCGACGAACTGAGTGAGGATTACGAGCGGATTTATCTGGATACGCCGCCAGCACTGAACTTTTATGCGGTTTCGGCGCTTATTGCGTCTGATCGTGTATTGATTCCGTTCGACTGCGACAGCTTTTCCCGACAGGCGCTGTACGGACTGATGCGCGAGATCGAGGAGCTGAAAGAGGATCACAACGAAGATCTTAAGGTTGAAGGCATCATCGTTAACCAGTTCCAGCCCCGAGCCAGCCTGCCGCAGCAGATGCTCGACGAGCTGATAGCCGAGGGGCTGCCGGTGTTGCCGGTCTACCTGGGCGCATCGGTGAAAATGCGCGAGTCGCATCAGGCCAGCCTGCCGCTGATCCACCTGGACCCCCGTCACAAGCTGACGCAGCAGTTCGTGGACCTGCATCACTTGCTGGAGACCAATGCCCATCCGTGATGGGTATGCACCGCGCGTAGCACTCAGCGTTATACACAAGTCCGCTTTTGATTCTGGCCGAAGGCCGTGGGAGTGAACTTGTTCACGAAAGGGCCGGTATAGTCACAGAAAATGTATCGTCTGAACTACCGTATTCGCGAACAAGTTCGCTCCCACGCCCTTCGGGCAGAAGCCAATCTGTGAGCATCTCAAGACTTATGCATAACGCTGGGGCGCAGGAATCATCGTGGCCTGAGCACCTCGGGCGTATAGCTGCCGTCTCTCAGTGAGCGCGCAAGCTGTTCGGCATGCAGCCTCGCTGTAGATGCCAGTTCTGTGGAGATGGTGACAGCTGCGTCCATATCGGCCTGGATTTCTTGCTGTGATGCGGTCAGGCGGTTGCTGCCGGGGGCGCAGCTACACCGCACCTCATGACCCTGAGTGGCAACCGCCACCAGATCGTCGACATACGTCGGGTTGCCCTGAGCAATGAAACCGATTCGGGTGCACGCCGGGCACCACACCGGGTCGCCCATGCGGGCCACGCGACGCAGGTCAATGACCTCGCTTGCCGATGCGGCCAGCACAAAGCCGCCCGTGGTGGTGAGATCGCCTTCCCTGACTATGAACGACATGGCAGTGCTTCCTTTGAGTTCTGGAAGCCTGAAGGCTAGGCGTAAAACCGCTACTCAGGTGCGCAGAAGCCCTGTTTAAAGACCGGTCCTACGCAAAGATCAGCAGAGCGTTTCGCGGATGTTACGGGCATCAATAAAGGTGATCAAAAAATGATCACTTCTACTATCGTTACTCCAGCCGTAACGATTCACCTCGCTGCTTGATTGATGCTTGCCCCTATCGCTCCTAAGGTGGCCCACGACAGCAAAATCGTGGAGCGATCATGACAACAACAACTTCCCCCGACGCACGCTGGACACGTCGTCGCACCGAGAAGCAGCGGCGTCTGGAGCAGGTGCGGGCGTTGGCCGATGGCGTAGTGCTGTCGACCGACAAGATTGTCGCGGCGCTGGAGGCCTTGCTGGTTTCCGGTGATCGGGTGGTGCTTGAGGGCAATAACCAGAAGCAAGCGGACTTCCTGTCCCGCGCGCTGGCCAAAGTCGATCCGGGCAAGGTCCATGACCTGCACATGATCATGCCAAGCGTTGGCCGCGCCGAGCACCTCGACCTTTTCGAGCAAGGCATCGCACGCAAACTGGACTTCTCGTTTGCTGGCACGCAGAGCCTGCGCATCAGCCAGTTGCTGGAAGACGGCCTGCTGGAAATCGGTGCGATCCACACCTACATCGAACTGTATTCGCGGCTGGTGGTGGACCTGATCCCCAACGTGGTGCTGGCCGCAGGCTTCATGGCCGACCGGGCAGGCAACATCTACACCGGCCCGAGCACCGAAGACACCCCCGCGCTGATCGAGCCGGCCGCATTCAGCGATGGCATCGTCATCGTTCAGGTCAATCAATTGGTGGATGACGTCAGCGAACTGCCTCGCGTGGACATTCCCGCCTCGTGGGTCGATTTTGTGGTGGTGGCCGACAAGCCGTTCTACATCGAGCCGCTGTTCACCCGCGACCCACGCCACATCAAGCCGGTGCACGTATTGATGGCGATGATGGCGATTCGCGGCATCTACGAAAAACACAACGTTCAGTCGCTGAACCACGGCATTGGTTTCAATACCGCAGCCATTGAACTGATTCTGCCGACTTACGGCGAGTCGTTAGGCCTCAAGGGCAAGATCTGCCGTAACTGGACGCTTAACCCGCATCCGACACTGATCCCGGCCATCGAAAGCGGTTGGGTCGAGAGCGTGCATTGCTTCGGCACCGAACTGGGCATGGAAAACTACATTGCTGCGCGCCCGGATGTGTTCTTCACCGGGCGCGATGGCTCGCTGCGTTCCAATCGCCAACTCTGTCAGCTGGCTGGCCAATATGCCGTTGACCTGTTTATCGGCGCGACCCTGCAGGTGGATGGAGACGGGCATTCCTCGACCGTCACCCGTGGCAGGCTGGCAGGTTTTGGCGGCGCACCGAACATGGGCCATGATCCGCGCGGCAGACGTCATGCCACCCCGGCATGGCTGGACATGCGCCAACAGAACGAGAGCGGCCCGGATGCCTATCTGGAGCGCGGCAAAAAGCTCGTGGTGCAGTTGGTCGAGACGTTTCAGGAGGGCGGCAAGCCGACCTTCGTTGAAACGCTGGACGCTGTAGAAGTGGCGAAGAAAAGCGGCATGCCGCTGGCACCGATCATGATCTACGGCGACGACGTCACCCATTTGTTGACCGAAGAAGGCATCGCCTACCTCTACAAGGCGCGCAGCCTGGAAGAGCGTCAGGCGATGATCGCCGCCGTGGCGGGCGTGACCGTGATCGGCTTGCGCCATAACCCGAAAGACACTGCACGTATGCGTCGTGAAGGGCTGATCGCGCTGCCGGAAGACCTCGGCATCCGGCGCACCGATGCCAGCCGTGAACTGCTTGCGGCCAAGAGCATTGCCGATCTGGTTCAGTGGTCCGGTGGTCTGTACAGCCCGCCTGCCAAATTCAGGAGTTGGTGATGAGCGCACTTCAATTGACACCGCAAGCTGCTTCGCTTGCCGAGCGACTGGCCGATCTGGCCGTCGATGCCCTGATCGCCGAAGCCGACCTGTCGCCCAAACCTGCACTGGTGGACCGGCGTGGCAGCGGCGCACACACCGACCTGCACCTGGGCCTGATGCATTCCTCGGCGCTGTCACTGTGGCCGACCTTCAAGTTGATGGCTGACGCCGCCGGGCAATTCAACACAGTGGGCCAGCCATTACGTGAGGCGCTCGGCCGTCTCGGTCGCGAAGGTGAAGCGACGATGCTGCGCACCACCCTGGGCGTGAATACTCATCGAGGTGCGATCTGGGCGCTGGGCCTGCTGGTGACAGCTGCCGCGCTGGATGCCCGCAACTGCGCACCCGAAGCCGTCTTCGCGCGGGCTGCCAGCCTGGCGCAGATCAAGGACCGCCAGGTGCTCGTGCAAGGCAGTCACGGTAATGAAGTGGTTCGCCGTTACGGTGTAATGGGCGCCCGGGAACAGGCGCAGCAAGGCTTCCCGGCAGTCAGGGATTTCGCCTTGCCGCAACTGCAACGCAGTCGCGCGGCGGGCAGTGGCGAGCAGAACGCCCGGCTGGATGCGCTGCTGGCGATCATGACCACCCTGTCCGACACCTGCGTGCTGCATCGTGCCGGTATCGAAGGCTTGCACACCATGCAGCGCGGCGCTCAGCACGTGCTGGACGTTGGCGGCAGTGCCAGCCTTGCCGGGCGCCGCGCACTGAACCAACTGGATCAGCAATTGCTGGCGCTGAATGCTTCGCCCGGCGGCGCGGCTGATCTGCTGGCTGCCTGCCTGTTTATCGACGGTCTGGAGCCTGCGCTCGGCCGTGTTTCGAGGAGTGTCTGAAATGGAAACCCTGTCTTTTGAATTCCCTGCCGGACAGCCGCCCAAAGGCCGCGCGCTGGTAGGTGTGGTTGGCTCGGGCGATCTGGAAGTGCTGCTGGAGCCCGGTTCGCCAGGCAAGCTATCAATTCAGGTGGTGACCTCGGTCAACGGTGCCTCGCTGCGTTGGAAACATCTTTTCGAGCGCATGTTCGACGGCCAGACCCCGCCTGCGCTGAGCATCGACATCCACGACTTCGGGGCCACGCCCGGCGTGGTGCGCTTGCGTCTGGAGCAGGGCTTCGAGGAGATCGGTCATGACTGATAACGCACGTTTGCTGAGCCAGCACAGTTTCATCGAGCTCGGTGCCCGGCAGCGCGCCCGCGCTCTGCTGGATGCCGACAGCTTCCGCGAATTGCTTGGCCCGTTTGATCGCGTCATGTCGCCCTGGCTTGCCAGACAAGGCGTTGTCCCTCAAGCCGACGATGGCGTGGTGGTTGCCAAGGGCACTGTTGACGGGCGGCCGGTAGTCATTGCGGCCATTGAAGGCTCGTTTCAGGGCGGCAGCATGGGCGAAGTCGGCGGCGCAAAAATGGCAGGCGCGCTGGAGCTGGCTGCTGAAGACAACCGCAATGGCATTCCCACCGCTGCCATCGTGCTGCTGGAAACCGGCGGTGTGCGTTTGCAGGAAGCCAATCTGGGCCTGGCGGCGATTGCCGAGATTCATGCCGCGATGGTCGACTTGCGTCAGTACCAGCCAGTGATCGGCGTGGTTGCAGGCAGCGTCGGCTGTTTTGGCGGGATGTCCATTGCTGCGGGCTTGTGCAGCTATTTGCTGGTGACCCAGGAGGCCCGCTTGGGCCTGAACGGCCCACAGGTGATCGAGCAGGAAGCCGGCATCGAAGAATACGACTCCCGTGACCGCCCGTTTATCTGGAGCCTGACCGGTGGCGAACAGCGGTTTGCCAGTGATCTGGTGGACGGTTTTGCCGCAGACGATGTGGCCGATGTCCGGCAGCAGGTCAGCGGCTGGCTCAATCAGGGCGTACCGGCAGCGCATCGCAGCAGCCAGTACGAACTGTTTTTGCAGCGCCTCACCAGCCTCGACACCGAAGCGCAAATCGATCCGCAGAGTGTACGTACCCTTTATCAAGGAGCCCGGTCATGAGCTATTCACAACGGGGTTTGCACTGGTTCAACGCGTTGAGCGCAGGTGCTACGCAAGTTGACGGTCTGCCTGCCTCGCTCAAGGTCGCCGATGGCTCACTGGGCGACCAGCCGGTGCGCTTTGTGGCGGTGGTTGCCGATACCGGCAATCGTTTCCCTCGGGCGCGTCAGGGCGAGGTCGGTCTGCTGGAAGGCTGGGGCCTGGCCAAAGCTGTGGATGATGCCATCGAGCAGGACCGCGACCGCGCCGAAAAGCGTGCATTGATTGCGATTGTCGATGTGCCGAGCCAGGCCTATGGCCGCCGCGAAGAAGCGCTGGGCATTCATCAGGCGCTGGCTGGGGCGGTGGACAGCTATGCGCGGGCGCGTCTTGCCGGGCATGCGGTCATCGGTCTGCTGGTTGGCAAGGCGATGTCCGGCGCGTTTCTGGCCCACGGGTATCAGGCCAATCGGCTGATTGCACTGCGTGATCCCGGCGTGATGGTGCATGCGATGGGCAAGGCTTCCGCCGCTCGGGTAACACTGCGCAGTGTCGAAGACCTGGAAAAGCTCGCCGCCAGCATCCCGCCAATGGCCTACGACATTGACAGCTATGCCAGCCTTGGTCTGCTGTGGGAAACCCTCTCGGTCAGCCAGATCGAGCAGCCCACTGCGAACGACCTGACTCAGGTCCGCAATGTTCTGAGCAGTGCGATCAAAGACGTGCAGGCCAGCGGGGTCGACCTGAGCAGCCGTCTGGGCGCGAGCAATCGTGCGGCATCGGCTACCGTGCGCCAGTTGCTGCGGGCGCAATGGTGATCGACAGCGCTTGCGCAGTATTGCCCCATGATTTGCTGTGGGGCATACCACTGTCTGCCTTGCCGGACGATGCGCCCAAATGGGCGGTCGAAACGGTGCTGGCCGGGCAGCCGGTTGTGGTGCGTCGGCAGGCAGTGCCAGTCGGTCAAGTGGCCGTAGGGTTGCGCGGCTACGGTCGTGAGCAGCGCTATGCCGCGAGCATGCTGTTGACGGATGTCTATCGGCGGGTAACCCCCGAACAATTGGTCTTGTGCCCGGTCGAGAATATTCAGGACTGGCCCGCGTTGCGTGCCTTGCGCCAGGTCCGCCCGGTGATGGATGCGCTGGAACTGGTCTGGGGTGTCGGTGGCAGCGCCGGGTTCGAATTGGCCAGTGGTATTGCGGCGTTGAATCAGGACAGCGATCTGGACCTGATTTTGCGCACGCCTGAGCCGTTAAGTCGCAGTTGCGCAGCCGAATTGGTCGAGGCGCTGGAAACATCGGTCTGCCGGGTCGATGTCCAGCTGCAACTCGATCATGGCGCTGTGGCGCTGCGTGAATGGGCGCGCCCAGCGGGGCGGGTGTTGCTCAAGACCGCAGCAGGGGCGCGGCTGGTTGCAGACCCGTGGCATCTGATCGGGGCGTGCGCATGAGTAGCCTGTGGGTGTTTCCCGGTCAGGGCGCGCAGCAGGCCGGCATGCTGCATCAGTTACCCGACGACCCTGTTGTCCACGATTGCCTGCAGGAAGCTGCCGATGCTCTGGGCGAAGACGTACTGGCGTTGGACAGCACTCAGGCGCTGCAAGCGACTCGCGCCGTCCAGCTTTGCCTGTTGATCGCCGGTGTCGCCTGCGCCCGTCTGTTGCAGGCGCGTGACTGTGTGCCGGATTACGTTGCAGGGTTGTCCATCGGCGCTTATCCGGCAGCGGTGATCTCCGGGGCGCTGGCCTTTGACGATGCCGTGCGCCTGGTGGCGTTGCGCGGCGAGTTGATGCAGAACGCCTGGCCCGAAGGTTATGGCATGACTGCGGTGATCGGTCTGGAGCAGACACAGGTCGAGGCGCTGATCACGCAAGTACACAGCCCGCAAATGCCGGTGTTTCTCGCCAATATCAACGCCGACAACCAGATGGTGATATCGGGCAGCGCCGAGGCGATGCAGCAGGTCGGTCATTTGGCCAAGGCGTCGGGGGCCGCGGCGGTCAAGCGTCTTGCGGTCAGCGTGCCGTCGCATTGCGCCTTGCTGGAAGCTCCCGCGCAGCAACTGGCAGAAGCCTTTTCAAGGATTGCGTTGCAGGCACCGAAGATACGTTACCTCAGCGGCAGTACGGCGCGTCCGCTGCTGAATGCCGAAAAACTGCGTGACGACCTGGCCTTCAACATGTGCCGGGTCATCGATTGGCGCAGCACCGTGGAAACTGCCTGGGAGCGAGGCGTGCGCCTGCACATCGAATTGCCGCCCGGTGCCGTGTTGACCGGGCTGGCGCGCAAAGTCTTCCAGCAAGGAACAGCGCTGGCCTTTCAGGCTGCGCGTCTGGACAGCCTGATCGCGCTGTCGCACGAGGAGGGTCGCCGCACTCCATAGAGCCGCCGTGCAGCTGCTACGAAGGACAAAAACAACAACTTCAGCAATGCAAACAGAGGAATAACAACAATGATTATCTATGGTGTTGCACTACTGGCTATCTGCACGCTCGCGGGCGTGATTCTCGGTGACATGCTCGGCGTTCTGCTGGGCGTGAAATCCAATGTGGGCGGGGTCGGGATCGCCATGATCCTGTTGATCTGCGCACGTCTGTGGATGCAGAAACACGGCGGCATGACCAAGGACTGCGAAATGGGCGTGGGTTTCTGGGGCGCGCTGTACATACCGGTTGTGGTGGCGATGGCCGCGCAACAAAACGTTGTGACCGCACTCAAGGGCGGGCCGGTGGCGGTATTGGCCGCTGTCGGTTCTGTGGTGCTCTGCGCCTGCACCATCGCAGTGATCAGCCGCACCAATCGCGGCGAGCCTTTACCCAAGGAAGAGCCGCTGCTGACGCCTGTGATCAAGCCTGAAATAGCCCCGGCTGGAGGTCGCTGATATGTGGGACCTCATCGAGAAAGGACTTGAACACAACGGGCTGATCACCGCATTTGCCTTCGTCGGTATCATCATGTGGGTCTCGGTGGTGCTTTCAAAGCGCCTGACCTTCGGCCGGGTGCATGGCTCGGCCATCGCGATTGTCATCGGGCTGATTCTGGCCTGGGTCGGCGGCACGTTGACCGGCGGCCAGAAGGGGCTTGCCGATATGGCGCTGTTCTCAGGCATCGGCCTGATGGGCGGGGCGATGTTGCGTGACTTCGCCATCGTGGCGACTGCCTTTGAAGTGCAGGCAACCGAGGCACGCAAGGCCGGGCTGATCGGAGCAATTGCCTTGCTGTTGGGCACGATTCTGCCGTTTATCGTGGGCGCGAGCATTGCCTGGGTGTTTGGCTACCGCGATGCAATCAGCATGACCACCATTGGCGCGGGTGCTGTGACCTACATCGTCGGCCCGGTGACCGGTGCTGCGTTGGGTGCGACCTCCGACGTGATGGCCCTGTCGATTGCCACCGGCCTGATCAAGGCGATTCTGGTGATGGTCGGTACGCCCATGGCGGCGCGCTGGATGGGGCTGGACAACCCGCGTTCGGCGATGGTTTTCGGTGGTCTGGCGGGTACTGTCAGCGGCGTTACCGCAGGGCTGGCGGCAACGGATCGGCGTCTGGTGCCTTATGGCGCGCTGACCGCCACTTTTCATACCGGACTGGGCTGTCTGCTGGGGCCGTCGGCGCTGTATTTCATCGTGCGCGCAATCGTCGGTTAGATCCCTTCGATCAGGTCGCCTGCTCCAGCAGGCGATTCGCATACATCCGACACTCGGCCAGCAGCGCCAGCAGGTTAGGGTCTCGCTCTCTGGACTTGAGAAAGACCATGCCGATGTGTTGCTGCATCCGGTAGCGGCTCTGCAATGGAATCAGCCGCACGCGGTTTTCATACACTGCGGCTATGCGCCCCGGCAGCAGCGCATAGCCGACGCCGGAGCTGACCATGCTCAGCAGGGTGAAGATGTCATTGACCTGCATCGCCACTTTGGGCTCGAACCCGGCCTGCTGAAACACCCGTATGCCATCGCGATGAGTGGCAAAGCCTTGGGTGAGGGTGATAAATGTCGCTTCACGCAGGTCGCTGAGATCCACCTCGCTGTGCTCGGCAAACGGCGAGTCGGTGGGCACAGCCAGGAAGATATCGTCGGAAAACAACGCCAGCTGCTCGCAGTCCGGGTCCTGGGTGCTTTCATCCAGCGACACCAGCATGGCGTCGACTTCCATGTTCTTGAGCTTGTACAGCAGGTCCATGTTCGAACCCAGAATCAGGTCGATATTCAGCTCGCTGCGGCGGATTTTCAGGCCCATGATCAGTTGCGGAACCGTCTTGACGGTCAGTGAATACAAGGCCCCCAGGCGGAAGCGCGCCGCCGAAAAGCCTGCCGCCTGACGGGTCAGCTCTACGGTGGCGAGCACATCCTGCACCAGCTTCTGCGCACGCTCTTCCAGCACATACGCGCTTTCCAGCGGCGTAAGGTTGCGGCCTTCGTGTTTGAACAGCGGGCAACGCAGGGCGCTTTCCAACGAGTGAATGGCGCGGTGCACGCTGACGTTGCTGGTCTGCAACTCCTCCGCCGCCCGCGCCAGATTGCCGGTGCGCATGAAGGCCAGGAATATTTCCAGTTTCTTGAGCGTCAGTTCGTCATCGATCTGCATGTCGTGGCGCTGGTTATTGATGTGCGCTGATTGTGCACAAGTCGTGCGCCGATAGCTGCTTAAAATATCCGTCACTGAAACAGGGTGTTGCGATTTGTTTCAATAACCGCGAGCCTCTGCTCCCAGTGTTTTGCCACAAGAGGGTATTGAGCGGATGTATTACGGAGAAAAATTCAACGCCTGGTCCCACCTGGTGGGCGCAGTACTGGCCGGTGTCGGCGCAATCTGGTTATTGGTGATGGCGAGTCTGCACGGCGATGTCTGGAAGGTGGTCAGCATTGCGATCTATGGCGCCTGTCTGGTCACGCTGTACAGCGTTTCGACGATCTACCACAGCGTCAAGGGCCGTTCGAAATCGATCATGCAGAAGGTCGATCACTTTTCGATCTACCTGATGATTGCGGGCAGCTACACGCCGTTCTGTCTTGTGACATTGCGCGGCGCGTGGGGCTGGACCCTGTTCGGTATCGTCTGGGGGCTGGCGCTGATCGGCATTGTGCAGGAGATAAAACCCCGCTCTGAAGCGCGAATCATGTCCATCGTGATCTACGCCGTGATGGGCTGGATCGTCCTCGTGGCGGTCAAACCACTGATTGCTGCGCTCGGCCTGGCGGGCTTCATCTGGCTGGCCGGCGGCGGCGTGCTGTACACCGTCGGCATTCTGTTCTTCGCCTACGACCAGATCCGCCACTTTCACGGCATCTGGCACCTGTTCGTCATCAGCGGCAGTTTGATGCACTTCGTGGCGATTTGTTTTTATGTGCTGTGAGGAGGGGACGAGCATCAGTAGTCAGAAATCGCCCCACAGCTGTTGCGCCACGCTGAGCGCGACCACCGGGGCGGTTTCAGTGCGCAGAACACGCGGGCCGAGGCGCGCGGCGTGGAAGCCAGCGGCTTGCGCCTGATCGACTTCTGCGTCGTTCAAGCCGCCTTCCGGACCAATCAGGAAGGCCAGGCTGGCTGGCTTGTCATGGCTGGTCAGCGGCTCGGCCACCGGGTGCAGGACCAGTTTCAGGTCGGCCTCGGTATGCTTGATCCACTCGTCCAGCGGCATCGGCGCATGAATCACCGGCACCACCGAGCGACCGCACTGCTCGCAGGCGCTGATAGCGATCTGTTGCCAATGCGCCTGGCGCTTTTCGGCGCGCTCGTCCTTGAGACGCACCTCACAGCGCTCGCTGACAATCGGGGTAATTTCGCCGACGCCCAGCTCGGTAGCCTTCTGAATAGCCCAGTCCATGCGTTCACCACGCGACAGGCCCTGGCCCAGATGAATGCGCAGCCCTGACTCGACTTGCCCGGCAAAGCTTTCGGTCAGTTGCACATGCACGCGCTTCTTGCCGACTTCCAGCAAGGTGCCGCGAAACTCCTGGCCCGATCCGTCGAACAGTTGTAACGCGTCACCTTCGGTCATGCGCAGCACGCGGCTGATGTAATGCGCCTGGGCCTCAGGCAGTTCGTGCTCGCCCAGGCTAAGCGGCGCTTCAGTAAAAAAGCGGGAGAGTCTCATGGTGTGTCTCGGTTCCGGTGTTGTTTTGTGATGGCCGCTTTCGCGGACAAGTCCGCTCCCACATTAATGCGGTGTTGCCCGGGCCGCTCGTGGGAGCGGACTTGTCCGCGAAGGCGTCAGTCGCGGCGCCGCAAATTCCAGCCCTAGCCCGGATCTCTGAAATCCGGATGAAAGTTCTCGCGCACGGCAACACTGACACTGCTGCGCGTAGCGATATCAATGCCCTTGGTGGCCACCTCGGCCAGAAAATCGATCTGCTCCGGGGTAATCACGTACGGCGGCAGAAAATACACCACACTGCCCAGTGGTCGCAGCAATGCACCGCGCTCCAGCGCATGCTGAAAGACCTTCATGCCACGCCGTTCCTGCCACGGGTAGGCGGTCTTGGTGGCTTTGTCCTGAACCATTTCGATAGCGATGGCCATGCCGGTCTGACGCACTTCCGCCACATGTGGATGGTCCACCAGATGCGCCGTGGCTGTCGCCATACGCTGCGCCAGGGCCTTGTTGTTTTCGATGACGTTGTCCTGCTCGAAGATATCCAGTGTCGCCAGCGCCGCCGCACAGGCCAGCGGGTTGCCGGTGTAACTGTGTGAGTGCAGAAACGCGCGCAGCGTTGGGTAGTCGTCGTAGAACGCGTCGTACACATCATCGGTGGTCAGGCAGGCCGCCAGCGGCAGGTAGCCACCGGTCAGCGCCTTGGACAGGCACAGGAAATCCGGACGGATGCCGGCCTGTTCACAGGCGAACATGGTTCCGGTGCGGCCGAAACCTACGGCGATTTCATCGTGGATCAGGTGCACGCCATAGCGGTCGCAGGCGTCGCGCAGCAGCTTGAGGTAGACCGGGTGATACATGCGCATGCCGCCTGCGCCCTGAATCAGCGGTTCGACGATCACTGCCGCAACGCTGGCGTGGTGTTCGGCGAGGGTCTGCTCCATGGCGGCGAACATGTTGCGCGAATGCTCTTCCCAGCTCATGCCTTCCGGGCGGTGATAGCAGTCGGGGCTCGGCACCTTGATGGTGTCGAGCAGCAGCGCCTTGTAGGTTTCGGTAAACAGCGGCACGTCGCCCACCGACATCGCCGCCATGGTCTCACCGTGGTAGCTGTTGGTCAGGGTGACGAAGCGCTTCTTGTCCGGCTGGCCGCGATTGAGCCAGTAGTGAAAGCTCATCTTCAGCGCGACTTCAATGCACGATGAGCCATTGTCGGCGTAGAAGCAGCGGTTGAGGCCTTCAGGGGTCAGTTTGACCAGCCGTTCCGACAGCTCGATGACCGGCTGATGACTGAAACCGGCAAGAATCACGTGCTCCAGTTGGTCGACCTGATCCTTGATGCGCTGGTTGATGCGCGGGTTGGCGTGTCCGAAAACGTTGACCCACCAGGAACTGACAGCGTCCAGATAACGCTTGCCTTCGAAGTCTTCAAGCCATACGCCTTCACCGCGCTTGATCGGTATCAACGGCAGATTTTCGTGGTCTTTCATCTGGGTGCAGGGGTGCCACAGGACCTTCAGGTCACGTTGCATCCACTGGTCATTGAGGCCCATTTTCAATCTCCGGGTAGCGACTCGCCTGATGCGAGGACGAACAATCGCGCAAGCCTATGCAATGCCCGGCTGCGGAACAACCTTTGATGCAGTTTTAACAGCTGATGGACATTGCTGGCGGCTATTTGATGGCTCGCGTATCCTGCGCAGCAAGTCGATGTGCCGGGCTGACTTGCCCAATCTTCCCTATGTTTTCTGGAGTTCGCCGAATGCTTTCTGGTTGGCTGCGCGCCTGTGCGCTGATAGTGGCAGGGTTGGTCAGCGTTTCGACGCTCGCCGATGAAAAACAACGAACCGCCATTGTCGTCGGTGGTGGTCTGGCAGGCTTGACCGCTGCCTATGAACTGCAGGCCAAAGGCTGGCAGGTGACGCTACTGGAAGCCAAGCCCAGCCTGGGCGGACGTTCCGGTCTGGCGACCAGCGAGTGGATCGGCAACACCAAGGCTCAGCCTGTGCTGAACCGCTACCTGGACAGCTTCAAGCTGACGACCGTGCCTGCGCCTGAATTTGTTCGCACGCCCAGCTACCTGATCGACGGTGTGTACTTCACCCAGGCTGACCTGGCCGTCAAACAGCCTGCGACCGCCGAAGCCATCAAGCGCTACAACGACACGCTGGACAACCTCGCGCGCTCGGTTGACGACTCGGAAAACCCCGCTTCCAACAGCACCTTGTTCGCGCTGGACCAGATCAACGTCGCCAACTGGCTGGACCGCCTGAACCTGCCTGCCACAGCGCGTCAGTTGATCAACCAGCAGATCCGTACCCGCTACGACGAGCCTTCGCGCCTGTCGCTGCTGTACCTTGCCCAGCAATCGCGGGTTTATCGCTCGGTCGACGAGCGTGACTTGCGTGCTGCGCGCCTGCCCGGTGGCAGTGCGGTGCTGACCCAGGCGTTCGTCAAGCAGCTCAAGACCGTCAAGACCAATTCGCCGGTGACGGCAGTCGTTCAGGAGAAGGACAAGGTCACCGTCAAGGCTGGCGCAACCAGCTACACCGCAGATTACGTGGTCATGGCCGTACCGCTGCGCTCGCTGGGCAAGATCCAGATGACGCCTGCGCTGGACGCTCAGCACATGGGCGCGATCAAGAGCACCAACTACGGCTGGCGCGACCAGATCATGCTCAAGTTCAAGACCCCGGTCTGGGACAGCAAGGCACGCATGTCCGGTGAAGTATTCAGCAACACCGGTCTGGGCATGTTGTGGGTAGAGCCCGCGCTCAAGGGCGGCGCCAACGTGGTGATCAACCTGTCCGGCGACAACGCACGCATCATGCAGGCCTTCGGCGACAAGCAGATGGTTGATCAGGTATTGATCCGCCTGCATGCGTTCTACCCTGAAGCACGTGGCGCTTACACCGGCTATGAAATCCGCCGTTACAGCGTCGACCCGTCCACGGGCGGTTCTTACCTGGCGTTCGGCCCCGGCCAGATCAGTAAATACTGGCGTCTGTGGGAGCGGCCGATTCTGCGTGTAGCCTTCGCTGGCGAGCACACCGACACCTTGTACCCCGGCACTCTGGAAGGTGCCTTGCGCAGCGGTCAGCGTGCGGCCGGTCAGGTCCAGGATCTGGCGGCTGGCAAGTCGTTCGAACCGGTCAAGGTTGCACCGCCGAAAGCACCGGCCCCGGCTTCGCAGAAGTCCGAAGGCAATTTCGTCAGCAACCTGTTCGGTGGTTCGTCCGACAAACCGGCTGAACCTGCCAAGCCGCAGGCCGACAAGCCAGGCTTCTTCTCGCGCATGTTTGGTGGTGGTGAAGAACCGGCCCCGGCACCTGCTCCGGTAGAGAAGGCCCCGGAACCGGCTGCAGCTCCAGCACCTGTTACCGCGCCAGCACCCGTGGTTGCGCCGGTTGTCCAGCCTGCCAAGCCGCCGGTAAAAGCCGAGCCTGCGAAGAAACCGGCGACCAAGGCTGAGCCTGAGAAAAAGCTGCAGAGCAAGGAAGCCGCCAAAAAAGAAGCGGCGAAGAAAGAAGCAGCAAAAAAGGAAGCTGCGAAAAAGGAAGCTGCGAAAAAGGCTCAGAGCAAACCGGCTCCTGCCAAAACCCCTGCTGAAACAGCGCCCGCAGACGTTAACAACTGACCGGGCAATAGCTGAGCGAAAGAGGACGCGGTGTATGCCGCGTCCTTTTTTTATGCGCGCTGAATTCGTTCTGTCTGTGTGGGCTGGGGATATCTGAGCGGATCATGCCGTTCATCGGTATCGAACGGCCGATGGTCATTGCAAAGTATTACTGACGGCAAATTATCGAGATGCTGCCGCAGCGAGGACAGCCTGAGATGCTGTAAAGCCTGTCAGGTGTTGGTGTAACCAGCAGAACCGGCGTACGAAAGGTCAAGCAGACCTATCGTATTGTTCGATACGTCCGAGCGAAATTTTGCGCTTTCATTCGATAGATAAAAAGCTAGTCTGGTAACACTTCTGACAAGGTACTGGTAATGCAGCTACGTAATTCATCCTCTCGCTACGGTCTGGTCAGCATGGTGCTGCACTGGGGTGTGGCTGCTGTCGTGTTTGGAATGTTTGCGCTGGGGCTGTGGATGGTCGGGCTGGATTACTACGATACGTGGCGCAAGGCGGGCCCTGATCTGCACAAGAGCATCGGCATCACGCTGTTTGCAATCATGCTGATCCGCGTGGTCTGGCGTCTGCTCAGTCCGCCACCGCCGCCGTTGACCAGCTACAGTAAGTTGACGCGCATCGGTGCTGCATTCGGCCATCTGTTTTTGTACGTCGCACTGTTTGCCGTGATGTTCGCCGGGTATCTCATTTCCACCGCCGACGGCGTGGGGATTCCAGTATTCGGCCTGTTCGATGTGCCCGCGCTGGTGTCGGGCCTTCCTGATCAGGCAGAAACGGCGGGCTGGATTCACCTGTATCTGGCCTGGGTCATCGTGATATTCGCGGGGCTCCATGGTCTTGCTGCATTGAAACACCACTTCATCGATCGCGATGTGACCCTCAAGCGCATGCTGGGTCGTAATTGATTGTTCAACCAAAACGGGAATAAAAGCATGTTGAAGAAGTCTCTCGCCGCTCTGGCTCTGGGTACCGCACTGTTGTCTGCTGGCCAGGCCATGGCCGCCGACTACGTTATCGACAAGGAAGGTCAACACGCATTCGTTGACTTCAAGATCAGCCACCTGGGCTACAGCTTCATTCACGGTACCTTCAAGGACTGGAACGGCACGTTCAGCTTCGACGCTGCCAAGCCTGAAGCCAGCAAAATCAATGTCGAGCTGAAAACCGCCAGCCTGTTCACCAACCACGCCGAGCGCGACAAACACATCTCCAGCAAGGATTTCCTGGACGTTGCCAAATACCCGGAAGCCAAATTCGTTTCCACCGCAGTCAAATCGACTGGCGAGAAAACGGCTGACGTCACTGGCGACCTGACCCTGCACGGCGTGACCAAGCCAATCGTCATCAAGGCAACCTTCAACGGCGAAGGCAAGGATCCGTGGGGCGGCTACCGTGCCGGCTTCAACGGTACTTCGACGCTGAACCTGAACGACTTCGGCATCAAGGGCCCAGGCCCGACGTCGCAGACGCTGGATCTGGACATCAGCTTCGAAGGCGTACAGAAGAAGTAATTGCACGCTTGATCGAAAAAACGCCGACCCTTGGGTCGGCGTTTTTGTTGGTGCGATGAAACGTCTTGGGATGACTATCGTGCCAATGCTCTGCGTTGACATGCAGTTCGTGACGCTCTGCGTCACAGATCGGCGCCGCGCTGCCGTCTCAAGATCGGACGCAGAGCGTCCAGGACTGCGCTACCACGCAGAGCGTGGGAGCGATGAATAAAGCGCTTCTTTATTACAGTGGCACTGACGTCGCAGAACCTGTGTTTGACGCGGAGCGCAACAAAGAGGACGCAGAGCGTCCAGAACTGCATGCCGACGCGGAGCGTCGGCACGATAGTCAATATCAAGGCTGCGCTACCACGCAGAGCGTGGGAGCGATATCAACATCCTCCAGGGCCACAAACAAAAACGCCCCGAGCAGGTCGGGGCGTTTTTAGTGTTGCGTGGCTATCAGCTGTCGCGATTGCGGGTCAGCAGGGCCGGTTTTTCACCGCGTGGGCGTGTTGGCAACTGGTCCAGTTGCTCGGCAGACGGGAAACGGTCGATCTTGGATTCCTTGTGCACGATCTTCGGCTGAGGTTGACCGTCGCGCGGGGCACGCACGGCTGGCTCCTGACCTTCACGCGGCAAGGGCTGATCTTCACGTGCCGGGCGACGACCGCGCGGCTGGCCATCACGCGAACGCGGAGCCGACGAACCCGAACCGTTGCGCTTTGGCGCGCCAGTACCGGAACCGTTACGAGCGCCGCCCGCAGGTCGACCCGAATTGGCTGGGCGAGCTGCGCCGCCAGCAGCCGGTGCTGCACCGGGCGCAGCAGCAGGACGACGACCACGGTTCTGGCCTTTGCCCTGATAAGGACTGACGTAGTCAGCACGATTGCCGAAGTTGTCTACTTCATCATCGCGGAACTCGTCCGGCGCACGATCGGCTGCCGGGCGCGGTATGGATGGCTGCGATGCACGCTGTTCGCTGCGAGGCGTGCCCTCACGAGGTTTTTTTTCGCGTGGCTGCCTTGCAGGGCGTTCGCCAGTGGCGGCTGCAGCGGCAGGTTTTTCCTTGCCTTTGTCCTTGCCCTTGTCGCGACGACCGCCGTTGTTCTTGTCGCCGGCAGGACGTGCACCACGGGAGTTTCGAACATCCGGACGCTCACGCACTTCCGGTTTTTCAGCCTCGACTGCGGTGATGTCGAAGCCCATCAGGTCGCCATCGGCGATCTTCTGTTTAGTCATGCGCTCAATGCTTTTGAGCAGCTTCTCTTCGTCCGGCGCAACCAGGGAAATGGCTTCGCCCGAACGACCGGCCCGGCCGGTACGACCGATACGGTGAACGTAGTCTTCGTCGACGTTGGGCAGCTCGAAGTTGACGACATGCGGCAGCTGGTCGATATCCAGGCCGCGTGCGGCGATATCGGTCGCAACCATGATGCGTACATCACCTGCCTTGAAGTCGGCCAGTGCCTTGGTACGGGCGTTCTGGCTCTTGTTGCCGTGGATCGCGACAGCCGCAAGGCCGTGCTTGTCCAGGTACTCGGCCAGACGGTTGGCGCCGTGCTTGGTGCGGGTGAAGACCAGCACCTGTTCCCAGGCACCGACGGTAATCAGGTGCGCCAGCAGCGAACGCTTGTGATTGGCGGCAAGGCGGAAAACCCGTTGCTCGATACGCTCGACCGTGGTGTTCGGCGGCGTGACTTCGATGCGCTCTGGGTTGTGCAGCAGCTTGCCGGCCAATGACGTGATGTCATTGGAGAAGGTTGCCGAGAACAGCAGGTTCTGGCGCTTGGCCGGCAGACGCGCGAGGACCTTTTTCACGTCATGGACGAAGCCCATGTCGAGCATCCGGTCTGCTTCATCGAGCACCAGGATTTCAACGTGGGACAAATCGACACTGCCTTGACCGGCCAGGTCGAGCAGGCGGCCGGGGCAGGCCACCAGGACGTCCACGCCACGGGACATGGCCTGAACCTGAGGGTTCATGCCGACGCCGCCGAAGATGCAGGCGCTGACGAACTTCAGGTCGCGGGCATAGAGCTTGAAGCTCTCGTGCACCTGTGCGGCCAGTTCGCGAGTGGGGGTCAGGACCAGAACGCGTGGTTGACGCGGGCCATGACGCTGGGATTTGTCCGGAACACCATTGGGAAACAGCCGCTCCAGAATTGGGAGGGCGAAACCGCCGGTTTTACCAGTACCGGTCTGTGCCGCAACCATCAGGTCGCGACCTTGCAACACGGCGGGAATGGCCCGCTGTTGCACGGGGGTAGGCTGGGTATAGCCCGCTGCCTCGATGGCGCGGACTAAAGCCTCGGAGAGACCGAGGGAAGCAAAGGACATGAGTAATCCTGTTCTGTTGGAGCTTAAGCTCAAGGGATGTCTTGCCTGGCGCGAATGGCGTGTAAAGACAACGCGATCCCGTCCGGTCCTGCCGGGTCTTCAGTGCATTCCGTGACGTCTGCGCTTGATGAAAATTGCGCTGTTGGCGTGAACGGATGACGATTGCAAGACCGGGCGTCCGGGCGTAAGCCTGGCGGGAAGGCTGGAGTATAACAGAGCGAGCGCAATACGCCGCTTTCCTGCTGCCCAACGGTGTATGAGGCCGCGATCCCCCGGAAATTACCGGTCGGACCGCGGTGCCGCAGCCGTTTTCAGCGTGGCAGTTGCAGGTTGTTCCACACCGCCAGGCTCGGTTCTGCCTGGTTCAGCGTGTAGAAATGCAGGCCGGGGGCGCCGCCTTGCAGCAGTCGTTCGCACATCTGCGTGATGACTTCTTCGCCAAACGCCTGGATGCTTTGCACGTCATCGCCGTAGGCTTCCAGCTGTTTACGGATCCAGCGCGGGATTTCCGCACCGCAGGCATCCGAGAAACGCGCCAGCTTGCTGTAGTTGGTGATCGGCATGATGCCCGGCACCATCGGAATGCTGACGCCCATCTTCTCGACCCGCTCGACGAAGTTGAAATAGCTGTCGGCGTTGAAGAAGTACTGCGTGATCGCACTGTCGGCGCCGGCGTTGGCCTTGTTGACGAAGTGCTTGAGGTCGTCTTCGAAATTGCGCGCCTGCGGATGCATTTCCGGGTAGGCGGCGACTTCGATGTGGAAATGGCTGCCGCTTTCCTGGCGAATGAAGCTCACCAGGTCATTGGCGTGACGCAGCTCACCGCTGGCCATGCCCATGCCGGAAGGCAGGTCGCCGCGCAGTGCCACGATGCGTTTGATGCCCGCATCCTTGTACTGCGCCAACAGGTTGCGCAGGTCGTCCTTGCTGTCGCCCACGCAGGACAAATGCGGTGCAGCAGGGACTTTGATCTCGTTTTCCAGCTGCAGCACGGTATTGAGCGTGCGGTCGCGGGTCGAGCCACCGGCACCGTAGGTGCAGGAGAAAAAATCGGGGTTGTACGTAGCGAGCTGACGAGCAACGGTCAGCAGCTTTTCATGTCCAGCGTCGGTCTTGGTAGGAAAGAACTCGAAGCTGAAGCGGCGTTCTTGGCTCATGGAGGCCGATCTCGATATAGAAACGAACACATACTTTGTAGGAGCGGACTTGTCCGCAAAGGCTTTATTTCAGACGCTGCATCTTGATTGAATGCACAGGCCCCTTCGCGGACAAGTCCGCTCCCACAGATAATTGCCAACTGAGAGAGTGAGAGGCGTCAGGAACGCCGCGCACTCTTCACAGAAGATCAATCAGTAGCGATAAGCGTGCGGCTTGAACGGACCTTCGACGGTCACGCCGATGTAATCGGCCTGGGTCTTGGTCAGCTTGGTCACAACGCCGCCGAAGCCGCGGACCATTTCCAGGGCCACTTCTTCGTCGAGTTTCTTCGGCAGCACTTCAACGGTCAGACGCTCGGCCTTTTTGGCCGGTGCCAGGTCAGCGTACTTCTGCTCGAAGAGGAAGATCTGCGCCAGAACCTGGTTGGCGAACGAGCCATCCATGATGCGGCTTGGGTGGCCAGTGGCGTTACCCAGGTTTACCAGACGGCCTTCGGCCAGCAGGATCAGGTAGTCGTCGTTCTGTGCGTCGAACGAGCCTGGGCCGGTGCGATGGATCTTGTGAACCTGTGGCTTCACTTCTTCCCATGCCCAGTTCTTGCGCATGAAAGCGGTGTCGATTTCGTTGTCAAAGTGACCGATGTTGCACACCACAGCGCGTTTTTTCAGCGCTTTGAGCATGTTCGAATCACAAACGTTGACGTTACCGGTGGTGGTCACGATCAGGTCGATCTTGCCCAGCAGCGCTTTGTCGATGCTTGCTTCAGTGCCGTCGTTTTCGCCGTCGATGAACGGGGAGACCAGCTCGAAACCGTCCATGCAGGCCTGCATGGCGCAGATCGGGTCGACTTCGGTCACTTTGACGATCATGCCTTCCTGACGCAGGGACTGGGCCGAGCCCTTGCCCACGTCACCGTAGCCGATCACCAGTGCCTGCTTGCCGGACAGCAAGTGGTCGGTGCCGCGCTTGATGGCGTCGTTCAGGCTGTGACGGCAGCCGTACTTGTTGTCGTTCTTGCTCTTGGTCACCGAGTCGTTGACGTTGATGGCCGGGATTTTCAGCTCGCCCTTGGCCAGCATGTCCAGCAGGCGGTGAACACCCGTGGTGGTTTCTTCGGTAACGCCGTGGATCTTTTCCAGCATCGCCGGGTATTTCTTGTGGATGATCTCGGTCAGGTCGCCGCCGTCGTCGAGAATCATGTTGGCGTCCCATGGCTGGCCATCCTTGAGGATGGTCTGCTCGATGCACCACTCGTATTCTTCTTCGGTTTCGCCCTTCCAGGCGAACACAGGAATGCCGGCAGCGGCAATGGCAGCGGCGGCCTGGTCCTGAGTGGAGAAAATGTTGCACGACGACCAGCGAACTTCGGCACCCAGGGCAACCAGGGTTTCGATCAGCACGGCGGTCTGAATAGTCATGTGGATGCAGCCGAGAATTTTCGCGCCCTTGAGCGGCTGGTCACCGGCGTATTTGCGGCGCAGACCCATCAGGGCAGGCATTTCGGATTCGGCAATGATGGTTTCGCGACGACCCCAGGCGGCCAGGGAAATGTCGGCAACCTTGTAGTCATTAAATTCTGCGGGCGTGATTACAGCACTCATTGAGAGTCTCCATTCCATAAAAATGCGAATGGGCGCCGTTGTGCGTTTAAGGTTTGCCGGTCGAGGATCGTCCTGGCAAACAACGCCCCATCCGAGCCTGACAGGGAAAACCTGCTGCAGCGCCCCTCGGACAGGTGGCGGGAACGGTATCAAGCGTGGATGACCGTTTTGAAACGTTGGGCAGTATAGCTGCGCTCGCGATTCTTCCCAAGGCTTTCTGTCGGTTTAAAGGCCATACAATTGCCATCTGTCTGTAATCGAGTCTATGCACATTCGCTATGACACAGGCATGGGCGCGGGCCGTCGGCTCTGCCATCATGCACGTCTCTACCGGCCAGACGCTCAGGAGTGAACATGAATTTCCACACCCGCAAGTGGGTCAAGCCCGAAGACCTCAACCCCAACGGCACGTTGTTCGGCGGTAGCCTGCTGCGCTGGATCGATGAAGAAGCGGCGATCTACGCGATCGTTCAACTGGGTAATCAGCGGGTGGTGACCAAGTACATCTCTGAAATCAACTTTGTCAGCGCCTCGCGTCAGGGCGACATCATTGAGCTAGGCATCACCGCCACAGAATTCGGCCGCACCTCGATCACCCTCAAGTGCCAGGTGCGCAACAAGATCACCCGCAAAAGCATTTTGACTGTCGACAAGATCGTCTTCGTCAACCTCGACGAAGACGGCCAGCCAGCGCCGCATGGCCGGACTGAAATCCGCTATATAAAGGACCAGTTCGACGTAGAGGATTGAGGCTCGGGTCGCTGAAGAGCGGACGCAGAGCGTCCAGAACGGCATGCGACGCGGAGCGTCGCACGATAGTGTTCTTGCGCAAGCCTGGCGTGCCTGGGCACGACAGTTACAGAGTGATCGTTCCTCACGCTCCGCGTCGTCTATCCCGCGTTTTTCAGCTCTTGGCTTGTAGCTTGCGCAACCACGCCAGACCCACGCTGGTATCGCCTTTCGGACGGTATTCGCAGCCGATCCAGCCGCTGTAGCCCAGCTCGTCGATGACGTTGAACAGGTGCTCGTAGTTCAGTTCGCCCAAGTCCGGCTCATGGCGATCCGGTACCCCGGCGATCTGAATATGACCAATGCCCGCAAAGTCGCGACGCAGCTTGCTGGTCAGGTCACCTTCGACGATCTGGCAGTGGTAGCAGTCGAACTGCACCTTCAGGTTGTCGGCACCCACCAGCTTGCAGATGTCCTGTGCCTGATCCTGACGATTGAGGAAGAAGCCCGGCATGTCGCGGGTGTTGATCGGCTCGATCAGAATCGTGACGCCTGCGCCCTTGGCTTGCTCAGCCGCGAACGCGAGGTTTTCCAGATAGACCGCCTGATGACGCTCACGCAAGCTTTCATCGGCCAGCAAGCCAGCCATGACATGCACTCGGTCATTGCCCAGCACCTGCGCATATTCCAACGCCTGCTCGATACCGCTGCGAAATTCCGCTTCACGGCCCGGCAGCGTGGCAATGCCTCGCTCGCCTGCCTCCCAGTCGCCTGGCGGGGCGTTGAACAGCGCCTGCACCAGACCGTTGTCGCTCAGGCGCTGCTTGAGTTCCTGAGTGCTGTAGGCGTAGGGGAACAGGTACTCGACCGCGCCGAAACCATCGGCAGCGGCTGCGGCAAAGCGCTCAAGAAAGTCATGCTGCGGGTACAGCATGCTGAGGTTGGCGGCAAAACGAGGCATGTTAACTCCAGTCTTCAAAGGGTCAGACGAATGGCCAAAGCAGCAGGGTGATCACGAAGCCCAGTGTGCCGAGCAGCGTGACCAGTACGGTCCAGGTGCGCAAGCCGTCGGCGACGTTGAGGCCTGCCAGCTTGGTGAACATCCAGTAACCGGCATCATTGATGTGCGACATGGCCAGACCGCCACCGCCCATCGCCAGGCACAATAGAGCCAGGTGGTTGGCGCTCAGGTCCAGCGTGGCGATCAGCGGGCTGAGAATGCCTGCAGTGGTCACCAGTGCAACGGTGGTCGAACCCTGAACAGCGCGCAGCAGCAGGGTCAGCAGGAAGCCCAGCGCGAGTACCGGCAGACCGGTGTTGCGCAGCGCCTCGGAGACCACCGCACCAATGCCGGTGTCGACCAGCACCTTGCCAAACACGCCACCGGCACCGGCAATCAGGATCACCATCGCCACACCGGGCAAGGCCGAGCCGATCACGTCGGACACCTGAGTGCGACTCCAGCCACGACGCGAGCCCAACAGCCATGCGCAAAGCAGTGTATCGATCAGCAATGCCACAAGCGGCGCACCTAGAACAGTCAGCACTGCACGCAGCGTCGACGTTGCAGGCAGCATGGTCGTCGCCAGGGTGCCCATCAGAATCAGCACGATCGGCAGCAGAATCAGCGCGATGATCAGCCCGAAACCCGGTGCAGGCGCTGGCGGCAGTTTGCTTGCCAGGCTGCTGGCGGTTTCTTCCGCGCCCAGGGTTCTGGTTTCAGTGGCTTCACGTACAGCGGAATAATCGTTGCGCGCCCAGGCTTCCAGGTCTTCGTTGGTAACGTGCGGGCCGTAGACTTCGGCGCGAATATCATCGGTCATCGGGTAGGTCTTACGGGTCATGCGGCCCGCGACGAAGTAGCCGATCATGCACAGCACGGCAACGATCGGAATACCCAGCATCAGCACCCGGCCCAGGTCCGCGCCCAACTGGCTGGCAGCGGCTACCGCGCCGGGGTGCGGCGGCAGGAACGCGTGCACGGCAAGCAAGGCTGCACACATTGGCAGCGCGAAGATCAGCAGCGGCTTGCGTGCCGCCCGTGCCACACCGTAAGCCAGCGGCATGAGGATGATCACGCCGACCTCGAAGAACACCGGAATACCGACCATGAAGCCTGCAACGGTCAGCGCCAGTGGCGTGCGTCTGTTACCGAAGCGGTTGATCAGGGTTTTGGCCAGCGCCTCGGCCCCGCCCGACAGCTCGATGATGCGTCCGATCATCGCGCCCAAAGCGATGATGATCGCGATGTGGCCGAGCGTCTTGCCCATGCCGCCTTCAATGGTGGAAACCAGATCGGCCGGTTTAACACCGGCGACCAGCGCCACGATAATGCTGACCAGCATCAGGGCGACAAAGGGCTGGAATTTGTACTTGAGCACCAGGAACAACAGCAGTGCGATGCCCGCACCGGCCACGATCATCAACATGAGCGGCGTCATGCCCGTGCACTCCGGTCGATGGTGGTAAAGAGGAACAACGAAACAGCGGGATAGGGGTGAGTCATGCTCTCGATTCCTGTTGTTATTGTTTTTCGTCCGGGAGGCGCAGCGCGCCCCCCGATCAATGTGTGTCCGTTACCACTTCGCGCCGAACACCTGACGCAGTTCTTCAAGCGCCGCCGGGTCCAGCGGCGCAGGTTTGGGATTGCTCATCAGCCACAGACGCGCTGTTTCTTCCAGCTCTTCCAGGGCGTAGCAGGCCTTGGCCACCGAACTTTCCCAGACCACCGGGCCGAGCCGCTCGAGCATCACGCCGCGCACGCTGTTGGCCAGTTCCGCCACGCGCTCGGCGACTTTCGGCGAGCCCGGACGCTCGTAAGGGATCAGCGGGATATGCCCGACCTTCATGACCTGATACGGCGTCAGCGGCGGCAGAATGTCGTCTTCGCGCCATACGCCCGCCAGGGTCAGCGCCACCAGATGCGTCGAGTGGGTGTGCACCACGCCGCCGACCTGCGGGTTGCGGTCGTAGACTTCGCGGTGCAGGGCCAGGGTCTTGGACGGCTTGCTACCGGATACCCATTCACCGGCCAGATTGACCTTGGCGATATCGGCCGGGTCCATGCGGCCCAGGCAGGCATCGGTCGGGGTAATCAGCCAGCCGTCGTCGAGTCGTGCGCTGATGTTGCCGGCGCTGCCCACCGTATAGCCACGGCCATACAGCAGACGGCCGACGTCGCAGATTTCCTGACGCAGTGCGTTTTCGTCGTTCATCAGGCCGCCCCCGCCAGTTGCTTGAGGGCTTTGGCGAAGAAGTCGCGAGCGCCGAAATTACCGGACTTGAGCGCCAGTGCCAGCGGTTGCACGCCGCTGCTGACTGTGGCCGGAACGCCCGGATCGATCTGTGCGCCGATCTGCAACAGTTGCACGCCCAGCGCCTGAACCACGGCACCGGAGGTTTCGCCACCGGCGACCACAAAGCGGCGCACACCAGCGTTCAGCAGCCCTTTGGCGATTTCGCCGAGTGCGGCTTCGACCATGGCTCCGGAGCGTTCAACGCCCAGTTCTTTCTGCACGGCTTTGACCTCATCCGGTGTGCTGGTGGCGTAGATCAATACGGTCTGCCCGGCATCTCTGGCAAAGGCCAGCGCATGCTCGACCACTGGCTTGCCAGCGGCCAGATCCAGCGGATTGATGCGCAGCGCAGGGCGATCGGCTTCCAGCCAGGCCGCAACCTGACCGTTGGTGGCGACCGATGCGCTACCCGCCAGTACCACTTCGCCACCACTGATGGCGACCTGTTTGGCGGCATCGATATCGCGCAGCTTGCCCGCCTTGCGAAAGTTACCCGGCAGGCCCAGCGCCAGACCCGAGCCACCGGTCAGCAGCGGCAAGTCGGCGCAGGCTTCGCCCAGGGTGTACAAATCGGCATCCGACAGGGCATCGGCGATCGCCATGCTCACACCTTCGGCGCGCAGCTCGGCAATTCTGTTGCGCACGCCTTCGACGCCCTGGGCAATGCTGTCATAGCGCAATAGGCCGACCTTGTGGCGGGTCTGCGCTTGCAGCACACGCACCAGATTGGCGTCGGTCATGGGCGTCAGCGGGTGGTTCTGCATGCCCGATTCGCTGAGTAACTGGTCCTGTACGAACAGATGGCCACGGAAAATCGTGCGGCCATTTTCCGGGAAGGCCGGGCAGGCGAGGGTGAAGTCGCTGTCCAGTTGCTCCAGCAGTGCTTCGCTGACCTGGCCGATGTTACCCGCGGCGGTGGAATCGAAGGTCGAGCAGTATTTGAAGAAGATCTGCTCGCAGCCGCGCTCGCGCAGCCATTCCAGCGCAGCGAGGGATTCAGCCACCGCGTCGGCGCTTGGTGTGGTACGCGATTTCAGGGCGATGACAATCGCGTCGGCGTCCAGGCCGGCAGCCATTTCGGCGCTGGGGATGCCGATGCTCTGCACGGTGCGCATACCGCCGCGCACCAGCATGTTGGCAAGGTCGGTCGCGCCGGTGAAGTCATCGGCAATGCAGCCCAGCAGCGGGCGAGCGTTATTCAGGCTCATCAGTCGCTCCTCAGGCTTTTTCTGGCTTGGCTTTCGGCAATTCGATGCCCGGGAAAATCTTGATCACCGCCGAGTCATCCTCGCGGCCGAAACCGGCGCTGGAGGCCTGCATGAACATCTGGTGTGCGGTGGCCGACAGCGGCAGCGGGAATTTGCTGCTGCGTGCGGTATCCAGTACCAGGCCGAGGTCTTTGACGAAGATATCCACAGCCGACAGCGGCGTGTAATCGGCATTGAGGATGTGCGGCACGCGGTTTTCGAACATCCACGAGTTACCGGCACTGTTGGTGATCACTTCATACAGCGCGTCAGCATCGACACCTTCGCGCAGGCCGAGGGCCATGGCTTCGGCACTGGCGGCGATGTGTACGCCAGCGAGCAACTGATTGATGATTTTGACTTTCGAGCCCAGCCCGTGGACGTCGCCCAGGCGATAGACCTTGCCGGCCATGCCATTGAGGATGGCTTCGGCCTTGGCGTAAGACTCGGCGGGGCCGGAGGTCATCATGGTCATCTGACCTGCGGCAGCCTTGGCGGCACCGCCGGAGATAGGCGCATCGAGGTACAGCAGATTCTGTGCGGCCAGACGCTCGCCCAGTTCGACGGCGAAGGTGGGCGCGACGGTGGCGCAACCGATGACCAGGCAGCCTGGACGCAGGGCGGCAATGGCGCCGTTTTCACCAAACAGGACGGTTTCGGTCTGCTCGGCATTGACCACGACGGTAATGATCACATCGCAGGCAGCGGCCATGCTGGCTGGGGATTGGCAGGCAACGCCGCCTTCCTGAGCAAACGCTTCGGTCACGCTGCTGCGCACATCGCAGGCATGCACAGTGAAGCCGCTACGCAGCAACGAGCGGGCAATGCCCAGACCCATCGCACCGAGGCCGATAACGCCAACGTTTTTGCTGGTCATGCAGTAATCCTCAAAGTCAGTGCCGATGCCTGTGTCGCTGGCATTCGAGCGTTATTGTTCTGATCTGTGAATTGGATAGTGAATCAATGAGTAAATAATGTGAAGTATTTTTATTTTTCACAAAAATTAACATCGATAGGCTTTTTCCATCGCCCACAAAAAAGCCCCTGTGCGGGGCTTGATTGATATGAGCCGATATTCTGCGCGTTGCGCAGCCTTCAAGGGGTCAGAACTTCGGCACTGGCGCGCTGGTGGCGTTTCTCAGTGAGCCGCTTTCCTGACGCACGACTTCTTTGGGTTTGTACGCGCAATAACCGGGGCGCGGCCCGATTTTCGGGTGGTTGCGGCAGGTGTCCGGGCGCTTGTCATAGATGGTGCACAGGCGGCTTTTACGGTCCAGGTACAGGCAGTCGTTGTTGCTCATGCGCTGCAAGGTGAAGATCTCGGACTTCTGGTTGTAGCGCTCGACGATGCCTTCTTTCTGCAGACGCTTGGCGATGTTCTTGGCCGGGTCGCCGCGCTCGAACTCATCGACGATGCCGATGCGTATCAGGTCCTTGATCTTCACTTCTACCGGCAACGTGCAGCAACTGGACACGCAGCCCCCGCACATGTGGCTGGAGTATTTGGCCCAGGTGTCGATGCGATCGAGTTCTGCGGCGGCGATCAAGGTGGGTTTCATTTTATTTCAGAATTCCGGGTGTATCGGGGCGCGCGATCATACCGGGCCGCGGCCATTTGCAGTAAGTAAAAATTGTCGAGGCGACTGTCGGTCAGTCAGGGAAGGGCATCATCGGTATCGAGGTCCATGCCTGCCGAGCGCATTCGGTCAGCAGGCATGGCGTTCAGGTTAGCCTCAGGACTTGAGCTTGTCGTCGGCCCTGAACATGCTGCGGATGCCACGAACGGCCTGGCGGATGCGGTCCTGATTCTCGATCAGGGCGAAGCGCACATGATCGTCGCCGTACTCACCGAAACCGATGCCCGGCGAGACACACACCTTGGCCTCGGCCAGCAGCTTCTTGGCGAACTCCAGCGAACCCAGGTGCGCATAAGCCTGTGGAATCTTCGCCCAGACGTACATAGAGGCCTTGGGGTTCTCTACCATCCAGCCCAGCTCGTGCAAGCCCTTGACCAGCACGTTGCGGCGCTGGCGATACTGCTCGGCAATGTCGAGCACGCACTGCTGATCGCCTTCCAGCGCGGCAATCGCCGCCACCTGCAGTGGCGTGAAGGTACCGTAGTCGTGGTAACTCTTGATCCGCGCCAGTGCATTCACCAGTTCGGGGTTGCCGACCATGAAGCCAATCCGCCAGCCTGCCATGTTGTAGCTCTTAGACAAGGTGAAGAATTCCACGGCAATGTCCTTGGCGCCCGGCACCTGCATGATCGACGGGGCTTTCCAGCCATCGTAGACGATGTCGGCGTACGCCAGGTCATGCACCACCAGCACGTCGTACTGTTTGGCCAGGGCCACCACGCGCTCGAAGAAATCCAGCTCCACACATTGCGCAGTCGGGTTGGACGGAAAGCCCAGAATCATCATCTTCGGCTTGGGAATCGAGCCGCGAATGGCTTTTTCCAGCTCGTCAAAGAAGTCCACGCCTGGCACCAGCGGCACCGATCGCACCTGGGCGCCGGCAATCACGGCACCATAGATGTGAATCGGGTAACTGGGGTTGGGCACCAGCACCGTGTCGCCCTGATCCAGCGTGGCGAGCATCAGGTGGGCCAGGCCTTCCTTGGAACCAATGGTCACGATCGCTTCGCTTTCAGGGTCGATGTCGACCTCGTAGCGCTTCTTGTACCAGTTGGAAATGGCCCGGCGCAGGCGCGGAATGCCCCGCGAGGTGGAGTAACCGTGGGTGTCTTCGCGCTGGGCGACGGTGATCAGTTTTTCGACAATGTGCGGCGGTGTGGCCCCGTCGGGGTTGCCCATGCTCAGGTCGATAATGTCCTCACCACGACGACGAGCAGCCATTTTCAGCTCGGCGGTGATGTTGAACACATAAGGGGGGAGTCGATCGATGCGCGCAAAGCGGCGCGGCGAACCTTGGTCAGCCATGAGTATCTCGCAAACGTAAGCGCCCGGAACCGTCCGAGCGACGTGGCCACATGAGGCGGCCTGCCGAGGAAGATAGATGGGCTGACAGCCTTTTGTCCATCGGGATTTGCAACGCCGTGCCAAGACCGATATTCGGACCCCACCAAACCACCCGGCGGTGTAGAATCGGCGCTATTCATCGCCAGTCATCCCCGGCGGGTTTATGAGCTCAGGCCGAATACACGGTGATCCCGTGGTGTTCGGTTTCTTCGCTGCCTGCGGTCACTGCCGCTCGTTCGCGACGTCAATAGAAGCTCACTCCCTTCCTGATCAGCCTTATTTTTGCCGGAGTGTTTCAATGCCTGATTACCGCTCGAAAACGTCCACCCACGGCCGCAACATGGCCGGCGCCCGCGCCCTGTGGCGCGCCACGGGCATGAAGGACGAAGACTTCAAGAAACCGATCATCGCCATCGCCAACTCCTTCACCCAGTTCGTACCCGGCCACGTCCACCTCAAGGACATGGGCCAGCTGGTCGCGCGTGAAGTCGAGCGCGCCGGTGGCGTGGCCAAGGAATTCAACACCATCGCGGTCGACGATGGCATCGCCATGGGCCACGACGGGATGCTCTATTCGCTGCCGAGCCGCGAGATCATTGCCGACTCGGTCGAGTACATGGTCAATGCGCATTGCGCCGACGCCATCGTGTGCATTTCCAACTGCGACAAGATCACCCCGGGCATGCTGATGGCGTCGTTGCGCCTGAACATTCCGGTGATCTTCGTCTCCGGCGGGCCAATGGAAGCGGGCAAGACCAAACTGGCCAGCCACGGCCTGGATCTGGTCGATGCGATGGTCATCGCCGCCGACTCGACAGCCAGTGACGAAAAAGTCGCCGAGTACGAGCGCAGCGCCTGTCCGACCTGCGGGTCGTGTTCCGGCATGTTCACCGCCAACTCGATGAACTGCCTGACCGAAGCACTGGGTCTTGCCCTGCCGGGCAACGGTTCCGCACTCGCCACCCACAGCGACCGCGAGCAACTGTTCCTGCAGGCCGGCCGCACCATCGTTGACCTGTGCCGTCAGTACTATAAGGAAAACGACGATTCGGTGTTGCCGCGTAACATCGCCAACTTCAAGGCGTTCGAGAACGCCATGACGCTGGACATCGCCATGGGCGGTTCGACCAACACCATCCTGCACTTGCTGGCCGCTGCTCAGGAAGCCGAGATCGACTTCGACCTGCGCCACATCGACCGCCTGTCGCGCAAGGTGCCGCAGCTGTGCAAGGTCGCGCCGAACATCCAGAAGTACCACATGGAAGACGTGCACCGCGCGGGCGGGATCTTCAGCATCCTCGGCGAGCTGGCCCGTGGCGGCCTGCTGCACACCGACCTGCCGACCGTGCACAGCAAGACCCTGGCCGAAGGCATCGCCAAATGGGACATCACCCAGACTGACGACGAGGCCGTGCACACCTTCTTCAAGGCAGGCCCGGCAGGCATCCCGACGCAGACCGCGTTCAGCCAGTCGACCCGTTGGGACAGTCTGGATGATGACCGTGAAAACGGCTGCATCCGCAGCGTAGAGCACGCCTATTCGCAAGAAGGCGGCCTGGCCGTGTTGTACGGCAACATCGCGCTGGATGGCTGCGTAGTGAAAACTGCCGGTGTCGACGAGTCGATTCACGTCTTCGAAGGCAACGCCAAAATCTTTGAAAGCCAGGACAGCGCAGTACGCGGGATTCTTGCTGACGAAGTGAAGGCTGGCGATATCGTCATCATCCGTTACGAAGGCCCGAAAGGCGGCCCGGGCATGCAGGAAATGCTTTACCCGACGTCGTATCTGAAGTCCAAAGGGCTGGGCAAGGATTGCGCACTGCTGACTGACGGCCGCTTCTCGGGCGGTACGTCAGGCCTGTCCATCGGTCACGCTTCCCCGGAAGCGGCGGCAGGCGGTGCAATCGGTCTGGTGCGCGATGGCGACAAAGTGCTGATCGACATCCCCAACCGCTCGATCAACCTGCTGATCGACGATGCCGAGATGGCCGAGCGCCGTACCGAACAGGATAAGAAAGGCTGGAAGCCGGTCGAGTCGCGTCCACGCAAAGTGACCACCGCCCTCAAGGCCTACGCCCTGCTGGCAACCAGCGCTGACAAGGGCGCGGTGCGTGACAAGGCGTTGCTGGACAAACTGGTGCCGTAACGTTCGGCGACGCAGCGAAAACACCCCGCCAGTCGGGGTGTTTTTTTGTCTGGAGAGAACGACTGGCGGGCTTTCTTACTGCTATTTCTGACAGCTGTCGAGCGCGCGTGGGCGCTATATATTGGGCCAATAGCCGCGAGTGATCTGCCGCGGTTAACCGCTATCGACTTTTATGGAGAGCGTGATGAAAGCATGGCTATTAGCACCAACATTGTTCATGAGCGTCTGCCTCGGCGCATACGCACTCGATTCAACAGACGCTGTCCAGAACGAAACAGCGCCGCCCGCCGATACTGCTCAAGTTGCGCCGCCTCAGGGTGTGGATACGGCGGTACAGGTACGCAATAACAGTGCGTTCGCGATCTACGTCATACAGAAGGGCGTGAAGCAGGAAGTGGCGAGCAAAGGCACCTACGTCGTCAGTAGCGCCGCCACTTACCCACTGAGTATCACGCCTGTCAGTGGCACACCGAGCATAAAGTTTGTGACATTTACCGGAAAATCCGGGGCATGCACGTTTGCCAGTTGCCTCATCGTTCAGTAGTGCGACAGAAGGTTGATCCAGAACAGGCTCACTTCCTGTCCGCAATCACCCCGATCAGCACCAGCACCACCAACAGCACCGGCGCCAGGCTGTAGTTGTTGAACTGGCTGAGGCCGCGCACTACCCAAGGCGTGGCATAGATCAGCGCCGCGCCGCTGCCCACGGCGCACAGCAGGGCGATCAGCGGGATGCGCAGGGCACCGGTAATGCCGCTGATTCGCTGTTCCAGCCAGCCTTTGATGTCCGAGCCGAACAGCACCAGCAGGCAGCCCACCAGCGCGAGCGCGATTTCCGAGAGATTGCTGCGGCTCCAGCGCGAGACGGTGGCGAGCAAATCGAGTACGAAATCCATGCAGGGTCCTTAGATCAGAAAGTATTGCAGCAGGTCGTTGAGGAACAGCTGGCCTTGTGGCGTGGCGATCAGGCGTGTCGGGTCCTGGTGCAGCAACCCCTTTTGCTCAGCCTGTCGACGCGCCTCGGCCAGCGAATCGAGGCTTAGACCCGTTCTTTCCCGAAATAACGCAGCGTCCACACCATTTGTCAGTCGCAATGCATTCATCAAGAACTCAAACGGCAATTCATCGAGCGGCAACAGCTTTGCCCCGGCCTGAAACGGCTTGTCCGGGTTCAGGTAATCCTTGGGCAGCCTGGTTTTCCAAGTGCGCATGATGCGCCCGTCCGGATGGCTCAGCTTGCCGTGTGCGCCTGCGCCGATGCCGATGAAATCACCGAACGCCCAATAGTTGAGGTTATGCCGCGCCGGTTTTCCGGGCTGTGCATAAGCCGACACTTCGTATTGCGCGTAGCCATGAGTGGCCAGCAACTGCTGTCCGGTTTCCTGAATGTCCCAAAGAATGTCGTCTTCGGGCAGCACCGGTGGCTGATTCCAGAACACCGTGTTGGGTTCCAGGGTCAGTTGATACCAGGACAGATGAGTCGGGGCGAGGGCGATGGCCTGGCGCAGATCGTCCAGCGCTTCGTCCTGGGACTGGTCCGGCAGACCGTGCATCAGGTCCAGGTTGAAGTTGTTGAAACCGGCCTGACGCGCCATATCGGCAGCACGAATCGCTTCGTCGCCATTGTGGATGCGGCCCAGCGCCTTGAGTTTGGACTCCTGAAAGCTCTGAATGCCGATCGACAGTCGATTAATGCCCAGGCCGCGATAGGCGCTGAATTTGACCTGTTCAAAGGTGCCGGGGTTGGCTTCCAGGGTAATTTCGATGTCGCTGGCAAAGCGGATGCGTTGCTCCACGCCCTTGAGCAGGCGGCCCAGTGCGTCTGAGCTGAACAGGCTTGGCGTACCGCCGCCAAAGAAGATCGATTGCAGTTCGCGGCCATAGACGTGCGGCAGGTCAAGGTCCAGGTCGGCGAGCAGGGCGTCGACGTATTCCTGTTCCGGCAATACCGGGCTGGCAGTGTGCGAATTGAAGTCGCAGTACGGGCATTTGCGCACGCACCACGGAATATGGATGTACAGCGACAGCGGTGGCAGGTGCGGCAGCGCAGGGCGTGGGCTTTCTGACGAGAAACCGCTCTCGCCGAGAAACAGCGGCTGCGCAGGCGAATCGTGGGTCATTGCAGACCCAGGCGTTGCCGCAACAGGACCATGGCGCGGGCGCGGTGGCTGAGCTGGTTCTTCTCGGTCGGGCCCAGTTCGGCACTCGAGCAGTTGCGCTCCGGCACCCAGAACAGCGGGTCATAGCCGAAGCCGTGTTCACCGCTGGCGGCGTGCAGGATGCGCCCGTGCCACAGCCCTTCACAGAGGATCGGCAATGGATCGTCGGCGTGGCGTACCAGCGCCAATACGCAGACGAACTGTGCACCACGCTGGTCGTCCGGCACGTCTTTGAGCGCCTCCAGCAGCTTGGCGTTGTTGGCGGCATCGCCCTTGCCCTCGGCGTAGCGTGCGGAATAGATACCCGGCGCACCGCCGAGAAAGTCCACCGCCAGCCCCGAGTCGTCGGCCAGCGCAGGCAGGCCGGACAGACGCGCGGCGTTGCGTGCCTTGAGGATTGCATTCTCGACGAATGACAGGCCGGTTTCTTCCGGCTCTACCAGGCTGAACTCACTGACCGAGCGCAGCGTTACGCTGCCGCCGAGCATGGCCTGGAGTTCCTTGAGTTTGCCGCCATTGTGGCTGGCCAGTACGAGTTGTGTGAGGTTCATGGTTGGCCTGTCGTGGTGCTTGAAAACGGTCGGTTAAACGGCAATCTTGTGGTCTGTCAGCCCAGGGCTGGTGACCCGGTAGATGCCGATTTCACCCAGCAGGTTGGGCCAGAGTTTGCTGGCCCAGCCGTGACGATGCTGTTGATCGACGGCCAGCCTGGCGAGCACCTTTGCATCGCGTTCACGGCATAGTTCTTCGAAGTCGCCGAAGGTGCAGAAGTGGATGTTCGGCGTGTTGTACCAGGTATACGGCAGGAATTCGGACACCGGCATGCGGCCCTTGCTCGCCAGATACCAGCGGCAGCGCCAGTGACCGAAATTCGGGAAGGTGATGATGCACTGGCGCCCGACGCGCAGCATCTCGTCGAGGATTCGGTCCGGGTAATGCACAGCTTGCAGGGCCTGGGTCATGACCACGACATCGAAGCTGTTGCTGGCAAAGTTGCCCAGCCCTTTGTCGAGGTCCTGCTCGATGACGTTGATGCCCTTGGCGACACACTCGGCAATGTTGGCAGCGTCGTTTTCCAGTCCGTAACCGGTGACCTGCTTGTGGTCACGCAGCCAGGTCAGCAATTCGCCGTCACCGCAGCCAAGGTCGAGCACGCGGCTGCCCGCGGGAATCCATTCCTGAATGATTTCCAGATCGGCTCTCATGACGTCCTCACAACGAAATTCGGTTCATGTAATTACCGAAAGCCTGCAAGTAGCGCGGAATCGGGATCAGAAAGGCGTCGTGGCCTTGAGGTGCGTCGATTTCCAGATAGCAGACGTCCTTGCGCGCGGCCATCAGTGCGTCAACCAGTTCCCGCGAGCGGGCCGGCGAGAAGCGCCAGTCTGTAGTAAACGACATCACGCAGAATTTGGCGGTGGCATTGGCGAAGGTCTTGGCCAGATCGTCGTTGAAGTTGGCGGCAGGGTCGAAGTAATCCAGCGCTTTGGTCATCAACAGGTAGGTATTGGCGTCGAAACGCCCGGAAAACTCTTCACCCTGATAACGCAGGTAGCTCTCGACCTGAAACTCGACGCTGTGGAAGTCGTAGTTGAGTTTTTCGCTCTTCAGACCACGGCCGAATTTCTCGCCCATCGAGTCATCCGACAGGTAGGTGATGTGCCCGACCATCCGTGCCAGCATCAGGCCGCGTTTGGGGATCACACCGCGCTCCTGAAACGAGCCACCGTGGAATTCAGGGTCGGTGAGAATGGCCTGACGTGCCACCTCGTTGAACGCGATGTTCTGTGCCGACAGCTTGGGGGCCGAGGCGATTGCCAGGCAATGGCGCACGCGATCCGGGTAGCTGATGGTCCATTGCAGTGCCTGCATGCCACCCAGACTGCCGCCAATGACCGCTGCCCACGTGTCGATGCCGAGCAGATCCGCCAGCCGGGCCTGACTGTTGACCCAGTCTTCCACGGTCACCACCGGGAAGTTGGCGCCGAACGGCTTGCCGGTCTCCGGGTCGATACTGCTCGGGCCGGTAGAGCCGTTGCAGCCGCCCAGGTTGTTGAGGCTGACGACGAAGAACGTGTTGGTGTCGATAGGCTTGCCAGGGCCGATGCAACTGTCCCACCAGCCCGGTTTGCGGTCATGGGCGCTGTGGAAGCCTGCGGCATGGTGATGCCCGGACAGCGCGTGGCAGATCAGCACGGCATTGCTGCGTGCGGCGTTGAGCTGACCGTAGGTTTCGTAAATCAGGTCATAGGCCGGCAACGAACGACCGCACGCCAGCGCCAGAGGCTCGCTGAAGTGCGCCGTCTGTGGTGTGACCAGTCCGACAGAATCGTGAGGGAATACCGTGGGCATCGACCCTGCTCTCGCATAAATGAGGCGTAAGTCTAAAGACCGCGAGGTGCAGCGGCAATAAGCGATGTTGTGAGGCACAAATCAGCTGCACCTCGGGACAGGACGCAGAGCGTCCAGAACGGCATGCGACGCGGAGCGTCGCACGATAGTTGAGGTTATCGTTCCTCACGCTCCAGCGTGGAACAAGAGTGCTTACATCAGCAACCGCAGCACATCCGGCATGCCGCTCATGGCGGCGAGGTTGTTGATGACCAGCATGTCCAGCAACTTGAGCACCAGAAACGCCAGGATCGGCGAGATGTCCAGGCCGCCCAGGTTCGGGACGATCTTGCGAAACGGTGCCAGGGCAGGTTCGCAGATCTGGTTGACCAGTTCCGCGCCGGGGTTGCTGCTACCCGGTGCTACCCACGACAGAATCACGCTGATGATCAGGGCAAAGAAGAATATCTTCAGGAACAGTGCGGTGACGCCGATGATCGACCAGAGCAGCAGGTGCAGCGGATCGCCCGTGGTGCCGAACATCAGCAGCAGGGTCAGGGCCATCAGGATCATCTGCACGATGATCGCCAGTACCAGCGAAGACATGTCCAGCCCGCCTAGGCTTGGGATAATGCGCCGCAGCGGCTTGAGCAGCGGCTGGGTGGCGCGCACGATGAACTGGCACAGCGGGTTGTAGAAATTGGCCCGCACCAGTTGCAGCACAAAGCGCAACAGCACGATCAGCAGGTAAAGACTGCCAAGCGTTTGCAGGACGTAAATTGCAGCGGTGTTCAATCCGATCATCGATCTGCTCCAGAAAACCCGAAAATTATTTGCCCAGTTGCTCAGCCAGCTCGGCTGCACGATGATCTGCGGCAGTCAGTGCCGTTTCCACCAGTGCTTCGAAGCCGCCTGCCTGAAATGCCTTGATGGCCGCCTCGGTGGTCCCGCCCGGCGAGGTGACACGACGACGCAGCTCGCCCGCACCCACATCGCTGCCGGTCGCGATCAGTGCCGAGCCCAGTGCGGTTTGCAGGGTCAGCTTTTTCGCGATGTCTTCCGGCAGGCCCAGTTTTACACCTGCCGCGGTCATCGCTTCCATCATCAAAAAGAAGTACGCAGGGCCACTGCCGGACACCGCTGTTACAGCGTCCATGTGTTTTTCCTGCTCGACCCAGACTGCCACACCCACGGCCGACAGCAGTTGCTCGGCCTGCTCGCGTTGTTCGGCAGCGACCTTGTCGGTCGCATACAGCCCGCTGGCACCCTGACGCAGCAGTGATGGGGTATTGGGCATGCAGCGCACCACCGGCTGATCGCCAAGCCATTGAGTCAGGCTGGCGCAGGTAATGCCGGCTGCGACCGAAACAATCAACTGATTGGCTTCAAGGCTGGACTTCAACGCCTGGCAGACGTTTTTCATCATCTGCGGCTTGACCGCCAGCACCACCACATCAGCGCCCTTGATCGCCTCGGCGTTGTCGGCAAATACCTGGACGCCATGATCGTTGGCGATCCGTTCGCGGGTTTCGGCACCTGGCGCGCTGGCACAGATCAGTGCCGCGTCCACGCCTTGGGCGCGCAGGCCGCCGATCAGGCTGGCAGCCATGTTTCCGGCACCGACGAAGGCAATACGAGTCTTGCTCATGAAGGGGGCCTTATGGGGAAGGTTATGGCTGACCATAGTCGCGGGCGCCAAAGAGAGCTGTGCCGATACGCACCCAGGTTGCGCCCTGTGCAATGGCGGCTTCCAGGTCGTGGCTCATGCCCATGGAAAGTGTGTCGAGCGCCAGGTTCAATTGCTCCTGCAATGTGCGCACAGCGGCGAACGAGGCATGCTGAGCCGCAGGGTCGTCTGTGGGCTCGGGGATCGCCATGAGGCCACGCAACTTCAGTCGCGGCAGGGCGATGATGGCGGCGGCCAGTGCCGGCAGGTCCTGAGGCGAGCAGCCCGACTTGCTGGCTTCGTCACTGACGTTCACCTGAATGCAGATGTTCAGTGGTTCAAGCGCCTCGGGGCGTTGCTCGGACAGGCGTTGGGCGATTTTCAGGCGGTCCACGGAATGTACCCAGGCGAAGTTCTCGGCGATAGCGCGCGTCTTGTTCGATTGAATGGGGCCGATGAAGTGCCAGCACAAGGGCAGGTCGCTCAGTTCGAGCTGTTTGCCCAGTGCTTCCTGTAAATAATTTTCGCCAAAGTTGCGCAAGCCTGCGGTGTAAGCTTCACGCAGGTCGCTGGCGGGCTTGGTTTTGCTCACCGCCAGCAGGCCGACGGACGCCGGTTCGCGGTTGGCGGCGAGGGCTGCGTCGCGAATTCGTTGTTCGAGCGTTGAAATGTTCGCTGCTATCGTGGACATTGATTTGCGCCAGCAGGGCTAAAGTCTGCGGCATTCTATGTGATTGAGGAGCTGTATGGATATTACCGAGCTGCTGGCCTTCAGTGCCAAACAGGGCGCGTCGGACTTGCACCTCTCTGCAGGTCTGCCACCGATGATCCGCGTCGACGGCGATGTGCGGCGTATCATCCTGCCCCCGCTGGACGCCAAAGAGGTCAAGGCGCTGATCTACGACATCATGAACGACAAGCAGCGGCAGGATTTCGAGGAGCGTCTGGAAACCGACTTTTCCTTTGAAGTGCCGGGCGTTGCGCGTTTTCGGGTCAACGCATTCAACCAGAATCGCGGCGCAGGCGCGGTGTTTCGTACCATTCCCTCGAAAATCCTGAGCATGGAAGACTTGGGGATGGGCAGTGTGTTTCGGAAGATTACCGACGTGGCACGCGGCCTGATTCTGGTCACCGGGCCGACCGGCTCAGGCAAGTCGACGACGCTGGCGGCGATGATTGACTACCTCAATTGCAACAAGCATCACCACATCCTGACCATCGAGGACCCGATCGAATTCGTCCACGAGTCGAAGAAGTGCCTGGTCAACCAGCGCGAGGTGCACCGCGACACACTGGGTTTCTCGGAGGCGCTGCGCTCGGCGTTGCGTGAAGACCCGGACGTGATTCTGGTCGGTGAGATGCGTGACCTGGAGACCATTCGCCTGGCGCTCACCGCCGCTGAAACCGGTCACCTGGTATTCGGCACGCTGCACACCACTTCAGCAGCCAAGACCATCGATCGGATCGTCGATGTGTTTCCGGCTCAGGAAAAATCGATGATTCGCTCGATGCTCTCCGAGTCATTGCACGCCGTGGTTTCGCAGGCGCTGCTCAAGAAGGTCGGCGGCGGACGCGTGGCAGCGCATGAAATCATGATGGGCACCCCGGCGATCCGTAACCTGATTCGCGAGGACAAAGTGGCGCAGATGTATTCGTCTATCCAGACCGGCGGTTCGCTGGGCATGCAGACGCTGGACATGTGCCTGGCCGATCTGGTGAAGAAGGGGCTGATCACCCGCGAAAGCGCGCGCGAACGCGCCAAGGTGCCGGATAACTTCTGATCGCAGGGAGGCTGCAGGAACGAAAAAGGGGTCTTGAACGCGTTCAAGACCCCTTTTTCAGATGCAGCTTGCGGACTGCGGATTCACGCCAGTATCAGCGCTGAACCACACGCATCTGTCCTGGTTGCTTGGGCAACACACGCTTGGCGATCTTGTAGTGACTGTTCCAATACGGTTTGTTCAGCGTATCGACAGTTACCGCCTTGCCACGGCGCGGCGCATGAACGAACTTGTTGTCGCCCAGGTAAATGGCGACGTGGTTGATGTTGCGGCTCTTGATATTGAAGAACAGCAGGTCACCAAGTTTCAGATCCTTGCGATCCACCGTCTGACCATGACTCTGGGCCATGGCATTGGAGGTGCGTGGCAGGTCGACCTCACGGACATCCGTGTAGGCATATTTGACCAGCCCGCTGCAGTCCAGGCCCTTGCCAGGCGTGGTGCCGCCCCAGCGGTAAGGCGTACCGACAGCCTGCAGGGCGCGTTTTACGACGGCATTGCCCTGTTTGGCAGGGACAGCAGCCGACGCCTGCAAGGTGGCCTTGCTGGCGTTCTTGCGTGAAACAGGCTTGGAGGCGCGGGCGTTTTTGGGGTGAACGGATACTGGAGTGGCTTCCTGAGGTGCATTGCGAGTCGCGAGTGCCGGTGAAGAGTGACTTTTGGCGGTGTAGCCCGTGAAGCTCGCAGGAAGTTGTTGCTCACGATTGGTGGCGTGGGCGGCCAGTGGCATAAAAAGGCAAATGGTTAGCCATGTCTTGAAAAAAGGACGCATTCGGCAGGGCTCATAGTGGTCAGCGCGCAACTTTATAACAGCTTTTTCGGAAAATCTGACCCCATTTGTCGAGCGCATCACACTGGTATCATTGCGTTTTATGCGACAGACTCTTTCTTTTTTCTTGCTAATCCCTTTAACGACAAGGGCTTGGCGGCATAAAACCGCCTCACGTGCCATACGTCGGAAGAGGGAAACCAAGTCACAAATTTGTTATGTATTTTTTTCTATCAGCGCAAAGAGGGTAAAAATGAACGCCTATCGTTCGGACACGCACAGCAAGGTCATGGGCTACCTGATGTGGATTTTCGGGTTCCTGGGGGCGCATCGCTTTTACTACGGCAAGCCGGTCACCGGGACCCTCTGGTTCTTCACGTTCGGTCTGTTTGGTATCGGCTGGCTGATCGACCTGTTTCTGATCCCGTCGATGGACCGCGAAGCCGACCTGCGCTTTACCTCAGGTTCCACCGATTACAGCCTGGCGTGGATCCTGCTGACCTTCCTGGGCCTGTTTGGTGTACACCGCATGTATCAGGGCAAGTGGATCACCGGCATTATCTACCTGTGCACGGGCGGGTTGTTTCTCTTGGGGATTCTGTATGACTTCTGGACCCTGAATGACCAGATCTCGATGAAGAACGCCCAGCGCGGGTGAGGCTTGCTCAGCGGCGGACGCAGAGCGTCAGGGCTTCTGCCCGCAGGGCGTGGGAGCGAACTTGTTCGCGAAGGGGGCTTTATGATCGCCGAGAATACATCGACTGACACACTGTCTTCGCGGACAAGCGAAGCGTCGCCCGGTCCGCTCCTACAGAGGTCTCGCTCTCCTTCGTTGGTCTGAGCGTAGTGCCTCAACGGCTGTAGCTGATCCGTCCATCCACCAGCGTATAGCGTACCGAGCCGGGCAGGCAGTGACCGATGAAGGGGCAGTTTTCGCCTTTTGACAGCCAGGTCTCGCCGGCAACCGTCGAGGCGGCAGGGTCGAACAGCACGATATCCGCTGGCGCTCCTGCGCTGAGCGTGCCGGCTGGCAGGCGCAAGGCGGCGGCAGGGCCGCTGCTCAGGCGGGCGATCAGGGTCGGCAGGTCCAGCAGGCCGTCATCCACCAGCGTCATGGCCAGCGGCAACAGCAGCTCAACGCTGCTGATTCCCGGTTCCGTGGCACCGAATGGCGCCAGCTTGGCGTCACGCTCATGTGGCTGGTGATGGCTGGAAATCGCCTGTATGACACCCGACTTCACTGCCTCACGCAGGCCATCGCGATCGGCGCGGGTGCGCAGCGGTGGCTGGACGTGATAGAGGCTGGAGAAGTCGATCAGCGCCTCGTCAGTCAGAATCAGCTGATACAACGCCACATCCGCTGTCACTGGCAGACCACGTGCCTGCGCCTGGGCAATCAGCGCCGCACCACGCGCACTGGTCAACTGGCTGAAGTGCGCGCGCACACCGCTTTGCTCGACCAGCAACAGGTCGCGAGCCAGCGCCACTGTCTCGGCCGTCTCGGGGATGCCCGCCAGACCCAGAAACGCCGCCGTCGCGCCATCGTGCGCCAGACCACCTTCGGCCAGATCACGATCCTGCGAATTGAAAATCACCGTCAGGTCGAAGGTGGCCGCATATTCCAGCGCCCGGCACAGCGTACGGGTGTTGCTGAAGCTGCTCAGACCGTTGCCGAACGCCACGCAGCCTGCGTCGCGCAGGGCGATCAGCTCTGCCAGTTGTTCGCCTTCCAGGCCCTTGCTCAGTGCGCCGACAGGAAACACCTTGCTGAAACCGGCTTCACGGGCACGGTCCAGAATCAGTTCGGCCACCGCCGAGGTGTCGAGCACCGGTTTGGTCTGCGGCGGGCAGCACAGGCTGGTCACGCCGCCTGCCACCGCCGCGCGGGTTTCGCTGGCGATGCTGCCTTTGCGGCTGTAGCCCGGCTCGCGCAGGGACACGTTGAGGTCGACCAGGCCGGGTGCTGCGACCAGTCCGGCAGCATCGATGGTCTGGGTGGGCTCGAAACCCTCCGGGGCGGCACCGATAGCGGTGAGCTTGCCTGCTTCAACATGCAGGTCGGTAACCTGATCCATCCCGCTGACCGGGTCGATGACGCGAGCGCCGAGGATGCTGAGCTTCACTGGGCGTTCTCCTGTTCGAATTGACGTTGTGCGTTTTGCCCGCTCATGGCCATGGACAGCACTGCCATGCGGATTGCGATGCCGTAGGTCACTTGATTGAGAATCACCGAATGCGCGCCGTCGGCCACTGCCGATTCGATCTCCACGCCGCGGTTGATCGGGCCGGGGTGCATGACAATCGCATCCGGCTTCGCGGCCGCAAGGCGCGCGGTGGTCAGGCCGAACAGGCGGTAGAACTCGCCTTCGCTGGGCAGCAACCCACCGGTCATGCGTTCGCGTTGCAGGCGCAGCATGATCACCACGTCCACGTCCTTCAAACCTTCGTTGAGGTCGGTGTAGACCTTCACCCCATATTGTTCGACGCCGACCGGCAGCAGGGTTTTCGGCCCTATCACGCGGATGTCCGGGCAGCCGAGCGCCTGGAGCGCGAGCATGTTGGAGCGCGCTACCCGTGAATGCAGGATGTCTCCAACGATGGCCACCGACAGGTTTTCAAAGCCGCCCTTGTGCCGACGAATCGTCAGCATGTCGAGCATGCCCTGGGTCGGGTGTGCGTGGCGGCCATCGCCGCCGTTGATGATCGCGACATCCGGGCATACGTGTTCGGCGATGAAGTGCGCAGCGCCCGAATCTGCGTGACGCACAACGAACATGTCGGCGGCCATCGCCTCAAGGTTGCGCAAGGTATCGAACAGCGTTTCGCCTTTGCTGGTGGACGAGGTCGAGACGTTCAGCGTGATCACGTCGGCCGACAGCCGCTGCGCAGCCAGTTCAAAGGTGGTGCGGGTACGGGTGGAGTTCTCGAAGAACACGTTGCACACCGTTTTGCCGCGCAGCAGCGGGACTTTTTTCACCGCCCGCGCGCCGACTTCAAGGAACGAGTCAGCGGTGTCGAGAATTTCGGTAAGCAGCTCGCGGGGCAAGCCGTCCAGAGACAGAAAATGGCGCAGCTGGCCCTGGTGGTTGAGCTGCAGCGGGCGCTTGGCGTCGAGAGGCGTCATCGCAATGGACTCTTAAAGGGCGGTGGAGAGGTCTTGAAGTTCGAGCGCCAGCGGCTCTGGGCCGGACAGCTTGATGCGTTCATCGGGTGCCAGCGACAGAGTCGCGCCAACCACATTCGGGCGGATCGGCAGTTCACCGGCGTCCAGGTCCAGCAGGCAGACCAGCGTCACGCTGGCCGGGCGGCCGTAGTCGAACAGTTCATTGAGGGCGGCGCGGACGGTACGACCACTCATCAGCACGTCGTCGATCAGCACCAGATGCTGCCCTTCTATTTCGAACGGCAGGTCCGAAGGTCGCACTTGAGGGTGCAGGCCGTTCTGGCTGAAGTCATCGCGATAGAACGAAACGTCCAGGGTGCCGAGCGGAGCGGGGTTGTTCAGTGCCTTGAGCAGCGCCTGGGCAACCCATACACCGCCCGTGCGGATACCAATGAAACGAGGGTCGCTGATGCCGCGCTTGCTCAGGTGAGCGTTCAGGTCAGTGGCCATCTGACGAATCAATTCGGCGGGATCGGGCAGGCTCATGGTTTCTCCTTAGAGGCTCAGGCAGCGTCGGTCCATGGCGCAATGCTCAAGCGATAACGTGGAATCCGGGTATCTCGAAGCGATAAAGGCAGAAAAAGTCACACATTCAACAGCTCGGGGTGCTCGTCCAGCCAGCCTTGCAGAAGAAGCGCAGCAGCAATGGCATCCACCGGATTATCGCGGTAGCTGCCTTTCTGGCCGCCGCGAGCCATGCGCTCGCCCTTGGCTTCGAAGGTGGTCAGGCGTTCATCATGGGTGTAGACGGTTACACCAAAGCGGCCGTTGAGCTTGCGCGAAAACTTTTCCGCGCGCGCGCTCATGTCGCTGGGCGTGCCGTCCATGTTCAACGGCAGGCCGACCACGATGGCGTCAGGTTTCCATTCGTTGATCAGTGCCTGAACCTTGTCCCAGTCCGGCACGCCATTCTGCGCCTTGAGCGTACAGAGTTCACGCGCCTGACCGGTAATGGCCTGACCGACCGCAACGCCGATCTGTTTGGTGCCGTAATCAATCCCCAGCAGCAGCCGTAAAGCGGCCATCAAGCGTGTCCTGCCTGGGTCGATATGAGGTTGAGATTAATGCCCAGGCGTCTGGCTGCCGCATCCAGGCGTTGCTCGCTGTCGACATCGAACAGGATGGCCGGGTCAAACGAGCAGGTCAGCCAGGCATTATCGGCCATTTCCGCATCCAGTTGGCCTGCGTCCCACCCCGCGTAGCCGAGGGTGATCACATTTTGATCAGGCCCGTAGCCATCGGCGATGGAAAACAGCACGTCCTGTGAGGTCGACAGCGAAATCCCGCCGGGAAGATTGACTGTGGCCTGAAACGTCTGGCCACTGGGATGCAGGACAAAGCCGCGATCTGTCTGCACCGGGCCACCCGAATGTATGGCGATTTCCTGGCAGCGTTTGGGCGCAGGAAGCTCCGGGCGCAGTTGTTCGAGTACATCCGCCAGGGTCAGGCTTTGCGGGCGGTTGATCACCAGCCCCATTGCGCCATTGGCGTTGTGCTCGACAACGTAGGTCAAGGTCTGAGCAAAGTTCTCGTCGTGCATGTGCGGCATGGCGATCAGGAACTGGTGCTTTAGATAACTCGGGGAGACTTTTTTCATGAGGCCTAGTTTGGCGTTGCCTTGCGCGCCTGACAACTGACACTTGTACGTGTCGAGTGTCAGTTTGCAAAAAATTCAATTACTCGACAGCTTGTCGCCGCGTGCAAATTTCCAGGTGCGGATGATCTCCAGCCTGTCGATGTCGGCCAGATCGCCGGTGAACGGCGCAAAAGGTGCCGCCAGACGCACGATTCGTTGTGCTGCCTGATCCAGCAAAGGTTGCCCTGATGATTCAAGCACCAGCACTTCATACAACGAGCCGTCGCGATTGATTGACACAAGAAGTCGCAAATTGCCGTAGATCTGCTTGCGCCGTGCTTCCTCAGGATAGTTCAGGTTTCCGACCCGCTCGACCTTCTTGCGCCAGTCGTCCTTGTACCAGGCACCTTTGTCGCGCATGGTCGAGGCCGCATTGAGGCGGTGGATCTTCGGGCGCTTGGCATAAAGCTGCTGCTCGGTCGACAGTTCGGCTTCCAGGCTGGCAATTTCATTGCTCAGCTCCGAGCTGTCAAAGGTCGGTGCGGCCTTGGTGGTTGGCTCAGGCTTGACTTCATCGCGCTTGGCGACGGTTTTCTGCTGGCTGGGCGCAGTGGTCGCGACGGCAGTCTTTGGCGCTTCCTGCTTGACCACCGGCTTGCTGGCCGGAGGCGGGGTAACCTTGTTGACCTTGGTGTCCTGATACGGCGCCAGCTCGGTGGTCTTGAGCGTTTCGGCCTTGTCCAGCGTGCCACTGCCCTGCTGATCGTCCTGTGCCAGGAAATCCGCCTGTTTAGGCTTTTCTTCACTTTTGAACGTAGCGAGGGTGATTTCCAGGGTCTGCGAGATCTGCTCCGGCTTTACATAGGTGAAACCCACGCCAAGGATCACCGCGAGGTGGATCAGCGCCGCGATCATCATGGTAAAGCCCAGGCGATCGGCAGGACGCACACCCATATTAGCGAGTTCGAGGGGAAGGTCGTTTCTGGCCATGGATGTCATTGGCGGTTCAGCATCTCGTCAGCCTGCATGTCAAAATCCGTGTCGTGTTACAGGTGGCGCATGATAACGCAATGTACGGCGAAGCTCTGTTGCGGATCAGACGAAGGGACGCCGCGGCGCACGGTTTGATCCGTGGCCAGCGGCGTCAGTCGTTGATCAGCCCTTGCGCGCCTGCAGCTTCTTATCGATCGCATCCATTAAAAGGCCACCAATATTGGTGCCGAAAGCATTGTCGATTTCGCGGATGCAGGTCGGGCTGGTGACATTGATTTCGGTCAGGTGCTCACCAATCACGTCGAGGCCGACGAACAACAGGCCTTTTTCGCGCAGGGTGGGGCCGATCTGCTCGGCGATCCAGCGGTCCTTGTCGCTCAGCGGACGGGCTTCGCCACGCCCGCCTGCGGCCAGGTTGCCACGTGTTTCACCTGCGGCAGGGATGCGCGCCAGGCAATACGGGACTGGTTCGCCATCGACCATCAGGATGCGCTTGTCGCCGTCCTTGATGGCGGGCAGGTAGCCCTGCGCCATGATTTGCTGTGTGCCATGAGCGGTCAGGGTTTCAAGGATCACCGACAGGTTCGGATCGCCCGCCCGATGGCGGAAGATCGACGCGCCGCCCATGCCGTCCAACGGCTTGAGGATGACGTCGCCGTGCTTTTCGGCGAATTCGCGAATGATATCTGCGCGGCGACTGACCAGGGTCGGCGGGGTGCATTGGGGGAACAGCGTGGCGAACAGCTTCTCGTTGCAGTCACGCAGGCTCTGCGGCTTGTTGACGACCAGCACGCCTGCACGCTCGGCCTGTTCCAGCAAATAGGTGGCGTAGACGAACTCCATGTCGAACGGCGGGTCCTTGCGCATCAGAATCACGTCCAGGTCGTCGAGACCTGCGTCGACTTCGGCTTCGAACTCGAACCATTTGGCCGGATCGGCAAACACCTTGAGCGGCTTCATGCGCGCGCGGGCCTGGCCAGCGTCCTGATACAGGTCTTTCTGTTCCATATAGAACAGCGACCAGCCGCGTTCCTGTGCGGCAAGGAGCATGGCCAGCGAGCTGTCCTTTTTATAGGAAATGCGCTCAATGGGGTCCATGACAATCCCTAGGCGAACGCTCATGGGCAATATCCTCTGATCGGTAAGGGCCGCAACGGCCGTAAAATTGGCATCAGGGTGGCGTTCCGTTTGCTCCGGGTCAAGGGGCAGGCCCGCCACGGTGCGCTTTATGGATTGAGTCTGGAGAGTATGCTAAAAAGGCTCGGCGTCCGGTTTTCGATCCTTGGGGATCAATGAAGCGATACCGTCAGGCTCCCAGTGCCTCGCAGAATGCGCAAAAATTCGCTGCGGCGATGGAAGAGCAGCTATGGAACAACACGCCTCCGCCTTGAAAGTCATGGTCATCGATGACTCGAAGACCATTCGCCGCACCGCCGAAACACTGCTTAAAAACGCAGGTTGCGAAGTCATCACTGCGATAGACGGTTTCGACGCGCTGGCCAAGATTGCCGATAACCACCCACGAATCATATTCGTAGATATCATGATGCCGCGTCTGGACGGTTATCAGACGTGTGCGCTGATCAAGAACAACCGCGCATTCAAGTCCACGCCGGTCATCATGCTGTCCTCCAAGGATGGTCTGTTCGACAAGGCCAAGGGGCGGATTGTCGGTTCCGATCAGTTTTTGACAAAGCCTTTCAGCAAGGAAGAACTGCTCAGCGCGATCAAGGCTCATGTGCCGGGCTTCGTTGCAGCAGAACAACACATATCATGACGCCCGCGCCCGATGTGGCACGCTCGTAACCTGACGGGGAACACCCATGGCTCGAATATTGATCGTCGATGACTCGCCGACTGAAATGTACAAACTCACCGGCATGCTGGAAAAGCACGGTCATGAAGTGCTCAAGGCCGAAAATGGCGCTGATGGCGTGGCTCTGGCCCGTCAGGAAAAACCCGATGCAGTGCTGATGGACATCGTCATGCCCGGGCTCAACGGCTTTCAGGCCACGCGTCAGCTGACCAAGGATGCCGACACCAACATGATCCCGGTGATCATGATCACCACCAAGGATCAGGAGACCGACAAGGTCTGGGGCAAACGCCAGGGCGCGCGGGATTACCTGACCAAACCGGTGGATGAAGAAACCCTGATGAAAACCCTGAATGCGGTGCTGGCCGGCTGATTGCCGGAATCGCCATGGCCGAGCCACGTACTGCCTTTGAACTGCTTCTTGATATGGATCGACGCTGTCGTTCGCTGGCGGCGGGCCTGCCGCTGCAGGAAGCTCATCAGCAGGATTGGGTCGGCATCGGTTTCCGGATGGGTGAGCAGCGCTTCGTGGCACCTATCGGCGAAATCGCCGAAATCCTTCACGAGCCTCATCATGCAGTGATGCCGGGCGTGAAGTTCTGGGTGGCGGGTATCGCCAATCTGCGCGGCCGATTGTTACCACTCATGGATTTATGCGGGTTTTTCGGCCACGAACTGACCCCCGCGCGCAAACAGCGCCGGGTGCTGGTTGTCGAGCACAACGATGTGTTCGCCGGTCTGCTGGTCGATGAGGTGTTCGGCATGCAACGTTTCAGTCAGTTGAGCCTCATACCCCAGACATCACAAGACATCGATCAAGGTATCGCGCCGTTCTTGCGCGGGCAGTTCATTCGCGAGCAGGCGTGGCAGATATTCAGTCCGTGGGCGCTGGTGCAGTCTGCAGACTTCATGGACCTGGCATCTTAGGCTCTGGTTTGTTTTGTTTCACAATTGATCCAGGCGGGGGCCTGATTAATGAGTAATACAGGCAGATCAAGGGAAGGCGCGCGCAGCCGGACGCAGATTATTCTGCTGTTTGTCGCGCTTATCGTTTTCATCATGTTGCTGTTCGCCAACTTCGCCTATCTCAACACTCAATCGAACTACGACAAACAGTACATCGGGCATGCTGGTGAGCTACGCGTGTTATCCCAGCGCATCGCGAAAAACGCCACCGAAGCGGCCGCCGGTAAAACCCAGGCGTTCAAGCTGCTGGCCGATGCGCGCAACGATTTCGACGTGCGCTGGGGCTACCTGAGAAAAGGCGACCCGGCCACCGGGCTGCCTGCGGCTCCTGATCTGATACGCGACGAATTGCGCACCGTTCAGCGCGACTGGGAGGGGCTGCGCAAAAGTACCGATGTGATTCTGGCCAGCGAACAGACGGTTTTGTCGCTGCATCAGGTGGCTGCGACACTGGCCGAAACCATCCCGCAATTGCAGGCCGAATACGAAAAAGTCGTGGAAAGCCTTCTGCAAAGCCGTGCGCCGGCTGCGCAGGTGGTGGTTGCGCAGCGTCAGGCGCTGCTCGCAGAACGAATCCTCGGCTCGGTCAATACCGTGCTGGCAGGTGACGAAACAGCGGTGCAGGCAGCCGATGCGTTTGGCCGCGACGCCAGCCAGTTTGGTCGTGTGCTCAACGGCATGCTGGAGGGCAATGCCACGCTGCGAATCTCCCAGGTCGAAGACCGCGATGCCCGTGCACGGTTGGCGGAAATTGCCGAGCTGTTCGAGTTTGTGTCCGGCTCGGTGGACGAGATTCTTGAAACCTCGCCCGAGCTGTATCAGGTGCGTGAGGCGTCCGGAAACATTTTCAACACCTCACAGACCCTGCTGGATGAAACCTCGGTACTCACCAACAGCCTGGAAAACATGGCCAAGCGCCGTACTGTGAATACCATCGGTGGCTATGTACTGGGCTTGCTGGCGCTGATGTCGATCATCCTTATCGGTCTGGTCATGGTCCGCGAGACCAACCGCCAGTTGCGCGAAACCGCACAGAAGAGCGAGCGTAACCAGACCGCGATCATGCGTTTGCTGGACGAGATCGAGAACCTCGCTGACGGTGATCTGACGGTGACGGCCTCGGTGACCGAAGATTTCACCGGCGCGATTGCCGATTCCATCAATTATTCCATCGACCAGTTGCGCGAGCTGGTGGTGACCATCAACCTGACGGCCGAACAGGTTGCTGCTGCCGTTACCGAAACTCAGGCCACGGCCATGCAGTTGTCTGCCGCCTCCGAGCATCAGGCGCTGCAGATCAGCGCGGCTTCGACGGCAATCAACGACATGGCAGCGTCCATCGATCAGGTGTCGACCAATGCATCGGAATCCTCGGCGGTGGCAGAGCGCTCCGTAGCGATTGCCAACAAGGGCAACGAGGTCGTACACAACACCATTCACGGCATGGACAACATTCGCGAACAGATTCAGGACACGTCCAAGCGTATTAAGCGCCTGGGTGAGTCTTCTCAGGAAATCGGCGATATTGTCAGCCTGATCGACGACATTGCCGATCAGACCAATATTCTGGCCCTCAACGCGGCCATTCAGGCTTCGATGGCCGGTGATGCCGGACGTGGCTTTGCCGTGGTGGCTGACGAAGTACAGCGGCTGGCCGAGCGCTCGTCGTCTGCCACCAAGCAGATCGAAACGCTGGTGCGGGCCATTCAGAACGACACCAACGAGGCGGTCATCTCCATGGAGCAGACCACCAGCGAGGTGGTACGCGGCGCACGACTGGCGCAGGACGCCGGGGTGGCGCTGGGGGAAATCGAAGGTGTTTCCCGAGTGCTGGCCGAACTGATCGAAAGTATCACCGATGCCGCTCACCAGCAGGCCGAGTCGGCCGGTCAGATTTCACAGATCATGACTGTCATTCAGCAGACCACCTCACAGACCACCTCGGGCACCTCGGCCACGGCCGAAAGCATCGGCAATCTGGCAAAAATGGCCAGCGAAATGCGTCGTTCGGTATCGGGTTTTGCCCTGCCGTCATCGAAGAAAGCCGGATGATGTACAACCAATGAACAACCTTGATTGGGTAACAGGCGGTACTCGTCATGGCTGATCGTCACGATTACGTGGCCCTTGAATGGCTTAAGGGCGAAATCGCCGAAACGCTGCGCCAGGCCCGCAACGAGCTGGATGCCTTCATCGAAGACCCGGCCAACAGCGCGGCGATGGCCGAATGTCTGAACCTGGTGCATCAGGTTCACGGCAGCCTGCAGATGATCGAGTTTTACGGCGCGGCGTTGCTGGCCGAGGAAATCGAGCAACTGGCGCTGGCGGTCCAGCAGAACCGTGTCAGCCATCCGGTGGAGTCCGAGCAACTGCTGATTCAGGCCATGAGTCAGTTGCCGGTTTATCTGGAGCGTATCCACTCCGCGCGCCGCGACCTGCCGTTGGTGGTGTTGCCGTTGCTCAATGACCTGCGCAGTGCGCGGGGCGAAAGTCTGCTCTCGGAAACCAGCCTGTTCGCCCCGCAACTGGTCGTCGTTCCTGCGCTCGATGACCAGGAACTGGCGCGGCGCAATACCCCTGAATTGCCCAACCTGCTGCGCAAGCTGCGTCAGACCTTGCAGGCGGCGCTGGCGGGCCTGATGCGCGAGCAGGGCGTTCAGACCCAGCTCGGTTACATGGCCAAGGTGTTTGCCCGGCTGGAGCAGTTATGCGAGGACGCGCCGCTCGGTCCGCTCTGGCGAATCGCCTCGGCGCTGGTCGAAACCATGCTCAACGGCAACTTCACCAACAGCCCGGCCCTGCGCAGCCTGCTGAAGGATGCCGACAAGGAACTCAAGCGGCTGGCCGAGCAGGGCGTGACCGGCATCAATCAGCCGGCCCCCGAAGAGCTGCTGAAAAGCCTGCTGTTCTACATCGCCAAGTCCGACAGCCTGGCACCGAAGATGCTCGACCTCAAAGACCAGTACGCGCTGGCCGATGCCTTGCCCGGCAACGATGTGGTCAATGAAGAACGCGCACGCATGGCCGGGCCGGACCGCGACGCCATGCGCTCGGTAATCGTAGCCCTGTGCGAAGGGCTGGTCCGGGTCAAGGAACGGCTTGACGTGTTCGTGCGCGGTGACCGCCAGCATGTCAGTGAACTCAACGCGCTGCTGCCGCCGTTGCGGCAGATCGCCGATACCCTGGCGGTGCTTGGCTTCGGCCAGCCGCGTAAGGTGATCATCGATCAGCTTTCTGTCGTTCTGGGGCTGGCGCAGGGGCAGCGCGAGCCCAGCGACGGCGCGCTGATGGATGTTGCGGGCGCCTTGCTCTACGTCGAATCGACCCTTGCGGGCATGGCCGGGAGCAACGAACAGACCAGCCGTGAAGAAAGCCGCCTGCCGACCACTGACCTGACGCAAATTCATCAACTGTTGATTCGCGAAGCCCGCACGGTGTTGCAGCAGGCCAAGGACGTGATCCTCGATTACATCGACGGTGAGTGGGACCGCCAGCGGCTCGACCCGCTTTGCGCGCTGATCGTGCAGGTTCGCGGTGCGCTGGCGATGATCCCGCTGGCCCGTGCTGCCAGCCTGCTGGCCGCCTGCAACGAATACATTCAGGAACACCTGCTGGTGGACGAAACCCGTCCCAGCTGGGTTCAGCTCGATTGCCTGGCCGATACAATTACTGGCATCGAGTATTACCTGGAGCGCATGCTCGAAGACCATGAAGCGCCGGGTGATCAGGTCCTCGACATGGCCCAGCAAAGCCTGGCGCGGCTGGGCTATACGCCCGCTGCCGACACCCTTGAAGTGCCGCTGCTGGAAGAAATCATCACCCAGGATGAGTTGCTGGAACTGGATGATCGCAAGGCGCTGGTCAGCTCTGCGCAAACCATTGCCCAGGTCCTTGCCAGCCCGGTGTCGGCAGTCAATCCGCCTGCCCGCAACGTACCCACCAGCCTGTTGCCGCCCTCGGCAGACGAAGAGGCGGTGGACGACGAGTTGCGCGAAGTCTTTCTGGAAGAGGCAGACGAGGTGCTCGACGCATTGCGCGAGTATCTGCCGCGCTGGTTTGCCTCACTGGGCAGCGGCGGCCATTGGGACAGCACCGCACTGACCGAAGTGCGCCGGGCGTTTCATACCCTCAAGGGCAGCGGCCGGATGGTGCGTGCGCTGATTCTCAGCGAACTGGCCTGGTCGGTGGAGAACCTGCTCAACCGGGTGCTGGAAGGCGATGTGCTGGCGGGTCTTGAAGTTCAGCAATTGATGAGCGAAGTGCTGACGCTGCTACCTTCGGTGATTCGCGATTTCGCCGAGGATGCGCAGCGCCAGCGTAACGATGTCGACCTGCTGGCGGCCCGTGCCCATGCGCTGGCCAATGGACTTGAGCTGCCGGCACTGCCCGCAACCGGTGAATCTGTGCCGGTCGAAGCGCTTGATCCGCAATTGCTGGAAATTTTCCGTCAGGAAGCGCTCGGGCATCTGAATACCCTGGGTCGCTTCCTCGACAACGCCGAACAATCGGCATCACCTTCAATCAGCGACGCAGTGCTGCGTGCGCTGCACACCCTTAAAGGCAGCGCGCACATGGCCGGTGTGTTGCCGATTGCCGAGCTGGCCAGCCCGCTCGACCAGTTGGTGCGTGAATACAAAGCCAACCTTATCGACATCGGCGCGCCCGAACTCGCCCTGCTGCGCAGCGCAGAACCGTTGTTGCACGACGGGCTCAAGCAACTCGACACAACCCCGCTGGCAGCCATTGCGGGTGCTGCGCAGCTGATCGAAGCGGCCCTGGCGCTACTCAACGAGCGGCTCACTGTGGTGCTGCGCGAGTCGGACAGTGGCCTGCGGATCAAGCGTAATCCCACGCTGCTTGCCGGCTTTCTGGCCGAAGGCATGGATATCGTGCTGGACGCGGAAAACCTGTTGCGGCGCTGGCGTCAGCACCCGGGCGAACGTCAGGAGCTGAGCGCGTTGCTCGATGAACTGACCACGCTGGGGCATGGCGCGCATCTGGCCGATCTGCCGCAGGTCGATGAGCTCTGCGAAGCCTTGCTCGACCTATACGGGGCGGTCGAGGAAAGCAGCCTGGCGGTCAGCGAACGCTTTTTCGATGCAGCAGAGAGCGCCCACGAAGCGTTGATCAATATGCTTGATCAGGTGGCTGCCGGTCAGGACGTCGAACCACGTCCCGAGTGCGTGCGAGCCTTGAACCAGTTGCTGGATCAGGCGCTGGACCCTTCGGCGACCGGTCTGGTCAAGAGCGATGGCCATCGGACCCTGAGCGTTACCGAACTCAACGCGGCCACCGAGCAATTGGCCAGTGAGGCCGAGCATGCTGAAACTGCTGGCCCTGACGACGAGATCGTCGAGATATTTCTGGAAGAGGCTGTCGATATCCTCGACAGCGCCGGTCAGGCGTTGCAGCGCTGGCTGGCTGATCCGGAAAACTCCGCGCCGCTGGCCTCACTGCAGCGCGACCTGCACACCCTCAAGGGCGGCGCGCGGATGGCCGAGGTGGCCGAGGTGGCCGAGGTGGGCGACCTTGCCCACGAACTGGAAAACCTCTACGAAGGCTTGATCGACCGGCGCTTCAACCATTCGCCAGCGCTGGCCGAGCTGCTGCATGAGAGTCACGACCATCTGGCGATTCTGCTGGAGCAGTTGTATCGGCAGGAAGCGCTCAGTGACCCCTCGGCCTTGATCGAAGCGCTGGGCCGCTGCCGCACGCTCGAGAGCTCAGGGTCTGATGTGCAGGCACCGCCAACGGCCAGCGAAGATCTTCCTGAACATGACACCGAGCTGCGTGAAGTCTTCCTTGAGGAGGGTTTCGACATTATCGAAAGCTCGGGCCCGGCACTGGCCCGCTGGCAGGCTGATCCGCACAACCTGCTGGAAGTCGAAAACCTGTTGCGTGACCTGCACACCCTAAAGGGCGGCGCGCGGATGGTCGAAATCGCCCCGATAGGCGATCTGGCCCACGAGCTGGAAACGCTTTATGAAGGGCTTTCTGCCGGCAACCTGCAACCTGCGCCATTGATGATCAGCCTGTTGCAAAGCGGTCACGATGTGCTGGCCGATATGCTCGACGCAGTGCGTAACGAAAAGCCGCTGCCTGATGCCTCGCTGCTGATTGAAAGCATCCGCAGACTGGCCAGCGATGAACCGGTGGGCGAGCCGGTGGTTGCGCAAACCTTTGAAACCGGTCCTGAATCGGTGGTGGCCGTCGCGCCTGCTGCTGACGGCGAGGTCGAGCGCAGTGGGCCGGAAATGGTCAAGGTGCCCGCCGAGCAACTGGAAGACCTGGTCAACCTGGCCGGTGAAACGTCTATTTTCCGTGGGCGGATCGAACAGCAGATTCTGGATTCGCAGGTCGCGCTGCTGGAAGTTGAAACCACTATCGAGCGGATGCGCGATCAATTGCGTCGCCTGGATATGGAAACCCAAGGCCGTATTCTCAGTCGCGAGCAGGTTCAGGCCGAGCGGCTGGGTTATGAGGAATTCGACCCGCTGGAAATGGACCGCCATTCGCAGTTGCAACAGTTGTCGCGTGCGCTTTTCGAGTCTGCCTCCGACCTGATGGACCTCAAGGAAACCCTCGGTGCGCGGGCCCGCGACGCTGAAACGCTGCTGTCGCAACAGGCCAGGGTCAACACCCAGTTGCAGGAAGGCCTGATGCGTACGCGCATGGTGCCGTTCGAACGCCTGGTGCCGCGTTTGCGTCGCGTGGTGCGCCAGGTTGCCTCGGAACTGCACAAGAAGGTCCATTTCGAGGTCGGCAATGCCGACGGTGAAATGGACCGAAATGTGTTGGAAAGGATGGTCGCGCCGCTGGAGCACATGCTGCGCAACGCTGTTGATCATGGCCTGGAAAGCACCGAAAAACGCATCGCTGCCGGTAAGCCGGAGCAGGGCCATATCAGCCTTGAGCTGATGTACGAAGGCGGCGATATGGTGATCGAGTTGAGCGATGACGGCTCGGGTGTCGACCTGGCGGCCGTGCGCCGCAAGGCCATCAAACGCGGCATGATCCATCCGGATGCCGATCTGTCCGACCATGAGGTTTTGCCGTTCATTCTGCAGGCGGGGTTTTCCACCAGCGAGATCATCACCCAGATTTCCGGACGTGGCGTCGGGATGGATGTGGTGCATGCCGAGGTCAAACAACTGGGCGGCTCGATGGTCATCGACTCGGTGCCTGGCAAGGGCACGCGCTTCCGTATCCGGCTGCCGATTTCGGTGTCGGTCAACCGGGCGTTGATGGTGACGTGCGGCGAAGAACAGTATGCGGTACCGCTCAATACCGTCGATGGCATCGTGCGTGTCATGGCCAATGAGCTGGACGGCTATTACCAGACCACCCCGCCGCGCTATCAATATGGCGGACGCAGTTACGAGCTGCGCTATCTGGGCGAATTGCTGGGCAGCAGCCCGCCCAGACTGGCCGGGCAATTGCAGCCGCTGCCTGTATTGCTGGTGCATTTGCAGGATCAGTGGGTGGCTGTGCAGGTCGATGCGCTGGCAGGTTCACGCGAAATTGTGGTCAAGAGCCTTGGTACGCAGTTCTCAAGGGTGCAGGGCATTTCCGGTGCGACTATTCTGGGTGATGGGCGTGTGGTCCTGATTCTCGACTTGATGGCGCAGATTCGTACCTTGCAGGGCTTGCCTTTCAGAGGGTTGGCGCCTGTCTACCACGAAGCCGAGCACGCCAGGCCGTTGCTGGTGATGGTGGTGGACGATTCGGTGACGGTACGCAAAGTCACCAGCCGATTGCTTGAGCGCCACGGCATGCATGTGCTGACCGCCAAGGACGGGATTGACGCCATGACCCTGTTGCAGGAGCACACGCCTGACATCATGCTGCTGGATATCGAAATGCCGCGCATGGACGGCTTTGAAGTAGCCAGCCAGATCCGCCAGGACGAACAGCTCAAGGAACTGCCCATCATCATGATCACTTCCCGCTCGGGCCAGAAGCACCGGGATCGGGCCATGGCGGTGGGCGTCAACGAGTACCTGAGCAAGCCTTATCAGGAAACCGTGTTGCTGGAGAGTATTGCTTACTGGAGTCAGGTGCATGTCTGAAGGTACGTTCCAGACCAGTCGCCTGACCAGCCTGACCGGCCTGCTGCTGCCGTTGAGTGACCGGCATTTGCTGCTGCCCAACGTCGCGGTCGCCGAGTTGATCGACTACCAGGACTGCAGCGCAGAGCCGGGCGCTCCCGAGTGGTATCTGGGACCGATCAGCTGGCGCGAGCTGACCTTGCCGTTGCTCAGTTTCGAAGCCGCCTGCGGAGGCCGCACCCGCGTGGGTGGCCGGGCCCGGATTGTAGTGCTCAATGCACTGGGCGGGCGTAACGACGTCAGGTTCATCGCGTTGCTCACCCAAGGCATTCCGCGCTCGTGCAAAGTCGACAGCCAGTTGAGCTACGTCGACGTCCCACTGGCCGAACTGGAGCTGGCTGCCGTACAGATCGGCGAAACCGTCGCGCGCATCCCCGACCTGGAAGGGCTGGAGCAGTGGCTGGTAGATGCAGGGCTGTCATAGGTAAAGAGGACGCAGAGCGTCCAGAACGGCATGCGACGCGGAGCGCCGCACGATAGTCAGGTTATCGTTCCGCACGCTCCAGCGTGGGAATGCCGTGCGTGACGCTCCGCGTCACAGATCTGTGCCGCGCCGCACATTCCGGATAGGACGCGGAGCGTCCAGAACTGCATGCGACGCGGAGCGCCGCACGATAGTTACAGGATTATCGTTCCTCACGCTCCAGCGTGGGAATGCCGTGCGTGACGCTCCGCGTCACAAATATGCGCTGCACCGCACATTCCGGATAGGACGCGGAGCGTCCAGAACTGCATGCGACGCGGAGCGCCGCACGATAGTTACAGGATTATCGTTCCGCACGCTCCAGCGTGGGAATGCCGTGCGTGACGCTCCGCGTCACAAATCTGCGCCGCACCGCACAGTCAGGATCGGACGCAGAGCGTCCAGAACGGCATGCGACGCGGAGCGCCGCACGATAGTTACAGGATTATCGTTCCTCACGCTCCAGCGTGGGAATGCCGTGCGTGATGCTCCGCGTCACACATCTGTGCCGCGCCGCACATTCCGGATCGGACGCGGAGCGTCCAGAACGGCATGCGACGCGGAGCGCCGCACGATAGTTACAGGGTGATCGTTCCGCACGCTCCAGCGTGGGAATGCCGTGTGTGATGCTCCGCGTCACACATCTGTGCCGCGCCGCACATTCCGGATCGGACGCGGAGCGTCCAGAACGGCATGCGACGCGGAGCGCCGCACGATAGTTACAGGGTGATCGTTCCGCACGCTCCAGCGTGGGAATGCCGTGTGTGATGCTCCGCGTCACACATCTGTGCCGCACCGCACATTCCGGATAGGACGCGGAGCGTCCAGAACGGCATGCGACGCGGAGCGCCGCACGGTAGTTACAGGGTTATCGTTCCTCACGCTCCAGAGTGGGAATGCCGTGCGTGACGCTCCGCGTCACAGATCTGTGCCGCACCGCACATTCCGGATAGGACGCGGAGCGTCCAGAACAGCATGCGACGCGGAGCGCCGCACGATAGTTACAGGGTGATCGTTCCTCACGCTCCAGCGTGGGAATGCCGTGCGTGACGCTCCGCGTCACAGATCTGTGCCGCACCGCACATTCCGGATAGGACGCGGAGCGTCCAGAACGGCATGCGACGCGGAGCGCCGCACGATAGTTACAGGGTTATCGTTCCTCACGCTCCAGCGTGGGAATGCCGTGTGTGATGCTCCGCGTCACAAATCTGTGCCGCACCGCACATTCCGGATAGGACGCGGAGCGTCCAGAACGGCATGCGACGCGGAGCGCCGCACGATAGTTACAGGATTATCGTTCCGCACGCTCCAGCGTGGGAATGCCGTGCGTGACGCTCCGCGTCATAAATCTGCGCCGCGCCGCACAGTCGGGATCGGACGCAGAGCGTCCAGAACGGCATGCGACGCGGAGCGCCGCACGATAGTTACAGGGTTATCGTTCCTCACGCTCCAGCGTGGGAATGCCGTGTGTGATGCTCCGCGTCACAGATCTGTGCCGCACCGCACATTCCGGATAGGACGCGGAGCGTCCAGAACGGCATGCGACGCGGAGCGTCGCACGATAGTCATAGTTGAGGTGATCGTTCCGCACGCTCCAGCGTGGGAATGCCGTGCGTGACGCTCCGCGTCACAGATCTGTGCCGCGCCGCACACTCAAGGCAGGACGCAGAGCATGGGCACGATAGGGAATCAAAGCCTCACGACGAACAGCTGATTTCCAGATGCTTGCCCCAGTCCGGTGGTCGCTGGGCGTAGCCTTCCATTCCGGGTTGTTCGGTGAAGGGCGTGCAGAGCACTTGGTGCAGGCGGCGGACTTCTGCATAGTCACCTTTTTCCGCTGCGGCGATAGCGTTCTGGGCCAGGTAGTTGCGCAGGATGTACAGCGGATTGACCGCGTGCATGCGGGTTTGACGCTCTTGCTCGGTGCCTTTGCCCTCGCCGGCAATACGCGCCAGATACGCTTCTGCCCAGCCATCGAAGCCCTTGATGTCGACAAAGTCGTCGCGCAATGTGCGCAGCGCTTCTACGGCGGGCTGATCGCCCAGACGACGGAAAAACAGGGTGTAATCCACGCCACTGTTCTGCATCAGCTTCAGCAACTGACTGACCAGTTGTTCGTCCTGCTCCTGGGCAATGGTCAGGCCCAGTCGACGACGCATCAGGTCCAGGTAGTGCGCTTGATAAAGCGGCAGGAACAAGCCGATGGTCTCGCGTAACGCTTCCACGCTGATGAACGGCGTCAGCGCCTGCGCCAGTGCGCTCAGGTTCCATTGCGCGATAGGCACCTGATTGCTGAAGGAGTAGCGTCCCTCGTGATCGGAGTGGTTGCAGATGAAGTGCTCGTCGAAATCATCCAGAAACGCAAACGGACCGAAATCGAAGGTAATGCCCAGAATCGACATGTTGTCGGTGTTCATCACGCCATGACAGAAGCCGTAGGCCTGCCACTTGGCAATCAGCTCGGCGTTACGCTCGACGATTTCGCGGAACATCGCCAGATACGGCTCAGGCTGCTCCTGGCAGTGCGGGTAATGCATCGTCAGCACATGCTCGGCGAGGGTCTTCAACTGCTCTGGCTGTTTGGTGTAGAAAAAGTATTCCAGACTGCCGAAGCGCACATGGCTCTGCGCCAGACGCAGCACCATCGCTGCATGTTCCTGGGTTTCGCGCCACACCGGCGTGCTGGAGCTGACCACACACCCCGCGCGGCTGCTGGGGATGCCCAGCGCGTGCAACGCTTCGGAAGCCAGAAACTCGCGGATCGACGAACGCAGCACGGCGCGCCCGTCACCCATCCGCGAGTACGGCGTGCGGCCCGCGCCCTTGAGGTGCAGGTCCCAGTGTTCGCCTGCGTCGTTATACACCTCGCCCAGCAACAGCCCGCGGCCGTCGCCCAGGCGCGGGTTGTAGGAACCAAACTGATGGCCGGAATAAACCATCGCTCGCGGCTCGGCCTCTGACCACAGCTTGTGGCCGCTGAAGATTTCCGCGAACAGCGGCAGATCGGCTTGTTCAGGGGCCAGGTCCAGCAGCGCCAGCGCGGATTCGCTGGCAACCACAAGCCGCGGCGCATCGATGGGCTCAGGCAGCACGGAAGTGGAGAACGCATCGCCCAGTCGGGCAAAGCGGTTGTCGAAAGTGAGTTCGTCGAGTGCTTTCAAAGCGTATCGCCTCCAGAGGGGAATTTCAGGCTTTCAACGAAGCGGCGGCCTGCCTGGCTCGTCGGGCGTGTTGCAACGGTCAGAACCCGTAGACCGGGTCCCTGGGTGGTAGTTCTGGTGATCGGGGCTGCGCCCGGACTATCGGTTCCGGCTTCGCTCGAAGGCGGCCAGAATCGTTCGTTCCGATTGCACCAGATAATCCTCGAGCATGCGCGTCGCCTCATCGGTCTTGCCCGCGTCAAGGCGCCCGAGTACCGCTGCATTCATGTCCAGATAGGGCGAATGCAGAAGCTCCGGGTCGTTGAGCAGCCCGAAGGCCAGGCGCAATTCTGCCGAGATCTGCGCATAAAACGCCGCCAGTCGCGGGCTGTCGGACAGCTCGACGATGGCCTTGTGAAACATCATGTTGGCGGTGCCCACGGCAATCCAGTCCTTGGCCTCACGCGCCTGCACGCCGGCCTCGACCGCATTGCGCATGTGCAGCACACCGGGATGCTGTGGATAAGCCTGGGCAATCGCCCCGCATTCGATGAAGCGCCGAATTCGGTAGATATCGATGATTGAAGCCATATCAGGCTTGGCCACGGTGACGCCTCGATTGGGTTCGTGGGTCAGCAGTCCTTCGCGGGTCAGCACTCTGAAGGCTTCTCTGAGGGTGTTACGGGAAATATCCAGACTCTCGGCCAGCGCCGCTTCCGAAAGGCGTTGACCGGGAACCAGCTCACCCTCGACCAGCATTCTGCGAAGCTCTGTGGTGATGGATTCTCCAAGCGTACGAGGGAGGAGAGAGGCAGCGTCATTCATAAAGGGTCCGGATAAAGAAAAGCCGAGTCGATATTCCACGACAGCTCATTGGCTGGCAAGGACGAAGGTCAGCAGATGCTTCATCAGGTAGCACATCTGAGTCCCCGCGTAACAACATGGTGCAAATGGTTGATCCATATCACCAACATTGTTCAACAATATTCTCTTTATGGATCTACAACTTGGCGCGTTTGAATGCCCTTTGGCATGCTCATTGCTCTGGCAGGTTACCTCTCATCTCAGGAATGCCGCCGTGACACAGACTGCCAATGAGTTCACCAAGGCGCGTCGCGCCTCATTGATCGCCGCGATCTTCATGATGGCGACCTCTGCCATCGGCCCAGGATTTCTGACCCAGACAGCCACTTTCACCGCGACCCTGGGGGCGGCGTTTGCCTTCGGCATTCTGGCGTCGATCCTGATCGACTTCGTGGTGCAGTTGAATGTCTGGCGCATCGTGACGCTGACCAGAATGCGCGCGGCCGATCTGGCCAACGCAGCGATCCCAGGCAGTGGTTATCTGCTCGCGGTACTGGTCATCTTCGGCGGTCTGGTGTTCAGTCTGGGCAACATCGCCGGTGCGGGCCTGGGCTTGAATGCGTTGACCGGTCTTGACCCCAAATGGGGGGGCGCCTTGAGTGCGCTGATCGCCATTGCGATCTTCTCGTCGCACCGTGCGGGTATTGCGATGGATCGCATCATGATGGTGCTGGGCACCTTGAAGGTCTGCCTGATTCTCTTCGCCGCCTTTGCCTCGCACCCGCCGCTGGGCGAGGCTCTGCGCCAGACCATCCTGCCGGACATGGTTGATTTCGCCGCCATCACCACCATCGTCGGCGGCACGGTCGGTGGCTATATCACTTACGCCGGTGCTCACCGCTTGCTGGATCGCGGCACCGTCGGGGTCGAGAACATCGATGTCGTGTCCAAGGCGGCGCTGACCGGTATTCTGGTCACCGGGGTTGTCCGTTACATACTGTTTCTGGCAATCCTCGGCGTGGTCGCCAGCGGCGTTGTCATCGATGTATCTGGCCAGGGCGCAAACCCTGCGGCCCAGGCGTTCACCGCTGCCGCTGGCAACTTCGGCCTGATCATGTTCGGCCTGGTGCTCTGGGCGGCCGGCATCAGCAGCGTGATCGGCGCGTCCTATACTTCGATGTCGTTCATCACGGTATTTTCCAAACGCATCACCGAGCGCGTGCGCAACCTTGCCACGGTCGGCTTTATCCTGATCACCGTGGTCGTATACGTCATGTGGGGCAAACCACCGGCTGCGCTGCTGGTGTTTGCCGGTGGCTTCAACGGCTTGATTCTGCCACTGGGCCTGAGCATTTTCATGTACGTCGGCTGGCGTCGGTCCGACATGATGGACGGCTACCACTACCCGCGCTGGCTATTGGTGCTGGGCGTGCTGACCTGTCTGCTGTCGTGGTACATGGCGTTCAAATCGGCGGGAGCCATCTTTGCCTTCATCAATGCAGCCTGATTTCGGAGAATAAAAATGCCTGCAATAGACCTCAACAGTGATCTCGGTGAAAGCTTCGGCGCCTGGAGCATGGGCGACGACGAGGCGATTCTCGATGTGGTCAGCAGCGCCAATGTGGCCTGCGGTTTTCATGCTGGTGATCCCGCCGGCATCCTGCGCACCCTTGAGGCCGCTGCGGCCCGGGGCGTGGCCATTGGTGCGCATGTGGCTTACCCGGACCTCGTCGGGTTTGGCCGCCGCAACATGGATATCCCGAGCGACCAACTGACCGCCGACGTCATTTACCAGATCGGCGCGCTTCAGGGGCTGGCGCGCAGCGCTGGTACCAGCGTGACATACGTCAAACCCCACGGCGCGCTGTACAACACCATCGCTGGCGATCAGCGCCAGGCAGCGGCGGTCATTCAGGCGCTGCTGCGCATCGACCCTGCGCTGAAGCTGGTGTGTCTGGCCAATTCGCCACTGCTTGGCTGGGCGCGGGAAGCCGGACTGGCGTGCGTTGCCGAAGCATTCGCCGACCGCGCCTATACCGCTGAAGGCACGCTGGTCTCGCGCTCGCGGCCCGGTGCCGTGCTGCACGACGCCGAACTGATCGCCGAACGCATGTTGCGCCTGGTGCGCGACGGGGTTATCGAGGCTGAAGACGGCCGCGAAATCAGCCTGCAAGCCGATTCTATCTGCGTACACGGCGACAGCCCGGGCGCGGTGAACATCGCCCGCATCCTGAAAGACCGTTTGCACGACGCAGGCGTTACCGTCCGCGCATTCAATAGGGGCTGATCATGAACAACACCTTGCAACACGCCCGTCAGGCGGCTATCGACGCACGTGCCCGCTATCGACAAGGGTTTGTCTCGCCTACCGCAGGTCAGGCTCCCGGTCTGACCCAGTGCAACATGATCACGCTGCCGCGCGACTGGGCCTATGACTTTCTGCTGTTCGCCCAGCGCAACCCGCAAGCCTGTCCGGTGCTGGATGTGACCGAGCCCGGCAGTTACACCACGTTGCTGGCCGAACAGGCCGACCTGCGCACTGACCTGCCGTTGTATCGGGTCTGGCGTGATGGGCAACTGGCTGAAGAAGTCAGCGACGCCAGCGAAATCTGGGCGCAGCACGGCGATCTGGTCAGTTTTCTGATCGGTTGCAGTTTCACCTTCGAAACCGACCTGATGAACGCCGGGATCGACGTGCGCCATATCAGCGAAGGCTGCAACGTACCGATGTACCGCAGCAATCGTGTCTGTCGACCTGCCGGGCGCTTGCAGGGAAACATGGTGGTTTCTATGCGGCCCATCGCTGCGGACCGGGTTGCCGAGGCAGCAAGGATCACCGGGCGTTACCCCGGCGTGCACGGCGCGCCGGTGCATGTCGGCGAACCTGAGCTGCTTGGCATCAAGGACTTGGCGCATCCGGACTTCGGCGATGCAGTGAGCATCAAGCCCGGCGAGATTCCTGTGTTCTGGGCCTGCGGCGTGACCCCGCAGGCGGTTGTCATGGCGTCTCGTGTGCCGTTCGCGATTTCCCATGCGCCGAGGCACATGTTCATTACCGATATTCCGGACAGCTACTACCACGTATAGGAGAGGCTCATGCGTTTCTACCCGGCCAACCTGGACGCGCTCCTGGTTGAACTGTCGAACCTGGACGAGACTCTGGCCCTGTTCGAATCGTTACAGCAGATGCCCATTTTCGGCGTGGAGGAAATCGTTCCGGCGGCCCGGACGCTGCTGGTGCATTTTCGCCCGTCCGCCATTGGTTTCGAAGCGCTGGCGGCGCAGATTGCCTCGCGTGACATTCGCGGCAGCGCTCGCGAGCCCGGCAAGCTGATTGAAATACCCGTGCATTACAACGGTGAAGACCTGGCTGATGTGGCCCGCGAGCTGGAGATCAGCGTTGACGAAGTGATCAAGCGCCACACCGGCAGCGACTACAACGTTGCCTTCTGCGGCTTTGCGCCCGGTTTTGCCTACCTCAGCGGCGGTGCCGGCTTTGTCGTGCCGCGGCGCAGCACACCGCGCACGCGCATTCCGGCTGGTGCAGTGGCGTTGGCCGGTGGTTTCAGCGGCATTTATCCACAGGCCAGCCCCGGTGGCTGGCAGATCATCGGCGTGACTCACTCAAAAATGTGGGACCTGGGCCGCGACGAGCCAGCCTTGCTTCAGCCTGGCTATCGCGTGCGCTTTCAAGACGCCGGTCCGCTGCCCGTGACCAGCATTTCGGTGGCTGCGCCCGTTCGTCAGCAGGCGTCGACAATCACCGAAGACTATCTGCAAGTCGTTACGCCGGGTTTGCAGACCCTGTTTCAGGACCTGGGTCGTCCTGGTCGGGCAGGGCAGGGTGTTTCCGCATCAGGCGCGCTGGATCGCGGCGCATTGCGTGCGGCCAATCGCGCAGTAGGCAACGAGCCGGGCACTGCTTGTCTGGAAATTCTCATGGGTGGCCTGACGTTTACCTGTCAGGGCCAGGCCGTGGTAGCGGTTACCGGTGCTCAGGCGCCTGTCGAGGTGCTGACGGCTGATGGCCAACGCATGCAGCCGCCGCTTTACGCGCCGTTTTCGTTGCAGAGCGGCGATCAGGTGAGCATCGGTTCGCCCACCGCAGGCTTGCGCAGTTATCTGGCCGTGCGCGGCGGTTTTGTCCACGAGACGGTGCTGGGTAGTCTGTCCACCGACACGCTGGCCCAGGTGGGGCCCGCAGCGCTGACGGCGGGTGACCGGCTGGGCTTCAGGCGCAGAACCGGCGGCGCTGCGGTGTCGACTGGCGAACAACCGGCCTTCGACATGCCGCGTAATGATCAGGTCATTACGCTGGATGTGGTCATGGGGCCGCGCAGCGACTGGTTCACCGCCGAGGCGCAGGCGTTGCTTGCTCAGCAGACCTGGCTGGTCACACCGCAATCCAACCGGATCGGTATCCGCCTGGCAGGCGAGCAGTCGCTTGCGCGCGCCGTCAGTGGCGAACTGCCCAGCGAGGGCACCACGGTCGGTGCCATTCAGGTGCCGCCCAGTGGCCAGCCGGTACTGTTTCTGGCGGACCACCCGTTGACGGGCGGTTACCCGGTCATCGGCGCAGTCGCTACCTATCACCTGGACAAGGCCGGGCAGATTCCGGTCAATGCCCGCATTCGTTTCAACCCGCTGAGCGCCTTCGAGCCAGTGCGCTCCGCCACTTCAGACGAGACCAATAACAGATGAAAAAGGTTCTGATTGCCAACCGTGGCGAAATTGCCGTGCGTATTGCCCGCGCCTGCCGTGACTATGGGGTTGCCTCGGTGGCCGTGTATGCCGATGCCGATATCGACGCTCTGCATGTGTGTCAGGCCGATGAAGCCTACGGGCTGCAAGGTGAGCGCCCGACCGACACCTATCTGAACATCGAAAAGCTGCTGGCAGTCGCTGCTCGTGCCGGTGCCGACGCGGTTCACCCAGGTTATGGCTTCCTCTCGGAACGCGCCGACTTTGCCCGCGCCGTAATCGACGCCGGCCTGACCTGGATCGGCCCGGACCCTGCAACCATCGACGCGCTGGGCGACAAGGTGCAAGCCCGGCGCATCGCTTTGAAAGTCGGTGCGCCGCTGGTAGCTGGCACTGAAAACCCGGTGAAAGATGCTTCTGAAGTGCTTGCGTTCGCCGAGCAGTACGGCCTGCCGATTGCCATCAAGGCGGCATTTGGCGGCGGTGGTCGCGGCCTGAAAGTCGCTTGGAAGCTCGATGAAGTCAGCGAGCTGTACGAGTCTGCGGTGCGTGAAGCGGTGACCGCGTTCGGTCGTGGCGAGTGCTTCGTCGAACGCTTTCTGGATCGCCCACGGCACATTGAAGCGCAGATCATCGCCGACCGGCATGGCCGGGTGGTTGTGGTCGGCACCCGGGATTGCTCGCTGCAACGCCGCAACCAGAAGCTGATCGAAGAAGCGCCAGCGCCTTACCTGGATGATGAACTGCGCCAGCGCATCCACGATTCGGCCCGTGCGGTTTGTGCCGAGGCAGGCTATGTCGGTGCCGGTACGGTGGAATTCCTGCTCAGTGGCGACGGCACCCTGTCATTCCTGGAGGTCAACACACGCTTGCAGGTCGAACACCCGGTGACTGAAGAAACCAGCGGTGTGGATCTGGTCATCGAACAACTGCGCGTGGCCGACGGCCTGCCGCTGTCATTCGACGGTACGCCTGTACCGCGCGGCCACAGCTTCGAATTCCGCATCAACGCCGAAGATGCAGGCAACGGCTTCCTGCCGACCCCGGGCACCATCGACGTGTTTCAGCCACCGTCCGGACCGGGCGTGCGGCTGGACACCGGCGTGACGGAAGGCTCACGGGTCTCACCGAACTTCGATTCGATGATCGCCAAACTGATCGTCACCGGCGCAACCCGCGAGCAAGCCATCAGCCGCGCCCGCCGCGCCCTGGCTGAGTTCAAAGTGGAAGGCGTCGCCACCGTGCTGCCGTTCCATCGAGCCGTCATGGCCCACGACGACTTCACCGCCGCCAATACCTTCGCCGTCCACACCCGCTGGATCGAAACCGACTTCGCCGAACACGTCACCCTCGCACCGCGCAGCGCTGCGCCAGTTGATGCAGGCGTGCTGCGCACCTTCGTCGAAATCGACGGAAAACGCCACGAACTGGGCCTGCCCGCTGCGCTGCTGGCCGGTATGAGCCTGAACGCTGCCGCACCGGCTGACGCCAGCCAGCCAGCTGCCGACGCCCCGGACCCGCACGCAGTACTGACGCCGGTCGCGGGCAACCTGTATGCCTGGGCGGTTGAAGACGGTGCGACGGTAGAGAAGGGACAGGTGATCGCCATCATGGAGGCGATGAAGATGGAAACATCGATATTGGCGCCGTGTGCCGGAACCGTGCAGATCAGCAAGGAGCCTGGCGGGTATCTGGAGGTGAAGGTGGTGATTGGTCGGGTTGAGGTCTGATTTCATTGCAATCGCGCGTCAACCGGGCGGTTACCCGATTGACGCGTGCTGTTGCAGAAAATAATCGCCTCAGTCCAGCCTCAACTCAGGCGGCTCGGGCGCATCCTTGGTCGCCGGGGCCACTTTGGTGTTTACCGGTTGCAGCGTTGTTTGCCCGGTCGGTGCACCGGTTTTGTCGCTTGGCTCGGCGGGCACCAGCTTGTATTCCAGGCCCTGGGTGTTCTTGAGGTAAATCTCCATCTGGCGGAACGAGATGTTGATGTGCTGCTTCTTGAACTCGCGATTGATGAAGCGGTTGATCTCGTCCAGCACCGGGTTGCGGTCGCCCAGGTCGCGGACGTGCATGCGCAGTTCGTGGTCGAGGGTACTTTCGCCGAAGTTCAGGAAGTAGACGATCGGCTCTGGTTCCTTGAGCACCCGAGGGTTTTCCCGTGCGGCTTGCAGCAGCAGGGAGCGTACCAGGTCCAGGTCCGAGCCGTAATCGACGCCCAGCTTGAGGGTTACGCGAGTAACGGTGTCGGTCAGCGACCAGTTGATGAGCTGGCCGGTGATGAACGTCTTGTTCGGGACGATGATGTCCTTGCGGTCAAAGTCGGTGATGGTCGTGGCACGGATGCGGATCTTGCTGACCGTCCCCGACAGGGCGCCGATGGTGATGGTGTCGCCGATCCGCACCGGACGTTCGAAGAGGATCATGATGCCGGAGATGAAGTTGGCGAAGATCTCCTGCATACCGAACCCAAGCCCTACCGACAGCGCCGCGACCAGCCACTGCAATTTGTCCCAGCTCACGCCCAGCGTCGACAGCGTGGTCACGAAGCCGACACCGGCGATGGTGTACGACAGCAGCGTGGTTGTCGCGTAGGCACTGCCTTGCGCGAGGTTCATGCGTGACAGCACCAGCACTTCCAGCAGACCCGGCAGGTTGCCGGCGAGCACGAAGGTGATGACGATGATCACCCCGGCACCGAGGAAGTCGCTCAGGCTGATCGGCACCATGCTCATGTTGGCACCGGTGCCGCTGGTGTATTCGTAGAGGATGATGTTGTCCAGGTAGGCGAATACCGTAATCAGTTCGGCCCAGACCAGGTACAGCGCGCCGACGAATCCGGCCAGCAGGGCCAGGCGGATCAGGCGCAGCGACTGCTGGTTGACCTGTTCGATGTCCAGCTTCGGCTCTTCGACCGGAATGTCGCTGTCGCCGTTTTCCCGGGCTGCCTGACGCTTGGCCAGCGCGCGCTGATAGGCCAGACGCCGGGCGGCGACGCTCAGGCCGCGGACGAAGGTCGCCTCGACCATCAGCCAGATCATCATCAGGTACAGAGTGTCGATCAGACGGTCGCTGAGCTTGAGCGCGGTGTAGTAGTAGCCAAAGCAAACCGCCAGGAAGAGCGCGACCGGCAATGCCGTGAACACCACGCCGACAGTCTTGCGGAACAGCGAAGCGTTATGGTGCGTGGGGCTTGAGATCAGCAGGCGAGCGAGCAGCCAGGTCATCAGCGCGTAACAGGTCAGGACCACGCCGATCCCCAGTACATCGTCGGCCAGCGCCGCAGGTTGATGCTCGGCGACGGCCACCACGGCCACCAGGGCCAGAACGACCAGCCCGAGGCGACGCACCCAGCCACGCAGGAACTCGACCTGCGCCGTTTCCCAGCGGAAATGCAGTTGGGCAACGCCAGACGGGGCGAGTACGCGGTAGGCGGTGTAGAACACCAGCCAGGCGAGGGCGATCTGCAACAAGGCCTCGCCCAGGTTGGCGTTTTGCCCGCGTGCATCGATTTGCAGGGCATAGCCGCACAGCGCCAGGCCCAGCGCCACAGGCATTGCCAGCAGCACGTTGATCAGCAGCGCCAGTGGCGTTTTCCATTGGCTGTCACGTTTGAAGTGGCCGATGTCGGCATGCAGGCGATTCAGCTTCTGATACAGCGCCTTGCGCCGCCAGGTCAGTACGCCGATCAACAGCAGCAGGGGCAGGAACAGCAGCGGTCGCTGAGTCAGGCCGTCTGACAGCTCGCTCAGGCTGGATGTCCAGGGCAGGGTGGCGATCTGCTTTTGCAGGCGCGGCCAGATATTCTGAAACCATTCCAGGTCCAGTGGCTTGTTGCTGGGGATCCAGAACATCTGCTCGTCGAGTGTGGCGCGCAGTCCCTGAGCGGTGCTGGTCAGCTGCTTCTGGTTCAGTTGCAGCGTGATGGACTCGTTGAGCAACGCGCTCAGCTCGCGATTGAGGCGCTCCAGCAAGTCGCTGCGGGTGATTGCCAGGTCCAGCAGCGTACGGCGCAGTTGCGGGGTAATGTTTTCAGGCGGTTGAGTGGCGAGCAGCTTTTCGACATAGGCGGTCGGCGTGCTCATCTGCTCGCGTTGCTGGTTGATGTCGAACTGATACAGGCGGATGTTGGCGATTTCGTCGGCCAGGCCCTTGTCCAGCTCCAGGTGCGGCAACGCCTGCTTCTGCTTGTAGAGAATCTTGGACAGCAGCAGGCTACCGCTCAGCACGTTGATCTGCTCGCTGAGGGCTTGATCGGTCTGGGTCAGGTTGTCCAGTTGCTGCTTGGTCTTGAGGTTCTGCTGGGTCAGCTCGTTGAGGCGGTCGGTGCCGCGCAGCAGGTAGTCGGAAAGCTTGAGGTTGGCGGCGCTTTCGGTCGCCAGCAGGCTGCTGCCACCGGACTTTTGCGCTTCCAGGGACAGGTCGGCGACCGTTTTCTGCGACTGGGCGCGACGCTTGTCGTTGATCAGGGTCTGCAGGTCCTGAATTTCCTGTTCCTGGCGCGCGACCTTTTCGGTCAGCAAGTCATGCTGGCTATTGCCCAGGTCCTGCAACTGGCTGTTACCCGCCAGTTCCTGACGGCGCAGCAGGTTGAGGGCGTTGATCGAGGCCAGTTCTGCATTGAGCAGATTGCGCTGGTCGGCGCTCAGGGTCTTGCCATTGTCCTTGCCGCTCTTGAGGATGGCGTTGATCTGCTGGATACGCGTCTGATTGGCGCTGATTTCAGTCTGCGCCCGCTCAGGCCGGGTCTGCGCGGTGATGGCCAGGCTGTTGGCGTCGTTGAGTTCGCTTTGCAGGTCGCTTTGTTGGGTACTGCGCTGGCTGAGAAGCTGCTCCAGTTGTGGCACATCAAGGCCGCCGTAGCGCTGGGCGACGGGTACCACTTTGCTTTCTTTCAGGCGGGCCAGCTCGTGCTGGTTTTCCGAGGTCTGTTTTGGCGCCTGGGCCAGTTGTTGCTTGAGCGCTTCGAGTTTCTGCTCGCTGTCCTTCTTGCTGGCGAGAAAAGCCAACGTTTGCTCGAGTACCTGTTGCAGCGCTTTCTGCTCGGCATCAGGCAGCTTGCGATCAGCAATCTTGTCGAGGCTTTGCTGCACGGCATCGCTGCTGGGCGGGTCGGCGGCGAGCGCCGGGAAGGTGGACAGGCAAAGCGCAAACAGTGCGGCAGCACAAATGGAACGCAGGGAAAACATAGACACCGGTCGCATGATGATACGTGTGGATTGGCAGTTTAAAGGAACAGTCCGGGGCCCGGGCGGGTTCCTTCGGGGAATTTGACGCCCACTTTCTGGATCTTGTTCCCGTCCATGACGGCAACTGTCCAAATAGTTCCATTCCATTCAATCTGGTCGCCCACCACTGGCTCGCCGCGGTTCTTCTGCACGATGAACTGGCTGAGTGGCATTCCGGGGTCAATGCCATCGAGCTTCAGGCCATACAGGGCCGCGACTTCACCCAGCCGTGCATCGCCTTCAAGAACGAAGTCGCCGAAGAAGCGCAGGTCCAGGCCACGTTGCGGTGCCTGGCTGAACAGTTTGCCCAGTGCCGGAAGATCATGTTCGTGACCGATCACACAGAGCAGGTCGCCCACTTCCAGCGTCGTACTGCCGGACGGGTGGAGCAACTGCTGGCCCCGGAACAGCGCGGCAATACGCGTGCCTTCAGGCATTTTCAGCTCACGCAGCGCTGCACCGATGCACCACTTTTCAGCGCCCAGACGGTAGACGAACAGCTCCCATTCACTGGTGACGTGCACCTCCAGTGCGGCTCGGGAAATAGGCGCAGGGTCAGGCGGAACCGTCACTTTCAACAGTTTGGCCACCCACGGCAGGCTGGTGCCTTGCAGCAACAGCGAGACCAGTACGATAAAGAACGCTAGGTTGAAGTACAGCTGCGCATTGGGCAGCCCGGCCATCAGCGGGAACACGGCGAGGATGATCGGCACCGCGCCGCGCAGGCCGACCCAGGCGATAAAGGCTTTTTCGCGGCCATGGAAGGCCTTGAACGGCAGCAGGCCGACCATCACCGACAGCGGGCGTGCCACCAGAATCATCCACAGCGCCAGGCCTAGCGCCGGAATCGCAATCGGCAGCAGATCGTGTGGCGTGACCAGCAGGCCCAGCACCAGAAACATGCCGATCTGTGCCAGCCAGGCCATGCCGTCGAGCATGTGCAGGATGCCGTGGCGGCTGCGGATCGGCCGGTTACCTAGCACCAGACCGCACAGGTAGACCGCGAGAAAGCCGCTGCCGTGAATGGCGTTGGTCAGGGCAAAGATCGCAAGCCCCCCGGCAATCACCAGAATAGGGTACAGGCCGGCCGCCAGATTGATGCGGTTGACCAGCTGAAGCAGGATCCAGCCGCCGCCCAGGCCGATGAAACTGCCGATGCCGAACTCCTGAATCAAATGTCCCAGCAGCCCCCAGTGCAAGCCGGTCTGACCGCTGGCCAGCATGCCGATCAGGGTGACGGTCAGGAACACCGCCATGGGGTCGTTGCTGCCCGACTCGATCTCGAGGCTGGCGGTGACCCGCTCGTTCAGGCCTTTGCCGCCCAGCAGGGAGAACACCGCAGCAGCGTCTGTGGAGCCGACGATCGCGCCGATCAACAGGCCCTGAATGACGCTGAGATTGAACAGCCAGGCAGCCACCATGCCGGTCAGTACGGTGGTGATCAGCACGCCCACCGTTGCCAGCGACAATGCAGGCCACAGCGCAACCCGGAAACTGGCCACCCGCGTTCGCAGCCCGCCGTCGAGCAGGATCACGGCCAGCGCAAGGTTGCCGACCAGATAGGCGGTAGCGTAGTTGTCGAAGATGATCCCGCCGCCATCCACGCCCGCCACCATGCCCACGGCCAGGATGATGACCAGGATCGGAATACCCAGGCGTGATGAAAGAGAGCTGACCAGGATGCTTGCGGCTACCAGCAACGCGCCGATCAGGAACAGGCTGTTGATGGTGGTGGCGTCCAAGGGCGGTACTCCGTAGAAAACTGAATTGAAGCGAGAGGGGCGAAAACTGACCATGCAGTCCGCGTGCCAAGCGATTTAACCTGTTGAATTGCTTGGCTGTCAAAGATCAATTTCCGGCGGATCACGCAGATTCGGCGTTCCAGAGCACGTGACTCGTCGCAATCTGGCGGTCGACACAGACGTATATGCCGCAAGCCAAGCCTTCTTGCGGCCTGTTGTCGAGCTTCAGCTATAGAAGGTTTTCATCATGGACGATGAAATTGCAGAAAATAAGAAGGGCGGAAATCCGTTCGGCGATAAGCGGGATCCGCATGCAGAGTTCTGGAGGCGGGCGAGCAAATACTTTCGGTCGCGATTACTTCCGGCTGAACCCGATCAATCTGCAGTCACCCGCCGCCTTTGCTGTTCGGTCCTCTGACTGAATCAGTTCACGCGCCTGCCTGCGCAGGATCGCGTTATAAATAGTTAGTGCCACGTATGCCGTAAGGAGTGATTACGTGCATGACTTCTCTCATACAGGAAGAAGTCATGACGCCCCAATCTCTGAAAATACCTAAAACCGATCAGCAACTGCTGCGTGAGCGCGCGAAGCAATTTGTTTTCGACTACCCCGATCTGCACGATCTGGCCTATAGTGTAATCAGCAAGATCATGCTTCAGCACACGCAAAAGGTGTTTAACCCTGACAAGGTCTATTGGCATCGTTTCGGCAGCGCAAGCAGCAGTCCGCGTACATTTACCGGCTGGCAACATTCCGGCAAACCGCTGCAATCGATGACGTTGATCGAACTGCTCATGCAGAACTTCAACGCCCACGACCAAGAGGCCAGTGATGAGCTTTCCCTTTACGGCGGGTTTTATACCGACGGTCCGGATCATGAGGTGTTCGACGAGCGCAACGAGGTGCCCATGCTGCCGCAGACTTTGCTGGCAGAAATGTGGACGCTGGATTTCAGCTCGCTGTACACCCGCCGCATGGAGCGTTTCTGGAGTTCGCACAGTGAGAATTTTTGCATTCTGGCCAAAGCGCACTATTTGGTTGCAGCCGGTAATTGCCTGCGCAAAGGTCAGCTTTCGCCAGACGACTTCAAGCAAGTCACTCGATTCGTCGTCACTGATCCCTCGCAGCCAGCGACGCTGAAGGCCTTGCGGGACTCGCCCTTGGTAACGCCTGGCCTTTCGGTGCATACGCTGGATATCAACGGCGTCAAGACTTACGACATGCTGCGTATCTTTATCGCTGATGGCCGGGAAGTGATTTACCGGCCTGATGCCGAGCAGCCTTTTCAGGTGTTCGAAAACGAACGCGCGCTGTACAACTGGCTCAAGGGGCAGTTCGCGAGCGAGCAGGCGGGTAAGGCACTGACAGGCAATTTCCTGCGCGGCGAGGCGGCACGAACACAGGACAGCGTCAGGTTTGCGCGCGGAGTCAGTGAATTGCTCGCGCATGACTGGCGTGCCGATGTCCGACTTATCAATCAATCCCGGGCCCCCATCGTGGGTGATCCCTTTATTTATCTGCGTGATATCGCGCGTCAGGTCATGACCACCGACGCACATCAGTTGCTGACGTCCAACGCCGATCTGCGCAAGCAGATGTGGATCGGTTATCTAAGTGCCTTCATGCAGGCTTTTGGCGGGCTAGCCGCGTTGGGGTGGCCCGTTGCTCTGACGCTGGTTGGCGCAGGCCTCGCCAATACCGGGTTGAACATTGATCAGGCGGTCAATGGCAAGACCCCGGCGCAACGTCGCGCTGGTGTATTGGGTGCCATTATCAACACCCTTTACCTGCTTTTTAATCTGCCGCTACTGATGTCCATTCGTGCCATGCCTGAGCGTATGCCATTAGTGCGGGCGGATGTCGTGTCGCTCCCCAGTGAAGTTGTGGAGAGTGGCGTGATTGTCGATCCGCTGGAAAACATGGAAGGCAACCTGCTGCTGGACAGCCTCACGCCCTCAGCCGAGGAAGGCAGGTTTCGTGGCGTTTACTCGTTGGGCAATGGCGAAACCTGGATCAAGCTTGCGCGGTTGCCGTATCGCGTGATGTTCAGTGAGCAACAGCAGTGCTGGTTTATCGTTGACCCTGACAATCCTTTTGCGTTCGTTGGCAGTAAGCCGGTTCGCTTGGGGCTCGACGGAGAATGGACGCTGATTCAATCACCTGGCTTGCAGGGTGGCTCGCCTATGGATCCGCAGGTGCCGTCTACCAGCTCATCAGTCCCGCCAGGAAAACCTTATGCAACAGTGCATTCAACGTTCTGGGACAGGTACCTGCAAACGGACATATTCAATGAGCAATATTATGCAGAAAGAGCCCTGACTCGTCAGAAAGAGGTCATGGATATCTGGGAGCCAACCACGGACGATGTTCTGGAGTCTGACTCTTCACCCGAAGGCGATGAAGTGTACCGGGCCCCGTGGCACGGTAAACACAGAGTGTTCAAGCTGGGCGAGGACGACTATTACGGCGCTAACATCATGCTCTATACTCAGGAGGATACTGTGTTCAATCGATTCCTGCGTACAGGCGAACGTAGGGGCCCCAACCAGGTAAGGTTCATTGAGCGTCTTGCCGATGACATCCAGGTGGTGGGCTATAGCAATGATGTCGAGTTGTATCGGGGTGGCAGCGGTGATCGGGGCACCTCGGGTGCCGTGTTCCGTAGCGGGCAGATCAAGGTTGGCGATGTGCTGGTCAATACCGATATCACTTCGTTCAGTGAAACCCCCTATGTGGTCAGCGCGTTCGCCAGCAGTCGAGCCGGTGCCCCTACTAACGCGGTGATTGGGCCGATAACGTTCGATGATACTTCGGTGGTCTTTGTCTTGCCCAAAGGACGGTATTTGAGGGCCACGCCGATCGCGCCATTTTCAGCCTCGCCCGATGAGGCCGAATCGATCTTTTTGCCCGGTTGTTATTTTCAGATCGAGAGTATCGAAGAAGTGGTCGGCGATTTTTATCGTCTCATGAAAGTCCAGATGCAGGAGGTCGATCGCCCGGTTCAGGGAAGAGCGCTTTACGATATGCGCACAGGCGAGCCATTCAGTCGAGAGCAATACGCGCTCAAGTTGGGGGCAGATGCCAAGGTATTGGTCGACCGGTTCTTTCCAGAGAACCCGATGACTGACCTGTTCAGCCCTCACTGATCAAGCGCCGCCCGGTTTTATTTAAAACCAGTCATCGCGCATAGCGAGGCAGGTGTCATCGCGGTTCTCCAGAATGCTCAGCTCGTGATGGCAGCCCGGTAATTCCCATGTCAGGAAGTAGCGGGCAGCTTGCAGCTTGCCCTTGTAGAAGTCGCTGTCGGCCGAATCACCTTTGCCCAGACCTTCCTCGGCGCGGATCGCCTGTTCCAGCCAGCGCCAGCCGATAATGGTGTGGCCGAATACCTTGAGGTACAGCGCCGAATTGGCCAGCGTACTGGTGATTCTGCCTTGCGCCAGATCGGTCAGCAGGCCGAGGGTGACAGCCTGCACATGAGTGACCAATTGCTCCAGAGGTTGGCGCAGCTCATGAAGTGAGTCGTAAACCTGCGCCCGCGCGCAGGTATCGGATATCAGGCGCAGCAGTTGCTTGAGGCCGGTGCCGCCGTTCTGCGCCAGCTTGCGGCCAAGCAGGTCCAGCGACTGAATGCCGTGAGTACCTTCATGAATCGGATTAAGCCGGTTGTCGCGGTAGTACTGCTCAACAGGGTATTCGCGGGTATAGCCATGACCGCCTAGAACCTGAATCGCCAGCTCGTTAGCCTTCAGGCAGAACTCCGAGGGCCATGACTTGACCACCGGAGTCAGCAGGTCCAACAGTTCATGGGCATGCTTGCGGGCGTCTTCGGTTTCTCCGGTCTGTGTGTCGTCGAACAGTCGCGAGGCATACAGGCACAGGTCGAACGCGCCTTCTACATACGCTTTCTGGGTCAGCAGCATGCGCCGCACGTCGGCGTGCTGAATGATCGGAACAGGCGTGCTCTCGGGGCTCTTGCTGTCGGGCAGCCGACCTTGAGGTCGGTCGCGGGCATAATCCAGAGAATACAGATACCCCGAATAGCCGAGCATGACCGCGCCCAGGCCGACGCCGATGCGTGCTTCGTTCATCATCTGGAACATGTAACTCAAACCGTGATGGGGCTTGCCGACCAGATAGCCGACACACTCACCGTTATCGCCGAAATTCAGTGCGGTAGAAGTAGTGCCTTTCCAGCCCATCTTGTGAAACAGGCCAGCCAGCAGTACATCGTTACGCTTGCCGAGGCTGCCGTCGTCGTTGACCAGAAACTTGGGCACGATGAACAGCGAGATACCTTTGACCCCGCCAGGCGCATCCGGCAGCTTTGCCAATACCATGTGCACGATATTTTCCGAAAGTGCGTGATCACCACCCGAGATGAAAATCTTGTTGCCACGCAGCCGATAGGTGCCGTCTTCTGCCGGTTCGGCGCGGGTGCGGATGTCTGACAGCGACGAACCTGCGTGTGGCTCGGTCAGCGCCATGGTGCCGAAGAAGCGCCCCTCGATCATCGGTTGCAGAAAGCGCTGTTTTTGTTCGTCGTTGCCAAAACTCTCAATCAGATTCGCCGCGCCCATGGTCAGGAACGGGTAGGCCGTGGTTCCGACATTGGCTGCCTGAAAGTGGGCAAAGCAGGCCTGTGACAGTAGGGTCGGCAACTGCATGCCGCCCGCTTCAAAATCACGCGATGCATTGAGAAAACCAGCGGCGAGAAACGCATCCACCGCAGGCTTGACCTCGGGGATCAGAATCGCTTCGCCATTTTCATAGCGCGGCTCGTTTTCGTCAGCCTTGCGGTTGTGCGGCGCAAAATACTTTTCCGCGATAGTACGCGCCGTCCCCAGCGCTGCATCGAAGGTTTCCCGCGAATGCTCGGCAAACCGCTCACGCCGCGTCAGCCCTTCGGCGTCCAGCACTTCATACAGCTCGAAAGCCAGGTTTCGGGAACTGAGCAGCGACTCGGACATGATGGCGTACCTATTCTTGGAATGGCTCAAGTCTAGGTCGGGTTGAGGGGGGAGGGTAGCAAGATTGATTCGGGTGATGGTCGAGCGTGTGCGGGGGGTATCGAGAGCGGACGCGAAGCGTCCAGAGCATGGGAACGGTCGGTGTTTTTCAGACACCTCTCGTTCCGCACGCTCCAGCGTGGGAAGGCCTTTCTTGACGCCCTGCGTCATCTGTTACCTAGCGGCATCAGCCGATCGTCATCAGGCTCGCATTGCCACCCGCCGCCGCAGTGTTCACGCTCAATGCCCGCTCTATCACCAGGCGTTCCAGCGGCACGTTGGTTTCGCCGTGGGACTGGCCGTTGACGCCGACGATTGCACCGCTGCGCTGGGCGATCTGCTGGCAGATGGCGCGTAGCTGATCGGAATCGCCGTGGTGCAGGACGGCGTCGAAGATGACTTCGTCCTTGGTCCAGTCAGGGATCAGCTTGATGCGTGCCTGAACGTCCTTTGGCAGACGAGCGCGCAATGGCTTGCTGATGTCTGTTTCCGGCCATACGGCAGAGCTGCCGACAGCCAGCACGGCCGCCAGTTGAATCAGCAGGTCGTTCTCGTCATCCGCCAGGCAAAGCACGTGTTCACGCGGCAGAATCGCATAGCTGTTGCGCTCGCCGGTCGGCCCCGCCAGCTGGCGAGTGATGCCGCTTTGCGATTGCTCGGCGTATTGGCTGCACAGGGCATCCAGATCGCTTTGCTGGTTACTGGCTGCCCAGGCCTTCAAGGCTTGCAACGGTTTGTTGAGGATGTCACGCAGGCGCGTGTCCGGAGCAGACAGTGCATCACTGCGCACGAACGATTTCTCGATGGCATCCTGCGGACGCGTCGACAGCAGGCGGTACAGGTACAGCGGGCCACCGGCTTTAGGGCCGGTACCGGACAAGCCTTCGCCGCCAAATGGCTGGACGCCCACCACAGCACCGACGATGTTACGGTTTACATAGACGTTGCCTGCGTTGACGTTGTCGATGACCTTGGCGATGGTTTCGTCGATGCGGGTATGAACACCAAGGGTAAGGCCGTAGCCGGATGCATTGATCTGGTCGATCAGCAGGCCCAGTTCCTTGCGCTTGTAGCGCACCACGTGCAGCACCGGGCCGAAGATTTCGCGTTGCAGCTCATCGAAGCTTTCCAGCTCGATCAGGGTCGGCATCACGTAAGTGCCACGCTTAAGCTCCGTGCTGTCGGCAATGGCCACCTGATAAACCGTACGGCCTTTGTCGCGCATGGCCTGGATGTGTTTTTCGATACCCGCCTTGGCCTCGGCATCGATCACCGGGCCGATGTCCACGGACAGGCGCTCCGGGTTGCCGAGGCGGCTCTCGGCCATCGCCCCCTTGAGCATTTCGATGACGCGGTCGGCAGAGTCTTCCTGCAGGCACAGCACGCGCAGTGCCGAGCAGCGTTGCCCGGCGCTGTCGAACGCCGAAGAAACCACGTCAATGACAACCTGTTCGGTCAGCGCCGAAGAGTCGACGATCATCGCGTTCTGACCGCCGGTTTCGGCGATCAGGGGGATGGGGCGACCCTGCGAGTCCAGGCGCCCCGCCACGTTACGTTGCAGCAGGCGGGCGACTTCAGTGGAACCGGTGAACATCACGCCTTTGACGCGTTCGTCACCGACCAGTCCGGCACCTACGGTTTCACCGCGCCCCGGTAACAATTGCACCACGCCTTCCGGGATGCCGGCTTCAAGCAGCAGGCGCACGGCCTGAGCGGCAATCAACGGTGTTTGCTCGGCCGGTTTGGCCAGCACCGGGTTGCCCGCAGCCAGTGCAGCAGCGACCTGACCGCTGAAAATTGCCAGCGGGAAGTTCCATGGGCTGATGCAGACCACCGGCCCCAGCGGACGATGGGCGTCGTTGGTGAAATCATTGCGCGCCTGTACGGCGTAGTAACGCAGGAAGTCGACGGCTTCGCGCACCTCGGCGATGGCGTTGGCGAAGGTCTTGCCCGCCTCGCGGACTAGCAGGCCCATCAAGGGCTGGATGTCGCTTTCCATCAAATCGGCAGCACGTTCCAGAATTGCGGCGCGTTCGGCAGGCGGTGTTGCCTGCCAGATCGGGCCAGCGCTCAAGGCGCACTGGATGGCGTTCTCGACATCCTGCAGCGAGGCTTCCTGAATATGACCGACCACATCACGCAGGTCCGATGGGTTCAACGCGGCAGTCAGTGTGCCTGCGCTGGCCGGGCAGCCGAGCATGGGGGCAGCTTTCCAGTCATTGTGCGCTGTGGCGAGCAGGGCCGAGGACAGCGAAGCCAGACGATGCTCGTTGGCCATGTCGATGCCGCTGGAGTTGGCGCGCTCGGTGCCATACAGGTCGCGCGGCAGCGGAATGCGCGGGTGCGGCAAGCCGAAACCGCCTTCCTGTGTTGCCATGCGTTCGATCTGGCTGACCGGGTCGGCCACCAGTTCCTGAATGGAGATCGAATGGTCGGCAATCCGGTTGACGAACGACGTGTTGGCACCGTTTTCCAGCAGACGACGGACCAGATAGGCCAACAGCGTCCCATGCGTGCCGACCGGAGCGTACACGCGGCATGGACGGTTCAGCTTGCCGTCTGCGACCTTGCCTACGACCTGCTCGTACAAAGGCTCGCCCATGCCGTGCAGGCACTGGAACTCATACTGACCTGGGTAATAATTCTGCCCGGCGATCTGGTAAATAGCCGCCAGGGTGTGGGCGTTGTGTGTGGCGAATTGTGGATAAATGACTTCTGGTGCCGCCAGCAGCTTGCGGGCACAGGCGATGTACGAGACGTCGGTGTACACCTTGCGCGTGTACACCGGATAGCCTTCCAGACCTTCGACTTGGGCGCGCTTGATCTCGCTGTCCCAATACGCGCCCTTGACCAGACGGATCATCAGGCGGTGACGGCTGCGCCGAGCCAGATCGATCACGTAATCGATCACATAAGGGCAGCGCTTTTGGTAAGCCTGAATCACGAAGCCAATGCCGTTCCAGCCAGTGAGCTGCGGTTCGAAGCACAGGCGCTCGAGCAGATCCAGTGACAGCTCCAGACGATCAGCCTCTTCGGCATCGATGTTCAGGCCGATGTCGTACTGCTTGGCCAGCAGGGTCAGCGACAGCAGGCGCGGGTACAGCTCTTCCATCACGCGCTCGTACTGAGCGCGGCTATAGCGCGGGTGCAGTGCCGACAGCTTGATGGAAATGCCCGGGCCTTCATAGATCCCGCGGCCGTGGGAGGCCTTGCCGATGGAGTGTATGGCCTGCTCGTAGGACGCGAGATACTTCTGCGCATCATGCTCGGTAAGCGCCGCTTCACCCAGCATGTCGTAGGAATAGCGGAAGCCCTTGGCTTCAAAACGGCTGGCATTGGCCAGGGCTTCGCCGATGGTTTCGCCGGTGACGAACTGCTCGCCCATCAGGCGCATGGCCATGTCGACGCCCTTGCGGATCATCGGTTCGCCGCTCTTGCCGATGATGCGGCTCAGTGAAGAAGTGAGGCCTGCCTCATTGTGAGTGGCGACCAGCTTGCCGGTCAGCAGCAGGCCCCAGGTGGCAGCGTTGACGAACAGCGAGGGGCTGTTGCCCAAGTGCGGTTGCCAGTTGCCGTTGCTGATCTTGTCGCGAATCAGGGCATCGCGCGTGCCCTTGTCCGGAATGCGCAGCAACGCCTCGGCCAGGCACATGAGTGCAACGCCTTCCTGCGAGGACAGCGAAAATTCCTGCAACAGGCCTTGAACAATGCCTGCGCGGCCGCCAGCACTTTTCTGGTTGCGCAGCTTTTCGGCAATAGACGCGGCCATCTTGTTGGTGGCTTCGGCAACAGGTGCAGTCAGGCGCGCCTGCTCCAGTAGCATCGGCACCACTTCCTGCTCGGGGCGGCGGTAGGCGGAGGTGATGGCCGCCCGCAGTACCGACTGCGGTTGAATGCTCTCGGCAAAATCCAGGAAGCATTGCAGGCCTGTGTCTTCCGCCACTTCGCCTCGGTCTTCGCTGTCTTTGCCAGTCGCGCCATTGAGCTCCAGCAAGGTTGCACCACTCTCCAGTTTTTCCAGGTAATTGAAAATCGCCTGCTTGATCAACCAGTGCGGTGTGCGGTCGATCGAATGGGCGGCGGCTTTCAATCGCTCGCGGGTCGGGTCGTCAAGTTTGACGCCCAGAGTAGTGGTGGCCATGTGTTGTCCTCATTATAGCCACGCAACGGCGGCATCGGCTTTGGCGAAGATTAGCGCTGTGACGGGGTCAGGTGCAACCGAGTGCAACCCTGTTTTGATAATATTTTGTGACATTGCCGGCAAGTGACCCGCAAGAGTGCTGCTTTGCTCAGAGCTGGTGCGCGATTGTTTGTAGAGAGGGTCTAAAACGCCCTAAAATGGCGCAGAAAAACGCCTTTATCGGTTTTTTTGTAACAGGTGCAACTTGCACGGTGAAATGGGTTGCACCTTGTTTGGTTTGTTTAATAGGATTCATTCCCGCGGTGCAACCGCCAGTCATTGATTGCCGATCCTTGCGGAGCGATCAGTCAACGCGGTGTCGGGTGCAAAAGCACGGGTGCGCCGAATATCGGTCGCTATTCCCTTTGGCATCGGGTGCCAACATAAAAACAATGCCAAGGCAGAACTCATGAGTGTCAGTAACCCTACCTTGATCACGTTTGTGATCTATATAGCGGCAATGGTCTTGATCGGCCTGATGGCCTATCGCTCTACCAACAACCTTTCGGATTACATCCTCGGCGGGCGCAGCCTGGGCAGCGTGGTAACAGCTCTTTCAGCAGGGGCCTCGGACATGAGCGGCTGGCTGTTGATGGGGTTGCCGGGGGCTATCTATATGTCCGGCCTGTCGGAAAGCTGGATCGCCATTGGTCTGATCATCGGCGCCTACCTGAACTGGCTGTTCGTGGCCGGTCGTCTGCGTGTGCAGACCGAGCACAACGGTGACGCGCTGACCCTGCCGGATTACTTCAGCAGCCGCTTCGAAGACAACAGCGGCCTGCTGCGCATCATCTCGGCCATCGTGATTCTGGTGTTTTTCACCATCTATTGCGCCTCGGGCATCGTTGCGGGCGCGCGTCTGTTTGAAAGCACCTTCGGCATGTCCTACGAAACCGCCCTGTGGGCCGGCGCTGCGGCTACCATTGCGTACACCTTCGTCGGTGGTTTTCTGGCCGTGAGCTGGACCGACACCGTACAAGCCACGCTGATGATCTTCGCCCTCATCCTGACGCCGATCATCGTCCTGCTGGCAACAGGCGGGGTCGATACCACCTTCCTGGCCATTGAAGCGAAAGATCCGACCAGCTTCGACATGTTCAAGAACACGACTTTCATCGGCATCATTTCCCTGCTTGGCTGGGGACTGGGTTATTTCGGTCAGCCGCATATTCTGGCGCGCTTCATGGCGGCTGATTCGGTCAAGTCGATTGCCAGCGCCCGACGCATCTCTATGGCCTGGATGATCCTGTGCCTTGGCGGTACTGTGGCGGTAGGCTTCTTTGGTATCGCTTACTTCTCCGCGCACCCGGATGTGGCCGGGCCGGTGACCGAGAACCCGGAGCGAGTCTTCATCGAACTGGCCAAGCTGCTGTTCAATCCATGGATTGCCGGTGTATTGCTGTCGGCCATTCTGGCTGCGGTGATGAGTACGCTGAGTTGCCAGTTGCTGGTGTGCTCCAGCGCGCTGACCGAAGACTTCTACAAGGCTTATCTGCGCAAGGGGGCTTCGCAGCTTGAGTTGGTGTGGGTCGGGCGTGCGATGGTGTTGCTGATCGCTGTCATTGCCATTCTGCTGGCCGCCAATCCCGAGAATCGCGTACTGGGGCTGGTGAGCTATGCCTGGGCAGGGTTTGGCGCTGCATTCGGCCCTGTGGTGCTGATATCTGTGCTGTGGAAAGGCATGACGCGCAATGGTGCGCTGGCAGGGGTAATAGTCGGCGCTGCGACTGTCGTGCTCTGGAAGCAGTTCAGTACCCTTGGCCTGTATGAAATCATCCCGGGTTTCATCCTTGCCAGCATTGCCATCGTGGTATTCAGTCTGATCGGCAAGCCTGCGTCTGCGTCCATGCAGACACGTTTCCTGGCGGCTGAGCAGGAGTTCAAAGCCAACCGCTGATAATGCTGCCTGAATAACCGATGAAATGAAAAGCGGCCCGCACTTTCTGCAAGTGCGGGCCGTTTTTTTGATCGTTTGATTCAAGGCCTGCGTGCGACTCAGCTCTTGTTGTGATCAATATCCAGATTATAGAACGTGGCCTTGCCGCCTTCCGAGGTATACCCGGTGTTGTCCTGGGTATAAACACCGGCTTTGAAATACAAAGGCTTGTCGCGCCAGGTCTCGCTGATGCGCTTGCTCCAGTCGGTGTCGTTGACACTGACAGTCAATTTTCCACCCTTGCTCAGGTGAATGACGTAACTGAATGTCTGATTGAGCTTCACACCTTCGACTATCTTATAGACCTTGCTTTCGTCGTCATCGAAACGATTGCGAACTTTCGCAACGATGTCTCCGGTCTTGGTGTCTTCCTTGTATTGATACTCGACTTTCAGAAGAGGCTCGGTGCTCTCGTAGGCATGTATCTGGCCGATCACGATCTTGCCGGAAGAGGGCACCTGATCGACTTCCAGTTTAGCGTTCAGATAGTTGTCCGCGTCGGGATATACCCAATTGTGCAGTGATCCATCTGACCATGTTTCCCGTAACTCGCTGCGCGAATATTTAGCGTTTTCGGTTTTGGTCCCGGTCACCGGAGACCAGAACACAATGGAGTCCGATTTTGATTTGAAGTATTTGCCGTCATAACCCTTAACAAGCTGAGCGGTGGTAATGGTTTTGGGGGGTGAGCCCACTGGAATGCTGAGTTGGTACGATCCGAGATCGATCATGTTCAATCCTTCCGCGCATGTCTGTTTGCTACCAAGGGGGGGCCTCTAGCAAGAGGGTTTGAGCGAGTTTTATACGGATTGTAGGGCGATTTGTTAATTAAAAGTTGTCGAACCAATGACGTCAAAGTGCTGTCACTTTTCCTGCAGGGCAGAGTGTGCACGGCGTACAGGGAATGACCGTTAGTCGGGTAGATCGAACTTTGATGGTAGGGAAGGGGTGCCTTGCTTCTGCTTTTTGCGAGACGGGGCTAGAGTTATTCCAAAGTATGACGGTCGTCCTGAAACCCAGGCGTCATGCCCACATAGAGAAGCAGCATGGAACGCGTGCCAACACAGCCACATGATGGCTCTTCGGTTTTACTGGTTGTAGACGATTACCCGGAAAATCTGGTGACGATGTGCGCTGTTCTGCAAAGAACGGACTGGCATATTGTGACTGCGAGTTCAGGCATCGAAGCATTGACGGTACTTCTTGAGCAGGAAGTCGATCTGGTTCTGCTGGATGTGCAGATGCCGGGCATGGACGGCTTCGAAGTCGCCCGGCTAATGCGAGGCAGTCAGCGCACCCGTCTGACGCCGATTATCTTTCTCACGGCAAATGAGCAGACTCAGGATGCCGTGCAGAAGGGGTATGCGAATGGCGCGACGGATTACCTGTTCAAACCCTTCGACCCGAACGTTCTCAAGCCCAAGGTGAAGACCCTGCTTGAGCAGCAGCGTAACCGTCGTGCGCTGCAACAGCTCTCGCTGGAGCTTGAATCGGCCCGAGCGTTCAACGCGTCAGTGCTGGCCAACGTCGCCGAAGGCATTCTGGTCGTTGATGAGGCGGGCACCATCAGTTTTGCCAATCCCGCCATCTGCCAGTTGTTGAGCGCTTCGGTCGATCAACTGCGCGGTACGCAAGTGCTGGATTACATTATCGAACCGCAAGTAGGCGACTGGCTGGAGTCTGGCTTCTACAAGCACTATCGCAGGGCCGACACCTACCGGGTGCACGATGCCGTTCTGCGTACCGCACAAGGTACTCAGTTGCCGGTTGCCTTGTCTTGCGCGGCGCTGCCTGCGGAGCAGAAGGCGATGGTGATGACGGTTCTGGATATGTCGGTAGTCCGTGATCTTTATCAGCAACTTGAAAAACAGGCCGTTACCGACGCTTTGACAGGCCTGCTCAATCGCCGCGGGCTTTATCAGGCCGTTGAAGGCATGCTCCTGCGAAAGGAGCAGACAGACAAATACCTGGTTGTGCTGTTCATGGACCTGGACGGCTTCAAGCAGATCAATGATGCGCTGGGTCATGACGCCGGTGATCAGGTATTGCTCTGGGTCGCCGAGCAGTTCAAGGACAGCATGCGCCCCTATGATGTTCTGGCGCGCATTGGCGGCGACGAATTCACGGTCGTGATCGATGGTCTTGATTACCCCGAACAGGCGGCCAAAATCGCCGAAAAGCTCATTGAACGGGTGTCGGGAAGACGCCAGGTCGACGGTGTCGATATCACCTTGGGTGCCAGTGTCGGTATTGCGACCTTTCCGGACTGCGGCTCGAATCTGGACGGTTTGCTGCGTGCGGCAGATATCGCCATGTACGAGGCCAAGCGTGCAGGGCGTCAGCAATACCGGTTCTACGACCAGAACATGAACGGACGCGCCCGCTCACGGCTGATGCTTGAGGAAAGCGTGCGCACGGCCATCGATGGCAAGGATTTTTCGGTGGTGTACCAGCCCCAGGTCCACGTTGCGGATGGCCGCCTGCGTGGTTTCGAAGCGTTGTTGCGCTGGCAGCATCCGGCGGTCGGCGAGGTACCTCCAGCACTGTTCATTCCCTTGCTTGAGGAGACCAGGTTGATCAACCGGCTAGGCAGCTGGATTTTCGATCAGGGTGCCGAACAGCGTCAGGCGTGGAGTCGGGTGTTTGCTGCCGATGTGGTACTGAGTGTCTGTGTCAGCCCCACGCAATTCTGCATGCCCAACCTGGCTTCGGAGCTGAAGCGTGCCATGGATCGCTTCGAGCTCAAACCAGGGCAGATCGAGGTGGAAATCACTGAAAGCTCTCTGGTGCATAACCTTACGCATAGCCATAAACAGCTGAAGTTGCTGCATGACGTCGGCGTGCGTATTGCGCTAGACGATTTCGGGACCGGCGAATGCTCGCTGTCGCACTTGCGCAATCTTCAGCTAGACACCTTGAAGCTGGACAGGCGTTTTGTCGCCAACATTGTCGAGTCCAGGCGCGAGGCGGCGATGGCCAGCAGCATCATCGACCTGAGTCGCAACCTCGATATGCTGGTTATTGCCGAAGGGGTCGAGACCCCCGAGCAATACCAGTGGCTGGCGGACAACGGCTGTCAGGTCATGCAGGGCTTTCTGATCGCGCATCCGATGGTGCCCGAAGACGCGCTGCGCTTCCCCGGGCACTTTGAGGTGGCAGGCTTGAGATCGAGTGGATTGCTGTAGAATGGCGTCTTTCGTCATCATGCAAAAGGCCCCATGACTGCCGCCAGCCATGCTCCGCTCAAATACCTGCAAGCCTATCCGCAGACCCTGCAGGATCAAGTGCATCAGTTGATTGCCCAGAACCGTCTGGCGGACTATCTGGAGCAGCGCTACCCTGAGCGTCATCAGATACAAAGCGACAAGGCTCTTTATGCCTACGCGCTGGCGCTCAAGCAGGATCACCTGCGCAACGCGCCGGCCATCAGGAAGGTGCTCTTCGATAGTCGCCTGGACCTGACCCATCGCGCGCTCGGGTTGCACACTAAAATATCCAGAGTGCAGGGCGGCAAGCTCAAGGCAAGCAATGAAATTCGGGTAGCCGCCTTGTTCAAGGAAGCCCCTGCACAATTCCTGAAGATGATCGTGGTTCATGAGCTCGCACATTTTCGCGAGTCAGACCACAACAAGGCGTTCTACCAGTTATGCGAGCACATGCTGCCCGGGTATCACCAGCTGGAATTCGACCTGCGCGTCTACCTGACCTATAACGAGCTGCAGGCTTCGAACGGCAAGCTTTAAGCTCGCAACTGCCCTGCTAGGGATACCCGAGCACGGACTTGATGCTGTTCAGGTTGCGGGCGATCCATGTTTTGTCGATGGCGCCCCAGTTGCGAATACGGTAATTGCCTGCGTGATTGCGGGCACCTTCCTGCTGTTCGAATTCACACACGATGTCCAGATCGGAGAGCGCGCTGATGGTGTCCTGCGCGGTGCGGCGTGGCATGCCGGTCACGGCGGTCAGTTCGGGTACGCTGCTGGCGAGCTTCGAATCAATCAGGTACGCCACGTACAGGCGGCGATAGAAACTGCTTTTGGTCTTGCTGACCTCCATCGACGAATCCCTTTTCAATGCTTTCAATGTGCAGCTTGCAGCTCAAGGCGTGCAACTGCTCTTAGTCCAGATCGCGGCGCATGCCGATGTGGGGGATGTCGTCTTCCAGGTAGACCTCGCCCACCGGGTTGAAACCGTAGCGGCTGTAATAGCCTTGCAGGTGGGCTTGTGCCGACAGATAGATGGGCTGGTCAGGCCATTTGCGTTCGGCGTTTTCCAGAGCCTGTTCCATCAGTTCATGGCCAATGCCCCGGCTGCGAATCGAAGGGGCTGTCACGACTCGCCCGATAGTGACGTCGCCGCCCTGCTGGATAGGGTCCAGCAAGCGCAGGTAGGCGACCAGCTTGTCTTCCTGCCAGGCCATCAGGTGGCAGGTATCGCCCGTCAGGTCCTGCCCGTCCACGTCCAGATACACACATTGCTGCTCGACCACAAACACCTCGGCGCGCAGTTGCAGCACGGCATACAGCTGCTGGATGCTCAACTCGGTGTGATGTTTGCAGATCCATTTGATAGACATGTCGCAGACTCGCAGGGAAACCAGAAGCGAAGTCTAAACGTATCCGCCGACATTCCCAATAAACGCTGTCAACGATGTGCGTACAGCTTTACTGAGCATGTTCTTCTTCCGGCTTGTCTACTGACCGCTTCAGGTCTTCAATTAAAAGCTGCTGGCACTCTCATGAGTGATGGTTTTGCTGCCGATAGGATTAAATCGGGTATACCGCCCTTTTCAGGAACCTGAGCATGTCGCAGTGGCTTCGAGCGGTTGGGTTGCTGGTCTTTTTGCTGATGGCGCATGCCAGTGCAGCCGAGAAACTGCGCCTCGTCGCTGACCCTTGGCCACCTTTTACCGATGCGCTGCTGCTCAACGGCGGGCTTGCGACCGATATCGTCAATACGGCGTTACGCCGCGCCGGATACACCACCCTGTATGAGCAAGTGCCTTGGGCGCGGGCAATGCTGGGGTTGAGTGAAGGGCGGCACGATGTGCTGATCAACGCATGGTTCAGCGAAGATCGCACAAAAATTGGCCAGTTTTCAGCCGAATACCTGCTCAATCGGGTGCGCTTCATTAAACGCAAGGAATCGCCTATCGAGGTTCGGACCCATGAGCAACTGCACAATTACAGGATTGCGGTTGTACGCGGTTATGCCTATTCCCCTGCGTTTGACGGCGACAGTCTGCTCAAGAAGGTCCCTGTACAAAACTTCTCCACAGCCGTACGCATGCTCGCTGCCGAACGTGTAGACCTGACACTGGAGGACGAATACGTCGCCCGCTATAACCTGGCGATGGAGCCAGAAGCGGTTCGCGACCGTGTCGAGTTTCTACCCGGGTCGTTGAGCGAGAACAGTCTGCATATTCTGGTCAGCCTGAAAAACCCTCAGCACGCAAAAATCGTCGCTGATTTTGATCGTGAAATTGCCGCCATGAAGGCCGACGGCACCTACGACGAGCTGTTCAGACTGCATGGGCTGCAACAGCCTCCGGAGCTTTGATCAGGTGGGCGGCAAGGGTGCGTAGCGGTGCCAGCTGGCGGCAGATCAAGGCTAGCTGAGCCTGTACCAGACGCTGGCTTTCGTCCATCTCTTCCGGCAGCTGTTCCAGTTGCGCGGCCAGTGCTTCCTCTGCGTCACTCTGTACGGCGATAGGTTTCTTCTCGGCCAGCCCTGCGGCGATTTCGTCGATACTGGCTGCCAGCGTAGCGCCGACGTTATCGATCAGGTGTTCGCGGACATCGCCAGGCAACTGTGTATCACGGTGCGCGCCGAGGCCGGAAAGGTAGCTCAGCAGCGTATGTGACAGGACCAGAAAGCGGAAACCGACATCGGCCTCCTTGCGGAAGTGACCGGGCTCCATAAGCATGTTTGCCAATGTGGTCGACAGCGCAGCGTCGGCATTGTGTGCGTTGCGTCGCGCCAGTCGATAGGCAAGGTCGTCACTCTTGCCCTTGGCGTACTGCTGCATGATCTGCCGCAGGTAAATGCTGTTGCAGGTCAGGGTGTTGGCCAGCACCTTGTTCAGGCGTCGTCCTTGCCAGTCCGGCAGGAACAGGAACACCGCGAGCCCGGCGATCAAGCTGCCCAGCAGCGTATCGAACAGCCGGGGCAGGAACAGCCCGTAACCGTCGCCGACCTGATTGAAACAGAACAGCACCATGACTGTGATGGCGGCGGTCGACAGGGTGTAGCGCGTGGTGCGATTGACGAAGAACACCACACCCGCCAACACCGCGCACATCGATTGCAGAATCGGACTGGTAACCAGATCGAACAGTACCCAGCCGACCGTCAGACCTATTGCCGTACCAATGATCCGCTGGCCGAGTTTGCGCCGGGTGGCGCCGTAGCTCGGCTGGCAGACAAACACCGTGGTCAGGATGATCCAGTAGCCCTGTGACGGATGAATCAGGTGCACCATCGCATAACCGATGGTCAGCGCCAGCGGCAGGCGCAGGGCGTGGCGGAACAGCAGTGAGGTCGGCGTCATCTGCAAGCGCAGGCGGGTCCAGACATCCTTGAGGTTGCGCGGCGAGCGGTCCAGCAGGCTGCTGTCGGTGGCATCGGCCACGGCGTCCGGGTTGCTGGCGTCGCTGATCAGGCGATCCAGTGTGCCGAGGTTGGCAGCCAGCGCACGCAGCGAACGCAACAGGCCACGCCACGCAGGGTTGCTCTGGATGCGCAGGTGTTCCAGAGAGGCGTGCAGGTCCTCCATGGCTTCGGCGAAGCTTGGGTCGTATACGAACGGCTGACGCAACTGGATGGATTCCGACAGGGCCTGACAGGCAACGCCCTGTTGACGCAACAGGCGCTGGCAGCGGAACAGCACATCGCTGTGGAAAAAGGCGTCGGCCAGTGAGTTGTAGGGGTAGTGCGACGAGCTGGCGCGCTCGTGGATGTCCTGGGCGATGAAATACAGCTTCAGGTAGCGGCTGACTTTCGAACCGGGGCGGCCGCTGCCAACGCGGTTCAGGATGATTTCCTTGGTGGAGTTCAGCGCGGCGACCACTTTGCCATTCTGCTGCGCCAGTTCCAGACGACGGGCCTCTACATTGAGTGTGCGGATCGGCTCAAACAGCGTCGACTTGAGTTTCAGGTACTGCCCCAGCTCACGGAACAGCCGGGCCAGCGCCTGTTGCACCGGCTGGTTGGAAAACAGCATCTGCCACAGTACCGACAGCAGGCCGTACCAGGCTGCACCCGCCACCAGCAGCATCGGCTCATGCCAGAAGTCCAGTACCTCACCGCCGCGCTGATCGACGCCGATCATGGTGTAGACCGAGAGGATCAGCGTGCCATAGGCAATCGCGCCATAGCGTTCGCCCAGCGCGCCGAGCATGGTCAGGCAGAAGCTGGCCAGCGCCAGTGAGCAGACAAACAGCCAGGGGTAGGGGAAGAGCAGTTCTACGGCGAGTGCGGCAACACTGAAGCACACCAGCGTCACGGCCAGAGCATTTAGCCGGCCTTGCCAGCTATCGTCAGTCTCTGCCAGTGCGCAGGCAATAATCCCCAGAAACAGCGGGATCAGCAATGCCATCTCGTTTTGGTACCAGCACAGCGCCATGCTGCCGGTCAGCGCGATAAAGACTCGAACGCTATAGCTGAATTTATCCAGCGCCCACAATCGACGGAATGTATGACGGAGAGATTTCGATGCCATGGGTAAGCTGACGGCCCTGTTCGCAATTGATCAATTCTGCAGGAGGATATGTACAGACCAAACGACTGGCTGTACATCCGCTTGGCAAAATTTATACCGGTTTGCAGTGTCGTGATGTTACGCCACGCGCACTACGTCACACGTACTGCGCCGCTGCGTAGGCCGAGGCCCACGCCCACTGAAAGTTGAAGCCGCCCAGATGACCGCTCACGTCGAGTACTTCGCCGACGAAATAGAGGCCAGGGGATTTCAGCGACTCCATGGTCTTGGACGACACTTCACGGGTATCGATACCGCCCAGCGTCACTTCAGCGGTGCGATAACCCTCGGTGCCTGCCGGGACCACCTTCCAGCTCGCCAGTTTTTCGGCGATGTCGGACAGTTCGGCGTGGGTGTACTGCTTCATGGGCTTGGACACGAACCAGTGTTCGGCGATCAGGTTGGCCATCTTCTTGGTGAAAATCTCGCCCAGCAGGGTTTTCAACTCGCTGTTGGGACGCTCGGCTTGTTGCTGACTGAGCCAGGCGGGCACATCGTGATCGGGCAGCAGGTTGATTTCCACCGTGTCACCGGGCTGCCAGAACGAGGAGATCTGCAGGATCGCCGGACCGCTGAGGCCGCGATGCGTGAACAGGATGTTTTCGCGGAAGCTGGTGTCGTTGCAACTGACCAGGCAATCCACCGATGTGCCCGAAAGCTCGGTGCACAGCTCCTTGAGCTGATCGGTGATGGTGAACGGCACAAGGCCTGCGCGGGTGGGCAGCAGCGTGTGGCCGAACTGCTTGCCGACCTGATAGCCAAAGCCGGTCGCGCCCAGCGTCGGGATCGACAGCCCGCCCGTGGCGATGACCAGCGCCTCGCAGCTCAACGTGCCCAGCGTGGTTTGCAGGCTGTAGCCGGATTCGGTTTTGTCGATCTGCTGCACGGAAGTGTCCATGTGCAGGCTGACACCGGCCTGACGGCATTCCTCCAGGAGCATTTCCAGAATGTCGCTGGACTTGTTGTCGCAGAACAGCTGGCCGAGTTTTTTCTCGTGATACGGCACGCCATGTTTGGCGACCATCGCAATGAAATCCCACTGGGTGTAGCGCGCCAGCGCCGATTTGCAGAAGTGCGGGTTCTGCGACAGGAAATTGGCCGGCTCGGTGTACATGTTGGTGAAGTTGCAGCGTCCGCCGCCGGACATGAGGATCTTCTTGCCAGGTTTATTGGCGTGATCGATCAATATCACCCTGCGCCCGCGAGCGGCAGCGGTAAACGCACACATCAGACCTGCGGCGCCAGCGCCAATGATTACAACGTCAGTAACGGGCACAGCGTGTTTCCTCGATCTGTAGGTCACGATCGTTCCCATGCTCCGCGCTAAGCTATATACAAGCCTGTTTTTGATTCTGGCCGAAGGCCGTGGGAGCGGACCGGGCGACGCTTCGCTTATTCGCGAAAGGGCCGGTATGTTCTCCGAAGATTTATCGTCTGAACTACCGTCTTCGCGAACAAGTTCGCTCCCACGCCCTACGGGCAGAGGCCTGAAAACCGCGTTTTCAGGACCTTCGGGGCCTGTATATGATGCTCGGCGCGGAGTGTAGGGACTATCAGGGTCAACTATAAACTTTACAAAATCCGCACGCGCAGCGACTTGCCTTTGATCTTACCGTTGTTCAAACGCTCCAGAGCCTGTTTGGCCATGCTGCGCTCGACGGCGACGTACGCCTGGAAATCGAAGATCGCGATCTTGCCCACCTGAGTGCCCGCAATACCCGCTTCGCCGGTCAGCGCGCCAAGAATGTCGCCCGGGCGCAGTTTGTCTTTGCGACCCGAACCGATGCACAGCGTCGTCATGGTCGGCAGCAGTTTGCCGCCTTCCTTGACGCTTAGCTGATCGTACTGCTGCCAGTTCAACGGGGCTTTCTGCAATTCTTCGATAGCGCGGGCGCGCTGGCTTTCCGACGGAGCCACAAGGCTGACCGCGATGCCTTTTTCGCCTGCGCGACCGGTACGGCCTACGCGGTGAATGTGGATTTCCGAATCTCGCGCCAGCTCGACGTTGATCACCATGTCCAGTGCGTCGATATCCAGACCGCGCGCGGCCACGTCGGTGGCGACCAGTACCGAGGTACTACGGTTGGCGAACATCGCCAGCACCTGATCGCGGTCGCGCTGTTCCAGATCACCATGCAGACCGACGGCAGACATGCCTTTGGCGGTCAGGTGGTCGACCACTTCCTGAACCTGCTGCTTGGTGAAGCAGAACGCCACACAGGACGCCGGACGGAAATGACCAAGTACCTTGACCACCGCTTCCAGACGCTGTTCCGGAGAGATTTCATAGAAAATCTGCTCGATCTGGCTGTCGGCGTGCAGCGCTTCGACTTTTACGGTCTGTGGGTCACGCATGAATTTCGACGACAGCTGCTTGATGCCGACCGGGTAGGTCGCGGAGAACAGCAGGGTCTGACGGCGCTGCGGGGTCTGCTCGATGATGTCGGCGATGGCGTCGTAGAAACCCATGTCCAGCATGCGGTCGGCTTCATCGAGAATCAGCGTGTTCAGGCCGTCCAGCACCAGAGAACCCTTGCGCAAATGTTGCTGAATACGCCCAGGCGTACCGACGATGATATGCGCGCCGTGCTCCAGCGAGCCGATCTGCGGGCCGAAAGACACGCCGCCACAGAGGGTCAGCACCTTGATGTTGTCTTCCGAGCGCGCCAGACGGCGGATTTCCTTGGCCACCTGATCCGCCAGTTCGCGGGTCGGGCACATGACCAGTGCCTGGCAGCCGAAGAACCGCGGGTTGATCGGGTTGAGCAGGCCGATACCGAACGCAGCGGTCTTGCCGCTGCCGGTCTTGGCTTGCGCGATCAGGTCCATGCCCTTGAGGATCACCGGCAGGCTCTGCGCCTGAATCGGTGTCATTTCGGCGTAACCAAGCGACTTCAGGTTAGCCAGCATGGCAGCGGACAGAGGCAGAGAATTGAAAGCGGTGTTAGTCACGACGGTGGACCTGCAAAACAAAAATGTCGCGTAGTGTATCACCCGCCAGCCAGACCTCACACCGCGATAAAGGTCGTGGGAGCGAGCTTGCTCGCGAAGGGGGCCGTACAGCCCCAGAAGATGGTCGTGAGCAATGCGGATCGCCGCCCCGGTCACTCCCACAGAATCCAGCAATGAGCGCGGAGCATGGGCGTGATAGCCAGGCAAAAAAATCCCCGCTGGAAGGCGGGGTTGAGGTTCGAGCGTGGCAGCTCGCAAAGATGTATAGCAAGGCCCGTCCGGGGACGGGCCTGCCTGGCTTACAGCAGGATTGTGCGGATATCCGCCAGCAATTCGCTCAAGCGCTTGGTGAAGCGGGCGGCAGCTGCACCGTTGATCACGCGGTGATCGTAGGACAGCGACAGCGGCAGCATCAGTTTTGGCTGGAAGGCTTTGCCGTCCCAGACTGGCTGGATGGTGGCCTTGGAAACTCCGAGGATTGCCACTTCCGGCGCGTTGACGATCGGCGTGAAGCCGGTGCCGCCAATGTGGCCGAGGCTGGAGATGGTGAAGCACGCGCCCTGCATGTCGTTTGCAGTCAGCTTTTTGTTACGTGCCTTTTCAGCCAGTGCTGCGGCTTCGGCGGCCAGCTGCAACAGGCTCTTCTGATCGACGTCGCGGATAACCGGTACCAACAGGCCATCCGGGGTGTCCACGGCAAAGCCGATGTGCACATACTTCTTGCGGATCACAGCCTTGCCGCTTGGTGCCAGCGAGGCGTTGAAGTCCGGCAGCTCCTTGAGCAAGTGGGCGCAGGACTTGAGCAGCAGTGGCAGAACGGTCAGCTTGACGCCAGCCTTCTCGGCAGCGCCTTTCTGCGCAACACGGAAAGCTTCCAGGTCGGTAATGTCGGCCTGGTCGAATTGCGTGACGTGCGGAATGTTCAGCCAGCTGCGGTGCAGACCCGAAGCGCCGAGTTGCATCAGGCGCGTCATCGGTACTTCTTCGATCTCGCCGAAACGGCTGAAATCGACTTCCGGGATCGGCGGAATGCCCGAGCCGCCGCTTGCGCCGCCAGCCGGAGCGTCCTTGGCCTTCTGCATCATGGTCTTGACGTAAACCTGAACGTCTTCTTTCAGCACGCGGCCGTGTGGGCCGGTGGCGCTGACCGCGCTCAGCTCGACGCCGAACTCGCGTGCCAGCTGACGAACAGCCGGGCCTGCGTGAACCTTGGCGCCGTCTTTGGCCGGTGCAGCCGGAGCAGGTGCTGCTTCGGCTTTCGGCGCTGGAGCAGCGGCCGGTGCAGCCGCTTCAGCCTTGGCAGGAGCGGCAGCCGGTGCGCTGGCAGCAGGTGCCGGAGCTGCGGCGGGCGCTGCGCCTTCGACTTTCAGTTTGAGGATCAGGTCGCCGGTACCGACTTCCTGGTCCAGCTTGACTTCGATGCTCTCGACAACGCCTGCTGCCGGAGATGGGATCTCCATGCTGGCCTTGTCGGATTCCAGGGTGATCAACGACTGATCAGCCTGAATGGAGTCACCGACCTTGACCATCAGCTCGATGATTTTGGCCTTGCCCGACGAGCCGATGTCCGGCACGTGGATGTCCTGAACGCTGGCGCTGGCTGCCGGAGCAGGCGCAGCGGCAGTTGCCGGTGCAGCTTCAGCCGGTTTTTCGGCAGCAGCAGGGGCCGCGGCAGGTTCGGCTGCGGGGGCAGGAGCGGCAGCCGCAGCCGCTTCGCCTTCCACTTCCAGCTCGAACAGCTCGTCGCCTTCTTTCAGGCGGTCGCCCAGCTTGACCTTCATGGCCTTGATGACGCCAGCCTTGGGAGCAGGGATTTCCATGCTCGCCTTGTCTGATTCCAGCGTCAGAATGCTCTGGTCGGCTTCGATGCGATCACCGACCTTGACCATCAATTCAATGACTTCGCCTTCACCGTTGCCGATGTCGGGTACACGAATTAACTCACTCACTATGTCTCTCCTTAGGAGAACCTGTTCACTCACCAATACGCTGGTTCAGTTACAACGAAACAGCGTTGGATGCTCATTTACGGTAGGTAAATTCCGCATCCTCGGCTGTTTACGCTCTGATCAGCGCTCTTGAAGCAGACTCTTAGCAGTCCAGTGGATTGCGTTTTTCAGGATCGATGCCGAACTTGGCGATGGCTTCCGCCACCACTTTAGGTTCGATATCGCCACGATCCGCCAAAGCTTCCAGGGCTGCCAGCACAACGAAGTGACGATCGACTTCAAAGAAGTGACGCAGCTTCTTGCGGCTGTCGCTACGGCCGAAACCGTCGGTGCCCAGAACTTTATACTCCTTGGTTGGAACCCACTGACGAATCTGGTCAGCGAACAGCTTCATGTAATCCGTCGATGCAATGACCGGGCCTTTGCGACCGTTGAGGCACTGCTCAACATAGCTCAGTTCCGGCTTCTGGCCAGGGTGCAGGCGGTTGTTACGCTCTACAGCCAGACCGTCGCGACGCAGTTCGTTGAAGCTGGTAACGCTCCAGACGTCAGCGCCGATGTTGAACTCGTCACGGAGAATCTTCGCCGCTTCGCGAACTTCACGCAGGATGGTGCCCGAGCCCAGCAACTGGACGTGGTGCGCCGCTTCCCTGGTGTCTTCTTCGAGCAGGTACATGCCCTTGACGATGCCTTCTTCCGCACCGGCCGGCATGGCTGGCTGGGTGTAGGACTCGTTCATCACGGTCAGGTAGTAGAAAACGTCCTGCTGCTCTTCGAACATCCGGCGCATGCCGTCCTGGATGATCACTGCCAGTTCGTAACCGTAAGTCGGGTCGAAGGTGCGGCAGTTCGGGATGGTCGACGCCAGAATGTGGCTGTGACCGTCTTCGTGCTGCAGGCCTTCGCCGTTCAGCGTGGTACGGCCGGCGGTGCCGCCGATCAGGAAACCACGGGTGCGGCTGTCGCCAGCAGCCCATGCCAGGTCGCCGATACGCTGGAAACCGAACATCGAGTAGAAGATGTAGAACGGAATCATCGGCTGGTTGTGGCTGGAATACGAAGTACCGGCAGCGATGAAGGAGGACATGGCGCCCGCTTCGTTGATGCCTTCTTCGAGAATCTGGCCTTTCTTGTCTTCGCGATAGAACATTACCTGTTCTTTATCGACTGGCTCGTAGAGCTGGCCGACCGACGAGTAGATGCCCAGCTGGCGGAACATGCCTTCCATACCGAAGGTACGGGCTTCGTCCGGGATGATCGGCACGATGCGCTGACCGACTTCCTTGTCCTTGACCAGCTGCGCCAGGATGCGCACGAAAGCCATGGTGGTGGAAATTTCACGATCGCCCGAACCGTCAAGGATGGCCTTGAGGGTATCGAGTGGCGGCGTCGGCAGGCTGAAGCTCTGCGCGCGGCGCTGAGGTACGAAGCCACCCAGCGCAGCACGACGCTCGCTCAGGTAACGGGCTTCGGCGCTGCCTTCTTCCGGCTTGTAGAACGGTAGGGCTTCGAGTTCGGAGTCCTTGACCGGGATGTCGAAACGGTCACGGAAGTGACGCAGGCTGTCGACATCGACCTTCTTGGTGTTGTGTGCAGTGTTTTTCGCTTCGCCGGCGCCGGTGCCATAACCTTTGATGGTCTTGGCCAGAACCACGGTCGGTTGACCCTTGTGGTTGACGGCTTCGTGGTAGGCCGCATAAACCTTGTACGGATCGTGGCCACCACGGTTGAGTTTCCAGATCTCGTCGTCGGACAGATCGGCAACCATTGCCTTGAGTTCGGGCGAGTTGAAGAAGTGCTCGCGGACGAACGCGCCGTCCTTGGCCTTGTAATTCTGGTATTCGCCGTCGATGACTTCGTCCATACGACGTTGCAGGATACCGTCGACGTCCTTGGCCAGCAGCGGGTCCCAGAAACGGCCCCAGATGACTTTGGTGACGTTCCACTGAGCGCCACGGAACACGCCTTCCAGTTCCTGGATGATCTTGGCGTTGCCGCGAACCGGGCCGTCGAGGCGCTGCAGGTTGCAGTTGACGACGAAGATCAGGTTGTCGAGCTTCTCGCGACCGGCCAGAGCGATGGCGCCCAGGGATTCCGGCTCGTCGGTCTCGCCGTCACCCAGGAAGCACCAGACTTTCTGCTTGCCTTCCGGGATGTAACCGCGGTGCTCCAGGTACTTCATGAAGCGCGCCTGGTAGATCGCCTGGATCGGGCCAAGGCCCATCGATACAGTCGGGAACTGCCAGAAATCCTTCATCAGCCACGGGTGTGGGTAAGACGACAGGCCATTGCCGTCGACTTCCTGGCGGAAGTTGTTCATCTGGTCTTCGGTGATACGGCCTTCGAGGAACGCACGGGCATAGACGCCTGGCGATGCGTGACCCTGGAAGTAGATCAGGTCGCCGCCGTGTTCGTCGGTCGGGGCCTGGAAGAAGTAGTTGAAGCCGATGTCGTACAGCGTGGCGCTGGAGGCGAAGCTGGAGATGTGGCCGCCCAGATCCGGGTCGTTCAGGTTGGTTTTGACGACCATTGCCAATGCGTTCCAGCGCACCAGCGAGCGAATGCGGCGTTCCATGAACAGGTCGCCAGGCATGCGTGCTTCGTGGGTGACAGGAATCGTGTTGCGGTATGGCGTAGTGATGGCGTACGGCAGCTGCGAACCACTACGGGTGGCCAGCTCGCCCAAACGGGTCATCAGGTAGTGAGCGCGGTCTTCGCCTTCTTTGTCGAGAACCGATTCCAGGGCGTCCAGCCATTCCTGGGTTTCGACGGGATCGAGGTCTTGCATGGCTTGCTCCAGGGCGGAAAGGCTTCCAGAATCGGTTGCCTGAGTTTGCGACTGGCCTTGTGGGCAGACGACATAATTTCTTGGATTACCGGAGGGTGGGATCCGGCGGCGTGTAGTTTTACTACAAATCGACGACGATTTCAGCCCTCCGAGTATCGGACCCAGTAGTAAAACTACAGAGAAGCGACTCAATCGCTCCTGTTGTCTTGTAACTTAAAACGTTACTGTTGATTGCTATTGAATATCTTGCAGGGAAAAAGCGGATTTTTATGCTTCTAATTTGATTTTTCCAGCAATTTATAACCTTTGTTCGACAAGCGGTGCTGGCAGACGTGTCTTGCCGTCATGACAGACGGGCGTTTGCACGCCGATCAAGGATAGACCATGAGCCTACCTTTACTGGCTGAATTTCCGGCCATTCTGCTGCCATTGATTACCCGTGCCCGCCAGACTTTCCAGGCCGCGCTCACTGCTTTGTCGGAGGACGCGCTGGCGTCTTTCGAGGCCTGGCCGGAAGCGCGCCGCAAGGCGTTCGACCGGGTTTGCGCCGCCAGTGATTTTGTCACCGAGCAAGTTTGCCGTGACCCACAGATGCTCCTGCAACTGGCCGATTCGGGCGAGCTGGAGCGTAGCCTCTCTGCCGGCCAATTGCGCGGTCAGATTGCCGATGCCCTGTCGAGCGCCACCAGTGATGACGAGCTGGGGCGTAATCTACGTCGGCAGCGCGCACGCCAGCAAGTGCGAATCATCTGGCGCGATCTGACCCGTCAGGCAGATCTGATCGAAACCTGCCGTGATCTATCGGAAATGGCCGATGCTTCGATCGACCTGGCCTACCAATGGCTGTATCCACGGCACTGCGAGCAGTTCGGCACACCGACCGGTCGTCACTCTGGGCAGCCGCAGCACATGGTCATTCTGGGCATGGGCAAACTCGGCGCGGTCGAACTGAACCTTTCGTCGGACATTGACCTGATCTTTGCCTACCCGGAGGGTGGCGAGACGCTGGGCACCAAGCGTGCGCTGGATAACCAGGAGTTTTTCATTCGCCTGGGGCAACGGCTGATCAAGGCGCTGGACCCGGTAACCGTCGATGGTTTCGTGTTCCGGGTCGACATGCGCCTGCGGCCCTACGGTTCTTCCGGGGCGCTGGTGCTCAGTTTCAACGCGCTGGAGCAGTATTACCAGGATCAGGGCCGGGACTGGGAACGTTACGCGATGATCAAGGCGCGAGTGGTCGGCGGCGATCAGACCGCAGGTGCCGAGCTGCTGGATATGTTGCGCCCGTTTGTGTATCGCCGTTACCTGGACTTCTCGGCCATTGAAGCGCTGCGCACCATGAAGCAGCTGATTCAGCAGGAAGTGAAGCGCAAGGGCATGGCGGAAAACATCAAGCTCGGTGCGGGGGGGATTCGCGAAGTCGAGTTTATCGCCCAGGCGTTCCAGCTGATCCACGGTGGCCGCGACCTGAGCCTGCAACAGCGCCCGCTGTTCAAAGTGCTGAAAACCCTTGAAGGGCAGGGTTATCTGCCTTCGGCGGTGACTGAAGAGCTGCGCGAGGGTTACGAATTTTTGCGTTACACCGAGCACGCCATTCAGGCGATTGCCGACCGTCAGACGCAAATGTTGCCGGACAACGATCAGGATCAGGCACGCATTGCCCTGATCATGGGCTTTGCCGACTGGGTCAGTTTTCACGAGCGCCTTATGTACTGGCGCAGTCGGGTGTCCTGGCATTTCCGTCAGGTCATCGCCGACCCCGATTCGGATCCCGACGACGAGCAGCAGGACGACAGTGAAGTCGCGGTGGGTGGCGAGTGGCTGCCCCTGTGGGAAGAGTCCCAGGACGAGGAAGCCGCGGGTCGCCAGCTGTTGCAGGCCGGTTTCGTCGATGCGGAAAAGGCACTGAAAAATCTGGCCAGCCTGCGCAGCAGTCCCAACCTGCGTTCGATGCAGCGTCTGAGTCGTGAGCGGCTGGATGCGTTCATCCCTCGGTTGCTGGCTCAGGCGGTAGAGCATGAGAAGCCCGACCTGGTGCTGGAGCGTGTGCTGCCGCTGGTAGAAGCGGTCGCCCGGCGCTCGGCGTATCTGGTGTTGCTGACCGAAAACCCCGATGCATTACGACAACTGTTGACCCTGTGCGCTGCCAGCCCATGGATTGCGGAGCAGATCGCACGCTTCCCGCTGCTGCTCGATGAGCTGCTCAATGAAGGTCGCCTGTTCAATCCGCCGTTGGCACCAGAGCTGGCGGCCGAGCTTCGTGAACGACTGATTCGTATCCCGGAGGACGACCTCGAGCAGCAGATGGAAGCCTTGCGGCATTTCAAGCTGGCGCACAGTCTGCGCGTTGCGGCGTCCGAGATATCCGGCAGCCTGCCGTTGATGAAAGTCAGTGATTACCTGACCTGGCTGGCCGAGGCGATTCTCGATCAGGTGCTGGCGCTGGCTTGGCGCTACAGCGTGGCCCGGCACGGTACGCCTTTACGTCCGGACGGCACGTTGTGCGATCCGGGCTTCGTGATCGTCGGCTACGGCAAGGTCGGCGGCATCGAGCTGGGGCACGGCTCCGATCTGGATCTGGTGTTCATTCATGATGGCGATCTGGAGGCCGAGACCGACGGTGCCAAACCGATCGACACCGCGCAGTTCTTCACTCGTCTGGGGCAGCGGGTGATCCATTTGCTGACCACGCAAACCAACTCCGGTCAGCTGTATGACGTCGACATGCGCCTGCGGCCGTCGGGTGCATCCGGGTTGCTGGTCAGTTCGCTGGGGGCCTTCGCCCGTTATCAGGCCAATGAAGCCTGGACCTGGGAGCATCAGGCGCTGGTGCGTGCGCGGGTGATGACCGGCAGTCGCGATGTTGGCGAGCAGTTCGAAAAAGTCCGTGCCGATGTACTGGGGCGCGAGCGTGATCTGGGCAAGCTGCGCGCAGAGGTCAGCGAGATGCGCGGCAAGATGCGCGACAACCTCGGCACCCGCGTGACAGCAGCCGGAAGGGCGGCCAATGCCTTCGAGGCGTCGGTGCCGTTCGACCTCAAGCAGGACGCCGGAGGTATCGTCGATATCGAATTTATGGTGCAATACGCCGCCTTGGCGTGGTCCAGAGAGCATCCAGCGCTGCTGCAATACACCGACAACATACGGATTCTCGAAGGGCTTGAGGACGCCGGACTGTTGCCTGACACGGACGCCGGCCTGTTGCGCGAAGCCTACAAGGCGTACCGCTCGGCAGCGCATCGTCAGGCTTTGCAGAAGCAGGCGGGCGTGGTCAGCGGCGATCAGTTTCATGCCCAGCGGCGTGAGGTGATGCGGATCTGGACGCAGATGGGGTTGAGCTGAGCCGCGCGGCAACGGCATATTCCGCTGCAACACTATATAAAGCTATGACAGGGAGGCGACAGGTTGTGTGGGAATGTCACGCAGTCTGATCGGCCTCCCTGATCGTTTCTGGTCGTTTTTGGATAGAACATGAAAATTCTGATCGTTGGGCCTAGCTGGGTCGGTGACATGGTGATGGCACAAACGCTGTTCCAGTGTCTGAAACAGCGTCATCCCGAGTGCGAAATCGACGTGCTGGCCCCTGAATGGAGCCGTCCGATACTGGAACGCATGCCGCAGGTTCGTGCTGCGCTCAGTTTCCCGCTGGGTCACGGTGCCCTCGAGCTGGCGACCCGTCGCCGGATCGGCAAGTCCCTGGCTGGCCAATACGATCAGGCTATCCTGCTGCCCAACTCGCTGAAATCCGCTTTGGTGCCCTTTTTTGCCGGTATACCGAAGCGTACCGGCTGGCGCGGTGAATTCCGCTATGGCCTACTCAATGACGTGCGCACCCTCGACAAACAGCGCTATCCGCTGATGATCGAGCGTTTCATGGCTTTGGCATTCGACAAGAGCACCGAATTGCCGCGTCCTTATCCCAAGCCCAGCCTGCGTATCGACACCGCGACTCGCGATGCGGCATTGAGCAAGTTCGGGCTGACCCTCGATCGTCCGGTGCTGGCACTATGCCCAGGTGCAGAGTTTGGCGAGTCCAAGCGCTGGCCTGCCGAGCATTACGCACAAGTCGCCGACGCCAGCATTCGCGAAGGCTGGCAAGTCTGGCTGTTCGGCTCGAAAAAGGATCACCCGGTCGGCGAGAGTGTTCGCCAGGAACTGATTCCCGGTCTGCGTGAGGAGTCGGTCAACCTCAGTGGTGAAACCTCGCTGGCCGAAGCCATCGACCTGCTCTCGTGTGCCGACGCGGTGGTGTCCAACGATTCCGGCCTGATGCATGTGGCCGCAGCGCTGAACCGCCCGCTGGTGGCCGTCTACGGTTCGACCTCGCCGGGCTTCACGCCACCGCTGGCCGACGCAGTGGAAGTGGTGCGCCTGGGTATCGAGTGCAGCCCGTGCTTTGAGCGCACCTGCCGTTTCGGCCATTACAACTGTATGCGTCTGCTTGAACCGGACGCCGTGATTCAGGCGCTGAGCCGCCTGAACAGCACGCCGGTGGAGGTCGCCTGATTTTGCGGGTACTGCTGATCAAGACTTCTTCGCTGGGCGATGTGATCCATGCCTTGCCCGCACTGACCGATGCGCAGCGAGCGCTGCCCGGCATCCGCTTTGACTGGGTAGTGGAAGAGGGTTTCGCCGAAATTCCCGCCTGGCACCCAGCGGTCGACAGGGTGATCCCGGTGGCGATCCGCCGCTGGCGCAAGCACCTCTGGCAGACCTTCAGGTCGGGGGAGTGGCGGCGCTTCAAACAGCAGGTGCGCGAACAGCGCTACGATCTGGTGATTGACGCTCAGGGCTTGTTCAAAAGTGCCTGGCTGACACGTTATGTCGATGCGCCGGTGGCGGGGCTGGACCGCGACTCGGCACGCGAACCGGTCGCCAGTCGCTTTTATGACCGCGCTTTTGCAGTGCCGCGCGGGCAGCATGCGGTCGAACGACTGCGTCAGTTGTTCGCTCAGGCATTGGGTTATCCACAGCCGTCCGGTATGGGCGACTACGGCCTCAAGCCGCTGGCGACTCTGGATGACACGTTGCAGGCTCCGTTCGTGCTGTTCCTGCATGGCACAACCTGGGACACCAAGCACTGGCCCGAGTTGTACTGGCGACAACTGGCCGAACTGATGGCGGCTCGGGGCCTGCAGGTGCAATTGCCATGGGGCAACCCGGCAGAAAAGGCACGCGCCGAGCGCATTGCCGACGGTCTGGACAGCGCACACGTGCTGCCGAAATTGAATCTGGCGGGTGTAGCGCGGGTATTGGCCAGCGCACAGGCCTGCGTTGCGGTGGATACCGGAATCGGACACCTGGCCGCCGCGCTGGACGTGCCGACCATTTCCCTGTTCGGCCCGACCAACCCGGGCCTGACCGGAGCGTATGGCAAGTCGCAGGTGCATCTGGCCAGCGACTATCCGGGCTGCACACCTTGCCTGCAAAAGAAATGCACGTACCAACCGACCGCCGATGATCAGCGCCGGTTCGACCTTAAACGCGAGTGGCCGATGTGCTTCACTCGTTTGAATCCCGAGCGAGTAGCGAGCCAACTGGGCGCGCTGTTGCTGGCAAAGGAACCTGGCTGATGCAACTGGCTTTTGTACTCTACAAATACTTTCCGTTCGGCGGTCTGCAACGCGATTTCATGCGCATTGCGCTGGAGTGCCAGCAGCGCGACCACCAGATCCGCGTCTACACCCTGATCTGGGAAGGCGATGTGCCGCCCGGTTTTGAAGTGCTGGTAGCGCCGGTCAAGGCGTTCTTCAATCATCGACGCAATGAAAAGCTCACGGCGTGGATGGAAGCAGACCTGGCCAGGCGCCCGGTGGACCGTCTGATCGGTTTCAACAAGATGCCCGGTCTGGATGTGTATTACGCCGCCGACGGCTGCTTCGAGGACAAGGCGCAGAACCTGCGCAGCCCGCTGTATCGCAAGTGGGGCCGTTATCGCCACTTTGCTGACTACGAGCGCGCGGTGTTTGCTAAAGACTCGAAAACTCAGGTGTTGATGATTTCCGAAGTACAGCAGCCGCTGTTCATCAAGCATTACGACACCCCGCCGTCGCGCTTTCATTTGCTGCCACCGGGCATTTCCCAGGATCGCCGCGCACCGCCGGACGCACCAGACATCCGTGCTGGCTTTCGCAAGGAATTCGGGCTTGCCGACGAAGACCTGTTATTGGTGCAGATCGGCTCCGGTTTCAAGACAAAGGGCGTCGATCGCAGCCTGAAGGCGCTGGCGGCGTTACCTGCCGAGCTCAAAAAGCGTACCCGCCTGTTTGTAATCGGCCAGGACGACCCCAAAGTATTCCAGTTGCAAAGCGCGGCGCTGGGCCTGGGCGACCAGGTGACGTTCATGAAAGGGCGCAGCGATATTCCGCGTTTTCTGCTGGGCGCCGACCTGCTGATTCATCCGGCTTACAACGAGAATACTGGCACCGTATTGCTTGAAGCACTGGTCGCCGGTTTGCCGGTTCTGGTCAGTGCAGTCTGCGGGTACGCCCATTACATAGCCGAAGCTGACTGCGGGCGGGTACTGGACGAGCCGTTCGATCAGGTGCAACTCAATCGCTACCTGTCGGACATGCTTGAGGATGATGACGCGCGCAGCGCCTGGGGTCGCAATGGCCTGGCCTTTGCTGACACAGCGGACCTTTACAGCATGCCGCAACACGCTGCGGATGTGATTCTGGCGGAGCACTATTGATGAAGCTGTTCCTGGCTGAACCGTTCAAGAGCCTGTGGGCCGGACGCGATGCGTTCGTCGAGGTCGAGGGCCTGAGCGGCGAGGTCTACCGCGAGCTTGAAGGACGCCGCACGCTGCGCACCGAGGTCGACGGGCGTGGTTATTTCGTCAAGATCCACCGTGGTATCGGTTGGGGTGAAATCGCCAAGAACCTGGCAACTGCCAAGTTGCCAGTGCTGGGCGCTGGCAAGGAGTGGGACGCCATCGAGCGTCTGCATGAAGTCGGCGTACCGACCATGACGGCCGTGGCCTATGGTGAACGTGGCAGCAACCCTGCCGCGCAGCATTCGTTTATTGTCACTGAAGAGCTGGCCCCGACTACCAGCCTGGAAGACGTCAGTATCAACTGGCGCAACGAGTCGCCGGAGCCCCGTCTGAAAAGAGCGTTTATCGCCGAAGTTGCCCGCTTGGTCGGTATGATGCACCGCGCCGGAGTGAACCATCGCGACTGTTACATCTGTCATTTTTTGTTGCACACCGACACACCGGTCACCGCTGACGATTTCAGATTGTCAGTCATCGACCTGCACCGTGCCCAGACGCGTCGGGCAATAACACCACGCTGGCGCAACAAGGACCTGGCCGCGTTGTATTTTTCAGCGCTGGACATTGGTCTCACGCGACGCGACAAGCTGCGTTTTCTCAAGGGTTATTTCCAGAAACCGCTGCGCGAAATACTGCTCAAGGAAGCGCCGCTGCTGAGCTGGCTGGAGAAGAAGGCCGAGAAGCTTTATCAGCGCAAAGTGCGCTACGGGGATGCACTCTGATGGCGGGCTGGAAGCTTGAGCCCGAGTACGCTTTTCTGCAGCAGGATTTCGGCAGTCTGGATTCCGTGTTTGCCTTGCAAGGCCAGCAGTTGACCCGAGACCCGCTGTCCGACGTCATCCGCGTCGAGCGCGCCGGGGTTTACTACTACGTCAAACGCTACGTAGGTGCGGGCAAAGGCCTGCGCCGTTACATCGGCAAGCCCAGGGTCAAGTCCGAGTGGCAGAACCTCAAGCGTTTTGCCAAATGGGGCATTCCCACGGCAGAAGTGGTGGCCTGGGGGCTGGAGCGCAACGGCGCAGCGTATGATCGCGGCGCACTGATCACTCGCGGCTTGCCCAATACCGAAGACTTGTCTGCGCTGGCGCAACGCAAGGATCCGCGACTGGCCGACCGGCAATGGGTCGACGCTGTAAGTCACCAGCTGGCTGCCTGTACCCGGACCATGCACGACAACCATTTCACGCATAATGATTTGAAATGGCGCAACCTGTTGGTTGATGACAAAGGCCAGCTGTTTTTCATCGATTGCCCTAATGGCACATTCTGGTGGAGCTTCATGCTGCGCTATCGGATCACCAAGGATCTGGCGTGCCTGGACAAGGTCGCGAAGTATCACTTGTCGGCCACCCAGCGCCTGCGCTTCTACCTGCAGTACCGTCAGCGAACGCGGTTGAACGCCTCCGACAAAAAACGTATTCGACATATCGTCAGCTTTTTCGAGGGCCGTGAATGAGCGTTTTTATTGCCAGTGCTGACCAGCCTTTACTGGCGCGTCACAACCTGGCTGATTTTGAATCGCTTTGGAACATCAGGCTCGATGCGGTCGACGAGCCCAATACCGGGCGCGGCGGCTGGAGCAGTGTGTTCCGCCTCGACCTGGAGGGTCAGGGTTTTTACCTCAAGCGCCAGAGCAATTACCTGACTCGCACGTTGCATCATCCGTTTGGCGAACCGTCCTTCTCTCGTGAGTTTCGTAACATCAGTCGCTATCGCAAGCTGGGTATTCCCGCGCTGCAAGCAGTGTTTTATGGCGAGCGCAAGGTCGACGGGCAACGCCGGGCGATCCTGATGACGCGTGCGCTGGACGGCTGGACCGATCTCGACGAACTGTTGCAGCAGTGGAACCAGATGGAGAGCGTGCAGCGTCTGGCGGTACTTCACGCCTGCGGCCAATTGGCCCGCACACTGCACGGTGCCGGGCAGGTTCATGGCTGCTTTTATCCCAAGCACATTTTTCTGCAGGCGGTGGGAAAGGGCTATCAGGCGCAACTGATCGACCTGGAGAAAACCCGTCCGGTGATCTTCGGCAAGCGTGATCTTGCCCGTGACCTGGAACCGCTGCTGCGCCGTGCGCCGATGTGGCATGAAGCCGAGCGCCGCGAGCTGTTGGCGGCATACCTGCAAGCCACTCCGGACAGCTTGCTGGTCGATGCCTGGAATGCGCGTTTGGGCAAGCGCAGCGCTCACAAACGAGACCTTCAACACCGCGATGATAAAGAGACCCGTTGATGCGCTTGTCTGAACTCAAGAATGCCGGACGTACCCCCGAGTTGCCGATGAGTCTGACGCTGGCCGATGCTGCCGGTTCGGCTGAACTGCAATTGTTGACCCTGCTGAGGGTATTGCCGGGGCAGCGCTATGTGGGCGCAGGCGTTTGGCGAGGCCGAACGGTGCTGGCAAAATTGCTGGTGGGCGACAAGGCGGCCCGGCACTTTCAGCGTGAACTGGCCGGGGTGCGTCTGCTTGCCGAACAGGGGCTGACCACTCCGCTGCTGCTGGCCGACGGTTTGCAGGATGGCGAGGGTGGCTGGCTGCTGTTCGAGTTTCTGGAGCAGGCGTCAAGCCTGGGCGATGCCTGGAATGCTGTCCAGCACCTGCCACCGCTGGCGGATGAGCAGCAAGCCGTGCTCGGCGAGGCGCTGAGCGCCATCGCTCAACAGCACGCCAAAGGCTTGTGGCAGGAAGATCTGCATCTGGACAATCTGCTGCGCCACCAAGGCCGGCTGTACCTGATTGATGGTGCCGGCATTCGCGCCGAGCAGGCCGGCAAACCGTTGTCCCGGCAAAAGGTGCTGGAAAACCTCGGCGTGTTCTTCGCCCAGTTGCCCAGGTCTTTCGAGCCCTTCACTGAAGAGTTGCTGGTGCATTACCTGTTGAGCAACGCCGAACATGGTTTGCCGATGGAGGCGCTGCAAAAGCAGATCGACAAGGTTCGCAGCTGGCGGCTCAAGGACTTCATGGGCAAGACCGTGCGCGATTGCAGTCTGTTCAGCGTCGAGGACAGCGCTTCGGTGTTCCGTGCTGTTCGTCGCGAGGAAGAACCCGCGATGCTGCCGGTACTTGATCAGGCTGATGCCCTGCTCGACAAGGGGCATCTGTACAAGACCGGTGGCGCTGCGAGCGTAGGCCGTGTCGAAATCAGTGGTCGTACGCTGGTCATCAAGCGTTACAACATCAAGAATTTCAGTCACTGGCTCAAGCGCTTCTGGCGTCCCAGCCGGGCCTGGCATTCATGGCGCGAAGGTAACCGCCTGATGTTTCTCGGCATCGCCACGCCAAAACCGCTGGCAGTTCAGGAAAAGCGTTTTCTCGGCTTGCGCAGCAAAGCCTGGCTGGTGACCGAGTTTATCGAGGGACCGGACATCATCGAGCGCTTCGCTCCCCATGTGGCAACCGGTGATGCACCAGAGGCCGAACTGCTGGCGCTGGACACGCTGTTCGCACAGCTTATCCAGGCGCGTATCAGTCATGGTGATTTCAAGGGGCATAACCTGTTCTGGCACACCGATCGCTGGGCGATGATCGACCTGGATGCCATGCAGCAGCACAGTTCTCAATCGTCCTTTGCAGCAGCCTACGCGCGTGACCGGGCGCGGTTTATGCGCAACTGGCCGGTGCAGAGTGCGCTGCACCAGATACTGGAGCAGCGCTTGCCGAAGATCACGCCAGACTGAGCCTGGCCTCTCAGGCAATGCGGGTGAGGTTCATCGCCTCGAGGGCCGTCACCAGCGCGTCCATGTCGTCGAAGGGTTTGAGGTGGATACGCGGCCAACGCACACGCTCCAGATACAGTTTGCCCTCGGCATTGCGCTGCACCGGTGTGCGATGAATCCATGTGTCACGAGCACGATGGACGATGGTCTGCAAATCGCCTTCGCCCTGTTGCACCAGAAACATTCCCGGCTTGAAGAGGCGTTGGTCAATGCTTAAGAGCCTGGCTGACTCTGGGCGCGACACTTCCATAGCCACTCGGTAATCGCCCTTGATGTAGACCTGTTCATTGGTTATGCCTCCCGTAACAAGCTCTCCCGGATCCGGTACTACGCCGGTCGATTTCCCTGGTGCCACATCGATAACCCGCAGACCGATCCCTCCTTGCAGTTCTGCAATACCGGGTACCACGCCCTGGTAGGTATTGGAATGGCTGTTGCCCACCAGCGCGATCCATTTGTGGGAACCCATCACGTCCTGATGCCTGCGGATTGTGCGCGACGCAAAGTAATTCATCATCTGCTGGCGGGTGATGGACTCTTCCCTGGCAATACCTTTGAGGTGATAGCTGCTTGCGCAGTCGATAGCGCGGACCTCCAGGCCGTACTGCCGCGCCTTGATGATCAGTTGTTCGAAGTTATAGACCTTGTCCGGGTCGGTGTGATGCCCACGGTCCAGGATTTTCAGGTCATGCAGCAACGTTTTGCTCATCTGGCCGGTTTCGAAGAAACGATCCAGGTCCGCCTGATGCAGGTCGGTCAGCAGGTGCTCCATGTACAACGTCTTGACGTTTTGCCGCGCCAGCAATGGCAGGTTGTCGATGATCAGTTTCTTGCTCGAAACAGAAAAATGCGACTCGCCGATAACGATGCCTTCCGTGTGACGGTACAGGGTTTCAAGCAGCCCCGCCGTGCTCGTCTGTGGCTCGATGGCTGGCAATGTCGGGCGAGGTGGCAGTTGGGCTGATCTGATCGTGGCGGCGTCCTTTTGCAGATTTTTGCGGCGCTGGGCGAACGTATTGCGAACAGTGTCGAGTTTTGTGTCTTCAAAGAAATACTCCATGTCGAGCCCTTTCCTTTCGAAGTTCGCCAATGTATGAAGTGTCGTTCTGGTATCAAGCGGCATCTCATAGGTCGCGTCGGCCAAGGATTGCTGGATCGCTGTCATCGGGCTGTCGGCAGTCCACTCTTCGGGTGGTACGCGTAGCCAGGTAGCGTTTTCGCCGTGGACAAACCCGTACTGGCCCGCCCAATGCTCGCCCTCGGCAACGGAGCCCCTCAGTTCTCGGATCAGCATGTCATCCACAGGGGGGGCGGGGGGCAGCGGAACGCCCGGCAGCGCAGGGTCGGCAAACGCGATGGTGAAGTCACAGCGAGTCGGCGTGTTTTGATGCGGCCCGTCGGTACCTTCACTTATGCGGGTCGGGCGTCCTGCCGGTATGTCCTGAACATGCACACTGACGACTCCTTGCATCTCGGCAATGCCGGGCACCTGATCATGCGTCGTGGCAAGTTTCTGGTCGAGCAGTGCGACCCAGCGTTTGGAAGAGCCGGGTGCGATGTCTTGGCTGATGAGCCTGTGCCCGAAGAAGTTGCTCATTTTGCTGGCGGCTGCCGGATCATCAGCGGCGGCCAGCACCGAATGGCCGAAAAACGGGTAGCTTATCGACGAGCTGAACGGGCGCACTTCGATGCCGTGACGGTGGGCTTCCTTGATCAGGTGGTAGTAGTCGTATTCGCTGCTCGAGTTGTTCAAGGCACCGCGATTGACGTCGTGCAGGTAGTACTTGAGCTCATGAGAGCCAGAGCGACTCTTTTTGCCCAACTGGCGATATCTGGCCAGTTTGCGCAGGTGTTTATCGGTGAGCAGGTGTTCGATGTACAGGACCTCGACACGCTGTTCTGCCAGCAATGGCATGTTGAGCAGGAGCAGGCGCTTGCTGGCTACCGACTTTGGGGCCTCGCTGAAAACCAACCCGTTGCTGTGCGTGAAGATGTGCTCGATCAGCGTCTCGACTCTACCGGGCAGGCCATAAGCGGGCAGTGTCGGCCTGGGCGGCGGAGAAAATCGGGCAAAAAATGCCTGAGCGTCCTGGTAGAGCTTTTCCCGAAACGCTGTAAAGGTCTGGCGTATTTCCGTGAAATAGGTCTCGAAATAGATTTCCAGACCTGCGCCGGTCGGGTCAAAGACTTCCTTGCTGATGACGATGTCCAGATGCGCTCTCATGGTGCTTGGCATCTCATAGTCGATCAACGTGTTGAGCGAGCCTGCGGCGGCATCTTCAGGCAGTGGCCTATAGTTCCCCGGACCGTCCAGCCCGCCGCCGCGCAAGCGCCGGTCGACGACCAGCCACTGGCCCTGTTCATTCAGGCGAACCGGCTGTTTGCCGAAGAATGCGAATGGATTGGCCGGATCGATGATCTGCCAGCAGCGCAGATGCGCATCGTATTGAACCTGAAAGGTGTGATCTGACAACCTGATGTAATTTTTTCCGTTGAGTGCGTACACGCCTTTCGCGTGGCCGTCGGTGATACGTGGCACGTTACCCAGCGAAACATCGACTGCCAGGTCGGTGCGCAACCCCGAAGGCACGCGCGCCACGGCGTTGGGCGGTGGCAGGAGCGGCTGCCAGGCACCAGCGGCTTCTCGCAGGGCGAACTGACCGGTTGCCATCGGGGGCGCCGAGGCGACGTGGGGTGCATGGAAAACTGCAGCGTGACCATGGGCGTTGGGCTTGCCGATCAGAAAAACCTGCTCCTGCAGTTCAACCGGGTACAGGTCCTCGTAACGCGGCAGCGAGGACTGGCGCTGGAACGAGCGCAGGACCGGCGGTGATGGATGACCGTGCTCAAGCTGATGCAATACGCCGCCGAAGCCCTTAATGCCAACCAACAAGTCGCTGCCTGCGCCGATGCCGTTGAAGAGTGCCGAGAGCATGTATGTTGCAGCGCGTTGCTGGTCGCCTTCAGTCAAGGCGGCAACTGCCTGCCCGCTGTCATGCAACGAAAGCAGGCTGCCAACCGCAAAGCTTGCCGGTGGGAACGGCAGGGTCAAGGCGGTAGCAATTATCTCGACGCTGACCCAGATCAGCCGGACGAGCATGTCGTTGCGGCCGGTGGTGGTCTCTTCCACATCACGCAACCTGCGCTCCAGCGGCCTGTTGAAACAGGTGTCGGCGAAGTCTGAAATGAATGCCTTGGGAATGACCGGAGGTTTGCTGGCCTTACCCTGCTGCATGTCGCGGAGCAAGAACGACAAGGTTCGGCGCGCCTTGATCCGGCAGCGATCCTTGTAGTAATCGATCATGCCTTCGCTAACGAGCGAGCGCACAAAGTCGCTGAACAGACGAAACTCGATACCGTCAGGCGCCTGCGGCGTGTAGAGCAGCGCAGCATGGCGAGTCTGTGTCGGCAGGATCACTAGGCAGCCCTGCACGGTTTCGACGTGGGTGAGCAGCGTGCTGGGAATGACCAGTTGATCGACGCCGGTCAGCCCCGAGGCGATAAACGGTTTGTCCACATGCACTTGCAGCGGGTAGAGGGGATATCGCTCGCGGGAGGCGGTGTCGTCAAGGTGGGCGTTATCCAGAGATTGTTTCAACCACGCATAGTGCGCTGCTTCGATATGACCTTTCAGCACGCTGCGCAATGCCGCTGCCTGCATCTGCAGTTGCGTGATCATCACGCTGAACTGGCGACGATAGGCATAGCCTTCGCTTTCGCTGTTCAGCAGGGTGTTTCTGATCAAGGCAATGTACTCGTCCGCCAGCCACTGACCGCGCACCGAACCTGCAACGACAGCAGCTGACAGCGCGCTCACGTCGATGCCTTCCGGGCCGCTGAACGTCGCGTTGGTTGCTGCGGAAGCACGCAAGGGGTCAATGCTGTCGTCATAGCCATTGAGCAGCATGTCGGTGTAGGTCAGTGTTTCGCGCTCGGTGGTAATTACGATCAGGTCGGGGTCTACCGTGCCGGCTGGTACGTTCAGCAGCTTGCCGATTTGCTGGCTGGCACGTTGGTGTACGTAATCCTGGAATGGCTTGACTCCGGTGTGTGGCTGCGCCTGATAGTTGTCGAGCGCTCCGCCAATGGCCTGTTCAAGGGCCAGCAGTTCCCGGCGCTGGGCGCGACTGGCGCGCAGGTACCAGTCCGGCGTATGCCTGGCCTGTTCGGAAAGCAATATGCGGGTCTGTTCGTCGGTAAAGCGGCGCAAGGCCGACTCGCAGTCCGCATGATCAATAAACTGAATGAAGTCTTTCGAAGGCTGGGGTTTGAGTGCCAGTGCCGTCAGTTGCTCTGCCAGTGCCGCACGGGCATCCACTTCCACCTGATCGAGCAGGTAGTTGACCATTGATGGCGAAGCAGTCCAGCCGACCACCTCGTGCAGCAGTTGGGTTTCAGTGTCGAAGGCTTTGAAGTACTGCTGCCCGGGTGCATCGGTGGCGACCATGATCAGCCGCTGCGTACGCCCCTCGGCACCCTGCTTGCGAAACACCAGCAATCTGGCCATCACGTTGCGGTTGTTGAGTTTGATCTGTTGTACACGCAATGCTGGATCGGATGCGCGCGCTGCCGGGCCGGTCAGTGCCGCGACCATGGCGAAATCACCGGGCTGGATATGCCCCTGCATCTTCGCCGCCCAACCCTGCGCGGTCAGTCGGGTTCGCGCCAGTGCGCAGAGCATTTGCCGGTTGTGCTCTTGCTGGTAAGCCTTGCGTTGAAACTCGCCAAACTCCGCCCGCAGATCGAGCTCATCGATCACTCCGGCAAGGTAAGCCGGATTCAATGCCGAGCAGGCTGCATCAAGCGGTTTGCCATCAAGAGTGATAACGGTGTGATCGAGAAAGTCCGAGCCTGCACTCTCGTCTTCCGGGTGCAGGCCATAGAGTGCCAGCTCGACCAGTGAGCATGTCACGCGGTAGGTCTCGCTCGTGGATGGCAGCGTGCGCCGCGTGTCGATGGTCAATGCGCGTGGGTCCAGGTCATGGCCCAGTTCATCGGCCAGCCGGGTGCGCAAACGTGCTTCGGCAAAATGTTCTGGAGAGGCCGCGCTGCCCAGTACGCTGAGCATCGCTGCATGCGCCTCATCGTAGTGTCGCAAGTGCCAGGCATAGGTCTGCAGGTCGGCTTCGCTGGCAATCTTCATCCAGTCCGGCAGGCTTCGATGATACTGACGTTGCCTGTTGGTCAGTTCGCGCAGTTCGAGCATGTAGGCAGGGCCAAGCAGGCCGCGCATGTCGATGGCTGCCTGAATCAGCGCCTGACGTGTTGCCCGGTGTTCAGTATCAGGTCGTTCGCACGCATGGCGAATGTCATTGCGCTGCTTGTTCAGCAGGCGATCCAGGGCATGCATGAAGGGGGTGGTGGTGACCGGCTGTAGTTGCAGGTCTTCAGCCTTGAATGGCTCAAGGTAAAGGTCGGCGTCCTGGATGATCTTGAAAAGCTGATCTTGATGACGCCTTTCCATCGTGTTCAGAAGAGCATCCTGCAACGTCGCTGTGTTGAGCCAGCGCGCTAGGGTTGCGAGCATCAGGGCCAGCGTGGCAAAGCCCATGATACCGAGCCCGGGTAACATCAGCAGCGTGCGTCCCTGTTCCTCGGATATCGCCAGCGCGCCTGCCATTTCAACGTATTCGTCATCGTGCAGTTGCACATGCAGCGAGGCGTAAGTGAGCGCCGGGCTTTGATCGGGCGAGTCCGGCAGGCAGACAAGATAGCCACTCTCCAGATCACGCTCGTGAATCCTGACGCTGGCTTCATCACGCAAGGCTCGCTGCAAGGCAGGTACAAGCCGGTCGCGGCGGCTTTCAGCGTTTTTGCCAGGGTCTGTCCAGTAGTCATCGGTCTGTTGCAGCAGGCTGAATATTTCCAGTTCCCGTTCAGAAACATCGGAACCGCCAAGCGCAGTCAACAGCGCTTCGCCCGGGCCAGGCTGGGCCTTCAGCTCGATGGCCAGAAGTGTGTGCAGTTCATCGAGCCTTTTCAGTGCGGCGGAGGCGGCAGGCCAGGTATCGGCAGGTTTCAGTGGTGTAGGCGTTATAGCCAAAGAGGACAGTGTTTGTGTCATGACAGGCGTTCCATTGCGCGCTTCAGGCGCTGAGGTTTGAGCGACGGCCGTAGGGCCGGCGACGATGGGCCTCAATTAATCAGAAGCAACGGGCGTCAGGTCGTAGATAGTTATTGATGCTGAGAAAGAGATGTTTCCTACGCCGTCCGGCGGGCATCCCCGATGACATTTCAGCGCGTCGAGCCAATCCTTGGTCATTACGTTATAATCCCGCCCTTTAGCTGCCCTCAGCCCGCTGTGCGGGGGCACACCTTTTCTCGGGCGCAATGCGCCTGTATGCAGACTAAAGAGGCTAGACCCTAGTGGCATTGACGATCCTTGGCCTGTCCGGCGCCCTTAGCCATGATCCTTCCGCAGCGCTTTATATCGACGGCAAGCTGATAGCAGCGGCTGAAGAAGAGCGCTTCGTTCGTGACAAACACGCGAAGAACCGCATGCCCTACGAGTCGGCGAAGTTCTGTCTGGAACAGGCAGGCATCAAGCCTTCGGACGTCGACGTGGTTGCAATTCCGTTCGCCCCGATCAGCCTGTTCGGCAAGGCCCGCTGGCACTACGCCAAGCGCTACTGGTACGCGCCGGATCGCGCCCTTGATGCGTTGCTGATGGGCAACCGCCGCTATAAGCGCTACCGCAACAAGATCGTCTGGTGCCTCGAGCAACTGGGCTTCGATCCGAAAAAGATCAAGATCGAGCCGGTCGAGCATCACCTGGCCCACGCATCCAGCGCCTACCACTGCTCCGGTTTCACCGAGAAAACCGCGATCATGGGCATCGACGGCAAGGGTGAGTACGCCACGACCTTCTTCGGCTATGGCGAAAACGGCAAGATCCACAAGATCAAGGAATTCTTCGATCCGGACTCGCTGGGCGGCCTGTATGGCGCTATCACCGAATTCCTCGGTTTCGAGATGCTCGACGGCGAATTCAAGGTGATGGGCATGGCACCGTACGGCGATGCCAGCAAGTATGATTTTTCGCGTCTGGCCACGTTCGAGAACGGCGAGCTGATCATCAATACCGAGCTGGCCAACGTCATTGGCCTGCGTCGCTACAAAGAGAACGGCAAGGGCTTCTACTTCTCGCCGAAGCTGATCGAGTGGCTCGGCCCGAAACGCGTTGGCGACGTAGCCGACGAGCCCTACATTCACTATGCCGCGAGCATGCAGGCACTGTTCGAAAAGCTCGCGTTGCAGATGATGGATCACTACCTGGGTGACATCCTCAAGGAGACCGGCAAGATCGCTTTCGCCGGTGGCTGTGCGCTGAACGTCAAACTCAACCAGCGGATCATTGCCCGTCCTGAAGTCAAGGAACTGTTCGTGCAGCCTGCGTCCGGCGATGCCGGTACGGCGGTCGGTGCCGCGGCTTATGTGTCCCACGCTCGCGGTGTGCCGGTCGAGAAGATGGAACACGTCTACCTTGGCCCGGCGTACAGCAACGAAGACGTGATCGCGGCCTGTGCCCGTCACCCGAGCAAGCCGGTCTGGCGTCAGATCGACAATACGCCACAGCGGATTGCCGAAATCATGGTCAAGGGCAACCCGGTTGCCTGGTTCCAGGGACGCATGGAGTTCGGTCCGCGTGCGCTGGGTGGTCGCTCGATCATCGGTTGCCCGAGCGTTACCGGGGTAGCCGACCGTATCAACCATCAGATCAAGTTCCGCGAGCGCTGGAGGCCTTTCTGCCCGTCGATGCTCGACACCGTTGCGCCACAGATGATCAAGATCGATCACCCGGCACCGTTCATGACCTTCACCTTCGAAGTGGCGGAAGAGTGGAAAACCCGTGTTCCGGAAGTCGTCCATGAAGACGGCACTTCCCGTGCCCAGGTGCTCAAGCGCGAATACAACCCGCGCTACTACGACATGATGAAGGCGCTGGAAGAACTGACCGGCAATGGCGTTTCCCTGAACACCTCGCTCAACCGCCGTGGCGAACCGATGATCTGCTCGCCGACCGATGCGCTGAACATGTTCTTCGGCTCGGACCTCGAGTACCTGATCATGGAAGACATCCTGGTGGTAAAAGAGGGCGTCGAGGCTTATGACACGCTCGGCTGATCGTCACGTGCTGCAGTTCTGTCACGGCTATGACGGGCCGTTTCTGGACTGCGCGCGGCAATACGCCAGCCTGTTCGCCGGCAAGGGCTATCGGGTGACGACGGTGTTTCTGACCGGCGCCGCCGACCCCGACGTGGTCGCCGACTGCGGCTCGGACGAAGTGCTGTTCATGGAATACAGCTCCAGTGCCATTCGCGGCCTGAAGCTGGGTGCCATCCGTGACCTGCGCAAAATTGCCGCGACGCGCTCGTTCAGCTTTTGCATCGCGCACCGCTTCAAGCCGGTGTACATCGCCCTGTTGGCGACGAAGTTGCCGGTGATCGGTGTGCATCATGCGTTCGGCGATTACCACCGGCGCAGTCGCAAGCTGTTCGCCAACCTGTTTCGCAAGCGCCTGAGCATACTCGGTGTTTCCGATGCGGTCCGCGACGACATGCGCAGCAGCCTGCCCAAGTGGCCGGCCGAGCGCATTCAGACGTTGTACAACCGGATCGACGTCGAGCAACTGCAGGGCAGTCAGTTTTCCGCTGAAGATGCCCGCGCAGAGCTGGGTCTGTCGGCATCGGCCTGGATTGTCGCCAACGTCGGTCGCCTGCATCCCGACAAGGATCAGGCCACGCTGTTGCGCGGTTTTGCCGAGGCTCTGCCCAATCTTCCCGAGAACAGCCAGCTGGTGATTCTCGGCAAGGGCCGCCTGGAAGAAAACCTCAAGGCGCTTGCGCTGGAGCTGGGCATTGGTCCGCAGGTGCTGTTTCTTGGGCAGGTGCCTGACGCCCGTCGCTACTTCAAGGCGTTCGATGTATTTGCCCTGAGCTCTGACCACGAGCCGTTCGGTATGGTCCTTCTGGAGGCGATGGTGGCCGGTGTGCCACTGGTTGCAACGTCCTGCGGCGGCGCGAAGGAAGTGGTCGAAGACGTTGGTCTGCTGTTCCCGCTGGGTGATGTTCACAGCCTGGCGCACGGCCTGGTACACATGGCCGGTCTTGACGCCGAGCAGCGTCAGGACTGCGCCGAGCGCATGTTGCTGCGTTTGCGCGAACGCTTTTCCGATCATGCTGTGCGCGATGTCTTCTGGCGGCTGCCGCAAGTCTCCAGCCTGGCGGCGGGGGCCTGATGCTCAATCGATTCAAAGGCTGGCGCGAGCGTGGCTGGGTGCAGATCGATGCGGCTGCTTACGAGCAGGCATGGCAGCGGTTGGGAGGCAGCGTAGCCACTCATCCGCTGGTCGTTGCGCGCCTGTCGGAATTTTCCGGTATTGCTGTGCGTTATCTGGCCTGGGAGCAGGGCGGCGAAGTAAAGGCAGCGATTGCCACTTGGGGGCGTTCGCTGGCGCTGTCCAAGGACGAACTCAAGCGTCACGGCAAGAAAGGCCTGTTCGACCTGGGCAACGCCGAACTGATTTTGCCGGTGGCCGACGATATTCAGGTCCCGGTCCGCCATCGTGCCCGCTATGTGTCTGCGCTCAACGAGGGCCGCATCAGCACCTTCAGGCCGCAGACCGAATCGTTGGCGATGGCGCGTACGCCTGAAGAACTGTCCAAGAAATTTCGTTACAACCAGCGTCGTGAACTTCGCTTGCTGGAGGAGGCTGGCGGCACGGTAAGACCTGTCAGCGAGTTCAGCAGCGCCGAGCTGGCGAGTATGTATTGCGATCTGTTTCAGCGTCGCTGGGGCTTTGAGGCCACCGGTGCCCGGCACAAGGCCGAGGTCATCGAATTGCTGCGTGAACTGCTGATCGGTTCGGTGGTGTTTCTCAACGATGCGCCGATTGCCATTCAACTGGTGTATCGCGTCGAAGCGCCGCAGTGGGTCAGCATCGAGTACGTCAACGGCGGTGTCGATCCCGAAACCCGGGACTTCAGCCCAGGCAGCGTGCTGAGTTTCGTCAATACCCAGTCCGCCTGGGAGAACGCCCGCGCCTTGGGCAAATCACTGCGTTTTTCCTTTGGTCGTGCCGACCGCGAGTACAAGGACCGATGGTGCAACCCCGTTCCGGTGTTCCAGATTTGAGTCGCAAGCAACAGTTGCTCAAGCGCCATCGCCGTAACAAGCGGCTGGCGTTACTGGGTGGCCTGCTGCTGTTGATTGCCATCGGCGTGTTGACGGTCTGGTGGCTGGTGCCGCTCGTGGCTGTTTGTGCATGGGTCGCCCATGAGGCCTGGTTTGCCGATCATCTGTTTTATTCACCCACCGACGACTATCAGTACAGTTTTCCGGCCGACAGCGAAGTACCAGGCGTCCGCCTGGACGGTGGCACGTTGCTGATCGACCCCGCCGTGCAACTGAACGGCGACGAAACATTGATACTGGCACTGACAGTAAAAAGCACCTGGCTGGGACGTTTTCTCGACCCGGTGGTGGAGTTGCAGGGGCAGGCCTTGAGTGACCGGCAGGCCTTCGAGCGTGGCGTTTGCGGCGTTCGTTATCTGAACCTGACCGGTCTTGGCGAGCCGCTGGCTGCGGGTGCCCTGCAATTGCGCGGGCATTTCTGTCGTCTTGCTGGTACGCCGCGCCTCTGGCTGTTTCGTCAGGCGGATGCGCGAAAGCAGCGTGTCATGGTCATCGCACCGCATGCCGACGATGCCGAGCTCGCCGCGTTCGGGCTTTACAGCCAGGCCGATGAAGCCTGGATTGTCACGCTGACCGCCGGTGAGATCGAGGCTGAACATTATCGCCAGATGGGCATGCAGCGCGCCGAAGCTGCGCGCATGAAGGGCCGCTTGCGGGCCTGGGACAGTATCGCCGTGGCGCGCTGGGGCGGGGTGCCCGAGTCGCAGTGTGTGCAATTGGGCTATTTCTGCCTGCAACTGCCCGCCATGCAGGCTGCGCCGGATACGCCGGTCGCCTCGCGTGAGGCGGATCTGACCGATACGCGGTTTTTTCGCCAGTTCAATACGCTGCCATTGCCCGGCGATGACGGCCTGCCAACCTGGAATAACCTGCTCGCCGACCTGCGTGCACTGGTCCTCAAGGCCAGGCCGCAGGTTATTGTCATGCCGCACCCGGCCATCGATCCGCATCCCGACCATATCTGTGCCCAGGCAGCCGTGCGTGAAGCGCTGGCCGGTCTTGAATGGCAGCCAGACGTGGTGCTCGGTTACGCCAACCACTTGCACGACAACGACCGTTGGCCAATGGGCGATGCCTACAGTGGCATCAGCCTGCCGCCGGTATTCGATGCCAGTCTGCCGCTGGTACCGTACAGCCTGCACTTATCGGTTGCGGCCCAACGCGACAAGGCAATGGCGCTGGGTATGATGCATGACCTGTTGCCGCCGATGCCGTTCAAACGCCGTGTGCGCCGTACGTTGCAACGCGTTCTGGCCGGTCGCCACTGGCCGGCCGAAGGCGAAAACGAATTCTTCCGCAAAGCTGTGCGACGACACGAGTTGTTCTGGCGCAGCCGTGACATCTGATTCAGCAGGCGCAGTACTGCAAGGAAAACCATGAAAGTTCTACTTCTGGTCCAGAAAGAGCAGCGTGCGATTCTGGACCGTCTCTATGACGGCATCGCGGCACACTGCGAATGCGATGTGCGCTGGCTGAGTTCCGCGGAGCAACGCAACCTGCGTGGCTATTTCCGCCGCGAAGTGGACGTCAGCCGTTATGACCGGATCCTGTTTTTCCTGCGCTTCAAGCAGGAAGTGCGTCAGGTCGGCTTCATCCGCACGATTCCCAACCTGGTCATCCTTGAACACGATGCCTACCAGAACTACATTCCTTGCAAATACACCGGTAAGTTCAGTGCGCACTATCGCAAGCTGCCTTGGGCGCGGGTGATCTGCTCGGGGTTCATGGTCAGCGAGCGCCTGCGCCAGGAAGGCTTCGACGCGGTGTTCGTGCCCAAGGGCTATGACCAGAGCCTGTTGCAATTGCAGGCGCGTGAGCGTGACATCGAACTGGCGTTCGTGGGCAGCACCAACAGTGTGGCCTACAGCGGCCGCAAGGCGTTGCTGGATGAGTTGGGGCAGGTCGAGAATCTGCTCGTCACGCGTACCAAGTCCGGGGAAGAGTATTGCGACACCCTTAACCGCATCCGCTTTTTCGTCAGTGCCGATGTCGGCATGGGCGAGTACATGATCAAGAATTTCGAGGCCATGGCCTGCGGTTGCGTGCTGCTGGCCTTTGATCAGGGCGCTGAAGAAAATCGCGCGCTGGGCTTTGTCGACATGCACAACATCGTGCTCTATCGCGACATTCCCCAACTTCGTGAAAAGCTGGCGATGTTGCGCGAGAACACCGTGCTGGCCGGCGAAATATCCTGTAATGGGCAGACTTTGGTCGAAGAACGCTTTACATTCCATGCCCTTGGAAAAGCCATCGTGGACGCAATGCATTCGCCGCTGCGCAGCATGCCGGCGATGAGCTGGCTCGACCGCCTGCGGTCACGATTGGGATGGTAGGGAATTATGAATATTCAATGATTGGGAACGAATGATGGTATTCAGCGAAAACAGCGACATTACGCTGGTTGTCACCAGTTGTGGTCGGTTCGACCTGTTGAAGCGCACTCTGGAAACGTTCGACCATTTCAACACTGCGCCCATACGCCATGTGCTGATTACCGAAGACTCCGGCGATGCCCGGGTCCAGGCGTGCATTCCCGAGCACTGGCACCCGCATACGCGCTTCATCATCAACAACCCCAAGCTGGGGCAGATGCGCTCTGTCGATGCGGCCTATTCGCTGATCGAAACGTCCTGGGTGTTCCATTGCGAAGACGACTGGGATTTCTACCGCCCGCACTTCATCGAAGAGTCGATGACGCTGCTGGAACACGACCCTCAAGCCTTGCAGGTCTGGTTGCGCAGCTACAATCATGATCTGCGTATCCACAGCCCTTACGTTTACCTGAACGAGCGTGAAGTGGTCGAGGGTATCCCGTTTTACAAACTGGGCTCGCACAAGCCGGAGTGGCAGGGTTTTTCCTTCAATCCCGGGCTGCGCCGCTTGGCTGATTACCAGCAGCATGCGCCGTATGCCGAGCATGGTGGCGAGAAGAAACTTTCACAATTATTCGCGTCGCAAAACCGTTACGCTCTGATTCTGGAAAATGATGCCGTATTGCACACCGGGTTCGGTGAGCATGTGGTGGTGCCGCAGGAGCGGCTCGACAAACAGCGTCGCAAGCGTCGTGATCGCGTCAAGCTGATCATCGCTGTGCTTGCTGGTCTGGTAACAGGTTGGTTGCTCAATAATGTCAGTTGACCGAATCACAATCCCCAGCAACAAAGTACAGACGTATTTCACCGTAGCGATTGTTGCCTTCCTGCTGAGTTTCATTCTTAACCCGTCAGCCAAGATCACCAACAATCTGTTTTACGCATTCACCGCCTTGCCGGGCTTGTTCTTCTTGATCAAGTACCGCGGCGCCGGGGTGTTTGCAGAGCCGCTGGGCATAGCCTGGGCTGTATTCATGGCGTGTTTTCTGGTGCCGGCGCTGCAAGCGCAGGAGTTCCAGTATTACAAGCATATTGTCTACGTCAGCCTGTTTGTCTTTGTCGTGGCCGGTATTACGGAAAACGGTTTCTTCCGGCGCGGTTTGTTCGTGCGCGGCATGTTCTGGGCCATCTGCCTGTACATTCTGCTCAGCAGCATTTACAGCTGGGTAACCGGGAAATTCGAGTTCGGTCAGCGTGTGGCCATTCTTCCGGGGCGTATGGAGAATGTGATCTACACCAGCGCATGGCTGGTTTGCAGCCTTGCCCTGGCACTGCCGCTATGGGCCAGAGAGCGGCGCTGGATTGAAGCGGTGTCTGCAGTTCTTGTTACTCTGGTGTTAACGGCTTTCGTCGTCCAGACCCGCACCGCGCTGGTGGGCGCAGCCTTCCTGTTTGCCATCTGCACAGCATATTCGCTTTACCGCTTTCCACTGCGGACTGCCGTGGCCTTGCTGGTGGCGGGCGTTGTGGCTGCCATAGGTTTCTGGCTTGTGAAGGATGAGCAGTGGGTCGCTCTGCTGATGGTCAGAGGTGACTCCTATCGCGTCGAGCTGTTTGAAATCATGACCGGTGAATGGCGTCGCTGCGGCTGGGTGCTGGGTTGTGGTGTCGATTTTTATACCACCCAGACTCTGACGGGCGGTATGCCCATCCAGCATCCACACAACATTTTCGTGTCGCTGGGGCTTTACACCGGCGCGGCTTCGCTGGTGATGTTTCTGGTCGTGATGGCGATGACGCTGTGGAACGCCTTGCGTAACGGTGATGCCTGGGGCCTATATCTGGCCTGCGCGCTGTTGATGCTCAACTTTGACGGTGGCCAGTTGGTCGGTAACCCGGATGAGCTCTGGGTGCTGGTGTTGTTACCGGCAACGATGGTGCTGGGCCGTATTGTGCAGGCGCATCGGCTCAGGCAGCAGCAGTAAGATAAAAAATGGCCGCTTCTAAAGCGGCCACCATTCTTTTAGTGAAAGCGTTACTGAATAGCCTGGACCAGTTCGCTGGTGTCGCACAGGCTCTGAGCGCTCATGTAGCCATCCAGAAACGCCGGGTTGCCGTTATCCAGCAGCCATTGGCGATCTTCCTGATAGCGCAACATGTGCTTGAAGTTGCGCAAGCGCAGGCTTTTGCGCAATGCGCGGCGATAGGTTTTCATGTCGGCAATGTCGATCAGGCCAAGGGTGCCTTCCGGTGTGAGGATAACGTTGCCCAGATGGGCCGAGCGAAAATAGATGCCCTTTTCATGCAGGTGAGCAATGAAGCTTCCCAGTTGCCTGCGCAGCTTGTCGTCGGCCACCGCACTGCCCAGTAGCTGGCGCAGGGTGAAGCCTGCCAGCGGATCATAATGCACTGCATCGCGCTCGATTTCGGCGATGCGGCTTACCGAGCGTATGCGCGGGCAGGGAATGCCGCGTTTGATCAGCGTTTCACAGTTGTCTGCGAAGCGTTGGGCATAGGGGGACCAGGCTGCCGAACTGACAAGGCGTTTGCGTCGAAACAATTTCAACATGGAGCCGTCACGCAGACGTAGTACTTTATCGCCCGTGCCATCGGCTTCAAGCACTTCGGCACCTTGAACCAGATCAAGGTAATGGGCGTGGTCAAGCGCTTGCATCGATACTCCGGTTTTTACGCCCCAAGGGCTACTGGTCGTCATACAGAAGCCGGATTTGCAGGCTTCAAGCAGCGGTCAGAAACCCTTGGGAATGGACGAGCCGCCTATGTTACCGCAGCAGGCAGCCGCGAAAACTGCTGTGATACAATTCGGCCTCTTTTTAATACGACGGATTCTCATGACAACCACCGAATCGTCCTCGACTTCCAGCGTGAAAATCTATTTCCGTCTGTTGTCCTATGTGCGTCCGTATGTGGGCATCTTCCTGCTCAGCATCATTGGTTTCGTGATCTTCGCCTCGACCCAGCCAATGCTTGCCGGCATCCTGAAATACTTCGTCGATGGCCTGACCAACCCTGAAGCCGTGCTGTTCCCCAATGTGCCTTATCTGCGTGAGCTGCAACTGTTGCAGGCAGTGCCGTTGCTGATCGTTCTGATCGCCGCATGGCAGGGGCTTGGCTCTTTCCTGGGTAACTACTTCCTGGCCAAGGTGTCTCTCGGGTTGGTCCATGACCTGCGGGTGGCGCTGTTCAACAAGTTGCTGATGTTGCCCAATCGTTACTTCGATACCACCAATTCCGGTCACCTGATTTCGCGTATCACTTTCAACGTCACGATGGTCACCGGCGCGGCAACCGATGCCATCAAAGTAGTGATTCGTGAAGGGCTGACCGTGGTGTTCCTGTTCATCTACCTGTTGATGATGAACTGGAAGCTGACTCTGGTCATGCTCGCCATCCTGCCGCTGATTGCCGTCATGGTCGGCAGTGCGAGCAAGAAATTCCGCAAGCAGAGCAAGAAGATTCAGGTAGCGATGGGCGATGTTACGCACGTTGCCTCGGAAACCATTCAGGGCTATCGCGTGGTACGCAGTTTCGGTGGCGAGTCCTACGAACAGGACCGCTTCGCTCAGGCCAGTGACAGCAACACGCGCAAACAACTGCGCATGACCAAAACCGGCGCCATCTACACGCCGATGCTGCAACTGGTTATCTACAGCGCAATGGCGGTGCTGATGTTTTTGGTGCTGTTCCTGCGAGGCGATGCCACCGCGGGCGATCTGGTTGCCTACATCACTGCGGCCGGTCTGCTGCCCAAGCCGATTCGCCAGTTGTCGGAAGTCAGTTCGACGATCCAGAAAGGTATCGCCGGTGCCGAGAGCATCTTCGAACAACTGGACGTGGAAGAAGAAGTCGATACCGGCACGATCGAGCGTGATCGCGTGGCCGGCCACCTGGAGGTGAAGAACCTCAGCTTCTTCTACCCGCAGACCGAGCGTCAGGTGTTGAACGACATCAGTTTCTCCGCAGCGCCTGGGCAGATGATTGCGCTGGTAGGCCGTTCCGGCAGCGGTAAATCGACCCTGGCCAATCTGATACCGCGTTTTTACGGGCACGAGATGGGCAGCATCCTGCTCGATGGCGTTGAAATCAATGATTACCGCCTGCGCAACCTGCGCAGGCACATAGCCCAGGTCAACCAGAACGTCACGCTGTTCAACGACACGATCGCCAACAACATTGCCTATGGCGATCTGGCAGGTGCTCCGCGTGCCGACATCGAAGCGGCCGCCGCCGATGCCTATGCCAAAGAGTTCATCGACCAGTTGCCGCAGGGGTTCGATACTCAGGTGGGCGAAAACGGCGTGCTGCTGTCCGGTGGTCAGCGGCAGCGTCTGGCCATTGCTCGCGCACTGCTTAAAAACGCACCGCTGCTGATCCTCGATGAAGCTACGTCGGCGCTCGACACCGAGTCCGAACGCCACATCCAGGCGGCCCTGGATCACGTCATGAAGGGCCGAACCACGCTAGTCATCGCTCACCGCCTTTCGACCATCGAAAAGGCCGACATGATTCTGGTCATGGACGCCGGGCAGATCGTCGAGCGCGGCACGCATACCGAGCTGTTGGCACAGAACGGCTATTACGCCCGTCTGCATGCCATGGGTCTGGACGAGCCGGCACCTGTCGGCGCAGTCTGACCTCGCTCTCACCGGGCGGGCCCCTGCGGCCTGCCTGCCTTCGGGCGGTGTGATTCAACAGCCTGTCGGTTATAAACCCCTGTGCTAAGATTCCGCCCCTGTCTATTTTTAAAGTACGGGTAGTTCCATGAAGTTATCCATGCCGCGCTTTGATCAGGCCCCTGTCCTGGTGGTTGGCGATGTGATGCTCGACAGATACTGGCATGGCGGCACCTCGCGTATTTCCCCTGAAGCGCCGGTGCCTGTGGTCAAGGTCGATCAAATCGAAGACCGTCCGGGCGGCGCTGCCAACGTGGCCTTGAACATCGCTGCACTGGGCGCACCGGCTTCGCTGGTCGGTGTGACGGGTGACGACGAGGCCGCAGAAAGTCTGGCCAACAGCCTGAAAGCAGCGGGTGTGCTGGCGCGTTTTCAGCGCATTGCCAATCAGCCCACTATCGTCAAGCTGCGTGTTATCAGTCGCCATCAGCAGCTACTGCGTATCGACTTCGAAGAAGCGTTCAATACTGACCCGCTGGCACTGAGTGCAGAGGTCTACAGCCTGCTGGATGGCATCAAGGTGCTGGTCCTGTCCGATTACGGCAAGGGCGCGCTGAGAAACCATCAGGCACTGATTCAGGCTGCCCGCAAACGCGGTATCCCGGTGTTGGCTGATCCCAAGGGCAAGGATTTCACGATTTATCGCGGTGCCAGCCTGATTACGCCGAACCTCAGCGAATTCGAAGCGATCGTAGGGCATTGTGAAGACGAGGCACAGCTGGTCACCAAAGGCGCGCAGCTGATGCAGGAGCTTGACCTGAGCGCTCTGCTGGTGACCCGTGGTGAACATGGCATGACCCTGCTGCGTCCTGATCAGCAGGCGCTGCATCTGCCAGCCCGCGCTCGCGAAGTGTTCGATGTGACCGGCGCCGGTGACACGGTAATTTCCACTCTCGCAGCAGCGATTGCTGCGGGCGAGGAACTGCCGCATGCGGTGGCGCTGGCCAATCTGGCAGCAGGCATTGTGGTCGGCAAGCTGGGTACAGCAGCCATCAGCGCCCCGGAACTGCGCCGCGCCATTCAGCGTGAAGAAGGTTCCGAGCGCGGCGTGCTGGGGCTGGAGCAACTATTGCTGGCGGTCGATGATGCGCGCGCGCACAAAGAGAAAATCGTCTTCACCAATGGCTGCTTCGACATCCTCCACGCAGGTCATGTGACCTACCTAGAGCAGGCGCGCGCGCAGGGTGATCGTCTGATCGTTGCCGTCAACGATGATGCGTCTGTCAGCCGCCTGAAAGGGCCGGGCCGTCCGATCAACAGTGTCGACCGGCGTATGGCCGTGCTGGCAGGGTTGGGTGCGGTGGACTGGGTGATCAGCTTCCCTGAAGGCACCCCTGAAAATCTGCTGAGTCACGTCAAACCGGACGTACTGGTAAAGGGCGGTGATTACGGCGTTGACCAGGTGGTCGGTGCCGATATCGTCCAGGCGTACGGTGGCGATGTGCGTGTGTTGGGGCTGGTGGAAAACAGCTCGACTACGGCAATTGTCGAGAAGATCCGCGGGCAGGGATAGTTTTTAGCTGCAAGCTGTAAGCCAAGGCAAATCAAAAGGCTTGAGGCTCACAGCTTGCCGCTCATGGCGTGCAGCAGCTCCCGGGCTTTTCCGGTCAGGCGTTTCAGTCCTGACTTCTTCGCCGGTGGGGCCATGCCCTGCTGGCGTAGCCAGTCTTTCCAGCGAATTCGTTCCTCACGCACGATCCAGCCATCCTGCGCGGCGAAACTTTCGGCCAGGTACAGCCCTCGGGTGCCAGCCGGGATCAGTTTGTCGCGCTTGAGCGTGTACAGCTCGGGCAGCGGCACTCCATTTTCCAGCGGCATCAGGTACAGGTCGGGTTTACTGCGGTTGAGGCGGGCGACCAGTTGATCGTTTTCAAGCACTTCATCGACATGGAAAAGGCTGACCGGGCGCGCTTCCTTGGGGATTTCCAGACGCATGTCGTAAATCAGCTGCAAGGACGCGGTGGGTAAATGCACATAAGCCCGTGGGCGCTCCAGCAGTGTCAGGCTGCCGCTTCGCACCGGCCGCGCTGCGCCGGAGAGCGGACTCAGACGAAAGGGCATGGCCTCGCGATAATGCAGCGCAGCGGCATATGGCGCAGGCAGCCAAGTCTCTTTGAACAGTCCACTCAGCCAGCCCTGAGGCGTTTCGATCATGCACTCTTCGGCCACTTCCTGAATGGCGGTATGCAGTGGCAGGGTCAGTTCGTGGGCCGGCACATAACCCGAGATCAGCTTGAGTACGACGTCGCCACGGTCCTGGCGACGCTGGCGAACCAGCACCCAGTAATCGCGATTCTGCCAGCTGACGGTAAGGCGAACGGACACCCCCAGATTGGCAAGCTCGGTGGAGAAACGTTCGGTGTCTGGCACGTCGATCTTGCGCCGCCGTTGCAAGGTCTGCGCGAAGTTCATCGGCATGCCGATGCTCTGATAGCTCAGGCCTTCCGGCGTGGCCTCGACAAACAGCGGCAGGGTCTTGAAGTTGCTGGGGTTCTTGCGGATCAGTGTTCGCGGCATAACGGCTCCTTCTTGCGTTGGGGTCGGCCGCCTCAATCAGGCTTGACGGCAAATCACGGCAGCGGCAGTTGCAACGTTGTGCGCCAGGTGCAACGGATTGATGGTGCCGACAATAGCACTGGCTACCGCCGGATGTTTAAACAGTAGCTGAAAACTGGCCTGCACCGGGTCTGTGCCCGGCGTCAGACAGACATGACCACTGGCCAGCGCTTTCTTCACCAGGATGCCTTTGCCGTGCGCGGCAGCGTAATCCAGCACCGGTTTCTCGCCTTGCTCGTTGAGGTTGTAGGTGACCATCGCACAATCCCCCTCGCGCAATGCCAACAGGCCGCCTTCGACCGTCTTGCCGGAAAAGCCGAAGCCGCGAATCTTGCCTTCGCGCTTGAGGTCGGCGAGGGTCTGATACACCTCGGCCTCGTTGAGGATCGCCAGGTCGTTGCCGTCTGAATGCACCAGCACCAGATCGAGAAAATCGGTTTCAAGTCGTTTCAGGCTGCGCTCGACCGATTTGCGGGTGTGCTCAGCGCTGAAGTCATGGCTCGACTGACCGTTGTCGAATTCTTCGCCGACCTTGCTGACAATCACCCAGTCCTGGCGCTGACCGCGCAGCAGCGGTCCCAGGCGCTCTTCGCTGGTGCCATAGGCGGGTGCAGTGTCGATCAGGTTGATGCCCATGTCGCGAGCCATGCGCAGCAGCATCTGCGCCTGCTGGTCATCGGGAATCTTGAAGCCGCTGGGGTATTTGACGCCTTGGTCGCGGCCCAGTTTGACGGTGCCCAGGCCAAGGGGCGATACGCTCAGGCCGCTATTGCCCAGCGGGCGATGCAGGTCGTGCAGGGTTTTCAGGCTCATGGCAGCAGCTCATCCCAGACAGGTATGGCCATCGGCGGCCTTGGTACATCAACCAGTGGTGACTGCGGTGTCGGATGGATGCCATCTCTCGAAAGCTGCGACAGAACCCGGTCAGCGAAGTCCGGAGCCAGTGCCAGTTTGGTCGGCCAGCCGATCATCAGACGTTGCTGGCTGTCGAGAAAGGCGTTGTCTGGCCGCACCAGCCCCGACTGGGCAGGCTCGGCGCGGTCCACGCGCAGGGTCGCCCATTGTGCCTGACTCAGGTCGACCCACGGCAGCAGGGCTTCAAGCTCCTTGCGGGCGACGGCGATCTGCGCGTCCGGCTCGCGTGCCACGCCCTCGGCCTCAGCCAGATCGCCACCCAGGTACCACACGCACTGGCCGTCAGCCGCAGGGTGGGTGGTGACCGTGATGCGCGGCTTGGGACCGCCACCCAGGCAGTGGGCGAACAGCGGTTTCAGGGTCGGGCCCTTGACCAGCACCATGTGCAACGGGCGGCGCTGCATCTGCGGTTGCGATACGCCAAGTGCATTGAGCAGGTCGGCGTTGCCACCGCCAGCACTGAGTACGATGCGCTGGGCATGAATATCGCGCCCATCGACGCGCAGCCCGATCAGCTCATCGCCCTCGAAGAACGGCTCGATGTGTTGACCGGCCAGCAGGCTGTCACCGGCCAGCTCGGCGAGTCGCTCGATCAGGCTCGGCACATCGACCACCAGTTCCGCGAGACGATAGACCTTGCCCTTGAATTTGGGGTTTTGCAGTGCGGGCGGTAATTGCTCGCCCTTGACCTGATCCACACGGCCGCGCACCGCCTTGCTGGCGAAGAAGCTGGTGAGATTGCCGGCGATGGTGCCTGGCGACCACAGGTAATGGGCCTCGGACAGCAGGCGTACACCGGACAGGTCCAGCTCGCCTTTGCCATCGAGAGCTTCACGCCAGCGGCGCGGCATATCGGCGATGGCCTCGGAGGCACCGGAAAGCGCGCCGTGCAGCGCGTACTTGGCACCGCCGTGGATGATCCCCTGAGACTTGAGGCTTTGCCCGCCACCCAGGCTGGCGCTTTCTACCAGCACTGTCGAGAACCCTTGACGACGCAACCGGGCGTTGAGCCATAGACCGGCTACGCCAGCCCCGACAATCAGCACGTCAGTGGAAATAACCGATGGCATGAGCACCTCAGTGAGCAAAAAGTACGAGCATTATAAAGGATCGGCTTTTCAATGCCCGGCGGTTTTCGAGAACAGCTGGATGACGGCTACGCCAGCCACAATCATGGCCATGCCCAACAACGCGGGCAGGTCGAGTTTCTGGCCGTAGATGAAGAACGCCGCAATGCTCACCATGACGATGCCCATGCCCGACCAGATGGCGTAGGTGATGCCGACCGGGATCGTGCGCATCACCAGAATCAGCATCCAGAATGCAATCGCATAACCAGTGATCAGCAGCAACAGCGGCAGGGGAGTGCTGAACCCTTTCACGGCTTTCATGGAAGTAGTGGCGATGACTTCCGCGCAAACGGCGATAGCCAGCAGATAATAAGCGTTCATGGTGCATTCCTTTTCGTCAGGCTGCGCATTCTAGCGACTTGTGATGGCGGGCTGATAAACTCCGCGCCCATGAATAGAACCCTTTATACCCTACTGTTTCATCTCGGCCTGCCACTGGTTGCCCTGCGCCTGTGGTTACGTGCGCGTAAGGCTCCGGCGTATCGCCAGCGCATCGGCGAGCGGTTCGCCAGCGGCCTGCCTGCCATGCAGCGCGGTGGTATCTGGGTGCATGCGGTGTCAGTGGGCGAAAGCATCGCGGCCGCGCCGATGATTCGCGCGCTGCTGCTGCAATACCCCCAACTGCCGATCACTGTGACTTGCATGACGCCCACAGGTTCGGAACGAATCAAGGCGCTGTTCGCCAGCGAACCGCGCATTCAGCATTGCTACCTGCCGTATGACTTACCTTGGGCGGCAGGGCGTTTTCTCGATCATGTGCAGCCCCGGCTGGGCATCATCATGGAAACCGAGCTGTGGCCCAACCACATCCACCAATGCGCCCTGCGCGGGATCCCCGTGGTGCTCGCCAATGCGCGGCTTTCTGAGCGCTCGGCGAGGGGCTACGCACGTTTTGCCAAGCTTGCCCGGCCGATGCTGGCGCAAATGGCCTGGTTCGCGGTGCAGACAGAAGTCGAGGCGCAGCGCTTTCGTGATCTGGGCGCGCGTCCCGAGTGCGTTGCAGTGACCGGTTCGATCAAGTTCGACCTGAGTATCGACCCGCAATTGCTGGAACGTGCCGCGCACTTGCGTGAGCAATGGCAGGCGACGCAGCGTCCGGTATGGATCGCCGCCAGCACCCATGCAGGCGAGGATGAAAGCGTTCTTTCAGCTCATCGCACGTTATTGACGAGCCATCCTGATGCGCTGCTGATCCTGGTGCCGCGTCATCCCGAGCGTTTCGACAGCGTGCATGCGCTGTGTCAGCAGCAGGGTTTTGCGACGGTTCGGCGCTCATCCGCGCAGGCTGTCACGCCGGACGTCTCGGTGCTGATGGGCGATACCATGGGCGAATTGCTGTTTCTCTATGCGCTGGCCGATATCGCTTTTGTGGGCGGCAGCCTGGTGCCTAACGGCGGTCACAACCTGCTGGAGCCTGCTGCGCTGGCAAAACCGGTGCTCAGCGGCCCGCACCTGTTCAACTTCCTCGAGATTGCCACCATGCTGCGCACTGCCGGCGCGTTGCAAGAGGTCAGCGATGCGACCACGCTGGCCGCCGCCGTGCAGGGGCTTTTCGACCAGCCACAGCAGGCTCGCAGCATGGCCGATGCAGGGCTGGCTGTGATGAAGGCCAATCAGGGCGCGCTGCAACGCCTGCTCGACGGGATCGGGCGGTTGATGGGCAGGCGCTGAGTCGGAGGACGCGGAGCGTCCAGAACTGCATGCCGACGCAGAGCGTCGGCACGATAGTTGAGCTCGTCCAGACGCCTATCGTTCCTTACGCTCCAGCGTGGGAATGCCTTGGGTGACGCTCCGCGTCACAAATCTGCGTCGCGCTGCATGACTTGAAGTCGGGCGCAGAGCATCCAGATCGGTCAGCAATCTCAGCGCTTTGCAGGTCGCTCGAAGTTCTTCTGCGCGGCGGTTGCCAGGTCGGGCGGCAGGAAGTCTTTGTCCGGGTTGTAGTCGGCCTTCAGGTAGCGTGACAGATCCTGCAGGTCGCCCGGGCTCAGTGTGCCGGCTGCCTGCTTGAGGCGGAGGTTGTCGAGGATGTAGTCATAGCGCGTGTTGTTGTAGTCACGCACCGAGGCATACAGCTGGCGCTGCGCATCCAGCACGTCGACGATGTTGCGGGTGCCAACCTGATAACCGATTTCGGTGGCTTCCAGCGCGCTCTGGTTGGAGATGATCGACTGTTTGCGGGCCTGGACCTGCTCGACATCGGTGTTCACCGCACGGTGCAGGTTGCGCGTATTTTCCACCACCTGACGACGCAGGCTTTCACGGCGTTGCTCGCTCTGGCTCAGGCGCGCATAGGCTTCGCGTACCTGTGAACTGGTCAGGCCACCGCTGTAGATCGGGATATTCAGCTGCACGCCAATACTGCGCTGCTCGACGTCGCCGCCATAATTGCGCCCGGTGTAATTGGGGTTGCTAAAACCCAGTGCGTCGTTGTCGCCACGCTGATAAGTCGCCACGGCATCAAGTGTCGGGGCATGCCCGGCCTTGCGCTGACGCAGGGTTTCCTCGGCAGCACTGACCGCGTAATTACTGGCCAGCAGGTTGAGGTTCTGTTGTGCTGCGGTATCGACCCAGGCCTTGGCATCGTTTGGCGTTGGCGCCAGCACAGGCAAGGTATGCACGATGCCTTCGATGGAGTTGTATTCCCGATTGGTCAGCGTCACCAGGGCTTGAAACGCATCATCCACCTGGCGCTTGGCGAGAATCCGGCTGGCGCGCGAGGTGTCGTAGCTGGCCTGCGCCTGCAACACGTCGGTCTTGTCCGACAGGCCGACATCGAAACGCTCGTTGGCCTGATCGAGCTGGCGTTTGAACGCTGCCTCCTCGGCCTTGGTCGAGGCCAGATTGTCCTGGGCGCGCAGCACGCTGAAATAGCTTTGTGCCGCTTGCAGGATCAGGTTCTGCTCGGTAGCCGACAGCTCGAGTGCCGCCTGCTCGTTGCTCGCCTCGGCGGCCTGCAACTGGAACCAGCGGTCGGCACGGAAGATCGGCTGGCTCAGGGTGGCTTGATAGACGTTACCGCTACGGGTGGCCACGGTTCTGGGCTGGTCGATACTGGTGCGGGTATTGTTGCTTTGTGCACTGCCGGAAATGTTCGGCAGCAAACCGGCGCGGGCCTGCGGTACGGCTTCCTTGCGGGCATCGTAATCGGCGCGGGATGCCGCAAGGTCGGCATTGTTGTCCACCGCCTGCTGATAGACATTCAGCAGACCAGTCTGGGTCGGCAGTGGCATATCGGCTGCCCACGTCAGGCCGCTGGACGCAAACGAAACGGCCACAACCAACGAAAGTTTGCGCAGCATGAGGCATTCCCTGTTCATGAAGAAAGTAATCACGGTTTTAAGCGAAACCGGGTTAGCGAGTGTAGAGCCAGACTCTTTTAGCAACAATCGGCGATTTGCGCCATTTATCGAGCCCTGTGCAAATAGGCTGGCATTGCGACCGCGCCCCGGCATAGACTGATCGCGTTCTTGTCGGGGTGCCTTGCTATGAGGCTGAGATCGGTTAAACCGGATCCCGTTGAACCTGATCAGGTTAGCGCCTGCGTAGGGAACAAGATTTCTCGTCTCCCGGCGAGTCCTCTTGAGTATCGTCCGGGGTCGATTGTTCAAAAAATGAACAGCGTACGTCTCCTTTCGATACTCAGCACCAGCACTGGTGCACCCATCCGTCACGTCAGGTCACTCCGACAATAAATCCGCAACCGGATGTCTGGAGAGCCCGTGATGAGTACAACACTAAAAAACGCAGCCCATTTGAGCGAGTCGGCACAAGTCGATTCCGGATCGGTACAGCCGTTTACCCGTTCGCAGAAAATCTACGTTCAGGGCTCACGCCCGGACATCCGCGTGCCGATGCGCGAAATCACTCTGGACGTCACACCGACTGACTTCGGCGGTGAAATCAACGCGCCGGTCACGGTCTATGACACCTCCGGCCCGTACACCGACCCCAACGTGATCATCGACGTGCGTAAAGGCCTGGCGGATGTTCGCTCGCCGTGGATCGACTCGCGCAACGACACCGAGCGCCTGGCGGGCCTGAGTTCCAACTTCGGCCAGCAACGCCTGAGCGACGCCGAACTGACTGCGCTGCGCTTTGCTCATGTGCGCAACCCGCGCCGGGCCAAGGCGGGGGCCAACGTCAGCCAGATGCACTATGCGCGTCAGGGCATCATTACCGCCGAGATGGAATACGTTGCCATCCGCGAAAACATGAAGCTTCAGGAAGCCCGTGCCGCTGGCCTGCTGACCCAGCAGCATGCGGGGCACAGCTTCGGCGCGAGCATCCCGAAGGAAATTACTGCCGAGTTCGTGCGCGAAGAGATCGCCCGTGGTCGCGCGATCATCCCGGCCAACATCAACCACGTCGAACTGGAACCGATGATTATCGGCCGTAACTTTCTGGTAAAGATCAACGGCAACATCGGTAACAGCGCGCTGGGATCTTCCATCGAAGAGGAAGTTGCCAAGCTGACCTGGGGCATTCGCTGGGGTTCTGACACGGTCATGGACCTGTCTACCGGCAAGCATATTCATGAAACCCGTGAATGGATCATCCGCAACTCGCCGGTGCCGATCGGTACTGTGCCTATCTATCAGGCTCTGGAAAAAGTCGGCGGTGCGGCCGAGGACCTGACCTGGGAGCTGTTCCGCGACACACTGATCGAGCAGGCCGAGCAGGGCGTTGATTACTTCACCATCCACGCCGGTGTGTTGCTGCGTTATGTGCCGCTGACCGCCAAGCGTGTGACCGGGATTGTCAGCCGTGGTGGTTCAATCATGGCCAAGTGGTGCCTGGCGCATCATCAGGAAAACTTCCTGTACACCCATTTCGAAGACATTTGCGAAATCATGAAGGCTTATGACGTCAGCTTCTCGCTGGGCGATGGTTTGCGTCCTGGCTCGATTGCCGACGCCAACGATGCGGCGCAGTTCGGTGAGTTGGAAACCTTGGGTGAACTGACCAAGATCGCCTGGAAGCACGACGTGCAGACCATGATCGAAGGCCCCGGTCATGTGCCGATGCAGTTGATCAAGGAAAACATGGACAAGCAGCTGGAATGCTGCGACGAAGCGCCGTTTTACACTCTGGGCCCGCTGACCACCGATATTGCGCCGGGGTATGACCACATCACGTCGGGCATCGGTGCCGCGATGATTGGCTGGTTCGGTTGCGCCATGCTGTGCTACGTCACGCCCAAAGAGCACCTGGGGCTGCCGAACAAGGATGACGTGAAGACCGGGATCATCACCTACAAGATCGCTGCCCACGCAGCGGACCTTGCCAAAGGCCATCCAGGGGCGCAGATCCGTGATAACGCCTTGAGCAAGGCGCGTTTCGAGTTCCGCTGGGAAGACCAGTTCAACCTCGGGCTGGACCCGGACACCGCGCGCTCGTACCACGACGAAACCCTGCCCAAGGACTCGGCCAAGGTCGCGCATTTCTGTTCCATGTGCGGGCCGAAATTCTGCTCGATGAAAATCACTCAGGAAGTACGCGAGTACGCCGCCAACCAGCGGATCGAAGCAGTCGATGTCGCCAAAGGCCTGGCCGAGCAGGCCGAGCGCTTCAAGCAGGAAGGCAGCCAGTTGTACAAGAAGGTGTAGAAAGCGGTACGTGCACGACAGAACACCGCTAGCGGTTATCGCTACGCTCCAGCATTGGGCTTTACGACTCGGAGCTTCGCACGATAGTTGCGATTATCGTTCCGCACGCTCCAGCGTGGGAATGCAGTTCTCGACGCTCTGCGTCGTCAAGAGGACGCAGAGCGTCCAGAAAGGCATGCGACTCGGAGCGTCGCACGATAGTTGCGATTATCGTTCCGCACGCTCCAGCGTGGGAATGCAGTTCTCGACGCTCTGCGTCGTCAAGAGGACGCAGAGCGTCCAGAAAGGCATGCGACTCGGAGCGTCGCACGATAGTTGCGATTATCGTTCCGCACGCTCCAGCGTGGGAATGCAGTTCTCGACGCTCTGCGTCGTCAAGAGGACGCGGAGCGTCCAGAAAGGCATGCGACGCAGAGCGCCGCACGATAGTTGCGATTATCGTTCCGCACGCTCCAGCGTGGGAATGCAGTTCTCGACGCTCTGCGTCGTCAGGAGGACGCGGAGCGTCCAGAACGGCATGCGACGCAGAGCGCCGCACGATAATTGCGATGATCCCACGCTCTGCGTGGTAGCGCTGTTCTGGAAGCTCCGCGTCCGATCCCGAATCACCGATCAACACCCCACACGAGACACAAACGTGAACACACCTGGCACCTATTCTCCCGACACCCCCATCCCTGCCAGCCAGCGGGTGTTCGGTGGGCGGGATCTGTTCTCCCTGTGGTTTTCCCTCGGCATCGGTTTGATGGTGCTGCAAACCGGGGCCTTGCTGGCACCGGGGCTGGGCATGTCCGGCTCGCTGCTGGCGATTTTCCTCGGCACGCTGGTGGGCGTTTTACTGCTCGCCAGTGTCGGCGTGATCGGCAGTGACACCGGTTTGTCTTCCATGGCAGCCCTCAAACTCAGCCTGGGCAGCAAAGGCGCGTCGCTGCCTGCAGTGTTGAACCTGCTGCAACTGATCGGTTGGGGTTCGTTCGAGATCATCGTCATGCGCGACGCCGCCAGTCTGTTGGGCGAGCGGGCTTTTTCGCAGGGCAGTCTGTGGACCAGCCCGCTGCTCTGGACGCTGTTTTTTGGAGCGCTGGCCACTCTGCTGGCGGTCAGCGGACCATTGACCTTTGTGCGCCGATTCTTGCGCAAGTGGGGGATCTGGATACTGCTGGCCGCGTGTTCATGGCTGACCTGGAACCTGCTGACCAAGGCTGATCTGGCAGCGCTGTGGTCGACATCCGGGGACGGTTCACTGCCGTTTGCTTCGGGGTTCGACATCGCCATCGCCATGCCGCTGTCCTGGCTGCCGCTCATTGCCGACTACTCGCGCTTCGGCAAACGCGCGAAAAGCGTCTTTGGCGGCACGGCCGCAGGCTTTTTCATCGGTAACTTCTGGCTGATGGGTCTGGGCGTTGCCTATACATTGGCGTTCGCCCCTGGCGGCGAGGTCAATGCCTTGCTGCTGGCACTGGCCGGCGCAGGTCTGGGTATCCCGTTGCTGCTGATTCTGCTGGATGAGACGGAAAATGCGTTCGCCGATATTCATTCGGCGGCGGTATCGAGTGCTTTGCTGTCACGCATCAAGGTCGAGCACCTGGCATTGACCATCGGCGTGATCTGCACGCTGATCGCCTGTCTGGCACCGCTGGCCCAGTACCAGAACTTTCTGCTGCTGATCGGCTCGGTGTTTGCGCCGCTGTTCGGCGTGGTGCTGGTCGACCATTTCATCCTGCGTCGTCGCAGTGGTCAGGTAATGGAGGGCGGTTTGCGCTGGATGAGTCTGCTGGCGTGGCTGGGCGGGCTCAGCACCTATCACCTGCTGGCTGGCTTTTACCCGAATGTCGGTGCAACACTGCCAGCGCTCGTTGTCGCTGGCGTGTTGCAGCTGTTGATCGGCGGTGCTATCAACCGCGACCGGGGAACAGTTCCGGCTTGAGGATGCCATTGAGCTGAGGGTAAGGAATCTTCAGCTCGATGTGACCCATCGAATACGGCGCGATGGTATCCACCGAGTACTTGAGGATCACCGCGCCGTACGTCAGCGCGATGTGTGGCGTGCGCTTGAACGGCCAGGTCTTCATGAACTCGCTGTCTTCATTCATTTTGGTCGAGACCAGCCAACCCTGGTGGGCCAGTTGGGCCTTCTGCCAGAACTCGCTTTCCTTGCCCGGAATGATCATGTCGGCCAGGGTCAGGACTTTCTGCTGCTGACGCGAATAGTTGATGAACGCCCGGCCGGGGTTGCCGTGGGCACCACCGGTATCCAGATAACTGGAAAGTTCGACAACCACGATACCGTCATGCTGCTCGCGTACCTTGGCTTGCAGATAACTGCTGTTACGGCCCTGGGCCTGGCTCAGGAACTGCTCCTGATAGGCTTTAATGGACGCAGGCGGCGAGGCGCTGCTGTCGGCAACGGTCAGTTGCAGCAAGGTCTTCTGGACGATGGCGTCCAATCGCGGCTCATCGGGAAAATGCACGGTATCGATGTTCACCAGCGGGCAGTCCGCCGTGGTGCAGCCTGGCTTGATCAGCTCGGAGGCATCGCGCTGGACTTGCAGCGGTGTGCGCATGTTGGGCGTGAAGAGGCTTTGGCAGGCGCCGAGCAACAGGGCCAGGCAAGCCAGTGAAGTGATCCTCAATAACGACATGTTGATCCTTGGCAGTGTCAGTAAAGGCGGTTGCGTTGTGCGTATGCAGGTTGGTTGGACTGTAAACAACGTCTTCGGTTCGATCATGGCAGATTAGAATTGTTTTAAGTCCCGGCCGTCTACCCTGCATCTTCAAGGGGGCTGCATCTTAACGTCGATGCGCGTTAGGATGGCCCGATGTCAAAAACGGCGGCAAGCGAGAAACCCATGACCCAGACCACACGATCTGCACCAAGCGCTTTTGAAACCATACAGCGCGAAAACTGCTTCAAGGGCTTCTATAGGCTGGACAAGCTGCATGTGCGCCACGAACTGTTCGACGGTGGCATGAGCAAGGAAATCAGCCGCGAGCTTTTCGTTCGCCACGATGCGGTTTGCGTACTGCCTTACGATGCCAAGCGTGACGAAGTGGTGCTCATAGAGCAGTTTCGCGTGGGGGCCATGGAAAAGACCAGCAACCCGTGGCTGATCGAACTGGTCGCCGGGCTGATCGACAAGGATGAGCAGCCGGAAGAAGTTGCTCATCGCGAGGCAGAGGAGGAAGCTGGACTGGTGTTCCGCTCGCTTTGGCCCATCACAAAATACTTTCCTTCTCCAGGTGGCAGTAATGAGTTTGTTCACTTGTACCTGGGGCAGTGCAGCAGTGAAGGGGCAGGCGGAATTCACGGGCTTGAGTCCGAAGGCGAAGACATCCGGGTCACGGTCTGGTCATTCGATGACGCAATGCAGGCGATGAAAGATGGAACAATCAAAAACGCGTCGACGATCATCGCCTTGCAATGGCTGGCGCTGAATCGTGCGGAGATAAGGGGTTTATGGTCGTGAATCTATTGCGCGAGCGCTACCGTGTCGACCTTGCCGGACTGCAGGCTGCGTGTGAGGCCAACTACGCGCGCCTGATGCGCCTGCTGCCCGACATGCGCAACGAACAGCGCTCACGCCGCGTCGCCGTTACACAGGGTGACCAGATGCTGGGCGTACTGGCCGTCGAAGTATTGCTCGACTGCCCGTACACCACCACCCTGCAAGTCCGCCAGGAACACAGCCTGCCGTGGCTGCCGGTGCCGGTGCTCGAAGTACAGGTCTACCATGACGCACGCATGGCCGAAGTCATCGGCGCCGAGCATGCGCGGCGCTTTCGCGGGATTTATCCCTACCCGAACGCCGACATGCATCAACCGGACGAAAAAGCCCAGCTCAATTTGTTTCTGGGCGAGTGGCTGAGTCATTGCCTGGCGTGTGGGCATGAGTTTGAGGCAGTGCGTTAACGCCTCTTCAATTGTTATCGCACTACTGCTCCTTGGCTTCGCCCTGTATTTATCCCACACCGGATTGACCGATAAGTGACGTCAGCTGACAGCGGGCAGGCTCCAGTCTTGTAGGTGGTTTCTGAAAATCCCCCGGCACCTTGGATTTGAAACCACATGCCTTACATTCGACCTGAATTTATTTGCAGGTATAACGAATGAGTGACTTAGGCACCCCACGATGTCTGTTAGCGTGCTTCTCGGGAGTCACCCTCAGCCTTTTCAGCTATCTCGGGTTGATAACCCTGGCAGGCAGCGCTCTGCGTTGGGAACACTTTCTATATACGGCCATTACCGGAGTGGTCATTGGTATTCTGTCTTTGAGGCTCATGCCGTGGATCGTTCATCTGGCTGGACTGGCAGGAATGATTCTTGGCGTTGTCCTGGAGCTTTTGTTGGCGGGATATCTCTGGCCTGGAATGCCTTATGAGCGGGTGCTGAGCTATCTCTTGGGTGCGGGACTGGCGGGCATGGTGTCTGCCGGACTTATTGCTTTAATTGTGCTCAAGCACCGAGCAAATCAGCAAATGTGACCAAATGCTCGTCTGCGCTCACATTCCCGGTTTACCCGCCCGCTGCCACATCACATAATCGCGCTGAATCCTCTCTGGGAGACGGTCTTGCCAAGCGCAGCCCCTTCATCGTCAGTTTTGCTGGTGCAGATATCCGACAGCCACCTGTTCGCCGAGGCGGACGGGGCGTTGTTGGGTATGAGTACCCGCGACAGTCTGGAAAAAGTTGTTGATCTGGTCCTCGCCGAGCAGCCACATATTGATCTTGTGGTGGCCAGCGGGGATATCTCCCAGGATGGCAGTGTCGAGTCTTACGAAGCGTTTCGCCGGATAAGTACGCAGATCGTCGCCCCCGCGCGCTGGTTTGCCGGTAATCATGATGAATTGCCGCAGATGGAGCATGTGGCGCAGGCTGAAGGGCTGCTTGATCCGATCATCAACATCGGCCAGTGGCGGGTGACGTTGCTGGATTCGGCAGTGCCCGGTTCGGTGCCGGGGTTTCTGGCTGCTGGGCAATTGCAGTTGCTGGAGCAGTCGCTGAGCGAAGCGCCTGACCGGCATCATCTGGTCTGCCTGCATCACCACCCGGTGGCCATCGGCTGTGAATGGATGGCACCCATCGGTTTGCGCAATGCTGACGCGTTGTTTGCGGTGCTGGATCGATTCCCGCAGGTTCGGGCCGTATTGTGGGGGCATGTACATCAGGAGTTCGACCAGATGCGTAACGGCGTGCGCCTGCTGGCGTCGCCCTCGACCTGCATTCAGTTCGCGCCGGGCAGTGCCGATTTCAAGGTGGACACCACGGCACCGGGCTATCGCTGGCTGCGACTGCATGACGACGGACGGCTGGAAACCGCTGTTTCCCGAGTGGTTGGCATGGAGTTCGAAGTCGATTACGGCGGCACCGGCTACTGAATGAGCGGGCGGACACGTTTCCAGTGAGGTGTTGTAGCGTAAGTCCCTGTAAACTACACGGCTTTGCCTTGCACTCGGGAGCGACAGCGTGACCAGCGACACACCTTCACTGCTATACATCCATGGCTTGAACAGCTCGGCCCTGTCGAGAAAGGCCTGTCAGTTGGCCGCGCTGATGAAGTCGCTGGGTCTGGCTGATCGTCTGCAAGTCCCTGAACTGCATCACCATCCGCGTCAGGCTATGGGGCAGCTTGAAACCGCTATAAAGGAGCTGGGACGGCCATTACTGGTCGGCAGCTCGCTCGGCGGCTACTATGCGACTCATTTGGCGCAGCAGCATGGCCTCAAGGCGGTGCTGATCAACCCGGCAGTCAACCCGCATCAGCTGTTTGACGGGTTTCTCGGCGTGCAGCAGAACCTGTACACCGGCGAGCAGTGGCAGTTGACCGAAGACCATATTCAGGCACTGGCCGAGCTGGAGGTTCCTGCTCCCCAGGACCCGCAGCAGTTTCAGGTGTGGTTGCAGACCGGTGACGAGACCCTTGATTATCGTCGCGCCGAGAAGTTTTACCGGGCCTGTGCCTTGCGCATTCAGGCGGGCGGCGACCACAGTTTTCAGGGTTTTGCCGAGCAAATGCCAGCGTTGTTGAGCTTTGCCGGGTTTGCCCCCGATCTGTTGCAGAAGATCGACCTGTCGGCGCTATAGGCGATCGATGCCCGGCCTACTGAATGCAAGAACATTGAACCCCCGAAATTCCATGAAAGATTGATAACGAGAACCCATGGCCAATCCCAGCGCTAGCTCTTATAACGCAGACGCCATCGAAGTCCTCTCGGGCCTCGATCCGGTTCGCAAACGTCCGGGCATGTACACCGACACCTCGCGGCCCAACCACCTGGCTCAGGAAGTCATCGACAACAGTGTCGACGAAGCTCTGGCTGGTCACGCGCGCTCGGTACAGGTCATTCTTCATGCCGACAACTCGCTTGAGGTGTCCGACGACGGCCGCGGCATGCCGGTGGACATTCACCCGGAAGAAGGTGTGTCCGGCGTCGAGCTGATCCTCACCAAGCTGCATGCGGGTGGCAAGTTCTCCAACAAGAACTACCAGTTCTCCGGCGGCCTGCACGGCGTAGGGATTTCCGTGGTCAACGCGCTTTCCACTCAGGTTCGGGTGCGGGTCAAGCGCGATGGCAACGAATATGAAATGACCTTCGCCGACGGCTACAAGGCCACAGAGCTGGCGGTTATCGGCACTGTCGGCAAGCGCAACACCGGGACCAGCGTCTATTTCGCGCCCGATCCGAAGTATTTCGATACCCCGAAGTTCTCCGTCAGTCGTCTCAAGCACGTACTCAAGGCCAAGGCGGTTCTGTGCCCGGGCCTGCTGGTCAGCTTTGAAGACAAGTCCACTAACGAAAAAGTCGAGTGGCATTACGAAGACGGCTTGCGCTCGTATCTACAGGATTCGGTCAGCGACTTCCTGCGACTGCCGGACGAACCGTTCTGCGGCAGCTTCGCCGGTAACAAGGAAGCGGTCGACTGGGCGCTGCTCTGGCTGCCCGAAGGTGGTGACAGCGTTCAGGAAAGCTACGTCAACCTGATCCCTACGGCGCAGGGTGGCACCCATGTGAACGGCTTGCGCCAGGGCTTGCTGGATGCGATGCGCGAGTTCTGCGAGTTCCGCAACCTGTTGCCGCGTGGCGTCAAGCTGGCACCGGAAGACGTCTGGGAGCGAATTGCCTTCGTCCTGTCGATGAAAATGCAGGAGCCGCAGTTCTCCGGGCAGACCAAGGAACGTCTGTCGTCCCGTGAGGCGGCGGCGTTCGTTTCCGGCGTGGTCAAGGACGCGTTCAGTCTGTGGCTCAACACCCACTCGGAGCTGGGCCTGCAACTGGCTGACCTGGCGATCAACAACGCTGGTCGCCGCCTCAAGGCCAGCAAGAAGGTCGAACGCAAGCGCATTACCCAAGGCCCCGCACTGCCGGGCAAACTGGCTGACTGTGCCGGACAGGATCCGGCGCGCTCCGAGCTGTTTCTGGTCGAAGGTGATTCCGCCGGTGGTTCGGCCAAGCAGGCGCGGGACAAGGAATTCCAGGCCATCCTGCCCCTGCGCGGCAAGATTCTGAATACCTGGGAAGTGGACGGCGGCGAAGTGCTCGCCAGCCAGGAAGTGCACAACATTGCGGTTGCCATCGGGGTTGATCCGGGCGCGGCGGATATCAGCCAGTTGCGTTACGGCAAAATCTGTATTCTCGCCGACGCCGACTCGGATGGTTTGCACATCGCCACCTTGCTGTGTGCGTTGTTCGTCCAGCACTTCCGCCCGCTGGTCGACGCCGGGCATGTGTATGTGGCCATGCCGCCGCTGTACCGGATCGACCTTGGCAAGGAAATCTACTACGCGCTGGACGAAAGCGAGCGCGACGGAATTCTTGACCGTCTGGTGGCTGAAAAGAAACGTGGCAAACCACAGGTCACCCGATTCAAGGGCCTGGGTGAAATGAACCCGCCGCAACTGCGCGAAACCACCATGGACCCGAACACACGGCGTCTGGTGCAGCTCACGCTGGATGATTTCGCTGCTACGTCGGAAATGATGGACATGTTGCTGGCGAAGAAACGTGCAGGTGATCGCAAGTCCTGGCTTGAATCGAAGGGCAACCTCGCCGAGGTCCTGACTTGATACGAGCCTGGCTCGCCGCCCTGACCCTGGTTGCCGCGCCGGTTTTCGCCGCGCCGCTTGAGGTCCTGAAACTGCAATCCGAGCACCCGGTAGACGACATGGTCGGTGGCAATCTGTCGGGTCTGGCCATGTGCAATGGCCAGCTGTGGACCGTTTCCGACCGTGACGACAATGTGCTGTACAGCCTTGATGTGTCGCAAAATACCTGGAAGGCAGAAGCACACCGCATTGACGCACCTGCGCCGCACAGCTATCTGCCGCTCAAGCTGCGTTCGCTGGCAGGCCTTTCCGCGTTGGTGCGTGGTGGTGATCTGGATTTCGAAGGCGTGAGTTGTGATGCAGCCGGTAACCGTTATCTGGTCAGCGAGGCCTATGGCACGGTGCTCAAGGTTCCGGTCAGTGGTGCACCGTTCTGGCTGGACTTGCCGCAGGCACTGATAGAACAGGCGCGCGGCCAGGGCATGTTGCAACACTTCAATGCGATTTTCGAAGGGATTGCCGTGAACGCCTCTGGCGACCGCATCTGGCTCGCCGCCGAGCGCGAGAAGCGCGGGCTGCTGGTTGTGCAGCGCGACAAGGAACAATGGAGCTGCGGGCAAAGCTGCGTGCTGCTGTCCGAAGACGGTAAAGACCTGCTGCCCGCAGAACATGGGCACAAGACCGTGTCTACGGACTTTTCCGATCTGTCGCTCTACAACGGCAAGCTGTTCACGCTCGAACGTGCGGCCTATCGCATCTGTCGGCGTGGGCTTGAGACCGGGCAGATCGAACGTTGCTGGTCGTTCGCCAAGGAAGCGATGGTGCCTTCGCGTCGTTATGATCAGCCCTACGGCCTGACCGAGGCGCTGGTCGTGGACGAGAAGGGCGCGTGGATCGGCATCGACAATAACTTCGGTGCGCGCGCCGATGGTGAAAAACGCCCGATTGTCTGGCGGTTCGCTGCGCCTGAAGCGGGCTGGAGCGCCGGTCAGTGAGCCAGCCCGCGAATCAACCGCAACCCGGCAAGCGCGCTGGCAAGATATTAATGATCGTGGCCTGGGCTGCTGGCCTGTTTCTGGCGACGCGCTTTTTCGGCAGTTGGGAAGACAAGCAGCAGAACCCTAATACGGTGGTTGCTTCGCAACACGGTGACGGATACATCGAAGTGCAACTGGCGGGTAATCGTCAGGGGCACTTTGTCAGTACCGGCCAGATCAACGGCCGGACGGTAGAGTTCATGATCGACACCGGGGCGACAGACGTGGCGGTACCCGGTGATATGGCTGACAGCCTGGGCCTGAAACGTGGCTATCCGGTCACGGTCAGCACGGCCAATGGCAACAGTCAGGGTTTTCGGACCACGCTCGACCGCTTGCAACTGGGCGATATTGTCCTGACCAATGTGCGTGCTCTGGTAGCACCCGGTCTGGACGGTGAGCAGGTGCTGCTGGGCATGAGCGCCATGAAACAACTTGAATTCACACAGCGTGGCGGCAACTTGCTGCTGCGCCAGTCAACGAAATAATGAGGCCCGCATGAGCGACTCCCTTGACCTCAGCCTGGATGGTGTAGAACGCCGATCACTGGCTGACTTCACCGAACAGGCCTACCTCAACTACTCCATGTACGTGATCATGGACCGTGCCTTGCCGCATATCGGGGACGGCCTGAAGCCTGTTCAGCGGCGCATCATCTACGCGATGAGCGAACTGGGCCTTGGGGCTGACGCCAAGCACAAGAAATCGGCGCGTACCGTCGGCGACGTACTCGGCAAATTCCACCCGCACGGCGATTCGGCCTGCTACGAAGCGATGGTGCTGATGGCCCAGCCGTTCAGCTACCGCTACACGCTGGTGGACGGGCAGGGTAACTGGGGTGCGCCGGATGATCCCAAGTCCTTCGCGGCCATGCGTTACACCGAAGCGCGCCTATCGCGCTATTCCGAAGTCCTGCTCAGCGAACTGGGCCAGGGCACGGCTGACTGGGTGCCGAACTTTGACGGCACACTGGACGAACCGGCCGTGCTGCCGGCGCGTTTGCCGAACATCCTGCTCAATGGCACCACCGGCATTGCCGTCGGTATGGCCACCGACGTGCCGCCGCATAACCTGCGCGAAGTCGCCAGCGCCTGCGTTCATCTGCTGGACGACCCCAAGGCCACGGTCCCGGAACTGTGCGAGCACATTCTGGGGCCGGACTATCCGACCGAAGCGGAAATCATCACGCCGCGTGCCGACCTGCTGAAAATTTACGAGACCGGGCGCGGTTCGGTGCGCATGCGGGCCGTGTACCGCATTGAAGATGGCGACATTGTCGTGACTTCACTGCCGCATCAGGTTTCCGGCGCCAAGGTGCTGGAGCAGATCGCCGCGCAGATGCAGGCCAAGAAGCTGCCGATGGTTGCTGACCTGCGTGACGAGTCTGACCACGAAAACCCTTGTCGTATCGTGATCATTCCGCGCTCCAACCGGGTTGAGCTGGACGAGCTGATGCAGCATTTGTTCGCGACCACCGAGCTGGAGTCCAGCTATCGGGTGAACATCAACATCATCGGTCTGGATGGCAAGCCGCAGCTCAAGAACCTCAAGACACTGCTCGGCGAATGGCTGACCTTCCGCATCGGTACTGTGCGTCGTCGTCTGCAGTTTCGTCTGGACAAGGTCGAGCATCGTCTGCACCTGTTGGACGGTTTGCTCACGGCCTACCTGAACCTGGATGAAGTGATCCACATCATCCGCACCGCCGAACATCCCAAGGCGGAACTGATTGCACGCTTTGGCCTGTCGGAAATCCAGGCGGACTACATCCTCGATACCCGTCTGCGTCAGTTGGCGCGTCTGGAAGAGATGAAGCTGCGCAGCGAGCAGGATGCGTTACGCAAAGAGCAGGCCAAGCTTCTGGCCCTGCTGGGCAGTGAGTCCAAGCTGCGCAAGCTGGTCCGTGCCGAACTGATTGCCGACGCTGAAACCTATGGTGACGACCGTCGTTCGCCGATTGTTGCCCGTGCCGAAGCCAAGGCGCTGTCTGAAAACGAATTGATGCCCACCGAGCCGGTAACTGTCGTGCTTTCGGAAAAAGGCTGGGTGCGTTGCGCGAAAGGCCACGATATTGATGCCACCGGGCTTTCCTACAAAGCAGGGGATGGTTTCAAGACGTCGTCCATCGGCCGCTCGAATCAGTTCGCCGTATTCATCGACTCGACCGGGCGCAGCTATTCGGTGGCAGCACACACCCTGCCATCTGCACGAGGCCAGGGCGAGCCGTTGACCGGTAAACTGCAACCGCCACCGGGTGCGACGTTCGAGTGCGTATTGATGCCCGAAGATGACGCGCTGTATGTGATCGCTTCGGATGCCGGTTATGGGTTTGTCGTCAAAGGCGAAGACCTGCAGGCCAAGAACAAGGCGGGCAAGGCGTTGCTGAGCTTGCCAAACGGGGCAAAAGTCATCTTGCCCCGGCCGGTGCCCGACCGTGAACAGAACTGGCTGGCAGCGGTGACCACCGAAGGCCGCCTGCTGGTGTTCAAGATCAGCGATTTGCCGCAGTTGGGCAAAGGCAAAGGCAACAAGATCATCGGTATTCCGGGTGAGCGGGTAGCCAGTCGAGAAGAATATGTGACCGATCTGGCGGTGATTGCGCAGGGCGCGACGCTCGTACTCCAGGCAGGCAAGCGAACGCTGTCGCTTAAACCTGAAGACCTTGAACATTACAAGGGGGAGCGGGGCCGACGTGGCAATAAATTGCCAAGAGGCTTCCAGCGCGTAGACGCGTTATTGGTGGAAAATAGCTAAAAACATTGATCTGGCACCAGCGTTCTTCGTTTTGCCATGAAGTACGATGCATAATCGCTGGAGTCATGATGCATATTCACGGATGATATGGGGTCTTGGGGTGCATGCGTGGCTCAGTGCCTGCATGGGTCTTGAAAGTACTTATACTGTGGCCTGCCTCGGGGCGGCCACCTGGATGGGATGATGAATTTTCTACGCCTTCCCCTGATCTTGCTGATGACTGGCGTTTTGGGTCTGGCTGGTTGCAGTGTGCGCCAGCCGACCGCGCTTTATCAGCTCGATAGCGGCGAGCCTGGTCAGCCGAAACAGAGTAGTGGTCTGGCAGTATTGCTGGGTCCTGTTTCGGTGGCCGACTATCTGCAACGCGAAACACTGCTGCAACGCCAGCCTGACGGCACCTTGACCGCTTCGTCCGATGGGCGCTGGGCGGGCAACCTGTCTTCGGATATCGACCAGTTGCTCTTGCGTCAGCTGGCCTGGAAGCTGGACAGCCAGCGCGTCGTCATGGCACCTGCGGTTGCCAACTTCACACCGGACGTTCAGGTCGTACTGTCGATCACCCGTCTCGACTCCGGTGCCAAACAGCCTGCCGTTCTGGATGCGCAATGGCGTCTTCTGGACCGTAAAGGTCATGTTCGTGACAGCCGACTGGTGCACCTTGAACAGGTCCATGCCGGCAGCTCCGCAGACCAGGTCAAGGCCCAGGGCATGCTGTTGCAACGCCTGGCCGATCAGGTCAGTACTGCGATCAAGCCGATTTCCTGGCAGCCGATCGAAGAACCGAAAAAGCCCCCGGTTGCGAAGGCCAAAGAGCCTGACAAACCAAGAATTCCAATGGCCTCGCCCATACGTACCGATCTTGAAGTGTTCCGCTTCTAGGGTTGGCCCAACAAAAAGCCCGCAGCGATGCGGGCTTTTTGTTGGACGCGAATCTTCGCTTCTCACACCTCGACGTTCCTGACGCACCACGCAGTCAGGAGGACGCGGAGCGTCCAGAACGGCATGCCCACGCGGAGCATGGGCACGATGGTGATCTTGCGGACACCTATCGTTCCGCACGCTCCAGCGTGGGAATGCCTTGGGTGACGCTCTGCGCCACAGATCTGCGCCGCGCTGCCACAGTCAAGGTCGGGCGCCTCTCGTCCTGTGCTTACGCATGTGAACGAGAGGCGGTGGTCAGGCCTTGTTGGATTCGTGCATGCGCGCCAGCTGGCGTTCGAGCATCGAAGGGTAGGGCTCCATCAGGCGTTCCACACAGCATGCGCCTTCAGGGCTGGCGATAGGACGGATACGGGCGCGCTGGCGTATCAACGGGTCGTCGTTGATACGGCGTTCAACCAGCAGCAGGTTGCGGCTGTGCTGAGACAGCGCCAACGCATCCTGCGCCGTTTCAGTCAGCAGCAGGTCGATCTGGCTCAGACCGCTCAGGCCCTCACCCAGCGTCAGGCCCAGTTGCAGTTGCAAGGTGATGCCGCTGTCGGCCACCTCGATCTGCAAGGCATGGCTCAGGGCACGCAATAGCTCGCCGCAGCAGATTGCGTTGGTGAGGTAGTCATCACCGCTTTCGTGGCTGTGAAACAGCATCAGGGTGCTGCCATCGTTCAGGGTATGCAGCTCGCTTTCATACAGCGAGGCGGCCTGATCGAGGCAGTCGCGATAACGTTGCAGCAATTCGGTCAGTCGTGCGCGCGGCAGGCGGCGCAATTGGTCCTGCGCGCCCAATTGTACGGCCAGCACGGCACTGTTGTGCGGCTCGACGGGCGCTACCGGCGCAGCCACCGGGCGTGCGGCTGGTGCAGTGTTCGAGCTGTCACGCAGGTCCGCAAACGGGTCTTCGTCGTCGTCTTCATCTTCTTCGGCAACAATGCGACGCTGGACTGGCGGTGCCGGCAGGCGCGGCTTCGGTTCGCTGCTGCGTGCCGAGACCGGTGGTGCAGGTCGCTCTTCCGGCTCCAGGTACGGATCGTCACCGTCGTCCTCGTCGCCGTCATACTCGGGTTCGGGCAGCGGCTCCGGCTCTGGAACCGGTGGTGCGAACGAGGTGCGCAGTTGCCGGGCCAGATCGCCTATTTCATCCTGGCGGTCGGTAGCCGGGGTGTATGGGTCGATGTCGCGCAGCCAGATGCGCATCTGCATCAATGGCGTGGAGATATGGCGACCGAGGCGCAGGCTCAGGGCCAGCGCCAGGGCCAGCAGAATGCCCGCCAGAATGCCCATGCTCTGCAGGCTGATGGTCATCGGCTGCTGGAACTGTGACATGTCGAGGCTGATGCGCAGATGGCCCGCCATCACGTCCTGAAACGTGATCTTGATTTCATACAGGCCCTGAGCCTCGCCCAGAAGCCCGTTTTTCGGGCGCTGGCCGGCCTCCGCGAGGATGCGGTTATCCACACTGTAGATAGCGGCATGCGCCACCAGCGGGTTCTTGACCAGATTGCCCAGCAGCACGTTGAGACTGAGGATGTCGTTGGACACCAACAGCTCGGTGGCCGAGGTGGCGGTCTGGGTCGTCAGGGCCTGCCCCAGCGCATCCGCCTGTTCATGCATGGCCTGCTTGAATTGCAGACCCATGACACCGGCGTAGATCACCAGCGCCAAAGCGACCAGGATCACGTTATGGCTGGCAATGCGCAAAGCGATCGGTACACGGCGATGACGCAGGGCACGAAAGATGAGCAGGAAGAAATTATCGGTTTTAACGGGCGTGGGCCGGTTCACAGAGCACGGCTCTTTCGGTGAAGTTGTCGCGCAGTATAACGAGCGACCCAGTAGCGGCAAAGCGCTGCCTGTGCCCGGTGGTCACTGAATGTGGTTAGAATGCGGTTTTTTTCCACTATGGGGGTGCGCCTTGCGCGAAATCGTCCTGATTAACATCACAGGTGTCGACCGTCCAGGTCTCACTGCTGCCATCACCGGCGTCCTCGCCCAGGGTGGCGTGAACATTCTCGATATTGGTCAGGCGGTTATCCACGACACCCTGTCGTTCGGCATCCTGGTTGAAATTCCGGATACCGTGCAGGGTTCTTCCGTGCTCAAGGACATCCTGTTCACCGCCTACAAACTCGATCAGCAGGTCCGTTTCACGGCGGTGTCCGAAGCGGATTATCAGCACTGGGTTGAAGGTCAGGGCAAGGCCCGTCATATCGTCACACTGCTGACCCGCAAGGTTACGGCCGAGCAATTGCAGTGCGTCAGCGCCATTACGGCTAAATACGGGCTGAATATCGATCAGATCGATCGTCTGTCCGGGCGTATGCCGCTCGACACGCCGGCCGACAAGGGCAAGGGTTGCATCGAGTTCACCGTGCGCGGCGAGCCAGCCGACCCGAAAGCCATGCAGGCCGAGTTCCTCGCAGTTGCCCAGGATCTCAACGTAGATATCGCGTTCCAGCAGGATTCGCTGTTTCGCCGCAACCGGCGTCTGGCTGTGTTCGACATGGATTCGACCCTCATTGAGGCCGAAGTGATCGACGAGTTGGCCAAGGCTGCCGGTGTGGGCGAGCAGGTTTCCGAAATTACCGAGCGTGCGATGCGCGGCGAACTGGATTTCAGTGAAAGCTTCAAGGAGCGTCTGGCTTTGCTCAAGGGCCTGGATGTCAGTGTGCTGGATGAAATCGGCGCTTCTCTACGCTTGACCGAAGGCGCCGAAACGCTGTTCTCCGAGCTCAAGCGTCTGGGTTACAAGACCGCGATTCTCTCGGGTGGCTTCACCTACTTCGCCAAGCAGCTGCAAGCAAAGCTGGGCATCGATTATGTGTACGCCAACGAGCTGGAAGTGGTCGATGGCAAGGTAACCGGCGTCGCCGTAGAGCCGATCGTCAATGCGCAGCGCAAGGCAGACCTGTTGCGCGAGCTGGCGCACAAGGAAGGCTTGAGCCTGGAGCAGACCATCGCGGTCGGCGACGGTGCCAATGACTTGCCGATGCTGGCGATTGCCGGGCTGGGTGTCGCATTTCGCGCCAAGCCGTTGGTCAAGCAATCGGCCAAACAGGCCATTTCGACGCTGGGACTGGATGGCGTGCTGTATCTGCTGGGTTTCCGCGACCGCGAAGGAAAGCGCTGACGCTCAGGCCGTGGTGGTTTGCCCCTGATGGCGAGGGGCCAATCGCGACGGCTGTCGCAGTGATCGCTACAGCGTGCCCCACAAGGAATCGAATTCCTGATCCGGCCTGGCCTTTTCGGTTTCGGTCGCTTTCGGGGCGTCGTACATCTGATACTCGAACTGGTTGTAACTGGCGCTGCTGACCTGCCGGTTGCTCAGTGACGCGCGGCGTTCTTCACCGGCGACGTTGATCATCACCTTGTTGCCCTCCTGAAAAGGCAGACGCGGTGCGAGCACGGTGGGCGGTTTTTCCATGGCGCGTACTTCCGGCAGCATCAGGGTTCGCAGGTACTGGCTATTCTGCTGTTCGCGAATCAGCTGCATGCCGCACGGCTGGGCAAACGGGGCGATCAGTTCGATCCCCATCTGTGTGCCGCCGCTGCGTACCTGGCGGATCCAGCGCACGATGGCAATGCTCCAGCCCTGGCCGGCGTCATCCTGAATACCCACCAGTTCGCCAGCCTGCAACTGCTGAGGCACGTCCTTCTGCCACGCCAGGCAGTATCCGCCCGGGCTGTGGTTGACAATATTCAGGTCGAAGGTCGGAAACGTATGCTGGTTGTTGGAAAGCGAGTCGCTGTCGCCGTCGTTTTTCGGGTATTCGATCTCTTCGTAGGGCAGCAGAACGGATGAAGTCTTGCCGCGCTGAGTGTCGAAGGCAGACGCCCACGGATCGTCCGCGTCATCATTGGCCATCTTCAGCGAAAAACTCGCAGCACTGCCTGCGCTGTTGAGTTGCAGGAGTTCGCTGAACGACTTCTGACCAGCCACATAAAAATGCAGTGCACTCATGCCGATGCACAGCTTCAGGGTGCCCTGGCCTGCCGTGCGCTGAAAGGTGCGTTCGGCCACATCACCCCAGGCGACCGCCAGATGTTGCAGCAGGTCGGTGTTGATACCGGTTGGAATAAGCAACGGCGAAGGGGTGCGCTGGTCATCCGGCAGGGCCAGGTACTGATTGATCGCTTCAGCCAGCGCGTAGGTGTTGATACCCAGCAGCCGAGGAGATTGTTCGTCGCTGAACAGGGTGCGATACAGCGGTGGTTTGTCGACCGTCGGGTCCAGAGCGAAGAGGCTGCTTTCAGTGACCGGCAATTGCAGCTTTACCAGAGGGCTCCAGGCCTCCAGCGCATCGGCCAGTTTGCCGATGTTCAACTGACGCATCTGGTTGCAGCGTGAGCAACCCATCAGCAGCGCGATCACGTAGGTTTGCTCCACGCTCAGCACTTTGCTGTGATGGGCTAGGGGCTCTTCGACCGGCGTGTTGTGCAACTGGTACTGGCGGGCAATCTGGTAGATCTGATGCAGCTCGAGCCACAGGCCATCCTGAACGGGACAGTAAAGCTGGTTGGCGCGTATCAGTGGCCCGTTGAGACCATGCAGTGCGCGTTGCAGCGCAGTGCTGAACAGCCCGGCCTGGTCTCGGGTGTAGCGCGGGGCGACCTGCTGAATGATCTGCTTGTAACCGGTTGCGAGATGGTTTTGCAGCGCCTGGCAGAGGTTGGCCACCTTGCGTGGTCGCTCGTCCAGCACAATGGCCTGATTGAGAAAGTGACGTTCAAGGTGCTTGCAGACGAAGTACACCTCGGGCCGCAGCAATTCAAGCAATTGCAGGCGGTTCTCGCTCGGGGTGATCAACTGGTTGAGCTCGGTCAGCCCTTGATAGAGCTGGCGCGCCATTTCTCCGAGGTTCGCCTTGGGCAATCTGGAAATCCAGCGTTTGAGGTCGCGGGGGTTGGCTTCACTGAATGTCAGGCTCGACTGCGTCGGCGTAGGGGCACGCAATAGCAGAGGGAGGCTAAAATTACTCATGTGACAGGCGAACTCCAACAACTCATTGGCCCGGACGGAGGCTTTAAATGGGTGGCTGACGTCATCGCGGAGCGGGGACATGTCGAGCATACGCCCATGAAGGTGCGAAGTATCCTACAGCACCGATCGGGCGACTTTACCAGTATCGGCATCACTACGCAGTAAATATGGCCTGGAGCCATTACTGTCCGGTTTTAAACTGCATGAGCGCCCCTGTTAATGGGGCGCCCATGCCAGGCACTGTGACTTCAAGTCACGATCATGCCTGTGTCGGAACTGCCAATGCCTGGCCCATCTGTACCTTGGAACCCGCGGTCAGTTGCTCGGCCCATTTCACCTGATTTGGCCCGAACAGCACAATGGCCGTGGAGCCCAGTTTGAAGCGGCCCATCTCGGCACCTTTTTCCAGATGGATTGGCGCACGCGCTGCTTCGTCGTAGCTGAACGTCTTCAATTCACGCTTGGGCGGCGTGACCAGCCCGGCCCATACCGTCTCGACCGACGCCACGATCATCGCGCCGACCAGCACCACTGCCATTGGTCCGCGCTCGGTGTCGAACAGGCAGACCACTCGCTCGTTACGGGCGAACAGCTCGGGTACGTTTTCAGCCGTGGTCTGGTTGACCGAGAAGATGCGGCCCGGCACGTAGACCATTTCACGCAGCGTGCCAGCCAGTGGCATGTGGACGCGGTGATAGTCCTTTGGCGACAGGTAGACGGTTGCGAACTCGCCGCCCATGAAGGGCGCTGACAGCTTGGGATCACCGCCGAGCAGTTCCAGTACGCTGAAGCTGTGGCCCTTGGCCTGGAAGATCCGGCCGTGGTCGATAGGGCCCAACTGGCTGATGGCGCCGTCGGCTGGCGAAAGAATCGCGCCCGGCGTGGTATCGAGCGGGCGGGCGTCGGCTTTCAATGCGCGGGTGAAGAACGCATTGAAGTGCTCGTAGGACGTCAGGTCTTCGACCAGAGCCTGCGACATGTCCACTTGATAACGGCGGGCAAACCACGCGGTGAAAGCGTTTTTGAACCAGCGTACGCGGCATTCGGCAACGCAGCCTGCCAGTCGGGACAGCAGGTGGTGCGGCAGCAGGTACTGGCTGATGATGAACAAGCGGTCTTTCATTGAAGGTCCTGAGGATGAGTGTCCTGAATATTTCTGCGAGGCCTGTCGCGGTTCGCTAGAGCGGACAGGTTCGACGGTTTCGGCTGGTGCTGGCTGCGCAGGCGCGACGGGTTGCGCAACCTCGACTGCCTCGGCGGGCGCGGCGGCCACTTCCGGAAGTTCTACCGGTGTCTCCGGGTGATTGCCCCATTCACCCCACGAGCCGGCATAGGCCTTGACCCTTGGGTAGCCCAGCGCTTTTGCCACCAGATAAGTGAAGCCCGAGCGGTGGTGAGTCTGGCAATGGGTGATCACTTCCTTGTCGGGCGTGATGCCCAGGTCGCGAAGAATCTCCGGCATGTCCTGACGAATACGCAGGTTACGTGCCTTGTCCATGCCCGCAGTCCATTCGAAATTGACCGCGCCGGGTATGTGTCCGCCCTTGGCCGCGACTACTTTTTCGCCCGAATACTCGGTAGGGCCGCGAGCGTCCCAGATTGCCAGGTCGGCGGCACCCAGACGGCTTTGCAGGTATTCGCGTGTGGCGGTAGGTTCGTCATGCAGCGTCAGCGTGACCGGGCCGCCTGCAACGGGCGCAACCTCTGTGCTCAACGGCAGCGATTGCGCTTCCCAGGCCAGCACGCCGCCATCCAGATAGTGATAACGGTGGTGGCCGATGACATCCAGCAGCCAGATAAAACGCCCGGCCCAGCCACCGCCTTCGTCATCGTAGACGACATAGACTGCATCAGGGTTGTGGCCCAGCTCGCCGAACAGCTGCTGCAGATCGGCAGTGTCGGGCAGTAGGCCTGGTGCAGGGGGCTTGCCCAGTTGCGTACGTTTCGGATCGACAAAGCGTGCGCCGCGAATGTGCCCGGCTTCGTAGCGAGCGCTGCTGGTCAGATCCACGAGGATCAGTTCCGGGGCGTCTAGACGCTCAAGCAGATCGTTGGGTTCGATGACCAGCGACAAGCCAGTGAATGCGGACATTTGCAGCCTCCGATGAAAGGAAAGAGGCGAATTGTACGCCAGGCCTCACGCTTTGCGATGACTAAAGATGCCAAGTGCCCTTTCAATACATTGCGCGGTTTTTCCGAATGCCTGGACGGAAATTTCCGACAATGCCCCACCACTCTGGTCGGCGACCACCAGCAGCATGACTTTACCGTTGTTGCTCAGCGAGCGAATAAGCCAGTGCTGGCCACTGAACAGGGTTTTCAGTGGCGCGGGCAGCAGGGCGGCAAACTGCGCGTTGTTCGCGGGGGTCATGCGCAACTGCGTCGGCTGGGTCAGCAAGCGTTGCAACACGGTGCTTTCCTTGATGAACAGCTGCAAGGAGGCGGTTTCGGCCGGCAGTCCGGCCATCTGATTGACGCGCAGTACGGTCGAGGTCTTGTCCAGCATCAGCAGCATGACCCGCTCCATACCGCACGTCATGAACGCGTCGCGGGCCGAGGTGGTCAAGTGCATGGCGTTGATGAACGGGCTGGGGTCCTGCAGCAGCTCGGCGCAGTGCTTGCGCCATAGCTGCAGGGCGTCGGCCGATGGCGGTGGCGCTGGTTCGTTGTCGCGCCTTACACGGCGCGCATCCCAAGGCCAGATCAGCGATTCGGCCGGGTGCCAGAGGTCTTTTTCCGCATGAATACGCGCGCTGCTGGCAGCGTTTTGATGCGCCTGCTGCTGCACTTCGCTGATCGACTGTTGCAGGTAAAGGCTGGTCAGCCGTTCCCAGCGCAGGCAATGCGGGCTGTTCCAGGCATGTTGCGCCGCCAGCGCCAGGCCGTTACCCAGCAAAACAGTATTGGCTGGCTGGTTCAGCCAGCGCCGCAGGTTGGGGTCGGCGTCCATGAGTTGTTGCTGTTGCAGCGGGCTGTGTTCTTCGCGGGCGATGCGCAGCACCTTGGCCAGATCGCGTCGCTCGTTGATCAGCAACTTATAACCGCGCGTGACCCAGATCGGCAGGCGCCAGAATTCGGCGAGTGCCAGGCACAGCTCCAGCAGATTGACGCCGAACAGCTCTTTTTCCACTGCAAGGCTGGAATGGCCCTTGTGGATAACCCGCAACTCCAGCTCTTCGAGCAGCTTCGGATAGGCCAGCGCCATCGGCCAAAGGGGGGAGAGGAACAGCAGGCTGCCCATATGGATGTCTTGCCAGAGTCGTGCAAGGCGACTGGCAAACAACCCGTTGGCCTGTTGTGTGGCGTGCTGGCTGACCAGAATCAATTGGCGATAGACCGCGGGAATTTCCTCGGGCGGCTTGGCCGGCAAGCGGCCCAGAAGGATTTCAGTACGCGCCAGCCCCAGGCGGTTGATCGCAATCTCGAGGCTCTCGGCCTGCTCGGTCAAACCGTGGGTGTGATGGTTGGCCTCGCGCATCACACTCAATACCAGTGCGGGGCTTTCCTGCATCATTTCAGCGATTTCACGCAGTGAGCGGCGACTGTCGTTCAATGCTGCGCGAACGTGCCCATGATTGACGGCAGGGACCGGTAACGCGATGCCGTCAAGCAGCTTGACCCAGGCATCCAGCGTTTTCGGAACGAGATGATGTGCTGCGTGTGCTGTCGACATTCGATGGCCTGTGCGGCTGATTATCTGAGCTGGGAAACCGCCAGCGTACGGGACGCTGAGGCCATTTTCCTCCTTTTATGGAGGCGGATAAATGGGTTTTTCAAAAGAACCGGCTATAGTCTGGCCCAGTTAGGCCGATAAGGAGAAGAAGAGATTCAAGAACTTCCGGACTGTCCCTGAACCCGACTCAGTAAAGTATTTTTTCCTATGGCTAAAATTATCGGCATCATTGTCGTTATCGCGAGTGTCCTCGGCGGATATGTGCTGTCCCATGGCAAGATCATGGCGCTGTTCCAGCCCTACGAGGTCTTGATCATCGGCGGTGCTGCACTGGGCGCGTTCCTCCAGGCCAACCCTGGCTACATGACCATGCACGTGTTCAAGAAGTCGCTGAAGATGTTCGGTTCGCGCTTCACACACGCCTATTACCTCGAGGTGCTGGGGCTGGTGTACGAAATCCTCAACAAGAGCCGCCGTGAAGGCATGATGGCGATTGAAGGGGATATCGAAGACGCCGCCTCCAGCCCGATCTTCGCCAAATACCCTGGTGTGCTGAAAGATGAGCGCATGACCGCGTACATCTGCGACTACCTGCGCATCATGTCGTCCGGCAACATGGCTCCTCACGAGCTGGAAGGCCTGTTCGACATGGAACTGCTGAGCATGAAAGAAGAGCTTGAGCATCCATCCCATGCCATTACCGGTATCGCCGACGGCATGCCTGGCTTCGGTATCGTGGCGGCGGTACTCGGTATCGTGGTGACCATGGCGTCGCTGGGGTCGGGCGACAAGGCTGCAATCGGCATGCACGTAGGTGCTGCGCTGGTGGGTACCTTCTTCGGTATTCTTGCGGCATACGGTTTCTTCGGTCCGTTGGCCACCTGCCTTGCCCATGATGCCAAGGAAGAAATGAACGTCTACGAGAGCATCAAGGCGTCGCTGGTGGCGTCGGCCTCCGGCATGCCGCCTTCGCTGGCCGTCGAATTTGGCCGCAAGGTTCTCTACCCGCTGCATCGCCCCAGCTTCAGCGAGCTGGAACAAGCGGTTCGCGGTCGCTAAGTCATGGAAAATAATCAGCCGATTATCATCAAGCGCGTAAAGCGCTTTGGTGGCGGACATCACGGCGGTGCCTGGAAAATCGCGTTTGCCGACTTCGCGACGGCGATGATGGCGTTCTTCCTGGTGCTGTGGCTGATGTCTTCTGCCACGCCCGAACAGTTGCTCGCGGTGGCCGGTTACTTCAAGGACCCGGTCGGTTTTTCGGACAGCGGTTCGCCGTATGTGATCGACCTGGGCGGCTCGCCCGAGATGTCGCCGAATCAGACGCTGAACCCTGAGGTCAAGACCACACCGTCACCTGACACCGTGCCCCTTGAGGCCGAGACTTCCGAGACCAAAGCTGAAGAGGTCGAGCAGGAGCGTCTGGAGATGCTGTTGCAAGAGCTGCAGAACAAGGTCGAGGAAAACCCGCAACTGCAGAAATTCAAGGACCAGATTCTGTTCGAGATCACCCAGGACGGTTTGCGTATCCAGATCATGGACGCTGACAACCGGCCGATGTTCGACTCGGGCAGCGCACGTCTCAAGCCTTATTTCGAAGACATCCTGCTGGCGATGGCTGACACCATCAAGAGCGTGCCGAACAAGATCAGTATCAGCGGTCATACCGATGCGACACCTTTTGTAGGCAACGGCGGATTCGGTAACTGGGAACTGTCGGCCAACCGCGCCAACGCTGCACGTCGTGCGCTGGTGGCCGGTACCTATCCGGACTCACAGGTGGCCAGGGTGGTGGGTTATGCCTCGTCAGCTCTTTATGATCACGAGAACCCGACCAATCCGGTCAACCGCCGCATCGACATTGTGGTTTTGACCAAAAAGGCTCAGCAGCGTATCGAAGGCGACCAGAACTCCGGTGGTGCGCCTCAGTCCAAACCTGCGCCCGCCGCTCCTGCTACTCCCGCTGCTCCGGGGGCTTCGACAGCGTCGCCGCCAGACCCGCAGGCATATGCCCAGCCTCACGAGATCCGGCAAAAGCTGAACATCTTCGACGATGGCAAGTTACGGGTCGAGCCGGCCCAGAACTGAGCTGCAACCGATACAGAAACGCCGCGATCATCGCGGCGTTTTTGCGTGTTGCGTTCGGTGCTCAGTAACTGTCTTGCGGCAGGCTGGCAATGATCGAACGGTAGCTGTTCATGCGCTGTTGCTGCACGCGGCCATCTTCAAGCCCCTTGAGCAGGGCGCAGCCCGGTTCGCGGTCGTGCTTGCAGTCGCGAAAGCGGCACGTGCCGATCAGGTCGTTGAATTCGATGAAGCCAGCTTCTACGTCTGCACGGCTGACATGCCCCAGGCCGAATTCGCGGATGCCCGGTGAGTCGATCAGATCGCCGCCACGCGGAAAGTGGAACAGGCGGGCGGTTGTGGTGGTGTGTGTGCCCTGGCCGGAGACTTCGGACAACGTGCCGACCCGGGTATCCGTTTCCGGCAGCAGGCTGTTGACCAACGAAGACTTGCCGACGCCGGACTGGCCAACGAACACACTGATGTGGCCATCAAGCTGGCTTTGCAGTGTCTGCATGCCATCGCCATGATGCGCCGACACTTCCAGCACCGGGTAACCCAGTGTGCGGTAGACCGCCAGCAACGCATTGAGCGCGGGCGCGTTCTGTTCGTCGATCAGGTCAGCCTTGTTGAGCAGCAGCAGCGGACGAATCCCGGCATGCTCGGCGGCCACCAGATAGCGGTCAATCAGGTTGGCATGTGGCTCGGGCATGGGCGCGAACACGATCACGATCAGATCGACGTTGGCAGCCACAGGCTTGAGCTGGCCACGTGAGTCCGGGCGGCGCAGTTCGGTGGTGCGGGGCAGTTGCGCAACGATGACGCCAATGCCCTGATTGCCGGCGCGCCATACGACGCGATCACCCGTGACCAGTGCCGGCAGGTTGGCGCGCAGGTGGCAGCGAAATACCTGACCGCTTGCTTCGCCTTCCTGAGCCTCGACTTCGACCTGAACACCGAAGTGAGCAATTACAAGACCGGTCTGTTCGGGGCCGAGGTCGCCGCCTTCCAGTGTTTCAAGCGTAGCGGACTCGCGTTTTGCCGCGCGGGCAGCACGCTCGCCCTGAATTTTTTCGATGCGCCAGTTCTGACGACGATTGAGTTGGCGTTTGGCCATGGGTGTTCCGATGTGATGTAACCGATGAATTAGGCAGTACGATTGATCGGCAGGAGTCTAGCACGGCAGGGTGAGCTAAACTGCGCGCCTACGCTGAGGAGTCGACACATGCAGAACAAGCAGAACCTGATCTGGATCGATCTGGAAATGACCGGTCTGGACCCTGATACCGATGTCATCATCGAAATGGCCACGATCATCACCGATAGCGAGCTGAACACCCTGGCCGAAGGCCCGGTGATCGCTGTGCACCAGAGTGACGAAACGCTGGCGAAAATGGACGAGTGGAACACCCGCCAGCACGGTGGTTCGGGCCTGACCCAGCGAGTACGCGAAAGCACCATCAGCATGGCTGAAGCCGAGGCGCAGACCCTTGAGTTCATCAAGCTGTGGGTGCCGGAGCGCAGTTCGCCGATCTGCGGCAACAGCATCTGCCAGGATCGCCGCTTCCTGTATCGCCACATGCCGACGCTGGAAAACTGGTTCCACTACCGCAATCTGGATGTCTCGACCCTCAAGGAACTGGCGGCGCGCTGGTCCCCCGAGCTGAAATTCAAGAAAGGCAGCACCCACCTGGCGCTCGATGACATCCGCGAGTCGATTGCCGAGCTGCGCTTTTATCGTGAGCACTTCATCAAGCCTTGATCAAGACTCGCGCGTGCAGTGAATAATCTTCGCTGCACTCTTTCAGTGCGTTGGTCGGCTGGTTAGACTGCGCGCCTTTGTCGCAGAGTCCCCGCCATGTTGCTGATGCTTTATCTGATTGCCATCACTGCTGAAGCTATGACTGGCGCGCTGTCTGCGGGCCGTCGAGGAATGGACTGGTTCGGCGTGGTGCTGATCGCTTGCGTCACAGCGCTGGGCGGCGGCTCGGTGCGCGATGTGCTGATCGGCCATTACCCGCTGACCTGGGTCAAGCACCCGGAATACCTCATATTGACCAGTGTGGCAGCGTTGGTGACGATCTTTATCGCGCCATTGATGCGCCACCTGCGCTCGTTGTTTCTGGTGCTGGATGCGCTGGGGCTGGTGGCCTTCACCCTGATCGGCTGCATGACTGCGCTGGAAGCCGGGCATGGTCTGGTGATCGCGTCAGTGTGCGGTGTCATCACCGGGGTCTTCGGTGGCATCCTGCGCGACATCTTCTGCAACGACATTCCGCTGATCTTCCGTCGCGAACTGTATGCCAGCGTTTCATTTCTGGCCGCGTGGTGTTTTTTGCTGTGCCAGTACCTGCAACTGCCGGATGAACAGGCCGTGCTCATCACCTTGTTCGGCGGCCTGCTGCTGCGCCTGCTGGCGATCCGATTCCGCTGGGAAATGCCCAAGTTCGTCTATAAAGACGAGCCCTGAAGAGGGCGCAGAACGCCCGGAGCTGCATGCCTATACGCAGCACTCTGCTTCATTCACATCCTGAGATGCCCGCAGAGTGGGCTTCTGCCCGGAGGGCGTGGGAGCTTCAGGAGGTCACGACGGCTGCGATGGGCTGCGAAGCGGCCCTGAAACCTGCTGACTCTGTTGTGTCTGATGCACCAAGGCGACCGTTTTTGCTGCCGGTTCCCGACAGTTCGCAGACAAGTCCGCTCCCATGCAAGTTAAGCGTCGCCCGGCCCGCTCAGACGCGTTAGCCCTCTGCGTCTGCCACCCCATGCCTCTGCAGCGCCCATTCCACATGCTCCCTGACCAATTCCGAGGGATAGTCGCGCCGTGCGTGCAGGGCTTCGATCACCGGGATGGTGGAGGGCGCGTTGCCCAGTCCGACAGCCAGGTTGCGTAGCCAGCGTTCGTACCCGGCGCGGCGCAGGGGCGAGCCTTCTGTACTACTGAGGAATTTGTCTTCATCCCATAAAAACAGCTCGGCCAGCCCCGCGTTGTCCAGGTTATGGCGCGGCTGAAAGTCGCTCTGGTCGGTTGGTCGTGCAAAGCGGTTCCACGGGCAGACAATCTGGCAGTCGTCGCAACCGAACACCCGGTTGCCGATCAGTGGCCGCAGCTCTTCTGGAATCGCGGTCTTGAGCTCGATGGTCAGGTAGGAAATGCAGCGCCGTGCGTCCAGCACATAAGGCCCGACAAAGGCCGCCGTCGGGCAGATGTCCAGGCAGGCCGTGCAGCGCCCGCAATGTTCCGTCGCATGCGGCGCATCCACCGGCAGCGGGATGTCGACAAACAGCTCGCCGAGAAAGAAAAAGCTGCCCGCCTTGCGGTTGAGCACCAGCGTGTTCTTGCCGATCCAGCCGAGCCCGGCCTGTTCGGCAATCGCCTTTTCCAGCACTGGCGCGCTGTCCACGAACGCCCGAAAACCAAACGGCCCGATGACCTGCTGAATGCGCTCGGCCAGTTGCTGCAAGCGCTTGCGGATCAACTTGTGATAGTCACGGCCCAGGGCGTAGCGTGACACATAGGCTTTTTCCGGTTCTGTCAGGCGCTGGGCCATCTCGGTGTCGCCGGGCAGATAGTCCATGCGCAGCGACACCACGCGCAACGTTCCCGGCACCAGCTCGTCCGGATGGGAACGTTTACTGCCGTGGGCTGCCATATAGTCCATTTCGCCGTGATAGCCTGCATCGAGCCAGCGTTGCAGGTGCTGCTCGTGCTCTGCCAGGTCCAGACCGCTGATCCCCACTTCCTGAAAGCCCAGCTCACGCCCCCATGCCTTGATTGAGACGGCAAGGGTGGCGAGATCATCGGAAGTGGGAAGTACAGCAGTAATAGCGGACATGCGCAGAGAGAAACCGGGGCCAAGGTGCGTATAATTCTGCCAGACATCGGAGCCTATAGACGCATGTTCGACACGAAACCTCATTTACCCGACGCGCTGTACAGCGCCGCGCAGGTCCGCGACCTTGATGCACGGCTGATTGCTGCCGGTACGCCAGGCCTGGAATTGATGCTGCGCGCTGCCCAAGCGCTATGGCGGACGATACTCCGACGCTGGCCGCAGGCCAATGAACTGACCGTGTTGGCCGGGCGTGGCAATAACGCCGGTGACGGGTATCTGGTGGCCGCGCTGGCGCACAAGGCAGGCTGGCAAGTCAGGGTGCTGGCTGTCGGCGACCCGGCTGCATTGGCCGGTGATGCCGCTTCGGCGCACGCGGCAGCTTCCGGCATCGACACTCAGGCATGGGCCGGACAACCGCTCAGCGGCGTGGTGCTGGATGCCTTGCTCGGCACCGGGCTCAACGGTGAAGTGCGCGAGCCCTATGTTTCGGCCATCAAGGCGATCAATGCCAGCGGCCTGCCGGTCGCCGCCGTGGACATCCCGTCGGGCTTGAGTGCAGACACCGGCCAGACGCTGGGCGTGGCGGTGCGTGCCGATGTGACCGTTACCTTCATCGGCCTCAAACTGGGCTTGTTGACAGGCGATGCGGCGGACCTGGTGGGCGAGCTGGTGTTTGATGATTTGCGCGCCGACCCTGCGCTGGTTGCGCAGGTGCCGGTCAGCGCGAAACGTCTGGGCGCATCCAGTCTGCCGACGCTGGCACCGCGTCCGCGAACTGCTCATAAAGGCATGTTCGGCCGAGTGCTGGTCATCGGTGGCGATCACGGTTTTGGCGGTGCTGCCTTGCTCGGCGCCGAAAGCGCCTTGCGCAGCGGGGCGGGCATGCTGACGCTGGCGACCCGCGCCGAACATATTCCGGCCGCCTTGACGCGCATGCCGGAAATCATGAGTGCGGCCATTCGCTCGGCGAACCAGTTGATGGCGTTGATCGAGCCGGCCAGCGTATTGGTGGTCGGTCCGGGGCTGGGGCAGGCCGCCTGGGGGCGTAGTTTGCTGTCGGCTGCCGCCAACGCCGAGCGGCCTCAGGTTTGGGATGCCGATGCTCTGAATATGCTGGCCGCCGGGGCGGTGAGCCTGCCCAAAGGCTGCGTCATCACTCCGCATCCGGGAGAGGGCGCGCGTTTGCTGGGCGTCGGCATCAAAGACATTCAGGCTGACCGGGCCGCTGCTGTGCGGGCGCTGGCGCGCAAGTTCGATACGGTTTGCGTGCTCAAGGGCTCTGGCAGCCTGATCGCCGATGCGAGCGGGCAACTGGCGTTGTGCGACCGTGGTCATCCGGCCATGGCCACCGCCGGACTGGGTGACGTGTTGGCCGGGTTGATCGGTGCGCTGCTGGCGCAGCATCTGACGCCATTCGATGCGGCCTGTCTGGCGGTGTGGCTGCACGCAAGCGCCGGTCAGAAAGTCGGTGAATACGGTCGCGGGCTGGCTGCCAGCGATATTATTCCTGCCATTCGTCAGTTATTGGAGGAGCTGCAACCGTGTCTGATTTAACGCTGCATGTGGTTGGCGAAGAGGCAATGATGAATTTTGGTGCACGCCTGGCAACGGTTACCGAAGGCGTGGGCGTCATCTTTCTCGATGGCGATCTGGGCGCTGGAAAAACCACTCTTTCGCGGGGAATGATTCGCGGGTTCGGGCATGTCGGGGCTGTCAAGAGTCCTACTTTCACGCTGGTCGAGCCCTACGAAATAGGTGCCATACGGGTCTTTCACTTTGACCTGTATCGTCTGGTCGATCCCGAAGAGCTTGAGTACATGGGGGGGCGTGATTACTTCGACGGCGATGCACTTTGTCTGATTGAATGGCCCCAGCGTGGTGCAGGCTTTTTGCCAAAGCCTGACCTGACCATTACCATTGGCCCGCACGGAGAAGGTCGGTCCGTGATATTGAGCCCGCTGGGCTCGCGTGGCGAACGCTGGTGTGCCACTTTGGCTTTGGAATTCAAATAGATATGGGGTTAGGTATGCGCATGCGCGCGCTGGTTACTGTAGTTGGTCTGCTGCTGATGGCCCTGGCTGTCGAGGCGGTTGCCGCTACGCAAGTAAAAAGTGTCCGCTTATGGCGAGCACCGGACAACACACGTCTGGTATTCGACCTGTCCGGGCCTGTCCAGCACAGCGTATTCACCCTGACTTCGCCTGATCGTCTGGTGATCGATATCAATGGCGCGACACTCGGTGGCCCGTTGAATGTCTCGACAGCCAATACGCCGATCAGCAGCATGCGCTCTGCCCAGCGCACGCCGACCGATCTGCGCGTGGTCATCGACCTGAAAAAGGCGGTGACGCCCAAAAGCTTCACGCTTGCGCCGAACCAGCAGTACGGCAACCGTCTGGTGGTCGACCTGTTCGATAACGCTGCCGATGCCAACCCGACACCGGTGATCCCGGATACCGCCGCCAATACCGCGCCCGCTGTCCCGGTTAGCCCGGCCAAGCCTGAAATCAAGTTGACCCCGGTGCCCAACGGCAAGCGCGACATTGTCGTGGTGATCGATGCCGGGCACGGCGGTGAAGACCCGGGTGCCTCGGGCGGTGCTGGGCAGAAAGAGAAAAACGTGGTGCTGTCGATCGCCAAGGAACTGCAGCGCCAGGTCAACGCCGAGAAAGGCTACCGCGCTGAACTGACGCGGACCGGTGACTACTTTATTCCGTTGCGCAAACGTACCGAGATCGCCCGCTCCAAGGGGGCCGACCTGTTTGTGTCCATTCACGCCGACGCTGCGCCGTCCACCGCGGCGTTTGGCGCTTCGGTGTTCGCCTTGTCTGATCGCGGTGCGACCTCCGAAACCGCACGCTGGCTGGCGGACAGTGAAAACCGTTCCGACCTGATCGGTGGTGCCGGTGCAGTAAGCCTTGATGACAAGGACCGCATGCTCGCCGGGGTGTTGCTGGACTTGTCCATGACCGCTTCGCTGTCTTCCAGTCTGAACGTCGGCCAGAAGGTGCTGAGCAATATTGGCCGCGTCACCTCGCTGCACAAATCGCGCGTCGAGCAGGCGGGCTTCATGGTGCTCAAGTCGCCGGATATCCCGTCGATTCTGGTGGAAACCGGCTTTATCTCCAACGCCAACGAAGCCAACAAGCTGAGTTCTGCGTCGCACCAACAGGCGTTGGCGCGTTCGATCAATTCCGGGGTAAAGCAGTTCTTCCAGCAGAACCCGCCACAGGGCACTTATATTGCCTGGCTGCGTGACAACGGCAAGCTGGCTCAAGGGCCACGCAACCATGTGGTCCGCTCTGGCGAAACCCTGGCCATGCTCGCGGCGCGCTATGACATGAACATTGCCACGCTGCGCAGCGCCAACAATCTGAAAACCGATGAATTGAAGATTGGCCAGGATCTGCGAATTCCAAGTTCCGAGGTGGCGACTCAGCAATGACCGATCTTCTGCTCGACGGCACCGAAGCCGATAACGCTCAGACTGTCCTGAACGCTGCGCGCATCGAATTGCTAAGCCCGCGTCTGGCCAACCAGATTGCGGCTGGCGAAGTCGTCGAGCGTCCAGCGTCGGTTATCAAGGAGCTGCTGGAAAACAGCCTTGATTCCGGCGCGCGGCGTATTGATGTCGATGTAGAGCAGGCCGGTATCAAGCTGTTGAAAGTGCGTGACGACGGTGGCGGTATTTCCTCGGATGACCTGCCACTGGCGCTGGCGCGACATGCCACCAGCAAGATTCGCGATCTGGAGGACCTCGAGCGCGTCATGAGCCTAGGGTTTCGCGGCGAGGCCCTGGCTTCGATCAGCTCCGTGGCGCGCCTGACGCTGACCTCGCGCACTCGCGACGCCGATCAGGCCTGGCAGGTGGAGACCGAAGGCCGTGACATGGCACCGCGCGTCCAGCCAGCAGCGCATCCGGTAGGCACCTCCGTTGAAGTGCGCGATCTGTTCTTCAACACGCCTGCCCGGCGCAAGTTTCTCAAGGCCGAAAAAACCGAATTCGATCACCTGCAGGAAGTCATCAAGCGCATGGCGCTGGCACGTTTCGACGTGGCCTTCCATTTGCGTCACAACGGCAAGACCGTGCTGAGCCTGCATGAAGCGCATGACGACACTTCCAGAGCACGACGTGTCTCGGCGATCTGCGGGCCGGGCTTCCTAGAGCAGGCGCTGCCTATCGAGATCGAACGCAACGGCCTTTATCTGTGGGGCTGGGTAGGGCTGCCGACATTTTCGCGCAGCCAGGCCGACCTGCAATATTTCTTCGTAAACGGGCGTGCGGTGCGCGACAAACTGGTCGCTCATGCGGTGCGTCAGGCGTATCGCGACGTGTTGTTCAATGGCCGTCACCCCACGTTCGTGCTTTTTTTCGAGGTCGACCCGGCTGCTGTAGACGTCAACGTTCACCCGACCAAGCATGAAGTACGCTTTCGCGACGGGCGCATGGTGCATGACTTCCTTTATGGCACCCTGCACCGTGCATTGGGTGATGTGCGTCCGGAAAACCAGCTGGGCGGCAGCGTACCGGTCGCCGCCGAGCCTCGGCCTACCGGGCCTGAGGCCGGTGAGTTCGGGCCGCAGGGTGAAATGCGTCTGGCCAATAACGTGCTGGAACAGCCGCAGGGCGAGCCTTTTGCCCGACCTGCTGCCGGTGGCGGCGCTGGCAGCGGTTATCAGTATCAATATACGCCTCGGCCCACCTCTGGCGTGCCGGTGGCCGAAGCGCAAAGTGCCTACCGTGAATTCTTCGCACCGCTGCCCAGCACCGCACCCTCGTCGCTGCCGGAGTCGCCCGGCGATATCCCGCCGCTGGGTTATGCGCTGGCGCAGCTAAAAGGTATCTACATCCTCGCTGAAAACGCTCACGGGCTGGTGCTGGTGGACATGCACGCCGCCCACGAGCGAATCATGTACGAGCGCCTGAAAATAGCGATGGCCAATGAAGGCCTGAGTGGTCAGCCATTGCTGGTGCCCGAATCTCTCGCGGTCAGCCAGCGTGAAGCGGACTGCGCCGAAGAACATATCGCGACGTTTCAGCGTCTGGGCTTCGAGCTGCAGCGGCTTGGCCCGGAAACCCTGGCGATCCGCCAGATCCCTGCGTTGCTCAAGCAGGCCGAGGCCAATCGGCTGGTCAGCGATGTGCTGGCGGATCTGATGGAGTACGGCACCAGCGACCGGGTGCAGGCACACATGAACGAGTTGCTCGGGACCATGGCCTGTCATGGCGCGATTCGCGCCAATCGGCGACTGGCCATCCCGGAAATGAACGGCCTGTTGCGTGACATGGAAAACACCGAACGCAGCGGGCAATGTAACCACGGTCGTCCTACCTGGACCCAGATGGGTCTCAATGACCTGGATAAATTATTCCTGCGCGGTCAATGAATGAATGCTTTACCTCCGGCCATCTTTCTCATGGGGCCTACCGCCGCAGGCAAGACCGACCTTGCGATAGAACTGAGCAAAGTGTTGCCTTGCGAGCTGATCAGCGTCGATTCGGCGTTGGTCTATCGCGGCATGGACATCGGCACCGCCAAGCCTTCAAAAGCACAGCTGGCTGAATATCCACACCGTCTGATCGACATCCTCGACCCAGCGCAAAGCTACTCCGCAGCCGATTTTCGCAGTGACGCCCTGGCGGCCATGGCGGAAATTACCGCGCGCGGAAATATTCCTTTGCTGGTCGGCGGCACTATGTTGTATTTCAAGGCTCTATTGCACGGGCTGGCGGATATGCCGGCTGCCGATGCGCAGGTAAGGGCACAGCTTGAAGCTGATGCACAGGCCTATGGCTGGCAGTCATTGCACGATCAATTGGCGGTGGTCGACCCCGTTTCGGCGGCGCGCATTCACCCCAATGATCCGCAGCGACTGATCAGGGCGCTCGAGGTGTATCGGGTCAGCGGAATGAGCATGACGGCACACCGCGAGCAACAAACTGCGCAAAGTACCGAAGCGGCGGCATCAGGGCGTCAGCAATTGCCCTATACTGTCGCGAACCTTGCCATCGCTCCGGCTGATCGCAAGGTGCTGCACCAACGCATCGCGCTACGTTTTGAGCAAATGCTGGATCAGGGGTTTCTGGACGAAGTACTGGCATTGCGCTCAAGAGGCGACCTGCATTCCGGGTTGCCCTCGATAAGAGCCGTCGGTTATCGCCAGGTCTGGGATCACCTGGATGGGAAGCTGACGCGGGATGAAATGCAGGAGCGCGGCATTATTGCAACGCGCCAGTTGGCCAAAAGGCAGTTCACCTGGCTACGCAGCTGGGAGGATTTGCACTGGCTGGACAGTCTGGCCAGCGACAATCTGTCGCGCGCCTTGAAATACCTGGGATCGGTCTCCATATTGAGCTGAGTCCCTGCAATAGCCGTCTATCCTTGGGGGGTGGCCGGTAAGCCAATCGAATTCGATTTATTATTTATTGATCCTTAAAGGAGTGCGGCACATGTCAAAAGGGCATTCGCTACAAGACCCTTACTTGAATACCTTGCGAAAAGAGAAGGTCGGGGTATCGATCTACCTGGTCAACGGTATCAAGCTGCAGGGCACGATCGAGTCTTTCGACCAGTTCGTCATTTTGCTGAAGAATACTGTCAGCCAGATGGTTTACAAACACGCCATTTCCACCGTCGTACCGGTTCGCCCGATTCGCCTTCCCAGCGCTACCGACGCTGACGGCGCAGACGCCGAGCCAGGTAACGCCTGATAGGAGTCTGCCTTGTTCTTTGAGCGCCACAGTGGTGGTGAACGTGCAATTCTCGTTCATCTGGATGGTCAGGACCCTGAGGCGCGCGAAGATCCGCAGGAGTTTCAGGAGCTGGCCATATCGGCCGGTGCCGATACCGTTGCGTTTATCAACGTGCCGCGTCATCGGCCATCGGCCAAATACCTGATTGGCTCTGGCAAGGTCGAGGAGCTTCGCGACCAGGTCAAGGCCGAACAGGCTGATCTCGTTATCTTCAATCACACCCTCACGCCCAGTCAGGAACGTAACCTCGAACGCGTTTTCGAGTGCCGCGTGCTTGATCGTACGGGGCTGATCCTCGATATCTTTGCGCAGCGTGCACGCACCCACGAAGGCAAGCTTCAGGTCGAACTGGCCCAGCTTGAGCACATGAGTACGCGTCTGGTCCGTGGCTGGACTCACCTTGAGCGTCAGAAAGGTGGTATCGGCCTGCGCGGCCCAGGCGAAACCCAGCTCGAAACCGACCGACGTCTTCTGCGGGTTCGCCTGCGGCAGATCAAGGGGCGGCTGGAGAAGGTTCGCAGCCAGCGCGATCAGGCACGTCGTGGACGCCGTCGCGCCGATATCCCTTCGGTTTCTCTGGTGGGGTATACCAACGCCGGTAAATCGACCCTTTTCAACTCGGTGACCGATTCGGATGTGTTTGCGGCGGACCAGCTGTTCGCCACGCTCGATCCGACCTTGCGTCGTCTGCAGCTCGATGATCTGGGCCCTATCGTGCTGGCCGATACCGTAGGCTTCATTCGCCATCTGCCGCACAAACTGGTAGAAGCCTTTCGAGCGACGCTTGAAGAGTCGAGCAACTCCGATTTACTGCTGCATGTGATCGACTCCCACGAGCCTGACCGCATGTCGCAGATCGAGCAGGTCATGGCCGTGCTCGGTGAGATCGGTGCCGAGGGCTTGCCGATCCTTGAGGTCTATAACAAACTCGATCTGCTTGAAGGCGTGGAGCCTCAGATACAGCGGGATGCCGATGGCAAGCCGCAGCGTGTCTGGGTGTCTGCCCGCGATGGTCGAGGGCTGGATCTGCTCAAGCAGGCCATCGCCGAACTGCTCGGCGACGACCTGTTTGTCGGTACGCTGCTTTTGCCTCAGAGTCTTGCCCGACTGCGTGCCCAGTTTTTCGAATTGGGTGCGGTGCAGAGCGAAACGCATGACGAGGAAGGTGCCAGCGTGTTGGCCGTACGACTGCCGCGCGTTGAACTCAATCGACTGGTGAGTCGCGAAGGATTGCAGCCGCTGGAGTTCATCGAGCAACACACTTTGCAATAAAAGCACGAGAAAGCCGTTGTACGGCTTTCGCGAGCATTCTGTAGCATTGGTCGGCGCGCCGCGGGCGCGTCTTTGCTTTATCAGATGGAGAGCGCTATGGCTTGGAATGAGCCGGGTGGCAACTCGAATAATCAAGATCCCTGGGGTGGCAAACGCCGTGGCGGCGACCGCAAGGGACCACCTGATCTCGACGAGGCCTTCCGTAAGCTGCAGGAAAGCCTGAAGGGGTTGTTCGGCGGCGGTAACAAACGCGGCAGCGATGGCGGCGGCAGTGGTGGCGGTTCAGGCAAGGGCGGTGGCTTTGGCTTGCTCGGTATCGGCCTGGTCGTGCTCGTCGCTTTCTGGCTCTACAGCGCTATCTATGTTGTTGACGAGCAAGAGCAGGCTGTCGTGCTGCGTTTCGGTCAATACCACGAAACCGTAGGGCCGGGTCTCAACATCTACTTCCCGCCGTTCGATCGCAAGTACATGGAAAACGTGACTCGCGAGCGTGCCTACAGCAAGCAGGGCCAGATGCTTACCGAAGACGAGAACATCGTCGAAGTGCCGCTGACCGTGCAATACAAGATCAGCAACCTGCAGGACTTCGTCCTGAACGTCGATCAGCCTGAAATCAGCCTGCAGCACGCCACTGAAAGTGCGCTGCGCCATGTCGTGGGTTCCACGGCAATGGATCAGGTGCTGACTGAAGGTCGTGAACTGATGGCCAGCGAAATCAAGGAGCGTCTGCAACGCTTCCTCGATACCTACCGCACCGGCATCACCGTCACTCAGGTGAACGTACAGAGCGCCGCGGCACCGCGTGAAGTGCAGGAAGCGTTCGATGACGTGATCCGCGCTCGTGAAGACGAGCAGCGTGCACGCAATCAGGCCGAAAGCTATGCCAATGGCGTGATTCCGGAAGCCCGTGGTCAGGCTCAGCGCATCCTTGAGGATGCCAACGGCTACCGCGATGAAGTGGTTTCGCGCGCCAAGGGTGAGGCGGATCGCTTTACCAAACTGGTTGCCGAGTACCGCAAGGCTCCTGAAGTTACCCGCCAGCGTCTGTATCTGGACACAATGCAGGAAGTCTTCAGCAACACCAGCAAGGTTCTCGTGACCGGCGACAAGGGGCAGAACAATCTGCTTTATCTGCCGCTCGACAAGATGATCGAGAGCAGCCGCAGCAGTAACGGCAATGGCTCCAATTCAGGTACGCCATCGCAGTCGGCTAATGATGCTGCCGCTGCCGCCGCAACTGCCCGGGCGAATGAGGCTCAGCAGCGTGGTGAAGTACGTACCAGGGAGACTCGCTGATGAGTAACAAATCACTGATCACCCTTATTGTCGGCGTGGTACTGGCAGTCATCGCCTGGAACAGCTTTTACATAGTGTCCCAGACCGAGCGCGCGGTTCTGCTGCAATTCGGTCGTGTGGTCCAGGCGGACGTTCAGCCGGGTCTGCATGTGAAGGTTCCTTATGTGAACCAGGTGCGCAAGTTCGACGGTCGTTTGCTGACCCTCGATGCACCGACCCAGCGTTTCCTGACGCTGGAAAAGAAAGCGGTCATGGTCGATGCCTACGCCAAGTGGCGTGTGAAGGATGCGGAGCGTTTCTACACCGCGACTTCCGGCCTCAAGCAGATTGCCGACGAGCGTCTTTCGCGTCGTTTGGAGTCGGGCCTGCGTGACCAGTTCGGCAAGCGCACCCTGCACGAAGTTGTGTCGGGTGAGCGTGATGCGCTGATGGCTGATATCACCGGTTCGCTGAACCGCATGGCCGAGAAAGAGCTGGGTATCGAAGTTGTCGATGTCCGGGTCAAGGCCATCGACCTGCCGAAGGAAGTGAATCGCAGCGTTTTCGAGCGTATGAGCACCGAGCGTGAGCGTGAAGCTCGCGAGCACCGTGCCAAGGGTAACGAGCTGGCTGAAGGCATTCGTGCCGACGCCGATCGTCAGCGTCGTGTGTTGCTGGCAGAAGCCTATCGCGAGTCGGAAGAAGCGCGTGGTGATGGTGATGCCCAGGCTGCCGCGATCTACTCCAAGGCATATGGTCAGGACCAGGAGTTCTACGCGTTTTATCGCAGCCTGCGCGCCTACCGTGAAAGCTTTGCGGACAAGAGCGACGTGATGGTGCTCGATCCGAACAGCGAATTCTTTCGCTATCTGGAAAAAGCCAAGCCGTAATTAATCACCCGCCGGGCGGCAAAACCGCCCGGTGGGGTGAACGTACGGTGAAACGTGTGTATCATGCGGCAGCCGGGAAATTCCCGGCTTTTTTGCGTCTGCACGATTGATTGGCCGTATCTGAATCAGAGCACGGCAAGATTTTTCGAGGAAAGTGGTCTGCAAGACCTGTCTCGGGCATTTGTCGTGCCCGTCATACAGCGCACCACTTTCTGCTTCACTCAAGGCTGGCCTGTAGGCTGGCCGCCTGGATCACAGGGGAATGGCGTAATGGCAACGGTCGACCGCTGGCTGCTACCAGATGGCATCGAAGAAGTACTGCCACCGGAAGCGGCGCGCATTGAAGTAGCGCGCCGTCAGGTGTTGGATCTGTTTCAGAGCTGGGGCTATGAGTTTGTCGTCACCCCGCATATCGAGTATCTCGAATCCCTGCTGACCGGCGCGGGTTCGGATCTGGACCTGCGCACCTTCAAGGTTATCGACCCGCAATCGGGCCGGCAGATGGGCTTTCGCGCCGACATCACGCCGCAGGTTGCACGCATCGATGCTCACACCCTCAAGCGTGAAGGCCCTAGTCGTCTGTGCTACGCGGGCAGTGTCCTGCACGCCCAGCCACGCGCACTGTCTTCCTCGCGCAGCCCCATTCAACTGGGCGCCGAGCTGTACGGCGATGCCAGCCCGAGCAGTGACGTAGAAGTCATCAGCCTGATGCTGGCCATGTTGCAACTGGCCGATGTGCCGGACGTGCACATGGACCTTGGGCATGTCGGCATCTACCGTGGTCTGGCGCGTGCCGCTGGCCTGTCGGGAGAAGTCGAGCAGCAGTTGTTCGATGCACTGCAGCGCAAGGCTATTGATGAAGTGGTTGCCCTGACCGCCGATCTCCCGCAAGAGCTCGCAACAATGCTGCGTGCGCTGGTTGATCTGTGTGGTGGTCGTGAGGTGCTGGACGCGGCGCGTGATCGTCTGGCTGGCGCACCTGCGCCGGTGCTGGCCGCGCTGGACGACTTGCTGGCAATAGCCGAGCGTCTGGCTGCGCGTTTCCCGCAGTTGCCGCTGTACTTCGATCTCGGCGAGCTGCGTGGCTATCACTACCACACCGGTGTGGTGTTTGCGGTGTTCGTGCCGGGCGTGGGCCAGTCGATCGCGCAGGGCGGTCGTTACGATGACATCGGCGCCGACTTCGGCCGCGCCCGTCCGGCTACCGGCTTTTCCACCGACCTGAAAACCCTGGTAACCCTGGGGCAGGCAGAAATCGTCTTACCGTCTGGTGGCATCTGGGTGCCGGACAGTACGGATGCGGCACTCTGGCAGACGGTTTGCCAGTTGCGCAGTGAAGGTCAGCGTGTGGTTCAGGCTTTGCCTGGGCAGCAGGCGAGCGCCGCGCGTGAAGCCGACTGTGACCGGCAATTGATTCAGCATGGCGAGCACTGGCAGGTAATGCCGCTGGCTTCTTGAGTATTCCTGTCGGCGGCCGCCGGCACCAAGTTTGCGTGAATGAGGACAAGTGTTATGGGTAAGAATGTCGTAGTCCTGGGCACTCAATGGGGTGATGAGGGCAAAGGCAAGATCGTTGATCTGCTGACCGAACATGCTACCGCCGTAGTTCGCTATCAGGGTGGCCACAACGCTGGTCACACACTGGTGATCGACGGTGAGAAAACCGTATTGCACCTGATTCCGTCCGGTGTACTGCGCGAAGGCGTGCAGTGCCTGATCGGTAACGGTGTAGTGGTTGCTCCCGACGCGCTCCTGCGCGAAATCATCAAGCTGGAAGAGAAAGGCATTCCAGTGCGTGAGCGTCTGCGCATCAGCCCGTCCTGCCCGCTGATCCTGTCGTACCATGTTGCACTGGACCAGGCGCGTGAAAAAGCCCGCGGCGAATTCAAGATCGGCACCACCGGTCGTGGTATCGGCCCGGCTTACGAAGACAAGGTTGCGCGTCGCGGTCTGCGCATTGGCGACCTGTTCCATCGCGAACGCTTCGCGGCCAAGCTGGGCGAGCTGCTCGACTACCACAACTTCGTGCTGGTCAATTACTACAAAGAGCCTGCCATCGACTTCCAGAAGACACTCGACGAGTGCATGGAATACGCCGATCTGCTCAAGCCGCTGATGCTCGACGTCACCGCTGCGCTGCATGAAATGCGTCGCGACGGCAAGGACATCATGTTCGAAGGTGCCCAGGGTTCGTTGCTGGACATCGACCACGGTACTTATCCGTACGTCACCAGCTCCAACACCACTGCTGGCGGTATCGCTACCGGTTCGGGTTTTGGTCCGATGTACCTGGATTACATTCTGGGCATCACCAAGGCCTACACCACGCGTGTGGGTTCGGGTCCGTTCCCGACCGAGCTGTTCGACGATGTCGGTGCTTTCCTGGCCAAGCGTGGCCACGAGTTCGGCGCTACCACCGGTCGCGCTCGTCGTTGCGGCTGGTTCGATGCCGTCATCCTGCGTCGCGCCATCGAAATCAACAGCATCTCGGGCCTGTGCCTGACCAAGCTGGACGTGCTTGACGGTCTTGAGACCATCAACATCTGTGTCGGCTACGAGAACGAAGAAGGCGCGGTCATCGACGCACCTACTGACGCCGACAGCTACCTGGGTCTGCGTCCGGTCTACGAGCAGATGCCTGGCTGGAGCGAATCCACGCTGGGTGCCAAGACCCTGGAAGAGTTGCCTGCAGCCGCTCGCGCCTACATCAAGCGCGTCGAAGAGCTGGTTGGCGCGCCTATCGATATCATTTCGACCGGTCCTGACCGTAACGAAACCATCGTGCTGCGTCACCCGTTCGGCTAATACTTCGCCGCGCTGTATCAAGAGGGCCGCGTTTGCGGCCCTTTTTGTTTTCAGCGTCCGCAGGATTCAATCGCGGCAAAAGTGAGACTTGTGTCACGGCACGGCGCTTGCTACAAAGATGACAGAAAAGTGCCATCATTTTAATGGCGCTGAGGGTGGAGGGATTCTCCTGTGTCTGCTGTCTTATCTCTATTGCAAAGCCGTCTGCTGCGCCCGGTCTTCATTGCCCTGGGCATTGCTCTTTTGGTGCAGGTCATCGTGGCGGTTGCTCTTACCCGGAGCACAGTCACAGCGCTTGAGGCTGACCTTGCCAATCGCCTTGGGGTAGATTCGCAACATCTTTCCTCCGAGCTGGAGCTGGCGAGTAGCGAAGTGACGTCGAGCCTCGACTCGCTTTCAGCCAGTACGCGTCAGCGCTTGAGCGTCGGACTTTCTACCCGCCTGAAGGAAGAGCAGGCCCAACTGCGTGCCACGCTGGAAAAAGACCTGAGAGAGTCCGCCACTGACATGGCCGAGCTACTGGCTGCGGTTGCCCCGCGCGCCATGTGGGACAACGACACGCCAACCCTTTCCGAATTCGCCCGACGCGCCCAGCGCAATCCCAACGTGTTGTTTGTGGTCTATGACGACGCCGCGGGTGAGCACCTTACGCGGTACATGAACCGCGATAACCCGCTGGTCAAGGCGCTGCTGGCCAAGGGTGAAGGCGAGCGGGCGATGGACAAGATCCTCAATGCCGCGAAAAACGACCCGTCGGTGTATTACGTCGAGGCCTCTATCAGCCCTAACGGTGTCGAGATCGGCAAGGTGCGCATGGGAGTGTCGACGGCAATGGTCGAGGAAAATCTTGCTGCGCTGGACAAGCGTTTCGCCACCCTGATAACCAGTGGCGAGCAACTGGTTTCCGACAGCCTTGCCAGTGCCTCCAAAGACAGTTCGACCGCCTTGCGCGCGCGCTTGCAATCCGCTCAGACGGCGGGTGCTGCAATGACCACCAACACGCGTGTTGCGGTTCAGAAAGCCGCCGAAACGTTGCGCTGGCGGATCGGCATGGGGCTGACGCTGGTCGGCCTGGGCGTACTGCTGTTACTGGCGGTGGTGCTCGGGCGTCGAGTCGTCAGCAAGCTGCATCTGCTGATCGCTGCGCTCAATGATCTGGCGGCGGGTGAGGGCGACCTGACCAAGCGCGTCAAGCTGGACAGTAATGACGAAATCGGCGACATGTCGGCGGCGGTCAATCGCTTCATCGACAAGTTGCAGCCTATCGTTCGTGAGGCGGGCGAGGTGGCGCAGCGCACCGGGCAGGAAATCGGCGTGATGGGCCAGCGCAACGCCGGCGCCGATGCTGCAGCCGAACTGCAGCGAGACGAAGTGGCGGCCAGCCTCAAGGCGCTGGAGCAGATGGCCGATGAGGCGCAGTCGGAAAGCCAGGCGATGCAGGCAGCCCTACGTCAAGTGGTCGATATCAAGCAGGCGACCGATGAAAACACCCGCACGTCCAATCAGGTCGGCGGTTTGATCGAGGCGCTGGCCGGGCAGGTCGAAACCGGTGCGCAGGTCATCGAGCGTCTGGCGCAGCAAAGCCAGCAGATTGAGATTGTGCTGGAAGTTATCCACGGCATTGCCGAACAAACCAACCTGCTCGCACTCAACGCAGCCATCGAAGCGGCGCGCGCGGGTGAAACGGGCAGGGGCTTCGCCGTGGTAGCTGACGAGGTGCGTGCGCTGGCCAGCAAGACACAAAGCTCGACGGGCGATATCCAGGAACACATCATCGCCTTGCAGCGCGGTGCGAAAGAGGCGGTCGCTGCCATCGGCATCGCTGGCCGACAGGCCAAGGAAGGGCTGGAAGTATTGCGTGACAGCGCCAAACGCCAGCAGACCGTGCAGGCGTCCGTCGAGCAAGTGCATGCTGCCATCGGTCTGGCAACCAAGGCGGCTGTACATCAGGCTGAAGGCGCGCAGGCCGTTCGCGGTCGGGTCGAGGTGATTCACGCGCAGGCCGAGAAAGCCGCAAAAGCGGTGGTTGAGACGACTGCTAGCGGCAAAGTGCTAAACGGGCTGGCTGCGCAGTTGAAGGCGAGCCTGGGGCAATTCAGGGCTTGAGGCTTTCGTAGGGCGGCACCTAATGTGGCGCTGTACACACGCAGGGCCATAACACTTTCAGACCCCGGAAAGTTCAAACCCCTGAAAGCACAAAACCGAGCCAGTGGCTCAGTTTTGTTTGAATTGGTGCCCAGAAGAAGACTCGAACTTCCACGACCTTGCGGTCACCAGCACCTGAAGCTGGCGTGTCTACCAATTTCACCATCTGGGCAGTATCGGAAGGCATCAACCTGCCGATGGCGCGCACTATACGGAGCGCTTTTTAGGCTGTAAACCCCGGCGATGAAAAAAAGTCGAAAAAAATCGCGAGCGGTGTGTTTCGGGTCTTGCAGCGTGGTCAGGGAGGCTTTTTGTCGAGTGGTTTGAGCGTGAAATTTCCCGTTTCATGAGGTCTATGCCAAACTAACCCCTATATATACAAGGTGAAAACTATCTAATGGTCGATTGGCAGTCCCTCGATCCCGAGGCCGCTCGTGAAGCGGAAAAATACGAAAACCCTATTCCCAGCCGTGAGCTGATCTTGCAGCACCTTGCCGAGCGCGGTTCGCCGGCCAGTCGCGAGCAACTGGTCGAAGAATTCGGCCTGACCACCGAAGACCAATTCGAAGCTCTGCGCCGCCGCCTTCGGGCAATGGAGCGTGACGCCCAGTTGATCTATACCCGTCGTGGCACATATGCACCGGTAGACAAGCTTGACCTTATTCTGGGTCGTATCTCCGGGCACCGTGACGGTTTCGGCTTTCTGGTGCCGGACGACGGTTCCGATGACCTGTTCATGAGCCCGGCGCAGATGCGTCTGGTGTTCGACGGTGACCGGGCGCTGGCGCGTGTTTCCGGCCTTGACCGTCGCGGTCGTCGCGAAGGCGTTATTGTCGAAGTGATCTCGCGTGCTCACGAAACCATCGTTGGTCGCTACTTTGAAGAGAGCGGCATTGGTTTTGTTGTACCCGATAATCCGAAAATCCAGCAGGAAGTGCTGGTAACACCGGGCCGCAACAACAGTGCGAAGATCGGCCAGTTCGTCGAGGTGAAAATCACCCACTGGCCAACGCCGCGCTTCCAGCCACAAGGTGATGTTGTCGAAGTGGTCGGCAACTACATGGCACCGGGCATGGAGATCGATGTTGCGTTACGCACTTACGATATTCCGCACGTGTGGCCTGAGGCTGTACTCAAGGAAGCTGCGAAGCTCAAGCCGGAAGTCGAAGAGAAGGACAAGGAAAATCGCGTAGACCTGCGCCACCTGCCTTTTGTAACCATCGACGGCGAAGACGCTCGCGATTTCGACGACGCGGTTTATTGCGAAGCCAAGCCGGGCAAGCTGCGCTTGTTCTCCGGTGGCTGGAAGCTCTATGTGGCCATTGCCGACGTATCGAGCTACGTGAAAATCGGCTCGGCGCTGGATGCTGAATCCCAGGTTCGCGGCAACTCGGTGTACTTCCCCGAGCGCGTCGTGCCCATGCTGCCTGAGCAATTGTCCAACGGCCTGTGCTCGCTGAACCCGCACGTTGATCGTCTGGCCATGGTTTGCGAGATGACCATCTCCAAGACCGGCGAGATGACTGACTACGTATTCTACGAAGGCATCATCCACTCCCACGCTCGCCTGACCTACAACAAGGTCAGCACGATCCTGGAACAGCCGAAAACGGCTGAAGCCAAAAGCCTTCGTGGCGAATACGGCGACGTGGTTCCGCACCTCAAGCAGCTTTACGCCATGTACAAGGTGTTGCTGGGTGCGCGTCATGTGCGCGGTGCGATCGATTTCGAAACTCAGGAAACCCGGATCATCTTCGGTTCCGAGCGCAAGATTGCCGAAATCCGTCCGACCACTCGCAACGATGCTCACAAGCTGATCGAAGAGTGCATGCTGGCCGCCAACGTGGCCACCGCGCAGTTCTTGAAGAAACACGAAATTCCCGCGTTGTACCGCGTCCATGATGGTCCGCCGCCAGAGCGTCTGGAAAAACTGCGTGCATTCCTGGGTGAGCTGGGTCTGACGCTGCACAAAGGCAAGGAAGGACCGACACCGAAGGATTATCAGGCGCTGCTTGAAACCGTTCGTGACCGCCCGGATTACCACCTGATTCAGACCGTCATGCTGCGTTCGTTGAGCCAGGCCGTTTACAGCTCGGACAACAACGGCCACTTCGGTCTAAATTACGAAGCGTATACGCACTTCACCTCGCCGATCCGTCGTTATCCGGATCTGCTGACGCACCGTGCTATTCGCAGCGTTATCCGCTCCAAGCAGGATACTCCACACGTACGTCGTGCCGGTGCTGCAACGATTCCGAAGGCGCGTATCTACCCGTACGACGACGCGCTGCTCGATCAGTTGGGCGAACAATGCTCGATGAGCGAGCGCCGTGCCGACGAGGCTACGCGCGACGTGGTCAACTGGCTCAAGTGCGAGTACATGAAAGATCGCGTGGGCGAGTCATTCCCGGGCGTGATCACGGCGGTAACCGGCTTTGGCCTGTTCGTCGAGCTGACTGACATCTACGTCGAAGGTCTGGTCCACGTCACGGCTCTGCCGGGTGACTACTACCATTTTGACCCCCTGCATCACCGCCTTGCCGGCGAGCGTACCGGACGTAATTTCCGTCTGGGCGACAGCGTCGAAGTGCGCGTCATGCGTGTTGATCTGGATGAGCGCAAGATCGACTTCGAGATTTCCGAAACCGCAGCGGCTGCAACGCCGGCTGGTCGCAAGCGTCGTGGTCATGACACTGCGCCGCCTGCCGCCACGACAACGACTGAAAAGGAAAAGGCGCCTGCCAAGTCCGGTCGCCGTAGCGCTTCTGCCAAGGAGAGCAGTACCGAAGCGTATCGCCCGAGCGATGCGGCGGCGAAAAACGCAGAAGTGCGTAAAAGCCGCGAGCTGAAAAAAGCCCTTCTGGCAGACGCGAAGGGTGGTAGCAAGGCGTCGTCGGGAAAGTCTGACAGGTCGGGCTCTGCTCCTTCGTCGAGCAAGCCGGCCAGTAAACACCGTAAAGGTCCGTCAAAATCGGGCTCCGCGCCAACCGCGAAAAGCGGTGGCGCTCGTAAACCCAAGGCCAAGTCATGAGTCAGCTGGAAAAAATCTACGGCGTTCACGCCGTAGAAGCGTTACTTCGTCATCACCCGAAACGCGTCAAGCACATCTGGCTGGCCGAGGGTCGTAACGACCCTCGCGTACAGACGCTGGTGGCGCTGGCGGGTGAGAATCGCGTGACCATTGGTCAGGCGGAACGCCGCGAAATGGACGCCTGGGTTGAAGGCGTGCATCAGGGTGTGGTTGCCGATGTGAGCCCGAGTCAGGTCTGGGGCGAGGCAATGCTCGACGAGCTACTCGACCGCAGCGAAGGTTCGCCGTTGCTGCTGGTGCTTGATGGCGTGACCGATCCGCACAACCTCGGCGCCTGCCTGCGTACCGCCGATGCGGCAGGTGCACTGGCCGTGATCGTGCCCAAGGACAAGTCTGCAGCCTTGACGCCAGCGGTGCGCAAAGTCGCCTGCGGTGCGGCAGAAGTCATCCCGCTGGTGGCTGTGACCAATCTGGCGCGCACGCTGGAAAAGCTTCAGCAGCGCGGCTTGTGGGTTGTCGGTACGGCAGGCGAGGCCGAGGTCGAGTTGTATCAACAGGATCTGACCGGCCCGACCATCATCATCATGGGCGCGGAAGGCAAGGGCATGCGTCGCCTGACCCGCGAGCACTGCGATTATCTGGTGCGTCTGCCGATGGCGGGCAGTGTCAGCAGTCTCAACGTGTCGGTCGCGACCGGCGTGTGTCTGTTTGAAGCGCTGCGTCAGCGCAGTGTCAAGGCTGCCGGCAAAAAGGCCTGATTTCGGCGCCTGGCCAGAGTGAGCAGGTCGCGCCATGCGATCTGCTCATTAATTCACCAATTGCCTTGCGCCTCCCTCGACCCTTCTCTACAATTGCGCCCCTTGCTGTCACGGCAGGCGCGCATGTGCCTGTCCCTGAGCAAGACCAACAGTGTCATTCACTCCTTGTCTGACCGCTTTTGAGCGGCAGGCTACAACCCGTAAGGAGCATTCATGCGTCATTACGAAATTATCTTTTTGGTCCACCCGGATCAAAGCGAGCAAGTCGGCGGCATGGTAGAGCGTTACACCAAGCTGATCGAAGAAGACGGCGGCAAAATCCACCGTCTGGAAGATTGGGGCCGTCGTCAACTGGCTTACGCAATCAACAATGTTCACAAGGCTCACTACGTGATGCTGAACGTTGAGTGCACTGGCAAGGCTCTGGCCGAGCTGGAAGACAACTTCCGTTACAACGATGCTGTGATCCGTAACCTGGTCATCCGTCGCGACGAAGCCGTAACTGGCCAGTCCGAGATGCTCAAGGCTGAAGAGAACCGCAGTGAGCGCCGTGAGCGTCGTGACCGTCCTGAGCACTCCGACAGCGCCGATGGCGATGACGGCGACAACAGCGACGTTAGCGATAACGCTGACGAGTAATCCACGGACCTTTTGAGGAGCCAATCACATGGCACGTTTCTTCCGTCGTCGTAAATTCTGCCGCTTCACCGCTGAAGACGTCAAAGAGATCGATTACAAAGATCTCAACACTCTGAAAGCCTACGTATCCGAGACCGGCAAAATCGTTCCAAGCCGTATCACTGGTACCAAAGCACGTTATCAGCGTCAGCTGGCCACCGCTATCAAGCGTGCCCGCTTCCTGGCCCTGCTGGCCTACACCGACAGCCACGGCCGCTGAGACCAGGTAGTCGACAAAACGTAACAAAGGATAGAAAGCATGCGTGCCCTGGCTGAATTCATCATGCGCGGCCGTATGCAGGCCACTCTCGTAGTGGCTGGATGTGCGGCATTGCCGCTGTTGTTCTGGTTGAGTGCTGCCGCAGGGTGCCTTGTGCTTCTGCGACGCGGGTTCAGTGATGCCGTTGGTGTCCTGTCCTGGGCTCTGCTGCCGGCTTTGGTCTGGTGGTATTTCGGCGAACCCCGTACAGCCATGGTGCTGGCCGGTTCGCTGAGTTTGGCAATGGTTTTGCGTGCCAGCGAGTCCTGGGTCCGCGTGCTGCTGGTCAGCGTGGCGTTGGGCGTGGTGTATGCAGTAATTCTGGGCACGGTTTTTCGCGAACCTCTGGAAGCAATGTCGCAGGAGCTGCAAAAGCATCTGCCTACAATGCTGGCCGGGCTCTACGAGCAGTTGAACGTAGAAGAGCGAGCGCGTCTGGGAGCACTGATTGCACCCGTCCTGAATGGCCTGATAGCGGCTGTGCTGCAAATCGTCAGTGTGCTGTGCCTGATTCTTGGGCGGTACTGGCAAGCGATGTTGTACAACCCTGGTGGTTTCGGGCGTGAATTTCGCGCTGTGAAACTCCCGCTGGTGCCTGCGTTGGCGCTGTTGGTGTGCATGCTGGTGGGGCCGAATTTCGGTCCGCAGATAGCAATGCTTACACCGCTTTGCAGCGTACCGCTGGTGTTTGCGGGGCTGGCTCTGATCCACGGTCTGGTTGCTGAAAAGCGGCTTTCCCGGTTCTGGCTGGTAGGGATGTACATAACGCTGCTGGTGTTCATGCAACTGATCTATCCGTTGCTCGTGGTAATTGCCATTGTCGACAGCCTGATTGATTTTCGCGGTCGCCGGAGTTCGAAAGATTCCGGCAATGGTCCTGCGAACGGTGAAGGTTAAAAGTTAAGAGGATTTCCACATGCAACTGATCCTTCTGGAAAAAGTCGCCAACCTGGGCAACCTGGGCGACAAAGTAAACGTTAAGGCCGGCTACGGCCGTAACTACCTGCTGCCTTACGGCAAAGCAACCGCTGCAACTGCTGCCAACGTGGCTGCGTTTGAAGAGCGTCGTGCAGAGCTGGAAAAACTGGCTGCAGACAAGAAAGCATCTGCCGAAACTCGCGCTGCCCAACTGGCTGAGCTGGAAGTGACTATCACTGCCACCGCTGGTGACGAAGGCAAGCTGTTCGGTTCGATCGGTACGCACGACATCGCTGATGCACTGACCGCCTCCGGCGTTGAAGTTGCAAAAAGCGAAGTTCGTCTGCCGAACGGCACTATCCGCAACGTTGGCGAATACGACGTAGCCGTGCACCTGCACAGCGACGTAGAAGCGACCGTACGCGTTGTCGTAGTGGCTGCTTAAGCAATACGTAATCGTCTGGCGGCATTGCTGCCAGAGGATTAACATCGGGCACGATCCTGTTCACAGGTCGTGCCCTTTGTCTTTGTGCCATCCCCATTCTGCAAACCTCGAATTGAAGTGGCCATGAACGATATTTCCACCCCCGAGCAATACGATCTGCAAACCGCTGCCCTGAAGGTGCCGCCACATTCCATCGAGGCCGAACAGGCCGTGCTCGGTGGTTTGATGCTGGATAACAACGCCTGGGAGCGGGTGCTTGATCAAGTTTCCGATGGTGATTTCTATCGACATGACCACCGCCTGATTTTCCGCGCCATCGCTCGTTTGGCCGATCAGAACAGCCCGATTGACGTGGTCACCCTGGCTGAGCAACTGGACAAGGAAGGGCAGACCTCACAAGTAGGCGGCCTGGGCTACCTCAGTGAGCTGGCGAAAAACACGCCTTCTGTCGCCAACATCAAGGCCTACGCGCAGATTGTGCGGGCCCGTGCCACATTGCGGCAATTGATCGGCATCAGCACCGAAATCGCCGACAGTGCGTTCAACCCGGAAGGCCGCACCGCCGAAGAAATTCTTGACGAGGCTGAGCGGCAGATCTTCCAGATCGCCGAAGCGCGCCCCAAGACTGGTGGCCCGGTCAGCGTCAACGACCTGCTGACCAAGGCCATCGACCGTATCGATACCCTGTTCAACAGTGATAACGCCATCACCGGCCTGTCCACCGGGTACACCGACCTCGACGAAAAGACCAGCGGAATGCAGCCCGCTGACCTGATCATCGTTGCCGGACGTCCGTCGATGGGTAAAACCACGTTTGCCATGAACCTTGTCGAGAACGCGGTGCTGCGCAGTGACAAGGTGGTTCTGGTCTACTCGCTGGAGATGCCAGGTGAATCGCTGATCATGCGTATGTTGTCGTCACTGGGGCGCATCGACCAGACCAAGGTGCGCGCGGGCCAGCTCGACGACGATGACTGGCCGCGGCTGACGTCTGCGGTCAATCTGCTCAATGATCGCAAGCTGTTCATCGATGACACTGCCGGTATCAGCCCGTCCGAAATGCGTGCGCGTACACGGCGGATCGTGCGTGAGCACGGCGATATCGCCATGATCATGATCGACTACCTGCAATTGATGCAGATTCCCGGATCGAGCGGTGACAACCGGACCAACGAAATTTCCGAGATTTCGCGCTCGCTGAAAGCGCTGGCCAAGGAATTCAACTGCCCGGTCATTGCCCTGTCGCAGCTCAACCGCTCCCTGGAGCAGCGGCCGAACAAGCGTCCGATCAACTCCGATCTTCGGGAATCCGGAGCGATCGAGCAGGACGCCGACGTGATCATGTTCGTCTACCGGGACGAGGTGTATCACCCGGAGACCGAGCATAAAGGCATTGCCGAGATCATCATCGGCAAGCAGCGTAACGGGCCGATCGGCACCACGCGCCTCGCATTCATTGGCAAATACACGCGTTTCGAGAACCTGGCACCGGGCAGTTACAACTTCGACGACGATTGACCCGAGGTCAGGCTCATCAAATCCGACCACTGTCGTCGGGTTTGATCAAAAAATGTGCTATATTCCGCGCCCGCGATTTTTCCAACGTGCAAACGTAGGTCCTGAACATGCAAGCAGCCAAGCCGTTATTTGACTATCCCAAGTACTGGGCCGAATGTTTCGGACCAGCACCTTTCCTGCCCATGAGCCGGGAAGAGATGGATCTGCTTGGCTGGGATTCCTGCGACATCATCATCGTTACCGGTGATGCGTACGTCGATCACCCGTCTTTCGGCATGGCGATCATCGGCCGTCTGCTTGAGTCCCAGGGCTTTCGGGTCGGGATCATTGCGCAGCCAAACTGGCAGTCCAAAGACGATTTCATGAAGCTCGGCGAGCCGAACCTGTTCTTCGGTGTCGCTGCAGGCAACATGGACTCGATGATCAACCGCTATACCGCGGACAAGAAAATTCGCTCCGATGACGCTTATACCCCTGGCGGCATGGCCGGCAAGCGTCCGGATCGCGCAAGTCTGGTCTACAGCCAGCGCTGCAAGGAAGCTTACAAGCATGTGCCTATCGTGCTGGGCGGCATCGAAGCTTCCCTGCGTCGTATTGCCCACTATGACTATTGGCAGGACAAGGTTCGCAACTCGATCCTGATCGATGCCTGCGCCGACATCCTGCTGTACGGCAACGCCGAGCGTGCGATTGTCGAAGTCGCTCAGCGCCTGTCCTACGGCCACAAGATCGAAGACATCACCGATGTGCGCGGCACCGCGTTCATTCGTCGCGACACGCCGCAGGGCTGGTACGAAGTCGATTCCACGCGTATTGACCGTCCGGGCAAGGTCGACAAGATCATCAACCCGTACGTCAACACCCAGGACACGCAGGCCTGCGCCATCGAGCAGGAAAAAGGCAACGTCGAGGACCCCAACGAAGCCAAGGTGGTGCAGATTCTTGCCAGCCCACGCATGACCCGGGACAAGACGGTCATCCGCTTGCCATCGGTGGAAAAAGTCCGCAACGACGCCGTGCTGTATGCCCACGCCAACCGCGTCCTGCACCTTGAAACCAACCCGGGCAACGCCCGTGCGTTGGTGCAGAAGCATGGAGAGGTCGACGTCTGGTTCAACCCGCCGCCCATTCCGATGACCACTGAAGAAATGGACTACGTGTTTGGCATGCCTTACGCGCGCGTCCCGCATCCTGCGTACGGCAAGGAAAAGATCCCTGCCTACGACATGATTCGTTTCTCGGTGAACATCATGCGTGGCTGCTTCGGCGGCTGCACCTTCTGCTCGATCACCGAGCACGAAGGCCGGATCATTCAGAACCGCTCCGAAGAGTCGATCATTCGCGAAATCGAAGAGATCCGCGACAAGGTGCCGGGCTTTACCGGGGTCATTTCCGACCTGGGCGGGCCAACCGCGAACATGTACCGCATCGCCTGCAAAAGCCCGGAGATCGAATCGGCCTGCCGCAAGCCGTCCTGCGTATTCCCGGGCATCTGCCCGAACCTGAATACCGATCACTCGTCGCTGATCCAGCTGTATCGCAGCGCGCGTGCCTTGCCGGGCGTGAAGAAGATCCTGATCGCCTCCGGCCTGCGCTATGACCTCGCGGTCGAGTCGCCGGAGTACGTCAAGGAACTGGTTACTCACCACGTAGGTGGTTACCTGAAGATCGCCCCGGAACACACCGAGGAAGGTCCGCTCAACCAGATGATGAAGCCGGGCATTGGCAGCTATGACAAGTTCAAGCGCATGTTCGAGAAGTACACCAAGGAAGCCGACAAGGAGCAGTACCTGATTCCTTACTTCATCGCCGCCCACCCGGGCACCACCGATGAAGACATGATGAACCTGGCGCTGTGGCTCAAGGGCAATGGCTTCCGCGCGGATCAGGTGCAGGCGTTCTACCCGTCGCCAATGGCCACTGCCACGGCCATGTACCACTCCGGCAAGAACCCTTTGCGCAAGGTCACCTACAAGAGCGACGCAGTCACGATTGTGAAGAGTGAAGCGCAGCGTCGTCTGCACAAGGCCTTCCTGCGCTATCACGACCCTAAAGGCTGGCCGATGTTGCGCGAGGCCCTTGAACGCATGGGCCGTGCCGATCTGATCGGGCCGGGCAAGGATCAACTGATCCCGTTGCATCAGCCGGCGACCGACAGCTATCAAAGTGCGCGCCGCAAGAACTCGACGCCAGCCGGCAGCCACAAGGTTGCCAAGAACGCGAAGACTACGCTGATCCAGACCCAGCATACTGGCCTGCCACCGCGTGGCAGCGATGGCAGCAAGCCGTGGGACAAACGCGAAGAGGCCAAGGCCGCCGCAATGGCGCGCAACAAGCAGGCCGCCAAGGAGCGCATGGATGCAGCCAAGGGTGGCAAGGGCAAAGGCGGCAAGCCAGCCCGCAAGCCTGTAGTGCCTCGCTGATAGCTATGGGCCGCAGGTACGCTTGTACCTGCGGCTCGGCTGTTCTTCAGGTCAGGTAGCCTTTTGCTCTTCAGCTTGAGGCTCCTGCGTGCCCATACTGGCGATCAGTCTGCGACTGTAACCCTTGCCTACGTTTATCGCCAAAAACTTCCAGGTGACGTGCTTCACGACGAATTGCGAGACGCCAGTCAATACTTTCCCCGTCACGTCAGGGGCTGGCCTGATATTGATCGAGGTGGTACCTCTGAGTGTAATGCGCGTTTTCATGAGCAATTTCGAAACATGAACTTTGCCAACTCGGGCTATCAGCTTTTTGCCTAAACGCGTGGCGACCTTTGCAGTACCTGCAAGCAGCTTTCCGGCGAAGCCACCGTACGGAATCATGTAGACCGTCAGCCCTAGTGCTCCTGCCCTCATGCGATTTTTCTCTCCGGACAGGAGGCTTTTGAATTCGGGCCAGGGCGTCAGAGATATCAGGATATTGGTTATCTCTTCGATAGCCCCGGGCGCGCTTTTGTCCTTTTCTATTTTGGTAATGCCTTTGCATTGTGCATAAAGGTCATCCTCATTAACGTAGAACAACTGGCTGCAGACAGTGCTGGCGATGCTGGCACAGCGTTTTGAAAACGTGGTTATGGGCATATGCAGGGCTGTCTCAGTGTTCGATGGGCCGAATGGCTCGCCAACAATTTCTGCAATCATGGTGGCGGTCGCGCCATCACGCGGTTCATCGCCGCGCAGGTAGGCGTTTTGATCAAACGGCAATGTTCTTCCCTTATTGACAATCACCGGCGTCGGGATTGTGGATGTCATCGTCCAGAACTCGATCCCGGGTACACCATTCTCGATAAGCGCCTTCAGATCAGGGCGATAACGCACCCTCATCAACAGCGGGAAAACTTCGTAGAACCTTGTTTTGCCTTCGTAGACAGCCTCAATGATAAAACCGGCGCGGCCTCGCAGTGGTTCTCGATGCTTCTCGGTTTCTGCAACAGCCATCAGGTCTTGGGTCGGTAGTCTGAGCGAGTAGAGTGATACGGCACCATTTTCGATGGCCAGGCGATGCTTGAAAGGCAGTTGAGTCAGCAACTTTTTAATGATTGTCGCGTAAGCCTTGCGGGCATCAGCCAGATAAGCCTGAAACTCATGCTCGAATTGTTGATTGATGTCTGGCAGCGCCTTGTACAGCAACTGCATTTCACGGTTTATGGGAAGTAGGCCTTCCGTGCTGTCGCGCCCCGGCAGTCTCCAGTCATCAATGTTTTCACCGGCCATGTAGACCTCCAGCAACGATGACGAATCGTGTTTTATGCCGTAAGCGTTATAGGGCAGATTGGATGCTGAGAGGGTGCCTTTATGATCGCGATAGACAGGCGTATGGCTTTTGCGTAGCACCGCCAGCCTGGGGCGTAGATCAATGGGCGGGAATGGATAATCTTCCTGCTCAAGTATCTGTTGAATTGCAGGCGTCCTTCGCGCTTCTGTCATGGCGACGATGGCCATCGCCTTGCGTTCTGGCGCTGTGCGAACCAGTGCATTCACAGCTTCAAGTGATTCGGTTTCGGATTCTTCGAACGCGCTGACTGCCTGTGCTATCTCTTGTTCGGAATAAGGCAGTTTGCCCTGAATACGGATATAACCGTTGGCCTGCGCCCATGCCAGAAGGATGGGCAGGCGGGTTGTAAGATAGGCTGCCTGCTGTTCTTCGGTGTCCATCTTTTTGTTGAAGATCACTGGCAGTTCGATCAGGTCGTCAAAGCTCATCCAGCGTGAAGAACCAAACTCGATGGCTTCCGCAAGGGTGACCCCATGCTGAAAATTGACCCACACTTCAGTACAACCATATGGCAGATCGTCGGGAACACCGTTGACCAGCCATTCAGGGCAGTTCTCCAGTGCCAGTACGAAGCGTGCGAGTATTGCTTCGTTGATCGACGCCGCTTTGCCCGTGTTGATCAGGTGGCTGTGCATATCGTTCAGGATGTCAGCGTGGCTACGCCCCAGGTCTTCTGTTTTGGAGAATGTGTAGCCGGCAATTTCTCCAGGCTTTCGATCCTCAGGTTGCTGAAGATCGCTGCTGATGGCATGCCATAAAATCCGGTCCATGAGTGTCATCAGGGACGCGGACGTTTCTCCCTCAGGCCGATCAAGTTGTGCCAGCAGCGTTCGTCCCAATGCCCTTGCCGGTCCGGATCTGAGAACCCGGGCCATAACCGCCACTGGGGAGTCCTGCACATCTGCCAGTGGACAGGAGGCAATGATTTCAGCACCCAGCTTGCTTAGCAGCGTGCCACCTTCGTTGCCCAGGTACTCGGTGCGGGCTCGTTTCAGGTCCTGCAGATTTTTCGGTGTCAGCATGGCCTTGATGTCGAACTGATCAATAAGCCCCAATTCCTGACTGGCGCGAAGTTCTGCCAGCGTATTGAGCAGGGTTTTGATTGCCGTTTTGTCAGGCGATGGTGGAAGCGACAACCCGTAGTTGTAGCTCAGCATCAATGCCAGGCTGACGCTGCCATCGCTGTCTATCTGAAACGGCAACTCCTGCTTTTCGGCTTGGAGCGGTGCAGGCAGAGCCGCTTTCTCAGCGCAGTATTCGCCGAATCCGGACGCTGGATCTGGCTTGATTCGAATGTCTTCAAGGCTGATAGGGGCATTGCTGCTCTGCATTACCGCAAGCAATGCTTTTCGTGTCGTCTCGTAGTCAGCACTTTCGGCCGGATCCATGAGGTCGATGTGAGCGTCGACAGCCGGGGTCGGTTCTGAAAGCGGTTGTTGCGCGGGATTTAGCTGTGTCATTACAAGTGCTCCGATAATGGTTAATCATTGGAGGACGATGTAATCAGGCATCAATCTGTCTGTGGCACTAAGTAAATATTGCGTGCGGGTCCAACCTTATTGCCCTGTGCGCCCCGTTTCCGTGCGACCCTTGCACCTTCAGTTCAGGCGAGCACAATTTTGGTGCTGCGCCTGATCGGGCGGGGAATGTCACTCTCGTTGGCGCACGACTTTGACCGGATGGCATAAGTCTTGCGCGGCTCAATTACCGTTCAGGCTCGCAGGAGGCACGCCGTGTCGATTCATATTGCCTTGCACCATGTCACGCACTATCGCTACGAACGCGCGGTCGAACTGGGTCCTCAGATCGTTCGCCTGCGCCCGGCCGCTCACAGCCGCACGCGCGTACTGTCGTATTCGCTGAAAGTCCTGCCCGAAAACCACTTCATCAACTGGCAGCAGGATCCTCAAGGTAATTACCTGGCGCGTCTGGTCTTCCCGGAAAAGACCAGGGAATTTCGCGTCGAGGTCGATCTGGTCGCCGAGATGGCGGTGTTCAATCCGTTCGATTTCTTTCTGGAGCCTTACGCCGAAAACATCCCCTTCAACTATGCCAGCGAAGAACAGCGCGAGCTGGCGCCGTACCTGGAAAAACTGCCGCTGACCCCAAGATTTCAGGCGTATCTGGACAGCATCAGTCGCGAGCCGATACCCGCCATCGACTTTCTGGTGGGCCTCAACCAGCGCCTGAGTCAGGACGTCGCTTACCTGATCCGTATGGAACCGGGTGTGCAGACCCCGGAATTCACCCTGGAAAACGCTTCAGGCTCTTGCCGTGACTCCGCGTGGCTGCTGGTGCAGCTGTTGCGCCATCTGGGTATGGCGGCGCGATTTGTATCGGGCTATCTCATCCAGCTCAAGGCCGATGTCGAGGCGCTGGACGGGCCGTCGGGCACTGATGTCGACTTCACAGACCTGCATGCCTGGTGCGAGGTCTATCTGCCGGGTGCTGGCTGGGTCGGTCTGGATGCTACTTCCGGCCTCTTTGCAGGCGAAGGGCATATTCCGCTGGCGTGCAGCCCGGAACCGTCTTCCGCAGCGCCGATCAGCGGTCTGGTCGAGCCGTGCGAAACCGATTTCAGCCACGAAATGTCGGTCGAGCGCATCTGGGAGGCCCCGCGGGTCACCAAGCCGTACACCGAAGAGCAATGGCAGGACATTCAGTCCCTCGGCCGACAGATCGACGCGGACCTGACGCGTGACGACGTGCGCCTGACCATGGGCGGCGAACCGACGTTCGTGTCCATCGATGATCGCGACGGTGCCGAATGGAACACGGCTGCGCTGGGGCCTCGCAAGCGCGAGCTGTCTGCCGAGCTGTTTCAGCGCATGCGCGCGCATTACGCGCCACTGGGGATCGTGCATTTTGGCCAGGGCAAATGGTATCCGGGCGAACAGTTGCCACGCTGGTCACTGAACTGTTTCTGGCGCAAGGATGGCAAACCGGTCTGGCGCAACAATGCGCTGATCGCCGATGAAACCCAGGATTACGGCGCTACCGGCGAGCTGGCCGGGCGCTTTCTGGCCAGCGTTGCCGAGCGTCTGAAACTACCGGCCCGTTTCGTTTTTCCGGCTTACGAAGACAATTTCTACTACCTGTGGCGCGAAGGCGCATTGCCAGTCAACGTGACTGCCGAAGACTCGCGGCTGGGTGATGAGCTGGAGCGCGCGCGTCTGCGCAAGGTCTTCGCTCAGGGGCTGGACAAGATGATTGGTCAGGTCCTGCCGTTGGCCCGTAATGCAGGCGGCGATAGCTGGCAGAGTGGCCGCTGGTACTTGCGTGACGAACACTGCCGTCTGGTGCCGGGTGATTCCGCGCTGGGCTATCGCCTGCCATTGGCCTCGCAACCCTGGGTCAAGGCGGCGGAGTACCCGTTCATTCATCCGACCGATCATAACCAGGACTTCCCGGAGCTTGCCGACAGCGACTCGCTGACCTCGGCGCTCAAGTCCACAGATATCGACGCCGAACGCTCACCGAAAATCGATGAGTCGGCCGACTGGCTGACTCGTACGGCGCTGTGTGCCGAAGCGCGCGACGGGCGTCTGTATCTGTTTATGCCGCCACTGCAAAAGCTTGAGGAATACCTTGAACTGGTGGCCGTGATCGAAGCGACCGCTGAAGAACTGCAATGCCCGATTCTGCTGGAAGGCTACGAGCCACCGAGCGATCCGCGTCTGTGTAACTTCCGCATTACCCCGGACCCTGGTGTGATCGAGGTCAACGTGCAGCCGTCCGCCAGTTGGGACGAGTTGGTCGAGCGCACCGAGTTTCTTTACGAGCAGGCGCGTCTCACACGTCTGACCACAGAGAAATTCATGATCGACGGCCGCCACACCGGCACAGGCGGCGGCAACCACTTCGTGCTGGGCGGTGCGACACCGGCGGATTCGCCGTTTTTGCGTCGTCCAGACCTGCTGCGCAGTCTGATCAGCTATTGGCACAACCATCCTTCGCTATCGTATCTGTTTTCCGGCCTGTTCATCGGCCCGACGTCCCAGGCACCACGCATCGATGAGGCGCGCAACGACTCGCTTTATGAAATGGAAATCGCCTTCGCACAGATGCCGGAGCCTGGTGAAGAAGTCGCGCCGTGGATCGTCGATCGTCTGTTGCGCAATCTGTTGATCGACGTCACCGGCAATACCCATCGCGCCGAATTCTGTATCGACAAGCTGTACTCGCCCGATGGTGCGACCGGGCGTCTTGGCCTGCTGGAGCTGCGTGCCTTCGAGATGCCGCCGCATGCGCGCATGAGCCTGGCGCAGCAGTTACTGCTACGCGCACTGGTGGCGCGTTTCTGGCGTGAACCCTATGCACCGGCCAAGCTGGCACGCTGGGGCACGCAATTGCATGATCGCTTCATGCTGCCGCACTTCATCGAGCAGGATTTCGCCGATGTGGTCGCCGACCTCAACTCGGCAGGCTACCCGGTGCAGGCCGACTGGTTCTCTGCGCATTTGGAGTTTCGCTTTCCGAAAGTGGGTGATTACGCCGTCAATGGCATCGAGCTGGAGCTGCGGCAGGCGCTGGAGCCCTGGCACGTTCTGGGTGAAGAAGGCTCGGCCGGTGGCGCGGTGCGCTACGTCGATTCGTCGCTGGAGCGCTTGCAGGTGCATCTCAGCGGGCTACCACCGCAGCGCTACGTATTGACCTGCAACGGCGTCGCGGTGCCTTTGCAGCCCACTGGACGGGTTGGCGAGTTCGTCGCGGGTGTGCGTTATCGCGCCTGGCAACCGGCCAACTGCCTGCAACCGACCATCGGCGTCCACGCGCCACTGGTTTTTGATCTGCTCGACACCTGGATGCACCGCTCGCTGGGTGGCTGCGAGTATCATGTCGCCCATCCGGGCGGCCGTAACTACGAAACCTTGCCGGTCAACGCCAACGAAGCGGAAAGTCGTCGCCTGTCACGTTTCTTCCGCATCGGTCACACCCCGGGCAAACTGGACGTTCCGTCGCTCAACATTAACGACGAGCTGCCGATGACGCTGGATATGCGTCTGCATTAGAAAAACAGTGGCTCTGTGCGTCAGATGCACACGGACGTGACATCTGACTGCACTAATCTGAAGTCCTTACGTTGCCTGCCGAGCCTTCCATGCCCGACCTGCTTGACCATTACCCGCTGTCCGAGGGTACTTACCACGAAATGCTCGATGCCGACGGTGCCGTCCGCCCGCACTGGCGTCGTCTGTACGAACACATGCAACGCAGCACCTCGGCGCAACTGATCCAGCGCCAAGCCTTGCTGACCCGGCAGATCCAGGAAAACGGTGTCACCTATAACGTTTACGCCGACCCCAAAGGCGCGGACCGCCCATGGGAGCTGGACCTGTTGCCGCACATCATTGCGGCCGATGAGTGGCAGCACGTGGCGGCAGGTATTGCCCAGCGTGCACGGCTGCTCAACGCGGTGCTGGCGGACCTTTACGGCCCGCAGACGCTGATTGCCAATGGCCTGCTGCCCGCTGAACTGGTATTTGGCCATAACAACTTTCTGTGGCCGTGTCAGGGCGTAAAACCTCCCGAAGGCACGTTCCTGCATATGTACGCGGTCGATCTGGCACGTACCCCGGACGGGCGCTGGTGGGTGACTGCCGACCGCACCCAGGCGCCTTCGGGTGCTGGTTATGCACTGGAAAATCGCCAGAGCGTCGCGCGTGCCTTGCCGGAAACCTATCGTGACCTGCAAGTCCGGCACCTCTCGGGTTTCTTCGACGCATTGCAACAGACGCTTGCCCGGCAGGCACCGACCAGCAGCGAGGCGCCTCTGGTGGTGCTGCTGACGCCGGGGCGTTTCAACGAAAGTTACTTCGAGCATTTGTATTTAGCGCGGCAGTTGGGTTATCCGCTGGTCGAGGGCGGCGATCTGACCGTACGCGATGCCACTGTTTACCTGAAAACCCTCAGCGGCTTGCGTCGGGTTCACGCGATCATGCGCCGTCTGGACGACGACTTCTGCGATCCTCTGGAATTACGTACCGATTCCGCGCTCGGTGTGCCGGGGCTGCTGGAGGCTGTGCGTCAGGGCAATGTGCTGGTCGCCAACGCATTGGGCAGTGGTGTTCTGGAGTCGCCTGGCCTGCTGGGCTTTTTGCCGAAAATCAGTCAGTACCTGTTTGGCGAAGATCTGATCCTGCCATCGGTCGCAACCTGGTGGTGCGGAGAACCGCCCGTGCTGGCGCAAGCGCTGGAGAAACTGCCCGATCTGTTGATCAAACCTGCATTTCCTTCGCAGCACTTCGCCCCGGTGTTCGGTCGCGACTTGAATGAGGAGCAGCGCAACGCGCTTGCCCTGCGCATGCAGTCGCGCCCCTATGCCTACGTCGCCCAGGAGCTGGCGCAGTTGTCTCATGCACCGGTGCTGCAGGCCGATGGTACCGGTTTGCAGCCGCGCGCCATCGGCATGCGTGTCTACGCAGTGGCCAGCCTTGACGGCTATCGCGTGCTACCGGGCGGCCTGACCCGAGTGGCCGCCGAAGCCGATGCCGACGTGGTGTCGATGCAGCGCGGCGGTGCGAGCAAGGACACCTGGGTGCTGGGCGAACGCTCGCACCTTGGCGAGCCCTGGAAGGGGCAGCGCACGCTGGGTGTCTATGACCTGATTCGCCGTGATCCTTACCTGCCGTCGCGGGTGGTGGAGAACCTGTTCTGGTTCGGGCGTTACTGCGAACGTTGCGACGACAGTGCTCGCCTGCTGCGCATCATGTTGACGCGCTATGTCGATGACGACGATCCCCTCGCGTTGCAGGCGGCCGTCGCGCTGGCCGAGAGCCTGGGCATGCTGCCCGAAGCCGAGGAGGGCGAAGAGTTGAAGGATCGCCTGCTGGTTGCTCTGCTGGGCGACGAGTGGCCGTTCAGCCTGCGCGCCAATTTGCAGCGTTTGCAGTGGGCCGCTTCGCAAGTGCGCGGCAAGCTCTCACGGGAAAACTGGCAGGCGCTGGTGGAATTGCAGCGCGAAGCCTCAAGCCTGGAAACCGAAGAGCCGGATTTTGGCGAGCTGCTGGCTTTTCTCAACCGTCTGGTGATGTCTCTGGCAGCGCTTTCCGGTTTTGCGCTGGACGACATGACCCGCGACGAAGGCTGGAGCTTTTTGATGATCGGGCGACGTATCGAGCGCCTGAAGTTTCTCAGCACCAGTCTGGCAGCGTTCTTGCGCGGCTCGGCAGTCTCGGAGAAAGCCGGGCTGGAGTGGTTGCTGGAGCTGGGCAACAGCAGCATCACTTATCGTTCGCGGTACATGGCCGTGCCGCACCTGATTCCGGTGCTGGACCTTTTGTTGCTTGATGAGCAGAACCCGCATGCGGTGCTGTTTCAGCTCAAGCTGGTGCAACGCTCGCTGCGCCGCCTGAACGACGAGTTCGATGCGCCGCGTGACAGCAGCCTGGCGGTGCTGGCTCAGCGTCTCGCCGCATTTGACCTTGGCAGTCTGGAGAACCCGCTGTTCGGTCAGAGCAGCATCGACGCTGTTCTCGACGGGCTGGCCGATCTGCTGCAGAGCATTGGTGACAGCAGTGGGCAGGCCTCCGACCGCCTGGCGCTGCGCCATTTTGCTCACGTCGATGACGTCAGCCAACGCACGGTATCTGTCTGATGAGCGCCTTCTACCAGATTTTTCATGACACGCATTACAAGTACGACAGCCCGGTTTCGCTGGCTCAGCAACTGGCGCATCTCTGGCCGCGCAGCAGCCCGTGGCAGCGTTGCACCGAGCAGGCACTCGAGATTTTTCCGGAGCCTACCACGCGCCGTGATGAGCTGGATGTGTTCGGCAACCCGCTGACCCGACTGGCGTTCGAGCGTCCGCACGACGAGTTGCAAGTCAATGCGCGGTTGCGTATCGAGGTCATGGAGAAGCCGTTTCTGGACTTCAATCTGTCGCCGGAATGGGAAGTGACCCGCAGTGCGCTGACTTACAGCGCCAAGCCGATGACTGCTGATATTCTGGAGGCCTGCCGCTATCGCTTCGAATCCCCCTATGTTCACCTGAAGCGTTCGTTCGTCGAATTCTCGCAGGTCTGTTTCCCGCCGGGCCGCCCGTTGTTGCTGTGCGTACAGGCCCTGATGGAAAAGATTTTCGACGAATTCACCTTCGATGAAGAGGCGACTCAGGTCGCCACGCCCCTGGTGGAAGTGCTGGAGCGGCGACGGGGGGTGTGTCAGGACTTCGCCCACTTGATGCTGGCGTGCCTGCGCTCTCGAGGTCTGGCCGCGCGCTACGTAAGTGGCTATCTGCTGACCCAGCCACCACCGGGCCAGCCCCGCTTGATCGGTGCCGATGCCTCGCATGCCTGGGTATCGGTGTTCTGTCCGGCTTCTGGCTGGGTCGACTTCGACCCCACCAACAATGTGCAACCTGCGCTGGAGCACATCAGCCTGGCCTGGGGACGGGACTTTTCTGACGTCTCGCCTTTGCGCGGCGTGATTCTGGGCGGCGGCACGCATGATCCCGATGTCCGGGTGACGGTGATGCCGGTCAGCGCCTAATTACCTGCTCCCGTGAATCGTTCTTCAGAAGGGCGCTCCGTCGCGAGCGCCCGAGGGACCATTTGACGCACGTCCTTGGAACCCCGGCCCTGATCGGGCACTCTCTTCTTACGTCAGTTATCACGTTAATCAAGTCCTGCCCTGGAGATTCAAATGATTCGCAAGCTTGTAGCGATTTCGCTGTTGTCGTTGGCCAGTAGCCAGTTGCTGGCTGCCGAGTGTTCGGCCACAGTCGATTCGACCGATCAAATGATGTACAACACCAAAGCCATTGAGATAGACAAGAGCTGCAAGGAATTCACCGTCAACCTGACGCACTCCGGCAGCCTGCCGAAGAATGTCATGGGCCATAACTGGGTGCTGAGCAAGAAGTCCGATACCCAGGCAATCGTTACCGACGGCATGGCTGTCGGCATCGACAAGGATTACCTGAAGCCCGACGACAGCCGCGTCATCGCCCACACCAAAGTCATCGGCGCTGGTGAAAAAGACTCGGTTACCTTTGATGTATCGAAGCTGGACCCGGCACAGGAATACCAGTTCTTCTGCACATTTCTAGGGCACATCAGCATGATGAAAGGCGCTGTGACCCTGAAGTAACGACACGCCCCCGAACGAGGACGCGGAGCGTCCAGAACGGCATGCCGACGCAGAGCGTCGCACGATAGTTGAGATTATCGTTCCGCACGCTGCAGCGTGGGGATGCCTTGGTTGACGCTCCGCGTCGCAGATATGCGCCGCGCCGCAAACGCAAGACCAGACGCAGAGCGTCGCACGATAGTTGAGATTATCGTTCCGCACGCTCCAGCGCGGGGATGCCTTGGTTGACGCTCCGCGTCGCAGATATGCGCCGCGCCGCAAACGCAAGACCAGACGCAGAGCGTCGCACGATAATTGAGATTATCGTTCCGCACGCTCCTGCGTGGGAATGCCGTGGGTGACGCTCTGCGTCACAGAACTGTGCCGCGCCGCACATTCAGAAACGGACGCAGAGCGTCCAGAAAGGCGTACCCACGCGGAGCATGGGCACGATGGTGTTGCTGCTCTCTCGTTCCGCACGCACCCACTCACGGCGCGTACGGCAGCTCGCGTTTGTGCTGGGTCTTGGCGTAGGTTTCGCAGATGATCTTGAAGGCTTCCTCACGTACTGGTTCACCGTGCAGGAAAGCGTCGATCTCGGCGTAGGTCACGCCGTGCGAGGCTTCGTCCGGTTTGCCGGGGGACAGGTCTTCCAGGTCCGCCGTCGGTACTTTCTCGACCAGTGATTCCGGTGCGCCGAAATGGCGGGCAATAGCGCGTACCTGGTTTTTCACCAGACCGCTCAACGGTGCCAGATCGCATGCGCCGTCGCCGAACTTGGTGAAGAAGCCCATGACCGCTTCGGCAGCGTGGTCAGTACCGATCACCAGACCCTGATAAGCGCCGGCGACGGTGTACTGCGCGACCATGCGCATGCGCGCCTTGGTGTTGCCGAGAACGAAATCCACCGAGCTGGCTGGAAGACCGTCAAACGCCTTCACCTCGGCAGCCAGCGCCTTGACGCTGCTACCGATGTTGATGGTATGGCGCTCGTCCGGCTCGATGAAGTCGACCGAGGCCTGGGCTTCGTGCTCATCGGCCTGCACGACATAGGGCAGACGCACGGCGATAAAGCGGTAGCTGTTATCGCCTGTGCTCGCGCGCAATTCCTTCACCGCACGCTGAGCGAGCAAGCCGGCCGTCAGTGAGTCGACCCCGCCGCTGATGCCGAGCACCAGGGTCTTGAGCCGTGCGTTCTGCAGGCATTCCTTGATGAAACTGACGCGGCGGGCGACTTCGGCCTGTAGCGCGTTCTGGTCCGCGAAAGGTGGCTGGACCTTGAGCTGTTCAGCAATCTGGCGCTGTACGGCGTGCATGATTCACTCCTCGTAAATAGGACAATTCAAGCTGGTTTTTCAGGGCTCGGCAAATCCGGCACCTTGAACACATGTCGCAGGTAGGCGACAAAGTTCGGGTCCTTGCACTGCGTCTTGCCGGGCTCGTCGGAAATCTTTGCCACAGCCTGACCGGCGCATGCGGTCATTTTCAGCACCATGTTCATGGGCGCGATGCCGGGTATGTCGGCGGTCAGGTTGGTGCCGATCCCGAAGCTGACATTGATGCGTCCGCGTAACGCCCGGAAGATGTCGAGTGCCTTGGGCAGGTTCAGCCCGTCGGAAAACACCAGCGTCTTGCTCATCGGGTCGATACCGAGCTTCTGGTAATGCGAGATGCATTTTTCGGCCCACTTCACCGGGTCGCCCGAATCATGGCGCAAACCGTCGAACAGTTTGGCGAAGTACAGATCGAAGTCATTCAGGAATGCGTCAGTGGTGATGCAGTCTGTCAGCGCGATCCCCAGCAGGCCGCGGTACTCGCGGACCCAGCAATCAAGCGCGGCGATCTGACTGTCGATCAGGCGCGGTCCCAGCTGCTGATGGGCCATGATCCATTCGTGAGCCATGGTGCCCAAGGGTTTCAGGTCAAGCTGACGGGCCAGATGAACGTTGCTGGTGCCGACAAACTGGCCTGGGAAATCGTTTTTCAGGACGCCAAGCATTTCTTCCTGCACACGATAGGAAAAACGCCTGCGCGTGCCGAAGTCCGCCACTTTCAGCTCGGCCAGTTCATCGGCCGTGGCATGAGTGGTCAGCCATTCGAACTTGTCATACAGACGATCCCGCGCCTGACTGAGCAGGGTGTCAGGATAGCGGTGTCGGTTACGCACCTCACTGACGATCGCCAGCAGTGGCACTTCGAACAGAATGACGTGCAGCTAGGGACCGTGCAGACGAATGCACAGCTCATCGTTTTCGATGCTGGTTTTCACATAGCGGGTGTTAAAGCGGAACAGTCCCAGAAACCTCAGAAAGTCCGGTTTTATGAACGTGATGCGCTCCAGAAAAGCCAGGTGTTCCGGGCTCAGGGACAGCTCGCACAGCAACTCGATCTGGTGTCTGATCTCGTCCAGGTAGGGGCGAAGATCCTCCCCGTTGCGGCACCGAAACTCCCACTCAACGTCGACGTTGGGGTAGTTGTGCAGCACCGCCTGCATCATGGTCAGCTTGTAGAAATCGGTGTCGAGCAGGCTTTGCACGATACGATTTGAAAAGGCGCTCTCGCTCATTGAATCGGGCTCTCCAGAGCAGCCGGATAATGTCGGACCCGCGACTTCCTGTCTGTCACCACGGAAAGCTCACGGCCGGATGGGTGGGCATTGTCGCCCTTAACGGGCCGGTTGATCCAACTGTTCCAGCATCCACTGCAGAAAAACCCGGATTTTGGGCACGTCGGCAGTGTGTTCCGGATAGGACAGGTAGTACGCACTGTTAGTGCTGGGCAATGCGTAATCCCATGCAATTACCAGCTTGTTCTCTGCCAGTTCTTCCTCGACCAGAAAGCGTGGCAACAGCGCGACACCGCAGCCGACCTGTGCGGCGCGGATGCACATATAGAACGTCTCAAAACGCGGCCCGTGATAGCTATGGTCGGTGTGATAACCCTGGCTTTCGAACCATTCGTGCCAGGCCTCGGGGCGGAAGGCATTCTGTAGCAGGACCAGTTCGCTCAACTGAGTCGGGTCGCTGAGGGGTTCAACCGGCAGGCTCTCGGGTGAACACACCGCTACCAGTTCTTCGCCAAACAGCTTCACGCTTTCCGCGCCCGGTATGGCGGCCTGACCGAAGTAGAACGACACGTCGCAACGTCCTTTGATCAGGTCGTCAGACTCCTGTTCGTTGATCAGGTCCAGGTGAATATGCGGATGACGCAAGCGCCAGCCCTTCAGGCGTGGCACCAGCCACCGGGCACCGAACGTCGAGGGCGTGGACACCCGCAGTACCTCGGTTTCTCCGCCGTAAGAGCGCAGGAAGTGAGTGGACATCTCTATCTGGGTCAGGATCTTGCGCACTTCGGCCAGATACAGCGCCCCGGCTGGCGTCAACTGCAAACGGCGGCGGACGCGCTGAAACAGCAGGTGCTGAACCAGCTCCTCAAGCTGCGCAACCTGTTTGCTGACGGCGCTCTGGGTCAGGTTGAGTTCTTCGGCCGCGCGGGTGAAGCTCAGGTGCCGGGTCACCGCCTCAAAGCATTGCAATGCGGCTATCGAGGGCAGATGACGTTTGTTCAGCATGATGGTTTCTCTGTTCGAGGCGCGAGGGTGCAGACACGGGCACTATGAATAATCGGAATGATATCTCGCTTAAAGGTCGTTTGTCGGTCGCATGCGGGAAGGTTATTACTGCGCTTGCGTGACGTGTGTTTCAGATTAAGGCGTTGATTCCGGCAGTTGCGGCTGAATCCGCTAGCCTCAAATGGTGCGTCTCGTAGCGTTCGCGCACCGGGCGTGTGCAATTCGGTGACGCGTGTTGTTACAGGTGGGTTGTCCAAAGGTATTGGGTCGGGTTGCTATTTGATCCGGCTTGGGTTGCCCTTTTTATGGGGAGGGTTGCACCTTTGGCGTCTCAAGCGGTTGTACGGCCTGCGACTTGAGCAGTCGTGTTACTGAATGGCTGGAAACGCATGACATTTTCAATAAGGAAAAAGTGATGGCACGAGCCTTGCTCTAAGCAAACGCGTATCCGGGCAATCATGTAACCGCACTGCTAATTAAAAAAATATCCTCAGGAGCACCACTCATGTCGCATACGTTTTACAGGAAAGGTTTTCTGGCAATCGCAGTGGCAACTGCATTGGGCGTGTCTTCGTTTGCACAGGCGGACGTGAAAATCGGTGTTGCGGGTCCGATGACCGGCGCGAACGCATCATTTGGGCTGCAGTACATGAAAGGTGCGCAGGCTGCGGCCGACGCGATCAACGCGGCGGGCGGTGTGAACGGGGAAAAAATCGTGCTGGTCGCGGGCGATGACGCCTGTGAGCCGAAACAGGCCGTGGCAGTGGCCAACCGTCTGGTTGACCAGGACAAAGTGATCGGCGTGGTCGGGCACTTCTGCTCGTCGTCGACCATTCCTGCTTCAGAGGTTTACAGCGATGCGGGAGTAATTGCCATCACGCCGGGTTCGACCAACCCGACGGTGACCGAGCGTGGCCTGAAGGAAATGTTCCGTATGTGCGGTCGTGACGATCAGCAAGGTGTGGTCGCCGGTGATTACATCGTTGATGTGCTCAAGGGCAAGAAAGTCGCGGTCATCAATGACAAGGACACCTACGGTAAAGGGCTTGCTGATGCCACTGCCAAACAACTGGTAGCGCGTGGCGTGAAGCCGGTACTTGAGGAGGGTCTGACCCGAGGCGAAAAGGATTTCAGTGCGCTGGTAACGAAAATCCGTTCGACCGGTGCCGACGTTGTGTACTTCGGTGGCCTGCATCCGGAAGCCGGTCCACTGGTTCGCCAGATGCGCGAGCAGGGCCTCAAGGACGTCAAGTTCATGTCTGATGACGGTATCGTGACTGACGAACTGGTCACCACTGCCGGTGGTGCGCAATACGTAGACGGCGTGTACATGACCTTCGGTGCCGACCCGCGCGTACTGCCGGACAGCAAGGCAGTCGTGGACCAATTCCGCAAGTCTGGTTACGAGCCTGAAGGCTATACCCTCTACGCGTACGCTTCGATACAGGCCCTGGCTGCCGGTTTCAATGGTGCCAAATCCAACAAGGGCGACAAAGCCGCAGAGTGGCTTAAAGCGCACCCGGTCAAGACCGTCATGGGTGAAAAAGCCTGGGATGCCAAAGGCGACCTGAAAGTTTCCGACTATGTTGTTTACCAGTGGGACGCCGCCGGCAAATACAAGCAACTCGAAAAACAGAAGTGAGATAGACCTCGTGTCAGTTCTGCCCGGCAGACGCTGACCCGGTGATGGGCTCGCCCATGAGCGAGCCTGCATCTCTTTTATTGTTTTCGGACCTGTCGGTCGCACCTCACGAGGGTGTGATCGGCGGGGTGCTGAGCTGCCTTTCAGTGTGAGCGTGCGTGATGGATGGGATCTTCCTGCAACAAATGGTCAACGGACTCACCCTCGGGTCTGTCTATGGCCTCATCGCCATCGGCTATACGATGGTCTACGGCATCATCGGCATGATCAACTTCGCCCACGGCGACGTTTATATGATTTCCGCCTACCTGGCCGCTATCGGTCTGGCGGTTCTGTCTTTCTTCGGACTGGAATCCTTTCCATTCCTGATTCTCGGCACACTGGTCTTCACCATCGTGGTGACGGGGGTATACGGGTTTGTCATCGAGCGCGTGGCCTACAAGCCGCTGCGCAACTCGACCCGGCTGGCACCGCTGATCAGCGCCATCGGTATTTCCCTGATCCTGCAAAACTACGCGCAGATCAGTCAGGGCGCTCGCCAGCAGGGCGTGCCCACGTTGCTTGAAGGTGCGTGGCGCTTCGAGATTGGCAGCGGCTTTGTGCAAATTACCTACACCAAGATCTTCATTCTCATCGCCGCTTTTGTCGGCATGGGCGTGCTGACCTACATCATCAAATACACAAAGCTGGGCCGCATGTGCCGCGCCACGCAGCAGGACCGCAAGATGGCGTCGATTCTGGGCATCAACACTGATCGGGTCATCTCCTACGTGTTCATCATCGGTGCTGCCATGGCGGCGCTGGCCGGTGTGCTGATCACCATGAATTACGGCACGTTCGACTTCTATGCCGGCTTCATCATCGGCATCAAGGCGTTCACTGCCGCAGTGCTGGGCGGGATCGGCTCGCTGCCGGGTGCCATGTTGGGCGGCTTGATCCTGGGGGTTGCCGAGTCGCAGTTCTCCGGCCTGATCAACTCCGATTACAAAGACGTGTTCAGTTTCGGGCTGTTGGTGCTTATCCTGATTTTCCGTCCTCAAGGCCTGCTGGGTCGCCCACTCGTGGCGAAGGTATAAGTATGTCCGCTCCTGTTGCTGCTCCTGTCGTCAAACCTGTTGAAATCAAGAAAAGCCTGATAGATGCCGTGGTTGCGGGGCTGCTGGCGCTGATCGTGTTCGGTCCCATCGTCGGGATAGTGCTCGATGGCTACAGTTTCAACCTGCAACCCACCCGTGTGGCCTGGCTGGTGGCCGTGGTCATGGTCGGTCGTTTTCTGATCAGCCTGTTTCTGCAAACACCCAAAGGCATACGTGTTTCCCAGAGCTTCGAAAGCTCCGACTCCGGCGTGCATGTGCTCAAGCCTGATCACAAATCCCGCCTGTACTGGATCATTCCGCTACTGATCGTGATTGCCATCGTGTTTCCGATCTTCGCCAACAAGTACATTCTGACCGTGGTTATCCTCGGGCTGATCTACGTATTGCTGGGGCTTGGCCTGAATATCGTGGTCGGCCTGGCCGGCCTGCTCGATCTGGGCTACGTGGCGTTCTATGCCATCGGAGCCTATGGCCTGGCGCTTGGCTATCAGTACCTTGGCCTGGGCTTCTGGTCGGCGCTGCCGCTGGCGGCAATTGCGGCGGCACTGGCCGGATGTATTCTGGGCTTTCCCGTGTTACGCATGCATGGCGATTATCTGGCCATCGTGACGCTGGGGTTCGGGGAAATCATCCGTCTGGTGCTGAATAACTGGCTGTCGTTCACGGGCGGCCCGAACGGTGTGCCGGTGCCGTCACCGACCTTTTTCGGCCTGGAGTTCGGCCGTCGTGCCAAGGATGGTGGCATTCCGATTCATGAATATTTCGGCTTCGATTACAACCCGGACCTGAAATTCCTGTTCATCTACACCGTGCTGTTTCTCGTCGTGCTGGCCGTGTTGTTCATCAAGCATCGTCTGACTCGCATGCCGATCGGCCGCGCCTGGGAAGCCCTGCGCGAGGACGAGATCGCCTGCCGTTCGATGGGCCTCAATCATGTTCTGGTCAAGCTCTCGGCGTTCACCATTGGTGCTTCGACGGCCGGGCTGGCTGGAGTTTTTTTCGCCAGCTATCAGGGCTTCGTCAACCCGACGTCGTTCACCTTCTTCGAGTCTGCACTGATTCTGGCGATTGTGGTGCTGGGCGGTATGGGGTCGACCGTAGGGGTGGTTATCGCTGCGTTCGTGCTGACCGTTGCGCCTGAACTGTTGCGCAGCTTCTCCGAGTACCGCGTGCTGCTGTTCGGCATCCTGATGGTGTTGATGATGATCTGGCGCCCACGCGGGCTGATCCGCATCAGCCGTACCGGCGTCAAACCGCGCAAGGGTGCGCTGGTGACAGAAGGAGGTGCGCGATGAGCAATGAAGTGATTCTTTCCGTCGAGCACCTGATGATGCACTTCGGCGGCATCAAGGCTCTCAGCGATGTCAGCCTCAAAGTTCGCCGCAACTCTATCTTCGCTCTGATCGGCCCCAACGGCGCAGGCAAGACCACCGTGTTCAACTGCCTGATCGGCTTCTACAAGGCCACAGGCGGACGCATCGAGCTGCACACCCGCGACAAGACCACCAATGTGATCAGGCTGCTGGGCGAGCCGTTCAAGGCGACCGACTTTGTTTCGCCTAGAAGCTTCTTCAGCCGGGTGTACTACAAAATGTTTGGTGGTACCCATCTGGTCAACAGGGCAGGGCTGGCGCGTACGTTTCAGAACATTCGTCTGTTCAAGGAAATGTCGGTCGTTGAAAACCTGCTGGTTGCCCAGCACATGTGGGTCAACCGCAGCCTGATCAGCGGGATCCTCAACACCAAAGGCTATCGCAAGGCTGAAGAGGATGCGCTCAATACGGCGTTCTACTGGCTGGAAGTCGTGGACCTGGTGGACTGCGCCAATCGTCTGGCCGGAGAGCTGTCCTACGGGCAGCAACGTCGTCTGGAAATCGCCCGGGCCATGTGCACGCGTCCGCAGGTGATCTGCCTGGATGAACCGGCTGCCGGTCTCAACCCGCAGGAAACCGAGGCGCTCAGCGGCATGATCCGCCTGCTGCGCGATGAACACGACATGACCATTGTGCTGATCGAGCACGACATGGGCATGGTGATGGGAATTTCCGACGATATTGTGGTGCTCGACCATGGCAACGTGATTGCCGCGGGCGGGCCGGAACAGATCCGCAACGATCCGAAAGTGATTGCTGCGTACCTGGGCGCTGATGAAGAGGAGCTGGTATGAGCAAGCCGATCCTCGAACTGAAAGAGATCGATGTGTTTTACGGGCCGATTCAGGCTTTGAAGAAGGTCTCGCTGCACATAAACGAGGGCGAAACAGTCAGCCTGATCGGCTCCAACGGTGCAGGCAAGTCGACGCTGTTGATGTCGATCTTCGGCCAGCCGCGCGCCGCCAGCGGGCAGATCATCTATCAGGGCACCGACATCACCCAGAAGTCCTCGCATTACATCGCCTCCAACGGCATTGCGCAGTCGCCGGAAGGGCGGCGGGTGTTTCCCGACATGTCGGTCGAGGAGAACCTGATGATGGGCACCATACCGATTGGCGACAAGCATTCGGCCGAAGACATGCAGCGCATGTTCGAACTGTTCCCCAGGCTCAAGGAACGCCGCAACCAGCGCGCCATGACCATGTCCGGAGGCGAGCAGCAAATGCTCGCCATCGCCCGTGCGCTGATGAGTCGTCCCAGGCTGTTGTTGCTTGATGAGCCGAGCCTTGGGCTGGCGCCGATCATCGTCAAACAGATCTTCTCGACCCTGCGGGAACTGGCAGCGACTGGCATGACGATCTTTCTGGTCGAGCAGAACGCCAACCATGCGCTGAAGCTGTCTGATCGCGCCTACGTGATGGTTAATGGCGAGATCCGGCTGTCCGGCACAGGCAAGGAATTGCTTGTAAATGAAGAGGTCAGGAACGCTTATCTGGGCGGACACTGAGTTCGTCAAAACCCTGCCGTTTTCGACGCGCGCCCCGAATGTGCAAACATTCGGGGCGTCACTTTTTGCGATTGTGGAAAACAATTTTGACGGGTCTGCCAAGTGCGACATAAAACCGCTGCAAATGGTTGTTTTGTCACCGTTTTGACTTGTTCAGGTTTACTGTGGAACCGGCTGTTAATAACTTGGGAGTATGTGCCTGAAGCCCTTTATGCATAAGGCTTGCAGGCGATTGATTAAATTTTGATCAAGGGTTTTCGACCGGTTTTCAGGGGTGTTTGTCAACAGTATTGAAGCTGGTCGTTCATACAGCTTTTCCAGTTACACAGCCTGTGGATAAGTCTGTTAACAAGCCTTGGAAATAGTGATCCAGCCGTTACTGCGTCTGGGCTACAGGCCATTACGGTTTTCTGACGCCTCGTGGCGTCCTGGCAGTATCGGGCAAAGTCAAGGTCAAAACTTCTCCATACCTGCTGGAAGCCCCGAACTACGGGACTTTCAGCGTTACCGACTTGCCCCCAGAGATTGTGTGTCTGACTGTGGATAAGGTGGGCAAAACTGCCTGCAAGGCCCGTGGCGTATGGCTCGGCTTGAGTTGGTTGTTTTTTGTACAAATACACTGGGTTGTTGCATCGACGTGCCGCTGACGGGCATTCTGCTGCCCTCATCAGAACTTATTAACAGGTGCGCTGTTTTTTCGCGCCAGGTCAGGAGAACGAAATGACTTCCACTGTATTCATCACGGGCGCTACTTCCGGTTTCGGTGAGGCCTGTGCCCGCCGTTTTGCCGAAGCAGGCTGGTCGCTGGTATTGACCGGCCGTCGCGAGGACCGTCTTGCCGCGTTGAGCGCCGAGCTGTCGAAGCAGACCAAGGTGCATACGCTGGTACTGGATGTGCGTGACCGCAAGGCAATGGAGAGTGCTATCGCAGATTTGTCTGAAGAGTTCGGCAGCATTCGCGGGCTGATCAACAACGCCGGTCTGGCGCTGGGGATCGACCCTGCGCCCAAGTGCGATCTGGATGACTGGGACACCATGATCGACACCAACGTCAAAGGTCTGGTCTACACCACACGCCTGTTGCTTCCACGTCTGATTGCGCATGGTCGCGGGGCAAGTATCGTCAACCTGGGCTCGGTAGCCGGCAACTATCCTTATCCGGGTGGTAACGTCTACGGTGGCACCAAGGCGTTTGTCGGGCAGTTCTCGCTGAATCTGCGCAACGATCTGATCGGCACTGGCGTACGCGTCACCAACCTGGAACCCGGGCTGTGCGAGAGTGAGTTTTCGCTGGTACGTTTCGGCGGTGATCAGGCCAAGTACGACGCCACTTACGCGGGCGCCGAGCCAATTCAGCCGCAGGACATCGCCGACACTATCTTCTGGATCATGAACACGCCAGCGCACGTCAATATCAACAGCCTGGAACTGATGCCTGTCAGCCAGACCTGGGCCGGTTTTGCGATTGATCGTAACCGCGGTTGATTGCTTGCTGATCGGGCCGCACAGGTGGTGCGGTTCGATCGATCAGTCTTCTACAGGCGTGGGCGGCGGGAAAGCGTTCACGAAGCGGTTCTCGACAAAGTCGGCCAGCCCGATGTAACAGGTTGCCAAGTGGTAAGGCGTGGTCGACGGCATGTCACTGCGGCTGACCGCGCCATCGGGCTCTACGCACTCGTTCCAGCCTTTGGCATGCAGGAAGCGCTGCGCAAAGGCTGACATTTGCGCAGCCAGGTTCGCCTCGCACTCTGGCCGCATGGCCATGGCTCGCAGGTATTCCGCCTGAGCCCAGATACGCTGGGTGGCGTCGCGTACCGTGCCATCAAGTGTCAGCATTGCAGTCACCGCGCCGCTCTGTGGCTCGACACCCTGTGCCTGAGCGTAGGCAAACGCGCGGGTCATGGATTCGTGCAGCTCACGTCCATGCAGCTCTGGCGACGATTGCAGCAGGAAGAACCATTCGAACTGATGACCTGGCTCGTACCAGTTATCCACAGCGCCCAAGGGTTTCTCCAGCATCACGCCGGTGGCGGTGTCGACAAAGCGACGCTGCATGTGGATAACCAGAGCGTCCAGCGCTGACTGGGTTGCAGGGTCGGCGCGCACCGACAGCGTTGCCAGAAAGGCCTCTGCCAGATGCATCAGGGGGTTCTGGAGCGGGCCGCTGCCCAGCGTCGACCAGTCTTCATCGAGTTGCGCTTCGTACAGCCCGTCATCGTCGGCAAAGCGCTCCGCTACAACGCTGAGCGCCGCATTGAGCACTGACTCTGCCGGCGGGTCCTGCACCTTCGCCCAGTAATGTGCGCAGGCGAAAATAATGAAGGCGTGAGTGTAGAGGTCCTTGCGGCGATCCAGAGGTTTGCCCTGTGGATCGATGCTATAGAACCAGCCGCCATGCTCGGCATCGTGGAAGTGCTGTTGCAGGGAGCGAAACAGCTCACCGGCCCGCGCCCGAGCGTTCGGCACTTCGACGTTATCGATAAGGCTGGAAAACAGAAACAGCTGACGTGCGCAGGCCATGGCTCGATAGCGTTGCGGCGGTAGAGGCTGATCGTTGGCGTCGAGCGCTTCGTAAGGCAATGCCAATTGTGCGTTCCAGCCAGGGCCCTGCCAGAGCGGAACGACGACCTGCAGAAAATGCTGCTGCAAGGCAGCGAACACCGAGGTCAATTCAGGCGTGGGGGCGGAGCGGGTCACATGAGGCATCGGCTGGCATCGCGGCAGTGTCGAAGTGCGCAGCATGTTATCAGGATTGCTGCATGCGGGGTCGTGGTGATGATTCCTCACGCTCGGCGCGTGAGGAACCTCTGCCACTCAGCCAATCAACGCCAACCGCTCATTGATCGCCGCTTCGATCCCTTGGGCGTCCAGCCCGCACTCAGCCAGCATCTGCGCAGGCTTGGCATGCTCGACGTAGGTGTCCGGCAGGCCCAGGTGGAGTACCGACTTGAGGATATTGGCGCGTGCCAGAAACTCACTGACCGCAGCACCGGCACCGCCCATCACTGCGTTTTCTTCCAGTGTGACCAGTAACTCGTGGTTGGCGGCAGCTTCGCTCACCAAGGCTTCGTCCAGTGGCTTGACGAAGCGCATATCGATCACCGTCGCGTCGAGCTTCTCGGCCACCACCAGCGCATCGGCCAGTTGCACGCCAAACACCAGAATCGCAACGCCCTGGCCCTGACGACGCACAACGCCCTTGCCGATTTCGACCGGGTCAAGGCCTGTCTCGATCAACGCGTTCGGACCGGTACCGCGTGGGTAACGCACTGCCGCGGGGCCTGTGTGCAGGTAACCGGTGTTGAGCAGCTTGCGCAGTTCGTTTTCGTCACTCGGCGTCATGACCACCATGCCGGGGATGCAGCGCAGGTAGGACAGGTCGAAGCTGCCTGCGTGGGTCGGGCCGTCTTCGCCCACAAGCCCGGCGCGGTCGATGGCAAACAGTACGTCGAGGTTCTGCACCGCGACGTCATGCACCAGTTGATCGTAGCCGCGTTGCAGGAAGGTCGAGTAGATAGCCACGACCGGCTTGCTGCCTTCGCAGGCCATACCGGCAGCCAGTGTTACAGCGTGTTGTTCGGCGATGGCAACATCGAAGTAGCGTTCTGGAAAGCGTTCGCTGAATGCCACCAGGTCCGAGCCTTCCTTCATGGCTGGCGTGATGCCCACCAGCCGTGAGTCAGCCTCGGCCATGTCACAGATCCACTGGCCAAACACTGCGGAATACTTCGGCGCGCTGATTTTTTTCGGGGCGACAGGCGCATTCAGCGGCTCAAGCTTGGTAATGGCGTGATAACCGATCGGGTCGACTTCGGCTGGCGCAAAACCTTTGCCCTTCTTGGTGACCACGTGCAGAAACTGCGGGCCTTTCAGATCACGCATGTTGCGCAGAGTGGCGATCAGAGTCGGCAGGTCGTGGCCATCGATAGGGCCGATGTAGTTCCAGCCCAGCTCTTCGAAAAGCGTGCCCGGGACCAGCATGCCTTTGGCATATTCTTCGGTGCGACGTGCGATTTCCCAAGCGCCGGGCAGGCGCGAAAGCACCTTTTTGCTGCCTTCGCGCATGCTGCTGTACGTGCGGCTGGAAAGAATCTTGGCCAGGTAATTCGACAGACCGCCGACATTGCGCGAGATCGACATGTCGTTGTCGTTGAGAATTACCAGCATGTTGGCTGCCACTTCCGGCGCGTGGTTCAACGCTTCGAAGGCCATGCCGGCAGTCAGCGCACCGTCGCCGATCACGGCAATGGATTTACGCTCGCTGCCTTGCAGGCGCGAGGCAATCGCCATGCCGAGTGCGGCGCTGATCGAGGTGCTGGAATGCCCGACGCCGAAGGTGTCGTACTCGCTCTCGCTACGACGCGGAAAGGCCGCCACCCCATCCTTCTGGCGCAGGGTGGACATGCGCGCGCGACGGCCGGTGAGGATCTTGTGCGGATAGGCTTGATGACCCACGTCCCACACAAGGCGATCGTCCGGGGTGTCGAAAACGTAATGCAGCGCGATGGTCAGCTCGATGACCCCAAGACCGGCACCAAAATGCCCTCCGGTCTGGCCAACGGAATACAGCAATTCCAGGCGCAGCTCATCGGCCAGGGTTTCCAGCTCGGCTTCGCCCAGACGGCGCAGGCCGTGCGGGGTATCGGCTCGGTCGAGCAGCGGCGTGACCGGGCGCTCGCGGGGGATCTCTTTGAACGTCGTGGGCATCAGGCGAATCGTTATAAGTAAAAGAGGCGGCAGTTTACCTTATGCATCGCAAGCTGCCCATGAAGTGAGTCGGCGGATAGTCCGCCGACTGACACGCTTAATGACTGAGACCTGACGAACCGTGGTTGATTCAGCAGATTTCCGGCTTCGGTGACGGTGATCAGTGGCGACGTTCGACGATATAGCGTGCCAGCTCGCGCAACGGTTCTGCGGCGGCATCGAACGTGCTCAGCGCGGTTAGCGCCTGATCACGCAGTTCCAGTGCATAGCGCTTGGCCGCTTCCAGGCCCAGCAACGCAGGGTAGGTCGGCTTGTCGCGGGCGATATCGGCACCCTGACGCTTGCCGAGGGTCGCAGTATCGCTTTCGACATCGAGAATGTCGTCCTGAACCTGAAAGGCCAGACCGACCGCGCGCGCATAAATCTGCAAGGCGTCAAGACGGGGCTGATCGGCTTGACCACTGGCCAGTGCGCCAAGCCGGACGCTGGCTTCGATCAACGCACCGGTCTTGTGCCGATGCATGTATTCCAGCGCCGCCTGATCAAGCTTCAGCCCCACAGAGCCCAGATCGATCGCCTGCCCGCCCACCATACCTGCCGGGCCGGCAGCGGCTGCGAGGGTATTGACCATCTGCAGACGCGTTTCAGCATCGCGTGAGGTCAGGTGCGGCGCGAGCAGTGCAGTGAACGCCAGGCTTTGCAGGCCGTCACCTGCGAGGATCGCGCAGGCCTCATCGAAAGCCTTGTGCGTGGTCGGCTGGCCGCGACGCAGGTCGTCATCGTCCATCGCCGGTAAATCGTCGTGCACCAGCGAGTAAGCGTGAATCAGTTCAACCGCACAGGCGGCACCGTTGGCATCCTCGGCTACGCCGCCCAGCGCTTCGCAGGCCGCGTAGGCCAGCAGCGGGCGCACGCGCTTGCCGCCGTTCATCACGCTGTAGCGCATGGCTTCGTAAAGCCGGTTCAGCTCAGGGCTCGGTGCCTGAAACAGTTTTTCGAGTGCTGCGTTGACGCGAGTCTGGCTTTGCGCTTGATAGCTCGCGATCATTCGGGAAGTTCCGCATCGTCGAACGGCTCTTCGCTCAGTTCGCCATCGCGCTCCAGCAGCACCTGGACCTTCTGTTCGGCCTGGGTAAGGGCGCTTTGGCAGTCGCGGGTCAGGCGTACACCTTGCTCGAAGGCGGTCAGGGAGTCTTCCAGAGACAACTCGCCATTCTCCAGCCGCTCTACCAGCGCTTGCAGGTCAGCGAGTGACTGTTCGAAATCCAGTGCAGCTTTCTTGCGGGCCATGGGGGCATTTCCGGTAGAGGTTAAACCGCGCGACACTAGCAGAGCGAGGGCTTCTGGGCAAATAACGGCGACGGAGCAATGCCAGGGCAGCAACTATCAGGATTAACCCGCAGCGAACCCGTTCTGCAGGTCTGCAATCAGGTCTTCCGGGCTTTCCAGGCCAACCTGCAGCCGCAGCATCGGGCCGGTGCCGCGGTCAGGACCATATTGCTCGACTTCAGTGATCAGGCTTTCAAAACCGCCCCAGGAGTAACCAATCCCGAACAGTTTCAACGCGCCGGTAAATCGGTCCAGCACCTGCCGGTCAACGGCATGGAATTCGAAACTGAGCAAGCCGTTGCAGCCATGGAAATCGCGCTTCCAGATGGTGTGGCCCGGATCGTCCGGCAATGCGGGATACAGCACGCGGGCAACCTGAGGCTGGTCCTGCAGCCATTGTGCAATTTGCATCGCGTGGCGTTCATGCATGGCCATGCGTGCCGCCAGACTGCGGGCACCGCGCAGCACCAGATACGCATCGTCGGGGCTGACGGTATTGCCCACGGCGGTGTTCATGGTCTTGAGGGTTTTCCAGTGCGCTTCGGTGGTGCTGACGCTGCCCATCATGACGTCGGAATGCCCGGCCACGTACTTGGTCAGGGCCATCAGGGAAATGTCCGCGCCCAGTTCCAGCGGCTTGAACAGAATTCCCGAGCCCCACGAGTTATCCACAGCCAGCAGTAGATCCCTGGCCTTGCACACCTGTGACAGTGCAGGCAGGTCGCACATGTCGAACGTCAGCGAGCCGGGCACTTCAGCGTAGATCATCCGTGTGTTGGTCTTGATCAGCGATTCCACATTACTACCGTCGGCCGCGTAGAAATCGAACTGGATGTCGAAGGCGGTCAGCATCGTTTTCGCCAGGCGCCGAACGGGGCCATACACCGATTCAGTAATCAGCACATGGTCGCCTGGGCGCAGAAACGATTGAAACATCTGCGCCACTGCCGCCAGCCCGGTCGGGTACAGGCAAGTACCGTGTGCGCCCTCAAGCCCGGAAATCAGATCCTGCAAGGCAAACGCCGTCGGGTTGCCGTTGGCACCGTAAGTCAGTGAGCGCTCAGGCCCCGTGGTGCGAATTTCCGCCTCGCGCAAACTCTCCAGACTGTCGAACAGCACCGTACTCAGACGTACGACCGGCGGGTTGACCGCCAGCCCTAGCCCGCTGCTGGCGCTACGGCCGCGTTGCGACAGGGCGGTGTGGGCGCGAGGGTCCTTATCGTGCGGCATTGGAGGCTCCAGTCAGGGAAAGGGCAAGCAGGCAGACTGCCGCTCAGGCATGCACAAGCGTAATGCATCGTGCGTCTGGCAGGTATCACTGATCGCTCAGCACAGCACTCGTATAGAACTCATGCAGCTTCGCCTGCAATAGCTGCCTGTCCGGCAAGCGGGTCTGGTACTCGGCAATCAGCGCGGGTGAAAGCGAGCGGTTCAGGGCGTACTCGACCACTTCATCGTTTTTGCTGGCGCAGAGTAAAACGCCGATGGCCGGGTTTTCATGGGGTTTGCGTACATTCCGGTCCAGCGCTTCAAGATAAAAGTCCAGCTTGCCCAGGTATTCGGGTTCAAAGCGGCCGACCTTGAGTTCGATGGCAACAAGGCAGTTGAGGCCGCGATGGAAAAACAGCAGATCCAGCGCAAAATCCTGGCCGCCGACCTGCAACGCGTACTCGGAGCCGACAAAACAGAAGTCGCGGCCCAGCTCGATCAGAAAATCCCTCAGGCGTTGCAGCAAACCGCGGTGCAGGTCAGCTTCGGCGTGTCCCGATGGCAGCTCGAGAAACTCCACCATGTAGGCATCACGGAACACATCCAGTGCTGCCGGTCGGGTTTCCTTGAGCATCGCCGAGGCCTTGGCTGGCTGGGTGATACTGCGCTCGAACAAGGCGGTCTTGAACTGGCGCTCCAGCTCTCGGCTGGACCAGTTTTCCCTGATTGCCATGCGCAGATAAAACTCACGCTCTTCGGGGCGCTTGCTTTGGCTGAAGATGATCAGGTGATGAGTCCATGGCAATTGTGTCAGCACTGCTGACACTTTCTCATCGTCGCGGTAAACCTCGAAGAACTGGCGCATACGAAATAGGTTTCGACGCGTAAACCCGCGCAACCCTGGCTGGGTTACAGCCAGATGCTCGGCAAGCTGGCTGACCACCGCGTCACCCCATTCGGCGTTTTCAATCTTGCGGCTGATGTAAGCGCCTACCTGCCAGTAAAGCTCGATCAGGCGAGTGTTGACCGCCTGTGCAGCTTGCTGTCGAGCGCCCTGAATCATTGCGAGCACTTCATCAAAGCGATCATTTACAGGCGTATGCAGTGCATTGGGAGTACTCATGCTGCAAGTACTCCACTGCATGGAAAACCGGTGTCGAGTTGCAAGTGAAAATCTGGATGGGCAGTTGTCCGGCTCATAGGGCGCGTCCTTGGGCAGTGGCTAAGGACGCTACTTTACGTTCAGATCACGACTGTCCGACCCAGAATCTCTTTTGAGTGTGTAGCATCAGGTTTCTGTTTGCGCAGGCCTTGACTTGCGTCTTATTTATCCAGGTCGGATGCCTGATGCCGCTCCGGCACCTGATCCGCCTCTTCGCCCCAAGTGCGGTTGACCTTCTGGCCTTTGATGACAGCAGGGCGCGTGGCGATTTCTTCCGTCCAGCGAATCAGGTTCGGGTATTCGTGCACCGACAGGAACTCGGCGGCCGAATAAACCTTGTTCCTTACCAGCGCGCCATACCATGGCCAGACCGCGATATCGGCAATCGTGTAGGTATCGCCAGCCAGGTAGCGGTGCTCGCCCAGTCGGCGGTTCAGCACATCGAGTTGGCGCTTGGCCTCCATCGCGAAGCGATTGATGGGGTATTCGAGTTTCTCCGGCGCGTAGGCGTAGAAGTGCCCGAACCCGCCACCCAGGTAGGGCGCCGCGCCCATCTGCCAGAACAGCCAGTTCAGCGTTTCGGTACGGCCTGCCGGGTCGGCGGGCAGGAAACTGGAAAACTTCTCAGCCAGGTACAGCAGAATCGAACCGGACTCGAATACCCGAACAGGTGTTTCATGGCTTCGGTCCAGCAATGCAGGGATCTTGGAGTTGGGATTGATCTCGACAAAGCCGCTGGAGAACTGATCGCCCTCGGAAATGCGGATCAGCCAGGCATCGTATTCCGCGCCGCTATGCCCCAGCGCCAGCAGTTCTTCGAGCATGATCGTGACCTTCACCCCGTTGGGTGTGGCCAGAGAATAAAGCTGCAGTGGGTGCTTGCCGACGGGCAGTACCTTGTCATGCGTGGGACCGGCTACGGGCCGGTTGATGCTGGCGAACGTACCGCCTGCTTTTGTTTCCTGCTGCCATACCTTCGGCGGGGTGTAAGGGGTTTGGGTCATGAGTAGCCTCGCTTGTTCAAGGGTGATCGCTGGACCGGTCGTATTGCGAATGACCATTGACGTTATAGATCAACGTGCGCGGATGGAAGTGCCTTGCGATTCTGATCGAGCGTGGCGAGGCCTCGAAAGGGCCATTTAGCTGCCGCCGGTAGTTTGTGGAATATTCCTACAGTAACTAAGGCGTCGTCCTATAGCTGTAACTCTATGAAAGAAGAGAACATGTGCCCGCAGCAGGAGGCCATAAGGTTATCCATTTATGATCTTGATTGTCAAAATCGTTCTCTGATCTACCTGTCAATAGCTGGATACCGTATGTCGTCATCTCGCAGCACAAGCTTTATAAAATGGCGTGACCTGATCATCAATCTCGTGTCCAAGGAAATTAAAATCCGTTACATGGGTGCGACGCTAGGCTTCGTTTGGTCATTGGGAAATCCGCTGGTTGTTACACTTACGTATTACACGGTTTTTACCTATATCCTGCCCAGCAGTCAGGACCGTTTTGCACTTCATCTGGTAACGGGTGTTGTCCACTGGATGCTTTTGGCGCAAATAGTTTCACAGAGCGGGGAATGGCTCATCAATAACGGCAATCTCATTCGAAAGTTACGGTTCCCGCGTATATTGCTACCCCTCTCCGGAGCATTGTCGATTGCTGTGTTCTGGGCGGGCTGCATGATCGTGTATGCATCGTTATTTCCCATGCTGGGTGGCGTGTTTTCACGCGCTCTGTTTTTTTATCCCATTGTACTGATTGCGTTCATGGCGCTGATTATGGGGTTCGGTCTGGCGCTTAGCGTCATTCAGGTAACTGTGAGGGATGCAAAACACTTCATCGATGTGTTTCTGCCCTTGCTGTTCTGGTTGACGCCAATTGTGTGGGTCACCTCCGCGCTGCCCGAGGGTGTCGCCAGCATAGCGGCCTACAACCCGGTAGCTCTTTATTTCGATAGTTTCAGCAGCATTTTGCATGCTGGTGTGGTTCCAGACACCCGTGATCTGCTGCTTTGCGTGTTGATGGGGGCCGCCTCGTTGCTCATCGGCCTGCTGATATTCAGAAAGGTCGACGACGTGGTGGAGTATTTATGAGCCGCGTCGTCATCAAGGCGGAAAACCTTACCAAGCAGTTCACTCTTCGCCACAACAGGGGCGGTTTGAAAAGCAAGTTTCTAGGCCTGTTCGATGCTCGATACCGTGAGCATGCCGAAACGTTCATGGCAGTCAGCGACGTGTCGTTCACCTTGCATAAAGGGGAGTCGCTTGCACTTGTGGGGCATAACGGTTCAGGTAAAAGCACGCTCTTACAGCTGGTTTCACGCATCCTTGTTCCCACCAGCGGACGCTTGACTACGGTGGGTCGTGTAGCCCCTTTAATAGAAATCGGTGTGGGCTTTCACCCTGATCTGACAGGGGAGGAGAATATCTATCTTAACGCCAGCCTGTTCGGGTTAAGTAACAGGGAAGTACGTTCGCGTTTCAACGAGATCGTGGATTTTTCCGGGCTGGGAAACTTCATTGATACTCCGGTCAAGAACTATTCGTCGGGTATGTATATGAGGCTGGGTTTTTCGGTGGCGGTTCATGTTGAGCCACAGGTTTTGCTGGCTGACGAAGTGCTCGCTGTGGGGGACGAAGAGTTCAAGCGCAAATGCCACGAGCGAATTCGCACTTTGCAGGATGACGGCATGGCCCTGATTCTTGTTACCCACGCGGTAGAAGAGGGTAAAGAGTTTTGTCAGCGCTATTTGACGCTTGAGCGTGGCCGGATGATTGAACACGGTTGTTATTGATTCATTGCTGTCAATGCCGCTTCGTCAACTTCAAATCACCCATTCAAAAGGGATTTTCATGCTGCAAATTATCGTTCCAATGGCGGGTGCCGGGAGTCGCTTTGCGGTCGCGGGCTACACCGATCCCAAGCCGTTGATCCCTGTACATGGCGTACCGATGATCAAGGTCGTGATTGACAACCTGACGCCGGATTGTCCGCACCGATTCATCTTCATCTGTCAGGCGGATCAGGTCGCAACCTATTCACTGAGGGAAAAGCTGAATGCCTGGGCACCTGGATGCGACATCGTCGAACTCGGTGGGCTGACAGGCGGCGCTGCGTGCTCCGTTTATGCCGCGAGGCACCTGCTCGACTGTAGCCAGCAAGTAATGATTGCCAACAGTGACCAGTATGTAGATGTGGACATAAACGCTTATCTGCGGGCAATGAACGAGAGTGACGCAGCGGGCTTGATCATGACGATGAAAGCCAGTGATCCGAAGTGGTCGTTTGTGGGATTCAGTGCAGAAGGCCTGATCACTCGCGTGGTGGAAAAAGAGGTCATCTCTGACGAAGCCACTGTCGGCATCTACAACTTTCGCAATGCAGGTCAGTTGATATCGGCCATCGAGACAATGGTCATGAAAGATCTTCGCGTCAATGGCGAGTTCTATGTTGCCCCGGCGTACAACGAGATCATCGGACGCGGCGCCAAAGTGATTCATTACAGTATTGGCGCAGAGGGTCATGGCATGTACGGTCTGGGTATACCGGCAGACCTGAACCAATTCCTGTCGTTGCCGCTAAGCAGGCAGGCAGCCTCGGGAAGGCAGGCCTGACATGCAGATCATCAGCCATCGCGGCTATTGGCTGCAAAAGCCGGAGCGCAATTTGCCCGAAGCATTTCACCGATCATTCGACCTTGGTTTCGGCACAGAAACCGATGTCCGTGATGTAGCGGGTCAATTGGTTATTTCTCACGACATGCCCGTTGGTGGCGAACTGACGCTTGAGGAGCTGCTCGCCATCATGGCAGGTCGTAACTTGCCACTGGCCATCAACATCAAAGCTGATGGAATGGCGCAGGCGCTCGCCAAAACCTTCGCTCGATATGGTCATACCAATTGGTTTGCCTTCGATATGGCGGTACCGGACATGCGCAGTTACTTTCACGCGAACGTTATTACTTACACCCGGCTCAGCGAAGTTGAACCGTCCCCAGCCTGGATCGAAAAGGCAGCAGGTGTCTGGCTTGACGGTTTTGAGGGGGAATGGTTTTCCAGTCTGGTTATTGGCGATCTTCTATCTCAGGGCAAGCAGGTGTGTGTGGTATCTCCCGAGTTGCACGGGCGTGACCATCGCGGCCTGTGGCAGCAATTGCTTGAACTCGACGCGCACGACGGTTTAACGATTTGCACTGATATTCCCGCAGACGCAGCCACTTTCTTCAAGTGAGGCAATCATGATCAAGGCAGTGATATTCGATATGGATGGCGTCCTCATTGAAGCCAAGGAATGGCATTACGATGCACTGAACAAAGCCCTCAGCCTGTTCGGTTACAACATCAGTCGCCATGAACACCTCACCGCCTACGACGGTCTGCCCACCTCGCGCAAACTCGACATGCTGAGCGTAGAGCGCGACCTGCCGGTTGCGTTGCACGCATTCATCAACGAAATGAAGCAGCTGTACACCATGGAAATCGTGTACGCCCAGTGCAAACCGACGTTTGTGCATCAGTACGCGTTGTCATCGTTGAAAACAATGGGCTACAAGCTGGCGGTTGCATCCAACTCCATTCGCAACACCGTGGAGGTCATGATGAACAGGGCAGACCTGGAGCGATACCTCGATTTGCAGCTCTCCAACGAGGATGTCAAACATGCCAAGCCAGCTCCCGATATCTATACCAAAGCCATCAGGCAACTGGGCCTGATGCCCGAAGAGTGTCTGATCGTCGAAGACAACGAAAATGGTATCAAAGCCGCCAGAGATTCCGGTGCCCATGTTCTGGTCGTGGCTGAAACCTGCGATGTAAACCTCAATAACATCCTCGGCAAGGTCGATGAGATCAACGTCGACAAGGTGGCTAGCCTGTGAGCGCATTGAACATCATTCTTCTGTCGGGAAAGAAGGGAGAGACGTCGCTCGACGACGGCGAGTACCCCGAATATCTGTGCGAATGCAATGGCAAGCCACTGATCCATATGCTGATCGACAACTGTGCTGCGCTTGAGCCGCGCAGGATCATCTGCACATTCTCGAATGACGATGTCACTCGGCTGCACCTTCGCAACATGGTCCAGCAAATGCACCCTGCGGCCAGTGTTCTGCCCATTAACAAAGTCACCCGGGGTGCCGCCTGCACGGCACTTCTGGTGAGCGGGCAAATCGACAACGATGATGAGTTGTTGATTCTCAGTGTCAGTGATTTTCTGGATATAGAGCTGCGTGACGCCGTGCGTGCGTTTCGGGACAACGATGAAGATGCCGGCGTGGTTATCTTCAATTCACTGCACCCTCGCTATTCATTCGCACGTCTGGATAGCAACTGCCGGGTCATTGAAGCTGCCGAAAAAAATCCGATCAGTCCCCACGCCATTGCAGGTGTGTACTGGTTCAAATCCGGCTCGCTGTTCGTGGCGGCGGCGAAAGAGATGATTCGCAAGGATGCCAGGGTCAATGACAACTTCTACATAGCACCCGCCCTCAATGAGCTGGTGCTGTTACAGAAAAGGATCGGTGCCTACCGAATCGAACCCAGTCAGTACCGGCCACTGAAAACCAATAGTCAGCTTCACGCTTTCGAAGCAGGAGAAATGCGATGAAAACGGCAAGACTGCAAGACATGGTCAAAGGCTGGTTTGTGGGCGGCTTCGAGCCTGCTGCTTTCAATACCGAGTCCTGTGAGGTCGGGGTCAAGATTTACCAGGCAGGCGAAAAGGAAGCTGCCCATTATCATAAGGTTGCCACAGAGATAACCGTGCTCATTTCCGGATCCGTCAACATGCGCGATCAGGTCTGGCATGCAGGCGACATCATCGTTCTGGAGCCGGGCGACATCACTGCGTTCGAAGCGCTCACTGATGCAACCACCGTTGTCGTTAAGGTGCCCGGCGCGCTTGCCGACAAGTACGTCGTCTGAGCCATGAAAACGACCCATCTCCAGCACCATCCAAGCCTTGGTTACCTGGCGGCGGACAGCCTGCATAAGCTCCCGGTTGGCCTGCTGCTGCCCCATGAATGTTCGGGTTTTGTTTCGTTCCGCGCCCATCCGTTTCGCAAGCCGGAGCGGGTAATCAAAAACCTGCATGCCGCACTGCGTCCGTTATCCATGTACGACTCGGGTAGTTACTGCTTTTATGGTGTCCAGAGTGATTCACCGCTGGCGCCACTGCTGCTGTGGGACGGTGCCCATTTTCTGAATGTTGGCGAGAAGATTACAGTTATCGAAGACACTGAGTTTGAGTGCTATCTGGACCGTGAATATTTTGCCGGATCACTCAAGGTAATCGAACGCTCGGCCACCTCTGTCACCTACAAAAAGCTAGCAAGGCTGGCGGCGGAATCCGATGACGATCTTGATGGCTGGAGCTTTTGCCTTCCTGTAGGGCCAGGAGACGCCACGGTCCTGAATGCGGTAGTGAAGCGTATTCTGGAAATTGACGTCCCGCGCAAGGAGATACTTCTGTGTGGCACACCGGGAAGCAACTTCGCCTATTTCGACAAGGTCCGCATCGTGGGGCAGGACATTACTGCTCCGCCAGTGCAGATCTGCAAGAAGAAAAATCGTCTCGCTCTGGAGGCCGGATTCAGCAATCTCGTGATCCTGCATGACCGCGTATTTCTGCCCAGGAATTTTGGAGAAATCGTACGTCGCTTTGGTCCGCGCTATCCGTTGATGACACTGCAAAGCATGTTTTTCGACAATCGGCTCAGTATGCACCCTCGCCGCTATTCGGATTACGGCATGGCTTTGGGCGCGATAGCCAACGGTCTTCAGGGGGTGAGCCGAAACTGCAGCGATGCAGCGAGTATCGCCCCGTCGATTTTTCCAGAGATCGAGCGGACCGGTTTCAGTTATGCCAGTGCCATGCGTTACAACAGCGACTCCTGCTACGCGACCGGCAGTCTCTACATCTGCCGGAAGGAAGTGTGGAATGCCTTCCCGTTGGACGAGTCTTTGTATTGGGTTGAATTTGAAGACATTGAACACGGTATGCGCCTGTCAAAAGCTGGCGTACCTTGCAGGGTCAATCCATTCGGCATTACGCAATCAATCACCTCCCGTGCGCTATTGGGATCAGAGACTTTGGTGCAATCAGCAAGTGGCAAACTCGGACGCATAGGCCCGCGTTACTTCTCGGTTCTGAACAAGAAGCCTCTGATCAACATCTCCAGCAAAACGGCTCTCGCCAGGCTGCACCAGTTCGCAAGTAAGTACCTCGTCAGCCGGGCAACAGTGAGTATACCGACCGGGGTTTGTCATATAAGTGTTCGAGCCTGGATCGAGCTGATCAATCATGTCGTTCAGCAGTCCACGTTCAAAAACGATATTGGAACGGTCAGAGAATTTATCAGCGACTTTGAGAGGCTGGTGTTGTTTGACCAGCTCCCAAGTACGCGGCAAGAGTTTCTGGTCAATCGCTTCCTTGCAGACCCTGTGCTGGCCAAACAGACGCTGATCACCCAGAGCTGTGAAGTGCGCAATATGTTGCGTCAACGCAGTACGCAGACATGGTTTGTTCGTCAGCAGGATGATTACTTTCATCACATCCTCCTGTCGCTCCCGGGTATTTTGATTTCGGCGGTTCGTGCTTGCAGAAACAACGGGAAAATCTTCTATTTTGAAGGCGTGTGGGCTGCGGTGAAGGCTATCTATAACTCCACTCCCTTCAAGTCCTATGCCAGAGGTTCAAAATGAAGATATTCGTCGTGTCTCATTTGAGCCCCAGGCCGGCCAGTCATGAGCTGATCTGTCAGCTGTCCCACATCCAGCACGCGTATAGAAAGACAATCCCGGTGCTTGTCATCGATGACCGCTACAACCTGACCGAACTGCCCATCAGCGATATACCGACGGACCACGTCCAGTTCAGTCTGGAAGATTTCCTTCACGAAAATGGCCTGAGCGGCATCGTGGCGAACAGCGTTGCGCGTCATATGGATAAGGTCGAGAGCGTATGGGTACTGATTGATTTTGGTCAGCATGACTCGGCTACCTGCATGGACTTCATCCAGAAAATGGCTCGCTACAACTATTTGAGCCCAAGGCTTCGAAACCGAAACATCGTGATCATGGTGCCTGCCATGCACCTGGGTATCTATTCGCGAACCCTCAATGCCTCGTTCAATAACCTGCCTTCAATCACAACAGCTGCAGCTCGTTCGGCTCAAATCGGGAGGTTATTCATGGTCACCCGTCTTGAGACGGTGCTGATCAGCCTGCCAATGCTGGCTGGAGTCCTGCGTCGCATGCATCGTCTTTTTTTGCGCGTCTTTCGGCGTGCTGCGAGATTTATCTGAATGATCTGTTCTCGTCGTCATTCCTCATTAAAGGTTAAGAACATGCCTCATCTTGTGGCCGTTGATTCCAGAAAAATCAGCGTGGTTATCCAGGGACCTCTTTATCGCAACCTGAGCCCCCAGCGGAATATCTTCGCCTGTATCGCATCGGTCAGGACACACCTGCCACATGCCGAAGTTATCGTCTCTACCTGGTGTCATGAAGATACTTCTGCGGTTGAAGCGGATCAGCTCATCATGTCGGATGATCCGGGTGCCTTCGTCGACGATGCCGGTAATCAGATCAACATCAATCGCATGCTGCGATCGACGTTGTGCGGTATTCAGGCCGCCTCAAGACCGTATGTCATGAAGATGCGCGCCGACCACAACCTGACCAGCCCTGCACTGGCCGTCATAGGCCAGTCAGATGATGCCGAGCCTGGCGAAACAAAGCTGTTCGAGACGCCAATTACCACCACGACGCTCTACATTCGTGACCCTGAACGGTTACCGATGTTGTTCCACATATCGGACATTGTTCAGTTCGGCACACGCGATGCGATGCTCGCCATGTGGGAGCAACCACTGTTTGAAAGGAGCGCGCTTTTCAATGACAAGCCGTCTCGCAACCCGTTTGGCAACTTCATTGGCTACACGTCTGCGCGCCTGGTGACCGAGCAGGCGCTGATGCTGGGTGTCATGCGCAGGAAGGGCATTGACGCCCGGCTTGGACGTCCCTGCGAGGTAGGGCTGAGCAATCTGAAGTTATGGGACAACGTCTTGAGGCGCAACTTCAGAGTCCTGAATCACTCCGAGGCTGGCGTAGACTTCCCGGAACGCTTTCTAACCAGCCGCCGCGTATTGAGCACACTCTACAAAGCTTCTGCGATAGAGCAATTGCGGGGTATTGATCCGAAGCGCTACAGGCTGAGAATCGCGCGCATCTGGCTCAATCAGTACCTGCTGACCTGCCTGCGCCCCGGCTGGTGGGTGTCCTTTGCGACCATCGTATTGTTCAGCAGTTCGCCGACCTTTGCCAAGCGCGTTCGCTCGTACTGGCGCACGCTCAGGAAGGTAGCGCATGCAGAGTCCTATCGGGTCTAGCCATCCCGACCCTGAGCACTTGCACGACTTTAGCGAAGTGTGATTGTGCCGATAATAGTTGATGTTATTTCAAGTCGGTTACTTTATTCTCGCCGCGCTCTTCTGTGTGGCCAATGGCCACTTTTCGCTGCGGCAGGTTCTCGACAAGCATGGCAGCGCCCCCAACATAAGGAATGAATCTTGAACTCTGTGATGTTTCGCAAGACCCTTCTCGCCATGGCTGTGGCTGCAACTGCCGTTCCGGCTTTTGCTGAAACAGTCCAACTGACCAACGCTGGCTACAAAAGCGAGCGTCAGACCCATACCGGCAATCTTGAGATCAACGGTGCCTATTCGGGGAGTGCGGTTAAAGATGCGATTCAGCTAAGTGGTTCGACCGTTGAAAAGAACCTTATCCTCAACGGGAACATCAGTGGCTCCGGCACCTTTGCTAGTGGTGAAGGTGCCAAAGGCATCAGCCTGGAGGGCGGTAAGATCAACGGCAACGTCATCAACCATGGTCTGGTTGAAGTTTCCGGTCAAGGCGCGACGGCCCTGGACGTCGCCACGAGCCTGAAATTCTTCGAAAACCATGGCAGCCTCTCCGCTAGCGGCGCGGGGTCTCAAGGTCTTCGAATCGACGGGGCCACTATGATAGGCAATAGTGCGGACATAACCAACACCGGGACGATCCGCGGCGAGAGCGCTGCTATCGTGATGGGCACTACTAAATTCTCTATGATCGGCGCTCAGCCTTGGTACATCGAACGGGGCGACTTCAATATCTATAACGAAGGTTCGATCATTTCCGCTGACAGGGCCATCGACGCTTCTGGAAGCAATCGTCCTATCGAGCTGATCCTGAGAAAGGGCAGCGTCGTTGTCGGTAACCTGATCGACGTGAGCAATATCGAGCTGGAGGGGGATACTTCCTTCACAGGTACTGACAGCCGTAAAGATGGCTACAACATTCGCCTCAAAAGCGGCGGATCGGTTTATGTTGGTGGCACCTCCGACAGTCCTACTACCATGACTTTCGAGTCCGCACACAGCAGCATTGGCGGCGATCTGTATGTCGACGGCAATTCGGCGCTCGGCCTGAATCTGAGTAAGGCCACTGATACTAAAACCGCGGTGCTGAAAGTTACCGGCACTACTCAGTTCGAACCGGGAGCGCAAGTAAAGCTCGCGGCCAAGGGTGACGACTTCAATGCCAACGGCACTGCTTACACGCTCATCGAATCAGGCAAGATCGAACTGCTGACCAAGGATGGGCGCGCGGTCGATCCTGCTGGCAAACTGGATGTAGTCAGTACCTCGGCGCTGCTTAAAATCGACAGCTATACCGTTGACGGCAAAGACGTTGTGGCTGTGGTCACCGCCAAGGGCAAGGAAGAGGTCGCTCAGGTAGTTGCCAACAACGGCGGGTCAGTTAATGAACAGACCACACTGGTCAACCTGACCGGCGACAGCATCATCAGCAAGCTGAACGACAGCGATGCGTTCAAACAGCTTTTGCTGAACGCTGACGGCGGGCAGCTTGCCAAGCTGGCCTCGCAGCTGTCGCCGGAGGTCAACGGCGGGGCCAGAAGCGCCGCTACTACCAGCCAGGGTCTGATCAGCAACGTAACGGGCAGCCGCACCAGCTCGATACGCGGCGCGTCTTCTGGCGAAGGTTTCAAGAATGCCGGGGTTTGGGTCCAGTCGCTCTACAGCGACGCCACTCAAGGCCAGCGTGACGGAATTGCTGGCTATAACGCGTACAGCAGCGGAGTCGCGGTGGGCGCTGACGGCAAGCTCAACGACAACCTGACGCTGGGGTTGGCGTACAGCTTCATCAATACCGACGTGAATGGCAAAAGTGGCAACAAGACCGAAGTCGATAGCCATGCATTCACGCTGTACAGCGGCTTCGAACAAGGCAATTACTTTGTCGATACAAGCCTGACTTACGGGCTCAACGACAACCAGGGCAAACGCAGCATTGCAGGTACGCGTGCTAAGGCAGATTACGACAGTGACCTGCTGGGCCTGAATCTGGTGGGTGGCTACACCTATCACGTCAACCCGCAAGTATTGGTCGAACCACGCCTGGCGGCGCGTTACAGCCAAGTGAACATCGACGGCTATCGTGAGAAAGGCTCGTCGGCTGCGTTAAAGGTTGAAGACCAGCGTTATGAAACCATTGAGCTGGGCGCAGGCATGCGCGTGGCTGGCAGCTTCCTCTTGGGCGCCGGAACGCTGGAGCCACAAGCCAAACTGATGGCCTACCACGACTTTGCCGCCGACGAAGCGCAGAGCACGTCCACCTTTTTGCTCGGCAGTACACCGTTTGTAACCAGCGGTGCCAAGGCTGTGCGTGACAGTTACGAAGCGGGTGTGGGTGCCGATTACAAACTGGGTGCCGTCACACTGGGCGTAAATTATGACTACATCGGTAAATCAGGCTTCGATGCCGATGTGTTCTCTGCAAAAGTGCGTTACGACTTTTGATGTGGAGTTACCGCCCCGGTCGAAAACGCTTGGGCGGTACCCTTGCAGTCGTGATGGCGCTGCTGTTGAGCGGAGCCATCGCCGGTTGTCAGTCTCCGCGCGCTGATCTACAGCAATTGGCCAACCAGCATGGCCGACAGATGCAGATTCTGCCGGCACAGCCCTTTCCACTGGCGGCGCTATTGCCGCCAGAGACCTTCAGAACAACTCGCCTACGAGTCTATCTGGAAGGCGACGGCCATGCCTGGGCCACCGCCACTCAACCCAGTATCGAGCCGAGCCCACGTAAGCTGTTCGTGCCGCAGATGGCAGTCAACGACCCGACGCCCAGCGCCTATCTGGCACGACCTTGTCAATTCATCACAGCCCCGGCCTGTAGCGCTGCCCTTTGGACCAATCGCCGTTTCTCCCAGGCAGTGGTCACCAGCCTCAGCAGCGCGCTGGACCATATGAAACAACGTTACGGTAATAACGAGTTCGAGCTGATTGGTTATTCAGGCGGCGCAACCCTCGCGTTGCTACTGGCGGGACAACGAAACGACATCACCCTGATTCAGACCATCGCTGGCAATCTCGCCCCGAACCAGTGGACAGAACTAAAAGGACTTTCGCCTCTCAATGGCTCGTTGGATCCACTCGATTACATTCAGCGCCTGGCATTGATACCTCAGCGTCACTTGTCGGGAACGCGTGACGAAATGATCCCGACTGAACTGGCAAAGCATTACATCAAGCAGCTAGGCAACGGTGCGTGCAGTCAGCTGGTTATTGTCTCGGGTCCGAGTCATGAAGACGGTTGGGAAGAGGTCTGGGAGCTGTGGAGAGGACGGGACGTAGATGTGTGTCCGTGAGAGTCCTATAGCTGACCAAAACGCACTGCATTGAATCGTTATGAGTCATTTTTCATGCAAGCGCGCATCCAGCAAAGCTTCGCGATTGTCGATTACAGGCGAGCCATAGAGTCCAGCTTGCTGAGCAGCGCATACGGGTCAGTCCCGATCCCCCGACAGACATCCATGAACTCAATGACATCGAGCCTGCGCTTGGCGTTCTCCGTCTTTGAGACAAATCACTGTGGCCGCCCTAGCCTGATGGCCAATTCTTTTTGCGTCATACCGGCTGCGCTGCGCGCTTCCAGCAGAAGATCAAGCAACGCTTGGTAGCGGGCGTTATGGATGGTTTTCACTTGGCAAACCCTCTAATAGTCCGGTTACCTGAATAAACCTGACTTGGGATTATCCTAAAGTGGGTTTCGACCGGGACAACCAGCAAAGTACTGTCAACGGCTGATTTGGCGGGAAGCTTCTCAAGTAGATGATATCCACTGCCCAGCCGCGGGAAGAAAGCAGTAGGCATTAAAAAGCCGGCTTGTGGCCGGGTTCTCGTAGGCGGTTCCGATCTATTTTTGATAGACCGCAATCGCCTTCAACAGATGCGCCTCTTGAAGAAGCGCGAATAGGCAACAGGGCAAACGGATCACATGCCCCATTCAAACACCGCATCGCATGACTGCGTCAGGTGCTCTGGATGGCGCACAGAATACTGAAATTCTCCGCCAATGCCCAGCCCGAATGCCTTTCAACCCCAAACGCCTCACAACAGCAGCATCGCATTGCGCCGACTGTTGAGTGTCGACCACCAGAATATCCAGCCCAGAATCCGTATTTTCTCCCGGTCGATGTCTTCGGCACTGAACAGTTCGTCCGGGTATTCGGCGTCGTTATGGCTGCGCAGGCGCAGACCGCCATTGGGCATGCGGTAGAGGTAGCGCACGCGCAGGATGCCGCCGTGCTCGAGGGCGTAGATTTCGCCGTCGATGACCTGGGTCAGTTCGCGGTCGACGCCGAGAATCGAGCCGTCCTGGATCTTGTCGGCCATGCTGTTGCCGACCATGGCGACACACATGCAGTTTTTTGGGTCGATGCCCATGGTTTGCAGAACTTGCACGGGCAGGCGGATTTTTTGCCCAGGGGCTTCGGAAAGGACGGTTTTGCCGACGCCATGAGTGGATTCAACCTCCGTGTAGATCTGAATTTCCACATCGCCGCGCAGGACGTTTCTGGTCTGCTGGATGACCATTCGGGTGTCGTCACCGGTGTTTTCATTGGCCGATTCATTGGGATGTTTGGGCCCGTCGCCCGTGCGCAGCCAGCGTGCGTTTACGGTTAACAGTTCAGCCACCTCATCGATCCGCGCCATGGGCACGCCACGCTTGAACCAGTTATTGACGTGTTGCGGCGTGATTTTGCGGTTGGCCGCAAAGTCAGTCGCTGTGAGATGGCACTCCCGAAGGAGGATGCGGAGTCGATCGCCTGATGTATTCATAGGGCGAAGTCTACGGACGTCACTTGGGCGTTTAAATGAACGAGGTGTTGAGATCGACGTTATCCCAAGGGGGTGGCGGCTATTCGGACTACGGATGGAATGAATATCGTGTAGGCAGATTCCGTAATAGCGCTTTTTTGGCTAAACGACGTATCGGGCGTTTACCCTTGCTATACGGGAATTAACGAACTGTTTATCGAGCGCCTAAAAGTCGAACGCATTTTTAAACGTGTGCGCTACAAAAAAATGGATAGGTGTGTTTCAAGGAACGGTATTGGCGGGGAGCAGCGGCAGGGAAGGGGTCAAGCGTGTTTCAGGGCACGTGTGTGGCGTGCCCTGAAACGCCAGATCAGTGATCAGCCTTTGAACGCTGCAACCGATTTGGTGATCTCGGCGCGGGCAGCGTCAGCATTGCCCCAACCTTCGATTTTTACCCATTTGCCTTTTTCGAGATCCTTGTAGTTCTCGAAGAAGTGCTTGATCTGTTCAAGCAGCAGGGCTGGCAGGTCGGTGTACTCTTTGACGTCGACATACAGCTGGGACAGCTTGTCGTGTGGCACTGCGATAACCTTGGCATCGCCACCGCCGTCGTCAGTCATGTGCAGAATGCCGACCGGGCGGGCACGGATGACCGAACCTGGGGACACCGGGTAAGGCGTCACCACCAGCACGTCCAGCGGGTCGCCGTCGTCAGCCAGCGTGTTAGGGATGAAACCGTAGTTGGCCGGGTAGAACATCGGGGTGGCCATGAAACGGTCAACGAACAGGCAATCGGTTTCTTTGTCGATTTCGTACTTGATCGGCGCATGGTTGGCCGGGATTTCGATCGCGACGTAGATGTCGTTCGGAAGGTCTTTGCCTGCCGGAATCTTGCTGTAGCTCATTGGGCATTGCCCCCATAGTTGACCAGACAGATTTTGGCGCGAACCGCCAAAAAGTGGTCCGGATTATAGGCATATTCTGTTTTGGTTGCCACGCATGGCCTTGGCGGCTGTCAGTTGTCCCGGTAAGCCGGGTCCTGCTGACGCAGCAGGTTCAGTCTGGCGAGAGTGTCTTGCCGGTAAAACGCCTTCAGTTGTTCGTAGACTGCCGGGTAACTGTCGTGCAGCAGGTCGGGTGCGCTGAAGAAGTATTCGCTGGTCACGGCGAAAAACTCGGCAGGGTCTTCTGCGGCATAAGGATCGATGGCGGGCTCGGCGTCGGGGTTGTGGTCCAGTTGCCGGTTGAGATCATCGAACGCGCTTTGCATGACGCGAGCCCATTCGGTCACCTGCATGTCGCTGTGCAGCGGCGGCAGCCCATTGGCGTCGCCGTTGAGCATGTCGAGCTTGTGCGCCAGTTCATGGATCACCAGGTTGTAGCCATCCCAGTGGCCGCTGCTCAACACGCCCGGCCAGGCCAGAATCACCGGGCCCTGCAGCCAGGCTTCGCCGCTGTGTTCGCCGTCCCACTCGTGCTCCACGCCACTTGCATCGCGATGGCGCTGCGGGCTGACGAAGTCGTCGGGGTACAGCACGATCTCGTGAAAGCCCTGATACCAGTTCAGTTCGCCCAGATTCAGCAGAGGCAGTTGCGCCTGGGCGGCGAGAAACAATCGCTGCTCGTCATCCAGATCAACGCCCGGCAGTGCACTGAGGTGTTTGTCATTCAGAAACAGTACGCAGGCGTCACGTAATTGCGCATGCTGCCCGCTGCTCAGCCCATCGAGGATCGGCAGACGTCCACGCACCTTCTGCCACAGCTCGTCAGCAACCGGGTGTCTGGCGAGCGTGCGCTGCCTGCGCCAGTTGCTGAACGACCACATGATTCAGCGTGCGTCTGCCGGAGGCGCGCTACGGCTGCGAACCACACCAATGATCATCGGCACCAGCGACAGCAGGATGATTGCCAGCACCAGCAAGGTCAGGTTGTGCTTGATGAACGGCACGTTGCCGAAGAAGAAGCCCAGTGTCACCAGGCTGCCGACCCACAGCACTGAGCCCAATACGCTGAAACCCACGAAGCGCGGATAGGACATTTTGCCCACACCGGCCACGAATGGAGCAAACGTGCGGATGATCGGCAGGAAACGCGCGAGTGTTACGGTTTTGCCGCCGTGGCGCTCATAGAAGTCCTGGGTGCGCAGCAGGTAGTCGCGGCGGAAGATGCGCGATTTGGGGTTGCTGAACAGTTTTTCGCCCGCAGTGCGGCCAATGACGTAGTTGGTACTGTCGCCCAGAATCGCCGCCAGCATCAGCAGCCCGGCCAGCAGGACCGGGTCCATGCCGCCGCCGGCAGCCACGGCTCCGGCGATGAACAGCAGCGAGTCGCCTGGCAGGAAGGGCATGATCACCAGCCCGGTTTCGCAGAAAATTACCAGAAACAGAATCGCGTAGACCCACGTACCGTAGTTGGTCACCAACAGGTCAAGGTAGACGTCGAGATGCATAATAAGGTCAAGCGGGTTGAAATCCATTAAGGCACCTGAGGCGATAACCCTGTACGGGGTCGCATGCGGAAGAAACGACTGTTCAGTATGCGCGGCATTATAGAAGCAGAATGCGCAGAAGGGGTTTGGGAATAAACGCTGGGTTTTTGATGTGTGACGACTGGAGCTGTATGTTGCGCTGACGCGGCTTTGCTGCCGCGTGCTGGCGAGCGGGTGATCAGTCCTGGTTGATGGGCAGCACGTAGTTTTTGAACTGCGTGTCTTCCTTGAAACCGATGGACTCATAGACTTTTTGCGCCACCTCGTTATTGCTGCTGGTCGACACGCGCAGTCGCACCGCATGTGTTTCCTTGGCCATCTTCTTCGCCTGTTTCATCAAGTGATCGGCGACCAGTTGGCGGCGCGCGTCCTCAGCAACATAGATGTCGTTGAGAATCCATACCCGCTTGAGCGACAGCGATGAGTAGCTGGGATACAGCTGGCAGAAGCCCAGCAGTCTGCTCTCGTCATCCTTGGCCAGCGCCAGATAGATCACTGACTCGTCACGACGCAGACGTTTTTCGAGAAAGTCCCGTGAGGAGTCCGGGAACGGTGACTCGCCGTAGAACTCGCGGTATTTGATGAACAATGGGCAGAGCAGGTCCAGGTGTTCGAGAGTCGCTTTGATGATCCGCATGGTTGGCCTCAACTTCCCTATGGGCTGATGCAGTGCGCCGGGATGATTACGCGATCCTGCCCAGCGACTTTAGAAAGCACAATCTAATGTGGTGCGGCCGGGCCGTCGAGCAGGAAATTGCCGATCGGCTTGTCTGAATGCTCGGCCGGGCCGTCTGAATCAAGGGTCTGCAGTTGCGCTTCGTCTTTAAGATTGACCCCCGAGATCTGCCGCCTGCAGGCCTCGCGCATCAGGTACAGCAGCCGATGGACTGCCATGCCGTAGCTCAAGCCCTCCAGGCGCACGTTGGAAATACAGTTGCGGTGCGCATCATTCAGCCCGACCTTCGGCGCGTAGGTGAAATACAGCCCCAGACTGTCCGGTGAGCTTAGGCCCGGGCGCTCGCCGATAAGGATAACCACCATTTTCGCGCCGAGCAGTTCACCCACCTCGTCAGCCACGGCGACGCGGCCCTGCTCGACCATTATCACTGGCGACAGGGACCAGCCTTCGGCGTTTGCCTGCTCTTCAAGGCGAATGAGAAAAGGCACGGCATGTCGATGCACGGCCAGTGCTGACAGACCGTCGGCGACCACTACCGCCAGATCGAGGCCGCCCGGATGAGCCGCCGCGTACTCGCGCAGTGCCTGCGCAGACTCCTCATTCAGGCGTCGGCCCAGGTCCGGGCGTTGCAGGTAGCTGTCGCGGTCGGCAGCAGCGCTGTGCAGCAAAATGGTTTCACGACCTTTCTCGGTCAGTTGCGCGCTGATCGCGGCATGATCGAAGGCCAGATGCACGGCATCGCGCGCCTGGGCATGCGCCGCTTGAAAGTCGAGCTGCGCGGAGGTGGGCAGGCTGGTGCCGGTTCGCCCCAGCGCGATGCGTGCGGAGGTCAGGCGGCGTAGCTCCAGCCAGGGATTGGCTGGTGCGGCGTTGTCTTGTATTTCGTTCATCGGCTGATCACTCATGCGAGGTGCGCCAGTGCCTGGCGGAACGCAGGCGGCAGGCTGTCACCGAAGCGGACGCGGCCGTCGGTCTGGGTAAAGATGCCCATTTTCTCCAGCCAGGCCTCGTATTCCGGTGCGGGACGCAGGCCCAGGCTTTGCCGGGCATACAGCGCGTCGTGGAACGAGGTGGTTTGATAATTGAGCATGATGTCGTCCGAGCCGGGGATGCCCATGATGAAGTTGATCCCGGCAACTCCCAGCAGCGTCAGCAGGGTATCCATGTCGTCCTGATCGGCTTCTGCGTGGTTGGTGTAGCAGATGTCACATCCCATCGGCACACCCAGCAGCTTGCCGCAGAAGTGATCCTCCAGACCGGCACGGATGATCTGCTTGCCGTTGTAGAGGTACTCGGGGCCGATGAAACCGACCACGGTGTTGACCAGAAACGGATTGAAATGCCGGGCGACGGCATAGGCTCGGGTTTCGCAGGTCTGCTGGTCGACGCCGTGATGTGCGTTGGCCGACAGCGCGCTGCCTTGCCCGGTCTCGAAATACATCAGGTTTTTTCCGAGGGTGCCGCGGTTCAGGCTCAGGCCCGCTTCGTAGCCTTCCTGTAACAGCTTGAGGCTGATGCCGAAGCTTGCGTTGGCGGCCTCGGTGCCGGTGATCGACTGGAACACCAGGTCCACCGGTACGCCACGGTTTATCACTTCGATGGACGTGGTGACGTGGGTCAGCACGCAGGATTGGGTCGGGATTTCATAGCGCTGGACGATGGCGTCGAGCATTTCCAGCAAGGCGACGATGGACGAGGTGCTGTCGGTTGCCGGGTTGATACCGATCATGGCATCGCCATTGCCGTACAGCAGGCCGTCGAGCACGCTGGCGGCAATGCCGGACGGGTCGTCGGTGGGATGATTGGGTTGCAGGCGTGTCGACAGCCGCCCGCGCAGGCCCATAGTGTTGCGAAAGCGCGTCACCACCCGGATCTTCTGTGCCACCAGAACCAAGTCCTGCACGCGCATGATTTTCGACACGGCAGCGGCCATTTCCGGTGTCAGGCCGGGAGCCAATGCGCGCAGGCTGGTTTCATCGGCCTGCTCGCTGAGCAGCCAGTCACGAAAGCCGCCGACCGTCAGATGGCTGACCGGGGCAAACGCCAGTTTGTCGTGGGTATCAATGATCAGCCGGGTGACTTCGTCCTGTTCGTAAGGGATCAGGGCCTCTTCAAGAAAGTGCTTGAGCGGAATATTCGCCAGCGTCATCTGCGCTGCAACGCGCTCGCCGTCGCTTTGCGCCGCAACCTCGGCCAGATAATCACCGGAGCGCGCGGGGCTGGCCTTTGCCATGACTTCTTTGAGGCTGTCGAAGCGGTACGTCTGCGCACCGACAGAATGGGAAAAGCTCGCCATACAGATTCTCCATGACGCCGCGCTGCTTGCGTCGGACGTAGTCTTTCGGGTGAGCCGGTGACGTCCCGGTTCAAACGACTGTGGGAAGCGATGCAAGCAATTAATACTCCATCCCGGCCGGGAGTGCGAGTTTGCAACCATGAACAGAGGATTCAGAGCAAAGATGCATCACGCCAAGGCAGTATGCCAAGGCGCCATGCACAGGGTTGGTGCGCGATGCTTTTTGAGATGACTATTGTGCTGACACCGCGCATTTGAGATCGGACGCAGAGCGTCCAGAAAGGCATTCCCACGCGGAGCATGGGAACGATGAACATTTTGAGACGACTATCGTGCCGATGCTCCGCGTCGGCATGCAGTTCGTGACGCCCTGCGTCACAAGCTCGTGTTGCCAGCGCGCATTCAGGATTGGACGCAGAGCGTCCAGAAAGGCATTCCCACGCGGAGCATGGGAACGATGAGCATTTTGAGACGACTATCGTGCCGATGCTCCGCGTCGGCATGCAGTTCGTGACGCCCTGCGTCACAAGCTCGTGCTGACCCCGCGCATTTGAGATCGGACGCAGAGCGTCCAGAAAGGCATTCCCACGCGGAGCATGGGAACGATGAGCATTTTGAGACGACTATCGTGCCGATGCTCCGCGTCGGCATGCAGTTCGTGACGCTCTGCGTCAAAAGCTCGTGCTGACCCCGCGCATTCAGGATTGGACGCAGAGCGTCCAGAACGGCGTTACCACGCTGGAGCGTGGTAACGATAGTCGGACAATCAACTGGCCTAGAAAAAACCCAGCGGGTTGGTGTCGTAGCTCACCAGCAGGTTTTTGGTTTGTTGATAGTGCTCAAGCGCGATTTTGTGGGTTTCGCGGCCGACGCCGGACTTTTTGTAGCCACCGAACGCGGCGTGGGCCGGGTACAGGTGGTAGCAGTTGGTCCAGACTCGCCCGGCCTTGATCGCCCGGCCCACACGGTAGGCGCGGTTGATGTCGCGGGTCCACAAGCCTGCGCCCAGACCGAACTCGGTGTCGTTGGCGATGGCCACAGCTTCTGCTTCGTCCTTGAAGGTGGTGACGCTGACCACCGGGCCGAAGATTTCTTCTTGGAACACACGCATTTTGTTGTTGCCTTTGAGCAGCGTCGGCTGGATGTAGTAGCCAGTGGACAGGCTGCCCTCAAGCTTCTCGACCTTGCCGCCGGTCAGCAGCTCGGCGCCTTCGCCCTTGGCGATGTCCAGATACGAAAGAATCTTGTCGAATTGTTGCTCAGATGCCTGAGCGCCGACCATGGTGTCAGTGTCCAGAGGGTCACCGCGCTTGATCTTCTCGACCTTGCGCATTACCGCTTCCATGAACTGTGGATAGATCGACTCCTGCACCAGCGCGCGGGACGGGCAAGTGCAGACTTCGCCCTGATTGAAGAACGCCAGCATCAGGCCTTCTGCAGCCTTGTCGATGAACTCAGGCTCGGCGCTCATGATGTCTTCGAAGAAGATGTTCGGCGACTTGCCGCCCAGCTCGACGGTGGACGGGATGATGTTGTCTGCCGCCAGCTTCATGATGTGCGAGCCGACAGGGGTCGAACCGGTGAAGGCAATTTTGGCGATGCGCTTGCTGCTGGCCAGCGCTTCGCCTGCCTCGCGACCATAACCCTGCACGATGTTCAGCACGCCAGGAGGCAGCAGGTCACCAATCAGTTCAATCAGTACGCTGATCCCCAGCGGGGTCTGTTCGGCTGGCTTGAGCACGATGCAGTTACCAGCAGCCAGCGCAGGGGCGAGTTTCCAGGCTGCCATCAGGAGCGGGAAGTTCCACGGGATGATCTGCCCGACCACGCCCAGCGGCTCATGAATGTGATAGACCACGGTATTGCCGTCGATTTCCGCAGCGCTGCCTTCCTGCGCGCGCAGCACGCCAGCGAAGTAGCGGAAGTGATCGGCGGCCAGCGGAATATCAGCGTTGAGGGTTTCGCGGATCGCCTTGCCGTTGTCCCAGGTTTCGGTGATGGCCAGGACTTCGAGATTGGCTTCAATACGATCGGCAATCTTCAGCAGCACCAGCGAGCGCGCCTGCACCGAGGTCGAGCCCCAGGCTGCAGCGGCTGCGTGCGCAGCGTCGAGGGCCTTTTCGATGTCTTCGGCGGTGGAGCGCGGGAATTCGGCGATGGCCTTGCCGGTGACGGGCGAGGTGTTGGTGAAGTACTGGCCTTTGACCGGTGCGACGAACTCGCCGCCGATATAGTTACCGTAGCGTTCCTTGAAATTGACGATAGCGCCTTCGGTACCGGGATGAGCGTAACGCATGATATGTCTCCTGGTTCTTGTTGTGAGGGAGTCTGTGTCGATTCTGCTTTCGGGCATATGGCAATAAGCGTTCAAGAATAGGCCAATTGCATCCGGCCGTGGTTAGGACTTTAGGCTTATCTGCCGGTCATTGAAATGGCCTGTGCAGGCAATGCAGCGGACAAACTCAGGGTGCCATTTCACCGTCCCTACGTTAACCTGCGCAGATGTTCTGAGAGGTTGGTCATGCATATTCATATCCTTGGTATCTGCGGCACGTTCATGGGTTCTCTGGCGGTGCTCGCCAAAGAGTCGGGGCACCGGGTCACCGGCTCCGACGCCAACGTCTATCCGCCGATGAGCACCCAACTGCAAGCCCAGGGCATCGAGCTGACCCAGGGTTACGATTCTGCGCAACTGGACCCCGCACCTGATCTGGTTGTGATCGGCAATGCGCTGTCGCGTGGCAACCCGGCGGTTGAATACGTCCTGAATAAAGGTTTGCCGTATGTGTCCGGCCCGCAATGGCTGGCCGACCATGTGCTGCAAGACCGCTGGGTATTGGCGGTGGCCGGTACGCACGGCAAGACCACCACCAGCAGCATGCTGGCCTGGGTGCTGGAACATGCCGGCATGAGCCCCGGCTTCCTGATCGGTGGCATCCCGCAGAACTTCGCCGTGTCGGCGCGTCTGGGTGACACTCCGTTCTTCGTGGTCGAGGCCGATGAATACGACAGCGCGTTTTTCGACAAGCGCTCCAAGTTCGTTCATTACCGCCCGCGCACTGCGATCCTCAATAACCTTGAGTTCGATCATGCCGACATCTTCCCGGATCTGCCCGCCATCGAACGCCAGTTTCACCATCTGGTGCGTACCATTCCGAGTGAAGGCCTGGTGATCCATCCGACCACCGAGCCTGCGTTGTCGCGGGTCATCGAAATGGGATGCTGGACGCCGGTGCAAACCACTGGCGAAGGCGGTCAGTGGCAGGCTCGACTGTTGAGTGAAGACGGTTCGCGTTTTGAAGTGTTGTTCGAGGGCCAGCTTCAAGGTTGCGTCGAGTGGGACATGACCGGTCAGCACAACGTGGCCAATGCCTTGGCAACGCTGGCGGCTGCTCGCCACGTGGGCGTTGTGCCTTCGCTGGGCGTGCAGGCACTCAGCGCCTTCAAGAGCGTCAAGCGGCGCATGGAAAAGGTCGCCGAAGTGCGCGGCATCACTATTTATGATGACTTCGCTCACCACCCGACGGCCATTGCCACCACGCTGGATGGCCTGCGCAAGAAAATCGGTGATGCGCCGATCATTGCCGTCATCGAACCGCGTTCCAATTCCATGAAGCTTGGCGCGCACCGCGATGGTCTGCCGGAAAGCGTGAGTCAGGCAGATCAGGTGGTCTGGTATGCCCCGCCCAATCTTGGCTGGGACCTGGCGGCTACGGTCGCAGGAGGCAGCGTACCCTCGACGGTATGTGATTCGCTTGAAGCAATCATCGCGCGAGTCCATAGCCAGGCGCAGCCCGGCACGCATATCGTCATCATGAGCAACGGCGGCTTTGGCGGCCTGCACGGCAAACTGGCCGAGGCGCTGAAATGAGCGGCCCGGAGCGCGTTACGGTTGCGATGACCGGCGCTTCTGGCGCGCAATATGGCCTGCGCTTGCTGGATTGTCTGGTGCGTGAGGACCGGGAGGTGCACTTCCTGATTTCCAAGGCCGCGCAGTTGGTAATGGCCACCGAGACCGACGTACGCCTGCCACCCAAACCGATGATGATGCAGGCGTTTCTGACGGAATACACTGGCGCGTCTGCCGGGCAGATTCGCGTTTATGGTCGTGACGACTGGATGTCGCCAGTGGCGTCAGGTTCTGGTTCGCCCAGCGCAATGGTGGTGGTGCCATGCTCCACAGGTTCGCTGTCGGCAATTGCTACCGGGGCCTGCAACAATTTGATCGAACGCGCTGCCGACGTCACGCTCAAGGAGCGTCGCCAGTTGATTCTGGTGCCCCGCGAGGCTCCGTTTTCCAGTATTCATCTGGAGAACATGCTCAAGCTGTCGAATATGGGGGCGGTGATCCTGCCCGCATCTCCGGGCTTTTATCATCAGCCGCAGACCATCGACGACCTGGTGGACTTTGTCGTCGCGCGGATTCTCAATCTGCTGAATATTCCTCAGGACATGCTGCCGCGTTGGGGCGAGCACCACATTGGCGGCGATGAATAAGCTGATATTGATATCACTTGCGCTGGCACTGACCGGCTGCGCCACCGCGCGCACGCTCGATGCGGCCAAACCCGGCGCGCCGGTGGTGTATGCAGGCACGCGGTTGAATATGTATGCGCTGCAGGGTGGTTGCTGTGCGGCTGACCGTTTCGGTGCCGAAGCACCGAGCTATCCGGGCCTGGACCTGCCGGGCAGCGCGCTGCTCGACACCTTGTTGCTGCCGCTGTCATTGCTGACGGCAGCGGGACTAGGGGTTCAGGCTACGGGCGGGCTTTAGGGTTACCGGTGCAACACCTGCGCTATCAGGTAATGCTCCCTCGGGTGACGCAGAGCGTCACGAATTGCATTCCCACGCGGAGCATGGGAACGATCATGCGATGGGCTGGAAAACGATCATCGTCCGGCCGCAGCGACCGTCATCTACTTGCCCAGCTTGCGCAGTTCATCCGACTCGACGATACGCTCGCCATTCTGCTCTTCCAGCGCCAAGCGCCACATGGCGCGGGCCAGCTGGCAGGCTTCGATAGCGCCATACTTACCGGGGATCAGTTTGGCGATGGGGGCTGCCAGTTGCTCGACCCAGCGGGTTTCGGTGCGACTGCCTACCAGCAATGAAGGGCGGGCGATGGTCAGTTGCGGCCAGTCCTGCGCGCGCAATGCCTGTTCCATCTCGCCTTTGATACGGTTGTAGAAGGTGCTGGACTTGGGGTCTGCACCAATCGCACTGATGACCAGCAAGTGGCGCGCGCCCAACTCTCGCGCTCGTTTGGCGAACGCAGTGACCAGGTCCAGATCAACCGCCTTGAACCCATCCTGTGAGCCCGCTTGCTTGATCGTGGTGCCCAGGCAGCAGAACGCGATATCCACACGGCCAGCCAGTGTTGGCAGCAGAGTGGTCAGCTCGCCGACCGGGTTTTCAAGGTGCGGGTGTTCTGCCAAGGGCCTGCGCGTTGGTGCCAGCACGCGGCTGACTGTCGGTTCGTTGAGCAGGCGGTCAAGCAAGTGTTCGCCCGTCAGGCCGGTGGCCCCTGCAAGCAGGATGTATTGCGGCGTCAGATACATAACCGTTCTCCCTTCATACACTGATAGCCTAGTGGCTAGTCGAGGTCTTCGCTTCCGTGCGGTTCAACGCCGTATTCAAAGCGCGTTCGGCCTGGCTTTTGCGCAACTGCTGCCAGCGCGCCAGAACTCCTTTTGGTGCCCATATCTGCGGTTCGGAGGCATCGAAATTGTCTTCGCTCTCTCGTTGGGCAACATAGGCTTTTGCTTCGTTGAAAGCGTGTTGCAGGTCATCGGTTTCGACCAATGCCCTGGCGAATAGTGCATCGCCAAAGTAAGTGAAATCAGCCTCTTCCGAGCAGCCGAACGACACCCGGTCGGCGCGTGAGGCGGTCATGATCAACGTGCGTTCATCTTTCAGGTCTGGAATGAAACCACCGGAATAACAGGCTGAAATCACCACGATCTTGTCACGATTCTTCAGCGGCGCAAGGGCCGCGGCGAGGGCATCGGCGGGCAGGTCGGCCAGCGACAGGCGCGGCTGGTCCAGCACCAGTTCATGGTCCTGGGTGCCGTGGCTGGTCAGGTAAATGAAGATCAGGTCTTCCGGGCCGGTACGTTGCGCGAGTGTCTGGACTGCGCGGGAGATGGTCTCGCGGGTTGCCATTGGCCGGTCATCCATGTGGTCGCGATGATTGACCAGACTGACCTGCCCGACGGCTCCAAAGCGCGACTTCAGCAGGTTGCTGACATAGTCTGCCTCGCGCATGAACACGCTCTGCTTGCCGTCGCCGCCCACGACCAGAGTGTAAAGCTCGGTGGCGGGCGTTGACGCAGGGACTGCGGCCAGCGCTTTTTCCAGCAGGGTGCCTTGTACCAGCAGCCCTGCTTCAAGTGCGTCGGGCAGCAGTTTGCCTTTGGCGTCGGGCAGCAGTTTGCCTTTGGCGTCGCGCACCCGTTGGCCATTGGCCCAGATACCGCGCTGCTCCTTGCCGTCCGGGGAGATCAGCACGCCATCGCCCTGATAGGTGTCATCGGCGAACTGGCCGACATAGCGGCTGCCGTCGGCCAGTTGCAGCTGGCCTTGCCCCATGAAGCGCCAGTTGTCGAAGTCGCCTTGATAACGGCTGCCGTCAGCACCGATCAATTCGCCTTTGCCGGTCAGCGCGCCTTCCTTGAAGTCACCGCTCCAGACGTCGCCGTCGCTATTTTCATAGCGACCTTTGCCGTCGAGCTGGCTGTTGCGAAAGTTGCCGACGTATTGATCGCCATCAGCGCTGGTGAAGCTGCCGGTGCCCTGCAATTGACCGTCGACAAAATTACCGCTGTATTGATTGCCGCTGGCGTCACTGCGCGAACCTTCGCCGTTGGCCTTGCCATTGGCGAACATGCCCTGGTGCTGGCTGCCATCTTCAAGCTCCAGACGTCCGGGGCCGTCGTACAGGCCTGCCTTGAACTGACCGCGATAAAGCACGCCCTTGTCTTTCTGAGTGCCTTCGCCGTCGCGCAGCCCGAGCTTGAAGTTACCGACATAACTCGCGCCATTGCGGGTCGTTAATCGGCCCTGACCGTTGAACAGGCCTTGCTCGAAACCACCCTTGTAGACGTCGCCGTTGCTGGCGTGCCATTCACCCTGGCCTTGGCGCAGGCCGTTTTCGAACTGGCCTGCGTACCAGCTGCCGTTGGGGTAGTCGATACGGCCCTGGCCCTGCAATACGCCGTTGACCAGATCGCCGCGATAGCGCCCGCCGTCGGAGAGACGGCCGTCGGGTGGCAAAATTGATTCGCCATCACCGCAGCCTGCGATCAAGAGTGTCAAAGCCAATGGAGCGAGCGCGCGTATGTGAGATCCCGGAAAAATGATTCAGGGGCGGGCCCGGCTCTGCTTGAGCAGATGTTATGGGGCACGACCGCAGGGGAGTATGCCGCAGCGAGTAAGCGGTATGAAACAGTCTGTTACGACTGTTTCATATTTTAAACGTGTTACACGAAACACAGGGTTAAAGGTTCGGCCACAAAAGCGGGTTTTTCCTGACCTTCGATCTCCAGCGTGGCGATTGCCTTGAGCAGCCATTGGCCGGGTTTTTTCTCGGTCACTTCAGTCAACTGGACCTTGAGACGCACGCGAGAGTTGACCGGCACAGGCTGAACGAAGCGCACGCTGTCCATTCCGTAGTTGACCGCCATCTTCAAGCCTTCGGGCAGCACCATGATGCCCTCCATCAGCTTGGGAATCAGCGACAACGACAGGAAACCATGCGCAATAGTCGCGCCGAACGGGGTCTGCGCCGCTTTGACCGGGTCGACATGAATGAACTGAAAATCCCCTGTGGCTTCGGCGAACAGGTTGATGCGCTCCTGGTCGATGGTCAGCCAGTCTGAACATTCTGCTTCCTTGCCAATGTAATGCTTGAGCTCTGTGACGGGTACAGAAGGCATGCCGCTCTCCTTGTCTGATGTGGTTTTGTGTCGAGTTGCCACCGCCCGCATCAGCTAACGTCTGCGGGCGAATCACAAGATCAGCAGAGTGTTGCCTGTTGGTCAAGCAACTGCCTCAATACGAATACCCGCTCATGACCTGCGACGCGGCGTGTTTATAATGACGCCGATAATTCGCTGGATTCGTTTATTTGCCGGGGTCCTCATGTTGTTACGGGGTTTGACATGGCTGGTGCTGTTCCAATTGCTGGGAACCGCGCTGAACCATCTGTTTCTATCGATATTGCCGGGGCCGATCATCGGTCTTGTGCTGTTGATGGCCTATCTGGTGCTGCGCGGTGAAGTGAGCGAGCCGATCAGCATGGCCGCCAGCAGTCTGCTGCGTTATCTGCCGCTGCTGCTGGTACCGCCTGCCGTTGGCGTGATGGTGTATGCGTCGGCCATCGCCAAGGACTTCTGGGCGATCTTCGGTACGCTGACCCTGTCGTTGATGATTTCCGTGACCTTTGTCGGCTGGCTGATGCAGGCACTCATCAGGCGCCAGGCCCGACGCCAGGAGGGGTCATGAATATGGACTGGCACGGTGCATGGCTATCGGTGATTCACCATCCGCTTTTTGGCATCGCGATCACCCTGGGTGCCTATCAACTGGCGATGGCTGTGTACGAGCGAACCCGTTGGCTGTTTCTGCAGCCGGTGCTGGTCTCGATGGTGGTGGTAATCAGTGTTGTGCCGTTCTGCGATCTTGAATACACCGAGTACCGCAAGAGCACTGAAATTCTCAGCACGCTGCTGGGGCCTGCGACCGTGGCGCTGGCGGTGCCGCTTTACCTGAATATGCGCCGAATCCGACAGCTGTTCTGGCCTGTCTTGACTACGCTGGTAGTCGGCGGGGTTTTTGCCACCGGGTTGTGTGTCGGGTTCGGGGTGCTGTTCGGTGCCGACCATATGATTCTGATGACCATGGCACCCAAGTCGGTCACCTCGCCCATCGCCATGCTGGTTGCCGAGCAGATCGGCGGCGTCGCAGCCCTGGCGGCGGTTTTTGTGTTGATTACTGGCGTATTCGGTGCCATTTTCGGCCCCGGTCTGCTGTCGCTGGCCGGGGTTGATAACCCTGCGGCTCGCGGCATGGCACTGGGTCTTACCGCTCATGCGGTGGGGACTTCCGTGGCATTGCAGGAGGGAGAGGAATCGGGGGCTTTTGCTGCGTTGGCAATGAGTCTGATGGGCGTTGCGACGGCACTGTTCCTGCCGCTGGCAATGTCGCTGGCCATTTAAAGGAGGCTTTTCCATGACGTTGCCATTGTTTCCGTTGAACGCTGTGCTGTTTCCAGGTTGCGTGCTTGACCTGCAGTTGTTTGAAGCGCGCTATCTGGACATGATCGGCCGCTGCATGAAGCAGGGTGAAGGGTTTGGTGTGGTGTGCATCACCGAAGGAAGTGAGGTGGGCACCGTGCCGGGCGGCTACTCGCCGATTGGCTGCGAAGCACTGGTCACGGATTTCCAGCAGCAGGACAACGGCTTGCTGGGCATCCGTGTCGTCGGTGGGCGGCGCTTCCGTGTGGTCGCCGCTGAAGTTCAGCGCGATCAACTGCTGGTTGCTGAGGTTGAATGGCTGCAAGAGCCCGTGGAGCGTCCGTTGCAGGAAGAAGACGCCGACCTCGTTGCACTGCTGGAAGCGCTGGCCGAGCACCCGATGGTGGCGTCCTTGAACATGGGCGTGTCGGCCGGTGGGCAGTATTCATTGTCCAACCAGCTTGCCTATCTGCTGCCGTTCACCGAAAAGGACAAGGTGGAGCTTCTGGAAATCGACGACCCCGAAGAACGCCTCGACGCGATTCAGGAGCTACTCGATGAAATGCAGGGCGATCTGCAGGCCTGAGCCTCGATCGCGCTGCTCATTGCGCAACACGTCAGGCGAGGTTAGCGCGGCGGATATTGCTCCAGAATTTTTGCCACCGTGGTGCGGATGGCCTGCTCCCGTTCAGCCGGGTTGCCAGCGTTGTCGTTAAGGATGCGCTCGGTGCTGCCGCGCCAGACCAGTTTGCCGTCCTTACCGTCGAACATATCAATCTGCAAGGTGCCGACCTTGTAGTCCACGCTGCGGGTTTCGGTGTTCATCGGCCCGTTCCAGTAGCCGTAGCCACCCCAAGGGTTCCAGCCGCCGCCATAGTTGGTGCTGACCGTTTGCTGGCGGTTTTCGACAATCAGCCAGGCCTGTACTTTCAAATCCGACCGGGCACCGGTAGTGGCCATACGCAGGCCGCGCTGGTCCAGTTGCTCGCTGATCGATTGGCGAATGCGTTGCTCGGTCAGGTCACTTTTGAGCCGTGGGTCATCATCCGGCTGATACTGAACGGCAGGCTCTTTCCAGCTCCAGTTGCGATAGCCGCCGAAATCACGCTGGGCATCGAAATCGCGATTGATCGAATTGCTCTGACAGGCAGCCAGCAGCAAGGCACAGGACAGCAGGACGATACGGCGAAACATGGCAGTGCTCCGAATGGGTTACGAAGGAGGGTAGGCCGTCAGCGCCTGTTGCACGGCCTGACGTAATGCGCTGCTGCGGTCTGCCAGGTTATTGCTGGCGCGTGCATCTGCGCTAGCGCTCCATACCGGTTGACCGGTGCGTGCGTCGATCAGATTGATCTGCACCACCATCACGTTTTCCTTATAAGTGCGCACCACCGGCACGCTGGCGTATCCGCCGTAACCGGGCCGGTAGCCATCGTAGCGGCCATAGCCCATGCCGCCTCCGTAATATGGATCGTAATCTTCGCGCACCTGACGCAACCGGGTTTCCTGCCGGGTCGTGGCGCTGACGTAGAGGTCCGCAGCTTGATTACCGCGAGCCGGCCGCAAGCCGCGTTGGTCCAGACCATTGCTGACCGCTTCGACCACCTGCGCAGAATCCACCCACGCCGTACCGGGCGGCAACTGGCCGTTGAGCCAGCCCCAGGACCGATACCTGCCATAGTCGCGCGGCGGCGCAGGGTAGGCGCTCATGTCTAGGGTCTTTGCCGCCTGCGCAGGAGCAGGCGGCATGGGCAGAGAACTGGCCACATACGGATTATCGCTCTGGCACGCGCTAATCCCGAGTAGGCCAGTCCCCAGAAGCACGGCAAACAAGGCAGAACGGTGTTTCATGGTGGTCTCCGCAGTGATGTCAGACCGGACGGCACATCCAGTGCATGTAACGGCCCAGCCCGGCAAAGGCTGGATGACGCCGATGCGCCAGCTCCATTTCCAGCAGGTCGGTCAGCTCGGCCCGAGCCTGGAATTCAACCGGCATGTAATCGTGAAACACCCGTACGCCGCTACGGGTTTCGACTTGCCACAGGCCTTCAAGTTGCGTCGCCAGTTCCCGAGGGTCGAGCGGTTGTTGTGGCGTCAGGCTCTGCTTTTCCCCGGCCATGTCATTTTTGCGCATCTTGCGGAAATGACCTTTCAACAAGTTGCGATAGATCAGCGCATCACGGTTGTAAAAAGCCAGTGACAGCCAGCCATCGTCGCGGGTCAAGCGGCGCAGTACCGGAAGGATGGCGTGCGGCTCGGCCAGCCATTCCAGCACGGCGTGGCACAGCACCAGATCGTAAGTGTCGCTCAGTAAACCGGGCAGCGCCTGCCAAGGAGCCTGAATGAAGGTCGCCGTCTGTCCGGCCTCGGCAAAGCGCTGACGTGCGCCTTCGAGCATGGGTTCGGCGGGCTCGGCCAGGGTCACTTCATGTCCTTGTTCGGCCAGCCACAGTGACATGTGGCCCAGCCCCGCGCCGATATCCAGCACGCGAAGCGGTCGTGCGGGCAGCGTCTCGGTCAAATCGGCCTGCAGCACCGCCAGACGAATGGCTCCCTTGGCACCGCCGTAGATCTTTTCTGCAAAGCGGGTCGCCAGCTGGTCGAAATGCCGATCACTCACTTGGCAAATCTCCGCTCGCTGTCTGCCAGCTTGTTGCGCACCACGGTTTCCATGTCCAGCCCCAGCTCGCTGCACAGCAACAACAGATAAAGAACGATATCGCCGACTTCCTGACCGGCATGTTCCAGTTGGTCGGCAGGCAGCTCGCGGGACTGGTCTTCACGCAGCCACTGGAATATCTCCACCAGCTCGGCCATTTCCACGCTGGCAGCCATGGCCAGATTTTTCGGGCTGTGAAATTGCTTCCAGTCATTCTGGTCGCGGATGCGGTGCAGGCGTTGGGTCAATTCGTCGATGTTCATCGTGCTCTCCTGAAGGTGCATAGCTTCAGGGGGAACGGGTCGCCAGGCAAGTGGGCGTTGCGGTTTGTTCAGCCATTGAAGGGAGCGGTGCTCCCGTCAGAGGGTTTTATCAGGGATGCATCACTCGGTTGCAGGCTGCCAGCTACCGATCATATGCACGATGCCCTCCTGGCCTTCGACACGGAACTGACCATGAGAGCCAGCGGCGCTGGCCGAGAGTGTGACGTCGGCGGGCAGGCGTACCGGCTTCTGGAACTGCACGCTGATCTCGACATTCGAGGCTGGCAAGTGCTCGCCAAGGGCCGCGAGCGTACGTGCCTTGAGCCACATGCCGTGGGCGATGGCACGCGGGAAGCCGAACAGCTTGGCGCTGGGTGCGCTGAGGTGAATCGGGTTGTAGTCGCCCGACACCTTGGCGTACTCGCGCCCGATTTGTGCCGACGCACGCCAGTTGTCCAGCTTGATCAGGGGCAGCGGCGCAAGCTCGGGATGCTCTACAGGAGCGTCTTCCAGATGCACAGCGGTGCACAGCATGGTGCTTTCTTCTTCCCAAAGCAGGCCCATGCCGTCCTCGGCCTGAGTCACCAGGGTGAAGGTGGCGCCCTTGGCGTGCGGGCGCAGGTCGGTGGCCTGAACGCTGATATACAGCTGGCTTACGCCGCCGAGCGGGCGATGAGTGCGAATGCGATTGGCAAGGTGAATAAGCCCCAGCAACGGAAACGGGAATTCCTGAGAGGTCATCAGCTGCATTTGTAACGGAAAGGCCAGCACATGCGGATACGTCGGCGGCAGCAGGCTGCTTTCTTCGAATCCACAGACCTTGCGGTAGGCATCAAGCTTGTCGGTATCGACCGCGATCCAGCTTCGCAATCCCAGATCGGGTAACTGCGACCCTGTGACCTTGCGCCTGAGCGCTGCCTGGATGAACAGGTTGGACAGGGGCTGCAGAGAATTGAGGTAGCGCCAGTGAGCCGTCATCATCCATCTCCTTGAATTCGATGCTGGGGCTTATGCCCCGATCACGTTTTGACCACATACACGTAGAACCTGACCGCTCACCGCGCCGCTGCCCGGCTGGCTGAACCACGCCACAGCTTCAGCAACATCCTGTGGCGAACCGCCCTGACCGAGCGAACTCATGCGCCGTCCTGCCTCACGCAGGGTGAACGGCATGTGCGCGGTCATTTTCGTTTCGATGAAACCTGGCGCGACGGCATTGATGCTGATGCCGCGCGACTTGAGCCCGGGAGCCATCGCCTTGGCAAAACCGATCAGACCGGCCTTACTGGTGGTGTAGTTGGTTTGTCCGCGATTACCGGCAATGCCGCTGATCGACGCCATTAGCACAATCCGCGCGTTGTCCTTCAGCGCACCGGCGTCGAGAAGCACCTGAGTCAGCACTTGCGGCGCATTGAGGTTGACCGCCAGTACCGAGTCCCAGAAGTCCTCCGGCATGTTGACCAGCGTCTTGTCACGCGTGATGCCGGCGTTGTGCACCAGTATGTCGACGCCGTCCGGCAGGTGTTCAAGCAACTGGGCTGGAGCATCCGCTGCGCAGATGTCCAGCGCCAGTGCCTGGCCGCCGAGCCGTGAGGCCAGTGCTTCCAGTTCGTTTTTGGTCTGTGGCACGTCCAGCAGGATGACCTGCGCGCCATCACGGGTCAGGGTCTCGGCAATCGACGCACCGATGCCGCGCGCCGCGCCCGTCACCACAGCCTTGCGTCCGGCCAGCGGGCGAGTCCAGTCCTGCACTTTGCCCGGACAGGCGCTCAGGTGGACAAACTGACCGGAGATGAACGCAGCCTTGGGCGTCAGGAAGAAGCGCAAGGCGCCCTCCAGTTGATCCTGCGCGTCGTCATCCACTTGCAGCAGCTTGACCGTTGCGCCATTGCGCACTTCTTTGGCCAGCGAGCGGCTGAAACCTACGATGGCCTGTTGAGTGCTGGCCGCCAGCGGATCAGCGAGTGTTTCGGGGGATTTGACGAGGATGACCACATGTGCGCAGTGGTCAAGATTGCGCAGCAGCGGCTGAAAGAAGTCCCGCAACTGCCTGAGCTGCTCGGTGCGCAGGATCTGGCTGGCGTCGAACACCACCGCTTTCAGGCGAGGCCCCTGGTTGGACACCCAAGTGGTGGCGCCAGGCATGTCACTGCCGAAACTGTAAAGCGAGTCGGTCAGACGACTGGCGAACTGACGGACCTGATCACCCAGCGGCCCGGCACTGATCAGCAGCGTGCCTTCTAAAGGACGAAGCCGGCCGGCCTGCCAGCGCTCCAGGTGGGTGGGGGCGGGCAGACCGACGGCATTCACCAAGCGCCGACCCATGTCGGAATTGGCGAAATCAATATAGCGATCTGACGGCATGGAACACTCTCCTGAAGTCGGGGTTCAAAGGAATGGACCACGGTGGCATGACGTTTGTTCTTGCGATCGACACGGCTCATCCATTCGCTTGAAGAAAGGGAGTTTTCCATGACGCATCCTCGTCGGGTCGCCATCGTTGGCGGTAACCGTATTCCGTTCGCCCGCTCCAATGGCCCTTACGCCACTGCCAGCAATCAGGACATGCTCACGGCCGCTCTGGAGGGGCTGATCGAGCGCTTCAATCTGCACGGGCTGCGCATGGGCGAAGTAGTGACAGGCGCGGTGCTCAAACACTCCAGAGACTTCAACCTGACCCGCGAATGCGTGCTCGGCTCGCGACTGTCGGCGCAGACCCCGGCGTATGACATTCAGCAAGCCTGCGGCACGGGGCTGGAAGCCGCGTTGCTGGTGGCCAACAAAATCGCGCTGGGGCAGATCGAGTGCGGCATTGCCGGGGGCGTGGACACCACGTCGGATGCGCCGATAGGTGTCAATGAAGGGCTGCGCAAGATTCTGTTACAGGTTAACCGCAGCAAGACGCCGGGCGACAAGATCAAGGCCCTGATGCAGTTGCGTCCACACCACCTCAAACCGGAGCTGCCCCGTAACGGCGAGCCACGTACGCGGTTGTCGATGGGGCAGCATTGCGAGCTGATGGCGCAGAACTGGGGCATAGAGCGCGGGGCGCAGGATCAACTGGCGCTCGAGAGCCATCTGAAAATGGCCGCAGCCTACGCCGAGGGCTGGCAGGATGACTTGATGACGCCGTACCTTGGGCTGATCCGTGACAACAACCTGCGCCCGGACCTGACCCTCGAAAAGCTGGCTGGCCTCAAGCCCGCATTCGAGCGAAGTGCCAAGGGCACGCTGTCGGCCGGCAACTCGACGCCGCTGACCGACGGCGCGTCGGTGGTGTTGCTGGCCACTGAAGAGTGGGCGCGCGAGCGTGGCCTGCCGGTGCTGGCCTACTGGCGTGATGGCGAGGCGGCAGCGGTGGATTTCGTCAACGGCGCAGAAGGGCTGCTGATGGCCCCGGCCTACGCCGTTCCGCGCCTGCTGGCGCGCAATGGCCTGACCCTTCAGGATTTTGATTACTACGAAATCCACGAAGCCTTCGCCGCGCAGGTGCTGTGCACGCTCAAAGCCTGGGAGGACGCTGATTACTGCCAGACCCGTCTGGGACTGGACGCGCCATTGGGTGCTATTGACCGCAGCAAACTGAACGTCAAAGGCAGCTCGCTGGCAGCCGGGCATCCGTTTGCCGCAACCGGAGGCCGCATCGTCGCCAACCTGGCCAAACTGCTCGATGCAGCAGGCAGCGGGCGGGGATTGATTTCGATCTGCGCAGCTGGCGGGCAGGGTGTTACGGCGATTCTGGAGCGTTAGGCAAATACTGGGGGCATGGGCATAATCCACAGCGGAAAAGGACGGTACGTCTGAAGAGATATGACGCGGAGCGTCATGAACGGCATGCCGACGCGGAGCATTGGCACGATAAGGTTCTTCTGGACACCTCTCGTTCCTCACGCTCCAGCGTGGGAATGCATTTCGTGACGCTCCGCGTCACACCCGTGCGCGGGATGAACAGTCAGCATTATTGGCCTGTAACGTTGAGGTAAGGCATGGGGTTCATCATTGGGGTATCGGTACTTCTGATTCTGATCGGCACGGTGTTCTATCTGTTTGACAAAGGCGCGCGGACCCGCTGGCTGAGGCCCTATATCGGCCTGGCGCTGATTGGGTTGCTGATCGGCGGGATGGGCTTGCTGGTAGGGCTGGTTTCCGATGAAATCGAAAGTTATTTCCTGCTGGTTGCCAAATGGGTGATCGCTGTGACCGGTATCATGTTTTGCCTGCGGCTGATCATACTGATCGCCAGGCGCTTCATCGTCAGAAATTGAGCGTGCAACCCGCCCATGTGTGACAGGACAACGTGGAAAATCACTTCAAATTTCTGACCTTGCCCAAGACATCGGGCGAGGTCGCCAACGTCTTCATTCACGGCTATTCGTCAGGGCATGATCTGGACGACCGGCGCATGCTGGCCAACAGTATTCCTGGTGCCTTGCGCCAAAGCGTGAATATTCTGGCGTTCTGGCCATCCAGCCATTTTACCCAGATGGACAACCGTTCCCGTGGCCTGTTGATGGCCGCCGCCCGAGTGCATCCGCTGGCGGGCGCAGCCGCGCTGGCGGGAGACCGCGTCGTTCATTTTGCGCGTATCCGCAACCGGGCTCGCGATATAGGCAAAGTGTTGTTGGCACAACTGGACCGTTACCTGTTTGAACATCACCCGGACGTAAAACAGGTCAACCTGATTGGCCACTCACTGGGCGGACGACTACTGGTCAGCGCGCTCAAGAACCTGCAACAGACGCCCGAACACGGGCTGGTGGTGGGCGATGTGTTGCTGATGGCTGCTGCGGTGCGCATTGAAGCGGCCGAGGCCGAAGTGTTGAAGCAGAAAATCAGCGGGCGATTGATCAACGCTTACTCCAGCGAAGACCACGTGCTGTTGCTGAATCTGGGCGAGAAGAGCCTGGGACGCACGCCGGTCGAGCATTTCGAGAATGTGCGGATGCAGGGTTATCGCCATCACCATTACTGGAGACGCTTGCAGGAAGTGCTGATCGCAACTCGCTTCAGCTGCTGTGAAGGACTGGAAACCGGCGTTGCCGTTTTACCGACAGTCAGCCGCGACCCGGTGTTGCAGGACATCTGGCTGCACAGCGTTCTGGCCCGCTCGCCAGACTACGTGCTGGAGGCGGCCATCAAGCATTTGTGCAGCAGTCGATGGACGCGCCTCAAGGCCACCGAAGCGGATCGCACCTACGCATTTGTGCGCGAATTCCAGCTGGTCGCCGGACACTTTCTGATCAATGCCGCCCGGCGTCGAGGCGTGCCCTACACGCGAGTGCTGGGCATGCTGGCGCGGCAATACGGCCTGAGCGATTCGCTGCACAACTGTGCGACGGTGGTTGAAGTGGAGGAACTGCTGCTGCGGACGTTTTTCCGGCAGGCGTTCAGCAACGATCACCCGCTGGTACAAATGCCTCGCGCCAGTGTCAGCGCGATGAGCTGGGAAGTGTATGCGGCACATATCGACGCACTGGCCGAGCGTTTGACCGTTGCTGCATTCTTCAAGCCCGCGCAGGCCGAGAAAGCTCCCGGCACGATCAAAGGGTTGCTGGGTGCAATTCGCCAGGCGCCGGTGCAGCGCCTGCTGACGCACTTTGGCACGGCGCTCAGGCCGGGTTATTCAGCGTTGATCCCGACAGTGGCAATCGTCTTTTACGCGCGCGTCACGCTGGGCGATGACGCGCTGATGTAACGGCGGTCAGGCGGCCTGGGCTTCTTCCAGCGCGGCCTGCGAAAGCTGCTGGCGATGACGACTGGCGTAGCTCTCGGCGATGATCGAACAGACGATCAACTGCATCGGGTGGTAGATCATGATCGGCAACAGGATCAGGCCCAGCCCCGGGTTACTGCCGAAGATCAGCGCTGCCATCGGCGCCCCTGCTGCAAGCGATTTCTTGGTGGCGCAGAACACCGCCGCGACCTTATCGGCATGATCGAACTTGAGCGCCCGTGCGGTGCGCGTGGTCATCAACAGGATCACCGCCAGCAGCAGCGCGGTGCCGATGAATGCGGTCAGGATCACGCTGTTGCCCTGGCTCTGCCACATGCCTGAGATCATCGAATTGCAGAATGCCGCGTACACCAGCAGCAGTATCACCAGCTTGTCGATCAGGTTGGTGTACTTCTTGTGACGGGCGAAAAACTTGCCCAGCAACGGCCGCATTAGCTGGCCAAGCACCAGTGGCAGCAGGAGCATGGCGCACAGGTCGAGCAGTGTATCGCCCAGATCGATCCCGCCAGCGCCGGTGCCGACCACCAGGCTGACCAGCCACGGGGTGATGAAAATCCCGATGACGCTGGACATGCTGGCGTTGAGAATCGCTGCCGGGACATTGCCGCCTGCGCTGTCGGTCAGCGCCACCGAAGACGAAATGGTCGAGGGCAGGGCGCACAGGTAGAGAAAACCCAGCATCAGCAGCGCCGGCACATACGAGCCCAGCAGCTTTTGGCACGCCAGCCAGATCAGCGGGAACACCACGAAGGTGAAGACCTGGATCATCACATGCAGCCGCCAGTTGGTCAGCCCTCGTTTGATCTGCTCGCTGGACAGGTTGACGCCGTGCAGAAAGAACACCACGAACACGCCGACCTTGATGACGTATTCAGCGTGCATGCTGCCGCCGGTAGCGCCGAAACGCGGGAAGAAGTAGGCGAGCACCGTCGCCAGAACCATGCCCCAGAGGAACCAGTCGGTAGCGACGCGTTTGAAGTGTTTGAGTGATTGCATGCGGGGTCCGTAGAACGTTTGTACACAGAGATGCGTGCAGGCTACTCTGTTGCGCCATAGCCGTCTTGCGACATAAGGCCATAAGATGCCGACTAACGGACAGATCGATCAGCGACATCCCACTGGCGAGCGGCAGATACCGGCACTGTCCGGTCTGCCGCGCCCGCTGTATGCCCGCGCTGAAAGCCTCAGTGCTGGTTCGTGGACGCCGCCCCATCGTCACGACTGGGTGCAGTTTTCCTATGCGATCAGCGGGGTATTAGGTGTGCATACCGCCGAGGGCAGTTTTTTTGCACCGCCACAGTGGGGCGTCTGGGTGCCGGCCGGGCTTGAACACGAGGTCGTGACCTCCATGCGTGCCGAAATGCGCAGCCTGTACATTCGCACGGCTGATTCGGGCTGGGCACCACAGCGTTGCCGGGTACTTGAAGTCACGCCGCTGGCCCGCGAACTGATCAAGAGCTTCTGCCTGTTGCCCGTGGACTATCCCGAGCAGGACAGCCATGAGGCGCGGCTGGTGCAGGTATTGCTGGACCAGTTGGCGCACTTGCCGGAAGTCGGTTTTTCGCTGCCGTTGCCGCGTCACCCGCGTTTGCTGGGGCTGTGCAACGAGTTGATCGAAGAACCGGGCCAGTTGATTACCCTGCACGACTGGGCGGCACGTCTTGGCACATCCGAGAAAACCCTGATGCGCCTGTTTCAGCGGGAAACCGGGTTGAGCTTTCGCGGCTGGCGTCAACGGGCACGATTGCTGTCCTCACTTTCTGCACTGGAAGAGGGCGCCAGTGTGACCCATACCGCGCTGGCCTGTGGGTATGACTCGACGTCGGCTTTCATCGCTGCGTTCAAGGGCTTGTTCGGCTATACGCCCGGTGATTTGTTCAAGTAACGCCAAGTTGTATTGCGTACTAACGAGTGCATTTAACGAAGATTTTTCGGGCTTTACACGTTTTGTCCCCGAATATCTTTTATCGCCTGTACGGCACGAAAGGTGCTTTAAACCGGGGGATTGCGTGGTTTTTGCTTAAAAAACCTTTCAATCCACTGGCCCCTACCCCTACTCGCTGGCGGAGGATTGCCGTATAACGGCAACAATCGCGTATCTGGCAACAAAGGACCCACAATAAAAGCTGATGAAAACTCCTAAACGCATTGAACCCCTGATCGAAGACGGTCTGGTCGACGAGGTGCTGCGCCCGCTCATGAGTGGTAAAGAGGCAGCTGTTTATGTGGTGCGCTGTGGCAATGAGCTGCGGTGTGCCAAGGTTTACAAGGAGGCTAACAAACGCAGTTTCCGTCAGGCGGCCGAGTATCAGGAAGGCCGCAAGGTACGCAACAGTCGCCAGGCCCGGGCCATGGCCAAGGGCTCGAAGTTCGGGCGCAAGGAAACCGAAGACGCCTGGCAGAACGCCGAAGTGGCTGCACTGTTTCGTCTGGCCAGCGCGGGTGTCCGGGTGCCCAAGCCGTACGACTTCCTGGAAGGCGTACTGCTCATGGAACTGGTGGCCGACGAGTATGGCGACGCTGCGCCGCGTCTGAACGATGTGGTGCTGGAGCCGGATCAGGCACGCGAGTATCACGCGTTCCTGATCGAGCAGATCGTGCTGATGCTGTGTTCCGGTCTGGTGCACGGTGACCTTTCCGAGTTCAACGTGCTGCTGGCACCGTCCGGCCCGGTCATCATCGACTTGCCGCAAGCAGTCGACGCCGCGGGCAACAACCACGCGTTCAGCATGCTGGAGCGTGACGTTGGCAACATGGCGCTGTACTTCGGCCGCTTCGCGCCGGAGCTCAGAAAGACCAAATACGCCAAGGAAATGTGGTCGTACTACGAGGCTGGCACTTTGTCGCCCGCCACGGTGTTGACTGGTGAGTTCGACGAGCCGGAGGACGAAGCCGATGTGGGCGGCGTACTGCGCGAAATCGAAGCCGCCCGTCTCGACGAGGCTCGCCGTCAGGCAGCTCGTGCGGCAGACGATGCGCCACCGAGCAAATCCACCGAAGAACCGCCACCGCCGTGGATGCAGTAAAGCTTTTGTGGGAGCGAGCCGGGCGACGCTTCGCTTGCTCACGAAGACGATGGATCAGGCGCGCTGTTTTCGGAGCTTGTACCGGCCCTTTCGCGAGCAAGCTCGCTCCCACGGGAGTGCGTGTGCAGGCGCACCACCTAGTGATGCAGTAAGACCCCTGTGGGAGCGAGCCGGGCGTGTTGGACTAGCTCTAACGTAGGTGGTGGCTAGCAACACCCTCCCGACGCCAGGTCCTTGAGGATCGGGCAGTCCGGGCGGTCGTCGCCGTGGCAGTGTTCTACCAGTTCCTGAAGCGTATCGCGCAGGCTGGCCAGTTCGTCGATCTTCTGATTCAGCTGCACGATATGCTGGCGGGCCAGCGCCTTGACGTCGGCGCTGGCGCGTTGGCGGTCTTGCCAGAGGGTCAGCAGTTTGCCGACTTCCTCTAGCGAGAACCCCAGGTCTCTCGAACGTTTGATGAACGCCAGCGTGTGTAAATCGTCGGCGCTGTACAGGCGATAGCCACTGTCGCTGCGATGTGCCGCTTGCAGCAGACCGATGGACTCGTAGTAGCGGATCATCTTCGCGCTCAAACCACTGCTTTTCGCCGCCTGACCGATGTTCATGGCGTGTCCTCCAGATCACGTGGTTTCCAGGTTTTCAGCAGCAGCGCATTGCTCACCACGCTGACACTGGACAGCGCCATGGCCGCGCCAGCCAGTACCGGGTTGAGGTAGCCCAGCGCCGCGAGGGGAATACCGATCAGGTTGTAGACGAATGCCCAGAACAGGTTCTGGCGGATTTTTGCGTAGGTTCGCCGGCTGATGTCCAGCGCCGCCGGAACCAGTCGCGGGTCGCCGCGCATCAGGGTGATGCCTGCTGCATGCATCGCGACGTCCGTTCCGCCGCCCATCGCAATACCCACATCCGCAGCCGCCAGCGCCGGTGCATCGTTGATGCCGTCACCGACCATGGCAACCACATGATGGTTTTTCAGCTGGGTGACGGTGGCCGCCTTGTCGGCAGGCAGCACTTCGGCATGTACATCGTGTATCCCCAAGGCCTTGGCGACTACTTGAGCGCTGCCACGGTTATCGCCGGTCAGCAGATGGCTGGTAATGCCGCGTGCGTTCAGCGCCCTGATCGCCTGATCCGTTCCGGGCTTGAGTGTGTCACCAAAGGCAAACATGCCGATGACCTTCGGCTCCGGGGCCTGCTCGATGAGCCAGGACAGCGTTCGCCCTTCGGCTTCCCAGATACGCGCAGATTCGGCCAGTTCGCCGATGGGCAGGCCGCTTTCATCCAGTAGGCGTCGATTGCCCAGCGCCAGCTCCCGGCCCTGAACGGTGCCCGCTATGCTCTGGCCGCTGAGGGCATGGCTGTTTTCGGCTGCATCGAGCTTGAGTTGCCATTCATGACACACATCGAGCACCGCCCTGGCCAACGGGTGTTCACTGCCGCGTTGCAGTGCGCCCGCCAGTTGCAACAGGTGTTCTTCATTGCCCGACACCGCACTCATGTTGGTGATGCGCGGCGTGCCTGCGGTCAGCGTGCCGGTCTTGTCGAATACCACGGCATCCACAGCGTGGGCGCGCTCCAGTGCCTCTGCATCCTTGATCAGAATGCCATCGCGCGCCGCCACGCCGGTTCCGGCCATGATCGCTGTGGGTGTCGCAAGGCCCAGAGAGCAGGGGCAGGCAATCACCAATACAGCGACCGCATTGATCAGCGCCACCTCAAGCGATGCTCCAGCCAGCAGCCAGCCTGCCAGCGTGAAAAAGGCAATCCCCAGTACAGTGGGTACAAACACCTGGCTGACTTTATCCACCAGTTTCTGGATCGGGGCCTTGGCCGCCTGAGCGTCTTCGACCAGCCGAATGATGCGCGCCAGCACTGTTTCTGCGCCCAGCGCAGTGGTTCTCACCAGCAACTGGCCCTCGCCGTTGATGGCACCCCCCGTGATCTTGTCACCCGCCTGCTTGGCCACCGGCAGGCTTTCACCGGTAATCAGCGCTTCGTCGGCATGGCTGCTGCCTTCGACCACTTCGCCGTCCACAGGAAACCGTTCGCCAGGTTTGACCAGCACTTGATCGCCAAGCTGCAGTGAGCTGATCGCGACGTCCTGTTCGAGGCCGTCGACCACGCGCAGGGCGCGTTCCGGGCGTAGTGCCTCGAGGGCACGAATGGCGCTGGCCGTCTGACGCTTGGCGCGGCTTTCCAGGTATTTGCCCAACAGCACCAGCGCGATAACTACCGCCGATGCTTCGCAATACAGATGCGGCGTTGAGCCGGGTGCAGCACTCAGCCATTGATAGACGCTCAAGCCGTAGCCCGCGCTGGTGCCGATGGCGACCAGCAGGTCCATATTGCCTGCGCCCGCGCGTACGGCCTTCCAGGCAGCCACATAAAAACGCGCGCCCAGAACGAATTGCACCGGTGTCGCCAGTGCGAATTGTGCCCAGGCGGGCAGCATCCAGTGAACGCCCAGCGGCGTCAGTAACATTGGCGCGATCAACGGCAGTGCCAGCGCGATGGTCAACAGCAGGGCCCATCGTTCGTTGTGCAGGTGGCGTGCTTTCTGGTCAGCTTCGGCGTGGCGATCCTCAACCAGCGTCGCGCTGTAACCGGCACGGCTGACGGCGTCGATCAGCGTTTGCGGATCGGTCTGGGCTGCGGTGTCTACATGGGCGCGCTCATTGGCCAGGTTGACCGTCACGCTGTTGACCCCCGGCACTTTGGCCAGAGCACGCTCGACCCGACCCGCACAACTGGCGCAGGTCATGCCGCTGATCGGCAGGTCGAAGGTGGTGGTTTGTTGCATGTGAATCACTCCCTGAGGCTGGATACCTGCAAGGATCAACCTTGCCACATGGGCAAGGTCAAGCGCGAATCAATAGTTGAGGTCGGCTTTCTTGAGGTACATGCCGTTCAGGTCCGCGGCGATACGGTATTTGAGGATATCGCCCGAGCGGAGCTGGATCTTGGTGCTGCGCGGCGCTTCCATTCCCGGTTCGCAGCCCACCACGGTGCCCCGCAGGGTGCTCAGTCTTATCGACACTTCACCGGGAGGCAGGTTGAAAGACACCGAGTCCTCCTGAAAAAGCCTTCCAGCCAGACGGTCCTGCACATAGATGCCGATCTCACAGGAGGTCGCGACTTCCAGGCGCTCTCGGGAAATGATCAGGATGCCGTAATCCTGATCGGCCTGAGTGGCGGGTGCGATAGCCAAGAAACCGAGAATGCTGAAGAGGCTCACTGCTGACCAGCGCATCGCTGATACTCCTGATGTAAACGTTGATGAGTCAGCTTGGCTCACGATCAGCACGAATACCAGCCCGGCAGCGATAACAGAAACTTGACCTTGCCATCATGACAAGGTTGAAGATGCTCGCTATCCATCAATGAGGGAGTGACACCATGCAGTTATTCAATGTTCAAGGCATGACCTGCGGGCACTGTGTTCGCGCGGTGACTCAAGCGATCAAGAACGACGACCCAGGCGCTGATGTTCAGGTTGAACTGGCCAGCAAGCAGGTGAAGGTGCAAAGCAGTCTGTCACCCGAGCAGATCGTCAGGTTGATCAGCGAAGAGGGTTATCAGGCGCAGCCGGCATGACGGGACAGGGAGACCGGAACGGTCTCCCTGTCTGTAAACTTTGAAAAGTTTTGAATTAATTACCCTGTCCTTCGTTCTCTGCAAGGTAAGCCGGTTAGACTAACCCGTTGCCCTGCACCCGTTAATGGACACCCGATGAATCTACGCACAATCCTTATCCTTGGCTCATTGAGTGCCTTCGGCCCTCTGGCCATCGACTTTTATCTTCCTGGCTTTCCGGCCATGGCCTCGTATTTCGGGACCGACGAAAAACATATTCAGTTGACCCTCGCGGCTTACTTTCTCGGGCTTTCCCTGGGACAACTGGCCTATGGTCCGGTGGCTGACCGGTTCGGCCGGCGCATTCCGCTGTTGTTCGGCGTTACCTTGTTCATGCTCGCCTCGATAGCCTGCGCCTTTGCGCCAAGCCTTGAATGGCTGATTGGTGCGCGCTTCGTTCAGGCGTTGGGCGGCTGTGCCGGGATGGTGCTGTCGCGGGCAATCGTCAGTGACAAGTGCAATGCCGTCGAGTCGGCCAAGGTCTTTTCGCAACTGATGCTGGTCATGGGCCTGGCTCCGATTCTGGCACCCATGCTTGGCGGAGTACTGGTCAGCACCTTTGGCTGGCAATCGATCTTTGTCAGCCTGGCGCTTTTCAGTGGTGCCTGCCTGGCGGCGGTTGCACTGGGGCTGCCGGAAAGCATGCCCGCCAGCACGCCTCGTCAGCCGTTGAGTGGCGCATTTCGCCAGTACGTCAACCTGCTGCAGGACCGCGTCTTCATCGGCCATGCACTGACGGGCGGCATTGCCATGGCCGGAATGTTCGCTTACGTCGCCGGGTCGCCGTTCGTGTTCATCAAGCTGTACGGCGTACCAGCCGAGCATTATGGCTGGCTGTTCGGGATGAACGCGGCGGGTTTCATTCTGGTCGCGCAGATCAATGCGCGTCTGCTGCGCAAGACGGGGCCGGCATTTTTGCTGTCACGCACGGTCTGGATCTATCTGACCGCGGCGCTGGCGTTGCTGGCGATCAGCTTGCTGCGCACCGAAGCGCTTTGGCCGCTGCTGGTGCCATTGTTCATTTGCGTGGCAAGCCTTGGGTGCATCATCCCCAATGCGTCAGCCTGTGCCATGAGCGGCCAGTGGGCGCGTGCGGGCAGTGCCTCGGCGCTGCTGGGTTGTCTGCAATTCAGTGTTGCCGCCATCGCCGCCAGCCTGGTGGGCTTGTTGCATGACGGCACGGCCACACCCATGGCGCTGGTTATCAGCCTGTGCGGTGTGCTGACGGTCGGCCTTTCGGTACTGACACGCCGTGCGCAAGGCACGCGGGATGCGCAGGCGAAGCCGGTCTGATTCGGCGCAATGGTTGTGTCAGTCACGCTATGCGCTGACACAACCATCTCGCGTTCAGAAACCTTCCAGTACGACCTTGCCCTTGGCCTTGCCGCTTTCCAGCAGGGCATGAGCGCGGCGCAGATTCTCTGCGTTGATGCTGCCGAAGTGCTCACTAAAGGTGGTTTTCAGCGTTCCGGCGTCGATCAGCTCGGCCACCCGGTTGAGCAGGTTGTGCTGTTCGATCATGTCCTCGGTTTCAAACATCGACCGCGTGTACATGAACTCCCAGTGCAGCGACAGGCTCTTGCGCTTGAGCTTCGACACATCCAGTGACTTGGGATCGTCGATCAGCGCCAGCTTGCCTTGTGGCTTGAGCGCCTCGACCAGTTGGTCCAGATGCTGTTCGGTCTGGGTCAGGCTGGCCACATGGGTCACCTGATTCAGGCCGACGCGTTTCAGTTCTTCGCTCAACGGCTTGCTGTGGTTCAGCACTTCGTGTGCGCCCAGTTCGCGGACCCAGCTTTCGGTCTCAGGCCGGGAAGCGGTGCCGATGACCTTCAGGGTGGTCAGCTGACGTGCCAACTGGGTAAGGATCGAACCTACACCGCCCGCTGCACCGACGATCAGCAGGCTGTGCGAGCCTTCGCCTTTTTGCTGAGCGATCTGCAGGCGCTCGAACAACAGCTCCCAGGCAGTGATCGCCGTCAACGGCAACGCGGCCGCATGGGCAAAGCTCAGGGTTTTCGGCATATGCCCGACAATACGCTCGTCGACCACATGCAGTTCGCTGTTGCCACCCGGCCGGGTCAGGGAGCCGGCATAGAACACCTTGTCACCCGGCTTGAACAGCGTGACCTGGCTACCCACCGTTTTCACGACACCTGCCACATCCCAGCCCAGCACCTTGGGAGCGCCATCCTCGGGCTGGACGTTCTGGCGGATTTTGGTGTCCACCGGGTTGACGGAGATGGCCTTGACCTCTACCAGCAGATCACGAGCGCCAGCCACCGGTTCAGGCAGCTCAATGTCCTGCAATGACAGTGCGTCGCTGATCGGCAGCGAGTGGTAATACGCGATTGCTTTCATGACGGGCCTCTTCGGGAAAAATGATGAATAGATCATTGGCTATTTCCAGTAAAGATAAAACCCGCTAAAACGGCAGGCTCTTTCAATTTTATTTTGATAATACGAGGCATTGATGTTGCGTTTTGACGACTTGCAGTTGTTCGTTCGTGCAGCGGACCTGGGCAGTCTTTCTGCCGCAGCGCGGGTGATGGACATGTCTGCAGCGGTTGCCAGCGCGGCGCTCAAACGTATTGAACGGCAATTGGGTGCGCGCTTGCTGGCACGTTCGACCCGCAGCCTGCGTCTGACTGCCGAAGGCGATGGGTTTCTGGAGTATGCTCGCGCTGCACTGGGCAGTCTGGAAGAAGGGCGGCGCCTGCTGGCCAGCAGCCAGGACCGTTGTGAGGGCGTGTTGCAACTCTCGGCACCGTCGGATCTGGGACGTAACGTACTCTTGCCCTGGCTCGACGAATTTCAGCAGCAACATCCGCAACTGACCGTGCGCCTGTTGCAGGGTGATCGTATTGCCGACCTGTTCCGCCAGCCGGTCGATGTGGCGCTGCGTTACGGCGAGCCGGAGGATTCAAGCCTGGTCGCATTGCCGGTGTTGCCTGACAACCGGCGGGTGTTGTGTGCCGCGCCGAGTTACCTGCAGCGTCATGGCGAACCGCAGCAGGTTGAGCAACTGGCGCAGCATAACTGCCTGTTGTTCATGCTCGGTGATCGTGTGCATGACCGCTGGACGCTGAATGATGGCAAGCGCGAAATCAGCCTGACGGTCAGCGGCAACCGGTTCAGTGACGACGCAGATGTAGTGCGCCGCTGGGCAGTAGCGGGCGAAGGTGTGGCGTACAAATCCTGGCTGGACGTCGCCGCAGATGTACGGGCCGGGCACCTGAAAGTACTGATGCCTGATTTGATCGGCGAGCGAGCGCCGCTGAACCTGTTATGCGCCCACCGGGCGCAGCTCAGCAAGCCGGTCATTCTGTTGCTGGAAATGCTCAGGTCACGTTGTAAGCAACAGGCTGTAGGTCCGTCGCCCGTTGGTTTGTTTTAATAGCCACGTCCGGGTAGGAAATAACCTTCGGAAGTGTCGGAAAATATAATATTTGAAAGTGTTTCAACGGTGCAAAGTTTCAACTCTCAGGCGAAGTTAAAACTGTCTGTTGTTGAGTGGTTTTGGCGTTTTTGTCATGGGTATTACGCTTGTTTTTTCAATCTCTTTTTGACGTAATGGTCGAAACCCCTTTGCTAGAGGGGGTTTGCCGTTAAGGCAGGAAGATCTTCCTGCCGATCGGGCGAGAGAGAAACGTGGGTTTTTTCGAGCTGTTGTACAACAACAGTTTGTACGAATCGTTTTTCGCCCACTGGGGCCGAAGGGCATAGAGTTTATACTTGTCATTTCATATAAGAACCACGTTCAACTCTACCGAGGCGTGATTGCTTTCACCCAGTCATCACGATAGATGAATGTTTCAACAGGGAGTGAACACATGGAATACGGACCTTGCATCAGCCAGATCGCAACATTGCTGGCCGACCCCAAGCGCAGCGCAATGATCTGGGCACTGATGGATGGTACTGCTCGTCCTGCCGATGAGTTGGCGATTTTGGCGGGACTCTCGACTTCTTCTGCAGGCGCGCACCTGGCGCGTCTGACCAGCGGCGGTTTGTTGAAACAGGAGGCGCGGGGTCGCAAGCGCTTCTTTCGCCTCGCCGCGCCGGAAGTGGGGGCCGCTGTAGAAGCTCTGGCCTGTGCCTCGCTGGCCAGTGCCGAACAGATCAGCCGCAGGTTTGCTCAGCCTATGCCGCCGTTGCCGCTACGCCGTGCAAGAATCTGCTCCGATCATCTGGGCGGCGAAATGGCCGCCGAGCTTTATCAGCGCCTTCTGGAGGCGGGCTGGATAGAACAGCAAGAGAAGCGTGTCGAGGTCACGAGCAAGGGTGTGGCCAGTTTTGCCGAGCGCGGTATTTACATACCGGCGCTGGCACAGCGCAAGCGTGAAACGGTATGTGCCTGCCCGAAATGGAATGATCGCAACCCGCACCTGGGCGGCGCGCTGGGGGCAGGGCTGCTGCAGTTATTCTTTCAAATGGGCTGGCTGCGCACCACCGAGGAACCCAGCACCTTGCAGGTCTCCTCCAGTGGGCAGCGGGAAATCAGCAAGATCGCGGCGGCGGCCTGACGGGAACCGCAGGTGTGGCGCGCTCCACCACTAACGTACCACCGGCCCGCGTCGGCACGCAGTTCCGGACGCTCCGCGTCCTCTTGCGACGCCGAGCGTCGCGAAAGGCATTTCCACGCGAAGCGTTAGGAACGATGGATGTGCGTGCCCGCCCCACCACTATCGTGCCAACGCTCCGCGTTGGTATGCAGTTCCGGACGCTCTGCGTCCTCTGCGACGCAGAGCATGAGCAGCGATGGATGTAACTCGCTCAATCCCTCTTTAGGGCTTGACCAGTCGTGCATCCAGGCTGTTTTGTGCCAAGCGTTTTGCCTGATCTTCGGTCATGCCCAGGTGGGTGTACAGCGCATGGAAGTTTTCGGTCACGTAGCCACCGAAGTAGGCCGGGTCGTCCGAGTTGACGGTGACTTTCACGCCACGCTCGAGCATGTCGAGGATGTTGTGCTGGGCCATGTCGTCGAACACGCAGAGCTTGGTGTTGGACAGCGGGCAGACGGTCAGCGGGATTTGTTCGTCGATGATGCGCTGCATCAGTCGCTCGTCTTCAATGGCGCGTACACCGTGGTCGATGCGCTCGATCTTCAGCAGGTCCAGTGCTTCCCAGATGTATTCCGGCGGGCCTTCTTCTCCGGCGTGGGCGACGGTCAGGAAGCCCTCGCTGCGGGCGCGATCAAATACGCGCTGGAACTTGCTTGGCGGATGGCCCATCTCGGAGCTATCGAGGCCCACGGCGACGAACGCATCACGGAACGGCAGCGCCTGATCGAGGGTTTTTTCGGCTTCTTCTTGGGACAGGTGACGCAGGAAGCTCAGGATCAGACCGCTGTCGACGCCCAGCTTCGACTTGCCGTCTTTCAGCGCACCGGTAATCCCGGCCAGCACCACTTCAAACGGGATACCACGGTCGGTGTGGGTTTGCGGATCGAAGAACGGTTCGGTGTGGATAACGTTCTGTTCCTTGCAGCGCAGCAGGTAAGCCCAGGTCAGGTCGTAGAAGTCCTGCTCTGTGCGCAAAACGTCCGCACCGCGGTAATACAGATCAAGGAATTCCTGCAGGTTGTTGAAGGCATAGGCCTTGCGCAGGGTTTCGACGTCATTCCACGGCAGGGCAATTTTGTTGCGCTCTGCCAGGGCGAACAGCAACTCGGGTTCCAGCGAACCTTCGAGGTGCAAGTGCAGTTCTGCCTTGGGCAGGGCGTTCAACCAGTCGTACATATTCTTTTCTCATCAGGTGCAGATCGCGGGCATTCTACAGATGCACGTCGCTGCGCAGGGTAAAACCTGACCGAACGTTCAACTTGCCTCCTGATCGCGGCGGTAAGCATAGGTATCAGCAAAGCGCGACAGCAGAAACTCGGCGCAGGTGGTAACAGGATAGCGCGCTGGCTGGCTTTCGCTCTGGCAACCGGGCAGGCATTCAATACGCGTGTCGGGATGCGGTTCGGCGAAAAACGGCATCGAATAGCGGTCGACGCCAAGCGGGCTGATAACCCGGTGCGGCGTGGACAGATAACGGTCGTTGCTCCAGCGCGCCATCATGTCGCCGAGGTTGACCACGAACGTGCCGTCAATCGGCGGCGCGTCGATCCATTCGCCCCGCACGTCGCGCACCTGCAAGCCGCCCGCCGTGTCCTGATACAGCAGGGTGATGCAGCCATAATCGGTATGCGCGCCTGCGCCTTGTTGCTCGGCCGAGGTCGCTGTATCACGCGGTGGGTAATGAATCATGCGCAGCACGCTGACCGGGTCCTTGAAGCGCTGATCGAAGAAATCGCGTTCGATGCCCAGCGCCAGGGTCATGGCGCGCAGCAGGGTTTGCGCCAATGCCTGCATGTCCAGGTAATGCTGTTCCATCAGGCTTTCCCAGCCGGGAATGTCCGGGTGCCGATTGGGCCCGCGCAATGGTTTGCCAGCCAGTACGTCGGGATGGCCTGAATCCAGATGCAGGCCCATGTCGAAGGTTTCCTTCAGGTCGCTCGGCAGGCTGGGGTCCAGTTGCTCTGTAGCGATGGCACCGTAGCCGCGATGATGGGTGCTTTGCGTGATGTCGATGATGAGCTTTTCGGCTGCCGGACGAGCGAAAAAGTCTTTGGCTGCCGATTGCACCTGCTCGATGCGTTGCGCGCTGATCGGGTGGCCCTTGATATAAAAGAAACCCCATTGCCGACAGGCACTGTCGATCTGCCGGGCAACATCCTGCCAGGCCTCAAGGTCGGTGCCGTAGAGCGGGGCTATGTCGATGACGGGAAGCTGGTCCATTAACGGTCCTGGAAATCATGTGGTGTTCGCTGTCGATGAGCGTGCCCGCCGAAGCAGGCACGAGACGCCAGGCGGTTATTTAGGCAGTTCGGCCTTGATCCCTTCGACGTAATAGTTCATCGACGCCAGCTCAGCGTTGGTTGCAACCACGCCGTCAGCAATTTTCACGGTGCCGTTCTGGTCCTTGATCGGCCCGGTGAACGGATGGAATTCGCCGCTTTCGATGCTGGCGATGATCTTCTGCGCCTCAGCCTTCACATCAGCAGGCACCACGTCGCTGATCGGCAACTCGACCGTACCCTCTTTCAGGCCGCCCCAGTAATCCTGTGGTTTCCAGGTGCCTGCGATGGCACCCTCGGCGGCCTGAATGTAATGCGGGCCCCAGTTGTTGACGATGGAAGCCAGTACCGCTTTCGGCCCGAAGTGCGCCATGTCCGAAGCGTAGCCAACTGCATAGACGCCACGACGCTCGGCGGTCTGGATCGGCGCAGGGCTGTCGGTGTGCTGGAAGACCACATCAACGCCCTGATCGATGAGTGCGTTGGCAGCATCGGCTTCCTTGCCCGGATCGAACCAGGAGTTGACCCACACCACTTTGATCTCGGTGCCCGGGTTGTATTTGTTCAGCGCCAGCTGGATGGCGTCGATGTCACGCAGCACTTCAGGGATCGGGAATGAAGCGACATAACCGATTTTCTTGGTCTTGGTCATTTTCGCGGCGATGTAACCGCTCACGTAACGACCCTCATAGGTTCGGGCCAGATACGTGCCCATGTTCTTGTCCTGCTTGTAGCCGGTCGCGTGCTCGAACTTCACCTTGGGGAATTGCTTGGCGACTTTCAGAGTGGGGTTCATGTAGCCGAACGAGGTACTGAAAATCAGGTCGTAACCGCCCTTGGCCATGTTGCGGATAACCCGTTCGGCGTCCGCGCCTTCCGGTACGTTTTCCACATAGCTGCTGCTGACCTTGTCGCCCAGCGCCTTGACCATCGCCTGGCGGCCCTGCTCGTGCTGATAGGTCCAGCCGTGGTCGCCAATGGGGCCGATGTAGACGAATCCGACTTTCAGCGGATCGGCTGCCGAGGCGAGCAGGCTGGAGCCAATGCCGACAACGGCGGCCATGGCGCACAGCAGTTTTTTCAGGGGACGACGTGGGTTGGTCAGGTGCATCGGGTCTAGCTCCTTGCGGTCTTGTTGGAGTGCATGCCCGAGCAATGCAAATAACTGACCAACAGGACAACTTACGATGCTGGCGTGCTTCACCCTGTAGCAATAGTGCGTGTGTAGGAGCGGGCTTGTCCGCGAAGGAGGTCGTTCAGACGATGCATTTTCGGAGAATATGCCGACCCTTTCGCGAACAAGTTCGCTCCCACGGCCTTCGGCCAGAATCTAAAACAGACTTGTGTGTAACGCGTAGTGCAGCGAGAAGGTGCAGGTGCGGTGGGCTGCGCCGCTAACTGGTGCAGCGCGTGCTGCGCTCGACGATGCACATCGGCGTACCGGCCACGGGTTCGCGCATGATCTGCACCTGCACATCGAACACCTGGCAGACCAGCTCGGCTGTCAGCACCTCGCCCGGCGCGCCGCAGGTCACCAGACGTCCACCCTGCATGACCGCCAGATGGTCGGCATAGCGACAGGCCTGATTGATGTCGTGCAGCACGGTAATCACGGTTTTGCCTTCGGCGCTGAGTTCGCGCATCAGGTCCAGCAGTTCGACCTGATGGCTGATGTCCAGATAGGTGGTCGGCTCGTCGAGCAGGACGATGGCCGCGTCCTGCGCAAGGATCATCGCCAGCCAGGCGCGCTGTCGTTGCCCGCCGGACAGATCCGACAGCGGGCGCTCGGCCAGTGTGTCCAGCTCCATGCGCTGCAAGGCTTGATCGACACTGTGTTGATCGGCGCCACTCAGGCGACCCCACAGACTGTTGTGCGGACTGCGGCCGTACGCCACCAGCTGGCGTACGCTGACGCCTTCCGGAATCGGCAGCACTTGCGGCAGAAAAGCCACCTTGCGCGCCAGCTCGTTGGCCGACAGCTGACGGTAGGCCGTGCCATCCAGACTGAGACTGCCCGATTGCGGGGTGAGAATTCGGGCGAAGGCCTTGAGCAGGGTGGATTTGCCGCAGCCATTGGGACCGATCAGCGCAGTGACCTGCGCAGGCGGCGGGCTGAACGACAGGTCTTGCACGATGCGTGTTGCGCCGTAGCCGATGTCGAGTTGCTGCGCCTTCAGAATACTCATGGGATCAACCTTTGAATCGGGCCAGCAGCCAGAGGAAATACGGAGCGCCGATCACCGCCGTGAGAATACCGGCGGGGATCTCGCTGGGTGCGATCAATGTGCGGCCCAGCGTGTCGGCCAGCACCAGCAATAACGCGCCCAATACCATGGAGGCGGGCAGCAGGTATTGATGATGACCGCCGACCAGACGGCGTGCCATGTGTGGCGCGACCAGCCCGACAAAACTCACCGGTCCGATGATGCCCACGCCCAGGCTGGTCAACAGCACGGCACTGCCCATCGCCAGCCAGCGCGTACGTTTGAGGCCGGTACCCAGGCTCTGCGCTGCTTCATCGCCCAGGCCGATCAGGTTCAGCGGTTTGGCCAGCAGCAAGCTGAGCGGGATCAGCAGCAGAAGCGGCGAGGCCAGCAACACATGGTGCCAGTTACGGCTCCACAAACTGCCGGTCAGGGCCAGCAGGGCGGTATTGATATCCAGCGGGTTGGACAGAATCAGAAATTCGGTGATGCTCGACAGCGTCACGGCAATCGCTACCCCGGAGAGCGCGAAACGCACGCCAGAGAACTGCACGCCGGTGTTGTACAACGCCAGCAGCAATGCCCCCGCTGCACCGCCCAGACACGCCACAAACGGCAGCGCGGCCACCGGCAATTGCGGCAGGCCGATAATCGCGACGGTCAGCGCCAGCCCTGCGCCCTGAGTCACGCCAAGAATTTCCGGCGAGGCCAGCGGGTTGCGAATCACACCTTGCACGATGGCGCCCGCCAGGCCGAACGCGCAGCCGGTCATGATTGCGATCAGTCCGCGTGGCAGGCGGTGATTCCAGACTTCGAAGTCCTTGCTGTCGTGGGCGATCAGATGATCAAGCACCGCGCCGGGCGTCAGCCAGACGGTGCCCGCGCTGAGGCTCAACAGCAGGGCCAGTACCAGCAACACAATCAGCAACAACAGCCGTGAGCGAGACTGGTTCATAGCGCGCGCCTCGCCAGAAACAGAAAGAACGGCGCGCCAATCAACGCCGTGACCACGCCGGCCGGCGTTTCCACGGGGAATGCCACGGCGCGGCTGATCAGGTCGGAAGCCAGCACGATAGCCGCACCCAGTCCGGCGCTGATCGGGATCAACCAGCGGTAGTCATTGCCCAGCCATTGGCGAGCAATGTTCGGCGCGATCAGGCCGACAAACGCTATCGGCCCCACCGCACAGACGCTGGCGCCGACCAGCAGCAGGCTGACCACGAACACCAGCAGACGCAAGGCACCGATACGCACGCCCAGTGAACGGGCAGCGTCTTCGCCGAGGTTGATCAGGTTCAGGCGCGGCGCACAGGCAATCGCCAGCACCAGACCGATCAGCGTGCAAGGCCAGAGCAGTTGCAACTGCGCCGCGCCGACGTTGGCAAGTGAACCGGCCAGCCAGTTGAGGACACTTTGCGCCTGTGCTTCGACAAGAATCACAGTGAGGCGGGTCAAGGCTGCGCACAGCGCGGCGACGGCGACACCCGCCAGCACCAGTCGCCCCTGAGCGGTGGCAGGCGACCATGCGCCGCCAAGACTGAACACGGTGATCCATGCCAACGCACCACCGAGGCAGGTCATCAGCAGCGCGCCGCCGGGGAAGGGCAGGGCGACCAGCCCGGTGGAAAACAGCGCCAGCCCCAGCGCCGCGCCCGCCGTAACGCCAAACAATGAGGGGGAGGCCAAACGGTTGCGCGTGATGCCCTGCATCAAGGCCCCGGCCACGCCGAGGCAGGCACCGACCAGGGCCGCGCACAAGGCGCGTGGCACGCGCAATTGCGCAACGATATAAGCGATATTACCGCCCTCGCGGCCCTGCGTGATCAGTCCGTTCCAGGCATCCACCTGACGAATGCTGAACGACGACAGGGCGAACAGCGACACCCAGAACAGTCCCAGGCAGGTCGCGGTGATCACGCCCGCCATCAGCCAGCGGCGCATTTACGGGTTCAGCACGGCCTTGCCGCCCTTGAGTACGGCAAGCGCGTCGTCGGCGATCTGCTCGGACGCCATGATCCCGCGATTGCGCGCCCAGCTGTCGCCATCCACTTCAGCTACCTGCTTGTTACGTACTGCGCCAAGCACCTGCCACAGCGGCTGCTTGCTCCAGCTGTCGACGATGCTCGGGCGACGATAATGACCGACCAGCAACCAGTTCGGGTCCAATGCCAGCAACTGCTCCAGGCTGACGAATTCGGTGGGCGCGGCGTCTTTGCGTACTTCCGGGACCTTCAGACCGATCGCCTGCAACACGCTGCCCGCATAAGAGTGCGGGCCATGTACCGAGAAGCTGTCTTCGCGTGCGACGCCGAACAGCACGTTGGTGTTGGCCGGAATCTGCTCGGCAACAGTCTTCAGGTGCTGGCGGTTCTCCGCGATCCGCGCCTGCATCTCTGGGCCTTTGCCGAGCGCCACGCCGATCAGCTCGGCAGATTTCAGACTGCCCTGATAATCCTCGCCGCGCGACGGCAGCATCAGTGTTGGTGCCAGGCTGGCCAGATCGTTGTAAAGCGCCTGATGGCGGCCGAGGTCGGCAATGATCAGGTCCGGCTTGAGCCGCGCGATCACTTCTATATTGGGTTGCGAGCGCAGCCCCACGGACTGCCATTCGCCTACCGCCTTACGCACTTTGGGCAGTACCCGGTTGGCATCGCCATCGTCCGCGGCACCGACGGGTGTTACGCCGACCGACGCCAGGCCGTCGAGAAACGAGAACTCCAGCACCACTACGCGCTTGGGAGTGTCAGGCAGGTGGACTTTGTGTTGGCCGTCATCGATGTCGATAGGCGCGGCCTGGGCGGCGCTGGCCATCAAGGTCAGCAGGCCGCAAGCCAGCAGGTGCGGAAGTCGAAAAGCACGCATGGCGAAGGTCCTTTCTAACAAAGCGGAATCATGAAAACAGGCGCGCCCTGAAGGCCGCGAAGAAAACGGCGGGCGCTATTGTTGAAAACGGCGGGCACTATTTCACATCGCGACGACTGGATCAAAAGTCATTTACGTGTGGGTGCAGTTCTCATTCGGGTCATTTGTTGAAACCTTTTGTCACACACCGCACTCTGAACGGCTTCAATGACAGACACGTTCATGACTATCCGCGGCGATCTGTCGCAAGGGTTTGGAGAAAGTAATGGGCGCTTTGCTCAAGCAAGAAAAGTTTCTACTGCTGGCAATCATTGCCATGTTTGTCGCCTATCCGCTGGAGCATGTACTGCTGGGCAACGGACAGGTCGTCGCACTGGTTTCCGGGTTGGCGCTGGTCGGCTTCATCGTCTGCGCCTCGGTGCGCGTCGCGCATCACGCCGAGATGCTCGCGGAAAAGGTCGGTGATCCCTACGGGACGATGATCCTCACGCTCTCGGCGGTGCTGGTCGAAGTGGTGATTCTGGCGATCATGATGAGCAACGAACCATCGCCGACGCTGGTGCGAGACACCATTTACTCGGCGGTGATGCTCGACATCAACGGCATCCTTGGCCTGGCCGCGCTGATGGGCGGTATCAAGCACGGCGAGCAGTCCTATAACGATGACTCGGCGCGCACCTATAGCGTGATGATCCTCACCGCCATGGGCGTGTCGATGGTGGTGCCCGAGTTCATCCCCAAAGGCGACTGGAAGATCTATTCGGCGTTCACCATTGGCGCGATGATTCTGCTCTACACGCTGTTCCTGCGCATGCAGGTCGGCCCGCACAGCTACTTTTTCAGCTACAGCTACCCGGAAAAGAAAAAACGCCAGGGCTCGGATCAGGCTGAACAGCATGCAGAGCCGGTCAACCTGACCCGCTCGATTGTCACATTGGTCACCGGTGTGGTGGTGATTGGCGCGCTGGCTGAAGTGATGTCCAAGACGGTCGACCTGGGCCTGGAAGGGACGGGGGCACCGCCAGTGATGACCGCCATTCTGGTGGCCGCCATTTCCGCTGCACCAGAGATTCTGACCGCCCTGCGCGCGGCACTCGCCAACCGCATGCAGTCAGTGGTCAACATCGCTTTGGGTGCATCGTTGTCCACCGTGATTCTGACGGTTCCGGTCATGGAAGCGATGGCGCTTTACAGCGGCCAGCCGTTCCAGATGGCCATGACGCCGGTGCAGACCGTGATGATCTTCATCACCCTGCTGGTGTCCGCCATCAACCTCAACGACGGCGAAACCAACGCCATCGAAGGCATGACCCACTTCGTGCTGTTCGCGACGTTCATCATGCTGTCGTGCCTGGGGCTTTAGGAATGTCACGCTCTGCGTCGCAAGAGGACGCAGAGCGTCCTGAACGGCATGCCGACGCGGAGCGTCGCACGATAAGTTAATGAACGGCATGCCAATGCTCAGCCCTCAATCAACTCTCGCGCTGCCTGGCTGTGATCGGCAATCAACTGCTTGATATCCAGGCCTTCAACCTGCCCGTCAATCACTCGCCACTGACCGCCAACCATCACTCGGTCGGCACGGTCAGCGCCGCACAGCAACAGCGCCGAGAGCGGATCATGGCTGCCGGAAAAACGCAGTTCGTCCAGCTTGAACAGCGCCAGATCGGCCTGTTTACCCACCGCCAGCTCACCGATATCGGTACGTCCCAGTAATTGCGCTGACCCCTTGGTGGCCCAGCCCAGCACAAGTTGCGGGGTGATTTTCTCGGCGCCGTAGCGCAGGCGCTGCAGGTAAAGCGCCTGGCGGGTTTCGAGGATCATGTTCGATGCATCGTTGGACGCCGAACCATCGACCCCGAGCCCCAGCGGCGCGCCAGCAGCGATCAGCTCCAGCGTCGGGCAGATGCCAGAAGCCAGGCGCATGTTCGAGCTTGGGCAGTGACAGACGCCGGTGCCCGCAGCGCCGAGGCGGGCAATCTCGTCGGGGTTGAAATGAATGCCGTGGGCCAGCCAGGTGCGCGGGCCGAGCCAGCCGACACTGTCCAGATAATCCACGGTGCGCAGGCCGAAGCGTTGCAGGCAGAAGTCCTCTTCGTCGAGGGTTTCAGCCAGATGCGTGTGCAGGCGCACGTCGAGTTTTTCGGCCATGGCCGCACTCTCGGACATGATTTGCGGCGTGACCGAGAACGGCGAGCAGGGTGCCAGCGCGATCTGGATCTGCGCACCATCGCCGCGCTCGTGATAGGTCTCGATCAGGCGCTGACTGTCGGCCAGAATCACCTCGCCCTGCTGCACGGTTTGCTGTGGCGGCAAACCTCCGTCGGCTTCACCAAGGCTCATCGAACCACGCGTCAACATTGCGCGCATACCCAGCTCGCGAACGCTTTGCACCTGAACATCGATGGCGTGTTCCAGCCCGTCGGGGAACAGATAGTGATGGTCAGCAGCCGTTGTACAACCCGACAGCAGCAATTCAGCCAGCGCCACCTTGCTGGCGACCGCGAGCTTCTCTGGCGTCAGGCGCGCCCATACCGGGTACAGGGTTTTCAGCCACGGGAATAATGGCTGGTTGACCACCGGTGCCCAGGCGCGGGTGAGGGTTTGGTAGAAGTGATGATGCGTGTTGATAAGCCCCGGCAGCAGCACATGCTCACGGACATCGAACATCTGAGTGCAGGGTTTTGAAGGAGTTTGCCCGGCGGCCAGCACTTCGGTGATGACGCCGCCTTCGATCACCAGACCGCCACGGGCGTCCAGGTCATTGGCAGTGAACACGGCAAGGGGATTTTTCAACCAGATACGGATCGCAGGCATGGGCCGGCTCCTCTGAAAGACAGGTTCAGGTTAGCCAGCTCAGTGTTGCCCTGTCTGCTGATCCAGGGTCCCCGGGGTCAGGTGCGCCCCGGCGAAGGACGGCGATTCTAGTCGAGCAGCCGATTACCAGGCAATCGTCTTGCCCTGGTAATCGATGAAGTGATGGCCGCCCTTGCCTGCGTAGGCATTGAGCTGTTCGACAAGCCCGGTGGTGCTGGTCATGACGTCGATGGCGGCATTTTCGCCGCCCATGTCGGTCTTCACCCAACCCGGATGCATCGACAGCACGGTAGGACGGTTCTCGCCCAGCTCGGTGACAAAGGTATTGGTCATCGAATTGAGTGCAGCCTTGCTGGCCTTGTACAACGCAAGGTTTGCGCCGTCCGGGCAAGTGACGCTGCCCAGCCACGAACTCATGAACGCCAGAACGCCCGTACCGGGACGAAGTTGATCGACGAAGCGTTCGGCCAGACGAATCGGTGCCACCGCGTTGGTCAGGAACAACTGCCCGAGTTCGGCAGCGGTCGACTTCGCAGCGCTCTGGTGTGCCGCGCCACTGATGCCAGCATTGACGAACAGCACGTCGAACACTTCACCGCGCAGCTTCTGGACCAGCACTTCAAGCGAGGCCGTTTCGTCCAGATCCACCGCTTCGATGCGCACGCCCTCGACCGCTTTCAGGTTTTCAGCGTTTTGCGGATCACGTACGGTGGCGGTGACGTGCCAGCCCTGTTCGGTCAAGCGCTGCACCAGCCCGAGCCCGAGGCCACGCGAAGCACCGATAATGAGGGCGGTTTTCTTGGTAGTGGTCATGAATGATTCCTTGGCAAATTGAGAGACAGACTCCATGGCAGCGCCAGCAGGACCTCTCGAAAGTTTCGACCCCGCAGCGTACTACTGCCTATGCAGTGTTGGAATCTCCATGAGCCGGAAACGTTCAAGGTAGATGTCTGATGCTGAGCATCGGCGCGACAGTCGGGATTATCGTTCCGCACGCTCCAGCGTGGGAATGCCGTTCATGAGGCTCTGCGTCAACCATCTGCGCCGCGAGCTCCCTCAATGCCCCGCCCGCCAAGGCTGGCCCAGCGATACCGGCGCATACAGTCGGGTGCGCAGGGCGTCGCGGGAGAGCAGGACGAGGACGATGATGGTGGCGAGGTAAGGCAGCATCGCCAGCAGGTTGGACGGGATGGCCAGGCCGATGCCTTGCGCGACCAGGTGCAGGATGCTGGCGAGGCCGAACAGGTACGCACCGAGCAGTAGACGCCACACGCGCCAGCTGGCGAACACCACCAGCGCCAAGGCTATCCAGCCGCGTCCGGCGCTCATGTTTTCCGCCCACATCGGTGTGTAGGCCAGCGACAGGTAGGCCCCGGCCAGCCCAGCCATTGCGCCGCCGAACAGCACGGCCAACGTGCGTACACGCAACACTGGCAAGCCCATGGCGCTGGCCGCATCGGGATTTTCGCCGACCGCCTGGATAATCAGCCCGACGCGGCTTTTCAGCAGCGCCCAGGCGACCAGTGCAAACAGCGCAAAGGACAGGTAGACCAGCAGGTCCTGGGCAAACAGCATGCGGCCGATCAGCGGAATGTCACTCAGCAGCGGGATGGCCACCGGTTCAAAACCACTCAATGGCTTGCCGACCCAGGCGGCACCGACGAAGCTGGAAAGGCCGACGCCGAAGATGGTCAACGCCAGCCCGGTTGCAACCTGATTGGCGTTGAACACCAGCGCCACCAGCGCAAACAGTGCCGACAGCAGCATGCCAGCGAGCATCGCCAGCAGCACGCCCAGCCATAGATTGCCGGTACTCAGGGCGATGATGAAACCGATCACCGCGCCAAACAGCATCATGCCTTCCTGACCCAGGTTGATGACGCCGCTTTTTTCGCAGATCAGTTCGCCCAGCGCCACCAGCAGCAAGGGGGTTCCGCAGCGGACCATGGCATAGAAAATGTTGCTCAGCAGGTCGATATCCATCATGCGGCTCCTGTGACGGCTGTCATCTGGCGCTTGGCCCAGTGCAGTTTCAAACGTGGGCGATAAAGAATCAGCACATCACAGGCCAGCAGGAAGAACAGCATCATCCCCTGAAACAATTGCGTGATTGCCAAGGGCAGGTTCAAGGTCATTTGTGCGCTTTCACCACCCAGGTACAGCAAGGCGATCAGCAGGCTGGAGAACAGAATGCCAATGGGGTTGAGGCGTCCGAGAAAAGCCACGGTGATCGCGGCATAGCCGTAACCCGGCGAGACCTGCGGCACCAGTTGACCGATCGGCCCGGTCACTTCCGACACGCCCGCCAGACCGGCCAGTGCGCCACTGATCAACAGTGCCAGCCATACCAGTTGCTTCTCGCGAAAGCCGACGAAACCGGCAGCACGCTTGTCGAGCCCGAGCACCTTGATCTGGAAACCGACAAAGCTGCGCTGCAGCAATACCCAGACCGCGACCAGTGCCAGCAGGGCGAAGTACACGCCGATGTGCGCGCGGCCATCTTCCATCAGCAGCGGCAGGCGGCTGGCGTCGCCAAAAGTCGCTGACTCCGGGAAATTCATGCCCGCCGGGTCTTTAAGCGGCCCGTGCACGAAGTACAGCAGCAAGTTGAGGGCGATGTAGTTGAGCATGATGCTGGTGAGGATTTCATTGGCGTTGAAGTGCGTGCGCAGCCAGGCGGTCACGCCCGCCCAGGCCGCGCCTGCCAGGGTGCCGGCCAGCAGCACCATGACCAAGGCCCAGCGACTTTCCATCTCGATGATATTCACCGCTACGGCACTGCCCGCCAATGCGCCGAGCAGCAACTGGCCTTCCGCGCCGATGTTCCAGATGCGCGCTTGATACGCGACCGCCAGGCCCAGCGCGCAGAGCAGAATCGGCAAGGTCTTGACCATCAATTCCGACATGCCATACCAGTCGCTGACCGGTGCGATCAGCAAGGTGTGCAGCGTCACCCAAGGGTTGAGCCCCAGGCCGATGAACAGCAGCGAGCCGCAGACCAGTGTCAGGACGGCAGCCAGTAAAGGGGAACACCACAACATGGCGCGCGATTGCTGGCCGCGCGGTTCCAGAGAAAGCAGCATCTTTTGCTCCGTTAACCCGCCGCATGGGCCAGGGTGTGAGAATGATCGAACTGTCCCGCCATCCAGCCGCCGATTTGCACGGTGCTGGTCTGTTCAGTGGGGATCAGGTCGGAAAGCTGGCCGCCGCTCAGGGCGGCGAGTCGGTCGCTGATCTGGAACAACTCGTCCAGGTCTTCGGAAATCACCAGAATGGCTGCCCCCGCGTCACGCAAGGCAATCAATGCCCGGTGAATCGCTGCGGCAGCACCGACATCCACGCCCCAGGTCGGGTGCGCAGCAATCAGCAGTTTGGGGTTTTGCAGGATTTCCCGGCCGAGAATGAATTTCTGCAGGTTGCCGCCCGAGAGGCTGCGCGCCGCGGCCTGTGCGTCCGGCGTCTTGACCGCAAAGCGACGGATGATTTCGTCGGCCAGTGCGCGAACCTTGCCGCGCTGGATCAAGCCGTTGCTCACCAGTCCTTGCTGGAAAGCGGTCAGCAGAGCGTTGTCGGCCAGGCTGAGTTCAGGCACTGCACCATGCCCCAGACGCTCTGCCGGAACGAACGCCAGCCCACGCTTGCGGCGGGCGTCGGGGCGCAGGTCGCCGACCGGGGTGTCTTGGAAGCGCAGGGTCGTCGCCTGGGCATGAGGCAGTGTCTGTTCGCCACTCAGCAGCGCCAGCAATTCATCCTGACCATTGCCGGCAACGCCCGCAATGCCGACGATTTCGCCGCTGCGTACTTCCAGGCTCAGGTCTTTCAGTGAGCAACCGAACGGGTCCGGGTTGTGCCAGGACAGCTTGTCGACGCGCAGAAAGGCTTCGCTGCCGCTGACTTTGTCGTAGTGCGCGGTCAAGCCTTCGGCATCACCGACCATCAAGCGCGCCAGCTCCAGATCGGAGCATTCAGCCGGGATACAGTGCCCGGATACCTTACCGTTGCGCAGGACGGTTGCGCTGTGACACAAGGCGCGAACCTCGCCCAGCTTGTGACTGATAAACAGAATGCTGCAGCCTTCTGCGGCCAGATGCCTGAGGGTCACGAACAGCTCTTCGGCTTCCTGGGGTGTGAGCACAGAGGTGGGCTCGTCGAGGATCAACAGACGAATGTCCTGCATCAGGCAGCGAATGATTTCGACTTTCTGCCGCTCGCCAATCGACAGGCTATGGACCAGGCGCTGGGGCTCCACTGCCATGCCGTAGCGTTGCGAAACCTCGCGAATGCGCGGTTCCAGTTGTTTGGGCGTGCCTGCCGCAGCGCCCATAGCCAAGGCGATGTTTTGCGCGACGCTGAGGGTTTCGAACAGCGAGAAATGCTGGAACACCATGCCGATCCCCAGACTTCTTGCCTGTGCCGGATTGCGCATGGTCTGCACTTGGCCTTGCCAGATGATCGACCCGGCGTCGGGCTGCGTCACGCCATAGATGATCTTCATCAGCGTGCTTTTGCCGGCACCGTTCTCTCCCAGCAGGGCATGAATCTCGCCGGGCTGAATCGTCAGGTCGACAGCGTCGTTGGCCAGGCAGCCGGGATACCGTTTAGTGATGTGGCGCAGTTGTAGACGCGCAGGTATCGCGTGGTTTGACATGAAAGGCTCGAAGGCAGAAGTGGGTCGCTTGTGGATAAAGCAAAATCCTGGCCAAGGAGTCAGGATTCCTGTCCTGTGCGTTCAATCAAGGTTGAGTGAGGTGTTTTCGACATTCATGGCCGTGCAGTGACAACCTGACGCGATCATTTCGGCACCAGTTCGGGGCGCGCTGGCGGAGCGAGGGGCAAATGTGGCTCTTTGATTTGAGTGAAAAATGTACAGCAGGCGTCAAGCGAGGTGCGTTATACGGATGCGCGACCCTTGCACCTGTTATCCACAGGTTCTTCCACAGATACTGTGCGCAAGCGCGTCAGCGGAGAATAATACGCCGGTGGTTAGCATCCAAAGGGACTAACGAGCGCTAACAGACTGTTTTTGCACCGTTTATGGATCCATGTCAGGCGATTGCTCAAAAAACGATCATTCGCCTGAAACGCAAGCCCGGCAAGGCCCGCAGTGGAGTGTGCTCAGCTTATCCACAGCCGGATGCACAGTAGATGTGGGCAATTGCTGACGCGTTGCCTACTCTGTTGTGGTCTTGTGCAAAACAATTTTGCCGCGACTCAGATCAGCCAGTTGTCGTTGCAGCGTGTCGGCATGCTCGGGGCCTATCGCGATTGCCATCTGCACGCCAGTAGCAGTGAAGTTTTCACTTTCCAGCAGGCCGTTGACTTCCGCGAGACGCAACTTGACCAGCGCCAGTTCACTGAAGCTGCATTCAAGCTGGAATGACGAACGCTGAATCAGCGGCAGACGCTCGGCCTGCTGCAAACATTTGTTGGCACCACCGCCATAGGCGCGGGCCAGGCCTCCAGTCCCCAGTTGAATGCCGCCGTACCAGCGGATCACCAGCACCACGACCTGATCGAATTCCTGCGCCTCGATGGCTGCCAGGATCGGCCTGCCTGCAGTACCGCCCGGTTCCCCGTCATCGTTGCTGCGATACTGACCACCCAGCTTCCAGGCCCAGCAATTGTGGGTGGCGTTGAGGTCGCTGTGCTGCTCGATGAACGCCTGGGCGTCGGCCGGGCTGGCGATGGGGGCGGCGAGGGTGATGAAGCGGCTCTTGCGGATTTCTTCACGAAACTCGCAAGGGCCGACCAGGGTAAAAGGCATGCGTGTATCCAGCTGACGTCAAGGCACCGATTCTACAAGGCTGGCGGCGTGAGCCCACAACCTTTGAGGATGATCCGGATTAGATTATTGCTGGCCTGATCCATGTCTTGCCGGGTCAGGCGGGAGCGACCGGTGACTCGGCAGATCTGCGAGGCAAAATCAGCGTAGTGCTGGGTGCTTCCCCACAGCAGGAAGATCAGGTGTACAGGGTCGACCGGGTCCATCTTGCCTGCATCGATCCAGGCTTGAAAAACCGCTGCCCGGCCCTGGAACCACAGGCGGTAGTCCTGGCTGAAATACTCGCTCATGCATTCGCCACCGCTGATGATCTCCATGGCGAAGATCCGTGAAGCCTGAGGCTGGCGGCGCGAAAACTCCATCTTGGCGCGAATGTAGCGGGCCAGTGCCTCGGCTGGATCATCTTCGACGCTCAGGTGGTTGAACGTGCTGTCCCACAAATCAATGATGTTGCTCAGTACCGCGACATACAGGCCCAGCTTATTGGTGAAGTAGTAATGCAGGTTGGCTTTGGGCAGCCCGGCTTTCAGCGCAATGGTGTTCATGCTGGTGCCCTTGAAGCCGTGGCGGGCAAATTCATCTTCGGCTGCCTGGATGATTGCTTGTTCGTTCTTCTGACGAATACGGCTTGCGGGCTTGGTGACGTGAGCGCTGTGTGCGGGGACTTCAAGGGTCATGGGCAATTCCGGACAGGTCGTAGGGCGCAACTAATGAACAGATAGCGCACCGGCGATTATCTCGCAAGCACCGGCGCAAGTGCGGCTATGGAAACCTATCGTGGTTGTTCAAGGGGATTGGGTTCCGTCGCTGAATCATTCCGGGTCACGGCGACCTTTCCTTCCGGAATCAGCAGGCACATTACGATGGCTGTGATGCCGCCGCTGGTGATGGCCGAATCGAACAGGTTCTGTACCAGTTTGGGCATCTGATGCAGCAGCGCAGGCTGCGCGGCGATACCCAGACCGACACCCAGTGACGTGGCGATGATCAGCATGCTGCGTCGGTCCAGCGGAGACTGGGCCAGAATGCGCACGCCGGCTGCCGCGACGCTGCCGAACATCACCAGCGTTGCGCCTCCGAGTACCGGTTTGGGAATCTGCTGGACGATGGCACCGATGTGCGGGAACAGCCCGAGCACGAACAGCACCGCGCCGATGTACAGTCCGACGTAGCGGCTGGCAACGCCGGTCAGCTGAATTACACCATTGTTCTGCGCAAAGGTGGTGTTAGGGAATGCACTGAACGTTGCGGCAATCATGCAGCTAACACCGTCACCCAGCACGCCACCCTTGAGACGCGCCATGTAGCTCGGGCCACTGATCGGCTGGCGGGCTAGCATGCAATTGGCCGTCAGGTCGCCGACCGTTTCGATACTGCTGATCAGATAAATCAGCGCGACCGGCAGGAAAGCGGTCCAGTCAAAGCTGAAACCAAAACGGAACGGCACCGGCACGCTGATCAAGGGCAGGTCGTGGATCGGCTGTGGAATCAGCTTGCCGCTGAACCAGGCGGCGAGACTGCCGACCGCCAGGCCGATGATGATCGCCGACAAGCGCACCCAGGGCGTATTCGAACGATTAAGTACGATGATCACTGCCAGAACGAAGGCGCCCAGCGCCAGGTTCAACGGCGCGCCGAAGTCAGGTGCGTTGAAGCCTCCGCCCAGGTCTGTAACACCTACCTTGATCAGGCTTATGCCAATCAGCGTAATGACAATGCCGGTCACCAGCGGCGTGATGACACGTCGCAACTGGCCAATACAGCGACTGAGCACGATTTGCACCAGCGCGCCGAAAAAGCACACGCCGAAGATCATCGCCATGATGTCCTCCGGGCTGCCGCCGCGTTGCTTGACCAGAAAACCCGCGGACAACACCGCGCCCAGGAAAGCGAAGCTGGTGCCTTGCAGGCAGATCATGCCTGCGCCGATACCAAACGGGCGGCGCGCCTGAATGAAAGTACCTGTGCCCGACACCATCAGGGCCATGCTGATCAGATACGGCAGGTATTGAGTCAGGCCGAGCGTCGATCCGATGATCAACGGCGGGGTGATGATCCCGACGAAGCTGGCGAGGACATGCTGGAACGCTGCCAATATGGCCGTTAAAGGTCTTGGGCGATCATTCAGGCCGTAAATCAGGTCATCGTTGTCGAGTGTTTCAGGCTGCATGGCGAGGTCTCGGACGGGGAACTGCCATGTACTGGCGTGTCGTTATCGGGATTACTGCAAAAAACTGTCCAGTTGCTCAGGTTATTTTTATTTGAGTCCAACTATTTCAATAAATATCAGCCTGATAGCGTTTTCGAGCCGCTCTGCAACGTTGGCTGACTGGAAGAGTGTCCTGCAGGAGTGTGTCATCGGGTAGCGGCCAGTGTTTCCAGAAAGCTCTCCAGCACCAAATGAGGGCGTCGGCCTTTTCGGGTAACGGTCACCAGGTTGAGGTCGTAGAACTTTGAGTCCGGTTTCAGCGCGCGCAATCGACCTTCCTGCACCCAGGCGTTGGCGTAATGATCTGGCAGGTAGCCAATGTAGCGTCCAGTCAGAATCAGGAACGCGATGCCCTCGCGGTCCGAAGCACTGGCGGTGCAAGTCAGTGCCTGATAATGCTCCTGAATATCGTTGGGCAGGCGAAAGGTCGGGGCAATGGCTTCCTGCTGGGCGAGGCGTTCATCATCCAGCGTTGAGTTGTCCGCGTAGAAGAGTGGATGTCCCACTGCGCAATAAAGCAGCGAACGCTCACTGTACAACGGGTGATATTCAAGGCCGGGCAGGGCGCTGGCCTGTGGCACGACACCGACATGCAGGCCGCCGTCCAATACGCCTCGCTCGACTTCGGCGGGAGCAATCATGCGGATATTGATGTGCACGCCCGGGCCACGCTCTTTCAGGCGGGCCAGTGCATGGGTGATGCGCATGTGGGGAAGGGTGACCAGGTTGTCGGTCAGGCCGATGTTCAACTCGCCGCGCAGGTTCTGATGCAGGCCGTTGACCTCAGTCCTGAAACTTTCCAGAGCGCTGAGCAGTTGCAACGACGATTGATAAACCTCACGTCCTTCGTCGGTCAGTGAAAAACCGGCCCGCCCTCGCTGGCAAAGCCGCAAGCCGAGACGCTGTTCCAGATCGCTCATTTGCTGGCTGATCGCCGACCGGCCAATGCCGAGCACGCTTTCGGCCGCGGAAAAACCACCTGCCTCAACGACACTTTTGAAAATGCGCAGCAAGCGGATATCAAAATCGCTCACCTGCGACAGTGGGTCGGGCCGACGGATACTCATTGTTTAGTCCTTACCAAACCAAAGATCATGAAAATCGGGTTTTATGAACTTTAGCCGCGTGACACCTTGGCTGCAATGACCGTTCGTTTAGCGCCTGCGAGGCTTGCCCCCCATGAATATGTTCGAAGCGTCTGATGTGTCTGTAGCCAGTCAGTTGAAGCTTGATGCCCACTGGATGCCTTACACGGCGAATCGAAATTTCCAGCGTGACCCGCGCATGGTCGTGGCTGCGCACGGCAGCTATCTGACAGACGACAAGGGCCGCAAGATCTACGATGGGCTTTCCGGGCTATGGACATGCGGGGCCGGGCACACCCGCAAGGAAATTCAGGAAGCCGTTTCCCGGCAACTGGGCATTCTGGATTACTCGCCGGGCTTTCAGTTCGGGCATCCGCTGTCGTTCCAGTTGGCGGAAAAGATTACCGAACTGACGCCGGGCAATCTCAATCACGTCTTTTATACCAACTCCGGTTCCGAATGCGCGGACACGGCAGTGAAGATGGTGCGTGCCTACTGGCGGTTGAAAGGGCAGGCAACCAAGACCAAGATGATCGGGCGCGCGCGTGGCTATCACGGCGTGAACGTGGCGGGCACCAGCCTGGGCGGAGTGAATGGTAACCGCAAGATGTTCGGCCAGTTGATGGATGTCGACCATCTGCCGCACACACTGCTGGCCAGCAACGCCTATTCGAAGGGGATGCCCGAAGCGGGCGGTATTGCGCTGGCCGACGAGATGCTCAAGCTGATCGAGCTGCACGATGCGTCGAACATCGCGGCGGTAATCGTCGAACCCATGGCGGGCTCTGCCGGCGTGATCGTTCCGCCGCAAGGCTATCTCAAGCGTCTGCGCGAGATTTGTGATCAGCACAATATCCTGCTGATATTCGACGAAGTCATTACCGGCTTCGGCCGTACAGGCTCGATGTTTGGCGCGGACAGTTTCGGTGTCACGCCTGACCTGATGTGTATCGCCAAGCAGATCACCAATGGCGCGATCCCCATGGGCGCAGTGATCGCCAGCAGCGAGATCTATCAGACCTTCATGAATCAGCCAACGCCGGAATACGCCGTCGAATTCCCCCACGGCTATACCTATTCGGCACATCCGGTGGCCTGCGCGGCCGGGCTCGCGGCGCTGGAGTTGTTGCAGCGTGAAAACCTGGTACAGCAGGCAGCAGGAATCGCTCCGCATTTTGAAAGCGTGCTGCACGGTATCAAAGGCGCGAAAAACGTGGTGGATATCCGCAACTACGGACTGGCAGGCGCCATCCAGATCGCACCTCGTGACGGCGATGCCATCGTGCGGCCTTTCGAGGCAGGCATGAAACTGTGGAAAGCCGGGTTCTATGTGCGTTTTGGCGGTGACACCTTGCAGTTTGGCCCGACCTTCAGCAGTCAGGCGCAGGACCTGGACCGGTTGTTCGATGCCGTCGGCGAAACACTGAACCTGATCGACTGACCACGCTGACAGGCTCTCTTCTTATATAGGTACTTTTATACAGGTGCTTTTGTCGCATGGGCCGCGAAGCCATTCGCGCCCGATGCAATTATCCGGAGTTTTCCATGAGCAGCATTCAACACCTGATCCACGGCGAGTTCATTTCTGAAGATGGCCGCACCGCAGATGTGTTCAATCCATCGACCGGCCAGGTTATCCACACGGTAGCGCTTGCCACTCGGGACACGGTCCAGAAGGCGATCGATTCGGCCAAGGCTGCGTTTCCGGCCTGGCGTAACACACCGCCAGCCAAGCGCGCTCAGGTGATGTTCCGCTTCAAGCAATTGCTGGAGCAGAACGAAGCGCGTATTGCTCAGTTGATCAGTGAAGAACACGGCAAGACCCTGGAAGATGCTGCGGGCGAATTGAAGCGCGGTATTGAAAACGTGGAATACGCCTGTGCCGCGCCGGAAATACTCAAGGGGGAATACAGCCGTAATGTCGGGCCGAACATTGATGCGTGGTCTGATTTCCAGCCGCTAGGTATCGTTGCCGGTATCACTCCGTTCAACTTCCCGGCCATGGTGCCGCTGTGGATGTACCCGCTGGCCATCGCGTGTGGCAATTGCTTCATCCTCAAACCCTCCGAACGCGATCCCAGTTCCACGCTGCTGATAGCCGAGCTGCTGCACGAGGCCGGGCTGCCGAAGGGTGTGCTGAATGTGGTTCATGGTGACAAGGTTGCCGTCGATGCACTGATCGAAGCGCCTGAGGTCAAGGCGCTGAGCTTTGTCGGTTCGACCCCGATTGCCGAGTACATCTACAAAGAGGGCGCAGCGCGTGGCAAGCGGGTTCAGGCTCTCGGTGGCGCCAAGAACCATGCGGTACTGATGCCGGATGCCGACCTGGACAACGCAGTGAGTGCCTTGATGGGCGCTGCCTATGGATCTTGCGGTGAGCGTTGCATGGCTATTTCGGTTGCGGTATGCGTCGGGGATCAGATCGCCGATGCGTTGGTGGCCAAACTGGTTCCGCAAATTCAGGGCCTGAAAATCGGCGCAGGTACGACTTGCGGTCTGGATATGGGGCCACTGGTCACCGGGCAGCATCGCGACAAGGTCGGCGGCTATATAGAGGACGGTGTGCAGTCGGGCGCTACTCTGGTGGTAGACGGTCGCAATCTCCAGGTTGCCGGGCACGAACAGGGCTTCTTCATGGGCGGCTGTCTGTTCGATCGCGTAACTCCAGAAATGCGCATCTATAAAGAAGAGATCTTCGGGCCGGTGCTGTGCATCGTGCGCGTGGACAGCCTTGAACAGGCCATGCAACTGATCAACGACCATGAATACGGCAACGGTACCTGCATCTTTACCCGTGATGGCGAAGCTGCGCGGTTGTTTTGCGATGAGATTGGAGTAGGAATGGTCGGGGTCAACGTTCCGCTGCCGGTACCGGTTGCCTATCACAGCTTTGGTGGCTGGAAGCGTTCCCTGTTCGGCGACTTGCATGCGTACGGTCCCGATGGTGTGCGCTTCTATACGCGTCGCAAGGCGATTACGCAGCGCTGGCCGCAACGTGCGAGCCATGAAGCGTCGCAATTCGCATTTCCCAGCTTGTAAATTCCCGTAGCGGGAGATCGTCTTTAAAGAGGATCTCCCGTGGTTGTTGGGGCACAGCAGTTGAATTGCAGATTTTTGAAATTAACGGTTGACGCCCTCTGTGATCTGTCTATAATTCGCCCCACTTCCGGCGCAGACGGAAACAAAAAAGCCTTGTAGATCAATAGTTTACAAGGGTTTAGAGTGAGGAGTCAGCGAGGAAGGAGGTCGAGTCTGCAGTGATCGACAGCGGTGAGAAAAAAGAGTTTGACACGCGGTTGTAACGCTGTAGAATTCGCCTCCCGCTGATGAGCAACTGAAGAGTTGATCGAAGCGCAAGTGGTTGAAGTTGCAAAGGAAACTTTGAAAACTTCTTAAAATAACCGCTTGACAGATACAGGAGACGCTGTAGAATGCGCGCCTCGGTTGAGACGAAAGCTCTTAACCATCCGCTCTTTAACAACTGAATCAAGCAATTCGTGTGGGTGCTTGTGGTGTCAGACTGAAGTCAACAGATTATCAGCAACCCAAGTTACTCCGCGAGAAATCAAAGATGTAACCAACGATTGTTGAGCCAAGTTTAGGGTTTTCTCAAAACCCAGTTAGATGTTTGAACTGAAGAGTTTGATCATGGCTCAGATTGAACGCTGGCGGCAGGCCTAACACATGCAAGTCGAGCGGCAGCACGGGTACTTGTACCTGGTGGCGAGCGGCGGACGGGTGAGTAATGCCTAGGAATCTGCCTGGTAGTGGGGGATAACGCTCGGAAACGGACGCTAATACCGCATACGTCCTACGGGAGAAAGCAGGGGACCTTCGGGCCTTGCGCTATCAGATGAGCCTAGGTCGGATTAGCTAGTTGGTGAGGTAATGGCTCACCAAGGCGACGATCCGTAACTGGTCTGAGAGGATGATCAGTCACACTGGAACTGAGACACGGTCCAGACTCCTACGGGAGGCAGCAGTGGGGAATATTGGACAATGGGCGAAAGCCTGATCCAGCCATGCCGCGTGTGTGAAGAAGGTCTTCGGATTGTAAAGCACTTTAAGTTGGGAGGAAGGGCAGTTACCTAATACGTGATTGTTTTGACGTTACCGACAGAATAAGCACCGGCTAACTCTGTGCCAGCAGCCGCGGTAATACAGAGGGTGCAAGCGTTAATCGGAATTACTGGGCGTAAAGCGCGCGTAGGTGGTTTGTTAAGTTGAATGTGAAATCCCCGGGCTCAACCTGGGAACTGCATCCAAAACTGGCAAGCTAGAGTATGGTAGAGGGTGGTGGAATTTCCTGTGTAGCGGTGAAATGCGTAGATATAGGAAGGAACACCAGTGGCGAAGGCGACCACCTGGACTGATACTGACACTGAGGTGCGAAAGCGTGGGGAGCAAACAGGATTAGATACCCTGGTAGTCCACGCCGTAAACGATGTCAACTAGCCGTTGGGAGCCTTGAGCTCTTAGTGGCGCAGCTAACGCATTAAGTTGACCGCCTGGGGAGTACGGCCGCAAGGTTAAAACTCAAATGAATTGACGGGGGCCCGCACAAGCGGTGGAGCATGTGGTTTAATTCGAAGCAACGCGAAGAACCTTACCAGGCCTTGACATCCAATGAACTTTCCAGAGATGGATTGGTGCCTTCGGGAGCATTGAGACAGGTGCTGCATGGCTGTCGTCAGCTCGTGTCGTGAGATGTTGGGTTAAGTCCCGTAACGAGCGCAACCCTTGTCCTTAGTTACCAGCACGTTATGGTGGGCACTCTAAGGAGACTGCCGGTGACAAACCGGAGGAAGGTGGGGATGACGTCAAGTCATCATGGCCCTTACGGCCTGGGCTACACACGTGCTACAATGGTCGGTACAGAGGGTTGCCAAGCCGCGAGGTGGAGCTAATCTCACAAAACCGATCGTAGTCCGGATCGCAGTCTGCAACTCGACTGCGTGAAGTCGGAATCGCTAGTAATCGCGAATCAGAATGTCGCGGTGAATACGTTCCCGGGCCTTGTACACACCGCCCGTCACACCATGGGAGTGGGTTGCACCAGAAGTAGCTAGTCTAACCTTCGGGAGGACGGTTACCACGGTGTGATTCATGACTGGGGTGAAGTCGTAACAAGGTAGCCGTAGGGGAACCTGCGGCTGGATCACCTCCTTAATCGACGACTCAGCTGCGCCATAAGCACCCACACGAATTGCTTGATTCATTGAAGAAGACGATTAGAAGCAGCTTTAAGCTCCAAGCTGATAGCTCAACGCTAGCGGCTACAAGCTCGAAATTGGGTCTGTAGCTCAGTTGGTTAGAGCGCACCCCTGATAAGGGTGAGGTCGGCAGTTCGAATCTGCCCAGACCCACCAATTTTGTGTGGGAAACGGCTGTAGAAATACGGGGCCATAGCTCAGCTGGGAGAGCGCCTGCCTTGCACGCAGGAGGTCAGCGGTTCGATCCCGCTTGGCTCCACCACTTACTGCTTCTGTTTGAAAGCCTAGAAATGAGCATTCCATTGATCCTGATGATCAATGAGTGAATGTTGATTTCTAGTCTTTGATTAGATCGTTCTTTAAAAATTTGGGTATGTGATAGAAAGAAATAGACCGGGCACCTCTTTCACTGGTGCGTGTCCGGGCTAAGGTAAAGTTTGTGAATGCAAACTTTCGGCGAATGTCGTCTTCACAGTATAACCAGATTGCTTGGGGTTATATGGTCAAGTGAAGAAGCGCATACGGTGGATGCCTTGGCAGTCAGAGGCGATGAAAGACGTGGTAGCCTGCGAAAAGCTTCGGGGAGTCGGCAAACAGACTGTGATCCGGAGATGTCTGAATGGGGGAACCCAGCCATCATAAGGTGGTTATCTTGTACTGAATACATAGGTGCAAGAAGCGAACCAGGGGAACTGAAACATCTAAGTACCCTGAGGAAAAGAAATCAACCGAGATTCCCTTAGTAGTGGCGAGCGAACGGGGACCAGCCCTTAAGTTGTATTGAGATTAGCGGAACGTTCTGGAAAGGACGGCCATAGTGGGTGATAGCCCTGTACGCGAAAATCCCTTTGCAATGAAATCGAGTAGGACGGGGCACGAGAAACCTTGTCTGAATATGGGGGGACCATCCTCCAAGGCTAAATACTACTGACTGACCGATAGTGAACCAGTACCGTGAGGGAAAGGCGAAAAGAACCGCGGAGAGCGGAGTGAAATAGATCCTGAAACCGTATGCGTACAAGCAGTGGGAGCCCACTTTGTTGGGTGACTGCGTACCTTTTGTATAATGGGTCAGCGACTTATTTTCAGTGGCGAGCTTAACCGAATAGGGGAGGCGTAGCGAAAGCGAGTCTTAATAGGGCGTCTAGTCGCTGGGAATAGACCCGAAACCGGGCGATCTATCCATGGGCAGGTTGAAGGTTGGGTAACACTAACTGGAGGACCGAACCGACTACCGTTGAAAAGTTAGCGGATGACCTGTGGATCGGAGTGAAAGGCTAATCAAGCTCGGAGATAGCTGGTTCTCCTCGAAAGCTATTTAGGTAGCGCCTCATGTATCACTGTAGGGGGTAGAGCACTGTTTCGGCTAGGGGGTCATCCCGACTTACCAAACCGATGCAAACTCCGAATACCTACAAGTGCCGAGCATGGGAGACACACGGCGGGTGCTAACGTCCGTCGTGAAAAGGGAAACAACCCAGACCGTCAGCTAAGGTCCCAAAGTCATGGTTAAGTGGGAAACGATGTGGGAAGGCTTAGACAGCTAGGAGGTTGGCTTAGAAGCAGCCACCCTTTAAAGAAAGCGTAATAGCTCACTAGTCGAGTCGGCCTGCGCGGAAGATGTAACGGGGCTCAAACCATGCACCGAAGCTACGGGTATCATCTTATGATGATGCGGTAGAGGAGCGTTCTGTAAGCCTGTGAAGGTGAGTTGAGAAGCTTGCTGGAGGTATCAGAAGTGCGAATGCTGACATGAGTAACGACAATGGGTGTGAAAAACACCCACGCCGAAAGACCAAGGTTTCCTGCGCAACGTTAATCGACGCAGGGTTAGTCGGTCCCTAAGGCGAGGCTGAAAAGCGTAGTCGATGGAAAACAGGTTAATATTCCTGTACTTCTGGTTATTGCGATGGAGGGACGGAGAAGGCTAGGCCAGCCTGGCGTTGGTTGTCCAGGTTTAAGGTGGTAGGCTGAGATCTTAGGTAAATCCGGGATCTCAAGGCCGAGAGCTGATGACGAGTGTTCTTTAGAACGCGAAGTGGTTGATGCCATGCTTCCAAGAAAAGCTTCTAAGCTTCAGGTAACCAGGAACCGTACCCCAAACCGACACAGGTGGTTGGGTAGAGAATACCAAGGCGCTTGAGAGAACTCGGGTGAAGGAACTAGGCAAAATGGCACCGTAACTTCGGGAGAAGGTGCGCCGGTGAGGGTGAAGCATTTACTGCGTAAGCCCACGCCGGTCGAAGATACCAGGCCGCTGCGACTGTTTATTAAAAACACAGCACTCTGCAAACACGAAAGTGGACGTATAGGGTGTGACGCCTGCCCGGTGCCGGAAGGTTAATTGATGGGGTTAGCGCAAGCGAAGCTCTTGATCGAAGCCCCGGTAAACGGCGGCCGTAACTATAACGGTCCTAAGGTAGCGAAATTCCTTGTCGGGTAAGTTCCGACCTGCACGAATGGCGTAACGATGGCGGCGCTGTCTCCACCCGAGACTCAGTGAAATTGAAATCGCTGTGAAGATGCAGTGTATCCGCGGCTAGACGGAAAGACCCCGTGAACCTTTACTATAGCTTTGCACTGGACTTTGAATTTGCTTGTGTAGGATAGGTGGGAGGCTTTGAAGCGTGGACGCCAGTCTGCGTGGAGCCAACCTTGAAATACCACCCTGGCAACTTTGAGGTTCTAACTCAGGTCCGTTATCCGGATCGAGGACAGTGTATGGTGGGTAGTTTGACTGGGGCGGTCTCCTCCTAAAGAGTAACGGAGGAGTACGAAGGTGCGCTCAGACCGGTCGGAAATCGGTCGTAGAGTATAAAGGCAAAAGCGCGCTTGACTGCGAGACAGACACGTCGAGCAGGTACGAAAGTAGGTCTTAGTGATCCGGTGGTTCTGTATGGAAGGGCCATCGCTCAACGGATAAAAGGTACTCCGGGGATAACAGGCTGATACCGCCCAAGAGTTCATATCGACGGCGGTGTTTGGCACCTCGATGTCGGCTCATCACATCCTGGGGCTGAAGCCGGTCCCAAGGGTATGGCTGTTCGCCATTTAAAGTGGTACGCGAGCTGGGTTTAGAACGTCGTGAGACAGTTCGGTCCCTATCTGCCGTGGACGTTTGAGATTTGAGAGGGGCTGCTCCTAGTACGAGAGGACCGGAGTGGACGAACCTCTGGTGTTCCGGTTGTCACGCCAGTGGCATTGCCGGGTAGCTATGTTCGGAAAAGATAACCGCTGAAAGCATCTAAGCGGGAAACTTGCCTCAAGATGAGATCTCACTGGAACCTTGAGTTCCCTGAAGGGCCGTCGAAGACTACGACGTTGATAGGTTGGGTGTGTAAGCGCTGTGAGGCGTTGAGCTAACCAATACTAATTGCCCGTGAGGCTTGACCATATAACACCCAAGCAATTTGAATGGACTTCCTGACAGGAGCATCAGATTGCGGTGACTGTGAAGATGACACGAACCGAAAGTTTGCGTCACAACCGCACCGAGCTATCACATACCCGATTTGCTGAAGCGCGCCGCAAGGCACGATTCGGTACCCGAATTTCTTGACGACCATAGAACATTGGAACCACCTGATCCCATCCCGAACTCAGTAGTGAAACGATGTATCGCCAATGGTAGTGTGGGGTTTCCCCATGTGAGAGTAGGTCATCGTCAAGATTAAATTCCAGAAACCCTCATCGCTTACGCGTTGAGGGTTTTTGTTTTTCTGCTGCACAAAAACTGCCATGAAAATACGTTTTCGTTTCTATGCAGCATGCCTCTGCGTGGCTATTATGCGTGCCTCATTGCCGGGCGACTCCAAATGCTGACCTTGTTAAAGCTTCTTGCCGATGGTGCATTTCATTCTGGACAGGTATTTGGCAATGCCCTCGGCATAAGCCGCAGTGCGGTCTGGAAGCAGCTTCAGCAGCTTGAAGCTGACCTGGGCATAGAGGTGCATAAAGTGCGCGGACGGGGTTATCGACTGGCAACGCCTATTTCGCTTTTAAGCCCCGCTGGCATAGCTCAGTGCGGATTCCCCGCCAGCTGGTCTGTACGCACTTACGACACTATCGACTCAACCAATGCAGAGGCCACGCGTCTTATTGCTCACGGGGCTCCCATGCCTTTACTGGTAGTGGCCGAGCAGCAAACCTCGGGAAGGGGGAGGCGGGGTCGAAAGTGGGTAAGTCCATTTGCCGAGAACCTCTATTACAGTCTGGTCCTGCGCATTGATGGTGGAATGCGTCAGCTGGAAGGTCTCAGCCTTTTGGTCGGATTGGCTGTGATGAACGTACTGCGCGACATTGGGGTTCAAGGCGCGGGCCTGAAATGGCCTAATGATGTGCTGGTCGGAAGACAGAAGATTGCTGGCATTTTGCTCGAGCTTGTTGGGGATCCGGCAGACGTTTGTCATGTGATCATCGGAATAGGGCTGAACGTGAACATGCGGTCATCCAGCGAAGTGGATCAGCTATGGACGTCGATTCGACTCGAAACGGGCAGCCTTGCTGATCGGAATCGGATTGCAGCCCTTATAAGCAGTCAGCTTGAGTCTCTTCTGGCAGTTCATCGCAAAGAAGGCTTCGTGGCTTTTCAGGATGAGTGGGAGCGCGGACATTTGTGGCAGGGAGCTGCTGTCAGATTGCTTTCAGGCGCTGAGGCAGTTGAAGGGGTAGTGTTGGGGGTCGACTCGCTTGGAGCGTTGCGTTTGGAAGTGAATGGGGTAGAAAAGAGCTTTAGTGGTGGCGAGCTCAGCCTGAGGTTGCGAGATGATTCTTGAGCTCGACTGTGGCAACAGCTTCATCAAGTGGCGGATAACGGCGAAGAACGATGCGGCAGTGATTAGCGGCGGCGTTGTGGACTCCGATGCTGCCTTGCTGATGCACTTGAGTAATCTGCCTGACACATCATTCACTGACTGCCGTCTGGTGAGTGTGCGTAGTGCCGAAGAAACGGCGAGGCTTGTCTCTTTGCTGGCTGACACCTTTTCCGTTGCGCCTGTCTGCGCGGAACCTGCTCAAGAGCTTGCTGGCGTGATAAATGGCTATGATGACTTCGCGCGTCTGGGGCTGGACCGCTGGCTGGCTTTCGTAGGTGCTTACCATCTCGCCAGAAGCGCGAGCCTGGTGATTGATCTGGGAACTGCTGTGACGTCTGATTTTGTCGACGCCGGTGGTGCGCATCTCGGTGGCTTTATCTGTCCTGGAATGCCCTTGATGCGCAATCAGTTGCGTACCCATACCCGTCGCATCAGATATGACGACACAGAGGCTGAAAAAGCCCTAGCCCGACTTGTTCCAGGGCGTGCAACTGCAAAGGCTGTAGAGCGCGGCTGCTCGTTGATGCTTCGTGGGTTTGCATTGACTCAGATTGAGATAGCACAGGGGTACTGGGGCAACGATTTTGCTATTTTTGTGACTGGCGGGGATGCTGCGCTGGTTGCGGATGTACTGCCGGGGGCTCGTATTGTTCCTGATCTGGTCTTCGTGGGTCTGGCTCTGGCTTGCCCTTTGCGTTGAGGTCTCTATGCGTTGGTTATTTCTTCTGCTGTTGATGCTTAATGCCTTTTATTACCTCTGGCATCAGCAGGAGGTTCCGCTCAGGGCTAAAGAGGTCATGCCATTGTCGTTGCATCGCGCTCCCCAGCAGGATATTCGCCTGCTTAGTGAGTCGGATGCGGGGCGCATGTCGCATGATGCCGACACGAAGTGCCTGTATGTCGGTGGCTTTGCGAGGCAAGAGGATGCTCGCCTGGTGGAGCAGCGCTTGAACAGTCTGGATATCCAGTCTCAATTTCAGTCGCTGCAAACGAATGGGGCGACGGCTTACTGGTTAAGGATTGCCCCGGAAAGCCGACGTCTTGTGGAGGCAGGTGTGATCAATCAATTGAGTCAGGATTTCCCACAATTAAAAAATCAAATAATGTCGTGCGAGGGCATTGCAACTGCTGAGTAGTTTACATAGAATGGCGCCCGCTTCGCAGCGAGGTGAAAGTCTCGCGAACGGGGTGGTAGTAGTCAACGCATGTAACCTCAGGTTTTTACTGAGAAAAAGGTTGACAGAAGGGCAGCATGAGTTGAGAATGCTGCCTCGCTTAGGAGGGGTTCCCGAGCGGCCAAAGGGATCAGACTGTAAATCTGACGTCTACGACTTCGAAGGTTCGAATCCTTCCCCCTCCACCAGATTTAGCGCGATCTGCAAATTGCGCGGGTATAGTTTAGTGGTAGAACCTCAGCCTTCCAAGCTGATGATGCGGGTTCGATTCCCGCTACCCGCTCCAGGTTTGTGGTTCATGCATTGTGTTTTGCTCTTGTAGCTCAGTTGGTAGAGCACACCCTTGGTAAGGGTGAGGTCAGCGGTTCAAATCCGCTCAAGAGCTCCATTGCTAAAGGCAGATATGAAAATATCTGCCTTTGTTTTAGGTGGTTGCGCTGTGCGTGATCCGCTTGAAGCTTGTTCGGAGTGCGTCACCTGTAAGGCGCTCCCTGAATAAGGTGTTGAAAAACTCTCGTCAGGTCCGCATAATGGTCGGCCTGATTTTGCTTTTAGGTCAGTAGCTCAATTGGCAGAGCGACGGTCTCCAAAACCGTAGGTTGGGGGTTCGATTCCCTCCTGACCTGCCAGATTTCCTAGATGTAATCTGGCTTTCTTTTCACAGGATCTCCGTAGATGAATCCCAAGGCTGAAGCATCAGACTCTCGCTTTGATATGCTGAAGTGGCTCCTGGTAGTCGTTTTGGTTGTCGTGGGTGTTGTCGGTAATCAGTATTATTCTGCTGAGCCGATCCTGTACCGCGTTCTTGCTCTCCTTGTGATTGCTGCTGCAGCTGCATTTGTCGCGCTGCAGACCGGTAAGGGTAAAGCCTTCTTCGTTTTGGCGAAAGAAGCTCGCGCTGAGATTCGTAAAGTCGTATGGCCTACTCGCCAAGAAATCACTCAAACCACGTTGATCGTTGTGGCAGTTGTGTTGGTTATGGCGTTGCTGTTGTGGGGGCTTGATTCCCTGCTCGGCTGGCTTGTTTCCTTGATAGTTGGCTAAGGGTGTCCCGTGGCTAAGCGTTGGTACGTAGTGCATGCTTACTCGGGTTACGAGAAGCATGTCATGCGCTCGTTGATCGAGCGTGTGAAGCTGGCAGGCATGGAAGATGGCTTCGGCGAAATTCTGGTTCCCACTGAAGAAGTGGTTGAAATGCGTAATGGCCAGAAACGCAAAAGCGAACGCAAGTTCTTCCCAGGTTATGTGCTTGTTCAGATGGATATGAATGAGGGTACTTGGCACTTGGTCAAGGACACCCCGCGTGTCATGGGCTTCATCGGCGGTACCGCTGACAAGCCTGCTCCCATCACTGATAAAGAGGCAGAAGCGATTCTGCGTCGTGTCGCTGACGGTAGCGACAAGCCGAAGCCGAAAACGCTGTTCGAGCCGGGTGAGGTTGTTCGTGTCACCGACGGTCCGTTCGCCGATTTCAATGGCACGGTTGAAGAAGTTAACTACGAAAAGAGCCGGATTCAAGTGGCGGTGCTCATTTTCGGACGCTCTACCCCGGTAGAGCTAGAGTTCAGTCAGGTCGAAAAGGCATAACTGAGCTGGAATCCCATACCCCGCAGCCCAAGGCTGTGGGGTTTTTTCGTCACTGGGATATACGCGTAAGTAACCGGGGAGCCTTTATTGGCGCTTGAACCCGTAATTGGAGTGCCTCATGGCCAAGAAGATAACCGCATACATCAAGCTGCAAGTGAAAGCCGCTCAGGCTAACCCAAGCCCGCCAGTTGGTCCTGCTCTGGGTCAGCACGGTGTGAACATCATGGAATTCTGCAAAGCGTTCAACGCCCGTACTCAGGGTATTGAGCCAGGCTTGCCGACTCCAGTGATCATCACTGTATACAGCGACCGTAGCTTCACTTTCGAAACAAAAAGTACCCCTGCATCGGTTCTGCTGAAGAAAGCTGCAGGCTTGACCAGCGGCTCGGCTCGCCCGAACACCGTTAAAGTTGGCACCGTGACTCGTGCTCAGCTGGAAGATATCGCTAAAGCAAAAAACGCGGATCTGACTGCAGCTGACATGGAGGCGGCCGTGCGTACTATCGCCGGTTCCGCTCGTAGCATGGGCCTTAACGTGGAGGGTGTGTAATGGCTAAGCTGACCAAGCGTCAAAAGGCAATCGCCAGCAAGATCGAAGCTGGTAAGTCTTACAATTTCGTAGACGCCGCAGCCCTGCTGACCGAGCTGTCGACCGTCAAGTTCAGCGAGTCTGTAGACGTTGCTGTTAACCTGGGTGTCGATCCTCGTAAGTCCGACCAGGTTGTTCGTAGCGCTACCGTACTGCCGCACGGCACTGGTAAAACTGTACGCGTTGCAGTGTTCACCCAGGGCCCTGCTGCTGAAGCTGCTCTGGCTGCTGGTGCTGATCGCGTTGGTATGGACGATCTGGCTGCTGAAATGAAAGCGGGCGATCTGAACTATGACGTCGTTATCGCTTCCCCGGACGCAATGCGCGTTGTGGGTCAGTTGGGTCAGGTTCTCGGTCCTCGTGGTCTGATGCCTAACCCGAAAGTCGGCACCGTTACTCCTGACGTGGCTAACGCCGTCAAGAACGCCAAGGCTGGTCAGGTTCGTTATCGCACCGACAAAAACGGCATCATCCACACTTCCGTTGGCAAGGTCGGTTTCGACGCTGTCAAGCTGAAGGAAAACGTTGAAGCCCTGATCGCTGACCTTAAGCGTATCAAGCCTGCTTCTTCGAAAGGTATTTACGTCAAGCGCATCACCCTGAGCACCACTATGGGCCCAGGCCTGGTCATCGACCAGGGTTCGTTGGAAGCGTAAGACAGAAGCGGTGCGGTTTTGACGCCGTACCGTTTGAAAGATTGGGGTCCCTGCCTGGCGGGGGCTATCCAAGACCGTAGGCGACGCAAGTCTTAAACCTCAAGCCTACGCAGATGGTGCTCCCGGTTCCTTACCGAATCAGACACCAAAACGACATCTGACTCCGGTCGGATGAAACGGTAACAAGCAGGAGTTAAACCCGTGGCAATTAAACTCGAAGACAAGAAGGCCATCGTCGCTGAAGTCAACGAGGCTGCCAAAGCTGGTCTGTCCGCTGTCGTGGCTGATGCCCGTGGTGTGACGGTTGGCGCAATGACCGGACTCCGTAAAGAGGCTCGTGAAGCTGGCGTTTACGTACGTGTTGTACGTAACACCCTGCTCAAGCGCGCTGTTGCTGACACTGAATTCAGTGTCCTCAACGACGTGTTCACTGGCCCGACCTTGATCGCGTTCTCCAATGAACATCCTGGCGCTGCTGCCCGTCTGTTCAAGGAATTCGCCAAAGGTCAGGACAAGTTCGAGATCAAGGCAGCTGCGTTCGAGGGCAAGTTCCTCGCAGCTAATCAGATCGATGTACTGGCAAGCCTGCCGACCCGTAACGAAGCAATTTCTCAGCTGATGAGCGTGATTCAAGGCGCTACCAGCAAGTTGGCTCGTACTCTGGCGGCTGTTCGCGACCAAAAAGAAGCAGCTGCAGCCTAAGGCTCAGTCAGATCTTTTCGCGTATTTTTGTTTATTTTGATGGTCGCGTAGGCCGTCCCCCAATTCAGGAAATTGAGTCATGTCCATCTCTCAAGACGATATCCTTAACGCCGTAGCTGAAATGTCCGTTCTGCAGGTTGTAGAGCTGATCAAGGCGTTCGAAGAGAAGTTCGGCGTTACCGCTGCTGCCGGTTCGGCTGGTCCAGCTGTTGCTGCTGCTGTTGTTGAAGAACAAACTGAATTCAACGTCATGCTGCTGGAAGCTGGCGAGAAGAAAGTTAACGTGATCAAGGCAGTACGTGAACTGACCGGTCTGGGCCTGAAAGAAGCCAAGGCAGTCGTTGACGGCGCGCCAGCAATGGTTCTGGAAGCTGTTGCCAAAGACGCAGCTGACAAAGCCAAAGCTACTCTGGAAGAAGCAGGCGCTAAAGTCGAGCTGAAATAAGCATCGACTTTGAGTGTCCAGCCCACGCGATTAGCGAAAGGCTGATGGCTGGTGGCTTTTGCCACCGGCCTTTTTCCGTTATAGACGATTGGCGCTGTCAACGTTTGTAATGTGCGGTATCCACCGATGGCGGTGGCGCAAACCAAGGGGTTTGCAAGATTTTCTGGCTGCTTCCGTCGGGAGGGAGCCAAACAAGCAGGTGACCAAGCTGGGGAACGCTGATGGCTTACTCATATACTGAGAAAAAACGTATCCGCAAGGACTTTAGCAAGTTGCCGGACGTAATGGATGTGCCGTATCTCTTGGCCATCCAGCTGGATTCGTATCGCGAATTCCTGCAGGCGGGAGCGACCAAAGATCAGTTCCGCGACGTCGGTCTGCATGCAGCCTTCAAATCCGTTTTCCCGATCATCAGCTACTCCGGCAATGCTGCGCTGGAGTATGTAGGTTATCGCTTGGGCGAACCGGCATTTGATGTCAAGGAATGCGTGCTGCGCGGTGTGACTTACGCAGTACCTCTGCGGGTCAAGGTCCGTCTGATCATTTTCGACAAAGAATCGTCGAACAAAGCGATCAAGGACATCAAAGAGCAAGAAGTCTACATGGGTGAAATCCCCCTGATGACTGAAAACGGTACCTTTGTAATCAATGGCACCGAGCGCGTTATCGTGTCTCAGCTTCACCGCTCGCCTGGCGTATTCTTCGACCACGACCGTGGCAAGACGCACAGCTCCGGTAAGCTGCTTTACTCCGCTCGTATCATTCCTTACCGCGGTTCGTGGCTGGACTTCGAGTTCGATCCGAAAGACTGCGTATTCGTCCGTATCGACCGTCGTCGCAAGCTGTCTGCGTCCGTACTTCTGCGCGCTCTGGGTTATACCACCGAGCAAGTGCTCGATGCTTTCTACACCACCAACGTATTCCACGTGCGCGGCGAAAACCTGAGCCTGGAACTGGTGCCTCAGCGCCTGCGTGGTGAAATTGCCGTTCTGGATATTCTGGACGACAAGGGCAAGGTCATTGTCGAGCAGGGGCGCCGTATTACTGCTCGTCACATCAACCAGCTGGAAAAAGCCGGGATCAAAGAGCTGGAAGTACCTCTGGACTACGTCCTGGGTCGTACTACTGCCAAGGTCATCGTGCATCCGGCAACCGGTGAGATCATTGCCGAGTGCAACACCGAGCTGAACACTGAAATCCTGGCCAAGATCGCCAAGGCTCAGGTCGTTCGCATCGAAACGTTGTACACCAACGACATCGACTGCGGTCCGTTCGTCTCTGACACGCTGAAGATCGACTCCACCAGCAACCAACTGGAAGCGCTGGTCGAGATCTATCGCATGATGCGTCCTGGCGAGCCGCCAACCAAGGATGCCGCTGAAACACTGTTCAACAACCTGTTCTTCAGTCCTGAGCGTTACGACCTGTCTGCTGTGGGTCGGATGAAGTTCAACCGTCGTATCGGTCGTACTGAAATCGAAGGCTCGGGCGTGCTGTGCAAGGAAGACATCGTAGCGGTCCTCAAGACCCTCGTTGACATCCGTAACGGCAAAGGCATTGTCGATGACATCGACCACCTCGGTAACCGTCGCGTTCGTTGCGTTGGTGAGATGGCCGAGAACCAGTTCCGTGTAGGTCTGGTCCGTGTCGAGCGCGCTGTCAAAGAGCGCCTGTCCATGGCAGAAAGCGAAGGCCTGATGCCTCAGGACCTGATCAACGCCAAGCCTGTTGCGGCGGCGGTCAAGGAATTCTTCGGTTCCAGCCAGCTTTCCCAGTTCATGGACCAGAACAACCCGCTGTCCGAGATCACTCACAAGCGCCGTGTTTCTGCACTCGGCCCTGGCGGTCTGACTCGTGAGCGTGCTGGCTTTGAAGTTCGAGACGTTCACCCGACTCACTACGGCCGTGTTTGCCCGATCGAGACGCCTGAAGGTCCGAACATCGGTCTGATCAACTCCCTGGCGGCTTATGCCCGCACCAACCAGTACGGCTTCCTTGAGAGCCCGTACCGTGTGGTCAAGGAAGGTCTGGTAACCGAAGAAATCGTTTTCCTTTCGGCGATCGAAGAAGCGGACCACGTCATTGCTCAGGCTTCGGCCGCAATGAACGACAAGCAAGAGCTGATCGACGAGCTGGTTGCTGTGCGTCACTTGAACGAATTCACCGTCAAGGCACCAGCCGATGTCACCCTGATGGACGTTTCGCCCAAGCAGGTTGTGTCGGTAGCCGCATCGCTGATCCCGTTCCTCGAGCACGATGACGCCAACCGCGCATTGATGGGTTCGAACATGCAGCGTCAGGCTGTACCGACCCTGCGTGCCGACAAGCCGCTGGTAGGTACTGGCATGGAGCGCAACGTTGCTCGCGATTCCGGCGTTTGCGTCGTGGCTCGTCGTGGCGGCGTGATCGACTCTGTCGACGCCAGCCGTATCGTTGTTCGCGTTGCCGATGACGAAGTAGAAACAGGTGAAGCAGGTGTAGATATCTACAACCTGACCAAATACACCCGTTCGAACCAGAACACCTGCATCAACCAGCGTCCGCTGGTCAGCAAGGGTGACCGTGTTCAGCGTAGCGACATCATGGCCGACGGTCCGTCCACCGATATGGGTGAGCTGGCTCTGGGTCAGAACATGCGCATCGCGTTCATGGCCTGGAACGGTTTCAACTTCGAAGACTCCATCTGCCTCTCCGAGCGTGTAGTTCAAGAAGACCGCTTCACAACGATCCACATTCAGGAACTGACCTGTGTGGCTCGTGACACCAAGCTTGGGCCTGAAGAGATCACCGCCGACATCCCGAACGTGGGTGAAGCGGCTCTGAACAAGCTGGACGAAGCCGGTATTGTTTATGTAGGTGCCGAAGTCGGCGCTGGTGACATCCTGGTGGGCAAGGTCACTCCGAAAGGCGAGACCCAGCTGACTCCGGAAGAAAAACTGTTGCGCGCGATTTTCGGTGAGAAAGCAAGCGACGTTAAAGATACTTCCCTGCGCGTGCCGACCGGCACCAAGGGTACTGTCATTGACGTTCAGGTCTTCACCCGTGATGGCGTCGAGCGTGATGCGCGTGCCCTGTCCATCGAGAAGTCGCAACTCGACGAGATCCGTAAGGATCTGAACGAAGAGTTCCGTATTGTCGAAGGCGCTACTTTCGAACGTCTGCGCTCTGCGCTGGTGGGTCGTGTAGCCGAAGGCGGTGCTGGCCTCAAGAAAGGTCAGGAAATCACCAACGAAGTGCTTGATGGTCTTGAGCATGGTCAGTGGTTCAAACTGCGCATGGCTGAAGATGCTCTGAATGAGCAGCTTGAGAAAGCTCAGGCCTACATCGTTGATCGTCGCCGTCTCCTGGATGACAAGTTCGAAGACAAGAAACGCAAACTGCAGCAAGGCGATGACCTGGCTCCAGGCGTTCTGAAAATCGTCAAGGTCTACCTGGCAATCCGTCGTCGCATCCAGCCGGGCGACAAGATGGCCGGTCGTCACGGTAACAAGGGTGTGGTCTCCGTGATCATGCCGGTTGAAGACATGCCGCACGATGCCAATGGCACGCCGGTGGATATCGTCCTCAACCCGCTGGGCGTACCTTCGCGTATGAACGTTGGTCAGATTCTTGAAACTCACTTGGGCCTCGCGGCCAAAGGTCTGGGCGAGAAGATCAACCGCATGCTTGAAGAGCAGCGTAAAGTTGCTGAGCTGCGTAAGTTCCTCAACGAGATCTATAACGAAATCGGCGGTCGTCAGGAGTCTCTGGAAGACTTCACCGACAACGAGATTCTGGACCTCGCGAAGAACCTGCGTAACGGCGTACCGATGGCTACCCCGGTTTTCGACGGTGCCAAGGAAAGCGAAATCAAGGCAATGCTCAAGCTGGCAGATATGCCGGAAAGCGGCCAGATGCAGCTGTTCGACGGTCGTACCGGCAACAAGTTTGAACGTGCTGTAACGGTTGGCTACATGTACATGCTGAAGCTGAACCACTTGGTGGACGACAAGATGCACGCGCGTTCCACTGGTTCGTACAGCCTGGTTACCCAGCAGCCGCTGGGTGGTAAGGCACAGTTCGGTGGTCAGCGTTTCGGGGAGATGGAAGTGTGGGCGCTGGAAGCATACGGCGCGGCGTACACTCTGCAGGAAATGCTCACAGTGAAGTCGGACGATGTGAACGGTCGTACCAAGATGTACAAAAACATCGTGGACGGCGATCACCGTATGGAGCCGGGCATGCCCGAGTCTTTCAACGTGTTGATCAAAGAAATCCGTTCGCTCGGTATCGATATCGATCTGGAAACCGAATAACACGTGACGCGAATCGGGGGCAGGGCGGTATTGCCTGCTCCCTGCTCCGCCAGGAGGAAAAGCCTTGAAAGACCTACTGAATTTGCTGAAAAACCAGGGTCAAGTCGAAGAGTTCGACGCAATCCGTATCGGACTTGCATCGCCTGAGATGATCCGCTCTTGGTCGTTCGGTGAAGTTAAAAAGCCGGAAACCATCAACTACCGTACGTTCAAGCCTGAGCGTGACGGTCTGTTCTGCGCCAAGATCTTTGGCCCGGTAAAAGATTACGAGTGCCTGTGCGGTAAGTACAAGCGCCTGAAGCACCGCGGTGTCATCTGCGAAAAATGCGGTGTTGAAGTAGCACTGGCCAAGGTTCGTCGCGAGCGCATGGCTCACATCGAGCTGGCTTCGCCGGTTGCTCACATCTGGTTCCTGAAATCGCTGCCGTCCCGTATCGGTTTGCTGATGGACATGACCCTGCGTGATATCGAACGTGTTCTCTACTTCGAGAGCTATGTCGTTATCGATCCAGGCATGACTACCCTTGAAAAAGGTCAGCTGCTGAACGACGAGCAATACTTCGAAGCCCTCGAAGAGTTCGGTGATGACTTCGACGCCCGCATGGGTGCCGAGGCTGTCCGCGAACTGCTGCACGCTATTGATCTGGAGCACGAAATTGGCCGTCTGCGTGAAGAAATTCCGCAAACCAATTCCGAAACCAAAATCAAGAAGCTGTCCAAGCGTCTGAAATTGATGGAAGCCTTCCAGGGTTCCGGCAACCTCCCTGAGTGGATGGTGCTGACCGTTCTGCCGGTTCTGCCGCCAGATCTGCGTCCTCTGGTTCCGCTTGACGGTGGTCGTTTCGCGACGTCCGACCTCAACGATCTGTATCGTCGAGTGATCAACCGTAACAACCGTCTGAAGCGTCTGCTGGATCTGTCTGCTCCCGACATCATCGTGCGCAACGAAAAGCGCATGCTGCAGGAAGCGGTCGATGCGCTGCTCGACAACGGTCGTCGCGGTCGTGCGATCACAGGTTCCAACAAGCGTCCTCTGAAGTCCCTGGCTGACATGATCAAGGGTAAACAGGGTCGTTTCCGTCAGAACTTGCTCGGTAAGCGTGTTGACTACTCGGGTCGTTCGGTAATTACCGTAGGTCCGACCCTGCGTCTGCACCAGTGCGGTCTGCCGAAAAAAATGGCTCTCGAGCTGTTCAAGCCGTTCATTTTCGGCAAGCTGGAAATGCGTGGCCTGGCCACGACCATCAAAGCTGCCAAGAAGATGGTCGAGCGCGAGCTGCCAGAGGTCTGGGACGTTCTTGCTGAAGTAATTCGCGAACACCCGGTGCTTCTGAACCGCGCGCCAACGCTTCACCGTCTGGGCATCCAGGCGTTTGAACCAGTACTGATCGAAGGTAAGGCTATTCAGCTGCACCCGCTGGTCTGTGCTGCGTACAACGCCGACTTCGACGGCGACCAGATGGCCGTTCACGTACCTTTGACGCTGGAAGCTCAGCTCGAAGCGCGTGCACTGATGATGTCGACCAACAACATTCTGTCGCCAGCCAACGGTGAGCCAATCATCGTTCCTTCGCAGGACGTTGTACTGGGTCTGTATTACATGACTCGTGAAGCGATCAACGCCAAGGGCGAAGGTCGTGTGTTTGCGGACCTGCAGGAAGTCGACCGCGTATTCCGCGCCGGCGAAGCGGCTCTGCATGCCAAGGTCAAAGTTCGTATCCACGAAACGGTCAACGACCGTGACGGTGGCAGCGTCAAGAACACCCGTATCGTCGACACCACTGTCGGCCGTGCGCTGCTGTTCCAGGTGGTTCCGGCCGGCCTGTCCTACGACGTCGTCAACCAGCCCATGAAGAAGAAGGCGATCTCCAAGCTGATTAACCAGTGCTACCGCGTGGTTGGTTTGAAAGAGACCGTGATCTTCGCTGACCAGTTGATGTACACCGGTTTTGCCTACTCGACCATTTCGGGTGTTTCCATCGGCGTTAACGACTTCGTTATCCCGGATGAAAAAGCTCGCATCATCGACGCGGCCACCGAAGAAGTTAAAGAGATCGAAAGTCAGTATGCCTCCGGCCTGGTAACCCAGGGCGAGAAGTACAACAAGGTGATCGACCTCTGGTCCAAGGCCAACGACGAAGTGTCCAAGGCAATGATGTCGAACCTCTCGAAAGAGAAGGTCATCGATCGTCATGGCGTCGAAGTTGACCAGGAATCCTTCAACTCGATGTACATGATGGCTGACTCCGGTGCGCGTGGTTCTGCTGCCCAGATTCGTCAGTTGGCTGGTATGCGTGGTCTGATGGCCAAGCCTGACGGCTCCATCATCGAAACGCCGATCACTGCGAACTTCCGTGAAGGTTTGAGCGTACTTCAGTACTTCATCTCCACTCACGGTGCTCGTAAGGGTCTTGCGGATACCGCACTGAAAACCGCTAACTCCGGTTATCTGACTCGCCGTCTGGTAGACGTTGCTCAGGATCTGGTCGTTACCGAGGTGGATTGCGGTACCGAGCACGGTCTGCTGATGACTCCGCACATTGAAGGCGGTGACGTTGTAGAGCCGCTGGGTGAGCGCGTACTGGGTCGGGTTATCGCCCGTGACGTGTTCAAGCCGGGCACAGAAGACGTCATCGTTCCTGCTGGCACACTGGTAGACGAGAAGTGGGTCGAGTTCATCGAGCTGAACAGCATCGACGAAGTGATCGTTCGCTCGCCAATCAGCTGTGAAACGCGCTACGGCATCTGTGCCAAGTGCTACGGTCGCGACCTGGCTCGCGGTCACCAGGTTAACATCGGTGAAGCTGTCGGCGTAATCGCTGCACAGTCGATCGGTGAGCCGGGTACCCAGCTGACAATGCGTACGTTCCACATTGGTGGTGCGGCAAGTCGGACCTCGGCAGCCGACAGCGTTCAGGTGAAGAATGGCGGTACTGTCCGTCTTCACAACCTGAAGCACGTTGAGCGTGTTGACGGTCACCTGATTGCGGTATCCCGCTCCGGTGAACTGGCCATCGCTGATGACTTCGGTCGCGAGCGTGAGCGTTACAAGCTGCCATACGGTGCAGTGATTTCGGTGAAGGAAGGCGACAAGGTCGACGCTGGTTCGATCGTGGCCAAGTGGGATCCGCACACTCACCCAATCGTTACCGAGATGAAAGGTACTGTTACCTACGTCGGCATGGAAGAAGGCATCACGATCAAGCGTCAGACAGACGAATTGACCGGTATGACCAACATTGAAGTGCTTGACGCCAAAGACCGTCCGGCTGCCGGCAAGGACATCCGTCCTGCTGTGAAGATGGTCGGTCTGGATGGCAAGGATCTGCTGTTGCCGGGTACTGACGTACCTGCTCAGTACTTCCTGCCGGCCAACGCCCTGGTCGGTGTGGCTGACGGTGCGCAGATCGCGATCGGTGATGTTATCGCTCGTATTCCGCAGGAAACTTCGAAGACTCGTGACATCACCGGTGGTCTGCCGCGTGTTGCCGACCTGTTCGAAGCCCGTCGTCCGAAAGAGGCGTCGATCCTTGCAGAAGTCAGCGGTACCATCGCATTCGGTAAAGAAACCAAAGGCAAGCGCCGTCTGGTCATTACCCCGAACGACGGTAGCGATCCGTACGAAGAGCTGATTCCGAAGTGGCGTCACCTGAACGTCTTCGAAGGCGAACAAGTGAACCGCGGCGAAGTTATCTCCGACGGTCCTAGCGATCCACACGACATCCTGCGTCTGCTGGGTGTGAGTGCGCTGGCCAAGTACATCGTCAACGAGATTCAGGATGTATACCGTCTGCAAGGCGTGAAGATCAACGACAAGCACATCGAGACGATTCTGCGTCAGATGTTGCGCAAGGTTGAAATTGCCGAGTCTGGCGATTCCAGTTTCATCAAGGGCGACCAGATGGAATTGACTCACGTACTGGTAGAAAACGAGCGTCTGAGCACGGAAGACAAGTTTGTCTCCAAGTTCACTCGCGTGTTGCTGGGTATCACCAAGGCATCGCTGTCCACCGAGTCGTTCATCTCCGCGGCCTCCTTCCAGGAGACAACCCGCGTGCTGACCGAGGCGGCTGTGACTGGCAAGCGCGATTATTTGCGCGGCCTGAAGGAAAACGTGGTTGTGGGTCGTCTGATCCCGGCCGGTACCGGTCTGGCTTATCACAGCGAGCGCAAGCGTCGTCGTGAAATGGACAAACCGACCCGTGTCAGCGCGAGCGAAGTAGAAGCCGCTCTGACTGAAGCGTTGAACTCCAGCGGTAATTGAGACTAAAGCCTCGGCATTTTCATCTGGCAGACAGCACGTTTTCGTGTTGTTTGCCTCTTGAGGATGTCGGGGCTTTGTCTTGACTGGGGGCGGGATCCTCTTTAGACTCTTGTACCCCTAAATTTGGCGGGGCTTGTGCCCTGTCATTTGCTTTTCTTGTAAGACAATAGCGTCGCAAGACAACAGTGGAGCTAGTAGATGGCAACTATCAACCAGCTGGTACGTCAGCCGCGTAAGCGTATCGTCGAGAAATCCGACGTGCCTGCGCTGCAGAACTGCCCGCAACGTCGCGGTGTGTGCACTCGTGTGTATACCACCACGCCGAAAAAACCTAACTCGGCATTGCGTAAAGTCTGCCGTGTGCGCCTGACCAACGGTTTCGAGGTTTCCTCGTACATCGGTGGTGAAGGTCACAACCTGCAAGAGCACAGCGTGGTACTGATCCGTGGCGGTCGTGTAAAAGACTTGCCAGGTGTTCGTTATCACACCGTTCGTGGTTCTCTGGATACTTCCGGCGTTAAAGGCCGTAACCAGGGTCGCTCGAAATACGGTACCAAGAAGCCTAAGTAGTTTTTGGCTTCTGTGTGAAATTGCAGATTTCTATTTTTCTGAGTCGATAAGAGTAAGGTCGGGCGCATCCCTTGCAGGATGGTGGTCCCGAGCTAACCTGAAGACCGTTTTAGGGCTTATCCATGCCAAGAAGACGCGTAGCAGCCAAGCGCGAAGTGCTTGACGATCCAAAATACGGCAGCCAGATCCTGGCCAAGTTCATGAACCACGTTATGGAAAGCGGCAAAAAAGCCGTTGCCGAGCGTATCGTTTATGGCGCGCTGGAAAAGGTTAAAGAACGCAAGAACAGCGACCCCCTGGAAATCTTCGAGAAAGCTCTCGACGCCATCGCTCCGCTGGTCGAAGTAAAGTCGCGCCGTGTAGGCGGTGCTACTTACCAGGTTCCTGTCGAAGTTCGTCCGTCCCGTCGTAATGCTCTGGCAATGCGTTGGCTGGTAGACTTCGCGCGCAAGCGCGGTGAGAAGTCAATGGCGCTGCGTTTGGCTGGCGAACTGCTGGACGCCGCCGAAGGTAAAGGTGCTGCGGTCAAGAAGCGTGAAGACGTGCACCGTATGGCTGAGGCCAACAAGGCTTTCTCGCACTACCGCTTCTAATTTCAGCGTCACTAATTTTGCGAGGGCTTTATGGCTCGTACTACTCCGATTGGCCGCTACCGTAACATTGGTATCGTTGCTCACGTGGATGCTGGTAAAACCACCACCACCGAGCGCGTCCTTTTTTACACCGGCAAAAGCCACAAAATGGGCGAGGTGCATGACGGCGCCGCGACCACGGACTGGATGGTTCAGGAGCAGGAGCGTGGTATTACCATTACTTCTGCTGCTATTACTGCCTTCTGGCAGGGTTCCGAGAAGCAACACAAAGACCAATACCGTTTCAACGTTATTGACACCCCGGGCCACGTTGACTTCACCATTGAAGTTGAGCGTTCCCTGCGTGTACTCGATGGCGCGGTCGTTGTGTTCTGTGGCACTTCCGGCGTAGAGCCGCAGTCCGAAACCGTATGGCGTCAGGCCAACAAGTACGGTGTTCCACGTATCGTTTACGTGAACAAGATGGACCGTGCTGGTGCAAACTTTCTGCGCGTAATCGCTCAGATCAAGCAGCGCCTGGGTCACACCCCGGTACCGATCCAGTTGGCCATTGGTGCCGAAGACAACTTCCAGGGTCAGATCGATCTGATGTCCATGGAAGCTGTTTACTGGAACGATGCCGACAAGGGTATGGTTCCACGTCGTGAGCCTATCCCTGCCGAGCTGCAGGAACTGGCTGATGAGTGGCGCAGCAACATGGTTGAGGCTGCTGCCGAAGCCAGCGAAGAGCTGATGAACAAATACCTCGAAGGTGAAGAGCTCACCAACGAGGAAATCAAGGCCGCTCTGCGTCAGCGTACTATCGCTGGTGAGATCGTTCTTGCTGTTTGCGGTTCTTCCTTCAAGAACAAGGGTGTTCCCCTGGTTCTCGACGCCGTGATCGACTACCTGCCGGCTCCGACCGACATTCCAGCTATCAAGGGTTCCGATCCTGATAACGAAGAAGTCCTGATGGAGCGTCATGCAGACGACAACGAGCCGTTCTCGGCTTTGGCGTTCAAGATCGCTACCGACCCATTCGTGGGTACCTTGACTTTCGTCCGCGTTTACTCGGGCGTGTTGGCATCCGGCGACGGCGTGATCAACTCGGTGAAAGGCAAGAAAGAGCGTGTGGGTCGTATGGTGCAAATGCACGCAAACGCCCGCGAAGAAATCAAGGAAGTTCGCGCTGGTGACATCGCGGCCTTGATCGGCATGAAGGACGTCACCACTGGTGAAACCTTGTGCAACGCTGACAAGCCAATCATCCTGGTTCGCATGGACTTCCCGGAGCCGGTTATTTCGGTTGCCGTTGAGCCAAAAACCAAGGATGACCAGGAAAAAATGGGTATCGCTCTGGGCAAACTTGCTCAGGAAGACCCTTCTTTCCGCGTCAAGACTGATGAAGAGACTGGTCAAACGATCATCTCTGGCATGGGCGAGCTGCACCTGGACATCCTGGTTGACCGGATGCGCCGTGAGTTCAACGTCGAAGCCAACATCGGCAAGCCTCAGGTTTCCTATCGTGAGCGCATCACGAAGAATTGTGAAATCGAAGGCAAGTTCGTTCGTCAATCCGGCGGTCGTGGCCAGTTCGGTCACTGCTGGATCCGTTTTGCACCTGCTGACGAAGGTCAGGAAGGTCTGCAATTCGTAAACGAAGTGGTAGGTGGTGTTGTTCCCAAGGAATACATCCCGGCTATCCAGAAGGGTATCGAAGAGCAGATGAAGAACGGCGTTGTTGCCGGCTATCCGCTGATCGGCCTGAAGGCTACCGTGTTTGATGGTTCCTACCATGACGTCGACTCGAACGAGATGGCGTTTAAGGTGGCTGCTTCCATGGCGACCAAGCAACTGGCCCAGAAGGGCGGTGGTGAGTTGCTTGAGCCGATCATGGCGGTAGAGGTTGTTACGCCTGAAGACTATATGGGTGACGTGATGGGCGACCTTAACCGCCGTCGCGGCATGATCCTGGGTATGGAAGATACGGTTTCCGGCAAAGTAATTCGTGCCGAGGTTCCGTTGGGTGAGATGTTCGGTTATGCGACCGACGTTCGCTCCATGTCTCAGGGTCGCGCAAGCTACTCTATGGAATTCAAAAAATACAATACAGCTCCGTCGCACATCGTCGAAACTGTAACCAAAAAACAAGGCTGATTCAGCGCCTTTAGGCTAGGAGTTATTTGTCGTGGCTAAAGAAAAATTTGATCGTTCCCTCCCGCACGTCAACGTTGGCACCATTGGTCACGTTGACCACGGTAAAACCACGCTGACCGCTGCTCTGACTCGCGTCTGCTCCGAAGTTTTCGGTTCGGCTGCTGTTGAATTCGACAAGATCGACAGCGCACCGGAAGAGAAAGCTCGTGGTATTACCATCAATACCGCGCACGTTGAATACAAATCGTTGATCCGTCACTACGCTCACGTTGACTGCCCAGGTCACGCTGACTACGTGAAGAACATGATCACCGGTGCTGCCCAGATGGACGGCGCGATTCTGGTTTGTTCGGCCGCTGATGGTCCGATGCCACAAACCCGTGAGCACATCCTGCTGTCCCGTCAGGTTGGCGTTCCGTACATCGTGGTTTTCCTGAACAAGGCTGACCTGGTAGACGACGCTGAGCTGCTGGAACTGGTTGAGATGGAAGTGCGCGATCTGCTGAGCACTTACGACTTCCCAGGCGACGACACTCCGATCATCATCGGTTCTGCTCGTATGGCTCTGGAAGGTAAAGACGACAACGAAATGGGCACCACTGCCGTTCGTAAACTGGTTGAAACACTGGACTCCTACATTCCAGAACCAGTTCGTCTGACCGACAAGCCGTTCCTGATGCCAATCGAAGACGTGTTCTCGATCTCCGGTCGCGGTACTGTTGTGACTGGTCGTATTGAGCGCGGTATCGTCAAGGTTCAGGATCCACTGGAAATCGTTGGTCTGCGTGACACTACCGTCACCACCTGCACCGGTGTTGAAATGTTCCGTAAGTTGCTCGACGAAGGTCGTGCTGGCGAGAACTGCGGCGTTCTGCTGCGTGGTACCAAGCGTGACGACGTTGAGCGTGGCCAGGTTCTGGTCAAGCCAGGCACCGTCAAGCCGCACACTCAGTTCGAAGCTGAAATCTACGTTCTGAGCAAAGAAGAAGGCGGTCGTCACACTCCGTTCTTCAAAGGCTACCGTCCACAGTTCTACTTCCGTACTACCGACGTAACTGGTAGCTGCGAACTGCCGGAAGGCGTAGAAATGGTTATGCCAGGTGATAACGTTAAAGTTTCCGTTACCCTGATCAAGCCAATCGCAATGGAAGATGGTCTGCGTTTCGCAATCCGTGAAGGCGGTCGTACCGTCGGCGCTGGCGTCGTGGCCAAAATCATCGCGTAAGCGTTGATTCCCAAAAAGAGCCCCCGCAACGCGGGGGCTTTTTTATTGGGTTGACACCTAGTGAGGTCGTCTATAGAATTGCGCCTCCTTTTAACGGGCGTATTGCGCTCGGTGGGAACAGCAATCTGGAGTCTGAATCCAATGCAAAACCAGCAAATCCGTATCAGGTTGAAGGCTTTTGACCATCGCCTGATCGACCAATCAACCCAGGAAATCGTGGAAACCGCGAAACGTACTGGTGCACAGGTGCGTGGTCCGATTCCACTGCCGACTCGTAAAGAGCGGTTCACCGTTCTGGTTTCTCCGCACGTCAACAAAGACGCGCGCGACCAGTATGAGATCCGTACTCACAAGCGTGTTCTGGACATTGTTCAGCCAACGGAAAAAACCGTTGATGCGCTTATGAAGCTTGATCTTGCGGCCGGTGTGGAAGTTCAGATCAGCCTCGGCTAAGACTTGGGTCTTAGTCGTGTAACGCTCTGAAATGGGCGGCCATAGCGGGTGAAAGCCCCGTACACTCATGAGGTTTACAACATGACTATTGGTGTAGTCGGTCGTAAATGCGGTATGACCCGTATTTTCACCGAAGAAGGTGTCTCCATTCCGGTCACGGTCATTGAGATCGAGCCGAGTCGCGTCACTCAGTTCAAAACCGAAGAAACCGATGGCTATCGTGCAGTGCAAGTCACTGTCGGCGAGCGTCGCGCTTCGCGTGTTACAGCCGCTCAGGCTGGCCACTTCGCTAAGGCGAACGTTGCCGCCGGTCGTACTGTCATGGAATTCCGTCTTGAAGAAGGCGACTACCAGGCTGGCGATCAGATCAACGCTGAAATCTTCGCCGCTGGTCAACTGGTTGATGTAACCGGTCAGTCCAAGGGTAAAGGCTTCCAGGGTACGATCAAGCGTTGGAATTTCCGTGGTCAAGACAATACCCACGGTAACTCCGTCTCCCACCGCGTCCCAGGCTCTATCGGCCAGTGCCAGACTCCTGGTCGTGTATTCAAGGGCAAAAAAATGTCCGGTCATATGGGCGCTGAGCGCGTGACCGTGCAGTCCCTGGAAGTAGTGTGCGTGGACGCTGAACGCAATCTGTTGTTGGTCAAGGGTGCTGTTCCTGGCGCTACTGGCGGCAACCTGGTTGTACGTCCGGCAGCCAAGGCTCGCGGTTAAGGGGAAGCTGACATGCAATTAAATGTAAATGACGCTCAGGCAATCGAAGTTTCCGAACTGACATTTGGCGGCGAATTCAACGAGACGCTGGTTCACCAGGCAGTCGTGGCCTACATGGCTGGCGGTCGTCAGGGCAGCAAGCAGCAAAAGACCCGTTCCGACGTTCGTGGTGGCGGTAAGCGCCCTTGGCGTCAGAAAGGTACTGGCCGTGCTCGTGCCGGTACTATCCGTAGCCCAATCTGGCGTGGCGGCGGTACCACTTTCGCAGCTCGTCCTCAGGATCACACTCAGAAGCTCAACAAGAAGATGTATCGCGCTGCTTTGCGCTCCATCCTTGCTGAACTGGTTCGTACTGATCGTCTGGTCGTGGTTCAGGACTTCGCTGTTGAAGCACCGAAAACCAAAGATCTGCTGAACAAGCTGACTGGCATGGGCCTGACTGACGTCCTGATCGTGTCTGACGCTGTTGACCAGAATCTGTACCTGGCTGCTCGTAACCTGCCACACGTTGATGTACGTGATGTTCAAGGTTCCGATCCAGTTAGTCTGATCGCATACGACAAGGTGTTGATCACCGTGTCGGCCGTGAAGAAATTCGAGGAGCTGCTGGGATGAACCAGGAACGCGTATTTAAAGTTCTGCTTGGCCCGCACGTTTCCGAAAAGGCTACGGTTCTTGCAGACAAAAAAGGTCAGTTCGTTTTCAAGGTTGCTACTGACGCAACCAAGCTGGAAATCAAGAAGGCCGTCGAAAGCCTGTTCAGCGTGAAAGTAGAGCGTGTTACTACCCTGAACGTTCTGGGTAAGAGCAAGCGCACTGCTCGCGGTCTGGGCAAGCGTAATGACTGGAAGAAGGCAGTTATCTCCCTTCAGCCAGGCCAAGATCTCGATTTCAGCAGCAGTGCTGAGTAAGGAAGGGGTGCATCATGGCAATCGTTAAATGCAAACCGACTTCCCCTGGCCGCCGTTTTGTGGTCAAGGTGGTCAACCAGGAGCTGCATAAAGGCGCTCCTCACGCACCGCTGCTCGAGAAAAAATCGAAGTCTGGTGGTCGTAACAACAATGGTCGTATTACTACCCGTCATATCGGTGGTGGCCATAAGCAGCATTATCGTCTGGTCGACTTCCGTCGCAACGACAAGGATGGCATCGCTGCCACCGTCGAGCGTATCGAATACGATCCAAACCGTACTGCTCACATTGCTCTGCTGCTTTACGCAGACGGCGAGCGCCGCTACATCATCGCCCCTAAAGGCGTGAGTGCTGGCGACCAGCTGATTGCAGGTGCTCTGGCACCAATTAAGCCGGGCAACGCTCTTCAACTGCGCAACATTCCAGTTGGTAGCACCGTACACGGCATCGAACTGAAGCCAGGTAAAGGCGCACAAATCGCTCGTTCCGCTGGTGCTTCCGCACAGCTGATCGCTCGTGAAGGTGTGTACGTAACCCTGCGTCTTCGCTCCGGTGAAATGCGTAAAGTACTGTCTGAATGCCGTGCAACGCTTGGCGAAGTCTCGAACTCCGAGCACAGCCTTCGTTCGCTGGGTAAAGCTGGTGCCAAACGCTGGCGTGGCGTTCGCCCAACCGTTCGTGGTGTTGCCATGAACCCGGTTGACCACCCACATGGTGGTGGTGAAGGTCGTACCTCTGGTGGTCGTCATCCGGTATCGCCGTGGGGCTTCCCGACTAAGGGCGCGAAGACTCGTGGTAATAAGCGTACCGACAAAATGATCGTCCGTCGTCGCAAGTAAATAGAGGGATACGACAGTGCCACGTTCTCTGAAAAAAGGTCCTTTTATTGATCTTCACCTACTGAAGAAGATCGAAGTGGCGGCGGAAAAGAACGATCGCAAACCAGTTAAAACCTGGTCGCGTCGTTCGATGATCCTGCCACAAATGGTCGGTCTGACCATTGCAGTGCATAACGGTCGTCAACATGTTCCAGTTCTCGTGAACGAAGACATGGTCGGCCATAAACTAGGCGAGTTTGCCGGTACCCGCACATATCGTGGGCACGTGGCAGACAAGAAAGCCAAGCGTTAAGGGGTAAGGAACGATGGAAGTAGCCGCTAAGTTGTCGGGCGCTCGAATCTCCGCCCAGAAAGCCCGCTTGGTCGCCGACCAGATCCGCGGGAAGAAGGTGGGCGAAGCGCTCAACCTGTTGGCTTTCAGCAGTAAGAAAGCCGCCGAGATCCTGAAGAAAGTGCTGGAGTCGGCTGTAGCCAACGCCGAGCATAACGAAGGCGCAGACGTTGATGACCTTAAGGTCTCCACCGTTTTCGTCAACGAAGGGCGTTCGCTGAAGCGCATCATGCCACGTGCTAAAGGCCGTGCTGATCGCATCGTCAAGCGGTCTTGCCATATCACTGTCAAGGTTGCTGACAAGTAACGGAGTCGAAGAGATGGGTCAGAAAGTACATCCCATTGGCATTCGCCTGGGAATCGTCAAGGAGCACACCTCCGTCTGGTACGCAGACGGTCGGACTTATGCGGACTATTTGTTCGCTGATCTGAAAGTGCGTGAGTACCTCCAAGACAAATTAAAAAGCGCGTCCGTCAGCCGTATCGATATCCATCGTCCGGCTCAGACAGCACGTATCACCATCCACACCGCTCGTCCAGGTATCGTTATCGGGAAGAAAGGTGAAGATGTTGAGAAACTGCGTCAGGACCTGACCAAGCAAATGGGTGTGCCTGTGCACATCAATATCGAAGAGATCCGTAAGCCGGAGCTCGACGGTATGCTGGTTGCGCAGAGCGTAGCTCAGCAGCTGGAGCGTCGTGTAATGTTCCGTCGCGCTATGAAGCGCGCTGTTCAGAACGCCATGCGCATTGGTGCCAAAGGCATCAAAATCCAAGTGAGCGGTCGTCTCGGCGGTGCTGAAATCGCACGTACTGAATGGTATCGCGAAGGTCGTGTGCCACTGCACACCCTGCGTGCCGACATCGACTATGCCAACTACGAAGCTCACACCACTTACGGTGTGATCGGTGTAAAGGTTTGGATCTTCAAAGGCGAAGTAATTGGTGGTCGCCAAGAAGAACTGAAACCACAAGCACCAGCGCCTCGTAAAAAAGCTGCTAAGTAAGGGGTACGCCAAATGTTGCAACCAAAGCGTACGAAGTTCCGTAAGCAGATGACCGGCCACAACCGTGGTCTGGCACTGCGCGGTAGCAAAGTCAGCTTCGGCGAGTTCGCGCTGAAGTCTGTTGCTCGTGGTCGTCTCACCGCTCGTCAGATCGAGTCAGCGCGTCGTGCTCTGACCCGTCACGTTAAACGTGGCGGCAAGATCTGGATCCGTGTGTTCCCGGACAAGCCTGTTACCAAAAAGCCACTCGAAGTTCGGATGGGTAAAGGTAAGGGTAACGTGGAGTACTGGGTTGCCCAGATTCAGCCAGGCAAAGTCCTGTATGAAATCGAGGGTGTTACTGAAGAGCTGGCGCGTGAGGCTTTCGCCCTGGCTGCTGCAAAGCTGCCGCTCGCCACCTCCTTTGTTAAGCGGACGGTGATGTGATGAAAGCGAATGAACTTCGTGAAAAATCAGCACAGCAGCTGAACGAGCAACTGCTCGGCCTGCTGCGCGACCAGTTCAATCTGCGTATGCAGAAAGCAACTGGCCAGTTGGGGCAGTCTCATCTGCTCTCGCAAGTTAAGCGTGACATCGCTCGCGTGAAAACTGTGCTCAACCAGCAGGCAGGTAAGTAATCATGGCTGAAGCCGAAAAAACTGTCCGTACGCTGACTGGCCGTGTTGTCAGCGACAAGATGGACAAGACCATCACCGTTCTGATCGAGCGTCGCGTAAAGCACCCGATCTACGGTAAATACGTTAAGCGTTCGACTAAGCTGCACGCGCACGACGAAACCAACCAATGCCATATCGGCGACAAGGTCACGATTCGTGAAACTCGTCCGGTAGCCAAGACCAAGTCTTGGGCGTTGGTTGATATCCTCGAACGCGCTGTGGAAGTCTAAGGGCTAGGGGTCGGAGAAATTATATGATTCAGACTCAATCCATGCTCGATGTGGCCGATAACAGCGGCGCACGCCGCGTTATGTGCATCAAGGTGCTGGGTGGCTCCCATCGTCGTTACGCTGGTATCGGTGACATCATCAAAGTGACCGTCAAGGAAGCAATTCCGCGCGGTAAGGTGAAAAAAGGCCAGGTGATGACTGCAGTTGTAGTCCGCACTCGCCACGGTGTTCGTCGTGCAGACGGCTCCATCATCCGCTTTGACGGCAACGCTGCTGTTCTGTTGAACAACAAGCAAGAGCCGATCGGTACCCGTATCTTTGGGCCAGTGACCCGTGAACTTCGTACTGAGAAGTTCATGAAAATCGTCTCGCTCGCCCCTGAAGTGCTTTAAGGAGATCCGACATGCAAAAGATTCGTCGTGACGACGAGATCATCGTGATCGCCGGCAAAGACAAAGGTAAGCGCGGTAAGGTGCTCAAGGTTCTCGCTGACGACCGTCTGGTCGTTGGTGGGATCAACCTGGTGAAGCGTCATACCAAGCCAAACCCGATGTCGGGCGTACAGGGCGGTATCGTCGAGAAAGAAGCGCCACTGCACGCTTCCAACGTCGCCATTTTCAACGGCGCAACCAACAAGGCTGACCGCGTTGGTTTCAAAGTTGAAGACGGCAAGAAAATTCGTGTCTTCAAGTCGACCCAAAAAGCGGTTGATGCTTGAACACTGCTAGGTAGAAGACCATGGCACGACTAAAAGAGATTTACCGGAAGGAAATCGCTCCGAAACTTAAGGAAGAACTTAAGCTTTCGAACGTGATGGAAGTCCCGCGCGTTACCAAAATCACCCTGAACATGGGTCTGGGCGAAGCGATCGGCGACAAAAAAGTCATCGAGCACGCTGTTGCTGACCTGGAAAAGATCACCGGTCAAAAAGTCGTTGTGACTTACGCTCGGAAATCCATCGCTGGCTTTAAAGTCCGCGAAGGTTGGCCGATCGGCGTCAAAGTGACTCTGCGCCGCGATCGTATGTATGAATTCCTGGATCGTCTGCTGTCGATCTCCCTGCCTCGGGTTCGCGACTTCCGCGGCCTGAATGCCAAGTCCTTCGATGGTCGTGGTAACTACAGCATGGGCGTGAAAGAGCAGATCATTTTCCCGGAAATCGACTACGACAAGATCGATGCTCTCCGCGGTCTGGACATTACCCTGACCACCACTGCCAAGAACGATGACGAAGGCCGCGCATTGCTGCGTGCTTTCAAATTCCCGTTCCGCAACTGATTGGAGTAGGAAAATGGCCAAGAAGAGCATGAAAAACCGTGAGCTGAAGCGTCAGCTCACCGTTGCCAAGTACGCCAAGAAGCGTGCAGAGCTGAAAGCTATCATCGTTGATCTGAACGCAAGTCCAGAAGCACGTTGGGAAGCGACCGTAGCCCTGCAGAAGCAACCACGTGACGCAAGCGCTGCGCGCATGCGTAACCGTTGCCGCATCACTGGTCGTCCACACGGCGTCTACCGCAAGTTCGGCCTCGGCCGTAACAAGCTGCGTGAAGCAGCAATGCGTGGCGACGTTCCAGGTCTGGTTAAAGCCAGCTGGTAAGGCGACACCTCTCGCTTCGTTCCGCCGGCTACGCAAGTCGCCGGTCGGGATGAGGCCTGAATTTGAATCAAGCCCCTTTTGGGGCTTGATTCATTTCCGGGGTAGGACTAGAATTGCCGGCTCGCCTGAGCCCGTGTTTTTACTTGCCCGGAAGTTCTCGGCGATCAAGCTGTAGCCGCAAGGCTAATTATTTTGTTTTAGGAGCGTCTAGCCCATGAGTATGCAGGACCCGTTAGCGGACATGCTAACTCGTATCCGTAATGCCCAGATGGCTGAAAAGCCCGTCGTAAGCATGCCATCTTCCACGTTGAAGGTTGCTGTAGCAAAAGTCCTGAAGGACGAAGGCTACATTGCGGGTTATCAGATCAGCAGCGAAGTTAAATCCTCGCTGTCCATCGAGCTTAAGTACTTCGAAGGCCGTCCGGTCATCGAAGAGGTTAAGCGCGTCAGCCGCCCAGGCTTGCGTCAGTACAAGTCCTCCGATGATCTGCCGAAAGTTCGTGGCGGTCTTGGTGTGTCTATCGTCTCCACCAGTAAAGGTGTGATGACGGATCGTGCTGCGCGCGCTGCCGGTGTCGGTGGCGAAGTGCTTTGCACTGTGTTCTAAGGGGGGGTAAGCATGTCACGCGTCGCTAAGAACCCCGTTAAGCTGCCATCCGGCGTCGAAGTCAAACTCGTCGGCCAGCTGCTTTCGGTGAAGGGTGCCAAGGGCACTCTAGAACTGAACATCCATTCGTCCGTTGAGATTGTTGAAGAAGCTGGTGAGCTGCGTTTCGCTGCTCGCAATGGCGATCAACAAACCCGCGCAATGGCAGGCACCACTCGTGCACTGGTAAACAACATGGTCCAAGGCGTGAGCCAAGGCTTCGAGCGCAAGCTCCAGCTGGTCGGTGTTGGTTACAAGGCGCAAGCAAAAGGCACGGTACTGAACCTTGCACTTGGCTTCTCGCACCCAGTGGACTACGAATTGCCGAATGGCATCACCGCTGAGACCCCCAGCCAGACCGATATCCTGATTCGCGGTATCGATAAGCAGTTGGTTGGTCAAGTGGCCGCTGAGATCCGCGACTTCCGCCGTCCTGAGCCTTACAAAGGCAAAGGTGTGCGTTACGCAGACGAAGTCGTCCGCCGTAAAGAAGCCAAGAAGAAGTAGGGCATAGCAAATGACCGTCAAAAAAGTTACCCGACTGCGTCGCGCTCGCAAAGCACGCCTGAAAATGCACGAGCTGGAAGTCGTGCGTCTCTGCGTGCACCGCTCTTCGCAGCACATTTATGCCCAGGTCATCTCGGCCGACGGCAGCAAAGTCCTGGCAAGCGCCTCGACTTTGGACAAAGAACTGCGTGATGGCGCCACTGGCAACATCGACGCGGCCACTAAGGTTGGCAAGCTGGTCGCCGAGCGCGCGAAAGCCGCGGGTGTATCGCAAGTCGCTTTCGACCGTTCTGGCTTCAAGTACCACGGCCGTGTCAAAGCGCTGGCTGATGCTGCTCGTGAAGGCGGGCTGGAGTTCTAAGTTATGTCAAATCACGACCAAAAACGCGACGAAGGCTACATCGAGAAGCTGGTTCAAGTTAACCGCGTGGCCAAAACCGTAAAAGGCGGCCGTATCTTCACTTTCACTGCGTTGACCGTAGTGGGTGATGGTAAAGGGCGCGTTGGCTTCGGCCGTGGCAAGTCACGTGAAGTGCCTGCTGCGATCCAGAAGGCGATGGAAGCTGCTCGTCGCAACATGATTCAGGTTGATCTGAACGGCACTACCCTGCAGTACGCAATGAAGTCTGCTCATGGCGCCTCGAAGGTGTACATGCAGCCTGCTTCTGAAGGTACCGGTATCATCGCTGGCGGCGCTATGCGCGCAGTGCTGGAAGTTGCTGGTGTCCAGAACGTATTGGCCAAGTGCTACGGTTCGACTAACCCGGTAAACGTGGTTCACGCCACTTTCAAGGGTTTGAAGGGCATGCAGTCTCCTGAGTCGATCGCTGCCAAACGTGGCAAGCGTGTTGAGGAGATCATCTGATCATGGCTACCTTTAAAGTAACGCTGATCAAAAGCATGACCGGCCGCATCCCTAATCACAGATTGTGCATTAAGGGTTTGGGTCTGCGTCGCATCGGTCACACTGTAGAAGTCCTGGATACTCCCGAAAATCGCGGGATGATCAACAAGGCTTACTACATGCTGCGAGTCGAGGGTTAATCGATGAAACTCAATGATCTGAGTCCAGCGCCGGGTTCCCGTCGCGAAAAGCATCGTCCGGGCCGTGGTATCGGTAGCGGTTTGGGCAAGACCGGTGGCCGTGGCCACAAAGGTCAAAGCTCCCGCTCTGGTGGCACTATTGCTCCGGGCTTTGAGGGCGGCCAACAGCCGCTGCATCGTCGCCTGCCAAAATTCGGTTTCGTTTCCCTGAAAGCCATGGACCGCGCAGAAGTGCGTCTGTCCGAGCTGGCTAAAGTGGAAGGCGACATCGTAACTGTGCAGTCCTTGAAAGATGCCAACGTGATTAACCAGAACGTTCAGCGTGTGAAAATCATGCTGTCGGGCGAAGTTACTCGCGCTGTCACTATCAAGGGTATCGCCGCCACCAAAGGTGCGCGTGCGGCTATCGAAGCAGCTGGCGGCAAGTTCGAGGAATAAATGGCTAAGCAAGGTGCTCTCTCTGCGCTCGGCAAAGGCGGTATGTCTGAACTCTGGGCTCGTCTGCGTTTTCTGTTCCTGGCGATTATCGTCTACCGAATAGGCGCGCACATCCCGGTTCCAGGTATTAACCCTGACCGACTCGCAGAACTGTTTCGACAGAATGAGGGGACCATTCTTAGCTTGTTCAACATGTTTTCCGGTGGCGCGCTGGAACGGATGAGCATCTTTGCATTGGGGATCATGCCGTACATTTCGGCATCGATCATCATGCAGTTGATGACCGCCGTCAGCCCGCAACTGGAGCAGTTGAAGAAGGAAGGTGAAGCTGGCCGTCGCAAGATAAGCCAGTACACCCGCTATGGCACCGTTGTCCTGGCTCTTGTTCAAGCTATCGGCATGTCCGTTGGCCTGGCGAGTCAGGGCGTCGCGTTTTCTGGGGACCTGGGTTTCCACTTTGTGGCCGTAACTACCTTCGTGGCAGGTGCGATGTTCATGATGTGGCTGGGCGAGCAGATTACCGAGCGCGGTGTCGGCAACGGTATCTCGATGTTGATCTTCGCAGGTATCGTCGCTGGTCTTCCGAGAGCAATTGGGCAGTCTTTCGAGTCTGCGCGTCAGGGTGATATCAACATCTTCGCTCTGGTTGCTATCGGTTTGCTGGCGGTAGCGATCATCGGTTTCGTGGTGTTTATTGAGCGTGGTCAGCGTCGTATCGCTGTTCACTACGCCAAGCGTCAGCAGGGCCGCAAGGTCTTCGCTGCACAGACAAGCCACTTGCCGCTGAAAGTGAACATGGCTGGCGTTATTCCAGCCATCTTCGCGAGCAGCATTTTGCTGTTTCCGGCTTCGTTGGGGTCCTGGTTTGGTCAGTCTGAAGGTCTGGGCTGGTTGCAGGACATCTCGCAGTCGATCGCTCCTGGTCAGCCGTTGAATATTCTGCTGTTTAGTGCAGGGATTATTTTCTTCTGCTTCTTCTATACGGCGTTGATGTTCAATCCGAAAGACGTAGCGGAAAACCTGAAGAAGTCCGGTGCCTTTATTCCGGGTATTCGTCCAGGCGAGCAGTCGGCGCGCTATATTGATGGCGTTTTGACTCGCTTGACCATGTTCGGTGCTCTATATATGACGGCCGTGTGCCTGCTTCCCCAGTTTCTGGTGGTTGCGGCAAACGTACCGTTCTACCTTGGCGGGACCTCGTTGCTGATCGTGGTCGTGGTTGTGATGGACTTTATGTCGCAAGTGCAATCTCACCTCGTTTCGCACCAGTATGAATCCCTGATGAAGAAAGCCAACCTGAAGGGCTACGGTGGCAGCGGCGGTATGCTGCGCTGAAGCACCCCTAAGGTTCGAGGAGTTGGTGATGAAAGTTCGTGCATCGGTGAAAAAGCTGTGCCGTAACTGCAAGATTATTCGCCGCGAAGGTGTGGTTCGAGTAATTTGCAGCGCGGAACCACGTCATAAGCAGCGCCAAGGCTGATTGTGATTTGTGCTTAAGCCCAGCAGCTAGTGCGCTGCTGGGTTGATTATTTGTTACTACAGCGATATTATCTTGCGCCCTATTTCTTGGCTTCCGGGGCGTAGGTAGCTGTCAATTGGAGTCCCACTGAATGGCCCGTATTGCAGGCGTTAACATTCCAGATAACAAGCATACTGTTATCTCGCTGACCTACATCTATGGTGTTGGTCGCACCACTGCACAGAAAATTTGTGCAACCACCGGTGTAAACCCAGCGGTGAAAATCAAAGATCTGAGCGACGAGCAGATTGAACAGCTGCGTGGCGAAGTGGCGAAGTTCACCACTGAAGGTGACCTGCGTCGCGAAATCAACATGAAAATCAAGCGCTTGATGGACCTGGGCTGCTACCGCGGTCTGCGTCATCGTCGTGGTCTTCCAGTACGCGGTCAGCGTACCAAGACCAACGCGCGTACTCGCAAAGGTCCGCGTAAGCCGATCCGCAAGTAACCGCACCAGCGCAACGACAGGAATTTAGTCATGGCAAAACCTGCTGCTCGTCCTCGTAAAAAAGTTAAAAAGACAGTGGTTGATGGCATCGCCCACATCCACGCGTCGTTTAACAACACAATCGTCACCATTACCGATCGTCAAGGTAACGCTCTTTCGTGGGCTACCTCCGGCGGTTCGGGTTTCCGTGGTTCGCGCAAGTCCACCCCGTTCGCTGCTCAAGTAGCTGCTGAGCGTGCTGGCCAAGCTGCGCTGGAGTACGGTCTGAAGAACCTCGACGTCAATGTCAAGGGTCCAGGCCCAGGTCGTGAATCCGCTGTCCGTGCATTGAACGGCTGTGGCTATAAGATCGCCAGCATCACCGACGTGACGCCAATCCCGCACAACGGGTGCCGTCCGCCGAAGAAGCGCCGCGTGTAATCCAGGAGACTGTAAGAAATGGCTCGTTACATTGGTCCAAAATGCAAACTTGCTCGTCGTGAAGGCACCGATCTCTTTCTGAAGAGCGGCGTTCGCGCTATCGAATCCAAGTGCAACATCGAAGCAGCTCCAGGTATCCACGGCCAACGCCGCGGTCGCCAATCCGATTACGGTACTCAGCTGCGTGAAAAGCAAAAAGTCCGTCGTATCTACGGCGTTCTCGAGCGTCAGTTCAGCGGCTACTACAAAGAAGCCGCCGGCAAGAAAGGTGCAACAGGCGAGAACCTGCTGCAACTGCTCGAATGCCGTCTTGACAACGTTGTATACCGCATGGGCTTCGGCTCGACGCGTGCCGAATCCCGTCAATTGGTTTCGCACAAGTCGGTCAGCGTAAACGGCAAAACCGTTAACGTTCCTTCTTATCAGGTTCGTGCTGGCGACGTTGTTGCTATCCGCGAAAAAGCTAAGAATCAGCTGCGTATTGTCCAGGCTCTCGATCTGTGTGCCCAACGTGGCCGCGTAGAATGGGTAGAAGTAGACACTGAGAAGAAATCGGGCGTTTTCAAGAACGTTCCAGCTCGCAGTGATCTATCCGCCGACATCAACGAAAGCCTGATTGTCGAGCTCTACTCCAAGTAAGGGCTAGAAAATAGGTGCATCCATGCAGATTTCGGTAAATGAGTTCCTGACACCCCGCCATATTGATGTGCAGGTTGTCAGTCCAACCCGCGCCAAGATCACTCTCGAGCCTCTCGAGCGTGGTTTCGGCCATACCCTGGGCAACGCGCTTCGCCGCATTTTGTTGTCCTCCATGCCCGGCTGTGCAGTAGTCGAGGCCGAGATTGACGGTGTACTCCATGAGTACAGCGCCATCGAAGGTGTACAGGAAGACGTCATTGAAATCCTGTTGAACCTTAAAGGTCTGGCTATCAAGCTGCACGGTCGAGACGAAGTTACGCTGACCTTGTCGAAGAAGGGTTCGGGGGTGGTTACCGCTGCCGATATTCAGCTGGATCATGATGTCGAGATCGTTAACCCCGATCACGTAATCGCTAACCTGGCGTCTAACGGCGTCTTGAACATGAAGCTCACCGTAGCTCGTGGTCGTGGTTATGAGCCGGCAGACTCGCGTCAAAGCGATGAAGACGAAAGCCGCAGCATTGGTCGCTTGCAGCTTGATTCTTCGTTCAGCCCGGTTCGTCGTATCGCATACGTGGTGGAAAACGCCCGTGTCGAGCAGCGTACTAACCTGGACAAGCTGGTTATTGATCTGGAAACCAACGGTACTCTGGACCCTGAAGAGGCTATCCGTCGCGCTGCAACCATCCTGCAACAGCAGCTGGCTGCGTTCGTGGACCTCAAAGGCGACAGCGAACCAGTGGTAATCGAACAGGAAGACGAGATCGATCCGATCCTGCTTCGTCCGGTTGACGATTTGGAACTGACCGTGCGTTCGGCCAACTGCCTTAAGGCGGAGAACATCTACTACATCGGCGATCTGATTCAGCGCACCGAAGTAGAGCTGTTGAAGACTCCGAACCTGGGCAAGAAATCCTTGACCGAGATCAAGGACGTTCTGGCTTCTCGTGGTCTCTCCCTCGGCATGCGCCTCGACAACTGGCCGCCGGCAAGTCTTAAGAAGGACGACAAGGCTACGGCCTGATCGTCGTAATCACCGAACGCGAGTTTGGTAAGGAATGAACCATGCGTCATCGTAAAAGTGGACGTCACCTGAGCCGTACCAGCTCTCACCGTAAAGCCATGTTTCAAAACATGGCGGTGTCGCTGTTCGAGCACGAGCTGATCAAAACTACCCTGCCGAAAGCCAAGGAACTGCGTCGCGTTGCCGAGCCGCTGATCACCCTGGCCAAGGAAGACAGCGTTGCTAACCGTCGTCTGGCTTTCGACCGTACTCGTTCGAAAGAAATCGTCGGCAAGCTGTTCAACGATCTGGGCAAGCGCTATGCAACCCGTCAGGGCGGCTACCTGCGTATCCTCAAGTGCGGTTTCCGCGCTGGCGACAACGCGCCAATGGCGTACGTCGAGTTGGTTGATCGTCCTGTCGGTGGCTCTGTAGAAGCCGCTGAATAAGACATCAGTTTGAACAAGAAACCGGGCCTTGCGCCCGGTTTTTTGTTGTCTGGGATTTAAAAAACCTATCGATAGTCATGGCTTAATGAATTCGACGCTGCAATAGTTTTCCACAATACTTCCTCTCAAGCCAATCAACCGGCTATACACACCAGAGGAAGACTTACATGAGCCAGAAGACCCTTACGACCGCCAGCGGTGCACCAGTCGCCGACAATCAGAATTCTCGCTCGGCAGGCCCGCGTGGTCCTTTACTGCTCGATGATTTCCACCTGATCGAAAAGCTCGCTCATTTCAATCGTGAGAATATTCCGGAGCGTCGTGTCCACGCCAAAGGATCGGGTGCTCATGGAACGTTCACCGTTACCCGTGATATCAGCCAATACAGCAGCGCCAAGCTGTTCGACACGGTCGGCAAGCAGACCCCGATTTTTCTGCGTTTCTCCACTGTAGGTGGTGAGCGTGGCTCGGCGGACACCGAACGTGATCCGCGCGGCTTTGCAATCAAGTTTTACACCGAGGAAGGTAACTGGGACATCGTGGGTAACAACACGCCAGTGTTCTTTATCCGTGACCCTCTGAAATTTCCTGACTTCATTCACACGCAGAAACGTCTTCCGCAAACCAACCTGAAAAGCCCGCAAATGATGTGGGATTTCTGGTCGCATTCGCCTGAAGCGCTGCACCAGGTCACTATTCTGTTCTCGGACCGAGGCATTCCGGACGGCTATCGTCACATGCACGGTTTTGGTAGCCATACGTACAGCCTGATCAGCGCAGCAGGTGAGCGTCATTGGGTGAAGTGGCACTACAAGACCCGGCAGGGCATCAAGAACCTCACGCCAGACGAGGCTGCGCGCATTGCGGGTACTGATCCCGATTACGCCCAGCGCGATCTGTTCACTGCTATCGAGAGGGGTGACTTCCCCAAGTGGCAGGTCTGCATTCAGCTGATGAGCGAAGCCCAGGCTGCGAACCACCACGAGAACCCGTTCGACGTGACCAAGACCTGGTCGCAGAAGGAATATCCGCTGATTGAAGTAGGTGAACTGGAGCTGAACCGTAACCCGCTCAACTACTTTGCCGAGGTTGAGCAAGCAGCGTTTGGTCCCAGCAATATGGTGCCCGGGGTTGGCTTGTCACCGGACCGCATGCTGCAAGGGCGGGTGTTTGCTTACGCCGATGCACATCGCTATCGCGTAGGTACCAATCACCAGCAATTGCCGATCAATGCACCGAGAAACCCAGTGCATAGCTACCAGCGTGACGGGTCGATGGCCTCCGGTACCAATGGCGGGGCGGCTCCGAACTATGAGCCAAACAGCTATTCGGATGCGCCGAAGGAAGATCCGCGCTACGCAGAACCTGCGCTGGCTTTGAGTGGTGCCGCAGGTCGTCATGATCATCGCGTGGACGGCGATTACTACAGTCAGGCGGGCAAGTTGTTCAACCTGATGAGCGCTGATCAAAAAGCGCTACTGATCAGTAACATTGCCGGCGCGATGGGGGGTGTTTCCAGTGACATCGTGCAGCGTCAGTTGCAGCATTTCTACAAGGCTGATCCGGCCTACGGGGAAGGCATTGCCAACGCTCTGGGTATAAAACTGGGCTGAGTCGAAGTGAGAAACAGAACCGCCCTCATTTGGGCGGTTTTTCGCTTCTTAACGGCGTAATTTCGCCACTTTTCGTCGGTTTATTGCGTTTTTCTCAGTGACCTTGCGCGGCGCTTGGTTCAAACTATCGGCTTTGAAGCAGGAGTCTGGTGCGATGCAAGGCCACCCCGAAGTAATCGATTATCTCAACACGTTGCTCACGGGCGAACTGGCGGCTCGTGACCAATATTTCGTTCACTCACGCATGTACGAAGACTGGGGCTTTTCGAAGCTCTATGAGCGTATCAACCACGAGATGGAAGAAGAGGCACAACACGCTGATGCGCTGATGCGTCGTATCCTGATGCTTGAAGGCACGCCACGCATGCGTCCGGATGATCTGGACGTCGGCACCACAGTGCCTGAGATGCTCGCCAGCGATCTGCGTCTGGAATACAAGGTTCGTGCTGCGCTGTGCAAGGGCATCGAGCTCTGTGAGCTGCACGGTGACTACGTGACCCGTGAAATCCTGCGTGTGCAACTGGCCGATACGGAAGAAGACCACACTTATTGGCTTGAACAGCAGATGGGCTTGATCAAGTCCATCGGCCTGCAGAATTACCTGCAATCGCAGTTCTGATTCGGCAGCCATAAAAAAGGCTCCTGCACTTGCGTGACAGGAGCTTTTTTGTACCTGGGTCTGACCGAAACCAGACCCGTTTTCGCAATGCCGGTTAAGCCCTGTCTCTGATCAACAGAGGCTTCAGGTAATGCCCGGTGTACGACTGCTCCATCTCGGCGACCTGTTCAGGTGTGCCGGTCGCAATGATCTGCCCGCCTCTTGAACCGCCTTCCGGCCCCAGGTCCACCAGCCAGTCCGCCGTCTTGATGACATCCAGGTTGTGCTCGATCACCACTACCGTGTTGCCGTGGTCGCGTAAGCGATGCAATACATCCAGCAACTGCTGAATATCCGCAAAGTGCAGGCCCGTGGTCGGCTCGTCGAGGATGTACAGCGTTTTGCCAGTGTCGCGCTTGGACAGCTCGCGTGACAGCTTGACCCGTTGCGCCTCACCGCCTGACAGTGTTGTGGCCGATTGCCCCAGCTTGATATAGGAAAGTCCTACATCCATCAGGGTTTGTAGCTTGCGCGCCAGTGCAGGAACGGCGTCGAAGAACTCTCGAGCTTCCTCGATGGTCATTTCCAGCACTTCGTGTACGTTCTTGCCTTTGTACTTGATCTCAAGCGTTTCGCGGTTGTAACGCTTGCTCTTGCACACATCGCAGGGCACGTAGATGTCCGGCAGAAAGTGCATCTCGACCTTGATCAGCCCGTCGCCCTGGCACGCCTCGCAGCGTCCGCCCTTGACGTTGAACGAGAACCGGCCCGGACCGTAGCCCCGTGAACGCGATTCCGGTACACCGGCAAACAGTTCACGAATCGGCGTGAACAGCCCGGTATAGGTCGCCGGGTTGGAGCGCGGCGTACGACCAATAGGGCTCTGGTCAATGTCGACGACCTTGTCCAGATGCTGCAGGCCATTGATGCTGTCGTGGGCGGCCGCCTCAAGCGTCGTGGCACCGTTCAACGCCGTAGCGCTCAGCGGAAACAGTGTGTTGTTGATCAGCGTCGACTTGCCCGACCCGGAAACACCCGTCACGCAGGTCAGCAGACCAATCGGAATATCGAGATTGACGTTCTGCAGGTTGTTGCCACGCGCACCTTTGAGCGTCAGCGAGAGCTTCTTGTTACGCGGCGTTCGCTTGGCGGGTACAGCAATCTTCACACGGCCCGACAGGTACTTGCCGGTCAGTGAGTCGGGATGCGACATCACTTCGTCCGGCGTACCTTCGGCAACGATATGACCACCATGCACACCCGCGCCCGGGCCGATGTCGACCACATAGTCGGCCAGGCGAATCGCATCTTCATCGTGCTCGACCACAATCACGGTGTTGCCTATGTCGCGCAGGTGCTTGAGCGTGCCCAGCAAACGATCGTTATCGCGCTGGTGCAGGCCAATGGACGGCTCATCGAGGATGTACATCACCCCGACCAGGCCCGCGCCGATCTGGCTGGCCAGGCGGATACGCTGAGCCTCACCGCCGGACAGAGTGTCCGCGCTGCGATCCAATGTCAGGTAATCCAGCCCGACATTGACCAGAAACTGCAGACGCTCACGGATTTCCTTGAGAATCTTGTCGGCAATTTCGCCGCGCCGTCCGGTCAGCTTGAGCGTCTCGAAGTAATGCGTGGCGTCGCCAATCGGCAGATTGGTCACCGCAGGCAAGGTCTTTTCACCTACCCACACATGGCGCGCCTCACGACGCAAGCGGGTACCTCGGCAATCAGGGCAGGGCTGCGTGCCCAGAAACTTGGCCAGCTCTTCACGCACAGTCGCTGATTCGGTTTCCCGGTAGCGACGTTCCAGATTCGGCACGATGCCTTCGAACGGGTGTGCGCGCTTGACGATATCGCCGCGGTCGTTCAGATAGCGGAAGTCGACACTCTGCGAGCCGCTGCCGTTGAGCAGAACTTTCTGCATGTCGGCCGGGATTTCTTTGAACGGCACTTCCAGACTGAAACCGTAGTGCTTGGATAGCGACCCCAGCATCTGGAAGTAATAGACGTTACGCCTGTCCCAGCCTCGTATCGCGCCTTCGGCAAGCGTCAACTCGGCATTTACCAGCCGCTTGATATCAAAGAACTGCTTTACGCCCAGACCGTCGCAGGTCGGGCATGCGCCGGCCGGGTTGTTGAAGGAGAACAGCTTCGGTTCCAGCTCGCTGATCGCATGGCCACAGATCGGGCAGGCGAAGCGGGCAGAGAAAATCACTTCTTCGCCCGGTTCATCGTCCATGGGCGCGACCAGCGCAATGCCGTCGGCCAGCTTCAAGGCGGTTTCAAAGGACTCGGCCAGACGCTGCTGCAGATCGGCGCGGACCTTGAAACGGTCCACGACCACATCAATCGAGTGCTTCTTCTGCTTGTCCAGCTTCGGCAGCTCATCCAGCTCACACAGCTTGCCGTTGACCCGCGCGCGAACAAAACCTTGCGCGCGCAGCTCTTCAAAGACCGACAGATGTTCACCCTTGCGCTCACGAATAACCGGCGCAAGCAGCATCAACTTGCTGCCTTCGGGCTGGGTCAACACGAGATCGACCATCTGGCTGACGGTCTGCGCTTCCAGCGGGATATCGTGGTCCGGGCAGCGAGGCTGGCCGACGCGCGCATACAAAAGACGCAGGTAGTCGTAGATTTCAGTGATCGTACCCACGGTCGAGCGCGGATTATGAGAAGTAGACTTCTGCTCGATAGAAATCGCCGGCGACAGACCTTCGATCGTGTCGACGTCCGGTTTTTCCATCATCGACAGGAACTGCCGGGCGTAGGCAGACAGCGACTCGACATAACGGCGTTGCCCTTCGGCGTACAGCGTATCGAAAGCCAGTGAAGACTTGCCTGAGCCGGAGAGCCCGGTGATAACGATCAGTTTGTCGCGGGGAAGTGTCAGGTCAATATTTTTCAGGTTGTGGGTTCGTGCCCCACGTATCAGGATCTTGTCCACTGCGGCCTCGCTTGGCGGGCATAAACGACGGAGTATAAGGCTCCGAGCCATTACGCGGCAAAGCGTCGCGTATGTGCTGTACAACGATGGGACTGGTAGAATCGCCGCCGGTTCACACGAGGTTATTCCATGCACGATACCCACAGCGAGCGTATGAGTAGCGGCGAGACCCGCGCAGCAGGCGGTCTGGCCCTGGTGTTCGCGTTCCGCATGCTTGGCATGTTCATGGTTTTGCCGGTTCTGGCAACCTACGGCATGGACCTGGCGGGCGCGAGCCCTGCATTGATCGGTCTGGCGATTGGCGCTTATGGCCTGACCCAGGCAGTGCTGCAGATTCCGTTCGGGATCATTTCCGACCGTATCGGACGGCGACCGGTTATTTATCTCGGCCTGATCATTTTTGCGATTGGCAGCGTGGTGGCGGCAAATGCCGATTCGATCTGGGGAATCATCGCCGGGCGCATCCTGCAGGGTGCCGGCGCGATTTCCGCCGCGGTCATGGCCTTGCTCTCTGACCTGACCCGCGAACAGCATCGCACCAAGGCCATGGCCATGATCGGCATGACCATTGGTCTGTCGTTCGCCATCGCCATGGTGGTGGGCCCGGTGATCACCGGCATTTTCGGTCTTTCGGGATTGTTCCTGGCCACAGGCGGTATGGCCTTGCTGGGGCTTCTGATCGTCGCATTTGTGGTGCCCAAGGCCAATGGCCCGTTGATGCACCGCGAATCCGGAGTTGCCAGACAGGCCCTTGGGGCAACCTTGCGTCATCCCGACCTGCTACGCCTGGATTTGGGTATCTTTGTGTTGCATGCGATGCTCATGTCCAGCTTCGTGGCCTTGCCGCTGGCGCTGGTCGAAAAAGCCGGTTTGCCCAAGGAAGAGCACTGGTGGGTCTACCTGACCGCCTTGCTGGTTTCCTTCTTCGCGATGATCCCGTTCATCATCTATGGCGAGAAGAAACGTCAAATGAAGCGCGTTCTGCTGGGCGCCGTCACAGTTTTAATGCTGGCTGAGCTATTCTTCTGGGCATACGGCGACACGTTGCGGGCACTGGTCATCGGGACAGTGGTATTCTTCACGGCGTTCAACCTGCTGGAAGCGTCCCTGCCATCACTGATCAGCAAGGTTTCACCGGCTGGCGGAAAAGGCACGGCGATGGGAGTTTATTCCACCAGCCAGTTTCTTGGTTCGGCCGCAGGTGGGATACTGGGCGGCCGGTTGTTCCAGCACGGTGGGCTCGATGTGGTGTTCCTTGGTGGTGCAGCCATGGCCGCCGTCTGGCTCGCCTTTGCAGTGACCATGCGAGAACCGCCTTACGTGACCAGCCTACGTCTGCCGTTGTCGCCGCAGGCGCAGCGTGAAGCAGGCCTGGCAGAGCGTTTGATGTCCGTAGCAGGCGTAACAGATGCAGTGGTGGTTGCTGAAGAGGCGGCCATCTACATAAAACTCGACACAAAATTATTGGATCGCGCCTCTCTTGAAAAGCTGGTCAATCCAGCGTCAGAAGCGTGCGAAGCCTAGGAGAACGTTATGGCCCGTGGGGTTAACAAAGTCATATTGGTCGGTACATGCGGCCAGGATCCCGAAGTTCGCTACTTGCCTAACGGTAACGCCGTGACCAACCTGAGTCTGGCAACCAGCGAACAATGGACTAACAAGCAGAGCGGTCAGAAAGTCGAAAAGACCGAATGGCACCGTGTATCGATGTTCGGCAAAGTTGCCGAAATCGCTGGCGAATACCTACGTAAGGGTTCGCAGGTCTACATCGAAGGCAAGCTGCAGACCCGCGAGTGGGAAAAAGACGGTATCAAGCGCTACACCACTGAAATCGTCGTCGACATGCAGGGCACCATGCAACTGCTGGGCGGCCGTCCGCAAGTCGACTCCCAACAAGGTCAGGGCGGCGGCAACTACAACCAGTCCGCACCGCGTCCACAGCAGTCGCGCCCACAGCAATCGGCGCCGCAGCAGTCCGCACCTCAGCAAAACTACAACCAGCAGCCGCCACAACGCGACTCGCGCCCGGCGCCGCAACAGCAAGCGCCGCAGCCAGCTGCTGACTTTGATAGCTTTGATGATGATATTCCGTTCTAGGATATCGCTGGACCCTGCTGTACAGGTCCAGACCCGGAGCCCCCGTTTATCGGGGGCTTCGTCGTTTTCAGGCGTCAAAAAGCGCTGAACCACTTTGGCTGCACTGCTGCCGTGGGAGCCGCTGAGCACCTAAAACAGCTCATCCTTCTGTGTTTGCGCGTTTTCGAAACAATGCGCGATCACCCAGCTCGCCGGCTTCACCTCACCTCGCGGGCCAAACGCTAATGCCCGCTGTGCCAACGGCCCGTTACTGGCCGTGGCGCCTGCAACATGCGGGCTGTCCCAAACCCCCCACGTAATAACGGTAGATACCGAGCGCGTGGCAAGCACCACGTCGAGATACCGCTTATAAGTCGCTGCAACTGATCCATCACGATCTGCGATGGACCCCGTGAAGTGGCTGTCGTCGACGTCCAGTTCCGTGATGTGGATCGACAACCCCATATCACGCACTGCAAGAATAAAGTGGGAAAGGCCCGGACCAAATGTGTCGCCTGCACGCAGATGGGACTGAATGGCCAAGCCGTGTATCGGAATGCCGCGCTGCTTGAGCCCGCGCAGCAGGGCGAGCACAGCAGTGCGTTTGCTTTCGCCGTAATGGGTATCCTTTTCCAGGCCGTAATCGTTGTAGCAGAGCAGGGCGTCCGGGTCAGCCTTGTGCGCAGCCTTGAAGGCTATGTCCAGATAGCGAGGCCCGAGCATCTGATACCAGAATGAATTGCGCAGCCCGTCAGGCTGGCCGTCCTCCAGCTGGATGGCTTCGTTGACGACGTCCCATGCGCTGATGAGGCCGCGATAATGGCTGGCGACGGTACTGATGTGCGCCGTCAGCACTGCTTCGGCGTTCGTCGGGGTGACGGTTTGGTGAACCCAGTCGGGTAAAGAGCGATGCCAGCAGAAAGTATGGCCGCGCATACGCTGTTCATGCGCTTTCGCAAACCCCGCGATTGCGTCGGCGGGTGCGAAGTTGTAACGCTCTGGTTCGGGGTGGACGGTCTGCCACTTCAAGGCGTTTTCTGGCACTACGATGCTGGCCTGACGGGCGACCAGTTGCCGATAGGCCGCATCGTCATTCAGCTTTGCCGGATCAACCGCAAAGCCGAACCGGATACCTTTCTCGGCTGCAGGCTGGCGCAATGCGGGAAAGGTTTCTGCCGCCAGCAGCCTGCTGTTGACGAAGGGCAGGCACGCCAGCAGGCGGACAAACGCAGTCAGAAAACTGCGTCGATTAGCCCGGCGCATTACGCACCAAAAATCTCCATCAACTCCTCACGCCCGACCATCACAGTCATTGACCCTTGCTTCTGCTCGCCTTCAATCGTGCACAGCAATCCAGCTTCTCGACAAATCACTGCGCCTGCTGCGATGTCCCACAGGCTGGTGAATTTCTCCATGTACCCATCCGTTTGCCCCAACGCGGCGAACGCCAGGCCGATGGTTGCGCAGCGATAGCCTGCCAGGCCCCAGCCTTGTTGGCGCAAGGTCAGTTGTAGCCGTCCCAACTCTTCAGCGTCCCATCGGGTATTTTCGCCTACGCCGGCAATACGCAAGTGCTCTGGCGGTTGCGGGCGGACGAAAGGGATGCCGTTGCGCAGCAGGCCCTCGCCGGTGCGGGCTGCGAGGGTGTAGCCCAATGCCGGGTAGGCGACGACGCCGATTTCGGGTTCACCTGCCGACATGTACGCCACCGCGATTCCCCACAATGGGGTGCCGCGCAGGTAATTGCCGGTGCCGTCGATAGGGTCGATAACCCAGCCGTCGGTGATGAATTCGCCGCCCATTTCTTCGCCAAGAATTGCATCGTCGGGGAAGTGTTTGCTCAGCTCTGCACGGAGCAGTTGCTCCACTTCGAAGTCGGCGCGGGAGACGAGGTCTTGTGCGCTTTTGGTGGTGATGTCGAGGGTGTGGCGGTCGTTGAAATATGCCATGGCCAGGCCAGTGGCCTTTTCTACAGCTTGCATGGCGACACTGAGTCGGTTTTTCATTGCAGACAGCCTCCGTTCGGCAGGTTCAACAGGTCCGGGTAATCACTGAGAATCGACTGCGCGCCGTGTTCCAGCAGGTAACGCGCGCGTTTCGGGCTGTTGATGGTAGCCACGGCGAATTCGACGCCGCTGCTTTTCACGCGAACAAGGTGATGGTCATCGAGCATGTCGTCAAGTACGTGAAGTATTCGGCAGTCATATTCGGCCAGCAAAGCGACCGGGTCAGCAGGCGCGACCACCGAGGCGATGGCCAGTGGTACGTCGTTCCACAAGCGGCGGGCGGCAGTTAGCGAGCGCACCGAAAAGCTGGAGACGAACAACCGATCATTGTCGGCGGGCCACAGGCTTTTGAGGATTGGCATCACCACTTCCGCCGTCTCGATATCGTCGCCAATGGTCGGTTTGAGTTCGACTTGCAAACCCAGATTGAGGCGCAGCGCGCAGGCCACGATCTCTTCGAAGGTCGGGATCTGCAGGCCCGCGAATTCAGGCGCGAACCAGCTGCCTGCGTCCAGCGCGCGGATAGCCTTCAGGTCATGCAGCACCACGGCGCCACGGCCGTTGGTGGTGCGGTCCAGCAAGTCGTCGTGAATCACGACAGGCTGGCCATCGCGGGTCAGCTTCACGTCGATCTCGACCCACTCGGCGCCGCACTCGGCGGCTTTCTCCAGGGCCAGCAGGGTATTTTCCGGCACGTAAGCCTTGGCACCACGATGGGCAATCAGGGACGAGCGGACGAGGGGCGCAGTTTTTTGCATGGCGGGTCACTTGGTGGTTTGGGAGAAGGAAACGAGCTGGCGTTGGCCACTCTCGATATCGAACAGCAAGGGCGCGGGATGGATGGCAAGTCGAATCTGGGTGCCGGGCATCAGATGCTGCCGTTCGGCGAGACTGATAACACAGCGTGTTCCGGCCAACTGGCAATACAGCAGGCTGTGGCTGCCGAGATTTTCGGAGGACTCCACGGTGGCGGTGACGCCTGTCTGGCCGAGCACGACGGTCTCGGGGCGCAGGCCCATCAGCCATTTGCCTGTCCGGTTGCTGGCAATGCCGAGTTTGATGGGCAGGCGTTGTCCGTCGGCCAGGATCAGAACGTTGTCGTCCAGGCAGTGCACAGGCAGCAGGTTCATGGGCGGGGTGCCGATGAAGCTGGCGACGAATATGCTGGCGGGTTGATCGTAGATGTCGGTGGGCGTGCCGATCTGCTCGACATGGCCCTTGTTGAGAATCACCACACGCTCGGCGAGGGTCATGGCCTCGGTCTGATCGTGGGTGACATACAGAATCGTCGCACCGGTCTGCTGGTGCAGGTTACGAATCAACAGGCGCATTTCATGGCGCAGCGCGCTGTCCAGATTGCACAGCGGTTCATCGAATAGCAGCACCGGCGGTTTGCGGATCAGCGCCCGACCGATCGCGACGCGCTGACGCTGACCGCCGGAAAGCTCTCCGGGCTTGCGTTGCAGCAACTCTTCCAGCCCCAGCGAACTGGCACACTCGCGAATACGCTGTTCGCGCTCCGTGCGTGAGATGCGTGCCAGCTTCAGCGCGTAACCGATGTTGTCGGCGACGCTCATGTGCGGGTAGAGCGCGTAGTTCTGAAACACCATGGCGCAGCCGCGTTCTTTGGGCGGCAGACGCGTCACGTCGCGGCCACCCATCAGAATCTGCCCTTTGCTGACGTCCTCCAGCCCGGCGACCATGCGCAGCAACGTGGACTTGCCACACCCGGACGGGCCGAGGATGACGTTAAGCTCGCCCGCCTTGAAAACCAGATCGAGCCCATGAAGGATGTGACCTGAGCCATAGGTTTTGTGCAGGCCCTTGAGGACGATATCCGGCGCGCAGGCAATAGGGGTGAGCGCGTTCATTTACCGACTCCGATCAGGCCTTTGACAAACCATCGCTGCATGAGCGCAATGACGAGGATGGGGGGTAGCATGCTGACCACGGCGGCGGCCATCAGCAGGTTCCATTCGGGGACCTGGGTTGCATCGGTCGGCAGAAAGCTGGCGACGCCCAGCACCAGCGTGCGCATGTCCTCGCGATTGGTCGCGACCAGCGGCCACAGGTAGTCTTTCCACGCGCCGATGAAAACCAGCGTGCCGAGCGCCGCGAAGTTGGTCTTCGACAGCGGCAGTAGAATGTCGACAAAAAAACGCCAGGGCCCGGCACCGTCCATACGTGCGGCCTCGACCAGTTCGGCGGGCAGAGTCTGGTAAAACTGCCGGAACAGAAAGGTGCCGGTGGCTGAGGCAATCAGCGGCAAGGCGAGCCCGGTGTAGCTGTCGAGCAGGTTGATGGTCGGCATCGGCAGCCACTGGATGCCCAGCCATTGCAACAGGTTGCGTAGCGGTCCGAACAGGTCGCTGGCCACCGCATACGTGGGGATGATGCGTACCTCCAGCGGCAGCAGCAGAGCGCCCAGCACGGCAAAGAAGATCACCGAGGTGTAGCGGCTGCGAAAGTACACCACGGCAAATGCTGTCAGCGCCGAAAGTGTCAGCTTGCCGATTACCACCAGCGTGGCGACCAGCAGGCTATTGCCCAGCAAGCGCAGCAGGTCGAGGCGTCGGGTGACTTGTTGCAGGTTCTCCAGCAGTTGGTCGCCGGGTATCAGTGCAAGGCCGTGGGCGAACAGTTGTGGGTTGCTCACAGTTGCCGAGCAGACTGCGACGTACAGCGGCCCCAGCGCGAACACCAGCCCGAGCGTCAGCAGCAGATAAGCGCCCGCGTCGATCAGCCGGTGACGCTCGATCATGCTTTCACCCCACGGCGCTGGAAGCGGGACAAGAGTTTGAACTGAGCGATGCTCAGCGCTACAACTGCCAGCAACATGAGCACTGACAGTGTCGACGAACCTGCCAGATCCAGGCCCATGAAACCGTCGGTGTAAATCTTGTAGGCCAGTACGTTGGTGGTATCGCCGGGCCCGCCGTGGGTAAGGGTGTCGACCAGTCCGAAGCTGTTCGACAGGCTTTCCAGCAGGTCGATGACAAACACGAACAGCAGATAGGGCGCAATCAGCGGCAGCTGTATGTCGAGCATGCGTCGCAACGGGCCTGCTCCATCCAGTGCGGCGGCGGCGAGGTAGTCATCGGGGACGGACTTCAAGCTGGCGACCAGCATCACGAAGTTGAACGGCACCAGGCACCAGGCATACGCCACGATCAGCAACAACATGCTCTGCATCGGGCTGGCGTAGGGTGCCCAAGTGCCGGGGGCAATCGCGTTAAGCCAGGCGAAAATTCCCATCACCGGATTGGTCAGCACGTGAAAGACAATGCCGATGGTGGCGCCCGATACCGCGTAGGGCCAGATCAGCAGATTGCGAAACACTGCGTTGCCGCGCAGTTTCAGTTCAAGGCACAGCGCAAGCACCAGTGCGATGAGGATCGAAAGCACAACGCTCGACAGGCTGAACACCAGCGTCGAGCCTAGCGACGCGAGCACGCCAGGGTCTCTCAACACTCGCCAATAGTTGCTCAGGCCGATAAAGATTTCGTTACCGCCGAAGGGCGGCACCAGATGAAACGACCACCAGATTGCCTGGACTGCAGGCCAATAAAAGAACAACCCGAGTGCCAGCAATTGGGGCAGGGCAAACAGCAGCGCCAGGCGCGGTTGCGGAAAATGCGCACGAGGCTTCATGGCGTTGCCCCGTCTGACTCGTTGCTGGCCTGGGCCTGATGCATCTGCTGAAACAGACTGAGCAATTCGTTGGCACGCAGCGTTGTCTGACGCAGGGCGTGTTCAACGCTCTGGCGACCGGCGAGCGCGTTTTCCATTTCCTGCGACCAAACAAGACGCATCAGCGTGATAAAGCCGCAGCGCAAAGGCGTAGAAGGCTGGCCGTCAATGTCGTGAAGTGCCGCAAGCCCGACCATTACGGCCGACGGCTCTCTGCCTGCGGATTGCAACCGTGCCGCTGCCGCCTGAGTAACTGGCAGGTAGCCGGTCCGGGCACTGAACACCAACTGATTATCCGGCTGCAGTACGAACGCCAGAAACTCCGAGACCAGCCGGTAATCCCGAGCGGCATGCCCACGCATCACCCACAGCGAGGAACCTCCGGGAGCGTTGGTACGACGTTGTGTGTTGGCGTAAATCGGCAGTGCTGTGACATCGATATCGGATTTGAGCGTGCTGTGCACGATATTCCAGGCACCGGTGGAGTCGATCAGCATGGCGCAGTCGTCGGTGGCGAAAGCCAGCGCCTGTTGGCCGCTGCGAGTCGAATCCTCGTGCACCACCAGACCTTCGGCGGTCCATTGCGCCAGGTCGTTCATCAGCCGCAGGTGGGCGCCTTTGTCGAACTGATAGCGTTCGGTGCCAGCGGCGCGAACCGCAACTTCGGTGCCTTGCGCTGCACTGGTCTGCTCCAGCCAGATCCACGGCGAAAATTCGCTGACGACAGGGCACGTGTGGCCGTTTTTCTTGAAGGCCCGCAAGGCAGTAGCAAATGCTTCCCAAGTGGCGGGTGGCTCGCTGATACCGGCTGCGGCCAGGGCATTTCGGTGCGTATAGAGCACGGCCGTGGACGCCGCAAAAGGCTGGGCCGCCAGAGCGCCGTGATCATCGGAGTAATAGCGCCGCAAGGCTGGCAGAAAGGTGTCGTCGGAATAGGCCCTTTGATGACCGGCCATGATGGCCTCGACAGGCAGAGTGGCACCGCCCAGTAGCATGTCAGGCGTGGCCACGTCATAGATTTCGACCAGCGCCGGGCCTATGCCTGCGCGGTACGCTGCGACGGTCTTATGCAGCGTCTGCTCATAACTGCCCTGGCGGATACAGTGCAGGCGATCCCCATCCTCACGCTGCGCATTGAAGCTTCTGCACAAATCTGCGATGGCACTTCCGGCCGCGCCGCCGTGGCTATACCAGAACTCGGCGGGGGCGGCGAAGACCTGAGCAGCGAACGGCAGCAGCGCCAGCATGGAAAGCGTCTTACTGATGAAAGGCATGAGGACACCCACAAGAACTCAGTGCCATTTAATACAGCTTGTGTGTAGTATTTGTGACCTGCGCGACTTTTATTAAATTTTCATGATGGAAGTATGCAATGGGTGGCGGGCGATACACTGCTTTACACGCCCACTGTTTTAATCCTCCCCTGATTTGTAGATTCCATGCCCCTCGACCTCGATACGCCACTTCATGCGCACCAACCGCTGAGCCTGAATGAACGCAAATTGCTGGATATCCTTCGCCGTCGAGGTGTGATCACCCGCGCCACGGTTTCGACCGAGATGGACCTGGCTCAGCAGTCGGTGCACCGTCTGATCGAAGAACTCATCAGCCAAGGCCTACTGCGCAGCGGCGAGCGAGTGAAGAACGGCCGTGGTCAGCCCAGCCCGCGCATTGAGTTGGTCAACGAGGCGGTGTATGTCATCGGCGTATCGATCAATACCGATTCGGCAGTGGTCTGCATCGCCGATCTGGGCTGCAATGTGCTGGAACAGGTCACCTTGCGTACGCCGCCGTTGAGCCGCAACAGCACGCTGGATTCGCTTGATCAGACCATCGAACGCATGCTTCAACGCAATGGCATCGAGGCGCAACGAGTAATTGGCATGGGCTTCGCCATCGCCGGTTTTTTTCTTGAGAACCGCCAGATCAATGCACCCGAACCGCTGCGCGATTGGTCATTGATTGACTTGCAACCGATACTCGAAGAACGCTTCGGCATGCCGGTCTGGCTGGAAAACAACGCCACCACTGCGGCCATCGGTGAAAGCCTGGTGGGCGTGGGGGCCTGGGCCAGCAACTTCATTTACCTGTCGTTCAACTTCGGTTTCGGCGCAGGCGTGGTGATCAACGGCAAACCGTATTTCGGCAGCCACGGCAACGCGGGCGAGATCACCCTCTACAACGACGAAGAGTCGATAAACCGTCCGGCCTTGCGTTACCTGCTGGATGAATTGCATCAGAACGGCGTACAGGTAGATTCAATCGAAGACCTGCGCCTGCGCTTCGACCCCGACTGGCCCGGCGTGGACACTTGGCTGGCACGCGTCAAACCAACCCTGGATCGTCTGGTTAACGCACTGGCGGGCCTGTTCGATCCACAGGCGGTAGTGTTTGGCGGGCAATTACCGCCAGAGCTGGGCAGACGCCTGATTGCGGCGACGGCTTTCTGGGGAGTCCACCGCTACAACGCGCCACCGCCTCGGCCTCAGTTATTGCTGAGTGAGACCAATGGCGATGCGGCGGCTATCGGTGCGGCACTGGTGCCGTTGAAAGAGCGGTTTTTTGTTTGATCTGTCGTCAGCAATAGCTCATTGCAGGGTACTGCACGTTGCGGCCGAGGCAATGGTCATGCAGCAAAAGCCACCTCGGCCTGTCCAGTTCAAGACTATCGTGCGGACGCGGCAGGCAGGTGTGTTGGCTGGCCGATTAATATTTCTTCATGCAGTCGGTGCTTAAGATTCAAGGTTGTCGGCCGATCATACTATATTACTGAGCTTAAGTTATTGCTCATCACCGTTGGGTAAGACGTTAGTCTGCATGTGGAGTTGACAAGTGAAGTTATGCCTGGGCTGCAAAGCTATAATGGTTGTCCTGTCGTTTGCCTTGTCAAATGTGGCCGCGTCTGAAGAACTTAAGGTTTACAACTTTTCGCCTGTCAATCAGTACAATCTTAATCTGTCAGCCAGTTTTTGGAATCCAATCATAAAGTATGTGTCCGACAAAAGCGACGTGAATCTCACGCTGAAATTAGGTCAGAACATCCTCTGATACAACAAGTTATGTGCTCGCGCAAGAAGTTGATTTCGCTTTTACTAACCATCTTTTTAGCCCGGAACGCGACAAGATGGGCTGGAAGGTGTTTGGTCGCCGTGACGCGCCTGCCCTCGAAGGGCAGATCGTGGTACCTGCCGACTCGCCCATTCATAGCCTTTCGGAGCTAGAGGGCAAGGAAGTCGTGTATCCGGGACCGGAAGCGTTCATCGCTTATAAAGTCACAAACTCGGAATTGGTGAAGAAAGGGATCAGTACGTCTACCGTGTTTGCCGGAAACATGGATGGCGCTTTCAGCCAACTCTTTAGTGGCAAGGCTCAAGCGATGGGGGCCAATTCACAGCTTGTAAGTGGCTACACTGAGAGAGAAGGTAAGTCGTTCCGTGTGCTGTGGAATTCGGCCTCGTTCAATGACCTGGCCCTCATGGCATCCCCTCGGGTTTCTAAAAAAGAACGTGATGCGGTAGCCAACGCATTTTTTAATATGCAAAACGATCCCGACGGTAGCAGGGTTCTTCGTGAGGCGACCGAGCTGGTCCATGCACCGGCACCGATTACCTTCATTCCTGCGACGGAAGCGGATTATGCGTCCTATCGTGATTTTTATAACAGTTTGCCAGCAAACCTTAAGTAAATAATTTCAACTTTAGCTGGAGAGGCTGTTAATGAATTTCTTTAAAAGCCTGCTGCCCAAATCACTGACGTCGCGAATACTGGCGATGTTATCCATTCTGATACTGACTTTTTTGACGACAGGGCTGGGGCTGTTTTATAAAAACCAGCTGCTTCAGCATATTGAAGAGATACAAGACACCGCTAACATGCTGATCGAGGTCGCCGCGCAAGCTGTAGAGGAAAGCGTCGTCATCGGCGATTACGACACCATCAAAAGGACCCTCGAAAAAACCTTGGCTCGCTCGCCGTTCAAGTCGGCCGTGTTTATTGACCTGTCGGGTGGCGTCATTCGCCTGCAGGCAGCCAGTGCGCCTGTTGGAAGGGCCCCTGCGTGGATAGAGTCCGAAGTCGCTGCGAGATTATTCGATGTCAATCGCCCGATTACGGTCGGCGGGAAAGATTATGGCGTGATGCGTCTGTCTTTTAATGCCGAGAGAATCGCTACCGAACTCTATAGCCTGGTGATTCAGGCGACACTGTTTGCAGTATTTTTTTTACTGATCAGTCTGATTTTAATGGGGTTCATGATCAAGCGTTCGCTTGCCCATCTGGGCAAACTTCATTCGTATGAGGCAGAAATCGCTTCAGGCGCAGTGGCCGCTGAAGCTATGTTGGTCGCTGATGCCCCCATGGAAATACAGGAGGCTATAAAAGCGGTAAATCGCACTGCCGCCAGTATGCGCAATCACTTTGGCCTGCGTATCGACTCGCTGATGAATACCTTGGTGCAGCATAAAAATGCCCTGGATGAAGTTTCAATCGTTTGCGAAGTTTCGGCCTCCGGACGTATCACCTACGTTAACGAACGATTCGTAAAAAGCTCGCAGCATTCGCGAGCTGAGCTTTTAGAGCTGAAGATCGATGAAGTCTGGACCGGCATGTCTTCAGCCTCTGAGCCGTGGCGATGGGTACCTGAAAATGAGGTGTGGAACGGTGAGGTCAGGCTCTCGGGTCGTACCGGTAAGGACGCATGGCATCGACGCACCATAATACCTATTCTCGATGACATGGGCGGCGTTGAAAAATATATTTGCATCGATATCGATATTACTGTTCGAAAGGAGTTTGAGGTCGCGATTCTGGATAACTCCAGAAGGCAAAACCTTATCGCCTTGTTTGGTCAGCAGGCATTGACGGAAGAAAACGTCAGTGCGCTGGGTGAGCTGGCAGCACTGACTGCAGCGCAAGGATTAACATTGAGCAAGGCGGCGTTATTAGTTGTTGATCGAGTGAGTCATGGGGTCATCCTCAACGCGGAGGTTGGCTTGAACCACGTGGAAGTCCGCAGTGGTTATCACAATGATTTTTTGAACGGTACTGCTTCTTCCACCGGGTGTGTCATTGATTCTGATACACCTGATAACAGGTACACGCTGCTGCCGGGTGAAACAGTGGAGGCTTGCGGTATTAGAAGTGGTCTAGGGAAGGTCTGAAGTAGCCGGATGTTTTCCGGCTACCGAGTCCTCAGCACTTTTCAAAAAACGATGCATGTCGAAATTTGCTCAATTATCTTCGCTTTTTAGCTCTTTCGGCCGCTGCAAAGCCTTTTGCGGTAACCATTTCCTGCATTACACGCGCACCTCTCCTGCGCTCGCCAACAAATGTCGGCGGGCCATCCACAGGTTTGACAGGGCGAACAACGTCACCATCTGCGCGGTGTTCTTGGCCAAGCCCCGAAAGCGCACTTTTTCATAGCCAAACTGGCGTTTGATGACCCGAAACGGATGCTCGACCTTGGCGCGAACCTGGGCCTTGGCCTTCTCGATTTTGCGGATCGCCTTGTACAAAATACTGCGTTTTCCATGCTTTTTGTAAGTGCTGCGGCGGGCGGCAATCTGCCAAATGACCTTGCGCCCAGCGTGTTCTTCGCGCTTCTCGACCCCGGTGTAACCTGCGTCGGCGCAGACTACGTTTTCCTCGCCGTGCAGCAGTTTGGCAACCTGCGTGACGTCTGCCACATTGGCCGCTGTTACTACCACGCTGTGCACCAGGCCTGACTCGTCGTCGGCGCCGATGTGAGCCTTGGCGCCGAAATAGTACTGGTTACCTTTCTTGGTTTGATGCATCTCAGGATCGCGTTTGCCATCCTTGTTCTTGGTCGAACTGGGCGCGTGAATCAGCGTGGCATCGACGATGGTGCCTTGACGCAACGACAAGCCACGGTCGCCCAGATAACCATTAATTACGCCGAGAATCCCGGTCGCCAACTCGTGCTTTTCCAGCAGACGACGGAAGTTGAGAATGGTGGTTTCGTCTGGAATTCGCTCCAGGCTCAGGCCTGAAAACTGACGCAGGATGGTCGTCTCATACAGCGCTTCTTCCATCGCCGGATCGCTGTAGCCGAACCAGTTCTGCATCAGATGAACACGCAGCATCGCCATCAGTGGGTAGGCGGGCCGGCCACCTTCTCCTTTTGGATAATAGGGCTCAATCAGGGCAATCAAACCTTTCCAGGGCACCACCTGATCCATCTCGATCAGGAACAATTCCTTACGGGTCTGCTTGCGCTTGCCGGCATACTCGGCGTCGGCGAAGGTCATCTGTTTCATCATCGAAAAGCTCGGCGACTGGTGTCCGGAGATTTTGCCAAATTAGGAAGTCTTTTTCAGAGTTTCCCTAAATCCGTTCTAGTTACGCCTTTCTCCCTAACCGTCTGCTCCCAAGCAGACGCCTCCGAACTCACATTCCAAACCTCCAGCATCAGCACCGCCAGACAAAACGGTGTTGTAGTGGTCAACTGATCCCGGACACGACGTTAAGGTTTTTCTCGTACTGAGCGGGCGCCATTCCATCATTGAACTGGTGTGGCCGAATCCAGTTGTAACGATGCATCAGGTAATGACTGATATCCCGCTGAGCCTCTTGGACCGTCATGTAGCCCACGGTCGGTATCCACTCAGTTTTCAAGCTGCGGAACACACGCTCCATCGGCGAGTTGTCGTAGCAATTACCCCGGCGGCTCATGCTCTGGCGTATGCGGTATCGCCAAAGCCGCTGGCGAAACTGTCGGCTCCCGTATTGGACGCCCTGGTCGGAATGAAACAGCAGGCCCTGAGGCTTGCCGCGTTGCTCATAAGCCATGTCCAGCGCCTTGATCACCAAGTCCGTATCCGGTTTGTTCGAAAACGCCCAGCCCACCACCCGACGCGCGTAAAGATCCATAACCACCGCCAGGTAATGCCATTTTCCTTGCGCCCAGATGTAGGTGATGTCGCCACACCAGACCTGATTGGGCGCGGGTACATCGAACTCCCGATTCAAAATGTTCGGAATGTCAGGCCGCTCCACTGTTGCTTTTTTATAAGCATGCGAGCCTGGTTGCTTGCTGATTAATCCCAGCTCCCGCATCAAGCTACGCACCTTGAACCGACCGATTTGCTCGCCATCCGCCTGCATCATCGACACGATACTGCGGCTGCCGGCAGCGCCTCGACTTTGCCCGAACAGCTCATTGACTCGGCTAAGTAAACGAACCCGCTCGGCGTCTGGAGACCGACGCCGCAGGCAATGGTTGTAGTAGCACGAGCGAGGTACCTCGAACACTTCGCACAGCAATTCGATTGGCTCATGGACACTGAGCTGATCAATCAGCGCATGCGCTCGTGCTCTTCCGACATCAAGAGCGCGGTGGCCTTTTTTAAAATGGATTTCTCCCGCTCAAGACGGGCGATCCGGGCTTCGAGCTCCTGGATTTTTTGCTGCTCGGGCGTGAGGGCTTTGCTCTGTGGAGTGACACCGTTGCGCTCTTGTTGAAGCTGGTTGACCCAGCGACGCAGCGCAGATTCGACCACCCCAAGCGAGCGGGAGGCTTCGATATGGCTATAGCCTTGATCGAGCACGAGGCCTGCGGCCTCGCGTTTGAATTCAACGGAAAAGGTACGGCGTTGTTTGGTCATCAGACACCTCTATCTGGCGATATTCTCGCCTAAATGAGTGTCCGGAACCATTAGACCACTACAGTGTCGACCCCAGCACCCGATAAGCCGCCTTGTTCTTCTCCGAATCCAGTCCCTCTATCGCCTCGCTCAACCCGCTCTTCGCCCGAATATGACCCCGTTCAGCATCACCCACCGCACCTGCCGCCTCACGAGCTTTTTTGAGCGTTCGGTTCATGTCGCCGACCACCTGCGCGGTTTTGTGGCCGCGTGGGATCACCAGCACCAGATGGTCGCCTTTTGCCAGGCGGGTAGAAGAGGGATGCGGCGGGGCGATGTCGCCAAATGGCGTTCCGTCGGGTCTCAGGTATTCGCCGTAGCGTGTTTTCGGCAATGACTCACGGCCGGGCAGGTCTTCCAGGCCGAATACATAGTGTTGTGGAGTGACCTGATTACGCCGGATCAGGAAAGCAGCACCAAAATGCTCGGGCATCATGCTGCGCAGTTGTTGTACGCCTCGGCCCTGGCGGTTGACGTTGATCTTGTCGGCGTTTGCACCGAGGCGTTTTTGCATCTGGGCCAGTCGGTCGATTGCCGACCGGACGTTGGCATTGGCGCTGTTTGCATTACCTTTGGCTGACACAAGAGTCTGGCTGGCTTTGGCGACGGCGTTCGCAGCGCCATCTGCGGCGCTTTGCAGGTTTTCAAAGATCCCGACCAGCGCCGCTGTTGTAGCTTTGCCGTTGTTGATCAGGAAGAAGTTCTGCAGGCTGTCGCCCGCCAGCAAGTTAGCGAGGGTGGTGGCGTCCAGTGTGACTTGGGCGATAGGGTCAGGCGCTGGCTGAGTCTCGAAACGGGCCAGTTCGGTGGCGCGAAAACGGCCGTCGCCTTTGTTCTCATCATCTGTAACCGGCACGACATAAGGCGCGCAAGCGGTCTGTAGATCGCACTCGGGCCAGAGCATGAGGTGCAGGGGCGACGTGTCATCGCTGGCGATGTGGTTCAAAAATTTCTGCCCAAGGCTCACGGCCTGATCCCATACCCCAACACCCGTGACCGCATCCACCATGTCGCCACCGGGTGCCAGCGGATCGACGTTGGATGGCAGCAGCGCGAGAGTCGCCAGCGTCCGGCTCAACTCATACATCGCCGCCACGTAGTCGAAACCTTCAAGGCTCAGATGATCCGCCAGCATTTGCTCCGTAGTGCTCTGTTTCAGGCTGGCGACCAGTGCGTCCTGAGCACTGCGCATGTGCCGCCAGACCGCCGCGCGCTGGACCGTGGCAGTGCATTGGTTGATCGCTCGTCTGCCAGGCTCATGCAGCTTGGCCATCGCCGCGTGCAGCGGGTTTTCCTGACCGCGAATACTGCGCGGCACCACCAGTTGCTGCACCAGCAACGCGCTGGCATGGTGTGGGTGAAGAACGGCGTGTCGGGCGCACAGCGCGAACAGTTGCTGGCACGTATCGACACGTTGTCGCAGATGACGCAGGCGATAGCAGGCATCGTCCAGCAGTACACCGCAGACCTGCCGCTGGCGGGCGTTTTCCAGCACATCGACGACACCGGCCTGCGCTTCCCAGAGCACCCCCGCATCGACGGGCTCGGCATCCGCTTCGATCGGCAAACTGGCGAGCAGCGCGTCGGCCATCGCTGTCAGCTCCAGGCGCCTGACATCCTGCACAGCAACACCTCTGCCAGTCTGAGCGAGAAATGCCTTGGCTTCTCTGAAGGACTCGACCGGAAACTGCCCCGACAGATCACACAGATACCGCGCCGGATGATCGAGCAGCCTTTCATAACCGGGCTGGCGGGCGCGCTGCGGTGCAGCCAGGCTGACTGGGAACGCGTTGTATTGCAGATTCAGCCGGGTCGCCTTGATCGGGGCGATGAGTGCCTGGGCGACAGGGTTTTTGGCATCAAAGCCGGAAAACGCATCGAGCATCGCTTTGCCATCGGGCTTGCCCTTGTACAGGTCCTTGAAGCGCATTTTCGACCCGCTCAGGTCAGGGCTGTTGCAGCGCTGATCTCTTGAAGCCGCGTCTTTTTCCAGACGCTCAAGGCGTGCCGCGCTGAGCTGTATTTCCGAGAAACACAACTGTAGCGTCTGCACGTGCCGGTTGTTCCAGAGTGCCGGCAGCCAGATGTCCTCAAGCGCCTGGCCAGTGGCCTTGCGCTCGCCCGCTAGAAACCCGCTTTGCTGACGATATCGTGCCACGTCGATGTCGTGATAAGTGTTGCCGTTTTCGCTGACGTGGATCTCCAGCTCGCGCCACAGCTTCTCCTGATAAAACACATACACATAACCCGCGCGAGCCAGCACCGGTGTACCCATGTCGTCCAACGTTTTCGAACCGGGCAATGCCACGAACGGTAATACCGGAACGATCTGGTTGAACTGCGCATCGGCCTGTCGCGGTGTGACCTTGGTGCCGCTGAGCAACGGCAGGCGAATCGGCTCGCCTTCAAGGGGCGCGATCTGCAGATGAAGATGCGTGCCCTCGATGTGATCCCAGACCTTCAGGGTGCTGCTGAACAGGTCCCTTTCCAGCACTTCCGATTTGGGTGAATAGATACGGGTCCCATCAGAACCGAGCAGCAAAACCTGCTGCTGGTCCGAATGCTTCTTGCCCACGATCTGGACGATCAGTTTGTCCATTTCGCAGGATGGTCCAGCGCTAAGGCTGCCGTTGGTCATTGTAAGAACTCCTTGTTCTGGCGCCGCAACGCGTCTTCTTGCCACTGGTTTAAACCGAACGTCACTTGAGGTTGTGGCGGTTGCCAATCAGGTGCGTGTGGATTGCGAACGTCGAACCAGCGCTGCTTGCCTCGTGCAAGGTCCTCCCAGGTGCCGCCGTACCAGCCAAGCTTGGAAATAGGGCCGAACCACTGGGCGATGGATTGAGGCGCATCAACGGTAAAGAAATAGCTGGCAGTGACCGGGTGTGAGTAGCGCAGCACGCCTCGGCGTTGTCCGTCGAACCTGACAAACAGAATGTGCCGCAGATGGCCGAGCAACACGTCGGCGGGAGAGGGGCTTTCGATGATCAGGCCGGGCCAGGATTCTGGCTCTTCATGCATTGCCTCAACGAGGGTATTGCTGCCTGATGTGTCCAAAAAAAGCGGACTTTTCTCCCAGTAGGCGGCCAGCTCGGTTTTGTCGAATAACACGGCGGGCGCTGGATCGGGCAGCCGTTGGTAGAGTTGTTCCAGCAGCGAGTCGGCGCGCTCCAACAGTACGTAAACGCTCATGCTGGACCTCTCGACAGCAACGCTCTGCGACAGCCGCAATCGGCAAGTGGGCAGTCCATGGGCGTTCCATTCTCGGGTTTCTGGCACAGCTCTACTATCGGGCCTGGTTCACCCAGGCGCTGCGTCAGCAACTGCCCTGGTCCCGTGTCACCCGCCTGTTTCACAAGCCCAGGCAAAACGGGCGATGCGCCGGTGCCCAAGGTTGGCTTGCCCTCTGAGTTGAGTTTTATCTGAGGCCCGGTAATGGTCACGCCACTGGCGTCGATCTTGATAAAGGAATCACCCGCTTTGACGGTGATTTCCAGTCCCGCCTCAATTACCACGTTGTTACCGGCCTTGAGATGAATTTCCTGCCCGGCGTATGCCAGTAACCCATCGCCCGCCCTGATGTGCTGTGTTCCACCCACCGTCAGGTGATCGTCCGCTTTGACTTCGGTCAGCCGGTTGCTATCGACAGTGCAATGCTCCTCAGCCTTGAACTCGCTGTAGCTGTTGCCCTCGACCCGGTCATGTCGCTCATGACCGACTCTTATTTTTTGCTGGTGCTCGATGTTCTGCTCCCAGTCGCGTTGAGCGTGAACATAGATATGCTCCTGACCGGCCCGGTCTTCGATGCGTAGTTCGTTGGAGCCGTTGCCGCCGGGGCTGCTCAGGGTTCTGAATACACTGCGCGTCTGATGCGCAGGCAAGTCGTAGGGCGGGATGTGTTCGGCGTGGTACAGGCAGCCGCTGATCAATGGCTGGTCAGGGTCGCCCTCCAGAAACGTCACCAGGACTTCCATGCCGATCCGCGGAATGGTCATGCCGCCGTAGCGATTACCAGCCCAGCTGGACGATACTCGCAGCCAGCAGCTGCTCTTGTCATCACCGTTGCTTTCACGATCCCAATGAAACTGCACCTTGACCCGGCCATGCCGGTCGCAGTGGATTTCCTGATCTTTCGGGCCAGTCACCACCGCAGTCTGACTGCCGAATATTCTCGGTTTGGGATGATGCAGAGGCGGGCGATACAAGGCCTGCCAGGGAGTAGCGAAAAAGGTATTGCGATAGCCCTGTTGAAAGTTGTCAGGGCTCTGGATTTCATGTGCGGACTCTTCAAAAACCTGAGGCTGGTGGCCTTCGTGACGCACCTCAGTGAGCAACCACAGATCATTCCAGTCCTCGTTGGGATGTCCATCCAATGGCAGAAAATGACCGCTGACCAGACGAGGCTGATCGCTTTGACCTTCGCCCAGCCGGTAATCGTGGCGGTGGCGTTCAAGGGCTCGATTCGCCCGTTGCAGACCCTGATCACGGTGGATGAAACCGCTGGGGTAGTCATAGTCCTCAAGATCAGGCTGCGTCTCGATATCCGCTGAACTTTCCATCTTCAGAAGGGGTTTTTCAAAGTGGTAATCGCGGCGAGTGGTGCGGTTGACGCGGGTTTCCAGGCGCAGCTTGAAACGCTTGATGACCGGCTCATCGGCCACCAGGCCATTGTCATGGCGATAGATCACCGAATCGAGTTTAGGAAACACCATCTGGTTATCGCCAAACACCAGTTGGTGCGCTGTGGGGCTGTGTTCGAAGTGATAGTGCAGACCTTCCTCTTCGCACAGTCTCTGGACGAAATGCAGATCCGACTCGTTGTACTGCACGCAGTATTCCCGTTTGGCGTATGTGGTGCCGAGTTTGAAGCGGTAGTCATTGGTCAGCAGGTGATGTTCTTCCAGTACCTGCGCAATGATCTGCTGCACGGTGCGATTCTGGAAAATACGCTGATTGGTGCGATGCCCGAGCCGGGCCAGATGCGGGCGCAGGGTGATCGAGTAGTGCGTGAGGCGTGCGCCGGAGTCGCCTTGGGATACCTGATCAATCAAGCCATGAATGCCGCCAGCATCTGGCGCGAACTGCAGAAATGCAGGACGATTCAGCAGGTCTTCAAGGTCCAGCGACATGCGCTCGCTGACCAGCTCAAGCGTAAAGCAGAAGGGCTGGTTGATGGCCTCATGGCCGGTAAACGCCGTTACCTGAAAACCATGATCAATGCCGTTGTGGCTATCGATGCTCAGGCTGAAACGAGGCTGACTGGCAGGTGCGAACATCCGAAACTCTCCGCGGTAACGGACGAATTCGCCCGCTGAATAGCGTGAGAGATAACAAGAAAGGTGCCAGATAATATTTTTATATATGAATCAGTAGGTTGGCGACGTTAGGGATGGGTTTTAGGTGCGTGGAGCAAAAAAAGCAGCAAAATCTGCGCATCATCTTGCGCGCTTTTTCGCGATGTTGCGCAGCGCCTCGAAACGTACGTGAAGCTTGCTCCTCAGCTATCCAGTGCCTCTATTACACAGCAGGACAAGGCAACTTCTTGCGCATCATCTTGCAAAGCGTAATTCCGACTTCTCCCCCAACAAAAAACCCTTATTCAACTCCGTCACTTCCCGAATGTAATCCCACAGCAACGTGATCCGCTTCAACTTGCGCAGGTCCTCCCGGCAGTACATCCAGAATTGACGAGTGATGTTCACTTCTTCTGCCAGCACCGGCAGCAGTCGCGGGTCCTGGGCGGCCAGAAAGCATGGCAGGATCGCCAGTGCGCGGCCTTGGAGCGCCGCGGTGTATTGGGCGATGACGCTGGTGCTGCGCATTTGTGCCTGGGCGTTGGGCAGCAGGTTGCTCAGGTACAGCAGCTCGGAGCTGAACGCCAGATCGTCGACGTAGCTGATGAAGACGTGTCCGCTCAGGTCGGCTTTTTGCTCGATGGCCGGGTGGCTATCCAGATACGCCTGGGTCGCATACAGGCGCAGGCTGTAGTCGCAGAGTTTGCAACACACGTAGGGGCCGTGTTCCGGGCGCTCCAGGGCGATGACGATATCTGCCTCGCGTTTCGAGAGGCTGATGAAGTGCGGCAGCGGCAGGATGTCCAGCGAAATGCTCGGGTAGCTGTCGAGAAAGTGGCTCAGTTGCGGGGTGATGAAGAAGCTGCCGAAGCCTTCGGTGCAGCCCATGCGCACATGCCCTGATAGCGCGACGCTGGACCCGGAAACCTGTTCGCAAGCCATGTGCAGTGTGCTTTCGATGGACTCGGCATAACCCAGCAGGCGCTGACCTTCGGCGGTCATGATGAAGCCGTTGTTGCGCGATTTCTCGAAGAGCAGTGTGCCCAGTGAGGTTTCCAGCGAGTTGATGCGCCGCGACACGGTGGTGTAGTCAACGCCCAGACGCCGGGCCGCGCTGCTGACTTTTCGGGTGCGTGCCACCTCAAGGAAAAACTTCAGGTCATCCCAGTTCAACAGCCCCAGGGAGGTGATGTTTTTTTGCATGTTGACCCTGCTTTTATCTGCGTTCTTGTTAGAAGTTTGCACATCTATACTCCAAAGCACGCCCCCTGACCAACTCAAAAACAAGACTGCCGGGAGACCACGGCGATCCATCTGCACATGCGCTGGATGCGTGGTTTGCTGAAGGGAGAACCGCTGAAATGAACGCCTCGTTGAACGACACCACAACCACCATTGCTCGCGTAAAACTGCTGATCAACGGCGAGTGGATAGACTCTCAAAGCAGTGAATGGCAAGACATCGTCAACCCTGCGACTCAGGAAGTCCTCGCCCGGGTGCCATTTGCCATGGCCAATGAGGTGGACGCTGCCGTCGCTGCGGCTCACGCGGCCTATCGCACTTGGCGCGAAACGCCTGTCGGTGTGCGTATGCGCATCATGCTCAAATTGCAGGCGCTGATCCGCGAACACTCCAAACGCATTGCGGCAGTATTGAGTGCCGAGCAAGGCAAGACCCTGGCCGATGCCGAGGGCGATATTTTTCGCGGCCTTGAGGTGGTCGAGCACGCGTGTTCGATCGGCACGCTGCAAATGGGCTAGTTTGCCGAAAACGTTGCCAATGGCGTGGATACCTACACCTTGCGCCAGCCCATCGGCGTCTGCGCGGGCATCACGCCGTTCAACTTCCCGGCGATGATTCCGCTGTGGATGTTTCCGATGGCGATTGCCTGTGGCAATACCTTTGTCCTCAAACCTTCTGAGCAGGACCCGCTGTCGACGCTGTTGCTGGTTGAACTGGCGATTGAGGCCGGAGTGCCGGCCGGCGTGCTGAATGTGGTGCATGGCGGCAAGGACGTGGTGGACGCGATCTGTACTCACAAGGACATCAAGGCTGTTTCCTTTGTCGGTTCGACCGCTGTCGGCACGCATGTCTACGATCTGGCTGGTCGGCACGGCAAGCGTGTGCAGGCGATGATGGGCGCGAAGAATCACGCGGTCGTGCTGCCTGATGCCAACCGTGAGCAAACGCTGAATGCATTGGTGGGCGCAGGTTTCGGTGCAGCGGGCCAGCGTTGCATGGCGACCTCAGTAGTGGTGCTGGTCGGTGCGTCGAAACAGTGGCTGCCGGACCTCAAGGCGCGGGCGCAGAAACTCAAGGTAAATGCCGGTCAGGAGGCGGGCACGGACATCGGGCCAGTGATTTCCAGAAAGGCAAAGCAGCGCATTCTGGATCTCATCGAGAGCGGTGTGCGTGAAGGCGCGACGCTTGAACTGGATGGTCGGGAGGTTTCGGTGCCGGGTTACGAGGGCGGCAACTTCGTAGGGCCGACGCTGTTCTCGGGTGTCACCACCGACATGCAGATCTACACCCAGGAGATTTTCGGTCCGGTGCTGGTTGTGCTGGAGGTCGACACCCTTGATGAGGCTATCGCGCTGGTTAACGCCAACCCGTTCGGCAACGGCACTGGCTTGTTCACCCAGAGCGGCGCGGCGGCACGCAAGTTTCAAAGCGAGATCGATGTCGGGCAGGTCGGGATCAACATTCCGATTCCGGTACCGGTACCGTTTTTCAGCTTCACTGGCTCGCGGGGTTCCAAGCTGGGCGATCTGGGCCCGTACGGCAAACAGGTGGTGCAGTTCTACACTCAGACCAAGACCGTTACCAGCCGCTGGTTCGATGACGACAGCGTGAACGACGGCGTGAACACCACGATCAATTTGCGTTGAGCACAGCCTCTCAGCCAGGCCAGGAGAACAATAATGAACATCGCATTTATCGGTCTGGGCAACATGGGCGCGCCCATGGCCCGCAACCTGATCAAGGCCGGACACACCTTGCAGGTGTTCGACCTCAACAAGAGCGTGCTGGCTGAATTCGCCGGACTGGGCGCAGAGGTCAGCGACTCACCCCGGCAGGCCGCCGAAGGCAGCGAGCTGGTCATCACCATGCTGCCTGCTGCGGCGCATGTGCGTAGTGTGTACCTGAACGACGACGGCGTGCTGAAAGGCATCTCACCCGGCGTTCCGGCGGTTGATTGCAGCACCATCGACCCGCAGACCATCCGTGACATCGCCGCTGTCGCCGCACAGCAAGGCGTGGTGTTGGGCGACGCGCCGGTGTCAGGCGGCACCGGTGGCGCGCAGGCCGGGACGTTGACGTTCATGGTCGGCGGATCTGCCGAGCATTTTGCCGTGCTCAAACCGGTACTGGAGCAGATGGGCCGTAACATCGTGCATTGTGGCGAGGTGGGCACCGGCCAGATTGCCAAGATCTGCAACAACATGCTGCTGGCGATTTCCATGATCGGCGTGTCCGAGTCCATGGCATTGGGCAATGCGCTGGGCATCGATACTCATGTGCTGGCCGGCATCATCAATACCTCGACTGGCCGTTGCTGGAGTTCCGAGGCGTACAACCCGTGGCCTGGCATTGTCGAAACCGCTCCAGCGTCACGCGGTTACAGCGGCGGCTTTGGCGCTGAGTTGATGCTCAAGGATCTTGGCCTGGCAACCGAGGCTGCGCGCGCTGCGCATCAACCGGTCATCCTCGGCGCCGTGGCGCAACAGCTGTACCAGGCCATGAGCCTGCGTGGCGATGGCGGCAAGGATTTCTCGGCGATCATTGAGGGGTATCGCCCGAAAGCCTAGGCGTCACCGGTGTCGGGAATCAGCGGGGCGTAGCTTTGTATCCGGTTTTTACATTAGGAAAACGTGGCAGAACCGGCTACTTTGGACCTCGTCAGATCAGCGCAGGGATGCTCGGTACGCTTCGACGAGAAGCGCCGCATCCTCGCCTGGAGGCTGGCGCTCCACTCATCAAACGTCCCTGACTCAGAAAAAGAAGAGATCGACCATGAAGTTCGAACCCCTCGCCAGATCGCTGATAGCGACGGCATTGATCGTCGCTTATTCCCCCTCATTTGCTGCATCACAAGCCCCGGTTGCCGCCGAAAACGGCATGGTCGTGACGGCTCAGCACCTGGCTACCCATGTGGGTGTCGATGTGCTCAAGGCTGGCGGCAACGCCGTCGATGCGGCTGTAGCGGTCGGTTACGCGCTGGCGGTGGTCTATCCTGCGGCCGGTAACCTCGGTGGCGGCGGCTTCATGACCGTCCAGTTGGCGGACGGGCGCAAGACTTTCCTCGACTTCCGCGAAAAGGCACCTCTGGCCGCGACGGCCAACATGTACCTGGACAAGGACGGCAAGGTCATTCCTGATCTCAGTGCCAAAGGTCATCTGGCCGTTGGCGTGCCGGGCACCGTGTCCGGCATGGAAATGGCCCTGAGCAAGTACGGCACCCGCAAACGCGAAGAAGTTATCGCCCCGGCGATCAAGCTGGCCGAGGAGGGCTTTGTGCTGGGTCAGGGCGATGTCGACATGCTGTCGAGCGCCACGGAGGTGTTCAAGGCAGATATGGCTGATTCCGGGTCGATCTTCCTCGACAAGGGCGAGCCGATGCAGGTCGGTCAGAAGCTGGTGCAGAAAGACCTGGCCAAGACTCTTAAAGAAATCTCCGACAAGGGCAGCGATGGTTTCTACAAGGGCTGGGTCGCCAAGGCGCTGGTCGATTCAAGCCAGGCTGGCAAGGGCATCATCACCCAGGCCGACCTCGATCATTACAAGACCCGCGAGCTGGCTCCGGTCGAATGCGACTACCGTGGCTACCACGTGGTGTCAGCGCCACCTCCAAGTTCCGGTGGCGTGGTCATCTGCCAGATTCTGAACATCCTCGAGGGCTACCCGATGAAAGAGCTGGGCTTCCGCTCGGCGCAGGGTATGCATTATCAGATCGAAGCCATGCGTCATGCATACGTAGACCGCAACAGCTATCTGGGCGACCCCGATTTCGTCAAGAACCCGGTCGAGCACCTGCTGGACGTCAAGTACGCGGCCAAGCTGCGTGAGGCCATCGAGCCGCAAAAGGCTGGCGACTCGAACAAGATCAAACCGGGCGTCGCGCCGCACGAAGGCAGCAACACCACCCATTATTCGATCGTCGACAAATGGGGCAATGCGGTCTCGGTGACCTACACCCTGAACAACTGGTTCGGCGCGGGCGTGATGGCCAGCAAGACCGGTGTGATTCTCAACGACGAAATGGATGACTTCACCGTCAAGGTCGGCGTGCCCAACATGTATGGTCTGGTGCAGGGCGAAGCCAACGCCATCGCGCCGGGCAAGACGCCGCTGTCTTCGATGAGCCCGACCATCGTCACCAAGGATGGCAAGGCCGTAATGGTTGTCGGCACGCCGGGCGGCAGTCGCATCATTACCGCGACCTTGTTGACCATGCTCAACGTCATCGACTATGGCATGAACATTCAGGAAGCCGTGGATGCGCCGCGTTTCCACCAGCAATGGCAGCCTGAGGCGACCAACATCGATACCTTCGCGGTCAGCCCCGACACGCTGAAGATTCTTGAGAGCTGGGGCCACAAGTTTGCCGGTCCGCAGCCACTCAATCATGTGGCAGCGATTCTGGTCGGCGCGCCTTCGCTGGGCGGCAAACCGGTCGGTAACAACCGCTTCTACGGTGCCAACGACCCGCGTCGCAACACCGGGTTGTCGCTGGGCTACTGAGTCACGCTGCTGATCACGCCGCGGCCCTGAGCTTCAGGGTCGTGGCGTTTTGCTTTCTGAGATCTGCTCAGTTACGCACCCAGCGCTGTCTGCTCCAGCTGCTCAACGCGTCGACGGCGAACACCAGAATCAGCATCGCCAGAATCACGGTACTGGCCTGCGCTTCCTGAAACAGGCTGAGGCTGACATACAGCATCTGCCCCAGACCGCCCGCGCCGACAAAACCCAGCACGCTGGCCATGCGAATGTTGTTCTCCCAGCGGTACAGCGTGTAGGCCAGCAACTGCGGCCACAGGTTGGGCAGGGTGCCATAGCCGAATGCCTGCCAGGCACTACCGCCTTGCAGGCGAATGGCAGCGGCGGGCTCGGGCGCGGTGTTTTCCAGCGCTTCGGCAAACAGACGGCCCAGAACGCCCGTGGTGTGCAGTGCCAGCGCCAGCGTGCCTGCATTGGGGCCGAGCCCGGCAGCCAGCACCATCAACACGGCCCACACCAGTTCCGGAATGGCACGCAGTGCATTGAGCAGCAGGCGACTCACGCTGCGCAACGGCCAGCCCAAGCGACCGGCAGCGGGCAATGCCAGCAGCAAACCTGCGATGGCAGCCAGCAAGGTGCCAAGTGCCGACATGGCCAGCGTTTCCAGAGCGCCCTGGCCGATTGCCTGCAAATGCTCACTGCTGAGGTCCGGGCTCATGAAGCGCAATGCATAACGGCCCATCTGCGTCAGGTTGTCATGACTGCCCAGGGTGAAGAGGTCGAGGCCGAGGTACATAAACGATGCGATCACTGCCTTAATCATCGCCAGCACCAGCAGCAGATTGCCTGCGCGCTTCATGTGAACTGCCTGCGCAGCAGGCGGCTGAGCTGGTCGGCGAGCAGCACCAGCAGCAGGAAGGTCAGCAGCATGCTCGCCACTTCGTCACCGGCGAACATGCGCATCGACAGGTCGATCTGCTGACCCAGTCCGCCTGCGCCGACGAAACCCATGACCACCGAAGCGCGCACGGCGCACTCCCAGCGGTACACAGTGTAGGACGTCAATTCGGCTGCCGCACTGGGCAGGATGCCGTAAGCCAGCGCGGCGAGGCGTCCGCTGCCCGATTGAAGCAGGGCGTGGGCCGGGCGTTGGTCCACCGATTCGAAAATCTCGGCGTATACCTTACCGAGCATGCCTGCGTAAGTGATGGCGATTGCCAGTACGCCCGCGGTCGGACCCAGGCCGACCGCGCGCACGAACAACAGCGCCCAGACGATTTCCGGCACGCTGCGCAGGAAGATCAACACGCCGCGTACCGGCCAGCGCAGGCATTGGCCGAGCCAGCCGGGACGCCCGCCGCGTGAGGCGGCCGACAGGGACAGCGCCTTGCTGGCGAGCAGGCTTGCCGGTACAGCCAGCAGCAGAGCAAGGGCGATGCCAGCCGTGGCGATAGCCAGCGTTTGCAATGTCGCCTCCAGCAACAGCCCGAGGAATTCTGCAGAGTGCGCCACAGGCCAGAACCCAGCGAGAAAGCTGCCCATCGTCCGCGCATTATCGGCTTGCAGCAGTACCAGCGGATTCAGTTCGGCCAGACGAATGCCCGGCCAGAGCAGGGCGACCGCCAGCAGCGTCAGCAACAGGCGTGGCGTTGCCGCCGGGTCGCGCTGATCCTGAGTCAGCATCGCGGCGTCCAGGGTGTTTCAGACACATCCGGGGCAGGCTGAGGGCTCAGTTGTTCATTGGCATACAGGGTGTCGAGATGCTGCCGGTCGACCTCGTTTGCGGCGAGGTCGAAGTGAACTTGCCCGTCGCGCACCCCGATGATTCGCGGAAAGTGCGCCAGCGCCAGCTCCACCGCATGCAGGCTGGCGACCAGCGTCACGTGGTGCTCGATGGCGTGCTGGCATAACAGCGCAAGGGTGTGATCGGCCAGACGCGGGTCCATCGCCGAAACCGGCTCGTCGGCCAGCAGCAGTTCAGGTGCCTGATACAAGGCGCGGGCGATGCCAACGCGTTGCAGCTGCCCGCCAGACAACTGCTGGCAGCGCTCGAACAGTTTGTCCGCGAGGTCCAGACGTGCCAGCACTTCGCGGGTGCCAGAAACGTCCAGTGGGTGCAGCAGGTTCAGCAGACTTTTGCCCAGCCCCCATTGACCAAGTTTGCCCGCCGACACCGCAGTGATGACCCGCTGGCGCGCGGGTAACGGCGGTGCCTGATGGATCAGCGCAATGCGGCTACGCAGGCGCTGGCGGCGTTTGCTGGAAAGCTGCCAGGGATCAGCCCCCAGCACTTCCAGTTGTCCGGCACTGGGCGGCAACGCGCTGGCCAGCAGATTGAGCAGCGTTGTCTTGCCCGCACCCGAGGGCCCGATGATCGCGACCCGCTCGCCACCAGCGATGTTCAGATCAAGACCGCGCAACGCCAGTGTGCCGTCGCTGTGGCGCAGCTCGATGCCGGACAGACGCAAGGTCATTTCAGCAGGTCGGCAGCGCGTGCGGCTTCTTCGATGCCTTTGTAGTTCTCGGGCTTGGTCTCGATGAAGCGGCTGGCAGCCTGAAGATCAAGGATTGCCTTCTGCTCCGGGTTGGCCGGGTCAAGGTCAAGGAAGGCCTGTTTGATCTTCGCCGCCAGCGCCGGGTCGAGGCTGCCGCGTACAGTCCAGTTGTAGTCGAAATACGTTGGCGTGGTTTCGAAGACGTGAACCTTGCTGGTGTCGACCTTGCCGCTGGCGACCAGTTTGTCCCACACGCTGGCGTTGAGCACGCCCGCATCGACCTTGCCCGCCTGAACCCAGGCAGCGGTTGCGTCATGCGCGCCGGAATAGGCGACGCGGCTGAAGAACGTTTCCGGCTTGATGTTTTCCTTGAGCATGAAATAACGCGGCATCAGGCTGCCGGATGTCGACGACACCGAGCCGAAGGCAAACGTCTTGCCCTTGAGGTCCGCCAGGGTTTTCACGTTCGGGTCGGAGGTGATGAATTTGCTGGTGAATTTCGCATCCTGCTCGCGTTGTACCAGCGGCACGGCGTTACCGGTCTTGAGGTTGACCTGAACGAAGGTGAAGCCGCCCAGCCAGGCCATGTCGAGCCGGTCAGTGGCCAGTGCTTCGACCACTGCCGGGTAATCGGCGACCGGAACGAACTCGACTTTCATGCCCAGTCGTTGTTCCAGATAGGCACCCAGCGGCTTGAACTTGCGCAGCAGTTCGGTGGGCGCTTCGTCGGGAATGGCCGAGACGCGCAGGGTGTCGGCAGCGTGGCTGGTCAGGGCGGAGAAGGACAGGGCAAGGCCGGCGGCGAGCGCCAGGGTACGCTTGAGCATGGAGGTTCTCCGGTTCAATAGCGGAAAAAGGATAACGTGACGCCCGCCAGCACGAGCAGGCGGCGCTTCACAGAATTCGGTGGTGATGCGCGGGGATTATAAGAGGCATGGCGAGAAAGGCCAGTTCGGCAGATTCATCGCCCGAGTGCACGATCGGCGCACGACGCGGTTTGCGCTGATAAGGGAACAGCCCCTAGACTCCACAGCCTGTTTCCCAGTAACCGAGAGTGTCGCAATGAATGAGCCAATCCGCCTGACCCAGTACAGTCATGGAGCAGGGTGTGGCTGCAAGATTTCCCCCAAGGTGCTGGACGTGATCCTCGCTGGCAGCGGCGCTCAGAACCTCGACCCCAAGCTCTGGGTTGGCAATGCTTCGCGTGATGACGCAGCGGTCTATGCGCTGGATGACGAGCGCGGCGTGGTCTCGACCACTGACTTCTTTATGCCTATCGTCGATGACCCGTTCGACTTCGGCCGTATCGCCGCGACCAATGCCATTAGTGATATCTATGCGATGGGCGGCGATCCGCTGATGGCCATCGCCATTCTCGGCTGGCCGGTCAACGTGCTGCCACCCGAGGTCGCTCGTGAAGTCATTCGCGGTGGCCGTGCAGTCTGCGACGCTGCCGGTATTCCTCTGGCGGGCGGGCACTCCATCGATGCGCCGGAGCCGATCTTCGGTCTGGCTGTAACTGGCGTGGTGCAGAAAAAGCACATGAAACGCAACGACACCGCCCAGGCGAGGTGCACGCTGTACCTGACCAAGCCATTGGGCATTGGCATTCTCACTACTGCCGAGAAAAAGTCGAAATTGCGCGATGAAGACATCGGTCTGGCGCGGGACTGGATGTGCACCTTGAACAAGCCGGGCAGTCGCTTCGGCAAGCTGGCCGGGGTGCTGGCAATGACCGATGTCACCGGCTTCGGTCTGCTCGGGCATCTGGTTGAAATGGCTGATGGTGCAGGCCTGACCGCTCGTCTGGATTACGCCGCTGTACCGCGCCTGCCCGGCGTCGAGCATTACATTGCCGAGGGCTGTGTGCCGGGCGGCACGTTGCGCAATTTTGAAAGCTATGGCGACAGGATCGCTGCGCTGAGCGAGGCCCAGCGCGACCTGCTGTGCGACCCACAGACCAGCGGCGGTCTGCTGGTCGCGGTCAGCCCTGAAGGTGAGGCGGAGTTTCTGACGGTGGCTGCCGAACTGGGCCTGCTGCTCAACCCTATCGGCACCCTGCGTGAGCGACAGACCCACGCCGTCGAGGTGTTCTGATGGCCGACAACAGCAGCGACTACCGCGCATTGTTTCTCAACGACGTGCCGATGATGGACGCTCGTGCTCCGGTGGAGTTTTCCAAGGGGGCTTTTCCTGGTGTGATCAACCTGCCGCTGATGAACGACATCGAGCGGCAGAAGGTCGGCACCTGCTACAAGCAACACGGCCAGGACGCCGCTATCCAGCTTGGGCATCAATTGGTCTGTGGTCAGGTCAAGGATGAACGCGTCAATGCGTGGGTCGAGTTCGCCAGGGCGAATCCGGATGGCTACCTGTACTGCTTTCGTGGCGGCCTGCGCTCGCAGACGGTCCAGCGCTGGCTGAAGGATGCCGGGGTCGACTACCCGCGCATCATTGGCGGCTACAAGGCGATGCGCACGTTCCTGCTGGATATCCTGCACGAGGCAGTGAGCGAATGCGAGATCGTCGTGCTCGGCGGAATGACCGGCACGGGCAAGACCGAAGTGTTGACGCAACTGCGCAACAGCCTGGACCTGGAAGGCATCGCCAATCACCGCGGCTCCAGCTTCGGCAAGCGTGCCACCGGGCAGCCGGCGCAGATCGACTTCGAGAACCGGCTGGCCATCGATTTGCTCAAGAAGCGCGCAGCCGGTATCGAACAATTCGTTGTGGAAGATGAAAGCCGTCTGGTCGGCAGTTGCAACGTGCCGCTGGAGCTTCATCAAGCAATGCAAGGCTGCCCGATGGTCTGGCTGGAAGACAGCTTCGAGAACCGCGTCGAGCGCATTCTCGACGACTATGTGATCAACCTCTGCGCAGAGTTCATCACCGTCAAGGGCGAAGAGCAGGGCTTTGGCCTGTTCGCTGAGCGTCTATTGCAGAGCCTGAACAACATTCACAAACGCTTGGGCGGCGAGCGTCATCAACGCTTGTCCGGCCTTATGCAGGCAGCGCTGGACGAGCAACAGCGCAGCGGTAAGGTTGATCTGCACAGGGGCTGGATCGAGGGCCTGCTCGGCGAATATTACGACCCGATGTACGCTTATCAGCGCGAACATAAAGCTGCGCGTATCGAATTCGCCGGCAACCAAATGGACGTGCTGGCCTATTTGCGCGAGCGGTCTGACAAACGTTAGGCCCCACTTTTTATCGACCTGGGCAGGGATGCCATGCACTCAATTCTCGACTTCTATCAAACCCTCGGCTGGGGCCTTTCGGCGCTGGTGATCGGCACTTTTCTGCTGGCCGGCACGGTCAAAGGTGTCATTGGCCTCGGCCTGCCCACTGTAGCGATGGGCTTACTGGGGCTGGCCATGCTGCCGGCGCAGGCTGCGGCGCTGCTGATCATTCCATCGACCTTCACCAACGTCTGGCAACTGGCGACGGGCGGAAACCTGCGACCGCTGATGAAGCGGCTATGGCCGATGCTGGGCATGATTCTCATCGGCACTCTGGCCGGGGCTTTCTGGCTTGGCATGAGCGGCAGTCATTCGATGACGCGAGCATTGGGCGGTGCGCTGTTTCTTTATGCATTGAGCGGGCTGTTGCTGCCGACCTTCAGGGTCGCGGCCGCCAAAGAGCGCTGGCTGGGGCCGTTGTGCGGCCTTATTACCGGGGTTGTCGCTTCGGCCACCGGCGTGTTCGTGATTCCCGTGGTGCCTTATTTGCAGGCTTTGGGGCTTGAACGCAATCAACTGGTGCAGGCGCTGGGGCTGTCCTTCACTGTTTCCACGCTGGCGTTGGCAGCGGGCTTGTCGTGGAACGGTGCGCTGGGCGGCGCAGAACTGGGCGCATCCACGTTGGCGCTGATGCCAGCCCTGTTGGGCATGCTGCTGGGGCAGTGGCTGCGTCAGCGAATCAGCGCGGCGCTGTTCAAGCGCGTGTTCTTCATCGGCATGGGGCTGTTAGGGCTGCACCTGCTGATAAAGGGTTGAGCCTGATGGGGTAAACCTGTCTTCATCCGCTCAGGCATTTTTCTCAATAGTCTTAACGCCATTCGTGACTGTGAAGCAAGAGTATTTTGCCCTTCGCTGTCTTACTCACGGGCGCACATCTCTTTACTCTCGGCTCATCCATTAATCACCTCCATCTCAGCCTCAAGACGGGCGGGGTCGGGTAGCGAGAGATCAGCCATGAAAAAAGTATTGTTCCTCAACGGCGGCAAGCAGTTCGCGCACTCCGATGGTCGTTACAACGCAACCCTGCATCAGGCTGGAGTGGCGTTCATGGACCGTGCCGGTTTTGATGTGAAGGAAACCTTCATTGACGGCGGTTACAACGTGGCCGAGGAAGTGCAGAAGTTTCTCTGGGCCGATGTCATCGTCTGGCAAATGCCTGGCTGGTGGATGGGGGCGCCGTGGACAGTGAAAAAATACATTGATGAAGTGTTCACCGAAGGGCACGGCAGCCTGTACGCCAATGACGGCCGCACCCGTTCGGATGCGTCGCAGACGTATGGCAGCGGTGGCTTGCTGCAGGGCAAGCAATACATGATTTCCGCGACCTGGAATGCGCCACAGAAAGCCTTCGATGACGCTTCTGATTTCTTCGAGGCCAAGGGCGTCGACGCGGTGTACTTCCCGTTTCACAAGGCCAACGAGTTTCTGGGTATGACCGGGCTGCCGACGTTTCTGGCAGTGGACGTGATGAAAATGCCGAATATCGAAGCGGATGTGCAGCGTTACGAGGCTCACTTGGGCAAAGTGTTTGGTGCGCAGTAAGCACAACCTTTGCACTGAACAGCGCTAATATCCTCTGAGCGTTGAGCAGGGGACAACAGTGAAAGCCAGATCTGATGAATTGCAGGTGTTTGTCTCGGTCATCGAAAGCGGTTCGATTTCCGCGGCGGCAGAGAAAATGGGCCAGACGCCCTCCGGTGTCAGCCGTACCCTGTCACGTCTGGAAGCCAAGCTTGAAACCACGCTGATCAACCGCACGACGCGGCGCATGGACCTGACCGAGGAGGGCAAGTTCTTTCTGGAACGGGCCCGCCATATTCTTGAGCAGATGGAAAGCCTGGAAGAAAGGCTCTCTTCCTCCCGGCAGACGCCCGCTGGCCGCTTGCGTATCAATGCCGCATCACCGTTCATGCTGCATTGCATCGTGCCGCATGTGGCGGAGTTTCGTCAGCGTTACCCGGATATCGAACTGGAACTCAACAGTGATGACTGGTTCATCGACCTGCTTGAGCAGAGCACCGATATTGCCATTCGAATCGGCGTGCTGCCTGACTCAACCCTGCATGCCCGCTCGCTGGGCAGTTGCCTGCTGAATATCGTCGCCAGCCCGGCTTACCTGCAACGCCACGGCTCCCCGAAAACCGCAGAAGATCTGGCGCAACACGTATTGGTGGGTTTCACACACGTGGAATCTCTCAATCAATGGCCGTTGCGCCACGCTGAGGGCGATCGCCTGTCCATCAAGCCTGCCATTTCGGCATCCAGCGGTGACACCTTGCGCCATCTGGTGCTGGAGGGCGTGGGAATCGCCTGTCTTTCCGACTTCATGACCAATGATGACCTGCGCGAGGGGCGGCTGGTCTGTCTGTTGAAGGGCGCCAACAGTGGCTATCGTCAGCCGATTCATGCCGTGTACTACCGCAATTCGCGACTTGCGTTGAGGATTCAGTGTTTTCTGGATTTCATGCAGGAGAAACTTGCTGGCTACACACACTGAAGGTGCTTGAGCGCGATGGGCGTTGTGCGCAGGTAATAAAAAAGCCCGTCACGCTGGACGGGCTTTTCGGCTGCGATGGCTGTCAGTGTGTGCGGGCGACCGCAAACTCGCTCAGCTCGACCAATGCATCCCGGTACTCGCTGGGCGGCAGGGCATCCAGACAGGCGATCGCGCGGGCGGCATAGTCACGGGCCAGTTGTGCGGTGTAGTCCAGCGCTCCAGCGCTTTCCACAGCATTGCGGATGCTTTCCAGATCTTCCAGACCACCTTTCTGGATCGCCTGACGAACCAGCGCGGCCTGCTCCGGGCTGCCTTCACGCATGGTGTAGATCAGCGGCAGGGTAGGCTTGCCTTCGGCAAGGTCGTCGCCGACGTTCTTGCCCAGGGTTTCGGCATCGCCACGGTAGTCCAGCAAGTCATCGACCAGCTGGAAAGCCACGCCCAGATGGTCGCCGAAGGTGCGCAGCGCTTCGCTCTGTACCTCTGGTGCGTTGCACAGGGCTGCGGCACTGTGAGTCGAGGCTTCGAACAGCATGGCTGTCTTGCCGCGAATCACTTCCATGTAGGTTTCTTCAGTGGTGCTGGCGTCGCGAATCTTCGACAACTGCAGCACTTCGCCTTCGGCAATGATACGGGTCGCCTTGGACAGGATTCTCATGACTTCCATCGAGCCCAGTTCGACCATCATTTCGAACGAGCGCGAATACAGGAAGTCGCCGACCAGCACGCTGGGCGCATTGCCCCACAGCGCGTTGGCGGTGGATCGGCCACGACGCATGCCGGACATGTCGACGACGTCGTCATGCAGCAGGGTTGCGGTGTGGAGGAATTCGATGGTGGCGGCCAGCAGGCGAAGGTCATCGCCTTCGCGGCCCAGCGCCTTGCCACACAGCAGTACCAGCAACGGACGCAGACGCTTGCCGCCTGCCGACGTAATGTAATCACCGATTTTTGAGACCAGCGGTACGCGCGACGTCAGTTGCTTTTTGATGATAAGGTCAACGGCACTAAAGTCGTCCGCCACCGCGCGATAGAAGGCTTGGGGTTGCATCAGCGACACGTGCTCCGGATAGGTTGCGCCGCATGCTAGGTCGCGGGGTAGAGCGTGTCAAGGTATGACGACCCGCCTCTTGCAACACACGAATGCCTTGCGTACAATCGCGCACCCTAACTTTCCTGGGCAGCACCTGCCTTACGCAATGCAAACGGGCCGTTCCAGCCCCATGCAGCCATGCCAGCCGATACTCTTCTTATAAAGAGCTGGGTGAGCAGGATTTTCGGAGAAATACCATGTACGCAGTAATTGTTACCGGTGGCAAGCAGTACAAAGTCGCCCCAGGTGAATACCTGAAAATTGAAAAACTGGAAATCGCTACTGGCGAATCCGTCACTTTCGACCGCGTTCTGCTGGTTGGCAATGGCGACGACGTCAACATCGGTGCTCCAGTTGTTGCTGGCGCTACCGTTGTGGCTGAAGTGGTTTCGCAAGGTCGTCACGATAAGGTTCGTATCATCAAGTTCCGTCGTCGTAAGCACCACATGAAGCGTATGGGCCACCGCCAGTGGTACACCGAGATCAAAATCACAGGTATTCAGGCTTAATTCAGCCTAATCCTCATTTGGAGAATTGACTCATGGCACACAAAAAAGCTGGTGGTAGTACCCGTAACGGGCGCGACTCAGAAGCCAAACGCCTTGGCGTGAAGATGTATGGCGGCCAGGCTATCATTCCTGGCAACATCATCGTGCGTCAGCGCGGTACCCAATTCCACGCTGGCTACGGCGTTGGCATGGGTAAGGATCACACCCTGTTCGCGAAAGTGGAAGGCGTGATCAAGTTTCAGGTCAAGGGCGCCTTCGGTCGCCGCTACGTGAGCATCGTTCCGAAGACTGAAGTCTCCGCAGCGTAATCACGCAGTTGCTTAAAAGCCCTGTCTTGCGACGGGGCTTTTTTGTTTGTAGAGGTAGAGAGGCAGGTGAGTCTCTTGCAAAACTGTTTGTGCGGGCTGTTGTGATGTTGACCCCTGGGGTCGCTGGTTTCTGATCGGTATCGCAACGCTCATTTTTGCAAGAGTCTTATGTAATTTATGTGGTTCTGCTCGTCCCTGTGGCGGGAGGCGTGCGTTATGAAATTTGTAGATGAAGTATCCATTCGAGTAAAAGCCGGTGACGGTGGCAACGGTTGCATGAGCTTCCGTCGCGAAAAATTCATTGAAAACGGTGGTCCGAACGGTGGTGATGGTGGTGATGGTGGCTCGATCTTCATGGTCGCCGACGTCAACCTGAATACGCTGGTCGACTACCGTTATACCCGTCACTTCGATGCCGAGCGCGGCTCCAATGGCGGCAGCGCAGACTGCACGGGTCGCAAGGGTGAGGAGCTGGTACTGCGTGTGCCGGTCGGGACCACCATCATCGACGCCACTACCCAGGAAATCATCGGTGACCTGACTAAAGACGGTCAGCGCCTGATGGTCGCCCAGGGCGGCTGGCACGGTCTGGGTAACACTCGATTCAAATCCAGTACCAACCGTGCTCCGCGTCAGACCACGCCGGGCAAGCCGGGTGATCAGCGTGATCTCAAGCTTGAGCTGAAAGTGCTGGCCGATGTTGGTTTGCTGGGCTTGCCAAACGCTGGCAAGAGCACCTTCATTCGCTCGGTATCCGCTGCCAAGCCAAAAGTCGCCGACTATCCATTTACCACGCTGGTGCCAAACCTGGGTGTTGTCAGTGTCGATCGCTGGAAGAGCTTTGTGGTGGCCGACATTCCAGGTCTGATCGAAGGTGCATCCGATGGTGCCGGTCTGGGGATTCGCTTCCTCAAGCATCTGGCGCGTACCCGCCTGCTGTTGCACCTCGTCGATATGGCGCCGCTGGATGAAAGCAGTGCTCCGGATGCCGCCGAAGTGATCGTCAACGAGCTGGAAAAATTCAGCCCGTCGCTGGCCGAGCGTGATCGCTGGCTGGTGCTGAACAAGTGTGACCAGATCCTCGAAGAGGAGCAGGAAGCGCGCAAGCAGGAGATCGTTGATCGTCTGGAGTGGACCGGCCCTGTTTACGTGATCTCTGCGATTGCCAAAGAAGGCACCGAGCAGTTGACTCGCGACATCATGCGTTACCTCGAAGAGCGCAGCCAGCGTATCGCCGAGGAGCCTGGTTATGCTGAAGAGCTGGCCGAGCTGGATCAGCGCATCGAAGACGAAGCCCGTGCTCAGTTGCAGGCGCTGGATGACCAGCGTGCACTGCGTCGCAGCGGCGTGAAGAGCGTGCATGACATTGGTGACGATGACTGGGACGAAGAAGATGTGGACGATGAAGACGGTCCGGAAATCATTTACGTCCGTGACTGATCGCTTGAAGTAAACTTGAACGCCGCTACGATTGTCAGCGGCGTTTTTGTATCCTGAATTTGAAAATCTCTGGCTAAGGTTGGAAGAAGATGCGCAGCAAAGTGACGGGCGCCCAGCGCTGGGTTGTGAAGATTGGCAGTGCCTTGCTGACCGCGGATGGCAAGGGGCTGGATCGCAACGCCATGGGTGTTTGGGTGGAGCAGATGGTGGCGCTGCATGAGGCGGGTGTCGAGCTGGTGCTGGTGTCTTCCGGGGCGGTGGCTGCCGGTATGAGCCGTCTTGGCTGGACGGCTCGACCCAGCGCCATGCATGAGCTCCAGGCTGCTGCGGCCATCGGTCAGATGGGCTTGGTGCAGGCGTGGGAATCGAGTTTTGCCGAGCACGGCCGGCATACCGCGCAAATTCTGCTGACCCATGACGACCTGTCGGACCGCAAGCGCTACCTCAATGCCCGCAGTACCCTGCGCACGCTGGTCGAGCTTGGGGTTGTGCCGGTCATCAACGAAAACGATACAGTGGTCACCGACGAAATCCGTTTTGGCGATAACGACACGCTGGCGGCGCTGGTTGCCAATCTGGTCGAGGCTGATCTGTTGGTCATCCTGACTGACCGCGACGGCATGTTCGACGCTGATCCGCGCAACAACCCGGATGCACAACTCATTCACGAAGCGCGCGCCGATGATCCGGCGCTTGATGCTGTGGCCGGTGGTACAGGTGGCGCACTGGGGCGCGGTGGTATGCAGACCAAATTGCGCGCTGCGCGTCTGGCGGCGCGTTCCGGTGCGCATACTGTCATCGTCGGTGGGCGCATCGAGCGTGTGCTGGCGCGGCTCAAGGGTGGCGAGCGTTTGGGTACATTGCTGTCTCCCGAGCGCGGCATGCTCGCGGCGCGCAAGCAGTGGCTGGCAGGGCATCTGCAGACCCGCGGTACGCTGGTGCTGGATGATGGCGCTGTTGCGGCGCTGGCCAAGGATCAGAAAAGTCTGCTGCCGGTGGGTGTCAAGCTGGTGCAGGGCAGTTTCCGGCGTGGCGAGATGGTGGTATGCGTCGCCCCGGACGGTCGCGAGATCGCTCGTGGGCTGAGCAACTACAGTGCCATCGAAGCCCAGAAAATCATTGGTCACTCTTCCGAATCCATCGTGCGTGAGCTGGGCTATATGGCCGAGCCTGAGCTGATTCATCGGGATAACCTGATCCTCGTCTGACTCGAGGCTGCAAAAAAGGACTATTTGATGCGCTTCATGAAAGGTTTGTTGGCGGCCGCGTTGCTGATGCCGGTGTTGGTCTCGGCTGAAGAGATCGGTCAGGTGTCGACGGTGTTCAAGATGGTCGGGCCAAACGACCGCATCGTGGTCGAGGCGTTTGACGATCCCAAGGTCGACGGTGTGACGTGCTATCTGTCGCGCGCCAAGACCGGTGGCGTGAGGGGTGGTCTGGGGTTGGCCGAAGACCGTGCCGAGGCGTCCATTGCCTGTCGTCAGGTCGGGCCTATCCGCTTCAAGGAAACCCTCAAGGATGGCGATGAGGTCTTCAAGGAGCGTACGTCGCTGGTCTTCAAGACCATGCAGGTGGTGCGCTTCTTCGACAAGAAGCGCAACGCGCTGGTGTACCTGGTCTATAGCGACCGGGTCATTGAGGGCAGTCCGCAGAATGCCGTGACCGCCATTCCGATCCTGCCATGGACAACCGCGCCCGCGCCTTGATGTGGCTCAGGGGTGGACGCAGAGCGTCCAGAACGGCATGCCGACGCGGAGCGTCGCACGATAGTTGAATTGCCGTTCCTCACGCTCCAGCGTGGGAATGCCTGTCGTGACGCTCTGCGTCACAAGTTCCGTTGCACCGGCTACTTTCCAGCAGGCAATAAAAAACCGACCCTGAGGTCGGTTTTTTAACAAGCGGGTCGCTTAGGCTGCAGCAGCAAGGCTCAGAGCCTTGATGTGACCGTTCAGACGACCTTTATGGCGAGCAGCCTTGTTCTTGTGGATGATGCCTTTATCGGCCATACGGTCGATAACAGGAACAGCCAGAACATAAGCGGCTTGCGCTTTTTCTGCGTCTTTTGCGTCGATGGCTTTAACTACATTCTTGATGTAGGTACGAACCATGGAACGCAGGCTGGCGTTGTGGCTGCGACGCTTCTCAGCCTGTTTTGCACGTTTTTTGGCGGAAGGTGTGTTGGCCACCGTCGAGCTCCTCGAAAGACTTTGTGAAATAGCAAACAAAATAGGCCGCGAATCATGCCGATGAGTTGAAGTCTTGTCAAGGGCAGTTAAGGTGTTCCGCTGAGTGGTTGCTACATTTGACCGGAGGATTTATTTCCGGCCTGTGACCTGTAAACTCGCGGCCTTTGCTTCGGGCGTTTTTGCGGCGCGAAGTATCGCATAAATGGCGGGCTTAATCGCCCATCCTTTGCCAAGGCGCACAACTCTTTCAATGAATCTACTCAAGTCACTCGCCGCCGTAAGCTCTATCACCATGGTTTCCCGGGTTCTGGGCTTTGTTCGCGACACCATCATCGCGCGCACTTTCGGAGCCGGAATGGCCACCGATGCGTTCTTCATCGCCTTCAAACTGCCCAACCTGCTGCGCCGGATTTTCGCAGAGGGCGCTTTTTCCCAGGCGTTCGTGCCTATCCTGGCGGAATACAAGAGCCAGCAAGGGGAGGAGGCGACCCGCACCTTTGTCGCTTACGTTACCGGGTTGCTGACCCTGGCACTGGCGCTGGTAACGCTGCTCGGGGTGGTCTTTGCACCTTGGGTGATATGGGCCACCGCGCCCGGCTTTGTCGACACCCCGGAGAAGTTTGCGCTGACCTCGGACCTACTGCGGGTGACCTTTCCTTATATATTGCTGATCTCCCTGTCATCGATGGCCGGGGCGATCCTCAATACCTGGAACCGTTTCTCGGTGCCTGCGTTCGTGCCGACGCTGCTCAATGTCAGCATGATTTTCTTCGCGCTGTTTCTGACCCCGTACTTCGATCCCCCGGTCATGGCGCTGGGCTGGGCGGTGCTGGTCGGCGGCCTGCTACAGCTGCTCTACCAGCTGCCACACCTGAAAAAGATCGGCATGCTGGTGCTGCCGCGCCTGAATCTGCGTGATACCGGCGTCTGGCGCGTAATGAAACAGATGCTGCCCGCCATCCTTGGCGTTTCTGTCAGTCAGATTTCTCTGATCATCAATACGATATTTGCCTCGTTCCTTGTCGCCGGTTCGGTGTCATGGATGTACTACGCCGACCGTCTGATGGAATTACCCTCCGGCGTACTGGGTGTTGCGCTGGGTACGATCCTGCTGCCGATCCTGTCGAAAACCTACGCGCAGCGCGATCGTCAGGAATATTCGCGGATTCTCGACTGGGGGCTGCGACTGTGTTTCGTGCTGGTCCTGCCTTGCACATTGGCGCTGGGGTTGCTCGCCGAGCCGTTGACCGTTTCGTTGTTCCAGTATGGTAGATTCGATGCGCTTGATTCAGCCATGACCCAGCGTGCTCTGGTTGCCTATTCAGTCGGGTTGCTGGGGATCATCCTGATCAAGGTGCTGGCTCCCGGCTTTTATGCCCAACAAAATATCCGCACCCCGGTGAAAATCGCGATCTTCACCCTCATAGTGACTCAGTTGCTCAACCTGGCCTTCATCGTGCCCTTGCAACATGCCGGTCTGGCGCTGGCCATTAGTGTGGGGGCGTGTATCAACGCCGGGTTGCTGTTCTGGCAGTTGCGCAAACAGGATCTGTTTCAGCCGCAACCTGGCTGGACGGTGTTTCTGTTTAAGCTGGTGGTGGCTGTTGCGGTGATGTCGGCTGTGCTGCTCGGGCTCATGCACGTCATGCCGGCGTGGGACGAAGGTCATATGCTGGAGCGCTTTCTGCGTCTGGGTGCGCTGGTTGCGGCGGGTGTCGTGACTTACTTCGCCATGCTTCTGTTGCTGGGCTTTCGCCTAAGGGATTTCGCCCGCAAGGCCATTATGTAGGCCCGGTTTGATCGTTGTTTTCTGGGGCCACGCCAAGAACCTTCATCCGGTCTTGGTGTGTTGCCTGTCGCCCACGGCCGTGTGTGGTTATAATCGGCCACTTTATGAGCAAGAAGTGCGTTATGCAGCTGGTTAGAGGCCTTCACAACCTGCGCCCCGAACATCGGGGCTGCGTCGCCACGATTGGCAATTTCGACGGCGTTCACCGCGGCCACCAGGCTATCCTGGCGCGTCTGCGCGAGCGTGCCGTCGAATTGGGTGTGCCCAGCTGTGTGGTGATTTTCGAGCCGCAGCCGCGTGAGTTCTTCGCTCCCGAGACCGCTCCGGCACGTCTGGCCCGACTGCGTGACAAAATCGAGCTGCTAAGTGCCGAAGGCGTTGACCGGGTACTTTGCCTGTCCTTCAATCAGCGACTGTGCAAGCTGAGTGCCGCGAGTTTCGTCGAAACCGTGCTGATCGACGGCCTCGGCGTTCAACACCTAGAAGTAGGCGACGATTTTCGCTTCGGTTTTGACCGGGTCGGCGATTTTGACTTCCTGCAACAGGCCGGCACGACGTACGGATTTACTGTAGAAGCGGCGCAGACCGTTGAAATAGATGGCATCCGGGTCAGCAGTACCAAGGTACGCAAGGCCTTGGCTGCGTCGGATTTTGCCCTGGCCGAACGCATGCTTGGTCGTCCGTTCCAGATCACTGGACGGGTATTGCATGGTCAGAAGCTGGCGCGTCAATTGGGTACGCCCACCGCCAATGTGCAACTCAAGCGTCGTCGTGTGCCGTTGAGCGGGGTTTACCTGGTCAGCACCGAAATCGATGGCAAAACCTGGCCGGGGGTCGCCAACATCGGTGTGCGTCCGACGGTAGCGGGTGATGGCAGTGCCCACCTTGAAGTGCACCTTCTGGATTTTGCCGGCGATCTTTACGACCGGCGTTTGACGGTGGCTTTCCACCACAAGCTGCGTGATGAGCAGCGTTTCGCCTCACTGGAGGCGCTCAAGACGGCGATCAATGCGGACGTCGCCGCCGCCCGTGCCCATTGGCATGGCTAACCGCTAAACAAGAGCCTGAAATGACTGACTATAAAGCCACGCTAAACCTTCCGGACACCGCCTTCCCTATGAAGGCCGGCCTGCCCCAGCGCGAGCCGCAAACTCTGCAGCGCTGGGACAGCATTGGCCTGTACCAGAAGCTGCGCGAGATTGGCAAGGATCGTCCCAAGTTCGTCCTGCACGACGGTCCTCCGTACGCCAACGGCAATATTCACATCGGTCATGCGGTCAACAAGATTCTCAAGGACATGATCCTGCGTTCCAAGACCCTGGCGGGCTTCGATGCCCCGTACGTGCCGGGTTGGGACTGTCACGGTCTGCCGATCGAGCACAAGGTTGAAGTGACCCACGGCAAGAACCTCTCCGCAGACCGTACGCGTGAGCTGTGCCGCGCCTATGCGTCCGAGCAGATCGAAGGCCAGAAGTCAGAATTCATCCGCCTGGGTGTGCTGGGCGACTGGAGCAATCCATACCTGACCATGAACTTCGCCAACGAAGCCGGGGAAATCCGCGCGCTGGCCGAGATGGTCAAGGGCGGGTTCGTCTTCAAGGGCCTCAAGCCGGTCAACTGGTGTTTCGATTGCGGCTCGGCACTGGCTGAAGCCGAAGTCGAGTATCAGGACAAGAAGTCCTCGACCATCGACGTCGCGTTCCCGATCGCCGATGAGGCAAAACTTGCGGCGGCGTTCGGCTTGCCCGCGCTGGGCAAGCCTGCCTCCATCGTGATCTGGACCACCACACCGTGGACGATCCCTGCCAACCAGGCGCTGAACGTTCATCCCGAGTTCGAATACGCGCTGGTCGATGTCGGCGACAAACTGCTGGTACTGGCCGCCGAACTGGTCGAAAGCTGTCTGGCCCGTTACAAGCTGGAAGGCACGGTCATCGCGACCACCACCGGTCAGGCGCTGGAACTGATCAACTTCCGCCACCCGTTCTACGACCGCCTGTCGCCAGTCTATCTGGCTGACTATGTCGAGCTGGGTGCCGGCACCGGTATCGTTCACTCCTCGCCTGCCTATGGCGTAGACGACTTCAATATCTGCAAGCAGTACGGCCTGAGCAACGACGACATCATCAGCCCGGTGCAGAGCAACGGCGTGTATGTCGAATCGCTGGAGTTCTTCGGTGGCCAGTTCATCTTCAAGGCCAACCAGAACATCATCGACAAGCTGGTCGAAGTCGGCAGCCTGATGGACACCGAAACCATCAGCCACAGCTACATGCACTGCTGGCGCCACAAATCGCCATTGATCTACCGCGCCACCGCGCAGTGGTTCGTGGGCATGGACAAACAGCCAGAAAGCGGCGAGACCCTGCGCAAGCGTGCGGTCAAGGCCATCGAAGACACTGAGTTCGTTCCGGCGTGGGGCCAGGCGCGTCTTCATTCAATGATCGCCAACCGTCCTGACTGGTGCATCTCGCGTCAGCGCAACTGGGGCGTACCGATTCCGTTCTTCCTGCACAAGGAAAGCGGCGACCTGCACCCACGCACCGTCGAGCTGATGGAAGAAGTGGCGCAGCGTGTCGAGAAAGAGGGCATCGAAGCCTGGTTCAAGCTGGACGCCAGCGAGCTGCTGGGTGACGAGGCTGCCAAGTACGACAAGATCTCCCACACCCTGGACGTCTGGTTCGACTCGGGCACCACGCACTGGCACGTATTGCGCGGTTCGCATCCGATGGGCCATGAAAGCGGTCCACGTGCCGATCTGTACCTGGAAGGTTCCGACCAGCACCGTGGCTGGTTCCACTCGTCGCTGCTGACCGGTTGCATGCTGGACGATCACGCACCGTATCGCGAGCTGCTGACCCACGGCTTTGTGGTCGACGAGAACGGCCGCAAGATGTCCAAGTCGCTGAACAACGTAGTGGCACCGCAGAAGGTCAACGACTCGCTGGGTGCGGACATCATGCGCCTGTGGGTATCGGCGACTGACTATTCGGGCGAAATGGCGGTTTCCGACCAGATCCTGCAGCGTAGCGCCGATGCTTACCGTCGTATCCGCAACACTGCGCGCTTCCTGCTCTCCAACCTGTCGGGCTTCAATCCGGCAACCGACATCCTGCCGGCCGAAGAAATGCTCGCGCTGGACCGTTGGGCCGTGGATCGCACGCTGCTGCTGCAACGCGAACTGCAAGAGCATTACGGCGAATACCGCTTCTGGAACGTGTACTCGAAGATCCACAACTTCTGCGTGCAGGAGCTGGGTGGGTTCTATCTGGACATCATCAAGGATCGTCAGTACACCACGGCTGCCGACAGCACCGCGCGTCGTTCCTGCCAGACCGCACTGTTCCACATCTCCGAAGCGCTGGTACGCTGGATCGCGCCGATCCTGGCGTTCACCGCCGACGAGCTGTGGCAGTTCCTGCCGGGCGAGCGCAACGAATCGGTGATGCTCAACACCTGGTATGAAGGCCTGACTGAAATGCCTGCCGACTTCGAAATGGACCGCGCCTACTGGGAACGGATCATGGCGGTGAAGACGTCGGTCAACAAGGAAATGGAAAACCTGCGCGCGGCCAAGGCCATTGGCGGCAACCTGCAGGCCGAAGTGACCCTGTACGCTGAAGATTCGCTGGTCGCCGATCTGTCGAAGCTGAGCAACGAACTACGCTTCGTGCTGATCACTTCGACTGCCAGCGTTGCTCCATTGGTGTCTGCTCCGGCTGATGCGGTGGTTACCGAGGTCGCGGGCCTGAAACTCAAAGTGCTCAAGTCCAGCCACGCCAAGTGTGCCCGTTGCTGGCACCATCGCGAGGATGTGGGGGTAAACCCTGAGCATCCGGAAATCTGCGGCCGTTGCGTAGACAACATCAGCGGTGCAGGCGAGGTCCGTCACTATGCCTGACACCTCGTTTGGCCGTCTGGCCTGGCTGTGGTTGAGCGTGCTGGTTCTGGTCATTGACCAGGCCAGCAAGTACTACTTCGAGAACGCCTTGAGCCTGTACCAACAGATCATTGTGATTCCGGACTTCTTCAGCTGGACCCTGGCCTATAACACCGGTGCTGCCTTCAGTTTTCTGGCAGACGGTGCCGGCTGGCAGCGCTGGTTGTTTGCCCTGATCGCCATTGTGGTCAGTGCCGTGCTGGTCGTCTGGCTCAAGCGTCTGGGGCGCGACGATACATGGTTGGCTGTTGCACTGGCGTTGGTACTTGGCGGCGCACTGGGCAACCTATACGACCGTATTGTGCTGGGCCATGTGATCGACTTCATTCTGGTCCATTGGCAGAACCGCTGGTACTTCCCGGCGTTCAATGTCGCTGACAGCGCGATCACTGTCGGCGCAATCATGCTGGCGCTGGATATGTTCAAGAGCAAGAAAACCGGAGAAACCGTCAATGACTGAGCAGTCTTCGACTCAAGGCTCGTCTGGCGAGCTGCGCATCGGTCAGAATACGCAGGTCACCTTGCACTTCGCCCTGCGTCTGGAAAACGGCGATACCGTCGACAGCACCTTCGAAAAGGCCCCGGCCACGTTCAAAGTTGGTGACGGCAACCTGTTGCCCGGTTTCGAAATGGCGATTTTCGGCTTCAAGGCGGGCGATCGTAAGACCGTGGAAATTCCGCCGGAAAACGCCTTTGGTCAGCCCAACCCACAAAACGTGCAGATCATGCCACGCTCGCAGTTTGTGGGAATGGAACTGTCCGAAGGGTTGCTGGTGATCTTCAACGACGCCGCCAACACCGAATTGCCCGGCGTGGTGAAGGCTTTCGATGATGATCAGGTCACCATCGACTTCAATCACCCGCTGGCAGGCAAGACACTGAGCTTTGAAGTGGAAATCTTCGAAGTGAAGGCGATTCTGGCTTCCTGACCTTCGCCATCAAGCCCGGCCCAGGCCGGGCTGCCCGTACCAACCATGAGGCACAGCATGCAAATCAAACTCGCCAACCCCCGCGGCTTTTGTGCCGGAGTGGACCGCGCGATCGAAATCGTCAATCGCGCTCTGGAAGTGTTTGGTCCGCCGATTTATGTGCGCCATGAAGTCGTTCACAACAAATTTGTCGTCGAAGACCTGCGCTCTCGTGGTGCGATCTTCGTCGAAGAGCTGGACCAGGTGCCGGATGACGTCATTGTCATCTTCAGCGCCCACGGTGTTTCCCAGGCGGTGCGTACCGAAGCAGCTGGCCGTGGCCTGAAAGTATTCGATGCCACCTGTCCGCTCGTGACCAAGGTGCATATCGAGGTCGCCCGTTACAGCCGTGACGGCCGCGAGTGCATCCTGATCGGCCACGCCGGTCACCCGGAAGTCGAAGGCACCATGGGCCAGTACGACGCCAGCAATGGCGGCGCGATCTATCTGGTCGAAGACGAAGAGGACGTCGCCAGCCTGCAGGTGCGCAACCCTGATTCCCTGGCGTTCGTGACCCAGACCACCTTGTCGATGGATGACACCAGCCGGGTGATCGACGCGTTGCGCAAGCGCTTCCCGGCCATTGGCGGGCCGCGCAAGGACGACATCTGCTACGCCACGCAAAACCGTCAGGACGCGGTCAAGCAACTGGCCGACGAGTGTGACGTGGTGTTGGTAGTGGGCAGTCCGAACAGCTCCAATTCCAACCGCCTGCGCGAGCTGGCCGAGCGCATGGCGACTCCGGCGTACCTCATCGACGGTGCCGAGGACATGCAACAAGGCTGGTTCGAAGGCGTCGAGCGTATTGGCATCACCGCGGGTGCGTCGGCTCCGGAAGTTCTGGTGCGTGGTGTGATCCAGCAATTGCAGGCCTGGGGCGCCACCGGTGCGGATGAACTCGCCGGTCGCGAGGAGAACATCACGTTCTCCATGCCCAAGGAATTGCGCGTCAAGTCGCTGCTCTGAAGCTGCCTAGCCGCACAACGCAACATCACGCTTCGTGTCCTCTATCCTGACCCGTCCAGTCGGCGCAACTATCACGCGATAGCTGCTGACCGGCTGGCCGTTGAGGCACACATGCAACGTGCCGTTGGTTCTGTTACGCAAGTTGCCCAGGCCGTTGAAACTCAGTCGCTCCGTCACTTTTTGGTTGCCGACCACGCGGGTCATTCCGCCATTGGCGCGCTCTACAAGCAGCGTATCGTTTTCGTCGGGGCCTTTGCCGTCCAGGTCGAGTATGATCCGCCAGCCGTTGCTCCAGTCACCTTCAATGGCATGAATCGTCACAATCTGATTGCGCGTTATAGCGGCGACTCTTGCTGAACGGATACCGCTGGCCAGCTCCTGAGCGGCGGCGAGCCCGCGACTGGATTCGATCAGTTGCTTGAAAGAAGGTGTTGCGACGTTGGCCAGAATGCCGATCAGTGCAACGACGATCAATAATTCGATCAGTGTGAACCCTGCATGCCTCATATGCTTTCCTCCCTGGAAACCGCGGTTTCAGAACCTTGCGGGCGTTCGTCGTCACAAAACAACCGTACGTCCCGCTATGGATTTTCCTGCGGCATTGCTGCCTTATAGTCGTAACGTCTAGGAGACACTCAATGCGTCATATAGCCAAGGGATTCAGCCTCATCGAATTGTTAGTCACTGTGTCCCTGGTGGGCATCCTTGCGGCTATCGCTATCCCGAGTTTCACCAGTTCCATTCAGAGCAACAAGGCCGACACCGAGCTCAGCGATTTGCAGCGGGCGCTCAACTATGCGCGACTTGAGGCGATAAACCGGGGAGTGACGGTGCGTATTGCACCGACCAGCGGGACGGCGTGGACTGGCGAATTGCAGGTTTATCTGGTTTCCGATACTCAGGCGACGCCCACTGCGCTCCGGAAAGTGGCGGCCATGAGCAGCGGCGCCACACTGGTGGCCGATAACAATGCCACGGCAATTGATTTCAACAACCTGGGAGCGCTCATTGCCCCGGCTGCGGCGGTGACCATGACCTACACCCGAGGCACTATTAGCAAGACCATAAAGGTCTGTCTGACCGGTCGGATCACCTTGGGCGGAGGCTGCTGATGGCCTGTGAAGCACGATATCGTCAGACTGGCATGACCCTGATCGAGGTGCTGGTTTCGGTACTGATCCTGGCGATTGGCCTGCTGGGGGCCGCCGCTATCCAGCTTAATGCCCTCAAATACACCGACAGCTCGACCATGAGAAGCCAGGCCAGCTTCATTGCCTATGACATGATGGATCGTATTCGCGCCAATGTTGATGGCAATGCCAGTGCCAATGGCTCGACCAACGTACTGGCGACCTATTCCCTGGCGAATCTGGCAGCGGCGCCAGTTGCCAATTTGAACAAAGCCCGGGATCAGGATCTGTATGACTTCAGTAACAACATAACCACGTTCGCAGGCGCGAGCGGCACGGGCAGCATAGACGTCAGCAATGCCCCCGCTGTCACTATCACCATTGGCTGGAGCGACGCGCGTGCGACGGGGGCTAGCGATAACGCCATTAGCAACACAGCGGCAACGGTAGCCGGGCAAGTGTTTGTTTTGACCTCTCGTGTGGGGGTCAATCCATGAGGAAGCGTTCCGAAGGCTTTGGGCTGATCGAGATCATGGTGGCGCTGGTGCTTGGGCTGGTGGTCAGTCTGGGCATCATCCAGATATTCTCGGCCTCAAGAGGCACTTATCAGAGCCAGAACGCCGCCGCACGCATGCAGGAAGATGCGCGCTTCATACTGAGCAAGCTGATTCAGGAAATCAGGATGTCCGGGATGTACGGCTGCCTGGATTATAAAAACGTCACGCCTGTTTCTCCGGCAATCGCGTGGCCTACTGCACTTACCACTCCGATTCTATGGGATAACGCGAGCAAAACGCTGACGCTGGTGACTGCGGACGTGGGGACGGCTGGCAGTACTCCGACCTGGACAATCATTTCCGACTGCCAGACAACGACTCAGCTTTATTCCGGCGCAAGAACACCCGGTACCGGGCAAACGGCGTTTCCAATTCGCCAGTGGATTTACGCCTTCAGCGGCACCGACCTGACGATCAGGCCCGGGAACTCGACTACGCCGCAGCCGCTGTTGCAAAACGTCGCTGACTTTTCCGTTTCCTTTGGCATGGCAGGTAATCCGATGTCCTACACCTCGGTTATCACCGCGGCCAATGCGCCTGACATACGCAGCGTGCGTATCAGCCTGACAATGCAGGACGGCCAGAACGGCATCGTCAAGAATCAGCAATACAACGTCGTTGCTTACCTGCGTAATCGCTTTTGAACGGGCCCGGCATGAACAGAACCCTGTGTTTCAAGTTGCAAAACACTTTTCCTGCCAGGCAGCGCGGTATGGTGCTGCTGGTCAGTCTGGTGTTTCTGCTGCTGCTGACACTGCTGGGTATTTCTTCCATGCAGAACGCAACGTTGCAGGAGAAAATGTCGGGTAGCGTAACGCTGCGCAATCAGACCTTTCAAAGGTCCGAAGCTGCGCTAAGGCTGGGTGAGTCTTCGATCAAAGTGGCCGGGTACACGCTGGCCAAGTGTACAAACTGCGCCCCACCCGCTGAATCAGCCACGCTGACCGCTGCGGGAGTGGGGGCGTCCGGGGTGAGCTGGCTGGCAGCAGCAGGTGGTGGTTTTTACGGTGTACAGAATCTGGGGACCACGGCGACACCTATCAGACGTCCTCCCACCTGTACCGGTACGGTAACGTTGTACCGTGTGACATCAGTCGCTATTCAAGGCACGTCGCGTACTGTGCTGGAGAGTATTTATGCCAATTGCTGAGAAACTACGTCGCAGCCTGAAGTATCTCGGCGGTGCGCTTTTGGCTTTTTATGCCCTTACGCCCGTGTATGCGTTCACGCCAGCCCAGGTCCCGCTGTTAAGTGCATCTGCTGTGCCGCCCAATGTGATGCTGATGGTCGATAACTCCGGGAGTATGTACAACATCATCTGGGCCGCCGGGTTTGATCCGACGGTGACTAATCGTCCGTCGATTATTTATGCGCAGCCAGGGTCATGCGGTCTTTTTAACTGCAGAGGCGTCTCCATTCAGGGCGACGATACGCTTTCGCTGGACTCTGCCGGGCCCTACACGTGCAGAAGCGATTACACCTACGTTGCGCGTGACAACGTGGGTTACTGCCTGAAGTTGCCCGATCCGGCCAGCAACGAAAGCACCACTCGCTACACTGCAGATTACCTCTCTTATCTGATTGACCTGACGCGGGCCGCCAACACCAACACCAAAGACTTCACCGCCAATAACATCATTCCCAACGACTACCGCATCAATGTCGCGCGTAACGTTTCATTGAAGCTGGTCGAAAATAACAAATCCCTGAGAATCGGCCTGGCTGGATTTAACCCGCCCTCGGGCTCGGACCCAGGCGCCGGCGGAAAAATTTCCAGGGAAGTCCTGGACCTTTCTCCCGTTCCAGCCACGACTTACAACAACGGGGGGGTCAACCAGGACCAGGCGACCAAGAACCTTGAGGCCCTCAACGCAGCGATCAAGGCTCTCAGGGGGGACTCCAATACGCCTCTGGCTGAAACCTATTATGAAATAACCCGCTACTTTCGAGGCATGAAGCCTTATTACGGCTACAGCGGTGCGCCGAGCACTTACACCAGTCCGATACAGTATCGCTGTCAAAAAAACTTCGGTGTGGTCATAACTGACGGTCTGCCGACCTACGACCGTACATTTCCAACCGACGATCCTGAGGATGTCCTCAATACGTCCCGTTCATTGCCCAATTGGGATTTGAACGCAGCGAACGATGGGGCCAACCTCAATGGCGACGGCGAAGGGGATACGCTATATCTGGATGATATCGCCAAGTTTGCCTACGACATTGACATGCGAAGGGGCACCAGCACGCCTGCCACCGATCTGACCAAAAGAAGTTGGGATAACGATGGGTTCGCCCAACAGAACATGATTACCTACACCATTGGTTTCACCGCCGCCAACCAGATGCTGATAGACGCTGCTGACAATAATCATGGGCACGGCAAGTATTTCCAGACCAATGACAGTTCCGGTTTGAACAACGCCTTGAACCTCACACTGAGCGATATCTACGCCAAGGCCGGTTCAGGCGGTGGTGGCGTGGCAAACTCGTCCACCCTTCAGGCGGGCAGCCGCTTTTATCAGACGCTTTATGATCCGACGGACTGGCATGGCACGATCAAGGCCTACAATCTGGACGCTACGACAGGAGCGCTGAGCGCCCCAATCTGGACCACCGACACCACGATCACTAGCAGCACCCAGGCGCCTATTTTCGAGTCATGGAGCACAGCGGCGACGCCGACGAAAATCACTCTGGATTTTCTGAATTTCACGCAGGCTCAGCGTGATGCTTTCACGGCAACATTGCCGACCGGAGTGACCGGCGCGGAAGTTATTGCCTGGGCCAAGGGCACGGCCAATGCCAAGCTTCGTACCCGTACCATGCTCCTGGGCGATATCGTCAATTCATCACTGGGCGCAGGGCTGCCGACAGAGAAAACGGCTTCTGACCTGCTCGGAGACACCACGTACACCACTTACCTGTCTGGCAAGTCCAGCAACATGAGTTCCAGCCTGCTTGCCAACGCCAACGATGGCTTCTTCAATGTGATTGACGCCAACTCCGGTGCGCGTAAATACGCGTATATGCCGTCTACCTCCCTGAGTTCGTTGGCGACCATTTCGTCCTCTTCCTACGGTTCCGGCGTTCACCGTTTTACAGTGGATGGTCAGATTGCAGTCTTCGACACGCAGGCGTCCGCAGGGAGTGTATGGCGCACGGTGGCTTATTCCGGACTGGGGGCTGGCGGCAAGGCTTTTTTTGCGATCAAGCTCTTCGAAGGATCGGCAGACAGCATCGGGGCATTGTGGGAGGTCAAGGCTCCGGACACTTCCGACACCAATAACAAGTTCAACAATCTTGGATACACCTACTCCAGGCCTGATGTAGCACGTATGGCCGACGGCACGGGGATCGTTGTTGTTGGCAACGGTTATGGCAGCTTTACCGGCAGGGCGTCTCTGTTTGTACTGAACGCCAACACCGGACAGTTCATTGCCGAAATCCCTACTCCAGTCATTGGCAGTGAAACGGATAACGGGCTGTCTTCGGTGAAACTTCGGGTCAATTCGCAGAACGTCGTTCAAGCGGCTTACGCTGGCGATCTCAAAGGCCGCCTATGGAAGTTCGACATGAGCGGGGCCGCAGCTTCCAGCTGGAAAGTCGCGTTCAATGGCTCACCGCTGTTCACTGCGCCTCAAGGGGCCAGTCAGTCGATTACCGTTCAGCCGTTGTTGCTGGACCATCCCCTCAACGGCAAGATTGTGTATTTCGGCACCGGTAAATTCAGCGAAACCACGGACAAACAAACCAGCGCGTTGCAAGATTTCTATGCCATCTGGGATGGCGATAATGGATCAGGCAACATCGTTGAGGCCAATCTGCAGCCCCAGGCCATCAATGGGACGGTGGTCGGAAGTGGCAATACGTATTACACCACGACTTCCAATGATGTGGATTGGGGCACCAAGAAAGGCTGGTACCTGCCGTTGGCAACCACGGCTCCTTATGTCGGCGAACGGATTATCTATCCGGCACAAACCTCACGCGGTCGTATCATCTTCACCACGGCGGCAGTCAACTCTACCGATCCCTGCGAAAGTACCGGGACCGGGCGCCTGTTCGAGCTGAATGCCGCGACCGGCAGCATGCTTAATTACCAGGTACTGGATACCAACAACGATGGCGATATCAACTCTTCCGATTTGATCGTTAGTGGTCTCGGTATCGGGACCGGCATCCCGGTAGTTGCTTCTATCGTTGCCGGTACAAATGGTACCAACGACAATAAATACGTGATTGACTCCAGCGGCGGCACGCCCAACAAGATCCTTGAAAAAGGCGGCAGCGCCAACGTCTTCCAACGCATCATGTGGCGACAAATCCAATAGGGAAACGAATCATGCGAGCGACATCCAGGGGCTTTACGTTGATCGAACTCATGATCGTCGTGGCGATTGTCGGTATTCTGGCGGCCATCGCGTATCCCGGCTACACCGAATACGTGAAGCGTACCCAGCGGTCGGCGATTGCCAGCCTGCTGTCCGAGCAGACCCAGGCGCTGGAGCGCTTCTATTCACAAAAGGGAACTTATGCTGATTACAAGGGTGTGTTTGCCAGCAATGCGTACTACAAGATTAATTCGGTCCTCAACGCCACCGACTTCACGCTGACAGCAGCCCCAACCCCGGGCACGCTGATGGCCGGTGACAAATGCGGCAGTTTCGTGATCACCAACACCGGTGCGCGCAGCAACACTGGCGCTACCTCGGGCGTGACCACCAAAGAATGCTGGGGCCGCTAAAACCGTTTCCTTGTCACGAGACCAAGATGTCCAAGCAAAAAGTAGTCATCGTAGGCGGTGGCGTCATAGGTCTGCTGACCGCCTTCAATCTCGCCTCCGAGCAGGTCAGCGTCGTTTTGCTTGATCGTTCGGGCGTTGGTCAGGAGTCTTCCTGGGCGGGCGGCGGGATTGTTTCGCCGCTTTACCCGTGGCGCTACAGCCCGGCAGTCACCGCGCTGGCGCACTGGTCGCAGGACTTCTACCCGCACCTCGCCGAGCGTTTGCTCGCACAGACCGGTATCGATCCCGAGGTTCACAAGACAGGCCTGTACTGGCTCGACCTTGACGACGAACAGGCCGCGCTTGAATGGGCGGTGCGCGAGAAACGCTCGTTGACCAGTGTCGATATCTCGGCGGTGAATGATGCCGTACCGGTTCTGGGGGAGGGCTATTCGCGGGCCATCTACATGGCCGATGTGGCCAACGTGCGCAACCCCCGGCTGGTCAAGTCGCTCAAGGCTGCCTTGCTGGCGATGCCCAATGTCGAGATTCGCGAGCAGTGCGAAGTCAGCGGTTTTGTGCGCAAGGGTAGCAGGGTTTCGGGCGTGAGCACGCCTTCGGGCGATGTAACCGGGGATCGGGTGATTCTGGCGGCGGGGGCGTGGAGTGGTGAACTGCTCAAGACCCTTGGTCTGGACCTGCCGGTCGAGCCGGTGAAAGGCCAGATGATTCTTTACAAGTGTGCGTCGGACTTTCTATCGAGCATGGTGCTGGCCAAAGGGCGCTACGCGATCCCGCGCCGTGACGGCCACATACTCATCGGTAGCACCCTGGAGCATGAAGGTTTCGACAAGACCACCACGCATGCCGCGCTGGAAAGCCTCAAAGCGTCGGCCATCGAATTGCTTCCGGAACTGGCCAACGCTGAGCCTGTCGCCCAATGGGCAGGCCTGCGTCCCGGCTCGCCCGAGGGCATTCCGTTCATCGGGCCCTTGGCCGGGTTTGATGGCCTGTGGCTCAACTGCGGTCATTACCGCAACGGTCTGGTGCTGGCCCCGGCTTCCTGCCAGTTGATCACTGACCTGCTGCTGAACCGCGAGCCCATTATTGATCCAGCGCCTTATACACCTTCAGGGCGTCTGCATTTTTCGACTGACTGAATTCAGGCAGGCTGTGTCTCCAGGCGTCGCCCGCTGCCATCCGGCCTGATCCTGAACCAGATCGAGTACATGGCTGGCAGAAACACCAGGGTAAGTACCGTGCCCGCAAAGGTGCCGCCGATCAGCGTGTAGGCGAGCGTGCCCCAGAATACCGAATGGGTGAGCGGGATAAAGGCCAGAATGGCGGCCAGCGCCGTGAGTATCACGGGGCGCGCACGTTGTACGGTAGCCTCGACCACCGCTTGAAACGGGTCGAGCCCCGCCTGCTCGTTGTGGTGTATCTGGCCAATCAGAATCAGCGTATTGCGCATCAGAATGCCGGACAGTGCGATCAGCCCGACCAGTGCATTGATGCCGAATGGCTGCTGAAAGAGGATCAGCGTAGGCACTACACCGATCAGCCCCAGCGGACTGGTCAGGAAGACCATGACCATGGCGGATATCGAACGCACCTGAAGAATCAGAATGATCAGCGTGACCGCAAGCATGATCGGAAACAATGGCAACATCGCTGTCATGGCCTTGCCGGACTCCTCGATTGAACCTGCCTGCTCGATCCGGTAACCGCTGGGCAGCTTGTCGATAATCGGCTGTAACTGTCGGGTTATGGCTGTCGACACATCCGGTGGTTGCAGGCCGTCGGCTATGTCGCCTCGCACAGTGATGGTCGGCGTGCGGTCGCGCCGTCGCATCACCGGTTCCTCCATACGCACATCAACGGTACCAATCTGCGACAGCGGAACACTTTGCCCGTCGACGCCGGTGAGGGTGAAGTCCATTATTCTTGCCGGATCAAGTCGGGTGTCGCCAGCGGAGCGTGCAACCACCTGCACGGTGCGAATATCCTCGCGCACTGCCGTAACGGGCAGACCTGTCAGGAGAAACTGCAGTTGCTGAGCCACCTGACTGGAACTCAGCCCCATGGCCTGCATACGGTCCTGTTGCAAAGTGAAATGCAGCGCCGGAGTACGTGTGCCCCAGTCGGTATTGACGGTGCGCATCATCGGGCTGGCGTTCAGAACCTGTTGCACCTGCGCCGCAATGCTGCGCAGTGTTTCCGGGTCGCGTCCGGCAATACGGTAAGCGACGGGGTAGGGCGAATAGGGGCCGAAGACCAGTTGTGTGACCCTTACCCGCGCTTCTGCAGCCAGCCCCTCGGAAATAGCCTGGCGCAATCGGTGTTTCAGCGTTTCACGCTGTTCCTGGCTGTCGGTGCGCACTACGATCTTGGCGAATGACGGGTCAGGCAATTCCGGCCCCATCGCCATGTAGAAGCGTGGCGCACCCTGACCAATGTAGGCGGTGACGATCCCGGCTTCCGCCTGTTCAGCCAGCCAGCTTTCCACTTTTGCAGCGGCCGCACTGGTTTGAGAAATCGAGGTGCCATAAGGCATCTGCAGTTCGATCAATACTTCAGGACGATCGGACACTGGAAAGAACTGTTTCTTGACCAGTCCCATGCCCAGCACGGCCAGCACAAAGAGCCCGATGACCGAGCCTGCTACCAGCCATTTGCCTGCAATGACGCGCGCCAGAATCCGACGGAAGCGGTTGTAGCGCGGCGTGTTGTAAAGCGCCTGATGTCCGCCTTCGATCTGCTTCACATCAGGCAACAATTTGACGCCCAGATACGGGGTGAAAAACACGGCGACCACCCACGAGGCAATCAGCGCGATACCGACGATCCAGAACATGTTGCTGGTGTATTCGCCTGCCGTGGAGCGCGCGAAGCCGTTGGGCATGAAGCCGACGGCGGTGACCAGCGTGCCGGATAACATCGGCGCGGCGGTGTGGCTCCACGCGTATGCGGAAGCAGCGACGCGGTCGTATCCTTCTTCCATCTTCACCACCATCATTTCGATGGCGATGATCGCATCATCTACCAGCAGCCCGAGTGCCAGGATCAGCGAGCCCAGTGTGATCCGGTCGAAATTCTTGCCGCTCATGGCCATGATCACGAAGACCACCGCCAGGGTCAGCGGGACGGCGGCAGCAACCACCACACCGACACGCCAGCCCATGCTGATAAAACAGACCAGCATGACAACCAGCAGTGCGACGAAGAACTTGATCATGAACTCATCGACCGCCGAACTGATATTGACGGCCTGATCCGTGACCTTGCTCAGGCTCATGCCCAGTGGCAGTTCGGCGTTGATCGCGCCCACTTCCTGGTCCAGTGCCTTTCCCAGGTCCAGCCCGTTCCAGCCATCGCGCATGACAATCCCTAGCAGCAGCGCAGGCTCGCCGCCGTTGCGAATCATGAACGTCGCCGGATCTTCGTAACCGCGTTTTACTGTGGCAATGTCCGCCAGCTTCAATGTCCGGCCCTTTGCCACAACAGGCGTATCGCGAATTTTCTGCAGCTCATCGAAAGCGCCGTCGAGCCTGATAAATACCTGCGGTCCTCGGGTTTCGACCGAGCCCGCGGCAGTCAGTGCGTTCTGGTCGTTCAGCGCGGCAAATACCGTTTGAGGGCTGATACCCAGCGTTGCCAGTCGCTCGTGAGAGAACTCGACATAGACTCGTTCGGGCTGCTCACCCACGATATTGACCTTCTTCACTCCCGGCACATGCAGCAAGCGCTGGCGCAGCGATTCGGCGTCACGCGCCAGTACGCGTTGCGGCTCGCCTTTGGCCTTCAGCGCGAACAGCGCGAAGGTGACGTCCGAATACTCGTCGTTGACCATCGGCCCGATAACCCCGGATGGAAGGGTCATGGCCTCGTCACCGATTTTCTTGCGCGCCTGGTAAAACTCATCCGGCACTTGCGACGGCGGCGTGCTGTCGAGCAGAGTCAGGGTTGTGAATGCCATGCCCGGTCTGGTGTAGGTTTCAGCGCGGTCGTACCAGCGCAGCTCCTGAAGGCGTTTTTCGATCTTCTCCGCCACCTGATCCTGCATCTCCTGGGCGGTTGCTCCCGGCCAGACGGACACCACGGTCATTACCTTGACTGTAAATGCCGGGTCTTCGGCCCGGCCCAGTTTGAAAAAGGCAATGATCCCGGCCAGCGAAATCAGGCAAACAAGGAACAGGGTAATCGAGCGCTCGCGGACGGCCAGCGCTGACAGATTGAAACGGTCATTACTCATGGGCGCGCGCTCTGTGCCAAAGCCGCTTGAGCGGTCACTCTTACTTGCTGACCTTCGTGCAGAAGGTGCGCGCCAAGTGCGACTATTCGTGTGCCTGGCTTGAGCTGCGTACTGATGCTGGCTTGCTCGTCATCAAGCTGCTGAACCACTACTGGCGTCCAGTAAACCTGTGCTGGCTCCCCTTGAATGACCCAGATGCCCGGTCCCTTGCCTGCGTCATACAGCGCGCCGATTGGCACCCGCAACGTGCTTTGCCCGGCGCTATCTACGCTCGGGATTTTCACGGTGATGGTGGTGCCCAGCGGGGCATTTGCCATCTCGCCCTCGAGTATCCAGCGAGCTTCAAAGGTGCGGGTCTGGCGGTCCGCAACGTCCGACAGCTGTCGCAACCGTGTTGTGGCGTTGAGGTCCTGATTGCCGAACAGCGTGGCCTGGGCGGTAGAGCCGATACGGGGGCGCAGGTTTTCCGGAAGTTGAATAACCGCTTCACGCGGTCCGGCGTGGGCCACGCGTACCACGGCTTGCCCTGCACTGACGACCTGGCCGGGCTCAACGAGGGTTTCCATGACAATGCCGTCGGCATCCGCCACAAGGTCTGCGTAGCGAGTTGCATTGAGAGCAACTTCTGCCTGCGCTTCGGCTGCACTGAGTCGAGCCTTGGCCGAATCCGCCGTCGACTTGATCTGGTCGTAGCTTGACGCTGAAATGGCGCCACTGCTGCGCAGACTTCGGTAACGTATCTCTTCGTCTGCGGCCTGCTTTGCCTGGGCTCTGGCCGCATTCACCGCTTCGCGTTGGGCGTTGGCAGCGAGCTTCAGGTCGGCTGGGTCGATACGCATCAACGGTTGACCGCGCTTGACGGCCTGCCCGGTATCGACAAACCGCTCCAGCACCTTGCCGGACACCCGAAAACCAAGATCGCTTTGCACCCGCGCCGCTACGGTTCCGGTGAAGGAACGGGGCTCCAGGCCGGCCTCCTGGAGGCTCGCAACGCGCACCAATGGCGCTTCTGTGCGCGGGTCCGCTGGCGTTTTTTCGTTGCAGCCGGTCAGGACAGCCGGCAGAACACTGGCGAGAGCAAGCAAAACGAATCGGTGCCGGAGCATGGGAATCTCAATGTGCAGTGATCAGTGTCTGCACTTTGATTCCAGTGACCAATTTAGTCAATAGTCACAAGTGTTGTTTTGTTAAGGCGACAGACTGCGCAGCACCAGGCTGGATAACTGACTTGGCCCTTCGTCGGTGTGCTCGAAGCTGTATTGCAGCAGCAGCGGGTTGATGTAGGGGCGCATGACCAAATAGATCGCCATGACCGTTTCATCAAGAGGCGTCTTGCGCTCAAAGTCGCCGGTCTGTCGGCCTTCCTGCAGAATGTCCCGGAGAGTTGCCTTGAGGTGTTCCTCGTAAACCAGCGTCGCCTGCCAGCGTTCGGTAGCTGCCGATGTGGCGATTTCGTACAGCTTGCGGTCCTGCGAAAACAGGCGAATGCTGGCCTCAACGACTGATTTGAACATGCGTCGCAGCTTTTCCGGTGGCTGGTCCGTTTGGCTGATTGCGGCGCTGACTTCGGCCTCGATTTCACTCAGGCAGTGGGCGCAGATCATCTCGCCGATGGCCTGTTTGGACTCGAAGAATTTGTAGATGTACGCCTTGGAAAAACCGATAGCCCTGGCGAGATCGGACACGGTGGTCTTGCCGTAACCGTACTGGCTGAAATGTTCGGTGGCCGCAATCACGATCTGATCACGAATCTCATGGTCCACCGGACCACGACCTGCTGCGGGATTGCTGATGTTTTTGCTCATGGGGCGGAGCTTACTGACATTGGAGTAAGTGGACAATAAGTGACATTGTTGGGGATTGGTCACGAACATTACGGTCTCAACGCACGCGACATCCAACCGGGACCGGACGCAGAGCGTCCAGAAATGGCATGCCGACGCGGAGCGTCGCACGATAGTGGAGATTATCGTTGCCCAGACACTTATCGTTCCTCACGCTCCAGCGTGGGAATGCCTGGGGTGACGCTCCGCGTCACAAATCTGCGCCGCGCCGCCTATTCAGGATAGGACGCAGAGCGTCCAGAAACGCATGCCGACGCGGAGTGTCGCACGATAGTCGGTCAGGCTGTGCCGTACGGAGCGCTCAATCCAGGCCCAGTTTCTTCAGCCGGTAACGCAGCGATCTGAAGGACAAGCTGAGCCTTTCTGCCGCTGCGGTACGGTTCCAGCGGGTTTCTTCCAGTGCCTGCAGAATCAGCTTGCGCTCGATGCTTTCCAGATAGTCTTCAAGGTTGTCGATGTCGGCCAGGCTAGGGCTGTTGGGCTCCTGGGGGCTGGCGGACTCTGCCAGGCGCAGGTCGCTGGCATGGATTTCATCGTTTTCACAGAGCGTGTAGGCGCGCTCCAGCATGTTTTCCAGTTCGCGCACGTTGCCGGGGAATCGGTAGCTCTTCAGCGTGTCGAGCGCCTGCGCATTCAGGCGCGCCACCGGTTGCGTGCCATTGCCAGCAAGTCGCTTTAGAACACTGGCTGCCAGTTGATCGATGTCCTCGCGCCGTTCGCGCAATGAGGGGACGCGCACTTCGATCACGTTCAACCGGTAATACAGATCCTGACGGAAACGGCCTGCCGCAACCTCTGCATTCAGATTTTTGTGCGTGGCGCACAGAATGCGTACGTCCACAATCTGCTCTTGCTGGCTGCCTACACTGCGGATTGATTTTTCCTGGATGGCTCGCAACAGCTTTACCTGCATGGCCAGCGGTAGGTCGGCCACCTCGTCGAGAAACAGCGTCCCGGTATGTGCCGCCTGAAACAGACCGGGCTTGTCTTCGTGGGCACCGCTGAAACTGCCCTTGCGATGGCCAAAGAATTCACTCTCCATCAGCTCGGAAGGAATGGCCCCGCAATTCACCGGTATGAACGGTTTGTCGATGCGCGGACCCTGCTCGTGGATCAGCCGCGCTACAAGCTCCTTGCCACTGCCCGATTCGCCGCTGATGTAGATCGGCGCCTGGCTGCGGGCCAGCTTGCCGATCTGGTTGCGCAAGGTACGCATCGCCAGCGAGTCGCCCAGCAGGCGGCTGTCGATGCTGCGGGCTGGCTGGGCGCAAGGCAGGCTCAGCGCACTATTGACCAGTTCGCGCAGCCTGCCGAGGTCAACCGGCTTGGTCACAAAATCGAAAGCCCCGGCCTTGAGCGCATTAATCGCGGTGTCCAGGTTGCCGTGGGCAGTGATCATCGCCACTGGCACATGGGGGTAGCCGTGCTGAATATGCTGCACCAGCTCAAGGCCGTTGCCGTCGGGCAGACGCATGTCGGTCAGGCACATATCGAACGGCTCGCGGGCCAGCCAGTCGTGGGCCTCGGCAACATTGCGGGCGCATCGGGTGTCGAGTTTCATGCGCCCCAGAGTGATCTCCAGCAGTTCGCGGATATCCGGCTCGTCATCGACTATCAGGATTTTTTGCCGTTGGCTCATGCTCAGCTCGTTTTGAACGGGTGGGCGAAGGTTATGCGCAGACAACTGCCGCCACCTTGCCGCGGGACGTATTCCAGGTGCGCCTGATTGCTTTCGCACAGCTCGCGTGACAGATATAGACCAAGACCGGTGCCTTTGCTTTCCGTGGTGAAAAACGGCTCGAATAGCTTGGCCAAATGTTGCTCGCTGACCCCTGGCCCGTCGTCCTGCACTTCCAGAATCGGCAAGTCGCTTTGTTGGTCGTGATGCAGCTTCAGCCAGACCTGCGCTGACGAATGATTTCTGCCGCTGTAGCGCAGGCCGTTCTGTAGCAGGTTGGTCATGATCTGGGTCAGTTGCCCGGAATCCATGCGGGTTGTCAGCGTGCCGGGGCTTATGTCGACATGAATCGACTGATTGGGCGCAGCGGAACTGCGAAATTCAGCGATAAAGTGTTCCAGCCAGGTTTTCAGATCGAGCAGTTCAGGTTGCGACTCACGGCGGCGTGACAGTTGCAGAACATTTTCGATGACCCGATCAATACGCCCCGACTGGTCATGAATGATCTGCCCCAGGCGTCGGTCCGCTGCGCTGAGTTCTTCCGACTCGTTGAGCAACTGTGCGGCATGGCTGACTGCGCCCAGCGGGTTGCGTATCTCGTGGGCAATCCCGGCGGTCAGGCGTCCCAGTGCGGCGAGCTTGAGCTGCTGCGCCTGATGGGTAATCTGCGACAGGTCTTCAAGAAAGATCAGCGTCTGGCGCTGATCGCCACGATTGAGCGCGGCAAAGCTCGGTTGCAGCACCGGCCCGATGGGTGAAGTCGTGACGCTACGCGGCACCATGATCGGGTTGACGAGCCACTGGCGCAGGCGTTCCACCAGTTGCGGCGAGTAAGCGTCGATAACCTGGCCGACCAGTCGCTCGTGGCCCAGTAGGGTCAGGGCACCTTGATTGGCCAGCAGCACCTGACGGTTGGCATCCAGTACCAGAATGCCGGTACGCATGCGTTGCAGGATCAGCGCGTTGAGTTCTTCAAGGCTGTCGACATCCGCTGCACGCTGTTCGGCCAGCACTTCGCTTACCTGCATGCGCGCTGTCAGCGCCTGCACCAGCAGTGCGGCGGCGAAGCACAGGGCACCCAGAGAGCCAGCCTGCACGTAGTCGTTGGAAACCGACGGTGTACCGAAGCTGATATAGAACGTCAGGTAGATGATGCCGATGGCAGAAACGGCGGCGATCAGCAAACCGATACGGCCCCGCAGCAATACATTGCTGATTGCTACGGAAGCAATCAACAGATTGCCTATGCCGCTGGAAGGGCCACCCGCCGCGTAGAACAGCGCAGAGAGCATGATTGCGTCAGTCATTGCCAGACTGAACAGCTGCGCCTGACGGCTGGGACGCTCCAGCAGCACGACGACCAGAATGTTGAACACCAGATACAGCCAGCAACCCGAGCGGAACAGGTTTGGATTGGCCAGTTGCAACAGTTCGGTTTCCAGACTGCTGGAAATCAGCAGGACCAGTACCACGCCGATGGTCAGTCGATAAAGATGGTAAAGCCGCAGAATCCTTTGCGCCTGTGGGCTGGCAAGCGAGGGCGTGTCAGCGGTCACGTGCCGCAGGGCCTTCCAGGCGGTGTGCCTCGCTGCAATACCATTGCTGTGCCTGGCTCAGCGCGCGATCCTGAGGGAGATGAACGCCACAGTGTGCGCAGCGCACCATTGGGGTGGCCGCTATTTCAGGCGGCTCGGCACGGGACTTCGGCTTGGGGGGATTGATCAGGCGCTTGACGAACCAGATCACCGCCGCGATCAACGCGGCCCACATGAGTAAGCGAACCATGACTACCAGCTTAGTGATTGACGATGGCGCAGTGTAGCCAAGGTACAGTCAGGCGCACAGTGGCTGCGGCGCATAAATGTGCTGCATAAAAAAAGAGGCCCGAAGGCCTCTTTCTTGATGCCGTGAAGATCAGTCGAACAGACCCAGGGTCATGTAGCTGAACCACGAACGGCTCTTGGTGCCTTTCGCTTCGGCGTCTTTTTCCGCCTGCTCGTCCAGCTCTGCCTGATTTTCCGGCAACAACTCTTTCGGAATGGCGTCCTTGGCGTCCTGATACTGCTTCTTGATGTCCTGATCGGCACGGGTCTGGCCCGGTGGCAGTGGTGCGCTACCGTCGATCAGACCAAGGGTCGCTTTCGACAGCCACGAGCGGTTGTCGGCTTCGGCCTGACGCGGGGTGAACTTGCCGTCAGCCAATTGCGGGTGGTTCGGGTAGTTGGTTTTGAGCACTTCAAGGCTGGTGGCTGCCAGATCGTCGAGGTGCAGACGCTGATAGGACTCGACCATAACGGCCAGACCGTCACCTACCGATGGCGTCTCCTGGAAGTTTTCCACGACATAGCGGCCACGGTTGGCGGCGGCGACATAGGCCTGACGGGTCAGGTAGTAGTCGGCTACGTGAATTTCGTAGGAGGCCAGCAGGTTGCGCAGGTAGATCATGCGCTGCTTGGCATCCGGCGAATAGCGGCTGTTCGGGAAGCGGCTGGTCAGCTGAGCGAACTCGTTGAACGAGTCGCGGGCAGCGCCCGGGTCACGTTTGGTCTGGTCCAGCGGCAGGAAGCGCGCCAGCAGGCCGACGTCCTGATCGAAGGAGGTCAGACCCTTCATGTAATACGCGTAATCGACGTTCGGGTGTTGCGGATGCAGACGGATGAAACGCTCGGCAGCGGATTTGGCTGCTTCGGGTTCACCGTTCTTGTAGTTCGAGTAGATCAACTCGAGCTGGGCCTGATCAGCGTAGCGACCGAACGGATAGCGTGATTCCAGCGCCTTGAGTTTCTCCGTGGCACTGTTATAGCTGTTATTTCCCAGGTCGGCCTGCGCCTGCTGGTACAGCTCGACTTCGCTGAGGTTTTCGTCGATGACTTCCTTCGACGAACAGGCCGCAGTCAATGCGAGGATGGCGATCAGCAGCAGGTGTTTCACTTGCATGGCGGCTTGCGTCCCTATAACGGCCTGCTGTCTTGGGCGGGGCCGTCCTGTTATGATGAGCGCCCCGCGATACCGGCGGGACAAAAGACGCCGTATTTAACCACAAGCGCGCTGCCGAAACCAAAGGCTAGCCGCCACCTAGTCTGGTCATGTCCGAAAATATAGAACTCCGCGCAGAGGTGCCGTCCGAATTGGGCGGTCAACGCCTCGATCAAGTCGCCGCACAATTATTCGCTGAGCACTCGCGCTCGCGCCTTTCCGCCTGGATCAAGGACGGCCGCCTGACTGTGGACGGAGGCGTATTGCGCCCCCGCGACATCGTGCATGGTGGCGCTGTTCTCGAGCTGATTGCCGAGCAGGAGGCCCAGGGTGAATGGGTTGCTCAGGACATCGAGCTCGACATCATCTATGAAGACGACCAGATCCTCGTCATCAACAAGCCTGCGGGTCTGGTGGTGCATCCTGCTGCCGGTCATGCCGACGGCACGCTGCTCAATGCCTTGCTGCACCATGTGCCGGACATCATCAATGTTCCGCGTGCCGGCATCGTGCATCGTCTGGACAAGGACACCACTGGTCTGATGGTGGTCGCCAAGACCATTCAGGCACAGACCCAACTGGTTACCCAGTTGCAGAGTCGCAGTGTCAGTCGTATCTACGAGTGCATCGTGATTGGCGTGGTGACCGCAGGCGGCAAGATCGACGCACCGATCGGCCGTCACGGCCAGCAGCGCCAGCGCATGGCGGTGATGGAGGGCGGCAAGCAGGCGGTCAGTCATTACCGCGTGCTGGAGCGCTTCCGTTCGCACACCCATGTACGGGTCAAGCTGGAAACCGGGCGTACCCACCAGATTCGCGTGCACATGGCGCATATCAACTATCCGTTGGTCGGCGACCCTGCCTATGGCGGTCGTTTCCGTATTCCGCCAGCGGCCAGCCTGACCATGGTCGATTCGCTCAAGACCTTCCCGCGGCAGGCGTTGCATGCCCGCTTCCTGGAGCTGGATCATCCGACCACCGGTAAGCGCATGAGCTGGGAGTCGCCACTGCCGGATGATTTCGTCTGGTTGCTGTCGCTGCTCAAGCAGGATCGCGAGGCGTTCATCGGGTGAATGACTGGCTGATACCTGACTGGCCTGCGCCAGCTCAGATCAAGTCGTGCGTTACCACCCGCTCGGGTGGGGTCAGTCTGGCCCCGTTCGACAGCTTCAATCTGGGCGATCACGTCGATGACAGCCCGCAGGCCGTGGCGAGCAATCGCCAGCGCCTGACCGCCAGTCTCAAGGCTCAGCCCGCCTGGTTGAAGCAGGTGCATGGCGTCGACGTCGTGCCTGCTGATCCGTCCCGGGTTGTCGAAGCCGATGCCAGCTGGACAGATAGCCCTGGCGTTGCCTGCACCATCATGACCGCCGATTGTCTGCCCGCACTGTTCTGTCGTCGCGACGGCACCCGCGTCGCCGCCGCGCATGCCGGATGGCGCGGGCTGGCGGCCGGGGTGCTGGAAGCGACGGCCGACAGTTTGCAGTGCGCTCCTGAAGACATCATGGTCTGGCTGGGTCCGGCCATCGGCCAGCCGTCTTTCGAAGTCGGCCCCGAGGTGCGCGAGGCCTTTACCGCCAGCCACCCGCAGACAGTCGCTGCGTTTGTCGCCAGTTCGAATCCTGATCGTTTCATGGCCGACATCTACGCGCTCGCCCGGTTACGACTGGCAGCCCAAGGTATCTCTGCCGTGTACGGCGGCGGGCTGGATACCTTCACCGATCCGCGCTTCTTTTCCTACAGGCGTGCCGCGCGCACTGGCCGCTTCGCCTCGCTGATCTGGATTGATCACACCTGATTGCAGGCTCTTTTGCGCGGGCCAGCTAGGCTTGGCCGAACACACGTCTGATCTGTATCAACCACGGCACGCTTGAAACGCGCAGAATCGTCCGCATCTAACTGGCTATTCAGCAGGTTTTCGTTATAGGTGTGTTCATTGCTCCGGCCTGCATTAAAGGAAGGTGACTAATGCGTATCGACAGATTGACCAGCAAATTACAGTTAGCGTTATCCGATTCCCAGTCGCTGGCCGTTGGCCTCGACCATCCCGCCATCGAACCTGCGCACTTGATGCAGGCGCTGCTTGAGCAGCAGGGCGGTTCCATCAAGCCTCTGCTGTTGCAGGTAGGCTTCGACATCAACAGCTTGCGCAAGGAACTGAGCGCAGAGCTGGACCGACTGCCAAAAATCCAGAACCCCACTGGCGACGTCAACATGTCGCAGGATCTTGCGCGCCTGCTTAACCAGGCCGACCGTCTGGCGCAGCAGAAAGGCGACCAATTCATTTCCAGCGAGCTGGTGCTGCTCGCGGCAATGGACGAGAACAGCAAGCTTGGCAAATTGTTGCTGGGGCAGGGCGTCAGCAAGAAAGCCCTGGAAAACGCCATCAACAACCTGCGCGGCGAAGGTGCTGTGAATGACCCTAACGTTGAAGAGTCGCGTCAGGCGCTGGACAAGTACACCGTTGACCTGACCAAGCGTGCCGAAGAGGGCAAGCTCGACCCGGTGATCGGTCGTGATGACGAGATTCGTCGCACCATTCAGGTGCTGCAACGCCGTACCAAGAACAACCCGGTGCTGATCGGTGAGCCTGGCGTGGGTAAAACCGCTATCGCCGAAGGCCTGGCGCAACGCATCATCAACGGCGAAGTGCCAGATGGCCTTCGCGGCAAACGCTTGCTGTCGCTGGACATGGGCGCATTGATTGCCGGTGCCAAGTACCGTGGTGAGTTCGAAGAGCGCCTGAAATCGCTGCTCAACGAACTGTCCAAGCAGGAAGGCCAGATCATCCTGTTCATCGACGAACTGCACACCATGGTCGGCGCCGGCAAAGGCGAAGGCTCGATGGACGCTGGCAATATGCTCAAGCCTGCGTTGGCTCGCGGCGAGCTGCATTGTGTCGGTGCCACCACGCTCAACGAGTACCGCCAATATATAGAGAAGGACGCTGCGCTTGAGCGTCGTTTCCAGAAAGTGCTGGTGGACGAGCCGAGCGAAGAAGACACCATCGCAATCCTGCGTGGCCTGAAAGAGCGCTATGAAGTGCACCACAAGGTCGCCATTACTGACGGTGCGATCATCGCCGCGGCCAAGCTGAGCCATCGCTATATCACCGATCGCCAGTTGCCTGACAAGGCCATCGACCTGATCGACGAAGCGGCCAGCCGCATTCGTATGGAGATCGATTCCAAGCCTGAAGTGCTTGATCGTCTTGAGCGTCGCCTGATCCAGCTGAAAGTGGAAGCCCAGGCGCTCAAGAAGGAAAAGGATGAAGCGGCTATCAAGCGCTTGGAAAAACTCCAGGAAGAAGTGGTGCGCCTTGAGAAGGAATACGCCGATCTCGAAGAAATCTGGACCTCGGAAAAAGCTGAAGTAACGGGTTCTGCACAGATCCAGCAGAAAATAGAGCAGTCCCGTCAGGAACTGGAAGCGGCGCGTCGTCGTGGCGACCTGAACCGCATGGCCGAGTTGCAGTACGGGATCATTCCGGACCTGGAACGCAGCCTGCAAATGGTCGATCAGCACGGCAAACCCGAGAACCAATTGCTGCGCAGCAAAGTGACCGAGGAAGAAATTGCCGAAGTCGTGTCAAAGTGGACCGGTATTCCCGTGTCGAAAATGCTGGAAGGCGAGCGCGAGAAGCTGTTGCGCATGGAAACCCTGCTGCACAACCGGGTAATCGGTCAGGAAGAAGCGGTGGTCGCGGTCTCCAATGCCGTACGTCGTTCGCGTGCAGGGCTTTCCGACCCGAATCGTCCAAGCGGTTCGTTCATGTTCCTCGGTCCGACCGGTGTGGGTAAGACCGAACTCTGCAAGGCGCTTGCCGAATTCCTGTTCGATACCGAAGAGGCGATGGTGCGTATCGACATGTCCGAGTTCATGGAGAAACATTCCGTGGCTCGTCTGATCGGCGCACCACCGGGCTATGTCGGTTACGAAGAGGGCGGCTACCTGACCGAAGCTGTGCGTCGCAAGCCGTACTCGCTGATCCTGCTCGATGAGGTCGAGAAGGCACATTCCGACGTGTTCAACATCCTGTTGCAGGTGCTTGAAGACGGGCGCCTGACTGACAGCCACGGACGGACGGTGGACTTCCGCAATACCGTGATCGTCATGACCTCCAACCTGGGCTCGGCCCAGATCCAGGAACTGGTCGGTGATCGTGAGGCGCAACGTGCTGCGGTGATGGATGCGGTGGGTACGCACTTCCGCCCGGAATTTGTGAACAGGATCGACGAAGTGGTGATCTTCGAACCGCTGGCGCGTGACCAGATCGCCGGTATCACCGATATCCAGCTGGGCCGCCTGCGCAAGCGTCTGGCCGAACGCGAGCTGGCGCTGACCCTGAGCCCCGAGGCGCTGGACAAGCTGATTGCCGTCGGTTACGACCCGGTCTATGGAGCACGGCCGCTGAAGCGGGCGATCCAGCGCTGGATCGAGAACCCGCTGGCACAGATGATCCTCTCGGGCAGCTTCATGCCCGGTACAACCATCACCGGCAAGGTGGTCGACGACGAGATCGTGTTTGCCTGATAGCGCTCGCCAGCTCTATATAGAGGGCCCTCTCGCCGAGGGCCTTTTTTCTGAGGATGCTGCCAGCAGTAAAATCGGGCCTGAAAGGGGATCTGGGAAAAAATCGCAAATCATTGTCTTAAAAAGCAATTTATAGGGTTGACAGGTGTTTTTAAAATTGTAGAATAGCGCGCCTCAGAGACGTGAACGCAACGATACAAACGAAGCGCAAAGGTCGATGAGATTGAAATCAACGAGTTAACAGCACGCTGGTTTCAAGGCAACAGGTTGTAAAGTTGAATCTGAAATCGATAGTTCCGCGATAGCTCAGTTGGTAGAGCAAGTGACTGTTAATCACTGGGTCCCTGGTTCGAGTCCAGGTCGTGGAGCCAGATTTCGTAAGATTCAATGCAGTTTCAGTCGGGGTATAGCGCAGTCCGGTAGCGCGCCTGCTTTGGGAGCAGGATGTCAGGAGTTCGAATCCCCTTACCCCGACCATATTTGGGTCGTTAGCTCAGTTGGTAGAGCAGTTGGCTTTTAACCAATTGGTCGTAGGTTCGAATCCCACACGACCCACCATTTTTGGTTCCAAGGTTCACCTTGGAGCCGAATCTTAAAGATCTGATGCCACTCGTATCAGGTCGCAGGCCGCTGGTTGAGGTGCCTTGATTTACCGGGGTATAGCGCAGTCCGGTAGCGCGCCTGCTTTGGGAGCAGGATGTCAGGAGTTCGAATCCCCTTACCCCGACCAAATACTGTTGCTACAGAGCTCGATCTTTAGATTTTTAGGTAGTCGGTCATTGCAAAAAAGCGGACAAGCGTCTTGGTGCGTTTAACCAGGCAAGCAGCCGTCTGGAGCGAAAGATAGCGCCAGCATCTGGTGATGTCAAATTAGAGCGCCCCGTTCCAAGCGAAAGCTTGTGATCGGGGCATTTTTTTTTGGAAAAAATTGCTGTGCTGTGCTGGCGTAGGCCCGCCTGAAGCAGTCATTAGGCCTCATAACTAAATAATCTGCAGTGCGAAGCATCTGCTGATAATGGCAGATTGAGTATTTTTACAACTGTCTCTATGGCAGCTGGATCACCATGACCTGCCTATCCTTCCGGTCATTTCCAGCATTTCAGGGCGTAGATGCCGAGCATCCTGGCTTGGTACAGGTCTGTCCTCAATCACTGGTTCAGTACCAGTTCCTCCGCCGGCAATGTTGTGTTGTACCCACTTAGTAAGTTCGCCCAAGCTTCTCAACAGATCTTCCGGGCTGGAGCAGCCTAACGGTAGTTGCCTAACAGCAGGGTCGCCTTCATTCAAGGGGGACGGTATGTACTCGTGACTTCCTGACGTGATATCTGGTGCAGCCTGTATTGTCGTACCCGAGTGCGAATTCAAAGGGGCACTTTGTTTTTTGCGCTTTAACTGCACGGTCTGGGCGGGCGTTTTGCCCAAGACGTGCCCCGATGCTCTGTCGGCAACTGCTGTCCTTTCGTGTATCGACGATCCCGAAGTCAAGTCCCTCACTGGAGCAGCTACAGAGTAATGTTTTTCAGCTCGCTGCGCGGCATCTGCTTTTGCCAGGTAGCTGATCTTGGCCGGTCGCTTGCCTCGCTCATTCATCACCGCTCGCATCATCTCGTAGTCAGGCTCTATGTAATCCATCGTCGTTGCGATATTCGAGTGGTTCAGCAGTTTCTTGGTCAAATAGATATTGCGCTCTGGCAGCGTCATCAGCTCGCTGGCGATCGTGTGACGAAACCGGTGAGGAGTCATGCGTACCCCGGTCATCGCGGTGAGCTTTTTGTACATAGCCTCCACCTGATTAGAGTTCATCTCTTGACGACGGTAGTGACCAGAAAATCTGTTTACGTTGAACAGTTGGTCTTCGGGCTGAAAACTCACTGCTTTAGCAGCGTTCATGATGGTTTCCAACTGTGCCATGAGCCCATCCGGGATCGGAATCAGGAACTCACGGTGAGTTTTCTCTGTTTCACCTCTGACTCGGATCAGCCGGTCGCCCAGGTACACATCCGCATAACGCAGGCACAGCAGCGCGTTGAGCCTTAGCCCCGTGTAGTAGAAGGTTTCGAACACGGTGAGCCAGAACCAGGCCGGAGTAATTTCTGTCCGTTTTCCAGTGGCACGTTCTTCTGCTGCCAACACCTTGAGCCAGTTACGAGCGCGGACGCTAGCGTCGTTAGCAACTGTCTTTTTTGGGCGCTTGGGTGGCACCACACTCGTGTTTTTAAATGGGTTAGCAACCATGTCTACCAGACCGTGTTCGATTGCGTAGCCGTAGATGGTGCGCAAATGGCTGGAGTACGTATTCCAACTGCGCTTTGAGATTCTCTCCAGTTCGGATCTGCGCCAGTCGAGCATGTCCCGGTGCGTCGTCTCGCTTGCCAGACGGTCACCGAAGAATCTGACATAGGACTTTGTGGCAGCCCAGTAGATCTTGACCGTGTCCGGCCGTAAATCATGGGTGAGAATGTATTCCTGGGTCAGCTCAGGCAGTGTCATTGTGTTCATTCAGATGGTTCCTTATCTGCCAAGTCCGCCAAGCTGATGACCGGGTTGTCGTAGGGCACTTCACTGAAGACGTCGGTGGGCTCTAGGAGCAGATAGCCCCGCAGTTGCTTGCTTTTGCGCGGTCCTTTGACCATGCATGTCCAAATGTTCAGGCCGGCGGGCGTCTTCCGATGTTTTTTCAGCTTCTCAAAAGATCGCTGGACCAATTGCCAGGCTTCGAGACCGCGCTCTTTCGCCTCGTGCTCAATCGCCGGATGCTCAAGCGCGTAACGTTTGAAGATATCCGGACTGACCAGAAACGCCGTGCTGTCCACGGTATGTACACGCGCTTTGGCGTCATTGATGATGATCCGGTGAGAGATCACACCGCCTTTCAGCCAGGTGAAGAAGTTGGTGCCATGATTCGGGGCCGAGTCAGTCGAGTTCTTGGCAGTGTCTGTTGCTGGAGTTGTCTCAAAAACGGGGATGTCAGCCTCAGCCTGCTTGGGCTGACTAAGCCGTGCAGGTGGTTTGGTTGGAGGAGAAAAGGGGATCTGATCGTCGTCAGTGCTCTCCGGGCTACTTTGCACTGGTGCAGTTGGAGCAGCAGGTACTGGATCGGGAAATAGATCGAGCAGCTCATCCAGCGCATCAAAATCTTTTACTGGTGCCGGTGCTTGTTTCTGAGAGGATTGCTGAGCCGTCTGATTGACCGCGGCAGGTATCTTCTTGTTGTTACCTACCGATAGTGGTTCGGCGGCTCCCACAAGCGCTTGCTCGACTTCTTCCGCCGGTCCTGCGGCTTCCACCGTAAGGGTGCCGGTATACGCCTCTGGTCTTTCGGTAGCGTTCGGCCAGATCAATGCCGGCGCTATCTTCAACACCGTGAACGTGTTCTTCCAGCCTCGACCATTGTCGATGCTGGCCTTCCAAATGGCTTTTCCCTCTCCATTAGGCTGAATGATTGCCTGATCCTGGAGCAGATTGAACATGGGGGCATTGGACGTCGGAATGTGCTCAATGCCCTGTGACAGCAGATGAGCCCTGAGCTGGTCTACCGCAGGCTTGCTGACAAGCCACAAGCCGTCCTGCGTCAGCCAGCCGTCTGAAGGACCATCGGGCTGGTTCAGCTTGAACTTCTCAGAGATGAGCATCCTCAAGCCTTCGGCCAGCTGCCGCTGAATGGATTGTTTAGGCGCTGACATTGCCCGACCTGGATTGCCGCCGAGTTCTTGCGCCACCGATGCCTGATCCGCCTGTGAGACAATTTCTCCCAGGATGTCGGCATGCTCATATTGCCCTGCGAACGCGAACACCAGTTGGGTCCAGAGCTCGGGAAACCCGCTGAGCCAGTCCAGTGCCTTCGCCGGAATGACATTGGCGTAGATCAGCGACGAAGCAGCTCCATGCAACCGGTAGTCGCGACCTTCCACGTACTTGAATCGGTATGGCTGATCCAGTGGCCCATGCCATGGATGCCAGGTCGTGCCGTCTGCCAGTTCCACCTTGACGTCCACAGCAATCTTGCCGAGGTCATGCACGAGCGCACCGTAGGCCGATGCGGCAGACCATGCTTCGGATTGAGCAGCCTGCGACTCGGGCGGGGCCCCGATGGGCAGCAGGTACATCTGCCGGATCTTCAGTGCGTAGGCGACGATTTCAAGCCCGTGATCCAGCATGCCGCCGTGGTAGGCATGGTGATGGTTCTCAGAGGCAGGGAGATGCTGCACCAAGGCTGCGTAGCTCTTGAATGCCTGCACGTATAGCGTATCGAACTGCGTGCGGGGCAGGGACGTTCGCTGCCATATGTTTTCAATGAGCTGACGCCGTCGGGGTGTAGACAGTAACGCGTCGGCAGACTCGGGTTTGGTAAACCCTGCAGCATTGGAGGGCGTGGCTGGCGATGTTTTTCTTCGCTGAAAGAAACTAAGCATTGAGGCACCCATGATGAAGTCATGGTGGGCCTTTTGCTCTATAGGGCTCAGCGTGACAAGTCGAAACCCATATCCATCTTGGAAAGGTTATGTACATGAGCCTCCACCTGAATGGTTGGGATCCAAACAGTGTCAGCGAACCGATGTTGCCATGCTTGCCGAAGAAAATGTAGTCTCCAACTGCTTGTTTAGGTTAGTTTTTTTGTAAATCCAATTTTCATGGAGGACCGCCTTTCGAACCCTTTCGGCGTCCATTTCCGGCGGAATCGCCGGCCTTTTCAGGTAAGGCACTTACCCTTATTCCCCATTCCATTCAAACCCTTCGCTTTGCCCTTTTGCTTCAGCCCATTTTCCCCTTTGGTGCCGACAATCCGGGGCAGGCAAAGATTGAAATCCAGTGAAAGGTCCATGGCAGCGCTTCATGTCTCCAGGTGAAGCGCACGATGGCTGGGACAGCTTTTCAGTCGAAGCACTGTCGACTCGGGCCTCTCAACGGTCGGTATCTGTTGCGCAACTGCTCGTCGAGGGCTTGATTTTCAAGGGGGATTGAGCTGAAGATACCCACTAATGGGTTATCAATTGATATCAATACGACATGCTCTAATCGACCGGCGAGGTGACACATGACCCCAGATGCCAATACGGATTTAAGTGGTGCAGCGCGTTTTGGTCACGTGCTCGGTCGTGGTCTGCGTCGAATACTCAATGTTGAGCGCGCGTTCTGGTTGTTGCTCAGCCGAGCTGGCGTGCCTGGCCTGATCGTGACACCAGTTAGGTGGGCTGCCCGTGTGGCGGTGATCGGTACTGGCGCATTCTTTGTGGCGTGGGGATTGCTGTATGTATTGGCGGTTGTGTGCTTTATCGCAATCGCAATCGGTTTCGTCACAAACCCTGATATTGAACGCGCTTTGCGTGGTTCTCAGCTCGTTCATTTTGATGATGAAGAAGATCTTACCTCCAGCAAGGTGAAACGCAATGGCGTAGATGGCTTCGGTAACTATATTGGTGGTGTTCGTGTTGATTAGAGTGCCGAATCCGTAAAGCGCGGCACCCTAATCAGCTGATGCTAAGGTTTTTTCTCTATTGCTGCTTTTATTTGATTAGCCCCTTTCGATGATGCTTGCCTCGCACTATCAACACCGTCGGTCAGTCCACTCATAAGTGAGCCAAGCTTCATTCCGGTCCAGCCCAGGGCAACTACCCAGAAACTTGGCAGGACGATGAACATTGCCCCTATCACGAAGTCCAGCAGCAGGTCTCCCTGTGCATTGCTGGCCCCAAACACTGGATCAAAATTGGAATGAGGGATGTCACTGCCGATCCCGTTGCCGTATAAGGCGTCCAGTATCGTGCTGTCAACCCACCGGGCCAGTTGGAACCAGAAGTCGACAAAGATCAATGCAAACTCGGCGAATGTGATCGTCATCACGACCTTCAGATCAAACATTCCGAATACCAGGACAAATGGAATACAGATGATCAAAGCCATCTTCATAAAGGCCATTACCATGGGGGCTGCCTGACGGACGCTGTCCATAGCGGGGTACATCGCCAACGATCCTGCTGCTTGACCGACGGTTGCGGTCAGGCGTGTGAAGTCATTCATCACTGAACCACCCACTTGGCCTCCGTAGTCGGTATACACCTGTCCCTGCGTCAGTTTCTGCTTCCTCGGAGAAACCAGATCGCGAATGACCGAGTCGTTCACCTCATTCGGGGTCATGAATTTTGCCCACTGAGCGAGCTTGCTCAGCAGATCTGGACTGACCTGCTCCAGCAGCCTGGCTCGTAGGCCAATGCTGCTATCCGACCACCACTGCGTGCAGGTAGGGAAGCCACCGCCACCGGTGGTTTGGGGCAGGCCTGCATCGCGAGTTGTGTCATAAGGCCATTTGGTTCGAGGCGTGTGTGATCTAAATCCAGAGAAACCATCATCGTAATACCCTGGCGTCTGCAGAAAGAACCTCGAGCCGATCCAGTTGACGTCGTTGAGTTGATCCTTACTCAGGGTAGGCTGGGTCATGAACAGCTTTGCACGCGCCCGTGCATAGCAGTCGTTCGTGAAGTCAGCGACCTCCTGGGCAAGCAGCGGGTCGTTGATACGTGCCCTGTTCACATCCATTCGAACTTGTTGCAGGTCTACACCACAAGGGATCGCCGCGATGGAGGCTGCGGTTGCGGCTTTTGACATCGCATGCACGAATAGCCACCACGCAGGAACAACGGCGCTTTTTCCGTTCAAGGTACTGAATGAGGTGTTCCAGCCCGTATCGGCAGGGTTGGGTACCGAATACTGACACTGCTCCGAGCGGCTTCGGTCAAACCGCAGCGTGTCGATGCTGACGGTCACCAAAGGCATGCAGCAGACAATGATGACCAGAATCGCGGTGTAGAAGCGGTTCTCGACTCGGGCCAGTGAGAGCACCCCTTTGTTGCCTTCGTCGGCCCCCTCGGCACGTGCCTTGAGCCATTCGCTGATGATGATGGCGGCAAAGGGGGCTGCGAATAGTCCGCTGTCCTCGATCATGTTCCAGACGCCGCTGTTGATGATCCAGGCCACCAGGGTGAGGTAATACTCCAGATAATCATTGGTGTGTAAAATCATAGTGTGCTGACTCCCTCAAGCAGACTTGCACGCCGCAGCTCCAGCAGGGCAATCAGCAGCAAGGCTGCCATCTCGCACCTGCTCAGCCCTGATGGGACTGGGTTGGTGGGAGACGCTCGGAGTGTCACGTGTTTCCTGATCTTGAACCATCCGAAGGCCAGCGTTGCGTAGACCAACAGCCGCCAGGCCAGCATGTACCCGTAGTGCGTTCTCTGCCATTCGCTGAATTGCTCCAGATCCCCAAACACCTTGCTGACGAACGTCAGAAACGCCACGACCAGTAGCGCCGTCAGTAATGACATCGATAGAAAAGCCAGCGCAGCTTTGCCCGCTTTTCTCCATCGTCCAGTTTTTGCTGTGCTCGACGTCATCGTCAGTCCTCCTTCTTCGGGCTTTGCAGTTGTTTGAGGCGATCCGGTGTGGGATCACCCTGGAAGATGATTTTTGAGCCTTCCTGCCGGCTCTGAGCTCGTTGCAGAATGGCGGTCGGAGAGTTGCTGGCTAGATTGCGCCGCATGTCCAGCTCGGTCTTCAGGTTGTCAATTTCCTGTTGCAGGTTGTTGTTCTGCTGACTGACCGCCTGCTGGGCCACATCATTGGCGGCGATGTTCGGTTCCTTGCTCCCGGTAAACAGGGTGCGTTGAAGTAGCAACGCTTTACCCAGCACATCTGATAAAGCGAGCTCTGAAGCGAGGCGTTTGGCCAATATGTCCTGGTCGTGTTCGGAGCGCAGGGCCTCGACCACGCCGCGCGTCACAGGCAGAGAGCTACTGCTGGCTTGCGACAGGTTCTCCTGCGTGAGGGACTTGTTGCCTGAAATGAGCTCCTGCAGTGCCTTGAGTTTTGAGTCGTAGGACTCTTGAATGAGGGGCGTGAGTCCAACGCCAGCAGTGGAGGTGGTTTTGGAGCAACCCTCACACGTGCGCTGTTGCTGCTCTCCCAGAACACGGTTGGCGAATGTGGTTGCATCCTGCGGCGAAGGCCAGGTAGAGCACACCATGCCGTTGTTGCAGCTCGATGGGCTGATAGACGCTGTATCAGCGGCATTACGTCCGTTCAGCAGGTTGTATCCTGCCCGAGTGACATCGCCTACGACCTTGATCGGTTGCTGGCCCGATCCGCCGGCCTTGCTTCCACCCACCCAGGTGATACCGTCATTCCCACCTTGCTTTTCGACCTGCGCGACGGCCGAGACAGCATCTGTATTCCCGTTTTTCACCGCCTGACTCATGGCCTGGCCTTCGGCGATCTTGTCCCAGCCCATTTGTCCGCCCGCGACATCGAGCATCTTGTCCGCTATGGCGCGGCACGTGCCTTTGGAGCGGTCGAAATCAAGACGGCCTTGCAGGATGCCGTTGGTGAGCAGGTTGTAAAGCGCCGGATTGGCGCGCTGGATAATCAGCCCTGGCAATGAAGCCACCGCGCTGGTGGCGTTGGAGATCATCGAGCCCATGATCGTCTGAAAGCCGGAAGTGGCACCGTTCAACTGATTCTCCAGTGTATTGTTCAGGCTCATGTTTCCGCAGACCAGGTTGCTGTTCCAGCCACCGCCAATGCTGATGCTGTCCATGTTCCCGGCGCTTCCCATGGTCACGGCGTTGCCGCCGCCGACGCTGTACAAGACATCGTCACCGATGACGCTACCGGACGAGCTGGCACTGATCCCTGGCGTCTCGGCAAGGGCGCTGTGTACCGTCAGGGCGCTCATGATTGCGATAGTCAACATGGCGGCGCAGCGCATGATTGAAGTCCTCTTGATCATCATTGAAAGTCCGTACTGCCAAGAAAAGTTTGTCCTTGCCGCTTGCAGCAGGAATAGGGTCGCCATAGCGCCCAGGCATAACCGCCATCGGTCGCCTGCACACGGGGCTGCGAGTTCGGGAATACCGCACAGCTTTGACTGAGGGTCGGCGTGAGCTCTTGCCACTTACCGGTGGTGGCGTCGGTCTCGATCAATTCCCCGGCAGGCCAGTAGCCTGGCTGAGGCTTTGCCAGAAGGGGTTGATAGACGTGAATCTGACCGCGGCGAGTGACCACGTCACCAGCGCGCTGCGCGATCACGGCCGCTGCCTTGTAATCGTCGGCTTGATGGATAAAACCACTACGGGGATAAAGGCTTCCCCACATGTCCCCCGAGGTGAGACCGCCCACCTCTCGCTGACTGGGAATCAGGGCTTCGGGATAGGCTGATTCTGGAACACCATAACGCCAGGCGATGGTGTCCAGCGTGCTCAGCAGGTAAGGCATGTAGGGGGTCGCAGCACCCTGACAGGCATACCCCGAAGCGCTGGCAAACTTACTGAACGTAGCACCTCCGGGGTGGCCAATGACGTCAGTGTTTTTGAATTTGGCCAGGTTGTCTTCGTTGTTGTGGTTGGTGGTTCCGTCGCCGCCATCCTGGGCGAATGAAGTGGGTGAACTCAGCGAAGAGACTTCGACCCAAGGGTTTTCCCCAGTGTTCGAGTAGCTCGATACAACCGCGTCGGGAACATAATGTCGAACCTTGGTCGACGTCTTGACCTTGCAGCCAAACGGCGTGCAGAGCAGCCAGTAGCATATGCCGACCACCTTGTACTCCAGGCAGTCAGGCGACAGGGTTGAGGCGGCGAGGGTGGCCGAGGTCACTGTACCGGCGGCGGCTGGCCCGGTCGAGATCGACAGGGCCAAGGCCGTCCATGCCGAAGGCTTGCGCAGGTTCATCACGGTATATCTCCCTGGCCAGCTTCATCTTGATGGTGGGCAGCAGCACGCCACTGGGCAATGCGCTGTTCCGCCGCCAGAACATTGGTTTCGCCATACACAACAAACGTGCGGTCGACCACCACTGCTGGGACCTTCGTGACCCCAATGCTCCAGGCGTCTACAAGGTTTTGCTGAGATAAGGCCAGGTCGCGCTGCAAGCGCTGCGCATCGCTGCTCTTGAGGCGTTGCTGCATGATGGCGATGGCTTGCTGCTGATTCGCTGGTAGCCCTTCCGAAAGCTTAGTCTCAAGCCGCTCTTGCTCGTCCAGGAGAATCAGCCGGACATGTGCCGATGCCTGAACGGGATGATTACCGTCAGTAATCACCCACGTCTCGGCGCGCGTGAGGGTAGCCTGGGAGGCCATGAACAAGCTCAGGAAGCCCAAAAGGCTACGTTTGGATCTCAAGCAAAAGGTTCTGGAGGGAAGCATGTGGCAGTACCTGCAGATGGTGTCAGGTACAGGAAACGCGATTGATGAAGAGCCGTCAGTAGGAAACCGTTATCGGGACGATTGGGGTTTGGTGGAGTCTGCTTGGATGGTGCGCCCGCCATCAAGCAGCAGGCGCGGTAGCACTTTCGGGAGAGAGGTGAGATCCAGGTTACGGGCGACATTTGCTGGTCGGCAGCCCGCTCCGAGATTATAATATTGGGCATTGTGGAGCAACGGAGCCGAAAACCAACGTAAGGCGGGACTAGCGTTCGCTGCCGCTGTGAACATGGGCGGTTACCACCTCATTTGAGGCTGCCGGGTTATCATCCCCGACCGTGGCCGGCACGAATACAAAAGCCCACTGTGGTCTAGCCACAACCCACAAAATTAACGGCTAAAGTCGTCGCAATCGCTCATGAGCGATCTGGACATTGGTAAACCATGAATGCAGTAGAAATTGAGTCCGCAATATCGGAGCTGGCCCTCCAGCCCTTCGACACCGCGGAGTTTCCATTCGCCTTTCTGGCCGCATTTGGCAGTAAGGACACGGCCCTCAAGCGCCTGCGTGCAGGCAACAACAACGCATCGGATGTGGCCGGTGGCGTGCTACTGCGCAACAACATCCATATCGCCGTATGCGAAGCCGGTACCGTGGTAGAAACCCTCAAGGCATTGCGCGCTAGCCCGGCCACCACAAAAGCCAAAGCCAAGTTCATCCTCGCCACCGATGGCCAAACTCTTGAGGCTGAAGAGCTGATCGGAGGTGAAACCATCACCTGCGCTTATTCGGACTTCCCCAACCACTTCGGCTTTCTCCTGCCTTTGGCCGGCATCTCCACCATAAAGGAGATCAAGGACAACCCCATCGACGTGCGCGCCACGAGCCGCCTGAACAAGCTGTTCGTTGAACTGCTGAGTTACAATCCTGACTGGGCCAAGGCAGAACGCCGTCATGATATGAACAACTTTATGGCGCGGCTGATTTTCTGTTTCTTTGCCGAAGACACCGACATCTTTGATGGCGATAGTCTGTTCACCCTCACCGTGGAGCGGTACAGCGAACGCGACGGCTCCAACACCCATCTGGTGCTGTCGGAAATCTTCCGCGCCATGAACATCCAGCGGGCCGAGCGGGCCACCGCTCAGTCGCGGCTACCCAATTGGGCCATCAGCTTTCCCTATGTGAATGGTGGCTTGTTCTCGGGTAGCGCCGGAGTACCGCGCTTCTCGCGGATGGCGCGCACTTACTTGCTGCACGCCGGTAACCTAAACTGGCAAAAAATCAATCCAGACATCTTCGGCAGCATGATCCAGGCCGTGGCCGATGATGAGGAACGCGGCGCACTGGGTATGCACTACACCAGTGTGCCCAATATACTGAAGGTGTTGAATCCACTGTTCTTGGATGATCTGCGTGCGCAACTGGACGCGGCCGGTGACAACAAAGCCAAGCTGCTCAACCTCCGCAAACGTATGGCGCGCATCCGCGTGTTCGATCCGGCCTGTGGCTCCGGCAACTTCCTAGTCATAGCTTACAAGCAGATGCGCGAGATCGAGGCGGAAATCAATCGCCAACGGGGCGAAGCCAACAATAAATCAGAAATCCCGCTGACCAACTTTCGCGGCATCGAGCTGCGCGATTTTCCGGCAGAGATTGCACGCTTGGCGCTAATAATCGCCGAATTCCAGTGTGACGTGCTGTATCGCGGACAGCTGGATGCGCTGGCAGAATTTTTGCCGCTGGACTCGCAGAACTGGATCGTCTGCGGCAACGCACTGCGATTGGATTGGTTAAGCATCTGCCGGCCCTCGGGTACTGGCGTGAAAGTCGTTGGTGATGACTTGTTCAGCACACCCTTGGATCAGACTGAAATCGACTTCGAAAACGAAGGAGGTGAGACTTATATCTGTGGGAATCCGCCGTATCTCGGCTCGAAATTTCAGACACCAGAACAAAAGGCTGATGTTTCTGCCGTGTTCAGAGGCCGCACGAACGCTTCAAAGTCACTGGACTATGTCACAGGCTGGTTCATGAAAGCTGCGGACTACGGTGCTAGTGCTAATTCTGCTGCTGCATTTGTGACAACAAACTCCATCTGCCAAGGTCAACAGGTATCGATCCTGTGGCCATTGATCTTTAGCGCAGGCTACGAGATTGAGTTTGCTCATACCTCGTTCAAGTGGGCCAACCTCGCTAGCCACAATGCCGGAGTAACAGTGGCCATCGTAGGAATTGCACCCAAAAAATTGATAAAAAAGCGGAAATTATTCTCAGAAGGCGCGAGTGGACTCATTCAGGCGGAGGCAGACAACATCAATCTATTCCATAAGTTGGACCCTTGGGTTGAATCGCTTAACAAGAAAAATATTGACAAGTAGGGATTACATTCAACACATAACCTATAAGATTGACTCATTCCTCTGAGGTTGAGTCATGTCCTACTCCAATCCGCGTCACGAAGGTCGCCTGGTGCTGATCCCCCATGTGCGGGATGCCTTCGCCAGTTTGCATGTCACTGAAAAGCCTCGCGGATCCATTGAGTCGACGCTTGAAGGCGCTACTTCCAAGGTGCTTCATCAGGTCAATGAATTTGGCGCATTAAGCGGTTCAGGTGATATCTACAATTGTCCTTTCCTATTTCACAATACCGGCAAGCCGTGGTTTGAAGCTAATTCTTACCTTCGGTACTTGGTTGAAGACAAAACATTAACTAATAGGCCTACCGACGAAATTCGTCGTCGGGCCAGCAAGCTACTAGACTATCTGATCTTCTGTGAGGAAGAAGGGCTTGATTGGCTAGACTTTTCAGGCCGTCGTCCAGCGCTGAGGCCCACATATAAATATTTTGCCAGTTTAATTAATGGCGGGAAACGTAGTGCGGCTGTAATAAATCAATATACAGGCGTTGTGTTTAATTTTTACAGGTTCGTAAGTTGTAATTGGCACGATATTGATATGCAGCGAGTCGATACGGTCAAGGAAATTAAGTTTCTTGTAAAAAATTCCTACGGAGCGGCCAAAATGCTTTCGGCTGAGAAACGCAGCCAGACCAAGTCGAAGGCGCCCGCCAGTTTTGTATCAATAGGCTATGTGCGAGAGGACGGTGAAGACCTCCGGCCGCTCTCGAATACCGAACTGGCGGAGTTTATGGGGATTTTGAAAGGTAAAGAATGGTCGGCCTTGGAGCGCGTTATCCTACTTACTGCGTTAATCACGGGGGCGCGCAAGCAGACTGTTTTGACCATGCGTATTAAGCATTTGAAGAATTTTACGCCGGATAAATTACAAGGCGATGGCACTTATCTTTTGCATGCGGGCCCTGGTACGGGAATTGATACTAAGAAGGATCGCAGTCAGCGGTTGCATGTGCCAAAGCAGCTTGCAGAGGAATTGCTGGTGCTCGCAAACAGCTCTATGATGAAGGAGCGGCGAGCCAAGTTGCGCGTGCATCTGGCAACACAATACCCCGGCTTTTTCATGAGTGATGATGATATGTATATCTTCCTCTCCGACCAAGGCGGATGCTATTACATGGCGAAAGACGATCCGCGTTACCCGGTTGTAAAATCCCGTCCTACAGGCCAAGTGACGGACACTATCAAGCGCAAGCTGCTACAGAAAGTATCTCATATATTTCCAAAAGATTTTACGTATCACTGGTTGCGTGCAACTTTCGCGTTCCAGCTATATCAGCGCCTGCAAGAGTTCATTGAAGCCGGCATTATGCAGCCGGGGAACGACATTGATTTTATTAGGGAACGTATGCACCACGTTTCGAGAGAAATGACGGAGCACTATCTTCAGCTATTCAAGATGCTGCCTAAGAAACTAGTTGCTCAAGAGTTTTATGAGGCAAAGCTTTTTTTTAATAGTTATGCTGATCTGGGGCTGGATCCACAAGATGGATAAAGAAGTAGAAATGGTGCAGCGGGACACGGATATCATCACGCTAGAACAGATTGGCACGGAGTTTTTGCGCCCAGAGCGCCTGCGCTTGCAACTCGCTGAAGCGGGAGGGCGTAAATCTCCATTAGATATTGGAAGTTTTGCCTATTGCAATCGCGGGAAGATCGCTGGATTCGGACTTGACTCAGATAAAGGTATTCCGGTAATGGAATCATCATTGGTCAAAAGCCGCCGCAAGCTGATTATAAATCTGCTAGATTATTTTTTGGGTTTTCGAGGTACAACAGTTTTACTTCGCTTTAGGTTGTTTGAGGGTGTTGTTAATTGGTTGAATGAAAATGGATATATGGAAGTATTCAGCGATGCTGACCAAGCGTCTAGTGCATATGTGGGATATACTGACTATCTGAATGAATTGCTTCTAAAGGAGAGGTTTTCTTCTAGGCATGCGAATGCCCTTCAAAAGGCGTTCCAGAAACTTATAGAGTTACAACTGCCAGAAGATTATAAATACGTCATACGTTGTGCGGTATTGATTTCTCCCGAAAGGAGTTCTACTAGACCGCCGAGGGTGTCGGATGTACAAATGTTTAAGGATGCTTGCTTGGCCATTGGCCGTCGCTATAGCGAGTTCCTCCTTAAAAATGAGCATTATCCGTGCGTGGTGAAAATAAGAGATTATGAGGTAGTGCGATTTCCTTCGAAGTCGGGTACGTCCGGCCCATTCACTCAATGCGCCGCTTGTTATAATGCTGACGCCCGGCGTATTTCTACTATCGATGAGTATTTTTCGCGTCTTGTGGAAAAAAGGCGGGATGTTAACCTGGGCAACATCAAGTTTGACCTTAAAAAAGTGCAAGTTAATTTTGATGCTGCTAATACGAATCGACGTTGTTATGATCGGATTCTAATGGCTGTTCTGGCAGCGAAAGCCTATGCAGCCCTGATGTTGCTTATAACCGGTGCCTCCCCCACAGAACTAGAGCAATTTAAATATGAGGATGCTCTGGAGTTAGCAAGTTCTTCGCTAAAAAAAGAACTGGTAGCAATTAAATTTCGCGCGGGGGGAAAGAAAGCAGGCTATGTCATTGGCCGCAAAGAAGGGCTACATATTCTCAAGGAGTATCTGAAGCTTCGCGAATGGGTTCTTGATGGCCAGTACGTTGATAGTTTGTTTTTTACTGTTAGTAGTAAAGGTGGTGAATTTGGTCGAGTATTTTCCAGATTTTATGCGGCTACCGCAATGCAAACATTTTACAGTTCTATCTCGGGAGTTTTTTTGGATCCGACGTTTCCCAACATAACGTCACGGAAAGTTCGCAAACATAAAAGTAATACCGAGCACTCGGCACGCTTCGATCCAGAGGTTGTAGCTCAGTCACTAAACCATACCAAAGCGGTTAATTTGGCGGTGTACTCTGAAGCGACTATCGAGCAGCAGGAAACGGAATTTGGCACATATTGGGAGTCTGTGCGCCACGCCGCGCAGATGGTGCGTGAACGAAGTGAAGCTGCGCTAAAAGCAGGGACTTCCACGGCATCCGGCCATTGCGAGGTCTTCAATTTGCCGAGGGCAGTATGCGATGCTGGAACGGTGGTGATTGAACCGAATTGTCGAACTCAATATGGCTGCTTGTATTGCGCACACTATATTTGTCACTCTGATCAGGAAGATATTCATAAAGTCCTTAGTCTACATTATGTGATTAACGTTGTGCGTGATACGGCGGGTGATAGCAGTCATGCAGAGTCTTTATATAAAGATTTATGTATCAGGATCGAATTTGTTTTGGATGCAATCGCGGCTCGCTCTGAAGTTACAGCTAAAATGGTTGCAGAGACGAGAGAAAAAGTTTTCGAACTTGGTGTACTAACACCATTTTGGGAAAGGCGTTTGCAGCGTTTTGAGAAAATGGGGGTTGTATTTTGAGTTTGGCAGCCGTAAGTAGTCTTTTTGTTGGTGCTGAACGATTGGGTAGTTTTGCTCCGGATAAAGCCCTGATTACTAGTGCCTTTGTACCGAACCCAGATTTTGTCTTGTGCCGCGACAATAGCGGCGCTCCAACAGCTGTTTATAAAGAACAGGTTTGGGATTTTAATCCTTATAGGCTCAGTTCGAAAAAGGTCAATAAGTTTTATTTTGAAACGGTTTTTGAGTTTAATGGCTCTGAACAGTATTCGCTAATTGATGAGGCGAAGTATGTGATTTACTGCCTGATCTATTTTGTGGGTGGTGGGCGAGCCGGCAAGCTCAGCGTTGGAACAGTAGTAAACTATTGGTTTGTAATTCGTGCAGCTATTAAATTCTGTGATCGACAAAAGGAAAAACCAGCCGTTGGCTCGCTTACTTTGCGGCAGTTACTAACTACCCCCATTTATTTAGCTGCATTCCTTGAGGATAATAAAGATAGTTGCTTGATCGCTAGGTTGGTTTCCAGCATCCTTAGGGGGTTGATTCTCGTTGGTGAGGACCGCCTAGGTTATCGAGTAGTTAATAGCGGTGATCTTAAATTTGATAGGGGTAGCTACCATCAACACCCGGTAATTCCTACTCGGATTTATTTGGGGATGATAAATGGCTTGGCCGATCTATTAGATCAGATGCACGTTGGTATAGGTCGTTTCGAATCATTCATAGCTAAGTTTGATGATAAATATTACGGGCTTAATTTCTCAACTCAGAGTGCGGCAGGGTTTGGCGGTAAAACCTACTTTAGGCCAGCTATGATTGATGCGCTTGAGCATCATGGATTGGCTGATGTTTTTTCTGGTGAATTTTTGTGTGAGCATAAAAGATATTTTAGTTCGTCACTGCTAAAAATGCAGTATGCGTTAAAGCAGGTTATTCACCTATATACTGGAATGCGCGATCAGGAAGTGCTGCGTATGCCGTATAATTGTCTTGCAGAGCAGATATATATAAAGGAAACCGTTGACGATATCGGCGTGGTGCGTGATCGGACGAGAGCAGTAAGCATACTTTCTACTACGACCAAATTTACCGGTTACAGAAAAGCAGAGTCGTGGTTTGCGCCAAGTGATGTCGTCAAGGCAGTGAAGATCGCACAGGCCATCTGTCGCGGTCTTGCAAAATTGTACAAGATCGCAACGGGCCCGAACTGTCCCTTATTTCTCAATCCGTCTATCCTAAAGCATAAGGGAGCCGAGGTTGGAGTTGGTAGCTTAACTGCTTCAAATGTGAGGCTTGCAGCTTTCAAATCTTTTGTAATTGAATCGTCTGACTTGCAGGAGTTGTCTCAAACCGACACTAAGCGCGACTTTTATCACGAGTCTAAATTTGGAGTTGGACAATCCTGGCCTTTGACCAGTCATCAATTTCGCCGTTCATTGGCATTTTATGCAAGCAATAGCGGGTTTGTCTCATTGCCCAGTCTGAAGTCACAGTACAAACATATGACCATTGAAATGTCTCGGTATTACAGCAATGGTTTCGAAAACCTCAGGACAATTTTTGGTTACTACGATCCTGGAAGGAAAGAGTTTGTATTGCCTCCTTCTCACGTTGCTTTGGAATTTCAAATGGGAATTCCCATGGCTGTTGCGAATCAACTTCTATCTGATGTGCTATTTAGAGATGACCCCTTATTTGGCGGTACTGGATCCTATATGGAGAAACAAAAGACTCGCGTAGAAAAAGGCGAGGTATGTGTAGAGGATGTGCGGGCTGAAACTGTTGTTCAGGTAAAGAGTGGGAGTATTAGCTATCGAGACACACTCTTAGGCGGGTGTACAAAAGTCGGACGATGCGACTCCTTTATGCTAGGTGATTTTACTGAGTGTCTCTCTTGTGAGGGCGCGATAATTAAGCCTGAACTGGTCGATGATGCTATTCAAGTTACAACTGCCGAGCTGGCTGGGTATGCAGATAATACTGGCGAGTATCAAATCACAAAGGGCGATCTTGAGCGGTTGTCTTACTTTAAGGCGCGTCAGATCAACAGAGTGGAGCGTTAATGGAACCTACGAGCAGCGGTCTGATAGCGTGCGAGGACGCTTTGCAGCGTCTTTTGGATGGCAAACCTGTAGTGGCGGTGCATGTGGGATTGGATTTCTCGAAGCTCACGGCCAGCATTGTTAGTTTGGAAGCCGGCTTCGACCGAGGCTACTTGAAAAAGTCGAGAAGAGCCCACTTACCAATATTGGCAAAAATTGAGGCATGTCGTGCGAAAGCTAATAACGGCGGAGGATCCTCAAGCGGGAAAAAAATTCAGCGCCTTGAAGATAAGTTAATGCTATTGGGGCGCGAGCTTTCAATCGCCCAAACGCAACGCGATCGGGTGCTTGCGCAGAATATTCAATTGTGGGAGCGTGTTAGGGAGTTGGAACTGTCAGAGCGCCAAAGAAACTCTCTAAAACAAGTAGGTCGAAGCAACCGAAGTATGGGGTAGTAATTTATTGATATGGATTACCCGTTGAGCGCAGTCTGCCGTTTGTTTTAAAGTATGTCTGGATCAATTGGTTTGCACTTGTGCCTGTTTGAAACACGGCGGCACCGGTTGATCCATAGCATAGTGCCATGATATGGGTTGGCCGATGCTTAGTTTTCATCGGTGAGTCGGCCTCGTGGCGGGGCGACGGGTCGGTGAAGACCCGTCGCAAACGGCGTGCTTAAACGATACCAGTATAGAGGCGCACGTCTTCCTCTGCGCGCTCGGTATCCGGAACAAGCATCCACAATTGACCATTTACGTCACGCAAATCGTCCCAGTTCTTGGTCGCAACTAGCCGGCGTCCATGGTCGATCAGTTGCTTGGCCTGCGCTTGATCGTTCATGGTGGGCCGTATCTCTTCCAGGTGCTGGAACATACCGACTAGGAAGTCGGGCTGGCGAGCTAGGATTTGGAAGTGAAGTCGCTGTAATTCGCTCGTCGCAGCGTCGATACGCTCTGGGTTGGTTGAGTGGATATGCAACTCCTCTCGCGCCAGGATTTCCTTCAGATGATGCCGCTCGCGATCGTTGCCCGACTCTTGAACTATGGAGGCCGTATCGGACTTGACCTTGAGATAGTTTGCTTTTGCAGCATCGATCCGCTTGGATGCTGTCAACTCAAAAATCCCTTGAGCAATCTTGCACTTCTTGTCTTCGAGCTTGAAGCGATCGTCGGTCACGTCGTCGCTAGAAAGCGATGCGCTCTCAACGATAAGCGACTGGATTTCGTCATTCAGTTTCTCCAACTTAGCTGCGCCATCATGGTTGTTGTTCGCCTGCGCGTCCTCAATCTCGGACTGGATCTTCGTTTCGAGCTGAAGCACCTCGGTGGCCAACAAGCGGGTATCGACGTGGCGGGCCTGGCCCTTGAAGACCTGAGAGAACTCCTGTCCCGTACCGTTCAGGTATGCTGACACCGTCAAATCTCGGGACTCTGACATTTCGAAGGTCAGATCCACCTCTGTGCCGCGAAGAAGGTCACGGCTGATTTGCTCACCGGTGATGGCCAATATTCCAATCGGCTTATTGGTCGATGAATGTTTTTCGGATGGTCCTTCAACGACCATGATGGTGACGATGGCGTCACGAGAGCCTTTGACGATGGTCTTGGCGATCTCAACGGTACGCTTCCCTTTAGTAGGTAGTACGCAGTTTTTTGCAAAAATCAGGTCGAGTCGTGTGTCCTTGGTGGAAAGATCGTCCCTAACTAGGCAAATGTCTTCTGGAAGCATTTGGCCGGCGACGCTGTAGCGACCCTGTGCAATCTGGATCGAGTCAAAGCCGACATCGATGATGTTGGATTGGCCGTCAAGAATTTTGAAAGTGAACCGATTGAAGAATCCTTCGCGCAGCGGCAGATCTTCAGCGATGCGGGTCGTGAGGGGCTTCAGACCACTATCAAAGCCGTCGTCATTTGAGATCCGATAGAACAGGTCGGCGGTATTTCCCTCAACCTTGGCGGTAAAGGTTTCTTCGCTTTCCTGGGAGTTGCGGTTGTAAACAGCACGAAACTTAATCTGTGAATTCATGGGGGCTTTTGGTGCAGCGCCTTCCGGCTTGAATTCCTTGCTGCCCGCAAAGTAAGCAGCTCCGATGGCAATCGCGCTGGTCGGATCAATCGATGTATTGACCGGTATGCTCATCATCTCCTCGACGCGCTTGCGAACGTAGGGGCTGTAGGTCGAGCCACCAACCATCAAGATGAACTTGAGATCGCTCGATTGCAGGGAGTGACGCGTCAGTATCTTTTTCATCATATCGACAGTGCCGTCCACCGCGTCCTTGATGACACTTTCGAACTCAGAGCGAGTGATGGTCAGGATGGTGTCAATGGCATTACCCTCGTCATCCTCAAGATCACGAATCATGCCCAGATCGATTTCCGCCGATGCCTTGGTGCTCAATTCGATCTTGGCTTCCTCCGCCTTGTGTAGCAAGACAGTCCAAAGCTTGTTGTATTTGCCTTTCTCGCTTTTCATTTGGGCGAGAAGGTCCTCGAACTTTCCGCGGCGGTTGATCTCCGGAACCAGAATCTTCTCAACGATCATCGAGTCAAAGTCAGATCCACCTAAATAGTTGTCACCTTCGTGATCAACCACCGTTAATTCGCCTTCGACAATCTTGACCAACGCTACGTCAAAGGTGCCGCCGCCCAAGTCATAAACAATCCACTGGCTGTTCCGAAGGTCATCATTCTTTTCCTTGTTCGCATACGCCAAACTGGCTGCGATCGGCTCTTGGAGCAGGACCACGTGCTTGAAGCCGGCTGAAATTCCTGCGTCCTTGGTGGCGTTTGACTGCACGGTATCAAACGAGGCGGGTATGGTGATTACCGCAGCTTCGACTGCTTCGCCGGAATGTACGAATTCCTTTAGCTCCTTGAGAACAAAAGCAGAAAGCTCGACCGGAGTCTTGGATGCCTTCAGTGACTGAATCTTGATGGTTTCTGTAGTGCCCATTTTTCGCTTGAAGCGACTGGCAACGCTCTTCGGGTCCTTTTCGGCATACGTGCGAGCCTGATCACCGACCATGATCCGGTCATTTCGGAAGCCTACGATCGACGGGAGCGTTTCCTTGAAGCCGTTGGGGTTCTTGAATACCTCGACTGATCCTTTGTCAAATTTGGCGATGAGCGAGTTACTGGTTCCCAGGTCAATCCCGAAATTGATCATCTTTGTCATTGTGATGCCTCCTCCTTGCTCTGTACTACAACGATCCCTTTTTGCACGACCCGTGAGACCGGGCCATTTACCAGTCGAATCACAGGCTTGATGACCTCGGTCACTATCAGGTTCTCGGTGCCTGCGCCGACGATGGTGGCTTCGAGGTCAGTGCGTGTCTCCTTGAAGGGCTGTCCCAGCGGATCCTCGATCACCAAGGACTCATGCTGTTCGAATTCCGCTTTGATTCGGTCAACGTTGCGTTTAGCGTGCCCAAGGTCGCCGTGAACTTCCAGCTTGCGTTCTATTTCATAAAGGCTGTTCAGTACAACAAGAGTCCAGCGGTGTATTTCAATTGGCGGGGAAATGGCCATGACTATCCTTAATCGCGGTTGAATGACATTGGAAATAAGCGGAGCATCATGGCGTTTGGAACGTCACGTAAGCTGATAGGGGGAGACTTTTTTCCTCTGAGCTTGTCTACTACTATGGCTGAGCCATTGTGAAGCACGATATCTACCCGATCCCAAGGCACTTTATTTTGGCTGGTGAAAACCAGCCATTTTGAATCGAAGCTCATGCCAGATTGGGTGACCTGGACCGGACCGATTGTCAGGGTTCCGCCACGCTTTAACTCGCCGAGGAGGTTTTCCATCAAGTCTGGAATGATGTAGTGGAATGCGGCATTGACGAGCTTTTCGAACAGCTCATCCTGTTTGTCGCGGTCGGAAGATGTCCATGCGAGCATGTACTCCTTGCCAGTCCGTCGCTTAGCGGAGAATAGGTAGTTGTGTGAGCCATCTTGCTCGACCATGATTCCCCAGCGTAGGGCTCGGATCTCATTTGCTGGGCACAGGTCACCGTTATCGGAAACTCCTTCCTTCGTAACTTTCCAGTGGCGAGCATTCCCGAAGCTCAAGTGAGACTCGTGCTCTCGTTGCTTTTTGATCATCTCCGAGATTGCTTCGAAGTCTTCTTTCAAGCGCTGTGTGAGCTCAATCGATTTGAAGGAAAACTCTTTACTTTGCTCAATAATCGCCAAAGAGAGTTCCGAGTCTTCATGAACGTTGTGCGCATCAATGGCAATGCTTCTGACCAAATTTACCGCTTCATTTTGCAAATTGCGGAAGTAGGGTGGCAGCAGATTAAGGATGCTGATGATCTTATGCGTCTCCAGAACCTCCTTGATCTGCTCGACAGTTACTTTAATGGCCTCTGCCCGATTTTTGAGCTCCCGTAGCGGGATTAATATGGAATCCGCCTCTCGTAATGCGTTTTCAAAGCAGCGATCGGCATAGGAGGGCATGACCCAGCGACGACCATCGAGCAATGCTTCAATGACGGGAACATCCCTGGCGGCAACGGCCTTGCTAAAGATGCGGTCGTACTGCGCTGCAAATGGCTCGCTTAACCACTCCCTGAGCTCTTCGGAAACACTCACGCGTTCGATAAAATCGAGGGGCGACCATTCTTCGTCCAGAAGGAAATGGTTGATATCGCCTTTGGACAGAAACTCCAGAAGAGGCTTGCACTTATATACTTCCCAGTTATGGGAAGCGACCTCTATGTTGGACAGCTTTTCCGCTAACTCAATCGCCTTTGAACGATCGACAGTTATCCCAGGCATCCAATGTAGTTTTCCCTCCTCAAGCTCAATTTCCTGAAGTAACGTCTTTTTCCATTTCTGGACAACCTTGGGTTCAAGATCACCGAAATCGAAGTCGTTCGGGCAATTCAGGAGCTGGAAAGGGTTGATGTAGATCGAGTACCACTGATCTTCCGGCTGGCAGAGTGACTTTCGGGAAGACTGAACCTTGCAAGCCAACTCCAAGAGTCGAGTCTTGACAGATTGGATGCAGTCTGGCGCCTTTTCGTGAGACACGTCTCTGCGCATGACTGAGCGCCAACAGTCGACAGCATCAACGTCTTGGGAGACGTCATCCATGTTGTAGGCGAGGCCAAGGTTGAACAACGACGCGGTATCATCGCTTTGGTGCGCGTTGCGCGACCAGTATTTGATGGCATCAAAGCCATGCTTGTTAAGGAAATGGAGAATACCTAATCGATTCAGGTCCCAGGAATTGAGACCCTCAAGTTCATCGAGCTTGGTGAGTACGCGGATTTCTTCCGCTCGCTTCTCCGTGGCGTTGTTTTGCCCGTAGATGTGCGCAAGACCTCGTAGCGCTTCAATCTCATCGCTGTCACAGTCAAGTGCCATTTCGAGCGAGCTTTCTGCTTCCTTAGAAGCTCCCAGTTCAAGCTCCAAGCTGCCCCGCTTTGCCCACGCTTGGGCAAAGTATGGGGCTTTGTCGTTGGTTCCTTTGAGGGCTTCTAGGGCTGCCTCTTTCCTGCCTAGGGAAATATTGTTGAGAGCCAAAAGCCACCAGCCATCAGCATTGTCAGGATCCTGGACCGTGGCGGCTTTGGCAGAAATGACTGCCTCCTCATATCGGTCGCGTCTACGTTGATCTCTAGCCTTTTCTATTAACTCTTCTACGTCCATATTAAAATTTTGAATCCCGTCCGGGGCGCTGGCGAAATTGCCATGATTCTGGCAGTTGAGTTTGCGAGGGTTCATCTGATCACGTGGACAGCTTTGCCGGTTGATTGTCGCTCAATAATTGGAGCACCTAAAGTTGCATGGTTGCAATCCTCGCGCCGATGGAAGGCAGGTAGAAATTGTGCTTTTAGCCGTTCACTGGCGGTCAATTTTTCGGCGTGCATTGGTCAAATCGGATGCAAACGAAGGTCAGCACCAATGCAATTTGCCCTTAAGGGTTATGTCAATCTCAGTATGAGTTTCTAGAAAATTCTCGATGGGATTTCCGTCAATCTTGCCTTGGCGTTCCTTCGCGTTGTGTCAATCCTGCGCAAAAGGTTTGACAGTCAAGCATTGTCAAGGGAACGGTGTCCAATAGCAGTTTTTTCGAGGGGTCGAGCCTGTCAAACATCGGGGCGTCAAGATGCTGCGAAGCCATATCTGGTTAACGCCCCTGATGTGATCGTGAAAGCAAGGGACACGCAATTAGCGGGCTTAGCCGAAATGCTTTCGGGAGATAAGTTGACCGATGGCGGAAACCTTGTACTTTCGGCAGAAGAGCGGCACCAGTTATTGAGCAGTGTGCCTGGCGCACAACGTTTTCTCGGAAAATTAGTAGGGGGGCAAGAACTCATCCGTGGCGTACTTCGGTACGCACTTGTGATCCCTGACGATGAACTCGATCAGGCCTCTAGGATGCCTGGCGTCGAAGAGCGACTACGAGCTGTTGCCACAATGCGAGCGTCAAGCACTAAAAAGGCCACACAGGAATTGGCTGAAACCCCCCATCGCTTTGACGAATCTCGCTTTATAGCGTGCCGAAAAATCATTATCGCCCAGCTATCATCCGAGAATCGTAATTACTACCCGTGCGACGTTTACGAAGCAGCGGCTGTTGCCATGGCTCCGTCGCTGGTGATCTACCAAGACGATGGTTTTTTGTTGGCACTACTCTCATCACGCCTCCATTTAGTATGGGTGGGCACGGTTTGCGGTAAACTCAAAACCGACTTTCGCTACTCCAATACCTTAGGCTGGAACACCTTCCCCGTGCCGCTGCTCACCGAGCAGAACAAGGCCGACCTGACAGCCTGCGCCGAGGCGATCCTGCTGGCCCGCGAAGTACATTTCCCCGCCACCATCGCCGACCTTTACAACCCGGACACTATGCCGGACAACTTACGCCACGCTCACGAGCGCAATGACGAAGTGCTGGAGCGCATCTACATCGGCCGCCGCTTCAAAAACGACACCGAGCGGCTGGAAAAATTGTTTGACCTTTACACCAAGATGACGGTGGATGCGGCCAAAGCTGCACCCAAAGCAAAAAAGGGAGTGAAAACTTGACGGAACCAGCCAGCAATCCGACCAATGCCTACACCGTGCCGTCGGTGTCAATCACCACCGCGCGTACCGGCGCATCCAGCAAGGCAAACGCGTTTGGCATGCGCGCCATGCAGGAGCGCGCCTATGCCAAGCGCGGCGAGCAGTACCTGCTGATCAAATCGCCCCCCGCATCAGGGAAATCCCGCGCCCTGATGTTTATCGCGCTAGACAAGCTGAATAACCAGGGCCTGCAGCAGGCTATTGTAGTAGTACCAGAGCGCTCAATCGGAGGAAGCTTTGCTGATGAACCGCTGAGTCAACATGGCTTCAATTGGGACTGGCAGGTGGCCCCACAGTGGAACCTATGTAATGCCCCAGGCATCGATGAGCCACGCATGGCCAAATCCAAGGTAGATGCCGTACGCGCTTTCCTGGGCAGCATTGACAAAGTGCTGGTATGCACCCATGCCACCTTTCGCTTTGCCGTGGAAGAATTAGGTATTGAAGCTTTCGATAACCGTCTGATCGCTATCGACGAATTCCACCACGTTTCTTCCAACCCAGATAACAAACTGGGGAGCCAACTGGGCACCTTCATCACCCGCGACAAGGTGCATCTGGTTGCCATGACTGGCTCCTACTTCCGTGGCGATAGCGAAGCGGTGCTGGGCCCGGCGGATGAAGCCAAGTTTGAGACGGTTACCTACACCTACTATGAGCAGCTCAACGGCTACCGCTGGCTCAAGTCGCTGGATATCGGCTACTTCTTCTATACAGGCCGCTACGTTGATGCCGTCGTCAAGGTGTTGGACCCGGCACTGAAAACCATCATCCATATTCCCAATGTGAACGCCCGCGAAAGCCTCAAGGACAAGGAGCGCGAGGTCAATGAAATCATGAGCGCGCTGGGGGATTGGCAAGGGGTAGATCTGGCCACGGGCTTCCATCTAATCAAGGCAAATGATGGCCGCACACTGAGGGTGGCTGACTTGGTGGATGACAGCGATCCGGCCAAGCGAACCAGAGTACTCGCTGCGTTGAAAGATCCGGCGCAGAAGGATAACCGTGACAACGTGGATGTCATCATCGCGCTCGGCATGGCGAAAGAAGGCTTTGACTGGATCTGGTGCGAACATGCACTGACCATTGGCTACCGTAGCAGCCTGACCGAAATCGTGCAGATCATTGGCCGCGCTACCCGTGATGCCGAGGGCAAGGAACGATCGCGCTTTACCAACCTGATCGCGGAGCCCGCGGCTGAACAAGCCGCTGTGGCTGAGGCGGTGAACGACATGCTCAAAGCCATTTCCGCCAGCCTGCTGATGGAGCAGGTGCTAGCCCCTCGCTATGAGTTCACCCCCAAACACACTGGTCCGAAAGAGGGCTTCGATTACGGTGAAGAAGGCTACAAAAGCGACGGCCACAACGTCGGCGTAAACAAAGACACCTGCCAGATTCATGTGGAGATCAATGGGCTGACCACGCCGCAAAGCAGGGAGGCCACTCGCATTTGTAAGGAAGACCTGAACGAAGTCGTCACCAATTTTTTGCAGGATAAAACCGTGCTGGAGCGCGGCCTGTTCGATAAGGACAACACCCTGCCCGAAGAGCTGACCCAGTTGCGTATGGGCAAGATCGTGCGCGAGCGTTACCCGGACTTGAGCGAGGCCGACCAGGAAGCCATCCGCCAGCACGCCATCGCAGCCATGAACATTACCCAGCAGGCCAAGTTGGCCTTGGCACAAGCCGATGCTAACGACGACGGCATGCCTCAAGGCAGTACGGCATTACTGGATGGTGTACGCAAGTTCGTTAACGTGCGCGACCTGGACATTGACCTGATCGACCGCATCAACCCCTTCGATGCCGCCTATGCGGTGCTGGCGATAGCGATGGATGAGAAATCACTGCGCCAAGTGCAAGCCAGCATTGCGGCCAAGAAAGTGAGTCTCCCCGAAGACGAAGCTCGCGAGTTGGCAAAACGCGCGTTGCAGTTCAAGAACGAGCGCGGTCGTCTGCCAGACATAAATTCCGCCGATGCATGGGAAAAACGAATGGCTGAAGGCGTGGCCGCGCTGGCACGTTACCGTGCTCAAGCCAAGGCGGCACAGGCGTCGGGAGACTCCCGCAATGGCTGATATGAACGATGACGAACTGCTTGACGCTCTGGGCGTAGAAGTCAAACCGCTCAAGGCCGCAAGCCGAACTCCACGCGAGGAACGTATCATCGCCGGCTTCGAGGACATTCTGCGCTTTCATCAGAACCATGGACGCGCTCCGCTGCATGGCGAGGATGGCGACATCTTCGAGCGCCTCTACGCAGTGCGCCTGGATCAGCTACGCAAGTTGCCAGAAGCACAGACCCTGCTGGCCGGGCTGGATGGCTCCGGCCTGCTATCTGTTGCCGCAGCGGCCTCCACTGACATGGATGATATGGACGAAGACGCCTTACTGGCCGAGCTGGGTGTTGGCGATGAGCCCGCCGACCAGAACGATATCACCGTGCTGCGCCATGTACGTTCTAGCACTGAAAAGCGCGCAGCCGAGGAAATAGCCGACCGTACGCCGTGTGCGGACTTTGACCAGTTCCAACCTCTGTTCGAGCAAGTGGAGCGGGATCTAAAGTCTGGCGTTCGCAAAACCCTGCGTTTTGGACGCGATACCAGCATTGAAATCGGGAACTACTTCATCGTGGGTGGGCAGCTAGCCTATGTGGCGGAAATCGGCGAAACCATCAAAGCTCCCAATGGCGAAAGCGATGCTCGCCTGCGGGTCATCTACGCCAACGGCACGGAAAGCAATTTACTGCGCCGCTCACTACAACGAGCATTGTACAAGGACGACACCGGCCGTCGCCTGACCGACCCAGACATGGGGCCGCTTTTTGGTAATGCGCCGGAACCTGACGATATTGAAAGCGGAACCATTTATGTGCTGCGCAGCCTGTCTAGTCACCCCTTCGTCGCCGAGCACCGCGAGCTGATACACAAGATCGGCGTGACCGGCGGCAAGGTGGAGGCGCGCATCGCAGGCGCGGAAAAAGATGCCACTTATCTGTTAGCCGACGTGGAGGTAGTCGCAACCTACAAGCTTCACAACCTGAACCGCACCAGGTTAGAAAACATCTTCCATCGCGTGTTCGGTGCAGCACAGCTCGACTTGACCATAGAAGACCGCTTCGGCCATCCGGTGAAACCGAGGGAGTGGTTCCTGGTGCCGCTTCAGGTGATTGACGAAGCGGTTGGGCGTATTCGGGATGGATCGATTACTGATGTGGCCTACGACCCCCAAACAGCTCGTTTGGTCAGCTAAGGCCACTGAAGGGGCACAGAAGACTGCAACGAGGGGGCACATCAGAAAACGGACTTTATAGTGCGTTAAGCTGATTTCATAACAGCGTGGAGCTTACCGATTTTTCCGAATTCTGTGGCCTCCTCTGTAGGCTACCCGAGGCTACCCGTAATCCTCGCTGAAACCGGTATCACTGCGCAACAATGGAACAGCCAACGGACTTGAGGCTCGTGGCGGCCACCATTAGGTTGCCGCATTTCGGTTCGCTATGGCCTCCCGAGCCATCCATTCTTCGTGTTCACGGATAGACCGATCAATCGACGACTCCGGTATCAAGTGCTTCCAGCTCTGCTGTTCCTGGTAGACATGGCCTCGGTGTATGTCAGGCTGGATTAACGCACCTGCGGCGCTAAGAATCTGGCGTGAGCGATGCCAAAAACGGTGGGCTTCATTGCTACTGATAATGGAGACCGGAACGATCGGCAGACTGTGCATTCGGTGAAGTCTCCACAAGGCGGCCAATCCGTAGCCGCGACGCTTGTACTCGCGTGAGATCTCAATTCCGTAAACGAACAGTCGATCCTGGAGTGGGCTGATTGTGTAGCTTATTTCACCGACTTCAAGGGCATTGACCATGATCGCCATTTTAATAAAAGGTGAGGGGTAACAAGCGTAGGTCCTGTGGCTAGCCGTTTCCAGCAATAACAGCCGTACAAAAGGGAATATCTTATCCAGGTGGTGAGCATGCCGACGGTGAAAAAAATCTCTGATCGGTTCAAAGGGTTCCATACCAATCCTCTTGGGTTGACAGTGATCCTTGGCGGCGCTTACAGCCGCTTACCCTGTTGACGCTGAGGTCGAATTGACCCTGTTGCCGAGATGTCGCTGACTCAGTCGGACGCCCTGCAAACCATTGCGCCTACTGCCGATATGGAGATGGGATAGTTTTGCGTCAGTACGTGGGTCAGTCCGGCATTAACAATCAGTAGCTATAATATCAGGGAGCTGCAGTCGCGGTTCCAGACGAAGCTCCAGTAAACTAGATAAAGAGCCGGGTGGCGAGAACTGACCAGTACCTCGCGCTTCAAAACCTGAGCGCTCATTTGTCGCCACCGGCAACTGAACCAGCAGCCAGCCAGTCTATTGCGGAAAGCAGCACGTTACCGTCAGGTGCTCCCTGCAGCTTGATCGATCGTCCAGAGACTTTATCCTTGATGACCAACGTCGGTGTGGCAGTGATGCCGTCCTGGCTGGCCTTGTGCGCCTGGCTAACAACAGTCTGTCGGACAGCCGGGTTACTCGAAGCGCAGTTATCAATATAGTGCTGTCGATCCTCAAGCCCCGGGATCTGCGGATTGCCAGCAGTTCCAGCACCGTTCGACCGAGTACGTTGATAAATGAGTTCGACGGCGAGCCAGAAAGCGTCATTGCCGCGCTCAATCCCTGCGCACTCAGCCCAGCGAGCTTCATAGCTCGCGGCCGGCTCGTGCATGGGAAGAGGGAGATGGTGCCACTGCAGGTTCACGTCTGGATGCTGATCAATCCATGCTTTGAGCCGTGGGAAGTAATCTTTGCAGTACGGGCATTCCAGATCTGCATACTCGACGATGGTGAATCGGGCACTACGGCTCCCGTAAACCCATCCGCCACTTTGCTTCTGCTGATCGACTGCCTGCTCCAAGGGGCCACCTGAGACGCCAAGCGTGTTCTGCCTCAGTTCTGCCAGCAGAAAAGGTGTGAGAGCCAAAGCTGCCGCACCGATGCCGTACAGCATCTGGCGACGTGTGGGGCGCATCATGCGGAGGCCTCTTTATCGATGAACTGTTTGGCCAGTAACTCCTGATTCAGCAACGTCAGAAGAGCCTTCTGCGCGCTTTCAGGCTGTGGGTGATGCTCAAGCCACTGGTCAAGCGCTTTGTGCAGTTGGGACTGGATCTCTCGACGATCAACCGCTACATGTTTCACGACTTCCAGGTGTTCGATCAGGACCGGTGCGCAAATTTTCAAGGCCAGCAGAGCATCTTCCTGTGGGTTTTTGAGCAGTTGAGTCAGGCTGTCGATCAGATTTTGAGTCAGGGCATCCATGGCTCTCATGCCAGGTTCTCCAAGGGTGAAGAGGGGAATGTAATGGTTGTCGGTTCAATCCCGCGAAGGCGGTCGAGGTCGTGTGCGATCGCCATTGCGGCTCCCAGCTCGTCTACCCCTAACGACTGCATTAGATCGTACCGCTGTTTTTTTTCTTCCGGCTCAGTCATGGCCAATGCCAGGAGCAGGCTTGGGGGCACGGCTCGAAACAAAACCTCCATCGATTTGGAAAGCACAACCCCTTCAGTATACTTTCCGCTCTCTTTACGGGCTGACAGCATCAGTGACTTTTGCGCTGGCGTCAGCTTACGGAACGTGGTGATTTTCTCCACTTCATCCGGTGGCATGTTCAGGCAGATCCACCACTCGATCATGTTAAGCATCGGTGCTGCTGCTGACGGAAGGTCGTCGATGTTCTGAGTGGCAAGCCAGAACCAGGCACCGAGTTTTCGCCACATCTTGGTGATCTTGATGACGTAGGGCGAGAGAAGGGGGTTTTTCGTAATGATGTGACCTTCGTCAGTGAAGTTGACGATCGGACGCCCCTTGAATTGGTCCCGTTCTGCAATGTTGTTCACGGTGTTGATCAGCGAGATGTAGGCGACCGACAGTTGGGCGTTATACCCCTCGCGGGCGTAGGTGGCCAAGTCCAGGATTGTGATGTCGGCCTCAGGCCAAGGCGTACCCTCCCGGTTGAACATCTCACCGTCAGCCCCCATGCAGAACATGTCCATGGCTTCAGCCATCTCGAACATGCGTTCTCGGCGCTTTTCCGGAAGGGTGGTGTCCTTGCCAGCGTCACTCAGCGCATCACGCACATCCTCCGTCTTGACTGCTCGTTCAGCGTCAAAGCATGTTCTGGCTGCCGTCAGAATGCAGTGCCTAATGGCGCTGCGGTCTGCGCGAGTGAGTCGAGCCTCTTCTCTCTCTTCGCCGCCGGTGATCATGAGTCTGGCCACGATCTCCATTTCGCCCAAAACATCACGCTCCTCTTCGCCCTGTTCAGGCATTGTTTGCAGATGCTCATCGGATCCTTCAATGTCATCGGCATCCAGGATCGTGACTTTGTCAGGTGTTGACACCAGGCGAATGGCATCAGTGAAGGGGGCCAGACTCACGCCCGACCCTGGCGCCAACTTGAGCCGGTTGACCGTCAGCCCAAGCTTTTGGGCAAAATCTCCCAGTAGGCCGAAACTATTACCGGCTTCAATGATGAACAGGCGCGGCCTGTAGATGGCGATTAACTGCATCAGCAAATTGTTGGCCGTGGCTGACTTACCTGAACCTGTCGGGCCAAACAGGAGCAGATGGGCATTCATCTGCCGATCAAGCTTGTTGAATGGGTCGAACGTCAGCGGTGCACCGCCCCTGTTGAACAGGGTTATGCCGGGGTTGCCCGTGCCGCTGGCACGCCCCCATATCGGCGAAAGGTTCGCGACATGCTGGGCGAGCATCATCTGCGTGTACCAGTCCAAAGCATGTTTCTTGTTCACATCAAAACTGGCGGGCAGCCACCGCAGGTAACTGCTGAGAGGGGCGACTTCATCACGAGGATAGACAGGTTCCATACCGGCGCTAAGCATGGCATTGGCAAGCTCCATGCTTCGACTTTCCAGTTGTTGCTCATCCTTGCCGGTCAAGTAAAAAACCACGTTGCCCCGGTACAGCTTGTGTTTTCGACCGATCAGTTTCCGGGCTTCGTCGACCGCTTCACGGGTCAGGGCGGAGGCTTGATTGTCGCCGACTGATTTACGTGCCAGTTTTTCCAGGTGGGCCTCCAGAACATCCTGGGGAGTGATCACCAGCGTGATGTTGAGCACTGTGTCCTCGGGCAACTTGTCGAACAAGGCATGCAGCGCGTCCCCGCCTTTACGGTTTTCACCCGTCAGGTGCCCGGTCTTTGGCGCATCGCGTAAGCGATCGAGGACGATGACCCGATGAGGGCGCGAGTCGAAGTACCAGAGACCCTTCTTGGCATCCGATTGCGGTTCGCTGTAAAACAGGCACTGAGAGAAATCATCGCCGCTGGCCAGCGGCAGCGTGCCCTCTTCTGGTGGTCCGACCGTGCGGTTATTGACGATTTCGAAGAAACGATCGATGTCCTGGCGCTTTGATCCCAAGTGTTCGGGATGCGGGTTGAACCAGTGCAACAGCCAGTGACGAATGTCATGGCGATCCATGCGCCGGGTTTTGATGCCCGCGTTGGCCAGTCCTCCCGTCAGGCGCTCGCAAATGTTTTTCAAGTACATCGACGGCGTCTGGCCACGAACCAGTCCATCTCCGGTGCAACGCCGGTAGACGACCATGCGAACCCTGCGTTGCTGGCCGCGCCAGGGCAGTTGAGACACTTTGGTGTCTTCAAATAAACCTCCCGGCTTGGAGATTGCCTCTAGGTGATGTTTGAATTGCTGCAGGTACATTTCTGTAAACGCCGTACCCTGAGCGCGAGGCTGGACGTAATCATGCAACGTCTCCAGATAATCTTCCCAACTGGTTTCATCCTTGGCGTAGAACTGCACCACCCAAGGCGACTCATCCAGTTCGTCAAAACTGTCCTGCAGCGCATTTTCAAGAGCATCGCGCGCTTTGCGTAACCACTCAGGGTCCCGGCCTTCGGTGCCTATGGGGGTCAGTTCATAGAATGCTGCCAGTGACTGGCCGTCCTCGAGCAGCATCGCTTGCTCCTGAGGGAGGTACTCCGTCCAGGGCAGCATGTCGACGAATGACGGGTTGACGGCATACAGGGCTTCGATATCGTCGACCGTCGCAGGTTTGCGCTTGGGATCTAGCCACGCGCCAGGCTCTGGTATGCCCTCAGCCGCCAGGCGAGCCAGATAACGCTCTCTGGCCTGTGCGAAGAGGGCCTCATCTCGTAGCTGATCGGCGATCGTCTCGACTGGAGTATCAACCACGGTGTCAGTGCCTCGATCCCGACGCTTTGTCAAACGCTTCAAAAGTCCCATCAATAATCCTCCACCCGCTCGCCGGGCATCGCGTATTGCACGCGTTGATACAGCGGAAATACGGTCGTATACCCCGGTACTGGCGCGGGATCGGAGCCCGCCAGGTGAGGGAATACGTACATGACCAGGTCCGGATTGGGCAGGCGCTTGAACTGGCTATAGATCTCGTTTTGAGCGGTACGGGTGTAGGCCGCGCTATCCTGTAAGGGCTGGGTAGCGCGTACATCGATTGGACGGCGCAACTCCGAGCGTGCATCGAGCAATTGCCGGCCACTAGCGCTCCCGGCCGAACCGGTCGTCCCTTGGTTCCAGACATCCATCATGGTGTTTTGACCATGCGGGAGCATTTGCTCTTTGTTTGTCGAGCATCCAGCCAGCAAGCCCGCCGTGAGAAGGCAAAACATCAGCGCGCTGCGCGCTGACCCCAATTGATCAATCCAGGTTGGCAGTGGCATGGCTCGCTCCTGAGGCGTATTTGACCTTGCGGCCTTTGAGTTCGTAGTCAATTTCCAGCTCCTGATCGATGTGCAGTGAGACTTGCGCACCAGGCAGGACATAAATGGCCGCGAACGCTTGTCCGTAGAGTTTGTTAACCCAGCTCGAAACATCCGTGACGCCTTGGGTCAGGATCTTTCCCATCGCCTCGTTACCAGACAAACCGGTGCTACCCAGCGTCCCAGAAGCGTTCGAGACGTAAGAGGAGGTGCTGCCCTCGGTCTTGATCAACGAGGCTGCTCCAGCACCTGCTGCGGTAATCAGGGCTTGTGAACCGATGTACTGCTGCGCATTGCTGCGTCGCTCGCCGGCGATGCACGGAATGCCGTAGGGATCACTGATCCAGCCCAGACCACCCTGGATGGGTTGTTGGTCGCCAGAGTTGTTTTGGTTCTTCTGGTTATTATTCTGCTGATTACCGCCCTGGGCTGGGGCGGGTAACGTGCGGACAGTCCCATCGTTGAACACGAAGGTCAGGCTTTTGATCTGCCCCCGCACGCATGAGAGGGTCCAGTCGCCGGACGCTGTACCGCTGGCCACGGCACCGGCCACGTCTGGGAGATCGATGCCATTGGCCGTCAGGTTGTCCGGACCGATCAACACCTTGAACGGGTAGGGGTCATTAACCGTCCCATCCACGGGAACCCGGCCAATCAACGCTGACATGGCCACTGATCCCATCAGCGTCGAGTTCTGAGGCAGGGTGTAGGCACGACGTACCTTCTTACGCTCCTGTTGCTGGCCACCCATGTCATCGCGGACAGACTGAGCGCCTGTCGTCAGGGCTTTCTGGCCTCGGTCTACGGACTCGCCGAAGGCCGTAGGAAAACTGTAGCCGCTCGGAGAGACGCTCGTGCCAGCGGCGATCGGTTTACCGTTGCTGTCCAGGGCCGTCGCGTCCTGCGGATCGATCCAAACGATGTCTGAACCGCTTGAGTCGGACTTGAACTGTTGGCCATCTCCTTGCTGAACGCCGAGCCCGATGGGCAGGTCCGAGTTCGAGGCACTGTTCTGCCCCATCCGGGTCAGTTCATCCATCTGTTTGCGCAAGCCATCCAGCACGCTCTGCTGTTGCTGCTGACTGTCGAGCTTGAACTGCTCCTGGGCATTCTTCAGACGCTGCTCTACCGTCTGATCGATGTTCGCCAATCGTTGTTTGAGCGCCTCGTTGTCCTGCTTGACGGCCGAGTTCTGCGCCATCACATCGGTGATCTGCTGCTTGAGTTCGCGCCCTTCAGCCACGACCGTGCGCAGCGTGTCGCTCGGCGTGTCGCCTTCCACACCCAGAGCCTTGGCCTGTTCCGCTGTGAGTTTTGGGGCTGGTGCGTTGTCAGCCTGCTGTTCGGGTCCACCTCTCATCATCTTGATGCCGATGAACACCGTGAGCAGGAGAAGCGGAACCACCAGGTACTTGAGCAGCGGGTTACTCTTCATGCTTGGCTCCCCGGGTTGCACGCGGATCTGCGGGGGCGGCGGAGAACACGGTCGCTTGTGTCAGCCCGTGTCCCCGCGTGACCAGGTACAAGGTCGTAGTGTCACTGGCATCACCAAGAGGTCCGAGATACGGGTGCTGAAATGCTGCGGTCGCGAACTCACCCATCAGTTCCCGAGGGTCGAGCGTGACGCGCTGCGCCGTCTGGTTTTGCAGTTTGACAGCAGTTACCCAGAAGTCGTCCAGACGCCAAGCGCCCAAGGGTGTGGCCTTCACAGGCAGAGTGGGGAGCAGGGTGGTCAGATCCAGGCGGCGATCGATCTTCACCGGGGCAATGCCGTCCACCGGCTCGACGGTGCGCAACGGTGCATAAAGCATCTGCGCGGCATAGCGTGTCAGAACCACTGGGACAGGCGTTTCCCGCTTGACCACGTCCTCTGGCTCATCGTCTTCATCGTTCGACCGGCTAGTTGAATCCGTGCGCTTTGTAGTGGCCTTGGCTGAGCGTGCTGTAGCAGCCCCTGCATAGCGTGCGGATGATGTCTCACCTTCCACAATCTTCACCGGCTCCAGCGCCGGTTGATCCGTAGGGGCCTCTGTAGCCGCGATGTCGACAAGTATGATTTCACCAGTCTTGGCGTTCTGCAGCTGGAGACGTGTCGGCTCGATCGCATCCTTGGCAAACAGGTAGATCGCGCCGCCCGTACTCTGCACGCGCAGCTTGTCTGTCAAAGACCTCGGAAGCCCGACTCGGACATTCTGATCGACGAAGACGATGCGTTCCTGATTGATGCGCAGTGGAATGGCCAGCGGCAAACGCTCCCAGCGGAGAATTTCGACCGCCGAGGCGATTTGTGTAGTGCCGACCAACACCATCAGTAATGCCGATCCCGTGAGTACACGCAAAATCCTCATTTGAAGACTCCTTTCGATGGAGCTGCGGGAGTTGCGACGTTGCCCTCGATGCGTTGTGGCGCGCCGTTGTAGCAGTCCCATGCCAAGCCGAAGGGATTGGTTTCAGGGTCGACGTCCATGCGTACAACGTGAAGCGGGTATCGTGCGAGGGCACGCTTGACCAGCTGACCGCCGTAATACTCGTCGGCTGAGATGTCGAGCGTCACCGTCCAGTCGTCGATGGAGTTGGTCACCGTCCGCAGTTCAGGCGAGTCGCCAAAGCCTCGGCCGGGAATCTCGTAGACACCGCGGACACGCTTGCGCAGCTCACCGCTGGACTTGCGCAGATCAAAATCGCTCTGCAGGTATTGCTTGCAAGCCGGTGTAATGTAAGCGTCCAGGCGCGTGATGTTCGTCTGATAATCCTGTTCACCGTCGACCGGCCAGCGGTTCATTTGCTGAAAGATGTACAGGCCAAAGGCGTACACCGACTGAGGAGGGATGTCCCACCAAAGGCGTGTGCTGCCGGAACGCAGGTCGGGCGGAACGTGAATGGTCATGTTCTGCGGTGCTCGATACCAGCCGATACCCAGCCCCAGGGCCAGGAGCGCCAGCAGGGCGATGGCCATCCTCAAACTGGTGATGTGCGCACGTTGTGAGTCGGCCAGCTTTAAATAACGGCTCATTGTTGCGTCCTCCGACGGCACGTCCAGTTGCCCGATTGGATGACCAGATTGGCGTTGTTCAATGACACGGGGCCAAATGTGGCGAGCTGCAACTGCAACTTGCGGTAGAACCAGGTTTCCGGTCGACCGCGTTTGAGACGTCGCAAGACCCGAGCTGCGATGAGCAGCCCCAATGTTCCTCCGATAAGTGCGCAGACCACGGGCATGGATGGCGTGATCATGAAAGCCAGCGGCAGACCGATCACAAATCCAAACCCGCTACACCCAAATACGGTGACCCACATCTCGTCTGCCGTAAGACCACCGATCACCACGGGCTGGTTGTTCAAGCGACTGGGCAGAAAACGCAGGGTGCCGTCTTCATGCTGGTCGTGCTGGAGCTCAGACATGCAAGCCTCACCGCCTTAAAGGATGTTGGACGCGGTGGTGACCAGGTAGATCGTGACACCAATCAAGCAGACGCCGACGACAGCGGTGCTGCCCAGATCGGCCCATTTGGCCTTGCCCATGTGGATTTCGTGATAGACGCCCAGGGCATGTCGGCCCACCAGAATGATGCCGAACGCGCACAGGCATAAGCCGAGCAGAGTAAAACCGTCGAAGGCATAGTTTTGGAACGTCTGCAGGAAGCTGGTCCCGGTGCCACGCGTGGGGGCTTGGGCGCCCGGTAGCGCTGCAAAACTACTACCGGGGGTGGCAGCCATCAGCAGGACCGGATAAGGCCGATGTTTCAAAAAGGTACGTGCCTGGGTGAACAATGAAAGCAGCGTCATCTTTATCTCCTTGGAAAGATCAACTCAACAACATGAAAGTCATGATCATGAACAGCACCGCCCAGCGAGCGGCAGCGACTGCCGCCGCCGGAGCTGCCAGGTTTCGGGTAGCCCAGCCGCGATAAATGCTTGAAAACACCCAGACGCCCCACAGCAGGAGGATCCCCACTGCAATTCCGGTCCACAGCGTGTTGCTGTTGGCCGGTGAAAAGCCGGCAGCGGCCTGAAAGGCACTGGTCTGGGTGGAAGACATCGTCATGGCGTGTGATCACCGCTGACGTTGTACTGGCCGGAAATGTCTACGGGGTCGCGGGGCTGTGCGCGGGAGGGCGACAGGTAGTCCTGCAAACCTTGGCGGATGCGCGCGATGTCGCTGACCAATCTGGGATAGTCCAGGTGATAGCGTTGGGCCGGGTCTTGTGGAAGATCGACACTGCGTTGCGCAACGGCCTCGAGCGCGTTGAGCTGACGAATCATGACTTCCACATTGGCTTGTTCAGAAGCCGTGCCGGCTGCTCCGGCATGCGCGGAAAACAGCAGGGGTATGCACAGCATGACTGCGGTCAAGCAGATCTGCACACGTGAAGACGTTGATCTGAGCGCGGGGGGATTGAAGTTCACGTCGCGGGCCCTGGAAGCTGTAGGAATCTATGTCCACAGCATGACCAAGGGCTCGGTTTGAATCAGTACGAAACCCTTTTTAGGTCTGAGAGGGTTTATCCAAACGGGTCGGTGTGACAATGCTGCGTTTAAAGAAGAACAGGAACCCGGTACTGATTGCATACCCAACCGCCCAGGCTTGGGCGTTTTGATTACCAAAACGCTCGTGGCCACGATTGATCGGCTGAACGCTGACCAGCTCCCATCCTTCTCTGCCGTGGCGATTCAATATGGCCAGCGTTTCAGGGTTGCTCAAATATCCGTGGATGTCCGGTTCGGTAGTGTCGTCCGTTGACTTGAACATCAGCACGCCGCTGGTCACGGTTTTATAGGGAAGGGGGACGAAGGTCTGGGTGTATTCAAATGTAGTCATAAGTACCAAATGCCAGGCAGGGAATGATGAATCAGGTGTGTCTTCAGGCTGCAACAGCCAGTTGCAACGATAAACCTCAAGGTTGGAAAATGTAACCTGCAGTGAGATGTTCGTTAGAAGATGGGGAAAAGCTGCGTTACGTAAATTTTGTTCTAGAAGGACAAGTGCAGTGCGGACGATTGACTATCGAAGATTTGAATACAAGGGCGATTACGCGTCGGGGGCTTGCTTTGTACGTGTGGGTATCACCGATGGAGGAATGCTGTTCGGTTTGATCGCTCAGTTGCGAGACTATGACGGTACCTCTGTCACGAATGACATCGAAGAGATCATCAGCGGTGTGATTCATCGCCTTCATACCGAGCGGGCTTTACCCAAGGCGTTTTCTTCGATGTACGAAGTTCTTGAGCAATTTACTTGGGTCGAACACTACGCGCCTGGCATTGGAATCTCTTCTGAAGGGTCGTGGGCCATCGTCACACTTGATGCCAGCAATACACCTGATTGGGAATATATGAGCCTCGATGATGTTGTTGCTCATACCGATGTAGTACCCGAGTTCTTCACACTGACCGAAGATGACTTACGTTTTAAAAGGTAGCTGGCTGGGAGGGCGCGGCGCATCAATGTTTTGAGTTCTGTCTCATGTCCTTGAAGCGTTGCATGATGTCGATCACCAGCGAGTTGACGGCCAGAATCTTCATGGCTCGTGTGACAGCTACGTATAGAAGGTTCAGCTCATCGTCGCGTTTGCCGGCGTCGATGTCAGGCGAGAGCGGATCCGCAGAAAAGTCGTCATAAAGCCCAACGAAGTCCCACTCCAGACCTTTGGCTCTATGCGCGGTGCTGAGGGTCACGGTTGCATCGAGCTCCGAGGTGACAGAAGCAGCACGCAGCTGCTCGATTCGTTTGGGCAGGTCGGGGTAGTTTTCGATGATTTTGATTGAGCGCAGCATCTCAGGATCCTGCGTGGCCTTCGCGATCACGACATACTGGTCGTAATCGGCATAGTCGTTCAGCAATTTGCGCTGTTGAACCTGGTCATTCATATGCCGGCTGAAATAGAACAGGTCCTCCAGATCGCGCAAGGAGTAGCTGTCGATCCCTCCGATCCACTGCATGCGGTGGTCTTGGTTGACCAGGCGCAGCGCGTTCTCGATGACACCACTCACCGTGCGGTGCAGGTAGGTACGGTGAGGTAGATCGTCCGGTAAGGCTCGTTTCACCAACGTCGGCTGTCCCAGGCCTTGGAGGGGGATCTTTTCACCCTTGAAGGACAGGATGACGTTGGCCACGTAGGCAACAGCCGGTCCAAATCTGAAGCTCTGAGTCAGAAAGTGTTTCTCGGCGTCTCCCATTGCTGGGCTGTTTAAAGCATCCACAGCGCCTCTGAACCGATACAGCTGCTGATGCCGATCACCTACAGTGACTTGAGTTATTGTTTGGATCTGGACCAGGTTCGCGATGACCGGGTTCACGTCCTGCCCTTCGTCGAGCAGAATCGCACCGAAACGATGGCTCAGATCTGGCTGGCTCATCTGATACAGCTTCAGATAGCCATCGTGTGTCATGGGGACTGAGCGATCATTGATATCGACCATCTTCTCCCAAACGTCTCTGGTCAGGTTGAGCGCTTTACTCATGTACTGTTGCTGGACCGAGGTCAGTGTGCGGTTGCTCTGGAATCGCACAAAGTGGTCCTCCAGCAGCTCCAGATCCTTGCTGGCCATGAAGGCATTGAGGGTCGAAACGATGTCTTTGGCCAGCTCCCAATCCTGGGTATTGATTGTCCTGGCGATATCGGTCAAACGCAGATTGCCAGCCTGCTTGTGTTTGTACTGGCTGCCATAGACAGCGTAAGCGAGGCCGTGAGCTGTTTTGCAGGTCACGTTCCGTGGAAAACGGTTCTTTGCCGCGATCTCAACAGCTTTGTTGTAGCAGAGGTACAGCATTTTGACCGACGAGTTATGCGTGGCGTAACCGACGAGTGTCGTAGTCTTCCCGGTACCGGCAAATGCCTGGACCAGTAGCTTCTTTGCGAAGGAGTGAATAGCTGGCAGTTGTTCTTCTGTCCATTGCATGGAGGGCACCTAAAGGTATTTTTTGAAGCTGGACGCCGTAATGCTGACCGCCAGGCCAAGCAGTGCTGCGCATGGCAGGAGTACCAACAATGGGCTCACGCTGAATGGCAAAGCCAGGTATAGGCTCTAGGGGATGATCACCAGCGGCACCATCGTTGCTCGAGCTTTGTGATACAGGTAGCTGGACTCACGGCCGGCACCGAACCGCCGCAAGTCTCTGCGCACCAGTCCGTCCACAAAACCAACGAACGCCGTCATCACAAATAACGGAATTGCGAGGGTCAGGATCACCAGGCGCACGCAAAACACGAGTGTCGTGTAGAGAGCCGCAAGGCCATAATCCTGAAACTTGCTGACTCCCACGCCGAGCATGTAGCGCATATCGAAACCGCGTGATCGTTGTCCTGTCGCAGCATAATCAGATGTGTGTTGAACCCAGTCCTGAAGCCCAGTCTTGACCACCAGCCAGTCATACGTGGTTTGGACCAGCCATGTAGCTGTTCGGCCAGGCTCTTGAACAACCACACTCTGCAGGAACCCCTTGGAGAGCCAGCTGAGTTCATGATCGAGCATTGCGCGAGCGTGCTGCCAACCGGCCTCCGGCCAGAAAAAGTACATGCAGATCCATTCGACGATGATGGCTCCCCCCAGAGAGAGAAACATTACTGCCGCGAATCGGAATGGCAGGGTGAAGAGAGATCCTATGAACGACTGTTCGTGGTCTTGTTGCTGTTTCGCACGATCGGCAACGTCAGCCATTCAGATGCTCCCCTGCCGATCGCTCAAACCGCCGGGAGTCATGCCGCGTCCTCGGGAGCTACAGCAATTTTTTTGAAGTCGTCGAGCAGATCAGCAGGCAGCGACTCGTTGAGCGTCTGATAACCAGGCGCTGACCACCAACCAGTGTCGTTGACCTTGCCCACCTGATAGGTCTGACGCATGCTTTCAGCTAGGGCTTGCAGATCTGCCGGCATCACCTCATCAGGATCATGCCCTGGCAAAGGCATTCTGATTTTCCACAGATTGCCGCCTTCCATGAGCGCAAAGCATTGGCCCTTGGGCAGGCCCACGACATGCGCGGGCTCAATCATTGGCACGCTGACCTGCTGCACCTGGTCATGACTGGAGGAAGTGAACGCGGTATTGCCCGTTGCACTGTCATTCGCCGAGCTGGCCGGGGTGGATGTGAAAACCTGAACCTTAGGCAACTGGTTTGTCAGCAGCTCGGCGGTGGACGTTTCGCGGACGCGCAGCATGAACACGTTGTTGAAGTTGCCGATCACCTGGCCGGCCTTGGCTTTGTTGCCGATCTTCGCTTCGATATCGCTCATGGTCTGGGTGTAGGCAGTTACCTGCATGCCGGCACCGCCACCCTTGTTGATCATCGGAATGAATTCCTCACCCATCAGCTCGTTGAACTCATCGGCGTGGAGGTTGATAGGCACTTTGGTGCCAGGGACGCCGCCCGGTAGTCCGTCGTCGACACCGAACTTGTAGATATGGCCAGCGACCGAGACTAGGTCGGAGAACATAGAGTTGCCGACGGCAGCGGCGACCTCGGTGTCCGACAAGGCGTCCAGACCGATATAGACCACGGCCTTTTTGCGGACCACTTGCATCCAGTCAAAGATCGGTCGAGGATCGTTCACGTCCTGATAGTCCGGCGAGATCAGTTCCGCCATGCGGCCTGTTGTCAGCTTCTCAAGCAGTGGCAGAAGCGAGGCGACGATCTTGTCGAAATAGGTCTTGTCGTAGCGGACCGCGCTGCGCAGTCCATCCATCACTGGATCTGCCACGCGCGTCTGAGACAGGTATTGATCAATGGCCACCACACGAAACGGCCGGCCCTTCATGTTGAACGGTACGTTTCTTTCGTTGAGTTTGCCCTCAATGGCGACGATCGCCTCCCAAGCCTTTGGATCAACCTCATCAAAGTATTTAGAGGCGTACTCTTGGAAGATCCCTTCGATATTGATCACGTGCTGCTGGATCTGCAGATAGTCAGGTCGACGGCCCAAAGCGACAAGGGCTCTTGCGATGATGTTCACGAAACGCCAGGCGAATTCACGGAATGCTGCCGAGTTACCTTCGCCCGAGAGCTGGCCAGCGATCCGGGTGGCCACCTCCGAAATCCGGCCAAAACGTCCAACGGCGTTGTAGCGTGCCGAGTGATCCGGCCAGCCCAGGTGGAACACATAAAATTCGTTCAGGCGGCCGGCGCGTTTGGCTTCCAGATACATGCGCTTGAGCAGATCGGCATCGCCCTTCGGATCGAAGACGATGACGACCTCGTGCTGGCCGTGCTTTTTCCGCCGGATGTCCTGAGTGATGAACAATTCAGCCAGGCGCGTTTTTCCGACACGGGTGGTGCCCAGAACAATTGAATGGCCTACCCGCTCACTCAAAGGGAGAGAGACGTTCTCCTCGTATGGCTCGATGCCGTGCAGCCTTGGCAAGCCGCCGACGGGTGGCAGAGGTCGAACGGGATTGATGGGCACGTCCCATGAGGTGGCTCTGGCCAGAAGCCGGACGGGGTATGGAGCAAATTCCGCTCTTTCCTCAAAACGACGCGCTGCCCGGAACCACGGAGTGGCTTCCACATAGCTGGCGTACTGCGGGAGGTAAGTGTCCATGAGTCGCTGGGTATGGCGTTGCTGCCAGCGAAAGCCAAGACCAATGAATAGACGTTGATTGCTCACCGGCACTTCTTTACTGGTCATCGTGTAATGAGGCAGACGACGGATATTTCGTCGATAGCGCAGCACATGCCATGCCTGTTTCAGGCGCACTAACCCCAAAGCCAGAAAGCCCGCAGCCGTCACGATGCCGAACAGCGGAGTCAGCGCGAACGCCCAAGGCGCGAACACGCATAGAAAAGCACCGGCAGCGCACACGTACACGGTGTACAGCTCAACGGCGGGTCTGAGTAGGGATTCGATGGCGTATTCATGAGCCATAACCCAACCTCCTATTGCTCGATGGCAGTTGGGGTGATCAACACCGGGTAGTGGTTCAGGCCGAGTCGTTGAGACAGGTCATCGCCAGAGGCGGGGGATACCAGCGTGTTGGGCAACCAGCTCCTGACTACAGCAAGTCGCTCTGGCGTGGCTACGTTGACCACCAGTCCTACGGCCTGCATCTGTTCAAGCACCGCGCCGCGCTCCTGGAGCCATCGGCGTGATGTTTCATCGTCCCCTATCAGGAACAACGGCTGCATGCCTGGCGCGTTGATGATTCGGCCCTGAACGGATCCTGGAGTCATTCGAGTGGTGCGTACCGGCAATCCCTGTGCTGCTACAGGATTCAGGTGTGAGGTCAGGTCATTTGAGACAGAAGAGGATGGCTCTGGATTGAGAGATCGATAGTAAGGCAGCGCTGAGTCACCACCTTTGTCTTCAACCACTGTGAGCTCTGCAGCCTGGCAGATCATAAATGGCAGGCAGAGCGCTGTGCCGAGGATCACTGATCGGGTCATGGATTGGTCACCAGCATTTGGATGCCGGTTACCCGGCTGAGATGTTTGGCAAAGGCCTTGCGGTAATTGGCGGCTGGAGCGCCGCCGGCAGGCCGGTGATAGCGTCCGGCTACGGTGATCCAGTCACCGCCGAGCGCTCGCTGTTCAGCCAGGATCTGCGCGGTCACATCTAGGTTCTTGTAGGGGTTGAGCGAGTCGCACGGATTACTGGAATGGAAGCGGTGGCCGTTCCAGCCCATATTCACCTGTCCCAGGCCCACGTCTACACGCTTTGGGCCTGCCTGAACCAGTGCGATGAGTAGGGCGGTGCAGGCATCTGCGCGGGTTGCAAAACGGTAACCCGCGCCGGCGACATTCAGTGTCCAAGGCCACGGCACAAGCTGACCACGCAACTTCGCCCCGCTTTCCTGCAGTGCAACTGAATAGAGCACTTCCGATGGAATACTCGCGGCGTGGGCCGCCAGCTGATAAGCCGGCGGCGGAAGCTCGGCTGCATTGCTTGTCAACGCGAAACACAGCAGGGCAAGGCCTGCCCACGTCACTGACGCAGCCATTGCCCATTCACCTCTCGCACAACGGCCGGTAACTCGCCACCCAAGCTCAGGCCAAGCCAACGTCCACCGTCATGGTTGAGGGTGATTTGTCGGGTTCTGACATTCACAGGGTCGATCCCCGAGACAATGGCCCAGTTGCGAATTCGCTCATCGTCGTTCTGGCTACCCACCATGTACACGTCAAACGGCTGCTTCTGAGCTTGAAGGGCCTCAACCCGAACTGAGCACTCCGGGCAATCGTCCTTGACGAACACTGCCAATCGGCCATTGCTCTGGTTAGCAGGGCTCGCGGTCGCCCCTTGGGACGCCGAACTGGCGATGGGCATCAGATTGGGATAGAGGCGTTTGAAGGCCTCGTCATATGCGCGTTGATACGCCAACTCTTTTGCCGTGCGCTGCGCCTCCGCTTTGACCTGGAGCTCTGCATACCGCCGGCGCTCTTCATCATTGCGGGCTTCGATACCCAATGCAGTCAGCGGATCCAGCCCGGGGGAATACACACCTCGTGAACTCTGCATCAGCGTTTGATAGCGCTGCCATTCCTGAGGACTGAGGTTCCAGTCTCGTGCCAGCATCTCGTCGCTCGATTGCGACTGGCTGTCCAGCAAGGCGCTCTGGTGCTCTCTACTGGTGGACTGTGCGGAGGTGTTGTTCGCAGCGTTGGCCATGCCAGCTGCTGTGATCAGGATGACTCCCGTCATTGTGAACATTCGCAGGTTGTAAACGGTCATGTGAACCTCTAAGGGCGCAAGGGCAGAATGCGGGTTGAGCCGTTGATGCTGAACAGGGCGCGCGAGTCATCCAGGCTGTTGAGCTGCCAGTTGCTCCCCGCGACCGTGTCGCCCGGGCGCACCAGGTTCAGTTGACTCAGTTGAGTGCTGCCAGGCGGGGCAACTGACAGGAAACGTTCGCCTCCGCGATACTCCACACCCACCACCGAAAACGGTGGAGGAGCCTCCGGAACTTTGCTTTGTGCTGTTGATTTGCGGGAGGGGGGTGGAGTCTTTGGCTTGGCTGCCGAGATTTGAACAGATGCTGGTTTAGCCGCACGCAGGTCCTGGAGTTTCACCTGCAGCTCCTCGATGCGAGCCCCCATGACCACAACCTCTTGCATCGTGGCCGCCGCTTGCTGGGCTGCGTCCTGCGCCTGCTTGACGAGAGCTTGGACGGCGTCGATTCGATTGGAGAGTGCCTGCTGGCCGGCCCTGAAATCATCGATGGTCACGGACTTCAGCTGGCTGGCGGCATCGAGCCGGTCATCCACGCCATTGATGCGTTGGGTGATGGCGTTGACGGTTTCCAGGTTTGCAGCTGACTCAAAACCTGTTTTCAGGTGGAAAATCTGCCACTGCTGGTAGACCAGCATGCCGATCAGGACGATCAAGGCCAGGATTTGCAGGATGGCAGCGCGGGAAAGAGAAGGGCGCAGTGGCAGCTTCATGGAGGACCTCACTCAAGATGTGAGGCACGTTCGCAAAAAATGTGATCCGAGGCAGTGGGAAACCATTTTTCAATCGAAATGGGTTTCAAGGGTTGATCGTTTCTCCAAAAAGTTCCCTGTAGGTAAATCGCACTCTATTGACACCCCCGATTCTCGCCCTGTCTGTCGGCTATCACTATCCGAGCCATTCACTGTGGTCGTTGCGATATTGGCAGAAGAGGTCGGCTTTGATCGCCCTCACCAAACGCTAGGGTGAGCGTCCCTTATCAGTGCGACAACAAGATGCAGCACCGGGTATGGCGTCTGCCGATCGGAGCCGTTACCGCGTTCGCCTGAGGCCAGCGTGATTGAACGCATCGACGCACTACCGCTGTAGAAGCTTTTTCTGTCAGTAATAACTGATGATGTGGCGCGCTGGCGTGGCACTGATGCTAATCGGCAAGCGGCGTACGACGCTGTCCACAGCTCGGTGTATCTTGCCTCTCAGTGTGCTACCTTGAGGGCAGAATTGATCAAGCCGTTTGGGGTACTAAAGTCATGAACCACAAGCTGAACACCTATGGCGTATCCATAGTAGAGAGGCCTAAAGTTAAAGCCATCAAGAAGCTAGACTTGGGTGGCGACTCGGGTAAGCAGATCGTTTATTCAGAAACCAAGCTCGTTCTCAGGACTCACAAGAAGACCTTTAAAAAGTTGGCTGACATGTAATGGAATTAATCTTCTTTCCATTTGAACGTGTCATTGAGATAAACACTCAGATCTTGACTACCGAGCCCGGCATGAAGGGGGCGGTAAATATTCCGACCTTGCAAGGTGCGCTGGCTCGAATCGATAATGCGATCGCCTATAATGGCCTTGACGATGTATTTGAAATTGCCGCCGAGTATACTGCCAGTATAGCGCAAGGCCACGCACTGCCTGATGCTAACAAGCGCACCGGACTTGCAGTTGGCTTGGAGTACCTTTCGCTCAATGATTATGAAATTACTCTAGATAATGATTTGATAGCGGATGCCGTTAGGGACTTGGTTGTTGGTGATATCAACGAGCATGATTTCGCTGATATTCTTTACTCCTGCTTCATCGCTTCTCAAAATCAGGTTTAGCACTAGGAAGGCCTGTAAAATTCACTGGCTCGATTGGCCGCAGTCATGATTAGGCAATAGCAGAGTTTTCCAGGCTGATCCGTCATATGCAGTTGAGGTGCTGGCTGAAGTTGTCCGTGAAGGCCATTGAGATTAATGCCCGCCCGTCCCGGAGCATCAGCTACCGGCTGCCATTTCTATGTAAGGCGCTGGCTTGGTCTCATGAATAATGTATTTTTCGGCATGGTATTATTCATGGTTCTTTGATTTAAGTCTGAATTATAATATTGATTTGTATAGACTCTTTCCGCCTATTAATAACTGAGTGGGAGATGGTTGGTTTGTGTTGACTGGTCAGACGCCAAGCTGAGTGCGTCATAGACTGTCAACGTCGGCCGAAAACTGACCCGCCTATGTTTTAAATCGCCGACTTAAAATTGCCCCCTTGGCTTGTGTTATCGAGCCGGTACGGCCCGTGAAATTGGGCTTCAAGCCGATCATATCGAACAGCCCCCGTCAGCATTGATCACGAAATTGAAAATCGATTGGACAGCGTTGCTTCGTCCATACCCATCAAAAAGGCCACCCGAAGGTGGCCGTGGTCAAGCGTTGATGAGTTGTCTGGCCAGTGCCATCTCTACAGAATCACCATCCTGGTTCAGTGAATCCAATCCAGACTCTGGAACATCTCCTGACGTACTCTGCGATACGGCGATCTTCTTGGCCATCAGCTGCAGGCAGGTGATCTGAGAGCTGCCGATGTAGCCGAAAAAGATCACTCTCACGTCCTGCTTCTGTCCGATCCTCCATGACCGCCTCGCCGCTTGTTGCACCGTGTAGACGTTGTAACCCGTCTGCATGAACGCAATGGTCGGAAAGTCGAGCAGATCCAGGCCGGTTTTGACGAGCTCCGGATTGGTGATCAGTACGTCGACGCCTCGATCAACCTGGTCAAGGATCCAGTCCTCACGCCTGGCGGTGTCCACCGATGCACGCAGCACTGCCACCTTCAGTCCCGATTGCTCGAGCACCCGCTTCATGCGGCTCGTGGTGTCTCTGGTACCCGTGTAAACCGAGTAGGCCAGAACCTTGCGGTTGCGGGCTTTTTCAGCAAGGGGTCGATAGAGAAAACGGACAAAATCGTACGTTAAGCATTCGACCTGTCAGGTTAAGAGCATAGAGATAGACGCCTCGGCGTCTGACGCGGTGCCAGTGAGCAGCCTGACGCCGGGCTGAGGTGTACTTCAAACGGACAAGCCTAAAAACCATAAGTCTCTGAAAAGTATTGTGATCTTGCTAAAAATCTAACCGCAAACGATGGCATAACGTACGATTTTGTCCGAATTCTGCTGGCTCCCCAAAACCATCCTAGTCTGACAGTGGGCTGGTGAGCAGCCTGACGCCGGGTTGAGCTTCAATCGGACACAGTCCAGGTTGCGCGAAGGCATGCCTCCTGTCGGCAGTGCTTAACGTAGGGGGCCGGGGAGCAATGGAACAGCGAACCGACTTAAGGAGCCGCAGGACTCTCCTGCGCTCACGGTAATCCGCTCGATACGCTGTCCGAAGAGTATCATTCAACGGACGCTGAGTAGTTAGGGAAACTCTGAAAAAGACTTCCTAATTTGGCAAAATCTCCGGACACCAGTCGCCGAGCTTTTCGATGATGAAACAGATGACCTTCGCCGACGCCGAGTATGCCGGCAAGCGCAAGCAGACCCGTAAGGAATTGTTCCTGATCGAGATGGATCAGGTGGTGCCCTGGAAAGGTTTGATTGCCCTGATTGAGCCCTATTATCCAAAAGGAGAAGGTGGCCGGCCCGCCTACCCACTGATGGCGATGCTGCGTGTTCATCTGATGCAGAACTGGTTCGGCTACAGCGATCCGGCGATGGAAGAAGCGCTGTATGAGACGACCATCCTGCGTCAGTTTTCAGGCCTGAGCCTGGAGCGAATTCCAGACGAAACCACCATTCTCAACTTCCGTCGTCTGCTGGAAAAGCACGAGTTGGCGACCGGGATTCTCGGCGTAATTAATGGTTATCTGGGCGACCGTGGCTTGTCGTTGCGTCAAGGCACCATCGTCGATGCCACGCTGATTCACGCGCCCAGTTCGACCAAGAACAAGGATGGCAAACGCGATCCTGAGATGCATCAAACCAAGAAAGGTAACCAGTACTATTTCGGCGCCAAGGCTCACATCGGCGCCGACGACGAGTCAGGCCTGGTGCACAGCGTGGTAGTAACAGCGGCCAATGTGGCAGACGTCACGCAGGTTGCCAAACTGCTGCACGGCGAGGAAAACGTAGTCTGCGCCGACGCAGGTTACACCGGGGTCGAGAAGCGCGAAGAACACGCTGGGCGCAAGGTCATTTGGCAGATTGCCGCCCGCCGCAGCACTTACAAAAAGCACGGAAAACGCAGTATTTTGTACAAGGCGATCCGCAAAATCGAGAAGGCCAAGGCCCAGGTTCGCGCCAAGGTCGAGCATCCGTTTCGGGTCATCAAACGCCAGTTTGGCTATGAAAAAGTGCGCTTTCGGGGCTTGGCCAAGAACACCGCGCAGATGGTGACGTTGTTCGCCCTGTCAAACCTGTGGATGGCCCGCCGACATTTGTTGGCGAGCGCAGGAGAGGTGCGCGTGTAATGCAGGAAATGGTTACCGCAAAAGGCTTTGCAGCGGCCGAAAGAGCTAAAAAGCGAAGATAATTGAGCAAATTTCGACATGCATCGTTTTTTGAAAAGTGCTGAGGACTCGGTAGCCGGAAAACATCCGGCTACTTCAGACCTTCCCAAGGAACCAAATCCGTCCAAAAGGCCACACAACGCGACACTTTTAATGAAAATTTGGTGGCTACATAACTTCAGCGTCAGTGGTCAAAAACCTCTTTAAGGAACGCTGCAAAAATAGCCAACCGCTCAGCAGGCCCGGCAAGAGGCTGGCTCGCTCATTACACAGCCGCGCAGAGACATCACTGCAGTTCGAACGCGAGGCGTGAGCGGCCAAACGGCACCTTGGCTGGACGCGCCACTGAGGCGGCCCTGTTGGAGGAGCGGATCCTCGCTCAAATATCAGCGTCGGTACGAAGATCAGGTGCAAGAGCTAAAGGTCGTATTGCGTCAGCAAACAACGCCTTGACCGCCAAGAAACACGGCCCAGTGCAACTCAACCGTGACAACGACTACATTCGGATGGACTAATTGCAGACATGAGAATCCCCAACGTCAATCTAAACGCATTGAGCACAAACCGGTCTTTCAGTGAAGAGGACCAGCTCAAGCGGACCGGGGATCAGCCGGAAGCCAGTACCGGCAACAGTTGCAATGAGCGGCAGCCGGCCAAACGGCGACGGGTGGAGCAGGATGAACCTGGAGCCGGTGGCCGCGCACGGGACAGGGACGCTCGGCAACAGCCTACCATTCACGCGCACTTGCGCAACGATATCACCGACCGACATCGTACCAAGTCCGAGCGGCCCCATGACAGAGCGCCCGCTGACGTCAGTGCATCGTCATCGCATCGTAGGCCACAAAGAACAACGCATGGCTGGGAGGCGCGCTTGGCCGAACACACGTTCGACCGGGCGGCAGGAAAACGACCTCGGGAAGAGCGAGAGCCGTATCGGCAGCCAAAGCGGCCAATGCATGACTTGGAGTGGACGGCGGCGGATCTTCACCAGGCCGAACATCAGCTCGATCCAGCTGCAAAAGAGCAGCTGCAGGAACAGCGAGAGCGGTATCGGAAATGGCTGAGTGCCCCCAGCCGAGTACCTCAGAACCACAACGCTCGCTTGTGCGTGTCGGTGGCAAAGGAAAACGCGCTGGCGCGTCACATCGGCTGCGGGCTGGCGCTGCCTTTCCTGGATGAGAGCGTCAACGCGCAAACCAATGCGCAGTGGCTCGACCAATACCTTCTGATGATTGCCAGTGCAAGGCGCGCCACAGGGGCAGGCGTAACGCATAGCGAGCTCGATCGTTGCACGGAGGTTGCGGCGCAGTATCTCTGCAAGACCAAGTGGTTTGACGGTGCATCGCTGACGCAGCTGGCCCATGTGGGCAACAAGCTGAGCAAGCATCCGAACCAGCAAGCGTGCATGGATGCAATCGCGTGGATCGCCGGACAGCTCAATCAGGCAGATGATTTATCGGGACTGGATGGCCGCCACTCAGTCCTATTCTTGAACGCCTTCGCCAAGAACTTCAACAGCGGCAGGTGTGAACGCGCGGTGGCTCGTCTGGCGCGTCACTTGCAACGTAACCACTCTGCCCGATCGTCTCTGGACGCGCAGCACATCGGCCTGGCACTCAATGCCTTCAGCAAGTGGCCCGACAATCCGGACTGCCAATCCATGGCGTACTTGCTTGCTGATATGCTTGCAAGCAACAGACGCTTGCGTCATGCGATGGATGGGCAGAGCGTCGCGAACGCGCTCAACGCCCTGAGCAAATGGCCCGACACACCGCACTGCGCGGACGCTGCCAACGCGCTGGTCTCACGGCTGGCCGACGAGCGCGGTTTGCGCAAAGCCCTCAACCCGCAAGGCGTGGCCAACGTGCTCAATGCCCTGAGCAAATGGCCCGACACGCCGGACTGCGCGGCAGTCGCCAGCGCATTGGCCTCGCGACTGGCCAACAATCGCGAGTTACGCAACGCCCTCAACCCGCAAGAACTGGCCAACGCGCTCAACGCCCTGAGCAAATGGCCCGACACACCGCACTGCGCGGACGCTGCCAACGCGCTGGCATCGCGGCTGATCGACGCCCCTGGGTTGTGCAACGCCCTCAACCCGCAAGGTGTGGCCAACGCGCTCAACGCCCTGAGCAAATGGCCCAACACGCCAGACAGCAAGTACGCCGCCAACGCGCTGGCCTCACGGCTGGCCGACGAGCGCGGTTTGCGCAAAGCCCTCACCCCGCAAGAACTGGCCAACGCGCTCAACGCCCTGAGCAAATGGCCCGACACGCCGGACTGCGCGGCAGTCGCCAGCGCATTGGCCTCGCGACTGGCCAACAATCGCGAGTTACGCAACGCCCTCACCCCGCAAGAACTGGCCAACGCGCTCAACGCCCTGAGCAAATGGCCCGACACACCGGATTGCGCGAACGCGGCCAACGCACTGGCCTCGCGACTGGCCAACAATCGCGAGTTACGCAACGCCCTCACCCCGCAAGAACTGGCCAACGCGCTCAACGCCCTGAGCAAATGGCCCGACACACCGGATTGCGCGAACGCGGCCAACGCACTGGCCTCGCGACTGGCCAATGATCGCCACTTGCTCAGCGCCCTCGACCCGCAAGGCGTGGCTAACGTGCTCAATGCCCTGAGCAAATGGCCCGACACACCGGATTGCGCGAACGCGGCCAACGCATTGGCCTCGCGACTGGCCAATGATCGCCACTTGCTCAGCGCCCTCGACCCGCAAGGCGTGGCTAACGTGCTCAATGCCCTGAGCAAATGGCCCGACACACCGGATTGCGCGAACGCGGCCAACGCATTGGCCTCGCGACTGGCCAATGATCGCCACTTGCTCAGCGCCCTCGACCCGCAAGGCGTGGCCAACACGCTCAACGCCCTGAGCAAATGGCCCGACGTGGACGTTAGCCAGGCCTCCGCTGACGCCTTGGCCTCGCGACTGGCCAATGATCGCGAGTTACGCAACGCCCTCAGTCATATCGGCGTGACTCAAGCACTCAACGCCTTGAGCAAATGGCCCGAACGTGCGAATTGCGAGAGTGCTACCGATGTCTTGGCCGGCAGGCTGGCGGAGGACAACGATCTGCGACAAGCCATGGATGAGCACCACGTGGCTGTGTCGCTCAATGCGCTGAGCAGATGCCTCGGAAGGCCGGCATGTCATTCGGCAGTGTTGCTGCTCGCCGAACGCGTCGGCTCGGCAGAGTTGCCGTGGCAGCAGTTCGAGATGCGTGGGCTCGCCATGGTGGCCAACGCGATGTCCCGTCTGCTGCACCTGGATGAGGAACAGTTCCAAATTTTGGGACGCGCCAAACTGCTGGCAATGGCCGGGCACCTGGAGCTGCACCGTGAGCGTTTTGAGTCTGCCTCCGCGCAAGACATTGGTATGCTCTTCAAGGCCCTTTCATCGGCGCAACTCCATCGCCAGATGCGTCCGCTGGCTCGGTCGGCCCTGGAGCGGGTTGCGGTGCTCGCGCAGGAAAACGGATTACGGGAAACCAACCTTGAGGGGCTCGGCAGCCTGTGCATGGGATTCTTGCCGTTGATCCGCAGCCCAGAGTTGACCTCTCGCCATCGGGGGCACGCATTGCGCGTGTTCAATACGTTGCAGCCCATCATCGAGCGCAAGATCGACTTGTACCTTACCGGCGGTGTCCCGCCGTCTTCGACCGACCTCGAACAATACGCCACTCGATGCCCGGCGCTGACCTTCTTCCAGGTACTCAAGGCTTACAGCATGGTGAGCCGGCAATGCAAGCCGCGCCACATCGAAGGCTCGCGCCAGGAAATTCGCCAACGTCGCGAAGAGTTGGGGAAATGGGTTGACAGGACGCTGGAGCGGACACGCGAGGCCATCGAGGAGGACCTCGGCGAGATGAGCTGGAACTTGATCGCGCAGATCGAGGCCGGTGACATCGTATTTGACGCCCTGGACCTGCGCATGGCGAAGGAAGCAGCGAAGATTACGCAGGCCCATCCACCGAGCCAGTTCGACCTTGACGCCGGGCGCCTGAGCATGCGGTCGGCACCCGGCGAGCCCGTTGCTCCGGCACCCGGCAACGGCAGCACGACCCACATCGTGGTCGATCTGCGCGGCAAGGAAGTGTCGACCAATGCGACCGAGACGAACAAGCCGTACTCGCTATTTACACGGCTGACGGGCTTGCCGCTGGTGGAGGTCCAACTGCCTGGGGCAATTTCGACGTTCATGCTCGCGCGTACGCTCACCTACCAGGACGAACCCTGGCGTTTTGACATGTTCGGCGGCAGCCGCGCCACGCGAGGCCACATGAGTCGCCCCGCCCAGTTGCTGTCCGGCACATCCGGAGCACCGTCGCTGCTGCCGGCAATGCGCTATACAGACACCGCGCCGGGCAGTAGCCTGATGCAGCTCATCGCCAAGCTTGCCCCGCAGCGCGAAGACTGGTCGCGGATGCAGCGCTCGCTACTAGAGATGGTGCCGACCGATCACGTCATTGAGGGCACACTGCGTCTGGGATTTTTTGAAGACGTCAGCGGCCCTGCGCACCCGTTCAAGCCAACAGCACCGGACGGGCATGCATTGGCGCTGTGCCCCAACGATGGTTGCGGCTTCCTGAAGCTGGAGGTGGCACTACGCATACCGGCCTTCCGTGAGTACTTCTCTGCCTGGCAAGCAGTGCAGGCCGGTGAGGCCAGCCAGAAGCAGCGTGACCTTATTGCCAAGGATAAGGGACCCACGCGGCTGGCACCGCAGGCGCTGCAGCACTTCCCACGTGACGAGGCGGCACTGCAGGAGGCGCACGAGGCGATGCAGCGCCGGTTGCAGGCGCTGCCGTCGGAGTTGAGTCAACTCACGTTATACGAACTGGCCACCAGCGGCGGCTACCAGGGCCAAAGAGTCAGGGCGGTGCCTGCTGCCGACGACAAGGTGCACCTACCGAGCGAGCGCAGCCAGACCTTCGACGCCGCAGGCGGCGCCTTGCTGATCGGCAAGCCGCCCTATGACAAGGAGAACCTGCTGCCCGTGCCGGAAGAACGCGTCGCGACAGTGGCGCAGAGCGACGCCACCGCCGAATTCCTCTCGCAGTCCTTTGGTATCCAGTACAGCTACACTGGCTTCGACGACGGATCGGGCAGCGACGCCGAGATGCTGCACAGCAAGGGCATGCTCATCGTGGTGCCATCAAAGAACTGGCCAGCCAATTTTGCGGACATGGATCTGGCCTGCTCGAAGGAGGACCTCAAGACCTTATCGCGCTGGACGACCGGTCGCGACCGCAGTGCCGTGCCGCAGGACATGCTCACCACCGGCAGCCTGCGGCTCAAGGACATCGTGGAGCCCGGACGCATGGGCGCACTGCCTATCCCGGAACTGCGCAAGCGCAACATGGACACCGACGGCGACGACGCGTTCGTGTACGCGGGCTACCCCAAGCTGGCCGCGCTGATTTCGCGCGAGATGGCCGATCGCGAGGTACGCCGCGGCCAGCCACGTTCCTTCAAGCCGCCGAAAACGGCCACGCCGGCCATTGATCCTGACAACGGCCATTACCAGGCGGGGCGGCTGTCCGAGATCATGTCTCTGCAACGTGGCGGCCAGATCATGGGGGCGGCCAGCACCTTGGCAGCGCGCTTCATGGCGCAGCCTGACCACCTGCGTGAGGCAATGGCGCGCAATATGATGTTCGGCACTTATGACGGCATTGAGCGCGACCTGCGTAACGGTCTACGTGTAGCACTCGACAGCAAAGCCAGAGATCCTCAGGTGTTGACGGAACTGCGCAACCAGGCATACAACGCCATCGGGCGCGCCCACCTGCCCGAGGCACGTGAAGCCGCCGAGCTCCTGCATGCACAACTGCTTCGACTGGAGCCGGGGGCATCATCGCGTGCCGAAATGCCGCCATTGCCGGATGCGCTGGGCGAGGCCTTCCCACGCCTCGCCCAGGCGTACCTTGCTGCGCCTGATACTGAGGCACGGATTCACGCCATCATCGACAACTACCCGGTGTGCAGGCTCTCGCACGCGCAATTCCCGGCAGGGCAACCGGGGCTCATCCCTGGAGAGCCGGAACTGAGCATGCGCAACCTCTTCACCATCGCGATCAAGGTGGGCACCGATGCGCTGAAGTCTGACACCGGCACTGCGCTGTTCGCCAAGATCGTTGAGTCGTGCGAACGATCCGAGCGAGGGTTCGCTGATCGGGTTCGCAGCGTACCGTATGGCAAGGTGACTGCCCGGGCCATGCACGATGGTCGCTTCGACGCCGAGCAGACCCAGATGGACCTGCAGAACATGCCGACGATGGCTGCGGGCGTCATGCAAGACGCGCTACACTCGCTGCAGCAAGCAGACCTGATCGACCCACCGCCACCGCCCGCCGAGCGCTTGCGCGCCGTGCAGCCAGAGGACATTGCGCTTGAGGCGCAGAGCTTACTGAAGCGTGCTCGCGAGATGGAACCTAGGGTCACTCACATGCTGAGGCGCGTCGCCGAGTCCCATGCTGGGCAACTGGCGGGCATGGACCATCAACTGAAGTCGGTCGGCTCGTTGAAGGAAAAGCTAAAGCAGCAGATGGCTGTGAAAAACAAGACCCTGGAAGAAGCCGTGGCCGGCGTGAACGATGCGTTGCGCTACAGCGTAGTACTGGATCCGCAGGATTTCACCGCTGGCTTGCGCGGTGTGCTGGCCTCGCTGGACGATCAGGGCCATGTGCGCGTCAAGCTGAACAACCTGTTTGCCAAGCACAAGCCAGCCTTTAAAGCGGTCAATGTCACTATGCGCAGTCCCGAAGGCGCGCTCTGGGAGATCCAGTTCCACACGCCTGACACCTTCAGGCTCAAGGAGCAATTCCATGATCTTTACAAGCACGGCTATGCGCTGCAGCTTCAGGGTGCCCCACTGACTGACCAGCGAGAAGTGCAGGCGCCCGCGCAAGACGCCTTCAGACTCGTGCCTTCGCCGCCAGAGTGCGACGATATCGACGACTGGGAGGAGGAGAACGTCCCGGCCTTGGCAATCACGGTTCCGGCTTTCAAATCCCAACCAAACAATCGCAAAGACGCCGCAAAATTCCGTGCAGGCGTGAGCAGCACACCGCAAGTGACGCTGTCACAGCAGAGGGTGCCAACTCGATGACCCCCTTGATAGCCTCTTCCTGAGCCGGTGGGCTTTTTCAAAAGCGGGCTGGGTGCTTCGTGACGATGAGTAGGTCAGCGCCATTGGCCTTGACCGACTAAGGTTGCGCCAGCTCGTCGCGGACCTTGATGGGGAGCCCGCAGAATTCGGAAAAAATCGTACTACAAGGGCTTCCCCATTGAGCACAAGCCCAATAGTTTCTGTTTGACTCCGCTGCATGTGCCGGATCGACGGAAAGAAGGTGAAGGACTGCAGTACTACAAACGGTCATCTTGAGCTGATCGCTCGGTAAGCCGGAATCCCAGAAATTTCCGTCATGGGCGGGAAGCGAGTACTGGTGCGAATTGACGCCAAACAGGTGTTTTACGACAACCTGCGTCAATGTAACCATGTATAACCGCCTGCTCCATTAGCACATATGTTCTAATGTGGGAATGTGTAGTCTTGGAGGTTATCCCATGAGTCGCTTAACCATCGACATAACAAACCAGCAGCACCAAAGCCTGAAAGCGCTGGCTGCCTTGCAGGGCAAGTCCATCAAGCAATATGCGCTGGAAAGACTGTTTCCGGGCGATGCTGATGCCAATCAGGCATGGGAAGAACTGAGAACCCTGCTCGGCGCACGTATTCACGAGGGACTTACCGGCAATGTGTCTGCCAAGAGCATCAGCAAAATTCTCGATGAAGAACTGATCGAGGGCAGCGCTTGACCGGCTACGTTCTCACCGCTGCGGCAGAATCCGATCTGCGGGGCATCGTCCGCTACACCCGTAAGCAATGGGGCGATGCGCAGGTGCGCCGCTACATCGCTACGTTGGAACAGGGGATCGCCAACCTCGCCGATGGCCGGGGTGTGTTCAAAGACATGAGTGCGCTTTTTCCGGCTCTACGGATGGGGCGGTACGAGCATCATTACGTCTTCTGCCTACCGCGTGAGGGAGCGCCTGCTCTGATCGTGGCTATTTTCCATGAGCGCATGGATCTGATGACACGACTGGTTGATCGGCTCAAAGAGTAATAGTCTGGGTAGCCATGATGGAAATAGCGGCTGTTTTCGATTGCAAGCCGCTACACCTAGCGGCCGTCACCACAATTCCGGCCATTAGACTGAAATGGGGAACCCGCAGAATTCGGAAAAAATCGTACGGTAAGCACTGCCGACATTGGAGAGGCTCTCGTGCAGCTTGGACTGTGTCCGATTGAAGTACACCTCAACCCGGCGTCAGACCGCTCACCAGCCCCCTGTCAGACTAGGATGGTTTTCTGTATTTCCTGACGGATCGCCGTCAATTTCTATGACCTCAACCTGACAAAATTCACGCTAGCGTACGATTTTTTCCGTTTTCTCTATTCGCCCCAGCAAGACATAGGTCCAGAAGGGCTTGTTCCTTCGGCATGAGCTCATCGTCATCGAAGACCGACGACACGAAAGCCAATGTGTCTTTGGATCGAGGATGTTTCACCACCTCAGGTCGAAAGCAGCAGTCCGGCCATGCCAACAGCACGTTCAACACCACCCCTAACAGCGTCGTATCTCTACGGGCCAGCGCCTGCCGAAGCTCGACGGTCAATGTCTGGGCAAGCTTACGGTGAGCCGCCTCCTGGTCTGGAGACATCGGAACATCAATGAACTCCTCCAGGTAACCAGGTAGCACGTTGCCGCCGATATCCTTGAGTTTCAGGAACACAGTGAAGGGTAGAACGAAGCGGTGAATGCCTTTCGGGCCGAACCCCGGAGCTTTGACCGTCCGCACTGAGAGTTTCTTACCTTTGGCCGTCTTGTGAGAACTGCCATCACGCTCGGTGTAGATGTCCTTCAATACCCCGTGATCCCGCATAAAAGAAATCGCCGCCGGCGCCATGCTTCCTCGCGCGTTGGGCTGATAGCCGTCCTCGATCATACGTCTGGTGAGGATTCGGAACAGGAGGTAGAACAGATCGTCTGCATAGCCGCCCATGAGAGTGCCGGTCAGCAGCACAGTCTTTCGTGCTTTGGCTGCGAGCACGCCCATAGCCTGACCTTGTGCCGATCCACTGTTTTTGTACTCGTGCCCCTCGTCCACGACCAGTAGGTCGAAGCACCCATCAGGTAGGTAGCGCTTGATGAACTCGGTGGGCTGGTAACCCCCCTCGCCGAACCCGAACTCGATGTTGGCCATCGCACGCTCCATGCGCTTGGCCTGGCGGTCGCTGAAGATGAAATTGCCTTTGGCGTCCATCAGGTTGATGAACTCAGAGACATTGTCCAGAAGCATCGAGGCGAGAAAGTCTTCGCCGAAGTCAGACAAAAGCCGTTCTGCACGAACAGGTCCGATTGTAGGGATGCGACACATCGACTTGAGGACCGTGTTGCGGCGGCTGCCGCCATCCGATTTGCCCGGACGCATCAGCGTCCATAAAGCGGCATTACAGTGATCGCAGCGTCGACGTCGCTCTTCACGCTGAAATTCCTCAGCGGTGATCAGATTGCCTTCCTGGTCCTGGAGCAGACGTCCACAATCTGGACACGCTGCCAGGCTCCTTCCACCGCCGGCACGCCGTTGCCAAAAGGCCAGACGCCAGTGGAACCCCATCCGCATCCGCACGCGGCCGAGAATAAAGAACTCCTGACGTCCGTCGTAGGTATCACCCAGTTGATCGCGCAGCTTCAGCAGCTTGACCAGGGTATCCGGTCCATTGAGCACCCAGACACGAGCGTCAGGGATGGTTTCGAGGATCTCGCGCCGCCATTTGTAGACCAGGTGCGGAGGCGCGATGACCATCGTCCTGCGATAACCAGCTCCATGCATAACTGCAGCGAGCGCGATGGCCATCATCGTTTTGCCCGTGCCCATCTCGGCATTGATGATGCCAGCCTGCTCATTCTGATCGAGCAAAAGCGCGGCAATGGCCTGGACCACTTGAGCCTGGGCTGGGAAGGGCTGTCGTTTGAGGCCCTCCAGCACCCACTGCCGAGCCGGATTGTCGATGCCGGCATAGACCGGCGGGTTTGAGCGGTTGAGAGATTCCAGAAGCTGATCGCCAAATTCTTCGATGAATTCAGTGAGTCCAATATCTAAAGCATCGGCTTTCAGGTGGTTCGAGGCCCTTGGCAATGTAATGTCGTTCATGGTGTTTCTCCACATGAGAATGAAACAGGGCACGCACGACACCACGAAGGGTATTGGGCATACCCTGCGGGTTGGTTGAGAGAATTTTTTGTGTAATGCGCTGTCAGTAGTCCGACGGCAACATGATGGTGGTCACGGAGCGATCGACCTCGGTGATGATCCAAAGTCTGGTTTCATCTCCAGCGTCGATGTCATACCCGGAAAACAATCGACCTTCAGCACTCAGTGCTTGCTGGTTGCTGTCCCAGTCGTCGTTCGAAATCTCGCCCCAATCGCCCGTCGCGTGACGCCGCAGGTACTGCATCACGTCGAGAGAGTTGTTTTCGAGCAGACTTTGAACGCTATGCGTGAGCACCACACGGCCCAGTTCAAATAAAGCGTCCTGACTACGTGCATCAGTGTTTGAGGTGGTTTCGTGTGCTGCTGGTGTTGTCGCATCTGAGCTGATGGTCAGTGCGCACCCGAGGTAGGATGAGCCTGGCGTCATATCCCATGCCCGAATCCGGGGCACAAAACGATCAGTCAGTATCCGTGTCTCGAAAACGTTGCCGTCCTCGTCCTCGGTGAATTCGGTCTTGGGAACCTTATCCTTGTAAGTGTCGCCCTTGAGCACCAGGACACGCCCGGACCGAGAGGTCACTACACCGGTTATGGCTCCAGCAGCGAGTGCAAGTGCCAAGTGCCACCTTGAAAGTGCCTTCACAGGGGCCCGCGGTTGAGCGCCAGTCTGGCCAAAGTGCAGCGTGAAATCAGGCCATAGGCCTCTCAGACGAAGAACCTCTTCACTGAATTGCTCTGGTTCAAGCGTGATTCGGTAGAATTGTTCCAGATCATTGGCGATCGGCAGGACAGCGTATTGCTCCCATGGCCAAGTGGCCGGTAGCAGATCAGCAGCTTGCTCCCCGGATCCGATTGCCCGCAAATGCTCACGCATCGCCGCCACTTCCCGGGGTCTTGCCAGATCCTGACGCCGTACCCTGATTCCGAATATAACGACCTGTTTGAACGTCCGGTCTACCGCAGCGCATATCCGCAGCCCGGTAAAGTGATTGGTGAGCCAGCCGCACAGCTCGTCGTCCAGCACGTAGTGAGGAACGATAAATACCATCACCCCTCCGTACTGCAGCAACGGCAGTGATCGTTGGTAGAACGCTTTCTCCAGCCTCCGTCTGCCGCTACCCTGGTACTGTGAAGCGCCAGAGTGATCAGCGACCAGATCCCCGTAAGGAGGGTTGAGCCAGAGCAGTCCGAAGGACTGTCGAGAGATCATGGTGTCCATCAAGTCACCCTGCAGCACTCGGTCCAGCAACGTTTTCGAGTGATCAGCGCGCTCTCTGTCGTACTCGACGGCATAGGCCTCGGTTCGGTTGCGCTCCAATCGGTGTGCGACCTCAGCCAACGCCACGCCTTCTCCCGAACACGGATCAAGTATCCGCATTCGTCCCGAGGAAGCTGGCACCAACGCCTGCAGAGTGCGTTCCAGCGTCAGTTCGTCAGTGGGGTAGTAGCCGTTGCGTGCAAAATTACGGGCAAGCCGTGAAAACATCAAAGCCATGATGGGCTCCTTGGACAAGTGGGTGTGAACTACGCCGTAAGTTCAGTGGTGAGTTTTCCTGCGCGAATGAGTTCGCCCAGGGCTTTTTCGAGCACGTCCAGCTGCAGCGACAAACGCCAGGCAGTCACTGAGCCAATAGCCCCTGGTAGCGGATGCAGCATGTTGTGCGCAGTAAGGACTTCCATCACCGGCTCACGCCAATGTGGAAGGAAGGGAAGCGGACAAGTGTCTACGATCAGCGGCCACAACCTGTCGAACGGGTCTTGGGCTTGATTGATGAGCGCGTAAGCAGAATGGTTTGCTCGATCCGGCTGCGAGCAACGCTGATCGAACAGCCATAAGTGCAACAGGCTGCCGAAAAGCGTTCCGCGAAGCTGGCGAGTGGTGCGTTTTTCCAACAGATCCGTATCAGGGAACACGGGGATGCGTTGGTCATTCATGACGATGTGAAACTGGTCTAGGCCATTCTCAGCAGAGCCGAGTGTTAGCCTGGCCAGAAACTCCTGCATGGCCGTGTCGCGGCCCCAGGCTGATAGAAATATCAGGTTTCGCTGCTCGTCACAGACGCACGCGTCGACGTACAGATCTGGGCATTCTTCTATGCGAAAGAGTTGAGTGCGGTTGGGCATTAGGGCCTCCATAACAGGAGGGGAACCCACCCTCAGGGCGGAGAAGCCCCTCAGGATTGATGGTGTTGAATGGATAAAACCGTTTGCTCGATTGCTACCAGGAAATGATCAGCTTTGGAGCAGGATTAAGGTGTGCTGAGATTCCAGGTCTGCAGCTTGAAGTCCAGCTCATAGCCGAGCTCGCCAAGGCGTACACATTGTCGCCGTAGTCGCTGACGGTCTACCGTTGTATCGAGCTTGACTGAACTTCCAAGAGGCCAGATGGTGCCAAACAGCTCTGCATCAGCTTCAACTGTCGTGAACTGCTTCTGCGGTGCGGCCTTCGCCATTCCGAAGGGGGCGTCACTGTCATTGGTCGCTGAACGTGCGGACGTTGTGTGAACGGTGCGACGCGCCTTGGTTGGAGAGGAGCTTCCCGAAACCTCTTCGTCTATTGGGTCTGTTTCATTGTTGGACAGCCTCTCAGCCTCATCTGCGCTCAGATTGGCCACATCCTCCAATGACATGCTGTCCAGCCTGGCGCGGATTTCGACCACTAATCTGCCGCCGTTTGTGTAGTAGGAAGGGCGAATTTCAGTGATAACGAAATCGCCTCGATATTTACCTTCGTGATGCTGATCGAGCAGTGCGTCCTTGATGACGAACTCGCCTATGGACGTCGAAAGTCGCCCAACATTGAATTCGCCGTTACGGCCGCTGATGGTACGTATGGCCAAATAGCCGGGCAGGGTAATCATGAACTACTCCGGATTATCGGGCTGGCCGCATAGTTGGCCCCCGAAAAAAAGCCCGAATACTCGGGCTTGTTAGTGGTAGCAAGTTGCAAACTGGATCAGAAAAGGTAGAGTGGCTGTTCATCTCTCAGCGAAATACACAGATACGAATTGCCGTGCACTGCATCAATGCGATGAAGTCTCAGTTCGAGCCAATGACGCCCCGAGCGGTCCCCGTTGGGCAGAAAACGATAGATGCCGAAGTCAATCTGTGGCTCATCGGGCTGCAGATGCAGCTCGCGATAGGCTTCGAGTACGACTTCGCCTAACCGAGTACCGACCTCCGCAATGTGTGATGGTGCTTCCATATGAACCGATTCTTTCCAAGCGGTAGGAGTCAGCACAACAGGCAGCTTCAGCAAAGTTGACGGCAGATGGTTTACGGTGATGGACATAGTAGTTCTCCAGGTGCAGGTAACCACCTGGCCCGACCGGGAGGTGAATTACCCGATCAGGTTGGTTTTCGTTCAGTAAAACGTGTGGTTTGAGTTTTGCTGTTGAGGCATCTTTGGGAGGCGATGCTTCAGGACGTGAGCGCTGTGGTCATCAAGGTGACAAAACTGGCCAACAGTTCACTTGCACCTATTCGAGTCAATAGCGATGCGGATGTCTGTTGTCCACATTCGAGAAAAAATAGGCAGAGCACCGTCAACACGAATGTAGCGATGGCGTATTTCATAGAATCGTTACCTGCGTTGTGAGAAAAAGAAAAGGCGCCTGGGAGGGCGCCTTGAGAATGAATCATGCTTTTAAGCGGCTTGTGCTCTAGGCGCGCGCTGCTTTTTGGCAGGTGTCTTTGCAGCGGGTGTTTCTGTTACAGGCGTTTTAGCTGGTGCTTCGGCTTCAGATTGAGCTGGGGGAGTTTCGTCGGAGCTTTGGCTTGAAGTTTCGACAGTAGTCGCATCTTTAGGCTTGGCATCGTAAACGAACTCACCTTCAATTTTGATCCAGGCAAGGTACAAGAGACGGCCTTTGAGGCTGGCACTTGTTTGCCCTTGCTTGGCACCACTGGTGTAGGTGAAAACATCAGCCCAAATATCACCGATGCGGAAAGAAACAAGAACTTTCTTACCAGCATCAACTGCTTCCTGGCATCGGCGAATCAGCTTCTCAGCTTCAGCGCCAACCACGTTGCAATCGATGTAAGCGTACTCAGCCGAGTCAGTGCTGCCTTTGAGCGCGGCCACTGTGACAGCCATGAAAGGATTCCCTTTACGGGGTTTCACTTCACGAATGCGGTTGAGATAGCCAATACCAGTGGTATGCAGGTCGAAGTATTTGCTTTCGTTAGTCGAGTTGCTCATGGTGTGTCTCCAGTTTTGAATGATCAAAGCGGAGATACACTTCGCCCAGGGGGAAGGTATTCCCCGCATGGGTGGTAGAGCGAAATTTCACGACAATCAATGCATGAATCTGAACGCAGTAAGCATGACACCTACAGCCGCAGTCAGCATGAGTGCCATACGAATTGAAAGTTTGAGTTCAAGTTTGTCGAGATCGGCTTTGGTGGCGAGCTGCGTTTGCATGTCAGACTCCAAGGCATCGACAACTGCAGCGGCGCGGGTTTCCTCGACATCAATCGAAATCAATGCTTGGTACAGCGCAATACTGCTTTTCATGAAGGTCTCCTGCTGAGCGCGAGACCTACCCTACGGGAAAGGTCCCGATGGGTGTGAGAATCAATGTGCATTCATCAATCAAATAATCTGATCAACCGTTCGCGCTTCCGAATGCTTTGCGAACTAGGGGTTGGATTAATGCGTGGAACGCATCGTAGTCATGAAATCCAGACTACCTCGGGCATGTTGCTGACAACGTCAGCGGTACATGGCTTTAGAATCCTTTACGGGCGATTCGTTTGTCAACCCTCCCAATGAAAAAAGCCCCTCAATGAATGAGGGGCTTGTCGGGGGAGGGGGATTATCAAGCAATGAGCGGGTCCAGAGAGCCCAGTACAAGGCCCTTAACGGCTGGTTCAGCATCCTGCTTTTGGGAGGTGGCGGGTGCCTTTGATGCGCGAGGTTTGCGGGGTTTCTTCGCTGGTTTGGTCTGAGCTTCTTGCGTATTAGCCTCATACCAATCATGAAGGTTGATCCCTTTGCGACGCACTATGGCTGGGACGCTGCAGTAGTTTTCGCACTCGTCGTGGGTCATTGCAGGTTCGGGCATTTTCCTGCACTGCGGTGCCGCCATATGGACGTTTGCAGGGCTGAGCTTCTGGTTGACCGCACGTGTGCATTCACGCAATGCCGTGCCGACCCTAACGCCAAAACGAAAGCTTGCTGAACTCATGGTGTTTCTCCTGGGAAAAATGCGGAGAACACCGCCCGAGAGGGGAGTGATTCCCCGCTGGGTGAGTGACGCGTTTAGTGTGCAACCATCGGCAATTGGGTCGCCGAACGTTCGCCCTTCCGGAAGCTTTGCGAACTTTTTTTGGATCAATGCGCAGAACGCATCGTAGTCATGAGATCCAGACTACCTGGGGTGCTGCTGACAACATCAACGCCATAGGCGCAAGATCTTGAGGACACTACGGATACAGGCGTTCTTTGTGTTGAGGACAATGGCTTTCATGCCGGTTCTACTTGCATCTGCGATTTCCTCTTGACGCCAGCGCTCCTCTTTCTCGGCCCACTCTTTGCGGATGAGCTCCGAATCATCCTCGGGGTAATATCCATCTGTACTGAAGTCCACATAGTCATCTGGCCCGGGGAGCTCAAAACACCCGCAAGGACAAGTGTCTTCAGTCAGACCGTGGCTGCAGATGCCGTGACTACGAATATCGTCCATGTGTGCCTCAATTTCCGACGGTGAAAGATAATCATAGGCATAGCGTGCATAGGCAAATGCCTCCGCCACTTCGGGTGACGTTTCGTCACCGCCAAAAGTCTCGATCATCCGCGAACAGAAATGTTTGAGGACCATGGTTTCGTATGTGGGAAACTTGCAACATGCGTCGCCGTACAGCATGTTGACGCGTTCAGTAATCTCAACATTTTGGAGTGGTGAGGGTGAAGCCGCGTGGTTCGACATGGTCTATCTCCGTTCAAACAGCAGAAAACGGAGACACTTGTCCCCGAGGGAAAGTATTCCCCGAGGGTAGGTGAGTTATATGATATGACTCGGCTAAGCCGAGTGCAGCACGGTGTGCGACGTGAAGTATGCATCCATCGGTACCGAATACCGATCGTTCGCGCCTCCGGAAGCTTTGCGAACTTAGGGATGGATCAATGCGTTGAACGCACCGTAGTCATGAGATCCAGACTACCCGGGCATGTGGCTGACAACGTCAGCGGTACATGTCTTGAGAATGAGAATTCGGGGAGGGCTTGTCAAGCAGTAGTAGCGCAGGAGTCGCTTATGATCTTGGGTGAACGGCAATGACGTGATGAATCGCACACCATTTAGGCGAGAGCGCTCGCCAGATCGGGGATCACTTGAGCGCAGCGGCCAAGAGGATAACGATGAGAATCGTGCTGAGAGTTATCATCGTCACAGACGATCACTCTCAGCCAATGTGGGCTTGGCTATAACTTGAAAAATGTGCCACCTGTGAGCGCAAGCTCAGCGAGGATCCCTGGGCATTGATCGCACGCATTGCTTCATCGACATCACCCGACCCGTTGTCGTGGCTTGGGCCAGTAATCAAAAGGCACGCATTCGCGCACAAAAGGAGCCCGTTTTTTCACCGGCGGGCACCGGCAGCGAAAAGTGGCTACCTCGGAAGGTAACCTGGTCATCCAGCGCGCTGCGAGATGACCAGGTTACCTTCCGAAAAAGCGGGGGAATTTGAAAAAAAAGTGGGCCACAACACCAGTGTGACCCTGAGACGATTATGCATCGAACCTTCCATGAACCCTATGTGCCTATGAACCCGCTTTCACGAGTTAGACGGCTGCGTGTCTGCTATTGAACAGGGAGACACAGGGAGAATTCACAACAAGATCTGTACGCCCCTCCCGATGCTTTGCGTACTTTGGGGTTGGAGAATGAAGGCAAGGCCGACTTCTCCAGGGTGTCACTGATGACCGTCAGTGACCAACGGGGTGGAACAGTGAATGAGTCTATTGTGGCACATCATTTGTCAGGCCGCCATATCCAGTGGTTCAAGCGGTTTTCGTCGTGGCGGTGCGCGTCTTGGCTGACTTGCCCGACGATTTTTTCTTCCCTGTACCGATGTTCACCGTACCTTTGCATTCGGGGTACCTGGTACACGCCCAGAAAACACCTGAGGCTCCTTTGCGCTGCGAGGTTTTCGCGTTGCACAACGGGCACGTGGGACCTTCGGGAACCTTGATCGACAAGGTAGTGCCCTTGTACTGATCGACGAGCCTGGTGATCCAGCTCGATTGCCTAGAGATGAAATCATCGAGCGTCAAGGTGCCTTGCTCGATCATGGTGAGCGCCTGCTCCCAGATCGCAGTGGTGCCAGGGTCGGCCACGGCAGGAGGCACCGCATCGATCAGTGAAAACGCTGCTTCAGTTGCCCGCAGCGCGCGACCTTTCTTGATGAGCGAACCTCGGTCGATCAGGCTCTGGATTGTCCCGGCGCGAGTTGCTTCCGTCCCGATCCCCGTCGTTTCTTTTAGCTTCTGAGCCAGCCGTGGATCCTTGACCAGCTTGGCGATGGTCTTCATTGCCTTGACCAACGTGCCCTCGGTGTAGGGCTTGGGAGGTTCTGTCTTCAGCGCTTTCAGCTGCAGGTCCTGGATGTCACATCGAGAGCCAACCTGCAGCATTGGCAGGGTCTGTGACCGACCCCCACTTGCGTCTCCCTCTTCCTCGGATGAGCTAGAAAATAGAATTTTCCAGCCCGGCACCACTATTCGCTTGCCCACGGCATGCAGTGAAACCGCGTTGCACTCGAAGGTGGCCACGGTACGGTCATATTCATGGGGAGGCATGAACTGCGCAAGAAAGTGAGCGCGGATCAACTCATAGACCCTGCGCTCCTTCTCAGACATTGCCGAAAGGTTCGCGGGTTCCAGGGTCGGGATGATTCCATGGTGGGGCCCCGTGATTTTTTTGTCATTCCACGCCCGTGAGCGCTGCTCCGGGTCGATCAGCAGGAGTGCCTTACCAATAGTGGGATCAGTTCGGTTGATGGCATCAAGTACCATAGGCACCTCATCCAGCATGCTCTCTGGCAGGTAACCACAATCGGTTCTGGGGTAGGTTGTTGCTTTGTGGGTTTCGTAGAGGGCCTGGGCGACGTCGAGCGTCTCTTGAACCCCTAGCCCGAATTTCGCCGAGCATACCTCCTGCAGGGTGCTCAGATCGAAAGGGAGCGGCGCGACATCCCGACCACGCTCGATCTCCACAGAGATAGCCGTAGCCGTCTGGCTATTTTTCAGTGCATTGAGCGCGGCAGTTGCTGCGCTCTGATCGAGGCAGCGGCCTTCGTCATCGGTGACTGATTCATCGGCGACCCATTTAGCCAGGAACGAATGCCCGGCAGCGCAGAGCTGAACGTCGAGGTTCCAGAACGGTTTGGGGATGAAGTTTGCAATTTCCCGGTCCCGGTCGACCACCAGGCGCAGCGTCGGAGTTTGAACACGGCCGACGGACAGCACGCCGGTGTACCCGGCCTGTCGTCCGAGCAGGGTAAACAGCCGCGAGAAGTTCATGCCGATCAACCAGTCCGCCCTGGAGCGTGCGAGCGCTGATAGGTATAGCGGATAGGTTTCCGCACCCTGTTTGACGCTGTTGAGCGCCTGGCGAATGGAGGCCTCATTCAGGGCCGAAAGCCACAGCCTCTGAATCGGCCCACGGTACCCACAATATTCGATCAGCTCGCGCGCGATCATTTCACCTTCGCGGTCGGCATCGGTCGCGATCACCAGTTCTGTCGCTTCTTTGAGCAACTGCTTCACGACCTTGAACTGGCTGGCGGTCTTCGGTTTGACGATGACTTTCCACTGTGCAGGTAAAATAGGAAGTGTATCCAGGCTCCAGTTTTTCAGGTGATCGCCGTAGGCATCCGGCGCGGCAGTTTCCAGCAAGTGGCCAATGCCCCACGTGACGGCCACCCCCGGCCCTCTGAGGCAGCCGTCACCCCGGGTTTTTGCTCCGAGTACGGCGGCAATGTCTTTACCCTGGCTGGGCTTCTCGCACAGATACAAACGCATAAGGACTCCGATGAGGGCTTGCGGCTCAAAGGGAAACCTTGCCTGTCTGCTGAATGAAACGCTCTAGGAAACCGTAGATTAGTTCTGGGGGGTTGAAATTTCGCTTTGTGTGGTGCTCTTCTGATTCTTTTTGGCGGTTCTTAACATCGAAAAGCTGATATACAACGCCATACAGAATCCGGCCTCTTGCTCCGACCGAACTGGACCTAAGGAGCCGCTGATTTATTCGGTTTTCGTCCCAGCAACGCTCTGGAGGCCTTGATTTATCAGGGGGCAACAGCTGTGCTTTAGAATAAATCAGCGTCGCCCTAAACGCCGCAGAATGCGATAACGGTCTGATGAGTGTTCAAAAGTTATTTAGTATACTGTTTGCGTAATAACCTACTAATTATCGATAAGGTAACCCGTTGATAAAAGTTGACTCTACGGGAATCAGCAGCTATTTTTTTCGAAAACAGTGCGCTAGTGTACTGTTTTCGAAAAAGCCAGTTGTTGACTAACGGAAAATTCAAATTTTATCAATGACTTAGGTTGCAGGTCATGGGTGAATTATTTCGCAAACAGTACACTAGAAGTTTCGATTTTAAGATATTTTTTGTCGTTTTTTGAACTGGTTCCATATTTCTTCCTCGTACGGGCTCATAGAAACAATGTTTTTTTGAGAGAGTACGATTGAGAAATCGATTTTTCGGCCTTTAAGTGTCATCTCTTTAGTTACAGCAGAGTAATCTGTGGTATAGGTAACCTTTAAAGAATCTTTATCCCTATAGCCACTCATGGTTGGAACAATCTCGAAATCTTCATCCATACCACCGGCTTCGTGCAAATCGCCGATATGCGAGACTCGCCCGACGTAAACCTTACGATCTTCCATAGAGAACATGTACAGGCCGTTCTCATCCCGCATAGATCTCATAAGATGCCGCGTCAGTGGTCGGCTAGGTACCTTTGATGCTAGAATCAGACCTTTGATGGTCGGAGCCAATGCCCTATGCCTAATCATTAGCAGTAGCGTAAACAGGCGTGGTGATAGCCAAGCTATTACCAATGAGATTGCGGATGCTTGAACAAGAAACGCCCATATGGGCGCCTCTCTGGCTTCAGTTATTTGGTTATGGATAAGAAAGCCTTTGAAGTACTTGATATAATCAATATATTTGCTTGGTTCCGATGCAAAAAAACCATGTTTGCTCGCGTAAATTAACCCAAAGCTTGCAGCGCAACCAACAGCAAAAATGAAAATTCCAGTCTTGGCTATCAGCATGTACAAAAGCTGACCGTCGTAGCGGCTCATGGTCGCTTGCCGGTAAATGCTTCCACTGCAGAATAGGTAGCCGCTAACCAAAATAGGCAGAATGAGAAGCAGCCCCATCAGCCATTAGCCACAATTTTTCTTGCTTTTTCGCTAGCTTCAATGAAGCGTTTGCTTGTCAGGATTTCTTGAGTGTCAATTGACATTCCACCGCGATCGCTGATGCGTAACGTTTTGAGTCCGCGCAGCGATTCAAGGATTTCTTTTTCATGCTTGCTAGTTTTAAAAAGTAACCCAAGCATTTTCATTCTCCAGGTCGGCTTTCGTGGAAACGCATGAACAATGTCCAATTCTGTTCATTCACCGCTTAATCTAGCACAGCGCACGCGAATTTTCTCATCTATCGTTCAGTTTAGGCAATTGAGAACAAAGGCTTTTAACCGCTTTGCCAAGCTGCGTGCAAGGCGCGAAGAACACGGCTATCTGGTACCTTATGGAGACGCTGATTTATTCTAAAACCCAGCTGTTGACCCTGATAAATCAAGGCCTCCAGAGCGTTGCAGGGACGAAAAATCGAATAAATCAGCGGCTCCCTAACGCATTGCTTGTCGCGGTGTCAGGTCATGAGAGTTTTCTTTATGCGTACAGGGCGTGTGGGCTTTGTCAGCTTTTTTCGTTCGAGCTCCGGCTGTCGCGTAACTCTGCATACTCGGCCAAGGCGTTCCTATAGATGAGAACCTTCCACTCATGTACCAGCCACCGCCCCATTTACAGTTTCCCTTGGTATGCGGGCACGGGCGATGACTTTTGCTGTGTCGGGGAGTCTTCCGCAGGTTTTGGAGTTTCCGGCAATTGGTAACCAGGGCGCAGTACAAAACACACGCCGCGCGTCACTTCGTTGACTTTGACCTGCCATGCGGGACCTGCGAGGACCTGCAGGGTGTTGCGCAGGCTCATGGGGCCGAGCTTGTACTGCGCCGAAGGAAGGGGGCGCGTGAACAGGATGTTTACATGATTCGTCGTCGGTGGGCACAAGGTGTAGCCCGAGCGACTGAGAACATACTGCATCGCATCCTGGACGGACGGGTGCATGTTGGGAGGAATGCTGACATCGATGATCTGGGCCATCAGGTCGCGTTGTTCGGCTTGTGGAGCGGTATTCACCAGGGCGTATCGACCGTAGCGAACCATCGGCTCCTGACCTGACTTGGCGCCATTTGAATACAGGTCTGGCGAGAGCAGCTCAGGATTCTGGCTGCTGTCGTAAGCTGGTCCAACCGGTTTGTCCGCTACAGACGTGCATCCGGCGAACAACGCGAGTATGGAAAGTGTGGAAAGCTGCCTGATCATGTGTGCCTTGACCCCATTTCTTGATGGTGGCCAAGGTGCCAGCGCTTCAATTACAAAGCACTGTTAAACCCTAAACGGATCAATTCAGGTTATTCGAGGAGGCATTGAGACGCGCGGGCGGGGGGAGGAGTGCCGTCATGACAACCCTCCTGATCAATGCGCCACGCCGGCTAATAGGTGATCGCTAACTGGATGATGATGAAGGCTGGCAGAGTCAGCCTCCATGGTTGTTGTAGAGAATGAGTCACGTCAGTCGTTGACTCTGACCGGCGCACCGGTGATTTGAGTCGTACCCTTGCTCACTGTGGTAATGGCGTTGCCCTTGATCTCAATGCCATCCGGCGTGAGGGTGATGCTGCTTTCCCCCACTTGCAGAATGATGTGTTGCTTAGCGTTGACCTGGATGAACTGGTTATCCACCTGAATCGTCAGTGAGCCTTCCTGAACGTTCATCACGGTGTCTTTCTTGATGATCTCGGTTTGCCTGCCATCGACAGTCATCGTGCGGTTGTTGCCAACTTTATGGGTTTCGTCGAGCTCGATCTCGGTGTCCATGTTGCGCTCGGCGTGCATGATGAGTTGCTCGGCGCCGGCCTTGTCTTCGAACCGGAAGAAATTCGCCGAACCGCCGTCGCCCTTCATCGACCGGGTCAGGAAACCACTCTGGGTCTTGTTGGCTGGCAGTGACCAAGGCGGTGTGTTCTGGCTGTTGTAGAGGCTACCCATGACGAGCGGACGGTCAGGGTTGCCATCAAGGAAAACGACTACCACCTCGTCGCCGACTCGCGGAATCTGCATGCTGCCAAAACCGCCGCTGGCGCCGGATTGAGCTACGCGGACCCAGCAGGAGCTTTTATCGTCAAACTTGCCATAGCGGTCCCAATGGAACTGTACTTTTACGCGGCCCATTTCATCGGTGTAGATCTCCTCACCGGGGGGGCCAACGATAATGGCGGTTTGTGGGCCGTTAATTGAGGGCTTACGAGTTGCTAACTGAGGCCGATAAGCAATTTTTTTGCGAACACATACAAATTTGTTGAGGTAACCTGCCTGATCACCAGTCAAGTAGTTATTACTACCTACATGGTCAACCGATATAATTAAGAACTGCCGGTTTTCAGCGGTTCCAGTATCGTGCTCATAGTGCTGGGTCAGCTCGAACGTATAGCCCGGCTTCATGACACGACAGTTGCTATCGCCATAAAATGTTTTACCTAATAACTCCAAGGCCTCAATCCGGTTACGGACCATTGCCTCACCATCCTCATAGTTTCCATGAGTATACTGCCCTGGGAAATCGTATATCTCGAAGCTGTCGATGTCTCCCTGCTGATTCATACTCTGCATGGTGACTGGTAGCGCATTATTTGGCTGGCGGTAATCAAAGGTACGTACGGAAACTTTGCCAGACTGCAGTTGGCGGGTCGCATTCCACTGGGTAATCGAGTCAGCCGTCTCGGTCACTGAGGCTGTGTGAAAACGAATCTGAGGCTGCTCCGCCAAAGGCACTAATGTGCTGGAGTCATCAACCACAACCATCACGTGCGAGTCGGCAGTGTGCTCGAAATAGTAAAAAAGCCCCTCATTTTCAAGCAGTCTCTGTACAAAGTTAAAGTCACTTTCGCGGTACTGGGTGACATAACTATGATTTTTTAAGGACTTGCTCAGGCGAAATTCGTATTTTGGAAATGCTCCGTAGCTGCTAAATACCTCAGTTAATACATCTTGAACTGTTTTATCTTGAAATATTCGCGTGTCAAATCTACAGGTAAGCATCCATAACCACGGCCCAAGCACCGCACTGTAGCGAGAAAGCCCACCATCGCTACCTTGAGAACTGAAGCGGTTCACGTAGCCGTTGATATAGCGTTTAGAACCATCGGCAAGTTCGATTTCCACGGTCGCGGGGCGGCCAATGAGTGATTTTAGCTTCACATCGGAACGCTGGCTTAGTAGCGCCAAATCTAGCTCGAAAAGCCGGGAGAGGCTTTCTGAACCAGAAAAATGCTCCAGCAGCATTTCCTCCTCACCGCCGGACGCAAATGTATTTAGCTTGAAAAGCCTTTTATTCTGCGGGCTCAGCATGGAAAGAAAATCCGTCAACATTGTGCGCTCCTTGAAAATTGGCTACTTGCAAAACTCATCGGTCTAACTTGGTAGCGAAAATGCGGCCAATCCAAGACGCTGCGCGCCTTGAACGAAGCTCTTCCACATTCATGAATGTGTATTCCTGATGTTCTCGCGCCTCTTGATCCTTCAGAGTACGTAGGGATGAAATACTGGTGCGATGGTAAAACAGCATAAATAGGGCAATAACTATAAATAGAAAGACGAGCAGCGTCGCTGGCGATCTATAAACGTGGAAAACTGGATAAATCAGTATTCCCAGGCCGCCCCCAACAGCGCCGAGTGCCCAACGATTCTCCTGCTTTGGCTCAACGACTTCGACGCGCTGCGAGCGCACTACCAGAGACTTTCTAGGACTCCGCCATACACATAATAGCGAATAGATAATCGTGCAGAGAGCTAGCGGCATACAACTGATCAGTAACGACATGCCAAGTCCCAACTTAAACTGCTTGTAAGTCGCGACTAACGCCATTAAAAATGCGAATCCAGGGGCAACACCCAAATTTGTAAACAGCCTAAGACTGGCATACTTACTAAATCTTTCAGTCCGGTACGCGCAGTCAACGCACCAGTATGTTACCCATATCACAAATACAGCGGAGGGAATAGTTAACACGCTCGGTGCAATAGCCGCAGAAAACACGGCCAGCAGGGTGAACAAAAACCAAGCCCCCCATACAGTAGCTAAGTATCGATGCGGTTCAACATGGAACATTATTAGTCTTTTCCCGTCAGCAAATTACCAAAAGAGGTACCCCACCCGCTTACATCGTCGCTCATAATAATCTGTATTGCGAGGCCTACACCTAATCCAATCGCAATTACTACTACCGCAGGCGCACTCACGGTCGCACCAATCGCTACTCCACTTGCAAAAACTAAAGCATTCGTGGGCTGGCTATAGGCAGTTTTCTCTAAAAAATCCCTACCACTAGTAGCGCTGTTTATATCCATAACCAATTGTGGACCGAACGCGAGAATCGGACCGGCGGCTTTCCCGACAAGCATCTTCCCAACCCCCCGCTGACCATACAAGTCGCCGTCGACATGCGCAGTCGATTTTAACGTTTTAGCTGCATTGTATGCTGGGATATGAATCGTATTGCCCACGACCTTCCCGCCCACTCGATAGATACTGGCTTTGGCCGTTGCTGGTATTTCAAAGTATAAGTTACCGCCTACGCGAATGAGCTTGATCCTGCCACGAAAAGCCCGATGAGCAGAGACACTTCCTGGTTTCCCACGGGAGGCCGCCCATTTTTTAAGCTGCGTCTTTGTCGACTTACTAAGATCGAGTAGGTTCTCAACCTTGGTTGCTTTCGAACCTGCATGAAGAATACCTCCCCCACTCGCGAGCGTGCCTGGCAGGTTAGCCGTAGAAAATAGCAAAGGGCCCACGACCGGAATTTTTTCCGCCTTCTCCTTGAGCTCCAAAAACTGTTTTGCTGCTACTTCAGGGGCTTTTTTTAGCTTATCAAACAAGAAAATCAGCGTCGTGAAGTAGTCTTCGGTTTCTTCAGGAGAGAGCTCAGCTTCTGGAGAGCTAAGCTCGTTGATGAGAAATTCCGCAGCACTTAGATCATCAGTGGCATAAGTGCCTGCAATGTCCAAGGATGAGGGGAAGGCCCTAGCGGCAACAACACTTGGCCATGGCAATGACCCTTCGCCAAGCAATCCTTGCTGGGGACCTGTTCCCATGGGATCTGCAGCTGTACATGGATAGAGTCCATTACTCACGACCAACCTCCTTTACACGCTGGTTCGATGCCAAGTACCGTCCAAGGATGGTGGCAATACAAAGCCATCCAACGTTACCATAGCCACTATGCCCCAAGAAGTGCTCAGACATGCTTAAAGCTCGAAAGTGCCATGAGTGTTTGAAAAAAGGGAGATTCTTCATAACTGCCTAAAGTATGTACTGGCGGCCGCACTGAAAAAATTCATAGCTGCTTTGTCACGCCCCTTCATGGGAATGCTGGTAACAGTCAAAGCATCCAGGCCAGCGTCTGCTTGCTCTGCTCTTCCGCTTCAGGATCGATCAGATCGCTGGCCAGCGCGCGCTTGTCCATGAGCATCTGCCACAGCTGCTGGTCGATGGTGTCTTCAGCCAAGGGAATTTTGACTACCACCATGCGGAGTTGCCCATTGCGATACGCCCGGTCTTCAGCTTGGTCCTGTAGCCCCGGCGTCCAGGGCAGCCCCAGGAAAAAGACATAGTTTGCCGCAGTCAGGTTGTAACCTGTGCCGGCGGCCGACCTGGTCCCGATGAATACCCTGCAGTCCGGATCCTGCTGGAAAGCATCAATCGCTTTCTGTCGTTTCTTGGGCGAGTCACTGCCTACCAACGTCACGCACCCGACGTCCATCTTGAGGCAGTGCTCACGCAACGTGGCCACAGATTCCTGATACTCGCAGAAGAGGATCACCTTGTCGTCGACGTCCAGCTCTGCCATCAGATCCGCCAGGATCCGTACCTTCACGCGCTCTAGCAGTTGACGCAGGGCGCCCAGCCTTGCGAATCGGTGCTGGTCGCTGCGCATGATCTGATTGTACTCGTCACGTTCTACCTGGCTGAGTATCACCGGCACAGTCTGCCGCTGCTTCCCCTTCAGGTTGGGCAGCACATCCTTGCGGCGACGAAGCATCCAGTCAGATATCTCATCTCTAAGCGTCTTGCGAAACTCAGGACTGCCGGCGAATCGCTCGCAGAACTCATTGAGGGGCAGCTGACCGATGGGGTGGCCTGAAAGCCTGAGCAGTGTGTGCAGCTCGGCTTCGCGATTGAGCACAGGCGTGCCCGTCAACAGGTAGCGGTTTTGTACCTGAGCGGCTATATCGAAACCGTGGCGTGTCCATGCAGCAGTGGGTTCCTTGAGCCGGTGAGCCTCATCGATGACCATCACTGCAAACGAGCTTGCGTGTTTGACGAAGTCGCCCAGACGTTCGTAGTTGACTATGATCCAGCTCGCCTGCGCATCGAAGGTTTGCAGGGCAATCTGAGCCTCTGGAAACACCATCAGGATTTCGCGCTGCCAGTTGATGATCAGGCTGTTGAGCACGATCACTAGAACGGGTTTGCCCTGTGCGCGGATACCGGCGGCAATCACCGCCTGGCGAGTTTTCCCCAGCCCCATGTCATCGGCCAGCAGTGCGCTGGTGCGCTGTAGCAAATGACGAATACCAGCAGGCTGGTGATCCATGAGAGAAAAAGACTCGAGCGCCTTGTCGATCTCTGCATTCGTGAGTTCGGTGTTTTTGATCGAGGGCACCGACGCCAAATAGATACCTGAATCTGAAACCTCCTCCTCGGACTTCGTCGGCTCCGGGGAGTACCCCCCCAAACTGATGCTGGTGACTTCACGCACCGGAGAAACAGATCCGTCGGCAAGCAGTTCTTGCAAGGTATCCAGAATCTCGAACTGATCCTCAGCCAGGCCCAGCTCCAGGATAAGGTTGCTTCGGACCAACTCCGCGGTGCCTTGGACCCGCCAGGCTTTGCCCGCCGAGAGGTATACTCCGCGCATGCGCTTGGCGATGGCGACAGCACCCGGATGAAAATCCCCTGACAGGATCACGCCACCTTCCGCCAACGGCGCGAGCCGAAACTTCATCCCCCAAGTGAATGCGTCACGGTGCAGGTCGGACTGGGCAGAGGTGATCCTGTCCCGGAAGGCTTGCCAGCTTTCGATGTGTTTCCCATTCGCGAGCTCCGCCAGTTCCCGATACAGCACATCGAGGTCATCGAGCAGCTTGGCCTTGGGCACGCGCCAGAACTGATTTAGCGGGTGATCAGACCGGCGTATGAAAAAACCACCCCGGCGCAACAACAGCTTGTTGGCACCTTCGAGATAACTCAGGGATAGTCCGAAGTCATAGCCGTCGTAAATGGCTTTGCGCAGCAGCACTGGACGCTTGTTCATCAATCGCGGCGCTGCCATGATCAGAGTCCCCTGTCCATGAAGCGCTCAGCCCACCCGATAACCTCTTCTGCGAAACGGATGTTGTAGATTGAGGTCTTGTCGGCATAGCGATCCATTTTCGCTACCAGGTTGGGCCAGTCCAGGTTCACCGGAAGACGACCGTTCATGACTTCTGCGATGAACCTCTTGAACGCTTTCATCACCGGCGAGCCCGTGTCCGGGGTTTCGTTGTGGTGGCCTCTGATTTGAACGACGTGCAGATGCTTGGGAGTCCATTTGCCCGATTGCCCCGTCTTGTGCTCATGACTATGGGCCCTGAGCGCGAGTTCGACCGATGCCAGCGGGATCCCGTTAGAACGGATCGACAGGAGTCGGCAGTTACCTAAAAATGCGTGATAGTCGTAGGTGTCGATGCAGTGACCCAGAGCACGGTGCTCCCGGTCCAGGTCGTCAGCGCAGCGTAATTCGACGATGTGTAGGCCTGTTTCACTGCAGGTGATGGTGTCGGTGTTGAGCATCAGCCCCGGCCAGCGAGTGAAGGCATCTGATGGCTCAGGGGGGATAGCCTTCTCCAGCCTGGCCCTGATCGCTTCGAGTTCGCTGTGGAACGCATCGGTCAGATTTGATATCTGACGAAAGCTCAAGCCGCCCACAAACGCGTTCAGACGGTTCTTGGTGTTTAACGCCGCGCGACTGCCAGCTCTGTCGAGGCTGGAGAACAGCTCTCTGAGATCGACCAGCTTGGTCGTGATGTTCGACCAGGCAGGGTCTGCCCAGTCGGTTGGGCAACCCGCCAAAAGAGCGTTCATGTCAGGCAATGCTCGAAGCAATGACCACGGGATTGCCGACCTGAACGTATAGAACGAGCGCCATTGGGCTTTGGTGCTCGGGCGACGGTTACCGAGACGGGCACCTGCAATCAAATCGCCCCATCCGGCCTCGAGCCCCTCAGCATTCAAGCGGCTCAACGCACTGCCGGTGTCGTACACCCGCTGCTGACCCAGATAGCGGATCGCGGAGATGGGGGTGGAAAACAGCCACGCCAGCACTTTGTTCAAAGGCAGGCCGGTATCGGCTGCGTGCCCCACTAAGCCTGCTCCATCTCTGGTGCAATCATCATCACAGGAGCCGCAGTACTCCTGCAGGTCTTTCCATGGGCACTGTTCAAGAAGGAGGCTGTCTGCAATTTTCGGCCAAGGCATTGCATGGCCAATGACCAGCACTGGAATGAGGACGGGTTGCGCTTTCAAGGCCTGGAGCCGACGCGTACGATCCCCCCGAGCCAGCCAGTTATACAGTTGGGCTGACGGGCACTGTACCGAACGTACGGCGTGTAAAAGCTCTTGATCCAGGCTCTGACAAAACTTTTTCAGCGTGGCGCCGATGCAGGTAAGGTAAAACCGGTTACGTGGACCGTAAAACCGTTTGTTTCGGCCTTCTTCGCTGGCCGCCAAGAAATCCAGTTTCATGAGCGGTTTGATACTGAGCTGCGCCTCGTGCAGTGCCAGGTCCCGTGCGTGCTTGCTGAACGACGTCAGAAGTGCTTGCGCACCCCCATGAGTAATCAACTGATGAACCAGCTTCAACGCTCGACTCGTCGTGGGTGCGTGGACTGGGACTTTTCGCTTTTCATCAAAGCGCACAGCTGAAATCAGCCGGCCATCGAAGTATTGAAGCTGCCTGCCGAATCGCGCCACAGTTGGCCGTGCGACCCGGTCGTCGTTATGAAGTGAAACGCACCAGCACCGTGTCGACGAAGTGTGAGTCAGGTAGTGCAGAATGAACTCGTCACGTCGCTCCGGCGGTACGCCGAAATGATCAGCCCACGTGTTGGCAACAGCACGATGACGCTCTGGGAATTTCGCAATATCGAGAAGAGTCTGGACGAAATTTGGTTTGCAAATAGGCTCGGCGGTCATGAATCAATGAGCTCAAAGTGACTTGAGCCAGCACTGTCCTAGACCTGATCTGCGCTCGCCATACGTAACCGTAAACGTGGGGGGAGTGGTTTAATCGCTCTGAGTCAAAACTTGAAGCTTTGTTGTTGCGCCTGGGCAAAGCCCTGTAGCCACGATGCGCGCATGGCGGGATGCCGGTAGGGGCATGCGTGGAGAGGGATGCCGCTGCGCGCCGCGTCAGCACCCGCGCGCATCACGGCATGGTGAGGGTTGTTGAAACGACGCCGATCCGGAGTGTCACGCATCGCGTCAGGAACTGCTCTCATAACTGAGGATTCCCGTGGTGGAGATCGAAGACATCCAGGGCGTCACGAACGAGGCGATTTTTTGGATATCCAGATTTAGCTGTGGGCAACCACAGAAGCGCAAATCGGGTGCCTTTCCAAAATGGGCGCAATCTGCATCAAGACTTTCTTGGCGTCGGAAAGTGCTTTCTCCCAACGCTCCAGATCGCGCACCGTCACAGCAGTAGACCCGCTACATAGCTTGCGGCCAATGCTGTCCCGCCGTGCCTGCGCTCCCTCGCAATCGAAAAGCGCGGCCCTGACGTCAGGCGCTTGTAGGGCAACCTCGTACTGCAGTTCGACGATGATTGGCAACGTTTCAGTTTTCACGATTTCATTTGTCATTGTTCATTTCTCCAGAAAACGGATTTAGTTTGTGGGCATCATTCAATTTGGCAGTCAGGGCGGTTCTTGATGCGGTGTTGTCTGGAATGCGGATGACATAGGTTACAAAGTTTCTGAGACCCATGAGATTCGACCCGTAAGAGATTCATCGTGGCGTGGGTTCGCCGATGTGCAGATTTCTTTCACCAACTGATCCACGTAAAGGGCGTTTTTTTGCTCTGGCGAATAAACAGTGCAGAAAGAGCTGCCTGCTGGTGAAGAACGACGCTGAGCAGCTTCATTTCCACCAGCAGCCTCACGCAGAAGGCGCGGTTTTTCACACCGGTCATCTACACGGGAATATCGTCGTCGAAATCCGGTGGTGCGTCGTCGTTGTTGTTCTGCGCCCGCTGGGGCTGCTGCGTACGGGCCGCTTGCTGAGGGTGAGACTGTGCAATTTGTACCGCTTCGATCCGGGCAGGCAGGATGCCCACACGAGAGGCCTGTACCTTCAACGCCGAAAAGTCTTCTCCATCTTTGGTCCAGGTATCCATGACCGCCCGGCCTTGTATCAGCACCCGCATACCTTTCTGATAAACGTTGGCATAGTGCTCTGCGTCTTTATGCCAAAACTCGACATTGGCCCAGAACCCTCCACGGTCCTCAAAGCCTGTGCCATCGCTTTTCGGGATTGAGTTGTCGAAGTAGACGTTCAGCCGTAGCAAGCGGCGCGGATCCTTGTTGCCGTTGGCAAACTCCTTGAATTCTGGAGCAGAGCCGATGTTGCCTTCCCAATCTATTGATGTGCCCATGGTGCGTCCCCTCAGTGAGTGAATTTGGTAGCGTATGGCGTGCGCGCAGCGTGGCTGGCGACGTAGCCGAGCAACTCGCGGGCCTGGCGTGAGGTGTCGGCGAGCTTGCCGGTCATGTGGTTTTTGAAGGCGTCGCTGGCCAGTGCCTCGACCCCCTTGTCGTACAACGCGTTGAACATCAGTTCGGCATCGTGTGCCGAGCGCAGCAGGCCATAGAGCAAATCCTTGGCGATGGAGGAGCCCGCGACATTGGGCAGGTTCACGGCGGCAGACCCCTCGCCGATGATTTGACCCTGGACGAAGATCAACGCCAGCTTGATCTGTTCAGCGGTGGCCTGATCCAGCGACTGGATATCGAGGTAGGTCTGGACCACCTGCTCGCTATTGGGCCGAGGAGGACGACCTTGCGATTGGCCGCGCATGAGTTCGAGTGTCTTGAGGGCGAAAGCGAGCACCGCTTTGTTGTCGACTTCCACGGGCTGGGCTTTGAGGGCCAGCTCCATCTGATTGAAGGCGTTGATGTAGGCCTCCTTCCAGCGTGCAGCTTCCTTGCCGGTGAACCCCATGCACAGAAAAGTAAAGCCATCGCGGGTAATGCGGAATGCTGGGTCTTTACGCGTTCTACCCATACCTAGATCAACGTCAATTTGTATCGGCTCAAAATTGAGCTTATGGAAAGAGTCCGTACACTCAAGGGCTTTGATGGCCTTGATGACATTCTTGTGCAGCTTCCCAAAGTGCGATGCGATATCGACGCTGGTCGTCATGGGCTGGCCCTTGACCAGTTCGATGCTGACCTCGGAAGTCGCGTTAGCGTTGGAAGAAGTGACGATTGATTCAGTCATTGCAGTTACTCCTGAGAGACATTGGCGACGCGGGATTGGTTGATCTGTTGCAGACGTTCTGCGTAAACGGCATCAGCCTGGGCCATCTTCTCGGCGCATTCGGCAGCCTGGCGACCGATGCTATGAATCAGACTGATCTGCATGTTCAAAGCGACGCGTTGCTGTTCCATGGCGTGCAGATCCTGGAGCAGTGATTCGGGTGTTCTGGGATCGGTCAGTAAGCTGGACCAGACATTGACGCCCATCTGCCGAGTGCCCATCTCCTGCCAGCGAAGAAAAACGGTGCCGGCGCTTGTGCGTTGCCGAACCATCCGAACCGGTAGAAGGGTGTAGGGATGTCTGTTCGCCTGGGCCAGCACTTGGTCTTCGGCCAGCGCGTTCAAATCTTCTTCAAGGGAACGGCACAGCTCGGTCAACTGGAGCATCCCCCCCTTACCTTTAAAAGGTTTTAAAAGGCCTTTTAGGAAGGGCGCGTGTTGTAGGGTGCTGAAAGCATCCTGTTGCAGAGGCTGAAAGGCACCCTGTTGCAGTTTTTTCCCGTTAGCCGCCTGCTGTTTCACGCCGCTCACTCTTCGGACTCTGAACCAGGCTGTTCGTGGTCTGACTGGCCCAGTGTCATTGCCTCGTCGAAACTGTCTTCATGGTCGTCTACGTCCGCTGGGCTGTTTGATGCGGTGGCCAGAGCTGGCGCAAACTTGGAACGTCGGACGCCCTCCAGGATGTCCTGGGGGATTTCACCAAACGGTGCATACATTTCGCGCGCTTGCTCGGCGCGTGCGTTCTTGGCTGCAAAGTCTCCCCGGCTAGCGCCCGAGAATTTGTAACGCTGACTCAGGCCGAAGAGGCGTCTCAGGATCGCAGCACCTTCATCCAGCCACTGGCCCTTGGCATTGTTGTCGATCAGGCCGACGTGGCTGGCCAGCAGGATGCGGCGCACCAGTTCGTCGTAGGCGGTCAGCAGATACACCGCTTTGAATGCCAAAGGCGTCGACAGATACAACGGGAGTGTCACGGGCTGCACGGACAGGTTCTCGCCAATGGACAGCATGGCGGGCAGTGCAGCCATGACTTCATCCAGCCTGTTATCGATGTCCTTCATTTCCTGTTCGGCGGTGTCGATCTTTTCTTCTATAAGAAGGAGGAACCAGTCCGAATAAGGATCGTCCTGTTCGCAGCCACGTTTGATGCGATTGAGGATGTTGGCAAAGCCACTCAGGCCGATCATCCCGGGCTTGCCTTCGGTGCGTTGACGACCAAACCAGAGCCTTGAGGCGTGGTGGGTGTGCAGGGTCAGATTGACGCTGCTTCGCAGTGAACCGAGGTTGAGCTGAAAGTTGTCAGCCATGCTGAGCGCTTCCTTTATATGAGCGGATTGATGGAGAGAGGCAAGATTGCCCGCGCGTGCTGGCTCTGGTCAGTAACAAACCGTTTCTTGATCGATTGGGGTTTCTCAATATCCGTGTTTGAAGTGATTCCCGGGGAATCACCTGGATCGGTGCTTGAAGTGATTCCCGGGGAATCACCCTGATGGGGGCTTGAAGTGTTGCCAGTGGAATCATCTGTCTGGATGTTTGAAGTGATTCCCGGGGAATCACCTGGATCGGTGCTCGAAGCGATGCCCGGGGAATCACCCAGATCGGTGCTTGGAGTGATTCCAGTGGAATCACCCAGATCGGTGCTTGAAGTGATTCCAGTGGAATCACCCTGATCGGTGGCCGAAGTGATTCCAGTGGCATCACCTGGATCGGTGTTCGAAGTGATTCCAGTGGAATCACCTGTCTGGGTGCTTGAAGTGATTCCCGGGGAATCACCTGGATCGGTGCTCGAAGCGATGCCCGGGGAATCACCCTGATAGGGGCTTGAAGTGATGCCCGGGGCAACACCCAGATCGATGGCCGGAGTGTTGCCAGTGGCAACACCCAGATCAGTGTTCGAAGTGATTCCAGTGGAATCACCCAGATCGGTGCTTGAAGTGATTCCAGTGGAATCACCCTGATCGGTGGCCGAAGTGATTCCAGTGGCATCACCTGGATCGGTGTTCGAAGTGATTCCAGTGGAATCACCTGTCTGGGTGTTTGAAGTGATTCCAGTGGAATCACCCTGATCGGTGGCCGGAGTGTTGCCAGTGGCATCACCTGGATCGGTGTTCGAAGTGATTCCAGTGGAATCACCCAGATCGGTGCTTGAAGTGATTCCAGTGGAATCACCCTGATCGGTGGCCGAAGTGATTCCAGTGGAATCACCCTGATCGGTGTTCGAAGTGATTCCAGTGGAATCACCTGTCTGGGTGTTTGAAGTGATTCCCGGGGAATTACCTGGATCGGTGCTTGAAGTGATTCCCGGGGAATCACCTGGATCGGTACTCGGAGTGATTCCAGTGGCATCACCCTGATCGGGGTTCGTAGTGATGCCATTGGCATCACCCAGCTCCAGATGTCGCTGGGCGTCCCCAACGGAGCAATCATCGAGCATTTTCAACCCCGAGTCCTCGGTCGAACCATCTGCTTGATGCTCAACATGGCGTCGCGTCCGGTTGCCAGTGAAGACACATCTCGCTCTCGAGGCGAAGCCCTCGTGACTGGGGTATGGGGAGCCTGAGTGGAAGCGGGTGGCTGGGTGATCGGTGACCTTGAGTGACTGGCGGCCACCTGTGGCTGCTGGGTGGCCGCTGAGGGGGCCTGCCACTGGGCATTGAATTCACCACTCAGGGCTTTCTGCGTGCAGCTCAACAGGTAGCCGAACGGGTTCTTCACGGATCCGCTCTTGCACCGATGTTGCCACTGATCGAGCAGCGGTGTTCGCAACCCGGGTTCTACCCGCTGCAAGGCGATCATCGCCTTGTCACGTTGATCCTGTGTGAACCGCTCAAACCCGGAGGGCAGATCCGGCGCACTTTCCTGAGCTTCGCGCGGTACAAAGCTTTTACATACAGATGTATTTGTATTGGTATACGTACTATATGAGTTCGGAATCCGAACCAAGCCGAAAGAGGCCGAATTCAGACTGAGTTCGGAATCCGAACCCGGTGTTTTTAAATTCGCTCCGGCGCTTTTTTCACTGAGTTCGGATTCCGAACTCAGTGAATCTGACTCGTCTGAGCCCTTGGTTCGGATTCCGAACTCAGTGCCATCCTGTGCGTGTTCGATGGCTTGCGGAGCGTCATGCCATCCCTGCTGCTGCCATCTCTGCTCGATGACTTCGAGTCGTGAAGGCATCGTGCCTGTTGCCGCTGCAAACTCTTTGAACGCATGGTCTGCAACGACTCTGACGGCTTTGTTGGCATGTTCAAGCGCCTGGCCGACGAGTTGCATATAGTTGTGATCGATTTCCATCGCCTCGGCACACCCTACCGGTTCATCGTGCAGGATGTAGACGTTGCCTTGCACCCGACCGCTGATCGAGTCACGTACCCGTTGTCCAAGGCTGAGCCAGCGCGTCAGTCTCAAGACGGTCAGCGCCTTGGCCACGGTTTCTTTGGAGGCCGATTTACCCGGTGACGAACCTAGGTAGGGACGTAGCTTTTCATAGCTCGGAAAAGCCGTGACGCCATCACCGTTGATCAGCAGCCTGAAGACTTGCCAGACATTGCGCTCAAGCGGTGAGAGACGATCATCGAGCAGCAGGCCACGGGGCACCGTTTCGTGTGGATTGCCACTGAAGACGACGCCTGCATACGGCTCGTCGCGGACGGATTCAGTGTCACTGGGTGTGGAACCTGAGCCAGCATTCTGCTGTTGAGCCAATTTCATCTGCTGGAGCAGCAAGTGGTTTTGCAGTGTTCCAGCCGCAGCATTGATGGCGACTGCCAGGGGAGGGCGCCGGTTCATCTTCGTCACATCCGTTCGCCTTCTACCTTGCCAGCGGCGCTTTCTTCTAGGCCACGTTCGGGAGCCCTGCCTTTCGGGTTGGCTTTGGTCAGTCGTCGGGATTCGCTCATCAGAACGAGGCTGGCGGATTTACGGTTTTTCCCCGGTGGGTAGAGGTCCTGAGCCAGCCATTGCTGAATCTTGTTCCACACCAGGCCCAGCGTAATCGGTTCGGGCGAGTGGTGATCCTGCTCTTCAGCCGGAATGTTGATTTCTTCTGTCAGCAACATGGCAACGTCGAGCAAGGCGACGCCGTCGGTATGATCGACGTTGAGATCAGCCATCAACTGGACGAACCGGTGCCATAACGGTGTGTCATCGGGCAGATCGCGAAAGCGACCGGGCTTGCCAGGTACGCCGACCAGAACTCGCTGCAGAGAGACTTCTTGCGGCGACATGCCGAAGAACTGCTGAAGCATCGGTGTGGTGGCACCCAGACGAAGCGCGCGCTGCACGATGCGGATCTCTTCGTCGGTCCGTTCTTTGTTGGAGAGCAGGCGCTTGACCATGTCTGGATCAATCGCCACCTGGCACCAGATGACGTTGGAGTTCAACAGCACGCTCTGAGAGGAAGGCTGCTGGAGCAGTACCAGAATTTCCGGGTCCAGGCCCATGTCGATGCAGCGCTTCACCTCACCGTTGCGCAGGTGATGCAGAATCTGGGCGACCATGGCTTCATTCAGTGGATTATGTCGTTTTGACATGTTCAAACTCCTGTCGCAGAACGCCGCGATAAAACCTCACGAGGTGTATGGCCCATCAACGTTCATCGCTTCCAGCTCGACCAGCCGGCGGCCTAACCGGATCAGCCGGAAAAGCTTGACGATGCAGGCATCATCCAGACGGCCCGCCAACACGGCCTCCCGGTCTTCATACCTGGGGCTGCCAAGCAGTAATTGGCCCAGCGCTGCCGTGAATTGAAACTCCGTCACATCCAGGGGAGCCTCAGGCGTCTGCCGGTTCAGGGCGATGGCGTAGACCCCGCTGATGGCCTGGAGCAGGGTCAGGGTATTGTTGGCCAGTTCTGTGAGTTCCAGGTCCATCGGCGGCTCGTGACATATAAAGCCCAGACCTCCAGGCACTTGCGCCACGGTGTCGCGGTTCAGCCCGGAGGTCGTGGCGATTTCGTGAGCAAGCTGAGCCATGACCTGACGCAGTTCATCGGGCTGGTCCATGATTCGTTCGATGTACCAGACATCCGATATGGGGTGCAGGCCCCCGGCTTGCACGGGAATCGACACCAAGGCGTTGGCTTTGAAGTCCGGCAGTTCCTCGCCATCCAGCGCCGCAACCTGACGCTTGATCTCAAAGACGCGGTCGGTGGTTGAGACCGGTGTGACGACATGGGCTTCCAGCCGCGCGATACGCTCTTCATCAGAGAGTGGCGGCGGCAAAGGCTTGTCGGTTTTCAGGGCAGAAGCCGACGGTGCAGTCACCTGCGTGTCAGGTGACTGGGTCAGTGATTCCGATTGCAGCGTTTTTGGTTCCTGGTCCTCTTGGGGCCGGTACGCATCAGATTCGGACTCGGCTTCGGGCTGCACCTGCGGTGTTGGTGGTAATCGCAGCGGCGTTTCAATGACCGATGAACGACGTGCCATCGTCAGGTTTTCGTTGACGTTCAGCAGGACCTGCTCATACGTCCTGCCCGTACCTTCCTTCATATGGCTGATCAGTTCATCCTGAACACGTTCACAGACGAATTCGCTGGCATCGCCATCGAACATTGACAGCACGTCCTGGAACAGCACCTCGAAGTCGGTGACGTTCGTTTTGCCCTCGGTGTGCGTCTGCCACGTCTGAGCGGCGGCTTTACGAAGGGCCAGCAGCCGTTCGATCTGAGGTTTGCCCAAACCGGAGTAGAGCGCGGCGGGGATCACCGGCAGCAGGCAACGGATTGTCTCCTGCATTTTGCTGATGTGGGACTGCGATACCGGGTAACCGTCAGCTTTCAGCCTCTTCGCCAGCTCTCGTTGAGATATGGGCTCGCCGGTTTCTTGCTCATAGATAGCTCGGGCATTTTCAATGCCTACGGCGCGCTCGATGAACATCAGGTTACCGCGCAGGTCGTTCTCGGCCAGGTGGCCGGTGAGGGCAATGATTTCCCCACGCTCGCCATCCCAAGGGCGGAACAGTACGCTGATCCTGTAAAAGCGCTCGTCACCCGTTTCTTTGTACAGCTCTCGCAGAATCGACAACCGCGTATTGCCGCCGTTGCGGATGATGAACTTCTTCTCACCCGGACGACGTGTGACCTGGGGGGGCTGATCCAGACCCCTGACCCGAATGGAGTCCTTGATCTCCTGGTACTTGATGTTGGTCACCGTGCGAGGGTTATGCTCATACGCTGACAACTCGTCCAGGGTCAGTACCATGGGCGTGTCTGCTATAGGGTCTGGCAGTCGATCTACGGATGGACCTGATCGACTAAATGAGCCCTGGAGCAACTTGCCCGTTATTTCATCGGCAGTGAGTTTGCTCGCCATGATTATTGACCCGCCTCAGAAAGTTGAACGACATTGCTCGCTGGCGTCCCGCCGTTGAGCAACACATCGATCACGGCCTTGAGCCTGGCGATCTCCTGATCTTGCTTCAGGCTGCAGTCGATGCGGTGTACGCATTCGCTATTCATGGAGCGATGACTGGCTTTGGCAGCCATCGATAGCCGAGCTCTCATTCCCATCGGGAAACGAACAACAAACTTTTCGTCTTTGTCGTCGTCACGGATATTCACGGTTTCGCTATTCAACATGGCGTTCTCCATCATGGCTGAGGGGGTGTGCGCGGCGCAGTTGAGCGCGAGCATTGAGGCCGGCCCTGTGGTCGCTGGGTGTGAACGAGGTGAAAATGGGCGAACATCCACCTTTGGTGAACTTGACGTGGCCACCGTGAGTGCGATGGACCGCCCATCCCTGCGAAATGGCGAAGTCAGCCAACGCCTGCAGAGATTTTTTTGCGCCTCGAATAGATGCAGGCATATTGCTCATGATCGTGCCCTCGCATTGCCGAAAGCAGCCGAGCGAAAGGGGATCTGGTAGCGGCGAGCTATGGCCTCACAACGCTTACGCGTTTGATTGAGCGACGCAGCTGCTGAAAAGAGTGATGAACCGGCAGTGCAGTGAGCTCTAAGCAAGCGTGCCAGCTCGGTATCGCTGAGCGCATTTGCTTTTTTCTGCTTCTGAGACTCAGTACCAGCCTTCAACAGGGCCGTTTTTTCAGCATTGATGATGAACGAAGGGGCATTCACACGCTGATCGGCTTCCACTCGTTGGATGGACCCTCCGCGATTGAAGTATTCCGTAATGGCCTTCTCGATCCGCAGCCTGTCTCTCTCTCGATCTGACTGACTGGGTAGATCCTCTTCAAGAATGTTGTAGTGGCGCGCCATGTCACTGTTCCTCCGATCCGCTGAGCTTGTTACCCGCCTGGATCTCCAGGATTTCAACCTCCTGGTCGGCGAAAGTCTCGGTGAGCTTCTCCATGAACGAGCGACGCGAACAGCCATCTTCCATACGAAACACAACGGTGTACTCCATGCAGCGGGGCATCTGATTGAGCGCTGCATCAAGTGCCTTGGTCTCGACCGTGAGGACCTCGACCAAGTCGCCGCTATGGCATACCGGGCACTCCGCTGCCGTCATCGCCACATGAGCTGGAAGATGTTGGCCGCAGTTGCGGCATTCATCTGTAATCAAAAGGGCCTTAGCACACGTATTCATAGCGATTCCTTGGCTGCTTGGGACAGTTCGGGCCATGCCAATTCGGGATAAGTGGCTAGTACTCCATGAAACCCTGGCAGGCCTTGAGCTGAATGCACCTGAGAAGGACGCGTGGCTTGATCTGGCAGGAGAGCCATTAGGAGAGGCAGGGAGCCGCGACGCCCCTTGGTGTTGCGATTCGCCCGGCTTTCAACTACCCGCAAACCCATGCAATCGAATGGTTTTGTGAGCCATGACATAGGACGTGGTTCGCTTTCCCCCCAAATAATCTCGGGATTTATGCGAATGACTTCCGAGAACTGAAAATTACCTTCGTGCTGATTCATTACGGCAGCACAGCGTTCGCTGATCAGTTGTTCATCTCTGAGCCTGTCCATCATGGTTTTGCTGTTAAAGGCTCGACCGTCAACCAACAGGTCGGTGTTGTCTTCGAAGTAAGTTCGAATTTCGGCAAATAGCCACTGTTGAGCGGTCAGGAGCACATCATTGACGAGCCAGGCGTTGGTCCTGACGCCTTCGTAGGTGAGTTGATGACGGCAAACTTCAATGAGCGCGGTACAGAGTATTTCGCTGGAAATACCTGGCATATCCGGCGACGATAAAAGCGTGGCGGTGGCGGGCAGCGGTGTCTCTACCGATACTGAGTTTGGTTTTTTGGGCGTGAGCATGTCTGCCCACCAACCTGCAGGCGCTTGTCGTAAGTCGACTATTTGAAATGGAGTAGGGGCATTACCCTCTTTTCCATCCCAGTACCAATAGTAGCCGGGTTGGGTTGGCGTTGACTGCGACCAGACAAGTGTTGCAGTGCTGAAGTCGGTTGTCGTATTCATAGCGAGTGGGCCTCAGACGGCTGACCAGCAGACCGTTGAACCTGAGCGGGCAGGACCGCGCGCACTCGTGGGGAAAGGGTGCCGGACTCAGCCAGTGGTAGAGTTCGGTTTCCAAACGAAAACCCAAACCACCGGAGGTCCGGCATGGACACAGTTGAAAAAAGTTGGTACGACCAACTCCTGTTGGCGTTGGAAGACCGATATCCCGCTGAAAACAGTTCCCCGATGGCTAAAGTCAGGGCGAGAAACCAGCGATTGCCGATATATGCACTGTCGGCACTGGGTAATGCCTTAGCGCAAGCGCGTGGATGGCCGCTCAAGGGCATGGATGCCGTAGATTTTGCGATCATCAGAAAATACTCCTGGTTTCTTCCTCAGGTGCAAGCTCTGCCGCCTGCCAGTAAATGGCTAGCACTACACGAGGATTTACTGAGCCTGCCCATTGATCAGGCTGCGATTGAGGCTTGGGGAGTAAAGAACCCAGAGCCAGTCGAGGTTGATCTTCTGGGATGGGTGGTAAACCCATCAGGTCTGCCACCTGCTTGAGTGCAGGACCGTCGGCAAACGTCTCGTACCAGAGTGGTGGGCGTTGTTCGCCGTCACCCCAAACGTGCTCAGGGGCGATCTCTACAGCCAGGTTAAGGTGTGAGAAACTGGTGCTGCCCGTTTCGCGTACCGCGACGGCTCTGGGGCGAGCGATCAGATGGGACTGCGCAAGCTGTCTGATAAGATCGTTCTGATTGGGCACCTGTAACGATGGATCGAGGTCGATCAGTGCGCGGGCGAGATCCCGATACAGTGCTGGGTACAGAGCCCAAACGTGGTGTTCGGTGAGCCAGGCTTTGCGGGCTTCGGGCGGGTCGTTTTCAATCGTGTGGCGCACGGCCAAGGCCAGCGCCTCACGTAGAAGCTCTATCGAGAGCGAGCCCTGTACCTGTTTTGGCGCTGACAGGGGAGCCGGTGGTGTTGTCATTTCCAACCACCAACCGCTGGGTGCTTGACGGACGTCGGTCAGCGCAAAAGGCTGAGGGGACATGCCTTCTGTTCCATTCCAGAACCAATAGTAGCCGAGTTGGGTTGGCGTTGACTGCGACCAGACAAGTGTTGCTGTGCTGAAGTCAGTTGGCGTATTCATAGCGAGTGGGCCTCATACGGCTGGACAGCAGACCGTTGAACATGAGCGGGCAGGACCGCACGGACTCGTGGGGAAAGGGTGCCGGACGCAACCGGTGGTAGAGTTTGGTTTCCAAACAAAAACCCAAACCACCGGAGGTCCGGCATGAAACCTAGAGAAGTACAGTCGTACGATGCGCTTGCGGAAGAAATTTGGAAGTCCGCGCAGGCGCTGCTAGGGTTTAACTTCGTTGCACAGCGACAGTGGTATGAACAGACCTTTTGTCTGGCTGCGTTGGGTGATTCACTGGCTGTCGCAAGAAACTGGGATCTGTCAGGCTTGGAGGCGATTGAATATGCACTCATTCTCCGGCACTCCTGGTTTCCTGATCAGATCCGACAAATGACTCCTCGCGATAAGTGGCTATCACTGCATGAGGAGCTGGCAGGACTGGAGATGGCCTATGGTGCGAAGCAAGCGTGGAGGGATCGGGAAGCAACAGAGCTAGACTCCAACGATTCGCCTGAGGACGTGTGGCGTATATATCCCCGGGGATACCCAGTGCCATGAAGGGGTGATCTTCAACCTCATGGCAGAACCAGGGAAATGCATCCAGAAGTGCGTTGTCAGGTAGCTCGCCTTTGGCGAGCTGCAACAATGGACGCCAACGCGCTCGACCGCCGAATTTCGAGTCATACCTCAGAACGTAGCGTTGCGGACGTGATACCAATTCGAGTTGCAGCAGAAGGTCAGCCAAATCGCTCGGAATTTGCCGACTTGGTAGAGGGTTCAATGCAATGCTGATAAGCGCGCTCAGGGCGGCTGCATCTATCAGCATGATGTCATCCACCAGCCAAGCAGACGGATGAGGCTTTTCTGTCAGGCATTGACTTATTGCTTCGTGCAGATGAGGGGCAAGAGATTCCTTTGTCAGTTCAATGAAGGACGTCATGCCCTTGCTCCTTGCCAGGTGCTGGCCGAAAGATTTTCAAAACGGGTGTGCTGGGGGATGAAAGCCGTTCTGACGGTGCCGAGCGAGCCATTGCGATGCTTGCCAAGGATCAGCTCGGCGATGCCTTTGTGCTCGGTGTCGGCGTTGTAAACCTCATCCCGATACACGAAGAGAATTAGGTCCGCATCCTGCTCAAGCGCGCCCGAGTCACGTAGGTCCGCATTGATAGGCCGCTTGTTCGGACGTCTCTCCAGCTCTCTGTTTAGTTGAGAGAGCGCGACGACAGGGCAGTCGAACTCCTTGGCCAGCGCTTTGAGCGAGCGAGATATCTCGCTGATTTCGTTGGCCCGATTTTCCGTGCCAGGGCACTTCATCATTTGCAGATAGTCGATCATGATCAGGGCTGGCTTTCCGAAACGCCGTGCCCCTCTGCGTGCCCGGGCACGAATTGCCGAAGGCGTCAGGTCTGCTTGGTCATCAATGACAAGGCGGTCCCTGTAGGAATTGACCTTGGCCACTGCCATTGAGAGCCTCGACCAATCCTCATCTTCGAGCTGTCCGCGTATCAGCTTCTCAAGATTCAGATGCCCTAATATGGATAGAAGCCGGTAAATGATCGCTTCGGCTGGCATCTCCAAGCTGTAGATATGAACAGTGGAGTGGTCATCTTTCTGAAGCGCAGCGTCCACGAAATTCAGCGCCAGACTGGTTTTTCCCATCGATGGCCTTGCAGCGAGGATGATCAGATCCGCTGGCTGTAAGCCACCCGTCAACTCATCCAGATCGGACAGTCCAGTGGGCACTCCAACCACCGACTCTCCTGCGTTGAAGCGATGATCGATCTTGTCGACCACCTGCAGGAGCATCTGGTTGACGTCAACAAAGTCAGACGTCTGCCGTCCTTGTCCCAGAGCAAACAGCTGCTGCTCGATGACGTCCTGCACGACAGCCGCATCCGCCTGAGGATCCGAAGCCTCCCGGGTGCATGCATAGCCGTGTGAAATCAGCCGACGCAGATGAGCTCGGTTGCTCACTGTGTCGGCATACGCCTTGATGTTAGCCACGGAGGGCGTGTTCTTGGCGAGCTCACTGAGGTAAGCCAAGCCACCAGCAGCATCTATGGCCGCAATGGAGTCGGACACCGTGACCACGTCAAATGGCCTGTTCGATTCAGCCAGCGCCGCAATGCTCTGGAAGATCAGACGGTGCTCGGCCCGGAAAAAGTCATCGGCTTTGATGCGGTCTGCGATCAAATCCCATGACTCGTTGTCGAGCATCAGCCCGCCAAGCACCGCTTGTTCGGCTTCGACGGAGTGAGGGGGTGACATATTGGATATATCCATCACGCCCTCCCGATGCTTGCCAGGGACGGCAAGTCCTGATCGTCGACGCAGGCCATCTCAATGGCCCCCTTTGACAAGGGTTTCAACGGCGTTTTCGGTCATTGACTCAAAGCGGTCCGCCCATTGCGGAAAAAGCTCGATGGCCAGATCTCGGATGATCTTCAGGGCGCTGGGCGCGCGGCGATTGCTAGGTTGCTTGTACTCTATCCGATGAGCCGACATGCCTGCGGTTGAACCTTGGCGGAAAATAACTGAAGCGGGAACTGTATTTCTGAGGACGTCGATCTCAGTGTTGTCAGCAAAAGTCCTTCTGATCGCGTCATGGATCTCGCGGGCATCAACAGTCTGGTCGAGACAGTTCACCACGACCTTGATGGGGGGAACGAGCAGTCCCAGCCTTGAGTAAGGACGCAGGCCTTCAAGCATCTGCAATGTGCCACGGTTAAATTCCCGGGCGCTCAGCATGTTCGGTGGTAAGGGTGAAACGGCCAGATCTGACGCTAACACCACCATTTCCAGCATGACGCTGCGTGCGCCTTGAGTATCTATGAGGATCAGATCGAATTGGTTCGCAAACGCTTTCAGGAGATGAGCCAGTCGAAGCCGTCCGTCAGGTGCCTGGAGCAGCAGGTTGATCAACTGGTTGTTCGGATCGTTTGACAGGATCAGAGACAGGTTTGGGATGCTGGTCCGGGAGATGATTCTTTCTGGATCAGTGAGGTTGTGTGCGATCAGGTCGAAGATGCCGCCGCTGACTTCCTCTGTCATGGGGTAGTAAGAGGACAGTGAAGGCTGGACCGGGTCCATGTCTATGAGCAGGACCTTCAAGCCGGCGTCGGCGCAGAAGCCGCCCAGGTTGGCAGCCAGCGTGGTTTTTCCGACACCACCTTTGGTGGACAAAAGCGAGGTTACGAACATGATATAAAGCCTCTAATGGGGACATTAGAGGCTGCGTGAACCGATCAACACACCATCCGAGTGTGCCGCTTTTTTATGTCAGCAAAAGCCAATTGGCTTTTAACCAATTCCTTGACGGTGGTTTTGTCCAGTTTGCTGATGACTGCGCCTTCACTATCCATAGCCTGGATCAGCAATGCATCCTTAGCTTTGGCCCGGTAGGCATGGGTGTGTGCCAACTGCCATAGCGACGTATTCACGGTCTCGGTTGCAGGCATCATAGGCGCGCCGGGAATATCCAGCACTTCAGTGCCGGTTATATAGGTCAGTGAAACAATAATGTGCTGCGCTGCTACCTCCACTGAGGCTCGTTTCAATACGTCCTCGAGCTGCTTGTCGATATAGCGCGTGAAGTAAGTGCGGCTGTCGTTATCCGGCTGACCGAAGTGGTCCTTGCTGTTTTTGCGAATATTCACAACCGATTGGCCAAACCGCTGCGCCTGCTCATGCCATTCAATGCGCTGCGACTGCTTCATGGTTTTCCACCATGCAGGCATCTGGCTTTCCACCAGATCGTTATCGAGCCGCAATGGTGGTCGAAGTAAACTTCTGATCCCAGTAGTTGCACTATCGATTGCTCGAAACAAACCGCATCCATTCGTTGGGTGCGGGCAAGCTGTACGGCCTGAGCGAACATAGATTGCTGTCTGGTGATCTGGCGTGTATGCAACAGGCTTAGAAAGTTGCCTTCCAGCAAAGTGTATTGCCACTGCAAGATGCTGCTGTCAGGTGCAGCCTGGACTGGTTGGTCAGCCCTGGAATCAGCCAGCAGACGTCGTCTGTAATCAGGTTCAGCCCCTCGTCGAGCAAGGGTTTCGTTCATTTGTGTCAAGGATGCAAATGCTTCCAGCCCGTCATGCGGGGTGAACAGCAGCACATCTTCAAGCTCCTCCTGATCGATCTGCACAGGTTCATCACGAAGGCGTCTTGCGATTACAAACGCCCCGTAAAACGAAAGCGGAGGGCTATCACCAGCGCTTGCCGAAAGTCCATAAACGCTGTGTGGCTGCAGCTCGGCAGTATTTCCGTCGGGGCCAGGGGCGCAAGCTGCCAATGCTGCCGACAGCAGGCTGTAGTGCCCGGTCGTCATTTTTTCGAGGGCAATCTGCACCGCGCATTCAGATTTCATGCACTCGATCTGCTCGGCTACAAACTGGTGTCCCTTGGTTTCGCCATCCGATGTTGCAATGCTCCAGTAGTCCTCAAGTTTCTGGCTATAGAACTGTTCCAGTTGCTGGCTGACCTGGGTATAGAAAGTCGCGATAGCTGCGCGGCCCAGCGGTTGGATGGCTGGTGTTTGCGAAGTGGACGACGGAGTCGGGTAAAGGCCTTGCACATCATGGTCGGTCCAGTTCAGAAGGCCGGTGAAGTGCTCGATCAGACTGGGGATCAGCGGAACACTGTGAATATTGGCTCCCTCGTTCGGTATTTCTTTGCTGTCAAGGTAGGTCAGCCATGTTGTCTGCACATCCAGCTCGGGTTTGAGGGGGGAGAGCAGGGTACTGGCCAGCTCCTGGGTTGCTTTGCTGAAACCAGGTGGATACGTGTCGCTGGCAAGTGAACGTTGTGGAGGTGGTGTTGATGTTATGAGCGGTAGGTTCATTGTGCCGATTCGCCTGCATGATGGATGATCCGCTTGAGGCATTAGCCGGGCGGTTCATTTCATGTAGTCAGGGCTGACGGCGCACGGCTATCGGCCAGCGCAGGTCGGTGAAGGCAGCATTGGCGATCTGGTCGGTAGGAAGTTTCGGGGGCATGGAAGGTTCAAAGCAGGGCGGGACCTGAAACCGGGTATGAGGAGGAATTCATCACAACGCCACTCAATGGTTTCAGGCCCCGCAGCGAGCAATCTAAGCTGTTGCCGCAGTTTTGGCAAAGCGTGAAAGCACTATTCGATCAAGCACCCAGACAATCAGCATCGAAATACCCACCAGAGGGAATATGACGCCCAGGGCAATCATGACCATCGTCGCGGTTTTCCAGCGTGGCAGGTCGTGGCGCAATGGCGGTACACCCAGCCCGCTTCGAGGTCGGCGCTTCCACCAGATCACCAACCCACTGACCGAGCTGAGCAGTACCATCAGGCAGACCAGCAGAATCAGCAATTGGTTGATCCAGCCGAAAAACTTTCCTTCATGCAGCATCACGCCCAGCTCGGTGGCCTTGGACACTGCGCTGTAATCAACGTAGCGCACGTCGGCCAACACCTTGCCGGTGTACTGATCGATATGCAGCGTCGCGTCATCGCGCGGGTCGTCGGCGAACACCGACACAGTGAACACGCCATCAGCTGTTTTAGGCTGGGTGATGCTGTAGCCCGGTACGATCTCTCTGGCGCGTGCAATGTCGACAACTCGCTGCAATGACACGGTTGGCGCTGCCGGTGCGCTGGACATATGCATGTGGTCCATGTGCTCGGCATGCTCGCCGGTTGAAACCGGCATCGGCGTATTTTCCATGGCCCATGGCACGGTCTGCACGCTGGCATTGTTCAACTCGCCAGCCTGCTTGTCGGACTTGGGCACGTCAGTCCACATGGCTGCCGGAAAGGTGTTCCATACCGCAGCGTATTGTTTGCCCCACAGCCCGGTCCAGGTCATGCCGCTCAACAGCATGAACAGCAGCAAAAACGCACCCCAGAAACCGGTCACCGCATGCAGATCACGCCACAGCACGCGCCCCCTGGCGGTCAGGCGTGGCCAGAACACGCCAGCGGCCGAGCGCCCTCGGGGCCACCATAGATAAAGGCCGGAGACCACCAGCACAATCCCCCAGCCAGCCGCCAGCTCGACAAGCCGGTCACCCAGCGTACCGATCATCAGCTCGCCATGCAGTGCGCGGGCAATCGCTTGCAGGTTCTTTTTGGCGTCCTGGGTGCCAAGAATCTCGCCGCGATAGGGATCAATGAAGACATTCACCTCGCGGCCTTGCTCGCTGATCAAAAACTGTGCGCTGCCCTCGGTGCTTGACGGTGGGAAATATTTGCCAATGGCTGCCTGTGGGTAAGCACTCTTTACCCGCTGTTGCAGCTCGTCGGCAGTGAGGCGGTGCTCGGCCGGTGCCACGCTGAGCAGGTCGTGGTACATCAGGTTGTCCAGTTGCGGCTTGAACAGGTAAATGATGCCGGTCAGCGATAACAGGATCATGAACGGCGCGACGAACAGCCCTGCATAGAAATGCCATCGCCAGGCAAGGTTGTAAAAAGAGACATCAGGTTTGGACACGTTCAACGCTCCCCAATAGGGATAACACAGCACGAATGGCGCGCAGCCTTAAGCTGCGCGCCGTCGTGGAATCTTTTTTTCGGGTTATGCCGTGGTGAGCGCTGGCGGTGCCCGGCTTCGGGCATTGGGGAATATAGCCTTGTGTGCATGCCCCGGCAGCGGCTGCGAGGCAAAGAAATCACCCGGCCTTGGCGGCGGGGCTGCGACCAGTTCCAGCACATGGGGCAGCGCCGGGCAACTGAACAGCAGTGTGCAATAGCCGCATTTTGCCCACAGCGCGTGATCGCTCATGCCCGCGTCGGCAGGCATGGAATGCTCGCCGCCGTGATGGGCGTGGCTGTCTGCCGACATATCCATACTGGCTGGCATGGACATCGACATGCCGGCGTGATGATCCATCGGCATCGACTGGGAAACCAGTGGACCGATAAAGATCATCAACATGGCGAACAGACTCAGCCATGCGCCCCGTTTGTTACGGGTGGCTGAGCTGTCGCGAACGCGGCGTAAGGTGCTCACTCTGTGAAACGACTCAGTGCTGGTGTTCCGGAGCCTGCTTTTGTACCACGACCTGCACCTCGACATCTCCCGCCTTTTCAAAATGCAGGGTCATCGGGAAGCGCTGGCCTGTAACCAGCTTCGAACGGTCTGTCAGGTCCAGCAGCATCACGTGCCAGGCCATCGGCGCGAAACTCACCTTCGCACCGGCCGGGATGTCGACCGCCTGAACGTGCTGCATCTTCATCAGTCCGTCGGCATGTATATGCTCATGCAACTGCGCTTGCCCGGCGATGGGGCTGTCGACGCTGATCAGACGATCTGCGCTGTCGCCCTTGTTCTCGACAGTGAAATACGCCGCGACCGTCGGCGCATTGGGCGGCAGCTCCATTGACCAGGGATGGCCAATCAGCAACGGCCCAGCCTTGTACTCATGGGCCTGGGCAAAGCAGGCTGGCAGCAGTAATGCGGCCAGCAGGAGTGCGTTTTTGAGCATTGAGGGGGTTCTCCGGAGGTTTTAGAAAAAGAGTGAAGGGCAGCTCGACTGGACATACGAAACACTCAGGTAAACCTTTAAGCACCGCTAAGTGTGCGCGTTTTGTAGAGTTGCTCCCAAGCACGCGGCCATAAGGTGATGGGATGAGTGAGAGGGCAAAGTCGCATCGTTTGCGCATCGGACGGATCTCCGGTACAGGCCAGATTTATCTGGTCACCGCGAAAACACTCCAGAGAAAACCTGCTTTTTCTGACTGGCGCATGGGGCGTCTGTTCGTCGATGAGCTTCGGCAAGCCCAGGAGCAGCAACTGGCCGATTCATTAGCGTGGGTCGTCATGCCGGACCATATTCACTGGCTGCTGCAGTTGAATAGCCACTCGTTATCCAGAGTTGTACAGCGCGTCAAATCGAAAAGCGCGATCACCATAAACAGAGCCAGCGGCTGCAGTGGACCTTTTTGGCAAAGCGGATACCACGACGTAAGCATCCGCACTGAAGAAAGCCTTTTAAATTTCGCCCGTTATATTGTTGCCAATCCTGTTCGAGCCGGCTTGGTCAAAAGCGTGCGTGATTATCCCTTATGGGACGCAATTTGGCTTTGAAAATAACGACCCTGTGGGAGCGAGCTTGCTCGCGAAGGCGGATTAATGGATCAATTGATTTTCAGCGGCTATACCGGCCTCTTCGTGAGCAAGCTCACTCCCACTGGCCGGGTTGTTTCACGATTTTCATGAGGACTGAAGACGGTTCATTCACTCCAGCCCCAACGCCTCCAGCACCTCATCCACACTCCCCAAAATCCGATCCACCTCAGGCAACTCCGGGCGTTTCAGGATCAGGACGGGCAGGCCGCGCTCGCGGGCGACTTCAAGCTTGGGTTCGGTGGAGCTGCTGCCACTGTTTTTGCTGATCAGCACATCAATATCGCGTTGTTCAAACAGCTGACGTTCGTCTTCCAGTGCAAACGGGCCGCGCGCGCCGATCACTTCGCAGTGGTCATTGCCGGGGTAGCTGTCCAATGCCCGAAGCGTCCAGAATTGATGCTCCGGAATCTCGTGCAGATGCTGCAAAGGCTCGCGCCCTAGCGTGAACAGTGGCCGCTTGAAGGGCGCCAGTGCCGTGACCAGTTCTGACCAGTCGGCCACTTCACGCCAGTCATCACCCGCACCAGCCTGCCAGGCAGTGCGGCGCAAGGCCCAGCAGGGAATTCCAGTCAGCCGGGCCGCACATGCAGCGTTGTGGCTGATTTGCGCGGCATACGGATGGGTTGCGTCCAGCAGCAAGTCGACGCCCTGTTCGCGAATGTACTGCGCCATGCCCTCTGCGCCGCCATAGCCGCCAACTTTCAACTGACAGGCCAGATCTGCCGGCACTCGACCCACACCTGCCAGGCTATAGATGTGCTCAGGCCCGAGCCTGCGTGCAATCGCCAGCGCTTCGGTAATGCCGCCCAACAGCAGAATTCGTTTCATGTGTGTTCCTTCGATAACGCAACGCCCGCCTGACCGACAATTCCGCCCTGGCGGTCGATGGCGAACACTTCGACCTGAACCTGTGCAGGCACCACGCTACGGGCAAAAGCCAGCGCATGACGACACACCTCATCACCCAGCGGCACACCCGCCGCAGCGCTCATCGCAAGCGCCTGCTGGCTGGTATTGGCATCGCGAATACGCTGTTGCAGGTCTGCGTCCGCGCCGATATCCGCCGCCCACAGCGCCAGTTGCGGCAGGTCGATGCTCGAATGGCGGCTGTGCAGATCCATGTGGCCTGCGGCCAGTTTGCTGATCTTGCCGAAGCCACCGCACAGGCTCAACTTATCCACAGGCACCTTGCGCAGGTGCTTGAGCACTGCACCGACGAAATCGCCCATTTCGATCAGGGCGATATCCGGGATGTTGTACACGCGGCGCATGGTGTCTTCGCTGGCGTTGCCGGTGCAGGCGGCAATATGCCGATAGCCGTTGGTGGTGGCGACGTCGATGCCCTGATGGATCGACGCGATGTACGCCGCGCAGGAGAAGGGCCGGACAATCCCGCTGGTGCCGAGAATCGACAGTCCGCCGAGAATACCGAGGCGCGGATTCATGGTTTTGAGCGCCAGCGCTTCGCCGCCCTCGACGCCAATCGTAACCTCGAAACCACCGCTGTAGCCGAGTTCTTCCGCCAGCTGCAGCAAGTGTTCGGTCATCATGCGTCGAGGCACCGGGTTGATGGCGGGCTCGCCCTCCGCCAACACCAGGCCGGGGCGGGTCACGCTGCCTACACCTGCGCCTGCCACGAAGCGCACGCCGGGTGCCATTTCCAGCCTGACGCGCGCAAACACCAGCGCGCCGTGAGTAACGTCGGGATCGTCCCCGGCATCCTTGAGCGTTCCGGCTTCGGCGAAGTTATCCACAAGGCGGCAGAACTCCAGGCGCATCTGCACCTGTTTACCCTTGGGCAACACAATTTCCACCGCATCGCTGATTTGCCCGCTGAGCAACAGCCGCGCCGCCGCGAGGCTGGTTGCGGTGGCGCAGCTGCCAGTGGTCAGGCCACTGCGCAGCGGAGCAGGCTGTTCGGCGGTTTCTTCGCGCATCAGGGTTTGACTACATCCAGCAGAGTGATCGGCAATGCCTGACGCCACGTATCGAACTCGCCAAGAGGCTGAGCATGGGCGACGTGAATACGCGTCAGTTCGCCGCCATGCCGCTCGCGCCAGGCCATGAGTGCAGCCTCGCTTTGCAGGGTTACTGCATTGGCGACCAGCCGCCCGCCGGAGCGCAACTGCTCCCAGCAGGTTTCCAGCACGCCGATACGGGTCACGCCACCGCCGATGAAAATCGCATCCGGACGCTCCAGACCGCTCAGCGCCTGTGGCGCGCTGCCGCGGACCAATTGCAGGCCCGGCACGCCCAACGCATCGCGATTGAATTCGATCAGTTGCTGACGGCCTTCGTCCGCTTCTATGGCCATCGCCCGGCAGGTCGGGTGCGCGCGCATCCATTCGATGCCGATGGAACCGCAGCCCGCGCCGACGTCCCAAAGCAGTTCACCCGGCACCGGAGCAAGGCGGGCAAGGGTGATGGCCCGCACGTCGCGTTTGGTCAACTGGCCGTCATGCTCGAAAGCGCTGTCTGGCAAACCGGCCACTGTACTCAGGCGAATGGCGCTGGCGTCGGCGCGACAATCGACGGCAACCAGGTTCAGCGCAGCGATCTCGGGATTGCCCCATTCACTGGCCAGCCCCTCGACGCGCCGTTCGGCTTCACCTCCCAGGTGCTCCAGGACCGTCATGCGGCTAGGGCCAAAGCCTCGTTCGCGCAGCAAACCGGCAATCACTGCGGGGCTGCTGCCATCATTGCTCAGCACCAGCAGACGTACGCCATGATGGAAATGAGCGTTCAATGCGGCTACCGGACGGGCAACCACTGACAAGGTAACGACTTCCTGCAACGGCCAGCCCAGACGAGCGGCGGCCAGAGAGTAAGAAGAAGGGGCGGGCAGAATGCGCATTTCGTCGATGGCGACTACGCGTGCCAGGCTGGCGCCGACGCCGAACAGCATCGGATCGCCACTGGCCAGTACGCAGATTTCGGCACCGCGCTGTTCCAGCACCGGGTTCAGCGAAAATGGACTCGGCCATGCACGCCGCTCAGCGCGAATGCACGGCGGCAGCAATGCCAGCTGGCGCGGACCGCCGAACACCTGATCAGCGTGCAGCAGAGCGTGCCGGGCGTTCTTGCCCAGGCCCTTGTAACCGTCTTCTCCGATTCCCACGACTGTCAGCCACGGCGACATGTACCTACCTCAATCCGAACTTCCGACAGAGCGCCTTTTCATGCCTGCGGACAAAGCAGGCATAATACCGCGCCCGACGGGGTACAAGTGCTCTAATCCACGTCCAGTTCATACCGGGTGATCCATTGAACGAGCCGCAGTCCGCTCGCACATCCTCTGCAACGCTACGCCCCTCGGCCTGTCCGGGGTTGCTGCGTATCGTCCCGGCACTGGACGGCGGGATCTGCCGGATCAAGCTGGCGGGCGGGGTCATCAGCAGTGTGCAGGCAATGGCGGTTGCAGAGGCTGCGCAGACTTATGCACAGGGCGTTATCGAAGCCACCAACCGCGCCAACCTGCAAATTCGCGGCATCGGAGCTGATCACGATGGGTTGATCAAGGCATTGATGGCGGCAGGACTCGGCCCGGCCAACCCTGCCAGTGACGATGTGCGCAACCTGATGCTCAGCCCGACCGCGGGGCTGGATTCGCGCATGCTGTTCGATGCCCGACCGTTGGCGGCGCAGGTTCTCGATGCGCTGGAAAATCATCCGCGCTTCCATGAACTGTCACCCAAATTTGCGTTGTCGCTGGATGCTGGTGAAGCGCTTGTGATGCTCGAACACGCGCATGATGTGTGGCTGTCGGCGCTGAACCTCGACGGCGAAGTGCTGCTGGCGTTCGGGCTGGCCGGTTGCCCGGCCAATGATCGACCGCTGGCCGCTGTGCCGCTGGCGGCTGGAGAAAAGCTGGTTGTCGGGTTGCTGGAATTGTTCCTCGATCTGGCCCGCCCGGAGCACACCCGGATGCGGCATCTGCTGGCCGAGGTGTCGACCGACGATGTGTTGCGTGAGCTGTCTACCCGGCTGGACTGCGCGTTGCGGGTGGATCAAGCCGTCACCGGCTGGCAGCGCCCGGCCATCCAGGGCAATCGGCATATCGGTATTTATCCACAGGCCGAGCTTGCGCGGGTTGCGGTGGGGGCGGTGGTTCCGCTGGGGCGTCTTGATGCCGCCACGCTCGCCATCGTCGCGCAACTGGCAGAAGAGCAGGGCGACGGCACTTTGCGCCTGACGCCCTGGCAGAGCCTGCTGTTGCCCAATGTGCCGGTCGAGCGCGCTGCAACAGTGATGACGGCGTTGCAGGCCGCGGGTCTGATCTGTTCGGCCGAACAGCCACTGGCGCAGATGGTGGCGTGTACCGGTTCTGCCGGCTGTGCAAAAGGGCTGGCCGATACCAAAGCTGATGCGCTGCAACTGGCTACCGGCCTGGTTGCCAGTCAGGCCGTTCATTTAAGCGGTTGCACGCGTTCCTGCGCTGCTGCTCACGTAGCGCCGGTAACCTTGCTGGCCGTTTCGCCCGGCCGTTACGACCTTTATTTTCGCGACGCAGCGCATGCCGGTTTCGGTGTGCTGCGCGCGCGTGACCTTACTATTGAAGCAGTCGGTGCGCAGTTGAACGCCGACTCACGGAGCAACATTGCATGATTGATTACATCCGCGATGGTCAGGAGATATATCGCAACTCCTTCTCGATCATTCGCGCCGAAGCGCGCCTGGACACGATCCCCGCCGACCTGGAAAAACTCGCCGTGCGCGTGATCCATGCCTGCGGGATGGTCGAAGTCATTGAAGACCTGCGCTTCTCGCCGGGTGCCGGTACAGCCGGGCGCAATGCCCTGGCCGCCGGTGCACCGATCCTCTGCGACGCACGCATGGTCTCAGAAGGCATCACCCGTACCCGGCTGCCCGCCAACAACCAGATCATCTGCACATTGCACGATGAAGGCGTGCGGGAAATGGCGCTCGAACTGGGCAATACGCGCTCTGCTGTGGCGCTGGAGCTGTGGCGTCCGTACCTGGAAGGCAGCGTAGTGGTCATCGGCAATGCGCCGACTGCGCTGTTCTATCTGCTCGAAATGCTCGATGCAGGCGCGCCGAAACCAGCGCTGATTCTCGGCTTTCCGGTTGGCTTTGTCGGCGCTGCCGAGTCCAAGGCCATGCTTGCCGCAGACAGCCGTGGCGTGCCATTTGTGATCATGCAGGGTCGTCGTGGCGGCAGCGCCATGGCCGTGGCCGCTGTCAATGCACTGGCCACGGAGATCGAATGATGCAGGCACGCGGTCGGTTGATTGGCCTGGGCGTCGGCCCCGGCGACCCGGAGCTGATTACCGTCAAGGCGCTGCGCCTGCTGCGGGAGTCGCCTGTGGTGGCGTACTTCGTGGCCAAGGGTAAAAAGGGCAACGCATTCGGCATTATCGAAGCGCACTTGCAGGACGTTCAAACGTTGATGCCACTGGTCTATCCGGTCACCACCGAGGCCTTGCCAGCGCCGCTGTCCTACGAAAAAGTCATCAGCGACTTCTACGACGAGTCCAGCCTGCACATTGCGGCGCATCTGGATGCCGGGCGTGACGTAGCGGTGATCTGCGAAGGCGACCCGTTCTTCTACGGTTCCTACATGTACCTGCACGACCGCCTGGCCGAGCGCTACGAGGCGCAAGTGATTCCGGGTGTGTGTTCGATGCTCGGTGGCGCTTCGGTACTGGGCGCGCCGCTGGTGTATCGCAACCAGAGCCTGTCGGTGCTGTCCGGCGTGCTGTCCCACGAGGACCTGAAACGCAAGCTGGCTGATGCCGATGCAGCAGTGATCATGAAACTGGGACGCAACTTCCACAAGGTCCGTGAAGTGCTGACCGAACTGGGCATGGCCGGGCGTGCGCTGTATGTCGAGCGCGCAACCATGGCCAACCAGAAAATCGTCCTGCTGGATCAGGTAGACCCGATGTCTTCGCCGTATTTTTCGCTGATTATCGTTCCGGGTGACAGGTGGCAAGGCTGATGACTCTCAACATTCCAGCCATCGTTATTCTCGGCAATGGCAGCCTGGCTACTGCGCGGCGCATTCAGCAGCTGTTTCCCGATGCGCAGATTCATGGCCTGGCCGAGCGTGTGCAGAACGCTGACATTACCTACAGCGAATTCGGTAGCACGCTGCGTCAGTTGTATCAGCAAAACACCCCTATTATCGCCCTGTGTGCCGCTGGCATAGTGATTCGCACCCTGGCCCCGCTGCTGTTGGAGAAGGGCGTCGAGCCGCCGGTACTCGCCGTAGCTGAGGACGGTAGTGCAGTGGTGCCACTGCTTGGTGGCCTGGGCGGGGTCAATGTCATGGCGCGCAGCATTGCCAACGGGCTTGGCGTTGCACCGGCAATCACCACCAGCGGCGAATTGCGCTTCGGCACCTGCCTGCTCAACCCGCCCAGCGGCTATGCACTGGGCGACCTGGAGCTGGGCAAGCGTTTTGTTTCCGACTTGCTCTCCGGCGAACCGGTGCGCATTGAAGGCGAGGCACCCTGGCTGGAGCGAGCGCAACTGCCCGAAGACCCGCAGGCTGAGCTGACGATTCATGTCGGCTGCGCCCTACGTGAGCCCGCTCCCCATGAATTACTGATCTACCCGCGCAGTGTACTGGTCGCCGTCAGCGAAATAACCGCTGAACTGGCTATGCGGGTCCGCTCGGCGTTGCACGACGCAAGCATTGCCGAGCAATCGCTGGCTTGCCTGCTGGCCAGCGAAGAGCAGATGGCCAATGCGCAGTTGCATCAGGCAGCCAGCGAGCTGGGCGTCCCGGTGCGCTTCGACAAGGCTGGGTCGGCCAGCGAAATGGCCTCCCGCTGCGTGCCGCAACGGTTGCCGCCACTCAGCGTCGACGACATGGCGATTGCCGTCGCGACTCAACCGCTGGATGTGCAGAACATCGGCCGTGGGCGTGGCCGGCTTGCAGTCATCGGCCTGGGCCCCGGCGCAGCGGACCTTATGGTGCCTGCGGTCAAGGCTGAACTGGCACGCGCCAATGATGTGCTGGGTTACGAAACCTACGTGCGCATGGCCGGGCCGTTTCGTGCCGATCAGGTACTGCATTGCACCGACAATCGCGAAGAAATGCTACGTGCACGGCATGCCTTCGAACTGGCCGCGCAAGGTCGTTCGGTGGTTGTGGTGTCGTCCGGTGATCCGGGCGTGTTCGCCATGGCCTCGGCAGTGCTTGAAGCGCTGCACGAGTCCGGTAACCCGCACTGGCACTCTGTCGAGCTGGAGATTCTCCCGGGTGTCTCGGCTTCTCTGGCAACCGCCGCTCAGGCTGGTGCGCCGTTGGGGCATGATTTTTGTGTGTTGTCGCTGTCCGATAACCTCAAGCCTTGGGAGATCATCGAAAAGCGTCTGGACCTTGCCTGTCAGGCAGACCTTGCGCTGGCCTTCTACAACCCGATTTCCCGTTCACGACCCTGGCAACTGGGGCGTGCGCTGGAGATAGTTCGCCAGCACCGCACTCCTGAAACGCCCGTCACGCTTGGGCGCGACATCGGTCGTCCTGGCCAGACACTGCGCGTCATTACGCTGGGTGAGCTGACGCCGGAGCAGGTGGACATGCGAACCATGGTGCTGATCGGCTCTTCCCTGACCTGCACCTTTCCTCGCAACGAAGGCGGCAATTGGGTCTACACGCCCCGCTGGTATGGCGCGAAACCTACAGCCTGAGCCCATAGGCTTGTCGTACCTGTATCGAATTTACTGTGGGAAAGTGCTGAAACCTCTGCGTATCAACAGGCATTCAGGCCGAGTTTTCGGCCTGGCTGCTTGCGCGAACGGATGTTCTTCAAGTTGCCAGGCTTGTGGCTTTTTTCTCTGTCCTGCCACGGATTTTTCTTTCGCCCGCTGTTTACCGAGGGCTGAGCACAGCTTGAGTTTTGCGCGCGCCATCGAGTGTTGCCGCGGCAGTTGAAAAAGCCATCAATAGACCGCTCGAAAGTGCCGGAAAAACGGCCTGATTTATTTGATTAGTCTCGTATCTGTCCACAAGGACTCACGAATTAAAGGACTAAATGAAATGAAACAGGACAATACGATGAGCATGACCGACAACCTAGATTACATTGCCGCTTGTGAGCTGGCTGAATGCCCTGCTTCGTCCATCGCCCACGCAGCAGCCATAAAGCCTGAATTGCTTCTGGCCAGTGACGAGACTGACTTTGACCCAGGCGATGAAGCTGCCAAGGGTGCTGTGGTTGCAAGCAGTCTGCTGGCATTTGCCCAGGGCGTTTCGCGGCAGAGCAAGCAAGACGTCATGGACTCCTTTCTGTTTGCCACCCTTGTGGCCAACAAGGCGTTCAGCCCTGAAACCCAGGGTTATCAGTGGTACGACAAATTCAACGAAGTACTCTCGAAGGTTGGCTGGCTTTCCACCCATTGGAACTATGCCCGCTATCGTGCTACCCAGCAGCGTTTCACCATGGACGAAGTCGGCCTTGAGATCCTTGGCTCGGCTGTTGCGGCTGCCGCTTTGCCTGGGCCTGCATCGCTGCTGATGCTCAAGGTCGCTGCGGATGCCATCGCTGCACTGAAAGCTAAAAAAGAGCCTCTGCGCCTGTTTGAAGGCCAGACAAAAACCCACCGCGGAGGCAGTTTCCGTATTGCCTCGTGCATCGAGTCCGATGACAAGACCGTGACTCTGTCCATGGGCGCGGTCAGCTTCCATACCGACAGTGATGTCACCAATGTCCTGTTCTGGGAATGGCAGGACACAAACGTTGAAACCTGGAAAGGCGAGGACAACCTGGTGCTCAACACGAGCCTGTATTCGCGCCATCGCGACCTGATCCAGCAAAAGCTGAGCGACAACGCCAAGAGCGCGATCGAAGAGTTTGAAATCTGATCGGGTTATTTGCGGAGGCACGGGTTGCCTCCGCTTTCGGGATAAAAAGGAATTTCTCCCATGAAGCAGGAATTGGATGCCGCAGTCGTCAACGCCGGCTGTTTGCTGTTTTTCCCCACGTCGCAGCAGGTCGCGCCGAAAAACGATGTGTTGGACTCGATGCTGTATGTGCAGTTGGCAGCATCGAAGCAGCACCCCAGGTTCGCCGAGTTCGAAAAATGGAATGAAACCCGCCTTGCTGCGGCTCTGCGTTTCGGCTGGGTGCTGAATGCCAGCGAACACGTCAGCGAGCCTTTGCCGGTAGATGCTGTCCGAACCGTATGGAGTTGCCTCGAGCGTGCCCTTGCACCCTCAGTGTCAGCGCAGACCCTGCAGGACGCAGAAACATTGATGCGTAAAGTGTGCAAGCAATCGGCTCGTAACACGGCGCTTCAGTTGCTGCGTAGCCAGACGGTACAGAGCGGTTTGAATCATGCGGGAAAATTGCAGGTCGGCGTGGTCCTGCAACTGGGGTTCTTCGACGATCAGCACAACCTGACGCTGGCGCAGCTTCAGTTCGCCACACGTCAGCCGTTGCCATCCGGTTTTCTTTTCGAAGTACTCGAACCGCAAAGTGTCTACGGCAACATCGCTGTGACCGTTTATAAAATGCAATTGATTGAACAGGTCTATTCGCAGTTTCGCGATGACATCGACACGGCGTTGTCGAGCAGGCGTCCCGGCATGATCATGTCGCTTGGGGAAACGCCTTATGTCTGATCTGGATGAGACCCTGCTGGCAGGGGCCAATCTCCTGTCGTTCGCCCGTAACGTCGAGCCCGGTTTGCGTCAGGACGTACAGGACTGTCTGCATCACGCGAGACTTGTCGCCGATGACCAGCATTCCCCGCGCATGGCCTGGCGTTCATGGCTGGACGCTTACCAGCAAGCCATTCTTGCAACGGGTGGACGGCGCAGCGCGGTGATTAACGACGTGCGCTTGAGAATTCACAGTTTCAGGGACATTGGCAAATTGCAGCTTCCAATGGTCAATAACTCCGTCGAGCTTCGCCGGCTCTATCGCAGCTCACTCGACAGGCTGCTGAGCAGTGATCATGCGAAGACATTTTTCAGCAGCTGGTTTACGTCTGGACGTTCTGAAAGCTTTCAACTCATGCCTTGTGCAATGCACAGCGAAGACGAGGTGATGATCCTGTTGTGCAGCCTGCAGATGACCACCGTTGCGTCGAGGCCAGCGCTTTATTTCTGGCAGGTTCTTGGCGGAGAAATGCAAGTACATGCTGTTGGTACTGCGTTTCGGTTCAGTCGCAAGAGCTTCGAACCTTTTCGCCAGACTGTTCAGGACATGCTGGCTGATCGTGCTGCCGCTGAAATCATCAATTTATAACGACGGTCAAGTTCCCATGGAAGGGAGTCACTCAAATGAAAGCAGGCACAGGCAATGCGGCGTATCTGGGCGATATCCCCAGTATGGTGACGTTTCTTCCGGGGCTTACAAGTGAGGAGCGCACGGACATTCAGGATGTACTTCTGGATGCGCAGTTGTTCGCAGGTAAGCAGTTTGATTTCAAGATGCAGTGGAGCAGTTGGATGCATTACTACCGCAGCCGGCTCAAGACCCGTGGCATACAGCAAAAAGGCGTGGTTCTGGGCGACTCACTGGTCGTAAGCAATGTCGATGATTTGTTACAGGCGACCTTCAAGGTCAGCAGTCCAGCGGACCGCAAGCGCCTTGGCGGCATGGTGCAGCGCGCTGTCGCAGCATTGGGAGTGAATCAGGCGGCAGAGTCTTACTTTAAAAACGGCTTTGAACAAGGCCGTCTGGGCAGCTTCCAGGTAGTGCCCTGCGAGAAGTATGAACCTGATCGGGTACTTCTGTTGCTGTGCAGTCTGCATCTGAGCGTGGACGAGCACGCGGCGGGTAGCCGACGGCTGCTGTTTCACTTCAAGGGCGGCAGTTACATCTTTGACCGCAAGATTTACGCCGCATATCGTAATGGTGTAACGCGGTATCTGGACGGCAGGGCGCAAGGGCTGGTGCGGGCTGCACGTATCTGAGTTGTATCAGGGCAGCAGATAGCCCCTTATACCGGTAAAGATGATTTGTGCCGCCAACGCACAGACGAACAACCCCATCAGGCGGCTGACAATCTGCAAACCCTGATCGCCCAGGATACGTTCGATGCGGTTGGAGAGGTAAAGCACCACGCCAACCGTGAGGCTGGCCAGTGCAATACTCAGGATGGCAGTGAGTTTGTCATCCCAATGAGGCTGACTGACGCCCATGACCAGTAGCGCACCGATGGTGCCGGGGCCGACGGTAAGGGGAATGGTCAGCGGAACAATGGTCACATCCTGCTGGATATTATCGGTCTGGACGGCCGATTTGCCTTGGGCCATACCCAGCGCGGATATGAACAGCACGCTGCCAGCCCCAATCCTGAAGGCATCGACCGTGATTCCGAATACATCGAAAATCACTCTACCGAACAGATACAGCAAGATGCTGGAAATCAGTGTCGCCAGCGCTACCTTCCAGGCCAGACGCCGCTGTTCCTTGCGCGAGTGACCGCGGGTCAGGCTGATGAAGCAGGAAAGAACGAAAAACGGGCTGTAAAGCACCAGCATTTTCAGATAGACGCTGAACAACGCGTGAAGCATGGCTTCGACTCACAGCAGCAGGTGGATGGCAGCGCCAGTCTATCAGGCCACTGTGTGCCTTTCCCGTTGCTGTCAGTTTCTTCGATACTGCTCACCGTCCGAAGGCAGTCCGCGAGCCTTGTCGCGGTGTGCTACCCAGTGTTCGACCAGTTCGCGCAGTTGCGACAGCTCGATAGGTTTGGCCATGTGACCGTCCATACCTGCCTGGCGTGCACGATCCTTGTGCTCAGTGAGAATGTGCGCAGTCAGTGCAACGACCGGTGTGCGCACCCGCTGATTACCGACTTCCCAGGCACGCAACTGCTCGGTTGCCGAGAAACCGTCGAGTATCGGCATTTCACAGTCCATCAGTACCAGGTCATAACGCTGCGCCTTCATGGCACGTAGCGCTTCTTCGCCGTTGCTCGCCGTATCGGGATTCAGGTTGAGCTTGCCGAGCATGCCGCGGATCACTTTGGTCGAAATGCTGTTGTCTTCGGCTACCAGAATCCGGAAGTCGCCCGGTACGCTGACCGGCGTATTGATGACCGGGCCAGGCTTTTGTGCAGCAACGCCCTTGTTCAACTGGGTCAGTTCATCTGCCAGCGTCGTCTTGAGCGTGTAGCCCGCCACCGGTTTGGCCAGAATGCGCTTGATACCGGAGTTGCGAGCAATGATCTTGCTTGGGGCATTGCTGATACCGGTAAGCATGATCAACAGAATGTCATGATTCAGACTTGGGTCTTCCTTGATCTTGGCGGCCAGTTGCATGCCGGTCATGCCGGGCATGTTCTGGTCGAGCAGGACCACATCGAAATAGTCGCGCAGATGCGCCTTGGTCCGCAGCAAGGCCAGTGCCTCCTTGCCGGACGCCACTGCACTGACATTCAGACCCCAGGCGCTGCATTGCTGGACCAGCACCTTGCGGCAGGTATCGTTGTCGTCAACCACCAGCACTCTGGCATCTTTCAGCGGGCTGTCCAGATCGATGGTCGGCTGCTCCAGCAGCTTTGCGTCCAGCGGCAGGTTCAGCCATAACGTGTTGCCCTGGGTGCCGCTGTTCTGAATACCGAATTCACCGTCCATCAGGATGATCAACTGGCGGGCGATGACCAGCCCCAGGTGACCACCGAGCCTGCTGCTGGCCAGGAAATTCCGGCTGTGCAGTTCGGCGTGCAGCAACTCTTCACGTTCTTCGTCGGAAAGCGATTCACCGCTGTCCTGCACCGAAATACGCAAACGCGTCTTTCCGTTTTTCGAAGACTCAAGGGCGACGGCCAGAAGAATTTCACCTTCGTCAGTCTTCTTCAGGGCATTTTCCAGAAGGCTCAACAGCGTCTGGCGCAGGCGAGTCGGGTCACCATTGATAACCCTTGGCACCTGGGGCTGGATCTGGCTGATCAGCTCGACCTGCTGCTGCTCGGCCTTGGCGCGGAAAATGTTCAGGCAGTCCTCGACCAGCGCGCCGATGTCGAACTGCACATCGTCCAGTTCTATCTGCCCTGACTCGAGCTTGGTGATGTCCAGAATCTCGTTGATCAGCGTCAGCAGTTCGTTACCGGCACTGTGAATGGTCTGCACATAGTCGCGCTGCTTGACTGACAGCGGCGTACCGAGCAGCAGTTCGGTCATGCCCAGCACGCCATTCATGGGGGTGCGAATCTCGTGACTGATCTTGGCCAGAAATTCGGCTTTGGCGTTGATTTCGGCGGTACTCGCAGCCTGATCACGGCTGAGGCTGAAACGGTCTTCGGTGATGCTGCGATGGCGTTCGCTAAGGGCCAGGCTCATCGACAGACCGCTGATGCAGAACACGCTGAGCAGCGCGAGTATCAGCCACTGTGGCGGCACCAGACTCAGCCACAGCAGGCCCGGCAGAACCACCATGTAACCAATGTTGAAAATGATCATCCCGAGGACAAACAGGCGCGCCGAACGATAGCCTTTCTGCCAGTGCCACATCGACACCGCCAGAATGCTCAACGTCGTCAACGAGACCAGGCCGAAAGTCAGAATATTGATCGGCAGTCTGTCGTCCAGCAGTACCAGCACAGTACCGATGCCCATGAGCACGGCGTTGCCCAGCAATAGACGATCCAGTTTGCGGGCGTTGCGATGGACGAAGAAGCAGTAGGTGTAGATCAGGCCTGCGACAGCCGCCAGCAACAGCGCAATGTGCGCACTGGGGGTCTGTGCGATATTCCACGGGTCAATCGGGCGCAGCAGGTTAAGCAGCAACAGGGCACTGAGCCCGAGCAGTGCTTCACAGGAGGCGAGCCATAGATTGCTACGCGAACGTGTATGCCCGTAGCGCGTCAGGTTCTGCACGATGAGCATCGACAGTGCACCGAAAAGCAGCCCGAACAGGAACGGCTCGGTCTCGTCGGCGGCGCTTTTGATGGCCGGCTCCAGGCTAATGCTGGGGCGCATTTTCTGGGTGGAGACCAGCTTCAGGTAGATATCCAGCGTGTTCGAACTCTGCGGGATCGGCAGCAGGAAATCGTTAGAAGGCAGACGCTGATCTTCCTTGGGCACCTCGTTGCCGGTGCGCAGGTGATCGATCTGTTGATCGCCATCCATGACATACATGTCCGCGCTGGCGAGGTCCGGAGCGAAGATGCGCAGAAGCTGCTCGTGCTGGGTAGGCAGCAGGCGGTAATGCAGCCATACCGCACTGTCACGTTCCGCTGCAGTGACTCGTTCCAGCTCGGTAGGACTGAATTGATTCTGATAGCGCGCCGAACGAATTTCATCCAGCGTCAGGTGGGCCTTTTCGTCGAGCAGCGTCGACCAACCTGCGCCATGCTCGGCCTGTGCCGAAAGCATGAACAGCAGGGTCAGCAGTCCAGCGATTGAGGCTATGGCAATCCTGAGCCAGCGCACAATGAAATCCCTTCGTGAGTGAATGCCTGGTAAAACCGCGAATGCCGGGTCAATCGGCCTGCCTCTGATTGAAGAGGCAGGCCTGATCGGTTATTCCAGCGCTTCGCCACGCTCACGGGCAATGGCACGGTAGCCAATGTCCTTGCGATAGAAACATCCTTGCCAATCAACCTTGGCAGCCAACGCATAGGCATTTTGCTGCGCATTGCCAACACTGTCACCCAGTGCCGTAGCACACAGTACACGACCGCCGCTGGTCACGACACGATCATCCTGCAAGGCAGTGCCTGCGTGGAATATCTTGCCTTCCAACTGTGCAGCAGCTTCCAGGCCTTCGATAACTGCGCCTTTGGCGTAATCGCCGGGGTAGCCACCAGCGGCCAGGACGATCCCCAGGCTTGGACGGGGGTCCCACTGTGCTTCGATCTTGTCCAGCGCCTGCGCCAGCGCTGCTTCAACCAGCAGTACCAGACTTGATTGCAGGCGCAGCATGACCGGCTGGGTTTCCGGGTCGCCGAAGCGGCAATTGAATTCGATGACCTTCGGGTTGCCAGCTTTGTCGATCATCAGACCAGCATAGAGGAATCCGGTGTAAACATTGCCTTCATCAGCCATCCCCCTGACGGTCGGCCAGATAACCAGATCCATGACACGTTGATGAACTTCGGCGGTGACCACCGGGGCAGGGGAGTAGGCCCCCATGCCACCGGTGTTCGGGCCGGTGTCGCCGTCGCCGACGCGCTTGTGATCCTGGCTGGTGGCCATGGGCAACACATTCTTGCCGTCGACCATGACAATGAAGCTGGCTTCTTCGCCATCGAGAAACTCTTCGATAACGACGCGGGAACCGGCTTCGCCAAAGGCGTTGCCAGCGAGCATGTCACGCACGGCATCTTCGGCTTCTGCCAGGGTCATGGCGACGATCACGCCCTTGCCAGCTGCAAGGCCGTCGGCCTTGATGACTATCGGAGCGCCTTTTTCGCGCAGATAGGCCAGGGCAGGCTCGATCTCGGTGAAGTTCTGATAGTCGGCAGTAGGGATCTTGTGGCGCGCCAGGAAGTCCTTGGTAAATGCCTTGGAACCCTCAAGCTGCGCAGCGCCGGCGGTCGGACCGAAGCAGTCCATACCACGGCTGCGGAACAGGTCGACAACGCCTGCAACCAGCGGCACTTCAGGACCGACGATGGTCAGTGAAACGTTCTTTTCAGCGAAATCCGCCAGTTGCTCCAGTGCCAGAACGTCGATAGCCACGTTCTCGCATTTGGCTTCGATCGCCGTGCCTGCGTTGCCCGGTGCGACGAACACCTTCTGCACACGTGGGTCCTGAGCGACTTTCCACGCCAGGGCGTGTTCACGACCGCCGCTGCCAATGATCAAAACATTCATTTCAAAAACCTCGATGACGCTGATTCTGGAGTACGCGGTGTGCCTGAGGCGACCCAACCGCCGTACGAGGCCGTAATGGCGCAGCAGACGCCTGCGCCAGTGCGACCGTTTTTCTGATTAGTGCCTGAAATGGCGCATGCCGGTGAAGACCATCGCTATGCCTGCTTCATCTGCTGCTGCAATCACTTCGTTGTCACGCATCGAACCGCCGGGCTGGATGACGGCAGTGATGCCGACCTTGGCCGCGTTGTCGATACCGTCACGGAACGGGAAGAACGCATCGGAGGCCATGACTGCGCCCTGCACCTGCAGCCCGGCATGCTCGGCCTTGATGGCGGCGATGCGTGCCGAGTTCACGCGGCTCATCTGACCTGCACCGACGCCGACGGTCTGGCGGTTGCGGGCGTAGACGATGGCGTTGGACTTGACGTATTTGGCGACTTTCCAGGCAAAGATCAGGTCATGCATTTCGTGTTCGGTAGGGGCACGCTGGGTGACGACCTTGAGGTCCGCCTGAGTGATCATGCCGATATCACGGCTCTGTACCAGCAAGCCGCCATTCACGCGTTTGTAGTCCCAGGCAGGCAGACGCTCGCTCCACTGGCCGCTGGTCAGCAGGCGCACATTGGCTTTGCTGGCCACGATGGCACGCGCTTCGGCGCTGACGCTTGGCGCGATGATCACTTCGACGAACTGGCGCTCGACGATGGCCTTGGCCGTTGCTGCGTCCAGCTCGCGGTTGAAGGCGATGATGCCGCCAAATGCCGATTCGGAGTCGGTGGCATAGGCCAGCTCGTAAGCCTGACGAATGCCGCCTTCATCATCCGGGCAGACTGCGACACCGCACGGGTTGGCGTGCTTGACGATCACGCAGGCCGGTTTGACGAAGCTCTTGACGCATTCCAGCGCGGCGTCGGTATCGGCGACGTTGTTGAACGACAGTTCCTTGCCTTGCAGCTGGGTGGCGGTGGCGATGCCGACCTCGGCAGGTTTGGCTTCGACGTAGAACGCCGCACTCTGGTGCGGGTTCTCGCCGTAGCGCATTTCCTGGGCCTTGACGAACTGGGTGTTGAAGGTGCGCGGGAACTGACTGCGGCCTTCGGTGCTCAGGGTTTCGGCAGTCTGGTCGACGCCGCCCAGGTAGTTGGCGATCATGCCGTCGTAGGCGGCGGTGTGCTCGAACGCCTTGAGCATCAGGTCGAAGCGCTGTGCGTAGGTCAGGCCGCCAGCCTTGAGGCTTTCCAATACCTGGCCGTAGTCACTGGCGTTGACCACGATTGCGACATCTTTATGGTTCTTCGCAGCGGAACGGACCATGGTCGGGCCGCCGATATCGATGTTTTCGATGGCGGTCGGCAGGTCGCAGCCCGGTTTGGAGACAGTGGCTTCAAACGGATACAGATTGACGGCAACCAGATCGATCGGCTTGATGCCGTGCTCGGTCATGATGGCGTCGTCGATGCCGCGACGACCCAGAATGCCGCCGTGGATCATCGGGTGCAGAGTCTTGACCCGGCCATCCATCATTTCAGCGAAGCCGGTATAGTCAGCCACTTCGACTGCCGCGACGCCGTTGTCCTTGAGCAGTTTGAACGTACCGCCAGTGGAAAGAATCTCGACGCCCAGCGCTTCAAGCTCGCGGGCAAACTCAAGGATTCCTGTCTTGTCGGATACGCTGATCAGGGCGCGACGGATAGGCAGGCGGGTAGTCTGGTCGGTCATCTCGATTTCCATCAAAAGCAAAAGAAGTCAGCAAAAAAAAGCGACCGCGGTGCAAGGTCGCCTTTTCTGTTTTGAATGCTTTAAAGCAGATCGTACTGTTTGAGTTTCTTGCGCAGCGTGCCGCGGTTCAGTCCCAGCAGCTCGGAAGCCTTCGTCTGGTTGCCCTTGACGTAGTTCATCACGCTTTCCAGAAGCGGAGCCTCGACTTCCGACAACACCAGGTTGTAGACGTCAGTAACGGATGCGCCTTCGAGGTGGGCGAAATAATTGTGCAGCGCCTTCTCGACACTTCCGCGCAGGGTCTGACCCTCTTCGCTCGGCGTGTTGAGGTGCTGTTTCAAATTGACGTTGTCGCTCACGGGTGTTGTTCCACTCACTAAAGTCTCGGTCATCATCGTCATGCGGCCACCTCTTTATCATTCTCGTTATCCGGGCCCTTGCAGCCTTGGCTGAAGAACTCCCGGACGTTGGCGCACTGTGCTTCCGTATCTTCCAAACGATTGAAGTGGGCGCGAAACTCTCTGGCGCCCGGCAGGGTTGCGAGATACCAACTGACGTGTTTGCGTGCAATACGCACGCCCATCACATCTCCATAGAAAACGTGGAGCGCTGCCAGATGCTCAAGCAGAATACGTTCCACTTCACTCGACTGCGGAGCCGGGAGTTTTTCTCCGGTACGCAGGAAGTGTTCTATCTCGCGAAAAATCCAGGGACGCCCTTGGGCGGCCCTGCCAATCAGTAACCCGTCTGCGCCGGTGGCCTGTAGCACGCGCCGGGCTTTTTCGGGTGAATCGATGTCGCCATTGGCAAACACCGGTATCGACACTGCCTGTTTGATCATGGCAATGGTGTCGTACTCGGCTTCGCCGGTGTAAAGGTCGGCACGGGTTCGCCCGTGTACCGCCAGTGCCTGAATACCGGCCTGCTCGGCGATTTTCGCCACTGTCAGGCCGTTCCGGTTGTCGCGATCCCAGCCGGTGCGGATCTTCAGCGTAACCGGCACATCGACCGCAGCCACGACGGCTTGCAGGATGTCGTTCACCAGTTGCTCGTCTTTCAACAGCGCCGAACCTGCTGCCTTGTTACAGACCTTCTTGGCCGGGCAACCCATGTTGATGTCGATGATCTGGGCACCCAGTTCGACATTGGCACGTGCTGCGTCTGCCAGCATCTGCGGATCACCGCCGGCGATCTGTACCGAGCGCGGCTCGGGATCACCTTCGTGGATCATGCGCAGACGCGATTTGCGGCTGTTCCACAGGCTCATGTCGCTGGTGACCATCTCCGAAACCACCAGGCCGGCACCGAGTCGTCGGCACAGCTGACGGAAAGGCTGGTCGGTGACGCCCGCCATCGGGGCGAGGACCAAGCCGTTTTGCACTGTATATGGGCCGATGCGTACTGCCGACATAGCCTTACCTGTTGTGGAGGCCAAATCATCCGCAGGCCGTGTAAAAAACCGTTTCACCCGGTCTGCAACGGCCCGTCCCGCCAGCCGCTTGCGCCACCGTCAGATCGAACCGAGAGTTTGAAAAAGGGTTGGCATGATACCCGCTCTCGATGACTGGATAAAGGCTGAATTGGATAAAATCTGAACAGCTGGTTGTGGCGCTTGCAGAGAACGACTACACGGCATCTGGCACTGTAAATTCTGCGATCATGCAGCGTTCCCTGGCCTAACGAGCCTGTATTGGATCAAGTAAAGCCGACGTTATGGCAGTAGGCCTGTCATTCCGGCGAACGGAAGTTCAGGCTGTAATTCACGGCCTTGGCGCCTGGATCAAGGATATCCAGCGCGATATGGATCGGCGTTTGCGGTGGCATCTCTTCCTTGCCGGCCATTTCGCCGCTCAAGTATTCACCGGGCTTGAACCGACGACTGGCAATCAACTGACCGCCGGTATCGGAAAAACGCAGCTCCAGCAGCGGGAACGGCTGGGAAAACGAGGCACGGTTGTAGATGATCGCATCAACCACCAGAGCCCCTTGAAACTCAGGATGGCTGCGTACCACCAGGTTGCTGCTCTTGAGCTGGGATATGTCTACCTTGGTCGGCACCTTGCAGCCAATTTGCGGGCAAATCTGCTGGAACCACGGGCGATACTGATCCTGGCGCGCCAGTTGATCGAAATGGTACCAGACGTATTGACCTGCCAGACCGGCCAAAGCCAGTACGATCAACAGGCCCCACGCAAAGCGGCGGCCCCAGCGCGGTTTGGGCGGCTGCCAGTCCAGTTGCAAAGGGTCGTCAGTCAGGTCAAGCAGTGCCTGCTCGCGCACTGCAGGTTCGTTACGGCTGCGTCTGCCACGTGGTTCAGGTTCAGGTTCTGGTTCGTCGTCGTCATGGTCTTCGTCGTCATCCACGGCTGACCAGCGTTGCACTTTTTCCGCAGGCAGGGCCTTGCGCGGTGTGGTAACAAGCACGACGGGTTCGTCATCGTCCAGGTGCTTGTCCAGTGACAGCGAGGGCTCGGTCCTTTTGTCGTCGGGCAAAGCCTCTGGGTCTTCGGGCGGATCCGGGTCGGGGATGACCTCGGCGTGCAGCTCGGGCAGACGTTCGACATCGTCGTTGTGCAGCGTGCCGACCCAGGCAGCCTCGTCGGTCTGGCGATTGTCACGCTTCGCCGTCAGGTTCTCATCGTCAGTGCCGTTGTCGCTGGCCGGGCGGGCGAAGGTGTCGGGTCGTCGGGTCTCGCGCTGTTCGAGGCGAGCCAGTTCTTCGTCCAGGTTCAGATTGTCCAGATCCAGCTCGCTGACCTGCCAGGGGTCATCGTCTTCATGGGCCTTTTCCGGTTCAGGCTTCAATTCGGGTGCAGGCGTCGACGCAGGCTCTGGTTGGGGCGGCGCTATGACCACCGGTGCGGCGCTCAGGGCCTCCTTTTCGGAGTCGACTATGGCGCGCTGCTCCAGCAACTGCCGGGCTGCGTTGAAAACCTGCAGGCAGGCGCCACATCGCACCACGCCGCGGGCCACGCTCAGTTGAGCGTGGCTGACTCTGAAACTGGTCTGGCAGTGCGGGCACTGGGTGACAAAACTGTCGGTCATGCGGCTGTCCGGTTGAAGCGGCGGTTAACGGCGGCGTCCCGTGATGCGTACCCAGCCATCTCGGTTTGCGATCGGGTCCAGATCAAAGCTGTCAGCATAGGCCGCAGCGACTTCCTCACCCTGTTCGGCCAGGATGCCTGACAGGGCCAGGCGACCGCCGGTCCTGACCAGCGATGCCAGTTGCGGTGCCAGGGAAACCAGCGGGCCAGCCAAAATGTTGGCGACCAGCACATCGGCTTGCTGGTGCGGCAGGTCCTCGGGCAGGTACAGCGGGAAGCGCTCGGCAGCGATGTTATTGCGTCCGGCATTGTCACGAGAGGCTTCCAGTGCCTGCACGTCGATGTCAGTGCCCACGGCCTGTTCGGCACCCAGCAGCAGAGCGGCGATGGCCAGAATGCCCGAGCCGCAGCCGAAATCCAGCACGTTGCAGCCTTTGAGGTCCTGGCCGTCCAGCCATTCAAGGCACAGTGCGGTGGTCGGATGGGTGCCGGTGCCGAATGCCAGGCCAGGATCAAGCAGCAGGTTCACGGCATCCGGTTGCGGTGCAGCATGCCAGCTTGGCACGATCCACAGGCGCTTGCCGAAACACATTGGCTGGAAGTTATCCATCCAGCTGCGCTCCCAGTCCTGATCTTCGATGACTTCGGCGCTGTGCTCGGGCAGTTCTTCGCCGGTCAGCAGGCTCAGGTGTGCCAAGGCCATTTCGGCATTGGTGTCGGCTTCGAACAGCGCCAGCAAATGGGTGTGTGTCCATAGCGGCGTGGTGTTGAGTTCAGGCTCGAAAATCGGCTGGTCTTCGGCGTCCATGAATGTCACGGACACGGCGCCGACTTCAAGAAGGGCGTCTTCGTAGGTTTCGGCTTGTTCTGGGCTGATGGCGAGACGGACTTGCAGCCAAGGCATGGCGGATTACCTTCGATTCGGAAATTAAGTGCGGCTTGCACGGCCGGCGCGGCCGCAGGAAGCGGGCAAGTTTACTGCTATGCGCTGCAAACAACAAAGCCGCATCGCTGCGGCTTTGTCGTTCTGAAACACACTGGCTTATTGATTGGCCAGTTTGTGCTCCAGGTAGTGGATGTTGACTCCGCCTTCGCAGAAGCCTTCATCACGGGTCAGATCACGGTGCAGCGGGATATTGGTCTTGATCCCGTCGACCACGATTTCGTCCAGGGCATTGCGCATGCGTGCCATGGCTTCTTCGCGGGTCGCGCCCCAAGTGATCACTTTGCCGATCAGCGAGTCGTAGTTGGACGGAACCTTGTAGCCGCTGTACAGGTGCGAATCGACCCGCACACCGTTGCCGCCCGGTGCGTGGAAGTGCTTGACCAGACCTGGGCTTGGAACGAAGGTTTTCGGGTCTTCAGCGTTGATCCGGCATTCCAGCGCATGCCCTTTGATGACCACGTCATCCTGGGTGTACGACAGTTTGTTGCCGGCGGCGATGCTGAGCATCTCCTTGACGATGTCGATACCGGTGACCATTTCGGATACCGGGTGCTCCACCTGAACACGGGTGTTCATTTCGATGAAGTAGAAACGACCGTTCTCGTACAGGAACTCGAAAGTACCCGCGCCGCGATAGCCGATATCGATACACGCCTTGACGCAGGCAGCCAGAACATCCGCACGCGCCTGTTCGTCGATGAACGGTGCCGGTGCTTCTTCCAGAACCTTCTGGTGACGGCGCTGCAGCGAGCAGTCGCGGTCGCCCAGATGAATCGCCTGGCCCTGGCCGTCGGAAATGACCTGGACTTCCACGTGACGCGGGTTAGTCAGGTATTTTTCCAGGTAGACCATCGGGTTGCTGAACCAGGCCGCAGCTTCGGCGCGGGTCTGGGAGGCGGCTTCGATCAGGTCTTCTTCGCGATGAACCACACGCATGCCGCGACCACCACCGCCACCGGCGGCCTTGATGATCACCGGGTAACCCACTTCACGACCAATGCGCAGAGCGGTTGCTTCGTCTTCCGGCAGCGGGCCGTCGGAGCCCGGAACGGTTGGCACGTTGGCCAGCTTCATGGCGTCCTTGGCAGAAACCTTGTCGCCCATCAGGCGGATGGTGTCTGCTTTCGGGCCGATGAAGGCAAAACCCGATTTTTCGACCTGTTCGGCGAAATCGGCGTTTTCAGCGAGGAAGCCGTAGCCAGGGTGGATCGCCGTGGCACCGGTCACTTCGGCAGCCGAGATGATCGCCGGAATGTTCAGGTAGGACAGATTGGCTGGTGCCGGACCAATGCAGACGGTTTCGTCTGCCAGGCCCAGGTGCATCAACTCGCGATCTGCCGTGGAGTGTACAGCGACGGTCTTGATGCCCAGTTCTTTACAGGCACGCAAGATGCGCAAGGCAATTTCGCCGCGGTTGGCGATTAGAACTTTTTCCAACATCGCAGGCTCTCCCCGGGTCAAACGATTGTGAACAGCGGCTGGTCAAACTCAACCGGCTGACCGTTTTCTACCAGGATGGATTCGATCACGCCGCTGGCTTCTGCCTGGATGTGGTTCATCATTTTCATCGCTTCAACGATGCAGATGGTGTCGCCTTTCTTGACGGTCTGACTCACTTCGACGAATGCAGGCGAAGTAGGTGCCGGGGTGCGGTAGAACGTACCGACCATTGGCGACTTGACCACAAAGCCGTTCAGTTTCGGAGCCGATGGTGCTTCTGCTGCGGCCGGAGCGGCTGCAGGCGCCGGTGCTGCAACAGGCGCAGCAACCGGGGCTGGCGCGTAGTAAGGCTGCGCTGGAGTCTTGCTGTGACGGCTGATCCGTACGGATTCTTCGCCTTCACGAATTTCCAGCTCGTCGATGCCGGACTCTTCCAGCAATTCGATCAGCTTCTTGACTTTGCGAATATCCATTAATCAACTCCCAAGGTTCTGTAAGGGCAATTTGTCGGCCGTTTCAAGCGATGTGGTCAGCATCAGGCTGGACTCGTCATTGCTTGGCACTGGCGGCCAGTTGTTCCAGGGCGGCTTCCAGGGCCAGGCGGTAACCGCTGGCTCCCAGGCCGCAGATCACTCCTACAGCGACATCTGAAAAGTAGGAGTGATGGCGGAAAGGTTCGCGTTTGTGCACGTTTGATAAATGCACTTCGATGAATGGGATGCTCACTCCCATCAGCGCGTCACGTATTGCAACGCTTGTGTGCGTAAAAGCAGCCGGATTAATCAAAATAAAGTCCACACCCTCACCGCGCGCGGCGTGAATACGGTCGATCAGTTCATACTCGGCATTGCTTTGCAGATACATCAGGTGGTGACCGGCATCGCGCGCGCGTTGCTCCAGGTCCTGATTGATCTGGGGCAGGGTGATGGTGCCGTAGACCCCGGGTTCCCGAGTGCCCAGCAGGTTCAGGTTGGGCCCGTGAAGGACCAGGATAGTCGCCATTGCGTGTTCCTTTTATTGTCTGCGAGCGGTTTACGCCCGGCGACTATGCCGGAAGGGCAATGGACTGTCCAGTTAACAACAGTAGCCAGCACGATGAGCGATATTCGCGCAAAGTTTGTGACTCACCGTTTAGTTTTGGTCATTTGCCCTGTTCAAGCGTTCAATCAGGCCTGCGGCGTCGATTTCGCCGACGACTCGCACATTTTGCAGCTCTTCGCCGTTTTTAGCGAAAAACAGCAGCGCGGGAGGACCGAACAGCTTGTAGCGGTCGAGCAGGGCGCGTTGCTCCGCATTGCTGTCTGTCATGTCGAAGCGAACCAGGCTGTAACCCGATAATCCGGCAACGACCCCAGGATCGGGCAGAACTTCGTGCTCGATGACCTTGCAACTGATGCACCAGTCAGCGTACCAGTCGAGCAACAGCGGTTTGCCTGCGTTTTGCGCTTCCTGCATCACGCGGTCCAGTTCGGCTGAGGTGGTGATGGTTTGCCATTGGTTCGAGCTTGATGTGACTGTTGGGTTGTTTGCCGTGGCGTATTCGCGGCCCAGCGGACGCAGCGGGTCGGTTTGTCCGGACAGCGCGCCATACCAGCTGGCCAGCGCATAAACCAACAGCGCCAGACCGAGCAGTTGAGCGAGCTTTTGCCGAGTGGTCTTTTCAGTGAACTCCAGTGCGCCGAGAAACAGCGCAACACCCGCAGACAGCAGGCCGACCAGCAACAAGGTGACCTGGCCCGGCAAAACGCGGCTCAGCAAACCGATGGCCAGCGCCAGCAGCAGTACACCGATTGCATTTTTCACCGTGACCAGCCAAGGCCCGCTTTTCGGCAGCCATGCAGCACCACCGGTGGCTATCAACAGCAATGGCGCGCCCATGCCCAGGCCCAGCGCAAACAGTTTCAACCCGCCACCAACAGCGTCGCCGCTGGCGCTGATATACAGCAGCGCACCGGCCAGAGGGGCGGAAACACAGGGGGAGACCAGCAGGCTGGAAACCACGCCCAGCACGGCTGCGCCCCACAGTGATCCGCCTTCGGTCTTGCCGGCGATACGGTCCAGACGAGAACTGATTGACTGCGGCAGACGTAGTTCGAAAGCGCCAAACATGGCGATGGCAAAGATCACGAAAAACGCTGAAAACGGCACCAGAACCCAGGCCGATTGCAGGCGTGCCTGCAGATTCAGGCTCGCGCCAAACATACCCATCAGCGCGCCAAGCAAGGCAAAACAGGCCGCCATCGGCAGTACGTAAGCCAGTGACAGGCTAAGGCCGCGCAGGCCGCCAACCTTGCCGCGTAGCACCACGCCGGACAGAATCGGCAGCATGGGCAGTACACAGGGGGTGAAGGTCAGGCCTACGCCTGCGAGGAAAAACAGCGCCAGTTCTTTCCAGCTCCAGGCGGCTGCGGTGGCTGCTGTAGTGGCGGATGCCGAGGCGGCCGGGCTGGCGGCCACATCGCCAATGTTCAAACGCTCGGTTTCAGGCGGATAGCACAGGCCCTTGTCGGCGCAGCCCTGATAGGTGACAGCGAGCGTAAAGGGGCGTTGTTCACCGGGTTTGCGTGGCAGGTCGATGTCGAGAATGCCGTGATAGACCTCGACATCGCCAAAGTATTCGTCGTGTTTCTGTTCGCCCTTGGGCAGTTGCGCTTCGCCCAGGCCGATATCAGCAGGCTCGGTGCGAAACTGGAAACGATGGCGATACAGATAATAGCCATCGGTGGCGACCAGCCTCAGCTTGATCGATTCTGGTGTGGTTTCGATCAGGCTCAGCTGAAAAGCCTGACGCACTGGCAGAAAATCCTTGCTGTTATCCAGCGAGCCGCCGCCCAGGGTTGACGACGGGCGGCTGTCCAGCAGACCGGCACCGGAGGCGGGCAGGGCCAGGATCAATAACATCAGGCATAACAAACGGCGCATGGCAGTCTCGAATCTCGAAAGTCCGCGCATGATAGCGGAGTGTTTCGCGGCCTGCTGACAGGAGGTTTGTAAGGTGCGGTGTCATTCAGGTAACAGAACCGCCCCGCGAGGCTATTTGCTACCCGCTGAAAACTTGCCGCCAGCCTCCTGTTCGTAGTACTCGGGGATTTTGTACTTGTAGGTTTCCAGCCAGCGTTGCAGGCTCAGGTCACGCTCGGCGGCGGTATTGATTTGCGGCGTCGGCGATGCAGCCTTGCCGCTGGCTTGCAGTTGCAGCCAGGTTTCAGTCTGTTTCTGCGCGTAAGGTGATTGCTCGTCGCTCGCAGCCCAGGCGCTGCTGACGATAAACAGGGTGAAAATGCTGCCGACGAGTGCGCCTTTCATGGTTGTGCTCCTGTTGTACTGGCGGACGCGAGAGGTGTGGCGCGGGTTTTTCCGATTTTTTCGGCTCGCGCCTGGGCCTCGGTTATCTGCTCGGGTGTCAACCCGGCGCGAGAGGCCAGTTCGGCGGCTTGCGTCCATTTGTTCTGGTAGATCAACAAGGTGGCCAGATTGATTGCCGCCAGCGGATCGGACTGTTTGAGCTCCATGGCGGTGAGGAACTGGAAGCGCGCCTGTTCCAGTTTCAACTGGTTGAGATAGACAACGCCCAGATCGTTGCGGATTTTTTCGTCAGTCGGTTGCAGTTTGCTGGCCATGAGCAGATGTTGCTGGGCCAGCACGTTGTCGCCACGCGCCGCAGCCAGTTGTCCCAGCCCATGCTCACCCTCGGCTGCCCGGCAGGTGCCCAGCAGGCTGCGATACAGCGGCTCGGCTTCGTTGCTGCCCAACAGCCGCAATACCCGTGCCTTGCGCAGGCGAACCTCGCCCAGGCTGTCCGGCAGGCTTTCCAGATTGGCGAGGCTGGCATGCAAGCGTCCCTCATCTGCCATGTTCTGAGCCAGATTCAGGGAGAACTCCTGATCCGATGTCAGTTTGGGGCATTGGCCGGGCTGAGCCGTGGCTTGTGTCCAGAGCGCGCTGCCATCACTGGTACATCCGTTCAGCAACAGCAGCCCGAGTAGTGCGATCACTGGTTTCATTGCAATGCGTCCTTTCGTGCACGGGTAACACTGGATTCAACTGCCCAGTGCGCGACTTATGGCGATAAATCCAGGGCCCGCCAATACGATCAGCAGGGCTGGAAACAAAAACACCATCATGACCACCGACATCTTTGCCGACAGTTTGGAAATATATTCCTGCAGGCGGGTCAGGCGTCGGTCGTCAATCAGTTGCTTGAGCGTGAGCAGAGACTTCAATGCGCCGCCGCCCTGATGAATCAACTGATTGAGGATCACACATGTGTCACTCAACTCATCGACGGCCAGCAAGGCCGCGGTTTTTCGCAGTTCTTCGCCCAGTTCCAGGCCTGAGTCGACCCGCACCAGTACCACGCGAATTTCCTCGGACAGCACCGGCAGCAAGTCTTTACCTTCAAGACTCAGCACGCGTAGCGCCTGCTCGACGGCCATGCCGGACTCGAACAGGATGCGCAGCAACGGGATAAACGTAGAAATTTCCACCACCACCTGTTTCTGGCGGCGCTGAGCGACGGCCGCGAGAATTCGTTTGGGCAGCAGATAACCGATTCCCAAGGCAAATACCGGCGCTATGAGTGGCTGCTCAACGCCTTTGAAAAGCAGCAGTTGGGCCACAATGACCACGACCATCAGGCCGACCGGAACGCCGACCTGGCATGCGGCAAACAATGAGCGTTTGCTGGCGCGCCGCCAGCCGATTCGATTGAGCAACATCTGGGTTTCCGAGTCCAGGCTGATGCTGCGCTGGCCAATGCGGGTATCGCCGAGCAATCGCAACAGGCTGCCGATGCGGCTTTCGCGAATCACCTGGCCCCTCAATCGTCTTGCCACCAAGCGTTCGTTACGGCGTTGCCGAGCCATGCCGGACAGCAGCAGAAATGCGGCAGCGGCGAGCATCACGGCAGCGAGTAACAATTCCATCTAAATGCTCCTCAACATGCGCCACAGCACCACGCACCCTGTTGCCTGCAGGACGAAGGCCATGCTCAACATGATCTTCCCGCTGTCATCGTTCCACATATGCAACAGATAGCTGGGGTTCACGGTCAGAAAGTAGCCGGCCATGCCGACCGGCAGCAGCGCCAGCACTAGCGCTGTCATGCGGGTTTCACCGGTCATTGCGCGCAATTGGCGACCGGCCTGTTCCCGGTCACGAATCAGCTTGATCAGGTTTTCCATCAGCTCGCTGGCATTGCCGCCATATCGATGATTGACCCGCAAGCCAAGGGCAAACAGATGAAACTCGTCGCGTTCATACAGCTCGGCGAAATCCCTCGCGGCATCCGGCAGGCTGACGCCCAGTTGCACGTTCCGCTCGATACGGCTCATGCCGTCCTTGAGTGGCTGATCTGTTGCTTCGATGCCGTGCAGCACCGCGTCGGCGAGGGTTCTGCCTGATTTGAGGCTTCGTACGGTATGGTCGAGCAGTTGCGGCAATTGCTGGATCATGCGGCGCACACGCACCTCATAGCGCCACGACACGAATAGGCGCAGGGTCAGCGGCACCGCCAGCAGCGCGCTTACCGCGCCGATGCCGCCGCCCAGTCCGTAGCCGATCAGGATCAACAAGGCATAGAGCGACAAAGCCAAGCCCATGCGCTCGGTCGGTCGACCCAACCCTGCACGCAAAAAGGCCCGATCCAGGTAGGTCCATCCAGCCTTTTCAACCACAGGCTGAACCTGTCCGGCGGTCAGACGCTGCCTGACCCGTTCGCTGGCGCCCTGATTGAGCGCGAGGTAGAACATGCGAATGGACGCAGTCAGCAGCAGCAAGGAGATCAGGCCGAGTACCAGTGATGCATTCATTGCGCCGCCTCCCTGAGCACGTCAGTAGCCTGGCCGCAGCTTGTCGCCTGCGGCGTGTGCAGCTTCGCGCATGAAGCCGACCCCGGTGCGGCGATCAAGGCGGAACAATGTATTGGTGACATAGATGTCATCGCGTATGCCGACTACCTCCACCACTTCGCTGACACAGCGTCGGCCATCAGGCAGGCGCGCCAGCTGGATAATCACATCCAGCGCCGCGCAGACCATCTGGCGCAGGGTTTTTTCCGGTATCAGTCGCCCGGTCAGGCCAACCAGCGTTTCCAGGCGCAGCAGAGCATCCTGAGCATTGTTGGCGTGAACGGTACTCATGGAACCGTCGTGGCCGGTGTTCATCGCCGTCAATACATCGAGCACTTCGACACCACGGATCTCGCCGAGGATGATGCGGTCCGGGCGCATCCGCAGCGAGTTGCGAATCAGGTCGCTGGCGCGCACCTCGCCATGCCCCTCGGCATTGGGCGGGCGGGTTTCCAGACGCACCACGTGCGGGTGGCTGAGCTGCAGCTCGGCAACGTCCTCGATAGTGACCAGGCGCTGGTTGCTGTCGATCAACTGGCTCAGCACGTTGAGCATGGTGGTCTTGCCTGTGCCGGTACCGCCGCTGACGAGGATGTTGCAGCGTTTGCCGACCGCTTCCTGAAAAAATTCGAAAATGGACTGATCGATGGTTTGCATGGCCACCAGATCTGCGCTCTTGAGCATGTCCTTGCGAAATTTCCGGATCGACAGGCAAGGGCCATCCAGCGCAATCGGCGGGATGATGGCATTGACCCGGCTGCCGTCGGGCAGACGCGCATCGACCATAGGCGAAGATTCATCCAGGCGCCGCCCGAGTGGCGCGAGGATGCGCTGCATCACGCGCTCGACGTGGTGCGAGTCGATAAAGCGCAGGTCGGTGTGGTGCAGCACGCCATCACGTTCGACAAATACCTTGCCCGGCCCGTTGACCAGAATTTCCGTGACCGACGTGTCGCGCAGCAACACTTCAAGCGGGCCGAAACCGGTCAGCTCATCGACCAGCTCTTCGGCCAGTCGCTCCATTTCATAGCGCGAAATAGCCAGCCGCAGTCGCGCAACGTATTCGGCCACCTTGTCGATGACAAATTGCGCCAGTGCCGGTCGTGAGCCTTCGAGCAGGTTTTTGCCGCTTTCTTCGATGCCGTCGATGATGTAACGGTGCAACACCAGTTTCAGGCCTTGGCCATCATCGGCTTGCCCGCTGCCACGCGACGAGACGCCAAACAGTTTTTCCGCCATTACCTGTTCCCCCACAGTCGAGCGAGCCAGCCCTGATCGGGTTTGTCGTGAGCCTCGGTATTGCGTGCCAGATGCTCGCCAAGCCGACGCAGCCCGGAACACAACGCGTCGCGTGAGGCCAGCTCGAACAGCGTCACTCCCTGGTTTTTGGCGTTGAGGCGCAGCTCTGGTGCCAGCGGCAATACGGCCTGCACCGGCAGGCCGAAGGTCTTGGCCACGGTTTCCGAATTGGGTGCGACCGAGCGCTGATAGCGATCAATCAGCAGGCTAGCATGTTGCATTCTCATGCCTTTCTCACGCCAGTTATTAAGCACCGTCAGGTTGCGTCGACAGCCCAGTACGCTCTGGTCGGCGTACCACAGCAACTGATCGCAATGGCTGACCAGCGAGCGCAGTGCCTCGCTGTCCGGCTGGCCCACGAGGTTCACGACCACATGTTGAAAGTGCTGGCGCAGGGCGCTGAGCAGCATATAAAGCTCCGCTGCGCTGGACTGCTCCAGATGATCGTCGGCTTCGCTGTACGCCAGAATGCGCAGACCGCTTTCACTGGTGGTGAACGCACTGTCGATCAGCGTTGCATCGAGCCTGCGCAAGTGGCGCAGGGCATCGCCAAAGCTGAATGTGGATTCAAGGCCGAGCATCAGCAGGCTGTCGCCGCGCGGCAGGCCGAGGTCCAGCAGCAGCGTGCGTTGCCCGGTCTTGTGCACCACCATCGCCAGGTGCGTTGCGATCAAGGCTCCGTCGTCATCGCCTTGCGCGCCATACAGCACTGACAGGCCGCTCATGTTCGGGTTGGGCGTCACGGCAGGCAAGCGCTTGCTCAAGCGTCTGACCAGGCCGGCGACCTCACTCGAACGAGAGCCGTAAGCGACGAAATCCCGCGCCCCGGCACGCATGGCGTTGAGCACCAGCTGGTTATCCATACCATCGCCAAGCGCGACGATGGCCAGCATCGGCTTGGCTTCCAGCGCGCTCTCGATCAGGGCGCTCTGGGTCATCAGATGCTCACGGTCCAGCCCGACGAACACCACACTGGCAAAGGTCACGTCCACCAGTGCGAGCAGATCGTCGAGGCTGCCGGTGCCTGCGCTGACCACTTGGCCCAGTGAGCCCAAGGCACTTTGCAGCCATTCCAGATCAACGTTGTTACGGGTGATTGCCAGGAAGGTCTGGCTCAGGCTCTGGCTCATTTGGATAACCCGTCGCGACGGTCAAAGTCGCCGTTTTCCAGAAAATACAGGCGCGGAAAGCTTGGATCGTAGGTGCGCAGCCCCTCACCCGGCAGCGAGGGCAATTGCGCGTTTGCGGCCAGCGGTTGAACCAGGTGCGGGGTGACGATCATCAGCAGTTCGCGTTCATCGCGCTGGATTTGCGAGTTGCGGAAAAACGCGCCGAGAATGGGGATGTCACCCAGACCGGGAAATTTGCCTACCGAGCCGACGTTGCTGGAGCTGATCAGCCCACTGACCACAAAGCTTTCTCCGTCGGCAAGCGCGATACTGGTGTCGGTACGCCGTATGTTAAGCGCCGGCACGTTTGTGCCGGCGATGGTGATACCGGCGGAGAAATCCAGTTCGCTGACTTCGGGGGCAACTTTTAGCAGGATTCGGTCACGGCCCACTACTGTCGGCGTCAGGGTCAGGCGTACGCCAAATTCCTTGTACTCGATGGAAATACCATTGCCCTCGCCATTGGGCACAGGCACCGGGAACTCGCCCCCTGCCAGAAAGCTTGCACTTTGCCCATTGAGCGCAACAAGGCTGGGGCGGGCCAGGGTGTAGGCGTAGCCGCTGTTTTCCATGGCGTTGAGCATGCCCAGCACTTTGCTGCTGCTGCCGCCGCCCCAGACAATATTGAAATTGCTGTTGTTCAGCGGAATGCTCGGCCTTGTGCCACTCACCGTACCGGGGGTGACGTTTACGCCGGGAACCGTACCAGGCGCGCCGAACAGAAAGTTGTTCGAGCCCTTGCCGAATATCGAGGTACTGGCCTCCTTGAGTTTGGTGCGGCTGACTTCGATAAAGCGGATGTCGGTCTGCACCTGGCTGGGTAACTCCGCATCAGCAGATGGCGCAGTGACGCTCTCTATCATCGATGCCGTGGCCCGGCCGCGTACAAATACCATGCTCTGGCGCGGGGCGGTGGCGCAGGCGGTCCAGACCATCAGGCTGGTCGTGCCCTGCGCAACGCCCGTCAACAGAAAACCATCCGTACCGTTGACATGCACATCGGCAATTTTCGGGTCGCCGACGGCAATGCTGGTGATGGCCACAGGTGAGCGCACTTCCTGCTGAATGCCTTGATCGATTTCCACCGCCGCTGGCATTGCAGCAAGTCCTGCACAACTGCCGGAAGCGGCCCAGGCTGATTGTGCAGACAGCGCCGCCAAGGCTAACGCCAGCAGCCGGGGTTTTGTTACTGGCACGGAACAACAGCTCATCAAATGCAATCCTTGCTCAATCAGGGAGTTTGTTGCGTGATCTGGTTACCGCGTATGACCTCGACTGCGCGAGGCGTGCGAGTGGCTGCGCCCTGTGTCGGCGAGTTGGCCGGGCCCAGGCTCAATTGTCTGAAGCTGACCAGTTGGCGGTTGGCAGAGTCCAGTCGTTCGGCGGCATCACGGCTACCGGCTTCGCTCGCCCAGTAATTCTGAAGGTTGCCCTCGTCGGCGCTGCGCACGGCCAGACGCAGGACACCGGTTTGCGACGCCAGCATCAGCCGTGCCAGCAACGCTTCCGGCACCGCGACGGTGACGGTTCGCGCGTTGATCCGCAGCTGTTCCTGTTTAAGGCGTTCGTCAGCGTTGATGTCCTGCACCGGCTTGCCGTTGCGATCCGGGCCGAGCAGCCCGCCAATTCCAAGAACTCGCAGGGCGGGTACGACCACCTGGCTGGAGCGATTCAGGTTGCTGGTGTCCTCGGGCAGGTAAAGCAGCACATCCACATAGTCGCCTGGGCTGAGCTGCCCGGATGCGCCAATCACCTCGTCAACCTGCAACGCCAGCGCTCGTTCATGAGGGTGAATCATCCGCGCCAGTGTGCCGCCTGCTTCAAAACTGTTCTCGCTAAGCCAGGTTCCGGCCGTCAGTGTTCGCCAAGTGCTGCGGCCCACCAGTTTGTCGATGTGCTCGAAACTTCCAGGCGGCGCGACCTTGAGGCGCTCTACGGTCAGGTCTTCAGCCGTGATGGGGGTATAGGCCGGTACGTCCCGGGCCAAAACCACTACGTTGTGGCGCAGCGCATCCTCGACGGGCGGAGTCGGGGGCGTTTGAGTCGATATTTCGGTGGCGACAGGCACCGTTGGCGGCGTAACAACTGCAGGTGCCTCGGCCGGTTTGCTGACGGCGATTCCCAGATAACCGGCAATCAACGCTCCCAGCAAAAACAGGACAGCAAGCACCATGGTAATGCGACTGCTCATGGCAACGTTCCCTCTGTCATTGCAGGACAACTTCAAACTGGTGCGACAACTTCGCAATGTGGCGCGGCGGACGACGTTCCCGTCCGTTATGTGACGTTAGCTCATGGCTCTCAGAATGCCATTGTGCTTTGGTATAAAAATGCTGTTGCATGAACAACATAGCGTTTGACCACGCCAGACGCAGGAGATGGCCAGTCTTATAACTTTCCGGTTAATGCTTTGTTGAGATTGTGGGTTTACGGATTGGAGACAATGCTGTGCAGGCAGACAGTTTCGCATGTGACACGCATGTTCGCGCCTAGAAGGCACAAGGAGAAATGAGATGTCCCTTACACGGCTATACGTAGGTACCTATATCCGGGTTAAATCCTTTATCAAAGATCGTGAAGCCGCTTCGGGTATAGAGTACGCCTTGATCGCAGCGATGGTTGCAGTGGCTATCGTTGCTTTTGTTCCCACGATAAGCGGCAGGATCACTGCAATGTTTACAACTATTCAGAATGCGTTGTGAGTTGAGCACAGATGGAAATATGTCAGTAGATAGCCTTTTTCAACAGGAGTAATCTGGATATCCTGATCGCATTTATTCACGTTTAAAGGTGTCAAAATGGCTGTCCATCCTACCCGCCAACAGCTGCTGTTGGTTGATGACGAAGAGGACGCGAACGAGGAGCTTGCAGAACTGCTCGAAGGCGAGGGGTTCTGCTGTTTCACGGCGTCGTCCGTGAAAATGGCCCTGCACCAGCTGACAGCCCATCCGGACATCGCGCTGGTGATTACCGATCTGCGGATGCCGGAGGAAAGCGGTATCCAGTTGATCCGCCACCTGCGCGAGCACACATCGCGTCAACACCTGCCTGTCATCGTGACCTCAGGGCACGCCGACATGGACGACGTCAGCGACCTGTTGCGCCTGCATGTGCTGGACCTGTTCCGCAAACCCATCTACCACGTTCGTCTGCTGGAAACGCTCAATAACCTGTTCCCCGAGCCGAAAATCTTTCAGGTTCAGTGACCACAGCGTTTTCGTACCCTTCACTCCACCACGCTGAATTCAACCCTCGCGGTCTGGCCGCTTTCGTCCAGTACGCTTAATTGATAACGGCCCGGCTTGCTCAGGGTCGGGGTGAAGTCTTGCCGGGTGTCGGTGTCCGCCAGTGGCGCGCCGTCAATGAACCACCAGCGATGTCCGCTGCCGCCCAGGACCGAGAGTCTGAGGCGCAGCGCCTGACGGCTGCTCTCTGGCAGGCGCAGGTTATCGCCTTCGCGCACGCCGACGATGCTAAGCGGCGGTGCCAGGTTGAGGTTCTGTGGTGGACAGTCCGGGTCGGCGGGTGGCAGGCGGGCTTCGCGTCGTTCGGCCCTGGGCAGCCAGGGTTCCAGAGGGGCAGGCCAAAGCGCAATGTCCTGTGCTTGAGCGTCCGGGCAACCGGCAGCCACGCGTAACCCCTTGGCGTTGATCCAGACACGTTCCTGCAAGCCCAGGCCGAGCGGTTGATCGGCCGCCTGCAAGGTTGGCGGCGTGGTGCCGTCCAGTGTCCAGGCGAAGCGCTGTCGACGGCAGTTCGGGTCGCTTTTGCTCATCGGTTGCCCCAGCGGCCAGCAGATCGCTGCCACGCCGACATTCAGCGGCACCGGTTGCACCGGCGCAGCGATCCCGCGCTGGCTGTCGCGATTGACCAGCACATCATGAACCTGAAGCATCAGTGGCGCTGCCGACGCCAGCCCGAACTGCCCCGGCACCGGTGTGCCGTCCGGGCGACCGATCCATACACCGACCAGAAAACGCGGCCCCACACCAATCGCCCACGCATCGCGGAAGCCATAGCTGGTGCCGGTCTTCCAGGCCAGTTGCGGGCGCTGCACCAGCTCGGCGCGCGGGTCTATGTCCGGACGCGACTGGCCGCTGAGGATGCGCCGGATGATCCACGCGGCCCCTGGCGATATCATCTGCCGTTCGCGCAATCGGTCCTGCGGTTGCAAGCGAACATCGGCGCTTCGCCCGCCACGAGCGAAGGCGCTGTATCCCGTCACCAAATCCTCCAGCCGACTGCCCGCACCTCCCAGAATCAGCGCCAGATTCGGCTCGGCCAGCGGCGGCAGGGTCAGCGGTACGCCGCCATTGCGCAGTTCGGCGGCGAAGCGTTTCGGTCCATAGACCTCCAGTAACTGCACGGCAGGCAGGTTGAGCGACATCGACAGCGCCGAGCTGGCTGCCACCGGCCCGCCGAAACCGGTCGAAAAGTTGCCCGGCCGGTAGTCGCCATAGCGACGCGGGACGTCCTGCATCAGTGATTCGGAGTGAATCAGTCCGGCATCCAATGCCATGCCGTACAGGAATGGCTTGAGGGTGGAGCCGGGCGAACGCAGCGCCGTCACCATGTCCACATGCCCGAAACGTTTGGCGTCGTTGATGTCCACTGAACCCACATAAGCGCGCACGGCCATGTTTTCTGCCTCGACCACCAGAATCGCTGCCGAGGTCCGTTCCGGAAGGCGCGCGCGCCAGCCCATCAGCAGGTCTTCCATGCGCCGTTGCAGTGAGGCATCCAGCGTGGTGCGGATCAGCGGCGGGCTGTTGGGGCGATTAAGGCGTCGGGCCAGCAGCGGCGCAAGGCTGGGTTCCTGTCGCGGTGCCAGCCATAACGGCTCTTCCAGAGCCTCGTCCACGCTGGCTTGCGGCCATACCTGAAACTCGGCGAGACGCCTCAGCACTTTGTCGCGCGCAGCTTGCGCCCGTTGTGGATGACGGTCCGGACGCAGACGGCTGGGCGCCTGTGGCAGCACCGCCAGCAATGCAGCCTCAGCGCGAGTCAGATTGTGTGGGGATTTGCCCAGATATGCCCAACTGGCGGCCGCCACCCCTTGCAACGTGCCGCCAAACGGCGCGCGATTGAGGTACAGGCTGAGGATTTCATCCTTGGACAGGTGCCACTCAAGCTGCAAGGTGCGCCACAACTGGCGAAACTTGCCGGATAAGGTTCGCGAGTGCGGGTCGAGTAGCCGCGCCACCTGCATTGACAGCGTACTGCCACCGGAGACCACGCGCGCGCCATTGAGGTTTTGCCAGGTGGCGCGCACCAGCGCCAGCGGGTTTACGCCAGGATGGCTGTAGAACCAGCGGTCTTCGTAGGTCAGCAGGGCTTCAAGGTAATAAGGCGAAACCTGCTCGTTGCTGACCGGATAGCGCCACACGCCATTGGCATCGGCAAAGCGCCACAGCGGTGTGCCGTCCTCGGCCAGCACGACGCGGGCCAGATCGTCTTTGGGCAGTGGCAACGGCCACAGGCGATCCGCCAGCCAAAGCAGGGCGATCAGCAGCATGATCGCGCCTGCCAGCCACTTGAGTTTTTGCCGCAGGCGCAGAAGAAATTCAGGTTTCAACGCAAAGAGCCTTTATGATCCACGGAACCTGACACGCCTTGCGACGGCCAAAGCGGACAGATCATTTTCTTCACGACTCCAATCAGGACGTACATATGCAGGTAGAAGGCTTTTTTGAATGGCTCGGGCAGGCCATCGGCGCGGTGATTCGCTTCTTCGTCGACGGTCTGGCGTGGTTGTTCAACGGGTTTACCCATGCTGGAGGAAATTTTGTCGATGGCCTGTCCCGCACGCTGGGCATGGACACTTCACTGATCAGCATCGTCGCACTGATCATCGGCCTGATGCTGCTTTACTCGGCTGTCCGGGCATTCATGCGCGCCTCGATCATCCTCGGGATCATCTGGCTGGCGCTGGGCCTGTGGTTGCTGAGCTGGATCATTCATTGATGCGCTAACTCCGCCTCCACGCCTTAAGCGCGTGCCTTTGTGGGAGCGAACTTGTTCGCGAAGGCTTTGTTCCTGAAGATACATCCTCAGTGGATGTATCGTCCCCTTCGCGAACAATGCGGATCGCCGCCCCGGTCGATCCCACGGGTACGCATTCCAGTCAAGCATTTGCCCTTCACCACCACTGCGCATCCATATTTGGGAGCGACCGGAATCTTTTGAGATAACGCGCACTCTTTGTGGGAGCGAACTTGTTCGCGAAGGCTTTATTCCTGACGATACATCTTCAGCGGATGTATCGTCCCCTTCGCGAACAATGCGGATCGCCGCCCCGGTCGCTCCCACAGGTACGCATTCCAACCAACCAATCAGTCAGTCAGCGATCATTTGCCCTTTACCACCATCTGCGCGGGTGCATCACCCAGCGCCTGCCAGTTCGGGCGGTACATCGATTCGACCTGCGGCGGCGGCACGCGGTATGTTCCCGGCGTGACTGCGCGGGCCAGGTAGAGCAGGTGCACGGTGCTGCTGCCGTCGATATCCAGCGCCGCCACGTAACGATCACCGCGGTATTCCTGATGCTTGATCCCGGCGTTTTCCATCGACTCGCGGATCGTCTTTACTTCTTCACTGGCGTCTTCCAGGCTTGCCGAGCTTTGCGCCAGGTTCTGGTTTTCCAGCTCCAGGCCCGCAGGCAGCAAGTCCACCACCAACGCATCCGGTACGCGCTGTTTGGCACCAATCTCCAGATGTACCAGCACCAGCTGCCCGGTTTTCAGGGCTCCGACGTTCAGTGGCGCGCCGCTCAGGCTCAGGTATTCGCGACGAATGCTCAGGTTTTCGCCACCGGCTGCAGGCGTCTGGGTTGGATAACCGGAGACGGTCAGTTGCTGATAAAGCGGTTCGCTGCCTTGATTGTGTACTGAAAGCGGCGAGGCCAGCAGCGCACCGTCCAGCTTGAGGCCCGGCTGTTTGTTGCTCAACTCGCGGGTTTGAGTGCCGCTGGTGAGGCTGGCGGTCCAGTCCTTCTCCGCTTTACCCAGCAGGTTACGACCGGCAAGGAACAGCGAGTTGCTTTCCTGAGTGGACAGGTAGCGATTGGCGGCCACTTCATCTGCCAGGGCAAACAGGCGCTCGTCACGCCTTTCCCTGGCGAGATCATTTTCTTCCAGCAAGGCCAGAATCAGTGCCTGATCACGCAGCGAGCTGCCGTAGTCGGCCAGCCATTCATTTTTGCGGCTGACTGCCAGGCCGGCGCTCAGGGCCAGATCGGCACGCGGTTTGTCGCCCATCTTCTCCAATGCGACCGCCAGTTGTACCAGCGGCAGCCCGGAGCGGGCGTCACTGCGTCGGTCGAACAGGCTGCGCAAGGCCGCCAGCGGAGCCTGTTGGCTGCGTGACAGCACCAGCCCCGCGTAGGCTTGCACGGCAAAGCGCGTATGTTCGGCGTTCTGGCTGTAATTGGCATCCTGCAAATAACGCAGCAGACGTTCACTGGCTTTCTTCAGCGCGTCCGGTGGTACGGCAAAGCCCTGATCGCGGGCGCGCAGCAGGAAGTCGGTGACATAGGCAGTCAGCCAGTATTCCTCGTCGCTGTCCGAACCCCAAAGGCCAAAGCTGCCGTTGTAACGTTGCATGCCCAGCAGGCGCTCGATGCCGATTTCGACCTTGCGCTTGCGTTCGGCATCCGGTTCGCCGGTCAGGCCCAGGCGCTTGAGGGTCGCCGCGTCGGCATACAGCGATGGATACAGGCCGCTGGCGGTCTGCTCCAGACAACCGTAAGGGTAGGCTTTCAGTGCCCGAATCTGTTCACCGATGTTCAGCGGCGGACGGCTCGACAGCGACAGCATGGCTTCGCGACCGGCAGGCTCGAAGGCTTCAAGTGCACCGTCCGGCAGGCTCCAGCTTTGCTCGTTGAGAGTGGCGCGATAATGCCTGAGCATCGCCGGGTAGGCTGGGCGTACACCGATGTTCCACTCGCGAGTGAAGGCGGGCAGGGTTTCACCGGGCAGGTCCAGACCTTCGATCAGCACTTTGATTTTGCCCTGACCCAGTCCACCCTGCGCCAGTACCGGCACTTTAAGGGTGACGCGCTGACCCTCTTTGAGTTGCAAGGGTTTGCTCTGATCGCCGCCAGGAATGCTCAACTGGCCTTCAGCGCTGATCTTCACGTCCAGCTTTTGCGCTTTGCCCGACAGGTTGAAGACATCCAGCGCGACGCTGGTCTGGTCGCCACCTGCGAGGAAGCGCGGCGTCGACAGCTCGGCGATGATCGGCGCAGCAACGATTGTTTTTGCCTCGGCCATGCCATAGCGGTCGTCGGTCCAGGCCTGAGCCATGACCCGCAGTTCGCCGTTGAAGTCTGGAATGTCGACACTCGCCTCGCCTTCACCCGCGTCGTTCAGGGTAACCGGTGCGCTTTGCAGTGCCACGATGGTCACGCTGGTGTCCGGACGCTTGCCGCCTTTGGCCAGCGCATCGCCACCGAACGCCATGCTGGCCAGGCGTCCCTGACCGGCTTCGATCAACTGACCATAGATATCCAGTTGGTCCGCGCCATACTGCTTGCGGCCAAACAGGCTGGCAAACGGGTCAGGCGTGGCGTAGCGGGTGATGTTGAGAATGCCGACGTCCACTGCCGACACCAGCACTTGCACCTGCCTTGGCACGCTGCCATCAGCATTTTTGGCGACAATCTTGAGTTTAAGCGGCTGTTTGGGGCGCATTTTCTCTGGTGCGGTGACCGTCAGCGCCAATTTGCGTTGCGCACGGTCCAGCGGTAGGTGCAGTACACCCACGGCGCGCTTCGGCGTGACGTTGGCCTTGCGCTCGCCGGGCCGTATGACCAGAGCAGTGACGTACAGATCGTGGCGCGCCCACTTTTTGTCCAGCGGGATTTCATACGATTTGCCCTCGGCCGGCACGTCGATTTCCTTCCACCACAATGGGCCTTCGCTGGACTCGACCAGCAGATAGCCCTTGCCCGCTGCGGGTGGCGTGACGGTCACCGTGGCGGTGTCGCCGTCGTTGTAGGCCGGTTTGTCCAGCGCCAGCTTGACCTGGTCCGGCCTGACCGCGCCGCCATCGGTGTTGTCCTGCCAACGATAGCCCGCCCAGAAGCGCAGGCTGCTGACCATGCCGGTGGACGGGTCTTCCACTTCGACACGGTACGGACCCCACTCGACCGGGAAGCTGATTTTGGCCGTCGAGTCCTTGGTGATGTTGAGGGTTTCCTCGTTCAGGTTGAGGAATTTCTCGTTGAAGTGGTAGCTCCAGCCATCGTTGGCCGAATAATTCCAGTAGTAGTCGCGGCGCTCACGAATCAACCGGACTTTTACGTTATCAGCAGCCAGTTTGTTGCCAGCGGCATCGGCCATCACGATTTCAAATTCGGCCGGGCCGTCGCCGTTGGTCTGCGCCTCGCCCTTGTCGGCTTCGTCGTCGTAGTCATCGCTGCCGGTACTGCTGCCGAACAACGCACGCACGCCGGGCAAATGCTCGGTAGGCCAGATCGGCTGCACCAGACGACGGGTGATCGGACGTCCGCCGGACTCTTGCAGGCTGGCTTGCAGAATCAGTTGCAGTGGCGATTTGGCTTGCGCCCATTCGCTCTGCACGGCGAGCGTCGAGTGGCCTTCGGCGTCGAGCGTAACTGGCTCAAGCTCCAGGTCATGCTTGAGGTCTTCTTCGGTGATCGAACCGAACTGATAGCCCGGCAGTTTCGGCACGGCTTCGCGCAGCGGACGCACGTAGACCTGACCGGTCAGGGTATTGCCCGAGGCGGGCGCGCCGTACAGGTAGCGGCCAGTGATATCGAACTCGGGGTTGTCAGCAGGCGCAACCGGTGTGTCGCTGCCCTTGAGTTCCAGAGCCAGGCGCTCGGGCAGGAAGTCTTCAACCTTGAATTCATAAAGCTGCGGTTTGCCGTCGCCCAGGTCGAACACCAGTTGCCAGCGACCGGTGGGCGCTTCGTCGGCGAGTTGCAATTGATACTGGTAGAAACCGCTGCCGTCGGCTTCCCAGACGAATTTGCGGCTGACCTGATCATCAGGGCGGCGCACTTCGACGGTGATGGGTTGTGGCTTGACGTTCTTGCCGTCGCTGTCACGCAGCAGGCCGTTGAGCAGCACGGTTTCACCGGGGCGATACAGGTCACGCGGGCCGAAAATGAAGAATTGCAGCGGGTGAGCCTGCGGGCCGGAGATGTCGAACTCGGCCAGGTCCAGCGCCGAGCTGTTCAGGCGCAGCATGCTGGTCTGTTCGTCCTTGTGCGCCAGCACCACTGCGGCCTTGGCTGGCAGCGGCAGTTGAGTATGGCCGTCGCTGTCGGTCTTGCCCTGGGCGACAACCTTGCCGCTGTCGTCGTACACGTCGATGCTCACATCGCTCAGGGCCTTGCCGCCCTCGAGCGCCTGAGTGAAGACGTCCAGACGGTTGCTGTAACGGTGTACCGACAGACCGATATCACTGAGGGTGAACAGGGTAGCTGGCTGCGAGTAGCTGTAGGTCCCCGACGCGCGCATGACTGCCAGATAAACACCCGGCTGTTGCAGAGGTTTGATACCGGCAATCGGCAGCAGCAGGGTTTCACGGGTATTGCGCGCAGGCTTGAGGTTGAAACGACCGCTGTAGACCAGTTCGGCCATGGGCAGCAGTTCTTCGGAGCTGTAGCTGGACAGGCTCGACGCGCCGTCCCACTGGGCGAGGAAGTTGGGCATCGAGTCGGGTTTGACGCGGAAGAATTCGACATCCACCTTGTCGACGTTCAGGGCTATGACCGGCAAGCCCTCGGCCAGCCGCGTCGGCAAAAGGCTGCCACGGCTGGCGAAGCCGACGGTGGCTTGCAGGTCACGGGTTTCCAGACGGCTGATGTATTCGGCCGCGAGCGTGGCCTTGTTGACGGCCTGCAGACCGGCATCGACGGCCAGCACCAGTTTGCGCTGCGGCTCAAGGTGGCGCAGGCGCAGTTCCATGAGGTTGTCCGACAGCTCCCAGGCACCGTCGACCTTGCCGTTCTTGCTGTCCACCAGATGAAGTTTTTCGCCGAACTTCTGCTCCGGGTCGAGCGGCACGGAAAAGCTCACCGACAAAGCGCTTGCGCCGTCGATCTGGATTTCCGACACGTCGATGACGGTCAGTTCGCGCCCTGCGTAGCGCTTGCTCAGCGCGGCGAGGTCGACTGCGGGTTTGGGCTTTGTATCGGTAACCGCTGCCTGGGTCGTTGCTGCCGCGGCTGGCGCGGGTTTATCCGGGGAGGAGGAATCGCAGGCGCTCAGCAACGCAAGCGCGCAAGCCAGAAACAATCCTTTGTTGAACATAGTGGCACTCATCGGCAACGGTAGAGAGGGTGCGACTATATAACAGTCGTGATGACAAGTATTACTGTCAGATTGAACAGGTAGTCCCTGGCATTCCTCACATGCCAGCGCAGGACGTAGGGCATGGCTATCGTTCCTCACGCTCCAGCGTGGGAATGCCTTGGGTGACGCTCCGCGTCACAAATGTTCGCCGCGCCGCACATTCACGACCTTGCCACCATCATCTGCACAGCAAAGCCTTGGCGCTCTGGCTACAATGCTCGCCTTGCCGGGAGTTCTCATGTCCACGTTGCTCAACGATTGGCGTCATCGCTCAACCCATCGTCGTGTCTGGGCGCTGGCTGCGCCGATGATTCTGTCGAATATTTCCGTTCCGCTGGTAGCGCTGGTCGACAGCGCAGTGATCGGTCATCTGCCGCACGCGCATCAGTTGGGTTCCGTCGCGGTCGGGTCGACGCTTTATACCTTCCTTGCCTGGGCCATGGGTTTTCTACGCATGGGCACCACCGGTTTTGCTGCGCAGGCGGCGGGGCGCAATGACAGTGCTGCGCTGCGCCGGATCCTGTTGCAGGGGCTGTTGCTGGCCATCGGGCTGGCGTTGTTGCTGGGTGTGATCGCCTTGCCGTTCAGCCATCTGGCGCTGGCGATGATGCAGCCGTCTGCCGATCTGCAGCAAATGACCCTGGATTTCTTTCACACCCGGCTGTTCGGCCTGCCTGCGGCGCTGGCCAGTTATGCGCTGGTCGGCTGGTTTCTCGGCGCGCAAAACGCCAGAGCGCCACTGGCCATTCTGCTCATCACCAATCTGGTCAATATCGCGCTCAACCTATGGTTTGTCATCGGCCTGGACTGGGGCGTAGTCGGTTCGGCGCGTGCCTCGGTGTTGGCAGAGTGGACCGGCGTAGTGCTCGGTCTGCTGCTGGCCCGCAAGACCTTACGCGCCTGGCCGGGGCAGATCGTCTGGTCAGCCCTGAGGCTATGGAGCAACTGGAGACCCTTGCTGGCGGTCAATCGAGACATCTTTCTGCGCACACTGGCGCTGCAATCGGTGATGTTCCTGATCACCGTGCAGGGCGCTCGTCTGGGTGACGCAACGGTTGCCGCCAACGCGTTGCTGCTCAACGGCCTGCTGTTGACTGCCCATGCACTGGACGGGCTGGCGCATGCGGTCGAGGCGCTGTGCGGCCATGCCATTGGTGCGCGTGACCGGGATACGCTGCGGCGCTCGCTGGTGGTCGCGGGAGGCTGGTCACTGATTGCCAGCGTGGCATTTGCGCTGTTGTTTCTGGTGGGCGGGCATGGGTTCGTCAGCGTGCAGACCGATATTCCCGAGGTTCGCGCAACGGCCATGACCTATCTGCCATATCTGGCGCTGATGCCACTGCTGGCCGTCTGGAGTTACCTGCTGGACGGGCTGTTCATCGGTGCCACCCGTGCCCGTGAAATGCGCAACGCGATGCTGTTCAGCGCAGCAGGCATCGCGCCGGTGGCTTATGTGGCTTCCAGCCACGGCAATCACGCGCTATGGCTGACGTTTCTGGCTTTTACCCTGCTGCGCGGCCTGAGCCTTGGCGCCATTGCCTGGCGATTGACGCGCCGGGACGGCTGGTTCGTTCACTGAGTCTTCAAGGCCGCACGGTTCTTTTCCGCGAGCCTTGGCGGGGTGTGATTGACGAACATGTCGACCTCGTCGACCACCGGTGCCAGGCCGCTTAACAGCTTGGCAAATACACCGACCAGCGTGCCGTGGTTAGTGCGCGAGAAGTACAGATCGCGTACTGGCACACCTGCCTCGCGCAATACCCGCGCCAGGCCACCGGTGTTGCGTTCGGGGTTGACCACCGAGTCCGTACGCGATGCCATCAGCAACGCAGGAGGTGCGCTGGAACTGACGTGGTTGATGGGTTGCGAGTCAGGCGGTGAGTCGGGGTAAAAGAATACCGGTTTCACATCGGCCTCCTCGATAGGCAGAAAGTCGTACGGCCCGGCCAGCCCGATCCAGCCGCTGAGAATGGACGGCGATAAGCCTTCACGGGCCAGCCAGCGCGGGTCGAGCGCCAGCATCGCAGCGTTATAGGCACCTGCGCTGTGGCCCATCACGTACAAGCGGTCAGGATCGCCACCGTAGGTTTTTGCATGTTTGTGCGCCCAGGCCAGCGCTTTGGCCGAATCTTCCAGAAAGCTTGGATAGCGCACTTGCGGATAGAGCCTGTAGTCGGCAATCACGACGACCATGCCACGCGCAGCCAATGCTTCGCCGATGAAGGCGTAATTGGCTTTCGAACCGGTGTTCCAGCTGCCGCCATAGAAAAACAATACGACTGGCGCATTGGCCGGTTTAGTCTGTGGGGTGTAAACGTCCAGCGTGTTGCGTGGATCCTGCCCGTAGGCCAGCCCGTAGACATGATCGACAGGGCCGGTCGGATTCAACGTGTTGAGCAGCTTCAGGGGAGAGCAGCCGGACAATGCCGCCAGTACGGCACCCGTCATCAGAGTCAGGAAAATCACTCGTATCATAAGGGAAGTGCTCTGGCAGATGATTCGGACACGCCTTGGACCGTCGCGATTCGCCCAAGTGCCGCATGGTTGGTGCTATTTCATTCAATAGCGTCCGGATCACCCGAAGAGCGGCCATTCGCCTTGCTGGCAAAGCCGATGCGCGGGCTGCTCAGTGTCAGGCCATCATCGTCGATCTGCACCGTGCTGGGCCCCGCATCCAGCGTGACTTTGCTGCCTTTGCCAAGGTATAGGCAGACCCCGTCTGCGAGTTGCAGCAGTCGGTCAGGCCCGATGAATATTTGTCGGTCGAGGTGCATTAGGACGTTATCGACAGGCGCTGGATCATTCTCGCGGCGCACCTCCTGAGACGGCAGACCGCCGATGATCAGTGGTGGGTGTGTGTCATCCACAGAAAAGCTCACCGCCACTGACATGCCGGCGCGACATTCGATATCCAGCCCCGGTGCCAGATGCAGCCAGCAGCCACCACCGGGATCATTCGGGTGTTGCCATTCCCACTCCAGCCGGACGTGCACCCGGCCTGACGCATCAAGCCTTGCCGGTTCGCCGCTGATGCCGATGATCCAGCCTCGCTGAAGTTGCGCAACGGGCGCGCGCGGTGCCGGGGCAGGCGTTCTGAAGCCGACTTCCCATGGTATGGCCTTGAACTGGTTCGAGTAGCGTTCCGATGCACCGCGGTCATTGCCATCAACGATGCCAAAGCGATGCCGGACTTCGGTGATCAGCCACATGTGGTTCCAGTTCTTCTCGGGATGGTCGGCCAGCGGCAGCAGTTCTGCGCAAGTCACGAACGGCAAGGTACTCTCGCCTGTCGCGTGCTGGGCTGCGCGGCTGCCGGGCAGATCCGTTGCATGCTCGGTGACGGCAAACCGGGTCACCCCGGACTGCTGCGCGAATTGACGCCAGCGTGCGACAGGGCTGCGCGCAAACCCGTGCAGGTTGGCGCCGAACACCAGTTCGTGGCGATGCCGTGAATGGACAAAGTGGTAGTGAATGCCTTCTTCTGCGCACAGGCGCTGGACCAGTTGCAGGTCGGATTCCTGATACTGCACGCAACAGTCGCGTTCGCGGCACTCGGTCGGCAGGTCAAAACGGAAACAGTTCTTCAGGCCATGTTCTTCGAGCACCTGGGGGATGATCCGGGTGGCGGTCATGTGCTGAAAGATGCGCGACTGGTGGCGTAACCCGAGACAGGCCAGTCGAGGCCCCATTATCAGCGTGTAACACGCCGGGCCGGGTTGGTAATGCTTGCGTGTCGCGCCTTGAATCTGACCGTGAAAGTTCTTCCGGTTTCCGAAGCTCAGCGAGGCAGGTTTGTACATCAGGCTGGTCAGGTCCAGATCCAGGCCGTCGCCAAGAATGTCCAGTTCAAATGTAAAAGGCTGGCTGATCGCCTCGCTTGCGCTGAACGATATGACAGTGAAGCAGCGGTGCAGGCGGGCAATTTCCAGACGAAAGAGCGGCGCGCTGGTGGGGTCGGGCATGATGGAGTGCTTCTCTACCGGGAATGCGACCGAGAATTCTGGCGCAGAAAACGGGCAGGGTAGAGGGCTGCAGGTAGAACAGGACATTGCCTACAAGGAATGTTGGTAGCGGCTTACGATGTGCGCATGACCATCGCGCCAACGCACAGCATTGGCACCACAGTCACAGTAGATGGGGCCCCAATTGCAGGCCCCATCGCAAATCCTGGAATCAGGACGACAGGTACGAAGAGCGTGTCAGCCCCAGGCGCAGGGCGTCGAGGAAGTAGGTACGCTCGCGCGGGGTAATCTTGGCGCTGGCGACCTTGTCCCGGTAATGGGTCATCAGTTCTTCCGGCGACAAATGCACGTAGCGCAGCATGTCTTCGATGGTGTCGTGGGTTTCGATGCCCGCGTGGTAAACGCTGCCGTCCGGGTTCTGGTAGATGTTCACCGAGTCGGTATCACCGAACAGGTTGTGCATGTCCCCCAGAATTTCCTGATAGGCGCCTACCAGGAAGATCCCCAGCAGATAGTCTTCGCCTTCGTTCAACGAGTGCACCGGCATGCTGGTCTCTATGCTCTGCTCATCGACGTACTGCTTGATCTTGCCGTCGGAATCGCAGGTCAGGTCCTGAAGCACGGCGCGGCGCACCGGCTCTTCGTCCAGACGGTGCAAGGGCAGAATCGGCAGCACCTGGCCGATGGCCCAGGTATCGGGCAGGCTCTGGAACACCGAGAAGTTGCAGATGTACTTGTCGGCCAGCTTGTCGTTGAGTTCGTCGAGCACCTGACGGTGTGAGCGTTGACGTGCCTTCAGCGAGTTGTACAGGCGGCGGCAGACGGCGAAGTAGCATTGTTCGCCGAGTGCTTTCTCCGCCAGGCTGATTTTGCCATCGGCGTACTGGGTAGCGATGTCGCTCATGTAGTGCGTGGCGCGCCAGTAGGTTTCGGTGACCATTTCTATGTCGGTCGGACCCAGCAGGTCCACCAGCCACTGCACGGTTTCCGGCAGGCTTTCCTTGTCGGAGATTTCCGGCACTTCGTCGTTATGCTTCTCGACGTCGGTCACCTGGACCACCAGCATGGCGTGGTGGGCGGTCAGCGAGCGGCCGCTTTCCGAGAAGATATGCGGGTGCGGCAGGCTTTGCGCATCGCAGAACTCCTTGAGCATGCCGACCACCACACCTGCGTAATCGTCCATGTCGTAGTTGATCGAGCTGGCGTTGCGTGAGTGGGTGCCGTCGTAGTCGACGCCCAGACCGCCGCCGACATCGATGTAATCCACCGGCAGGCCGAGTTTGCGCAGCTCACCGTAATAGCGGATAGCCTCTTTGAAGCCGTGCTGGTAATCAGCCAGGTTGGCGATCTGCGAGCCCATGTGGAAGTGCAGCAGGCGGATGCCCTGATCGAGCCCGGCCTTGCGGAAGCGCTCGACCACCGACAGCAATTGTGCGGCCGACAGACCGAACTTGGATTTCTCGCCGCCGGTGTCCGCCCATTTGCTCGACGCCAGGGAAGACAGACGCACGCGCAGGCCTACCTGAGGGGCGACTTTCAGCTCGGCGGCTTCTTCGATCACCAGCTCGACTTCGGATTCTTTCTCGATGACGATGAATACGTTGTGGCCCAGCTTCTGGCCCATCAGCGCCAGACGGATGAACTCACGGTCCTTGTAACCGTTGCAGACGATGGTGCCGCCTTTGGGCGCCAATGCCAGCACGGCCATCAGCTCCGGTTTGGAACCCGCTTCCAGACCGATGGAGACGTTCTGCGTGGCGATGATGTTTTCCACCACCGCTTCCTGCTGGTTGACCTTGATCGGGTACAGCGCGGTGTATTGGCTCTGGTATTCCAGGCGCGCGATGTTGCTGTCGAATGCACCGGTCAGTTGACGCACACGGTCTTGCAGAATGTCGGGGAAGCGCACCAGCAAGGGCAGCGACAGACCGCTCTTGCGCAGGTTGTCGACCTGTTCATAAAGGTCGATGGGCGAGCTGTCCGGCCCATTGGGACGGACTTCAACGCGACCTGCTTCGTTGATTGCAAAATAACCCGCGCCCCAATGGCGAATACCATAAACGCTGCGGCTGTCCGCAACTGTCCATTGGCTGCCATCGTCTTTGCGTGTGCGTCGTACGGACATCGAAGTCCCCTATAAAGAAGTCGTTGCGCCAGCCAATAGCCAGCTGGGCGCAGTGTAATGAGTTGAAATGACGATTTGATTCGCTGCCCGCTACGCGGGTTCAGCCGCCGGACTTTTTAGCCTTGAAGCCTTTTTTGATCAGCTCTGCCAATAGCAGTTCGACGTGATCGCCCTGAATCTCGATCACGCCGTCCTTGAGCGATCCGCCAGTGCCGCAGCGCTGTTTGAGGGCCTTGGCGAGGTCTTTGAGCGGCTCTTCGGCCAGCGGGACACCACTGATGGTGGTGACGGTCTTGCCGCCACGGCCTTTGCTTTCCCGGCGCACGCGGGCAATACCGTCTCCTTCGGGGATGGCGGTCTGTTTGCAGGTGCAGTCGGCAACGGGCTGACGACAATCCGGGCAGTGACGCCCTGCGTCGGTTGAAAACACCAGGCCACCGAGGGCGGCGAGAGAAGCGGCTTTTTTAGCCACGCAAAAATCCTCTTGTTGAGGACTGAAGATGGGTCGGGCTCACACGAGCCATCGACCGCGAAGCCCCACTCTGGCAGGGGCAGCGCTACTGAAACGGCAGGGCCGGTCCAGTTTGAAAAGGTCGCGCAGTGTAACGGCAAACAGACCGGTTGCTAAGGGGCTGGATGCGCCAATTTCTGAACACTGGCTTACTGAGCATTCTCTATCTGCTGCAGGTAGCGTTTCAGCGCCGCGAGCGAGTCCGGGCAGTAAGGGATTTTTTCAGCCTGATGCAGAACGTCGGCGATGGGCATGAAGCGCGCTTCCAGTACTTCTTCGGGCTGCAGTCTCAAGGGCCCGTCCCACACGGCCGAAAACACGGCGCACCAGAGCCGGTTGCCCGGCTGATCGAAGAAAAACCTTTCGTGGGCCTGCAACGGTACGCCACTGACGCCCAGCTCTTCTTCCAGCTCCCGGGCAGCGGACTCGTCATAGCTTTCATCCGCCTGCACCATGTCGCCCGCCGCGACATCCCAATAACCGGGATAAATCGCTTTGCTCAGTGTGCGCCGGTGCACGCACAGCTCACCGGCACTGTTGAACAGCAGGATATAGGTGCCGCGCCCGATCAATCCGCGTTCACGCAAATCGGCGCGGACCCGCGAGCCGAGCAGTCGGTCCTGCTCGTCGACCCAGGCGATCTGCTCGGCATCCGAGGCGGCGCGGTGCGCGGCCTCGTTGGCAGGAATAGACATCAGCCTTGATTCAGCAACTGGCGCAGGTCGATGACCGCGGCGTTGGCACGCGAGATGTAGTTGGCCATGACCAGCGAGTGGTTGGCGAACACACCGAACGGGCTGCCATTCAGAATCATCGGGCTCCACAGCGGTTCCTGGGACGCTTCCAGCTCACGAATGATCTGACGCACGCTGACGGTCGCATTCTTCTTGGCCAGTACATCGGCGAAGTCGACCTCGATGGCGCGCAGCAGATGCGACAGAGCCCAGGCCTGACCGCGCGCTTCATAGAACACGTTGTCCACTTCCAGCCACGGGGTCTCGACGATTTCCTCGTCTACCTGCGGTACTTCGCCAGGCTTGACCGAAACAGCGGCCTCGGTTTTCAGCGTGCTGTTGAGTTTGACCCGACCGACACTGGCCGAAAGGCGTTGCGACAGCGAGCCCAGGCGGGTGCCGACATCACCCAGCCAGTTGTTCAAGTTGTCGGCGCGGGCATAGAACAGCGCGCCTTTCTGGTTCGGGTCGGACAAACGTGCCTGGTAGCGACTCAGAGAGTTGATACCTTCGGCGTATTGCGACTCGCTGGAAGGCAGGATCCAGCTGCGATTGTTGAAGTTGAACAGCGGCTCGGCGCGAGCCAGATCGCCATCTTCGGCAGATTGAGACTGGGAACGGGCAAAGTCCTTGCGCAGCGCACGACTCAAGTCGCGCACCTGCACCAGTACGCCGTATTCCCAGCTTGGAATGTTGTCCAGCCACAAGCCCGGTGGCATGCGGTCGTTGGACAGATATCCACCGCGCTTGTTGAGCAGGGTGCCAGCCACGGTCTTGAGCGTTTCAACCGTCGTGTAGCCGATAACCATTGGCTTGCCTTCGCGCTCGGCGGCGGCTTGAGCGTTCTGTTGTACCGGGAACAGTGCAGGCTCTTTGCTCCAGTACCAGCCGACTACCAGTGCAACCAGCAGGTAAATCAAGATCAAGGCGCCCAGAGCGCGGCTATAGAACAGGCTACCCAGGTAACCGCGGCGTTTGACCGATGAAGTGTCAGCGGTGCGCTCACCCGCGCTGCCTGCGCGGTTCTTCCAATCCAGCATGGTAGGGTCCTTTCGATCTTGAGTTGAATGCTTCACGTGGGGTTCGACCGCAACCTTACCCTAAGGTGCGATCGGGGCAGCTGCAAGCTTCGAGCTTCAAGCCAAAAGCGAATTGCTTTCAACTTCCAGGTGCAACTCAAGGCCTATAGCCAGGCTCTATCAGTCGATTGATTTTGAGTAATGGCTAAGAGCCATCAAAATGTTGTCAAATAAGTGACTTACGGCACTGTTCTGTTGTAACGGAGGTGCTAGCATAGCGCCATCAGCCGTATCGCTCAGTAAAACCACAGTAGTCTCAATATGACCGAGCCAGAAGACCCTAGCCGAGATCGCCTGAAGCATCATTTTGCCCAAAGGGTCATCCACCAGGCACGCCAGATTCTGGAGACGTGGCAACGTCTGCAGAAAGCCGAGTGGTCGGCTGGCGACATGGCTGAGCTCAAGGAATCGACATTGCGGTTACTGCGCTTTGCCGAGCGCTTCGAGCAGGTTGAACACATTTCACTGGCGCATGACATCAACCAGGCACTTGAGGCTGTCGAAGCCAATCGCGGTCGCCTCAACAGCAGCGTCATCACTGACCTCAATCGTCTGATGCAACGTCTCTCCCGCACCGGGCTGCGGCATGGCGACCAGCTTGAGCAAACGTCGCTGCCTCCGCTGCGCAAGCCGGTCTATGTGGTGCTTCAGGATCATGAGCGGGCCGAGCGTCTGGCCAAGCAGCTGGAGTTTTTCGGTCTGGCAGCCCTGTCGTTGCACAGTGTTGCCGAGTTTCAGCGCGCAATGGCGCAACGGCATCCGGCGGCGATTGTCATGGATGTCGATTTCAGCGGGGCCGGTCAGGGTCTGAAGCTGGCCTCACAGGCTCAGGAAGGCCTGGAGCAGAAGCTTCCGCTATTGTTTTTCAGCCTTAACGAAACCGATACGCCCACCCGCCTCGCAGCAGTGCGGGCCGGTGGCGAAGAGTTTTTGACCGGCGCGCTGGAAGCGTCGAGTCTGCTGGAAAAAATCGAAGTTCTGACCTGCGTCGCTCAATACGAACCCTATAAAGTGCTGATCATCGACGATTCCCGCGCTCAGGCAATGCACACCGAACGCATTCTGAATGCAGCCGGAATTGTTACGCGGGTTCTGCTCGACCCGATTCAGGCAATGTCCGAACTGGCGGAGTTTCAGCCGGACCTGATCATTCTCGACATGTACATGCCTGGTTGCACCGGCACTGAGCTGGCCAAGGTCATTCGCCATAATGACCGCTATGTCAGCGTGCCGATCATTTACCTGTCGGCCGAGGATGACCAGGACAAGCAGCTTGACGCCATGAGCGAGGGCGGCGATGACTTCCTCACCAAGCCGATCAAGCCACGCCACCTGATCACCACGGTTCGCAATCGCGCCGCCAGAGCCCGCAGCCTCAAGGCGCGCATGGTTCGTGACAGCCTGACCGGGCTCTACAATCACACGCACATCCTGCAACTGCTGGAAGATTGCAGCTTTCGCTCGCGACGCGAGGGTAAGCCGCTGTGTTTTGCCATGCTCGATATCGACCACTTCAAGAAGGTCAACGACAGCCACGGTCACCCGATGGGAGATCGCGTCATCAAAAGCCTGGCGCTGTTTCTCAAGCAGCGCCTGCGCAAGACCGACTTCATCGGTCGTTACGGTGGTGAGGAGTTTGCCATCGTCATGCCGGATACCGACATTCAAAGTGCCCATAAAGTGCTTGATGAGATCCGCCATCGCTTTGCGGAGATCCATTACCCCGCGCAGCCGACCGATCTGTTTTGCACTTTCAGCGCCGGGGTCGTTTCTCTGGGGGCTAATGACGACAGTCTGAGCCTTGCGTCACAGGCGGATACTGCGTTGTACTGCGCCAAGCACGCGGGTCGCAATCAGGTGCATTCGGCCCTGGTGGATGTGCCCTATCACGTCGTGTTGACGGAAATCGAGGCCTGATTCGGTTTCAGTCCTGGCTTTCGATCAGCTTTTGCCGCTCTGCCGATTTGCCGGGTGAAAATGCCAAGGCCAGTTGGGTGCGGTTATGCATGTGGGTCAAGCGCAGCACTTGGGACACGTAGAGTTTGACAGTGTTTTCGGTAATGCCCAGTTCGCAGGCAATCTGGTAATTGGTCAGCCCCTTGCTGACCAGGCGCGCGACGTCAAGCTGGCGGGGTGACAATTTGGCCAGCGATACGGGCATCTGTGCATCACTCTCGAAGCTGGTTTTGCGCTCGGACTGCGCCCTGTTCTGAACGTTATCCAGATTTTGATAGGGGTCGTCTATGGATGCGGCCAGAAACTGAAGTTTCTCGTTGAGCAGGCCCAATTGCTGACGGTTTTTCTGCCGTTCGTGCAGCGCTTCCACCTGCAACTGGACACCCTCAAGCAACTCTTCAAGGTTGACCGGCTTCTGGTAGTAATCGGCGATGCCGGCTCGCAGAGCCTTGATGACGTCCTTTTTCTCGGCTTGTCCGGTCAGCATGATAGCCTCGAACAGATGCGTCTTGCCGCCAGCCATCTTCATGGCTTCGACCATCTCGATCCCATTCATGCCTGGCATTTCCAGGTCGCAGAGTACGATGCCAATAGCGCTGTCGCTGCTGAAATGCTCGATGGCCTCAAGGCTTGAATGGCAGCGCACGCACGCATAGCCGTTGCTCTCCAGAAACTCACAGAGTTCTTCAACAATAAGAGGCTGGTCGTCGACCACCAGAACTTTCGTGACCGGGTAGTTATCCACATGCAACTCCATGCTGTTAAGGCCGGCAGACCGGAACCTTTATCCATTCAGCAAAACATGATTAAGCGTTGTATGACCCGTTTCGGGTAGTTCAATGACAGTACGTCACAGCGATGTGTTAACCGTAGTCGTACTTTCCGACTATGTACATAGCATTAAACTTTCAATTGGCCGAGAGTCGACTAATGGAGCAACGCTACTGTCAGCAGCAAGCCCGCCAATAAAAAAGGTGAAAAAGGATATTTATCTGGCGCGTCAGGGAACATATAGGCGTAACGCCGCGCAACTCGTTGGTTTATATGATGCTGCACTTTCCTGGCGAGCAACACCCAGGTCAGCACGGCGATGCCTGCGCCGATAAATGTGCACAGTAAATAGACGCTGTCGGAGGCGAGCGCGAGTGCGGCCATCAGCTTGACGTCTCCGGCGCCCAGCTTGCCGAGCGCATAACCAGGCAATGTCAAGCCCAGTGCCAGCGCCAGTGCCAGCGCGGCTTCCAGTGGCGGGGCGCCTAGCCAGGTCGTTCCGGTGCCTGCCAGCCAGGCGGCCGCCAGTGCTGCTGCGCCCAGTGTCAGCCCGTTTGAAATGTGCTTGCGTCGCGCATCCTGTTCGGCGCAAATTACAAACCAGACAAGCAGAAGAAATAATTTCATCAAGCAAAAAACATCCTGTTTTCCGGAAAGAATCTATGCTCTGTTGAAGCCGTAAATGTCAGGGTAGACGTTGATATGAAAACCGTTCTGCAGCATGCCTTGCCTCATCGGCAGCAAGGTGCCGCCGCTATTGAGTTCGCTGCGGTGTTCGTTGTTTTCTTTGCCGTGTTCTATGGCGTGGTGAGTTATAGCCTGCCGTTGCTTATGATGCAGTCTTTCAATGCGGCGGCCAGTGAAGCCGTGCGCCGAAGTGTCGCCCTTAGCCCGACAGTGAGTGGCTATAACACTCTGTTGGTCAGCCAGGCGCAAAGTGTCGTCATGAATCAGCTGTCATGGATGCCGCCTGCGCTGGGTTTCAACGCCAGTTATACCAACGTGACCTACACCGCCGGTGTTCTGACGGTGACCATCCAGTACCCCAAGACCCGATTGACCCAGGTACTCCCGTTATTGACGCTCCCTGGCATCGGCGAGGTCCCGCGCTTGCCGACCAACCTTACTGCACAAGCGAGTCTGCAACTTGCCCCTTGAAAAAAATCGTCTGAGCCGTTGGCTGGGCCGTGGTGAAGCGCCGCCGGTATCCCAGGCTGTGCCCGTTTCGAGCGAGCCGGGACCGGTCGGGGTCGACCTTTATGTGCTGCTCGATGACGAAGGACGGATACAGAGCATCAGCCCGCAGTTGCTTGCGCGGTTGGGCATTGCCGCTCCGCTGTCAGCTGCGCAGCGTTTGATGAACCTGTTGCTGCCAAACAGCGCGCTGGTCATTGAAGGCGTGCCGCATGACTGGCTGGGGCACATGCTGGATCTGGATTTCAAGAGTGCCGATGCGCATACCTTGCACGCCCGTGGCTGGGTGCAGGCGCATGGCAAGGGCTGGCTGTTGCAGCTGCTGGATATCAGCGACTTGATGGAGGAGGCCAGTGCCGCCCGCAGCCGCCAGCAATGCCTGCGCTTTGCCGGGCAAATGGCCGAGCGTTTGCGCGTGTGCAACGTGGACCGGCTGACTGCCGTGGTGACCGAGCAACTCGAGGAACTGGCGCAGCTATGGCGCGTTCCCTGTCTGGCGCTGGTACTGCCGGAAGTCAGCGGCGCTGGCTGGCGTGTCTACTGCCAGTACAGCGCCCACACCGCGCCGGAGTTATGGCAGGTTGGGCAGCGACTGGGCAATGCGCTGGATCGATTCGATGCCAATATCACCCATCAACTCAGGTTTGGCGGCGGCGTCGACCAAGGGCCGTTGCAGAGTGCCTTCGGCAACGCGGACGGTTTTCTGATCCCCCACAGCCGTGACAACGTTGCTAAAGCATGGCTGATGTTCGGTTTCTATAACCCGCAACAGCAGGCTCCGGATCTTGGTGAGCGCGAGTGGCTCAACCTGTGTTCGGCGCTGGCCGGGCCGGTGCTTTTTCGCTTGTCCGAGCAGCACAACCGTCACCATGTAGAGCGCCTGGCGGTGCTTCAGGATCTACTGGGCACCGGTTGGTGGGAGCTGATGCCTGCTCGTGACGAAATCCTGCTGGCACCGCAACTGGCGCGCAGTCTGCGTCTGGGTGACCGGGTCGAAAGTCTGTCGCGTCAAGACTGGCTGGCGTTGATTCATCCGGCTGATCGACAAGAGCTTTCCAGTCGTCTGGCGCAGTTACGTGACAAAGGCACGCCGCTGCTGCTTTGCGTGCGTCTGGCACAGAGCGATCCCGCCCAGGAAACCCTCTGGTACCGTATTCAGGGCCAGGCGCTGATCAGTGGTCAGGTTCAGCGAGTGTTGGGTTTCATGCTCGATGTCAGTGATATCAAGAATCAGGAAACCGAAGCAGCGGCCGCTCACGCCCGGCTGGATAACCTCATTGCCAGCTCGCCGGCCGTGATTTACGTGCAGCGCTACGATCACGGCAACCTTGAGCCAACCTTTTTCAGTGACAGTCTCACGCCCTTGCTGGGCTGGACGCTGGCTGACTGCGTAGACGGCCAGCTGGCGGAATACATTCACCCCGAAGACCGCGACATCTGGTTCGAGCGTAACCGGCAGCTGTTGCGCGGAGGCGTTGTCAGTCGGCGTTACAGGTTGCGCAACAAGAACGGCCACTACCATTGGTTGCTGGACGAAGCGCGATTGCTGCGTGACGACCTCGGCATGCCCGTGGAGGCGGTCGGCCTGTGGCTGGACGTGACCGAAGCCACTCTGGCGGCCGAGCACGTGCGCCAGAGCGAAGAGCGATACCGCATTCTGGTCGAAGACTCACCGGCCATGATCTGCCGCTATTCTCCGGATCTGGTACTGAGTTTCGGCAACCGTCCACTGGCCAATTACATGGAATGCACGCCGGAACAACTGACCGGGATCAATCTGGGGGACTGGCTTTCGGACGAGCAGCGCGAGGCGTTCATTCGGCGCATTGGTCAACTCACCCCGCAAGCGCCGGTGAGCACCGAAGAAATCTGTATCGAGCTGCCCGGCCGTGAGTATGCCTGGTGGGTCTGGGCCGACCGGGGAATATTCGACGAGCACGGCACGCTGGTCGAGGTTCAGGCCGTGGGCCGTGATAACACGGATGTGCGCCGCTCCAGGATGCAATTGAACCAGAGCGCGAAAATGGCCACGCTTGGCGAAATGTCCACAGGCCTCGCCCATGAGATAAATCAGCCCCTCAATGTTATGCGCATGGCGGTGGTCAACGTCCTCAAGCGTCTTGGGCGCGGGGACGTGGACATCGAATACCTCACCGAAAAGCTCAACCGTATCGACACGCAGGTACAGCGCGCTGCCCGCGTGGTGGACCACATGAGGGTATTCGGGCGGCGCTCCGAAGTGGAGGAGCGGCTGTTCGATCCGGCGCAGGCGGTGGAAGGCACCCTCTCGATGCTGGCCGAAGGCATGAAAGGCAAGGGTGTGCAGTTGCGGGTCGGCACCATGATCGAAGACGTGCAGGTTCGCGGGCATGTCGATCAGCTTGAGCAGGTGCTGATCAACCTGATGGTCAACGCCCGTGATGCGTTGTTGTCACGTCGGGAAAAAGACCGGGATTTCGAACCGTGGATCAGCGTCGAGGCCGAGCGGGACGAAAATATCATCCGGCTGGCGGTTCAGGACAACGGCGGGGGGATTGATCCGCGTTTGCTGGAGCGCATTTTCGAGCCTTTCTTCACCACCAAGCCTGTCGGTGTCGGCACCGGACTGGGCTTGTCTGTCAGCTACGGCATCGTCGACCAGATGGGCGGCCAGCTCAGCGTCGGAAACGTCGGGGAGGGCGCTCGTTTCCAGATCGAGCTGCCGATATTCAACGCCGGTTAGATAATCAGCGTCGCCTGACCGATGTTGCAGCTTAAATTGGCACCCACATCGGTGGCACCCAGACTCAGGCCAAGTGACTCGAACAGCGGGTCGACGACTGATGTCAGCAAGCCGGTCAGCGTGTTCTCCACAATAGCGTCCAGCGCAACGGTCAGGCTGTTCAGCGTTGCAGCTGCTCCAGTAATGACGTTGCCTAGCACATTGCTGGTCGCAGGTTTATAGACATTCACCTTTACGCTGGAAACCGTGCCGTTCAGCAACGTACTGGGTTTGGTGTGCGCAACGCTCGTCAGGAAATAAGGCGCGCTGTTGATTTCCGGCAGATTGGGCGAGCTGAAGGTTGTACTGACGACCGGTGAGCTGCCCAGCGGCGACTGGCTTACCGTGTCGAACGTGAGACCTATGCCGCCACCGCCGAAGGGGGTACGGGCGGTGCAGTTGCCCAACAGTCCCGCTATCTTCTGGCAGGTCTTGGTGCCTATATCCAGCACCGGTAGAGGCAGTGCGGTGATTGCCGAGGGGTCAGTGCTGGCAGGAAACGCTGCCGTGCTGTCAATCCAGCCAACCTTGGCGCTGAGCAATCCTGCATCTGTTTTGACACTCAAGGTTTTGCTGGTATTGCTGGTACAGGTGTAGCCGGTGACATAGGTGTCGGCGCTGGCCAGCGACAGGCTCAGATCTATCCTGGGGCCGGCGCTGGCAGAAGAGTCCGAGGTCAGAAACTTGAAATCGGTGACCATGCAACTGTTTAGCCCTACGGCGCAGGTGGCTGATGTCACCAGGCCCGCGATGTTCAGGCTCAACGCGCTATTGAGGATCGGTGTCAGGCTGCCGACCACCGAGCCCGCAGTGTTGGCCAATGACGTGATGGTGCCCAGCACCGGCAGATTGATCGACACCAGCGCACGCATCTGCGCGGTGCGCACGTAGATCCGGTTGGCACCGGTTTTGGGATTGAGTGGGTCGATCTTGCTCGGGTCGCCGATGGCCGATAACTGAGGCGGCTCAACGACCTGAAATCGAGTGGTGACCTGTGCCAGGGTGCCTACATTTATCTGCGCAGATGTCGATATGCCGGTCTTGTCGTTGGCCAGTTGCGCAAGGCCTTGAACCAGGTCCAGAAGGCGCAGGTTGGTATTCAATGCAGCGAGGTCCGAACTGCCTTGGATTGACAGCAAGTCGCCGAGCAACACAGTGGTTGCGCCAGCCGCCAGCTTCAATGCCTGCAGGCCCGCGATGGTGGCCGTGCCGTTCAAGGTCGCGCCGGGGTCGAGCACATTGATAGCACTCTGGATCAACTGGCTGACAGAAACCGATGTGTTGAGCACCTCGCTGTAACCGACCGCAGTCAGGTTAAGGTCGGTCTTGAGTCGGTTCAGATAGCTCAACAGGCTGAGGTCGGTGCTGGCGAGGCCCTGCCAGTTCGCTACGCTCAGGTTGAGTGTGCCTCCGAGCAGGCTGCCGATGAGCGGGTTCAGAATGGCCGCCCGAGTGCTGTCCATTGTTACGGCCGCACTGCGAATGGTCAGTGCCGCCAGTGGCGCGGCACTGGCAGCCACGGCTGTGGCGCTGATCGTGATGTTCGCAGGGGAGGGAGTTTTTTCGAACAGGGCAACAATACCGGCAGCAATACTTCGTGGCACCGGATGCGCCGCGACCACTTGAATGGCCAGTGCCTGGGTGGAGTCCGCGACAAATACGCGCTGGCTCTGCAGGCCCACTGTAAGGGTGCCGCAGAGGGTGGTTAGCGTTCGACCTCCGGTATTCGGGGTAAAGCCGTTACGCGTGGCACTTTGTGTGGCGAAACCGGGGGCGGTGGCCGCCCCGCTGCACGTTCCCCTGCGCCCCGCAGCTTCCAGGGCGGCGATGTCCGCAACCCGCTGCAACGAGCGTTTCTCCAGATACAGCCTGCCGCTGTCGACCACTATCAGTGTGCACAGCAGCGCCAATCCCAATGTGAGCGCGGCCATCATGCCTATGGCGCCGCGTTGCCGGGCGGGCATTGCCGTATAACCATCCAGTGGGGACATCAGCACTCCTTCGGCCACGCCGTTGCTCACTCACCTGCTTCAGGGGAGTGTAGTCAACGCCTCGAAAGAGCACTGGCAAGGTGCCAGATTTGAGAAGTGTCGCACCCGATTTGTACGGGCGCGATCAGGTATGCCGATCAGTACTGGTAACGCAGTACTGCGTGCGAGAGGGCGCGCACCGCAAAAATGCCGAGCAGCGCGGTCATTGCCGGGACGATGAGCCACCATACCCGGACCGACATGGCGGGCAAGGGGGCGTTGCGCTGAATGAACGCCAGGCTGGCGGCGCAGACACAGAACGCCAGGAGCATTCCAGCGAGGATGTCGGTTGGCCAGTGAACGCCGAGGTAAACCCTGGAAAACGCGATGGCCAGTGCCGGAATGCCACCGACCAGCATCCAGCTCAGGCGCAGGCGCACGGGCTGGCCGCGTCCGGCCAGCACCGCCAGCGTCATGAACAGCGCAAAGGCCGCAGAACTGTGGCCACTGGGCATGCTGTAAGTGGTCAGCGGCTCTACCAGAACGTCCGGGCGAGTGCGGGCGAAGAACGTTTTCAGGGTGCCATTGGCAATCGCGGTACCCAGTGTTGCGGTCAGGGCAAAAGCTGCGTGACGCCATTGTCTGGCAACGGCCAGCACGATGATCAGCAGGGAGGCCGCCAGCAACTGGGCCTTGAAGTCGCCGATGCTGGTGACGAAGATCACGATGTTCTGTGCGGCCTCGCTGCGATGCTCCTGAATGAGCGTCATCAGGCCGTTGTCGAAGTCCGCCAGATAAGGCCAGCCGATGAACAGCGCCGCGACCAGCGTCAGGCTGAGCACGGAAATAAGTTTGGTTGCATAGCGCTTCTGGCGAATGCTGCTCTGAATACTCAGCCCGAACAGAATCGCCAGACCGGCACCGACCACTGCCGCCTCAGGCCAGAAGCCTTCCGGCAGCGGCAGGCGAATGGCCGCGCCCGCCGCCCAGCCCGGCATCAGGTAGGCAATCGACCAGCCTGCCGCGGCCAGTACACTGACGGCCGCAAAGCGCGGGAGCGGCATGTCGCACATGCCGGCAATCATTGGCAGCATCGGGCGTAGCGGTCCGATGAAGCGCCCGACCAGCAAACTGGCGATGCCGTAACGGTGGAAGTATTTTTCCGCACCTTCCATCCACTCCGGGTGCGTGCGCAAGCCGGGCAACTGACGGATATTCTGATGAAAGCGCCGGCCTATGAAGTACGACACTGCGTCCCCCAACAGCCCGCCGAGAAAACCCAGTAACAGCACTTCGCTCAACGGCAGTATGCCGCTGCCCGCCAAGGCGGCGATGGCAAACATGATGACCGTGCCCGGCACGACGATCCCGACGATCGCGACGCATTCAGTGAAGGCCACCAAAAAGATCGCGACAGCCACCCAGGAAGGATTCGCTGTCAGCCAGCCGGTCATGCCATTGAGCAGATCGCCCATCGGTCAGTTTCCTTGATCGAGAAATAAGTAGTCGCGGCCTTCGACCTGACCGCGTCTGAGAGGGTTCCGTGTGCAGAAACGGGCGTAACCGGCATCCACGAAGCGATACATCAAGTGCTCATCGCGCCCGGCAGGAATGCCCAGACGGGTGGTCTGGATAATGCGCTCGGGTGCCTGGCCGATGTCTTCGACCAGCAACCTCTGTGGGTCGAAGCGTCTGGCGTCCCACTCCGGTACTTTCAAGCCAAGTGCCTTGCACAGTAGCGTCTGGCCAGCGCAGAGCCGTTGCGGCGGGCGGATTGCGCCGCTGGCGTCGGGGTTGTTCAACTGCATCTGCGCCAGGGCGTTTTCGTCGCTGGTTGCGTCGGTCCAGGGAAATGCCGATTTGATCAGCACCGCATTGCCCGGCCCCTCGGCGCTGAAATTCAGCGAGTCACCGCCGCGCGCGTAGTACATATAGATGTGCCCGCCGTCGAGGAACAGCGCTTTGCGCTTTTCGGTATAGCCCAGCGAAGCATGGCTGCCTTTTTCAGCGCAGTAGTACGCTTCTGTTTCGATGATGCGGGCGGCCAGCCACAGCTCGCCCACTTTATGCCGAATGACCTTGCCCAGCAGATCGCGGGCCAGTAACTGGGCATCGCGATGGAAGAAATGATCCGGAAGAGCAGCAGGCATAGTCAGGCAGGTACGTTGAGAAGGTGCCCGATAATAACAAGCGCAACTTTAATTGCAGCTGAATGTGTCTGGATTAGCGGCTTTGTTGTTTCTGAAAGTGACTGAGGCATGATAAACCGGTTAACCCATAAGAGCGTTTTGTGCGTGCGTTTCCCTGCGACGCTGGTCGAGAGGGCGCGCAGGCTGAGCGCTCATCGTTATGCACAAATCCTGAAGAGCCCGGAAAATGGGGGTGTTCAGGCTTCTGCCCGCAGGGCGTGGGAGCGAACTTGTTCGCGAAAGCTTTATTTCGGGCGATACACCTCCTGCGGATGTCACGGCCCCTTCGCGGACAAGTCCGCTCCTACGGCTTTCGGCCAGAATCAAAAGCGGACTTGTGTATAACGATGAGGGCTGAGCGTGATAGATGGGGGTGTTCAGGCTTCTGCCCGCAGGGCGTGGGAGCGAACTTGTTCGCGAAAGCTTTATTTCGGGCGATACATCTCCTGCGGATGTCACGGCCCTTTCGCGGACAAGTCCGCTCCTACGGCTTTCGGCCAGAATCAAAAGCGGACTTGTGTATAACGATGAGGGCTGAGGGTGATAAACGGTGGCGTTCAGGCTTCTGCCCGCAGGGCGTGGGAGCGAACTTGTTCGCGAAAGCTTTATTTCGGGCGACACATCTCCTGCGGATTTCACGGCCCTTTCGCGGACAAGTCCGCTCCTACGGCTTTCGGCCAGAATCAAAAGCGGACTTGTTTATAACGATGAAGGCTGAGCGTGATAAATGGTGGCGTTCAGGCTTCTGCCCACAGGGCGTGGGAGCGAACTTGTTCGCGAAAGCTTTATTTCGGGCGATACACCTCCTGCGGATGTCACGGCCCCTTCGCGGATAAGTCCGCTCCTACGGCTTTCGGCCAGAATCAAAAGCGGACTTGCGTATAACGATGAGGGCTGAGCGTGATAAATGGTGGCGTTCAGGCTTCTGCCCGCAGGGCGTGGGAGCGAACTTGTTCGCGAAAGCTTTATTTCGGGCGACACATCTCCTGCGGATGTCACGGCCCCTTCGCGGACAAGTCTGCTCCTACGGCTTTCGGCCAGAATCAAAAGCGGACTTGCGTATAACGATGAGGGCTGAGCGTGATAAATGGTGGCGTTCAGGCTTCTGCCCGCAGGGCGTGGGAGCGAACTTGTTCGCGAAAGCTTTATTTCGGGCGATACACCTCCTGCGGATGTCACGGCCCCTTCGCGGACAAGTCCGCTCCTATGGCTTTCGGCCAGAATCAAAAGCGGACTTTGTATGTAACGATGAGGGCTGAGGGGGATAGGCATCGGTCTGCGCAATAAATCTGCGCACTGATATCGACCATCCGCCTGTCTGCGCTGTCGTTCGTGCGGCACGACAGCTATAATCAGCCGCTTTCCTCTTTGCCAAGACCTCTGAGACCATGACTGAGTCCGTTCTTGACTACATGACCCGCCTGGGTCGCGCCGCCCGCGAAGCCTCGCGAGTGATCGGTCGTGCCAGCACTGCGCAGAAGAACCGCGCCCTGCAAGCCACTGCCGCTGCTCTGGATGAAGCGCGCGCCGAGCTGTCTGCCGCCAATGCGCTGGACCTGGCCAATGGTCAGGCCAATGGCCTTGAGCCGGCAATGCTGGAACGACTGGCCCTGACCCCCGCGCGTATCGACAGCATGATCGTCGGGTTGCGTCAGGTAGCAGGTCTGGCAGACCCGGTCGGTGCGATCCGCGACATGAGCTATCGGCCGTCGGGTATTCAGGTCGGCAAGATGCGTGTGCCGCTGGGTGTTGTGGGAATCATCTACGAGTCGCGTCCGAATGTGACCATCGATGCGGCCAGTCTGTGCTTGAAGTCCGGTAACGCGACTATCCTGCGTGGCGGTTCCGAAGCCATTCATTCCAATCGTGCCATTGCCGCCTGCATCGAGCGTGGTCTGGCCGAGGCCGGGCTGCCTGCTGCTGTGGTGCAGGTGGTTGAAACCACCGACCGTGCAGCGGTTGGCGCATTGATCACCATGCCCGAGTACGTTGACGTCATCGTTCCGCGTGGGGGCAAGGGCCTGATCGAGCGGGTCAGCCGCGATGCGCGCGTGCCGGTCATCAAGCATCTGGACGGCATCTGCCATGTGTATGTCAGTGCCCACGCCGATCTGGCCAAGGCGCAGAAGATTGCCTTCAATGCCAAGACGTACCGCTACGGGATCTGCGGCGCGATGGAAACCCTGCTGGTCGATCAAACCATCGCCGCCGATTTCCTGCCCGCCATGGCCGCGCAGTTTCGCGAGAAGGGCGTCGAGTTGCGCGGTTGCGAGCGCACCCGTGACCTGATCGACGTAATTCCGTCCACCGAAGACGACTGGCACACCGAATACCTGGCTGCAATCCTGTCGATTCGCGTCGTTTCAGGGCTGGACGAAGCCATCGAGCACATCAACCATTATGGTTCGCATCACAGCGATGCCATCGTTTCCGACCATCAAAGTCAGATTCGCCGGTTCATGGCCGAGGTCGATTCCAGTTCGGTCATGGTCAATGCACCGACCAGCTTTGCGGACGGGTTCGAATACGGATTGGGTGCCGAGATCGGCATTTCTACTGATAAGCTGCACGCCCGCGGTCCAGTCGGGCTTGAAGGGTTGACCTGCGAGAAGTACATCGTGATCGGTGATGGTCAATTGCGCGGACAAGCCTGACTTGAACAACCCCACGACAGCGCTGCCCAGACGTATCGGTATGCTTGGGGGTACGTTTGACCCGGTTCATATCGGTCACTTGCGCGGTGCGCTTGAAGTGGCCGAACTGCTGGAACTCGATGAGTTGCGCCTGACGCCCAGCGCCAGGCCTCCGCATCGTGACATGCCGAGTGTCACCGCCGAGGACCGTCTGGCGATGGTTCAGAGCGCGGTTGCGGGCGTGTCGCCCTTGACGGTGGATGACCGTGAACTGAAACGGGACAAACCGTCGTATACCCTCGACACACTGGAGTCGATGCGCGCCGAACTGGCGCCTCAGGACCAGCTGTTCCTGTTGCTGGGTTGGGATGCCTTTTGCGGGCTGCCGACCTGGCACAGGTGGGAAGAACTGCTGGAGCACTGCCATATCGTGGTGCTGCAACGCCCGGACGCGGACAGCGAGTCGCCGGATGCCATGCGCAATCTGCTGGCGGCACGCGCGGTCAGCGACCCCAAGGCCCTGAAAGGGCCGGGTGGACACATTACATTCGTCTGGCAGACGCCTTTATCGGTGTCTGCCACCCAGATCCGTCAACTGCTGGCCAGCGGTAAGTCGGTACGTTTTCTGGTGCCAGACGCGGTACTGGCCTATATCGATGCACGCGGACTTTACCGCGCGCCGAACACTGATGGGTCGTCCTGAAACTGCTTTGATCGATAAGCGTTTGAACGGTCCCACACATACGAGCTGAATGAGTTTTATATGACAAAGCAAAAAATGAGCAGTGAAGAAGTCATCAATGTTGCGATTGCAGCCCTTGAAGAAGTCAAGGGTGCAGACATCCTGACCATCGATGTGCGTGACAAGACCAGCATCGCCGACTACATGCTGATCTGCACCGGTACGTCCAACCGTCAGTTGAATGCACTGGTCGATAACGTCCGTGACAAGGTCAAGGCAGCCGGCCTGAAGTCCCTGAGCGAAGAAGGCAAGGGCGACAGCGACAGCGACTGGGTTCTGCTGGACCTGGGCGATGTGATCGTTCACGTAATGACCGCTGCGGCACGCCAGTTCTACGACCTGGAACGCTTGTGGCAGGGCGCTGAACAAAGCCGTGCCGCCAGCGCTGCGCACCACACTCCAGGCAACGAATAAGGCCTTGATGTGCGTTTGCGTCTGATTGCTGTGGGTTCGCGCATGCCCAAGTGGGTGGAGGAAGGTTGGCATGAGTACGCCAAGCGGATGCCCTCCGAGCTTGCGCTTGAACTGGTGGAAATCCCGCTCAATACCCGGGGCAAGAACGCCGATGTTGCGCGCTTCATCCGTCAGGAAGGCGAGGCGATGCTGGCGAAAGTGCAGCCGGGCGAGCGGATTGTCACGCTTGAAGTGCATGGCAAACCGTGGAGCACCGAACAGCTGGCGGTCGAACTCGATCGCTGGCGCCTCGATGCGCGTACGGTCAACCTGATGGTCGGCGGCCCCGAGGGGCTGGCGCCTGAAGTCTGTGCCCGCAGTGAACAACGCTGGTCCCTGTCGCCGCTGACCCTGCCGCATCCACTGGTGCGCATTCTGATCGGCGAACAGATGTATCGCGCCTGGACAGTCCTGTCCGGGCACCCTTATCACAAGTAGCATCGTCTTTACTGTGAATACGGCCTAAATGTCTCAACCGATCCGCCTCAAAGACCACGAAAAGGACGCACGCCTGGTGCGCGGCAGGGTCGTGTTCGGTGCCGTGGCGGTCGTGTTGCTGGTGTGCGTACTGATTGCCCGGCTTTATTACCTGCAGGTCATCCAGTACGAGTATCACTCCACACTTTCGGAAAACAACCGCGTTCACGTTCAGCCGATTCCGCCCAGCCGTGGGCTGATATACGACCGTAATGGCGTGGTGGTTGCGGACAACCGGCCCAGTTTCAGTCTCAGCATGACCCGTGAGCGTGCCGGCGAGTGGTCCAGTGTGCTCGACACCATTGTCGAGATCCTGCAGCTCACCCCGGATGATCGCATCATCTTCGAAAAGCGTATGAAGCAGGGGCGTCGGCCGTTCGAGCCGGTGCCTATCCTGTTCGAGCTGAGCGAAGAGCAGATCGCCCTGATTGCGGTCAACCAGTTCCGCCTGCCAGGTGTCGAAGTGGTTGCGCAACTGGTCAGGCATTACCCGCAAGGGCCGCATTTTGCTCACTCGGTCGGTTACATGGGGCGGATCAACGAAAAAGAGCTCAAGAGCCTCGATCCGATCAATTACAGCGGCACGCACCATATCGGCAAGACCGGTATCGAGCGATTTTACGAACCCGATCTGCATGGTCAGGTCGGCTACGAAGAGGTCGAGACCAACGCCCGTGGCCGCGTGCTGCGCGTGCTCAAGCGCACCGACCCGATCCCTGGAAAGGACATCGTTCTTAGCCTGGACATCAACCTTCAGGAAGCTGCCGAGGCCGCATTGGGTGGGCGTCGTGGCGCGGTAGTCGCGCTGGACCCTGCCACCGGAGAAGTGCTGGCGATGGTCAGTGCGCCGAGCTTCGATCCGAACCTGTTTGTCACCGGTATCAGCTTCAAGGCCTACGCCGAGCTACGCGATTCAATAGACCGGCCGCTGTTCAACCGCATTCTGCGCGGCCTTTACCCGCCCGGTTCGACCATCAAGCCTGCCGTGGCGATTGCCGGGCTGGACGCCGGTGCAGTAACGCCCGGCTCAAGAGTGTTCGACCCTGGCTATTACCAACTGCCCAATTACGATCACAAGTACCGTAACTGGAACCGCACCGGTGATGGCTGGGTGGATCTGGATACCGCGATCATGCGTTCCAATGACACGTATTTCTACGATCTGGCGCACAAACTGGGCATCGATCGGCTTTCCACCTACATGAACAAGTTCGGCATCGGGCAGAAAGTGTCGCTGGATATGTTCGAGGAGTCCCCCGGTCTGATGCCGTCCCGTGAATGGAAGCGTGCGACCCGTCGCCAGGCCTGGTTCCCTGGCGAAACCCTGATTCTCGGCATTGGGCAGGGCTACATGCAGGCAACGCCGTTGCAACTGGCCCAGGCGACCGCACTGGTGGCCAACAAAGGTGTGTGGAACCGTCCGCATCTGGCCAGAACCATCGAAGGCAAGGCACCTGTGGATGAAAACCCGATGCCGAACATCGTGCTGCGCGACCCGGCCAACTGGGGGCGAGTCAACCACGGCATGCAGGAAGTGATGCATGGCGCGCGTGGTACGGCGCGCAAGGCTGCCATCGGTGCGCAATACCGGATCGCCGGCAAAAGCGGTACGGCTCAGGTAGTCGCCATCAAGCAGGGCGAGAAATACGACCGTACCAAGGTTCAGGAGCGTCATCGTGACCATGCCCTGTTTGTCGGTTTTGCACCGGCCGACAATCCAAAAATCGTTGTTGCAGTGATGGTCGAGAACGGCGAATCCGGTTCCGGCGTTGCTGCACCCGTTGTGCGGCAGGTGATGGACGCCTGGCTGCTCGACGAAAACGGCCATCTCAAGCCTGAGTATGCCGGTTCCCTGAATCTGGAGGCTGCGGCCCGTGAAGAGTAATTTCGACCGCATCCTGTCCAGCGAAGACGTGATGCGTCGCCGTGCCACGTTTTTGCAGCGCATTCATATCGATGGCCCGTTGTTGATCCTGTTGCTGACCCTGGCGGCTGGCAGCCTGTTCGTCCTGTATTCGGCCAGCGGCAAGAACTGGGACCTGCTCATCAAGCAGGCCAGTTCGTTTGGTATCGGTCTGGTTGCAATGGTGGTGATTGCCCAGCTGGAGCCGCGTTTCATGGCGCGTTGGGTGCCTGTGCTGTATGTGCTCGGCGTCCTGCTGCTAGTAGTCGTGGATGTCATGGGCCACAACGCCATGGGCGCGACACGCTGGATCAACATTCCCGGGGTGATCCGCTTCCAGCCTTCGGAGTTTCTCAAGATCATCATGCCGGCAACCATCGCCTGGTATCTGTCCAAGCGCACGCTGCCACCGCATCTCAAACATGTGGCGGTCAGTCTCGCCTTGATTGGCGTACCGTTCATTCTCATCGTGCGCCAGCCTGATCTGGGCACCTCGCTGCTGATTCTGGCGTCCGGGGCCTTCGTGCTGTTCATGGCCGGCCTGCGCTGGCGCTGGATTATCAGTGTGCTGGCGGCCGCTGTGCCTGCTGCAGTGGCCATGTGGTTCTTCTTCATGCACGACTACCAGAAACAGCGCGTGCTGACCTTTCTCGACCCGGAAAGCGATCCGCTGGGCACCGGCTGGAACATCATTCAGTCAAAGGCAGCCATTGGTTCGGGCGGTGTTTTCGGCAAAGGCTGGCTGCTGGGCACTCAGTCGCACCTGGACTTTCTGCCGGAAAGCCACACCGACTTCATCATCGCGGTACTGGGTGAAGAGTTCGGTCTGGTGGGCATCTGTGCGCTGCTGATCATCTATATGCTGCTGATCGGCCGTGGGCTTGTGATCACGGCACAGGCGCAGACATTATTCGGCAAACTGCTGGCCGGAGCGTTGACCATGACGTTTTTTGTTTACGTTTTCGTCAACATCGGTATGGTCAGTGGCCTGCTGCCAGTGGTGGGGGTGCCATTGCCCTTCATTAGCTACGGCGGAACTTCGCTGGTGACCCTACTGTCAGCGTTTGGGGTTTTGATGTCGATCCATACACACCGTAAATGGATTGCTCAAGTTTGATTAAGGTGAACTATTCAATGCAAGCAATGCGTAACTGGGCTCGATATGCTCCGGTGGTCGGTCTGGTAGGCATCCTTGGATCGGTGCAAGAGGCGCTGGCCGGCGACTATGAGGGTTCGCCCCAGGTAGCGGAATTCGTCGGTGAGCTGACCCGCGATCACGGTTTTGCCGGTGAGCAGTTGATGAGCCTGTTTCGTGAGGTCGAGCGCAAGCAGGCGATTCTCGATGCCATTTCCCGCCCGGCCGAACGGGTCAAGCAGTGGAAAGAGTATCGGCCGATGTTCATCACCGATACGCGCATCGCCCGCGGTGTCGATTTCTGGCGTCAGCACGAGGCCGCATTGGCCAGCGCCGAGCAGGAGTATGGTGTACCGGCGCAGATCATCGTTTCGATCATTGGCGTGGAAACCTTTTTCGGCCGCAACACCGGCAATTACCGGGTGATCGATGCGTTGTCGACGCTCGGTTTCGATTACCCGCCACGCGCACAGTTCTTCCGCAAGGAATTGCGTGAGTTTCTGCTGCAGGCTCGCGAACAACAGGTTGACCCCTTGACCCTCAAAGGCTCGTACGCCGGAGCAATGGGCCTGCCGCAGTTCATGCCGAGCAGTTTCCGCGCCTATGCAGTGGATTTCGACGGCGACGGCCATATCAACATCTGGACCGACCCGGACGATGCCATCGGCAGCGTTGCCAGTTATTTCAAGCGTCATGGCTGGGTAGCCGGTCAGCCGGTAGTCAGCCGCGCGACCGCACGTGGCGACCGGGTTGACGAAGGGTTGAGCCCTGCGCTTGATCCGGTAATGTCGGTCGGGGAGTTGCGACAGCTGGGCTGGGCGAGTCATGATGCGCTGCGCGACGATATGCCGGTAACGGCGTTCCGTCTTGAAGGCGACAATGGTCCTGAATACTGGCTGGGTTTGAACAATTTTTATGCTATCACCCGTTATAACCGCAGTGTGATGTACGCCATGGCCGTGTATCAGCTGTCTGAATCGTTGGTTCAAGCTCGAGGCGTCAAGTAATGCGGGCATTGCCAATTCTGCAAACATTCAAGCTTCTGGCGTTGACCGGCCTCGCAGTGCTGGTTGCCAGTTGCTCGTCGCCGTCACGCACAACCTCGTCGCAGTCGCCAAAAGGCGGTGCGGCTGTGCGCTCGATGCCGGGGCTGGACATCAACCGTGCCCACAAGGACGGCGCGCCGTGGTGGGACGTGGATGTCTCGCGCATCCCAGATGCAACGCCGACCCTGCATACCGGTGCCTACAAGGCGAACCCGTATACGGTGCTGGGCAAGACCTATTTTCCGATGAGCGATTCAAAGCGTTACGTCGCTTCGGGCACCGCTTCCTGGTATGGCACCAAGTTTCATGGCCAGAACACCGCCAACGGCGAGGTGTATGACCTGTATGGCATGAGCGCCGCGCACAAGACCCTGCCGCTGCCCAGCTATGTCAAAGTGACCAACCTGGACAACAACCGCACGGTGATTCTGCGCGTCAACGACCGCGGGCCGTTCTATTCTGACCGCATTATCGACTTGTCCTACGCCGCCGCCAAAAAGCTGGGCTATGCCGAAACCGGCACCGCCCGGGTGAAGGTCGAAGGTATCGACCCGCAGGAATGGTGGGCGCAACGTGGCCGTCCGGCACCGCTGATGCTCAATCAGCCGCAAGTGATGGCTCAGGCCACGCCGCCCGCGCTGTCGACATCGACCGGAACCGTCGAGCAATACACGCCGCCACCGCAGCAACACGCCGCACCTGTCGTGCCGTTGCAGGTTGACGCAAAAAAAAACGCTTCAGGACAAGCCGCTGGGCTGTTTCTCCAGGTGGGAGCCTTCGCCAACCCGGACGCTGCGGAGCTCCTGAGGTCGAAACTGAGCGGGATGGTTCGAGCGCCGGTGTTCGTCAGCTCGATAGCTCGCAATCAGCAAACGCTCTATCGGGTCCGGATGGGACCGATCGACACGCCGGGTGAAGCCCAGCAACTGCAAAACAGCGTCAGGTCGGCCAATCTGGGTCAGCCAAGCGTAGTGACATCGGATCAATAAGTTTTTCGACAATCGTTTTCCAGCAACAATGGAGGACGATATGCAGTCGCAGGCAGCGCAGCTTTGCCATCAGGGCCAGCGTTGCAGGTAACTGCCCACAAGGTCGTGTGTCGAACAGGCGACTTTGTCAGCCAGGGTTACAGCCTGGCGCCACGAGCCGTACCGAGGCGTTTTAGCCTCGCCGGTCTGTTCAGTTTTGCCCGCAAGGGCATGTTTGCCCATTAGGATTCTCGAGAGACGGATGAACATCACCACCTTTGCAAAACGTTTGTGCCTGCTTGTTGCACTGATTATTACCCCGACCGTCTGGGCGGCAGAGCAGATGACGCCTGCTGCGCCGCAACTGGCAGCCAAGTCCTACGTACTGATGGATGCCACCAGCGGCAACGTTCTGGTCGAGAACAACGGTGACCAGCGTCTGGCACCTGCCAGTCTGACCAAGCTGATGACCGCCTACATCGCGACCCTGGAAATTCGTCGCGGCCAGATCGGCGAGAACGATCCGGTGACCATCAGTGAAAATGCCTGGCGCACAGGCGGTTCGCGGATGTTCATCAAGGTGGGCAGCCAGGTGACGGTCAGCGACCTGCTGCACGGCATCATTATTCAATCGGGTAACGACGCCAGCGTCGCGATCTCCGAGCACATTGCCGGCAGCGAAGATGCATTTGCCGACATGATGAACAAGACCGCCGGCGATCTGGGCATGACCAACAGCCACTTCATGAACCCGACCGGTCTGCCGAACCCCGAGCACTACTCGTCGGCTCACGACATGGCGATCCTGGCGCGTGCAATCATTCACGAAGACCCGGCTCACTATGCGATCTACTCGCAGAAAGAGTTCTTCTGGAACGGCATCAAGCAGCCTAACCGCAACCTGCTGCTGTGGCGCGACAAGACCGTTGACGGTCTGAAGACCGGCCACACCGACGAGGCCGGCTACTGCATGGTGTCTTCGGCTGTACGTGACGGCATGCGTCTGATCGCAGTAGTGTTCGGCACCAACAGCGAGCAGGCCCGCGCGGCTGAAACCCAGAAGCTGCTGACCTATGGCTTCCGTTTCTTCGAAACCCAGAACTTCTATCAGAAGGGCACCGAGCTGGCTCAGGCAACCGTCTGGAAAGGCACTGAGCGTCAGGTCAAGGCCGGTCTGGCTGAAGATCTGAGCATGACAATGCCAAAAGGCGACATGAAGAAGCTGTCCGCCAGCATGACCATGAACCCGCAACTTGTTGCGCCAATCGCCAAGGGCGACGTGATCGGTAAGGTCGAGGTCAAGAAAGACGATCAGGTGGTTCATACCGCTAACCTGATTGCGCTTGATGCAGTTGAGGAAGGTGGCATTTTCCGCCGCGTGTGGGATAGCATCCGCCTGTTCTTCTACGGCTTGTTCAACTGACCCTCCAGTAACTACTGCCGACCTTCTCGCGGCCCGCTCATGATCTGAGCGGGCCGCGTGTCCGTCGTCACGGCTTGTGAGACCTTTACTGCCATGACTGATACCGACATCAAGTCGCACAAAATCGAATTCCCCTGCGATGACTATCCGATCAAGGTGATCGGTGACACCAGCGTGGGCTTTACTGCTGCTGTTATGGAAGTCCTGCACAAGTACGCTCAGGTCGACCTCAAGACACTCGCCGAGCGTCAGAGCAGCAACGGCAAATACACCACCGTCCAGTTGCACATCGTCGCTACAGGCGAAGATCAATTGCGCGATATCAATAGTGCCCTTCGCGCTACGGGTTTCGTGCACATGGTGCTCTGATGACGGTTGCGCTGGGTTTTCGTGATCTGGGCCTGATCGATTACGAAACCGCCTGGCACGCTATGCAGCGCTTTACCGATGGGCGTGGCCGCGAGGCTGCCGATGAGGTCTGGCTGGTCCAGCACCCCCCGGTTTTCACCCAGGGACAGTCCGGCAAGGCCGAACATTTGCTGCTGCCGGGCAATATTCCTGTCGTACAGGTCGATCGTGGCGGCCAAGTGACTTATCATGGCCCGGGCCAACTGGTGGCTTACCTGATGCTGGACGTCAGGCGCCTTGGTTTCGGTGTTCGCGATCTGGTAACACGGATCGAGAATACCCTTATCGCCTTGCTCGCCGACTACGGCGTCAAGGCAGCCGCCAAGGCCGATGCACCGGGTGTATACGTCGACGGCGCGAAAATCGCGTCGCTCGGTCTGCGCATTCGCAACGGCTGCTCGTTTCATGGTCTGGCGTTGAACGTCGACATGGACCTGGAGCCGTTCCGCCGCATCAACCCTTGCGGATACGCCGGGTTGGCCATGACCCAACTGAGCGATCAGGCAGGGCAGATAGAATTTTCCGAGGTAAGTGCCCGACTGCGTGCGCAGCTCGTCAAACACCTCGACTACGCTGAGCAGGCGACCCTTACGGGCGGAATAAACCATTATGACTGACACCGTGCAAACCCTGATCCCGACGCTGGATGTTTCCGAGCGAGTGGCCCGTCCGAAAGTCGAAGCGGGCGTCAAGCTTCGCGGAGCGGAAAAGGTTGCGCGCATCCCGGTCAAGATCATTCCAACGGTAGATCTGCCGAAGAAACCCGACTGGATTCGTGTTCGCATCCCGGTTTCTCCGGAAGTCGACCGTATCAAGCAATTGCTGCGCAAGCACAAGCTGCACAGTGTCTGTGAAGAGGCGTCCTGCCCGAACCTGGGCGAATGCTTCTCCGGTGGCACCGCAACGTTCATGATCATGGGCGACATCTGCACCCGTCGCTGCCCATTCTGCGACGTGGGCCATGGTCGTCCAAAGCCGCTCGACGTCAACGAACCGAAGAGCCTCGCCATCGCAATTGCCGACCTGCGTCTGAAGTACGTAGTGATCACCTCGGTGGACCGTGACGACCTGCGTGACGGTGGTGCTCAGCACTTTGCCGACTGCATCCGCGAAATCCGCCTGCTGTCGCCGGGCGTACAGCTTGAAACACTGGTGCCCGATTACCGTGGCCGCATGGACGTAGCGCTGGAAATCACCGCTGCCGAGCCACCGGATGTGTTCAATCACAATCTGGAAACCGTTCCGCGTCTGTACAAGGCTGCGCGTCCGGGTTCGGACTACCAGTGGTCGTTGACCCTGCTGCAGCGCTTCAAACAGATGGTCCCGCATGTACCGACCAAATCAGGGCTGATGCTGGGTCTGGGCGAGACCGACGAAGAGGTTATCGAAGTCATGCAGCGCATGCGCGAGCACGACATCGACATGCTGACGCTGGGTCAGTACCTGCAGCCATCGCGCAACCACCTGCCGGTGCAGCGCTTTGTCCACCCTGACACCTTTGCCTGGTTTGCCGAGGAAGGTTACAAGATGGGCTTCAAGAACGTCGCATCCGGGCCGCTGGTACGCTCTTCGTATCATGCCGACGAGCAGGCCAAGATCGCCAAGGCAATGCTCTGACAGCACGCCGCAAAAACAAGAAGGGCCAGGTAGCGATACCTGGCCCTTTTTGTTTGCGGTTGATTATCGTGCCAACGCTCCGCGTGGGCATGCCGTTCTGGACGCTCTGCGTCCTCCCGATTATTGCCCCACAGGCTTGCGCAGGGCCTCCAGCAATTCATGCGTCGGGTAACCATCTGCCGGCCAGCCGAATGATTGCTGCGCGCTACGAATGGCCTTGCGCGTATTGGCACCGATAATGCCGTCTGGTGCGCCTGCGTCATATTGACGTGCCGAGAGCAGGGTTTGCAGTTCAATGCGTTCAGAGCGGCTCAGCGGAGTGTCCCCGCGTGGCCATGCACCTACTACGTACCCGGCCCCTTTGAACCGGTCAGAAAGCAGGCTGATCGCCAGTGCGTACGAGGTGGAGTTGTTGTACTTGAGAATGGCTCGGAAGTTATCCAGCACCAGAAAGGCTGGCCCGCGATAACCGGCTGGCAACAACAAGGCGGCTTGCTGCTGGCTGGCTGCGACTGGAATCGCCGAGCCGTCCGGCTGTTTCAGGCCCAGTTGTTGCCATTCAGCGAGGCTCTTGCGAGTGGTCGAATCTGCCAGCGAGTAATCAAACCCGGAGCCGAGTACCACTTCAAACCCCCAGGGCTGACCGCGTTGCCAGCCAGAGCTTTGCAGGTAATGCGCAGTGGAGGCCAGGGCATCGGCGGGAGTGTTCCAGATGTCACGGCGGCCATCGCCGTCAAAGTCGACGGCATGAGTGTTATAGGTGGTCGGGATGAACTGGGTCTGGCCCATCGCACCGGCCCACGAACCCAGCATCTTGTCCGGTGTGATGTCGCCATGCTGGATGATTTCCAGCGCGGCCAGCAACTGGCTCTGTGCAAAACCGGGACGGCGACCTTCATAGGCCAGCGTAGCCAGCGAGCGAATGACGGATTGCGTGCCCTGGAACGACCCGAAATTACTTTCCATGCCCCATACCGCGACCAGCGCCTGACGATCCACACCGTACTGCTGCTCGATCTTCTGCAGGTCGTCAGCGTACTGCGAAAGCAGCGCCTGCCCCTTGCGCACGCGTGCGGCGGAGATGGCACCGTCCAGGTATTCCCAGATCGGACGGGTGAACTCAGGCTGGCTGCGGTCGGCCTTGACCACGCTCATGTCGGGAGTGACACCGGCGAATGCCTGATCGAATACATCCGCCCGGATACCTGCCTTTAACGCCTGAACACGAAAACCGGCCTGCCATTCGCTGAAGCTGACGGCGGGTTGAATCGTGAGGCTGTCATCAACGACCAGCGCAGGCGTAGGGGCTACGGCAGGAGCGTTTGTCTGTGCTTTGCTGGATTGAAGAGGCGTGGCATCGGCTGCAGTGGGTTTTTCTGCGCAGGCTACCAAGGCAACAAGGCTGGAGGCAGCGATGAGTTGGCGCAGCTGCGGGCGATGGGTAAAACGAGAAGGCATGCTTGAGTCCAAGGGTATTACCGTTAGGTGCAGACCATAACACGGCTAAGCGGTTGAAAGCGCCCCGGAGATGTTGCTCGATATCAGGCCGCCATAAAGCAGGAAGCCTCCCAGCTTTTAGACTGGAAGGCTTCGCGGCGGTAGCTGCCTTTGCCCTTGGCGGGTTGTTCCTGACGACTGCGGAACAATGGCTGGGCAATGATGGATTTGGCCTTGTTCGGCCGCTTTGGCTTGCTCATGGCGGGGTGCTCCTGATGGGTGTTGTAAAGCGATGCAAATAATCGGGCAGATTGGCGCTTGTGTCTAATAGTCGTGTGCTATGACGCGGGAGGCGGACTTGAATGCAATACCTGTGGGAGCGAGCTTGCTCGCGAAGGCAATCGTCCGAACGCTCGAGTTTCAGGGGCTGCACTGACCTCTTCGCGAGCAAGCTCGCTCCCACGAGATATGTGTATGGTGCTGAAAAGCGCGCTTGGCCGCTGTGTAATAACGAGGGTTTAAAATGCAGGCCGATCAGGGCATATCGAATTGATGAAGCAACGCCATCATGGTGATCACCAGAATTGCGAGCCCTGTTGCTACCGTCCAGTTTGCTTCTGCGGTGTTTGAAAACCACGACCCTCTGGATGGATATCTACCGCGTGACAACAGTCGCACGATGGGCCAGCCAACGGGATAGCAGATCGCACGAAGGATTACTTCGAGTAACTCTTGAACAAGCTCGGACATGACAGCTCACTCCGCAGGCAGTGCCAGCCGTTGCCCTGCCATCAATAGCGCCAGTCGGCTGAGACTGCTCCACGGCGAGCCTGGCGCCTGCCCCTTGATCTGTGCGTCGATGCGCTGTGCGTCCATCAGCAACTGGCTCCAGCGTTTTGCCGAATGGCGTTGCAGGGCTTTGCTCATCAATGGTTTGCGCTTGTCCCAGATCGGCGGGCGGGCCGAGCTGAACACTTTGTCGAGTGGCACGCCCTGACTGAACTGCTGGGACATGTTGGCCAGCGCGCGCAGCTCGCGGGTCAGGGCCCAGAGGATCACGGGGGGTTCGACCCCTTCGCCGCGCAGGCCTTCCAGCATGCGCAACGCATGGGCAGCTTCGCCGTTGAGCACTGCATCGGTCAGACCGAATACGTCGAAGCGCGCACTGTCGGCCACGGCCGCCTGTACTGTCTCGACGGTGATCTGGCCTTCTTCGGCCATCAACTTGAGCTTTTCGATTTCCTGCGCGGCCGCCAGCAGGTTGCCTTCGACCCGGGCCGCGATCAGTTCGACGGCGTCCTGAGTCGCTGCCAGGCCCGCCTGCGACAGGCGCTGGCGAATCCATTGCGGCAATTGGCCGACGTCCACCGGCCAGATTTGCACGAACTGGGTTTGCGCACCCTCAACCAGAGCCTTGCCCCATTTGGTTTTCTGCGCACTGCCATCGAGCTTGGGCAGGCTGATCAGCAGCAGGGTGTCTTCGGCAGGCCTGGCGCAGTATTCCATGAGCGCCGCAGCGCCTTTGTCACCGGGTTTGCCTGAGGGCAAGCGCAGTTCTAGAAGACGGCGCTCGGCGAACAGCGACATGCTGGCGCCGGCCTGGAGCAGCGTACCCCAGTCGAAGCTGGCGTCAGCGCTGAATACCTGCCGTTCATCGAAACCTTGCTGGCGCGCAGCAGCACGCACGGCATCAGCAGCTTCCTGGCAGAGCAACGGGTCATCGCCGCTGATCACGTAGACAGGCGCAAGCGCACCTTGCAGGTGTTTACCCAGTTGGGCGGGGGCGAGTTTCATGAGTCAGAGCATGCCGGGGCCAGCTGACTGGCCCCGGACACTTACCTGGCCGGTACTTCGACAGGCGATTGCTGAGGCGTCTCGTCGCGGATCCGCTGGGCGGCTTCCTGTGCGTCGGCTTCAGCCTTGGCAACTGCGTCGGCCTTGGCCTGCAGTTCTTCGAGGCGTGTCGGCGTCATTTGCTGCAAGCGCGCCATCATTTTCTGGATCAGGTCGTTACGCATTTCCTGACGAACCTGGGCAGCTTCCTGATCGGAACCGGTCAGGTTGTTGCCATCGTGAACGTAGGAGCGGTCTGCGGTGACCTTGTCGCCGAGCAGGAAACGATCTCTGTCGCCATGCACTTCATAGGTCAGGGTGGTGGTCAGCTGGTATTCAGCCGAACGCCCCGAACCCGAATAGCTGATGGCGCGCTGGGTTTCTGCTTCGTTGGTCAGCATGAGCTTGTAAGGCGCGCCGGTGTAGACCTTGACGCCGGAGCTGGTCAGCAGGCGAGTGAGTTGAGTCACGGTTTCGCCATAAGCGTTACGCGCGCTGACATCCAGCTCCTTGATGGCCAGCTCGGTGGTGCCGGTGCCGCGCAGCTGGAAGCCACAGGCACTCAACAGAACAGCCAGGCCCATCACCAGCAAATTGCGTTTGATCATCTTGATGCTCCCCTTGAATCCGTTTGGGCCGACACTGCGTACCCTGGAAATATGTTCGGCGCCCGGCGTCTGCCGGGCGCCCGATCCAATCAGCTTGCGACGATGTTGACCAGCTTGCCAGGCACGACGATCACCTTGCGAATGGTCAGGCCATCAGTGAAGCGCAATACGTTCTCGTTGATACGTGCGGCCGCTTCGACTTCTTCGCGGCTGGCGCTGGCGGGCATTTCGATATGGCCGCGCAGCTTGCCGTTGACCTGAATCACCAGTTGCAGGCTGTCCTGAACCAGCGCATTTGCATCGAATGCAGGCCAGCCAGCGTCGATGACCGGCTCATTGTGGCCCAGTTGCGTCCACAGCTCGTGGCTGATGTGCGGCGTGATCGGTGCCAGCAGCAGGGTGACCGTCTCCAGACCCTCCTGCAGCAGCGCGCGATCCTGCGGGGTGACCTGCGGGGCTTTTTCCAGGACGTTCATCAGCGTCATCACTTGTGCGACGGCGGTATTGAATTTCTGGTTCTGGCCAATATCCTGGCTCGCCTGTCTGATCGCCTGGTGAATCGAGCGGCGGATGGTTTTCTGGTCATCCGTCAGTGCCGCAATGTCCAGACCGGTCGATGCGCCTTGAGCGACATGCGCCTGAGCCAGACGCCACACGCGGCGCAGGAAGCGATGCGAGCCTTCGACGCCCGAGTCGGACCACTCCAGGCTCATGTCGGGCGGGGAGGCGAACATCATGAACAGACGGCAGGTATCAGCACCGTACTGATCGATCATGGTTTGCGGGTCGATACCGTTTTTCTTCGACTTCGACATCTTTTCAGTGCCGCCGATTTCCACCGGCAGGCCATCGCTGGTCAGCTTCGCGCTGATAACCTTGGCCTTGGCGTCTCTTTCGAGAGTCACGTCGGCCGGGTTGATCCAGGTCTTCTTGCCGCTGGTTTCCATGCGGAAGTAGGTTTCGGCGTTGACCATGCCCTGGGTCAGCAGGTTCTTGAACGGCTCGTTCGAGGTCACCAAGCCTTCGTCACGCATCAACTTGTGGAAGAAGCGCGCATAGAGCAGGTGCAAAATGGCGTGTTCGATGCCGCCGATGTACTGGTCCACCGGCAACCAGTGGTTGGCAGCATTCGGCTCGACCAGACCACCCTCGTAATGCGGCGACGCATAGCGAGCGTAGTACCACGAGGACTCGACGAAGGTGTCCATGGTGTCGGTTTCACGCTTGGCCGGTGCGCCGCATTTCGGGCAGCTGCATTCGTAGAACTCGGGCATGCGCGCCAGTGGCGAGCCAGCGCCGTCGGGCACTACGTCTTCAGGCAGGACAACCGGCAACTGGTCTTCAGGAACCGGCACGTCGCCACAGGTATCGCAATGCACGATAGGGATCGGGCAGCCCCAATAACGCTGGCGGCTGATGCCCCAGTCACGCAGGCGGAACTGGGTGCGCGACTGACCGAGGGATTTTTTCACCAGTGCCGCTTCGATGGCATCGAATGCGGCCTGGAAATTCAGGCCGGTGAACTCGCCGGAATTGATCAGCTCGCCATGCTCGCCGTAGGCCGGCTGCCATGGGGCAGGCGTCTGGTCGCCGGCGCTGGTGCGTACTACGGGCTTGATCGGCAGACCGTACTGGGTGGCAAACTCGAAATCACGCTCATCGTGTGCCGGCACGGCCATGACTGCGCCATCGCCATAATGCATCAACACGTAATTGGCGACCCACACCGGCAGTTTCTCGCCGGTCAGCGGGTGCTCGACGAACAGCGAAGTCGGCTGGCCTTTCTTTTCCTGAGTGGCAACGTCTGCTTCGGCAACGCTGCCGCCTTTGCACTCATCGATGAACGCTTGCAGCCCAGGGTTGCCTTGCGCGGCCAGGGTCGCCAGCGGGTGTTCGGCGGCAACGGCGACATAGGTCGCGCCCATCAGGGTGTCAGGGCGGGTGGTGAAGACTTTCAGTGCACCGGCTTCGCCGATCGAGGCCTGATCGTACGGAAACTGCACTTCCATGCCGCGCGACCTGCCGATCCAGTTGCGCTGCATGGTCTTGACCTGTTCAGGCCAGCCCGGCAGTTCGTCGAGGCTTTCCAGCAGCTCATCGGCGTAGGCGGTGATCTTGAAGTAGTACATCGGGATTTCGCGCTTTTCAATCAGCGCGCCGGAACGCCAGCCGCGGCCATCGATGACCTGCTCGTTGGCCAGTACGGTCTGGTCGATCGGATCCCAGTTGACGGTGCCGTTCTTGCGGTAGATCACGCCTTTTTCGAACAGGCGAGTGAACAGCCATTGTTCCCAGCGGTAGTAATCAGGCTTGCAGGTGGTGACTTCGCGCGACCAGTCGACCGCCAGACCCAGGCTCTTGAGCTGGTTCTTCATGTAGGCGATGTTTTCGTAGGTCCACTTGGCCGGCGCGACGTTGTTGTCGATGGCGGCGTTTTCGGCCGGCATGCCGAACGCGTCCCAGCCCAGTGGCTGCAGGACATTCTTGCCCAGCATGCGCTGGTATCGGGAAATGACATCGCCAATGGTGTAGTTGCGTACATGACCCATGTGCAGCTTGCCGCTCGGGTAAGGAAACATCGACAGGCAATAGAAAGTGTCCTTGCCTGGCTGTTCACTGACTTCAAAAGACTTTTGCTCATCCCAGAATGTCTGGGCAGCGGCTTCGATTTCGCGGGGCTGATAGAGTTCGTGCATGGCTACTTTTTACTAAAGATTAGTGACCCTTGACCTCTTCATTGCTTCGCCGAGTCAGGTCGGCACCGCGTGGCGGACAATTGCAACTGTCTGTGCGGTGCGTTCGGGCTCAAGAGCACGGAAGTGGAATTACAGGAAGCGCAGTAGCATACATGAGGGCTGTCTATCGAGGGAAACCCTGATTGCGCCTCGCAGCGCTCAAAGCCCGGCTGACAGCCCTATCTGCCCGTTGGTCGCAGTTCCATGCCGGTTTGCACAGCAGCGCTAAGCTCAATTTCGAGGGTGATGATTATCTTCGATGAGGTGAGCGGATGACCGAGTTGCAGCATGTAGTAAGCCTGTCCGAACTGTATGAGCGTCTGATCGACCGCCTCGGGCTTGCGCTCGAGACGGCGAGTACCTCGGTCCGGCTCCGAAACGAGACGCCAGCCGAGCTTGAACTCAAGGGCTTGAGCAGTGCCGAATTCCAGCTGATCGAAGCGTATCTGGAAAAAGGCCTGAGGGCTGCGGACGTCGCTGTCAGGGAGCAGCTGGTCTTCCAGCCGGATCTCGGCAGACCGTCCAGAGCGTCAGCGACTATCATCTGGTTGAAAGACAGGCGACGAGGCAAGGGCCTGGCACGGTTGGGTCGCAACAGTTAACTATTTAAAATCTCGCTTCTGCGCGCAGGCGAAGGGCCTGCTTACTTCAGGCGTTGTCGCCTGGCTTCAAACATTCTAGGCTGCGGACATCCTTGGAGATGTCCCGATGCCTTTGCGCTACCTGCTCAAAACCCTCCTTTTGCCGCCCGGTGTCCTGTTTGTTCTGCTCATTCTTGGCTGGTGGTTGCGTCGTTCCCGTCCGCGCCTGGCAACGGCATTTTTTGCCTTCGGTCTTGGTGGGTTGTGGCTGATGAGCCTGCCGGTGGCGGTAGAGTTCGCTGCCCGTAAAATTGAGCAGGTCCCGCCCTTGCCGCAGCAGCAATGGGCGACACTGGCGCAGCAGGCGGACGCCATCGTGGTACTGGGCAATGGCCGTGAGCGCAATTCTCCGACGTGGGGCACAGATACACCGACTGGTCTGGGGCTGGAGCGATTGCGTCTGGCGGCGCGGTTGTCGAAAACGTCCGGACTGCCAATACTGACCACCGGCGGCTTGCACTTTGATCAGCCGCCCAGCGAGGCGTCGATCATGGCGCAGTCGCTGCACGATGATTTTGGTGTGACGGCACGCTGGCAGGAAGGGCTGAGCCGAACGACATGGGAAAACGCGACAATGACCGCTGCGGTTCTTCAACCGCTAGGCATCAAGCGCGTGGTGCTGGTCACGCAAGCCTGGCATATGCAACGAGCGCGCTGGAGTTTCGAGAAGGCTGGTTTTACCGTGGTGAGTGCGCCGGTCGGCTTTCTTGGTGTCGACAACGCTCGCCCCTTTGGAGGCTGGCTGCCTGAAAGTCGTGTGTTCAGGCAAAGCGGCGTGTTACTTAATGAAGCGGCAGGCTTGCTGGTTTATCCGTGGATTTATCCGCCCAGCCACTGACTCTTTAGCCGGTATCGCCTGAAAGCAGGCGATACCGGCTTCGTGCACTCAGACGGTTTTGGCAATCCGTGCTGCCATCAATGCCCAGCCGAACAGCAGCAGGCAGACAATTGCCAGTGGCCATGAGCGCCAGCGCAGGTAGGGCGTGAGTTCGTGCATCGGTACCACTTCGCCGTACAACACGCCGCGTTCGAACTGCGGAATCTGTACCGTAATCCTGCCAAACGGGTCGATCAGCGCGGTCACGCCGTTGTTGGTGGCGCGGATCATCCAGCGGCCCGCTTCAAGGGCGCGCATCTGGGCCATCTGCAAGTGTTGCAGCGGACCGATCGAGGTACCGAACCAGGTGTCATTGCTGACCGTCAGCAACAGGTCGCTTTGCGCCGACAGGCCTGCGGCGAACTCTGGATAAACCACTTCGTAGCAGATGAACGGCGCGATGTGATAACCCTTGGCCTGCAACAGCGCCTGGTCGTTCGGGCCGCGGGCGAAGTCCGACATCGGCAGGTCGAAGAAGGAAATCAACCCGCGCAACAGGTCCTGCAGCGGCACGTATTCACCGAACGGCACGAGCTTTTGCTTGTAGTAGGTGCCATCGCCTTGGCCGGTAACCGTGATGCCGTTGTAATAGCGATACTCGCCGCGCCCGGTCGGTTCACGCACCGGCACGCCGGTGATCAGCGCTGCGCCGCGGTCCGAAGCGAACTTGCCCATCATCGCCAGATAGCCTTCTGCGCTTTCCTTGAGCACCGGCACGGCGGTTTCCGGCCAGACGATCAGGTCAGACTGCTGCGAACGGAAGGTCATGTCCCGGTACAGCGCGAGCTGATCATTGAGCTTTTGCGGGTCCCACTTCATGCTTTGTTCAATGTTGCCCTGCATCGCCGCGACTTTCAGCGGCGGGCCGGACGGTGATGTCCAGGCATGGTCCTTGAGTGCCAGGCCTGCGATCCAGGGTGCCAGCAACAGCACCACACCCGTCGCCAGGAACGATTTGCGTGCCCGCAAGCGGTGCAGGTTGCACAACAGTGCGGCAGTCAGGCCCAGCGAGAACGAGATTAGCCATACACCACCGACCGGGGCGAGCCCGGCAAGTGGTCCGTAAAGCTGGCTGTAACCGGAATAAAGCCACGGGAAGCCGGTAAGGAACCAGCCGCGAAATGCCTCCTGCCACAGCCATAGTGCTGCAAACGCCAGTGCATCGGCCAGCGGCGCTTCGTTGCGACGTAGCCAGCGCGCCCAGACCCAGGCGGGCAGGGCGAAAAACAGGGCAATGGCAGCGATGAACAGCAGCATCAACAGCCCGGCCAGCAGTACCGAAGCACCACCGTAGGTATGGATGCTGACGTAGATCCAGCTGGTGCCCGCGCCGTACAGGCCAAAGCCGTAACACCAGCCACGAGCCAGCGCCTGGCGCGGATTCAGCTCGCGCAGCCCTAAATAGAAGAGGGCCACCGACACCAGCACCAGCGGCCAGAAGTCGAAGGGCGCCAGGGCCAGGGTCGTGAGCCCGCCAGCCGCCAGGGCCAGCAGGTTACCGGGCCAGCCGGGGCGGGTTATCCAGCGCATGTAGATTCCTTAAAACAGCATCAAGTGGTTACGGACGTGAAATGGGAGTCACGCGCAGCAAATGAATGCGACGGCTGTCAGCGCTCAGGATGCGGAAACGATACGCACCGATTTCAGTGATTTCGTTGCGCTTGGGCAGATGGCCGAAGGCATTCATCACCAGACCGCCCACGGTGTCGAACTCGTCATCGGAGAACGCACTGTCGAAGAATTCGTTGAAATTCTCGACCGGCGTGAGGGCCTTGACCAGGAAGTCACCGCTGGGCAGTGGCTTGATATAGCTGTCTTCCTCGACGTCATGCTCATCTTCGATATCACCGACGATCTGTTCCAGTACGTCTTCGATAGTCACCAAACCTGCCACACCACCGTATTCGTCAATGACGATGGCCATGTGATTGTGGTTGGCGCGAAACTCGCGCAACAGCACGTTGAGGCGCTTGGATTCGGGCACGAACGTAGCGGGACGCAGCAGCTTCTTGACGTCGTCGCTGTCGCCGTCGGCTTTAAGGATCAGAGGCAGCAGATCCTTGGCCAGCAGCACGCCGAGTACGTCATCGTGGCTCTCGCCGATCACCGGGTAGCGCGAGTGCGCAGCATCGATGACCGCAGGCAGGAACTCACGGGGTGTCTGGGTCGCCTTGATGCTGATCATCTGCGAGCGCGGCACCATGATGTCGCGTACTTGCAGGTCAGCCACTTGAATGGCGCCCTCGACGATGGCCAGCGCTTCGCTGTCCAGCAGTTTGTTCTGGTGGGCTTCGCGCAGCAGCTCAAGCAGCTCCTGGCGGTTTTTCGGCTCATGGACAAAGGCCTGGGTCAGTTTACCCAACCATGACTTTTGCCCGTTGCTCGATCGGTCTTCGCTCATAGCCCTTACTCGTGGTCCTTGCTTGGTGTGTCTGAATGGGGGTGGTCGGCACTTTCATCTTCTGCGTAAGGGTCGGGGTAGCCCAGCTCCTCAAGCAACGTTCGTTCCAGTGCTTCCATTTCTTCGGCTTCTTCATCATCGATGTGGTCGTAACCCAGCAGATGAAGGCAGCCATGAATGACCATATGTGCCCAGTGCGCGTCGACGGACTTGCCTTGTTCAGCAGCTTCACGGTTGACCACCGGGACGCAGATGACCAGGTCGCCCAGCAACGGGATGTCCAGCATGTCGTCTGGAACATCCGCCGGGAATGAAAGCACATTTGTAGCGTAATTTTTATGTCGCCAGGTGTGATTGAGCTCGCGCCCTTCGTTTTCGTCGACGAGGCGGATGGTCAGCTCGGAATCGGCACTGCGCTGACGCAAGCCCATTTCACACCAGAGGCGGAATCGGGCTTCGTCGGGGGCGCTTGTTTCGCTTGCAATCTGCAGGTCCAGCTCAAGCATCGCGGTTCTTGTCCCGTGGGTAACTGTTGTTGCCCGACGAACCGTCGCTGAGCTGATCATCGAAGCGCTCATAGGCCTCGACAATGCGCTGCACCAGCGGGTGGCGAACCACATCCTTGGGTTTGAAATGCGTGAAGCTGATGCCCGGCACGTCCTTGAGCACATCAATGACATGCGTCAGCCCCGACCGGGTGCCCTTGGGCAGGTCGACCTGGGTGATGTCGCCGGTGATCACGGCGGTAGAGCCGAAGCCGATACGGGTCAGGAACATCTTCATCTGCTCGACAGTGGTGTTCTGACTTTCGTCGAGAATGATGAAGCTGTTATTAAGGGTACGTCCGCGCATGTAAGCCAGCGGTGCCACTTCAATGACCTGCTTCTCGATCAGCTTGGCGACGTATTCGAAACCGAGCATCTCGTACAGCGCGTCATACAGCGGGCGCAGGTACGGGTCGATCTTCTGGGCCAGATCGCCGGGCAAGAAGCCCAGTTTCTCGCCCGCTTCGACCGCCGGACGCACCAGCAGGATGCGACGAATCTGCTCGCGTTCCAGCGCATCGACTGCGCAGGCAACCGCCAGGTACGTCTTGCCAGTACCCGCAGGGCCGATGCCGAAGTTGATGTCGTTGCTGAGGACTTCCTTGACGTAACGCTGCTGATTCAGGCCGCGCGGGCGAATCATGCCCTTTTTGGTGCGAAGCGAGACGCCGACTTCGGCGGCAGGGTGGTTGTCGAGGCCGTCCACGCCTGATTCCTGAAGGAACAGGTGGACCATGTCCGGCGTCAGCTCGGTACCCTTGGTTTCCCGGTACAGGCGGCGCAGAAGATTCTCGGCGGAGTGATTTTGTTTTGAATCACCAATAAGCTCGAATTGATTGCCGCGATTGCGGATCTCGATGTCCAGGCGTTGCTCGATCAGGCGCAAGTGCTCGTCGAGTTGCCCGCACAGGTTGGCGAAACGATGGGCTTCGAAAGGCTCGAGGGTGAAGCGATGAGGTTCTATGGGTGCGTTCAAGGTCGTTTAATGGCCGTCCGGCGGCAATTGAGATGTATTGAAGAATACCCCCTGGCGCTGGTTGTGTGAAAGCTTTGCCTTGTTAAAGGCTGCGCCAGGAATTCACCGTGCTCAATGGTAGGGACCGCGCAGAACCGAATTCATTCGGCGATTCGTTTCTGCGGCGACATTAAAGTTTTACTGTAGCAGCGAGCCACGCAGAGAGTGCGGCTGCGCATCATCAATGTGTACGTCGGCAAACTGCCCGATCAGTTTCGGATTGTTGCAGCGAAAATTCACAATCCGGTTGTTCTCGGTGCGGCCCTGCAGTTCGCCAGGGTCTTTCTTCGAATAGTCGGTTACCAGAATGCGCTGGATGCTGCCCACCATCTGCCGGCTGATCTCGAAACCCTGCTGGTTCAGGCGGTGTTGCAGCGCGGCCAGGCGCTCTTTCTTGAGCGCTTCTGGCGTGTCGTCTTTCAGATCTGCGGCAGGCGTACCCGGGCGCGGGCTGTAGACGAACGAGAACGAGAAGTCGAAACCCACGTCTTCAATCAGCTTCATGGTGTTGTCGAAATCTTTTTCGGTCTCGCCGGGGAAGCCAACGATGAAGTCGGAACTGATACTGATGCCCGGCACGGCCGCCCTGAGCTTGCGCAAGCGGGACTTGTATTCCAGTGTGGTGTGGTTGCGCTTCATGGCCGCCAGAATGCGGTCGGAACCCGACTGCACCGGCAAGTGCAGGTGTTTGACCAGCTCCGGCACCTCCGCATGGGCCTGAATCAGGCTGTCGGAAAACTCTAGCGGGTGCGAGGTGGTGTAGCGAATTCGGTCGATGCCATCGACCGCGGCGACCACGCGGATCAGGTCCGCCAGATCTGCAACCCGCCCGTCGTGGGTGGTGCCGCGATAACCGTTGACGTTCTGCCCCAGCAGGGTGACTTCACGCACGCCGTTTTCGGCGAGGTGGATGACTTCGCTCAGCACATCGTCAAACGGCCGGCTGACTTCCTCGCCACGGGTGTAGGGCACCACGCAGAACGTGCAGTATTTGCTGCAGCCTTCCATCACCGATACATAAGCGCTCGGGCCATCGACGCGAGGCTCGGGCAAGTGGTCGAATTTTTCGATTTCCGGGAACGAGACGTCGACCTGTGGCAAGCGGGTGATACGCGCTGCGTCGATCATTTCCGGCAGGCGATGCAGGGTCTGGGGGCCGAACACCACGTCCACATAGGGCGCGCGGTCACGAATGGCTGCGCCTTCCTGACTGGCTACGCAGCCACCGACAGCGATCACCATCTCGGGATTGGCCAGCTTCAATTCACGCCAGCGGCCAAGCTGGGAGTACACCCGGTCCTGGGCACGTTCGCGAATCGAGCAGGTATTGAGCAGGATCACGTCGGCGTCTTCCGCGCGAGCGGTGACTTCCAGGGCCTGATGTTCGCCCAGCAGATCGACCATGCGCGAGCTGTCGTACTCGTTCATCTGGCAACCGTGGGTTTCGATATAAAGCTTCTTGGCCATGCGTGATCATCAACCGTATCAGTGAACCGAGCATTATAAGGATGAAGGGCTTGGGTTCCTAGCGTTGGCTGTCCGATGGACATGCTATAGTCCGTGCCCCTTTTTCATCTCCGATCGTTACCCGCCCGTTATGACCAAACGCGAAGCTCCAATCTACAAGGTGATTTTCCTCAACCAGGGACAGGTGTTCGAGATGTACGCCAAGCAGATCTATCAAAGTGATCTGTGGGGCTTTCTGGAAGTTGAAGAATTCGTTTTCGGCGAACGCACGACGGTTGTGGTGGACCCGAGCGAAGAGAAGCTCAAGGCTCAGTTCGAAGGCGTGGTGCGCAGTTTCGTACCAATGCATTCGATTGTACGCATCGACGAAGTCGAGCGCATGGGCGTGCCGAAGATCAGCGAAGCGCGCGGCAGCAGCAACGTAATGCCGTTTCCCATGCCGATGCCGGAAAAGTAAGTCTGAATCGCAAGTGCCCTGAGCTATTGCTGGTCAGGGCAGCGGAGAGAAGGGGCTGCGCCCTTCGGCGGTCTGCAGTTCAAGCAGGTATTTGCGGAAGATCTGCCCCAGTACCTGGGTGGCAACTTCCAGTTCGTCGCGCTGCATCTTTGCCGATACCTCGTCGGCGGCATCCAGCGCTTCTTCCGAGCCATTGACTGCGGCCATCTTCAGCACGATATACGCCTGAATGTTATTGGCCTGCACCCCTTCACCACGGCTGAACATCAAGCCCAGTTGATACTGCGCCTGGGCATGGCCCTGCAATGAGGCCTGCTCGAAGTAATTCAGCGCCTGCGGCAAATCGCGAGGTGCATTTCTGCCCTCGTAATAGAACTCACCCAACTCGTACTGCGCCTGCGCATCCCCACCCTTGGCGGCCTGCTGGCACGCTTCAAGCGCAGCGGGCAGGTTCTCTGGCTGGGTATTGAGGGTGCAACGACCCATCGCCGGGATTAACAACGAGTTGCCGCCAGCAGTCGCCAGCAGGGGATAGACAAGCAACAGGCAGCCCAATACAAGGGTGCGGCCGGTGCGGTTCATGGGAGTCGACTTACCTCTGAAAAAGGTGCGGGCATGCCCGACCAGCTAAACGTGCTGGCTGCGCATTATGAAATAAGCAGAGCCAACCTTACAAAGTCTTTACGGATTTTCTGCTGCACGGCGTTGAAAACGCCCTTCTTTAGGGGGGGCATTACCTGAAACAACACTTCCAGTGACCTGTGTTTGCAGCATCCGCACTGCATTGTAGAAGCAAAATACGTACTTAGCGTTCCGTTTCATTCACAGGCATCACTCGCGCCGGTTCAATGACACCCGGCGCGGGTGAGTCTGACGAGCTTATTTCAGCGCAGCAAACGCTTTTTCCGCGGCATCGAGTGTCAGTTTCAACTCGGCATCGCCGTGGGCGATGGAGGTGAAGCCGGCTTCGAATGCGCTCGGCGCGAGGTACACGCCGCCCTCCAGCATCAAGTGGAAGAAACGTTTGAAACGCTCGGCATCGCTGGTCATCACGTCTTCAAACGTTACGATTTCACGCGCTTCACTGAAGTACAGGCCGAACATGCCACCCGCCTGGGTTGTCACGAACGCAATGCCTGCTGCATCGGCGCGCTGTTGCAGGCCTTCAAGCAGGCGACGGGTGTAGTCGCTCAATTCATCGTGAAAGCCCGGGCGGCTGATCAGGCGCAGGGTAGTCAGGCCAGCGGCCATCGCCAACGGGTTACCCGACAGGGTGCCCGCCTGATAGACCGGACCAAGCGGTGCGATGTGCGACATGATTTCGCGTTTGCCGCCAAAGCAGCCGACCGGCATACCGCCACCGATGATCTTGCCGAAGGTGCTCAGGTCGGGCGTCACGCCGTAGTAAGCCTGTGCGCCACCGAGGGCTACGCGGAAACCGGTCATCACTTCATCGAAAATCAGCACCACGCCGTGCTCGTCGCACAGGTCGCGCAGACCTTGCAGGTAGCCAGGCGCAGGCGGCACGCAGTTCATGTTGCCAGCAACGGGCTCGACGATGATGCACGCCACTTCCTGACCCACTTCAGCCAACAGGTCACGCACGGCGTCGAGGTTGTTGAAGGGCACGGTCAGAGTGTGTTTCGCAAACGCTGCCGGTACGCCAGGCGAACTGGGTACGCCCAGGGTAAGGGCACCGGAGCCGGCCTTGACCAGCAGGCTGTCGGAGTGACCGTGGTAGCAGCCCTCGAACTTGATGATGCTGTCGCGGCCGGTAAAGCCTCGGGCCAGGCGGATCGCGCTCATGGTCGCTTCGGTGCCGGAGCTCACCATGCGGACCATTTCCATGGACGGCACCAGCGCGCAGACCAGATCGGCCATTTCGGTTTCCATGGCCGTCGGTGCGCCGTAAGACAGGCCGTGTTCCAGCTGGCTGCGCACGGCATCGAGCACTTCCGGGTGGCTATGGCCAAGAATCATCGGCCCCCAGGAGCCAACGTAATCAACATAGCGTTTGTCGTCTTCGTCAGTCACGTAAGCGCCCGCAGCGTGCTTGAAGAACAGCGGCGTGCCACCCACGCTTTTGAAAGCACGAACCGGCGAATTGACGCCACCGGGGATGTGTTTTTGGGCGTTGGCGAACAGTGTTTCGGAACGGGACATGATCGGGTCTCTGCTTTGAAACGGGGAATTCGTGTCTACGCTGGGGTCAGCCGAGGCGTGCAGCTTCAGGGTGGGCTGCTTTATTGGTTGGCATGAGCCAGAGAAGGCGCAGGAACGCGCACTATATCAAATGAAGAAGGATCCACGTACTCGTGGGAGCGAGCTTGCTCGCGAAGGGGGCGGTGCAGGCCCCGAAAACAGAGCATTTTGAACCATCGCCTTCGCGAGCAATGCGGATCGCCGCCCCGGTCACTCCCACAGCAATTCTGCTTTACAACAACGCCATGAAGGCTTTTGCCCGGCGAGTGACTTCCTGGGCGTTTTCAGCGCCGAACAGGCCGTGTACCACAGCGAGCAAATCTGCTCCATGTTCGACCAGTTGCGGGGCGTTCTCCAGGGTGATGCCGCCGATCACGGCAATCGGCAAGTGAACCCTTGCACGCACCCGAGCAATCAGGTCCAGCGGTACTGCGGGGGCGCCGGGCTTGGTCAGGGAGTTGAAGAACCTGCCAAATGCTACGTACGTCGCGCCATCAGCCTTTGCCTGCTCGGCCAGTTCCAGACTGCCGTGACAGGTGGCACCGACAATCGCCTTGTGCCCCAGCAGGGCACGCGCATCCGGCAACGAGCCGTCGGTCTGGCCCAAATGCACACCCACGCCCAGACGCGCCGCCAGTTCGGCGTCGTCGTTGATGATCAGCCGCGTCTTGTAGCGTTCGCAGAGTTTGAGCAGCTCGGTCGCTTCGCGCAGACGGCGGGACTCGTCACTGGTCTTGTCGCGGTATTGCAGCAGCGTCACGCCGCCATCCAGCGCAGCTTCGACGTACGAGAGAAATTTGCCGGACAGCAACTGACTGTCGGTAATGGCATACAGGCCACGTAGTTTCATGAATCGAGCCTCATGGCGATGTGTTACGAGCAAAAATCCAGCGGTAACCGACGAGGCACAAATTGCCCGCGGCCCAGCTGTTCGGCGTCCCTGAGCGTTCGCCAGGTGTAGTCCAGCGCCAATCTTACCGCGCTGACCAGTTCTTCTCCCTGGGCAATACGCCCGGCCAGTGCGCTGGCCAGTGTGCAGCCTGAACCGTGGTAGCTGCCGGGCAGGCGTTCGCAAATGAAAGTGTGGGTCTGGCCGCCACGCACATAAAGACGATTATGGATTTGCTGTTCGTCACCATGGCCGCCAGTGATTAACAGGTATTCACAAAACAGCAGTAGCTTGTCGGCGCACTCGTCCGCAGTACCCTCAGGCAGCTCGGCAAGAATGCGTGCTTCCGGAAGATTGGGGGTCGCGATGGTCGACAAAGGCAGCAGCCGTTCGCGCATGGCGTAGCCGACTTCGTCCTTGCCCAGCCGTCCGCCGCCGCCAGCACGCAGCACCGGGTCGCAGACCATTGGCAAATGCGGGTGAGCAAGGAGCAGGTCGACGACCGTGTCGACCATCTCCAGCGAACCGAGCATGCCCAGCTTGACGGCGGCTACGTTCGAATCGTTGAGGACGGCATTGGCCTGTGCCATGACCCATTCGCGATCGAGCACGCGAAAATCACTGACATTTACAGTGTCTTGCACGGTGAGCGCAGTAATCGCCGGAGCGGCGTGACAGCCTTGGGCGAGCAGGGCTTCTATATCGGCCTGCATACCGGCACCGCCACTAGGGTCGTGGCCGGAGAGGCAAAGGACAACGGGGCGGGAGCTATAGATATTCATGGTGCGCGAGCTTATCACTAAACCTTTCGCGGGCCGCTCGGGGTGCCAGGTTTTTCTTGCTGGTGATGGTCCGTCGGCGACTGTCGCAGATTCGACAAACCTGCAAAAAATACTCATGTTTGGCCTGAAATAGCCGATGTAGAGCTATTGCCTTGATTTTTATCGCGATACTGTCTTTACGCTATTAGCGGCTATGCTTGTGTGGTCAGACCGATTACCGACGGTTTGCATCGTTTTTTATACCGATGCCAGCCAGGTCATCCCTACGTTCAATGGTCTGTTTGAATCATTAGCCTGTTTCAAGGACAGAAAATTGCGGGACGTCGTAATCAATGGATGGATTGAACGCGACGACCTACCTTGGGGCTTCAATGCGCTATCTGTTGATCATTCTGGCTCTTTGGCTGCCGTTGCAGAGTCATGCAGTCGAGTTTGATGAAAACACTCGTTTTCTGCCGTTGGGTCGTGCCATTCAGGTATTTGAAGACCCGACCGGCGATGCGACCATTGAAAGCGTCAGCGCCGCCGCTCACGCCGGTGCCTTTCGGTCCGTGCCTGCCGGGACCTTCAACGCCGGGTATTCGCGTTCCGCCTTCTGGCTGAAAGTCGAGCTGACCTATCGCCCGATAGACGCCAGCATCCATAACGACTGGTTGCTGGAACTGGCCTATCCACCAATGGACCACGTTGATTTCTATGTCCCGGATGCCGACGGGAATCCCGGGCGGGTCTGGCAGACCGGCGACATGTTGCCGTTCTCCAGCCGTCAGTTCGCTCAGAACAACTACCTTTTCCAGCTGGACCTGCCAGCGGGTCAGACGCGAACCCTGTATATGCGCATACGCAGCGAAGGGTCGGTTCAGGCTCCGCTCAATCTCTGGTCTACTCACGCCTACCTCGAGGCGCAGCCCACCAAGGTTTACGTCTTCGGGCTGATCTACGGCGTGCTGCTGGGCATGCTGGTCTACAACCTGTTCATCTACCTCAGCGTCCGTGAGGTGGATTACCTGTATTACCTGCTGTACGTCGCCTCGTTCGGGCTTTACCAGATGTCGATCAACGGCGTCGCAATTGAATACCTGTGGCCTGACAGCCCCTGGTGGGCAAATGCGTCGACGCCTTTTCTGATGGCGCTGGCCACGCTGTTCGCGTGCCAGTTTTCGCGCAATTTTCTGGGTACGGCACAGTTGGCGCGCTGGCTGGACCGCTTGCTGCTGATAGTCATCGGCGCTGCTGTGCTGGTGATGGGCATGGCCTTGTTCCTGGGCTACGGGCCAGCCCTGCGCGGGGCCACTCAACTGGTCATGACAGGGGCCGTGACGATCTACCTGGCGGGCATTGTCGCCATCATGAAAGGCGAGCGGGTAGGGCGCTATTTTGTGCTGGCCTGGTCGGTCTTCATGGTCAGCGGGTTGATCTTCGGGCTGATGCTGCTGGGCTATTTGCCCAACACCTTCCTGACCATGTACGCCTCGCACATCGGCACGGTGCTGGAAATGGCATTCCTTTCCATGGCGCTTGCCGACCGTATCAACCATGCCCGGTGCCAGCAGGCGCGTACGCTGCTGGCGGCAGGTCAGGATCTGGAGCGTCTCAACCAGCAACTGGCCAACAGCAACCGGCTGAAAGATGAGTTCCTTGCCACGCTTACCCATGAGCTGCGCACGCCGATGAACGGCGTGATCGGCTCGCTGGAAGTGATGCAGACGCTCGATATGGATGACGAACTGGAAATGTATCAGCAAACGGCTGCCAGTTCCGCGCGGGACATGATGAGCATGATCAACGGCATTCTGACCCTCACCGAACTTCAGGCCGGAGTGCTGTATGCCGACTGCAATGCCTTTTCGCCCGAAGACCTCACCGACAGGCTACGCAATCGCTTCCTGGGCGCGGCTCAGTCCAAGGGGCTGATTTTGACGCTCGATCTGGACGATAAGCTGCCGCCTTACCTGTGTGGCGACATCGACAAGCTCTACCAGTGCATCGAGTGCCTGGTGGACAACGCGATCAAATTCACCCGTAAGGGCGCGGTGCAAGTGCGCTTCAGCGGGCACCCGCAGGATCTGGAGCGCATGTACCTGCGGGTTGAAGTGATGGACAGCGGCATCGGTTTCAGCCGACTGGACGAAGCCCAACTGTATCAACACTTCTTTCAGGTCGACGGCTCCATGACCCGCGAATACGGCGGGCTGGGCATCGGTCTGGCGATTTGCCGGAAACTGGTCGAGTTGCAGGGTGGCGAGCTGAGTCATCGTTCCGAGCCAGGCAAGGGCAGTTGCTTTACCTTGAACGTCCCGATGCTGATGGTTGTACCGGGCGCAGTGCGCAGAGCCCCAGAACTCAAGGCTCAGTGGGGTATATAAAGCGTCATTTGATACGCGCATCAGGTAAAAGCGCCGAGATTTCGGCGGCTACGGCACTTTTGCAAGTGTCGGGCGCGTGATTCACTGTCTGCATGTTGCGCGTGCACACAGGCAGGAGATGACTCATGAACCTGAATCAATTCGCCGAAACCCACGAAGTCACCAATCAACCGCCACCGCTGGACGGGGCGAACCTCTACCGTATCGACGTGCCGCTTCAGGAGTGGAGCAGCCGCTTCGGTGCGGGCTGGGCGCAACCGCGCATAGACGCTTACGGTGCCCTTGCAGGCGGCCCGCTGATGGAGGCGGGCTTTCTGGCCAATCAGAACAAGCCTGCATTCGCCAGCCATGACCGTTATGGGCACCGCATCGATCTGATCGAATTTCACCCGGCGTACCACCAGTTGATGAGCACGGCCATCGAGCATGGCATCCCGTCGTTGCCATGGACCGATCCACAACCCGGTGCTCATGTGGCGCGCGCGGCCATGAGCTATCTGCATACGCAGGCAGAACCGGGCAGCGGCTGCCCGCTGACCATGACGTTCGCCAGTGTTCCTGCGCTCAGGCTGCAACCGGATCTGGCTGAAATATGGCTGCCCAAGGTGCTGTCGACTGAGTACGACTCACGTAACGTGGGCATTGCGCACAAGCGTGGCGCAACCCTCGGCATGGCCATGACCGAAAAACAGGGCGGCACCGACGTGCGCGCCAACACCACGCGCGCGTTCCCGGTAGGCGCAGGTGGCCCCGGCCAGGCTTATGAGCTGGTCGGACACAAGTGGTTCTGCTCGGCACCGATGTGCGACGCGTTTCTGACCCTGGCGCAGACCGATAAGGGCCTCAGCTGTTTTCTGCTGCCGCGCCACCGACCGGACGACACCCGCAACGAGTTCTATATCCAGCGCCTGAAAAACAAGCTCGGCAACTGGTCCAACGCATCGAGCGAAGTCGAGTTTCGCGGCGCGCTGGCGTGGATGATCGGTGAGGAGGGGCGCGGCGTACCGACCATCATCGAAATGGTCGCCATGACCCGTTTCGACTGCATGATTGGCTCCAGCGCCTTGATGCGTCAGGCGCTGACGCAGGCCACGCATCATTGCGCGCATCGTGCGGTCAGTGGCAGGGTGCTCGCCGAGCAACCGTTGATGCAGAACGTTCTGGCGGACCTGGCGCTGGAAAGCGAGGCCGCGCTGGCCCTGACCCTGCGCATGGGCCGTGCGCTGGATCATCTCGATGATGATCACGAAAAACGTTTTGTCCGTCTGGTCACGGCGGTGGGTAAATACTGGATCTGCAAGCGGGCTCCGGCCATGATCAACGAAGCCGCCGAATGTCTGGGCGGTGCCGGTTATGTTGAGGACAGCATTCTGCCCCGGCTTTACCGCGAAGCCCCGGTCAACTCCACGTGGGAAGGCTCTGGCAATGTGCAATGCCTGGATGTGCTGCGAACCCTGTCCAAAGAACCAGGCGCGCTCGATGCGCTTTTCGACGAACTGGGCGACGGGCACGGCGATCGGCATCTGGCGGCGCATATAGCTGCATTGAAAGGTGCGTTTCAGGACACGAGCGATATTCAGTACCGCGCCCGCCAACTGACCGAGGACATTGCCGTCGCCTTGCAGGGCAAGCTATTGCTGGAAGCGGGCAATGCCGCTGTCAGCGATGGCTTTATCGCGGGGCGAATAGCCTCTGGCGGGCGGGTGTATGGCACATTGCCGCGTGGTGTCGATGTCGAAACATTGCTGCTCAGGTCCTCGCCACAGGTGGCATGAGCACGCGAACCCGTTACGATGCACGTCTGCAAGATCAGACAGGACATGAATCGTGACCCAAGCCTTTGTTGTTGTCGACACCGCCGAGCAGGCCGTAGAGCGGCTCGCCGAGCTGCATGAGCGCGCGACCAGCGCGCTGAGTCAGGCGCTCAAGCGCTATTTGAAAGACCGCGTCGAGCCCACTGCCGAGGAGCGAGCGCAATTCAGCTACCCGGAACTGCGCCTGGTCTACCAATGCAAGGGCGAAGTGCCGGTAACCACTCGTGCCTACGCCAAGGTGCAGCTGCCGGGCACTTACAGCGTTACCGTCACGCAGCCCAAGGCCTTCAAGAAGTACCTGCTCGAACAACTTGTCCCGCTGATGAAAGATTTCACCGTGACGGTCGAAGTCGGCATGAGCGAGCAGAGCATTCCTTATCCTTACGTGGTCGAGCAGGGCGATGAGCTGGCCGGCACTGGCGTTACCGCAGCGGCGCTGGCGCGGGTATTCCCCAGCACCGACCTGTCGGCTGCCACCGATGGTATTGCCGACGGCCTTTATGACTGGGCCAATGTCGACCCGCTGCCACTGGCGCTGTTCGATGCCGCGCGGGTGGATTTCTCGCTGCGCCGTCTGGTGCATTACACCGGCAGCGACTGGCGTCATGTGCAGCCGTGGATTCTGCTGACCAACTACCACCGCTATGTCGACCAGTTCATCCTGCACGGGCTGGAAAAACTCCGCGAAGACCCGCGTTTCGTGCGTATGGTTCTACCGGGCAATGTGGTGGTCGACAAGAGCATGAGCCTGGATGAAGCCCAGGCCATCGTCGCCAGCGTGGTCTGGCACCGCTATCAGATGCCTGCGTACCACCTGATCGCCGAAGACGGCCATGGCGTGACCCTGGTCAACATCGGCGTCGGCCCGTCCAACGCCAAGAACATCACTGATCACCTGGCAGTCCTGCGTCCGCATTGCTGGCTGATGATTGGTCACTGCGGCGGCCTGCGTCAGTCGCAGACCATCGGCGATTACGTACTGGCCCACGCCTATATGCGTCGCGACGGTATTCTCGACCGCGTGTTGCCGCCGCATATCCCGATTCCGGCGCTCGCCGAAGTGCAACTGGCCTTACAGGAATCGGCGGCGCAGATCACCGGCGAACGCGGCGAAGAGCTCAAGAAGCGCCTGCGCACCGGCACGGTGTTGACCTATGACGACCGGAACTGGGAGCTGCGCTGGGCTCAGGAACGTCCATTGATCAACCTGTCGCGTGCCGTGGCGGTCGACATGGAAAGTGGCACCATCGCCGCTCAGGGTTATCGCCTGCGGGTGCCTTACGGCACGTTGCTGTGCGTATCCGACAAGCCGTTGCACAGTGAAATCAAGCTGCCGGGTTCGGCCAATGCGTTCTACGAACGTGCGGTCAGCCAGCACCTGAAGATCGGTATCGCCGCGCTGGACCTGCTGCGCACCGAGCTGAACTCGCTTCACTCGCGCAAACTGCGCAGCTTCGACGAGCCGCCATTCCGTTAATAGATTGGTATTTGCACAAAGGGCCACTAAAGTGGCCCTTTCTGTTTTTTGATTGCCTAATTCCCATGTCCCGCACCCAACGCCCCGTTTCCCGCCGTCCTGCCTCCAACCCGGCAGGCGCTGCCCGGCGTGTCGCCAAAGCGCCACCGGCCGAGCCGAAGCTGTTCCTCTTCAACAAGCCATTCGATGTGCTGACTCAATTCAGTGACGAAGGAGGGCGCGCCACGCTCAAGGACTTCATCAAGATCCCCGGCATTTATCCGGCCGGACGACTGGATCGCGACAGTGAAGGCTTGTTGCTGCTGACCAACGACGGCCAGTTGCAGGCGCGCATCGCCGACCCGAAACACAAACTGGCCAAGACCTACTGGGTGCAGGTCGAGGGTGAGCCGACCGATGAGCAGTTGCAGCAGTTGCGCGACGGTGTCCAGCTCAACGACGGCCCGACCTTGCCCGCCGAGGCGCGGCAGCTCGATGAACCGCAACTGTGGCCGCGCAACCCGCCTGTGCGCTTTCGCAAGAGCGTGCCGACCAGCTGGCTGGAACTGGTGATCAAGGAAGGGCGTAATCGGCAGGTGCGGCGCATGACTGCTGCCGTCGGGTTGCCGACCCTGCGGCTGGTGCGGGTCAGAATTGGCGACTGGACGCTGGATGGCCTGGATCAGGGCCAATATCGGGAAGTCGCCGCAAAGCTGTGAGGTCGAGCGGGCTCAGTTGCGCAAATGGGTCAGCGGCATTTCGGTGCTGGCCAGCACCTGATTGAGCACAAAGCTGGACTTGACGCTGGTCACGCCCTCGATACGCGTCAGATGGCCCAGTAGCAGTTTCTGGTAGTGATCCATGTCCGGCACTACCACTTTCAGTTGGTAGTCTGCGTCCATGCCGGTCACCAGGCTGCATTCCAGAACCTGAGGCAGGTTACGGATTTGCTGCTCGAAATTCTCGAACCGCTCGGGCGTGTGCCGGTCCATGCCGATCAGCACGTAGGCGGTGAGGTTCAGGCCAAGTTTCTTGCGATCCAGCATGGCCACCTGACGCACGATGTAACCGTCGTCCTCCAGTTGCTTGACCCGGCGCGAGCAGGGTGAGGGTGACAGACCGATGCGTTCGGCCAATTCCTGGTTGGATATGCGTGCGTCCCGTTGCAATTCAGCCAAAATGCTCAGGTCGTATCTGTCGAGCTTGCTCACGATGCACCCCTTTATCAATTCAATTGCGCTGGATTATTCATCTGAAGTCAAAAATTGCGCAAGTAATGTTTTAATCCGCAATATTAGCAATCCTCTGCCTTAGCCTCAGGCCTATTCTTTTAACCAGAATCACTGCCCGGACACAGCGTCCAGCGCGACTCTCCGAATCAGGCCAGTCGCGGCCTCCCACCCGACAGGGTGTGCCAGGCCCCCGGGCTACATACTGTCCAGAAGACGGCATGAGGTGAGCCAACGTCAAAAGCGTTGCGCCAGGGCGAAGTATCTCAAGGGGGCCATTTGGTCCCCTTTTCTTTGTCTGCTGATAAAGTGCGCAGAACGGCGCTACGCTTAAACAGTCTTAATGACGTCAACCCGCGCTCTAGTGAGGAAAGCATGAAATCTGGCATCTGGCAGTTTGCGGGTGTAAGTCTGTTGTGTCTGAGCATCAGCGCTCAGGCATTGGCCGACGAACGTGATGATTCGCCGCGCAATCAGTTGTACAACAGCTCTGGCGAAAACGGGCAGCAGCGTCAGCAACAACAGCAGCGCTTCCAGGAACAGAATAATCAGCAGCGTCAGATCCAACAGCAGCAGAATCAGCAGCGCCAGGTCGAGCGTCAGCAGCAACAACAGATCAACCAGCAGCAGATCAATCAGCAACGCCAGATTCAGGAACAGCAGAACCAGCAGCGTCAGGTTGAGCAACAGCAACAGCAGCAGATCCAGCAACAGCAGATCCAGCAGCGCAACGTCGAGCGCCAGCAGCAACAGCAGATCGATCAGCAACAACGTGATCAGCAGAGTCAGATTCAGCAGCAGCAAAACCAGCAGCGCCAGCAGTTGCGCCAAAGCCAGAACAACCTGCCGATCCAGGGTGGTCCTGGAGAGGTGTGGCAAACCCAGCCGCCGCGTCAGGGCTACTATCAGGACATCCCGCGTGGCAACAACCGCAACTGGCAGGCCGGTAACGGTCGCCCCAATGACCGTTGGGAAGGGCGTCCCGACGGGCGTGGCAATGGCTGGGGGCCAGGCCCGCAATATCGGCCTGGCTATGCGATAGATCGCGTACCGGGTGGCTACTCGCGTATTCCCTATCGTGGTCAGGACTATTACTACTCGGGTGGTTACTGGTATCGCCCGCAAGGCCCGCGTTATGTCGTGGTGACACCGCCTTACGGTGTACGTGTCAGCAGACTACCGTCCTACTCGCAGGAAGTGTGGATCGGCAGCAGTCTGCTGTTTCTGGCAGCCGGTACTTATTATGCCTACCAGCCTGACAGTCAGGACTACGTAGTGGTCAACCCGCCGCAGAACGAGGCGGTGTATCAGGCCCCTGCTGGACAGCAGGTCAATGGCTACGATCCGGTTGCCTACCCTGCCAATGGCCAGAGCCCGCAACAGGTCGAACTGGATCACTATCAGTGCTATTTGCAGGCCGCGCAGCAGAGCGGCTTCGACCCGGCCAATGTCAGCGGCCAGCCGCCGGACTTGGTGGATGCCTATCGTCGCTCGATGGGCGACTGTCTGGCAGGGCGTGGCTACAACGTCAGCGTCAATTGACGCTGATCAGACATTGGCTTGCTTGACGACTTCCTGAGGGTCGGCGTGCACCAGCACTTCGGCCTTCGGGAATTGCTCGTGAATAGCATCGGCGACCTTGTCGCAGAGCGCATGGGCGACCGACAGGGTCAGTGTGCCCGGCAACTCCAGATGTAGCTGCACAAACCAGTGATTGCCGGAAATCCGTGTACGCAGATCATGCGCCCCAAGCACGCCCGGCACGTCGCACGCCAGCGCCAGCATGCGCGTGCTGACATCGGCGGGCAATTCTTCATCCATCAACACCGACACTGTCTCGCGGGCGATCTGCAAAGCGCTCCACAAGATGTACAGCGCGATGCCCAGACCAAAATACGCGTCCAGCTGTTGCCAGCCGAAATACGCAAGGGTCAGCGCCACTAGAATACTGGCGTTCAGCAGCAAGTCGGAACGGTAGTGCAGCGAGTCGGCACGGATGGCCGCCGAGCCTGTCGCCTTGATCACCCGGTATTGCAAGGTGAGCAGTGCGAGCGTCAGTGCGATGGAAATCACCATCACCACCATACCCAACAGCGGCGCGCCCAGCGGTTCCGGGTTCTGGATGCGTTCGACCGCCTGAACCGCGATCAGCACGCCACTGACGGTGATGAACAGCGCCTGCGCCATACCCGACAGCGCTTCCGCCTTGCCATGACCATAGCGATGATCCTCATCGGCTGGGCGCAATGCGTAATGCACCGCCAGCAGATTGAGGAACGAGGCCGCGCCATCAAGCAGCGAATCGGTAAGGCCGGCCAACAGGCTCACTGAACCACTCAGCCACCAGGCAACGCCCTTGGCCAGGATCAGCGTCACGGCAACCGCCAGCGAGGCCCGCGTCGCCAGACGCAGCAGTCGGGAATGTTCGGCAGTGGTGCTCATGACGCTTCCTTGAACCGTATCGATATCAGGCTGCCGGGACCAGGCCCAAGGCTGCCAGTTGTTCCACGCTGCCTTTGTGCTGAATCAGGCGTGGGTCGTTCAGTGGCAGGGAACGGCCCAGCTCGGTTTCAATGATGGCTTGCAGCTTGGTGTTGTCGACGCTGCCGTCAGCCTTGATCGCCTTTTGCAGCTTCTGCGGATCGATCTGCGCATGCTCGCCGGGTGCGTAATAGATCGCGCCCGTCGCGAAGTCCACTGCAAACGCAATCACCCCGGGAACGATATAGAACAGCAGCGCGAAAGCATCCAGCGCCGCAATGGCCGGGTCAACCTTGCCATCAATCTGACCGCGACGGTCAGGATAGAAAATACTGCCGCAGGCAGAAATCTGAGTCAGCAACGTGGCGACCAGAACGCCACCGATCAAGCGAGAAGGAATGCGCATGGAAAGCTCCTGAGATGAAGAGGGCAACTATACAAGGCAATGGCTGCAAGGCTAAGACTATTGAGTAATGGCGTGGTTCTGCGAGCATGCATCTGACTGAACTGCAGAATTGCAGCGGTAGGAGGAAAACAGTTCCCGCGCCGATGCCCCTTACCGCCCACTATTAACATCTGGTTTACTGTGCCCACGATAATTACAAAAACTCAGGAGTCATGTATGCAACCGATTTGTCTCGGTCTGGTGGGCTACGGCAAGATTGCGCAGGATCAACACGTCCCGGCGATCCACGCCAACCCCGCATTTAAGCTGGTGGCCGTGGCCACGCAAGGCCAGCCGTGCGCCGGGGTAGAGAATTTCAAATCCCTGGGCGAACTGCTTGCGAGCGCGCTGCAGGTTGACGCGATCGCGTTCTGTACGCCCCCGCAAGGTCGCTTTGCCCTGGTGCAAGAGGCATTGGCGGCAGGCAAACACGTGCTGGTCGAGAAACCGCCGTGTGCGACGCTGGGTGAGGCGATGGCGTTGGTGGCCCAAGTGCAAGAGCAGGGCGTCAGTGGTCTGTTCGCCTGGCATTCGCGTTACGCGCAGGGTATCGAAGCGGCGCGTGAGTGGTTGTCCACCCGCACCCTGCACAGCGTGCAGATCGACTGGAAAGAAGACGTGCGCAAATGGCACCCCGGTCAGGCGTGGATCTGGCAGCCCGGTGGCCTTGGCGTGTTCGATCCGGGCATCAACGCCCTGTCGATAGTGACTCACCTGCTGCCACTTCCATTGTTCGTCAAATCTGCCGAACTGCGCGTGCCGAGCAACTGCCAGTCACCAATTGCCGCTTCTATCAAGATGTCCGACACGCGCCACCTCGATATTCGTGCCGAGTTCGACTTCGATCACGGTCATGACGAACTCTGGAGCATCGAGATTCGTTGCGCCGAAGGCACCTTGCGCCTGGATAACGGCGGCGCACTGTTGAGTATCGATGGCGTGCGCCAGACGGTTTCGGAGGAAGGCGAGTACGCGGCGGTGTATCGACACTTCCAACAGTTGATCGGCAACAAGGCCAGTGATCTGGACCTGCAACCGTTGCGGCTGGTCGCGGACAGTTTTTTCGTGGGCAGTCGGGCATCCGTTGAACCGTTCTACGACTAAGAGCCTCTCAGGTACAGGTGGGGGCAAGCGCATTGTCGGCCCCCGCACACGTCAGCCTGACAAGAGAGCAGAAATTGGACAAAAAACAGCCTTGGCCTTGCAGTGAGCAGGAGTTGTCAGAAGTGCGACGGTTTAATAAAACCCTCGCGCGAATGCCGCGTTTCCAGATTCGCAATCGTGTTACACCCCGGTTGATTCAGGCGTTATTGCGTGCGGCTCAGATTGGCAGCGCTTTCAAACCGGGAGGGCATGGACTGCAGATTGAAAAAAGAACGGTCAGCACGGATAACGTACCGGTCCCCGTGCGTATGATCAGGCCCAAAGGCAAACCCAGTGGCGTGGTGTTCGATATTCACGGTGGCGGATGGGTGATTGGCAACGCCCAGATGAACGATGAGCTCAACGTCGGCATGGTCAACGCCTGCAATGTGGCAGTGGTTTCGGTCGATTACCGGCTGGCGGTGACAACCCCCATTGAAGGCCTGATGGAAGATTGCTTTTCTGCCGCCTGCTGGCTGTTGGGAAACGAGTGCGACGAGTTCGCCGGTCTGCCAGTTATTGTCGTCGGCGAATCAGCTGGCGGTCATCTTGCTGCGGCCACGCTTCTGAAATTGAAAAGCCGACCTGATCTGCTCGAGCGGATAGTGGGTACGGTCCTGTACTACGGCGTCTACGACCTGACGGGCACCAAGAGCGTGCGTACCGCAGGGCCGGAGACGCTGGTGCTGGACGGGCCGGGCATGGTCGGTGCAATGCGTTTGCTTACCCCCGACCGAAGCGACGATAAACGCCGCGAGCCGCCACTATCGCCTTTGTATGGCGACTTGACTGACTTGCCGCCTGCACTGATGTTCGTCGGGGAGATTGATCCGCTTCTGGACGACACACTGCAAATGGCCGAGCACTGGGCCGACTCGGCAGAGGTCGAAATGCACCTGATGCCCGAGTCGCCGCATGGCTTCATCCACTTCCCGACTACCTTGGCGCGCAAGGCTCTGGTGCGCAGCCGTGAATGGATCAATGAGCGGATCGACGCGCTGGGTTGAGCTCGCCTCTCAGCCTATCTCCGTGACCCACTTCGATACTGGGTCGCCACTGCTCAAGCCCGGCTGCACAAGACCGTCGATCATGAAGGTCGGCGAGACGTGTATGCCGTTCTGGCGGGCGTATTTAGCGTGCCATTTCACGGCGTGCTCAAGCTCCGGATTGGCGAATGCGTCAGCCAGCGCAAGGCCGCTGTAACGCTCGATACGCGCGATGATGTCATTAGGCGTCGCGTCCATGTTCGGGCCGCTTGCGTGATGTTCAAACTCGAACTCTTCACGGTGCGAGGCAACCGCTGTCATGACGGCCTTGGCGCTTTCCTTTCCGCCTTCCAGCGTTGCAGCCGCGAGTATGCAGCGCACGATAACGCCCGAAAACATGTGCCAGGGCTGGGATTGCAGGCGGATTTTGACAGTGATTTTGTCTTCTCCGGCCTGAGCCAGCAGCTCATCGAGCTTGAAGAACGCCTTCACTGAAAAAGGGCAGGTTGGCTCAAGGAAGACTTCGAACAGACGAGGCCCGTGGCCCCAGGAAAGTACGTCTGAATACATGGTCGTGTTGCTCCCGTCGATGGTTGTGTAGAAGACGCGCCGGGCTGATTGCATTGCGACGAGCATGGTGGCCAGAAGCGTTCTCCCGAACACCTCTCGTTCCTCACGCAGAGCATTGGCGCGAGATAAACAAGGCGCGCCCGGCTGATTTGCCTTGCGCCGGGCATGGTCACGAGAAGTAATGTCCCGGAGACCTCTCGTTCCTCACGCTCCGCGTGGGAATGCAGTTCGTGACGCTCCGCGTCACATTGCAACTTTGACGCCACCAGATGAAGGCGCCATAAAGCCTGAACTGTGGATCATGCGGATTTGAGAGCAAGTTCGTGCACGAGTTCGATTTTCAGGCCAGCAATGCGCTAATCCAGCGAATCTGCTGCGCAACCTCTTGCCATTTTTCTTCGCTCACGCCTTTCTGTGCCCTTTCGAAGTTGTTCAGCGTTTTCTGTTTTTTGCCCAATAAACGCTGCCACTTGAGCAGAAATGCCGGGCTGCGCGCCTGCATCTGCAGCGGGCCGAAATACAGCTCCTCGGCGTTGTATTTAACGGGCCCGGTGCGCTCGGCGACGATGATTTCGTAGTCGAAACGGTTTTCCCGCAGCACCTCTTCGCTGACGATGCGGTAGTCATGCTCCATCAGCCAAAGCCGCAACGGCTGCTCGCCGCCATTGGGTTGCAGGATCAAGCGTTCCTGACCGCTCAGGCGCGCCTTGCCACGTTCAAGGATGTCGCGGATCGTCTCGCCACCCATGCCGCACATGCTGACCGCCGTTATCCCGTCTTCCGCCTCAATCGCCGCCAGACCATCGGCCAGACGCACGCTAACCTGTTGCTCCAGTTCATTCTCGCGCACCGTACGTTCGGCTGCGTGGAACGGCGTCAACGCCACCTCGCCAGCCACCGCCGCCGAGATGGCACCACGGTTCAGCAGCGCCACCGGCAGATAACCGTGATCCGAGCCGATATCAGCCAGCCGCGCACCGGTGGGTACGTGCGTCGCCACACGCTCAAGGCGCATGGACAATCTCTGTTCGTTCAACGGCAACCCCTTTCACCCCAAACGTCCGACAGCATGGCCGGGTCCGGGCGCGATTCTGTAGAGCAACGCGGCGCATTTCAACTTTCCGCGACAAAGCCCACGGCTCGACCCCCACCTGTCGCTCGCGTAGGCTTGGCGTTTTCCATCCTTTGCAAAGCAGAGATCCCATGGCAAACGCAGACATCACCTTCACCCCCGATCCAGATCCGGAGTCCATCTCGTCGGACGTCGCCGACTTCAACGGCGTGCTGGTCAGCACCCAGATCCCCACTCATCCCGACGGTAGCCTGGAACTGGGCGGCATCACCGAGCAGAGCGAATGCACCCTGCGTGCCCTGAAAGACGCCCTCGAACGCGCCGGCAGCTCGATGGACCGGGTCATGCACCTGACCATCTACCTGACCGACATGGCCGATCGCGCCGCCTTCAACGAAGTGTACAAACGCTTCTTCAAAAAACCGTGGCCAGTGCGCGCAGCAGTGGGCGTGGCATCGCTGGCGGTTGAGGGTATGCGCGTGGAAGTAACGGCGATGGCGGCCAAGGCGGGCTGACCGTAATGCACACACCTGACTGATGCTCGCGTCAGTGTTCTGCGCCTGTGCAGAGTTGGACATCCCGTGGAACCAGATCCCGTTGCTTGCCACCAAGACGACAATGAGTTTCCGGGAAAGCATATGATCAACCTCACCAGCATTGCATCCTCCTTGGCGCGTGTGGCGCTCAGCGATTCGACAAGGCCAACGATAGATCGCGCGATGAACGTCGTTAGCCATATCGCTGGCAAAGTGGCGTTGCAGGTCAACAGCTCATTGCTGGAGCAGAAAGGCCGGCTCAACGAGCGTCAGCAGAAAGGCCTCGCGGTAATCCTGGACGCGTTGCGCGGCAAGGAACCGGTGACCCATGTCGAGACCCATGAAGGCGGAGGCCGATTCAACCTGGCACGAGCTGCCTTCGACGTAGCCAGCGTTGTCTGGGAGCGCGACAAGTCGATGCATAACGTGATGAGCTTTTTGGGCGTCAGCGACAGCCAGGGCAAGATGTTGTTCTCTCTGGGCAAGAAGCTGGCCGACGCGATGGCCAAGCCTGAACCCGCGCAGGGCAAGGACAACTGTGAGGCGCACCATGCGTTCTTTTCCAGCAACCTGAAGCTGAACAAGCTGATGAACGACATCGCTGACCAGTTGATCAACGAGATTCGTCAGTCGAACACCGATCGCGTACGACGACCCACACCGGGCCCATCCTGGAGACCTGAAAGCGCCCAACAGCAAGCACGTCCGCAAACGCCTCCACGCACTCGCCCGCAGGCCAACAGCACCCCGCCGCCACCGAAAGCAAAGCCCAATGCAGGCGCTGAGCGGCCGTCAACACAACGGCCCCACAACACACCAGCCGCTGACGCTTCCGCGAAGGTGAGCGATTCCGCCCCCGCCAAGTCACCCGTCAAGCCGTTGTACGAGCACCTGGGACTCTCGGACATGACGGCAGACCTCTCCGCAGTCAAAATGGCCTACAAGAAAGCCTCGCTGAAGAATCATCCTGATAAGAACGTCGGTAACGAGGCTGAGGCGACTGAACGTTTCAAAGTGATTTCAAATGCGTTCAAGATTTTGTCCGACCCAGAATTGCGCAAGAAATACGACAATGGCCTTATTAATGAGAAGGGCGACGAGGTCTAGGTCTGATTTTTCGGCGTGAGGCATGCTTGCGGCAGTCTTTCTGGCGACTGCCATCCAGCTAAAACACGCCGCCTGATTCCCCAACCCCACCCCGGTATACTCCCCCGCATCTCTCCGGGAGCCCCCATGATCTCGTTACCCATCGATGCCGTCCTGCCAGCTCTGCGCCAGGCCCTGACCACGCGCCATGAAGCTGTACTCGAAGCCCCTCCCGGCGCGGGCAAGACCACGCGTGTGCCGCTCGCGCTGCTTGAGGAAACCTGGCTGGCCGGGCAGACCATTCTGATGCTGGAGCCTCGTCGTTTGGCCGCAAGAGCGGCCGCCGAGCGATTGGCCAGTGAGCTGGGCGAGAAGGTCGGTGAGACGGTGGGTTATCGAATCCGTCTGGAAAGTCGGGTCGGCCCGAAGACGCGTATTGAAGTGGTGACTGAGGGGATTCTCACGCGTCGTTTGCAGGACGACCCTGCGCTGGAAGGCGTCGGGCTGCTGATTTTCGATGAGTTTCACGAGCGCAGTCTGGATGCTGATCTGGCATTGGCCCTGAGCCTCAATGGTCGTGAGCTCTTTCGTGACGATCAGCCGCTGAAGATTCTGCTGATGTCGGCCACGCTGGAAGGCGAGCGACTGGCGGTGTTGCTGGACGACGCGCCGGTAGTGCGCAGCGACGGGCGGATGTTTCCGGTGACCACGCAGTGGGGGCGTCCTTTTCAGCCGGGTGAATTCATCGAGCCGCGTGTCGTGCAGACGGTGCTGGATGCGCTGGGCAGCGAGCCCGGCAGTCTGCTGGTATTTCTGCCGGGGCAGGCCGAGATTCGTCGGGTCAACCAGCAACTGGCAGAAGCGCTGGGCGAACGCGCCGACATCCTGCTTTGCCCTTTGCATGGCGAGCTTGATCTGAATGCGCAACGCGCTGCTATCGAACCGGCGCCCAAGGGCACGCGCAAAGTGGTGCTGGCGACCAATATCGCAGAGACCAGCCTGACCATCGACGGCGTGCGTGTGGTGATCGATGCCGGGTTGGCGCGGGTGCCGCGTTTCGATCCGGGCAGCGGCATGACGCGCCTGGAAACACAGCGCATCTCTCGTGCCAGCGCCACCCAGCGTGCCGGGCGGGCAGGGCGGCTGGAGCCGGGTGTGTGTTACCGGCTGTGGTCAGAAGCGCAACACGATCAACTGGCCGCCTACGGCGCGGCAGAAATTCTTCAGGCGGACCTTGCCGGGCTTGCGCTGCAACTGGCGCGCTGGGGCGTCACGCCTGCGCAACTGGTCTGGCTTGATGTCCCGCCGGCGGCGGCTTATTCACAGGCGCAAGACTTGCTGGTGCGGCTTGAGGCGCTGAGCAATCAGCCGGGCCAACCGCCAGCGCTGACGCCCCACGGTCAGGCGATGGCCGAGCTGCCGGCCCATCCGCGCATCGCGCACCTGCTGCTACGCGGTCATGCATTGGGCTTGGGCGAACTGGCGTGTGACGTGGCCGCACTGTTGGGCGAGCGCGATATTCTGCACGGCGGTGGGGCCGATCTGCACAGCCGCCTGACCTTGCTGGCGGGCACCGAGCGTGCTGCGCGTGGCGCACAGGGCGGCGTGCAGCGATCTAAACAGCTAGCACGGCAATATCGCGGATACCTGCGCGGCACCGCGAAAAGCCCGGTCAGCGATCCCGATCACTCTCGCTGGTTGGGCGCTCTACTGGCGCTGGCCTACCCGGATCGCGTGGCACAACAACGTCGCCCCGGCGGTGCTGAATATCGTTTGGCCAACGGTCGTGCGGCACTTTTCGCCGAGGCCGACGCACTGATGAAGCAGCCTTGGCTGGTCATCGCAGATTTAGGCAGCCGTCAGGGTCAGCGCGAGGAACGCATCTACCTCGCTGCCGAATTCGATCCAGCGCTGTTCGACTCTGTGCTGGCCGAGCAGGTCATCACCGTGGACCAGATAGACTGGGATGAGCGCGAAGGCGTGTTCCGCGCAGAACGGCAGCGCAAGGCGGGCGAGCTTATTATCAACCGTGAACCGCTGATCGGCCTCGATGACGCAGCTCGCAGCCAGGCATTGCTGGCGCTGGTGCGTCGCAAAGGCCTGGAACTGCTGCCGTGGACACCCGAACTGCGCCAGTGGCAGGCGCGTGTCGCGCTGCTACGCAACCTGGACATCGACAAAAGTGCAGCAAGCGAATGGCCCGACCTGAGTGACGCGCAACTGCTGGCGACACTCGAAAACTGGCTGATGCCCTACCTGGGCAAAGTCACCCGGCTCAGCCATTTCAGCCAGCTCGACCTGTCCTCCATCCTGCGCAACCTCCTGCCGTGGCCAATGCCGCAACAACTGGAAGCGCAGGCCCCGCAGACCATCCAGGTGCCGTCTGGCTCGAATGTCCGTATCGACTACAGCGAACATCCGCCGATTCTGTCGGTGCGGCTACAAGAGTTGTTTGGGTTATCTGATACCCCGCGCATTGCCAATGGGCGGCAGGTTTTGAAACTGCATTTGCTGTCTCCAGCACGCCGTCCGGTGCAGGTGACGCAGGACCTGGCCAACTTTTGGCGGTCTACCTATATTGAGGTGAAGAAGGACCTGAAGGGACGGTATCCGAAGCTATTCCATAAGTTGGACCCTTGGGTTGAATCGCTTAACAAGAAAAATATTGACAAGTAGGGATTACATTCAACACATAACCTATAAGATTGACTCATTCCTCTGAGGTTGAGTCATGTCCTACTCCAATCCGCGTCACGAAGGTCGCCTGGTGCTGATCCCCCATGTGCGGGATGCCTTCGCCAGTTTGCATGTCACTGAAAAGCCTCGCGGATCCATTGAGTCGACGCTTGAAGGCGCTACTTCCAAGGTGCTTCATCAGGTCAATGAATTTGGCGCATTAAGCGGTTCAGGTGATATCTACAATTGTCCTTTCCTATTTCACAATACCGGCAAGCCGTGGTTTGAAGCTAATTCTTACCTTCGGTACTTGGTTGAAGACAAAACATTAACTAATAGGCCTACCGACGAAATTCGTCGTCGGGCCAGCAAGCTACTAGACTATCTGATCTTCTGTGAGGAAGAAGGGCTTGATTGGCTAGACTTTTCAGGCCGTCGTCCAGCGCTGAGGCCCACATATAAATATTTTGCCAGTTTAATTAATGGCGGGAAACGTAGTGCGGCTGTAATAAATCAATATACAGGCGTTGTGTTTAATTTTTACAGGTTCGTAAGTTGTAATTGGCACGATATTGATATGCAGCGAGTCGATACGGTCAAGGAAATTAAGTTTCTTGTAAAAAATTCCTACGGAGCGGCCAAAATGCTTTCGGCTGAGAAACGCAGCCAGACCAAGTCGAAGGCGCCCGCCAGTTTTGTATCAATAGGCTATGTGCGAGAGGACGGTGAAGACCTCCGGCCGCTCTCGAATACCGAACTGGCGGAGTTTATGGGGATTTTGAAAGGTAAAGAATGGTCGGCCTTGGAGCGCGTTATCCTACTTACTGCGTTAATCACGGGGGCGCGCAAGCAGACTGTTTTGACCATGCGTATTAAGCATTTGAAGAATTTTACGCCGGATAAATTACAAGGCGATGGCACTTATCTTTTGCATGCGGGCCCTGGTACGGGAATTGATACTAAGAAGGATCGCAGTCAGCGGTTGCATGTGCCAAAGCAGCTTGCAGAGGAATTGCTGGTGCTCGCAAACAGCTCTATGATGAAGGAGCGGCGAGCCAAGTTGCGCGTGCATCTGGCAACACAATACCCCGGCTTTTTCATGAGTGATGATGATATGTATATCTTCCTCTCCGACCAAGGCGGATGCTATTACATGGCGAAAGACGATCCGCGTTACCCGGTTGTAAAATCCCGTCCTACAGGCCAAGTGACGGACACTATCAAGCGCAAGCTGCTACAGAAAGTATCTCATATATTTCCAAAAGATTTTACGTATCACTGGTTGCGTGCAACTTTCGCGTTCCAGCTATATCAGCGCCTGCAAGAGTTCATTGAAGCCGGCATTATGCAGCCGGGGAACGACATTGATTTTATTAGGGAACGTATGCACCACGTTTCGAGAGAAATGACGGAGCACTATCTTCAGCTATTCAAGATGCTGCCTAAGAAACTAGTTGCTCAAGAGTTTTATGAGGCAAAGCTTTTTTTTAATAGTTATGCTGATCTGGGGCTGGATCCACAAGATGGATAAAGAAGTAGAAATGGTGCAGCGGGACACGGATATCATCACGCTAGAACAGATTGGCACGGAGTTTTTGCGCCCAGAGCGCCTGCGCTTGCAACTCGCTGAAGCGGGAGGGCGTAAATCTCCATTAGATATTGGAAGTTTTGCCTATTGCAATCGCGGGAAGATCGCTGGATTCGGACTTGACTCAGATAAAGGTATTCCGGTAATGGAATCATCATTGGTCAAAAGCCGCCGCAAGCTGATTATAAATCTGCTAGATTATTTTTTGGGTTTTCGAGGTACAACAGTTTTACTTCGCTTTAGGTTGTTTGAGGGTGTTGTTAATTGGTTGAATGAAAATGGATATATGGAAGTATTCAGCGATGCTGACCAAGCGTCTAGTGCATATGTGGGATATACTGACTATCTGAATGAATTGCTTCTAAAGGAGAGGTTTTCTTCTAGGCATGCGAATGCCCTTCAAAAGGCGTTCCAGAAACTTATAGAGTTACAACTGCCAGAAGATTATAAATACGTCATACGTTGTGCGGTATTGATTTCTCCCGAAAGGAGTTCTACTAGACCGCCGAGGGTGTCGGATGTACAAATGTTTAAGGATGCTTGCTTGGCCATTGGCCGTCGCTATAGCGAGTTCCTCCTTAAAAATGAGCATTATCCGTGCGTGGTGAAAATAAGAGATTATGAGGTAGTGCGATTTCCTTCGAAGTCGGGTACGTCCGGCCCATTCACTCAATGCGCCGCTTGTTATAATGCTGACGCCCGGCGTATTTCTACTATCGATGAGTATTTTTCGCGTCTTGTGGAAAAAAGGCGGGATGTTAACCTGGGCAACATCAAGTTTGACCTTAAAAAAGTGCAAGTTAATTTTGATGCTGCTAATACGAATCGACGTTGTTATGATCGGATTCTAATGGCTGTTCTGGCAGCGAAAGCCTATGCAGCCCTGATGTTGCTTATAACCGGTGCCTCCCCCACAGAACTAGAGCAATTTAAATATGAGGATGCTCTGGAGTTAGCAAGTTCTTCGCTAAAAAAAGAACTGGTAGCAATTAAATTTCGCGCGGGGGGAAAGAAAGCAGGCTATGTCATTGGCCGCAAAGAAGGGCTACATATTCTCAAGGAGTATCTGAAGCTTCGCGAATGGGTTCTTGATGGCCAGTACGTTGATAGTTTGTTTTTTACTGTTAGTAGTAAAGGTGGTGAATTTGGTCGAGTATTTTCCAGATTTTATGCGGCTACCGCAATGCAAACATTTTACAGTTCTATCTCGGGAGTTTTTTTGGATCCGACGTTTCCCAACATAACGTCACGGAAAGTTCGCAAACATAAAAGTAATACCGAGCACTCGGCACGCTTCGATCCAGAGGTTGTAGCTCAGTCACTAAACCATACCAAAGCGGTTAATTTGGCGGTGTACTCTGAAGCGACTATCGAGCAGCAGGAAACGGAATTTGGCACATATTGGGAGTCTGTGCGCCACGCCGCGCAGATGGTGCGTGAACGAAGTGAAGCTGCGCTAAAAGCAGGGACTTCCACGGCATCCGGCCATTGCGAGGTCTTCAATTTGCCGAGGGCAGTATGCGATGCTGGAACGGTGGTGATTGAACCGAATTGTCGAACTCAATATGGCTGCTTGTATTGCGCACACTATATTTGTCACTCTGATCAGGAAGATATTCATAAAGTCCTTAGTCTACATTATGTGATTAACGTTGTGCGTGATACGGCGGGTGATAGCAGTCATGCAGAGTCTTTATATAAAGATTTATGTATCAGGATCGAATTTGTTTTGGATGCAATCGCGGCTCGCTCTGAAGTTACAGCTAAAATGGTTGCAGAGACGAGAGAAAAAGTTTTCGAACTTGGTGTACTAACACCATTTTGGGAAAGGCGTTTGCAGCGTTTTGAGAAAATGGGGGTTGTATTTTGAGTTTGGCAGCCGTAAGTAGTCTTTTTGTTGGTGCTGAACGATTGGGTAGTTTTGCTCCGGATAAAGCCCTGATTACTAGTGCCTTTGTACCGAACCCAGATTTTGTCTTGTGCCGCGACAATAGCGGCGCTCCAACAGCTGTTTATAAAGAACAGGTTTGGGATTTTAATCCTTATAGGCTCAGTTCGAAAAAGGTCAATAAGTTTTATTTTGAAACGGTTTTTGAGTTTAATGGCTCTGAACAGTATTCGCTAATTGATGAGGCGAAGTATGTGATTTACTGCCTGATCTATTTTGTGGGTGGTGGGCGAGCCGGCAAGCTCAGCGTTGGAACAGTAGTAAACTATTGGTTTGTAATTCGTGCAGCTATTAAATTCTGTGATCGACAAAAGGAAAAACCAGCCGTTGGCTCGCTTACTTTGCGGCAGTTACTAACTACCCCCATTTATTTAGCTGCATTCCTTGAGGATAATAAAGATAGTTGCTTGATCGCTAGGTTGGTTTCCAGCATCCTTAGGGGGTTGATTCTCGTTGGTGAGGACCGCCTAGGTTATCGAGTAGTTAATAGCGGTGATCTTAAATTTGATAGGGGTAGCTACCATCAACACCCGGTAATTCCTACTCGGATTTATTTGGGGATGATAAATGGCTTGGCCGATCTATTAGATCAGATGCACGTTGGTATAGGTCGTTTCGAATCATTCATAGCTAAGTTTGATGATAAATATTACGGGCTTAATTTCTCAACTCAGAGTGCGGCAGGGTTTGGCGGTAAAACCTACTTTAGGCCAGCTATGATTGATGCGCTTGAGCATCATGGATTGGCTGATGTTTTTTCTGGTGAATTTTTGTGTGAGCATAAAAGATATTTTAGTTCGTCACTGCTAAAAATGCAGTATGCGTTAAAGCAGGTTATTCACCTATATACTGGAATGCGCGATCAGGAAGTGCTGCGTATGCCGTATAATTGTCTTGCAGAGCAGATATATATAAAGGAAACCGTTGACGATATCGGCGTGGTGCGTGATCGGACGAGAGCAGTAAGCATACTTTCTACTACGACCAAATTTACCGGTTACAGAAAAGCAGAGTCGTGGTTTGCGCCAAGTGATGTCGTCAAGGCAGTGAAGATCGCACAGGCCATCTGTCGCGGTCTTGCAAAATTGTACAAGATCGCAACGGGCCCGAACTGTCCCTTATTTCTCAATCCGTCTATCCTAAAGCATAAGGGAGCCGAGGTTGGAGTTGGTAGCTTAACTGCTTCAAATGTGAGGCTTGCAGCTTTCAAATCTTTTGTAATTGAATCGTCTGACTTGCAGGAGTTGTCTCAAACCGACACTAAGCGCGACTTTTATCACGAGTCTAAATTTGGAGTTGGACAATCCTGGCCTTTGACCAGTCATCAATTTCGCCGTTCATTGGCATTTTATGCAAGCAATAGCGGGTTTGTCTCATTGCCCAGTCTGAAGTCACAGTACAAACATATGACCATTGAAATGTCTCGGTATTACAGCAATGGTTTCGAAAACCTCAGGACAATTTTTGGTTACTACGATCCTGGAAGGAAAGAGTTTGTATTGCCTCCTTCTCACGTTGCTTTGGAATTTCAAATGGGAATTCCCATGGCTGTTGCGAATCAACTTCTATCTGATGTGCTATTTAGAGATGACCCCTTATTTGGCGGTACTGGATCCTATATGGAGAAACAAAAGACTCGCGTAGAAAAAGGCGAGGTATGTGTAGAGGATGTGCGGGCTGAAACTGTTGTTCAGGTAAAGAGTGGGAGTATTAGCTATCGAGACACACTCTTAGGCGGGTGTACAAAAGTCGGACGATGCGACTCCTTTATGCTAGGTGATTTTACTGAGTGTCTCTCTTGTGAGGGCGCGATAATTAAGCCTGAACTGGTCGATGATGCTATTCAAGTTACAACTGCCGAGCTGGCTGGGTATGCAGATAATACTGGCGAGTATCAAATCACAAAGGGCGATCTTGAGCGGTTGTCTTACTTTAAGGCGCGTCAGATCAACAGAGTGGAGCGTTAATGGAACCTACGAGCAGCGGTCTGATAGCGTGCGAGGACGCTTTGCAGCGTCTTTTGGATGGCAAACCTGTAGTGGCGGTGCATGTGGGATTGGATTTCTCGAAGCTCACGGCCAGCATTGTTAGTTTGGAAGCCGGCTTCGACCGAGGCTACTTGAAAAAGTCGAGAAGAGCCCACTTACCAATATTGGCAAAAATTGAGGCATGTCGTGCGAAAGCTAATAACGGCGGAGGATCCTCAAGCGGGAAAAAAATTCAGCGCCTTGAAGATAAGTTAATGCTATTGGGGCGCGAGCTTTCAATCGCCCAAACGCAACGCGATCGGGTGCTTGCGCAGAATATTCAATTGTGGGAGCGTGTTAGGGAGTTGGAACTGTCAGAGCGCCAAAGAAACTCTCTAAAACAAGTAGGTCGAAGCAACCGAAGTATGGGGTAGTAATTTATTGATATGGATTACCCGTTGAGCGCAGTCTGCCGTTTGTTTTAAAGTATGTCTGGATCAATTGGTTTGCACTTGTGCCTGTTTGAAACACGGCGGCACCGGTTGATCCATAGCATAGTGCCATGATATGGGTTGGCCGATGCTTAGTTTTCATCGGTGAGTCGGCCTCGTGGCGGGGCGACGGGTCGGTGAAGACCCGTCGCAAACGGCGTGCTTAAACGATACCAGTATAGAGGCGCACGTCTTCCTCTGCGCGCTCGGTATCCGGAACAAGCATCCACAATTGACCATTTACGTCACGCAAATCGTCCCAGTTCTTGGTCGCAACTAGCCGGCGTCCATGGTCGATCAGTTGCTTGGCCTGCGCTTGATCGTTCATGGTGGGCCGTATCTCTTCCAGGTGCTGGAACATACCGACTAGGAAGTCGGGCTGGCGAGCTAGGATTTGGAAGTGAAGTCGCTGTAATTCGCTCGTCGCAGCGTCGATACGCTCTGGGTTGGTTGAGTGGATATGCAACTCCTCTCGCGCCAGGATTTCCTTCAGATGATGCCGCTCGCGATCGTTGCCCGACTCTTGAACTATGGAGGCCGTATCGGACTTGACCTTGAGATAGTTTGCTTTTGCAGCATCGATCCGCTTGGATGCTGTCAACTCAAAAATCCCTTGAGCAATCTTGCACTTCTTGTCTTCGAGCTTGAAGCGATCGTCGGTCACGTCGTCGCTAGAAAGCGATGCGCTCTCAACGATAAGCGACTGGATTTCGTCATTCAGTTTCTCCAACTTAGCTGCGCCATCATGGTTGTTGTTCGCCTGCGCGTCCTCAATCTCGGACTGGATCTTCGTTTCGAGCTGAAGCACCTCGGTGGCCAACAAGCGGGTATCGACGTGGCGGGCCTGGCCCTTGAAGACCTGAGAGAACTCCTGTCCCGTACCGTTCAGGTATGCTGACACCGTCAAATCTCGGGACTCTGACATTTCGAAGGTCAGATCCACCTCTGTGCCGCGAAGAAGGTCACGGCTGATTTGCTCACCGGTGATGGCCAATATTCCAATCGGCTTATTGGTCGATGAATGTTTTTCGGATGGTCCTTCAACGACCATGATGGTGACGATGGCGTCACGAGAGCCTTTGACGATGGTCTTGGCGATCTCAACGGTACGCTTCCCTTTAGTAGGTAGTACGCAGTTTTTTGCAAAAATCAGGTCGAGTCGTGTGTCCTTGGTGGAAAGATCGTCCCTAACTAGGCAAATGTCTTCTGGAAGCATTTGGCCGGCGACGCTGTAGCGACCCTGTGCAATCTGGATCGAGTCAAAGCCGACATCGATGATGTTGGATTGGCCGTCAAGAATTTTGAAAGTGAACCGATTGAAGAATCCTTCGCGCAGCGGCAGATCTTCAGCGATGCGGGTCGTGAGGGGCTTCAGACCACTATCAAAGCCGTCGTCATTTGAGATCCGATAGAACAGGTCGGCGGTATTTCCCTCAACCTTGGCGGTAAAGGTTTCTTCGCTTTCCTGGGAGTTGCGGTTGTAAACAGCACGAAACTTAATCTGTGAATTCATGGGGGCTTTTGGTGCAGCGCCTTCCGGCTTGAATTCCTTGCTGCCCGCAAAGTAAGCAGCTCCGATGGCAATCGCGCTGGTCGGATCAATCGATGTATTGACCGGTATGCTCATCATCTCCTCGACGCGCTTGCGAACGTAGGGGCTGTAGGTCGAGCCACCAACCATCAAGATGAACTTGAGATCGCTCGATTGCAGGGAGTGACGCGTCAGTATCTTTTTCATCATATCGACAGTGCCGTCCACCGCGTCCTTGATGACACTTTCGAACTCAGAGCGAGTGATGGTCAGGATGGTGTCAATGGCATTACCCTCGTCATCCTCAAGATCACGAATCATGCCCAGATCGATTTCCGCCGATGCCTTGGTGCTCAATTCGATCTTGGCTTCCTCCGCCTTGTGTAGCAAGACAGTCCAAAGCTTGTTGTATTTGCCTTTCTCGCTTTTCATTTGGGCGAGAAGGTCCTCGAACTTTCCGCGGCGGTTGATCTCCGGAACCAGAATCTTCTCAACGATCATCGAGTCAAAGTCAGATCCACCTAAATAGTTGTCACCTTCGTGATCAACCACCGTTAATTCGCCTTCGACAATCTTGACCAACGCTACGTCAAAGGTGCCGCCGCCCAAGTCATAAACAATCCACTGGCTGTTCCGAAGGTCATCATTCTTTTCCTTGTTCGCATACGCCAAACTGGCTGCGATCGGCTCTTGGAGCAGGACCACGTGCTTGAAGCCGGCTGAAATTCCTGCGTCCTTGGTGGCGTTTGACTGCACGGTATCAAACGAGGCGGGTATGGTGATTACCGCAGCTTCGACTGCTTCGCCGGAATGTACGAATTCCTTTAGCTCCTTGAGAACAAAAGCAGAAAGCTCGACCGGAGTCTTGGATGCCTTCAGTGACTGAATCTTGATGGTTTCTGTAGTGCCCATTTTTCGCTTGAAGCGACTGGCAACGCTCTTCGGGTCCTTTTCGGCATACGTGCGAGCCTGATCACCGACCATGATCCGGTCATTTCGGAAGCCTACGATCGACGGGAGCGTTTCCTTGAAGCCGTTGGGGTTCTTGAATACCTCGACTGATCCTTTGTCAAATTTGGCGATGAGCGAGTTACTGGTTCCCAGGTCAATCCCGAAATTGATCATCTTTGTCATTGTGATGCCTCCTCCTTGCTCTGTACTACAACGATCCCTTTTTGCACGACCCGTGAGACCGGGCCATTTACCAGTCGAATCACAGGCTTGATGACCTCGGTCACTATCAGGTTCTCGGTGCCTGCGCCGACGATGGTGGCTTCGAGGTCAGTGCGTGTCTCCTTGAAGGGCTGTCCCAGCGGATCCTCGATCACCAAGGACTCATGCTGTTCGAATTCCGCTTTGATTCGGTCAACGTTGCGTTTAGCGTGCCCAAGGTCGCCGTGAACTTCCAGCTTGCGTTCTATTTCATAAAGGCTGTTCAGTACAACAAGAGTCCAGCGGTGTATTTCAATTGGCGGGGAAATGGCCATGACTATCCTTAATCGCGGTTGAATGACATTGGAAATAAGCGGAGCATCATGGCGTTTGGAACGTCACGTAAGCTGATAGGGGGAGACTTTTTTCCTCTGAGCTTGTCTACTACTATGGCTGAGCCATTGTGAAGCACGATATCTACCCGATCCCAAGGCACTTTATTTTGGCTGGTGAAAACCAGCCATTTTGAATCGAAGCTCATGCCAGATTGGGTGACCTGGACCGGACCGATTGTCAGGGTTCCGCCACGCTTTAACTCGCCGAGGAGGTTTTCCATCAAGTCTGGAATGATGTAGTGGAATGCGGCATTGACGAGCTTTTCGAACAGCTCATCCTGTTTGTCGCGGTCGGAAGATGTCCATGCGAGCATGTACTCCTTGCCAGTCCGTCGCTTAGCGGAGAATAGGTAGTTGTGTGAGCCATCTTGCTCGACCATGATTCCCCAGCGTAGGGCTCGGATCTCATTTGCTGGGCACAGGTCACCGTTATCGGAAACTCCTTCCTTCGTAACTTTCCAGTGGCGAGCATTCCCGAAGCTCAAGTGAGACTCGTGCTCTCGTTGCTTTTTGATCATCTCCGAGATTGCTTCGAAGTCTTCTTTCAAGCGCTGTGTGAGCTCAATCGATTTGAAGGAAAACTCTTTACTTTGCTCAATAATCGCCAAAGAGAGTTCCGAGTCTTCATGAACGTTGTGCGCATCAATGGCAATGCTTCTGACCAAATTTACCGCTTCATTTTGCAAATTGCGGAAGTAGGGTGGCAGCAGATTAAGGATGCTGATGATCTTATGCGTCTCCAGAACCTCCTTGATCTGCTCGACAGTTACTTTAATGGCCTCTGCCCGATTTTTGAGCTCCCGTAGCGGGATTAATATGGAATCCGCCTCTCGTAATGCGTTTTCAAAGCAGCGATCGGCATAGGAGGGCATGACCCAGCGACGACCATCGAGCAATGCTTCAATGACGGGAACATCCCTGGCGGCAACGGCCTTGCTAAAGATGCGGTCGTACTGCGCTGCAAATGGCTCGCTTAACCACTCCCTGAGCTCTTCGGAAACACTCACGCGTTCGATAAAATCGAGGGGCGACCATTCTTCGTCCAGAAGGAAATGGTTGATATCGCCTTTGGACAGAAACTCCAGAAGAGGCTTGCACTTATATACTTCCCAGTTATGGGAAGCGACCTCTATGTTGGACAGCTTTTCCGCTAACTCAATCGCCTTTGAACGATCGACAGTTATCCCAGGCATCCAATGTAGTTTTCCCTCCTCAAGCTCAATTTCCTGAAGTAACGTCTTTTTCCATTTCTGGACAACCTTGGGTTCAAGATCACCGAAATCGAAGTCGTTCGGGCAATTCAGGAGCTGGAAAGGGTTGATGTAGATCGAGTACCACTGATCTTCCGGCTGGCAGAGTGACTTTCGGGAAGACTGAACCTTGCAAGCCAACTCCAAGAGTCGAGTCTTGACAGATTGGATGCAGTCTGGCGCCTTTTCGTGAGACACGTCTCTGCGCATGACTGAGCGCCAACAGTCGACAGCATCAACGTCTTGGGAGACGTCATCCATGTTGTAGGCGAGGCCAAGGTTGAACAACGACGCGGTATCATCGCTTTGGTGCGCGTTGCGCGACCAGTATTTGATGGCATCAAAGCCATGCTTGTTAAGGAAATGGAGAATACCTAATCGATTCAGGTCCCAGGAATTGAGACCCTCAAGTTCATCGAGCTTGGTGAGTACGCGGATTTCTTCCGCTCGCTTCTCCGTGGCGTTGTTTTGCCCGTAGATGTGCGCAAGACCTCGTAGCGCTTCAATCTCATCGCTGTCACAGTCAAGTGCCATTTCGAGCGAGCTTTCTGCTTCCTTAGAAGCTCCCAGTTCAAGCTCCAAGCTGCCCCGCTTTGCCCACGCTTGGGCAAAGTATGGGGCTTTGTCGTTGGTTCCTTTGAGGGCTTCTAGGGCTGCCTCTTTCCTGCCTAGGGAAATATTGTTGAGAGCCAAAAGCCACCAGCCATCAGCATTGTCAGGATCCTGGACCGTGGCGGCTTTGGCAGAAATGACTGCCTCCTCATATCGGTCGCGTCTACGTTGATCTCTAGCCTTTTCTATTAACTCTTCTACGTCCATATTAAAATTTTGAATCCCGTCCGGGGCGCTGGCGAAATTGCCATGATTCTGGCAGTTGAGTTTGCGAGGGTTCATCTGATCACGTGGACAGCTTTGCCGGTTGATTGTCGCTCAATAATTGGAGCACCTAAAGTTGCATGGTTGCAATCCTCGCGCCGATGGAAGGCAGGTAGAAATTGTGCTTTTAGCCGTTCACTGGCGGTCAATTTTTCGGCGTGCATTGGTCAAATCGGATGCAAACGAAGGTCAGCACCAATGCAATTTGCCCTTAAGGGTTATGTCAATCTCAGTATGAGTTTCTAGAAAATTCTCGATGGGATTTCCGTCAATCTTGCCTTGGCGTTCCTTCGCGTTGTGTCAATCCTGCGCAAAAGGTTTGACAGTCAAGCATTGTCAAGGGAACGGTGTCCAATAGCAGTTTTTTCGAGGGGTCGAGCCTGTCAAACATCGGGGCGTCAAGATGCTGTCAATCATTACTGGCCGGATGATCCATTGGTGGCGGAGGCTACGGCTAGGGTTAAGCCGAAGGGGACGTAAAGTCGCGCAGCATTCAGCAGGCTATTTGTGAGCTAAAGACGAGGGGGATCGATGGGATAGCGGCGCACTCTTGCTGCTCAAGTACCCAGTCTGAAACACCTGATCAGATATTGGATACCCAACGCAACAGACCCGGAGAACACCAGGGCGCAACGCCCTGGCAGGCAGCAAACATCACTTTTTCTTTTTAACCGGCTTTTCCGCCTTGTCTGACTTCTTGGCCTTTTCTGGCTTGCTATCAGCTTTTTTGGCTGCTTTCTTTGGCTCGGCGTCTTTTTTCTTGTCTTTCTTTTCGGAAGACTTGGAAAGCGTCGAGGCCGCTTCAGATTTCTTGGTCGGTGATGCTTTCTTGTCTTTCAGATCCTTGCTGGCTTTTGAGGCTTCGCCTTTACTTTTCTTGTCGTCTTTAGCCACGTTGATCACCCTTTGGGTATGCCGGTATTGGCACGTAGCCTGTGGGAGTATCCACAGGCTAATCATTAGGCGAGCGCGTCTGAAAACGGTTCAAACTGTTTTGACCCTTTCAGTTGCTGAAGGACGACATTCAGATGCTCGGCGACTCGCCAGCTTATTGCGGGCTATAGGGCTGCCATTCGCACTCGGCTCAGGTATTTTCAATCACGCGAATACTCAGGAATCGATCACGGAAAGTTTCCGAGCAACCGGGTAACTAGGGAAGGACATTGAACACTGCCAGATTTTTTTTCAAATCCCTTATCAAGCGCTGGATGAAAAACATCTTTTCACGTGAGTACCACCGTGACGGCGAGCTAAAACCCGAGTGGACATCCCAGGGCCCGGGTTCAATCCGCATGGAGCGGTATCACCATATCGACGCCAGCGAGCAGGGTAAGGACGGCTTCTACGACTATTACTATGTGTACGACATGTACTACTTCACGGAGGGCACTCTGTCCCTCGCCGCGCGCTGCTACACGGATGATGCTGATGAAGCCAACTTTATGGGTATCGAGTTTGACGGATATGACCGAGCGCTTGAGCCTGACGATAGGTCTCTCCCGTTGGTGAGCGCGGCTCTGGCTCAGTTGAAGGCTGATGGAAAAACGAAATTCTTTACGTTCACCGGGAAAGGTTATGAGCCCATATTTGCCAGCTCCGAGCATGAAGGCGACACCATGCGCGGAGAGCGCATTGAAGTGATCGCCCTGTCCCCAAGTGCTCGCTATCGTGTCCAGACGACGCCTTACGAGGCACTTGCCACGCAATGGATTTACCCACCCGAGATAATCGACATCAGGCGCGACATCCGCGTGTTTGCTTTCGAAGACAATGGCTGGTCAGCCGATCAGGCACGCTGGCTGGATTGCTCATGTGTTGAGTTGACCCTGCGTAAATACCCCGGACGGCTCACCGGTGCTGGAATCACGGTGATTATCGACTGCGCTCGTGGCACGGCGGCTTACGGCGATGGCATCGAGATCAAGACGCCTGCGCTTGAGCGGGCGCTTGATGCGATGTGGAGCGGCGCGGACTGACGCAGCGGGGGATACGCTTCAATTATCAGGTGCGTGCGATAACGCAGGCCCATATCTACAACCCGACGCTCATGAGCGTCCTGTCTTTTTTCAGGGCGAGCACAAAGACGCACCTGTTGCTTTACTCGCAGTCTTTGCGTGAAAGCGTGATCGATGTAATGAACTCGCCTGTCGAGCTGGAGTACGAATAAGTGATTTTGTTACCCAGCTCCAGCACCAATAGATAGGCTGTCTGCTTACACAAGCTGCCTTGGATTTGCTGAGTCAGGTAGCTGTCGTAGTAGACTTTTTCGCCAGGCCTTCCGTTGTAACCATTGATCGTGAGATTGTAGAGGACGGTGTGATCAGCATAGGCAATCGTGTCTATTCGGGTCATAAGGTCCAGCATGATGGGAAGCTGTGTCTTTTGCTGATCGATTACCGCCGCCAGTGCTTCGTTTCCATCTATAGCCCAGAGGGGAGTCATGAAGCAAAGTGCTGCAGCGCCCCCCAGAATAGTTTTAGCAACGTTAAGTTTTTTCAATTCAATATCCTTATTTTAGAAAACTATCTGATTACAGAGCAGGAACCCCTCAGGGCAAAACCGGCAACAAAAACCGCCCAATCACCGGCAGGTGATCAGATATCAACAACGTATCGTCCCGCCGCACCCGCGCACTGACCCGCTTCAAACTCGGGCTGTAAAACAGGTAATCCACCGTCCGGTCCGGCCCGTTGATGCGGCTGTCGTTGGGGAAGTGCGTCAGCCATTTGCCGCGGTCTATGCCGCTGGATTCGGCGTTGTCGGGGATCATCGGGTATTTCTCCCACAGCTCGTGCAGCTCGCTGTCGGCGGCGTAGCCGAGGCGCTGTTCTTCGGGGAGGCGCTGGTATTGGCCCAGCGGCAGCAGGTTGAAGTCGCCGCCGATCAGCCACGGTGTGCCGCCGCTTTCCAGTTTGTCCAACTGCTTTTCAGTGGCGACGATCTGTTTTTGTGCGGTGTCGCCTGTGTGTCTGGCGGTGGTCAGGCTGGTGTTGATGACGGCCAGTTTGCCGCCGTCACGCAGAGGCAGGTAGCTGACCAGCAAGGCATCCTTGGGCTGGAACTGACGGCTGATGATATTGGCGTCTGGCACCGGCAGTTGCACGCGTTCGGCACTGTCGATGTGGAAGCGGCTGAGGGTCGCCAGTTTTCTGCCGACGCTGCCCCAGATATGCGGGTTGGGTACAAACTCCGATTTCCAGTAGAACGCCTGCGTGCTGCAGGGGTAGAGGTCCGCCACTCGCTCTTTGATCAACGCCAGTTGGTCTTCGTAATCGGAGTTTTTGGCACCATCGTCGACCCCTTGCAGCAGTACGATATCCGGCTGTTCATCACGGATGACCCGCGCCACCTCATCCAGGTTGTAGGCCAGGTCTTCATGCGTCGGGCGTTCGTCCGGGCCGCTGCCGTCGGCCATGTCGTACCAGAACACATAGCGCTTGCCCGCCAGGTACTGGATGTTCCAGGTCATTACTTTGAGGGCTTGCCCCGGCACCAGCTTTGGCGCCTGAACCGCAGGATTGCAGCTGGCCGGGAGTAACTCGCGAGTTGGAGGGCGCCACGTCAGTTGGTAAACCATTACCAGCAATACGGCGACCAGCAGCAGGCTGTACAGGGTCAGACGTAGCAGTAGACGTGGCATCGGCTCGACTTGGAGCGCCTGGCGCTCGGTGAGGGATTCGGTATTTAGCATACCGAATCGGTGCGTCTGGCGTCAGCTGTTGGTTCAGGCCCGGTGCGCGGGCTCGCTGATCAGCATGAACAGGCGGAACGTCACAATGGTGGTGAACAGTTGCAGGAAGCTGCCGATGCTGTCGGTGATCACGGAAACCGCTGCGCTTTGCGGTTCCGGAAACAGGTACAGGCTGGCACCCTCAAGCAGCCACAGGGGAATGTAGACGCTCAGTACGCACACCAGAATGCGGGTGAAGTGCCCGGTGGTCATCAGCATGCTTTCGCGCATGGCCATGAACGGCGTGAGCTTGCGCAGGACCAGCAGGTATTCGCAGAACGCCAGTTTGATCATGACCCAGAGGCCGGGGACCACGAACAGCGAAAGGCCGAACATGATCAGCAGGGTACTCATCGCCGAGAGCACGGCGAAGGTGGGCCACAGGCGCAACGCCATGGCCAGCAGGTCGCGGGTGTAGACGTCTTCGCCACGGCTGCGTGCGTCGAGAAACAGGATCAGTGCCGCTGTATAGATAGGGTAGAAAAACAGCCCGATGACCAATTCGTAGGCAGGCGACGTGTCGGCGGACATGGCGTTGCTCAGCGCTTGTTTGGCCAGCACCTCGAGTATCACGACAGGCAGGCACAACAGCATAATGCTGCCCAGATTGCGCCGAAAGAAATAGAGCGAATCCTGGATGACGGTCAACGGGTTCATGTAGATAGATCGCAGGCTAAAAGCAGGCGCACACTTTAGCCCATGGCCCCTGCCGAACCAAGCGCAGTGGTGGTGGGCCGAGATCTTCTTATCTTTTTCTTCATGTCATTGAAGCGGGTGGATGAGGCCCCATTTTCTGAGCATGGTCCTGCCGGTGCGGCAGGAAAGAATTCCAGTGGCAACTCAGTGAGGTGGTCATGAACAGCGAAGAGCAAACCCTGATTGATGGTCTTTTCTCGAAACTGAAAGATGCCGAGACGGCATCCGCTCCGCGAGATGCTGCGGCCGAGGCGCGCATCAAGGAGCATCTGACTCGCCAGCCCGCTGCGCCGTATTACATGACGCAGGCGATTCTGGTGCAGGAAGCTGCGGTGAATCAGCTCAATCAGCAGGTGAAACAGCGCGACGAGCAGATTCAGCAATTACAGGCCGAGCTGCAGCAGGCCAAGGGGCAATCTTCGTCAGCGCCGGCCAGCGGTGGGTTTCTGTCGAGTATTTTCGGCAGCAGCGCCTCGCGAGCGCCTCAGGCTCAGCCGGGCCAGACGTCGGGTGGTGGCTGGCGCGACGGTGCCGGTTTCAATCCAGCCCCTGCACCTGCACCTGCACCTGCAGCGCCGCAGGGTGGTTACGCCGCGCCTGCCCCGGCTGCGGGCAGTGGCTTTCTCGGCGGTGCGTTGAAGACCGCGGCCGGTGTGGCGGGCGGCGTGCTGTTGGCAGAAGGCATCAGCAGCATGTTCAGCCACCACAGCCAGCCGCAGGAGATCGTCGAGGTCATTCACGACGCGCCACAGGCTCAGGACACCGGCTCGTTCAATGATCAGGGCGGTTGGGGACAGCCGGATCAGCAGTACACGGCCGATGACAGCTTTGACGATGGCGGCGACATGTTTTCTGATGATGATTCGTTTGTTTGAGGACGCAGTGATCGCTCCTCACGCTCCAGAACAGACAACTATCGTTCCGCACGCTCCAGTGAGGGAAGGCCTTGGGTGACGCTCCGCGTCACAGGTCTGCGCCGCGCCGCCCATTCAAGATCGGGCGTGGAGCGTCCAGAAATGCGTGCGACGCGGAGCGTCGCACGATAGTTGAAGCTCAATTCCGTTCTCAAGCTGGCATACTGGGCGCCGATTCACATTCCGGATCGCTGTAACCAGTGGGCGTGTTGCCCGCCATGAGGAATTGCGGTGAAGAAGATCGCGGTGTTCGCCGACGTGCAGAACCTGTATTACACCGTGCGCCAGGCGCATGGCTGTCATTTCAATTACGCCGCCTTGTGGGCGGATATCAGCAAGCGCGGCGAGATTGTTCACGCGTTTGCCTACGCCATCGATCGTGGCGACAGCAAACAACAGCAGTTCCAGCAGATCCTGCGCAATCTGGGGTTTACCGTCAGGCTCAAACCTTACATCCAGCGCAGCGACGGTTCGGCGAAAGGGGACTGGGATGTCGGCATTACCATCGATATCATGGATTTCGCACCGCAAGTCGACGAAGTCGTGTTGGCATCGGGTGATGGCGATTTCGACATGTTGCTCGAACGTGTGATCAGCAAACATGGTGTTGAGGCGGTGGCCTATGGCGTGCCGGGGCTGACCGCGAACTCGTTGATCCGCGCAGCCAGTCGTTATGTGCCTATCGAAGGCGCGTTGTTGCTGAAATGAATTTACAGGGTCAGGCCAGTGTTGGAACGTATTGCAGTCATCGACTTTGAAACCACCGGCATCTCCCCGGGCCATAGCTGCCGGGCAACCGAGATTGCCGTGGTCATCATGGAGCAGGGGCGTATTGTCGAGCGCTTTCAGAGCCTGATGAATGCCGGAGTGCGTATTCCTGCGTTCATCGAAGGGTTGACCGGCATCAGCAACAACATGATTCGCACCGCCCCCAGCGCCGAGCGGGTGATGGGCGATGTGGCGGATTTCGTCGGTGCCACGCCGCTGGTCGCGCACAACGCCTCGTTCGACCAGAAGTTCTGGGACTACGAACTGTCGCGCATTCAGCGCAAGCGCGAACAGAGCTTTGCCTGTTCGATGCTGCTGGCCCGACGCCTGATGCCTGGCGCACCGAATCACAAGCTTGGCACGCTGACCAGCTACGCGCGCCTGCCCAATACCGGCAAGGCTCACCGGGCGATGGCGGATGCGGAAATGGCCGCTAACCTCACCGCGTATCTGACCAACGAACTGCGCAACACCCACGGTATCGCCGCAATCTCCCACCAGATGCTCTGCTCGCTGCAGAAAGTCCCGGCCGCCAAGATCGGCGAAACACTCAAGCGTCAGCGCGGCTTCTGATCTTCTAGTATTCCTGCTTGCCGTTGCTGGTCAGATAATCGGCCGGCAGGCTGCGTTCCACCGCTGTCGACAGCACGATTGACGTTTTGCTGAAGCCAAACCTGGCGATCCGATTGATCAGGTCTTCCAGGTGCGGCATCGAATCGACCGCAGCTCTCATGATCACGCACGGGTCGCCCGTCACCCGGTAACACTGGATCAGTTCAGGGACCTGCCACAGCTCCTTGTACGCCTGTTGATTGCCGTGACTGCCCATGCGCAACTCGATCAGGCATTGAATCGGCAAACCGACCTTTGACAGATCGACCTTCGCCTCGTAACCGGTAATCACTCCGCTTGCCTCAAGCTTGGCTACCCGCTCGGCCACGGCGGGCGCGGACAGGTTGACCAGTTTCGCCAGCTGCGCAAAAGACGCCCGGCCATTTTTCAGCAGCTCATCGAGCAGAATCCGATCGTATTTATCCAGCGTCATGACGTGCCTCGTGCTGTGCGATGGGTAATTTTAAAATAAAAGGAAAGCAGACCTTACAAGCATTGAATCGTAAGTTTCAGTGCGGTTTAAACAGGTTTGTCTGCTTAATATCCGCATCTGGCCTTCATACAATAGGTCAACCATAACAATGATCCCAGGGCCTTGCCATGCCTCAGTCCGTTCGTGTTTCGCCGTTGCTCATTGGTGCCTTTCTGGCCTTGTACCTGATTTGGGGCTCTACCTATCTGGTCATCCGTATTGGCGTGGAGTCATGGCCGCCGCTGATGATGGCTGGCGTGCGTTTTCTGATTGCCGGGTGCCTGATGTACGGTTTCCTGCGTTATCGCGGCGTGCCAGCACCGACCTGGCGCGAGTGGAAGGCGGCGTTTGTGATTGGCTTCCTGCTATTGGCATGCGGTAACGGCGGTGTGACGCTGGCCGAGCACGCAGGCGTTGCATCAGGCGTCGCGGCGCTGGCGGTGGCGACCATGCCGCTGTTTACCTTGCTGTTCGGCCTGTTCTGGGGCAATCGCACGACTAATCTGGAGTGGGCGGGCATCGTGCTGGGCCTGATCGGTATCGGCCTGCTGAATCTCGGTTCCAATCTGCAAGCCAGCCCTTATGGCGCTGCGCTGGTGCTCTTTGCCGCTGCGTCGTGGGCGTTCGGCTCTGTATTGAGCAAGCATATGCCGCTGCCCAAAGGACCGATGGCCAGTGCGGCGGAAATGATCACTGCCGGCGCGACGCTGCTGATTGGTAGCGCTTTGAGCGGCGAGCGTCTTGCGCATATGCCGACTGCGGCGGGCTGGGGCGCGCTGCTGTATCTGGTGGTGTTTGGCTCTATCGTCGCGTTCAGCGCGTATATGTACCTGCTCAAGAACGTGCGCCCGGCAGCCGCAACCAGCTATGCCTACGTCAACCCGGCAGTGGCGGTGATGCTTGGCGTGGTGTTTGCGGGAGAGACTATCGGTATCGAAGAGTGCCTGGCCATGGTGGTGATTATCAGCGCTGTCGTGCTGATTGGCCTGCCGCAATGGCGCAGGTCGGCGGTACGAAAGGTCGGATCGACACGCACAAGCTAACCGAGGCGGGCCGGACAGGTTAAACTGCGCGCCTTGCGTTGAATTTTTCCTACGGTATTTCCATGACATTCGCCTCTCTCGGCCTGATCGAACCCTTGCTGCGCGCTCTTGAAGCGCTCGGTTACCAGACTCCGACGCCTGTACAGACCCAGGCAATTCCTCCGGTACTGGCGGGCCGCGATCTGATGGCAGCTGCCCAGACCGGCACCGGCAAGACCGCAGGTTTTGCCTTGCCGCTGTTGCAGCGCTTGACCATGGAAGGGCCGAAAGTCGCGCCTAATTGCGTTCGCGCGCTGGTATTGGCCCCGACCCGCGAACTGGCCGATCAGGTTCACGAAAGCATTCGTCAGTATGCCGAGCACCTGCCGTTGAGCACTTACGCAGCCTACGGTGGCGTGAGCATCAACCCGCAAATGATGAAGCTGCGCAAGGGCGTGGACGTGCTGGTTGCGACACCGGGACGTCTGCTCGACCTACATCGCCAGAATGCAGTCAAGTTCTCGCAGTTGCAGACTCTTATCCTTGATGAAGCCGACCGCATGCTTGATCTGGGCTTCGCCGAGGAATTGCGTGGCATCTACGCTGTACTGCCCAAGCAGCGCCAGACCTTGCTGTTCTCCGCGACCTTTTCCGACGAAATTCGTCTGCTGGCCGCGCAGATGCTGAATGACCCGCTGACCATCGAGGTCAGCCCGCGCAACGTGGCGGCGTCATCGGTCAAGCAATGGGTTGTGACCGTGGACAAGAAGCGTAAGGCTGATCTGTTCATCCATCTGATGAAAAAGCATCGCTGGGGCCAGGTGCTGGTGTTCGCCAAGACCCGGGTTGGCGTTGATCAACTGGTGGATCGTTTGCAGGGGCTGGGTCTGGACGCTGATGGTATTCACGGCGACAAGCCGCAGGCCACCCGCCAGCGTGCGCTGGATCGTTTCAAGAGCAATGAAGTGAAGATTCTGGTTGCCACCGACGTGGCGGCTCGTGGTCTGGATATCGATGATCTGCCGACGGTCGTCAACCTGGACCTGCCGATTGTGGCCGAGGATTACATCCACCGTATTGGCCGCACCGGCCGGGCGGGCCTGACGGGCGAGGCGATCTCGCTGGTGTGTGCCGATGAAGTCGAACTGCTGTCGGCCATCGAAGTGCTGACCCGCCAGACGCTTGAGCGCAAGGAAGAACAGGACTTTGAGCCTGAGCACCGGGTGCCGACTACAGATGCCAGCGGCCAGATCCTGAAAAAACCCAAGAAACCGAAAAAGCCCAAGGTCTCGGGCAGCAAACGTAACCTGGGCAAATGGGTCGACAGCGGCGAGTCAGAGCCTGCGCCAGCGGTCAAACCCGTGCGTAAAGTGCCGGTCTTCAATACCGGCCCGCGCAAGAAGAAGCCTTGATATACGCATGTGGGCGCGAGCCGGGCGAAGCTCCCACAGAAGGATTTATGTATAACGTGAGCAAGCTCCCACAGGTTATCCGTGGGCTTTGTGGGAGCGAACTTGTTCGCGAAGAGGGCAGCGCAGTCGACGAATTTGCTGCGTTTGGAATATAGCCTTCGCGAACAAATTCCCACAGAAAGGGTTTATATATAACGCTGAGTGCAGAGCATACGCACAGGAATCACTGTGAGTTCAGCCACTCCACCATCCCCAACCCCGCAGCGCGGCCGCTGGCGAAGCAGGCGGTCAGCAGGTAGCCGCCTGTAGGGGCTTCCCAGTCGAGCATTTCGCCTGCGCAGAACACGCCGGGCAATTGCCTGAGCATCAGACGCTCGTCCATGGCTTCGAAGGTCACGCCACCTGCGGTGCTGATGGCCTCATCGATGGGGCGTGGTTTGATCAGGGGCAGTGGCAACGCCTTGATGGCTTCACTCAACAACAGCGGATCGGCAAACGCTTCACGAGGCGCAAGCTCGCGTAAAAGCGCTGCCTTTGCGCCGTCCAGGCCCAATTGGCTGTGCAGGTGCTTGGACATCGAGCGCGAGCCACGTGGTTTGCTCAGAGCTTTTTGAATGTCTGTCAGCGTTTTGCCGGGCAGCAGGTCAATGTCCACTGTCGCCGAGCCGCGAAGGTTGATCTGTTCACGAATTTGCGCCGACAGTGCATACACCAGACTGCCTTCCACGCCCGTCCCGGTCAGCACGCATTCGCCAAGGCGCAGGGCATGGCCATGCAGACCCATCGCGATATTTTTCAATGGTGCACCGGCAAACTTGTCGCGCAGCAGGTCGCTCCAGGCGCTCACTTCGAAACCACAGTTGGCGGCTTGCAGAGGTGCAACCTCGACCTGCCTTGCTTGCAGCCATTGCAGCCAGGCCCCGTCAGACCCCAGCCGAGCCCAGCTGGCACCGCCCAGTGCCAACAACGTGGCCGCAGGGTTGAGCGCCAGCTCACCGTCAGCATTAGTGATGCGCAGGCTGCCATCAACGTTCCATCCCAGCCAGCGGTGACGGGTATGGATCGTGACGCCCGCATCACGCAGCCGCTTGAGCCAGGCGCGCAGTAGCGGGGCGGCTTTCATGTCAGTGGGAAAAACACGGCCCGAGCTGCCGACAAACGTCTCGATACCCAGGGCATGAATCCACTGGCACAGTTGATCGGCACTAAAATTACGCAAAAAAGGCGCGATCATCGGCGAGCGTTCAGCGTAGCGCGATAGAAAAGCCAAGTAGGGCTCGGAGTGCGTTATGTTCATGCCGCCAACCCCGGCCAGCAGAAACTTGCGCCCTACTGAAGGCATGGTGTCATACAGATCGACGTTCAGCCCTGCCTGGCTCAACACCTCTGCTGCCATCAACCCCGCAGGGCCGCCTCCGATGATGGCGACGGTTCGGGAAGCAGGAGAGGCGAGGTCGGTCATGGTCAGCGAAGTATCGATAGCAGAGGAGGCGGGCATTCTACCCGAGCGTTGTTTTCAGGTGTGGTGCAACTCATTGGTTGCGACTGTGGTGAGGTGCAGCGCGCTGTCATAAGCCCATGTCGTCCCAGACCCGTTGCGCACTGTGATGCAGGATCCCGTGGCGTCTTGCCAGCGCCTGACGGTCCTTGCTGTAGCCGCCGCCGATCACGCCCATGACCGGAATGTCGCGGCTCAGGCAATGACGCAACACGGCTTCATCGCGATTGGCCACGCCCTGATCGGTCAGTTGCAGATAGCCCAGCGCATCATCCTTGTGAACGTCCACTCCTGCGTCATACAGCACAAGATCCGGCTTGTAGAACGGCAACAGGTAGTTGAGCAGATCGTCGACCACGTTGAGGTAATCGGCGTCGCCCATCCCCATCGGCAGCGGGATATCCCAGTCGCTCTGCGCCTTGCGTGCCGGGAAGTTCTTTTCGCAGTGCAGCGAGACGGTAATGGCGTCTTCGGTATCGGCCAGAATACGTGCGGTACCGTCGCCTTGATGCACATCGCAGTCGAAGATCAGCACCTTGTCCACGCGGCCGCTTTGCAACAGATACTGACTGATCACTGCCAGGTCGTTGAAAATGCAGAAACCGGCCGGGTAATCATAGTGCGCATGGTGTGTGCCGCCCGCCAAGTGGCAAGCCATACCGTGCTTCAAGGCCTGCTCGGCAGTCAGTAACGAACCACCCACGGCACGAACCGTGCGACGTGCCAGCGCCTCGCTCCAGGGCAGGCCCAGACGCCGCTGGTCTTCACGGGACAGGTCGCCGTTAAGGTAGCGGCTGATGTAGGACGGGTCATGAGCCAGCGCCAGGATGTCCGCCGGGCATAACTCAGGACGCATTAATTGAACGTCACTGGTCAGGCCGCTGTCGACCAAGTAGTCACGTAACAGACGGAACTTGTCCATCGGGAAGCGGTGATCCGCCGGGAAGTCCGGGCTGTAGTCTTCATGGTAGATAAGCGGTAGGGACATTTTGCGTCCGTTGACAGGTCGAAGCCCGATAGTGCCAGCAAAGCGTGCGCACGCCCAGTTGTCTGGCGTAGTGGATAACTACACTGACGCCCACTCATGTCTCATTACACGGGGGAATCGATGGAACCGATACTCAATCTAAGCAGCGCCCGGCTGCTGATGCGGCAGTGGCGCGACGATGACTTGCCAGCATTCGCCGAGATGTGCGCGGACTCCCGCGTCACGCGTTATTTCCCCGAACCCCTGAGCCGTCTTGAAAGCGCTGCCATGATCGGACGGTTACGTGGCCATTTTGCCGAACTTGGCTTCGGGTTTTGGGCGCTGGAGCGCACGGATACCAGCGAATTCATCGGTTTTACGGGCCTGCATGTCGTGGGTTTCAAGGCACCTTTTACGCCGGCGGTGGAAATCGGCTGGCGGCTGGCTTATGACCACTGGGGTCTGGGTTTTGCCAGCGAGGCGGCATGGACCGCGCTGGGCTGTGGTTTCGAGCGCCTGAAGTTGAAGGAGATCGTGTCGTTTACCGCGGCCAATAATCAGCCGTCGCAAAAGGTGATGCAGGCAATCGGTATGCAGCAGGATGAGTCCGGCAACTTCGATCATCCCAATTTGCCTGACGGCCACCCGCTCAAGCCGCACGTGTTGTACCGGATCAGCCATGAGCAGTGGCGCAAGACGCTGAAGCCTTGATCAGGGTGTAGATTGAATTAAGCCAATCATCTTAAATCTGTATCATTCCATTCCAGTGGGATGGGCCAGAGGTCTGTCGGAAAATGCAGCGACTGCCGTTGCCGTACAAGTGCAGAGTCGATGTGCAAGAGGAGTGGGAATGAGCCAAGTGCTGGATGATCTGGTTGAGTTGCTGACGCTGGAAGCCATTGAAGAAAATCTTTTTCGCGGCCGCAGTCAGGACCTGGGTTTTCGCCAGCTGTTTGGCGGCCAGGTGCTGGGGCAGTCGTTGTCTGCCGCCAGTCAGACCGTCGAAGAGGACCGCCACGTTCACTCGCTGCACGGCTATTTCCTGCGCCCTGGCGATGCAGGCCTGCCGGTGGTCTACCAAGTGGACCGCGTGCGTGACGGCGGCAGTTTCAGCACGCGTCGCGTAACCGCCATTCAGAAGGGCAAGCCGATTTTCACGTGCAGCGCCTCTTTTCAGTACGACGAAGAGGGCTTTGAGCACCAGGCGTCGATGCCGCAGATTGTCGGTCCGGAAAACCTGCCGTCCGAGCTAGAGCTGCTGACGGGCCGAGCACACCTGATTCCCGAAGCGATGCACGACAAGTTTCTGCGTCCCAAACCGATTCAGTTCCGCCCGGTGACATCCGAAGACCCGTACGATCCCAAGCCAGGCGAGCCGGTGAAGTACGTGTGGTTCCGCGCCGATGGCAGCCTGTCGGACGTGCAAGCGCTGCATCGTTACATGCTGGCTTATGCCTCCGACTTCAACCTGCTGACCACTTCGTTACGGCCGCATGGCAAGACGGTCTGGCAGCACGATATGCAGGTCGCCAGCCTCGATCACTCGCTGTGGTTCCACAACGACCTGCGCACCGATGACTGGCTGCTCTATGCAATGGACAGTCCCTGGGCAGGCAACTCCCGCGGTTTCTCACGCGGCAGTATCTTCAACCGCGCCGGGCAACTGGTTGCATCGGTCAGCCAGGAAGGGCTGATCCGCCATCGCAAGGATTGGACATGACACTCGACGGCATACAGCACTGGGTGTTTGACATGGATGGCACCCTGACCATCCCGGTCCACGACTTTCCGGCAATCAAGCGTGAACTGGGCATCCCTCAGGACGACGACATTCTGGGTCATCTTGCCGCGTTGCCCGCTGAGGAATCGGCGGCCAAACACGCCTGGCTGCTTGAGCACGAGCGCGATCTGGCGCTGGCTTCGCAGCCTGCCGAGGGCGCGGTCGAGCTGGTTCGTGAGTTGTCGGCGCGCGGCTATCGGTTGGGAATACTGACCCGCAACGCTCAAGAGCTCGCGTACATCACCTTGAAAGCCATCGGCCTCGCTGACTGCTTTGCTGTCGAGGATGTACTGGGCCGCGACGAAGCGACCCCCAAGCCGGATCCGGCGGGTTTGCTGAAGCTGGCCGCTCGCTGGAGTGTCGAGCCGGAGAAGATGGTCATGATCGGCGACTACATGCATGACCTGAGCTGCGGCCGTGCGGCGGGTACCAAGACCGTTCTGGTCAACCTGAAAGACAACCCCTGGCCTGAACTGACCGACTGGCATGCTGTGGACTGCACAGCGCTACGCGGAATGTTGGGGTGATCTGGGCTGCCTACCGTGCCAATGCGGAGCGCTCACCGTTACCCACAAGTCTTTGTGGGAGCGACCGGGGCGGCGATCCGCATTGCTCGCGAAGACGGTATTTCAGTCGATGCATTTTCGACGATTATGTTGACCCTTTCGCGAACAAGTTCGCTCCCACGGCCTCCGGCCAGAATCAAAAGCGGACTTGTATGTGGCGTTGAACGCGGAGCGTGGGGACGATAGCTATACCCCTATCACTCAAAACGGCTTGAACAACACCGCCTGACCCTCAGGTGAGGTGAATATCCCGTCGCCGTTGTGGCCGACTTTCGGCACGATTACCAGGCGCTGGTTCAGCCCTTCAGGGTGGCGCTTCTTGAGGTAGTTGAAGTAGTTCTGGCCACGAATCAGGCGATATGCGCCCTGTGCTTCGGCCGCGCAGGTCTTGTCCAGAGCAGGGTGATTGCGATCGGTGTCCAGCTCGCCCATCAGGTAAGTGATGTCGCGCTTCACGTAATTCTTCTCGATGTCAGCCGGCTTTTCCTTTCCCGAATAGAACGGCATCTTGTTCAGACCGTATTTCCACTCGTCGAAATCAGGGCAGCTCTGCGCCGTTACCGGTTCAGGCCGCTCTGCGTCGAAATAGGCATAGGACGACGGGTTGGCAATCACATAACGCAGCTTCACGCCTTCGCGCTGCAGCAGAGCATCTTCCTTGCCGCCGATCATCGCGTAGCGCTGCACCACCTGGGCACCACCGGAATGCCCGGCAATGACCACTTCTTTGAGATTCGGGAACAGCTTGCTGTCGCTCAGACGCTTGAGGATATGGTCCAGGACCAGAAACGAACTGACGGGCTTGGGATTGGTGGCGGTTGCGCCTTCCATCCAGCTGTTCTGGCGCCAGCGCAGAATCGACTCTGGCAGGTGATGCGCGACAATGTCCTTCTCATCCAGAAATTGCGGGGCGATCAGCAAGGTCTTGCTGCGCTCTTTGGATTGATTGGCGGCACGTTCGATGCTGCGCAGGTAAGTTTGCGCATTGCGCAGGCGGCCGTGCAGCACGATCACCGCGCGCTCGATCTTCGGCTTGGGGTGTACCCATTCCTGGCTAAGCCCCAGTGTCGCCTCTGCACCATTGATGGCCAGGCGATCCGGACTGATAGACGTAACCGCTTGATCCTCGGCATGCGCCCCGAGGCTCGCGAAGGCAGTGCTCAACAACAGGACCAGAAGCGGTTTAATCATGTGTTCAGAGACTCTTGGCGGCGAATGTATCGCATTGATTGATTTGGCCTTGGGCAAAGCCTGCCTTGAACCAGCGTACACGCTGGGCAGACGTCCCATGAGTAAAGGAGTCCGGAGCGACTCGACCACTGCTTTGCTGTTGCAAGCGATCATCGCCGATAGCGTTGGCCGCATTCAATGCCTCTTCAATATCACCCGGCTCAAGCCAGTTCAAACGATTTTGTGCGTTGTACGCCCAAACACCTGCAAAGCAGTCCGCCTGAAGCTCCTGGCGGACCAGTAAACCGTTGGCACCTTCCATTTTTTGCCCGGCCTGACGAGCCTTGTCGACCTTGGCAGAAATGCCCAGCAGGGTCTGCACATGGTGCCCGACTTCGTGGGCAATCACGTAAGCCTGGGCGAAGTCTCCAGCGGCGGAAAAGCGTTGGGCCATTTCGCGGAAGAAGTCCATGTCCAGATAGACCTGCTGGTCAGCCGGGCAGTAGAACGGGCCGGTCGCCGAGGTGGCGCGACCGCAAGCCGAGTTGACCTGGCCGCTGAACAGCACCAGCGTCGGGTCTTTGTACTCGCGACCGTTCTGAGCAAACACAGCACGCCAGGTGTCTTCGGTATCGCCGAGGATGCTGCGCACGAATTCGGCTTGCTGGTCGTTGGCCGGTGGCGCCTGACGCGTTTGCGCGCTGGGTGGAGCGCTTTGCTCGGTGCCTTGCCCGGTCAGTTGCCCGAGAATCTGCATCGGGTCCTGACCGGTCAGCAGGCCGATTGCAACGATGATCACAATGCCGCCCAGGCCCAGCCCCTTGCCACCGATGCGCATGCCGCCGCCGCCACTGCTGCCGCCATCACGCGCATCGACTACGTTGTCGCTACGTCGGCCTTTTTTCCAGAGCATGTCGGATCCCTCTTCTTTTCGTGCAATGAGTGTCGCTGCTGATACAGGTCTGCGCCAGTCTGGCGGTCCGGCCAGCGTGTGCAGGATGCGAGGGTATAGAGGTGCGAGAGAGCCGATTGGTTCGGGAAGTCCGTGTCTAGCTTTTCACGGGCTGCGCCTGCAACACTTCAGGTGGCGACGCATCGGCAAAACGGTCGACCTGCCGCAGCGATTTGAAGCCCGTCATCCACGCGCCGACCACGCCCAGTGTGCAGACGCCGCCCATGATTGCCGCAGGTATCGCGCCGACCAGCGAGGCGCTGGTGCCTGCGCGAAACTCGCCCAGCTCGTTGGATGAGCCGATAAACAGCATGTTCACGGCATTGACCCGGCCGCGCATGTTGTCCGGCGTCGAAAACTGCACCAGCGCCGAGCGAATGAACACGCTGACCATGTCCGCCGCGCCCGCGACCAGCAGAGCCAGGCACGAAAGCCAGAACAGTGTCGACAGTGCGAACACCAGATTCGCTACGCCGAACAGGCCGACGGCAATAAACATAGTCATGCCGACGTTGCGCTGCAGCGGGCGCATGCTCAGGTAAATACCGACGCCCAGCTCGCCCAGGCTCATCGACGCACGCAGCATGCCCAGCCCTTGGGGGCCCAGATGCAGCACTTCATGGGCGTAAATCGGCAGCAGCGCTACCACGCCGCCGAGCAGCACGGCGAACAGGTCCAGCGAAATGGTGCCGAGGATGATCGGTCGCGAGCGGATGAAGGCAATTCCCGCGGTGAACCGGCCCCAGGCGCTGGAGCCAAGTTCCACTGGCTTGCCGGCAAAGGGCGTCGCTACAGGGGCCAGAAACAGGATGCCAGCTATAAATGCTGCCACGCAGACTGAATACGTCAGTTCTGCGCCGCCCAGCCAATACAGATAGCCGCCGATCAGCGGTCCGCCAACGGTCGAACAGCGCATGATCACACTGTTGGTGGCAATGGCCGAAGGCAGTTGGTCACGCGGGACAATCTGTGGCAGCAGGCTTTGCAGGGCCGGGCCGGTGAAGGCGCGGGCGCAGCCGTAGAGCATCAGCGCGCCGTAGATCAGCCGCAGGTCTTGCAGTTTGAGGGCCGAAAACACAAACAGAACGGTGCCGCAGAATGCCTGCACGCCCCAACTGATCATCAGGATGACCTTGCGGTTGTAGCGGTCGATCAGGTCCCCGGCAGGCATCAACAGCAGCAACATGGGAATAAACTGAGCAAGGCCGACATACGCCAGTGCCATTGGCTCGCGGGTCATGTCATAGACCTGCCAGGCGACCACCACTGCCTGAATCTGCATGGCAAACACTGCCATCAGGCGCGAGAGGATAAAACTGACGAAACCGGGCTGGCTGGACAACTTGACCGGGGCAGGAGAGGCGGAAGACTCAGAGCTCAAGAAAGGGATCCCATCGAAGCGGCTAATTCACGTTTTCGGTTTATACCTTAGCGTATCGATAGGAAGCTAATAAATATTCTGACAGTTTCGCCGTGACGGGTATGAAAGAATCTGCGCCGCGCCGCATGTACAGGATAGGACGCGGAGCGTCCGGAATGGCATGCGACGCAGAGCGCCGCACGATAGTCGAGATTATCGTTCCTCACGCTCCAGCGTGGGAATGCCGTGGGTGACGCTCTGCGTCACAGATCTACGCCGCGCCGCCTGTTCAGGATAGGACGCGGAGCGTCCGGAACGGCATGCGACGCGCAGCGTCGCACGATAGTCGAGATAATCGTTCCTCACGTTCCAGCGTGGGAATGCCGTGGGTGACGCTCCGCGTCGCAGATCTGCGTCGCGCCGCCTGTTCAGGATAGGACGCGGAGCGTCCGGAACGGCATGCGACGCGCAGCGTCGCACGATAGTCGAGATAATCGTTCCTCACGTTCCAGCGTGGGAATGCCGTGGGTGACGCTCCGCGTCGCAGATCTGCGTCGCGCCGCCTGTTCAGGATAGGACGCGGAGCGTCCAGAACGGCATGCGACGCGCAGCGTCGCACGATAGTGGCGTCCGGGGAACTTCAACGGCGAACCAGCAGCACACCTGATTCCATGTGGTGGGTGTACGGAAACTGGTCGAACAGGGCGCAGCGCTCGACCCGGTGGGTGTCGTGCAACTGGGCGATGTTGGCGGCCAGGGTTTCCGGGTTGCAGGAGATGTACAAAATGCGCTCGAAGCGGCGGGTCAGTTCGCAGGTGTCCGGGTCCATGCCGGAGCGTGGCGGGTCGACGAAGACGCTGCCGAAGTCGTAGCTCTTCAGGTCCACACCGTGCAGACGGCGGAACGGGCGAACCTCGTTCAGTGCTTCGGTCAGCTCTTCAGCCGACAAACGCACCAGCGTGACGTTGTCCACGCCGTTGTCATCCAGGTTGCTCAGCGCGGCATTGACCGAAGTCTTGCTGATCTCGGTTGCCAATACCTTGCGCACGCGGGTGGCCAGCGGCAGGGTGAAGTTGCCATTGCCGCAGTACAACTCCAGCAGGTCGTCTTGCCGCTCGCCCAGCGCATCAAACGCCCAGTTGAGCATCTTGCCGTTCACCGTGCCGTTGGGCTGGGTGAACGCGCCTTCCGGTTGGCGGTAGCTGAAGGTGCGGCCAGCCACGTCGAGCTTCTCGGTCACGTAATCCTGGCCGATGATCAGCTTCTGGCCCTTGGAACGACCGATCAGGCTCACGTTCAGCTCAGCCGCCAATTGCTCGGCAGCGGCTTGCCATTCAGCGTCCAGCGGGCGGTGATAGCACATGGTGATCATCGCATCACCCGCCAGCGTGGTCAGGAAGTCCACCTGAAACAGCTTGTGATTCAACGTCGGGCTGGCTTCCCAGCGCTCGCGCAGCACCGGCATCAGCGCGTTGATGCGCTCGCTGGCGATCGGCAGGCCTTCGAGCAGGATCGGCGTTCGATTGTCGCCCGGCGCGAACATTGCGTAATAACGCTTTTGGTCTTCGCGCCACAGGCGAAATTCGGCGCGCAGCCGATAGTGCTCGCGCGGTGAATCAAACACCTGCGGCTCAGGTGCATCGAACGGCGCCAGCAACTCGCGCAGGCGAACAGTTTTTTCTTCGAGCTGACGGTCGTAGCTCGCAGGGTCGAAAGGAACACTCATGCGTTGAACCAGCCCAGCTTGATCACGAACAGGATCGACAGGATCACCAGCGCGGAATTCAGCTCGCGCCAGCGTCCTGACAACAGCTTGATCGCTGTCCAGGAAATGAAACCAAAGGCGATGCCGTTGGCAATGGAGTAGGTGAACGGCATCGCCAGAGCGGTAATCACCACCGGCGCTGCGACGGTGATGTCGTCCCAGTCGATTTCAGCCATGCCGGACGCCATCAGCACGGCGACGAACAGCAGCGCCGGTGCGGTGGCAAAGGCGGGCACACTGCCGGCCAGCGGGGCGAAGAACAGCGCCAGCAGGAACAGCACGGCGACCACTACGGCGGTAAGACCGGTGCGGCCACCCGCGCTGACGCCCGCAGCCGACTCGATGTAGCTGGTGGTGGTCGAGGTGCCCAGCAGGGAACCGGCCATCGCGGCAGTACTGTCGGCGATCAGCGCACGGCCCATTTTCGGCATGTGCCCGTCCTTGCCCATCAGCCCGGCGCGTTTGGCCACGCCGATCAGGGTGCCGGAGTTATCGAAGATATCGACGAACAGGAAGGCGAAGATGATGCTCACCAGACCAACGTCCAGCGCGCCCATGATGTCCAGCTGCATGAAGGTCGGTGCCAGCGAAGGCGGCATCGACACCACACCGCCAAACGGCGTGAAGCCCAGCACGATGGACACCAGGGTGACCGCGAGGATGCCGATCAGCACCGCGCCGCGCACTTTTAGGTGGTCCAGCGCCACGATCAGAAAGAAGCCCAGGGTAGCCAGCACCGGAGCAGGCTGCTTGAGGTCGCCCATGCCGATGATGGTGGCCGGGTTGCTGACCACGATTCCGGCGTTATGCAGGGCGATCAGTGCCAGAAACAGGCCGATACCGGCGGCAATGGCCGAACGCAGGGGCAGAGGGATACTGTTGATGATCCATTCACGGATGCGAAAGATCGACAGAATGAAGAACATCACCGCCGAGATGAACACTGCGCCCAGCGCTACCTGCCAGCTGTGACCCATGTGCAGGACCACGGTGTAGGTAAAGAAGGCGTTCAGGCCCATGCCCGGTGCGAGGGCGATCGGGTAGTTGGCGATCAGCCCCATCACCGTCGAGCCGATGGCGGCTGCCAGGCAGGTGGCGACGAATACCGCGCCCTTGTCCATGCCGGTTTCGCCGAGGATGCTCGGGTTGACGAACAGGATGTAGGCCATCGCCAGGAAAGTCGTGACGCCCGCGAGAATCTCGGTCCTCACGTTGGTGTTATGTGCCTTGAGTTGAAACAGCCTTTCCAGCATGTCTGGCTCTCCGTGACGCGGCGCGCGTCGTGAATGATCGACTCCAACAGCAAAGCACAGACTGCGAGGCAGCCCGTTTGATTTCTGCGGGTCGGAAAAAGCCGCGCATCATACCAGCAGCGGGTCAGGATGGCTGCCTGTGGATAAGGGCCTTTCGATGACAAGTGCGCTCATCAAGAAAGCCTGAACGTTGCAAACCTCACGAAGTCCCACCCCTTAAGACGCATAAAAATGCGCTAAGCGAACGCCTACCGTGAGGTTTCCATGAGTGCAACGACCCCGAACCCGAAGGATTTCGCGACCCACGCGATTTCTCTTACCTTGAACGGGCAGCAGCGCCAGCTGGACGTGCTGCCCTGGACCACCCTGCTGGATCTGCTTCGTGATCAGCTTGACCTGGTCGGCACCAAGAAAGGCTGCGACCACGGCCAGTGTGGTGCATGTACCGCACTGCGTGACGGTACGCGCATCAATGCCTGCCTGACGTTGGCGATCATGTGCGACGGCGCCGAACTGACCACCATTGAAGGTCTTGCCGACGGCGATCAGTTGCATCCAATGCAGCAGGCGTTCATCAAGAACGATGCGTTCCAGTGCGGCTATTGCACCCCCGGGCAGATCTGCTCGGCTGTCGGGCTGGCCAACGAGGGGCGCGCCAGCACGCGTGCCGAGATCCAGGAACTGATGAGCGGTAACCTGTGCCGCTGCGGTGCCTACAGCAATATTCTTGCCGCGGTCGAAGAGGCCTTGCCACAGTTTCACAATGCAGCGCCGAAGCCGGAGGTGAACGCATGAATCCGTTTACCTACAGCAAGCCGACCGACATCAGCGCAGCGGTCAACCTGAGCGGGCCTGCCACGCGTTTCATTGCGGGTGGCACCAACCTGCTCGACCTGATGAAAGAAAACGTCGCAACGCCTGAACACTTGATCGATATCACCGGCCTTCCATTAAGGGAGGTCAGCGAAACGGCTTCTGGCGGGCTGATGATCGGCGCCCTGGTGAGTAATGCCGACCTGGCGTATCACCCGTTGATCGAGGCGCGGTACCCGTTGCTGAGCAAAGCCGTCCTGGCCGGTGCCTCGCCACAGTTGCGCAATATGGCCAGCACTAGCGGCAACCTGTTGCAACGGACCCGTTGCTATTACTTCTATGACACCGGTGTGCCGTGCAACAAGCGTGAACCGGGTAGCGGTTGCCCGGCGCGTGAAGGTCTGAACCGTATTCACGCAATCCTCGGTGCCAGTGACGAATGTGTCGCCACGCATCCATCCGACATGTGCGTGGCCCTTGCTGCGCTGGAGGCTGTGGTGCATGTCGAAGGACGTGCCGGTCGCCGCACCATAGAGTTCGCGGATTTCCACCGCCTGCCGGGTGATGCGCCGCAACGCGACAACCAATTGGCCGATGATGAGTTGATCATCGCGGTCGAGCTGCCTGCACAGGGCTTTGCCAGTCACAACGCTTATCTGAAGATTCGTGATCGCGCATCCTATGCGTTTGCCCTGATATCGGTCGCTGCTGCCATCGATCTGGACGGTGACGTGGTACGCGACGTGCGTCTGGCGCTGGGTGGCGTCGCGCACAAGCCGTGGCGCGACAAAGCGGTCGAGGCATTGTTGATCGGTAAACCGGTCACTCGCGAGCACTTCGCCGCTGCGGCAGATGCCATGCTTGAAGATGCCAAGCCTCTGGAGCACAACGGTTTCAAAGTCAGGCTGGCCCGCCGCGCGATCATTCGCGCCTTGAGCGATGCCGCAACAGGAGGGAGCGCCCAATGAACCAGCCATTTTCGCCAATGGGCAAGCCGGTAGACCGCGTCGACGGCCGACTGAAAGTGACAGGCGGCGCGCGCTACGCCGGTGAATACCCTGAAGAAGGGCTGCTGTATGCCAGCGTAGTCTCCAGCACCATCGCCAACGGTCGCGTCGTCAGCATCGATACCAGCGAGGCGTTGAAAGTCGCGGGTGTCGTCGCCGTCATCGACCATACCAATCGTCCTTCAGTGGCCAGCTACGACGAAAACTACGAAGACGCTGACTCGGCCGACGGTTCGCCGTTTCGGCCTTTTTACAACGACAACGTTATGTACAGCGGCCAGCCGCTTGCGCTGGTCGTTGCCGATACGCTGGAGCTGGCACGGCACGCCGGTTCGCTGGTGCGTATCGAATATGAACAGCAGGCTCACCAGACCGATTTGCAGGCCATGCTCGACACTGCCCATGACGCGCCTGCCGAACTGCCGCCGCCGCGTGGCAACTTCGAGGGTGAGCTGGCCAGTTCTGCGCTCAGCGTTGACGTGACCTACAGCACGCCCAGCGAATACCACAACCCGATGGAACCGCATGCTTCCACCGTCCTGTATCAGGCTGACGGCAGCCTGCAGATTCACGACAAGACCCAGGGCACGCAGAACTGTCAGGACTACCTGCATAAGGTCTTCGGTCTGGAAAAGGACAAGATCCGCGTGCTGGCAGCCTTCGTCGGCGGTGCCTTCGGTTCAGGCCTGCGCCCGCAATATCAGCTGCCATTGGCGGTGATGGCGGCGTTGCATCTGAAGCGCTCGGTGCGCCTGACCCTGACCCGACAACAGATGTTCACCTTCGGCTATCGCCCGCGCACCGTGCAGCGCTTGCGTCTGGGGGCGGCTGCCAACGGTCGTCTGCTGGCCATTGGGCATGAAGCCATCGGCCAGACTTCGCGATTCGAGGACTTCAGCGAGCATGTTGTTGAGTGGAGCGGCATGCTCTATCACTGCGATAACGTGCAACTGACCTACAAGCTGGTGCCGCTGGACGTGTTTACGCCGTTGGATATGCGTGCGCCGGGCGCTGCATTGGGCATGATCGGTCTGGAGTGCGCCATGGACGAGCTGGCCTGTGCGCTGGCCATCGACCCTGTACGTCTGCGCCTGACCAATTACGCCGAACGCAACGGTAATGAAGACAAGCCTTACTCCAGCAAAGAGCTGCGCGAGTGCTACCGCCAGGGCGCCGAGCGTTTTGGTTGGGAAAGTCGCAACCCCGAGCCACGCAGTATGCGTCAAGGTCGTCAACTGGTCGGCTGGGGCATGGCGGGCGGTGTCTGGGAAGCCATGCAGATGAAAGCCAGCGCAAAGGCGCGTCTTGAGGCTGATGGCAGTTTGGTAGTCAGCAGTGCCACGACTGACATCGGTACGGGTACGTACACTGTGATGACGCAGATCGCTGCTGAAGCCTCGGGCATCGATGTGGAGAATGTCACCTTTCTACTGGGTGACTCTTCGTTGCCGACCGCGCCTTTGCAGGGCGGCTCGTTTACCGTGTCTTCAGTGGGTACAGCGGTGCAGCAGGCGTGTCAGGCCCTGCAGCGTCAGGTTCTGGAAGTTGCCAAAGGGCTTCATCCGCAGTTCGCATCTGCCACGCCGGATGAGGTGCGTTTCGAAGCGGGCAAGCTGTATGTGGGCGAGCAGGCGCTGTCGATGGCAGAGCTGGCTGCCTCTCAAGCCAGTGGTGCGATTGAAGTGCAAGTTGATGCCGAGCCGGACAAGAAGCGTGAAGCCTATGCGGCTGCAACGCACTCGGCGGTATTCGTCGAAGTGCTGGTCGACGAGGACCTGGGCACGATCAAGGTCAATCGCGTGGTCAGTGCTGTAGCAGCGGGCCGGGTAGTGAACCCGAAGATGGCGCGTAGTCAGATTCTGGGTGGTGTTGTGTGGAGGATGGGCATGGCGCTTCAGGAAGAGGCGATGCTTGATCACACTCTGGGTCGCCCGATGAACCACAGCCTAGCCGAGTACCACATCCCGGTTAATGCTGATATCGGCGATATTGACGTGCTGTTTGTCGAAGAAAACGACGAGATCGTCAACGCGCTGGGTTCCAAAGGCGTCGGCGAGATCGGCATCGTGGGCGTACCGGCAGCGATTGCCAACGCGATCTACCACGCCACCGGCAAGCGGATCCGCGAGTTTCCGATCACGCTGGACAAGTTGTTGTAATCGCGCGCGCAAATCCAACTGCTTATCATGCCAACGCTCTGCGTTGGCATGCGGTTCTGGACGCTCTGCGTCCTCTTGCGTAGGTGGTGCGGCGCAGGTGTGACGCGGAGCGTCACGAACGGCATTCTCACGCTAGAGCGTGAGGAGCGGTGGGTGTCTGCAAGTGCTCTACCGGTGAGACAACTCGCCACGCGACAATAGACCACACGACTTTAGCGGCTGAACAGGACTACTCTTTCATGGTCGATTGATCTGCATCATTGCGTTCAGGCAGTGATCAGTGCTTCGGCCAGCGTTTTCGCCATTGGAAACGCCAGAATAAAGAAACATAAGCACTCATTACCGTGGGAGCAATCGTTGTTGGCTCACAGCCAGCAGCAGGTTTCATCTGAGAGAGGAACATACTATGTTCGGTTTAGAGGCTATAGATCTCGCCCGAATTCAGTTCGCATTCACCATTTCGTTTCACATCCTGTTTCCTGCCATCACTATTGGTCTGGCAAGTTACCTGGCTGTGCTCGAAGGTCTGTGGCTGAAGACCCGCGATGACGTCTACCGTGACCTGTACCACTTCTGGTCGAAGATCTTTGCGGTCAACTTCGGCATGGGCGTGGTCTCCGGGCTGGTCATGGCCTATCAATTCGGCACCAACTGGAGCCGCTTCTCCGATTTTGCAGGTGCTGTTACCGGCCCGCTGCTGACCTACGAGGTACTGACCGCCTTCTTCCTTGAAGCGGGTTTCCTCGGCGTCATGCTGTTCGGCTGGAACCGTGTCGGCCGTAAGCTGCACTTCTTTTCCACGGTGATGGTTGCCATTGGCACGCTGATCTCCACGTTCTGGATTCTGTCGTCCAACAGCTGGATGCAGACGCCGCAAGGTTTCGAGATCATCGACGGCCGTGTCATTCCGACCGACTGGTTCGCAGTGGTGTTCAACCCCTCGTTCCCGTACCGCCTGACGCACATGGCGATTGCCGCATTCGTGGCCACTGCGTTCTTCGTCGGCTCGTCGGCTGCCTGGCACCTGTTGCGCGGTCGCGACACACCCGCCGTACGAAAAATGCTTTCGATGGCCATGTGGATGGCCCTGCTGGTTGCGCCTGTTCAGGCAGTGGTCGGTGACTTCCACGGTCTGAATACGCTCAAGCATCAGCCGGCGAAGATCGCCGCCATTGAAGGCCATTGGGAAAACGTCGGTGACGAACCGACCCCGCTGATCCTGTTCGGCATTCCCGACATGAAGGAAGAGCGTACCAAGTACGCGGTGGAAATTCCGTACCTGGGCAGCCTGATCCTGACCCACAGCCTCGACAAGCAGGTGCCGGCGCTCAAGGAGTTCAAGCCTGAGGATCGCCCTAATTCGACAATCGTATTCTGGTCGTTCCGGGTCATGGTTGCCCTAGGCATGCTGATGATTTTCACCGGCCTTTGGAGCCTGTGGCTGCGCAAGCGCGGCACGCTGTATAACTCGCGTCCATTCCTGTACCTGGCGCTGTGGATGGGGCCGTCTGGCCTGATCGCGATTCTCGCCGGCTGGTTTACTACCGAAATCGGTCGTCAGCCGTGGGTCGTGTATGGCCTGATGCGCACCGCCGATGCATCGTCCGGCCACAGCGTGGCGCAGATGAGCATCACTCTGGTGCTGTTCGTGGTCGTGTATTTCGTGCTGTTCGGTGCAGGTCTTGGCTACATGATGCGCCTGGTTCGCAAGGGGCCAAAAGCCTATGTCGAACATGTGCCTCACGGTGGTCCCGGCCAACAACGCACTCCGGCCCGTCCGCTCTCCGCTGCTGTTGAAGGCGAAGAAGATGGCGACCATCCTGACCGTCTCGGCAAGGGGATTTAAGCCATGGGTATCGATCTTCCGCTGATCTGGGCCATCATCATCGTCTTCGGCATCATGATGTACGTGGTGATGGACGGCTTCGATCTGGGCATCGGGATTCTCTTCCCGTTCATGAAAGACAGTTCCGACCGTGACGTGATGATGAATACCGTCGCGCCGGTCTGGGACGGCAACGAGACCTGGCTGGTGCTGGGCGGTGCGGCACTGTTCGGTGCATTCCCGCTGGCCTACTCGGTGGTCTTGTCTGCGCTGTACCTGCCGCTGATGTTCATGCTCATGGGCCTGATCTTTCGCGGCGTGGCGTTCGAGTTTCGCTTCAAGGCGACCGAACAGAAACGCCACCTCTGGGACAAGGCGTTCATTGGCGGTTCGCTGGCTGCAACCTTCTTTCAGGGCGTGGCGCTGGGCGCCTACATCGAAGGAATTCCGGTGGTCAATCGTCAGTTCGCTGGCGGTTCACTGGACTGGCTCGCGCCGTTTCCGATGTTCTGCGGCCTGGCCCTGATTGTCGCCTATGCGCTGCTGGGCTGTACCTGGCTGATCATGAAAACCGAAGGTTCGCTGCAGAAGGCGATGCATGATCTGGCCCGCCCTCTGGCACTGGCTGTGCTGGCGGTCATGGCGGTGGTCAGCCTGTGGACGCCGCTGGCTCACGCGGACATTGCCCATCGCTGGTTCAGCATGCCCAATCTACTGTGGTTCATGCCCGTGCCGGTTCTGGTGCTGGTGACCATGTACGGTTTGTTCAAGGCTGTCGCCCGCAATGCCCACTACACGCCGTTCCTGCTGACCCTGTTGCTGATATTTCTGGGTTACAGCGGGCTGGGCATCAGCCTGTGGCCAAACATCATTCCGCCTTCGGTATCGATCTGGGCAGCCGCCGCGCCGCCGCAGAGCCAGGGCTTCATGCTGGTCGGCACGCTGTTCATCATTCCGTTCATCCTGGGCTACACCTTCTGGAGCTACTACGTGTTCCGCGGCAAGGTGACGGCTGCAGACGGTTATCACTAGTTAGAACCGAGGAGATTGACGATGTCTGGTAAAAATTCCATGCACGATCCTGATCCGGCACTGAGCAAACCGCTCTGGCAACGCTTGGCCTGGCTGGTCGGGATCTGGGCGGGCAGCGTATTTGCGCTGTTTATCGTAGCCAGCCTGATGCGCATGTTCATGAGCGCAGCGGGCCTGACGACACACTGATACTGAATTCCCGTTCGTGTCATCCGGACACGTTTTGCGACCCTCTTGCCACCCGCTGGCAAGAGGGTCTTTTTTTGCGCCGTGGATTACTTGCGTGCTTTCAGGATCACGAATTTCGGCGTGGCCGCCACTTGCTCGACACCGCGGAACAGGCGCGACAGCTTGGTGTGATAACCCAGGTGACGATTGCCGACGATATACAGCGCGCCGCCGTTAACCAGTGCGGCACGCGCCTGGAGGAACATGCGCCAGGCAAGAAAATCTCCCACCACCTGTTGCTGATGGAAGGGCGGGTTGCACAGCACCACATCCAGCGAGTCGGGTTCCTGAGTGTCCAGCCCGTCAGCTGCCCGAACTTCCACCACACGTTCGCCCAGCGTTGCGCGCCAGTTCTCGGCTGCCGATTGCACGGCCATGAACGACTCGTCGACCAGCGTGTAGTGCGCCTGCGGGTTGTCCAGCGCGCTGGCAATAGCCAGCACGCCATTGCCGCATCCCAGGTCGGCGACCCTTGCGGTGCCGAGGTTTTTCGGCAGATAAGGCAGGAATGCCCGGGTACCGATGTCCAGCCCGTCGCGGCAAAATACATTGGCGTGGTTGAGTAGTTCGATGGCCGGCTCGTCCAGACGGTAACGGGTCGGGTAGGGCGAAGTCCGCACTTCCATGGGCTGCGGCGTGGCGAACAGCAGCCGGGCTTTTTTCACCGCCAGCGAGGCCTGCACCGGCCCTACATATTCCTCCAGCAGGTCGCCAGCCGAACGTGGCAAATGCTTGACCATGGCTGCCGCGACCACGCGAGCCCCTGGTGCCAGTTGACCCTGCAGGCGTATCAGTTGTTCTTCCAGCAGCGCCAGAGTCTTCGGCACCCGGATCAGCACCCAGTCGAACGGCCCGCTCAAGGGCTCGCTGGCGGGGATGTGCGGTACCGCGTCATAGCTCATGCCATTGCGTGCCAGGTTCTTTTCCAGACCTTGTGCAGCCAGGAAAGAGTCGGTGCTGCTGACCACCGTGGCATGAGACGCCAGACTCGCCGCCAGCGCGCCGAAACTGTCATTGAGCACCAGCACCCGGCTTTGCAGGCTCAGCCCGGTTTCTGCAACATGATTGAGCAGGTACTCGTCAGCAGCATCGAATGCCTGCAACGGCTCATCCTGTTGCTCGGGTTGGCGAATGAGATCAAGTTCAGCGAAAGGACTGATGAGCAGGGGCATTGGCGGGAGAACTCTGTGCAATCGAAAGTATGTCAGTGAGCCCGAAGACAGGTGGGCTCGCCGAGGCAGACGATTTTACGTATTTTTTCGTTTTCATACCTGTTTGATTGCGGTTCGGCTGCGGGCTTTATCAGAACACCCCGCTCAGTGCGGCCTGTACGGCAGCAGCCGTCTTGTTGCAAACGCCCATTTTCTGAATGGCGCTGGCAATGTGAAAGTGGATGGTGCGCTCCTTCAGGCAGAGAATCATTGCGATATCGCCAGCTGTCTTGCCTTCGGCGGACCACTTGAGGACTTCAATTTCTCTCTGAGTCAGGTTTTTTGCTGGCGAGGGCTGTGAAAATTTTATTTCCATTGTGTTCATGTAGCCTCCTTGCAGTACGTGTCCAGACCTTGCTGTTCGTTTATCCAGTCTAGGAACAAAAACACCGCAAACTGCGCCTGCGCGCATTACCCGGACGGATGGGCTGATGGCACTTGGCAGCGTGTTATCGGCCTTTTGGCTGGAACCCCTGTGCAAGAGAGGTCGCGGCAATTTGCCCTGTAGAGGTTCGATCGGGCATTGGCTGACTCAAGAACCAAATACTCTAAGCCGCAGCGCCGCTGACCGGGTAATTCACCACAAACAGCCGGTGTTTATCGGGCCCGCTTTGCGGGACACTGGGTTCTGCTTTTCATATTCAGGAGTTCAAAGCACACCATGACCGTCAGTGACGACAAATTCACCCGACAGACACTGCAGCGTGTCACGCCGCTGACCACCAACCTGTTCACCCTGCGCACCACGCGCGACCCTGGTTTTCGCTTTCGGGCAGGACAGTTTGCGCGCCTCGGTGTGACCAAGGCAGACGGCACCACCGTATGGCGTGCCTACTCGATGGTATCTTCACCGCACGACGAGTTTCTGGAGTTTTTTTCTATCGTGGTGCCGGATGGCGAATTCACCAGCGAACTGAGTCGTCTGCGCGAAGGCGACGAATTGATGGTGGAAAAACTGGCGTTTGGTTATTTGACCCTGGACCGTTTTGTCGATGGCCGCGACCTCTGGCTGTTATCCACAGGTACAGGTGTCGCGCCGTTTCTATCGATCCTTCAGGATTTCGAGGTCTGGGAGAAGTTCGAGCGGGTGATTCTGGTGTACAGCGTTCGTGAGTCCCGCGAACTGGCCTATCAGCAGTTGATTGGCGAACTGATGCAGCGCGAATATCTGGCTGAATACGCAGACAAGTTCCTGTTCCTACCGACTGTGACCCGCGAACAGCATCCGGGCGCACTAAGTGGCCGCATTACGCAGTTGATTGAAAACGGCGAGCTTGAGCGCGCGGCAGGCATCGCACTGACACCTGAGCATTCTCGAGTGATGCTGTGCGGCAACCCGCAGATGATCGACGACACACGTGCACTGCTCAAACAGCGTGACATGCGCCTGAGCCTGTCACGCAAGCCGGGGCAGGTTGCGGTGGAGACGTATTGGTGATGGTTGGCGGCTAACGATGACTATCGTGCCAATGCTCCGCGTTGGCATGCAGTTCGTGACGCTCTGCGTCACACAGCGGTTCTTCGACATCAGGTGAGTTGGCGCCCGACTCAGGTCACCTTTTCGCCCCTCGGCGAGTTACTTTGATGGGGCCAAAGTAACCAAAGCCCCTCGCTCCTGTTTCCGGCCCGACTTCGTCGGGTTCCTTCGCCCTGTCACTGATCCGGGGTTAGCCTGGCGTCCTGCCAGGCTACCCCCGGATCAGCGCCAGGACTCAGCCGTCACCAAGGTCGCACTCTGCGTCGTCTGTGCCACCGCGGTTGAAAAGCACTGCGTGGGGACGATAGCCATCTCCTTAAGCGCTCCGGGAGTCAAATCAAAGCGGACGCGTAGGGTCTACAGTGACTGGCGCGGCCGGTTTGTTCTGTTCCTTGAGCAGGTCACGAATCTCGCTCAGCAGCACTTCCTGCTTGGATGGCGTTGGTGGCAGGGTCGGTGCTTTGGCTTCTTCGCGCTTGAGGCGGTTGATGGCCTTGACGCCCATGAAGATCGCGAACGCGACGATAATGAAGTCGATAACCGTCTGGATGAACTTGCCATAAGCCAGCAGCACTGCCGGTGCCGTACCTTGCGCAGGGCGCAGGGTGATGGCCAGGTCACTGAAGTCCACGCCGCCGATCAGCAAGCCTAACGGTGGCATGATCACATCGCCGACGAACGACGAAACGATCTTGCCGAATGCCGCGCCAATGATGATACCGACGGCCATATCGACCACGTTACCTTTGACCGCGAAGGCCTTGAACTCGCTAAGTACGCTCATGGGTAATTCCTTGTTACAGATAAAAGTGATCCGGGAGAGTGTAGTCCAGCCTTACAGTTGTCGTCCGTTCTACGTTCAATCGACCGAAGCGGCCTGTGTAAGTTTTATCCGGTTTTGAAAGTCATGGTTCGCTGCGCAGGTAGCTGCCGGCTCAACCTGCGTTATCATGGGCGTTTTTTACGACTGGGGTTGTCATGGCCAAGGCCAAACGCTTGTACGGCTGCACCGAGTGCGGCGCGACATTTCCCAAGTGGGCGGGCCAGTGCAGCGAATGCGGCGCCTGGAACACACTGGTCGAAACGATGATTGAGAGTGGCGCTGCTGCGCCGCCCACCGGGCGTACCGGCTGGACCGGTTCACAGGCGCAAATCAGAACCCTGGCAGAAGTCAGTGTCGAAGAGATTCCGCGCTTCTCCACCAACTCCACCGAGCTCGACCGAGTGCTGGGCGGCGGGCTGGTTGACGGCTCGGTGGTGCTGATTGGCGGCGACCCCGGCATCGGCAAGTCGACAATTCTGTTGCAGACACTGTGCAATATCGCCCAGCGCATGCCCGCGCTGTATGTCACCGGCGAGGAATCCCAGCAGCAGGTGGCCATGCGTGCCCGACGCCTGGGGCTGCCGCAGGACAAGCTGCGCGTCATGACTGAAACCTGTATCGAAACCATCATTGCCACTGCCAAGGTCGAGAAGCCCAAGGTCATGGTGATCGATTCGATCCAGACGATTTTCACCGAACAGTTGCAGTCAGCACCGGGTGGCGTGTCGCAGGTTCGCGAAAGCGCGGCCTTGCTGGTGCGCTACGCCAAACAGAGCGGCACGGCGATCTTTCTGGTTGGTCACGTCACTAAAGAGGGCGCGCTTGCCGGCCCGCGTGTGCTTGAGCACATGGTCGACACCGTATTGTATTTCGAGGGCGAGTCGGATGGCCGTCTGCGTCTGCTGCGGGCGGTGAAGAATCGCTTCGGCGCGGTGAACGAACTGGGCGTGTTCGGCATGACCGACAAGGGCCTGAAAGAAGTCTCCAACCCGTCGGCGATTTTTCTCACCCGTGCTCAGGAAGAAGTGCCGGGCAGTGTGGTCATGGCCACTTGGGAAGGCACGCGGCCGATGCTGGTGGAGGTTCAGGCGCTGGTGGACGACAGCCACATGTCCAACCCGCGTCGTGTAACGCTGGGTCTGGACCAGAACCGTCTGGCCATGCTCCTGGCGGTCCTGCATCGACATGGCGGTATTCCGACTCACGATCAGGACGTGTTTCTCAACGTAGTGGGCGGTGTGAAAGTGCTGGAAACCGCATCCGACCTGGCCTTGATGGCTGCGGTGATGTCCAGCCTGCGCAATCGTCCGCTGCCGCATGACTTGCTGGTGTTTGGCGAAGTGGGGCTGTCGGGTGAGGTCAGGCCGGTGCCCAGCGGCCAGGAGCGCCTCAAGGAAGCCGCCAAGCATGGCTTCAAGCGGGCCATCGTACCTAAAGGCAATGCGCCGAAGGAAGCGCCACCCGGTTTGCAGATCATTGCCGTCACGCGTCTGGAGCAGGCACTGGATGCGTTGTTCGAATAACCTCGCCCCGAGGATTATCCCTGCAGTTCGATCAAGGCTGCCAGTTCCCGATCCAGTTCCTCGGGGTCTGCGAGGTTCAATTCGACCAGCCGCTTCAGGTGGCTGATTGACTCCAGCCCTATGTGCCGGCAAACGAATCCCAATTGGCGGCTGTTGTCATGGGTGATTTTGACATCCATTTTTACGTGGGCGTCGTTGCTTAGAATGATGTCGACTTCAAAGGGCTGCGTCTGATCACCGTTCCACGGATCAGGCCGCTCTATGAGCAACCCTTTCAGGGAAAGATCGACCAGTTGAACCTTCCAGGTCTGATCGCCTTGCTTCAAATCGGTTTTGGCGTCGAAGTCAATGCGCTTGAAACGACGGCGATCTGCAGGTGAGTCGGTCATCGAATGAACTCTCTTGTTGACCGCCACCGGAGGTCAGCGGGCAGGTCGTTATCTGATCAATTCTGTTGTTCCTGCACGATAGACCTGAAAGCCATTACAGAACAGTTCCGCATCACTGTTTTGTGATCCGGCAACCATCTGTCGAGGCCATTCCAGCCCTCTATGCCGGGTATCTGCCGCAATTGATCAAATTTCGCTCTAGACCATGGTTGGGGGTGGTCTTTCGCTGATCCGGCGCTAAACTCGGACTGCTTGCCTTCTAGTCAACTCTGCTGGAATAAAAAAATGAAAAATAATAATAGTCTGATGCGCCATGTTCCCTGGCTCATCGTCGCAATTGTCGGGGCATGTGCCCTTGGGGTCGTGGCCTTGCGTCGCGGAGAAGCGATCAACGCTTTGTGGATAGTGGTCGCTGCGGTGGCTATCTATCTGGTTGCCTATCGTTACTACAGTCTGTTCATCGCCACCCATGTCATGCAGCTCGATCCGCTGCGCGCGACACCGGCGGTGGTCAACAACGATGGTCTGGACTACGTGCCGACCAACAAACACATCCTTTTCGGTCATCACTTTGCTGCCATCGCCGGTGCAGGCCCGCTGGTCGGCCCGGTACTGGCCGCGCAAATGGGTTATCTGCCCGGTACGCTCTGGCTGATCGCCGGTGTGGTGCTGGCCGGTGCGGTACAGGATTTCATGATCCTGTTCCTCTCCACGCGCCGTAACGGTCGCTCTCTGGGCGACATGGTTCGCGAGGAAATGGGCCGTATTCCCGGCACCATCGCCCTGTTCGGCTGTTTCCTGATCATGATCATCATCCTGGCGGTGCTGGCGCTGATCGTGGTCAAGGCCTTGGCCGAGAGCCCGTGGGGCATGTTCACGGTCATGGCGACGATCCCGATCGCGATGTTCATGGGCATCTATATGCGCTACATCCGCCCGGGTCGTATCGGTGAAATCTCCATTATCGGTGTCATTCTGCTACTCGGTTCGATCTGGGTCGGCGGCATGGTAGCGGCCGATCCGACCTGGGGGCCGATGTTCACCTTCACCGGCGTGCAGATCACCTGGATGTTGGTGGGCTATGGTTTTGTAGCAGCAATGCTGCCGGTCTGGCTGCTGCTTGCGCCACGTGACTACCTGTCGACCTTCCTGAAAATCGGCACCATTCTGGCACTGGCAATCGGCATCCTGATTCTGGCTCCCGAGCTGAAAATGCCGGCCCTGACCCAGTTCACCAACGGCACAGGCCCGGTCTGGAAGGGCGCACTGTTCCCGTTCCTGTTCATCACTATCGCTTGCGGTGCGGTATCGGGTTTCCACGCGCTGATCTCTTCGGGCACCACGCCCAAGCTGCTGGATAACGAAAAGAACGCTCGTTACATCGGTTACGGCGGCATGCTGATGGAGTCGTTCGTGGCCATCATGGCAATGGTTGCCGCCTCGGTGATCGAGCCAGGCGTGTACTTCGCCATGAACAGCCCGGCTGCGGTGGTTGGCAGTGACGTGGTGACTGTCGCGCAGACTGTCTCCAGCTGGGGCTTTGCCATCACGCCGGAGCAATTGACTGCTGTTGCGAAAGACATCGGTGAAAACACTGTACTGGCGCGTGCCGGTGGTGCGCCGACGCTGGCGGTTGGTATCGCGCAGATCCTCCATCAGGTGCTGCCGGGTGAAAACACCATGGCGTTCTGGTACCACTTCGCGATTCTGTTCGAGGCGCTGTTCATTCTGACCGCAGTCGACGCCGGTACACGAGCCGGACGCTTTATGCTGCAGGATCTACTGGGCAGTTTCGTTCCGGCTCTGAAACGTACCGAGTCGTGGACGGCCAACGCCATCGGCACCGGTGGTTGCGTGGCGCTGTGGGGCTATCTGCTGTACCAAGGCGTAATCGACCCGCTGGGCGGCATCAATACCCTGTGGCCGCTGTTCGGCATCTCCAACCAGATGCTCGCCGGTATTGCCCTGATGCTGGCCAGCGTCGTGCTGATCAAGATGAAGCGTCAGCGCTATGTGTGGGTGACCATGCTGCCTGCCACCTGGCTGCTGATCTGCACCGTGACCGCTGGCCTCATCAAGCTGTTCGACGCCAACCCTGCGGTGGGCTTTCTGGCTCTGGCCAAGAAATACAGCGCGGCGGCAGATGCTGGCCAGATTCTGGCCCCGGCCAAAACCATGGACCAGATGCAGCATGTGATCTTCAACGCTTACACCAATGCCGGGCTGACCGTACTGTTCCTGTTCGTGGTGTTCAGCATTCTGTTCTACGCCCTTAAAGTAGGCCGTGCGGCGTGGACCACCAAGGCGCGTACCGACAAGGAAGCTCCTTACCAGGCCATGCCGCCAGCGTCGCAGGTGTGATGATGGTTACCCACAGAGGATTTGCCCATGTTCAATGACCTGAGTCGCCTCGGGAAGTACCTCGGTCAGGCCGCGCGTCTGATGGTGGGCATGCCTGACTACGACACGTACGTAGAGCACATGCAGAACACCCACCCGGACAAGCCGATGATGACCTACGAGCAGTTCTTCCGGGAGCGGCAAGAGGCACGTTACGGCGGCAAGGGCGGTCCGAAGTGCTGCTGATCCTCTGAACTGCGTTATTGTTTGATCCGACGCGCCGCAGGCCATCACCTGTGGCGCGTTTTCATTTCAGCTGAATGCATCACGCCAGGAGCCTTATGACTGAGTTGCAACCCATCCCCGTGACCGTGCTGACCGGTTTTCTGGGGGCAGGCAAAACCACTTTGCTGCGCCACCTGCTCAAGGCCGAGCACGGCCTGAAAATCGCCGTGATTGAAAACGAATTCAGCGATGCAGGTATCGACAGCCAGTTGCTCGGCACTGATCCCGTACAGATCATGACCCTGTCCAATGGCTGCGTGTGCTGCACCATCCACACCGACCTGACCAAGGCGCTCTACCTGTTGCTGGAGCGCCTGGACAGTGGCGAAATCGCTTTCGACCGACTGGTGATCGAATGCACCGGCCTGGCCGACCCTGCACCCGTCGCGCAGACCTTCTTCATCGATGAAGAGCTGCGCGAGCGCTATATCCTCGACGGCATCATCACCTTGGTCGATGCTGCCCACGCCGATACCCACCTGGCGCAAACCATCGCCCAGGCGCAAATCGGCTTTGCCGACCGATTGCTGGTGAGCAAGCGTGATCTGGTCGACGACGCAGCCTTCGATGCCCTCTGCGCACGGCTGACTCGCATCAACCGCCGCGCCCCGATCCGCATCGTCGAACATGGCAACATCGACCTTGCCGAACTGCTCGACGTACGCGGCTTCAACCTCAACGCCGACCTCGGCGGCGGTATGATCCTGCGCCCACTGGCCCCGGTCGGCAATTCAGGCGACCGCATCACCAGCCTCGTCCTGCGCAGCGAAAAACCGCTAAACCTGGACCGCCTCAGCGAGTTCATGAACGAACTGCTGGAAGACCACGGCAAGCAACTGCTGCGCTACAAGGGCGTGCTCAACATCGAAGACGAACCGCGCAAGATGGTGTTTCAAGGGGTGCTTAAACTGTATGGCTTCGACTGGGATACCGAGTGGGCCGAAGGCGAAAAACGCGAGAGCGTGATCGTGTTCATTGCCGATGAATTGCCGGAGGAGAAGATCCGGGTGGGGTTCGAGAAGGTATGCGGCTGAGAGGTCGGGCAGCGGCTGAGCTCCTGCCCATACAGCGATCCGCCCAACAAAAAGCCCCGGCTCTCACGAACCGGGGCTTTTGCTACTGCGTTTAAACGAGGCTTATCAAGCGCCGTAAACTGGCAGCTTCGCGCAGATGGCCTTGACCTTCTCACGAACGGCGTCGATCACCGCTTCGTTATTCAGGTCAGCCAGGATGTCGCAGATCCAGCCGGCCAGTTCCTTGCACTCAGCTTCCTTGAAGCCGCGAGTGGTCACTGCCGGGGTGCCGAAGCGCAGGCCGGAGGTGACGAACGGGGAGCGTGGGTCGTTTGGTACGGAGTTCTTGTTGACGGTGATGAAGGCGCGACCCAGGGCGGCGTCGGCGTCTTTACCGGAGATGTCCTGCTTGATCAGCGACAGCAGGAACAGGTGGTTTTCAGTACCACCGGAAACCACGTCGAAGCCGCGCTCGATGAACACACCGGCCATTGCCTTGGCGTTCTTGACCACTTGTTGCTGGTAGGTCTTGAACTCAGGCTGCAGCGCTTCCTTGAAGCACACGGCCTTGGCTGCGATGACGTGCTCCAGCGGACCGCCCTGGGAGCCAGGGAATACCGCGGAGTTCAGCTTCTTCTCGATTTCGGCGTTGGCGCGCGCCAGGATCAGGCCGCCACGTGGACCGCGCAGGGTCTTGTGTGTGGTGGTGGTCACGACGTCGGCGAATGGCACCGGGTTCGGGTAGACGCCTGCGGCGACCAGACCGGCTACGTGAGCCATGTCGACGAACAGGTAGGCACCGACCTTGTCAGCGATTGCACGGAAGCGCGGGAAGTCGAGGATCTGCGAGTAGGCAGAGAAACCGGCGACGATCATTTTTGGCTTGTGCTCGACAGCCAGGCGCTCGACTTCGTCGTAGTCGATCATGCCGTTGGCATCGATACCGTACTGAACGGCGTTGTACAGCTTGCCCGAGGACGAAACGCTGGCGCCGTGGGTCAGGTGACCACCGTGAGCCAGGCTCATGCCCAGAATGGTGTCGCCGCCTTGCAGCAGGGCCAGGTAGACCGCCGAGTTGGCTTGCGAACCCGCATGTGGCTGGACGTTGGCGTAATCAGCGCCGAACAGCTCCTTGGCGCGGTCGATGGCCAGTTGTTCGATAACGTCGACGTACTCGCAACCACCGTAGTAGCGCTTGCCTGGATAGCCTTCGGCGTACTTGTTGGTCAGGGCCGAGCCCTGAGCTTCCATGACGGCCGGACTGGTGTAGTTTTCCGAGGCAATCAGCTCGATGTGTTCTTCCTGACGCAGAGCTTCTTGCTCCATGGCGGCAAACAGATCGGCGTCGTACTTGGCGATAGTCAAATCACGGCTGAACATGGCAGTCCTCAAGGGGGCATGGCGGAAAAGGCGGGTATTCTACCCCATCGGGTTTTATCTGGCATATGAAAGGCAGTCATCTTGACCAGTGACGCCGTTCACGCGGGTTTCGAAAAGGCCTGAAATCATGGACGTGCCGCAGGCGCAAGGCTCGTTCTGTAGGGTGCTCGCCCACTTGAGAGGGTCGAGATCGATTTAGTCATCGGCGGCGTGAACCGGGCACATCCACTCGAATTTTCAGCGATCACGCATCTATTTACCTTCAACTGCCGGAACCGTTCCGGGCCGGACGACACTCAGTCGGTCTGTTGCCCATATCCACCGACAGTAGGTAAAAACGCCATGATGCCCTCTCAGATCACGCGCTCCTCTCATTCCTCATTGCCGGAGGTTGCTCCTGCGTCCGGCGATGCAACCGGCGTTAGTGAGCAAACTCCGCAGCAGGCTCGTACCGTAGCGTTTTTTGCCTCCGGCGAGCTGGCCGTGGCATTTGGTCGCACCTCGGCTGCGCCAGCGCAGGACGCTGTGCGTCTGTTGTCTGCTCTTCAGCGTGAGCTGGATAAACAGCATCCGTCCTGGCACACCGTTGCTCAACTCTGTCAGAGCCTCGCCGAGGTCGGCACGACCGAGCAGGGCTGGCATCAACTGGCAAGCGAGGATCAGGTGCCGGCGCTGAGAGAACTGCTTGACCGTTGTACTCACCGGCTGGCCGATATGCCGGCTGCTCATGCATCTCACGACTCGCTGTCGCAGGCCTGTGAAGGGCTCAGGACAGCGCGGCTGCACCAATCCGTCGCTCATTTGGCTGCCCGACCGTCCGCCCTGGCCCGGGCGATTCCGGATCTGCTGACGTTGACTCATCTGGATCCCGAGACGCTGGGCGCAGAGCCCCCCGTTGTTTCGTCTTACACGCTCTTCAGTCATTTCGTTCGCACGGCCAAGCAGCGTACGGCGGATTTGAATGACAGCCTCCAGCGTCAACCCGACGCGGTCGTCAGTCTGCTGCGCTCACATGCCGACACGCTCAATGATCTGGAGATGTTGCCGGGCGCATTGCAGGCATTGACCGAAAATTGCCAGGACGCGCCAGCCTGCAATGAATTGCGCGAGCTGGCGGAAGTAGCGGGGGCGCTGCTGCAGCTATTGCGCGAACACGATCTTTTGCCGAGGCTGGAGGAAATCTCCATCGAGCCAGGCGAGGCACCTGCACCTAGCCACGAGCCTGCCGAGCCCATGCTGACCACACGCCAGGCATTGCTCAAGGCCGGCGGCAATCTGGTGCGCAAGTTTGATGCCTACGGGGCGCTCGCGCCGATGGATGACAAGGCGTTGCTGGCTTTGATGCGCACCCCGGCGCCACACCTGTCGCCCGATCAGATGCATGCCTTCCTGAACAAGCATGTGCTGCATCTCACGCAAGAACAACGCGATATCGTCAGCAATACCCCGCTGCCCTTCGCCCCTGAAGAAGACATTGAGGCCAGGTGCGGCATGGGTTTCGATGAAAAACTGCGGTTGGCGCTGGCCAACGGTTCGCTGGTGTTGAGCGAGGAGCAACTGGCCCGTCTTGGTGATTTGCCAAGTGCCGCTACCACGACGTCCGACGTTGTGCAGACGCTGCTGGAAAAGCCATCGTCTGCGCTGAGCGAAGCCGAGCGTGACATGTTGGGCGCAATCGTTCAGGCCAATGCTCAGGGGCAACTCGACGCCTGGCGCGCTCACAACGAACAGTTGCCAGCAGTGTTGAGCCGCTCGGGGCTGCCCTCTGATGTGAAAGACGAGTTGCTCAGCCTCAACAAAAGCATGAATGCCGAACTGGGCACGCTCAAGAACGGCGCCTCGCTCAAGAGTCGCGTCCTTGCAAGCCCGGCGATGCTGCTCGCGCTGGCACCCTTGCCACTGGCCGTGGCGTTCGTCAGCAAGGACAACTCCTACAGCTCATCGCTGGTTGCCCACTTCACCAAGAACGCGGTGTTCATGGCTGGCCTGATGATGAACGAGCTGACCAACGCGCGGACCAATGTCGATCACGGCCTGAACCGCTACTTCGTCACCGTGCTGGCCAACGCCATCGTGGCGCAGCCCACCTTTGCCAGGAACGAACACCTGCTGGAGCAGGTCGGCTTCGGTATCGCAACGGCCGTGGCATCGGGCGCTGCCACGCTGGGCGTATTCAACCGTGAATCGATCGTCGCTGCCTTCAAGCTCGCCAAGAGCAAGCTTTCCAGGCAAGACACCGGGAACGCCCGCATCCCGCAGGAAGACCATCTGGCCGTGGTCAAGCATTTCGACGTCAGCGAGCATTTTGCCCAGCAGATGAAAGTGGCGACCGAATTGTACAAGCAAGACAAAAGCATCACCGACATCATGAACTCGAGCCTGACATACCTGGGCACCAAAAGCAGCGAGTTCCAGGCCAGGTTCGAAGTCGCCGATGCCCTGCGCACAGGGCTGCAACTGGCCGAGGGGGAGCGCAAGGCGGACCCTGACTTCTACACCAAGCTGGGCCTGGTGGCCTTGACGGCGAGTATCGGTGCGGCGCTGGTGATGTTGATGAAAAGCATGGTCGGCAAAGCCGATTACGCGGCGGATGGCGTCTGGTGCGTATCGGAGATGCTCAAACTGGCCATGAACCCTGAAGTCGATATGCAAAAGGCGGTTCAGGTCTTCAAGGAAATCGTCGGTCTGAATCTGGTGATGACGGGGTTTCTGGGCGTCAACAAAGTCTGGAATTTTCTCGACAAGGGGATCAAAGGCTACGCCTCCGGTGCTGCGGTCCTGACCGCAGCCAACCTCACACTTCCCGGTATGGTTGGAGAAGTGGCTGGCGCAGCAGCCGGCAAGGGGTTGAGCTACCTGACTGACAAAGGCAAGGCGGCGCATCAGGCCGGCAGGGCGGCAGCGTCCTGGGCCGGAGATTACGTCAGCACCTCGCGTTTGGGGAGCGCGGTCGGCACCCTGCAAACGGCAATTCCGGGCAGGATTGCAGGCGGGCAGGTAGTGGCGGGTCTCTACGACCGCTTCCGGTACCTGACCTGGTCGCACCCGGCGCCTGCACCGCAAGCGGCTGGCGAGCCATAAGCCTGTAGCCGGTAGACCGCCGCCAGCAACGCAGGCGGTGGTCTTGCCTGGCTTACCACCATCACCGCCAATAATCCCTTCCACCTTGTTCAAGGCTTCGACGACCTGACAGGAAACACTGTCCAGGGACGTTGTATCGCTGATCATGCTACCCCCTTGTGTTCTTTGTTATGGGTAGAGCGCTCGCTGTCATTGACGCTGTGCCAGGCAGTGGCTCAAGTCTACTCATATTCAAGGGTTCGGCTATCGTTCAAATGGACGATGGCCGGGTCGCAAGGCTGGCCCTCAATCCAGCATGAACAGCGCATCATTGCTGAATTGCGCTTCGAACTGGCTTGCTGGCATCGGGCGGCCGAACAGGTAGCCCTGGACTTCGTCGCAGTCGTGTTCGCGAAGAAACTCCAGTTGCTCGTGGGTTTCTACGCCTTCGGCGATGACCGAGAGGTTCAGGCTGTGGGCCATGGCGATGATGGCGCGAGCGATCTGGGCGTCCTGTTCGCCCGACGGAAGGCCGTCGACGAAGGTGCGGTCGATCTTCAGTACGTCGATCGGGAACTGTTTGAGGTAATTCAGCGACGAGTAGCCTGTGCCGAAATCATCGACAGCGATACTCAGGCCAAGGTTTTTGAGGCCGTCGAGGATCTGCATGGCTTCGTTGACCTCGCGCATCAGGATGCTTTCGGTCAGTTCCAGCTCCAGGCAGGCAGGTGACAGGCCGGTCTGCTCCAGGATGTTGGCGATGCGCTTGCCGAGCTGGCCGTCCGAGAACTGTCGCGCCGAGATGTTGACCGACACTTTCGGAACGCGAACCCGCGCCTGATGCCACTGTTTGAGCTGACGGCACGCTTCAGTGAGCACCCAGTCGCCGACTTCCACCACCAGCCCGAGCTCTTCGAGCACCGGGATGAAGTCGTTGGGCGGCACCAGCCCGCGGCGTGGATGGCGCCAGCGCAACAAGGCTTCCGCACCCGTCAGGCGCTTGCCGTCGCCGCTGAACTGCGGCTGGTAATAAAGGGTGAACTCCTGCTGTTCCAGCGCATGCCGCAAGTCGCTTTCCAGCTCCAGACGCTCCAGAGCGGTCGCGTTCATGTCCGCCTGATAGAACTGGAAGTTGTTCTTGCCACGTTCTTTGGCGTGGTACATCGCCGTGTCGGCGTTCTTCATCAACTGGCTCAGTTCCTTGCCGTCCTGCGGACTGAGTGCGATGCCGATGCTGGCAGTGACAAAGAACTCGCGGCCTTCAAGCACAAACGGCGTTACCAGACTGGTCAGAATCCGCTCGGCCACGTGAATGGCGCGAGTCAGTGCGGCTTCGCGCGAGGTGTCCGGCTGCAGCAACAGGGTGAACTCATCCCCGCCCATACGCGCCACGGTGTCATCGGAAGACACGCAGGCGAGTAGCCGCGTGGCCATTTCCTGAAGCATCCGGTCGCCAGCGGCATGGCCCAGAGAGTCATTGATCGGTTTGAAACGGTCCAGGTCGAGGAACATCAGCACCACCCAGGCCTGTTGGCGCTCGGCGTGTTGCAACGCCGAATGCAGGCGGTCCTGAAACAGGGTGCGATTGGGCAGGTGAGTCAGGGCGTCGTAGTAGGCCAGACGGTGGATACGGTCTTCACTGGCCTTGCGCTCGCTGATATCGCTGAAAAAGCACACATAACTCGCCAGATCGCCTTCATCGTCGAGCACTGCGGTAATGCCGACCCAGGCCGGGTAGTGTTCGCCGTTACGGCGCTTGAGCCTGATTTCACCTTCCCAGGTGCCTTGGCCGTTCAATTGTTTGAGGATGTAGCGCAGGTGGTTTTCCTGTTCCGATTCCACCGTGAGCATGCCCGGTAGCTGGTCGAGCACCTGGGCAACTTCATAGCCGCTGACGCGGGTGAACGCCTCGTTGGCCTGAACGATATAGCCGGCAGGGTCGGTAATGAGGATCGCCGATGTCGAGTGTTCAAATACGGTGGCGGCCATGCGCAGGTCTTTTTCTGCCCGACGCTGCTGGCTGATGTCCCGGCCGACCCCGAAGATGCCCTCGAAATTGCCGTTTTCGTCCCACACCAGAACCACCCGCAATTCCACCGGGATCTTGCGACCGTCTGCACGCAGGCAGTCGAACAGAAACATTCTGGTCGTCACCTCTTCGCGCAATCTGGCGAGTTCCTGAGGTTTGTGCAGCACCTTGCCGATGCGGCTGATGAGCGCATCGAAACCGATCACTTGTTGAGGGTTGGCAATGACGGCGGACCAGCCGTTCTGGAGAATCCATTCGGCGCTGTACCCCAGCGCGCGTTCCACCGAGGGGCTGACGTAATTGACTGCCAACTGGCCATCCGTGGAAAAGATCACATCGCTGATGCTTTCAGCGAGCATCCGATAACGCTGTTCGCTGTCACGCAGCGACTGGCTGGACGCGACCTGCTCGGTAATGTCCTTGGCGATGCCGATGATGCGGGTGACCAGGTTTTCTGCGTCCCAGGCCAGCGCCTGTTCGCGCACATCGAAGCAGCGCCAGTTGTTCTCGCGGTCCCGAAAGCGCAGCACACATTGCAATAACTCGTTATGGCCGTGATGGCGCTGGCGCAGGCGCATGTCCTGATAGCTTCTGGCGTCGTCAGGGTGCAGCAGGATTTCCCAGAAGAACTCGCCCATGGCGCGCAGCTCGGATTTGCTGTAGCCCAGCGTGTAGCCGAAATGGTGGTTGCTGTAGATCACTCGCTGGCTGAGTACGTCCTGAATGTACAGGTGGTCCGGCACGGTTCGCACCACGTCGGACCAAAAGCTCTCGCGGTCCAGCAAGGACAGCTCGATCTGTTTGCGGCTGGTGATATCGCCGATGCTGAGAATAACGGCATCGAAGTCGCTACGTGACTCGGGCAGGCGCATGACCAGCCATAGATGCTGGTCCTGGCCGCTCGTGCGTGTCAGGCATATTTCCAGTTCCAGCCTGGGCAGCCCGGCGAGAACAGCCTGAATAACCTGAACGCCGATGCCGGGGCGCGAGCGCGATTCGCCCTCGATCAACGGCTGCCACGCCTGTTCACTGCGTTCGATTTCCAGCAGGCCCAGGGCAACTTGGTTGAGTTCGTTGATTCGCAACTGCTGCAACAGTCTTTTCAGCGAGGCTGGCTGGCTTTTGAGCAGAAGTTCGAAGTCTTCGTCCGTTCTGACTTCGAGTGCTTCCAGTTGCTCTTGCAGACCCGACATATCCATGACGCAGATCGCAACGCCCGCACCCTCGAAGATATCGCGATAGCGGCGGCGGCTTTGCAGCATCTGGCGCTGGCGTTTGCGCAGGCTCATCAGCGCGATCAGTGGCAGGATCGACAGCAGCAGGCCGATCAGACACTTGCCGATCAGAGGCGCAAGCAGCTCGCTGCGGGCCTTGTAGGTATCGAACAGGCCTCGCAGTTGCCAGTCGCTGTTACTCAGTGGCTGAAGCAGAACGGTATCGGAAAGACCGCTGTCCGCCTCGTTGTAGGGCGCCGGTTCACGGAGGAGAACCCGCTGGGTCTTGCGTTGCTCCAGGCGCCAGATATGTTGAAAGTCCTGAGCTGGCTGGCTTGCCAGGTCCTTCAAGGCGTCGGGTGCCATGCGTAGCGCCCAGTAATCGCCGCTAACGCCACCGCCTTGGCGAATCAGTGTATAAATCTGTTTGACGTCTTCGGTGCCGGTGTAGAAATAGGGGTGGCCTTGGGCCTTTTTCATGGCCTGTCGGAGAAACTCTCCGTCGCGGGATGCCTCGGCGCTGTCACCGACAATGTCACCCGTCGGGTTCAGCCGCGCGGCGCTGCGCAGCGCGGGCAGGGCAGTACGGAGGCTTGCCAGTGCCGTCGGCTGCTCCAGCCGGCCTCCGGAGGATTGCGCCTCGTCCAGCAGGTTCATGGCGATTTGCGCCTTGAGTGCCATGTTTAGACTCATCCGGTCGGAAAGCTGGATGCTGTACTCCAGGCTGCGCTGACGCTGGCGTTCCTGAGTCTGATGAAACTGCTCGATCAATTGCCAGAACAGCAGTGCAAGCACCACCAACACCAGCGCGGCCAATATACCTTTCACTGAGCCGCGCAAAGGCCTGGTCGCACTGTCTATAGCGACACTGGATGACGGCAGAGGCGTTGAAGTGGGCAAATCGTTGTTCCTGACTGCTGGACTGAAGCAGCGATGCTTTATGTAAAATGAGCGGGCCGCCCAAAGAGGGCGGCTAGCATGCCTTTACTTGTGGCAGAGTGCCAGCCCCATTGGGCCGGATCGTTTGCCCTGCACGCTGCATTCGGGTAGCTTTGCGCAACGCGTGGTATCCACCGACTCCTGCATGAGTGACTCCACTTTTTGCAATATCGACCAGGCTTTATATGTGTCAGCACGGCCCCGATCTGTTTCTGCCTGGGTTCATTCAAGGCTCGGAACGGTCTCGCGGCAAGTCTTGCGGACAAATAAAAGCTTTTTTCCGGCCGGAGCTTTAAGCTCGCGTTCTAAATCGGTCCTCATCACAGACGCTAGGTTTTCATTTCATGGCTCAATACGTCTACACCATGCATCGGCTGAGCAAAGTTGTGCCGCCGAAGCGTGAAATCCTGAAAAACATCTCTCTGTCTTTCTTCCCCGGCGCCAAGATCGGCGTGTTGGGTCTCAACGGTTCGGGCAAGTCCACGCTGTTGAAAATCATGGCTGGCGTCGACACCGAGTTTGACGGCGAAGCACGTCCGATGCCCGAGCTTAATGTGGGTTATCTGCCGCAAGAGCCACAACTTGACCCGAACAAGACGGTCCGTGAAGTGGTTGAAGAGGCGGTCAGCGTCATCAAGGACGCCCAGGCGCGTCTTGATCAGGTTTACGCCGAATATGCCGAGCCGGACGCTGATTTCGACAAGCTGGCAGCCGAGCAGGCCAAGCTTGAAGCGATCCTGCAGGCCAGCGACGGTCATAACCTGGAACGCCAGCTGGAAGTAGCCGCCGACGCACTGCGTCTGCCCGCCTGGGATGCGAAGGTTTCGGTCCTGTCAGGTGGTGAAAAACGCCGTGTTGCGCTGTGCCGCCTGTTGCTCTCGGCACCGGACATGCTGCTGCTCGACGAACCGACCAACCACCTGGATGCCGACTCTGTCGCCTGGCTGGAGCATTTCCTGCACGACTTCCCGGGCACCGTGGTTGCGATCACGCACGACCGTTACTTCCTGGATAACGTAGCCGGCTGGATTCTGGAACTCGACCGCGGTGCGGGTATTCCTTACGAGGGTAATTATTCCGGCTGGCTTGAAGCCAAGTCCGACCGTCTGGCTCAGGAATCCAAGCAACAGACCGCCCACGAAAAGGCCATGAAAGACGAGCTGGAATGGGTCCGCAAGGGCGCCAAGGCGCGTCAGTCCAAATCCAAGGCGCGTCTGCAACGCTTTGAAGAAATGCAGTCGCAGGAATTCCAGAAGCGCAGCGAGACCAACGAGATCTACATCCCGGCCGGCCCACGTCTGGGCGACAAGGTCATCGAGTTCAAGAACGTTACCAAGGGCTACGGCGACCGTGTGTTGATCGACAACCTGTCGTTCTCCATGCCTAAAGGTGCCATCGTTGGCGTGATCGGTGGTAACGGTGCCGGTAAATCGACCCTGTTCCGTATGCTGATGGGCAAGGAACAGCCGGATTCGGGCAGCATCGAAGTCGGTGAAACCGTACAACTGGCCTGCGTGGACCAGAGCCGTGATGACCTGGACGGCAGCAAGTCGGTGTTTCAGGCGGTGTCCGACGGTTCCGATGTGATCCGTATCGGCAACTATGAAATCCCGTCGCGCACCTATGTTGGCCGCTTCAACTTCAAGGGTGGCGATCAGCAGAAGTTCGTCAAGGACTTGTCCGGTGGTGAGCGTGGCCGTCTGCATCTGGCGCTGACCCTGAAAGAGGGCGGCAACGTGCTGCTGCTCGACGAACCGTCAAACGACCTTGACGTTGAAACCCTTCGTTCGCTGGAGGAAGCGCTGCTGGACTTCCCGGGCGCCGCCATTGTGATCTCCCACGATAGGTGGTTCCTTGACCGTGTGGCGACGCATATCCTGGCGTACGAAGACGATTCGCAAGCGATCTTCTTCGAGGGTAACTACACCGAGTATGAAGCGGATCGCAAGAAACGTCTGGGCGAAGCCGCTGCCCAGCCGCATCGTGTGCGTCACAAGAAGCTGGCCTGATCAGCGTTTAGGCACGCGCCGTTCCTGATCGGGAACGGCGCTGCCGTTATTGTTCATCAGCACGCTTTAAGCATCCGGCTCGATCAGCAGTATTTCAATCGACTGATTTCCCGCCGGCCGCTCCCACACCACTTCATCGCCTTTCTGCGCACCGATCAATGCACGTCCCAGTGGCGAGCCCCAGTTGATCAGCCCTTTGGCGGCATCCGCCTGATCCTCCCCGACCAGATGCACGCGCTGGCGGTTGTCTTCTTCATCCGCGAATGTGACCCAACTGCCAATTTGTACTTTTTCGGTCGACACGGCCGTCGTCACAACCTGCGCGCTCTGCAGGCGCTGGGTGTAGTAACGCAGGTCGCGTTCAAGGTCAGCCTGGCGCTGTTTATCGGCGGCGTCTCCCAATGCAGTTTGCGCACTGTGCTGCGCCTGCAGGCTGCTGACATGCTTCTTGAGCAACTTAAGGCCCTCGGCGGTGACGTAATTGGTCTGTGCGCTGACCAGCCGCTCTACCGGTTGCTCGGCATCGGCGGCAGCGTTGTCTTCGTTTACAAATGCGCGGCTCATGAGGTGTCCTCCCTAATGAGCTTTGGGCCACAAGAGGGCATCATTGGTTTCGTCGATCTTCCCGCGTGCGTCAGTTTGGGCGATAGGCCTTGGCTGCACTGCGAGTCTTCTCCCGCTCCCAGGCACGGTCACGATCGTTGAAGACCTAGCCGGGGTCGAGTCGGTCGCGGTTATCCTGCGAGGCCTGACACTGGCGAAAACCGTCAGTCCAGCCTTGGGCGTAGAGCTTGTCCTTCAGATAGCGGGGTACGTTTTTTCTGAATTGACCGGTGCTGGCACCTGCTGCGTCCCTGCCACTGCTGCAACCATCCTGATAACCGTCTGCAAAACCCGGCGGATAACCCTCGGCCAACATCTGGTCACGGGTGGACTGACAACCTGCCAGCACGATGGCCAGCGACAACAACACCCAATACCGCTTCATGGTGGTTCCCTCTACTTATGAGAGGAGTCTAGAAGGTAATTTGTGAGTTATTTGTAAAAGCGATGTAGGGAATAGGTGATGGCAGCGTGCCTTTGTTTTGAGGCAGCGCCGCCCGCAGTTTTTGCACTCATCCTGTCAGTAGTGATACCACTTCACCTCAAGCATCACTTCGTTCTGCGGCGAGCTCATCTGGCTGAACTCGCGTTGGGCACTCAGGCGCAGGCCGAGGTTGCGCGACAGCTCCCACTGCTGATTGAGGCTGACGCTGCGGCGTACTTCGCCGTTGGTGAAGTAGTCGCCCTTGGCTTCCAGGCTCAGGTTGCCCAGCGGGTTGCGCCACAGTAAGCCAGTGTTGAAACCAGCAGCGGGAGAGATGAATTCGGCGAAGTCGTTGTTGTGCTCGACGCGCACGGTGCCCAGCGCAAAGCCCAGCACTTCGTCGCCCAATTGCCAGGTACCGCCGCCACCACCGTTGACATGGCTGACAAGGTTTTCATCGCCATGTTTGCCAAGTACCCGTTCCAGCCCGCCGGTAACTTGCCATGACCAGGGTTTCAGCAGCTCGGTACGCGGGGTCAGGGAGCGAATGGTGGCCAGGTCCAACTGCTGAACTTGCCAGTCGTTACCGTCGTATTGGCGCACCTTGAGCTGAAGAATCTCGATCTGCGCACCCAGCGGAAAGCCGTAAGCGTTGTCGTTCAGGTCGTGATAGGCCATGCGCAGGCCATATTCGGCGAACGCTTTGTCACCGCGTGTGCCCGCCCCCAGTTGCCAGGTACGCGATTCGTGGCCTTCTTCCGGCAGGCCGGGGCGCGGGATGTCCAGCTGTGGCGGCGGGTTCTGATTGATCGCCTGCAGCAACTCGAAACTGCGTTGCGAGCGCTGCGTGTCGCGTTCAAGCCCGTTGGCGCGGTAGCGCTCCAGACGGTAGGCCGCGTCCTGAATCAACGCGCGTCGTTCTTTCGGCTGGGCGAGGTACTCGCTGTTTTGCAGTTGTTTCTGATCGGCGCTGACTTTCAGCACCCACTGTTGTTCGTCGGCATCAAGGGGCTCGGCGCGGCTCAGCAATTCCCGCTCGCGAGAAGGGCGATAGTCGATCTTTTCAACCAGCCCTGCGGCTTTGATCGCCTTGACCGTATCGGTCGGGATCGCAGTCAGGCCGAATTGCTCGGTGAGATTCAGCCCGGGTCGTGCGACCTGCAGCAATTCCAGCAGACGGTACGAGCAGTTTTCGTCGAAGAAGAAATAGCTGAAGCGAATCTGTTTCAATTCCCAGACATGTTCAACCATGCGCCCGGTTTCTTCCGGGGTAAGGTTCAGACGGTATTCCCACAGGTCACGGTTTTCCAGGCTGCGGTATTCCGAGAGCTTTTCCTGATAGGGCACCAGCGCAAACAATCCAGGGTAGCCGCCAGCCAAGCCTTTCCAGGCATACAGAATGCTGTTGTCCATGCCTTCAATGTAGGCACCGAAGTTGATTGCATAGCTAAGTAACGTGGTGTTGTTGGTTTTCGCGCTGGCCGGATCGATGCGCAGTAACGTGTGGCCAAACATCGACGAGGGGCTGTTGAGGTACGCGGCCGGAAAAATCAGTACGGTGCTGTCCGGTGCCACATCCTTGTACCAAGCCTTGAATTCTTTGCAGTCCGGCGTCGGCAGGTCATTCAGTTGCAACTGGTCGCGCAGCCAGCGGGTGCGTGCCGGGTACACGCACTGGGCGTGGGTCTGTTCGTTGGTTACGGGGGCGTATATGGCGTCAAGTGTCGCGCTCAGTTCCGCCTTCGGGTCGTGTGCACCGTCCGCAGCGAGAAAGAATTTCGGGTCTGTCACATAGCTGCGCCAACCGCCGAGCTTGCCTGCCTCGTAGTGACCCAGTGAAATCCAGAAGGGCTCATTGGCCAATTGCTGCAAACGGTCAGCGGTAGCATGAGGTGCCGCAGACAAGGGGGCACAGACAAACAGCGCCAGCGAGACAAGACGTTTGAGCATAGAAAGCAACTAGTCAAGAGAAGTCAGGAAAGGTGATCCCGCCTTTTGCGATGAAAAGGCGGGCGAACGACTTTAAGCCTGGGTAGCGTACTTGGCCAGAGTCGGATCGTTTTTCAGAACGTTGACGGTGTTGGTGTGAACGTCTTCAGCGGTGGCGTCGGCCTTGCTGAAAATTTGCGAGAAGTGCTCGTGAGTGACCGCAGCGAAGTGCTCACGATCTTCTGGTGCAACGCCCAATACCACAGCGTAGGTAGTCAGTGCTTCGCCCTGACCCATCGCCATGTCCTTGGAAAGTTCATCCATCATGCCGTTCATGGCAAGCCAGGATTTACCGCCGTAAGTCAATGCGCCATTGGTCGAGCAGCCGTTGGTACCGGAGGTCATGCCGAAGGTGGCGTTACCCGAGGTGCCGTTGGTGGTTGAGGCCAGGAAGTGAGCTGGAGTGCCGCGTTGACCTTCAAACAGCATGTTGCCCCAGCCGCAGTCCGGACCGCCTGGCGCTTGAGCCATAGCGTTGATGGATACAGCGGCGAAGAGCGTTCCAAGAAGAATCCGTTTCATAGCTTTTTCTCTTTTTAGTTCAGCCAAGGGTCGAGTTTCTTGAGTAGTCACATCAAGACAGACGGCCAACCAGCAACCACCTGTGCAGTTTGGAGCTTAGGCGGGTTCCAAGGGTTCCGTGAGCTATTACAGATTATTGCCGAAAATAGAAATTTTCCGGGCAGCGGGCTATGGCTTTAAGGCTGTAAGTGCCTTTCGGTTTTTCCTGCCTTGCAAGTCTTGTACGGCGAGCGCCAGAATGCCGACATCTGCCCCGCCTGATGTAAGGATTACTGATGCCCGATTCTGTCGCAGCCAACCTACGCCTGGCGCCACATGCGCTGACCCGTCCGTTTTCCGCTGAGCAGTTCAGCTTTGCGACCACCAACGAGCTTGAACCCTTTCGCGGTGTACTAGGCCAGGAGCGTGCCGTAGAGGCCTTGCAGTTCGGCGTTGCCATGCCGCGCCCCGGTTACAACGTATTTGTCATGGGCGAACCCGGTACTGGCCGCTTTTCGTTCGTCAAACGCTACCTCAAGGCTGAAGGCAAGCGGATGAAGACGCCTTCGGACTGGGTTTACGTCAATAATTTCGATGAGCCCCGCGAGCCCAAGGCGCTGGAACTGCCACCAGGCACTGCGCATGAATTCACGGCCGACATCGGTGGCCTGATCGATAACCTGTTGGTGACCTTTCCGGCGGTTTTCGAGCACCCGTCCTATCAGCAGAAGAAAAGTTCGATCGACCGTGCGTTCAATCAGCGCTACGACCGCGCACTGGATGTGATCGAGCGCCTGTCGCTGGAAAAGGACATCGCGCTGTATCGCGACAGCTCCAACATCGCCTTCACGCCGATGGCCGATGGCAAGGCGCTGGACGAGGCCGAGTTTTCGCAGTTGCCCGAGGCTGATCGCGAGCGTTTTCACGAAGATATCTCCGCCCTTGAGGAGCGCCTCAACGAAGAGCTGGCCAGCCTGCCGCAGTGGAAGCGTGAGTCGAACAACCAGCTTCGTCAGTTGAACGAAGAAACCATCACGCTGACCTTGCAGCCACTGTTGGCACCGCTCTCGGAAAAATACGCCGAGAACGCTGCGGTCTGTGCGTACCTTCAAGCGATGCAGGTGTACCTGCTCAAGACCTTGGTCGAGCAACTGGTCGACGATGCCAAGACCGACGCTCAGGCACGCAAGTTACTGGAAGAGCAGTACAGCCCGAGCCTGGTGGTCGGCAATACCCGCGACGGCGGCGCTCCGGTGGTTTTCGAGCAGCATCCTACGTATGACAACCTGTTCGGGCGTATCGAGTACAGCACCGATCAGGGCGCGCTGTACACCACCTATCGCCAGTTGCGCCCTGGTGCGCTGCATCGCGCCAATGGGGGCTTTCTGATTCTGGAAGCCGAAAAAATGCTCGGCGAGCCGTTCGTCTGGGACGCGCTGAAGCGCACCTTGCAGTCGCGCAAACTGAAAATGGAATCACCGCTGGGCGAGCTGGGGCGCGTGGCAACCGTGAGCCTGACGCCGCAGGTTATTCCGTGGAACGTCAAGATCATCATCATTGGTTCGCGCTCGCTGTATTACACCCTGCAAGACCTCGATCCTGACTTTCAGGAGATGTTTCGGGTACTGGTCGATTTCGACGAAGAAATTCCGATGGTCGATGAAACGCTCGAGCAATTCGCTCAGTTGCTGAAAACCCGAACGTCAGAAGAGGGCATGGCACCTTTGACCGCCGATGCGGTGGCGCGACTGGCAACCTACAGCGCTCGACTGGCTGAACACCAGGGGCGTTTGTCGGCGCGTATCGGCGATCTGTTCCAGTTGGTCAGCGAGGCAGACTTCATCCGCCAGCTGGCCAGTGACGACAAGACCGACGCCGGGCATATCGAGCGAGCGTTGAAGGCCAAGGCCACGCGCACCGGGCGGGTTTCCGCGCGGATTCTCGATGACATGATGGCGGGTGTGATCCTCATCGACACTGACGGTGCCGCGGTCGGCAAATGCAACGGCCTGACGGTTCTAGAAGTCGGTGATTCGGCGTTTGGCGTGCCGGCGCGTATTTCCGCCACGGTCTATCCGGGTGGCAGCGGGATTGTCGACATCGAGCGCGAGGTCAATCTTGGCCAGCCGATCCACTCCAAGGGCGTGATGATCCTCACCGGCTACCTGGGTAGCCGTTACGCTCAGGAATTCCCGCTGGCGATATCCGCGAGTATTGCGCTTGAGCAATCCTACGGTTATGTGGACGGCGACAGTGCGTCGCTGGGAGAGGCCTGTACGCTGATTTCAGCGTTGTCGCGCACACCGCTCAAGCAGTGCTTCGCAATCACCGGTTCCATCAACCAGTTCGGCGAAGTGCAGGCGGTGGGCGGGGTCAACGAGAAAATCGAAGGCTTCTTCCGTCTTTGTGAGGCTCGCGGGCTGACGGGCGAGCAGGGCGCTATCATTCCGCACGCCAACGTCACCACGCTGATGCTGGATGAGCGTGTGGTTCAGGCCGTGCGTGACGGGCAATTCCATATCTATGCGGTACGTCAGGCCGATGAGGCCTTGAGCCTGCTGGTCGGCGAGCCTGCCGGTGCGCCTGACGAGAATGGCGAGTTTCCGGAAGGCAGCGTGAATGCACGTGTGGTCGAGCGCTTGCGCGACATCGCGGAAATGCTCAGCGACGAAGACCTCAAGGAAGAGCTGGAGAAGGAGCCAGCCCAGTTACAACCTGAACTGAAGGTCTGACAACGGCGCTAGCCGGGCGGTGCTGAAACCGTCCGGTATTGCGTTCACCAGCGATCCGTTCATCAGGGATATTTCCTGCGGGACGGTTTTCTTCTAATCTTGATCATGACCGCAGTGGCCAATCGGATTGGCGCACATCCTGCTTTGCCAGACGGATGAATACTGTTGCTGATCAGGAGCGCATCATGCAGCGTAGCCTTTGCCTTACCCGAGAATGCATGGGGCTGATGACCCGCATCGAATGTGTCATTCGGCCTCTTCCCCACGATGGTGGACAATGGATGGTGCTCTTCGCAGCCGGCATGGCTGAAGAACAGCCCTCCGCGATCAAATCCCAAGGACCGTTCAACGGCCTGCCAGCGGCGCAGGCGGTATTGACGAGCATTATCGAGAGCTTGTCGCTGCATGGTTATCAATGCGCCGATGATGTACCAATATGGACCTTGCATATTCAAGCTGAACTGCGACGTATCAACAGTGGCATGGTGGTGTGTGAGCGCTCATCGCTTTTCTAGCCAGTCTGCGCTATGCATGCCGGTCTCCTGACAGTGCATATATGCGCGCTGTGCGATATTTTGTCGCATCTCCAGAGCAGCGCGTTACCGCTGATATACTCGCCCGCTCCTTCAAAACACCTTGCGAGTATCAATGGAACGTTTTTTTGAAAATGCCATGTACGCATCGCGCTGGCTGCTGGCGCCGATCTATTTCGGTCTTTCCCTTGGGCTGCTGGCGTTGTGTCTGAAATTCTTCCAGGAAATCTTTCACGTCATCCCCAACATTTTCTCGCTGGCCGAAGCTGATCTGATTCTGGTGCTGCTGTCGCTGATCGACATGGCGCTGGTGGGTGGTTTGCTGGTGATGGTGATGATTTCCGGTTACGAGAACTTCGTATCGCAGCTGGACATCGATGAGGACAAAGAAAAGCTCAACTGGCTGGGCACCATGGATTCGTCTTCGCTGAAGATGAAAGTGGCGGCCTCCATCGTGGCAATCTCCTCCATCCACCTGCTGCGGGTGTTCATGGATGCCTCCAACATCAAGCCTGAATACCTGATGTGGTACGTGATTATCCACATGACCTTCGTGATATCCGCGTTTGCGATGGGCTATCTGGACAAGGTCACCAAGCACTAAGGCGACGCGCGATGAAAGGGGCGGGCGTTATCGTTTCTGGCATGTCGGCGCTGTGTGTTGTAAAACGTCCGTTCCGATGCATCAGGCATTTGCGCAGGAGGTTCGATCATGAATTATCAGGAATTTATCGAACACGCCCAGGCCGGGCGGGTCGATGAGCTGAACCTGATCTCCATCGAAGGCGGCATCTATCTGCTGGATGTGCGCATGAATGGCACTTCGGTGATGCTCAAGGACCCGGCAGGCAAGACCCTGCATCTTCGCTCGGTGGAGCATGCGCGGGATTTGCTCAAGGACATACCGGTGGTGCCTTTTTACCTGGTCCATTGTGTGGTGCATGACGAGCTGTGCGGCATGCCGGTCAATGACCGTTCCGAGATGCGCATGCCGATCTCGTTTCATTCCTCCTGGTCCTGATCGCCAGCCGCGTATTGCTGCTGCGGTAGGGGCTGTAGCGGCAATTGTGCTAGGCTGCTCGCCCTTTTGGTTCGGGGCGCATCAGGGTATAGCGTGATTGCCGTTCAGGTATTGCGTGATTGCCGACTGCGTGCCCCTCTGCGGAGCAGTGTCATGTCCGAAGTCAATCTGTCCACCGATGAAACCCGCGTCAGCTACGGCATTGGCCGTCAGTTGGGCGACCAGTTGCGCGACAACCCGCCACCGGGTGTCGACCTGGAAGCCATCGTGGCAGGCCTGCGTGATGCATTTGGCGGTCAGCCAAGCCGTGTGGGTCAGGAAGAAATGTCCGCCAGCTTCAAGGTTATCCGTGAAATCATGCAGGCCGAAGCGGCCGCCAAGGCTGAACAGGCTGCGGGTGCCGGCAAGGCTTACCTGGCTGAAAATGCCAAGCGCGAAGGCGTGACCACGCTGGCCTCGGGTCTGCAATTCGAAGTGCTGACTGCTGGCGCTGGCGCCAAGCCAACCCGTGAAGATCAGGTGCGCGTGCACTATCACGGTACGCTGATCGACGGTAACGTCTTCGACAGCTCCTATGATCGTGGCGAGCCTGCGGAATTTCCGGTCAGCGGCGTGATTGCTGGCTGGACCGAGGCGCTGCAACTGATGAACGCTGGCAGCAAATGGCGTCTGCACGTACCGAGCGAGCTGGCTTACGGCGCTCAGGGCGTGGGCAGCATCGCACCGCACAGCGTGCTGGTGTTCGACGTGGAACTGCTCGACGTTCTGTAATCGACCCGGTCGATCCAGAGGGTCGCTGAACGAATCGCGCTGATTCGTTCAGCGGCGGGGTTGTGCTGATGCTCCATGCTCAGTGCAACTCACCCATCGGGCGCAACGCCCGCGCATAGCAGAACAGAAACAGGTTTCTCACCAGCTCCTTGAGCACCAATGGTTCGCTGGAACTCAAGCTGCACACATCCAGATCGCCCTGATCACGTAACTCCTCCAGCGCTTCCTCTTCCAGCACCGCACACACTTCGCCCGTCTCGCGATGAAGAATTCTCAGGTAAGGGTGGGGCCGGTCCAGCCATGCATCGATCAAATAGGTCATGTCTCATCTCCTGTGCAAGTAAGATGAGAATAATTCTTATCGGGATAATAGCAAGGCACTATTGAGATTAATTCTCATTTTTCGCTGAATGGTTGATCCAGGTCAGTGGATGTTCAGGAAGGGTTGGACGCAGAGCGTCCAGAACGGCATGCGACGCAGAGCGTCGCACGATAGTCGCCATTGAGCTTATCGTTCCTCACGCTCCAGCGTGGGAATGCCGTTCACGACGCTCTGCGTCGCACGATAGTCTGGATTATCAATGGTGCTCGCGGGTGGCGCGGAATTTCACGTCGGGCCAGCGTTCTTCCATCAGTGCCAGGTTCACGCGAGTAGGGGCGAGGTAGGTCAGGTGACCGCCGCCGTCCACTGCCAGGTTTTCCACAGCCTTGTTCTCAAACTCTTCAAGCTTCTTCTTGTCGGCGCAGTCGATCCAGCGGGCTGACCAGACGGTGATCGGCTCGTAGGCGCACTCGACCTTGTATTCTTCCTTCAGACGGCTGGCGACCACATCGAACTGCAGCACCCCGACGGCGCCGAGGATGATGTCGTTGCTGCGCTGCGGAAAGAACACCTGCGTGGCGCCTTCTTCGGCCAACTGCTGAAGGCCCTGACGCAGTTGCTTGGATTTGAGCGGGTCCTTCAGGCGCACGCGGCGGAACAACTCCGGGGCAAAGTGCGGAATGCCGGTAAAGCCCAGTGCTTCGCCTTCGGTGAAAGTATCGCCGATCTGGATGGTGCCGTGGTTGTGCAAACCGATGATGTCACCGGCGTAGGCTTCTTCCAGTTGCTCGCGCTCGGAAGAGAAGAACGTCAGCGCATCACCGATCCGCACGTCCTTGCCCAAGCGCACGTGGCGCATCTTCATACCCTTGTCGTAACGGCCGGAGCAGATACGCATGAACGCGATGCGGTCGCGGTGCTTGGGGTCCATGTTCGCCTGGATCTTGAACACGAAACCGCTGAATTTCTCTTCGGCCGGTTCGACGGTGCGCTCGTTGGCCACGCGTGCCAGTGGCTTGGGAGCCCAGTTCACCACGGCATCGAGTACATGGTCGACGCCGAAGTTGCCCAGCGCGGTGCCGAAAAACACCGGGGTCAATTGGCCGTCGATGAATTCCTGCTGGTTGAACTCGTGGCAGGCACCCTGCACCAGTTCCAGTTGCTCGACAAAGCGGTCGTACTCGTCACCCAGATGGGCGCGGGCTTCGTCCGAATCGAGCTTCTCGATGATTTTGGTTTCGGTACGCTCGTGGCCATGACCTGCGGTGTAGACAATGATGTAGTCGTCGGCCAAGTGATAGACGCCTTTGAAGTCCCGATAGCAACCAATCGGCCAGGTGATCGGCGCAGCCTTGATCTTGAGTACGGCTTCGATTTCATCAAGCAGCTCGATAGGGTCGCGGATGTCGCGGTCGAGCTTGTTGATGAAACTGACGATAGGCGTGTCGCGCAGGCGGCAGACATCCATCAGCGCAATGGTGCGTGGCTCGACGCCTTTACCGCCGTCGAGGACCATCAGCGCGGAGTCGACTGCCGTCAGGGTGCGGTAGGTGTCTTCGGAGAAGTCTTCGTGACCCGGCGTGTCGAGCAGGTTGATCATGTGCTCGCGATACGGAAACTGCATCACGGATGTGGTGATGGAAATACCGCGTTGTTTCTCCATTTCCATCCAGTCGGATGTGGCATGACGGTCGGATTTACGCGACTTGACCGTACCGGCGATAGAAATGGCCTTGCCCATCAGCAGGAGTTTTTCCGTGATGGTGGTTTTACCCGCATCCGGGTGGGAAATAATGGCGAAAGTGCGGCGTTTCGCGACTTCGGCGGCCTGTTGGGTCATGGGAAATCGCCTGAGACGGTATTGAAAAAGGGCGCAGATTATAGCTCAACTCGCGGCAATAACCGAACCGTTCAGACAATAAACGATGGCCAGATAATGTCTCGTGTGGGAACCTTTCAGGCCGTGGAGACGTCCACTCCCCCGTCAAGGCTCGCAACGAAGCCAACGCAAAGGGCTGATTCATCAGCATGTTGGCTTGACGAAGCTGCGCTTATGGCTTGTGTTTTCGCCGAGGTTAAACCCTTACCGGCGACCCACCCGCTGCTCTTCGCGAACGTTATTGCCGGTGTCCTTTGCGGACGCTCTGGTCAACGCGTTCGCCGACTGAAATAAGGAGTCCGCCTGTGGCTAATCGCTATGGCAAGGGGCTATTGGGAGGTGCGGTTGTGATCGCACTCCTGGCCCTGCTGATCCACTGGATCGGCATCAGTACTATCAAGCAATACCAGGATGACCTGCTGTTCTACCTTCAGGCTCACCTGATTCTGGTTCTGGTTTCAATGTTGGCGGCCCTGGTGGTCGGTATCCCCGCAGGCATCGCCCTAAGCCGCCCGAGCATGGTTGGCCGCGCCGAACGTTTCATGCAGATATTCAACATTGGCAACACCGTTCCTCCTCTCGCCGTTCTGGCCATTGCCCTCGGGATACTCGGGATCGGCAGCGGGCCTGCGATCTTCGCGCTGTTCCTCGCCTCTTTGCTGCCCATCGTGCGTAACACCTATGAAGGCCTGAAAAACGTTCAGGGTTCACTCAAGGAAGCTGCGGTCGGCATCGGCATGACCCCGCGTCAGGTGCTGTGGCGTGTCGAGTTGCCTAACGCCGTGCCGATCATCATCGGTGGTGTGCGTGTCGCGCTGGCGATCAATGTCGGGACCGCGCCGCTGGCGTTCCTCATCGGTGCCAACAGCCTGGGCAGCCTGATTTTCCCCGGCATCGCCTTGAACAACCAGCCGCAACTGGTGCTGGGTGCGGCGTGTACCGCTCTGCTGGCGCTGCTGCTTGACGGGCTGGTGATACTGGCCAGTCGTCTCTGGCTGGAACGCGGTCTGGCTCGCTGAGCGAAGGAATTATCATGAAAAGAATATGTTTGTTTTTAGGTTTGGCCTTGCTGTTTCCGGCATTTGCCCAAGCGGCGGATAAACCGCTTTTACGGGTCGGCGCACGGGTGTTCACTGAACAGACCATGCTTGCCGAGCTGACTGCGCAATACCTGCGAACCAAGAACTACGATGTGCAGATTACCGGCGGTCTTGGCAGCAACCTGGCGCGTAGCGCACAGGAAAGCGGTCAGTTGGATCTGCTCTGGGAATACACCGGTGTGTCGCTGGTTGCCTACAACCACATCGATGAAAAACTCGACAGCGCACAGACTTACGCGCGAGTGAAGGAAGTCGATGCCAAGAAAGGCCTGGTCTGGCTTTCGCCGTCGAAATTCAACAACACCTACGCGTTGGCACTGCCGCAAAAAGTGGCTGACAAGTACCCGCAGGTCAACACCATGACCGACCTGACCAAAGTGCTCAAGGACGAAGCCAAAGAGGGTCATGTCGTAGCGCTGGACACCGAGTTTGCCAACCGTTCCGACGGCCTGATCGGTATGGTCAAGCACTACGACATGAATCTCGGTCGTGAAAACACCCGGCAGATGGACGCCGGGCTGGTCTACACCGCGTTGCGCAACGGTCAGGTTTTCGCCGGTCTGGTGTACACCACCGACGGACGTCTCAACGCGTTCAAACTGAAAGTGCTGGAAGACGACAAGCACTACTTCCCTGACTACACCGCAGCGCCGGTGATCCGTCAGGAATATCTGGACAAGCATCCGGACATCGCCACGCTGCTCAAGCCGCTGGCTGACCTGCTGGACAACCAGACCATGATCGACCTCAACGCTCGCGTAGACGTCGGCCATGAAAGCCCCTCCACGGTTGCTGCAGATTTTCTGCGCCAGCACCCATTGAACTAAGGAAGGAGACGATATGAGTTTCTTGAGCGCCTTCTCCCATCTGGACTGGGCACAGGTTCTGCAACTGACCTGGCAGCACATCACGCTGGTCGGCATCGCCGTTACCCTGGCGATTCTCGTCGGCGTGCCGCTGGGCGTGCTGATGACGCGTTTTCCAGCATTGGCAGGCCCGCTGCAAGCCAGCGCCACAGTGCTGCTGACTGTACCGTCGATTGCCCTGTTCGGCCTGTTGCTGCCGTTCTACTCCAAATTCGGCCAGGGCCTTGGCCCGATGCCGGCGATTACCGCAGTGTTTCTCTATTCGCTGCTGCCGATCATGCGTAACACCTACCTGGCCCTGACTGGCGTAGAACCGGGTATCCGCGAGGCCGCCAAAGGCATCGGCATGACCTTCGGCCAGCGCCTGCGCATGGTTGAACTGCCTATCGCCGTACCCGTAATCCTCGCCGGTGTGCGCACCGCCGTGGTGATGAATATTGGTGTCATGACCATCGCCGCGACCATCGGTGCCGGTGGTCTGGGTGTACTCATTCTTGCTTCAATCAGCCGCAGCGATATGTCGATGCTGATCGTCGGCGCTGTACTGGTCAGCATTCTGGCCATCATCGCCGACCTTCTCCTGCAATGGCTGCAACGCACGCTGACTCCAAAAGGATTACTGAAATGATCGAACTCCAGAACCTCTCCAAGACTTTCCAGAGCAACGGCAAAGAAGTGAAGGCTGTCGATTCGGTCAGCCTCACGGTCAACGAAGGCGAAATCTGCGTCTTCCTTGGCCCTTCGGGCTGCGGCAAGAGCACCACGCTGAAAATGATCAACCGCCTGATCATGCCGACCTCCGGCAAAGTGCTGATCAATGGTGAAGACACCACTGATCTGGACGAAGTGACCCTGCGTCGCAACATTGGCTATGTGATTCAGCAGATCGGTCTGTTCCCGAACATGACCATCGAAGAGAACATCGTGGTCGTGCCCAAGCTGCTCGGCTGGGACAAACAGCGTTGCCATGACCGTGCTCGCGAACTGATGAGCATGATCAAGCTGGAGCCCAAGCAGTACCTGCATCGCTACCCGCGTGAACTGTCAGGTGGTCAGCAACAGCGTATCGGCGTGATCCGTGCCCTGGCAGCCGACGCGCCCTTGCTGTTGATGGACGAACCGTTCGGTGCGGTCGACCCGATCAACCGCGAGATGATCCAGAACGAGTTCTTCGAGATGCAGCGCGCGCTGAACAAGACCGTGATCATGGTCAGCCACGACATTGATGAAGCCATCAAGCTGGGCGACAAGATCGCCATCTTCCGTGGCGGTAAACTGCTGCAGATCGATCACCCGGACACCTTGCTCGCACATCCGGCTGACGACTTCGTCAGCAGCTTCGTCGGCCAGGACAGCACCCTCAAGCGCCTGCTGCTGGTCAAGGCCGAAGATGCAGCCGACAACGCGCCATCGGTCAGCCCGGAAACCCCGGTGGCCGATGCGCTGGACGTGATGGATGAAAATGACCGTCGCTACATCGTTGTCACCGACAGCGAGAACAAGGCAATGGGCTACGTACGTCGCCGTGACCTGCATCGCCAGCAGGGCACGTGCGCGCAGTTCCTGCGTGAGTTCAACGCAACCGCCGCTTACGACGAGCACTTGCGCATCCTGCTGTCGCGCATGTACGAGTTCAACCGCGCCTGGCTACCGGTGCTGGATGCCGAGAACGTGTTCCTGGGTGAAGTGACGCAGGAGTCCATTGCGGCTTACCTGAGCTCGGGTCGTTCGCGTGGTATGAAGACCAGTATTGTTTCGCCTGCGGATTAGGTTGCTTCCTGATTTTTGGCATTACCGCCAGTCTTCGTGACTGGCGGTAGCCGTTGCCACCCGTTTCTCCACGTTGTAGTGGCCGTCTTCATCAAATTTCTTGCTACTGATCCTGCCTCCCCGTTTGTTCAAGCTGGAAGGGCACGCCTTACCGTCAGTGATCCCGGATGAATGGAGGTCGTTGACGTAAAGTTCGTGCTGCTCTCGCTGCGTTTCTGCCTGTGCAGGCTACTGGCATTTCTGTCAGTAGCACTTTGGGCAGCAGTTGATTTAGTTTCTTCTGACCGAAGCGCAGCGAGGTACTGATGATGAACGAGCTTTGTCGATACAGGTATGACCCTTTGGATCGCCTTGCGAGTCTGACTCCTCTGGCTCAGGCGATGAGGCAGCGGTTCTATGGCGGCCAGCGGTTGGCAACCGAAGTGCTTGATGGCGAGCAGCGCACACTTTTTCGTGTGAGAGGAATGCCTCTGGCGCAGCAGACCCTTGCCAATGGAAAGCGCATTGTTGTTTTGGATGCTGCAGATCAGCAACAAAATGTATTGCATGCGGGCGGTGTCGAGCAGAGAACGGCTATTGCCTACACACCTTATGGTTACAGTGAAAAAGCTGCGAGAAACCCAGAGGTACCGGGCTTCAATGGAGAGCAGATTGACACAGTTACCGGTCACTACCTGCTTGGCAACGGTTACCGGGCCTACAATCCGGTCTTGATGCGCTTCAACAGCCCCGATAGCTTCAGCCCTTTTGGCGAAGGCGGGCTTAATGCCTATGGCTATTGTGCGGGTGATCCGGTGAACCGGAGCGACCCTGGCGGGCATATTTTTCGCGCTATTGGCACACTATTCCAAGGGGTATCAAGGAATGCGCGGCTGATGAGAGACGCTGCAGAACAATGGTTACGCGGTTCCAGAGGGCGCGGATTGCCTGCTATCAAAAATAAGCCGTCCGAGGGCATTTTTCGCAAACCAGAGGCCGTTCTTGCCGACATGCCGCCGCACATAAAAGAAATGATTGCGGGTAATTTGTCTGGTCTTGATGCCGCAAGTCTGGCAAGCACTTCCAAGGACTTCGAAAGCGTGGTGATGGCTGCATCAGCGCGTCAGTTCAATGCACTGAATATCCCTGACCTTGCTTTTCAACCGTGGTTGCAAAAGCTCGACGAAATCTATCACGGTGAGGTGCCGGGTATTGCGCCGATGTTCCCACGTCTCGAAGGTATTCCGTTTTTCTATGTGCAGGCCAAACTGATAAGAGTGCCTCGATCACGATGGGAGCCCCGTCGACTCTTGAGCCTGCAATCGCCCGTTCGGAAAACCCACTATCAAACGCCCGCCATGAGTGCTGACGCTGAGGCTCTGGTTCATGAGCAGCGACTTTATATGATGCATAACAGACGTCCAGATTGGCTTTTTTGATTTCTCAACGGATCCTTGCCAACCGGACGCGTTTGTCGGTTTATCAGGCACTGAGGAACATCTGCCTGTCATGCAGGTCGGTTAAACAGGTCCTTGGGAAGGCAACTCAAGCGCTCTGTGCAAAAACGCGACGTTTTTTGTTGATATCCGGCCCCTCAGGTCCTAAAGTTCGCGCCGAACGTCCATGCTGGAAACGATCCATCCGGCTCAAGTACTGACGACGAGACAGCAAGGCCAGGAAGGCAGCCCTTCAGGGCCTTTTTGCTTTCGGCGACATGCCTTGGGAAGTAGGCGAACCAAAGTGGGGATACGGAGGGCGTTCATTTGCACCCATTTACCAATACCGCTTGCCATCAGGAGTTCCAGCAGCATGTCGATCAATGTCGAAGACTACTATTCAGCCGAAACCTTCAAGAAAATGAAGGCGTTCGCTGACAAGCAAGAAACTCCGTTCGTGGTCATTGATACCGCCATCATCAGTAAAGCCTACGACGACCTGCGTGCGGGCTTCGAGTTTGCCAAGGTCTATTACGCTGTCAAAGCCAACCCGGCCGTCGAAGTCATCAATCTGCTCAAGGACAAGGGTTCCAGCTTTGACATCGCGTCGATCTACGAGCTGGACAAGGTCATGAGCTGTGGCGTTGGTCCGGAGCGCATCAGCTACGGCAACACCATCAAGAAATCCAAGGACATTCGCTATTTCTACGAGAAGGGCGTGCGTCTGTTCGCAACCGACTCGGAAGCGGATCTGCGCAACATTGCCAAGGCTGCGCCGGGTGCGAAAGTCTACGTGCGTATTCTGACCGAAGGCTCGACCACCGCCGACTGGCCGCTGTCGCGCAAGTTCGGCTGCCAGACCGACATGGCCATGGACCTGCTGATTCTTGCCCGTGATCTGGGTCTGGTGCCTTACGGCATCTCGTTCCACGTCGGCTCGCAGCAGCGCGACATCAGCGTCTGGGATGCTGCCATCGCCAAGGTCAAAGTGATCTTCGAGCGTCTGAAAGAAGAAGACGGCATCGTTCTGAAGCTGATCAACATGGGTGGCGGCTTCCCGGCCAACTACATCACCCGCACCAACAGCCTGGAAACCTACGCTGAAGAGATCATCCGCTTCCTGAAGGAAGACTTCGGCGATGACCTGCCGGAAATCATTCTCGAGCCAGGCCGTTCGTTGATCTCCAATGCCGGTATTCTGGTCAGCGAAGTCGTGCTGGTCGCGCGCAAGTCGCGCACCGCTGTCGAGCGCTGGGTGTACACCGATGTGGGTAAATTCTCCGGCCTGATCGAAACCATGGACGAAGCCATCAAGTTTCCGATCTGGACCGAGAAGAAGGGCGAAATGGAAGAAGTGGTCATTGCCGGTCCGACCTGCGACAGCGCCGACATCATGTACGAGAACTACAAGTACGGTCTGCCACTCAACCTGGCCATCGGTGACCGTATGTACTGGTTGTCGACCGGTGCCTACACCACCAGCTACAGCGCAGTGGAATTCAACGGCTTTCCGCCGCTGAAATCGTTCTATCTGTAAGCGCTGTCCTGATATGAAAACCCGCGAGTGATCGCGGGTTTTTTTTGCGTTTCATCCAGGGTTCAGACAGTCTGATCCTGTCCAGTGTCGAACGCTTCTGAAAGACGCTGAATTTCCCGCACGTTGAATTGATAGCTGTTTGGCTGCCGCCTAACGGCAGGTGCATAAACGCATGCTGCAAGGGCGTACAGGCCATTACCCTTGCAACGTGGGCTTCGGTGGCGTCAGCGAATGCGGTTCAAGTAGCCGATCAACTGTTGGCCCGAGTTGATCAGGCGCATGCTGCGTTGCTTGCCATCGGATGCGCTTGTGGTGTTGACGACCAGAAAGCTGTCCAGAGTGTTTTTGATTTTCTGGTATTGCTCGACATAAGCGGCGCGCTGTTGGTCAAAATCGTTGAAGCATTCAATCAGCTCAATGCGCTGTGCGAGCGCGATTTTTTCCTTGTCCATGCCTGCCAGTTGCTGGGACAGGGCATTGATGCGCTCGCGAAAACCATCACGGCGTTTGATCATCGCGATGAGGTTGATTCCCGCCTCACCCTTTTCCAGGGTCGCCTTCATTTGCTCGAGCGCCAGCATGATCACTGCGAGTTCAGGGGGCTGCATTCCCAGGCTGAGCACCTTGTCTGCAGTGATCAACGTGTCCTTGGCAATACTCGTCGCGCCCTTGCTTTCCAGGGCGTCAATAGCGGTGCTCAGCACTTGACGCTCTTCGTTCAACTTCGCCAGGGTGGTGTGTAAAACGTCGAGTCTGGTGCCTGCGTTTGCCATGTCACCTTGCAGACTCTGCCCAAACTCAGCGGTCTGCTGTCGATCAATACCTTGTGTCATGCCACTCAGAGCACTGGCCAGTTGCTGGGCTACGGCAGTGGCATTGTTCACGAGGCGCTGACACTGAACGTCGATATCTTCCAGCTCCTCGGCATCGATGGGAGTGGCGGAGGGTTGAACGTACTGCCTCAGCAGGGCGGTCTTCGACTCGATATCGATGATCAGCCGTTCAGTCTGTTCTCCGAGGTACTGTTGTTCAGTGACAGCCAGGATGTTCAGGCGTGTGAGCTTTTCATAAAGGTTGGGCAGGTAGTGGGTCTTGGCAAACAGAAGGTCTGCCGTTACCAGACTGTTACGCATGAGGTGAAGACTGCGAGTCATGATGTCGCGGTCGGGTATTTGACCAGCGAAGGCTGTGTCATTGGGCGTGAACGTATTTTTCATTGTCGAGCTATCCATAAATCCGTTTATATTCTTCATCCGCTTCCTTAAACACATTAAGCAAGGCGTCCGAGTCGACGTCGATGGTCTTCCAGGGGTGAACGACTTGTCTGAAGTGATTCATAAATTGCCGTAAGGACAAGGCATCGTTTATCTCGGACGCCGATACCGCAGACGCCTCAATAAACAAAAACAGTTTGTTCCATACGGTAATCAGGTTTTTAGTCGCCACGTCGGCATCGACCACAATCGTTGCCAGATTCTGCAAGTTAAACTTTACCCTGCTCAATGAGCCCAGAATAGTGTTCTTGTCTTGCAAGGTGTCTATGTCGGCGGTTTGTTGCGTCATTAATTCATTGCGTGCGGCCCTGACATTTTCAGCTTCTACGCCGAAATAAATGCCCAATGCCAAGCCCACAATGTTCAAGCTACTGACCGAATTCAACGATTGTTGCACCACCGCCTTGTATTCTTTGTTCTTTTCATCGATGTCCTTTGCGCGCTGTTCGATATCCAGGCTCAGCTTCGTCACGTCGGCCGGCAGTGAACTGTTGTCGATGGCAACCATTTTGCGCTGTATCTCGGGCCCGACATGCAGCGACAGGTCCAGGCCAAACTGATCCAGTTCCTTCTTGATGGTTTGGGCATCGGCCAGATTGGCTGCAATCAAGTCCAGTATGTCGGTGAGGTGGGAGCCGATTTCCTGGGTGATCTCCTTATCGTTTTCATCCAGCTCGATGCCCGGGAAGTCCTTGCCCAGTTCAAGACTCAAGCGTGTTACATCCTCCAGTGTCTTGATCTGATGATGGTCAACGATTTTCCCGGCCCTGACGTCGCCGTTGATCTCCTCCATGCTCTGGCCGTACACCAGCATCTTGCCTGCGAAAACCTTCAGTTTGCTGCCGATGCCCAGAAGGTCGGTGCGCAGAGGACTCCAGCGACGCGCATGCCGGTGGATAAGGTTGAAACTTTTCAGGAAGTCTTCAGGTTCAAGCCCTGCACCGGCGCCTTTTGAATAGCCGAGATAAACAATGACGTCCTCCAGCTCAACGGGCAGGGCAAGGCCCGCCAATTCATATTTCTTGAGATTGATAATCTGCTCTTTGGTCAGAATCAAACCGGGGGCACGGGTGACGTGCTTATCATTGGCAGACGACATCGTACTGAACAGTTCGGCCGTTTTTATCGCCTCATCCGCCTTGAGGTCTCCGGATAAAGGTAACGCCTGCATGACGTTGTAAAACATTGGGTTCATGGGTATGTCCTTATTTCCACTGGGAGAACAGATGTTGATCTCCTCAACACGTTAATGTTCTCGTGTTGAAAAAGGTTAGTGTTTTAAGGGTGAGGGCGTCAAAGCATAAACATGGATTAAAGATGTAAGATAAATGACTCTTTACAGTCAGTCTGCCGTGGGCGGCTGCCCTTTTTTACAGAGGTGGTACATGTATAAATTCAATGCTTTTTAATAAAGATGTTTTGTTCCCGTCAGCGGCACGAATGAACAGGGAAACCCACGTTACCTCGATTTTAAGATGAGAATGCGTCGCGGTTGGAGCATACTGCGCGCCGCAGCCTGCAGAGGGGAGAGCGTCGGCGTTGAAGAAAGTCCTGTTTCAACTGCACTGGTTCTTTGGGATCACGGCAGGTCTGGTGCTGACCCTCATGGGGATTACCGGCGCGCTGTATTCGTTCGAAGACGAAATTCTTGATGTTCTGAACCCAGACGTTTTGCTCGTGCAGGAGCGTACGGCCACCTTGCCACCGATTGAGCTTGTTCACAGGCTGGAGGCAGCGACCGGGCTGAGCGTCGCTATTCTGCGTGTCGATACGCTGGGCAATCGTGCCGCTCAGGTGTATTTCACCCCGGAGCCGGGCGAACGGCGCGGTCCCAAACGCAATTTCGATCACTATACAGGCGAGCTGAAAGGCGATGCGATGGGTGAGGGCTTTTTCGACTTTGTCCTGCAACTGCATCGTTATCTGGCTGCCGGTGAGGTGGGTAAGCAGATCACTGCGGCCTGCACGCTGGTTCTGGTGTTCTTCTGCCTGTCCGGGCTCTACCTGCGTTGGCCTCGCAACGCGCTGAACTGGCGTGTCTGGCTGACGATGGACTGGGCTAAAAAGGGCCGCAGTTTCAACTGGGACCTGCATTCGGTGTTTGGTACCTGGTGCCTGTTGTTCTACCTGCTTTTCGCGATCACGGGCCTTAACTGGTCTTATGACTGGGTGAGCAATGGTCTGAACAGGCTGCTGGGAGATTCGCTGCCTGTACAGCGCAAAGCCCCTGTGGCCCCTTCCAGCCAATCCGCGCCGTTGCTGGTTGATTATGCTGCCATCTGGGACAGTGTGCAGAAAACCGCCGGGCCTGAACTACGTGCTTATAACTTGCGTTTGCCTGCTTCTGGCGGCCAACCGGCCACGGTGTTCTACCTGCTCAAGGACTCACCTCATCCACGGGCCTTGAACAGCATCACGCTTGACCCGGCCAACGGTCAGGTCAGCTCGGTTTCACGCTATGCAGAGCGCAGTTTCGGCGCGCAATTGCTGGCCAGCAACTATGCGCTGCACGTTGGTAGCTATTTCGGCCTCGTCGGCCGGCTCATCATGACGGCTGCATCGTTGATGATGCCGCTGTTCTTTATCACTGGCTGGTTGTTGTACCTGGATCGACGTCGCAAGCAGCGCGCTGTCAGAAGTGCGCGCGGCGAGGTTCAGAGTGAAGGAGCAGATGATGCTGCTTCCTGGCTGATAGGTTTCGCCAGCCAGAGCGGTTTTGCCGAGCAGTTGGCCTGGCAGGCTGCTGGCCAGTTGCAGGCTTCAGGAGTGTCTGTGCGCGTGAAGCGGCTGGGCGATTTGACCGAAGAGGATTTCAGTCAGAGTCGTAAGGCGCTGTTCGTCGTCAGCACCTTTGGTGAGGGCGAGGCGCCCGATAGCGCGCGAGGTTTCGAGCGTAAGTTGCTCGGCCGTCCGCTGGAACTGAAGCAGCTCGATTACGCCGTTCTGGCCCTGGGCGATCGTCAATACCCGCATTTCTGCGGTTTTGCCCATCGTTTGCATGGCTGGTTGGCTGAGCGTGGCGGGCGCACGTTGTTCCCGCCTGTTGAAGTGGACAGCGCTGATCCAGCAGCCCTGCAACACTGGCAGCAGCAGCTGGGACAATTGACTGGCTCCGTGCCTTCAACGCACTGGCAGGCACCGGTGTTCGAGAACTGGACGCTGGCGCGGCGCGAGCATTTGAACCCGGGCAGCAGTGGTTCGAAGGTTTACCTGCTGGACCTGACAGCGTCGACGTCAGCGAGCTGGCAGGCGGGGGATCTGGTCGAGGTGATGCCGCGCAATGCGGCGCAGGTCATTGAACCCTTTCTCGCCGGGCTGGGTGTCGATCCTCCCACGCCGGTAACCGTGGATGGCTTGCAGGAGCCGCTCAGTCAGGCGCTGGCAACCCGCCAACTGCCGCACAATCGTGCGCATCTGGTGGGCCTGCACGCGCAGGCGCTGATCGACGCGCTGGCGCCGGTATCTGCTCGTGAATATTCGATCGCTTCGATTCCGGAAGACGGACGTCTGCAACTCATCGTGCGCCAGGAAGTTCATCCTGACGGCAGTCTGGGGCTGGGCTCCGGCTGGCTGACCACCCATGCCGACCTCGACAGCGCGATCAGTCTGCGTTTGCGCCGCAACAGCAGTTTTCATTTGCCTGTCGATTCCGTCCCGCTGATCCTGCTGGGCAATGGTACGGGGCTGGCCGGTTTGCGCAGTCTGCTCAAGTCTCGCATCGCTCAAGGGCAGATGCGCAACTGGCTGCTATTCGGCGAACGTAACCGCGCCCACGATTTTCATTGTGGTAACGAACTGGAGGACTGGCTGGAGGCTGGTCATCTGAATCGACTGGATCTTGCCTTCTCACGTGACCAAGCTGAGAAAATCTACGTGCAGGATCGCTTGCGTGATGCGGCTGATGAACTGCGAAAATGGCTGGACGACGGTGCCGCGATCTATATCTGTGGCAGCCTGCTCGGTATGGCGGCGGGGGTGGATCAGGTGTTGAAGGATGTGCTGGGAGAGCAGAGAGTCAGTGAGCTGATCGAGCAAGGACGTTATCGGCGGGATGTGTATTGATCGGCGTGCCGATACGGAAGTCTTTGAGAAAGATCGGACGCGGAGCGTCCAGAACTGCGTGCCCACGCTGGAGCGTGGGCACGATAGTCTTCTAGCTTCTAGCTTCTAGCTTCTAGCTTCAGCCTATGCCGCTACAAATTGCTCGGCATAGTGGCAGGCCACCTGGCGGTTATCCACCAGGCGCAGTTCCGGTACGTCTGTTGCGCAACGTTCGGTCGCGTAAGGGCAGCGCTTGTGGAAAGCGCAGCCGCTTGGCGGGTTGAGCGGGTTGGGCAGCTCGCCGACGATCTTGATCTTCGGTTTGAGCGGGTCCGGGTGGATGGTCGGGGTCGCTGACAACAGTGCCTGAGTGTAAGGGTGCAGCGGACGGTTGTAGATCTCTTCCTTGGGACCCATTTCCGCTGGCCGCCCCAGGTACATCACCAATACCGTATCGGCGACATGACGCACCACCGAAAGGTTGTGGGAGATGAACACGTAGGCGGTGTTGAATTCCTGCTGCAAATCCATGAACAGGTTCAGCACCTGCGCCTGAATCGACACGTCCAGCGCCGAAGTCGGTTCGTCCGCGACCAGCACTTTGGGCTGTAGCATCATCGCCCGGGCCAGCGCGATACGCTGACGCTGACCGCCGGAAAACATATGCGGGTAGCGCTGATAGTGCTCGGGGCGCAAACCGACCTGAGCCATCATCGCCTGGACTTTCTCGCGGCGTTCGGCGGCTGACAGGCTGGTGTTGATCAGCAGCGGCTCGCCGAGCTGATCCCCGACTTTCTGCCTCGGATTGAGCGAGGCATAAGGGCTCTGGAAGACCATCTGCACGTCCTTGCGCAACTGCTTGCGCTCGGCCTTGCTGGCCCCGGCAACTTCCTGACCGGCGATTTTCAGCGAGCCGGATGAAGGCTCTTCGATCAGCGTCAGCGCGCGCGCCAGTGTCGATTTGCCACAGCCGGACTCGCCGACCACAGCCAGGGTCTTGCCGGCTTCCAGTTCGAAGGACACGCCGTTAAGCGCACGCACCAGCGCTGTGCCCTTGAACAGGCCGCGGGAGACTTCGTAGTGACGGGTAAGGTCGCGGGCGGTAAGTACGACGCTCATTACGCCACCTCCTGATTCAAGGGATAGAAGCAGCGCGCCAGACTATGGGCCTTGGGGTCCAGGCCAGGACGTTCGGTCCGGCAGTTGTCGCGCACATACGGGCAGCGCGGTGAAAGCAGGCAACCCTGTGGCCGGTCATAGCGACCCGGAACCATGCCCGGCAGCGTGGCGAGGCGTTCGGCGCCCATGCTGTGCTCGGGAATAGCAGCCAGCAAGGCTTCGCTGTACGGGTGGGCAGGGACCTCGAACAGACCGGGCACCTGACCGACTTCCACGGCCTGACCGGCATACATCACACAGACGCGCTGGGCGGTTTCAGCCACTACCGCCAGGTCGTGAGTGATCAGCACCAGCGCCATGTCCTGCTCTTTTTGCAGGCTCAGCAACAGCTCCATGATCTGCGCCTGAATGGTCACGTCCAGCGCGGTGGTCGGTTCGTCGGCGATCAGCAGTTTCGGTTCGCCGGCGATGGCCATGGCAATTGCCACACGCTGACTCATGCCGCCCGACAGTTGATGCGGGTAGGCATTCAGGCGCGCAGCCGCACCAGGGATTTCGACCTTTTCCAGCAGTTCCAGCGCGCGCTGGCGTGCCGCCTTGCCCGACATGTTCAGGTGCTGGCGCAGCACTTCCTCGATCTGAAAGCCCACGGTGTAACTGGGGTTCAGCGCGGTCATCGGGTCCTGGAAAACCATCGCCAGGTCTTTGCCGATGATGCGACGACGCTGCCGTGCGTTCAGCTTGAGCAGGTCCTTGCCGTCGAAGTTGAGCGCGTCGGCGGTGATGATGCCGGGTGAATCGATCAGCCCCATCAGCGCCATCATGGTCACGGATTTACCGGACCCCGATTCGCCAACGATGGCCAATACTTCGCCTTTTTCGACGCTCAGGGACAGGCCGTCCACAACAGGTACGGCCTTGGCGTCGCCGAAGCGGACGTTGAGATTCTTGATTTCAAGAAGTGACATGCGAATCTCCTCAGGCGGCGTTCTTGAGTTTCGGGTCCAGCGCATCGCGCAGACCGTCGCCCATCAGGTTGATTGCCAGCACGCTGAGCAAAATGGTCAGACCGGGCAGGCTTACGACCCACCAGGCACGTTCGATGTAGTCGCGCGCCGAGGCGAGCATGGTGCCCCATTCAGGCGTCGGCGGTTGTACGCCAAGGCCCAGGAAGCCCAGCGCTGCGGCGTCGAGAATGGCCGAGGAAAAACTCAGCGTTGCCTGAACGATCAGCGGTGCCATGCAGTTGGGCAGCACGGTGATGAACATCAGGCGTGGCAGGGTGGCACCGGCCAGACGCGCAGCCGTCACGTAGTCACGGTTCAGCTCGCCCATTACCGCAGCGCGGGTCAGACGTACGTAGGACGGCAGCGACACGATGGCGATGGCGATCACGGTGTTGATCAGGCCAGGGCCGAGAATTGCCACGATGGCTACAGCCAGCAGCAGCGATGGCAGGGCCAGCATGATGTCCATCAGGCGCATGACCGAAGGGCCCAGCACGCGCGGGAAGAAGCCCGCCAGCAAGCCCAGCAGGATGCCCGGGATCAGCGACATGACCACCGATGCCAGACCGATCAGCAGCGACAGGCGCGAACCCTGGATCAGACGCGACAGCAGATCGCGGCCCAGTTCGTCGGTGCCGAGGATGAATTGCCATTGACCGCCTTCAAGCCACACCGGAGGTGTCAGCAGGAAGTCACGGTATTGCTCGCTCGGGTCATGGGGCGCAACCCACGGGGCGAACAGGGCGCAGAACACGATCAGGATCATGAACAGCAGGCCGGCAACCGCGCCTTTGTTTTTCGAAAACGCTTGCCAGAATTCTTTGTACGGGGATGGGTAAAGCAGGCTTTGATCGACTGCTACCGCAGGAGTAGGGGTGCTCATATCGATGATCTCAGCGCTGATGACGGATGCGTGGGTTGGCAAAGCCGTAGAGGATATCCACCACGAAGTTGACCAGGATCACCAGACAGGCGATCAGCAGAATGCCGTTTTGCACGACCGGATAGTCCCTGGCGCCGATGGCTTCGATCAGCCACTTGCCGATACCGGGCCACGAGAAGATCGTTTCGGTCAGTACCGCACCGGCCAGCAATGTGCCGATTTGCAGGCCGAATACGGTCAGCACTGGAATCAGCGCGTTGCGCAGGCCGTGAACGAATACCACGCGCGCTGGCGACAGGCCTTTGGCCCGTGCAGTACGCACGTAGTCTTCACGCAGTACTTCGAGCATCGAAGAGCGGGTCATCCGGGCGATTACCGCCAGCGGGATGGTGCCCAGCACGATGGCTGGAAGAATCAGGTGATGCAAAGCATCGAGAAACGCGCCTTGTTCGTCACTGAGCAAGGTGTCGATCAGCATGAAGCCGGTGACCGGCGGAATGTCGTACAGCAGGTCGATCCGCCCGGATACCGGCGTCCAGCCCAGTGATACCGAGAAGAACATGATAAGGATCAGGCCCCACCAGAAGATCGGCATGGAGTAGCCCGCCAGGGAAATCCCCATGACCCCATGGTCGAACAGGGACCCTCGCTTGAGTGCGGCGATGACCCCGGCCAGCAAGCCGAGAATACCCGCAAAAATCAGTGCCGCCAGCGACAACTCCAGGGTTGCCGGGAACAGCGAGGTGAATTCGCTCCAGACACTGGTGCGCGTACGCAGCGATTCACCGAGGTCGCCGTGGGCGAGCTTGCCGATGTAATCGATGTACTGGGCATACAGTGGCTTATTCAGACCAAGACGTTCCATGGCCTGAGCGTGCATTTCCGGATCGACCCGGCGCTCACCCATCATGACTTCGACCGGGTCGCCCGGAATCAGGCGAATCAGGGCGAAGGTCAATAAGGTGATGCCGAAGAAAGTGGGTATCAGCAACCCCACTCGGCGGGCGATAAAACTAAACATCTTGGTGTGTACCTCATCAGCCGGTTAGGCGTGCTCCGGCGAGTCTCGGGTTATGAGCTCGCCGGATTATTTTTCTACTTCACCTGGGTAGTGGCGAAGTTGTTGGTTGTGAGCGGGCTGATTTGGTAGCCCTCCACATTTTTACGCATGGCCGTGAACATTCTGGTGTGAGCCATACTGATCCACGGCTGGTCCTTGTTGAATATTGCCTGAGCTTGCTCATAGAGCGTCGCACGCTCCTGCGGGTTCACTGTTTCGCGGGCCTTGTCGATCAGCGCCTGGAATTCGGCATTGCACCAGCGTGCATAGTTCTCGCCGTTTTTCGCCGCTTCACAACTAAGCATCGGGGTCAGGAAGTTGTCCGGGTCGCCATTGTCGCCTGCCCAGCCGGCAGACACCATGTCATGTTCGCCATTCTTGGCGCGTTTGAGCATTTCGCCCCATTCCATGACGCGAATGTCGATCTTGATGCCGATCTTTGCCAGGTCGGACTGCATCATTTGCGCGCCGAGCATCGGGTTAGGGTTGGTCGGGCCACCGCCGTTGCGGGTGAACAGGGTAAACGTGGTGCCTTCCGGCACGCCTGCTTCCTTCAGCAAGGCGCGTGCCTTGTCGAGGTCGACCGGCGGATTCTTCAGGCTGTTGTTGTAACCCAGCAGGGTCGGCGGATACGGGTTAATTGCTACCAGCGCATTACCCTTGCCGAACACCGCGTTGACATAAGCGTTCTTGTCGAACGTCATGTCAATGGCTTTGCGTACCCGCACATCGCTCAAATATTTGTGCGTGGTGTTGATCGCAATATAGCCGATGGTCATGGCCTCCATTTCATCGATTTTCAGATTCGGGTCTTTTTTGATGCTCGGAACGTCGTCCGGCTTTGGGTACAGCGCGATCTGACATTCGTTGGCCTTGAGTTTCTGCAGGCGCACGTTGTTGTCGGTGGCGATGGCCAGAATCAATGCTTCGGCAGGCGGCTTGCCGCGGAAGTAATCCGGGTTGGCCTTGAAGCGTACCTGCGCATCCTTGGCATAGCGCTGGAAGATGAACGGGCCGGTGCCGATTGGCTTGCTGTTTAGATCGTTGGTCTTGTCGGCTTTCAACAACTGGTCGGCATATTCCGCCGGGTAGATAGAGGCGAACGCCATGGCCAGGTCGGCCAGGAATGGCGCTTCGCGGCGGGTCAGGGTGAACTTGACGGTGTAGTCGTCAGTTTTCTCGACGCTTTTCAGCAGCTCTTTGAAGCCCATGCTTTCAAAGTAGGGGAAGCCGACGCTCGACTTGTCATGCCACGGGTGTTTCGGGTCCAGCTGACGCTGAAAACTCCAGAGCACATCGTCGGCATTCATGTCGCGGGTCGGTTTGAAGTAGTCGGTGGTGTGGAACTTGACGCCTTTGCGCAAGTGGAAAGTGTAGGTCAGACCGTCTTCGCTGATGTCCCAGGATTCAGCCAGCGCTGGAATAACTTCCGTGGTGCCGGGTTTGAAATCTGCCAGGCGATTGAATACGGTTTCAGCCACGGCGTCGGCCGTCACAGCTGTTGTGTATTGCACCATGTCGAAGCCTTCGGGGCTGGCTTCGGTGCAGACCACCAGGGGTTTTGCCGAAACACTGACGGCGACGCTGAGCAGGGCCAGGGCGATCGAGTTGCGTAGCGATAATAGTTTCATTGTGAACCCTCCATAGAGTTGACGCCGATGGTGATGTTCTGGCGCAAGGCTGTTGCCTTGCACCAGAACGGTTTTCAGCGAATCAAAGAATGTTGAACGGAACGGTGGTCACCAGACGGAATTCGTTGATGTTGCCATCAGCCTGATTCTCGCTGGCGCGGTGAGTGGTGTACGTGGCGCGGATGGCAGTGGCCTTGAGCGGGCCGGACTGCACGGAGTACGACGTACCGATACCGTATTCGTAGTGAGTCTCGCCGTCCATTGCGTTTACGCCGCTCGCTGTCCGAACGCCATTGATTGTCTGGACGTCGCCGTAGACGTTGCCTTTATATTTGGTACCGTCGATGTCCCAGCCGCGCGCCTGGTAAATGTTGAACTTCAGGCCCGGCACGCCATATTCGGCCATGTTCAGTACGTAGGCGATCTGCAGGGATTTCTCGTTCGGGCCGTTGAAGTCCGAGAGCAGGGAGTTGGCCAGGAAGATGGCGTTGGTGTCGTGCGCATAGTCGAAATACTCATCGCCAGACACTTGCTGATAGGCAAGGCTGATGCTGTGAGCGTTATGCGTACCGGTGAACGACAGGCTGTAGGTATCGTTGTCGATAGGGCCCTGTTTGCTTTGACCGGAGTCCTTGGTCTTGTAGTAGTTCAGGTTGGTGCTGAGCGCCAGTGCCTTGCTGTCACCCAGTTCGTGGGTGAAGCCGAAGTAGTACTGGTGCCAGAAATCTTCCAGATTCGATGCATAAAAGCTGGTAGTCAGGCTGTCGGTCGGCTTGTAGTCAGCGCCGAACATGTCCAGGCGGTCGGCGGTCTGGCTGCGATCACCGTACTCGGAGCGGAACTTGTCCAGACTCTGTTCCATACGTGGCGATACGCGGTCGAAGCTACCGGCTTGAAACGACAGGTTGTTGAGCTCGTCGCTCTGTACGGCAACACCCTGGAAGCTGGAAGGCAGTGCGCGGTTGCCAATGAAGGCGATGACCGGGGTGTTAACCGATTGGCGACCCATGGTCAGGACGGTGTTGGAGACTCGCGCCTTGACGTTGCCCAGGCCCATTTTGCTCCACTGACCGACTGCATCGCCGTCACGGTGGGCCAGGGTCCGGTTGGAACTGCCTGCAAAGTCATCGGTGTCACGGTCCAGCGCAATGGCGTTGTACAGTGCCAGCTCGGTGGCGAAACCTACAACGCCCTGCGTGTAGCCAGAGGTGTAGTTGACGATGGTGCCCTGCTGCCAGTTGATACGACGCGAGGTCTGCTCAGCGATGCCGTTGTCGTTGTAGCGGAAAACCTCGCCACGACGCTTCAGTTCGTTGGCGTACCAGTTGCGGGTCGTGCCGGTCAGGTGTTGATCTTCGATAAAGCCATTGGCGTCGGCCTGTGCATTCTTCGAACTTAGCTCGGTCGGTATGAACGTCTGGCTGGCTGGCTGGCTCTGCCTGAACCAATGCGCCGAACGACGAGAGAGATAAGGCCAATAACGCAGTGCTTGTTGTTTTCACGATGTGCAGCTCCCTTTATCACTTTTTTATATGCCAGTTCTTAAGCCTGGCTTTTGGTGGTGCAGGGCTTTGGGCCCTGCGTTGTTATCGGTATAAACGCGCAAGTGCTGGCTCTCGCCGTGACACAAGACGGCGAGGGCATGCGGAGTTTCTGATCAGTCGGCGATGCTGACGCCTGAAAAGTTGTTGCGACCAAACGGGCTGACGTGGAAGTCCGTGACCTCGGCGCGCAACGGCTGATTGACCGTCGAGTGGGCAATCGGGGTGATCGGCACCTGTTCCTTGAGGTAGCGTTGCGCCTGTTTGTACAGGTCGGTGCGCTGCTCGCGGTCGGTGACAGCGACGGCGGCCTTGACCAGCTTGTCGTATTTTTCGTCGCACCACATCGAGTAGTTGTTACCGCCAATGGCGGCGCAGCTGTACAGCGTGCCCAGCCAGTTGTCCGGGTCACCGTTGTCGCCGGTCCAGCCGATCAGCGAGATATCGTGCTCGCCATTCTTGGTGCGCTTGAGGTATTCACCCCATTCGTAACTGACGATCCGGACTTTGATGCCGACCTTGGCCCAGTCGGCCTGCAGCATCTCGGCCATCAGCTTGGCATTGGGGTTGTAAGGACGCTGGACCGGCATGGCCCAGAGGGTCAGTTCGGTGCCTTCCTTGACGCCAGCCGCGCGGAGCAGGGTTTTGGCTTTTTCCGGGTCATAAGGCGCGTCCTTGATGCTGTCATCGTAGGACCACTGGGTTGGCGGCATGGCATTGACTGCCAGCTGTCCTGCGCCCTGATAAACCGCGTTGATGATTGCCTTCTTGTTGACGGCCATGTCCAGCGCCTGGCGCACTTCCAGCTTGCCGAGCGGCTCGTGGCGTACGTTGTAGGAGATGTAACCGAGGTTGAAGCCTGGCTTCTCGATGATCTGCAGGCTTTTGTCTTCCTTGAGGCTGGCGAGGTCTGCCGGACGCGGGTTGACCGAGACCTGGCACTCGTTGGCCTTGAGCTTCTGCATGCGGGCAGAGGCGTCGGTCACGATGGCGAAAATCAACTGGTCGATCTTCACCCGGCTCGGGTCCCAGAACTCCTTGTTGCCCTTGTAACGAACCTGCGAGTCTTTCTGATAGCGCTGGAACACGAAAGGCCCCGTGCCAATCGGTTGCTGGTTGATGTCGCGTACATCACCCTTGGCCATCAGTTGTTCGGCGTATTCGGCGGACAGGATCCCGGCGAAGTTCATCGCGATGTTCTGGATGAACGCTGCATCGACCGTATTGAGGGTGAACACCACGGTCAGCGGGTCGGTCTTGTCGATGGATTTGATCTTTTTGTTCAGGCCCATACTGGTGAAGTAGGGGAACTCGGTCGGGTAGGCTTTGCGAAACGGATGGTCGGGGTTGAGCATGCGGTTGAAGGTGAACAGCACGTCGTCGGCATTGAAATCACGGCTGGGCTTGAAGTTCTTGTTGCTGTGAAACTTCACGCCTTCGCGCAGATGAAACGTGTAGGTCAGACCGTCTTGCGAAACATCCCATGAAGTAGCCAGCCCCGGAACCACGCTGGTATCGCCCTGCTTGAACTCGGTCAGACGGTTGTAGATCGGCTCTGATGCATCGTTATCCGTGGATGAGGTGTATTGCGCACCGTCGAAGCCAGCCGGACTTGCTTCGGAGCAGAACACCAGATTGCTTGCCGCCTGGGCAAACGGGGCAAGTGCAAACAGCCCCAGGCACGACGTCATCGCAAGAGTTTTATGCATGATGATCCCTATCCTTCAAAGGACGAGCCGAGGCTCGAATGTCTAACTGGCCCGAAGGCGCTGACCCGAAAAAGATTTCCGAACAACCTGTCCGCACACATTGGGTTACCACGGCCACGAAGCGGCTGGCTTCCTGCCAGTTGCCGCGACCTCAGGACGGTAATTCGCCAAAGACGCGCGGTATATAGGCTCGCAGGCAGCAAAGTGCGTAGGAAATATCTTAGTGATAGTCGAAGAGTGCCAATATCGACACTTTTTCAACCAACTGCTCGGGGCTCATGTTCAGGTAGAACGGCAGGCTGCGCCGGTTGGGCCGGCGCAGCCTGCCGCCGGTTTTATTTCCCGGTTACGCTCACGCCGTAGAAGGAATTCAAGCCAAACGGGCTGATCTTGAAGTCCTGTACGCTAGTGCGCATGGGCTGGTAGACAGTCGAGTGCGCAATAGGCGTCATCGGCACTGCGTCTTTCAGGAGGTGTTGCGCCTGTTTGTACAGCTCGGTGCGCTTGGCCTGATCGGACGTTTCCTTGGCCTGATGGATCAGCGTGTCGAACGGCTTGTCACACCATTTGGCAAAGTTGTTGCCGTTCAGGGCGTCACAGCCGAACAGGGTGCCGAGCCAGTTGTCCGGGTCACCGTTGTCGCCGCTCCAGCCAATCAGCATGGCGCCGTTCTCGCCATTCTTGGCGCGCTTGATGTACTCGCCCCATTCATAGCTGACGATCTTGGCGTTGATACCGATCTTCTTCCAGTCGTTCTGGAGCATTTCGGCCATCAGTTTGGCGTTGGGGTTGTAAGGACGCTGAACCGGCATCGCCCACAGGGTGATTTCGGTGCCTTCCTTGATGCCCGCTTCCTTGAGCAGCTCGCGAGCTTTCTCGGGATCGTACTTGGCATCCTTGATGGTGGTGTCATAGGACCACTGGGTCGGCGGCATGGCGTTGACCGCCAATTGACCTGCACCCTGGTAAACCGAGTCGATGATCTGCTGCTTGTTGACCGCCATGTCCAGCGCTTGGCGCACTTTCAACTGAGCCAGGGGATTTGGATGGTCTTCGCCCTTGATCTCAGGCATCACGTTGTAGGCGATGTAACCCAGGTTGAAGCCAGCCTGATCAGGCATCTTCAGGTTTTTGTCGGCCTTGAGTGGCTCAAGGTCGGCAGGACGTGGGTAAGCGGTGATCTGGCATTCGTTTTTCTTGAGCTTCTGCATGCGCACCGAGGCGTCGGTGGTGATGGCGAAGATCAGGTTGTCGACCTTGACGTCTTCAGGCTTCCAATAGTCCTTGTTGCCGGTGTAACGAATATTGGAGTCTTTCTGGTAGCTCTTGAACACAAACGGACCGGTGCCGATAGGCTGCTGGTTGATCAGCTCCGGCTTGCCTTCCTTGAGCAGCTTGGCGGCGTACTCTGCGGACTGGATGGACGCGAAGCTCATGGCCATGTTCTGGATGAACGCAGCGTCGACTTTGCCAAGAGTGAACTTGACGGTGTGGTCGTCGACTTTTTCGATCTTGGTGATGTTGGTGTCCATACCCATATCAGTGAAGTACGGGAATTCGGTCGGATACGCTTTGCGGTAAGGCAAGTCCTTGTCGATCATGCGATTGAACGTGAACAGCACGTCATCGGCATTGAATTCACGGGTCGGCTTGAAGTAGGGCGTGGTGTGAAACTTGACGCCTTCGCGAAGGTGGAAGGTGTACGTCAGGCCATCATCAGAAATGTCCCACTTGGTTGCCAGGCCGGGCACCACGGCGGTGCCGCCGCGTTCAAACTGGCTCAGGCGGTTGAAAATGGTCTCTGCTGCGGCGTCGAAGTCAGTACCTGTGGTGTATTGACCTGGATCGAACCCGGCAGGGCTGCCCTCGGAGCAGAACACCAGATTCGAAGCTGCGTGAGCGAAAGGAGCACTGGCGAGCAGGCTGGCGCCGACCAGAAACGGAATGACCGCGTGTTTGAGCATGGTTGCCTCAGTTGTTGTCATTTTGATTAGAGGGAACGACCTCGTGAGCCGATCCATCCGATACTTATGCAGGGGCCATACCCAAAGCAAGACAGTGACGCCAAAGAAGCGACAAAGAGTGGCACGATCGTACAGGAATGTCGCGAAAGTGTAATTTTCGACCCTGTTGATCGTTTGCGTGTCGTTTTTTGAAACGTTTCACGCACCGTTAAGGCGCAACCGGGTGAGAAAAATGCACCCGGTTGGAGCCATGTTGTTACTTCACTGTTCCCAGGCTGACACCATAGAAGGGTGTCAGACCGAATGGGCTGATCTTGAAGTCCTGCACTTCCTGGCGCATCGGCTGAAACACCTTCGAGTTGGCAATAGGTGTGATCGGTACCTGCTGCTTGAGAATGTGCTGGGCCTGCTGATAAAGCTTGATGCGCTCGTCGCGGTTACTGGTCAGCTTGGCCTGCTGCACCAGCTTGTCGTAGGCCGGGTCGCACCACTTGGCGTAGTTGCTGCCTTTGACGGCTGCACAGCTGTACAGCACACCTAGCCAGTTGTCAGGGTCGCCGTTGTCACCGGTCCAGCCGTAGATCATCGCGTCATGCTCGCCTGCCTTGGCGCGCTTGATGTATTCGCCCCACTCGTAGCTGACGATGTTGGCCTTGATGCCGATCTTTTCCCAGTCGGACTGAATCATCTGTGCAGACATGCGCGCATTGGGGTTCGAGGCGCGCTGTACGGTCATGGCCCACAGGTCGATTTTCGTGCCCGGTGCCACGCCTGCTTCCTTGAGCAGTTGCTTTGCCTTGGTCAGATCGTGAGGGGCATCCTTGATCGTCGGGTCATAGCTCCACTGACCCGGCGGCAAGGCGTTTTCGGCCAGTTGACCGGCGCTCTGGTAAACCGCTTTGATAATCGCCGGTTTATCGATAGCCATGTCCAGCGCCTGGCGCACCTTGAGCTGATCAAGCGGCGCATGGGTGACGTTGTAGGCGAGGAACCCCAGGTTGAAGCCCGGCTGGCTGAGGACCTTGAGTTTCGGGTCCTTTTTCATTTCTTCGATGTCCTGCGGACGCGGATAGCCGCTGACCTGACATTCGCCAGCCTTGAGCTTCTGCATGCGCACTGCGGCATCGCTGCTGATCGAGAAGATCAGATTGTCGATCTTCACGTCCTCGGGCTTCCAGTACTCGGTGTTGCCCGCGTAACGGATCTGCGAGTCTTTCTGGTAGCGTTTGAAGACGAACGGGCCAGTGCCGATCGGCTTCTGGTTCAACTCCTCGGCCTTGCCTTCCTTGAGCAATTTGTCAGCGTATTCGGCAGACTGGATGGACGCGAAGCTCATGGCCAGGTTCTGCACGAACGCAGCGTCAATGTTGTTCAGGGTGAACTTGACGGTCAGCGGGTCGACTTTCTCGACGCTCTTGATCGTTGTGTTCAGACCCATGTCAGTGAAGTAGGGCGACTCGGACGGGTAGGCCTTGCGGAACGGATGGTTGGCGTCGAGCAGGCGGTTGAACGTGAACAGCACGTCGTCCGCGTTGAATGCGCGAGTAGGAGTGAAGTAGTCCGTGGTGTGAAACTTCACGCCGTCGCGCAGATGAAACGTGTAGGTCAGGCCATCCGGCGAGACGTCCCAGCGAGTAGCCAGGCCTGGCTCCACTTCCGTGCCGCCACGCTTGAATTGGGTCAGGCGGTTGAAGACGGTTTCGGCCGAGGCATCGAAGTCGGTGCCGCTGGTGTACTGACTGGGGTCGAAACCGGCCGGGCTGGCTTCCGAGCAATACACCAGTGTGCTGGCCGCCTGGGCCAGAGGTGCGCAGGCCAGCAGGGCGGAGGTCAGCAGCAGCGGTTTGAAGAGTGTGTGTCCCATGGATCCCTCGCGTAGTGCTGCGTTCTCAATATTGGACGCAGAGCGTCCGTAACTGCATTCCCACGCAGAGCATGGGAGCGATAGTTGTGCTGATTGAGCTCCGGTTTCCGGGCTCGGAATAAATGATGACCGTTTCTCAGGGAATCGCGACTTCAATCACGCCATCGGCTGCAACGCTGACCTGGCTGGTGCCCGCTTCGACATCGGGTGTTGGCGCTGAGTCTTCCCGCGAGGATTTTGCCATCATCATCACCGGTGCGCGCAGATACGGCTGCGGGTAGCCCGAGGTGTTCAGGTTCAGGTTAACCAGCTTGTAACCCGTGCCGCCCAAGGCTTCTGTGACCAGTTGCGCTCGGGCCTTGAACGCAGTCACGGCGTCCTTGAGCAGGGCGTCTTCGCTGGCCTTGCGGGTCGATGGCGAGATCGAGAAGTCCATGCCGCCCATTTTCAGATCCGTCAGCAGCTCGCCGGTCAGCTTCGAAAGTACCGCAAAGTCCGCACTTTCCAGACGCAGCTCGGCGCGTTCACGCCAGCCGGTGATCTTCTGCCCTTTATCGTCGTAAACCGGATAGCTGTTGCGGCTGCCCTGACGGATCTTCACATCCTTGACCTGCCGCGCCTGGCCCAGAGCCTTGTTCAGGGTTTCAGTGATCTGAGCTGCCAGTTTGGCCGGGTCGCTGTCCTGTGCTTCGGTATAAAGGGTAACCAGCATCAGGTCGCGCTGGACTTCCTGGTTGACCTCGGCGCGCAAGGAAATCTGGTTGTAGCGGGCTTCTTCAGCCAGGGCCGGCAGGCTGGACAGGGCGGCGGCCAGCGCGACGAGCGTGGCAGCAGGGCGAAGATTGAACATGAGAGCTCCTTGTTATCAAACGGCCTGCGACACGTGTCGCTCGGCGCAAAGTGTTCTGACTGTAGCGCTTTGGCCCGGTTCCTGCGATGCCGGACTGCTCTGGTGTGCGGTGCGTTGACGCACTTTTCCAGTTTTACCTCTCGCTTGGTTATACTCGCTGTGATCCGCCTGGAGCACTCATCAGGAGAGCTCATGCTCGCCCCCGTTCAAATGCTTTCAGCCACACGTCAAAACCTGTGGCGCCTGACATTCATCCGTATTCTGGTGCTGGCCGCGCAAGCCGGCTCGGTAGGTATGGCCTGGCTGTTCGACTTTCTGCCACTGCCGTGGCTGCAACTGTCGATCACCCTGGGCTGCTCGCTGGTGCTGTGCGGGCTGACAGTCATTCGTCTGCGCACCTCGCTGCCGCTCACCGAGCTCGAATATGCGCTGCAACTGGCGCTGGACCTGCTGATTCACAGCGCGCTGCTGTATTACTCGGGCGGCTCGGCCAACCCGTTCGTGTCTTATTATCTGGTGCCGCTGACTATTGCCGCCGCCACACTGCCGTGGCGTTACTCGCTGATTCTGTCCGGCTTTGCGCTGAGCATGTACACCTTGCTGATGGTGCGTTCCTACCCGCTGGAAACCGATTCCATTGCCCGGGAAAACATGCAGGTCTACGGCATGTGGCTGAGTTTTGCGCTGGCGGCTTCCGTCATCACCTTTTTCGCGGCAAAGATGGCCGAAGAGCTGCGTCGCCAGGAGCAGTTGCGCGCCGAGCGCCGGGAGGAGGGCTTGCGCGATCAACAACTGCTTGCCGTCGCGACTCAGGCCGCAGGCGCGGCCCATGAATTGGGCACTCCACTGGCGACCATGAGCGTGCTGCTCAAGGAAATGCGCCAGGACCACGGTGACCCTGCTTTGCAGGACGACCTGTCGGTGTTGCAGGAGCAGGTCAAGCAGTGCAAACAGACCCTTCAGCAACTGGTGCGTGCCGCCGAAGCCAACCGGCGTATGGCCGTTGAGCAGCAGCCTGCCACCCGCTGGCTGGACGAATCCCTTAACCGTTGGCATTTGATGCGCCCGGAAGTGAGCTACCGCTTTTACCAGTTGGGCAAGGGCGAGGTGCCGATGCTGGCCCCGCCACCGGACCTTACCCAGGCGCTGCTCAACCTGCTCAACAACGCGGCCGACGCCTGCCCCGATGGCCTTGAAGTCAACCTGAACTGGGACAGCACAGAAGTCTGTATCAGTATTCGCGACCACGGCGCAGGTGTGCCGCTGGCGATTGCCGAACAGATCGGCAAGCCGTTCTTTACTACCAAGGGCAAAGGTTTCGGCCTGGGTCTGTTTCTGAGCAAGGCCAGCGTCACCCGTGCGGGTGGCGCGGTAAAGCTCTACAGTCATGAAGAAGGCGGTACGCTCACCGAGCTGCGCCTGCCCCGAGATACGCGAGGAGAAGAAGCATGAGTGACGAAGACATCCAGGTCGAAGGCGAAGAGCTGCCGCACCTGTTGCTGGTCGATGACGACGCGACGTTCACCCGTGTAATGGCGAGGGCCATGAGCCGTCGTGGTTTTCGTGTGAGCACCGCAGGTTCAGCCGAGGAAGGCCTGGCGCTGGCGCAGCAGGACATTCCTGAATACGCCGCGCTGGACCTGAAAATGGATGGCGATTCAGGTCTGGTGCTTTTGCCCAAGCTGCTGGAAATGGACCCGGACATGCGTGTGGTGATCCTCACCGGTTATTCGAGCATTGCCACGGCGGTCGAAGCCATCAAGCGCGGCGCGTGCAATTACCTGTGCAAACCGGCTGATGCCGATGATGTGCTGGCGGCTCTGCTGTCCGAACACGCCAACCTCGACACGCTGGTCCCCGAGAATCCGATGTCGGTGGATCGCTTGCAGTGGGAGCACATCCAGCGCGTGCTGACCGAGCACGAGGGCAATATTTCCGCCACAGCCCGGGCGCTGGGCATGCATCGCCGGACCTTGCAACGCAAGTTGCAGAAGCGCCCTGTGCGGCGTTAATGAAGGTTTTTTCATAGTGGTCGTGTAGGCGTTTTTTTGCTTCATTGTGATCAGGCATCGTACTTTCAAAGAGAGCGAGCCTGACCTACATGAATCGCAATGCTGAATATTCTGCCGTCAACGACACTGTGAAAGGGGCGTTTCTACGCCGCGTCTGGAAGCTGATAACGCCGTATTGGCGCAGTGAGGAAAAGGTCACCGCCTGGCTGTTGCTGGTTTCGGTGATTGCGCTGTCGCTGTTCAGCGTACAAGTGTCGGTCTTCTTCAACAGCTGGTATCGGGATTTTTACAACGCGCTGCAGAATAAGGACCTGGCTGCCTTCACCCACCTGATCCTGTACTTCAGCGGTATCGCCGCGATCGCCATTTTGGCAGCGGTTTATCGTCTGTACCTGACCCAGTTGCTGACCATTCGCTGGCGTCGCTGGCTGACTGAACAGCACTTCGCCCGCTGGTTAGCAGACAAGAACTACTACCACCTGGAGCAGGGCGGGTATACCGACAACCCCGACCAGCGTCTGTCCGAAGACCTCAACGAGTTCACCACCAGCACCCTCAGTCTGGGGCTTGGCTTGATGAGTGCGGTCGTCAGTCTTGTCTCGTTCTCGGTCATTCTCTGGGGCGTGTCGGGCAGCATCGAACTGTTCGGGGTCACCATACCCGGCTATATGTTCTGGGCGGCCCTGCTTTATGCGCTTATCGGCAGCCTGTTGACGCACTGGATCGGCAAGCGCCTGATCCCGTTGAACAACCAACAGGAGCGCTTTGAGGCGGACCTGCGTTTTGCTCTGGTGCGCGTTCGGGAAAACGCCGAAAGCATTGCCTTGTCCGAGGGCGAGCGTAATGAAAACCAGCGCCTCAGCGGGCGCTTCATGATGATCTGGAATAACTTCCGGGCATCCATGAAAGTCCAGAAGCGACTGACGTTCTTCACATCAGGTTATTCGCAGATTGCCCTGATCTTTCCTTTTATCGTGGCTGCGCCGCGGTATTTTTCGGGCAAGATCGAGTTGGGTGATCTGATGCAGATCAATTCGGCATTCGGTAATGTGCAGGAGAACTTCAGTTGGTTCATCAGCGCCTACAGCACGCTGGCCTCATGGCGCGCCACCTGTGACCGCCTGCTGAGCTTCCGTCAGGCCATGACTGATCATGAAGCGCAGCAACCGGCCATTGAAAGGGTTCACGCTAACGACACACTGGACCTGCGTGGCCTGGAATTGAGCCTCGCAGGGGGGCGTCAACTGTTGAGCGATGCCAATCTGCATATCGGTCCGGGAGAGCGAGTGATGCTCAGTGGTCGCTCGGGCAGTGGCAAAAGCTCGTTGCTGAAGGCTTTCGGTGGTCTATGGCCGCACGGTTCGGGCCAGATTTGCTTGCCCACAGGGACGGCGCTGTTCCTGCCGCAACGGCCTTATCTGCCCATCGGCACATTGCGTGATGCAATGAGTTATCCACAACCTGCGCAACGCTACCCGGCAGAACGCTTTGCAGAGGTGCTGAACCAGTGTCGTCTGGAGCACCTGATACCGCGACTGGATGAAAGTAATCACTGGCAACGCTTTCTGTCGCCCGGCGAGCAGCAGCGAGTGGCGTTTGCTCGCGCCTTGCTGGTCGCGCCAAGCTGGCTGTATATGGATGAGGCCACCTCGGCCATGGATGAGGATGACGAGGCTGCCATGCACCGCGCAATCATTGATGGCCTGCCCGGTTTGACGCTGGTCAGTATCGGACATCGCAGCAGCCTCAAACGCTTTCATGGTCGGCATGTGCGTATCGAGGGCGCAAAACTGCTTGAGCAACCGACACCAGCAGCGGTTTGAGGTTAGTGCTGTTGGGCGGGTGGCGCTTTTGAGGGTGTGATCATACAACCGCTGAGCTATGATTAGCCCATGTTTAGCAGTCCAGAGATCGATGTTGGATGGAAAATCAAAGCGCTCCGCCCCGCGCCCGTAGAAAACACCGCAGCCTCGCGCAGGAGTTGGTGACTGAGCTGTCCGAGCGAATTCGCAGCGGTCAGCTCAAGCGTGGCGACAAACTGCCTACCGAATCCGCAATCATGGAAGAGCAGGGCGTTAGCCGCACCGTGGTACGCGAGGCGATTTCGCGCCTGCAAGCGTCCGGTCTGGTCGAGACCCGCCACGGGATCGGCACCTTCGTTCTCGATACGCCAAGCCCCAGTGGGTTCCGTATCGATCCGGCCACCATTGTCACTCTGCGTGATGTGCTGGCTATTCTCGAATTGCGTATCAGCCTGGAAGTCGAGTCGGCCGGGCTGGCAGCCCAGCGGCGCAGTGACGAGCAGTTGGCGGCGATGCGTTCGGCGCTGGATGCGCTCAATGAAAGTGCCGCACACGCCACGGATGCGGTGGCGTCTGACTTCCAGTTCCACTTGCAGATTGCGCTATCGACCGGCAATCGCTACTTCACGGACATCATGACCCACTTGGGCACCAGCATCATCCCGCGCACACGGTTGAACTCTGCGCGTCTGGCCCATGATGATCAGCAGCACTACATGGACCGCCTGAGCCGCGAGCACGAAGAAATTTTCGACGCCATCGCCCGTCAGGACTCCGATGCGGCCCGCGCCGCCATGCGCCTGCACCTGACCAACAGCCGCGAACGCCTGCGCCACGCCCACGAAGAAGCCGAGTCGCAGCGGGCCTGACGATTAAAGAGGACGCAGAGCGTCCAGAACGGCATGCGACGCGGAGCGTCGCACGATAGGTTAGGTGGATTGAGGCCTATCGTTCCTCACGCTCCAGCGTGGGAATGCCTGTCGTGACGCTCTGCGTCACAAATCTACGCGGCATCGCGTGAGCCAAAAACGGCCCCGGTCCTCTCCCTCTGAAAAAACCCGAAAATCCCTGTTGAGTGATTTTATTATCAGTTGTACGATGACTTACGACATCGGCACTGACCCGGTGATCCTCTAACAATTATGTCCTCCAGGGTGTTCGAATAATGAATCCACAAGAACTGAAGTCCATCCTCTCATCCGGTCTGCTGTCTTTCCCGGTTACCGATTTCAACGCTCAGGGCGACTTCCATCGCGCGGGCTACATCAAACGCCTCGAGTGGCTGGCACCGTACGGCGCCAGCGCTCTGTTCGCCGCAGGTGGCACAGGTGAGTTCTTCTCCCTGGCCGCCAGCGAATACTCCGAAATAATCAAGACTGCCGTCGACACCTGCGCCACCAGCGTGCCAATCCTGGCCGGTGTAGGCGGTCCGACCCGTCAGGCCATCGAGTACGCTCAGGAAGCCGAGCGTCTGGGCGCCAAAGGTCTGCTGCTGCTGCCGCATTACCTGACCGAAGCCAGTCAGGACGGCGTTGCCGCCCACGTTGAAGCGGTGTGCAAGTCGGTGAAGATCGGTGTGGTTGTCTACAACCGTAACGTCTGCCGCCTGACCCCAACCCTGCTGGAGCAACTGGCCGAGCGTTGCCCGAACCTGATCGGTTACAAGGACGGTCTGGGTGATATAGAGCTGATGGTTTCGATCCGCCGCCGTCTCGGCGACCGCTTCTCGTACCTGGGCGGCCTGCCGACCGCTGAAGTCTATGCCGCTGCCTACAAGGCGCTGGGCGTGCCGGTTTACTCGTCTGCGGTCTTCAACTTCGTGCCGAAGCTGGCTATGGACTTCTACCACGCCATTGCCCGTGACGATCACGAGACGGTCGGCAAGTACATCGACGATTTCTTCCTGCCGTATCTGGAAATCCGCAATCGCAAGGCCGGTTACGCCGTGAGTATCGTCAAGGCGGGCGCAAAAATCGCCGGCTACGACGCAGGCCCGGTGCGTGCGCCATTGACTGACCTGACTCCGGACGAGTGCGACATGCTCGCCGCGCTGATGGACAAACAAGGCAAGCAGTAACACCCCCAGGACAAAACCGCTGAGCGATCAGCGGTTTTGTCGTTGGAATGCATGACCCTTACAGGTGGTAGCTGTCGTCGCCGCGACACTGCCAAGGGGCCTGTAATGCAACACCCAAAAACAGCTTTACCCGCGTAAAAAAATAATCAGTGGGAGCTCTACCATGCAAAAGTCCAAGCCGACGCACGTCCGCTATTTGATTCTGTTGATGCTGTTTCTGGTCACCACGATCAACTACGCCGACCGTGCCACCATCGCTATCGCTGGTTCCAGCATCCAGAAAGACCTCGGCATCACTCCGGTCACTCTGGGCTATATCTTCTCCGCATTTGGCTGGGCCTACGTGGCCGGTCAGATCCCCGGTGGCTGGCTGCTCGACCGTTTCGGGTCGAAGAAAGTCTACGCCATGAGCATTTTCACCTGGTCGCTGTTCACCCTGCTGCAAGGCTATGTGGGTGAGTTCGGTATTTCCACCGCCATCGTCGCGCTGTTCATGCTGCGCTTTCTGGTCGGGTTGGCTGAAGCGCCTTCCTTCCCGGGCAACGCCCGCATCGTCGCCGCCTGGTTCCCGACCGCCGAGCGCGGCACGGCCTCGGCGATCTTCAACTCGGCGCAATACTTCGCCACCGTTCTGTTCGCTCCGCTGATGGGCTGGATTGTCTACACCTACGGCTGGCAGCACGTGTTCGTGGTCATGGGCGCAGTCGGTATCCTGTTCTCGATGATCTGGATGAAGGTCATCTACGGTCCGCGCAATCACCCGATGATCAACGAGGCCGAGTTCGAGCACATCTCCAACAATGGTGCGCTGGTCGACCTGGATCAGGACAAGGGCAAAGGCAAGGAAAAAGCAGCCAGCAGCGGACCGAAGTGGGATTACATCCGCCAGTTGCTGACCAACCGCATGATGCTGGGTATCTACCTCAGCCAATACTGCATCAACGGTATCACCTACTTCTTCTTGACCTGGTTCCCGGTGTACCTGGTTCAGGAGCGCGGCATGACCATCCTCAAGGCGGGTATTATTGCCTCGTTGCCAGCTATCTGTGGCTTCATTGGCGGCGTGCTGGGCGGAATCATCTCCGACTACCTGCTGCGCAAGGGCCACTCGCTGACCTTTGCCCGCAAGGCGCCGATCATCGGTGGCCTGCTGCTGTCCACCTCGATCGTGACCTGCAACTACGTTGACATCGAATGGGTGGTGGTAGGCTTCATGGCCCTGGCATTCTTCGGCAAAGGCGTCGGAGCACTGGGCTGGGCTGTCATGTCCGATGTTTCACCCAAGCAGATTGCCGGTTTGAGCGGTGGTCTGTTCAACACCTTCGGTAACATTGCATCGATCACCACTCCGATCGTGATTGGTTACATCATCAGCAGCACCGGCTCGTTCAAATGGGCACTGGTGTTCGTGGGCGCCAACGCGCTGTTGGCGGTAATCAGTTACATTTTCATCGTGGGTGAAATCAAGCGTGTGGAATTGAAAGAGCCGCCTGCCAAGGGGCCATTGCTGAACGACTCGGTCAGCGACCTTTCCGAAGCGAAATCCTGAGGAAACCGTGATGAACCTGATTCAACATGCCGATTCGCCGCGCTATATCCGGCTGCATCCGCTGGATAACGTCGTGGTCGTGGTCAACGACCAGGGCGTGCCGGCCGGAACCGAATTCGACAACGGCCTGGTGACTGTCGATAACGTCCCGCAGAGCCACAAGGTCAGTACTGTTGACCTGGCCGTGGGCGAGGCCGTGATTCGTTACGGCCACACCATTGGCTATGCGCTGCAACCGATACCGCGTGGCAGCTGGGTCAGGGAAGACCAATTGCGCATGCCCTCGGCACCTGCGCTCGACAGCCTGCCGATGTCCGACGCGGTGCCCGAGAAACAGGCCCCGCTGGAGGGTTATACCTTCGAAGGCTATCGCAACGCTGACGGCACCGTGGGTACCCGTAACATTTTGGGTATCACCACCACCGTGCAGTGCGTGACCGGTGTGCTCGACCACGCGGTCAAGCGCATCCGCGACGAGCTGTTGCCCAGGTACCCGAACGTCGATGACGTCGTGGCCCTGACTCACAGCTACGGCTGCGGCGTGGCAATCACTGCCACCGATGCCTATATTCCGATTCGTACTGTGCGCAATCTGGCACGCAACCCGAACCTGGGTGGCGAGGCGCTGGTGATCAGCCTGGGCTGCGAGAAGTTGCAGGCCGGGCAGGTGATGCATGAGGGCGACAGCTCGGTGGACCTCAGCGAGCCTTGGCTGTATCGCTTGCAGGATTCCAGTCATGGCTTCAATGAAATGATCGAACAGATCATGGAACTGGCCGAAACACGTTTGAAAAAGCTGGATCTGCGGCGTCGCGAAACGGTTCCGGCGTCGGAGTTGATCCTTGGCATGCAGTGCGGCGGCAGTGATGCGTTTTCCGGCATCACCGCCAACCCGGCGCTGGGCTACGCCTCGGATCTGTTGCTGCGTGCCGGTGCGACGGTGATGTTTTCCGAAGTAACCGAAGTGCGCGACGCCATCTATCTGCTGACATCCCGCGCGCAGGACCAGGAGGTCGCGCAGGCTCTGGTGCGGGAAATGGACTGGTACGACCGTTACCTGGCCAAAGGCGAGGCAGATCGCAGCGCCAACACTACACCTGGCAACAAGAAAGGCGGTTTGTCGAACATTGTCGAGAAGTCTCTAGGGTCTATCGTCAAGTCAGGCAGCAGCGCCATCAATGGCGTGCTCGGCCCTGGTGAGCGGGTCAATGGCAAGGGGCTGATCTTCTGCGCTACGCCTGCCAGTGACTTCGTCTGCGGTACGTTGCAATTGGCGGCCGGTATGAACCTGCATGTGTTCACTACCGGACGCGGTACGCCGTATGGTCTGGCGATGGCACCGGTGGTGAAGGTCTCGACCCGCACCGAACTGGCTCAGCGCTGGCCTGACCTGATCGACATAGACGCCGGACGCATTGCCACAGGACGCGCAAGCATCGAGGACCTGGGCTGGGAGCTTTTCCACTTCTATCTGGATGTGGCCAGCGGCAAGAAAAAGACCTGGACCGAGCACTACCGGCTGCATAACGACATCACGCTGTTCAACCCGGCACCGATTACCTGACGGGAGTGTGACGCGGAACGTCACGAACGGCATCCCCACGCCGGAGCGTGAGGAACGACGTGCAGAGGAATACGCCTATCGTGCTCATGCTCTGCTTGTGTGTGCCGTTCTGGACGCTCTTGCCTCTGGGCTGAGCACCCGGTCACAATCCGAAAGATTCTCTGAACTTTAGGCCGCTTTCCAGCATCTTCTACAGTAGGGCAGCCGGTCTGGCTGCCTTCGTTGATGGTGCAGGAGATTTCAAATGGGTTGGATATCGGAAAATCATTTGTGGCTGTTTGCAGCGCTGACTGCTCTGATCGTGATTTCGGACATTTGGGCAGTCATGCGTATTCGCAAGAGCAAGACACAATCCAGCAACAAGCTGATGTGGATCATCGTTGTTGTTGCCGTGCCGATTGCTGGCGTATTGGCCCTGCTGGTCGCTGGTCCGCGCCATGTGAACACGCCTGCCAGGCCTGAGCAGCAAAGCACCAAGTACTGACCCCGCCTTCCGGAAATACCCCGCTCATGAGTGTGGGTATTTCTCTCGCAGACCGCTCATTCCTGTTTCACAAACCTTCTTTTCACAAAGATGCGCTTGTGGCTGGCAAAAATAAAAATCTCTGCAATTCTTCTGTCATGGTGAGGTGTTTACATGCTCGCCATCCAGACCCGAACAAGGAGAGAGCACATGTCGATCATTACCAAGTGGGCGTTGCAGGCGGTTGCATTGTTTGTGTTGGGCTGGGTGGCAACGACGACAGCGAATTGGAGCAACAACACGGCCAACGGTACAGGCAATGATCGCTTGGCGGAGCTGAGCGCTGGTGTCCTGAGCAGTCCGGTCCTGACTGCTTCTTCGTCGCAAACAGTGGGAAGCGAATAGCCCGGCCTGATCCATGGAGGAGTGCTGGTACTTTTCTATAGGCAAAAAAAAGGCCCACAACGGGGTGGGCCAAATGGGATTCATCAAAGGAGTAGGGTCAATTTACTCAGCCGGACGTGAAGAGGATGTGAAACGGATGTCATGGAAACGAGAAGTGGTTCGATAATTCAAGCGGCGTGGTGACGGGGTGAAACAGCGTCGCCGGTTGCGTGGCAACGCTGTGTCGAGTGATTCGCGGGGATGGGGTCGGTCTAGCGGGCGGCCGCCTGAACGCTTATTTCGGCGGCTGCGCGGCGTGTCATATGCGGCAGCGAATGAGGCGCGTCGATTCTGGATTTCATGCGGTCGGCAAATTCTCTGGCTTCCTGCCAGCTCCGGCATTTGACCGGATAGTCGTCCAGTATTACAACCCAAGCGCCGCCATATACACCTTCTTCAATTCGGATGAGCATTGTTGGCATCTCCTTTCAGTGAGGGTAAGTCTGTGCCGGGTCATCGGCGCTGAAGCTGACGCACGAAATCCTGCGCCGAAAATCGGTGTCTCGCTACAAAAAATTATAATTCCCGATGAGTGCGCACGGCCTGCAGGCAAACCGGCTCTGCGGCTTTCGAGACTGTGTTCGTGGGCAAGCCTGACTCAGAAATGTGACAGGCTGATGGATAGGCGCCGATCAGAACACCAGCTTGAAGCCGATCATGCCCAGCATGATGGCCAGGAAAGGCCGCAGCAGGTCGTCGGAAACGCGGCCCGCCATGTGGCTGCCCAGGTAAATGCCCGGCAATGAACCCATCAGCAGCCAGCCCAGCAATTCCCAGTTCATGTTACCCATGCTCGCGTGGCCCAGACCTGCAACCAGCGTAAGAGGGACGGCGTGGGCGATTTCCGTGCCTACCAGACGCCGGGTCGGTAGCAGAGGGTAGAGGATGAACAACGCCACGGTACCCAGCGCGCCCGCACCAATGGACGTCAGTGCGACCATGGTGCCGAGGATCAAGCCGGTGATGACGGTCAATACTGTCAGGCTCGTACCGCTGAAAAACGAATGTCCATCCCCGCGACCATGAGCGAAGGCCAGCAGCTTTTTCTTGAACAGAACGGCCAGGGCAGTCAACAGCAGTACAAAGCCCAGCGCCTGCTTGATGATCGCGTTCAGGGCCTCAGGTGCGGTATGCAGTGTGCTCAGGAACCACAGCGTCAGCAGCACGGCAGGGACGCTGCCCAGGGTCAGCAGACCGGTGACTTTCCAGTCGATGTTGTCATTCTTGCGATGTACCAGAACCCCGCCGGATTTGGTAATCGCTGCATATAGCAGGTCCGTGCCGACCGCTGTGGCCGGGTTGATGCCGAACCACAACAGAATGGGCGTCATCAGCGAGCCGCCGCCGACTCCGGTCATGCCAACGATAAAACCGACTACCAACCCTGCAACTACAAACCCCAGACCACCCGCTTCCATAACCAACCTATTCAAGCAAACGCATCAGGCAAAAAGTGGCGGGCAGCATAACGGCTTGTGTTGCAAACGGTTATGAAGAAGTGTTCTAAGGTTATAACCGTTTGTCGCGGATGACAGCGGCTTCGGCGGCTTCGGTGACCGTTTGCAGGCGGCGGTCCGGGCCTAGCCAGTTGAGTACGGCGTCGGCTTCCATAGGTTTAGAAATCAGATAGCCCTGCCCCTCATCACAGCCCCATTGCTTGACCAGGCGGCGAATTTCGTCTGTTTCGATGCCTTCGGCCACCACGCAATAACCCAGCTTCTTGGCAAGGCCGATCAGTGCCTTGACCAGACGCTGATCGGTCTTGTCAGACGCCAGATTGCGAATCAGCGACTGATCGAGCTTGACGGTGGTCGCGGGCAATTGCCGCAGGTAGTTCCAGTTGCTGTAGCCCGTACCAAAGTCATCGATCGCCACATCCATGCCCATCTGACGCATGCGTTCCAACTGGTGACGCACTTCGGCCGGGTTGTGCATCAACGCGCCCTCGGTGAACTCCAGCTCAAAGCGTGTGGGGTCGATCTTGTGCTGACCCAGCAGGCGAATCATCCGGTCAGTGAAAGCCGGACCGGTAAGGTCTTCCGGGGTGACGTTGATCGCAATACGGAAATCGAAGCCTTGTTGCTGCCAGCGCGCGGCCTGCTCGATTGCGCTTGTCAGCACCCACAGACTCAGCGGACGCATGAGTGCGGTTTTCTCGGCCAGCGGTACGAATTCGGCAGGCCCAATGGGACCGAGCGTCGGGTGGTTCCAGCGCAGCAAGGCTTCTACCGAGGTGCACACACCAGAGGCGAGGTCGATGCGCGGCTGGTAGACCAGGCGCAGTTGATCATGCGAGTGGACTGCGCTGGTCAACGAACTGAGCAGTTTGAAAGCACGTTGCTGGGCGGCATCGAAGTGCGGCTCGTACGTCGCCCAGCCCAGATTCCGGTCGCGGGCATCATCGGCAGCGCTGATGACCATGCGCATCCAGTCCTGCTCTTCGGTCGGGTCGCGGTTCAGGGTGACAACCCCCAGACCCACCTGCATCTGCACCGGGATGCCCCGGCATTCTACCGGTGTCTCGAAGTCTTCGAGAATGGTACGAAACAGATGATCAGGCGCTCTTTCTCCGGGCAGCAGAAAGCCGAAGCGGGTAGGGCTGACCTTGTACAGCGAACAGGTTGGCGGCAGCAGATGCTCCAGGCGGCTCTTGATTTCTGTCACCAGATCCTGAGAGAAGCTGTAGCCCAGAGCCTTGACGATATCGTTCAGGAACGCAGAGGTGATCATGTCCACCACGACCAACTGATAATCAACGCTCGATAGCAGTGCCTGATGGATGTCTTCCTGCAGGCGTGACCGGTTGTACAGGCCGGTCGGCTGATCAATGAAGCAACTGAGGCGCAAGCTGACTATGCGCTTCATGACCAATGAGGCGAAACGCTTGAGCATCTGCATCTGATGCTCGCTCATCGGTTCACGCGGCTTGGTGTCGATCACGCACAGGCTGCCCAGAGCGATGCCGTCATCGGTAATCAGCGGGGCACCCGCGTAGTAGCGAATATCGGGGTGGCCGGTCACCAGGCTATTGTTCATGAACCGGTCGTCGAGGGTCGCATCCGGAATTTCAAACAGCGAGTCGGAAAGGATCGTGTAAGCACAGAAGGAGACGTTGCGTGGCGTTTCCTGGGCATTCAAACCCACTCTGGCGCGAAACCACTGACGGTGTTCATCGACAATCGAGATCAACGCAATCGGCGCCTGGAAGAAATCGGCGGTCATCGCCACGATTTCATCGAACACGTCGTCAGAGGTGTTTTCAAGTACGCACAGCTCCCTGATGCGCAACAGACGTTGCGTTTCATTCAGCGGAATGGGGGCACTGGCGTTCATAAAATTCTCGATGGGTGTTCGGTGATGACTATATGACATCACGGAACCGACTTTAACAGATGAAAAAAATTCAATCACAGGCGAGGTACAGGTTGATCGGCCGCAGACGGCTACTTTTTAAGCGCTATCGGTCGCGCAGCCCCATAAGATAAAGGGCCTGCCCGTTTGTATGCAGAGTGTTACAAAAAATGCCATTCGTCGTTTGGTTACACATCAGCAAAACGGTCATGGCCCGGTATCAACGAAGCCGGCTTTCACTGTGCTCTTCATGTGCGGTTTATCTGCCCAGGTACGAAAAATGGACATCAAGGTTCGACCCGCACGGAGAGCAGACGCTGACGCCATCAGTCGAGTGGTGCTGGCTGCCTTGCGCACCAGCAATGCCAGGGATTACCCAGTCAGTGTGATCGAGCGCGTGCAACTGAGTTTCAGCCCGTCTGCCATCGAGCGGCTCATGCAGCAACGTCGGATGTTTGTGGCGGTGGCGGTGGCGGTGGCGGGGGAGGTGGTTGTCGGAACTGCCAGCCTGGAGGGGCAGGTTGTGCGCTCGGTGTTTGTCGACCCTGACTGGCATCGTCGGGGCGTCGGGCGTTTGTTGATGGCAAAGCTGGAACGTGTCGCCCTGGAGACTGATATAGGGCTGCTGATTGTGCCGTCATCCTTGACTGCGCAGGAGTTTTACAAGGCGCTGGGTTTCAGGTTGGTGCGAGAGCATCAGGAAGGGGAAGAGCGCACATTGACCATGGAACGGCAATTGCGCACCTGAGGCATTCCATGCCTTAAGCAGTGACTTCCTGCATTTCCTGCAGTTGGTAGTGCGCGTAAAGCGTGCTGGCGATCAACGTGCAGAAGACTTTCAGGGTATCGAGCGTATCGGCATCGTCGAGTGGCGTCGGCAGGTTGTCCAGACCGCACAGCGTGCCGAAGAAGTCTCCGTTGGGGAAAATGATCGGCAACGAGAAATAGCTCTGAAAGCCATAGAGTTTCGGGATGGGGTGCTCTGCGTAGACCGCATCCGTGGCAACTTCGTTGATTACGATAGGACACTTATGCTGGCGCAATTCATTGCACAGCGTGGTTTCCAGTTTGAGCTCGTGACCGGCCTCCAGTCCGAACTTGATCTCGTCGTACACGGCACATGCCGTCCAGCTGGTTTCGGTTACTTTGGCAATTGCCGCGAATCTCAGGCCGGTCAGCCGGGTCACCAGCCTTAAAAGGCTGGAAGTGGCCTCGATCTCACTGATGACTGCCAGCTCTGCTGAAGTCAATTTGTTGTTCAAAATGCGTCACCCTGGTCATAAAAGCACTGATGCAGCCTTGGCAGTACGCCTGATGCTGCCGATCTTGTGCAGGAAGTGATCGTGCCATACCTGATCGTGGCTTACATAAAATATTGTGTTCCTCGCCTCCAACTATTTAACGAGTTTAATGCCCTTGTCAACGTTTAGGACTTACCCAAGAGGTGTGTACTAGTACATGTGTACTATAGGGATCCTATTTTTGGGTTGATAAAATCGCAGGTTTGCCAGCGCATGGAATGCCTGAAAACACTTTGCAGGTGTATGCAGGCAGTTTCTCCTTCAAACGGGTTGACCGGACCCCCTTTACTGCGAGCATTGAACACCATGCACAAGACGACCCTGGGCTTCACGGTTGCCATGATTTCCACGCACTTGTATGCAGGTGGCTTTGCGCTTAACGAGCAAGGTATAAGCGGCATGGGCACAGCGTTTGCGGGCCGGGCCTCTGCCGCCGAAGATGCCGGCACGGTATACGGCAACCCTGCAGGCATGGCGCGTCTGGCCGGCCAGCAGGTCACCGGTGGCGCTACCTTTATCGATGCATCGACGGATATCAGCCAGGCGAGTGGACGTTCGAGCGGCAGCAACGATGGCGACATGGTGCCATTCAAGGCCATCCCGTTCGGTTTTTATACTCGCAGGCTGAATGAACACTGGGCCATCGGCCTTGGCGCGTACGTGCCGTTCGGCCTGGCGACGGATTACGAACGCGGTTTTCAAGGGCGTGCCTTTGCCAGCAAGAGCGATGCAAAAGTTCTGACCCTGCAACCGACATTGAGTTATGCCTTCAATGACAGGGTATCGGTGGGCTTCGGGCCGACCATCAATCAGTTTGCCGGCTCGCTGGAGTCGGACCTGACGCTTAACCCGGCCATCGCCGACAGTAATGTGAAGGTGAAGGGCAAGGATGTCGCGCTGGGCTTCAATATCGGCGTTCTGGCCAGCCTGACTGATACCACGCAGGCTGGTTTGACCTACCACTCCAAAGTGCGCTACGACCTGGATTGCCACACCGAGGTTGCCACAGGTGCCGGTACGCCAGCCCAGTTGCTGAGCAGCAATCGCTATGACTGCTCGCTACAGGTCGATACTCCTGAATCCTACGAATTGTCAGTCACCCAGAAGCTCACCGATGCCTGGACACTTTATGCGGGGACGACCTGGACGCGCTGGAGTCGCATGAAGGACCTGAGTTTCAGCACCGAGAACATCAGCCCTGCGCGTGGAGGGATACTTGCTGCGTCCTTGTCTGGCGCTATCGCTGGCGGGCTGGACTGGCACGATACCTGGGCCTATGCGCTCGGCACATCGTATCGACTGGATTCACACTGGTCGTTGCGTACCGGCATTCGTCTGGATCAGTCACCGACCAGCAATACCAATCGCTCGCCACGCACACCGACCGGCGACCGTACGATCTTCAGTGTGGGGGCGGGTTATGACGTCAGCAAAGAACTGACCCTTGATGTTGCCTACGCCTATCTTAAAGAAGAAAGCGTTGATGTCAGCCGTGCCAATGCGCTGGCCAGTTACAGCGCGCGCTATCAGAACCGTGCCAGCTTTTTGGGCGTGGGGGCGACTTACCGTTTCTGAGAAAGTTGTCAGTCTGCAGAAGCAGTACATCCTTACTGTTACTAGTACATCCGTACTATGGCTGGCCCTGGTTCGGCAACTTAAGCTAATGCGCTGAATAACACCCTGACTTGTTGATGGCAGACGACGTTTTTATAACGTCGCCGGCCGCGCGTGCGCGACCGTAACAGGTCTTGCAGTGGTGTGAACGGATCACTCACAACAGACTTTGTTTTCAGAGGGAACGCGCATGGGTATTTCTCGCCATTTGGCAAACATAAGGGGGTTGGCGGCGATTACGCTGGTCACAGCAACCATGACGGCCTGTTCGACCGGTGGCGGCAACCCGCTCGATACCCTGACCGGTGATTACAAATATGCGCCTGACTATATAAAAGCCAACATCATTGCCCGCAAGTCGACCAAGGAACAGATTCGCCAGGCGTTTGGTGCGCCTTATTCGGCGCAGGACAATGTGTCCGATAACAGCTCTGAGTGGTACTACGATCGTAACGAATCAGGTCTTAACTCATTGACCAAAATGGCGGTCAAGTACTCCAACCGATACGGTTCCGGAGACGCGGCATCCACCTTGCTTCAAGGGCAATCGCGTATGGGCGATGCGCAGGAAATGATAGGCGACGCAAATACACTGAGCGGCACGCAAGCTACCGGAAGAAAAGCGTCGATTACGCGCATTTTCATCAAGTTCAAGGGCAATGTGGTTGAGCGCTTCACAACTGATTGACCACAGCTCGCTGCCCAACGTCTGCAAGCAACACATTCCAACGACTGTCAGTACACCGCCGAACCGGCCTTGAAACTCAGCAACAGCGAGCGCAGTTCGACCGGCCTTACCGGTTTTGATAGAACGGGGATATCCGGATCGTTCAGCGTCTGCCGGACGTGCTGAAGCTCATGGCCGGTAATCACGATGGCGGGTATGCGTCTTCCCTGCAGCCCGCTCAGGTAGGCAATGCAGTCGGCGCCCGAGGCCGTACGATCCAGATCGAAGTCAGTGACTACCAGATCACAGTCGACACTGATCTCGGGGATGCTGCTGAAGGTCTGTACCTCGCAGCCCCATCTGCGCAGCAACATGGCGGTGGCTTCAAGCACGTTGCGATTGTCTTCGATCAGCATGACGCGCAGACCGGAAAGCAGGCGGGTATTCCAGTTGATTTCGATGTTGTTCACCGGCTGGCTGGCGGCCACGGCTTTCAGGCCGCTGACGGTTACCGCAGTGCCGCGCTCGGGCACTGAACTGATATTGACCCGCAGATTCATGAGCCTGGCGATACGGCTGACGATACTCAGCCCCAGGCCAACACCTTCAATGTCGCGGTCACGCTTCTCGCGGACGCGATAGAACTCATTGCACAAGTGCGGCAAGTGCTCGGCGGGTATGCCGCGGCCCCGATCGTAAACACCAATGTTGACGGTGCCTTTTCGCCGGCGACAGCCAATCAGAATCGGTTTGCCCGGCGCGTATTTGAAAGCATTGGAGACAAGGTTCTGCAACAGCGTGCGCAGCAATGCCGGGTCGGTCCAGACGTGATGGTTGCCGCTGTGTACGCGAATGTCCACGCCAGCCCAGGTGGCAGCCTCGCTGTTCTGAGCGGCCAGCCCGTTGAGCAGTGCATCCAGGTCGACTGATTCGGGGCGCGGTGCGACTTCGCCCTGATTGAGGGTGTAGATGTCCAGCAACGAACGAAACAGTTGTTCTACCGCACTCAATGCCCGGTCGATGTTATTTACCAGACGTTGTTCGTTATCGCCCAAAGCCGCATCGCGCAGGCAGGCAGTAAACAGGCTGATGGAGTGGATCGGCTGGCGCAGGTCATGACTGGCCTGTGCCAGAAACCTTGACTTGGCCTGATTGGCTGCCTGGGTTTCTTCAAGGGCCATGTGCAGTCGGCCAAGCAGAAAATAGACAAACAGCGGCAGGACCAGCATGGTCAGGATCATCATGACGGCCACAGCATGGTGTTCACGCAGAAACGGCGTGAGCACGATGATGATCATCAACGAAATCATGGAAAAGCCGGTTGCCAGCAGCAGGTAGTTGCGCCCGTAGCGCATGCCGTAGCCGACCGTCATGCTCAGCATTACCGAGTACACCGGCAACATGGCCTCGCCGCCAACCGAGATCGTTACGATTCCCGCCAGATTATCGGTCACCAGGGCAAACAGACGTCGTCTGCCGGAGGCACCCGGGCGCTGGGCAATGCGTATGATCAGCCCCACCGTGACGACGCCGAAGCCCATGCAATAAGCCAGGATCACAAATAGCTTGTTCTCTGACATTTCATCCATCCCATACGCGATCAGTGCGTAAAGGATCGATGTGGCAATGACCGCCATGCGCAGCAGCGCCTGAGTCATTTCCAGATCTATTCGTTGGGGCAGTAATGACATGACGGCTACCGTCTCAGTGCTGTTTGCCGGCCAGGCTGGAAAACTGTGCAGCGGCAGCCGATCGGGTGGGCACACCAAGCGCCTTGAGCAGGCTGGAGACATGAATACGCACGGTAAAGGGTGAAATACCCAGATCCCTGGCGATTTCCTTATTGGTTTTTCCCGACGCCACAAGCCCCAGTACTTCTCTTTGACGTGCGGTCAGATGGCTGATTGCGCCAGAGTCCAGATCGCTCAGTAACGAACCTTCGGGCTTGTACTTGACCACCACTTCGCCATCGCGGATGGCGATGATGGATTCGGCAATTTCCAGGGGGTCTATATTTTTGCCGATGAAGCCATCCGCACCCTGAGACATGACCTGTGAAATGGTGTCCAGATCATCGACCATCGAGACGACAATGATTGAAGTGCGTTTGAACTCGCTGCGCAGGCTGCCGATGGTCTGCATCGAAGTGAGCCCAGGAAAGCGCAGGTCTAGCACCAGTGTGTCGACCTCATCACCCCGGCGTGCGAGGGTGAGTACTTCATCCAGATTGCCTGCTTCTTCAATAATCGCTTCGGGTATCAGCCGCTCGATAGTACGCAGCATGCCCTCACGAAACAGCGGGTGATCGTCGGCCACAATGATTCTGCACGGCATACCTCATACTTCCCGTATTCAAGTAGCGCGCATCATACCTAATAGCAGGTATTTGTATCGTTAATGAAACACATGAAATGCAACTTTAATGGCAGTCGAGTGCTGGCATTTTGTTATTGTTTTTTTGCCAGAAATGGCACTAACGCTATGAAAAGGTGCAGCAGACGAATCCGCTGCCCTGTCGCCATGCCTGATAGTTATGGATACCGTTTCGCATCATGTCTTGAAGCGCAGTACAAGATCATTCAAGTTGACTGCCAACTGCGAAAGTTCGGTACTGGCAATCAGTGTTTGCCGGGTGCCTTCGCTGCTCTGTACGGCCAGATCACGGATGCTGATCAGACTTCTGTCGACATCACGTGCTACATGCGCCTGTTGTTCCGATGCCGCAGCGATCTGCAGGTTACGATTATTGATCTCCAGTACCGAGTCGGTGATCTGGCGCAGCGATTGTCCGGCGTCTTCTGCCGTCTTGCGAGTACTGTGGACTTCCTGAGTGCTCTTCTGCATGGACTCGACTGTGGCCGAAGAACCGGCCTGAATCGCCGAGATCATCTGTTCGACTTCCTGAGTGGACGTCTGTGTGCGGTGCGCCAGCGCGCGTACTTCATCAGCCACCACGGCAAAGCCACGGCCTTGTTCACCGGCACGCGCGGCTTCGATGGCTGCGTTCAATGCCAGCAGGTTGGTCTGCTCGGCAATTCCGCGAATCACGCCCAACACTTTGCTGATGTCCTGTGCCTGGCCGGCCAGGGCCGTGACTTGTGCAGAGGAGCCCTCGACCAGGCCGGTCAGGTTGTGCATGGCGGTCAGGGTTTCGGTCACGCGCTGGTTGCCCAGATCGGCAGAGAGGCTGGATTGTTGGGCGGCCTGGGAGGTAGACGTAGCATTACGAGCGACTTCTTCTACGGCAGCACTCATTTCGTTTACAGCAGTGGCGGCCTGTTCGATTTCGCTGTTCTGTTGTTGCAGTGTACGGTCGGCGCTTTCGGTGATTGACGTCATCTCGACGGCAGCGGTACTTAATTGGGCGGATGCGCCGGAAATCTCATGAATGGTGGTACGCAGGTTCCCCGACATGGTGTTGAGGGCCGTCATCAAGCGTGATGCTTCGTCGCTGCCGGTAATGCCCAGTTGCCGGGTCAGGTCGCCTGCGGCGATGTCTTCTGCCAGTTTGAGGGAAGCGTTGAGCGGATCGACAATACTGCGTGTCAGGGTAATCGCCAGAACCACAGTCAGAAGGGACGCTGCAATAACAACGGTCAGCAATACATTGACGCTGTGGTTGTACACGTCGGTGGCATCTTTTCCGGAACTCACGGCTTCTTCAGCGTTGTGCCCACGCAGGGTGGTGAGTTTTTCCTGGTAGGCATTGGCGCGCTGAACCTGCTCTGAGTTCGCAAAGGAAACAGCTTTTTCATGATCGGAACTGTCCAGGGCGATGATCTGTTTCACGCCGTCGATGTAGGCCCCCATCTTGTTGTTGGCGTCTTCGAATTGCGCACGGTCGGCTTCGCCCGAAATCAGATTTTTCCGATAAAACTCGCTGTTCGACCTGAGCGCCTCTATCGCTTCCCGGGCTTTGGCTTCTGCTGTGCTGTGCACGGCAGGATCGGTACTGGCGAGCATCCTGATGCTTTCCAGACGAGCGTGAAGCAGGGCGATCTGAATGTCGTCGACGACCTGAATGCTGGGCAACGAGTTTTCTTCGATGTTCTGCTCGGCCGTGCGCAGATGGTCGATCTGCACGTAGGAGAATCCTCCGAGGCCAATCAGCAGCAAGGTAATAACGCCAAAAAACAGGGATGCCCTGCGTGAAATATTCAGCGATCTGATGTTCATGGTTGCCTCCAGCGGCAAAACAGGCGGAAGGGCAATACGTTCCTTTCCGATATCTGTTTTTCTGCTGACGCCTGAGGAGCTTTAATCAATCGCGATGAAAGTTATTTCATGATGGACATAATGCCATGTGGGTTCTGTTAAGCATCAGGCGCTAAAAGTCCCCGTCACAGAGTGAATAATGTTAACGGTTTACACAGTTCACTATTTCTAAAGTATTAACTCTAGTTGTAGGGGGGCGAGGTCTGTGTTCAGTCGGTATTGCAGGACTAAGCCGCTGACACGGTAGCGGCCACAGATAACTTATCCAGAAAACCTGCTACGCAGCCCATGCACGCCATTCTTTCTTCCACATGGGGCATGTGGCTTGACTCTCTGAACACCGACCAGCGAACGTCAGGGATGTTCTCCACGTAGGGTTTCACCACGAGTGGGGTGGCTTCGTCGTAAAACCCCGAAATCACCAATGTCGGGACCTTGATGTGTTCCAGCCTGTCGACAATGGTCCAGTTCTTCAGGGTGCCGATAACGTGAAACTCGGTAGGGCCATTCATGGCGTGATACACGGTCGGGTCCGCGTCGATCTGGTCGAAGGTGCGTTTCACCTCGTCCGGCCAGGGTGTGATGCGGCATACATGACGGTCATAAAATGCCCGCGATGCTTCAAGGTACTCAGGGTCAGTTAACGTTCCTGCCTGTTCGTGCTTGAGCAACGCAGCTTGCACAGCTTCAGGCAAGTCCTCGCGCAGTCGGTTGGCCTCGCTTACCCAGGTCTGCATGTCTGCCGGGGAGTTGGCGACAATCAGCGCTTTCAGCCCTTTGGGCTGGAGCACCGAATGTTCCGAAGCCAGCATGCCGCCCCACGACTGGCCCAATAACGCGTAATTGCCTTCGATGCCCAAGTGGGCAAGCAGGTTGTTCAGCTCTCTCAGGAACAGATCGACTGTCCAGAATTCGCGACTCTCATGGGGCAGGCGAGTCGACTTTCCGTTACCCAACTGGTCGTAATGGATCACCGCCTGACTGGTACTGGCGAGGTCCTTGAACGAGTCCACGTAATCATGGGTACAGCCGGGGCCGCCGTGCAGAATGACCAACGGTGTACGCGGGCCTTGCAAGTTGCCGGTGACGCGATACCACGTCTGATAGTCGCCGAACGGCGCAAAACCTTCCTTGATCGTCATGTCTGCCATGTCGCCGGTCCCTGCTGGATAGTTCGGGGCACCATAGCGCTGCGCGTGGCATCTTAAAACTATAGAAAATGATAGGTTTTGGCTGATGAACCGGTCATTGGTCGAGTAAACGGTAGTGAACGGCACGCACGACTGCCTGCACACGGTTTTTGGCACCCAGTTTCTGCATGGCCGAATTCAGATGCAGCGTCACCGTGGCGACCGAACGGTTGAGATGATCGGCGATTTCCCTGGCCGTCAGTCCTTCGGCAGACCAGCTCAGGCATTCACGCTCGCGGCGGGTGAGCTTGATCGCATTACAGGAGCGCATCTTCTGGTCAAACAGCGGGTAGGCGACTTCCTGAAAGGCATGAGCCAGCAGACCGAACTCGGCCAGGCTCTGCCGGGCATCTTCCAGTGCAGCGTCGCTGCTGTCGGAACACAGGCCTGTCAGGGTGGCGAAACCGCCCTTGGGCATGTGGATAGGCACTGTCACGCCACACGTCATGTGTGAGTCATGCAGGTAGCGCACCACCGGCTTGTGCATGTCGGTGATAAAGGTTTGCAGCACCGTTTCAGCCTTGGGCTGGTATGACCATACAAAAGGCGAAACGCTGGCCACCGCCAGGTGTTGCACCGGGTCGATCTGGTAGTACCCCTGGCTGCACCAGAGTGCGTGCCAATCGGCCGGGGTGTTGCGCAATGAAAGCAACGAAGGTGTGATCAGTGCTCCATCATGGGACACAGGCACCGGGCTGTAATCGTAAATCACTGCATCGAATCCAAGCTCCGATGCCAGTAACAGTGCGCAATCCATTTGCTGATCCACTGTAGATGCCGATTGCAGACGCGAATTGAAATCCGACAACCTGATATGCATGGTTTGACCTCCTTTGTCATAGAGCCGGTGTAGGGGACTTAATATAGCAATTAGCAAGGACAGTGCCACGCCTGCGTCCAACCGGCTGTCAGTCGTGTAAAACCTATAAGAATTGCTAGCTGTTTGCCATGGCGCTGCGCGATAGGGTTGAGGCCATGAGCGACGTCCGCAAAGGTGAGGTGCGATGGGGTATGCGAGCAAGGCGGATGAGCGCAAAACAATCAAAGTCGACGGATGGTCAATGTTCGACTACAACTTCGCTCTGCCCTTTTGTGTGAAAGGGGTGGCGGCGTACTTTCCGGTCCTGCTGAATTTTCTGTCACAGCATCGGGGCGTCTGATGAATCTGGGTCGTTATCGTTTCATTCTCCAGCGTCCGTTGCAGTTGCTGCCGGTGCTGTTCGGCATCAGTCTGGTGACCTTCATTCTGGTGCGCTCGATCCCCGGTGACCCGGCGCGCATTCTGCTGGGCGCCCGTTCCACACCGCAGGCACTGGCCAACATCCGCGCCCAGTACGGGCTGGATGAACCCTTGTGGACGCAGTATGTGTACTTCATGAAAAACCTCTTGCAGGGCGATATGGGTAAATCGCTGCTGTACAAGATCGATGTGCTCAAACTGATCGTTACCCGGCTGGAGCCTACCGTGTTTCTGGTGTGTGGCAGCGTCCTGCTGGCTCTGCTGATCGCCGTGCCTTTGGCCACGGTCGCTGCACGCAACAAGGGCAGTTGGGGCGATAACCTGATTCGTGTCTTCACCACCACGGGGTTGGGCATGCCGGCATTCTGGCTGGGCATCATGCTGATCCTGCTGTTCAGTGTGCAGCTTGGCTGGTTTCCGGTGTCAGGTTACGGCAGTGACTGGCTGGACAAGGCTCACCACATGGTGCTGCCATGTCTGACCATCGCCCTGGCTCTGTCCGCGGTGCTGATTCGCAACCTGCGCGCCAGCATGCTCATGGAGCTGCAAGCTGATCATGTCACTGCGGCACGGGCACGTGGCGTCAGTGAAGGCGCAGTGTTTCGTCGTCACGTATTGCCCAACTCGCTGGTGCCGTCAATCAACCTGCTGGCAGTGAACATCGGCTGGCTGATCAGCGGCACTGTCGTTATCGAAAGCCTGTTTGCCATCCCCGGCATCGGCCAGCTGCTGGTGCGCGGCATCTTCAGTCGCGATTACATGGTGGTGCAGGGGGTAGCCATGGTGCTCGCCTGTGCCACGGTAATCGTCAACTTTCTCGCTGATGTGGCCACTGTCGCGATAGACCCGCGGGTGAACATTAAATGACCATCGCCCACGCCCCTCTGCGCCCACACTGGCGTTCGCGGCTTCGCCTGCGCTTGCGCAACGGCCGACTGGCGATGCTGCTGGGTGCCTCATTGCTTGGGCTATGGCTGCTGCTGGCACTCTTCGCACCGTGGCTGGCACCTTATGACCCGATTTACCAGAACACCGAACTGCGCATGCTTGCACCGCACCTCGCGCATCCGTTCGGCACCGACAATTTTGGTCGCGACATTCTGTCCAGAGTCATCTGGGCGGCACGCATCGACCTGCAGATCTGTGTGCTCGGGGTGGTTTTCCCGTTCATCATCGGCACGTTTGTAGGCGCATTGTCGGGCTATATAGGCGGTCGCTTCGACAACCTGTGCATGCGCGTGATCGACATCGTTCTGGCCTTTCCGTTTCTGGTGCTGATGCTGGCGATCATTGCGATTCTCGGCCCTGGCCTGAGCAGTTTCTACATCGCCATGGCGCTGGTGGGCTGGGTGTCTTACGCGCGGCTGATCCGTTCACAGATTCTGGTCCTCAAGGACAGCGATTTCGCCCTGGCGGCCAAGAGCCTGGGGTTTGGTCACCTGCGTATTCTGTTTCGCCATCTGCTGCCCAACGCGATGTTCGGCTCGATTGTGTTTTCCATGTCCGATGCGGTGCTGGTGTTGCTCAGTGGCGCGTCGGTCAGCTACCTGGGCCTGGGCGTGCAACCACCGTTGGCCGAGTGGGGCACGATGGTCGCCGAGGGGCAGGCGTTTCTGACGTCTGCGTGGTGGATCTGCACCTTTCCGGGGCTGGCCATCGTGACGCTGGCCATGGGTTTCAGCCTGCTGGCGGACGGCGTTGCCGAAACCCTCGGAGAGCGGCAATGAGTACGCCGGTGCTGAAAGTCAGCGAGATGAGCGTGATTGCGAACAGTCGGGGGCGCGAGGTAACGCTGGTCGACCGGTTGTCGTTCGATCTGCAGCAGGGCGAGATTCTCGGGCTGGTCGGCGAAAGTGGCTCTGGCAAGACCATGGCTTGCCGGGCATTGATGCAACTGATGCCATCGCCGGACCTGCACGTGCGCGGTGGTTCGGTGCTGCTCAATGATGTCGACCTGCTGAAACTCGATGCAGCCGGCATGCGTGCCATGCGCGGGCGGCGGATCGGCATGATTTTCCAGAACCCCAGCAGTCATCTGGACCCGCTGATGCGTATCGGCGAGCAGATTGCCGAAGGCTTTCGTCTGCATCAAGGCGCTTCGAAACGTGAGGCACGGGCGCAGGCGATTGATCTGCTGCGTCAGGTCGGCATTCCCGACCCGGCTTCGCGTGTGGATAACTTTCCCCATGAGTTTTCCGGCGGCATGCGCCAGCGCGCCATGATTGCCGTGGCGCTGGGCTGCGGGCCGCAGGTGCTGATCGCCGACGAACCGACCACCGCGCTGGACGTGACGGTGCAGGCGCAAATCCTGCGGCTGTTACTGGACCTGCGTGACCGTCACGGGCTGTCGTTGATCATGATCACCCACGACCTGGGCGTTGTAGCGCAAACCTGCGACTCCATCGCGGTGATGTACGCCGGTCGCTTGTGTGAACACGGCAGCAAGCGCGACGTGCTGGCCCGCGCCCGTCATCCTTACACCCGCGGCCTGATCGACTGCCAGCCCGCCAGCAGTACGGGCAGTGGCCTGCTGCGCACCATTCCCGGACAGCCGCCATTGCTCGATGCGCTGCCCGCTGGCTGCCGTTTTCATGCGCGCTGCGGTCATGCGGGCGCAGGCTGCGTCGAGACACTACCCCTGATGCGGTCGATGGGGGTTGCCCATGAAGCGGCCTGTCACTATCCGCTGGCAGATTCCCGAGAGGCCGTATCATGAGCGGCTACAGGCTGTTGAACGTCAACGATCTGGTGGTGCGCTTCCCGGCCCCCGGATCAGGCTTCATGGGTCTCAATAAGCGTTGGGTGCATGCCGTCAACGGTGTGTCGCTGAGCATTTGTGCGGGTGAAACGCTGGGACTGGTGGGTGAGTCTGGCAGCGGCAAGAGCACGCTGGGGCGCGCCATTCTGCGTCTGAACGACATTACTTCCGGGCAGATCGTCTTCGATGACGTCGACATGGCCCAGGGTAGCGGTATCAGTCTGCAGCGTTTGCGCAGTGAAACAGCAATGATCTTTCAGGACCCGTCTTCCTCGCTCAACCCGCGCATGACCGTCGGTGCCACATTGGCCGAGGTGCTGAAAGTGCAACGCAAGGTCAGCGCATCCGAGATTCCGGCGCGGGTCATCGAGTTGCTCGACATGGTCGGTCTGCGACCCGAATTTGCCGAACGCAAACCGGGTGCCTTGAGCGGCGGGCAATGTCAGCGTGTCGGCATTGCCCGCGCACTGGCCATCGAGCCGCGGCTGATCATCGCCGACGAGTGCGTGGCGGCGCTGGACGTGTCGATTCAGGGGCAGATCATCAACCTGCTGCTGGAACTACGCCAGCGCATGAACCTGGCAATTCTGTTCATTGCCCACGATCTCGCCATCGTGCGCCGCCTGTGTGACCGAGTGGCGGTGATGTACCTGGGCAAAATCGTCGAGGAGGGCCCGGTCGAAGAGGTCTTTCTCAAGCCGCGTCATCCCTATACCGCGGCGCTGATCCAGGCTATTCCGGAGATTGATCCGGATCGTCCGCTGCCCGGTGAACCCTTGCAGGGCGAGCCACCCAGCCCCCTGAGTTTGCCCGCTGGCTGCGCCTTTCATCCGCGTTGCCGGTTCGCCAGACCGACCTGTTCCAGCGTCGCGCCACCCACCCGGCATGTCGGCGAGCAGCGCTACGACTGTGTACTTGATGAACCCGTTTTTTGATCCAGACCTACAACAAACATCTGTCCCGACACCGGCAAGGAGTTCATTTGTATGAAAGCTCGACCAATGAAAATGCTGACCGTCGCCATGCTGGCGGCCTGTTCCCTGGCAGCGGGAGTGGCGGAAGCCGCGGGCGTGCTGACCATCGGCCGTCGTGAGGACGGCACCACCTTCGACCCGATCAAAAGCGCGCAAAACATCGACAACTGGGTATTTTCCAACGTCTACGATGTGCTGATCCGGGTTGACGACAAGGGCACAAAGCTGGTGCCAGGACTGGCCGAAAGCTGGTCGATTTCGCCCGACGGGCTGACCTATACACTCAAGATACGCCCGGCCAAATTCTCTGATGGCTCGGAGCTGACCGCCAGCGACGCTGTATTCAGCCTGCTGCGAATTCGCGACGACAAGGGCTCGCTGTGGAGCGATTCCTACAAGATTATCGACAAAGCCGTCGCAACAGATCCGCGTACGCTGGTCATCACCCTGAAGAATCCATCGGCCTCGTTCCTCTCGCAACTGGCGCTGCCCAACGTGTCGATTCTCTCCGAGAAGGCCATGAAGACCCTGGGCGAAGAGGCTTACGCCGAAAAGCCTGTCGGTTCGGGAGCCTTCACAGTGAAAGAATGGCGGCGCGGTGATCGGGTGATCCTGGCGAAGAACCCCGACTTCTGGGAAGCGCCGAGCGTCAGCCTGGATGGTGTCGAGTGGATCTCGGTGCCGGATGACAACACCCGTATGCTGATGGTCCAGAAGGGCGAACTGGATGCAGCGATCTATGTGCCGTTCTCCCGTGTCGAAAACCTGAAGAAGAACCCTGATCTGGTGGTTCACCTGGACCCGTCCACCCGTGAAGATCATTTGTTGCTCAACCATGAGCACGGCGCATTGGCCAAGCCTGAGGTACGCCAGGCACTGGACATGGCTATCGACAAGAAATCGCTGGTCGAGGCCGCTACCTTCGGGCTGGGCACCGTGGCCAATTCCTACATTCCCAAGGGCGCGCTGTATCACTACGCCGATAACCTGCAACGCCCGTATGACCCGGTCAAGGCCAAACAGATGCTGGCGGATGCCGGTGCGTCGGACCTGAAGCTCAACTATGTGGTCAATGCTGGCAACGAAGTCGACGAGCAAATTGCGGTCATGCTGCAACAGCAGCTGGCCAAGGTTGGCGTAACCACCACGCTACAGAAAGTCGACCCGAGCCAGAGCTGGGACATGCTGATTGCCGGTGACTACGACATCTCCGTGATGTACTGGACCAACGACATCCTCGACCCGGATCAGAAAACCACCTTCGTGCTTGGCCATGACACAAACAACAACTACATGACCCGTTACAAGAACGAGAAGGTCAAGGAGCTGGTTGCTGCTGCACGGGTTGAAATGGACCCCAAAAAGCGTGAGCAGATGTACATCGACCTGCAGAAAATGGCCAAAGCCGACGTCAACTGGATCGACCTCTACTACAGCCCTTACATCAGTGTTTCACGCAAGAACATCGAGCACTTCGGCCAGAACCCGTTGGGCCGGTTCACGCTTGAAGAAACCGTCAAGAAGTGAAGCGGGCAGGGCTGTTGTCTGGCAGACAGGAGCCCTGATTCCTCAAGCCATGATGGGCATGCGCGTTAATTTGTATCCTCAGGTTTACCTGCGCTGTGGCAGGCTCTGCGAGTGGTAAGGTTGCGGCCTTTTTGCGCTGTACCCTGCGGAGCCCTGCATGCACAACCCCACCCCCCGTACCGAATCCCCGAGCGCGCTGGCGTTCATCAAGCGCTTTTTCGCCGCTGAGGCCGCTGGCGGTCTGATCCTGATGGCGGCTGCGCTTGCAGCCCTGATCGTCGCCAACTCACCGCTGGCCGACAGCTACTTTGCAGCGCTGCATACCGTGCTCGCCGGGATGTCGGTAGAGCACTGGATCAACGATGGCCTGATGGCAATCTTCTTCATGCTGGTGGGCCTGGAGATCAAGCGCGAAATGCTGGCCGGCCAGCTGGCGTCCTGGAGCCAGCGCGCCTTGCCGGGCTTCGCGGCGCTGGGCGGCATGGTGGTTCCGGCGTTGATCTACGTGGCATTCAATTGGGGCCAGCCAGACACCATTGGCGGCTGGGCCATTCCGGCAGCGACCGACATCGCATTCGCCCTGGGCGTGCTGTCATTGCTGGGCAAGCGTGTGCCGTTGTCGCTGAAGATATTCCTGTCGGCACTGGCAATTCTCGATGACCTCGGCGCTGTGCTGATCATCGCGCTGTTCTACACCAGCGATCTGTCCATTCCCATGCTGCTGGCTGCACTTGGCTCCATCGCCGTGCTCGTCGCGCTGAACCGCTTGGGCGTTAAAAAGCTGCTGCCTTACCTGATTGTCGGCGCGCTGTTGTGGTTCTTCATGCTCCAGTCCGGTATTCACGCCACCTTGGCGGGCGTAGCGCTGGCACTGTGCATTCCGCTCGGCAAACCCGATGAAGAAGCCAGCTCGCCGCTGCTGCATCTGGAAGAAAAACTGCATCCGTGGGTCGCCTTTGCCGTCGTACCGGTCTTTGGATTCGCCAATGCCGGCGTTTCACTGTCAGGCATTACTGTCGACAAACTGCTGGACCCGGTGCCGTTGGGCGTCGCGCTGGGGCTGCTGATCGGCAAACAGGTCGGCATCTTCGCCCTCGCTGCACTGGCCATCCGCGCCGGCCTGGCCCGCTTGCCGGACGGCAGCAACTGGGGCCAGCTTTATGGCGTTGCGGCGCTGTGCGGTATTGGTTTCACCATGAGCCTGTTCATCGGCGCACTGGCCTTCCCGGGCGCACCGGAGCTGGTGGATGAGGTCAAGGTGGGCGTACTGATCGGGTCGGTGTTATCGGCGTTGCTTGGGGTTGTGGTGTTGCGCAGGTTTGGAGCGAGGGGGTGAGCGTAGGGGACGATAATCTCAACTATCGTGCGACGCTCCGCGTCGGCATGCCGGTCTGGACGCTCTGCGTCCTCTTCGCGACGTAAACCGTCGCGAACTGCATTCCCGAAGTAATGGACGTCACAGTCAATCATATAGCCAGGAGTAGATTGAGAAATGTTGAAGCTGATCAGTCAGCGCAATTGCGCGCCTTCGCTTGAGGCCCCGAAACACGATGTGTACCTATTCAGTGTCGACACATCCGGAGCCGATAAACCGTTCTGTTTTGAACAGTCAATTACCGGCGGGCATGCTGAGCGGGGTGGCTGCATATTTCTGAACCTGGCCGGGCTTGAGAACTGGTCCGGTGATTGGCGAGTTCATCTGGAGAAGTCCGGTTGCGGCTGGGTAGCGGAGTTGATGGCGGGAGCGCAAACCGATCAGCAAGCCGTGAAGTTGATTCTGGATCAAGTGACCATTACCTGATCGCAATCTGACGATTCAGAAACCGCACGGCATGTCGATAAAGAAGTGACATGCCAGGGACTCGGCAAATCTGACTTTATTTTGAGAGCCCTGTGCATGCTTCACTTATTCCGACCACGTCGTGACAGAAAAGCCCTTCAACAACTTATTGCCTCTCTCAAGGGGGCTGGCGAGCCGGTGGTAAGAGGCTGCGCTGAAGAGAACAGCGTACTTGAGTGCTGGAGTTCGCTGAGTGCCCAGCGTCGTCTTGACGAGCAACGTATCGCCGATCTTGAGCAGGAACTGGAAACCGCCCGCCACCTTCTGGGGGAAGCCTCTGCCTCGGCCGCCGCTTATGAGACCCGCTTTGATCTGGTCAACCGTGCGTCGAGCGAGGGCCTCTGGGATATGGAGGTCGTAGCAGGCGATCCGGTCAACCCGAACAATCGATTCTGGTGGTCGCAGCAACTTCGCACGCTTCTCGGTTTTAACGACGAGCGAGATTTCCCTAACGTACTGGCGAGCTGGGCAGACCGGCTTCATCCGCAGGATAAACAAGCCACGCTCGACGCATTTGCCAAGCATCTGAATGATCGCTCGGGTAACACGCCGTACCGGGTCAAGAATCGTCTGGCGATGAAGAACGGCACTTATCGCTGGTTCTATGCCCAAGGCGAAACGTTAAGAGACGCACGCGGAACGCCGCTGCGTGTCGCCGGCTCGCTTCGTGATATTCACGATGAGCTTGAACGTGATCTGGAACACGATGTGATCATTACCCGATTCGAACTGGCCCGGGAGATGCTATCCGACGGGCTCTGGGACATGGAGGTCATTGCTGGCGACCCGGTCAATGCGAGAAACCCGTTCTGGTGGTCTCCACAGTTCAGGCGGCTCTTGGGTTTCGAAACAGTCGAAGAGTTTCCTGACGTACTGGATAGCTGGGCATCACGGCTGCACCCTGACGACAAGGAGCGCAGTCTGACGGCATTCGGTGCGCACTTGAATGACCGGACTGGCAAGACGCCGTTCGATATCGAGTACCGCCTGAAGATGAAAACCGGCGAGTACCGCTGGTTCCGTGCACGCGGCCAGACTCGTCGCAATCCCGAAGGTGTTCCGCTGAGGGTGGTCGGTGCGTTGGTGGATGTGCATTTGAAGCATGAGCAGGATGCTCTTCGCGACACCGAAGCACAGCATCAGAAAAACCTGGAAGAGAACATCACTCAACTGACCCAGATAGTCGGCACTATCCAGAGCATTGCCAGCCAAACCAACCTTCTGGCGCTCAATGCCGCGATTGAGGCTGCACGTGCCGGGGAAGCTGGGCGGGGCTTTGCGGTGGTAGCTGACGAAGTGCGCAAGCTGGCGACTCGAACGACTGAAGCGACGGAGCAGGCGGCAAGCATGATGAGTCGCTGATAAAACCAGCCTTCGCTTTTTGATAGCCGTAAAAAAAACGCCTCCGCAGGGGAGGCGTTTTTTCAGCTCAGCACATCAAACACATCAAGCCAGGTCGAAGCGGTCCAGGTTCATCACCTTGGTCCATGCGGCCACGAAGTCTTTGACGAACTTCTCGTTAGCGTCCGAACTGCCGTACACCTCGGAAATCGCACGCAGTTGAGCATGTGAGCCAAATACCAGATCGACACGGGTGCCGGTCCATTTGACTGCGCCGGTTTTGCGGTCACGTGCTTCAAAGGTGTCGTTGGCACCTGAAGTCGCTCTCCACTCAACGCCCATGTCCAGCAGGTTCTTGAAGAAGTCGTTGCTCAGGGTTTCCGGCTTGTCGGTGAAGACGCCGTGCTTGCTCTGTCCAACGTTAATATTCAAGACCCGCAGGCCGCCCAACAGCACAGCCATTTCCGGTGCAGTGAGGGTCAGCAGTTGCGCCTTGTCGACCAGCAGCGATTCTGCCGAGACCTTGTAGTGCGCCTTCTGATAGTTGCGGAAGCCATCGGCGATCGGCTCAAGGAAGCTGAACGACTCGACATCCGTCTGCTCCTGCGATGCATCGGCACGGCCTGGTGTGAACGGCACCGTGACGTGATGACCAGCGTTCTTCGCAGCCTGCTCGACGCCTGCGCTACCGGCCAGGACGATCAGGTCAGCAATGGAAACCTGCTTGCCACTCGACTGAGCGGCGTTGAACTCGCTCTGAATCCCCTCAAGCGTCTTCAGTACGCCCGCCAGTTGTGCAGGCTGGTTAACCGCCCAGTCCTTTTGCGGAGCAAGACGCAGACGACCGCCATTGGCACCGCCGCGCTTGTCAGAGCCACGGAAAGTAGAAGCGGCTGCCCATGCGGTTGAAACCAGCTGCGAGACAGAAAGCCCCGAAGCCAGAATCTTGCCTTTGAGCGCGGCAACATCCTGATCATCCACCAACGCATGATCAACATTCGGAATAGGGTCTTGCCACAGCAGCTCTTCGGCCGGTGTTTCCGGGCCGAGGTAGCGCGCGAGCGGGCCCATGTCACGGTGAGTCAGCTTGAACCAGGCGCGGGCGAACGCGTCGGCCAGTTGCTCAGGGTTGTTCAGGAAGCGACGGGAGATCTGCTCGTAAGCTGGATCGAAGCGCAGCGCCAGGTCAGAGGTCAGCATGCTTGGCGCATGACGTTTGGATGGATCGTGGGCATCCGGAATCTTGCCCGCGCCTGCGCCGTTCTTCGGCGTCCACTGATGCGCGCCTGCCGGGCTCTTGGTCAGCTCCCACTCGAAGCCAAAGAGGTTTTCCAGGTACTCGTTGCTCCATTTGGTCGGAGTCGAAGTCCAGGTCACTTCCAGGCCGCTGGTGATGGTGTCGCCACCCTTGCCGCTGCCGAATTTGTTTCTCCAGCCAAGCCCCTGCTCTTCAAGACCGGCTGCTTCCGGCTCTGGACCGACGTTGTCGGCAGGGCCTGCGCCATGAGTCTTGCCGAAGGCGTGACCACCGGCGATCAGCGCTACGGTTTCTTCATCGTTCATCGCCATGCGACCGAAGGTTTCACGGATATCCTTCGCCGAAGCGACCGGGTCCGGCACGCCTTCAGGCCCTTCCGGGTTCACGTAGATCAAGCCCATCTGCACAGCGGCAAGCGGGTTTTCCAGATTGCGCTCACCGCTCGCGGTGCGGCTTTCTTCGTTGGCATGGTTCTCCGGCTCGGCGACCAGCGTACCGTCGCCCGGCTGCTGCATTTTCTTCTGTGCGCCGTAGCGTTCTTCGCCACCCAGCCAGGTAGTCTCGGAACCCCAGTACACATCTTCTTCCGGTTCCCAGACATCCGGGCGACCACCGGAAAAACCGAACGTCTTGAAGCCCATCGACTCCAGCGCGACGTTGCCGGTAAGCACAATCAGGTCGGCCCAGGAGATCTTGCGGCCATACTTCTGCTTGACTGGCCAGATCAGGCGACGTGCCTTGTCCAGGCTGACGTTGTCAGGCCAGCTGTTGAGCGGCGCAAAACGTTGCTGACCAGCACCTGCACCGCCACGGCCATCGCCTGTACGGTAAGTACCGGCGCTGTGCCAGGCCATGCGAACGAACAGCGGACCATAATGGCCAAAGTCGGCCGGCCACCAGTCCTGCGACCGGGTCATGACGTCGCGCAGGTCTTGTTTGACCGCTTCGAAGTCAAGGCTCTTGAACTCCTTGGCATAATCAAAGCTCTCGCCCATCGGGTCGGAGAGTGAGGAATGCTGATGCAGAATCTTCAGATTCAGCTGCTTGGGCCACCAGTCACGGTTGGTGGTGCCGCCGCCAGCAGCGTGGTTGAAGGGGCATTTCGATTCAGTTGACATGCTTGATACACCTTTTTGTCATTTGCATCCGGCCATCCAGCCCACTCGCGGGGCTTCAGACAGTGATGACGGAACTCCATAGCACTGGGTTCGTACCGGCCGCTCGATCAACGATCAGGCCAGTAGCGATCATTGGATTGCTGCGATACGAGACCACAACGTGCACAGAAAACTTGAGCTCATTCTTATCTCCTTATCAGGGTAAAACCGCACGGCCTTCGCCGATGCTCTTGCAGATTAGCCTTCTTTGTGGATATTTCTAATAGAAAGAACGTTATGGGTTGATAGGCAAACTCTGGCAGCGCTGTCATCTGATCAGCGAAATGCCCTGTTAATCTGCTCCGCCATTGGAATAACAGGCCGGGCATAGCCAGTGATCACGATTCGCAGCATGACAATTAAGGATTACGAATCGGTCATCGAACTGATGCGCAATACACCGGGCATCTCTCTGCGCGATGCCGATTCGCGTGAATCAACGGCACGCTACCTCGACAGAAACCCCGGTACGAGCTTCGTCGCCGAGGCGGAGGGGGCTGTGTGCGGCTGTGTCATGTGTGGGCATGACGGCCGCCGGGGTTATCTACAACATTTGATTGTGCTGCCGGAGTATCGTCGACAGGGGATAGCTCCCGAGTTGGTCGAGCGCTGCCTTCAGTGTCTGGAAGCGCTGGGAGTTTATAAGTGTCATCTGGATGTGCTGAAGGTTAATGAGGCGGCTGGCCGATATTGGTCGGGGCAGGGGTGGACATTGCGAGAAGATATTGACCGCTATTCGATGGTTCGGCAGGGCGGCGAGAATGCTTGAGAGAACCGAGCGCTATGCATGGGTATTAACCGATTTCACCCCTTGGTTCTGCTTTTCCACACTTCCAGCGGTCGCGGAAACTATCCTGCCTTCAAAGGCAATACATTGTCTGCCGCTCCGTTTGGCGTGATACAAATTTTCATCGGCTTCTTTCAACAAGTCATTGACGTTTTTTGCCCGAGCCAAACTCGCAATACCTGCACTGAATGAATAGGGCATTTTCGCTGTTGGGTCTTTTTGGGCGTGCATCAATAAATGATCCATTGCCGCTATGGCGTCTGCTGCGTTTGCTGCCGATAACATCACGCCAAACTCTTCTCCCCCCAGGCGACCAAAGCTGACCAGCCCCGTTGTGTTTTTTATGAGTGTTGCGAAACATATAAGGACATTGTCACCCACGTCGTGGCCATGGTTGTCGTTGATGCTTTTAAAGTTATCCAGATCAAGCATGGCGAACCACAGCGAGGACTTATCATCTGACGTCAGTGCGTTATCCAGGCTGGCGACCAGTGCGCGGCGATTTGGGGCGTTCGTCAACGTGTCGGTCTCCGACAGCTTCTGGTAGCGATCACTCGCCGCCATGGTCTGCATGACCAGGCTCAGGAAGGTTGCATTCAGGGAGCCGCCCAACAAGGTCGAGCTGATCAGGAAAACATAAAACAGAGGCGCATGGTCGACGCCGACCGCCGTCAGGTCCGTTTGCCACATGATCAACCAGATCAGAGCAGCCGCAGCGACGTAGTCAATAAACTTGACGAAGAATACGCTCATTCCCGTGATGAGCAGGGAAGTGACAACCAATCCCCACATCGACGCCTCCACGCCCATGCGTTCGATCTGTACCTTGAACAGAACGGTAAGTGACGTCATGTAGATAATGCCGAACAGACGCCACGTCGTCATGCTTCTGCTGTTGGAAGTGACAATGATTGACAGCGTCGCCCCCGCCAGAGCGCAATAAATAAATATATCCAGTGATTGCTCAATAGACGGATTCACATACCAGCTGATAATCCAACTGAAAAGGCCGATCAATTGAGACAGCTTCAAGGGTATGAAAATAGAGTCTTTCAGGTTTCTTCTTTGTGGCATGTGCTGTTTTCCATACTTATGCCAGCCGAAGCGTAATCGACGGCACATACCTTGGTCGAGATGCGTGATCATATATTGCCAGTATACGTGATCAGTACTCGAGAGCGATGGCCGCTTGTCTTGCTGTGACAGCGAGTGGGCCTACACCATGACTCAACGGGACGCTTTTTATTTGAAGCGAGCATAGTTTTTATGAAGCTTGAAAGCAGTTTGGTAGCTTCGCTGTATTAATCACCCAAACTCCTTGCTGCCGGAATGAAACTTGCCTTCACTTAGCCGCATGACCTTGAGACGTATTAAGGGGCAAGGCCGATGAGTAGTCGTTATGTGGAGATAAACAAGGCTTCAATTGACGCGGCACCGCCACCTCACCTGCGGCGTTTTCAAACCTGTGACATCGACGAGCACGGTCGCAACCTCAGCGGCTGGCAGGTTCGTTACGACCAGGTGACGCCCGGTGGCTTTGAAGGCGAGCTGACGGAATTCCGTTCGGACTGGCTGCAACTGGTCCGCGACCGCTCTAATCAGGCCTTGGTCAAGAGTGGTATTGCCTGGAAGGGGGCGATTATTTTCGCCTTGCCGTTGAGTGCCAACGGTCCGGCGTTCTGTGCCGGGCACACGCTTCCGGAGTCGAGCATGATCGTCGCGCACGGCGAGAATCTTCCGGAATTGAGTACTCCGCTGCAATTGGATGCACTGGGCATTGCGATTGAAGAGAGTGCCCTGGCTCACGCACTGGAACGTCAGGGCAGCCGTTTTGAAATTACCGATCTTCCCAAGTGTTACCGTTTGACCGATCCAACGGTTCGCACTAGGTTCACTGCGCTCTTCGATAACCTGTTGAATGGAGAGCAGGCGTGCCTGCAGAAGCTTGAGTACGAGTCGATCCGGCGTGGCATTCGGGATGCCGTAATGTTGCAGGTGCTGGAACTGGTGGCACCTGATCAGGCGCCGCCGCTAAATCCCACGGCGCGCAAGAGAATGGTCGATCGGGCTCGCGATTATGCCTTGGCGCATCTGGATGAGCCGCTGTCGATTCTGGATGTGTGCAACCACATCGGCACCAGTCGCCGCAAACTTCAGTACTGTTTTCAGGAGACGCTGGGCATCAACCCGGTGGCTTTTCTGCGCACGTTGCGCCTCAACGCAGCGCGGCGCGAGTTGCGCGAAAGCAGCCGGATCGAACTCGTGCAGACGGTCGCCGCGCGCTGGGGTTTCTGGCACTTGAGCCGGTTTTCCAGTGACTACCGGACACTGTTCGGGGAAACACCCTCGCAGACCTTGCAACGCAAACATCTTTGCTGAAATCGGATAACGGCATAAAGCATGACTCAATAGCATGACCCCACCACCTTCGTGGTCAGGGGCATGCGATGAGTCATAACAATAATTCCAATATCAGACGCTTCACTTTCTTGACGCTCGGCTTGATGAGCCTTGCTGCCACGGTTCAGGCAACTGAAAACGGAGCACCGACTACCTCCTTCGGTGTTTACGATTTCGGTGCAGGCATCCTGCCTCCGTCGACCCCCGTGGGTACGCTGGGAATGCGCGTGGCGTTCTATTCGACCAACGTGCAGAAAGACCGCCACGGTCGCTCGCTGGACAACAATTTTTCCCTGGACGTTCTGTCCATCGGCGTTGCGTACTTTCGCATGACCGCTTACAGAATACTGGGCGCGCGCTATGGCTACAGCGTGGCGGTGCCTTTCTTCCAGATGGATGCCTCGTTCCGGGTCCAGACGCCTGGCGGTCCGCTGGACCTGAAGGCGGATCCGTTCAGGATGGCCGACATTTCGGTGTCACCGCTCATACTGCAATGGGACCTTTCCCCCAACCTGTTCGTGAACGCACAGATGCAGATTCAGACACCTACCGGCGACTACGACAAGAATCGTCCTATTTCGCCGGGGCTGAATCACTGAACGTTTTCTCCCACCGTCAACGCGACCTACATCAGCGACAGCGGTTTTGAAGTGTCCAGCAGCTTCCAGACTGACATCAACACCCGCAACCCTGCGACCGACTACAAGAACGGTGTCGAATACCGTCACGAGTTTGCCGTGGGCCAGCACGTAGGTCCTTTCACGCTGGGGATGGGCGGGTTCTATTACCGGCAATTCTCCGATGACGATGCGCCAGGGCTGGACACCGGCAACCGCGCCCGAGTGGTCGCAGCCGGCCCCGCGATCAGCTACTTCACGCCCGGCATGCCTGCGGCGTGGTTTCACATCTACAAGGAATTCGGCGCACGCAACCGCACCGAGGGTTACACCGTGGCGTTACGGGTAGGTCACAGTTTCTAAAAACGGTTGCAAGATCGGCGATCTTGTTTCCATTCGAATTCAGGCCATCAGGAACCTTCCCATGAAAGACATTCAAACGTTGTTGAACGATGAAGACGCCACCGGCCTGGCCGAGTGGGTCAGGCGCGGCGAGGTCCAGCCGATCGATTTGCTGGAGGGGGTGATTCAGCGCATCGAGCACGTTGAACCGCAGCTCAACGCCGTCGCCGAGCGACTGTATGACTCAGCCCGCAGCGCGGCACTCGACGCTGCAAAAAGCCAAGGCGTTTTTGCGGGTGTGCCAACGCTGATCAAGGACCTGTTTACCCCGGTCAATGGCGCGCGGATGAGCAATGGCTCCCTGGCCATGGGCGAGTTCCGTGCCCCCTTTGAAGCCGAAGTTGTCAGCCGCCTGAGGCGTGCCGGTTGCGTGCTTGCCGGGACGACCACTGCACCGGAATTCGGCACGTCCTATTCCACCGAATCCACACGCTTCGGCGCGACCCGCAACCCGTGGAGCCTCGAGCGCAGCGCCGGTGGCTCAAGTGGCGGGGCTGCCGCACTCGTGGCCGCACGGGTAGTGCCCTTTGCCCACGGCAACGACGGCGGCGGTTCGTTGAGAGTGCCTGCATCCTGCTGCGGCGTATTCGGCTTCAAGCCCAGCCGCGGCCTCATGCCTTCCGGCCCGATGGTCGGCGAGGGCTGGGCAGGCCTGAGCACCGCGCACGCCATCACCCTGACCGTACGCGACAGCGCAGCCCTGCTCGACGCCACAGCAGGCATGGACCTCGGCGCGCCTTACGCAGGCCCGGTTCAGAGCATGCCTTACGTCAGCGCCGTCCAACGCGACCCCGGAACCCTGCGCATCGCGCTCATCGAACAATCAGGCACCTGGCCAACCTCCGCCGAGAGCCTGGCCGCCGTGCGAGACGTCGCGCAGTTATGCGAGTCACTTGGGCACCGCATCGAACCCGTCAGCCTGCCAGTGGTGCTGCCGGAATTCTTAGACCACGTCTTCACCATCATCGGCGCGAACACCCGCAACCACGTCGATATGTTAGGCCGCATGCGTGGCTTTGACGTACAGGACGCCGAACTGGAAGCCCGCACACGCATCATCCTGCGCGACAAAGGCGGCGTCAGCGGTGCGCAATACGCCGCCGCCGTCGAATGGATTCACGCCCTGGGCCGCCAACTGGCGACATTCATGCAGGATTACGACGTGATTCTCTCGCCAGTACTGACACGCGAGCCGGCGCGCATTGGTGAGCTTGTGGTGCCAGATGTGAACCTGAGTCTTGAGGACATGATCGAGCGGTCGCATCGGTATTCGCCTTTTGCCGCATTGTTTAATGCGAGCGGCCAACCGGCGATGTCGGTGCCGTTGTCCTGGAGTGCGGCGGGGCTGCCGATGGGGGCGCATTTCGCTGGGCGGTTTGGGGAGGAGGGGTGTTGTTGGGGTTGGCTGGGCAGTTGGAGCGGGTGAGGCCTTGGCGGGGGCGGGTGCCGGGGGTTAGTGGGTGTGGGGGGGGAGGTGTGCTGGATATGGGGGCTGGGTTGGCTATCGCTATGGCATACGCTCTGTGGAGGCCTGAAGGTTGAGTGTGTGCGATAGGCTTTGAGCTATGCGGCTCTCCGTCGCGGAGTTCGTTCAAGTGTCCTAACGGCGTTAGATCAATCAAGTACAAAAAAGACGCCGTGGCAGGCTGTGTGAAAACGCAGTTTCGCGATACCGAAGAAAAAGCCCCCACCTGCTGGGGCTTTTTCTTGGATATCTTCAGATGCAATGACATTCGCCTTATCCGTCGCCACGCCTGGCCAAGATTTTTATGGCTCGTCAGTCGTTACTTTCTCCCGCAAGCCTACCGGCAAAATACTGCGCGGTCTCCGGATCAGTGCAGTACAGAAAGCAGCCCTTCATTCCACGGGTCATCAGTGTTCGATATGTGTTTTTTATTATCAGGTCTGTTTCCTGTTGCGCTAGGGCAGGTTGCTCCTTCATCAACTTTTTCCAACCTCGAATCGACTTATCATACTTATCTCGGTCATGTGGTGATGTCACCACTCGTCCGTTCCGCACTACCAGATCCGGCCCGATGATCACTCCTATGTAATCCACCTCAAGACCCTGACAGGTATGGATGCACCCCACCTGCTCAATGGAGTTTTCAGCGATAATCCATAAGCTGCCGTCCTGATCCAGATTCCATTGGCGTGCGTAGTCGTCGCCGATAACAATATCCGAAGCCTTGGGGTCTTTTTTGCTGAGCCAAGGCCAGCAGTACCCCGCGACAACGCGAGCCTTGTTGCCGTGATTTTTCTGCTCTATAGCGGCATGCATGGCTTGAGGCGAATCGAACACCTTGAACTCATAGTCTCTGGTGTCGAGCAGGGGGTGAGCTGTTGGGCGAATCTCCAATACGTTGTCCAACCACGCAACGTAGCCATCAGAGCCACTGCAACGGAACTGGGATGACAGCACATACTCTTCCACGGTCGCGCCTTTGGCTTTGGCAAATGCGCGAATCGCCTGCTTGCTACCGATGTCGCTCAGGGTCACGCGCTGATCTTCGTCGATAAAGAAGATTGAGCACTTTGCTGAATCGATCAGCTCCTTGATTTGGTTTTCGCCAAGGTTTCCGTACAAGCCACTTTTTTCATTGAGCCTATGAGCCTCATCGATGATCAGCACATCATAGGTATTAGGTTCGGTATCGATGAATGCACCCGAACCGGAAAAGAAATTAGAGAAGTGGGTTCGCTTTACTGTGCCGATCAATTTACTCTCGTGTAGTGGTCAACTGATCCCGGACACGACGTTAAGGTTTTTCTCGTACTGAGCGGGCGCCATTCCATCATTGAACTGGTGTGGCCGAATCCAGTTGTAACGATGCATCAGGTAATGACTGATATCCCGCTGAGCCTCTTGGACCGTCATGTAGCCCACGGTCGGTATCCACTCAGTTTTCAAGCTGCGGAACACACGCTCCATCGGCGAGTTGTCGTAGCAATTACCCCGGCGGCTCATGCTCTGGCGTATGCGGTATCGCCAAAGCCGCTGGCGAAACTGTCGGCTCCCGTATTGGACGCCCTGGTCGGAATGAAACAGCAGGCCCTGAGGCTTGCCGCGTTGCTCATAAGCCATGTCCAGCGCCTTGATCACCAAGTCCGTATCCGGTTTGTTCGAAAACGCCCAGCCCACCACCCGACGCGCGTAAAGATCCATAACCACCGCCAGGTAATGCCATTTTCCTTGCGCCCAGATGTAGGTGATGTCGCCACACCAGACCTGATTGGGCGCGGGTACATCGAACTCCCGATTCAAAATGTTCGGAATGTCAGGCCGCTCCACTGTTGCTTTTTTATAAGCATGCGAGCCTGGTTGCTTGCTGATTAATCCCAGCTCCCGCATCAAGCTACGCACCTTGAACCGACCGATTTGCTCGCCATCCGCCTGCATCATCGACACGATACTGCGGCTGCCGGCAGCGCCTCGACTTTGCCCGAACAGCTCATTGACTCGGCTAAGTAAACGAACCCGCTCGGCGTCTGGAGACCGACGCCGCAGGCAATGGTTGTAGTAGCACGAGCGAGGTACCTCGAACACTTCGCACAGCAATTCGATTGGCTCATGGACACTGAGCTGATCAATCAGCGCATGCGCTCGTGCTCTTCCGACATCAAGAGCGCGGTGGCCTTTTTTAAAATGGATTTCTCCCGCTCAAGACGGGCGATCCGGGCTTCGAGCTCCTGGATTTTTTGCTGCTCGGGCGTGAGGGCTTTGCTCTGTGGAGTGACACCGTTGCGCTCTTGTTGAAGCTGGTTGACCCAGCGACGCAGCGCAGATTCGACCACCCCAAGCGAGCGGGAGGCTTCGATATGGCTATAGCCTTGATCGAGCACGAGGCCTGCGGCCTCGCGTTTGAATTCAACGGAAAAGGTACGGCGTTGTTTGGTCATCAGACACCTCTATCTGGCGATATTCTCGCCTAAATGAGTGTCCGGAACCATTAGACCACTACAACATTTCTTGGAGCGGCTTGTGACACGCACCGCCATGGGCGGGGCTTTTCGATTTAGGAAGGTGTTAACCTGAGGTGGCGATCCTGTTTGAATTCGGGAATGGTTTTTTGCTAGCTGCCGACATTATGTTTGGCTATGATCGCAGCTAGAGCTAATAGCAAGGAGCATAAAAGTGTCTAAGGAAGGTCTGAAGTAGCCGGATGTTTTCCGGCTACCGAGTCCTCAGCACTTTTCAAAAAACGATGCATGTCGAAATTTGCTCAATTATCTTCGCTTTTTAGCTCTTTCGGCCGCTGCAAAGCCTTTTGCGGTAACCATTTCCTGCATTACACGCGCACCTCTCCTGCGCTCGCCAACAAATGTCGGCGGGCCATCCACAGGTTTGACAGGGCGAACAACGTCACCATCTGCGCGGTGTTCTTGGCCAAGCCCCGAAAGCGCACTTTTTCATAGCCAAACTGGCGTTTGATGACCCGAAACGGATGCTCGACCTTGGCGCGAACCTGGGCCTTGGCCTTCTCGATTTTTCGGATCGCCTTGTACAAAATACTGCGTTTTCCGTGCTTTTTGTAAGTGCTGCGGCGGGCGGCAATCTGCCAAATGACCTTGCGCCCGGCGTGTTCTTCGCGCTTCTCGACCCCGGTGTAACCTGCGTCGGCGCAGACTACGTTTTCCTCGCCGTGCAGCAGTTTGGCAACCTGCGTGACGTCTGCCACATTGGCCGCTGTTACTACCACGCTGTGCACCAGGCCTGACTCGTCGTCGGCGCCGATGTGAGCCTTGGCGCCGAAATAGTACTGGTTACCTTTCTTGGTTTGATGCATCTCAGGATCGCGTTTGCCATCCTTGTTCTTGGTCGAACTGGGCGCGTGAATCAGCGTGGCATCGACGATGGTGCCTTGACGCAACGACAAGCCACGGTCGCCCAGATAACCATTAATTACGCCGAGAATCCCGGTCGCCAACTCGTGCTTTTCCAGCAGACGACGGAAGTTGAGAATGGTGGTTTCGTCTGGAATTCGCTCCAGGCTCAGGCCTGAAAACTGACGCAGGATGGTCGTCTCATACAGCGCTTCTTCCATCGCCGGATCGCTGTAGCCGAACCAGTTCTGCATCAGATGAACACGCAGCATCGCCATCAGTGGGTAGGCGGGCCGGCCACCTTCTCCTTTTGGATAATAGGGCTCAATCAGGGCAATCAAACCTTTCCAGGGCACCACCTGATCCATCTCGATCAGGAACAATTCCTTACGGGTCTGCTTGCGCTTGCCGGCATACTCGGCGTCGGCGAAGGTCATCTGTTTCATCATCGAAAAGCTCGGCGACTGGTGTCCGGAGATTTTGCCAAATTAGGAAGTCTTTTTCAGAGTTTCCCTAAGGAATCAAAACACGTCATGAAATTCAGAGGAAAGCACCTGCAGTCGGGGGAGCAGGTGGTGGCTTGGGGAGATGGATATATCGGTGAAATGATGGGCAAGGGGAAGAATACCCAGCAAAATGGCTCAATGATTGTCACCACTGCCAGAGCTATTTTTTACCGCGCTGGTTTTTTTGGCGAGGTGAATGAAACGATCCCTCTCAAGGCAATCACATCCATCGAACGTAAGTCGTTTATGGGGCACCGCTCAATACGACTTCATACGTCACACGATTCCCTTGAGTTCAAGTCATTCAAGAAAGAGCAAGATCAGATACTGGTTGATGCGATAGAGTCTGGTCGAAGTGTAACGCATCCACTACCCACGTCTTCTCAAGTGGAGGGCTTTAATATAATGGATGCGCTGACCCGATTGGCTGAGCTGAAGTCTGCCGGACACTTGACTGAAAAAGAGTTTTCCTCAAAAAAAACTGAGCTTCTGAGCAGATTGTAGGATTAAGGACGCTATTAGCCCAGCAACCACGCTGGGCTTTTTTATTTCTTAGACTGAAAGGGCACTAAAAAATGATTCCTGTTTAAGGCCTTTCTTAGGCGTTTTTTTTGGGGGGATTTTGCTTAAAACTATCTGCTTCAATTCTCAATGCACGCCGAAGTAGAAGATGTTCGACGATGTCCATAACTGATTCAGTTGACCGCTACAGTTAAGCCTCCGGTATCAAAGTCATTGTGTTTTTATACTAAATCCATCAATAGGGATTTCTTCGGTTTTACTGTAAATTGGCAAGCTACTAAAGCTTGCTTTTTCAAGAGTTTCGCAGTTCCATGACTTCACCTGGGCTGCTTCATACAGCATGCCTAACGTCATTACTGTCTTTGCACGCCGATCTTTAGATCTGAAGAACACGAAAATATCAGTCCCTTCAGGCTTGAAATAACGATAGTGGTCGTAGTCGCCGCGGTCGACGCCAAGGTGTTCGAAAAAATCTTCCATGAAGTCACTGGCATCGTCACCGTCAAGACCTAGATCCCAACTGACTCTGGTGGCGAGGCTGAGAATTTCAAATGCTTTTTTGCCGAACCCAACATAAAAGTAGATTCTCTCTATGAGATAATTAAGGATGTCATGGTTCAGATCGTTTTTATCCATTTTAAAATAGCACCTTGCTTATCTTCGATAAAGTTGTAGGTGTTCAGCGTTATGTCTCCGATCTTGTTGGGCTAGCATGCGGTATAAGACCTTCCGATAACGGATGTTAGCCGAGTGTGGCTGTACCTAGCCGCTGGTTTAACTAAGAGTCTAACGTCCAATTTCGTTCGACTCGGAACAGCAAGTTCTAGCTAGGGCTTGTCGGAAATTATCGATACAGTTAGCTCTAAAGTTAAGATTTATCTGTCAGTCCCTTGGCGTAGTATCTTCTTGAGTTAGCGTAATTCTGTAACTTCTAAGGTCGTCGCCTTCAGTGACATACTCCTTGCTAAAGTAACGGTAGACAGCACCCTTTACCGTGATTCCTACGCCATTGGGTGTGTCACGTATTGCGACGTTTTCTAAAGAGCTATCCGTGATGAGGAATTCGCTTTCCTTATTAAGTTTATGTAATACTTCTGAATCATCGCCTTCAAGCGGTTTGCTAATGAAAAAGCGTAGTGTGTCCACGTCGGTAGCCATGGCGCCGTAGCGCGTAACATACAGCCAATCACCCTGAGGAAGCCGCCGTTTTAACACTACTTCATCTGCGTCACTACCGAAATCAAAAAAGTCACCAAGAAACGTCTTGGCTATTAAAAAGATCACAAGTATCCAAAATGAATTCTTGTAAGTAAATCTGAAGTTAGTATCCTTTGGATTTTGCATACAAGATCCCCATTTTTATCCATTTCTGGTCTTTAGGGTCATCCCCGTATGGAGGCAGCCAGAACCAATGGCCCCACTTATGCTTTCGTGTTTTGGCTTCTCCTTGGGCGAACCCAGCGGCTCTCAGTAGAAGCTGTTCAGTTAATTGACCGGCTGTCCCAACAGCGCCGTAATGAAAATTGCCGAAGTCTTCCCACTCTGGATGTTTCTGCTTGTAGTCCCACGGGCTCTTGTTACGTACTTTGTAGTAAAACCAACTCATGAACGCACCCGTGCTAGGATCTTTTTTCCACTGATCGTTCGCGAGCTTCATGTGGACGTCTACATTGACTCCGGGAGGAATGACTGCTGGCATTTCGTAATTCATCGCCTGTCCCTGCGAAATCTAATGAGTAGTTATGAAAATATCTTGTTACTGATAGCATCCCAGCCGCCAGCAATTTGTCCAGCGCTTTGCCCTGTTTTTCGACTTTGCTTGGAGTAAATAAGTTGAATTCTTCCATAGTTCAGAGCGATAAGTTCGCTTGGGAAACTGTTATTCTGGTCGCCATTGCCCGTTAATGAAAAAGAACTGATAATAACTTCTTCGAGTTTTATCTCCAGGTATTTGACTTTTGGATCGCCAGCACGGAAAAGATGCACAGATACCTGCTTGAAGTGCTTACCGCTGCAGCATGCCTCATGAAGCTTTGGGGTGGCATTATCAACAGCCTTACGAACGAGCATGTCGCTCATGTAGGCCCTGCCCGAGGTTGCACCGCCGGCCGATGTGGAGGTAGCTGAGGCAGTCTGGCTAGCCGAAAGGTCGAAGTCTTGCAGCTCGATCCAGTTTTCGTAGCCTTCTGAGAGAGTCTCGCCGGGAACTCCTTCGATCTGCAGATATGCTTCTAATGACATCTTCAATTCCTTTTAATGCGATCCAGAGCTTTTGATACTACACGGAAGCATTTTTGATGTGAATCGCTCAGTCTGTGGTGTAGGACGCGCATTGTGCAGAGAGGGGGGCAAAAAATTTTCAGTAGAAAATCAGGCCCGCCGGGCAGCCAAGGCTGTAATAAAGCTGGCATTACTGAGCCAATACGGCCCAAAAAGGCACAAAAAAAGCACTTGCGATGAACGCGAAGTGCTTTATTTGTAACGCTTGTATGGGCCGGGGTAATCTGAACTAATTTCTTAAACTGCTGATTTTTAAAAGATTTAAGTTTCGTCTTTTTTTCTTGGAATACTCTTTGGAATACTGAGCCCCGTTGCAATGCTTACGCCGCGGCGCCGCTTCCAAAGCTCGGAGTCATGCACCCTAGCTACTACCCGGCTGCAAAAAAAGCCCAGTCCGAGGTTCTGCCTCCCAAAGCGTCTGGCACTAAGTAGAAACGCGCCTGATCAAACTAGGGTAAAAAACCGGCCAACGCCGTTTTTTCGTGTCTGGGACCTAGGAATCGGATTCAGCCACGCTCGGCCGCGGTACATTCGAGGCCAGCAAAATCTCCCCAGTCCTGCATCAAGGTACGCCGTTTGTCTAAGGAAACTCTGAAAAAGACTTCCTAATTTGGCAAAATCTCCGGACACCAGTCGCCGAGCTTTTCGATGATGAAACAGATGACCTTCGCCGACGCCGAGTATGCCGGCAAGCGCAAGCAGACCCGTAAGGAATTGTTCCTGATCGAGATGGATCAGGTGGTGCCCTGGAAAGGTTTGATTGCCCTGATTGAGCCCTATTATCCAAAAGGAGAAGGTGGCCGGCCCGCCTACCCACTGATGGCGATGCTGCGTGTTCATCTGATGCAGAACTGGTTCGGCTACAGCGATCCGGCGATGGAAGAAGCGCTGTATGAGACGACCATCCTGCGTCAGTTTTCAGGCCTGAGCCTGGAGCGAATTCCAGACGAAACCACCATTCTCAACTTCCGTCGTCTGCTGGAAAAGCACGAGTTGGCGACCGGGATTCTCGGCGTAATTAATGGTTATCTGGGCGACCGTGGCTTGTCGTTGCGTCAAGGCACCATCGTCGATGCCACGCTGATTCACGCGCCCAGTTCGACCAAGAACAAGGATGGCAAACGCGACCCTGAGATGCATCAAACCAAGAAAGGTAACCAGTACTATTTCGGCGCCAAGGCTCACATCGGCGCCGACGACGAGTCAGGCCTGGTGCACAGCGTGGTAGTAACAGCGGCCAATGTGGCAGACGTCACGCAGGTTGCCAAACTGCTGCACGGCGAGGAAAACGTAGTCTGCGCCGACGCAGGTTACACCGGGGTCGAGAAGCGCGAAGAACATGCTGGGCGCAAGGTCATTTGGCAGATTGCCGCCCGCCGCAGCACTTACAAAAAGCACGGAAAACGCAGTATTTTGTACAAGGCGATCCGCAAAATCGAGAAGGCCAAGGCCCAGGTTCGCGCCAAGGTCGAGCATCCGTTTCGGGTCATCAAACGCCAGTTTGGCTATGAAAAAGTGCGCTTTCGGGGCTTGGCCAAGAACACCGCGCAGATGGTGACGTTGTTCGCCCTGTCAAACCTGTGGATGGCCCGCCGACATTTGTTGGCGAGCGCAGGAGAGGTGCGCGTGTAATGCAGGAAATGGTTACCGCAAAAGGCTTTGCAGCGGCCGAAAGAGCTAAAAAGCGAAGATAATTGAGCAAATTTCGACATGCATCGTTTTTTGAAAAGTGCTGAGGACTCGGTAGCCGGAAAACATCCGGCTACTTCAGACCTTCCCTAAAGTAATTGCTCTGTGATTGTTTATAGACTGAACTTGTAGTGACATTGCGTGCATTGGTAGTTATTCAGTATTCGATCGTCAATTTTTTCTCCAATAGCTGCGCCTGCCATACCGCCGGCTCCAGCGCCAACCAGTCCTCCGAGAATGGCTCCGGCAATACTTCCCAGAGTAATGCCCAGTGGGCCTGCGGCAATTCCCAGAGCTGCACCAAACTCTGCACCTTTAATGGCACCAGCGACTCCACTGGTTCCCCCACCGATGACGCCAATAGTTCCGCCAGTTTTCTTGCCAAGATCTTTTTTTGACACATGCGTGGAGTGACAGCTTGGGCAATTGATCAACATAGTTAAGTCCGATAGTAACGTTAATTAAAAGTTCGCAAAGGCATAGCGCTGGTTATTCAAGTGAATGATCTAGGGAAGGTCTGAAGTAGCCGGATGTTTTCCGGCTACCGAGTCCTCAGCACTTTTCAAAAAACGATGCATGTCGAAATTTGCTCAATTATCTTCGCTTTTTAGCTCTTTCGGCCGCTGCAAAGCCTTTTGCGGTAACCATTTCCTGCATTACACGCGCACCTCTCCTGCGCTCGCCAACAAATGTCGGCGGGCCATCCACAGGTTTGACAGGGCGAACAACGTCACCATCTGCGCGGTGTTCTTGGCCAAGCCCCGAAAGCGCACTTTTTCATAGCCAAACTGGCGTTTGATGACCCGAAACGGATGCTCGACCTTGGCGCGAACCTGGGCCTTGGCCTTCTCGATTTTGCGGATCGCCTTGTACAAAATACTGCGTTTTCCGTGCTTTTTGTAAGTGCTGCGGCGGGCGGCAATCTGCCAAATGACCTTGCGCCCAGCGTGTTCTTCGCGCTTCTCGACCCCGGTGTAACCTGCGTCGGCGCAGACTACGTTTTCCTCGCCGTGCAGCAGTTTGGCAACCTGCGTGACGTCTGCCACATTGGCCGCTGTTACTACCACGCTGTGCACCAGGCCTGACTCGTCGTCGGCGCCGATGTGAGCCTTGGCGCCGAAATAGTACTGGTTACCTTTCTTGGTTTGATGCATCTCAGGATCGCGTTTGCCATCCTTGTTCTTGGTCGAACTGGGCGCGTGAATCAGCGTGGCATCGACGATGGTGCCTTGACGCAACGACAAGCCACGGTCGCCCAGATAACCATTAATTACGCCGAGAATCCCGGTCGCCAACTCGTGCTTTTCCAGCAGACGACGGAAGTTGAGAATGGTGGTTTCGTCTGGAATTCGCTCCAGGCTCAGGCCTGAAAACTGACGCAGGATGGTCGTCTCATACAGCGCTTCTTCCATCGCCGGATCGCTGTAGCCGAACCAGTTCTGCATCAGATGAACACGCAGCATCGCCATCAGTGGGTAGGCGGGCCGGCCACCTTCTCCTTTTGGATAATAGGGCTCAATCAGGGCAATCAAACCTTTCCAGGGCACCACCTGATCCATCTCGATCAGGAACAATTCCTTACGGGTCTGCTTGCGCTTGCCGGCATACTCGGCGTCGGCGAAGGTCATCTGTTTCATCATCGAAAAGCTCGGCGACTGGTGTCCGGAGATTTTGCCAAATTAGGAAGTCTTTTTCAGAGTTTCCCTAGGTCTGAAAACTGTTTGTTTAAAGCTCCGGTAACGATCTGGTCGTTTAGCTCAGGCAGCGGGGTAACAGCGTTTTGGTGATGGCTGTCGGAGGGGGAGCCTATAGGGCTAGTGGCAAGCCGGTTTCATCGGATGGCGCTGTGGTCCAAGGCAAGGACATACTGCTATCCCCGCTACCAGTAGCGGGGATAGCAAGCTGTATCTACTGGTAGATGTGATCTTCTTGGTAGTTTTTGCGATGCCGTTTTAAGGTGAAGCGCTGAAAGCCCCGTAATATTGCTCGCTCATTGATTTCGACGGTATCGAGGGTTTGCCAGACCTGACACACGTGGCCTCGAACGTTACCCCAGCGACTTCCAGTTGGCCGAAAGCAGCCGGTATGAGTCAGCGCTAAATTCCTGGCTCTGAGCGCACGCGTGTTGATCGAACTATGCGCCGGCTTCAGATGATGGAAGCCGAGTGAGGTCACTCACAGGAGGGGGCGGACGCCGACTTCTTCCCGTGCGGCCTCCTGGCCATCACCACAAAGCGTTGGTGTAACGCGACGCATAAGTGGTGCCCGGTCCCTACTGCTACTCCTGCTACCAGTAGCAGGAGTAGCAGCTCAATATAGCAGTGATTTTCGCAGATTTTGATTTGGTAAAAAAAGGCTGTAAGCCAATAAATCCAAGGCTTGTAGCGTGTTTCATGACGTCTTGAAACATTACTTTAAGCACCTGGCGTACAAAAAGTGGTGATCCCGATAAATTGGCGTCGAGCTTTGGAGGCCAGCATATGAATCAGGAAAATAGCAGTACACCAGCCGTTAGAATCCTGCGGCTAAAACAGGTTTTGGACCGGGTGGGCTTGAGTCGCTCGACTATCTACGATCGGCTGAATGAGAAGTCACCTCGATATGATCATTCTTTTCCTCGTCCTGTCAGCCTCGGTGGAGCGGCTGTCGGGTGGCTGGAGGCGGATGTATCTGATTGGATTCAATCAAAGCTGGATAATAAAAACTGCCAGCATTAAAACTAGATAAGTTGAGGATTGTAGATGAACGGTTTTCTAAATATGTCTGCGGTAAATGATGCGTTTCCGAGTCTGATTGGTTTGCCGCTAATTAATGCGGCGGTGGATGAGGTGCGCGACAATGTAAAGGCACCCATACCGTTAATATTTTCTGCTGCACTCACCGCCATGTCTGTTGGGCTGCAGGGGTTGTTTGATGTGCGAAAACCAATAGGAGGCAGCGTTCCCTGCTCGTTAATGATCTTGACTATAGCTAATTCAGGGGAACGTAAATCTACAGTTGAAAACATTTTTCTTTCTGGCGTGCGGCGTTTTCAAAGTCGGATGGCTGAGCAGTATGATGAAGAGCTTCTAGCCTGGAAAATGCAATTGAAAATATGGGAGGTTAAAAGTAAAGCTATTCAGGGCATTATAGCTAAGCGTGCTGCTAAAGGGGTGGATACAGTTAGCGAAGAAGCGCGTATGAATGAGCATTTCATGTTGGCTCCTAAAAAACCCAGAAGATTTAAAATGCTCTATGAGGATGCGACTTCGCAAGCGCTATTCCGAGGAATGTATCAAGATCTTCCAAGTGCAGGTCTTATTTCTGGCGAAGGCTTGGGTGTTCTGAATGGGCCTGCTCTGAATGACTTGCCTAAACAAAACTCCCTGTGGAGCGGTGATGCGATTGTAGTAGATAGGGCAACAGTAGAAAGCTTCCAACTTGATGATGCGCGGTTGACTGTTTCGGTAATGGTGCAGGAAAGTGGCTTTAATAGCTACATGCGCGCACGTGGTGAAGCATCACGTGGTTCCGGTCTCTGGGCTCGGTTTTTAGTCTGTAAACCGACTTCTACTCAAGGCAGTCGTCAGGTTGAGAGTACTACTTTAAGCACGGAGCGTTCGGAGCGATTTTCTGATCGCCTCGTCGAATTTGTCGAACGGAACGTCGACCTGCTGAACAAAGTTAAGCCCCAGAGAGTAGTCATTGAGTTTTCACCCGAAGCTGCCCAGAGATGGATTGATCTAAGCAATGAAATTGAAAATCAGATCAGCCCCGTCGGACGTTTAAAGTCTGCGAGTGATCACGCTTCCAAACTTGCTGACAATATTGCTCGCTTGGCCGCGTTGCTCCATTGTTTTGAAAGATTTGAAGGAGGGATTTCACTATCGACACTAAATGTAGCTATCTGCTTGGGGAATTGGTATTCGAGGGAGTTTTTGAAACTATTTGACGAGGCAGGAGAGAAGGAGATTGATGTCGATGAGCTTGCTGACTGGCTAGGTAAGCAGTGCGCCTACGGTAGCTTAGTTTTAAGAAAAAATACTGTCCGGCAATATGGCCCAAGTCGACTGAGAAATAAAAAACGACTAGACGATGCATTAGAGCTGCTTCAGATTAGAGGGGCTATTGAAATGTTTCCTGGGCAGGGTGGGGTTTTGATAAATACCCGGCCCCTTGGGAGTCTGGGGGTTCTGGGATATGCAAAGCAGGGTCGCAGGAGTGGGTTGGGTTTTTGACGGCTAGAATATATTTTGTAGTTTTACTAAATCGGCACTTTTCAATTGTGATGCAGTTATAGCTGTCGTTTGTTAGCATTTTTATGGTAGGACTTTAGAACGTTTACATCGTCATGAATGCTGGTAGTGATGATCGACTGTACAGATTTTAAGTCCGCTTTCTTGATATCTAGTTCAGTATGTAGAAAGGTTTGTAGTAGCGGTGCCAATAACTGTGACGCGTGGTGCACTCCGGTCCATCCATGGCGGGGCTTATTTGTACTGAGAAGTTCAATTATTTTTTGATTGATTCGAGGCGCCACGGATGCTTTGGCGAGACCCGCCTTTCTGGCTTTTTCTACAGCTGTTGTCTTTCTGTGGTGAGAATAACCTGCCGCTCTTCCCGCGTAATATGCAGCTTTTGAAAGCGCTGACATGGTTTTTACAATGTTGCCGTTCGCTTGCTCAATTAAGGTCATGGCAGCATAGTAGCAGGCTTGTTTGTGTGCGTTGTGAGTTTGCTCTTCCCATGAACCTTGATCAGTAACTATAAGTGCGTTAATAGACGCCAGGTCATCTCTAGTCGTGGTGAGTTCATCAATTTCTCTGCATAACAGGGTTAGCTTTGATTTTATTTTATTTCCTGGGCTTAGCACGTCCTCGATCTCTTGTATTTTATTTACAAGGTCGGCTATGGTTTGCTCAATGGTTACATTTTCGAATTCTATTAATGCGCTCACGGGAGCGGGGGGGGCACTCATCATCGGATATCATACTTTTCTCCTATTTACTACTAAATTAGAGATGTTTGGGTCTGACCTTTATTAGCCAGTGCCTTTGGGGCAGTGTAACGAAACGTGCCCCATTAACCACCCTCATTCATCAAGGAGGACCATGCGTGAACGCGTTGCTCACTTTTCCTGTGAGGAAATATTTCAATCCCTTCTATCTATGATCGCGGACATTGAGAGGCTTCCTGTAGACGCTTCCTCGATATGCTCACTCCACCACTTCATCATCGGGCGTCGGCGCTCTATGTAATCGGCCCGATTATAAGCGCTGCGCACCTCGTCCTTATCAACGTGAGCAAGCGCTACCTCGACTAGTTCAGGATCCCAGCCATGCTCGTTAAGGATGGTGCTGGCCATCGATCGCATCCCATGGCTCACCAAGCGGCCTTCAAACCCCATTCGCTTCAATGCCATGTTGGCAGTTTGGCTATTGCAATGCGTACGGGGGTTGCGGTCTGCAGGAAAGACGAACTCACGGTGTCCGCTGAGCGGCTTTATGGCTTCTAGGAGGCTCAAAGCCTGTTCGGTAAGGGGGATGATGTGCGTGCGACGCTTTTTCATTCGCTCAGGAGGTATGGTCCAGATCTGTTTTTCGAGATCGATGTCTGCCCAGCGCGCAGTGGCCGCCTCAGCTGGGCGAGTCATAGTGTGAAGCTGCCACTCGATCAAGCAGCGTGTTGTCCTTTTTATGCTGGCATTGGCCACCGTGACCATCAGCTCTTTCAGTTCATCGGGCGCGAGTGCCGCCATGTTTTTCTTTTTCGGCTTCTTGAAGACCGACCGAATCCCGCTAAGCGGATTTGAGTGAATCAAGCCGGAGTTGACTCCGTAGGTCATGATCTCGTTAAGACGCTGACTTAATCGCTTCACTGTCTCGAGACTGCCCTTGGTCTCGAGCGGTCGAAGCAATCTTATGACGGCCGGAGCCGTAATGGCAGAGATCGGTATTGCACCCAAGTCGGGAAAAACATGCAGTGTTAGGGAGCGCCAGATGTCTTCAGCATACGCAGTGGTAACAGAGTCTTTCTTGAGCTCGAACCATGCTGTGGCCACATTTTTGAAAGTGTGTTCGGTCGTCGCTCTTAAAGCTTGCCGATCCGCGTCACGCTTTTCTTTCGGATCCAATCCTTGTGCCACTTGCTCCCTGGCTTCTACCGTCCGCTTCCGAGCTAGAGCCAGGCTCACCTCTGGAAAGGTACCAAGCCCCATGTTGATCCGTTTCTTTGTTATAGGGTGGATGTAGTTGAAATTCCACAGCTTTGAGCCGTTGGACCTCACCCTCATCTGAAGGCCGTCGCCATCAGTGAGGATGTAATCTTTTTCCTTTGGTTTCGCTGCTTTGACTTTGATGTCTGAAAGCCGCGTGGCTTGGGCACCCATGGTGACCTCCGATGCTGCGTGTATTCCAAAAAATACCGGTCGTGGGCTTGGAATACCACGTGGAATACACGAATTGTAGGATGAGCTCAGATACCATCGGACCGCTTTGGACCTTAAACCCCTGTATTTACTGGATTTTAGGCACAAAAAAAGACGTCCTTGGACGTCTTTAGATGTAAAAGTGGTGGAGCCGGGGGGATTTGAACCCCCGTCCGCCAGTACTCCGCTGTCGGTACTACATGCGTAGCCGTGTCTATTAAGTTAACCCTCAGCGACCCGACGGGCAGGGTGCTTTGGGCGAGCTGTGTAAGTTTTAGCCGATTCGTCCACAGCGTACTGCACGGCGATTCTGTTCTATATGACAATCATTTTGGGTTTACAGACATCCCCTGATGATTGCTGGAGCCGAAGCTACCAGAAGTGCGGCTAGGCTGCTTACGCAGCTAGTTGAGCACCGTAGTTTTCGTCATTGGCAACTATAGAAAGTTGCAACAGTGGATTTACGAGTTCTGTTACCAACTCGGCATGCACCTAAAGTTTCATCACCGGCGTCGAATCCAAATCGGCCCCGAGACTGCTTTCGCAGTCGCTGGGGCGCAGTGTACGCCGATTGGCGTGTCACGTCGACCCGTTTGCTGCAATCGATCAGGCTAGCCGGGTGGCGGGCCTGATCGAAGGGGTTACTTGGTGCCTTCGCTGCCTGAGCCGGTGTTTTTCAGCGAGGTGATCACCTTTTGAGTGATTTCGATGCATTTTTTCTCATCTTTGTCAGCTTGGGCCGCTTTGGCTTCTTTCTCAGTATTTTCTAGCATTGTCTTGTTTTCCGGGCTCAGGTTAGTGCCGGAAGAAGCCTGTGCATTTTCGATCGTCTTGATGTTTGCAGCGCACAAATCATCGGCGGCAAAAACCGGCGAAGCCAACAGGGCGGCGCTGAGGAACAATCCAGTGAGGGCGGTACGCATCATGTGTCTCTCCTTATAACCTGTGGACTCGGTATGGCCGGTCGTTGAGGCCGTCGCCCGAGGGTTTGAAAAGCCCGTTTAACAGTTGGGCCTAAAGGATTGACTGTGCTGTAACGCAGGCGTTCTATTTTATTTTCAGACAGATGCGAAAAAGCCACATTGGGCGGTTAAGGCACCAAAGTGGGGCGATCTTCGCGTTGAGGTTGTGATTGTGCGGGGTGGAATAAGGGGCAGATGGATTGAAAGCGCGCACTGCCAAATGCCCGTTACAGGCATTCGGCACAGGCAAGGAGTTAGTCGTCCTTGCCCTTGGAGCGCACAGCACGCTGTAGCTCACGGTCCGAGTCGCGTTCACGCTCGGTGTGGCGCTTGTCGTATTCCTTCTTGCCTTTACCCAGCGCGATTTCGCACTTGATCAAGTGCTCCTTCCAGTAAACGGAAAGGGCCACGCAGGCATAGCCTTTCTGTTGAACCGAGCTGGTGAGCTTTTCGAGCTCGCGCTTGTTCAGCAGCAGTTTTCGGGTGCGTGTCGGGTCAGCGATGACGTGCGTGCTGGCAGTCTTGAGAGGCGTGATGTGGCAACCCATCAGCCAGGCCTCGCCATCCTTGAGCAGCACGTAACTGTCGACCAGCTGTACCTCGGTGGCACGCAGGCTTTTTACTTCCCAGCCAGCCAGGACCAGACCGGCCTCGAACTTGTGTTCGATGAAGTAATCGTGACGCGCCTTTTTATTTTGCGCGATGGTCCCTGTAGGGTTTTTCTTGAGCTTAGCCATAGGGGGCGCATTATAGGGAGTTGCATCAATGTCGGCTATGGGAAAGCGCGTGCTTGAGCACAAAGGTTGAATCCCGGACAATGCGCGATCTTTTTTGGCTGGGCGTTTCGATAATGTCGACGGACAAGGTTTCAGTCCACGGTAGCTGGGCAAGCCGCTGGGTGTTCATCCTGGCTGCCACAGGTTCTGCCGTGGGGCTGGGCAGCATATGGAAATTTCCGTACATGGTCGGTGCCTATGGCGGCGGTGCATTTGTACTGGTGTTTCTGGCGTGCATCGCGCTGATCGGCATTCCGGTGATGATCGCCGAGACGCTGATTGGCCGTCGTTCCCGACTCAGTCCTGCGAATGCACTCAAGACGCTGGCGCTGGAAGCGGGGCATTCGGCGCGCTGGTCATGGGGCGCTTTTGCCGGAATGATCACGGCCCTGCTGATTCTCTCCTTTTATAGTGTGGTGGGCGGCTGGTCGCTGGATTACATCATCGACATGGGGCGCGGCGATTTTCAGGGTGTTTCGCCGGATCAGGTCGGTGCCTATTTCGGCGCGGTGATTGCCGACCCATGGCGTCTGATTCTGTGGCACACCATTTTCATGCTGCTGTCGGCGGTGGTGATCGGCAAGGGTGTCGAGGCCGGTCTGGAGAAGAGCCTGCGCATCATGATGCCGATGCTGTTCCTGCTGATGCTGGCGCTGTTGGGCTATAGCCTGACCACCGGGCATTTCATGGAAGGCGTGCATTTCATGTTCGACTTCAATCCCGACAAGGTGTTGGACGGCTTGCTGCCCGCGATGGGGCATGCGTTCTTTTCCCTGAGCGTCGGTGTCGGCTCGATCATGGTCTACGGCGCTTACATGACCAAGGGCGCGTCTATCAGCACCACGGTCGTCGGTATCGCGTTGCTCGACACCTTTGTTTCGCTGCTGGCGGGCCTTGCGCTGTTCCCTATCGTTTTTGCTGCAGGCCTGAACCCGAGCGAGGGGCCGGGCCTGATGTTTGTAACGTTGCCATACGCGTTCGGCAACGTGGCATTCGGGCAGTTGATAGGTGTTGTGTTCTTCGTGCTGGTGGCTGTAGCGGCCTGGAGCTCGGCGATTTCGCTGCTTGAACCCATGGTTGCCTATCTGGTTGAGCGCACCCGTATTCGCCGCGCCTGGGTGACGTTCTGGCTGGCATTTACCTGCTGGTTTGTGGGGCTGGGAACGGTGTTCTCGTTCAATATCTGGCAAAAAGCCAAGTTTTTCGTGAACGATGGAGGTGTATTCCACCTCTACCAGTGGGGCGCATCGACTGGCCTGGACTTCTTTGGAGTCATTGATTTCTTCACTTCGCGGATCATGTTGCCGCTGGGTGGGTTGTGTTTTGTGGTATTCGCTGGTTGGGTGATGAGCCGTGAGACGGTGCGTGACGAATTGTCGATTCGCAGTCCGTTGCTCTTCAACCTGACGTTCTTTTTGATGCGCTACGTGGCGCCGCTCGGCATTCTTGTGGTGTTTGCCGCTCAGCTCTGGAAATGACGCTCACATGACTACGCATATACAACGCTCTGCTTTACTGCCGTACCCGGCCGGGTTCCTTTATGACCTGGTCAATGATGTGGCTCGTTATCCCGAGTTTCTGCCGTGGTGCTCTTCCGCCACCGTGCTCGAGTCCAGCGAAGCGCAGATGCGCGCCAGCCTGGAAATTGCCAAGGGCGGTCTGAGCCAGAAGTTCATGACGCGCAACACGCTTACCCCAGGCGAGTCGATCGTGATGGACCTGGTTGAGGGGCCATTCGAGCAGTTTCATGGCGTCTGGACATTCAAGCCGCTGGGCGAGAAGGCCTGCAAGATCAGCCTGGATCTGTCCTTCGATTATGCCGGCTCTATCGTTCGCGCCACCCTCGGGCCACTGTTCAATCAGGCGGCCAATACGCTGGTGGATGCGTTCTGTCAGCGAGCGAAAGAGCTGCATGGCTGAAGCAGTGATTCAGATTGAGGTGGTGTACGCCTCTGTGCAGCGTCAGGTGTTAATGACGCTGGATGTTCCGGCAGGCTCTTCGGTGCGTCAGGCACTGGCTATCAGTGGCATGGACAGGGAGTTTCCCGAGCTGGATCTGGCGCAGTGTGCCGTAGGCATCTTCGGCAAGGTGGTGGCTGATCCTTTCACGCGGGTGCTGGAGGCGGGTGAGCGAATAGAGATCTATCGTCCGCTATTGGCCGATCCCATGGAAATCAGGCGTCTGCGTGCCGCCAGGGCACGGGAGAAACGGACGCTCCCCGGCTGAACGCTGACTGAACGAAAGGCACAAAAAAGCCCGGCATGCCGGGCTTTTTGTTGAGCGCTGCGGACTAACGAGAGTTGGTGTCCAGAGGCTCTTGGGTCGGGACAGGTACGGTCTCGACGCTGTCCACGTCTTTCTGGATCTTGTCCAGCAACGAACCTGGCTTGGCCGGCTCTTCAGGCTTCTGCACCGGCTGATTCTCTGCCGGGACAGTGGTATCGCTGCCTTTGCCGAGAATGGCTTCATCGCGGCTGACACCGGGCATGAAGTCGCCAGACAGGCTCACAAGCTGGTCATTGCCGTTGAATATAAGGCTGACACGCTCCTGCTGGCGTTCACCGCCACCTGGCTGCAGGCTGTACAGGTAATCCCACCGATCGGAGTGGAAAGTGTCGGTCAACAGGGGGTTGCCCATGATAAACCGTACTTGCCGTCGGGTCATTCCGGGGCGTAACTGGTCTATCATGTCCTGCGTGACGACATTACCCTGCTGGATGTCGATTTTGTAAACCCCGGGGAATGAACAACCGGCGAGTGCGAGCAGTCCCACGAAGGTGAAACTGGTTAGCAAGAGCTTGGTGTTTTGCATCGGTGGGCGACTTCCACTATCTTGGCTGGGACAACGTAAACCCCGATCATACCTGCATTAAGAGAAGCTGCGAAGCAGCGTCTGCGAGAAAGCTGACCATGGTTGAAAATAGCGAACTACGTAAAGCAGGACTAAAGGTAACCCTACCAAGGGTTAAAATACTCCAAATGCTCGATTCTGCCGAGCAGCGTCACATGAGTGCCGAGGATGTCTACAAGGCGCTTATGGAGGCAAGCGAGGACGTCGGTTTGGCCACGGTTTACCGTGTTCTGACCCAGTTTGAAGCCGCTGGATTAGTGGTGCGCCACAATTTCGACGGCGGTCATGCTGTGTTTGAGCTGGCTGATGGCGGCCATCACGACCACATGGTCAACGTGGAGTCAGGTGAGGTAATCGAGTTCTTCGACGAAGAAATCGAGAAGCTTCAAAAGGCTATTGTCGAAAGACACGGCTTTGACCTGGTGGACCACAATCTGGTGCTCTACGTCCGCAACAAGAAGGCGTAAGCCAGACGGCGTAAAAACCAGCACCAAAGGCGACCCCGGGTCGCCTTTGTGCTTTCTGCGGTTCAGCTTTTAGCGGTAACGACCATCTTTTTGGCGTGCGCCAGAGATTCCTTGGTCAGGTCGATGCCCCCCAGCATTCGGGCCACTTCTTCTATGCGCTCGGTCTTGCTGAGTTTGGAAACCGCCGTACGCGTGGCGTCGTTGTCGCGGACCTTGTGCACAAACAGATGCTGATGGCCCTGCGCGGCAACCTGCGGCAGGTGGGTGACGGTCATGACTTGCCCGCGCTCGCCCAGACGACGCAGCAATTGCCCCACGATCTCGGCGGTCGGCCCGCCAATGCCCACATCGACTTCGTCGAATACCAGCGTCGGCACCCGCGAGGTTTGTGCAGTAATGACCTGAATCGCAAGGCTGATGCGAGACAGCTCGCCACCCGACGCGACTTTGGCCAGCGCTTTCAGTGGTTGGCCGGGGTTGGCGCTAACCAGTAGCTCTACCTGCTCAAGACCGTGAGGCGACGGTTCTACGCTGGCATTGGCTTTAAGGTCGATCTGGAAACGACCGCCGGGCATGCCCAGTCGATGAATTTCCTGCTCTACAGCGCTGGCCAGTGTCGTTGCCGAATTGCGGCGCAGGTCGCTCAGTTCGCGGGCCTTCTCCTGATAGTGCCGGGCAAATGCCTGCACTTCGTGCTCCAGGCGCTCGATGGATTCGTCGTTGGCATTCAGTGTTTCTATTTCATCCAGCAGCTTTTGTTGCAGCGTGGCCACTTCACCTGGCTGGATGCGGTGCTTGCGCGCCAGTGTATAGATTGCATCAAGACGCTCTTCAAGCTGTTGCAGTCTGGCCGGGTCGGCATCGAAGTGATCCAGAAAACGGTTCAGTTCGCCTACCGCTTCTTCTACCTGTATCTGCGCGCTGGACAGCAAACCAGTGGCCTCGCTCAGGGCGGACGGCGAATGGTCGACGCTGCCGAGCCGATGCAGGCTGGCAGTCAGGGCATTGAGCACGTTGCCGGAATCGCTTTCACTGCACTGCTCGACCACTTGTCGGCAAATGCTCAGCAGGCTTTCGGCGTTGGTCAGATCTTTGTGTTCCTGCTCGAGCTGCTCAAGCTCGTTTTCGCCCAGGCTCAGGCTTTCCAGCTCTTCGAGTTGATAGCTGAGCAGTTGATGGCGTGCGCGCTGCTCGTCCCCTGAATTGGAAAGGCGCTCCAGCTCTTGTCGCGTTTGCCGCCAGCGCTGTGCGGCGAGATGGACCTGACGGGCCAGGTCGGTAGCGCCAGCGTATTCGTCCAGCAGGCGTCGGTGGGTATCGGTCTTGAGCAGCGACTGGTGCTCATGCTGGCTGTGGATATCAATGAGCAGTTCACCCAGTGCCTTCAAATCTCCCTGAGGGCAGGGCGAGCCATTGATGTAGGAGCGTGACCGACCTTCGGCGGTAATGACCCGGCGCAGGATGCAGGGGCCGTCGTTGTCCAGGTCGCGCTCTTTGAGCCAGGTCTGTGCCTCGGGAATGTCGCCCAGGTCGAATGTGGCCAGGATATCGGCCTTGTCGGCACCCGGCCGGACCACGCCGCTGTCGGCACGGTCGCCCAGCGTCAGGCCCAGGGCGTCGAGCATGATCGACTTGCCAGCGCCGGTTTCGCCGGTGATGACGCTCATGCCTCGATCCAGTTCGAGGTCAAGGTGTTCGACAATGGCGTAATTATGTACGGAAAGGTGCACCAGCATTGAGCGGCTCCCGGGCTGTTTGTCTGGTTATTTATACAGTGTTTTATTTGTTGCTGACAATGCCTTCGCTTAGCTCGATTTGATCGGTTTGCAGTGGTTTTTAGTCGCTCTTGTGTCGATCCGCAATTTTTCGCTCGTCCGGAATCCGCATTATTTGTCAGGGAATGCGTATCTCGATCACATGAAACCCTTGAAGCCGGAAAATCCGATCCCATATAGGTGGGCAGAAGCGCGAATCGGGATCGCGGACGTTTTTAGAGGAGAACATGTATGGCTGACGAACAGAATCTGGATGCGCAGGCTCAGGATCAGGCTGCCGAAGCGGGCGCGGGTGATGAACTGACAACTCGCGTGCAGGTGCTCGAAGAGCAACTGGCTGCTGCGCAGGACCAATCCCTTCGCGTGGCTGCGGATCTGCAGAATGTCCGCCGCCGTGCCGAGCAGGATGTTGAAAAGGCGCACAAGTTTGCGCTGGAAAGATTTGCCGGTGATCTGTTGCCGATCATCGACAGTCTGGAGCGAGGCCTTGATCTGTCCAATCCGGACGATGAAAGCATTCGCCCGATGCGTGAAGGCATCGAGCTGACCTTGAAGATGTTCCAGGACACCCTCAAGCGTTATCAGCTGGAAGCCATTGATCCACATGGTCAACCGTTCAGTGCCGACCAGCACCAGGCGATGGCCATGCAGGAAAGTGCCGACGTCGAGCCTAATACTGTGCTCAAGGTATTCCAGAAGGGTTATCAGCTTAATGGTCGCCTTTTGCGCCCGGCCATGGTCGTGGTCAGCAAGGCACCGTCGCCTGCAACGCCGTCAATCAACGAGCAGGCTTGAAATCAGCTGTAAGGCCCCCATTTAAAGGTCAAGCGTTTAAGAGCTACCGCACGGTGTAAACGCACTGGCGGCAACCAAATCCAAGTTTTGCAAGTTTCGGGAGAGTCAAGATGGGCAGAATTATCGGTATCGACCTGGGGACTACCAACTCCTGCGTCTCCATTCTGGAAAACGGTAACGTCAAGGTTATCGAGAACGCAGAAGGTACTCGTACTACACCTTCGATCATTGCTTATGCCAATGACGGTGAGATCCTGGTGGGGCAGTCCGCCAAGCGTCAGGCCGTTACCAATCCGCACAACACGCTGTATGCGGTAAAGCGTCTGATTGGTCGTAAGTTCGAAGAGGATGTCGTTCAGAAAGACATCCAGATGGTCCCTTACAAGATCGTCAAGGCTGACAACGGTGATGCCTGGGTTGAAGTGAATGGCCAGAAAATGGCGCCTCCTCAGATTTCCGCTGAAATCCTGAAGAAAATGAAAAAGACCGCCGAAGACTACCTCGGTGAAGCGGTTACCGAAGCGGTCATCACCGTTCCGGCCTACTTCAACGACAGTCAGCGTCAGGCAACCAAGGATGCTGGCCGTATCGCCGGTCTGGACGTCAAGCGCATCATCAACGAACCAACCGCGGCCGCTCTGGCTTACGGTATGGACAAGGCCAAGGGCGATCACACTGTCATCGTTTATGACCTGGGTGGTGGTACGTTCGACGTTTCGGTCATCGAGATTGCCGAAGTTGATGGCGAGCACCAGTTCGAAGTGTTGGCCACCAACGGCGACACGTTCCTGGGCGGTGAAGACTTTGACATTCGTCTGATCGACTACTTCGTCGACGAATTCAAGAAAGAAAGCGGCATGAACCTCAAGGGTGACCCGCTCGCCATGCAGCGTCTGAAAGAAGCTGCCGAGAAAGCCAAGATCGAGCTTTCTTCCAGCACGCAGACCGAAGTCAACCTGCCGTACATCACAGCAGATGCAACCGGTCCAAAGCACCTGGTCGTGAAAATTTCGCGCTCCAAGCTGGAATCGCTGGTTGAGGACCTGGTTCAGCGCACCATCGCTCCTTGCGAAATGGCGCTTAAAGATGCTGGCATCGACAGAAGCAAGATCAACGACGTGATTCTGGTCGGTGGTCAGACCCGTATGCCGCTGGTGCAGAAGCTGGTAACCGAGTTCTTCGGTAAAGAAGCACGTAAAGACGTCAACCCTGACGAAGCCGTTGCAATGGGTGCTGCCATCCAGGGCGCTGTGTTGGCCGGCGATGTCAAAGACGTTCTGCTGCTCGACGTCAGCCCGCTGACTCTGGGTATCGAAACCATGGGCGGCGTGATGACTGCGCTGATCGAGAAAAACACCACGATTCCTACCAAGAAATCCCAGGTGTTCTCGACTGCCGATGACAACCAGAACGCGGTAACCATTCACGTACTGCAGGGTGAGCGCAAGCAAGCCGGTCAGAACAAGTCCTTGGGCAAGTTCGACCTGGCCGAGATTCCACCTGCTCCACGTGGCGTGCCACAGATCGAAGTAACCTTCGACATCGACGCAAACGGCATTCTGCATGTTGGCGCGAAAGACAAGGCGACCGGCAAGCAGCAGTCCATCGTGATCAAGGCCAACTCCGGTCTGTCCGAGGAAGAAATTCAGCAAATGGTCCGTGATGCTGAGGTCAACTCCGAAGAAGATCGCAAGTTCGAAGAGCTGGCCTCTGCCCGTAACCAGGGTGATGCGCTGGTCCACTCGACTCGCAAAATGATCGCCGATGCGGGTGACAAGGTCACTGCTGAAGAGAAAACGGCTGTCGAGGCTGCACTGGTTGCTCTGGAAGCTGCTATCAAGGGCGACGACAAGGCAGCCATTGAAGCGAAGGTTGAAGAGCTGTCGAAGGTTTCCGCGCCAATCGCTCAGAAGATGTACGCCGAGCAGGCCGAAAACCCTGAAGCAGCGGCCAAGCCTGCTGAAGAAAATGCCAAGGCTGATGACGTTGTCGATGCCGAGTTCGAAGAAGTGAAAGACCACAAGTAAGCGCAGGCTCACTTGAACGCCGGTTGACCTCTTTCGAGCGCTGACTGGTAGGATGTCGCCGCGCGGGAGCTTGCTCCCGCGTTGGCGTGTCTGGAACAAGCAAAATTTCGGCGTGCGGATTTGCTCCGCAAGCCATGTGGCAAGATCGCTACGCTCCTGCGTAGCGAATCATTCTGCCGCTTTCTCGGCCAGACCTATCTGGTTGTTGAACGAAGACCAGGATCGTTGAATTGACGTGAGTTGGGTCCAGGGCCTGTATGGGGCTCAACGAGTTTGGCAGGGTTCAGGAGGGTCTTGCCGAACGTCCTCAAGAGTGCGGAAGAACTATGGCAAAGCGTGATTATTACGAAGTGTTGGGAGTGGAGCGAGGCTCCAGCGAGTCGGACCTGAAAAAGGCTTATCGCCGTCTGGCGATGAAGCATCACCCCGACCGTAACCCTGATGACAAAGCCTCGGAAGAGCTGTTCAAAGAGGCCAACGAGGCCTACGAAGTGCTGTCCGATGCCAGCAAGCGCGCTGCGTACGATCAGTATGGCCATGCCGGTGTCGACCCGAGCATGGGTGGCGGCGGCGGTTTTGGTGGTGGTGCCGGTGGTGCCAATTTCTCCGACATCTTCGGTGATGTGTTCAGTGATTTCTTTGGCGGTGGCCGCGGCGGTGGCGGCGGTGGTCGTGGCGGTGCCCAGCGCGGCAGCGATCTGCGCTATACGCTGGAGCTGAATCTGGAAGAAGCGGTTCGCGGTACTAACGTGAATATCCGCGTTCCGACACTGGTCAACTGCAAGCCGTGCGATGGCAGCGGTGCCAAGAAAGGCTCGTCGCCCGTTACCTGCCCTACCTGCGGTGGTATCGGTCAGGTTCGCATGCAGCAGGGTTTCTTCTCTGTGCAGCAAACCTGCCCACGCTGCCATGGACACGGCAAGATTATTTCCGACCCGTGCGATTCGTGCCACGGCGAAGGTCGTGTCGAAGAGTCCAAGACGCTTTCGGTCAAGGTGCCGCCAGGTGTCGATACCGGTGACCGCATTCGTCTGTCTGGCGAAGGCGAAGCGGGTACTCAGGGTGGGCCGACCGGCGACCTGTATGTCGTGATCAATGTGCGCGAACACGCGATCTTCCAGCGTGACGGCAAGCACCTGTTCTGCGAAGTGCCGATCAGCTTTACCGATGCCGCGCTGGGTGGCGAGCTTGAAGTACCGACCCTTGATGGTCGCGTCAAACTGAAAATCCCCGAAGGTACCCAGACCGGCAAGCAGTTCCGCTTGCGTGGCAAGGGTGTCGCTCCGGTACGTGGCGGCGGTGCGGGTGACTTGATGTGCCGTGTAGCGGTCGAAACTCCGGTCAACCTGAGCAAGCGTCAGCGCGAGCTGCTTGAAGAGTTCCGCACTTCGCTTGAAAACGACGAATCCCACTCTCCCAAGGCCAGTGGCTGGTTCGAGGGTGTGAAGCGTTTCTTCGGTGATCTGTAAGGCTTATCAACGGGAGCAGGGCATGCGACGTATTGCTGTAGTGGGCGCCGCCGGGCGCATGGGCAAGACTTTGATCGAGGCGGTTCAGCAGGCACCGGGTGCCGGGTTGACCGCCGCTATCGATCGTCCTGACAGCACGCTGGTGGGTGCGGATGCAGGCGAGCTGGCTGCGCTGGGGCGTATCGGTGTGCCGTTGTCGGGCGACCTGGCAAAAGTGGCGGATGAGTTCGACGTGTTGATCGACTTCACCCACCCTTCGGTAACGCTGAAAAATCTGGCGTTCTGCCGTAAGGCCGGCAAGGCCATGATTATCGGCACGACTGGCTTCAGTGCCGAAGAGAAGCAGCGTCTGGTCGAAGCGGGTAAAGACATCCCGATTGTGTTCGCTGCCAACTTCAGCATTGGTGTAAACCTCTGCTTGAAGTTGCTGGACACCGCCGCGCGTGTTCTGGGTGATGAGGTCGATATCGAAATCACCGAGGCGCACCACCGCCACAAGGTCGATGCGCCGTCCGGCACCGCCTTGCGCATGGGTGAAGTGGTTGCCAATGCGCTGGGGCGCGACCTGGAAAAAGTCGCTGTCTACGGCCGTGAAGGCCAGACCGGCGCGCGTGATCGTCAGACCATCGGGTTTGCGACCATTCGTGCCGGTGATGTTGTCGGCGACCATACCGTGCTGTTCGCAGCAGACGGCGAGCGGGTCGAGATCACCCACAAGGCATCCAGTCGCATGACCTTTGCCAAGGGTGCCGTGCGGGCTGCAATGTGGCTCGACGGCAAGGCGCCAGGGCTTTACGACATGCAGGATGTACTGGGTCTGCGTTGATTTCATACAGGGCCATTCGTGGCCCTGTCGCATTTTCCCGCATTTCAGGCTCATTGGTGGTAGACCAAAAAGGGCCTTTTCTGTAAGCTACAGCTTTAGTGTGTCCACTAAAAGCGCGCAGATGATTCCATAAGAAAGCGGGGTGACGTAACTACGTCATTCCGCTTTTTTGCAGCCTGCGATCGCCCTTTCAGGTTTTATTTACGGGAGGTCTTCTTGACTAAGCCAGCCATACTCGCCCTTGCTGATGGCAGCATTTTTCGCGGCGAAGCCATTGGAGCCGACGGTCAGACCGTTGGTGAGGTGGTGTTCAACACCGCAATGACAGGCTATCAGGAAATTCTTACCGATCCTTCCTACGCCCAGCAAATCGTTACCCTGACTTACCCGCACATCGGCAATACCGGTACCACGCCTGAAGACGCAGAGTCCGATCGTGTCTGGTCCGCTGGCCTGGTCATCCGTGACCTGCCGCTGGTCGCCAGCAACTGGCGTAACAAGCTGTCCCTCGGTGATTACCTGAAAGCCAATAATGTCGTTGCCATCGCCGGTATCGACACGCGTCGCCTGACCCGCATCCTGCGTGAGAAAGGCGCCCAGAACGGCTGCATCATGGCTGGCGACAACATTTCCGAAGAAGCAGCCATCGCTGCTGCTCGCGGGTTCCCCGGCCTCAAGGGTATGGATCTGGCAAAGGAAGTCAGTACCAAGGACACCTACGAGTGGCGTTCCAGCGTCTGGAACCTGAAGACCGACAGCCACCCTGAAATCGCTGCTTCCGAGCTGCCCTATCATGTGGTCGCTTACGACTACGGCGTCAAGGTCAACATTCTGCGCATGCTGGTCGAGCGCGGTTGCCGGGTGACTGTGGTGCCCGCGCAAACGCCTGCCAGCGACGTGCTTGCCTACAAACCCGACGGTGTTTTCCTGTCCAACGGCCCTGGCGATCCCGAGCCGTGCGACTACGCCATCAAGGCGATCAGGGAAGTGCTGCAAACCGAAGTGCCGGTATTCGGTATCTGCCTGGGTCACCAGCTTCTGGCCTTGGCTGCCGGTGCCAAGACCGTGAAAATGGGCCATGGCCACCACGGTGCAAACCACCCTGTTCAGGATCTGGACACCGGTGTGGTCATGATCACCAGCCAGAACCACGGTTTTGCTGTTGATGAGGCCACGCTGCCGGGCAATGTTCGCGCCATTCACAAGTCGTTGTTCGACGGCACCCTTCAGGGTATCGAGCTGACCGACAAGAGCGCATTCAGCTTCCAGGGTCACCCTGAGGCGAGCCCGGGCCCGAATGACGTCGCGCCTCTGTTTGATCGCTTTATCGAAGCCATGGCCAAGCGACGCTGACCGGTTGCCTTGAGACTGTAATACGCAGGTGCCCTGGGCGGCCCCGGATCAAGTGTCCGGTTGCTGCCGCCCAGGCCACCTCAAAGAAATGTTCAAGACGGCTTGCCGACTGACCTGCGGATTTGAGTGACAACCCATGCCAAAACGTACAGATATTAAAAGCATCCTGATTCTCGGCGCCGGCCCTATCGTGATCGGCCAGGCCTGTGAATTCGACTACTCCGGCGCCCAGGCCTGCAAGGCACTGCGCGAAGAGGGTTACCGCGTCATCCTGGTGAACTCCAACCCGGCCACCATCATGACCGACCCGGCCATGGCCGACGCGACATACATCGAGCCGATCAAGTGGCAGACCGTTGCCAAGATCATCGAAAAAGAGCGTCCTGACGCACTGCTGCCGACCATGGGCGGCCAGACCGCTCTGAACTGCGCACTGGACCTGGAGCGCGAAGGCGTTCTGGAGAAGTTCGGCGTGGAGATGATCGGTGCCAACGCCGATACCATCGACAAGGCTGAAGACCGCTCGCGTTTCGACAAGGCCATGAAGTCTATCGGCCTGGCGTGCCCGCGTTCCGGTATCGCGCACAGCATGGAAGAAGCCAACGCGGTTCTCGAAAAGCTCGGCTTCCCGTGCATTATTCGTCCATCGTTCACCATGGGCGGCACGGGCGGCGGTATCGCGTACAACCGTGAAGAGTTCGAAGAAATCTGCGCTCGCGGTCTGGACCTGTCGCCGACCAAAGAGCTGCTGATCGACGAATCGCTGATCGGCTGGAAAGAGTACGAAATGGAAGTTGTCCGCGACAAAAAGGACAACTGCATCATCGTCTGCTCGATTGAAAACTTCGACCCGATGGGCGTGCACACCGGCGACTCCATCACCGTTGCTCCGGCACAGACCCTGACCGACAAGGAATACCAGATCCTGCGTAATGCCTCGCTGGCAGTGCTGCGCGAGATCGGCGTTGAAACCGGTGGTTCCAACGTTCAGTTCGGCATCTGCCCGGACACCGGCCGTATGGTCGTGATCGAGATGAACCCGCGCGTATCGCGTTCCTCGGCGCTGGCCTCCAAGGCGACCGGCTTCCCGATTGCCCGCGTTGCCGCCAAGCTGGCAGTGGGCTACACCCTTGACGAGTTGTCGAACGAAATCACCGGCGGCAAGACGCCGGCTTCGTTCGAACCGTCGATCGACTACGTCGTCACCAAGCTGCCGCGCTTTGCTTTCGAGAAATTCGCCAAGGCGGATGCGCGTCTGACCACTCAGATGAAGTCGGTCGGTGAAGTCATGGCCATCGGCCGCACTTTCCAGGAGTCCCTGCAGAAAGCCTTGCGCGGCCTGGAAGTCGGCGTTTGCGGTCTCGATCCGAAGCTGGATCTGAGCCACCCTGAAAGCATGAGCACGCTCAAGCGCGAGCTGACTGTGCCGGGTGCCGAGCGTATCTGGTACGTCGCCGACGCCTTCCGCGCAGGCATGACGGTTGAAGAAATCTTCGCCATGAACATGATTGACCCCTGGTTCCTGGTGCAGATCGAAGATCTGGTCAAGGACGAAGAGAAGGTCAAGACGCTGGGCCTGTCGGCAATCGATCGTGACCTGATGTTCCGCCTCAAGCGCAAGGGCTTCTCCGATGCGCGTCTGGCCAAGCTGGTCGGCGTCACCGAAAAGAACCTGCGTACGCATCGTCACAAGCTGGACGTGTTCCCGGTCCACAAGCGCGTCGACACCTGCGCCGCCGAGTTCGCAACCGACACCGCGTACCTGTACTCGACGTACGAAGAAGAGTGCGAAGCCAACCCTTCGACGCGCGACAAGATCATGATCCTCGGCGGTGGCCCTAACCGTATCGGCCAGGGTATCGAGTTCGACTACTGCTGTGTACACGCGGCCCTGGCGCTGCGTGAAGACGGGTACGAGACCATCATGGTCAACTGCAACCCGGAAACCGTTTCCACCGATTACGACACCTCTGACCGCCTGTACTTCGAGCCTGTCACCCTGGAAGACGTGCTGGAAATCGTGCGGGTCGAGAAGCCGAAAGGTGTGATCGTCCAGTACGGTGGCCAGACGCCGCTGAAACTGGCACGTGCCCTTGAAGCAGCCGGTGTGCCGATTATCGGCACCAGCCCTGACGCCATTGACCGTGCCGAAGACCGTGAGCGCTTCCAGCAAATGGTCGAGCGCCTCAACCTGCGTCAGCCGCCAAACGCCACTGTGCGTAGCGAAGACGAAGCCATTCGTGCTGCGGCGAAGATCGGTTATCCGCTGGTGGTGCGCCCGTCCTATGTACTGGGCGGCCGCGCGATGGAAATTGTGTACCAGGAAGACGAGCTCAAGCGTTACCTGCGTGAAGCGGTTCAAGTGTCCAACGACAGCCCGGTGCTGCTGGACCACTTCCTGAACTGTGCCATCGAGATGGACGTCGATGCGGTCTGCGACGGGACTGACGTGGTGATTGGCGCGATCATGCAGCACATCGAGCAGGCGGGCGTTCACTCCGGTGACTCCGCATGCTCGCTGCCGCCGTACTCGCTGCCTGCACACATCCAGGACGAGATGCGCGAACAGGTCAAGAAAATGGCTCTGGAGCTGGGCGTTGTCGGCCTGATGAACGTACAGCTGGCACTTCAGGGCGAAGATATCTACGTCATTGAAGTCAACCCGCGTGCATCGCGTACCGTGCCGTTCGTTTCCAAGTGCATCGGTGTTTCCCTGGCCATGATCGCGGCTCGCGTGATGGCAGGTAAAACCCTGAAAGAGCTGAACTTCACCAAGGAAATTATCCCGAACTTCTACAGCGTGAAGGAGGCAGTGTTCCCGTTTGCCAAATTCCCTGGCGTTGACCCGATCCTCGGCCCGGAAATGAAATCGACCGGCGAAGTGATGGGCGTGGGCGATACCTTCGGTGAAGCGTTCGCCAAGGCTCAGATGGGCGCGAGCGAAGTGCTGCCGACTGGCGGTACTGCTTTCATCAGTGTGCGTGACGATGACAAGCCTCTGGTTGAAGCAGTCGCCCGTGACCTGATCAATCTGGGTTTCGAAATCGTTGCTACCGCAGGTACTGCCAAGCTGATCGAGGCGGCAGGCCTGAAAGTACGTCGCGTGAACAAGGTGACCGAAGGGCGCCCACACGTGGTCGACATGATCAAGAATGACGAAGTCACCCTGATCATCAACACCACCGAAGGTCGTCAGTCGATCGCCGATTCCTACTCCATCCGTCGCAACGCCTTGCAGCACAAGATCTACTGCACCACTACCATTGCAGCAGGCGAAGCGATCTGTGAAGCGCTCAAATTCGGTCCCGAGAAGACCGTACGTCGCTTGCAGGATCTCCATGCAGGATTGAAGGCATGATCAAATACCCAATGACCGTTCAGGGCGCTCGCGCCCTGGAAGAAGAGCTGACTCACCTGACCAAGGTGATCCGTCCCAAGTTGAGCCAGGACATCGGTACTGCGCGCGAACTGGGCGACCTCAAGGAAAACGCTGAATACCACGCTGCCCGCGAGCAGCAGGGTATGGTCGAGGCGCGTATTCGTGATATTGAAGGCCGCATGCAGAACGCTGTGGTGATCGACGTTACGACTATTCCGCACACTGGCAAGGTGATTTTCGGCACGACAGTCGAAATCGCCAACGTCGAAACCGACGAAAGCGTTGTCTACCAGATCGTTGGTGAGGACGAGGCGGATATCAAGAAGGGCAAGATTTCAGTGGGTTCGCCCATTGCTCGCGCCTTGATTGCCAAGGAAGAGGGTGATGTCGTCGTCGTGAAAACGCCTAGCGGCGTTATCGAATACGAAATCATCGAAGTGCGTCACATCTGATGCCTGTCGCCCGCTTTGGCGGGCGCAGTCAGCAGCAAAAGAGAGTCAGGGCACGCCTTTTGGCGGCCCTGACTTCTGTTTTTATCCGTGCGCGCGGTGGACGTTGGAGAGCTGCTTGTTTACCTTTGGGTTCTTGCGGTAGATCAGCGCCATTTTGCCGATGACCTGTACAAGATCCGCCGAACCTGCTTTGCACAGTTCTGCAACGGCGCCCAGGCGGCTCTCGCGATCAAGGATGTTGAGCTTGATCTTGATCAGCTCGTGATCGCTCAATGCGCGTTCAAGCTCTGCAAGTACACCTTCAGTCAAACCATTGTCAGCCACGATCAACACCGGTTTCAGATGGTGGCCAATGGATTTGTATTGTTTCTTCTGCTCTGGAGTGAGCGGCATAATCTGACCTCTGCGTCTGATCTTTTAAAAGCGGCGGCCAGTTTACCCGAGCGAGTCCGGGACCGCCCAGTTAATCACGACTCGTTTATTTTTGAGGTGCCCCGTGGCCCGTTCCAAGACAAGCCATAACTGGCTCAAAGAACACTTCGACGACAAGTACGTCAAAATGGCGCAGAAGGACGGCTACCGTTCGCGCGCCAGCTACAAGCTGCTCGAGATTCAGGAAAAGGACAAACTCATCCGTCCGGGCATGACCGTTATCGACCTCGGTGCTGCGCCGGGAGGTTGGTCGCAGGTGACCAGTCGTCTGATCGGCGGTCAAGGTCGTCTGATTGCTTCCGACATCCTTGAAATGGACAGCATCCCTGATGTGACCTTCATTCAGGGGGATTTTACCGAGGACAAGATTCTCGAGCAGATTCTTGAGGCAGTCGGTAATACGCAGGTAGACCTTGTGATTTCCGATATGGCCCCCAATATGAGTGGATTGAGCGCTGTAGATATGCCGCGTGCGATGTTTCTCTGTGAATTGGCGATGGATCTGGCCGGTCGGGTACTACGTCCCGGTGGCGATTTTCTGATCAAGGTCTTCCAGGGTGAAGGCTTCGATGTCTACCACAAGGATATTCGCAAGCTGTTTGACAAGGTGCAGATGCGCAAACCTTCGTCATCCCGCGACAGGTCACGCGAGCAATACCTGCTGGCTCGCGGCTTTCGTGGAATCGACGGGGCAGCCAGCATCGAGCGTTTTTGAAGGGGCACGATAGCTTTTTTCAAATGGCGTTACCGATGCAGCATGACTGAACATTGTGTTGTCAAAGTTTCACAAAGGGTTACAGACGGTGTCTGCCGTATCTGTAGGTTCTGTAGTAAGTTAGGCCGGTGAATATCATGCGAGGCACGCTTGCTGCGTGGAGCTTGCTTCAGAGGGTAGCTAATTGAACGATATGGCAAAGAATTTGATCCTGTGGTTGATCATCGCGGCTGTCCTGGTGACGGTGATGAACAACTTCTCCAGCCCTAACGAGCCGCAGAACCTCAACTATTCCGAGTTCATCCAGCAGGTCAAGGATGGCAAGGTCGAGAAGGTCTCTGTCGACGGCTACGTCATTACGGGCAAGCGCAGTGATGGCGACACCTTCAAGACCATCCGCCCGAACATTCCGGACAACGGTCTGATCGGTGATCTGGTCAGCAACAACGTCGTGATCGAAGGCAAGCAGCCTGAGCAGCAGAGCATCTGGACTCAGTTACTGGTGGCCAGCTTCCCCATCCTGGTGATCATTGCGGTGTTCATGTTCTTCATGCGCCAGATGCAGGGCGGGGCGGGCGGCAAGGGCGGCCCGATGAGCTTTGGCAAAAGCAAGGCGCGTCTGTTGTCCGAAGATCAGGTCAAGACCACCCTGGCCGATGTTGCCGGTTGTGACGAAGCCAAGGAAGAAGTCGGCGAGCTTGTCGAGTTCCTCCGTGACCCGGGCAAGTTCCAGCGTCTCGGCGGCCGTATCCCGCGTGGCGTTCTGATGGTCGGTCCTCCGGGTACTGGTAAGACGCTGATCGCCAAGGCCATTGCCGGCGAGGCGAAAGTGCCGTTCTTCACCATTTCCGGTTCTGATTTCGTCGAGATGTTCGTGGGCGTCGGTGCAAGCCGCGTCCGTGACATGTTCGAACAGGCCAAAAAACATGCTCCTTGCATCATCTTCATCGACGAAATCGATGCGGTCGGTCGCCATCGTGGCGCTGGCATGGGTGGTGGTCACGACGAGCGTGAGCAGACTCTCAACCAGTTGCTGGTCGAGATGGACGGTTTTGAAATGAATGACGGCATCATCGTCATTGCCGCTACCAACCGTCCTGACGTGCTCGACCCGGCGTTGCTGCGTCCGGGCCGCTTCGACCGTCAGGTGGTTGTAGGTCTGCCGGACATTCGTGGCCGCGAGCAGATCCTCAAGGTTCACATGCGCAAGGTTCCAATGGGCGAAGACGTCAATGCAGGCGTTATCGCTCGCGGTACACCGGGCTTCTCCGGTGCCGATCTGGCTAACCTGGTCAACGAAGCGTCGCTGTTCGCTGCTCGCTCCGGCAAGCGCGTCGTAGAGATGAAAGAGTTCGAACTGGCCAAGGACAAGATCATGATGGGCGCCGAGCGCAAATCGATGGTCATGTCCGAAAAGGAAAAGCGCAACACGGCCTACCACGAAGCGGGTCACGCTATCGTAGGGCGTCTGGTGCCTGAGCATGATCCGGTCTACAAGGTCTCGATCATTCCTCGCGGTCGCGCGCTGGGTGTAACCATGTTTCTTCCTGAAGAAGACCGTTACAGCCTGTCCAAGCGCGCACTGATCAGCCAGATCTGCTCGCTTTACGGTGGCCGTATTGCTGAAGAAATGACCCTTGGCTTCGATGGCGTCACGACAGGTGCATCCAATGACATCATGCGTGCCAGTCAGATTGCCCGGAACATGGTCACCAAATGGGGTTTGTCTGAAAAGCTCGGCCCGCTGATGTATTCGGAAGACGAAGATGCAGGTTACCTGGGGCGCGGCAGCAGCCAGAACTCCAGCGTTTCCGGCGATACTGCCAAGCTCATCGACTCTGAAGTGCGCAGCATCATCGATCACTGCTACGGCACTGCCAAGCAGTTGCTCACGGACAATCGTGACAAGCTTGAAGCGATGGCCGATGCGCTGATGAAGTATGAAACCATTGATGCCGATCAGATCGACGACATCATGACCGGTCGCGTGCCTCGTGAACCGCGTGACTGGGGCGGTGGTTCGGGTACCAACGGTACTCCGATCACACCTGACCCTCGTCCGGAAACTCCGATTGGCGGCCCTGCTGCCGAGCACTAAGGTCTGACATGACATCTGCGCTGTACCCAACCCGGTTGCCTTGCGGCAACCGGGTTCTTGATTTGGCCCATACACACGTGATGGGTATCCTCAACGCAACCCCGGACTCCTTTTCCGATGGCGGCCGCTACAGCCAGCTTGATGCTGCCTTGCGTCATGCCGAAGCAATGGTGCAGGCTGGTGCCACACTGATCGACGTCGGCGGCGAGTCGACGCGCCCGGGTGCGCGTCCGGTGTCTGCGTCAGAGGAGGTCGAGCGTGTGGCGCCGGTGGTTGAGGTCATCGCGCGCGAGCTGGATGTGATCATCTCTGTGGATACGTCGACACCTGAGGTCATGCTGGCGACGGCTGGCCTGGGTGCCGGGCTTATCAATGACGTCCGCTCGCTTCAGCGGCCAGGCGCGCTTGAGGCGGCTGCAAGCACTGGTTTGCCGGTGTGTCTCATGCACATGCTGGGTGAGCCCGGAACCATGCAGGATGATCCGTATTACGACGACCTAGTGGGCGAAGTGGGCGCTTTCCTGCTCGAGCGCATCAATCAGTGTGCTGCAGCGGGAATCGATCAGCAAAAGATCATTCTTGATCCGGGCTTTGGTTTTGCCAAGACACTGGAGCACAATTTGAGCCTGTTCAAGCACATGGAAGCGCTGCATGCGCTCGGTCAACCTTTGCTGGTGGGCGTTTCGCGCAAGAGTATGATCGGTGCTGTGCTGGGACGACCTGTCGATCAGCGTCTGTCCGGTGGGCTGGCCCTGGCTGCTTTGGCTATGACCAAGGGGGCCCGAATTCTACGTGTGCACGATGTCGCCGAAACGGCTGACGTGGTGCGCATGATCGCAGCTGTCCAGGCAGCTGAATAACAACAGTGGGGCATCCATGACTACCAGAAAATATTTCGGAACCGACGGCATTCGTGGTCGTGTAGGGCAATTTCCGATTACGCCCGAGTTCATGCTGAAACTGGGTTGGGCTGCAGGCATGGCCTTTCGCAAGATGGGCGCCTGCCGGATTCTCGTCGGCAAGGACACGCGCATCTCTGGCTACATGTTCGAATCCGCGCTTGAAGCCGGGCTCTCTGCGGCCGGTGCTGACGTGCTACTGCTGGGGCCTATGCCGACACCAGCCATTGCCTACCTGACGCGTACGTTTCATGCCGAAGCAGGCATCGTCATCAGTGCTTCGCATAATCCTCACTATGACAACGGCATCAAGTTCTTCTCCGGTCAGGGCACCAAACTGCCTGACGAGATCGAAATGATGATCGAAGAGCTGCTCGATGCGCCGATGACCGTGGCGGAGTCCGAGAATCTTGGCAAGGTTTCGCGAATTAACGATGCCGCAGGGCGTTATATCGAATTCTGCAAAAGCAGCGTGCCGACCAGCACCGATTTCGCCGGCCTCAAGGTGGTTATCGACTGCGCGCATGGTGCGACCTACAAGGTAGCGCCCAACGTCTTTCGTGAGCTCGGAGCGCAGGTTGTCGTACTTTCTGCGCAGCCTGACGGGCTCAATATCAACAAGAATTGCGGCTCCACTCACATGGAGGCCTTGCAGGCGGCAGTGGTCGCAGAGCATGCCGACATGGGCATTGGCTTCGACGGTGACGGCGATCGCGTGTTGATGGTTGACCATACCGGGACCATCGTTGATGGCGACGAGCTGCTTTACATCATTGCCCGTGATCTGCATGAACGTGGACGCTTGCAGGGTGGTGTCGTCGGCACGTTGATGAGTAATCTCGGGCTTGAACTGGCCTTGGCCGAACAGAACATCCCGTTTGTTCGCGCCAACGTCGGTGACCGTTATGTGATCGCCGAGTTGCTTGAGCGCAACTGGCAGATCGGCGGTGAAAACTCCGGCCATATCGTGTGCTTCCAGCACGCTACCACCGGTGATGCGATCATTGCTTCGTTGCAGGTAATACTGGCCCTGCGTCGCAGCGGCATCAGCCTCGCCGAAGCGCGCTTGAAGCTGCGCAAATGCCCGCAGATCCTGATCAATGTGCGCTTTGCAGGTTCAGGTGTAGATCCCGTTTCGCACCCGTCGGTCCAGCAAGCCTGTGCGCGTGTTACCGAGCAGATGGCCGGACGGGGCAGGGTACTGCTGCGCAAGTCGGGCACAGAGCCTTTGGTGCGCGTGATGGTCGAAGGTGAGGATGAAACCCAGGTCAGATCGTACGCCGAAGAGCTCGCAAAACTGGTTGCTGAAGTTTGCGCCTGATTTCGGCTTGCCAGTGTCGGAAGTGTTGGGTAACATCTGCGCCCACTTTGACCCACGAGGTGTAGCATGCGTCGCCCAATGGTAGCTGGTAACTGGAAAATGCACGGTACCCGCGCCAGCGTCGCTGAGCTGATCGAGGGTTTGGGCAAGCAGGTGTTGCCAGGCAGCGTCGATATCGCCGTAATGCCTGCAAGTCTGTTTACCAATCAGGTGATCGAAGGGCTTCAGGCAACGTCGATCATTGTCGGTGCGCAGGATGCAGCCATTCAGGCTGAGCAGGGCGCGCTGACCGGTGAGATCGCGTCTAGTCAGCTGGCTGATGCAGGTTGCAAACTGGTACTTGTCGGGCACTCCGAACGTCGTCAGCTGATTGGCGAGCAGGATGATGTGCTTAACAAGAAGTTTGCGGCGATCCAGGCAAGCGGGCTGACACCTGTGCTTTGCATAGGCGAAACGCTTGAAGAGCGCAAGGCAGGGCAGACGCTTGAAGTTGTCGGGCGTCAGCTGGACAGTGTCATCGCCGAGTTTGGCGTCAGCGCACTGATCAATGCCGTAATTGCCTACGAGCCGGTCTGGGCCATTGGCACCGGATTGACTGCTTCGCCTCAAGAGGCGCAGGAAGTGCACGCAGCAATCCGTGCGCAGCTGGCAAAAGAGAATGCCGAAGTCGCACAAGGCGTGCGACTTCTCTATGGCGGCAGCGTGAAGGCGGCCAATGCGGTCGAGCTCTTCAGCATGCCGGATATCGATGGGGGGCTCATTGGTGGAGCTTCCCTGAATGCAGATGAGTTCGGTGCGATCTGTCGCGCCGCGGGAAACTGAAAAAATGCTGGAAACAGTCGTAATCGTTTTTCACCTGTTGGGCGCTCTGGGCGTTGTTGCTCTGGTATTGCTGCAACAGGGTAAAGGTGCTGACGCCGGTGCGTCGTTCGGAGCAGGTGCATCAAATACTGTCTTCGGAGGTCAAGGAACCTCTACCTTTCTCAGTAAGTTTACTGCTATACTTGCAGCATGTTTTTTCATAACCAGCTTGGGGTTAGGTTACTTTGCTAAAGAGAAAGCTCAACAGCTGACTCAGGTAGGTTTGCCAGATCCCGCAGTGCTGGAAGTGAAGCAAAAGCCGGCAGCAGATGATGTACCGGTTCTCGAAGGGCAAAAGCCAGCCGTTGTTCCAGCTGACGTACCTCAAGCCCCAGAGAAGAAGTAAAAAAGAATTCGGCGATGTTTCGTGAGGTCGCCAAAGAGTTGTAATGCCGAGGTGGTGGAATTGGTAGACACGCAACCTTGAGGTGGTTGTGCCCAATGGGTGTAGGGGTTCGAGTCCCCTTCTCGGTACCAATTAACAAGGGAGCCCGCATTAGCGGGCTTTCTTGTAGGTGGATGTTGGATTGACCCAGCAATGGATCGGTCGTATACTTCCGCCCCAGCTTTGTCGCGGGGTGGAGCAGTTTGGTAGCTCGTCGGGCTCATAACCCGAAGGTCGTTGGTTCAAATCCAGCCCCCGCAACCAGTTTTAGCGGAGCCCCTTTTAAGGGGCTTTTTGTTAGCTGGACAGTACATGACGTCGATGTTCAGCGGCGTTTTCAGGGATGGGCTTTTGCCCATTTTTTTATTTCTAAAGCATGCACGAGGGGGTTCAGGTGTCGAGCAAGCTAGAACAGTTGCAGGACTTGTTGGCCCCGGTGGTCGTGGCCCTTGGCTATCAATGCTGGGGGATCGATTTCAGTTCCCAGGGCAAGCATTCGGTGCTGCGCATTTATATTGACAAGGAAGGTGGTGTGCTGGTCGACGACTGCGCAATCGTAAGTCGCCAGATCAGCGGTGTATTGGACGTAGAAGATCCGATCAGCACTGAATACACCCTTGAAGTATCGTCTCCTGGCATGGAGCGCCCGCTGTTCACTATTGAGCAGTTTGCTTCGTACGCCGGGGAACAAGTGAAAATAAAGCTGCGTTCACCTTTCGAAGGTCGACGCAACTTTCAAGGCCTTCTCCGCGGGGTGGAGGAGCAGGATGTCGTGGTGCAGGTTGAAGACCATGAATTCCTGTTGCCGATCGACATGATCGACAAGGCCAACATTATTCCCACGTTTGACTGAGACGTGCCGGTTACTGCGGATCCCGCGGATCCAATGGCTTGCGAAAGGCGAGGCGTACGATGAGCAAAGAAGTACTGCTGGTTGTTGAGTCGGTGTCCAATGAAAAGGGCGTTCCGGCAAGTGTAATTTTTGAAGCGCTGGAGCTGGCTCTTGCCACCGCTACCAAGAAACGTTTTGAAGATGAAGTAGAACTGCGTGTAGAGATCAATCGCCAGACAGGCAACTACGAGACTTTCCGTCGCTGGACGGTTGTCGAAGACGAAGATCTGGACGATCCTGCGTACGAATTGGCCGTAGACCAGGCTCAAGTCAAGAAGCCAGGTGCCGTTGCGGGCGACCTGATCGAAGAGAAAATCGATTCCATCGAATTCGGTCGTATCGCCGCACAGACCGCCAAGCAAGTCATTGTGCAGAAAGTTCGTGAAGCCGAGCGTGCTCAGGTAGTCGATGCCTACCGTGAGCGTCTGGGTGAAATCATTTCTGGTACTGTTAAAAAGGTTACACGTGACAATGTCATCGTTGATCTGGGTAACAATGCCGAAGCCTTGCTGGCTCGTGAAGACATCATTTCCCGGGAAACTTTCCGGGTCGGTGTTCGCGTCCGTGCTTTGCTGAAGGAAATTCGTACCGAAAACCGTGGTCCTCAGCTGATCCTGTCGCGTACTGCGCCAGAAATGCTGATCGAGCTTTTCCGCATTGAAGTGCCGGAAATTGCCGAAGGTCTCATCGAGGTGATGGCTGCCTCCCGTGACCCGGGTTCTCGTGCGAAAATCGCTGTTCGCTCCAAGGATAAACGAATCGATCCGCAAGGTGCCTGTATCGGCATGCGCGGTTCGCGAGTTCAGGCTGTTTCCGGCGAGCTGGGTGGCGAGCGTGTGGATATCGTTCTTTGGGACGATAACCCGGCGCAGTTCGTGATCAATGCAATGTCCCCTGCAGAAGTAGCGGCAATCATCGTAGATGAAGACGCGCATGCAATGGATATCGCAGTGGGAGCGGACAACCTGGCCCAGGCTATTGGTCGTGGCGGTCAGAACGTGCGTCTGGCAAGTCAGCTGACTGGCTGGACCCTGAACGTAATGACCGAATCGGACATCCAGGCCAAGCAGCAAGCTGAAACCGGTGACATCCTGCGCAATTTCATCGAAGAACTTGAAGTCGATGAAGAATTGGCACAGGTGCTGGTTGATGAAGGCTTCACCAGCCTGGAAGAGATTGCCTACGTACCGTTGGAAGAAATGCTCAACATCGACGGCTTTGACGAAGAAATCGTCAACGAGCTTCGCGCTCGTGCCAAGGATCGTTTGTTGACTAAAGCCATCGCTACAGAGGAAAAGCTGGCAGACGCCCATCCGGCCGAAGACCTGCTCTCGCTTGAGGGTATGGACAAGGATTTGGCGATGGAACTGGCGGTGCGCGGCGTAATTACCCGCGAAGACCTGGCCGAGCAGTCTATAGATGACCTGCTCGACATCGACGGCATTGACGATGATCGTGCCGGCAAGTTGATCATGGCCGCCCGAGCCCACTGGTTCGAGTAATTGGGCGCGGCCTGAGGAGAGAAGTGCATGACGCAAGTCACGGTGAAAGAACTGGCCAAAGTGGTCGACACACCGGTAGAGCGCCTGTTACAGCAGATGCGTGAGGCAGGTCTGCCGCACACCGCCGCCGAGCAAGTTGTGACCGATAACGAAAAACAAGCCTTGTTGACGCACCTGAAAAGCGGTCACAAGGCCAAGGTGGAAGAGCCTCGCAAGATTACCTTGCAGCGCAAGACCACCAGCACCCTGCGCGTTGCTGGCAGCAAGAGCATCAGCGTTGAAGTGCGCAAAAAGAAAGTCTTTGTGCAGCGTAGCCCGGAAGAGATCGAAGCCGAGCGCAAGCGCGAGATGGACGAACGCCGTGCGGTAGAAAATGCCGCTCGTCAAAAGGCTGAAGAAGAAGCCAAGCGTCGCGCTGAAGAAGATGCGCGCAATCAGCCTGCCGCCGGCCAGCCTGCTTCGGCACCCGCGCAACCTGTTGCTGCAGCTGAGCCTGTGCGTGAAGCGCCAGCACCAGCAGCGGCTGCTCCGGCACCTGCCAGCGCAGCGCCGTCTGCTGACGCTCGCAAGCGTGACGAACAGCGTCGCCCTGACAAGCCTCGTGCTGACGACCGCAATGCCCGCGGCGGCGACGGGGAGCGTAAAAACGCTCCGCATCGCGCTTCGGTCAAGGAGAAGGCTCCGGCCCCTCGCGTTGCTCCCCGTACTACCGACGAAGAAAGCGACAGCTTCCGTCGTGGTGGTCGCGGCAAGTCCAAGCTGAAGAAGCGCAATGCACATGGTTTCCAGAGCCCTACCGGCCCTGTGATCCGTGACGTTGCCATCGGCGAGACCATCACTGTCGGCGAATTGTCGGCACAGATGTCGGTCAAGGCTGCTGAAGTCATCAAGTTCATGTTCAAGATGGGCACTCCGGTGACCATCAACCAGGTACTGGATCAGGAAACTGCCCAGTTGATCGCCGAAGAGCTGGGCCACAAGGTCACGCTGGTCAGCGACAACGCCCTGGAAGATTCCCTGGCCGAATCGCTGAAGTTCGAAGGTGAGTCGTTCTCCCGTGCACCGGTTGTGACCGTAATGGGCCACGTCGACCACGGTAAGACCTCGCTGCTCGACTACATCCGTCGTGCCAAGGTTGCAGCTGGCGAAGCTGGCGGCATCACCCAGCACATCGGTGCCTACCACGTTGAAACCGAACGCGGCATGGTCACGTTCCTCGACACCCCTGGTCACGCCGCGTTTACCGCCATGCGTGCTCGTGGTGCCAAGGCAACGGATATCGTGATTCTGGTGGTTGCAGCTGACGACGGCGTTATGCCGCAGACCATCGAAGCTGTTCAGCATGCTGTTGCGGCTGGCGTTCCGCTGGTTGTTGCGGTGAACAAGATCGACAAGCCTGGTGCTGACCTCGATCGTATCCGCAGCGAGCTGTCGGTCCATGGCGTGACGTCCGAAGAGTGGGGTGGTGATACGCCTTTCGTTTCGGTATCCGCGAAAATGGGTACTGGCGTCGACGAGCTGCTGGAAGCTGTTCTGCTGCAAGCCGAAGTTCTGGAACTCAAGGCAACTCCTTCGGCCCCGGGTCGTGGTGTTGTTGTCGAGTCCCGTCTGGACAAGGGCCGTGGTCCGGTCGCTACTGTTCTGGTTCAGGACGGTACGCTGCGTCAGGGCGACATGGTTCTGGTCGGTTCGAACTTCGGCCGCATCCGCGCCATGCTCGACGAGAACGGCAAGCCGGTCAAAGAAGCAGGTCCTTCGATCCCTGTCGAAATCCTGGGTCTTGACGGTACTCCGGATGCTGGCGACGAGATGTCGGTGCTGGCTGACGAGAAGAAAGCCCGCGAAGTCGCTCTGTTCCGCCAAGGCAAGTTCCGCGAGGTCAAACTGGCTCGCGCTCATGCCGGCAAGCTGGAGAACATCTTCGAGAACATGGGTCAGGAAGAGAAGAAGACGCTTAACATCGTCCTCAAATCCGACGTCCGCGGTTCTCTGGAAGCATTGCAGGGCGCCCTGGGCGGCCTGGGTAACGACGAAGTGCAAGTGCGCGTAGTCGGTGGCGGTGTCGGTGGTATCACCGAGAGCGACGCCAACCTGGCACTGGCCTCCAACGCTGTACTGTTTGGCTTCAACGTGCGTGCCGATGCTGGCGCGCGCAAGATTGTCGAGCAGGAAGGTCTGGATATGCGTTACTACAACGTGATCTACGACATCATCGAAGACGTCAAGAAAGCCCTCACCGGTATGCTTGGCAGCGACGTTCGGGAGAATATCCTGGGTATCGCCGAAGTCCGCGATGTGTTCCGTTCGCCGAAATTCGGCGCGATCGCAGGCTGTATGGTTCTGGAAGGCACTGTCTACCGTAACCGTCCGATTCGTGTTCTGCGCGAAGACATCGTTATCTTTGAAGGCGAGCTGGAATCCCTGCGCCGCTTCAAGGACGACGCTGCCGAAGTACGTGCAGGCATGGAATGCGGTATCGGCGTCAAGAGCTACAACGACGTCAAGGTCGGTGACAAGATCGAAGTCTTCGAGAAGGTCCAAGTGGCTCGCAGCCTCTAAATCGCGAGCTTCAGGAGTCATGGTGGGAGCTTCGCATGCAAATGCCCTGCTTCCCCCATGGGCTCTAAACGCAACGCCCGGTCTGGCAATTGTCAGGCCGGGCGTTTGCCGCTTTCAGACTGTCAGGGTTTGGTCCCGGATCAGTAACAGGTAACAAGCATGGCAAAAGAATACAGCCGTACCCAACGTATTGGCGATCAGATGCAGCGCGAACTGGCGCAACTGATCCGTCGCGAAATCAAGGACCCACGCGTGGGTCTGGTCACTATCACCGCCGTAGACGTCAGCCGTGACGTGGGTCATGCGAAGATTTTCATGACCGTCATGGGCCAGGACAGCGCGGAAGAGATCGCACAGACCATCAAGGTGCTCAACTCTGCCGCAGGCTTCCTGCGCATGCAGCTGGCACGCGAAATGAAGCTGCGCAGCGTGCCTCAACTGCATTTCCACTACGACGAAAGCGTCGTGCGTGGCGCGCATCTCTCGGCACTGATCGAGCGTGCGGTAGCGCAAGACGGTCAGCATCAGGAAGGCTCGGCACCGCCAGATGCAAAGCCTGAAAGTACCGAGGAATAAAGAGTGGCTCAGGTCAAGCGTATACGCCGCAACGTCAGCGGGATCATCCTGCTCGACAAGCCACTGGGTTTCACTTCCAACGCCGCTTTGCAAAAGGTTCGCTGGCTGCTCAATGCCGAGAAAGCCGGGCATACGGGCAGTCTTGATCCTCTGGCAACGGGTGTTTTGCCGTTGTGCTTTGGCGAAGCGACCAAGTTTTCCCAATACCTGCTCGATTCGGACAAGTCCTACGAGACTCTGGCGCAGTTGGGCAAAACCACCACGACTGCCGACTCCGAAGGTGAGGTTTTGCTCACGCGTCCGGTGACCGTTGGTCGCGACGATATTGAAGCGGTGTTGCCGCATTTTCGTGGGCAAATCAGCCAGATACCTCCCATGTACTCGGCCCTCAAGCGTGATGGCCAGCCACTTTACAAGCTGGCACGTGCAGGGGAAGTAGTGGAGCGCGAGCCCCGTTCTGTTACTATTGCGCGCCTGGAATTACTTGCTTGCGAAGGCGACACAGCACGTCTGTCCGTCGATTGCAGCAAAGGCACCTATATCCGTACGCTGGTCGAGGATATTGGTGAAAAGCTCGGTTGTGGTGCTTACGTCGCAGAGCTGCGCCGTACTCAGGCGGGGCCTTTCACGCTGGCTCAGACGGTTACGCTGGAAGAGCTGGAGCAAGTGCATGCCGACGGCGGCAATGAGGCGGTTGACCGCTTCCTGATGCCATCGGACAGCGGTCTGCTGGACTGGCCGCTGCTGAAGTTTTCGGAGCACAGTTCGTTTTACTGGTTGCACGGGCAGCCAGTGCGCGCGCCGGACGCACCGAAATTCGGTATGGTTCGTGTGCAGGATCACGAAGGTCGCTTCATCGGTATCGGTGAAGTCGGCGAAGACGGGCGTATTGCGCCGCGTCGATTGATTCGGTCAGAGTGACCGGAACCAGTCCGTCCGCAGGCTAGCCTGCGAGCGGGGTGGAACGAGGATGGCTGTCAACAGGCACGGTCATACCTCCTTTTTTAATACGAGGATCTGTCCTCGGCCTGTTGGAAACGTTTCTCCGGAAGCGCTTCCTTGAACAAAAGGATTGCCCACATGGCACTCAGCGTTGAAGAAAAAGCTCAGATCGTAACCGACTACCAGCAAGCTGTTGGTGATACTGGTTCGCCAGAAGTGCAAGTTGCACTGCTGACCGCCAACATCAACAAACTGCAAGGCCACTTCAAGGCCAACGGTAAGGACCACCACTCGCGTCGTGGTCTGATCCGTATGGTAAACCAGCGTCGCAAGCTGCTGGATTACCTGAAAGGTAAGGACGTTAGCCGTTACAGCGCCCTGATCGGTCGTCTGGGTCTGCGTCGCTAATAACGACGTTGCTAGAGGTTGGTTGTCTGTCACGATCCGTCGGGTTTTCCCGGTGGTTCTGGCAGGCTCCCAGCCTCAAGTTTTATCTGGACTGTGGAAGGGGCCGATTCCCCACGCTGCCCAAGAATTCGCAAGAAACCAGTTCCCCAAGAGCCACAAAGAAAGGTAGGAAACCGTGAACCCGGTAATCAAAAAGTTTCAGTTCGGTCAATCGACCGTAACCCTCGAGACAGGCCGTATCGCCCGTCAAGCCTCTGGCGCAGTATTGGTCACCGTTGACGACGACGTCAGCGTACTCGTGACTGTGGTCGGCGCCAAACAGGCTGACGCTGGCAAAGGCTTCTTCCCTCTGTCCGTGCACTATCAGGAAAAAACCTACGCTGCCGGCAAGATTCCTGGTGGTTTCTTCAAGCGTGAAGGCCGTCCTTCCGAGAAAGAAACCCTGACCTCGCGCCTGATCGACCGTCCGATCCGCCCGTTGTTTCCAGAAGGCTTCATGAACGAAGTGCAGGTTGTCTGCACCGTCGTCTCCACCAGCAAGAAAATCGATCCGGACATCGCTGCGATGATCGGTACTTCGGCTGCACTGGCCATCTCCGGTATTCCGTTCGACGGTCCGGTCGGTGCTGCGCGCGTTGCTTTCCACGAAAGCACTGGCTACCTGCTGAACCCGACTTACGAGCAACTGCAGGCTTCGAGCCTGGACATGGTCGTAGCCGGTACTTCCGAAGCCGTTCTGATGGTTGAATCCGAAGCCAAAGAGCTGACCGAAGACCAGATGCTGGGCGCTGTGCTGTTCGCCCATGACGAATTCCAGGTGGTGATCAACGCCATCAAGGAACTGGCTGCAGAAGCCGCCAAGCCTGTCTGGGACTGGCAGCCAAAGCCTGAAGCCACCGCACTGCTGGGCGCTATCCGTGCCGAGTTCGGCGACGCGATCTCCCAGGCTTACACCATCACTGTCAAAGCCGACCGCTATGCGCGCCTGAGCGAGCTGAAAGATCAGGTCGTTGCCAAGCTGGCTGTTGAAGAAGGCAGCCCGTCTGCCAGCGAAGTCAAAGCTGCTTTCGGTGAAATCGAATACCGCACCGTTCGCGAAAACATCGTCAACGGCAAGCCGCGTATCGATGGTCGCGATACTCGCACCGTTCGCCCTCTGAATATCGAAGTCGGCGTTCTGCCGAAGACTCACGGTTCGGCACTGTTCACCCGTGGCGAAACTCAGGCGCTGGTTGTTGCAACGCTGGGTACCGCGCGCGACGCACAGCTGCTCGACACCCTTGAAGGCGAGAAAAAAGACCCCTTCATGCTGCACTACAACTTCCCTCCGTTCTCGGTGGGCGAGTGTGGTCGCATGGGCGGCGCGGGCCGTCGTGAAATTGGTCACGGCCGTCTGGCCCGTCGCAGCGTTCAGGCCATGCTGCCAGGCGCCGACGTGTTCCCGTACACCATCCGTGTCGTGTCGGAAATCACCGAGTCCAACGGTTCCAGCTCCATGGCTTCGGTCTGCGGCGCTTCCCTGGCACTGATGGACGCTGGTGTTCCGATGAAGGCACCGGTTGCCGGTATCGCCATGGGTCTGGTCAAGGAAGGCGAGAAGTTCGCCATTCTGACCGACATCCTGGGTGACGAAGATCACTTGGGCGACATGGACTTCAAGGTAGCAGGTACCTCCAAAGGTGTTACCGCGCTGCAGATGGACATCAAGATCAAAGGCATCACCGAAGAAATCATGGAGATCGCCCTGGGTCAGGCCCTGGAAGCTCGCCTGAACATCCTCGGTCAGATGAACCAGATCATCGGTCAGTCGCGTAACGAGCTGTCGGCCAACGCTCCGACCATGATCGCGATGAAGATCGACACCGACAAGATCCGTGACGTGATCGGCAAGGGTGGTGCAACCATCCGTGCTATCTGCGAAGAGACCAAGGCTTCGATCGACATCGAAGACGACGGCTCGATCAAGATCTTCGGCGAGTCCAAGGAAGCGGCTGAGGCAGCACGTCAGCGCGTTCTGGGCATTACCGCAGAAGCCGAGATCGGCAAGATCTACGTCGGTAAGGTTGAGCGCATCGTCGATTTCGGCGCATTCGTCAACATCCTGCCGGGCAAGGACGGTCTGGTTCACATCTCGATGCTGAGCGATGCTCGCGTAGAGAAAGTGACCGATATCCTCAAGGAAGGTCAGGAAGTCGAAGTGCTGGTACTGGACGTGGACAACCGCGGTCGTATCAAGCTGTCGATCAAGGACGTAGCGGCAGCGAAAGCGTCGGGCGTCTGATTGATCTGAGCGGCATGTGAAAAAGGACTCTTCGGAGTCCTTTTTTTATGAGCGCAATTAGAGGGTTACAAACGGGGCATGCAAACTGCTCGGTGCAAACATGCATCTTGCAAGCCCGATTAGTGACGAACGGGCAAACTGCACGACCCGGTTAAAAATTAAAAAAATTAACTATATGATTTTAAAAGGTTTTTAGTGTTTTTGGTTTTTGGCACACCGCTTGCGATATACCTGTTAACCCTGCCACCACACGCTGGTGCAGATTTTGAGAAAAACAGGAGTTATCGTATGAAGAAGTTCGCTATTGCCGCTGCTACCGCTACTGCCCTGACTCTGACCATGGCCAACGCTGCTTTCGCACAGACCTCGGCCCAAGCGCCAATGGTTCTGGCAGCTAACACCACTACTCAAGAAGTCAAAGAAGATACTTCTGACACCTGGATCACCACCAAAGTCAAAGCTGACCTGCTGACCGAGAAAGGCATCCCAGGTTCGGACATCAAGGTTGAGACCAACAAAGGCGTGGTTTCCCTTTCTTCCACTGTAGCTGTAACTGATGCTCAGAAGAAAATCGCCGTCGCTATCACCAAGAAAATCAAAGGTGTTAAAGACGTATCGGCTGCTGGCCTGAAAGCCGAGTAATCGAATACTGCTCATGAACAGCCGCAGTCATTGATTGATGGAAAGTTCATGCGAGGCTACAAGGATGTAGCCATTAAAGGCCCCGACTGAAGAGTCGGGGCCTTTTCTATGACGGTGACAAACAGACGCTTGGGAGAGTCAGGTGCGACGCTTGCTTTCAATCCTCACCAGGCGACCCCCTTCGAAGCGCAGATACTGATACATGCCGTTATCAGGTCCGTAGATCCATTCCTCAATTCTTACGGCTTCGGACCTTCGGTAGTTACTATTGAAGGTCTCCTGAGTGCCCAGCACTTCCTGGCTTATGGGCTCTCCGCATTTCTGCTGCACTTCGAATGCCCGGTCCCCCGTGCTGACCAGCTGGTTGCCGCAGCGCAGCGTTGACGTGGCATATGAAGAGGCAGCAACTGACACGGCCATAGCGGCAAGGGTCAGGTTGATCAGCAGTTTGATTCGGGTACGTGCCAAGGCTTCATTCACTGTCGAGGTGGAGGGGGCTGATGACTTTACCATCTGGCTGGGCCTGACCCAGGCGGGCATCGACGAAGTACACACGAGCGTCTTCCAGCTTGCCCTTGTCTACCAGGTAGTCCTTGATGCTGCTGGCTCTGCCTTGGCCCAGCTCACGCAGCAATACCTCATTGCTGCTCCAGAACTTGAGCACGGCGGCACGCATCTGGTTTGCACGTTGTTCCTTGCCCAGGTTTGCCCATTCGGCAGGCGGTTGCTGTTTCAGGCGTGTGCGGTAGATACCTTCAAGCATAGGAGCTTTTTCATCTTCCGGGACCTGTATCAAGCCGGCCCTGGCCGGAACCTTGTCGCCGCGTCGCTGGAGGATCTTGTAATAGGTGTACTGGTATTCCCGCTCCAGCCGCTGTTGGGCGATCAGAGGACCGTCACTGCTGGCAGCGCTGGTGCCCTCGATCTCCAGCTTCAGGTCCGGGCGCTCCTTGAGCGCCACCGAGAGCTTGTCCAGGGCGCTTTGCGCCTCGGCCGACAAATCACTGGAGCCCGGCGCAAAACTCACGCTGCCGAGATCCTCGGAGCTTCCACCGGCGACCAGCCCGCCGAGCATCTTGAACGGAGCCTGCGCAGCACGCAGCACAAGATTGCGCAGGGTTTGCCAGACAATTGGCATCACGCTGAACTGCGGGTTGTTCAGATCGCCCTCGATCGGCAGCTCCAGGGAAATTCGTCCCTGCGTATCCTTGAGCAGCGCGACTGCCAGACGGATAGGCAGGTCCAGCGCATCCGGGCTGTCGACACGCTCACCCAGTTGCAACTGTTCAACCAGCACCTTGTTCTGCGCCTTGAGCTGACCTTTGGTGATCAAGTAGTGCAGGTCGAGATTGAGCCTGCCCTTGCGGATCCTGAAACCGGCGAACTTGCCGGAATAGGGGGTCAGATTGGTCAGCTCGACACGCTTGAAGCTGGTGGTGATATCCAGGCTGGCCATCGGGTCGAACGGGTTAAGGCTGCCTTTGATGGTCACAGGCGCGTAGCGGTCGACCTTGCCCTGGATGTCCACGGGTGCCGGTGTCGCCTTGCGGTTGTCGATGGTGCCGATACGACCATTGAGCTGCTGCACGGCGGTGGCAAAGTTGGGGGTCAGGGTCATGTCGGCAAAGTTTGCCGAGCCATCCTTGATATTCACTTCGCCGACGTAAATCGCCAGAAGGTTATCTGCCTTGGCCTTGGGCTGTGTTCTGGCTGTTTTTGGCTGCGATGCGGTCTTGTCATCAGGCTGCGGAATCAGCAGATCGTCAACATTGGTGGTCCGGTCTTCATTGATCATGAAGCGTGCGTAAGGCTGATCCATGTTGACTTTGGCAATCGAAAGGCCCGTGCCGTGCTGGTAGTCCAGCCCTTCGAGTTGCAGTTGCTGCCACTTCAGGAAGTCGCGCTGTTTGAGCGTGTCGAGTGTGTGAAGCTGATTGACCTGCGCTTTGCCGGTAACGCTGAACGCCAGCGGTTCGGTGCTTTTCAGGTTGACCGCCAGATCGCTGCCCAGCATGCCGCTGCGCATTTCCAGACGAATGAACGGGCTGATGTAGGCTTGGGCTAGGCGCAGGTCGATGTCGCGGGTAGTTACGTTAAGTTGTGCACTGACTGGGTTGAGGTTCACATCGCCGGCTGCAGTGAGGTTGCCCTGTTTGCCCAGCCCGGTATCAAGCTTAAGCGTGAAGGGGGATTTGTTAAGGCTGTCGAAATTCTGGATGTCCAGATTCAGCGGGCCAACATCCAGAGCAACAGGCTCTTGAGGTACGCGATCTGCCAGATGGACCATGTAATTGCGCAGCTGCACATCTCGCAGCAGCACCTGCCATGGCGTGCTTTGCGTGGCGGGCTTGGCTTTGGCAGAGGCCTCTGTGGCTGGGGCCGGTTCAGCCGCCTTGTCGTCCACGGCCGGTGTTTGCGCTGCCGCTGGCTTGCCCGGCTGGCTGGCAAACAGCTTTTGCCAGTCCAGTTGCCCGTCGGCTTCGCGCGCTGCCCAGGTTTCCAGTTTCTGGCTGCGGATCTTGCCTACGGTCACCAGCTGCTTTGCCAGATCGACTGATGTTTCGCTCACGTCCAGGCGTTGCAGGCGTACCAGAGGGCGACCGTCTGGCGTGTTCAACGCGAAGGGCGCGACACTGGCCGACACATTGGTCAGCTTCAGCTCGGTTTCCTTGGCCAGATTCAGTGTGTAGGCCGTGCTGAAATTCAGCACGCCGTCCTCAAGCGCCAGCGGCAACGCATCACGCACGTAAGGCCACCACAGCTTCATCTTGCTGTCGGTGACTTTCAGCGTCCCTTCCGAGGTGATCGGTATCAGGCTGATACGCCCGACCCAGTCGATCTGCCCGCCATCCGGACCTGCCGCGACCAGCGTCATGTCGGCATTGTCTTCGGGTAATGTGCTGAGGTTCTTGAGTTCGAAATTGAGTGTGTCGTAGAGAAATTCGATGGGCTGGCTGGGGCGCACATCCTGAAAGTGAACATAGCCATCGGCCAGTTTTATTTCGTCGATACGCAGCGGGAACGGCTTGCCGGGTGGTTCGTCCTTGGCAGGTTCGCTGGCTGGCAGCTTGAACAGTTGCGCCAGATTGAGTTTGCCTTGCTTGTCGAACAACAGCTCGGTCTTGGGTTTGATCAGCTCGATGCGTTGCAGGTGCAGGGCCCGAGTCCACAGGCTGTTGATTTGCAGGTTGGCATAAAGCTTTTCAAACGCGACCTGTTCCTTGCCCGGCGTGCCGATGTTCAGGCCCCAGAGCGTCAGCTCCAGCGTGTAGGGATTGAATTCCAGGCGTTCAAGCTTCGCCGGCACGGTGGCGTAATTGGCCAATTGCTGATTGGCGATCCGCAGAGCGACACCGGGAAGAATGAAGAACCCCAGCAAGCTGTAGAGCACGATCACAGTCAGCAAGGAGCCAAGTGTGCGTTTCAATCCTCTGGACATGGGCAGCGGCGTCTCTCTCTTTTGGAAGCCCTTGGAGTATGGCATGCCTGTTCGGTTCCCAAGGCACTGCCGTCGCCGCTCGTAGGAACTTTCCGATAGTGCTTTGCGATACCAGCCGCCGGATCAGAGTTGCAGGATCAGCGTTTTCAGGGGTGGCTGATTATCCAGAGACGGGAAGTCCTTGGCAGGAAGCATCTCCTGGCAGTCGCGTACCGGGCGTCCAGCCTTGGTGGCACAGCGTAATACCTGCTCACGCCAGTCCTGCATGCTGACCTTCGCAAGGTTGTTGCAGCAGATCAGCACGCCGCCGTCTGCCGTCGTCAACAGCGCCGGCTTGAGCAGGCTTTGATAGTCGCGCAACAGGTCAACGGTGCCGAACGCACTTTTGGCCCAGGCAGGTGGGTCAAGCAGGACCAGATCATACTGGCGCTGTTGCAGCTTCATGTAGCTGGGCAATTGTTGGCTACGCCGCGCTGCAATCGGCAGCCCCGCCAGTTGGCGGATTGCCGGAAAATAATCCGACTGGATGAACTGCATGGGTGGCAGTTGCGGGTTAAGCGCACCATTCTCTCGACCCACGGCCAGATTGCCCTCGGCGAAGTCCAGATTGCACACCTCGCTCGCGCCACCGGCCGCAGCGCTGAGACCGACGCCGCAGGTATAGGCGAACAGGTTCAGCACGCTTTTGCCGGAGCTGTGCTGTTTGACCCAGCCACGCGTGTTGCGCAGGTCCAGAAACAACAACGGGTCTTGGCCCGCATGTCGGCCACGGACCCGATAGTTGAGCCCCCACTCATGCCCGATATGGTCGGCCAGCGCCGCTTCGTCAGCCTTGTAGACCGTATCCTGGCGATCCACGCGTGAGTTGCCTTGCGAGCGATCGTTATAGACAAGCAGCGTTTCCAGGCCCAGTCGTGTGTTGACTTGCTCGTGCAGCGCAAGCAATGCATCGCGATCCAGGCGGGTGTGGAAGCTTTGTACCAGCAACTGCGGGCCGTAGCGGTCGATGGTCAGCCCGCTGGCGCCTTCCTGACTGCCGTGAAACAGCCGATAGCAGTCCGTGCCCTGCTGATGCAGTTCGCCCAGCAACGATTGACGATTATCGAGGGCGACGCTGAGCGCCTGATTCAAGGAAGACATGCTAAGCGCCTCGGGCTGGAATAAGGCGCGGGAGTTTAACAGCTAGCGGGCGCTGACGGTTTTTAGCGTCAGGTGCGTTATTCCGGCCCTGTGTTGTCATACAGCGCCAACATTCCCCTGCTACGGTACTTTTTTGCCTGTCAGCGAGGGGATAACCGTGAGCCAGTTCGATCTCAAGCGTCGCCGTGTCATCCAGGCCGTGGGGGCCGGTTTGCTGTTGCCGGGGCTTGCGCCTGCGGTGATCGCTTCGGTGCAGGACCGCCCGAAAATGGTCGATGGTGTGCAGTCCGGAGATGTGCTCGGCGACAAGGCCATGGTCTGGAGCCGCAGCGACCGGCCTTCACGGATGGTTGTCGAATGGGACACACGCAGTATGTTTACCCAGCCACGGCGCGTGGTCTCGGCGCTCGCCGATCCGCGTACCGACTTCACTGCGCGGGTCGAGTTGAGCGGGCTGCCGGTCGATCAGGCGATTTTCTACCGCGTCTCGTTCGAGGATGCCCAGAGCGGTGTCGCCAGCGAGCCCTGGTTCGGCCATCTGCGCAGCACGCCCCAACAGCGTCGTGACATCCGCTTCGTCTGGAGTGGCGACACGGTGGGGCAGGGCTTCGGCATCAACCCTGACATTGGTGGCATGCGTATCTATGAGGCGATGCGCTTGCGCTTGCCGGACTTTTTTATCCACAGCGGTGACACCATTTACGCCGACGGGCCAGTGCCCGAGCAGATCACCACGGAAGGCGGGCGGATCTGGCGCAACCTGACCACCGAGGCGAAAAGCAAGGTGGCGGAGACCCTCGACGAGTACCGAGGCAATTACCGCTATAACCTTATGGATGAAAATCTGCGCCGCTTCAACGCAGAAGTGCCGCAGATCTGGCAATGGGATGACCACGAAGTCACCAACAACTGGTCGCCCAGCAAGCAGCTTGATGAGCGTTACAAGGTCAAGGATATCCAGCTGCTGTCCTCGCGTGCCCGCCAGGCTTATCTGGAGTACGCGCCGCTGCGCTTGCAGCAAGCCGACAATGGCGGACGCATTTATCGCAAGATTCCCTACGGTCCGATGCTCGACGTTTTTGTCCTCGATATGCGCAGCTACCGCGATGGCAATGATGCCAATCTGGCCGAAAAACCGGGCCCTACCACTGCATTTCTTGGCCGTGAGCAACTTGACTGGCTCAAGCGCGAACTCAATGCGTCGCGCGCGCAATGGAAGGTCATTGCTGCTGACATGCCCATCGGCCTTGGCGTACCGGATGGCGAGGTGAACCCCGGTGTGGCGCGCTGGGAAGCCATCGCCAACGGCAATGACGGACCGGCGCTTGGCCGCGAGCTGGAGGTTGCCGAATTGCTGGCGTACCTGCGCGCGCAGAAGATTCGCGACTGTGTCTGGCTGACGGCTGATGTCCATTACTGCGCCGCGCATCATTACCAGCCGGATCGTGCCGTGTTTCAGGACTTCGACCCGTTCTGGGAATTCGTCGCCGGGCCACTGAATGCGGGCAGCTTCGGTCCCAATGTACTGGACAAGACGTTCGGTCCGGAACTGGTGTTCCAGAAGGCGCCCCCTGCACAGAACACCTCGCCTTTTGCGGGTTATCAGTTCTTTGGCGAAGTGAACATCGACGGGCAGACCGGCGAGATGTCTGTTGCCCTGCGCGATCTTGATGGCGTTTCAGTGTTCGAGCGCAAATTGCAGCCGACCGTGGAGGTTAGCCGCATTGTCTGACAGAGAATCGGGGTTGTTCAGGTAAGCCTTTCGGAAATTCCTTGCAACATGCTTGTCGTGTGTGGCCTATCATGAGCTACCTAACGACGGGACCGGGTGTGTTGCATGCTGGCTATTTTTCTCCAAACCCTGAACATCACCGCCCCGGTGTTTGCCATGCTGTTTCTGGGCGTATTGCTCAAACGCATCGGTGCTATCAACGACGGATTTATCGTCGCGGCTTCCGGGCTGGTGTTCAACGTCACGATGCCTGCGCTGCTGTTTCTGGGCATTATTCACGCTGATTTGCGCGCGGCTCTGCAACCCAGACTGCTCATCTTTTTCAGTGTCGCGACGCTGCTGAGTTTCGCATTCGCCTGGGGCTGGGCGATCTGGCGCTGCCCGCAAGAAGAGCGTGGCGTTTACGTTCAGGGCGCGTTCCGTGGCAACAACGGGGTAATCGGCCTGGCGCTGGCGGCGAGCATGTACGGCCCTTATGGCATTTCGTTGGGGGCGATTCTGGCCGCGCTGGTCATCGTCTTCTACAACACGTTGTCGACAATTGTGCTGGCGGTTTACAGCCCGGTGATCAAGTCCGACCCCTGGAGCGTGTTCAAAAGTGTGCTGGCCAACCCGCTGATCATCAGCGTCATCATCGCATCGCCTTTCGCTTACTTCAGCATAGGCCTGCCCAGGTGGCTGGAGACGTCCGGCAGTTATCTGGCGCAAATGACCCTGCCGCTGGCGCTGATTTGCATCGGCGGCACGCTGTCGCTGGCCTCGCTGCGTAAAAGTGGCAGTCTGGCGATCAGTGCCAGCGTCATGAAAATGATCACGCTGCCGCTGCTCTGCACGCTGGCCGCCTGGCTGGTCGGTTTTCGCGGCGCGGAATTGGGCATTCTGTTCCTTTACTTCGCGAGCCCGACGGCCGCTGCCAGCTACATCATGGCGCGCACCGCCAACGGCAACTACGAACTGGCCGCCGCGATCATCGTCATCACCACACTGGCCGCAGCGGTCACCACCAACGTGGGAATTTTCATTCTGCAATGGGGCGGCTGGATCTAGTCCGGCTTTACTTAGCTGTCGATGACTTCCTTTGCTGCACGGAACGCGTCGATGGCTGCTGGCACGCCGGCATAGACCGCGCAGTGCAGCAGCGCCTCGCGAATTTCCTCAACCGTGCAACCGTTGTTCAGTGCTCCACGAACATGGCCCTTTAGCTCTTGCGGGCATTTCAGGGCGGTGAGGGTGGCCAGGGTGATCAGGCTGCGGGTTTTCAGCGGCAGACCCTCACGGCTCCAGACGCTGCCCCAGGCGTGTTCGTTGACGAAGTCCTGCAGCGGCTGGCTGAACTCGGTCGCGTTACCCAGCGCCCGGTCGACGTAGACATCGCCCATTACCTGACGACGGATCTGCTCGCCTTCGCTGATTGTCTTGTCTGTCATGGCATTCCCCTTTATCGATGCGGATTGAGGTCAGTGCTGGCGTCGCCAGGCGCGGATCGTGCCCCAGGCAACAATAACGCCGAGCACAGGCAGAACCAGAGTAAGCATTTTTGTTTCGAGCCTTTCGGCCAGTGCCATTCCAGTGCTGATCGACAGAATATGCAGCCCGTACGTCAGGTACAGCGACAGCAGAAACACCCCTTCCATGCGGTCTATCCGGTAGCCGGAATAGAACAGCGGCACACAAAGCAGCGAAACACCGAGCATGATCGGCAGGTCGAACACCATTGCATTCGGCGAGATCGTCAGCGGCACGGGGGCGAACAGTGCGGTCACTCCCAATACCCCCAGCAGGTTGAACAGGTTGCTGCCGATCACGTTCCCCACTGCAATATCCCGTTCGCCACGAAACGCCGCGATCATCGAGGTCATCAGGGCAGGCAGTGAGGTGCCGATGGCGATGATGGTCAGGCCGACAATGCGCTCGGAAAGCCCCAGATGGATGGCGATCACGACCGAAGCGTCAACCAGCAGGTGGCCGCCAGCGGTCAGCAGCAGCAAGCCCGCGGCAAGCATGAGGATGCGCGTGAAGGTGCGTGGTTTCTCTGTCGTTTCGGCATGGCCGTGGCGCGGCGTGTGACCGCCCTGGCGGATGATGACAGTCAGGCAGGCCAGCAACCCGGCAAGCAGCAGTGCGCCGTCAAACTTGCTGAATTCGCCGTTCCATGACAGGCCGATGGCCAGCAGGCAGGCCCCGATCATCAGCGGAATATCGATGTGCAGCACCTGGCGGGCAACGCGTAACGGGATGATGAGCGCGCACAGGCCAAGAATCACCAGGACATTGAAGATGTTGCCACCGATGACGCTGCCTACGGCGATGTCGGTGTTATCGGCAAACGCCGCTTGCAGGCTTACCGCCATTTGCGGCGCACTGGTGCCCATCGCCACCACGGTCAGGCCGATGATCAGTGGCCTGACCTTGAAAATCGCCGCCAGATGCACTGCCGCACGCACTGAAAGTTCTGCCCCGATCAGCAGCAATAACAGGCCGCTGAGCATTTGAATGAGCGCGGGGGCGGGCAGGGCCGATAGCTGGAGAATACGAGTGTCCTTGTTGGTGTTGATCGGGGTTAAGGCTAATCGAGGGCCTGAACACGCACTGGCGCGGTGCCGCTACGCAGCATACCCAGTTGTTCGGCTGCTTCGCGAGAGACATCGATCAAACGACCACGCGTGTGGGGGCCGCGATCATTGATGCGTACGACCACTGACCTGTCGTTGTCCAGGTTAGTGACCTTGACGCGCGTGCCGAATGGCAACTGCCTGTGGGCGGCAGTCAGGGCGTTCTGATTGAAGGGTTCGCCACTGGCTGTGCGATTGCCATGATGGCGGGCACCGTAATAAGCGGCTGTGCCGGTCTCGTCATAACCGTGAGGGTCGATGATGTGATTGGCGCAGCCTGCCAGTAACGTCAGCAGGCTGCAGGCAAAAATAAGGCGGCGCATGGGTTGGGTTCCTGAGTGCCGGAGTAGGTGTGGTTGACTCTCATGCCAATCCTCCATGCTGGCATGCATTTCCTGACGCTCCGCGTCGCAACTCGGTGTCGCAGCGCGCACGCAACAGCGGACGCAGAGCGTCCAGAACTGCATTCCCAGGCGGAGCGCTAGCGTTATACATAAGTCATGAAGAGCCCAAAAAGCGGGGTCTTTGACCGCAATCGCGATGTGAATAAAGATCTCTGTGGGAGTGAGCTTGCTCACGAAGACCTTGGTCCAAACGCCCTGTCTCTAGAGGCTGTACCGGCCTATTCGCGAGCAAGCTCGCTCCCACAAGACTCGTGTATAACGCTGATCGCATAGCATGGGCACGAGAGTGACGAGGATCAGCCCTCCAGCTTGGCCTTCAGCAACTCGTTGACCTGCTGCGGGTTGGCCTTGCCTTTGGAGGCTTTCATTGCCTGACCGACGAAGAAACCGAACATCTTGCCGCGCTTGGCTTCATCAGCGGCGCGATATTGTTCGACCTGCTCCGCGTTGGCAGCAAGCATCTCGTCGAGCATCGACTCGATGGCACCGCTGTCGGTTACTTGCTTCAGGCCGCGCTTGTCGATGACTTCATCGGCACTGCCTCCGCCATTGGCCATCGCCTCGAACACCATTTTCGCGATCTTGCCGGAAATGGTGTTGTCGGTGATGCGCTTGAGCATGCCACCCAGTTGCTCGGCACTGACCGGCGACTGTTCGATTTCCAGGCCCTGTTTGTTCAGCAGGCTGCCCAGTTCGACCATGACCCAGTTGGCGGCCAGCTTGGCGTCACCGCTGATGCTGACCACCTGCTCGAAGTAGTCGGCCTGTTCGCGGCTGGAGGCCAGCACACTGGCATCGTAGGTCGACAGGCCAAACTGACTCTGGAAACGTTCGCGCTTTTGCGGCGGCAGTTCCGGCAATGTGGCGCGGGTTTCCTCGAGGAACGAATCCTCGATGATCACCGGCAACAGGTCGGGGTCGGGGAAGTAACGGTAGTCGTTGGCTTCCTCCTTGCTGCGCATGGCGCGGGTTTCGTTGGTGTTCGGATCGTACAGGCGGGTCTGCTGGATAACCTTGCCACCGTCTTCGATCAGATCGATCTGGCGCTGGATCTCGCTGTTGATCGCCTTCTCGATGAAGCGGAACGAGTTGACGTTCTTGATCTCGCAACGTGTGCCGAATTTGACCTGGCCCTTCGGGCGAATCGACACGTTGCAGTCGCAACGCAGCGAGCCTTCGGCCATGTTGCCGTCACAGATGCCCAGATAGCGGACAATCGCATGGATGGCCTTTACATAAGCCACGGCTTCCTTGGCACTGCGCATGTCCGGCTCGGAAACGATTTCCAGCAGCGGCGTGCCGGCACGGTTCAGGTCGATACCGGTCATGCCCTGGAAGTCTTCGTGCAAGCTTTTGCCTGCGTCTTCCTCAAGGTGCGCACGGGTGATGCCGATGCGCTTGACCGTACCGTCTTCCAGCGTGATGTCCAGGTGGCCCTTGCCGACAATCGGCAGCTCCATCTGGCTGATCTGGTAGCCCTTGGGCAGGTCGGGGTAGAAGTAGTTCTTGCGGGCAAACACGTTGTGCTGGCCGATTTCGGCATCCACCGTTAGGCCGAACTTGACGGCCATGCGCACGGCTTCCTTGTTCAGCACAGGCAATACGCCAGGCATGCCCAGATCAACGAGGCTGGCCTGGGTGTTGGGCTCGGAGCCGAACGTGGTGGCGCTACCGGAAAAAATCTTTGATTGGGTCGAAAGCTGGGTATGAATCTCCAGCCCGATGACGACTTCCCATTGCATGTGTTTCTCCTCAGAAGCCTTCAGGTGCGCGAGTGTGCCAGTCGGTGACTTGCTGATACTGATGCGCCACATTCAAGAGACGGCCTTCCTGGAAATACGGAGCGAGCAACTGCACGCCGACCGGCAGGCCATCGACAAAGCCTGCGGGCATGGACAAGCCGGGCAGGCCCGCCAGGTTGGCGGTGATGGTGTAGAAGTCTTCCAGGTATTCGGCAATCGGATCGTTGGTCTTCGCGCCGATTTTCCAGGCCGGGTTGGGCGTGGTCGGGCCGAGGATTACGTCGACTTCGGCAAATGCACTCATGAAATCGTTCTTGATCAGGCGACGGATCTTCTGCGCTTGCAGGTAGTAAGCGTCGTAGTAGCCCGCCGACAGCGCATAGGCGCCCACCATGATGCGGCGCTGGACTTCCGGGCCAAAGCCTTCAGCGCGGGAACGCTTGTACAGGTCGGTCAGGTCTTTCGGGTCTTCGCAGCGGTAGCCGAAACGCACGCCGTCGAAGCGCGACAGGTTGGACGAGGCCTCAGCCGGCGCGATGACGTAGTAGGCCGGGATTGCGTGTTGCAGGTTTGGCAGGCTGACTTCCTTGACGACCGCACCGAGTTTTTCCAGCTCCTTGACGCTTTCATGCACCAATTGCGCGATACGCGGGTCCAGGCCTGCACTGAAATACTCTTTCGGTACGCCAATACGCAGGCCCTTGAGCGAGGTATTGAGGCTGGCGGAGTAGTCCGGAACCGGCTCGTCGATGCTGGTCGAGTCCTGCGGGTCGAAGCCAGCCATGCCTTGCAGCAGCAGTGCGCAATCTTCGGCGGTGCGCGCCATTGGCCCTGCCTGATCGAGGCTTGAAGCGTAGGCAATCATGCCCCAGCGCGACACACGACCGTAGGTAGGCTTGAGGCCGGTGAGGTTGGTCAGTGCCGCAGGCTGGCGAATCGAGCCGCCGGTGTCGGTGCCGGTTGCGGCAGGCAGCAGGCGTGCAGCAACCGCCGCTGCCGAACCACCGGACGAGCCACCGGGCACGCATTGCAGATTCCACGGGTTTTTCACCACGCCGTAATGGCTGGATTCGTTGGCCGAACCCATGGCGAATTCGTCCATGTTGGTCTTGCCCAGCGTTACCGTGCCTGCCGAAGCCAGTTTCGACACAACCGTGGCGTCATACGGCGCCTTGAAGTTGTCGAGCATCCGGGAGCCGCAACTGGTACGGATGCCCTGGGTGCAGAACAGGTCCTTGTGCGCCAGCGGGGCGCCGAGCAGCGGGCCGTTCTCACCGGCGGCGCGCCGAGCGTCTGCCGCCTGGGCCTGAGTGATGGCCAGGTCTTCGGTGAGGCTGATGAAGCTGTTGAGCTGCGGGTCGAGCGTCGCGATACGCGACAGCAGAACGCGGGTCAGCTCTTCAGAAGAAAACTTTTTTTCGGCGAGTCCGCGAGCGATCTCGGCCAGAGTCATTTGATGCATGCAGGCGCTTTCCCTTACTCGATGACTTTCGGAACCAGATAGAGGCCGTCTTGGACCGCTGGTGCGATGGCTTGGTAAGTGTCACGACGATTTCGCTCGGTGACGGCGTCTTCGCGCAGTCGCTGGGTGGCTTCCAGCGGGTGGGCCAGAGGTTCGATGCCAGTGGTGTCGACCGCTTGCATCTGATCGACCAGCCCGAGAATGCTGTTAAGTGCTTCGGTGGTACGCGGGATATCGGCGTCATTGAGACCCAGTCGGGCCAGATGAGCGATCTTTTCCACGTCGGAGCGTTCAAGCGCCATGGGGTATCTCCAGTGGAATGCTTATGGATTTGCTTTGTTGCCAATTGCGGAACACTATCGCGTTATTACTGTCTCAAGCCGCTAACGTCGAGGGTGGTGTTCGGAAAACCGCCAATTTAGCATATTGGCTCCTTGCCCAAAATCCCTGTCGTTGTTAGAGTTTGCCGCACTTTTTTTACCACGCGTTCCCTAGGGTCCCTTTCCCATGTTCAAGAAACTGCGTGGCATGTTTTCCAGTGATCTATCCATCGACCTGGGCACTGCCAACACCCTTATTTACGTGCGTGAGCGCGGTATCGTTCTGAATGAACCCTCTGTCGTTGCCATTCGTACTCACGGCAACCAGAAGAGTGTCGTGGCCGTCGGTACCGAAGCCAAGCGCATGCTGGGCCGTACTCCAGGCAACATCGCAGCCATTCGTCCAATGAAAGACGGCGTTATCGCCGACTTCAGCGTCTGCGAAAAAATGTTGCAGTACTTCATCAACAAGGTCCACGAAAACAGCTTTCTGCAGCCCAGCCCTCGTGTGCTGATCTGCGTTCCGTGCAAATCCACCCAGGTTGAGCGTCGTGCCATTCGCGAATCTGCCCTGGGTGCAGGTGCACGCGAAGTATTCCTGATCGAAGAGCCAATGGCCGCTGCAATCGGTGCCGGTCTGCCGGTGGAAGAAGCTCGCGGTTCGATGGTTGTCGACATCGGCGGCGGCACCACCGAGATCGCGCTGATTTCCCTGAACGGTGTGGTGTATGCCGAATCCGTACGTGTAGGCGGCGACCGTTTCGATGAAGCGATCATCACTTATGTGCGTCGTAACTACGGCAGCCTGATCGGCGAATCCACCGCCGAGCGCATCAAGCAGGAAATCGGTACGGCCTACCCGGGCGGTGAAGTGCGTGAAGTCGACGTTCGCGGCCGCAACCTGGCTGAAGGCGTGCCACGTGCGTTCACCCTGAACTCCAACGAAGTGCTTGAAGCGCTTCAGGAGTCATTGGCGACCATCGTTCAGGCGGTCAAGAGCGCTCTGGAGCAGTCGCCTCCGGAACTGGCCTCGGACATCGCCGAGCGTGGTCTGGTCCTGACCGGTGGCGGTGCATTGCTGCGTGATCTGGACAAATTGCTGGCTCAGGAAACAGGTCTGCCGGTGATCATTGCCGAAGACCCGCTGACCTGCGTAGCCCGCGGCGGTGGCCGTGCGCTGGAAATGATGGATAAGCACACCATGGATCTGCTCTCCAGCGAGTAATTCGCCGGAGTGCCTTTCACGGAGTCTTTTGTATGCAGGTGGCGTATGTGCTACCTGTATGCATCGTGCTGACACCGAAACAGGGTGCCTATCTCTTTCATTTGTCCAGGCCGGTTACATACCGCATGAATAATTGCCAATCGAAGTTCGATCCAACGATCGCATGCCCCGGAGGAGCGGCCTATTAAACCGCTTTTCGCAAAAGGCCCTTCGCTGGGCGTACGTCTGCTGGTGCTGGCCGTTCTGTCGGTTGCGTTGATGGTTGTCGACGCCCGCTTTACGATCCTCAAGCCCGTGCGCAGCCAGATGTCGATGGTGCTCATGCAGTCCTACTGGATCGTTGATCTGCCACAACGTTTGTATCAAGGCGTTGCCAGTCAGTTCGGCAGCCGCACAGAGCTGATCGCCGAAAACGAAAAACTCAAGACCGAAGCGTTGCTCCTGCAAGGTCGCCTGCAAAAGCTGGCGGCACTGACCGAGCAGAACGTTCGTTTGCGTGAGTTGCTGAACTCTTCTGCGCTGGTCAACGAAAAGGTCGAGGTCGCCGAGTTGATCGGCATGGACCCGAACCCCTTCACCCATCGCATCATCATCAACAAGGGCGAGCGCGACGGCGTTGTGCTGGGCCAGCCGGTGCTCGATGCGCGTGGCCTGATGGGCCAGGTTGTCGAGCTGATGCCGTACACCTCGCGGGTCCTGCTGCTGACTGATACGACCCACAGCATTCCGGTGCAGGTGAATCGCAACGGCCTGCGTGCTATCGCCAGCGGCACCGGCAACCCTGAACGGCTTGAGCTTCGGCATGTGGCAGATACTGCCGACATCAAAGAGGGTGATCTGCTGGTCAGTTCCGGCCTGGGGCAGCGCTTCCCGGCTGGCTACCCGGTGGCTACGGTCAAGGAAGTGATTCACGACTCCGGCCAGCCGTTCGCAATCGTGCGTGCCGTGCCAACCGCCGCATTGAATCGCAGCCGTTATCTGCTGCTGGTGTTCTCGGACGGCCGTTCGCCGGAAGAGCGCGCTGCCGACGCGGCGCAAGCGCAGGAATCCATCGACAAGGGTATCGAGCCTTCAGTGATGGCGACCCTGCCGCCGCCGACACCTGCTTTCCCGATGTGGCCGCAAGCAACTGTTCCGGTATTCCCGGGCAGCACTGCAACGCACAAGCCTGCTGCGCAATCGACAACGCCTGCGCCGACTGCAGCGCCTGTGACACCGACAAGGCCTGCCGCCCGGCCTGCTGCTTCACAGCCGCCTGCTTCAAGACCTTCCACTGCTCGGGAGCCTATCGATGGTTAGTCATGTTTCCGGGCGCAATGGCTGGGTGGTCTGGCTGACGTTTGCGATCGGTCTGTTGCTGAGCGTTTCGCCGCTGCCGCAATTCATGGAAATCTTCCGGCCCTTGTGGCTGGCCCTGTTGCTGACCTTCTGGGTTCTGGCGCTGCCGCACAAATACGGTATGACCACTGCGTGGATACTGGGGCTGATGGAAGATGTGCTGTATGGCACATTGCTCGGCCAGAATGCGCTGATCCTCAGCCTGATCACGTTTCTGGTGATGTCCCTGCAGCAGCGACTGCGTATGTTCCCCATGTGGCAGCAATGTCTGGTGCTGTTGGTCGTATTCGGTCTGGCGCAGCTTGCGCAGCTCTGGCTGAGTGCATTGACCGGCAACCGTCAGCCTACGTTGGCGCTGGTTCTACCCGCGCTGGTCAGTGCCCTGTTGTGGCCCTGGATCAGCTATGGCCTGCGTGGATTGCGCAAACGTTTGAAAATCAATTAAGCGCAAGGTGAGCGCGACGCCCCGCTGCGTCCCTGGCGCTCACCCGAACAGACACGGAGATGTCCTTATGCCCTCGCTTTATCTGGCTTCTGGCTCGCCGCGCCGCCGCGAACTTCTGACTCAGATCGGTGTGTCCTTTACCGTACTGAACGCTCAGATTGACGAAACTCCCTTCGACCACGAAACCCCGGCTGCCTATGTCGAGCGTCTTGCGCTCGGCAAGGCCCAGGCCGGGCTGTCTGTGCTGGCGGCCGAAAAACAGGCCTGCGTGATGGGCGCTGACACGGCGGTGGTGCTTGATGGGCGCATTCTCGGCAAGCCGGCCGATGAGGCGGATGCTCTGGCCATGCTGACGGCCCTGTCCGGGCGCGAGCACGAAGTGATGACTGCCGTTGCGCTGAGTGATCGGCATCGCAGTGAAACCCGTATTGTGACCAGTCGCGTGCGCTTTCGCCCGATTCAACCCCACGAGGCCCAAGCCTACTGGGCCAGTGGCGAGCCTGCCGACAAGGCCGGAGGCTATGCCATTCAAGGGCTGGCGGCGATTTTCGTCGAGGGCCTGCAAGGCAGCTATTCTGGGGTGGTTGGTCTGCCTCTGTGTGAAACCGCAGAACTGCTTGGCCATTTCGGCATACCCTGCTGGCAATGCCTGGAAGGTGACGAGTCATGAGTGAAGAGATCCTGATCAACATCACCCCGATGGAATCACGGGTGGCAGTGGTAGAAAACGGTGTTCTGCAAGAGGTGCACGTCGAGCGTACCCAACGCCGCGGCATCGTCGGCAATATCTACAAAGGCAAGGTAGTGCGGGTGCTTCCCGGCATGCAGGCGGCGTTCATCGATATCGGTCTGGACCGCGCTGCATTCATTCATGCCTCGGAAATATCCATGCGTGAAGGGCCTGCCGTCGAGAGCATTGCGTCGCTGGTGCATGACGGCCAGAGCCTTGTGGTGCAAGTCACCAAGGACCCCATCGGCAGCAAAGGCGCGCGGCTGACTACCCAGCTCTCCATTCCGTCACGGTATCTGGTGTACATGCCGCGCACTGCGCATGTAGGCATTTCCCTGAAAATCGAGGACGAGGCAGAGCGTGAACGACTGAAAAAAGTTGTCAGCGATTGTGTCGCCCTGGAAGGTATCAAAGAGGCCGGAGGCTTTATTCTGCGTACCGCGGCCGAAGGTGCCGGTGCTGATGAAATCCTCATGGATATCCGCTATCTGCGCAGGCTCTGGGATCAGATCGGCGAGCAGATCAAGACCGTCAGCCCGCCTACGGTGATTTATGAGGACCTGGGCCTGGCCCTGCGTACCTTGCGTGACCTGGTGAGCCCGCGTATCGAAAAAATCCGCATCGACTCGCGGGAAACCTTTCAGAAGACCACCCAGTTCGTGGCCGAATTGATGCCGGAGATTGCCGACAGGCTGGAGCATTATCCGGGCGAACGGCCGATCTTCGACCTCTATGGGGTCGAGGATGAAATCCAGAAAGCTCTCGAACGCAAGGTGCCGCTCAAGTCCGGTGGTTATCTGGTGGTCGATCCGGCCGAGGCGATGAGCACTATCGACGTCAATACCGGCGCGTTTGTGGGGCATCGCAACCTTGAAGAAACCATCTTCAAGACCAACCTGGAAGCCGCGACAGCCATTGCCCGGCAGCTGCGCCTGCGCAATCTGGGCGGCATCATCATTATCGATTTCATCGACATGGAAGACGGTGAACACCAGCGTCAGGTGTTACGCACGCTGGAGAAACAGCTGGAGCGCGATCACGCCAAGACCAATATCATCGGTATCACCGAGCTTGGCCTGGTGCAGATGACCCGCAAGCGCACCCGTGAAAGTCTTGAACAAGTGCTCTGCGAGCCCTGCCATTGCTGCGCGGGTCGGGGCAAGCTGAAAACCCCCGAGACCATTTGCTATGAAATCTTTCGCGAGATCCTGCGAGAAGCCCGAGCCTATCAGGCGGTGGGTTATCGGGTTCTGGCCAATCAGCGCGTGGTCGATCGCTTGCTCGACGAGGAGTCGGGCAATGTGGCTGAACTGGAGAGCTTCATTGGCCGGACCATCCGTTTTCAGGTAGAAACCATGTACTCGCAGGAACAATACGACGTGGTGCTGCTCTGAGGGTGCTGATCGTTTGAAATATGATGACAAGTGCCCTTCGGGTTTCTGGCAGGTATGCCGTTTTATCGAGAATGATGCGTGGGAAATGAGCAAAACCTGTACCGGAACGCACCTGCACACCTGAGCCGGAATCGATTCGCCGATTCCGCTGCTTGTATCCCGCAGCGGAGGGCATCCTGAGATGGGTCGTCTTCCTCGCCTTGTTGCAACCCTGACTCGTTGGGGTCTGAGCCTGTGCGCACTGGTTTTGGTGCTCGCGGCGTTGTACGTAAGCCTCGGGCGTCAGCTCACGCCGCTGGTTGCCGAATACCGTGTGGATGTGGAAACCAGGGCCAGCAGCGCGCTGGGCATGCCGTTGAGCATTGGCAGTCTGGAAGGCAGCTGGAGCCGGTTTGCCCCGGTTTTTCTGGCTCACGACGTCATGGTCGGAGAGGGTTCCAGTGCTGTGCGTCTTGATCGTGTAAGGGTTGTTCCCGACCTCTGGGAAAGCCTGCTGGCGCGTCAAGTGCGCATCGCTCATCTCGAGGTGGACGGCCTGCAGTTCATGCTCAGGCAGGACAAGGAGGGCAACTGGTCGGTAAAGGGCTTACCAGTGCGCAACGACAGCCCGTTCGACCCCGGGCAAGTGCTTGAGCAAATGCAGATGGTCTCGCACTTGTCGCTGCTCGACAGCCAGGTCACTGTGCAACCGTTTGACGCCGCGCCGCTGACCCTGACCTATGTAAACCTCAGTCTGGCCACAGGCAGTTATCACCAGCGCCTTGATGCACGCCTGACGCTGCCGGATGGTCAGCCGTTTGCCCTGAATGTGCGTTCACGTATCCAGGCCAGTCAATGGAAGGACGGCGAGGCAGATGTCTACGCCAGCCTGCCGCAAAGCGACTGGGCCAAGTGGTTGCCAAAAAGCCTCACGCGGGAATGGACACTGTCGAAGCTGCAGGCCGGTGGCGAGCTGTGGATGAGCTGGGGCAAGGGCACTGTGCAAAGCGCGACTGCGCGGCTTAATGCGCCGCATGTCAAAGGCGTTTATGCCGGTCGCAAACCCTCGACTGTCGACAATCTCGCGCTCAACGCCTGGTTTGCGCGCACTGACACAGGTTTCGACCTGAACCTCGATTCACTGGCGATGAGCCTAGGCGAAAAGCGCTGGGAAAGCCGCCTGCAACTCACACAAACCGCTGCGACGCCCGACAGCGAAGAACTCTGGCATGTGCAGGCCGATCGCCTGGACCTGACGCCGCTCACGCCGCTTATTGATTCCCTCGCACCGTTGCCGGAGAAAGCCATGGCAGTGGTCGACGGTCTCAAGGTGACAGGCGGGCTGCGTAACGTGTTGCTGGATTACCGGCCACAGGCAACCGGCGACAAGCGCCTGAGCTTTGCCGCCAATCTGGACAAGGTGGGGTTCAACGCCTATCACGGTGCCCCGGCGGCCGGAAATGTCACCGGTGCCATCAGCGGCGATCTGGGCCAGGGCGAACTGCGGCTCGACACCAATGACTTTATGCTTCATCTGGACCCTATCTTCGCCAATCCCTGGCGCTACCAGAAGGCCAATGCCCGTCTGACCTGGAAGCTCGATGATCAGGCATTCACCCTGATCGCGCCGTATATCAAGGTGCTCGGTGACGAAGGCAAGATCGCGGCAGACTTTCTGATCAGGATTCATCTCAGCCATGAGCAGGAAGACTACATGGACCTGCGGGTCGGCATGGTCGACGGCGATGGCCGTTACACCAGCAAGTATCTGCCTACAGCCCTCAGTCCCGAGCTTGATCACTGGCTGCGCACCGCCGTGGTGAGTGGTGCGGTCAAGCAGGGTTTCTTTCAGTATCAAGGGTCGCTGAACAAGAGTTCGCCCGACACCGCACGCGTCATCGGCCTGTTTTTCGATGTCAGCAACGCAACGCTGGCGTTCCAGCCGGGCTGGCCTTCGTTGACCGGAGTCGACGGCAAGGTTTACGTCGAAAACAGCGGCGTGCGAGTCAAGGCAAGCAAAGGGCAGTTGCTCGATACCAAAGTAAGCAACGTGCTGGTCAATATTCCCCACGTCCCGGCAGGTCAGGACAGCCACCTGCTGGTCGATGGCAGTTTCTCCGGCAATCTGATCGATGGCCTGAAGATTCTCCAGCAAGCGCCCATCGGCACGGCCAGCACGTTTGCCGGTTGGACCGGGGAAGGTCCGCTGGATGGCAAGCTGAAGCTGGATATTCCGCTGGCCAAGGGCGTCGAGCCAAAGGTCGTGGTGGATTTCAGTACCGACAATGCGCGTTTGAAACTGGCTGACCCGGTGCTGGAATTGACTCGCCTCAAGGGCGATTTCCGCTTTGACAGCGCCAAAGGGCTGAGCGGCAAGGGCATCAAGGCGCAGGCATTTGATCGTCCCGTGACCGCAGAAATCGCTGCCGAAGGCAAGCCAGGCGACAACGTGACACGCATTGTGGCAAACGGGCAGATCACCGTGAAGCGGCTGACCGACTGGCTGAGCGTTACCCAGCCACTGCCGGTGTCGGGTGACTTGCCGTATCAGCTGCAATTGACTCTGGACAGCAAGGACAGCCCGTTGGTGATCAACTCCACGCTCAAGGGCGTGGCAATCGATCTGCCTGCACCGTTTGGCAAGACTGCCGAGGAGGAGCGTCCCAGCGAGTTCCGCATGACCCTGCAAGGCACGGAGCGCAGGCTTGGCGTGGCGTATAACGATCAGGCCAACTTTGCTTTTGCCGCACCGAATGGCAGGTTTGCCGACGGTCGCGGCGAGCTATATCTGGGGCGCGGCGGGGCGATAGTGCCGGACGCCAAAGGGCTGCGGATTCGTGGCGAATTGTCTGAGCTGGACGTAGCGCCCTGGCAGGAGCTGGCTGGACGATATACCGGCAATGATCCGGGCGGCAGCGCAAAACAACTGCTCAACAGCGTCGACCTGCAGATCGGCAAGCTGACGGCGATGGGCACCACGCTGGATAACGTACGTGTTCAATTGCAGCGCAATGCTGCGGCCTGGGCCTTGTCGCTGGACAGCGCGCTGGCCAAGGGCACTGCCGTGCTGCCCGACGCGAAGTCCGCGCCGATCGGTATCAACATGCTCTACGTGCGACTGCCTGCCTCTGATCCGAATGCGGCGGTCGTCGAGAACGCGCCTGACCCTCTGGCGGATATCGACCCGCACAATATTCCTGCGCTGGACGTGAAGATTGCCCAGCTGTTTCAGGGTGACCAGTTACTGGGTGCCTGGTCGCTGAAAACCCGCCCGACGGCGACCGGTATGCGCATGTCCGACCTGAGTCTGGGGCTCAAAGGTATTTTGCTCGAGGGCGATGGTGCCTGGGAGGGCACTCCGGGCTCCAGCAGCAGCTCGTTCAAGGGGCGTGTGGCAGGCAAGAATCTGGCCGACGTGCTCAAGGCCTGGAACTTCGCGCCGACGGTCACCAGTGAAAGTTTCGAAATGAATGTCGACGGACGCTGGCCGGGTTCGCCTGCCTGGGTGGGCCTCAAGCGCTATTCCGGCAGCCTGGATGCGACGTTGAACAGAGGCCAGTTTGTCGAGGTAGAAGGCGGTGCTCAGGCGCTGCGGGTGTTTGGATTGTTGAATTTCAACTCCATCGGCCGTCGCTTGCGCCTGGACTTCTCCGACCTGCTGGGCAAAGGGCTCAGTTACGACCGGGTCAAAGGGCTGCTGGTCGCCAGTGACGGTGTTTATGTGACGCGCAACCCGATTACCCTGACCGGGCCGTCGAGTAATCTTGAGCTCAACGGTACGCTGGACATGGTCCGCGACCGCGTTGATGCGAAGCTGCTGGTGACCTTGCCGGTGACCAACAACCTGCCGATCGCGGCACTAATTGTCGGTGCGCCAGCCATTGGCGGCGCGCTGTTCCTGGTCGACAAGCTGCTGGGCGACAGGGTTGCCCGCTTCGCCAGCGTGCAATACAAGGTCGAAGGGCCTTGGAAAGAGCCGAAGATCACGTTCGACAAGCCATTTGAAAAGCCCCAATAGCGCCGCATGGAGTACAGTGGTGGCCAGGTCATCAAGGAGCGGGTCGCCATGTCCTTTGCTGTGATTCAGATGGTCAGCCAAAGCGATGTCCAGGCTAATCTGGTCAGCGCTCGCCGCTTGCTGGAGCAGGCAGCCGAAGGTGGCGCGCGGCTCGCGGTGCTGCCCGAAAACTTTGTTGCCATGGGGCGGCGTGACGTGGCCAACATCGGTCGTGCCGAAGCTCATGGGCATGGGCCGATCCTGCCATGGTTGAAACTGGCCGCTCGCGACCTCAAGTTATGGATTGTTGCCGGAACCTTGCCACTGCCGCCGGATGAGCGACCCGATGGCAAGGTGACGGCGTGTTCGTTGCTGATCGATGAACACGGTGAGCAGGTGGCCCGGTATGACAAGCTGCATCTGTTTGATGTGGATGTTGCTGACAATCGGGGCCGCTACCGTGAATCCGATGACTATGCTCACGGAAACAATGTGGTGGTGGCCGATACACCTGTAGGGCGCGTGGGGCTGACAGTCTGTTATGACTTGCGCTTCCCCGAGCTGTACACCGCGCTGCGGGAGGCCGGTGCTGAACTGATTACCGCGCCGTCAGCTTTTACTGCGGTAACGGGTGCTGCGCACTGGGACATTCTGATCCGGGCGCGCGCCATCGAAACCCAGTGTTACGTGCTGGCGGCGGCACAGGGCGGGGTCCATCCGGGGCCTCGCGAGACCTACGGGCACGCGGCCATCGTTGATCCATGGGGCCGCGTACTGGCCGAGCAGGCACAGGGTGAAGCCGTGCTGCTGGCCAAGCGCGACAGTGAAGAACAGGCGTCCATACGGGCGCGGATGCCGGTGTCCAGTCACCGGCGCTTTTTTTCGCAGGACGCCATGCGGCCTGCTTCGGAGTGAATATGAGTGATCTGTCCTCAGTCAGCGAACACCTTCTGGCCCCTGGTGGCCTGAGCCTCGACAGCCTGCAATCGGTGCTCGGAGAGCTTGCCGGGCCGGGTATCGACGCGGCTGATCTGTATTTTCAGGGCATGATCTCCGAGTCCTGGTCGCTCGAAGACGGCATCGTCAAGGAAGGCAGTTTCAATCTCGATCAAGGCGTGGGCGTGCGCGCTCAATCGGGCGAAAAGACTGGTTTCGCTTACAGCAACGCTATCACTGAGGACGCACTGCGCACCGCTGCCCGTGCTGCCCGTTCCATCTCCCGCGCTGGGCAGAATGGCCGGGTGCAGGCTTTTACCTCGCAGGATGTGGCCCAGTTGTACGCCCCGGATAATCCTCTGGAAGTGCTGAGCCGCGCCGAGAAGGTCGAACTGCTCAAGCGCATTGACGTCGCGACGCGCGCGCTGGACTCGCGTATCCAGCAGGTGTCGGTGAGCATGGCCGGTGTCTGGGAGCGCATTCTGGTGGCCGCAGCCGATGGCAGTCTGGCCGCCGATGTGCGTCCGCTGGTGCGCTTCAACGTCAGTGTCATCGTCGAGCAGAACGGCCGCCGCGAGCGGGGCGGGCATGGCGGTGGCGGGCGTACGGACTACCGTTATTTCCTGACCGATGATCGTGCCATGGGCTACGCGCGTGAAGCGCTACGTCAGGCGCTGGTCAACCTGGAAGCTATTCCTGCTCCGGCAGGCACATTGCCGGTGGTGCTGGGTTCCGGCTGGTCAGGCGTGCTGCTGCACGAGGCGGTTGGTCACGGCCTTGAAGGTGACTTCAATCGCAAGGGCAGTTCGGCTTACAGCGGGCGCATGGGCGAGATGGTTGCATCGAAACTTTGCACGATTGTTGACGACGGTACCCTTGCAGGGCGTCGCGGCTCGCTGAGTGTCGATGACGAAGGCACACCGACCGAGTGCACCACACTGATTGAGAACGGCGTGCTCAAGGGCTACATGCAGGACAAGCTCAATGCTCGCTTGATGGGTGTCGCACGCACTGGTAACGGTCGTCGCGAGTCCTACGCTCACCTGCCGATGCCACGTATGACCAATACCTACATGCTGGGCGGGCAGAGCGACCCGCAGGAAATCATCGCCTCGGTGAAGCGCGGTATTTACTGCGCCAATCTGGGTGGCGGTCAGGTGGATATCACCAGCGGCAAATTCGTGTTTTCGACCAGCGAGGCTTATTTAATCGAGGACGGCAAAATCACTGCGCCGGTCAAGGGTGCGACCTTGATCGGTAACGGGCCGGAAGCCATGAGCAGGGTATCGATGGTGGGCGACGACCTGTCGCTCGATAGCGGCGTGGGGACGTGCGGGAAGGACGGCCAGTCTCTGCCGGTCGGTGTGGGTCAGCCCACGCTGAAAATCGATGCGATCACGGTAGGTGGTACGGGTAGCTGAAGGTGAGTCGGGGCTGGCCGCTTGCTGCTGCCGGCCCCGCGGTTGAAATCAACGCAGACCGCGTTGAAGTTCGTCCAGCTCACGGATGTATTTGAAGATTTTGCGGCTGGTGGCCGGCGGTTTGTTACGTGCAACTTCGTGTTGCGCCTGACGAATCAGCGAGCGCAGCTGCTGACGGTCGGCATCGGGGTATTCGACAACGAATTTCTCGAGGTCGGCGTCATCACCCGCGATCAGGCGATCACGCCAGCGCTCCAGATTGTGAAAACGTTCGTTGTATTGGCGAGTGGAGGCATCGAGTTGGTCCAGCAACACCAGAATGGCTTCTTGGTCCTGATCGCGCATCAGCTTGCCAATGAACAGAATATGCCGCTTTCGCGCGATGTTCGCCGTGTGCTTGGGCGCTTCGGCCAGGGCCTTGCGCAAAGCGTCGGTCAGCGGCAGCTTGGCCAGCACATCGGCTTTGAGTGTTGTCAGTCGCTCGCCGAGGTCGACCAGAGCATGCAGCTCTCGTTTGACCTGGGTTTTGCTTTTCTCCCCGTCGAGGGAGTCGTCGTAAGAATCAACCATGGGGGCAGTCCGCAAAGAAACGCCGCCATGATAACCAGTCGTGGGCCGCTTGTCCGGCCCGGTCGGTATTCGGCCTGTGCTGAAAGAAGAATTTGATGGAGAAAGTCATGAGTGCAACCCAAAGCGTCGGTCCGCAAGCCTTGCCCGAACTGCAGGAACAGGTCGAGCAGATTATCGCCGAAGCCCGGCGTCAGGGCGCCAGCGCCTGCGAAGTCGCAGTGTCGGTGGATCAGGGGCTGTCGACATCGGTCCGTCAGCGTGAAGTTGAAACCGTAGAGTTCAACCGCGACCAGGGTTTCGGTATCACCCTGTATGTCGGGCAGCGTAAAGGCTCTGCCAGCACCTCGGCCACGGGGGCCGATGCCATTCGTGAAACCGTCGCCGCTGCATTGGCGATTGCCGAGCACACCTCCGAAGACGAAAGCTCCGGGCTGGCTGATGCTGCGCTGATGGCCAAAGAGGTCATGGATTTCGATCTTTATCATACCTGGGATATAACGCCCGAGCAGGCCATCGAGAAAGCGCTGACCTGCGAAGCCGCGGCCTTCGACGCCGACAGCCGGATCAAGAACGCCGATGGCACCACGCTCAATACCCATCAGGGCTGCCGTGTGTATGGCAACAGTAATGGCTTCGTCGGTGGTTATGCATCAACGCGGCACAGCCTCAGTTGCGTGATGATCGCCGAGGGCGAAGGCCAGATGCAGCGTGATTACTGGTACGACGTCAATCGCCAGGGTGAGTTGCTGGCCGATGCCCAGAGCATTGGTCGCAAGGCTGCGTTGCGTGCGGCGAGCCGTCTGGGTGCGCGTCCTGTGCCGACCTGTGAAGTGCCGGTGCTGTTTGCCGCAGAACTGGCAGGTGGCCTGTTCGGCAGCTTTCTCGGTGCCATTTCCGGTGGCAACCTGTACCGTAAATCGTCATTTCTGGAGGGTGCCCTGGGTCAGCGGCTGTTCCCGGAGTGGATGACCATTGATGAGCGTCCGCACTTGAAGCACGCAATGGGCAGTTCGGCGTTCGACAGCGACGGTCTGGCGACGTTTGCCAAACCGTTCGTGGAAGGCGGCGATCTGGTTTCCTATGTGCTGAGTACTTATTCCGGCCGCAAGCTGGGCATGCCGAGCACTGCCAATGCGGGCGGGGTGCATAACCTGTTCGTCACCCATGGTTCGGAAGATCAGGCCGCGCTGATTCGACGTATGGGCCGTGGCTTGCTGGTAACCGAATTGATGGGCAGCGGCCTGAACATGGTTACCGGTGACTATTCGCGGGGCGCAGCAGGTTTCTGGGTCGAGAACGGGGAAATACAATTTCCGGTTCAGGAAGTGACGATTGCCGGCAACATGCGTGACATGTTCAAGCAGATCGTCGCCGTTGGCAGCGATCTTGAACTGCGCAGCAACATCCGCACAGGCTCGGTGCTGATCGAGCGTATGACCGTAGCGGGTAGCTGAGCCTAGCGACGCTTCGCTGGTCCGCGATATCCAGGTTTTGTAGGAGCTGACTCGTCCGCGAACTGCCGGGAACCGGCAGCAAAACCAAGCGCCTCGGTGCACCAGATACAGCCAAGGTGGCCTGTTTTAAGGCCGCTTTGCAGCCCATCGCGGACAAGTCCGCTCCCACGCCCTCCGGGCCGAAGCAGCCCTACGCTTGTCCGCGATATCCAGGTTTTGTAGGAGCTGACTCGTCCGCTAACTGCCGGGAACCGGCAGCAAAACCAAGCGCCTCGGTGCACCAGATACAGCCAAGGTGGCCTGTTTTAGGGCCGCTTTGCAGCCCATCGCGGACAAGTCCGCTCCCACTCCGGGCCGAAGCAGCCCTACGCTGGTCCGCGATATCCAGGTTTTGTAGGAGCTGACTCGTCCGCTAACTGCCGGGAACCGGCAGCAAAACCAAGCGCCTCGGTGCACCAGATACAGTCAAGGTGGCCTGTTTTAGGGCCGCTTTGCAGCCCATCGCGGACAAGTCCGCTCCCACGCCCTCCGGGACGAAGCAGCCCTAGGCTGGTCCGCGATATTCAGGTTTTGAGCGGACTCTGCCGGGAACCGGCAGCAAAGCGGGCATCTCAGTACCTGTATATGACGCACTCGTTCAAGATCGCGCTTGTAATGATTCTTTATATCATTTAATAATGAATATCATTATTAAGATGAGCTGCGGTCATGGGTTCTGTTCTGCACGAGCTGTCTTATCTGGAAAACTGGCGTGGATTGAGTCTGCGGATTCGTTGCGCCCTTGAGCCCGACGAGCCTCGGCTGATCGAGCACTACCTCGCCGAAGGGCGCTATCTGGCGCGTTTTACCGCCACGCCCCAGCCCATGATTGCCGAAACCACTTTCCGTCTTTTGATAGACACCGCACGCGATACGGCATTGCCGTGGCACTGGCGCTGCCTGTGTCTGGATCAGGCCTGGCGTCCGCTGCGTGATTTACAGGCAATCGCCTCCACGCCTGCGCGGCGTCAGCGCTGGCAAGCCTGTGTTCATCAACTGGCGACCTGCGTGCTACAGCCCTCTATTTCCCTCTCTGAACTGGTGCAAGGACATTGCGATGAGTAATACCCGTATCGAACGCGACAGCATGGGCCAGCTACAGGTCCCGGCCGAGGCCCTTTACGGCGCGCAGACTCAGCGTGCGGTGGAAAACTTTCCGATCAGCCATCAACGCATGCCCCGCCAATTCATTCGTGCCCTGTTGCTGGCCAAGGCGGCTGCAGCGCAGGCGAACCTAGAGCTGGAGCAGATCAGCGAGGGGCAGAGCAGGGCGATTGTCAGTGCCGTGAAAGACCTGCTGGCCAGTGACTACATGGCGCATTTTCCGGTCGATATCTTTCAGACCGGTTCCGGCACCAGTACCAACATGAACGCCAACGAGGTGATCGCCACGCTGGCCACGCGTGTGCTGGGCGAAGAGGTCAACCCCAATGACCACGTCAACTGCGGGCAGAGCAGCAACGACATCATCCCGACCACGATTCATGTGAGCGCTGCACTGGCTCTGCACGAACAACTGCTGCCTGCGCTGGCCCATCTGGTGCAAGTGACCGAACACAAAGCCGAGCAGGTCCATGCCTTCGTCAAGACTGGTCGTACGCATCTGATGGACGCGATGCCCGTGCGCATGAGCCAGGTGCTCAACGGCTGGTCACAGCAGATTCGCGCCAACGTCGAGCATCTGCAAGGTCTCCAGCCGAGCCTTCAGTCACTGGCACAGGGCGGCACCGCAGTCGGTACCGGGATCAACGCGCATCCTGAGTTTTCGGCTCGTTTCAGTCGTCAGTTGAGCACGTTGACCGGTGTGCAATTCGCGCCTGGCAAGAACCTGTTCGCGTTGATCGGTTCGCAGGACACCGCGGTCGCGGTATCCGGCCAGCTCAAAGCCACGGCGGTGTCGCTGATGAAAATTGCCAACGACCTGCGCTGGATGAATTCGGGGCCACTGGCAGGGCTGGGTGAGATCGAGCTGGAGGCTTTGCAGCCGGGCTCATCGATCATGCCGGGCAAGGTCAACCCGGTCATCCCGGAAGCCACCGCCATGGTCGCCGCGCAAGTGATCGGCAACGACGCGACGATTACCGTGGCGGGACAGTCCGGCAACTTCGAACTTAACGTGATGCTGCCGATCATCGCCCAGAACCTGCTCAGCAGCATCGAGCTGCTGGCCAATTCCAGTCGGCTGCTGGCTGACAAAGCGATTGCGAGCTTCAAGGTCAATGAATCCAAGCTCAAGGAAGCGCTGTCGCGTAATCCGATTCTGGTGACGGCCCTCAACCCGATCATTGGCTATCAGAAAGCCGCCGAAATTGCCAAGACCGCTTACAAGCAGGGCCGTCCGGTCATTGACGTCGCCCTTGAGCACACTGATTTGCAACGTAGCGAACTGGAAGTGTTGCTCAACCCTGAAAAACTCACCGCTGGCGGTATTTGATTCCAGCCAGCCAACGTCCCCTGGAGGTATGACCATGCAGCATTGGAAACGCACTATCGAGCAGGCCAATCGCTGTTTCAATCTGGGCGAGTGGGTCGAAGCCCGCGAGCTTTACCTTCAGGCGCTGGCGTTGGCGCAAGTGTTGTTCGAGCGTTGGGCGGATGTCGACGAGGCCGTCGCGGCCTGTGTGATTTCTCACCACAACCTGGCGGACCTGCACCTGAGCCTCGGTCAGCCTGAGGAAAGCGCTGAATACCTGTGTGCCATTCATCAACATCTGTTGCGGACCATGCAGGATCAGCGTCTTCCTCCAGCGCTACGTGAGGCAGCCTTGCGCCACAGCAGCAAAACCTACGCCGAGTTGCTGAGCTTTATCAGTGAACACGGCGAATACCCGCGCACTCATCGGTTGTTGAACAGCAGCAGCGAGCACACGCGCTCATCGTTGCAGCGCCACTCGGCAGCCACTTCCGGACTTTTCTACGGAGCACATTGAAATGCCTTATACCTTGCCTGCACTGCCTTACGCATACGATGCCCTGGAGCCGCACATCGATGCGCAAACCATGGAGATCCATTACACCAAGCATCACCAGACCTACATCAACAACCTTAATGCTGCGATCGAAGGCACCGAGTTTGCTGACTGGTCCGTCGAGAAGCTGGTGGCCAGCATCAAGCAGTTGCCTGAAAACCTGCGTCCGGCGGTCATCAACCAGGGTGGCGGTCACGCGAATCATTCGTTGTTCTGGGAGGTGATGGTGCCAGGCGGAGGCGGTTTGCCCAAAGGCGCTGTCGCTTTGGCCATCGACGAGCAGCTGGGTGGCTATGACAGCTTCAAGGAAGCGTTTACCAAAGCCGCATTGACCCGTTTCGGCAGCGGCTGGGCATGGCTGAGCGTCACCCCTGGCAAAAAGCTGGTGGTTGAAAGCAGCGGTAATCAGGACAGCCCGTTGATGAATGGCAATACGCCGATTCTGGGTCTGGATGTATGGGAGCACGCTTACTACCTGCGCTATCAGAACCGTCGCCCCGAATACATCAACGCGTTCTACAACGTGATCAATTGGGATGAAGTGTCTCGACGTTATCAGGCCGCTCTGGCCTGACTCCCGTAACCGGGCTCAAGGCAGCTTATGCGCTCAGGAATATTCGCTCTCAGCGGTGTGCGGTTGTTGCGGCTCGTCGTAGGCACCGGGCTGCTGTTGGCAGGTATGGCGTTACTGATTGCTCACGGTTTGAGCTGGTTGCGGATGCACTGCTGGTGACCTTGGAAGGGGCGTATTTGAGGGCTTACTCGCCCTCATCAAACTTGTTGTTGATCAGTTCAACCAGGCCATCGAGCGCTTCCTGCTCGAATTCGCCTTCGGTTTTCAGATGGATTTCGGTGCCTTTGCCTGCCGCCAGCATCATCACGGCCATGATGCTTTTACCATCGACCATGGTCTGCTCAGAGCGGCCAACCCTGATCGTGCAAGGGAACTTGCCTGCGACGCCGACGAATTTGGCGGCAGCGCGGGCATGCAGGCCCAATTTGTTGATGATGGTGATTTGACGAGCGGGCATCGCAGTGAAAATCCTTTCAGCTAAGGTCGCGGTGGCGAACCTGAACGTTCTTGAGTGATTGTTGCAAGACCTGGCCGAGCCGTTCGGTCAGGTAGACAGAGCGGTGATGTCCGCCGGTGCAGCCAATGGCAATGGTAACGTAAGAACGGTTGCTGGCTGCAAACCGGGGCAACCATTTGTTCAGATAAGCGAAGATGTCCTGAAACATCTCTTCAACATCGGGTTGCACCGACAGGTAGTCGATAACCGGTTGTTCAAGCCCGGAATGGTCGCGCAGTTCAGGCTTCCAGTACGGGTTGGGCAGGCAGCGCACATCGAATACCAGATCTGCGTCGACGGGCATGCCACGCTTGAAACCAAAGGATTCGATCAGAAACGCAGTGCCTGGCTCGGGCTTGTTCAGCAGGCGAAACTTGAGTGCGTCGCGCAACTGATAGAGGTTCAGGTGGGTGGTGTTGATTTTCAGGTCGGCCAGATCGATGATCGGGCCCAGCAGCGTTGTCTCGTCGCATATCGCCTCGGCCAGCGAACGATCTGCCGTGCTCAAAGGATGACGACGCCTGGTTTCCGAGAAGCGTTTGAGAAGGGTTGCTTCATTCGCATCCAGGTAAAGCACGTCGCACTGGATGTTGCGTGAGCGGACTTCATCCAGCATTTGCGGAAAGCGGGTCAGGTGACTGGGCAGGTTTCGCGCATCGATGGACACCGCCAGCAAGGGCTCGGCCAGTTCAGTATTGATCAGCGCTCGCTCGGCCAGTTCCGGCAGCAGTCCGGCAGGCAGGTTGTCGACACAGTAAAAACCGTTGTCTTCCAGCACGTCGAGGGCTGTACTTTTACCCGAGCCGGAACGGCCGCTGACGATGATCATGCGCATGGTCAGTTTCCGTTCTGCACGTCCAGCACCACTTGATAAAGCGCTTCAGCACTTTCGGCACTGCGCAGGCGCTTACGCACATCTTTGTCATCAAGCATGCTGGCGATCTGGCGCAATAACTCCAGGTGCTCATCAGTAGCAGCCTGCGGGACCAGCAGGACGAACAGCAGGTCAACCGGCGCGCCATCGATGGCGTCGAAATCCACGGGGGTAGCGAGGTGAATGACTGCACTGACAGGCTCGCTGCAGTCAGCAAGGCGGCAATGAGGGATGGCAATACCGTTGCCGAAACCGGTCGAACCCAGTTTTTCACGGGCAACAAGACTTGCGAATACTGTGTCCTGAACCATGCCCGGTACTTCACGACCGATCAGGTTGGCAATTTCTTCAAGTACACGCTTTTTACTGCCACCCGGCACGTTCACAAGGGAGCGGCCGGGGGTCAGGATATTTTCAATTCGGATCATTTGAATGGGCGTTAGCGAGCGGCCGCACCTTTGAGGATGCTTTGCTGCTTTTCCTTATGCTTGAGCAATTGTCGGTCTAGCTTGTCAGTGAGCAGGTCGATGGCAGCATACATGTCGTCATGTTCAGCATTGGCAACGACCTCTCCACCATGGATGTGCAACGTGGCTTCGATCTTCTGCTTGAGCTTTTCGACCGTCATCGTGACCTGCACGTTGGTAATCTTGTCAAAATGCCCCTCGAGCTTTTTGAGCTTGAGCTCAACGTATTCACGAAGGGGTTTGGTCACTTCCAGTTGATGTCCACTGATGTTGACTTGCATACAGCTTTCTCCTTTGCCAGTGCATAAAGAGACAGGCATGGTGCCTGTCTCTGGGACGCTGTGGCTGGGCCTGCATCACATCAGCCGCTTACGCTCACTGGAAGGCGCTATCCCGAGTGACTCGCGGTACTTGGCGACTGTGCGACGGGCTACTTGAATGCCTTGTGCCTCCAGTAAACCAGCGATCTTGCTATCACTCAACGGCTTTTTCTGATTTTCCGCCGCAACCAGTTTTTTGATGATTGCGCGAATTGCCGTGGACGAGCATTCACCGCCCTCGGAAGTGCTCACATGGCTCGAGAAGAAGTATTTCAGCTCGTAAATGCCGCGTGGCGTGTGCATGAACTTCTGGGTGGTCACGCGCGAGATGGTCGATTCATGCATGCCCACTGCCTCGGCAATGTCGTGCAGGACAAGCGGCTTCATCGCCTCGTCGCCGTATTCAAGAAAGCCGCGCTGATGTTCGACGATCTGGGTGGCGACTTTCATCAGTGTCTCGTTGCGGCTTTGCAGGCTCTTGATGAACCAGCGCGCCTCTTGCAACTGGTTGCGCATGAAGGTGTTGTCTGCGCTGGTATCGGCCCGGCGTACAAAACCTGCGTATTGCGGATTGACACGCAGGCGCGGTACGGACTCCTGATTGAGCTCGACCAGCCAGCGCTCGTTGTCCTTGCGCACGATTACATCGGGAATGACGTACTCGGCTTCTGTGGATTCGATTTGTGAGCCAGGGCGCGGGTTGAGGCTCTGGACCAGCTCGATGACCTGGCGCAGCTCGTCTTCCTTGAGCTTCATGCGCCGCATCAACTGGCCGTAATCGCGACTTCCCAGCAGATCTATGTAGTCGGTGACCAACCGTTGCGCTTCCATCAGCCAAGGTGTTTTGGCTGGCAACTGGCGAAGCTGCAGGAGCAGGCATTCGCTCAGGTTTCGGGCGCCGATGCCTGCCGGCTCAAACTGCTGGATGCGGTGCAGTACAGCTTCGATTTCGTCGAGTTCGATGTCCAGCTCGGGATCGAAAGACTCGAGAATCTCATCGAGGGTTTCGTCCAGATAGCCCTGGTTGTTGATGCAGTCGATCAGCGTAACCGCCACCAGACGGTCCTTGTCGGACATCGGGGCGACGTTCAATTGCCACAGCAGGTGGCTTTGCAGGCTTTCGCCTGCAGATGTGCGTGTGGTGAAGTCCCACTCGTCATCATCGTTGCTTGGCAGGCTGCTGGCGCTGGTCTGGTAGATGTCTTCCCATGCGGTATCGACGGGCAGTTCGTTGGGAATGCGCTCGTTCCATTCGCCGTCTTCAAGATTATCCACGGTAGGCGCGGATTCCTGATAGGTCGGTTCCTGAACGTCGGGGTTGGGCTTTTGTTCGATGTTGTCGGCAAGCGGGTCGGAGTTGTCGAAGTCGTCGCCTTCTTCCTGCCGTTCCAGCATGGGGTTCGATTCCAGCGCCTCCTGGATCTCCTGCTGGAGGTCCAGTGTGGAAAGCTGGAGTAAGCGGATTGCCTGTTGCAGCTGCGGTGTCATCGTCAGCTGCTGGCCCATTCTCAAGACTAGCGATGGTTTCATGGCAGGGGCTAAACACCTTATTCGCCGGCGCTCATGCGCCATCTACTACAGGCGCCGGAGCGCCAACTTAAGCAAATTATATGCCTGAAACCTGTACCTTTGCCTAGAGTGATATGACAAATAAAATATTGTCAACACACTGCACTGGTATCAATCGGCCGCTAAGCGCAAAGGGCAGTCGATTAAAGGCGGAATTCGTGGCCGAGGTAGACCTCTTTCACCAGTTGATTCGCCAGAATGGTCTCGGAATCGCCTTCTGCAATCAGCTGTCCATCGTTGACGATGTAGGCAGTTTCGCAGATGTCCAGCGTTTCACGGACGTTGTGGTCAGTGATCAGCACGCCGATACCCTTGGCCTTGAGGTGGTGAATGATCTGCTTGATATCACCTACCGAAATAGGGTCTACGCCTGCGAAAGGTTCATCCAGCAGGATGAATTTCGGCGCAGTGGCCAGCGCGCGGGCAATTTCCACACGGCGGCGCTCGCCGCCCGACAGGCTCATGCCCAGGTTGTCGCGAATGTGGGTGATGTGAAACTCCTGCAAGAGGCTTTCGAGCTCCTTGCGGCGTGCTCCGGCATCGAGTTCCTTGCGGGTCTCGAGAATCGCCATGATGTTGTCGGACACTGACAGCTTGCGGAAAATCGAGGCTTCCTGCGGCAGGTAACCGATGCCGGCGCGGGCGCGGCCGTGCATGGGCTGATGGCTGACATCCAGGTCATCAATCAGTACGCGACCCTGATCAGCCTGGACCAGACCTACGATCATGTAGAAGCAGGTGGTCTTGCCGGCACCGTTGGGGCCCAGCAGGCCGACGATCTGGCCGCTGTCGATGGAAATGCTCACATCGCGCACGACCTGCCGGCTTTTGTAGCTTTTAGCCAGATGCTGGGCTTTGAGCGTCGCCATTTACTGGGCCTTCTGAGGTTGGTCGGTTTTCTTTTTCGGCTGGATGACCATGTCGATACGCGGACGTGGTGTGGTCACCTTGGCACCGCCATTGGCCCGACCGGCGCTGACGACCTGTCTGACCGTGTCATAAACGATTTTCTCGCCTTCGGAAGTATTGCCATCATTGATGACCTTGGCCTTGTCAATGAGGACGATACGGTCCTGCCCGGCGTAGTACTGAATAGTGACGGCATAGGCCTGCACAATCGGTTTGTCTACGGCAGGCTTCTGCTCGTAATAGGCAAGATTGCCGACAGAGGTGAACACATCCACTTCGCCCTGGGCATTACGCGTGATCGTCACAGTGTTACCGGTGATCTTCATCGAGCCCTGGGTGATGATGACGTTGCCCTTATAGGTTGCTACGCCTTTCTTGTCATCGAGCTGAGCATCGTCAGACTGGATGTGGATCGGCTGATCGCGGTCGGTTGGCAGGGACCAGGCGCTCGCGCTTCCCAGTGCTGCGCCCAGGCCGAGCAATAAAGGAAGAGTTTTAACGAGCCTCATACTGTCCTCTTACGTTGGACAGCAGGTCCATCCTGCTGTCTTTCAAATATGCTTTCATTCCCTTGGCCGTAGTCACACCGCCGGCGCCGTCGATTCTAACGTCTTGCTCGGTCTGCGCATATTGCTTCTGAGGGAATACGGTCATTCGACTGGTAGTGATAATAGTCGTACGTTGTTTTTCATCGGTACGCTCGACACGAACGGAATCGATCAGCTCGACCTGGTCGCCGCCGGACGAAACTTCGCCTTTCTTGCTCTGTACGTGCCATGGAAACTCGCCACCGCGGTACATGTGCAGGTCGGGCGTGGTCAACAGGGTCACGTCAGTGGCTTTCACGTGCTCGACCTTGTCTGAGGTCATGTCGTACTGAAGCGTGCCATCGGGCAGGTACTGCACGCTGTGGGCATTGATCGCATAGTAGTCGATGACCGTGTCGTCAACGGTCGACACCGGCTGATCCATAAAACTTTCCGGGCTGATGTTCCAGTAACCGACCGCTGCCAGCAGCAGCGCCAGTACCCCGAGCAGCAGGAACTTGCGAATTTTTTTAGTGAACATAATGGCTTCTATAAATAGACGGAGTGAGCCGCTTCAAGGTTGCCTTGCGCACTCAGAATCAGTTCGCAGAATTCGCGTGCCGCACCTTCGCCGCCCCGCGCTCTGGTTATTCCGTGTGCATGCTCGCGTACAAAACTCGCGGCATTGGCAACCGCCATGCCCAGACCGACGCGCCTGATGACTGGCAAGTCTGGCAGATCATCACCCAGATAGGCGACTTGTTCGTAGCCAAGCTGGAGTTCTGCGAGCAGTTTGTCCAGTACTACCAACTTGTCTTCACGTCCCTGAAACAGGTGTTCAATACCCAGGCTCTTTGCCCGGCGCTCGACTATCGCAGTCTTGCGGCCGCTGATAATGGCTGTTGTGACGCCTGAGGCTATCAGCATTTTTATGCCTTGGCCGTCGAGAGTGTTGAATGTCTTGATCTCGCTGCCATCTTCCATGAAGTAAAGGCGGCCGTCGGTCAGTACGCCATCGACGTCGAAAACGGCCAGCTTGATAGCCTTGCCGCGTTGCATGAGGTCCTGGGTCATCGTTTCGGTTTCCATTACATGACGCCTGCGCGCAAAAGATCCTGCAAGTTGAACGCGCCAACCGGCCGGTCGTACTGGTCTACGACAACAAGCGCACTGATTTTGTTGTCCTCCATGATTTTCAGCGCTTCGGCGGCCAGCATTTCTGCATGGGCCGTCTTGCCGTGAAGGGTCATGACCTCATCAATGATGGTCTGGCGAATATCGACAGGGCGGTCCAGCGTTCTGCGCAAATCGCCGTCGGTGAAGATACCGGCCAGTGTGCCGTCAGCTTCGACAATCGCGGTCATGCCCAGGCCCTTGCGGGTCATTTCCAGCAGCGCATCCCTGAGCAGGGTGCCGCGTTGAACGCTGGGCAGTGCGTCACCGGAGTGCATGACATTCTCGACCTTGAGCAGCAGACGACGACCCAGCGCGCCGCCTGGATGGGAGAATGCAAAATCTTCAGCGGTGAAACCCCGTGCGTCCAGCAGCGCCACGGCCAGCGCGTCGCCCATGACCAGTGCCGCGGTGGTCGAAGAGGTCGGTGCCAGATTGAGCGGGCAGGCCTCATGCACGACGTGGGCGTTGAGATTGATATCGGCAGCCTTGGCCAGAATGGACTCGGGGTCGCCGGTCAGGCTGATCATCTTTATGCCCAGGCGCTTGATCAGCGGCAGCAGGGTCACGATCTCGTGGGTGCTGCCGGAGTTCGACAGGGCCAGGATAATGTCATCGCGGGTGATCATGCCCATGTCGCCATGACTGGCTTCAGCTGGATGCACGAAAAAAGAGGTCGTGCCCGTGCTCGCCAGTGTGGCGGCAATCTTGTTGCCGATGTGTCCGGACTTGCCCATGCCGACGACAACAACTCGGCCTTTGCTGGCGAGGATCATTTCGCACGCGCGCACGAAATCGCCGTCAAGACGTTCAAGCAAGCCTTGTATGGCTTCTATCTCAAGGCGAATGGTGCGTTGCGCCGATTGGATCAGGTCACTGGATTGGTTCATGTCTGGAAAGGGTCAGCCTGCTGAAAGGCGGCGATTATAGCGGTAATGAACGATTCCCTCACGTCTGATCGTCGTTGTGTTGTTTTTAAACGAATTTCCTACGCACTTGAGGGTCTGTATCCACGCCTGATGCCATAACATTGTGGTACAGAATAATTCAACGATTACCTGAACCGCTCGGTTCTCTTCTTGGGGGCGGGTGGCGGCGGTGGTATAGTTCGCGGCCTGTTCGGCGCGCCTGGACAGCTGGTCGGCCTCCAAGAACCGACGGCTGAGGGCGGAGGCTGTATCGCAAGGAGTTTAGATGAGTCCTGATGACGCCTATGCGGTCGAGTTGAAAGGTGTGTCTTTCAAACGCGGTACGCGCAGCATTTTCAATAACGTTGATATTCGTATTCCGCGGGGCAAGGTCACCGGGATCATGGGGCCGTCCGGTTGTGGCAAGACTACCTTGCTGCGCTTGATGGGGGCTCAGTTGCGTCCAGGCGAAGGGCAGGTGTGGGTCAATGGTCAGAACCTGCCTGAGCTGTCGCGCAGTGATCTGTTCGATGCTCGCAAGCAGATGGGCGTGTTGTTTCAGAGCGGAGCACTGTTTACCGATCTGGACGTTTTCGAAAACGTCGCTTTTCCCTTGCGCGTGCACACTGAACTGCCGGAAGAAATGATCCGCGACATCGTGCTGCTCAAGCTTCAGGCTGTGGGCCTGCGCGGTGCGGTCGAACTGATGCCCGATGAACTGTCGGGTGGCATGAAGCGCCGTGTCGCGCTCGCCCGCGCTATCGCTCTCGATCCGCAGATTCTCATGTATGACGAGCCCTTCGTAGGGCAGGACCCGATTGCGATGGGCGTGCTGGTACGCCTGATCCGCTTGCTCAACGACGCATTGGGCATCACCAGTATCGTGGTGTCCCATGACCTCAGCGAGACAGCGAGCATTGCCGACTATCTCTATGTAGTGGGCGACGGCCAGGTGCTGGGGCAGGGCACGCCTGAGGAACTGATGTCCTCGGACAACCCACGCATTCGTCAATTCATGACCGGCGAGCCTGATGGCCCTGTACCGTTCCACTATCCGGCGCCGGATTTTCGCGAAGATCTATTGGGGAAGCGCTGATGCGCAATAAGTCACTGATGGACCGGGTACGCCTGTTGGGGCGTTCGGCCATTGATATTGTTACTGTTCTGGGTCGTTCCGGTCTGTTTCTGGTAAACGCCCTGCTTGGCCGCGGCGGTGCGGGCAGCAGTTTTCAACTGCTGGTAAGGCAGCTGTATTCGGTCGGTGTCATGTCGCTGGTCATCATCGTGGTGTCCGGCATGTTCATCGGCATGGTGCTGGCGCTGCAGGGCTTCAGCATTCTGACCAAGTACGGCTCCGAGCAGGCCGTTGGCCAGATGGTCGCACTGACCCTGCTGCGTGAGCTGGGGCCTGTGGTTACAGCCCTGCTGTTCGCCGGGCGTGCAGGTTCTGCGCTGACCGCCGAGATCGGCAACATGAAATCCACCGAGCAGCTGTCGAGCCTTGAGATGATCGGTGTCGATCCACTCAAGTACATCGTTGCGCCACGCCTGTGGGCAGGTTTCATCTCGATGCCGATTCTGGCGATGATTTTCAGTGTGGTCGGTGTCTGGGGCGCTTCCTGGGTAGCGATCGATTGGCTGGGCGTCTATGACGGTTCTTTCTGGTCGAACATGCAGAACAGCGTTTCTTTCACGAACGATGTGCTCAATGGGGTGATCAAAAGCGTCGTATTTGCCTTTGTAGTGACGTGGATTGCCGTTTTCCAGGGGTACGATTGCGATCCTACTTCCGATGGGATCAGCCGCGCGACGACCAGAACCGTCGTTTACGCCTCGTTGGCTGTGCTGGGACTGGACTTTATTTTGACCGCCTTGATGTTTGGAGATTTCTGATGCAAAACCGCGCCATCGAAACCGGAGTCGGTCTGTTCCTGCTGGCCGGGATACTGGCTCTGCTCCTGCTGGCCCTGCGAGTCAGTGGTCTGAGCACCAGTGCGAGCACTGACACCTATAAACTTTATGCCTACTTCGACAATATTGCCGGTTTGACTGTCAGAGCCAAGGTAAGCATGGCTGGCGTCACGATCGGCAATGTGACGGCGATCGATCTGGATCACGACACCTTCACCGGTCGCGTCACGCTGGAGATTCAAAAGAAGGTCGATAACCTGCCTTCCGATTCCACGGCGTCGATCCTGACTGCTGGCCTGCTGGGTGAGAAGTACATTGGTCTCAGCGTCGGTGGCGATGACAAGCTGCTCAAGGATGGGGGGACTATCCATGACACGCAGTCGTCGCTGGTGCTGGAAGACCTGATCGGAAAATTCCTGCTCAATACTGTTAGTAAAGACGCCAAGTGAGGAGCTTCAAATGATCTCTATTCTGCGCCGTGGCCTGCTGGTATTGCTGGCCGCTCTGCCAATGCTGGCGAATGCCGCGGCGACCCCGTCGGCTCATGACCTGGTGGAGCGCACCACCAAGGAACTGTTGAGTGACCTGGCGACCAATCGCGAGCAGTACAAAGCCAACCCAAGCGCGTTCTATGACGCACTGAACCGCATTGTCGGTCCTGTCGTGGATGCCGATGGCATTTCCAAAAGCATCATGACCGTGAAGTACTCCCGCAAGGCGAGCCCTGAACAGGTGAAGCGTTTCGAGGAAAACTTCAAGCGCAGCCTGATGCAGTTCTACGGCAATGCCTTGCTTGAATTCAACAACCAGGGCATCACCGTCGCACCTGCCAAGGACGAAGGCGATGACCGCACCAGCGTTGACATGCAGGTCAAGGGCAATAACGGCGCGATCTATCCGGTTTCCTACACGCTGGTCAAGCTGAACGGCGAGTGGAAAGTGCGTAACGTTGTCATCAACGGTATCAATATCGGCAAGCTGTTCCGTGATCAGTTCGCCGATGCCATGCAGCGCAACGGCAACAACCTGGATACCACAATCAACAACTGGGCTGGCGAAGTGGCCAAGACCAAGTCCACCGTAGACGCTGCGCAGAAGCCTGCACAATGACAGAGTCCGCCGTCCGCCTTGTCGGGCCTGGCGAGCTCAGGCTGATTGGTGTGCTGGATTACCGCACCGGGCCACAGCTGCGCAAGCAGGGTGCGGCGCTGATCAAGTCGGGTGATCTGGCCGATCTGACACTTGATTGCTCGGGCGTCGAGAAATCCAGCAGCGTAGGCCTCGCCTTGCTGCTGGCTTTCATGCGTGATGCACAGGAGGCAGGCAAGTCGATCACTGTCCGCTCGCTGCCTGAAGACATGCGTCAGATAGCCCGTGTATCAGGTCTGACCGAGCTACTGGACACCCACTGACAGGCGTCATCGAAAAAGCCCTTTATCCGGGACCTGCTTGTCGGGCTTCGCATAACATGGGCTTTTTTGTATGATGGCCGACCCGCGCGCGTACAGCGCCGATCGAGGTTAAGCATGCAGGCCGTAGAAGTTAAAAGCTTCCTTGAAGGAAAGCTGCCGGAAATCAAAGTGGAAGTCGAAGGCGAAGGCTGCAACTTCCAGCTGAATATTATCAGCGACGAGTTGGCCGGCCTGAGTCCGGTCAAGCGTCAGCAACAGATTTATACCCATCTGAACCCCTGGATTGCCGATGGCAGCATCCACGCGGTGACCATGAAATTTTTCAGCCGCGCTGCATGGGCCGAGCGTTCCTGAGCCAATTGGTGTCGAGACTCTAATGGATAAATTGATTATTACCGGCGGCGTTCGTCTTGATGGCGAAATTCGCATCTCCGGGGCAAAGAACTCTGCCTTGCCGATCCTTGCCGCCACATTGCTGGCTGACGGGCCGGTTACTGTTCAGAACCTGCCCCACCTGCACGACATCACCACCATGATCGAGCTGTTCGGACGCATGGGCATCGAGCCTGTGATCGATGAAAAGCTCAGCGTCGAGATCGACCCGCGCACCATCAAGACTCTGGTCGCCCCGTACGAACTAGTGAAAACCATGCGTGCGTCGATTCTGGTATTGGGCCCGATGGTCGCTCGCTTCGGCGAGGCCGAAGTGGCGCTGCCAGGCGGCTGCGCCATTGGTTCGCGTCCGGTTGATCTGCATATTCGTGGTCTTGAGGCCATGGGCGCGATCATCGATGTCGAGGGTGGCTACATCAAGGCCAAGGCACCCGAGGGTGGCTTGCGTGGTGCCAACTTCTTCTTCGATACCGTGAGCGTGACCGGTACTGAAAACATCATGATGGCCGCCAGCCTCGCCAACGGCCGCAGCGTTCTGCAGAACGCTGCTCGCGAGCCCGAGGTTGTCGATCTGGCCAACTTCCTGATCGCGATGGGCGCAAAAATTCACGGCGCAGGCACCGACACCATCACTATCGATGGCGTCAAGCGTCTGGGCCCGGCCACCTACAAGGTCATGCCTGACCGTATCGAGACCGGCACCTATCTGGTAGCCGCTGCCGTTACCGGTGGTCGCGTCAAGGTCAAGGACACTGATCCGACCATCCTTGAAGCGGTGCTGCTCAAGCTTCAGGAAGCCGGTGCCGAAGTCACGACCGGTGAAGACTGGATCGAGCTGAACATGCACGGCAAGCGTCCAAAGGCTGTCAACGTGCGTACCGCGCCGTATCCAGCGTTTCCGACCGACATGCAGGCGCAGTTCATCTCGCTCAATGCGATTGCCGAAGGTACGGGTGCGGTCATCGAGACCATCTTTGAAAACCGCTTCATGCACGTGTATGAAATGCACCGCATGGGCGCTCAGATCCAGGTTGAAGGCAACACTGCCATTGTCACCGGCACCGAAGTGCTCAAGGGCGCGCCAGTCATGGCGACCGACCTGCGTGCATCGGCCAGTCTGGTGATCTCTGCGCTGGTTGCCCAGGGCGACACGCTGATCGACCGCATCTACCACATCGACCGTGGTTACGAGTGCATCGAAGAGAAGCTGCAAATGCTGGGCGCCAAGATCCGCCGCGTTCCGGGCTAGTAGCGCGCGGCCCTGATGCCACTGGCATCGGGGCCGCCTGTTCTGTCGCGGGTGTGATTTCTGATTCGTTTCACTTCAGGCCGAACACGCTTGAGGGTTGTCATGCGCCGCTTGCGTCGTGACAAAAGTTTCCTGATAAGGACTTACGTTTCCCATGTTGACCATCGCACTGTCCAAGGGCCGCATTCTTGACGACACCCTGCCGCTTCTCGCTGAAGCGGGCATCGTGCCGACCGAGAATCCGGACAAGAGCCGCAAGCTCATCATCCCCACGACCCAGGCTGACGTGCGCCTGCTGATCGTGCGTGCCACCGATGTGCCGACCTATGTCGAGCATGGTGCCGCCGATCTGGGCGTCGCGGGCAAGGATGTGTTGATGGAATATACCGGCCAGGGCCTTTACGAGCCTCTGGACCTGCAGATTGCCAAGTGCAAGCTGATGACTGCCGGTGCCATCGGTGCGGTCGAGCCCAAGGGCCGTCTGCGCGTGGCGACCAAGTTCGTCAACGTTGCCAAGCGTTACTACGCCGAGCAGGGTCGTCAGGTCGATATCATCAAGCTGTACGGCTCCATGGAGCTGGCACCGCTGATTGGTCTGGCAGACAAGATCATCGACGTGGTCGACACCGGTAATACCTTGCGAGCCAATGGCCTTGAGCCTCAGGAACTGATCGCTACCATCAGCTCGCGTCTGGTAGTCAACAAGGCTTCCATGAAGATGCAGCACGCACGCATTCAGGCCCTCATCGACACCCTGCGCAAGGCAGTGGAGTCGCGACACCGTAGCTGATTCATTCACGCAACGTTGAGTTGCGTCCAGCTATCCGTGTCATAGCCAAATTTCTCAGGTGCCTGCGCGGATAGCTTGGTAGCTTTAGGCTCCTGAGCATCCGCCAATTATTGAGGCCCCCGCTATGACCACGCCCACTGCAATTCGCCGACTCGACGCTGCTGACCCGGATTTCGCACGACATCTGGATCACCTGCTGAGCTGGGAAAGCGTGTCTGACGACTCGGTCAACCAGCGCGTGCTCGACATCATCAAGGCGGTACGTGAGCGCGGCGACGCGGCGTTGGTCGAGTTCACCCAGAAGTTTGACGGGCTGCAGGTCGCGTCGATGGCCGACCTGATTCTGCCTCGCGAGCGCTTGGAACTGGCATTGACCCGCATCACGCCGGTCCAGCGCGAAGCGCTGGAAAAAGCCGCCGAGCGTGTGCGCAGCTACCACGAGAAACAGAAACAGGATTCCTGGAGCTATACCGAGGCCGATGGCACGGTGCTGGGCCAGAAGGTTACGCCGCTGGACCGCGCAGGCCTGTATGTGCCCGGTGGCAAAGCCTCGTACCCGTCTTCGGTATTGATGAATGCCATTCCGGCCAAAGTGGCGGGCGTGACCGAGGTGGTCATGGTCGTGCCGACACCGCGTGGTGAAATCAACGAACTGGTGCTGGCCGCTGCCTGTATTGCGGGTGTCGACCGGGTGTTCACCATCGGCGGTGCGCAAGCTGTGGCAGCGCTGGCCTACGGCACTGAAAGCGTGCCAAAGGTCGATAAGGTTGTCGGCCCCGGAAATATTTATGTGGCCACCGCCAAGCGCCACGTATTCGGTCAGGTCGGGATCGACATGATCGCCGGTCCGTCAGAGATTCTGGTGGTGTGTGACGGCCAGACCGATCCTGACTGGATCGCCATGGACCTGTTTTCCCAGGCCGAGCACGATGAAGATGCCCAAGCCATTCTGGTCAGCCCGGATGCCGATTTTCTCGACAAGGTTGCCGCCAGTATCACGCGTCTGCTGCCAACCATGGAGCGCGCGGCTATCGTCGAAACGTCGATCAACGGTCGCGGCGCATTGATAAAAGTGGCAGACATGGCGCAAGCCATCGAAGTTGCCAATCGCATCGCGCCTGAGCACCTCGAATTGTCCGTCGCCGATCCGGAAGCCTGGCTGCCGCAAATCCGCCATGCGGGTGCGATCTTCATGGGGCGCCACACCTCCGAAGCGCTGGGCGACTACTGCGCAGGTCCCAACCACGTACTGCCGACCTCCGGCACGGCGCGTTTTTCCTCGCCGCTGGGCGTGTACGATTTTCAGAAGCGCTCGTCTATCATCTACTGCTCGCCGCAGGGTGCGTCCGAGCTGGGCAAGACAGCGTCGGTACTGGCTCGTGGCGAATCCCTGAGCGGCCATGCCCGCAGTGCTGAATATCGAATTACTGATCCCGACTGGAAAGCAGGCAATACAGAGGACGGCAAATAATGAGCAAATTCTGGAGTCCTTTCGTCAGCGATCTGGTGCCTTATGTGCCGGGCGAGCAGCCGAAGCTGACCCGGCTGGTCAAGCTCAATACCAATGAAAACCCGTATGGCCCGTCGCCCAAGGCTGTCGAGGCCATGCGTGCCGCGCTGACCGACGACTTGCGTCTGTACCCGGACCCCAACAGCGACCTGCTCAAGCACGCTGTCGCCGATTACTACAAGGTGCAGCCCAATCAGGTGTTCCTGGGCAATGGCTCGGATGAAGTGCTGGCGCACATTTTCCACGCTTTGTTTCAGCACGATGCTCCGCTGCTGTTTCCGGACATCAGCTACAGCTTCTATCCGGTCTACTGCGGTCTGTACGGGATCGATTACGAAATGATCGCGCTGGATGATCAGTTCCAGATTCGTGCCGAAGACTACGCCAGACCCAATGCCGGGATCATCTTCCCCAACCCGAATGCGCCGACGGGTTGCCTGCTCGGTCTGGACAAGGTTGAGCAGATCATCAAGGCCAGCCCGGATTCGGTGGTGGTCGTCGATGAAGCGTATATCGACTTTGGTGGCGAGACAGCCATTACGCTGATCGACCGTTACCCGAACCTGCTGGTCACCCAGACCCTGTCCAAGTCGCGCTCGCTGGCCGGTCTGCGCGTTGGCCTGGCGGTAGGGCATCCTGACCTGATCGAAGCGCTGGAGAGGGTCAAGAACAGCTTCAACTCCTATCCGCTGGACCGTATGGCCAATGTGGGTGGTGCGGCAGCTTTCGAGGACCGCGAGCACTTCGAGTCGACCCGCAACAAGGTCATCGAAAGTCGCGAGGCGCTGGTCGAACAGTTGCAGGGCAAAGGCTTCGAAGTGCTGCCTTCGGCAGCGAACTTCATCTTCGCCCGCCACCCGCAACACGATGCTGCAGCCCTGGCTGCGAAACTGCGTGAGCAGGGCGTCATCGTCCGTCACTTCAAACAGCAGCGTATCGCCCAGTTCCTGCGCATCAGCATCGGCACGCCAGAGCAGCATCAGGCGTTGTTGGAAGGTCTGAGCGACATCTGAGACGCGGATCGGTCAGCCCGAAAACGGGCTGACCTTGCGCTGCCACAGGATCATCGATGCCGCAGAGCATCCGCATGGCCTGGAAACACCGCCGACCTATGTGAGTAATCCAAATGGCTCGAAAACATTCCGGGTCCGTGGGAGCGAGCTTGCTCGCGAAGAAGCCCGTGCAGCCGCTGAAACTCCATTGATCAGGTAATCCGCCTTCGCGAGCAAGCTCGCTCCCACAAGATCATCGCTGCCGCAGAGCATCCACATGGCTTGAAACACTTCGGACCTGTGTGGGTGTCTCGCATGGTTTGAAACACTCCGGACCTGTGGGAGCGAGCTTGCTCGCGAAAGGGCCTGCACAAGCGCCGAAAATGCATCGATTGAAACACTTTCTTCGCGAGCAAGCTCGCCCCCCACGCCCTTCGGGCAGAAGCCCGGACGCCTTTTATTCCCGGCGTCACAGATCTGTGCTGTACCGCACTTTCAGGTAATGGCGCATCACTCCGGCGCTGCGGCAGGTGTCGGTGCAGGTGGCGGGCGCAGGCCGACCTCGGCGCTCAAGCGCATTTCCTTGCCGTTGCGCATCACGTCGATGGCAATCTTGTCCTTGGGCTTGGTACGCGCCACTTGATTCATCGAGCGACGACCGTCGCCAGCGGGTTCGCCATTGATGCTCAGAATCACATCACCCAGTTGCAGCCCGGCTTTCTGCGCCGGCCCATCGCGGAAGATACCCGCCACAACGATTCCGGGCCGGTCCTTCAATCCGAACGACTCGGCCAGTTCCTGGGTCAGCGGTTGAACTTCGATGCCCAGCCAGCCACGAATGACCTGACCGTGCTCGATGATCGACTTCATGACATCCATTGCCAATTTGGTCGGAATAGCGAAGCCGATGCCCTGGGAGCCGCCGGACTTGGAAAAAATCACGGTATTGATGCCGATCAGATTGCCGCTGGCGTCTACCAGCGCACCGCCCGAGTTACCCGGGTTGATGGCCGCATCGGTCTGAATGAAGTCTTCGTAGGTATTGAGGCCCAGTTGATTGCGCCCGGTGGCACTGATGATCCCCATGGTCACAGTCTGGCCGACCCCGAACGGGTTGCCGATCGCCAGCGCAACGTCGCCGATGCGAATGCTGTCAGAGCGCGCGATGGTAATCGCGGGCAGGTTTTTCAAATCGATCTTGAGCACCGCCAGATCGGTTTCCGGGTCATTGCCGATGACTCTGGCAATGGTTTCACGACCGTCTTTCAGTGCTACCACGATCTGGTCCGCGCCAGTGGTGACGTGGTTGTTGGTCAGTATGTAGCCTTCAGGGCTCATCATCACGCCAGAGCCAAGGCTCGACTCCATGCGCTTCTGCTTGGGCGTGTTGTCGCCGAAGAAGCGCCGGAACTGCGGGTCTTCGAAAAGCGGGTTGTTGCCCTTGTTGACCATCTTGGTGGTGTAGAGGTTGACCACCGCGGGCGCTGCGGCAATGACCGCATCGGCATAGGACGACGGACCTTGCATGACGTTGGTGGTCTGCGGAGCCTGTTGCAGATTGACATCCAGGCTCGGCAGGCCGACCCACTGCGGATAGCGCTGAATAATCAGCATGGCGATAAGCACGCCAGCCAGCAATGGCCAGCCGAAAAAACGCAGTGCCTTGAACATTTAACAAGTCCTGATGGTTGCGGGCGCAGAAAGTTTTGCCACGGGTGCGCCATAATGGCGGGCATTATACGAGTACAACGCAGCTCTGAACTGCATATTTAGGAGTCTTTTATGGCTGTTGCCCTGAGCACCCTGGTCGAAGAAGCCGACCGCTATCTGAACAGTGCCCGGATTCAGGATTATTGCCCTAATGGCCTTCAGGTCGAGGGTCGGCCTCAAGTGATGCGCATCGTCAGCGGCGTGACGGCCAGCCAGGCATTGCTGGACGCTGCCGTAGAGGCTCAGGCTGATCTGATTCTGGTCCATCACGGTTATTTCTGGAAAGGCGAAAACCCCTGTGTTGTCGGCATGAAGCAGCGTCGGCTGAAAACTCTGCTCAAGCACGACATCAGCCTGCTTGCCTACCACCTGCCGCTGGACGTGCACCCTGAAGTGGGCAATAACGTGCAGCTGGCACGTCAGTTGGACATCACTGTCGAAGGCCCGCTGGACCCCGAAAATTCGCGAGTGGTCGGCTTGATCGGTTCGTTGTCCGAACCCATGACGCCGCGGGATTTTGCCCGTCGCGTGCAGGATGCGCTGGGGCGTGAGCCATTGCTCATCGAAGGCAGTCAGATGATTCGCCGTGTCGGCTGGTGCACGGGCGGTGGTCAGAACTACATTGATCAGGCAGTGCTGGAAGGCGTTGATCTTTTCCTGAGTGGCGAAGCGTCGGAGCAGACATTCCACAGCGCACGGGAGAACGACATCAGCTTCATCGCGGCCGGTCATCACGCCACCGAGCGATATGGCGTTCAGGCCCTGGGTGATTACCTGGCCCGACGCTTTGCGCTCGAGCATATCTTCATCGACTGCCCGAACCCGATTTGAACGATCAAACAGCAGGGCATATGCATAGATCGTTTCGATCTAGCTGCATCGCTGATTAGCGATATCACGCATGTTAAAGTGCTCGGCTCGAATACGGCCCGCAGGCCGCCCCGGGGTTTCCCGGTCCATAACGAACGCAATCCGTGAGTAGCCATGGTTGACAAACTGACGCATCTGAAACAGCTGGAGGCGGAAAGCATCCACATTATCCGCGAGGTCGCCGCCGAGTTCGATAACCCGGTGATGCTGTACTCGATCGGCAAGGATTCGGCCGTGATGCTGCACCTGGCGCGCAAGGCATTCTTCCCCGGTAAATTGCCGTTTCCGGTCATGCACGTCGATACTCGCTGGAAATTCCAGGAGATGTATCGTTTTCGCGACAAGATGGTCGAGGAAATGGGCCTGGACCTGATCACTCACATCAACCCCGATGGTGTGGCGCAGGGCATCAACCCCTTCACCCACGGCAGCGCCAAACATACCGACATCATGAAGACCGAGGGCCTGAAGCAGGCGCTCGACAAGCATGGTTTCGATGCCGCTTTCGGCGGTGCCCGGCGCGACGAAGAAAAGTCCCGGGCCAAGGAACGCGTCTATTCGTTCCGCGACAGCAAACATCGGTGGGACCCAAAAAACCAGCGCCCCGAGCTGTGGAATGTCTATAACGGCAACGTCAACAAAGGCGAGTCTATCCGGGTGTTCCCGCTCTCCAACTGGACCGAGCTGGACATCTGGCAGTACATCTACCTTGAAGGCATCCCTATCGTGCCGCTGTACTTCGCCGCCGAGCGCGACGTGATCGAGAAGAACGGTACGCTGATCATGATCGACGACGAGCGCATCCTCGAGCATCTCACCGATGAAGAGAAGACGCGCATCGTCAAGAAAAAGGTCCGTTTCCGCACGCTGGGCTGCTACCCGCTGACCGGTGCTGTCGAGTCCGAAGCGACCAGCCTGACCGACATCATTCAGGAAATGCTGCTGACACGAACTTCCGAACGCCAGGGCCGGGTCATTGACCATGACGGTGCCGGCTCGATGGAAGAAAAGAAACGTCAGGGTTATTTCTAAGGGGTGTCACATGTCGCATCAATCTGATTTGATCAGCGAGGACATCCTCGCCTATCTGGGCCAGCACGAACGCAAGGAAATGCTGCGCTTTCTTACCTGTGGCAACGTCGATGACGGCAAGAGCACGCTGATCGGGCGTCTGCTGCATGACTCGAAGATGATCTATGAAGATCACCTTGAAGCCATCACCCGGGACTCGAAGAAGTCCGGCACCACCGGCGATGACGTCGATCTGGCGTTGCTGGTGGATGGTCTGCAGGCCGAGCGGGAGCAGGGCATCACTATCGATGTTGCCTATCGCTATTTCTCCACGGCCAAGCGCAAGTTCATCATTGCCGATACACCGGGCCATGAGCAGTACACCCGTAACATGGCCACCGGCGCTTCGACCTGTGACCTGGCGATCATTCTGGTGGACGCGCGCTATGGCGTGCAGACCCAGACCCGTCGTCACAGCTATATCGCCTCTCTGCTGGGTATCAAGCACATCGTCGTCGCCATCAACAAGATGGACCTCAACGGCTTCGATGAGGGCGTGTTCGAGTCGATCAAGGCCGATTACCTGAAGTTCGCCGAGGGTATCGCGTTCAAGCCGACCACCATGGCGTTTGTTCCAATGTCGGCGCTCAAGGGCGACAACGTGGTGAACAAGAGCGAGCGTTCGCCCTGGTACACCGGCCAGTCGCTGATGGAAATTCTCGAGACCGTCGAAATCGCCAGCGACCGCAACTATGCGGACCTGCGATTCCCGGTGCAGTACGTCAACCGTCCAAACCTGAACTTCCGCGGTTTCGCCGGTACGCTGGCCAGCGGTATCGTGCACAAGGGCGACGAGATCGTCGTGCTGCCGTCGGGCAAGAGCAGCCGTGTGAAGTCCATCGTCACTTTTGAAGGCGAACTGGAGCAGGCCGGTCCGGGGCAGGCCGTGACGCTGACCATGGAAGACGAGATCGACATTTCCCGCGGTGATCTGCTGGTGCATGCCGACAACGTCCCACAGGTCAGCGATGCGTTCGACGCGATGCTGGTGTGGATGGCCGAAGAGCCCATGCTGCCGGGCAAGAAGTACGACATCAAGCGCGCTACCAGCTATGTGCCGGGCTCTATTGCCAGCATTACTCATCGGGTCGATGTGAACACGCTGCAGGAAGGCCCTGCCAGCTCGTTGCAGTTGAACGAGATCGGACGCGTCAAAGTCAGCCTCGATGCGCCCATCGCGCTGGACGGCTATGACAGAAACCCCACCACTGGCTCGTTCATCGTCATCGATCGTCTGACCAATGGTACTGTGGCAGCGGGCATGATCATTGCCAAGCCGGTTTCAGGCGGTGGCTCGCAGCATCATGGCGAGCTGGCCCACGTCTCGACTGAAGAGCGTGCGCAGCGTTTCGGCCAGCAGCCGGCTACCGTATTGTTCAGCGGCCTGTCCGGCGCAGGCAAAAGTACGTTGGCGTATGCGGTCGAGCGTAAGTTGTTCGACATGGGCCGTGCGGTCTATGTGCTGGACGGTCAGAACCTGCGTCATGACCTGAACAAGGGCTTGCCACAGGACCGTGCCGGGCGTACCGAGAACTGGAGCCGTGCTGCTCATGTGGCGCGTCAGTTCAACGAAGCGGGCCTGCTGACCCTGGCTGCCTTTGTGGCGCCGGATGCCGAGGGCCGTGAGCGCGCCAAGGCGCTGATCGGCAAGGATCGTCTGCTGACCGTCTATGTTCAGGCGTCGCCAGCAGTCTGCCGCGAGCGTGACCCGCAAGGCCTGTATGCCGCTGATGGCGACAACATTCCTGGCGAGTCCTTTCCGTATGACGTGCCGCTGAATGCCGATCTGGTGATCGATACGCAGACACTCAACCTGGAAGAAAGCGTTAAACAGGTGCTGGATCTGCTGCGCAGCCGCAGCGTGATCTGATACGCATGCAGGTGTGAAAGCCCAATGGTTTTCAACGCCTGCATTGGCCTCTTCGCGAGCAAGCTCGCTCCCACAATGGTGCGCACGCACGATCTTGTGGGAGTGACCGGTGTGGCAATCCGCATTGCTCGCGAAGGGGTAGGGCACAAAAAAGCCCGCTGGAGATTTTCTCGCCAGCGGGCTTTTGTGTGGCTGTGAATCCTTACCTTTTCAGGCCGTAATGCTCATCCAGCATTCCAGGCGTGTTGGGCGACTTGGGGGCGTAGTCCTTGGGTGTTTCGGTGTCGCGCGGAGGGGTCAGGCGGTCGCGATGATCGCGGTGCGCATGATTGGCCTCAGGGTGCAGGGCGGCCAGCAAGCGTTGGCGGGTCAGCTCGTCGAGAGCCAGACGATTGGCGCCCTCGGCAAGGTGTTCCTGAACATCCTGATAGCTCTGCGAAAGCTTCTGTACCAGATTGGCCGTGCTGTTGAAGTGCGTGACTACCTCGTTCTGATAGGTGTCGAAGCGCTCCTGAATGTTGTCCAGCTGGCGCTGGGTGCTGTTCGGAACGGTGTTGGGCAGCAGGCGTGCTACCAGAAAACCAATGACGACACCGGCCACCAGGGCGAGCGTCGGCAACAACCAGACTAAGAGCGAGTGTTCCACGAGTCCTTCCTCTATAAACGGCTTTGCTTTACGTTAACGGCTGGAACCTGCGCTGTATACCCGCGACGTATCGTTGATATGCAAGCCGCAGACAATCAGCTAGACGAGTCGACCCATTTCGAGGTCACGGAGTTCTGTTTTGCTCATGCGTGAAACCCCATTATTTATCGATGGCCCAGAAGGCCAGCTCGAAGCGCTGTATCAGGATATACCCGACGCCCGAGGCGTTGCACTGATCTGCCATCCTAACCCGATACAGGGCGGAACGATGCTCAATAAAGTCGTCTCGACGTTGCAGCGTACCGCAAGGGATCAAGGTCTGATCACCTTACGCTTCAATTATCGCGGTGTCGGTGCCAGTGCCGGTACGTCGGTCGCAGGGCCAGGCGAGATCGATGATGCCCAGGCTGCCGCCAAGTGGCTGCGTGCGCAACATCCTGATCTGCCCATGACCCTGTTCGGTTTTTCTTTCGGTGGCTACGTTGCCGCCAACCTGGGTGGTCGCCTTGAAGGGCAGGGTGAAAAACTGACGCATTTGTTTCTGATTGCTGCAGCGTCCTCGCGGCTCAAGGATCAAAGCGTCTTGCCGCAAGGCTGTCCGCTGACGATCATTCAGCCAGAAGACGATGAAGTGATCGATCCTGAAACGGTCTATGCGTGGTCGGCCGCGCTGCAACGCCCCCATGAGCTGCTGAAAGTGGCAGAATGCGGACACTTTTTTCACGGCAAGCTGACCGATCTGAAAGATCTGCTTCTGCCGCGACTTTCCAACTGATTGCAGCCCGTATTGCATCCTTTAGATAAGCGACCTGCCATGACCACTCGTATCCTGACCGGTATCACGACCACCGGCACTCCCCATCTGGGTAACTACGCGGGCGCGATTCGCCCGGCCATTGTCGCCAGCCGTCAGAGCGATTTCGACTCGTTCTACTTTCTGGCCGACTACCACGCGTTGATCAAATGCGATGACCCGCTGCGCATTCAGCGCTCGCGTCTGGAAATCGCTGCGACCTGGCTGGCAGCTGGCCTTGATGTTGATCGTGTGACCTTCTATCGCCAGTCGGACATTCCAGAGATCCCGGAACTGACCTGGCTGCTCACCTGCGTGGCGGCCAAGGGCCTGCTTAATCGCGCGCACGCCTACAAGGCATCAGTGGACAAGAACGTCGAAGGTGGCGAGGACCCGGATGCTGGCATCACCATGGGACTGTACAGCTATCCGGTACTGATGGCCGCTGACATTCTGATGTTCAATGCGCATCAGGTTCCGGTGGGGCGCGATCAGATCCAGCACGTTGAAATGGCCCGCGACATCGGCCAGCGGTTCAACCACCTGTTTGGCAATGGCAAGGAATTCTTTGTCATGCCCGAGGCCTTGATCGAAGAGAGCGTCGCCACGCTACCCGGTCTGGACGGGCGCAAGATGTCGAAAAGCTACGACAACACCATTCCGTTGTTCAGCAGCGCCAAGGAGATGAAAAGCGCCATATCGCGCATCGTCACCGACTCGCGCGCGCCGGGTGAAGCGAAGGATCCGGACACCTCGCACCTGTTCACCCTGTATCAAGCGTTTTCGACGGCAGAGCAGTGCGCTGAATTCCGTTCCGATCTATTGCAGGGGCTGGGCTGGGGCGAAGCGAAGAATCGTCTGTTCACCTTGCTGGATGCGCAATTGAGCGAGCCCCGTGAAAAATATCTGAGGCTGATCGAGCGTCCTGCCGATCTCGAAGATATCCTGCTGGCCGGCGCGCAGAAGGCACGCCGGGTTGCCACGCCGTTTCTGGAGGAGCTGCGTGAGGCGGTGGGCCTGCGCTCGTTCCGCGCCACGGTGCAAAACGCCGATACCGGCAAGAAAAAGGCCACCAAGGGCGCGCGTTTCGTCAGTTTCCGTGAAGACGACGGCAGCTTCCGTTTCCGCTTGCTGGCCGCCGATGGCGAGCAGCTGCTGTTGTCGCGCAATTTTGCCGACGGCAAGGCGGCCGGTATCGCCAGCAAGCAGTTGCAGCAGGGCGGTGAGCTGGATCTGCGCAGTGAAGCCAATGGCTTCACGCTGTGGCTGGACGGTGAGTGTGTGGCTGATAGCCCGGTGTTCGGCGATGCCATTGCGCGCGACAACGCGATTCAAACCCTTAAGCTGGCACTTGCTCCTCAACAGGACTGATTGCCAATCCCCGGGGTCGTCGCTACAGTGACGACCCGTTTTTGTTGCCTTGCTAACGAATTATGACGCCCCTAGAACGATATCAATCTGATCTGAAACGCCCGGACTTCTTTCACGATGCCGCGCAGGAAAACGCTGTGCGCCATTTGCAGCGCCTGTATGACGATCTGGTTGCCGCTCACGACAGCAAGCCCGGCCTGTTCGGCAAGCTGTTTGGCAAGAAAGAGCCGACCCTGGTCAAGGGTTTGTACTTCTGGGGGGGCGTAGGCCGTGGCAAGACCTACCTGGTCGACACGTTCTTTGACGCGCTGCCGTTTCAGGACAAGGTCCGTACGCACTTCCACCGCTTCATGAAGCGCGTGCACGAAGAGATGAAGACCCTCAAGGGCGAGCGAAATCCGCTGACGATCATCGCCAAGCGTTTTTCCGACGAGGCACGGGTTATCTGTTTCGACGAGTTCTTTGTTTCCGACATCACCGATGCCATGATTCTGGGCACGCTGATGGAAGAACTGTTCAAAAATGGCGTAACGCTGGTGGCAACCTCCAACATCGTTCCGGACGGTTTGTACAAGGACGGCCTGCAACGCGCGCGTTTCCTGCCTGCAATTGCGCTGATCAAACAGAACACCGACATCGTCAACGTCGACAGCGGCGTCGATTACCGTCTGCGTCACCTGGAACAGGCTGAGCTGTTTCACTTCCCGCTTAACGAAGTTGCGCAGGAAAGCCTGCGCAAAAGCTTCAAGGCCCTGACCCCGGATTGCGCCGAAACCATCGAAAACGATGTGTTGATGATCGAAAACCGCGAGATCCGTGCCCTGCGTACCTGTGATGATGTGGCCTGGTTCGACTTCCGCGAGCTGTGCGACGGGCCACGCAGCCAGAACGACTACATCGAGCTGGGCAAGATATTTCATGCTGTGCTGATCAGTGGCGTCGAGCAGATGGACGTTTCTACCGACGACATCGCCCGACGTTTTATCAACATGGTCGACGAGTTCTACGATCGCAACGTCAAGCTGATCATTTCAGCCGAGGTTGAGTTGAAGGATCTGTACACCGGTGGCCGGTTGATGTTCGAGTTTCAACGCACCCTGAGCCGTCTGCTGGAAATGCAATCCCACGAATTCCTCTCGCGGGCGCACAAGCCCTAGCAGCGACTGCAAGCGGCAAGTTTCAAGCTGCACGCTTGAAGCTCGCCCATGCTGCAGCTCACAGCTTTTCCTTCTGGCTCTCGAACTGCTGCCGGTACTGGTTGGGTGACAGCTCGGTGTGTTGGCGAAACAGCCGGGCGAAGAAGCTGGCGTCGTCATAGCCCACCTCGTAGCTGATGGTCTTGATGCTTTTGCGAGACCCTGACAGCAATCCCTTTGCCGTTTCGATCCGCAGCCGTTGCAGGTAATGCAGCGGCTTGTCACCGGTTGCGGTCTGAAAGCGACGCATGAAATTGCGAATGCTCATACCGTGCTCTCGGGCCACATCTTCAAAGCGGAACTTGTCGGCAAAGTGCTCTTCCAGCCAGTGCTGAATCTGCAGAATCACCACGTCCTGATGCAGTTTCTGCCCGCCAAAGCCTATGCGGCCCGGTGAGTAGGTGCGGCGTACCTCGTAAAGAATATCGCGGGCCACGGCCTGCGCGACGTTGGCACCGCAGAACCGCTCGATCAGGTAGATGTAGAGGTCGCACGCTGACGTCGTGCCCCCTGCGCAGTACACGTTATCGGCGTCAGTCAGGTGCTTTTCCTGGTTGAGCAGCACCTTGGGGTAGCGTTCGGCAAATGCACTGAAGAAGCGCCAGTAGGTAGTCGCTTCCTTGCCGTCGAGCAATCCTGCCTCGGCAAGCCAGTAGACCCCGGTGGCTTCGGCGCAGAGTACGGCACCGTTGGCGTGTTGCTCACGCAGCCAGGGCAGGATCTGCGGGTAGCGTTCGCACAGGGCTTCAAAATCATCCCAAAAGGCCGGGATAACGATGATGTCGCTTTGGCACAGCGCGCCGTCGACTGGCAATGTGACGTCGCTGAAGCTGCTGACGGAGAGTCCGTCCGGGCTGACGAGGCGGGTTTCGAAAGCGGGTACCAGGCCCTGGCCCAGTTGTTTGCTGTAGCGCAGGCTGGCTAAGTGGAAGAAGTCTTTGGCCTGCATGACCGTCGAGGCAAACATCTTGTCGGTGGTCAGAATGCTTACGCGGCGCAGCAGAGTGGCGTGTTGGATCGGCATAATCGTTATTCTTATATGGGTAAATGGTCAAGCAACGGCTGGATCGTCTTATTTTTTGTCGGGTGTGTCCAGCCTCCTCATGCCAGGATCTCTGCGAGAGGTGCGCATGATGGCTTTGTGCTAAGCGGGTAAATATCCGCCAATCCACGCCTCGCAGGCAATAAACAGAATGTGAACAAAAAATCCGGTTGAGGTTATTTTTACAGTCTGTATAATCCGCCAGCTCTTTGCAGTGGAAGTGATGCGCCGTCTGCCGAAGAATCTTGCCGTATAACGGACGCGCTGACCCGAGCCCCCGATAGCGTCTGTTTCCGGCTGCCTTTGACTTGTCAAAGTACGCACTATTCAGTAAGATCCGCCGTCTAATTTTCAGGGCGGCCCCTGAGGCTATAAAGAATGAAAACTTTTACTGCTAAACCGGAAACAGTTAAGCGCGACTGGTTCGTCGTCGACGCTGCTGGTCAGACCCTGGGTCGTCTGGCCACCGAAATCGCGAGCCGTCTGCGTGGCAAGCACAAACCGGAATACACTCCGCACGTTGATACCGGCGACTACATCGTCGTGATCAATGCCGAGCAGATCCGCGTTACTGGTGCCAAAACCACCGACAAGATCTACTACTCACACTCCGGTTTTCCGGGCGGGATCAAGTCGATCAACTTCGAAAAGCTGATCGCCAAAGCTCCTGAGCGCGTGATCGAGACCGCGGTCAAAGGCATGCTGCCTAAGAACCCGCTGGGTCGCGACATGTATCGTAAGCTGAAAGTCTATGCGGGCGCTGTACACCCTCATACTGCTCAGCAGCCCCAAGAACTGAAGTTTTAACGGAATAGTTCATTATGTCGGCGACTCAAAATTACGGCACTGGCCGTCGCAAGACCGCAACCGCTCGCGTTTTCCTGCGTCCGGGTACTGGTAACATCTCGATCAACAACCGCTCCCTGGACAATTTCTTCGGTCGCGAAACTGCCCGCATGGTAGTTCGTCAGCCGCTGGAACTGACCGAGACAGTTGAAAAGTTCGACATCTACGTCACCGTTATCGGTGGCGGTTTAAGTGGTCAGGCTGGCGCAATCCGCCACGGTATCACTCGCGCTCTGATGCAATACGACGAGACTCTGCGTGGCGCTCTGCGTAAAGCAGGCTTCGTGACTCGCGATGCTCGTGAAGTTGAACGTAAGAAAGTCGGTCTGCGTAAAGCGCGTAAGCGTCCGCAGTACTCGAAGCGTTAATTCGTTCTTCGTTCAAAGAAAGAACGTCCATCCCCTCGCGGGGCTGGGCGTTTTTTTATGGGTGTGATTTTTTGCGGTCGAGGTGTTTTCAAGCTGGGCGTGTCACGTCGATATTGCGAGATTTATAAGCCTGTCGGCGAAGATTACAGAATTTACATCGCGTAAATGAGCTATCTTGTGGCCCGCGACGAACACCTGTCCTGTTGCGTTCATTATCGGATGCGCCCTTAAGGCGTATTCGTTCGTCTGTCCGATAAATTTTAACAAGCGAGGAGGATCGCCATGGGCGTGACCAACCGGTTGGCCTGCTACTCCGACCCCGCCGACCACTATTCTCATCGTGTGCGTATTGTGCTCGCCGAGAAGGGTGTCAGCGCCGAAATCATTGAGGTTGTGGCAGGTCGTCATCCGCCGCAGCTGATTGAAGTAAATCCGTATGGCAGCTTGCCGACTCTTGTTGATCGTGACCTGGCGTTGTACGAGTCGACGGTGGTGATGGAATACCTGGATGAGCGCTATCCGCATCCGCCCTTGCTGCCTGTCTATCCCGTGGCTCGCGCCAACAGCCGTCTGTTGATCCATCGCATCCAGCGAGACTGGTGTGGCCTTGTGGACCTGATCCTTGATACGCGCAGCAAAGAGCCTGCTCGTGTTCAGGCGCGCAAGGAGCTTCGTGAAAGTCTGACCGGGGTTTCACCGTTGTTCGCGGAAAAAGCTTTTTTCATGAGCGACGAGCTAAGTCTTGTTGACTGCTGTCTACTCCCCATACTCTGGCGTTTGCCAATTTTGGGTATTGAATTGCCGCGGCCTGCCAAGCCGTTGCTTGATTACATGGAGCGCCAATTTGCGCGTGAGGCTTTTCAGGCGAGTCTGTCTGCTGCCGAACGTGAAATGCGCTAAGGCTTAAGGAGCCGTTAATGAACTCCAGTCGCCCTTATCTTGTTCGCGCTCTCTATGAGTGGATCGTCGATAACGATTGCACCCCGCACGTGCTGGTCAATGCGGATTACCCCTCGGTGCAGGTCCCGCAAGGGTTTGCCAATGACGGGCAGATTGTCCTGAATGTTTCGCCAAGTGCGGTGCGTCATCTGCATATGGATAACGAAGCCGTCAGCTTCGAAGGCCGCTTCGGCGGTGTGCCACACACGCTTTATGTGCCTGTAGCTGCCATCCTGGGCATTTATGCCCGTGAGAACGGCCAGGGTATGGTTTTCGATCTGGAGCCTTCCATGGACGATGGTGAGGAAATCGAGATCGAAGATGATACTCCGCCCGACAGCGAGCCACCGCGCCCAAGCGGTCGGCCGAGTCTGAAGGTCGTGAAGTAAAAAATGCGCAATAAAAAAGGCGATCTCCGGATCGCCTTTTTTTCGCCTGCCAGTTACCCGTCAGTCGATGTACTCAAACAGTTTGACGATCTTCTGCACGCCGGAAACGCCCTGTACCAGGTTGGTGGCGCGATTGGCTTCATCCTGAGTCACCAGGCCCAGCAGGAACACAATACCGTTCTCGGTCACCACCTTGATGCGCGAGCCGGGGATGGATGCGTCGGCAATCATCTGGCTTTTGATCTTGGTGGTCAGCCAGGCATCGTTGTTACGCGCCAGCAGCGAAGAGGGCGCCATGACCTGCAACTCGTTGTTGACCTTCTTGACGCGCTGGACCGAGCTGGCGGCCTGTTCGGCAATTGCCTTGAGGTCGGCGCGGGGTGTCTGGCCAGCCAGCAGCACGATGCCGTTGAAGCTGGTCACAACGATGTGCGAGCCTTCTGCGAGATCAGGATTGGCTTTGGAAATGTTGACGGCTGCCTTGGTCTCGATCAGCGAGTCATCGATCTTGCTGCCGAAGGTGCGGGTGCCGCGATCATCTTCGATCGGCTTGTCGCGAGTGGCCGTGATCACCGAGCTGCATCCGGTGACACTCAGGCACAGTGTCAGAACCAATAGGCTGAGACGATTAGGGGTCATTCTTCACTCCCGAACAGTTGGCTGTCGATCAAATCGCAAAGGCAATGGATTGCCAGCAGATGGACTTCTTGTATGCGTGCCGTGACATTGGCAGGTACGCGGATCTCCACGTCCTCGGGCAATAGCAGGGAAGCCATGCCGCCACCGTCGCGTCCCGTCAATGCTACGACAATCATTTCGCGATCATGTGCGGCCTGGATGGCCTGAATAATATTTGCCGAGTTACCGCTGGTGGAAATAGCCAGCAGCACATCACCTGGCTGGCCCAGTGCGCGGATCTGCTTGGAAAAGATTTCGTTGTAGCTGTAATCGTTGGCGATCGAGGTGATCGTCGAGCTGTCGGTTGTCAGGGCGATGGCTGGCAGGCTCGGCCGCTCGCGCTCGAAACGGTTGAGCAGTTCCGAGGAAAAGTGCTGTGCATCGCCAGCCGACCCGCCGTTGCCACACGCGAGCATCTTGCCCTCGTTGAGCAGGGCATTGACCATGACCTGACTGGCTTGCTCGATATAGGGTGCAAGGACTTCCATCGACTGTTGCTTGGTTTCGATGCTGGCCTGGAACAGCCGGCGAATTCGGGATTGCATGTCCATCAATGTGACCTTAATTAGAGCGTACGGCGGCGGGACGGATGCGCCGGGTTCTCCCGGGAGCTATCCGGCACACAAGGTGTGCAGCCGGCAAAACAAATAGCGAAATCGGTGAGCGTAGAAGCTATTGCAGGTCATTAACACGGCAGGGCTGCTGTGCCCGTGTGCAAGGTCAGCTGTCAAAAGCACTCTTGATCCAGTTCAGCGGTGCAGCGTTGCCAGGCTGGCCTTCAATGGCGATCACGTCGAAACGGCAGGGGTGACTGGCCCAGTCTGTTGCTTGCTGCAGAAAAAGCTGTGCGGCAGTGACAAGTTTTGCCTGCTTGCGAAAATCAACGCTTTCCGTGGCTCCACCCCAGCCTGAATGGCGCCGGTAGCGAACTTCGACGAATACTACTGTATCGCCGTCAAGCATGACTAGATCAAGCTCGCCGCGTTTGCATAACCAGTTTTGTTCAATCAGGTGCAGCCCCTGTTGTTGCAAAAACTGCAGGGCGAAGGCTTCAGCCTCGCGCCCTGCTTGTTGGCGGCTGCTGCGTGGCATCAAGGCGCTGTGTCCGGCAGGCGTTGGATCTTGCCGTCGACGAACTCCGCCCATGGCAGCTGGCGCTCGACGCGACGGCCAGGGTTGATGCTCAGGCTGCCCGACAGGCCATCGATGCGGCTGTCAGGCATTGCCTTGAGTTGCGCAAGGCGTGGGGCCAGGTGGTAGGCGTCGATGCCCATTGCGTACAGGCGGCCAAGGCTGCCAGCAGCTTGTGGCCATTGCGCGGTGACTTGCTGGCGCAGTGGGTCTTCAGCGTTCAACAGCCATGGCGTCTCGCAGAAGCGCACACCGTTGAGGTCCATGTACTGCGCATGATCGTTGCTGTTGGTGAACAGGTGCGAGGTGGCGTAGACCGGAACATCGCCTGCGTACTGGAAAACCATGGTTGGCTTGATCTGCTGCGCTTGTTGCGGCGTCGCGGCGAGGAACATGAAGTCAATGTCCTGGCGACGGCTTGGCTGCGCGGCTACCTGAGTACCGGCAGTGCTCTGCAGGCGCTGGGCGCGGCCTTCACTGTTGCGCAACTGGAACAGATCGGCGACCTGTTGTGCCAGCTCTACGGGCTGGTCAACGTGCTCGGCTGCGATCAGCGTACCGCCCTTGGCCTGCCAGCTCTTGCGGAAGGCATCCAGTACGCGGTCGCCCCATTCGCCTTTCGGCACCATTGCTACAGCGCTGCGCTTGCCATCGGCCCAGGCGCGACGTGCAACTTCGCGGGCTTCGTCTTCGGCAGCCAGACCAAACTGATACAGCTGAGCGGGGCCTTCGTTGCTGGTGTCGCTGTAGTTCAGCGCCAGGGTAGTGATCGGAAGCTGCTGGCGGCTGTTCAACTGTTTGACGAGGTTCTTCTCCAGCGGACCTACGACCAGCTGTACGCCAGCGGCCTGGGCCTGACGGTAGAACTCATCCATCGAGGTAACGCGCGAGCTGTCGAACACCTGGATGGCGGGTGGATTCTGTCCTGCTTGTTGTGCCTGGAAGTGCGCGGCCATGAAGCCTTCGCGCAACGCTTTGGCAACTGCGGCCAGTTGACCATCCTGCGGCAGCAGCAGAGCGATTTTGGTAATCGGCTCGCTGGTCAGGGCGCGCAGTTGGGCGAGGGCGGTAGGCAGTTGCAGCGCTGCCGGGTGTTTCGGGTTCTGGGCTTTCCAGTTGTCGATGGCCGCCTGTTGCTGCTCAAGTGTGCCTGCGCCTTTGATCGAGCGGGCCAGATTCAGCCAGCCGCCCATATCGCCGCTGGCGGTACTTTGCAGCTGCTCGGCCGGCAGAGCGGAGACCAGCGTCCAGATTGCATCATTGTTGGCGCTGGTCTCTGCGCCTTGCAGCAGAGGGCCGGCGAATACTCGCTCATTGACGGCCGCCAGGGCCTGGCCATCGGCCTCCAGGGCGCGCGCCTTGACCATGTGGGTGCGAACCTGCTGCTCGACCGACAGTTCGCCCAGGCGTTGCATGCTTGGGTGGTTCAGTGCGGTCAGTGCTGCCTTGGGCTGATTGCGGCCCATCGCCAGCTCTGCGGACAATGTGCTGGCGAAAACCTGCAGTCCGGGTTTGAGTTGATCGATTTGCACCTGTCCGAGGATCTGCGCAGCGCGTCCTGCGTCATTCTGGCGGGCGGCCAGGTCGGCTGCACTCAAGCGCAGCGTTGCAGCCTGCTCGGGTGTTTTGGCTGTGGCGGCCTGATCAAGCAACTGCTCGATGCTGGCGTCAGGGGTTCGAGGCAGCTCGCCAAGGCTGGACGAGGGCGAGCTGGCACAGGCTGCGAGAAGGGCAGCGAGGCAGAGGGCAGAGAGCAGCCGCAGACAAGCGATCATTGGTATGTTCCTGAAACTCGAGCGAATTAACGGGGAATTGTACCCAAGCGCTGGCCGGGGTGCGATGTCGAAGGTGTTTAAAGCCGTGATATTGGTCGCGTTAGGGTCATCTGGCGGCCAAATCGTTCAATTCGAAGGGGCTGTGTTGTGTTGTGTCCGGCCTTGATCATGTATTTATTCCTTTTTTATCGGCATCCCTGATGCGCGGACCGCTCGGCCGTGCTTCAGCCTGTACAATGCATTCTTTCCAAGTATCAGCTTTAACCTGTGAGGTTTGCGTTTTGACTGTTCCGGTTGTTTCGAATTCCACTCCGGGCTCGCTTTATGTAGTGGCGACTCCTATCGGCAATCTGGACGACATGAGCGTGCGGGCATTGAAGGTGTTGCGTGAAGTCGCGCTGATTGCAGCTGAAGACACGCGCCATTCTGCACGGCTGATGCAGCACTTCGGGATATCCACTCCGTTGGCCGCCTGTCACGAGCATAACGAACGTGATGAGGGTAGTCGGTTCATAACGCGTCTGCTGGCTGGCGATGATGTGGCGCTGATTTCCGACGCGGGCACGCCGCTGATCTCTGATCCCGGTTATCACCTGGTACGCCAGGCGCGTGCTGTAGGTGTACCGGTTGTGCCCGTGCCGGGCGCTTGCGCCCTGATCGCCGCTCTTTCTGCGGCCGGGCTGCCTTCGGACCGATTCATTTTCGAGGGCTTTCTTCCCGCCAAGGCTGCAGGGCGCAAGGCAAAGCTTGAGCGAGTAAAGGAAGAGCCGCGCACGCTTATTTATTATGAAGCGCCGCACCGGATTCTTGAGTGTCTGCAAGACATGGAGCAAGTCTTCGGTGCCGACCGTCAGGCCTTGCTGGCACGTGAAATAACCAAAACTTTTGAAACGCTCAAGGGTCTGCCTTTGGGTGAGCTGCGGGCTTTTGTCGAGGCTGACAGTAATCAGCAGCGTGGCGAATGCGTGGTGCTGATAGCCGGCTGGACGCCACCCGAGGACGAGGATGTCATTGGTGAGGAGGCGCGCCGCATACTGGATTTACTGCTTGCAGAGATGCCTCTCAAGCGCGCCGCAGCCTTGGCAGCCGAAATAACCGGCGTGCGCAAGAACCTGCTTTATCAGGTGGCACTGGAGAAACAGAAGGAATGATGGGTTGCCTTTGAGGGGGTGGATAACGGGGGCAAGTGCGCCCCACGTGCTATTAAAGCTTGTTCTTGAAGGCATGTGCCGCTAACCTTGGCGGCGGAGAGTCGATTGGACAGTCGCTGCCTCTTGTTGTTCCGCAACAGGGGGGGGAGGAAAGTCCGGGCTCCATAGGGCGGAGTGCCAGGTAACGCCTGGGAGGCGTGAGCCTACGGAAAGTGCCACAGAAAATAACCGCCTAAGCACTTCGGTGCCGGTAAGGGTGAAAAGGTGCGGTAAGAGCGCACCGCACGTCTGGTAACAGTTCGTGGCAAGGTAAACCCCACTCGGAGCAAGACCAAATAGGGTTCCTAGGCGTGGCCCGCGCTGGAACCGGGTAGGTTGCTAAAGACGTCCAGTGATGGCCGTCGTAGAGGAATGACTGTTCTCGACAGAACCCGGCTTACAGATCGACTCTCCACCTTTTTTCTCACCCTTCGTTTCAAGCAGCAAAACCCTCTCGTAATACCAAAAAAATCTTACAGCTCATAAATCACATTAACTTTGAATCGCAACGATTTGAGTTGTGTGGGATTTATCTGTCAGATCGTTCGTAAAATTACCCTTTTATACCCAATACCTCTCCTAAATCTCCGAAATGTAAGGGTTTTCCTTAAGACCGTGCCTTGACGGTGTGGTGGGCGCGTTCCTATAGTGTGCACAAGTGGCAGAAAGTGGCACGAAGTGGGTTTTTTCAGCGCAAAAAGCTAAAATTCGGAGAATGCGCCTGTGTTCCGTGGTGCCAACGCGATCAATCTCGATGCCAAGGGCCGTCTCGCTATGCCGAGCCGGTACCGTGACGAGTTGGATTCGCGTAGTGCCGGGCAACTTATCGTGACCATTGATGCCGTTGATCCCTGTCTTTGCCTGTACCCGCTTTCCGAATGGGAGCTGATAGAGGCAAAACTTCGTGATCTGGCGACGTTTCGTGAAGAGAACCGTCGTCTGCAAAGGCTTTTGATTGGTAATGCTGTCGATCTGGAACTCGATGGCAGCGGGCGTTTTCTGGTGCCGCCACGCTTGCGCGAATACGCCAGGCTGGACAAGCGCGTAATGCTGGTGGGCCAGCTCAACAAGTTTCAACTGTGGGACGAGGACGCCTGGAACGCTCTTGCTGATGCTGACCTGGCTGCCATTCAAAAACCTGGCGCTATGCCCGACGAATTACGTGATTTGATCCTGTGACTATGAACAGCGGCTTTACCCACATCACCGTGCTGCTTGAAGAAGCCGTGGAGGCTCTCGCGGTGCGTGCCGATGGCTGCTATCTGGACGGCACGTTCGGACGTGGCGGGCATAGTCGTCTGATATTGAGCCAGCTTGGCCCTGATGGTCGGCTTCTTGGGTTCGACAAGGACCCTCAAGCGATTGCCACAGGGCAAGCGCTAGCGGCCGAAGACGGCCGCTTTGTCATTGTGCAGCGCAGCTTTGCCGAATTGGGATCCGAGGCTCAGGAACGCGGTTTGGCGGGCAAGGTCAGCGGTATTCTGCTGGATCTGGGCGTTTCGTCCCCGCAGCTGGATGACCCCGAGCGCGGCTTCAGTTTCATGAACGACGGCCCGCTGGACATGCGCATGGACCCAACCCGCGGCGTGAGCGCTGCCGAGTTCATCGCGACTGCACCCGCTGAAGAAATTGCCCGCGTATTCAAGGAATACGGCGAAGAGCGGTTTGCCAAGCGCATGGCTAATGCCGTCGTCGCGCGCCGTGAAGTCCAGCCTTTCGAGCGTACCGCTGATCTGGCAGAAGTGCTCAAGGTCGCCAACCCTGCCTGGGAGAAGGGCAAGAATCCTGCAACGCGAGCCTTTCAAGGGCTGCGTATTCACGTGAACAACGAACTGGGTGATCTGGAAGCCGGTCTTGAAGCCGCACTGGATGCCCTTGAAGTCGGTGGTCGCCTCGTCGTCATCAGTTTTCACTCGCTGGAAGACCGTATCGTCAAATTGTTCATGCGCAAGCTCGCCAAGGGCGAAGCCGACAACATGCCACGCAATCTGCCGATCCAGTTCAAACCGTTCGAACCGAAAATCAAAATTCCCGGCAAGGCTCAATTCGCCTCGGATACCGAAACCAAAGCCAACCCGCGTTCGCGCAGCGCTGTCATGCGCGTAGCGGAGAAGCTCAGGTGAGCCGTCTGTTTCTGAAACCTTTGCCCGGTGGCAGCTTCATTATGCTGCTGCTGTTCATTGCTGTCCTGATTTCAGCGATTGGCGTTTCCTATAGCGCACATTGGAATCGTCAACTGCTCAACTCGCTGTACTCGGAAATGAGCGTGCGCGACAAGGCGCAGGCAGAGTGGGGCCGGCTGATCCTTGAGCAGAGCACCTGGACTGCACACAGCCGCATCGAGAATCTGGCCACCGAACAGCTGAAAATGCGCATTCCAAGCGCTGCAGAAGTGCGGATGGTGGCGCCATGATGAAACTTGAAGGCGCGCTTTATCCGTGGCGTTTTCGCGTGGTCGTGGGGCTGCTGGTGTCCCTTGTGCTCGCCATTTGCTGGCGCATCGTTGACCTGCAGGTTATCGACCACACCTTTCTCAAGGAGCAGGGCGATGCCCGCAGCCTGCGGCATATTCCGATTCCGGCTCACCGTGGCCTGATCACCGACCGCAACGGCGAGCCGCTTGCCGTGAGTACTCCGGTGACGACGCTGTGGGCCAACCCGCGCGAAATGCAGCAGGACAAGTCCAAGTGGCCGATGCTCGCAGCGGCTACCGGGCAGGATCTGAAAGCGTTGACTGATCGCCTGGAATCGCAATCCACCAAGGAATTTATCTACCTTGTTCGTGGCATGACGCCGGAGCAGGGCCAGGCAGCACTGGATCTGAAAGTCCCTGGCGTTTACGGCATCGAAGAGTTCCGCCGTTTCTACCCGGCAGGGGATGTTACCGCGCACATGGTTGGTTTTACCGACCTTGATGACCACGGTCGCGAAGGTGTCGAGTTGGCTTATGACGACTGGCTTGCGGGAGTGCCTGGCAAGCGTCAGGTTATCAAGGACCGGCGCGGCCGACTGATCAAGGATGTTCAGGTGACCAAGAATGCCAAGGCCGGAAAGACCTTGGCTTTGTCTATTGACCTGCGTCTGCAATACCTGGCAACCCGTGAACTGCGCAACGCCATCGTGGAAAACGAGGCCAAGGCAGGCAGCATGGTGATCATGGACGTCAAGACCGGTGAAGTTCTGGCGATGGTCAATCAGCCGACCTATAACCCGAACAATCGCCGCACCATGGTGCCTGCTGCCATGCGCAACCGGGCAATCATTGACGTGTTCGAGCCGGGCTCGACCATGAAACCGATCTCCATGACTGCAGCGCTGGACAGTGGCCGCTGGAAGCCCACCGATAAGGTCGAGGTTTATCCAGGCACACTGCAGATCGGTAAGTACACGATTCGTGACGTGACCAAGACCGAGGGCCCGATCCTCGATCTGACCGGCATCCTGATCAACTCCAGTAACGTTGGCATGAGCAAGGTCGCGTTCGATGTGGGCGGCGAAGCGATCTTCCGTGCCATGCAGCGCGTTGGTTTTGGTCAGTACACCGGCCTCGGCTTCCCTGGCGAGCGCGTTGGCAACCTGCCCAACTATCGCGAGTGGCGCAAGGCCGAGACCGCCACGCTGTCCTATGGCTACGGTCTGTCAGTTACCGCTTTGCAATTGGTACACGCCTATGGCGCGCTGGCCAACAACGGCCGCATCGTGCCACTGACCATTTTGAAAACGGATAAAGAGCCGGAATCGACCCAGGCCATTCCCGAGAAAACCGCCAAAACCCTGCAGGGCATGTTGCAGCAGGTTATCGAAGACCCACGCGGTGTGTATCGCGCTCGTGTGCCGTCCTATCACGTCGGCGGCAAGAGTGGTACGGCGCGTAAGACGTCGATCGGCACCAAGGGCTATGCGGAGAACTCCTATCGCTCCCTGTTCGCCGGTTTCGGCCCGATGAGTAACCCGCGTTATGCCATCGTCGTGGTCATCGACGAGCCGAGCAAGGGCGGTTACTACGGTGGTCTGGTTTCGGCTCCGGTATTCAGCAAAGTCATGTCCGGTACGTTGCGTTTGATGAACGTCACGCCTGACAACCTTGCTCCACCGGAACAAGTCAATGCAGCACCGGCAGCCAAAGGAGGGCGTGGTTGATGGCCTTTAATCTGAGCAAGATTTTCGCTCACACGGACCGCGACCCCTTGATTCGCGAGTTGACTCTCGACAGCCGCAATGTCCGTCCGGGTGATCTGTTTCTGGCCGTGCCGGGTATCAAGGTCGATGGCCGTGCGCATATTGCCGACGCGCTCAAGCGTGGCGCTGCGGCTGTGGCGTACGAAGTAGAAGGCTCGACCGTTCTGCCGATCACTGACGTGCCGCTGATCCCGGTCAAGGGGCTCGCCGCGCAGTTGTCCGATATTGCCGGCCGCTTCTACGGCGATCCGAGCCGCAGCCTGAATCTGGTAGGCGTTACCGGCACCAACGGCAAGACCAGCGTCACTCAACTGGTTGCCCAGGCGCTTGATGCACTGGGTCAGCACTGCGGCATCGTCGGCACGCTGGGCACAGGCTTCTACGGCGCGTTGCAAAGCGGCCGTCATACCACGCCTGACCCGATAGCCGTTCAGGCGACGCTGACCGACCTTAAAAAGGCCGGTGCGCGCGCAGTGGCAATGGAAGTGTCGTCTCATGGGCTGGATCAAGGGCGGGCGACGGCGCTGGCGTTTGATGTGGCGGTGCTGACCAATCTGTCCCGTGATCACCTGGATTATCACGGCACCATGGAAGCGTACGCTGCCGCCAAGGCCAAGCTGTTTGCGTGGTCCAACCTGAAATGCCGGGTAATCAATCTGGATGATGCTTTCGGTCGTGAACTGGCCGGTATCAAGCAAGAGTCGCGGTTGATCACCTATAGCCAGCTGGACAGCTCGGCCTACCTGTATTGCCGCGATGCGAAATTCGATGACGATGGCGTGCGCGCTACGCTGGTCACGCCTCAGGGCGAGCACTTCCTGCGCAGCAGCCTGCTGGGTCGCTTCAACCTGAGCAACGTGCTGTCTGCGGTCGGCGCTTTGCTGGGCCTGAATTACGCGCTGGACGAAATTCTCAAGGTGTTGCCGAAACTCGAAGGCCCGGTCGGGCGCATGCAGCGTCTGGGCGGTGCCGACAAGCCGCTGGTGGTTGTCGACTACGCGCATACTCCGGATGCGCTGGAAAAAGTCCTCGAAGCGCTGCGCCCGCACGCAAAAGGCCGCCTGTTGTGCCTGTTCGGCTGCGGCGGTGATCGCGATCGCGGCAAGCGTCCGCTGATGGCTGAAGTGGTCGAACGCCTGGCCGACGGTGTGTGGGTCACCGACGACAACCCGCGCTCCGAATCGCCAGCCAGTATTTTTGACGATATCCGCCCTGGCTTCGCTGCTGCTGACAAGGTGCGCTTCATCGAAGGTCGCGGCCAGGCCATTGCCCAGTTGATTGCCAGCGCCAATGCCGATGATGTCGTAGTCCTGGCCGGTAAAGGGCATGAGGATTATCAGGAGATCGACGGTCAGCGCCATCCGTTCTCTGACCTGCAAGAAGCTGCCAAGGCGCTTGCTGCGTGGGGGCCTGCGAATGATTAAGTCAATGACATTCAGCGAACTGGTCGTGCCGCTTGACGCCCGTCTGGTCGCTGGCGACTGCAGCTTTGACGGTGTGAGCACCGACAGCCGTGGTATCCAGCCGGGCCAGCTGTTTGTGGCCCTGACCGGGCCGCGCTTCGACGGCCATGAGTACCTTGAGCAGGTGGCTGCCAAAGGTGCGGTCGGTGCTCTGGTCGAGCGCGAAGTGCAGGGCGCAAGCCTGCCGCAACTGGTCGTGATCGATACCCGCAAGGCGCTCGCGCAATTGGGCGCAATGAACCGCAATGCGTTCATCGACAAGCCGGTTGCAGCGATGACCGGTTCCAGCGGCAAGACCACGGTCAAGGAAATGCTCGCGAGCATCCTGCGTACGCGCGGCACTGTGCTGGCCACTCGTGGCAATCTGAACAACGAGCTGGGCGTGCCATTGACGTTACTGGAGCTGGCTCCCGAGCACAGTGCGGCGGTCATCGAACTGGGTGCATCGCGGGTGGGCGAAATTGCCTTCACCGTGAGCCTGACCAAGCCACACGTTGCCATCATTACCAACGCTGGAACCGCCCATGTCGGCGAGTTTGGCGGACCGGACAAAATTGTCGAGGCCAAGGGCGAGATTCTGGAAGGACTCAATGCCAGCGGCACCGCGGTGCTGAATCTGGAGGACAAGGCTTTCCCTGTCTGGCGCAAGCGTGCCGGCAATCGCAACATTCTGACCTTCGCACTGGCTGACCCTGCGGCGGATCTGCACGCCAGCGACCTTAGTAATGATGCCCGCGGCTGCCCGGGCTTCACCATCAACAGCCCGCTCGGCGTCGCCCAGGTTCAGTTGAATCTGTTGGGCGCGCATAACGTGACCAACGCCCTGGCGGCCGCGGCTGCAGCCTGCGCACTGGGCGTGACGCTGGAAGGCATTGTCGCGGGCCTGAACAACGTGCAGCCGGTCAAGGGCCGTGCGGTTGTGCAAATCGCCAGCAACGGCACGCGCATCATTGATGACACCTACAACGCCAACCCTGCCTCGATCAACGCAGCCGTCAACATCCTTACCGGTTTTACCGGTCGTACCGTGCTGGTGCTGGGCGATATCGGCGAGCTGGGCGAGTGGGCCGAACAAGGCCATCGCGACGTAGGGGCCTATGCCGCTGGCAAGGTCTCGGCGCTGTATGCCGTCGGCCCGTTGATGACTCATGCCGTCAGCGCCTTTGGTGAACATGCGTACCACTTTGCCAGTCAGGCAGAGCTGATCGCGGCGCTGGGCGCCGAGCAGGACCCTAATACCACTTTACTGATCAAGGGCTCGCGTAGCGCTGCGATGGAAAACGTCGTGGCTGCCTTGTGCGGTTCTAGCCTGGAGAAACATTAATGCTGCTGCTGTTGGCCGAGTTCTTACAACAGTTCTACAAAGGCTTCGCGGTCTTTCAGTACCTGTCCTTGCGCGGGATCCTTGGTGTGCTCACTGCGCTGACACTGTCGCTGTGCCTGGGCCCCTGGATGATTCGTACCTTGCAGATGCGCCAGATCGGCCAGTCTGTCCGCAACGACGGTCCGCAGTCGCACTTGTCCAAATCGGGTACGCCGACCATGGGCGGCGCGCTGATCCTCTCGTCCATCGGTATCAGTACGCTGTTGTGGGCTGACCTGAGGAATCGTTACGTTTGGGTTGTATTGCTGGTGACACTGTTGTTTGGCGCCATCGGCTGGGTCGATGACTACCGCAAGGTGATCGAAAAGAACTCGCGTGGCCTGCCGAGCCGCTGGAAGTATTTCTGGCAGTCGGTATTCGGCCTCTGTGCAGCGATCTTCCTTTATACGACTGCACCGTCGGCTACCGAAACCACGCTGATCGTGCCGATGCTCAAGGATGTGCGCATTCCGTTGGGTATCGGTTTCATCGTGCTGACCTATTTCGTGATCGTCGGCTCCAGCAACGCAGTCAACCTGACTGACGGCCTGGACGGTCTGGCGATCATGCCGACGGTGATGGTCGGCGGTGCGCTGGGCATCTTCTGCTACCTGTCGGGTAACGTGAAGTTTGCTGAATACCTGCTGATTCCCTACGTACCGGGGGCCGGTGAGCTGATTGTCTTCTCTGGTGCGCTGATTGGTGCGGGGCTCGGGTTTCTCTGGTTCAACACCTATCCGGCGCAGGTATTCATGGGCGACGTCGGTGCGCTGGCGCTGGGCGCTGCACTGGGCACCATGGCTGTGATCGTGCGTCAGGAAATTGTCCTGTTCATCATGGGCGGCGTGTTCGTGATGGAAACCCTTTCAGTGGTCATTCAGGTTGCGTCTTTCAAACTCACCGGTCGCCGCGTGTTCCGCATGGCGCCGATTCACCACCACTTTGAACTCAAAGGCTGGCCTGAGCCGCGCGTGATCGTCCGTTTCTGGATCATCACCGTGATTCTGGTGCTCATTGGCCTTGCCACACTGAAACTGAGGTAGAACGAGTGTCCCTGATCGTTTCCGACCGCTTCCGCATTGTTGTGGGGCTTGGCAAAAGTGGCATGTCCCTGGTTCGCTTCCTGGCGAACCGGGGCGTGTCCTTTGCCGTGGCCGACACGCGGGAGAATCCTCCTGAGCTGGCGACCTTGCGTCGTGACTATCCGCAGGTGGAAGTGCGTTGTGGCGAGCTGGACGTGGATTTCCTCTGCCGTGCCGACGAGTTGTACGTCAGCCCCGGTCTGGCGCTTGCCACACCGGCCTTGCAGCAGGCGCACGCGCGCGGCGTCAAGCTGTCCGGTGACATCGAGCTGTTCGCGCGTTACGCGAAGGCTCCGGTCATTGCCATTACCGGTTCGAATGCGAAAAGCACGGTGACAACGCTGGTGGGCGAAATGGCCGTCGCTGCCGGAAAACGCGTTGCGGTTGGGGGCAACCTTGGCACTCCTGCGCTGGACCTGCTCAGCGACGATGTCGAACTGTACGTAATGGAGCTGTCCAGCTTTCAGCTCGAAACCACCGACCAGCTCAACGCTGAAGTGGCAACCGTGCTGAACATCAGCGAAGACCATATGGACCGCTACAGCGGCCTGCCGGCTTATCACCTGGCCAAGCACCGGATTTTCCGTGGCGCGCGGCAAGTGGTGGTCAATCGTCAGGATGCGCTGTCCCGTCCGCTGATCGGTGAAGGCCTGCCTTGCTGGACGTTTGGTCTCAACAAGCCTGATTTCCACGGCTTTGGTCTGCGTGAAGAAAACGGCGAAAAATACCTGGCGTTCCAGTTCGAAAACCTGATGCCGGTACGTGAGCTGAAAGTTCGTGGTGCTCACAATCAGGCCAACGCCCTTGCTGCATTGGCGCTTGGGCATGCGGTCGGCCTGCCGTTCGATGCGATGCTCGCCAGCCTGCGCGAATTCACCGGGCTGGAGCATCGCTGCCAGTGGCTGCGTGAGCATGACGGCGTTCATTACTACAACGACTCCAAGGCCACCAACGTTGGTGCCGCACTGGCTGCCATCGAAGGCCTGGGTTCGGATATCGACGGCAAGCTGGTGCTGATCGCTGGTGGCGATGGCAAAGGCGCTGACTTCAGCGCATTGCGTGCGCCAGTCGCTGAGCATTGCCGCGCTGCGGTGTTACTGGGCCGCGACGCCGAGCTGATTGCTCAGGCATTGGGCGACGCCGTTACGCTGGTTCGTGTCGATACCGTGCAGGCCGCTGTCGAGCAAAGTGCCCGACTGGCTCAGCGTGGCGATGCGGTACTGCTTTCGCCTGCATGCGCCAGCCTGGACATGTTCAAGAATTATGAAGAGCGCGGACGTGTGTTCGCGCAGGCAGTGGAGTGCTTGTCATGATCTTCGGTGTGATCAAGCCTTATCCATCGCCACTGATAAGCGGGCGCGGCATTGACCTCGACTTCCCGATGCTGGTCGGTTGCCTGGCGTTGCTGGGCCTTGGGCTGGTAATGATTACTTCCGCCTCGTCGGAAGTTGCTGCAGTTCAGTCGGGCAACACGCTGTACATGATGACCCGTCACCTGGTTTATCTGCTGATAGGCCTGGGTGCCTGCGGCGTGACCATGATGATTCCGGTCGCCACCTGGCAACGCCTGGGCTGGATGATGCTGCTTGGCGCGTTCGGCCTGTTGCTGCTGGTACTGGTGCCGGGAATCGGGCGCGAGGTAAACGGTTCGATGCGCTGGATCGGTTTCGGCGCGTTCAACGTGCAGCCGTCGGAAATCGCCAAGGTATTCGTTGTGATCTTCCTTGCCGGCTACCTGATTCGTCAGCAGCAGGAAGTTCGCGAAAGCTGGATGGGCTTTTTCAAGCCGTTCATTGTGCTGTTGCCGATGGCCGGTCTGCTGTTGATGGAGCCTGACTTCGGTGCGACCGTGGTAATGATGGGCTCGGCCGCAGCCATGCTGTTTCTCGGTGGTGTCGGTCTGTTCCGCTTCTCGCTGATGGTGGTTCTGGCTGTGGCGTCGGTCGTTGTTCTGGTCCAGGCACAGCCTTACCGGATGGCGCGTCTGACCAACTTTACCGACCCGTGGGCCGACCAGTTCGGTTCCGGTTATCAATTGACCCAGGCGCTGATCGCCTTCGGTCGTGGCGAATGGTTCGGTGTCGGGCTGGGCAACAGTGTGCAGAAGCAGTTCTATCTGCCGGAAGCGCACACCGACTTCGTGTTCTCGGTGCTTGCAGAAGAGCTGGGCGTCGTCGGATCGCTGATCACCGTCGCACTGTTTCTGTTTGTCAGTATTCGCGGCATGTACATCGGCATGTGGGCCGAACGTGCCAAGCAGTTCTTCGGTGCCTATGTGGCCTACGGTCTGTCGTTCCTGTGGATAGGCCAGTTCCTGATCAATATCGGTGTGAACGTCGGTCTGCTGCCAACCAAGGGACTGACTCTGCCGTTCCTCAGCTACGGCGGCAGCTCGCTGGTGATCTGCTGCGCGAGTCTTGGCCTGCTGCTGCGCATCGAGTGGGAATCGCGCAACAACATGGGCAGCGAAGAAGCCGAGTTCAAGGAAAGCGACTTCGCCGAGGAGACGCCCCATGGACGCTAATGTGCTGATCATGGCTGGCGGCACCGGCGGGCATGTATTCCCGGCGCTGGCTTGTGCACGCGAGTTTCAGGCTCGTGGCTATAAGGTCCACTGGCTGGGCACGCCACGCGGAATCGAAAACGAACTGGTCCCGCAGGCCGGTCTGACGCTGCACCTTATCAATGTCACCGGGCTGCGTGGCAAAGGCCGGCTGTCGCTGCTCAAGGCGCCTTTCATGTTGCTCAAGGCCTTGATGCAGGCGCGCAAGGTTGTGCGTCAGGTGAAACCGGTCTGTGTGGTTGGCTTTGGTGGCTATGTCACCGGCCCTGGCGGTCTGGCGGCGAAGCTGGCAGGCGTACCTTTGATCATTCACGAGCAGAATGCCGTCGCCGGTACAGCCAATCGCAGCCTGGCGTCGTTCGCCAGCCGCGTGTGCGAGGCGTTCCCGAACACCTTTGCGGCCTCGTCCAAACGCCGCACCACCGGCAACCCGGTGCGTGTCGAGCTGTTTCTGGAAACACCGCGTCAGGCGCTGGCCGGACGCAAGGCGCGTCTGCTGGTGCTGGGCGGCAGTCTGGGCGCAGAGCCATTGAACAAATTGTTGCCCGAGGCGCTGGCCCGGTTGCCTCAGGACATCCAGCCCGAAGTGTTTCATCAGTCGGGCAAGAATCACGACGCAGTCACCGCCGAGCGTTATCGCAACGTGGGCGTCGAGGCGCAGGTTGCGCCGTTTATCCAGAACATGGCCCAAGCCTATAGCTGGGCCGATCTGGTGGTCTGCCGCGCAGGCGCATTGACCATCAGCGAACTGGCCGCCGCCGGTCTGCCGTCGTTGCTGATACCGCTGCCCCACGCGATTGATGACCATCAGTCACGTAACGCTGACTATCTGGCTCGCGAAGGCGCAGCCTTCGTCATGCCGCAAGCGACAACTGGCGCCGCCGAGATGGCAGCACGCCTGAAAGAGGTTTTGATGCAACCCGAACAATTGAACAGCATGGCCCGCACTGCACGTAGCCTGGCCAAGCCTGATGCAACCAACACCGTCGTCAACGTCTGCGTGGAGGTGGCCCATGGTTGAGAATCAACGCGCCATGCCACAACCTGAAATGCGCCGTATCCGTCGCATCCACTTCGTCGGTATCGGCGGCGTCGGTATGTGCGGGATTGCCGAAGTATTGTTGAACCTGGGCTACGAAGTCTCGGGCTCCGACCTCAAGGGCTCGGCCGTGACCGAGCGTCTGGAATCGTTCGGCGCGCAGATTTTTGTCGGCCATCGTGCCGAGAACACTGTGGGTGCCGACGTACTGGTGGTGTCCAGCGCTGTGAATACTTCCAACCCGGAAGTCGCTACCGCGCTGGAACGCCGTATTCCAGTCGTGCCTCGTGCCGAGATGCTCGCCGAACTGATGCGCTATCGCCACGGCATCGCTGTCGCCGGTACGCATGGCAAGACCACCACCACCAGCCTGATCGCTTCGGTGTTCGCTGCTGGTGGCCTGGACCCTACCTTTGTGATTGGCGGCCGTTTGAACGCCGCGGGCACCAACGCCCAGCTGGGCACCAGCCGTTACCTGATCGCCGAAGCCGATGAAAGCGACGCCAGTTTCCTGCACCTTCAGCCTCTTGTGGCGGTGGTCACCAATATCGACGCCGATCACATGGCGACCTACGAAGGCGACTTCAACAAACTGAAGAAGACCTTTGTCGAGTTCCTGCATAACCTGCCGTTCTATGGCCTGGCGGTCATGTGCATCGACGATCCGGTAGTGCGTGAAATTCTCCCGCAGGTCAAGCGCCCGACGTTGACCTACGGCTTCAGCGAGTCTGCCGACATACGTGCGATCAACGTGCGTCAGGACGGCATGCTGACATTCTTTACCGTACTGCGCCGCGACCGCGAGCCGTTGGATGTGTCGGTGAACATGCCCGGCAATCACAACGTACTCAACTCGCTGGCGACCATCGCTATCGCTACCGACGAAGGTGTCAGCGATGAGGCGATCGTGCAGGGCCTTTCGGGGTTCCAGGGCGTCGGTCGTCGCTTCCAGGTGTACGGCGAGCTGCCGGTCGAAGGCGGTAATGTGATGCTGGTCGATGACTACGGTCACCATCCGCGTGAAGTGGCTGCTGTGATCAGCGCCGTACGTGGCGGCTGGCCGGATCGTCGTCTGGTGATGGTCTACCAGCCGCACCGCTTCAGCCGCACCCGTGACCTGTACGACGATTTCGTACAGGTTCTGGCCGACGCCAATGTGTTGCTGCTGATGGAAGTCTACCCGGCGGGTGAAGAGCCTATTCCCGGCGCCGACAGCCGCAATCTGTGCCACAGCATTCGTCAGCGCGGTCAGCTGGACCCGATCTACATCGAGCGCGGCGTCGAGCTGGCACCGCTGGTCAAGCCGCTGCTGCGCGCTGGCGACATTCTGCTGTGCCAGGGCGCTGGCGATATCGGCGGTCTTGCTCCACAACTACTGAAAAGCCCGCTGTTCGCTGGCGCAAAAGCGGCCCCTACCGAAGGGAAGCTGAAATGACAGCCGTCACCCTGTCTTCCCTGCGCTCGACACTCGAGCCGAAAAGCTTCGGTCGTGTCGCCGTGCTCTTTGGTGGCAAGAGTGCCGAGCGTGCAGTCTCCCTGAACTCGGGTAATGCCGTGCTCAAGGCACTGCTCGATGCTGGCGTGGATGCGTTCGGCATTGATGTGGGCGATGACTTCCTGCAGAGACTGGTCAGTGAAAAGATCGACCGTGCCTTCATTGTTCTGCACGGGCGAGGCGGCGAAGACGGCACCATGCAAGGCCTGTTGGAATGCCTAGAAATCCCTTATACCGGTAGTGGTGTACTGGCTTCCGCGCTGGCGATGGACAAGTTGCGCACCAAGCAGGTCTGGCAGAGTCTCGGCCTTGCAACGCCCTTGCATGCTGTTCTTGGAAACGAGAGCGATTGTATTTGCGCAGCGACGGAACTGGGCTTCCCTTTGATCGTCAAACCGGCCCATGAAGGTTCAAGTATCGGTATGGCAAAGGTGAACAGCGTCGATGAATTGATCGCCGCCTGGAAAGCCGCCAGTACCTACGATTCGCAAGTATTAGTCGAACAGTGGATTCAGGGACCTGAGTTCACTGTGGCGTCTCTGCGTGGCCAGGTGTTGCCTCCCATTGGCCTGGGCACTCCTCACAGTTTTTATGATTACGATGCCAAGTACCTGGCGTCCGATACTCAGTACCGGATCCCTTGCGGGCTTGGCGATGCGCAGGAACAGGAACTCAAACAACTTGCAGCACGCGCTTGCGACGCCATCGGTATTGCAGGGTGGGCGCGCACGGATGTCATGCAGGACGCACAAGGCAAGTTCTGGTTACTGGAAGTGAATACCGTGCCCGGCATGACCGATCACAGTCTGGTGCCAATGGCTGCGCGTGCTGCAGGTCTGGATTTTCAACAACTGGTGTTGGCGATTCTGGCCGACAGTGTTCAGGCGAGAGGGTAAGGCATGTACGGCGCGTCGGCACGTCCTCAGCCACCTGCACCCGGCCGCAACAAGCCGGTGCCGCGTGGTGCCAGCCGAATGGTGGCCAAGGAGCCTCTGTCGGCGCGCCTGCCCAAGGCTAACTTCAGTGTTCTGAAGCGTCTGCTCTGGCCTGTGTTGCTGGTGGTTCTGGGCTTCGGCACTTATGAGGCAGCGCAACGTCTGCTGCCGTACGCCGACCGCCCGATTACCCGCATCAATGTGCAGGGCGATTTGAGTTACATCAGCCAGCAGGCTGTGCAACAGCGGATTGCGCCTTATGTGGCGTCGAGCTTTTTCAAGATCGATCTGACCGGCATGCGCACCGAGCTTGAGCAGATGCCCTGGATCGCCCACGCCGAAGTTCGTCGTGTATGGCCGGATCAGGTTGTGATTCGTCTTGAAGAGCAGTTGCCGGTTGCCCGTTGGGGTGATGAAGCGCTGTTGAATAACCAGGGGCAGGCTTTCACGCCGCGTGAACTGTCCAATTACGAACATCTTCCCCAGTTGTTCGGCCCGCAGCGGGCCCAGCAGCAGGTGATGCAGCAGTATCAGGTGTTGAGTCAGATGTTGCGCCCGCTGGGCTTCTCCATCGTGCGCCTGGAGCTGCGCGAGCGCGGCAGCTGGTTCCTGACGACAGGCGCCGGTAGTGCTGGCCCGGGAATCGAATTGTTGCTTGGACGCGACCACCTCGTCGAAAAAATGCGCCGTTTCATCGCGATTTACGACAAAACGCTGAAAGAACAAATCACGAATATCGCGCGCGTCGACTTGCGTTACTCCAACGGCCTTGCGGTCGGTTGGCGCGAACAGGCAGCGGCAACGACGGACAAACCCGCCGTCGCGAAGAATTGATAAGAGGCAGGACCATGGCAAACGTGCAAAGCGGCAAAATGATCGTCGGGCTGGATATCGGTACCTCCAAGGTGGTGGCACTGGTAGGCGAAGTCGCGGCCGATGGCTCGCTGGAAATCGTGGGTATCGGTACCCATCCCTCCCGCGGCCTGAAGAAGGGCGTGGTAGTGAATATCGAGTCGACTGTGCAGTCGATCCAGCGTGCAATCGAAGAAGCGCAGCTGATGGCGGGTTGCCGTATTCACTCGGCATTTGTCGGCGTTGCAGGCAGCCACATTCGCAGCCTGAATTCGCACGGCATCGTGGCGATTCGTGATCGCGAAGTCAGTTCTGCGGACCTGGAGCGTGTGCTCGATGCTGCTCAGGCGGTGGCCATTCCTGCCGACCAGCGCGTGCTGCACACCCTCCCTCAGGATTACGTGATCGATAACCAGGAAGGCGTGCGTGAGCCTTTGGGCATGTCCGGTGTACGTCTGGAAGCCAAGGTTCACGTCGTGACCTGCGCAGTGAATGCCGCGCAGAACATCGAGAAGTGCGTGCGTCGCTGCGGTCTGGAAGTCGACGACATCATTCTTGAACAACTGGCGTCGGCGTATTCCGTACTGACCGATGACGAGAAAGAGCTGGGCGTGTGCCTGGTGGATATCGGTGGTGGTACGACCGACATCGCGATCTTCACCGAAGGCGCCATTCGTCACACGGCGGTTATCCCGATTGCGGGCGATCAGGTCACCAACGACATCGCCATGGCGTTGCGTACCCCGACCCAGTACGCCGAAGAAATCAAGATTCGCTACGCCTGCGCCCTGGCCAAACTGGCCGGTGCCGGTGAAACCATCAAAGTACCGAGTGTGGGCGACCGTCCACCTCGCGAGCTGTCGCGTCAGGCCCTGGCCGAAGTGGTAGAGCCTCGTTACGACGAGCTGTTCACGCTGATCCAGGCCGAGCTGCGCCGCAGCGGTTACGAAGACCTGATCCCGGCTGGCATCGTGCTGACCGGGGGCACAGCGAAAATGGAAGGTGCGGTCGAACTGGCCGAGGAAATCTTCCACATGCCGGTGCGCCTTGGCGTGCCGCACAGCGTCAAAGGGCTCGCTGATGTCGTGCGCAACCCTATCTACTCGACCGGCGTAGGCCTGTTGATGTACGGGCTGCAAAAACAGTCGGACGGCATTTCACTGTCCGGGATGGTCGGCAACAGCAGTTACAGCGACGAAACCAAGGCACCGGTGCTTGAGCGTATCAAGCGTTGGGTGCAGGGCAATTTCTAAGTTTCAACGTTTAAAAGTTTCACAGCTTCAGATTCAGGGCTTCAAAAGCAATATCGGCAGGCAGTAGGCAAAACTAACTAGAAAGCGGAAGGAGAGAGAAATGTTCGAACTCGTAGACAACGTCCCGCAAAGCCCGGTTATCAAAGTTATCGGTGTAGGCGGTGGTGGCGGAAACGCTGTCAATCACATGGTCAAGAGCAACATCGAAGGCGTGGAATTCATCTGCGCCAACACAGATGCTCAAGCGCTGAAAAACATTGGCGCGCGGACCATTCTGCAACTGGGCACCGGCGTGACCAAAGGCCTTGGCGCTGGCGCCAACCCTGAAGTCGGTCGTCAGGCCGCACTGGAAGATCGTGAGCGCATTGCAGAAGTTCTGCAGGGCACCAACATGGTTTTCATCACCACTGGCATGGGCGGCGGTACCGGTACCGGTGCAGCACCGATCATTGCTGAAGTGGCCAAGGAAATGGGCATTCTGACGGTCGCAGTCGTGACCCGTCCGTTCCCGTTCGAAGGTCGCAAGCGTATGCAGATCGCCGATGAAGGCATCCGCATGCTGTCCGAAAGCGTCGACTCGTTGATCACTATCCCCAACGAGAAGCTGCTGACCATCCTGGGCAAGGACGCCAGCCTGCTGTCGGCTTTCGCCAAGGCTGACGATGTACTGGCCGGTGCCGTTCGCGGTATCTCCGACATCATCAAGCGTCCGGGCATGATCAACGTCGACTTCGCCGACGTCCGCACCGTGATGAGCGAAATGGGCATGGCGATGATGGGTACTGGCTGCGCCAGCGGTCCTAACCGTGCGCGTGAAGCCACCGAAGCGGCCATTCGCAACCCGTTGCTCGAAGACGTCAACCTGCAGGGCGCTCGCGGCATCCTGGTCAACATCACTGCCGGTCCTGACCTGTCGCTGGGTGAGTACTCGGACGTGGGTAGCATCATCGAAGCGTTCGCTTCCGAGCACGCGATGGTCAAGGTCGGTACGGTTATCGATCCGGACATGCGTGACGAGTTGCACGTGACTGTGGTTGCCACCGGCCTGGGCGCGAAAATCGAGAAGCCGGTCAAGGTCATCGACAACACGCTGCAGACCACCCAGCAGGCTCCTGCCCAGCAGGCGTCGCGCCAGGAAGCACCTTCGGTCAACTACCGCGATCTGGACCGTCCTACCGTGATGCGCAATCAGGCACACGCAGGCGCTACGGCAGCGGCGAAGATGAACCCTAACGATGATCTGGATTACCTGGATATCCCGGCTTTCCTGCGTCGTCAGGCCGATTGATGAAATGTATCAGGGGTATTAGGGTGATTGGTGTTCAGCAAAGGCATGGTCTGCTATCATCGCCAGCCTTTGTTGATACCAGTTCGCAACTTGCGCTGAAGCGGCCCATGCCATGATTAAACAACGCACCCTGAAAAATATTATCCGTGCCACAGGTGTAGGCCTGCACTCCGGGGAGAAGGTTTACCTGACCCTCAAGCCCGCACCTGTGAATACCGGCATTGTGTTTTGCCGAGCTGACCTTGACCCCGTCGTGCAGATCCCTGCGCGTGCGGAAAACGTCGGCGACACCACTCTGTCGACCACTTTGGTCAATGGTGATGTCAAAGTTGACACGGTAGAACACCTGCTCTCGGCCATGGCTGGCCTTGGCATCGATAACGCCTACGTCGAGCTCTCTGCCTCCGAAGTTCCTATCATGGACGGCAGCGCAGGCCCTTTCGTATTCCTGATTCAATCGGCTGGCCTGGAAGAACAGGACGCGCCGAAGAAATTCATCCGCATCCTGCGTGAAGTCACAGTGGAGGAGGGCGGTAAACGCGCTACTTTCGTGCCTTTCGAAGGGTTCAAGGTCAGTTTCGAGATCGATTTCGATCACCCCGTCTTCCGTGATCGCACCCAAAGTGCAAGCGTGGACTTTTCCAGCACTTCCTTCGTGAAGGAAGTCAGCCGTGCCCGGACCTTCGGGTTCATGAGTGACATCGAGTACCTGCGCAAGCACAACCTCGCACTCGGCGGCAGTGTGGAAAACGCCATCGTGGTCGACAAGGACGGCGTACTGAACGAAGACGGCCTGCGTTACGAGGACGAATTCGTCAAACACAAAATCCTCGACGCCATCGGTGACCTTTACCTGCTGGGCAATAGCCTGATCGGTGAGTTCCGTGGCTTCAAATCGGGGCATGCACTGAACAATCGTCTCCTGCGCACGTTGATCGAGCAGAAAGACGCTTGGGAAGTGGTGACTTTCGAGGATGCCAGTACGGCACCTATTTCCTACATGCGCCCTGTCGCGGCCGTGTAGGCAAGCTTTACTCTCTTTCCTTTTGTTCTTTAAAGGCTGCCTTCGGGTGGCCTTTTTTTATCTGCTTCATTGGACAAAGCCAGTTGCGCAGAGGATCTGGCGAAAATCACTCAGACGTTATTTCTTGTCCTTGGCATGGCTGGCCAGCCGCTCAAGTGCTGCCCGCAGCTTGGGATCAGTGATGCCCTCGGCGGTGGCCTGAATGTTCTCGGCGGCAATCGAAGACAGGTCGATGGTGTGCGTGGCCGCTCCGCGCGGGGCTTCAGGTGGCTGCACCCTGAAGACAATGCGCGTCAGGTTGATGAATTCGTCGAAGGCCATCAGTTGCCGGTGCAGGCGCTTCTGCTGATAGCGCAGGCGCGTGGCCCAGTGACCATCCGTCACGATCAGCAACAAGGTGCCTTCGCGCCACGAGGCCACACGACAGTGCTCGCGCGCGGCTGGTTGCAGCTGACTTTCGAGCAGGCGCTGCAAATGGCTAAGGCGTTCGGCGTGACGAAAGATAGCCTTCAGAGGCTTGGCTTCACGCAGCAGAACCGCGGGCGGGCGGGCGTTCAGAGGACGAAAGGCCATGGTGGAGTGCCTGGTAACAAGATGAACATCTTAACAGAAAGCGTTCTAACGGCTGCTTTTCAGGGCATTTCCGTGCTTTCATATGCAAATCAATGAGTAACTTCCCCGGATTATGGGTTGAAGTGCTTGAAATTGGCCCCATTGTAAACCTGCCCCATAACAGCGCTGTGCCAGCATCGTGGAATAACGCCACTTTCCTCACCATCGTTTCCGGGTAGAATGCTCGTTCGCATGCGGCCATCTGGGCTGCACGGGCGACTCACGGGGCCGCCCTCCATTCCTATGTGTGGAAGATCCTGTCGATATGTTTGCGCCTTTGTTGAAAAAACTTTTTGGAAGCAAGAACGAGCGTGAAGTAAAACGCATGCTCAAGACGGTACAGATCGTCAATGCCTTCGAAGAGCAAATGGTGGCCCTTTCGGACGAGCAATTGCGCGCCAAGACCGAAGAGTTCAAGGCCCGCATAGCCAAAGGCGAGACCCTCGATCAATTACTGCCGGAAGCCTTTGCTGTAGCTCGTGAAGCGGGCAAGCGCGTCATGGGCATGCGCCACTTCGACGTTCAGTTGATCGGCGGTATGACCCTGCACGAAGGTCAGATCGCGGAAATGCGTACCGGTGAAGGTAAAACCCTGGTCGGTACGTTGGCTGTGTACCTCAATGCGCTTTCCGGCAAGGGCGTTCACGTAGTCACCGTGAACGACTATCTCGCTCGCCGAGATGCCAACTGGATGCGTCCGTTGTACGAATTCCTCGGTCTGACCGTAGGCATCGTCACACCATTCCAGCCGCCGGAAGAAAAACGCGCTGCTTATGCTGCCGACATCACCTACGGCACCAATAACGAATACGGCTTCGATTACCTGCGCGACAACATGGCGTTCAGCATGGACGACAAGTTCCAGCGCGAACTCAATTTCGCCGTAATCGACGAAGTCGACTCGATTCTGATCGACGAAGCGCGTACGCCGCTGATCATCTCCGGTCAGGCCGAAGACAGCTCCAAGCTGTACACCGAAATCAACCGCCTGATCCCCAAGCTCGAGCAGCATATCGAGGAAGTGGAAGGCGAAGTCACCAAACCGGGCCACTTCACCGTTGACGAGAAAACCCGTCAGGTTGAGCTGAACGAAGCCGGTCACCAGTTCATCGAGGAAATGCTCACCGAAGTCGGCTTGCTGGCTGAAGGCGAGAGCCTGTACTCGGCGCACAACCTGGGCCTGCTGACTCACGTTTATGCGGGTCTGCGTGCGCACAAACTGTTCAACCGCAACGTCGAGTACATCGTTGCAGACGGCCAGGTTCTGCTTGTCGACGAGCATACCGGCCGTACCATGCCGGGCCGTCGCCTGTCCGAGGGCCTGCATCAGGCCATCGAAGCCAAGGAAAACCTGAACATTCAGGCCGAAAGCCAGACCCTGGCATCGACCACGTTCCAGAACTACTTCCGTCTGTACAACAAACTGTCCGGCATGACCGGTACGGCTGACACCGAAGCGTTCGAATTCCACCAGATCTACAACCTGGCCGTCATGGTCATCCCGCCGAACAAGCCGTTGGCGCGTAAAGACTTCAACGACCTCGTCTATCTGACGGCGGAAGAGAAGTACGCAGCCATCGTTACCGACATCAAGGCCTGCATTGCAGAGAACCGTCCGGTGCTGGTAGGTACGGCGACCATCGAAACCTCGGAACACATGTCCAACCTGCTCAAGCAGGAAGGCATCGATCACAAGGTTCTGAACGCCAAGTTCCACGAAAAAGAAGCAGAAATCATCGCGCAGGCCGGTCGTCCGGGTGCTTTGACCATTGCTACCAACATGGCGGGTCGCGGTACCGACATCCTGTTAGGCGGTAACTGGGAAGTAGAGGTCGCCAATCTGGAAGATCCGACCCCTGAGCAGATCGCACAGATCAAGGCTGACTGGCAGAAACGCCATCAGCAGGTGATCGAAGCGGGTGGCTTGCACGTTATTGCCTCCGAGCGCCACGAATCGCGCCGTATCGACAACCAGCTGCGTGGCCGTGCCGGCCGCCAGGGTGACATCGGTTCCAGCCGTTTCTACCTGTCGCTCGAAGACAGCCTGATGCGTATCTTCGCCTCGGACCGCGTGAAGAATTTCATGAAGGCGCTGGGCATGCAGTCCGGTGAGGCTATCGAGCACCGCATGGTGACCAACGCCATCGAAAAAGCGCAGCGCAAAGTGGAAGGTCGCAACTTCGACATCCGCAAGCAATTGCTCGAGTTCGATGACGTGGCCAACGAGCAGCGCAAAGTGATCTATCACATGCGTAACACGCTGCTGGCTGCCGAGAACATTGGTGAGACCATCGCTGACTTCCGTGAGGAAGTGCTCAACAATCTCATCAGTCAGCATATTCCGCCGCAATCCCTGCCGGAGCAGTGGAACGTTGCCGGTCTGGAAGCCGCGCTGAACACCGACTTTGCCGTCAAACTGCCCGTCCAGCAGTGGCTGGACGAAGACGATAACCTGCACGAAGACAGCCTGCGCGAAAAAATCATGGCGCAGTTGCTGGTGGCGTACAACGAGAAGGAAGACCAGGCCAGCGCCGAAGCCCTGCGTTCCTTCGAGAAGCAGATCCTCCTGCGCGTGCTGGACGACCTGTGGAAAGATCACCTGTCGACCATGGACCACCTGCGTCACGGTATCCACCTGCGCGGCTACGCTCAGAAGAACCCGAAGCAGGAATACAAGCGCGAGTCCTTCACGCTGTTCCAGGAGCTGCTGGATTCGATCAAGCGCGACACCATCCGTGTGCTTTCGCATGTTCAGGTTCGTCGCGAAGATCCAGAGGAAGAAGAGGCGCGCCTGCGTCAGGAAGCCGAAGAACTGGCCAGTCGTATGCAGTTCGAACACGCTCCTGCGCCGGGCATCGACCAGCCGCTGCCGGATGAAGAGGGTGGCGAAGCGCCTGTAGCCGTTGCATCCGAGCCGGTTCGCAACGACCAGAAGCTGGGTCGCAACGAGCTGTGCTGGTGTGGTTCGGGCAAGAAATTCAAACACTGTCACGGCCAGATCAACTAAGTCTTTGACTGTGTAATACCTGCGCCGCGACCGGCTTGCCCGTCGCGGCGTTTTTTCATTGATCGCCGTACCGATGCGGACGGCGCCATACTCCTTGAGGAGCACCCCGATGGCTGTTGGTCTTGGTCCTTTGCCTGCGTTGCACCCGGTTCCCGGTTTTGAACTTGGCATTTCTTCTGCCGGCATCAAACGCCCGGGGCGCAAGGATGTTGTGGTCATGCGCTGTGCCGAAGGCTCCAGCGTTGCCGGTGTATTCACCTTGAATGCGTTCTGCGCCGCGCCGGTCATTCTGGCCAAGCAGCGTGTTCAGGGGACGGTGCGTTATTTGCTGACCAACACCGGCAATGCCAACGCGGGCACGGGCGAACCAGGTCTGGTTGCTGCGCGACGTACTTGCGAAAAGCTGGCGCAACTGACCGGCGTCGATGCATCAGCAGTGCTGCCTTACTCAACGGGCGTGATCGGCGAGCCGTTGCCTGTGAAAAAAATCGAAGGCGCGCTGCAAGCCGCGCTTGATGATCTGTCTGTGGATAACTGGGCCGCTGCGGCGACCGGCATCATGACCACCGACACCCTGCCCAAAGGCGCGAGCCGTCAGTTCACCCACGATGGCGTAACCATCACAGTAACCGGCATCAGCAAAGGCGCAGGCATGATTCGCCCGAACATGGCGACCATGCTTGGCTACATCGCCACCGACGCCAAAGTGTCGCAGAGCGTACTGCAGGACCTGATTCGCGACGGAGCCAACAAGTCCTTCAATCGCATCACTATCGATGGCGATACCTCGACCAACGATTGCTGCATGCTGATTGCCACCGGTCAGGCTGATCTGCCCGAGATCACCGAGGCCAAGGGCCCGTTGTTCGACGCGTTGAAGAAAGCCGTGTTCGACGTGTGCATGGATGTCGCTCAGGCCATCGTTCGTGATGGCGAAGGTGCGACCAAGTTCGTGACGGTAGAAGTCAATGGTGGCGGCAATCATCAGGAGTGCCTGGACGTCGGTTATGCCGTGGCCCACTCGCCGCTGATCAAGACCGCGCTGTTCGCCTCCGATCCGAACTGGGGACGTATTCTGGCGGCTGTCGGCCGCGCTGGCGTGCCGGGCCTGGACGTGAGCAAGATCGACGTATTCCTGGGCGGCGTATGCATTGCCAGCCAGGGCTGCCGCGCCACGACCTACACCGAAGAGCAGGGCTCGACGGTAATGGCCGAAGAAGAAATCACCATTCGTATCGAGCTGGGTCGCGGTGATTGCAGCGAAACCATCTGGACCACCGACCTTTCTCACGAATACGTGAAGATCAACGCGGAATATCGCACCTGATTCAATGCCCGGCGCGCGGGCATCCTGCCCTCGCGCCGGGCTCAATGGAGCTGAACCATGAGCCTGCATCTGATTATCGGCGACAAACGCTATTCCTCCTGGTCGCTGCGTCCCTGGCTGGTGCTGGAAATGACCGGTGCTGCGTTCACCGATCAAGTCATCCGCCTGAACCTGCCGGACACCCGCGAGAATATTCTCAAGTACTCGCCAACCGGCAAGGTACCTGCGCTTCAGTGTGAGCACGGCACGATCATCGATTCGCTGGCGATCTGTGAATATCTGGTCGAGCGTTTCCCGGACGCCGAGCTGTGGCCGCGTGACACCGCCGCGCGTGCCCAGGCCCGTTCGGCGTGTGCGCAGATGCACAGCGGTTTCGTCAATCTGCGCTCGAACATGCCAATGGACCTGCGTCAGGATAAGGCGCTGGAAGTGATCACCGTCGACACCCAGAACGATATCGACCGTATCGTCGAGCTGTGGGCCGAATGTCGCGCTGCCGCCGCCGAAAGTGGTCCTTTTCTGTTTGGCAAGCCGAGCATTGCTGATGCGTTCTTCGCCCCGGTGGCTATTCGTCTGCGCGGCTATCACGTCCAGTTGCCGGCAGAGGCACTGGCGTATATCGAAACCATCTACCAGTGGCCCGCCTTCAAGCGCTGGCAGCAGGCAGGCCTGCAGGAGTTCTGATCGTGAAACGAGTTCATGTGGCTGCCGCCGTCATTCGTGGCGCTGACGGCAGTGTATTGATTGCCCGACGTGCCGACACTCAGCATCAAGGTGGCCTCTGGGAGTTTTCCGGTGGCAAGGTCGAAGAGGGTGAGACCGTTCAGGCCGCACTCGCACGTGAGCTTCAGGAAGAGTTGGGGATTCAGGTCACGGCAGCGCGTCCGTTGATCAAGGTCGGTCACGATTATGCGGACAAGCAGGTATTGCTGGATGTCTGGGAAGTCTCGGCATTTACCGGCGAGCCGCATGGTGCAGAAGGGCAGCCACTGGTCTGGGCGGCTCCGCGAGAGCTGCCTGACTACGACTTTCCGGCCGCCAACCAGCCGATTGTCGCTGCGGCACGTTTGCCCGGCGAGTATCTGATCACGCCTGACGGGCTGGACAATATCGAGCTGTTGCGCGGTATGCAGAAAGCCATCGCAGGCGGTATCAAGCTGGTCCAGTTGCGGGCACCGGGTGGCTATGACCCGAAGTATCGCGATCTGGCGGTGGATGCGGCCGGGCTGTGTGCCGGCAAGGCGCAGCTCATGCTCAAAGGGCCTCTGGAGTGGCTGGGCGACTTTCCGTCCGCCGGTTGGCACCTGACGGCGGAGCAGCTGCGCAAGTACGCCAGTCGTGGACGTCCGTTCCCTGAGAACCGCTGGCTGGCGGCGTCGTGCCATAACGCCGAAGAGCTGGCCCTGGCAGAGCAGATGGGCGTGGATTTCGTCACCCTGTCACCGGTTCAGCCCACCCTGACTCATCCCGATGCACTGCCGCTTGGCTGGCAGCAGGCGGCGCAACTGATTGCAGGCTTTAACAAACCGGTCTTTCTGCTGGGCGGAGTTGGCCCTTCCGAGCGTCAGCAGGCCTGGGAAAGCGGCGCACAGGGCGTGGCCGGGATCCGCGCGTTCTGGCCTGACGAAATCGTCTGAGTCGCAGAGCTGAGGCAGAGCACTCATCGTTATACACGTCCGCTTTTGACTCCGGCCGAAGGCCGTGGGAGCGGACTTGTCCGCGAAGCGTAGCCCGGTCCGCTCCCCACAAAAGCCCCTACGCTTCAACGTGAAAACGCTCCGCGTCACAAATCTGCGCCGCGCAGCCATTCGGATGCTCATCAAACCGGCTTGGGCGCGGGCTGCCAGAGGATCTCGGCAATGCCCTGTCTTCTGGCGATCAATCGAGCAGCGACGAACAGCAAATCCGACAACCTGTTGATGTACGCCAGCCCGGCGCCTTCCAGTGGCTCGACCGCATTCAGATGCTGGCAACGGCGTTCGGCACTGCGCGCCAGGCTGCGGCAGATGTGCGCTTGAGCGATCAGTGATGAGCCGCCTGGCAAGATGAAATTTTCCAGCGGCCCCAGTTCTTCATTCCATACGTCGATTGCCGCTTCCAGCCGCTCGACCTCAGCGTCCTTCAGCGCTTTGTAAGTTGGCATCGCCAGTTCGCCCCCCAGATCGAACAGCCGATGCTGGCAAGGCGCGAGCACCTCGATCACTTCGTTGAGAGCCGGCACGCTTTTGGTCTCATCGATCAGTCCGGCCAGCAACAGGCCGAGCTGGCTGTTGAGCGTATCGACCTCACCAATGGCCTCGACGCGCGGATGATCCTTGGACACCCGTCGACCGTCGCCCAGACCGGTCTCTCCGGCATCACCGGTGCGTGTGTAAATCTTCGACAAACGAAAGCCCATTGCTGCGATTCCTGATCAAGACTTGGAAATAACCTGCTGCTGAACGCTTACCTGGTTGGCCACCAGCGGTAGACGCAGCGTAAAGCAGGTGCCTGTGCCGAGAGAGGAATGCACCTCCATCTGGCCTTTATGATTATTGGTAACAATGAAATACGACACCGACAGACCCAGCCCGGTGCCCTGGCCGATTTCCTTGGTGGTAAAGAACGGTTCGAAAGTACGTTTTCGGACGTTTTCGGACATGCCGATGCCGTTGTCCTCCACCTGAATTTCGGCCCAGGGCGGGTTGAGACGGGTACGCAGGATGATGCGTCCAGGCTCCTCGCTCTCCGGGCGCTGGTGAATGGCCTGGGCGGCGTTCTTCAGCAGGTTCAGCAGCACCTGCTCCAGTTCGTTGGCGATGCACGGCACCGGACCCAGTTCCGGGTCGAACTGACGGATGATGTGCTGGCCCTTGAAGTCGAAACCGACGGTCAGGTCAAAATCGTTGCTGGCAATTTCCACTGCCTGATCGATCAATGCCGGTAAGTCGCAGGCTGACAGCTGACGACTGCTCAAGCGGCTGAAATTGAGCATGTGGCTGACAATCTTTGCTGCCCTGGCACCCGCTTGCTGGATGCCATCGAGCAGTTTTGGTACTTCGCGGCTTTCCAGGTAATGATTGACCTGCGCCAGATCGATACCGTCGGCTTCGGCCTGCTCAATGTTCTTCGGCAGTTCCGGGGACAGACGCCGCCTGATGTTCTGCACATTGTGCAGAATGGCGCCCAACGGGTTGTTGATCTCGTGGGCCATGCCCGCTGCCAGACCGCCGACAGACAACATCTTCTCCGACTGCACCATCATTTCTTCCAGCGATATACGCTGGGTGATGTCATCGATACGGATCACCACGCCACGCCCGGCATCGCCGGTCAGCGGGTAGAACGTCAGCGCATAGTGGCGCGACTCGTCGTTTTTGATCCAGGTCACGCGCTCGATCTTGGTCACGCTGTGGCGCTCGACGGTGTGCTTGATTTGCGGCAGAAACGAGCGCATCGGCTCGAAGGCCAGAAAGATCGGCTGGTTCAATGCTTCGTCCAGCGTGGTTCCGGACAGCGCTGTAGCCTCCTGATTCCATTGGGTGACATACAGTTGCTCGTCCAGCGCGATCATCGCCGAGGGCATCGAATCAATGATGCTGTTGAGGTAGTTCTGAAAGCCGGTGAGCTTCTTCTCGATCTTGCTGCGCACCTGAACTTCCAGTTCCAGTTTGCGGTTGGTGTGGCGGGTTTCCTCGGCCAGCCCCTGTGCTTGATCGTAAGCTTCCTGGGAGTCATCTCGAGCGCGCTTGAGTTGTTGCTCACGCGCTTCGATACGCGACAGCATGGTATTGAATGCCTCGGCCAGACTGCCGATTTCATCCTCGTTGCCAGGCTCTGCGCGCAGTGCGTAGTTTTCTTCGCGGGTGACCTGCCGCGACAGTTCTTCCAACTGATAAATGGGCTCTGTGATCAAGCGCCGGATCTGCCGGGCCACCACCAGCCACAGCAACACGCTGAACACCAGAATGCCCAGACTCGCGGTCAGTGTGCCGGTGTAGAACGCGGGAGGCAGCTCGCTGCTGGCAACCAGTAACATGTGCCCGGGCGGTTCGTCGCCTTTCGGTACGGTAATGACCTGCGTGCTGCGAAATTCAGTAAGCCGCCAGCTTTCGAGATCCTTGTAGTGCCTGGGCAGTTGCAGGCCCTCGCCCTGTTGCATCTGCTCAAGTCGCTCTCCGTCGTTGTCGTATATGGCCGCTGCACGTAGCGGGCCGTAGCTTTTGAGTTCCTTGAGCAAGGCACGCGCATCGGCAGGCGAGTTCAAGGCGCGCTCGTTGAGATTGGCGCTGCTGATCAGACGGCCAATGGTCTGTAGGGCCTGCGGGGCCATCGCTTCCTGAGAGATGTAATAAGCCGCGCTGATGAAGGTCAGGTTCGCAACCAGCAGCACGGTGGTCATCAGGACCAGCAGGGCGGCCAGCAGTTTCTGACCTACCGGCAGGTTTTCCAGGCGTTGGCGCAAAGGCATTGGGAAGGTCGCAGTGACATGTGATGCGAGCAGGGTAGCGCGCGCTAGTCAGTACGCAAACCCTTGTGTGCCAGATGGGCTGTCAGACGTGTCTGCAATTGCTGCAGGTGTGCTGCCGGACAGCGATGACGCACGGCCGCCGCACACGCGTAACCCAGCAGGTAGCTGATTTCGGTGCGTCGCCCGTGAAGCACGTCCTGGTACATGGATGAGTAATTGGCGGCGGTCGCATGAATGACCCGCAGCACTTCAGCATGCAAGTCATGCGCTGCCGCTGGCTGGCCGCAGCGGCCCAGCAAATCGCTCAGCTCGGCGCACAGTGTTGCGACCTCGCAGGCGTGCTCGAGCAGGCCACCATTACGGCAGTCGTGCAGGACCGTCAGCGGGTTGATCGCGCAGTTCAGGGCCAGCTTGCGCCACAGCCGCGTCAGGATGTCCGGTGTCCATTCGTGGGGAATGCCACTGGCGTGCAAGTCCTGCAGAAGTGCGGGTGCCGTCGGGTTCGATACATCGCCCAGCCAGGTGAAACCGTGGCCAGCGAACCTGACACGCCAGTCCGACTCCAGAAACGCGCCTTCGGTGCTGGAGGCGAACACGCAGCGGATGTGGGGGATTCTTGCAGCCACAGCGTCCTGACTGCCCAGGCCGTTTTGTAGCAGGATGACGTCGGCATGTGCCGCCAGACGCGGTGCCAACTGCGCAACAGCCTGCTCAGCGTCGTAGGCCTTGCAGGCGACCAGCAGCCGCTCGATGGGTTGGTGATGTTCGGCGGTCTGTGCTTCGACCGAGTACGTGTGGGCGATATCGTTTTCGACCAGTGTCACGCAACCGCCACTGGTGTTATACGCCGCCAGCCGTTCAGCATTGCGAAGAATCAGCCGCACCGGCAGACCTGCGCGCGCCATTCGCGCCGCCCACAGAGTGCCCAGACTTCCCGCGCCGAGAACATGCCATGTCACCGCCATCAGTGAGGCACGTTAAGGCGTTGAAGCGGTCTGCTGAAGGTGAAAACAAGGATGTGCATGAAAGGCTCACAGTGAATGCAGGAAAAGTCTCGTTATAATGAGCGTTCTTTCAAACCGTCAAGTCACGCGTGCCCGAATCGTGCGCACGCCGTTTATCTGGAGAACATACATGCCCTCGTTCGACGTAGTGTCCGAATTGGATAAACACGAAGTCACGAATGCCGTCGACAATGCCATCAAAGAGCTGGACCGTCGCTATGACCTCAAAGGCAAAGGCACGTTCGAGTTCAAGGAACTGACTGTCACGCTGACCGCAGAAGCAGACTTTCAGCTGGAGGCCATGATCGAAATCCTCAAGCTGGCGCTGGTCAAACGCAAGATCGACGCAAAATGCCTCGAGATCAAGGATGCCTACGCTTCGGGCAAACTGATGAAGCAGGAAGTCACCCTGCGCGAAGGCATTGACAAGGAACTGGCGAAAAAAATCGTCGCTCATATCAAAGAAGCCAAGCTCAAGGTCCAGGCCGCCATTCAGGGCGAGCAGGTGCGGGTTACCGGCAAGAAACGCGACGACCTGCAAGAAGCGATCGCAGCGCTGCGTGCCTATGATTCGGGCATGCCGCTGCAATTCAACAACTTCCGCGACTAATATTTTATTTGCACTGAAAGCCGGGGAACCCTGCGTCCCCCGGCCAGTCCGAAGCGCCTTGAGCATTGAAATGATGGCAGGCCGCCGTGGTTTCGATGGCAGTTCATGGCGGGTAAGGAGATAACGATGGATTTAAACGCAGAAGTCGGTCATCTGTGGCAAGCGTCGCAGGCCTGGATTCCGATGATCATGGAGTACGGCAGCCGCTTGCTGCTGGCAGTCGTAACGCTGTGTGTGGGCTGGTGGCTGATCAACCGGCTGACCGGAAAACTGGGCGCGTTGCTGGCCTTGCGACACGCCGACCTGGCCTTGCAGGGCTTCGTCAGCAACCTGGCGAACATCATTCTGAAAATCCTGCTGGTGGTCAGCGTCGCGTCGATGATCGGCGTCGAAACTACCTCGTTCGTGGCCGCTATCGGTGCTGCCGGCCTGGCGATTGGTCTGGCATTACAAGGCAGCCTGGCGAACTTTGCGGGTGGTGTGCTGATTCTGTTGTTCCGTCCGTTCCGTATCGGTGACTGGATCGAAGCCCAGGGTGTGTCGGGAACTGTCGACAACATCCAGATCTTCCACACCGTGCTGCGCACCGGCGACAACCGTACGGTGATCATTCCCAACGGCAACCTGTCCAACGGCATCATCACCAACACTAACCGTCAGCCAACCCGCAAGATCACCTTCGATATCGGCGTCAGCCACGATGCGGATTTGAGGAAAGCATTGCAGGTCCTGCTGGACATGGCAGACGACCCACGCGTACTAAAGGACCCGGCCCCACAGGCCGTGGTGGCAGCGCTGGGGGAGAACGCAATTACCTTGTCCCTGCGTGTCTGGACCAGCAGTGGCGATATGGGCGACGTGACGTCGATGTTCAACATCGAAGCACGCGACCGCTTGAAGGACGCAGGCATCGAGATTCCATTGCCGCAGCGGATTGTGCGGGTGGTTCAGGAATAGTTGTGAGTGCGGTATGAAAAAGCCCTGGCTCGTGAGAGTCGGGGCTTTTCTTTATTTGCAGGTTCAGGAAAAGGCTATTTTCATGATTGATGATTGTCTGCCTTCAGCGATGCCCGGGCGCTTTACCGTCTGTTGATACGAACATGCCTTTCAGCTCTCCGGCACAAAAAGTACGTTATTAACTGTAAATGTAACCGTCGTCCTCATCTTCCTCGTCGATATCTTTGAGTTTTTCTTGATGAGGCACCGGGTAAAGACCCAGTACAGCCGCTACTCCCGCAGATATGCCCATGAGGAATGGGGTCGGCTCGGGATACTGCGAAAGTTTCCGATCGGGATCCTCTGTGGGATTAACGCCGCTGCCAGCCGGGAGCTTCATTATCTTCATACCATCAGCGGTGAGAATGCAGCGAGGCGGGACTATCTTGCCTTCAAACATTTCCACTATTTCGGCGTTGGGTAAGGGGGTGAGCGGCTCACTGACCTGTGCACCCGATTCGCTATGCGTGAACAAGAACTTCTCGCCGCTTTTCTCGATACGAATCCTTGGCTGATTCTTGGGCTTTGTGGCGTAGTCACCAATCAACTCGTCACACGGGGACACTGACTCTTGCGCACAGCCCGCTAATGGAACCATCCCGGCGACTAAATGCATCCCTACGACGGCCTGACAAAAACGCGTGTACATATTTCTTCCTTGTTCCAACTGAGGGGGCAGTTCCACGTTGTTTCCTGTACTTGCGCTGCATGACCTGATCAAGAAATATCCTAAACCACTCGCACATTCAGAGCATGGCTGGCCACACCCTGACAGCCGCACGCCAGTCGATGGCCGTGCAGGACCACCGGTATGCCGTTCAGCTTTCGGGTGGGGTGGCCTTCGATAAAGGCGAATTCTCCTGAATGAAGCGGGCAGGTGGCTTTGTCGCCCAGCACGGCCGGAGGCTTGCCGTTGAGGGTGTGAGTGCCTGCCAGTTGGCAGGAAACCACTCGGCCACCACTGCTGGTGGCGTCGCCCAGGCAGACGGGGTAACTCACTCTGCAGGTGCCCCGCCGGTTGGCGAGCCGAAGGTAAACGGATCTGCGCCGCGGTTCTGGCTGTTCTTCGCTTTACGGGCTTCATCGGGCGGGCGGACCATTTGTACGGTCAGGCTGCCATCGGTGCCGGCGTAGACCACGGCGCTGACGCCGCCATCCTTGTAACTGGCGATGGTAGCCAGATTGATCTCGACCAGCGCACCGCTGACCCCGGTATTGCCCAGACGGCGACCGATGTCGTAACCCTCTTCGACATTGCCCAGCTCAAGACCGTGGCCGTCCTTGTTCAGGTCGTGCAGAGCGTTGTTCAGGGCGATTTCGGCTTCCGGGTTGTTGGTGCTGTCGTAGAACACCCGTACAGGTTTTTGACCGTCGGGCAAGGTATCCAGCGCCTGCACCCAAGCGGCTTGCAAGGCTTTGGCTTGTAAAGCAGGTTTCAAGCGCTTGCCGTTTTCATCCTGCATGGGCGCCTTGATCGGGCGGTGCAAATAGCCGAGTACCGGCGCAGCGTCGAACTCCTTGACCTGATGCTGACCCCAGCGAATAGGTAACCAAGGGGAGGGCTCGAAATTGCCGGGGCCGCGATTGCTGATGGTTTTCCAGAGGGTGGGGAGCTGGGATTGCCAGTAGGCGGTGGACATGGTGCTCGGGGCATCCGGTACCTTGGGATTATAGGTGCCTGCACCCGCTTCATACAGATTCTTGTCGCGCTCCCAGTAAAAACTCCATAGCTTGCCCAGATCGCTGTTCTTGTTTTGATTGTCCTCTGATTCATTAGTCGCGTACTGACGGATGTAGCGATCTACCCGATCCGAGCGAGTGACCAGTAGGCCTGTCATGCTTTCGAACACTGTTGGTACGACTTGAGCATTTTGCAGTCCGGGAGTACCCGCCACACGCAAGCCGTTTCGCGTGACGTCACCATCTTCACTTACGATTAGCGCCTGAGGCACTTGGGGATTATCGTCAAAAAGACGGAATAAGCGTTCAAGCATTTTTTGAGCATGGGTGGTGTTTTCAGCGTCTTGCCACAAAAACAGTGTCACACCTAAAGTAGCAGCGTTGCGCCCATTTAAAATATTGTCAGCAGCACCCGTATCCGAAGGTTGTTTGGGGGGGGCAATTGCAAACGTTGGGATGGGCCAATATGCGACCGCCTCGCCTGCTGAGTGCTTGAATGCAGCACGGATATTAATGCTCTGGGTATTCTCTCGAGAGAGTAAGGAATCCGTATAATCTTCGGGGTTTTGCGAATATATTGATGTAAAATTATTTTTCTTTTCTTTGATTTTTCGCCATACAGATGATTGATGCCATCCCCCTACGGCTAGTCCGATTCCGCGCATTTCTAAAGCGTAGGTCCGTTTTTGCAACGCCTGCTGTTCGGAAACTTGTGCTGCTACGTTAGATTTATACGCGGCTAGTTCAACCTTCTCATGAGCAACGGCTTTACCCCACCAGTGGCCGCTGTAGATCAGCAGTAAAGTGCCCAAAATGGCTGCAATGCCCCAGCGTGTTACCGAGTGTATGTCACGAAGTTCCATGTTGTTTTCCTGTGCTTTAAAGTAGGCAAGTAGGACGAACCCTATCCAGAGAAAAAGTAGTATTCCAGTTATCCAGATATACGCCTTCAGCTTGGGGCGTAGTGAGATTTTCGGTTGATGGAGCTTCACTTTTCACCACCTTTTTCAAGTGGGACGGTTACTAAAGACGGCGGCGTTAGTGATACCAGCCCAGAGGGCGGAAATATGCCTCGTTGGTAATACGCATGACTGGCTTTCACCAATGTCTGAGCTTCGACGCTAATTTTTGCCCATCCCGGTAATCTTTCAATGATTCCGAATGTAGTTTTATCTATCCTCCAATTCGCAATCGCCACCAACACCTCACGCATCTCAGGATCGTCCAGGCATTTCGCCTGCCCAATCGCAATGTCCATCGCCGTGACCCAGCGCTGATTTTCCGGGCTGCGCAACACCGCCGAGTGATAGCTGTTCGGGTCCAACTCCGGAGCCTCGGCCAGCCTTGCCCGAATTTCATTGGGGGTTTCCTCTCGCTCCAGAGCGTACCTGTCCGAGGGTTTAGGGGCGCCTTCTCCGGTCAGTCGCCGACTTTGCATGGCGCTAGTTTGATCGCCGGATGCTTTGCCTTTATTCCAGCGGTCGCGCTCTTGCTCCAAATCTATCCGGCCTGAATAGGTCCTGATATTAATCCAGTTGAACTTGGCGCTAGGATTGCCCAGTGCGGCGTTGATGCTCACATCATCGGGCTTGTCTAAGCCTGCTTTGGTGGCAGTGCCTGATTCAAACTCACCACCAAACATCTGTGGCTCATGTGGAGGGCTCAAGGGTTCGGCATTTATCAGGCACAACTGGCCCATCTCTACCGGGGCTTGCGAGATGACACCTGCCACTGTCCAGCCTCCAGGGTAGCGTGGCTCATTGTCCGCACGCAGCAGCTCATGACCTGCCGGCTTTCCGACCAGTACCGGAGCGTTGTCACGATGGCGCTTGGTCCACATGCGTTGGTAGAAACGCAACGGTTGTAATTCATTCATGGGTTGCCGGCCGTTTTTCTTGCCCAGCGTATCCCAAACGCCATACGTGCCGATGCCCTTGACGTCATCCAGAGCAACGGTGGTGTCGTCCGGGCAGAAGTACAAGTACACCTTGCCGCGATTATCGCGCTCCGGAAAAATCGCCAGATTACCGACCTTGTCCTTGCGTACACCCTGCGCCGGACTCCATTTCGGGCCGCTTCGCCCGCAATAGGTTGCAGGGTTACGCAGGTCCGACAGCGGCGGCTGGGTGTGAGGTGCCTGAGTGACTTCAGTGACAATACGCGTCAGCGTGGACAGCGTGTCGTGGCCCTTGGGTGTGACATTAGGGAACAGGCTGTAAGGCGAGTCCACCATGATCAGCGTATCCGCGCATCGCTGACCTTCATCCACCAGCAAGGCTTGCGCCAGCAACGTGATCAAGGTGCCTTGGCTGTGGCCCATGATGGTGATGGTTTCGTCCGGGGATACGCGGCGTATCTCGCGTACCAGCATGGCCAGCCGGGTAGCCGCCAGAACAAAATAACGGCGATGCGGGCCTTCGCCCATGTACAGCGTATTGGGTAGCCTTGCCTGCACCGCCTTATGAAGAAGTGTTTTATCCAAACCCTTGTCGTACATCTGCGACAGGTTGTTGGTGGCGTTGGCAAAAAAACCTCCACCTTTGCCAAAGTGCCTGTCCAGACGATTTCCGCGCACGTCCTGATACTGGTCGCGGAGCTTGGTTGGGTCGTCGTTTTTGTCCCGTTTCACCTCGCCAGGCTCGGCCCGATATCCCCAATAAAAGGGAATCATCAGGCTACGGGTTTTCGGATTCTTGGTGTCGCGTTGATAAAGATAGGTGTCGGGATCGTCCAGAATGCCCTTCTGATCGTCTTGCACATCTTCAGATGGTAGCTTTCTTAACTTTTCGTATTCAGCCCCGTACCGCCCCGCCACCAGATCCGGCCGGTCCAGTCGCTCATTCACCCCCTGACACAACCCGCTCTCCACCATGCTGTACGACGCCCCCGGGTCATTCACACCGTGCAGAAAGATCACTACGCCTGGCAAATCGCCGGGCACTTCCATTTTGCAGGTGGTGTTGAGGTTGGGGATCAGGCGCGTATTGCCTTGGGCAACGGCGTATTCATCGACGCCTTTCATTGCGCACCTCCTTTCGGTGTGCCGCTGCGTAGTGCCGATACTTGCGCCTGATGCATCATTTCGCGTTCCACGCGCTCCGTCAGTCCGTCTGCGTTCGTCATTCCTTTCACCAGGCTGCCATCTTCCAGTTTGATTTCATACGAGTGATCCGCTGCTGCCCGCGGGCTTTGTTCGCTGTGGCCGGGGTAGTGGAAGGTGACCTGCTGGGCGGCGGGGTCGCGGCCGAAAGAGGGGATCGCAGCGCTGTCGGTCTTGGGGCCGATCCAGTCGTGCTCGCTGGCGTGCACAGTGACTTTGCCTTGCGAGCCGATCTCGACGCCGCCGCCAATCTTGATGTAACTGCCGTCATCGGCGACCAGGCGAATGGTCGGCGCGGTGATGACCACTTCGCCTTCGACGGCCGAGACGTGCAGGTTTTTCTGGGCATTGAGGGCGATGTCGTCTTCCTGGGCCTGCACCAGCACTTTGCCGCGGTTGGCGATGGCGCTGATCCCCGCGTCCTGGGCGAAGGCTGACAGCCCTTTGCCCGCTTGCAGGTGCATGGCCGCGCCGCTGGTCAATTGCAGGTTGTTCTGCGCGGTGGTGTCGTGGTGTTCACCGGCATAGTGAACCTGCGAGCGCGGCGTGGCGCTGGCAATACCTGCTGCTGCGGTCATGGCCAGTACCGGGTCGCCCAAGCCGTTGCTGTCCGGCGCGGGCCATTGATTCAGCGACTGACGCAAGGCGTCGATGCCTTGAGCATCCACTGCCTGACCGCCGCGCGCGGCGGCGGTTTCGCCGAGGGATTTGAACAGCTCGCCGCACTCGGCCAGCAGTTTGAGCAGCTCTTCGCGATCCAGCTGTGAGCCTTTTGCGTCGGTACGCGCATAGGTGGTGAGCAACATGCCCTGCGCGGCACGCAGGGCGATGGCGGCATCGGTGCGCAGTTCTGCGCCGTTGCCGCGTGGCTGGGCGGTGCCGTCAGTGCGCGGGTCGGTCAGTTTGCCCAGGTTGAGGGCGGTGGCCTGATGGGTCGTGCCCATGCGCGCGCGCAGCGAGCCTGGCGTGTCATCGAACAGCAGTTCGTTGAAGCCGCTGCCTTTGTGTTCCTGGGTGCGGATCCCCGACAGCGTGCGGTTGCCGGGCAGCCCCGAGGCCTTGCTGAAGCGTGGCGGCAGATTAATGTTGTTGTAGAGCACCGACGTCACCAGAGGCCGGTCGATATCGCCCGCCAGAAAGGTCACCAGCACTTCCTGGCCGATGCGTGGCATGAACTGATGCCCGAAGCCGCTACCGGCACTGGGCATCGCCACCCTTAACCAGGTGGTGCCTTGCGGCAGGCTGTCGCCGCGCTGCCAGTGGAACCTGACCTGTATCCGCGCCAGCTCGTCAGTGAACACTTCCTCACCTTCCGGCCCGACCACGATGGCGCTCAGAGGGCCCGGAATGCTCGGGCGCGGGACGGTGATCGGATGACGGTAGGGGATTTTGTGGCGAATGCACACGAACTCGTTTGTGTAGCCCGCGGCTTCGTCCGACAGGTAATTGTTGCTGCCCTCATGCTTGACCGTTATCAGCAGAAAACTGCGATCTTCAGCAGAGCCGCGGTCATGATCAAAATGCTGGGTCAGCTCAAAGGTGTGGCCAGGGTACATGGCGCGGCAGGTACTGTTGCCGGTGAATGTCTTGCCCTGTACTTCAATGGCTTCCAGGCGCTGACGCACCAGGCGTTCACCGTCTTTGAAGGTGCCATGGCTATAGTGATCGAGCACGTCATACACTTCATACGCGTCGACGTTGCCCTGCTCATTGAGGCTCGGCATGCCGACAGGCAACTGATTACGGGGCTGCTTGTAGTCAAATGTCTGAATGGACATGCGCCCCGATTGCAGGCGTCGATGGCTGCGCCATTCGGTAATCGAGTCCGCTGTCTCGGTAACGGATGCGCTGTGATAACGAATGCTTGGCTGTTGCGGCAGGGGCGAGAGGTCACGCGAGTGATCAAGAATGATCAGCGTGTGCTTTTCCTGATTGTGATCGAAATAGAAGAACAGGCCTTCGTGTTCCAGCAACCTCAATACAAAGGTCAGATCGCTTTCACGGTATTGGGTGATGTAACTGTGCGTCTTGAGTGGCTGGCTGAGTTGAAACTCGAAGTCGGGCAATGCGCCGTAGGCCGCAAATACCGTTCGGATAACGGCTTCGATGGTCTGTTCCTGAAATATGCGCGAGTCGACGCGTCGCGAGAGCATCCATAGCCAAGGGCTTAGTGTGGCGCTGTAGCGGGCCAGGCCGCCGTCGCTGCCTTCCAGGCTGAAGGCACTGATATAACCATTGATGTAGCGCGATTCGCCGGTGGCGAGTTCTATTGCCAATTGTGCAGGCTGGCCGATCTGCGATTTGAGTTCCAGGCCGGCATCGCGGCTGATCATCGACAACTCGAAACTGAACAGCTCGGACAGGCTTTCAGTACCGGAAAAACGTTCCAGCAGGAGTTCCTGTTCGTCACGGGCAACGGTCGTCAGCTTGATCAAGCGACGGTTTTGTGGCGCAAATAGCGCCGTTAGATCCTTTAACATTGTTGCTCCGTTATATAAAACCAGCCGCTCGTTCCGCTAGAGAGTGCTGATATAGAGAGGGGCGTGAGTCTATAGACTTCTTTCCGGGGGCACACACTTAAATTGCAATGGGCCATCACCGGGCAACATTACTCCTCACGGCGCGCTGAGGTAGTGGGGAATGGCTAACGATTTCGTCGTCCAATTCATAAGAAGCTGTAGTGCGTTTCTTACGGCGTAATGAGCACGGCCATGCAGGCTGCAAGGCTTTGCTTTTAGTAGAGAGGGCTGGAGGAGTGTGATATGAAAAGCCCTGGCTCACGAGCATCAGGGCTTTTTAGTTGGCGATTACTGCAGGCTTATATTGGCCAGCGTGACGATAATGCCGATGCCCGCGACAGTGGCGGCTACTGCGTTGATGGAGAACACTGTGCGTATCTTTCTGGACAGTCTCCATGGCTTTACGGCGAACGCATAAATCAGCAGAAAGATGATCGCGAAGATTTCCACCTGCGCGAGCAGGACTACCGCACTGCCCAAGGCCATTGATCCGGAAAGGCCATCAGCGTCTCGCGACAGATAATATGTCAGCAGAGTGCCGATGATGGGTAGCCAGATCCCCAGGCTGATAAGAATCAGTGGGATGGGGTTGAAAGGGCGTGTTTGGTTTTCGGTGTCCACTTTTTTTCCTTGATGAGTGATCCGGCGATCAGGGCTTCTCAATCTCTGAAACTGCTGTCGGTGCCTCGGCCTTCGCGGTGCGTATCTCGCGGCTCCATTGCAGGATGATCATCACCAGCGTTGGAATGCCCAGTAAAGCGGTGATCAGGAAGAAATTGTGATAACCGAATTTCTCCACCACCACGCCGGAATAACCGCCCAGCAAACGCGGCAACAACAGCATGATGGAACTGAGCAGGGCGTATTGAGTGGCGGAAAACTTAAGGTTGGTGAGGCTCGACAGGTAGGCGACAAACGCCGATGTCGCCAGCCCGGAGCTGAGATTGTCCAGTGAGATGGTCAGGATCAGCATCTTCACGTTCGGGCCCATGTCCGCCAGCAACAGAAACAGGATGTTGGTCGCTGCCGAGGTGAAGCCGCCGATGAACAGGATCGGCATGATGCCGAAGCGTACGATCAGCAGACCACCGGCGCCAGCGCCCAGCAGCGTCATGATCAGGCCGAAGATCTTGCTGACACTGGCGATCTGGTCCTTGGTGAAGCCCTGGTCGATGTAGAACACGTTGGCCATGACGCCCATCACCGTGTCCGACATTCGATAGGTTGCAATCAGGCCCAGTAACAGCAGGGCCTGCCAGCGATAACGTATGATGAAGTCGTTGATCGGCGTAAGCACCGGTGCCAGCCCGCGACGACCCATTGACGACAGGCAGGCGAAGGTCAGAAGCGTATAGAGAATGGCGCGCAGGAAAGCCCGGTCTTCCAGCAGCAGGTCCATCCAGCTGGTGCCGTTGAACAGCACGCTGGCGAAGTCGGTGTTGTAAAGCTGGGTAAACATTGCCGGTACTGAAACCAGCAGCACAATGAGCACGAACACCGAGGCCAACTGGTGGGTAAAACCATAGCGCGCTGCCGACAGTTGGGTGCGCAACGGTACGGGTGGCTCGCGCATGATCAGTGTAGTGACCAGCGCTGGCAGCATCAGCAGGCCAAACAGCACATAGGTGCCGGTCCACGCCGAATGCTTGTAGGCAAAGCCTGTTGAGCCGAAACCTTCAGCGAAGTACAGCGCGCCCGCGGTCGCCAACAGTGCGGCCACCCGATAGCCGGACATATAGCTGGCGGCGAGGGCGGCCTGCTGGGTGTCCTGAGCGATTTCAAGGCGATAGGCGTCGATGGCGATGTCTTGGGTTGCGGAGGCGAAGGCCACCACCACGGCAATTGCGATCAGCCAGGATAAATGCTTCTGCGGATCGCAGAAGCCCATGCCGATCAGGCCGAGAATCACCAGACTCTGTGCCAGCACCAGCCAGGAGCGCCGCCGCCCCAGCTTGCCCAGAAACGGCAGGCGCCATTGGTCGAGTAAGGGCGACCAGACCCATTTAAAGGCGTAGGCAAGACCGATCAGGCTCGCATAACCGATGGTCTCGCGAGCAACACCGGCTTCGCGTAACCACACGGATAATGTCGAAAAGACCAGCATATAAGGCATGCCCGCAGCGAATCCGAGCAGCAGTAACACTAATGTCGACGGGCTGGCATATGCGGCGAGCGCGGCGCGCCAGGTTTTACGGGGCATGGGCTGGAATCTGCCTCAGGTTACGAAAACAAAGGGCGCACTCTAACCGCTGTGCTATAGGGGACGCCAGCCATGGCGCTGCATATCCACCCGATTATTCAGAATGGTAACGCCCTCGGCGCGCAAACGGGCCCGCTGTTCGTCACCGGACACACTGCCAACGGGCAGACTGAGCCGACCGCCGGCCCCCAGCACCCGATGCCAGGGCAGGGAAGAGCCGTCCGGCAACTGACTCAATGTACGGCCCACCCAGCGCGCAGCTTTGCCCAGCCCTGCCAGTTCAGCCAGTTGACCATAGGCGACCACCTTGCCCTCCGGTATTTGCGCCATCGTCAGGTAGAGGGCCGTACGTCGCATTTCGGCAGCTGACGGCTCGCCAGGGTAAAGAAGTGTCAAGTCCGGGTCGGTCACGCGTTTATCCTGTATAAAACGATATTGATTGTCGTTCGCGGAACTTTGGTCGATCGCTGCTGTCTGTTACCACCGTGTCTGGCGGTCCATGGATTGAGATCGCCTTGATGTTTTTCTGCAGGATGATGCCCGCCTTCCCGCCAAACAGAGCCTGATTACCGCTTATGTTGTCCAGAACCCTGCTGTGCCTCGCAATTACTACTGTTTCCACTCCATTGCTTGCCGACACTGTCTGGTTGAAGAACGGTGATAGGCTGACTGGCACAATCAAAGTGTTCGACGGTGGCAAGCTGCTATTGCAGACCGAATACGGCGGCGCTATTCCGTTGGACTGGAAGCAGGTCAAAACCCTGCAAAGCGATCAGCCACTGTTGGTAAAGCAGGATGAGCACACAGGCGAAGTCTCCAAGTCGTTGCAGGCTTCGGACGACGGCAAGGTCGTACTGGCTAATGGCGATGCACCCAAGACCGTCGAACTGGCAAGCATTCATCAGATCATCAAGCCCAAGCCGGTTATCACTGATCTTGTCTGGAAAGGCAATATCGATGCGGCGCTGGATTTCCAGCAGGCAGAAAACGATACCAATGACTACAACATTGCCTTCAAGACTTCGGCGCGTCACGGCCAATGGCGCCATAACGCCAAAGGCGATTACAACCGCGAAACGACCGATGATGTGGTGGGCACCGACAACTGGAGCGCCGAATACTCGCTGGACCGCTTCCTGACCGAGAAATTCTTCTGGGATGCTCGTGTGACCTACAAGCGCGACAAGATCGAAGACCTGTCGCGCCAGCGTGTTGTCGGTACAGGTCCTGGTTACCAGTTGTGGGATGACGAGCTGGGAGCCTTCAAGGTTGGTGCGCTGCTCAACCGTACAGATTTCGAATTCTCCAATGGTCAGAAGGAAAACTTCTATTCCGTTGCCGGCACCTGGGATTACAACCGCTACCTGATCGGCAAGAAGTTCGAGTTCTTCAGCAACGGCGAACTGGGCAAGCCGTTGAGTGGCGTTGCCGATTACTCGATGGATGTCGAAGCCGGGCTGCGCTACAAGGTTACCGACTGGGCGTCGCTTAACCTGAAGGCCGAGAAAAACATCATCAGTGGCTCGGATAACGGCGACGTGGACAAGACCCGCTACACCGCCGGTTTCGGTGTGAGCTGGTAAAAAATGTGGCGAGCGATGCATACCGTGTGCATCGCTCTGCCGCTATGCGCTGACTAGATTCTCATCGCGCCGTCCAGCTCCAGTATGCGGCCACTGAAATAATCGTTTTCAAGAATGTAAGCCACCGAGTGGGCGATTTCGTCTGGCTTGCCCATACGCTTGAGCGGGATGGCCGAGGTCATTTTCTCAAGTGCCTCAGGGCGCATGCTGCCGGTCATTTCGGTTTCAATGAACCCAGGTGCCACGCCCGCCACGCGGATTCCGTAGCGTGCCAGTTCCCTTGCCCAGGTAACGGTCGCGGCGGCAACGCCGGCCTTGGCTGCCGAATAGTTGGTTTGTCCGATATTCCCCGCCCGTGAAATCGACGAGATATTGATGATCGCGCCCTGGCTCTTCTGCTCGATCATTTTCGCCGCCACCTCGCGCGTGCAGAGGAATACGCCGGTCAGATTGACGTCAATCACCGATTGCCATTGCGCCAGGCTCAGTTTGGTCATCACGCCATCCTTGACCTTGACCAGCAGGCCGTCACGCAAAATACCGGCGTTGTTGACCAGGCCATGAATGGCCCCGAAATCCTCGGCGACCTTATTGACCGTGTCGACGACCTGTTCTTCATTGGCGACATTGCATAGATAGGCGCGAGCCTTGACCCCGAGCGCCTCACAGGCTACGACGGCCTGATCAAGTTTGTCCTGATTCAGGTCCAGCAGTGCCAGGTTCGCGCCCTTGCCAGCCAGATATTCGGCCATGGCTCTGCCTAGCCCCTGGCATCCGCCGGTGATAATTATCAGCTTGTCTTTCAATTCCATGTGCGTGCCCAATCACAGTTGATCGTTTCCATGGCATCACTGGCTTGATGCTAGTGCTTATGCCATAGCCAGAGCACGTTATAGGCTGTTTTCGCCCGTTCGTCTCGCCTCTGCCACCCAGCCCTGAAATACACCGATACACGTTTGTGAAGCCCAGGTTCAGCTGACTTATGCGCATAATTAAGCTGTTACCCAAGCGCAGGGAGCTTGAATTAACGACCTTCTGACATCACATACGGTCTACTCGGAAGGCATTCTTCCCTTGAGGAACTCATTTGATGCGTGTTTTTTTGCTGCTGTTTTTATTATTCCCGGTACTTGAGCTGTTTCTGCTGGTTCGTGTCGGGATGTCCATCGGCTTTCTCTGGACCTTCCTGCTGGTCGTCGCGACGTCCATGCTGGGCTTGTTCGTCATGCGGGTAGCCGGTTTTGCAACGGCGCTGCGTGCGCGCGAAAGTCTGGCGCGTGGCGAGTTGCCTGCCCAGGAAATGCTCGAAGGCCTGATGGTCGCTGTCGGTGGCGGTCTACTGCTGTTGCCCGGCTTCATCAGTGACATTCTGGGTGTCATCTGTCTGCTGCCGATTACTCGTCGTCTGCTGATCAACAAGGTTCGTCGCCGTGCAGAGGATCAGGCTATGCGTCAGCGCGCCTTCGCCGATGATCTGCAGACTCAGGCCAATCAGGGACCTGCCAGCCATCGCCCCAATGCCATTCACCAGCCGACCCGCGAGCCGGACGTTATTGAAGGCGAGTTTGAACATCGCGACAAGTAGCCGTTACACCCCCGGCAGCGCGGCACCTTCGGGTGCCGCGCTCGTTTTGGCGTGGCAATTGGGCTGTAAAATTTTTTTGCTCAAGACTTGTAATCACTTTGCTCGCCCTTATGTATGGGTCACCGCAAGGTTTCTGGCATGAAGGCCAGACCGTATTCTGCGGTTCGCGCGTCGAACCGTAACCGGCAAGTCCGGATTTAAACCGGCCGGTGCACTCACCGGACGATCAAACAAACATAATCAGGAGATCGACAATGAAGCTTCGTCCTCTGCATGACCACGTCGTAATCCGGCGCAGTGAAGAAGAAACGAAAACTGCCGGCGGTATCGTTCTGCCAGGTTCGGCTGCTGAAAAGCCTAACCGCGGCGAGATCGTTGCTGTGGGTACCGGCCGCGTGCTGGACAACGGCGAAGTACGTGCGCTGGCTGTGAAAGTGGGTGACAAGGTTGTGTTCGGCCCTTATTCCGGCAGCAACACAGTGAAAGTAGACGGCGAAGACCTGCTGGTGATGAGCGAGAACGAGATTCTTGCTGTCATCGAAGGCTGAGTGCTCCCGCTGATTTCCGTTACTACAAAGTATTCAAGGAATAATGATCATGGCTGCTAAAGAAGTTAAATTCGGCGATTCTGGCCGCAAAAAAATGCTCGCCGGTGTAAACGTCCTGGCTGACGCAGTTAAAGCGACCCTGGGCCCTAAAGGCCGTAACGTTATCATCGAGAAAAGCTTTGGCGCTCCGCTGATCACCAAAGACGGTGTGTCGGTTGCCAAGGAAATCGAGCTTAAAGACCGTTTTGAAAACATGGGCGCGCAGCTGGTCAAAGACGTTGCCTCCCGTGCCAACGATGACGCCGGTGACGGTACTACTACCGCTACCGTTCTGGCTCAGGCTATCGTCAACGAAGGCCTGAAGGCTGTCGCTGCCGGCATGAACCCGATGGACCTCAAGCGCGGCATCGACAAGGCGACCATCGCCATCGTTGCAGAGCTGAAAAAACTGTCCAAGCCTTGCACCGACACCAAGGCAATTGCCCAGGTGGGTACCATTTCGGCCAACTCTGATCACTCCATCGGCGACATCATTGCCGAAGCCATGGAAAAAGTGACCAAAGACGGCGTTATCACCGTTGAAGAAGGTTCGGGTCTGGAAAACGAGCTGTCTGTTGTAGAAGGCATGCAGTTTGACCGCGGTTACCTGTCTCCGTACTTCATCAACAAGCCAGACACCATGGTTGCCGAGCTGGACAGCCCGCTGCTGTTGCTGGTCGACAAGAAGATCTCCAACATTCGCGAAATGCTGCCGGTTCTGGAAGCAGTCGCCAAGGCTGGCCGTCCTCTGCTGATCGTTGCTGAAGACGTTGAAGGCGAAGCGCTGGCAACTCTGGTTGTCAACAACATGCGCGGTATCGTGAAAGTTGCAGCCGTCAAGGCTCCAGGTTTCGGCGATCGTCGCAAGGCCATGCTGCAGGACATCGCTGTTCTGACCGGCGGTACCGTTATCTCCGAAGAGATCGGCCTGAGCCTGGAAACCACTACCCTGGAACACCTGGGTAATGCCAAGCGCGTCATCCTGAACAAAGAAAACACCACCATCATTGATGGTGCTGGCGTCAAAACCGATATCGACTCGCGTATCTCCCAGATCCGTCAGCAAATCGGCGACACCAGCTCGGACTACGACAAGGAAAAACTGCAAGAGCGTCTGGCCAAGCTGTCTGGCGGCGTTGCAGTGATCAAGGTCGGTGCCGGTTCCGAAGTTGAGATGAAAGAGAAGAAAGCCCGCGTTGAAGACGCCCTGCACGCAACCCGCGCAGCCGTCGAAGAAGGCGTGGTACCTGGCGGTGGCGTAGCACTGGTTCGCTCCCTGCAAGCTATCGAAGGTCTGAAAGGCGACAACGCTGATCAGGACGTCGGTATTGCTCTGCTGCGTCGCGCCGTTGAAGCACCTCTGCGCCAGATCGTTGCCAACTCCGGTGACGAGCCAAGCGTTGTTGTCGACAAGGTAAAGCAGGGTTCGGGTAACTTCGGTTACAACGCTGCTTCCGGCGAATACGGCGACATGATTGAAATGGGTATCCTGGACCCGGCCAAAGTGACTCGCTCTGCTCTGCAGGCGGCGTCCTCCATCGCCAGCTTGATGATCACCACCGAAGCGATGATCGCTGACGTGCCTGAAGACAAGCCAGCAGGCGGCGGCATGCCGGACATGGGCGGCATGGGTGGTATGGGCGGCATGATGTAAGCCGGCTTTACCCCGAAAAGCTACACCCATAAAGAACCCCGCCTTGTGCGGGGTTTTTTTGTCTTGCTGTTCCGGATCAATCAGCGCGTCGGTTGTACTTTGCTGTTATCGAGTCCCTTGGTTTCGGGGCGGTAAAGTACAAAGTAGTAAACCCCCAGACAGATCAACCAGCAAAACACTGCAGTCCAGATGTTATGGGAAAAGAAGTGCGCGCCTTGCAGCATTCGGCCGATAGAGAACACTGTTCCCAAACCGAAGGCCAGGGCCAGCCCCATTTTCGCCATTCTCGGGCGGCGGTCGCGCAAGGCGAAGAACAGGGCAAACAGGGTAAACCCGGTGGCCGCATGACCTCCCGGCCAGCAGCGACCTGGCTTGTCGGTGGCGGGGCGCGGGCTCAACAGTTCACTGTAGGTTTCCTGGCCGCCGAACTCGGTCAGGCTCCAGGGGCATTGCACCGAGGTCACCACTTTTACTGGTGTCACGAAGGCGGTTGAAAGCGCCATGGACAACACCAGACAACCCAGTTCTCTGCGCCACGGGATCAGGCGTTCTACCTTGAATGACGCGGCAAAGCCGATCATCGCCAGTACGCCGAAAACCATCACCAGTTGTTTGGCGCGGTCGTGAAGGACGTCTTCCAGAAAATAGCTATGCCTGCCAATGAATTGCCCACTGACGGGATCGAAGGCAAGCCTGGCGATGTCCATGTCCAGCGAAGTCAGCTCAAGGAGTACGAGGATCAGCGCGACAACAGCGGGGATACCCAGATAAATCCACGGATTTATTGAGCGAGAATAGGGTGGGGCGACGGTTTTCGACATATCGAATCCAGATCGGTGAAAGGCATGCCGCGATCATTGTGTGCGACGGTTTGTCTCAAAGTGTGTCATGTGCTTTGTAAATCATAGGTGAAAAAATCGTCATGCCATATCGGCGCTGGCCCTGACGCTCACTTCGTCTTAAGCTGCGCCAGCCCAAACTGCATATGAGAGTGCGTTATGCGAATTCTTCTGGTTGAAGACAACCGCGACATCCTGGCGAACATGGCCGATTACCTGGGCATGAAAGGCTATACCGTCGACTGCGCTCAGGATGGCCTCTCAGGACTGCACCTGGCAGCCACCGAGCATTACGACCTGATTGTCCTCGACATCATGCTGCCGGGCATCGACGGCTACACGCTGTGCAAGCGTCTGCGCGAAGATGCCCGTCGCGATACCCCGGTCATCATGCTGACCGCACGTGACCAGCTGGACGACCGTCTGCAAGGCTTCCGCTCCGGCGCTGATGACTACCTGCTCAAGCCGTTCGCCCTGTCCGAACTGGCCGCGCGCATCGAAGCGGTGTTGCGCCGTGCCCAAGGCGGCGGACGGCGTACCTTGCAGGTCGCCGATCTGGTCTATGACCTCGACACCCTTGAGGTGACGCGTGAAGGCCGGATGCTCAAACTCAACCCGGTCGGGCTCAAACTGCTCGCCGTCCTGATGCAGAAAAGCCCGCATGTATTGCGCCGCGAGATTCTGGAAGAGGCTCTGTGGGGCGACGACTGCCCGGACAGCGACAGCCTGCGCAGTCATGTGCATCAGTTGCGTCAGGTGATCGACAAACCGTTCGGCAAACCGCTGTTGCAGACCGTGCACGGTGTGGGCTATCGCTTGGCCGAGGGCCGGGATGGAGTTTAAACAGAGTCTTGCCCAACGGATCATCATTGCCTTTGCATTGATGAGTGCACTGGTCGCCGGGTCTTTCGCCATCGGCATTATTTCCACGGTCCATCTGGTCGAAGAAAAACTGATTTCTGCCGGTCTTGGCGGCGACCTTAATCGCCTGATGCTGATGGACAGTGTCAGTGACTGGAGCCACCGGCCCAAGCCCGATCAGTTGTTCTATTTCAGCAACGGTCCGGGCGATTTCGATCTGCCCAAAGACCTTCGGCACCTTGAACCCGGTTTTCATGAGGTCTTCCGTGGGCCACTGTCGTACCACGCCATGATTGAGGTGGTAGACGGTCGGCATTACGCCCTGCTTCAGGACCAGAGCGATTTTGAAGAGCGTGAGCGGGTTTTGTTCGCTGTCGTGCTGGTCGGTTTTGTTCTGGCATTGGCGCTGGCGGTATTTCTCGGCTGGGTATTGGCCCGTCGGGTGATGGCACCGGTAGTGCGTCTGGCCAGACAGGTTCGTCACCGTGACCAGTTGCTGGGGCTGGCACCGCCACTGGCACCTGACTACGCCGCTGATGAGGTCGGCGAGCTGGCGGTGGCGTTCGATGCAACGCTGGGGCGTCTGAGGCAAGCGTTGATTCGTGAGCGCATGTTTACCAGTGACGTGAGTCACGAGCTGCGCACCCCATTGATGGTACTGGCCAGCTCCTGCGAGCTGCTGCTGGAAAACCCTGCGCTCGACCTGCGAGGGCGTCGTCAGGTCGAGCGCATTGGCCGCGCCTGCGAAGAGATGCGTGATCTGGTGCAAACGTTCCTCATGCTCGCCCGCACCCAGCGTGAAGACCCGGCCATGACGCCCAAGGCCACGCTGGTCGGAGTGGCCGAGCAGTTGATCTCTCAATGGCGTGATCCGATAGAAGGCAAGGGGCTGCAACTGACCTACACGCCACCTGCCGATGACCAGCTGTCCGAAATTCGTTACAACGCGACCTTCCTCCATGCCGTGATGGGTAACTTGCTGCGCAACGCGCTGCACTACACTGATTACGGATTCATTGCGCTGACCCTGCACGCCGAAAGTTTCACCGTGGAAGACAGTGGCGTCGGTATTCCCGAGGAAAAACGCGAGGCCATGTTCGAGCCATTTGTACGTGGTAACGAGCAGCGCGGGGAAGGCCTGGGCCTTGGTTTGTCACTGGTGCAGCGCATCTGCGCCAACCAGGGATGGAGCGTCGATCTCACGCCCATGGAGCCACACGGTTGCCGGTTCGAAGTGACATTGAACCTGAACAAAACCTGACGTTCATTTTGAGCAGACCCACCTCAGTGTGTGACGGTAAATCGACTGCACTTCGTCGATAAGTCACACACGGCGTCTAACTCTCTGTAAAATCTCGAAACATCTGAAGTATAGAGGTAACAATATTTTCACATTCAGATGACCTGACAGTGACAGCGGTGCCTTTAGTTTGGCCCGCATCAACGTCAGGAGCAGCTCTCATGAGCGACCGCATAGAACTCGAGTTTTCCCGCAAGTACGACAAGTCGCATGCTCGTCAGTACCTTGAAAAGCATCAGGACGGTCTTTGGCGCAAGTTGTCGCATCATCGCGATGAACAACTGGCGAGAAAAGCGCTTCACCTGGCCGGTGACCCTGGCCTGGTGCTGGATCTGCCTTGCGGCGCGGGGCGTTTCTGGCCATTGTTGGCCGAGAAACCGAACCGCTCGATCATCGGGGCTGACAACTCCGCAGACATGCTCAGCACCGCTTGTGCGTCACAGCCGGCAGAAGTTGTGAAAAGGGTACAACCTTTGCAGACATCTGCCTTTGACATCGACCTGCCTGATAACGCAGTAGACAGCATCTTCTGCATGCGCCTGCTGCACCACGTCGGTCAGTCAAGCGATCGGATGGCTCTATTGCGTGAGTTCCAGCGCGTAACCCGGGACAGTGTGATTGTCTCATTATGGGTCGACGGCAATTTCAAAGCATGGAAGCGTGCACGTCTGGAGAAACAGCGTCTCCAGAAAAACGGGCAGGAAAGTTACCAGAATCGTTTTGTGTTACCGGTTGCTACCGCAGAATCCGAATTTGAACAGGCAGGATTTCGTATCCAGAACCGAATGGATTTTCTGCCGATGTACGCCATGTGGCGTGTCTACGTCTTACGTAAAAGGTAAACAGATGGGTTTGCAGTCCTTGAAAGAGCCAGTTGTGAACTCGGTGCAGGATGAGTTCAACCATTTCTGGAGTCAGCACGGCGAATGGGTTGAAGAACCCAATTCCCGTCGAGGTGGAGAAAGTGGTGTACAGCGGCTCACGATGGACAACGGGCAAACGCTTTATGCCAAGCGTCAGACAGGGCATATATACCGCAGTTTGCTGCACCCTTTGGGGCGACCGACTGTATTGCGTGAGCGTGAAGCGCTTGAAGGTCTGCGCAAGCTTGGCGTAGTCGTGCCGGAAGTGGTGTTTTGCGGTGCCGAGCGTGGCGAGGACAATGCCTGGCGGGCATTGCTGGTCACGGTTGCGCTGGAAGGTTTCGAAGAGATAGAAAAGTGGCAGGCTGGCGGAGGACGCGAGCGGCATGGCGAGCTGTTCTATGAGCTCGTGCTCAAGGAAGTGGCGGCCACCCTGGCCCGCATGCACCTTGGCCGCTGGCAGCATAGCTGCCTTTATATCAAGCACATATTTGTACGTGTGACCGGTGAGGGGCCGGATGCCAAAGTCGAGGTTGCCTTGCTGGACCTCGAAAAAGGCCGGCGCCGCCTGACAGCGCAAGGGGCGGCCCAGCATGATATGAAACAGCTACGACGCCATTCGTCATTCAGCGCTGCAGACTGGCAAAAGTTGATCTACTTTTATCAGGCAGCGTTTGGCAGCTCTATCAAAGGTTTAGAGTCATGAAGCTAGAAATGGCAAGAGGTCTGTTTATCTTCGGTGCATTGGCAATTGCCACTGTCGCAGTGGCAGCGCTTGAACAACCGTCTACCCAGATACTCACGACACAGCACGGCGAGGGATATTGCCCGTTGCCGCGTGTGGCCAAGAGTCTGGTGAGCGTGCAGCCTGATCATGACCTGTTGCTGTTCATGTACAGCCTGGCGCAAGGGGCTGGGGTCAGGAACTGAGGCGCTTTGCTGCCTGACTTCTGACTATCCTGCTTGAGCCAGATGAAGGTGGTTGTCCCACAGCCCTGCTGGCAGGTCCAACGGTTTGGCCAGCAGTTGCGCTTTGCGACAATCATAGAAGCGGCAACGCCCTTGGCCCGAAGTCACGACAAACCCGTCGGCTACCGCACCCACGCCTGCGCAGTCTGGTAGCGGCGCATCCAGCTTCAATGCACCGCTGTCCAGATCCCAGATAAAGAACCGGTTGCCACGCGGCGCTGTCAGGGCTACCAGGCGCAGATCACTGTGCACTGCAACGCTTGCAGTGTAATGAGCCATCGCCCGCAGTTGTTCTTCTGCCACCGGAAAGGCCTGAAAGGGCTGCCCCGGCCGTTTGATTGCCAGCAACTCGGCTACTTCGTGGCTTTCGCCCATGAACTGCTGGCCTGCCACGATGGTGCCGTCGCTGGCGATGCCCATGTGACGCACGCTGTTCATCTGCTGGGAAAGAGTCTCCTTGCTCAGCAATGTACCGTCACGCTGCATGATCACCAGGCTGGGCTGCATGGCATTCAGGTTCATCTCTACCCGGCTTTCCGCTTCGGTGCGAATACCGCCGTTCGCGACCACCAGCGTTTCGCCATCCGGCATCCACGAAACCTGATGCGGACCGATACCGTGCGTAGGAATTTCAGCCGAGTGCACCAGTCGCTGATCAACGAATCGATAGACGCCCAGTAGCCCTCGGCCTGGGTCAAGGGTGTCGTTTTCCGTCGCATATAGCCATTCGCCGTCGCGGTGAATCACCGCATGACCATAGAAGTGTCGGTTCGGCTGCGAAGCGATGGTTTGCAGTAAGCGGCCATCGCGCAAATCGATCAGATAGCTTTCAGTACCTGGACGACGTGCGATGAACACTGCAATCGGCAGGTCGGGATGATTGATGATGTCGTGGCAGCGCTGGCCCACCTGGGTGGCAAATACCTGCGTTCCGTCGAGCCGGAAACCCACCGCGTAGTGTTTGCCTTCGCCATCGTCGCGAGCGGAGAGCAGCAGAGGGGATGCGTCTTTTTGCCTGAACAGCGTCCAGCCGCCCAGCGTGAAAGCGCTGAGCAAGAGACTGCCGAGGGCCATGGCCTGACGTCGCAACATCACGTGTACCTCTTGATCAATCGCCGTCGTTGGCGTTGAAGCCCAACTGAATGCCCAATGCCTTGGCCAGCTCGCCTTCGTGCAGGCGGTGCACCGCATTGAGGCTGTCGTAGAACGCATTGAGTTGCTGACGTCCTGTTTCGGTGGCCAGCAGGTCGGCGAGCGGCGGCTTGAGTTCCGACAGTAATTTGCGGCTGGTAGCGTAGGCCGCATCGATTTTGTCAGCCAGCGGTTTCTGCTCGGCGGGCAGCAAGCTGCGCAGACCCTTGTTGTCGACACCGGTCCAGACCGTTTCGGCGCTGATCAGGCTGGCTTCCAGGCTGCTGAGCGACGATTTGCTGCGCCATGCATCTGCCTGGAAGGGTTGCGGCTGGCCCTTGCTCTGGCGACCCAGTGGCGTGCCCAGCTTCTTCTTCAGACTGTCGAGGGCCGTGACCTGAACCCGCAGCAGTTCGGCGATGGCTTCATGAGAATCTGCGTAGCGCTGGTTGGGGAATTTGCTCAGTTGCGCAAGCATGCCGTCGGTACTGTTCCAGCTGCTGAGGATTTCCTCGGCAAGCTGCTTTTGACGCTCGCCGATTGCCATCAGCAGCGGGCAGTAGCGGGCTTTCTGTTCGCTATTGGCCATGTCGATTTCCGCGTCGAACAGAATGTATTCGTAAGCGGACAAACCTTGCACCACGACGCTGGCCTTGGACAGCTCCTGAGCAGTGATCTGCGGCTGTGCCGTCACCAGTTGCTCGACCTGCCGGCCAACCAGGTTCTTCTTGTCTGGCCAGAACTGTATTTGCCAGGCGCGATTGCCCTCGGCCAGAGGGCCGATCAGCAGCGGTTGCAGCTCGGCCCAGGTCTTCTGCGCCTTGAGAAAGTCGGCGCGTGCTGTGGCCAGATCAGTCTTGCCCTGACAGAACGCCAGTGCGCTGGTTGCCAACTGACGATCAGCATCGACCCAACGGCTGTAGGTCGGCAGGATTACCTGTTTGGCAATGGCTGCGGACGTGACCGCCTGAGGGTCGGATGGCGAGCAGGCACCCAATGCAAGCGCCGCAAGGCTGGTCAGCAACAACTTGGGTCGGAACATGTCCGGCTCCTTATTTTATTTTCGAAAGATGATTTTGAAAAAATAATGTTGAACGAGACGATTCTGGAATGGGAGCAATCATAACGAATTCAGAAACGCCAACAGCGCTTCACGCTGTTGCGCGTCAAATGCAAGAACCTGCCGCTGCGCTGCCTGGGCTTCGCCGCCATGCCACAGTATCGCCTCAAGTACATTGCGGGCGCGACCATCGTGCAACAGTTGGGTGTGCCCGCTCACCGTGCCGGTCAGGCCAAGCCCCCACAGTGGGGGCGTGCGCCACTCGCGGCCAGTGGCCTGGAACTCGGTACGGTTATCGGCCAGCCCTTCGCCCATGTCGTGCAGCAGCAAATCGCTGTAAGGGCGAATATCCTGATTGGCCAGCTCAGGTTCGGCAGCGTCGCTACGGGTCTTGAACGAGGGCGTGTGGCATTGCTGGCAGCCCGCCTGAAAAAACAGATTCTTGCCCGCCAGCACCTGAGGGTCATCGACCTTGCGGCGTGCCGGAACCCCCAGGTTGCGTGTGTAGAACTCCACCAGACGCAGGATGTTGTCGCTGACCTCCGGCTCGTCGTTCGGGCCATTGCCGTTGGGCGCTGCCAGGCAGTCGGCCTGGGCTGGCGTGCAGTCATCAAAGCGGCGCAGGCTGGTAGTCAGCCCCATGTCGCCGGAAAAAGCGTGCACGTTCTGCTGATTCAGGTTGGGTTGCCCGGCTTTCCAGCCGAATCGGCCCATGACGACTTTTTGCTGTGCATCGTCCCAGACCCAGTTTGGGCGTCCCGATATGCCATCGGCGTTCTTGTCATCCGGGTCGGCATTGGCAAGAATTGCTTCATCGGCAATCGCCTCAAGCAACCCCAGCCCGATCATCGGCGGGGCTATGCGCGCCGAGATGTGGGTATCGGGGTGCATTGGTCCGTAACCCAACTGGGTGATTCGGAGGGTCGGCTGGCGCAGCTCGACTGAGGTGCCATCGCGAAACTTGACCGCCAGCGCATCGTACTCGACCCGCACCTTGCCCTCGGGGGCCACGCCGGGGTTCGACATGTCCTGCAACTGCCCACCGTAAGTCGGCTCAGGCAGCACGCCATTGCGCTGCACAAGCTCGGCGTAGGCCGGGTCATCAGGAATCGACAGCCTGACCAGCATCGACACGGCGTTGCTGTCGCCAGTTTCTGGCGGATGACCACGACCGTCCTTGATGTGGCAGTTCTGGCAAGCGTTGGTGTTGAACAACGGCCCAAGCCCGTCGCGAGCGGTCGTGGTCGATGGCGCAATCACCCACGGACTGCGGAAAAAACTGTTGCCGACACTGAAGTCCAGCCGCCGCACGGGCGACAAGTTGGCCGAGGGCATGGAAAAGGCATTTTGATCGCTCTTCCTGACCGTCGCACTGCCTCCGGACAAGGCTTCTCCCGGCTCGGCATGAGTGAAACGCGGGGCGTCATCGCATGCACTCACGGCCAGAGTCGTAAGCAAGGCGAGGGATAGACGGAGCCGCGTACTCATACACATCCTGCAACGAGGCGAAAATCGGGGCGTGCAAGCTTATCAGCCTCGTGCGGTTTGAATAAGAGGGATTATCGTTTGCCCGCTCTGACGTAATGCGTTGTTACGAATCTCTGAGGCTGGTCCGGTCCCGGCATTTTTGCCTATGCTGCACATGTCGAAGTTGACAGCACACACAGACAACATGCCCAGCAGAGGCCACATCAATGGATAACCCGGAAAACAGCGCGCTCGTGACCACAATCGAGACGCTGGAAGCGCTCTATGGCCCGATTGCTCCTCCTTCCATGATCAAGGAAGTTGACCATATTCACGCGGTTTACCGGCCCTTCATCGAGTCGGCACCCTTTGTTGTGCTGGCCTCTGCCGGGTCTGATGGCCTTGATGCGTCCCCGCGTGGCGATCATTCGGGCTTCGTGCATATCGAGGACAGCAAGACGCTTTATCTGCCTGACCGGCGCGGCAACAACCGCATCGACACCCTGCGCAATATCATCAGCGACCCACGCGTCGCGTTGCTGTTCCTCATCCCTGGCGTGGGCGAGACCTTGCGGGTCAACGGAACAGCGCAGATATCGGTTCAGCCCGAACTGTTGTCGCGTTTTGAGGTGAACGGCCAACTGCCCAGGTCAGTGCTGCGCATCTCCGTGACCAGCGTGTACTTCCAATGCAGCAGGGCAACCATCAGGTCCGGTTTATGGGATGCAACCCGGCACATCGAACGCAGCACGCTGCCGACTGCCGGGCAAATACTAAAAGCGGTTTCGGCCGAGCAGATCGACGGTGACGCCTATGACAAGGCTTTGCCGGGACGCATCGCGGATACGTTGTATTGAAGCTCCGGGAACTCGTTTCTGTAATGGTCAGCGCTCAGCAGTTGAAAGCAACGCATATCGGTCAGGCATAAAAAATGCCGGTTAGCGAACTGACCGGCATTGGTTGTTACCGCAAACAGTACCTGTCAGAACTCGTGATCAGCGTTGTCCGGGTTCAGGTCGGTGATGCCGAGCTTGCCAGCGGCCTGTTCGATAGCCCCCGTCTGTTTGACCAGCGCAGCAATGGCGTCACGCACCACTTGATTGCCTGCCGTGTTGCCGGCAGCGATCAACTGGTCGAAGTGCTCACCCTTGTTGGCGTGATCAACGATGACCTGTAGCTTGGCCTGGGTGTCGTCCAGATCGGCGCGCAAGGTGGCGTCGGTGGCAGGGTCTACCTTGGCAACCAGAGACGAAAGGCTCGGGCCGCTGACTTTGCTGCCATCGGTGCGCGTGTATTCGCCCAGGTAAACGTTGCGAATACCCTTGCCGTTGTAGAAGTGAGAGTTGTGCGTGTTGTCGCTGAAGCAGTCGTGTTCGTCTTCGCTGGAGTTGGCTTCCAGTGCGACTTTCATACGCTCGCCCGCCAGTTCACCCAGCGACAGGCTGCCCATGCCGAAGAGCATTTTGCGCAGACCGCTTTCGCCGGATTCGGCTTCCAGCGTGGCGCGGTAGTTGTCGGCAACGCCGGCCTTCCAGTTGCCGGACATTTCTTCCAGATCGCTGACCAGCAGATCGGTAACAGCCTTGAGGTAGGCGCGGCGGCGGTCGTTGTGGCCGCCGGTCGCACCGGCGCCTTCAAGGTAGTCACTGGCTGGACGAGCCCCGGCACCAAGGCCGGTGCCGTTCAGATCCTGGCCCCACAGCAGAAATTCAATAGCGTGGTAGCCGGTAGCAACGTTCGCTTCGGAACCGCCCAGCTCGTTCAGGCTGGCGAGTTTTTCAGAGGTGATCTCCTTCACGTCGACCTTGTCTTCGCCGACCTGAATTTCGGTGTTGGCGATGATATTGGCAGTCGCGCCCGGGTTGCCCAGCGCGTGCTGGTAATCCTTGGCGACATAGTCGATCAGCCCTTCGTCCAGAGGCCAGGCGTTAACCTGTCCTTCCCAGTCGTCGATGATGGTGTTGCCGAAGCGGAAGACTTCGCTCTGCATGTAAGGCACACGCGCAGCTACCCACGCATCCCGTGCGGCTTTCAAAGTTTCATCGTTGGGTTTTGCCAGGAATGCGTCGACGGCGGTGCTCAGTTTTTTCGCACCAGCTTCGGCGTCGTCGAACACCGCAGACACCATGTTGGCGTAATTCGCGACCACAGCCTTGGCCGCCGCGTCGTCAGTCTGGGCGGCTGCGGCCGGAGCAGGGGCAGCAGGCGTCGCCGCGGGAGTCGCAGGAGCAGCGGCTGGCGCGGGTGCCGGGGCGGCAGCCTTGTCCTTGCCTTCGCCACAACCGGCGAGAGAGATAGCGATGGCCAACAGACTAGCGGTTGCCAGAGGCATACGAATCATGACGGAATCCTGCGTCGATAAAGTTGATGGCGGGGTGCGCCCAGAAAATCTGCGACATGATGCGAAAGATTTGCATTCGATGTAAAGGCAAAACGCCTTTGCGGTCGTGTTCAGGTATTCAGCAGGTTGTAACAGTCGGTTTCAAGATGGCTCGAAAGAGCACGGCCGTTCAAAGGCTGGCGGCGTTACGCTCTCTCGACTGTTTCAGGTAAGCCAGCAATTCCCGACCGGGCAGCGGCTTGCTGTACAGGTAGCCCTGGCCTTCGTGACAGCCCTGGGTGACGATATAGGCTTCCTGCTCGACCGTCTCCACGCCCTCGGCGATGACCTGCATGCCAAGGCTTTTACCCAGCTGGATGATGGCCCGCACGATGGTGGCGTCATCGTCGTCGTCAATCAGGTCCTGAACGAAACTCCGGTCGATCTTGATCTTGTCCAGCGGCAGGCTTTTCAGGTAACTCAGCGACGAGTAACCGGTACCGAAATCATCAATGGCGATCAAGGCGCCGGAGCGTCGCAGGCTCAGCAGGTGCTGGGCGGCGGTATTGATATCTTCCATCAGGCCGGTTTCGGTCACTTCCAGTTCCAGGCTGCGCGGTGGCAGGCGGTAGATCTGCAACAGGTTGTTGACCACGCGCGGCAGTTCCGCGTGATGCAGTTGCACGGTCGACAGGTTGACCGCCATGCGCAAGTCGGTGAAGCCTTGATCAAGCCATTCGCGTAACTGACGGCAGGCCTGATCAAGCACCCATTCGCCGATGGCGATGATGGTGCCATTCTGCTCGGCCAACGGGATGAATACATCCGGCGGCACTAGACCATGCTCTGGATGTTGCCAGCGGATCAAGGCTTCTACGCCAACGATGCGGTGATCGCTATAGCTGATCTGTGGTTGATAGACCAGGTACAACTGATTGCCCGGCAAGGCTTCGCGCAGATCTTTTTCGAGTTCACGACGGCGGCGCATTTCGCTGTCGACGCTGGCGATGTAGAACTGATACCGGTTACGCGAGCGGGCTTTGGCCAGCGTCATGGTCTGTTCAGCTTTTTGCAGCAGTTTCTCGGTGTTGTCGCCGTCTTCGGGAAATAGCGTGATGCCAATGGTCGCTCGTAAGCGGATCTGCTGTTCACCGACTATAAACGGGGCCTCCAGCTCATCCAGAATATTCTGCGCCAGCTCTGCTGCCTCATAGGGTTGCTCGATTTTGGCCTGCACCAGTGCAAACTGATCGCCGCCCAATCGCGCCAGAGCGCCGAGTCGCCCGCTGTGGGCGCGCAGCCGGTCAGCCAGCGCGAGTAACAGTTGATCGCCTGCCTGATAGCTGAACTGTTCGTTGATACCTTTGAAGTCATCTAGGCCAACGCAGAGAATCGCGACCCGGTGCTGCTGACGCCCCGCATCTTCGAGAATTCTGTCCAGACCGATCTGCAACTGAAGCCGGTTGGGCAGGCCGGTCAGGAAATCGTATTGCGCCATGCGCTGCAGATTGTTCTCCGCCTCGTGGCGCAGATAAGTGTGGCGCTCGATGGAGGCCAGCAGCTGGTTGGCGGTATTGACCCAAATCCCCAGTTCGTTTTTCTCGTGGCCTTTGAGCAATGGCAATTGGTGTTCGCTGGGGCGGTCGGGGTTGATCGCGATCAGATGTTCGATGATTTTCGACAGTGGCCTGGTCAGCAACCAGTGATAGACCAGGTACAACACCAGCCCCATTGCCAATGCACGCAATACACCAGCGATGAAGATGATTGCGGCATTGACCAGAAAGCTTTCGCCGTAATTGGCAGTGTCCAGCGTGATACGCAGGTCGCCGTAATACTCGCTGTAGGGGCTGCGACCGACCAGTTGCGTGGTGAAGCTGCGCTCCTGGCCGAGGATAAGGTCTGTCAGCCAGCGGGTTGGAGAGCTTTTCAGCGGGCGGTCTTTTTCTGCGAGCAGGCTTTCGTTGGGGTGTCCTATCGATGCCATGCGTACCGCGTCGTCCTGAAACAGGCCCTCGATGACCTGCATGCCCATTTCGCGGTCCAGGCTGTAAACGGCCTGCGTGGAGGGATCGCGGAACATTCCGAGAATTCGTTCGGCATCGTTCGCCACGGCCTGACGCGTCTTGTAGGCGTCGAAAACGATTTGCGCACAGCTTAGTACGACGCCTACCAGCAGCGCCGAAAGCAGTACGACGCGCAGCAACTTTACCGAAAGGCTATTCTTGAGTTCCAGCTTCAATGGCCGTTCCTTAGTTCGTGTCGGAGGACATATCGCCCCATGACCCTCGAAAAGCCAGATCCGCCCGTCGTGACGTGGTCAGAAACGGTGCGTCTGGCTGATCTTCGCGTTCCTTGCACCTACTGGCCCAAGCCACCTGAGTGTGTCGGGTGGCCAGGTGGGTAATTTGAGCAGAACACTGTAAAGAATTACGTCGTGATGCGAGTCAGCTAGCGTTTTCTGACAATACACAAAGTAACAGCGGCAGGCGAAAAAACATTTGCTGTTCACCTGACTGGCAGGTCGAAGTCTGACGCCGTTTATTAAACACGAATCTGGAAAGACTACAGGTGTAAACCTGGAGCATAAAAAACCCGGCGCGAGGCCGGGTTTTTCGATGAGGCTGGAATCAGGCTGCGAATTGCTTGGCCACGAAGTCCCAGTTCACCAGGTTCCAGAACGCTTCTACGTACTTAGGACGCAGATTGCGGTAGTCGATGTAGTAGGCGTGTTCCCACACATCGCAGGTCAGCAGCGGGGTGTCGCCGCTGGTCTGCGGGTTGCCGGCACCGATGGTGCTGGCCAGTGCCAGGGAGCCATCAGCCTTCTTCACCAGCCAGCCCCAGCCGGAGCCGAAAGTGCCGATGGAAGTCTTGCTGAACTCTTCCTTAAACTTGTCGAAGGAACCGAACGCCTTGTTGATGGCTTCGGCCAGCGCGCCGGTAGGCTCGCCGCCAGCTTTAGGGGCCAGGCAGTTCCAGTAGAACGTGTGGTTCCAGACCTGAGCGGCGTTGTTGAAGATACCGCCCGAAGAGGTCTTGATGATTTCTTCCAGGGTCTTGCCTTCGAACTCGGTGCCTGGCACCAGGTTGTTCAGGTTCACGACGTAGGTGTTGTGGTGCTTGTCGTGGTGATATTCCAGAGTCTCCGCAGAAATGTGCGGCACCAGAGCGTCTTTGGCGTAGGGCAGTGGCGGCAATTCAAAAGCCATGGTTTATCTCCTTTCAGGTCAATTGCGGTAATCGCACGGCCGATCACGGGCGGCCAGATACAGCATGCACCGGGAGTTTTACTCTTTTGCGGCGCAGACCCCGGATCATAGCACCGGGTCTGCGGCTTAACCACGCAACAACTGTGTGGGATAGAGGTTCCAACGCGTTTGACCTGAAGGTCATGAAACCCGTCAGGCTGAGCGGATCAATTGAAAGGCCACGCTGAACATCATCACGGCGATCATCACGTCCAGCATGCGCCATGTGGCGGGGCGGGCCAGCCAGGGCGCGAGCCATGCCGCACCTAGTGCCAGGCTTGAGAACCACAGCAGCGAGGCGCTGGCAGCACCGCCCACGTACGCCCCCGGCACGTCCTGTTGTGCCCCGAGCGAGCCAATCAGCAGCACTGTGTCCAGATACACGTGCGGGTTCAGCAAGGTAACGGCCAGCGCACTAAGCAACACCGTGCGCAGCGATCTTTTGCCAACGGCTGTGCTGTGTTCAAGGCTTTGCCGCGAGCACGCGCGCCGCAGTGCCTGCAGGCCATACCAGCTCAGGAATATCACACCGCCCCAGCGTGCTACCGCCAGCAATGTCGGGTTTTGTGCGAGCACATTGGCCAGTCCGAAGACGCCTGCCGCCACCAGAATGGCGTCGCAGACAATGCACAGCAACGCCACGGGCACGTGATGTTCACGGCGCAGGCCCTGAGCGAGTACAAAAGCGTTCTGAGTACCGATAGCCATGATCAGGCCTGCCGCGATCAGCAGACCATTAAGGTAGCTTTGCCACATAAAGACGTTCCATTGAGCAGATTCAGATGGCGATTCTTATGCGTTGAGAGCTATAAGGAAAACAAATAATACTCATCGCTCATTAGGAAAACTGATGTTCGACTACAAATTGTTATCTGCATTGGCGGCTGTGATCGAGCAAGCCGGTTTCGAGCGTGCCGCTCAGGTGCTGGGGCTGTCTCAATCTGCGGTTTCGCAGCGCATCAAATTGCTGGAGGCACGCATTGGTCTGCCGGTGCTTGTGCGCGCGACGCCACCGAGCCCGACCGACATCGGACGCCGCCTGCTCAATCATGTACAGCAGGTCCGTTTGCTGGAGCGCGACTTGCAGAGTCAGGTGCCGGCGCTGGATGAAGAGGGCATGCCCGAGCGTCTGCGAATCGCCTTGAATGCCGACAGTCTGGCGACCTGATGGGCACCGGCCATCGGCGCGTTTTGCACGCAACACCGGCTGTTGCTGGATCTGGTTGTCGAAGATCAGGACGTAGGGCTCAAGCGCATGCGTGCAGGCGAGGTCGCGGCCTGCCTGTGTGGCAGCGAGCGCCCGGTGGCCGGGGCGCGCAGCCAGTTGCTGGGGGCCATGCGCTATCGGGCGCTGGCCAGTCCTTCATTCATCGCCCGCCATTTTCCGCACGGCGTGAGCCCGGCAAATCTGGCCAGATCGGCAGCACTGGTGTACGGGCCGGACGACCTTTTGCAGCATCGTTATCTGGCACTTCTTGGCGTTCAGGACGGCTTCGAGCATCATTTGTGCCCGTCGTCCGAAGGTTTCATACGTATGATCGAGGCCGGGATGGGCTGGGGCCTGGCGCCCGAGTTGCAGGTGCGCGACCAATTGCGCAGCGGCACCCTGCTTGAATTGCTGCCGGAGCGCTGCATCGATGTGCCGTTGTACTGGCACCATTGGCGCAATGGCGGGCAGCTCTTGACGCAGCTTACCGAACATCTTGCGCAACATTCGGCCGATTGGCTGGTGCCGCTGAGCGAGGAATGATCGTCAACATGATCATGTGTAATCCATGCAGGCAGGGTTTTCCCTTTTCTGCAGATGCGTTAACGGAGCGGTAAATGAAGATTCTGGTCACCGGCGCGAGCGGCTTCATCGGCGGACGCTTTGCGCGTTTTGCCCTTGAGCAGGGCATGAGCGTGCGGATCAATGGCCGTCGTGCCGAAGGTGTCGAGCACCTGGTCAGGCGTGGCGCCGAGTTCATCCAGGGCGACCTCGCTGACCCTTATCTGGTGCGGGCGCTGTGCGATGACGTGGAAGCGGTGGTGCACTGCGCAGGCTCCGTCGGCCTGTGGGGACGCCGCCAGGATTTCATGCAGGGCAACGTGCAGCTTACCGAAAACATCGTCGAGGGCTGCCTGAAACAAAGGGTGCGAAGGTTGGTTCATCTTTCGTCGCCCTCGATCTACTTTGATGGCAAATCGCACCGCGGCATCAAGGAAGAGCAGGTGCCCAAGCGTTTCCATAATCACTATGCGGCGACCAAATACCTGGCCGAGCAAAAGGTCTTTGGTGCCGAAGAGTTCGGCCTGGAAGTGATCGCCCTGCGGCCGCGCTTCGTCACTGGCGCGGGCGACAACAGTATTTTCCCGCGTTTGCTGCACATGCAGCGCAAGAAGCGTCTGTCGATTGTCGGCAACGGTTTGAACGTGGTGGATTTCACCAGCATGCACAACCTCAACGAAGCCATGCTGAGCAGCTTGCTGGCAACCGGCTCGGCGCTGGGCAAGGCCTACAACATCAGCAACGGCACGCCGGTCCCGCTGTGGGACGCAATCAATTATGTGATGCGCCAGATGCATCTGCCTCAAGTCACCCGTTATCGTTCATACGGACTGGCCTACAGTGCCGCAGCAATCAACGAGGGTGCCTGCCTGCTGTGGCCGGGCCGACCTGAACCTACCCTGTCAAGAATGGGCATGCAGGTCATGAACAGGGATTTTACGCTTGATATCAGCCGCGCCAGGCATTATCTGGATTATCAGCCTCAGGTCAGCCTGTGGACAGCGCTGGATGAATTCTGTGGCTGGTGGCAGGCACAGCACGCAATCTGAATGCGGTAGTGGCACAGTGAGATTGGTTGCGCGCTGTTGTTATACTGCCCGACTTTGGTTTAACAGCTTCCTGAAGGGTTATTCATGCGCAACGATCCATACGACGACGTCGATGACGTTCCCAGCCTGAGCGCCAAGGACGACGATGACGACTTCGCGCCGGGCAATGGTGCACGCGAACGCACCACGGTCTATTCGCGTACCACACCGGTGGTCAAGGTAAAGGGCCCGAGCACCGGACCGCTATGGGCGTTGGTCGGCGCGCTGTTCATTGCCTTTTGCGGTCTGGGCTGGTGGAGCTTTCAGCAGGTCTCCCTCATGGAACAGCAATTGGTGGCCACTCAGGAGAGCTTTGCGCGCATCAGCGAAGAAGCGGCGGGACGCCTGCAGGATATTTCCGGCAAAGTCGTTGCGACCGAGGCGCTGTCCAGCGATGGCGAGGCGCTCAAGCAGCGCATCAAGCTGCTGGAAGCGCAACTGGAGGATCAGGACAAACAGCGCGAGGGCGTTGAAGGCCAGCAGGGCAGTCTCGACAAGCGCCTGGAGCAGATGGCCGCGCAAACCGCCCAGCAGCACAGTGAAAGCGCGCAGTTGCAGGAGCAGCTCAAAAGCGTCGTCGCTGAGCTGACCACCCTGAAAGCCGCGCTGCCCGATCTGAAAACCGCACAGGCCGATCAGGGCAAGCTGGATGCGCAAATCAAAAGCGTGGCAGCCGATGTTGCGACATTGAAGAAACAGGGCAACCCGTCGGCTGCTGTCGAGCGCCTGGAGCAGGACCTGATGGTCCTCAAAAGCGAACAGGAAAACCGCCCGGCCCCGTCAGCAGAGGCCAATACTGCCGAGTTCGACGCGTTTCGTGCTCAGGTCACCCGCAATATCAATACCCTCACCAGCCAGATCCAGAATCTGTCGCAACAGCTCAACGCGCGTCGTTGAAGGCAAGACTTGCCGGCGGCTGTCCATAGCAGATAGCCGCTGGCAAATTTCCTGACATTTTTTTGTACTCGTTAAATAGATATGCACTTGCCAATAGAAGGAAGGCTTACGCTTGCCTGGCTGTTAACTAAATTGGAGTTTCAACAATGAATGGAATCAATGAGATGTACACCGATGCCCCGCAAGAAACGAACGAAAATTACATCCCGGCTGAAGACTCAGACCAGGGAGTAGACGAAGTTTCCAGGACGCCGTTGCCCACTTACGCCGACGTACCGGATTATCCGGAAGATTTGGTACGCCAGCAGGTCAAGCCACCGGTGAAGTTCAAACCGCCTGTAAAGCCACCTGTCAAACCGCCTGTAAAGCCGCCTGTAAAACCTCCGGTCAAGGGGGCAGGTCCGGTGAAGCCGCCCGTGAAACCGCCCGTGAAACCCCCGGTCAAGGTGAAAAAGCCAGTGAGGCCACCTGTCAAACCGCCCGTCAAACCTGTTATCAAACCACCCGTTGCGCAAAAGTTAACGCCGGCCCCTGAGGCACCTTCGCGCCTGGACAAGCTGCTGGCAGTCATAAGCACGGTCACCGGTGTTTTACAACTGGTCCACCCGCTAAACAGTGTCTTCAACCCCGATGGTACGGTCAGTTATCCGAATGGAAGTGTTGCGGCGGCAGATGGCCAGTCCTTGACGCACACGGATGGCACTGTTCAACACCTGGATGGCACCACCGTGCATGCCGACGGTTCGGTCGAGCACCCCGGCGGCGATGTTCAACACAAGGACGGCACCTGGGTTATGGCAGATGGCTCTGTCAGCTACCCCGACGGTCGCTGGAAGTTACCGGACGGGACTATCACTGATGCCGAAGGCAATGTGCTAGGGAAACTCTGAAAAAGACTTCCTAATTTGGCAAAATCTCCGGACACCAGTCGCCGAGCTTTTCGATGATGAAACAGATGACCTTCGCCGACGCCGAGTATGCCGGCAAGCGCAAGCAGACCCGTAAGGAATTGTTCCTGATCGAGATGGATCAGGTGGTGCCCTGGAAAGGTTTGATTGCCCTGATTGAGCCCTATTATCCAAAAGGAGAAGGTGGCCGGCCCGCCTACCCACTGATGGCGATGCTGCGTGTTCATCTGATGCAGAACTGGTTCGGCTACAGCGATCCGGCGATGGAAGAAGCGCTGTATGAGACGACCATCCTGCGTCAGTTTTCAGGCCTGAGCCTGGAGCGAATTCCAGACGAAACCACCATTCTCAACTTCCGTCGTCTGCTGGAAAAGCACGAGTTGGCGACCGGGATTCTCGGCGTAATTAATGGTTATCTGGGCGACCGTGGCTTGTCGTTGCGTCAAGGCACCATCGTCGATGCCACGCTGATTCACGCGCCCAGTTCGACCAAGAACAAGGATGGCAAACGCGATCCTGAGATGCATCAAACCAAGAAAGGTAACCAGTACTATTTCGGCGCCAAGGCTCACATCGGCGCCGACGACGAGTCAGGCCTGGTGCACAGCGTGGTAGTAACAGCGGCCAATGTGGCAGACGTCACGCAGGTTGCCAAACTGCTGCACGGCGAGGAAAACGTAGTCTGCGCCGACGCAGGTTACACCGGGGTCGAGAAGCGCGAAGAACACGCTGGGCGCAAGGTCATTTGGCAGATTGCCGCCCGCCGCAGCACTTACAAAAAGCATGGAAAACGCAGTATTTTGTACAAGGCGATCCGCAAAATCGAGAAGGCCAAGGCCCAGGTTCGCGCCAAGGTCGAGCATCCGTTTCGGGTCATCAAACGCCAGTTTGGCTATGAAAAAGTGCGCTTTCGGGGCTTGGCCAAGAACACCGCGCAGATGGTGACGTTGTTCGCCCTGTCAAACCTGTGGATGGCCCGTCGACATTTGTTGGCGAGCGCAGGAGAGGTGCGCGTGTAATGCAGGAAATGGTTACCGCAAAAGGCTTTGCAGCGGCCGAAAGAGCTAAAAAGCGAAGATAATTGAGCAAATTTCGACATGCATCGTTTTTTGAAAAGTGCTGAGGACTCGGTAGCCGGAAAACATCCGGCTACTTCAGACCTTCCCTAGGTACAGTCGGGCCTGAGGCTAAGCTGTAACAGTAATAAGTACGGGCGATAAAAAACCCCGGCTCTTGCGAGTCAGGGTTTTTTGCTGTTGCAGCGCCGTGTTACAGGCGTGGGTAGTCGATATAGCCGACCGGCCCTTTGCCGTAGAACGTTTCGGGATGCGCTTCATTCAGAGGCGCATCGCTGGCCAGACGCTCAGGCAGGTCCGGGTTGGCAATATAAGGCACACCAAATGCGATAGCGTCGGCCTTGCCTTCTGCCAGCCAGGTATTTGCGGTGTCCTTGGTGAATTTTTCATTGGCGATGTAGACGCCGCCGAAATCCTTCTTCAACTGCGGGCCGAGGCTGTCTTCGGCGTCACGCTCACGGGCACAGATGAACGCGATACCGCGCTTGCCAAGCTCTTTGGCCACGTAGCTGAAGGTTTCAGTGCGGTTAGCATCGCTCATGTCGTGCATGTCGAAGCGAGGCGAAAGGTGTACGCCTACGCGACCAGCGCCCCACACCTCAATGACCGCATCAGTCACTTCCAGCAGCAGACGAGCACGGTTTTCTACCGAACCGCCGTACTCGTCAGTGCGCTGGTTGGAGCCGGTCAGCAGGAACTGTTCCAGCAGGTAGCCGTTGGCACCGTGTACTTCCACGCCGTCGAAGCCCGCAGCCTTGGCGTTTTCCGCACCGACGCGATAGGCCTCGACGATGTCACCGATTTCTGCCAGTTCCAGCGCGCGCGGGGTCGGCAGCGGGGTGATCGGGCGCATCAGGCTGACATGGCCTTCAGCTGCGATAGCGCTAGGGGCCACCGGAGTTTCGCCGTTCAGGTACGCCGGGTGGGAGATACGGCCAACGTGCCACAGCTGCAACACAATCCGGCCACCAGCGGTATGCACGGCCTTGGTGATGTTGCTCCAGCCGCGTATTTGGTCGTTGGACCAGATGCCGGGTGTGTCCGGGTAACCAACACCCATCGGCGTGACCGATGTGGCTTCAGTCAGGATCAGGCCTGCAGAAGCACGCTGCACGTAATACTCGGACATCAATGCATTGGGTACGCGACCTTCGTCGGCGCGGCAGCGCGTCAGTGGCGCCATGATGATGCGGTTTGGCAGTTGCAGATCGCCAATGGTGATCGGGTCAAAGATAGTCGTCATGTGTCGAATCCTCGTGATTGATCAATGTGTAGCAGGTGCCAGATCGGGGTTGCCGGTCTGACGAAAAGTAATCAGTGTGATCAGCAGCGCGAGCACTGCCAGCATGGCAGCGGCCAGCGGTACGCTGGTCAGGCCCAGGCCCAGGCCGTGGGCGATGACGCTGCCACCGACCCAGGCACCAAGCGCGTTGCCCACGTTGAAAGCGCCGATGTTCAGGGTTGAAACCAGGTTGGGCGCGGCTTTGCCGAAGGTCACCACGTTGATCTGCAGAGCCGGGACGGCGGCAAAGGCAGCGACCGCCCAGAGGAACAGGGTGATTTCAGTCGGGATCAGCGCGGCGCTGGTCCAGCTGAGAGCGGTTGAGATCACCGCCATCGAGACGAACACGGCAATCAGCGTGGATGACACACGGCGGTCGGCCATCTTGCCGCCAATCACGTTACCTGCGGTCAGGCCCAGGCCTATCAACAGCAGGGTCCAGGTCACGCCCTTGGGCGATACGCCGGTGACTTCGCCGAGCAGCGGGGCAATGTAGGTGAACAGGGTGAACATGGACGCTGAAAACAGCGCGGTCATGGTCAGCGACAGCCAGATACCGGCACCTTTCAGTGCGGCCAGTTCGGCGCGCATGTCGAGTTTTTCTTCTTTGCGGTTGGTCGGCAGAAAGCGGATCAGGCCGATCAGTGCAATCACGCCGATGACTGTTACCGCCCAGAAGGTCGAGCGCCAGCCTGCGTATTGACCCAATGCAGTACCCAAAGGCACGCCCAGCACGTTGGCCAGGGTCAGACCGGTGAACATCAACGCTACTGCCGAAGCGCGGCGATTGGCAGGCACCAGCCCTGCAGCAACTACCGAACCGATGCCGAAGAACGCACCATGACACAGCGCTGTAACCACGCGGGCGAACATCAATACGTTGTAGTCACTGGCCAGTGCGCAGAGCAGGTTGCCGATGATGAAAATGCCCATCAACGTGACCAGCGCAGCCTTGCGCGGCAGTTTTGCCGTGGCCATGGCCATGAACGGCGCGCCGACGGCCACGCCCAGCGCATAGCCGGTGACCAGCCAGCCTGCGCCGGGGATAGATACACCAAGGTCAGCCGCCACATCGGGCAGCAGGCCCATGATGACGAATTCGGTGGTGCCGATGGCAAAGGCGCTCAGGGCCAGAATAAGTAGCGAAAGAGGCACGGGGCAGCTCCTGGTAAACGTTGGAAAATCAGGTCGGGTTGTTCAGCTCTTCAACCAGCGCCTGAACGAATGCCTGTATGACTTCTTCGTTGCGTCTGAAGAAATGCCATTGGCCAACCTTCTTGCTGCTGATCAGGCCAGCGCGTTGCAAGGTCGCCAGATGGGCCGAGACAGTGGATTGGGACAATCCTGCACGCTGATCGATCTGTCCGGCGCACACGCCGTGTTCAATCGAGTATTGCTGAGCAGGAAAGCTCGCGCGGGGGTCCTTCAACCAGGTCAGGATTTCTCGGCGGACCGGATGGGCCAGGGCTTTTATTATGTCGTCGAGGTCGATAGGCATGTCGTTCTCACAGGCGGTGTAGCGATATATCGCGATAGGACGAACCTTATATCTGTATTTCGCGATATACAAATATGATTTTGTGCTTAGGACTGGCAAAATCGCTATATCGGGTTATATCGATATATAGACCTCGGCCTTGAAAGCGGCGTAGGCTTGCAGGCATGAACTATCTGGCACATCTTCATCTCGGCGGGCATCGGCCTGCTCAATTGCTTGGCAGCCTGTATGGCGACTTCGTCAAAGGTCCGCTGTCGGGACGTTTTCCTGCAGAGCTTGAAGCGGCCATTCGGCTGCATCGCAGCATTGACGCTTTCACTGACAGCCACCCGCTGATCAAGGCTTCCATTGCCCGCTTTCCATCCCAGCGGCGACGCTATGCAGGCATTATGCTCGACGTCTTTTTCGATCATTGTCTGGCTCGCGACTGGCATCGCTATGCCGATCTGCCGCTGGACGTATTCACTGGCAAAGTCTATGGCACGCTGGCCGCCGAGCCGCAATTGCCCGAGCGGCTCGCATTGATCGCGCCGCGCATGGCCGCGCAGGACTGGCTGGGTTCGTATCGGGATTTCGAGGTGCTGGGGCAGGTGCTGAGCGGGATATCGCGACGCTTGTCACGGCCCGAAGGGCTGGCAGGCGGCATGCAGGAACTGCAGGCGCTTTACCAGCCCTTGAGTGCGGATTTCGCCGAGTTCTATCCGCTATTGGAGGATTTTGCTCAGGCTGCCCTGGCCGAGCGCGAAGCCACTTCGCTCGGCTGAGCAGGCTCGCCGGATACTTGTTTACCGATCACTGACTCCCCCGTGACAGGTTCACCGAACAGCGCCACCTGAACGGCTTGCTGGGCCTTGAACGCCAGTGCAGCGCGCTCCTGATCCGCCGTCGGAATCGGGGTCAGCAGGTGAATGTGCACATCGCTCTGCTCATTGGCGAACAACCGGCGCAAATGGGACAGCAAATCGTCGTCGCCAATGAACGGGGCAATCGGGTCCGGTTTGCCGTCACGCGAGTAACCGATGGCCACTGGCTGGATCGGCACGCCGGCTTCAATGGCACTGGACAGCAGACGGCCGTGGAAGGTGCGCAGGCTTCTGCCATCGGTGGTGGTGCCTTCCGGGAAGATCAGCAGTGCGTTGCCTTGTTGCAGGTGATTGCACATCTGCTTTTGAATCAGACGGCTGTCGCCCGACCCGCGACGAATGAACAGCGTACCTGCCTTCAGTGCCACCCAGCCCGCTACCGGCCAGGTCCGAACTTCGGCCTTCGACAGAAACGACAGCGGTGCCAGCATGCCCAGCAGTGCAATGTCGGTCCACGACACATGGTTACTGACCCACAGCATTGGCTGGGTTGGCAACTGACCTGTCACGGTGACGCGAAACGGCAGGGCATTGGTCAGGCGCGCCATGAACCAACGGCTCCAGCGCTGCCTGCGCTCCATCGACCCACCGATTCTGGTGCGTTCCAGAACCGCGAACGTTCCGGCAATCGTCAAGCCGAGCGCCACGACCAGCAGCACCCGGACTACGCGGGCATAGCCGCGTGCCCGGCTCATCACACGGCCGCCTTGAAGTGGCGGGCATAGCGCGGGCACAAGTCGTCGCGCTTGAGCAGGATGAACACGTCGGCCACCTGGAAGTCTTCGTCCCAGCACGGTTCGCCGCAGATCTTGGCCCCCAGGCGCATGTAAGCCTTGAGCAGTGGCGGCATCTCGCAGATCACATTGCTCGGGATATCGAGCGTCGGCAGCGGGTTTTTCGGCTCGGCGCGCAAGTGCTCGTTGCACAGGTAGCGTTCGCGCAGGCGTTGCATGATCGCGTGCGCCTGAATGCCGCCGTCGTGCATCGGGATGCTCGCGCAGCCCATCAGGTAGCTGTAGCCGCCTTCGTTCAGCACCTCGGCCAGCTCGCTCCACAACACCGCGATGGTGCCACCGTTGCGGTAGGCCGGGTCTACGCAGGTACGGCCCAGCTCAAGAATCGGACCCTGCAAATGAACCAGACCGTGCAGGCTGAATTCTTCTTCACTGTAGAAACGCCCCAGCGTGCTGGCAGCCTTGTGGTCGAGCAGCCGGGTAGTGGCAACCAGACGCCCGGTGTTCAGGTCACGCACACCAATGTGCGAGCAATGAACATCGTAATCGTCGATATCCAGGCCTTGTTCAGCGCCGTTGAGACGGGCGTTGAACTCTTCGCTGAACACACTGAAACGCAACGCCTGTGCTTCCTGCAGGGCGCGCGCTCCAATCAGGCGCTCGGCCTGAAGACGACGTTCAGAAGTGTTGTCACGAATGCGGGCGATCTGGGTCATACGAATCTCCATGAGCCAGCCATGCAGAGTTTGGCTGGTTGACTGATTTGTCCAGGCGCTTTGCCGTACTTGCAGGCTAGGGAGATGGCGTGTCATGCCTGTGAAGCTTTGGTGATGGTTGTGTGACGGGCAACGCTGTGGGCATTTCCACGCTGGTGGAGCGGGAGGAGCGAGCGGCGTACGAAGGACCACTATCGTGCCCATGCTCCGCGTGGGTATGCCGTTCTGGACGCTCTGCGTCCTGTCCCGGGGTAATGGCTGACTGTCACGAAGCCCTGATACGGTATGCGGATTACTCTGTAGAGGCTCTGTCATGCCGCGTAGATCTTTCCGCCTGTGTCTGGTTTTGATCCTGGGCTTCAGTGCCCAGGGCGTCGTTGCTCAAACATGGCCGACAGAGCAATGGTCATCTCAGCCTGCGCCGCGATCTGCGGCAATCGAAGAACTCGAGGCCTACGCCTTCCCGCCCCGTGACGACGCCACACGCAAGGGCATTCGCACCGATGCGCTGCTGGTGATTCGTGATGGCGAAGTTGTGTATGAGCGCTACGGCGGTGTGACCACCGCGCAAACCCCGCACCTGACCTGGTCGATCAGCAAGAGCGTGATGGCGACAGTGCTGGGCGTGGCGTTTACCGACGGGCGCTTTCAACTCAATGATCCAGTGGCGAAGTTCTACCCGCCGTTCAAGGCGCACCCCGATATCGCCATCAAAGACCTGATGCACTGGGCTTCGGGGCTGAATTGGCAGGAAGATTACGAATATGCACCGCTTAACTCTTCCGTAGTCGCCATGCTCTACACCCGTGGGCGTGACGACATGGCGCGCTTCACCGCCGAGCACCGCGCAGCCGAATCCCCCGGCAAGGCGTACCTGTATTCCAGCGGCGACAGCACGGTTCTGGCTGCTGCGTTGAAAAATATCGTCGGGCCACAGGCGTATGCGGATTATCCGTGGACCGCACTGTTTGACCCGCTTGGCATCCGCAGTGCCGTCTGGGAAACCGATGGCGTGGGTACATTTGTAGGGTCGTCCTATGCCTACATGACCGCCCGCGACCTGGCACGCATCGGCTTGCTGATGCAGCGCGGCGGGCAATGGCAGGCTCGGCAGTTGCTCAACAAGGAATGGATGAACTTCGTGCTGACGCCGTTTGCAGGCGAGCAGATAGATGCCAACGTCGAAGTCCCTGGCGGCCAATGGTGGCTCAATCGAACTGCCGATGGCGGCAGGGGGCCGTGGCCCGATGCGCCCCCTGATACCTTTTCCGCACTGGGCCATTGGGGGCAGGCGCTGTACGTGATCCCCGACCGGAAGCTGGTGATCGTGCGCTATGCCGATGACCGCGACGGTACTTACGACCACAATCAGATGATCAAGCGCATACAGGCAGCCTTTGGCAAGGAGGGTGGGCAATGAGCAGTCGCCGAATGTTCATCCTGCGTCGACCCTTCAGCAGCCTGCTGTTGCTGATCCTTGCTGCGCTCGCGGTACTTGCCTGGCAGTACCGCGTGAACCTGCAGGCATTCCCCACCATCATCAGTGCCTACACCGCCAAGGAATACTGCTCGTGCAGGTACGTCATGAACAACCCCGAGGCGTATTGCCTGGGCTACGTCAAACAGTACGTGCCCAGCGCGCTGATCGACGACAGCAGCCAGAAAAAGGTCATTGCCAACGGGCTTGGACGAACCAGCAGTGCGTCGTGGCAGGGTGAGCGACAAGGCTGCCGACTGTTGCCATCCGAGCCTTGATGGATTACTGCCGAACGTCGTGGTTTGCCAGAGGTCAGACAGGCGGATAAGGTGGCCCTCAATTGCACGTCTGGAGTCTGCATGCTCACTATGAATCGCCTGCTGCTGGTCATGCTGGCCGCAGTGGCGTTACCTGCCCATGCGAACTGGTATCTGGATAACGAGTCGTCGCGGCTCTCGTTCACGTCAACCAAAAATGCCGATATTGCCGAGGTGCATCGCTTCCTCGTGCTGCATGGCAAGGTCGACCCCAAAGGGCTGGCTGAGGTGGAAGTCGAAACGGAGTCCATTAGCACCGGTATTCCCCTGCGTGACGAGCGCCTGCGGGAGCAGGTGTTTCAGGTACACAAGTTTCCCGTTGCGCAGATCAATGCCCAGCTCGACATGCGCCCCATCAATAACCTTGCCCCCGGCGCGCAACTGGAATTGCGTTTACCACTGACCGTCAGCCTGCGCGGCAAGAGTCACAGCTATAACGCCGAACTGCTGGCGACGCGCCTCGACGAGCGCCGCTTTCAGGTTGTGACGCTCGAACCGCTGGTGATTCATGCTCAGGACTTCGATATGGTTTCGGACTTCAATGCCCTGCGCAACGCGGCAGGCTTGTCGGCGGTCAGTCTGTCAGTCCCGGTCGGGGCTGTCCTGATCTTCACGGCGCGCTGATATGAACGGTGCGATTTTCCCGTGGCGTGAAAACAACCGCTTTCAATTGCTGATTGACGGTCCTGCGTTCTTCCCGCGCATGATTGCAGCCATTGACCGGGCCGAGCAGCAGGTTGACCTGGAGCTGTATCTGGTCGAAGCCGGGGCCTGCGCCGATGCCATCGTGCGGGCGCTGGTCGAGGCGGGCAGGCGTGGTGTGATCGTGCGCTGCCTGTTCGACGACTTCGGTTCTAAAGCCTTCGACGCCGGCCTGCGCAAGCAACTGACCGATGCCGGTGTAATTCTGCGTTTCTACAACCCTATTCACTGGCGACGCGGCGTGCGCAACTTCTACCGCGACCATCGCAAATTGCTGGTGGTCGACAAGACGCTGGCGGTGGTCGGCGGTACGGGTGTAACCGATGAATTCTGGGAGCCAGACAAGGATGTCAGCCAATGGCACGAAGTGATGGTGGAAATCACCGGGCCGCTGGTTCTTGACTGGCAAGCGTTGTTCAACCGGCAGTTTCACGCCAATGCCCGACGGTTCGCCTGGCGCCCGAAAGAAAACTTTGGTCTGGATCATCTGCCCACCGCCCCGGTAGCCGGTGAAGGCCTTGGCCGTGTGGCGTACGCCGACTCTCGCCAGCACCGCGACATTCTGCAATCGCTGGTGCGCACGCTGAACACCGGGCAAAAGCGCATCTGGCTGGCAACCCCCTACTTTCTACCCACTTGGAAAGTCCGCCGCGCCTTGCGCAGGGCAGCGTCGCGCGGCGTCGATGTACGTTTGCTGCTGACCGGGCCACGCACCGATCACCCGTCGGTACGCTACGCCGGTCACCGTTACTACCCGCGCTTGCTGCGGGCCGGGGTCAAGGTCTTCGAATACCAGCCGTGTTTTCTGCACTTGAAAATGGTTCTGATCGACGACTGGGTGAGCATCGGCTCGTGCAACTTCGACCACTGGAATCTGCGCTTCAACCTTGAAGCCAACCTCGAAGCCCTCGACCCAGGGCTGACCCGCGATGTGGTCGCCAGTTTCGAAAAAGACTTCGCCCTGAGCGCCGAAACCACACTGGCAGACTGGAAGGCCAGACCACTGTGGCGACGCGTCAAACAGCGCTTGTGGGGGTGGATCGACCGGCTGGTGGTCAACCTGCTGGATCAGCGTAATTGAGGTGTACGCGGGGCCGAGCGTGGCCCCGGGTTGTCATCTGGTCAAACGATGCATTCCAGTGAGCGGTCAACCATGGCTTTGGCCATCTCGGCCATGTGCAATACCGAAAACGCCAGATCACGGCTGGTGCCCTGAGTGCTGTCGCCGGACTCATAGGCCGTCGTGATGATGCAGCGCAGCAGATCCGAAGCGTAGTTGAGCGCTTCTTCCTGGCTGACGGATGCGTTGACGGTGAACAGGGCGGTGGGCGGGTCGGGGACGATTTTATGGGGCATGTTTGCAACTCCAGCAGAACTTGGGGGGAGCCGTCACTAATCGCTACCAAACGATAAGGTGGCGGCCGTGTGCAAGTTGGTAGACCGGCTGCTGGCACCCGGTGCATCCGAAGACGCCATGCGCACGGCCACCATAAAGACGAGACGAGAAGGATCGCCTCGCAGAGGTGGCACATTGCGCCAGCAAAAGCAGGTCTACCAAACCTGATCGCTGATTGGGCAGCGACCGATGAAGGCTAGAGACCTGAACAGCCAAGCGCAAGAGGCCGGGATTTTCTCGGAAATTTCCTTCAAATGGAAGGGAGGTGTCCTGCGGTTAATTCTTACAAGAGTTATCGAAAAAGGTTTTCTGAGGATGTTCGCCGTATAGGCGGGGAAGTGACTGGCGCTGTTTATCAGTATTTCAGCAAGCAATACATCACCGAGGGGAGACGCTAAAAAGCTATCGGATTACATTGAGTCAGCATGATGTGTCTCCGCCCTACAGATAATGTGCGGAGTAGAGTGCTTGCAATGAAAATAGCCTGTGCAGCGTTTGCCGGACAGGCTTGTTGTATGAAAAGAGTAGTTAAGGCTTTTTGATATTCTGCATGTAGGTCTGATTCGGGTGAGTCACGACCTTTTTCGTCAACGCGTCCAGTTCCTTGCTGTGATACATGTCCAGGCATTTCAATAGGTCGAATTTTATTCCCTTTATCTGGGATTCGGCCAAAGGGTTTGTGTAGTCTCTGGCGAGGTATTTTTTTACCAGTGCCCGGATTTCATCTGGACCTTCCTCCCAATCGTAGTTGGCCCAGTCCTCCATTGCGGTGACACTGCTGCCCGCGTCAATTCCTACCTTTACATCATATGCATAGGCATTTGCTATACAGTTGGCGAGCACCAAGTCCTTGTAGTTCTGTGCATGGCTTCTATGCATGCCTTCCGGTGATGAAGGTAGTGTGTGTAGTGGTCAACTGATCCCGGACACGACGTTAAGGTTTTTCTCGTACTGAGCGGGCGCCATTCCATCATTGAACTGGTGTGGCCGAATCCAGTTGTAACGATGCATCAGGTAATGACTGATATCCCGCTGAGCCTCTTGGACCGTCATGTAGCCCACGGTCGGTATCCACTCAGTTTTCAAGCTGCGGAACACACGCTCCATCGGCGAGTTGTCGTAGCAATTACCCCGGCGGCTCATGCTCTGGCGTATGCGGTATCGCCAAAGCCGCTGGCGAAACTGTCGGCTCCCGTATTGGACGCCCTGGTCGGAATGAAACAGCAGGCCCTGAGGCTTGCCGCGTTGCTCATAAGCCATGTCCAGCGCCTTGATCACCAAGTCCGTATCCGGTTTGTTCGAAAACGCCCAGCCCACCACCCGACGCGCGTAAAGATCCATAACCACCGCCAGGTAATGCCATTTTCCTTGCGCCCAGATGTAGGTGATGTCGCCACACCAGACCTGATTGGGCGCGGGTACATCGAACTCCCGATTCAAAATGTTCGGAATGTCAGGCCGCTCCACTGTTGCTTTTTTATAAGCATGCGAGCCTGGTTGCTTGCTGATTAATCCCAGCTCCCGCATCAAGCTACGCACCTTGAACCGACCGATTTGCTCGCCATCCGCCTGCATCATCGACACGATACTGCGGCTGCCGGCAGCGCCTCGACTTTGCCCGAACAGCTCATTGACTCGGCTAAGTAAACGAACCCGCTCGGCGTCTGGAGACCGACGCCGCAGGCAATGGTTGTAGTAGCACGAGCGAGGTACCTCGAACACTTCGCACAGCAATTCGATTGGCTCATGGACACTGAGCTGATCAATCAGCGCATGCGCTCGTGCTCTTCCGACATCAAGAGCGCGGTGGCCTTTTTTAAAATGGATTTCTCCCGCTCAAGACGGGCGATCCGGGCTTCGAGCTCCTGGATTTTTTGCTGCTCGGGCGTGAGGGCTTTGCTCTGTGGAGTGACACCGTTGCGCTCTTGTTGAAGCTGGTTGACCCAGCGACGCAGCGCAGATTCGACCACCCCAAGCGAGCGGGAGGCTTCGATATGGCTATAGCCTTGATCGAGCACGAGGCCTGCGGCCTCGCGTTTGAATTCAACGGAAAAGGTACGGCGTTGTTTGGTCATCAGACACCTCTATCTGGCGATATTCTCGCCTAAATGAGTGTCCGGAACCATTAGACCACTACAATCCAGTTCTTTGCTGTGGTAAAGATCGAGGCACTTAAGGAAACTCTGAAAAAGACTTCCTAATTTGGCAAAATCTCCGGACACCAGTCGCCGAGCTTTTCGATGATGAAACAGATGACCTTCGCCGACGCCGAGTATGCCGGCAAGCGCAAGCAGACCCGTAAGGAATTGTTCCTGATCGAGATGGATCAGGTGGTGCCCTGGAAAGGTTTGATTGCCCTGATTGAGCCCTATTATCCAAAAGGAGAAGGTGGCCTGCCCGCCTACCCACTGATGGCGATGCTGCGTGTTCATCTGATGCAGAACTGGTTCGGCTACAGCGATCCGGCGATGGAAGAAGCGCTGTATGAGACGACCATCCTGCGTCAGTTTTCAGGCCTGAGCCTGGAGCGAATTCCAGACGAAACCACCATTCTCAACTTCCGTCGTCTGCTGGAAAAGCACGAGTTGGCGACCGGGATTCTCGGCGTAATTAATGGTTATCTGGGCGACCGTGGCTTGTCGTTGCGTCAAGGCACCATCGTCGATGCCACGCTGATTCACGCGCCCAGTTCGACCAAGAACAAGGATGGCAAACGCGACCCTGAGATGCATCAAACCAAGAAAGGTAACCAGTACTATTTCGGCGCCAAGGCTCACATCGGCGCCGACGACGAGTCAGGCCTGGTGCACAGCGTGGTAGTAACAGCGGCCAATGTGGCAGACGTCACGCAGGTTGCCAAACTGCTGCACGGCGAGGAAAACGTAGTCTGCGCCGACGCAGGTTACACCGGGGTCGAGAAGCGCGAAGAACATGCTGGGCGCAAGGTCATTTGGCAGATTGCCGCCCGCCGCAGCACTTACAAAAAGCACGGAAAACGCAGTATTTTGTACAAGGCGATCCGCAAAATCGAGAAGGCCAAGGCCCAGGTTCGCGCCAAGGTCGAGCATCCGTTTCGGGTCATCAAACGCCAGTTTGGCTATGAAAAAGTGCGCTTTCGGGGCTTGGCCAAGAACACCGCGCAGATGGTGACGTTGTTCGCCCTGTCAAACCTGTGGATGGCCCGCCGACATTTGTTGGCGAGCGCAGGAGAGGTGCGCGTGTAATGCAGGAAATGGTTACCGCAAAAGGCTTTGCAGCGGCCGAAAGAGCTAAAAAGCGAAGATAATTGAGCAAATTTCGACATGCATCGTTTTTTGAAAAGTGCTGAGGACTCGGTAGCCGGAAAAAACCTGCTACTTCAGACCTTCCTTAAGCAAGTCAAATTTCACGCCTTTTATTTCGGATTCGACAAGAGGGTTTGTGTAGTCTCTTGCGAGGTAGTTGTCTACGAATTCTCTGGGCTTCTCAGGGCTTTTTTCCCAGTCATAGTTGGCCCACTCGCGCAACGCTGTGACGCTACTGCCAGCGTCAGTTCCGACGTTGTCACTGAATTTGTAAGCGCTCGCAATGCAGGTGGCAAGAACCATGTCTTTGTAGTTTTGCGCGTGTGTTCTATACATACCTTCTGGCGATGATGGTTGAGCAGATGCATGAACAGCAAGCGCGGTGAGCAAGCAGCAGGCCAGTACGGTCGTGAAAAGTAACTTCATTGCGTAAGGCTCCAGAAGTTTGCCCTGTCTGTACGGTAATTAACGCCATGCTCATTAAAATAGCAATGATCATAGCAGGCGTTTCCGTCGAATAGCGTTGCGTGGCCTCTGGCGTTACTCCAGCCCGATATTTCAAATATTATAATTCCTCTTTTGTTTTTCAGTGCACCTCCGTCAGAGGGTGGGTACCTAACTATTTCAGGTTTTCCCCAGTTGTCTTTCAAAAAGGCGATCAGGTTCTCAATTCTGTAAAAGTATTGTTTCTTATCACCTCCGGTTACTGTTTCACCAAGGACTCTGGGAACTGCTGAGCCGGCGTAGTTTAATAGGTAGCTTATTCGGACGGCGCAGGTGTTTTCCCACCTTTGCAACGGATCGGGATTATTTATATTCTGAGCTACAAGCCCCCCAATCACCTCTGCCACTCGTTTTTCCGGTGCCACCGGATCATAAATATTTTGCGAAGCCGCCCAGGCGGCAGTAAAAAATGGCCGTGCCATAGTCTTTCCCTGATCGTTCTGTAAGGTTCAATGCATGAGCGTTCAAAAAAATCAGGAATAGACCTTGTTGTTGATACGGTTCCAGCCACCCGAGACATTTCCTCCACCGGCACCATCCGATCTTTTTTGCTGTGTGTAGGTGGTTTTTATTTTCCCGTAATTCAAGCTGATCGTTTCACTGGGTATGCCATCATTGGCATGCTGGGTGTAGTTGGAAATGATGACTTCTTCCAGCAGCACTTCAAAGTATTTGACCTTGTCTCCGCCTGCACGATGCAGTGACAAGACGACTTCTTTCAGGTGTCTGCCTCCGCACAAGGTTTCCATGAGCTTGCAGCTCGACTTGTCCAGTGATTTGGTGAACGTGAAATCGCTCAAGGAAGTCCTTCCGGACGATGCGCCACCGGAAGAACTCGCCGTGGCGGAAGTACTTTGATGCATGCCGAAGCCATACCCGGTGATCTCGATACAGTCCTTGTAGCGGTCATCCAGCGCTTCGCCTGGAATGCCTTCTATCTTGATATAGGCGTCAAAAGCCATTTTGAAATCTCCCTGTTTATCAGGCGGTATGCCTGAGAAGTACATTTATTTTTCATGCGCTCACTGGTTTACAGCCAGCAGAAGAATAATCTGTCTTTCAGGGAGGGAAAGGGGTATTGAACCTCTGGGGAGTAGCGAACTGTCTCGGTTTATTGTCTGAAATGTATTACGGACTGATCGCAGGGTGCGATGTATATTACCAGTGAGTCGTATTGTTTATCGGGGACAAGTTGCCTTGTTATATTGGCCACAGGCTGAACGGTCTATTCCGGGTTGCGCTGGAAGATCGCAGGGGCCGTAAGTTAATCCGCATAAAAAACCCGGCTTGCGCCGGGTTTTTATTGTCTTGCAGATCAGAATTTACTGCACTTCCACCGCCAGACTGTCGCTGATCTTCTTCTGCCAGATCTGCGGGCCTGTGATGTGCACGGATTCGCCAGTGCTGTCTACGGCAACGGTAACCGGCATGTCCTTGACCTCGAACTCGTAGATCGCTTCCATACCCAGCTCGGCAAAAGCCACGACTCGGGATTTCTTGATCGCCTGAGCCACGAGGTATGCAGCGCCGCCGACGGCCATCAGATACACGGCCTTGTGGTCACGGATCGCTTCGATGGCGGTCGGGCCGCGTTCGGATTTGCCGATCATGCCCAGCAGGCCGGTCTGGTCGAGGATCTGACGGGTGAACTTGTCCATCCGCGTGGCCGTGGTTGGGCCTGCCGGGCCAACGACTTCTTCGCGTACCGGATCAACCGGGCCGACGTAGTAGATGAAACGACCCTTGAGGTCGACCGGCAGGCTTTCGCCCTTGTTGAGCATTTCGACCATGCGCTTGTGCGCGGCGTCGCGGCCGGTAAGCATCTTGCCGTTGAGCAGCACGGTTTCGCCCGGCTTCCAGCTTTGCACTTCTTCCGGGGTCAGGGTGTCGAGGTTGACGCGGCGGGCCGATGGGCCGGCTTCCCAGACGATTTCCGGGTAGGCGTCCAGCGACGGCGCTTCCAGCGAGGCAGGGCCGCTGCCGTCGAGCACGAAGTGCGCGTGGCGGGTGGCGGCGCAGTTAGGGATCATGCACACCGGCAGCGACGCAGCATGGGTCGGGTAGTCCATGATCTTGACGTCGAGCACGGTGGTCAGACCGCCCAGGCCCTGAGCGCCTATGCCCAGCTGGTTGACCTTTTCGAACAGTTCCAGACGCATCTCTTCGATGCGGTTCTGCGGGCCACGGGCCTTCAGCTCATGAATGTCGATGGACTCCATCAACACTTCCTTGGCCATGACCGCTGCCTTTTCCGCGGTGCCGCCGATGCCGATGCCGAGCATGCCCGGTGGGCACCAGCCTGCGCCCATGGTCGGAACGGTTTTCAGGACCCAGTCGACGATCGAATCGGACGGGTTGAGCATCGCCATCTTCGATTTGTTTTCCGAACCGCCGCCTTTCGCCGCGACGTCCACTTCCACGGTATTACCTGGAACGATGGAGTAGTGGATAACAGCCGGGGTGTTGTCCTTGGTGTTTTTGCGAGCGCCTGCCGGGTCGGCGAGGATCGAGGCACGCAGCACGTTTTCAGGCAGGTTGTAAGCGCGACGCACGCCTTCGTTGATCATGTCGTCCAGGCCCATGGTGGCGCCATCCCAGCGAACATCCATACCCACGCGTACGAAAACGGTAACGATACCGGTGTCCTGGCAGATCGGGCGATGACCGGTCGCGCACATGCGCGAGTTGATCAGGATCTGAGCGATGGAGTCGCGAGCGGCAGGCGACTCTTCACGCAGATACGCCTCGTGCATGGCCTGGATGAAATCCACGGGGTGGTAGTAGGAAATGAACTGCAGTGCGTCTGCAACGCTCTGAATCAGGTCGTCTTGCTTGATCACGGTCATGCGGCGCGCTCCTCTGTAAGGACGGGAACATTCAATTACGCTATCGGCGGCAGTCTGGAACTGCGGCTTGAACCAGAGCTGTCAGGTTAGCCGTAGCGGGCGCAAAAAGGCGCGGCAGTATAACCCGCCCGACAGGCCAGTCTGTACAATCGCCGTTATTTTCTGCACAGGCCGCCTGAATGCCTCAATTGCATGTTGGTGAGCGTAGCTGGTCGTTACCATCGGCCAGCAATCTGCTCGACGCCCTGAATCATGCCGGTGTGCCGGTTCCCTATAGCTGTCGTGCCGGCAGTTGCCATGCGTGCCTGGTGCGCTGTGTCAAAGGCGAGCCTGATGACGCGTTGCCCGATGCCTTGCCCGCTGAAAAGCGCCAGCAGGGTTGGCGGCTCGCCTGCCAGTGCCGAGTGGTCGGTGACTTGGCTGTCGAGGTGTTTGACCCGCAGCGTGACGGCCTGCCTGCGACAGTAGTGGGCTGCGACTGGCTCTGCCCGACCGTGCTGCGTTTGCGTCTGGAGCCTGCGCGACCTCTGCGCTATAGCGCCGGGCAACATCAGGTGTTGTGGACTGACAGCGGTGTCGCCCGGCCTTATTCGCTGGCGAGCCTTCCGGGCGAGGACCCGTTTCTGGAATTTCATATCGACTGCCACCAGTCCGGGGCCTTCCGCGATGTCGCCCGACAGCTGCGTGTCGGTGACACGTTGAGGCTCGGCGAACTGCGCGGAGGGGCGCTGCGCTATGACCCTGACTGGCAGGAAAAACCTCTGCTCTTGCTGGCTGCCGGTACCGGGCTGGGCCCGTTGTGGGGCGTATTGCGTGAGGCGTTGCGTCAGGAGCATCAGGGCACCATCCGCCTGATTCATCTGGCCCATGACAGCCAGCAGCACTATCTGGCCAATGAGCTGCAAGCCCTGGCTGAGCGTTATCCACAGTTGCTTGTTCAACTGATTACCGTGCAGGCGCTGGAGACGACCCTGGCCGAGCTGCGCCTGTTGTCGCGGCATGCGATGGCGTTGTTGTGTGGCAGTGCCGAGAGCGTGGAGATATTTGCCAAGCGGCTGTATCTGGCAGGTCTGCCGCGTAATCAATTGCTGGCGGATGTGTTTGTGGCGCGGGAATAAGGTGTATGTTAGTCACAGCTCTCGTTCGGCACGATTAATCACAAAGATTCGTCAGGCATACACAATGCAAAAAGGCCCCGACTCTTGCGAGACGGGGCCTTGGCTTGCAGCGTTCTGCTATCAGACCAATGGGTCGCCGACGTGCAGAATCTTCATGCCGTTGGTGCCACCGATGGTGTGGTAGCTGTCGCCCTTGGTGAGGATGACCCAGTCACCTTGCTCGACCAGACCACGCTTGAGCAGTTCGTCGACTGCGGCCTGGCTGACCTGACCCGGTGGCAGGGCTGCCGGGTCGAACGGCACGGTGTAGACGCCACGGAACATCGCTGCACGCGCTTGAGTACCACGGTGCGGAGAGAACGCGTAGATCGGCACCGAGGAGCGGATGCGCGACATGATCAGCGGGGTATAGCCGCTTTCGGTCAGTGCGATGATCGCCTTCACACCCGGGAAGTGGTTGGCGGTGTACATGGCCGCCAGCGCGATGCTTTCGTCACAACGGGTGAACGAGTGGCCGATACGGTGGCTGGAAGTCTTGCCGGTCGGGTGCTTTTCAGCGCCGATGCAGATACGCGCCATCGCCTGGACCGCTTCGATCGGGTAGGAGCCTGCAGCACTTTCCGCCGACAGCATGACGGCGTCGGTGTAGTCGAGCACGGCGTTGGCCACGTCGGACACTTCGGCACGCGTCGGCATGGGGCTTGAGATCATCGACTCCATCATTTGCGTGGCAACGATCACCGCCTTGTTGTGGCGACGTGCGTGCAGAATGATGCGTTTCTGTACGCCAACCAGCTCGGCATCACCGATTTCAACGCCCAGGTCGCCACGCGCAACCATGACAGCGTCACTGGCGCGAATCAGCTCATCGAGCACTTCGTCGTTGGCAACGGCTTCGGCGCGTTCGATCTTGGCCACCAGCCAGGCTGTACCGCCGGATTCGTCGCGCAACTGGCGAGCGTATTCCATGTCGGCGGCATCGCGCGGGAAGGAAACGGCTAGGTAATCCAGGTCCATTTCGGCAGCGAGCTTGATGTCCTGCTTGTCTTTCTCGGTCAGTGCCGGAGCCGTCAGGCCACCGCCGCGACGGTTGATGCCCTTGTGATCGGACAGCGGGCCGCCGATCAGCACGGTGCAATGCAGTTCGTCAGCCGTCTGGGTGTCGACGCGCATCACTACGCGACCGTCGTCGAGCAGCAGCTCGTCGCCTACGCCGCAATCCTTGACCAGATCCGGGTAGTCGATACCCACGATTTGCTGGTTGCCACTGGTCAGCGGATGAGCGGTGGAGAAGGTGAACTTGTCACCGACCTTCAGCTCGATTCGCTTGTCGGTGAACTTTGCGATACGAATTTTAGGACCCTGCAGGTCGCCCAGCAGAGCGACGAAGCGCCCGTGTCTGGCGGCGATTTCGCGGATCAGTTTGGCGCGTGCCTTGTGCTCATCCGGAGTACCGTGAGAGAAGTTCAGACGAGCAACGTCCAGACCCGAAAGGATCAGTTGTTCGATGACTTCCGGCGAGTTGCTGGCAGGGCCAAGTGTGGCGACGATTTTGGTGCGGCGAACGGTCATGCACAAACTCCTTAATTGAAGCGCAGCGAGAGGCTACTCCTGTCTGGGTCTTTAGTCATTGTTCCTTTGCACTACCGTGTTGCTGTCAGGGAGGGCAATCGGCTGACGGTCGGTGTGCGATTTACTTGAAGAAACAGGCTGTGACGCCGATACAGGGCAGAGAACAGGAGAGTCCCATGCGTATTGTAACGATTGTTGTATTACTGACTGCGCTCAGCGGTTGCACCCGCTGGGCGATGAATTCCAACCTCGATCACGCTTACCGTGCCTATCAGGAAGGTGATTGTGACCGGGTCATGCTGGATCTTTCCAAGGTCGAGCGTCAAAGCCGTTCGCGCCGTTATGTTCAGCCGGAAGTGTCGATGCTGCGTGGCCAGTGCCTGGAGCGGCAGAAACTGTATGTCGACGCTGCGCAGACCTATCAATTCCTGATGACTCAGTATCCAGAGAGCGAATACGCGTTCCGTGCACGGGCCAGGCTCGATACGCTCGCACAAACGGGTCTCTACCCCAAGGCTCAGCCTGCCAGGCCGATCCCTGCACCTGTTCGAAACGCTCCCGTATCAAAATAGTTACCCTCATTTGAATGGCAGGCGCCGTGTTCGGGTGGATTTTGAAAAATTCTGAGCTAGGCTGTGATCACATAGTGGACGAGCTGCAGAGCTCTAGGCCGAGGCGGTTATCGCGCAGTGCCTCGTTTTTGAAGTCCGCAGCCAGCGAACGGTGTTACGTGATCGCAACAGTGGTCTTAGAAGGCAGCCTGCCATGTATAAAGAGCGGAAAATAGAACGGCACCAATTGCAGGATTACCTGCAGGTCTTCAATCGTCATACTGGCAAGCTGATGGGGTGTCTGGGGAATGTGTCCGGGGAAGGGCTGATGCTGATCAGCGAACTGCCCGTTCTGGTAGGGGCCAGGTTCGATCTGTGTCTGAAAATGCCGAATGGCAATATCGGGCAATCAATAGATCTTAGCGCCAAGTGCCTCTGGAGCCACGAAGACGAGACGCCAGGGAGCTACGACTCCGGTTTCGAGTTGTCTCAGGTCTCGACAGAATACCTGGCGTTCGTCCAGCTCTTGCGGGAGTATTTCTGTTTCTACCCCTTTTATGAAGCCTCAGCCTGAGGCTGCTGGCTGACCCGCAAGGTTTCGCTTATAGCGTACCTGCCTTTTTCAAGCTCAGATAACGGCTGACCAGCTGCGGCCCCAGCTCCCTTGGTCGAGCATCCATTATTGCAATGCCTTGAGCGCTCAAGCGGTCGTGCAGCGAAGCGCGAGCGTTGAGGAAATTCAGGGTTCCGCAATAATCCAGCGCTTGATCATAGGTTTGTACGGGGGCCTGACGCAGACTGTCGAGCACTTCCTCCCTGAGGCTGGCAATCAGCACCCGGTGCTGCTTGCCAAGCTGTCTTGCAGCAGCCACCAGTTCCTCATCGTCTTCATCGCGCAGGTTGGTGATCAGTACCACCAGTGAACGTCTTTTATGGCGCACCATCAATTGGCGAACGGCGGCGCTGTAGTCAGCAGGGCGCCGGGTGGTCTGCAGGTCATAGACCGAGTTGAGCAACAGGTTGAGCTGCCCCGGCCCTTTTACGGGGGCCAGATAGCGGTCCTGCTCACCCGCAAACGTCGCAAGGCCAACCGAGTCACCCTGACGCAATGCGACATAACTCAATAACAGGCAGGCATTGAGCGCGTGATCGAAGTGAGACAAATCACCGTCCTGGCTGCGCATTCGACGTCCGCAATCGAGCATGAAAACGATCTGTTGATCCCGCTCGTCCTGATACTCGCGAGCAATGGGGGAGCGCTGGCGGGCGGTAGCTTTCCAGTCTATCTGGCGCAAGCTGTCGCCTTCACGAAACTCGCGCAACTGATTGAATTCCATTCCTGCCCCGCGACGTTGCAACTGGCGCACCCCCAGTTGGCTCAGCCAGTTGTCCACCGCCAGCAGTTGCCCATCGTAAAGTCGGGCGAAGTCCGGGTAGACGCGGGTCGTGCTGTGTACCGGAAGATAGCGGCGTGCCGTCCACAGGCCCAAAGGCCCCGGCAGGCTGATTTCGCACTGCTCGAAGATGAAATGACCACGGCTCGAGGGGCGCAGACGGTAACCGATGCTGCCTTTGCCGCGTGCAGGCAGGATGATGGGCTGCGGCAGGTTTTCATGTTCCAGGCCATGCGGCACATGATCGAACACCTGCATGGTGACTGGCTTGGCACCGTTGTGTTGCAGGTCGAGCCGCGCCTCGTTCCAGCGGTCCAGCGCCAGGCTGCCCGCAAGCTCGCGCTGCACGCGTGGCGAGGGACGCCTGAACAGCCAGAATGCATCAAGCAGGCTGACACCCGCGAATGCCAGCAACGCTGCCCAATAAAACTCGTCGGTTTTTGCCGGATACTCGATGCCCAGCGCATGGAGCGTTCCTGTCAGTAACGCAACGCACATGAACCCACCGAGCCAGCGCAGCATCGGAACCGACGGTTTCAGAACCTGATTCACAGGCGCGGTGCCGAGACCTGATCAAGGATCTGCCGAAGCACCTGATCCACTGAAAGGCCCTCGATGTCCAGCTCCGGTGACAGCCTGACCCTGTGTCGTAACACAGCCAGCGCGCAGCCCTTGATGTCGTCCGGAGTAACGAACTCACCGCCGCGCAACAATGCTCTGGCCCGCCCGCCACGCACCAGTGCAATTGAAGCGCGCGGCCCTGCGCCCTGGCTAAGACCTGGCCAGGTGCGCGTACTGCGCGCCACGCGCACGGCGTAGTCCAGCACCTGTTCATCAATGGGCAGCTCGCTGGCAATGCGTTGCAGTGCCTGCACCTCCCGAGCCTGCATGATGACCCGCAGCGGCCGCACATCCAGCATGTCGGCACGGGTCGAGCGGGTGACCTGGCGCACCATGTTCAGCTCTTCCAGCGCTTCGGGATAGTCGATGCGCAGCTTGAGCATGAAACGATCCAGTTCGGCTTCCGGCAGTGGGTAAGTGCCTTCCTGTTCGATAGGGTTCTGGGTTGCCAGCACCATGAACGGCTGCGGGATGGGCAGCGCCCGACCTTCGAGGGTTACTTGGCGCTCCTGCATGGCTTCGAGCAGCGCGGCCTGCGTCTTGGCCGGTGCCCTGTTTATTTCGTCGGCCAGCAGCAGGTTGGTGAACAGCGGCCCCTTGCGCAGCTTGAACTGCTCGGTCTGCATGTCGTACACGGCATGGCCGGTGACATCGCTGGGCATCAGGTCCGGCGTAAATTGAATGCGCGCGAACTCACAGCCTATGCAACTGGCAAGCGCCCGGACCAGCAACGTCTTACCCAGCCCCGGTACGCCTTCCAGCAGCACATGCCCGCCGCCGATCAGGGCGGTTAGCACGTCCTCGATCACTGCGTTTTGGCCAATCACAGCCTTTTGCAACTCGTTACGCAACGCCTGAGCCAGCTGGCTGGCGCGTTGCCGCTGCTGCAACTGAGTGCTCGCGGCGCTCGTCGGGCTGGCCGGTTCGATGGCAGGCTCGATAAAGGGCCCGGTGCTGCCTGATGTTTCGGGCGTTTGATCGCTCGCGACTTCTGGAGCGTCACTAACTTTTATATTAGATTTATCGTCCATAAATCAATTACTTACCTGATTTGGCTTTTTCGTAATTTTTGTGCGCAGCGACTGAATGTTTTTTCTCTTGCCGAGCATTATTTCCATGGTAACCGCTCAGGGCATGCGGCGTATTGGTGCATGCCATTCAATTGCACTGACATAGCTGCCGTCTGCACCAAAGATAGATATCTACGCAAGGATGCCTTTTCTGTCTGAAAGGCAGGTGCGTTTGCGTGCCTGTTAGGTAAAGACAGCAATCGACCAGGATCGGGCACTCACAGGCAGTGCCCCTCCGGCTTTATTCAGGAGTAGCGCCGTTCCACAAAGTGTTCACCGCTCAACAGGCTCAAGCCTATAAACCGCGCCTGGCAGCGTTTGAGTTCATGCTCGATAGCCTTGGCTGCGCACCTGAAGATGTGCTGCACGTATCTTCAAGCTTCCGTTATGACTTGATGTCGGCCCATGACATGAAAATCCAGCACAAAGCCTTCGTCGCCCGCGGCCATGAGCAACCGGCGGATGTCGCCTTCGGCTACCACCAGATCCCGGACATTGGCGGATTGCCAGGATTGGTCGGTCTTTAAGCCCCGGCGCGGGTCACTTGATTGCCGATATTGTCAGCGGCGCACCCCCGATCGTTGATCCGCGACCGTATCACCCGGGCCGATTCCGGAAATCAGCCTGGAGTAAAGCGGCGGACTTCTGATCGACTGCATTGCTCCGCAGATTAGCTGGCGTCCCTGAACACAGCTTGCATCTGCCCTCTGTCTGCAGTTACGACCTGATCTTGCTTATGAAAGAAGATCAGTCTTGACAAGTTTTTGTCATTGGGGAAATACTTTGCTGCAATTCATATATATGACTATATAACAAGGCGAATAGGTCAATGAATGCTCTGTCCAACGATGCCCGTTTGCCGCTGTATCAACGTCTTCATGACCCGTTGGCCCAGCAGATTGCAACCAATCACTGGCACCCTGGCCCGTGACTACGCCGACACCCCGCTAGAGTGGCGTCGCTTTCATGCCTATTTCCATGTTGACCTCCTGACTGAACTACCTGACAGCGGTGACATGGCAGCAGGTTGCGAAGTGTTTGCCTTTCCTGAAACGGGTGTTGCACGTGAAGGCACCCATACGCTGTCTGGTTTTTTGCGTGCTCCGTCGAGCGTTACGTCTCGAACCGGTTTTTCAAATGCTGAGTGCAGCCTCAGCGCCAGCCCAACTGAGATATTTTCATGACTACCTTAGATATACAGCTTCTAATGACCGCACTTGTCAGCGTTGTGGTATTGGTGGCACTGATCGTGTCGCGCCTCAAGATGCACCCGCTTTTGGCCCTGATGGTAGTTTCTGTTGGTGTGGGCTTTGCCACCCAAATGCAGCCAGAAAGTATCGTCGCTCACTTGATCGCCGGTGCCGGAAAGACACTAGGGGCAGTTGGGATTGTGATCGCGCTTGGCGCGATGCTAGGCAAAATCCTGGCTGATGCTGGCGTCACGGAGCAGCTGGCCGAGGTCATCCTCAAGCGCACCCCGGATCGCCTGATACCTTGGGCAATGATGATGGTTGCGTTTGTAGTTGGCATACCCATGTTTTTCGAGGTGGGTTTGGTGATTATGCTGCCGCTGATATTCAGCGTGGCGCGAAAGCTGGAAAGCCAGGCTCGCTTCAAAGGCTCGGCGTATGTGTATGTGGGTGTTCCAGTGATTTCGGCGCTCGCCGCCATGCATGGCATGGTACCGCCGCACCCTGGCCCGTTGACGGCCATCGCTGCACTCAAAACCTCAGTGGGGCCCACAATGCTCTACGGCTTTCTCGCGGCTATTCCAGCAATGATTTTGGGCGGTCCACTTTATGGCGCGTTCATTTCGAAGCGCATGAGCACCAGGCCTGACCAGGCATTACTTGATCAGTTCACTCTGGCCGAAAAAACCGACAATCAACCCCGTCCCGGCGTTTTGCTCGGCGTACTGGCAGCCTTGCTACCGGCGATCCTGATGCTGATCAATGCCGTCGCCGAGATGGTGCTACCAAAGGGCAATGCGATCCTGCAAATGGCCAGTTTCGTGGGCAACCCTTTGATATCCATGCTCTTAGGCGTGCTTTTCGCCGGCGCAAGCCTGGTACTGGCGCGCGGTGGCGACGCCGAAAAGGTGCGTGATTCACTGGGTAAAAGCCTCAAGCCTATCGCCTCCATCATCATGATCATCGCAGGAGGCGGGGCATTTCAGGAGATGCTAACCAGTGCCAAGGTAGGCGATGCTATCGTGCACCTGACCCAGCAGTCTGCCTTCCCTCCGTTAATCCTGGGTTGGCTGATTGCGATGTTACTCTCGGTCTCTACTGGCTCGGCAACTGTGGGTATCGTAGGGGCTGCCGGCCTGTTGGCACCGCTTGCGGGTGCTGATCCCACCCTCAACTTGCCCTTGCTGGCATTGTCAATCGGCTGCGGTTCGCTGTTTTTCAACTATGCGAATCATGCAGGCTTCTGGATGGTGAAGGAGTCCTTTGGCATGACAATGGGAGAGGCGACGAAGACTATCTCGGTGGTTCAATCCATTGTGGCGGTGGTCGGATTGGTTGTGGTGTTGATCTTGAATGCGGTTATTACAGTAAGTTGAGTCGGGATTCATTCGCAGCGCCGAAGCCTGCCCAAATGAGGTATCCAACACTACGTACCCATGAGCTTCTAAAGGTTTGATTTCAATATCGCAGATATCCAACGATTCGCCAGTGCAGGATCATAGGGCATTCCTGAGCGTTTGCAGGTGGGCTACCTGACGGGTGAATTCACTGTGTGAGACGCGTTGCGGCGGGCGAGGGCGCAGGGCGTCGCTGATGGCGCTGGTGGGCTGTCGCGTCAGGCGCGAAAGCACCTGCCATTGTTCGGCAATTGCCAGCCGCTCGAAACCTGGATGAAGCTGGCGGGCGCGGCGCAGGATGTCTTGTTGCAGGCTCTTTATCAGCGTCTGTTGCCCGCTGCGCCTGCGCAGGAACTCGGCGCTGGCACGCAGGTGCTCGGTCAGTTGGCGGCGTGCAAGTGGGGCGGGCCGACGCATCGGGCCTTCGCGCAAGCCGATGTGCCAGAGGCCCAGGCCAATCAGCAACGCCAGCATCAGCAGTGCCTGAGGGTAGTTGCGCAGCAGCAGGGTCAGCAGGTTGTCGTGTTCGGCTTGCAGCACCAGGGTCACTTCACTGCCCTGGGTCAGATACCAGAGCAGCCAGGCATTGTCATAGTTGCCGATCGAGCGGGTTTTCCACAGGTTGGCGTCAGTCACAATCGTGATCAATCCGTTACCACGGTTTATTTGCAGCAGGTGTGTGGCATCGGCGCTGTTGGCCCACGACTGTGCATGGTCTTGCGGGTCTTCCAGATGGAACGCAGGATCGAAGCTCATGTATGCCGGGGCACTTTCGTTTTCCAGATACAAGCGGGTCAGTTCCGGCCAAGGCTCTTTTTTGCGTTTTGGCGAGGGGGTTATCAACGGGATGGGCAGCGGCGGCTGAGCGTCGCTCAGCTGTTGTTCCTGCGCATTGATGGCCGTGGTGAGGTACTGATGAACCTGCAACCTGTCCAGCAACAGATCGCCGCTGCGACCTTTTTTCTCATTCCAGAGTTGCTCGGCCACCAATAGCAGGTGCCCGCCCGCTTCGGCCCAGTTCAGCAGCCGTTCGGTTTGTGCAGGTGTCATGTCTTCCCGGTCATTGAGCAATAGCAGCGTCTGGGTACTTTGACTCGGATCGGGAAGTCGGGCCAGCGTGTCAGTGGTGTTTACCGGGATAGAGAGGCCACGCAGGAAGTATTCGGCCGCAAGCCAGGGATTGGCCTTTGCCTGTGGCGAGGGGCCCTGATCCACGGTTTTCTCGTAGCGCTCCAGGTGACGGCTCAGGTAAAGCCCTGCGCCTGCCAGCAGTAAAAGGGCCAGTAGCCCGATCAGTATTCCGCTACGGCGGCTCATGCCTGCACCGCCGGGTTGAACAGGCGACGCCAGCCATCGCAGAGTTGCTGCCGGGCATGGGCCGGTGGCAGTCGATGCCCGTAGGCAAGGTTCTGCCAGTGCATGGTCAGGTCATGACTGAATTCACTGAGCAGCGGCTGGTTCAGCGCAGCGATGTGCGCCAATACCTGAGCTTCGGTATCGGCGCTTTTCAACGGCAGTCGATAGTCGTTCAGCAAGCGACTGAGCAGTGCGCGGTACAACAGGCTCAGGGCTTCACGAGGCTGACTGCTCCAGAGCTGTTCGGCCCGGCCAGCGACATCGTCAGGCAGGCTTTCGGCATTCACTTGCAGGCCCAGTAGCTGCCGGGGAGCCGGGCGGGCGGTTTTTGTTCTCCCGGGCGCCCTGCTTGCAAAGGTTTTGAACCAGTCTTTGTAATACCAAAGCACCAGCCCGGTCAGGCCGATAACCATGCCCCAGAGCAGCACTTCAATCAGGCTCGCCAGGGCGCTTGCGGCCCGAAGAAGCCGATTGAGCCAGGTAATCAGCCAGCCCTGATCGTGCGTGTCCCGAACCACTGACTGGCTTTTCTGTTGTTCAGGGAAGTGCCAGCCTGTCTCGGTTTTGGGGTTCTTGAAGGGCGGCTGTTGCAGGATGCTGTGTATTTCGCTACGTGCCGCTTCGCTGGTCAGTGTCTGGCGGGTCAGGCGCGGCGTGTCCGGTGCAGCCAGGGAGGTGGGCGGTTCTGTCGCGCTGCTATCGGGCAGCGGGCAGCTGTAGCTCTGTTGTTCGGCCCAGACCGTGGCCGGTGCCGTCGAAAGCACCAGTCCGACACCGATCAACACTACATAGGCGCTGCCGATCAGGCGCTGACGCAGGCGTCTGAAAACCAGCTCTATATCCCACGCCTCAAGGACCGTACGGCGATTGAGATATAGGGTGAAGCCGCACGCAACATAGATGGGTTCCCAGAGTACCAGCGCCAGGGCATAAAAGAGGTTGGTCAGGTGGTCGATCCATAGCCACTGGTTTTCAACTTCGAGCAGACTCATCCAGTGCCAGTCGATCTGGATCTGCTGCGGAATAAATGCGTAAAGCATAATCAGCAGGCCTATCCACAATGAGTATTCCAGATGTGCGCCGACGATGGTAAGCAGCCGTGCGGCGCGCAGGTCTTTCTGGCTGAGCAGGCTGATACGCAGGTCGCGTTCCGTGCCTGCCAGATGCTCCAGTTGCTGCACCGGTAACTGAAAGCTGCGACTCAGGCTGAGTCTTCGCCACAACAGGCTTGGCAACAGCTGGCTTTTCAAAGTGGCGGGCCACGCCTTGAGGGCTTGCCCGAGCGTCGGCGTTGCCCCGAACAGTGACTGCGACAGGATGAGCAGCGGCAAGCGTTCGAACGCAGGCTTGAGCCACCAGAACAGCAGAATGGCGGCCGTGGGATAGTCCCATAGCAGTGCGCTGAGCAGGCAGAAAACGGGCAGGGTGACGATTGCCCAACTGCTCATCAGCAGACCGCGGTGACGACCCGCGAGCAGCACGCCCAGGTCTATGGCTTCCCAAGGGGATCGAGGGCGTATGGCGACGTTTGACTCAGTCAGGCGCATGAGGTGTACGTCCTGCCAGGGTCAGATACGCAGCGACCAGCAACCATAGGGCGGCACCTGCAAGGTACTTGAGCAGCGGTCCGGGCCAGGTCATCGATGACCAGTAAGCCTCAATGAATGCCGCAATAAGCAGGAACAGAATGACCCCGCCGAACAGTTGCACACTGGTCCTGGCCGCAATGCGCAGCGCGGTACTGCGCGTCAGTCTTCCTGGGGCCAGCAAAGCCCATCCCAGCTTCAGACCCGCCGCCCCGGCCAGGGCGATGGCGGTCAGCTCGAAAGCACCGTGACCGATGACGAATGTCCAGAATGTCTGCCCAAAACCTATGTCGGTCAGATGACCGGCAATTGCGCCTGTCATCAACCCATTGAACAGCAGAAAAAACAGGCTGCCCAGCCCGAACAGCAAACCGCTGGCGTAGGTTTGAAAGGCAATACCGATATTGTTCATGATGTAGTAGCCGAACATCATCCAGTCTGCGTCGGAAGCTCTTTCGGCGGGTTGTCCGATCCGGCTGGCCGATGGGTCATACATGCTCTGCATGTCGGCCAGTTGCTCAGGACTGACGATGCTGTAGATCAGTTGCGGAAAACCGTAGACCAACAACCCCATGCCGATCAGGCTGCCGAAGAACAACAGGCTGGCGACCAGGACGAAACGCCACTCGGCGCGCACCAGTCGCGGAAAACCTCCGAGTACAAGGCCCAGCAGACGAGCGCCCATCGCGCTGCGGTGGCGGTAAAGTTGTTGGTGGCCGCGCATGGCCAGTTGATGCAAGGGGTCGACCAGGTGGCTGCTGTAGCCACGCTCCTGTGCCAGCGCCAGGTGGTGGCAGACGCGTCGATAATCACCGGGGAATGTTTCGCAGGCGTTGACATCGGCCTTGCCGTTTTCCAGCGCATCAAGGCGCTGACCAAAACGTTGCCACTCATCTTTATGGCGGGTTTCAAAGAGGCTCTGCTTCATTTCGGCCCCAGCAGGTTGCGGGCGATGCCGTTTACATGAGCGACCGCCTGATCAGCGGGGATGTGCAAGGGTTCAGCAAGAATTGCGGCCAGCTCCCGGGTGCGGGCAATGGACAGTTCACCTTGTCGTTCCGCCAGACCGAGCACTGCCCGTTGTTCGTCCAGATGCAGGGCGAACGGCACAATCACCGGTTCTGCCTCTGGCAGGGTGGGGCGCGTTACAGGCTGGTCGCTATAGATAACCAGCGTTCCGGCTGCGAGATCACCCAGCCGTTTGAACAATGGATGGCTCAGACAACTGATTGCACCTAGCCCGTAGCCCAGCGGGAGCATGTCTACGAAACGCAGCAGGTTGCGTACCAACGACGCGGACCAGTCTATCGGCGTGCCGTCATCGTTGACCACTCGCAGGCCGAGGACCCGCTTTCCGGGAGTACGCCCCTGACTCAGCACTTCAAACAGCACCATGTACCACCAGTTGACCAGAAAAAACACGATGGCGGCCAGGCCCATGCCGAGCTTGTCAAACCACTGCAAGAGTAAAAAGAACACGCCGATAACGGCTGCGCGAATGGCGAAGTCGATTCCGAACGCCAATGCGCGGGAAACCAGTCCGGCAGGGCGAAGAACCATATCGATGCCTTCCGGCGTCTCGATTTCAATGCGGGTGTCCAGTGGCGTGGGCAGCGCTGCATTCCTTGGCGAAGCGGGAAGGGATGACATTGTCGGAGGACGCGCCTGAAAACGAAAACTGATGCTAGCTATCGCAGCGGAGCTAAGCAACCGACCATTCAAGACGCGGGCTGTAAGAAAACATTTCCCGGTACGCCGGATATTACCCGATTAGGCAATGACACCTGTCACGCCCTACACTTCGCGGGTCTTTTGTTCAGGATCAGCCCGTGACTTCCAGCATTTTCTGGTACGACTACGAAACCACCGGCATCAACCCGCGCAATGACCGTGCGCTGCAGATGGCCGGCATCCGCACCGATACCGAACTCAATGAAATCGCGCCGCCGGTCAATCTTCATTGCCAGCTAAGTGACGACATTCTGCCCCATCCCGTTGCCTGTATGATTACTGGAATAACGCCGGCCACGCTGGCGGAAAAAGGCTTGTGCGAGGCGGATTTCATGACCCGCGTACATGCCGAACTATCTGCGCCAGGGACATGTGGTGCGGGTTACAACACCTTGCGTTTTGACGATGAAGTCACTCGTTACAGTTTTTATCGCAACTTCTTCGACCCTTATGCACGCGAGTGGCAGGGCGGTAACAGCCGCTGGGATCTGATTGATGTCGTGCGCGCGGCCTATGCATTACGCCCCGACGGCATTGTCTGGCCCGAACAGGACGGTCGCGTCACACTCAAGCTGGAACGACTGACTGCTGCCAACGGCATTGATCATGGACAGGCGCATGATGCGTTATCCGACGTGCGTGCAACTATTGCCCTGGCGCGCCTGATTCGTGAAAAACAGCCGAAGCTTTATGACTACCTGTTCGCATTACGCAGTAAACAGAAAGTCCAGGAGCAGGTTCGTCTGATGCAGCCACTGGTGCATATATCGGGACGTTTTTCTGCGGCACGCAATTACCTTGGCGTGGTGCTTCCGCTGGCATGGCACCCGCATAACCGCAATGCGCTGATCGTCTGTGACCTGCACCTTGACCCTTCACCGTTGTTGCAAGACGACGCTGAAATACTCAAGCAGCGTTTATATACCCGGCATGAAGCGCTGGGGGAAGGCGAATTGCCGGTGCCGCTCAAATTACTGCATATAAACCGTTGCCCGGTGATAGCCCCCCTGGGGGTGCTACGTAGCGAAGATCAGCAGCGGCTGCAACTGGACATGGCGGGCTACCAGGCACGCGCAACGCAGTTGAGTGAAAGCCGGGAAGTTTGGCAGGATAAACTGAGCGTCCTTTATGGCAAGGAAGATTTTGCTGCAAGTGAGGATCCAGAACAGCAGTTATATGACGGTTTTATTGGTGACCGTGATCGTCGACTGTGCGAGCAAGTTCGGCAAGCCGAGCCCGAACAACTGGCACGTGACGCGTGGCCGTTTGATGACGCCCGCTTGCCTGAATTGTTATTCAGGTACCGCGCTCGTAACTTTCCTGACACCTTGAGCGGTGAAGAGCAACAGCGGTGGCAGGACTTCTGTCAGCAGCGGCTGAGCGACCCGGAACGGGGGGCGCCCAATACCCTGAAGGACTTTGCGACTGCGCTGGCTGAATGCTCTCTTAGTGCCGCGCCAGAGCAGTTGGAGGTATTGCGCCAATGGCAGGATTACGCGCAGGCGCTGAGTAAACGTCTGGGTGTATAAATAACGGACAATAAAAAACGCCAGCAGGCTGGCGTTTTTGCAATCGCAATGAAGCGCGACCGTTTGAAGCTTAGCCCAGCAGAGTGGCCCAGCTTTCGACGTCGTCGCTGCCCCACTTGGCTTTCCACTCTTTCAATGTCTTGTGGTTGCCACCTTTGGTTTCGATGACTTCACCGTTGTGCGGGTTCTTGTATTGCTTGACCTTGCGGGCGCGTTTGGTACCGGCAGGTTTAACAGCGCCGCCACGGGGGGCTTTGTTTACCTTGGCATCCGGATCCAGCAGGGCAATGATGTCACGCAGCGACTTTTGATATTCGCCCATCAGCGTACGCAGCTTGCCTTCGAATTCCAGCTCGGTTTGCAGTTTGTCGTCTTGCGACAGGTTCTTCAAACGGGCTTGCAGTTCTTTGATGGCTTCTTCTGTGGCGCGGTATTCGTTGATCAGGGACATGAGGAGACCTTATGTTGTGTAGGTTGCAGGGATACAGTGGGGCAATAATAGTCACTGTAAATGAGCAAGTAAACATTAAATAAAAGTTTTATTTGAATTATTTAGCAATATACACGCGTCCTACAGACGTCTGAACTAGGCAAGCGCCGAGCCCCCTTCAAAAGATCCTCGCTATAAAGCCCTTCTTTATATAGGTCTTGTTAGGCGTCGCGGGTGGTAAAAGTCGATACTGGCACGGTGCAATCTTTTGCCTGGGCGGTGTCCTTTTCTGCCTGCACATTCAGGCAGCAAAGATACTGCAGTTTTGCTGCGCAGCCGCTAGAATAGCGGCTTTGCGAAGTTCTGGAGTTTCCCCCAATGCGCACTTTTCGTCTGGTGATTGCTTGCCCGGACCGTGTAGGCATCGTTGCCAAAGTCAGTAACTTTCTGGCGTCCCATAACGGCTGGATCACCGAAGCGAGTCATCATTCGGACAATCTCAGCGGCTGGTTTTTCATGCGTCACGAGATACGTGCCGACACCCTGCCTTTTGACCTGGACGGGTTCCGTGAAGCGTTCACGCCGATCGCGGAAGAGTTTTCGATGGACTGGCGCATCACCGACTCGGCGCAGAAGAAGCGCGTCGTGCTCATGGCAAGCCGCGAATCGCACTGTCTGGCCGATCTGCTGCACCGTTGGCACAGCGACGAACTCGACTGTGACATAGCCTGTGTGATTTCAAACCATCAGGACCTGCGCAGCATGGTCGAGTGGCATGACATTCCTTATTACCATGTCCCGGTGGACCCGAAAGACAAGGAGCCTGCATTTGCCGAAGTCTCGCGTCTGGTCGGGCATCATCAGGCGGGCGTTGTGGTCCTTGCGCGTTACATGCAAATTCTGCCGCCACAGCTGTGCCGTGAATATGCCCATCAGGTGATCAACATTCACCACAGCTTTCTGCCATCCTTCGTCGGCGCCAAGCCTTATCATCAGGCGTCGTTGCGTGGCGTCAAGCTGATTGGCGCGACCTGTCACTATGTGACCGAAGAGCTCGATGCCGGCCCGATCATCGAGCAGGATGTGGTGCGCGTCAGCCATCGCGACAGCATCGAAAACATGGTGCGCTTCGGTCGCGACGTGGAAAAGATGGTATTGGCCCGCGGCCTGCGCGCTCATCTGGAAGACCGTGTTCTGGTACACGACAACAAGACAGTCGTCTTCGACTGATCTATCTTTTCGGGAGTGCGCCTGTCGCGCTCCCGACCTGGCTCGTCGGCAATGGTGCAACGCTCAGGGTGACAGCCAATGACCGATCCTTTCGAAAAAGCCACATCTACCGCTCCCGCCACGCTTGGCGAGGGCTGTCTCAGCCGCTATGACCCCAACGCCCTGACTCCGGAAAACGGTGCCGATTTCGACGGTGCAGCAGCGCTATGGCGTGAGTTGCAGCAATCGGAAATGCCCGCTGAAAGGCTTGTCGAGAAAGGTGCGGAGGGAGAGGGGTGAATCAAGCCCTTCAGGCAGTGCATGCAAGGCTGCACCACCTGAAGGGCTCTGAGTCAGGACAGTGCCTTGGAGGCCAGCCAGAACAGCGCTGCGGACAAGGCGACGGTTGCAGGCAGGGTCAGCACCCAGGCCAGCAGGATGGTGCGAACGGTTCCGCCTTGCAGGCCGCTCTTGTTGGCGACCATGGTCCCGGCAACGCCTGATGACAGGATGTGGGTGGTGGAAACCGGCAGACTGAACACGTTAGCCAGGCCGATTGCGCAGGCGGTGGTGATTTGCGCCGACATGCCCTGTGCGTAAGTCATGCCCTGTTTGCCGATCTTCTCGCCGATCGTCAGTACCACGCGTTTCCAGCCAACCATGGTACCGATGCCCAGTGCCAGTGCGACCGCCAGAATTACCCAGAACGGTGCGTATTCTGTGGTGGTGGTCAGGTCTTTGCGAAGTTTCTCCAGATCGGACTTTTCACGCGCTGACAGGTCTGGAAGTTTGCCGACCTTGCGGGCCGTGTCGTCCAGGCACAAGAGATAGCGGCGCACTTCGATACGGCTTTCAGGGGCCAGCGAGTGGTAGTCGGACACGCCTTTGAGGCGGTCGAGCAACGCGTCGATGGTGGGTTCGGTCTGCTTCGGATTACAGGCAGAGCTGGACGGCAAGTCGCCTTTTTCAGCCTTGCCCATCGCCAGATATTCGCCCAGCGTGCTGCTGTTGCGTTGATAGAACTGGCTCAGATGCTGGGTCGCATCGCGGGTACGTTCGATCTGGTAGGTCGTGCTGGTCAGGTCCAGTACAAACTGGCTGGGCACGATGCCGATCAACACCAGCATGATCAGGCCGATGCCTTTCTGGCCGTCGTTCGAACCATGTACGAAGCTGACCGCCATTGCGGAAATGACCAGCACCAGGCGGTTCCAGAATGGCGGGTGCTTTTTGTCGTCCAGCTTGCGACGCTGGTCCGGGGTTTTATGCATCTTCGACTGCGGGCGCCACCATTTCAGCGCAACCAGCACCAGGCCTGCAACGATGAAGCCGGCCAGCGGCGAGAACACCAGCGAAGCGCCAATGTCGATCGCTTTCTGCCAGTTGACGCCGTCGGCCAACGGGATGCCGTTGATCAGTGCATTGGCCAGACCGACACCGAGTATCGAACCGATCAAGGTGTGCGAGCTGGAGGCCGGGATGCCGAAGTACCAGGTACCGAGGTTCCAGGTAATGGCCGCGGCCAGCAGCGAGAACACCATGGCCAGGCCATGTCCGGTGTTGACGTTGATGAGCAGTTCGACCGGCAGCAGATGGACGATTGCGTAGGCAACACCCACACCGCCCAGCAGCACGCCGAGGAAGTTGAATACACCAGAGAAGAACACGGCCAGATGAGGCGGCATGGCTTTGGTGTAAATGACTGTCGCCACCGCGTTGGCGGTGTCATGAAAGCCGTTGATGAACTCGAAGGTGAGGACAAAAGCCAGGGCGAGCAAAAGGCTCACAAGCACCCAGGCATCAAGCCCGCTGAATAAATCGATCATGTAGGTTTTCTGACCGGGTCTGAAGGGGGCGCGATTATGACAGAAAAAATACCGAACGACTTGTCGTCACTGCGAGGTGTCGCCTCAAACCAAAAAAAAGACGCATGAGCGCAGCCCCGTTGAATACTCAATGAGGCTGTGAGGCGGTTAGTTCCGGGGGCTGGAAGGCAGAGATGAGCGGTCGGGGATCATGAGACCCGCGATGTCACGGCTCTTCTTTCAGGCCTTCTTCCATTTTTTGCAATTCTTGCTTGAACGCCTGGTCCAGCAGGCTGGCTCTTTTGCGCCAAGGCTTGCGTTCCGGTTCCGGTTGCGCGGCGTAGGTGGTGATTTCACCGCCGTAGACATCCTTGTAACGTTGTTCCTGGCGCTCAAGTTCCGCGCGCAGTTCATCTTTAGTCACTGTAATACCTGATCGAGTCGATTGAGTTCTGGTGATGACGCAAAACAATGCAAGTATGTTCACGCCATTCGGACTGTATACCAGATACAGCCAGAGACCTGCTCGGGCCATTACCCGAAAAGGTTGCGGAACATCCTGTTATTGCCTGCGGCTACGTACACCAGAGAAACAGCTGTCGTAGCGACATGTGTGTGATTTCAAGCGCAAGGCTTGCGCTGGCAGGCTTCCCTTTGATCGCGCGGCGATGGTGCACCGTGACAGCGCTTCGACGGGATAATCGAGGCAGAAATCGGGTGAACGGATCAATCGTTTGCGAGGGTGTTGCCGACCCACTGATGGATACTATCTCCAAGAAGTTCTGTTACGTCAACAACAGAGGTTGAATAAGTTCACAGGTCTGGTTTTTTTGTACGATTGTTCCGAAGTTTTAGTGAGCCATTTATATGACGGAACTTTTATAAAACAAATTTTACACACCTGGTGACAAAACCCTGACGATGGAATTCAGAGAGTTTTATATGCACGATATCTGGAGTTGTGATGCGGGGGTTCAGCAGGCGGGGCGTGTTCATGCGCAGCGGGCGCTGCCGCAATGAAAACGGCCTTGCTTGGTAAGCAAGGCCGCTGCCTTGGACTTCTCAGTGGGTACCTGACCAGTAATTTCCAAGAAGTCACTTTGTGGCAGAGGTAAAGGTATAAGTATATTTACGGCGGGTCAATTGCGATTATCGGCCACCTGTTCGATAATCGCACAGGCAGAGGCTGTCTTCACTGCTTCCAATAGACCTGAAACCTGCGCTCCACAGGGGCTGAAGGGAGTTACAGAGGGTGTGTCAATGAACGATGAACTGCGTAAATCTTTTGCCTCATTGGCACCGCCCATCGTGGCGTCACCCGCAAAGCGCATTCAGGCGCTGACCGGTGACCCGGATTTCATGACTTCGCTGGCGCGCGGGCTTGCTGTTATTCATGCATTTCAGGAGCGCAAGCGGCACCTGACCATTGCACAGATCAGCCACCGGACGGAAATCCCCCGCGCTGCGGTACGTCGTTGTCTGCATACGTTGATCAAGCTGGGTTATGCGACCACCGATGGCCGTACGTACTCGCTGCTGCCCAAAGTGCTGACCCTGGGCCACGCTTATCTTTCATCGACGCCTCTGGCGACCTCTTCGCAGCCGTATCTGGACCGTATGAGCGATCAGTTGCACGAGGCATGCAACATGGCCACGCTGGAAGGTGACGACATCCTTTATATAGCGCGCTCGGCGACCACGCAGCGTTTGATCTCGGTCGACCTCTCGGTGGGCGGCCGCCTTCCGGCATATTGCACGTCCATGGGCCGAATTCTGCTGGCCGCGCTGGATGATGTGTCGTTGCATGAATACCTTGATCATGTCGATCTGCAGCCCAAGACCAGTCGTACCATTCGCACGCCGGAAGCGCTGCTCGAGTGTCTGCAACTGGTTCGTCAACAAGGCTGGTGTATTGTCGATCAGGAACTGGAGCAGGGGCTGCGCTCGATTGCCGTGCCGGTCTATGATGCGTCGGGCCAGGTGCTGGCTGCGCTGAATGTCAGTACCAGCGCCGGGCGTGTGGCACGCAGCGAGCTGGAACAGCGCTTTCTGCCGATCATGCTCGATGCCAGTCGCGACCTGAGTACGCAGCTGTTTACCTGACCTTGTTTGCCTGGGTATGGTTAAACGGGCCTGGTTATCCGAGCTCGTGAGCGATTGTTAGTTAGCTGAATTTGTTCGGTTACCGAACGGTTAGTCGATTATCGGATTGTTTGCCTGTCTGCTCAGGCATAACCTCATTTTCATTCCGGCGCAGGTCTTCGCGCTGTTCATTGAACGTGATGTTGGGTTCGGAGCACCTCATGGCAGACATTCTTTCTCTACGCGATGCGGTGAAGCAACTGGTCAACGATGGCGACATCGTTGCGTTGGAAGGCTTCACGCATTTGATCCCCACGGCCGCTGGTCATGAAATTATCCGTCAGGGTAAAAAAGACCTGACCCTTGTGCGCATGACGCCCGACCTGATCTACGACCAGTTGATCGGTGCCGGTTGTGCGAAGCGTCTGATTTTTTCGTGGGGCGGCAACCCCGGTGTCGGTTCTCTGCACCGTCTGCGTGATGCGGTTGAAAAGCAATGGCCGCGCGCGCTGGAAATCGAAGAGCACAGCCATGCCGACCTTGCCAACGCCTACGTGGCTGGTGCATCGGGCCTTCCGTTCGCGGTGCTGCGCGCCTACGCCGGGTCCGACCTGCCCAAGGTCAACCCGCTGATCAAGACGGTAACCTGCCCGTTTACCGGTGAGGTGCTGGCGGCTGTGCCATCGGTACGCCCGGATGTGACTGTTATCCATGCGCAGAAAGCCGACCGCAAAGGCAACGTGCTGCTGTGGGGGATTCTCGGCGCGCAGAAAGAGGCCGCGCTGGCTGCGAAGCGATGCATTGTGACGGTGGAAGAAATTGTCGATGACCTGCAAGCGCCGATGAATTCCTGTGTACTGCCGACCTGGGCATTGAGCGCCGTGTGTCTGGTGCCCGGTGGTGCTCACCCCTCCTATGCGCACGGCTATTACGAGCGTGACAACCCGTTCTACCAGGCCTGGGACCCGATTGCCCGGGACCGTGAAACCTTCACCGCGTGGATTGACGAATATATCCACGGCACCGCAGATTTCAGTGAATTCCAGAGCAAGCTGGCTCGCGCTTCGGAGGCCAAATAATGACTTACTCCACCAGTGAAATGATGACCGTTGCAGCAGCCCGTCGTCTGCGTAATGGCTCGGTGTGCTTCGTTGGCATCGGTCTGCCCTCCAAGGCTGCGAACCTGGCGCGTCTGACATCAGCGCCCGACGTGGTGCTGATCTACGAGTCCGGCCCGATTGGCGCCAAACCTACCGTGTTGCCGCTGTCGATTGGCGATGGCGAGTTGGCGGAAACCGCCGACACGGTGGTATCCACCAGCGAAATCTTTCGTTACTGGCTGCAGGGCGGGCGCGTCGACGTCGGCTTTCTCGGCGCAGCGCAGGTGGACCGTTTTGGCAACATCAACACCACCGTTGTCGGTGATTATCATCATCCCAAAGTGCGCTTGCCGGGTGCCGGTGGCGCGCCGGAAATCGCCGGTTCGGCCAAGTCAGTGCTGATCATTCTCAAGCAGTCGGCGCGTTCGTTCGTCAACAAGCTGGACTTCATTACCTCGGTCGGCCACGGCGAGGGCGGCGATTCTCGCAAGCGCCTGGGGCTGCCCGGTGCCGGCCCGGTGGGGATCATTACCGACCTGTGCATCATGGAGCCGGAAGCAGGCACCAACGAGTTCGTTGTGACCACGCTGCACCCTGGCGTGACCCGCGAGCAGGTGATTGCTGCCACGGGCTGGGAGATCCGCTTTGCCGACACAGTGGTCGTTTCCGAAGAGCCTACCGAGGTCGAGCTGACGGCGCTGCGTGACCTGGAAGCCCGGACTGCCGCCGCTCATGGTCAGGTTGCAGGAGAAGCGTGATGCGTGAAGTATTTATTTGCGATGCGATTCGCACACCCATCGGTCGCTTTGGCGGGGGGCTGTCTTCGGTGCGTGCCGACGACCTAGCCGCTGTGCCGATCAAGGCACTGATGGAGCGCAACCCATCGGTCAACTGGGAAGAGATCGACGAAGTGTTCTTCGGCTGTGCCAACCAGGCCGGTGAGGACAACCGCAACGTTGCGCGCATGGCTGCGCTGTTGGCGGGGCTGCCGGAGAGCGTGCCGGGGGTGACTCTCAATCGCCTGTGTGCTTCCGGGATGGACGCCATCGGCACCGCGTTCCGTGCCATCGCTTCCGGCGAGATCGAGCTGGCGATTGCCGGTGGCGTCGAATCGATGTCCCGTGCACCGTTCGTGATGAGCAAGGCTTATGCAGCGTTCTCGCGCAACATGAAGCTGGAAGACACCACCATCGGCTGGCGCTTCATCAATCCGGCGATGAAAGCACAGTACGGCGTGGACTCAATGCCCGAGACAGGCGACAACGTTGCAACCGACTTCAGGATTTCTCGAGCCGATCAGGACGCTTTCGCCCTGCGCAGCCAGCAGCGCACTGCCGTTGCCCAGGCTGCGGGCTTTTTCGAGGAAGAGATTGTGCCGGTACGGGTTGCGCACAAAAAAGGCGAAACCATCGTCGACAAGGATGAGCATCCGCGCAGCGATACCAGCCTGGAAACCCTGAGCAAACTCAAGCCGGTCAACGGCGCGGACAAAACTGTCACCGCAGGTAATGCCTCCGGGGTTAACGACGGGGCTGCTGCATTGATTCTGGCTTCGGCCGACGCTGTTAAAAAGCATGGCCTGACGCCACGCGCCCGTGTGTTGGGCATGGCCAGCGCGGCGGTTGCGCCTCGGGTGATGGGCATCGGCCCGGTGCCTGCGGTACGCAAGCTGGTCGAGCGGCTGGGTCTGGCGGTGACTGATTTCGACGTCATCGAGCTCAACGAAGCCTTCGCCAGCCAGGGTCTGGCAGTTCTGCGCGAACTGGGCCTGGCGGACGACGCACCGCAGGTCAACCCCAACGGCGGGGCCATTGCGCTCGGTCATCCGCTGGGTATGAGCGGCGCGCGGCTGGTGCTGACGGCGTTGCACCACCTGGAAAAAACCGGGGGGCGCAAAGGCCTGGCAACCATGTGCGTCGGCGTAGGGCAGGGCCTTGCGCTGGCTATCGAGCGGTAAGCGCTCCCGTTTCAACCTGTTGTCCAGCAACCCGGATCGTTTGTCTGCCTCCACGAAAAGGCGGGCCGATGATCCGGGTTGTTGTTCGTCCGGGCACTGGATGTTCAATCCTGCCGATTTTTCCTGGTGGCTGAATTGCTCTGACTTATTGTGCTCGATTAAAGACGGTGTTACAGATTGTTTCTTATGGACAGTTCTGCTTGGGGAAAATAATGACTACAACATCAAAAGCACCGCATTACACCGGCGAGGAGCGAAGCAAAAGAATCTTCGCGATTGTCGGGGCGTCATCGGGCAACCTGGTCGAATGGTTCGACTTTTATATCTACGCCTTCTGCGCGATTTATTTCGCACCGGCTTTCTTTCCTTCCGATGATCCGACCGTTCAGTTGCTCAACACCGCAGGTGTGTTTGCCGCTGGCTTTCTGATGCGTCCGATTGGCGGCTGGCTGTTTGGTCGTGTCGCAGACAAACATGGCCGCAAGAACTCCATGCTGATTTCGGTCACCATGATGTGTGCCGGATCATTGATCATTGCCTGCCTGCCGACCTATGCATCGATTGGTGCCTTGGCGCCGGCGTTGCTGCTCATGGCGCGCCTGCTTCAAGGCCTGTCGGTGGGCGGTGAATATGGCACCACGGCCACTTACATGAGTGAAGTGGCCCTGCGCGGGCAGCGCGGTTTTTATGCCTCGTTCCAGTACGTCACCCTGATCGGCGGTCAGTTGCTTGCGGTATTGACAGTGGTCATCCTCCAGCAGTTTCTGACCACCGAAGAACTGCGTGACTACGGCTGGCGTATCCCGTTCGTGATCGGTGCGGCCGCTGCTGTCATTGCCTTGCTGCTGCGTCGCACACTCAATGAAACCACTACCGCCGAAAGCCGTCAGGACAAGGATGCAGGCAGTATTGCCGCACTGTTCAAGCATCACGCAGCGGCCTTCATCACCGTGCTGGGCTACACCGCCGGTGGCTCACTGATTTTCTACACCTTCACGACCTACATGCAGAAATACCTGGTCAACACCGGAGGCATGGAAGCCAAGACCGCTAGTTACATCATGACCGGCGCGCTGTTTCTGTACATGTGCATGCAGCCGTTTTTCGGCATGCTGGCGGACCGCATCGGTCGTCGTAATTCGATGTTGTGGTTCGGCGCGCTGGGTACACTGTGCACGGTGCCGATTCTGATGACCCTGAAAACCACCACCAACCCGTTCATTGCGTTCGCACTGATTACCCTAGCGTTGGCAATTGTCAGCTTTTATACCTCGATCAGCGGGCTGGTCAAAGCCGAGATGTTTCCTCCCCAGGTTCGCGCACTGGGCGTCGGGCTCGCTTATGCAGTTGCCAACGCAATGTTCGGCGGCTCGGCTGAGTGGGTTGCACTGAAACTCAAGAGTGCCGGAATGGAAAACAGCTTTTACTGGTACGTGACGGCGATGATGGCGGTAGCGTTCCTGTTCAGTCTGCGCCTGCCCAAAGAGCCCAAGTACCTGCATCAGGACCATTGATCGCAGGCTTGTTTCGGCCACAAAAAAACCACCTGATCAGGTGGTTTTTTTGTGTGCCGCTTTAAATCAGAACAGCTGAACCGAAGGCTTCTCTTTGGAGATGGTTTCGGTCTGCCCGGTTCTTTCGTACCAGCCGCCGCCGAGTGCCTTGTACAGATTGACCTCGCTGGTCAGCTGCGACAGACGATCGGTGATCAGCGTTTGTTGCGCGCTGAACAACGAGCGCTGGGCGTCGAGGAAGGTCAGGTTGCTGTCGATACCGATCCGGTAGCGACGCTCGGCCAGACGGTAGTAGTCCTGGTTGGCCGCGACGAAGTCACGTTGCGCCTGGAGCTGCTCGTCGTAGGTCTTGCGCGAAGCCAGGCCGTCAGACACTTCCTGGAAGGCGGTTTGAATCGCCTTCTCGTAGTTGGCGACGCTGATTTCTTTCTGGATTTTCGAGTAGTCCAGGCTGGCGCGCAGGTTGCCGGCGTTGAAGATCGGGATGTTGATGCTTGGCTGGAACAGCCATGCACCCGATCCGCCCTTGAACAGGCCGGACAGCTCGCTGCTGCTGGTTCCGGCACTGGCCGTCAGGCTGATGCTGGGGAAGAACGCTGCGCGTGCTGCGCCAATGTTGGCGTTGGCTGCCTTGAGCGTATGCTCGGCCTCCAGAATGTCCGGACGACGCTGCAGCAGGTCGGACGGCAGGCCAGCCGGCATTTCGGTCAGCATGTCGGAATCCAGCAAGTGGCTGGCCGGCAGGTTGTCAGGCAGGCTGGTGCCGAGCAGCAGCACCAGACTGTTCTGATCCTGTGCAACCAGACGCTCGTACTGAGCCAGTTTGGCACGCGCGCTTTCGACGGCGGTGCGTGACTGGCTCAGGTCCAGGGCCGAGGAAACACCGACTTCATTGCTGCGCGAGGTCAGGCGATAGCTTTCTTCGTAGGTCTTGAGGGTGTCCTGCGTCAGCTTGAGCAGTTCCTTGTCGGCCTGCCAGGTCATGTAGGCATTGGCGACGCTGGCCACCAGACTGATCTGGGTGCTGCGACGCGCTTCTTCGCTGGAGAAGTAAGTCTCCAGCGCCTGCTCGCTGAGGCTGCGCACCCGGCCAAAGAGGTCCAGCTCGTACGAGCTGACACCCAGCGTTGCCGAATAGCTGCTGGTGATGCCTGCTTGACCGGTTTGCGACTGGTCGGCTGGCACGCGTTGACGAGTACCGCTACCTGTCGCCGAAACAGCAGGGAACAGGTCCGAGCGCTGAATACGGTACTGGGCACGGTAAGCGTCAATGTTCAGGGCCGCGACCCGCAGGTCGCGGTTGTTGAGCAGTGCAGTCTGAATCAGCTGTTGCAGCGCCGGATCATTGAAGAAGTGCCGCCAGCCTTGCTCCGCGGCAGCCATTTTGGCGCCTTCGACCGGCGAGTACGCCGGCCCTTGCGGATATTGAGCGGCGACCGGTGCTTCCGGCTGCTTGTACTCGGGGATCAAAGAGCAGCCGCCGAGAATGAACGCGGTAACTGCAAGAGAGATCAATGACTTGCTCATTGGCCAGCCTCATCGTGTGAAATATGTTTCTTCTTGCTCTTGAAGAGCCCTGAAACCGAGACAAAGAACAGGGGCACCCAGAAGATCGCCAGGATAACGGCGGTGATCATACCGCCAATTACACCAGTACCGATCGAATGTTGACTACCTGAACCTGCGCCCGTGGAGATTGCCAGCGGCACAACGCCGAGGATAAACGCCATGGACGTCATGATAATCGGGCGCAGACGCATGCGGCACGCCTCGATTGCCGAGTCGACCAGGCTCTTGCCCTGTTCGTGCAGCTCTTTGGCGAACTCGACGATCAGAATGGCGTTCTTCGCCGCCAGACCCACCGTCACCAGCAAGCCCACCTGGAAGAACACGTCGTTGGACAGGCCACGCAGGCTGGTTGCCATCAGTGCACCGATAACCCCCAGCGGCACCACGAGGATGACCGCGATCGGAATCGACCAGCTTTCATACAGCGCCGCCAGACACAGGAACACCACCAGCAACGACAGCGCGTAGAGGGCAGGGGCCTGCGAGCCGGACAAACGTTCCTCGTAGGACAGACCGGTCCACGAAATGCCGATACCTTGCGGCAGTTTCTTGGCCAGGGCTTCTACCTCGGCCATCGCCTCGCCGCTGCTGTAACCCGGGGCAGGAGTACCGAGCACTTCCTCTGCTGCCACGCCGTTGTAGCGCGACAGTTTCGGTGAGCCGTAGGTCCATTTGCCGCTGGCGAAGGCCGAGAACGGCACCATTTCACCCGAGCTGTTGCGCACGTACCACTTCTTGAGGTCTTCAGGCGTCATACGGGCACCTGCATCGCCCTGGATGTACACCTTCTTCACACGGCCACGGTCGATGAAGTCATTGACGTAGCTGCCGCCCAACGCGATGGACAGTGTGTTGTTGATGTCCGACAGGGTAATGCCCAGCGCACTGGCGCGTTCGTCGTCGATGATCAACTGGTATTGCGGTTCGTCATTCAGCCCGTTCGGACGCACGCCTGCGAGAATCTTGCTCTGCGCTGCCATGCCGAGGAACTGGTTACGCGCCTCCATCAGTTTGTCGTGACCCACGCCGCCCTGATCCTGCAGGTAAACGTCGAAACCTGTGGCGTTCCCCAGCTCGAGAACAGACGGTGGAACGACCGCGAATACCATTGCGTCGCGCAGGCTGAAGAAATAGCCCTGAGCGCGCTTGGCCAGTTCGAAGACGCTGTTGTTGGAATCACGTTCTTCCCACGGCTTGAGCATGACGAACGCAATCGCCGAGCTTTGACCGCGGCCCGCAAAGTTGAAGCCGTTTACCGAGAACACCGACTTCACTGCACCGCTTTCCTTGGTCAGCAGGTATTCACGCATGTTGTCGATGACTTCCTGCGTACGCTCGGTAGAGGAGCCTGCCGGGGTCTGGATCTGGGCAAAGATGACGCCCTGATCTTCTTCCGGAAGGAACGCGGCCGGGATACGCATGAACATCCAGACCATGCCTGCGCAGATCAGGATATAGCCCAGATACGCCGGCCATTTGTGCTTGAGCATGTTGCCGACGCCACGTTCGTAGCTCAGAACGCTGCGGTCAAAGGTGCGGTTGAACCAGCCGAAGAAACCACGTTTTGGCTGGCCGTGCTTCTCGTGATCGATAGGCTTGAGCATGGTGGCGCACAGCGCCGGGGTGAAGATCAGGGCGACAACCACCGACAGGGCCATGGCCGAGACGATGGTGATCGAGAACTGTTTGTAGATCACCCCGGTAGAGCCGCCGAAGAACGCCATGGGCAGCAGAACCGCCGACAGCACCAGCGCAATACCGACCAGCGCACCCTGGATCTGGGTCATGGATTTGATCGTGGCGTCGCGCGGGGAGAGCTTTTCCTCCTCCATGACCCGCTCGACGTTTTCCACCACCACGATCGCATCGTCCACCAGCAAGCCGATGGCCAGCACCATACCGAACATGGTCAGGGTGTTGATGGTGAAGCCGAATGCCGCGAGGATGCCGAACGTACCCAGCAATACTACCGGTACGGTCATGGTCGTGATGACCGTGGCGCGGAAGTTTTGCAGGAACAGGTACATCACCAGGAACACCAGCACGATCGCTTCGATCAGGGTGTGCACCACACCATTGATCGATTCGCTGACCACTGGCGTGGTGTCATACGGGTACACGACTTTCATGCCTGGCGGGAAGAACGGCTCCAGCGACGAAACGGTCGCGCGAATAGCCTTGGCGGTGTCCAGTGCGTTGGCACCGGTCGCGAGTTTGATTGCCAGACCCGATGCCGGTTTACCGTCGAACTGCGAGTCGGTGCTGTAGTTCTCTGCGCCCAGGCCGACAGTCGCGACGTCCTTGAGGCGAACCTGCGAGCCGTCGGTGTTGACCTTGAGGAAGATGTTGCCGAACTGCTCGGCGGTCTGCAGACGCGTCTTGCCGATGATCGTGGCGTTCAGCTGCTGGCCGCTGATGGACGGCAGGCCACCCAACTGGCCGGACGATACCTGGACGTTCTGCGCGGTGATCGCGTTTTTCACGTCCACCGGAGTCAGCTGGAAGTTGTTCAGCTTTGCCGGGTCCAGCCAGATACGCATGGCGTACTGCGAACCGAACACCTGGAAGTCACCCACACCGGAGGTCCGGGAAATCGGGTCCTGCATGTTCGACACGATGTAGTTGGCCAGGTCTTCCTTGCCCATGCTGCCGTCTTCGGACACCAGGCCGATCACCATCAGGAAGTTCTTCACTGCCTTGGTCACGCGGATACCCTGTTGCTGCACTTCCTGTGGCAACAGCGGGGTCGCGAGGTTGAGCTTGTTCTGCACCTGAACCTGCGCCGTATCAGGGTTGGTACCCTGATTGAAGGTCGCGGTAATGGTCATGCTGCCGTCGGAGTTACTTTCCGAGCTCACATAACGCAGGTTGTCGATACCGTTGAGCTGTTGCTCGATCACCTGCACCACAGTGTCCTGCACCGTCTGAGCGGAGGCGCCCGGATAGGTGACCTGGATACCGATGGCTGGCGGTGCGATGCTCGGGTACTGGTTGATCGGCAGGCTGGAAATCGACAGCGCACCGACCAGCATGATCACGAGGGCAATAACCCAGGCAAAAATGGGTCGATCAATAAAGAATTTCGACATGGGTTACTCCCCTTTGCTGCCTGCGGCTTTATCAGTGGCCGGGGCAGGTGCCGGGTTTGCTCCTTTGACGTTGGTCGCTTCGGCGACTTTCACTTCGGCGCCTGGTTTGACGTACTGCAAGCCTTCGGTAATGACCCGATCACCTTCTTTCAGGCCGTCTTCGATCAGCCAGTCGCTGCCCACGGTGCGGTTGGCCACCAGCGTACGCATTTCAACCTTGTTGTCCTGGTTGACGATCATGGCGGTCGGCGTGCCTTTCAGGTCGCGGGTCACGCCTTGCTGCGGTGCCAGAATGGCTTTCGCACTGACGCCAGCCTGCAATTGCGCGTGGACGAACATGCCAGGCAACAAGCGATGTTCCGGGTTCGGGAACACGGCGCGCAAGGTGACCGAGCCTGTAGTCTGATCAACTGATACTTCGGAGAACTCCAGCTTGCCTTCCTGGCCATAGACGCTGTTGTCTTCCAGCGTCAGCTTGACCTTGGCCGCGTTGTCGCCGGCTTTCTGCAGCTTGCCGCTTTCCAGGTCATTGCGCAGCTTGAGCATGTCGGCAGACGACTGAACCACGTCCACGTAGATCGGGTCGAGCTGCTGGATGGTTGCCATTGCTTCGGTCTGGGCGCTGCTGACCAGCGCGCCTTCGGTCACTGCGGAGCGGCCGATACGACCGGAAATAGGTGCCAGCACCTTGGTGTAGCGCAGGTTGATCTGGGCGGTCTGCAACGCGGCCTGAGCTTCCTGCGTGGATGCCTGGGCGGTGTCGTATTCCTGACGGCTTACCGCTTGCTCGCTGACCAGTTGCTTGTAGCGATCAGACATCGACTTGGCAGACTGCAGAGTCGCCTTGGCGCTGTTGGCATTGGCCTCATAGACAGCCGGGTCGATCTGATAGAGCTGCTGACCGGCTTTGACGTCGCCACCTTCGGTAAACAGACGTTTGAGAATGATGCCGTTGACCTGAGGGCGTACCTCGGCGACGCGGAATGCGGTGGTCCGGCCTGGCAGCTCGGTGGTCAGGGTATAGGGCTGTGCTTTGAGGGTAACGACGCCGACCTGAGGGGTTTGCGCAGGCGGGGCCGCCTGTTCCTTCTTGCTACAGCCACTGAGCAGGGTTGCCAGGGCGACGGCAGTGACCAGAACGGTAACAGCTGGCTTGAATTGCATGAAGATCCTCGGGGCAGGAGCCTGTTGTCTCAACAGTACGTTGAAGTGTTAAAAAATATTTCGGCTAGATAAGTAGCATGCTAAGGAATATACTTACATTCGCGGCTGTTTGTAAACACCCGCTGTGCGCATTCGGCCACTATTCACAGTGCCGACAGCCAATTCGGGACAAGGCGAGACAAATGCCGCCCGGTCATATCTCCAGGTCTGCCGCCAGACGCATGCCTGAGGTGAATTTTTTGAGGTTTTATTGCCATGGTTCGTCGCACCAAAGAGGAAGCTCAGATCACTCGCAGCCAGATTCTGGAGGCTGCCGAGCAGGCTTTTTATGAGCGAGGCGTCGCCCGCACCACGCTGGCTGACATCGCAACCCTTGCTGGTGTGACGCGAGGAGCCATTTACTGGCACTTCAACAACAAGGCCGATCTGGTTCAGGCAATGCTCGACAGCCTTCAGGAACCACTCGATGAAATGGCGCAGGCCAGTCAGAGCGAAGAGGAAGAAGACCCACTGGGCTGTATGAGAAATCTTTTGATTCATTTGTTTCATGAGCTCGCACTGGATCCGAAAACCCGTCGCATCAATGAAATCCTGTTTCACAAATGCGAGTTTACTGACGAGATGTGTGATTTTCGTCGTCAGCGCCAGGACAACGCCATACAGTGCCACGACCGGATCACCCTGGGGCTGAACAATGCCGTGCGCCAGGGGCAACTTCCCAAAGATCTCGATACGGCCCGGGCCGCAGTCGCCCTGTTTTCTTACGTAAACGGCATCATTTATCAATGGCTGCTGGTTCCAGACAGCTTTTCATTGCCGGCAGAGGCCGAGCAACTGGTTGATGTGTGTCTGGACATGCTGCGCTTCAGCCCTACGCTAAGAATCAGCAAGGCTTCCTGACGGAGATGACAGGTCGTAGCGCCTGCCGGTTCGGTCGGGTCGTTGTCTTTCCCACAAAGCCTAACTCCAATTCGTGCTTTTCATACAGTGTGTTTACTGACTGTTTACCCGTCCTCATCGATTGCCCCCGCCGGTTGCCGCCGATCAGACCTTGATCCGACAAAATATTGTAGGAGGCAGGTAGGACATTTCCTGATACATGTAGCTGATTTCCCAAAGTAATTTCCGAGTATTGCCTCGCGGGAAAACTCCCTTCACTCTTCGCTTCCGGAAAGATCAGAAGAGAGGAAGGTTGCATGTTTTTGCCGAATCTTGCGCCCATGTGCCCTGAAATCAACGCCAGATCCGCTGAAACGTACGCGCGTGGGCAGGGTCGTGGCTTGCATGAGCGCAGGTCTGTGTCGGGCGTGATCGAAACATGCAAAGGGCATGCAGGCGTTAGCGTAAATCCGCGTCTCTCGATCAAAGGGAGGGCGGAGCATGTCGGACACTACAACTGATGCTGTGAGGCTACTGGCTGGAGTCGCGCAGCAATCCGAACGGGTCGCCATGGATTCTGAATTGGGTACGCCCGTCATTCGACTTGGGTTGATCACCACGCTGTATTTCCGCAATGGCCACACGCTGGAGATGAAGCGTCGGGTCGAGGCCTGCTTTTCGCGCTTCTATGACGCGTTCAAGCCGAAACTCAAATGGCAGCTGTTCAAGCGTATGCGTCGCTTGAGCGCATCGGGTTTTGCATCGACCCGGCGTCAGGTTGTCGAAAGCCTCCCGGACGAGCAGTTCATCTGGTCTATCGCCAGTGCGACCCAGGCCGAGGTCGCCATGTACAGCCTGTTTGTCATGAACACCCCGCAGGGGCAGGCCGATAACGATCGCTCTTGTCTGAAAATGGTATTGCCCTGGTCCTGCCTGACCGAGCCCGACGGTTTGAAGAACTACGAGGCCTGGATCCGCTATCTAAGCAGCGAAGTGCAGGCCGAGCATGGCTTTGGCGGGCTCGCCTGTGTACTGCCTTGCGATGGTCATCAGTATTTACCCTGGGAGTATCGACTGGCTCAGGACTACATAGGGTTGATGGTCGATCCCGGTCCGCACATTGAAAGCCTGCGTTTGCTGGACCGTATAAAGGGCGTCAGTTGGTACACGGTGCTGGGCGAAGGGTTTGTCAGGCAGCTGGGAGGGAGCGACAGATTGCGGGGCGAGATGAGCGCGCACAGCGACATCGTGTTTCATAGCTATCGCAACGGGTTGATCATTCGGGCGGGTGCGGTGCCTGAATTGGGTGGTCGAGGCCTGCCACCGCCGCAACCCTATGTGACGGTCAACCGGATGATCAAACCGGTTCGCCTGCAGGACACCGGCAACCTTCATCCCTACCTTGCTCCCGGTATCGGCTTTACCGAGGAAACCACTGCGCAGTGGTATGCGCGATTTGATGAAAAACCGCTGCCGCCAGTTGATGCGGGGCAGGCATGCCCTCGATCAGGCTGCTGGTTCAGCAGCGCACAGTTTGGCTCGCGTCGACATTTCGACGAAGGTGAACTCATGCCGGCGTTCAACCATATAAAAAGCAAGAAAACCCAGTGGTTTTGGGCCGGCATGCCTTCCTGATTCAGCGCGTCGAGCTAATCCCGGCCTCGCAATAGCGTATTGGGCATTGCTACGGCTGCGGCAAGGCCGAGCAGCGAAATGGCCGCACTGGTGATCAGCAGGTTTCTGAAGGTCAGCGCCAGTTCGGCTCGCAGTGTTTCCAGTGCCGGTCCGGTTGCTGCATTAAGGCTGTCGAGCAGGACATTACCGGAGCTGCCTTCGCCACCCAGCGCTCCCGAGCCGGGCAGGCCGACACCGGTATGCTGCAACATAGCCAGTAGCAGCGCCGACATCAATGCCACGCCTACTGCACCCCCCAGCGAGCGGAACAGATTGGTTGTGCTGGTGGCCACGCCCATATCCCTTGGCTGAACCGAGTTCTGGGTGCCGACCAATGAGGTGGGGAACTGCATGCCGGTGGCGATGCCGGTAAGGACCATGAACAGGCTCATCGCTATCAGCGATTGGGGAGGCGTAAAGGCCATGCCCAGAATCGCGATGGGCATCAGCAACGCCCCGGTCAGAATAAGCGGTTTGTAGCGCCCGGTTTGCGCGGTGCGTCGCCCGGCGAAATAGGCACCCATCGGCATGCCGATCGCCAGCGGAAGCAGGTGCAGGGCAGCACTGTCTGCACCGCCACCGGTGACGGTCTGGTAACGCAACGGCATCAGGACAATCAGGGAAATAGCCTGAAAACTGGTAAAGAACACCGTGCACCAGCAAAGCACGGCACTTTTATTGGTGAACAGGTGCATGGGCAACAGGGGTTCGGCGGTGCGGCGTTCGTACCAGACGAAAATGCCCAGCGTCAGCAGGGCGGTGCCCAGTAACAACTGAACCTCGAAATCGCCCAGACCATGCCCCTGACCAATTTCGGTAATTCCCAGCAGCAGCGCGGTCAGGCCGATGATCATCAGCACCGTACCCAGGTAGTCGATAATCGGTTTGCGCTGCGGCACTGGCAGGCCGACCAGGGTTCGATATGCGACGATCAGCGCGGCTGCTCCCAAGGGCAGATTAATCAGGAACACCCAGCGCCAGGACAGGTATTCGGTCATCAAGCCGCCCAAGACCGGGCCCGCGACGCTGGCCACGGCGTACATGCTGCTGAAGTAGCCTTGGTAGCGGCCCCGCTCACGAGGCGGAACAATGTCGGCGATGATTGCTTGGCTTACCGAAACCATACCGCCTGCACCGATGCCTTGAAGGACGCGCGCCAGCACCAGTTGTTCCATGCTCTGCGCCATGCCACAGAACAGCGAGGCGAGGGTGAAAAGCCCCAAGCCGAACAGCATCAGTTTACGCCGTCCGTAAAGATCGCCCAGCTTGCCGTAGATCGGCACTGCAACGGTCAGTGAAACCATATACGCGGAAATGACCCACGCCAGCAGATCGATGTCCCTGAACTGGGCGGAAATGGCAGGCATCGAAACAGCAACGATGGTCTGATCCAGAGCGCTGAGCAATACCGCCATCATCAACGCGAACAGAATGCTGCGAATGGCCGGAGGCGTTTGAGTAAGACTGGTCAAGGCAAGACCTGATGGCAGTGTTGACCCGCCGCAAGTGAGGCGGGAGAGTCTGATCAGTCTAATCCGATAGCTTGCTAATCGATAGCTGCCTTTGCTGAACGATGACGCAATTCACGTTACACAAGCGTCATCGCAAGGCGCTGAAGGTTGCGTCGGTCGGCACGCAATGGCCAAACGTGCAACTGGCGACCTGTGGGGCCTGACGAGCCAGCTCGTTACGATAGGCCCCTGCGGTGTATACCGCCAGGACCGCTAGAGCACCGACGACAACCATGCATTTTCTTGTTCTGACTTTCATGACGCACTCCTTACCTCGGCTACAGAGCAGTTTGAAAGAACTGATTAAAGTGTAGGACAAGGTTGGAGTTTGCGTCGGTAGTCATCATCTGCGGTTGCTGCGTGACGAATGCCCTGGAAGACGCGTTAGAATTCGCGCTTTGATTTATGAGCAGGGTCCATACGCATGGCACGCAAGGAATACAACGGGTTTGAAGTGGTGTCGGCAGTCATGCCTGCCGAGCAGGGGTACAACGCGGCAATTGCCATCAAGGCGCTGGGTGCAGGCGGAGCGCCGCGCTTTCACGCGCTGCTGCCGGACCAGAAATTCAAGACCGCCGATGATGCCGACCTGGCCGCTGTGCAGGAGCTGCAGCGGCTGATCGACATTGATGCCGAGGGCGAGCCTGTATGGGGCGATTCCTGATCAGGCGCCTGGGCGAAACATCTTGAACAGCGCTTCCGGCCCAAGCTGGAAGTAATCTGCAGGACCGCCGCCACGCAGGATCGGCTCGGCGGCCGCGGTGTCATAAACACCGTCCTTGAGCAGGGATTTCTCGATGTGTACGGCTACCACTTCGCCCAGAATCAGCCAGCTGGGCACCAGTTCCTGGTCGGCGCGTTGCAATTGAATGATCTGCGTGACTTTGCATTCAAACGACACCGGCGTCTCAAGCACGCGTGGGACCGAGACGATATGAGAGGCCAGCGGCGTGAGGTTGGCCAGTTCGAACTCGCTGACATCCGGCGCTACCGGGGCACAGCTCTGGTTCATGGCTTCGGCCAGCGAGCGGGTCGCTAGATTCCAGACAAACTCACCGGTCTGCTCGATGTTATTCAGACTGTCCTTGCGACCAACGCTGCAGAACCCAATGATGGGGGGCACGTAGTTGAAGGCATTGAAGAAACTGTAGGGTGCCAGATTCAATTTGCCGTTGGCATCCTGCGATGAAATCCAGCCGATCGGGCGTGGGCCTACAATCGCGTTGAACGGGTCATGCGGCAGGCCGTGGCCCTTGGACGGCTCGTAGGAGTGAATAGCGTCTGACATGCTTGATTCCTGATGGGCTCTATAGGGTGCGGACATAGTGCTGCGCATTTGCAGAGGATGCCAGAGTAGCGTGTATTTCAGCCTGGGCCAGACATGAAGAAGCCCGACATCGGCCGGGCTTGGGGTGTTGCGTGGACTATCAGCCCAGACGATTGGCGCCGACGTGGTCTGCGCCATCAGCGGCCAGGCGGTTGGCACCGACGTGGTCTGCACCATCGGCGGCCTGACGGTTTGCACCGACACGGTCCGCGCCATCAGAGGCCAGACGGTTGGCACCGACGTGGTCTGCACCATCGGCAGCCTGACGATTTGGACCGACACGGTCTGCGCCGTCAGCAGCTACGCGAATTGAACCGACGTTAGTGTGTTTGGTGCCGCCTTCAGCAACGATGGTCGAGCGGGACATATCGCTTTGAACAGTTGTGACTGGAAGTGCAAAGGCGCTTGAAGCCAGAACAGAGAAAGCCAGGCCGAAGATCAATTTAGTGGTTTTCATGATGATGTCTCCAATGAGTGTCGGGTGAGTTGTCATCCCGGTATGGAGGCAATGCTACGCGCCAGTGGATTATTAAGAAGTTAATCGGATTGCTAGCGACCATCGCTGAAAATGATAGTTGGCTGTGATGCTCTGATTTCGGGCCTTGTGGGCGATATTGCATTATTGAAGTGCATATTTTGAAAAATCTTGTAATAAAGCCTCTTGACAATCTGGAAGTATAATTTTTTCAATGTCTTATCGCTGGTTGGCCTCGAAAGTGTGCACTGTATTGAAACACTTTGTAGCAAGTGCTCATGTCGCTCCAGGGGGCATTGATGGCGGTTGTATCGATGTAACCGATATTGATGCTCCTCACTCCGGTGTGGAAACGGCACGCCAACTCAGGCGTTGGCATGCCATTCAAGCGGGTTAATGAAGGGTGATCAATCTGTCTCGATCCGCGAATGTTTGCGCGTGTCTTTCATGAAGACATACACCAGCAGCGAACAGGCGATGCAAGCGGTTACGTACCAGTAGTAGCCGGTTTCCATGCCGATGCTCTTGAACCACAGTGCGATGTATTCCGCAGTACCACCGAAAATCGACACCGTCAGTGCGTATGGCAGGCCGACACCCAGCGCACGGATCTCGGTCGGAAACAGCTCGGCCTTGACCACTGCGTTGATCGAGGTGTAACCGCTGACGATGATCAGCGCCGCCATGATCAGGAAGAAAGCGCCCCACCAGGTTTGAATGGTATGCAGCGTGGTCAGGATCGGTACGGTACACAGCGTTCCCAGTGCGCCAAACGCAATCAGGATCGGACGCCGCCCGACCTTGTCGGACAGTGCGCCAATCACCGGCTGCAACAGCATGAACAGAACCAGTGTCGCCGCTGATATCGAGGTCGAGTCGGTGATGCTCATGCCGACGGTGTTGACCAGATACTTCTGCATGTACGTCGTGTAGGTATAGAAAGCCAGGGTCCCACCCATCGTCAGGCCGACTACGGTCATCAGTTCCTTGGGATGACGCATCAATGTGCGCATCAGGCTTTCCTTGGCCTTTTCCTTTTTCTTGCGGGTGAACGACTCGGTTTCCTCCATGCCACGACGCAGAAACAGCGCGACGACTGCACACAGGGCACCGATGACGAACGGGATGCGCCAGCCCCAGGCATACAGTTGCTCGGTGGTCAGCGTCTGCTGCAGCACGATCAACACGCCCAGCGCGATGAGTTGACCGGAAATCAGCGTGACGTACTGGAAGCTGGAAAAGAAGCCGCGACGTTCCTTGGTGGCCATTTCGCTGAGATAGGTGGCCGAGGTGCCGTATTCACCCCCGACAGACAGGCCCTGCAGTAGTCGGGCGAACACCAGCAGGATCGGGGCACCGACGCCGATGCTCTCATAGCCCGGGGTCAGGGCAATGATCAGCGAACCGAAACACATCAGCAGCACCGATGCCATCAGCGCAGCCTTGCGCCCCTTGTAGTCAGCGTAAAGCCCCATCAGCCAGCCACCGATAGGCCGCATCAGAAAGCCGACGGCAAAAATCGCGGCCGTGTTGAGCAACTGTGCGGTGGTGTCGCCCTTGGGGAAGAACGCTTTGGCGAAGTACAGCGAGAAAGCGGCGTAGACGTACCAGTCGTACCACTCGACCATGTTGCCGACCGAGCCGCTGAAAATGGATTTTAAACGGCTGGAAGTGGTTTTTTGGCCGGCAGCAATAGCAGCCGACCCACGGGAGGCGGGATTGGAAGTTTCCATGGTGTTCCTTGTTTTTCATTATTTTTGGAAGGAGGCATTGGCTGCCCTGCCTGTGACATAGCAGGAGCTGTGCCACACCATGAGAGCCTGTTCCAGAGCGGTTGCGAGACTTTGATGAGCAAGAATCCGCTTATCTGTACAAAATAGATAAGCGGATTCTTGCCGATGGGTGCTCAAGCGAGGTTAGTGACCGCGTGCCGGCCCGAACACAATCACGCCCACGACGAAAGCGAGCATCAGACCCAGAACGATCATGATTGCCTTGAAGGTATTTCTGACGCAGAAGGCTTTTACGCTATCCCAGCCTCCGGTCCTGACGGAAATGGCGTCCTGAAAACCTGAAATCCGGTACGGCGACAGCACGATCCATAGCAGCAGCACAGCGCCATACAGCGCTGCCAGTACGGGCCCTTTCTGTACACAGATATAGCCTAGTGTGACGATCGGAATACCGTGGCGCAGCGCCAGCGCCTGATAACCAGGCCAGCTCAGGTAATCGGGCAGCAAGCGCGCACTCCAGCGCATATCCACCGGCTTGATACGTTCAGCGAAAGGGCGCCAGAACGACATGAATATATGGATGACAAGCAAGAGGAAAATCGGCGCGGTAAGCGCAAGGCCAGCTATTTCGTACCAGGTGGCGTTGCTGCCGGAAGGGTCCAGTGATGCCGTCGTGAAGATCGTCAATACGCCGAAAAAATAGGCCCTGAGATTGAAATTGGATGACACCTGCTCAGGCAATTTACGCCAGGATTGTACGTCGGCGTCCGGGAATTCTTGTATGGCATCCGGGAATTGGTGAGTGAGGTCGGACGCCAGTTTTTCGCAGGCTTGCCACAGCTCTTGATTAGCGTGCCTTGCCAGTCGCAGCCTTTCATCCAGGGGTGGTGGTTGCAGAAGAAGACGCGCAGCCATGGCCTCGGGACTGTCTTGTGAGGCTTCGAGCAGTTTCTGCTGACGTGCGACGAATGCCTTCTTTTCACAACGCTGGACCAGATTCATCCACAGGGAAAGCGGCCCTGCATACACGTCATGTTTCTGATCCCAGGCAAAAAGGCTGCTCACGCGTTCGAACAGGGCAGGGGACCAGTCATGGTTGTTGAGCAGCAGTGTCATGGTCCACTGTTCAAGTTGCTCCTGGCGATCAAATGATGTCAGCCATGGCTGCTGCCGGAGTGCCTTGAGCGCATCGAGAAAGGCACGTTCCTCGTTGTTTTCGAGCATGGCATGAAATGACTCAAGCGAGCTGTCCAGCAGTGCCTGAGTCAGCCGATGCGCCTGATGAGTCCTGAGCTGTACTTTTTGCCAGGGTGTCAGCCAATGCAGTTGTTCGACGGCGGCCTTGATCAGCGCCTGATTGTCCTCCGGGTCCAGCAGGCAACGCCGGGCCAGATGTTGCTGGAAGAGCTCATCGCAGCCTTGATCCTGGGCTATCGGACGTTGTGAGTGCAGGTTTTCCGGTGTGGTCTGACTGGCTTGCTCATACCAGCTCAACTCTACTGCCGGGCGCACAGGAGGCTCGGCCATGTCGAATGCCGGGTGTACCTGTCGATGGTCCGGTCGGACTACCACTACAGGCTCATCAAGGGGCAGCGATTCGAGGGGCTGGCCAGCAGTTGACCAGACGTCACTGCCCTCATCATCGTCTTCGGCACGATTTCTTGCCCAGTCCAGCGCCTGCTCGTAAGCATCGCGCAGCGCCTGAAAGGCAACCGGGTCGTCGTCGGGACGCGTGGTTTTCAACAGCCTGGCGTATTGGCGCTTGATGCTGCGCTCGTCGGCATCATGGCCCAGATCCAGTACGCTCCAGCAATCCATTGCCGTCACCATTCACCTCGTTCGAAACGGTCTGCTTCCTGTTCAAGCTGTTTGCGCAGTTCATTGATCTGCCGGTCATCCTGGGTTTCCAGCACGCGCTGGAATTGTGCAGCCCAGACTCCGATGGTTTCACGTGCCTCGCCCAGATACTCCTGATAGAGCCGTTCCAGACGTGCTGTCAGGTGAGTGTTGACCTGTTGTTCGCGAGGATGAACCTTGAGTGCTTCCAGCACCTTGAGTCGTTCACGGATTTCGGCGGGTGTCATGACTCCGGGGTTGTTCTCGATAACCAGCTTGTGATTTTCGCCGGTCATCTGGATCCGCACGTCGGCCTCCAGCAGGCCGTTGTTGTCGTATGTGAAACGCACGTCCAGTTCGACCTCGCCAGCCTTGGCTTTCGGCACGGGAATATTCAGCTCGCCCAGCGCGATGTTGTCTTTGACCAGGCGGCTTTCACCTTGAAAAATCCGCAGCAGAACGTGCTCCTGATTATCGGCAACCGTGTTTACGGTACGCACCCGGCTGACCGGTACCACGCTGTTGCGTTCGATGATCGGAAGGTAATGCCCGGACTGATAGCCGTTGAACACGTATTGTGTGGTTTCGATACCCAGGGTGTAGGGGCACACGTCGGTCAAAACGACTTCTTCCAGCGCCGCATCGCGCTGCTTGAGTGCTGCCTGAATTGCAGCACCCTGCGCGACAACCTCATCCGGGTTGAGTGTGATGGCCGGAAAACGGCCGAACATCCCCGCGGCCAGTTTGCGGATCAGCGGCATACGTGTAGTGCCGCCCACCAGCAGGATTTCGTCCAGATCTGCGACGCGAATTTTCGCATCGCGCAAGGCTCGCTCGATAGGCGCGCGCAGGCGGGCCAGCAGAGGCGCAAACACATCATTCATCTGCTCTTGCGTGATTGTCTTGCGCCATTCGCGGTCGGCATGGCGCAGCACGAAATCCACACTGTTTTCCTGGCCCAGCGCCTTGCGCACGCGCTCGGCTTCACGTCGTAGCGAAGGCGTTACCAGTTCCTTGCCGGGGAAGTCCTGCTCATCTCGGTGCAGGGTCAGAAAGTGCTCGACCAGCAGGCGGTCAAAATCTTCACCCCCCAGGAAGTTGTCGCCTGCGCTGGCACGCACCTCCATCACGCCGTCGAAGAGTTCGAGGATCGAGATGTCGAACGTGCCGCCACCTAGGTCGAAGACCAGAAACGAGGTTTCGCCTTCCTTCTGATGAAGTCCATAGGCCAGGGCTGCTGCTGTCGGCTCGTTGATGAGCTTCTCGACCTTGAGGCCGGCCAGCTCACCGGCAATGCGCGTCGCTTTACGCTGAGCGTCACTGAAGTACGCCGGAACGCTGATCACCGCCTCGGTGACAGGCTCGCCAAACGCGCGCTCGACGTCGGCTTTAAGACTCTTGAGTACCAGCGAGGACAACTCTTCTGGACGATAGGTGGCAGATCCCAGGCGAATCTCCTGAGCGCTGCCCATATAACGTTTGAATAGCGCCGTGGTTTTTTCCGGGTGAGTTTGCAGACGTTCGCGCGCCGCCTTGCCGACCAGAATCTGCCCTTCGTCGTCCAGTCCGACAACGCTTGGAGTCAGCGTCTCTCCCAACGCATTGGTAACCAGCTCGCTGCTGCCGTCGCGCCAGACAGCCACCAGGCTGTTGGTGGTGCCCAGGTCAATACCGACGATCATCTCAAAAATGCTCCCTGCTCAAGGATTGTTGCAATGTTTTGCGTGATTCTGAATCAAGGCAACCGGTGTTGTCTTCGTTTTATGCGTCGGGAATGCCTGCTGGCACCCCGCGTCAGGATGCCTTTGCAGCATTATTCTCCAGTGCGACTCACCGCCCTGTGCAGGATCGCCGCCAGATCTTCTCTGGAGTAGGGTTTTTGCAACAGGTCGAAGCGGTGTGTTTCGTCCTGAGCGATCGTTGCAAATTCAGTGCTGTAGCCGGAGGTGAGGACGACCGGCATCCAGGGATAACGAGCTTCGATTTCAGCGTACAGTTCCAGCCCGCTCATGCCGGGTATCGCGATATCCGAAAACACCACATGAAAGTTTTCCGGGTTACCGGACAACTCATGCAGCGCCTCGGTGGCACTCTTGACCCAAAGCACCTGAAAACCAAGCTGCTCAAGCATCGGTCGGGTAAACGTGCCGATGTCCTGATTGTCCTCGACCATCAAAACGCACAGACCGGGCAACGCGATGGGTGCGCAATGCTTGTCTTGCGCGACGACTTCGTGATTTTTTGCACTCGGCAGGCACAGCGTGAAGCAGCTGCCTCTGCCCAGTTCGCTTTCAACCAGCACTTCGCCGCCCGATTGTTTGGCGAAGCCGAATACCTGCGACAAGCCCAGCCCTGTACCCTGTCCCACGCTTTTGGTGGTGTAGAACGGTTCAAAGATCAGGCCCAGTTTTTCTTTGGCGATACCCGCGCCGGTATCGGTCAGCGACACCGTCACATAATCGCCATCGCTGAGTGAGGCGGGCTGATCGGCAGTGGCGCAGGTAGCGCATTCAACTTTTATGCTGAGTCGGCCTGCGCCCGACATTGCATCGCGGGCGTTAACCACCATGTTGACCAGCGCAGTGTCGAACTGGCTACCATCGGCGAAGATAAAGCACGGCTCGGCAGGCAGGTCGATGTTCACCTGAATGCGTGCGCCGGTGAGCGTATCCATCATCTCGCCAATACGCGCTACGCTCTTGCAGACATCGAACACTTCCGGCTGCAAGGCCTGACGGCGGGCAAAGGCCAGCAACTGACCGGTCAAGCGAGCCGCCCGGTCTACCGTACTGGAAATCGCCTCGACGTACTTCACACGGCGATGCTCTTCAAGGTTAGGTGCCTTCAACAGGTCGCTGCAGGAGCGGATCACCGTCAACAGGTTATTGAAGTCGTGCGCCACACCGCCAGTGAGTTGGCCGATAGCCTCCAGTTTCTGCGCTTGATGCAAGGCGTCCTGGGACAGCCGCAACGCTTCATTGGCTTCTTCTTCGGCCTGAATGTCACGGCCGACGGCATGGATGAATTGTTTGTCCGGTACGGCAGTCCACGAGATGGTCCGGTACGAACCATCCAGATGGCGATAGCGATTCTTGAAGTGAGGAATGGTCTGGCCTTTTTCCAGTCCGCTCATGGCGGCCAGCGTACTGTCCACGTCTTCGGGGTGCACCAGCCCCAGGAACTGGCTGTCGAGCAGTTGTTCTGCCGACCAGCCGAGAGCTTGAGTCCAGGCCGGATTGACTGCCGAGATAATGCCGTCGAACTGCGCCACCAGCATCAGGTCAGTCGACAGGCGCCAGATGCGATCACGGTCACGGGTGCGCTCAATCACGCGCTGCTCGAGCGTTTCGTTGAGAGACATCAGCGCTTGTTCAGCGTCTCGGAGCTGGGTCATGTCACGGGACACACACAGGACTTTCTCCGGCTTGCCGTCCTTGCCGAAAATCGGGCTGACTTGCACATGCCACCACTTGACTGTGCCCGTCAGAGTTTTCGCCGATCCCATGAAACTGGCGTTCTGACCCGCGCGGGCCGCTTCGACAGCCGCGATGGCGTCCAGATTGCCCTGGTCCTGCCAGAAATCGGGCCAGGGGCAGCCGCGAATCGCATTGAAATCGCTGACTTCCATGATCTGCTGGCCGCCTTCGCTCATGAAGGTCAGGCGCGAATCGAGGTCCAGCACCTTGATGCAATCATTGATGCTCGACAGAACACGCTCGGTAAACGCTTCGTTTTCATTTTGTCGGGCCTGGGCAATGACTTGGGACGTAGTTTCATTGACCCGGCAGAACACGCCCTCGATCAGGCCGCTATCGCCGTAGAGCGGCGAATAGGAAAGCGACCACCAGGTCTGCTCGGGCTTGCCGTTGCGGACGATGGTGCGCTGAATATCGTCAGACCGGCGGCTGTGTCCACAAAGCGCCTGCTCAGCCAGTGGGCGCACGGCCTCCCAGGCATCACCCCACACCGAGGCAATGGGTTGTCCTTGTGCCTGCTCTGCTGCAACGGGCAAAACCTGGGAATAGGCGTCATTGAAGAACAGGACAAAGTCCGCCCCCCAAAGCAGGTACATGCTGTCAGGGCAACTGAGCATCAGGTTCATTGATGACAGTAACGCTGCAGGCCATGCTTGCTTCGGTCCCAGCGCAGACGTCGACCAGTCTGTCTCTCGGATAAGCCGGCCCATATTGCCGCCTCCCAGTGGGAGGTCGAGGGGAGTATTCACGGTAGAAAATGCCCCAACTTTCGGACTGCCAATGTGAGCTTGAATAGCCAGGCGGGAATGATGTCATTATGCCTTAAAACTATCCAGCCATCACGGCCTTACATAGCCGGGACAGTATGCAGACCCGGCAGCGCGGGAAATGTTCGGTTATCGCCGGAAGAAGCCATACAGGATGTGCGCAGCCATCAGTTCAGGAACATTTCCCGTACCAGAGCATGGCGCTGCATTTTCTCGTTCAGCGTCCGTCGCGGCAGTTGCAGCTCGTTGAGCACAGCCTTGATATCACCTTTGTGACGGGCCAGCGAAGCGCGCAGGCATTGTGCTTCGAAGGCTTCCTGGCGTGCTGCCAGAGAGTGTCCCTGCAATTGAGTATCGGGCTGCGGCGAGGTGAGTTCCAGGCCCAGCGCCTGCCGCTCAGCCGCGTTGGCCAGCTCGCGTACGTTGCCAGGCCTGTCATGGCTGAGCAACTGACTCAGGCGTGCGGCGCTCAGGGCAGGCGATTCGCGGCCCATACGCTCGGCGGCGGCTCGGGCGAAGTGGCTGAACAGTTGCGCGATGTCTTCAAGGCGTTCGCGCAACGGCGGCAGGCGCAGCTCGGCAACGTTCAGGCGATAGGCCAGATCTTCACGGAAGCGCCCGGCGCGGGCCTCTTCAAGCAGGTCCGGTTTGGTCGCAGCAATGATCCGCAAGTTGACGTCGATACTCTGATTCGAGCCCAACCGTTCAAGGCGCTTGTCTTGCAGAACGCGTAGCAGCTTGACCTGTTGCGCCATGGGCATGCTCTCTATTTCGTCAAGAAACACGGTGCCGCCGTCGGCATACTCCAGTCTGCCGATACGTTTGCCCTGTGCACCGGTAAACGCGCCGCTTTCGTGCCCGAACAACTCGGCTTCGAACAGATGTTCCGGGATGGCCGCGCAATTAAGCGCGACAAAAGGTTTGCCGGCGCGCGGCCCGAAGTCGTGCAGGCAGCGAGCGACCAGTTCCTTACCGCTGCCGGTTTCCCCCCGAATGATTACATTGACCGGCAGCTGCGCGAGCTCAAGCACCTGACGGCGTAAGGTCTGCAGGCTGGGCGACACGCCGAGCAGCGTGGCGTCCAGTCGGGTTCTGGCATCGGCCTGTTCATGCAGACGGCGGTTTTCCAGCACCAGTTGGCGTTTCTCCAGCGCGCGCCGCAGGTTGCTGATCAGCGTTTCCGGGCTGAAGGGCTTTTCCAGAAAATCATAGGCACCTTCGCGCATCGCCTCTACAGCCATTGGCACATCACCATGGCCGGTCAGCAGGATGACCGGCAGGTCCGGGTCCATGCCTTGCAGGCGGCTTAGCAGTTCCAGACCACTCATGCCCGGCATGCGGACGTCGGTCAGCACCACACCGGGGAAATGTTCCGGCAGTTTTGCCAGGCACTCCTCGGCACGGGCGAAGACTTGCACCTCAAACCCCGACAGCGTCAGCCATTGCTCGACGGCTTGCCGAATGGGAGCCTCGTCGTCTACCACGATGACCGCGTTCAACATGTCGGGTCAGGTCTCCAGAAAGTCATTGGGCAGGCTGAACCAGAACACAGCACCTTCGGCATGATTTTGCGCCGTCAGTTGCCCGCCCAGTTCGTGAATGATGGCGTAGGACACGGCCAGACCAAGGCCCAGACCATCGCCCACAGGTTTGGTGGTGAAAAACGGATCGAAAATACTGGCCAGGTTTTCTTCGGCGATCCCCGTTCCGTTGTCTTTGACGCTGAGCCGCCATTGTTTGTCGATGGTGTCGATACGCACTTCAAGGCGTCTGGACGGGCACTCGCGCATGGCATCGAGCGCATTGCGCAGCAGATTTATCAGCACCTGCTCCAGACGTATGGCATCGCCACGCACCCAGGCGGGACGTGAAAGATGCAGCACGCAGTCGATGTGCTCCTCGCGCAGGCGCGGGTCGAGCAACAGCAAGGCCTGATCGACTACCGTGGCCAGGTCCAGTCTTTCGCGCAAACCGCTGGGGCTCTTGCGGGCAAAGGTCTTCAGGTGGCTGGTCAAGGCGGCCATACGTGTCAGTTGTTGATCGACTGGAACCAGCGCTTTGCAGGCTTCATCGATTCGGCCCTGATCCAGCAGCAGTCGCACGGTCGCCAGTTGCATGCGCTGGGCAGTCAGGGGCTGGTTGATTTCGTGGGCCAGCGCTGCCGACATCTGCCCCAGCGCCGCCAGTTTGGCCGACTGCACCAGACCGTCCTGCGCGGTTTGCAGATCACGGGTGCGCTCCTGCACCAGACGCTCCAGTTCGTCCCGGTTGCGCTCCCGTAATCGCGCCAGTCGCCAGCGCTGATAGAGAAACAGCGCCAGAAATACCAGTGCCAGCCAGATACCCGCTGCGGCGAGGCCCGCATTGCGAATGTCCTCGCTGGACGTAGGTGGCTTGCGCAACAGGTGCAAGGTCCAGTTTTCATCGGGCAGCGGCAGCGACTGCCAGAGATAATCCGTGGTGCCATCCGGGCCTTCTACACGGCTCAAATGACTGTTTTCGCCGAAGCTGTCCATGACCCGACTGCGCAGCGGGGAAAGTACCTTCTTGTCGTATTGGCGAGTGCGCAGCAGGTCGGCACGGTCCTCTACAGAAATAGGCAGCAGTTCCCGATAGCGCCAGCCCGATTGATTGGCAATGAAAACGATGCCTTTTTCGTCGCTGACCAATAGCAGGTCGTCACCTTGGCCCCACTCCTGCTCAAGGTCTGGAAACTCCAGCTTCACGACCATCGCACCGATGAAGGCCCCCGTATCGTTCACCACCGCACTGGACAAGAAGTACCCAGGGGTTCCGGTGGTCACACCGACCGCGTAAAAGCGCCCGGTACCCTGAGCCCGTGTTTGCAGAAAGTAGGGGCGAAAGCCGTAGTTGTGGCCGACATAGCTGTTGGGTGCGCGCCAATTGCTCGCGCTGATTGCCAGACCGTGCAGGTCGAGCAATTCAAGCGTCGATGAATGCGCCGTATTGTTGATTTTTTCCAGCTTGAGATTGAGCGCGTTCTGCACGTCAGCGGCTACCGGACCGCTCAACGCCGCACGTATCTCCGGGTCCAGTGCCAGAACAGAGGGCAGGGCGCGATAACGTTCGATCAGGGTATGCAGGGTATTGGCATACAGTGCCAATTGCCCCTCGGCACGCACCGCATCTTCTGATAGCGCGTGACGCTGGGCCTGATGCATCGCAAGCCCGGCGCACAGCACTGCACCGGCCATAATCAGCAGCATGTACAGGGTAATGCGCCAGTAACGATGCTTGAGCGTCATGTTGCGGCCTGATCGGACTCCGCTGGCGCATTTGCAGATCAATGCCTGCGAACGCGCCATGGACGAGCGTTACAACAGATTGAAGGTCGCTTCTTTCACGGTCTGCGAGTCCAGGCCGATCATGACCTTGAATTCACCAGGTTCCGCAGCGTACTTGAGCTCGCTATTGTAGAACTTGAGGTCGTTTTCACTGAGTGTGAAGTTAACGACTTTTTCCTCGCCAGGCTCAAGCATCACTTTTTCGAAGTTCTTCAGTTCTTTCACCGGGCGACTGATCGACGCAGCCACATCATGCAGATACAACTGCACCACGGTCGCGCCTGCAACCTTGCCGGTGTTTTTTACGGTTACGCTGGCAGTGAGCTTGCCTTTGCGCGTCATGCTGGCGTCAGACAGCTTGATGTCCGAGACGTCGAACTGCGTATAGCTCAGACCGTAACCGAACGGGAACAGCGGGCCATTGGGCTCCTCGAAATAGTGCGAGGTATAGTTGCCCGGCTTGTCTTCATGATACGGACGGCCGGTATTCAAGTGTGCATAGTAGACCGGCAGTTGACCGATCGAGCGCGGGAACGACATGGCCAGCTTGCCCGACGGGTTGTAGTCGCCGAACAGTACATCCGCCACCGCGTTGCCACCTTCGGTGCCCGGGAACCAGGTTTCGAGCATGGCATCGGCCTGTTCCTGCTCGTCGACCAGTACCAGGGGACGGCCATTCATCAACACCAGCACCAGTGGTTTACCCGTGGCCTTGAGTGCCTTGATCAGGTCACGCTGCTTGCCCGGAATGTTCAGGCTGCTGCGGCTGGCCGACTCATGGGACATACCGCGCGACTCGCCTACCACGGCAACAATCACATCAGCCTGCTCGGCGACCTTGACCGCTTCGTCGATCATTTCCTGCGCTGGACGCGGGTCGACCTCGACTTCCTTCTCGATGAAGTTCAGATAGTTGAGGATGTGCTCGTTGTCACTGACGTTGGCACCACGGGCGTAAACCAGTTTGGCCTTGTCGCCGACCGCGTTGGCCAGCCCTTCATAGACAGTGACCGACTGATTGGCACGGCCCGCTGCCGACCAGCTGCCGAGCATGTCGAGGTGGCTTTGAGCCAATCCACCAATAACCGCGATGGTGCCTTGTTTCTTCAACGGCAGCGTGTCGTTCTGGTTCTTCAGCAGCACCAGTGTCTTGCGCGCAACATCGCGAGCCTCGGCACGGTGCAGGCGGTCGTCGGAATAGGTGTCTGCCGGGTCATCGGCAGCGACGCCGATTCGGCCGTAAGGAGCGGCGAACAGGCCCATGTCGTATTTTGCCCCAAGTACCTCACGCACGGCGCTGTCGATTTCCTTCATGGAAACCTCGCCGTCCTTGACCAGCCCGGGCAACTGCTCGCCATAGGCCACGTCGTTCATGCTCAGATCGACGCCAGCCTTGATCGCCAGCTTGGCGGCCTCGCGAAAGTCCTTGGCCACGCCGTGGTCGATCAGTTCCTTGATCGCGCCATGGTCGCTGATGGTCACGCCCTTGAAGCCCCAGTCCTTGCGCAGCAGATCCTGCATCAGCCATTTGTTGGCGGTCGACGGGACACCATTGATCGAGTTGAGCGCAACCATTACGCCGCCAGCCCCTGCATCGATGCCAGCCTTGTAGGGCGGCAGGTAGTCCTGATACATGCGCGTCATGCTCATGTCCACGGTGTTGTAGTCGCGTCCGCCTTCGACCGCGCCATACAGAGCGAAGTGTTTGACGGCAGCCATGATGCTGTCATTGGCTGCGATGTTCTTGCCCTGGAAAGACCGGACCATCACATCGGAAATGCGTGACACCAGGTAGGTGTCCTCGCCAAAGCCTTCGGAGCTGCGGCCCCAGCGTGGATCGCGGGAAATATCGACCATGGGCGCGAATGTCATGTCGATACTGTCAGCACTTGCCTCTTTAGCCGAAACCCGGCCCATCAGTGCGACGGCGTCCATGTCCCAGCTGGCGGCCATGCCCAGGCTGATCGGGAAAATCGTACGATGACCGTGAACCACGTCGTAGGCAAAAAACATCGGAATTTTCAGACGGCTTTTGGCGACAGCAGCTTCCTGCAGCGGACGATTTTCCGAACGGGTAACGGAGTTGAACGTGCCGCCGATTCTTCCGGCAGCAATTTCCTTGAGAATTTGCGGCTGTGGCATGTCGGCGCTGATGCTGATCAAACGCAACTGGCCGATCTTTTCGTCCAGGGTCATTTGTTTCATGAGTTTGCCGATGAAGGCATTCTTGGCTTGAAGCGTTGTATTGTCCGTGGCGGCGGCGCTTTGGGCCATCACCGACTGACTGGCCATCCCGACCAGCAAACCTAATAAACACAGCTTATTCATGAATGATTTCTCAAGGCTTTTGTCAGCAACTCGCGTTTAATATCCGACAGCCAGTTTTTGGGTTATGGACCTTTGGCGTTATGGTTCGTACAGGGCGCAAGGATAGTTGCCATCCGCTTCACTGTACGAAGTCCCCCCAAGGTGTGTACGAAAATGGTGGTTTGATTGATTTTTGTACAAACCCTGTTCGATCAGCTATTGACCGCATCAGGCGTTGGCGATGGATTATGCCGGGGAACTTGTGTTTTGGCTAAGGCGTGTCGTTTCAATAGATTCAAAAAAGCACCGGAGGTCTGATTTTGAAGTCTGTTTCACAATGGATGTTGTACGTGGTGATGCTATTGGGAGGTGGGTTGCGTGCCGAGGCGGAGCCAGCCGCGCTGGTTTTTCCGCCAATGACCGGCAGTGTGGTCGATGCTGCACAAATGCTCGACAGCCAGACCACAGTTCGTCTGGCCAGACTTCTGCGTGCCCACGAGCAAGCCACCGGCGAGCGCGTTGTAGTGGTGACCCTGGCCGATCTGCAAGGCACGAGCATCGAAGAGTTCGGAGCCCGACTCGGTGACGCCTGGAGCCTTGGGCCGCACGGCGAAGACGACAGCGTTCTGCTGGTGGTTTACCGTGACAAGCGCAAAGTATTCATGGAAGTCGGTGCTGCCCTGAAGGATCGTTTCAATGAAGCCCAAGCCTCCTTGATCATCGATATGTTGATGACGCCCGAGTTTGACGACAATCGTTTTGCGGTCGGCATCGAGCGCGGTACGCGGGCGGTTATCGCGGCTTTGGGCGGTCAGATACCGGATTATCCCGAACCGACGAGACAGATGTCCGAATATGAAGAGCAGACCAGTGACGATCAGGTCTGGCTGATCGCGATTGTTCTGACCCTCATCGTGCTGGGCATCGTGATCATCAGTATCAAACGCGGGGCCGGTGCCCGGCCTGCACGTGACAGGGCCGCTGACCGCAATGGCGGTCGCTTCGATGGCGGCGGGGCTTCGGGCAACTGGTAGCCGATCGATTGGTCAATGAGGGAAGCATGGCGTTATTGAACAGAGATGAACAGCGGCAGGTCGCCGAAGCGATTGATCGCGTCGAGCAGCGCACCGATGCCGAACTGGTTACAGTACTGGCTGCTCGTGCCGACGACTACGCGTACATGCCGCTGATCTGGGCCGGGTTGATCGGCCTGCTGCTGCCGGGCACGGTCAATTACTGCGTTCAGTGGTTGAGCGCGGACGAACTGATGCTGGCGCAAATGAGTACGTTCATTGTTGTGGCGCTGGTCTGCCGCGTGTCGAACGTGTCGGCCTTGCTGGTGCCGCTTTCGGTTCGGCGCTGGAGAGCCGGAAATCTGGCACGTCGGCAGTTTCTTGAACAAAACCTGCACAAGACCCATGACGGAACCGGCATTCTGGTTTTTGTCAGTGAGGCCGAACGGTATGTCGAAATTTTGGTTGACCATGGCATTGCCAGTCGTCTGCATGACGATACCTGGAAGGCGATGGTCGACGTATTTACACAGCAGGTCAGAGACGGGCAGACCTTGCAGGGGTTTCTTGGCTGTATCCATGCCTGTGGCGAGTTGCTTGCCGATCACGTTCCAGTGACGCACGGCAGGAATGAGCTGCCGAATCGGCTGGTGGTGTTGGGGTAACGGCAAAAGGCAGATGTCGATTTTATCGACATCTGCCTTGCTTGAAAATCGTCCGGGTCAGACGATACGTTTTACGTCATAAAACGATTTTATGTAGGTCTTCAGTTGTTCGACATGCTGGCTGATCGACGCCGAAGCATCACCTGGCGATGTTATCTGATCCAGAAAATGATAGAGCGATTGATAAACCTTTTTCGCTTCTTGTACCCAAAGTGCTTTGCTCTGAGCGACGCCAGCGAGCCCTGTCAACTCGTCGAGTTTTTCCTTGATTACCTTTGTTTCCTGGGTAGACAGGCGGGAGTCGTCGAGCAGGGCGTTATAGCGCGACCTCAGCCTGTCGCGTTCTCGAGTAAGATCAAGGTAAGTCAGGGCGCTGCTGATCTTGTCGAGTAGTTTTTCGAGTCTGGCAATCCCTGCGGAGACCAGCGCAAGCTCTGGCGATGGTGTGATGATGAGCTGTAGCTCCTCCTGGGTAGGCAGTAGTTCCTTGAACAGGTCGGCAATGTTGTACTTTTCAAGCGTACTGATCGTTGCGTCAAGCAGGCGTCGGTCTTCAGCGATTAAAGCCATTGCGCTTTCTAACGTGGCTGATCGTTGGGTGATGCTGTCGATCTGTTGCTGGAGTGTTTCCAGCAAACGATTGCTTTCCAGCGTCAGGTTTATCTGCGCCACATTGTCGCTGTGCTCGGCAATGGCCGCCGCGCTGCGGCGTACCGCTGCTGTGATATTCGATACCTGGCGAATGCGCTGCCCGTTCAGCAGGTTGATCGCTTGTTGTTTCTGTTTGTCGCTGAGCGTTGCGTCGGCCTCAATCAGTTGTTGTTTCTGATCGATCGGTTTCAGGTTTACAGTATTCAACTGCACGGTGATATTGGCCAGTTCCTGGCGATAGACCTTGTCTGCGCTAATCAATGCGTCTTGAAGCGGCAGCATTTTTTCTTTCATGGCCGACAGAAAGTTCAGCTTCAAAGTGCTCACCTGCGCAAGAATATTCTGGCGGGCGGCTGTCATGACTTCATTGTCAGGAGGGGTGAGGACCAACGGCTCACTCAGGGTTTCAGTGCTCATGATCATTGTCCTCTCTTGCCGGATTGCTGTTCGCGTTGAAACTGATCCAGTGCACTATCAAATATCTTAAGTAACTGATTCGCCATGCCTCTTATTTCCCGCCAAGGTGTGACTACGCCTTGAAACTGCATAGCGAAAATCATCAGCGCCTGATCAGTCGTGATCGCTGAAAGTTCACTGGCAGAACGGTCGATATACGCCGCCAGCATGGTCCAGAGGTCTTTCAAATGGGTGGCGCTCTGGTGAGCGTCCATCATGCGAATATTCATGTCTTCAAACAGTATTTGCAGACTGCGCACGGCGGCTGCCAAAGGAGATTTTTCTTCGAGTTTTTGAACTTTCTCGTTCTTGGAAGCCACCATTCGATTTTTTTTCTTTACGGATTTCCTCTGCTTGGGCACCAAAAATGCCCCCCGTGATAGCGACCCCGATGGGCCCGCCGAAAAGACCCCAGGCAATATTATACAGGGCGGTTTTATACTCGTTGTTTTTCTGCTCGATTTCCGTCGTCAGTTGTTCGATATCTTTTTCCAGATCCTGGATCTGCTGGTCCAGATCAGAACAATTTGCCAGTTTCACCTTGTCATTGATGCCGGGAATGAGCTGGACGCTCAGAACGGTGCTGAACGTATCGATGTGGTCCGCCAGGGTTTGCGCAGCGTGCTGATGGTTTTTTATTTGTGACGCCGTTTTCTTCAGAAACTCTGCCAGCGTGATACACACCCTCTGATCGGTTTCACCCAGTGGTACCGGCGCAGTGTTACGAACCTCTTCGATGTTTAAATCGGCAACGGTCATGTCCAGTTGTCTGGCAAAATCCATTTTTTCGATGTAGTTGATGATCTGTTCGCCCTGTCTCGAGAATTGGGTGGCAAACAATTCAATGGCGAACCCGCTGCGTTTGATGCCATCCTCGATACTGAGCCAGCTCTTGCCATGATTATTGATTGCCTGGTAAGTCACTAACATATCTTCAGGCTCAAGCCCGGGAATGTAACTTCTTGTAAAACCCAATTGCTGTTCGACACGAGTAAGCGAGGTGGGAATGTTCAGGGCGTGACGCTCGTAACGCTTAAGACTGAGGATGTCTTCCCTGGTCAGAATAAGTGCCGCGCTCCGGCCTCCGCTTTTTTCATCATCGAGTATGACGCTCAAGTACTCTACGGGTTTTAAAGTAACCCGTGCGATATCTTCGTTTTCCAAGAGTGCTGCTTGACTCAACATACTGCACGTTCCTTGTACAAGTTATTCTGTTAGGGAAACTCTGAAAAAGTGTAGTGGTCTAATGGTTCCGGACACTCATTTAGGCGAGAATATCGCCAGATAGAGGTGTCTGATGACCAAACAACGCCGTACCTTTTCCGTTGAATTCAAACGCGAGGCCGCAGGCCTCGTGCTCGATCAAGGCTATAGCCATATCGAAGCCTCCCGCTCGCTTGGGGTGGTCGAATCTGCGCTGCGTCGCTGGGTCAACCAGCTTCAACAAGAGCGCAACGGTGTCACTCCACAGAGCAAAGCCCTCACGCCCGAGCAGCAAAAAATCCAGGAGCTCGAAGCCCGGATCGCCCGTCTTGAGCGGGAGAAATCCATTTTAAAAAAGGCCACCGCGCTCTTGATGTCGGAAGAGCACGAGCGCATGCGCTGATTGATCAGCTCAGTGTCCATGAGCCAATCGAATTGCTGTGCGAAGTGTTCGAGGTACCTCGCTCGTGCTACTACAACCATTGCCTGCGGCGTCGGTCTCCAGACGCCGAGCGGGTTCGTTTACTTAGCCGAGTCAATGAGCTGTTCGGGCAAAGTCGAGGCGCTGCCGGCAGCCGCAGTATCGTGTCGATGATGCAGGCGGATGGCGAGCAAATCGGTCGGTTCAAGGTGCGTAGCTTGATGCGGGAGCTGGGATTAATCAGCAAGCAACCAGGCTCGCATGCTTATAAAAAAGCAACAGTGGAGCGGCCTGACATTCCGAACATTTTGAATCGGGAGTTCGATGTACCCGCGCCCAATCAGGTCTGGTGTGGCGACATCACCTACATCTGGGCGCAAGGAAAATGGCATTACCTGGCGGTGGTTATGGATCTTTACGCGCGTCGGGTGGTGGGCTGGGCGTTTTCGAACAAACCGGATACGGACTTGGTGATCAAGGCGCTGGACATGGCTTATGAGCAACGCGGCAAGCCTCAGGGCCTGCTGTTTCATTCCGACCAGGGCGTCCAATACGGGAGCCGACAGTTTCGCCAGCGGCTTTGGCGATACCGCATACGCCAGAGCATGAGCCGCCGGGGTAATTGCTACGACAACTCGCCGATGGAGCGTGTGTTCCGCAGCTTGAAAACTGAGTGGATACCGACCGTGGGCTACATGACGGTCCAAGAGGCTCAGCGGGATATCAGTCATTACCTGATGCATCGTTACAACTGGATTCGGCCACACCAGTTCAATGATGGAATGGCGCCCGCTCAGTACGAGAAAAACCTTAACGTCGTGTCCGGGATCAGTTGACCACTACAAAGACTTCCTAATTTGGCAAAATCTCCGGACACCAGTCGCCGAGCTTTTCGATGATGAAACAGATGACCTTCGCCGACGCCGAGTATGCCGGCAAGCGCAAGCAGACCCGTAAGGAATTGTTCCTGATCGAGATGGATCAGGTGGTGCCCTGGAAAGGTTTGATTGCCCTGATTGAGCCCTATTATCCAAAAGGAGAAGGTGGCCGGCCCGCCTACCCACTGATGGCGATGCTGCGTGTTCATCTGATGCAGAACTGGTTCGGCTACAGCGATCCGGCGATGGAAGAAGCGCTGTATGAGACGACCATCCTGCGTCAGTTTTCAGGCCTGAGCCTGGAGCGAATTCCAGACGAAACCACCATTCTCAACTTCCGTCGTCTGCTGGAAAAGCACGAGTTGGCGACCGGGATTCTCGGCGTAATTAATGGTTATCTGGGCGACCGTGGCTTGTCGTTGCGTCAAGGCACCATCGTCGATGCCACGCTGATTCACGCGCCCAGTTCGACCAAGAACAAGGATGGCAAACGCGATCCTGAGATGCATCAAACCAAGAAAGGTAACCAGTACTATTTCGGCGCCAAGGCTCACATCGGCGCCGACGACGAGTCAGGCCTGGTGCACAGCGTGGTAGTAACAGCGGCCAATGTGGCAGACGTCACGCAGGTTGCCAAACTGCTGCACGGCGAGGAAAACGTAGTCTGCGCCGACGCAGGTTACACCGGGGTCGAGAAGCGCGAAGAACACGCTGGGCGCAAGGTCATTTGGCAGATTGCCGCCCGCCGCAGCACTTACAAAAAGCACGGAAAACGCAGTATTTTGTACAAGGCGATCCGCAAAATCGAGAAGGCCAAGGCCCAGGTTCGCGCCAAGGTCGAGCATCCGTTTCGGGTCATCAAACGCCAGTTTGGCTATGAAAAAGTGCGCTTTCGGGGCTTGGCCAAGAACACCGCGCAGATGGTGACGTTGTTCGCCCTGTCAAACCTGTGGATGGCCCGCCGACATTTGTTGGCGAGCGCAGGAGAGGTGCGCGTGTAATGCAGGAAATGGTTACCGCAAAAGGCTTTGCAGCGGCCGAAAGAGCTAAAAAGCGAAGATAATTGAGCAAATTTCGACATGCATCGTTTTTTGAAAAGTGCTGAGGACTCGGTAGCCGGAAAACATCCGGCTACTTCAGACCTTCCTTAGCTCTCACTGGCATGGGAACGCTTGTTTAAAGGCCATTGAGGTTAAAACCATCGCGTCCTCATTCAGTCTTTCAGGATGGGTGTCGAGGTATCGTTGAACCACCTTTACAGCCTGAAAGCTGGTAAAGCCATGATCAGGAAAACAGACATCCACTCTATCAGGGCTAAGTACCTTAGCTATGTGGATTCCGTCTATCATTCCATTTACGTACCCCGCACACACACCTGATGCAAAATACTTGGATGGCGGTGTCGGATCTTTGATTAAAGCTTGGCATTGCTCGGAAAGCTCGTTCCCAGTCACAGCCATCGCAGTCCCGCTACCCAACATCCCAACTATTACCATCAGTACAAAAAATATCTTCATATAGGCCGTCCTTGCTTTAGCTATCGTACTTTACACACCGGGCGGGCCATGACGTGCGGCGTCTGATTCTGGAAGTCCAACGCTACCGTCTGCTGCTAAAGGAAATTGACGCCCTTTACGAAACGACCCATAAAGCTTGGCAAAACACCGTAGGCGGCAATCTGGTCGCCTTGCATCTGCTACAAGGCGTCATGTTCAGGGAACGCTTTCGGATCGGTTAACAGCGCATCACAAGGCGTTTGAGCTATGCAAACCTCGTTTTAGAACGCCTTTTTTACCCCTCAGAATTGACTCGTCAGCAGTCGTGACAGACGGCGCACCACCTGCGGAAATACCACGGGTTGAGCACTGCCTGTAATAAAAACACACTGACGACATCAACCACGAGGAACGCACCATGCTCAAGCACATCATTCAATGGTTTTGGCGGCTGGTTCTGTCCATCGTCGCAAGCCAGCTCGTCCGCTGGGCGCTACGCAACGCATTGGACTGGCTGGAATGATCCAGTGTTATGCGTCACGCAGCCTGCTCAATGCTCAACGTTATGCGCCGACCCAGCACAGCCAATGCCCGCTCCACCTGCTCGATTTTCGAGGTGTGCAGGAAGTCCTTAGAGCAAAAAGCTCCAGGAGTGAGATCTGATTGTCTGTCATCAGTGAGGGCGACTATAAAGGTGTTTTTGCGCGGTACAAGTAATGGCTCGTGAATTTCGTCGTGATTGTTTTACAGGTTATGTGTGTTTCGCTTTGGTGTGTAGGTTCGTGCAAACAGTGTGTGTAGTCTTTGAAAAATAGAGGTGCCCTTGACGCGTCGACGCGCCTAAAATGCCGGTTTGATTTTTCGAGTCCCGGCCGGGACGTTTGAGGCACATTTTCAATGTCAGTCATTACCCCCACGTCATCCAACACTGCGACCGATCACCGCGCGCAGTTTCTCGGCCTGCTGGACACCAGCCTGTCGCAAAACTCGCTGATCAAGCTGGTGCTGGCCAAATACGTGGGCAGCGAGGCCGAATTACAGCGGGTCATCATTAAACCGCTGACCGTCAAGGAACAGCCATGCCTTACCTTTGTGTATCGCTACAAGACCCGCGATATCACCAAGAATTTTCCGCTTGCAGAAGCGGTGGGCGCTATTGCCAGCCTGATACCTGAATCGTTCAAGAACGCGCACCTGCTGTCGCTGACCGACGAGGTGCAGCTGGAGTTCAGCAAGAAGGGCAAGAGCACGCTGTTCAAAAGCAAGGCTCAGCAGGAGCGTGAAGCTCCTTCGGCCGGGCATGATCGTGAGAAAAAGCGCTATCTGGAGCTGAGCCGCCCGTTCCTGGCCGACTTGGGTGTCACCAATCGGCAGCATGAACTGATCCCTGCGATGTCGCGCAAGTGGAAGCAGATCAACAAGTTCATCGAAGTGTTTTCCCATGCCTTGAGTTCATCGCCACTCAAGCTAGATCAGCCGATCAAGGTGGCAGACTTCGGCTCAGGCAAGGGCTACCTGACCTTCGCGATCCATGACTACCTGTGCAATACCTTGCAGGCGCAAGGGCAGGTGACCGGTGTCGAGCTGCGTGAGGACATGGTCACCTTGTGCAACAACGCTGCGGCGGGTCTTGAACACCCCGGCCTGACGTTCCAGCACGGCGATGTGCGTACTGTCGCGCCCAGCGCGCTGGATGTGATGATTGCGCTGCATGCCTGTGACATCGCAACCGACTACGCCATTCACATGGGCATTCGCTCCGGCGCCTCGATCATCATGTGCTCGCCGTGCTGCCACAAACAGATTCGCCTGCAAATCCAGAGCCCGGCCTTGCTGAAACCGATGTTGCAATACGGCCTGCATATGGGCCAGCAGGCAGAAATGGTCACGGACAGCCTGCGTGCCTTGTTGCTGGAAGCGTGCGGTTACGAAACCAAGGTCTTTGAGTTCATCTCTCTGGAGCACACCAACAAGAACAAGATGATCCTGGCGGTCAAGCGCGCCGAACCGGTCAACCCGGACCTGTTGATCGCGCGTATCCAGGAGCTGAAGACGTTTTACGGCATCAGCGAGCAGTGCCTTGAAACGCTGCTGAGGGCGGACGGCTTCATCGGCTGAAACAGCCACCCTGCACACGTAGACCGAAGAGTCTTCGACCAACGGTCTGCTATCAGGCTGCTTCATTGCGCCAGGTCAATGGTTGTACCTCGCACACGGCGGATGCTTGGGCTATCACCCAAGCATCCGAGCTACCCACGAGGGTCCGTCATGATCAGCACCTTTTTCATCCCCGCAGTGAACATCATCGGCACTGGCTGCATTGATGAAGCCATGCTCGCCATTCGCAAATACGGATTTCTCAAGGCGCTGATCGTGACCGACGCAGGGTTGGCCAAGGCCGGTGTGGCCAGTCAGGTCGCGGGGCTGTTGGTGGAGCAGGGCATCGACTCGGTGGTATATGACGGTGCCAAACCCAACCCGACCATCGCCAACGTCGAGAACGGTCTGGCCTTGCTGCGGGAACGCCAGTGCGATTTCGTGATTTCTCTGGGCGGCGGTTCACCTCACGACTGCGCCAAGGGCATTGCCCTGTGCGCCAGTAACGGTGGGCATATCAGCGACTATGAAGGCGTCGACCGTTCGGCAAAACCGCAGTTGCCGCTGATCGCGATCAACACCACCGCCGGAACCGCCAGCGAAATGACCCGCTTCTGCATCATTACCGATGAAGCGCGCCACGTAAAAATGGCCATCATTGACCGTAACGTGACGCCACTGTTATCCGTAAACGACCCGAACATGATGATTGCCATGCCCAAGTCACTGACCGCTGCCACCGGTATGGATGCCTTGACTCACGCGATAGAGGCCTATGTCTCGACGGCTGCCAATCCGATCACGGATGCCTGCGCGTTGCAGGCCATGGCACTGATTGCCAACAATCTGCGCGACGCCTTCACCAATGGAGCGAACATTACTGCACGCGAGAACATGGCCTACGCACAGTTTCTGGCCGGCATGGCGTTCAACAACGCATCATTGGGCTATGTACACGCCATGGCGCATCAACTGGGCGGCTTCTATGATTTGCCGCACGGTGTGTGCAACGCCGTATTGCTGCCTCATGTTCAGCGTTTCAACGCCAGCGTCAGCGCTGCGCGCCTGACTGATGTTGCGCATGCGATGGGCTGCAATATTCGTGGTCTTTCTCCGCAAGAAGGTGCTCAGGCGGCAATCGAGGCCATTCGCGCACTGTCGGCTGCCGTGGAAATCCCGGCGGGGCTGGCGGTGCTTGGCGTCAAGGAAGAGGATTTCCCGATCCTGGCCACCAATGCCCTGAAAGATGCGTGCGGTCTGACCAATCCGCGTCGTGCCGATCTTGAGCAGATTCAGGAGATATTTCGTCAGGCAATGTGATTAACCGCAACGGACAGGCTAAAAATGGCAACGCTCTTACCCTACACACTTTCGGCCCGGAATATCTGTCTGGATATCTTCGACAGCAACGTACCGCGTTACTTTGATCCTGCGGAGCGCGAGCAATTTGCCAGCTTCCTGATGGCACCGTTGGGTCAGTACTTCGTTGTCGAGCGTGATGGCGATGTTCTGGCTTGCGGGGGATACCTCGTGCTGTCAGACCCGTCAGTGGCCGAGCTTACATGGGGCATGGTCCACAGTGAGCAACACGGTAGCGGCCTGGGCAGGTTTCTGACCCAGGCGAGACTTGATGTCGTAAGGTCATTACCGGGCGTCACCCGTTCCCACATCGATACCAGCCAGCACGTTCAGGGCTTCTACTTGAATCTGGGGTTTGTCGTGACCTCTGTCGAAGTGGACGGGCATGGTCCTGGAATCGACAGTATCAGAATGGAGCTGGCGTTTTCGTGAGGGATGCTCGCGGCTGAACAGAGCCTGACCAAGTCTACAGAATACGAGTAAGGCAGGCCGCTCTGCGTTTAGCATTCAGACTGTTTTCGCGTCCCTTCGCGAATAGGACTGGAAGTTCAACAAATGAGGCTTTTGGGTGCTCTTTTGCAATGCGTTTCTGCTTTGTTCCTGATGCTGTCGGGTGCGCAATACCTGGAGGCAGCGGACTTGCCGGAAGGTTTTGCCAAAGGGGTTACGGGTGGCGGAGCCGCCGCGGCAGTACACCCTTCAACGCTTGACCAGCTTCGGTCTGCACTGTGCGCGTCTTACGACTCGCGCGGTGCCTGTACCGATGAAACCCCGCGGGTCATTGTGCTGGAGCACCTGTTCGACTTTCGTGGGAGTCTCGTTGCCAAAGGCAGCGCCGAAACCACCGAACCGGGCTGCATGGTCAAGCAGTGTCCGCATGGCGGCGAGCAGCTTGCTCTCAATGGTCCCAACAACTTCTGCCAATCCAGGCCACCGGTCATGGTGACCTACGACAATGCAGGGCTGAAGCCACTGAAAGTCGGATCGAACAAGACCCTGATAGGCGTGGGCAAAAAGGCCGGTATCCAAGGTGCAGGACTGTTCATCGGTGACGGCGCGCATAACGTGATTGTCCGTAACCTGACGCTTTCAGACATCAACCCGAGTGTCGTATGGGGCGGAGATGCGCTCACTCTGAACAAGGCCGATGGCGTGTGGATTGACCACAACACCTTCGCCCGTATCGGCAGACAAATGATCGTGACAGGCTGGGGCACTGCTTTACACGTCACCATTTCCAGCAATGAATTCGACGGTCGCACGCCTTACTCGTCGACCTGCGATGGTCATCATTACTGGGTCTGGCTGTTCCTCGGCAGTCAGGACACGCTGACGCTGTCAAAAAACTACATACACGACGCCTCGGGAAGAGCGCCGCACTCCGGCGGCATGAATAATGCGCAAGTCCGCGCTCAACTGGTCAATAACGTCTTTCAGCGCATGACTTACCAAGGCGCAATCATGTCGCGGACTTCATCCTCACAGTTGCTGGTGGAAGGGAATGATTTTGAAAACGTAGCTCATCCACTGTTCAACGATACGGATCAGCCGGGTACAGCGTTTGCTTTGTTTGGTCCGGGTTCAACTGGCGCAAACGATGTGTGTATGAGTGTTATTGGAAGATCGTGTGTGGCGAATCAGCAACAGATGAGTGGCGATGACTATCGTCCTCAGGACACATCTGTGCTGGAGGCTTTCAGGGATTATCGGCAGTTTCTAGTGGTGCCGGTTTCGGCGCAAGAGGCCAGAGGGCAGGTGATGCGTGACGCGGGAGTGGGGAAGGTGGATGTTGGTTCATGGGAATCACGATAGCTTCGTGACGTATCGTGATTCCTTGGTTGCCCGCGCAATGGCCTGGCACTGTTAGCCGATGAAGTACGTGAGGTCCTTATCATCAGTTTGGGTGCGTTTCAGCCTCTGGGTGCAGTAAGGCTGGGCATACGCAACGCGATATCAGCGCGAGGGGATGGCTTTGATATCGTCGACAATGAAGCGAGGCAGTACACGAATATAAAATTTTTCTACGTCGGAATTACCTTTGTTGGTAATAGCTCCGGCCATCGTCCTCATGTTTTCCCAATTGCCCATCACTCCGGCAGGCTGAAGCGAATCCCGGTACTGGCCAAAGTGGAGTAGCTCCTTCTCCGCTTTTTTTACCGAGACCTGATAGCTGAAGTCCACGCTGCCCATCACCGTATTGTCATCGACGATAAACGATATGAATCCGCCTTTTGAGTCACCGATACGTCGTTTGTACAAGCCCGTAATGTCCAGCAGGTAATCGGCACTCTCTTTTGTCGTTGCATAACGATGGGCCTGCTTCAGCTGATTGATCAATTCCAGTTCAAGATCCTCTTCTAACTGGGCCCTTGAAAGAAAGCGATCGTTCTCACCTTCCAGGGCTATCTTGAAAGATTCAACCCAGTAAGTGGCGGTGGCGGAAATGTAGACCGGGGTGGGCGATACGTAGTAATCGGGCTTGGATGCACAGCCTGTAACGCAGGCAATGATCAGCATCAGAATGGCAGCACGCATTTTTCGTCCTTGAGAGTTTAATAAGGCGCACGATGAAAGCACAAGATGGGGTTAGGGTGAAGCATGGGTTGGATCAGCGACGGGGTGCAATGCCACCACCGCCGATCTCCTCTATACCGCCCACCCCAGCGTGATCGCTGTCAGCGTCAAATAGCGTAAAGCTTTTGCAAAAGTGACAACCAGCAGAAAGCTCCAAAGCGGCTCACGCAGGACACCGGCGATCATGGTGATCGGGTCACCGATGATGGGCACCCAACTGAGCAACAATGCGCAGCGTCCATGGCGCCTGTAAATAATTTGCGCTTTGTCGAGGTGTCGCTCGCTGATGGGGAACCAGCGCTTGTGCCGAAAGCGTTCAATCGAGCGCCCCAGATACCAGTTCACGACCGACCCCAGAACATTGCCCGTCGTTGCCATCACCAAAAGAAGAGTCGTCGCGTAGCGTTCTGAAAGGAGCATACCGGCCAGCATTGCTTCAGACTGCAGCGGCAGAAGCGTTGCGGCACCAAATGCCACGGCAAAGAGGCCCAGATAGCTGGTCAGCTCGAACACGATGTCATCTCACGAATACAATCCGTTCCAGCCGTGGACACCCACGTACACGCCGACGCAAATGATCAACACGCTGGAAAGATACGGGGCTCGTCGGGCAGCTGCATTGAGCCAGGGAAAACGGTTTGATGCTTTGCGAGCGCCGATAGCGGCAGCGGCTCCGACAGTCATCAAAGTGATTGCCAAACCAATGCTGAAACAAAGCACCATCGCGGCCCCTAGCGTGACTTGCTTCACTTGCAGGCACAGCAGTAAAACAGTGATTGCGGCTGGGCAAGGGATGAGCCCACCGGTCAAACCGAACATCAGGATCTGACCGTTGCTGACCTCACGATAGGTGAACCGCTTGCGAATGTCTTCGGCATGGGCCTTCTCATGAGCATCCTGATAACCCTCGGCAGCCAGCGTGAATCTTTGCGGATTGCCGTGATCATGGCTATGGCCGTGCTGGTGTTCCAGGTCATGGTCATGGCTTTGATGGTGTATTTCGTGGTCGTGGTGATCGCAGTGGCCACCGTTTTCTTCTTCGAATTTAAACAGCTGCTCGCCACGCCATGTGCGCCACAACATCCACAGCGCGATGGCGATGATCAGTGCCGAGGATGCAAGTTGAAAGTAGGGCTCGGTCGTTTCGGCATCCAGGCCCTGACCCAAATACATGCCGCCGATGGCGACCAACCAGACAACAGCGGTATGGGAAAGCGTTGCCGCCAGCCCGAGCATGACAGCCTGCTTCACCGATCCCCGAATGGCCACGATGAATGCCGCCATCATGGTTTTGGAGTGCCCCGGCTCCAGGCCGTGCAATGCCCCTAAAAGGATGGCGCTGGGGAAGTACAGCCAAGCGTGGGCACCGCCTCGCTGCAATAAATCGGCAAAGTCGGGCATGTGAGGCCTTACAGGTATTTAGTGATTTGCTTGAAGGCTTCAAGTGGCGCTCGCTCGCCTTTGGCAAGAGCACCCATGGTGTTTTCAAGGCAGTGATCGATATGATCCTGGATCAGCGTGCGTTTCGCCTGACATATCGCTTTCTCGACTGCATGAAGCTGTTGAGCAATGTCCACGCATTCGCGGCCGTCTTCGATCATGGTGATGATGCTTCGCAAGTGGCCGTCTGCACGCTTGAGACGTTTGATGATCGCCTCGTGTGACTGGTGCGTATGGTCATACGGATGTTCATGCTCACTCATCGCTTGAGCCTGTTGGGTGATTGATCCAGGCTGACACCTTATCCTCCCCGGGGGGGATAAGGTCAAAGGTGTTGCGCCTGACGTTGCTATTTGGTTGATTGAGGATGGGACTGGCGGGATGTTGGTTACCCTCAGGCCCCTCTGAACTTGATGGCTTGGGTGCAACGGATAGTGGCCTGTTAACGTTCGCAGGCCATCTTCAAAAAACAGTCAGGTAGTTGATTTCAGTTTCCAGGGTTCTGAAGCTTGAGCTGGCACGAGCACGTGCTTCCTGCCAAGTCGTTAGCATGTACCCAAGCTTGGTAAGTCGTCATTCTTGACGCTGCGTACTATCGCTTTTTCGGCGATCAGGTGGCTGGAATGCGTTGATGTATGGATATCAGTCTGACTGAAGATAGAAGCGATACTGAACATGAGCAGCTATGCGAAGAAGCGTAGATCCCGCTCGGACAGCGGTAGAGGTTGTTACGCTACGTGCCATTCGGAGATTTGAGGAGAATTAACGTGTTAGGAAAAATATGGAGCGGGTAGAGGGAATCGAACTCTTATAGGACAGGAAAATCCGGAACCGTGTATGTGTGTAGGCGTGCGTAGGAGGTAAATATTCTGAAAGCGTGTAGGCGTGTATCCAAACGTAGCAGGTTTTGCTGAGGGTCATCTCTAGAATCGGAATGAACCTATCCATTTTCTGTCTTGCTCACATGTGAGCGAGGAGTGAAAATCTGGGCAAGCTACCTTTCGCCCTTGCGCACCAGAATTTTGCAAAATCAGCTATCGCCTACTCCCTCCATTTCTCGCAGGTGAGTGGATCAGCGTAGCGTCAGCGGGCTTGGAAAATTTTTCTGCCTACCTCTGGGGCTATAGATATCAGCCGCCACGTTGTGGCGGATGTCAAAAATCCTCAAAGGGTAGGAGACAGAAAAATAGCTCGATCTGTGACAGGTGCGATGAGTATGAGCCCCATATTGGTTAGGCTGCTATCAACTGATAGCGGTCAGCTTACCCTTGGGCCGACCATCCTTTTTTGACCACGTACGGCCAAATTTCAGGGAGGAAGAGCACTCTAGGCGAAACCGAGCACTTCGTAGAAACCCCCATCACAAAACTCATCTGAGTCGGCTAGGGCTAGCACCAAAGCGACTCGCCAGTCATTGGCACCATTCGTACGAGCGATCGATTCGGCGGTGCGAAGCAGATATGCTCTAACTCCGGGAGCGCCCCCTGATCTGAAGTTGTCGGCCAATCCAGTTTCTTGATCTTGCAAGTAATTGGTTATTTGCGCGACATACCTTTCGTTTAGCCTAAAGTCTCTAAGGTGTTGCCTTAAACGTTTTGTCAGTTCATTGGTCATTCCGGGGCGTCTTTCGATCCGGAATACGACGGTCAATGCGCCGTCTGAAATCTCAACGTCAGCCACCAAAAAATCATAGGCTGAGACATCGTCGAGGTATGCATGGATATGATATTTTTCTTTTACAGAAGGAGGGGTTCGTGGCTTGTGCCCATTGCACTTCGAACATGATGGTATCAAGTTCAAAGCGAATACGCTGAAACATTTATAGTGTTTTTTTGGGAGGTGATGATCTAGGTCGCGTATTTCCCCAAACCCGCAGTAGGGGCATTTTAGCGCGCCCTTTTTTAACGCCGTCCGAAGTAGGGATAGTTGACCCTTGTCGGATACCTGTGCGTAAGCAGCCAATAATAAATCTCTAGAGCCATCAGACAAGAACTTTGTCTTCCAGACTGGATTAGGCTCACCTAGTTCATCCTCGTACTCATCGTAAAGTTCTAAAATTCTGAGTTTGTCATTTTCGGATACCCCAGATCCTGCGCCTTCAGGAAAAAGTAAGTCTAAGTCGGAACGAATAGATGTTAAGCTGGGTTTAGTCAGGTTCCACACTATTTCTTCGTCCTTTTCTGAAAAGCGCGTTTGCTCATGCTGTATGACCTCGCCTGGTGGCTCATTTGACCATTTAGGAATAGTTCTTCCAAGTCCTCTTGGTCATCCAAACGATCCACTAGATCGTCCAGAACCCGATGGTAGTCAGTTGCCTCCGGGTTGAGCCCAAATACTTCGGATGTTATAAGTCCAATGCTTTCCCCAAAGGTTTCGTTGCCAACGCCCTCTACAAAAGCCCAGTCACCATCACGCTTGATAACTCTTACATCTGCCCCTAGCGTTTCTTGAACCACCACTGGGGAATGGCTGGCAATGATGCAGAACGAGTTATTATTCGCCATTATTGCCCTTACAGCGTGCATTAGGGCGGCAAGCAAGGGGGGGTGTAGGTGCGTTTCAGGCTCATCAAATAACACCAGCGAAGACGGTACCGTCACAGCGATGAGACTAGTAACTACGAGTGCAGCAATCTTATGTCCGGTGCTACATTTAAGGAAGGTTGACAGGATAATTTCTTTATCCCAGTCGTCTAGGTCGTGATCTGATAGCTCATCAAATGCTGAACCTTCGAGAAGGCCTGCGAGCAAATTATTTAGGATGCTGATCTTAGTAGTGTCGGTTATTTGAGACAGATAGAGGTAGAACTCTTCCGCGATTTTTTCAATAGATTTAAGTCGAGTAGCTCCTTGTCTATCGGCATCCCCAAAAGAACTAGCTTCGCTTTCCGCACCCTTTGCAATCCTGGATCCTTCAGCTTTCAAATCTCTGAGACCAACATAGGCAAACCTACCGGTGCCGGAGGCCATCTCATCAAGTATCTTTCTGCGATTTCGCGTGTTTGATCCTGGCAAATGAAAGCTGTCAAAGGCGCTGAATGAGATGGTCACAATACGTGGGAACCCAATTCCGGCAGGGGTTAATGTGCCGAGCGAGGTCATCTCTTTTCTTTCCGCTATCGTAGCGAATGCTAGTCGCGCGATGCGGGCTAGTACGGTGCTTTTTCCTGAACCATTGGCGCCTACGAGCACTGCCATGCGTGCGGGAAGGATAGATCTTCGGTGCCGGTACGGCTTCCGGTTTATAAATGCAAAATTCAGTGGGTTCAGCCAGTTACCAAATTTCACTGAAAAGGTTAGCTCTTCACCTGGAAGCTCTGTGTAATCTCCTGTCACCAAGCCATAGCTGATCTTTAAATACTTGTCGTCCTTGCCATCTCGGAACAGAGAGGTCGCCCAGCCGCGTTCGTTTCGAAATTTATCTTGTAATGCTTGGTCATAAACAACATCCCGTAAACCGGTTAGTGCTTGCTCTCTCCTACGCTCTGGAAGTTGTCCCAGCCGTTCATAATAGTCTAAAGACTCTCCGACTGAGCAGAAGTCATCGTCCAGCTCGTTGAAGCTCTCATTAACATGCGACCTCTCATCATCGACTTGTCCCAGTTTGAGAATTTTCACAGGCCCTATATGATCTACGATACGTTGTCCGTTTTTATCTAAAGTTACATAGGACAGGTGATACTGTGTCCTGAACCCATAATCGTCCCACTTATCCTGTTCAAGTACAAAGGCGGGTAGCCCGTCCTTCGGCCAAGTTCCATTTTGCTTCCTGATTAAAAACTTATACCGCATGGTTCAATCCTTTGCTTCCTACGATTGAGAATTTGAGATGTCTTGAAGACAAGATACCAAATTGCTACCTCAATAGGCCATCAGAAGAATGGCTGCGTTGCAACGCATTTACCTGGTTGCTGCTCTGCGACTGAGAGGGCAGCAATGCTCTGTCTCATGCTCCGCGCTCAATTCTGACCAATGGCACGAGAACGGGCAGTTACGGCTTGTTTTTTGGAAAGTGGCCTGGAAGGCTATTGCAGCGCATTTGTGAGGCTTGTTATTCGTTTTGATAGTGCAACATAGATATTGCTAAGTTCCAGATCGATCCAAAACCTATTGCTTGAATCCACGAATAGGCACAGCAGCTATACAAGCATGCAGAGGCGCCTAAATGGGATTCTGGCGCCTCCTCGTTGCTTCTGTAAAAGTGGTCACGACTCGGCGTCAGAACAGAATATTGTGCTTGGTTCGGCATTCGCCAGTTGGATGCCTATACGGCGGTTTACCATTTTTTCTTAGCGGCTTTCCTAGCTTCTTTTTCGATCCTACGTCGCTCAGCACGATTCATTGGGGTGCTAATCTCGTACTCCCCCAATCCTCCAGCCCCGAAGCTAACTGGCATCGGAAATTCGCGACTGATCCCGCCGAAATAGCGAGTTTCGTTGGCCGGGGTCTGCAAAATGTCTAGCTCCTCCATCACTGCCTCCCAATGTGCCGACTCCTCCGAGCTCAACCCGTCAGCAAGCTCGACGTAAAGGAAGTCTTGCGACGCGGCTGCTTCAGAGAAAGGCTCAGATGCGATGCCAATGGCTTCGGTCAAGTGAGGGTGTCGGATTTTCATGCCGTGGCAGTACGCGAGCAGTATGTCAGTGCGTAGCTCCCGGTATTCCTGATACCCATGATCCGGCGTCATTGGAACCGTCAGGAACACGTATCCTCTGGTCTTCGTGTCGTTGCTAAGGATCATGCGTGCGAACTTATTGCCGGGGACGCTCTTCGATAATGCGTAGCGAAAGTGGCTTGCGAGCTCGCGCCTTCCGAGTCGCGGCTCGGACGCCAGGGCGCGTAGTATTCGCTCATGGTCGATGGTTTCTGGCTCCACATGGGGAAGGCCGATCGCTGTTCCTGCGCGAACGAAAGCGGCTTGATACTCAATGAGAGCGTCCCACATGTAGCTGCCCTTGTCGGCCTCACGCTTGACCATTCTTTGGGGGCTTGAGCGATATGCCCGCCAGTCACCCTCGCCAAGTACTACGCCATTCGCACCTAAAGGCACTTTCGGCAAGGCGTGTCTACCGTCCTCGATCGTGCACATGTAGTGGGCGAGCAGTTCTTCCTCCCCTGCGATGTCCATTATGACGGCGTTTGCCCCGAAATAGAGCTCTTTGCACGACAGGTAGCCAACGAGATCCGGGACGGTGTCCAGTTCTTCAAGAAGCGTATCGACCGTTACCTCATCCAGTACGTGAACGAAGCGCTTGCCTTTCAATGGAAAACCGATCTCGAAAGGGTGATCGTAATGAGCACGCTCTTCAAGCGTGCTATTAAGCATCAGGCTACCACTGCTTCCGCCCCCGTAGTAGTCTGCGGCTGCCCTGTGCCCGCCCCGCGTGACAGCTATGAGAAAGTATCGCGCTGATGATGGGTCAGGCAGCTTTACTGGCAGCGCTGTTTGACATGATTTGTCTACGAACACGCGGCCCGGGAACCGGCGTAAAAAGCTCTCGGCCCCTGCAAGCTGCTTGACTGACTTCTCTATCGCCCGCTTATACCAGCGAGGCCAAGCAACCTTGATATCTACGTCAGTCTGAAAGGCGCAGTGCTTGTCCGAGAACAGGAGCACGTCATTGCCGAACACAACCAAGAGGTCTACCAACTCCTTCCCGTCACCCTTGCCGTTCGATCGACCTTCGTCGGTGTAAACATTAGCGTAGCTCCACAGACTTAAAAACGCTTTGCGGGCAAGACGTGCTAGAGAGCGCTCCGACTCGGTTGTACCGTCTGATTCAGCTGCTTTCTCCCAAGCGGTTTTATGGTTCATCCAGCGTTTCCTGATGTGTGTTTATGACAACATATCCGGCCTTGAGTCACCGCGTGCATCATGAACATGAGAACGACGTTGACACACCTCAATCTACAGCCTCGCAAGCCCGGATGCCCCTCCCGAATCTGATGATGGCAATCTGTATTCATACCCGTCATTATCATCAAATTGCGGCGTCGTCATGCGGACTCCATGCGAGCATTTGACGGACGTGTTGGCTATCCCAGGGAATGGATCAGATGTCTTCATCTTTAGTAACCGGGCCTTCACTAACTGAGGTCATCGACAAGCTCCTAAATCAGTCTCCGCTTAACGAGTTCGTCAAATGCGTTCAGGATTTGCACGCTCAGCCGGCAGACCTGTCCCCCAAGCTTGCTCTCCTGCATGTACGGTTCCAAGAAGACATTCCCAATACTCTTTCCTTGGCTGACTTCCTCAGCAGCCAAGCGGTTAACTATGCCTTGAGCCGAAGACGTCGTGATGCGTACATGGCGCAGCTCGCCTCTGGGAAAAATGGCGACCTATCACTTACAAGCCAAATTCACAAAGCGGTAAAAAATGCATTTATTCAGTTTCGAAAGGAGTACCCATCAAGGGCGAGCGAGGTAGGGGAAGTGCTCGCCTACTGCATCGCCGTGCATCATCTGAACGCGGCACAACTCGTGGCCAAAATGTCCTTGAAGACCTCCACAAACATGCCAGTCCACGGTCTAGATGGAATTCATGCTTCAGTGAAGGATGGCCTCCTTCACATCTTTTTTCTTGAGTCAAAATTGGCTGGTACTGCCGCGAGCGGCACTGCTGATTACGCGGAGTCGATTGCGGGTTTTGGAAGCAACAAAAAGCAATACCTGCAAGAGTATGGGCTGGCGCGCGATTTGGGGAATCTGGACGCATTGCCTCAAGCAGATAAGGATCGTCTGATGGAGTACCTGGATGTCTTCAATTCCCCTAACGCACCCAAGCGTGAGCGGTCAGTCGGTGTCATCTGTTACTCGGAGTCCCAGCACTTCGCGAACAAATTGCCGGTAGATGATGGTGCCTTGGATAAGCACGAGGTGCACTTTGGAAATCTGTACGCTAACGACCACAAACGGCACCACAAGAATGTAAGTAATCAGCTGGAAAAGCATGGCGTCGATGCGAACAAATGCATGCTCTATCTGGTAGCTGTACCCGATGTCGATGAGCTAAGAGAATTGTTCTATGACTCCTTGGGGATCTTGCCGGCGCAGTCCGATACGGCGTTAACTGTCCCATCGCCTGGGGAGGATGTGAGCGATGAGTAGTTTTGCATCAGCACTGTCTGCCCGCATGATCAGGAACGTCGATTTTAAAAATGCGCTAGGCGCTCTACAGTCCGCTGGAGCAGCCAATACGCTGCCAAGTAATATCGCAAGATCTCAAGCTGACCCTGATATCGAGGCTTTGGGTAAGCTGCTTTACTGTGCCTCAGTATTCGCACAGTCACCTGTAGAAGGCCATGTAGCGTTAGCGCAGGCTATCGCTTTCAATGCGATGCTGGTTAGCAAAGAATCCAGCGTTTTGGAGCGATGCTCATCAGTCTTGACCGAACTCGGAAATTTCCCGGGCCTCAAATATGCTGAGCTTAACTTCAAGTCAAAGCTAACCAGCCTAGCAGGTATGATTCAACGCCATGTGGTTGAGCATCTCAATACAATCAATGTGCATGGAGAAAATATAGCCCTCACAGACTACCAAAAAGGGGTATGGGACTCTTTGGAGGGGGGCTCTTCGCTGGCGATATCTGCCCCTACCTCCGCTGGCAAATCGTTTTTGGTAATTGAGCATCTATGCCGCCGTGCTGTTTCGACCAGCGGCTTCACGTTCGTCTACATTGCTCCGACTCGCGCACTGCTATCTGAAGTCCATATGAAGATCAAGGCCCGTTTGGCGAGTGACCCTGAAATCCGTGTGACGGATATCCCGACTTTCGAGCAGATGTCCAAACAGATTTTTGTGCTGACCCAAGAGCGGTTCCAGGTTCTTCTCTCTACCACTTCTGCGAGGATTGATCTTGTGGTAGTGGATGAAGCCCAGAATCTTTCTGATGGGGCCCGAGGGATGATCCTCCAAGACTGCATAGAGCAGTGTGTTGAGCGCTACAGGCGCGCACATGTCGTGATGCTCGCGCCAGGTGCGGAAGGCTTCAAGGAAGCGCTCGAAAGCCTTGGGTTACCCGAGATCCGAGAAATAGCCACGACAGTCTCCCCCGTCCTCCAAAACAGAATCGTTGTGACTAAGGGTGCAAGCACGAGCGAGCTGAATTTCAAACTACTCTCCCCAAACGGCACAGCATCGATTGGCTCGCTTACATGTGACGTGGGAATGTCTACGCGTGAGAGTCGTTTAGCTGCGGTCGCGCTTCAACTCGGTCACAACGGAGGGTCTTTGGTATATGCCAAAACTCCTACCGAAGCCGCGTCGTTAGCTAGCTCGATTGCGATGGGCGTAACTGACCCTGACTCCCTTGGGAAGAATGATGATCTGGTTGCATTTATCAAGGCGCACATTCACCCTAAATACCATCTCATTCGGATGGTTGAGAAGGGTGTAGCTTTCCATTACGGACAGATGCCCGCATTGCTTCGTGAGGCAATTGAAAACGCTTTCCGACTAGGTTCGATAAAATTCTTGGTTTGCACTACCACTTTGTTTCAGGGTATCAACCTGCCTGCACGCAATGTTTTCATCGATACACCTGCCCGTGGCAGAGGTGATAAACAGCTTCTCGAACCAGCCCTTCTGTGGAATTTCGCTGGACGGGCGGGGCGTATGGGTAAAGACATAGTCGGGAATGTATTTTTGGTGGATTACGATTCGTGGAGTGACCATCCCATGGATAGGTTTACAAAATTCACCATAAAATCCGCCCTAGGCGAGGTAATTACTAATAACGCGCATGACGTCCTAAAATTTTTAAGAGAGGATGTTTTCTCCGCGAAGCCTCGTGACGAGGGTCGTAAAAACGCTGTTGCATCTGCTGGGATGCTAAGGAAACTCTGAAAAAGACTTCCTAATTTGGCAAAATCTCCGGACACCAGTCGCCGAGCTTTTCGATGATGAAACAGATGACCTTCGCCGACGCCGAGTATGCCGGCAAGCGCAAGCAGACCCGTAAGGAATTGTTCCTGATCGAGATGGATCAGGTGGTGCCCTGGAAAGGTTTGATTGCCCTGATTGAGCCCTATTATCCAAAAGGAGAAGGTGGCCGGCCCGCCTACCCACTGATGGCGATGCTGCGTGTTCATCTGATGCAGAACTGGTTCGGCTACAGCGATCCGGCGATGGAAGAAGCGCTGTATGAGACGACCATCCTGCGTCAGTTTTCAGGCCTGAGCCTGGAGCGAATTCCAGACGAAACCACCATTCTCAACTTCCGTCGTCTGCTGGAAAAGCACGAGTTGGCGACCGGGATTCTCGGCGTAATTAATGGTTATCTGGGCGACCGTGGCTTGTCGTTGCGTCAAGGCACCATCGTCGATGCCACGCTGATTCACGCGCCCAGTTCGACCAAGAACAAGGATGGCAAACGCGATCCTGAGATGCATCAAACCAAGAAAGGTAACCAGTACTATTTCGGCGCCAAGGCTCACATCGGCGCCGACGACGAGTCAGGCCTGGTGCACAGCGTGGTAGTAACAGCGGCCAATGTGGCAGACGTCACGCAGGTTGCCAAACTGCTGCACGGCGAGGAAAACGTAGTCTGCGCCGACGCAGGTTACACCGGGGTCGAGAAGCGCGAAGAACACGCCGGGCGCAAGGTCATTTGGCAGATTGCCGCCCGCCGCAGCACTTACAAAAAGCACGGAAAACGCAGTATTTTGTACAAGGCGATCCGCAAAATCGAGAAGGCCAAGGCCCAGGTTCGCGCCAAGGTCGAGCATCCGTTTCGGGTCATCAAACGCCAGTTTGGCTATGAAAAAGTGCGCTTTCGGGGCTTGGCCAAGAACACCGCGCAGATGGTGACGTTGTTCGCCCTGTCAAACCTGTGGATGGCCCGCCGACATTTGTTGGCGAGCGCAGGAGAGGTGCGCGTGTAATGCAGGAAATGGTTACCGCAAAAGGCTTTGCAGCGGCCGAAAGAGCTAAAAAGCGAAGATAATTGAGCAAATTTCGACATGCATCGTTTTTTGAAAAGTGCTGAGGACTCGGTAGCCGGAAAACATCCGGCTACTTCAGACCTTCCCTAATATCCAAAGCAAGACAGGGTAGCGTGCAGAGTTTTCTCGAACGAGTGGCGCCAGAGCTAGATATTCTGGACTCTCGTTTGCTTTGCAACGCATCTAAAGCCGCTTCAGAACGTTTGGAGTTACCGCTCAATGTTCTCAATGCCAATTGGACTTTAGATCTGTTTGCTTTGAACGGGCTTATGATTTTTTTGAAGGGATCTTTGGCCGATGGTAGCATCGAGCAGATGATTCCACGTCACCCCGCTGATCTGGGCAGTAAATCATTCAAGTATTATCGAGATATTTTCAACGTAATTTTCAAATACATTAAAGGTTTTGAAGGGAATTTCGGCGGTTACGTCTCAAGAATCGCGATTCGATGGATGGAGGGAAAGCCTTATCCAGTAATATTAAAGTTTGAGATTGAGGCCAAAGAGGTAGGGATTCAGAAAAAGCGTGACATTGAAAGTATGAATGTTCGTACCGTCAAAGGTTACAGGGCCAAAAGCATCAAACCACTCAATCCAAGCAAGGTGATCAAAGATACATTCGATACTATCGAGGACGTAATTCGCTTCCAGTTGGTGCAGATGGGCAAAGCCTATATTGATATTTTGGCCCACATTATGACTGAAAATGGACTGAGCCACAGGGTGCCGGAGATTTTTGATTTCGCGCTTGCGTTGGAATTGGGAGTCAATACCGTCACAGCGCGTGCGTTCCTTGAGCTTGGCCTATCTCGTATCGCGGCGGCAGAGCTGCAGCGCATAGTGCCCAATAGCGAACTCGATAGTGCCGCAGCCCGGCAGATCATTCTGGAATTTGACGGTACGGCCCACACTTTGAGCCAGGTGATCATTGACGAGATAGCGAAGGTGCGTGCGGCGCTACTCAGTAGTTCCGTGACAGCAGATTAAGGTGGACGGGCGATAGCCAGAGGGGGCGCGGCTCTGTAACTTCGCCTTCACCTGCAGCGATTGATGGATCTCGCACTGCGTTCGGCGAGGCTACTCTGCATCATATGCTGAGCTCTGAACGCAGAGTTCTGCTTACGTCAATCGAGTGACGACTCCCGACCCGCTGGCCTCCTGGGGGTACACGTGCGACGATCGCACCGCCTCCAGGGAGCAAGCCATCTGGATTCTGGGCGAGATAGTACTTGAAGGTAGGGGCAACGCTGAACTCAACCTCGGTGATGAGATGAAAGACCGCGTATTTTACTCTTGGCAATCCGACAGCCCCGGCAACACCAATAGAAACTTCATTTTGCAGGCGCTGGAAATAGCGATCGCAGACATACACAAAGACCAGACGACCGACGTTGAACCGGTCATTGATCGGGACACCCTTGGTCTGGCTGGGTCACCAGACATTAGCCACTCCATTTTCGAAAAGATTGATGCCGCCTCAGTGTTCGTGTGCGATGTCTCGATCATCGACCTCTCGACAGCCAGGTCAACACCGAATCCAAATGTGCTGGTTGAGCTAGGCTACGCGATCAAGGCCTTAGGCTGGAACCGCATCATTATGGTGATGAACATCGCGTATGGCGGGCCCGACAAGCTTCCCTTCGACCTGAGATCCAAACGAGCGCTGACGTACACTATCGAGGCTGACGCAGATGAGAAGGCTCCCGTGAGGAAAGGCTTGACGAAAACGTTTGTGGCGGCTTTGCAACTGATTTTCGAATCCCATGGGTCTCGTAAGACAGCCCAAGCAAGCGTTGAGGCAGCCGGCACTGAATCCCCACCACGCTCGACCGATGCTGCGCTTTTCGAGCGATTCAAGACCGAGCTCCCCTCCAAAGGAAGCATCAGCTTTATTGATGAACATAACATGGCTGGGTTCTTATGGCGCCTCTCTAACCTCGACCAGTTAAGCCGTTTTTACCATGAGTGGGATGACGTCGAGCACGAGTTCATCGATGCCGAAATGGAAAAGATGCGCTCTCAGCTACATGGATTGGTTGGCGACTATCTGGGCCAGATCGCTGTCAATACGTTCCCTGCCTATAATCCGGACTTCCAAACCGTCCCTCCGGAATGGGAAGAGACAAAGCCTGAGCACTTTTTTTCAGTAGTCAATCGGTTGCACGCAACTGCAGGAGAGATTGTCAAATTGCACAATGATCTCTTCCGACTTGGCAAGATGAAATTCGATCGCTGAGCATCCAGACAGGTACGCTCCAACTGCCAGACGCTTAGCAGAATCGGCCTGAAGCCACCACAATGTGATGCGGTGGCTTAACCAAAACTGCGATGCGCGTTTCCATGTGAGGACGGGTCAGGAATCTACGTTGGCATCTGCCAAGCGGCTGTTGCTTGAAAAGCTCTCACTCGCTTTATCGAATGCCCAGCTGTAAACCGTCGTGTATGGCAAGCTAGAGTGACGATCTAGGGAAATTTTGTCGAGTAAGGACGGGTTACATGATAAGCGAGACTGACGTACACACCCGTCCCAATAGATCTCCGGCGAATTTCCGTAATTGGTAGTTCTGTCTCAATGCACTGAATTAGCTCATGCTAGAAGTTCCAGTGCGGGTGCTTGTTTGGGGGTGGCTCGTGAGTAGAGCTTTTTGTAAGCCTTCTCTATTCGTTCGTCTAATGCCTCAAGCAAGCTGTCAAACTTCGGAGGATGACTGTCAAAGTAAGGGTTGTTGCGCATGTAGTCGAGCATAGTGTTCATAAATTGTTTCTTGTGACTGTCCTCTACCTCAACGGAGATGATTGTCTTCGCCGCATCATAGTCTATTTCCAGCCAGCTAGGGTGTTCTGCTTTGACTTGATAAATCCAGTCGTCTGGAAATACGCTTTCAATTGCACCTCCAGGAACATATGTGTAATCTCTATCGGGGAGAAAGCCACCCCTAGTTCCTAGATATCCCTTCAGCTCCTTAGTAGCTTTAAGACCCGCATCGTCGCAGTCAAAGAGGGATACTGCAACCACTTCCTTTCGTATGAATTCGTAGTTAGCTCTTAAGAAACCAACCAGATTACTGCAACCTCCAAAACTGGTTACCCGCAAATCACAACTCTGCATGAAAAGCTTGCGTTCATGCTTGTGATTATAGCTTTCCATGGCGGCTTTTAGATACTCAACGTCTGTCTCGCCTTCTACGAATATATTTACTTCGGAAAGGCTGAAGTAATCTGAAAACTTAACGCCCAGCGCGCCTCTGATATCAGACGTTGCATCGTGGATAGTTTTATACGTTGTGATCGTGGTACTGTTTGCCTCAGGGCTGAATGTTATGCCTGCAATATTTAGTGGATCATTTGGTAAAAAGCTCAGACTATGTGTGGTTTTGACTACGGTTGAGGATTTGCCCAGTCGTCCCAATACCCGAGATGCCTTGTTTGCTAAGGCAGGGTGCATATAGGTTTCAGGTTCTTCGATCAGCCACACGATATGATTATCTGACTGTTGCTTTGTAACCCATTCTAGCGCTGAAAAAAGTACAGTTGACTGGACTCCCATTCCTTTAGAGTAAATTGAGGTCTTAGATCTGTCGTCTACTTCTAAATCAAGCGTGGCTATAAGGTTTTCCAGTGCATCTTCAGGATAGTCTAACGTGACGTTAACGTTTTCTACCCCTGACTGAAGGAGAGTGTCATTGATGCTGGAGCTCAAGGATTTTATACTGTTTTTTATCACTTCATGATATGGGCTAATAGCCTTGGCTATTTCTTTCTTAACAAGCGGCATTACGAAATCTGAATATATTTTTTCTACGGATTTTTCAGATGGGATTCTGTAACATTTAAAATAACTTAGTACTTTGTCTATGACATGGCGTTGTAGGTCTGAGTACTCCAGACGTCTTTTTAAGTTTTGTTTGACGCCTGGAAAGATTTGGTATACTGGTACTGGTCTGAAGACTAGGTTTAATGAAAAGCTGGTCGCGATATCATCTTGTTTTTCTTCATCCAAAAGCTTTTTCATTTTTATCAAGGCTTTGTGAATGTCGTTATCGAATGGGTCTGATAAGTCAAGTGAAAAGAAGCAGGTCAAACTTGTCTGAACACCGTCGTGGCCAAATGGGAGATCAGCTTCAGCAGAATATCCAACTTGATCAGTTCTGGCCGTGAAAAAATAGTACAGGGCCAGTAGTGTGTTAGATTTTCCGCTATTGTTCGGGCCTACAATCGTCATCCCATCTTGGAGGTTGATTGTTTGATCGCCGGTGATTGTGCGAAAGTTCTTAATTCTAAAACTTTTGATTTTCATAGGTGCTCCATCACTTTTTCCCGATAATGGCACAGTGCCTGGTTTGCTGTCACCAGCGAGCTATGAGCAATCGGCTGTCCGGCACCTCTTGGTCAATGTCGATCACTTCCCCTCTGATCGTTTGCCTACTTGGCTTTTTCAAGTGGGGAGCGCTTTCATGGCCGTTGGGATTGTTCTCTTTTAGGGGCTGAATACATACCTTGAGGGGTTATGGGCAATTTTCGTCCACGCGCTGTGATCGTGGGGAGGTGGTTTTGGCAAGGGAATACGAATGGAGGCCATCGTTTTTTGGCCGTCTGCTCACGGGCCGCCGCCGCGGTCGTTGCGCTTGATAAACGTGCGTTTCGAATTGGACGTGAAGGATGAGAGGGTCGAGATCGATCTCGAAAGAGGTGATCACATCAGTGCTCGCCGAGGTATTCTCTGGGGTCGCCTGTCCTTCCTGGATGGGATGTTGAGGGGCCTACCCAAAACATCTGTGGCGAGGCTCAACGAAGAAATTGCAGGCGTGATGAGTTTTCACCAGCGCCTTGTAGCGGAGAGGCTGGTGGAGGCCGAGCGACGCAGGCTCGTGCGAGTCGAACTCTTCAGGTCTGCGTATGCACTCGTCACGACGTGGTTGGCCGTGGCAGACCGCCTGTTGAATGATTCGATAGGCGAAGGTTTAGCGTGTAGGCTGAATAATTGTGTTTACCTAAAATTTTGGTCAAATGTTCTGAGGGGCGCTCACGGTCAAAAATCAGGTGTGTGAGCTCCTGAATAGGCCTTCAAAATCTAGCTACCCTCAGGCAGACCTAAGCTGGGAGTGCCCGCCAATCGGCTGAATAGCTAGCCTTCAGGGAATAGGCGCTTCGGAGCTCAGAACTACCAGGAGTTTCCTCGCAACCCCCGGCGGAGTACCAAGATGCGTGCTGCAAATCGAAGTGAAGCTGAAGTCATTGAAGAGCTTGTCGAACTGACAGCCCAGTCTGGTTACGTTCATGCGATTGCCGGGATCTGCTACCGAGACAATATGGTGTCCTTTCAGGGGGAGCATGAGGCTTCCGATCTCAGCCATATGTACGATCCTACTCGTCTTAATCGGAACGAAACTACCATGCTGTTGGGGCTGATGATGAGGCAGCACCTTGATTTGACCGAGCCTGACAACGCAACGCTCTTGAGTTATGTAACGCTTACTGATGGCCTGATGGAGGAGCTTCATCAGTCAATGAGTGGAGCGGCCATGGTGGAAATGATCAGCCACGTCGGCAACGCAGAAGGCATGGACGATTTCTGGCAGGGTGAAATGATGAAGGAGCCAATTTTCTATGGCGCCGAGTCCGCTTACAGCTTCCAGTACCGAGATTTCTTTGTGGAGAAGCATGCTGTCGATGACGACTGGCTTATCCGAGTGAAAGGTTTTTCCAGCGGGCAAGCGTGTCGGATCGCGAGAGCTATGTGTGATTTGATGGACTCCAGAGCGACGAAGGACACTCGGTCGAGTTTCGACTTGAAGGCAGGAGAAATACCACTAGAGTCGGTGGTGAGTTTTTATGAATTTACTGCGGCAGAGGTTGCTCAGCGTGCCAGTCAAGATCTCGCAGTGGTTGAGGCATTCTTCGACGTTTTTTCGTTTAGCGGCAACAATGCCGGCTTCAAAGAGGTGGGTGACTTCAACCAGGTGAATGCGACTCCGCTGCTTCCGACTGGAAGGGGCTCAGTACTGCTGTTTTCTCACTACGCAATTTATGAGGCGCTGTACGAGTCGCCTTTTTTCTGGATGAACCAAGACAAGGCTTACAAGCAGCAGGCGTCCGACAACCGTGGCGCGTTCACTGAGCGATTCTCTTACCGTCGTTTAGTTGCGGTGTTCGGTGCGGCAAATGTCCACACCAACGTCAATTTGTACGAGGGGAAAAGGATCGTTGCTGAGGCTGATGTACTGGTTGTTTTCGGCGACCGGGTGATCATCGTCCAAGCCAAGTCTAAAAAGCTGACGTTGGCCGCCCGCAAGGGCAGCGATGGACAAATCAAGGCCGACTTTGCAGCTGCGATTCAGAAAGCCTACGACCAGGGGGCCGAATGTGCGACGGCGATTCTTTCAGGTAAGTGCCGGCTTGAAAATGATCGGGGCCAGACGGTCGATTTACCGGAAAACATCAGAGAAATCTATCCGCTCTGCGTGGTGTCGGATCACTACCCTGCGCTCGCCTTCCAGGCTAGTCAGTATCTGAAGTATTCGGCTGATGCGATCATCCGCCCTCCCTTTGTTATGGACATATTCTTTCTCGATGTCCTCGCTGAGATGCTGGACACGCCGTTGCGTTTCCTCAGCTACGTCCGCATGCGCATCGATGCGATCGAGAAGTTAATGATCAGTCATGAACTCGTCGCGCTTGCATATCACCTTCATTCCAATCTGTGGCTTCAAGACGAATTCAGCATGTTGATGTTGGATGATTCGATCGCAGCTGACCTTGATGTCGCCATGATCGTGAGGCGTGAAGGACTTGCAGGAAAGCGGGTTCCGGAGGGACTGTTGACAAAAATGAATGGATCCTACTACGAGCGTCTGATCGAGCAGATCGAGCGCCGTCCAGTCCCGTCAACAATGGAGCTGGGATTCACTCTTTTGTCGATGGGGGAAGACACGTGCAGCGCCATTCATAAAGCCATAGATAGTCTTATCAAGCAGACGAAGCTTGATGGGAAGCGGCATGACTTCACTGCTGGTATGACGGGCGCAGGGAGCGGGATCTGTGTGCATTGCAATCCTGAGCCTAGCGAGGACGCCATTAAAGTCCTAGAAGTGCAGTGCGCCAAGCGAAAGTACGTTCAGCGAACTGCAAGTTGGTTTGGCGTGTCGGTTGGTTTGGAGGGGGAACTCCAATTCGGCGTAACGCTTGAGTTTCCTTGGGAGCGCTCACTAGCGATGGATGCCCTAACCCAAGGAATGAAGCCTCCTTCATCAGTAGCTCAAGGAATGAAAGCCATGGAGCGCGCGTTGATCCCAAGGAAATACGGGCGCAACGAACTCTGTCCCTGCGGAAGCGGTTTTAAGTACAAAAACTGCTGTCTCTAGACTGCGCGTAGCGTCGTCATGCTGAGGTCTGAATGCAGATCAACGTGGGCAGCCTCCCATCATCAGAACGGCCCGCCCTGTGTGCAGCAATGCCCTGGGGCGGGCTACGCAGCGGCATTTACATTGGTTTTTGCCAATCAGAGGTGGCGTAGCGGTACCGGGGGTTTTGAACCTTCGGGCTGCCGAATTTTTCTTCGTCGATGACGAACGACTTGGCCATGAGGTCTCGAACACCACCGAGGCGCTCCATCGACGTCAGCTCAGCCGTGATGTCCTTTACGACGGTCGTGAACGCCTTGGTCGACTGCGACTTCATGAACTCAGGGGTGGACAGGGCAAACTCGCGATCCGGTAAGCCCGGAATGCCGGCCCATCCAGTCATGGTGTTAACCGCTTTGATCAGGAAGCTTCCTTGGATGCCTTGGGCAGAGGGCACGCCGTATTTGCGTTTCAGGTCGCCGCAAATCTTGTCAACATCGCCTATCAATTTGGTCACCAACCTGTTGCCGTCACCGATGCCCTTTTCATCGAACGCGACCCGTATTTCCTTCAGAGTCTGTCGGATGGTGACGAAGTGGTCTTCGTCGCGAATCTGCTTGGCAGCCATGATCGCGTTCGGCACGCTGCCGGAGACCTGGGTCATCCAGGCTAAAAAAGTGGCAGGTCGAGAGCGACAGTCTGCGCACCCCCGTGAGATTTGATTTCAGCGATGCTCGTCTGTGTTTTGCTGGAGAGGTTGGCCAGGAGGCGAGCCGTGAAGTCGTGACCGAAGAAGCCGCTTTTTTTCAGCCAGTGCAACTGATAGGCATGGCGTATCGGATGAATAAACGAGTCGGCCTTAAGGTGCTTAGCTGCCATGGAATAGTAGATGGACTTGTAGGCCAGCCAGTTCAGGGAAGCGATGAACATCTCAAGCTGCTTTGTGGCGCCGCCGAAATCTTCGGGCTTCTTCCTGGCGAAGTCTTGCTCGGTGAAGATGTGGCCATCGGAGCCTACGAGTTTCACTTCTTGCGACCAGCGTCCACGTGTGTCGCCCACGTCTGCCAATTCGGCAAAGATTGCAGCGCTCAAGGCGCTGTACTTGCCGTAGGCATCAGTGGCTTGGTGCCCGAGCATTCTCATGGTCAGGTAGTACACGCTGGAAGATTTATCCCAGGTGCAGAGCATGTTCATTTTCAGCTGCTCCAGGAGACCTGCGAAGTCCTCATCGACGAACTTACCTCCGCGAATCTCGGGGCGGATCAGCGCGGCTTCCCGTTGTGCAACCTCGTCGACCGTCTGCAGTTCGAACTGGGTTGGGTCAACGAAGCGCAGGTACGGGAACTGCTTTTTCCGCGCTTCCCGGTGCTGAGGCTTGTAGTTGTCGATGCACAGCAGGTCATCGTAGAAAAGAATGCCCTGGAGGAAATTCTCTACAGCGCACAGGTCTCCATTGATCGTGTCGGTGTTTTGTACCGTGACAGCTCCAGTGGCACGCTGGACAGCTGTGAGGGTGGCATTGTCTATAAGTGCGTAGGTCATGAGCTCGTTGCCCTGTCGTGTTGTGGTTACGATGATAACCACCCTGGCCAGAAACTGAGCAGGCCGAAAAGCATCGGTAGCCGTTTCTATCACGAGGTTGATTCGCGCCAACTAGCGGATGTTGAGCGGGGGGGGGGCTCGTCGGCCCGTCATGCGGATGATTTCGTTCCGGCGGTCAAGAGAGCGTTTCGAGAAGCGCGTGAGGGTATCTGCTCCAACCCTAACTGCGACGCGTCCAGCGTCGACCATACTTGGGCCACATAGCGCTGCGTCCAGTGCCTGCGGCCCGCACTCATCGCCCGAATTTGGGGCTTTGCGCCGCTATTCGTGCTGTGGTGTAAGCGTTGGCGAACTCTGACTGGTCAATCGTGCCCTCCGTTAGGCTCTCATTGAGCTCGGTGAAGATTCGCAACCCTTCGCCAGCCGCTACAGATTCCAACTGAGCACATTTCGAACCTAGCAACCGGATGGAAACCTTCTCAAGACGCTCGTCCATTTGGTCTCCATGGTGAGACTCGACCAACAGCCTGTAAACCGCCCAGAGTCGTTTGGCACAAGCCTTCGGCAAATGACCCATGAGTGCGGCGGTGATGATCAAAAGGACTATGGTCTCAAGGGCCTGATCAGGGGCATCATTTTTCATAGCTGCTTTGACATGCCAGTGTCGCATCAGCGCAGCTAGTCCAGTCTCAGGAAGCTGAGCCTGCTCCACTAGTGCATGCAACGCCGATGCTGCATGCCCCAGCGATTTTTCAAAGGGCACTCGATAATCCCAGAGCGCCGAGATCACTGAAATGAGCCTAGGTTCAGCGTCGAGGATTTCTACGGCTTGACGTACGGTTCGTGCAGTATAGGCAGCCGGGGGGAGCAGCCGGACAATTTCGGATAGCTGTACGATTACCCCGACCCGCCATTCGCACAGCTGCGCAATTTTGCCGGCTTTTTCAATAGGGGAGAGCTGCCCAACCTCTGTCATTGCGGTCAGGACATCAAGCGTGCAGAAACCGTCGACCTCGGAACCTGCAGCACAAAATATCCGCAGCGATTCGTCATCAGAATAGAGCCGGTACCGTTCCGGCTCTTTGCCAAGTATCTCCACGATTTCACTGTTGCTGCGCCCAATGACTCTGGCGGGCGATGCCTCGCTTGCCACCTCTGGAGGGGAGGGCTGAAGGATCGAGGCGAGATGGGGTTTCAAAGCGTTCTGTAGCTCCAAGCATTTGCTTCGCTTTGGGCTTCCAAACACGGGGTTCGTGAACTCGGCAAGCTCCTCCATCGTGGCCTTGGCCACCGCAATTTGACCGAAGAAAGTGATGACGGCGTCGATCAGCCCCAAGTCGTTAAGGACTAACAGTGCTGTCCAATCCAGCAAAGGCACTCGCTTGCGCAGGTCATCGGCACCGGTCGGCTGCCAACCTGTATCGTTGACCATTGCCAAGTGATACTGGCGATCATCCCGGCTGGACACCTTGGCAATTTCCCACAGGTGCACGATATCGCAAACGTAAGACAGCACCAGTCGTGGGCGCCACGAGAAAGGAACGGTATTCAATCCCTGCTGTAGGGAGCGCTCTAGCCGCTTCTGGAAGGCCTCTCTGTCGGGCGTCATTCCAGTCAGTGCTTTCAGGCTTTCCACCAACTCCGTGCCAGAGGCGCCCTCTCGGATTTCGCCTCTCCAGAGCATCCGGGAATTCGGGAAATTCCTGAAGAATGCATCAGCGCGTGTGCGGAACTGCTCTCTATCCCTGGCAAGGTCGATGTCACTGCGTCCACCCAGAGTGCCGCTCAGGTGCATCATCAAGTAGGTGCCTTCCTGGCTCTCTACACTCTGATCCACCAGCTCGCCCGCTCGCAGGGCCAGCTCCAGTAGCCGTTCGCTCGTTGGGTCGGAAAACTGAATGAGAAAGAACAGTAACTTAACGAACTCCAATTGTTCCCCTTTGGATCTCGCAGTTTCGAGCGCTCTTTCCGCTGCCTCCACGGCGTCATCGACGTAGCCGCAACGCGTGGCAATCGTCGCATAGGTGTTCAGTGCCAGTGGATCGTCAGATCCTGTGGCTACAATTTTCAACAACCGATCGCGGGCCTTTTCCGTTTCGCCCAGGTGATCAAGTGCCAATGCCTCGAAGGCTCCCATTCGATCGCCAGGCTCAACGCGAACTCGATTGCTTTGACACAGCTCTACGATGCCTTGCCAATCTCTTAAGGTCACCAAGGCCAGCCCAAGCCGCGCAGCCACCGCAGGCGAGAGGACATAGTGCTCAGTGATCCTTTCGGAGAGTCGAACACACGCCTGCGCGCTCTGCGGGTCGGTAGGGTCAAGCTCGTGGATGAGGGTGAGTGCAATACTGACGGGCCGATCCAGTTCTTCATACCTGGCCTGCAGCGTCCTCAACGCCTCATCCTTGGCCAACCTGCTCATCTCCAACTGGAGATAAAATTGTGCGAGGGCGGCTTCGGGGGCCAGAGCAGGATCTGCTTCGAGCAGCCCCATCCACTGGTTCACGAGGCCGGTCTGAACTGATTTGTGAGCCGAAATAGACGCTGCGGTGACAGCCGCCCCAAACAGGGGGTGGCTGCTATCCACGTCACCGACGTATGCGCCAAAGCCTTGATAGCACGCCCGAAATTTACGGGTTTCATAGAGCAGAAGCGTGCCCCAGAACTGCTTGTCAGGTGAGTCGGGTAACTGATCATTTGCCGACAATGCGAGGGTGAAGTCCGCCAATTGACCCGCAATGCCCCGCAAGACCTCATGGATATGGGGCAAGTCCGGGCGCTTCTGCGCTGCATCCTTCAGGTCTGCAAGTATCGACTCTGCCTTGCCAAGGGCCGACGCTGTGGCCCCCCAGATGTCGACGAGCTGCTCTATGTTGGAGCCCCAGCCAGATGCCTTTATGGACAGGACAGCATCGTTAATCGCAACCCAAGCTTCCTCAAGCTTTTGAAGGTCTACACCCGGAAGACCTGCGGGTGGGATAGATTCACGTCGCGGCGTAGTGGCGGTGGCCACTGCGAGGGAAAATTTGGCTCGGGCCCTAAGCAACAGCAACAGTTCACGAATGTCATCGGACGCGTCACAGGCTTCAAGGCCCGCCTCGCAGTCCGTCAGGGCATTTGCCGGTTCTTCAGACAGCCAATGTGCAAACGCTCTGGCGAAAGACCGTTGAGGTTCCGCAAGCAAATTCGCCTGCTCAACGGCCAACTCGTAATGCCCTTGCACGGCATGCAGCCGGGAGCGAATGGCAATGATGGCTGGATCTGCACCCTCCAGTAAATCATGTAGCTCTGCAAGTGAGTCGCTATCGTTCTCGAATCGGATGCGGATCTCCGCTTCCACCTGGGCTGCTCGGAACTTGGGGAGCGGCGTTACCTCATACGCGTTCTGGTAGGAAGAGACTGCCGCTCTGTTATCTCCCGTTTGAACCTGCCAGTTGCCACGTAGGCGCCAATATTCTGCGCGCTCAAGGGTGGCCGATCCTTCGAGTTTTGGCTCTGCCTCATCGAGCTGGATCTTCGCTCGATCCAGCGCGGTGACCTGTAGATCTGCCTTGGCCTGAGTCAAGTTCCAGGCAAGCGTGCCGCGAGCTGGGTTGACCCAGTAGTCTTCCGTTGGGCCTGCCAAGGCGTTCATCAGTGCGGAGCCTCGTGCAGCCACGCCTTTTACCACGCCCTGAACCAGGGTTAAGCGGTCATCTGCTTGCATCCCTGGGTGTGTTTGCTCCGCGCGCTCACTCAGGATATGCCCCATGCGAGACAGTTCGTTCTGGTGGCGAATGTCCTCCGAGAGATCCGTAGCTATTTTTAGTACGTTCTTTGTGGGCGCACGAAGGGTGACGGATTTGCGTTCAGCGGACAGATCGTCGACCGAGATGCGATTCAGCTCATCCCTGAGCCAAACATAGTAAAGGGGGCAGTCGACAGGATCTTCGTTCACCGATAGGTCGCAGATCACCAGAAGTACCGGTTCTACGGCTCGGGCGTAATAGCGGACAGTGGTGGCTTTCAGAGACACCGAAATGTATTCGCCATCCGCCGTCAGGTTCGGAGAGCGGGTGCCCTTAAGCTGGATACGGAAAATATCCGTCGCTTGTTGATTCGGCGTGGTCTGCACTTGGAAGTCATAGCCATAGTCGTCAGTCCCTTCCAGGCTTTGCACTCGCCAATTCTTGGGATGTCGAGCCATCAGGCAACGTGTTGCATCGGCATTGATGTCGTGCTGATCACCCGTCCCAGGTAGAGGCCCGTCAACTGGCATGGTGCTTCCTCGGTATTATCAAAAATGGGTGCTGGAGGCTTGAACGGCGTTTTGATGCAGCACTATTTGTCCTGAGTATACCGGGCGTCAAACCGGGTTTGGGATCAGACTATGGGATCAATATCTCTGTAACTGGGGCTGCGAGTCAGGTTGGGTGCATCCCCCATGTTGTATGAAACCGCCCAAGTTTTTCCGGACAGCGGCCCATCCACAACGCTCGGTAATGGCTTCCTGATGCCAGTCCGGTTACGCTGATGCGTACCAGGGAGGAGGCGCAATGAGTCAGTACCTTTTAAGTTTTGCCAGGCAGAACCTTGAGGGGCGTACTGATGCGTACCTGGTGCTTCTCTGGTGTATGTACCAGGCCAACCAAAGCAAGGGCCGCTACTCCGACCACATCAAGTCACACATCACCACTGCGTCGGATCATTTGCTGGGTCGTAACTACCAGCGCGTCGCTGCTCGCTTCAAGAAAGTGCTCGATAAAAGGCCTGAACTGGATCGGATAACACCCTCGGGCTTGGGGGCGTTAGATCACCTGCGCGTCAGGAATTTCCGGGGCTTTGGCGAGTTTGGTGCCGACGACAAAGGCACGTTCATTCGATTCAGTAAGCTGAAAAACATTTTCTACGCGCCCAATGGCGGCGGCAAATCATCGCTCTGTGAAGCCATCGAAATTTGCACCACTGGGGACATCAAGGAAGCCGCCAGGCGCAAGACCAAGGTCAAGCAGTACATTGCACGAGGAGAAACCAAGCCCCAGCTCGCTCTCCTGGGAACGAATAAGCTCAAAATTGCGCCCAGTATCAGTTGGTCAAGCTGCTTTATTGATCGCAATCGCCTTCAGGAGTTTTCGCTCCTGGGCTCCAAGGACACTGGCAGTGGCGAAAGTGATGTCTTGGCGACCTTGTTCGGCCTGGAAGAGCTTCAGGAAGTCATTTCCCGATTCGTGCGCCCTGACAGTTTTACGCTCAAGGCATTCATGCGTGCCGACCAGGCCGAGGCCCTGACGAACCTTGAACGCGCTCGAACAGAGCTTGGCCAAGTGCGGAGCAAGCACAGGGCAGATCTGTACGCTGCGATTTCGCAAACCTGTCAGCTCTTGGGGCTGCGGGCCGATCAGGATTTCGAAATTCGTCCCAAGGCAAAGCGGCTGCGCAAGACGATAGACATGCACATCCGTGGGGCCGAGCGACTGCGAGCCGCCAAAGCACCGGTGGTCATTCCCATCAAGCATGTTGCGCGTACGTCTGCCATCGCCAAGCGGTTGCTCAGCCGCAAAACGCAGATCGAGACACTGTTTCTGAAAAGGGCCAGTGACGTTAACTATCGCGCTGTTTTTGAAGCCTTGGAGGCTTTGGAAGCCACCGAACAGCCGTCTGAGAAGACCTGTCCCGCCTGTTTGACGCCCCTTGACCAAGTCACGGTGAACCCGTTTGAAAGGGCTCGTGATCAGATCAAGGCGCTCGGGGCTCTGGAGGCTCTGAAGCAATCCAAACAGAAAAATGATGCTCAAGTTGTCCTCTGGGCTTCAAGGATCGCGACCGGGATCAGTTCCGTGAAGGCCAATGCCTATGCCGATGTACCCTGCCCACTGGCGATGGACGCATTGGACGCGGTGCTCATAGAGTTCCATACGGCGACTGACCGCTCGACAGTGGCGGCGTCTGTCCTCAATGCTTTCATCGCGCTCTGCGCTGACAGTACAGTCCAGATCGAGGCCTATCTGCGTGCCTGCGAGCGCAAGCAACGGGAGGTTGATCAGGCGGAGGTTCAAGCGGCTCGTCTGGATGCGCTCATCGAACACCTCAAGCAGGTCGATGAGTCGCTGAAACGACAGTTTGACCTCAAAACCCAGGCGCTAACCGGGTTCACAGACGCCAATGACAGGATGCTTGCGCTGATAGGGCAGAGAACGGCTTTGCTCAATGACTCGGTGGATAACAGCCACTTCAACCAGTTGCTCAAGGATCTTGAGGCTGAATACCGAACGCTGTATGGCGACCTGCTAGGTTACAAGCTAGAGCTCGAAAAAGCGCGCATCACAGGGATCGAAGCCAAGGCTGCCGAGTACTACCGCGCGATCAATAATCATGACGATGACCATGAGCAGATAGAGACACTGACCTTTGAAAGGCTCACGGAGAGCTACCGCATCAAGATTACCAACGTGGACGGATCTCTGCTGGATGCGTTTGCCGTGCTCAGCGAGGGGCATCTGAGGGCATTGGGCTTATCGATTCTTCTGGCGATGGCTGAGAAAAACAATTTTCCGCTCATCGTCTTTGATGACGTCGTCAATGCGATCGACACAGATCACCGATCCAACATCATTGATCTGTTTTTCAATGACACTTACCTGCGCCGGATCCAGATGGTGGTGACCACCCATGATCGCCTCTTCTGGGAGCGCTTCTGCATCATCGCTGACCGTCATCCTCAATGCGACCAGCACGCCAACCATGTGCTCAGCTATACGAATAAAGGCATCGTGGTCATTGATCACGCAGGTGGTTTTCAGAAAAAGGTGCACGTGGCGATGTCGGTCTTCGACGTTCGGCAAGCATTGCTGTATTGCCGGATCTGGTTCGAGTCCATGGTACTGGAGTTCTGTATAGAGAACGGCGTCCAGGTCACCGCGAACTTCAACAAATCGCAGCTCAAGAAGAGTATGTACCTGCAGGTGAGTCTTGAGCACACCTTCAAGCTTGTGGAACCCTTCATTGACTACGACCTATCGCACTTCAATTTCATCAAGAATGATCTGGTGAACTGGGGCGGCCAAAACCAGGAGCATCACGCCTTTGATGAAGGAAGCCTGAACTTTGTGCACTCCAAGACCAGTGGTGAGGTCTTGAAAATCTATGACGCGATCCGTTTCCTGGAATGCCAGCTTTTCATGGGCAAAAAAAAGGACTTCGGAGAAAGGTACCTTGCAGAGGTGAATGAAAAAATCGAGAAGGGCCGCAGGAAATTGGCAGGACTCGCCAGAGCACCTGAAGAGGTACAAAAGGAGCATCGGGAAGGGTTGAAGGCGCTCGAAAAGCGCGCCATTGAGCTCACGCAGGAGCTTCAGTTCATCGAGCGCTGCGTAGTGAGCATGGCTGACCGCGCGCGAGCCGGGGAGCTACCCGCTGAGTTGCCGCCTGCCTAGTGCGGTATGTTGCAGGCCACCGTTTGGATGAGCCCACCTGATCGACCTTTTCAGATTTATCAGGAATAAGCGTAATGCTGTCGTTTTTTTGAACGTCGCAGCGCGTGCTAAGGACGGTGTGCGTTACGGCTGCTTTACTGTTTCTCAGGCAGTGAAGGGGCTGGAGGGAGGGGTAAGCAAGGTCTACCAGTCGCTGGTTGGCCCTTGAACAGCGGTACAAGAATGGGCACCGCCCCATGCTTCGATAATTCCCTCAAAAGGTGATTCGCTTGGAATGCTTCCGAATTGATGAAAGCGGTTACACAGGCTTTGACCTTCTGAACCAAGCGCAGCCTTTCCAAGGCGCTTCGGCGATCGGCATTGAAGATGTGGACGCTGCCAGGCTGATTCGAGAGCATTTTCCCAAGCTGCAGGCCCCCGAGTTGAAATACAGATCATTGTCCAAGCGCTCAAGCAATCATCCCAGGCTTTTGGGTTTGATCGGTGATCTTCTGGCGAACTACAAATGCGTCACCTATGTTTGCGACAAGCGCTTCGCCCTGCTGCTCAAATTTCTGGATTACGCGGTCGAGCCCTTCTACTACGAGCGGGAAATCGATTTCTATGCGGATGGGCAGAATTACGCATTGGCATCATTGCTCTACTACGCTGGCCCTACAATGTTGGGGCCTGAGCCGATGGCGAAGCTGGAGCGCAGATTTCAAGAGGCGATGAAGCTCAAAAGTGGCGCTGCCCTCGCAGCTCTTGTCGCCGCCGCTCAGCAGACACATTGGCAACAACTTCCGGAAGCCCTAGGGCCTTTGGCATTCCACGCGGCACCGGAATGCCTGGGTGCTATCGCGACCCCCGGAGTCACTACCGATATGGCGTTGCCGGTATTGCTAGCCCTCATTTCACGCATGGAGCAAATGAGCACCGGCGCCTATCGGGTCGAGCATGATCAGTCAAAAAATTTGCTGACCTACCACGATCTCATACAACGTCAAATCCATCACACCGACGAGGTTGAATTTCGGCAGTCTGCTATCGCTAGCATCCGATTTCCACTCAAGTTAGCCGCTGTTACACAGGTTGATTCCAAACAGAGTCCAGCGGTTCAGCTTGCCGACGTTTTGATCGGCGCCACGATTGAGGCGGCTCAGAGGATGACTGGCAGGCTAGTGGATGGGCTGGATTCGGAACGCGTTGTTGAGCTCTTTGCTGAAGAACAATTGATCCACATGCTTCCATCTTTGGATATGAGTGAGCAGTTGAATTTCAGGAAGGGGACGCAGGCTTCGGCATTGATCGATTACTACGCCAGAAATTTTTCATCGACCCCTTCGCCTGACTAAGCTCTAGCCATCGGCGTCCAAGTAGCCCTTGTCTACAAAACGTTGATGAAACATCTCAAGGTTCGCGAGCTTCGTTCGGTAGGAATCCAGCTGATCTGCCCCCGGCTCATTCGGATAATCCTCTGGACGCATTTCACGTAAGCGAAGAAGGTCAGCACGGTTAGCTTCGGCCTGTCCGATCCAACGAGCCTGGATGGTCGCAGCGATCTCCTTGAAGCCTGTTGATGAAAGACCGTTGTCCCCGAACCATTGCTTCATATCTTGGTAGACCTGAAGGTGTCTGCTGTCGAATCCCCCGCGATGGTGATCGATTTCAAATGAGTACCGCTCGGGATCGTACTGGTAAAGGACAAATTCTTGAAGGAGGTAGGCCGTGCCGTATTTACCGTTCAGTAGGATTTCACGGTGCGTAACATAGGGTGACTCGATCATCCTAGCGTCCTTTTTTAAGTCAAAGACCTCAGTCTAGCTGGCCGCTGGCCAAACGCATCAACAAGCGATTTACGCGGTCACGTAGTAGCATCGCGCGGCATTTTGACGCGTCAGACCATGGATAAACGGCCCACATTTTGGAGTCCTTGGGACTGGGCGCTTGTTGAGGCTGCCGAGCTGAAGTTCGACCATCTGTACGCATTCGACAATGATTGTAGCGGCGTGATCAGCCAAGCCGATGTTCCTGGTACGTTTGACGCGCTCTGCATAAACACCGACATGCAGCACGACGATGACTTTTTGTTTTTTGAAAATGGCAATGCTGCTCTCCCGTGGCCAATGACCTGGGAGGAATCCTCTGGTCGTTGCGCGGACGATAAACTCATAGCCGATCAACCGCGTGAGCATCGACCAGAGCCTAGGTGGACGCTCCTCCGGGACAGTCAAATACCGTGCCGTACGGTTCATGATTTCAAGCGGCTTCTGCAACTGCGCGCCGGCTTGGACGCCAAAGTTGTTACGGGCATCGCGGGTCGCCGAAGGCACCGCCGAGAGCAACACGATCCTCGGCCAACCGCTTGAGGACGGAATTACGGCTCCACATCAGATTGGTATTAGCATAGCTTCGGATGCGAATCGGAGAGATAGGTGCTCGATCCTTCCACGCCAGATTGCGCTCGATGCCCTGATTGTCGGAACCATCAGAGTAAGGTCTCCAGGAAGGCTCAAGATCGCTCTCGACCTTCAATTACAGTGTTAAAACTGCCTTAGTGCCGAAGCGCGGCTCGGCTTCCACTGTCCTAATGGACGGATCAAAACCGCGAAGGCAATCTCCTTTGGATGTGCCAGACGCACTCGAAGCTCTTCAACGCTGATGCATAGCCTTGTCAACGACAACCCAACATTTAGCACCGTTATAGTCATCGCCGCCTTCTGCGATAAATACGTTACCCGCTTCGTCAATCGCGGGCACACCTGGTCGCTCATGTCCAGCGTCCCGCAGGGAATCCTTCCAGGCGTACGCCTCGCCCTCCCAAAACAGTACAACGCCGCCAAGGCATTCTCTGTGACGCTCTTTCCATTGGGTAGCGATCGTAAGTAGCACCTCAAACGATGGATTCATAAGCTGCATTTTCTCCGTTGCTGGCTTTGGCTGCACAACTCTAGTAGCTAAAGTCCTCCAGCGGCTAGGCATACCAGAGGCTGCCGATGGAGGTCGTTTCTTCCAGATGTAGAGTAGCTATCTGACGGAGCTTGGCATCGCTTGTGAATTCCAAGCACATCCAGCAGTGCTTTTGCAGGGAGGTTCAGAGCGCTATCTCCTCCAGCTGTGGTGCGACATGGGTTTTCCAGTGTGCGAGTAGTGGCAGGCAAGCTAGGTAGTACATCAACCAGCATGCGTAAATGCTTGAATGAAGGTAGCAGTTGCCAGAGGCCAACTTTCCATGCGCCAGTTCGTGGCGCAGGCATGGCCCGCCCTTGAAATTGAAGAGAAGATCAATGGTGTAGATCAGATCCACACCAAAAACCGACTCCAGCTCATCGCGTCGATTCTTCAACAGTCCACTGATCGACCTGTCTTCTTGCCGCATCTCTTCATCGAGTTTCGACGTATCGAAACCTGAGTCGATAAGGACATGGCGCAGAGAGTTTTCTAGCTGAGGGAGCAGCAGGTGACACGCAGACATCATGTCGCCTTGGAGAAAGCGCGCGAGGCCCAAGGCATAGATGTGTTCGAACCCTGGGCAAACGAAATGGCTGGCCGAAGTGATCGCCATCAGATGGCGATCGTCGACAGCGAATTTTGTCAGCAACGTCTGAGCTGCAGGTTTAATTCGGCTTTCGACTGCCATCTGGTAATGGATATCAAGGGGGATCAGGCTCTCGTGCGCATACCACTCGGGGGGTGGTGTCTCGTTCAGGTTTACGACAGGAGCTTGATTGACCACACGACCTAAAACATCTGTGTAAATCCGTCCACTGAACAGGTCGGACAAAAAGGAATCGCTGCGATCTTTGATGATGTCTGTGTGCAACGCTATTTTCTGCGGCACATTGCAAATATGGGCAAGTCTGTAAAAGAAGTCTGGAAGCGTCAGGTCTCTGAAAATATCGATGGTTCCTTGGCGATCTTCGCTCAGATCCATGGGAGTTTGAAAAGCTGAGAACTCGTGAGCCGCTTGTGCTTGCTGATCCAGTAGATCGGCCTTCAAGGCTTCTAGCTCTTTCTGCATTCCAGGGATTGATCGAAGCTCCCGAATAGCATCTCGCGTCCAGCTCGCTTTGGCCAAGAAGCTGTCCACTCCTTCGCCCATTTTGAGGGTCTGTTGTATCGACCTTAGCTTGCAGCGCTTGAAGCCCTCGTGGTCTTTGGACTGCTGGTGAGCCTGAGCAGCAAGCTCCCATAGCACTTTGACCGCCAAGGCATAATCACTTGCCTCAGCATCGTTTGCCGACCTCTCTGCGTCTTGGGCCACCAGCGTCCATTCAATCAGGCTGAAGGCCTGCCCTAGGCGAGCAAGTCGATCAAACGATGAGTGGCACCGAAGCTTATCCGCTTGAACGTACAAGCGCCTCCATAAGGCAACAGCAACCTCAGGGGGATTTTTCCGCTTTCCGGTGTTTGCGATGATATGGAACACCCGGTGGATCAGGTCTACAACTTTGGAGGACAAGCCGGAGGGCGGTTCGTAGCTGAAGGAGAGTTTATCGTCGAGATAGAACTCGATTGCTTCGCAATACGCCTCGATGGCTAAGCCAGCGCATTTGTGAAGGCTTTTGTGGTTGTACCACGCTACGTCGGCAACCCGCGCTCGTATGAGTGGATGATCGATATTCTCCGCAATAGCGGCGAGTACTTGGCTTTGCTCACCGGCGATGTCTGCGGGAATAGGAGTGCGCATTCCGTCTCTGGTCAGCCTTGGCCCGAAGGCATCATGGCGATCAACGGAAAAATGGTACGAGCACACTACCATCAGTACTCTATAAGCCAGATAAACACCCCGCTGACCTTCGGCAAGTGCCTGTTTGGACAGAGCGCTGAATTGGGCGTCAAGCGAGTAAAATTCGAGCGTGTCGATGGTCTCCAGCAGGCGGCTTATCTTCGTTTGCTGGAAGTCCTTGATCGACGCCAGTTCCAAATCAAAGAGATTAGGCTCGCTATTGGTTGCTGCGTCTGGCTCTGCGGCGGTCGCTTGCAGTTGTTGCTCGCTCATTCCACTGTCAGGTTGTCGAGCTGGATCCGGTTGGTCAGTGGCGTTCACTCTTCAGTTACTCCTACCCTCTGTAGTCCCAGACCTCAGCGGGTGCTCAACGAAATGAAAGTCGAAGGACTACACGCTCAATAAACAACGAGATATGAGAATCGGTATAGCGGTTCATTCCTTGCCCCGCGTCCAGAGCTTATTGACCGTCTGCTTGCTGATCCCCAACGATTCTGCAGTCATTTTCTGGGTCATCCCTTGGGCTTTGCACTTGAGGACATTCTCCAGCCGTTGCGAGTCGATCTGTCTGCCGGGGAGCCGTGTGACCAGCTCACCGTCCTTGACCTGGTTGGTAATCGTGTCCAGTCCACCGCCCGCCTCGAACTCGTCGAGTTCGGTGCGCGCTTGACGTAGAAGACTGTCAATCGTCTCCCCCTTACTGGTCGCTAGGGCGAGGGTCAAAAATGTCAGGGGGCTGATCCCGAAGGTCTCGCTAATGAGCTCAAGCTTCTCAACAGTGATACCTGATTTTCCGTGTTCCAATCTTGCCAGGTAGGTGTGGCTGCTAGCTTCTGCGAGGCTTTCCCTGGTTCGCTTTTCTTTACTGCGTAGCGTGCGAAGCACTGCGCCGATCGCGAGCCTAAGGTTCATGGAGCTTCCCCAAAGCTAACGATAAAGCCATGTTGCCTAGTCCCCTTCCACTGTATATAGTTGCTTATAGGGGACTTCTGCTGTGAGCAGAGCTGGCATTGCTCAGGCGCGCGTCCCTTTCCAATAAATGGAGCAAACGCGAAAACCTTTTTTGGGGGCTGGGCTGAGAGGCGTAATGGTCAGTTCAATATACCCATAAATCGATCATTGGTGGCTGTCCCTTACTGGGCCAAAAAGCGCATATCAGCAGCACACCAAGCTGTCCTGCGAACCCACGAGTTATCATGAAAATTTTGGTTTTATCCGATTTGCACAATGAGTTCGCACCGTTTCCGACTCCAAAACACGTGGTCGACTTGGTCGACCTAGTCGTGCTCGCAGGAGACATCGATCTGCAGACCAGAGGTGTACTTTGGGCGAATGAGACGTTTACCTGCCCAGTCATCTATTGCTGCGGTAATCACGAGCTGTACCGAGGCCACCTTGATCGCACGTTGAGCAAGATGAAAGCCGCTGCAGCGCATCATGTCCACGTGTTGGAGAACGAATCGTGGACTCATGGCAATGTCAGATTTTTGGTCGGAACGGGGTGGACGGATTTTTCCGCTACGGGCGATGTGGTCGCAGCATCGATGACCTGCGCGAGTGTGATGAATGACTTCAAGATGATCCGCGCAGATACCCATTATCGCCGTCTTCGCCCGGCTGACCTCATTGCAAAGAATCGGGCGACTCGTGAGTTTTTTGACCGAGAGCTCAGTACACCTTTTGAGGGGACAACGGTGGTAGTGAGCCATCACTGCCCGATCTCAGAAGCTGCCGGCGATGAGCATGATGGTCACGTCAGCGCAGCTTATTTCAATCGCTGGCACTCATTAGTGGAAAAGGCCAATGTGTGGATCTTCGGCCACACCCATCGATCCATCGATGTCCTGTTTGGCGAATGTCGGTTGATTTCGAATCAGCGGGGATATCCCGGCGAAGAAACGGGATTCGACCCGGACAAGATTGTGGAGATCACCACATGACTAACAGGCAGATTTCGAGTTTATCTCCGTCGCCGGCGATTCCGTCTCAGGTGTTGGTGGCCAGCAACATCGACTGGGGTGTAACCATAGACGCATACCTTTTGGGCGCAGCGCGGATAGGCGACAGGTATGCTGCTCAGGCTTATTTCGATCTATCGGGTAACACTGAGGATGGCATGACAGTGGTCACTCCACCTGTCACGCGACTTTTCCGCAAGGATGAATTTGTGATGTTGCGCAGCGTCTGCGGAAAGGATCACTACGTTATCGTCACCGAGCAGGGGAAGGGTTAACTCAGTGGCTATAAGAGCGTTCGTACCGATCGAGGTGTTGGCAGCCTCAAGGATCAGTTTTGGGCGGGCTATCACTGCGTATCTGCACCAGCCTGAGATTGAGGGATTTAGCCTGGTCGGTAGAGTTTATTTTGACCACAAGGATCGGTTCCGAAATGGTCGTTTGATTCGGACATCCGATGTCTTGGAGTTTGTCGAAATTGCAGATCACCTCGTCGCAATTACCCTCACAGGCAGCGCGTACGTACTGATTGCGCCAGGCTGCGACCTGCTGACGCTGCCCGGAGAATGACAATGGAGCTATTACTATTCTTCGAAATGATCTCTCTAGAAGGTCAGTCTATGGCAGGAGCTTCTTCACGGGCCGCTTCTGCGATCGAGCAAAAGCTTCGGGCCTCAGGTAAGCCTTGGTGCGCGGTTTCGGGCTGGGTACTGATTGATATGATCAGTCCAGATGGGGCTGTGCCGCTTCCGGAACCAATGCTGCCTATGATCATGTACGCTCACCACGTCCAGATAGATAACAGCCACAGGCTTCGCGGTGGGGACAGCGTCATGTCTGGGTTTGCAACGTCCTACAACCAAGATGGGGTTTTCGAAACCGCCGGCACCATCTACATACTTATGGGCCGAGGCTTTAGGAAGGAGGCGGACGCTTCCGTGGTGAGGGCTGCCCAGTTGCGGCTGAGTGATACCACGCTAACTTCGTGAGTTCTGTTCATTGAGTGGCCCGACCCCTTCCCTCGGAACAAGGTGACGAATGATGAGATACAAGGCTGTGCTTTTAGATGCTTTCGGGACGATTTTGCAAATCAAGCCTGGCAGACATCCATATCGACAGCTTTTGAAGGAAGGGATTCGGCACGGACGTCGTCCGAGGCCCGACGATGCAAAAAATTTGATGAGGTTTAACGGTGGGTTGTCCGAAGCGGCTGATCACCTGGGCATCAACGTCCACCCTGCACGGTTGGCTGAAATTCAAGAGATGCTTGAGCAAGAAATTAGCTCCGTCGTGGCATACCCGGATGCCCTAGAAGCTGTCGCCTTGCTGCAGGAGTGTAGTCTCCTGCTTGCAGTTTGCAGCAACCTTGCGTACCCATACGGTCGCGCTGTCAGAAGGTTATTTCCGACCATGGATGCATTCGGGTTTAGCTATGAAATTGGCCTGATTAAGCCAGACCCACGGATGTATCAGTCAACCTGCGAAATGCTAGGCGTCGAATCTGACAATGGATTTGGTGAGAACAGAGTCATCATGGTGGGTGATTCACTGCGCTGTGATTGTCATGGCCCACGCGAAGTAGGTATCACTGGCATACACCTAGACAGATCACAGTGTAGTGGCATCAATGATCTGATGGTCTTCGCAAGGCACGTGCTTCGCGAATCGTAGCCGCGCTGTACAAATGTCGCAGAACAAGGCACCTCGCCTTCTCAAATATCCTGAATGACGCCACTGGAGAGGTTGGAGGCAGTGATGAGCGCAAGCGTGTACTGCGATATCCAGATGACTCTCGAAGAAGCTGTCGAGATGCTCGAAGTCCTCCGAGCCTTGCGCGAGGCTGGTCGCTACCCGGCGCTTGAAGAAAAATTTCACGACATGCAGGCCCAGCTCACCGATTCCATCAGCTACGCAGCGTCAGACAGAATCGGATTGCTAAAATCCAAGCCCAAACATTAGCAGACTGCTTTGGGGCCTCTTCACACCTGCTCGGCTGGGCCGGGCGGGGGCGTTTGACTATTCTTAAGGCATTGCTCTGAGAGTAGGACAGTTTGAGCTTGAGCTTGAGCTTGAGCGTTGCGCGTAAGCTGTTCCTGCATCCACGCACCAGCTTGATCGAACTCTTCCATCATCGATGCGAATTCATCTGGTGTGAGATGGACTGGGCTGGTTTGGTGCTTCATTGGGCTTCCAAAGTTTGTAGTAGTCAGAGGCCCATGGGCTAAGAGCCCACCCTCAGGGCAAGCCTGCCCAGCGATCAGGAAATCCAGGACTCCACAGTGTCCGAGCCGTATTCAGCTTTCCACTCTTTCAAAACCTTATGGTTTCCGCCTTTGGTTTCAACCACCTCACCCGAATGCGGGTTCTTGTACAGTTTCACAGCGCGAGGCCTACGTGTGCCCTTCACCGGCGCGGCAGCAGCCGTGCCTGGCTTGAAGCCGCCCAGAGGATCAAGAATCGAGATGACGTCCCTTAAGCTCTTGTTGTACTCGCCCAACAAGCCACGCAATTTGGTTTCAAATTCAATTTCTTGCTCAAGGCCTTTGTCGCCTTTCATTGCTTCCAACGCCGCTAACTGCTCGGCGAGATGGCGTTCGAGTTGGCGGAATTCTGCGAGTTTTGACATTGGAAATCCTGTCTCTGTGTAGGGGACGTGTGGGTACGATGGTAGCACCACGCGATCCAGATCCGCTTGGCCATGGGCTAACTTGAGGCTCAAAGTGTTAAGCGGATGCAGTGCTTTTGATCCAGACAATGCAGGCTGAAACGGTAATGATCGACCCGAGCGTTGTTAGAAGAATTACTTTCGCGATGACTCCAGCCTCTCTTCGTACCTATGTACTATGACGTGGAACAAAACCCTTGGAGACAGGATGCGCAGTAGCCTTTTGTACGCCGAGATGGCTTCCGGGCGAGACAGCTATTGTCATTGTACTGGCGAAGCGTTAGAAACGGCCTTCGGCAGCCGATGAGTGTGACACATGAGCAGCAAGGCGACCTTGGAGTGGAGCTATAGCCCCGCAGGCCTGATTGACGGCTTGCTGGAGTTTGAAAAGTTTGGTGGTAGCGTTGTCGCTGCGGGTGGCAGGGTCACAGCAGATTTTGATGAGCAGGTCTATCGGGCGGATGCAACGCTTGCTGATAAATTATTGGTCGCGATCCAGGCTAGGCTGGCACCTGCCCAGCGCAGGCTCCAACAAGCAGTAGAGTTTTCACACCCTCCAACCCTGACTGTGGCGCATTCGGATGGCAAACGAGAGATGTTCCTTGAATGCTATGCCTCTGTCTCGATAAGCGATCATTTTGAAATTCAGATTATCAGGAATGGGGTCGTGATCGAGGACTCGGAGCAGGAGCGCATTGAGCGAGAGTCTCGGCAAGCTTTGTTGCTGGAGAGTCACTCGGATGATCTGATTCTCGCTCGGACACTGGCCAGTCATCGGAACTCTCTCCGTGATCCAGATAACGAGTTTGTTCACCTGTACGAAATCTGGGATGCGTTGGAATCAAAGTTTCTGAAGCGCCATCGGGTCGCGGACGCCCTGAAGATAGAATTTTCCAAGTTTGGCCAGTTTCAAGCCGTGTGTAACAGACCTACCTCCGCCAGTCGGCATCGAGGGACAGCCGACGGCGCCTTGAGACAGCCGAGCCCGGCTGAGTACGAGTTGGCCAGATCCATCGCTTGGGAGCTTGTGATGGGGTATGCGGAGTGGCTGAGTACGCAGGCGAAACTGCATGATGCCGCTGCGGGCAACTGAAGCCCTGATCGACGCTGGGTCGGGGAAAGTCGACCTTCACAGATCCACAGCTGGTTCAAATCTTGGCCTGTGCTATTCACGGAAAGTATGATTTTCTCGATCAGTTCATCGAACTCAAACCGTTCAGCCACCACCGCTACAACCCTGATCATGTGGCCCTGCGCCGAGGGAGTGATCAGACCTTCACCGACGCTCGAACTCAATAAATGTGATCCCACTGCGTGAAGGTCAGAACGTTCGGTAGGCGCCATAAGTGGAAATTACCGGTTTTGAATTTTTGAGACCAAAATGCAAGTCTCTGTGCTTCAGTTTGATTAACGCCGCTCCACTCGACTATCACGATGTGTCTGGACTGGGCATAGGCGGCGATCACATCATTGAGATGGTCATCATCCCCCGAGTACCCGAACACGATGATCTCTTGAGATTCGTTCAGACTGAGCCCTAGGTAGTTCCAGTACGTGGAAAGCACCGTCGAGGCGCCAATCACCGATCGCTTATGGCGAACGTGGGTCAGTACGATGTGATCAGACCCTTCCGGTGAAAAAGGGTTGAGCTGATGTCGATCACGTTTCCTGGCCAGTCCATGGTGGTCAAAGAATAGAGGGGAGCCATGTAGGTGGAGGTAGTATCCAAAGTCATTGTTGTATAAGCGCGTCAGTGCATCTGAGCTGAAGCCATTTGCAACCATGCCGTCCACAAGCGTGGTATGGAAATAGCCCGCCATTAGGCCAGCATCTAGAAATGCTCCATAGAGAAGCTTGTCGTAGTTGAGAGTGGCGACGTGTGACTTTGTCTGGCGAACGAACGCGATTAATGGTTCCAGAAAGGCCTGCGGGAGGCCATGGGCGTAAAGGTGCAGCCTGGTGGCTACCTTGTGAAGGTAGTTTCCCACTGCGACCGGAAATTGCAGACCTTCCTGCGATAACCAGTGAACGTTCATCCGCTGTGACATGTTGATGCTACTAAGCGTCCTGCACGCTGAGATCACCAGGTGCAGTGGGTCGAGCTGATCTTCCCGCGCGGGGATGACGCCATTTCCACCAAGGCACTGACTGATTAGCTCTTTGTGCACATCACTGATGGCAAAAGGGTCATTCCATACATCAGCCATAGCGTTGGTAAGCGAAAAATGTTGGGGATCAAGCGCCATCCCTAGGCCGTTTCCAAATATCAATGTCTTCCTTGGCATCATCACTTCCTTGGGGGGCTGAATTTTCAATCGTTGACTGAAATAGCGTACTCGCTTCATAACTGTGTATCGCTGCTCAGTGAGCCAGCGCTTCGGTCACCACGGCCCTGGCGACTCGTAGCCCCAGCCGGCTGGTCATAAGTAAAGCGGACAAGCAGGGGGAAATGTCCTACCCAGCTCGGAGAGTAGTTGAATTTCATCAGCTTAATCTGTCCCAGATTTGGCCTCTGGTACCTATGCTCAGCATTGTCGCGCGTAGATGCGACCAGAGCATCCTCCGCCTTAGGAATTGAGTGAGAAGACAGAAGGCTGGGTTGACATTGGCCGGATGAAAAATGCCGTTATAGAGAAGTCGGTTGGTGTACTAGAAAAGGGGAGCATGGCCGGGCGGTTATTCAACCAATGGCACCGGCCATTTTTTCAAAGAGTCGATCGTCGGTCAGTCAGCCTCGTCTGGCTCCGTCTTCGGCGCATGACCACCGTTCAGTGTTGTGTCAGACGGCGTAAGGTAGTGCTGGGTCATGACCGATTCGAGGTGCCCCACCTGTTTGGGTAACTGGTCATAAGCTGGGAGATTTCCCAAACTAAGTTCGATGACTGCGGCTCGAATGGAATATGCGGTGGGTTGCAGACCGTCGGAGATTACCTTTGACGTCCAGCCCTTGACGATTTCGGAGAACTCCCGCGCTGACATGGGTTCATTAGGGGCTTTCGAGGAGGGAAAAAGATAGCCATCGGTCTTTAATTTTTCAGACCTGATGTATCTCTCCAAGACGTTGGTGTTTTGGGGCACAACGGTATGGCGCTGCTTATCAATCAGGATCAGGAAGCCAGGATTAGAGTCATCAAGCTTTTCGAGATTGGCTTTGGCTGAAAGAAACATGTGCGAGCGTAGCCCAGTCTCAATGAGAGCAAACAGGCTCTGATCACGAAGGTTGCCGGAGGCCTGTACCACCCTTCTGACTGCCTCTAACTCATGTGGACTGATCGTCCGTCGAGGCGAGACAAGCCTAGGTGCTTTTTTGATACCTGTTTTGAGGGGCGGGGCATCACTTTTGGCCTCAGTGTGCCGAAGGCTCTGGGCAGCAGTGACGTTAGAGGGGCCAATGGTGCGGGTATCAGATGATGGTTGCGGCTGGAGGTGCTTGAAGCTGACTAGTGCTTGGAGCGGCAATGCCTCTGCGAATACCCGCAGCGTTCTGGCTGCAATAGTGGGTTCATGGCTGGAACTAAGCGTAGTCAGCATTGCCGACGCTATGGCTGTCCGCACTTCGCTCTCGGAGGGGCTCAGTGGTTTGATCGAGCTTGATTTTGAGCTTTGCACCACATCATGGTAATCGCTATACCCGAGCCATTTTGAAAGAAGCTCACGCGCGAATGATAGGCTGATGGGATTTTGGCCTGGCCACAGTTTTTGGACTCGTTTCGCGATTCGCTTGAAGCCAGATTGGGGGAGCAGATCTTCCGAATAAATCGGGATGCGCATAGCAATTCTCCAATACGTCATGGTGTCGGCTGCCCGCTGACTGTTGTCGAAATGCGTGCGAAGAGATGTGAACTAATCCTGATGCACAGAGGCTATGCGTGCCGACCGCTCGATCCAGGTTGATCGAAAGTTCGACGCTATCACGTATGGTTTAAATTGTGCAATCAAGAGCGCGGGTAGAAGCGACACATTTACCCGTTGGCATACACGGCAGACTACTGAGCTTCTGGGCCAGGGCTGCGCCTCATGTGAAGTGCGTCAGGGATGCAAATCTCAGGTATCAGTGTAAGGCAACATTTAACGGATGAGGTGAGCTGAGTTGGATGGTGATGAGGAATGAGTTCGATACCCCCCCCCCCAGGCATACTATTCAACCAGGGGCGCTAAACGCTGGTACGCCAGCCCCTTTGTGAACGGTCTACTCGGAGCTAGATCATGGGGGAAAGAGTCCGTGACCTTCAACCCGTATGCAACAAGGTAGGCGATCCATTCCTCCTTATGGGGCCTTGAGGCGATCAACACTACCGATAGCGCCCTGGTTTGTACCGCCGCCGTCGGGGACATGGCGAAACCGAGTGCGACGACTGCATCCTGCACTAGCTGTTTGGACAACGTTAAAAAACGCCCATCCATTTCGACGAATAATCCTTTTGCGCTGACCGAGTGCAACGTGCAGATAAACGGATCCCATTTGCTCGAATATGCCGGTCGGAGCCAGACTCGATCATATTTTCTAAAGCTTCTATCTTGAGTCTCCAGAACTATCGGTGAACGGGGGCGAGTCAGCCGCTGGTTGATGGCATCAACGAGTGCCGGATGGTCGCTGACGAAGACCTCTTCAGGATGTCCTCTATGGCATTGCTCGGCATGGCGGACATTGAACGGCTCCTGCGGACAGATCGAATCTTGATTGGGCGTCAATCGTTGAGGCATCACGTTGCGCTGGACGTCTAAAGCTGCGAAATAGCGGGCAAGTCCATCAATGAAATGTGGCGTGGCTCCGGGCTTGGTTCTACGGCTGTCAATGAGCACCAGGCGTGAGGTTTCTGGGATGTTTTGCAGGGTGATCAGGAAATCGCTGAGGCTGAACAAGTCACAATCGGTAACCATGATTGTGCTGTATTTGGGGAGGTCTTGCGGCAGCCGGTAAAAAGGGATTGGTTCTTTTTCAGCATGAAGTTCATGCAGGGAGCTCAGACCACTGGAGTACACGACTACCAGTGGAGCCGAGGCATATAGAATTTGCAGTACCCCCGACAACTGGGCCATGAATTCATGAAGGCACTTCAAGTCCTGCGGGCGAATGATGGATATTCTGGAGTTAACGGCAGCGGTGATTTCGTCTTCGTAATCAATATGGCTATAGGACGCAACGACTTGGCTGTATCTTGAATAACTGTAGCGAATTTCATCAGCGGTATAGGTTGGAAAAAAATTCCGCGAAAGGCGCTCAAGCTGTCTGCGGACAGCCACTTGCAGGTTAGCGTTGGACTTGAGTTGATAGTGATCGCCGTCAGTGATTACCCAACCGGCATTGGCGCTAAGCCTAAGCCCTTCTTTCAGCTTCACAGGTACGTCAGTTTCACGGAATAGCGTGCGCTCGCCGCGAATTTGCTCCAGGAACCAGCCCATGGCTTCAAGTACAGTCCTCTGATCAGGCGACAACCTCGCTCCCGTGGATGAGAGGGCTGCTCGCCTCTCGTTCTGTGACGCGAAGGCGAGGAGGGCTTTCACTTGTGCTGATGATGATTCATAAGCCTGCGAACCATAGGTCTCATAAAAGCGCTCAGCGTGGATTTGAGCTAACCCCCAAGCCATCACACGCTTAATCCGCTGATACCGTGACAGGCTTTCCTGAAAAGAAAGCCCGAGCAAAGTGCGCTCGGGTTCCAGGAGTACGTTGCACCACGGAAGCATGTCGCCGCTCGTTAGAGACTCAAGCAGTACCTCACGCGAGCCAAGACTCTGTGACAGAAGCAATTTCTTTGCCTTGGGGGGGAGGTGAAAGCTGTCTATAAAGAAACTGTTCTTGATAAGCTCGTCCCAGCCCGAGGCGTCTACACCGCACTCCAGAACTGCTACCAAATTCACCCCGTTGCTACGGGCACTCGTTCGTAGCAGGTACATGCGCCCGGCCACCAAAGGTAGTTCGAACCCAGCGGTGCGGTACCGTAAAGATACCGTCCGATCACTCCCTGTATCGTGGCAACTCGCTAGGCTAATACCGTCGAGGCGATGAAAAATTCGCTTGATCAGATATTTTTTCAATCAAGATCACCCAACATTATTCCTGACGCATGCATCATGTCTTGTTCATGACGTACTAGACGCAGCTGCTGCTTTAGGTTTAAGTTCTCTTGACGCACCAAGGTCAGTTCAACTCGAAGCTTTGAACACTCAATATTCTGCTCAGAGGGCTTTGTCGCTTGGTGATTACCGCTGTTTAGGTGCTGATTCAATAGTGATAGAAGCTGAATAACTTCGGAGCTTCCTCTCCCCGGATAAAAAATTTGTCGTGTCGCGCCGATACGCTCTGCAAGCCAGGTCAGATCAATGCTGCCTTTGCGGACAGGAACAGGGATACTATTTTTAATCAGGCTCATCAACTCTTCCCGAAGCTGAAGGGCGAAGCGATTGCTCAAGTTCAGTTGTGCTAAGTGATCCAATATTTTTGGTTCTTGCATGGCGCCAGTCCAAGAATGGTTTGCAGGTCTTTGCGTCTGAAAGCTCAGCGGGGATTGAGGTCATTGTCGCACTCGTCATTAATTTTCCACTATCAAAATAGAGGTATTGATTTTCAAGTAGGATTTTCTCAACCAAGTGACAGGTTTTCTCAAAATCATATAGATTGGCGTCTGTCCTGCTTACTGGGGTGGCAACTGGTTGCGCTCGGTGGGGCAAGTCCCCCAGTATTTTTTCGAGCACTGTTATACGGTGAGTTGCCTCGCTTAGCTGGAGACGAATTACGTCATCAGGAATGCTCGCATTGAGTATTGATTTTGGAAGTTTTACACACAATTTAACCGCGTATTGGTCAAATAATTCCTTGTGAGGCGTCGACTTTTTGCGATATAAGGAAGGATCAACGCCAACAATTGCTGCCACCCTTTGAGCTAGGATCGAGGCATTCTTGATGATTTCGCCGTTCTTCAAGAAGGATTGCAGCACAGCGTGAGTCTTGGATAGCGTGTTTGTGAGCTGGAGTTTTCGACCGGATCTATCAACTTTAAGTTGATCTGCAGGACGAGATGAAGTCTTCCTCATTTTTACTTGCCTCCCAACTTTCGGACCGATTCCGATATCAAATCGAAAGTTTCGTCGAATGTGCAGTTTGTGGCTTTAAGAATCGACGCAATTTGGTTGGCTAGGAGCCGGAAGTAGGAAGGCTGGGGGTATTCTGCCGAGAGGAGTTCTGGGGACTTGGCGATCTTCTCAACTACGGCAGTGTAGTTGACAGACGTCAAGTGTGGATAAGCTTCGGAATCCAATATTTCTGCAATGATGCGGTGGCGAGGGTTTGCCATGTCGACCGCGTGCCTTTTTGCTCCAACCAGATCCCGGTACCGGCTTATATAGCCGGGATTGCTGTTCTCAGACTCCAGAAATGTATTAAGCTGATCAGCTAGTCGTGTATAGGACGCTAATTCGTATCGTGTGATAGTGAGATCTGAATGGTATGGTTCTAATTCTGCAGCCGGCAAATCGGTTGAGCTGAGCTGTACAATCTTCTCAATAAGTTTTTCGCTTTTGCGTTGGGCCTGTCTCATACAAACATTTATTCCAGGGAGATGGTCTACACCCCACACTGCGCCATCACACAAACTGCATGTTCTAGCTCGGCGTGTAAACTCCATCAACTTCATAGGGCAATCACCATTTCTCATGCAAATGCAATGGGTCATGAACAGCGGAACTGTTTCAGATTTTACCATCAAATCAAGACCGGTTTCTTGGCTGTTGATAAAATAGAATTGTTTACTAATGAAGTTTTGATCTCTGATAAGTTGCTGTTTGTCCTGGCTCCAGCCTTCAACAATCGCGCTCCCAGGAGAGTTTGGAGACTTTATCTTGCCCATCAGTGCCTTGTAAGCACTTTCGGTAACTATATTGTTAGCCGTGTTGATATTTTCGAGAAGCTCTTCCGCAGGAAGTATTGTGTAGTAGTCAGACATGTTACCAGATCGGTGGCCGGCTTGTCGGGCCGCGATGGTAACTTCCAGATGCCCGTAGATCCGCATATGTGTTATCCATGTCGCTCGCAGAGCATGGGGCACATGGACTGCAAGATCTTCGCCTGTTTTGCCTGGTGTGATAAAAGCGTGAAGCGAATCAGGTGATACGACCGAATTGTACAACCCTTCAAGTCCCTGGCAGAAACGTATCCACTCATTTGAATAAGTAGAGTCAGCGAACGGGAGATCGTTTCCGCCCCATGGACTGCGAAACAACGGGCAGATTTGACCATAGCCTTGCGGATCTCTCGGATCATTTTCGTAGTAAACGAGGCCTGGAGGTATACGATAGATCTCTGTTTGAAAACGTCGCTCATCAAATAAGCTTTCCATTACGTGACCATCAATCACCACGTCCCGAGAGTTTCCGGATTTGTCAGTGTTTATGTGCAACATACACAAATTAAATTCATCTATTTTGCTGCTCTCAAAACCCTTGTCAAATGTCCTCAGGTCTAGCCACTGGCCATTCTGAAGCCTCTGGCCTGCGAATAACGCAATCGCAAGCATTCTCAGGCTTGAAAGCCACGGAACATACGAGGTTATCATTTCTGTATATTCGGCCTCAGGGACAAAGTAATCCCCGTACCACCAATGATAAATGTTGGGGATAGAGTCGATCGGAATTTCAAGATTTTCAGTTGGGTTGGTTGACCTTTGAATGGTTACTAACGCAGTAATTTCTAGTTCAGACAAATCTATCCAATCACTTCGCTTAATTATGGCGGCGTTTTCAACACTGATCCGGCCATCAATAATCATGGTTCTGAGTTGGACGCCTATTGAGTCAAGCGTATGCATGTAAGCCTTAGCAATAATAGCCGCTTCGCGTGGAAAGGGAATTTTGTTGCTTTTTGACCGGCTGCCGCTGCCTGTTGAGTCCATTTTTATATTGACAGGGTTAGAGTATTTGCCGTCTACGATGTCGTATCTAGGGCCATAAGTTCTCACTGTTTCAAAAAACAAATGCACCGCATTGATAAAAGGCTTATTAGATTTCTGTGTTCTAAGGGTGTTGCGTAACTGCAAAGCTGTTAACGGAACCTCAAAGCTGTCATCAAGGCCTTTTAAATTGCTTATTGCTTCAACAGTTTCTTCATCAATTAGGTCGTCGCACCAGTACAAAATACGCTCGAAATCTTCGATGCGCTCGGGGAGTACAATGCGAGAGTCTGGGTGCTGCTCTTTCCATAGTGGCAGGTAACAAAATACATAATCCAATAGGAATCGAAAATGATTTACTTGGGCATCGATATAGCCTTGTGATTTTCTTTTTGATTTTTGGAGTTTCTTGAAAAATTTAGATCCCATTAGGATCCACTGGCTATAGTGCTCCATAATTTCAACTTTCTGTCGACCTGGATAGAACGTATTCGATATCCAGTCAAGGTCGGCGTTTCGTTTCGGAAATTCGACCAACAGCATGTAGTCTTCTGCTGACACCGCCATGCTGAGCGTGTCCAGCAGACTTCCGTCCTCGGTCACCGCTCCGCCGGCTTCCGAAAGCAACTGCTCGGCACGCTGTTTTATCTTTTGTTCACGACGATTTTCTATTGCCTTTGGTGATGGCCGAGCGTATTGCCTATTGATGTTTCTGATTTTGTAGCGTCTCAGCTTCTTGTCATGGGTAGGCAGGCTTTTGGCCTCTTCAGGTGTCATGACGTAATATTTAACGTATTCCAAGTATGTCTTTGTATATCGGGACGCATCACCTTCATGCGTGCGCTTGGCAGCCAGGTACATTCGATAGCGTTCTAAATAGAAGGCTTGATCTGGGGATATTATTTCGGGATGTAAAGTAGAAAACCTATTGACCCAGCTAAAGAGCGCGAATTTTCCATGCTTTTTTGTGCTCCCGTAAATCTCTACCATGGCGGGAACCGCCGACCACAGCTCGTTGAAATCGACGTCTTTGGGTGAATGCCAGTTGGTACGGTACTGCCAGTTACGCGAGGCTCGCTCCAAAGAATTCACACCCTTCGCGACCTCCCAGATGAAGCCATACGTATATTTTTCTTCAAATTCCGGATTTTTCTTCCAGGCGTGCGTTATATTAAATGTGTAGGGCAGCGTCACGACACCCTCTGACCACAGTAAGCACAGAAACTCTTTAAATACTACTCGTAGTCCCGAAACGTCTTCAGCCCATTCTGGATCTGAGCCGGTAAGTTTGTGATAAAGTTTTGTGTCTTCTGCTTTGTCGTATTCTACCCCTTGGGATATTTCATAGATAATCTGCAGGTCTTGTTCTGATATGTTATTTAGTGGTCTCAGGTGAGATAACTTTAGGATTGCAATTCTTTTGTGATACTGCTTGTCGATAGAGTTCTCTTTGAGTCCGTTTTCCTTTGATTTGATTTTACTGATGATTAGGTTGAAAATTATATACGCTGCTGCTGCGAGTTTTTTAGCGTTTGCTACAGTTATCACTGTCAATAGATTAATCACGCTGCCAGCCTCCTGCGCAAGTCTCGCGCTAGGGCTTCGTAGGAGTCGGCACGCAGGCTGTCTATGGATTTTGTTTTATTCCAAATCAGTTTAATCTTTTCTGACGCGTCGATCTCGGCCATCATGATTTCTTGGTCGAGTTTTGCGTAGATCATAGTGGCAGTGATATTGGCATGCCCCATCAGAACTTGGATTTCGGCCAAGGTCAAACCTATGCTTGGTCGACCAGGTATGTAGACAAAGTTTCTTGCCCAGTAGCCGTAGAAGTGCCGTAAGCTGTGGGATGTATAAGGCTTGCCACCACGCTCAGTAAAAGCCATTTTGTTCTCAGTCTGGGCTTTCAAGAGCGCGCGATTAAGCCTACGATTTAACGAGTTGGCTTCCAGTGCTTCCAGTAGAGGTGCGCCGTAGCTGTTAGGGCTGTCTGACACAAAAAGGAAATCACTGTCTGAAGTGGGGCGCTCGATCTTATATTCTGCCAGTGACTCAAAGAACATCTTTTTAAAGGGTTCGAACATATAGATGTGAGCAGTGGCCCTGCCTTTATATGGCAGTTCCTTCGCTGATGGGTCGCGACGATTATTCGGATCGGCCACCAGCAGCGTTCGCTCCGAGACCTTGATGTCTGAGATTTTCATGGCCCACGCTTCTGACTGCCGCAGGCTGCCCCCACATTGGAGCAGGGCCACAGTCCGCTCTAACGGTGGAAGGCTTTTGAGAAGATCTAGGATCTGGTCGCTCGGAAAGTCTTTCCGTTTCGTATCCGTGGGAGCCTTGCCGCCCTGAAGGCCGCCTATCGCCTGCCGGAACATCTCATCTGGCTTGGGTTTGAACTCCATAAGGTTCGACCGCATCTTGCTAATCTCAGATCGGTTACGTGCCCTAGGTTCGAGCTCAATGAGTTCTGCAGGCAGTTCCACTTTCTCCTCAGGGTTAAGGAGGTTTACTTTCGATAGCGAGTCCCTTAGCAGTGCCGAGTACTTGCGGAGGAAGTCGTTTGCCGCGGCTTTGTATTTGTTAGCTGAGGCGATGGTGATGGGGCTCCTGCCTAGCCGGGTCGCGATGACTCTGATCAGGTAGTCGTCACTGCCAGCAGCCTCTGTCAAGAGCTTGAAATAGGATTGTAGGGTTTCACTCAAAGCTTTCGGGTCGATCTCCCCTGCGCCAAGCGCTTTGGCTTCGTAGAGATAATCGACAAGAAATGCGTTGTGGCCTATGTACTGGTAGTTTGCGTTCTCCGACCGTTTGCTACGGGGCATCCGGTGGATGATGCGTGAATAGGCGTTGAAGGGGGCTACAGGTTCTCCGGTTGCTGCTTCGTACAGGCGGGGCGGGTCGCAGCGAATCAAGATCACATTCTTTAAACCACTACCAGCTTTTGGAGGTTGGCCTTCCGCTTCTTTTCTGGTGTCCACGGACGAGCCGCTTGGAGTGAAAGATTCGATTAAATTCGATTTTCTCATATATTGACTAGTCCCTATATGTGTGATATGAATACACATATACACTATAGATATTAAATAATCACGCGATTTTCGATAGATAAATTCTATTGATACATGCTATTTGATAGGTTGTTGAGTTTCTTCAGGCTTCACACTGAGTTTTAGTCTCTAAAGCTGGAGCGGGACTACCCCAGCTCGGCGGCCTTGTCGGTCAGTTACATGGCCCTGGCGCGGCGTGCTGAGCGGTAGAGTGTGGTAGGGCGGTAGAACTGAGAAATGGCAGCGTAATTTCGAATTACGATCGCGGATCAGCCGGTGCATACCCTTTTGCTTGTCGGTGCCCTTTAACGCTGAGCATGTTCGACTAAGTCCTTTCTCATGGTCTGCGACTGGGCAGGAAGTATTCTGTCTCTATGTGATCATCTGGCGTGCCCGTGCCCGTGCCCGTGCCCATGCCCATGCCCATGCGCTGGTCGATCGTCGCATTGACTGGCACCCCTAGTCACAACGCATTCCCGACGTCTTTTTGATTTGGTGACCTGTAGGGCGCTTGAGTTGCTCACGCGTCCTCTTCAGTCTCACTCATTGCTAGGAAGGCTGCTCACTGCGCGCGGAAGAGCGAATGTCTGGCGGTCTGTGGTTTCCGTTGAATCTGGTTGGCGGCGGCGTGACAGGTAGGTGGGCATTATTCCGCGCACGGTGTCGTGGGCGCATGAGGCTACGGGCCGAGAATTGGGTTTCGCTCACAAAAAATTTGCAGTCTGGCGGGGCGTACCGTTGCTGCCGTGTGTGCCGAGGAGGGGATAGGCGATAATTGAGTGCGCGGAGATTTAGAGCGGAAGTATCTGATTAAAAGCAGTTTTTCTTTGGAAGGGATGGAGCGGGTAGAGGGAATCGAACCCTCCTCGATAGCTTGGGAAGCTATAGTTTTACCAATAAACTATACCCGCATAACATAAAAAGCTTGCTCACAAAAGCGGTTGTCCAGTAAGAACCCTCAACTAAAGCTTGGGAAGCTTTCGTTTTACCACTAAACTATACCCGCTCTGGGACCTGCTCTGAGCGGCTGACTTTGTACCAGAACCCTGCCTTGATTTGAAGCGCTAATTTCACCGCGCAGCGATTTCCCTCCTGATCACACCCTCGCACATCCCCCGCCAGCTGCACATGCGTATGGGCTGACGGAGAGGCGCTCACGGGTTTCAGAAGGCGAAAGCATGGTGACCCTGAACCCGGTTGTAGACGCTGGATGACGCGTGTGCCGGTTGCAGGAAGTTCATGAGCGCCTGTTTCGAGTCGCGGCAGGCGGCCTTGTGTTCCATGTCCAGGAAGTGGCCTGTGGCTTCGATGGTGTTGAAGCAGCAGTTCTGCAGGTATCGGGAGAACTGCGCGGCGTCGTTCGCGGAGGTGTACTCGTCCCAGGCGCCATTGATGAAAAGCACCGGCACCTTGATGCGCTGCCCTGCTGTCAGGTAGTTGTCCGGGTCAAGCTCCAGTACCTGACTGAAGTGATAGTGCATCTGGTCATATTCATGACCGTCCAGGCTGCTGACGTGGCGATAGTTGACGCGCTTGAACAGCGCCGGCAGGTGCTTGCCGATAGTGTTGTTGATCAAATGCCCCATGTCGTAACGGCTATGTGCGCCGAGGTAGTCGAGGCCTTTGTCCAAGTACTCGCGCATTGGGCCGTTGATGACCGGTGAGAACGAGCTGATCACCGCGCTTTCGATGCGTCTTGGTTGATGCGCCAGCGCAACCAGCGTAGCTGCGCCGCCCCAGGAGAAGGACAGAACGTGCTCGGCGTTGAAATGGTCGATCAGTTCCAGCAACAGCTGACCTTCCTCTTCCCGGGTCAGCGGTGCGCCGTGCACGTTATGTGGCTTGGACCTGCCCGAGTAAGGCTGGTCATACAGCACCAGGTTGAAGGTGGGGTAAAGGTTGCGGACGGTCTGAGCAAATGACGCGGTAGTGGCCAGTGAGCCGTTGACCAGAATGATGGTCTTTGCGGCGGCATCGGTGTGATAGAATTCGGTATAAACCCGCAACTGTCCTTGTATGTCCAGCACTGCTTTTTCTGGCGACATAGGTGTAACTCCTGGCGTAAACAGGTAGACGTGCACATGACGTTGCACGAGTTTCGTGACAGGCAGGCGATAGCCGATTAAAGGCCCATGTCGATCCGATAAGCTGTTCGACAGGTATTGTTATTGGCGGGCAATGTGTCGCGAACCAGCAGCTCGATACGGCAAAGTGTTTCTTGGAATAATGGATTGCCCCATCAGTCGCATAAGGACTGACAATCCCAATCAAGCAGCCGATCCGTTAACCCGCAAGTGTCATTCGTACCTTGTTTGCGTAATCCGCCAAACGGTTGTGACTTTTCAGAACAGGCTGATTTCCGCAGCGTGCAACGCCCGGTAGCCGCCGGGTGCCAGGGCAGGGTCCAGCGCCAGCGCGCCAATATTCTCCCGGTGCAGGCGCAGCACTTTGTTATTGAAGTGACCGAACATCCGTTTCACTTGGTGATAACGACCTTCGACAATAGTCAGGCGTGCGCTACGTGGCCGCAGCAGGGTTAATTGCGCTGGTTGCGTGGTGATATTCTCAAATGAAAAATACATACCGGCAGCGAATGTGGCTGCGTAGCGTTCGTCGATCGGTTGTTCGGTCTCGACGTAATACACTTTGGGCATTTTGGTCTGCGGCTGGGTGAGGCGTCGTGACCATTGACCATCGTTGGTAATCAGCATCAGGCCAGTGGTGTTGAAGTCCAGCCGCCCGGCGATATGTAGCTCGTGTCTGTCAGGCTCGTCCAGCAAGTCGAGGACTGTCGGGTGCTGTGTATCAACTGTCGCGCTGACGCAGCCTTCAGGTTTGTGCAGCATGAAATAGCGGGCAGCTTTGCCGGCTTGCAGTATTTCCCCGTCGAGCGCTACGCGACTGAAGTCGCGCACTTCGTGGTGCGGGTCGCTGGTTGTTTGCCCGTCCACCTGCACCCGCCCGCTGGCCAGCGCCAGGCGCACGCTTTTGCGATTGAGGCTTGGCAGGTTACTGAGGAAGCGATCAAGACGCATGGCGACAGCGGCGGATAGGGGATGGGGGGCGCATCTTACTTGTTGATCCGGTCGGCAGACTGGCCGGATGCGGCCTCCTGGATCCCGGCGCAACGCGGACACAGACACGCCTTGTCGCGGATGTCCGCAGGCAGGGCTTCAAGCAAAGCCGGGTCGATGCTTTCCGAAAAGCACCAGCAGGCCTGATCTGCAGTAAGCGGGTCAGCCAGGCTGCACTGGTTGTTGAAGCCGCACAGAGGGCAAAGGCGGGTGTCGTTCATGGCGATTGTCTTGCTCGATGATCGGGGCAGTTGGTTCAGGCGCTCCTGCCAATTGGCTATGTTGCAGGGGGATGATAAACCGGTGTGCGCCGCAACAGTGCAGATATTGCTGCGCATCGGCAGTGCACCAGCAGCACCCTGTCGTAATGGATACCCTGTGTCGACAGGCTGTTGAACAGGTCGCTCAACGACGGTGGCGTCTTGCCGAAGCGGTTGCGTACCGTCAGTACATCCATTGGCGTTGGCGGTAACCAGCCCTTGAGGGGCGATGCGTTCGAGTTGCCTACCACCCGTGCAATATCGTCATAGGTTTCGTAACTGGTTGTCTGGAACTTGGACAGGCTGTAGTTCTTAAGCCTGCCGGGCAGTGAAGTGCCCGCGATTATCTTGTCCGTCATCAGCAATGGCTCATGCGCGGCTACTGGATACATCAGGATATTTTCCTTTGTATTGGAAATGGCAAACGGCCGGGCATTCTTGTTGACGATACGGTGCAATTTGGGGTCGACCAATTCATAACCATGCGGCGCATAGGTGCGGATCTCCGTGCCGTTGGGGATCTTCACCGTCGCAGTCCACGGGGTGTAGTACCCGTGGGTGCTGACCACCAGTGTCCGCGCCTGACCTCTGTCCGACGTCCAGAGCAGGAAACGGCGGCCCAGCTTCCAGGCATGCACCGGCAACAAACCGGGCGACACTATGCTGGTGATGGTCCAGCGTTTTAGCAGGGCGTCGGTATGAAAGAATTTTTCCAGTCGTGTATGGCGCGGTTTTAATGGCCGCATGCTTAAATGGCTGGAGCCTCGTGAGCCACCGGACAACACTAAAGACGCCCCCGCTGTATGACCGGCAGGTTTGACGATTTTGGTCAGTGTGCGCAGTAGTCTCGGTGTCTGCGGCCCAAGCTGTAACAAGCCCAGCGATAATGTTGCCTGCAGCGCCTGATTCTTTTCTGCGTAACGACTGCCCGGCAAATTCGCGGAGGCAATGCTCAGTGCAGTAAGGCCGACATCCGCTGCAAGCGACGTTAAAAACGCCGGTGTCCGCAACAGAGACATAGGCACCAGCAAACGCTGTAAGTGGTGTAGGCGGTCTGTCCAGTACGCCAGCGAAACCTGTGCGGAGGTCACGATCTGCTCTTCTGCATCAGCCAGCGAATTCTGTTTCAGGAGTTGATGCAGATAACCGAACGGCGAGCCCTCCAGTTTTTTTTCACACAATGAGTGGTGCAGGGCTTTTCGAGCGTCTGGGTTGTACAGCGCATCCGTCCACGGGCGCAGGATGGAGACGGGCGGACCGGGTGCCTGAACGCCGCCCCATAGCTTGAACAGGTAGTCCAGACGTTGGTGATGGCGCACGGGAACGTAGCGCATCACGGCTTCACGCCAGTCCGGTTGGGCGGTCTTCAGGTTCAGATAGCGTTCAAGTGCATCGCCGTCCGTAAACTCGATAAAGGCTTCGGGATACCCAGGCTGATAGAGCACCTTCGGTTTACCGGGTTGCTCAAGTATCAACAGCCCGGTGTATTGATGTTCCATGCCGTCGATCAGCGAGCCCTGAACGAAGAAGCCAAGTATCAGCCAGTGATTGGGCGCAGAAGGGGCGAGCGCTTCAACGACTTGATCGAAACCGCTGCGTTTGAGGCTGCCGCGCTTCAGGCTGATCAGCGCCTGATGGATGAAGGCTGATTTGAGTGCCTGTTCGATGGCTTCTTTTTGCTGCCCCCAGAATTCTTGGATACGTTTGGTCATCCAGTTCAGAAAATCGAATGCCTTGATATAGTCTTCAAGTGCCTGCGGCGTGATCGCCAAACTCTGGCCCTGAGCGCGTACGCCCTGGCCGGTGGTGTCGAGAAAGACCTCTGTAATACCGTCGTGATCAATGTAGCCCTGAGGAGCATCCACCCGATAGTTGATCACCAGCGCTTCGCTCAGGCTGATCGGTTTTTCATCGGGTGTGTGAACATGCGTGGGTGGATTGCGGGCTCCACCCAGCGGGCTGATAGAGTTACCGGATTGATAGGCGATGAACACGTGGTCAGGGTTGAGCGTCAGACCGTGATGTTCCAGCAGATAACTCTCCATGACCTGCGCAGCCATTCTGGAGGCCGAGGGGATGTGTTCCAGAAGAGCAGGGTTGGTCCGCCAGAGGTCTACCGCCCCGGCCAGCTTGAGGCTGCGCGATACCGTCTTGAGCAGGTCGATGTTCTGGCTGTTGAGCTGTGTCTCGGCGAATGATGCCTGGGTCAGTTCGGTAAAAACGTCTTCTGCGAGCAGCGGCGCGCTGGCAACGATGCCTGCGTCCTGATCAAGCGCATGCAACGTGTAGCCATAGAGCTTCGAGGCATTCAGGGCCGCTAGCAGCCTGTTGGTCATCTGGTCCGGATCATCGCTGAGGTATTCGATTACGTTGCCCTTGGCACTCAGTATGTGAATGAAACAGTGGGAGGTGGTTTTCGAACTGACCTGAAAAATTCCAGGCACCGTTTCGCCGTTGAGTGACAAGATTCGAACCTCGGATTTCTCACCGCGGCCGCTCTGTTCCAGTGTCGCTACGTCGGCAGGGAAATCACTGAGTCCCAGAGCGTCCAGCGTCAGGAAATAGCCGTCGCGGCTGATGTGCCCGTGGAAGAACCGGTGAGCCAACCCATCCAGAAAACCCAACCGCGACAAGGTGCGGCAGGTGACTGTGTGTCGTGTCCTGAAAGCCTCCAGAGCCATGCTGTAGTCGCGATCCAGCGGTGTCTCGCTGAGCCACTTGAGCACCTGCCTTGCGCTCAGTGACGGGGCTTCCTCGGACAAGGGCGTGTCGATGATTTCACTGCGATACAGGGCCACGAACTGTTCTGGATCGACGACCGCCAGTGCTACGTTGGTCAGCGACATGTCAATGCTGTAACGCTCATGCCCCTCGTCGTTCAGGGCGGGCAGGGTCTGCGTGCTGAACGTGATCCGCAGCGTGTCCGGGTCCAGCGTCTTGCCGGTCTTTTGTTCGAGCAGCATGACGAGTTGTTGGTGGACATAGTGTTTTCGAGTCGGCGGGAAGTCCATATCCAGCTGGCACGCTTCAAGGAGCAACGCCGAGTTGGCGATCAGCTGGAAACCCGGGCTTTTGCGCAGTGCTTCGAGCGTGCGTTCGATGCGTGCGGTCTTATCTTGCGTAGCGTGCTTTTCGGCCAGCGGTGGCAGTGGTTGTTCACGGGGTGGAAACCGGAGCGCAGGCATGGCCAAGGGCGCCCAGGCATTGAGCGTATCGTGTCGGCTGTTGCTGTACTCGGGCAGCAGAACGCTTGGCTGTTCCAGCAGAAATGATGAGGCGTGAAGGAGGGTGTCCTGGTGAAGCGGACTCCAGATGTGGTTCATGACGGCTGGTCGAAGTGAGTGGATGCGCACTATGTCGGCAAGGCCGTCCGAACATGACATAACTATGTAGTAGTGGCAGAGCCTGTGGAGTAACAGAGCTGTTTCAGAAAGGGCGGCACGTCAGAGCATGCCGCCTTTTCGCTTACATCTGTTGCAAGTGGGCACGCCAGCCGCCGAGATGGCTGATGTCGCGAGCACCTGTCAGGCCGTAGGCTTCACAGATAAACCCGGTCTCCCAGCGGCCATCGGCCAGTTGCAGCTTCCCCAGGCCCAGCGGTGCCGGAATGCCGGTCAGAAACGAACCCAGCTCGACACTGGGCAACTCCCAGACTTCCACCTCAATGGCCACACCGTCTTCGGCCACCCGTACCATGCCTGGACGGAAAGGCGGGCCACCGGCCAGCGCGAACAATTTATAGTCGGCTGAGCTGTGTGTGCACTCCAGCAAACGGGCACCGCGTCGCTTGAGCTGCCAGTTCAACGCCAGTCCGTCCAGGTGCGCGCCGCAGACCACCAGCCGGGCCATATCGTTACCTGCTAAGGTCTTCGGCGCGGGCAATCGAGGTGCTTCACCGCTGATCAAAGACAGGTCGGTGTGCCGCTGGAAAGCATCGGCCAGACTGAGCAGGTATTGATCGGTGAATGCCCGTCCGAACAACGTAATGCCCCACGGCAGACCGTTGCTCATGAAGGCACTGGGTACGGCGATGGCGGCGTAGTCGAGCAGGTTGACGAAGTTCGTGTAATAGCCCAGCTCCGAATTGCGCAGCACTGGCTCGGCAGCCAGTTCTGCTGAAGTTACCGGGCGGCCGATGCTCGGCGTTACCACACAATCCAGCCCTTCAAGCGCCCGATCGCAAATCACCTTGAGCGCCTGTAGACGGTATTGCGCCCGAAACGTATCGACCCCGCTGACCTGGGGTGCCTTGGCCAGCACGTCGCGGATCACCGGCAATACCGCATCAGGGTGTTCTTCCATTAACTGCCCGGCGACGCTGTAGCGTTCGGCCACCCACGGCCCCTCGTACAACAACCGCGCCGCTTCGAGAAACGGTGACAGGTCCACCCTGACAGCTTCGCCGCCCAGCGCAGTGAGATGGGCGATGGCCGCGCTGAACAGCCTCGGTCCTTCGTTACAGCCAAAGAATTCCAGGTCTTCAGCGCGTGGTACGCCGAAGCGAAACGGTCGAGGTGCGCCGAATGCCGAAAGGTCATTCCACTGCGGGTTGTGTCGGCTGTATTCATCGTGCGGATCAAGCGTGGCAACCAGCCCCAGCAACTGGCTGGCTTCCCTTGCTGTGGCAGTAAAGATCGACACGCAATCCTGCGTACGGCAAGCGGGTACGACACCAGCGGTGGAAATCAGCCCCTTGCTGGCTTTCAGCCCCACCAGATTGTTCAACGCTGCGGGCACACGGCCCGAACCCGCCGTGTCAGTGCCCAGCGAGAAGCTACTGACCTCCAGCGCGACCGCCAGTGACGAACCAGAGCTTGAGCCGCCGGACGGGTACTCTTTCAAGACACTGTTGGGGCAGGCGCCATAGGGCGAGCGGCTGCCATTCAGGCCGGTGGCGAACTGGTCCAGATTGGTCTTGCCCATGGGCACCGCCCCCAGCGCGATCAATTGCTCGACGATGGTTGCCGAGCGCGCTGGCGTGTAGGCGTACGCCGGGCAGGCAGCGGTGGTCGCAATGGCGGCCAGATCAATGTTGTCCTTGATCGCGAAGGGCACGCCATACAGTGGCAGGCTTTGAATATCGCGATTTTCCAGCGCGGCCAGATAGGGCTCCAGTTCAGCCGGGCTGAGCAGGTGAATGAACAGGTGATAATCCGCGTTGAGCGTTGCGGCTTTTTCCCGTAGCGCCAGAATCAGCTGGCGTGGGGAAATCTGGCCGGACAGGTAAGCAGTGCGTACGGTATCCAGGCGCAGGTCGTTGGGCAGTGCTGAGTCGTTCATGACGCAATTCCATTGAAAGTGAAAAGTTGATCGGTTCAGTCTGCTGCCAGCACCACCACCCGCTGCCCTGCGCGTACTGCCGAGCCGGGTTGCACCCTGACTTCCTGCACCACACCTGCGACTGGCGCGAGCAGGGGGATTTCCATTTTCATGGACTCCAGAATCACCAGCACATCACCCGCTTCGACACGCTCGCCGGGTTGCACCTGGACCTGCCAGAGATTGCCAGCGATGTGGCTGTCGACGCCTTGTTGGCCCGTTTGCAGTGGCAACTCTTCGGTGTTTGGCGCGACGCCTTCATCGCTCTGAAAGTCGGCCTGGCCGTTGGCGATCCAGCGTTCGCGTTCGGCGTTGAACGCGGACTGTTGCTGAGCACGGAATGCCGTGATGCCTTCGGCTTCGCGGGTCAGGAAGGCCTGGTAGTCAGCCATGTTCAAGGTGCTGTGTTCGATGTTCAGATCGAAGCGGCCCAGCGGGAAATCGCGACGGATGCGTAGCAATTCGTCGGCGCTGACCGGGTAGAAGCGGATCTGGTCGAAAAAGCGCAGCAGCCATGGCTTGCCCTCGAAGGCGGCAACGTCACGGTAGCGATTCCACATCTGCAGCGTGCGGCCGACGAATTGATAGCCGCCGGGGCCTTCCATGCCGTACACGCACATGTAGGCACCGCCGATGCCGACCGAATTCTCGGCGGTCCAGGTGCGCGCCGGATTGTACTTGGTGGTCACTAATCGATGACGCGGGTCCAGAGGCGTGGCGACCGGTGCGCCGAGGTACACATCGCCCAGCCCCATGACCAGATAACTGGCGTCGAACACCGTACGCTGCACCTCGTCAAGATTGGGCAGGTCGTTGATGCGCCGGATAAATTCCAGATTGCTCGGGCACCACGGTGCGTCCTTGCGCACGGTGGTCATGTACTTCTCGATGGCCAGCTGACAGGCCGGATCATCCCAGGACAACGGCAGATGAACGATGCGCGACGCCACTTGCAGGTCTTTCGCTGCGCACACTGCGTCCCACTCTCCGGCGACGATGTCGAGCAGTTGTCGGAGGGGCAGTTGTTCGGGGCGGTAATGGACTTGCAGCGAGCGAATACCTGGCGTCAGGTCAATCACGCCCCCCAGTTGCTTGGCCTCCAGCGCCAGCATCAAGGCATGGCCGCGCAGGCGCAGCACCAGATCCAGCTCTGGCGCACCGATTTCCAGCAGCAGGTGGGTATCGCCGGACAGGCGTGCAACCAAGCGTTTATCGTCCTGACCTATGTCGAGAATGACCGGGGAGGGCAAATCCTCTATGCGCACAGCTTCGCTCCCACAGGAGTCCGCGGTGCTTTGAGGGCGCGCGGTGCCCTGTAGGAGCGGACTTGTCCGCGAATAGGGCGGTACAGTCGATGTATTTTCTGCGTCTGGAATATAGCCTTCGCGAACAAGTTCGCTCCCACGGGAGTCCGCGGTGCCCTGTAGGAGCGGACTTGTCCGCGAAGAGGGCGGTACAGTCGATGGATTTTCTGGGGCTGGAATATAGCCTTCGCGAACAAGCTCGCTCCCACGGGAGTCCGCGGTGCCTTGTGGGAGCGGACTTGTCCGCGAAGAGGGCGGTACAGTCGATGTATTTTCTGCGTCTGGAATATAGCCTTCGCGAACAAGTTCGCTCCCACTGGAGTCCGCGATGCCCTGTAGGAGCGGACTTGTCCGCGAAGAGGGCGGTACAGTCGATGGATTTTCTGCGTCTGGAATATAGCCTTCGCGAACAAGTTCGCTCCCACTGGAGTCCGCGATGCCCTGTAGGAGCGGACTTGTCCGCGAAGAGGGCGGTACAGTCGATTGATCTGCTGCGTCAGGAAGATAGCCTTCGCGAACAAGTTCGCTCCCACGGGAGTCCGCGGTGCCCTGTAGGAGCGGACTTGTCCGCGAAGAGGGCGGTACAGTCGATGTATTTTCTGCGTCTGGAAGATAGCCTTCGCGAACAAGTTCGCTCCCGCATCGTTCTGCATGACATGCCTCGACACTCACCGGATAAAACCGGACCCTGTCGCCAGCCTTCAACTGCCCCAGCTGCCACAAGTCCGCTTCGATAATGGTCACCGGGCATACGAACCCACCCAGGCTCGGTCCGTCCGGACCCAGGATCACGGGCATATCGCCGGTGAAATCCACCGCGCCGATTGCATAGGGGTTGTCGTGAATATTGGACGGGTGTAGACCTGCCTCGCCACCGTCAGCGCGCACCCATTCGGGTTTCGGGCCGATCAGGCGCACGCCGGTACGGCTGGAGTTGAAATGCACTTCCCAATCGGTTGCAAAAAACGTCTCTATGTACGCTTCGGTAAAGTATTCCGGTGCAGCATGGGGGCCGTAAATGACCCTTATACGGCGAATGTCAGGCAGCGCCTCAAGTGCGTCATCGGCAATCCGCTGGCCCGCGCTACGATCCACCAATGGCGCAATGTGCAACACATCACCGGCCCGCAACGCCCGCCCGCCATGCCCGCCGAACTGGCCGAGGGTAAAGGTGCTTTTGCTGCCCAGATAATCCGGTACGTCCAGCCCGCCACGTACGCACAGGTAGCTGCGCACGCCGGCACCTGCAATGGTGCCCAGCGCAAGGGTCGAGCCTGCGCACACCAGCAGCGCGGCGTTCATGGCGCGGGGTTCGCCATCGAGCGTGATCGGGATCTGCGCACCGGTCACGGCAATCACGGCATCGGTATTAAAGCGCAGCAACGGCACGCTCATGGTGATTTCCAGCGCAGCGCATCCTTCGGCATTGCCCAGCAGGCCATTGCCCTGGCGCAACGCGCGGCTGTCCATCGGCCCGGATGGCGGTACACCGACCGCCCAGTAACCCAGCCGCCCCGGATAATTCTGAACGCTGGCCTGCGTGCCGCCGCTCAACACTTCGAAGGTGTCAGCGTGATACACCAGACCTTCCAGGCAGCGGGTCCACGGCTGGCCGCTGGCGAACGGCGTGTCGGCAATGATCTGGCGCAGGTAGTCGCGATTGGTCTCGACCCCGTACAGGCGCGTTTCGTTCAGCGCATCGATCAGCCCGGTGCTGGCCCGCTCGCGGGTCGGCGCCCAACTGATCAGCTTGGCAATCATCGGGTCAAAGTACGGCGGTATCTCGCAGCCCGCTTCAACCCAGGTGTCGATGCGCAGTGCATGGCCATCGGCAGGCGGAAAATTCACCGCCGTCAGCAGGCCGGGGCAGGGCTGGAATTCACGGCCCGGATCTTCCGCGTACAGCCGTGCCTGAATGGCATGGCCGGACGGTTTCAGGCCGGCCTGCAATTGCTCCAGTGGCGGCAGGTCTCCGGCAGCAAGTTGTACCATCCAGCTGACCAGATCTACCCCCCACACCTGCTCGGTGACGCCGTGTTCGACCTGCAGACGAGTATTTACTTCCAGAAAATAGAAGCGCTGATCCTCACTGTCGAAGACGAATTCGACGGTGCCTGCGCTGCGGTAATTGACCGCTCTGGCGAGTTTGATGGCTGCCGCGCAAAGTTCATCGGCCATGCCGTCGGGCAGGTTGGGGGCCGGGGTTTCTTCCAGCACTTTCTGGTTGCGGCGTTGCACCGAGCAGTCACGTACGCCGAGCGCCAGCACCTCGCCCTGACCGTCACCAAACACCTGCACTTCCAGATGGCGGGCACGCTGAATGTATTTCTCGATGAACACACCCGCGTCGCTGAAATTGTTCTGGCCAAGGCGCTTCACCGCCTCGAACGAGTCGGCCAGCTCCTCAGCGCTGCGGCACACTCGCATGCCGATGCCGCCACCGCCTGCAGTGCTCTTGAGCATGACCGGATAGCCGATATCACGCGCCGCCGCGATGGCTGATTCAAGGCTGTCGAGCAGCTCGGTGCCTTCGAGCATGGGCACGCCATGCTGTCTGGCCAGTGCGCGAGCGGTGTGCTTGAGGCCGAAGACGCGCAGTTGCTCGGGCGTTGGCCCGACGAAGGCGATATCGGCGTCTTCGCAGGCTTGGGCAAACGCAGCGTTTTCGGAGAGAAAGCCGTAGCCAGGATGAATGGCTCTGGCACCGCTGGCTTTGGCGATGGCGAGGATCTTGTCCACCGCCAGATAAGTCCCCGCTGCGCCGCCTTCGCCCAGGCTGTGGGCTTCGTCGGCCTGCATCAGGTGCAGGCTTGCGGCGTCGGCTTCGGAATACACCGCCACGCCTTTGACCTGCAAGGTGCGCAGGGTCCGCAGGATACGGCAGGCAATGGCGCCACGGTTGGCGATCAGCAGTTTGTCGAACATGGCATAACCCCGGAAACCCAGACGCGCTCGGTTTCGTGATGGGAAGCGGGCCGTCCCGCTATTGATCTATCTACGCAACGGTCGTCCGTTGCTGAGGGGTGGTGCCGGGTCAGTCGCGAATCAGCAACTGCGCAGGCGTCGGGTTGTAGCCGTTGCAGGGGTTGTTGAGCTGCGGACAGTTGGAAATCAGCACGATCACGTCCATCTCGGCGCGCAGTTCAACGTACTTGCCGGGCGCGGAAATACCGTCTTCGAAGGTCAGGCCGCCTTCGGCTGTCACCGGCACGTTCATGAAGAAATTGATGTTCGGACCGATGTCGGCCTTGGTCAGACGCCCGTCGTGCAGGCAGGCGCGCAGGTAATTGTCGCGGCAGCTGTGCATGTAGCGTTTTTCCAGGGCGTAGCGCACGGTGTTGCTCTCTTGCGCGCATGCGCCACCGAGCGTGTCGTGGCGACCGCAGGTGTCATCGATAATGGTCAGCATCGGCTGACCGAGGTTGGAAAACAGCACGCTGCCGGTGGTCAGGTACACGCTGTTCTGGCGGCGCAAGGTGCGTTGTACGTCGTAGCGTTCACGCGGGTTGGCGAGGCTGAAAAACAGCGTATCGACAGCCTGGTTGCCTTGCAGATCGAGGATGCGCACGGTCTGTCCGGCCTTGACTTCGGCCAGGAACGGCTCGCCTGCCGGTATGGTTGCGTCGCAGCAAATGTGAGTGTGTGAATTCATGACAGGGCTCCTCAGGCGAACAGGCGGTCGGTGTTGATGAAGCCGCGCTCGTTTTCCGGGCGCGAGGTGCGGCAGTGCTCGGCAACGCTGGCGTCGGCCTTCATCCAGCTGAGTCTGAGCGGTTGTGGGGCGTATTGCGGGTTAGGGTCCATCGGATGTTGCAAGGCGGTCAGCACCACCAGCGTGTCCATCGGTGCGTACAGCTCGATGTAGTCACCGGCTTTCGAGTTGTTCGCGGCGAAGTGCAGGATTCCTGCCTCATCGACATCGACTCGGCTGAACAGGTTGAGGGTCATCAACAGGTCGGACAGCCCCAGCCCCCATTTGCCCAGCTCGACCAGCAGGTTGTCGACGCCATTGCGAAAGAAGCCGTTGCGCAGTTCCTGATAGCGGCCCTGACCGTATTTTTCAGCGACTTCCTGCGCATTGAGCACGCCGCCGATGCTGTCGCTCCAGCCGCAGGTGTCAGTGACGATGGCCGCCAGCACGCGGCCCATGTCCGAATACAGGCAATGGCCGTTGCTCAACCTGGCGGTGTGCTGGCATTTGAGGCTGTCGGGCAGGTTCAGCCGCTCGGTTTTTTCGTGAGCGTTGAGCAGAGTCAGGCTGACGTTGGCGTTGCCGTGCAGGTCGGTCAGGCGCAGCAGTTCGCCGCGCTTGAGGATGAACGAACGATGGCCGCCACCGGGCAGCATCTCTTCGGCGAAAACCGGGTACAGCGTGGTTGAGTCAGTCATTGAACGGGCTCCTCTGAAACGTTGAGCAGCGAATCGATGGCGGCGCGTTCGGCGCGGCGTTCGCTGTTGAGGGGAATGTCGTAAGTGATGCGCGCGCCATACGCGCCGGGTTCGTGCGGGTCGTGGCGGACCTTGTCGAACACCAGCAGGCGGGTGCCGAGGTTGAAACCTTCGGACAGGTCGTGAGTGACCATGAACACGGTCAGCTTCGTTTCCCGCCACAGGTCCAGCAGCAAGTGGTGCATGTCTTTGCGAATGCCGGGGTCGAGCGCGCCGAAGGGCTCGTCCAGCAGCAGTACGCGGGGTTTCATGATCAGCGCCTGAGCAATGGCCAGACGCTGCTGCATGCCGCCGGACAATTGCGTGGGGTACTTATCCAGCGCATGCCCCAGGCCAACCTTGCCAAGCAGTTGCGCGGCGTGCTCGCGTGCCTCGCTTTTTGCCTGGCCGAACAGTCGGCCCAGCCACGCCGAGCGGGGCAGTTCCAGACCCAGCGCCACGTTGTCCAGCACCGACAGGTGCGGGAACACTGAATAGCGCTGAAACACCACGCCACGGCTGGCGTCTGGCTCATTGCGCAGGGCCGTCCCGTCTAGCGTGATCAGACCGCGACTGGGGGTTTCCTGACCCAGCAACAGGCGCAGAAAGGTCGATTTACCACAGCCCGGCGCACCGACCAGCGTGCAGAACTCGCCTTCGGCCACGTCCAGGTTGAGGCCCTCGAGCACCACCTGGTCGGTGTATTGCTGCCAGACATTGCGCACACTGATAAAGCTCATGTCCGCGCTCCTTCGTACCAGGGAAAGGCACGTCGGGTCAGGGCCTTCAGACCCCAGTCCATCAGCCAGGCGAGCAGGGTGATCCACACCACATAGGGCAGAATCACGTCCATCGCCAGATAGCGCCGCACCAGGAAGATCCGGTAGCCCAGACCGTCAGTCGAGGCAATCGCCTCGGCGGCGATCAGGAACAGCCACGCCGAACCCAGCACCAGGAGCAGGGCGATCAACAGGCGTGGCAGCAATTGCGGCAGGACCACCCGCAGGATCAGCGTCCAGGTCGAGGCGCCGAGGGTCTGCGCCTTGATCAGCAGCTCGACCGGAATTTCCCGGGCACGCTGTTCCAGATCGCGGGCCAGAATCGGCGTGATGCCGATCACGATCAGCATCACTTTCGACAGCTCGCCCAGGCCGAAGACGATGAACAGAATCGGCAGGATCGCCAGCGGCGGCACCATCGACATTACCGTCAGCAAGGGCGACAGTGGCGCACCGAACAGCGGCAGGATGCCCGCCGCAATGCCCAGGCACAGGCCCAACAGCGCGCTGATCCCCAGGCCGATGGCCAGACGTTGCAGACTCGATGCCGTGTCCTGCCACAGCAGGTAGTCGCCGCTGCGGGTATCGGCAACAAACGCCATGCGTTTGACCGCATCGGCCATCTGCACCGCGCTGGGCAGCAGTTTGTCGGTGGGGTTTTCCGCAAGCCGGGTGGCCGAGCCCATGAAGTAGGCGAACAGCAACAGGGCGAACGGCAGGATCACCAGAATCAGGCGACCGGCACGATCCGGATGGCGGTTTATCAAACGCATGGCAATGACCTTTTTACTGAGCGTGATTTACAGCTTGCCGTCGACGGCCATCTGCACGTAGCTGGGGTCAAAGTGCAGCTTGACGTTGGCCTTGTCGCCGAGGTTCACGCCATTGGCGAACGACATGCCGACCGCGTTGGCATCGCGTGCGCCTTCACCGAGCAAACCGTGGGCGAACGAGAAGTCGGCCACCTTGCGCTGGGTGTCCGGTAGTTGTTTGCTGGTGGCGAACTCAAGGGCTTCCTTGGGCGTGGCAAACAGCTTGGTGGTGTCCAGTTGCGCCTGGAAGCCGGCCAGATCGGTGCCCGATGCCTTGGCCATATGCTCCAGCGCCGCCTTGCTCTGGGCGTTTTTGGCGTTCATCAGCGCGACCACTTCAAACCAGGCACCGGTCAGGGCTTTGCCCAGCGCCGGGTTGTCCTTCAGGGTCTGAGTGTTGACGACCATCATGTCCATGATCTCGCCAGGAATCTGACTGGAGTTGAAGACTTCGGTCACGCCGGGTTTGGCTTTGATGTCCGACAGCATCGGGTTCCAGGTGGTAACTGCCTGCACATCATCGGTATTGAAGGCTGCCGAGATATCGGCATCCGAGGTGTTGACCACCTTGAGGTCTTTTTCGCTGAGCTTGACGCTGTCCAGCGCACGGGCCAGCAGGTAGTGAGACACCGACAGCTCGACCAGATTGACATCCATACCTTTCAGGTCAGCGACTTTCTTGCCTTCGCCCTTGAGCACGATGCCGTCATTGCCATTGGAGAAATCGCTGACGATCAGTGCCGTGCTTTTCACCCCGCCTGCAGCCGGAATGGTCAGTGCGTCCATGTTGGTCATGGTACAGCCATCGAACTGGCCGGCGGTGTACTGGTTGATGGATTCGACGTAGTCATTGAGCTGGGTGACATCGATCTTGATGCCGTATTTTTTCGCCCACTTGTCGACGATGCCCTGGCTACCTGCGTATTCCCACGGCATCCAGCCTGCGTAGATGGTCCAGCAGACATTGAAGTGATCTTTTTGGGCGGCATTCGCCGAGAAGCTCAACGCAGCAAGCAGGCCTGCCGTGAGCAGACCGAAGAGACGAGACTTTTGCATGTTGAGAAATCTCCAGTAGTGAAAAAAGGCGGCCAGGAGCAACGTGACACCACTGGTGTCCCTGTCTCCCGGGCTTTTGTCCCGCCGTGTAACCTCTACTGGAGGTCGCCAACTCTCGGACCAGCCACTTACCTGTCGGCAAGCCGGAACCCTAGTCGGCTATTGCAAATTGTGGTGCCGCGACCTGTGTTGACTCCTGCACGCCATTCATCAAGCGAGACTTGTGCCAACTCGCCAAGGCCTTTGTTTTTCAAGGCCTGCCCGGACCATCGCAGGTCAGCCCCGAGGGAAACCGCCTTGTGCTAGTGCGTAACCGCACTGTGTTGATGCATGAGTGCTTTGAAATGTTTTGTAGCATCTTTGCAGGAAGTCGAAACATGCCTGCATGCCCCGGCTTTAGAGCCCTTGAGTGAAGGATGGCCATCATCTTTAGTAGGGTTTACACGCTGCGCCAACGCACTAGATTCCCTTTTCGGTGTCTGAACTTCTGTCCGTCAACCGCTTTGGCGGACGCCGATCAGCGTCGCTGATTCGTGCCCAATCGCGGTCCAGGAGGCCGCCATGTATCGAAGACCCTTGCTTATCACGTTGCTGACCCTTTTCCTTGCCGGTTGCTACGCAGGCCCTGGTTACTACGAATCCGATGTGTACACGCAGCCGACAACCGTCGTCGGTGGCGCTTACGCGTACGACAACGGCTACCGCTCCACCTACTATCAGGAGCAGCGCATCTATGTAGCGCCTCAGCCACGCTATTACACCCAACCACGCTACTACGCCCCGGCACCGCGTTATTACGCGCCGCCGCCAGTGCCACGCTACTACCAGCCGGGACGCCCACCGGGTTATGGCTGGAGAAACGACGGCTTTCGCGGCAATGGCGGTTTTGGGCGTAATGATGGCTTTCGAGGCAACGGTGGTTTCGGACGCAATGACGGCTTCCGCGGCGACCGAGGCAACCGCGGCTGGGAGGACCATGGCGGTCGAGGCGGACGCGATGGCCGTGATCATGGACGAGGCGGGCGCGGTGATGGTCGGGGCGGGCATCGGTAGCTGAAACCTGCGCTCACTGCCATGCCAGAGCGGTGAACTGGCTGCTGCGAACTGACTATCGTGCCGACGCTCCGCGTCGGCACTTCTTTCTGGACGCTCTGCGTCCGATCGTAAAGGCGCATGTAGAAACCGGCATTGACTTTGCTGCCGGGCTTTTCTAGTGTCCGCGCATTGTTTTTACCGGATGTAACCATGACTAGCGACGACCGCATCAAGCTTGAGCCCAGCTGGAAGGAAGCGCTGCGCGATGAATTCGAGCAGCCCTATATGGCGCAGTTGCGCGAGTTTCTGCGCCAGGAGCATGCCGCGGGTAAAGAGATCTATCCGCCTGGGCCGCTGATTTTCAATGCGCTGAATTCGACGCCGCTCAACAATGTGAAAGTGGTGATCCTTGGTCAGGACCCGTATCACGGTCCGAATCAGGCTCACGGCCTGTGTTTCTCGGTGCAGCCAGGCGTGCCGACGCCGCCGTCACTGGTCAATATCTATAAAGAACTCAAACGCGACCTGAATATCGACATTCCCAATCACGGCTGCCTGCAATCATGGGCTGATCAGGGCGTGCTGTTGCTTAACACGACTCTTACCGTCGAGCGCGCCAACGCAGCTTCGCATGCGGGAAAAGGCTGGCAGCACTTCACGGACCGGATCATTCAAGTGGTCAGCGAGCATCAGCCGCATCTGGTGTTCCTGCTGTGGGGCGCTCATGCGCAGAGCAAGCAGAAACTGGTCGATGCGACCAAGCACCTGGTGCTGACCTCCGTCCATCCTTCGCCGTTGTCAGCCTACAAAGGCTTCCTGGGTAACGGGCATTTCGGGCGGGCCAACAAGTACCTTGAGCAAAACGGCATCGAGCCAATCGACTGGCGCTTGCCCGTTCTCTGATCAAAGTGCTTCTGATTGGGCTCAGTCAGCGAACCGCTTGTTCCAGCGCCGGTACAGCGGCTCGGCAAGAAACAGCACGAACAGAAGGCGCATGACCTGCATGGCCGTCACCAGGGGGACCGACAGTTGCAGCACTTCTGCGGTCAGGCTCATTTCGGCAATGCCACCGGGCATCATGCCCAGCGTCAGTGAGCGCAGGTCCAGGTGGGTGAGGGCGCTCAGCCCCAGCGCAGCCAGTGCGGCAATCAACATGGTCAGCGCAGTGCCCAACAGCGTACGCGCCAGAAACGATGGCGCACGCCGAAAGAATGCCCGATTGAAATGACAACCCAGCCCGCTGCCGATCAGTAGCTGACCCAGCTGGCTGGCACCGTTGGGCAAGCCGATTTTCAGATCCCAGACCACGCTCACTACGGCACTGAGCAACAGAGGGCCGAACAGCCACGGGTTGGGTTGCTTGAGACGTTGCCACAGCTAGGCCAATGCTGCGCCGACCGGCAGCAGGAATGCCAGCCAGCGCCAATCGACCGCTGTGGCATGCAGCGAAGGCGTACCGTCACCCAGCAGGTATTTGAAGATCGCCGGCACGCACAATACTACTGCCAGCACCCGAAGACTTTGCGCGGCTGCGACGCTGCTTAGCGTTGCACCGTTACGTGCGCCAAGGTTGACCATCTCCCCGGAACCGCCCGGCATGCTCGAAAAGAACGCCGTAGGGCGATCTTCTCCGGTGCGCAGCATCAGCCAGACGCCAACCAGACACGACAGACTGGTGACCAGCGCGCCGATGAAAATCAGCCCGAAATGCGCGAGCACCTGCTCGATAACCACTGGCGTGAAATGCAGACCGATGCCGATACCGATGATCAGTTGCCCGCATTTACGACCACCCGGAATCTGCGCCAGTTGCCAGGGTGTCAGGCAGCGCACCAGGATGATTGCCAGCAACGAGCCAACCATCCACGGCAGCGGCCAGCCAACCTGGCTGGCGAGGTAGCCGCCGAGCAGACCGACCAGCGGCGTTGCCCACCATTGACGCAGTGACGAATCAGCCATGCGTTGCGGCAGCCTGCTGTTTTGCGCGCTTGCGCCAGATACGGATCAGCGGAAACAGCAGCATGAACACGGTCACCACCCAGACCCCGAGGGTGATCGGGCTGGCCCAGAGAATCCCCAGTTCGCCGTTGGAGATCGACAGGGCGCGCCGCAGGTTCTGCTCCATCAGACCACCAAGGATGAAACCGAGCAGAATCGGCGACAGCGGGAAATCCAGCTTGCGCAGGATGTAACCGAAGATGCCGATGCCAACCATCAGGAACAGGTCGAAGGTGGTAGCGTGCACTGCATACACGCCGATCCCGGTGATGATCGCAATCACCGGGACCAGCGCCCAGTTCGGCACGGCGAGGATGCGCGTGAAGATACGGATCATCGGGATGTTGAGGATCACCAGCATGATGTTGGCGATGAACAACGAAGCGATCAGGCCCCATACGATGTCCGGTTGCTGTTGAAACAGCATCGGACCGGGCGTGATGTTGTACAGCGACAACGCGCCGATCATCACCGCCGTGGTGCCCGAGCCCGGAACACCCAGCGTCAGCATCGGCACCAATGCGCCGCAAGCGGTTGCCCCGATGGCGGTCTCGGGAGCTGCCAGACCGCGCATGTCGCCCTGGCCAAACTTGCCGCCAGGGCCGGCGATGCGTTTTTCCGTCATGTAAGCGACTGCGCTGGCCAGTGTCGCACCGGCACCCGGCAGTACGCCAAGAATGAAGCCCAGCAGACCGCAGCGAATGTTCACCACGAACACGGCAGCGGCTTCCTTGACGTTGAACATCATGCGCCCAGTGGCCTTGACCGCCTCTTGGCCGCGATGGGTCTTTTCCAGCAGCAACAGGATTTCACTGATTGAAAACAGACCCAGGACCAGCACCACGAACTGAATGCCGTCGGTCAGATGAATGTTGTCGCCCGTAAAACGGTACACCCCGCTGTTGGCATCAATGCCTACCGCAGACAGGAAAAGCCCGATCAGCGCGGCAATGAATGTCTTCAATGGCCTGTCACCGGCCATGCCGCCCAGGCAGACGATGGCGAACACCATCAGTACGAAATATTCCGCCGGACCGAAGGCAATCGCCCACTTGGCGAGCAACGGCGCGAACAGCACCATGCCGCAAGTGGCGATGAATGCACCGATGAACGAACTCCATGCTGACAGCGACAGAGCGACGCCGGCCAGCCCCTGGCGTGCCATTGGATAGCCGTCCAGCGTGGTCATGACGGTGGACGCTTCGCCCGGAATGTTCAGCAGGATCGAACTGATACGTCCGCCGTATTCACAGCCCAGGTACACGGCCGCTAACAGAATCAGTGCCGATTCAGGCGGCAGGCCCAGCGCAAAGGCAATGGGGATCAGCAGCGCCACCCCGTTGATAGGCCCAAGCCCCGGCAGCAGGCCGACGACGGTACCAATCAATGTGCCGGACAGTGCGGTAATCAGGTTGTAAGGGGTGAGGGCGACGCCGAACCCCTGGCCCAGGTAGCTGAAAGTATCCATGTCAGTTCTCCAGAACGCTGAGCAGGCCTAAAGGCAAGGGAACGTCCATGGCCTTGTCGAATAACAGGTAAAGGCCGACGCTCATCAGAATCACCACCACCACGCTCGGGAGCCAGCGTCCGCCATACAGGCGTGCCATGGGAATGCCGATCAGGATGCTGCTGAGGATGAAGCCCAGGGGTTCGAACAGCCCGGCGAATATCAGCAGCAGAATGATGCATGCGCCAATCTTGATCAGGGTTTCACGGTCCAGTGCCGGTTCTTCCTCGGTGTGGACAATGGGTGTGGGCCGAATCAGCAGGTACAGCAGGGCGGCACCCATCAACCCGAGCATCAGCAGCGGGAAAGCGCGTGGTCCGACCGGTTCATAGGAGAACGGCGCTTGATAAGGCCAGGCCATAAGGGCCAGACCTGCGCATGCCAGTAGCAGTACGGCAGCAAAAATGCGTTGTATGACCATGAGAAGCTCCTGAGCCGCGCCCGCTGTGCGGGCGCAACTTAACGTCAGTCAATTGAGTTCAATTACTGAATCAGGCCGAATTCCTTGGCCATCAGTTTGTAGTCGGCAACCTGCTTCTTGACGTAGGTGTCCAGCTCCGCGCCGGTCATGGCGAAGGGGAACAGCTCGCGCTGATCACGCAGTTTGGCGAAGTCTTCAGAGGCCAGGATCTTGTCGAACGAGGCTTTCCACCAGTTGTAGTCTTCGTCGCTGACCTTCGGCCCGAGGTAGAAGCCACGCACCACAGGCCAGACGATGTCGTAGCCCTGCTCCTTGGCGGTGGGGATGTCTTTCATTTCGGGTTCGTCGATGCGCTTCTCGGCGAATACGGCGAGCAGGCGCATGTCGCCACTCAAAATATGCGGCATGGAGTCGGAGATGTCGGTACTGCCCACCTGAATGTGGCCGCCAAGCAGGGCAGTAGCGATTTCCCCACCGCCCTCCAGCGCGACATAACGCAAGGCGCGCGGGTTGATGTCTGCGGCCTTGGCGATCAATGCGGTCTGCATCCAGTCCTGGCTGCCTACGGTGCCGCCTGAGCCGATGACTACCTTGCTCGGGTCGGCCTTGAGCGCTTTGACCAGATCGTCGAGGTTCTTGTATGGCGAGTCGCTCTTCACTGCAATGGCGCCATAGCTTGTGCCCACGGCGGCGAGCCAGCGTACTGCGTTTTCATCGAAACGGCCGAATTTGCCCTGCGCCAGATTGAGTAGCGAGCCGCTGGACCACGCGACCAGCGTGCCAGCATCTGCGGGGCGCTGAGCTACAACTGCGTTGTAGGCCACTGCGCCGACGCCCCTAGGCATGTAGGTCACGCGCATGGGCGAGGTCAGAATCTTTTCGTTGATCAGCGCGCTTTGCACCAGCTTGCAGGTCAAGTCGAATCCGCCACCTGGTGAGGCGGGTGCAATGCATTCCGGACGCTTTGGCTCGGCAGCAAACAACTGGCTGGCAACCAGCATGCAGGCGGCGGTGGCGGCTATCTGACGCAGAGGGGATTTCATGTTCAGTCTCCAGAGATATTTTTGTTTTTGGAAGAGAGAAGTTGTTCAGCAGATGCTTTTGTCTCGCGCACCACGAGACCTGTTGGCTGACACGCAAGTGCCATCGGTACAGCGGTGTGCGCTGATGTTTTGCTGGAAGGTGGAGCAGGGGCGCGACGGGTGCGGGGAAAAACGCGACGGGCTGTGCTCAATGGACTGGCAAGCCTGGGCTGGCGTAGACATGACGTGACTCCGTTTAGCGATTTATTGTTTTTATTGTCCAGACGCATCCGGGCGCCTGTTTTGTACGTACCCTTTTGCCGGGTCGTCTGGCGATGCTAAATGACGAACCTTTCGCAAACCTTTCAGCTACCTTTCATGTCGCAATTGAAGGGCCGCGAATCGTTTCTGTCCTTCACAGGCGGCGGCCTGCCTGTAAACTCCACCGCCACAAGCCTCGATGCCCAGATCGATAACAACAGTGACAATCAGGAGACGGCGATGCGTGTTCTTCTTGTGGAAGATCATCTGCAATTGGCTGAAAGTGTCGCGCAGGCGCTCAAAAGCGCAGGTTTGACCGTTGATGTACTGCATGATGGCGTTGCCGCCGACCTGGCGTTGAGCAGCGAGGAATACGCCGTCGCCATTCTCGACGTCGGCTTGCCGCGTATGGACGGCTTTGAAGTGCTGGCGCGTCTGCGGGCGCGCAGCAAAAACCTTCCGGTGTTGATGCTGACCGCGCGCAGCGACGTCAAGGATCGCGTTCATGGCCTGAACCTGGGGGCCGACGACTACCTGGCCAAGCCTTTCGAGCTGTCCGAGCTGGAGGCCAGGGTCAAGGCATTGCTGCGTCGCAGCGTACTGGGTGGCGAGCGGCAACAGCGCTGCGGCGTACTGGCCTATGATCTGGACACCCGGCGTTTCACGCTCGGCGAGGAACTGCTGGCCCTGACGTCTCGCGAACAGGCGGTGCTGGAAGCGCTCATTGCCCGGCCAGGTCGGGTGATGAGCAAGGAGCAACTGGCCGCGCAAGTGTTCGGCCTCGACGAGGAGGCCAGCCCTGACGCCATCGAAATCTACGTCCATCGCCTGCGCAAGAAGCTCGACGGGCATTCTGTGGCCATCGTGACCTTTCGGGGTCTGGGGTATCTGCTTGAAAGCCGCGATGATTAACGACAGCCTGCGCTGGCGGCTGTTGTGGAACCTGGCGTTGCTGCTGGTGGTGTTGATGCTGGCCAGCGGCATGAGCGCTTACTGGAATGGCCGCGAAGTGGCCGATACCGCCTACGACCGCACGTTGCTGGCTTCAGCGCGGACCATCGCTGCTGGTCTGACCCAGCGTGATGGCACGCTGAGCGCCGACATTCCCTATGTGGCGCTGGATACCTTTGCCTACGACAGCGAAGGACGAATCTATTACCAGGTCAATGACATCCATCAGAAGCTGATTTCCGGTTATGAAAATCTGCCTTCGCCGCCACCGGGCACCTTGCGTACCGATGATTACCCTGCGCTGGCGAAGTTTTATAACGGGATTTATCAAGGGCAGGATGTACGTGTGGTCAGCCTGCTCAAGCCAGTGACTGATCCGGGCATGAACGGCACGGCTGAAATTCGTGTTGCCGAAACCCAGGAGGCGCGCAAGGGTATGGCGCGCAGCCTGATGGCCGACACATTGCTGCGCCTGGGCATGCTCGGAGGGGGCGCGCTGCTGCTGGTCTGGTTCACGGTCAGCGCGGCATTGCGACCGCTGGAACGCTTGCGCACCGCAGTCGAAGAGCGTCAGCCGGATGATCTGCGCTCGCTGCCAATGGTTGAGGTGCAGCATGAACTACGTCCGCTGGTGGGGGCGCTGAACCACTTTACCGAGCGGCTGCGCCTGCAGTTCGAGCGCCAGGCGCAGTTCATCGCCGATGCTGCCCATGAACTGCGCACGCCGCTGGCCGCGCTCAAGGCGCGGGTTGAGCTGGGCCTGCGCGAGCGCGACCCGCAACACTGGCGCAGTACGCTGGAATCAGCCGCACTGGGCACGGATCGGCTCACGCATCTGGCCAATCAGTTGCTGTCACTGGCGCGGATTGAAAACGGCGCGCGGGCCATTGCCGAAGGTGGCGCGCAACAACTGGACCTCAGCCAGCTGGCAAGAGAGCTGGGCATGGCCATGGCGCCGTTGGCTCATTCACGCGGCGTCGCGCTGGCGCTGGAGGCTGACGAGCCGGTCTGGCTGCGTGGCGAGCCGACGTTGCTGAACGAACTGCTGAGCAACCTGATCGACAATGCGCTGGCTCACACTTCACCGGGCGGTAACGTGGTGTTGCGGGTGTATGCGCCGGGTGTTCTGGAGGTCGAGGATGATGGCCCCGGCATTCCGGCAGATGAGCGTGAGCGGGTCTTCGAGCGTTTCTACCGTCGCAGTCAGCAGGGCAGCGGTGCCGGGCTCGGTCTGGCTATTGTGGGTGAGATCTGCCGTGCGCATCTGGCCAGAATCACCTTGCACGATGGTGCCGAGCGGGGTTTGAAGGTTCGGGTCAGTTTCAGTGCGCCCTGATCCTAGTAGAGCATGCTCTTCGCTTCGTCCATCTGGGCGCTCAGCATGCCTTCAGCCCTGGCAAGCCTCAGTTGGCTGAACGCAGGCAGGTCGACCATCTCGATGAGGCTGAAGGGGTGGTCGGTGTTCCTGTGAATATGCACTGTGGCGATCTGCACCAGATCTGTGTAGTCCGGACTTTTCGATACGCGCGCGAAGTTCTGGAACTGAATCGGCACGCAGGCCAGCGGCTCGGGAAAGTCCCATGAGCGCAGCAGGCGTTCGCCAATGACCGGGTGAATGCTGTCGATCACGTGGTTGAGGCTGATCGGATCAGCCAGCAGCTCGTAATGGTCTTCGGCATACGTCAGGATCGGCAGAATCCCGATCAAGTGGATCAGCCCGGCGAGTGTGGCCTGGTCGGGTTTGAGATTCGTGTAGTTCTGACACAGGGTGTAACTGATGCCGGCAACCTGCAGGCTCTGCTTCCAGATATCGCGCATCTTCTGCTCGATGACGGGAGACTTCGCGTGGAACATCTGCTCGACCACCAGGCCGATAGCCAGATTACAGGTGTAATTGACGCCCAGGCGCCGAACCGCGGTGGTAACGTCGCTGACTTCAAAATTCGGGCGCAGCAGAGGGCTGTTCGCGACCTTTATCAGGCGTGCGGAAAGGGCTGTATCGCTACCGATGACCTTGCTCAGGGCCGAAATGCTGATTTCGGTGTCTTCGGCGGCAAGGCGAATTCTCAGTGCTACTTCCGGCAGGGTAGGCAGAAACAAGGCATCTCTGTCGATGGCCTTGATCAAGTTTCTCTGCACCTCGTCAGCCATCTTGCTCATGTTGCATCTCGCAGCCGTTGGGGGTGTCCAGAGTTTTCCGCGCGCTCCGCAGAGCGCCAGCATGTGCACTGGAACGCTCTAAAGACACTAGGAACCTGAATGTGTTCGTCTGGCTTAGCGCTGAGTTTCGAGTTTGCTGTCCAGTATGTAGGGCAGATCACTCATTTGCAGCGCTGCGCCTTCTGGCGAGCCAAGATTTATATGGCCATTTTCTGCCGCATCGCCCTGCAATACGGCGAGCAGTTCAACATTCTGGCCGGACTGTGCGGCGATGACCACGTTGCCCACCGCGCTGGCGTGTACCGGCGAAAACAGTGCCGTACCCGGCTCGGGGATTTCTTCGCTGCTCAGCGTCAGGCGGTAGAGCCTGCGTTTGAGTTTGCCCAGGTATTGCATGCGCGCAACGATTTCCTGGCCGGTGTAGCAGCCCTTCTTGAAGCTGACGCCGCCGACCGCCTGCAGGTTGATCATCTGCGGGATGAACTCCTCGCGGGTGCTGCCAAATACCTGGCCGATGCCGGCCCGTATCTGACCCAGCAACCAGTCATTGAGCGGGCCTTCGCTCAACTGCGAAGCCAGCTGCGATTTGACGCTGTCTGCCTGCCCGGCGCGTACCCAGAGTTCGGCGCGGCCCGGGGAGACGCGGATTGCGATGAGCTCATTGGCTCGTACCACCGCATCGGTTTCCTGCGCCTGGTCCAGGCCCAGGCCGACCAGGGCACTGTCGCCATCCTGCAGGCCGAAGCGCACCCATTCTGCGCTTTCGTCAGTCAGTTTCGATTTGGAGAACACTGCGTATTTACGCAGGTCCAGCAGTTGCGGCTCGATCAGCTCGCTGGCCATCGCCAGCAGGCAACCGTCGCCTTCGAAAACGATGCGAAAACTCGACTGCATCCGGCCCTTCTGCGTGCAGCGGGCACCGAGGCTGGACTTGTCTTCATTCAGATAATTGAGGTTGCACGTCAGCTGACCCTGAAGAAACTTGCTGGCATCCACGCCGCGAACGGCGAGAACGCCCTCATGGGATAGCGTGCAGAAAAAAGCTTTTTGGGTCATGGTCATCGCAGATTGGGAAAAAAGTCCGGGGGCACATCATAGTGCCGAGTCGAGGTTATGCATACGGGGTACGTGAAAACTGCTGCGACCATTGCAAGATTCGCGTGCCCGGCTCACGGCTGTATACTTGCCGCCTACTTTGAGGAGCGCTCCATGGTCGAAGACGTCGAACTCAACCGCCTTTACTGGCACAGCCGCCGTGGCATGCTTGAACTGGACGTGCTGCTGGTGCCGTTTGTCCGGGAGGTCTATCCGCATTTGAATGACGTGGACCGCGATCTGTATCGCCGTTTGCTCACTTGTGAAGATCAGGACATGTTCGGCTGGTTCATGCAGCGCGCCGAGTCCGAGGATGCTGAATTGCAACGTATGGTTCGCATGATTCTGGATCGTGTCCAGCCCAAGTGATCGATTTGAATGTCACTGGCAGGCCTCGCGCCTGCTATTGACGGCGTATCTCGCTGTTCAGTTGCTGGCGCTGATCGCGTTGTCCTGGCTGAACATCGCTTCGTTGGCGTTGGTACTGGGTGTGCTGTTCTGCCTGATGCATGCTGCCTGGACGTTGCCGCGCTCGATCCTGCTCAGTCATCCGGCAGCCTTCACCGCGCTGAAGCGCGATCGTCAAGGCTGGCAATTGTGGAATCAACGCGACGGCTGGCAGCCCGTGCAGTTATGTCCGGACAGCCTCGCGTTACCGTTGGTCGTGATTCTGCGTTTTCGCCCGATTGTCGCAGGCCGGCCGGGCCGCTCGATAAAAAGCTGCTGCATCCCGTTTGATGCGCTCACGCTGGACACGCACAGGCGTCTGCGTGTACGCCTGAAGTTCAGCCGACGTAAGTGGGCGGTACCAGAATAGTGTCCAGCGCCTCCGGCAACATGTCGGGATAGTCCAGCGTGTAATGCAGGCCACGGCTTTCCTTGCGCTGCATGGCCGAGCAGATCATCAGTTCCGCCACCTGCGCCAGGTTGCGCAACTCGATCAGGTCACGGCTGACCTTGTAGTTGCTGTAGAACTCGTCGATCTCATCCAGCAACAAACGCACACGGTGCTGAGCGCGTTGCAGGCGCTTGTTGGTACGCACAATGCCGACGTAGTCCCACATGAATCGTCTCAGTTCATCCCAGTTGTGCGCGATGATCACGTCTTCGTCCGAATCAGTGACCTGGCTGGCGTCCCACGCCGGAAGGTCGGTGGGCATCTGTACGTCGGCCAGTTGCTGCTCGATGTCTGCCGCTGCCGAGCGGGCATACACGAAGCACTCCAGCAGTGAGTTGCTGGCCATGCGGTTGGCACCGTGCAGGCCGGTGAAGCTGGTCTCGCCGATGGCGTACAGGCCAGGCACGTCGGTGTGGCCCTTGCTGTCTACCATGACACCACCACAGGTGTAATGCGCCGCCGGGACCACCGGAATCGGCTGACGAGTGATGTCGATGGAGAACTCCAGGCAGCGCTCGTAGACGGTTGGAAAGTGGGTCTTGATGAAGGCTTCCGGTTTGTGGCTGATGTCCAGATAAACGCAGTCGATACCCAGTCGCTTCATTTCGTGGTCTATCGCACGGGCAACAATATCGCGAGGGGCCAGTTCTGCCCGTTCGTCGAACCGTGGCATAAAACGTTCGCCGCTGGGCAGCTTGAGGTAGGCGCCTTCACCGCGAAGTGCTTCGGTGATCAGAAAACTCTTGGCCTGGGGGTGATACAGGCAGGTGGGGTGAAATTGGTTGAATTCCAGATTCGCCACCCGGCAACCGGAACGCCAGGCCATGGCGATGCCATCGCCGCAGGCACCGTCGGGGTTGCTGGTGTACAGATAAACCTTGGCAGCGCCACCTGACGCGAGGATGGTAAAGCGCGCGCCGTAGGTGTCCACTTCACCGCTGTTGCGATTGAGTACATAAGCGCCCAGGCAGCGCTGGCCTTCCAGCCCGAGACGGCGTTCGGTGATCAGGTCGATGGCGGCGCGCTGTTCGAGCAGTTCGATGTTCGGCCGTTTACGGGCTTGTTCAAGCAGGGTACGAAAGATCGCTGCGCCTGTGGCATCGGCGGCGTGGATGATCCGCCTGTGGCTGTGGCCGCCTTCGCGTGTCAGGTGGAATTCAAAGCCGCTTTCGTCGGTATCTGCGTCATCGCCCCGAGTGAAAGGCACGCCCTGATCGATCAGCCACTGAATGGCCTCGCGGCTGTGCTCGACGGTGAAACGCACTGCTTCTTCGTTGCAAAGGCCGCCGCCGGCATTCAGCGTGTCTTCAACATGAGACTGTACGGTATCGGTGTCATCCAGTACTGCTGCCACACCGCCCTGGGCCCAGAATGTCGAGCCATTGGCCAGATCGCCTTTGCTCAGCACTGCGATGCTCAGGTGTCCGGGAAGCGTCAGTGCCAGGCTCAATCCGGCAGCGCCACTGCCAATTACCAGTACGTCATGCTGAAAATGTTGACTCATCTGCGAATTCTGCCCTTGGCGACCACTAGTATAAGTATTGGGGTAACGGCACAATAGCCACGCCTACATGGCAATGTGAGACCACAGCGGGTATGGATTGTGCTCCAGTCCCGGATGTCATGCATATTGTTTTCCCTGTTATCTGTTACTGGAAATGCTCCAGCGCACTGATTTCAAAGAACTTTGTGCAGTCTGCGGCTCACGCCTGTGATTGTGCCAATGGAACTTTTTGCCAGGATCCATGCTCAATAGCAGGTTGCCTACACAGGAACAGCGTCGTTTTCGCAGGGTTAGATAAGTGATCATCAACTGCGAAACCGGCGACAAGACTATTCACGCAGCCGACCGTGTCGCGCTGCGTTTTTCGTGCAGGCTTTACGATGGCCCGCAGGAAACTTGCTTGAAGGGGGAGAACTTTTGCGAAAAGCCCGAGTCTATGTTTGCGAGCCTGAACAATGTCAGTTGCAGCACTCCTTCATGCTTAACGAGGAGTGTTCATGCTAACCCAGGAAGAGGATCAGCAGCTTGTCGAGCGCGTACAGCGTGGCGATACGCGAGCATTTGATCTGTTGGTGCTGAAGTATCAGCACAAAATTCTAGGGTTGATCGTGCGATTCGTGCACGACACCCATGAGGCTCAGGACGTTGCACAGGAAGCCTTTATCAAGGCTTACCGTGCTCTCGGAAACTTTCGCGGTGACAGTGCTTTTTATACCTGGCTGTATCGCATCGCCATTAACACGGCGAAAAACTATTTGGTGTCGCGAGGTCGGCGTCCACCGGATAGCGATGTAAGGTCTGAAGACGCGGAGTTCTACGACGGCGATCATGGCCTCAAGGACATCGAGTCTCCGGAACGTGCATTGTTGAGAGATGAGATCGAGGGCACCGTCCATCGGACCATCCAGCTTCTCCCAGAAGATTTACGTACGGCGCTAACTTTACGTGAATTCGATGGTCTGAGTTATGAAGACATTGCGAGCGTCATGCAGTGTCCTGTTGGTACCGTGCGCTCTCGGATCTTTCGCGCTCGGGAAGCCATCGATAAAGCCCTGCAGCCGTTGTTGCAGGAATCCTGAGACAGCGGCGATAGCCCAAGAGAGGAACCCGCCATGAGTCGTGAAGCCCTGCAGGAATCGCTGTCCGCGGTACTGGATAACGAAGCGGACGAACTGGAATTACGTCGGGTATTGAATGCCATTGACGATGCCGATACTCGCGCTACCTGGTCGCGTTACCAAGTTGCTCGTGCAGCTATGCACAAAGAGCTGCTGATCCCGCATCTGGATATTTCGGCTGCTGTATCTGCCGCGATCGCCGATGAAGTCAGCCCGCTCAAAGCAGCACGTGGACCTTGGCGCACGCTGGGTCGTCTGGCTGTTGCAGCGTCGGTTACCGTAGCTGTTCTGGCCGGTGTCCGCCTGTACAACCAGGACGATATCGCCGGTGCACAACTGGCACAGCAGACCCAACAGCCTGCCAACCTGACTGTTCCACAAGTGAAAGGCCCTGCCGTACTGGCTGGCTACACTGAAAGTACCGAGCAGGCGCCTGGCCCTATGGCCAACGGCGTGTTGCAGGGTGCTGGTCAAGGTGATCAACGTCTGCCTGGCTACCTGCGTCAGCACGCCCAGGAAGCAGCGTTGAAAGGTACTGAAAGCGCGCTGCCTTACGCACGTGCTGCGAGTCTGGAAAACCGTTAAGGAGGATCATGCGAGCCGTCCCTCTACTGCCATTACTGCTTGGTGGATGGCTTGCCCTCCCGGTACAGGCTGATGATGCGCAAGACGCAATCAATCGTCTTGCCAAGGTTGATCAGCAGCAGAGCTATCAAGGCACCTTTGTATACGAACGCAATGGTAGTTTTTCTACCCATCGAATCTGGCACCGCATAGCGGATGGGCATGTTCAGGAGCGTTTGTTGCAGCTTGATGGCTCTGCTCAGGAATTTCTGCGTGTTGACGGGCTTACACAGTGCGTCAGCGGCACGCTTGAAGCGGGTGTGGCCAATCCGGCCGACTCATCTGCCCGCGCATTCGATGTCAAAAGACTTTCCGCTTGGTACGACATAAAAATTGTCGGAAAATCCAGAGTGGCCGGTCGTCAGGCTACTATCGTTGCGCTGTCCCCCAAGGACCAGCATCGATACGGCCTTGAACTTCACCTGGATAACGAAACCGGTCTTGTGCTCAAGTCGCTTCTGTTGAGCGAGAAGGGGCAACTGCTCGAACGTTTCCAGTTTACCGATCTTGATACCGCCGGCGTTCTGTCCGAGCAAATGCTCAAGACTAGCGCCGACTGCAAGCCCGTGTCTGTGTTGAAAGCCAAGCCTGAGCCGTCCATAAGTTCTGTGGCATGGCATTCTGATTGGCTGCCGCCTGGTTTCGACGTCAGCAGCAGTGGTGTGCGCAAGGACTCCTCCACGCAATCCTCCGTTACCCATCTGATGTATGGCGACGGTCTGGCGCGTTTTTCAGTGTTCATCGAGGCAGTGAAAGGCGGCGCATCTTCTGATATTCGCACTCAGCTAGGCCCGACAGTGGCGGTCTCGCGTCGTCTCACAACACCGCAGGGCGACATGATGGTGACGGTCGTCGGAGAAATACCGATGGGCACCGCCGAGCGTATAGCCTTGTCGATGCGTAACGACGAATCTCCAGCCAAAAAATAAACATTTGAAGTCACGAATTCCAGGATGTAAAAATTTTCATCCTGGGTTTCAAGAGTCGCCAGGGCGCATTCAACCTGGCCTGGGCGCAGGTACTGAAATGTTTGGTGAGGTTTGCACGTTGCAAAAACTCTGGTTTTTTTCTATAGGTCACAGCCTCGCAGCTTTGGCCTTTTGTCGTTTCCAGAGGCCATGTCGCTGATCCAGAGATGAGCATCGCTGCTTGAGGTCTTTGAGTCAGTTGCTTGTACTGCTTAATTTTTTGCTCGTTACCAACGGGAGCTATATGTCGATACCACGCATGAAGTCCTACTTTTCACTGATTGCCGCTGTGCTCATGCTCGGCCAGGTTGCTACGGCTCAAGCCGAGAACCTGCCGGATTTTACCGGGCTGGTCGAGCAGGCCTCGCCAGCAGTGGTGAATATCAGTACGCGCCAGAAACTGCGTGATCGCGCCGTAGCCAATCAGCAGATGCCTGACCTGGAAGGCTTGCCGCCCATGCTGCGCGAATTTCTCGAGCGCAGCATGCCGCCAGGGTCGCGTCCGCCCGGAGCTGGCAAGGGTGATCGTCAGCGCGAAGCCCAGTCACTGGGCTCGGGCTTTATCATTTCCCCCGATGGTTACATTCTGACCAATAATCATGTGATCGATGGTGCCGACGAGATTCTTGTGCGCCTTTCCGATCGCAGCGAGTTGAAAGCCAAGCTGATCGGTACCGACTCGCGCACCGACGTTGCGGTTCTGAAAATTGACGGCAAGGACCTCCCTACAGCGAAACTGGGCAACTCCAATACGCTCAAGGTGGGTGAGTGGGTGCTGGCGATCGGCTCGCCATTCGGCTTCGATCACTCCGTGACCAAAGGCATTGTCAGCGCCAAGGGTCGTAGTCTGCCAAACGACACGTATGTGCCGTTCATTCAGACTGACGTGGCCATCAACCCGGGTAACTCGGGTGGCCCGCTGTTCAACATGGCGGGTGAGGTAGTCGGGATCAACTCGCAGATATTTACCCGCTCCGGTGGTTTCATGGGGCTGTCGTTCGCGATTCCGATTGACGTCGCCATGGATGTGGCCAACCAGCTCAAGGCCAGCGGCAAAGTCAGCCGTGGCTGGTTGGGTGTGGTTATTCAGGAAGTGAACAAGGACCTTGCCGAATCGTTTGGTCTGGACAAGCCTGCCGGTGCGTTGGTTGCTCAGGTGCTTGAAGATGGCCCGGCTGCCAAGGGTGGCCTGCAGGTTGGCGACGTGATTCTGAGTGCCAACGGTCAGCCAATCATCATGTCGGCTGACCTGCCGCACTTGATAGGCAACCTCAAGGACGGCAGTAAGGCCGAACTTGAAGTGATTCGCGACGGCAAGCGTCAGAAGCTGACGGTCACTGTTGGCGCGCTGCCTGACGAAGGTCAGGAAATGGGCGATGTTGCTGGTACAGGCGCCGAACGCAGCAGCAACCGTCTGGGCGTGTCGGTGATCGAACTGACTGCCGAGCAGAAGAAATCCCTGGACCTCAAGGGCGGTGTGGCCATCAAGGAAGTCACAGGTGGTCCGGCTTCGCTGATTGGCCTGCAGCCGGGTGATGTGATCACTCATCTGAACAACCAGGCGATTACGTCCAGTAAGCAGTTCACTGAGGTGGCGAAAAGCCTGCCCAAGGATCGCTCTGTTTCGATGCGTGTTCTGCGTCAGGGCCGTGCGACCTTCATCACCTTCAAGCTGTCCGAGTAACAGGGCGGTTTGACCGGGAAGGGTGGCTGCGGCCACCCTTTTTTGTACCTGTTTGTTTACCTTGCGCCTATCCGGGTACCTGTAAGCGTGACGCCTCTTGCTTAGTTCAGGTACAATTCCCGGCTATTTTTCGGCGGGCAATCTGCCTGCAACCTTTTTGAGTGTTGATCCGTGAGTGATTTGAGTCATATCCGCAATTTCTCCATCATCGCCCACATTGACCATGGCAAGTCGACGCTGGCCGACCGCTTCATTCAAATGTGCGGCGGGCTGTCCGAGCGCGAAATGGAAGCCCAGGTGCTCGACTCCATGGATCTTGAGCGCGAGCGCGGGATCACCATCAAGGCCCATAGCGTTACCCTGTATTACAAGGCCAAAGACGGTATCACCTACCAGTTGAACTTCATTGACACCCCGGGGCACGTCGACTTCACCTATGAAGTCAGCCGTTCGCTGGCCGCGTGCGAAGGTGCATTGCTGGTGGTCGATGCAGGGCAGGGCGTCGAGGCTCAATCGGTCGCCAACTGCTACACCGCCATCGAGCAGGGCCTAGAGGTCATGCCGGTATTGAACAAGATGGACTTGCCGCAGGCCGATCCGGACCGCGTCAAGGAAGAGATCGAGAAGATCATCGGTATCGACGCCACCGATGCCGTGGCGTGCAGCGCCAAGAGCGGCATGGGCGTGGACGAGGTCCTCGAGCGTCTGGTAGCAACCATTCCCGCACCGACCGGCAACATCGAAGATCCGCTGCAAGCGTTGATCATCGATTCCTGGTTCGACAATTACCTGGGCGTCGTGTCTCTGGTGCGCGTGCGCCACGGTCGCGTCAAGAAAGGCGACAAGATCCTCGTCAAGTCCACCGGCAAGCTGCATCTGGTCGACAGCGTTGGCGTGTTCAACCCCAAGCACACGGCAACCGTTGATCTGAAAGCCGGCGAAGTGGGCTTTATCATTGCCGGCATCAAGGACATTCACGGCGCGCCGGTTGGTGACACCCTGACCCTGAGCACCACGCCCGATGTAGACGTGCTGCCCGGTTTCAAGCGTATCCAGCCTCAGGTATACGCCGGCCTGTTCCCGGTCAGCTCGGACGATTTCGAAGACTTCCGTGAAGCCCTGCAAAAGCTGACGCTGAATGACTCTTCGCTGCAATACCTGCCGGAAAGCTCCGATGCACTGGGCTTCGGCTTCCGTTGTGGCTTCCTCGGCATGCTCCACATGGAGATCATCCAGGAGCGTCTTGAGCGTGAATACAATCTCGACCTGATCACCACCGCGCCAACCGTAATCTTCGAGCTGTTGCTGAAGACCGGCGAAACGATTTATGTCGATAACCCGTCCAAACTGCCTGACCTGTCGTCCATCGAAGACATGCGCGAGCCTATCGTTCGCGCAAATATTCTTGTGCCGCAGGAGCACCTGGGCAACGTCATTACGTTGTGCATCGAAAAACGTGGTGTACAGCACGACATGCTGTTCCTCGGCACCCAGGTTCAGGTGAGCTACGATTTGCCGATGAACGAAGTGGTTCTGGACTTCTTCGATCGTCTCAAGTCTGTCAGCCGCGGTTATGCTTCCCTGGATTATCATTTTGATCGTTACCAGTCGGCCAACCTGGTCAAGCTCGACGTTCTGATCAACGCCGAGAAGGTCGATGCCCTGGCATTGATCGTTCACCGCGACAACGCTCATTACAAAGGGCGTGCGTTGACCGAGAAGATGAAAGAGCTGATCCCTCGACAAATGTTCGACGTGGCAATTCAGGCCGCCATTGGCGGTCAGATCGTGGCCCGGACAACCGTCAAGGCGCTTAGAAAAAACGTACTGGCCAAATGCTACGGCGGCGACGTCAGCCGCAAGCGTAAATTGCTGGAGAAGCAAAAGGCCGGTAAGAAACGCATGAAGCAGGTCGGTAACGTGGAAATTCCACAGGAAGCCTTCCTCGCAGTGCTCAGGTTGGAATAGTCAGGTCCTATGTCACTAAATTTTCCGCTGTTGTTGGTCATCGCTGTGTTCGTCTGTGGCGTGCTTGCACTGATTGATCTGGTCATCCTGGCGCCTCGTCGCCGGGCTGCCATTTCGAACTATCAGGGAAGCGTCGGCGAACCTGACATTGCTGTCGTAGAGCGCTTGAACAAAGAGCCTTTGCTGGTTGAGTACGGCAAATCGTTCTTTCCGGTGTTGTTTATCGTGCTGGTGCTCCGCTCGTTTCTGGTAGAGCCGTTCCAGATTCCTTCGGGCTCCATGAAGCCGACGCTGGATGTGGGTGATTTCATTCTGGTCAACAAGTTCGCTTATGGCATCCGCCTGCCGGTACTGGATCAGAAGGTCATCCAGCTCGGTGATCCGCAGCGTGGCGATGTGATGGTGTTCCGCTACCCAAGCGACCCAAGCGTCAACTACATCAAGCGTGTCGTCGGTCTGCCGGGTGATCGCATTCGCTATACCAGCGACAAGCGGTTGTTCATCAACGGTGAGCTGGTTGCCAAGAAGCTGATCGGCACCGAGCCCGGTACACTGGGCAGTGCAGAACTGTACGAAGAACAACTGGGCGCAGTCGAACATCAGATCCGTCAGGAAATGAGCCGATACCGCGCGCCGCCTGACAGTGAATGGACGGTGCCTGCGGCGCACTACTTCATGATGGGCGACAACCGCGACAACTCGAATGACAGCCGTTATTGGGATGATCCCAATATTCCCAAGGACGAACTGGGCATGGTCCCGGACAAGAACATCGTAGGCAAGGCGTTCGCCGTCTGGATGAGCTGGCCGGAGCCGAAATTGAGCCACTTCCCTAATTTTGCACGCGTAGGGTTGATCAAGTAATCGATGCGGCGCTGCCTGGAGCAGCGCCGTATGTCATTTGGGCTGACTGGAAACGCCTCTGAACCCTGAGTCGACCCGGTCGGGCAGGCAGTGAACTCTCGAGGTTGAAGTCGAACATGACGTTCTCTACTTCTCAAAAAGGTTTTTCGCTAGTGGGATGGCTGTTGGTGCTGGCGCTTGTCGCGTTCGCGACGAGCACGGCCTTCAAGCTGGTCCCGCATTACCTCGACTATATGACGATGAAGAAAATCATCGAAACGGTCGACACCAATCAGGCCCTGGACATTACCACGGTCGACGATTTCTACGGTTATGTCGGTAAGAACATGCAGGTCAACAGCATTCGGGATATAGATTTGAACAAGGCGTTGAAAGTGACGGTGGAGAACAATGCGTTCAAGGCTCATTTGAACTATGAGCAGCGTGAACCGTGGTTCCAGAACATCGATCTGGTGATGAAGTTCGACAAGCAATTCAGTGTGGGTAAACCGTGAGCGTATCCTTGAGCCGCCTTGAGCGTCAGCTCGGCTATACCTTCAAGGATCAGGAACTGATGGTCCTGGCCCTGACCCATCGCAGTTTTGCCGGTCGCAACAACGAGCGTCTGGAATTTCTCGGTGATGCCATTCTCAACTTCGTGGCGGGTGAGGCGTTGTTCGAACGCTTCCCTCAGGCCCGCGAAGGCCAGTTGTCGCGCTTGCGTGCGCGCCTGGTGAAGGGTGAAACCCTTGCGTTGCTGGCCCGTGGTTTCGATCTGGGCGAGTACCTTCGTCTGGGTTCCGGCGAGCTGAAAAGCGGTGGTTTCCGTCGCGAGTCGATTCTCGCCGACGCCCTTGAAGCGCTGATCGGGGCGATCTACCTGGACGCTGGCATGGAGGCTGCGCGCGAGCGCGTTCTGGCCTGGCTGACGACCGAGTTCGATAGCCTGACGCTGGTAGACACCAACAAGGACCCCAAGACCCGACTGCAGGAATTTCTCCAGTCGCGGGCCTGCGAGCTGCCGCGTTACGAGGTGGTGGATATCCAGGGTGAACCGCATTGCCGGACGTTTTTCGTCGAATGCGAGATCAACCTATTGAATGAAAAAAGCCGAGGACAGGGTGTCAGCCGCCGGATTGCCGAACAGGTAGCCGCAGCAGCAGCACTTATTGCCCTGGGCGTGGAGAACGGTCATGAATGATACAACCGCAACACGCTGTGGCTATGTTGCCATTGTCGGCCGTCCCAACGTAGGCAAGTCCACGCTGCTCAACCATATTCTGGGTCAAAAGCTGGCGATCACCTCGCGCAAGCCGCAGACCACGCGTCACAACATGCTCGGGATCAAGACCGAGGGTGCCGTGCAGGCGATCTATGTCGACACTCCCGGCATGCACAAGAATGGCGAGAAAGCGCTCAACCGCTACATGAACAAGACTGCTTCGGCTGCGTTGAAAGACGTCGACGTGGTGATCTTCGTCGTGGATCGCACCCGCTGGACCGACGAAGACCAGATGGTTCTGGAGCGTGTTCAGTACGTGCAAGGCCCGGTCATTCTGGCGATCAACAAAACCGATCGCATTGAAGACAAGAGCGATCTGATGCCGCACTTGGAGTGGCTGCAAGGCCAACTGCCGAATGCGTGCATCGTGCCTATCTCCGCGCAGCATGGCCACAACCTGGAAGCGCTGGAAAGCGTGATTGCCTCGCACCTGCCCGAAAATGATCACTTCTTCCCGGAAGATCAGATCACTGATCGCAGCAGCCGCTTTCTGGCTGCCGAGCTGGTTCGCGAGAAGATCATGCGTCAGTTGGGTGCCGAGCTTCCGTACCAGATCACTGTCGAGATCGAAGAGTTCAAGCAGCAGGGCCGCACCCTGCATATCCATGCGCTGATTCTCGTCGAGCGTGACGGGCAGAAGAAAATCATCATTGGCGACAAGGGCGACCGTATCAAGCGCATTGGCAGTGATGCGCGTCGCGACATGGAGCTGCTGTTCGACTCCAAAGTCATGCTTAACCTGTGGGTCAAGGTCAAAGGTGGCTGGTCCGATGACGAGCGCGCCCTTCGCTCGCTCGGCTACGGCGACCTCTAAGCTGCCCTTTCGCCTGACCCTCTGCGGTTGGGCGAACACTTCTCTTTCGAGCCAGCCTGATGAGCGCGCCCACCGGCCAACCTGCTTATGTGCTCCATAGCCGTGCGTATCGCGAAAACAGCGCGCTGGTCGATTTCCTCACGCCCCAAGGGCGGCTACGTGCAGTGCTACGCAGTGCCAAAGGCAAGGCAGGCTCGCTGGCACGTCCGTTCGTGCCGCTTGAAGTCGAGTTTCGAGGGCGTGGCGAACTCAAGAATGTCGGCCGCATGGAAAGCGCAGGCGTTGCTACCTGGATGACCGGCGAGGCGCTGTTCAGCGGCATGTACCTCAACGAACTGCTGATTCGCCTGTTGCCTGCCGAAGATCCGCATCCAGCCGTATTCGAACATTACGCCGCCACATTGCTGGCCCTCGCACTGGGCCGTCCGCTGGAACCGTTGCTGCGTTCGTTCGAATGGCGGTTGCTGGATGATCTGGGCTACGGCTTTGCCATGGACGCCGACATCAACGGCGAGCCGCTGGCAATTGATGGCATGTACCGCCTGCAAGTGGATGCCGGGCTTGAGCGTGTTTACCTGCTTCAGCCCGGCCTGTTTCAAGGCGCAGAATTGCTGGCCATGTCCGAAGCGGACTGGAGCGTCCCCGGTGCGTTGTCTGCTGCCAAGCGTCTGATGCGTCAGGCGTTGGCGGTACACTTGGGCGGTCGCCCGTTAGTCAGTCGTGAACTGTTTCGCAAGCCTTGATCAGGCTTTATTCTCTACAGCCTGCTTCGACCAGCTCGCTCATTTTTCTGGAGACCACCGTGACCCAAAGCACTCGCATCCTTCTCGGCGTGAATATCGACCATGTAGCCACCTTGCGTCAGGCTCGTGGCACGCGCTATCCGGACCCGGTCAAGGCAGCACTGGACGCCGAAGAGGCAGGTGCCGACGGCATCACCGTTCACCTGCGTGAAGACCGTCGGCATATTCAGGAACGTGACGTCTTGCTGCTCAAGGACGTGCTGCAGACCCGCATGAATTTCGAGATGGGCGTGACCGAAGAAATGCTCGCGTTTGCCGAGCGCATTCGTCCTGCGCATATCTGCCTGGTGCCGGAGACACGCCAAGAGCTGACTACCGAAGGCGGGCTGGACGTCGCGGGCCAGGAAGCGCGGATCAAGTCAGCGGTCGAGCGGCTGGCGAAAATCGGCTGCGAGGTCTCGTTGTTTATCGACGCCGATGAGCGCCAGATCGCCGCTTCAAAGCGCGTCGGTGCACCTGCCATTGAACTGCATACCGGTCGCTATGCCGATGCTCAGACCCCGACTGAAGTCGCCGAAGAACTGCAGCGAATAGCCGATGGAGTAGCGTTCGGCGTAGCTCAGGGCTTGATCGTCAACGCCGGTCACGGCCTGCATTATCATAACGTCGAAGCAGTCGCCGCGATCAAGGGCATCAACGAACTGAACATCGGCCACGCGTTGGTGGCTCATGCTCTGTTCGTAGGGTTCAAAGCGGCGGTGGCAGAAATGAAAGCGCTGATCGTGGCGGCCGCTCGGTAGTCGTCCTGATCAAGGCTTGCGCCCCACAATCACAGCGCGCATCGGCGCTGGCAAGCCTTCGACGGTCTTGCTGTGATCGGCAGGGTCCAGATAGTCGCTCAGTGACTGGAAGCGCATCCATTCGGTGCTGCGCTGTTCCTCGATCGTCGTATGGCTGACGTCGACGCAGCGCACATCCGTGAAACCGGCGCGGCGCATCCACAGTTCCAGCGCGGGCACCGACGGCAGGAACCAGACATTGCGCATCTGTGCGTAACGGTCCTCCGGCACCAGCACCTGATGAACATCGCCCGGCACTACCAAAGTTTCCATCACCAGCTCGCCGCCTTTTACTAGGCAGTCTTTCAAGGCCAGCAAATGGTCGATGGGCGATTTGCGGTGATACAGCACCCCCATTGAGAACACCGTATCGAAGCCTTCCAGGTTGGCTGGCAAGTCCTCAAGTGCGAAGGGCAGATGCCAGGCAGGAAGGTCAGGCAGGTAGCGCTGCATGGCCTGAAACTGGCAGAAGAACAGCCAGTTGGGGTCAACACCAATCACGCTGTCAGCCCCGGCACCGAGCATGCGCCACTGGTAATAGCCGTTGCCGCAACCAACATCCAGAACCCGTTTGCCCTTCAGGTCCAGATGCGGCGATACCCGTGACCACTTCCAGTCCGAGCGCCATTCGGTGTCGATATGTACGCCGAACACATTGAACGGCCCTTTGCGCCAAGGCGACAGGCCTAATAACGCCTTGCGCAGCACGGTTCGGGTTTCGCCGTTGCACTCGGCTTGCAGGGTAAAGCTATCGAGCAGATCGATTCGCTCGGGTTGCAGGTCTGGAAGCGCATCCAGCGCACTTTGCCAGCGCTGCAAGTCACCATGACCCTTGGCCATTTTCGTATCAAGCTGGGCTTGCAAGCCGTTTGCCCAATCCGCCAGAGGGGTTCCCGCCAGACGGCGGACAAGAGGAGCGAGATCAATCATGGCAGGGCAATCAACGAGGTGAAGTTAAGGCATTGAAACCAGGGCACCACCTTGGAAAAACCGGCGGCGAGCAGACGTTGGCGATGTTCTTCCAGGCTGTCGGGCTTCATCACGTTTTCGATGGCACTGCGCTTCTGGGCAATTTCCAGATCGCTGTAGCCGTTGGCGCGCTTGAAAGCGATGTGCAGATCCGTCAGCAGCGCATGCTCCTGTTCGTCATCAAAACGCAGTTTCTCCGAAAGGATCAACGCGCCGCCTGGCACCAGCGCATCACGAATGCGCCCGAGCAATGTCAGGCGCTGCTCGGGGGCAATGAATTGCAGGGTGAAGTTAAGCGCGACCACCGACGCGGGCTTGAACTCCAGCGCCAGAATGTCACCTTCGATGACCTGCACCGGCAACAGCTCCTGAAACATGGAGTTCTGCGCATTGAGGTACTCACGGCAGCGCTCGACCATCGCACTGGAGTTATCTATCGCAATGACTTCACAGCCTTCGCTGCGTACATGGCGACGCAAGGCTTGAGTCACGGCACCCAGCGAACTGCCAAGGTCGTAAAGTACGGTATCCGGCTGGGCGAACTGCGCGGCAAGTACGCCGAGGTTTTCGACAATCGTCGGGTAGCCGGGCACCGAGCGTTTGATCATGTCCGGGAAAACCCGCACCACGTCTTCGTTGAAGGCGAAGTCAGGCACCTGGGCCAGTGGCTGGGCGAAAATGCGGTCGGTTTCTTTGCTCACGGCGGTTCCGGCGAAGGCTTTGAAAAGCGGGCATTCTAGCCAAGTTGTCGCTGTGATGCATGGTGCAGCGGGTGCCTTCGGACAAGCCGCGGGCAAACGGTCAGTTCACCGTGATTGTGCATTCGAAAGTCTGCTCCGGCGCCACTTCCGGAGCCCACGGCTGCTGGTAGGTCATCACCAGTCGCCCGGTCCCTGCGTCGGTTGCCTTGTAGCGCCAGACTGACTGCCCGCCGCTGCCGACCATCTCCTTGCTCTCGGCGTTGGCATACACCTCCGGCCCGAGGCTGCGCAGGATGTTCTGCGCCGGGTTTTGGGTCAGCCAGCGAAAGCCGGTTGTCGGGTTGCTGGGCAGGGTGAGGATCAGCGTCTGTCCGCTCTGGAGCGTCAGTGGGCAGTCGTTTTCAGCCTCGATGGACACGATGTTTTTCGGTGTTTGCGCGCAGGCCGTCAGCAGCGCAAGGCTCAACGGTGCAAGAAAACGAACAGGGGTCATGGCAAGTTCCGGTTTTGCGAGACGAGGCGCAAGGATAACCGATCAGGGTTTTAGGGGGGAGTACGGCAGGTATACCGCTCAGGATCGGAATCAGTTGATCAGATCAGATAGTCAAGGGCGTGGGAGCGGACTTGTCCGCTCCCACGCCCTGCGGGCAGAAGCCCCGTTGTGGGTCAGATCATTCAGCGTTAAACACACGTCCGCTTTTGATTCTGCCCGAAGGGCGCGGGAGCGAGTCAGTGTGAGACGTGCCCCCGCATCAATCTTTAAAACAACACCTTCACCACATCTGAAAAGCGCTTGGCAAAGTGAACGGTGATGCCTTCCTTGAGATAGTCCGGCAGTTCTTCGAAGTTGCCACGGTTAGGCTCCGGAAGGATCAGTTCGTGAATCTTCTGACGCCGCGCGGCAATGACTTTCTCGCGTACCCCACCGATAGGCAATACGTGCCCCGTCAGGGTCAGTTCGCCGGTCATGGCCACGCCTTTTTTCGGCGGCTGGTTACGCGCCAGGGACAGCAGGGCACTGGCCATGGTAACGCCCGCGCTAGGGCCATCTTTCGGGGTTGCACCTTCGGGAACGTGTACGTGTACAAACGCCTCATCGAAGAACTTCGCATCGCCGCCAAACTTCGACAGGTTGGCGCTGACGTAGCTGTAGGCAATTTCAGCCGACTCTTTCATGACATCGCCCAGTTGCCCGGTCAGTTTGAAGCCGCGATTCAGGGTGTGAATGCGCGTTGCTTCAATCGGTAACGTCGCGCCGCCCATACTGGTCCAGGCCAGGCCTGTGATCACACCGGTGCCTGACAGCACCTGTTCGCTGCGAAACACCGGCATGCCCAATGACGCTTCAAGGTCTTTCGGGCCGATCTTGATCACCGAGTCGGGCGTATCCAGCAGTTTGACCACCGCTTTGCGCACCAGCTTGCCCAGCTGTTTTTCCAGATGCCGCACACCGGCTTCGCGAGCGTAGCCTTCGATGACGGCGCGCAGGGCGCTGTCGCTGATGCTCAGCTTGCTTTTGGCAACACCGGCTTTCTCCAATTGCTTTGGCCACAGGTGGCGTTTGGCAATCGCAAGCTTCTCTTCAGTGATATAGCCGGACAGGCGAATCACTTCCATACGGTCAAGGAGCGGGCCGGGGATTGAGTCCAGAGTGTTGGCGGTGCACACGAACAGGACTTTGGAAAGGTCCAGACGCAGGTCCAGATAGTGATCGAGGAATTCGACGTTCTGTTCCGGGTCCAGGGTTTCCAGCAGCGCAGACGCCGGGTCGCCCTGGTAGCTTTGGCCCATCTTGTCGATTTCATCGAGCATGATGACCGGGTTCATGACTTCTACATCCTTCAGCGCCTGCACCAGCTTGCCTGGCTGGGCGCCGATGTAGGTACGGCGGTGGCCCTTGATTTCGGCCTCGTCGCGCATGCCGCCCACGCTCAGTCGATAGAATGGTCGCCCCAGCGACTCGGCGATCGAGCGCCCGACGCTGGTCTTGCCGACACCCGGTGGGCCCACCAGCAGGACGATCGAGCCGCTGATCTCGCCTTTATAGGCACCCACTGCAAGAAACTCGAGAATGCGCGCCTTGATGTCATCCAGGCCGGCATGGTGTTGATCGAGCACTTTACGAGCGTGCTTGAGGTTCAGTTTGTCTTCGCCGTAGACACCCCACGGCAACGAACTGGTCCAGTCCAGATAATTACGCGTCACGGCATATTCCGGCGAGCCGGTTTCCAGCACCTTGAGCTTGCCTATTTCTTCGTCGAACTTCTTGCGCGCCTGCGGTGGCAGGGTCTTGCCTTCCAGTCGCTGTTCGAACTGTTCGATGTCGGCACTACGGTCGTCCTTGCTCAGCCCCAGCTCCTGCTGAATAACCTTGAGCTGCTCCTTGAGGAAGAACTGACGCTGATGCTCGCCGATCTTGCGATTGACCTCGGCAGAAATTTCCTTCTGCAGGCGGGCGACCTCGACTTCCTTGCGCAGCATCGGCAGGACTTTCTCCATGCGCCTGAGCATCGGCACGCAGTCGAGTACCTCTTGCAGCTCGACGCCGGTGGCCGAGGTAAGGGCCGCGGCGAAGTCGGTGAGCGGCGAAGGATCATTGGGGCTGAAGCGGTTGAGGTAATTCTTCAGCTCTTCGCTGTACAGCGGGTTGAGCGGCAGCAGCTCTTTGATCGCGTTGATCAAAGCCATGCCGTAAGCCTTCACCTCGTCGGTCGGATCGTTGGGTTGCTGCGGGTATTCAACTTCCACCAGGTACGGTGGGCGGTGATGCTTGAGCCAGGTACGAATGCGCACACGGCTCAAGCCTTGCGCCACAAACTGCAACCGGCCATTTTCGCGGCTGGCGTGGTGAACCTTGACCAGAGTGCCGTACTCGGGAAGCGCATCGGTCTTGAAGTGGCGCGGGTCTTCCTGAGGAGTGTCCATAAAGAACAACGCCAGCGAATGGTGCTCGGACTTACTGACCAGTTCCAGCGTTTCGGCCCACGGTTCTTCGTTGACGATAACCGGCAAGACCTGCGCCGGAAAGAACGGACGGTTGTGGATCGGGATGATGTAAACCTTGTCGGGCAGGTTCTGGCCGGGCAAGGCAAGCGAGGTGCTGTCGGAGCTCAGAGACACGTCGTGCTCGTCTGCGTCATCGGGCAAATCTGGCGAGTCTGTCTGCTGGTCGCTCATGGGGCACCTGAGAAGTTGAACATGCTTCTTAGATGGGGCAGCAGCCCTCAGGTTTCAATAGTCTTGGTCGATAGTCTGTAAAGCGGTTGCAAAACTGTCATTTATTAGTTGTTGGTCCAGTCCGTGCTGGCCAGCGCTGGCTTATTTCATTTACGGCGCTGCCGTTATGGGTTGAATCAGGTATGACCAACGTATTTATTTCGGCATTACTGGCTGGACTATGGATGGCATCGGCTGCGAATGCATCGGCTTCTACCTTTACCGCGCAGGTACTCGACAAGCAGGGCAAGCCCCTCGCAGATGCAGTAGTGACGCTCAAAGGCCCGGCTGATCCGTCGCCCGCAGTGCTTAAGGCTGCCATGGACCAGCGCGACCAGGAGTTTGCACCGCATGTGCTGGCGGTACACACCGGCACGCAGGTCAAATTTCCCAACAGCGACAACATCCGCCATCAGGTTTATTCCTTTTCCCCGGCCAAGCGTTTCGAGTTGCGACTTTACGAGGGCACTCCCTCGGATCCACTGTTGTTCGACAAACCCGGTGTGGTGGTGCTGGGCTGCAACATCCATGACTGGATGGTCGGCTACATCTATGTCACGGACGAACCCTGGTTCGGCGTGACGGACAGCAATGGCCTGCTCAAACTCGATCAGGTGCCAGCCGGACACTACGCTGCCACGCTCTGGCATCCGCAAATTGAAGACATGCAGCCTGTATCGGGCGGTGAATTCGATGTACCCGCATCGGGCCTCACCCAGCGTTTCAACCTCGCGGTCGAAGTGAAAGCCGAGGATAAACCCGGCAAGCCGGCCCCCGGCGGTTTCGGCGACGCTTTTCACAAGGCCGCACATGAATGAAATTTAAAGCCAGCTTTCAGGCGCGCATCGCCGGGGTTCTGATTGCCCTGTTGCTGATTGTCGTGGGCGCAGTCTTTCTCGCGGTCAAGGTTGCGACCGACGACGCGGTGCGCACTCAGGCCCAGGCGCAGCTGGAAGTGGGTAGCCGTGTGTTCGAGCGGCTGATTGATCTGCGCGGCAAGCGTCTGCGTGACGCCGTGCAACTGTTGGCGGCCGACTTCGGGTTTCGTGATGCTGTAGCGAGTGCCGATTCATCGACCATTCGATCGGTACTGCTCAATCATGGCAAACGCATCAACGCCAGCGATATGTTCCTGCTGGGCATGGATGGCGTGGTGGTTGCCAGTACCGAGACAGCGGTGCCGGAGGGGTCCAGGTTTGTCTATGACCAGGCGCTGCGCAACGCCAAGCGTGCCGGTCAGTCAGTGCTTATTATTCCGGGTGGCGGAATACCTCATTTGCTGGTGGAAAGTACAGTGCTTGCGCCGTTGCCGATAGGCCGCGTGGTGATGGGCTTCACCATCGACAGTGGCATTGCCGAAGAGCTGCGTTCTCTCAGTGGGCTGGAAGTGTCGTTTCTCACGGTGGAAAACGGTCAGTCCGGGGAACTGATCAGCACCCAGCCGAAAGCCTTGTACGCTGGTCTGATCGAGCTGATGCGCAGTTCCTCTGAAGGGCAGATGCTGCTGACCGAGCAAGCGAACCTCAACTTTCTCAGTCAAACGCTGATGCTGGCCAAAAGCAGCAATGGCGACGACGGACAAGTGATCGCGCTGTTGCAGAGCCCGCTGGACAAGGCTTATCAAGCGTTTGCACCGCTGAATGAAAAGATTTTCTGGATTTCCATGATCGCATTGCTGGCGTCGCTGCTGGGTACGCTGGCGCTGGCCCGCAGCGTGTCGCTGCCGGTGCAGGAGTTGGCTATTGCGGCCAAACGTATTGGCGATGGCGACTATAAAACGCCGGTAACCCTGGTGCGCAGTGACGAATTGGGCATGCTCGCCGACGCGATCAACACCATGCAACAGGGCATCGCAGTGCGCGAAGGGCAGTTGGCTCACAACGCTCTGCACGACAACCTGACCGGCCTGCCCAATCGAGCGTTGGTGATGGAACGTCTTGGCAGTTTGATTGCGGCAAATCGCACGGTCGCCTTGCTGTACCTAGGCATCGAGAACCTGGCCACGATCAACGAAAGTGCGGGTGCCGAAGGCGTTGAGCAACTGTTACGCCAGTTGGGGCAGCGTTTGCAGGGCAATTTGCGGTCTGGCGACACGGTGGCACGGCTGAGTGCCAACGAGTTCTTGCTGTTGCTGGACAACACTGCCAGTGACGGCGCGGTGGGCATGGCCGACGCCGTGCAGCGTTTGCTCAGCGAGCCGCAACGTATCGACAACCATGATCTGATGCTTGAGTGCTGCATAGGCATCACGGTTTATCCGGAACACGGTGATTCGGCTCAGGAACTGGTCAACCGTGCGGCGATTGCACGCAAGGACGCAGCGTTCATTCCCGGTCGCCTGCAGATCTACCAGGACGGACGTGACCTCGCTCACCAGCGTCAGATATGTCTGATTCGCGACCTGCGCAAGGCTCCGCAGAATGGCGAACTGATGCTCCATTACCAACCCAAACTGGATATCCGTCAGGGCTATGTTCGTCAGGCGGAAGCCCTGCTGCGCTGGACTCACCCGCGCTTTGGCAATGTTTCGCCAGCCGAATTCATTGTGCTCGCCGAGCGCACCGGCAGTATCAACCTGCTGACCAACTGGGTTATCGAAGAGGCAATGCGTCAGTTGGCCGAATGGCGCCAGCGCGGTCTGGTGCTGCAGGTATCGGTCAACATTTCCGCCGACGACCTGCTGGGCGACGATCTGGCCGGTTATGTCATGAAACTGCTCAAGCAATACGCGGTGCCTGCCGAACAACTGGTATTCGAGATAACCGAGAGCGCGGTCATGAGCGAGCCGGAGAAAGCCCTGGTGGTTCTGCATCGTCTACGCGACTGCGGTATCAGCCTGTCGGTCGATGACTTCGGCACCGGTTACTCGTCACTGGCCCACTTGAAGCGTCTGCCAGTGCAGGAGTTGAAAATCGACCAGTCTTTCGTGCGCAACCTGGATGAAACCAGCGAAGACGCGGTGATCGTGCGGTCGACCATCGAAATGAGCCATAACCTCGGACTCAAGGTGGTGGCAGAGGGTGTCGAGTACCAACACAGTCTGGACCTGCTCCGGCGTTGGCATTGCGATACGGCCCAGGGTTACCTGATTAGTCGGCCGCTGACGGCGTCAGCATTCGAGGCATGGATTGCTACGTATCAGGCATCACCCAGTCTTATGGTGAATTAATCCATGTCCTACAAGACATCATTACTGTTGGGTTATCTTTTGGCGGGTGTGGCAGGGGTTGCCCCGACGCTCTCGCTGGGCGACAACGGCCGACTTATCGCCACAGGTGGCGCAACCAGTATTGAGGGCAGCGCCGGTGGCGGTATCACCCCATGGGCGGTGATCACCGGTTACAGCGAGCAAGGTGAGTGGGGGGCGACAGCCTTCGCCACGCACATCAATCTGCCGGACTACAACCTTGATGTGGCGGGCCTCGCCGTCGCCTATGGCAACCGCGTCGAGTTTTCCTATGCTCACCAACGTTTCGATATCAGCAACCTGCAGCACAGGCTCAGCTTGCCGGACGACAACCTCAGCCAGGACGTGTTCGGCGTCAAAGTGCGCCTGTTCGGCGACCTGATCTATGAAAGCCTGCCGCAGGTTTCGCTGGGCGTGCAGTACAAGCATCAGAACGATTTCCTGATCCCGAGTCTGGTGGGGGCCAAGCGTGATTCGGATGTCGAAGGGTATCTGACGGCCAGTCGGCTGTTCATGGGCGCGGCGTTTGGCTACAACGTCGTGGTCAACGGTGGCATGCGTTATAGCCGCGCCAACGAAACCGGTCTGCTCGGGTTTGGCGGGGACCGGCGTGACAGTCGCAGTCTGCTCAAGGAGGGCTCGGTAGCGGTGCTGTTCAATCCTCGCTGGGCGCTTGGCGTCGAATATCGCGAAAAGCCGGATAATCTTTCGTTTGCTGGCGAGAGCGACTGGGCAGATGTGTTTCTCGGTTATTTCCCCAACAAGCATCTGTCCGTTGTATTGGCCTACGCCCGTCTGGGCGAAATCGCCACGCTGGATAACCAGAACGGCACTTATCTGTCTGTTCAGGGGAGTTTCTGATGAGACGCTTGCTGATCTGTCTGATGCTGACGGTACTGGCCGGTTGCGCCCAACAGCAACAGCCCCCCAAGGATGACAGTCTTTATCGAGACCTTGGCCAGCGTGCCGGCATCCAGCGCATCGTCGAAGGCATGCTCATGAACGTGGCCAGGGATGACCGGATTGTCGAGCGCTTCAAGAAAGTCGACATCGTGCGTCTGCGCGACAAACTGGTCGAGCAACTCTGTGTCGAAGCGGGCGGCCCGTGCCGTTACACCGGTGACAGCATGGCCGAGTCGCACAAGGGTCAGAACCTTACCCCCAGCGATTTCAACGCGCTGGTTGAAAACCTGATCGCAGCGATGGACACCGAGAACGTCCCGGTTCCGGTCCAGAACCGTTTGATCGCCCGGTTGGCGCCAATGCGTGGCGACGTGGTCGGTAAGTAATTCGTAGCCTTTAAGTGCAGTCTGACTATCGTGTCAATGCTCCGCGTCCAGGATCGGACGCAGAGCGTCCAGAACGGCATTCCCACGCTGGAGCGTGCGGAACGATAATCTTCAGGGAGAGCACTTACGCGAGAACACTATCGTGCCAATGCTCCGCGTTGGCATGCCGTTGGTGACGCTCAGCGTCACAAATCGCCGTCGCGCCGCGCGCTCAGGATTGGACGCAGAGCATCCAGAACAGAGTTCCCACTGGAGCGTGTGTAATGAAACTTCCAGCCTCGCCTCAACTCAACCGCGTCAGGTACCCCGGCACTTCCTGCTCCGGCAGTACCGACAGCACTTTCAGGCGCTGGAGCATGCGCTGCCGAGCGCGTTGCAGGTGCTCCTTGAGGTTCAAGGCCGCGGCGTCGAAAGCACCGTGCAGCAGCAACTCAATGATCAGCCGGTGCTCGGCCAGCATCGCTTCATCCGCGCCAATTTCCAGCAACCGGTAGAAAATCCGGTTGATGATCATCGGGCTCTGCGCCTGACTGATCAGAGTAGCGATCTTGCGGTTTTGCAGGCCGCCCAGACACTGCTGATGCAGGTCGTCCTCAAGGCGCTCTATTTCCTCCAGGCTGCACTGTTCGGCATTTTGCGCCTGAATGACTCTGGCCAGCATGGCCTCCAGAGTTTCGCGACTCAGCTGCGGCGCGGTCTGGCGCAGGGCTTCGGGCTCAAGGCAGGCGCGCAGTTCGTAGTCTTCGGTGATCTCCCGGGCCGTCAGCGGCCCTGCCAGCCACTGTGAGTAAGGCTCTTTTTCCACCAGGCCGCGATCACGCAAACGCATCAGCGCCTCGCGAACCACCGCGCGGCTGACGCCGTAGTGCTGCGCGGCGCTTTGTTCATCCAGCCGATAATGACCAAAGGCGATACAGGCCGACAGCGCCGCGCCGATCTCGTCATGAATACGTTCGCCGAGTGGGCGGGTGTCGACCAGCTCTTCGCTGCTGTCCAGCCCGAACTGCTTGTGGCTCAGGCTCAACCGCAACGGCTCGACTTCCCCGGCGTCAGGATTGACCAGATAACCCCGGCCATCGAAACGGCTGATCAAGCCTTCTTCATGCAGCAGGTTGAGCGCCTTGCGCACCGGCACCCGGCTGGTGCCGAACAGTTCTGCCAACGGTGCTTCAAGCAGCACCAGTCCATTGGCAGCCGCACCCGAGACGATTGCGTTACGCAACACCTCACGGATCGTGGCGTAACGCGACGCGGTGCGCGTGTCCTCTTCTGACATCGGTTTCATACACTTCTGGCGGTTGACGGGCAATTCTCGCACAGATGCGCCGTTGTCACCCTGGGCCACGTCCTGATGCTCGCTCATGGGGCCACCGTTACTTTTTTGCACTAAAATGTATCTTTTGTAAAAGATACATTATTTCTTTATGACGATCCTGTTCGTCCACGACGCCTTATCGCAACTGATTGATGCCTTTGCAAAAAGGTTTCTAGTACGGCGTTTCCAGCGCGAAAGGGCCGTCAGCTTGATCGGGTCAGGGCGTCGCGACATGCAGATTGGCATGGAACCCGCCTTTGTTAAATGTACATTTTATTAATAAGTACATTTTTGAGGGTGTGATGTCCATGACCGATACCGGGAGTCACAGCGTTACCGGTGATGCCTGCGCACTGGCCGAGGATTTTGCTCAAGGGCGCAGTGACCCTGTGCAGGCTCTGGACAAGGCGCTGCAACAGGCGGCACGCGCCGATCATGTGTTCATTTCCATGAGTATCGAACGGGCACGCAGGGAAGCCGAAGCGTCTGCGGCCCGCTGGCAGCAAGGGCAGCCATTGAGCCCCTTCGACGGCGTGCCCATCGCCTGGAAGGATCTTTTCGACGTGGCAGGCAGCGTCACAACCGCCGGTGCTGCGGTGCGCAACAACCTGTCGCCCGCGCTGCTGGATGCGCCGAGTGTCGGGCTGCTGGCACGGTCCGGGATGGTCAGCCTGGGCAAGACCAATCTCAGTGAATTCGCTTATTCAGGGCTGGGCCTGAACCCGCATTTCGGTACGCCGATCAACCCCAACAGCGACGGCTCGCCACGTATTCCTGGCGGTTCGTCTTCGGGTTCGGCAGTCGCCGTCGCCAACAGAACCGTACCGATCGCCATGGGTACCGATACCGCCGGTTCTATTCGTGTGCCGGCAGCGCTCAACGGTCTGGTGGGGTTTCGCAGCACCAGCCGCCGCTATAGCCGCGACGGCGTTTTCCCGCTGGCGCTGACGCTGGACAGCGTCGGGCCACTGACCCGCAGTGTGCGCGACGCTCTAGTGATCGACGATCTGCTCTGTGCGCGCAGCAAACCTTCATCGTTGATACCACGCAGCCTGGCCGGTCAACGTTTCCTGCTCGATCAGGCGGTGCTGGAAGACGAACGAGTCACGCCGGCCGTCCGCGACAACCTGTTGCGTGCTGTTGAAGCCTTGCGTGCAAGCGGTGCGCTGATCGAGGTCAAGCCTTGCCAGGCATTTCAGGCCACGTTGCTGTTAACCCAGCAACACGGCTGGCTTGGTGCCGCCGAGGCGTTCGCGCTGCATCAGGCGTTGCTCGACAGCGACGCCGCCAGCCAGCTCGACCCCAGAGTGCGCAAGCGCCTGGAGGCCGCACGGCATATGCCCGCCAGCCTGCTGGTCAATCTGTACGCCGCCCGCGAACGTTTGCAGGAGCAATTGACCCTCGAACTCGATGGCGCGCTGCTGATTACTCCAACTGTTGCTCATGTGGCGCCGCCGCTCGCGCCCCTGTTGAACGACGAAGAGCTGTTCATTCAAACCAACCTCGCCACGCTGCGCCTGACCATGCCCGGCAGCCTGCTGAACATGCCCGGCGTGTCACTGCCCAGCGGCCGCGATGCCTCGGGCTTGCCCACCGGGCTGTTGCTCAGCGCACCGGCAGGCGAAGACGCACGGCTGCTGCGTGCGGCGCTGACCGTGGAGTCATTGATCGCAGCCCCTTGAATACGTTTTGCAGTGCAAACCGGCCCGCGTGCCGTACAGCGCGAAGCCGATCTGATTAACCCGTGGGAGAACAACGATGGCCAAAGAAATTCTGTGTGCGTTTGGTGTGGATGTGGATGCCGTTGCTGGCTGGCTGGGCTCCTATGGCGGCGAGGATTCGCCGGACGACATTTCCCGCGGCCTGTTCGCCGGTGAAGTCGGCGCTCCGCGTCTGCTCAAGCTGTTCGAGCGTTACGGTCTGCGCACCACCTGGTTCATTCCGGGGCACTCCATGGAGACCTTCCCCGAGCAGATGAAAGCCGTGGCGGATGCCGGGCATGAAATCGGTGTGCATGGTTACAGCCATGAAAACCCGATTGCCATGACCCCGGAGCAGGAAGAGATCGTCCTCGACAAGTCCATCGACCTGATCACGCAAATGACCGGCAAACGCCCGACCGGCTATGTCGCGCCATGGTGGGAGTTCAGCAACGTCACCAACGAGCTGCTGCTCAAGAAAGGCATCAAGTACGACCACAGCCTGATGCACAACGACTTCCACCCTTACTACGTTCGGGTGGGCGACAAATGGACCAAAATCGATTACAGCCAGCATCCGGATACCTGGATGAAGCCGCTGGTACGTGGCGAAGAAACCGATCTGGTGGAAATTCCTGCCAACTGGTACCTGGACGATCTGCCGCCAATGATGTTCATCAAGAAGGCACCGAACAGCCACGGTTTCGTCAACCCTCGACATCTGGAAGAGATGTGGCGCGACCAGTTCGACTGGGTCTATCGCGAACACGAACACGCTGTATTCACCATGACCATTCACCCGGACGTGTCTGGTCGCCCGCAAGTGCTGCTGATGCTGGAGCGCTTGATCGAGCACATTCAGAGCCATGCTGGCGTCAAGTTCGTCACTTTCGACGAGATTGCCGACGATTTCGTGCGTCGCAATCCCCGTACCCGCTGATTCATTGCCCTGTCCGAGGCGTCACTCATGTCCATTTACAATAAGCTCGACCTGACCGGCTGGAAACCTGAGCAACTGACTCCGGAGCAAGTACGGTTCGCCACATGGATTGCGTTTTTCGCGTGGGTGTTTGCGGTATATGACTTCATTCTGTTTGGCACGCTGTTACCGGAAATCGGTCGGCATTTCAGCTGGAGTGAGGTCGAACAGGCCGAAATCGCGACCTGGGTCGCGGTCGGCACCGCGGTGGTGGCTCTGGCCATCGGCCCGCTGGTAGATCGCCTGGGACGGCGCGTGGGTATCATTTTCACCGTGAGTGGCTCGGCGATCTGCTCGGCGCTCACGGCCATCGGCGGAGCATGGGGCAAGTCGCCCCTGATCCTCATTCGTTCGCTGGGCGGTCTGGGTTATGCCGAAGAAACGGTCAACGCGACCTACCTGAGCGAAATCTACGCGGCATCCGACGACCCGCGTCTGGCCAAGCGCCGTGGCTTCATCTACAGCCTGGTGCAGGGCGGCTGGCCGGTCGGCGCTTTGATCGCAGCAGGGCTGACCGCTGTGCTGCTGCCGATCATTGGCTGGCAGGGTTGCTTCGTGTTCGCGGCCATACCGGCCATCGTCATCGCGATCCTGGCGCGCAAGCTCAAAGAGAGCCCGCAGTTCCAGATCCATCAACGTATTACTCAGTTGCGCAAGAAGGGCGACGTGAGCCAGGCACAGGCTGTGGCGCAAACCTACGGGGTCGATTACGACGAGCACAGCAAAGCGGGGATCGGTGCTGCCTTCCGCGGTTCTTCGTGCCGCGCCACGCTGGTGATCGGTGCTGCGATCCTGCTCAACTGGGCGGCGATTCAGGTATTCAGTGTGCTGGGTACGACGGTGATCGGCAGCGTCCACCACATCTCGTTCGAGAACTCGCTGATCATTCTGGTGCTGTCCAACCTGGTGGGCTATTGCGGCTACCTGTGTCACGGCTGGATGGGTGACCGGATCGGTCGCCGCAATGTCATCGGCCTTGGCTGGATGCTCGGCGGCCTGGCGTTTGCCGGCATGCTTTACGGGCCAAGCAACATGGTGACGGTGGTCGGCTTGTACAGCCTGGGGCTGTTCTTCCTGATCGGCCCGTACTCGGCGGCCTTGTTCTTCATCAGCGAAAGCTTCCCGACCAGCATTCGTGCCACGGGTGGCGCAATCATCCATGCCATGGGCCCGCTCGGTGCTGTGGTCGCAGGCTTCGGCGCCACATCGGTACTGAGCGCAGGCGGCGACTGGCAGACCTCGGCGTTGTACTTCGGCGCAGTGCCTTGCTTCCTGTCGGGTGCACTGATGTTCGCCGCTAAACACGTGCGACCTGAAACGGTGAAATGAGGAGCAGCACATGACGCGTAAAGTTGCAGTGATAACCGGTGCCGCCAGCGGCATCGGCCAGGCGCTGGCAGTGGCTTTTGCCCGGCACGGTGTGGCGGTGGCAGGCGGATTCTATCCGGCTGACCCGCATGATCCGAATGAAACCCGCAGGCTGGTGGAGGCGGCGGGTGGCGAATGCCTGATGCTGCCGCTGGATGTGACCAGCACCGAGTCGGTCGACGATCTGGCTGCGGCTGCGATCAAGGCCTATGGCCGAATCGACTACGCAGTGGCCAATGCCGGACTGTTGCGTCGTGCGCCCTTGCTGGAAATGACCGACGAACGCTGGGACGAAATGCTCGACGTGGACCTGACCGGGGTGATGCGTACTTTCCGCGCCGCCGCCCGGCATATGGGCGAGGGCGGTTCGCTGGTGGCGATCTCATCGATTGCCGGTGGTGTCTACGGCTGGCAGGACCATTCCCATTACGCCGCCGCCAAGGCGGGTGTGCCAGGGCTGTGTCGCTCGCTGGCAGTGGAACTGGCGCCCAAGGGCATTCGCTGCAATGCGGTGATTCCCGGTTTGATCGAAACGCCACAGTCGCTGGACAGCAAGAACTCGCTGGGCCCTGAGGGTCTGGCGCAGGCGGCCAAGGCCATTCCGCTGGGTAGAGTAGGCCGAGCGGACGAAGTCGCTGCGCTGGTACGTTTTCTGTGCAGCGACGAAGCCAGTTACCTGACCGGGCAAAGCATCGTGATCGACGGCGGCCTGACCGTGCGCTGGCCGGGGTAGATCGCGCAAATTCAATCAAGGAACCCGACCCATGCAACAGCTCAAACAAAAACGTGCGGTGATCACCGGTGCAGGCAGCGGCATTGGTGCTGCCATCGCGCTTGCCTACGCGAGTGAAGGTGCGCATCTGGTGCTGGGCGATCGTGATTCGGTCACTCTGGCCAAGGTTGCCGAAAACTGCCGTCAGCTCGGCGCGCAGGTGCAGGAATGCGTGGCCGACGTCGGCAGCGTCGAGGGGGCGCAGGCCAGTGTCGATGCCTGTGTCGAGCATTTTGGCGGCATCGACATTCTGGTCAATAACGCCGGCATGCTGACCCAGGCACGTTGCGTCGACCTGAGCATCGAGATGTGGAACGACATGCTGCGCGTCGACCTGACCAGCGTATTTGTGGCCAGCCAGCGCGCCTTGCCGCACATGATTGCCCAGCGTTGGGGACGCATCATCAATGTTGCCTCGCAACTGGGCATCAAAGGCGGTGCCGAGTTGACCCATTACGCTGCTGCCAAGGCCGGGGTGATCGGTTTCAGCAAATCCCTTGCGCTGGAAGTCGCCAAGGACAACGTGCTGGTCAATGCCATCGCTCCCGGCCCTATCGAAACACCGCTGGTCGCCGGGATCAGCAGCGCGTGGAAAACCGCCAAGGCTGCCGAGTTGCCGCTGGGGCGTTTCGGTCTGGCCGAGGAAGTTGCGCCGGTGGCGGTGCTCTTGGCCAGCGAGCCGGGTGGCAACCTGTTCGTCGGCCAGACGCTAGGCCCCAATTCCGGCGACGTCATGCCATGAGCAAACTGCTGGAGAACACCTGATGTGTGGATTGTGCGGGCTGTTGGGCGAAGATGTGCACTGGAGCGACCCACTGGCTGCCGAACTGCCCCGGCGGCGTGAGCGTTTGCGGCGTATTGCCGCGATCAACAAGGTGGTGGCTCCTTTTCGCCTTAAGGTCGAGGACTTTCAGGGCGTTTCCTACCTTCTGCTGGGGGCCACCGGCAAGCAGGAACTGGCGACCGGCCTGGAGCAGCTCTGGCAGAAAGCCGAGTTACTGATTGGTCGCCCGCTCGACCCGCTGGATTCCCGTTTGCTCGACCATCTGCAGAGGTCATCATGAGCATTGCTCTCAATGTGATTACCGGCTTTCTCGGCAGCGGCAAGACCACGTTGCTCAAACGCCTGCTGGCCGATGAAGACATGGGCGAAACTGCGCTGTTGATCAACGAATTCGGCGATGTCGGTATCGATCATCTGCTGGTTGAAGAGGTTGCTCCGGATACCGTTCTGCTGCTCAGCGGTTGTGTCTGCTGCACCGTCAGGGGGGAGCTGAAAGATGCGTTGCTCGGCCTTCTGGAGCGACGTAATCGTGGCGAGATTCCAGCGTTTCGCCGGGTGATCCTAGAGACCACCGGCCTTGCGGATCCCGCACCGATTCTCACCACGCTGAGCAATGACCCGCAACTGCGCGGGCGTTTTCATATCGGCCTGATCGTCACGTTGGTGGACGCCTGCCACGCAACACTGCAAGAGCGTCTGCATCCGGAGTGGCTGGCTCAGATCGCGGCGGCGGACCGGCTGTTATTGAGCAAGACCGATCTGGTCGATCAGCCCGCACTGGACGCGCTTCGTCAGCACCTGCAAGCGCTGAATTTCTCTGCACCGCTGCGGGATACGGCGCAGATCCACAGTGGCGATCAACTGTTGCTGGGCGAGGGCATGCGCAGCGACGAACCGGCCGCTGAAGTGACGCGTTGGCAACTGCATCGGGTGCTGTCGACTTCCGCGCGGCATGGTGATGCGCAGTTCTGTTGCCTGACGTTCGAGCGGCCTCTGGACTGGGTCGGTTTCGGGGTGTGGCTGTCGATGCTGTTAAGATGCCACGGTGAACGAATCCTCCGTGTCAAAGGACTGCTCAACGTGAACGACAACCAGGCTCCCATCGTGATTCATGGTGTGCAGCATTGCCTGCATGCGCCGGTGCATCTTGCAGCCTGGCCAGGAGAGGATCGTACTTCCCGGCTGGTGTTCATCCTGCGCGGTCTTGATCCCGAGTTGCTGCGTCGTTCATTCGAAGTGTTTTCCAGCAGCTTCGCGCCATCACTCAGCGAGTCTGCGGCATGACCATTACCTTGCGTGTGCTGGGTACGTCCGTGACCTTGCTGGAGTCCTTGCGTGAGCGGGCCGAGCAGGAACTGGGCATCAAGCTGATCTATCAGATCCATGACGTGCAGACTGCGCAACGCATCGCGGTCATGCAGCCCGACAGCTACGACCTTTACGATCAGTGGTTTCATAACGTTGATTTCGTCTGGCCTGCGCGGGCCATTCAACCCATCGACACGCGGCGCATCGCGCTTTGGCACGAAATCAACGACCTGCCCAAACAGGGGCGACTAAGACCCACCGATCAACCGGGCAGCGGCAGTGTGCCCAGCGAACGTCTGTTCGTGCAGCACGATGGCAGCCTGGGCAGTGCGGTGACTGAGCGCATCAGTATGTTGCCGCTGACTCACAACGCCGACAGTTTTGCCTATCGCCCCGAGCGTTTGCCGGATGGGCTGAGTCCTGCTGAGGAAAGTTGGGGCTGGTTGCTCGACCCTGTGTGGGGTGGGCGCATCGCCTTGCAGAGCGACGCTGCTATCGGCGCACTGGATGCCGCATTGGCTGTGCAGGGCGCTGGGCTGGCTGCGTTCAAGGACATCGGCAACATGAGCATCGAAGAAATCGACGTGTTGGCCGACGTGCTGGTGCGTAAACAGCAGCAAGGGCATTTTGGCGCGTTCTGGTCAGACGACGAAGAAGCCGCCGAACTGATGCTCAGCCCGACCATCGACATTCAGAGCCTCTGGTCACCGACCCTGGTCAGGTTGCACCGCGCGGGTGTTAAGTACCGCGTGGCAGTGCCCAAAGAGGGTTATCGCGGCTGGTTCGGCGGGCTGTCTTTATCGCGCCACGCCAAAGGCCCGGTGCTGGATGCAGCCTACGCCTACTTGAACTGGTGGCTGTCCGGCTGGCCGGGCGCAGTGATGGCGCGGCAGGGGTATTACATCGGTAATCCGGCGCGCAGTCGTGATCATCTGAGTGCCGCAGAATGGGATTACTGGTACGCCGGTCTGCCCGCCCGCGAGCAACTGCTCGGCAGCGACGGCCTGCCACTGATCGACGCCGGAGAGATCCGCGACGGCGGTTCCTACGAGGAACGCATGGGCCACATTGCGGTGTGGAACTCGGTCATGAACGAACACAACTACCTGGTCCGCCGCTGGAACGATATCCTGCGCGCCAGTGGCAAAAGCAGCGCCAAAGCGCGTTAGGCACGCATTCAAAAGCGGACGCAGTGCGTCCAGAACGGCGTTCCCACGCTGGAGCGTGCGGAACGATAATCGTCAGAGCACCATCGTGCCAATGCTCCGCGTTGGCATGCACTTCGTGACGCTCCGCGTCACAGGTCTACGCCACACCACATATTCAAGAGCTGACGCAGAGCGTCCAGAGCGGCATTCCCACGCTGGAGCGTGCGGAACGATAATCGTCAGAGCACCATCGTGCCAATGCTCCGCGTTGGCATGCAGTTCGTGACGCTCCGCGTCACAGGTCTGCGCCGCACCGCACATTCAAGAGCTGACGCAGAGCGTCCAGAATGGCATTCCCACGCTGGAGCGTGCGGAACGATAATCGTCAGAGCACCATCGTGCCAATGCTCTGCGTTGGCATGCATTTCGTGACGCTCCGCCTCACAGGTCTGCGCCGCACCGCACATTCAAGAGAGGACGCAGAGCGCCCAGAACGGCATTCCCACGCTGGAGCGTGCGGAACGATAATCGTCAGAGCACCATCGTGCCAATGCTCCGCGTTGGCATACATTTCGTGACGCTCCGCGTCACAGGTCTACGCCGCGGCGCACATTCAAGAGAGGACGCAGAGCGTCCAGAACGGCATTCCCACGCTGGAGCGTGCGGAACGATAATCGTCTGGAAAGGCTCTTCCGGCAGGGCACTTCCGCGAGAACACTATCGTGCCAATGCTCCGCGTTGGCATGCACTTCGTGACGCTCCGCGTCATAGATCTACAGCCTTGTCCGGTAGCAAATGCAGCCGAGACAAGGTTTCAATGGCAACAAAAAAAGCGGCTACCTCTCGATAGCCGCTTTCCATTTACCGCACTAATGCATCACTTCGGCAGTTTGAATGCCATCACGTAGTCACCCTGTTTGGTGCCCAGTGAACCGTGACCGCCCGCCACGACCAGCACGTATTGCTGACCGTCCTTGCCGGTGTAGGTCATCGGTGTGGTTTGGGCGCCTGCTGGCAGGCGACCTTCCCACAGCTGTTTGCCGTTACGTACATCGTAGGCGCGCAGGTATTGGTCAAGCGTACCGCTCAGGAAGGCCAGACCGCTCGCCGTTGTGATCGGGCCACCCAGGCTTGGAACGCCCATGGTCAGCGGGATCGGGATTGGCGAACTGTCACGCACGGTACCGTTCTTGTGCATCCAGATGGTTTTGTGGGTGGTCAGATCGACCGCCGCCACGTAACCCCACGCCGGTGCCTGGCACGGCAGGCCCATTGGCGACAGAGGATCACGCCATAAGGTGCGCCCTTGTTCGGCTGCACGCCTTCGGTTTCGCTCTTGCGGCCAGGGCCGCCTTCGACTTCGGCAGCAGGCACCAGCTTTGAACGGAACGCCATGTAGCTCGGGTTGACGAAGGCAATCTGACGAACCGGGTCGACGGAAATACCGCCCCAGTCGAACACACCGAAGTTACCCGGATAAACAATCGAACCCTGCAGCGATGGCGGCGTGAACGGGCCGTCGTAGCGCAGCGACTTGAAGTCGATCCGGCACATCATCTGGTCAAATGGCGTCACGCCCCACATGTCGCGCTCTTTAAGCGGCGGCGGCATGAAGTTCAGGTCGGACTTGGGCTGGGTCGGCGAGGTGTGATCGCCTGCAACAGCGCCTTGCGGAACCGGTATTTCGTTGATCGGCACAATGGGCTGACCGGTGCTGCGGTCCAGCACGTAGATGCTGCCCTGCTTGGTCGATGCCAATACCGCCGGCTTCACGCCATCAGCCGTTTTCATGTCCAGCAGGGTCGGTTGACCACCCACGTCCATGTCCCACAGGTCATGGTGGGTGAACTGGTAATTCCAACGTACGCGACCCGTCGCGATGTCCAGCGCAACCAGGCCCGCGCTGTATTTCTCGGAATCCGGCGTACGATCGCCGCCCCATTGGTCAGGCGTCTGGTTACCCATCGGCAGGTAGATCATGCCGAGCTTTTCATCGACGCTGAACATGGACCACATGTTCGGCGAGTTGCGCGTGTAGATCTTGCCTTCGGCAATCGGCGCAGTCTCTTCCGGGTTGCCGCTGTCCCAGTTCCAGACCAGACGGCCAGTGTGCACGTCGTAGGCACGGATCACGCCGGACGGTTCGTCCATAGAGACGTTATCGGTAACGTGGCCGCCGATGATCACCAGGTCTTTGGTCACTGCCGGTGGCGACGTGGAATAATAGCCGCCCGGAGCAAACGTACCCATGTTGGCAGTCAGGTCAACAGAACCCTTGTTGCCGAAGTCTTCACACATTTTGCCGGTATCGGCGTTCAGCGCGATCAGACGGGTGTCGGCAGTCGGCAGGAAGATTCTGCGTGGGCATGCATTTGAAGTGGCGCTGGCTGCGGCCGGTGCTGCCGGGCTTTGTGCCGGGGCGCTGGCTGCATAGGCTGCGTCGTCATGATAAGTGACGCCACGGCAGGTCATGTGCGCCCAGCCTTTGAAGTTTTTCGCATTCTGGGTGCTGAGTTTCGGGTCGAAGCGCCAGATTTCCTTGCCCGAATCCGGATCAAGTGCGATCACCTGGCTGTGCGGCGTGCACACGTAGAGCATGCCGTTGACCTTGAGCGGTGTGTTCTCGGCAGTGGTTTCACCCGGGTCGTTCGGCCCAGGGATGTCACCAGTGCGGAAGGTCCAGGCCGGTTCCAGTTTGTTGACGTTTTCCGGGGTGATCTGCGCCAGAGGCGAGTAGCGGTCACCGAATGCGGTACGGCCGTAGGACTGCCAGTCGCCGTCAGGCATGGCCGGAGCGGTGTTGGTGGTGCCGGCAGTTTCGCGGTCCAGCTGGCCTTCGATACGGCCAGGGTTGGTGAACTGGCTCGCCAGCGCGGTCAGACCGGCCAGCACGACAGCAACGCTCAATGCGCCAGTGCCCAGGCGCGCCGGGCCATTGCGCAGCAGTGGCTTGCGGAACCACGGCAGCAGCAGGACGATGCCCAGTGCGAACCACAGCGCTAGGCGTGGTACCAATTGCCACCAATCGAGTCCGACTTCCCACAACGACCATACAGTGCTCGCGAACAGCAGCAGTGCATAAAGGCCCAGCGCAGCCGCGCGACCAGTGATCAGCAACACGCCGGTCACGGCGAAGCCGATACCGGCCAACAGGTAATACAACGAGCCATCCAGTTGCAGCAGTCGGGCACCACCGACCAGCAAGGCCAGCCCCATCAACAGGATCACCAGCCCGAGCAGGGTCGGCAACAGGCGATTTCTATTTGAAGCACTGTCAGTGCTCATAATGCGAATCTCCGCGAGAAGTAAGTAGTTGATATCTTGTTTTCATGTACGCCGCCGACCCTGGCAGCATTCCTTGAGGCTGTTTATTGAAACGAATCACCGACGGTCGAATTCAACATCACACAGAACACGGTTGCCCATTCAGCGCGGCCCGGTCATTGATTCGTAGACCATTGCCGCCCGAATTCGTGCATAGGTGTTTATTCAGCGGAGCCTCTTCAGAAAGGAAACCTGAAGTCCTTAAACGCGCAATGATAGGACGCTAACGATTTTTCTAAAAGCGATAAACCTGACATGGATCATTGCAAGGTCGGCAACAGTGGCTCAAGTCGACTGTGTTTTATGAAAGCGCGGCGCTTACAATGGCAGACTTTTCGGGAAGACCTGCGCGCTCCAGGAAGCTGTTCAGGCTGCTATCCCTCTTCATCAGCTTCAAGGCTCATCATGACAACACCCAATTCCGATCCGCTGCACGGTGTCACGCTGGAGCAGATTCTCAGGGCTCTGGTCGAACATTACGAATGGTCCGGCCTCGCCGAGCGCATCGACATTCGCTGCTTCAAAAGCGATCCGAGCATCAAATCCAGTCTGACTTTTCTGCGCAAGACGCCCTGGGCGCGTGAAAAGGTTGAAGCGTTGTATGTGAAGTTGCATCGCGGCAAGGGCTGGTAACAGGCCCGCCAGAAAAGCCCGGCATGGACGCTGGAACTCAAGGATAACGATTGATGCACCGCGAACATTCAACTGCGCAGGGACAGCGCTATTACACCCTTGTTGCAGCCTGCCTCGGCTGGTCGGGGCTGGTCATCCAGCTGTACCTGATCTTCATTGGCCGTTATGCCGATCACGCCAGTCTGCTGGGCGGGCTGGTGCGGTTTTTAAGTTTCTTTACCGTACTGACCAACACCCTGGCAGCTGTCGCGCTGAGTTGTGCCCTGACGTCGCGGCAGTCGGCAGGCCACCGTTTTTTCCGGCACCCGGTGGTATGCGGCGGCATTGCGGTGAGCATTGCGCTGGTGGGCATCGCTTACAACATTCTGTTGCGCCATCTGTGGCACCCGCAAGGCTGGCAGTGGGTGGCCGATGAGTTGCTGCACGACATAATGCCGCTGGCGTTCGTACTGTACTGGTGGCTGTACGTGCCCAAAGGCGCGTTGCGCTTGCGCCATGTGCCGCTGTGGGCGATCTATCCGATCATCTACTTCGCCTACGTCCTGCTGCGTGGCCACATGCTTGGTGACTACCTGTATCCATTCATCGATGTCGGCACGATCGGTTTTCCAAAGGCATTTATCAACGCGCTGGGCGTGCTGCTCGGGTTCTTGCTGGTTGCACTGTTGCTGCTTGGGGTCGACAGATGGGCGGCTCGTCGCACGATGTGAGTCGCCCAGGCTTGCCTATTCTTCAGTGCCGTCCAGCTTCCAGTAGCCAGCGGCCTTGACGAAATCCTCTTGCAGGCCGAACTCATCGAGCAGCACGCGACGCAGCTTGCGTGACAGCGCGGATTCAGTCGCGACCCACGCGTACAGCTTGCCCTCGGGCATCTCCAGGCGACGCGTGACATCCACCAGATTCTGCTCGCCGCGTACGATCCAGATCACGTCGACCTGTGCGGCGCTGTCGAACACCTGCTGTTCCTGCGGGTTGGCCACTTCGACCACCACCAGCGCTGCACGGTTGGCGGGCAGCGATTCCAGGCGTCGAGCGATAGCGGGAATCGCCGTTTCATCGCCGATCAGCAGGTAGCTGTCGAACATGTCCGGCACCACCATCGAACCCTTTGGCCCTGCGATGTGCAGAAATTGCCCCGGTTCAGCCTGAGCCGCCCAGGTGGCAGCCGGGCCTTCGCCGTGCAGAACGAAGTCGATATCCAGCTCACCGCTGCTTTCGTCATAGCGACGCGGGGTGTAATCGCGCATCGGTGGACGTGGTGCGTCCTTGTCGCTGGTAGCGGCCAGGTCTTCCAGGGCAGCCTGTTCTTGCGCTGTCTGCGGGAAAAACAGTTTAACGTGGTCGTCTGTGCCCAGACTGATGAAGCCTGCCAGTTCCGGGCCCTGCAAGGTAATGCGGCGCATCAGCGGAGTCAGCTCTGTGACTCGCAACACTTTTAGTTTGCGACGCTTGATTTCATGCATGACGCGATGGATTGACTGGGGCGAATTCATGCCGACTCCTCCGAGGTAGGTTGAGGCCCATCGACGACAGCCTTGGCCGTGCTGTTGAGCAACTCGCTGACCCGCAGAATTTCTTCCGGGGTCCAGCGGCCGTGGTGCATCTGCAGCGCGTGGCGCAGGTTGTGCACCGCTTCGTGGATTTCCGGCGGACGATCGTGGCCGCGCAGTGAGCGCTTGCTGACATCGATGCGCATGCGCACACCTTCCAGCGCCACGGCCTGATCTTCCAGGGATTGGCGACCCGCATCGGTGATGGTGTAGAGCTTCTTGCCAGCCTGGGCATCGCCGACCACCATTTCGCTTTCTTCAAGAAACGTCAGGGTGGGGTAGATAACGCCGGGGCTGGGGCAGTACGCACCCTCGAACAGACCTTCGATCTTGCGGATCAGGTCATAGCCGTGTGCGGGCTGTTCGGCGATCAGTGCCAACAGCAGTAATTTCAGATCGCCAGGGGCGAAAACCCGAGGGCCACGTCCACCGCGTTCACGGCCTGGGCGTTTTTCAAAACCGTCGCGATCTTCACCTGGTTCACGAAGATGCGGCGGACGATGGTGGGGAGGGTGTTTATCTTCACGCATGTTTTTGATCTCTGGTTACAATTTAGATATACCTTAAGATATATCTTATTGTAATCACAGAGCTGGCAGACGAGCGGTCATTGCCGGTCAAACACCCTTGGGCGGGTCGGCAAGCGGGGCATTGCACATCGCCTGTCCGTGGTTCTCCAGGTACGGGGTCAGGATCGGAGCCATACCTTTGAGTACCTGTACCGGCAATGCCGAGGTGAAGCGAAAGCCTTCGGCGGCGCGTCCCGGTACGAACGCGGTCAATGCGCCGAAGTGGTTGTCGCCGATATAAAACACAAAGGTCGCCGTGCGATTGATCGCCCTGGAACTGAGAATGCGTCCGCCTGCGCCGATGCTCTCGATCCTGTTATCACCCGTGCCAGTCTTGCCGCCCATCGCCAGCACGCTGCCGTCCTGCATCTTGAAGGTGCCTTGCACACGCTTGGCGGTGCCGCCATCCACCACCTGCGACAAGGCTTCGCGCATTGCCGCGGCAACTTCTGCTGGCAGCACGCGCTGGCCCAGCTCCGGGTTGATGGTCAGTTCGGTGTCGTAAGGTGTACCAGCGGCAAAATGCAGACTGTCGATGCGCACGGGCGGCAAACGGATGCCGTCGTTCTGGATAATGCCGATCAGCTCGGCTAGCGCCGCCGGGCGATCACCCGAGCTGCCGATAGCCGTTGCCAGCGATGGCACCAGATGGTCGAACGGATAGCCCACGCGCTGCCAGCGCTGTTCGATATCCAGAAACGCTTCGACCTCCATCATGGTCCTTACGCGACTGTCGCGAGCGCTTTTGTGGCGACTCTTGAACAGCCAGCCGTAGACTTCCTGACGCTCGTAACGACTGGCGGCCACGGCGTCCTTGAATTGTGCTTCAGGGTGTTTGAGCAGGTAGCCCACCAGCCACAGTTCCAGCGGGTGGACGCGGGCGATGTAGCCTTGATCGGGCAAGTCGTAAGTGCCCGGCCCATAGCCCTTGTACAAGTCGGCAAGACGCTTGTCGGTCAGCTTCGAGGTTGCTTTCGGCTCATCCAGATGCGCACGGATGAACGCGTTGAACGTCGCTTGATCAGCCCCAGGCAGCAAGTAGCGATGCACGGCAGCCAAGCGGATGGCCGTGGGATGGATACCGTCCAGAAAAGTATCGAGGCGTTCCTGAGTGGTCTTTTCCTTGTAGCGTTTCCAGAAGCGCAGCAGGAACACCGTGCCCTCGCGGTCGGCAAATTGCGCGAGGTATTCCTGACGGCGCGGGTTGTCGTCATCCTTGAGCAACTCGGCGCTGTTGTTGGGCGCCTGATACGTGCTGTAGCGCACCACATCGCGCATCAGGCGAATGAACGGCAGGTTGATCGACTCACGCAGCGACTCGCGCAGGGTGGGAATCCGCTCGTTGTCTTCGCGCCTGAAGTTATTGAAACGGTGCATGCCGCCACCGGTGAAGAACGCCTCTGCCGGGCTGGCCGAATAGGTGCGATCCAGCGCGGCCGAGAGCATTTTCGCCAGATCACGGTCCTTGTTAATCAGCAGGTAATCCACCGCCCAGCGAGTCAGCCGGTCAGGTTCTTCGACAGGCACCTTGCGCAGTTGCGCGGTACTCAGATTCCCATACCGCCCGTGCAGCTCGGCGATGATCTCCAGGTAAGTGGTCAGCACACGCATCTTCGCGGTCGAACCCAGTTCCAGCTTGCTGCCTTCGTTGATGTCGAACGGCTGATCAGTGCTGTCGGTCTGCACCCTGACCCGCGAGCCATCCACGCCGCGTTCGAACAGCGTGAAGCTATAGCGTACCTGGGTGGTACTGGCCGGGGTCAGCAGCCGCTCTCCCATCAAACCGGTTTTCGCAGCGAACTCAGGGTTGGCCAGGTCACGCAGGTATTGGCTGACGCTGCGCTGCAATTCGCCATGCAGGGTACTGGTGGCCGACAGATCAAGACGGTCCAGGTCGTAAAGCGGGCGATTGAGCAGGTTCGACAAACGAGTGCGCGCGACACTGATGCCTTTATTGGTTTCGATAGGCTGAATGGTCGGCTGCTGCGCCCAGTCGCGGTAGGTGACCTGGGCTGCCAACGCGGCATCGGCCAGCGGTTGATCAATGACATTGGCTTGGGCCAGCAGACGTAGATGGCTGTCGGTCAGGTCCGCCAGTTCCAGGCGGCCCTTGGCCAGATAGTGCGACGGACGACGCTGGGCAATGACCAGTGACAGCACTTCGCGCAGGGCGAGCGCCTTGTCGGCCAGCCGCTGTTTGTCTGTGGCGCTGGAGGCCAGTAAGTCATTGGTTTTGGCAAAATCCGCACCGAACCACACCCGCAACCCTTCGGCCAGCCCATGCACTTCACCGTGCCCCGGCACAGCGGACAACGGCACACTGTTCAGATAATCACGCACCACCCGCTGGCGTACCGCGAGGGTCTCGGTGCCCGGTTGATAAGCGCGAACGCTGGCGGAAATCATCTGCCGCAACTTCTCTGAACCCGACAGCGTCAGCCCGTCGGGTGAATGGCGATATTTTTCCAGTTGAGTGGCAAGCGTACTGCCGCCAGCCGACTGGCCGGGAAGGGCGAACATCTTCGCCAGTTGCGACCACGCGGCCTTCACGAAGCGTGGCCAGTCCACTGCCGGGTTGGCCAAGGGTTGCTGCGGGTCCAACAAGTCGCGGTTTTCGATAAACAGCAGGCTGTTCACCAGCAGTGGCGGAATAGCGGTAAAGGTCGGGTAAAACTGCTGCGGGTATCTGAACTCATACAACGGTTCGTTTCGGCAATCAGTGATCGACAGGCCAGCCTGGGTCTTTTCCTCGTAAGGCACGAAAAAGCCATGCTGAACGTAGCGCATCAGCTCTGGAGAGAAACGGGTCTGGCGAGTAATCACATAATCGCGCTTGAGCAGGCGCTGCAGGAAATCATCCAGCGACGAATAGCCCAGGCGCCTGTCGAACGGCCCGTCACCGGGATACACCACGTCATGGCTCGGCCCAGGCTGCATTGAATAACTCAGGCTCGCGGCAAAGCGGCTGAACTCCCGCGCCTGCAGCCTTGAACTGCGGCTCTCCACGGTTATTGCAACACCCAGCGCAATGCAGGCCAGCACCACAATCACCCAAAACACCCGCCATCCGTATCGCTTGCGACGCGGACGCTTTGGCGCGCGTGGGTCATCCTGGCGGTCAGCTGACAGCGCTTCATGCTTGCTATCGGAATGCCGAAATACGCCCATAGTCGATTGTCCGGTCATCCTGTCAACGCACCTGACCCAAGCTTAGACGCTGGATGGGAATGTGGGGGGAATTGTGTGGTGGTTTTCGAGATTGGCTGAGACGATGCCTGGACTGGCATGGCTTGTATGCTTTTTCGTCTAAGCACAGGGTTTGACTGAAAAAATATCAGTCATAGATAAGCGCCTGAAAAGCATTCTTTATAAATCCAGGCGTTGGACTTATAAAATATTATTGGTTATTTGTAGGACGTTTCCGATAATTGTTTCCAACGCTTGATCTCGAATTAAACAGGTGATTACGTTCGGTTTTGTCAGTGGCAATGATGCCCTGATTAGTTAATCCCTGCCGAGATCAACAAAATGAAAAACAAGAAAAACAAGGCAGGTCGTGCGTTTGTGTCTGGATTGCTCTTGGCAATGTCTTATCACGCCATAGGTCAAGTAGAAGGAGCTCCTATAGTCAGTCAACAACCAATGTTGCAGGAACAGGCTGTACAAAACCCAAGCCATTCGAATCCTGTGGTGCTGTCGGACAAGATTCATCAGATCAGTCATATTCTGGAGAATACCTCGGCAGTTCATCAGTATAATTTCACCGCTGCGCGCGGCCAGAATGTACTGATTACAACGCCGGATTCGGATTACGACCAGAAATGGAGGTTGGAGTATCAGGTTGATGGCGGCGGGTGGCAGCCCAAGCGTCATTCGTCGGCGCAGAGAATCGAAGGGCTTAATCCTGGTTCACAAGTCAATATACGTATTGTCGCGACTGACGGTGCCAGGTTTGATACCACTGATTACAGCGTGGTGTTTGGCTCGTTTCCTCATATGCGTTATGACTTGCACCACGAAGAGGGCTTCAGGTTGATTCCGTATGGTTTCACCAACCCCGCTTTTCTGGCGACTCAAGCGCTCACAGAGGCAATGCTCGAGGTTACGTTTACCGACAGCAAGGCTTTTCCGCTGGAGGGCGGTGTATTTGATTTCGAGCTCAGTATCAAACATCACCAGGCTAAGTATCTTCTGAAAAAGTCCATTTTTTTGGAGAGGAACCGGGCTGGAGCGCCTGTATTTACTGGCTTCGACTTTTGAAGAAAAGGCTTTTTCAGACCTTCCCTAACGGACAATACACCTCGGACAGTTCGGGGAAAATAATACAGCGGGTAACGTTTAAACGCTGCGAGGGCGGCTTGCTCGCTGATAATTTCACTCACCTGAGTGAAAACGGGCGAGAAACCTGGAGTACTCGCTACGAGCCAAAAAAGTATTGGGCTAATAATCGGCTCGCTGAGCAATTGGCGGATAAACCTCATGTGTACAATTTGGGGCTGATTTGCAATCGCTGGCTGATCAACTGGTCAAGGAGCTGACTTAAAAAACGCTCTGTCTGTCGTAGGCGCTACAGAGCGTTTTCTGACCGTCAGGCCCTTGTATCGATCAAGTGTGTCGAACCTTTTTCTGCTTTTTCTTTGATCTGACTTATCCAGATTTCACTAGGGTCATCTTTTTTGCTGAGTGCTATTTTTCCAAGATCAATGATGTTTTGAAAATTTAGCAGGTCAAGTTTATAGGTTCCTTTGAATGTGTCTGTGTCATGGTCAGCCAGCGTCATGAGGATTTTGGCATGCGTGATCGCAGCATCCTTGAGGTGGGTTTTTTGGTTGATGGCATCTGATAAATACTTGATTTCATTGATGCCTAACTTATCGTCCAGGTCTATTATTTTAAGCTCGGCATCATCGCCTATCGTATAGCTGAAATTTTTACCCGTCAGGTCGGGGCGCAAATCTATAAGCTCCGCTCTGAACTCCTGGTAGAAACAGGATTGTAATTCCGACATGAGCAATGCATCCACATTAAGGTGCTCTAGATAAAGCTCTTTTGTCATTGGGCGAATGACTTTTTTAGTCGGGTCTTTCTCGTCGGGATGATTGGAGGTGAATTGCAGCCACGGCTCTTCCTCACGCGTGTAGAAAGCATTTGCAAACTCTTCTTTTTTACTCAGTGCCGGTTTATCCTCAGGCGATCGTGTGAGGGGTTCTGTTTGGAGGGGTTTCAAGGGACGTGATGGAGGAAGTAAAAAGTCGGAAGTAATAGTGCTAATGTACATTTTCTGCTCCTTGCTGAATAATTGTATCGTTCTTGTTATCGGTAAATGAACGAGATTCTTGGGCTGATAAAACTGTGGGATAATTCCTGCTTACAGGCTTTGTGTGATCTGCGTCACGAAACAATGGCATGCCACTGGTTATTCCGAGCGAAATATCAACGGCCTGTATTTGCATTCATCAAACGTGCACATCAACCAGAGGTTTTGGTTCTTCCTCACGCTTCGGCGCATAGCGCTCGATCTGGTAAATAATCGTGTCCATGAAATTGCCAATATGGTTGCGGCTGAAGATCTGTCCGTAGTTGATGATTTTGCTGTAACTCTCCAGATTGAGGGTGTGCTGGTTACCGAATTTTTCCGTGTAATGGTCGAGTAGCGTCATCACAATTTTTGCGTGTGCACGCATATCCTCTTTCAGTTGTTGACGTTCGTTCAGCTTCTCGGTCAGGTACGTGAACTCCGCCGGCGTGAGTACCTCGTCCGGGTCGGTCACCTGAATGTCCTGATTAAAGCCCAGCGTGAAGCCGAAATGCTTTTTTGACAGCTCTGTATTGAGGTAAAAAAGCTGCTGCTTGAAATCGTGGAAATTGTCGTACATACGGCATATGGTTTGGTCAAAATCCTTAATGTGGTTTTCCAGATACCTGCCTCGGATCTCTTTTGCTTGCTTCTCAGGCATGTTCTCTAAAATAGCGCGTCCTGCCGCCGAATTTTTGTAGCTGGAAAACCAAGGTGTTTCCTCGGAGGTGTAAAATTCAGCGTTCGGGTCACGCGGTTTATCAAGTGCCTGAGGGATCTTGCCTAGCGGAGCAGCAGATGGAATGAGGGGGGTTGAACCCGAGAGAATGCGCTGTTGATTTTGTGACGTAAAAGCGGAGGGGTTTATATACATATTAGGCGCTCTTTGGTGTTAGTGATAACTCTCTAGCGGCAGTCCTCTGAAAAACTTGGCCTGATATGAATGTAGGATTTTTCCTGGATTTCACGTGGTTATTATTTTTGTAGGGGATTTCCTTAATTTCAATATGATGGTTGACTAAGTGTTCAGCGCTCTATTACGTCGATTTTGTCAGTGGCAACCCGCCTCTGCGTAATCTGCGAGAATATCTATGAATATTTACGGGAAAAAATGTGCTGGTTTTTGCTTGTTGTCCATCTTCGTGGTAATGGCGTCGGCTTCCGGCGCTTACGCCAATACAGGTAGTGAGGAACCGGCCGGCGCACCAAATAATAAAACCAACGAAACCGTTTTGGCTGAAGCCGTTCAAGAGGTTTCCGAACCAAGATTCACCGTCATGCTGGATAAGCTGCACTCGGTAGCAGATGCGTTGACAGTTAAACATCCTGTTCACTACTACGGTTTTGTGTCGCATCGTGGGCAAGATGTACTTCTCTATGCGCCTGTTGGTGACCCGTTCACTAACGAGTGGAAGATCGAGTATTATGAAAATGGTGAGTGGGTTGCTCAGACACTTGAGACCAAGGTTTTTACAAATCTGACTCCCGAGGCAGAGGTAATTGTCAGAATCACGCCAAGAAACCCGTTAGTAGGGAGCACTCTCCCATACATCGTTAGATTTGGTTCCTACCCTGTTCTAAAAAGCTACGAGCTGCTTGACGAGCCGGGAGTGATAAGGATTCCAAGTGGGTATACCAATCCTGATTGGTTAGCCACCCAGATTTATAAAGAGGCTGTTTTTGAGGCGAGATTTACCGACACTAAAGGCTCGCCTTTGGAGGGCGGTATGGCGATTCTTGATCTGAGTTTTGGCAAAGCAGAACCTTCAATTGAGCATATTGCAGTCAGTGATGCTACCGGCTTTGCCTCTCGGCGTATCGAGTTTGGACGCTGTTACGGTGGCGTGGAGGCCCAGGATTTTGTGCACACACAAAGAGGTTTCAATACATGGAGGAGTCACTATAAAGTTGCTGGCTACACAGTACACAATTTTTCATTGGGACCAATGACAGCGGCCCCTCGTATCTTTTACATGGGGCATATCTGTACACAGACCGTTCTGCGAACTGTCGCTCCTCGTGGTTAACATTTAGCTCAGTCTGGCGAGCCGTTTGTCTCGCCAGTCTGATTTCTCATACCGCCAAAGAAATATAGGAAAAATCTCGCTTTTCAGCATTGCTCTGGACTTGTTGTATCCATTCGTCCTGCATTTTTTGCACGCTGGTGCTTATGATCTTGCCATAATCGATCACATCCTGAAAATTACCGATATCCAGTTTATATCGACCACCGAATGTTTCATGATCATGGTCAACCAAGGTCATGACCGTCTTTGCGTGCTGCTGTATTTGCTCTTTGAACTCTCTGAACCCGTTAATGGCATGGGTAAGCACTGATTTGTCATTCTCAGTCAGGCTGTTATCGTAGTCAATTATCTTGATGGACGCGCTTTCGTTCAGTGTAAAACCAAATTTTTTACTTGCGATTTCGGGGTGCGTTTCTTGCAGGTCCTTACGAAAACTGTCGTAGGTGACATTGATCAACGCAAGCTCCAGTACGTCGACTATTTTTTTATGCGCCACGTAGTCGAGCCGATTTGTAATGTGCTCGTTGATCGACTCCAACAACCACGGCTCTTTCTGGTATTCATAAAATACATTTTCTTCTGTCTTTTTTGCTTCGGATGCAATGGCCTTTTCCAAGCCAGCATCTTCTGTCGGATCGCCATTTTTGGTGCCAGGTATCAGCGCCGTTTGTTGCAGGGTGTTTGCCTGATTCGGAATGCCATTAATGTTCAAAACGTTACCCTCCCTTTGGTCTCATAACGAATAGCGGCCAGTTCCTGAAAAACTTGGCCTGATAAACCAGTAGGAGATTTCCGAGAGGACGTGCAAACGTGACGCTGTTCTCAAGTAGTTAACAAGCGGGGCGATTTCCCCAGCCGCTTATTCAACTCCAGCCCATTGGCCATCAACATCATCAAGCCCAGCCCGACAATCGCGGTAGTCACCTGCATAGGCCATGTATCACCTGCCAGTGCGTTTGCCATGTCTGCCAGTGGCGCGAGCAATACGCCCAGGCAGAATACTTCCAGCGAATAACGGCCCATGCGGCAGGTCTGGCGGGCGGGCCAGTTTTCGAGCCAGGCGCTTGAGGTTGGCAGCAGTCGGGCGACGACGTAGACCAGTGCAAGGAAGTGCAGCAGGCGCGCGGGTGCCAGGTCGGTCTTGCTGATGGGGTACAGGGCGTCGAGGTGCAGGGTCGAGACCATTGCAGTGTGCAGGCCGGGCCATTTTTCGCTGAAGGTCAGCATCCCGGCGATCAACACGTAGATGGCGGCCATCAGGAACAGCGGTTGTTGGCGCAACGGAGAGCGTACGGCGGGTGTGGCTGTTTCGCTGCGCAATGCACAGGCACCGCCGAGAATGAACAGCAACTGCCAGGCCACCGGATTGAAATACCACACGCCACCGCCTTCATAGGCACGCAGGTTCCAGCCGAGCAACGGCACCATCAGGTACAGGGCAATCGACAGGCCGACCGCCAGTTCCAGTTTGCGCAGCATCAATGGCAAGGTCAGCGGCAAGGTCAGCAACAGCACGATATACAGCGGCAACGGGTCGGTCAGGTTGGGCTTGAAACGCAGCAACAGTTCATCGGCCAATGCCTGTTGCGGGTTGCCGACGAAGTATTCAAGGCCCATCTGCTGGACCATGTCGCGCGTCTCGACATGATTGTTGGCGACGAAGACGATGCCCATCAGCAGGGTCAGCAGAAAGATATGCACCACATACAGCACCCAGGTGCGGCGCAGGATCCGCACGCCAGCCACCAGCATGCCGTCGCGCCGGGCGATGCGTCCATAGGCCAGGATCGATGCGTAACCGGCAAGAAAGACAAAGATTTCCGCTGCGTCGCTGAAGCCGAAGTTGCGTACGGTCAACTGCGCGAGCGGGTTGTCCGGCACGTGATCCCAGAATATGAAGATCAGCGCCAGGCCGCGAAAGAAGTCGATTCGATGATCGCGTCCGTTAGTCATAACGGTGGACTCTTGAAAGTGCTAATGAGTAAAGATCGGCCACAGAGGCTCAGGTTCCAGGCCAGCGACCAGTGACGTTCGGCGGCGCGGCAGGGTGCCGTTAATTCGGCCCGATTGCAAAAGCACGCTATTACAGAATGTCTCTGGCGCGCTGGTTCTGGCGGTTTCAGGACGACAGTTGCTGCACGCGCGCGTTCGATCAAGCTCGCCAATGATAGCAATCAACAGCAATCATTCTCATCTTCTGTTATGTTACTGTATAACGATTGCAGTCAACTCACTGGAGAGCTAATCATGAAACCCGACATCCATCCCGCTTACCGTACTGTGCTGTTCCACGATACCGCTGCCGACGTCTACTTCCTGATCGGCTCGACCGTAGACACAGACCGTACGCAGCAGCACACCGACGGCAACACCTATCCTTATGTCGCGCTAGACGTGTCCAGCGCCTCGCACCCGATGTATACCGGGCAGCAGCGCAAGACCACCAACGAGGGCCGGATCGCGGGTTTCAACAAGCGTTTCGCCACCTTTGGCTCTGGCGGCAAGAAAGAAACCGCAGCGGCTCAATGAGCTGTCTGACCTCCCGGTGATGGGCATTTCGCATGGATTGCCCACCACCGGGGTTTTTTTGCCTGAATTCCAGGCGTATGGCCAATCATCTGCTGGACTAACAGCCAACATTGCTTTTATCTTCGCGGCCTGAAAAACAGGAGTAACCGCTTTGAAAAAGTCAGTCGCCATCGTTTTCGGTGGGCAATCCAGCGAGCATGAGGTTTCGTTGCAGTCGGCACGCAACGTGATCAATGCGATTGATCGTGAACGCTATACGCTGACCCTGATCGGCGTCGACAAGCTGGGCCGCTGGTTGCGCTTCGACGAGGCCGACTACCTGCTCAATGCCAATGATCCTGCGCGGATCAAATTGAGTGCATCCGGCAAGCAGTTGTCGCTGTTGCCTGGCAGCACTGGTGGCCAGTTTGTCGAGGTCGAGACAGGCAAGCCACTGGCAGCCATTGACGTGGTATTTCCGCTGATCCACGGCGCGTTTGGTGAGGACGGTGCGTTGCAAGGCGTGCTGCGCATGCTGGCCGTTCCGTTTGTCGGCGCTGACGTACTCGCCTCGGCGGCGTGTATGGACAAAGACGTGACCAAGCGTCTGCTGCGCGATGCAGGCATTGCTGTCGCGCCGTTCATGGTGCTCAGCCGTGGGGAAACCCTGTCGTTCGCCGATGCAGCCACGCAGTTGGGCCTGCCGATGTTTGTCAAACCGGCCAATCAAGGCTCGTCGGTGGGCGTCAGCAAAGTGTCTGACGAGGCCGGCTTCGTGGCTGCACTGGCATTGGGTTTCGAATTTGACCACAAGCTGCTGATCGAGCAGGGCATAGTCGGCCGGGAAGTGGAGTGCGCGGTACTGGGTAACTTCGATGCGCAGGTCAGTGTCTGTGGCGAAGTGATTGCCAACGACGAGTTCTACGCCTACGACACCAAGTACCTGAATGGTGATCAGGCGCGCATCGCGATACCCGCCGAGTTTCCTGCCGATCTGAGTGATCAGGTGCGTGAAGTCGCGTTGCAGGCTTACAAGGTACTGGGTTGCGCAGGGCTTTCGCGGGTCGATTTCTTCGTTACCGACACGCGTGACATCATCATCAATGAGGTCAACACGCTGCCTGGCTTCACTTCCATCAGCATGTACCCCAAGCTCTGGCAGGCCAGCGGTCTGACCTACGCCGAACTGATCCATCGCCTGATCGTGCTGGCCCTTGAGCGCGCTGAGCAGGCACGTTTGCTGAAAACGGAAATCTTTGCATGAAGATAATCCGCATCGCGGCGGCGCTGCTGATCGGCACAGACGGCCGGACCCTGCTGGTGCGCAAGCGCGGCACTCAGGCATTCATGCAACCGGGCGGCAAGATCGAACCTGGCGAACCGGCACCGCGGGCGCTGGCCAGAGAGCTTGAAGAAGAACTCGGGCTGATCATCGATCCGCAGCAGGCGCTGTTTCTCGGCGAGTTCGTTGCACCGGCTGCCAATGAGCCGGGTTTTGAGGTGTGTTGTCAGCTTTACGAGGTCAGAACTGATGCCCAGGTTCTGCCCGCCGCCGAGATCGAAGAAGTGCTTTGGGTCGGCGCAGACAGTCTTGCGGATGTGCATCTGGCTCCGCTGACACGCGACCTGATCCTGCCGTTGTACCGCCAGCGGCAAACCCGAGCGAACTGAACCCGTGTCGTCCTGTGCCTTGGCACAGGACGATACTGTCAGCGAACCACGCTAACTCCGTCCAGCGTCGAAAACGAGGTGTCCTTGGCGGTCAGCAGGAAATCGCGCATGTACGGTGCGTCGAGCATGTCGGCGCGAATACCGGCATACAGTGTTGCGAACAGCCCTTTCTCACCCAGGCGCTTGGCCTTCACATAGCCGCGTGAGCTGTATTCATGCAGCGCCCAGTGCGGCATGCCACAGACCCCGCGTCCGCTGGCGACCAGTTGCATCATCATCACCGTCAATTCCGAGGTTCGTACCTGTGCAGGCTCGATATCGGCGGGCTCCAGAAAACGGGTAAAGATGTCCAGCCGGTCGCGTTCCACCGGGTAAGTGATCAGCGTTTCAGTCAGCAAGTCTTCCGGGACGATGTAAGGCCTGCTTGCCAGCGCGTGTTGATTGGCCACCGCCAGCATCGCTTCATAGGTGAATAGCGGCACATAGGTGATGCCGGGCAATTCCAGCGGGTCGGACGTCACCACCAGGTCCAGGTCACCACGCGCCAGCGCGGGCAATGGTGCAAACGAGAAGCCGGAAGACAGGTCCAGTTCGACCTCGGGCCAGGCATCGCGGAACTGGTCGATGGTCGGCATCAGCCATTGAAAACAGCTGTGGCATTCGATTGCCATGTGCAGCCTTCCCGCAGTGCCGCCTGCCAGACGGGCGATGTCACGCTCGGCACTGCGCAGTTGCGGCAGCATGGAATCGGCCAATTGCAGCAGGCGCAGACCGGCGCTGGTAAACCGTACCGGTTTGGTCTTGCGCACAAACAGCGGCATGCCCATGCGCTCTTCCAGTTCCTTGAACTGATGGGACAGCGCCGACTGCGTCAGATGCAGGCGTTCGGCGGCCTCCACAAGGCTGTCGGCCTCGCGCAGGGCGTGCAGGGTTTTGAGGTGGCGTATTTCAAGCACCGTCAGTGCTCCATGAGCAGTATTTGTGATCAACACGAAAAAAATGAGTTTGTCTCATGTTGTGTCAGCTGTCGACAATAGACCCATCTTTTATGGAGGACGCATCGTGGCCCTGACTCAACACCCTGACTATTTTCACATTGGCGCAGACCGTGAATTGCAGCACGCTCTGCAGGCTTTCTGGAAACAGGATCAGGGTGTTGCGACAACTGACGCCGAACTGCGCAGCTGGTTGATGGCGCGTTACCCGCAGCAGGTGCCACACCTGAAACGCGACCAGCGTTTTCAGCCTGATTGGGCACCGCTGCTGGCGAGCGTCGCCGAAGCGTGTGAGCAAGGCCGCAAGCCCGCATTGATCGGTCCTCTGACACTGCTCTGGCTAAGTGACGTTCAGGGTGACGAGGTCGACCGCCTCGACCTGCTGGAGCATCTGCTGCCGGTGTATGGCGAGATCTTCGGGCGTCTGGCGGCGCGCGGTGTCGAGTGGATTCAGATCGACGAACCGATCCTGGCGCTCGACCTGCCGCTGGCATGGAGCAACGCCTTCGAACGTGCCTATCACATTCTTCAGTATTCGCCGTTGAAGAAGCTCATTGGCCTTTATCACGGTGACCTGCGGCCCAACCTGGGTGTCGCGGCCTTGTTGCCGGTTGCAGGGTTGCATCTGGACAGCGTGACCGAACCGGAGCTGCTGGCTCCGGTGTTTGATCGTCTGCCGGTTTACAAGGTCCTGTCCTTGGGCGAGTGCGACACGCATTCGGGCTGGCACCAGGAGTCCCTCCTCGAAGCGCGCGCCCGTTTTGGGGAAAACCTGATGGTGGCGGATCAGTTCGCCGCGTAACGCAACACCCGATTAACGACCACTCAGCGCCATTCATCAAACTGTCACGCAAGTGTGGCAGCGCGCTTGACGAAACATCATCAGACTCGCGGCCTAATGGGGATCTGTTTTTTGGTGTTTTTCATGCGGGTTTTAATTTTTCTGGCCGCGCTTCTGTGCGGCTTGCCGTCTTTTGCGGCCGATCGTTGTGATGTCGATGTTCCTGTACAGCATGCTGACCTTAAAGAGGTACGAATTGCCTATCAAAGCATCGGCAGTGAATCCGACCCTGCCTTGCTGTTGGTAATGGGCCTTGGCGGGCAGTTGATTCATTGGCCGGACGAGGTTGTGGTTGCGCTGTGTCAGCAGGGCTACCGGGTGATTCGCTACGACAATCGCGACGTCGGTCTGTCTACCTGGGTGCAACAGCCAGCCGAGGCCAACCTGACCTTTGAAGTGCTGCGCTACAAGCTGGGCCTGCCGGTCTCTGCGCCGTATTCGCTGACCGATATGGCCGATGATGCCTTGGGCCTGATGGACGCCTTGCAGATTCGCCAGTTTCACGTTCTTGGCGCGAGCATGGGCGGCATGATTGCCCAGCACCTGGCCGATCTGGCCCCGTCGCGGGTCGAAAGCCTGACGTTGATCATGACCAGCTCCGGTGCGCAGGGCTTGCCTATGCCCAGTGCGGCGTTGATGCAACTGCTGGCGCGGCGCGGCGCACCCAACCGGGAAATGGCCATCGAGCAACAGGCTGATCTGCTTGCAGCGCTGGGCAGCCCGCAGGTCAAGGATGATCGCCAGCAATTGCTGCATCAGGCTGCGGTGTCCTACGACCGGGCCTTCAATCCCGAGGGCGTCAAGCGTCAGATCATGGCGATTTTGGCCGAGCCGAGCCGGGTGGAGTTGCTGAACCGTCTGCGCCTGCCGGTTCTGGTGGTGCATGGCACGGCTGATCCATTGTTGCCGGTCATGCATGGTGTGCACGTGGCCGCGCATATTCAGGGCAGCCAGTTGCGCCTGATTCCGGGGCTGGCGCACCGTTTTCAGGAAGCCTTCAAGGCACCGTTGCTCGGGGCGGTGCTGCCGTACCTGAAAGCCCAGCATGAAGACGGTCGCAGCCTTGCCCAACTGTAAACCCTGCCCGGTTGTCAGGCACTGACAGAGGTGTATCGTATGGCCCTTGCTTATTGAATCTGCTGACTGAAAAGGGCCGACATGACGACTGCACTGAAGATCGACTTCATCTCCGATGTTTCCTGCCCCTGGTGTGTCATCGGCCTGCGCGCGCTGGATCAGGCGCTGGAGGCGCTGGGTGAAGAAGTGCAAGCGCACATCCACTTCCAGCCTTTCGAGTTGAACCCGAACATGCCTGCCGAAGGGCAGGACATCAAAGAGCACATCGCCGAAAAATATGGCTCTACGCCAGAACAGATCGAAGGTATTCACGAGACGATTCGTGAGCGCGGTGCCGAGCTGGGCTTCACCTTTGCCAAGGGCGAGCGACGTATCTACAACACGTTCGATGCTCATCGCCTGTTGCACTGGGCCGAACAACAAGGCAAGCAGTACGCATTGAAGCAGGCGCTGTTCGAAGCCTATTTCAGTGACCTGAAAGACCCGTCCAGCCACCAGACTCTGGCAGACGTAGCGCAGAAGGTCGGCCTGGACCGTTTGCGTGCTCAGGCCATCCTCGACAGCGGCGAGTACACCGCAGAGGTCCGCGAAGCCGAGCAACTCTGGACATCCCGCGGTATCACCTCCGTGCCGACCATGGTCTTCAACGACCAGTACGCGGTATCGGGCGGGCAGCCGGTTGAAGTGTTCGTCAGCGCGATCCGGCAGATGCTCAGCGAGTCGAAGTAAGGTACTGCCTGTGCAGGATCGGTGTCGTGCGGACGCCTATTGTTCCGCACGCTCCAGCGTGGGAATGCAGTGGGTGACGCTCTGCGTCACAGATCTGCGCGATACCGCACACTCAAGATTGGACACAGTGCTCAAAGCCCGTATTTCTTGACCTTGTCGAACAAGGTGGTCTTGGCCATGCCCAGTTCCTGACTGGCCTGGCTGAGGTTGCCACCGCTGCGTTGCAGGGCTTCGCTGAGCAGGGATCGTTCGAAGGCCTCAACCGCTTCGGCAAACCCCAGGCTTTGATTTTCACTGACCGTGCCTGCCTGTTTGAACGCCGGCAGACCCAAGGCAAACCGCTCGGCTACGTTGCGCAGTTCCCTCACGTTACCCGGCCAGTCGTGGCTCATCAGGCTTGAACTGGTCTGTCTGTCCAGCGTCGGCGGCTCACGGTCGAAGCGCAATGACGACAACTGCAGGAAGTGTTCGAACAGTTGCAGAATGTCTTCGCGGCGCTCACGCAATGGCGGCAGCTCCAGCGTGACGACGTTCAGACGGTAATACAGGTCGCTGCGGAACTGACTGGTCTTGCTCAGTGCATTGAGGTCGGATTTGGTCGCCGCAATGACCCGGCAATCCACTGCAACACTCTGGTTCGAACCAAGCCGCTCCAGAGTTCGTTCCTGGAGGACGCGCAACAGTTTGATCTGCAGGTTGACCGGCATGCTTTCCACTTCATCGAGAAACAGCGTGCCATTGTGGGCGTGTTCGATCTTGCCGATGCGCCGCTTGCCCGCGCCGGTAAATGCATTGGCTTCGTGACCGAAAATTTCCGACTCGAACAGGCTTTCTGCCAGCCCGCCGCAATTGAGTGCCACGAACTGACTGTCCTTGCGTCGGCTGAAGTCGTGCAGGCAGCGCGCGACGAGCTCCTTGCCGGTGCCGGTCTCGCCTTCGATCAGCACATTGGCCGACGTATCGGCGACGTTGGTAATCAATGCGCGCAGGTTTTGCATGGCGGGGGAGCGGCCGATGATCCGGCCTTCCAGCGAATCGCGTTCGGCCAGTTGCTTGCGCAACGCCCAGACTTCACGGGCCAGCCCGCGCTGCTCCAGCGCGCGCCGGGTGACGTCGACCAGGCGCTCGGGAGAAAAGGGTTTCTCCATGAAATCGTAAGCACCATCGCGCATTGCGTTGACGGCCATGGTGATATCGCCGTGGCCGGTGATCAGCACCACCGGCAGGCTGCTGTCACGCGCCTTGAGGCGGCTCAATAATTCCAGCCCGTCGATACCCGGCAAACGAATGTCGCTGATGACGATACCGGCAAAATTGTCACCGATGCGCTTGAGGGCGTTTTCGGCGCTGGATACGCCTTCGCTGGCAATGTCTTCCAGCGCCAGCGCCTGCTGGCAGCCGAGCAACACATGCGGGTCGTCTTCGACGATCAGCACGGTCAGGTCGCTGTTGATGCTCATGGGTGTCGTCTCATGTCAGTCCACCTGGGCCGGGGCCGCTCGGGCGATTGTCGGTCGGGGCATCGGGGACAAACGGCAGGCTCAGGACAAATGTTGTGCCGCCGTCACCTGGGTGCTCTGCGCTCAGGCTGCCCCCGGCTGCGGCGGCGAGGCTCGCCGACAGGGTCAGGCCCAGTCCCAGGCCTTGTTCGCCGGGTTTGGTGGTGAAGAAAGGTTCGAACAGGTGCTTGCGGGTTTCGGCATCGATGCCGTGCCCGTTATCACGTACCCGCAAGCGATAACGCCCGTCTTCAATTGACCCGGTGAGCCACAATTCGGGCGCTGGCTGGTTGAACATGGCGTCCAGCGCATTGCCGATCAGATTGACCAGGATCTGTTCCAGGCGGGTCTGGTCGATGCTCAGGGTGGCGTCGACGAAGTCTCGGTGTAACGTCAGGCCAGACTGCTCCAGGCGTACGCCCAGCAACTGCGCCGCCGTCTCGACGGCCTTGCTCAGTTGCGCCTGGCCCTGATCGTCGCCGCGTCGGGCGAATGCGCGCAGGCTGGCGGTAATGCGGCCCATGCGGTCGACCAGATCATTGATGGTGCGCAGGTTGGCACTGGCGGTGTCCAGCGCGCCTCGCTCAAGAAAACGCACGGTATTGCCGGACAAGGTGCGCAATGCCGCCAGAGGCTGGTTCAATTCATGAGCGATGCTGGTCGACATCTGGCCGATGGCTGCCAGCTTGCCAGCTTGCACCAACTCGTCCTGGGCTCTGCGCAGGGTGTCTTCAGCCTGTCTTCGTTCGCGAATCTGCGCCTTGAGGCGTTCGTTGCTGGCTCGCAGGTGTTCGGTACGCTCGGCGATCTTGCGTTCCAGCTCATTGTTCGCAGCCTGCAGCGCCTCTCTGGCCGCCAGTCGGGTCGAGATCACCTTGCGCCGCTCGTTCCAGGCAATCAGCAGAAAGGTCACTAGCGCGCAGGCCACAGCTACCAGCATGCCCTGATTGGCCGCTTCACGGCGCAGGTTTTCCAGTGGCGTAAGCAGCGTCAGGTGCCAGGCGGTATCGCTCAGCGGACGGCTCTGGGCCAGATAACTGACCTGCTTGTGCTCCCGATCGACGCTGACGTTGGCCGGGAAAACAAGCTTTTCGACGCCTTCGGAGAGGGTTTCCCGTTCCAGTGGCACCAGTTCGTTAAGCGGCCACCAGTAATATTGCAGGCTGCGGGCCAGGCGTTCCTTGACCTGCGGGGTGAGCGGTCGTACTGACTTCAGGCGCCGAGCCGGGTCGCTCGAGAGGATGATGATGCCGTTCTCGTCGCTGACAAACGCCTCCAGGCGAGCACGCTGCCAGCGTTCTTCCAGTGCTTCAAGGCGTACTTTGATCACGGCGACGCCGATGATCCGGCCTTTGTCTTCCAGCCCGTGGGCCAGGTAGTAGCCCGATTCGCCCGTGGTGGTGCCGATGCCGTAAAAACGGCCAGGCAGGCCGCGCACAGCGTCCTTAAAATAGGCACGGAAGGACAGGTCTTCACCCTGATAGCTGTCGGAATCACGCCAATTGCTGGTGGCCAGCACTCGGCCGGTGGTGTCCATCACATAAATGGCGCGGCTGCCGCTGCGTCGGTTCATCCCTTCCAGATAACGGTTGACCTGCTGCTGAAGCTCGGGACTTGGCTCGTTGAGCAACTGCGACACGCTGGATTCAAGCTCCAGCACGCTGGGTAAATAGGTGTATTTGCTGATTTCACTCTCGACCGTGCGGGCATGCAGCTCCAGCTGGCGCTCACCGGTCTCGCGCAGGCTCTTGATACCGCTGTGTTCGCTTATCAGGTAGGCGATATAGCCCAGTCCGATCATCAGCATGAGGATCAGTGGCGGTAAAAACAGTTGGCGTATCAGACGAGGTTTCACGGCTAGTGATGGCGGCGCGGCGCGATACAGAGTGGGGTCGCATTTCATCACAGTCGTCCTGAACCGAACAGCTGCCCGCGAATGCGCAGGCAGCCGGCATTACCTAGTGCTGGAGAATCTTGGCGAGAAATTGCTGAGCGCGTTCCGAACGTGCGCTGACGTCACCGAAAAACTCTTCTTTTTCGCAGTCTTCGACAATCTGTCCCTTGTCCATGAAAATCACCCGATTGGCGACCTTGCGAGCGAAGCCCATTTCGTGGGTCACGCACATCATGGTCATGCCTTCGTGCGCCAGTTGCACCATCACGTCGAGCACTTCGTTGACCATTTCGGGGTCCAGCGCAGACGTCGGTTCGTCAAACAGCATGACCACCGGGTCCATCGCCAGGGCGCGAGCGATGGCAACACGCTGTTGCTGACCACCGGAAAGCTGCCCGGGATGCTTGTGCGCATGCTCGGACAGACCGACGCGGTCCAGCAATTTCAGGCCTTTTTCGGTCGCTTCGGCCTTGCTGAGACCCAGTACCTTGATCTGCGCGATGGTCAGGTTTTCGACAATGCTCAGGTGCGGGAACAGTTCGAAGTGTTGAAACACCATGCCGACCCGCGAGCGCAGTTTTGGCAGGTTGGTCTTCGAGTCGGAAATCGATGTACCGTCGACGACAATGTCGCCTTTTTGAAACGGTTCCAGCGCATTCACGCATTTGATCAGGGTCGACTTGCCGGAACCGGAGGGCCCGCACACCACAACCACTTCACCTTTGCTGACCTCGGTGCTGCAATCGGTCAGCACTTGGAAGTCGCCATACCATTTGTTGACGTTTTTGATGGAAATCATACGGCAAACCTTTTTTGCAGACGCTTCACCAGCAGCGAGGCGGCAAAGCTGATCGTGAAATACACCAGACCGGCAATGATCAGGAACTCGTTGGCGCGCCCGATGATGTCGCCACTGGAGCGCGATGCATTGAGAAAATCCACAAGGCCCACGGTGTACACCAGAGAGGTGTCCTGGAACAGAATGATGCTCTGTTGCAGCAACAGCGGCGTCATCTTGCGAAACGCCTGGGGCAGGATGATCAGTCGCATCATCTGCGAGTAATTCATGCCCAGCGCCTGGGCTGCGCCCATCTGTCCTTTGGAAATCGACTGCACGCCCGCACGTACGATTTCGCAGAAGTACGCGGCTTCGAACATCATGAAGGCCACGACGCATGAGGCGAAGGCCCCGATGGGCGTGTCTTCACCGGTAATCCAGCGCAACACGAATGGCACTGCTAGGTAGAACCAGGTGATCACCAGCAGCAGTGGGATCGAACGGAAGTAGTTCACGTAAGCGCCAGCCACATTGGCCAGCAGCTTGTTTGATGACAGGCGCATCAACGCCAGCAAAGTGCCAAGCACCAGGCCGCCGACAACACCCATTGCCATCAGCTTGAGGGTCATGACCATGCCGTTCCACAGGCCGGGAATGGCCGGAACGATTCCAGTGAAGTCCATTATTTGCCCCCCAGCGAGATGAGTCCGGGTACAGCGACTTTCTTCTCGATCATGCGCATCAGCAGCATCAGGCTCATGTTCAGCGTGAAGTAGATGAGGGTGGCGAGCGTAAAGGCTTCAAACAGGTTGGCGGAAAACTCGGCGGTCTGTTTGGTCTGCGCGAGCAGTTCCATGAGGCCGATCAGCGACGCTACCGACGAGTTCTTGAACACGTTCAGGAATTCGGAAGTGAGCGGCGGAATGATGATCCGGTAAGCCTGTGGCAACAGCACGTTCCAGTAGATCTGCGGCAGCTTGAAGCCCATTGCACGCGCGGCCGATTCCTGGCCCTTTGGCAGTGCTTCAATGCCGGTACGCACCTGTTCGCAGACCCGAGCAGCGGTAAACAGACCCAGGCAGACCACCACGCTCAGGAACGCGGAGGTAGTCGGGTTGAGGTCCTGCTTGTACCACTCCTGCAGGTTTTCCGGCAGCAGGTCGGGCACCAGAAAGTACCAGATTAACAGCTGCACCAGCAGTGGCACATTACGGAAAATTTCCACGTATACCGTGGCAATACCCGATACCAGACGGCTTGGTACGGTGCGCATGACGCCCAGTACCGAACCCAGTATCAGGGCAATGATCCAGGCAACGACAGCAATGGCGATGGTCCAGCCCAGGCCGGATATGAACCAGTCCAGATAGGTCTCGCTGCCGACGCCGGTGGACTTGAAGAACACGCCCCAGTCCCAGTTGTAATTCATCAGGGTCTCCCCCTATTTTTCTATTTATATCGAGATGCACGCACTGTCGGACTTCGAGAGTGAGGAGCCGGTCCCGAACAGGTTTTGCCTGCTCAGGATGCGATCAGTTCAGGCTGGCTGAACCGGTTGCTCAGGCTTTCTTGTCTTCTGCGGCCTTGTCGGTCGGGTTCTGAATCAGTTCCTTGAGCTTGTCGCTCATCGGGAAATTCAGATTCAGCCCTTTAGGCGGGACGGGGGACATGAACCACTTGCTGTAGATGGCGTTGATGTCGCCAGACTTGTAGGTGGCAACAATGGCGTCATCCACTGCCTTCTTGAACGGGGCATCGCCCTTGCGGACCATGCAGCCGTAGATTTCGTAGGATTGCGCAGTACCGGTCACTGCCCAGTCATCCGGCTTCTTGGCCTTGGCCATCTCGCCGGCCAGCAGCGCGTCGTCCATCATGAATGCGACCGCACGGCCAGACTCAAGCATCTGGAAGGATTCGCCGTGGTCCTTTGCCGAGATCACGTTCATGCCCATCTGCTTGTCGGCGTTCATCGCCTTGAGGATGCGCTCGGACGTTGTGCCCGCGGTGGTCACGACGTTTTTGCCTTTCAGGTCATCGAAGTCCTTGTAGCTGGAGTCTTTTTTCGACAGCAGGCGCGTGCCGACTTCGAAGATGCCGATGGAGAAGTCGACCTGCTGCTGACGCTCGACATTGTTGGTGGTCGAACCACATTCAACGTCGACGGTGCCGTTCTGAACCAGCGGAATACGGGTCTGAGACGTTACCAGGTTGTACTTGACCTTGAGGTCAGGCATGTCGAGGTCTTTCTTGATGGCTTCGACGATTTTCAGCTGGATGTCATGCGAGTAGCCCATCGGTACGCCAGAAGCGTCTGCGATGTAGGAAAACGGAATGGACGCGTCACGGTGGCCCAGCGTGATGGTGCCGGATTCCTTGATTTTCTTCAGGGTGCCGGTAAGTTCGGCGGCGAAAACCGGGGTGCTGATCAGAGCGGCAGTTATTGCTACGCCCAACAGATGGGGAACGATGCGCATTGATGAATCCTTGATTTCATTTTTATTGATGGGGCCGCAATGGGAGGCAGCCCGCTTCTTGGCGAATGCTTCAACGGCGTCCAGATCCAGACACACGCCCTGTCGAAACGCTCGGTTCAGAGTGTAGAGCATGAGTCGTGCCAAGCAGCTTGAATCAATCAAGGCTATGAATTTAAAGGGTTTTATTCGTGCTTGAGTGCGACGCCCGGAATCGAAGCGTCCGGGAAGCCGAATCAGGCAGAGCGAAATGTTCGGAAAACCGAATGCAACGGAGTATTCAGGGGGAGGGCGGTGCAGAGGAACAAACCTGTTCGCCGCGCGATGGGCGAACAGGTGGTGTGCGAGCTATCAGGCAGCCTCGATAGCGGCCTTGTTGCGCACAACGGTTTCCAGATAGCTGCGCACAGCGGCCTGTTCTTCAGGCGTGGTGAACAAGCCAAGCTTGGTACGGCGCCACAGGATGTCTTCGATGCTGGTAGCCCATTCCTGGTCGCACAGGTAATCGACCTCTCGGGTGTACAGACCTGCACCCAGATGCTGGCCGAGGTCTTCCAGACCTTGCGCGCCTTCCAGCAAGCGCCAGCTGCGGCTGCCGTAGGTAATCGCCCAGCGTTTGGCGATAGGCGCGGGCAGCCAATTGAAGCGACGGGTCATTTCTGCTGCCAGGGCTTCTGGCGTGGTCATGTCTTCGCCGCCTGGCAGTGCTGCCTTGGCCGTCCAGCTCGGTTTCATCTGTTTGAAGAATGGTGCCAACTGCGTCATCGCCGATTCGGCCAGCTTGCGGTAGGTGGTCAGCTTGCCGCCGAACACCGACAGAATTGGCGCCTCGTCCGCGCCGCCTGACAACGAAAGCGTGTAATCACGGGTAATGGCAGACGGATTATCGGACTCGTCGTTGCACAGCGGGCGCACGCCAGAGAATGTGTGGAGCACGTCTGCGCGACTCAGCTGTTTCTTGAAGTGGTCGTTGGCCACTTTCAGCACGTAATCCATCTCGCCTTCGGTGATGTCCACCTTATTCGGATCGCCCTGATACTCACGGTCGGTGGTGCCGACGATGGTGAAGTGCTCCAGGTACGGAATCGTGAACACGATGCGCTTGTCTTCGTTCTGCAGAATGAACGCGTGCTCACCCTCGTACAGTTTCGGCACGATCAGGTGGCTGCCTTGAATCAGGCGGATGCCGTAAGCCGAATCGAGCTTGAGGTCTTCACGGATGAACTTGGCCACCCACGGGCCTGCCGCATTGACCAATGCCTTGGCGTGGATCGAGAACAGGCTGCCGTCGCTGCGCTCAAGATGCAGATGCCACATGCCCTTGATACGGCGGGCGCTGACACAGCGAGTCTGAGTATGAATGTGCGCGCCGTTTTCACGCGCTGCCATGGCGTTGAGCACCACCAGACGAGCGTCGTCGACCCAGCAATCGGAGTATTCGAAGCCGCGGGTGATGCTTGAGTTCAGTGGGCTGTCTGCACCAAAACGAATGGTTTTCGACGCGGGCAGCTTTTCGCGCTTGCCGAGGTTGTCATACAGGAACATGCCGGCACGAATCATCCACGCTGGACGCAGGTGCGGGCGGTGCGGCAAGACAAAACGCATGGGTTTAACGATGTGCGGCGCCTTGGCAAGCAACACTTCGCGCTCTGCGAGTGCCTCGCGGACCAGGCGGAATTCGTAGTGCTCAAGATAGCGCAGGCCGCCATGAATCAGCTTGCTGCTGGCCGAGGACGTGTGGCTGGCTAGGTCGTCCTTCTCGCAAAGAAAAACCGACAGGCCGCGACCGGAGGCATCCGCCGCAATACCGACACCATTGATGCCACCGCCAATAACGGCGATGTCGTAAACCTCGGAGAGGGGTTGGGTTGGCACGGTAGTGTGGGGCATTGGTGGCCTCCTGGACAATTCGTGAGCAAAGCTCGAAAGGCGAATCTGAACATTAATGTTCAGATTCGAAAATAATAGCTCAATAAAATTGCCCTTGCCAGCACGTATCGATTGAAAATACTGATGGTGGAGTCAGGAAAAGAACAAAAATGAACATTGTAGGGCGGGATGTTATGCGCGGGATGATCGTAATTTCTGATGCTTTTCGTTCTGCACGTGCCAGCCTAGACACCTCTCGTGTCTCAGGCTCCAGCGGGAATGCAGATCGCGACGCTCTGGCCGCACGAGGACGCAGAGCGTCCAGAAAGGCATGCGACGCGGAGCCTCGCACGATATTCGGCGCTCTGCGTCACACATCTGCGCCGCGCCTCATATTCAGGATAGGGCGCAGAGTGTCCAGAACGGCATGTGTAATCGCGGAAACCACTCGTTCCTGACAATCACACTACTTCCAGACGAATTTTGTGCTGATTCAGCAACTGCTGCAGCGCGGGCACAGGGGGCTGGTCGGTTACCAGGCAGTCGATGAGGGTGATTGGCCCCAAGCGGACCATCGCATTGCGCCCGAACTTGCTGGAGTCAGCCGCCAGCAGCACTTTGCGTGCGTTGGCGATGATCGCCTGGGAAACCCGTACTTCCTGATAATCGAAATCCAGCAGGCTGCCGTCTTCATCGATACCGCTGATGCCGACCAGGGCGAAGTCCACCTTGAACTGGGTAATGAAGTCGATACTGCCCTGGCCCACGACGCCGCCGTCACGACGCACATTGCCGCCAGCTATCAGGACCTCGAAATCATCCTTGGTACTGAGGATCGATGCCACATGCAGGTTATTGGTGATGATCTTCAGGTTGTTGTGGTTGAGCAGGGCGCGGGCGATGGATTCGGTGGTGGTGCCGATATTGATGAACAACGAGGCGTTGTCCGGGATCTGCGCGGCGATGGCCTCGGCTATCCGTTGTTTTTCGTCGCGCATCTGATCCGCACGCATGGCGTAGGCGGTGTTTTCGATGCTGGAGTCATAGGCCGCGCCGCCGTGGTAGCGACGCAGCAGATTCATTTCCGCCAGTTGATTGATATCACGGCGGATGGTTTGTGGGGTCACGACGAACAGCGTCGCCATTTCCTCAATGCTGACGTAACCACGGTCACGGACCAGTTCGAGGATCTGTTGTTGGCGGGGAGGCAGGTTCATTGTTTTTCCTTGAGCGCCCTCTGCAAATGGCGCCCATCATGCCGCAGGCAAGTGTGACCTGTCAGCCGGAATCCTGTCCCCTCCGCACAACAGCGGGTATCACTCTTCGTTTTCGTGCGGTTCCCAGTCACGGGTGCGCGCGACGGCTTTTTGCCAGCCCGCGTAGAGTTTCTCGCGGTGGGCCTCTTCGCAGGAAGGTTCGAACACGCGCTCGATCACCGCCTTGTTGCGCAACTCGTCCAGGCTGCTCCAGAACCCGCTCGCCAGACCGGCCAGGAACGCGGCGCCCAAGGCTGTTGTTTCACGCATTTGCGGGCGTTCGACGTGGGTGCCGAGAATGTCCGCCTGGAACTGCATCAGGAAGTTGTTGGCCACGGCACCGCCGTCCACGCGCAGTGACTTGAGGCGTTCGCCGGAGTCCTGCTGCATCGCATCAAGTACGTCGCGGGTTTGATAGGCGATGGATTCCAGCGCTGCACGGATGATGTGATCAACCTTCACGCCACGGGTCAGGCCGAACAGTGCGCCTCGTGCATACGGGTCCCAGTAGGGCGCACCCAGACCGGTGAACGCCGGCACCAGATACACGCCGTTGCTGTCCTTGACCTTGCTGGCAAAGTATTCGGTGTCCAGCGCGTCGTTGATGAGCTTGAGTTCGTCGCGCAGCCACTGCACGGTCGAGCCACCGTTGAAGACCGCGCCTTCCAGTGCATAGGCCACTTCACCACGCGGGCCGCAGCCGATGGTGGTCAGCATGCCGTGCGCCGACTTCACGGCTTTCTTGCCGGTGTTCATCAGCAGGAAGCAGCCGGTGCCGTAGGTATTCTTGGCCTGGCCGGGTTCGACACACATCTGGCCGAACAACGCCGCCTGTTGGTCGCCTGCGATACCGGCAATCGGGATGCCGCTTTTGCTGTGACCGTAGACCTCGGAGGAGGCTTTGACCTCTGGCAGTATCTCGCGCGGGATGTCCAGCACGTCGAGCATGCGCTGATCCCATTCCAGCGTATGGATATTGAACAGCATGGTCCGCGAGGCGTTGGTGTAGTCGGTAACGTGCACCTTGCCGCCGGTGAATTTCCAGATCAGCCAGGTATCGATGGTGCCGAACATCAGTTCGCCTTTGCGGGCGCGCTCGCGGCTGCCTTCGACGTTGTCCAGGATCCACTTGACCTTCGAGCCGGAGAAGTACGGGTCAATCACCAAGCCTGTAGTGTCCTTGATGTACTCCTCAAGACCGTCACGCTTGAGCTGCTGGCAGATCTCGGTGCTGCGTCGGCACTGCCAGACAATTGCGTTGTAGATAGGGCGGCCGGTATCGCGCTCCCAGATGACGGTGGTTTCGCGCTGGTTGGTGATACCGATTGCAGCGATCTGGTTATGGTGCAGATCAGCCTGCGCCAGCGCCTTGGTCATGCATGCAGTCTGAGTGGCGAAGATTTCCATCGGGTCATGCTCGACCCAGCCTGCCTGCGGATAGTGCTGTACGAATTCGCTTTGGGCAGTGCTCACCACGTTGGCATCGCGGTCGAAAATAATGGCGCGCGAGCTGGTGGTGCCCTGGTCAAGAGCAATGATGTAGTTCTTGTTCTGTGTGTCAGTCATGTCGATTGCCTTGCATTGTTGGGTGGGATTCAGTTGGGTGAGATTCAAATTGAGTGAAATTCAAGATGAAGCCTGAACTTTGCCGCGAACCACTGGAGCATTTTTTTCGTTTTCAACAGGATCGGCACTCGGCAGATGACGCGCAATCAGCGCGCGATAGCCAGCAGCACCAAGGCAGGCACCCAGGATGGGCGCAAAAATCGGAACCAGGAAATAAGGAATGTCACGACCACCGGTGAAGGCTATTTCACCCCAGCCAGCGAAGAACGTCATCAGCTTTGGACCGAAGTCGCGCGCCGGGTTCATGGCAAAACCGGTCAGCGGGCCCATCGAGCTGCCGATCACCGCCACCAGCAGGCCTATCAGCAAGGGTGCCAGCGGGCCGCGCGGCAAACCGTTGCTGTCATCGCCCAGAGCCATGATGACGCCCATCAGAATGGTGGTGATGACCACTTCGACCAGAAATGCCTGCCCCACGGAAATGGCAGGGTTTGGATAGGTCGAGAACACCGACGCCAGTTCAAGGCTCTGTTCGCTGCCGCGAATGATGTGGTGCGCATGTTCGAAGTCGAAAAAAAGACTGATGTACAACAGGTATACCAAGCCAGCTCCGCAGAACGCGCCTGCGATTTGCGCCGAGATATAAAAAGGCAATTTGCGTTTTTCGAAACCGGCAAACAGACTCAGCGCGATGCTGACGGCCGGGTTGAGGTGGGCACCTGAAATACCGGCGCTGAGGTAGATCCCCATGCTGACGGCCATGCCCCAGATGATGCAGATTTCCCACAAGCCGAAAGTGGCTCCCGCGACCTTGAGCGCTGCAACGCATCCTGTGCCGAAAAAAATCATCAGGGCTGTGCCAAGAAATTCAGCTACACATTGCCCGGTGAGTGTCGGTTGTTTTAGTGCGATGGTCATGGATACCTCATTTTTGTTTTTGTCTCGGCACCCTGAGACAGGCATGGGTGCTCGTTATTCGTGCGTATCAGAAAAACCCCATTTCTGATCGCTGGTGCGAGTTATACCGAAAAACCGCTTTCGATAATATTCGTAAACGAAAAAATATAGACAAGAAACAACGCTGTCAAAGGTCGGAACCGAACGGTCATGGAGTGGATACGAGCCCGCACAGCCGCTTTATACCGGGATTTTATGGCTGTTACCAAAAAGCCATCAGTGTTGCAGGTGGCGTGAATCAAGGCATGTTCACTTTACTTGGCTTAAAGTGGCAGGCAGTCGGAAGCCTAAGGAGCGTTGCATGACCCCTGCACTGGATTTACTGAAAAAACTTCGCGCCGAACATCGTATCCACAGTTACGAACACGATCCCAAAGCAGCGTCATATGGGCTGGAAGCAGCGGAAAAGCTGGGGCTGGAGCCCGCGCGGGTTTTCAAGACATTGTTGGCCAGTACCGAAAAGGGCGAGTTACTGGTCGCCGTAGTGCCGGTCGTCGGAACGCTTGATCTGAAGGCTCTGGCACAGGCCGCCGGGGCGAAAAAAACCGAAATGGCTGACCCCGCGGCGGCGCAGCGCTCAACGGGCTACCTGTTGGGTGGCATCAGCCCACTGGGCCAGAAGAAGCGCCTGCGTACGTTCATTGACGACACAGCGCAGGGTTTTGAGAGTATTTACGTCAGCGCCGGGAGGAGGGGGCTGGAGGTTGAGCTTTCGGCAGCCGTGCTGGCCGAGCATACGCAGGCTCGCTTCGCATCGATTGGCAGGGAATAAGCTGGGGCTCAGTGATTGACCGTATGCGCCGCGACGCTGCCTGGCGCTGCAAACAGCACCAGATGGTCAGCTGCCACCCGAATACCGACTTCCTCGCCCTGGCTGTGATCGGCATGACTGGGGAAAATGGCTTCAAGCTGGCTACCGGTAGACAGCTGCAGGCGATACAGCGTCGATGCGCCCTGAAATGTTCGACCGATTACCCGCGCTTTCAGGTCGCTTTGCGGCGCGTAGACGATATCGTCAGGTCGCAGCAAGACATCCACGGCGCTGCCGCTGACGCCCGGATATGCCCGGTTGCCACGCAGAACACCCAGTTCGGTGCGCACCGATTCGGGGTCTATCATCTGCCCGCGAATGAAATACCCCTGTCCAATGAAGCTGGCAACAAAGGGTGTGCGAGGTTCGTGATACAGGTTGTAAGGCGTATCCCACTGCTCCAGGCGACCCTCCTTGAATACGCCGACATGATCGCTGACCGCGAAAGCCTCTTCCTGATCATGGGTCACCAGAATGGCACTGGTGCCACGCGCCTTGAGAATATCGCGCACCTCATGGCTCAGACGTCTACGCAACTCGCCATCCAGGTTGGAGAAGGGTTCATCGAGCAACAACAGTTGTGGCTCCGGTGCCAGCGCCCTGGCCAGGGCCACTCGTTGTTGCTGCCCGCCGGACAACTCGTGAGGGTAGCGTTTGCCCAAGGCGCCGAGGTTGACCAGTTCAAGCAACTCGGCGATCACCTGATCAAGGCGCGGGTGATTGCGAATGCCGAATGCGATGTTCTCGGCGACGCTCAGGTGCGGGAACAGCGCGTAATCCTGAAACACCATGCCGATGCGGCGCTTCTCCGGTGCCAGAGTCCAGCCCGGACGGGAAATGACTTCGCCCGCCAGGGTTATCTCCCCTGCATGTATCGGCTCGAAACCGGCAATCGCACGCAGTGTGGTGGTCTTGCCGCAGCCCGATGAACCCAGCAGGCAGCCGATATCACCCGCGTTAAGGTGCAGATTCAACTCCTGCACCACGCGCTGATTCTGATAGCCGCACGCCAGATTGCGCAGGTTCAGCAGCAACTGACTCATGCGCGCTGGTGGGACGGCGCGACGAGAAACTCCAGCAACGCTTTCTGCGCGTGCAGGCGATTTTCAGCTTGATCCCACGCGACCGAACGCGAATCATCCAGCAGATCTACACTGATTTCTTCGCCACGGTGGGCAGGCAGACAGTGCATGAACAGTACGTCCTTGTCGGCCAGGTCGAGCAAGGCGCGCGTTACCTGAAACGGTGCGAACAACGCCATGCGCCGAGCGGTTTCCTCTTCCTGACCCATGGAGGTCCACACGTCGGTGCTGACCAGGTGTGCACCGGCGACCGCTGCTTTCGGGTCGCGAACAATGGTCACTCGCTCACCGGCCAGCGCCAGGAACTCGGGGTTCGGCTCGTAACCGGCAGGGCAGGCCACGCGCAACTGGAAGTCGAACTGAATGGCCGCTTCTATATAGCTATTGCACATGTTGTTGCCATCGCCGATCCAGGCGACGGTCTTGCCTTTGATCGAGCCGCGATGCTCCAGAAAGGTTTGCATGTCGGCCAGCAACTGGCATGGGTGCAGGTCATCCGACAGACCATTGATAACCGGAACGCGGGAATTGGCGGCGAATTCGGTCAGATTACTGTGCGCGTAGGTACGGATCATTACCGCATCGAGCATGCGTGACATCACTTTTGCGCTGTCGGCAATTGGCTCGCCACGGCCCAATTGGGTGTCGCGATGGGATAAAAAGATGGCCTGGCCACCCAACTGAATCATCCCTGCTTCAAAAGAAAGACGGGTACGTGTCGAGGATTTCTCGAAAATCATCCCCAATACCCGGTTCTTCAGCGGCTCAAAAAGCTCACCGCGATTTCGCAGGTCTTTGAGCTCTACGCCACGACGGATCAAGCCCAGGAGTTCATCTGGGGTGTAATCCATCATCGAGAGAAAGTGCCTGGCGTTCATGATTAACTACCTTTTTTGCAACAGACCGCAGGTTATCAAAGCCGGTTTTTATCGGGAAAACGGGCGAGACCTGCGGCGGAAGCCGCACGAGGCGACGAATAAGAAAGGCGCGATAGTATAAAAAAATGTCGCGTCTTACCAATAGCATGCTGTTTTCTGAAACACCGATGTCACTGGCGCTCCCTTTCAGGGGGCACTGTTATTCTTTGTTGACGAGTTAAAAACTGGCTAAGCTGATGAGGCCAATAGCCATCTCTGCTTTTTCCGAAGGCAGCATTTGTACACTGCTCAAATAGCGCTTGGCAATTAGTACCAATCCTGCAACAGTCCGGGTTTGCGCGGGTGCGCTGAATGCGACCCGCTTCACGGGCTGGAAACAAGGACCGTTTCTTTAATGCCGGGCGTAGGTTATAAATCGTTGCCGATACATTACTGATCGAGGGGTGGGGAATGGACTCAAAAGAGCGTCAACTAACGGAGTTACTCGGGCTGACCGCCCGCACGCTTACCCATCTGACCGCCTCAATGACCTCGATGTCCTTTGAGTTGCTGCGCAGCGAGGACGAAGTCACGCGTAATGCGGGGCGGCGCATGATTGATCGCATGGCGACCATCAGCTCGGGGCTCGACGAGCACTGGCGCCTGATCGGTGACCTGACCGGTGTTCACCTGGCTCAGGAGCAGGTCGAAACCGTCACTGAAATCCAGCTGCAGCGCAAGGTCGTCACGCCTATCGGCGGCTGATACGGTCTACTCATCGGCGCGCCTGATGCTCCCCGATTCACATGACAAACGTCAGTGGCGCGGGGTATTGGCAGCGGCCATAGTGCTTGTCAGGCAATCAACCGGATTGCCACGACAAGATCTGAGGCTGTGATGACCCGGACTGAACACTACCGCGCCTGCCACCTGTGCGAGGCCATTTGCGGTCTTGCCATCGAGACCGTTACCGAGCCGGATTCTGCCCCGCGCATCACCTCGATCAAGGGTGACCCGCTGGACACTTTCAGCCGTGGCCACATCTGCCCCAAGGCTGTTGCGCTGCAAGACATCCAGAACGACCCCGACCGCTTGCGTCAGCCGATGCTGCGCAGTGGTGATCAATGGCGGCCGATTGCCTGGCAGGCCGCGTTCGATATGGTGGCAGAGCGGCTTTACGCGATTCAACAGCGCCATGGGCAGAACACGGTAGCGGTTTATCAGGGTAACCCCAGCGTGCACAACTATGGGCTGATGACCCACAGCAATTACTTCCTCGGGCTGCTCAAGACTCGTAATCGCTTCTCGGCGACCTCGGTTGACCAGTTGCCGCATCACCTCACCAGTTTTCTGATGTATGGCCACGGCATGCTGTTGCCGATTCCGGATATCGATCACACCGACTTCATGCTGATCCTGGGTGGCAACCCATTGGCGTCCAACGGCAGCATCATGACCGTGCCGGATGTTGAGAAGCGTCTGAAAGCCATCCAGCAGCGCGGCGGTAAACTCGTGGTCATCGACCCGCGCCGCAGTGAGACGGCGGCCATCGCCGACCAGCACCTGTTCGTGCGTCCGGGCGGTGATGCAGCGCTGCTGTTCGGGCTGCTCAATACTCTGTTTGAAGAAGGCCTGACTCGCGAGAGTCACTTGCCTATCGATGGCCTGGATCAGGTGCGACACGCCATTGCAGGTTTCACTGCGCAGGCCATGAGCCCACGCTGCGGCATTGCTGCCGAGCAGATCCGGCAACTGGCGCGGGATTTTGCTGTAGCCGACAAGGCGGTCTGTTATGGCCGAATGGGGGTGTCGACCCAGGCCTTCGGCACGCTGTGTCACTGGTTGGCGCAACTGATCAATCTGGTGACCGGCAACCTGGATCGCGTGGGCGGAACGCTGTGTACGGAGCCCGCAGTTGACCTCGTCAGTTCGACTTCGGGCGGCCATTTCAATCTATGGCAAAGCCGGGTGTCCGGCCTGCCTGAGTACGGCGGCGAGTTGCCGGTTTCAGCGCTCGCCGAGGAAATGCTCGTGGACGGGGAAGGGCAGGTTCGCGCGCTGGTGACTGTCGCGGGTAACCCGGTTCTGTCCACCCCCAATGGCCGTCAGTTGGAACAGGCGCTCGAAGGTCTGGAGTTCATGCTCAGCATTGATCTGTACATCAACGAAACTACCCGCCACGCCGACTTGATCCTGCCGTCCACCTCAGCGTTGGAAAACGATCACTACGACACCACCTTCAATACCCTGGCAGTGCGCAACGTCACTCGCTTCAATCAGGCCATTTTCGACAAGCCCGAAGGTGCGCTGCATGACTGGGAGATCTTTGTCGGTCTGGCCAGATCATTTGCAGCCCAGGCGCAGCGTGAACTCAAACCGACCCTGCCACCCGCGCAGATGATTGATCGCGGGTTGCGCGCAGGCTTCTATGGCGATGCATCGCCGCACAAACTGTCACTGGAAACGCTGGCCAGCCACCCGCATGGGCTTGATCTGGGCGCGTTGAAGCCTAACCTCACCGAGCGCCTGAAAACCGCCAATGGGCGGATTCAGGCGGCCCCAGAGGTCATCATGGCCGACCTGGCGCGCTTCGCTGCCTATCCCGCTCCCGATTCCGGAGCATTGTTGCTGATTGGTCGTCGACACGTGCGCAGCAATAATTCGTGGATGCATAACTATCACAGGCTGGTAAAAGGCAAGCCCCGGCATCAATTGCTGATGCACCCTGACGATCTTGCCTGTCGTGGTTTGAGCGATGGCCAGCAGGTTCGGGTCAGCTCCCGGGTCGGGACGATCGAGGTGCAGGTGTTGGGCAGTCTGGACATGATGCCCGGAGTGGTCAGCCTGCCGCATGGCTGGGGGCATTCGCGTGCGGGGGTGAAAATGGATATTGCCCGGAGTCAGCCAGGGGTGAGCGCCAATGACCTGACCGACGAACGGCAACTCGACGTACTCTCCGGCAATGCGGCGTTGAACGGTGTGCCGGTACAGGTGGCTGCCTGTTAAGGCTCAAGACAGAGCGTCATGCTCGGGATTTCGTTACAATGCGCCACCGTGCCGACAACTGAGTCGGATATTTCAGCCGAGGTGCTCCATGGATATCATCGAAACGATCAAAGAGCAGATTGCCAACAACACCATTCTGCTTTACATGAAAGGCGCTCCGAATGCCCCTCAATGCGGCTTTTCGGCCAAGGCTTCCCAGGCATTGATGGCGTGTGGCGAAAAATTTGCCTACGTCGACATTCTGCAAAACCCTGAAATTCGCGCCAACCTGCCAAAGTACGCCAACTGGCCGACTTTCCCGCAACTGTGGGTGGCTGGAGAACTGGTCGGCGGTAGCGACATCATCACCGAAATGATGGCTGATGGTTCGCTGCAAACGCTGGTCAAGGAAGCATCGGCCGCCAAAGCCGAGTAAAGCCTTGCGCTGCAGCGTGGGCACGATCGTCGAGATTATCGTGCCTTGCGCTCAAGCATGGTTTTACGCACAAGAAAAAGCCCGCTCTCGATTGAGGCGGGCTTTTTCATTGCGGCGCAACCGGTAAATCAGTCGCCCATCTGCGACTGCAGGTAGTTCTCGATACCGACTTTGACGATCAGCCCCAGCTGAGTCTCCAGCCAGTCGATTTGCTCTTCCTTGGGCTCAAGGATGTCTTCCAGCAGCTCACGGCTGCCGAAGTCACCAACTGTCTCAAAGTGAGCGATCGCGGCTTTCAGATCGGCCAGACCTTTTTGCTCGATCTTCAAATCGCACTCCAGCATTTCCTTGGTGTGCTCGCCAATCAGGATCTTGCCAAGATCCTGCAGGTTTGGCAGCCCTTCAAGGAACAGCGTGCGCTTGATCAGCTTGTCGGCATACTTCATCGCATGGATGGATTCTTTGTACTCATGGCCGCCGAGCTTTTTCAGACCCCAATCTTCATACATGCGCGCATGCAGGAAATACTGATTGATGGCGACCAGCTCGTTTCCGAGGATCTTGTTGAGATGCTGGATGACTGTAATGTCGCCTTTCATGTTCGAGGTCCTGCCGGTGGCTTGTGTATATAAGCGCCGAGTGTGAGCCGCGCTTAAACGCCTGTCAAACCTAAGTTGTTGAATAATAAGTGAATTTAAATAGGAATAAGAATGTTTGAGTTCCGCATCTTGACGCTAAGCGCTTGAATTACAGGCATAAAAAAACCGGGCAGGGTGCCCGGTTCTTTAAAAGAGGGGTATTCAGGCGGCTGAAAATTCTGCTGGATAGGCCAGCGATGCCTGAGTGGTTTGCAGTTCTGTCAGCGTGTCACGCACCACTTCCTTCGCAAGGCAGGCGCATTTTCCGCATTTACTCGCAACACCCAGCGTTTCACGGACTTCACGATAACTGCAGCAGCCTTCCAGAATTGCATCCCGGATTTGACCGTCTGTGACACCTTGGCAAAGACAAACATACATAAGCTATTGACCGTCGCTGGTTTATTGCTTGGTGCCGAGGAGCTTAATGTTAATGAGAATGCTTGTCAAAACTGTTTTAGGTTCGATTCAGGTAGAACGATGAGTGGTTGTTTTCAGAGTCAGCGTATCCAGATATCCCGTTCCAGACAGGCATGAAAAAACCGGCGCGAAGCCGGTCCGTTCACTGGCGTGCCGACGTTAGTCGTCGAAGTCTTCCCAGCCGCCCATTTCCTTCCAGCGGTTGACGATGCCGCAGAACAGCTCTGCAGTCTTCTCGGTGTCGTAGCGAGCCGAGTGGGCCTCGCGGCCGTCGAAGTCGATTCCGGCAGCCTGGCAGGCCTTGGCCAGCACGGTCTGACCGTAGGCCAGGCCTGCGAGGGTAGCGGTGTCGAAGCTTGAGAACGGGTGAAACGGGTTGCGCTTCATGTCCATTCGCGCGACAGCGGCATTGACGAAACCGAGGTCGAAGCTGGCGTTGTGGCCGACCAGCACGGCGCGTTTGCAGCCATTGGCCTTGAGAGCCTTGCGCACGCCGCGGAAGATGTCGTTCATTGCGGTTTCTTCGCTGACCGCCATGCGCAACGGGTGATCCAGCTTGATACCGGTAAACTCCAGCGCAGCGGCTTCGATGTTGGCACCTTCGAACGGCTCTACGCGGAAGAAATAGGTGTGTTCCGGGAACACGAAGCCTCTTTCATCCATGCCGATGGTCACGGCAGCAATTTCCAGCAGTGCGTCGGTGGCTGAGTTGAAACCGCCGGTTTCTACGTCGACGACCACGGGCAGGTAGCCGCGAAAGCGTGCTGCCATCGGGTGACGAGAACCGCCGCCACCGCCGTGGCCTTCGTGTTCGTCGTCAAAATGATCTTCACTCACGCGTGTTCCTCCAGACGCCAGCGCAGTTTTTCACCAGCGCGCAGCGGGATAACGGTCAACTCGCCAAACGGCAGGCTGGCAGGGGCGGTCCACTCGTCACGCACCAGCGTGATGGTGTCCTGATTGGCGGGCAGGCCGTAGAACGCCGGACCGTGAAGGCTGGCGAAGCCTTCCAGTTTGTCCAGAGCGTTACGCTGCTCGAAAGCTTCTGCATACAATTCGATGGCCGCGTAGGCGGTGTAGCAACCGGCGCAACCGCAAGCGTTTTCCTTGGCGTGTTGGGCGTGCGGTGCCGAGTCCGTACCCAGGAAGAACTTGCCGCTGCCACTGGTGGCGGCGTCGAGCAGGGAGGCCTGATGCGTATTGCGCTTGAGAATGGGCAGGCAATAGAAGTGCGGGCGAATGCCGCCAACCAGCATGTGATTACGGTTGTACAGCAGGTGATGCGCGGTGATGGTGGCCGCGACATTGGCCGATGCTTCATTGACGAACTGCACCGCTTCACCGGTGGTGATGTGTTCAAACACCACTTTTAGCGTCGGGAAGCGTTCGACTACACGACGCAGGTGCTCATCAATGAAAACCTTTTCGCGATCGAATACGTCGATCTCGCCGCGCGTCACTTCCCCGTGTACCAGCAGGAGCATGCCGACTTCAGCCATGGCTTCGAGGGCAGGGAAGATCTTGTCGATGCTGGTGACACCGGAATCGGAGTTGGTGGTTGCACCGGCCGGATACAGCTTGGCGGCGTGCACGAAGCCACTGGCTTTCGCGGTACGGATGTCTTCAGGCGTGGTCTGGTCGGTGAGGTACAGCACCATCAACGGCTCGAAGCGGCTGTCGGCCGGGCGTGCAGCCAGAATGCGCTGACGATAGGCATCGGCTTGCTGCGCGTTGCGCACCGGAGGCACGAGGTTGGGCATGATGATTGCGCGGCCAAAAGTTCGCGCTACGTCAGCAACGGTATGAGGCAAGACAGCTCCGTCACGGAGGTGAATGTGCCAGTCGTCGGGACGCAGGAGGGTCAGGCGGTCAGACATTGGGGATTCCAGGCGGGTCAAACTCGCTGGGAATGCTACCGGAAAAGACTCTCTCAGGCATCCGCTATCAAGTTTTGCACGAAGTTACCGATAGCCCCCTTGTCAGTCAGTCATTTTTTGTTTCGCGTTTATTTCCAGTGGAGCCTCCCGTGCGCCAGCGATATTTAGCCTTGCTCAGCATGTTTGCCAGCCTCCCGGCGATGGCTATCAGTTTCCAGACACGTCTGGAGAGCATCGAGTGGAAGGTCGAAGGCGATCAGTTCGAATGCCGCCTGACTCAGCCGATCACCGACTTCGGTGCCGGTGAGTTCGTGCGCCGTGCCGGTGAGCAGGCGACGTTTCGCCTCAAGGCTTCATACAACATGCTGGGCAACGGTTCCGCAACGCTGCTGGCCGCCGCAGCACCGTGGCAGCCGGGGCGCGGTGATATCAATCTGGGTTCGGTGCGCGTCAGCAATGGCGACATACCCTTCAATACTTCCCAGGCACAGGCCGGGCGCCTGATCAGTGGTCTGATGGACGGTCGCAGCCCGCTTATCCGTCACTACACCCGTGACGGTGGCCAGATGGAAGTGCGCCTGCTACCGGTCAAGTTCAGCAAGGCGTTCAGCGATTACCAGGCGTGCACAGCCAAACTTCTGCCGATGAACTTCGATCAGGTCAAACAGGCTGAAGTAGGATTTCCCGGTGGCGGTATTGAACTGGATGCCCGTGCCAAGGCGCGTCTGGACAATATGGTGGCCTATCTGAAGGCCGACCCGACGGTTAACCGTATCGAGCTTGACGGCCATTCGGATAACAGTGGCAATCGACTCACCAACCGTGATCTTTCCCGCCGCCGTGCGCTGGCGGTCATGGACTACTTCAAGGCTCAGGGTATCCCCGAGCAGCAAATCACCCTGCGGTTTCACGGCGAACGCTACCCGCTGGTGCCCAACACCAATGAGGCCAATCGTGCGCGCAACCGCCGCGTGAACGTGCATCTGGAGCGTGTTGCGCCCGATGAGCGTCCGGTACCTGTAGCCTCTGCGGTCAGTGCAGCGCACACGTCCTGAGGGCTGCATAACGCTCCTGCCAAACGTCGCCTTGTCGTCACAAGCTGTCGCGCCCCTGTAAATTTGCCGGTTTGAACGGTAGAATCAGCGGTTTTCCGTACAACCCGGTGGAGTGATGGCATGGCGGACGTAAACAAGGTAGTTCTCGCGTATTCCGGTGGCCTGGATACTTCGGTAATCCTCAAGTGGCTGCAAGATACGTACAACTGCGAAGTGGTGACCTTTACCGCTGACCTGGGTCAGGGTGAAGAAGTCGAGCCGGCGCGCGCCAAGGCTCAGGCCATGGGCGTGAAAGAAATCTACATCGATGACCTGCGCGAAGAGTTCGTGCGTGATTTCGTGTTCCCGATGTTCCGTGCCAACACCGTCTATGAAGGCGAGTACCTGCTGGGCACTTCCATCGCTCGCCCGCTGATCGCCAAGCGCCTGATCGAGATCGCCAACGAAACGGGCGCTGATGCCATTTCCCATGGTGCCACCGGCAAAGGCAACGATCAGGTGCGTTTCGAACTGGGTGCCTACGCGCTCAAGCCAGGGGTCAAAGTGATTGCTCCGTGGCGTGAATGGGACCTGCTCTCTCGTGAAAAGCTGATGGACTACGCCGAGAAGCACAACATTCCGATCGAGCGTCACGGCAAGAAGAAATCCCCGTACTCGATGGATGCCAACCTGCTGCACATCTCCTATGAGGGCGGCGTGCTGGAAGACACCTGGACCGAGCACGAAGAAGACATGTGGCGCTGGACCAAGTCCCCTGAGGACGCGCCGAACGTTGCAACTTATCTGGAGCTGACCTACCGCAATGGCGACATCGTTGCGCTGGACGGCGTTGAGATGACGCCTGCCACTGTGTTGGCGACCCTGAACCGCATAGGTGGCGAAAACGGCATCGGACGTCTGGATATCGTTGAAAACCGCTACGTGGGCATGAAGTCCCGTGGCTGCTACGAGACACCGGGCGGCACCATCATGCTGCGCGCTCACCGCGCTATTGAATCGATCACCCTGGACCGTGAAGTCGCCCACCTCAAGGACGAACTGATGGCCAAGTACGCCAGCCTGATCTACACCGGTTACTGGTGGAGCCCGGAGCGTCTTATGCTGCAGCAGATGATCGACGCGTCTCAGGCCCATGTGAACGGTGTTGTACGTCTGAAGCTTTATAAGGGCAATGTGATCGTCACCGGTCGCAAGTCGGACGATTCGTTGTTCGATGCCAATATTGCTACCTTTGAAGATGACGCAGGCGCCTATGATCAGGCTGATGCGGCAGGCTTCATAAAGCTCAATGCCTTGCGTATGCGTATTGCTGCGAATAAAGGCCGCAAGCTGTTCTGATGCTGCTGGTTATTCGATGAGTGCAGCCCTTGCGGGGCTGCACTTTAAACCCGGGTTCCCCGTCACGCCTGTAAAGCGTCAACGCCTGTAGCCATTTCTCGAATTCAGGCTCCCTGACAAGTTACTCATTGTTCATGAGTGTTTCGAAACCGTCCTGCCGGACACTCAATGTGTTTTCGGTGTTGCAGTGCGCGTTTGATATTGACAGCGTATTTCCTTCGGCAAGTCATGTAAGAAGTCTTTAGCCGGGTGCAGGCGATCATGTACCACCGCCTATGTACTCATTAAATCCGTTCTTACCGTTCATGGCGAAAAGCGCAGGTGTGCTTTTGGTTTTTTCCTACAGTAGCTGTCGAAGTTAAAAGCAGGGGCCCTGGTGCTTTCTGCGTGGCAGTCGAAACTTATGCACTCGGTACCTGTTTTAGAGTCTGGCCTCAGGGCGTGTCGCTCTCGCGTTGCTGCCTGAACTCGAATCGATAGGCTTTGCCGATATTCCATACCTGGCGAAGGCTCAGGTCCAGTACCTGGGCAATCTCGGCTGCGGTATAGCCCAGCGCCGAGTAATGCATGGCGTGGCCGGCCACCACGTCGTCGATATCCGTAGTGTCATGACGGGCGTCCCTGCGGGTGGTGAGCATGGGCTGACTGACAGCGATCGTCACACCGTTTTCGGTGGCCAGTTGGCGAACGTCTTTTTTATTCATGCGTAATGAATATTGCAGCGCTGTGAAGCCTGCGCCCTTGGCGGCCAGGTATTTGAGTTGTTCAAGCTTGCCAGCGTGTTCAGGCCCGTCTGGCAGGGTTGGTGCTGTATCAGTTGAGGAAGGGTTTGATGCGCCTGCCACCTCTCCATCGGGTATGACTGCAATAATACCGCCTTTGGCAACAAAGTTTTCCACAGCGGTGATTAACTCAGAGGCGGTGGGTATTGATGAGCGCGTGCGCGCATATCTAGTATTCATGGTGTGTCCCTTTTTGAACATGGTTATACACAGAGCCCATTCAAAAGAGTTGCCAGGCACTCAGTGTTTGTCACGCAGCAGCTCGCGTGATGAGCCGTGTACGTAACACCTGAATTCAGCCGGTTCGCGTAATACACCGAGTTCGTGTAAACGCGCCGCTCATGAACTGCAAAGCTGTATTACCTAATGATAGGGGAAGGTCTGAAGTAGCCGGATGTTTTCCGGCTACCGAGTCCTCAGCACTTTTCAAAAAACGATGCATGTCGAAATTTGCTCAATTATCTTCGCTTTTTAGCTCTTTCGGCCGCTGCAAAGCCTTTTGCGGTAACCATTTCCTGCATTACACGCGCACCTCTCCTGCGCTCGCCAACAAATGTCGGCGGGCCATCCACAGGTTTGACAGGGCGAACAACGTCACCATCTGCGCGGTGTTCTTGGCCAAGCCCCGAAAGCGCACTTTTTCATAGCCAAACTGGCGTTTGATGACCCGAAACGGATGCTCGACCTTGGCGCGAACCTGGGCCTTGGCCTTCTCGATTTTGCGGATCGCCTTGTACAAAATACTGCGTTTTCCGTGCTTTTTGTAAGTGCTGCGGCGGGCGGCAATCTGCCAAATGACCTTGCGCCCAGCGTGTTCTTCGCGCTTCTCGACCCCGGTGTAACCTGCGTCGGCGCAGACTACGTTTTCCTCGCCGTGCAGCAGTTTGGCAACCTGCGTGACGTCTGCCACATTGGCCGCTGTTACTACCACGCTGTGCACCAGGCCTGACTCGTCGTCGGCGCCGATGTGAGCCTTGGCGCCGAAATAGTACTGGTTACCTTTCTTGGTTTGATGCATCTCAGGATCGCGTTTGCCATCCTTGTTCTTGGTCGAACTGGGCGCGTGAATCAGCGTGGCATCGACGATGGTGCCTTGACGCAACGACAAGCCACGGTCGCCCAGATAACCATTAATTACGCCGAGAATCCCGGTCGCCAACTCGTGCTTTTCCAGCAGACGACGGAAGTTGAGAATGGTGGTTTCGTCTGGAATTCGCTCCAGGCTCAGGCCTGAAAACTGACGCAGGATGGTCGTCTCATACAGCGCTTCTTCCATCGCCGGATCGCTGTAGCCGAACCAGTTCTGCATCAGATGAACACGCAGCATCGCCATCAGTGGGTAGGCGGGCCGGCCACCTTCTCCTTTTGGATAATAGGGCTCAATCAGGGCAATCAAACCTTTCCAGGGCACCACCTGATCCATCTCGATCAGGAACAATTCCTTACGGGTCTGCTTGCGCTTGCCGGCATACTCGGCGTCGGCGAAGGTCATCTGTTTCATCATCGAAAAGCTCGGCGACTGGTGTCCGGAGATTTTGCCAAATTAGGAAGTCTTTTTCAGAGTTTCCTAGGGTTTCATAGGGCTGCACATAGTTAATGGCAGTAAATAATAAAGTTTCTGTTAAAAAAGTAACGACTGGTAATAAAATTTGCAAGTGAAAAATGGCGTGTCTCCAGAATTGATGTGTCGTTCTTTATAAAGTCTTACGTGTTGTAATGTTGCGTCCGTGAATTTTGTAGTACGTTTCCTATTCGATTCCCTGTGTCTGGACCTGAAATAAAAAATGGTATTTGCTACTTGCCGAAAGAGCTACTTATGGTCTTGAATGATGTAGGGTTATGCTATGGTGTGTGTAAGATTTTGTGACAGTGCAAAGGTTGGTGGATTACCATTATTTAGCGTTTGTCGACAGTGGCCCAATATGGCAGGCCGCGTTTATGTTGTGCGCTTCCGTTGTAGGACTTTTCTTTCAGGCCTGTAGGGTGTGTCCTTAAATAAATATTTGTACGAAATTCCGTAATGGATGTGTAATTTTTAATCCCCGTTTACGTATGTAATGCGTGGTGTGTATTCACTGATTTTCCATCATGGGGTTTCGGGTAAGGCATCCGGATGCAAGGCCTCTATAGTTGGCTGGCTATCTGGATAAAGGCTGTAATGCCTGCCAGCGCCCTATATCGATGTGCGAGCGGCGAGACAAAGATCGATGAAAACTGATGGCAGTCCTGCATTTTCCTGGCGTACAGGTAGTGGCCTGCCTTCAAATGATTCAGCTCAAGGGTTTTCAGCTGTTTTTGCTGGCGATAAGCCATGTGTCAGGCGTGTTCTGACGGTGATGCAAAAATAGTGTGGCGATACTTTTAACAGATGCAGCAAGGTCATTTTTGAACGTAAAAGTTTGGCCGGGTTTTGCTGCATGCATTTACTGACTGGCGCTGCGATGCTTATGCCGTAGCCGCCAGCAATAAAAAATCACCAGATTCCGAAAAGGAAGGCTCTGTGAAAATTAATAAAAAATGTACGTTCCTGCCGAGTTTTGTAGGAAGTTTCTGCTGTAATTGTAGGAATGGTCTTTGGCTGTCAGTCCACAAGGGTGAGCGCCATGCAAAGCAGTAAACGACTAAGTTATTGTGCTGGCTCTGAAAATTCGAATAGCGAAAAATGGACTGCCCATGAATAAAGTGCTGATCGTGGATGATCATCCCGTCATTCGCCTTGCTGTACGCATGCTGATGGAGCGTCATGGCTATGAGGTCATCGCGGAGACTGACAACGGTGTGGATGCGCTGCAACTGGCTCGTGAGCACCTTCCTGATATCGTCATTCTTGATATTGGTATCCCCAAGCTCGACGGGCTGGAAGTCATTGCCCGCCTGTCAGCCATGACATTGCCGTTCAAGGTCCTGATTCTGACGTCTCAGGCACCCGGCCACTTTTCCATGCGCTGCATGCAGGCAGGGGCCGCCGGATATGTCTGCAAGCAACAGGACCTGACCGAGCTGCTCAGCGCTATCAAGGCGGTACTCTCGGGGTACAGCTACTTTCCCAATCAGGCGTTGCATACTGTTCGCTCCAGTATGGGCAACGCGAGCGAGTCGGACATGGTTGACCGACTTTCCGGCAGGGAGATGATGGTTCTGCAACAACTGGCCAGAGGCAAGACCAACAAGGAAATTGCAGACGGTATGTTTCTGAGCAATAAAACCGTCAGTACCTACAAAACGCGTTTGCTGCTCAAGCTCAACGCGCATTCACTGGTCGATCTGATCGAGCTCGCCCAGCGTAACGGGCTGGTCTGAGTAGTCGGCCTGTTTGAGAAGGGCGTGTGCCTGATGTCCACGTGTGTGGAGCGAGTGACGAGCAGCCATCTCACGTATTGAAGCCTCTTCTGCGAGAGGCTTCAAATGCCAGAGTCGAACGTTAGGTGCCAGGAAGCCGGTGCGAGGTTTTGCGCTTGTCTAGAAGTCGAAATCGTAATCGGCCAGTTGTTTCTGCAAGCGCCGCTCTTCAAGCAGGTTGTCGATGGTGCGTCGTTTGCTCAGATTGGTCTTTGCCGGCTCTACGGTCGCAGTTTCGGTTTCGTCCGTATCGACGGCAACAAGGTCATCGTCCACATCCAGTTGCTCGTTGTCAGTGCTCATGAAGTCGACTCCAGGGCTTGGGCTCTCTGGCGCTTCTTATATCGACAATCCACAAGCGGGTAAAAAAGATTTTTTCAATCGACAGGGCAGCAATTACCTGGCTGGCTCAATCGTCGGACGTTTTCTCCTTGTAATCGCACAGGTCTTCTATACGACAACTGCCGCATCTGGGCTTGCGTGCCTGGCAAACGTAGCGTCCGTGCAGGATCAGCCAGTGGTGCGCATCGAGCAGATAGTTCTTGGGCACAAATTTCATCAATTGCTTCTCGACCTCCACCACATTTTTCCCTGGTGCGATGCCCGTACGGTTGCTGACGCGAAAGATGTGAGTGTCTACAGCCATCGCGACCTGACGGAAAGCGGTGTTGAGCACGACATTGGCAGTCTTGCGCCCTACGCCCGGTAAGGCCTCGAGCGCTTCTCGGGTCTGCGGTACTTCGCTGTTATGCAACTCCACCAGCATCCGGCAGGTTTCAATTACGTTTTTGGCTTTGCTGTTGTAGAGGCCAATTGTCTTGATGTACTCGGACAGCCCTTCAACGCCCAGGTCATATATGGCTTGTGGCGTGTTGGCGACCGGGTACAGCTTCGCCGTGGCCTTGTTGACGCTCACGTCAGTGGCCTGGGCAGAAAGGATAACGGCTATCAACAGCTCAAAAGGCGTGGTGTAGGCCAGTTCGGTTTTCGGGTCCGGATTGTCCTCATGCAGCCTGCGAAAGATTTCCTGACGTTTTGCAGCATTCATGGGCGGAGATTTTCCTCAGGATGAGTCTGTGCGGGGGCTTGCAGAAGCGCTGCAAGTGTCTGTTCGGCTGCTTCATATTCGCGTTGCAACTCCACGAGCCTGGCGGCCTGCTCGGCAATCGGCGGATGGCCGAAAGCCTTGAGCGACTTGTTGAGCTGCGCACGACTCATGGCCACGGCAATCCGGGCTTTTTTCAGGGCCTCGTCCGGCGTGGCAGGCTTGTCGTTCTGGGCGTGTCTGGCGGCGGACTGTAAAGCGTCACGACTTGGTTCAGCGCGCTGTGACCGGGCGATACGCTCGGCCAGCCGGGTTTGTTGCTCGCGGTACAAGCGTGCATTGCGTGCTTCGAAACGCAGCCGGGCGTGGGTACGCTTGCGCAGACGAGCTTTTTGCAGATCAGGGGTGGGTGCCAGGCCGCCTATGATGGGCGTGACACTCGCCAGCGGCAGCGGATGCATTTCAATGCAGTCTACCGGGCATGGCGCAACGCACAGATCGCAGCCAGTGCACTCATCGACAATCACGGTGTGCATCAACTTTGCAGCGCCGACAATGGCGTCCACGGGGCAGGCCTGAATGCATTTGGTGCAGCCAATGCACTCTGCTTCGCGAATGAACGCAACCTGCGCAGGGGCTGCACCGCGTTCCATATCCAGCCTCAGAACCGGAACAGCAAGCAGCTCTGCCAGTTGGGCTATTGTTTCGTCCCCGCCCGGTGGGCATTTGTTGATGGCTTCGCCGCCGGCAATGCCCTCTGCGTAGGGCTTGCAGCCGGGGTGGCCGCACTTGCCGCACTGAGTCTGCGGCAGAAGGGCGTCGATGCTGCGGATAAGGTCCACGTCGGGAAGCAGGCGAATCAATTCAGTCATGATCTTGCCAGGTGACCAACAGGTGTTCTGTCTATCGAGGGTGCAGCATTATCGGACAGATCGGGAGGTTTGCGAATGCGCAAAGGCCCGGTATCCGCCTGATGGCTGGATACCGGGCCTTGTCCGGATTTACTTGATGCGCTGGCCGGGTTTTGCACCACTGTCCGGGCTGAGCAGATAGATCTCCTCGCCGCCAGGGCCTGCCGCCATCACCATGCCTTCGGAAATGCCGAAACGCATTTTCCTTGGCTTGAGGTTGGCGATCATCATGGTCAGACGGCCTTCGAGCTCGGACGGGTTCGGATAGGCGCTTTTGATGCCGGAAAAGACATTACGTTGCTCGTCGCCGATGTCCAGAGTCAGGCGCAGCAACTTGTCGGCACCCTCCACATGTTCGGCCTTGAGAATCAGGGCAACGCGCAGGTCTACAGCGGCAAAAGCGTCAAAGTCGATTTCCGCCGACAGCGGGTCTTTGGCGAGTTCGCCATTACCGGCAGGCGCACGGCTCGCGGTAGCGTCGGTAGCGGTCAGGTCTTCCTTGGAAGCAGCAGCCATGGCTTCTACCTTGAGTGGATCTATGCGGGTCATCAGTGCCGAGAACGGGTTGAGCTGATGATTGCCCAGCAAGGTCTTGTGGTCTTCCCAGGTCAATGGTTCGACGTTGAGAAACTTCTCTGCGTCGGCGGCCAGATTCGGCAATACCGGTTTGAGGAAAATGACCAGTTGGCGGAACAGATTGATACCCAGCGAGCAAACTGCCTGGACTTCATCCTGTTTGCCTTCCTGTTTGGCCAGCGCCCACGGGGCTTTTTCCGCGATATAGGCGTTGGCGCGATCCGCTAGAGCCATGGTTTCACGCATGGCGCGGGCGAAGTCGCGGGCTTCGTAGGCGTCGGCAATGCTCGGCGCGGCCGCCAGGAATGCATCGGTCAATTCGGGCGCTGCATTGGCCTCGCCCATCACACCGGCGTTGCCTTTGTGAATAAACCCGGCACAACGGCTGGCGATGTTCACGACCTTGCCGATCAGGTCAGAGTTGACCTTTTGCACGAAGTCTTCGAGGTTCAAATCCAGGTCGTCGACGCCACGACCCAGTTTCGACGCGTAGTAATAGCGCAGGTACTCGGGTGGCAGATGGTCGAGGTAGGTGCGTGCCTTGATAAAGGTGCCACGTGACTTCGACATTTTCTGTCCGTTTACGGTCAGGTAGCCGTGAACGTTGATGCCGGTCGGTGTGCGCAACCCTGCACCTTCCAGCATGGCTGGCCAGAACAGGGCGTGGAAATTGACGATGTCCTTGCCGATGAAGTGATAGAGCTCGGTGGTCGCACCCTTGCCCCAGTACGCGTCGAAGTCCAGGTCCGGACGACGTGCACACAGGTTCTTGAAGCTGGCCATGTAGCCGATCGGCGCATCCAGCCATACGTAAAAGTATTTGCCTGGCTCATCGGGGATTTCAAAGCCGAAATACGGCGCATCGCGGGAGATGTCCCACTGTTGCAGGCCGCTGTCCAGCCATTCGGCGATCTTGTTGGCGACGGCGTCCTGCAGGGTTCCGCTGCGCGTCCAGCTTTTCAGCATCGCGTCGAATGCAGGCAGGTCGAAGAAGAAGTGCTTCGAGTCCTTGAGTACCGGTGTGGTCCCGGAAATTGCCGACTTGGGGTTTTTCAGGTCGGTCGGGGCATAGGTTGCGCCGCACTTTTCACAGTTGTCGCCGTACTGATCTTCAGCCGCACATTTCGGGCAGGTGCCTTTGATGAAGCGGTCGGCCAGGAACATTTTCTTTTCCGGGTCGAAATACTGGGTCACCGAACGGGTTGCTATATGACCTGCGTCGCGCAGACGCGTGTAGATCATGCTCGACAGCTCGCGGTTTTCGTCCGAGTGCGTCGAGTGGAAATTATCGAAATCCACCAGGAAGTCGGCGAAGTCGGCGCTGTGTTCGGCCTTGACGTTGTCGATGAGCTGTTCTGGCGTAATGCCTTCTTTTTCAGCGCGCAGCATGATTGCCGAACCGTGAGCGTCGTCCGCGCAGACATAAATGCATTGGTTGCCGCGGTGCTTCTGAAAGCGCACCCACATGTCGGTCTGGATGTACTCGAGCATGTGGCCAAGATGGATGGAGCCATTGGCATAGGGCAGGGCGCTGGTAACGAGAATCTTGCGTGGCTCGGACATGGGGCTCGGCTACTTGAAGTGAAACGGAGACCGGCCACTATAAAGGTCTGAGCGATTTTTTTCACCCCGCTCGGTTATGGGAATACTCCTGAGTGGTTGGGCAGGGTTCAGTGAAATCATGTCGGCTACGGACAGAACAGGTACGATAGTCGGCTGTTTCACTCAGTCTTTTACGGAGTAAGCCCATGAGCGCAGTCAATCGCGCAGCGGTGGAGACGATTCTTCGCCAGTACACCGACCCTTATCTGAATCAGGACCCGGTCAGTGCCGGTTGCGTGCGGTCCATCGATATCCAGGGTGCACAGGTCAGCGTGCAACTCGAACTGGGCTATGCCGCCGACCTGTTCAGGAACGGCTGGGCGCAAGTGCTGAAAACCGCCATCGAGAACCTGGACGGCGTCAGCTCGGCCACGGTTGCCATTAAAAGCGTGATCAGCGCGCACAAGGCACAGAGCCAGATCCCCGGTCTGGCCAATGTGAAAAACATCGTGGCCGTTGCGTCGGGCAAGGGCGGTGTCGGTAAGTCCACCACGGCGGCCAATCTGGCATTGACACTGTCTCGCGAGGGCGCACGGGTCGGTATTCTCGATGCTGATATCTATGGGCCGAGTCAGGGTGTGATGTTCGGTATTGCCGAAGGCACGCGGCCGAAGATCAAGGACCAGAAGTGGTTCGTGCCGGTCCAGGCTCATGGCATTGACGTGATGTCGATGGCGTTTCTGACCGATGACAACACGCCTATGGTCTGGCGCGGGCCTATGGTGTCAGGGGCGTTGCTGCAACTGGTCACGCAGACTGCCTGGAATGATCTCGACTATCTGGTTATCGACATGCCGCCCGGCACGGGCGATATCCAGTTGACGCTGGCGCAGAAGGTCCCGGTTGCCGGTGCCGTGATTGTCACCACGCCTCAGGATCTGGCCTTGCTGGATGCGAAGAAGGGTGTCGAGATGTTCCGCAAGGTCAACATCCCGGTGCTGGGCGTTGTGGAAAACATGGCGGTACACATCTGCTCCAATTGCGGCCATGCGGAGCATCTGTTTGGTGAGGGCGGCGGTGAGAAGCTGGCGTCGCAGTACAATGTCGAGTTGCTGGCATCACTGCCGTTGTCGATGCTGATTCGCGAGCAGGCAGATGGCGGCAAGCCTACCGCTATTGCCGAGCCGGAAAGTCAGATTGCGATGGTGTATCAAGAGCTGGCACGTCATGTCGGTGCACGGATCGTGTTGCAGGAAGCTGCAAGTCCAGCCATGCCGACCATTTCGGTAAGCGACGACTGATTGGATAGCGATGATCGGGCGGGGGAGGTGCTTTGCTTCTCTCGTCCCGGTCAGCTGTACAGCAGGTGCTCAGTCGGCGAGAGGTCAAAAGACGGGCAATAAAAAACCCCGCTTTTAAGGGCGGGGTTTTTAAGCGAATCAGTACAAAGTTAGATAACTTGAACTTCTTCAGCTTGCATGCCTTTCTGACCGCGGGTAGCGATGAAAGAAACCTGTTGGCCTTCTTTCAGGCTTTTGAAGCCGTCGGATTGGATAGCTTTGAAGTGCACGAACAGGTCGTCACCGGATTGTGGAGTGATGAAGCCGAAGCCTTTTTCATCGCTGAACCACTTAACGGTACCAGTTTGGCGATTGGACATAGTATATCTCCTTGGACAAAGTTAACTGCGGCGTAGGAAGAGCCCTGGCCGAGACTGAGTGCAAAGAGCTGGAAAATTCATGGAGATGGTTGGATCGAAATTCAACATCGTGTAGAGATTCTCAGTGACACAAGCAACACAGTGACGCCACCTTAACCCTTTTTTCCGAACGTGCCAATGGTCTGCTGATGATTATTTCCATTCGCAGCGAAAGAGCCCGGCTCGTCACACAAACTCGCTATCTGTTGCCTTTGAACCGTCGGCCCCGGCCCGGTAAGATGCCGGATATATTTTTTACCTCGCTATTCAGGACACCGCCATGAGCATCAAATCGGACAAGTGGATTCGCCGCATGGCGCAGGAACACGGGATGATCGAGCCCTTTGTCGAGCGCCAGGTACGTGGCGAAGGAGCTGACAGGGTGATCTCCTTCGGCGTGTCCAGCTACGGCTACGACGTGCGTTGCGCAGACGAATTCAAGGTGTTTACCAACATCAATTCGGCCACTGTCGATCCGAAAAACTTTGATGAAAAAAGCTTCGTCGATATCAAGAGCGACGTATGCATCATCCCCCCCAACTCGTTCGCGCTGGCACGCACCGTCGAATATTTCCGCATTCCGCGTAACGTTCTGACCATCTGCCTGGGCAAAAGCACCTATGCGCGCTGCGGCATTATCGTCAACGTCACGCCGCTTGAGCCAGAGTGGGAAGGCCATGTGACGCTGGAGTTCTCCAACACCACGACATTGCCGGCCAAGATCTACGCCAACGAAGGCGTGGCACAGATGCTGTTCCTCGAGTCCGATGAGGAATGTGAAGTGTCCTACAAGGATCGAGGCGGCAAATATCAGGGCCAGCGTGGCGTCACCCTGCCACGTACCTGATTTGCCGGTCAGGTGATTAGTGGAATTGAATTAATACTCTATTTCGCACTCTATCTGCTCACATGCTTTCGCATAATCGATATGCGCGACGGCCTTTGATCTGGAGTGCCCTATGAAGACTACTTTCAAAATCTCTGAACAGGTTCAATCTCCGCTTAACGAGATCGGGTTGCTTGCCTGGTCATTGATGGCTCATTCGGATCTGCTTCCCGAGCTTAATGTGGTCGGTGGTGGCATTCCGGGTGATCCAGGGCCAGATACTCCCTATCCGGAGCCCACTGAGCCAGGTGGACCTACCGTTCCTGACGAGCCGCCACCTGCGCCGGTTGCCTGATTACCAGTTCCCTGCTTCTCCTTGTGAGGGGCAGGGCCTCGTATGCGGCGGCTAGCGACGCTATACCACTCGCCACACGGCATCACCGCCTGTCACATAAACTGAGCAGTCCTGCGCCGGACGAATCTGAAACCCGCCCGTAAATTCACCGAACGCTGGCAGCAGGCTGACGCGTTGGCCCAGGTAGAAGCACGCCAGTCGCAAGCTCTGCCTGCCACGCCCGTGCAGCCGGTAAACCGGGTGAACGTGCCCGGCCAGTACGTGCAATTGCGGGTGTGGGTCAGGCTCGTGTTGCAAGGCAAAGGGCCCCAGCGTCAGGGGTTCGGGAACTACATCTATGCCCAGATAGGCGGGCGGGTCGCCCGCCCGTTTGTCATGGTTACCGCGGATCAGAGTGATGCGCAACGCCGGGTGTTCGCCCCGCCATTGTTCCAGTGCCGCGAGCGTGCCCGCTGCGTGTGATTCCGGCGCGTGCAGAAAGTCGCCCAGAAAGATCAGATGATCGCAGGCATACGCATCGAGCAGGCTGTCCAGTCGTCGCAGATTGGCTTGAGTGGTGCCGTGTGGCACTGGTTGACCCAGCTTGCGGTAGGCCGCTGCCTTGCCAAAGTGCGCATCGGCAATCAGCAAGGATCGTTCTGCGGGGTAGTAGATGGCCTTGTCGGCCAGCAGCCACAGCTCTTCTCCCGCCAGTGTTATCGCGACGTACGGTTTCATTGCTCATGCTCCGGACCTGCGGCTTTCTCCAGATCACGGACCATGCGCGCAATGCGGTCAGCGAGTTTTTCCGAACTGAGACTTTCGCGAAAGCGCTCGACCAGCAGTGGAAACGCCAGCGGGGTTGCGCGTTTTATCGCATGCAGGTCCAGCCTGCGACTGTTGATCTGGCGTAATGTCAGCTCCAGACGCTGCAGATCCAGCTCCTGGCGTAGCACTTCCTGTTCGGCCTGGGTCAGCAGCATGTTGTCAGCGTCGTATTGCTTGAATACCTCGAAGAACAGTCCGCTGGATGCCTGAAGCTGTCGATTGCTCTTGGCCGCGCCAGGGTAGCCGGAAAACACCAGCCCCGAAATGCGAGCGATTTCGCGAAAGCGCCGCAGTGCCAGTTCGCCCGCATTCAGGCTGGCAATAATGTCGGTCAAAAGATCCGTCTCGCTGAACAGGTCAGCCCGCAACGCTTGGGCCCAGTCGATCTCGCTGGCACTGAGCAACTCCAGCCCGTAGTCGTTGACGGCAATGGAAAAGGTCAGCGGCCGATGCCGGCTCAGGCGCCAGGCCAGCAGGCTGCCCAGCCCCAAATGCACGTGTCGGCCGGCGAACGGGTAGAGGAACAGGTGCCAGCCTTCGCGGGATTTGAGTGTTTCGGCCAGCAGCGTGTCACGTTGCGGTAGCCCGGACCATTGTTGCTGCACCTCCAGCAAGGGTTTGATGGCTTGCATTTCAGGGCTGGTGAATTCACCCCGCGCCGCCGCATCGAACTTCTCCACCACGGCGTCTGCCAGTTCGCTGGACAGGGGCATTCGCCCACCGTTCCAGCGTGGCACGGCGGCTTTCTTGCCAGTAGCCCGCTTGACGTAGGCGGTCATGTTTTCCACTCGGACCAGCTCCAGCAAGCGCCCGCCGAACAGAAAGCCGTCACCAGGCTTGAGCCGGGCGATGAAACCTTCTTCAACACTGCCCAACGAGCCGCCACCGCCGCCTTTTTTCCAGTACTTCAGGTTAACGGTAGCTTCGCTGACGATGGTGCCGACGCTCATGCGGTGTCGCCTGGCAAGACGCGCATCGGGTACACGCCAGACACCCTGTTCATCCGGTTCGGCGCGGCGGTAATCGGGGTAGGCCGTCAGTGAGTGACCGCCGTTGCGCACAAAGGCCAGCGCCCATTGCCATTGCTCGTCGCTGAGGTCTCGATAGGCCCAGGCGCTACGCACTTCGGTCAGCAGTTCATCGGGCAGGAAGCCACCGCCCAGTGCGATACTGACCAGATGCTGGACCAGAACGTCCAGCGGCTGCTGCGGCGATTCGCGTGGCTCGATCAGCCGCGCGGCGACGGCGTCGTGGGCGGCGGCTGCTTCGACCAGTTCCAGGCTGTGGGTCGGCACCAGCGTGACACGCGAAGGGCGGCCCGGCGCATGGCCTGAGCGTCCGGCACGTTGCATCAGGCGTGCGACGCCTTTTGGCGAGCCGATTTGCAGCACGCGCTCGACCGGCAGAAAGTCCACGCCCAGGTCCAGACTGGAGGTGCACACCACAGCCTTGAGTGCGCCTTCTTTTAACGCGCGCTCGACCCAGTCTCGGACCTCTCGCGCCAGCGACCCGTGATGCAGGGCAATCAACCCGGCCCAGTCGGGGCGAGCTTCCAGTAGCGCCTGATACCAGATTTCCGATTGTGCCCGTGTGTTGGTGAACACCAGGCAACTGGCGCTGCTGTCCACCTCGGTGACGACCTGCTGCAACATGCGCAAGCCCATATGCCCGGCCCACGGGAAGCGTTCGATGGAAGGCGGCAACAGCGTATCGACCTGTAAGTCCTTGACGATCTTGCCTTGCACGGTCACGCCGCCGTCGCCGATCAGCACCTGCTGCGCATGTTGCTGATTACCCAGCGTCGCGGAAATGCCCCATACGATCAGTTGCGGATTCCAGCGCCTCAGGCGCGCCAGGGCCAGTTGCAACTGCACGCCGCGCTTGTTGCCGATCAGCTCGTGCCATTCGTCCACCACCACCATCTTCAGTGTCGACAAGGCGACCTGAGCGTCGGCACGGGTCAGCAGCAGTGTCAGGCTCTCTGGGGTGGTGATCAGCGCTGAGGGCAGCCGCCGGCTCTGGCGGGCGCGTTCGCTGCCACTGGTATCGCCGGTGCGCAAGCCCACCGACCACGGGATATCCAATTCGGCCAATGGTGCTTCAAGGGCTCTGGCGGTATCGGCGGCCAAGGCGCGCATGGGCGTGATCCACAGGACACTCAGCGGTTCAGCGGGCGGTTTGCGTTTACGAGGTTTGTTGTCAGCGGTGAGCGTATTGGCTTTGGCGAAGCGGTTGAGCGCGGCGAACCATACGGCGTAGGTCTTGCCCGAGCCAGTACTGGCATGCAGCAGGCCGGACTCACCCTTCTTCACCGCCGCCCAGACCTCCTTCTGAAAAGCGAACGGCTTCCAGCCCCGGGCGAGAAACCATCGTCGAGCGAAATCGGTGGGTCTGCTCATCCGTTTGCGTGTGCTCTGAGTGGCGTTAAGTCAGAGACAGCGAAGAAAGGGTAATAGTTTTAAATGGTTATATGGCTGGAGCATGCGGAATCTCAACGATCGTGCGGCGCTGCGCGTCGCATGCGTTTCCGGACGCTCTGCGTCCTCATGGCGACGCAGAGCGTCGAGACCTGCATTCCCACGCTGGAGCGTGCGGAACGATGATCTCAATATCGTGCGCCGCTGCGCGTCGCATGCGTTTCCGGACGCTCCGCGTCCTCTTGGCGACGCAGAGCCTCTAGCACTGCATCCCCACGCTGGCGTGGGGACTATAGTCGTGGATATTTCAGTTCCGGTTACCAGGCGTTTCCGGCTTCATACACAAAAAGCGCTACTTCAGATTTCCACTCAAAAACTGCTGCAAGCGCTCGCTTTTCGGATTGTTAAGCACCTCGTCCGGGTGGCCGGATTCTTCGATCTGGCCTTGGTGCAGGAACACCACCTGGCTCGCAACCTTGCGCGCAAAGCCCATCTCGTGTGTCACCAGAATCATGGTTCGGCCTTCCTCGGCCAGGCCCTGAATGACCTTCAGCACTTCACCGACCAGTTCCGGGTCCAGTGCCGAGGTAGGTTCGTCGAACAGCATGATTTCCGGCTCCATTGCCAGCGCACGGGCAATGGCCACGCGCTGTTGCTGGCCGCCGGACAGGAACGCCGGGTACTGATCGGCGACGCGCTCCGGCAGCCCGACCTTCTCCAGGTACTTGCGCGCGCGCGCCTCGGCTTCGGCCTTGGGCACGCCCAGTACGCGGCGCGGCGCCATGGTGATGTTTTCCAGCACGGTCATGTGCGCCCACAGGTTGAAATGCTGAAACACCATCGCCAGCCGCGTGCGGATGCGCTGCAGTTCATCCGCGTCGGCAACGCGCATGCCGTCCTTGTCGCTGACCATGCGCACTTGCTTGCCATCCAGGCTCATTGCCCCGTCATTGGGCTGTTCGAGAAAGTTGATGCAGCGCAGAAAGGTGCTCTTGCCGGAGCCACTGGCGCCGATCAGGCAGATCACGTCACCGCTGCTGGCCTTGAGCGATACGCCTTTGAGCACTTTGTTGTCGCCATAGCTTTTGTGCAGGCCATCGATGGTCAGTTTGTACATGACAGGTCCTCAAGGAGAAAGTAGATAGCCGCTGCGATAGGCCTGGGTGCCAGCGATGTGCGCAATGACCATGCCGGCAGTCGCCATGCGGCGCAGCGAGCGGGCGTACAGCAGGCCCGCGTTCAAGGCATGGATGCAGACCACGGTGTCGCTGATCGGGTCGATGACCTCGGCAATCAGTTGGCCAGCCTCGACGTGTTCGCCGGGCATCGCGCAGAACACCAGCAGGCCGCCGACTGGCGTGGTCACCGGTTCGACCGCTGCCAATGGCGTCGCGGGGTAGAGCAGTTCGGGCAGCGGCTGGCGTTCGCCGTCGATGATGCCAGCGTCGATCAGGTAATGAATGATGGCCTGACAGTCACGGCTGGCGAGGGCATGGTTTACATCGCCTTGCCCGCGCAACTCCAGTGTCACCGAGAAGCTGCCCATGGGGATCGGAAAGCGCTCACCGAAGCGTTGCTGCAATTGCCACCAGACCAGCGTGAAGCATTCGTCGAACGACTGGCCACCCGAGTCGGTCGCCAGCAGGCTGGCTTGCGCGCCCAGGTAGCGCGACAGCGGCTCGACTTTCGGCCAGGCTTCGGGCGTGGTGTACAGATGCTCGACCGATTCGAAATCACAGTGCAGGTCCAGCACCATGTCGGCATCGCAAGCCAGGCGCTGCAGGGTCAGGCGCAGCGATTGCAATTGGGTGTTTGCGGGTACGGCATCCAGCGCCGCTCTCAGGCTGCCCCGCACCAGTGCGACGTTGTGCTCTGCATCAGCAGTCAGCCGGGCTTCGATATCATCGCCGACCTGCGCGCCAAGGTCGCTGAACCAGCGATTGAAGTTCTGGCCGCTTTCCAGCTCGTAGCGGCCCAAAGGTGTGTCCATCAGGACCTGTTCCAGACCAATCGGGTTGGCGACCGGCACCACGACGACTTCACCCAGCAGGCGACCAGCACTTTCCAGTTCTGCCAGACGCTGCTTCAGGTACCAGGCAACCAGCATGCCCGGCAGTTCGTCCGCATGCAGCGAAGCCTGGATATAAACCTTGCCGGAACCGTTTTGCGGGCCGTAGTGAAAGCTGTGGACCTGCCGGGCAGTGCCTGGCACTGGCGACAGTAAGTCATGGGTGTGATGGTGCATGTTCAGTCCTGATTAATGGGCCGGGCCGAGAAAGGCCAGCCAGCGGCGTTCGGCAAGGCGGAACAGCCCGACCAGAATGAACGTCACGGTCAGGTACATGACGGCGGCGATACCGAAGGACTGGAAGGTCATGAAGGTCGCAGAGTTGGCATCCCGCGCCACTTTCAATATGTCCGGCACCATGGCGGTAAAGGCCACCGTGGTCGAGTGCAGCATCAGGATCACTTCATTGCTGTAGTACGGCAGCGACCGGCGCAGCACCGATGGCATGATCACGTAGGCGTAAAGCTTCCAGCCGTTCAGGCCATAGGCTTTGGCCGCTTCGACTTCACCATGGGCCATGCTGCGGATCGCTCCGGCAAAGATCTCCGTGGTGTAGGCGCAGGTGTTCAGGGTGAAGGCCAGGAGTGTGCAGTTCATCGCATCGCGAAAAAACGCATCCAGCATCGGCTGTTCACGCACCGCAGCAATGCTGTAAATGCCGGTGTAGCAAATCAGCAACTGTATATAGAGGGGCGTGCCGCGAAACAGGTAGGTGTAGAACTGCACTGGCCAGCGTACCCAGCGGTTTTTCGACACCCGTGCAATCGACAGCGGGATCGACACGCAGAAGCCGATGGCGATAGAGGCGCTGAGCAGCCACATGGTCATGGCCAGCCCAGTGATATTTACGCCGTCTGTATAAAGGAAGGGTTTCCAGTATTCCTGTAACAATTCGATCATCGCTGTGCCTCCCGACTGCCTGCGGCATAGTGCCGTTCAGCCCAACGCAGGGCGAAGTTCGAGGCGCTGGTGATCAGCAGGTAGATCAATGCCGCCAACACCAGAAAGTAGAACAACTGATAGGTACTTTTGCCGGCGTCCTGCGAGGCCTTGACCAGATCAGCCAGGCCGATGATCGATACCAGCGCCGTAGCCTTGAGCAGTACCTGCCAGTTATTGCCGATCCCCGGCAGTGCGTAACGCATCATTTGCGGGAACACAACGTAGCGAAAGCGCTGGCCGCGCTTCAAGCCGTAGGCGGTTGCCGCTTCCACTTGACCGCGAGGCACGGACAGAATCGCGCCGCGAAACGTCTCGGTGAAATATGCCCCATAAATGAAGCCCAAAGTGATGACACCCGCGCCAAACGGGTTGATCTCGATGTATTCCCATTCCATCGCGTCGGTGAGCATGGTCAGCCATGTTTGCAGGCTGTAGAAAATCAACAGCATCAACACCAGATCCGGGATACCGCGGATCAGTGTTGTATAAATTTGTGCCGGCACGCGCAGCAGCGCCGAGCTCGACAGTTTGGCACTTGCCCCGATCAGCCCGAGCAGGATGCTCAGTGCGAGGGACAGCACAGCCAGTTTGATGGTCATCCAGGTGCCTTCCAGCAACAGCGGGCCAAAGCCCTTCAGGCTGAACGCCGAGAGTCCCAGGTTTTGCATGAGTGCATCGAGCATGGATAGGCCTTGCTTTCAAAAACAGAGACGCCCATCGATTGGGCGGCGAATCATCGCCGAAATCGATGGGCGTCGGGGTGTTATTTGCCGCTGTACAGGTTCAGGTCGCCAAAGTGCTTTTTCTGGATTTCGGCGTAGGTGCCGTCGTCGTGCATCGCTTTGATGCCTTTATCCAGCAGCGCTTTCAGCTCCTTGTTGCCCTTGGCGATGCCGATGGCGGTTTTGGCTGGCAGCAATTCGCTGTCGATAGGCTTGCTGACTTCGTAATCAGCACCGGCTGGCGATTTCAGGAAACCCAGTCCGGCTTGCAGCATGTCCTGGATCGAAGCGTCCAGACGACCGGAAGTCAGGTCGGCGTAAACCTGATCCTGGTTGGCGTAGGCCTTGGTGGATACACCGGCCTTGTCCAGTACGGCCTTGGCGTAGGCTTCCTGGATAGTGCCTTGCTCATAGCCAACGGTCTTGCCTTTCAGGCTGGCCGGGTCGGCGGTAAAGCCTGCACCTTTTTTGTACACCAGCGAAGTAGGGCCGGAGAACAGTTCGTTGGAGAAGTCGATGACTTTTTCGCGAGCAGGGGTCACGGTCATCGAGGAAATCACGCCGTCGAACTTGCGTGCCTTGAGGCCGGGAATCATGCCGTCGAAATCGCTTTCAACCCATTTGCAGGTGACCTTCAGCTCTTTGCAGATCGCGTTGCCCAGATCGATATCGAAGCCGACCAGGGTGCCGTCGGCGGCTTTGGATTCAAACGGCGCATAGGACGGATCAACGCCGAAGCGCAGTTCCTTGTATTCCTTGGCCATCGTATTACCGGCGGCGAGGCACAGAGCCAGTGCAGAAAGAGTCAGCCATGCTTTTTTCATTGTTCAGTCCTTAAAACCTTAAATGGGGCGTTGGGAACACGCGAAGCTTGCTACCGGCAAGTGCCAGACTGGCAGAAGGTAGCAATTTCCGAACCAGAGCGATGAACGTGCGTTTGAAATGTAAGGCGTTGTCGCTATTTCGTATAAATGGCTGGCAATCTGCCGCCTTGGCATGTTTATGGGCGGGATGTTGTTCTCTGTGACTTAAACCACACCCCCATTAGGCTCGCGGCGAGCGGCAGAATGGTAACGAAAGAGAACGGTTGTTGCGGGCAGGCAAACCCTGGTGGCAGGCAGTGTTTTAAAAAGGTGCACGTCAATTTGCGCGCACTTCTTCGGTGCGTCAGTTCAGCAGGTCCTGTAATGACGCCAGGCTGTCGGCTTCGGCCACCGGCTTGTCCTGCCGCCAGCGCAACATGCGCGGGAAGCGCACCGCAATGCCGCTCTTGTGGCGCTTTGACAAGGCAATGCCTTCAAAGCCCAGTTCGAATACCAGCGTCGGCGTGACGCTGCTCACCGGGCCGAATTTTTCCACGGTGGTTTTACGAACGATGGCGTCGACCTTACGCATTTCCTCGTCGGTCAGCCCTGAGTAGGCTTTGGCGAATGGCACCAGCGTGCGCTCACTGGCGTCGGGCGGGCCGTCCCACACCGCAAAGGTGTAGTCGCTGTACAGACTGGCACGTCGGCCGTGGCCGCGTTGCGCGTAGATCAGCACGGCATCGACACTGAACGGGTCGATTTTCCATTTCCACCACACGCCCATGTCCTTGGTGCGACCGACGCCGTACAGCGAGTCGCGGGCCTTGAGCATCATGCCCTCGACGCCCAGACTGCGAGAGGCTTCACGTTGCGTCGCCAGATCAAGCCAATCCTTGCCAGTGAGTACCGGGGAGGGCATCAGCACCTCGCTCTGGACGCTTTCGATCAAGGTTTCCAGTTGCGTGCGACGTTCATGTTGCGGCCGGCTGCGCCAGTCATCGCCTTGCCATTCAAGCAGGTCATAGGCCAACACTACCACGGGAACGTCGGCGAGGATCTTCTTGCCGAGTGTCTTGCGGCCAATCCTCTTTTGCAACAGGGCGAAGGGCTGAACCGAAGGTGAAGCTGTGGTGGCATTACCGTTCAACGCAAATTCAGCGCTGCCATCGGGGCTCGGCTCGGGAGCTTTCCAGACGACGATTTCGCCGTCTATCACCGTGCCGTCAGGCAGGCACTGCGTCAGGCTGTGCAGCTCGGGAAAACGGTCGGTGACCAGCTCTTCGCCACGCGACCAGATCCATAAGCGTCCGTCACGTTTGACCAGTTGTGCGCGAATACCGTCCCACTTCCATTCCACCTGCCAGTTCTCGGCCGCCCCGAGCAACTCCTCGAACTGGTCGGCGGGCTGTTGCAGGGAATGGGCAAGAAAAAACGGATAGGGCTGACCGCCACGTTGTGCGTGCTCATCTTCGGATTCGGGCGCGATCAGTTTCAGGTAGCGCTCTGCGCTGGGCCGATGCGACAGGTCGGTATAGCCCACCAGCCTTTGGGCGACGCGCTTACTGTCGATGTCCGCCAGCGCAGCCAGTGCGCGCGTCACCAGCAGTTTCGATACGCCAACCCGGAAACTGCCGGTAATCAGTTTTATACAGACCATCAGGCTGCTGCGGTCCAGTTGCGACCAGAACATCGGCAGGCGTGCTGCCAGCTCTTCGGGCGGCAGGGCGCGCAACGGCAGCAGCTTGTCTTCCATCCAGGTGGCCAGGCCCTCGTCATTGCTGTGATCGGCCTGGGGCAGCAACAGCGACAAGGTCTCCGCCAGATCGCCGACCGCCTGATAGCTTTCTTCGAACAGCCACTCCGGCAGATTCGCCAGAGTCATTGCCTGCTCGCGCAACACTCGGGTCGGCACCAATTGCCTGGGGCGTCCACCGGACAGGAAGTACACGGCCCAGGCAGCATCCTCTGCAGCCGCTTTCTCGAAATAGTCACGCATCGCGGCGAGTTTGGCGTTGCTCGATGTGGTTGCGTCCAGTTGTGCGTAGAGCTCCGCGAAGGCTTTCATGACTGAGCCTCCCCCGCAGTTACCGCCTCAGGCTCTGCCGTCGCCGGATTGCTGTCTTCTTCATCGCCGTATTCGGTGCTGAAGCCTTGCGCATCCAGCCCCAGTTCGCGCAGATAGCGCACTAATATGCCGACCGAACCGTGGGTGACCATGACCCGCTCGGCACCAGTCTGTTCGATGGCCCACAGCAAGCCCGGCCAGTCAGCGTGATCGGATAGCACAAAGCCGCGATCCACGCCACGCCGACGTCGCGTGCCGCGCAGCATCATCCAGCCGCTGGCAAACGCATCGCTGTATTCGCCGAAGCGCTTCATCCAGCTGCTGCCACCGGCCGAGGGCGGGGCGAGAATCAACGCCTGACGCAGGGCCGGATCGGTCTTTTTGAAATCGCCAGCGTATTGGGTTTCCGGAATACGAATGCCACCTTCGCGATAGACCCGGTTCAACGGCTCGACAGCGCCATGCACCAGAATCGGCCCGATCTGCGAATCAATGCCATGCAGAATGCGTTGCGCCTTGCCGAACGAGTAGGCGAACAGCACGCTGGCCTTGCCCTGAGCCGCATTGCCACGCCACCACTGGTTGATGCCTTCAAAAATCTGCGACTGCGGTGCCCAGCGATAGATCGGCAGGCCGAAGGTCGATTCGGTAACAAAGGTGTGACAGCGCACCGGTTCGAACGCCGCGCAGGTGCCGTCGGGTTCGACTTTGTAATCCCCGGAAGCAACCCAGACTTCGCCTTGGTACTCCAGCCGCACCTGCGCCGACCCCAGCACATGCCCGGCCGGGTGCAGGCTGAGTTTTACCCCGTGATGGGTGATGGTTTCGCCGTATTCCAAGGTCTGCAGGTTGATGTCCTGGCCAAGGCGCGAACGCAGAATGCCCTCGCCACTGGCCGCCGACAGGTAATGCTGATTGCCGGTACGGGCGTGGTCGCCATGCGCATGGGTAATGACGGCCCGTTCGACCGGGCGCCACGGGTCGATATAGAAATCACCGGGTGGGCAGTACAAACCTTCGGGACGAGCAACGACAAGATCCATGAGGCAACCGTATGGATGGGCTTGTTAGCTATGAGCCGGGGCAGGGCGGGAAGTTCGGGGAGTTTGCGTGAGGGCTGCGGAGCGTGAGTCGCGACATGTGTACGAGAGAACAGCTCGCTACCGTCACCATGCTCTGGTATGGAGATGATGTTCTGGAGAGCACTGTTGTGCATAAAAGCGCTTTTTTATCACGATGGCACTGACGACGCAGAGTGCGACCTTAGTGACGGCTGAGCCCTGGCGCTGATCCGGGGGTAGCCTGGCAGGACGCCAGGCTAGCCGCACCGGGCCATGGATGGCCCGTTGCGGCGACCCCCGGATCAGTGTCAGGGCGAAGGAACCCGACGAAGTCGGGCCGGAAACAGGAGCGAGGGGATTTGCCTACTTTGGCCCCATCAAAGTAGGTCGCCGAGGGGCGAAAAGGTGACTCAAGTCGAGCCTGAATCTCACTGAATCGCAGAACGGTGTGACGCGGAGCGTCACGAAATGCATTACCACGCGGAGCGTGGGAACGATAGGCGTTCGGGAGCCTGCTCCGCGTAGGTACGCCGCTCTGGACGCTCCGCGTCCGGTTTTCGGCGCTTACTTGCCCGGCGTCAGCGTCAGGCGTTGCTTGCCGTAGCCCTTCTCATAGTTCTGCTGTTGCAGCGGGATCGACATGTATTGCCCCTTCTGCCACGGCTCGATGCTGTTGGCGTAATACGGGCTGGCCGGGTTGCCGGACTGGCCGGTGCTGATCAGGCCGGTCATAGGCTCGACAAGGCTGAAGTCGACGATCATGCGCAGGCCGGGGGCCACGTGTGTATCGAAACCTTTACCCCACTCGAAACCGGACACGTTCAGCGTACTGTGGTCACCACCTGCCGGTGAGGCACCGCGATTGAACTCGCCGCCACCCAACTGTTTGGCGAGCGGGCTGGTCGAGGTCCAGTTGTCGCGGTGCAGTTTGCCCCATTGCCAGGCCTTGTGATCGCTGCCTAACAGGCTGTCGCCACTGGTGACAGCAGCCGCCAGACTGCGCGCTAGGATGGCTGGCTTGTCTTCTTTCTGCGGAGTTTTGACGTCATCCCAGTAAGGGCTGTCATCACGGCCCAGCAAATGGTCGGCTTGCGGCGAATACGACGAGCTGGCGTTGGCCACCAGCGCCTGCCAGGCAGGACTGGTTTCCGGGCCTAGCTCATCAAGGAAAATCTGTTTGGCGCTTTCCTGCAGAAACAGCTCGTACAGCGCAGCGTCAGCCGACGTTGCGCTGAGCTTGCCATCAAATGCCATCAGGCGCGTGAACGCTTCGCGGGCCTTGTTGCGATCCGCTTCCGGCAGGGCGTCGATAGCCTGCTTGAGCGGCTTGCTCATGCCCGGTGCCTGGAACATGGTCTTGAGTTTGGCTGCGAATGTCGTGGTCTGGTCGTACTGCATGGCGACGGTGCTGCGCAGGTCCTGCTTGCCGCTGTTGGCCAGTTCGGCAATGCGCTCGGCGCGCTCCGGGTAGCCCCACGAGTTGGAGAGCTGCATGCCGTAGCCTTTCGGAATCGTGCGCTGGTTGGCCGCCGCGAGCCAGCCCTGACGCGGGTCCTGGTCGTAAGGATGGAGCATTGAGTCGGCGAAACCGTCCCAGTCGTATTTGCCATCCCAGCCCGGCGAAGGCAGCAGGCCCTGGCCTTCACGGCGGTTCGGGAAGCGGCCGGTGACCTGCCAGCCAATATTCGAGGCATCGGCGAAGATCATGTTCAGGGTAATCGCACGAATTTCGCGGCTGGTGTCGAACGCCTTCTCGACGTTAGGTGCGCGGGACAGATCAAAGAATGCGTCCAGGCTCTTGTCGTCCTTGAAGTTCGGCACTTGCAGCGCCAGGCTCAAGCCATTGCCCGGTGGCGTTGCGGATGCGTTGAGCAGCGCGCCGTGGCGGGTTTCGTATACGGTTTCGCGAAGCGGGCTACCGCCTTTGACGAGAAAGGTCTCCTGATGGGCAGTGGCAGGCAGCCATTTGCCGTCAGCCATATAAGAGACGCGGTTGCCTTCGCGCTTGATCTTCTCCAGAAACAGGTCCTGGTTGTCGCCCTTGACGTTGCTCATGCTCCACGCCAGCTTGCCGTTGAAACCGCTCAGGACCAGCGGCAAGCCTGCGATGGAAACACCGGACACCTGATATTTCGGTGCCCGGATCTGCACGAAGCTCCAGGCGGAGTTGAGCCCGGCAGGCAGTTGCATGTCGCTGGCCAGCAGGCTCTTGCCGCTTCGGCTGCGTTGTGGCGCGATGGCCCAGTTGCTGGAGGCTGCAACACCCAGCATGTTCAGGTCCGAGAGCTGCAAGGCGATCTTGTTCAGGTCGCTCAGGTCGTTGACCTGATTATTCAGGTTCAGGCCCTTGAGCTTGTCGGCTTCGGCAAATGGCAGTTCTTCGTCAGGGTAGGTCGGCAGCAGCCAGGCAAGTTTGTCTGCCCCGACTTTCTGCGCCAGCACCAGTGCCGAAAGCTCTTCCTGCAGGTTCACCGACAGGCTGAAATTGAGCAGGCTGAAGATCAGCGCCGAGTCTTCCGGTTTCCAGTATTCCGGCTTGTAGCCCGAACTGGCGACATCGGCCGGCAGCTTGTCGCGGTAGCGGAACAGGTAAGCGTTAACGCCGCGCGCATAAACGTCGAAGAAGCGCTTCAAGCGAGGCGAGGCGGCGTTATACAGGTCGCTGGCGTTTTGCTTGAGGTTGACCGAGCGCATCAAACGGTCGACTTCCAGCGCGTCCGCCCCGGCCATTTCCGACAAACGGCCCTGCGCAAGCAGGCGCATTCCGAGCATCTGACCGATGCGATCACCGGCATGGATGTATCCGAGGGTGAACAGCGCATCGTGGTACGTACTGCTTTCTATCAGCGGCATGCCCATGTTGTTGCGGCGCACGGAAACGTTTTGCGCCAGCCCTTTGAGCGGGAACGTCCCGGAAGCAGGCAGTACGGTCTCGGGATCACCGCCGCCCAACTGGCAGCCGGCAAGGCTCAGGAAACTCGCCGCAGCGGCGGCAGCGCCGAATCGGGGTAGAAAATGACGAAGGGCTGGCGAGGCCATGGGCAAGCTCCTGGAGGGGTAACGTACAAAAGTCGCTACGTTAGAGAGCAGGCCGTCAGCGCGCAAGCGGGGAGGGCGAGTTTATTTCAGGATTTTGCAGAAGCTGGCCACACGCCTCTTGTTCCGCCGCGTTTGAAGATGCGCGCAAATGAAAACGGCCTGCTTATGCAGGCCGTCAGAAGAACGCTCAACGCTTTACGCGCCGTGGCACTTCTTGAATTTCTTGTCGCTGCCGCACGGGCAAGGATCGTTGCGACCCACATCTTTCAGGGTGTTGCGCACCGGTTCCTGGTGGGCGTGCCCGCAGTTCGGACCGTGCACATGGCCATGCTGGTGGTCGTGATGATCGTGATCATGGTCGTGGTTGCAATCGGGGCCATGAACATGGGCTTGCTGGTTCATCGGTTTTACTCCGCAAATAAATCTGGCGCGCATTATCCAGCAAATCGGGACGAAGCAGTATCGGCATATTTCGATTCACATATGATTGCAAATTTAAGTATGCTTATTTTTTTTCGGGCGTTTTTCAGCGTCTTTGTATTTTCATGCGCAGAGCCAACCTTATGACCCGACAAGAGCGTATTGCCAGGGCAATTGCCGCCAGCGGCATGAAGAAAGGGGAAATTGCCGCACAGTGCGGCGTTGCCAATTCTGCCGTCACTCAATGGATCAGCGGCGAAAGCAAAAGCCTGCGGCCAGAAAACCTCTATGCACTGGCGCGGGCCACGGGCTTTCGTGCCGAATGGCTGGCGATTGGCGAAGGGCCTGAAAAGGACGCCCCCTTTGACGCCAACGTTGCTCTGATCGATCAACCCAACATGTCCTTTCGTTATCCGGTAATCAGCTGGGTGTCGGCAGGTTCCTGGGAGGAAGCCGTCGAGCCTTACCCCGACGGTTTTTCCGATCGCTATGAAATCTCCGATTACGACTCCAAGGGGCCGGCATTCTGGCTTGAGGTCAAGGGCGACTCGATGACTGCACCCACTGGCGTCAGCGTGCCAGAGGGGATGATGATTCTGGTTGATACAGAAGCCGACGTGCAGCCCGGCAAGCTCGTTATCGCCAAGCTGCCCGCCAGCAACGAGGCGACCTTCAAGAAGCTGGTCGAGGACGGCGGCACGCGTTACCTGAAGCCCTTGAATCCTGCGTACAAAATGATCGAGTGCGGTGCCGACTGTCGCATCATTGGCGTAGCCGTGAGAATGACCGCCAGGCTATGAGCCTTGTTGTACAAGGCTTGCGGACGTTATCCGTCGCGACGTGAAGCGGAGCGCGTCCTACGAAGTGCTTGCGCAGGTCTTGCAGCTGGAATACTGTATTTATATACAGTTATTTCCGGGAGGCAGTCATGACTGGCACTCGTAATGGGCCGACGGGCGCGTCGTCTTATGAACAGATCGGCAAGCGCATTCAACGGCTGGTATCTGCGCCGAATGTTCAAAAGACCCAGTGGGTCATCGTAGCCCGACGCGACGATGAACCTGAGGACAGCTGGAACGTGGTGCTCCGGGAAATCCAAGAAACCGAAGGTATCGAGGTCGATCCTCAGCCAGACGGTTCGGTAAGGATCGGCTGGCAGCGCTATATCGATAACTGAGGGTTTATAAGGTACTGCTCCACGTTTGATGGCAAGCGTTTCACTTTATTTTTAAGCATGCTTAATTTTTGGTTCCAGCTTCACATACCGCCGCCGCATCGACCCGCAATACGCGCAAGGAAGCGATCAAGGGCAGGGCGGGCCCGAACGTCAACCAGGATGACCCTCATCAACCCGTTCCCTGCCATTCGAATGGCAGGCTCTCAGCGTCTGAATTTCTGTGTTCGTGAACGGCTGTATCTCTTGAGCGGAGTCAGGTCCGATGGATATCTTGAATGGTTTGGCAGACAGGGGCGAATGGCTGGTCGCCGGTCTGGTGGGTGCAATCATCTCTGGCTGGTGGCATAAGGCAGGCTTGCTCGACTGGCGTGCCTGGCTGGTTTTCTTGATCACTGGCGTGGCCTGTGCGGTGTTTCTCACCGGCATTGCCAGTGATTATCTGGGCGTGGCCGACCCTCGCAACACCACAGGCGTGGGCTTTCTGCTGGGCTCGTTTGGTGGAGCGCTGATCAGCGCAATCAATCGCGCATTGTGGGCGGCGGATATCTGGAAGTTTCTGCTGGAGCTGATCAAGGGCAAGCTGGGCGGTTAGGCCGCCTGCTTATTTGCGTTGAATCAGCTCCTCTGGTGCAACATCGCCGGTTTTGCCGATCCGTACGTTGTGCCTGAACAGCATGCCGGTCTTGAGCTTGCCTTCAAGCCGGTAATGGATCAGCTCATCAGGTTTTTTCAGCAGTTGAGCGATGTATTTCGCGTACCGCCAAAGGTTGGTACGAACAGGCACCACAAAGGTTTTCCGGCTATGCGCATCGACAAAAAACCAATCACTGAATTGGTCGTCTGCGAGCACAACGTCATTAAGCGAGATCTTGTAGTTCAGGCCGCGCACGAACAGGTCCGAGTCGTTGGGATTATCGACCTCGAAATACAGCTTGAAATCCTGTTGTGTCAGCCTTGCCTTGACCACCTGGACTTTGAGCAAATGCACTTCCGGATCCTGGACGCTGTCAAAGCTCAGTAACGAGCATCCGCTGAGACCGAACATGACCAGCGCGAGGCTAATGATTCTTGTAATGTGCGCCTGAAAAAACATGGATGTGCTCCGTTTGACGCCTGAGTCTACCAACTCGACGGTCAAGGGTAACGCGCTTGTTGCGCTGTCTGACGCTACGCCATACTTTTTATTGACGTGCTTACCGGTGTCTCCATGAGTGTCTACGAAATTGTCTTCAGTGCCGAACTGGTCGCCGGAGCCCAGCCCGAGAAGGTCAGGGCCAACCTTGGCAAGCTATTCAATGCCGATGCCGAGCGTCTGGAGCTTCTGTTCTCCGGGCGCCGACTGGTCCTGAAAAATAATCTCGACGCGGCAACCGCTGAAAAATACCGCGCAACGCTGGAGCGTGCAGGCGCACGGGTCCATGTGCTGGAAATGAATACCCCGCTGCCCATGGAAGAGGTCGAACTGGCACCGCCGCCCGACGCTCCTACCTGGTTGCGTAAATCCCAGGCCACCCCGCAGTCGGGTACGGGCCGTCTGCAGATCAAACCGCGTGACGCGTATATGGCTGCTTTCGAAAGTGTCGATGCGCCGGATTATTCGGTGGCCGAAGCGGGGGTCGACCTGTTGCCTGCCAAACCTCGGCCCGCTGCGCCGCTGCTGGATCTTTCCCGATTTAGCCTGGCACCGGTGGGCAGCGACATGGGCCATGTCGAAAGGCCCGAGTCACAAGCTGCTCCCGATACTTCTCACCTGAAGGTCATTGCGGAGTAATGCCGCAGGCCAACTGAATCCTGAAACGGAATTATTTTCAATCAGCTCTGTTACTTTCGAACTTTCGCTCGGCTAACAGGCATTGAGAAATATTCCATCAGGAGTTGCCCGATGTCCCGTTCGTTAGACACCCTTCTGCGTCCCAGTCTGTTGGCCGTGGCGATTGCACTGTGCACGCCTCTGGTCAGCCCGCTGCTGATGGCCGCGCAGCAGGCCAGCGTGGTTGCCTATGACCTGCCTGCAGGCCCTCTGGCGACCACGCTGAACCAGATTTCCAGCCAGGGTGGTCTGGCATTGAGCCTCGATCCTGCGCTGGTTGCTGGCAAAACAAGCGCGGCGGTAAAGGGGAATTTCGACGCTGCGACAGCCTTGCGTGAGGCGTTGCGTGGCAGCGGCCTGCAACTGGTGCAGAGCAGCGCCGGGACCTACACGCTGATGGTCATGGAACAAAACGCCTTGAACCTGTCGGATGTGAACATCAATGCCAACAGCGCGCCCGCCGAAGGTTCGGAAGCAGCCGGTTATCGCAGTGAGAACATCAGCAGCGTCGGTGCATTGGGCGGCATGAAACTGCAGGACGCGCCTTATTCCATCAGCGTGACGCCTCAGGCTCTACTGAAAAACATTCAGGCCACCTCGCTGGACGATGTCATCAAGCACAACCCGTTCACCCAGATGTACTCGCCGACCAGCGCCGGTTATGCCAGCGCCGTCAACATTCGTGGTTTCAGCAGCGCGGGCAGCCTGAACATCGCCAATGACGGCTTGCGCTTTACCAATGGTGCTGATGGCAGCAACTACATTGAAGAGATGGAACAGCTGGAAGTCATCACCGGCCTGACCGGTTTCCTGTATGGCCCGGCCTCGCCAGGCGGGCTGGTCAACTACGTCATCAAGCGCCCCACTTACGAACGCTATAACAGCGTCACGCTGGGCAATGCCGGTGGCGAGAACTACTACCTGCATGGCGATTTCGGCGGGCCGATCGACAGTGAGGGCAAGTTTGCCTATCGCCTGAACGTGTTGACTCAGGATGGCGAAACCGCTGTCGACATGAACAAGCGTCGTCGCGAAATGATTTCCCTGGCGCTGGACTGGAACGTCTCCGACGACCTGCTGGTGCAGTTCGACGCTTCACACAAAAAGACCGAAATTCGCGGCCTGACCAGCTATTGGTACTTTGGTGATCAGTCATTACGCCCAAGCGCAGCCTCGCTGGACAACGACAAACTCTACAGCCAGAAGTGGTCGTTTTCCGATTATGAATCCGACAAGGCGGGCGTACGCGCCAAATGGCGCTTGAACGATACATTCACCTTGCGCGCGGCCTTTGCAGCCCAGCAGTACACTTCGGAAAACACCTACACCGGGCCGACGGTTTACAGCGCGGGTCTGTATTCGCAGCCGTTGTACGCCTTCGCACCGATCGAAACCGAAGAAAAGACCGGCTCGCTGTTTCTGGATGCAGCATTCGATACCGGCTTTCTCGGCCACAAAGTCACGATGGGGTACCAGGGCAATACATCTCGCCAGAAGCAGTACGAAGACCACATCCCGTACACGCCTGGTCAGCCTGGTCCGCAATACACCTCGCCAGTCGGCACGATACCGCTCGACCAGACACCTCAGGTCGGCAAACCGTCGTACTCGATTGGCCACGGCAACCAGCGTCTGGCCAATAGCTCGGAGAGCAATAACTTTTTGATCGGCGACATCATTACCTTCAACGAGCAATGGTCGGCGATTCTTGGCGTGACCAACACGCAGATCAAGACTTACGCCAACGAATTCGTTTACGCCAAGGCTTTCGGCTCCGCAGAGACCGAGACCAAATACAACGAAAGCAAGACCTCGCCGAATATCTCGCTGGTCTACAAGCCACTGCCGTGGCTGACCACTTACGCCACCTATATAGAAGGTCTGCAATCCGGCGGTGTCGCACCGAGCGGCGCAGCCAATGCCGGCCAGGCATTCGCACCGGAAGTCAGCGAGCAATATGAAATCGGTGCCAAGGCGACGTTGGGTGAAACCCTGTTTACCCTGGCGCTGTTCAACATCGAGAAGCCCAACGGCTACACCACGGCCTCGAATATTTACGTAGTGGACGGGCGTCAGGAAAACAATGGTCTGGAGTTCAGCGTGACCGGCAAAGTCGTTCCGGAGCTGACACTGGTCGGCGGCTTTACCTTGCTGGACCCGAAGATCAAGAAAACCGGCATCGCCGCGGATGAAGGCAACGCACCGACCAACGTCGCCAAGCAACTGGCCAAGGTCTATGCCGAGTACGACATCAATCCGGTGCCTGGGCTGGCGGTAACCGGTGGAGCGTTTTATACCGGCAAGCAATACACCGACCAAAGCAACGAAAACGACCTGCCGTCCTTTACCACCTTCGACGCCGGTGCCCGCTACCGCATGCGCGTCTCGGAAAACGACCTGACCCTGCGGGTCAACGTCAGCAACCTGGCCAACAAGGAATACTGGCTCAACAGCAGCTACCTGGGCGACCCGCGTACTGTAGCGTTCTCGGCGCAATTGGAGTTCTAGGTCGACTTGTGTCCACCGGAGCGTGACCTTGACTATCGTGCGACGCTCCGCGTCGTCATGCCGTTCTGGACGCTCTGCGTCCTATCTTGACTGTGCGGTGCGGCGCAGATCTGTGACGCGGAGCGTCACGCACGGCATTCCCACGCTGGAGCGTGAGGAACGATAATCTCAACTATCGTGCGAAGCTCCGCGTCGCATGCCGTTCTGGACGCTCTGCGTCCGGTCTTGAGCGTGACGGTGCGGCGCAGGGCTCACCCACGGCATTCCCACTCTGGAGCGTGCGGAACGATCATCTCGACTATCTCAAACCACGTAAGGCGAGCAGCATTTCTTGAATTTCTGTTCGCTGCCACACGGACACGCGTCATTGCGGCCGGCCTTGAGCGGGACCGTGGAATCGATGAAATACCAGCGGCCCTGATTCTGCACGAACGACGAGCGTTCCTTGTGGCTGTGTTCACCGTTACCGTCGTGCCAGCGGGCAGTGAAGGTCACAAAGGCATGCTCGGGCTTGCCGCCGAATACCTCCGAACTTTCTACTTCCAGCCCCAGCCAGGTGCTCTGCGCGCTCCACTGGGCAATGGCCTCACGGTTCAACCCGCTTTGCTGAACAGGCAGCGTCGTCTGGACCAGATAATCAGTCAGCCCCAGCACGTAGGCGCTGTAGCGCGAGCGCATCAGCTTTTCCGCGCAAGGCGCAGGCTGACCTGCGTGATAGCGACCGCAGCAGGCCAGCAACAGATCGCCGCTGCCGCACGGGCAAATAGCACTACTCATAGGTCACCACCAATACTTTCCAAAATTCTCCGGGTTGGCCCAATACTTCGCGTTCAGCCAGTCATGCACCTGTTTGTATTCGCGCAGGTCGTAGGTGAACAGGTTCAGCACTTGTTCGTCGCGGGTGAAGCGTTCGCTGGATTGCAGGGCCAGCGAGAAAAAGTCGGTCTCCTGCCAGCCGCAGGCCTGCAAGTCGGCCAGCACCGCAATGCGGCTGGCGTTAAGGTTGCGGATACCGCCCAGCAGCTCCAGACCGGTGCGCTTGGGGATGTGCTCCAGGCAATCGACCACCAGCGCCAGGTCGAAACGTTGCGCCGCCAGATTTGCGGGCAGGGGGCCGGGTTCGGCCAGCGCCACCTCGGTCTGCGGGTGTGCTTCCTGAAAGGCTTGCAACGCAGGGAACGCCTGAGCGCCGATCAACAGCAGACGCTGGGGGGCGTAACGGTCGAGCAGGGCCGCCAGCGCTTGCTGCGGCGTGCGGGATGAGTAGCCGACGGTCATCGAAAGTCCTCTGGTTGACTGACAAGACTAGCCTGCCGGACCCGCTCTGAACAGCCGTCAGTATCAGGCGAACGCCCACAGACTGACGACAACGATCTATGCTTGATCTTTTTCAATACACTGCTGGCATATTCGGCGTACAGCACGTCTACTGTGCGGCGACGAAAAGCGCGCGCAGACTGCGCTTTCGTAACGGATCATGACAAGGGGGGCAGGCGATGAAGGTGTTTTGGGGGCTGGGAAAAATCTTGATGCTGGGCTTCTGGCTGGTAGTCCTGGCCAATGCGGTCATTGAAGCGCCCAGCCCGTTTGGCGTGATGATCGACATGGCGGGTGCCGTACTGTTGTTGACTCACTTGCTCGAACTGATCCTGTTCAACGGCAGCCTGCGCGGTCGCAGGCATCCCTGACGCGACCGGGGCAAAATCATCCTGTTCGGCATTTTTCATGTTCAATCCATCGGCCGTTCGGCCACAGGGCACTCTCATGCGTAAGCTCGTTCTGCTGGCAGCACTGTTCAGCCCTCTGGCCATGGCTCAGGCGATTATCGTCGCGCCACACTCGCTCATGCGTCTGCCTGGCAACAGCAGCGTTCTGCAGGTCGAGCGCCTTGAAGTGGCCGACTACGGCACCCTGCTGATCCCGGCCGGTATCGATGACGTGAAGATCGGCGAACTGGTGCTAGGGCACGAAGCGCGGATTGCCATCGTCCCCGGTGTACAGGCGTTCAACCTCGTCGTGGTGCATGGTGAATTCGGCACCGGCAGCCAGATCACTGCGCGAGGCGCTCCGGGTACCTTCGAGAAGCCGGCACTGCCGGGGCGCAATCTGACCCTGCGTCTACAGAGCCTGAATGCCGAACAACTGTCGATCGATGCACGCGGCGGCGCGGGCAGCCCAGGCTACGCCGGGCTCGATGGCGGCACGGGCGAAGAGCCAGGCTGTACCTGGGGCCAGGCTGGGCGTGGTTACAACGGCGATAGTGGCGGCAACGGCCACGACGGCGCAGCAGGTGCGCAGGTTCGTCTTGAGCTGCCACAGAGCTTTCCGGCCGAACGTATCAAGGTGAATGTTGCGGGTGGCGCGGCAGGCAAGGGAGGTGAAGGCGGCAAGGCAGGCAAGGGCGGCGCTTCGAAGGGCTGCATCGTCTACCGCGCGGATGGCGGCAAGCCTGGCAGACCGGGCGAACCTGGTCTGCCAGGCGTTGCAGGGCCAGCAGGCAGTTTGATTCTGCAGCGCCTGTAACCTCACCAGCTGTCGTCCTTCTAGAGACTGCCCGGGATCAGGCGCAAGGCCATGATCCGGGCAGTCATTACGGCAGCGCGCTTACTGCGGCACGCCTTTTTCCCAGTTCTTCCAATCACCGACAATGGCCTGCACCAGCGGGTTACCGGTGCGGTACAGATTTTCCAGTGCTGGTACGAAGGCGCCCTGATCGGCGTACTTGAGCAGGTTGTCCACCTCGCTGTAACCCGGATACGGACGGTCGAAATCGGAACCTGCGCGCACCACGGCCAGTCGATTGACGTCTACCTTGCCTGCCTTGCTGGCGCGTAACAGGGCTTCGTACGTCGAGTTGTCCTCCTGCTGGGTGGTGCAATACACGCCTTTGCCGTCGGTCAGCAGCTTGGTCCAGACTTCCGCCCGCTCACTCAGACGCGTTCCGGAAAACCATGTGTTGCCCGCCAGCGTATCGCACTGCGTCACCTGCGGCGGCTGATTGGCTGGGGCGTAAGGGTACTTGACGCGCCAGGCGGCGGATTCCTTGCTCTCGCTGAGCGTCACTTTTTGCGACAGGGCGAAGGCCTTGGCCTGAAGTTTGGGGTTCAGCTCGAAGACTTCAGTCTTGTAGTCCAGCGGCGGCTTTTCGTTCGGACCCTTGGTGTTGATACCCAGGTAACCGGTCGGCCAGTCCTTGGGCACGTCGCGCGAATCGATTTCCCACTGCGTGCCGAACTCCACCAGATAATGCGCCCACGCGGTGGTGCCGAGCGTGCCGTGGTGCGGGTTGATGCCGGCAATGCCCGCGACGATGAAGTAAGTCTTGCGCAGGTCGAATTGCGGCGACAGGGCCAGGGCCAGAGTCGATGCTGCGGCATTGGTCTGACCCATGCCGGTGACCATCAGGCAGACGTCCTGAGCGTTGCAGCGGATGGCCGGATACTCGGCGGCAAGGCCGGGCACCTGGATCTCCTTGGTCAGATGCAGCCGGTCGATCCAGTTCTGCGCTTCGGGTGCAAACATGGCGACCAGCATGACCTTGGGCGTGACTGGCGTAACCGGCGCGGTGGCTGCCCAGAGGGCAGGGCTAAGCAGGGCCAGTGTGGCGCCAAGTGTGTTGCGGGTGATGTGTTTCATGAAAACTCCTGTCGTCATAATCAGTTTCAGAACTGGTAACCCACGCCTGCGTAATATCCCCAGCCGTCGGAGCGCGCACGGAAGTTGCCTTCGCCGAAGTTCAGCTCGCTGCCGTCCTGCCAGTTGCCGCCGTTGTGGAAGTAACGACCCACCAGGGTGAAGCGCAGGTGCGTGAAGGCGTAAAGCAGCACGTTGGTGGCGACTGTGGAGTTGCCAGTGCGTGCCGGATCGTTCTTGAGGTCCGAACCGAAATCGAAGTTGGTGAAGCCGATGTACGTCAGCGAAGCGCCGTTGTCGAATTTGCTGATCGGTACGATGTATTTGAGCTGGGCGCGATAGCCATCCCACGAGTACTCATTGCTGGCACCGTAGTTCTCCCACTGGTAGCGGCCATAGAAATTGGCCGACAGATTGACCCGCGAGTGGGTGTCGATGTCAGTGCCAAGGCCGCTGTACAGGGTGTTTGCACGGTTGGCCGAGTTGCTGCCGTGATCGTAGATCCAGTCAAAGGCGACGTACCATTCCTTGAACGGCCCGACGGCCAGACTGCGCCCGGCCAGATAGTCGATGGAGATACGTGGCTCATGCTCCATGAACAATGGCGAGCCATGATCCCAGACGCCTTTGTCATTATCATTGCCGATGCCGAGGATCTTCGGCACGTCGACATAGCCATAGAGCTCAAACGGCCCCTTGCGGCCGAAGTACTCGTACTCCAGATAAATGTCATCGTTGGGCTTGGGGCCGAAGCTGATGTCCTTGCTGCCGATCAGCGTCAGGTCCTGGTTGAACCAGTCTGAAAAGTACGCGCCTTTGCCTTCCTTGGGCGAGGCGGGCGGGCTGAGTGCTTCGCCTTGAGCCGAGTCTTCGGCGGCGGGCTGTGCCAGGACGCTGGTGCATGGCAACGCCGCAGCGGCGGCGAACAACAGAGGCATGAGGAATCTTGAGGGCGTTGCGGATCGAGTGAATGGCGGCTGTGGCATTGAAGCTCCTTTTCGTGGGCGCGTACTGCTGATCGCAAACGTTTGCACAGCCCATGCCAAAGTGTTTCAAGATGTTGAATGGCTTGGATATCAGGCACAGAAGATGACCGATCGGGCAGGAAACTGCCCGCAAGCTGTGCGCGGTGTCACCGCCAGTGCCCCGCGATGTTCCGTTTTGCCTCAAAGGCCCGGACGGGCGGCTGCCAATATCACCACTTCCAGGCCGATAATCAGATTGATTCCGACCAGCCGGCGAATGTGACCGAGTGCTGCTGCGCCTTCGGCCCATTGTTCGGCGTCCACGGCGCGACGCAACTCCGGCAACTGCAATGAATGGATACGCAGGAACAGCGCAACCATCACCACGTACAGGCCCATCATGATCTGCACATAGCGCGGCGCAGTTTCAAAGCCGGTGAAGTTCAGCTGGATCATGCCGATGCCGGTAATCGGCAGCAGCACCACGGCTGCCCAGACCCAGACGAAGAAGCGTGGAAACACCTGGACCCACACTTTCAAGCGAGAAGGGCCTTCAAGTGCTGCAATGACTGCTGGACGCAAGACCATCCAGGCGAAAAACATCCCGCCAACCCACACCAGGGCAGCCAGCAGATGCAGCGTATAGACAGTAGAAAAAGCGGTCATCGGACACTCCGTTCTGCGCGGATGGATTTAGCGCGCTATGATAGCGCCCACTCAGAACTACTGAAAATTTATCCAGCCTTTTTAGCCGTGCCCCCGAACCGAAGCCAATGATCAGTACCGAACTCAAAACCCAGATCCAGGGCGCTTACTCGCGTTTCCTCGAAGCCAAAAGCCTCAAGCCGCGCTATGGCCAGCGATTGATGATCGCTGAAGTCGCCAAGGTGCTGGGGGACATTGACACCGATGAAGAGGGCCGTCGTTCGGGCGATCCTGCGGTAGTGGCCGTCGAGGCCGGGACGGGTACCGGTAAGACCGTGGCCTATGCCATCGCCTCGATTCCCACTGCCAAGGCGGCAGGCAAGCGGCTGGTGATCGCCACCGCGACCGTCGCCCTGCAGGAGCAGATCGTCTATAAGGACCTGCCGGACCTGATGCGCAACAGCGGTCTGAATTTTACCTTCGCTCTGGCCAAGGGCCGCGGCCGTTACATGTGCCTGTCGAAACTCGACGCGTTGCTGCAGGAGAGCGACGCGACCAACGCGACTGCGCAGCTTTTCGAGGAAGAAGGCTTCAAGATCGAGGTCGATGAAGCCAGTCAGAAGCTGTTCACCAGCATGCTGCAGAAGCTGGCGGGCAATAAGTGGGACGGTGATCGCGACAGCTGGCCTCAGGAACTCGCCGATCAGGACTGGGCGCGGCTGACCACCGATCACAGCCAGTGCACCAACCGGCATTGCCCCAACTTTCAACAGTGTGCTTTCTATAAGGCGCGCGAAGGCATGGGTAAGGTTGACGTGATTGTCACCAACCATGACATGGTGCTGGCGGACCTCGCGCTGGGCGGCGGCGCCGTGCTGCCCGACCCGCGTGACACGCTGTACGTGTTCGACGAAGGCCATCACCTGCCCGACAAGGCCATCGGCCACTTCGCTCATTACACCCGACTGAAGTCCACCGCTGACTGGCTTGAACAGACAGCCAAGAACCTCGCCAAGCTGCTGGCCCAACACCCGCTGCTCGGCGATCTGGGCAAGCTGATCGAGCAGGTGCCGGAGCTGGCCCGCGAGATCAAGGGGCATCAGCAGTTCATGTTCGGTGCCTGCGAGCAACTGGCAGATTTCCGCGCCGGTGAAGACATGCAGGGTCGCGAGCGGCCCCGTCACCGCTTTGTCGGCGGCATGATCCCCGAGCACATCCGCGAGATGGGCATCGAGCTCAAGAAGGGCTTTGCGCGCCTGGACGATCTGTTCACGCGCCTGACCGAGCTGCTCAAGGAAGGCATGGATGGCGAAGTCAACATCGGTATCGCCAGCCATCAGGCTGAAGAGTGGTACCCGCTGTTCGGCAGCCTGCTGGCCCGCGCCCACGGTAACTGGGAACTGTGGACCGCCTTTACCGCCGAAGACCCGGAAGACAGCCCGCCCATGGCGCGCTGGCTGACCCTGGCCGACAGCGGTGCAATGTTCGATATCGAGGTCAATGCCAGCCCGATCCTGGCGGCGGAAATGCTGCGTCGCAACTTGTGGAACATCGCCTATGGGGCGCTGGTGACTTCTGCGACACTGACCGCGCTGGGCAAATTCGACCGCTATCGCATGCGTGCGGGTCTGCCCAAAGGGGCTGTTACCGCCGTGGTGCCAAGCCCGTTCCATCACGCCGACGCTGGTGTGCTGCGCGTGCCGGACCTCAAGGCCGACCCGCGTGACTCGGTGGCCCATACCGCAGCGATCATTCGCGACCTGCCCGGGCTGGTGGAAGGTTCGCGAGGCACGCTGGTGCTGTATTCGTCGCGCAAGCAGATGCAGGACGTTTTCGACGGCCTGGACCGGGACTGGCGCAAGCAGGTGTTCATCCAGGGCAACCTGTCCAAGCAGGAAACCCTCAACAAGCACAAGGCGCGGGTCGACAGCGGCGAGTCCAGCGTACTGTTCGGACTGGCCAGCTTCGCCGAGGGTGTGGACTTGCCCGGTGCGTACTGCGAGCACGTGGTCATCGCCAAGATTCCGTTCGCGGTGCCGGATGACCCGGTCGAGGCCGCTCTGGCCGAGTGGATCGAAGCGCGTGGTGGCAACCCGTTCATGGAGATCGCCGTGCCGGATGCCTCTTTGCGTCTGGTACAGGCCTGTGGCCGCCTGCTGCGTACCGAAGAAGACCGCGGCACTATCACGTTGCTGGACCGACGTGTCGTCACCCAGCGCTATGGCAAGGCGATTCTCAATGCGCTGCCACCGTTCCGCCGGGAAATAACCTGAGCCAAAGATGAAGAGCGTTTCACATCTGTTCCCAAAGCGCTCGATCGCTGAAACAATACGCGCCATTTAGCCTGTCGTCAGGCTCATGTTGCCAGTCAGGAGTCAACCGTTGCAGATTCAGGGTCATTACGAACTTCAATTCGAAGCAGTACGTGAAGCCTTTGCGGCGCTCTTTGACGACCCTCAGGAGCGCGGCGCTGCCTTGTGCATTCAGGTCGGCGGCCAGACCGTCATTGATCTGTGGGCGGGCACGGCCGACAAGGACGGTGCCGAGGCGTGGCACACCGACACCATTCTCAACCTGTTCTCCTGCACCAAGACCTTTACCAGCGTGGCGGTATTGCAGCTGGTTGAAGAAGGCAAGTTGAAGCTGGACGAACCCGTCGCCAGGCTCTGGCCCGAATTCGCCGCGGCGGGCAAGGCATCGATCACTTTGCGTCAGCTGCTCTGCCATCAGGCCGGTTTGCCTGCGCTGCGCGAGCAATTGCCTGCCGAAGCGCTTTACCAGTGGGACACCATGACGGCGGCGCTGGCGGCCGAAGAACCTTGGTGGACGCCGGGGCAGGGTCACGGTTACGCGGCAATCACCTATGGCTGGCTGGTGGGCGAGATGCTGCGTCGGGCCGACGGTCGAGGCCCTGGGGAATCCATTGCCGCGCGTATTTCTCGCCCGCTGGGGCTGGATTTTCATGTGGGCCTGGCTGATGACCAGTTTCATCGTGTCGCCCATATCGCGCGCGGCAAAGGCAATGCCGGTGACGACGCTGCCCAGCGCGTGTTGCAGGCGACGATGCGTGAGCCAGCCTCCATCACTGCCAAGGCGTTCACTAATCCGCCGTCGATCATGACCAGCACCAACAAACCCGAATGGCGCCGCATGCAGCAACCGGCGGCCAACGGCCACGGCAATGCGCGCAGTCTTGCCGGTTTCTATAACGGTTTGCTGGATGGCAGCCTGCTTGAAGCAGACATGCTCAACGAGCTGACCCGTGAGCACAGCCTCGGTCAGGACAGGACTCTGCTGACCTCGACCCGCCTGGGCCTGGGCTGCATGCTTGACCAACCGACCGTTGCCAATGCGACCTATGGTCTTGGTCCCAAGGCGTTTGGCCATCCCGGGGCAGGCGGTTCGGTCGGGTTCGCCGATCCTGATTACGAGGTTGCTTTTGGCTTCGTTACCAACACCCTGGGGCCGTACATTCTGATGGACCCACGTGCGCAGAAACTGGTCGGAATCCTGCGTGAGTGTTTGCAGTAAGTATCGGCCATAAGTGCTTGTTTCATACCGACTGTCAGTTAAATGGCTGTAACAGGAACCGTACGACGGTTTCTTTTTCCAACTGCATCTTTATGCATGTTATACCGGCGTAGTCACGTCCTTCTGTCTGATCAAAACCGTTGCGGGTTATCCATGTCGTCTAATAAAAGCCTCGTTCTCGCCCTGTGTATCGCCGTTACCGGCTGTGCTCAAACCCCTCAATCCGACTCTGCTGGTACTGCTGCAAAGGCTCCGGCACCAAGCCCGGCACCTGCTCCGGTCGCCAAGGCCGCTGCGGCACCAGCAGCACCTGCCGCTGGCGCTGAAAACAGCGCGCCTTGGTACTGGCCGTTCGGCTCGAAAGATAACGCGCAGGTCAAACCTGATGCCGTGGCCGACAAGCCTGCCGACAAGTCAGCTGCGCCTGCGCTGGTAGCCAAGTCGGAAACCGACAGCAAGTGGTGGTGGCCGTTCGGTAGCGAGGGCAAGAAGGACGAGCCTAAAGCGCTGCCGATGCCTGATCCGAAAGTGACCCAGGCCTGGCTGGACGAGTACGAGCCGCGTCTGCGCGCTGCAATCAAGGACAGCCCGTTCCAGCTGGAGCGTCGCGAAGACCTGCTGGCAATCACTGCACCGGTCGACAGCTCGTTCAACCCTGACCGTCCTGCGATGCTGCTGCCCAACACGCTGGGCCCGATCACGCGACTGGCCAAGGTGGTCGAAGGCGATCAGAAAACTGCCGTGCTGATTCTCGGTCATGCCGACACATCGGGACCTACCGAAGCCAACCAGAAGATCAGCCAGGAACGCGCGCAGTCTGTTGCCGCGATTTTCCGTCTCAGTGGCCTGGAGCGTAATCGTCTGAGCCAGCGTGGGATGGGTGCCGTGATGCCACGTGCCGCCAACGACAGCCTGCAAGGCCGTGCACTCAACCGTCGTGTTGAAATCCTCATGACGCCGCAGGACACCATGCGCGCGCTGATGGCCCGTTATGCGTTGCCGCCGGTTGCTCCAGTCATGGTTGCCACCCAGGACGTCAAGCCAGTAGCGCCAGCACCTGCTGCCGCGCCTGCCAAGAAAGCCGCCGTGGCGAAGAAAGACACGGCCAAGAAAGCGCCGGCCAAGGCCAGCACTGCCAAAAAGGCCGCGCCTGCCAAGACCACCGCAGCAGCTAAAAAACCGGCAGCGACCAAGGCCTCGGCCAAGGCGCCCGCCAAGAAAGATGACAGCCAGGCCAGTAACTGAGGCCCGGTTACCTCACGACTTTCGTCTCCACGCTCCGCGCTTTGCGTTGTGCACAAGTCCTGAATAGCCTGAAAAACAAGGCTTTCAGGCTTCTGCCCGGAGGGCGTGGGAGCGAACTTGTTCGCGAAAAGGTCGGTACAGTCTCCGAAACGTATCGTCTGAATCACCGTCTTCGCGAACAAGTTCGCTCCCACGGCCTTCGGCCAGAATCAAAAACGAATGTGTGATAACGGCGAGCGCCGAGCCTCGTAACGAGAGTTAGCTAACGTTCATGATATCTGCGCAGGAATGAAACCATGACTCAGACCCTGGCCGACATGCGCCGTGATTACACCCGCGACGGGTTGACCGAAGCGCAATCACCGGACGAGCCCTTCGCGCTCTTCCATACCTGGTTTGACGACGCTGTAAAGACCGAACAACCACCTGTCGAGGCCAATGCCATGACCCTGGCAACGGTTGATGAGCAAGGACGTCCGCATTGCCGTGTCTTGCTGCTCAAGGGGCTGGACACGCAGGGTTTCACGTTCTTCACTAACTACGAAAGCGCCAAGGGCCAGCAACTGGCTGCACGTCCATTCGCGGCCATGACGTTCTTCTGGCCAACGCTGGAGCGTCAGGTGCGTATCGAAGGCCGGGTCGAGAAAGTCAGCGCGCAGGAGTCCGATGCTTATTACCAGGTGCGTCCTCTGGGCAGCCGTTTGGGGGCATGGGCCTCACCCCAAAGTCGCGTGATCGCAGATCGTGACGAGCTGGAAGGTCTGATCAGACAGACGGAACAACGCTTCGCAGACACCCAGCCACACTGCCCCGAGCACTGGGGGGGCTACCGCCTTTTGCCTGAGCGAATCGAGTTTTGGCAGGGTCGCTCCAGTCGACTTCATGACCGTTTGAACTATCGTTCGGTAGACGGCAGGTGGACGCGCGAGCGCCTTGCGCCCTGATTGAATTATTCGTCCGGGCCATCGTCTGAGCGTTATGCAGGTGGGCCGCTGTATGCCGCCTGAATGAACTTAAATTGCAGGATCGGGGCCGTGACAGCACCTTTGTCAGGTAGTCTAATGGCCACTGATTCCTCTGGAGATTCCCTTATGCGCAAGTCCGCTCTTCTGGTTGCTTCGTTCACTGCCATGGCATTGATGCTGGGCGGCTGTGCCTCAAACCTGACCGGTGATTCCTATTCCCGCGATGAGGCCAGGACCGTACAGACCGTCCGCATGGGCACTATCGAATCCTTGCGTCCGGTTAAAATCGAAGGCACCAAGACTCCGATTGGCGGGGCTGCGGGTGCGGTCGTCGGCGGCGTAGGTGGCAGCGCTATCGGTGGCGGTCGCGGCAGCATCGTGGCTGCGGTAATCGGCGCGGTGGCCGGTGGTCTGCTGGGTTCAGCGACCGAAGAAGGCCTGACCCGTACGCAGGGTGTTGAAATCACCGTGCGTGAAGATGACGGCAGCATGCGTGCCTATGTGCAGCAGGTTCAGGAAAACGAGATTTTCCGTGTCGGCGAGCGCGTACGCATCATGAGTGTCAACGGCACAAGCCGCGTCACTCACTGATTTGCAGCACCGCACAGCAAAACCCCGAGCCGCAATGCTCGGGGTTTTTTATTGCCAGGCGTGAATATCGTGCCAATGCTCACGAATACGATGTATCGAACGCCCTATTTCTTGGGGGTGTCGCGGCCTCTTCGCGAGCAAGCTCGCTCCCACAAGACTTATGTATAACGATGGTCATTCTGAGGTCAGCCCTCAATCCCCAGCATGTCCCGCACCAATGCTTCGGCAACCCGAATGCCGTCTACGCCAGCCGAGAGAATCCCGCCCGCATAGCCAGCGCCTTCACCGGCCGGGTAAAGGCCTTTGGTGTTCAGGCTTTGCAGGGTCGGTCCGCGGGTAATGCGCAGCGGGGCCGAGGTACGGGTTTCGATGCCGGTCAGCACCGCATCGTGCAGCGAGAAGCCTTTGATCTGCTTGTCGAACGCAGGCAATGCTTCACGAATGGCTTCAATGGCAAAGGCGGGCAGGGCGTCGGCCAGGTCCACCAGTTTCACGCCCGGCTTGTATGAGGGCTCAACGCTGCCCAGTGCTGTCGAGGCCCTGCCAGCGATAAAGTCGCCGACCAACTGCGCCGGCGCTTCATAACTGCTGCCGCCGAGCAGATACGCATGAGACTCCAGGCGTTCCTGCAACTCGATACCGGCCAGCGGACTGCCGGGGAAATCCTGTTCCGGAGAAATACCGACCACAATGCCCGAGTTGGCATTACGCTCGTTGCGCGAATACTGGCTCATGCCATTGGTGACCACGCGCCCCGGCTCTGAAGTGGCGGCTACGACAGTGCCACCAGGGCACATGCAGAAACTGTAGACCGAGCGACCGTTGCTGGCGTGGTGCACCAGTTTGTAGTCAGCTGCACCCAGCTTCGGGTGCCCGGCGTATTTGCCCAGCCGCGCGCGGTCGATCAGCGACTGCGGGTGCTCGATACGGAACCCCACCGAAAACGGCTTGGCTTCCATGAACACGCCACGGCCATGCAGCATGCGGAAGGTGTCGCGGGCACTGTGGCCCAGCGCCAGAATGACGTGCCGGGATTCGATCTGCTCGCCACTGTCGAGCTGGACGCCCAGCAATTGGCCGTCCTCGATCATCAGGTCGGTCACGCGCTGCTGAAAGCGCACTTCGCCGCCCAGCGCTTCTATCTGATGGCGCATGTTCTCGACCACGCCGGTCAGACGGAACGTGCCGATATGCGGCTTGCTGACGTAGAGGATTTCTTCCGGTGCACCGGCTTTCACGAACTCGTGCAGCACCTTGCGGCCAATAAACTTCGGGTCCTTGATCTGGCTGTAAAGCTTGCCGTCGGAAAAGGTCCCGGCACCGCCTTCACCGAACTGCACGTTGGATTCTGGGTTGAGCACGTTTTTGCGCCACAGTGCCCAAGTGTCCTTGGTGCGCTGGCGAACTTCGGTGCCGCGCTCGAGGATGATCGGCTTGAAGCCCATCTGCGCCAGCAGCAGCCCGGCAAAGATACCGCATGGGCCGAAACCCACGACGATCGGGCGCTCTGTCAGCCCCTCGGGAGCGTGACCGACCACTTTATAGCTGACATCAGGTGCAGGGCCGACGTGGCGGTCATCGCCCAGTTTGCGCAGCAGTGCCTGTTCATCACTGACCTGAAAGTCGATGGTGTAGATAAAGCACAGTTCGGATGACTTTTTGCGCGCGTCGTAACTGCGTTTGAAGAGGGTAAAGTCCAGCAGTTCGCTGCCGTCGATGCCCAGGCGCTGCAAGAGTGCAACGCGCAGGTCTTCTTCCGGGTGATCGATCGGCAGCTTGAGTTCGGTGATTCGTAACATTAAGGGGTCCAGTTTTCGGGCCGCAGGTTCAGCCCGACAGCACTACAAGACCGGCGATTATAAGCGCTGAACCCCTTTGGCGGCGAGCCTGCCTGATCACTCGTCGCGCGAACCGCCATAATAACCGCAGCCACGCTGGGCCTGGCCGTTGATACGCAGTTCGGCCGTCAGGTGTTGTACCGAGCCATTGACGCTGTCAACGCAGCGTTGTGGCGCCACCCAGATCTCGATGCGCTGGTTGTTGGCTTCGCTGCTGACGCTGAAGCTGCCGTCGGGCAGTTTCTCTTCCACGTAAGGCAAGGCAAGCGGTGCAAGACCTTCGCGCTCCAGCACCATGCCCTTGCCACTGACGTTGACGTTCCAGGCGGGTTTATTGCCATTGACGTGCAAGGTCAGACGTTTGAAATTGGCGTCTTCACAGGCTTGGCCGGGACGCTCGACGCGGTACAGCTGATGCAGGTCCAGCTGACCATCGCTGTTGGCCGCTTTGCTCGCAACAAAGTTACCGCGCAGATCGGCGAATACCGTGCCCTTGCTGTCTGCCAGTGAAGCAGCTTCCTGCAAGATGCCGGTATTGCCGCGATCCTTGACCACATAGCGCCGCTGCTCGTTGCACGGTTTGAACAGCAACTGGCCATTGCTGCCCGTCAGGTCGCCCTGCATACGGAGCATGCCTGCCGTGGAAACCTTGGGTTCCTCGGTCTGTTTGCCGAGCAGTTGGCACCCGGCGAACAGTGGCAGAAGGGCAAATACGAGGACGGAACGGGCAGCAAACATGGTGTGGTCTCCAGACAAGTGTCGCCACGTTACTCAGACTGGAGGTGCATCACAAGGGGGAACGGCCAGACCTGCGCCGCAGTGTGACGCGGAGCGTCACGAAAGGCATTACCACGCAGAGCGTGGTAATGAGAATCATCGTGGCCCATCCTGGTTCTGAACGTTAATGCGCTTCGCAGCGCTTACCCGCCCAGATACGCATCCCGCACTTTCGGATCGACCAGCAGTTCTTCGCCGGTGCCTTGCATCACCACACGACCGTTTTCCAGTACATAAGCGCGGTCGGCGACTTTCAGCGCCTGATTGGCGTTCTGTTCGACCAGAAACACCGTCACACCATCGCGACGCAACTGTTCAACGATCTCGAAAATCTGCTGGATGATGATCGGAGCCAAGCCCAGCGAAGGCTCGTCGAGCAACAGCAGCTTGGGCTTGCTCATCAACGCACGACCGATGGCCAGCATCTGCTGTTCGCCACCGGACATGGTGCCGCCGCGCTGATTGAAGCGTTCCTTGAGGCGCGGAAAGAGCTGCAGGACCTTGTCCATCTGCTCCTGATAATCAGCCTTTTCCGTGAAGAAACCGCCCATCGCCAGGTTCTCTTCAACGGTCAGACGCGCAAACACGCGACGGCCTTCCGGTACTACGGCGATACTCTTGCGCATGATGATCGACGACTCCAGCCCGACCAGTTCTTCGCCCATGTAGCGAATACTGCCGCTGTGCGCGCGTGGTGAGCCGCACAGGGTCATCAGCAGCGTGGACTTGCCTGCGCCGTTGGCGCCGATCAGGGTGACGATTTCGCCTTGACGTACTTCAACGTTGACGCTGTGCAGCGCCTGGATCTTGCCGTAGAAAGTGGAAACGTTTTCGAACTGCAGCATTTACGCTTCCCCCAGATAGGCTTTGATCACATCAGGATTGTCACGAATCTGTTCCGGCGTTCCGTCTGCCAGAGGCGTGCCTTGATTGATCACCACAATGTGGTCGGAAATGCTCATCACCAGTTTCATGTCGTGCTCGATCAACAGGACCGTAGCATTGTGTTCGCTGCGCAACACGCCGATCAGGGCTTTCAGGTCGTCGGTTTCTCTGGGGTTCAGCCCGGCTGCCGGTTCGTCGAGCATCAGAATGCGCGGGCGCGTCATCATGCAGCGGGCGATTTCCAGACGGCGTTGCTGACCGTAGGCCAGTGTACCGGCAGGGCGGTTAGCGAATTCCTTGAGGTTGACGGCTTCCAGCCAGTGCTCGGCGTAGTCCATGGCTTCGCGTTCGCTGCGACGGAACGCCGGGGTTTTGAACAAACCGGCCAGGAAGTTGGTATTCAAATGCCGATGCTGGGCAACCAGCAGGTTCTCTACAGCGGTCATTTCCTTGAACAGGCGCACGTTCTGGAACGTACGCACCACGCCCTTGCGAGCAATCTGGTGACCGGCTAGGCCTTGGATGGGCTCGCCGTCCAGCAGAATAGTGCCTGCGCTTGGCCGGTAGAAACCGGTCAGGCAATTGAAAACGGTGGTCTTGCCCGCGCCGTTGGGGCCGATCATCGACACGACCTGCCCTTGATTGACGGTCAGGGCAACGCCATTGACCGCCAGCAGGCCGCCAAAACGCATGCTCAAGCCGGTGGCTTGCAGTAATGGGCGGCTCATTTCGGCAGCTCCGTTTTCAATTTCATTTCAGGCCGTTGCATGGGCAGGAAGCCTTGAGGGCGCCAGATCATCATCAGCACCATCAGCGCGCCGAACATCAACATGCGGTAGTCGCTGAACTCGCGCATCAGTTCAGGCAGCAGAATCATCACGATGGCGGCCAGGATCACGCCCAGCTGCGAGCCCATACCGCCGAGCACGACGATGGCGAGGATGATTGCCGATTCGATGAAGGTGAACGATTCCGGGGTGATCAGACCCTGACGTGCGGCAAAGAAGCTGCCTGCGAAACCGGCGAACGCAGCGCCAAGGGTGAACGCCGAGAGCTTGATCACGGTCGGATTCAGCCCCAGCGCGCGACAGGCGATCTCGTCTTCACGCAGCGCCTCCCAGGCCCGGCCGATCGGCATGCGCAGCAGGCGGTTGATGACGAACAGTGCCGCCAGCGCCAGCAGCAGGGCGATCAGGTAAAGGAAGACGACCTTGTTGATCGAGTTGTAAGGCAGGCCGAAGAACTCGTGGAAGGTCTGCATGCCCTCGGCGGTCTTGCGCTCGAACGTCAGGCCGAAGAACGTCGGCTTGTCGATGTTGCTGATGCCGTTCGGGCCACCGGTCAGCTCGGTGAGGTTGCGCAGGAAGATGCGGATGATCTCGCCGAACCCCAGCGTCACGATGGCCAGATAGTCACCGCGCAGGCGTAGCACCGGGAACCCCAGCAAGAACCCGAACAGCGCCGCCATCAGTCCCGCAATCGGCAGGCAGATCCAGAAGCCGAGCCCATAGTAGTGCGACAGCAAGGCGTAGCTGTAGGCACCGACTGCATAGAAACCGACATAGCCCAGGTCCAGCAGACCGGCCAGACCAACCACGATGTTCAGGCCCAGGCCGAGCATGACGTAGATCAGGATCAGCGTGGCGATGTCCACCGCACCGCGCGACCCGAAGAATGGCCAGATGAACGCCAGCACGATCAATGCGGCCAGACCCCAGCGTTGGGTTTTCGGCTGAGTCAGGAAATCGCTGGTCTTCTGCGAGATCAACGGCTTTTCGGTACCGCGGCGCATGCTGCCGATCTGTTCTGCGAACAGTACGCGCAAGAACAGCATGACCGAACAGAAGGCAATGATGGTCAGGGTCAGCGGGCTGGCGTTCTGCACTTGCAGGGTGACGCCGGAAAAGGCCAGTTTCAGGCCGAACACCGGGTAGGCCACGGCCCAGACCAGTGCGGCGCTGAACAGCGCCTGTTTGAAAGACTTGCTCATACTTTCTCAACCTCCGGACGACCCAGGATGCCGGTCGGTCGGAACAGCAGCACCAGAACCAGCAGGCCGAAGGCCACGACGTCCTTGTACTGATCACCAAAAATGTCGGCACCGAAGGCTTCGGCGACGCCCAGTACCAGGCCACCGAGCACAGCGCCCGGGATCGAACCGATACCGCCCAGTACGGCAGCAGTGAAGGCTTTCAGGCCGACCAGAAAGCCGGCGCTCGGGTTGATCACGCCGTACTGCATGCTCAGCAGCATCGCCGCGACGGCAGCCAGTGCAGCACCGACCACGAAGGTCAGGGCAATGATGTTGTTGGTGTTGATCCCCAGCAGGTTGGCCATTTTCATGTCCTCGGCACAGGCACGGCAGGCACGGCCCATGCGTGAGCGGGAGATGAACAGTGTCAGGCCGGTCATGGCCAGCAGGGTGACGACAAAGACCACGATCTGCATGTAGGAGATCAGCACTTCCTGAGCGCCACCGGGCCCGAACGACAGGCTGCCGGGCAGCAGGTTGGGGATGGCGAAGTTGCCGGAGCCCTGAGAAAGCTGAACCGAGTTCTGCAGGAAGATCGACATGCCGATTGCAGAAATCAGTGGAATCAGACGGTTGCTGTTGCGCAACGGACGGTAGGCCACACGCTCGATGCTGTATCCGTAGGCACTGGTTACGACGATGGCTGCGGCGAAACCGGCAATCATCAGCAACGGCAGGCTGTGAATACCCAGCATCGCCAGACCGGCGAGCGCCATGAAAGCTACATAGGAACCGATCATGTACACCTCGCCATGGGCGAAGTTGATCATTCCTATGATGCCGTACACCATCGTGTAGCCGATGGCGATCAATGCATACGTACTGCCAATGGTCAGGCCATTGACCAGCTGCTGCATGTAGTGGAATAACTCGGGCATTTACCGCGCTCCTAAAAACCTGATCTGCATTTCTCTGACCTGCGCCGGGGTGGCATTCTGTCGATGCGTAGCCTGTTGCGCTGTCAGGGAACCGCTGTTGACGGTTTTAAGATTTTCAGGGGGCCTCGTGCATGCAGTTCGGGTGGCCGAAACGTGCGTACGGGCCTGGATTCGTAAAACAAAGCCCACTGCGCTGGCAGTGGGCTTTGAGGGTTAACGCAAGCAGCTTATTTGGCGGCTTCGGTCTTCGGTTTGCCGAAGTGCCACTCGTAAACCACGAACTGGAAGTTCTTCAGATCACCTTTGTCGTCGTAGCTCAGCTCGCCCATCGGGGTCTTGAAGGTGCCAGCATGGATGGCAGCAGCCACCTTGGCTGTGTCTTCGGACTTGGCGGCGGCAATGCCATCAGCAATGACCTGAACGGCGGAGTAGGACGGGTAGACGAACGGGCCGCTCGGGTCTTCTTTCTTGGCCTTGAAGGCTTCGGTCAGCGCCTGGTTGGCCGGGTCCTGGTCGAAGGATTTTGGCAGGGTGACCAGCAGGCCTTCCGAAGCATCGCCGGCGATCTGCGAGATGGACTCGTTGCCCACGCCTTCAGGTCCCATGAACTTCGCGTTCAGGCCTTTTTCCTTGGACTGGCGCAGGATCTGACCCAGCTCCGGGTGGTAGCCGCCGTAGTAGACGAAGTCGACGTTGGCTTGCTTGAGCTTGGCGATCAGCGACGAGAAGTCCTTGTCACCTGCGTTGATACCTTCGAACAGAGCAACCTTGACGCCTTTTTTCTCCAGCGTCTGCTTGACTGCTGTCGCGATACCTTCGCCGTACTGCTGCTTGTCGTGAATCACAGCAACGATTTTCGGCTTGGCGACGTCGGCAATGTAGTTGCCTGCGGCCGGGCCCTGGGCGCTGTCGAGACCGATGGTGCGGAATACCAGTTTGTAGCCGCGTGCGGTGATTTCCGGGCTGGTGGCAGCCGGGGTCACCATGATGATGCCTTCGTCTTCGTAAACGTCGGACGCTGGCTGGGCGGAGCTGGAGCACAGGTGACCGACCACGTATTTCACGCCGTCGTTGACCACCTTGTTGGCGACCGCAACGGCCTGTTTCGGATCGCAGGCGTCATCGTATTCGACGGCTTCAAGCTTTTTGCCATCCACGCCGCCTTTGGCGTTGATCTGCTCGATGGCCATTTTGGCACCGTTGAACTGCATGGTGCCGTATTCGGCAACCGGGCCGGTCTTGGGGCCGGCGATGCCGATCTTGATGGTGTCAGCTGCGAACGAATGGCTGGCAACCCCCGCCATAACCAGTGCGGCAAACAGCCTTGAAAGCTTATTGGTACCCTTAGTCATGATGCTCCACTCTTGCGTTGTAGTTTTTATAATCCTGATGGCCAAGGCTCCAGGACCGGATTCGATCACCGGTTCTCCCACGCCGCCAACTGTACCGGAACAGTTTAGAGTGCCTCTCGTTGGCTTGGAAAGCCGGGCGTTTGGGGACAAACCGATGCGTGTCGCTTAATCGAAAGAAAGTTACAGAATCAAACCGCCTGAGCCCTGAAATCGCTTCAGATCCATAAGGTTATCTGCACTTTCCCGCGATAAATCACCTGCTTCTGGGCTTGCCGATGGGAAAGTCAGCGCTATCATTGCGCCGATTTTCTTTCTGGTGAAAACCCATGACGCAAGAACCTAGCACCCTCTATGCCAAACTGCTTGGCGAAACCGCATCAATCACCTGGACTGAATTGCAACCATTCTTTGCCAAGGGTGCCCTGTTGTGGGTCGAGCTGCCTCTGGATTTGATCGAAGTTGCCGAGGCCGTGGCCGAAAATGATGCAGTGAGGGTGTCTGCATGGCTGGCTGAAGGACAGGTCGGCAAGGTCTCGGAAAGCAAGGCGCTTGAGCTGGTGGAGACCGATCCTTCGCTCTGGGCTGTAGTGGTGGCACCTTGGGTTCTGATTCAAAACAGAGCGCAGGATTGATTTACGCACCATTGAGGTGCCTGAAGATTTGCCGGAGTGAGTTGGAAGGTAACTGTCCCGGCGTCGACGTAGCGTAAAACCACACCTGCCGACCAGTGACTACAGAGCGTAGCGTCAGGTACGGACGGGCCTGTGACTGGCAAATTCGTCATTGTCGGTCAGGTCGGCAAACACATCGGCAGGTTCTGAAACGTCGATGTCCGGGCCGTGCATGTGCGGTGGTGGCAGGGCAGACCAACGGGTAGTCGGTTCGCGCTCGTTCATCTGTCTGGCAAGGGGCAGGATTCGCTCCAGTGGCTGAGGCTTGCTGAACAGATAGCCTTGTACATAATCACTGCCGAACCGGCTGAGAAACTCAAGTTGAGCCGGGGTTTCCACGCCTTCCGTGACGACTTTCAGGTGCAGGGTATGAGCCATGACGAGAATCGCCTGGACGATTTCCATATCCTGTGGAGATTGGGGAATATCAATGATGAATGATCGATCGATCTTCAGCGTGTCCAGTGGCAGCCGCTTGAGATAGGCCAGCGATGAGTAGCCGGTGCCGAAGTCGTCAATCGACAGGGAGACCCCCAGGCTGCGAATGTGCTTGAGCATCAGAATGGTATTGCTGATATTGCCCATCAACGCATTTTCGGTCACCTCCAGTTCCAGTCGGCCAGGTGCAACGTCGGCGTCGGCCAGTGCCTGCTCGACCTCTTCGACCAGTTCGTCGCGGCCCAGCGTGAGTGCCGAGCAGTTGACCGTGATGATCAGCTGTTCCAGCCCTTCCTGACGCAGTGTGCGCAGGTCGTGACAGGCGCGGCGCAGCACCCAGTTATCCAGCTCGGCGATCAGCCCGTTGGCCTCGGCAATACCGATGAAGCGCCCGGGAGCCAGCAAACCGTGTTGCGGGTGATTCCAGCGCACCAGTGCCTCCAGCTTGGCAACGTGGCCAGTACGCATGTCGACGATAGGCTGATAGTAGACCTGCAGGCCGGTCTCTTCGCGCAGGGCATTGCGCAGTTCCTCCTCCAGATGCAGCTCCAGGCTGGCCCTGGTCTTGAGCGCGGGGCTGAAGAAATTGACCCTGTTGCGTCCGTTGCCCTTGGACTGGTAAAGCGCGAGGTCTGCGTGTTTGAGCAGTTCATCACAGGTCGAACCGTCACGCGGGAACACGGCGATACCGATACTGGTCGTCATGACCATGCGCCTTCCTGCCAGCGCGATGGTTTCCTTCATTTTTTGCATGACCCGATAGGCCAGGTGTCGTGCCTCCTCGTAGTCCGGAATGCTCAGCAGGATGCAGAATTCATCGCCCCCGAAACGGGAGACCACGTCTTGCACACGGGTGGCGCTGCGGATGCGTTCGGCAATCACCTTGAGCAGTTCGTCACCGGCGTCATGGCCCAGACTGTCGTTAATGCGCTTGAAGTGGTCGATGTCCAGAAACATCACTGCAAGCATGCCGTTGTTGTAGGTGTGCTCCTGCAGCTTTTCGGCGAATATCTGATTGAAGCCCCGGCGGTTGATCAGGTTGGTCAACGGGTCGTAATGGGCCACCTGCTGAAGCGAGACGCGGGCCTGATCCAGCTGGCTGAGCAGCGCGTTGACGCGTTGCAGGTCGTGCTCCTTGCCTTGCAGTTTCTTGTCGGCCATTGCCGCGCTGATGCTGCCGGCGATGATAAGCAGGGTGATGGCGGCAATGGTAAGCCCAAGCTGCTGGCTGTTTTCGGTGCCGGGGATGTGCAGCGCAGCGCCTTCGGGCATGACCAGTCGCAGTGCCCTCATGCCCATCAGGTGCATGGTCAGCAAACCCGCACCCAGCAGAAGACTCACCCCGTAGCGGAACATCTGATGAAACATGCCGTTGTACTGACGCAGATGCCGGGACAGTGTCAGCAGAGCAATGCTGGAAAGGACGGCAACCACGATCGACAGCGCGAACATCCGTGGTTCGTAGTACTGCGTGGCAGCGGAGCGCATCGCCGACATGCCCAGATAGTGCATGACACTGATGCCGGTCCCCATGACCAGCGAACTGATCAGACAGCGCCTGAGCGTCAGCTCTGGGATGGTCAGGGCTCTCATGGCCACCAGTGCAGTGATCAGCACGATCAGCAGGGAAGCCAGCGTGACGGTCAGGTCGTAAGAGATTTTCAGCGGGGCCTCAAACGCCAGCATGCTGATGAAATGCATCGCCCACACGCCGCCCGCCAGGCATAACGCGCCCAGTGCTTTCCACAGGCGACGGCTCTTGATGGCGTCGACCTGAATGACGCGGTCGGCAATATCCAGCGTGGCGAAGGATGCGGCGCAAGCCACACCGTAAGCCAGCGCTACCAGAAACAGGTTATGACTGCAGTCGATTAATAATTGCCCGTCCGCTGGGGGGCCAGCGAATACGTTCAAACCCAGCCACTCCATAGCGCGCCCTATTCTCACTACAAGAGCGCCAAGCCTCAGGACCTGGCGATTTGAGCTGAGTATAGAAGCTGTTTACAACCTGCCACCCCTGCGAGCGGCCATTTTGATATTGACTCAATAACGAATAGTTATAAAAGGCCATCATGTCCTATGCGTAGTTACGAATGTTTACAGACAGATAGCGCTTCTGCTTCTAGATTGAAGTGACTGAGAGTCAAGGGATGGATGCCTTATGAACACGCTCCAGGCTGAAAACGCTACTCAGGCTGCCAATGCCTGGCGCGTGCTGTTCCTGCTTTTTCTGGCCAATCTGTTCAACTTCTTTGATCGCACCATCCCGGCGATTATCGTCGAGCCCATTCGTCTGGAATGGCATTTGAGTGACTTTCAACTGGGGTTGCTGGGGACCGCATTCACGCTGGTCTACGCTTTCGCTGGTCTGCCATTGGGGCGCATGGCCGATAACGGGTCGCGCAAGAAACTCATGGGCTGCGGTCTGGCGGTCTGGAGCGGGTTGACTGCGGTCAATGGCATGGTGGGCAGTTTCTGGACCTTCCTGCTGGTGCGCATGGGCGTCGGCATAGGTGAGGCCAGCTACGCGCCTGCTGCCAACTCACTGATCGGTGATCTGTTTCCAGCCCATCGGCGTGCGCGGGCCATGGGGCTTTTCATGCTGGGTCTGCCTTTGGGTCTACTACTGGCGTTCTTTACCATCGGCGCTATGGTCAAGGCGTTTGACAGCTGGCGCGCACCGTTCTTTATCGCTGCGGTTCCTGGTCTGTTGCTGGCCGTGTTCATCTTTTTCATCAAGGAGCCCAGGCGCGGCGCGGCTGAAAGCGTGCGGATGTCAGAGGCGAAGATTGAAAAGCCGATCCGCCGTGTGCTGTCGATTCCGACCTTTCGTTGGCTGGTGCTGGGCGGTCTGACCTTCAACTTTGCGACTTACGCCTGCAATTCATTCATGGTGCCGATGCTGCATGCAGCGCTATTTTCTGCTGCCCTTGCAGGAAGCTGCAGTGGCGACCGGGGTTATTGTCGGCGTAACCGGGCTGATCGGTCTGACGCTTGGGGGCTGGATAGCCGACAAACTGCATCAGCGCTTTTCCAATGGACGGCTGTTGTTTGCGACCATCAGCATGTTGATCGCCGCACTGGCCACAGGCTATGCGCTGCATGCAGGGCAGATTGGGATCGGTGTGGTCGTGGGGGTGTTCAGTCTGGGCTGGCTGTTCGCTTACAACTTCTATACCTGCGTTTACACCGCTATTCAGGACGTAATCGAACCGCGCCTGCGGGCCACGGCCATGGCGCTGTTCTTTGCCGGGCTTTATTTGCTGGGTGGAGGGCTGGGGCCGGTGGTGGTCGGTTTGCTGTCTGATCACTTTGCCCATGCTGCGATGGGCGTTGCAGGTGTCGAGGTGATGAGCGAAAGCTTTAAAGCCATCGGTTTGCACGATGCCATGTACCTGATTCCGGCAGCGCTGTTTCTGACCTTGCTGTTCCTGTATCAGGCTTCGCGCTGTTTCAGCCGGGATGCCGAGCGGATGAAGGCGAGAATGGCGGCTGACGAGCCGGTGGAGGAGCTGGCGCAGGGGATTGTGGTGGCCAGGCAGTGATCGCGCTGATGCAAGACCGGACGCAGAGCGTCCAGAACGGCATGCGACGCAGAGCGTCGCACGATAGTTAAGGTCATCGTTCCGCACGCTCCAGCGTGGGAATGCCGTGCGTGACGCTCCGCGTCACAAATCTGCGCCGCACTGCACACGCAAGATCGGACGCAGAGCGTCCAGAACGACATGCGACGCAGAGCGTCGCACGATAGTTAAGGTCATCGTTCCGCACGCTCCAGCGTGGGAATGCCGTGCGTGACGTTCTGCGTCACAAATCTGCGCCGCGCCGAACACTCAAGACCGGACGCAGAGCGTCCAGAAAGGCATGCGACGCGGAGCGTCGCACGATAGTTAAGGTCATCGTTCCGCACGCTCCCGCGTGGGAATGCCGTGCGTGACGCTCTGCGTCACAAATCTGCGCCGCGCTGCAAACGCAAGATCGGACGCAGAGCGTCCAGAACGGCATGCGACGCAGAGCGTCGCACGATAGTTAAAGTCATCGTTCCGCACGCTCCAGCGTGGGAATGCCGTGCGTGACGCTCTGCGTCACAAATCTGCGCCGCGCTGCAAACGCAGGATTGGACGCGGAGCGTCCAGAACGGCATGCGACGCAGAGCGTCGCACGATAGTTAAGGTCATCGTTCCGCACGCTCCCGCGTGGGAATGCCGTGCGTGACGCTCTGCGTCACAAATCTGCGCCGCGCCGCACACTCAAGACCGGACGCGGAGCGTATCAAGGCTTCAACCCGCAACCAGTACCCGGATCGCTTCCAGGCGCAGGGCTGCTTTTTCAAGCATGGCCAAGCCTTGTTCGCGCTGGCTGCGCAGGGCGACCAGTTCACTGTCGCGCACGGTCGGGTTGACCGCTTGCAATGCCGTCAGGCGAGCCAGTTCCTCTTCAGTGTCGGCTGCCAGACGACGCTGTGCTTCGGCCACGCGTTCTGCGTGTCTTGGGGTGATTTTCTCTTCGCCCGCATTGATTCTCGGGGTCAACTGGTCACGTTGCGCCTGGATGAACTTGTTGGCGCTGGCACGAGGCACGCTTTCGAGCTGATCATTGAGGGTGTTGAACGACACACGGCTCGACAGATCGTTGCCATTGGCGTCGAGCAGGCAACGCAGCGCGGCAGGAGGCAGGTAGCGCCCCAGCTGCAACGAGCGAGGAGCAACCACTTCGCTGACGTAGATCAGTTCCAGCAGGACAGTGCCCGGCTTGAGCGCCTTGTTCTTGATCAGTGCCACGGCGGTGTTGCCCATCGAGCCGGACAGCACGAGGTCCATACCGCCCTGAACCATCGGGTGCTCCCAGGTGATGAACTGCATGTCTTCGCGAGACAGCGCCTGATTGCGGTCGTAGGTGATGGTCACGCCTTCGTCGTCGCCGAGCGGGAAGCTGGCGTCGAGCATTTTCTCGCTTGGCTTGAGGATCAGAGCGTTTTCCGAATGGTCTTCGCTGTCGATGCCAAAGGCGTCGAACAGGGTTTCCATGTAGATCGGCAGGCTGAACTGATCGTCCTGTTCCAGAATGGCTTCAACCAGCGCTTCGCCTTCGCCGGCGCCGCCGGAATTGAGTTCCAGCAAGCGGTCGCGACCGGTGTGCAGTTCGCTTTCCAGGCGTTCGCGCTCGGTGCGGGCTTCGTCGATCAGACTTTGCCACTCGTCGTCGTCACCGCTTTCCAGCAGCGGCAGCAGGCGCGGGCCCAACTGATGCTGCAGGGCGTTGCCGGTCGGGCAGGTATTGAGGAACGCATTGAGCGCCTCGTGATACCACTGGAACAGGCGTGCCTGCGGGCTGGTTTCCAGGAAGGGGACGTGCAGCTCGATGGTGTGCTTCTGGCCGATCCGGTCCAGACGTCCGATACGCTGCTCCAGCAGGTCCGGGTGCGACGGCAGGTCGAACAGCACCAGATGGTGAGAGAACTGGAAGTTGCGGCCTTCGCTGCCGATTTCCGAGCAGATCAGGACCTGAGCGCCGAATTCTTCGTCCGCAAAATAAGCAGCCGCGCGGTCGCGCTCAAGGATGTTCATACCCTCGTGGAAGACCGTGGCTGGAATGCCGGAACGCACGCGCAGCGCGTCTTCCAAGTCCATGGCGGTTTCGGCGTGGGCACAGATGACCAGCACCTTGACGCGCTTGAGCATTTTTAGTGTGTCGATCAGCCAGTCGACGCGTGGGTCGAAGCGCCACCAGCGCTCTTCTTCGCTGACTTCCGACTGCGACTGGAAGCTGACTTCCGGGTAAAGGTCGGCGTGTTCGCCAACCGGCAACTCAAGGTATTCCACAGGGCAGGGCAGCGGGTATTGATGCAGCTTGCGCTCCGGGAAGCCCTGCACGGCGGCACGGGTGTTGCGAAACAGCACGCGGCCGGTGCCGTGACGGTCCAGCAGTTCTCGAATCAGGCGCGCCTTGGCTTCGTCGTCGCCGGTATTCACGGCCGCCAGCAGGGAATCGCCTTCGGCACCCAGGAAGCCATGAATGGTTTTCTGTGCCGCAGCGGACAGCTTGCCCTTATCAAGCAGCTCCTGAACGGCCTGAGCCACCGGACGGTAGTTCTCGCTTTCGGCGCGGAAGGCCTTGAGGTCGTGGAAGCGGTTCGGGTCCAGCAGGCGCAGGCGGGCGAAGTGGCTGTCCTGACCCAGTTGCTCCGGGGTCGCGGTCAGCAGCAGTACGCCGGCAATGACTTCGGCCAGTTGTTCGACCAGCGAGTATTCGCGGCTGGCCTTGTCTTCGTGCCAGACCAGATGGTGGGCTTCGTCGACTACCATCAGGTCCCAGCCTGCCGCAAACAGGGCGTCCTGGGCTTTTTCGTCTTCGACCAGCCATTCCAGGGCAACCAGTGCAAGCTGGGTGTCTTCGAAGGGGTTGCCTGCATCGCTTTCCATGAAGCGCTCGGCGTCGAACAGCGCGACCTGCAGGTTGAAGCGGCGACGCATTTCCACCAGCCACTGGTGCTGGAGGTTTTCCGGGACCAGAATCAGCACGCGGCTGGCGCGGCCCGACAGCAGTTGGCGATGGATCACCAGACCGGCTTCGATGGTTTTGCCCAGACCCACTTCGTCGGCCAGCAGAACGCGCGGCGCGATACGGTCCGCGACTTCGCGAGCGATGTGCAACTGGTGGGCGATAGGCTGTGCCCGCACGCCACCCAGGCCCCACAGCGAGGACTGCAATTGGCGGCTGGTGTGCTCCAGCGTGTTGTAGCGCAACGAAAACCAGGACAACTGGTCGATCTGGCCAGCGAACAGACGGTCGGTAGCCAGGCGGAACTGGATGAAGTTCGACAGCTGGGTTTCCGGCAGTGTCACCACTTCGTTCTGCGCGTTCAGGCCGTGGTAGACCAGCAGGCCATCGACATCGTCGACTTCGCGTACGGTCATCTTCCAGTTTTCGAAATGTGTGATCACATCGCCTGGGGAGAAGCGCACGCGAGTCAGCGGCGCATTACGCAGTGCGTACTGACGTGTTTCGCCAGTGGCCGGATAGAGCACGGTCAACAAGCGGCCGTCCTGTGCCAGAACGGTGCCTAAACCCAGCTCGGCTTCGCTGTCACTAATCCAGCGTTGCCCCGGTTGATACTGCTGCGCCATGCTGCCTGTCTCCCGCTTGAAAAAGCTGAGTATGTTAACGGAACGCGCACCGAAGGCCAAAGGCAGCGTGAAAAAACTCATCTTCAGCGCTGATAACCCATCGAATTTTTAGTTCCATGACACTAATTTCACTGTCAGCGGTCGAAAAAGATCTTATAAACATTTGCTGACTATTTTAGCCCGGTTCAAGTTGCCTCGTGCACGGCCGACACCCCGGTAAGAGGAGATAAAATCATGCTGCAACCTATGCTTCCGCTAAGTGTGGTGCCTGTGACATCACAGATGGACCCGGCCAAACGCATGCCGGACATCCCGCCTGTCGCACCGGTGCAGCAAAGCTCCAACGAGACCTCCATCGACCTGCGCAACGAAGATACCGAACGCAGCGCGTTGCTGTTGCGCGAAGAACAGCAGCGTCAGCAACAGCAGCAGGGTCGAACCTCTGAAGAGGCCGAGGAATATCAGGGGTTGGTCGTTCCAGGGGATTCTCTGAACGCTGACAACACCGTTCCTGTCGTACCGCTCATCGACGACGAGCCGCGTCAGGGTCTCTGGGTGGATATTCAGATCTGATAAGCGGGAAAGCCCGGTTCTTCGCTGGTCATGGCCGCTGCGATTAAGCATTATTGGCATTGATTTCCAGTGTTCGAGAGCGGCAAGCCATGAGCGACGATGAAAAATTGATCGACCTGGGCGCAGAGCGCGCCAGACGCGTTCACGATTTGAACGACAAACGCCTCAACGAAGTGCGCAATGCCTTCGAACAGGCGATGCCTTTAAGCAGCAAAAAGCCAAAGAAAAAGCCTAAAAAACGCTGATAACTCCTTTTTGCATCATTGATCTGGGTCAAGGTGCCTTCGTGCAGCTGCGTTTAACCTGATGCCATCGAATACGGCGCAACATGACGACCAGCCAGTCGTCGCCAGCGCAGTATCGGCGGCACAAAAAGAACGACTGGCCAGGGCCAGTCATTCTGTCAGTGAGCACGCAAGGCATTTCGGGCGACCCAGGTCGCCCTTTTTTTCGTCCGTATTTCAACCCAGGCCTTTAGGCCACTGTTTTTGCGCCTGCATGAGTCAGGTTGTAGGCTCTGGCCTCTTCGGCTGTTTTCACGTCCCGGTTATAGCTCGGTGACCAAGCGGTCAGCGGTGATTTCTGAGTGAAACTGACGTTACTGCCGATGTCTTTGAAGTGGGCGTCGCCGTAGTCATCCAGCACGCCGGAGTTACTTGCCTTGTTGGAGACATCCACGCCTTTTGCGAAATAGTTGGACTGCGACAGAATCGTTGCATCCCCCGTCGCAGTGAAGCCGAGGTGGAATTTGTCGATGGAGTTATTGAACACGTCAAATTGCCCGTGACGCATCAGGCCGGGGGCCCGGACATCCAGGTTGCTGAAGACGTTGTTGGCAATGGTCATTTGCGGATAACCCTTGTAGGCGGCTTTGGCCGCCGCAGAATCATCGGGCTTGCCCAGAATCACCCCATATTCGTTGTTCTGAAATTTTGAATTGGTCAGGCTGACTTTATCTGCCGTCCCGCCAACGTAGAGCAGCTTATCCAGCCCTTTGGGGTCCTGATCCTTGGTGCCCGTGTAGGTGTTCTGATCGATCCAGTACTTCTTGCCGCTGCTGATGAACATTTGCATGTCACCGTTTTCACGGTAACGGCTGTCATGGTTGAAGTTGAGGTTCTGGAAAATATCATTGCTCGCGGTTTTGCCACTGGCCAGATAGATATTGTGCAGGGTGTTGCCCTTATCGGTGCCCAACAGGGTTTTGTTGGCTCCGAAATTGATGGTCACTTTGCTGTCGGCAGACAGGTTGGCTCCCAGACGCACCGTACGAGCCGTGTCGTCTTCCATGTTTTTCTTGAGTTCCGCCACGGTATTCACAGTGACCACTTGACCGCCGTTACCGCCGGTCGTGCCAGCGTCTTTGGCGAAACCCACGATGCCCGACATGTCCGCGCCCTGGCCGTGCGCAGCCGGTGTGGCGGTTTTTGCTGCTTTAACCGTGTTATCCGGTGTGGCGGTGGTGGCGGTCGAGGTTTTCGGCAACGCAGGTTCATGGACCACTGCTGGTTTTACCGCATCGGGCCTGGTCGGTGTCTCTGGAGGAGCACTGCTTCGCTCGGCGGTGCGGGGGGCTGTGTGTGACGGTGGTGTTTGTGAAGGTGCTATTTGTGAAGGTGCGGTGGGCGTCGACTCTGTATTTTTTTGCAGTGATACAGGTTTTTCTGAAGGGTGATCGTTCTGCACTACAAAGGGTTTTTCTGCGTTGCCCTGAGGCGTTGAAGACGACGATGACGATGAGGAAGAGGGCGATTGAGCGAGCGTCGGCGCCTGTTCGTGTTGAGTCTGTGCAGGCGGCGTAACGTCCTGTTGCTGATTGCCGCGCAAGAGAGAGAACAGTTCCTTGAGGAAGTTACGAATGGCTTCCACAAGTTTGTTCAGTACTTGCTCACTGTTACCGCCCAGCATGTTTGAAAATGCGCTTGTGTCAGTCGGCTGGACTCTGGAGCTTAGTGTGTTCAGCGAGGAGTGCGGACCATTGGCCTGTTGTGTCAGGCCGAAGTCGATCAGGTTGCTATTGTGGCCCGGCTTGATGCCTTGGTCTTGCGACTGTGCTTGATCGGTCTGTGCAGTGGCATCCTGCGCAGGAATCCCGGAGACGGGGTAATAGTTTCTGTTGATCATATTCATGGCTGATTTCCCCGCCTGTAGGATGAACAATTCGTGATCCGGATAGAGAGTGCCGCTGGTTTCCTGAGTGGAAAGCGCAGCAAAGCAGTTCCGGATGCATCATGAGTTTTTTTGTTCAGGCCACTGGCGAGTCTGGCGTGCGCATTGTGTGGCGCACGCCCATGCGCGGTATCAGCCGAAGGTGATCTCGGGCAATACGGTCAGGTCGACGGTCTGCTGCTTGCGCGGGGCGAGGATCTCGGCTTCGCCGTCTACAACCAGCTCATCGTTCTGATTGAAAACGCGCGTTGCGATGCGCACTCGGAACTTTGGCAGTTTTTCCAGGATTTCCAGGCGCACAGTCAGGGTGTCGCCCAGTTTTACCGGTTTCTGGAAAGTCATCTGCTGACCGATGTAAATAGTGCCCGGCCCAGGCAGCTCGCACGCAACGGCCGCACTGATCAACGCACCACTGAACATGCCGTGAGCGATGCGCTCCTTGAACATGGTCTTGGCGGCATATTCGGCGTCCAGGTGAACCGGGTTGTGGTCGCCGGACATGGCGGCGAACAGTTGAATGTCACGTTCTTCCACTGTCTTGCTATAGCTGGCGGTCTGACCGACTTCAAGGGCTTCGTAAGGCGTGTTGGTGACTTGAGTCATGTGGCTGTCCTGACAATAAAATGGATTGAAGCGGGCCGGTTCGTGCAATCCGACTTAGCCTTGATTTGTAACACTTGATGACCTGCCGCCGCCATTGCGCGGACAAGATCATTCAGACGCTTGCCGGGGCTGCCCGGATCACATTCAAGGCAAATAATAAGCGAATGTCATGAGAATACTGCTGTTGCGGTATCGAGAGTCTGTTGATTAGCAGGCCATCTGCAATTGGAAGTGTATCGTCGTCGGCAGATTTCAGTCTGAACGGAGGCAAGATTCATGCTGCTGATGACGCTCGGCCGATTATTTGCCTGAGACGTTTTAACTGCTAACGTCGGGCCAGGCCTACGCAGGGAAGAGGATAAAAATAATGCAAAGTGATTTCTGGGATGACAAGCGTCCGGCAGGTGTCGACTCCGAGGTGGACTTACAGACCTATCAGTCGGTCATTGAAGTATTTGAGCGCTGCTGCAGAAAGTTTGCAGACCGACCTGCATTCAGCAATATGGACGTGACTCTGACCTACGCCGAACTTGAGCGTCACTCTGCCGCTTTCGCAGGCTATCTGCAGCAGCATACACAACTGGTGCCGGGTGACCGTATTGCCGTACAGATGCCCAATATCCTGCAATACCCGATTGCCGTATTTGGTGCGATGCGTGCAGGTCTGATCGTGGTCAACACCAATCCGTTATACACCGCACGCGAGATGCGCCATCAATTCAAGGACTCTGGTGCCAGGGCGCTGGTGTACCTCAATTTGTTCGGCAAGCTGGTGCAGGAAGTGCTCCCCGACACTGCAATCGAACACCTGATCGAAGTGAAAATGGGCGACATGCAGTCACCTGCCAAGGGATGGCTGGTCAATACCATCGTCGACAAGGTCAAAAAGCTGGTCCCGTCATTCCATTTGCCTCAAGCCGTCGGCTTCAAGCGTGCGCTTCGCCTGGGGCGTGATAGCCGTATGCAGGTCGTACCACGAGGTCTGGACGACGTTGCCGTGCTGCAATACACCGGTGGCACCACGGGGCTGGCCAAGGGCGCGATGCTCTCTCACGGCAATCTGGTCGCCAACATGCAGCAAGTCTATGCCTGCATGCGCCAGCAGCGTCCCGAAGGCGGCTCGCTGTTTGAAGAGGGCACAGAGGTGATGATCGCGCCGTTGCCGCTTTATCACATCTATGCATTCACGGCGAACTGTATGTGCATGATGATCAGCGGCAATCACAACATCCTGATTACCAACCCTCGCGATATCGGCGGCTTCATCAAGGAGCTGGGCAAGTGGAAGTTCACCGCCATGATCGGCCTCAACACACTGTTCGTGGCGCTCATGAATCATCCACAGTTCAGGAGTCTGGATTTCTCGGCGCTGAAAAGCACCAATTCCGGTGGTACTGCGCTGGTCAAGGCCACGGCCGAGCGCTGGGCGCAGATCACCGGCTGCACAATCGTCGAGGGTTATGGCCTGACCGAGACTTCGCCTGTCGCCAGTGCCAATCCTTACGGTGCTCTGGCTCGTCTGGGTACGGTCGGTATTCCGGTGCCGGGCACTGCGATGAAGGTTATTGACGACGACGGTGCCGAATTGCCCTTCGGCGAGCGAGGCGAGCTGTGCATCCAAGGGCCGCAGGTCATGAAGGGCTACTGGAACCAGCCGGCTGCCACCGCCGAGTCACTGGATGCGCAAGGCTGGTTCAAGACTGGTGACATTGCGGTGATTGGCACCGACGGATTCGTCAGTATTGTCGACCGCAAGAAAGACTTGATCATCGTGTCCGGCTTCAACGTTTACCCCAACGAAATCGAAGACGTGGTCATGGCCCACCCGAAAGTCGCCAACTGCGCCTGTATCGGCGTGCCGGACGAGCGTTCGGGGGAGGCCGTAAAACTGTTTGTGGTGGCGCGAGAGCCGGGGTTGAGCGTTGAAGAGCTCAAGGCCTTCTGCAAGGCGAATTTCACGGCTTACAAGGTACCCAGGCATATTGTCCTGCGGGAATCGTTGCCGATGACGCCGGTAGGCAAGATTCTGCGCCGGGAGCTTCGTGACATTGCCTGATTCCCCCTAATCGTCTCGAATTGTGTAAATGACCCCGTTTGCAGAGTGCTGCATGCGGGGTCTTTTTTTTGAAAAGCCGCTAATTATGAGGTTGACCGCTCTGTTCCGGTGCTTTCGAGGTGGTAATTAATATTCTTTTAATGTTTTTAAAATGACTGATTTATAGATTATGGTCTTTTTGGTGACTGCGTGGCCTTCTTATGCCTCTAGTCGACGTTTGGCAAAGCTGCTACTCTCGGCGCGCTTTTTGATCAGTCATAAAGCGAAAAAAGCGTCTACTGCATAATTCCAAGCACAAGAAAATCATCGCTTCAGGCGATGTGAAGAATTCGCTATCGCTACGGAGCCGACTGAATGATTGAAAACTTCTGGAAGGACAAATATCCGTCTGGTATCCCCGCCGATATCAATCCTGACGAGTATCCCAATGTCCAGGCTGTCCTGAAGCTGTCCTGCCAACGCTTCGCCGACAAACCGGCGTTCAGCAATCTGGGCAAGACCATCACCTACGGCGAACTGTATGAGCTGTCCGGCGCGTTCGCCGCCTGGATCAAGCAACATACCGACCTGCAGCCGGGTGATCGCATCGCTGTGCAGTTACCCAACCTGTTGCAGTACCCGATTGCCGTCTTCGGTGCCATTCGCGCCGGGCTGATCGTGGTCAACACCAACCCGCTGTACACCGCGCGGGAAATGGAACACCAGTTCAATGACTCCGGCGCCAAGGCGCTGGTGTGTCTGGCAAACATGGCGCACCTGGCCGAAAAGGTCGTGCCCAAAACGCAGATCAAGCATGTCATCGTCACTGAAGTGGCTGACATGCTGTCGCCGCTCAAGCGTTTGCTGATCAACAGCGTCATCAAGTACGTGAAGAAAATGGTCCCGGCCTATCACTTGCCTAAAGCCGTCAAATTCAACGATGTGCTCGGCAAGGGGCGTGGCCAGCCAGTGACCGACGTGTCGCCCGGCAGCGCCGATGTTGCTGTGCTGCAATACACCGGCGGCACCACCGGTGTGGCCAAGGGCGCAATGCTGACTCATCGCAACCTGATCGCCAACATGTTGCAGTGCCGGGCGCTGATGGCTTCAAACCTTGGCGACGGGTGTGAAATCATCATCACGCCCCTGCCGCTGTATCACATCTACGCCTTCACCTTTCATTGCATGGCGATGCTGCTGCTCGGCAATCACAACATCCTGATCAGCAACCCGCGTGATCTGCCAGCGATGGTCAAGGAGCTTTCGAAATGGAAGTTCAGCGGCTTTGTCGGCCTTAACACGCTGTTTGTGGCCTTATGCAATAACGAGGGTTTCCGCAACCTCGACTTTTCGGCGTTGAAAGTTACCCTTTCCGGCGGCATGGCCCTGCAGCAGTCCGCTGCCGAACGCTGGAAGCAGGTCACTGGCTGCCAGGTCTGCGAAGGCTATGGCATGACCGAGACCAGCCCGGTGGCTACGGTCAATCCCGCTAAAGACGTGCAGATGGGCACTATCGGTATTCCTGTGCCGTCGACGCTGTGCAAGGTTATCGACGATGCTGGCAACGAGCTGGCGTTCGGTGAAACCGGCGAGTTGTGCATCAAGGGCCCTCAGGTCATGAAAGGCTACTGGCAGCGCCAGGAAGCCACCGATGAAATGCTCGACAGTGATGGCTGGCTCAAGACCGGTGACATCGCGATCATCCAGCCCGATGGCTACATCCGGATTGTCGATCGCAAGAAAGACATGATTCTGATCTCCGGTTTCAACGTATACCCCAACGAACTTGAAGACGTGCTGGCCACGCTCCCGGGCGTGTTGCAATGCGCGGCGATCGGCGTGCCGGACGAGAAGTCAGGCGAAACCATCAAGGTTTTCGTCGTGGCCAAACCGGGCGTTACCCTCACCAAGGAACAGGTCATGGAGCACATGCGCGCCAACCTGACCGGCTACAAGGTGCCGCGTAGCGTGGAATTCCGGGAGGTCCTGCCCACTACCAACGTCGGCAAGATCCTGCGTCGCGAGCTGCGTGATGAGGAATTGAAGAACCTGGGCGTGAAGAAGTAGGGCGGAGCGCCGCACGATAGTTGCGATTATCGTCCCCTACGCTCCAGCGTGGGAATGCAGGTCTCGACGCTTTGCGTCGTAAGAGGACGCGCAGCGTCCGGAAAGGCATGCGACGCGGAGCGCCGCACGATAGTTGAGATTATCGTTCCGCACGCTCCAGCGTGGGAACGCAGGTCTCGACGCTCTGCGTCGCAAGAGGATCCGGAGCGTCCGGAAAGGCATGCGACGCGGAGCGCCGCACGATAGTTGCGATTATCGTTCCGCACGCTCCAGCGTGGGAATGCAGGTCTCGACGCTCTGCGTCGCAATGAGGACGCGCAGCGTCCGGAAAGGCATGCGACGCGGAGCGCCGCACGATAGTTGGATTCTCGTTCCCACGCTCCAGCGTGGGAATGCAGGTCTCGACGCTCTGCGTCGCAATGAGGACGCGCAGCGTCCGGAAAGGCATGCGACGCGGAGCGCCGCATGATAGTTGAGATTATCGTTCCGCACGCTCTAGCGTGGGAATGCAGGTCTCGACGCTCTGCGTCGCAATGAGGACGCGCAGCGTCCGGAAAGGCATGCGACGCGGAGCGCCGCACGATAGTTGAGATTATCGTTCCGCACGCTCCAGCGTGGGAACGCAGGTCTCGACGCTCTGCGTCGCAAGAGGATGCGGAGCGTCCGGAAAGGCATGCGACGCGGAGTGCCGCACGATAGTTGAGATTATCGTTCCGCACGCTCCAGCGTGGGAATGCAGGTCTCGACGCTCTGCGTCGCAAAAAGGACGCGGAGCGTCCATAAAGGCATGCGACGCGGAGTGCCGTACGATAGTTGCGATTATCGTCCCCTATGCTCCAGCGTGGGAATGCAGGTCTCGACGCTCTGCTTCGCAAGAGGACGCGCAGCGTCCGGAAAGGCATGCGACTTGGAGCGCCGCACGATAGTTGAGATTATCGTTCCGCACGCTCCAGCGTGGGAATGCAGGTCTCGACGCTCTGCGTCGCAAAAAGGACGCGGAGCGTCCGGAAAGGCATGCGACGCGGGGCGCCGCACGATAGTTGAGATTATCGTTCCGCACGCTCCAGCGTGGGAATGCAGGTCTCGACGCTCTGCGTCGCAATGAGGACGCGGAGCGTCCGGAAAGGCATGCGACTTGGAGCGCCGCACGATAGTTGAGATTATCGTTCCGCACGCTCCAGCGTGGGAATGCAGGTCTCGACGCTCTGCGTCGCAAAAAGGACGCGGAGCGTCCGGTATTTCGTACCTCATACTTTGTTGTAATTGAGCCGTGCTGCCGGCAAACCATGGCCGCGATGGATAGCCTGGCATTCAGGCCATTCGTCACGACCCGCCACAATCTGCGACAATCCGCACCTGCCATTTGAAAAAAGACCCTGCGCGCCTGATGACCGACGAATCGCCCTCTATCGACCAACTTCTGAAAAACCTCGACCAAGCGATGATCAGCGAACGTCATCGCCTGCGCCGTCAGTTGCATGACCTGCGCAAAAAGCCTGACGAGGCGAAGCTGGCGCAATGGGTAGCGCGGGTTCAAGCCTCCTGTGCGCAGGTGACGGCGCGGCGTGAGAGCGTGCCGACGATCCGTTATGACGACAACCTGCCCATCGCCGCCAAACGCGATGAGATCAAGGAGGCCTTGCTCAAGCATCAGGTGCTGATCATTGCCGGTGAAACCGGCTCCGGCAAGACCACCCAATTGCCGAAAATCTGCCTGGAAATCGGTCGCGGCCAGCACGGTCTGATCGGCCATACCCAGCCGCGCCGGATCGCCGCACGCAGCGTGGCCAGCCGGGTGGCCGATGAGTTGGGCACACCGCTGGGCGCGCTGGTCGGTTATCAGGTGCGCTTTGAAGATCAGAGCGACAGCAACACGCTGATCAAACTGATGACCGACGGTATTCTGCTGGCCGAAACCCAGCATGACCGCTTTCTGGAACGCTACGACACGATCATCGTCGACGAAGCTCATGAACGCAGTCTGAACATTGACTTCCTGCTCGGCTACCTGAAAACCCTGCTGCCACGTCGCCCGGACCTGAAGGTCATCATCACCTCCGCGACCATCGACCTGCAGCGCTTTTCCGAGCACTTCAACGATGCTCCGGTGATCGAAGTGTCCGGGCGTACCTTCCCTGTCGACCTCTGGTATCGCCCGCTGACCAGCGAGCAGGACGAGGAAGGTAACAGCGTCGAGGAAGACCTGACAGTCGATCAGGCCATTCTGGCCACGCTGGATGAGCTGGCGGCCTTTGAGCGTAGCGAGCGCAAGAGCCCGGGCGACGTGCTGGTGTTTCTGCCCGGCGAACGCGAGATCCGCGATGCCGCCGAGGTACTGCGCAAGGCGCAGCTCAGGCACACCGAAATTCTGCCGCTGTACGCACGCCTTTCGCCTGCCGAACAGCAGCGTATCTTTCAGTCCCATCCGGGTCGTCGTGTGGTGCTGGCCACCAACGTGGCCGAAACCTCGCTGACCGTGCCGGGCATCCGCTACGTGATCGATACCGGTACTGCGCGCATCAGCCGCTATAGCTATCGCGCCAAGGTCCAGCGCCTGCCGATCGAGGCGGTATCGCAGGCCAGCGCTAACCAGCGCAAAGGCCGTTGCGGGCGTGTCGAGCCCGGTTTGTGCGTGCGTCTGTACAGCGAAGAGGATTTCAACGGTCGACCTGAATTCACCGACCCCGAGATACTGCGCACCAACCTGGCAGCGGTCATCCTGCAGATGCTGCACCTGCGTCTGGGCGAGATCACCGATTTCCCGTTCATCGAGCCGCCGGATGGCAAAGCGATCAGCGACGGTTTCAACCTGTTGCAGGAGCTGTCGGCGGTCAATCGCGAAAATCAGCTGACCCCGCTGGGCCGTCAACTGGCGCGCCTGCCAGTGGACCCGCGCATGGGTCGCATGCTTCTGGAAGCTGCGAGGCAGGGCAGCCTGCAGGAAGTCTTGATCGTGGCCAGTGCCATGTCCGTGCAGGATGTGCGTGAGCGTCCACCCGAGCGTCAGCAGGCGGCTGATCAGGCCCATGCGCAATGGAAAGACGCCGACTCGGACTTCGCCGGGCTGGTCAATCTGTGGCGTGGTTTTGAAGAGCAGCGCCAGACCCTGACGGCCAGCCCGCTGCGTAACTGGTGCAGGCGCAATTTCCTGAATTACCTGCGCCTGCGCGAGTGGCGTGATTCCCATCGACAGCTGAGCCTGATCTGCCGCGATCTGCAATTGACGGTCAACAAGGAACCGGCCGATTACCCGAAATTCCACAAGGCCATTCTTTCTGGTCTGCTGAGTCAGATCGGGCAAAAGGCCGACGAGGGTGACTACCTTGGCGCACGGCAGCGGCGCTTCTGGATTCACCCGTCTTCCTGGCTCGGCAAGAAGCGCCCGCAGTGGTTGATGACCGCCGAGCTGGTGGAAACCACCAAGCTGTACGCGCGCATGGTGGCCAAGATCGATTCGGACTGGATCGAGCCGCTGGCTGGCCACCTGATCAAGAAAAATCATTTCGAGCCGCACTGGGAGAAGAAGCGCGGGCAGGTCGTAGCGTTCGAGCAGATTACGCTGTTCGGCCTGATCGTGGTTGGTCGCCGTCCGGTGCATTACGGGCCGATTGACCCGGTGGTGTCGCGTGAGCTGTTCATTCGCGAAGGCCTGGTGCGCGGTGACATCCTGTCGCGGGCCAAATGCCTGAGTGCCAATACCCGCCTGCTGGAGCAGCTCGATGAGCTGGAGGCCAAGGCTCGACGTCGCGATATTCTGGCTGACGAAGACACCTTGTTCAGCTTCTATGAAGCGCGAATCCCGGCCGAGATTCATCAGACGGCCACGTTCGACAGCTGGTACAAGACTGAAAGCCAGAAGAACCCGCAACTGCTGATCATGCGCGAAGAGGACGTGCTGGCCCGCGAGGCCAGTGAAGTTACCGCCGCGCAGTATCCGGATACCTTGCACCTGGGCGACCTCAGTCTGTCGCTGAGTTACCACTTCGAGCCCAACCACCCACGTGACGGCGTGACCTTGCGCGTCCCTGCGCCCCTGTTGCTGTCGCTGCCTGCCGAGCGCCTGGAGTGGCTGGTGCCGGGCTTGCTCGAGACCAAGAGCATTGCGCTGGTGCGCAACCTGCCCAAGGCGGTGCGCAAGAACTTCGTGCCGGTCCCGGATTTCATCAAGGCCGCGTTGCAACGTATTACCTTCGGCGAGGGCTCATTGCCCCAGGCGCTGGGGCGTGAGCTTCTGCGCATGACCGGCGTGCGGGTCAGCGACGAGGGCTGGGCTGAAGCCGCGCAGCAGCTTGAAGGCCACCTGAAGATGAACCTGGAAATCGTCGATGGCAGCGGCAAGTTTCTCGGTGAGGGGCGTGATCTGGCCGAGCTGACGGCGCGCTTTGCCGAGGCTAGCCAGGCCGCACTGGCCGTACCTCAAACCGCGAAAAGCCAGCAGCCGGTGCAGGCCAAGGCCTTTGCTGCGGTGGCGCAAAAGACTCAGCAGAACATCGCTGGGTTGTCGATGACGGTTTATCCCGCGTTGGTCGAAGAGGGCGGAGCGGTCAAGGAAGGCCGGTTCTCCACACAGGCCGAAGCTGAATATCAGCATCGCCGTGCTTTGCAGCGTTTGCTGCTGCAACAGTTGGCTGAACCGGCGAAGTTCCTGCGTAACAAATTGCCGGGGCAGACCGAGCTGGCCTTGTTGCACCGCGAGCTGGGCCGCATCGATGCGTTGATAGAGGACATCCTGCTGGCCAGCCTCGACAGTTGCGTGCTGGAAGGTGAAGCCGAGTTGCCGCGCGACGGTGCCGGCCTGTTGTCGCTGGCTGAGCGCAAGCGCGCCGACTGGACCGAACACGCCGAACGGCTGGCGAAGCTGACGCTGGAGATTCTCAAGCTGTGGCACGGACTGCAAAAGCGCTTCAAAGGCAAGATTGACCTGTCGCAGGCGGTTGCCCTCAACGATATCAAGGCGCAACTGAGCAAACTGGTGTACCCCGGTTTCGTGCGTGAAACCCCGGCGGTGTGGCTCAAGGAACTGCCGCGCTACCTGAAGGCTATCGAGATGCGTCTGGAAAAACTGCCAGGTCAGGTGCAGAAAGACCGGGTGTGGAGCATCGAGCTGGCAGGCCTGTGGACGCAATACCAGACACGTGCCGACAAGCACGCCCAGGAAGGCAAGCGCGACCCGGAACTGGCGCTGTATCGCTGGTGGATGGAGGAGTATCGCGTGTCGCTGTTCGCTCAGCAGTTAGGCACCAAAATGCCGGTGTCGGACAAACGGTTGAGCAAGCAGTGGAGTCAGGTGGAGGGCTGATCCTGCGTCGGCCTTCAGCACAGTCAATTGTCGCTATCAGGCCTATATTCATTGGCCCGATAGCGCCAAAACCGGGCTCTGTGGCACACTCCGCGCCTGTCTTCACCGTGTCATGAAACGCTGCTCTCTGTTGCGGGCAGCTTTTACAGTCGCACTGGTACGTTGGTCCCAAAAACAGAGGGCCTCCGAACACCGTGCCTGAGCAGGTGTTTACCTGCAACTCAATAAGAGAGGAACGACCGTGCACAACGTCGTCATCAGTGGCACAGGCCTGTTTACCCCGGCCAACAGCATCTCCAACGAAGAGCTGGTGCAGTCTTTCAATGCCTATGTCGCACAGTTCAACAGCGACAACGCAGCGGCTATCGAACGTGGTGAAGTGGAAGCACTCAGTGAATCCAGCGCCGCGTTCATCGAAAAAGCATCGGGCATCAAAAGCCGCTTTGTCATGGACAAGCAAGGCATTCTCGACCCGCAGCGCATGAAGCCCAACCTGCCGGAGCGCGGCAATGATGAACGGTCGATCCTCTGCCAGATGGGGGTTGCTGCGGCCGAACAGGCTTTGCAACGTGCAGGCAAAACCGCTGCCGATATCGACGGTGTAATCGTTGCCTGCTCCAACTTGCAGCGCGCCTATCCGGCGATTTCCATCGAGATTCAGGAAGCGCTGGGTGTCGCGGGCTATGGTTTCGACATGAACGTGGCCTGTTCTTCGGCCACCTTCGGTATCCAGGCAGCCTGCAACAGCGTGCAATTGGGGCAGGCCCGCGCCTTGCTGGTGATCAGTCCGGAAATCTGCACCGCGCACCTTAATTTCCGTGACCGTGACAGCCATTTCATTTTTGGCGACGGGGCCACAGCCGTTGTGGTCGAGCGCGCGGATCTCGCCACCTCGCCTTACCAGTTCGATATCGTCAGTACTCGTTTGTTGACCAAATTCTCCAACAACATCCGCAACAATTTCGGTTTCCTCAACCGTACCTCGGACGAGGGCCAGAATGCGCCGGACAAGCTGTTTGTGCAGGAAGGCCGCAAGGTGTTCCGCGAGGTCTGCCCGATGGTCGCCGAGCTGGTCGCGGCGCATTTGCAGGACAACGGTATCAACATCACCGACGTCAAACGCTTCTGGCTGCATCAGGCCAACCTGAGCATGAACCAGTTGATCGTCAAGAAGCTGCTGGGTCGTGATGCCACCGTAGAGGAAGCGCCAGTGATTCTCGACACTTATGGCAACACCAGCTCGGCAGGCTCGGTCATTGCGTTTCATACCTATCAGGATGACTTGCCCGAGGGCGCGCTGGCCGTGCTCAGCTCGTTCGGTGCCGGTTACTCGATTGGCAGCGTGATTCTGCGCAAGCGCTGATAGCGCTTTATGGGCAGCGTCTGGATATCAGACGCTGCCTGTCATATCCCGTTATGTCACCTGCACCCCGGCGGATCTTTATCGTGTTGGCTTTTTACCAAGCCATCACGGGTATCGATCATGTTTACCGCCTACACCACGTCTGGAACGCCAGCCTCGCCTGGTTCCCTGCCTTCCTCACGACAACTCGACTCTGCGCCATTCGACGTTGAGCATCCAAATGCCGGATTCATCAGAGGCAGCCTGCCTGACTGGTATTTGAACGCCCCGGCGACCTTGCGCCAGGCACTGCACGCCAGTCATCAGAAAACCCTGCGTTCCAAGCATGCGCTCGGGCCCGTTCGCAATCGTCTTTTATCAGCACAAGCATTCGCAGCGCCTCTGCTGACGCAAGCGTTTTTCGAACGCTTCGAACGTCCCTTGGATGTCGAAGCCTTTCAACTGATGACCTGGCGTTATGACGGTTCCTGGAAGCCGAATCCCCTTGAACAGACGCTGTTGCAGGCCGCCTTGCAGAACTTCGCCTCCAGTAACCGAAGCCGCTTCGATCCGTACTCGGCAATACTTCGTACTGGAGGTCTGCGTTACTGGCTTATCGACAGTGCTCAGCGCAGGTACAAGGTGGAATACAAGGACCGTCTTGATATCGACCTTGAGCAATTCGCTGATTTTTGTCATGAACTGGATCTTGGTGGCCAGTATCAGACGCATCTGGACAGTGTATTCAAGCCTTCCACGCCAGGCGCTGCGAAAGCGGTTGCCGCTGTTTTTATCGACGGTGAGCGCGATGCTGTCGAGGTGCTTGCGCACATTGCCATGATGAAGGGCGATATCAGCGAAGCCGCTTACCAGATGCTGTTGAGCGTAGTGAAGCCCCACGTCCATGCGCAATGGGGGGGCAGGGGGTTGCGCTATTGTCAGTTGCACATGCTCGATACCTACGCTTTTTCGGGCTGCCTGTTATACGGGGCTTTGCTGATTCAGCAGGATATTGCTGACCCTGACAGTGGGCCTTGTCTTGTCTATATGCCTTCAGAGCCGTCACACCCGCTCAAACAGTTCGCCTCACTCCGGGCTTTCAACGACAGCCTCGTGGCAGCGCTCGACAGTGACAGTTACAGGCGCTATTTCAGCCGCTTCGTCAGCCTTGGCCAAAGTCCGGAGTTTTTTGCGAAGCTGAAATCGCGGCTCTACCCGGTCCAGGAACACACGCTGGACGTCAATGCCGACCTGGTGTTGCAGGCGCAGCCATTTTCCAAGCCACCATTCGAGTTGCTTTACGAGCACCTGCTGGCCAAAACCTACGTTGATTCACGGACCATAGCGGTGAGGCTGATCAGCTAGCCAGGGATGCGCTGCTCGACAACCTGAAAAACAGTGGCATGGACATACTCAATGCGGCCGGACTCTTTGTGCCTGTGCTGGGTGAAGTCATGGCCGTGGTTGCTCTCTATCAGCTTGTCCGCGAAGCGTTCGTTGCCTACGAAGACTGGACGCACGGGGAAGTGGAAGAGGCCATGCAACATGTTTATAACATCGCCGAAAACGTCGCTCAGACAGTAGTGGTGGGCAGCGTCATTGGCGCGCTCGATCGGCTGGAACCGTCGATGTTTATCGAAAGCCTGGTGCAGAAGAGGGTGGATGGATCGGTTCGTCTTGGAAAGCCGACTGTTGGCGGTTATGCGGATACGGTTACGGTGCCTGACGGTTTGCGTGCCAACCCGCTGGGGCTTTACGAATTCGACAGCAAGACGTGGCTGCCAATGAACGGCAAGCTGTACCGCGTTGAAGCAGACGCAACCGGAAAAAACTGGCGTATCAGGCACCCGCAGGATCAGCACGCCTACTCGCCTAAGCTTGAGCACAACGGGGCCGGTGCCTGGCGTCACGAGTGGGAAAACCCCATGGGCTGGGATGAAGTCACAGCGTTCAGGCGGCTTAATGTGACGTGTGATGCGTTCACCGAAGAAGAGATCTCGCGGGTCTTGAGCATTACGGGCAGCAACGAGGCGTTGTTGCGTCAGATACATGTCGAAAGTCACCCGCTTCCAGCTCTGCTGAGAGATGCCATCCAGCGCATGGAAATCGAGCGGGGCTTGCAAGCCTGCATAGACGCCCTCAAGGCATAAGAGTCCTCGCCAGTGCCTGTCACTCATATCGAGCCATGGATGAAGCTGCTGGTGTCGTCGCCGCACTGGCACAAGAGCCGAGGGTTGTTAGTGTTAGACGCAGACGGAACCATGCTCGACGCCTGGAACGTGGGGGCGCATATGACATTTTCATCCAGTGTCGTGGGCGCGACAGAAGACCTCACGCAGGCGCTCGGCCAATTGCTGGAAGGGCTGACACCCGATGAAGTCAGTCATCTGACGGGAACCAGCGGTGCAGATAAAACTTCGCAGGTTCAAGGTTTCAAACGTTATCTGGCCGACTGTGCGCAACTTCACATGGGGCCGTTGCTTGACGAGGTTTATGCACTGCACAACCGCAGCAGTGAGCCGCTGGTCAAGCTGATTCAACGCGATTTCAGCAGTGTGCCGGACAGCATCGCTTTGGAACTCATCGAGATGGCGAGCGATGCAGACACCGCACGGATGACCTCGGAAAAACGTATCCCTCTTGAGCTTGCCGAGCATGCTCGTGAGTATCAGCAGCAACTGCGAATAAACAGGGCCATCGAAGGCTTCTACCGACGCTCGTCGGGTAATCCGGACACCTGTGCGACTGGGCTTGGCATGTTGCCGTACACGCCGGGCTGGCGTGGCGACGTTTCAATCGATCTGCTGAAAGACACGCTGGAGGGCGATGAGATCGCGAGCCTTGAAAGTGACCAGACGACTGTCGTGCATCGGGTTCTGATCAGAACCGAAGAAGTATTTCAGCCCTTCAATCAGTTGGGTGAGTCTATAGGTGAGGCTGGTCAGAGCTTTTTCAGTGCTCTGCTGAACGCGCTTCCTGATGACGTGCGAGTCAACATCGAATTGCCAGTGAATGCGGATGAGCAGCACCTGCGCAGTCTTTTGTGTCGTATCGCATCTGACAGACGCGACCGGATAGCGGAAATCCTGCAGTTGCAGCCGATCAAGCCTGGCATCAAATGGCCGCAACGACTGCACGATGGCCGTGTGGGTTATCCCCTGAGCGGACGTTTGCGTGGCCTCTTCCGCAGGCTTGGGATTGGTGCGCCCAGCCACTCGCCAGAGCTTGCGGTAAAAAGCCTGTATCCGGATTTTTCCGAAGAGCAGGTTACGACGTTTCTTCAGGCTCTGCGTGCAGAGCACACAGGTTCTGCCTCGCAATTGACGAACTTTGTTCGACAAAGGCTGCAAGGCCTCGCTCAGGAACTGAGCACTTTGCAAACCGGCCTGGACAATTGGGTACTGCAAGCTGAGCCCTCGTCACTGCTTAGACCGAGGGCAATCGCGGCGTTGCGAATTCGCAATTGCTGGAGGCGCCTGAGCGCTCACTGCAGAAACTATCAGGGTGAGTTTTTGGGGTATTCGCTTGATCTGGAGGGTCTACGGATAGGAAACATGCCGGAGGTATTGGCTGACTTCAGTCATGTGGCGGTTTTAAACGCTCGAAACATGCGGCTTACCCATTCACAGGCTGATGTATTACTTAAGCATTTCAGCAACCTGCATTCATTGAGCCTGGATTTCAATGCGCTGCAATCCCTGCCAGAGTCGATAGGGCGGATGACTCGACTCAGAGAGTTGTCACTCAGACACAACCCGCTGGTCTGGACCGACCAGTGCAACGCCGGTTTGCGAAATCTGAGCCGACTGGAAGTTCTGGACCTCAGTTTTTGCTCGCTTGGGCGGAACACGCGGCTGAGTCCGCTCAACGCACTGCGCATGCTTTTTTTACGTTCTACAGGTATTGAAAGGGTGCCAGAGTGGAACTGGCGCAGTTCTGATCTGATGCTTCTCGACCTTCGTGACAACCATATCTCGGACATAACCACCCAGGCGCTCGCCCTTATTGATCGCTCCCTCAGCGATAATCGTCTGAATATACATTTGAATGGTAATCCGCTGAGTGTGCAGACGCATGAACGGATCAGAGTGCTGCGTGAGCAAAGGTATCAGTCCCGTTTGGGTATCAGCCATAACCGCTTGTTGCATCAGGAAACGCCTGCCCTTAAGACCTGGCTTGGCAGTGCGAGTGGTGAGCAACTGGCTGCACGGACAGAGCTTTGGCATAACGTGCAGGACTGTTCCGGTTCTACAGATTTTTTTCAGGTGCTGAGCGACCTGACCACTTCAGCAGACTTTTTCAACGATCGTAAAGCGCTCACGACACGGGTCTGGACGATGATGGAAGCGGCTGCTGAAAATGGGGAGCTGCGTCGGCAATTGTTTGATCTTGCCGCCCATCCTCAAACCTGTGGCGATGGTCTGGCGTTAATATTCGGGGACATGGAAGTTCGCGTTGGGGTGTTCGCGATTACGTCATCCACGCCGGAAGCCTCACGGCCACTGGAGCTGTTCAAGATGACCCGCAGTCTCGACCGTCTCGATGAGGTGGAAAAAATTGCCCGTCGCGATATTGCTCTTCGGATGACAAGCAATAAAACGGTAGATGAAGCCGAAGTACGACTGGCCTATCGAACGGGTTTGCAGGTACGGCTTGGATTGGCCAGCCGGTCCAGATCCATGCTGTTCAGGACTCTGGCGGGGGTGAGTGACGCCGATCTGGATTCCGCCTACCGCGAGATAATTGCGCGTGAAAGTACTCCTGCGTTTTTCGAGTCACTGATTGCCAGGGAGTTTTGGATGGATTATTTGGAAATCCGCTACGCCCACGAGTTTGAGCCGGTAAAGCGCCCTTTTGCTGAGCGTCTCGCCGTTCTGGATGAGCTGTCGCCGGACATGCAATCCGATCAACAATACCTTGACCGGCTAAAACAAATCACCAAGGAACGCATGCGTGCGATCAAGGCGTGTGCGATCAAACTTTCCATACAGCTTTCGGATGCTGTGAACGCAGGGCCTCAATAAGGGATACTCTCCATAACGCCTGACAATCCGGGGAATCTGCATGCCCGTTCACGTTATCGACAACCTAAGCACCGTTGCGCCTGCTCAATGGGACGCACTGGTGCCGGGCAATCAGCCGTTCCTGCGGCATGCCTTTCTCAGCGCACTGGAAGACAGCGGCAGCCTCGGGCCACGCTCCGGTTGGCGTGCCGAACATGTGCTGCACTACGAAAACGATCAACTGGTTGCGGCATTGCCGGCCTACCGGAAGTGGCACTCGTACGGCGAATATGTGTTCGATCACGGCTGGGCAGACGCCTGCCGTCGTGCCGGAATCGCCTATTACCCCAAACTGTTGGTCGCGGTGCCGTTCAGCCCGGTTGGCGGCTCACGCATCCTGTCGGCAACGCCTCAAGGCGGCATGGAGTTGCTCAGCGAGCTGCCAGCCTATCTGCAGAGCGAGGGGCTGTCGAGCGCCCATGTGAATTTCACCGACCCGGCTGCCGATGCCTTGCTTGAATCGCAACCGGGCTGGCTGCAGCGCTTTGGTTGTCAGTTTCATTGGCATAACCGGGGTTACCGCGACTTTCAGGACTTTCTGGACGCATTGAGTTCGCGCAAGCGCAAGCAGATGCGCAAGGAGCGTGAACAGGTGGCGGGGCAGGGCATCGAGTTTGAATGGCTCGAAGGCGCGCAGATGAGCGAAGTGCTGTGGGACTTCGTCTACGCCTGCTATTCCAATACCTACGAAATTCGCGGGCAGGCGCCATACCTGACACGCGAATTTTTCAGTCTGCTGGCCGAGCGTATGCCCGAATCGATCCGCGTGGTCATCGCCTTGCAGGGCTCACGGCCTGTGGCGATGGCTTTCAGCCTGATCGGTGACGATAGTTTCTACGGGCGCTACTGGGGTTGCCTGGCCGAGTTTGACCGACTGCACTTCGAGACCTGTTTCTATCAGGGCATGGACTACGCCATCGCCCATGGTCTGCAACGATTCGATGCCGGCGCTCAAGGTGAGCATAAATTGATTCGTGGCTTCGAACCGCAGATCACCCGGTCATGGCATTACCTGATGCACCCAGGGTTGAAAGACGCGGTCAGCGAGTTTCTCGAGCAGGAACGCGTCGGCGTACTGGCGTATGCCGATGAGGCGAGGAGTGCGTTGCCGTATCGGCAGACGGAGTAGCGGGGGATAGGCCTTCGCGCGTGGAGCATCGGCACGATAGTCATAAGTGGATGTCAGGCACGGCAGCGGGTAGATCACTGGCCTCTGAAGATCCTGTGGAAGCGAGCTTGCTCGCGAAGAGGCCAGCAATCTCCCCATCCTCAATCCACCCCCACAAACCCGCCGGTCTGATGCTGCCACAACCGCGCATACAGCCCGCCGCGGGCCAGCAGTTCGGTGTGGGTGCCGGTTTCGGCGATCTGGCCTTTTTCCAGTACCACCAGACGATCCATGCGGGCGATGGTCGACAGGCGGTGGGCAATGGCGATGACGGTCTTGCCTTGCATCAAGGTTTCCAGGCTTTCCTGAATCGCTGCTTCAACTTCCGAATCAAGTGCCGAGGTGGCTTCATCCATGATCAGGATCGGTGCGTCCTTGAGCAGCACACGGGTGATCGCAATACGCTGGCGTTGACCACCGGACAGCTTGACGCCGCGCTCTCCCACATGGGCATCAAAACCGGTGCGGCCTTCGGAATCCGACAACTGCGGGATGAACTCTTCGGCACGGGCCTTGCGGATCGATTCCCAGAGCTGTTCGTCAGTGGCGTCAGGATTGCCATACAGCAGGTTTTCGCGAATAGAACGGTGCAGCAGCGACGTGTCCTGAGTGATCATGCCGATCTGCGCACGCAGGCTTTCCTGGGTAATCTCGGAAATATCCTGACCGTCGATCAGGATCCTGCCGCCTTGAACGTCATACATGCGCAGCAGCAGGTTCACCAGCGTCGACTTGCCGGCGCCTGAAGGCCCGATCAAACCGATTTTCTCGCCCGGTTTGATGTCCAGGTTGAGGTTGTGAATGATCCCGTTGCCATTGCCGTAATGGAAATCAACGCCATCGAACCGGACGCCGCCGTTTTCGATCTTCAGCGGCAGCGCGCCGGGCTGGTCATTCACCGTGACAGGCTGCGAGATGCTCTCCAGGCCGTCCTGCACGGTGCCGATGTTCTCGAAAATGCCATTGACCACCCACATGATCCAGCCGGACATGTTGACGATACGAATCACCAGGCCTGTGGCCAGCGCGATGGCCCCCACCGAGATCATCGACTGGGTCCACAACCACAGGGCCAGCCCGGTGGTGGTGACAATCAGCACGCCGTTCATGGTGGTGATGGTGGTGTCCATCGATGTGACGACACGGCCAGCCAGCTGGCTTTTCTCGGTCTGGTCACGCATCGCTTCACGCGCATATTGCTGCTCATGATTGGTGTGCGCGAACAGTTTCAATGTGGTGATGTTGGTGTAGCCGTCGACTATCCGGCCCATGAGCCTGGAGCGCGCATCGGACGACTCCACCGAGCGTTGCTTGACCCTGGGGACGAAGTACATCAGCGAGAGTATGAACGCCACGATCCAGGTGCCCAGCGGGATCATCAGGCGCCAGTCGGCCTCGGCGAACAGCACCATGGCGCTGATCGCGTAGATCAGTACGTGCCACAGCGCATCCACCGATTGCACCGCCGAGTCGCGCAGCGAGTTGCCGGTCTGCATGATGCGCTGGGCGATACGCCCGGCGAAATCGTTCTGGAAGAAGTTGACGCTCTGTTTGAGCACGTAGCTGTGGTTTTGCCAACGAATCAGGTTGGTCATGCCGGGGCTGATGGTCTGATGCACCAGCAGGTCGTGCAGGCCGACGAAGATCGGGCGCAGCAGCAGGGCCACCACCACCATCCAGATCAGTTCCGGGCCATGAACGCTGAAAAAATCCTTGGGCGGCGTGGTTTGCGCCAGGTCGATAATGCGGCTCAGGTAGTTGAACAGCGACACCTCGATCAGCGCACCGATCAGTCCCACGACCAGAAGCGCGAGAAACGTCGGCCATACCTGACGCAGGTAATAAATGTAAAACGCGAAGACGGTGTTGGGAGGGGCAGGGGTAGGGGCGTCTTTGAAGATATCGATCAGTTTTTCAAAACGACGATAAAGCATTGGCTATCACACCCACGCGACGTGGGTTCTCCTTGATAAGTGGAGGCTCTCCCGTCCAGCCCGCACAAAGCCCGAAGGCTTTATGCGGTGCAGTTTTCCTGCTTAGTCGACGCGTTTGGCGGACTTGATCAGGATCGGGTCGATTGGCACGTTTTGCATGCCTTTCGTAGTAGTGGTGCGGGCGTTGACGATGTTGTCGACCACGTCCATACCCTTGACGACTTTACCGAACACCGCGTAACCGAAGTCACGTGTGCCGTTGTCGAGCATGGCATTGTCGTTGGTGTTGATGAAGAATTGACTGGTAGCCGAGTTAATGTCCGAAGTACGGGCCATGGCAATGGTCCCACGCACGTTGTGCAAACCGTTCTGTGCTTCGTTCTTGATCGGGTCCTTGGTCGGCTTCTGAACCAGTTGCTGGGTGAAACCGCCACCTTGCACCATGAAGCCCGGAATCACTCGGTGAAAAATGGTGTTGCTGTAGAAGCCGCTGTCGACGTAACCCAGAAAGTTCTGGGTGCTGACCGGTGCCTTGGTGTCTGCGAGTTCGATTTCAATCTGGCCGAAGCTGGTATCGAGTACCACGTGCGTGGCTTTATCCGGGGCAGCCATCAGGTTGGCGGCGAACAATACGGAGCAGGCGGTGAGGGCGATTTTTTTCAGCATGTGGCAACAGGTCCTTCGGTAAGAGATATCGACTGTGGCTGGCAAGGTAACCACGTTTGGCGTTCTTTGCCCAGCGCGTTAGAGGGTTTGCGCGGCTTCATGCCATCAGCCAGCGCACCTATGGTGCTGCACAAGGTTTTCAGACTCCGATGCTGGCCATGAATTCCAGCAGCGTGCGATTGAATTGCTCGGGCTGGTCCAGCGGCGTGGCATGCCGGGAGTCGTTGATGACTACCAGCCGCGCATTGGGCAGGCGTTTGACGTAAGCCTCTTTGAGCGAGACCGGTGTGTAATCGTGTTCGGCCGCGATGATCAGCGTCGGGCAGGTAATGCGCCCCAGTTTGTTTTCCACGCCCCAGCCGACAATGGCATCGAAACTGGCCAGATAGGCGCGCTTGTCATTCTTGCCCCAACGCTCGGCCATCTTGCGCCGCAGGTCGGCCTGTTCCAGCTTTGGAAACAACAGCTTGCCCAGCGCCTCGCCCAGGGTCTGCATGCTGACGATGCGTGACAGGGTCCAGCGTCTGGCCAATTGCCAAAGGTCGCCTGCGCTTCTGACCTTGACCTGTGGCGCGCTGTTGACGATGCACAGGCTCTTGAGCAGGTGCGGTTGATCGACCGCCAACTGAAAGCCGATCATCCCGCCCATCGACAGGCCGATCAGGTGTACCGGACCCAGACGAAGGTGTTCGATCAACGCCTCCACGTCATTGCTCATGGCCTGAATGCTGTAGCGCCCGTAGGGTTTGTCCGAGCGACCATGGCCACGCATGTCCATGACGATGACGCGGTATTGACTGGCCAGTGCCGGGATCTGATATTCCCAGTCCTGACAGCTGGAACCCAGGCCATGTAACAACAGGACGGGTTCGCCCAGACCATACTCTTCATAGTGCAGCGAACAGTCGTCGTGTTCGAGAAAAGCCATGTGCCTACTCCTGTCAGGCGTGTTGTGGAGCAGTGAGTGCCGTGGTCAGTGGTGCGGTGTCGAACGTGCGGATCAGATCGATGAGAATCTGCGTGGCCGGGCCCAGCGACCTGTCCTTGCTGGAGTAAAGATAGAAGGTCGGGTTGCGGCTGCCGCCCTTGTCCAGGCGCAGCGGCTTGAGCAGCCCCTCGCGCAGTTCACGCTCGATCATGTGGCGAGGCAGCCAGGCGAAACCCAGGCCATTGCTGACGAAGGTGGCGGCTGTACCGAGGCTGCCGACCGTCCAGCGCTGCTCCGCGCCCAGCCAGCCGAAATCCCGCGGTTGCTGTCTGCCTGAGTCGCGAATCACTACCTGTAGCTGACTTTCCAGATCCTGAAAGGTCAGTTCGCGATTGGCCTGGTGCAGGGCGTGGTCCGGATGAGCGACGGCGACGAACTCGACGGAGCTCATCTCGGTGCCCAGATGCCCGGCAATGCTGTAGCCGCTGATGGCCAGGTCCGCGACGCCTTCCAGCAACACCTCCTCGACACCCGAAAGCACTTCTTCACGCAACCGCACCCGGCAGCCTCGGCTTTGCGGCATGAACGCGGTCAACGCCCTGACCAGGCGTGCCGAAGGATAGGCCGCATCAATCACCAGCCGCACTTCTGCCTCCCAGCCCTGTTCCATATGGTGGGCGAGGTCTTCCAGTTGGCTGGCCTGTTTGACCAGTTGCCGTGAACGGCGCAGCAGTACGCCACCGGCGTCGGTCAGCACAGCCTTGCGTCCGTCAATGCGTAACAGCGGCACGCCGAGTTGTTCCTGCATGCGCGCCACGGTGTAACTCACCGATGACTGCGACCTGTGCAGAGCCTCGGCGGCCTGAGCAAAGCCACCGTGGTCGACTACGGCTTGTAATGTGCGCCACTGGTCGAGAGTCACGCGGGGCGCTTTCATGCTGTAATTCCTCTTAATGTGCTGGCTATTTGTTCTACTCTGACAATCCCGCTTCGGAGATCGCCGAATGAATCGACTGTGCTGTGTACTGCTGGTCATGTTGCCTGTGACGGCTTTTGCGTACCCCATCGAGGTCGAAAAGCAGTATCAGGGCGTGAAGATCGATTACGTGACGCACGACGTTTATCACAACATCGGGTCAATCACCGTCAGCAACTACGGGGATGTAGACGCCAAATGTTCGGTGGTGTTCGTCAACGGGCCAGAGGCGCCGCGAACCCGGCGTGTGCAGGTTGGCGCAGGTCAGAGTGTCGACGCTTCATCCACGTTCAATCGCAGCATCATCAAGTTGCGAATCAGGCTCACCTGCCAGCCAGCCTGAGAGTAGAGCGCTCTTATGGATAAAACAAATTTATGGATGGGTCAGGCAAGGGGCTTGAAGTTTTTAATCGATAAATCGATTTATAACGGGGTCCGCGTTGCGTTATGCGCAATTGTGGCCGGAGACTGTGGGAGCGAACTTGTTCGCGAAAGGGCCGGTATGATCGCCGAAAATGCATCGGCTGAAATACCGTCTTCGCGAACAGGCGAAGCGTCGCCGCTTCGTTCCCACGCCCTTGGGGCAGAAGCCTGAAAGCTACTTGTTCCGGGCTTTCAGGACTTGTGCAATACGCTGGGCACAATCAGACGATGATATCGGCCGCTTGCAGACTCTGCACGCCAGTCAGCTGGATTTCAAAGTCCGCGCCGATGTTGTCATCGAGATTGCCGTACAGCACCCCATCGGCAAAGCGAAGCTCGCCGGTGTTGTTGGCGCTGAACGCCGCGTTGCCTATGAACACGAACGCATCGTGGGCATCGGTCAGCGGTCGGGCATCGAAGCCTGTGAAGTCCAGCTTGTCGCCTTCGGCTGCCTTGAAGCCGTTGATGATGTCGCGCAGGCCGCCCAGGCCTGTCTCGTTGCTGTTGTTGAACACGTAACGGTCTGCACCGGTGCCGCCAATCAGCGTATCAGCGCCTGACCCGCCGATCAGTGCGTCGTCACCCGCGCCGCCGGACAAGGTGTCATTGCCACTGCCGCCGTTCAGGACGTTGGCGTTTTTGTTGCCGGTCAACGTGTCGGCAAACTGGCTGCCAGTCAGGTTCTCTGTACCCTTGAGCGTGTCCAACCCGGAGCCGCCGGTGGCCTGTTGAGCGCTGGTGTTCAGCGCAACCGTAACGCCTGCCGTGGCAAACAGATAAGACACCGTGTCATTGCCGTCACGACCGTCCATGACGTTGTCGCCAGCGCCTGCGTAGATCAGGTTATCAAGGGTGTTGCCGGTTGCGTTCGCCGCCCCTGTGCCGGTGATGACGATGTTTTCCAGGTTGGCGCCCAGCGTGTAGCTGGCCAGCGAACTGAGCACCGTGTCGATGCCGCCTACCTGCTGATCTGCGTTGGTCTCGACCACTCGGTCGGCTGCATCGTCAACGTAATAACTGTCCGATCCGTCGCCGCCGGTCAGCAGGTCGGCACCCGCTGCGCCGTCGAGAATATTGTTGCTGGCATTGCCGGTGATGACGTTTTTCAGCGCATTGCCGGTGCCGTTGATGGCAGATACGCCGGTAAGCAGCAGGTTTTCCACGTTCGCCCCCAGCTGCCAACTGACGGAAGACACCACGGTATCAACCTGTGATGGCGAATCATTGCTCTCGGTGACGGTATCGAGTGCGTTATCGACCACATAGATGTCGTTGCCGTCCCCGCCGGTCATGTCATCTGCGCCCTGATCGCCATCCAGCACGTCATTGCCGGCGCTGCCCACCAGGGTGTCGTCATCACTGGTGCCGAAGATGTTGCCGCCTTCATTCTGGCCACTCTCGAAAATGGCGGCCGGGTCGTTGTTGTCGCTGGCATCGCCACGAAAACCCAGGTCATCGGCAATGAAGTCGGCCAGGCGCTGACCGACGATTTCGGCGGACTCTTCGTGCAGGTGCCAGACGTCATCGGGGTAGACCAGCGGGTTGACCTCGTAACGCAAGGGCAGGTCGGTGTAGTCAACTGCCAGCTTGACGTCGGCACGCTCATTGGCGATGGCTTCCTGAGCGTTTCTGACGTATCCGGCACCCTCGACAATAGCGTTGATCTTTTCTTCGGTGTAGCCGCGCGCCTTGGCCGCTTCGGTCTGATAGTGGCCGGTTTCGGCCATGTACACGGTGAAGTCGCCTATCTGCGCGTGCAGGTAATCGAACACCTTCAGGGTCGAGGTTTTGTACAGGTCGGCTGCAGCCTGCTTGTCCGTGGCGCGGGCTATTTCCTGCGCGGCTTCTTCACCCTGACCCCAGATAATCCCGGTGGTCACTTTATCGATAGCCGTCAGCGACGCCAGTTGCGACTTGAGAAGTTCGGTCGCACGCAGCAGCGCAGGGCCTGGCTGATCGGTATCCACCAGCCACCACGAAACACGCTGTTCTTCCTGCGTGCCGGTCGAATAGCCGACCACGGTGCTGCCGCCTACGGCAAGGTCGATGCCATCACCGTTGGCGTCGGTGAACTGGCTGCGCACGTCGTAATCGGTGTAATGGGCCAGGTCCTTGACCATTTCCGAGGTGCCGGACTGATTGTCGTCTTCGGTCATGCGCAGCAGGCGCGCGTTGGACTGGCCCAGCGTCGGCAGATAGAGAATCTCCTGAGCCTCGCGCTGGCCGAACACGAAGTCCGCATCGGTCAGGGTGTCGATCAGGTTGCCGCTCAGGGCGATTTTGAAGCGATTGCCGTCGGCATCCGCCGTGGCGGATTTGACATAGGTCTTGTCGCCGGCTTCGTTGAGGGTCATGTACAAGGTGTGATCTTCACCGTTGCCCAGCCCCAGGAAACCCAGAGCAGAGACGTCTATTTTGTCCTGGCCGGGGGTGAAGTCATAGATTGTGTCGGTGGCCGTCAGCCCGCCAGCATCGTAATCGCGGTAGCTGTCGGTGAGTGTGCTGTAGACGAACGTGTCGGCACCGTCTCCACCGTACAATGCGTCGCGGCCAGCGCCACCGTTGATGATGTCGGCACCGGTATCGCCACGCAGCGTATCGTCGCCACCCAGCCCGAGAATGGTGTCGTCACCTTCGGTGCCATACAGCGCTTCCGCATTTTCGGTGCCGGTCAGAACGCCCGGTGTAACGTTGCCTACCGTGATGGCAAAACTGTCGGCCACCGAAGCGCCGGTGGCATCGCTTGCGGTCAGCAATACCGAGTAAAGCCCGGATGCCGTGCCGCCCGGCGTGCCGCTGAAGGTCAGGGTCTTGCTGTCGAACTTCAACCAGTCGGGCAGGGCGCTGTTATCGGCCAGGGTCGCGCTGTAGGTCAGCGTGTTGCTGTCCGGATCACTGAAACTGCCCGGTTGTACCGCGTAGGAAAACGCCTTCAACTCGGTAACGTTCTGATCCATCAGCGGTGTATTGAGTACCGGGGCCTGATTGGTGGCTGAGGCTGTAGAGAAGATGAAGCTGGACGCGCTCAGTTTGTCGAGCAGGTTGCCTTCCAGTGCAATCTCGAAGCGATTGCCGGTGGTGTCGACCGCATTGGTCTTGATATAGGTCTTGCTGCCGTCGGCATTGATGGACAGATAGATAGTGTTGGCACTGCCATCGCCCAGGCCTCGCAGGCCGATGCTGGACAGGTCGATCCGGTCTTCGGCCGGGTTGAAGTCGGTGATGGTGTCGCTTTGCTTAGTGCCGCTGGCGTTGTAATTGCGGTAGCTGTCCAGACGCGAGTTGTAGATGAACAGGTCCGCGCCCGCGCCACCGGTCAGAATATCGGCATCAGCCCCGCCATTGATGAGATCTGCACCGGCACCGCCATTGATGCGGTCTGTACCGGCGTTGCCGTTCATCACGTCGTTGCCGTCGGTGCCGGTCAGGGTATCGCCGCCCGCAGTGCCTTCGATGACCCGCTGGAAGATGAAATGGCTGGCATTGAGCGTGTCTTTCAGGTTGCCGCTCAGGCCCAGCTCGAATCGGTTGCCGCTTGCATCGGCGTCGAGTGATTTGACGTAAGTGCGGTCGAGTGTGGCGTTGTAGCTGATGTTCAGCGTGCCACCCTTGCCGCTGCCCAGCCCGCTGAAACCCAGGTTTGACAGGTCGATGCGGTCCTGGCTGACGTCGAAGTCAGTGACCAGGTCGGTGACGCTGGTGGTCGCCGTGCGATAGCTATCGGTCAGCTGGTCGAAGCGAAAAGTATCGGCACCCGCGCCGCCGGTGAGCTTGTCGGCTCCCGCACCGCCGACCAGAATATCGTCGCCCGCAGCGCCGTTGAGCTTGTCCTTGCCAGCCAGACCGAGAATCATTTCATTGGCTGCGCCACCGGTGATCGCATCGTTGGCGTCGGTACCCTGCACGGTGATCAGCGGAAACGAATCGCCTGCAAAACTGCCGTCACCATAAACCAGCGTCAGGCCTTTGCTGGTGTGGCTGATGGTGTTGCCCACGATGCTGTTGCGATCTGTGCCGTCTTCGTTGCGCTCGGCAACGCCATAGGTGGAGTTGTCGCTGCCGGTGATCACGTTGCCGCGGATCAGGTTGTCGCTGCCGTTGAAATACTTGCCGGAAACGCCCGAAGTGTCGTCATAAGACTGGATGATAATCTCCGGCACCGGGGCGCCGAGGGAGTTGTTGCTCAGGGTGTTATCAAAGACATCCACCCCGGAACTGCCGTAGATGCGCACACCGGCACTGCCATTGTCGTGAATGTCCAGGCCACTGACAGAGACCTGACTGGACAGCTTGATCAGCACGCCTTCAGCACCGTTGCCATAGACCGCGCCGCCGGTGATGGTGATATTGGCAGGCGAGGGGATGTTTTCACTGCCGCGCTGCACCACGATGCCGGTGCTGCCATTGCCGTAGGCGACGTTGTTGCTCAGGGTGAAATCGTGAGTGCTGGTCACCACGTTGAAGCCGTGACGGTCGTTGTTATAAGCAATGTTATTTTCAAACACGCTGTCGCTCAGGTAATCGGCCACGAAACCGTCCAGGCCGTTGCCATGGGATACGCTGTTTTTGATCACCATGTTGACGGTCTGCTCGTGCGGGTCGAAGCCATAGCCCGAGCAGTCCTTGATCTCGACGCTGTCGAGCGTAACGTTCGAATCCTTGCCGTCAGAACCTGGAATGTAGCCGTTGAACCAGCCGTCCACCTTGCCGGTGGTGGCGTCCCGGTTACCGTCCAGTGTCAGATTTTTCATGCCGAAGTCGTGGGTTTCTTCGCCGTAGGCGGAACGCACGATGCCGGTGACCTTGGTGTCCGAGCCATCCGCCAGCTTGATGACTGTCTCGCCCATGCCCGCGCCCGATAGGGTCACGTTGCTTTTGAGCATCAGACAGCCGTCGGAAGGCTCCTCGCCACCGGACACAATGTAGGTCCCGGCTGCCAGCACAACTTCTCCACCGCCCGCCGCTGCAGCTGCATCAATAGTGGCCTGAATGGCTGCTGTATCGTCCGTGACGCCGTCGCCCACTGCACCAAAGTCTTTTGTGTTGAATATCATGGTGTTACTCCGGGCGACGAGGATTTTAGGTGATGAAGTCAATATTGCAGCGCCCCGGAGTAAGACCCTCCATTAAGGAAAAGTTGCGTGATATAGGCTATATTTTCGGCGAAACCGACGACATGTGCGTCAAAAATACGGCTGTCATATTTGTGACGGGTAACGCGGGGCGCGGCGACGGGTTGGCGTCAAAAAGCGGCGGCCGTCGAGTGGACAGTGAGTGACGCAACCGCTATGGTCGCGCCCTTCAAAAATGGGGGCAGGCATGGGTTATCTACTTATCGTCACACTGATTCAGGCGTTTTCGTTCAGCCTGATCGGTGTCTATCTGGCCGGGCACGTCGACAGTTATTTCGCGGTGCTGATCCGCGTGGTGCTCGCCGGTCTGGTATTCATCCCGCTGACCCGCTGGCGTCAGGTCGAACCGCGATTCATGCGGGGCATGCTGCTGATCGGCGCGCTGCAATTTGGCGTGACGTATGTCTGCCTGTACCTGAGTTTCAGGGTGCTGACCGTGCCCGAAGTATTGCTGTTTACCATCCTCACGCCACTGCACGTGACACTGATCGAAGACGCGCTGAACCGGCGACTCAATCCTTGGGCCTTGCTGGCGGCGATGGTCGCTGTGCTGGGTGCGGGCGTGATTCGTTACGACGGTCTGGACGGCGACTTCCTCGGCGGTTTCCTGCTACTGCAACTGGCCAACTTCACCTACGCCGCCGGGCAGGTGCTGTACAAACATCTGGTGGCGCGCCACCCCAGCGATCTGCCGCATTACCGACGTTTCGGCTATTTCTACCTGGGCGCACTGGCGGTGGTATTGCCCGCGTTCCTGATGTTCGGCAACCCGCAACACCTGCCCGAAGCGCCGACCCAATGGATCGTACTGTTGTTTCTCGGCCTGTGTTCGACGGCGCTGGGCATGTATTGGTGGAATAAAGGCGCGTGCATGGTCAATGGAGGCACACTGGCAGTCATGAACAACCTGCATGTGCCACTGGGACTGCTGATCAATCTGCTGATCTGGAACCAGCATGAAGACTTCACCCGCCTGCTGATTGGTGGCGGGGTGATCGTGGCGTCGGTGTGGATCAGTCGCCTGGGCGTGCGGCGTGTGCCGGAGAGCGTTTCCGGCACGCGTTGAGTCAGACGTGCTGGCCGCCGTTGACGTGAATCTCCGCACCGTTCACGTACGACGCGCCAGCCGTGCACAGGAAGTAGATCAGCGAAGCGACTTCCTCGGGCTTGCCCAGCCGGTGCATCGGCACCAGCCGCTCGACAATCTCGGCGGTGCCGGGTGACAGAATCGACGTGTCGATTTCACCCGGCGCAATGGCATTGACCCGTATCCCATGCGGGCCGAAATCGAAGGCCATTTCCCGGGTCAGCGCCGACAGTGCCGCCTTGGACGTGGCATAGGCGACCCCGGCAAACGGGTGAACCTTCGAGCCGGCAATCGAGGTGACATTGATGATGCTGCCCTTGGCCGCTTTCAACTCGTCAAACAGCCCGCGAGCCAGTAGCGCCGTGGAGAACAGGTTGACATTGAACACCTTGATCCAGGTGCTGTAATCAGACTCCAAAACGCCCATGCGTCCGCCTTCCGCAGTCTTCGGCGAAACTCCCGCATTGTTCACCAGTGCATCCAGACGCCCGCCGAGCTTGTCCTTGATCGCCGCCATGCTCTCGCTGACGCTGTCGATATTTTCCAGGTCCAGATGGATATGATTGAGCAGACCTTCAGCCCACGGACAGTCATCCACCCAGTTCTGCCTGGACGCCGTGAACACTTCCCAGCCTGCGGCATTGAAATGCTTGACAGTGGCATGACCGATCCCCCGGCTTGCGCCAGTCAGCAACAGCTTTTTCTTGTCGCCCATGAGTGCGTTCCGGTTTTTGAGGGTGGATGCATCATGTTTTTTGGCGGGCGGGGTGTCAACGCTGTTTGTCCGGTGTCAGGCCGCAGAACGCTTGTGGCTAATCCGCTTCAAGACCCTGCGCCACAGCGCCCACTTCGGCCGGGGTGTTGCTTCGGTCACCACATTCGGCATGTCCCGTAAGCGAATCCAGGTTTCACTGCGCCAGTGCAGCACGCTCAGCGAGGTGCCCGGCCACTGCAATTGACTCATTCTGGGGTTGTCCAGCGTCACGTTCTGCTGATCATGCAACACCGTCAGCACCTCATGCGTCAGCCAATGACGCAACGCGCGGTTTTCCGGCACGTAATGATGAACCAGCAACGCCAGCACGCCGGATTCGCTGATCATCAGCTGCCGCTGGCATTCGCCATTGGCCTGCAACCAGACCTCGCGACGCTGATCGGCATCAAGCTTGAGCGTGGCACGCTCGTCCAGCGCCTTGCCCATCAGACGGGCAAGGTCGGCCAGGCAAAACCATGCCTGGGCGTCGGTAAAAATGGCGCGCAGCATGCGGCTGTGACGGAGGAATAGGGTGGCTTCGAAGTGGGGTGTTCGTGGCGTACAGGGGGTTACGTTGAACATGGGTGCAGCTCCTGGATATGAGACTGCCACAAGACGTCGTCAAACGAATGGGTGGCAGCTGTGCGAAGGTTGACGAACCGGTATCCAGGAAACCGGCAGACCCGAGGGTCTCCGACGCACAGCCGCCATAGCACGTGCCTCAAGTCTGGCTTGATGCAGTGGGTGGGGCGCTGACACGCCTGGATAGAGCGGATTGAATCGCCCCGGGTTTCGTAGACACCTCCATGCCTTAAACTGAGGCCAATCAGGAGGTGCCATGAGCAACCCACGTTATCCCGAAGAATTCAAAATCCAAGCGGTCAATCAAGTGACCGAAAAGAAGCTGCCTGTCGCTGATGTGGCGGCGCGTCTTGGCGTGTCGACGCATAGCCTCTATGCCTGGATAAAGCGCTACAGCAAACCTCAGGCAGAACGGCAGCAAGACGATGATCAGCACGCTGAACTGCGTCGTCTGCGAGCGGAACTCAAGCGGGTCACTGAAGAGCGAGACATCTTAAAAAAGGCCGCCGCGTACTTTGCCAAGGAGTGCGGCTGAAGTACGCCTTTATCAAGCAGCGCGCGGGCGACTACTCCATTCGACGGCTTTGCCTGACGCTGAAAGTCCATCCCAGTGGTTATTACGCTTGGTTGTCTGAGCCGCAATCTGCACGCGCTAAAGACGACCAGCGATTGCTGGGTTTGATCAAGCACTCGTGGCTGGAGAGCGGCGGAGTTTATGGCTATCGCAAAATCCATGACGACCTGCGCGAGGTCGGTGAAGATTGTGGTCGGCATCGTGTGGCGAGGTTGATGCGTCTTGAAGGTCTGCGCTCTCAGACAGGGTATCGACGTCGCCCTGGAAAGTACGGCGGTAAGCCAGCGGTCGCCTCACCCAATTTACTGAAGCGCGAGTTCGATGTCGTGGAACCCAACAAGGTTTGGGTCACCGACATCACCTACATTCGTACGTATGAAGGCTGGCTGTATTTGGCGGTGGTGCTGGATCTGTTTTCTCGTCAGGTCGTTGGCTGGTCAATGAAGTCGCAGATGACCAGTGATTTGGCCATTGATGCGTTATTGATGGCGGTTTGGAGGCGAAAACCGAAACAAGAGGTGATGGTTCACTCCGACCAGGGCAGCCAGTACAGCAGCTCCGATTGGCGCAGTTTTTTGAAGGCAAACAATTTGGTTGCCAGCATGAGCCGCCGAGGCAATTGTCATGACAACGCCGTGGCTGAGAGCTTTTTCCAGCTTCTGAAACGGGAACGAATCAAGCGGAAAATCTACACCTCACGGCAAGATGCTCGTAGTGATGTGTTCGATTACATCGAGATGTTCTACAACCCAAAACGCCGCCATGGTTTCAACAATCAGCTGTCACCGGTAGAGTTTGAAAAACGTTACGCAATGAGCTTGCAAGGTGTCTAGAGAATCCGGGGCGATTCAGATCGTCAAATCCGGCCGCTGATTTGGCAGCGAACGGCGGGGAGGTTAGCGTGGTGAGGGTGGGGTGGCAAGAGTGTGGGTCTGAAGCGTAGGAAATGGCATTTTTTCGAGTAGGCACGATGCGATTGTTGTATCTTTTTCGAACTGTGTCGCAGAAATCCAGTGGGTCAGTCGCGTAAAGTATGTCGCAGTAGATGAAGTTGGCCTGACGCTGACCGACCGTAGACCGATAGAGTTCAAGGACAGACAACGTACATGGACTATCAAACGCCGCAATACATCATCAGCCCATCGGGCTGCCTCATTGTTTCTTCTGTTCCGGCCTGGCGGGAGTAGGCGCGATGTTTGAAGCAGCACGCTTCGGTGACGAAATATCACACTCCAGCGCCCTGGGAGGCTTCCTGATCGGAGCTGTGCTCGGTATTGCGCTCATCGCGACGGTGGCGATCGCGACCTTCACGTGCGGGTTCGGCGTGGCTCTTCTGGCAGGACTTGCAGCAGGCGTCGGAGGTAGCCTGCTCACCGCCGCAGGAGAGGCCATAGGGAGTATGTTTTCCTCCCCCTCCGGTACGATTCTCACGGCCTCGCCCAATGTGTACATCAACAACCGCAAGGCGGCGCATGTTGAAAAAAGCATCGGTGCCTGCGAGAAGCATCCGGGGCCGATCAGGATTGCCGAAGGCTCGACCAACGTCTTCATCAACAGCGTGGCGGCGGCGCGCAAGGGTGACAAACTCACCTGCGGCGCGACCATCTCCAGCGGCTCCAACAACGTGTTCATCGGCGGCGGCAGATACCGTTATTTGCCGGTAGACGACGAAATTCCTGGCTGGCTGCGCACCACCGTCGATGTGCTGATGGCGGTGGCCGGCGCGGCGGGCGGTATTGCCCAACTGATCAAAGCCGGTACGCAGGCAGGCATGAAAGCCGTGCTGCCCTGCGCCATGAAGTTCACCGCAGGTTTCGTCGCCGGCGAAGTGGGCAGTCGCTACGTGGTTGAGCCTGTGATGCGCAGTGCCATCGGCGGCCTGAGCGGCAATCCGGTCGACACCACGACTGGCCGCAAGCTGATCCCGGATGAGATCGACTTCAGCCTGCCGGGCCTGATGCCCATCGAATGGTCGCGTTTTTACGCCAGCAACCTGAATGTCGACAGCGTGCTCGGCAAAGGCTGGGTGCTGCCGTGGGAGCAAAGCCTGCGCAAGCGCGGCAGCTTCCTCTACCTTACGGACAACCAGGGCCGCACCGTACCGTTCGTGGACATAGCGCCCGGCCAGCGCATCTACAACCCTCACGAACAGGTTTATCTGGTCTGCACGCAGGGTGGTCACTACCTGCTGCAGACGCTGGACAACATCTTCTTCTACTTCGGCGAAGTGCCTGACGACAACAAACCGGTTCCGTTGGATCGTATCGAAAACGCACTCGGTCACTTCCTGCATTTCACCCGCACCGAACAAGGCACGCTGACCGACATCAGCGCGACGGGCGGCGTGCGTGTGCACCTGCATTACGACGAAGTGACCACGCGCCTGACCTCGGTCAAGCGCATCGTCGACAACGAGGCTGTCGAAACCCTGGTCCAATACCACTACGACAGCAACGGTCAGCTCGCAGAAGTGTTCAACCGCAACGGCGATTCCGTGCGCCGCTTCAGCTACACCGACGGCGTCATGACCCGCCACAGCAACGCACTGGGCCTGACCTGCGAGTACCGCTGGGAAACCATCGACGGCCAGCCACGTGTCGTAGAACACCAGACCAGCGACGGCGAGCATTTCCTCTTCCGCTACGACCGCGAGGCCCGTACTACGTGGGTCACCGATGTATTGGGACGCGAGCTGGAGATTCACTACAACAAGGACCACCGCGTCACCTCGAGCCGCGACTACAGCGGCGATCACTACGTCATCGAGATCGACGACACCGGCAACATGACCGGGCTGACCCTGCCCGATGGCAACCAGCTGGCGTTCGAGTACGACGAGTTCGCCCGGTTGCTCAAGGAGACCGATCCGCTGGGCCGCAGTATTCGCTACCAGTACCACCACCTGACGACGCTGATCACTCAGGTCGATTACCCGGATGGCAGTACCTGGAAAGCCCGCTACGACGCCAAAGGCAATCTCGTCGCCGAGATCGATGCGCTGGGCCACAAGACCGAATACCTCAACGGCGAGGACGGCTTGCCGCACACCATCGTCGACCCGACGCTCAAGTCCAAATACCTGTGGTGGAACAACCTGGCGCAAGTGCAGCGCTTTCAGGACTGCTCGGGCAAAAGCACGCATTACCGCTATGACGAGCGCCACCACCTGGTGGCCGTCACCGATGCCCTGAACAACACCACCACGCTGGAACGCAAGCCCGACGGCGAAGTGCTGCGCATCAACCACCCGGATGGCACCCACGAGACCTTTACCTACAACGAACTGGGCCAGGTCCTGACCCACACCGATGGCAAAGGCCAGACCACCCAGCTGCTGCGCAATGGCCGTGGCCTGCCCAAATGGCGACAGGATGCCAAAGGGCAAACCATCACCTACGAATACGACAAGGCCATTCGCCTCGTCGCCCTGACCAACGAAAACGACGCCACTTACCGATTTGACTACGACAACGCAGACCGTCTGATCGAAGAAAAGCGCATCGACAACCTGACCCGCCGTTTCAGCTACAACCTCGGCGGACACCTGACACAGGTCGAGGAAATCGGCTACGGCGAGAAAGGCGAACAGCCACGGCGCAGCACCCATCTGGAGCGCGACCCGATTGGTCGCCTGTTGGCCAAACTCAACGACGATGCGCGTCAGGACTACGCCTACGACGACGGCGACAGACTGCTGTCAATCGAGCGCAAACCGACGGACACCGGCAGAAAACTCGGCGTCACCGCCGAAAAACTGGAGTTTGTCTACGACCTGCTGGGCCGCCTCGTCAAAGAGACCACACCCCAAGGCGCGCTGGCCTACGAGTACGACCCGCTCAGCAACCTGACCACACTGACCCTTCCTACCGGCCAGCACCTGAACCACTTGTATTACGGCAGCGGTCACCTGCACCAGTTGAACCTGGATGGCCAGTTGATCAGCGATATGGAGCGCGACGACCTGCACCGTGAGGTCTACCGCACCCAGGGCAAACTCACCAGCTGCTTCGGCTACGACAGCATGGGCCGCAAGGCTTGGCAGTACGCCACAACCCTGCCCGCGGAAAAGCTATCGCAGATCCAGAACCCGCTCATAAAGCCAGAGCGTTACGTCGAACACGCCTACAACCCCATTCACCGCCGCTACGAATACGACCCGGCCGGAGAACTGAGCCGCACCCTCGACAAGCTTCGCGGCGAAACCCAGTACGAATACGAAGCCAACGGTCAGCTGCTGGCACGCAACACCGGTAGAGTCGTTGACGGCGAAGAATTCCGCTACGACGCCGCGGCCAACCGCCTGAACTTCAACACCAGCCGCTTCGACCACGTCAAAGACAACCGCCTCAAACAGTGGGCGAACCACGAATACAAATACGACGCGTGGGGCAACCTGATCGAAAAAGCCGTCGGCATCGTGCGCTGGCAGACCTTCACCTACGACTGCGAAAACCGCCTGGTCAAAACCGAGACCATGGCTGACACGCAGGTGGAAAGCACCAGTAGCTACCAGTACGACAGCCTGGGCCGAAGAGTCGCCAAACAATCCGAGATCAAAGGCCAGACCGCCCACAAACGCTTCCTCTGGCAAGGCTTGCGCATGCTGCGCGAAGAAAGCCCGGGACAGAGCAGCCTGTATATCTACGAGCCCGGCAGCTATGCGCCGCTGGCGCGCGTGGATGAAAAAGAAGGCGAGGTAGAGAACAAGGTTTACTATTTCCACACCGACCAGATCGGCACACCGCTGGAGATGACCGACGCCGAAGGGCAGATCGTCTGGCAGGCGAAGTACCGGGCGTGGGGTGCGGTTGAGAAGCTGGTGGTGAACGAGGTTGAGCAGAACCTGCGGTTTCAGGGGCAGTATTTTGATGTCGAGACGGGGCTGCACTACAACACGTTTCGGTATTATGACCCGGAGATTGGGCGGTTTATAACGCAGGATCCGATTGGGTTGTTGGGTGGGGATAATTTATATATCTACGCATCTAACCCTAATGTTTGGGTTGATCCATGGGGGTTATGTGGTGATAACGTCAAGTGGGGTAATCACCTAAGGAAAATTGGTGGTGGCGCCGCACCTGCGGGTATGCGCAACCCTCATGCGCATCATATAGTATTTAAAGAGGGCCGCGGCAAGCTGATGAAGGCTTATCTTTCGAAAAGTAAAGCAATCCTAGAAAAGCACGATATAGATTGGTACAAAGGCAAAGAAAATCTAATCTGGGCGCCAAATAAAGGCCACACTACAGCAAATGCTAAAAAAGTATACGACGCTTTAGAAAATGCTGACGCAGGTGGACTGGGCACTAGATCTGACGTTGTATCTGCTCTTAGAAAAATGGGTCAGCATTTTGCCGACGAAACGATTGATATTCTACCGTAGAGTATATTTATGAATAAGCCAGGTATTGACGCATTAAAAGAAAATATCAGGATAGCCGTTGATAAAATCATTGATCAGATCTTATCTGAGTTCCCTAAAGACCAAATATGCGCGTTTGCTCTTTATTCCGATTCTGATGCAAGAACGTTAGCACCTTCGTTTAACCTGAAAGCTCATTTAAATAGTATGCAGGCTGAGGATCCGGAAGATAAGGCCTATTATAAATGGTCACCAGCTGAGTGGAGTCATGAGTTTTATCGTGCTGATTTCTTTGACGACGTATCAAAAGAACTAGAAAATCTTAGTGAGTCCGTTGGAGAGGGCGAAAGCTTTGAGCGCTATAGGAAAGAAGTTTTCGAAAGCTGCGTAACTATTCTTAAAGAATTCAAGCATAGATTTAATGATTCAATATTTGTTTTTGCTGTTACTGACTTCGACGACATATCCCTAGAAACCTCTTGGATTAGATCTTTAAACCCAACAAGTGAGGCAGTTGAATTCGAAGAGTGGAGAGCAACCGTTTAAGAGGAGAATCCAAAAAATATGACTGAATAACAGATTAACTTTTGCATTTATTTTGCTCTTTAAAAGTTATATATTTCAAAGTGGCTGCGCACCATAACGCAGCCACTTTTTCATCAACTACCAAATATTTTCTTTGAGCAGGTCGCCCGCAAAATTTTTTACAACCTATTTAAAGATATACTTTATTTTACTGATGCTGTTGGATGTCTTCTTTTGAAAAAAGATGGCTCAGGCAGTGGGCTGTTTTTTGCACACAGCGTGATTAATTGTTAGGTAGTAGTGAGTGGGTACTATCCGGCTAGGCGAGTATGTCGGATTACTGCTTTTTAAAAACTTGGTGGTTTTACAGTTGAGCTCGGTTGCCGCTTCTTAAAGAACGAGGTCAGAAGCTTTAAGAAGCGGTGTCTGGGCGAGCCTGCGCTACATGTCTCTTGTTGTAGGCCAACTGATCAGCGACGTGGAGCGCGACGACCTGCATCGCGAGGTCTACCGCACCCAGGGCAAACTCACGAGCTGCTTCGGCTACGACAGCATGGTCCGCAAGGCCTGGCAGTACGCCACAACCCTGCCTGCAGAAAAACTGTCGCAGATCCAGAACCCGCTCATAAAGCCCGAGCGCTACGTCGAACACGCCTACAACCCGATTCACCGCCGCTACGAATACGACCCGGCCGGCGAACTGAGCCGTACCCTCGACAAACTGCGCGGCGAAACCCAGTACGAGTATGAAGCCAACGGCCAGTTGCTGGCGCGTAACACCGGTCGAGTAGTCGACGGCGAAGAATTCCGCTACGACGCCGCCGCCAACCGACTGAACTTCAACACCAGCCGCTTCGACCACGTCAAAGACAACCGCCTCAAACAGTGGGCGAACCACGAGTACAAATATGACGTGTGGGGCAACCTGATCGAAAAAGTCGTCGGCATCGTGCGCTGGCAGACCTTCACCTACGACTGCGAAAACCGCCTGGTCAAAACCGAAACCATGGCCGACACGCAGGTGGAAAGCACCAGTAGCTACCAATACGACAGCCTGGGCCGACGCGTTGCCAAACAGTCCGAGATCAAAGGCCAGACCGCTCACAAACGCTTCCTCTGGCAAGGCTTGCGCATGCTGCGTGAGGAAAGTCCGGGCCAGAGCAGCTTGTACCTTTACGAACCCGGCAGCTATGCGCCTCTGGCCCGTGTTGACGAGAAAGAAGGCGAAGTCGAAAACAAGGTTTACTACTTCCACACCGACCAGATCGGCACACCGCTGGAAATGACCGATGCCGAAGGGCAGATCGTCTGGCAGGCGAAGTACCGGGCCTGGGGTGCGGTTGAGAAGATGGTGGTGAACGAGGTTGAGCAGAACCTGCGGTTTCAGGGGCAGTATTTTGATGTCGAGACGGGACTGCACTACAACACGTTTAGGTATTATGACCCGGAGATTGGGCGGTTTATAACGCAGGATCCGATTGGGTTGTTGGGTGGGGAAAATCTTTACCAATATGCTCCAAACACGCAATCTTGGATTGATGCTCTAGGGAAACTCTGAAAAAGACTTCCTAATTTGGCAAAATCTCCGGACACCAGTCGCCGAGCTTTTCGATGATGAAACAGATGACCTTCGCCGACGCCGAGTATGCCGGCAAGCGCAAGCAGACCCGTAAGGAATTGTTCCTGATCGAGATGGATCAGGTGGTGCCCTGGAAAGGTTTGATTGCCCTGATTGAGCCCTATTATCCAAAAGGAGAAGGTGGCCGGCCCGCCTACCCACTGATGGCGATGCTGCGTGTTCATCTGATGCAGAACTGGTTCGGCTACAGCGATCCGGCGATGGAAGAAGCGCTGTATGAGACGACCATCCTGCGTCAGTTTTCAGGCCTGAGCCTGGAGCGAATTCCAGACGAAACCACCATTCTCAACTTCCGTCGTCTGCTGGAAAAGCACGAGTTGGCGACCGGGATTCTCGGCGTAATTAATGGTTATCTGGGCGACCGTGGCTTGTCGTTGCGTCAAGGCACCATCGTCGATGCCACGCTGATTCACGCGCCCAGTTCGACCAAGAACAAGGATGGCAAACGCGATCCTGAGATGCATCAAACCAAGAAAGGTAACCAGTACTATTTCGGCGCCAAGGCTCACATCGGCGCCGACGACGAGTCAGGCCTGGTGCACAGCGTGGTAGTAACAGCGGCCAATGTGGCAGACGTCACGCAGGTTGCCAAACTGCTGCACGGCGAGGAAAACGTAGTCTGTGCCGACGCAGGTTACACCGGGGTCGAGAAGCGCGAAGAACACGCTGGGCGCAAGGTCATTTGGCAGATTGCCGCCCGCCGCAGCACTTACAAAAAGCACGGAAAACGCAGTATTTTGTACAAGGCGATCCGCAAAATCGAGAAGGCCAAGGCCCAGGTTCGCGCCAAGGTCGAGCATCCGTTTCGGGTCATCAAACGCCAGTTTGGCTATGAAAAAGTGCGCTTTCGGGGCTTGGCCAAGAACACCGCGCAGATGGTGACGTTGTTCGCCCTGTCAAACCTGTGGATGGCCCGCCGACATTTGTTGGCGAGCGCAGGAGAGGTGCGCGTGTAATGCAGGAAATGGTTACCGCAAAAGGCTTTGCAGCGGCCGAAAGAGCTGAAAAGCGAAGATAATTGAGCAAATTTCGACATGCATCGTTTTTTGAAAAGTGCTGAGGACTCGGTAGCCGGAAAACATCCGGCTACTTCAGACCTTCCTTAGCTGTGCATGGTCGCGTAACTAGCTTATACGGTAAATCTGCTGGTCATCTCCTGTAAACGGGCGCTGACTTTAGCAAGTTCAATACTTGAGGTCGCTGTTTCCTCGCCAGCCGCAGCAGTTTGGTCTGAAATATCCCGGACATTGGTTACGCTTTTCCCTATTTCCTCACCAACGCTGCTTTGCTGCTCGGTAGCAACGGCTATCTGTTCATTCATCAGTTCAATCTCATGAACTGATGTGGTAATGCTCTGAAGCATTTCACTGGCTTGCCTTGAGAGGTCGACACTGCTGTCAGTCAATTGCAGGTTTTGCTCCAGAACCTGAGTCATATGATCTGTACTGACCTGCAACTCGCTGATCAGAACAGCGATCTCATCCGTCGAAGTTCGGGTTCGCACAGCAAGCCCCCTAACCTCGTCTGCAACCACTGCAAAGCCGCGTCCGGCTTCACCCGCCCGGGCGGCCTCAATAGCGGCGTTAAGCGCCAGGAGGTTGGTTTGATCAGCCACCGCTTTTATGACATCCAATACTCCACCGATGCTTTGGGCGTTTCCTCTAAGCGCAGCCATTGCCGTTTTAGTAGTATCCATTTCAAGAGCAAGCGATTCTATTTGAACACGGGTCTTATCAACGACCTGTCCACCTTTAACAGCCAAACTACTGGCGTTCTGTGCTGTATTTACAGCATGTGCAGCATTTCGAGAGACCTCATGCGTGGTCGCTGTCATTTGCTGCATAGCGGTAGCGATCTGTTCGGTTTCCAACTTCTGAGCATTTACTCCAGCACTAGTTTGCTCTGTGACTGCGGAAAGCTCCTCTGCAGCGCTTGCCACCTGAACAACGCCATCTTTTATTTCTCCGATCAGATTTCGAAGTCTTGAAGTCATATGCAGCATGCTACCCTGTAAGATACCCAGTTCATCCTTGCGTGAAACCGACGCATTGTAGGTAAAATCACCCCGAGCCACGATTTCAACGATCGCTACCGTTTCTTTGAGAGGTTGAACGATTGAGCGAGTAATCAGCAGCGCGGCTAGAACTCCGGACACAATGGACAAAACAAGCCAAAGCATAATCTTGTTCTGAGCGTCACTCGCGTCGGACACCCGGAACTCGTTTTGAATTGCAGTCATTTCATCCGATATATCGAGTATTTTAGTAATGGATGAGGTAATACCTGCTTGTGCTTCATCAACGTTAGCTTGGGCCGCAACCAACGCCTCTAATTGCTTGCCATAATCGGAAAATACGCTTGCTAGTTTCTGAACGGCTACATCTGACATGCTTACATTCTTGAACTCATCAGTTTGAGCAATTACTTCACCTATAGCCTGACGAACAGTCTCCTCAGCGTTAGTATTGGGAGCGGCCGTGTAAGCGCGAAAGCTTGTACGCATTTTTTGAACGGAGATGAAGAGTAGAGTTAGACGCCGACGCTCCTCAACCACTCCATTCTCAGCGTTTGCGGAGTCTGCAATTTTTATGAGAAGTTCATTAGCAGACTCGGCCGCAGCAGCAACAATACGCAATTTCTCCCGATTTCGCGTAGCTCCCACTGCCTGGTCATAAAAGCTGCGGTAGCGCTGCATCGTTGTCTCCGCTTCTTGGAGCAAAGCGACATTGGCTGCCGAGTTAAAACGAGGAGCTATAGTTTTTAATTGCAATTCTGTACGCTCTAACGCTGCCATCCATTTTGCCGCTTGGGCGTCATCTGCTTTTAAGAAATAAACTAACCTTTCGATACGCATATCCCGAGCCATCGAGCTGAAGAGAGATATGTCCCCAATTCTCTCACTCCGATCTCTCAAAACCTCTGTTGCTTTCCACCCGGTATAGGCCATTGACAGAACCATGCATATCAACAGAGAAAAGCCCAGGAATAATTTAGCTCGGACTGTCATGTTGCTAAGTAAACTCGATTTGGCGTTGGGCATTTGTTTTCCTATTTCAATTATAGTCATTTGTAGAGAACCGCTTTCTATACCGGGCTGTTAAAAAACCGCCGATATACAAGCATGAAATAACAAGCTGAGTGCATCCTTTAAAGAAGGTTGGTATCAGAAATCTCAGAGTCAAAAAAAGATATGAATGATAACGATTAACTGAGGAAATTCTCAGTCATACATATAGGCTGCCCTTTCGGGCGATCTTGACTGAGATCGATTTCTTGAGTGGGTACGGAGGTTGTGATACGCAAGCTGGCGTGTGTTAGCCATGGGCAATAACTCTTAGAAAGGCGCGAATGCCAATCCATGGCCAGTGTCTTTTGTGTCGGACATATTTAGTTTTTCTGTAGGTTTTTTTTTGCAATCCGACAGGCGGTTGTTTTTCTTTGCCTCTATAGCGCGAAACTACAAGGCGATACGTATCTGAGTGTTTTGTTACAACCGCTCATTATGAAAATAATTTTCAAGGGATTTTCAAATTACTATTTCTGCGAGGCTGGACTGCTCCGCATGTCGACAGATCGAACTTCTGAGTTTTGGCTACACTAGAATATTTTCCTATGGCTGGTTAGCGAGTCGTCCGGCGTATTGTTGCCACACTGCTAGTCCCATTAGAGGACCATCGTGTTCATGCTTGTTGCCTAGGTGGCGATGCGCTTGCTGAACCAATGCATGCTTCCAGCCGCTCGTTGCTCGAGGCATTCAGGGCTCCCGGTATCATGCATCCGGCGCCGAAAAGCACAAGGTATTGCTCCCTAACTTGATGAGTCATTCGAGCACGGCGAGAATTGACTAGGTCGAAGGGATGGCGCACGACGGGTCTTGGCTGTCATGGGACTCTCTATCAGGATTGGCGTAAACTCGCTGTCGTTCCAACGAGAGTCAGCAGTAGGTCTCCGTGAGGACCTATCGCCGGTGCTTATGCGGTGATATAGGAAAATGCTACCGCGTATTCGGCTTGGTGGCCTGTGATGGTCAGGGGGCATGTCACACTTCCTCATTGGTAAGCGATAGCTGCTCCAACTGGAACTGACGCAGGCAGAGTGACACCCACGTAGCCCGCGCTTGGTGTGAGCAGGCTACCTGAGGAAGCTGTGCCGATAGCCAGCGAGCCCCCAGTCAACTCGATCATCGTTGAAACAAGACCAGGAGGGGGGGATCCGAAGAAAGCGTAACTTCGTCCAGCATCGATCACTCCATTCACTCCAGGGTAACGAGCGTACCAAGTGGGCAGATCCAACTGGTTATCGGCTACCGTGCCTGACTCAGCTTTGTGAGTGTATGCATACTCGGCCAAGGCATTTCTGTAGACGAGGATGTTATGAGCAATCAGAGATATTTCCACGGTCTGGGAGCTCTGTTCTGCCTTGTGGGTCTTCTCATAAACCATTCCGAGCACTGCTGTGATGACCACCATTGCAAGCCAGTAAATGTTCACTCCACGTCCTCGATGACTGCTATGAGCCTGCTCAAAACTGGCAACAGAAAATGGTGGCGTAGTCGTTCTGGCCTATCACGATTCCCGGGGTACTACTGTTCCGCTGGCCGGAGCCAGTGGTGTCCCACCCGACTTTCGTGTAGCCGACTGGGCAGGAATAGGTAGTCGCGTCGTTTGCGTCGTAACCGTTGATAGTCTTCGCTGTACAGGTAGGGGCACTGGAACCGTTCACCACCCAGACCTGGTTATCACATGAAAGCGACCGACCCGTACTGGTGCGACCAACCATACCGTTTGCAGCACAGGCTGTGCCGGCAGTCGCCACGCCATTGAGCTGCAGGTACTCACCGACGGTCGCGCGACCCTCCGATGTCACTGTCCCACCCCGAATGTTCCCGGCTGTGTAGAGATTCTTGTCGCCGTAGACCCGGACCCAGTCCGAGTCACTCATGTACCAGCCACCACCCCATTTTTCGCTGTACCAGCCAGTGTCGCCCTGAGTGCGAAACCAGCCGCCTGTGACAGTCTCGCCTGATATTCGGGCAGCAGCGCCCGTGAGGTTGGCCGAGGCATTCACCGACTGGGCGTACACATCGCCTGCGGCGACAACGTTGCTCTGAGCTGTGACGCTCCCGGACGCACTCACATTGCCCTGGGCTGTGACAGATCCCGACGCATTCACATTACCAGTGGCGTTCACTGATCCAGCAGTGTCGACATTCCCCCCAACTGTCACTGTTCCAGAGGCGTTCAATGCAGCCACATCGTTGACATTGTTTCCTCCCATACTGAGCGCCGTGTTCATGCGATTGAGTTCGGGCTTGCCTGGGATGGCGTTGCGGTACAAGTAGTCGTTGGAGAGAGTGCCATCCTGGAGGAACAAGGCGCTCGCAGTGTGGCCAACACCTGGGTTGATGCCGTAGTTGCTCAGCGCAAGTTGCCAGCCGCCTCGTACTCCCTGAATAACGCCGGTGTTGTTGAACGGGATGAAGCCACCCGGCGCGCCCATATTTTCCGCAATCGTCCGTGTACCGATCTCATCGATAGCCTGTCCGCCGGTAGTGATCACGATGGATTCTAGCTGGTTGACGTTTACCCTTCGGGCAAGTACCACGAAGCGCTGACCGAATGCATTTGTGTCACTGAAGCTGGCTGGCAGATAGTTGGTGTTCCGTAGCATCTGTGGAGTAATCGTTGCGGGTGTGGTTGTACCCGCGGATCCATAGACCGTTGAGAAATTGTCCTTTAGGTATTTAGAAGCGGCCTCTGCGATCTGCTGCTGTTGCTGAGCTGCGATCTGATAGTTCTGCGCATCCATTCTGTCTGCGACCAGCGAAACGCCAATGGCCGACGCAATGGCAAAAATGATCAAGCCGAAGAGCAGCTCGACTATCACGAAACCGTTTGTTCTGGTCCGGCCGGGCTTGAAAAGATTCATCCCCAGATGCTCCTGTTCGATTGCTGATCCACATCCTGGCTAAGCATTGCGATTTGATTCGATCGGATCTTCTCGCGAATACCAGGGCCGTCATGTCCAGTGAGTGAAAGGCTTTGGATCTTCAGATGCCTCATTGCACCTTCACCTTCAAGGGCAAGCGCGACTACCGCCACCAAACCCTGCGACAGGATTGATCGGACGTTGCTGATTGCCGGCTCCGCAAGAGTTGCTACTCGCTCAATCGCCTGCGGTACGGTTCCCGCGTGGACTGTGGTGATGATAAACAGGCCGTTGATCGCCGCTCGTACCGCCTGAACTGCTGTCGGGGTGTCTCTGATCTCCCCGATAAGCATCATGTCCGCGCCAGAGCGAAGGCCCCTCATCAGAGCCTCCTCATAACCCCCATTGCGTCTTGAAACTTGCATCTGGATGCAGCGACCAGGTCCGTGACGACCGTTCAAATCTGTCTCGGCAGGATCCTCTGCAGCCAACGCTATCCCACCACACGCAATTAGCCTGGCGATGATTAGCGAAGCCGCGCTTGAGGTCTTTCCAGTGCCCATCTCGCCACAGAAAATCACTAGGCCGCGCACATGCTTTGTAAGCAACGATTCGACCAGGTCTTCTGGAAAACCCAACTGGTCGAACTGCCGCACCTGCGCATTTGATTTGCGCAGTACGAAGACAGCCTGGCCGAAGGCATCGGGTATCTGAGTGACGCGAAGCACCGTCCCGTCTTTGATCAACGAGAACTCAGGATCCTGATGCACTTCAAAATGCTTGGAGCATTCCTCTCGTAAAAGCTGGGCGCTTTCTTTCCAGTTCTCCGGAGCCTCGACACGTCCGCTCTGGCCATCCAGGCCTTTTACGTCCGTGAAATCCGGCCCCAGATAGAGGTCTACAAAGGGCGTGTCGATGATCGGGCTCATGCTCAGTAGGCCGTCCAAGCGAGGGTGTTGCTGTCTGTAGTGCAGCCACTAGTAGCATTAGCAGAACTCACCTCGCCGCTCACAGCCGTGCCGCCATTGATAGCGGTGGTGACCTTATGCCCGCGTCCAATCGTCGTGGCCAGCGTTACGCAGGCATCTTGGGGCAAGCCCGATTCGGTGACTGTGAAGGTCATGCCATTGGCAACCACAGTGACCTGCCCACTCCAGGCGTTGTAAATCTTGCCGCCGGAGAAGGACATATTAGGAAGGCCCTTAATAGAGCTGAGCTGGGCGATCAGATCGGTCCCTGACGCTCCGTAACCGGCACTCCCTTTGAGCTTGCGAGTGTTGGCGATCAGTTGACCGACGTTACCTTGCTCGTTGTTGACGTCCGAACTGCCCATCGCGCTCCAACCGTTGTAGAGGGCGTAGCCCATCCCCATCAGAATAACGATGAGAGCGAATAGCAATTCAACCGTTATGTAGCCGATCTGGTTCGCCCGAGCGGATTGAGTGATGTTTTGCATGTGTGTGGTCCTGGGTATGTGGGTAACGGGTGTAGTGCTCAGTGCGTCATGCCCTGTGTGGCATTGCCGGTCATGCTGTATGCTCCGACCATGACCAGCATCATCAACAGGCCGATCAGAACCATGGATACGAGGGACAGTGTCTTTGCGTAACGCTCGACCTGTTTCAGTGATATCTCCAACCAGCGAAGGCTGTAGCGGTGCACTGCTGCTGAGAAGCTCTGCGTGGTGGAGAGAACAATCAGGAATTGAATCGCTTCGTGGCCTGGAAATTCATGCCCGGAAAGATCCAAAGCCTCGCCGAAGTTTTTACCCATCCGAACCCCATAGTGAGCGGCTTCCAGGCGTTCACGCAGCCACGGATTTGCCCCGCGCTTTAACGTGTCCAACGCTCCGAGCGGATCGATATTTGCTCGCAGCATGACCGCGATATTGAGGAGGAAAGTTGAGCCGTGGAGCGCTTTGTAGATTGACCAAGGAGGCAAGATCTCCAGCCGTGTCCGCCAAGGCCCACGGAAATAAGGCAGAGTGACGACGCTGGTGACAACCAGGACCACTACAAGGCACAAAGTCAGCAGCCCCCAGTTAGTCACAAAGGTGGCGATCATGTTCAGAACCATTGGTGCGCCGGACCAGGCTTCTGGGTTGGATGAGCGGCTCATGGCAGGCACCACCCGAGTGGCGACTACGTTTAGCAAGTAGGCCATCAAGCTCCAGACAAATATCGGGTACAAGGCCGTTGAGAGCACCAGGCTCATCACTTTTTGCCGAGCCTCGATGATGCGCACGCAGTCGCTGAATGCCTGGATCAAGTTCCCTGACTTCTCACCGGCGCTGATGACGGCGTGCTCCTGATAAGGCACCCAGTTAAGGCATGCCTGGGCCAGCGTCTTGCCGCCGTCCACAGCTTTGCCTATGCCATAGCTGGCAAGGGCGATCGGATGTCGAGCACGGCGGCCACCATCACTGTAGATTGATCCAATACGATCAAGGGCCAGGTCGAGTGGCACCCCATTCTCCAGCAAAGCGGTCATGCTGTCGTACAGCCGGATACGCTCATTGCCTCCGAACTGGTTTCTGTAAAAGCTATCTACAAACCCAGTCCAAGCGTCCATCACCTTACTGAGCATAGGCTTCTGCCTCGGTTGACTCGGCATCCAGCATGTAGCTGTCAAAATCCAGTGGACCTACTACGGCCTCCGCCATACGCGGGTCAATCAGCCCCGCATTAATCTTGATGAGCGTGTGAGCAACCTTCGTGATACCACCCATGTGCTTGACCCAATACTGACGCGCAGCGCTTGGGCCATTCTTTCGGATCTCCTCCATGAACCGGTGGGTCGGGAGAATAATTTCTGCGACAGCGGCCCTGCCGTTCACCCCGTCACGGCATAGAGAGCAACCAGGCCCGGTCAGATAGACCTGATCCAGCACGGTCATCTTTTCAAGCCGCTCGACCAGCTGCGGATCCAAGGTACTGATCTGGCTGTGCGCAGGCACGCGACACTTCCTGCACAACGTAGGCAGCAAAGACTGGTTGATAAGGCCGACGATGAGTGTTGGGTCGGTGACCAGGCTTGTATCAGCCCCCATGTCGATCAGCCGAGGGATTGCTGCTACAGCGTTGTTGGTGTGTAAAGTTGTTAAAACGAGGTGGCCAGTCATACCACCGCGCAATGCTCCCTGAGCAGATTCCAGATCGCGAATCTCCCCGTACATAAGTATGTCGGGGTCGAGTCGCACGGAGTTTGTAATGGATTCTCCCCATGTCTCATTGCTGGCAAGAGGGGACTGATTTGCACGCATCGGATATTCGGGCGGGTCCTCAACGGTAAGGATATGTTTCGTGCCCTTGCATTCTTCAGCCAGAAGGTTGATCTGCACCTGGAGCGACTTCGATTTCCCCGATCCAGTCGGCCCTGTCAATATGATCACGCCGTAAGGGAGGCTTCGAAGCCTCTTGAACAGCAAATTCTGTTGTGGCAGAAACCCCAGATCGTCTACTGACTGTTTCTCCTGATCGTCATAGATCAGACGCAGCACCATTAGGGGCCCGTCGACCAAAGGGCGTGTGGCTACACGGGCTCCGGACAGTCCCAACTGATCGAGGAAGGTGCGAGCTATGCGCGCATCCTGTTTCAACTCCGGTTGATAGTAGCCCTCGGATTTGACGTCACACATTGAGTTGAAGAGTGAAGAACAGAGCTCATTTCCTACGGCGCTCTGGATCTGCCCGTACTCCCGCAAGAGACCGTCCTCACGGAACTTGATGTAGGTGATTTCGTGGCCAACGATGAAATGCACGTCGGAAGCGCGTCGTGCATGGGCCGCGCCAATGATACGAATCACCTCTTGCTGGCGCTGAGTACTGTCTACAGATCCGGCGAAAGCTTTGCCGGCGTTTTGGTACAGCGACTTTATCTCGCTGAGCGTGCTGCTGATGATCTGAAACGGCACTCCGGCTCGGTCAAGGCGGTCCATAAATGCCATCACATAAGGGTCGTGCATGTGCTGAGACGACACGAGCAGTTCTGCTTCCTCGGCCATAGTGGCAGGTGCTAACAGGGCAACCAGCTGACGCAACTCGCTGGTGATATCCCCCAACCGCTGTCCCTCCGCAGTCAGGACCGTTCCGACCACGTCAGACTGCATGGCGATGGTTATCGGTTGCACGAGCGCAGTCGGTCGGGTGACCTGATGTGCCAACGGATCAGCCTCAATTTCTGGCTCAATTCGTACCGCGCCGCTCATCGCTGTAACTCCTGCGACATGCTGGACAGCGGACTCATAGCCGAGGGCTGGCCGGGAGTTATAGGCTTGAGTGTCTGCAGTGACATTTGGGGCGCGTCAACCGAACCAATGGGTGCCCTGGTCGAGAACCCTAGGGGATATCGGCGTCCGTCATGGCCCAGTACAACGCTGTCGAGGGACACGCTGATTACCTTGAATCCGCCTGGCAGCTCAGCATTGCCAACTGATGCATCGACCTCGAAACCACTTCCATACAGCAACGTGGCATACAGGGCGTTATTCGTCCTGAACACGGTCTTGACCACCGGCAACTGCGGTGCGGTATTGCTGACCGGGGCGGGCATCGTGTAAGCGGTCTGCGTTACTTGAACCGGCGCAGACGTAGATGTCTTGCCCCCGTTTACGATGTCTTCCTTGGCACGAGCTCGCGCCGCCTGTGCTTTGAAGAGAAGGGTTTCACTCTGCACCTGGGACAGCTCGCCAATGTTGATCCGACTGATGTCGGTGGGAGATGGATCGGCCGCGACAGCCATGTTGCCGGCGGCTACGCAGGACAACAGAAAGGTCAGCAGAATTGAAGCGCGAGTGTTAATGCACATAGAGGTCACCTATGACGTTCCAGGTTAATTTGCCGTCTTGAAAGTCGGTTTTGATTTCACGCAGGCGCATTCCAGTGCTTTGCACGCCTTGGAGAACAATCGCTGGCGGCAACAGGCTCGTGTAGCGGATTTCGAAGTGTCGATAATCCGGGGGCGGTGGTGGTGGAGGCGCTGGTTGGCCAGGCAACGCTGGTGGCTGGACAACCGTCACAGGTACTTCCGTGATCTTGGGCTGCAGGTCTTGGGCTTGCAGCCATGAAGTGATGCTGTCCAAGGCCTGCGTTGCAGGATTCAGAACGTCATCACCCGCAAGCGGCAGCTCGAAGGTGAGCTTCACAGCGGCCATGTTGCCCTCGTCGTAGAACGCGGGCGTATCAGCAAAGTAGCCCGCAGTAGCAGCGGTGAAAGCCATCGTGGTGCTGTTGCCAGTGCGGTTGTAGTTGGCCGACATCAGCGTCCCGTCGCATTTAGCGGAGACGAATAGCCACCCTTCGATTGCCGGTAGTAACTGGTCGATTGCGCCGTTACAACCTTCAAGAAAAACTGGGACAGAAGGCTGTTTTACCCACGGATGCACAAGCGCCTCGATCACAACTGGTGAGTTTGTTCGCTGGTTCAGTGCATCCAGTTCAGCTTGCCTTGCCGCCTCTGCCGCTTCCTGCGCCTGGCGAGCAAGTTGCAGCTTATGTTCGTTCCATTGCTGCCACCCAATCAGGCCGGCCACGACCAACGAACCAATCACCGCGGCTTTCAGTAGTTCCTGTCTGGACAGGCCGAATGCCAGCGGTGTCAGCTTGTATTCGCGCTTCAGATTTGAAGGTTGCAACAATGTATCTGGGTCGAATCGTTCGCCACCGCGAGCAAACTCCGGCGGGAGAAAGATTTTGTCGAAGCTCATCGAGCGGCTCAGCTGCTGAGCCACCTTCTTTTTTATTTCCTCACTGCTGCCTACCAGGTCTGCTCCCGGGATGACCGCGCCTCGGTACACTGCGACCAAGGCGTATCTGTCATCGGCGTCCTCGATCCTCCAGGCAGCCAGCCACGATGCGCCCAGTTGCCCAGCGAGTGATGCTGCAAGGGAATACATGCCTTTGACTGCGCCGTCATTCTGCGAAACGAACCCGGCCTGAATCACCAACTCGGTATGCCTGATGGCGACAATGTCCATTTCTTGGGCGCGACCGAACTGTCGTGCTTCTTTCATGTAGCCAGTAAGGCTACCCAACGGGTGCCACAGTAGGCCTGTCACGAAAGATCTACCGTGATAAGTCAGAATCTGAACTTTGCCGTCGCTGGGCAATTGAGCGCGCGGGGCGCGCTTTCGGAACAGAGAGAACGGGTTCGCCATGTCAGTTGGTCACAATCGGGGTGATCAGCACCACCAGAATGCTCTTTGACGAGGTGCGCTTACGACCACCGCCAAGACCGAAGAATCCAGGTGAACCTGTGCCGATCTTGTCCGTGTTGTCGCTGAGCTCCTCAAAGCCCGACAGGATCAATGTCTGACCGCTGCGGAGCTTCACTTTTGGCGACAGACTTTTCGCATCGTAGTTGGGGATCTGAACGCTGGAGCCGTTGCTGGTGAATGGCTCGAAGGTAGGTTTGGAGCTCATGTTGATCGAAACCATGAGCAGCATCTCATCGTCGTCCATCAAGCGTGGTTGCAGCGTCATGTTGAAGCCGGAGGTGATCGTGCCTGGAGTAATTGCCGTACTGGAGCCCACTGATGCAGTGGTGTTGGTTTGAACCGATGGGATGTAGCCTTGAACGTTACCGATCTGCAGTGGAGCAGGCTGCAGATTCAATGTGGTCACGGACGGCGAGCGAACATTCGAGATCCGGGCCTGTTCTGCGATTGCCTGGATGATCGCGTTGGAACCTGCCCAGGCGGAGTTGGCTGTATCTACAATGCCTACCGAGCCGGAGATAGCGCTGGAGCTGATGCCTGGCACAGTATTCGACAGAGACAGGCCCCACTTTGTGCTCAGCGAGTTGTAGACGGCCGCCCAGTTCAAAGCCAGTTGATCGGTGTCGGTCAGAGTCGCCTCAAACACCTTCACATTGAACAGCACCTGTTGGGTGAGCGCGTGGTTGGTCTTGGCCAGATAGGTCTCAACGTTCGAAAGCACGTCAGGCCGGTCCGTCACGGTCAACGTCCCTGTCGACGGTGACAGATACATGCGACCAGGCGGCGAGGTACTCAGCATTGCCCTCACGTTGCTCTGGATGTCAGTCAGGATCGATGTGTTGAGTGTGACTGTCGTGCTCTGGTTGCTGCCCGAGTCACCTGAAACGCCCGAAGAACTGCTTCCTGAGGACGATCCGCTCGACGAACCACTGCCCGAACCTGAGGAGGTGGTCATACCGGATCTGACGGTGCTTTTGATTTCCTGCACGTCACCAAATGCGTAGACGTCGAACACCTTGGTATCGAAATAGCTGACCTGCACTGACCGTGAGTTGGGATTGAATCGATAGGTGAGTCCCAGCCGCGCGGTGACGTCATCCAGCAGACCCGAAGCTTTCCCTGAGTAGCGCAACCCACTGACGAGATTCGGTGTCAGCATCGATGCGAAGTCAGAGCTTCTGCCCTGAGAGGCCTGCTCCAGGTTGGAGTCGCCTGTAATGCCAGCAGGCAAAAGCCCGGCCAGGCTGTCAGGGTTGGGGGCTGTGCTGATCGGAGGAGCATTGTTGCCTTGGGCAGGTGCATTGGCGTTCAGCAGGCCAGGATTGAGCGCATCCGGCGAGACAAGTACGGGGATGCCGCACTGGCTGGAAATGTACTGGGCAATTTCAGCGATTCCGACACTGCCAGCAGGCCGGTAGGCGACCTCACAGTCATACTTGGATGGGATGCCTCGTCTCGCAACAACTGGCTGCGTTGAAACCCAGGGTTTATCACTGAATATCACTGTGTCGCGGCGTTCCTGCTGCTGCTTGTTACGCTGGATAGCTGCGTAACGGCCGGCAGAATCGGCGGTAGCCTCTGCCCGTGCAGCAGCTTCATCCACCCGTTGGACTGAGCAGGCTGATGCCGACAAAACAGCGAGGCACAGAGCGGTCTGACGCATGAAGGGCATGCTCATTTTTTCCTCTCCGATACGTGCAGAACCTGCTGACCATTTCCTTCATTACCGTCCACCACAAAGGACCGTTTGGCGTTGTCGTACAGTGGGAATATCTGCCTGACTGCCGAGGTGAAGGAGCCTGTAAAACTCAACGGTGCTTCGATGCGGTAGTCCAGATCCTCCGGCACCCAGATAACCTGCCAGCCTGCCCGCTTGGCCCAGTCTTCGACCGATTGACGCAAGGTACTGCCCACAGGCGCGTTCCACGTTTGCTGTGACGCAACCGTTGCGACGGGTTTCGCTGCAGGTTCAGGTTTTGTCGGAGCCTGGCTGGTCGAAGCGATGCTCTTGGTGACGGTGGTCTGAGATGTGGCCGTCGCCGGAGCCGCGCTCACAGGAGTCGGCTTTTGCTGTGTAGGGGGGCCTTCCTTGGCTGGGGTGCTGATGGATGCAGCTGGTTGCGCTTTTGCCTGCGTGACGACCGTGGTTTGCGGTTGCCCTGCAGGGGATGTGTCCTTGCTGAATGGGGTTCCTGTTGCCGGGGCAGTTACAACGGTAACGGCTGGGGAGGTGCTGGCTACCGAGGTTGATCCAGTGCTCGCCGGTTGCGCAGGTTGAGCCAGTGCCACGGGCTTAGACGTCTCCGGCAGTTGGTAACTTGGCCGCAGTACAAAACAGACACCGCGCGTGACTTCGTTGACCTTGACCTGCCATGCCGGACCGGCCAGTACCTGCAGCGTGTTGCGCAGGCTCATTGGTCCGAGCTTGTACTGGGCAGCAGGAAGAGGGCGTGTGAACAAGATGTTTACGTGACCGGTGCTCGGTGGGCACAAGGTGTAGCCTGAGCGGCTGACCACATACTGCATCGCATCCTGGACGGACGGATGCATATTGGCCGGAATGCTGACATCGATGATCTGGGCCATCAGGTCACGCTGTTCGGCTTCTGGGGCGGTATTCACCAGAGCGTATCGACCATAGCGGACCATCGGCTCCTGACCGGACTTTGCGCCGCTTGAGTACAGGTCTGGCGAGAGCAGCTCAGGATTCTGGCTGCTGTCGAAAGCAGGCCCAACCGGTTTGTCCGCTACAGATGTGCATCCGGCGAACAGCGCGAGTATGGAAAGTGTGGAAAGCTGCCTGATCATGTGTGCCTTGACCCCATTTCTTGATGGTGGCCAAGGTGCCAGCGCTCAGGTTGCAAAGCACTGCTAAACCCTTAACGGATCGATTCTGGTTATTTGAGAAGGCGTGGGGATACAGGAACCCTCCTCATCAGTCAGCCCGCCAGTTGATCAGAGCATAGCGCTCTTCAGCGAGGTACAGGCTTCAGCTGGGAAATTGCACCTCTCTTGACCAAGCGTTCGCATTGCACTTGACCATCTGCTTGCATCGGATTTGACCACCCGAAGCACGCAGTGTTGTTAAGCTAAAAAAGCGATGTGGGTGGCACCTTCTGAGGCTCGCCGTCAGAGGGTCAATGGCATTACCAAGAAGTGACATGACAGATCCTAAATAAAACGAGCGGCTGGCATCTTCGAAAGGGGACTGTCAGATTTTTTGTGTGCGGGCGGTTAACGCCCGTCACCTGACGGACACTGTAATCACCAGGCGGGCCTGGTGAAGCGATCTCCGTAAAGGATCGCAAACTGGTTCATCGCACCCTTCCAATCATGCGCGGCTCTGCTCCAGTTGGCCGTGATATTACGCAGCCCCAGCCAGATCAACTTGGTAGCCGCTTCGTCATTCGGGAAGTGCCCGCGCGTCTTGATGATCTTGCGCAGTTGCGCGTTCACGCTTTCGATGGCGTTGGTGGTATAGATCACTTTGCGTATCGCCTGCGGGAACACGAAGAACGGGATTACGCGATCCCAAGCCCGACGCCACGCGGCAACGACGGTTGGATACTGTTTCCCCCAAGGCCCGGACTCAAAGTCGTTCAGCGCTTGCTCCGCAGCCTCTGCGTTCAGTGCCTGGTAAATCGGCTTCAGCGCCTTGGCCAAGCCCTTGCGCTTGTCCCTGGAGGCGTAATCAAGGCTGTTGCGGATCAAATGGACGATGCAGGTCTGTAGGGTCGTTTCAGGGTAAACCGCTGCCAGCGCCTCCGGCATGCCCTTGAGGCCATCGGTTACAGCGATCAGCATGTCTTCGACGCCTCTGTTGCGCAGGTCATTGAACACCTTGAGCCAGAACTTGGCGCCTTCGGTATTTTCGATCCAGATGCCCAGAATATCGCGGGTACCATCCGGCAAAACACCCAGTGCCAAGTAGATCGCCTTGTTGCGCACCATGCCTTCATCGCGGATTTTCACGCGCAGGGCGTCGAAGAAAATCACGGGATACATCGGCTCGAGCGGCCGCTGTTGCCACGCACCCACTTCTTCCATCACGGCGTCAGTCACCGAGCTGATGAAGTCGTGGGAAACGTCCGTGCCGTATTGCTCCAACAGGAACGCGCGAATCTCGCGCACCGTCATGCCACGGGCATACATGGCGATGATCTTGTCGTCGAAACCGGTGAAGCGGCGCTCATGCTTGGGGATCAGGATCGGGGCAAAGCTGCCATCGCGATCTCGAGGAATATCCAGTTTCAGCGGGCCATCGTCGGTCAGGACAGTCTTGCCACTGCTGCCGTTGCGCTGGTTCTCGATGCCTTCGGGGCGCTCCGCACCTGGCGGGTAGCCGAGATGATGGCCAAGCTCGGCACCGAGTGCGCGCTCGACCAACGCCTTCTTGAAGGCCATCGAGATGTCTTGAATCGCCTCGGCTGTCATCGGGCCTTTGACGAACTGTTCGACCAGCTCCTTGGGGATTTCAGGGAGGTCTTTCTTGGCCTTGCCGGCCGGGGTCTTTTTGCTAGGCATGTCATGCACCTTAAACGCATGTGATGCCCGAACACAAAATTTCTGACAGTCCCCGGGAAGTGAACCGTTGATCAAAAGAGGCCTCACGCTCACACAAGCTGTGTACGACACCGCGCAGTGCGGATTAGCGTCCGTTCAAAAGCTCTCTACGGACGATCTCTGCGCCGGCACTCAGCGCGTGCAGCTTGCCGCTGGCGACTCGACGAGGCAGGGGCGCCATACCGCAGTTGGTGCATGGATAAAGCTTGTCGGCATCGACGAATTGCAGTGCCTTTCGCAAGGTATTGGCGACATCTTCGGGCGTTTCAATGGTATGGTTGGCCACGTCAATGGCGCCGACCATTACCTTCTTGCCTCGGATGAGTTCGATCAGATCCATGGGCACGTGGGAGTTGTGACACTCCAGCGAGACGATATCGATGCTGGATTTTTGCAGCTTGGGGAAGGCTTCTTCGTACTGCCGCCACTCTGAGCCCAGGGTCTTTTTCCAGTCAGTATTCGCCTTGATGCCGTAGCCATAGCAGATGTGCACGGCTGTCTCGCATTTCAGCCCTTCGATTGCCCTTTCCAGCGTGGCAACGCCCCACTCGTTCACTTCATCGAAGAACACGTTGAAGGCCGGTTCATCGAATTGAATAATATCGACGCCAGCAGCCTCCAGTTCTTTGGCCTCCTGGTTGAGGATCTTGGCAAATTCCCAAGCCAGTTTTTCACGGCTTTTGTAATGAGCATCGTAAAGGGTGTCGATCATCGTCATCGGGCCAGGCAGAGCCCATTTGATAGGCTGTGAGGTTTGCTGACGGAGGAATTTGGCGTCTTCAACGAAGACCGGCTTTTTCCGAGCGACGGCGCCCACCACAGTCGGCACGCTGGCGTCGTAACGATCACGAATCCTGACCGTCTCGCGGTTTTCGAAATCAACGCCGCAAAGGTGCTCAATGAAGGTCGTTACGAAATGCTGACGAGTCTGCTCACCGTCGCTGACGATATCGATTCCGGCCAGCTGTTGTTCATGCAGCGACAGGCGCAGCGCATCTTGCTTGCCCTCAATCAGCTCATCGTCTTGTAATTTCCAGGGTGACCAGAGTGTCTCGGGTTGAGCAAGCCAGGAAGGTTTAGGCAAGCTGCCAGCTGTCGAAGTGGGCAACAGTTTTTTCATGCGTAAAGTCCTTAATTTCTAAATAATCAAAGAGCGCAGCTAAGCGACCACTGCTCAAGCACGGCTTGATAAGGCTTGATGAATTGTTCTTCCGCAAACTTTCCTTGCTCGGCAGCCAGCCGACTACGTTCCTCTCGGTCATACACAATTCGAGTCAACGAGAAGTCTTGGTTCTGCAAGCTCGGCTGATAGGATTTTCCAGCCGCCGAGTTAGCGTTGTAGATCTCAGGCCGGTAAATCTTTTGGAAGGTGTCCATGGTGCTGATGGTGCCAATCAGCTCAAGGTTGGTGTAGTCACCCAGCAAATCGCCCGAGAAGTAAAAGGCCAACGGTGCAGCGCTGTTGGGCGGCATGAAGTAGCGAACCTGCAAGCCCATCTTCTTGAAATACTCATCGGTCAACGAGTACGCGTCTTGCTCGTACTCGAAGCCCAGCACAGGATGCTGATTCTCTGTGCGATGGTAGGTTCGGGTGCTCGACACGCTCAGGCAGATCACAGGCGGCTTGTCAAAATGCTCTTTGTAGGCACTTGAGTTGACGAACGACTTGAACAGCTTGCCGTGCAAATCGCCAAAATCTTCTGGCGTACTGAACTCGGACTGGTTCTTGTTGTGCTCCAGCAACCGCACACTGAAATCGTAGTCCCGCACGTAAGAGGAGAAATTGTTACCGACGATGCCGTTGATTCGCTCGCCAGTTTTTTGATCGACAATCGTCGTTTTCAGCACTTCAATCAACGGAATGACATGGTCACGGCTTTGCGCATCGATGTTCATTTCAGCGGAAATGATATCTAGCTTGACCGTGTAACGATCCCCCGTCGGGTTGTCCCAATGCGCCAGAGCGTTGAAGCGGTTATCTATCATCTTGAGCGTGTTGCGCAAGTTCTCCTCACGGCTCGCACCTCTGGCCAGATTGGCGAAGTTGGTCGTGATCCGAGTATTGTCGGAAGGAGTGTAGTGTTCATCAAAGCTGATGCTGTTGATGGAAAAAGTGAATTCTTTGTTCATCGTGCCTAGCACCCTGTTCGTCGCGCCAGATCTGAATCTGCTGATTGCTTTTCAGATGCGGCTATCGTTCCGTTTTCTCACGCAACGGCTTTTAGATTGCCGGTCGTGAAGAGCTGGGCGCATTTTATGCGGGGAGCCTGTATGAATAAAAACGAATTGATTTCAATAAAATATTAGCCGCGCTCATGATCCCGCGACGGGGTGGGGCCAAGGGCGATGATGAATTCTCAATCTGGCGTTCCAGCTGCGTTGCTGTGAGGAATCGCTGAAATCCCTCTTTTCGATAAGCGTGAAAAATATCGCTGCGTACCAGAATGTCCTTGGCTCGCACGTAAAAGTATTCATACTCGGCAATGGTGAGCAGTGCGGTTCGGGATTAGCACCATACAATCAAAGCTGAACCCGTGGGCTGGTCAAATTCGATGCAAACAACTGGTCAAGTCGAGTGCAAATGGGTGGTCAAATCCATGCAATTACGCATGTAGCTGCTTTGGAATCGCCCGCCATGGTGCCGCACGCATCACTCAGAGAATCTCGGCAAGAGCCTTTTACTCGACTCTTCCGCGTCCGGATCGATCAGATCGCTGGCCAGGGCGCGCTTGTCCATGAGCATCTGCCACAGCTGCTGGTCGATGGTGTCCTCAGCTAGGGGAATTTTGACGACAACCACGCGCAACTGCCCATTGCGATAGGCTCGATCCTCAGCTTGGTCCTGCAGCCCCGGTGTCCATGGAAGCCCCAGAAAAAAGACATAGTTCGCGGCTGTCAGGTTGTAACCAGTGCCGGCGGCCGACCGGGTGCCGATAAACACCCTGCAGTCCGGGTCCTGCTGAAAAGCATCAATCGCCTTCTGTCGCTTCTTGGGCGAGTCACTACCTACTAACGTTACGCACCCCACGCCCATCTTGAGGCAGTGCTCACGCAACGTGGCCACGGACTCCTGATACTCGCAGAAGAGGATCACCTTGCCGTCCACGTCCAGCTCGGCCATCAGATCCGCGAGGATCCGTACCTTCACGCGCTCGAGCAGTTGGCGCAGTGCGCCCAGCCTTGCGAATCGGTGCTGGTCGCTACGCATGATCTGATTGTACTCGTCACGTTCTACCTGGCTGAGTATCACCGGCACAGTCTGGCGCTGCTTCCCCTTCAGGTTGGGCAGCACATCCTTGCGGCGTCGAAGCATCCAGTCAGATATTTCATCTCTAAGCGTTTTGCGAAACTCAGGACTGCCGGCGAATCGCTCGCAGAACTCATTGAGGGGCAGTTGTCCGATTGGATGGCCCGAAAGCCTCAGCAGTGTGTGCAGCTCCGCTTCGCGATTGAGCACTGGCGTGCCCGTCAACAGGTAGCGGTTTTGTACCTGGGCAGCAATGTCGAAGCCGTGGCGTGTCCACGCTGCAGTGGGTTCCTTGAGTCGGTGAGCCTCGTCAATGACCATCACCGCGAAACGGCTCGCGTGCATGACAAAATCACCCAGCCTCTCGTAGTTCACGATGATCCAGCCAGCACTGGCATCAAAGGTTTGCATGGCGATCTGAGCTTGGGGAAACACCATGAGGATCTCGCGCTGCCAGTTGATGATCAGGCTGTTGAGCACAATCACCAGCACCGGTTTGCCCCGGGCGCGTATACCAGCTGCAATCACCGCCTGGCGAGTTTTGTCCAGCCCCATATCGTCGGCTAGCAGCGCACTCGTGCGCTGCAGCAGGTGCCTGATACCTGCCGGCTGATGTTCCATCAGCGAGAACCCTCCCAGCGCCTTATCGATATCGGCGCTGGTCAGTTCGGTGTTTTTGATGGATGGGACAGATGCCAGGTAGATACCTGAATCTGAAACTTCTTCCCCAGTCTTCGTCGACTCCGGAGAGTAACCGCCTAGACTGATGCTGGTGACCTCACGCACCGCCGAAACCGACCCGTCGGCAAGCAGCTCTTGCAGGGTATCCAGAATCTCGAACTGATCCTCCGCCAAGCCCAGTTCCAGAATCAGGTTGCTACGCACCAACTCGGCAGTGCCTGTTACCCGCCAGGCTTTGCCTGCCGAGAGGAACACCCCACGCATGCGTTTCGCGATAGCGACAGCACCCGGATGAAAATCTCCTGACAGGATCACCCCGCCTTCAGCCAGCGGCGCGAGCCGGAACTTCATCCCCCAAGTGAATGCGTCACGGTGAGTGTCTGACTGGGCACCGGTAATCCTGTCCCTGAATGCTTGCCAGCTTTCGATGTGTTTGCCATCCGCGAGCTCCGCCAGTTCGCTATACAGCACGTCCAAGTCATCGAGCAGCTTGGCCTTGGGCACGCGCCAGAACTGATTCAAGGGGTGATCAGACCGGCGTATGAAAAATCCACCTCTGCGTAACAACAGCTTGTTGGCACCTTCAAGATAACTCAGGGAAAGCCCGAAGTCGTAGCCATCGTAGACGGCTTTACGCAGCAGGACCGGTCGCTTGTTCATCAGTCTGGGCGCGGTCATGATCAGAGCCCCTTGTCCATAAATCGCTCAGCCCATCCGATAACCTCTTCCCCGAATCGGATATTGTAGAGTGAGTTTTTGTCGGCGTAGCGATCCATCTTCACCGCTATGTTGGGCCACTCAAGGTTCACCGGAATACGACCGCTTCTTACTTTTGCGATGAACCTCTCGAAAGCTATCATCACCGGTGAGAGGGTGTCCGGGGTTTCGTTGTGGTGGCCTCTGATTTGAACAACGTGCAGATGCTTTGGAGTCCATTTACCCGATTGTTCCGTCTTGTGTTCACGACCGTGTGCCCTGAGTGTGAGCTCGACCGACGCCATGGGGATTCCACTCGAGCGGATCGACAGGAGTCGGCAGTTACCTAAAAAGGCGTGGTAGTCGTATGTGTCGATGCAATGACCCAAGGCGCGATGCTCTAGGTCCAAGTCATCAGCGCAGCGTAATTCGACGATGTGTAGGCCTGTTTCACAGCAGGTGATGGTGTCCGTGTTGGGCATCAGCCCCGGCCAGCGAGTGAAGGCATCCGACGGCTCAGGTGGGATGACCTTCTCCAGCCTGGCCCTGATCGCTTCGAGTTCGTCGTGGAAAGCATCGGTCACATTTGATATCTGACGAAAGCTCAAGCCACCCACAAATGCATATAGACGCTTCTTCGTGTTTATCGCGGCACGACTGCCAGCCCTGTCGAGGCTGCCGAACATCTCTCTAAGGTCGACCAATTTGGCTGCCATGTTCGACCAGGCAGGATCCGCCCAGTCAGTTGGGCAGCCCGCCAAAAGAGCGTTCATGTCAGGTAATGCTCGAAGCAATGACCACGGGATTGCCGACCTAAATGTATAAAACGAGCGCCATTGGGCTTTGGTGCTCGGGCGACGATTACCTAGTCGAGCACCCGCTATCAAATCGCCCCAGCCGGCCTCAAGCCCCTCAGCATTCAAGCGGCTCAGCGCACTTCCGGTGTCGTACACCCGCTGCTGGCCAAGGTAGCGGATGGCAGACATGGGGGTGGAAAATAACCACGCTAGCACCTTGTTCAAAGGCAAACCCGTATCCGCTGCGTGTCCCAGGAAGCCAGATCCGTCCCTGGTGCAGTCATCATCCCAAGAGCCGCAGTACTCCTGCAGGTCTCTCCATGGACACTGTTCAAGAAGGAGGCTGTCTGCAATTTTCGGCCAGGGCATGCCACGGCCAATGACCAGCACTGGAATGAGTACAGGTTGCGCTTTCAAGGCTTGCAGCCGACGCGTGCGATCCCCCTGAGCCAGCCAGTTATACAGTTGAGCAGACGGGCACTGTACCGAACGTACAGCGTGTAAAAGCTCTTGATCCAAGCTCTGACAAAACCTCTTTAGCGTTGCGCCGATGCAGGTGAGGTAAAACCGGTTACGAGGGCCGTAGAAGTGAATCGCCCCGGATTCTCTAGACACCTTGCAAGCTCATTGCGTAACGTTTTTCAAACTCTACCGGTGACAGCTGATTGTTGAAACCATGGCGGCGTTTTGGGTTGTAGAACATCTCGATGTAATCGAACACATCACTACGAGCATCTTGCCGTGAGGTGTAGATTTTCCGCTTGATTCGTTCCCGTTTCAGAAGCTGGAAAAAGCTCTCAGCCACGGCGTTGTCATGACAATTGCCTCGGCGGCTCATGCTGGCAACCAAATTGTTTGCCTTCAAAAAACTGCGCCAATCGGAGCTGCTGTACTGGCTGCCCTAGTCGGAGTGAACCATCACCTCTTGTTTCGGTTTTCGCCTCCAAACCGCCATCAATAACGCATCAATGGCCAAATCACTGGTCATCTGCGACTTCATTGACCAGCCAACGACCTGACGAGAAAACAGATCCAGCACCACCGCCAAATACAGCCAGCCTTCATACGTACGAATGTAGGTGATGTCGGTGACCCAAACCTTGTTGGGTTCCACGACATCGAACTCGCGCTTCAGTAAATTGGGTGAGGCGACCGCTGGCTTACCGCCGTACTTTCCAGGGCGACGTCGATACCCTGTCTGAGAGCGCAGACCTTCAAGACGCATCAACCTCGCCACACGATGCCGACCACAATCTTCACCGACCTCGCGCAGGTCGTCATGGATTTTGCGATAGCCATAAACTCCGCCGCTCTCCAGCCACGAGTGCTTGATCAAACCCAGCAATCGCTGGTCGTCTTTAGCGCGTGCAGATTGCGGCTCAGACAACCAAGCGTAATAACCACTGGGATGGACTTTCAGCGTCAGGCAAAGCCGTCGAATGGAGTAGTCGCCCGCGCGCTGCTTGATAAAGGCGTACTTCAGCCGCACTCCTTGGCAAAGTACGCGGCGGCCTTTTTTAAGATGTCTCGCTCTTCAGTGACCCGCTTGAGTTCCGCTCGCAGACGACGCAGTTCAGCGTGCTGATCATCGTCTTGCTGCCGTTCTGCCTGAGGTTTGCTGTAGCGCTTTATCCAGGCATAGAGGCTATGCGTCGACACGCCAAGACGCGCCGCCACATCAGCGACAGGCAGCTTCTTTTCGGTCACTTGATTGACCGCTTGGATTTTGAATTCTTCGGGATAACGTGGGTTGCTCATGGCACCTCCTGATTGGCCTCAGTTTAAGGCATGGAGGTGTCTACGAAACCCGGGGCGATTCAAGATGATGAGTTTGAAGTGCGTGAAACGATGGCGACCTGGCTAAAGCAGTTGGGTCATGAGGTTATCGTCGCCAGCGACGCTTCCGGTGCACTAGAGCGCATGCGCGAAGCTGCTGAATCCTTCGATTTGATGATCAGCGATATCGGCTTGACCGGCCCAATGGATGGCTGCGAGTTGGCCTATCAATGCCGAGTGCTGTACGACGATATGCCCGTATTGCTTGTCACCGGTTATGCCGGAGACGACTTGGAGAAACGTCTCCCGCCAGACACGCTGGTGCTGGTCAAACCCTTCGATATGCCGACGTTGGTCGCTGCGATCGCCAAATGTGTAACTTAGAGCCAGTTGGTTTAGCTCGCGCCCGGCCTGGAGGGCAGCGGCCCTAGAAATGATCAGAGCCCATACCAACGTGCTGATTGGCGTGGTCGTGCCAACTACTGATCAGACTCGGCCACCAAATACTGATCTCGTGAAGCTCGCACATTGGAAGCGAGAGTAAGTCAACGCAAGCGAACTCGCTGCTTGCCAGTTGCCTCGCGTCGTTCAAAACAGTAAGCCGACAACCAAGCCAGAATCTTGGTACGGGCAACCTGAACTGCTGCAGGAAATCCTGAAATTGGCGAATCCTGTGCGCGGGAGTAAGGTTGCAGCTTTCAAATGGTTGGAAAAGCCCAACCCTATTTAGACGATAAGCGACCAATTGAACTCGCTGAATCTGATGAAGGTGCGACTCGAGTGCTGGAGTACATGAAGAACTGGATTGCTCAGCATTTATAAGTCTCCGTTTCGGACGAACAGAACGAGAGCTGATCCGCCAGTATTGCTGTCTGGCCGCCTTCTTAAGCTGCTAACTGTTATTCCGGGACTATGTACTGCGAGGAGAAAAATCAGTCTCAGCGTGCTGTAAAGATGAACTTTTTCGCCATGGCTACGACGCATGTTCTTGTTGGTTTATACGCATAGAAAAAATCACGCCGATCAGCTTGGCAATTATTTCCAAAGTGCTAATTACATCTGGGTCATCAAGCAGCGCTGGCTGTGAATCTATGGCACACAGGCTCCCAAAAAGCGTTCCATTAGAAAAAAATATAGGTATTGCTACGTAGCTTTCGAAGCCAAACAGGCTCACGTTCGGATGATCGCGGTATTTCGGATCTTGGCTCAACCTCGGAATCACTAGAGTCTTGTGATCAAAACGCATTGCATTGCAAAGGCTCTCCTCCAAAGCAAAAGCATCACCTGGTGCGATGCCAAAATGCACGGCATCATGAACTGCACACGCAATCCAGTCGCTTTCTGTAAACTTGGCAATGGACACGAATCTCATCTGAGTAAGGCGGCTGACCAATTGCAATGTGCTAGTAGTCGCTTCAATTTCAGCGATAGCGGAGAATTCGGCCGCGGTGATCACAGGTTTATCTGGGTTGGTATTGGAAAATCTCATGTGCGTCCTATCAGATAAAGCTTTCTTTTGAATCGTTCCGTATACGGTATCATGGGCTCACTGGACGTGGCCAAAATATCTCAACGTTTCTCGCCGCAGAAGTACCGACAGGATCGCGGTTGGTGATGTTGCTTCAACGGCTTTTGAGCAGCCGATAAGCGCTCTGCGAACTTGCCTTGCCAAAAATGCTATTGATTTATACCACGCTCGCACAGCCGTCACCATATGCATTAGGGCGACGGGGCCAGCCAGAGAAAGCCGCTCAGTTATTGGGGCCGCAGTTTCATGGGCATGGAATGCTTTTACTGTTCTTGGCAGGCTCGACGACGTTTCCAAAAATGCTTCTTAGTCTCAATTTCGTCGAGCAAGGCCATCCATTGATCAACTGTGATCAGCATCTGATCTTGCGCACAATGTAGATACCCAGCTGCATATGCAGCTTGTGTTTCTAGAACCTGTTCGTTTGAGGAATCAGAGATCCTATCAATCACGATCCGAGCATCTTTCAGGGTAAGCTCGAAAAACAGTGCAGATAAACTATGTTCTTTCACTAGACGCTATCCTTAGGGAAGGTCTGAAGTAGCCGGATGTTTTCCGGCTACCGAGTCCTCAGCACTTTTCAAAAAACGATGCATGTCGAAATTTGCTCAATTATCTTCGCTTTTCAGCTCTTTCGGCCGCTGCAAAGCCTTTTGCGGTAACCATTTCCTGCATTACACGCGCACCTCTCCTGCGCTCGCCAACAAATGTCGGCGGGCCATCCACAGGTTTGACAGGGCGAACAACGTCACCATCTGCGCGGTGTTCTTGGCCAAGCCCCGAAAGCGCACTTTTTCATAGCCAAACTGGCGTTTGATGACCCGAAACGGATGCTCGACCTTGGCGCGAACCTGGGCCTTGGCCTTCTCGATTTTGCGGATCGCCTTGTACAAAATACTGCGTTTTCCGTGCTTTTTGTAAGTGCTGCGGCGGGCGGCAATCTGCCAAATGACCTTGCGCCCAGCGTGTTCTTCGCGCTTCTCGACCCCGGTGTAACCTGCGTCGGCACAGACTACGTTTTCCTCGCCGTGCAGCAGTTTGGCAACCTGCGTGACGTCTGCCACATTGGCCGCTGTTACTACCACGCTGTGCACCAGGCCTGACTCGTCGTCGGCGCCGATGTGAGCCTTGGCGCCGAAATAGTACTGGTTACCTTTCTTGGTTTGATGCATCTCAGGATCGCGTTTGCCATCCTTGTTCTTGGTCGAACTGGGCGCGTGAATCAGCGTGGCATCGACGATGGTGCCTTGACGCAACGACAAGCCACGGTCGCCCAGATAACCATTAATTACGCCGAGAATCCCGGTCGCCAACTCGTGCTTTTCCAGCAGACGACGGAAGTTGAGAATGGTGGTTTCGTCTGGAATTCGCTCCAGGCTCAGGCCTGAAAACTGACGCAGGATGGTCGTCTCATACAGCGCTTCTTCCATCGCCGGATCGCTGTAGCCGAACCAGTTCTGCATCAGATGAACACGCAGCATCGCCATCAGTGGGTAGGCGGGCCGGCCACCTTCTCCTTTTGGATAATAGGGCTCAATCAGGGCAATCAAACCTTTCCAGGGCACCACCTGATCCATCTCGATCAGGAACAATTCCTTACGGGTCTGCTTGCGCTTGCCGGCATACTCGGCGTCGGCGAAGGTCATCTGTTTCATCCTCGAAAAGCTCGGCGACTGGTGTCCGGAGATTTTGCCAAATTAGGAAGTCTTTTTCAGAGTTTCCTTAGATGTAGCGGCTTGCAATCGAAAACCCGCGGGCTCGCATTAATTGCGACTATCAGTAGCTGTAGCGGCCTGCAACCGAAATGGCCTCGACCTGCAATCATCGCATTTTTCGACCGGGTTTAATTGCGTCTATCCGAGCCAGCAGACCGAGATTATTTGCGAATGAACCTGCATTCATCTGATTCGACCTGCAATCGACCGTCATGAACCGGAATTGGCTGCGAGTGAGCGCACGCCGTTTCTGTCTCATTCGAGTATACCCAAATAAGCCGAGCTTATCAGCCATGGCTCACTTGGTCTAAAAGCAATCCTAAAGAGCCATTTCGGGGTGAGCTACCCTTTTGAGCCACACCGAACGCCCGAGGCAGGTCTTACGTTGGTATTTTGCTCCGTTGCTCCCCAAACCCCATTTCCTAATCCTGAGCAGTGTGGCCAGTGCGGTTACCATCGAGTCTGCCTCTACAGCCCTTGGTAGTCCATTACGCTCAGTTAGCTAGGTGATACGTCTTGATATCTTTTCCTACCTTGAGATAGCTTCGGATATCTTGTGATACTTCCAGGTATCTTGTTATGCTTGGCTGAATATCTATCATTAGATAGCTTTTGATAGCCACAGGTATCCGGAGATATCGATATGCCAACAATCCCTTTTGTCAGCCCCAAGGGTGGGGTAGGTAAAACCACCTCATGCCTAGCTCTGGCTACCCAGCTAGCCGCCAGAGGAGTAGGTGTGACAGTAATCGACGCTGACCCTAACTACCCGATCGCCAAATGGGCGGCGGGTGGGCATTGTCCTTCCAATATGACAGTTATCTCCGGAGTGACGGAAAACAACATCGCGAGCAAAATTCGTGAAGCTGCCAATCTCGATCCGTTCGTAATTGTCGACCTGGAAGGTACTGCCGCCAAAATTGTGGTGCTAGCGTTACAGGAGGCAGATTTTGTCGTTGTGCCGATGCAAGGGTCTTTACTGGACGCAGAGCAGGCGGGCAGGGCGGTTTCTCTGATACACGATCAAGAGCTAGCTATGAGAAGGCATCTGCCAGGCTATAGCCTGCCATTCTCAATTCTGCTGACACGCACACCCCCTGCCTATCAAACCCGAACTATGTCCAATCTACGTAGGAGTCTTGTGGAGAAGCAGATTCCTATGTTCGAAACGGTAATGACAGAGCGTGAAGCCTTTCGAGCGATGTTCTCCTTTCAACAGCCTTTGGGTGACTTGAATGCTTCTGAGGTACCAGGCATCGATAAGGCTGTCGCTAACGCTGATGCATTCGCTGCAGAACTCGTATCAAAACTCCAGCCGGTGGGCGAGGTGAGTGATGACTGATAAACGAATCGACCCTTTTGCGAACTTGGGTAATTTCAAGCCGAAAGGGGAGGAGCAGCGTCCGGTAGACAATGAGGTTATCGAAAAGATATCTAAAGATAACAATTTTCCTTCGCGGGCGGCGCCGGAAGCCAAGCCTGCAAAGCGTGCACGGTTTAACTCCAGTTCGCCAAAAAAACAGCTCAACATCAAGGTGACAGAAGCTTGTCATGATCGTTTCTATGAGATGGCCGAAAGACGCGGCATCAGAGTCCTTGGTGATCTAATGAGCTTGGCCTTAGACGCGCTCGAAGAAAGGGACTCTCAAGTCAAATAGTGATGCGCGGTAGCACTTTGTAGTGGTCTAATGGTTCCGGACACTCATTTAGGCGAGAATATCGCCAGATAGAGGTGTCTGATGACCAAACAACGCCGTACCTTTTCCGTTGAATTCAAACGCGAGGCCGCAGGCCTCGTGCTCGATCAAGGCTATAGCCATATCGAAGCCTCCCGCTCGCTTGGGGTGGTCGAATCTGCGCTGCGTCGCTGGGTCAACCAGCTTCAACAAGAGCGCAACGGTGTCACTCCACAGAGCAAAGCCCTCACGCCCGAGCAGCAAAAAATCCAGGAGCTCGAAGCCCGGATCGCCCGTCTTGAGCGGGAGAAATCCATTTTAAAAAAGGCCACCGCGCTCTTGATGTCGGAAGAGCACGAGCGCATGCGCTGATTGATCAGCTCAGTGTCCATGAGCCAATCGAATTGCTGTGCGAAGTGTTCGAGGTACCTCGCTCGTGCTACTACAACCATTGCCTGCGGCGTCGGTCTCCAGACGCCGAGCGGGTTCGTTTACTTAGCCGAGTCAATGAGCTGTTCGGGCAAAGTCGAGGCGCTGCCGGCAGCCGCAGTATCGTGTCGATGATGCAGGCGGATGGCGAGCAAATCGGTCGGTTCAAGGTGCGTAGCTTGATGCGGGAGCTGGGATTAATCAGCAAGCAACCAGGCTCGCATGCTTATAAAAAAGCAACAGTGGAGCGGCCTGACATTCCGAACATTTTGAATCGGGAGTTCGATGTACCCGCGCCCAATCAGGTCTGGTGTGGCGACATCACCTACATCTGGGCGCAAGGAAAATGGCATTACCTGGCGGTGGTTATGGATCTTTACGCGCGTCGGGTGGTGGGCTGGGCGTTTTCGAACAAACCGGATACGGACTTGGTGATCAAGGCGCTGGACATGGCTTATGAGCAACGCGGCAAGCCTCAGGGCCTGCTGTTTCATTCCGACCAGGGCGTCCAATACGGGAGCCGACAGTTTCGCCAGCGGCTTTGGCGATACCGCATACGCCAGAGCATGAGCCGCCGGGGTAATTGCTACGACAACTCGCCGATGGAGCGTGTGTTCCGCAGCTTGAAAACTGAGTGGATACCGACCGTGGGCTACATGACGGTCCAAGAGGCTCAGCGGGATATCAGTCATTACCTGATGCATCGTTACAACTGGATTCGGCCACACCAGTTCAATGATGGAATGGCGCCCGCTCAGTACGAGAAAAACCTTAACGTCGTGTCCGGGATCAGTTGACCACTACAAAGACGGGTGAGACCGTCACCAAGTTCATGCATAGGAATTTCAAAATGCCTATGCATCAGGCTGACGCTATGGAAGGAGGCGTCATGCCTTCATAGCGATGTGTAGGAAGCGCTGATGCAGTGAAAATCCCTATCAGTAAGCGTTAATGCAGGTTATTTCACCGCGAAGCCTAGGTGCGGACGCACCTACCCCCTGTCAGGGCTTCACGTACCTTATCTGCGCAATCGCCTGAGCGTTGAGGATCAGTCCCTGCACCGTCAGCCCGTTGATTGCCGCCGTGTATACCATCCGCGCGCCACACAGCCACGCAACGGAACGGATCGACGTTTAGAAAGGCTTTGGCCATCTGCACAAAATACAGCTTCGGTGTTGGTCCTGGCGTCGCCATCTTCAGTGCTTCATAGACCTTTGGCAGGTACTGCCCGCAGACCCGATTGGCCAGAAAACCAAAATACCGGATCATCCGGAAATGCTTCTCCGGGATGTGCTGCACCACCCGGCGCAGCATGTCGGCCTGGCTTAGCGTTTCCTGCTGATAGGTCTGCGTGCGGTGATCCAGGTAGGTGAAGCTCAACGTGGCCCCGCAGGTGTAATGCGCCACACGACTGCCCGAGATCGGCGGTTTTTTCAGGTAGCGGCCCAGGTAATTGACGGTCTTTCGCCCGTTTTCCGTCTTCTTCGACAAGTGGATGTGCCAGTGCTGGCCGCCAGCGGTCAGTATCAAACGGCGCCAGTCGCGTTCACAGAGGATGTGGGCCAGTTGAGGCGGCATCGTCAGTTGCGAAAGCGGCTGTCCCAGCAGGTAATCGCGCACCAACCACATCCAGCGCCGCCGCAGGGCCTCTTTGTGGAGCGACAGATTTTTCCAGACGCCCTGCTCATCCAGGCCGCCCGCGGTCACCGACAGGTGGACGTGGGGATGCCAGTTGAGCCGCCGGCCATAGGTGTGCAGCGCACCGAAAATCCCGACCCGCAAACCGCGCCGTTTGGCGGTGTAGAGCAGGTTATCGGCCGCCAGACGAAACAGCGCATCGAGCAGCCAGCGGTTGTAGAAGAACAGGGACCACAGCGTGTCGGGCAGCGTGAACACCAGATGCTGCCAGGGACAGTCGGGCAGACGGTTGTTTTGCACGGCGATCCACTGGTCGGTGGCCTTTTTGCCGCAGGAGGGACAGGCCCGGCAATGGCAGGTGTTGCACAGGTATTTGACGTGCGGGCAATGCTCATTGCCACAGGTGTAGTGTTTGACGCCCAGTATCGAGGTGCCGCAGGCGAGCATTTTGCTGATCGACTCCACTTCGATTTGGCGCAGACCGCCGGCTTCCAGCAAATCTGCCCAGCAGCCGTTGGCCGTGAAGAGGTTTTTGAGCGGTCGAGGTGTGTAAACAGGCGGTGCAGAGGCCACGTCAGCAGGGAGGCTCCTCATCGTGGTGAATGACGGCGGTGATGGCGAATCCGCCTGGCCCTTCTCTCATCGAAACGCTTACGCAAGAAGCGTCGGGAAACCTGTCGTTCAGATACGTTGTCTGGCAGCAACTACAAAGATCGACATCACCGAAAGGATCGATATCGAAGGAAAAGTCGGTATCGGACACGAAGGTAGTATGCCCGGCGCGTTGGAGACGGGTTGCTTTGCCTTGGCTTTTGCCCGGCTCGCCCGTTTACGTTTTTTGGTTTCTGACGCCATGTGTAAGCCTGTGCTGAGGAGGGATCGACTCCATTTCGGCTATGATAACCGATTTCAAAATCCCACAATTTGCAGCCGCAGGCTGCCCTGTTCACGGTGATGTCTCGAGTTGCAGCTAATGTGAGCCGGAAACGATGGAATGCAAGTCGATGCGGCTGAATGCAAGCTCGCTCGCAATTAATCTGAGCCAGACGGCTCCGTCAGTCGCAGTTAATCTGAGCCGAAAATTGCGCTGATTGCGAGCACGGCTGTTTTCGATTGCAAGCCGCTACACTTAACGTACGATTTTTTCCGAATTCTGCGGGCCCCCCAACCAGAGAGGCGACAACCATCCTGAGACCGGCGGGACTATCGGCATTCTTTCTGTCGACCGTCCCCACACTTTAGCCGTTGTAAAACTGCTTAGAGGCGTTTTTGCATATCTGTTTGTAGAAATCGTCACCGTCCTGGACAGTAAAACCAGCACCCACAAAGCACCCTCGCGCAATTTCGCGGAGAGAATGCCTGATTCCGCTCGAATTGTCGTATACGGCATTTAGGCAACCTATCAGAATCACAACATCATCTTTTGACAAGGGGGCCTCACCACTCATTATTCTTGCGTGATTAACACAGGACGTCGCGTTGAGAGCTGTAAACGAGTCTCCTAATCCAGAGGCGTCTTCAAATCCTACCCCTGAATCAATAAGTTTTACATGAGTTAAAGGTAGGTTTTTCAAGTCTGCCATTGATTTATGTTTCAAATCCTCTATTTTATCGGGGGGTAGCTTGAAGATTTTTTCTTGTATATAAATATATGCATGGTAGAGCACCGGTCCTGCAATGCTGGTATTCCTCTTAAACACACTCTTTGCTAAATCTTGCTTTGAGAACGGCCTACTTAGTTCTATTTTATCAGCTTCGTCTTGGAGTACAGTGCCTCGATTATAATGACTTTTCAATATGATCCGTTCCGCATCACCCCAAGTGTCTTCACCCGCATAGACCTGTCTGAAAACCAAAAGTGCTTGGCCTGCTGCGAATTGGGAATCACTGTTGAGCGTGATATTCTTTCGAAGTAAGTTATCAAGATTTTCCATACACTGCTTGGGCGTGAGAGCTTTTTCGCCATGAGTGTCTTCTATGAAGTGTTTCAGGCCTTTTTCCACAAATGGCTTTGTGATAGAGCGAGATGTATAACCAGTAGATCCCGTTTCCTCATTTCTAACGCCAGTCAAAGAATATTTGTTCTTGCTTATATAGGCCTCGCTATTTGTAAGGTCAAAGTCTTTTGGTATTTTTTCCGGATTGAGTTTTTTTATTGCTTCTTCATTGGTAAGTTTACCTTTCAGGCACATAATATTCTTCAGAATTGATGAGTGCGCTTGTTCGGTGTCGACTAGGTCAGATAGGTACTCTTTAGTTGCCGCACGATAATCAATCATCGTTAAAAATTGATTCTCTCCGCAAAGCCTAAGCGGGCTTAAAAGCGAGTTATTATTTTCAAGAGTGCTGCTTTGGTAGCGCTTTCGCGCTTTGTCTTGTGCATCGTTAAGCCTGGCATCGCTGGTAAAACCACATTTGCCATCATGCAGAGAAGTGGTAGAAAGAAAAAAATTATTGGCAGTTTTATCGTAGAGGTAGGCGCTGCCTGCAAGGTATGCAGCGTACCTCATGGCGCGGAAGGGCAATTTAGAGTTATTGCTGGATTGGCCTTTTGAATCGCCTTCGTGTGTCTTTGCGGTTTGCGTAGCGCTCAGCGCAGCGGGTTCATTATTTTTTGCTATTGTATTAGTTGCTTCTATCTTAGGCGATGCATTAAAAGTATTCTGCACCATTCTTGAAGCTGAAGAGAGATGACTGTTCTTTATTTGCATAATCTAGGTATCCTATGTGCTTCTGGCCATTAGGGAAGGTCTGAAGTAGCCGGATGTTTTCCGGCTACCGAGTCCTCAGCACTTTTCAAAAAACGATGCATGTCGAAATTTGCTCAATTATCTTCGCTTTTTAGCTCTTTCGGCCGCTGCAAAGCCTTTTGCGGTAACCATTTCCTGCATTACACGCGCACCTCTCCTGCGCTCGCCAACAAATGTCGGCGGACCATCCACAGGTTTGACAGGGCGAACAACGTCACCATCTGCGCGGTGTTCTTGGCCAAGCCCCGAAAGCGCACTTTTTCATAGCCAAACTGGCGTTTGATGACCCGAAACGGATGCTCGACCTTGGCGCGAACCTGGGCCTTGGCCTTCTCGATTTTGCGGATCGCCTTGTACAAAATACTGCGTTTTCCGTGCTTTTTGTAAGTGCTGCGGCGGGCGGCAATCTGCCAAATGACCTTGCGCCCAGCGTGTTCTTCGCGCTTCTCGACCCCGGTGTAACCTGCGTCGGCGCAGACTACGTTTTCCTCGCCGTGCAGCAGTTTGGCAACCTGCGTGACGTCTGCCACATTGGCCGCTGTTACTACCACGCTGTGCACCAGGCCTGACTCGTCGTCGGCGCCGATGTGAGCCTTGGCGCCGAAATAGTACTGGTTACCTTTCTTGGTTTGATGCATCTCAGGATCGCGTTTGCCATCCTTGTTCTTGGTCGAACTGGGCGCGTGAATCAGCGTGGCATCGACGATGGTGCCTTGACGCAACGACAAGCCACGGTCGCCCAGATAACCATTAATTACGCCGAGAATCCCGGTCGCCAACTCGTGCTTTTCCAGCAGACGACGGAAGTTGAGAATGGTGGTTTCGTCTGGAATTCGCTCCAGGCTCAGGCCTGAAAACTGACGCAGGATGGTCGTCTCATACAGCGCTTCTTCCATCGCCGGATCGCTGTAGCCGAACCAGTTCTGCATCAGATGAACACGCAGCATCGCCATCAGTGGGTAGGCGGGCCGGCCACCTTCTCCTTTTGGATAATAGGGCTCAATCAGGGCAATCAAACCTTTCCAGGGCACCACCTGATCCATCTCGATCAGGAACAATTCCTTACGGGTCTGCTTGCGCTTGCCGGCATACTCGGCGTCGGCGAAGGTCATCTGTTTCATCATCGAAAAGCTCGGCGACTGGTGTCCGGAGATTTTGCCAAATTAGGAAGTCTTTTTCAGAGTTTCCTTAGATGGTTTTACAAAGCTATACGTGGTCGTCGCCAAGCGTAGAGTTCCACAATGAATTTTCCTCACCCTCCAACTCCAGTCCAGAGTGCGTCCAGATTGATTATGTTGCCATCGCTCTGGATGGTTAATGTCCGCTAGCCAAGATCAACCAACTATTAATATAAGTCAAAGAAAGTTGCAGTTATCTGCTCCTAAACTTGCACTGATTGCGAGCGCGGCCGTTTTCGATTGCAAGCCGCTACAGTTACAGGGCTAATTGACCTGCGAGCAGCCAAGGCGACAGCGGCTCTGTTGAAACGAGCCTATTGAGGATGTAACTATCTTCCCACACGGAGCGACCTAGGGAACCTCCGAACAAGTCTCAAATATGCGAAAATCGCCTGACCACCTGATCCGAGCCGCCCATGAGCCAAATGAGCTTTTCCGACGTTGAGTACGCAGGCAAACGCAAGCAAACCCGCCGCGAGCGTTTCCTTGCCGAAATGGATCAGGTTGTACCCTGGAAGGGTCTGCTGGGGCTGATCCAACCGTTCTACCCCAAGGCCGGTGGCGGTCGAAAACCCTACCCGCTGGAAACCATGTTGCGCATTCACCTGTTGCAAAACTGGTTCTCCCTGAGCGATCCAGCCATGGAAGAAGCGCTCTACGAAATCACGCCCATGCGCCAGTTCGCACGATTGACGTTGAGCGCGCCGATGCCGGAAGACACCACGATCATGAACTTCCGGCACTTGCTGGAAAGGCATCAGCTCGCACCTGCAATCCTCGAGGTCATTAACGGCTACCTGTAACGACCTGCAATCGAAATGGCCCGGACCTGCAATCATCGCGTTTTTCGACCGGGATTGATTGCGTCTATCCGGCACCGCGAACCAGCATTGACTGCAAACGAACCTGCACCCACCCACTTCGACCTGCAATCGAGAGCGGCCGACCAGGATTAAATGCGACTGAAAACCAATGATTTTAGCGGGGTTTACGCGGATGCACTCGGCTTAGTGCACTTTCTGTTTCATTGCTCCGCACCCTGTACTGCGATCACACGATTCAGTCCGGTAGCCCGGTAGCGCTGCTGTTGGAAGCTCCAACCTCTTACCTCCGTAAGGTGCCATCGTCAAGTTTGTCTCTTTAGACTCTAGAATTTGTGAGCGTACTGTATCAAAAATTAAAAGCCGCCCTATTGAGACGCAAAAAGCGTCTCGGCCATACGTCTCACAAGGGTGTACTTAACTGAGACATCAACGGCGAGCAATCACTTGCAAATAATTCCGGTTCATGACGGTTGATTGCAGGTCGAACCAGATGAACGCAGGTTCATTCGCAAATAATCCCGGTTTGCTGGCTCGGATAGACGCAATCAATCCCGGTCGAAAAACGCGATGATTGCAGGTCGGGGCCATTTCGATTGCAGGTCGTTACAATTAACCTCACGGTGCTTGAACGCCAGTTCAAAGGCTTGCCCCTTGTGTTACGGGGCTTGAATCTTGTTAGATTCTAGCTAGCTTATAGACAAGCACTTACCAATTCATTGGTCTGAAAACAATGCCTCCGATGCGTGCTGGAAACACCCTTGAGTTTGCATGAGCGAGTCAAAGGGAACGGTTTGTCTGATAAGTGCAGGGGGATGAAGTCAGTGGAGCTTGTTTGGTCTAGTGATGACCTGGTGATCGCAGGGCAACCCTATACGGGGTTTCCGATTCTGCTGTGGGACTCAATGGAGAGTTGCGTCGTAGCCAATCAGTTCTTTCGCCACTACCTTCTACGTGGTGCCATTGGTTCAAAGAAATCCTGGCCCAGCACCGGACGCGCACTGTACGACTTCTTCTCCTTCCTCCAAGCCCATGAACTTGAGTGGCGTGACGTTGATCGTGGCGAGGCCAAGAGCCTTGTGGCAGCCTATCGCGACTTCTGCTTAGCTGGCCCCGACCACCATCCGGCAGCGCCTGCACTACATCTGCAAGTTCTACGAGTACGCGTTGAGCCAGAGGTGGGTGAGCCGGTTACCCTTTTGCCAGGACGAGCGCACCGTCAAGCGCGAAACCAGCTTCCTTGCCCATGTCAATGCTAGTGGAGGCAAGGCCATGGCGAACGATGTGATGCCCCGAGTTCACAAGGCCCTGCCCAAGTTTCTCACCATGGCGGAGGTCAATGCGCTCTTGAGGGCGGCAGAGAATCCCCACCATCGGATGATGATGCTCTTGGCCCTGCATACAGGACTGCGCCGCGAGGAAATCGCCTCGTTCCCACTAGCCTGCGTCTTCGATCCGGACAAGGCGGGCAGGCACGAGCGCAATTACCGCATTCATCTCAATCCGTTCGATGGCAGCGGCATGTGCACGAAGGGCAGCAAGCCTCGGTACATTTACGTCAGCCGACGTTTCATGACCGACCTCCACCGTTACGTCGTGCAGCGTCGCGGTGAACGCGCCTCTCTGAGTAAAACCCCTCACCAGCCGTTGTTCCTCAATCAGTTCGGGGAGCCCTACGCCGAGGATGGCAAAAGTCTCTGCCGCATCATCCGCGACACCGGCAAGCGGGCCAACGTCAAAGCCCACACCCATATGCTGCGTCATACATACGCCACCTACACCTTAATCAGTCTTCGGAGCAACCCCGGTAGCGGGATAGAGCCGCTCGTGTTCCTTCAGCGCCAACTCGGCCATAGCTCAATCCAGACGACCATGGTTTACCTGCACCTGGTCAACGAACTGGCCGACGATGTTGTGCTGGCCTACAGCGATGAACTCAACGACTTGGCAGAGGAGGTCTGATGGGTAGGCGCAAGTTATTCACCAAGACCGACCTCAGTATCCCCCAGGTAGAGCACAGTCGTGACGCAGCGGGCAATGTCGTAGTTCTACCAGAGGCAATACCACCAGCGAACACGACGGTCGAGTTCGGTCGCAATGCTTCTTCATGCCGAACCTTCGACTTCGCGCCTTGGTATGGTGCCTATATCGACGCCATCACTTATGCCTGCCAACAGCAGATCAGGCGCTTCTTGGCCGGGATGGATGGTGCTGTCGAAGCCAGCACGGTAACGAACTTCTGCCACAGCGGACTACGACACTTCCTTGATTACTCCATACTGCGGGCGACTGCCTTCGGCCGTGATTTGACCCTGACCGATTTGGATCGCAACCTAATCGACGGTTACCTGGGGCATCTGGCCGGATTGGGCGTAAACCCCACCAGCCAGAGGAACAATTACAATGGGGCTAAGTCGGTACTGCTCGCCTTGGGGAGACGCGGGCTGATAAACCTGATCGCCTCGGGCGATGCTGCTACCTTCCCGCGAAATCCCTTCCCGAACAGCAACCGCAAGATGAAGGGCGAGACTGCCCTGAATAAGCACGAGCGTCAGGCGTTTGCGGCGACGCTCAGGCAGGCACTGATACCGCTATGGTGCGATGGGGTTCAGTTGACTAGCGAGTTGCTGGTCTATGCCCTGATGATGGTGGCCTTGCACACCGGGCGCAATACCACACCGCTGCTGGAAATGCGGCGCGACTGCCTGCGCCCACACCCCAAGGACAACAACGTCTTCCTGGTGCTGTGGAAGCGGCGCGGACATAACAGCAGCAAAGTGGCACTGCGTGCCGAGTCGGAGTCCGAACGCGTCCTGGAATCCACCCCGACAGTGAGAACCAACGTCGAACGCCTGATCTGCCGCGTGCTGACTCTAACCGAACCCCTGAATGCAGAGGCCCCTGCTGACATCAAAGGGCGCGTGTGGCTGTATCGCAGTCGTAGCAGCGGAAATGTCGACCAAGTCACGACGCTAATTCCCCGGAGTTTGAACGTAGCGATCAAGCGGCTCGTGGCCAATCATCAGCTTACCGACAGCAACGACCAGCCGCTGCGCATCAATATCTCGCGCTTGCGCAAAACCTTCGGCAACCGCATTTACGAACTAGCCGACGGCGATCTGGCGACTACAGCCATTGCGCTGGGCAATACCCCGAAAGTGGCCGACCGCAACTACCTAGCGCCCGGCGAGGACACTCGCCGTAACTGGCGGTTCATGGGGGAGCTACTGGTACAGGAGTTGCTGTCTCAGACCATCGGGGCGACCTACACGGAAACCCCAATGGGGCGCTGCGCTGACCCGATAGCAGGCCAATACGCGCCCAAGCGAGATGGGGCGTCCTGCTTCGCCTTCACCAACTGCCTGCGCTGCAAACATTACGCGGTGACCGCCGACGACTTGTACAAGCTGTTCAGTTTCTACTTTCGCGTACTGGCCGAACGCTCGCGCATGGACAAGCGGCGCTGGGTACAAGAGTACGCACACATCCCCCGGTTGATCGACAATTACATCGTCGCCGAGGGCTTGCGACGCAGCACCTTCAAGTCCGCTGACGTGGACGCGAACCGAGAGCGTGCTCGCTCACAACCGCATCCATTCTGGTCGGTTGACCTGATCGACAGTCTGGAGGTCTTTGCATGAGCGACAATACCGTACAGGCGCTACCTTGGGCTCGCCTCGCCTTGCAGCCCGGCGATGTACGCGGATTGCCCGAATCCGAGCGCAACGCCCTGATCATCACCGCCATACAGGTCGATGGGCAGTGGGTCATCCTTAGCCAATACAGTGATGACATCTGGGAACTCGACGGCTTCACAAGCAATGTCCAAGTCCACAGGAGGCGGCTTGACTTCAGTGCTGTGCCGGAGGCGTTTCGAGCGGTGATGAAGGCCATGTTCTTTCGCTACCTGAGGCGAGGCCGTGCAGGCCAGCAGCGGCTTAAAGGTGCGACGGCGTTCGGAAGCTTCCACAACGCGCAGCTTTTTCTACGTCACTTGCTGACGCTCGGAGTTGATCATTTGGGTGCGGCGACACCCTTCGCCTGCGCTAGCTACGTAGAAGCCTGCCGGGCGCACCGACAAACAGGCCGGAGCATAGGCAAAGCACTGTCTCAAGATGTACTTCGCAAGCGCTTAGTCGCTGTGGAAGCACTTTATGAACTGAGCCAGTACACAGAAGATATGATGCCACAGCACCCATGGCCCGAGACCTCTGCAATGGCAATGGCTGGACTCGTCGGAAGTGGTTCGCCTCACAATCAGAGCGGCAAGACGCCATTGATCCCCGATGCCGTATTCTGCGCCCTGTTCGAGCGGGCTCATCGGATCGTGGAGTGCGGCAAGGCCCTGATCGACCTGCGGGACGCAATTGATGCAATCGCGATACAGCTTAAGACGCAGACAAAATGGACTGTCTGGGCCGCCAAGAACAGCTATTTGGCCGCCCATGGACGGGTGGGCGGCCTAGACGCGTTCAACCATGCGCTGGTTGAACTGCGCACTGCCTGCTACATCGTTTTGGCAAGCACCTCCGGCTGCCGCAACCACGAACTAGCCAACGTCCAGTCGAACGCGCACCTCCGTACCCATGACGATGAAGGCACCGTCTACCACTGGATGCGCTCAAGGTCGGATAAGACCGATGCCGGCATTCATGACTGGATGATCCCCGAGACATCCGTACGCGCCCTCCGGCTAATGGAACGCTGGGCTGCGCCTTATCAGAGCATGATCGCTGTCGAGCTCGCAGAGTTGCGCCGGGCCAACCCACATGACCCGCAGATCACTGAGGCGCAAAAGCACCGCCAGACGCTGTTTCTCGGTGTGTCTTTGAAGAAGGGTAAGCAAGCGCGGGCACTTTCTAATAAGGGATGGAACCAAAACCTAAAGGCATTCGCCAGGGATTGTGGGCTGGACTGGAATCTAGCCAGCCACCAGTTCCGCCGAAAGTTCGCCAACTACGCTGCGCACAGCCGCTTTGGCGACCTGCGCTACCTTAAGGAACACTACGCTCACTGGTCGTTGGATATGACTTTGGGCTATGCGATGGATGCCTCTTGGGGCGAGCACCTCGACGCTGAGTTGTTCTTGGATATTCAGGACGAACTGGACGACATCAAGCTCGGCGTGGCCGAGGTTTGGATGGGCGACGACATCTTGGCTGGTGGCTACGGTCGCTCCATCAAGGACTGGCAGCGCGATCCGCAGAATCTCGCCATTTTCAAAGACCACGCTGCCATGGTGAAGTCGATTGCAGAGAGCACCTCAATCCGCAGCAACGGCCATGCTTGGTGCACAGCCGACAATGACGGCTGCGTAGGCAACACCCTTGAGCGCACTCGCTGCGGCGACTGCGACAATGCGGTGATCGGCCACAGCCATTCAGGCATCTACCAGCGGCTGTACGACGATCTGAAAGGATTGCTGGACTGCCCCGGCATTGGCGAGGGTGGCCGCCAGCGCATCCTACGCGACATGGCGCGAAGCCGCGACGTACTGATCCAGCTTGGCATTGACCCGGAGACACGAATTGCATGACGATTAAGCAGAAGCCCGTCAAATACAAAACCGCTGATGCTCGCGAAAAGGAGTTGAGGCTTGCTCTTTATCGCATTCAGAAGGGCCGCGCGCGCACCGGGGAAATCAAGGTAACCATTTCCGCGGTAGCTCGCGAAGCCGGGGTATCGACAGCATTGATACATAACCACTACCCGAACATCGCCGAGGCTATCCGCGAGGCTCAGGGACGCTCCAGTCGTGCAATGCGGGACGTGAAACATCAGGACTTGATTGCCGAGCGAGAGAAATCAGCAGCTTACCGTCAGGAGATCGCAGAACTGCGAGCCAAGATATCCAATCTCGCCTCTCTCAATGAGGTGTTAGTGGACGAGAACAGTACACTCAAGTCAAAAATGAACGACCGTACAGTGATCGATTTATCTATAAGAAGACCACGTGGCTAGGCCAATCTAGCATTGCTTGCAACTGTATCCAACTCAAGGAAGATTTATGGCCAAGTGTAGTGGTCAACTGATCCCGGACACGACGTTAAGGTTTTTCTCGTACTGAGCGGGCGCCATTCCATCATTGAACTGGTGTGGCCGAATCCAGTTGTAACGATGCATCAGGTAATGACTGATATCCCGCTGAGCCTCTTGGACCGTCATGTAGCCCACGGTCGGTATCCACTCAGTTTTCAAGCTGCGGAACACACGCTCCATCGGCGAGTTGTCGTAGCAATTACCCCGGCGGCTCATGCTCTGGCGTATGCGGTATCGCCAAAGCCGCTGGCGAAACTGTCGGCTCCCGTATTGGACGCCCTGGTCGGAATGAAACAGCAGGCCCTGAGGCTTGCCGCGTTGCTCATAAGCCATGTCCAGCGCCTTGATCACCAAGTCCGTATCCGGTTTGTTCGAAAACGCCCAGCCCACCACCCGACGCGCGTAAAGATCCATAACCACCGCCAGGTAATGCCATTTTCCTTGCGCCCAGATGTAGGTGATGTCGCCACACCAGACCTGATTGGGCGCGGGTACATCGAACTCCCGATTCAAAATGTTCGGAATGTCAGGCCGCTCCACTGTTGCTTTTTTATAAGCATGCGAGCCTGGTTGCTTGCTGATTAATCCCAGCTCCCGCATCAAGCTACGCACCTTGAACCGACCGATTTGCTCGCCATCCGCCTGCATCATCGACACGATACTGCGGCTGCCGGCAGCGCCTCGACTTTGCCCGAACAGCTCATTGACTCGGCTAAGTAAACGAACCCGCTCGGCGTCTGGAGACCGACGCCGCAGGCAATGGTTGTAGTAGCACGAGCGAGGTACCTCGAACACTTCGCACAGCAATTCGATTGGCTCATGGACACTGAGCTGATCAATCAGCGCATGCGCTCGTGCTCTTCCGACATCAAGAGCGCGGTGGCCTTTTTTAAAATGGATTTCTCCCGCTCAAGACGGGCGATCCGGGCTTCGAGCTCCTGGATTTTTTGCTGCTCGGGCGTGAGGGCTTTGCTCTGTGGAGTGACACCGTTGCGCTCTTGTTGAAGCTGGTTGACCCAGCGACGCAGCGCAGATTCGACCACCCCAAGCGAGCGGGAGGCTTCGATATGGCTATAGCCTTGATCGAGCACGAGGCCTGCGGCCTCGCGTTTGAATTCAACGGAAAAGGTACGGCGTTGTTTGGTCATCAGACACCTCTATCTGGCGATATTCTCGCCTAAATGAGTGTCCGGAACCATTAGACCACTACACAAGACCAAGTTTCCCCCAGAATCCGAAGTCGTATCCTGGCTACAACATCTCATTGAAAAGGAGGAACTGCTTGAGTCGATCCAAGGGCAAGAAGCTATCACCTCTTTGACGAACTCGGTAGAACAGGAGAATTTCCTTCCATCCTTCGGTATTGATTACATCTCTCGACGTGCTTCAGCAGAGGCGGCAGAGCATGTACTGGGTCGTTTGAGCGTATTGGAGATCGTCTCGATCAACACCAGTATCTCAATGACCACAGGAGAGGTGCTGCGCCCAGACATACTTTGTTTCAATAGTGAGACGAAGACGCTCGTAGTTTTTGAGGTCAAAAGGGCCAGCGAAACGGAGCGACAGACTGTCACGGAGCTTGCTGGCTATGAGCAGGAACTCCGGAATATGCTCCCTTTTTTGGGTAATTTCGACGTTTGCTTCGTAGTAGTCGCGGCAGATTGGTCGACGCTTCTGGCTCATGCCGTCGGCAGCATGAACGCATGGTCGGGTAAGCAATGCCTAGCACTGAAGTTGACCAGCGATGATTCAGGGTTTGGACTCCTAGCGCACCTACCTGAGGCTTGGCACCTGACCGGTAGTACCAATCTTCCAGTCGAAGCGCTCCCGTCGATTGATCTCTATCTAGCTTATAAAGGGATTGATGATCCCGAAAGAAACCTCGAAGAGACCGACTCGGATGGTCAAAATGAAGGCTACGAACGCTGGCCTCCGAAAATAGTAATTACCGCCATGGATGTGATCGCTCGGGAGGGGGACAGAGCAGGCTCGCATGGCTTTATGATGCTCTGGCGTGAAGTTAACGGCTTTGGCCGTGGTCGATGGTGCATTACCCTAACTGCCATTGACCCGTACGCAATGCACGCATGGTGCCGTGATCATGGGCTGTCGCAGAGGGAGTCCGAGGCTGCGTCTTTCCTGCACAATCGAAGAGATGACCTCCTAGGGCAGACCCCGCAGACGGTGTACGACATTGCTAAAACAGCATTTCCTCTGCTGAAAGAGCATTTCGATCCTGAGTTTTGCGGCGATTACCACTGGCAGTTAAAGGTTAGTCAGTACCGAAATCGAGTCGTGCCTACTCGGTTCGATTTCTGGGGCAGCCTCGGGCAGCATGCCCGAGAATTTGTTTGCAACCCGTCCGTTCGCAATAACTACATGCCATTCGTTGGTCTTAATCAGCTGGATTGGACTGATCCTGCGGTTGCGATGACGTTAGTAGCCAACCTCTCGCTCGGCGCACCGTTTCCTAGAGGTGTAATCAAATGCAGCGATGCTTTTTTAGTTGGGCGAGTACTTGGGGATCTAGCCGTCGCCGCCTTCAATGCCGCTCCCGACAGAGAGCATGCCGCAAGGATTGAGCCCATGGTTGAATGGGCCCAATTGGAGGCGCTGCGCTTTGCGATTGAGATGAAGCAAATGTACGACATCACTGAGGAAGTCGTGACGCCAATGCCGATGCTGTCCAATGATCCTGCTAAGCGATTGCAGGCCACGGAAGAGCTTGCCCAGTGGGTAAGGACTGATCTGATCAGTAGACGTCATCCCTTTCACCAGGCCTGCTTCGACCTTGGCTACCGTCATGCGTTGCTCTTCAACCTACTTAGTGAGCAAGCCATTGATCGCCTCAGCCCGGAAGAACCGAGGGCAGCGGCTTTTATCGTGCGTAGCATCCTCAAGGGCGTGCTAGCACGTGCGGAGGATAGTCAGGGCCAGATGTTTCAATCTTCAGGGTTCCTCGAGTTCATGGCATTCCTAGAACCGCATTTAAGCTCTGGCATAGACCTTGGAGATGATGAAGCAGTAAGTGTGCTGATTGATGCCATTGATGACAAAGAACTTCTCTCAGGATTCTGCGGGGCAATCGTCAGAGGTGTAGATTCAGTTATCCCTGTTGTACTCCATACGACACGCCCCCCTTTTCATGTATGGATAGATTGGGAGTGGCTCAAGTCCGGTATCAAGGCGCTATTTGAAAATGGAGACCATTGTCCAGCGGTAATCTTTAGCCAAGATGGGATGGTGGGCGCTGGCCGTTTGGAACACCCCTTTAGGCTTGTATCGCCTATCAGTGATCCTGATGTGGAGGTCTACCTCGTCGATGAGTCGGCTGCGAGAAACATGGCAATCAAGATGACGTGGGATGAGGTGAAAGATTTTCACGCAAAGCGCAGTCAGGGATATTAATCTGGCCTCCGTATGGTCGAGCGTCGTCTCGACCTGCGGCGATTTGTTCTCTAAATATGCACTAAAAAAAACTGAAAGAATTAGGTTTAGTAAGCAATTGATTTCTATGAGATAAAAATGATTTAACAGTTACCATAGCTCCAGAAACCATGCGTATTGACCAGTTTAGAGCTCGGTCTGTTGCCGCTGATGCAGAATTGACCCTGCTGCCGAAATTTCGCTGACCCAAGCTTATACTTCGTAAAGCGTTAGCAGGTCTTACTTTGGACTTAATACTTATGGGGCAACGCCAAGTCGGCAGCAGGGTCAATTCTGCATCAGCGGCAACACGTCGCTCGCAAAACGCGATAAAACGTCGCTTCCGACGCCAGATAGCGCCCTTGATCGGCCAGGCGCGGCACGATCTGGCTCGGCGGCAGGTGAGCGTACTCCGGGCTGTTGCACAGCATCACAATGGTCTGTCGCTCTGCCTCGTTCAGCGCATTTGGCGGCGTTGGCCGTCTGGCAGTCGTTCGCGCATCGGTCTGGATAGCGTCTGTTTGAGTCCACCGTGGCAAGGTGCGCAGCGACAGACCAACTTCCCGACAGGCCCTGATTTTTCTGGCTCCCGCCGCGACCGCTTCGCCCAGACAGGCCACGAGTAGCTGCCGCTCTGGCAGAGACGTTAGTTGTCCTCGTCGTCGGTCGTCCCCCAATAGTCGTTGAGCTTTTTTCGCAGCACCAACAACGCGGCTGTTTCAGCGAGCGCCTTGTCTTTGCGGCGCAGTTCGCGCTCAAGTTCCTGGATGCGTTTCTTGTCTTTGCGCGCCTGGTCTCGTTCTTCTTTTTGCAGGGCCTTTTCCGATTTCTGGCCGGTGATGAAGGCTTGTCGCCAGGCCTTGATTTGCTCGGGGTAAAGGCCTTTGCGGCGGCAGTATTCACCCAGGTCGATCTCGGACAAACCGGCGGCTTCAAGCACGACAGCAAACTTGGTTTCGGCTGACCAGTTCTCGGTCAACGGCTTGTTTTCAGACACTGCACTTCCTTCGGCACCGAGCTGCTTGCGCCAGTTGGACAAAGACATTTCACTGACCCCTTCACGGCGAGAAACCTCGGCCATCGACAGGTTCAGCGGGGGAAGCAGCATTTTGAGCAATGCGGCTCTGCGTTCAGGTGAATAGTACGGCACGATCAGTCTCTTTCCGCCCCCGATATGCTTTTTTAGGAAAAACCGGAGAGGCGACAACTATGCTGACACCGGGGGACTGCGCCAAATAAAGCTTTGGCGTTGACCTACGTTTGCATGGAACCAAATCCGTCCCAAAGGCCACACAGAGCCAACATTTTTATAAAAATTGGTAGCTGTATAGCTTCCGCAGTCGAAAAACTTCAAAAGCAGCAAAGAATGGTTTATAAGGAATGTATCCATGCAAGACCTTAGTTTTAGCAATATAGAAAATCATTTAGGACCCGCTAAAGATCGTTTCTTTGGCGATGGTTTCAAACATGTGGAGTATAGTGCTAGACATGTTAACCTCACCGAAAGTGCAGTGGACGCAAATATAACTCTTAGCTACCCAGCCAATTGGTCAAAAAAGAACGGTAGTAGTGAACTAGTACCGCACTTAAGCACCATTGGCGCATTGACAATTTCAACTAATTTAACCCAGGGTATTCTACTGAATAGCTTCAAAAGCATTGACCACTGCTGGGTGAAAAGAATATCTATCAAGGCCGGAAATAAACCTGAAGAAGATCTACGTAATATCAATGCGAAAATAACTAAAGAAAGCCAAGGATTGGACTCCCAAGGCGATGCGTATTTAATTTTCGGTGGTAACGTTGGCACGATGACAGTTCAGTTGGAGGTCATCATGGCAGCCGCTCACGAAATCGAAACCGTTAAGGATAGTGCCGAGAAAATTTGTTATTCTCTACATTTTAAAAATCGCACTCAATTCATCGACGATATTATTTTTTACTCGCCACTCAACGCCATATCAACACTTTTTGTCGCTTATGATAAAGAGCGCCATTTTTCACCTGGCGGAATCGAGGCTAATTACCCTAACATTATGAACCCCGTAGATTCACTTGTCAGTCACGCACAAATAGCGCAAGCACTTCTTTATAAACTCGTTGGTTTGACTCGTGGTGAATCAAACACCTTATGGATGAGGAGCTTGAATATTATCGCCGAGAATCCCGCAAAGCGCATAGCGGCGACTCGATTACTAGTAACCGAACTAAAGCGTGCTAATATTGTTTCAGTAAAGGATAAAAGCTGGCGAGTAGCGGAAGTGGCTGGATATATGAATGGTATCACCCTTTCTAGTTCAGTTGCGCATCTATCACCCCTTTAGTATATTTTCGGAAAAACAGCTGCTGATTCCCGAAAAAATTAAACTTTATCAGTAGCTTATTCTATACATCATAGGTAGATTATTTCGCGAATAGTACATAGGGGTGCAACATGAACATTCGTATTGCCGCCTTGGGAAACGCTCTGTCGTCTTTTGAGGTCACAAATGAAGGCTTTGATAACTGCGCGTCATATAGAAGTTCTGTGCATCTAATAATAATGCTAAGTGACGACGCTCGATGATCATTGTCATTATCCGACATGGTGAAACGCCACAAAATTTGCTTGGCGTTTTTCAGGGACAGTCTGATCCTGAGCTGGATAACGTAGGGATAGATCGGTTCAAGGAAACTGCCAGAACGCTTAAGAATGAGAAGTGGGATGCTATTTATAGCTCTAACTATAAACGCTCACTGGTTTCCGCAAATCTTTTGACAGTTGACGTTAACTTGAGAAGATTTGTTTCCACAGACTTTTCGGAGCGCCACTTGGGCGCACTGGACGGTAAGTCTAAGGAGCTTCTTATATCTGCTGATCCTGAATTATCGAGAAAGTTAATAACACTTGAGTATACCCCATCCGGAGGGGAGTCGGGTCGTTCAGCGTTGGAGCGTTTTGTCCGTGGAATACATACTATTAAAAATAATCACCAAGGCCGGGTTATTGTTGTTTCTCATGGAGGTATTGTGGCACTTTTTGCTCACCACATGTTAGGGGTGCGACAGACTTCCTGCCTTCTAGAGCATGGTCATGCCCTAATAATAAAGGTCTCAGGGGCTGAAATTAGTTTGATGGGCATGAATGTTCCACCCAATTCGATAGCGGAAGCGACGTACAATGGAAAATATCTTGACCAGGGATTCCGGGGTCAGTGGGAGAGCAGCTAGAAAAATCAGATGCCCCGTCACCGGCTCAGCTGACATATGACAGCGTGATGACCAAGCAGGGACTTTATTCCAGAGGGGTGTAAATAGAGTCGGTACTCGCGTGCTTGGCCTTTGGAGCCTACGAAAGCGAACGAGCACTCAATTAATGGTTTTCGATCATGAGGCAATCCATGCAAGCGCTTCTAAACTAACTTTTTTATATGGGATAGGTATGCAAAGCCGATTCAATGGATGGTCAATGCAGGTTCTTGAGGTGGATGATACGGCAGCGGTTGGTCGACATATTGATCAGTTTGGTTTCGCGATCGTTTCGGGGGAATGGAGATTCGATGCGTCTGATTTTGACCGCATGGCCGCACTTTACGGCTTGGGCCCAATGTACCAGTCGGATTTCAACCGGCTTGAGCATGCAGAAGGTATAGCATCATCGGGAATTAACCAGGTCGGAGGTCTGTCGAGCGGCAGCCATGTCGTGTTCAACGGCGCTACAGACGTGCCGCTTCATACCGATGGTTCCTATTTACCTATAGGCACCATCAAGACGTCGATCCTCTTTTGTAGAGAATCTGCGGCTCTCGGCGGGGAGTCCATTCTGTTCGATAGCGTGTCGGCATTTCGAGCACTGAGCGAGGATCATCCTGATCTTGCTCGGTCCTTGCTCGCCGATAATGTGTTCAGGCGCCGATCTACTAGTACGCGTTCGGGTAGGCAGTATCAACACATTGGGCCGATGTTTCTTCGTCGCGAAGACGGAGATATTGTTGGCGGCTTCACGCTCGATATCACGGCTGACTGGGAATACTCGCGTCGTATGGACGCACGGGTGATTGACGCAGCGGCGTATCTCATCCGGCTCGCCTCCGAAAACAGCGATTACACTCTGAAGTTTGGGTTGCATAAAGGGCAGGTGCTGATTATACGAAACGACCAGCTGTCGCATGGTCGATGCTCATATGTCGACGACCCTGCCAGGCCTCGAATCCTGTTTCGAGGACTCTTTCTGTCCTCACCATGCGATTCTGGTGCACCAACAGACTTGGTCTGTACCCGAGGTAGCCAATCTTGACTGAGGGGATGTCACATATGCCGGAGCAAGCTGCGGGGGCGCAGTGGGCCTCATGGATATCGTGTCGCGCCAGTCAGCTTAAGTCGCGGATCCAGACCGACCTTAACGCCTACTCATTAAGCGACGACATGAAACAGGTCATCGTTGAATTTGTTCGCGAATATCGGAGGGGCGGTCGGGGCTGGAGCGAGAGGGGAATGCGCGGCGACGAGGTCATGGCGCCAATGCTCGGCGTCAGGGATACCGCCCCTGAACTGTTTGAACTCGTTCGTACGAAGATCGCACAGGCAGAGAAAGATAAATGGATGGGCGGCAGCTTAGACAGCAATGTCATGGCAGCGCAGTTGCAATATCGGCGATTTGCCATCGTATCTACGCCGCGTTCAGGAACACATCTGCTGCGTACGCTGCTTGGCTCGCATCCGTGTATTGAGGTCCACGGTGAGGCGTTTAATCGATTCGGTCAGCACCTTTTGCCTTATTCGGTGCAGGACACGACGGCAGCCGGGGTTCTTGAAAGGCATCTATTTCGACCGTATTTCGAATATGTCGAAGCCGTCGGTTTCGTGCTCTTTCGCGATCTCGACACCCATTGGGCAGGCCAGAACGTGTGGGGTGCCTTAGCAGATGTCCGCGACCTAAAAATAATCCTGCTCGACCGACGCAACCGGCTGGAGCGACTTGTGTCGCTAAAGAAAAGCCTGTGCGATCACGTTTGGTACGTTGGCCGTGAAGATAAGAGGTTGAGGCCGCATGTGGAACTGTCGGTTCCGCTTCATGAACTCGTCGACTTCATTGACCGCGATCTTGTAAATCGGGCGCAATTCTGCGACCACTTTCACGGGCACGACATATTGCCGATCACTTACGAAGAGTTACTCGCGACTCCAGAAGTTGTGCACGCCCGTATGCTCAAGTTTCTTGGTGTGTCAGCTGCAATGCTTCAGTCCGGAACAGGTAAGAAGGAGAAGGCGCCGGTTTCGGCGGTGGTCAACAACATCGATCAATTGAAGTCAGAACTTTCAGGTACTAAATATGAGAGCTATATCTAATACGCCGCGACTGTATTGGCCTCCCTACACACCGATGAAAATGGATGATTGCAGGCCGAGCATTGTTCGTGGTGAGGGGGTTTATCTCTACGATGATACGGGGCGACGCTATATTGATGGTATCTCTGGTAGCTATAATCATTGCCTCGGACACTCGCACTTCGGGCTTATCGCGGCGGTGAAGGAGCAAGTTGATACACTCGTTCATGCGTGTAATATTTCTTCAAATACGGTACTCCCCGAAGCGCTTGCCGAGAGAATCAGTGGCAAACTGGTGAAGGCCAGACTTGTCCATACGTTTCTCGTCATGAGTGGAAGTGAAGGTGTCGAGGCCGCCCTCAAGATGGCGTGGCAGTATCAGATTAACCGCGGGTGCCCTCAGCGAACCAAAGTCGTTGCGATTGATGGTGCGTACCACGGCTGCACGCTGGGTGCGATGATAGCCACGCGTCGTGAATTCATCAATGAAGGGGCAGCGCCGTTACTTGCCGCTCACTCGATTGCGATGCCTATTCCATCAGGCCTTGAGGATATTTCACACTGGCGTGCGCTGCTGGCCGAACAGGAAACGACCATAGCTGCAATCGTCGTCGAGCCTGTTATGGCGATGGCCGGGACCCGGCAGTTTCCGGATGGGTTTCTACGGGAATTGTCTGCGCTAGCAAAGAAGTACGATATCCCGTTTATCTGTGACGAGGTGTATTGCGGGGTAGGGCGCACAGGTGCATTTTGTGAATCCATTAACCAAGGTGCTAGCCCGGATATTGTCATTTTGAGCAAGTGCCTTGGTGGCGGTTTTCCGATTACCGCAGTGGTGACGACGGCTGACATGACCGACAGTTTTGCTGCGCAATCTATGCCACTTTTCAGGCATGGGCATACGCAGTCAGGCAATCTCCTTGGCTGTCGTGCAGCATTGTTCATTATCGATTATCTAGACAGTCATCGTAGTTATGAGGTAGTGGCTGCGGGTGGTTCGCGACTGCTGCAGGGAATTCGCGAGAACTTGCAGACGACGAACAGTATCGTGAGCGTGCAGGGGAAAGGGCTTATGTTGTCGATTACATTCGAAACGTCGCAAGCGTGCACCCGCGCCCAACTTGCCGTTCGCAGACAGGGGGTTATTGTGGGGGCCGCCGATCGGCATCTGAAGTTGGCGCCATCGTTCTTGATCAGCGAACCCGAAGCGGACGAGTTGACCGATCGCCTGGTCAGCTCAATTCGCAGTGTTTCGCAACAGTAAGCTCCCAGGTTCTGATAGTAATAAAGGAGGTTCCAAGTGTCTGGATACTTGGCGCTAAAACGGATTGCACATGGCACTCTACATGACGTGCCGTTCAGGTGGGGACAGCTGTGCAACATATGGTGTGACGACACTATTGCGAATAAGCTTGCTGGCGATTTCCCGACTGAGGGTTTCAGTTATCGGGAACGTAACGGAGGCCACTTCTACCGACGTACTATTATTCCACTTGCATCGCACCACGTTCGCGAACCAGCGACCTTATCTGCCGCATGGGTCGATATGAGTAACGAACTTTTATCTGATTCGTTTCGGGCGGCCATGACCGAGTTTTGCGGAGTTGATCTCACTGACTATCCGATGGAAGCCGTTGCGTTTCGCAGCGGGCGCGATGCGCACTACTTGCCGCACGTCGATGCTTCGCTGCCTCGCGGTTTTCGTTTGATCGTCTATTTCAATGCACGCTGGGAGGCAGACTGGGGTGGATTGTTCCGCATTCTCGATCCTTGCGATCATTGCAAAGCCCATCACACCGTTTTTCCTTTGGTTGGCAATGCCAGCATGATAGTCCGCGACGGACACTACGAGGACACGTGGCATGAGGTGACGCGTTTGTCGGGCAAAGAAGTTGTTACCCGCAATACGCTTAACATTACCTACTACGAGCCGGGCACAACGAGTACCGTTCAGTGATGACGACCCATAAAGCACGTGATGCTAAAAAACTGGTTCTTCTCTATGGCCCGCCCGCTGTTGGCAAGTTGACCGTGAGCAAGGAGCTGACGCAGCACCTATCCGCGATTCTTTTTCACAACCACTTGATATTCGACGTGGTCGCCAATTTGCTCCCGCCGGACAGCAGCTTTGAGGACTGCAAGCGGTTCACGTGCAGGCTTCGGCTTAGCGCGATGGAGTTGTTGCTCGAATGCGACGACAGGGTTGTCGTAACAACTTTTTGTTACCGTGGTATTGATGACGACTGGTACATCGACGCCCTGAAGGTGCTGTGCCAGAAATACCAGACGATTCCCTATTTTGTTCAGCTTACGGCTGCCAACGAGCATCTGCTCGATAGGGCGGAGAATGAAGACCGACGAGCATTCAGAAAGGTCAACAGTCGGACATGCCTTGAGGACATTTTGCGGGATAACAATAACTATGCGGCGTCCATACAGGCCATCAACCATATTTGCCTGGATACTTCAACACTTGCGCCTTGGCGTGCTGCGCTCATGCTGATGGACTGGATTAATGGGCGACAGGAATTGTAGCGGCTTGCAATCGAAAACCCGCTTGCTCGCGTTTATGGGCCCTTTCTGGCTCGTTGCGTGTAGGCAAGGGATGCACTCAAGGTACCGAGCCAGTTGCCGGAGGGTGGCGGTTTTCAGCAGACAGTCAGCCCGCCACCACGCGTCTAATAGGGGAGCCTAGATGTAGCGGCTTGCAATCGAAAACGACCGTGCTCGCAATCAGCACACTTTTCGGCTCAGATTAACTGCGACTGACGCAGCCCTCTGGCTCAAATTAGTTGCGAGCGAGCTTGCATTCAACTGCGTCTGCTTGCATTACATCGCTGGCAACTCACATTAGCTGCGAGTGAAAATGAGCGGGGCAGATCGGCAAATCCGCCGCGAGCATTTCGTCGCGCAGTGTGTCCATGTCAGTGGTGTGCTTCCCACTCGACGCATTCGCCGGTTTTGAGTCTGTCTTTGGAACCCAAGAGCCCTTGCGACCACACAATGGATCCGATTAATTCATCCGGGACAGCTAATAGAGCTATGAATCCTCTACAATCTATTCAACACAACATTACAACTCCCCCAATCAGTGGCGGTCAGCCATTAGACGCGGTGGGCCCTCAGGCCCAGCAATCCCATCCTGAAAGGATTTCACCTTCTCAATTGAGCCAAAGCGCTCACCAGGCTCTAGAACGCCTTTCAGCTAATGCCGAACACCAACGCCTTGCATCACTGGTACGCAACGCTCTGCAGGATGGCACATTTCAATTCCAATCCAGTAACGACACGCAAGTAACCTATAAAGCGTCAATCTGTCTGCCAGCTGACACCGATACCGTGAGAACCGACCACTTGATTAATAACGAACTGACGGTTAAGGCCCGATTAAATGATCAATCGGAGTACGACATCGTCAGCGCACATTTGCATGGCTCTTCGAAAGCCATATCCTTCGACGTACCCAGCCCCCCGCCCGCACATGGTTCAGCATCTTCTGTCTTGAGTGAACGGACCCATCTAGGTATGAGTCGCGTTCTCTCACAAGATGCAGTAGACAGCAGTAGCCTGGAAACTCCGAGCTCGCCAGACCATTCTCGTCCGCCATCACAGCCAAAGCCCGTGCATATCGGGTCGGTCCGCAGGGACTCTGGTAGCCTTGTTTCCGATAACCCGGTAGTACAGGCCCTGCTATCGTTTGCGCAGGCCGACCAGGCATTTCCACCACAGGCCGCGAGCATTGCCGGGGTCCAGCTGGAAATGCGGCCACGTCGGGATATTGAGAAAGCACTTGAGGAATTCAAAGGCGCCTTCACGGTGGAGAAGGCGCAACTGATGTCCGGTACCAACTCGTCGGAGCGGGTAGATGAGGATGTCAACGCAGACATCCATATCCCTTTATTGCTCAAGGCCATCGAGCGGGGGGCTGCGGCATTTGGTCCAAACGCATCGATCGACCGGAATAGCGCGAAAGCGTTTCTCGCCTCATGTGCTCCCAAGATCACGTCCAATGACGATTTCCTCTCCGAGTTCATCAACCAGAAACTCAAGGGGGATGACGATCTTCAAGTTCGCTTGGGCGCACAGGAATTGTTGCATGTAGCCACCAAGAAGGAATTCCAGCTCGGCGGTCTAGCCGGCAGCATCGGGGTCAGCAGCATACTCGGCTCGGCATGGGAGCTTGGCGCTTCTGAGCTGTTGAAAAATGCCATCTTCGGCAAAAATTTCTCACCGAGCCAATATGCCCTGCAATTGGCTGGAATCGATTCAGTGCCTCCTTTGATTATCGAGTCCATGGACACCATGTGCGTACTTGCCATCATCAAGGGCATGAAAGGTGAGGAGTGGTCCATGAGCGATCTACTTCCCAAGGCGTTGAAGGCCGGTGCCATTTCCTCGGTGGTGTCATTCCCCAATAATGTTTTGCAGTACGCAGGTTTCAAATCCAAAGTCGGCGATCTTGCGGCAAACTCAATGACAACTGAAGCGGCCATCTTTGGCGCCGCCTCCGGTATTCCACCCGAGGTCAAGGAAAGTGAAGAGCTGATGCGTGCTGGCTTATTCCAGAGCATGAAGGACGGCGTGATGGCTCATCCAGGCGAGGGGGCGGACACCAAAAAGACGATTGAGCGGATGACGCGCCATGCGCTGGATATCGCTCCGGGCGAAAGCACCGCTGTCAAGTCTATGGGGCTCGCATCGATTGTCGGGATGATTCCACTGATTGCCAGCAACAAGGCAACCGGGCTGCTGTCGGAACAGGTACTGCGTATTTTCCGGAGCGCCGTCTTCAATCCAATCGAAGCCATCGCTCTGAACGCGTTGGCGCTTGGCGGGCGTGTCAACGTTCCCGGGCTATTTGATTCCGACAATGCCAAGCATGCACGCGTGGCACAAACCATCCTTGCGCGGGCCAGCCAGCACATGGAAGCTGGAGACCGTGACATTTCCGCAGAGGAGCTACATCAAATGCTGGCTCCCCGGAGCGAGTTCCTGCGCCATGTGGGATCTGCGATTGTCAACGGCATGAATGCCAGCTTTGAGGCAATTCCCGCCCTGGTTCGGAAGCTTGGATACGGTGAGGCTCCATTGGCCGAACGTATTCCGTATCAAGACCTGGCTGTGCCCGACACGTCGCGGCAGCCCGCACCCTGAATCATAGTCGACGCGACCTACTGGACTTCACGAGCAGCAGTCAGGCGGGTAGCATGGTTTTTCACCGTGCTACCCTCGCCATCGCGGATGCTCCCACATTTGTCGGCACTACGGGTCAATCTGGGGCTACCGTCGACTGGACAAGCGCAGATTTGGCTAAAGCGGACATCAATAACTTTGCTTTCTCTGGATGCGTCACATCATCTGGACCTACTTGCTCTACAACACCAAATCCCTCTGTGTGTATAGCTTTTGGTTTAAATAGCAGTTTTGCCGCCCCTGGCACTGAGGCCAGTAATGTCAGAGGATCATACAGGTTTAGCTTCGTCACCTTAGGCCAGATATCTTCAAACGAACTCTCTTTATTTTTATCCAGTTGTGCTGCTTCAATCTGTGCATTCGGCATGAACGTCCGAAAGAACCATGAGTCATCCAACCCGGGAAGCAATCCAGCTTGAATACCTTCCCAGAGGCCTTTCAACGCACTCTTCTGAACGTCTCTCAGGTAGTGGCCTACTGGATGTCCGCTCCCCGCTATCCCTTCGTAAAATGAAGGCGAAACCGCCGTTTTATAGGCCGCCTCCTTTGTCACTATACGAAGTGGAATGCCAAGCTCCTGCGCTTTCCGATAAAGACTGCGCGCAGCATCCATGTCGGTCGCATTGTTGTAAGCGCGTGCATCAGGCTGTACAAAACCATCTGCGTCCTTTAAGGAAGGTCTGAAGTAGCCGGATGTTTTCCGGCTACCGAGTCCTCAGCACTTTTCAAAAAACGATGCATGTCGAAATTTGCTCAATTATCTTCGCTTTTTAGCTCTTTCGGCCGCTGCAAAGCCTTTTGCGGTAACCATTTCCTGCATTACACGCGCACCTCTCCTGCGCTCGCCAACAAATGTCGACGGGCCATCCACAGGTTTGACAGGGCGAACAACGTCACCATCTGCGCGGTGTTCTTGGCCAAGCCCCGAAAGCGCACTTTTTCATAGCCAAACTGGCGTTTGATGACCCGAAACGGATGCTCGACCTTGGCGCGAACCTGGGCCTTGGCCTTCTCGATTTTGCGGATCGCCTTGTACAAAATACTGCGTTTTCCGTGCTTTTTGTAAGTGCTGCGGCGGGCGGCAATCTGCCAAATGACCTTGCGCCCAGCGTGTTCTTCGCGCTTCTCGACCCCGGTGTAACCTGCGTCGGCGCAGACTACGTTTTCCTCGCCGTGCAGCAGTTTGGCAACCTGCGTGACGTCTGCCACATTGGCCGCTGTTACTACCACGCTGTGCACCAGGCCTGACTCGTCGTCGGCGCCGATGTGAGCCTTGGCGCCGAAATAGTACTGGTTACCTTTCTTGGTTTGATGCATCTCAGGATCGCGTTTGCCATCCTTGTTCTTGGTCGAACTGGGCGCGTGAATCAGCGTGGCATCGACGATGGTGCCTTGACGCAACGACAAGCCACGGTCGCCCAGATAACCATTAATTACGCCGAGAATCCCGGTCGCCAACTCGTGCTTTTCCAGCAGACGACGGAAGTTGAGAATGGTGGTTTCGTCTGGAATTCGCTCCAGGCTCAGGCCTGAAAACTGACGCAGGATGGTCGTCTCATACAGCGCTTCTTCCATCGCCGGATCGCTGTAGCCGAACCAGTTCTGCATCAGATGAACACGCAGCATCGCCATCAGTGGGTAGGCGGGCCGGCCACCTTCTCCTTTTGGATAATAGGGCTCAATCAGGGCAATCAAACCTTTCCAGGGCACCACCTGATCCATCTCGATCAGGAACAATTCCTTACGGGTCTGCTTGCGCTTGCCGGCATACTCGGCGTCGGCGAAGGTCATCTGTTTCATCATCGAAAAGCTCGGCGACTGGTGTCCGGAGATTTTGCCAAATTAGGAAGTCTTTTTCAGAGTTTCCTTAGCGATTGGGGTTTGGTATCGAAGCCTTGGCCGCTTTCGCCTGGCTATCGCTCTTCAAGTGATTGCGCATCAGCACCGGGCCAAAAAGCGCAAGCGGTACGAGCAACACCATCGGGAAGAACAGCAAGCGCTCAATACCGAAGAAATTCACGACCGTAGCGATCGCGGCAGGCCCCAATAGCATGCCTGAGTACCCGATGCAGTTCACGATGCCGATGTTCCGACCTGCATTGAGCGGGTCTTTACGTCCAGCGCTGGATAGCATCAGCGGGGCGATGCAGGACAGGCCAAGGCCGAAAAGCGCGAACCCGATGACGCCGTAGACGACACTGTGACCAACCACAGTGATGATCAGTCCCCCGATCGCAAGGACAGCGCTCAGCAACACAACCTTTGAGGCACCGATCTTCTCAGCAAGACGATCACCGATGAGGCGACCGAAGCACTCTGCGCCGATAAACACCGAGACGGCCATGCCGGCTGTGGAGACTGGCGTTTCAAGCACTCGACGAATATACTCCTGCCCCCAGTCCGCAATGGCAGACTCACCAACCATACTTCCCAGCAACAGAACCCCGAAGCCGATCATGAGCAGAATAATGGCTTTTGCTTGAGTACCAGTGCTGGAGGAGGGCTGTTGAACCGGTGCGCTTTCCTCGGAGAACTCAGGCGCGACATCATGTTTGTCGAGCATGAAGTGTCCTACGACCAGACCGATCACCAGCATGGCCCCGCCCAGCACGCTGAACGGTACTTGAGCGCTGTTGGTGAAGTGCTCGGCGAAGGCGCTACCAATCATCCCCAGGAGAAAGCCTCCCAGCGAATAGAAGGCATGAAACGCTGACATGATGGGGCGGCGATAGAAGCGCTCCACCTGTACCCCGTGGGTGTTGAACGCGGTATCAATGGCGCCTCGCAGAAGGCCAAGCACGATTCCGCAACCCAAGGCAAAGTGAAAGCCAGTTGCGAAGCCGAGCGGGATGATGGACAGCGGGTACCCGACCGCTGTCACGTAGATCACCTTCTTGGAGCCGAAAACGTCCAGGAATTTCCCGATCAGAAATGAGCCTGCAGCACTGCCCACGCCGATCCCGAAGGCGATGATCCCAAAGTCAACGTCGCCGGCGTCTCCGCTCAAGCCCAGCTGTTCGCGGAATGCAGTCACACCAGTCGACCAGATGTACATCATGGCGCCGACCATCATGAAGCCGGCGAACGTAGCAATCCGCGCGCGGCGGATGCGTGGTGTGACCAGAGCGTTATCTCTTGTAGTCATGTTGATAGTTCCTAGCTGAAATGCCTTGTCTGTTACCTGAGCTCACACTCGGAAATCGCCGGTCAGTTGTTTATTCGGGTCCTTCGAATGTGGAAGCCACTCTCAGAGCATTCGCGGCAATCGTCAGCGCAGGGTTCACGGCTGCCGATGATGGGAAGGACGAACTGTCCACAATCCAGACATTGTCGAGGTCGTGCATCTTGCAGTTGGTGTCGACAACGCTTTTGGATTTGTCCGTGCCCATCACTGCAGTCCCGCACTGGTGTGAATTGGTGGCAATACCCATGCGTTCAGTAAGAACCAGTGGGTAACCCGCCTTTTTCATCACGGCGGTAGTTTTCTCAACCAGGCGCTCATGCGCGGTAAGGTTGTTCGGTGTCCAATGAACCTTGATCGAATTCCGGCTCTCGTCATAAACCACGCGGTTTTCTTGCGTAGGGATGTCTTCCGAGGTCAGGTACAGGTCAACGCTGTGATTGGTAATGAACTGAGAAACGATCTTTGGAATCCAGGGGCGCATCGGGCTGATCATCGGCTCCCGAATCTTGCCGAGCATCTGCACGTTTCCGAGCGGGAAGGCGTTCTCTGAGCCAGCGTGGTACCAATCGTTGATGGCCAGCGTTTTCTGGAAGCGCACGTTGTTCTTGCGAAGCGGATCGACTGCGATCATGAACGTGCTGTTGTGCACCATGTAGTTCCTGCCCAACTGATCAGAGCTGTTGCCCAATCCGTTGGGGTGCTGCTCCGTGCGAGACTTGAACAACAGTGCTGCAGTGTTAACTGCCCCGCAAGCCACAGCCACACGCCTCGCCACGATATGAATCGCTTTCCCATCCCGCTGGCCCATGGCAGCGGTGACTCGTTTGCCATCTTCAGAGGTGACCAGGCGATCGATCTTGGTACGGGTGATCAGCTGCACGTTGTTTTGATTCAGCGCGGGTCTGAGCGCGGACATCTCGGCGTCGGCTTTCGCGTCGAGCATGCAAGGATAGCCGTCGCACGTGGAGCACAAAACGCAGCCACGATCCGCGCCGTAATCCACTGCCGCTGGCATAGCGAAAGGACGCAGGCCGCTTCGGCGCATCGACGTTTCGAGTCGTGCCAACGCGGGGTCATGAGTCAGTCCGGGCCACGGATACGGTTCGGAACGCCACGGATCAGTCGGATCCTGGTTAGCATTACCATGTACCTTGTACAGCGCTTCGGCTTGGCAGTAGAAGGGTTCCATCTCCGCATAGGAGATCGGCCAACCTGGTGCTACACCCTCAGCGTGCTGTACGTCCAAAAAGTCCGCCTCGCGAAAGCGAGGAAGCATTGCCCCGTAAAATTTGGTGTTTCCGCCAACGTAGTAGAACACCCCAGGAGAGAAGGGGTTGTTGTCCCGGTCTAGCCACTGCTCGGCGTTTCGATAGCGGCCTTGGCCGAATACCGATTCCGCTTCCCAGTTTTGTACTTCATGGGGCAGAAAATCACCCCGCTCGACGATCAGGACATTGATCCCTTTTTGTCCCAAGGCGTGGGCCAGGGTAGACCCACCCATGCCTGATCCGATGATCAGGACGTCGCATTCGATTTTGCCATGTTCATCCGGCTCCGCGGTCTGAATGAAGCGCCGGCTGGCCGGCGCTCCTTCCAGAGGGGCAGAAGCTGAATGAGTTGAGATCAGATCGCTGCTCATCTTTTCTGCCCTAGTGCTTACAGGTGCTGTTCGGTATTACGGATTTGCCAGTATTCATCCTGACGTTCGTCAGTGATGTATTCCGGTACCGGGAAGTCCCACCAGCCTGGAACCCACGGGCCGGCGGCGTCACGGTCGGTTGGTACCTCAATCAGGACGGCTTCGTTCGCTTCCAGTGCCTGCTGCAGAATCGGCTCAAGTTCTTCGTTGCTGTTGACCTTGAACGACTTCAGCCCGAACGCTTTGCCAAGTGCTTCGAAGTCCGGTGAGTACGGCTGGCCATCCGGAGTGGTGAACTCGCTACCCAGGTGACGGCTGGTCTGCTTACGTTGACCGCCGCGAATGGACATGTAGCCCGCGTTGTTCTGGATAAGGAAAATCACCGGGATGTTGTTGGTTTTGCAGATGGCAATTTCTTGAGAGTTCATCAAGAAGTCGCCGTCCCCAAGCAAGCAAACCACGGGCTGGTTTGGCGCGGCCAGTTTTGCACCGATAGCCGCCGGAACGGCCCAACCCATCGACGAGAAGCCGCCGGAGGTGAGGTGGGTGCGTGGCTGATACACAGGGAACGTCTGTTTAACCGCACCCTGGGTGTTGCCGGAGCCAACTACAACGATGGTGTCGCGTGGGAAGACTTTACGCAGCGCACCCAGAGGACGCTGGGAGGTGAACGGAAAGCGATCGGAATCACGGCGACCGGCCAGCTTCGTTTCCCACTCGTCCTGAGCCTGCTTGAGGTCGGCCAGGTACTCTGTGCGGTCAACGGTCTCGCTGGCGAGCTCTTCCACGATGTGAGCCAGAGCGTACTTGGCGTCCGAGACGATGCCGACGGCGACTGGGTAGTTTTTGCCGATCTCATGCGGGTCGATGTCGATGTGGATCAGGCGACCTGGTGGGATCGAGAAGGTGACGCCTTTGGCGTAGCTGGACGACGACCAGTCGGTGAAGCGGCAGCCCACGGCAAGAATCACGTCCGCACTGGAAGCCATCTTGTTACCGCACAGCGTACCGGTCTGACCTACGCTACCGGCGAACAGGGCGTGATCTTCAGGGAAGCCACCTTTGCCGTTCCAGGTGGTGACCACAGGAATCTTCCAGGCTTCGGCCAACGCGAGTACTTCGAGGTGGGCTTCACCCGTGATGACACCACCGCCGATAACGATGATTGGGCGCTTGGCTTCGCGCAGAACCTGCGCAGCTTTGCTGACCGCTGCAGGGGCGGGGAACACCTTGCCGACAGGGATGCGCTGATCAAGATCGTGCAGGGTGACTTCAGCCGCTTCAGCCTGGACATCCATCGGGATTTCGATGTGTACAGGGCCTGGACGGCCAGTCAGCATCGAGCTGAAAGCACGGTGCATGATGAAGGGCATTTCTTCGGTACGGGTGGCTACCCAGTGGCGCTTCGAAACAGCCTCAGCGATTTTCGGGAAATCGTTGTCGGTATAACGCTCCAGCTCTTGCAGAAGACCGTGGCCGCGCATGTGAGTGGGTGGCCCGCCGGTGATCAGCATGCAGCTGGTCGAGTCGGTGTAGGCAGTGGCCATGCCGATTACGGTGTTGGTCGCACCGGCACCGATGGAGGTGACGGCGGCCATTGGCTTACCGGCAACACGGTAATAACCATCGGCAAGGTGAACCGCGCTCTGCTCGTGGAATACCTGGATGAACTTGAGCTTGGACTCTTCCTCCATGAAAGCGTCCATCAAAGTCCAGATACCATGGCCTGGAATACCGGCAACGTACTCGACGCCGTAGTTTTTCAGCGTTTGAGCAACCACTTGGCTGGCTGTTAATTTAGGCATGCGATAGCACTCCCATTGTTGATAAGAAGTTAAAAGTTCAGAACCCAATCACTGGTTTTGAATCGATTTACAGCTTGATTTACAGGCGCTTACTTTCTCGCGGCCCACACGAGGCCCTGTTTGGTCAGGCGGCGAATGTTTGGGTCGGCGAGATTGCTGGTGTCATGTCCAATGGAGTGGTAGAAAACCCGGCCTTCACCCCAATTGCGTACCCAGGCCACTGGGCTGCGGTGACCTTTCAGCCACGGCATCGGGTTTCCATCGAACGTGGTTTCTGCCAAGACGTGGATGTTTGGGTCGACTTGCATGTAGTACTGCTCGGAGCGGACTTCGAAGTCCTCAACCCCCGTAGTTACCTCATGGTCTTTATCAACGAAGTTGACCATGTATGGATGTGGGTAGCCTTCACCCGCCGGGTGCTCTAAGAAAGAACCACCCAGCATGAAGTGGTATTTAAGGCTGCTTCGGAAAGCGGCGCCGGCGCCATGCCAACCAACCAGGCCTACACCGCTCTCCACCGCTTCAGACAGATGGCGCTCTTGGGATGCGGTCAACGTCTCGGTGGTGACTGCGTTGTTCCAACCGATGATCACAACGTCATAGCTTTTAAGGTCACGATCCAATGTGAAGATGTCGGTCGATTCCTCAACATCCCACTCAAGCTCCTTGAACAGCTCGCGGGCCCACGCCGCGATTTCATACGGGTAATGCCCTGGCCATCCGCCGTAGAGATAAAGTGCACGCGTCACAGTTGCATCCTCCGAATTACTCATAGGTGAAACACTTTGGTTTCAAAAAAATGCGCGCTGGTACCTGACCTACGAGCGCGCGAACGCCGTGCCATGAGTCCGGCAAAACAACTAAAGAAATTGGAGTAATACCCCCGCGACCTGTTTGGCGGGTGGGAGAGCTACGTCGGGGGATTGGTCGTGAGAATCATGGAAGTGCTCCTAAGCCAATGTGATATGCGATAGCTGCATCTCGCTCCTGTGGAGCGGAACGCAACTGCGAACGTATCTGCCTGCCGTCGGAGGGCATGGGAGAGAGAACGCGGGCGTACTGGCAGTTGAAGCTGAAATGACGCGGGTCTGGCATCTCATCTTGGCGTGAGACGTCCACGTGGCCGGGGTGTAGCGGGTTGTAGCGACGCACTCTTGGGACAGGGCTAGTCATGGCGTACCTCTTATTTTTCTTTGGTTATACGTATAACCTTTTTCGCTACAATATCACCGATGATGACGTTGTCAATCCCCCGTTGAGTGAAAGGTTTTCGCCTATGGGGTAACGGGTTAAAGGAAATAGGCGGCTTGAGCAAGAGTGCATGCGGCTTAGTTTCTCTATACGATATACTTGTTTAAGTACATGATTTATATAGGGTAAAACCTAGATCTATTGGCTGTTTTTACCCCCTGTCAATGGGGAGTGGGGGAGCCGCTCACTCGCAGCAGAACGGATCAAGGCTGCCACCCATCAGTTGAAAAACGACAGATGGTTATACGTATGTTATAAAGGCAGTTGGCTTGCGAATCTGGCGAGAGTCCTCTGCGGTGGCCTCCAGTACCCTCCGAATCCGGTGGTCTATGGGGCGGAGTGATAGACTTCTGCGTTTTGCGTTTTGAATTGCGGCTGATGACCCGACTCGCACTGGCGAATCGCTCACTTGGCGTTCGTTGATGGCGAGTTAGGAGGGAAAAGACGGTAATGGTATCAATGAAAGACGTAGCCAAGGAGGCGGGTGTCTCCCAGCCGGCGGTGTCGTATGCCTATAGCGGGTCGAACAAAATCTCTGCATCTCAACGAGAGCATATTTTTTCAGTCGCTGAACGGTTGGGATATCCAGGGCCTAGCGTTCGTGGGCAAATGCTCAAGTCTGGTCGCGTAGGTGCAATCGGCTTGGTCGTTATGGGCCAATTGTCATACGCTCTGGAAGACCCGTGGGCCGTCTCGCTTCTGAAGGGAATCAGCCGTGTCAACGAGTTGGCCAACGTAGCACTCACTCTGTTTCCGATGAATAGCAGCAAGCTTGAGGAGGGTGGGGCTGAGTCCAATCTTGCCGTTCGGGGTTTGGTAGATGGGTTGATCATTTCGACGCTTCCCGATGATCATCCGCTCGTCCAGTTCATCATCGGTCGGAAAATCCCGGTGGTGGTCGTCGACTCTCCGCGCATACCTGGTATCGACTATGTTGGCATTGATGACCGCTCAGCAGCCAAGAGTCAAATCGACCATTTACTGGCATTAGGGCATCGAAAGATTGGTGTGCTGATAGAGCGGCTGCGACCTGATGGGTACAGTGGTGTGGTCTCACGCACTCGCTTCGAGCAGTCCACTGAAATGATCGCGCGTGAGCGTCTGGCGGGATATCTGGAGGGCGCCGCTGAAGCCGGGCTGTCCTACGAGGATCTCGATATCGTCGAGGCGGGTGGGTTTACCCAGGCACTGGGTGAGCAGGCTGCGAAGTCGATGTTGCAGCGCCAAGAGGTCACAGCTGTGGTCGCGTGCTCCGATGTCATGGCTTTGGGGTGTCTCTCGGCAGCTAAGGCATTGGAGTACAAAGTGCCAGAGAATCTCTCGGTCATCGGGTTTGACGATATTCCTGAAGCGGCTCGCTTTGACCTCACCACAATCCGTCAGCCACTGGTGGAGAAGGGGGAATGGGCTGCACGGGTACTGACTCAGATTATTGAAACACCTCGTGATGAAGGCGCTGAAGCGAATATCAAGATTTATCCTACGAGGCTAATTGTCCGAGGGACAACTTCGCCTATTGGCTAGTTCTGCAGCGTACAGCACGATAATACTGGTTTGTATCGCAAGTAGTTATAAGGCCGGATTGAGCGTTAAACGACCTCGATCCGCCTGCGGGACGGCTTTGTCTGCTGCTTTATTTTAAATTTATTGGAGAGGGTGCGAGTTCTATGAGCAGCTTGCGGGAGCACTTCGTTTCAAGCAAAACGCTGAGTGCGGCACGTATTACTTTTTTTATATCCGGGATAGGCATGGGGGCTTGGGCCCCTCTGGTGCCCTTCGCGCGTGACCGTGCCAGCCTGGACGAGGCGAGCTTGGGAATGCTGCTCTTTTGCTTGGGAGCAGGATCCATGCTGATGATGCCCTTTGTGGGGCGGGTAGCAGGCCGGATTGGCTGCAGAAACACAATGCTGTTGGCCTGTGTCGGGATAGCGATTAGCTTGGTTGGCCTTTCAATGGCTGGATCGTTCTGGCTGTTGGTCGCGTTTCTCCTGCTGTTCGGCGCGTCTGTGGGGACGGCTGACGTAAATATGAACCTGCAAGGCTCTGTCGTGGAGCGACATTTGGGGAAGTCCTTGATGTCAGGTTTTCATGGGCTTTTCAGTGTGGGCAACATCTTCAGTGCAGTGGTACTTAGCGGTCTGCTCTGGTGCGGGCTCTCCCCGACTGCGGCAATTGGTGTGTTGATTGTTCTGTGCGCCACAATGCTGGCTTACTTTGCAAAGCATATGCTCCCTTATGCAGAGAGCGAGAGGGCTGAAGGTAAATCGAAGGTAAGCGGGTTGGCGATTTTGCTGGGAGGGCTCTGCTTTGTGGCTTTTCTGGTCGAAGGTTCCATGCTCGACTGGAGTGCGGTGTTCCTCAAAAGCTTCAGGGATGTCCCAGCCAGCAATGCGGCCATCGGTTATGCAGCATTCTCGACGATGATGGCAGTGGGGCGCCTGACAGGAGACCGCGTAGTCGGGTGGCTGGGTGCCAAGAGGGTCTTGGTGCTTGGCGCTCTACTGGCTATTGCCGGCATGACACTCGCTGTTGCTGTCAACGACGCGTTAGTTTCTGTCCTGGGCTTTGTGATGGTGGGTGCTGGTCTTTCGAACCTGGTGCCGATTTTCTGTTCTCGCGCCGGTCGCCAGACGGACATGCCAGTCGGTCAAGCGCTGGCTACGGTAAATGCGATTGGGTACGCGGGTATCCTGATGGGGCCTGCCCTGATCGGATTCGTGGCTCATCTAACGTCATTGAGCATCGCTCTTGTCATCACGGGGCTGCTGCTTCTGTCCGTGCTGATTACTTCCAAAACAGTGTCCTACGAGATCACTGATCAACGCTGATATCTGAGTAGCAGGGTTCAGTTTGAGCTTGCGGCGGAAACTAAAAAGCCAGGTTAGATCCTAACCTGGCTTTGTGTCAGCTCGGCATTTTCACTGAGCGGGTTCACCGTAACCCACGTGCTTTCCGCCGTAGCGACGTACACGAATGTTCGCTTGTTCGGCGTGGCCTACGAAGCCCTCCATCAAGCACAGGCGAGAGCAGTATTCGCCGATGAGCGTCGATGCTTCGTCGGTGAGTACGCGCTGGTAGGTGCAGGTTTTGATGTACTTGCCGACCCAAAGGCCACCGGTGTAACGCGCCGCTTTGTTGGTAGGCAGCGTGTGGTTCGTGCCGATGACCTTGTCGCCATAAGAGACGTTGGTGCGCGGGCCTACGAACAACGCGCCGTAGTTGGTGAGGTTCTTCAGGAAGTAGTCGTCATCGCGCGTCATGATCTGGACGTGCTCGGAGGCATACTCGTCGGAATAGCGAACCATTTCTGCATAGTCTTCGCAGAGGATGATTTCGCCAAAGTTTTCCCATGCTTGCGCGGCGATCTTCTGGGTAGGCAGCTTCTCCAGCAGGCGCTCCACTTCCTTGAGGGTGGCCAAGGCCAGCTCACGGGAAGTGGTGAGCATGACGGCAGGCGAGTCGACGCCATGTTCAGCTTGGCCAAGGATGTCGGTTGCGCACAGTTCACCGTCCACCGAGTCGTCGGTGATCAACAGAGTCTCGGTTGGGCCGGCGAACAGGTCGATGCCGACGCGGCCAAACAGTTGGCGCTTGGCTTCAGCAACATAGGCGTTGCCTGGCCCTACAATGATGTCTACGGGGGTGACGGACTGAGTGCCCAGTGCCATTGCTGCGACGGCCTGGATACCGCCCAGGCAGTAGATAGCGTCAGCACCGGCCAGGTGCTGCGCGGCGACAATGTAAGGTGCCGGCTTGCCTTGGAACGGAGGTGCAGCAGTGGTGATGTTCGGCACGCCAGCACATTTGGCGGTCACGATGGACATGTGAGCCGACGCCAGCAGTGGGTACTTCCCGCCAGGTACGTAGCAGCCCGCAGCACTCACAGGGATGTGCTTGTGGCCCAGGATAACTCCTGGGACGCTTTCGATTTCGACATCCAGCATGGACTTGCGTTGGGCGTCGGCGAAGCGTCGGACTTGGGCTTGGGCAAAGACGATGTCGTCATGCTCTTGTTGAGTGAGCTTATCCAAGCACTCTTTTACTTCGGCATCGGACAGGCGGTAGTCTGCGCGATCCCAGTTATCGAATTTGACCGAGAGCTCGCGCACAGCAGCATCGCCCCGACGCTCGATGTCCAGCAGGATACGCGATACATCGGTTTTAACTTGTTCATTGCGCTCAACCTGCTGGTCAGCGTGCTTGGCTTTTTTAATCCACTCGGCCATAAATCACCTGGTTGTAATGGCAGATGATCGATTGCCATCTGCATAAGATAAGAGCCATCTAGTCATTGGATGGGCGCTACTGTTGATCCGATGAGTTTCCGGGTATATGTAGTCGCTGATGCCCAGTGTACGCAGAGCGGTAGGCGCTACAATTTCTCAAATCGCAGAGATATGACGCAATGTGACGCACTGGGTACGTACTTATGGCTCACCAAGACGCACATAAGGAATTTTGTGAGTCGAGATGAGCCAGGAATCGGGGGATCACATAGGATCGATGGTAGACGTCCCGGATCCGAGGTAGTCAGCTACTTCTTTGGGGATCGAGGCATCGTCTGGGGCCAACACAGTGGCTCGCTTAATCATTGCTTTGGTGATCAAGCCTTTGGAGATGTAGTTCATTGCGACCTTGGTTGCTACAGGTTGGCGTACCATCGTCGCTGCAATTCCACTGGTCACCCCGAAGATATAACGTTTTGCGTTACGGTTGACGGCTGCAAGATTACTGAATGTAATCTCGTTCTTTTGAATGGTTTCGAAGTCAACCGAGAAAATTCGATTGGCTATCAGGAAGGTAAGGCCATGGTATTTGAAATGATAGTCTATCTTTCCGCTGCCATCTTGGTTGGGGAAACGCTCTAGGTAATAATGCATCAGAACGTTGTTGCGCTCATAAATGCAAAAAATCGATCGGACGATTTTTCCCTTGTAGATCGAAGAGTGCTGGTAGCGTTCGTAAACACCTACAATGTCCGAATGGTTGTTATTATTCCTCTGGATGAGCTCATTGATGAACATGAGCATTTTAGGCGTTTGTACCAAGTTGCGGAAAATGTGGAAGTGTCCGCCCTCCATCATGGAGCGAAAATCATGAGGGTTTGAATAAAGAACGTCTGCACTAAGCCCGAAGAAATTTGCAATTGCTCGCAGGTTGGGCTTCGATGGAGAGTGAGTGCCTGCCAGGTACTTGTTGAATTGCTGGCGATTTATACCTATGCGCCGGCACAGTTCTGCAACTGTGCTACTTTGCTCGCAAAGCATTTTCAAATTTTCTTGAAAGTTATCTTCACTGTCCATGGCTTTTGGTCGACGTCAATTCAAAGTGCCAGTGTAATTTGTTCTGCCTCGGTGGGCAAGCGGCTGGCCCGATAGCTCACGCGTTATATGCATCCCTTAGTGCTTCTGCGAGAACTAACGGATACCCGTATTTTCTAAAATGGGGCTGCTCCGTATAGCTACGATACGAAGCAGCATTGGTCAAGCTGATAAGACTACGAAGCTGTCAGGTTTCAAGTTGAGGGAAACAGCTGTTCCTGGGATCAGTGTATGGCTACCAGGCGTCGGTAACTGTTGACATTTAAGTTCGATATCGCCACTGCCCACAGAGACTCGGTAGATTACTCGGTTGCCGATGAATGAGGTGTCCTTGACTACGCCAAGACACTCATTTTCGAGCGCTGGCTCATTTCCTATGTTTGGACGTAGGGAAATCGTTTCCGGGCGGATAGATACGTTTACAGGGCCTTTGGAAATATCTGTCCCTGCATGCTTGAACTCACCAAAGGGTAGGGCGACGACGTTGCCCGAGTCTTTAGAATTATCAAATGAGCCGTTGACAATGTTGGTATCTCCAAAGAACTTGGCGGTGAATAATGTTTTCGGCTTCCAATACATCTCTTCAGGCTCACCAATTTGCTCAATACCGCCTTTGTTCAAAAGAACAACTCGGTCAGAGAGAATCATGGCCTCGTCTTGGTCATGAGTGACGTATACGAACGTTGTAGAGCTTTCTTCGTGAATACGTTTTATCTCTTCAAGCATATGATGCCTGATCTTCAAGTCCAGAGCGGCGAGAGGTTCATCAAGCAGCAGAACTGCTGGACTATTGACCAGCGCCCGTGCCAGAGCAACCCGCTGGGCTTGACCACCACTCAGCTCTGATATCCACCTGGATTTGAAATTACTGAGTTGCACCATCTCCAAGGCCTTTTCGACTTCAATCCGGATTTCTGCCTTGGGCAATTTCTTCAGGCGTAATCCAAACGCGACGTTGTCGAAGACGTCCAGGTGGGGAAAGAGTGCGTATTTCTGAAATACCATATTAACTGGGCGCTGCTCGGGCGCCAGGTTGGTGGTGTCTTTTCCGTCAATCAACACTTGGCCTGTCGTGGGCGTTTCAAAGCCCGCAATGATGCGCATGAGGGTCGTCTTCCCGCAGCCGCTGGGGCCCAGCAGTGTGAGAATTTCATTTTTTTTGATGGTCAGGTCGAGCTGACCAAGTGCCGTGAGGTTGCCATAGCTCTTGGAGATGCCGCGCAATTCGATACTGTTGATGCTCATGGCTAGGTGTGCTCCAGAGAGTCAGCTGCGTTCAAGTTCTACTTGGTGACGACGGAACTTCATCACGAAGCTCGCCAGCGCCAAAATGATGAGGGTGAGTACCAGCATCGCAACCGATGCGGCATTGATTGTTGGATCTACCGTCCTACGAATCATGGAGAGGATCAGCAGTGGCAAGGTGGAGTCTGAGCCGGTTACAAACACCGTGATCAAGAATTCGTCGAGGGATAACGCTACAGCCAGTATCGCGGCCCCTAAGATCGTTGGCCTGATTATCGGAAAAGTAACCAGCCAGAACGCGGCCATGGGAGATGCCCCCAGATCGCGAGCTGCCTCCTCCAACGAGAGATCGAAATAGCCCAGACGAGATCTCACAGACTCCACGAAGAATGGGAAGGTGAAGAGGGCGTGCCCGATCGTAACTGTAATCAGTGATCGCGGAAGGCCGATCAGTGAGAACAAGATGACGAGCGCGATTCCCAAAAACAGTCCGGGCAGGGCGATGGGAGCGAAGTTCAGGAAGGAAAAAACCTGCTTGAATCTCCCCTTTATACGCATGAGTGCCAGCGCCGAGCAGGTGCCCAGCACTGTCGTGATCATGGTTGAGCCGATTGCCACGATGGCGCTGTTCAGAAGTGCCGATCTGAAGTCGTAACTCGTGAAAATCGCCTCATACCACCGCAAGGAAAAGCCTTCGAACGGAAACGACAGTGCAGGGGTCGCGTGAAAGCTGAAAAGCGTGATAAGCGCTACGGGTGCATATAGAAACACCATGTAGACGTACGTAAAAAGGCGTGTCATGGCTAAGGTGCTCTGTGAGTTAATGGTAGCGTTTGCCAGGCGAAAGATTGAGTATTCGCAACACAGCGAGTAACAGTGCGTATACAGCCATGAATACGAAAAGCAATATAAAGGCCATTGCAGCGCCCAGTGGCCAGTTGCCTACAGTTCTGAACTGGTTTGAGATAAGTAGCCCTGTAGTCATAGCATCGCGGCCACCGAGCAGTTGTGGGGTGATGTAGTCTGCCGCCGCAAGGACAAAGGTGAACATGAATGAACTGACGATGCTTTTATGGGCCATCGGCATGATGACTTTTGTGAACACTGTAAGCTGGCCACCCCCTAAATCAGCACACGCTTCTAGGTAGTCTCGCTTGATATCCCTGAGGCCCGATACAAGCAATAGCAGTGTAAAGGGAAGCATGATATGCACCAGGGTAATGATCACAGAGAACTTGCTGAATACAAGCCATTCCAAGGGGGAGTCAATAATGCCCCATTGAGTCAGTGTGCTGTTAATCACACCGGTCGAGCCAAGGATGGTTCTCCAGGCGAATACCCTAACAAGATAACTTGAAAACCAGGAGATCAAAGCCAAGTACAGGACTGAATCGCCCGGGTTTCGTAGACACCTCCATGCCTTAAACTGAGGCCAATCAGGAGGTGCCATGAGCAACCCACGTTATTCCGAAGAATTCAAAATCCAAGCGGTCAATCAAGTGACCGAAAAGAAGCTGCCTGTCGCTGATGTGGCGGCGCGTCTTGGCGTGTCGACGCATAGCCTCTATGCCTGGATAAAGCGCTACAGCAAACCTCAGGCAGAACGGCAGCAAGACGATGATCAGCACGCTGAACTGCGTCGTCTGCGAGCGGAACTCAAGCGGGTCACTGAAGAGCGAGACATCTTAAAAAAGGCCGCCGCGTACTTTGCCAAGGAGTGCGGCTGAAGTACGCCTTTATCAAGCAGCGCGCGGGCGACTACTCCATTCGACGGCTTTGCCTGACGCTGAAAGTCCATCCCAGTGGTTATTACGCTTGGTTGTCTGAGCCGCAATCTGCACGCGCTAAAGACGACCAGCGATTGCTGGGTTTGATCAAGCACTCGTGGCTGGAGAGCGGCGGAGTTTATGGCTATCGCAAAATCCATGACGACCTGCGCGAGGTCGGTGAAGATTGTGGTCGGCATCGTGTGGCGAGGTTGATGCGTCTTGAAGGTCTGCGCTCTCAGACAGGGTATCGACGTCGCCCTGGAAAGTACGGCGGTAAGCCAGCGGTCGCCTCACCCAATTTACTGAAGCGCGAGTTCGATGTCGTGGAACCCAACAAGGTTTGGGTCACCGACATCACCTACATTCGTACGTATGAAGGCTGGCTGTATTTGGCGGTGGTGCTGGATCTGTTTTCTCGTCAGGTCGTTGGCTGGTCAATGAAGTCGCAGATGACCAGTGATTTGGCCATTGATGCGTTATTGATGGCGGTTTGGAGGCGAAAACCGAAACAAGAGGTGATGGTTCACTCCGACTAGGGCAGCCAGTACAGCAGCTCCGATTGGCGCAGTTTTTTGAAGGCAAACAATTTGGTTGCCAGCATGAGCCGCCGAGGCAATTGTCATGACAACGCCGTGGCTGAGAGCTTTTTCCAGCTTCTGAAACGGGAACGAATCAAGCGGAAAATCTACACCTCACGGCAAGATGCTCGTAGTGATGTGTTCGATTACATCGAGATGTTCTACAACCCAAAACGCCGCCATGGTTTCAACAATCAGCTGTCACCGGTAGAGTTTGAAAAACGTTACGCAATGAGCTTGCAAGGTGTCTAGAGAATCCGGGGCGATTCAATTGTCAGCCTCGTAGCCTGGAATTCGCCACGCTTGGAGGTTGGCTCATTCCAGTCTGCGCTTGAGGTGATGGGCATTCCAGGGGCGGGGATGATCATCCAGTCCGTGATTTTGGTAGGCGTCGCCAGTACCTTGAACTCTGCGATTTTCACTGCTTCCCGTATGGGGTACTCGCTCGCAGTGAGGCGAGATGCACCAAAGTCCTGGGCCACCACCAACAAAGTGGGCGTGCCCAAGGTTTCGATCCTCTGTGCATCGGCGGGCGCCTTGGTTCTGCTGGTCGCGAACTACACCCTGCCACAGACGGTATTGGTACCACTGATCGCAACCATCGGTACCATCGCGCTTGTGATGTATCTGGTGATCGCCGTCAGTCATGTGATCCTACGTAAGCGAGCGATCAAGGCAGGCCAGGAACTCTTGGTCAAATTCCCTGGGTTCCCGGTGCTGTCCTACATCACGATTTTCGCGATTCTTGGCTTCCTTTGCATGATGGCCATCGTGCCAGGCCACCAGACTGTAGTGGTCTAATGGTTCCGGACACTCATTTAGGCGAGAATATCGCCAGATAGAGGTGTCTGATGACCAAACAACGCCGTACCTTTTCCGTTGAATTCAAACGCGAGGCCGCAGGCCTCGTGCTCGATCAAGGCTATAGCCATATCGAAGCCTCCCGCTCGCTTGGGGTGGTCGAATCTGCGCTGCGTCGCTGGGTCAACCAGCTTCAACAAGAGCGCAACGGTGTCACTCCACAGAGCAAAGCCCTCACGCCCGAGCAGCAAAAAATCCAGGAGCTCGAAGCCCGGATCGCCCGTCTTGAGCGGGAGAAATCCATTTTAAAAAAGGCCACCGCGCTCTTGATGTCGGAAGAGCACGAGCGCATGCGCTGATTGATCAGCTCAGTGTCCATGAGCCAATCGAATTGCTGTGCGAAGTGTTCGAGGTACCTCGCTCGTGCTACTACAACCATTGCCTGCGGCGTCGGTCTCCAGACGCCGAGCGGGTTCGTTTACTTAGCCGAGTCAATGAGCTGTTCGGGCAAAGTCGAGGCGCTGCCGGCAGCCGCAGTATCGTGTCGATGATGCAGGCGGATGGCGAGCAAATCGGTCGGTTCAAGGTGCGTAGCTTGATGCGGGAGCTGGGATTAATCAGCAAGCAACCAGGCTCGCATGCTTATAAAAAAGCAACAGTGGAGCGGCCTGACATTCCGAACATTTTGAATCGGGAGTTCGATGTACCCGCGCCCAATCAGGTCTGGTGTGGCGACATCACCTACATCTGGGCGCAAGGAAAATGGCATTACCTGGCGGTGGTTATGGATCTTTACGCGCGTCGGGTGGTGGGCTGGGCGTTTTCGAACAAACCGGATACGGACTTGGTGATCAAGGCGCTGGACATGGCTTATGAGCAACGCGGCAAGCCTCAGGGCCTGCTGTTTCATTCCGACCAGGGCGTCCAATACGGGAGCCGACAGTTTCGCCAGCGGCTTTGGCGATACCGCATACGCCAGAGCATGAGCCGCCGGGGTAATTGCTACGACAACTCGCCGATGGAGCGTGTGTTCCGCAGCTTGAAAACTGAGTGGATACCGACCGTGGGCTACATGACGGTCCAAGAGGCTCAGCGGGATATCAGTCATTACCTGATGCATCGTTACAACTGGATTCGGCCACACCAGTTCAATGATGGAATGGCGCCCGCTCAGTACGAGAAAAACCTTAACGTCGTGTCCGGGATCAGTTGACCACTACACCTGAGCCGCTGGCTCTGACTCCCGTAGGCGTGACCGTGCACTCACTCAAGGTTCTGATTCTCGAAGACCATCCTTTCCAGCTGATGGCTCTGCACCAAATGCTCAACGCCAATCAGGTGTTCGATGTGCTGGCTGCCGAGAGCGTTGAGGTTGCCAGGCTTTCCCTGCAAAGCCGTGGTCCTGTCGACATTGCTATCTGTGACTTGCAGATGGACGGCCCCGACGGCCTTGAGCTGATCCGCTTTATGGCCGAAAACGGGTTGGCGAGGGCGCTGATCATTGTCAGCAGTTCAGCTGCCTGCGTGCTGGAAGGTGTTGCGCAGCTGGCGCTCAGCCAAGGTTTGGACGTGTTGGGGTATGTGCAAAAACCTGCTTCGGCCGCTGTACTCCATGACCTGCTTGAGGCGTACGGGCCAGGCCGTGCCGGGAGTGCACCACAGTCACCGGTAAAGCGTGCGTTCGGGGCACTGTCTGCCGTGGAGTTGTTTGATCCGAAAGACAATATGCCCATAGACGTTGCGTCTGTTGCCGAACAGTGGATTGCCTATTTTCAACCCAAGGTGAATCTGCAGGGCAAGTTGCTGGGTGTCGAGGCGCTGGTCCGCTGGCAGCACCCCACGCATGGCTTGCTGGCTCCCGGACGATTCATGGACGCCATCGAAGCTGAGGAACTGACCGTTGCGTTGACCTGGCGTATGCTGGATCAGGCCCTGCAGTTCTCTGCACAGTTCATGCGCGAGCAGGGCGAAGTACTCTCGGTTGCGGTCAATATCGACCCGCAAGTGCTGCAACAGGCGGATTTCGCCGGGCAGATCATGCAGGCGCTCACCCGTCACAGCGTGCCGGCAACTGCGCTGACCCTGGAGATTCTCGAACAGGATGCCGCCCGCCCGGAAACCTGGCAGATGGAGGGCCTGTTGAGGTTATGCATGCAGGGCTGCAAATTGTCTATCGATGACTTTGGGATGGGCGCTTCGAACATCGACAGGCTCCTGCAGTTGCCCTTCAGCGAGTTGAAGATACCGACCGAGTTTGTACGTGGCATGGCCGACGATGCGCGCAAGTCTGCAGTGGTGGCTGGAGCCATGCTCATGGCACAGCGGCTGTCCATGTCGGTAGTGGTGGAGGGGGTCGAAACGATTGACGACTTTCACAGCCTGCTTGCATTGGGCAACCCGGCCATTCAGGGTTATTTCATTGCGCGTCCGATGCCTTCATCAGAGTTGGTGCGCTGGGCCGCCGAGCGCGGGTCTCATCTGCAGGCCATGTTGACAGACGGCCGGCCTCAGGACATGCCGCTTTCCTGCAAATAAATGAACAGTGCCGCGTCGTTGGCCAGACCGAGCTTGCGCATGGCCGCGACTTTCTGTGCGCTGACAGTCTGTTTGCTGCGATTGAGCTGCGCAGCGATCTGGCCGACGGTATGACCCGCCGAGAGCAGGCGTAGCACCTCCAGCTCTCTTGGCGACAGCTTTTCTGCTGGCAACAGCGCGTCAGGGCCGTACTGACGGGCTTCCCTCAGCACCCTGCGCACGGAATCGGCGACAAAAAACTCACCGCGCTGCACGCCCCTGATGGCAGCTGGCAGTTCTCCGGCAAGACTGGCCTTGCTCAACAGGCCCCGCACGTTAAGGTCCAGCATGGACTGAAAAAGTCCGGCATTGCTCAGTGTTGTTACAACGATCACCGGCAATGCCGGAAAATCCCGGTGTATGCGCTGCAAAAGACGCAAGCCATCGTTCTGCAGTTCGACCGGCATCATGAAATCAGTCACCAGCACATCGCAGGGATGGCGCGCGAGTACCTGTAGCAGTTCATCCGGATTACAGGCCTCGGCGACAACGGTAGCCAGATTGTCCTGTTCCAGTACGACACGCAGGCCGATGAGAAAAATAGGGTGGTCATCAGCCACGATGACGCGCAACGGGCGATCAGTGGAATCGCTCAAGGTGTGGCTCCATCAAAAAGGCTGACTGGTATTACAGACCACAGGGTTGTTTAACGCAGTGATCAATAGCATAGGCACCTTGTAGGAGGCGTAGCGTAATTATGTTGAGTTTTCCTACAAGCCCACTTCCTGTCGCCATTGGCCTCCGGTTTTTTCCTTGTCACATTCAACAGGCATGCTCGAAATGACAGACCGGTGCTGTGATCAGGCGATAGAAAGAACTTTCTGCTGTCGCCGACGGTCATTGGTTAGCACCTTTGCATTCAAACTGTTGAGTGGTGATCCGGATGGAAAATATCAGCTTACTGCTAAGCGAAGCGCTGGCTCCTTATCAGGCCACTATTGGCCCGGCGGGTACTCGGGGCGAACGTCTGGTGACTCTTAAGGATAAAGCGGGCGTCTGTGTGATCGAGCGTACATTCGGCGCTGATCAACTGAGCGACAAACGTCAGCTCACCGATGTGGTAGACGGCCTGCGCCGGGATTTGATGGTCGCCGAAGGTCGAATCGAACCCTGCGTCATTGCCGCGATGCGTAATGCTGCAATCAGCCGAACGTTTATCGGCACTCCGTCTTTTGCTTAACAGTTGCTAAACAGTCGTCTGGCTTGCGTCAACAAGTTCGGAACCTGACGCGCTCGTTGCACTCCTATCCATTACGTCAGGTTTGATCATTGTGCTCCGGTGATCGAAGGTTGGCGTACTGACCATCATGGTCATGTTTACCCCGGGCAGGTCCCCCTCTGCCCGGGGTTTCTTTTAGGTGCTCAGTTCTTCTCGAACAGCGCTTTGACGTCTTCCAGGTAGCTTGCCTGTTGCTCGGGGTCCAGCCACTGCGCGTAAAAGCCCATCAGGCTGCTTTCGCGCAACGTACGCATCTCGCGGTTGATCTGTGCGAGGGCTTTTTTGCCTTCAGGTGAGTTGCTGCAACTGATATAGACGAATTGGTAGGCCGGGTTGCCCCTGATCGGCAAGAAGGTCAGTTCATCCGGCCTGATACCTTGTTGCATGGCCTGATAGCGCGCTTCCGGCCAGAAACTGATAAAGGCTTGCAGGCGCCCCAGGCGTTCCATTTGCAGAAGGCTGCCGGTGGCATCGTTACCGTAATGGAGCACCAGCGCATCTTCGTCGACACCTTGCAGCGTATGGTCAATCAGTTCGCCATAGCTGCGTTCGGCGACTATGCCCAATTTGATTGCCCGGCTGGCCATGAGCGCCGCGAAGTCGATTTTTCCGTCCTCGACATACGGCTCGAACGTCGACATGTCTTCCTTGCGTACAATCAGGCCGCTGCTGAATATGGCGCCGATCGGTATGGATAAGAGCAGGGTTCTGGCTCGCTCCTCAGTCCACAGCATGGTGGGATCACAACTCAGAGACGTGGCGTCGTTAAGCATCTGCAGGCCCCTGGCACGATTGACGCGCATCAGCACGTGATCGTATTCGGGCATTCGTGCAGTTAACAAAGGCATGAGCTGATCAATGGCACCTTGCCCGCGCATGACTCCGGAAAAAATCGTCGAAGGTGGTATGTCGCGCATCAGCCAGGTCAATGTCTCCCTTGCCTGGCTGGCGCATGACAGGGCAGCCAGCGACAGGGCGAGCATCAATCGAGCCGTTGTGCAGTACGAGGCAGGAAGGGACATTCGCTGGTTTCATCCTCGAAAAAGATTCAGCAAACTGGAGTAGAGTGGCAGCTCTTTGAGTGGCGCTGCGCCTGTGGCGTCACATTCAGGTGCTTCGGCAGTCCCTTGCCGGGATCCAGGTACTCGGAGCAGATCGTCTATAAAGCCAATCTGTATCAGAATTTTGTTTCAGGCTATCGATTTTTGTATAGCCCGCAAGCAGGAGCAATTGCATCCCCTGCGCGAGCAAGTTCGTTCACAGGCCCGGCATCGGTTAGACTTGCCGTCTTACCTCCAGACTCTAGAAGCCCGTTCATGGCCCAGCCGTCCACGACCTACAAATTCGAACTCAACCTCACCGACCTCGATCGCGGAGTGTATGAGAGCGTCAAACAGACCATTGCCCGCCATCCTTCGGAAACTGAAGAACGCATGACCGTGCGCCTGCTGGCCTATGCCTTCTGGTACAACGAACAATTGTCGTTCGGTCGCGGCCTGTCTGATGTGGACGAACCCGCACTGTGGGAAAAAAGCCTGGATGATCGGGTTCTGCACTGGATTGAAGTCGGACAGCCGGATGCCGACCGCCTGACCTGGTGCTCGCGTCGCACCGAACGCACCAGCCTGCTTGCCTACGGCAGCTTGCGCGTTTGGGAAGGCAAGGTCATCCCGGCGATCAAGAACCTGAAAAACGTCAATATTGCCGCCGTCCCGCAGGACGTGCTGGAAGTGCTGGCCAAGGATATGCCGCGGGTCATCAAGTGGGATGTGATGATCAGTGAAGGAACGGTGTTCGTCACCGGCGACCGTGGCCAGCATGAAGTCCAGTTGCAATGGCTTGCGGGCGAACGCGGCTGACAGCCGCCGGTTCCGATCGAAAAAACATTCATCGACACTGCAAAGAGAATCAGCTGACCCGCATGCGCATCGAACCCCGTCTATTGCCCGATACCTTGCCGTTTCTCGGCGACCTGCCGCCCTTGCTCACTCGTCTTTATGCTGCAAGGGGCGTGGCCTGCGAGGCCGAGCTGGACAAAAGCCTGGCGCGGTTGATCCCTTATCAGCAACTCAAGGGAATCGATGCTGCGGTAGATCTGCTGGTAACGGCGCTGCGCGAAGGCCAGCGCATGCTGATTGTCGGTGATTTCGATGCCGACGGTGCGACTGCCAGCACCGTGGGTGTTCTGGGGCTGCGCCTGCTGGGCGCGGCGCACGTCGATTATCTGGTGCCTAACCGTTTTGAGTACGGTTATGGCCTGACGCCGGAAATCGTCGAAGTGGCGTTGCAGCGCGAGCCTCAGCTATTGATCACCGTGGATAACGGCATTTCGAGCGTCGAGGGTGTGGCCGCTGCCAAGGCGGCAGGCTTGCAGGTACTGGTCACCGACCACCATTTGCCGGGTCACGAGCTTCCGGCGGCAGACGCCATCGTCAACCCCAACCAGCCAGGCTGTACCTTTCCCAGCAAATCGCTGGCCGGTGTCGGGGTTATTTTCTATGTGTTGATGGCCTTGCGTGCGCGTTTGCGTGACACCGGCTGGTTCGAAAGCAACCAGCGTGCCCAGCCCAACCTGGGTGAGCTTCTGGACCTGGTCGCGCTGGGCAGCGTGGCCGATGTCGTGCCGCTGGACGCCAACAACCGCATTCTGGTCCATCAAGGCCTGATGCGTATCCGTGCCGGGCGTGCCCGCCCGGGACTGCGCGCCATTCTGGAAGTCGCACGACGTGAACCTTCGCGCATCACCTCCACTGACCTGGGGTTCATTCTCGGACCACGCCTGAACGCGGCTGGGCGCCTGGACGATATGAGCCTGGGCATTGAATGCCTGCTCTGCGACGACCCGACACTGGCGCGAGAAATGGCCGTGCAACTGGACGAATTGAACCAGGATCGCAAATCCATTGAGCAGGGCATGCAGCGTGAAGCGCTCGCGCAGCTCAAGGACCTGCCGCTGGAGTCCATGCCGTTCGGCCTGTGCCTGTTCGATGCCGAATGGCATCAGGGTGTCATCGGTATCCTGGCCTCGCGCCTCAAGGAGCGCTACCACCGACCTACCATCGCGTTCGCCAGTGCCGGGGAGGGCGTGCTCAAAGGCTCGGCTCGCTCGGTGCCGGGGGTTCACATTCGCGATGCGCTGGACGCTGTGGCGGCCAGTCATCCGCATCTGATCAGCAAGTTCGGCGGCCACGCCATGGCGGCAGGTCTCTCGCTGCCTGAAGAGAACTTCCCGGCGTTTGCCGAAGCGTTCGATCTGGAAGTGCGTCGTCAGCTCGACGAGCAGGACCTGACCGGACGTCTGCTGTCTGACGGTTCGCTGGCCGTCGAGGAATTCCATCTGGAACTGGCCCGCGCACTGCGCAACGCCGGTCCCTGGGGACAGCACTTCCCCGAGCCCTTGTTCCACGGCGTATTCCAGCTTGTTGAACAGCGGGTGGTGGGCGAGCGTCACTTGAAGATGGTGCTCAAGACCGAGTGCGGCAGCGTCAAGCTCGATGGCATTGCGTTCGGCGTCGACCGCGACATCTGGCCCAACCCCAACATTCGCTGGGTCGAACTGGCCTACAAACTGGACCTCAACGAGTTTCGTGGCAACGAAACCGTGCAGTTGATGGTGGTGCACATCGCGCCACGCTGACAATCAGCAGGAACCCCTCTCGCTACCGGGTTGTCGACAACAGACTGTCTGCAAAACCTGTTCATTGAATGAACGGGGTCTGGACACCTGATTTTTCATTACGAGAGGTTGCCATGAGCCTGCTGCTTGAACCCTACACCCTGCGCCAATTGACCCTTCGCAACCGTATCGCAGTCTCGCCGATGTGCCAGTATTCCAGTGTCGACGGCCTGGCCAACGACTGGCATCTGGTTCATCTGGGAAGCCGAGCAGTTGGCGGCGCCGGCCTGGTCATCACTGAAGCGATGGCTGTGACGCCGGACGGCCGCATAACCCCCGAAGACCTGGGGCTGTGGAATGATGAACAGATCGAGCCGCTGCAACGCATTACCCGCTTTATCAATGCTCAGGGTGCGGTGGCTGGCATCCAGCTGGCGCACGCCGGTCGCAAGGCCAGCACCTGGCGCCCGTGGCTTGGCAAGCACGGCAGCATTTCCCTCAATGAAGGCGGCTGGACTCCGGTCGGGCCTTCGGCAATTGCTTTTGATCCGCAGCACACGGCGCCTGTGCAACTGAGCGAAACGCAGATTCAGGAACTGATCAAGGCGTTTGTCGATTCCGCACGGCGCGCCCTGACCGCAGGCTTCAAGGTGGTAGAAATTCACGCGGCCCACGGTTATCTGCTGCACCAGTTCCTGTCGCCATTGAGCAACCAGCGCACTGACCAATACGGTGGTTCATTCGAGAACCGCATTCGCCTGACGCTGCAAGTCACCGAAGCGGTGCGCGCAGTGTGGCCTGAAGAGCTGCCGTTGTTCGTTCGCGTGTCCGCCACCGACTGGGTGGAAGACGGCTGGAACGCCGATGAAACGGTAGAGTTGGCGCGCCGTCTGAAGGCGCTGGGTACCGACCTGATCGATGTGTCGTCGGGCGGCACGTCAGCCAACGCAGAAATTCCGGTTGGCCCCGGCTACCAGACGCGTTTTGCCGAACGGGTTCGCAAAGAGTCCGAAATCGCTACAGGGACGGTAGGCATGATTACTGATCCGGCCCAGGCAGAGCATATTCTGCGTACCGGGCAGGCCGATATCATCCTGCTTGCGCGTGAGTTGCTGCGTGATCCGTACTGGCCGCTGCGTGCCGATGAAGACCTGGGCGGGCGTCTGGCGACCTGGCCCGCGCAGTACCAACGCGCCACACATCGGGATCAGCCGATTCATGAATCTGATCTGCGGGATTGATGCCCGTTCGGTTTACGAAAGGAAGCAGCAAATAAGTGAGCGCCGCAGGGCGCTCATTTTTATTCGCCTTCAAGCAGTTCGGTGACGCGTCCGATCAGTTCGGCTATGGCAAAAGGCTTGGGCAGTACATGCATGCCAGGTTCAAGCGTATCGTGGGCCAGCGCCGCATTTTCAGCATAGCCGGTCACAAACAGTATTTTCAGGTCGGGCCGAACATCCCGGGCGGCGTCTGCGACCTGACGACCGTTCATGCCGCCTGGCAGACCGACGTCGGTAATCAACAGGTCGATAGCCGCTTTGGACTGCAGAATGGTCAGAGCATCGGCACCTCGCTCGGCCTGCAAAATGGTATAGCCAAGGTCTTCAAGCAACTCGGCAATCAGATGGCGCACAGCGGGCTCGTCATCAACGACCAGAATGGTTTCATCGCTGATGCCAGGTGCGGGTACTTGTAGAGGGCTGTCCTCAAGTGCCACCGCTTCAGGCTCACCTTCATGCATCGGCAGCAGGATGCAGACTTTCGAGCCCTCTCCAACGTTTGAGGTGATGTTGACGCCGCCTCCGGACTGCCGTGCAAAGCCGTAAATCATCGACAGCCCCAAGCCCGTCCCCATGCCTAACGGTTTGGTGGTGAAGAACGGATCGAAGGCCCGTGCCATGACATCTTTGTCCATGCCCGTGCCTGTATCGCTGACGCATAACTCCACGTAACGACCTGCGGGCAACTGATACCTCGCCGCTGCGGCTGCATTCAGATGACGGTTGCCGGTCTGAATCAGCAGCTGCCCGCCGTCGGGCATGGCGTCCTTGGCGTTGATACATAAATTGAGCAGCGAGTTTTCCAACTGATGCGGGTCCACCAGGGTCGACCACAGCCCTCGTGAAGCAATGACCTGCATATCGATGGCAGGACCCACGGTACGCCGGATCAGTTCATCCATGCCCGCCACCAGAAGGTCGATATCCGTCGCCTTGGGGGCCAGTGTCTGACGGCGCGAGAATGCCAGCAGGCGGTGCGTCAGAGAGGCTGCGCGTCTTGAGCCCTCCAGTGCTGCATTGATATAGCGATCCAGCGCCGTGAAGCGCTCCTGTCTGATCCTCGACAGGAGCAACTCCATGTTGCCGGTCACGCCCATCAGCAGGTTGTTGAAGTCATGTGCCAAACCGCCGGTCAACTGCCCGACCGCTTCCATTTTCTGCGCTTGAATCAGTGCTTCTTCGGCAATACGCAATGCTTCGATGCGATCTTTCTCATGGGTCAGGTGCTTGCCCAGCGCAAAAATGATTCCATTGCCTGGCGCAGCGGTCCAGCCGAACCATTGATAGGTCCCGTCCACATGCCGGTAGCGATTCTCGAACAGCGGCAAAACATGATTGATAGTGTGTTTCAGGGCATCCTCGGTATTACGCACATCATCGGGATGCAGCAGGCTCATGATCGAACTGCCCAGCAGCTCTTGTTCAGTGTGGCCCAGCAGCACTGTCCAGGCCGGGTTCACCCGCAGGAAAATGCCGTTGAAATCGAGTATCGCCAGCGGATCCGGGGAAATCTCCCAGAATGTATCCAGCTCCAGGGTCCGCTGTGCCAGCCTGGCGGTCTGCCGCCGTTCCAGATTTACCAGATCCTCGATCAGTTTCAGGCGTTCGCGCTCACTGTCCTGCAACGCTTGCTGACTGAGGACATGCTCGGTGGTTTCGTTGGTGATGCAAAACATGCCAACGATCATCCCTCGCTCGTCGATAACCGGCGAGAAGGAGAATGACCACCATGTCTGCTCGACCTCACCATAGCGCGCCATGCTCAGCGGCATGTCCTTGTAATGGCAGGGCTTGCCGGCGTATGCATCAATGACCAGTGGCGCGACCTGATCCCACACGTCAGCCCAGAGGTCCGGAATAAGTGCGCCGATGGCGTTATCCTTACGCGGGCCGAGGATGGGGGTATAAGCATCATTATGGAAAAACACCAGCTCCGGTCCCCAGAGCAGATACATCGATTCCGGCGAATTCAGAATCAGATTCAGGGTGTTTTTCAGCGATACCGGCCAATGCTCGATGGGGCCGAGTGGTGTCTGGCTCCAGTCCTTTGATCGGATAATCCCGGCAGCCGTGCCGTTAGCTGTCGGGAAACCAGTGGGCGATATCACTTCAGGCAAGCTCCTGACGGTATGCGTCTTGCGTTCATATGGGTGTACTTAAGGTTGATCGATCTGGACGAGCAGTCTTTTTAACTGCTTTTCGTACCGGCTGCCCTGATATTGACCGCTTATCAGAGCCGCGCGTTGCACGTGTTTCGCTGATATCGGGAATGATTGGATGAATGGGGCTGGCCGGGAATCGTAACATTCGGAAGCACACCGGTAATCTTGAGTCAGTGACTTCCTGTCAACTTGTTGGTCAATGACTCATCTGACAAACCTTGTAGGAGGCTTTCTGTGAATACGCGTGGCTTACTCGATCAGTTGCTCAAATCCGGACAAAGCATGTTGCAGAACAAGGCTAACGGCAAATCCGCCAAGCAGTCTTCGGGCAGCGACTCATTGATCAATGGTCTGGGCAGTCTGCTCGGCGGCGGTAAAGGCCAAGGGACTTCTCAGAGCGGTCTTGGCGGTCTGCTGTCCGGCGCCGGTGGCGGTGCGCTGGCTGCAGGTGCCATGAGCCTTCTGCGCGGCAAACGCTCGCGCGGCATGGGCGGTAAGGTGCTGACTTACGGAGGCTTGGCGGCATTGGGCGTACTGGCCTATAAGGCCTATAACAACTGGCAGTCCAGTCAGGGCCTCGTCGGTCAGCGTGAGCCGCAAACCATTGATCGCTTGCCCGAGGCTGAAGCCGAGCAGCACAGCCAGGCTATCCTGCGTGCATTGGTCGCCGCTGCAAAAGCCGATGGTCATGTGGATGAGCGTGAGCGAGAACTGATCGAGGGCGAGTTCAGCAAATTGAACAGCGATCAGGCGCTTCAGCAATGGCTTCAGGCCGAGCTGAACAAACCGCTGGACCCGGTAGAAGTGGCACGCGCCGCGACCACGCCTGAAATGGCGGCGGAAATGTATATCGCCAGTGTCATGCTGGTGGATGAAGAGCACTTCATGGAGCGCGCCTATCTCGATGAGCTGGCGCGCCAGTTGAAACTGGAGCCCGGTCTCAAGTCCGGACTGGAAGCACAGGTGCGGGGCGCCGAGTAAGCTGCCACGTCCGCTGCCGGGCCGCCTGGCGCACTTTGCGTCAGGCGGCCCATGCCATCAATGATGCTCCAGCCCCTCGGCGTTGGTCAGCTCCCTTATCAGCACTGTTTGCTGTGCCTTGAAGCTGGCTTCAAACTCCCGAATGCGTCTTTCGTATTCTGGATTGTCCAGGCTGATGTTGCGCTGTTCGAATTCGTCGGTGAGCCGGGTCAGGTCAGTCCTGTAAAGATGTTCGAGTTCATCGAACCGTCCAGCATGGGTTTCGCGCAGATAGTTGATCCAGTAATCCTGCTGCTCGGCGAAGCGCAGGAATGGTTCGCCTTGTTCTCCGGACTGCACGCGAAGCAGGGCTGTCTCGAACTCACCCGGCCTGATGGCGGCGTGGGCCTGATACAACATGCCTTCCGGTGGTACGGGCAGGTCCAGCGCGCTTGCCCAGTGTATGCGATACGCCAGACGAACTTCAGCTTCATCGCGGCCCCCGGTCTGCTCTCGGGCAGCAGCATCCAGTTCGGACAGGCGATAAAGCCGGGTTGTCAGCCTGTACAGCAGTGCACCTCGCTGCTCCGGCACAACATCTTGCAGTGACTGACGAATGAACACCATCACCTCCATCTGGTTGAACTCCAGCAGGATGCCGTCCGGGCAGGTGTTGTTGTCACGGAACAGCCTGAGTGGTTCTTCGGCGATAGCACTCAGGGTCGTTCCCAGTTGAGGGGCCTGACTCACCGCGCCGAGTACTCGCCAGACGCGCTCCTGCAGTGCTGCCCGGCTGGCGGTATTGCGATAGTCGGCACTGTGGCGCAGCGAACCGATCAGGTCCAATAGCCTTCGGTTGTAGTCGCTGGCCTCCAGTTGCTCCCAGAGCGCACGCCGCGTGGCGCTGAGCGGGTTGCTGTCGTCCAGCCAGGGTTCGGCAGTCACTGGCTCTGGAGTCGATGCCCGACTGTCTTCTGACTCGTAGTCTGATATCGATGAGTCCGAATCATGCTGCTCCGTCCAGTCCATCGCTGCGAGTTCGGGTGGCAGGTCCATGTCAAAGGTGAAAGAGCGTCCATAACGTTCTGAAAAATGTGCTCGACGCATGCTGTCTTCGGAAAGCGGGTTGTTCAGCAAGCTTATTTCCGTGTGCGCAGATTCGCTGCCGGGATTGGCCAGAATATGCTCCGGCAAGTCAGTAATCAGATTGCCCTCCAGCAGGAGCGTCCCCAGATGTGCTGGAATCATGTCATCCACCCAGGTCGGCCATTCGGTTAATCCGACGTTATTGAGTGATAGCCAGTTGAGCGCGGTATTGTTAAGGGCAGACAGATCGCTGATCGCACCCATCCGGTTGCCATCCAGTTCCAGCCTTGCAAGCGTTGGAATACGGCTGAAGAAATCGATGTGCTTTTGCTCGATCACCATTCCCTGGTCAATCAGCAATAGCGAACGAAGTGATGGAAGCTCAAGCAGCGCCGGAGGCAGTTGCAGCAGCGGTGCGACATGCCCGTTCATTACCAGTGAGCTCAGATCAGTCATACGGCGCAGCAGCTGGTCCAGATCAGATCCCGTGGCCGTGACTCTGCTCAGGTGCAGATAGCGTATCTGACGATAGAAAAACTCCGGCAGTTGGCGGGGAAAGTCGGCCAGCGAAAGGTTTTCCAGGCGCAGTGGACGGTGGATTTGCCCCAGGCTGAACGCTCGCCAGTGATCAGTCAGTATCCTGCCGATCTCGCGGCGGGCTTCGATGGTCCGTTCACTCGTAATGGCCAGCGAATTTGAGGCATGTGTCCACTGATCAAGCGCGGCAGATAATTCGGCACCTTCGCGCAATTGCATGTTTATAGCGGCTTGCACAGCGAGCGGCGTGTCCATCAGGAAGCGAAACGAACAGTCGGGTACAGCCTCATTGATGCGTGCGTGCATCACCGTATGCCTGGACAGGCTGTTGCCGCGCAAAACGATCAGGGTCTGATGCTCGGGGTTGAGGGGATTGTCGAGGATCCAGTCCGGCAGTTCGGTCAGGTTGTTATGAGCCACCGACAGCTCACGAATATTGTTCGGGATTATGTCCGTCAGCCAGGAAGGCCAGCGGTGCATGCCGACTCGTTCCAGTATCAACCGGTCAAGATGCAGCCAGCCAAGGTCCATAGGCAGCAAGCTGACCAGCCGGTTGCCGCTGAGGTTCAGCGACCTGAGATCAGGCATATCGCGCAAGTGGTCCATCTGCGCCTGATCCAGAAAAATGCTCTGGTTTATCAGTCCCAGTTCAGTAAGTTGCGGCAGCACACTGGACACTTGCTGGGGCAGGTTGAGGAAGGCCGATATCTGCGGATCCGCACCGGCGCCGGGTTCGCCGACCAGAATGAGTGAGCGTGTGTGGGGGAAGCGTTGCAGAAAGTGTCCAAGTTCGAAGCTGTTGGTCAACTGTCTGGGCAGATCCGTGGCTACCGGTGTTGAAAGCTCCGCGCCCGGGCGCACTCGGGGCTCGATCGAGATATTCTCCAGATAGAGTCCGCTCACCCGCGCGTATACAAAATCTGGCAGGTGTCGTGGGAAGTCAGTCAGGGATACCTGCTGCAGATACAGTGGCTCAAGCGTTCGTCCGATTTCAGGCAGGTTATTGATGCGCCAGTGGTTCCAGATCGCCTCGCTGATACGCGCCCGGCTATCGATATGCGCCTGACTCATGGGGGGCATTGCCACGACTTCAAAGGTCCAGGCGTCAAGACTTTCCCGCAGCATCATTTGCTCGCCCAGCAGGCTGTTGAGTCGTTCATCGATAGCCCGATTATCCCTGCCTGTGTGGCGCAGGCGGCTGAGAATGTCTTCGGGGAACGCGTCTTCCAGTTCCAGCAAACGGATCTTGTCCAGCAGACTTTCATCGGTCATATGCCAGTCGGTTCTGCCGTTACCGCTCAAGGGATAACCAAGGCGCCCATCGGCCAGACGCATGGGGGACTTGGAGCCGGGTTTGAGCGCCTGCATTTTCAGCAGTGGCGCGAGAGTCTGGCGAGGCAGAGGGTTTTCCTGAATCAGAGCCTCCAGCGCCTGCCCCTGGCCGGTATGGGCAAAACCCAATTGGCTGCGCTCGGCATCGGGCAGGGCGTGAAGTACGGATGAATACAGATCGTCCAGCCCGTGCAGGTGCTGATCTTCAGCGTCACGTGTCTCATAACGATTGCCATCTTTGATCAGCACCTTGCGAACGGGAGCCTCCTGAGCCCCGATACTGTCGAGCAGTTGGCCGCCAAAGAAGCGATTGTGCACCTCCAGCCTGACCTGAGAAGGCCATTGCGCAAGGGCTTCAAGGCTGTGCAGGGCAAGGCAATCGGTATCTGCGCTGGATACCGAGGTCAGGTAAAGGCCCTCATAGGCTCGTGCCAGCCGTACTTGCTGCAAATAGGCACTGGCTTCTTCGGCCATGCGTAAGGGTACGCGGCGCTCTGTAGTGAGTTGTATCCGCTCTGCTGGCGAGGCGTGGCTGGCCAATTCCTCGACAACCAGCGGCGGCAGGCCGGAAAACGCCTGCTGGAGGGTTTGCGCGCCGTCCGTATCAGCGACTTTCAGGGCGCGGTAACGTGATTCGAACAACCAGGCTCTGGTTGTCCGGGCACGCGCCACCAATTGTGCGCGTAAAGCGATCAGCCGCGGTGCGATGCCCGGCTGACCCGCACCGAACTCTTCGTTGAGCAGAGTCCGGATTTCGATGTTGTTCAGTTTTTCCAGGACTTGGCGCAGGGCATCTGGCTGATCGGCACGAATATGGATGTCGAGGGGGGCGGCAGCGCCAGACTGCTGCGCCGCGACGAATTTCTGGAGCGTATTGCCTTGGGCATCCACCAGCACCAGCGCGCGATTGTTCGGCCAGCCAGAGTCTTGGCTCAGCAGTTCAAGTTGAAGAGGCGCTGCTGCGTCTGCATCGTTGGCTTCCATCTGCTCTATGAAACGATCAATTTCCTGGTCCAGCCTGAAGCGACGCGTTGTGTCTTCGAGCAATGCGGGTGGGCGGCGCTGCTCGGCCAGTGCCTGGCGCATCACGGATTCAGGTGTGTTGCTGACTTTTATGATGCGTCTGGCTGCGCTGTCGGGGAACGCTTCGCTGGAATATCCCAGCCGTCGGAACAGCGTCAGGCCTTCCATCTCCAGCGGGCGATCAAGCTCATGCAACCAGGCCCCAGCACCGTTGTGGCGCAAGGCGGGCTGGTAGCTGTCCGGACGGCTCGGGTGCTCCATCAAATAACCATCGCCGGTCGGGGCAGGGCTCACCGAATAGGTGCGTCCTTCAAGTGGCAGCCACTGCTTGCCTTGCCATGTATACAGGCCTGTGGCGTTGGGCAGCAGACCCTTTGGCAGCACGATGTCATGGCTAAAGGGTGTCAGGTCCGGTTTCCAGAGACGAGTCATTCCACTCGGTAATTCCACGGGTTTGAGGCCGTTTACGAACTCGGGCACCTGTATAGCAGGTATGCCTGCTGAGCCCGTCGCCGCAGCGCCAAGGGCCGACATCAGCGCAATATTCTCCACCACGTCGAACAGGTAGGCGAGCGCCTGCTGTTTTTCATCCTTGGCCCAGCTTTCTATGCCCTCATAGACTTCATGGGCCAACTGAATGGCTGTGACGGCCATCATCACTTCGCCCAATACCGGAACGACAAAAGCGGCGATGTTCAAGACGTCGAAGGCTTTGTCCTTAAAGTACTGCACACGCTCGCCGACAGTTTTCTGGTCCTGCGCCGCCGTTGGCACGCCATGAAACAGCGCATTGTCCTTCAACGCTGCACGTTTGCGATCGTACAGGGCCTCCGGCAAGGGGCCTTGCAGAGGAGTCTCTCTCAGGTCCAGCCGGGCGTTTCGGTCCGCTTCACGTTCCAGCCACTGGCGCTCGAAGAACCCCCCTTTCTTGACTTTGGGGTGCAGACGCTCGGACAGCTTTTCAAACAGGGCGCTTCGATGGCGCGCCGGTATGAAACGCATGAAAAAATTCAGATATCCATCGATGAACATCCGGTCGCGCAACGAGTTTATAAACGCCTCGACCGAGGCGTATTCCTTCAATGGCGCAACCGGATCGTCTGGAATGTAGACGACAATTTTTTCTGCCTGAGTTGCCATGTCGCGGTCTTTGCCAATAACGAACGGGCCGTCAAGTTCGACATCCCCCAGGCACAGCACGCTGCAGTTGACCGGCCTGTTATCAAGCCGGACGTTTTGCTTGCCGTCGAGAATATCCAGTAACGCGCCCTGCAATGGCGGGCTGACAAGTTCCTGCAGGGAGGCAATCTGCAGTTGAAGCCGGATGGACGATGACTGAAGTTTCAGGAAGTCCTTGCGCAGCCTGGATGCCGCAGCGTCCGCCGTTTCTTCGGGTGTCGAAGGTGCATTGAAGACGGACTCCAGGTGGGTCTGGTATTTACCGCCCAGGTCCAGCTCGCGGCACATCGCTGCGAACCCGGTCGCAGATATCGGCAAGGACTGGCCGGCGATCTGTTGACCGGTGATTTCAAAGGCGGAAAACACCTGAGTCTCTATGCCCGAATCCATCGCGCCAGGCGCGGTTTCCCACTTTTCGAAATTCTGCAGCGCAGCCTTGAGCAGGCTCTGACAGGCGGCCCTCAAGGCAATGTTGGCTTGAGTTATGGGGTCTCGGGATGCCGCCAGGAACGACTGGTCGACCTTGGCCCGGCTGGCGTGAAACAGCCAGGTCCGGGCGACGTCCACGTCCAGACCGAAGCGGTCCTTGATCGCCGCCGTCAGAAGAGGGGTCGCGAAGTCTTCCAGTGTCGAGAGGCGATCAAGCGTCGGACGAACCTTTTGTTCATTCTGGCGATGCTCGGCATAGAGCTGCTGAAGTTTATCGACTTGCTCCAGGCTGGACGTGCGCGCGCTCGTCAGCCATTGCAAGGGGCGTCCGGAGGTTTTGCGCAGAGTTGCATGGGTTGACGGTTCTGCGTCAAGCAGCCATCGGGGGGATTTATCTTTTATAAGTTGCACATGCGGGGCGGCAGGTGCCTTGCCCGGCGAAGTTTGGTCCAGCATTGAAGTGCCTTGTCGTGAGTGAGCAGGCGACAAAGCTTACGTTTGAGGTCAGGCCGGCAAGTGCTAACTATTTATCGGCTGCACAGGTTCCTGACGTGTTGTGTTCAAGTAGTGGTGGCAGGTGCCGACAAGAAGGCAGGAAAGCGGGTTAATGAGCAGGTGCGATGATTTGGTTTTTCATTCCCCGTGTACCCGTTGACGGCTGGGCTATACTCACGCCGCTTGGACCGCTCGTCGGTCCGCTTCTTGAACACGGCCCGATGCCGTCGTTGAACTCTTGAGGGCTGACTGTGAAGAACTGGACCTTGCGCCAACGGATTCTGGCGAGTTTCGCCGTCATCATCGCAATCATGCTGTTGATGGTCGTTGTATCTTATTCACGGCTGTTGTCCATCGAGTCCAGTGAGGAAGAGGTCCGTCTCGATGCGCTGCCTGGCGTCTACTACAGCACTCTGGTGCGTAGCGCGTGGGGGGAAAGTTATATCCGTACGCTGGAGCTGATTGCCGAAGGCGAAGCGCGTGCGATGACCAAGCAGGAAAAAGACCAGTTTCAGGCTTTTGACGAGAACCTGCAGGCGCAGATGGACGGCTACAAAAAGTCCATTTTCGATAACGCAGACCGCGACAGTTTTGCGCTTTTTGAAAAACGCCGCGAGGCCTACTCGCGCATGCTTGCCGAGGTCCACGCCAAGTATGATCGCGGCGATTATGCCGGTGCGCGCGCCGAGTTCTATGGCGAGGTCAACCCGGTCTGGCTCACGGGCCGCAAGCAGCTCAACGACCTGATTGTCGCCAACAAGCAGTTGGCTGATCAGGCTACCGCCAATATCGTCAATGCCGTGCTGGCTGCCAAGATCAGCATGATCCTGTCGCTGCTGGTGGCAGTGCTGGCGGCTGCGGCCTGCGGGCTGCTGCTGATGCGTTCGATCATGGCACCGATGCAACTGATCGTGCGGATTCTGGACATCATGCGTACCGGAGATCTGAGCACCCGCCTGAACCTGTCCCGCAAGGACGAGTTCAATGCGGTCGAAACCGGCTTCAACGACATGATGACCGAGCTGACTGCGCTGGTTGCGCAGGCCCAGCGTTCTTCGGTGCAGGTAACGACTTCTGTCACTGAAATCGCTGCGACTTCCCGCCAGCAGCAGGCCACCGCTACCGAGACCGCGGCAACCACCACCGAGATCGGCGCGACCTCGCGGGAAATTGCTGCCACTTCGCGCGACCTGGTGCGAACCATGACCGAAGTCACCTCGGCAGCAGATCAGGCGTCGATTCTCGCCGGTTCCGGCCAGCAGGGGCTGGCACGCATGGAAGACACCATGCATCAGGTAATGGGCGCTGCCAACCTGGTCAACGCCAAGCTGGCGATCCTCAACGAGAAGGCCGGCAACATCAATCAGGTCGTCGTTACCATCGTCAAGGTGGCCGACCAGACCAACCTGCTGTCGCTTAACGCAGCCATCGAGGCCGAGAAGGCGGGTGAGTACGGCCGTGGTTTCGCGGTGGTCGCCACCGAAGTGCGGCGCCTCGCCGACCAGACCGCTGTCGCCACCTATGACATTGAACAAATGGTGCGGGAAATCCAGTCGGCGGTTTCCGCAGGCGTTATGGGCATGGACAAGTTTTCCGAAGAAGTGCGCCGTGGCATGTTCGAGGTCACTCAGGTCGGCGAGCAGTTGTCGCAGATCATTCAGCAGGTACAGGCGTTGGCGCCCCGTGTGCTGATGGTCAATGAAGGTATGCAGGCTCAGGCTACCGGTGCCGAACAGATCAATCAGGCGCTGGTGCAACTGGCGGATGCCAGCAGCCAGACCGTCGAGTCTCTGCGTCAAGCCAGTTTCGCCATCGACGAGTTGAGTCAGGTCGCGGTCGGGCTGCGCGGTGGCGTTTCGCGATTCAAGGTCTGAACACTCCAATGACGGATCAATCGCCGAGGCGCAACGGCACGCCACTGACCACCAGCAAACTCTTTCTGCTGTTTTGCATCGGCGAAGACCGCTATGCACTGGACGCGACAGAGATTGCCGAGATCCTGCCTCGCGTGAAACTCAAGGCAATTGCCCAGGCTCCGCACTGGGTGGCGGGGATCTTTGCCCATCGCGGCGAGATCGTGCCGGTGATTGACATCAGTGCACTGAACTCCGGTCAGCCAGCGCGCTTGCGCACCAGCACCCGCATGGTTCTGGTGCATTATCGGCACGACGACGCGCACCCGGCGCAATTACTCGGGCTGATTCTGGAGCAGGCCACCGAAACGCTGCGTTGCCCGGTGTCACAGTTCAAGGCGTACGGGCTGGACAATCGCCTGTCACCTTACCTGGGGCCGGTTCGCGAGGATGAGCAGGGGCTGCTGCAATGGATTCACGTTCAGGAACTGTTGAGCGAGCCGGTTCGCGAGTTGTTGTACCCGGTGCCGCCAATCGACCTTGAACTGCTTGAGGATGCGCCATGAAGGCCGACGATTCACGCTTCTTCAGCTTTCTCAAGGAGCGTATCGGGCTGGATGTGACCTCGGTCGGCGAGGCGATCATCGAGCGTGCCTTGCGTCAGCGTGCGACGGCCGCCCATTGCCCCGACAGTGATACGTACTGGCATCTTCTGGTGTCATCGCCTCAAGAACAGCAGGCGCTGATCGAGGCGGTGATCGTTCCCGAAACCTGGTTTTTTCGCTACCCGGAATCGTTCGTCACACTGGGCATGCTGGCCCGTGAACGTATAGCGAGCCTTGCAGGTGTGCGCCCGTTGCGTATTCTCAGCCTGCCGTGCTCGACCGGCGAGGAACCCTATTCGATTGCCATGGCGTTATTCGATGCGGGAGTCGATGCCAGGCAGTTCAAGGTCGATGCCATTGATATCAGCCCTGTTTCGATTGCCAAGGCCGAGCACGGTATCTATGGCAAGAACTCGTTCCGGGGCAGCGACACCGGTTTTCGCGAGCGGTATTTCAACCCGGTCGCTGACGGGTTTGAAATCGCCGACAGTGTGCGCGCCTGTGTGAGTTTTCAGGCTGGCAACCTGCTCGATCCGAAACTGGCTTCGCAGGTCGCCTATGACATCGTTTTCTGCCGCAATCTGGTGATCTATTTTGATCGGCAGACCCAGCAACATGTGTTCAAGGTCCTCAAGCAACTGACCCGGGAAGACGGCCTGCTGTTCATCGGGCCGGCGGAGGGCAACCTGCTGGCAAGTATTGGCATGCGCTCTATCGGTATTGCGCAATCATTTGTCTTCCGGCATGCGCCAATCGAACCGACGGCTCCGGCCCCTGCTTGGACCCCGGCTCCGGTAGCCGCCCCGGTTGCACCGCGCCCGGCCCCCGATGCACCTGCCAGAGCGCCTGCGCCACGACCTGTCGCACGAACGTCCGCAGCATTTGCGCCCATCGTCAAGCCGGTTGCTGTCACTGGCAATAGCGAGGTTTCGGCGCTGCTCGACAGGATTGCCGGCCTGGCCAACGAAGGCAAAAGTGCCGAGGCACGGGCTGCCTGCGAGCGCTATCTGCAACAGCATGAGCCGGTTGCACAGGTGTTTTACTGGCTGGGCCTGCTCAGCGAAGTAGAAGGCAGCGTGGCGCAGGCTCAGGGTTTCTATCGCAAGGCGTTGTACCTGCAACCGCAGCACTCCGAATCGCTGGCCCAACTGGCTGCGTTGCTGGCCGCCCAGGGCGACAGTGCCGGGGCCCGGCGCTTGCAGGACCGTGCTGCACGTGGCGCGAATAAACAAGGAAACCATTGATGACGGGTGTGTCCGGTTTTTCCAGTCTTACCCATGACCAAGCCCTGGATATCGATGACTGCTGGAACCGTATCGGTATTCACGGTGATCGTTCCTGCCCGTTGCTTGAAGAGCACATCCACTGTCGCAACTGCGCGGTTTATTCTGCGGCGGCCACTCGTCTGCTGGACCGCTACGCGCTGGCCCAGGAATCGCATGAGCAGTTTCAGGGCTCTGTATTGCTACGCGACATACAGACCCGCTCCATCCTGGTATTTCGTCTTGGCGAAGAGTGGCTGGGGCTGGCTTCCCGCTGCCTCTCGGAGGTCGCCCCCAGCCAGACCATCCATTCGCTGCCGCACCAGCGCTCGCGTGCGATGCTGGGTGTCGCCAACGTACGGGGTGCTCTGGTAGCGTGCATATCGCTGGTCGAGCTGCTAGGGCTGGACAGCAATGCAGCGAGTGACCAGTCGGCGCGGGTGGTTCCGCGCATGTTGATCGTTGCCGCTGAAGGCGGCCCGGTCGTGGTACCGGTGGACGAGGTTGACGGCATTCACGCCATTGACGAGCGTGAGCTGGAAGCCGCTTCTGCGTCCGGTACTCATGCCAACGCCCGTTTTACTCGCGGCGTTCTGCAATGGAAAGGCCGAAGCCTGCGTTGGCTGGACGAAGAAGAGTTGTTGTCGGCGGTGCACCGGAGCCTTACATGACGCCAGATCAAATGCGTGACGCCTCACTGTTTGAACTGTTCACGCTGGAAGCCGATGCGCAGACCCAGGTATTGAGTGCGGGCCTGCTGGCGCTTGAGCGTAACCCGACCCAGGCGGATCAGCTGGAAGCCTGCATGCGGGCGGCACATTCGCTCAAGGGCGCGGCGCGCATTGTCGGCGTCGATTTCGGTGTGAGCGTTGCGCATGTGATGGAAGACTGTCTGGTCAGCGCGCAAGAAGGCCGTCTATTGCTGCAGGCCGAGCACATTGATGCGCTGCTGTCCGGCACTGACCTGTTGATGCGTATCGCTACGCCAGGCGGTAATAGCGTTGGTCAGCCCGATATCGACAATTATGTTGAAAGGCTCAACGCGCTGCTGGCCTCCGGTGCTGGCGCAGCGCGCACGGTCAATACGCCGCTGCCTGACCCGGCTTCGGACGCATTGCTGGCCAGCGCGATGCAGCAGCTTGAGTCTTCAGCCCAAGGGGCTGAGCCAGTAATCAACCCTGCCCCTGATCCACTGACAGCACAGCCGCGTCCGCCATCCAGGTCCGCCGCCAAGCCGGCTCCGGCTCCGGAACCGGAAGCACCTTTTACCCCCTTGCGTGAACGTCGAGTGGCCGAGGGCGGCGAGCGTGTATTGCGGGTCACTGCCGAGCGTTTGAACGGGCTGCTGGACATGTCCAGCAAATCACTGGTCGAGACCCAGCGACTCAAGCCGCTGCTGGCCGGTATGCAGCGCCTCAAACGCTTGCAAAGCAGCAGCGACCGCGCGCTTGAAGTATTGGGTGCGAGCTTTGGCGAAGAAGGCCCCCCGGCTGATGTGCAAAAAGCCCTGGAAGATGCACGCAACCTGCTGTCCCAGGCGCAACAGGTGCTGGTCCAGCAAACCGCAGAGCTGGATGAGTTTGGCTGGCAGTCGGCGCAGCGCGCGCAGCTGCTGTATGACACCGCACTGGCCTGCCGCATGCGGCCCTTCGCCGATGTGCTGAACGGTCAGGCGCGCATGGTCCGCGATTTGGGGCGTGAGTTGGGTAAACAGGTCCGCTTGCAGATCGAAGGGGAGAAGACCCAGGTCGACCGCGATGTACTGGAAAAGCTTGATGCGCCGTTGACTCACCTGCTGCGCAACGCGGTGGACCACGGCATCGAGTCGCCCGAAAAACGCGCGGCGTCGGGCAAGGACCCTGAAGGTCTGATTCGTCTGCAGGCATCGCATCAGGCTGGTTTGCTGGTCGTTGAGTTGAGTGACGACGGTGGCGGCGTATACCTGGAGCGTTTGCGCCAGAGCATTGTTGAACGCAAGCTTTCGCCAGCAGAAACCGCCGCGCAGTTGAGCGAAGAGGAACTGCTGAGTTTTCTGTTTCTGCCGGGTTTCAGCATGCGCGACAAGGTCACGCAGATTTCCGGTCGTGGTGTCGGGCTTGATGCTGTGCAGCATATGGTTCGCCAGATGCACGGCAGTGTCGAGCTGCAGCAGTGGACGGGCGAGGGCAGTCGCTTCAGGATTGAATTGCCGCTGACGCTTTCAGTAGTGCGTAGCCTGGTGGTGGAAGTGGGCGGAGAAGCCTATGCCTTCCCTCTGGCCCATATCGAGCGCATGCGCGACTTGCAGCCGGATGATATTTTGCAACTGGAAGGGCGTCAGCACTTCTGGGATGAAGAGCGCCATGTCGGTCTGGTCTCGGCCAGTCAGTTATTGAATCGGCCGCCCGCCCAGAATGCCGGCGAAGCGCTCAAGGTTGTGATTATTCGCGAGCGTGATGCAGTTTATGGCGTAGCCGTCGAACGCTTCATCGGTGAGCGTACGCTGGTGGTGATGCCGCTCGATGCGCGGCTGGGCAAGGTTCAGGATGTTTCGGCAGGGGCCTTGCTCGATGACGGTTCTGTGGTGTTGATCGTTGATGTAGAAGACATGCTGCGCTCGGTGGAAAAACTCCTGAATACCGGACGCCTTGAGCGTATTGACCGGCGCAACCGTCAGGTCGACCATGTATCGCGCAAACGGGTTCTCGTGGTCGATGACTCTTTGACTGTTCGCGAGCTGGAACGCAAGCTGCTGGTCGGTCGCGGTTACGAAGTGTCGGTCGCCGTGGACGGGATGGACGGCTGGAATGCCCTGCGTGCCGGGGACTTCGACCTGCTCATCACCGACATCGATATGCCGCGCATGGACGGTATAGAACTGGTGACGTTGCTGCGCCGTGATACCCGTTTGCAGTCATTGCCGGTCATGGTTGTTTCCTACAAGGATCGTGAAGAAGACCGACGCCGCGGCCTGGACGCCGGAGCGGATTACTACCTGGCCAAAGCCAGTTTCCACGATGATGCCTTGCTCGACGCTGTTGTCGAATTGATAGGAGACGCGCAAGGATGAAGATTGCCATCGTCAACGACATGCCCATGGCCATCGAAGCCCTGCGTCGCGCGCTGGCCTTCGAGCCCGCGCACCAGATCATATGGGTGGCGTCCAATGGTGCCGACGCCGTGCAGCGCTGCGTCGAGCAGACCCCGGACCTGATCCTGATGGACCTGATCATGCCGGTGATGGATGGCGTAGAGGCCACCCGTCGGATCATGGCCGAAACACCCTGCGCTATTGTCATCGTGACCGTCGACCGCGAGCAGAACATGCGTCGCGTATTCGAAGCGATGGGGCATGGTGCGCTGGATGTGGTGGATACGCCTGCCATCGGCGGTCCTAACCCCAAAGAGGCGGCGGCACCTCTGCTGCGCAAGATACTCAATATTGACTGGCTGATCGGTCAGCGTGTCGGCCGCGAGCATGTGGTGGCTGCGCCGAGATCGGAGCCGGCGAGACGCGACAGGCTCGTTGCCATCGGCTCCTCGGCGGGCGGGCCCGCGGCGCTGGAGATTCTCCTGAAGGGGCTTCCGGTGAGCTTTCCGGCAGCCATCGTCCTTGTGCAGCATGTTGATCAGGTATTCGCGGCCGGTATGGCAGAGTGGTTGAGTTCCGCTTCCGGCCTGCCCGTGCGGTTGGCAACGGAAGGCGAAACGCCGCAGCCAGGGGTGGTGCTGCTGGCCGGAACCAATCATCATATTCGTTTGCTCAAGGACGGTACGCTGGCGTATACCGCAGAGCCTGTGAATGAAGTCTACAGGCCCTCGATCGATGTGTTTTTCGAGAGCGTAACCCGTTATTGGAGTGGTGAGGCAGTCGGCGTTCTACTGACCGGCATGGGGCGCGATGGTGCGCAGGGACTCAAGGCAATGCGGGAGCGAGGTTTTCTGACCATCGCTCAGGATCAGGCCAGTTCTGCTGTGTATGGCATGCCCAAAGCGGCTGCAGCCATTGATGCTGCTGTTGAGATACGTCCGCTGCCCGCCATTGCCCCTCGCTTGGTCGAGGTATTTACTCAATGACTGCTCAGGTGCATTCACCTGTGGTCGGCGATCAGGAGAAACACTATGCATGACCTGCAGACGGATGAGATCAAGACCCCGGATGAGAACACCGCCATGGTGCTTCTGGTTGATGATCAGGCCATGATTGGCGAGGCTGTCCGGCGTGGGCTGGCTGGCCACGAATCGATCGACTTCCACTTTTGCGCCGACCCGCATCAGGCAATTGCCCAGGCCGTGCAGATTAAACCGACCGTGATTCTTCAGGATCTGGTCATGCCGGGCCTCGACGGTCTGACGCTGGTTCGCGAGTACCGCAGCAACCCGTTGACCCGCGATATCCCGATCATCGTGTTGTCCACCAAGGAAGACCCGCTGATCAAGAGCGCCGCGTTCTCGGCCGGGGCCAACGATTATCTGGTCAAACTGCCGGACAACATCGAACTGGTGGCGCGCATTCGCTACCACTCGCGCTCCTATATGACACTGTTGCAGCGTGACGAGGCCTATCGTGCCCTGCGGGTCAGCCAGCAACAGTTGCTTGACACCAACCTGGTGCTGCAACGCCTTATGAACTCCGATGGCCTGACGGGGCTGTCCAATCGCCGCCATTTCGATGAGTATCTGGAGCTGGAGTGGCGACGTGCTATTCGCGATCAGGCGCAGTTGTCGCTGCTGATGATCGATGTCGACTACTTCAAGGCTTACAACGACAACTTCGGGCACCTGGAGGGCGACGAGGCCCTGCGTCAGGTGGCGAAAGCCATCCGCAACAGTTGCAGTCGCCCGTCCGACTTGCCCGCGCGCTACGGCGGCGAGGAGTTTGCCATGGTCCTGCCCAATACCTCTCCGGGCGGGGCGCGTCTGCTGGCTGAAAAACTGCGCCAGAGCGTGTCAGGCATGAACATCCCGCATATCGCTCCAACGCCGGGTTCCAGCCTTACCGTAAGTATTGGCGTCGCTACCGTGACGCCGCAGGTCGGGATGCACAGCCGTCAGCTGATTCTGGATGCCGACAAGGGGCTTTATCTGGCCAAGAACAACGGACGCAATCAGGTTGCGGCAGGCTGACGCCGCCAGTGACCGGTAAAATAGGCCTCACAACGCCTGCTCGACGGGCTGCTTTCGTGGCCTTGCCTGGGGTATACTCGTCGGCTTTGAAAATTTCGCCTGCGAGTGCTGCCTACCATGGAAATCAACCCGATCCTAAACAGCATCAAGGATTTGTCCGAGCGCTCCGAAACCATTCGGGGGTATCTTTGACTACGATCACAAACATGATCGTCTGACCGAAGTCAACCGCGAGCTCGAAGATCCAAACGTCTGGAACAACCCGACCTACGCCCAGGAACTGGGGCGTGAGCGCTCCCTGCTGGCGCAGATTGTAGAAACCCTAGACGAAATGTCGTCGGGTCTGGCCGATGCCAAAGACCTGTTGCTGATGTCTGCCGAAGAAGAAGACCAGGCCGCCGTCGATGACGTCGCCGCCGAAGTCGAGCGCCTGCGCGAATCGCTGGAAAAGCTCGAATTCCGTCGCATGTTCAGTGGCGAGATGGACCCCAACAACGCCTACCTGGATATCCAGGCCGGTTCCGGCGGCACCGAAGCACAGGACTGGGCCAACATTCTGCTGCGCATGTACCTGCGTTGGGCTGACAAGCGCGGTTTCGACGCCACCATCATGGAGCTGTCTGCCGGTGAAGTCGCTGGTATCAAGGGCGCTACCGTGCACATCAAGGGTGAATACGCCTTTGGCTGGCTGCGTACCGAGATCGGCGTTCACCGTCTGGTGCGCAAGAGCCCGTTCGACTCCGGCAACCGTCGCCACACCTCGTTCTCGGCCGTGTTCGTTTCGCCGGAAATCGATGACAACATCGAAATCGACATCAACCCGTCGGACCTGCGCATCGATACCTACCGCTCCTCCGGGGCCGGTGGTCAGCACGTAAACACCACAGACTCGGCGGTTCGTATCACCCACGTTCCGACCAACACCGTGGTCAGTTGCCAGAACGAACGTTCCCAGCATGCGAACAAGGACACCGCCATGAAAATGCTGCGGGCCCGTTTGTATGAGCAGGAAGTGCAGAAGCGCAATGCAGCGTCGCAGGCGCTCGAAGACACCAAGTCCGATATCGGTTGGGGTCATCAGATTCGTTCCTATGTGCTGGACGCCTCGCGTATCAAGGACCTGCGGACCAATATCGAACGCAGCGACTGCGACAAGGTGCTTGATGGCGATATCGACGAATACCTGATCGCGAGCCTCAAGCAAGGGCTGTAAACCGTCAGCCGACACCTCAAGTCCCTCGTCGCAAGACGAGGGCGAACCTGTGATGGAATATTTAAAGACATGAGCGACCAACAACTCGACCCGCAAGCCCTGCAACAGGAAGAAAACACCCTGATCGCCCTGCGCAAGGAAAAGCTTGCTGCAGGCCGTGCCAAGGGTCAGGCCTTCCCCAACGACTTCCGCCGCGACAGCTACTGCAACGACTTGCAGAAACAGTACGTCGACAAGACCAAGGAAGAACTGGCAGAGGCAGCGATTCCGGTCAAAGTCGCCGGTCGCATCATGCTCAACCGTGGCTCGTTCATGGTGATCCAGGACATGACCGGGCGTATCCAGGTCTATGTCAACCGCAAGACCCTGCCTGAAGAAACCCTGGCCGAGGTGAAAACCTGGGACCTGGGCGACATCATTGCTGCCGAAGGCACCCTGGCACGCTCCGGCAAGGGCGACCTGTACGTCGAGATGACCACCGTTCGCCTGCTGACCAAGTCGCTGCGTCCGCTGCCCGACAAGCACCATGGCCTGACCGACACCGAGCAGCGCTATCGCCAGCGTTACGTCGACCTGATCGTCAACGAAGACGTGCGCGAAACCTTCCGTGTGCGCTCGCAGGTTATCGCTCACATTCGCAGCTTCCTGATGAAGCGCGACTTCCTTGAAGTCGAAACGCCGATGCTGCAGACCATTCCCGGCGGTGCGGCAGCCAAGCCGTTCGAAACCCATCACAACGCGCTGGACATGGAAATGTTCCTGCGCATTGCGCCGGAGTTGTACCTCAAGCGTCTGGTGGTCGGTGGTTTCGAGAAAGTCTTCGAGATCAACCGCAACTTCCGTAACGAGGGCGTTTCGACCCGGCACAACCCCGAGTTCACCATGCTCGAGTTCTACCAGGCCTACGCCGATTACGAAGACAACATGGACCTGACCGAGGAGCTGTTCCGCGAACTGGCTCAACTGGTTCTGGGCACCACCGACGTGCCTTACGGCGACAAGGTGTTCCACTTCGGCGAACCGTTTGTGCGCCTTTCGGTGTTCGACTCGATCCTCAAGTACAACCCGGATCTGACCGCTGCCGATCTGCAGGACGTCGACAAGGCTCGTGCCATTGCCAAAAAGGCCGGTGCCAAGGTGCTCGGCTTCGAAGGCCTGGGCAAATTGCAGGTGATGATTTTCGAAGAGCTGGTCGAGCACAAGCTGGAACAGCCGCACTTCATTACTCAGTACCCGTTCGAAGTGTCTCCGCTGGCTCGTCGCAATGACGAAAACCCGAGCGTAACCGACCGTTTCGAGTTGTTCATCGGCGGCCGTGAAATCGCCAACGCCTATTCCGAGCTCAACGACGCCGAAGATCAGGCCGAACGCTTCCAGGCTCAGGTAGCCGACAAGGATGCCGGTGACGACGAAGCCATGCACTACGACGCCGACTTTGTGCGTGCGCTGGAATACGGCATGCCGCCCACTGCGGGTGAAGGGATCGGCATCGATCGGTTGGTGATGCTGCTCACCGACTCGCCTTCGATCCGCGATGTCATTCTGTTCCCGCACATGCGCCCGCAAGCGTAATCAATGAAAAAATAGCCGCCTTCAATGAGCGGCTTTTTTTTAGGTGTTTTTCAGGACAATTCAAAAAGGAAGCTGTCGTGACGATTGCCAGAGAAGGGGCCGCCGGGGTAGCGAGCGCGGTGGCCAAAAGTGTCAAGTATCAAGGCCGCAAGGCGGCCCGCGAAGGCAGTGAACAACGCAGACAGGTCATTCTCGATGCGGCCATGCGTATTGTGGTGCGCGACGGCGTGCGCGCTGTACGTCATCGCGCAGTGGCCGCTGAGGCCAGCGTACCATTGTCGGCAACCACCTATTACTTCAAGGACATCAATGACCTGCTCACCGATGCCTTTGCCCAGTATGTACAGCGCAGTGCCGATTACCTGGCGCGGCTTTGGCAGAACACCGAAGGTATTCTGCGTGAGATGATGAGCCGCAGTTCGGGCAGCCCGACCGACCGTTTTCGGCTGGCTGACGATATTGCGCGTATGGTGATGGAGCATATCCGGCATCAATTGCTGACCCGACGCGACTACCTGATCGCCGAGCAGGCGTTCTACCACGAAGCGCTGATCAACCCGCGTCTGACCCCGCTGGTGATGGCCCATCAGGAAATTCTGCTGCAAGGCAGTTGTCAGTTCTTTCAGGTGATTGGCTCGTTGCAGCCCTATCAGGATGCTCAGGTGTTGACGGGGCTCATCCGGCGCATTGAGTATCAAGGCCTGCTGCATGGCCCACAGCGTCAGGCGGACGAAGAAATGCTCTGTATTCTGACCCGGCAGATGCGTCTGGTTTTGGGGACGCCGCAGCCGGTTCGAGGGTGACTATACTTCGTTCGACGTGCTCTGGGTCGGCGGTTCAGACGGCTTGACGACCCTGCCAATTTCGATATTTTCCAGCGGTGGCGTGTTCTCATGCCGCCGAGCAGTAGCGAAACAGCCAGCCAAGGAGTACCGGTGGACGAGTATCAACAGACTATTCGTGCGTTATCGGATCGGATCGTCATTGCACAGACGCCGATTCGCATTCTGGATGCAGTTAAATGGGATGAGACAGTTCGCAAGGAGTTTCTGGCCGCCAAGGGCAAGGCGCTTCCTGCCGTGGACCGTGCCTATTACGAAAACCGCCCGCTGGGCTTTGATTCGGTCGCCTTGAAGCAAGAGTTTCAGAACATCGAGCGGGATGTAACGCGTCAACTCGGGCAGTTCAACCCGGTCGGGCAGATCATGCGCCGCATGTGCCGTGAGTACCGCATGGTGGTGCGTATGCTCGAAGCGCGTGGCACGCCTGACTTCGGGCTGATCTCGCAGGAGCTGTATGGCGCTGCGTCCGATGCCTTTCACGCCGGTGACCCGACGCTGGCCGATCTGGGCCTGATGCTCTCGGATTACCTGAACAACATCGCCGGGCGTGGTGACCTCAAGGACGAGCCGAAAACCCTCACGGCCAAGGACGCTGTTTCGTTGCTGCAATCGCGTTTGAACCGTGTGTTCGGTGAAGCCGAGGAGACCATCCGGGTTTTCGAATCTGACGGTATCGTCGCCGACGCGGCTGCCGGTGCCGACTACATCAAGATTCGCACCGATGCGATGTTCAACGAGCGGGATGTACGGGCACTGGAGGTTCACGAAGGGCTGGTGCATGTCGGCACCACGTTGAACGGGCAAAACCAGCCTATCTGTACGTTCCTTTCCAAAGGTCCGCCTTCATCGACGGTGACTCAGGAAGGCTTGGCGATTCTCATGGAAGTCATCGCCTTTGCCTCCTACCCCAGCCGTTTGCGCAAACTGACCAATCGCACCCGTGCCATTCACATGGCCGAGCAGGGCGCTGATTTTCTGCAGGTATTCGAGTTCTACCGCGAGCAGGGCTTCGGCATGTCGGAGAGCTATGGTAATGCCAGTCGCGTGTTCCGCGGCTCGGTGCCCAACGGCTTGCCGTTCACTAAAGACCTGTCCTATCTGAAGGGTTTCATCATGGTCTACAACTACATTCAGTTGGCCGTGCGCAAGGGCAAGCTTGAACAGGTGCCGCTGCTGTTCTGCGGCAAGACCATGCTGGAAGACATGCGCACCCTGCGCCAACTGGTAGATGAAGGACTGGTAGTGGCACCCAAATACCTGCCTGAGCAGTTCCGTGACATGAACGCGCTGTCGGCCTGGATGTGCTTCTCCAACTTCCTCAACCACCTGAGCCTGGACCGTATCGAAGCGGACTACTCGAATATTTTGTAGGCCGAACTGACTATCGTGCCAATGCTCCGCGTTGGCACGCAGTGGGTGACGCTCGGCGTCACAAATCTACGCCGCGCTGCACAGTCAGGATCGGACGCAGAGCGTCCAGAACGGCATTCCCACGCTGGAGCGTGAGGAACGATAATCTTGTAACTATCGTGCCATTGCTCTGCGCCAGCACGGCGGTGATTTAGCGATCAAAACAGCAAGGAAACCTCATTTGAAACTGCTCGGCATCTTCACCCTGGTCCTCGCGCTCACAGGCTGCAGTTCGATGTTGTTCTACCCCGAGCAAGGTGTTCCGTTCACACCAGACAAGGCTCGTTTACAGTATCAGGACGTGAACCTCACCGCCGCCGACGGTACACGCCTGCATGGCTGGTGGCTGCCCGCGAAAGAGGGTGTGGCGGTCAAGGGTACGGTGCTGCATCTGCATGGCAACGGCGGCAATCTGTCCTGGCACCTTGGTGGCGTCTGGTGGTTGCCCGAGCAGGGTTATCAGGTGCTGATGCTGGATTACCGTGGCTATGGCGAGTCGCAGGGCGAACCGAGCCTGCCGGCGGTCTATCAGGATGTTCAGGCCGCTTTCGACTGGTTGAACACTGCACCGCAAGTGCAAGGCAAACCCCTTGTGGTTCTGGGGCAAAGCATTGGTGGAGCGCTGGCGGTGCATTACTTGTCAGAACACCCGCAGGAGCGCTCGCGGCTCAAGGCGTTGGTGCTGGACAGCGTGCCGGCCAGCTATCGCAGCGTCGCGCGAAACTCGCTGAGCAAGTCGTGGCTGACCTGGCCATTGAAGACGCCCTTGTCCTGGCTGATCCCGGAGGCTGACAGTGCCGTCAACGGCCTGCCACGATTGGCCGGCACACCGATGCTGATCTTTCACAGCATGGACGACACACTGGTGCCGCTCGCCAACGGTATCGAGCTGTACAAGGCCGCTCCTCCACCGCGCGTATTGCAACTGACCCGTGGCGAGCACGTACAGACGTTCGCAGACCCTCTCTGGCGTCAGGTGATGCTGCGCTATCTGGACGACCCGACGCATTTCAATGGCCTGCGTCGTCTTGCGCAAGTGCCCAACTACCCGATCCCCGATACACCGCCAACGCCATGAGCCGCGACCGTAACGTCAACGGCATGATTCTCAGCGCCGTCGGTGCAGTCCTCGGCACCGTCGGCTGTCTGTGGTTTTACGGCTACCTGCACTTCGCAAAGCCTGAGGATGCATTGCTGCTCGGCGAATTCACTCTGCTCAAGACCGTGCCAGGCGAGGACTACAAGATCGCCGCGACGCCAGCGGTCGAGGTGGCGCAATGCGTTGATGGCGTGCTGGTGCTGTTCGACACATCGCGAAAGGGCTTGTCAGGTGTGTTGATCGATGACCACAGGCAAGCGGTGCGGTGCATCGGCCAGCAGACGCCACAGCAGTAAACACGGCGATAAATTTTCGGCATTAAAAAGCCCCGCCTGTATGCGCAGGCGGGGCTTCAGTGCAGCGGCTCAGTCGCTTATTTCATCGACGAGCGCGGTGCAACAGGCTGGTTGTCGTTGGAGATGGTGACTTCCACACGACGGTTCATGGCACGGCCCGAGTTGCTGGTGTTGTCAGCAACCGGATATTCCTTGCCGTAACCCATGGTCACAACGCGTGCTGGATCTACACCCATACGTACCAGTGCCATGCGAACCGAATTGGCGCGGCGCTCGGACAGCGACTGGTTGTAGGAAGCAGAACCTGTGCTGTCGGTGTAGCCTTCAACGATCACTTTGCGATCAGGGTTTTCCTGAAGGAAAGCAGCCAGCTTGCCGATGTCGCCTTGAGCGGTCGGCTTCAGATCGGCCTTGTTGTAGTCGAACAGCACGTCACCGAAAGTCACCAGCGTACCGCGTTCGGTCTGCTTGGCGTTCAGGCTGTTCTTCAGCGCAGCGATCTGAGCATCACGAGCTTCCAGTCGTGCCTTGGCGCGGTCGGCAGAAGCATTCTGCAGAGCAGCTTCGGAGGTGCGCAGGGCGATAGTCTGCTTGGCCAGCTCTACGCGCTGGTTGGTCAGATAAGACAGTTGGTCAACTTTCTTGACGTCATCATCGTTACGGAAAGCCTGTTCTGCCTTGGCCAGCCATTCACTGGCGTCTTTGGTTTCAAGCGCCGCGACTTTGGTAGCTTCCGGGTTGGTCTGCAGCGCGGTGAAGTTGCTGCGGGCCTGTTCCAGATTAGGGTTAGGCTTGGTTGCACAGGCTGCCAGGGCAACACTCATGGCCAGCAGAGCAGGGATCATCAATTGTTTACGCATAATATGGTCGTCCTTTAATCAGTTACGAATTCATGAAAACAGAAAGGGTTCAGGGCAATCACTGCACCTGACGCAGGCCTTCTTCACGGAGTTCGTTGACGCCCTGACGAGCATCCTGCACAGCCTTGGCAGCTTTGGCGGCCTGAGATTTGCGTTCTGCTACACGAGCGTCCCACTCGGCTTGTTCAGCCAGACGGCGAGCTTCGTCGTACTTGTGATCCTGCATGGCCAGATCAGCTTCTTTGAGCTTGTCCTGAGCCGACTTCATTTCCACCGCTGCGAATTCGGTACCGCCGGCGCTGACGGCGCTGTTGACGGCCGATTGCGAGACTGCATATTGCTCGGATGGCGGGTTACCTGCGCAACCGGCGAGGATAAAGGTGCTACCGAGCGCCAGCGCAGCCAGCTTGAGACCGCGCAGGCCTTTGAACTTGGTTTTGGCAGTTAAGGTGTTCATGGTGATCAACTCCATTGTCTGACTCCGAACGTGGTTATCCATGACAGTTGTTGCATCAAGTCCGGGCATGAGGTCGTACAACCGCCTGCTGCCTTTCGGGCTTTCCTGTAATGGTTAAAGGCTCCGACCTGCGCTGTTTTTGAATAGTTCAGATAAATATCTACTGTGTGGTCAGGAATTTTCAGGGGGCTTCAGGAAGCGGTCAGCATGTTGATCGGCATGTGAACGGACGTCGCTGCAGGATTAATCAGGCGTTGAGGCGCGGCTTTTTGTTGAACCATTTGTCCAATTGCAGGCTTTTGGTGCACTGTTGGCAATGCGGATTCGAATTCACGTACGCCCGCGCTGTTTTGCGGGTACGCAACTGAGCCCAGACAAAAAACGGGAGAGGAACGATGGCCGATATCGATGCGCGTCTGCGCGAAGACGTTCACCTGCTGGGTGAGCTGTTGGGTAACACGATTCGTGAGCAGCGAGGCGCTGAATTCCTCGACAAGATCGAACGTATTCGCAAAGGCGCCAAGGCGGGAAGGCGCGGTTCTGCAGAAGGTGCCGAGCAACTCAGCGCCAGTGTCGACGGGTTGGGTGATGACGAACTCTTGCCTGTGGCCCGTGCGTTCAACCAGTTTCTCAACCTGGCCAATATTGCCGAGCAGTATCAGCTCATGCATCGCCGTGACGATACCCAGCCTCTGCCCTTTGAGTCGCGGGTGTTGCCCGAGCTGCTTGACCGCCTGAAAACGGAAGGTCACACGCCTGATGCCTTGGCGCGCCAACTGAGCAAGCTGGAAATCGAGCTGGTGTTGACGGCTCACCCCACCGAAGTTGCACGCCGTACGCTCATTCAGAAATACGACGCCATCGCTGCGCAGTTGGCCGCGCTCGATCATCGCGACCTCAACAGCACCGAGCGCGCACAGATTACCTCGCGCTTGCAGCGTCTGATCGCCGAGGCCTGGCATACCGAAGAGATACGGCGTATCCGTCCCACGCCGGTTGATGAGGCCAAATGGGGTTTTGCGGTTATCGAGCACTCCCTCTGGCACGCCATTCCGAACTACCTGCGCAAGGCTGACCATGCACTGCACGCAGCGACCGGCCTGCATTTGCCGCTGGAAGCCGCGCCGATCCGCTTTGCCTCCTGGATGGGCGGAGACCGTGACGGCAACCCGAACGTCACGGCCAAAGTTACCCGTGAAGTGTTGTTGCTGGCGCGCTGGATGGCGGCTGACCTGTATCTGCGTGATGTGGACAACCTGGCCGCAGAGCTGTCGATGCAACAGGCCAGCGACGCCTTGCGGACCAGCGTCGGTGACAGTGCCGAGCCTTATCGGGCAGAACTCAAGCGTCTGCGTGAGCGCCTGCGCGCGACGCGCAATTGGGCCAATGCCTCATTGAGCGAGACCTTGCCTGCGCCTGAAGCGGTGCTGCGAGACAACCGCGAGCTGCTGGACCCGCTGCTGCTGTGCTTCCAGTCGCTGCATGAGTGCGGCATGGGCGTGATTGCCGACGGGCCGCTTCTGGATTGCCTGCGCCGTGCTGTCACGTTCGGCCTGTTTCTGGTGCGTCTGGATGTCCGCCAGGACTCCAGTCGCCACTGTGCGGCGATGACTGAAATTACCGATTATCTGGGGTTGGGTCGCTACGAAAAGTGGGACGAGCAGACCCGCATCGACTTTCTGTTGCGCGAACTGAACAACCGCAGGCCGTTGCTGCCAAGCTACTTCAAACCGGCAGCCGACACCGCAGAAGTGCTGGCAACCTGCAGGGTAGTGGCAGCAGCTCCGGCAGCGTCGCTGGGCTCTTACGTCATTTCGATGGCAGGTTCGGCATCCGACGTGCTGGCCGTGCAATTGCTGCTCAAGGAATCCGGACTGCAACGGCCGATGCGTGTGGTGCCGTTGTTCGAGACCCTGGCTGACCTCGACAACGCCGGGCCGGTGATCGAGACGCTGCTCGGCTTGCCTGGCTATCGTTCGCGTCTGCACGGCCCGCAGGAAGTCATGATCGGTTACTCCGACTCGGCCAAGGACGCGGGCACTACGGCGGCGGCCTGGGCCCAGTACCGCGCGCAGGAAAAGCTGGTGGAGATCTGTCGCGAACAGCAGGTCGAACTGCTGCTGTTTCATGGTCGCGGCGGTACGGTTGGTCGTGGTGGCGGCCCCGCGCATGCGGCGATTCTGTCGCAGCCGCCAGGTTCGGTAGCCGGGCGCTTCCGGACCACCGAGCAAGGGGAAATGATTCGTTTCAAATTCGGCCTGCCGGACATCGCTGAACAGAACCTCAATCTCTATCTGGCAGCGGTGCTGGAAGCGACCCTGCTGCCGCCACCACCTCCGCAACCGTCTTGGCGGACGATGATGGACCAGATGGCCGCTGACGGGGTGAGCGCCTATCGCGCGGTAGTGCGCGAGAACCCTGAGTTCGTCGAGTATTTCCGTCAGGCAACGCCCGAGCAGGAACTGGGGCGCCTGCCACTCGGCAGTCGCCCGGCCAAGCGCCGCGAAGGTGGCGTGGAAAGCCTGCGCGCCATTCCGTGGATCTTCGCCTGGACGCAGACGCGTCTTATGTTGCCCGCCTGGCTGGGTTGGGAAGCTGCGCTGAGCAAGGCTCTGGAGCGCGGCGAGGGTATGGTGCTGGCGCAGATGCGCGAACAGTGGCCGTTCTTCAGAACCCGCATCGACATGCTGGAAATGGTCCTCGCCAAAGCCGATTCGGACATTGCCCGACTCTATGACGAGCGTCTGGTCAGTGCTGAGCTGCAACATTTAGGCGCACATTTACGCGACCTATTGTCGCAGGCGTGCAATGTGGTTCTGGGGCTGACCGGGCAGAAGCAACTGCTGGCGCATAGCCCTGAAACGCTGGAATTCATCAGTCTGCGCAACACCTATCTCGACCCGTTGCATTTGCTCCAGGCCGAGCTGCTGTCCCGCTCCCGCAGTCGCGAAGCCAGTCTGGACAGCCCTCTGGAACTGGCGCTGCTGGTGTCTGTAGCCGGGATCGCTGCCGGTCTGCGTAACACTGGTTAAACACGCGCATTACTTTAATTGCCGGGCCGTTTTGGCCCGGCATTGGCAATGCCGGGTTTGCGGGCTGGCCTGCCGGAAACGTTGATACAGATCACGCCGCTCGACAATCGGGGCGCGCAAGCCGGTGCGCACGCGGTTAATGCGACTTTTGGCGGCTTGTGCGGCCTCGGTCGGCTGTGTATCTTGATCAGCCTTTCGGCCTGTTGGCCTGATTATTTTTAGATTGGCCCCCGAGGCGAATCCGTTGATTTCACTATAAAAATTTTGAGGAGCATGACGATGCGCGTGATTCTGCTAGGAGCTCCCGGGGCCGGTAAAGGTACTCAGGCAAAATTCATCACTGAAAAGTTCGGCATCCCGCAGGTTTCGACAGGCGACATGCTGCGCGCTGCAGTCAAGGCTGAAACCGAGCTTGGCCTGAAGGCCAAGAGCGTCATGGACTCGGGTGGTCTGGTTTCCGATGACCTGATCATTGGTCTGATCAAGGATCGTCTGGCCCAGCCGGATTGTGCGAACGGCGTTCTGTTCGACGGCTTCCCGCGCACCATTCCTCAGGCCGAAGCCCTGTTGAAAGCAGGTCTGGAAATCGATCACGTGCTGGAAATCGCCGTTGATGACGAAGAAATCGTCAAGCGCATGTCGGGCCGCCGGGTTCACGAAGGCTCTGGTCGCATCTATCACACCATCTTCAACCCGCCGAAAGTCGAGGGTATCGATGATGTGACTGGCGAACCGCTGCTGCAGCGCAAGGACGACGTCGAAGAGACCGTGCGCCATCGCCTGTCGGTCTACCATGCCCAGACCAAGCCGCTGGTCGAGTTCTACAGCAAGCTGGAAGCTAAGGATGGCAAGCCCAAGTGCAGCCATATTCCTGGCGTCGGCTCGGTTGAAGATATCACTGCAAAAGTACTGGAAGCACTGGAGCCTGAAGCACTGAAGTAAGACTCTCAGTCTGAACAATAAATGGCCCGCTTGCGGGCCATTTGTCATTTATACTGCTGCACTTTTTCACCTTGACCATGATGGAAACACCGATGACCACCTTGCTGGCCCTGGATACCGCCACTGAAGCCTGCTCGGTCGCTTTGCTGCACGACGGCAAAGTGCTGAGCCACTACGAGGTGATCCCGCGCCTGCATGCCCAGCGGCTGCTGCCGATGATCAAGGACCTGCTGGCCGAGGCGGGTATCGCGATGTCGGCGTTGGATGCCATCGCGTTCGGGCGCGGCCCTGGCGCTTTCACCGGCGTGCGCATTGCCATTGGTGTCGTGCAAGGCCTGGCGTTCGCGCTGGAGCGCCCGGTATTGCCTGTTTCCAATCTTGCCGTGCTGGCCCAGCGTGCCTTTCGTGAGCATGGCGTGTCTCAGGTGGCATCGGCCATTGATGCACGCATGGATGAGGTGTATTGGGGTTGCTATCACGAGACAGTCGGGGAGATGCGTCTGCTCGGCAACGAGGCGGTCATGGCGCCCGAGTTGGCGACGCTGCCTGCGCACACCAGTGGACAATGGTTTGGTGCCGGTACCGGCTGGGGCTATGCCGAGCGTATTCCGGTCAGTCTTGCCGGGCATGACGCAGGCATGCTGCCCCATGCGCAGGACTTGCTGACGCTGGCGTCCTTCGCATGGGCGCGTGGCGAAGCCCTGCCGGCAGACGACGCCCAGCCGGTCTACCTGCGCGACAAGGTTGCTACACCCAAAGCGCGTTGATGTGATTGGCTTCAAGGCACGCCACAGTGTTCTGCTGTCGTGCCTGTCCAGGTCTTGCTATTCCGTCTATAGCTGGAAAAATATCAATTCGCCAGCTACCGTTTATCGTCTGAATGGTCTTTAATCTCATTTGGCGAAAACAATTTGCAATATGTGTGGTCTAGTTATCGTTAAGCAATTTGCGAACTACAAGGCAGTAACGCTAAATTGCCACTATCGACGCCGAGTATATAATCGATGCGCATAGACGGAACCTCATCACGCTCTTACCCCATCAAGCGCAAGCCGCAGAAAACGCCTTCGACCGTTGAAGGCTCTTTCGAGGAAGTCGTAGTTGATGCCGAGTTGCCGCCGCCTCCTGCGCAGGCTCGTCGCGATGCGGGTGATTCACCGATAGGCAGCACTGCCAATGTGCCTGCGCGTCCGCAAGACATCATTTTCCCGCGCTCCATGAGCTCTCGTGTCGCTCACGCACTGGCCAGCTACCTGACCACCGCCAGCTTTGTCGATTGGGACCTTGAAGTATCGGGGCTCGATCTTCACGTTTGACTGTGTCTCGCCTGCCTTACTACCTCGGTTGTCCGTCATGGAGTGAAAACGCCTGGCGAGACTCGTTGTACCCGGAAGACGCCCGCCCCAATGATTTCCTGAATCTCTACACTCAGGTATTCAACGCTGTCGAAGGCAACACCACATTCTATGCCCGTCCCGCTGCCACAACGGTGCAACGCTGGGCGGAAATAATGCCTGCCGATTTTCGTTTCACTGCGAAATTTCACAAAGACATCAGCCACAACGGCGACCTGCGTGATCAGGTGGGCGCCGCCGAGGAATTCATCCGTCTGCTCGCGCCGTTGGGTGAGCGGATTGCGCCATTCTGGCTTCAGTTGCCCGCCAGCTTCACACCGCAGCGCCTTGCCGAGTTGGTCGGGTTCCTCGATGAACTCAATGTGCCTTTGGCTGTGGAAGTGCGCAACATGGCCTTTTTCATGAAAGGTGACGAAGAACGCATGCTCAATCGTCTGCTGCTGGATCGAGGCATTGAGCGCATCTGTCTCGACTCCCGGGCATTGTTCAGCTGTGTATCGACTGATCCTGCCGTGCTGCACGCTCAATCGAAAAAGCCCAAGGTGCCACCGCGTCCGGCTGCGCTGACGCTGTTCCCCCAGGTCCGTTTCATCGGCGGTCCTGACCTGGAGGCCAATGATCAGTTTTTGGTGCAGTGGGTGGAAAAGGTCGCCGTGTGGATCGAAGAGGGGCGCACGCCTTATGTCTTCCTGCACACCCCGGACAACGTCAGGGCTGCCGAGCAGGCCATGCGCTTTCACCAGCAACTGATGGCGCGATTGCCTGGCTTGCCGGCATTGTTTGAGCTGGATCGTGGGCCTCAGGTGGAACAGTTGGGCTTGCTCTGAGGTCTTCCAGAGGGGGCTGACAGAGCCCGACCTTGTGGAGAGCCCGCTTATGGATTCGCAACTGCGCTATTTGCCACCCATTTACAAACCTTTCGTCAAATCCATCCCTGTTGTATGGGGCCTGGGCTGAGCATGCGCGTGATGCTGGTATTCCTGCTGCTCTGTGCAATAGGGGCGTTTGCAGTCTGGCGAGGCTGGGTCGACGTGCCTGCGCGCTGGAACCCCTGGGCGCCTTTGGATGTGCGGGCCGAGCCCAATTTTCTGACGTTTTACAAGCTGTCACGACTGCAGAACGACGCTGCGCTGTGCGACCAGGTGCTGAGTACGTCCGGGCTGCGTTTCAGTCGTCAGGCCGACAGTGAACCTTCTGCTCGCTGCCCTCTGGAAAATACCCTGCGCATTCAAGGCGGCGACGTGGCGCTGAGCAGCAGTTTCCTGGCCAGTTGCCCATTGGCGGTGGCCTATGCGCTGTTCGATGTCCACACCTTGCAGCCCGCTGCCCAAGCGGTTTTCGGCCAGCGGGTAGCGCGAGTAGATCACTTGGGCAGCTTTGCCTGCCGCAACATCTACAACCGGGCCAACGGCCGGCTCAGTCAGCACGCGACCGCCAATGCACTGGATATGGCAGGTTTTCGCCTCGCAGACGGTCAGCGCATCGGTGTTCTCAAGGACTGGAACTGGGCAGCCTGCGGCTGCAAATTGTGGGATTTTGAAATCGGTTATCATAGCCGAAATCGAGTCGATCCCTCCTCAGCACAGGCTTACACATGGCGTCAGAGACCAAAAAACGTAAACGGGCGAGCCGGGCAAAAGCCAAGGCAAAGCAGACCCGTCTCCAACGCGCCGGGCATACCACCTTCGTTCCCGATACCGACTTTTTCTTCGATATCAATCCTTTCGGTAATGTCGATCTTTGTAGTTGCTGCCAGACAACGTATCTGAACGACATGTTTCCCGACGCTTCTTGCGTAAGCGTTTCGATGAGAGAAGGGCCAGGCGGATTGGCCATCACCGCCGTCATTCACCACGATGAGGAGCCGCCCTGCTGACGTGGCCTCTGCACCGCCTGCTTACAAACCTCGACCGCTCAAAAACCTCTTCACGGCCAACGGCTGCTGGGCAGATTTGCTGGAGGCCGGCGGTCTGCGCCAAATCGAAGTGGAGTCGATCAGCAAAATGCTCGCCTGCGGCACCTCGATACTGGGCGTCAAACACTACACCTGCGCCAATGAGCATTGCCCACACGTCAAATACCTGTGCAACACCTGCCATTGCCGGGCCTGTCCCTCCTGCGGCAAAAAGGCCACCGACCAGTGGATCGCCGTGCAAAACAACCGTCTGCCCGACTGCCCCTGGCAGCATCTGGTGTTCACGCTGCCCGACACGCTATGGCCCCTGTTCTTCTACAACCGCTGGCTGCTCGATGCGCTGTTTCGGCTGGCGGCCGATAACCTGCTCTACGCCGCCAGGCGGCGCGGTTTGCGCGTCGGGATTTTCGGGGCGCTGCACACCTATGGCCGGCGGCTCAACTGGCATCCCCACGTCCACCTGTCGGTGACCGCGGGCGGCCTGGATGAGCAGGGCGTCTGGAAAAATCTGTCGTTCCACAAAGAGGCCCTGCGGCGGCGCTGGATGTGGCTGGTGCGCGATTACCTGCTGGGACAGCCGCTTTCGCAACTGACGATGCCGCCGCCGCTGGCCCACATCCTCTGTGAAAGCGACTGGCGCCGTTTGATACTGACCGCTGGTGGCCAGCACTGGCACATCCACTTGTCGAAGAAGACGAAAAACGGCCGAAAGACCGTCAATTACCTGGGCCGCTACCTGAAAAAACCGCCCATCTCGGGCAGTCGTCTGGCGCATTACACCAACGGGGCCACGTTGAGCTTCACCTACCTGGATCACCGCACACAGACCTATCAGCAGGAAACGCTGAGCCAGGCCGACATGCTTTTCCGGGTGGTGCAGCACATCCCGGAAAAGCATTTCCGGATGATCCGGTATTTTGGTTTTCTGGCCAATCGGGTCTGCGGGCAGTACCTGCCAAAGGTCTATGAAGCACTGAAGATGGCGACGCCAGGACCAACACCGAAGCTGTATTTTGTGCAGATGGCCAAAGCCTTTCTAAACGTCGATCCGTTCCGTTGCGTGCTGTGTGGCGCGCGGATGGTATACACGGCGGCAATCAGCGGGCTGACGGTGCAGGGACTGGTCCTCAACGCTCAGGCGATCGCGCAGATGAGGTACGTGAAGCCCTGACAGGGGGAAGGTGCGTCCGCACCTAGGCTTCGCGGTGAAATAACCTGCATTAACGCTTTCTGATAGGGATTTTCACTGCATATGTAACGCCTCAGCGTCTTACTACGCATCGCTATGAAGGCATGACGCCTCCGTCATAGCGTCAGCCTGATGCATAGGCATTTTGAAATTCCTATGCATGAACGACGAAGGGGACAAGGGGCGTTTTCTGAGGCTGTTACGTGACGGCGCCTGCAAAAACTTCAGTACGGTGCTCGGGCCTGAGTATAACGCGGCGCATCGCGATCATTTTCACGTCGACATGGGGCGCTGGTCGGTGTGTAGGTAGCGAGCCTGTAAGCTGCCGGCAAGAGCGTTGGGGCTTATGCCGCCATCCGCAGATTCTGCAGGATCAGCGGGCGAGCCCAGCCGTTCTCGTAGTCGAACTGGCGTTGTTGGGCAGCAATGGTCTGCTCATCCAGGGGCAGGGCAGGCTTGTCGGCCAGTTCCCATTCGAATTCGGCGATTGGCAGGTGCAATGGGCGCGGTTGAGGGCCGGGGCCCGGGTTGACGCTGTCGCTGTACGGGTTCAGAACGGTAGGGCGTACCCAGTGGCTCTCGAATTCCAGATGGCGTTGTTGTTCGATCAGCTCAGCCATGCTGAAGGGCTCGGCAGGCGGCGGCAGCAAGTCAAGGTCGAACTCGGCAATCGGCAGGAACAGCGGCTCAGGTGGTTTGACCTCGGTGTCGGTGACCGGGCAGGTACGTTGCTCGACAATCTTGCTCAGGGTTTTTGCGCCAGCGACCGGTTCGCCTGTTTCAACATCCACTTCAACGGCCGTCGGGTGCACCGGCACGGGAGTGCTTTCACTGACCTGATCCGCCATCGCTCGGGCAAATGCATCCGACCACAGCTGCGTCACACCACCCAGTGTGCGTCTGTTGCGAACGCTAAAGTCGCCTGAGTGCGACAAATAGCCGATGGATGATTGAACAATCTCTGACATAGCGATCAGTACTGGCCTTGGGTCTGGCAAAATGCCGGATACTTGGTTATCGGCAGACTTTGCCGATCATTAACAATTTTTGAGTGTGTGGGCGTAATGATTGAGCAGCAAACAGGCAGTCGTATCCGGGTCGAAGCGCTCGCGGTCGCAGGGCAGGAGCAGGCGGAGCATTGGGCGCAGCGTCTAGGCTTGCCGTTGCACGACGCGGAAGCTGATTTTGCGTTGCAATCGACCGACGATGGCCTGCAATTGCAGCAGTTGGGCGACGATGCGCCTGGCGCTGTGCGAGTTGATTTTGTCGAGGGTGCAGTGGCACATCGTCGTCTGTTTGGCGGTGGCACCGGGCAAATGATTGCCAAGGCCGTCGGTATTCAGCCAGGCGTTCGTCCCGGCGTGCTGGATGCCACGGCAGGTTTGGGCAAGGATGCGTTCGTGCTGGCGAGTCTTGGTTGCGAGCTTAGCCTGATCGAGCGTCAGCCGATTATTGCTGCACTGCTGGAAGACGGTCTGGCGCGCGGACGCGATGATCGTGATGTGGGTTCGATCGTTGCCCGGATGCATTTGTTGACCGGCAACTCCATTGAAATCATTCGTGGCTGGACAGCGGAGCCGCCGCAGGTCATTTACCTCGACCCGATGTTCCCGCATCGGGAAAAAACCGCTCTGGTCAAAAAGGAAATGCGCCTGTTCCGGCCTCTGGTCGGCGATGACATGGATGCGCCTGCATTGCTGGAAGCGGCTCTTGCGCTTGCCACCCACCGTGTTGTGGTCAAACGCCCGCGCAAGGCCCCCTGCATTGACGGGCCCAAGCCAGGTTATGCGCTGGATGGAAAATCCAGCCGCTACGACATCTACCCGAAGAAGGCCTTGAAGCCTAAGGCAGTCACAGACGATAGCGGTGCATAGCGCCTGTAGCGTCGACGGCCTGAGCCCGAATCAAACGCAGATGCGCCCGTGAATACAGGCGCTAACCCTGCACTCAAAGCGCGCCAAATACCTTCTTCGCCAGGCCTGTAGCGGCCGCCGCCGGGTTGGCGCGAATACTTTCTTCCTGTTTTGCAATAATCTCGAACAGCCCGTTCAGCGCTTGTTCGGTCACGTAGCTTTCAAGGTTGGCATTTTTGCTGTCCAGCGCGCCAAATGCCGCCGCCTTGCCGGCGAATGCGTTGTACTTCTGTGCCAGACCGACTTGATCGGTAGATTTCTTGACGATAGGCAGGAATTTGGCGCGGATCTGTTCGCGGCTGGTGCTGTTGAGGTACTGGGTGGCCGAGTCCTTCCCGCCGCTTAAAATGGCCTTGGCGTCGGTCACGCTCATCTTTTTCACGGCGTCTACCAACAACGCCTGAGCCTGAGGCACTGCAGCTTCGGCGGCCTGGTTCATGCTGGTTTCCAGCTGATCGACCTGAGCACCCATGCCAAGCATTTTCATTTTTTTCGCGACCTGACCGAGTTTGCCTGGCAGCTCGATACGCACCGCTTCATTCTTGCTGAAACCGCCGGGAACACCGAGCTGTTTGACCGCGACCTGTGCGCCTTGGGTCAGCGCGTCTTTGAGACCACCGGTCGCATCCGATTGCGAGAGGTCGTTCAGCGACAGGGCGAAGACGTTGGCCGACAGCAGCAGCCCGGCGCATAGACCAGCGAAGGTGAACGAAAAGCGAGGCATGAGAGCGTCCTTGTGAGAAGTGGGTACGGGATCAAGCGTATCAGGAACTTGCGGCATCCACCCGAAGCCTGAAAGAAACAGTGCTGTTTAGTGCCGATGGAAATGATGCGGTGTGCAACAACAAAAACAACAACGGCGCGTTGAAAACGCGCCGTTGATGAAAGCCTTTGCAGCGAAGAACAATCAACCGTTCACTTGAATGACCTTGATCTTCAGACCGCTCTGATCCTGCGGCATAGCCCAGTTCAAACGGCAATGGCACTTGCTGGGTAATCTGTGTTTCGCGGGCGTCAAGGACAGTGGCTGGCACATCAGCCAGGCTGCTGTCACTCAGGGTGACAGTCAACCTGCAGCCAGTTGGCAGAGAGATGCGTGACAGGTAATAAACAACACCCTGAAGGCGTACCAAGGGTTCGCTGGACATTTCAATTTCTTTATTGAGTGTGATGAGTACCAGTCATGGGTACAAACCACACCTTAGCAGCGGCCGGGGGAGCATAAAACACGTGCCTAAATATCCCCGGCTAATTGCGGAAAAGCCCTACGCTACCCCTTCACCATTTCCCGCATCCTGCTCTTCTTCATTGCTGTGTAACGCCACTTGCCGTATCGACAGACGGATTTCGGCCGGCAACACCCGCTTGGCCGCACCTTCTGCCAGTTCGCCCAGCATCGGGTGATAGCTCAGCTTGCCAGCGCTGTCCTTGCGCAGCACGCCCATGTCCAGCAAGGTCTGGATGAAGTGCCTGAATAGACTCTTGTCGAAGAACTCTGGTGCATTAAGGCCATGCAGAATAGACAGGCGCTGGGCCATGACCGTACACAGGTCTTCCAGCTGCTCGGCGCTCAACGTGTTCTGTCCACTGTTGAGCAACAAGGCGATTGCCATGTAGAAGCGCTGCAGGGTCTGCGCGATGGCACGTGACAACAGGGTCAGCAGCACGAACTCACGGGAGCTGGGCTCCGGACGCACGTAGACGTCTTTTTTGAAGCGCAGCAAGCCTTGCTCGACGAACGCAGCCAGCCATTGATCGACAACCTCATCCAGCTCGCTCAGCGGCCAGCGAATGAACAGTTCCGATTGCAGGAATGGATACAGCGCACGCGTGTAGCGCAGGATCTGTTCGCGGCTCATGCGCGACGAGCTCTGGAAAAAGCTGGCCAGCAGTGAGGGCAGGGCAAAGATGTGCAGGACGTTGTTGCGGTAGTACGTCATCAGGACTGCATTCTGTTCGTTGAGGTACAGAATTTTGCCCAATGCATCTTTTTGTTCGGCGAGCAGGTCCATGCCTTTGACGTGCTCGATCAGCGAGCGCCCGTCGCCTTCCGGCAACGTGGTGTGCGGCGAGTAAGGTACGGCGCGCAGCAGCGTCAGGTAAAGGTCGAGAACACGCTCCATGGCCTGATCGTCCAGCGCCAGCCTTTGCGTTGACAGCAAGGCCACAGCAACCAGGTTCATCGGGTTGACGGCGGCGGCTTCATTCAGGTGCTGGGCCACACGTTCACCCAGCCGATGAGTGGTTTCGCTCAACCATTCCGGGCGAAATTGCGGTGCCAGCGCCTGCTCGCGCCAGTCCGGTTGTTCGCCGTCAAGGAATTCGGCCAGCTTGATGGGGGCACCGAAGTTCACCGATACCTGGCCGAAACGCTGCTTCAGCTCACCGATGACTTTGAAGATGTCGAAGATCGACTCTTTCTTCTTGGTCGCTCCGCGCAATTCGCCCAGATAGGTACGGCCTTCCAGCACGCGCTCATAGCCGATGTACACCGGGACGAACACAATCGGCATCCGCGAGTTGCGCAGGAAGCTGCGCAGGGTGATGGCGAGCATGCCGGTTTTCGGTTGCAACATGCGCCCGGTCCGCGAGCGACCGCCTTCGACAAAGTATTCGACCGGGAAACCCTTGATGAACAGTGTGTGCAGGTACTCGGTGAAAACCGCGGTATACAGCGGGTTGCCCTTGAATGTGCGGCGCATGAAAAACGCCCCGCCACGGCGCAGCAGGCTGCCGACGACCGGCATGTTCAGGTTGATGCCGGCAGCGATGTGCGGCGGCGTGAGCCCGTTGCGAAACAACAGATAGGACAGCAGCAGGTAATCGATATGGCTGCGGTGGCAAGGGACGTAAATGAATTCATGCCCTGGCGCCACTTCCTGCACGCCTTCGATGTGGCTGACTTTGATGCCGTCGTAAATCTTGTTCCAGAACCAGCTGAGGACGACTTCCATGAAACGGATGACGGAATAGGTGTAGTCCGAGGCGATCTCGTTGCCGTAGCTCAGCGCCCGGTCCCGTGCCTTGTCCTGCGTGATGTTCTCCCGTTCGGCTTCTTCGATGATCGCCTGCTTGACCAGCGGCTCGTCCAGCAGCCCTTTGACCACGGTGCGCCGGTGCGAAACGTCCGGGCCGATGACCGCGCTTTTCAGGTTGCGAAAGTGCACGCGCAGCAGACGCTGGGTCATGCGCAGGGTCAGTTCGTAACCTTTGTTTTCACCCACCAGCTCGCGCATGTGAATGGGCGCGGAAAACTGTACACGGGTCTTGCGACCCAGAATCAGAATGCTGACCAGGCGGCGCAACCGGCCGGTCACGGCCCAGCTGTCGGCGAACAGCAGTTTCCAGGCGCTGGACTCGCGGTCAGGTGACTGCCCCCAGAACACGCTGACCGGGATGATCTGCGCATCTTCGCCGGGGTTCTGGCTCACGGCTGCGACCAGACGCTCCAGTGTCGGCGGTGCGCCGCGCTTGTCCTGGCGGCCAAGCCAGTCAGGTGCCGGAGTCAGGTAAAAGAATGCAGCTGGCTCTATCAGGTTGCCGACCGCTACCGACAATACGGGACGAGGCAGGCCAGCCTTGCGACATTCGGTGTCGATCACCGCCAGATCGCTGATCGACGGCGACTGCAGGGCATAGAACACCGGACGGCTACGGTCCAGGTTGAGCGTAAAAGACGACTGATTGATGGTTTCCGAGCGCACCCAGAGATACAACAATCGGCGCAGGGTGCCGAACACAAGACGACGGAACGGAGAACGGGTCATACGGCTTCTGCTGAGTAAGGGACGGGCGACTGCCCGAGATGGGCGTCAGTGTGACGTATCCCGAAGCGATCGGCAAAAAGCCTGGTGTTTGTAGAAGATTAAAGACTGAGCGGCCACCTTCGAGAGCCACGACGGCACATCCTGATGCCGTCGCTGCAATAGGCTTACGAGGTGCGCCAGATGATTTCTTCCTCGCCATCGGCGCTGACGCGTATCCAGCGGTCGGCGGTTTCATCGCTTTCTTCTTCAACCCAGGTGCCGGGTGCGCAGCGCACTTCGACGTTCAAGGCTTTGAATGCCGCACGGGCGCAGGCGATGTCGTCTTCCCATGGGGTCTGATCGCTGTCCAGATGCAGACTGTTCCATTTACCGACTGCTTTGGGCAGCCAGGTTACGGTCACATTGCCGGCCTTGCACTTCCAGGTCTGGCCTTTCTGGTTCCAGTCACTGCATGGGCCCAGGGCGACGCTCAACCATTGGGCAATGGCCTTGTGGTCGACGTCTTCGTCTTTCAGGTAAATCTCGATATCGGGTTGGCGCATGGGTGCCTCTGTTGAATGCTTATTGCAGCACGAAATAATCGTAGCGCATGGAAACGGTGACCTTGAAAGGTCCTGATTGCTCAATGACGGCAGTCCGGCGCTCGGCGCTGGCGCGCCACCCGTGAGGCGTCATGGCCAGCAGATCGGCACGGGACTGGCCGTCGATCAGCTTCAGCGTATAGCGCAGGGTCTCGCTGTGTTGCAACTGCATGCCGGGTGGCACCAGAGACAGGTGCTTGTCGTCGGCATAATCGCGGACCTCATCATAAAGCTGCTGACGCAGTTCCATGAGATGTTCGCTGGTCGGGCCGACCCGCATCAGTCCGCCGCCAGGCGTCAGCAAGCGCTTGGCTTCAAGCCAGTCCAGCGGGCTGAACACACTGGCCAGAAACTGACAGCTGGCATCCGGCAAGGGAACACGGGCCATGCTGGCAACCATCCAGGTCAGCCCGGGGTCACGACGGCAGGCGCGTTTCACGGCTTCGCGGGAGATGTCCAGCGCATAGCCGTCGGCATGGGGCAGGGCCTCGGCTATTTGCGCGGTGTAATAACCTTCGCCGCAGCCGATGTCCAGCCAGTGCGCGGGGGAGCGCTCGGCGGCCAGTTCAGCCAGCCGCCGGGCTACCGGGGCGTAATGCCCGGCGTTGAGGAAGTCCCGCCGTGCTTCAACCATGGCCTGATTGTCGCCGGGGTCGCGGCTGTTCTTGTGCTGCACCGGCAACAGGTTCAGATACCCCTGACGTGCACGGTCGAAGCGGTGGTTGGCCGGGCATACCACGCCGTTGTCGGCGGTACTGAGCGGCGCAGAGCAGATCGGGCAGGTCAGCATCAGGCGAGCAACTTGACCAGGGTCTGGTAGTAGATCTCGGTCAGCACGTCGAGATCGCTGGCCAGAATCCGCTCGTTGACCTGGTGAATCGTCGCGTTGACCGGCCCCAGTTCAACCACTTGCGTACCCAGGGTCGCGATGAAACGGCCGTCGGAGGTTCCGCCGCTGGTCGAGGCTTTGGTGTCACGGCCCGTGACGCTTTTGATGCTGGACGACACGGCGTCCAGCAATGCGCCCGGCTCGGTCAGGAACGGCAGGCCGGACAACGCCCAGTTCACATGCCAGTCCAGCTCATGCTTGTCGAGAATGGCGGCGACACGCTGCTGCAAGCCTTCGACGGTCGACTCGGTCGAAAAACGGAAGTTGAACACTGCTACCAGATCACCCGGGATGACATTGGTTGCACCCGTGCCGGCGTTCAGGTTGGAGATCTGGAAGCTGGTTGGCGGGAAGAAATCGTTGCCATGGTCCCAGTGCTCTGCAGCCAGTTCGGCAAGTGCCGGAACTGCAAGGTGAATAGGGTTCTTCGCCAGATGCGGGTAAGCCACATGGCCCTGTTTGCCGCGCACGGTGAGTGTGGCGCCCAGCGAACCGCGACGCCCGTTCTTGACCACATCGCCCACCAGCGTGGTGCTCGAAGGTTCGCCGACGATGCACCAGTCCAGACGCTCCTTGCGCGCTGCCAGACGTTCGACGACAGCCTTGGTGCCGTGGTGCGCCGGGCCTTCTTCGTCACTGGTGATCAGGAATGCCACCGAACCCTTGTGATTCGGGTGATCGGCTACAAAGCGCTCGGCGGCCACGAGCATGGCTGCCAGGCTGCCTTTCATGTCCGCTGCACCGCGTCCGCATAGCATGCCGTGCTCGTCGATCAACGCATCGAACGGGTCGTTCTGCCAGTTCTCCACCGGGCCGGTAGGGACCACGTCCGTATGACCTGCGAAACACAGCACCGGGCCGTCGGTAGTGCCGTGTGTGGCCCAGAAGTTATCGACGTCTTCGATACGCATGGGCTCCAGCTTGAAGCCGGCATTGCCCAGGCGTTGCATCATCACTGCCTGACAGTCGGCATCGACCGGCGTCACTGATGGGCGGCGGATCAGATCGCAGGCAAGTTGAAGGGTGGGCGACAGGTCGGTAGGGGCAGTCATGTACAGAACTCCGGTAGCAAGACTTTGGGCGCGAAAAGGCGGATATCTTAAAGCAAAACGACGACCTGGGGCCGTCGTTTATTGTGTGCTGTGGATATGTCAAGCAGTCGACAGCGCAGGGCGGGTCGCGTGAGCAGAGAGGACGGCCATAATGATGGCTGCCAGATAAGTGAGGGATTGTGCGAACAGCATGGCTATCCAGAATCGCGGGCCCGGACCGGAAGTCCCGTCTCTTATTTGCTCGCGGGTCGGACAAATATGTTTGTAGAGGCTTTGTGCGGAGCGAAAGGGGTTATATGAGAGGCCCGAGATAGTTTTTGCCCCATCAGCCCTGATTTCGACGGGGCAACAAGCCGGGTGCCTTAACCCCCTACAAACCCCTATAATGCGCGCCGGTTTTGAGGTATTGATCATGAGCGCAGAAGATCCACGTTTCGCTGGCATCGCCCGTTTGTACGGCATTGAAGGCCTGGCGCGCCTGCGCGCGGCTCATGTGGCAGTGGTCGGTATCGGCGGCGTGGGCTCGTGGGCGGCGGAAGCCATGGCACGCAGTGGTGTGGGCGAGATTTCGCTGTTTGACATGGACGACGTCTGTGTCAGCAACAGCAACCGCCAATTGCATGCACTGGACAGCACAGTCGGTCGGCCGAAGGTCGAAGTGATGGCCGAGCGGATTCGCGCGATCAATCCTGATTGCATCGTGCATGCGGTTTCTGATTTCGTGACCCGCGACACGATGGCTGAGTGCATCACCCCGGACATGGATTTCGTGATCGACTGTATCGACAGCGTCAACGCCAAGGCAGCACTGATTTCGTGGTGTAAGCGGCGCAAGATCCAGATGATCACCACCGGTGGTGCCGGTGGGCAGATTGATCCGACCCTGATTCAGATCGCCGACTTGAACCGCACGTTCAACGACCCTCTTGCCTCCAAGGTACGTTCCACCTTGCGTCGCGACTATGGCTTTTCACGCACGCCTAACCGCCACTACAGCGTGCCTTGCGTGTTCTCCAGCGAACAGCTGCGCTATCCCAAGCCTGATGGCAGTATTTGCCTGGAAAAGAAGTTCGTCGGTGAGGGTGTAAAGCTCGACTGTGCAGGCGGCTTCGGCGCGGTGATGATGGTCACTGCCACGTTCGGCATGGTCGCCGCCACGCGTGCAGTGGACAAGCTGGTTGCAGGTGCGCGACGGCCTTCGGAGCGGGTCAAGCCAGCGGTTGCAACGCCCGATCAGGCTTGAGTCAGCTGACGCATCTTCTGTAGCACGGCATTCAGGCCGTTGCTGCGTGATGGTGAGAGCTGGCGACCAAGGCCCAACTGATCGAACCAGTCAGACAAGTCCACGGCTTCCAGCTCCGGGGCCGACAGACCGTTAACGCGGGCCAGCAGTAGCGCCACCAGACCTCGAATCAGCCGGGCGTCGCTGCTGGCTCTGAACAGCCAGGCTCCTGCACTGACTTCGCCCGTCAGCCAGACCTTGCTTTCACAGCCGTGTACGAGATTGTCGTCCGTCTTTTCTTCGTCGCTCAACGAGGGGAGGCGATCCCCCCATTGCATGAGCAGGCGTGCCCGCTGTTCCCAGCTCTGTGGCTGGGAAAAGCTGTCGAGCGCGGTCTGCGCCAATGCGGGGAGAGTCATCGAAGCAGCTCCAGTGCCTGATCCAGTGCGCTGAAAAACCGCAGCAAGTCATCTGAATCATTGTAGAGCGCAAGTGAAACACGAATTGCGCTGGGCAGACCGAGTGTATCGAACAGTGGCATCGCGCAGTGACGACCAGCGCGCACGGCAATACCCTGTTCGGTCAGCAAATGAGCCAGATCGGCGTTGTGTATGCCGTCCACGACGAAACTGGCCAGTGCCAGGTCCGGTGAGCCCAATACCTGAATACCTTCACGCCTTTGCAGGCCTTCAAGCAGGCGACGGTGCAGATTTGCTTCGTGTTCCGCGACCGCCTGATGATCAAGGTTTTCCAGGTAAGCCAGCGTAGCGCCCAGACCGATCACGCTGGCGATGGGCGGGGTGCCCGCTTCAAAGCCCAGCGGTGCCGGGCGAAATTTCGCGTGTTGATAATCGGCGGTCAGCACCATCTCGCCGCCGAACTGCCAGTGCGTCAGGTTCGGTAGCGCGTCGTTGCGTCCGTACAGCACACCTAGCCCTTCCGGACCATAAAGCTTGTGGCTGGAAAACACATAAAAGTCGCAGCCCAGTGCCTGTACATCGTGGCGTCCATGCACCACACCTTGTGATCCGTCCACGACCGTGAGCGCACCTTGCGCTTTCGCCAGTGCGATAAGGCGGGCGAGCGGCTGCCAGGTGCCGAGCACGTTGGACAACTGACTGACTGCGAGCAGACGCGTGCGAGGGCCGATCAGACTGGCCGCAGCATGGCAGTCGATTACACCATCGGGATCGAGCGGCAGTATCACCAGTTTCAGGCCGCGGCGCTGAGCCAGTTGCTGCCACGGCAGCAGGTTGGCGTGATGTTCCAGTGCGCTAATGGCGATCTCGTCGCCCGCAGTGAAACTATGCTCCAGCCCATAGGCCAGCAGGTTGAGCGCAGAAGTGGCCCCGTGGGTAAAGATGATTTGTCCGCTCTCGCCGGCATTCAGCCAGTGCGCGGCCTTGCCACGGCTGGCTTCAAACGCCTGGGTGGCGTGTGCGCCCGGCAGATGCTGGGCACGATGCACGTTGGCGGCACCGTTGACGTAGTAATGAGTCAGGGCATCGATCAGCGCCTGGGGTTTTTGCGTGGTGGCGGCGTTGTCCAGATAGGTCTGGCCTTGCCGTTGCAGGGCGGCGATAGCGGGGAAGTCGCCACGCCAGGGAGAAATGAGGGGCATTGTTCGTCCAGCGTGTGGAGGCGGGTTCAAGGCCGCAGCCTTGAACCCGCACACAGCATCAGTTATGAGCGTGCAGTGCTTCGTTCAGCTCGATGGCCGACTTGTGGGTTTTGCATTCCACTGCGCCGGTCTGCGAGTTGCGACGGAACAACAGGTCGTTCTGGCCTGCCAGCTCGCGTGCCTTGACGATCTTGACCAGTTCGTTGTTCTCATCGAGCAGCGCGACCTTGGTGCCGGCGGTCACATACAGACCCGATTCCACGGTATTGCGATCGCCCAGCGGAATACCGATGCCGGCGTTGGCACCGATCAGGCAGCCTTCGCCAACCTTGATGATGATGTTGCCGCCACCCGACAGCGTACCCATGGTCGAGCAGCCGCCACCCAGATCCGAGCCCTTGCCGACGAATACGCCTGCAGAAACGCGGCCTTCGATCATGCCCGGGCCTTCGGTGCCGCCATTGAAGTTGACGAAGCCTTCGTGCATGACGGTGGTGCCTTCGCCGATGTAAGCGCCCAGACGTACGCGAGCACTGTCAGCGATACGAACGCCACTCGGGACGACGTAGTCAGTCATTTTCGGGAATTTGTCGACCGAGAACACTTCCAGCAGTTCGCCTTTAAGGCGTGCTTCAAGCTGACGTTCGGCCAGTTCGGCGAGATCGACCGCGCCCTGGCTGGTCCAGGCTACGTTTGGCAGCAACGGGAAGATACCTGCCAGGTTCAGGCCGTGTGGCTTGACCAGGCGATGCGACAGCAGGTTCAGCTTGAGGTAAGCCTCTGGAGTCGACGTCAGGGTTGCGTCTTCAGCCAGCAGGGTGGCAACCAGCGGCTTCTGGCTTTCCGCCAGACGAGTCAGCAGCGCGGCCTGGGTCGCGTCCACGGATTTGACCGCCTCGGCCAGCTTGTATGCTAGGTCTACATTGAAGGTGATTGCCTGATTGCCGTTGGTGTAACCCAGAACAGGCGCGATGGCCGCGACCAGTTCTACGGAAGGATTGATCAGCGGCTGAGCGTAAAATACTTCGAGCCATGAGCCTTGACGATTTTGAGTGCCGACGCCGAAGGCCAGGCTGAACAGGGTAGTGGACATGTAAATACCTCTTGGCTTTATCAAGGGGCTTTCAGTAGCGCTCTGGCTTACTGTAAAGCCGCTGCATACAGGTCGGGCTTGAAGCCGATCAGGGTTTTATTGCCCAGATCAAGCACCGGACGCTTGATCATGGACGGCTGCGCGAGCATCAGTTCTATGGCTTTCGCCTGATCGAGATCGGCCTTTTGTCCGTCATCGAGCTTGCGAAAGGTGGTGCCTGCGCGGTTCAGCACGACCTGCCAGCCGTGTTCATTGCACCACTGCGCGAGGTATTCCCGGTCGATGCCCTGTGTCTTGTAGTCATGAAAATCGTAGCTCACGGAATTATCGTCGAGCCAGGTGCGGGCCTTCTTCATGGTGTCGCAGGCTTTGATGCCAAATAGAGTGTAAGTCATCGTTTTGGGGTGGGGTGGCTGATCTTGCTCGATACTCCCCACTTTCTCTCCTCGCAATTTAGCCGGGTATTATGCCACGTCAGACCGCGTCGTGTTGTGACAGCGCTGGTACAAAGACTGAACAAAAACTAGATAATAACCCTAACTGTCATTAAGAAAACTTCACCCTTCCACGCTTGAGTGGCAAGCCCGGGCGGGCAATTATTGCTTTCCATTTAAAGGCTGGGTGCGTTATGTCTGAACAAGAGAAGAAGCGTCAAGAAGCGCTTGTCCGGCAACGTTATTACAGGGAACGTCAACGTGCCGAGGGATTCAAGCAAAGTACGATCTGGATTCATGGTGAGGCTGAGACGCAAGGCAGGCTGGCCGCACGTGAAGGAAAACCGTTGCTGCCCATGCAGTCCCATGACCCGGTAAGCTGGGCGGTCGGGTGGGTTGCGGAAAAACTGCGAACACCACAGTGACCGGTAGCGCTGTAAAGCCCTCGCGCCACACGGGTGAAGTACGTGGCGCGATCTCTCAAATGCGGTTGCTGGCTAATTCGGCAGGGTAGCGGCCAGCGCATTGCAGGCACTGCTTGCGCATTACTGCCTGACGATCAGTATTTTCTTTACGATGCCTTGTCAGTTCGCCTCGAACTTTGAGTTTTTCCGGTCCCCGTATATGGAACCCATCACTTTGATGTCGTTAGGGCTTAGCGTCTTGCCTGTGTTGATAATTTCAAAGTCGCCAAGGGTCAGGCCGTTGGGAATGTCGTAATGCATGACGGAATCACGGTCGTAAGCCGAATGGTAGAAATCAGCAGCTTCGTACTTGTCGAAAAAATTGGTATTGATTTCTTCGTCAGTCAATCCGGATTGTAAAAGCAGAGGGCGTAGAAGCGGTTCGTTCCAGGGGATGTTTGCCTGAGGATGCTGGTGCTCGTGAACTGCTCCCAAGGCGTGCCCGAATTCATGGAGCACGATGCGCGTCAAGTCCGGCATGGGTTTCAGGTCTGCCGTGAACAGCTCCTTGACGTTGAATTCCATGGTGGCTTCATTCTGCTCGGCCAACAGGGCATCAGTCCCTATGGCGCTCCAGTTCAGATGCTCGTTGAAACCGATTCGGATATCGCTGACCCCGCCTGTCACAAACTCGAATTTCAGATTTATGTGAGGCAGCCATTTCTTTGCAGCTTCGACAACGGGGGTTGTCAGAATGGCAGGAGGGTCTTTCTGAAAAAGCATTTTCAGGGTCCGCCCACGTGCCCAGTATTTGCTGAACGAAACCAGAAGACGCGCCATGTGCGTTGACTCTTCGCAGCCATGGCGTGCTCCTGATTCGTAGGCAGGAGTGATTGCTGCGTTGGCGGGGTTTTCGCGAATGGCGGTTTCGTACGAGGCCTGATGATTCGTTGCACTGCGCATGGCGCAGGATGCAGGCAGCTTTATGCCCTGTGTGGTGGGTGCAGACATGGGATTGACCTTCATCGTAGTTCGCTTCCTTTCAGGAAGCCTGAAAAATGAAGGTTGAAGGTACGTTTGTGCAGGGTGTAGCAGGTGGTAACTAATTACCCCGCCGCACATCGCGTGCGGCGGGGCTGTCCTCCTGAAGCTTGGCTTTTTATTTGCTCAGGAACGCGCGGATACGTTCGGCGGCTTCGACGCACTCGGCCAAAGGTGCCACGAGCGCCAGGCGAACCCGGCCGGCACCCGGGTTGACGCCATCCACCTCGCGGGAAAGGTACGAACCCGGTACTGCAGTCACATGCTGATCGATGAACAGGTCTCGGCAAAATGCAGCATCATCGGTGCCTACATTCGGCCACAGGTAAAACCCCCCGTCCGGGCGCTGGACGTCGAGCACTGGCGCGAGGATGTCGAGCACAGCATCGAATTTTTCACGGTACAAGTCACGGTTCGCGCGTACGTGCTCCTCGTCATTCCAGGCAGCAATGCTCGCCAGCTGAGTCTGTACCGGCATGGCGCAGCCGTGATACGTGCGATACAGCAGGAAGGCCTTGAGAATGTCGGCATCACCGGCCACAAAACCTGAACGCAGGCCTGGCAGGTTGGAACGCTTGGACAGGCTGTGGAACACCACGCAACGCTTGAAATCCTGGCGACCCAGCTCGACGCAGGCGCTGAGCAAGCCAGGTGGTGGAGCCTGCTCATCGAAGTACAGCTCGCTGTAGCATTCGTCCGCAGCAATGACAAAGTCATGTTCGTCGGCCAGGGCGATGAGTTTTTTCAGGGTTTCAACAGGAATCAGTGCTCCGGTCGGGTTACCCGGCGAGCACAGGAACAGGATCTGGCAGCGCTTCCAGGTGTCCGCGCTGACTGCGTCGAAATCGGGATTGAAACCGTTGTCGCTCAGGCATGGCAGGTAGTGAGGCTGGGCTCCGGCCAGAAAGGCGGCACCTTCATAGATCTGATAAAACGGGTTCGGGCTGATCACCAGGCCGTCATCGCTACGATTGACCACTGTCTGGGTGAAGGCGAACAGCGCTTCGCGTGTGCCATTGACCGGCAATACATTGCGCGCCGGATCGATCCAGCCCTGTGGTACGCCGAATCGACGGTTGCACCAGCCGGCAATGGCTTCGCGCAGCGCCGGGATACCCAGCGTGGTCGGGTAAACCGCCATCTGATCGAGGTTGTCTGCGAGTGTCTTGGCGACGAAATCGGGTGAGCGGTGTTTCGGCTCACCAATCGACAATGCAACAGGGCGCTTTTCCGGGTTGGGCGTTACGCTGGCCAGCAAGGCGCGCAGCTTCTCGAAAGGGTAAGGCTGAAGCAGTTGCATGGCGTTATTCATGGGGAGTGTTCCTCAATGGACTGCGTTGAGTCGATTCGTTTGGCCGAGTGCTCATATGCTGATTCGCAAATCATGGCCGGGCTCTGAGTTGACGCTCAGTTGCTTGACGATTGCGTCCTGCAGCTGGCTGCACAGCTGTGGGTCGGACAGCGGATGATTGTTCGCGTCGGTGATGAAGAACACGTCTTCCACGCGTTCGCCCAGGGTCGCAATCTTGGCATTCTGCAATGACAGATCGAACTCCAGGAAGATCTTGCCAATGCGCGCCAGCAGGCCGGGGCGGTCAGGTGCCAGCAGTTCAAGTACCGTCACAGGGCGCTGGGCGTCGTTGTGAATGGTGACTTGCGGTGCGAACGCAAAGTGCTTGAGCTGACGAGGCACGCGGCGCTTGATGATCGTCGGGTAATCATCCGGGTTGCGCAGCGCTTCGGTCAGGCCGTTGCGGATTTCCTGAACGCGTTCCGGGTTGTCGCCGCTCGAACCGCCTTCGTTATCGAGGACGATATAGGTGTCGAGTGTGAATTTGCTGCTGGACGTGATAATGCGCGCGTCATGAATGTTCAGGTTCAACTGGTCCATCGCCGCCACGGTCACAGCGAAGAAATCATGCTGGTCAGGGGCGTAAATGAATATTTGCGTCCCGCCTTCGAATTCCCGCTGAGTGGTTTCCTTTATCAGCACCAGCGGGCCGCCGTCGGCTGGCTGCTGCAGGATGGCATCGCTGTGCCAGGCAACATCGCCAGCGGTGTGACGCAGGAAATAATCGTCTCCCAGCGCTGACCAGAGTTGCTCGACATCGTCAGGGTCGGTGCCGTTGCGTACCAGGATGTCCAGCGCTGCAGTCTGGGTGCGACGGATCTGCTCCTCGCGATCAACCGGGTTTTCCAGGCCGCGGCGCAAGGCGCGTTTGGTTTCGGTGTACAACTGGCGCAGCAGGCTGGCGCGCCACGAATTCCAGAGGGTCGGGTTGGTTGCGTTGATGTCGGCAACGGTCAGCACATACAGATAGTCCAGGTGCACTTCGTCGCCGACGAACTGGGCGAAATCGTGGATGACCTGGGGATCTGAAAGGTCCTTGCGCTGTGCGGTGGTCGACATGACCAGATGGTTGCTCACCAGCCAGACAATAAGACGGGTGTCCCAGTCAGGCAGATGATGGCGCGTACCGAACGCCTGTGCATCTATTGCGCCCAGCTCCGAGTGATCGCCGCCACGGCCCTTGCCAATGTCGTGGTACAGCCCGGCCAGGTAGATCAGCTCCGGCTTTGGCAGTCGAGCCATTATTTTGCTTGCCAGCGGAAATTTTTCGGACACTTCTGTGTATTGCAGCTTGCGCAGGTGCTTGATCAGATTCAGCGTGTGCGCATCGACGGTATAGATGTGGAACAGGTCATGCTGCATCTGCCCGACGATATGGCCGAATTCCGGCAGATATAGCCCGAGAATGCCGTAGCGGTTCATCCGGCGCAGGTTGCGATGAATGCCTGTCTCGCACTTGAACAGCTCTATGAACAGGCTGGTGTTACGGATATCGTTACGGAAATCATCGTTGATCAGGTGCCGGTGTTCACGCAGCAAACGAATGGTGTCGGCGCGCACGCCCTTTATCTCGGGATGCTGGGCCATGAGCACGAAAATCTCGATCATGGCAAACGGGGTGCGCTTGAAAACGTTCGGGTTGGTGGCTTCTATATAGCCGTCGTGCAGCTGGAAGCGCGAATTGATCGGCTGCGCTGTGCCGCTGTCGTCGGAAAGAATCACTTCTTCGAAATGCTGGATGATCAGATCGCTGAGTTCTGCGATGCTCATGACCACGCGATAATACTTCTGCATGAAACGCTCGATGGCGAGCTTGGCGTCACTGTCTTCATAGCCCAGCAAGCCTGCGATGCGGACCTGATAATCGAACAGAAGCCGATCTTCTGATCGTCCGGCCAGCATGTGCAACGCATAGCGCACTTTCCAGAGAAACTCCTGGGAGGAGGCCAGCAGGGCGTTTTCACTGCCCAGCAGGAAGCCTTCGCCTGCCAGTGCATGCAGATTCAACGTGCCGTACTGGCGTCGCGCAACCCACAGAATGGTCTGAATGTCGCGCAGGCCGCCGGGCGAGCCCTTGACGTTGGGTTCCAGGTTGTATTCGGTATCGTTGTACTTGTGATGACGCTTTTTCTGTTCGGCGTGCTTGGCAAGGAAGAACTCCTTGCTCGGCCACATATGCTGTGTACTGGTGACTTCCAGCATGCGTTGGCGCAGATGCTCGGGACCTGCAATGGTGCGGCTTTCCATCAGGTTGGTGATGACAGTCAGGTCGGCCAGGCCTTCCTGTGCACATTCATTGACAGAGCGCACGCTTTGCCCGACCTCCAGACCGATGTCCCAGAGCAGTGTCAGAAACCGCTCGATAGGTTCGCGAAAAATTTCGTGGTCATCACTGTCCAGCAGGATCAGCAGGTCAATGTCCGAGTACGGATGCAGCTCGCCGCGCCCGTAGCCGCCCACTGCAAGCAGGGCGATATCGGCATCTTCGCTCCATTCGAACTGATCCCAGGCCTTCTGCAGGATGTTATCTACAAACCATGCCCGGTCTTCTATCAGTCGCCGAATGTCGCGCCCTGACCTGAAACGATCATCAAGGACGTCTTTCGCCCTGCGGATAGCCTTCTTGAACGCAGCGATGGGGCTGGCTTTCAAGGCCAGTTCGGCCTGGAACTGGCCACGATCGAACAAGTCTGGATCTACTTGCGGCATGGAGCAGTATTCCTCATGTCGGGCTGTGCAAGTGATGTGTCGGGTGTTCAGTCGTGCAGCCTCCGGTCAGGGGGCTTTTTGTGCAATAGTGTCGTCACTGCGTAAAGTGAAGATTTCGTAACCGTCAGCGGTTACCAGCAGCGTGTGCTCCCATTGCGCCGAGAGCTTGCGGTCCTTGGTGATCGCCGTCCAGCCATCGCCAAGGATCTTGGTTTCAGGGCGTCCCTGGTTGATCATCGGCTCGATGGTGAAGGTCATGCCTTCCTGCAGTTCGATACCGGTTCCAGCCTCGCCGAAGTGCATGACCTGCGGCTCTTCATGAAACACCTTGCCGATGCCGTGACCACAGAACTCCCGAACCACAGAGAAACCATTCTTTTCAGCGTGTTTCTGAATAACGGCGCCGATGTCGCCCAGGCGAGTGCCGGGTTTGACGATTTCGATAGCCTTATACAGACACTCTTGAGTTACTTTCGACAGACGCTCGGCCCATACCGGAACGGTGCCGACATGGAACATCCTGCTGGTGTCCCCGTGGTACCCGTCCTTTATGACGGTAACGTCAATGTTGAGCGAGTCGCCGTTCTTCAGCTTCTTGTCGCTCGGGATGCCGTGGCAGACTACCTGATTGATCGAGGTGCAGATCGACTTGGGGAAGCCTTTGTAGTTAAGCGGGGCAGGGATCGCCTGTTGCTCGTTGACGATGTAATCGTGGCAGAGGCGGTCCAGCTCTTCGGTGGTTACACCGGGCTTTACGTGAGGCGCTATCATTTCCAGAACATCGGCGGCCAGGCGACCGGCGATGCGCATCTTTTCGATGTCTTCCGGGGTTTTGAGGGTGATGGTCATACAGAATCTCTCGGCGTGGCTGGCACGCGGTTGGTGCGCAAAGGCGCAATTCTATCAGACCGCCGGTGCCGGGTAATCATCGCTTCCTTCTATAGGCAGCGGATGCGGCTTTAAAAGCACCGCAAAACAAGAACTTGATGGGAGTTCCGTTCTCTTCCCTTTTGTGATATAAAATGCGCCGCTTTCCAAGGTCCGTCCTTGAAGCACAAACCCACACACGTGTCGACACGATGACCTGGGTGCCCTTGGCAGATGCCATTGGTTGGTCATTGGGATGCGTGGAGGCCTAACCCGACTTATTATCAAGGAACTATCATGTCCCAAGTCAATATGCGCGATATGCTGAAGGCCGGTGTGCACTTCGGTCACCAAACCCGTTACTGGAACCCGAAAATGGGTAAGTACATTTTCGGCGCGCGTAACAAGATTCACATCATCAACCTTGAAAAAACCCTGCCTATGTTCAACGAAGCTCTGACTTTCGTTGAGCGCCTGGCTTCGGGCAAAAACAAGATTCTGTTCGTCGGCACCAAGCGTTCCGCTGGCAAAATCGTTGCTGAAGAAGCAGCACGTTGCGGTTCGCCGTACGTCGACCATCGCTGGTTGGGTGGCATGCTGACCAACTTCAAGACCATCCGTCAGTCGATCAAACGTCTGCGCGAGCTGGAAGTACAGTCCGAAGACGGTACTTTCGCCAAGCTGACCAAGAAAGAAGCCCTGATGCGCACCCGTGATCTGGAAAAACTGGATCGCAGCCTGGGTGGTATCAAGGACATGGGCGGTCTGCCAGACGCACTGTTCGTTGTCGACGTTGATCACGAGCGCATCGCGATCACCGAAGCCAACAAGCTGGGTATCCCGGTTATCGGCGTTGTCGATACCAACAGCAGCCCGGAAGGCGTTGACTACATCATCCCGGGCAACGATGACGCCATTCGCGCCATCCAGCTGTACATGGGTTCGATGGCTGACGCTGTTATCCGTGGTCGTAACAATGTTGCTGGCGGCACCGACGTATTCGTCGAAGAAGCTCCAGCTGCAGCTGCTGTAGAAGGCTGAGTACAAACGCCTGGCGTTTACTCAGTACGCGAAAAGGGGGCTTAGCCCCCTTTTTGCCACCTAGGAAATGATTTGTCGGTCTGTAGCCATGACCTTGCTGTCATGTGTTGCTGCCACCCTGATTTTTCAAGAATTGCACGCCCGGCGAGCCGGGTGGAATGGTTGAAGACCTATCCAAGAGGATTTTGAAATGGCAGAGATTACTGCAGCGTTGGTCAAAGAACTGCGCGAGCGTACCGGCGAAGGCATGATGGACTGCAAAAAGGCCTTGACCAAGGCTGGCGGCGACATCGAAAAAGCAATCGACGATATGCGTGCTTCCGGCGCGATCAAGGCCGCCAAGAAAGCAGGCAACGTTGCTGCTGAAGGCGCTATCGCCATCAAGGACGACGGTAAAGCCGCTGTCATCATCGAAGTCAACTCGCAGACCGACTTCCTGGCCCTGCAAGACGACTTCAAGGCTTTCGTTGCTGCAAGCGTCGAAAAAGCCTTCGCTGAGAAGATGACTGATGCCGCTCCGTTGATCGAAGCTCAGGAAGCTGCACGTCTGGTACTGGTCGGCAAGGTTGGCGAAAACGTCAACATCCGTCGCCTGAAGCGTATCGAAGGTGATGTTGTAGGTACTTACCTGCACGGCAACAAGATCGGCGTAGTTGTTACCCTCAAGGGTGGCGACGTCGAGCTGGCCAAAGATATCGCCATGCACGTAGCGGCAAGCAACCCCGAGTTCCTGTTCCCTTCGGAAGTTTCTGCCGAAGCGATCGAGCGCGAGAAAAACGTCTTCCTGCAACTGAACGAAGACAAGATCAAAGGCAAGCCAGCTGAAATCGTTGAAAAAATGGTTGGCGGTCGTATCACCAAGTTCCTGGCTGAAGCCAGCCTGGTCGAGCAAGCCTTCGTCAAGAACCCGGAAGTCAAGGTCGGTGATCTGGCCAAGAAAGCCGGTGCTGAAATCGTGTCCTTCACCTACTTCAAAGTAGGCGACGGCATCGAGAAGCCAGTTGATAACTTCGCTGACGAAGTGGCTGCACAGCTGGCTGCTGCCAAGCAGTAAGACGGTTTTTCAACTGTCGCCCCAAAGAGGCTGCCCGCTCACGCGTGCGGCCTCTTTGTCGAAAGAGAAAAGGAAATTTTCCTTGGAGATTGTGCTCACAAGGCTGCATTCTCCCGACGCTCGCAGAGCGTCAAGCTAAAGTAAGCGCAGGCTTGGAATAGCCAGCACAGATTTTTTTCAGAAAACGCCGCAGGAGAGATTCGCAATGGCTCAGCAGGGCAGTGGTTATCAGGCTCGCTATAAACGCATTCTACTCAAGCTCAGCGGTGAGGCCCTCATGGGCTCGGAAGAGTTCGGCATTGACCCCAAAGTACTGGACCGTATGGCGCTGGAAGTCGGCCAGCTGGTCGGTATCGGTGTTCAGGTCGGTCTGGTGATCGGCGGCGGTAACCTTTTCCGTGGCGCAGCCTTGAGTGCTGCGGGTATGGATCGGGTAACAGGCGACCACATGGGCATGCTGGCCACTGTGATGAACGCCCTGGCAATGCGCGATGCGCTGGAGCGCGCTAATATCACGGCCATCGTGATGTCGGCCATTTCCATGCTGGGTGTGACCGATCATTATGATCGCCGCAAGGCCATGCGCCATCTCAGCGCCAAGGAAGTGGTGATTTTTGCTGCGGGTACGGGTAATCCGTTCTTTACGACCGATTCGGCTGCCTGCCTGCGCGCGATCGAGATCGACGCCGATGTAGTGCTCAAGGCCACCAAGGTGGATGGCGTGTATACCGCAGATCCGTTCAAGGACCCGAATGCCGAGAAGTTCGATCATCTGACTTACGATGAAGTGCTGGATCGCAAGTTGGGCGTGATGGATCTGACCGCAATCTGCCTGTGTCGCGATCACAAGATGCCATTGCGCGTCTTCAACATGAACAAGCCGGGTGCCCTTCTGAATATCGTCCATGGTGGCGCTGAAGGGACCCTGATCGAGGAAGCCCAACAATGATCAACGAAATCAAGAAAGACGCTCAGACCCGCATGCAGAAGAGTCTGGAGTCGCTGACCCACGCGTTCACCCGAATCCGCACCGGCAAGGCGCACCCGAGCATTCTGGGTGGTGTCATGGTCCCTTATTACGGTGCCGACACGCCGCTGAGTCAGGTTGCCAGCGTGACCGTCAAGGACTCGCGCACTCTTCAGGTCGTGGCGTTCGAGCGTAATATGCTTGCTGCTGTCGACAAGGCTATCCAGAGCTCCGGTCTGGGCTTCAATCCGACCAACCTGGGTGAGCTGCTGCTGATCTCCATGCCGGCGCTGACCGAGGAAACCCGCAAGGGCTTCACCAAGCAGGCACGCGACGCCGCTGAAGACGCTCGTGTTGCTGTACGCAACATTCGTCGTGACGCTCTGAGCCAGTTGAAAGATCTGGTCAAGGAGAAGGAAATCAGCGAAGACGAAGAGCGTCGCGCGGCGGACGACGTGCAAAAGCTGACTGACAAATTCGTTGCTGAAATCGAAGTTGCGGTCAAGCAGAAAGAAGCTGATCTGATGGCTGTTTAAGGTTTCGGACGCTTTCATGGAAAAGATAAAACCGGCCGTGCCGTCTTCGGTACCGCGCCATGTCGCGATTATCATGGACGGTAATAATCGCTGGGCCAAGAAGCGCCTGCTGCCAGGCGTTGCTGGCCATAAGGCGGGCGTCGACGCTGTGCGGGCCGTTATCGAGGTGTGTGCCGAAGCCAAGGTCGAGGTGCTGACACTGTTCGCGTTCTCCAGTGAAAACTGGCAGCGCCCGGCTGAAGAGGTTGGTGCACTGATGGAGCTTTTCTTCACGGCGCTACGCCGTGAAACCAAGCGCCTGAACGAGAACGACATCAGCCTGCGGATCATTGGCGACCGCTCGCGCTTTCATCCCGAGCTGCAGGCTGCAATGCGCGAGGCGGAAGTGCGTACGTCCGGCAATAGCCGTTTCGTGCTGCAGATCGCTGCCAACTACGGTGGGCAATGGGACATCGCACAGGCTGCCCAGCGGTTGGCGCGCGAGGTTCAGGCCGGGCATCTGCAACCGGAGGATATAACCCCCGAGCTGCTGCAGACCTGTCTGGCAACAGGCGATCTGCCGTTGCCGGACCTGTGCATCCGCACCGGTGGCGAGCACCGCATCAGTAACTTCCTGCTTTGGCAGCTGGCCTACGCCGAGCTGTACTTCTCCGACCTGTTCTGGCCGGACTTCAAACACGATGCCATGCGCGCCGCGCTGGCAGATTTCGCTTCTCGCCAACGTCGCTTCGGTAAAACCAGCGAACAGGTAGAAGCTGGAGCCCGGGCTTAATGCTGAAACAACGGATCATCACGGCACTCATTCTGTTGCCGATCGCCTTGTGTGGTTTTTTCCTGCTGACCGGCATGTATTTCGCCCTGTTCATCGGGGTTGTTGTCGTGCTGGGTGCCTGGGAGTGGGCGCGGCTCGCAGGTTTTGCTGCGCAGTCGATGCGCATCGGTTATGCGGCTGTGGTCGCAGTTCTGCTATTCCTCATGTACCTGCTGCCAGGGTTGGAGCCCTGGGTGCTCGTCGCTGCAGTCATCTGGTGGGGCGTGGCGACCTTTCTGGTTCTTACCTACCCGGACTCCAGTAGCCACTGGGCAAGCGCGGCCTGCAAGCTGGTGATCGGTCTTTTGATTTTGCTGCCTGCCTGGCAGGGGTTGGTGCTGATCAAGCAGTGGCCGCTGGGTAACTGGCTGATTCTGTCAGTGATGGTGCTGGTCTGGGCTGCCGACATTGGCGCCTATTTCTCCGGCAAGGCTTTCGGCAAGCGCAAACTGGCCCCCAAGGTAAGTCCGGGCAAGAGCTGGGAAGGCGTATACGGCGGTCTTGCGGTCAGTCTGGGCATCACGGCCGCTGTGGGCATTTCTCGTGACTGGACGGTTGCTCAGTTCATCGCCGGGCTTCTTGGCGCTGCTGTGATTGTGTTCATCTCCGTAATTGGCGACCTGACTGAAAGCATGTTCAAGCGCCAGTCAGGGGTCAAGGACAGCAGCAACCTGCTGCCTGGGCACGGCGGTGTGCTGGACCGTATCGACAGCCTTACTGCGGCCATTCCGGTATTTGCGGTTCTGCTCTGGGCCGCCGACTGGGGTGTCATGTGAGTGGGCCGCAACACATCACCATTCTGGGTGCCACAGGCTCTATTGGTCTGAGCACTCTGGATGTCGTCGCACGTCATCCTTCTCTTTATCAGGTGTTCGCGCTTACGGGCTTCAGTCGTCTCGATGAGTTGCTGGCCCTGTGCGTCCGGCATACCCCGCAATACGCCGTGGTTCCCGATCAGGTCATCGCCCGTAAATTGCAGGACGACCTTGCTGCGGCCGGGCTCGACACCCGGGTTCTGGTGGGCGAGGGCGGTCTGTGTGAAGTGGCTGCGCACCCGCGTGTGGACGCTGTCATGGCCGCCATTGTCGGCGCTGCCGGTCTGCGCCCAATCCTGGCTGCGGTCGAGGCGGGCAAGAAGGTCTTGCTGGCCAACAAGGAAGCGCTGGTCATGTCCGGCGACCTGTTTATGCAGGCTGTTCGGCAGAGCGGCGCAGTGCTGCTGCCCATCGACAGTGAGCACAATGCGATTTTCCAGTGCCTGCCGGGCGATTTTGCTCGCGGGCTTGGTGCTGTGGGTGTCAGGCGGATCATGTTGACAGCCTCGGGCGGGCCTTTCCGCGAAACCCCGCTCGAACAGTTGCAGAATGTAACGCCCGAACAGGCCTGCGCGCATCCTGTCTGGTCGATGGGGCGCAAGATTTCCGTTGATTCGGCGACCATGATGAATAAGGGGCTCGAGCTGATCGAAGCCTGCTGGTTGTTCGATGCGCGTCCGGATCAGGTCGAGGTGGTCATCCATCCACAGAGCGTGATCCACTCGATGGTCGATTATGTTGATGGCTCTGTGCTCGCTCAATTGGGCAATCCCGACATGCGCACGCCCATCGCCAATGCATTGGCCTGGCCTGCACGTGTAGACTCTGGCGTTGCGCCTCTGGATCTGTTCCGTATCGGCCAGCTTGATTTTCAAAAGCCGGACGAGGAGCGTTTCCCCTGCCTGCGGCTAGCGCGTCATGCGGCAGAGGCTGGAGGCAGTGCGCCTGCCATGCTTAACGCAGCCAATGAAGTGGCTGTCGCTGCATTCCTCGATGGGCGTATCCGTTACCTGGAAATCGCCGGTATTATCGAGGAGGTTCTGAATCATGAGCCTGTGACTGCGGTCGAAGGGCTCGACGCGGTGTTTGCCGCGGATGCAAAAGCGCGTTTGCTCGCGGGCCAATGGCTTGAAAGAAACGCGCGATAGCGATCTGATGACCCGTCAGGATTTGAATGAAAGGGTCGATGTGGTGCGTCAACGGCAGGCTTTGAAGTCTGCGATGATTAACACGCTGGCCGACCAGTCGGTACCCGGAGAAGGCTGATGAGCGCTTTATACATGATTCTCGGCACCCTGATTGCGTTGGGCGTGCTGGTGACCTTCCACGAATTCGGCCACTTCTGGGTGGCCAGGCGTTGTGGCGTCAAGGTGCTGCGTTTTTCGGTGGGCTTCGGCACGCCTCTTCTGCGTTGGAGTGATCGTCAGGGTACCGAGTATGTGGTCGCTGCAATTCCGCTGGGTGGCTATGTCAAAATGCTCGACGAGCGCGAAGGCAATGTCCCGCCCGAGCTTGCCCATCAGTCGTTCAACCGCAAGACCGTCGGGCAGCGTATCGCAATCGTGATCGCAGGCCCGACAGCCAATTTCCTGTTGGCCATCGCGTTTTTCTGGGTGCTGGCGATGATGGGCAGCGAGCAGGTTCGTCCGGTTATCGGTGCCGTGGAGTCCGGAAGCATCGCTCAGCAGGCGGGTCTGACTGCCGGGCAGGAAATCGTCGCAGTCGATGGCGAGCCGACGTCGGGCTGGGCGGGGGTCAATCTGCAACTGGTCCGCCGTCTGGGTGAAAGCGGCACCATCGCTTTGAAGCTCAGGGATCAGGGTTCGACGGTCGACACGTCTCGTGAGCTGGTGCTCAATGACTGGCTCCGGGGGGCTGAAGAGCCTGATCCGATCAAGTCGCTGGGTATTCGTCCGTGGCGCCCGGCCTTGTTGCCGGTGCTGGCAGAGATCGACCCGAAAGGTCCGGCGCAGAGTGCCGGGCTTAAAACCGGAGATCGCCTGATTTCGATGGACGGTCAGCCGCTCAATGAGTGGCAGCAGGTTGTTGACCGGGTACGCGGGCGCCCTGAAGCAAAAGTATCGCTGCGCATCGAGCGTGACGGTGTACAAATGGACGTTCCTGTAACCCTCGCCGCGAAAGGCGAAGGCAAGGCGGCCGCAGGTTATCTGGGGGCTGGCGTTAAAGCTGTCGATTGGCCACCGGAAATGCTGCGCGAGGTCAGCTACGGTCCTTTCGCCGCGATGGGCGAGGGGATAAAGCGCACGTGGAACATGAGCGTGCTGACCCTGGACTCACTGAAGAAAATGTTGTTCGGCGAGCTCTCGGTAAAAAACTTGAGTGGACCGATAACCATTGCTAAAGTGGCGGGCGCTTCGGCCCAGTCGGGCATCGGAGATTTTCTGAACTTCCTCGCTTATCTGAGTATTAGCCTGGGTGTTCTGAATTTGCTGCCCATTCCCGTCCTGGACGGGGGGCATTTGCTGTTTTATCTGATCGAGTGGGCGCGTGGTCGTCCCCTTTCGGAAAAGGTTCAAGGTTGGGGGGCACAGATCGGTATCAGTCTGGTGGTGGGCGTAATGTTGCTCGCGCTGGTCAACGATCTGGGCCGACTGTAACGCTTTGCCGAGTTGCGAATCTGCCGCATTTTGCGGCAGTTTGTTTATTGCCAGTTGGAATAAGAAAGGACTTCATGAAACGTCTGCTGCTAACTGCGGTTCTTTCCGCACTGATGATCGCTGAAGTTCACGCCGAGTCCTTCACCATCTCCGATATTCGTGTCAATGGCCTCCAGCGGGTATCCGCCGGCAGTGTTTTTGGTGCGTTGCCGCTGAACGTAGGCGAGCAGGCGGACGATGGTCGTTTGGTCGATGCTACCCGTTCGCTGTTCAAAACCGGTTTCTTTCAAGATATCCAGCTGGGTCGCGATGGCAACGTACTCGTCATCAACGTCGTCGAGCGTCCTTCGGTTGCAAGTATCGAAATCGAAGGCAACAAGGCCATCTCCACCGAAGACCTGATGAAGGGGCTGAAACAGTCCGGTCTGGCCGAGGGTGAAATTTTCCAGCGTGCAACCCTTGAAGGGGTGCGTAACGAGCTGCAACGCCAATACGTTGCCCAAGGCCGTTACTCTGCCGAGGTTGACGCCGAGGTCGTTCCACAGCCGCGCAACCGCGTAGGCCTGAAAATCAACATCAATGAAGGCACCGTCGCCTCCATTCAGCATATCAACGTGGTGGGCAACACGGTCTTCTCCGACGAGGACCTGACCGACCTGTTCGAGCTCAAGACCAGCAACTGGCTGTCGTTCTTCAAGAATGATGACAAGTACGCCCGTGAAAAGCTGTCGGGTGACCTTGAGCGTCTGCGTTCGTACTACCTCGATCGCGGCTATATCAACATGGATATCGCCTCGACCCAGGTCTCGATCACGCCGGACAAGAAGAGCGTGTACATCACGGTCAACATCAACGAAGGCGAAAAATACAGCGTCAAGTCGGTCAAACTCAGCGGTGACCTGAAGGTTCCTGAGGACCAGGTCAAGTCTCTGCTGCTGGTACAGCCGGGTCAGGTGTTCTCGCGTAAGGTCATGACTACCACGTCCGAACTGATCACCCGTCGTCTGGGTAACGAAGGCTACACCTTCGCCAACGTCAACGGCGTGCCGACCCCGAACAACGAAGACCATACGGTCGACATCACCTTCGTGGTCGATCCTGGCAAGCGTGCCTACGTCAACCGCATCAACTACCGCGGTAACACCAAGTCGGAAGACGAAGTGCTGCGTCGCGAAATGCGTCAGATGGAAGGCGGCTGGGCTTCGACCTACCTGATCGACCAGTCGAAAACCCGTCTGGACCGTCTGGGCTTCTTCAAGGAAGTCAACGTCGAGACGCCGCCTGTTCCGGGCACCGACGATCAGGTTGACGTGAGCTACGCGGTTGAAGAGCAGGCGTCCGGTTCGATCACCGCCAGCGTCGGCTTCGCGCAAAGCGCCGGTCTGATCCTGGGTGGTTCGATCAGCCAGAACAACTTCCTCGGTACCGGTAACAAGGTCAGCATTGGCCTGACCCGCAGCGAATACCAGAGCCGTTACAACTTCAGCTACGTCGATCCGTACTACACGCCGGATGGTGTCAGCCTGGGTTACAGCGCGTTCTACCGCACCACCAACTACGATGACCTCGACGTTGATGTTGCAAGCTACGCGGTAGACAGCCTGGGTGCCGGTATCAACCTTGGCTACCCGATCAGCGAAACCTCGCGCCTGACCTACGGCCTGACCGTGCAGCAGGATGAGATCAAGACCGGCAAGTACACCGTTGACGAGATCTTCGACTTTGTTGAAAAAGAAGGCGACAAGTACCTGAACTTCAAGGGCTCGGTCGGCTGGTCTGAATCGACTCTGAACAAAGGCGTACTGGCGACCCGTGGTCACTCGCAAAGCCTGGTGTTCGAATCTACCTTACCGGGCAGCGACCTGTCGTTCTTCAAGCTGGATTACCGTGCGCAGTACTTCCACCCGATCACCGATAACTACACTCTGCGTCTGCACACAGAGCTAGGTTATGGCGACGGCTACGGTTCGACCTCGGGTCTGCCGTTCTACGAGAACTACTATGCCGGTGGTTTCAACTCGGTTCGTGGCTTCAAGGACAGCACGCTTGGTCCGCGCAGCACGCCTAGTAACGGTTCCAAACCCGGTACGTTGGCCGATCCGGACCAGGATCCACTGCCGTTCGGTGGTAATGCCCTGGTGCAGGGTGGCGTAGAAGTCATGTTCCCGCTGCCATTCGTCAAGGACCAGCGTTCCCTGCGCACCTCCGTGTTCTGGGATGTCGGCAACGTATTTGATACAAACTGCGATTCCAGCAGGAAGACAGCCAGTGGCAAAAATGTCGAATGCAACAACATCGACCTTTCCGGCATGGCCAGCTCTGTGGGTATCGGTGTCACCTGGATCACTGCGCTCGGCCCTCTGAGCTTCGCCTTGGCGATGCCGATCAAGAAGCCGGACGACGAAGCAGAAACTCAGGTCTTCCAATTCTCCCTGGGTCAGACTTTCTAAGCGTCTGATCTTTGATAACGCAACGAATTTTGTAGGAGTTGTATTGTGCGTAAGTTGACTCAATTGGTACTGCTGGCAACCGTTCTGGTCGCAAGCCCTGCATTTGCCGACATGAAAATTGCGGTACTGAACTATCAGATGGCCTTGCTGGAATCTGATGCTGCCAAGAAATACGCTGTTGATGCCGAGAAAAAATTCGGTCCGCAACTGACCAAGCTGAAAAGCCTGGAAAGCAGCGCCAAGGGTATTCAGGACCGTCTGGTCAGCGGTGGCGACAAGATGGCTCAGCCTGAGCGCGAGCGTCTGGAGCTTGAATTCAAGCAAAAGGCTCGTGACTTCCAGTTCCAGTCCAAGGAACTGAACGAAGCCAAGGCCGTTGCTGACCGCGAAATGCTCAAGCAGTTGAAGCCAAAGCTGGATCAGGCTGTTGAAGAAGTCATCAAGAAAGGTGGTTTCGACCTGGTCTTCGAGCGCGGTGCAGTGATTGACGTCAAGCCTCAATACGACGTTACTCGCCAGGTCATCGAGCGCATGAACCAGCTGAAGTAACCATGAGCATAACCATCAAGCTCGGCCAATTGGCCGAGTTCCTTGGCGCTACGCTACGTGGCGACAAGGATATCGAAATCACCGGGCTGGCCACTTTGCAAGAGGCAGGCCCTGGTCAAGTCAGTTTCCTGGCAAATCCCAAGTATCGTAAATTGCTGGTCGATACCCAAGCCACTGCGGTGCTGCTCAAGCCTGCAGACGCCGACGGTTACAACGGTAATGCGCTGGTGGTTCCTGATACTTATCTGGCCTACGCGCGCATTTCGCATTTTTTCGATCCCAAGCCTAGAAGTAGTGCAGGCGTTCATCCGACGGCCGTGATTGCCGAGGATGCACTGATTGATCCTGCTGCCAGCATTGGCGCTTTTGCTGTGATCGAGAGCGGTGTGCGCATTGCAGCCGGTGTCACCATCGGTGCTCACTGCTTCATCGGCGCTCGCTGCGAGATTGGTGAAGACGGCTGGCTGGCCCCGCGGGTAACGCTTTATCACGATGTGCGCATTGGCAAGCGCGTGGTCATCCAGTCGGGTGCCGTGCTGGGTGGCGAAGGCTTTGGCTTTGCCAAGGATAAAGGTATCTACCACAAGGTTGCACAGATCGGTGGCGTCACCCTGGGTGATGACGTCGAGGTTGGCGTCAATACGGCAATCGATCGTGGTGCGCTGGCTGATACGCGAATTGGCAACGGCGTGAAGCTGGACAACCAGATTCAGATTGCCCACAACGTGCAGGTTGGCGATCACACAGCGATGGCTGCGTGTGTTGGCATCTCCGGAAGCACCATAATCGGCAAGCACTGCATGCTGGCCGGCGGTGTCGGCCTGGTAGGGCATATCGAAATCTGTGATGGTGTTTTCATCACCGGCATGACGATGGTGACGCATTCCATTACCGAGCCGGGTTCGTACTCGTCCGGTACTGCCATGCAGCCGGCCGCCGAGTGGCGCAAGAGTGCAGCTCGTCTGCGCAAGATCGATGATATGGCGCGACGTCTGCAAAAGCTTGAAAAGGCTGTAGAGACGGTGACCTGCGCCGATAATCGCTCATCTGATGGCTGATACCTTTTTAATATCAAGCGTGCACAGTCGATAAACTGCCTCCTTGATGTAGAGGGGTGCTGCGCAGTCGCGACGCACCCCTAATCTTTACTACAGGCTTCCCCTCGAAATGATGGACATCAAAGAAATTCGCGAATACCTGCCTCATCGTTACCCGTTCCTGCTGGTGGACCGTGTGACGGAGCTGGATATCGAGAACAAGAACATTCGCGCCTACAAGAATGTCAGCGTCAACGAGCCTTTTTTCAACGGCCACTTCCCTGAGCATCCCATCATGCCGGGTGTGCTGATCATCGAAGCTATGGCGCAGGCTGCCGGTATTCTTGCGTTCAAGATGCTCGACTCCAAGCCGTCAGACGGTACGCTCTATTATTTCGTGGGCTCGGACAAACTGCGTTTCCGTCAACCGGTTCTGCCGGGCGACCAGCTGGTTCTTGAAGCGAAGTTCCTGAGCAGCAAGCGTCAGATCTGGAAGTTCGAATGCAAGGCTACAGTTGATGGCAAGGCGGTATGCTCTGCCGAAATCATCTGTGCGGAACGTAAACTATGAGTTTGATTGACCCTCGCGCAATCATCGATCCGACGGCCATTCTGGCCGACAACGTTGAGGTTGGCCCCTGGTCGATCATCGGAGCCGGTGTGGAAATTGGCGAGGGTACAGTCGTCGGTCCTCATGTTGTCCTTAAGGGACCCACCAGGATCGGCAAGCACAATCGCATCTACCAGTTCTCATCGGTGGGCGAAGACACGCCTGATCTGAAATACAAGGGCGAGGAAACCCGTCTTGTCATCGGTGATCACAACGTGATCCGTGAAGGTGTGACCATCCACCGCGGGACTGTTCAGGACCGTGCCGAAACCACGCTGGGCGATCACAACCTGATCATGGCTTATGCACACATCGGCCATGACAGTGTGATCGGCAACCACGTGATACTGGTCAACAACACCGCGCTGGCAGGCCACGTTCATGTCGATGACTGGGCCATCCTGTCCGGTTTTACTCTTGTGCATCAGTTCTGCCATATCGGTGCTCACAGCTTTTCCGGCATGGGTACGGCCATCGGCAAGGACGTTCCGGCGTTCGTGACGGTGTTTGGCAACCCGGCCGAAGCGCGCAGCATGAATTTCGAGGGCATGCGCCGTCGTGGTTTTTCCGAAGAAGCCATTCATGCGCTGCGCAGAGCTTACAAGACAGTCTATCGTCAGGGGCTGACCATCGCTCAGGCGGCGGCCGACCTTGCCGAGCCGGCGGCGCAGTTCCCTGAAGTGGCCGTATTCCTTCAGTCTATCCAGACGTCGACCCGCGGTATCATTCGCTAATCATGACCACGCCATTATGTATCGCTCTGGTCGCTGGTGAAGCATCCGGCGATATCCTCGGATCCGGCCTGATGCGCGCCCTCAAGGTGCGCCATCCTGATATCCGTTTCATCGGCGTGGGTGGCCCGTTGATGGAGGCTGAGGGCATGCAGTCCTACTTCCCGATGGAGCGCCTGTCGGTGATGGGGCTGGTTGAGGTGCTTGGCAGGCTGCGTGAGCTGCTGGCCCGGCGCAAGCTGCTGGTACAGACCCTCATCAATGAAAAACCGGACGTCTTCATCGGCATCGATGCCCCCGACTTCACACTCAATATCGAACTTCAGCTACGCCGCGCGGGCATCAAAACCGTGCACTATGTCAGCCCGTCAGTCTGGGCCTGGCGTCAGAAGCGTGTGCTGAAGATTCGTGAAGGCTGTGATCTGATGCTGACATTGTTGCCATTCGAAGCCCGTTTCTATGAAGAGAAGGGCGTACCGGTACGCTTTGTCGGTCACCCGCTGGCAGACACCATCCCTCTGGAGTCAGATCGCGCCGCAGCCCGCGCAGGGCTTGGCCTTACTCAGGAAGCGCCCGTTGTTGCGCTGATGCCGGGCAGCCGGGGCGGCGAAGTAGGGCGTCTGGGCGGTTTGTTTTTCGATGCTGCCGAGCTTCTTCTCGCCCAGCGCCCTGGCTTGCGCTTCGTACTGCCCTGCGCCAGTCCTCAGCGACGGGCTCAGGTAGAGCAGCTGTTACAAGGCCGCAATCTGCCAGTCACGCTGCTCGACGGGCAGTCGCATGTGGCGCTGGCAGCATGCGATGCGGTACTGATCGCCTCCGGCACCGCGACTCTGGAAGCCCTGCTTTACAAGCGACCTATGGTGGTGGCTTACCGTCTGGCACCGCTGACCTTCTGGATACTCAAGCGGATGGTCAAAAGCCCTTACGTATCGCTGCCTAACCTGCTTGCCCAGCGCCTGCTGGTGCCAGAACTGCTGCAGGATGACGCCACCCCCGAAGTGTTGGCGCGGACGCTGCTGCCGCTGATCGACGACGGTCAGGCGCAAACCGCAGGCTTTGATGCCATTCACCGTATTTTGCGTCGAGATGCGTCCAATCAGGCCGCTGATGCGGTGTTGAGCCTGCTCGGCCAGTCGTCTTCACTGTGAGGTCGCCCATCATGCAAACAGGTCTGGATTTTACACTCGTCGAGGATCTGGTAGCAGGTGTTGATGAAGTAGGCCGCGGCCCGCTGTGCGGCGCGGTTGTGACGGCGGCAGTCATTCTCGACCCTGCCCGACCTATTCTCGGGCTCAACGACTCAAAGAAGCTGACTGAAGCCCGGCGCGAAAAACTCTACGTCGAAATTCAGGAGAAGGCCCTGTGCTGGTTCATTGCCCGGGCTGAAGTTGAAGAAATCGACCAATTGAATATTTTGCACGCCACGATGCTGGCCATGAAACGTGCCGTCGAGGGGTTGAGTATCACGCCGAAGCTGGCGCTCATCGACGGTAACCGTTGCCCGCAGTTGTCAGTGCCTTCTGCGCCGGTTGTAAAGGGCGACTCCAGGGTGCCTGCCATCGCGGCCGCATCGATTCTCGCCAAGGTCAGCCGGGATCGGGAAATGGCAGCGTTCGAACTCATCTATCCGGGTTATGGCATCGGTGGGCACAAGGGTTATCCTACGCCGGTGCACCTGGAGGCATTGGCCCGGTTGGGGCCTACGCCTATTCATCGACGCTCCTTTGCACCTGTGCGTGCAGCCCATGAAGCGCGAGCATCCATAATGATCGGCGGGTCGATCCCGCTACCAGTCGGTTTATTGCAGGACTGACGTTTCATCTCGGGCCCGTTACAATCCTGCCCTTCGTTTTTTTGTATTTTCGCGTTTTATAGGATCACCATGCCGGCTTCTTTCGTTCATCTACGCCTGCACACCGAATACTCGCTGGTTGACGGTCTGGTCCGGGTCAAACCGTTGATCAAGGCGCTGACCGGCATGAACATGCCCGCCGTGGCGGTGACTGACCAGAACAACATGTGTTCGCTGGTCAAGTTCTACAAGGCCGCGCAAGGCTCGGGCATCAAGCCGATCTGTGGCGTCGACTTGTGGCTGGCGGGCAGGGATGAAGACGCTGCGCTCAGTCGCATCAGCCTGTTGGCCATGAATGCCCAGGGCTACCGGAACCTGACCGAACTGATTTCCCGTGGTTTTATCGAAGGCCAGCGCAACGGCCAGATCGTCATCCAGCGCCAGTGGGTCGCGCAGGCCAGTGAAGGCGTAATTGCGCTTTCCGCTGCAAAGGAAGGCGAGATCGGCATGGCGTTGCTCGGCGGCAACCCCGGCGAGGCGGACGAACTGTTGCGCGAGTGGCTAGAAGTCTTTCCTGACCGCTTCTACATCGAAGTGCAGCGTACCAATCGCGCCAATGACGAAGAACATCTGCACGCTGCGGTGGCCCTGGCCGAGCGTCACGGCGCGCCGTTGGTGGCGACCAATGATGTGCGTTTCATCAAGCAGACTGATTTCGAAGCCCACGAGACCCGCGTGTGTATTGGCGAAGGCCGTGCGCTGGACGACCCGCGTCGCTCGCACAACTACAGCGATCAGCAATACCTGAAAAGCCCGGAAGAAATGGCCGAGCTGTTCAGCGACCTGCCCGAGGCGCTGGAAAACACCGTCGAGATCGCCAAGCGCTGCAACATCGACGTCAAGCTGGGCACTCACTTTTTGCCCAACTTCCCGATTCCTGATGGCATGACCATCGATGAGTATTTCCGCAAGGTCTCGTTCGATGGTCTCGAAGAGCGTCTTGCCGTCCTGTTGCCCAAGGACACCACTGAAGATTACGAAGCCAAACGTCAGGTGTATGTCGACCGGCTGAATTTCGAGCTGGATATCATCATCCAGATGGGCTTCCCTGGTTACTTCCTGATCGTGATGGACTTCATCCAGTGGGCCAAGAGCAATGGCGTACCGGTAGGGCCGGGTCGTGGTTCGGGTGCCGGATCGCTGGTTGCCTATGTGCAGAAGATCACCGACCTCGACCCGCTGGAATACGACCTGCTGTTCGAACGCTTCCTGAACCCGGAGCGGGTTTCCATGCCCGACTTCGACGTCGACTTCTGCATGGACGGCCGTGATCGGGTGATCGAATACGTGGCCGAGAAATACGGTCGCAATGCGGTTAGCCAGATCATCACCTTCGGTTCCATGGCCGCCAAGGCAGTGGTGCGTGACGTGGCGCGGGTGCAGGGCAAGTCTTACGGGCTGGCTGATCGTCTGTCGAAGATGATCCCGTTCGAAGTCGGCATGACCCTCGAAAAAGCCTACGAGCAGGAAGAAATTCTTCGCGACTTCCTCAAGGTTGATGAGGAGGCTGCAGAAATCTGGGAGATGGCGCTCAAGCTTGAAGGCATTGTGCGTAACGTCGGTAAGCACGCCGGTGGTGTGGTTATTGCCCCGACCAAGCTGACCGACTTCTCGCCGATCTATTGCGACGAGGCCGGTGACGGCCTGGTAACCCAGTTCGACAAGGACGATGTCGAGGCGGCGGGGCTGGTGAAGTTCGACTTCCTCGGTCTGCGCACCCTGACCATCATCGACTGGGCGCTCAAGACCATCAACCGCGACCGCGCCAAGGTCAACGAAGAGCCGCTGGACATCGCGTTCATCCCGCTCGATGACATGCCGACCTATCAGTTGTTGCAGCGTGCCGAAACCACTGCGGTGTTCCAGCTCGAGTCGCGCGGCATGAAAGAGCTGATCAAAAAGCTCAAGCCCGACTGCCTGGAAGACCTTATCGCACTGGTAGCACTGTTCCGTCCCGGCCCGCTGCAATCGGGCATGGTTGACGACTTCATCAACCGTAAGCACGGTCGCGCCGAGCTGTCCTACCCGCACGTCGATTATCAGTACGAAGGCCTGAAGCCGGTACTGGCACCGACCTACGGCATTATCCTGTATCAGGAACAGGTGATGCAGATCGCGCAGGTCATGGCCGGTTACACCCTCGGCGGTGCAGACATGCTGCGTCGCGCAATGGGTAAGAAAAAGCCCGAGGAAATGGCCAAGCAGCGCGGCGGTTTCATTGAGGGTTGCAAGACCAATAACATCGACCCGGACCTTGCCGGTAACATCTTCGATCTGGTGGAGAAATTCGCCGGTTACGGCTTCAACAAATCCCACTCGGCTGCCTACGGACTTGTGTCATATCAGACCGCCTGGCTGAAGACTCACTACCCGGCACCGTTCATGGCTGCCGTGTTGTCGGCGGATATGCACAACACCGACAAGGTCGTGACCTTGATCGAAGAAGTGCGCACGATGAAGCTGCGCCTCGACGCGCCGGACGTGAACACATCGGAGTTCAAATTCACGGTAAGCGATGATGGCCGCATTCTTTACGGGCTTGGTGCCATCAAAGGGGTGGGCGAGGGCCCGGTCGAGGCGATTACCGATGCGCGTCAGAACGGGCCGTTCAAGGACCTGTTCGATTTCTGCGCCCGCGTCGACCTCAAGCGGGTCAACAAGCGAACGCTTGATGGCCTGATTCGCAGCGGTGCGCTGGATCGTCTCGGGCCGTACTTCGAACTCGAACCCAAGGCCTATCAGGCCAACATTGACCGTAACCGCTCGGTGCTGCTTGCCGCGCTGGAAGAAGCCATTCAGGCGGCAGAGCAGACCGCGCGCAGTCACGACAGTGGTCACGCGGACCTGTTTGGCGGCCTGTTCGTTGAAGCGGACGCCGATGTTTACGCCAATCATCGCAAGACTCGCGAGCTGAGCCTCAAAGACCGTCTGCGCGGTGAAAAGGAAACCCTGGGGCTGTACCTGACCGGGCACCCGATCGATGAGTATGAAGGCGAGATTCGTCGCTTCGCTCGTCAGCGGATCATCGATCTAAAGCCCGCCAGAGACACCCAGACGGTGGCCGGCCTGATCATTGCCTTGCGCGTGATGAAGAACAAGAAGGGCGACAAGATGGGGTTCATTACCCTGGACGACCGTTCTGCACGCATTGAAGCATCCCTGTTTGCCGAAGCGTTTCATTCGGCTCAATCACTGTTGCAGACCGATGCTATGGTGGTGGTCGAAGGCGAAGTCAGTAATGATGACTTCTCCGGGGGGCTGCGGTTGCGCGCCAAGCGGGTCATGAGTATCGAAGATGCGCGCACCAATCTGGCCGAGAGCCTGCGAGTGACGGTACGCGCCGAAGCACTCAAGGGCGACCGGCTGCGCTGGCTGGGTGATCTGTGCAAGCGCCATCGCGGTGCCTGCCCGATCACGGTGGACTACACGGGGCAGGACGCCCGTGCATTGCTGCAATTGGGAGAAGCATGGCGCATTGATCCCGCTGACAGCTTGATTCAAGCTCTGCGTGACCAGTTCGGACGTGAGAACGTCTTTCTCCAGTATCGTTGAACGTCGCAGGCTCGACTTGCGCTCAACCCTGAATTTTAATTTCGACCTGACCGCGCCTGTTCCGAACAGGAAGGGCGCAGACGGATCAACCGGCCGGCCTCTTGGCCGTCGACCCAAGACGGATGCCTATGAACCCGAATTTTCTTGATTTCGAACAGCCTATCGCTGACTTGCAGGCCAAAATCGAAGAACTGCGCTTGGTGGGTAACGACAACTCGCTGAACATCGGCGACGAGATCTCCCGGCTGCAAGACAAGAGCAAGACGCTCACCGAAAGCATCTTCGGCAACCTGACCAGCTGGCAGATCGCGCGCATGGCACGCCATCCGCGTCGTCCCTACACGCTGGACTACATCGAAAACATCTTTACCGAGTTCGATGAGCTGCACGGTGATCGTCATTTCTCCGATGACGCAGCAATCGTCGGCGGTATTGCCCGTCTCGACGGCCAGCCGGTCATGGTTATCGGTCACCAGAAAGGTCGTGAGGTGCGCGAGAAGGTTCGTCGCAACTTCGGCATGCCGCGTCCCGAGGGCTATCGCAAGGCTTGCCGCCTGATGGAAATGGCCGAGCGCTTCAAGATGCCGATCCTGACCTTTATCGATACGCCGGGCGCTTATCCTGGTATCGATGCGGAAGAGCGCAACCAGAGCGAGGCAATTGCCTGGAACCTGCGTGTGATGGCTCGTCTCAAGACCCCGATCATCGCTACTGTTATCGGTGAAGGTGGTTCCGGTGGTGCGCTGGCGATTGGCGTATGCGACCAGTTGAACATGCTGCAGTATTCGACCTACGCGGTAATCTCTCCGGAAGGCTGCGCGTCGATTCTGTGGAAAACCGCCGAGAAGGCACCGGATGCTGCCGAAGCCATGGGTATCACCGCTGACCGCCTGAAAGGCTTGGGTATCGTCGACAAGGTCATCGCCGAACCACTGGGTGGCGCGCATCGTGATCCGGTCGCCGCCGCTGCCTTGATTCGCGAAGAGTTGAGCAGTCAGCTGGCGATGCTCAAGGAGTTCGATAACGATGAGCTGCTGGCCCGCCGTTATGACCGCTTGATGAGCTACGGTCTGTAAGCTGCGTCGCCACGATCGTTCCCACGTCTTGCGGGCTTCTGCCCGAAAGGCGTGGGAGCGAACCGCGCGACATTTCGTTTGTTCGCGAAAGGGCTGGCTTGAGCATTGAACCGTTCAGTGCGTGAATAAGCGAAGTTCGGTGAGAAACACCAATGACCACCTCCACACACAGCGGTCATGACCTTCCTGCCAGGCTCCTTCAGGCTTTGGCTCCCTGGCGCAACGCGCCAACCTGGCATATCGGCTTTTCCGGTGGCCTCGATTCCACGGTGCTGTTGCATCTTCTGGCTAAGCTCGCCAAGTGCGAAAGCCTGCCTGTCTTACACGCCATTCATGTTCATCACGGCCTGCAGGCCGCAGCCAATGCGTGGCCTGAACATTGTCGGCAGGTTTGTCAGGCGCTGGGTGTGGCATTTGAGCTGGTTCGGGTAAACGTCGATCCTGGTGCGAGCATCGAGCAGGCTGCCCGGCAGGCGCGTTACACCGCGTTCACTGACAGGCTGGCTGAGGGGGATGTGTTGCTCACCGGCCAGCACCGTGACGATCAGGCCGAGACCCTGCTGTTCCGTCTGCTGCGCGGCGCTGGTGTACGCGGTCTGGCTGCCATGCCCGATCAGCGAATTCTGGGGCGTGGGCATTTGGTGCGACCGCTGTTGGCAGTGTCTCGTGTCGAACTTGAAGGCTACGCACATCAGCACGGTCTGAATTGGGTCGAAGACCCGAGCAACGACGACTCTCGGTTCTCGCGCAACTTCTTGCGCAGTGACGTGCTGCCATTGCTGACCTCAAGATGGCCTCAGGCATCGATCAGTCTGGCGCGCACGGCGTGCCACCTCGGCGAAGCACAGCAATTGCTGGACGAGCTTGCGGTGCAGGATCTGGCCGGTGCCCAGGCCACGACACCATTTGCCTGGCTTGGTTTGCCGGTGCTGAGCATTGGCCCGCTTGCCGTGCTGTCCGCAGCAAGGCAGCGCAATGCACTGCGCCACTGGCTTGCGCCGCTGACGCGTCTGCCGGATACCGATCACTGGGCTGGCTGGGAGGCATTGCGCGACGCAGCGCAGGATGCCCGTCCGCTGTGGCGGCTTGCCGATGGCGAGCTGCACAGGGCGCAGGGCTGCATCTGGTGGGTGCCCGCTGACTGGGAGCATGTCCGTCACCCGGTAACAGACTGGCCCGACTGCCGCACACCGTTGCACTTGCCGGGCAATGGCTGGGTAAGCCTTGAAGGTGATGTGCCGTGTGGCGCTCTGCAAATCCGCTACCGGCGGGGAGGTGAGGTGATGCACCTCGGCGGACGCGGCAGTCGTGATCTGAAACGGTTGCTCAACGAACAGGCTGTACCGGTTTTTCTGCGCGGCAGATTGCCGCTGCTCTACTGCGATAATGACTTGCTGGCCGTCGCCAACCTGCCTGGACTGGACGGTTCGCCCAATGAAAGCTGGCGTTTGCACTGGGTTGTACCGACCAGCGACCAAAGTTTGAGCTGAAAGGCCCTTTCAGGTAGACTACGCTCCCTTCTTGATACAACTTCTGTTGGTTCTTTTGAAACAACGCAAGTTGCCGGTTACCAACCAGTGTTTGCTGGGTAATTCTTAAAATGTAGCGCACACCACACTGGCTTCGGCCGGTCGGTTTCAACGCAGCAGTTTCGGGAGTGCACCGTGAATTTTGTCGGTAATCGGGGGCTTCGGCCTTCCTTCGCTATCCCCGGCGGCTCTGACCGCTTTAACGCAGACTTCTAGGGTTTTTCATGACGCGCTACATCTTCGTCACGGGCGGTGTTGTTTCTTCATTGGGGAAAGGCATTGCCTCGGCTTCATTGGCGGCCATCCTGGAGGCGCGGGGACTCAAGGTCACCATGCTCAAACTGGATCCCTATATCAACGTGGACCCAGGCACCATGAGCCCGTTCCAGCACGGTGAGGTGTTCGTCACTCACGACGGCGCCGAGACCGACCTGGACCTTGGTCACTACGAGCGGTTCATCCGCACCACCATGACCCAGAACAACAACTTCACCACCGGCCGTGTGTACGAACACGTCCTGCGCAAAGAGCGCCGTGGTGATTATCTGGGGGCGACCATTCAGGTCATTCCGCATATCACCGACGAAATCAAGCGCCGCATCATCAAGGGTGCAGGCGATGCCGACGTGGCGCTGGTCGAAATCGGCGGCACGGTGGGTGACATCGAGTCGCAGCCGTTCCTCGAGGCCATCCGCCAGTTGCGTTTCGAAGTGGGCGCACGCCGCGCGATGCTGATGCACCTGACGCTGGTGCCGTACATCGCCACTGCCGGCGAGACCAAGACCAAGCCGACTCAGCATTCGGTGAAGGAATTACGCTCCATCGGTCTGCAGCCTGATGTGCTGGTCTGCCGCTCCGACCACCCGATCGACGTGTCGTCGCGTTGCAAGATCGCTCAGTTCACCAACGTTGAAGAGCGTGCAGTTATCGCCCTTGAAGACGCGGACACCATCTACAAGATCCCGGGCATCCTGCATTCGCAAGGCCTGGACGATTTTGTGGTCGAGCGCTTCGGCCTGCAATGTGAGGGTGCCGATCTGTCCGAGTGGGACAAGGTCGTCGACGCCAAGCTCAACCCCGAGCACGAAGTCACCATCGCGATGGTCGGCAAATACATGGAACTGCTCGACGCCTACAAGTCGTTGATCGAAGCCATGAGCCACGCCGGCATCACCAACCGTACCAAGGTGAACCTGCGTTATATCGACTCCGAAGACATCGAAAACCAGGGCACCGGCCTTCTTGAAGGCGTGGATGCGATTCTGGTTCCAGGCGGCTTTGGCCTGCGTGGGGTCGAGGGCAAGATCACTGCCGTCCAGTTTGCACGGGAAAACAAGGTTCCGTATCTGGGCATCTGCCTGGGCATGCAAGTGGCGGTCATCGAGTTCGCACGTAACGTGCTGGGCTGGAAAGACGCCAACTCCACCGAGTTCAACCGTACCAGCGCGCACGCCGTGGTGGGTCTCATCACCGAGTGGGAAGATGCCACTGGTGCAGTCGAAACCCGTACCGAAAGTTCCGATCTGGGCGGCACCATGCGTCTTGGGGCGCAGGATTGCCAGCTTGAAGCCGGTTCGCTGGTACACGACTGCTACCGCAAGGACGTGATTGTCGAGCGTCATCGTCATCGCTATGAAGTGAACAACAATCTACTGCCACAACTGATCGAGGCTGGCCTTAAGATTTCCGGTCGCTCCGGCGACGGTGCGCTGGTTGAAGTGGTCGAAGCACCGGATCATCCATGGTTCGTCGCTTGCCAGTTCCACCCGGAATTCACTTCCACGCCCCGTGACGGTCATCCGCTGTTCAGCGGTTTCGTCAAGGCGGCACTGGCTCAACATCAGAAAAACTCCTGACAGGGACTTCACACATGGCTCAGAAAACAATTCGCGTGGGTTCGATCGAGATCGCCAACGATAAGCCAATGGTGCTGTTCGGCGGCATGAACGTACTCGAATCCCGGGATATGGCTATGCAGGTCTGTGAAGAGTACGTAAGGGTGACCGAAAAGCTCGGTATCCCTTATGTGTTCAAGGCCAGCTTCGACAAGGCCAACCGCTCTTCGGTGAATTCCTACCGCGGGCCGGGCCTTGAAGAGGGCATGCGCATTTTCGAAGAGATCAAGCGCACCTTCAACGTGCCGCTGATCACCGACGTGCACGAGCCTCATCAGGCTGCCGTGGTTGCCGAAGTGTGCGACATCATCCAGTTGCCTGCCTTCCTGTCGCGTCAGACCGATCTGGTCGTTGCGATGGCGAAGACCGGCGCAGTCATCAACATCAAGAAAGCCCAGTTTCTCGCACCTCAGGAAATGAAACACATCCTGACCAAGTGCGAAGAGGCGGGTAATGATCAGTTGATTCTCTGCGAGCGGGGTTCCAGCTTCGGTTACAACAATCTGGTGGTGGACATGCTCGGCTTCGGCGTCATGAAGCAGTTCGAATACCCGATCCTGTTCGATGTGACACACGCCCTGCAAATGCCGGGTGGTCGCTCCGATTCTGCCGGTGGCCGCCGCGCTCAGGTCCTGGATCTGGCCAAGGCAGGCATCAGCCAGAATCTGGCCGGCCTGTTCCTTGAGGCGCATCCGGACCCTGACAACGCCAAATGCGACGGCCCGTGTGCCCTGCGTCTGGACAAGCTGGAGCCGTTCCTGGCCCAGCTCAAGTCACTGGATGAACTTGTCAAAAGTTTTCCGATCGTAGAGACCGCTTGAACAGGGTTCTCCGGTAAAGTGCCGTTCCCCGTCATTCGTGACGGGGTTGTCGCATTCAGACCTGCCTTTTTCTGCGTCTGACTGCGAGCATTGTTTTCCCAGCTGCGTCGTTTTCGTCAATCTTGGAGTGTTTACAACAATGGCAAAAATCGTCGACATCAAAGGTCGTGAAGTTCTCGACTCCCGTGGCAATCCCACTGTAGAAGCAGATGTGGTCCTCGATAACGGCATCGTTGGCAGCGCCTGCGCGCCGTCTGGTGCTTCAACCGGCTCGCGCGAAGCGCTGGAGCTGCGTGATGGCGACAAGAGCCGTTACATGGGCAAGGGCGTTCTGAAGGCCGTAGCCAACATCAACGGCCCTATCCGTGACCTGCTTCTGGGCAAGGACCCGGTTGACCAGAAGGCTCTGGATCACGCGATGATCAAGCTGGACGGCACCGAGAACAAGGCAAGCCTGGGTGCAAACGCAATTCTTGCGGTCTCCCTGGCAGCTGCCAAGGCGGCGGCTCAGGATCAGGATCTGCCGTTGTACGCGCACATCGCCAACCTCAATGGCACACCGGGCGTGTACTCCATGCCGGTGCCGATGATGAACATCATCAACGGTGGCGAGCATGCTGATAACAACATCGACATCCAGGAATTCATGATCCAGCCTGTCGGCGCCAAAACCTTCGCTGAAGGCCTGCGCTGGGGCACCGAGATTTTCCATCACCTCAAGGCAGTGCTCAAGGCGCGTGGCCTGAACACCGCTGTTGGCGACGAAGGCGGTTTCGCGCCTAACCTGGCGTCCAACAAGGAAGCGCTCGACGCTATTGCCGAAGCCGTCGCCAATGCGGGTTACACGCTGGGCACCGACGTGACCCTGGCGCTGGACTGCGCGGCGAGCGAGTTCTATAAGAACGGCAAGTACAAACTCAGCGAAGAGGGCGAGTACAGCTCCGCCGAGTTTGCCGAATACCTTGCCGAGCTGACGCGCAAGCACCCGATCATTTCCATTGAAGACGGTCTGGACGAGTCCGACTGGGATGGCTGGAAAGTTCTCACCGACAAGATCGGCGAGAAAGTCCAACTGGTCGGTGACGACCTGTTCGTAACCAACACCAGGATCCTGAAAGAAGGCATCGACAAGAAGATCGCCAACTCGATTCTGATCAAGTTCAACCAGATCGGCTCCCTGACCGAAACGCTGGAAGCCATTCAGATGGCCAAGGCTGCCGGTTACACTGCGATCATCTCTCACCGTTCCGGCGAAACCGAAGACTCGACCATTGCCGACCTGGCTGTGGGCACGTCTGCCGGTCAGATCAAAACCGGTTCGCTGTGCCGCTCCGACCGCGTTTCCAAGTACAACCAACTGCTGCGCATCGAGGAGCAATTGGGCTCCAAGGCCGCGTATCGTGGTCGTGCCGAGTTTCGCGGTTGAGCCATAGATGGTAAAAAGACGCAGAGTGCTGCACAGACTCGAGTCACCTGACTTGCCTGTGCAGCTCTGATGCTGACGCTCCGCGGTAATCTGGAGTGATTGAGCCTGGCTTATGTCAGGCTCAATGCCCTCAGTCGTTTGTTGTTCACGTTGGCTCTGCTGTCTTTTTTACTGGGTACCTGATATTTCAATGCGCAGTCCTAACTGGTTGTTCCTCGTCCTGCTCCTGTTGCTGACTGGCTTGCAGTACCGCCTTTGGGTCGGTAACGGAAGCCTTGCGCAAGTGGCCAGCCTGACTCAGCAGATTGCCGACCAGCACGCTGAGAATGAGGTGCTGCTGGAGCGCAACCGCGTGCTTGATGCCGAGGTAATGGAGTTGAAAAAGGGTCTGGAAACCGTCGAAGAACGTGCCCGACATGAACTCGGCATGGTCAAGGACGGCGAAACCCTTTACCAGCTCGCGCAATAATCAAGTTGGTGCCATGAAAGACTTTCTTCCTGCCTTCTGGGCAGTGATACCTGCTGCGGGCATTGGTGCTCGCATGGCAGCTGACCGTCCCAAGCAATATTTGCAACTGGGCGGCCTGACAATTCTTGAACACAGCCTGCTTTGCTTTCTCGATCACCCTCGGCTCAAGGGCCTGGTGATCAGTCTGGCTGTGGACGACCCTTACTGGGCTGCATTGCCCTGCGCTAAAGATGCCCGCATTCAGCGAGTGGATGGCGGCAGCGAGCGTTCAGGCTCGGTGCTCAATGCGCTTCTGCACCTGCATGCTCAGGGCGCGAGCGACAATGACTGGGTGCTTGTGCATGACGCTGCGCGCCCTAATCTGGCGCGTAGTGATCTGGATAATCTGCTCGGCGAGCTGGCTGACGACCCGGTTGGCGGCCTGCTGGCCGTACCGGCCCGGGATACCCTCAAACGTGCCGACAGCAGTGGTCGCGTGCTTGAAACCGTGGACCGGAGCCTGATCTGGCAAGCATTCACGCCGCAGATGTTTCGTCTTGGGGCCCTGCATCGCGCCTTGGCGGACAGTCTGGTGTCGAATGTGAGCATCACCGATGAAGCATCGGCGATCGAGTGGGCAGGGCAGTCGCCGCGACTGGTCGAAGGGCGGTCCGATAACATCAAGGTCACTCGTCCCGAGGATCTTGAATGGTTGCGTCAACGCCGCACTGAGTTCGGTCGCTGACTACTGGCGGTACTCATCGCGCATCGCCAAGCCTTCTTTAAGATAGTCCACCAGCTTGCGCACCTTGGGCGACAGGTGCCTTTGCTGAGGATAAAGCGCCCAGACGGCAGTATTGGGCGGTTGATGGGCTTCCAGCAATGAAACCAGCGTTCCATCGTTGAGGTGTTTCTGCACGTAATAGTCCGGCAACTGACACAGGCCGACACCATGCAACGCGGCATCCAGCACCGCCTGGCCGCTGTTGCAGCGCCAGTTGCCTTGCACTCTCTGAGAGAACTCTCGGCCATTCTGCTGAAGCTGCCAGGTATCGCTGCCCCCGACCAGACAGTTGTGGCGATTCAGCTCCGACAGGCTGTGAGGTCGTCCATAGCGTTCAATGTAGGAAGGCGAAGCACACAGATACATTTGCCGTGGCGCGAGGCGAGTTGCAACCATGCGCGAATCCTGTAGCCGGCCAAGGCGAATCGCCAGATCCATCCCTTCATGCACCAGATCGAGCGTTTCATTGCTCAGCTCGATGTCGACCCGCAAGTGCGGATACAGGTCCATGAAGCGTGTCACCAGGGGCGTGATGAAGCGCTCGCCATAAGCCACAGCGCAGGTCATGCGCAGCAACCCTTTCGGCTCGCTGGCCAGATCGCCTACAGCGCGCAGTGCTTCTTCGCGGCCGTCCTGCAAACGTTGGCAGTGATGCAAAAAAGTTTGACCAGCCTCGGTCAGCGCGACCTTGCGCGTGCTGCGATAAAGCAAACGGGTTTGCAGTCGTTCTTCAAGGCGCACGATCTGACGGCTGATATGTGACGAGGAAACCCCGAGCCTTTGCGCTGCCGCTGTAAACTGGCCGCATTCAGCGACGGCAACGAATTCGTCCAGACCTTCCCAGCGATTGATGTGCATGGATTATCCCTGTACAGCATTAATGTTTTGCTTTTAGCTGTATTACTCGCCAATTGGCACTGTACTACACTGCATACCTTGTTTTTACCCGTCGGAGAAGTTTGATGATCAAGTCGCGCGCTGCTGTCGCTTTTGAAGCCAAAAAGCCATTGGAGATCGTTGAAGTCGATGTCGCCATGCCCAAGGCGGGAGAAGTGCTGCTCAGAGTAGTGGCCTCCGGCGTCTGCCATACCGATGCCTACACACTTTCCGGTGCCGATCCCGAGGGGATTTTCCCGTCGATTCTCGGTCATGAAGGCGGTGCGATTGTCGAAGCCATTGGCGAAGGTGTCACCTCTGTCGCGGTCGGTGATCACGTTATTCCGCTGTACACCCCGGAATGCCGCCAGTGCAAATTCTGCCGTTCGGGCAAGACCAACCTGTGTCAGGCGATTCGTGCCACGCAGGGTAAAGGCCTGATGCCGGATGGCACCACGCGTTTTTCCTACAAGGGCGAGCCGATTTTCCACTACATGGGCACTTCGACCTTCTCCGAATACACCGTACTGCCGGAAATCTCGGTGGCCAAAATCGACAAACAGGCACCGCTGGAAAAAGTCTGCCTGCTGGGTTGTGGTGTCACCACCGGTATCGGTGCGGTGCTCAACACTGCCAAGGTCAAGCCTGGCGATACAGTAGCGATCTTCGGTCTGGGCGGTATCGGTCTCTCAGCGTTGATCGGCGCGGTCAAAGCCAAAGCGTCTCGAATCATCGCCATCGATATCAACCCGGCCAAGTTCGAGATCGCCAAACAGTTGGGCGCGACTGACTGCGTCAATCCGAAAGATTTCGACCGTCCTATTCAGGAAGTCATTGTTGACATGACCGATGGCGGCGTCGACTTCTCGTTTGAGTGCATCGGTAATGTGCAATTGATGCGTGCAGCACTGGAATCCTGCCACAAGGGCTGGGGCGAGTCGGTCATCATCGGCGTGGCCGGTGCCGGTCAGGAAATCTCTACCCGTCCGTTCCAGCTGGTGACAGGACGCGTCTGGCGCGGTTCGGCATTTGGTGGCGTGCGTGGCCGCACCGAACTGCCAAGCTATGTCGACATGGCGCAGACCGGTGAAATCCCGCTGGATACGTTCATCACCCATACCATGGGCCTGGAAGACATCAACAAGGCGTTCGACCTGATGCATGAAGGCAAAAGCATCCGCACCGTCATTCATTTTTGAGGAGCAGTGGCAAGCGGCAAGCACGAAGATTTGTTACATGCTTGTAGCTTGCCGCTTGCAACTGGAGGAAGCGACATGCCTTTGGAAAATATTTCCTGCCAGAAAAGCTTCGGCGGCTGGCACAAGCGTTACAAACACCACTCTCAAGTACAGGGTTGTGACATGGTGTTTGCGGTCTATCTGCCGCCGCAGGCAGAGCAGGGCGGCAAGCTCCCGGTGCTGTACTGGTTGTCCGGTCTGACCTGCACCGACGAGAACTTCATGCAGAAAGCCGCAGCTCACCGGCTTGCGGCCGAGCTGGGCATTATTATCGTGGCACCCGACACCAGCCCGCGCGGTGCCGACGTAGCAGACGACCCTGAAGGTGCCTGGGACTTCGGTCAAGGGGCGGGCTTCTATCTCAATGCCACCGAACAGCCATATGCGCGGCATTACCAGATGCATGATTACGTCGTCAGGGAGCTGCCAGCCCTTATCGAAGAGCACTTCCCGGCGTCAGAGGCGCGCAGTATCAGCGGGCACTCGATGGGCGGGCATGGGGCGCTGGTCTGCGCACTGCGCAATCCCGGTCGCTACAGGTCGGTATCGGCGTTCTCGCCGATCAGCAATCCGATTGACTGCCCGTGGGGGCAAAAGGCGTTCTCCCGTTATCTGGGTGAAGACCGTTCGCGTTGGCGCGAGTGGGATGCCAGTGTGTTGATTGGGCAAGCGTCGGAAAAACTGCCGACGCTAGTGGATCAGGGTGATCGTGATGACTTTCTGGTCAATCAGCTCAAGCCTGAAGTTCTGGTTCAGGCCGCCAAGGCTGCGAACTATCCGCTGACCTTGCGGATGCAGCCAGGTTATGACCACAGCTATTTCTTCATCGCCAGCTTCATCGAAGACCATCTAAGGCATCACGCTGAAGCCTTGAACAGCTAACGAGCGCCAAAGCAGGTAGAATCACGCCCTGACTTTTTTCAGGGCGTTTTTTTATGCGTATTGGCCATGGCTATGATGTGCACCGTTTCGCTGAAGGCGACTTCATTACCTTGGGCGGCGTGCGGATTGCACACGGGTTCGGCCTGCTGGCCCATTCCGATGGCGATGTCCTGCTGCATGCCCTGAGCGATGCGCTCCTGGGGGCCGCGGCACTGGGCGATATCGGCAAGCACTTTCCTGACACCGATCCGCAGTTCAAAGGTGCCGACAGCCGCGTGCTGCTGCGTCATGTCCTCAAGCAGATCCAAGGCAAAGGCTGGAAAGTGGGTAATGTCGACGCCGCCATTGTTGCCCAGGCACCGAAAATGGCACCGCATATCGATGCCATGCGTGCCTTGATCGCTGAAGATCTACAGGTTGAGCTGGACCAGGTGAACGTGAAAGCGACAACGACAGAAAAACTCGGCTTTACCGGACGTGAAGAAGGCATCGCGGTGCATGCCGTTGCGTTGTTGCTGCGCGCATGAATGAACTTGAACTGCTTGGCCCCAGGGCCTACGGCGATGCACTGGGTCGTGCAGCCCTCAAGGCGACTGCCGAAGACTTTCAGGTCGATGAAGTGCTGGACATTCCGCTTTCCGGGGATGGCGAGCACTTGTGGCTATGGGTCGAGAAACGCGGCCTGAACACGGAAGAGGCGGCGCGCCGGCTGGCCCGGGCTGCGGGCGTTCAGTTGCGCACAGTCAGCTACGCCGGTCTCAAGGATCGCCAGGCATTGACCCGTCAGTGGTTCAGTATTCAACTGCCGGGCAAGGCCGATCCTGATCTGTCTGCTGCGCAGGACGACACGCTGAAGATTCTTAAAAGCGGTCGTCACAAACGCAAGCTGCAACGTGGCGCCCATGCGGCCAATGGCTTCACCCTGCGTCTGACTCAGCTGGAGGCAGACCAGGGCGCGTTGAATCAGCGCCTTGAAACCATTGCCCGGCAGGGCATCCCCAATTATTTCGGCACGCAGCGTTTTGGCTATCAGGGCGGAAATCTTGGCGAGGCACGCGATTACGCCGCCCGCAAGGCGCTGCCTGAGCAGCGCGCCGTGCGTTCGCGACTGTTGTCCACGGCGCGCAGTTACCTGTTCAACCGGGTGTTGGCCGCCCGGGTTGCCGATGGCAGCTGGCAGAAGGCTCAGGTCGGGGATTTGCTTGCGTTCACCGACAGTCGCAGTTTTTTCCCGGCCGGATTGGATGAATGCAGCGATCCTCGTCTGGCGATCCTCGATCTGCACCCCACCGGTCCTCAGTGGGGTGAAGGCCCTTCGCCAGCTGGCGGTGAGACGGCAGCGCTGGAAAATACCGTTGCCGATGACGAATCCGTGTTGCGTGACTGGCTGGTCAGAGCGGGCATGGAGCACGAACGTCGCATCCTGCGACTGCCCATTGGGCGGCTGACGTGGCATTATCCCGAGTCTGACATTCTGCAACTGGAATTCGTCCTTCCGCCCGGATGCTTTGCGACCGTCTTGGTACGTGAACTCATCGATCTGGTGCCGGTTGGGCAGACGGACAGCTCATGCGTATTCTGATATCAAATGATGACGGGGTGAATGCGCCCGGTCTTGTCGCGCTCCATGCGGCGCTGGCGGACTATGCCGAGTGCGTGGTGATCGCCCCTGATCAGGACAAAAGCGGTGCCAGCAGTTCCCTGACACTCGACCGGCCCTTGCACCCACATGCACTGGCCAATGGCTTCATCAGTCTCAATGGTACGCCGACCGACTGCGTGCATCTGGGGATTCATGGGTTATTGGAGCATCAACCGGACATGGTGGTTTCAGGTATCAACCTGGGTGCCAATCTGGGCGACGATGTACTGTATTCCGGAACGGTCGCTGCAGCGCTTGAAGGGCGTTTTCTGCAGCGTCCGTCGTTTGCCTTTTCGTTTTTGTCACGTCAGCCGGATAATCTGGCGACGGCGGCGCATTATGCGCGTTTGCTGGTTGAGGCCCATGAGCAACTCGACCTGCCACCCCGCACGGTAATGAACGTGAATATTCCGAACCTGCCGCTTGAGCATATCCGCGGCATTCAACTGACCCGACTGGGGCACCGTGCCCGTGCTGCGGCGCCGGTAAAGGTTGTCGACCCGCGTGGTCGTGCCGGCTACTGGATTGCCGCTGCCGGCGATGTCGAGGACGGCGGTGCTGGCACCGACTTCCATGCGGTCATACAGGGTTATGTATCGATTACGCCGTTGCAGCTGGATCGAACTTATCAGGACGGATTCAGCAGCCTGAATACCTGGCTGGAGGGTCTTCGTTGATGTCGCGCGAGCAGGATGATCTATTGCGTCGCGGGATCGGGATGACCTCGCAGCGCACCCGTGAACGTCTGATCCAGCGCCTCTGCGAAGAGGGTATTTCCAACCAGCGGGTGCTGGACGTCATTCGCAAGACGCCCCGGCATCTGTTTGTCGATGAAGCGCTGGCGCATCGCGCTTATGAAGACACAGCGCTGCCCATCGGCCACAACCAGACGATCTCCCAGCCTTACATGGTCGCGCGGATGAGCGAGCTGCTATTGGCAGCAGGTCCGCTGGACAAGGTCATGGAGATCGGTACAGGGTCGGGCTACCAAACCGCGGTGCTGGCGCAACTGGTGGAGCGTGTATTTTCGGTCGAGCGTATCAAAGTCCTTCAGGACCGCGCCAAGGAGCGTCTGGTCGAGCTCAATCTGCGTAATGTGGTTTTCCGCTGGGGCGACGGCTGGGAAGGCTGGCCTGCTCTGGCACCTTATAACGGCATTATCGTCACGGCAGTGGCAACCGACGTACCGCAGGCGCTGCTTGATCAACTGGCACCTGGAGGTCGGCTGGTCATACCGGTGGGTTCGGGAGAGGTTCAGCAATTGATGCTGATCATCCGTGAAGAAAACGGTTTTTCCCGGCACGTACTGGGGGCTGTGCGCTTCGTGCCACTGCTCAACGGGCCAATCGCGTGAAGATTGTCTTCGGTAAACAGTGAATTCTGGCTTCAGTCATTGGTCTACAGCGCGCGGCCCGGAATGTTGAATGGCCTGATGGCATCATTCCATGTAGCTGATTGATACATAACAACGTTTTTTCAACGGTTAATCACTGGCTGCCCGTCGCTATTACGGCACAATAGGCATCTTTTTTGAATTCAGTCACCAGTAAAGGGAGTGGCGGGTGAGTCTCACAGTCATTCAGCAGCTCAGGTCTTCAAGAAGTTATCAGCGTCTGGTGATTGGCATTGCTCTCAGTGTCCTTTTGGTCGGCTGCTCCAGCACGCCTTCAGGCGGTGTTCGTGTCGTTGATCGTAACGGTAATGCCGTTGCCCAGCGCCCGACGGTAACCACCGGCCAATACGTGGTCAGGCGCGGTGACACGCTTTTTTCTATTGCATTCCGTTACGGCTGGGACTGGAAAGCGCTGGCTGCCCGTAATCAGATCCCCGAGCCGTTTACCATCAAGCCAGGTCAGACAATTCGCTTTGACGGGCGCTCCTCTTCAACGCAGGACGTAGCGTCGACTTCTGGCGCAGGACGTCCGGTGACCTCTACATCAACCAGCACCAGCAGTTCCGGGTCCGTCAAAACTACGGTTATTTCCAAGCCTGTTGCCGTTGTACCTGTGGTAATACCTCCTTCTGCGACCACCGGGACAGGCCCGGCCGGTAAGTCTCCGACGGGTTGGACCTGGCCTTCAAGTGGCATTTTGATAGGAAAATTTTCCTCAAACGGCAGTTTGAATAAAGGAATTGATATCGCTGGTGATTTGGGACAGCCTGTTTTGGCAGCGTCTGATGGTTCAGTTGTTTACGCCGGAAGTGGATTACGGGGCTACGGCGAATTGATCATCATCAAACACAGCGATACCTACGTCAGTGCCTACGGTCATAATCGCAGGCTTTTGGTACGGGAAGGTCAACAGGTCAAGGCAGGGCAAACGATTGCCGAGATGGGGTCAACAGGAACTGACCGGGTGAAACTGCATTTTGAGATTCGCCGCCAAGGGAAACCTGTAGATCCATTGGGATTTTTGCCACGTCGTTGATAGTTGCCAGCCTGTTCCGGGCGTATTAGGAACAGGCTCAAGTGTTGCCATGGAATCAGGCGATACTGGAGCTTGAGGTCGAACTCACCAAAGGACTAAAACAATGGCTCTTGGCAACGAAGCGCCGGAGTTTGACATCGATGATGAAGTGCTCCTTATGGAAGCCGGCATTGTCCTGAAGGAAGCGTCAAACGAGAAGCAGCCACCCGCTGCCTCCGGACGCGCCAAGGTCAAGCATTCAACATCGCTCAAACAACACAAGTACATTGACTACGCGCGGGCGCTTGATGCTACCCAGCTGTACCTCAATGAAATCGGTTTTTCTCCTCTGCTGTCCCCGGAAGAAGAAGTTCATTTTGCGCGTCTGTCGCAAAGTGGAGACCCGGCCGGGCGCAAGCGCATGATTGAAAGCAATCTGCGTCTGGTAGTGAAAATTGCCAGACGCTATGTCAATCGTGGGCTGTCATTGCTTGACCTGATCGAGGAGGGCAACCTGGGGTTGATTCGGGCGGTTGAAAAATTCGACCCTGAACGAGGCTTTCGTTTTTCTACCTACGCCACCTGGTGGATTCGTCAGACCATCGAACGCGCGATCATGAATCAGACCCGGACCATCCGGCTGCCGATTCACGTCGTCAAGGAGCTGAACGTTTATCTACGCGCGGCCCGAGAGCTCACCCAGAAGCTGGATCACGAACCTTCTCCCGAAGAAATTGCCAATCTGCTGGAAAAACCGGTAGGTGAAGTCAAGCGCATGCTCGGCCTCAACGAGCGTGTCTCTTCGGTGGACGTCTCGCTGGGGCCTGATTCGGACAAGACCCTGCTCGACACCTTGACCGACGATCGTCCAACCGACCCCTGTGAGTTACTGCAGGACGATGACCTGTCCCAGAGCATCGATCAATGGTTGTCTGAGTTGACCGAGAAGCAGCGCGAGGTCGTCATCCGCCGCTTTGGCTTGCGCGGGCATGAAAGCAGCACACTTGAAGATGTAGGGCTTGAGATCGGTCTGACGCGTGAGCGGGTCAGGCAGATCCAGGTTGAAGGGCTCAAGCGCCTGCGTGAGATCCTTGAAAAGAACGGGCTGTCCAGCGAGTCTCTCTTCCAGTAACCCTCTCTTCGTAACGTCAATCCAGGGCCGATATAACACAGACTGTGTATATCGGCCTTTTTATAGTCTTTCGTCATTTGAATGTCGTAGGTCAATGCGTCTGCTCGGCCTTTCAGCTTTCAAAGCCTGTAAGTCATTGCGTACGGTTGCTGTAAGTCATTCAGGTAACAAGAGTGAGGCTTGTCGCCAAACAGCTGCGTTTTAGGATTTAACACCTTGTTTTAAATGGAAATTATATTTTCGAAGGCGATTGTCATGGAAATATCCTGGAGCGTTTGAGGTGTTGCTCTGCCGGGGTAAATCTCTAATATCGAAGCTGTGCCAACGGACAGGCACAGGCCATCAAGGACGACGGTCAAGGACATCGCGGGATGCGATTCATCAGGATGATGACCAGGGAATACAGGGATCAGGGATAAAATGTGGGCGGGTCATACCGCCCCTTTTTTTGTCTGCAGAAAACCGGACTGTCCAACAAAAAAGGCCCTCTCGGGGGCCTTTTGTCTGTCTGGAATCTAGCGTTCCAGATCAGCGATCTTGCCGGGTTTGCCATCCCACTCTGCCGCATCCGGCATAGCGTCTTTCTTTTCGGTGATATTGGGCCAGACTTCGGCAAGCTCAGCGTTGAGCTCGATGAAGTTTTCCATGCCAGCGGGAATCTCGTCTTCCGAGTAAATGGCCACGGCAGGGCACTCAGGCTCGCAGAGCGCGCAGTCGATGCACTCGTCCGGGTGGATCACCAGGAAATTCGGGCCTTCGTAAAAGCAGTCCACCGGACAGACTTCTACGCAGTCGGTGTACTTGCACTTGATGCAGTTGTCGGTGACGACGAAGGTCATTTCTAATTTTCTCCTCAGGCGGCTGCGGCAGAGCCCTTCCAGACAGGGGTGCCAGGTTCGGGAGGTTTCCCGGCCCTATGAAAACACGTGCTTTTGGTGGGTGGCCTTGAAGCGGTAAGACTGCGTCGTCTGCTACCTGTCCCTGCCACCTACCGATGGTTCGCTGCATTTTCACGCGGCTCGAAAAACGCCTCGACCAGGCTAAAAGCCGAGAGCGTCCCCAACCGCGCGGGATTCTAACAGTATGTAACGCTTCGCGTCACAGGCGAGTTTGCAATGTGTATAGCAAATCCAGCGCCTGCCGCGGGGTCATATCGTCGACCTTGACCTTCGACAGCTCGTCCAGCACCGGGTGCGGCAGACTTGCGAACATATCGCTCTGCTGCGGGACTGCGGGCTTGCCGGGTTTGGCGCGCGGCTGCTCGTGCGGCAGGCTGGTGGTTTCCAGACGCTGCAAGTGTTCCTTGGCGCGGCTGATGACCTTGCCCGGCACGCCGGCCAGTTGCGCCACGGCCAGACCGTAGCTCTGGCTCGCAGGCCCTGGCAGTACGCGGTGCAGGAAAACGATGCGCTCGTTATGCTCAGTGGCGTTCAGGTGCACATTGCTCACCAGCGGTTCGCTTTCCGGCAGCACTGTCAGCTCGAAATAGTGCGTCGCGAACAGTGTATAAGCACGCAGTTGCGCCAGACATTCCGCCGCTGCCCAAGCCAGCGAAAGGCCGTCGAAGGTACTGGTGCCACGTCCGACTTCGTCCATCAGCACCAGGCTTTTGTCAGTTGCATTGTGCAGGATGTTTGCCGTTTCGCTCATTTCGACCATGAACGTCGAGCGTCCACCGGCCAGGTCGTCGCTGGAGCCGATACGGGTGAAGATCCGGTCGACCAACGACAGTTCGCAGCTGGCAGCGGGCACGAAACTGCCGATATGCGCCAGCAGTACAATCAGCGCCGTCTGACGCATATAGGTCGATTTACCGCCCATGTTCGGGCCGGTAATGACCAGCATGCGCGTGCTGTCGTCCAGCGCCAGGTCGTTGGCGACAAACGGGGTACTCAGTACCTGCTCTACGACCGGGTGACGGCCCTGCTCGATGCGCATGCAGGGTTCGGCAACGAACCGTGGGCAGTTGAGGTCCAGATTCAGCGCGCGCTCTGCAAGGTTGCTCAGCACGTCCAGTTCAGCCAGCGCCGCTGCCGTATCCTGCAGCGGCGCTAGATGGCCGATCAGGTCTTCAAGCAGCGCTTCGTAGAGCATCTTTTCACGTGCCAGTGCGCGGCTTTTGGCTGACAACGCCTTGTCTTCGAATTCCTTGAGCTCGGGCGTGATAAAGCGCTCGGCCCCCTTGAGGGTCTGGCGGCGTATGTAATCAGCCGGGGCCTGCTCGGCCTGTTTGCTCGGCAACTCGATGAAGTAGCCGTGCACGCGGTTGTAACCGACTTTCAGGTTGGCAAGACCGGTACGGGCCTTTTCGCGGGCTTCCAGATCGATCAGGAACTGACCGGCGTTTTCACTCAGCGATTGCAGATCATCCAGCTCAGCGTCGTAACCAGTCTTCATAACACCGCCGTCGCGTATCACGGCAGGCGGATTGTCGATGATCGCGCGCTGCAGCAGATCAGCGAGTTCCGGATAGATGCTGGCTGTCTGCGCAAGTTGTTGCAGGTGCGGCGCTTCAAGATCGGTCATCGCCTGTTGCAGTTCGGGCAGAGCGCTCAGGGCATCGCGCAGACGGGCAAGGTCCCGTGGCCGAGCGTTACGCAGGCCGATACGCGCCAGAATCCGCTCGATGTCGCCGATTTCCTTGAGCTGAGGCTGCAGGTTCTCGAAGCGGTAGCGCTCCAGAAAGCAGGTAATGGACGTCTGGCGTGCCTGAAGAATCGTCAGGTCGCGCAACGGCCGGTTCAGCCAGCGGGTCAGCAGCCGCGTTCCCATCGCCGTCTGGCAACGGTCCATGACCGATTGCAGCGTATTGTCGCGGCCACCGGACAGGTTGGTGTCCAACTCCAGGTTGCGCCGACTGGCGGCATCGAGGATTACCGTGTCGTCGAGGCGTTCGTGACGCAGGCTGCGCAAGTGGGGCAGGGCGGTACGCTGGGTTTCCTTGGCGTAGCTGAGCAGGCAGCCCGCAGCACCGATGGCGAGTGTCAGGTTTTCGCAACCAAAACCCTTCAGGTCCTGGGTTGAAAACTGCTGACACAGACTTTTATGGGCTGAGTCGCGCTCGAAATCCCACGGCGCACGACGTCGCGCACCACGGCGTTTTTCGGCAGGCAGACCTTGCGGCCAGTCGTCCGGAATCAACAGCTCGACCGGGTTGATGCGTTCAAGCTCGGCCAGCAGATTCTCCCAGCCCTTGATCTCCAGCACACTGAAGTTGCCGCTGGTAATGTCCAGCACGGCAAGGCCGAACAGGCGTTCGTCACCCAGTACGGCGGCAATCAGGTTATCCCTGCGCTCATCGAGCAAGGCCTCGTCGCTGATGGTTCCGGGCGTAATGATGCGGACCACCTGACGATCCACCGGGCCCTTGCTGGTGGCCGGGTCGCCGATCTGCTCACAGATCACGACCGATTCGCCCAGCTTAACCAGTTTGGCCAGATAGCCTTCGGCGGCGTGATAAGGAATCCCGCACATGGGGATGCTCTGGCCTGCCGACTGACCGCGCGCGGTCAGGGTGATGTCCAGCAACTTGGCGGCTTTCTTCGCATCTTCGTAGAAGATCTCGTAGAAATCGCCCATGCGATAAAACATCAGTTGATCCAGATGCTGGTTTTTGAGTTTCCAGTACTGCTGCATCATGGGGGTATGTGAGGAGAGGTCGGAAATTGCTTTATTCATCAGTGGCTTAGGCAAGTTCTTGAGAGGAGTGAGGCAACCTTGAGGCATGACGGGTGGTCCCTCCTTGAATCGAGGGGCGTCTGCCGGGTATGTGCGATGGTCGCAAGGTTATCACGCTCAATCAGGCGGTGCAGTTACAGCGTACCTTCCGCTTATTGGTGACCGGGCGTTTCCTGACAGCCATGAACCTCGATTTGGCGTATAGACTTTCATCGCGGCTACTCGATAACCGGGCGGCACGCTATAAAAAAGGACTTTTATATGAAAAACAAACGAGCAAGGGATTCCGTCAACGGTCGCTTCATCCCGCTGGAAGAAGCCAGAAAAAGGCCGAGAGAAACGACGGTCGAAACGGTCAAAAAGCCGGAACGCAGGAAAGATGCGCGATAAACCGGCAATGGCAGACCCGCTTCAAGGTGGCTGCTTTGTCTCAGGAATCACTTTTACAGGCTTCCAGCATGAACGAGGACACCGTGGACGAGATAACCGGGCTGGCCGATACACTTGGCAGGCTTCTCGACGCAATGAGCGCTCAAGTGACCACCGCCGAATCCTGCACGGGAGGCGGAATCGCCGAAGCGATCACACGCATCGCCGGCAGCTCGGCGTGGTTCGAAGTGGGTTATGTGACTTATTCAAATGCCCAGAAGACTCGGCAATTGGGCGTGCCCGAGGCACTGTTCGTAGAGGCCGGGGCGGTCAGCCAGCCTGTTGTCGAAGCCATGGTGCGAGGTGCGCAGCGTGAAAGCGGCGCGCGATTCGCCGTCGCAGTCAGCGGTGTTGCAGGGCCTGGCGGTGGTTCGCCGGATAAACCGGTCGGTACCGTATGGCTGTGTTGGGGCAAGGATGACGCGCTTGTCGCACAGCGTCGCCAGTTCGATGGCGACCGGGATCAGGTCCGTCGACAGACGGTCGAAGCCGCGCTGCAAGGGCTTATACAGCTTGCGCGTGGAGAAATGCCAAAACAGGGGTAGGCGCGCGCTCATCGCTGTGGAATAATACTGTCTACTTATACAGGTGTTGTGGCCATCAAGGCCCTAATTGAATTTGATTACGTGAGGACTTCAATGGACGACAACAAGAAGAAAGCCTTGGCTGCGGCCTTGGGTCAGATCGAGCGTCAGTTCGGTAAAGGTGCCGTGATGCGCATGGGCGACCATGATCGCCAGGCTATTCCTGCCATCTCCACCGGTTCGCTGGGTCTGGATATCGCACTGGGCATCGGCGGTCTGCCGAAAGGCCGGATCGTGGAAATCTACGGTCCAGAGTCTTCCGGTAAAACCACGCTGACGTTGTCGGTTATCGCGCAAGCCCAGAAAATGGGTGCTACCTGTGCGTTTGTCGACGCCGAGCACGCGCTTGATCCGGAATACGCCGGCAAACTGGGCGTCAATGTCGACGACCTGCTGGTTTCGCAGCCGGATACCGGTGAGCAGGCGCTTGAAATCACCGACATGCTGGTACGTTCCAACGCCATCGACGTCATCGTTGTCGACTCCGTTGCTGCGCTGGTGCCTAAGGCAGAGATCGAAGGCGAAATGGGCGACATGCACGTGGGTCTGCAGGCGCGTCTGATGTCGCAGGCACTGCGCAAGATCACCGGCAACATCAAGAACGCCAACTGCCTGGTGATCTTCATCAACCAGATCCGCATGAAAATCGGTGTGATGTTCGGCAGCCCGGAAACCACTACCGGTGGTAACGCTCTGAAGTTCTACGCTTCGGTACGTCTGGACATCCGCCGTACAGGCGCAGTGAAAGAAGGCGACGAGGTTGTCGGCAGCGAAACCCGCGTCAAGGTCGTGAAGAACAAGGTGGCTCCGCCATTCCGTCAGGCCGAGTTCCAGATTCTTTACGGCAAGGGTATCTACCTGAACGGCGAAATCGTCGATCTGGCCGTGCTGCATGGCTTTGTCGAGAAGTCCGGTGCCTGGTACAGCTACCAAGGCAGCAAGATCGGTCAGGGTAAAGCCAACTCGGCCAAGTTCCTGGCAGATAACCCGGAAATCTGCAAAGCGCTCGAGAAGCAGATTCGCGACAAGTTGCTCACCCCTGGTGTCGACACCAAAGCTGTCGGTTCCCGCGAAGCTGCCGTTGCTGATGATATGGCCGAAGCAGACGCTGATATCTGATAGTCATGCCTGTCGTACTTGATACACCTGTCGCCGTAAGGCGCACTGCAATGGACCTGCTCGCACGTCGCGAGCACGGTCGGGTCGAGCTGACGCGTAAACTGCGTCAGCGCGGCGCTCCCCCTGAGCTTATCGATGCAGCACTCGACCGTCTGGTCGAGGAAGGCCTGCTCTCTGAATCCCGTTACCTTGAAAGCTTCGTTTCTTATCGGGCACGTTCGGGCTATGGCCCTGTTCGTATTCGAGAAGAGCTGAATCAGCGTGGCTTGCAGCGGGCCGACATTGAGCAGGCGCTCAGGGAATGTGGTGTGGATTGGCAGGAGAAGCTTCACGAGCTCTGGCAGCGCAAGTTTGCCGGTGCTTTGCCTGTTGATGCTCGTGAGCGAGCCAGGCAGGGAAGGTTTCTGAGTTATCGCGGCTATCCGCTGGATATGATCGGCCGCTTGTTAAGCGGCCGTGGCGGGGATGACTGAGGTATCAGAGCGTTTTCTGTGGCGCTTGATCCTGCGCGCCATCTCTTGTCGCTGAGGCGTCCTCCCAGTTTTCCTGTTGATTGATGTAGTCCACCAGTTCACGAAGCCTGCCCTGATTGCGTCCTGTGAAGGTAAACGCAAGTCGTGTCAGGTGACTGAATTGAACTTCATCGTGCTCCTCGCCCTGATAGCTGTGCTGATGAAAGTTTTCATTGATACACAGATCGGCGAAAGCTTCCTGCATGTGCTCCAGAGCCTTCGCGCTGAGCGCGTGGCGCATGCGGATCACAAACTTGTTCTTCAGCCAGCGGCTGGAGTGGAAGTTGCCATAAAACTGGTTGATCTCTTCCACGGCGTCATCGGCGCTGTAGACCAGTCTCATCAGTTTCATATCGGCTGGCAGAATGTAGTGGTTGTCCTGCAACTGGTTTTTGATGAAGTCCAGTGCACCTTGCCAGAAGCTGCCGCCAGGGGTGTCCAGTAACACGACGGGCACCAGAGGGCTTTTGCCGGTCTGTATCAATGTAAGCACTTCCAGCGCTTCGTCCAGGGTTCCAAACCCGCCTGGACACAGCACCAGTGCGTCGGCTTCCTTGACGAAGAACAGCTTGCGTGTGAAGAAGAAGTGGAAAGGCAGCAGGTTTTCCGTGCCCTCCACCGTAGGGTTGGCGTGCTGCTCGAAGGGCAGGGTAATGTTGAACCCCAGGCTGTGTTTCAGACCTGCACCTGCGTGGGCTGCCGCCATGATGCCGCCACCTGCGCCGGTGATGACCATCATGTCCGAGCGGGCAAGCTTTTCGCCCAGCTCTCTGGCCTGTGCGTAAAGGGGGTGCTCTTGAGGGGTGCGAGCAGAGCCGAATACGGTGACTTTGCGGCGGCCCTTGAAGCGCTCGAGCACCCGAAAGGCTTTGTCCAGTTCGCGCAGGGTTTGCAGCGTTATCTTGACGTCCCAGCGATTGCGGTCGTCCTGGGCCATGCGTAGCACCGTGAGCATCATGTCGCGATACAGCGGCAGGTTTCTGGTACCAGGAGCAACCTCGTTGATGTGCTCTTCAATTTTGCTGGTCAGGTCGAGACCGTTGCTTTGAAAGTGTCGGGATAGAAGATCGTCAGGTACATACGGCATTCGGGGTTTATCCTCCTGCAGAATCAATGGCCCGGTGGGGCGTGTTGAATCGATGATGTCCCGGTTTGCAGAGAAAGGCTACCCATTCCCTGTTCATTGCCAGGGCGGATTCGTTGCAGGATGTATTGAGCGATGCTGAACTGACGCGCCTGAGGGACAGGCGCGCGGGGAGGGGGCTACGTGCCGGGGTGGCTTACTTTTTCGGCTTTACAGTGCAATCCGACGCCTGAAAGGTCTGGGTCGCAACCGGGCGGTTGGTCTTGTACTCGGTGAACTGATACTTGAGGACGGCTCCCTTGGTCATCAACTGGCGGAAACCGTTGTTGTGGCAAACGCTGTTGCCCAACTGGTTGCGCATCACGTCCGGGTTGGCGCGCATTTGCTGGGCCTGACCTTCGCGTACGCTCAAGTGGTTGATCAATTCGTTGCCACTGACGGTATAGCCCTGATCGAGGATGTCTTCGTTGATCGCTCTTGGCGTGCCGACACTGCTTTCCTTAGCCACTTTTTCCAGCATCTTGCTGAGTTCGAACTCCTGTTTCGACGCCGCCTGGGCGCATAGCGGAGCAACGAGCAAAAGCGTAAGGGTGGGTACGATAAGGCGCAGCATTAAACTCTCCTGATTAAGTGGCTGGCCGTTGGACCAGCGACTTCAAAGTGCGTTCCGGGCAGCCCGCCGATAACGCGGGTTGCAATGGCGCAGCAGTATAGAGCAGGAGTCTTCATCGGGCCTAGGGGCTGTACCCGTTTCAACACGGTCTCTCTGAAGCGGGAACAGCTCGAGGACCGAAAGCGGGTTGAAGTGCCGGGGCTCTGATAAACTGCGCGCACTTTAATCCTGCCGAGTCTTTGTGGTGTCGATGTATTCCCCCCGCAGGCGTGTCCTGTAATGAGTCATGCCGTTTCCCGTCTGCGCGACGAGCGTCTGGCCCGCAGTACCAAGCCCTTTATTGCTCGCGGCTCGCGCGCGCCGCGCTGTCCGGATTGCCGGGTTATCTCCAGTTATTGCCTGTGCGCGTGGCGACCTGCCGTGACTGCCGAGTCAGGCATGTGCCTGCTGATGTACGACACCGAGCCTTTGAAGCCGACCAACACCGGCTGGCTGATCGCCGATGTCATCAAGGACACCCACGCCTTCGGCTGGTCGCGAATAGATGTCGACGAGCAATTGCTCGCCTTGCTGGACGATCCGCAGTGGCAGCCGTATATCGTTTTTCCCGGTGAATTCGTTGCCGAGGAGCGTGTGGTCAATAAGGTGTCGCGCATGGATGGCAAGCGCCCACTGTTCATTCTGCTGGATGCCACCTGGACCGAGGCGCGCAAGATGTTCCGCAAAAGCCCGTATCTGGAAAGGTTTCCGGTGTTGACGCTGGAGCCCGAGCAGATCTCGCGTTACCGTTTGCGCCGATCAAGGCGAGACGATCACTTCTGTACTGCCGAAGTCGCCGCGCTTTGTCTGGAGCTGGCCGGGGATACCTGCGCCAGTGGTGTACTGGATGCTTATCTGGATGTGTTCAGCGCTCATTATCTGGGTGCCAAGTACCTCAAGCCGATAGACCCCGACGACGCGGCCAACACTCATTTGAAGGCTTTTATTTGAAGGCTTTCTATCACGCAGTGTTGCGGATCTGCCCTGTATGGGCTAATTGCCATCCATGTTCTCGGGCAATGACGCTTCGCGCTTGACCGTCATGGTCTTGCTGGGCATGCTTGGCGCCGCCTGGAAGCCGATTCATCTTGTCTGGTGTGGCACCGACGCTCTTTTCGGGTTGTCGCGATGCGCATTCGCCAGTCTTGCTGGGTGGCCGATTCTGTCGGCCCTCACTATAAAAACAGGATCACTACATGACCTACGACATCCTGATCGCTGATGATCATCCCCTGTTTCGCAGTGCGCTGCATCAGGCGCTGAGCATTGGCCTGGGGCCTGAAGCGCGGCTCGTCGAGGCAGAAAGCATTGCCCAGCTTGAATCCCGTCTGGGAGAGAAGGCTGATTGGGATCTGGTTCTGCTGGACCTGAACATGCCAGGGGCTTATGGCTTCTCCGGGCTGGTCCTGTTGCGCGGCCAATATCCGCAGATACCGGTGGTGATGGTTTCGGCTCAGGAAGAGGCGTCGATAGTGGTGCGTTCCAGAGAGTTTGGTGCCAGCGGGTTCATTCCTAAATCCAGCCCCCTTGAAGTCATTCAGCAGGCGGTGCGCACCGTGCTCGATGGCGACGTCTGGTGGCCGCCGCAGGTCAATGAAGTGATCAGTGTTTCGGATGAAGCGAAGGCTGCAAGCGCTGGCCTTGCCAGCCTCACGCCCCAGCAGTTTCGAGTATTGACGATGGTCTGTGAGGGGCTGCTGAACAAGCAGATTGCCTCAGAACTCAGCGTCTCCGAAGCCACTATCAAGGCGCACGTCACGGCGATTTTCCGCAAGCTTGGCGTACGCACGCGAACTCAGGCAGCGTTGTTGTTACAGCAGCTTGAGTCCATCTCGTCCAGTTAACGGTGTTCAGGTTGCGAGCATTCACGCTTTTTTGACCTTTAGTGCCTTAGCTTTCCTCATCTTTTTTACACAGCAGCCTCTCTATGTCGCCCTTCAAAGGCCAAACCGGTCTAAAACGTATCCTCAATGCCGCAGGCTATTCTCTGGACGGTCTGTCAGCTGCTTTCAAAGGCGAAGCCGCTTTCCGCCAGCTGGTACTGCTTAACGTGGTGTTGGTCCCGCTATCGTTTTTCCTGCACGTCAGCAAGGCCGAGCATGCCTTGCTGGTCGCCGTTTGCCTGCTGGCCCTGATTGTAGAATTGCTCAACTCAGCTGTAGAGGCTGCCATCGACCGAATCTCTCTTGACCTGCACCCGTTGTCCAAGAACGCCAAGGACATGGGCAGCGCTGCCCAGTTCATCGCCTTGAGCATGATCGCTCTGGTGTGGGGCATTGTGCTGCTGGGTTAGGGCTTGTTCAATACAGGCTTGGCAGCACGATCTCGTCGCTGCGCTTCACTCCGGCGGTGAACGCGCGGCACAGTTCGAGGAATTCGCGCATGGCTGACGTCTGATATTTCTGTTTGTGCCAGATGAAATAGAACTGACGCGCCAGATCCAGCTCAGGCGTGGCCAGTTCCACCAGGTTGCCGCGACGAAACGAGTCGCGTAGCGCCAGTCTGGAAATGCAGCCAATGCCCAGTCCGGATTCCACTGCCCGCTTGATGGCTTCGGTGTGTTCCAGCTCCAGTCGGACATTCAGCCCGTTGCGGTGGTGACGCATGGCCTGATCGAACGTCAAACGCGTGCCTGAACCTTGTTCTCGCAGGATCCAGGCTTCATGGGTCAGTTCTTCCAGCGTTACATGGGCGCGTTTTGCCAGTGGATGCTGTGGAGCACAGAACACCACAAGTTCGTCTTCGACCCAGGACTGCACTTCGATGTCCGGGTGGCTGCAATCGCCTTCGATCAAGCCCAGATCAATCTCGTAGTGGGCAACCTGTTGCACGATATGCGCGGTGTTCTGGACGTGCAGCTTGACCTGGCTTTCCGGGTGACGCTGCATGTAGCCGCCGATCAGCAGGGTCGCCAGATAATTGCCAATCGTCAGTGTGGCCCCGACTGCCAGCGAGCCAAAGCCTGATTTACCGTTCAGCAGGTCTTCGATTTCCTTTGCCTGATCCAGCAGAGCGACGGCCTGCGGCAGTAATTGCCTGCCCGTGGCGTTAAGGCTTAGCCGCTTGCCGGCGCGGTCAAACAGCTGGCAGCTCGATTGGCGCTCCAGCTCGGTGATGGAGGTGCTGGCAGCCGACTGCGAAAGCGAAAGCAGCACGGCTGCTTTGGAGACGCTTTCCTGTCGGGCGACGGCAACGAACACTTGGAGCTGACGAAGAGTAAATCGCATATCTATATAACCGATAACCTATATCTTGATAATTCATTTAACAGATATTGTGTCTGCCACTAGAATGTCGCGCAACAGCGCAGTGCTTCTGCGCGCACTATTTTTTCAGGAGTCTTCACGTACATGAGCAACATGAACCACGAGCGTGTCCTCAGCGTCCACCATTGGAACGACACCCTCTTCAGTTTCAAGTGCACCCGCGACCCTGGTTTGCGTTTCGAGAACGGTCAGTTCGTCATGATCGGTCTGCAGCAGCCAAACGGTCGTCCGCTCATGCGCGCCTACTCGATTGCCAGCCCGAACTGGGAAGAGCATCTGGAATTTTTCAGCATTAAGGTGCCGGACGGTCCGCTGACCTCGCAGTTGCAGCACCTCAAGGAAGGCGATGAAATCATCATCAGCAAAAAGCCTACGGGTACGCTGGTGCTGGACGACCTCAAGCCGGGCAAACATCTTTACCTGTTGAGCACGGGTACTGGCCTGGCGCCGTTCATGAGCGTGATTCAGGACCCTGAAACCTACGAGCGTTTCGAGAAAGTCATCCTGTGCCACGGCGTGCGTTACGTGAACGAAGTCGCCTATCGTGAATTCATCACCGAGCATCTGCCGCAGAACGAGTTTTTCGGTGAAGCGCTGCGTGACAAGCTGATCTACTACCCGACTGTCACCCGCGAGCCGTTCGAGAACGAAGGCCGCCTGACCGACCTGATGCGCAGTGGCAAACTGTTCAGCGATATCGGCTTGCCACCGATCAACCCACAGGACGACCGCGCCATGTTGTGCGGTAGCCCGAGCATGCTCGACGAGACCAGCGAAGTGCTCAACAGCTTTGGTCTGACCGTTTCGCCACGCATGCGTGAGCCCGGCGACTATCTGATCGAGCGTGCATTCGTCGAGAAGTAAGTTGGCCTTACAAAACCCGCCTCGTCCCTGAAGGGATCAGGCGGGTTTTTATTGCTCGGGATTTGTCGCTGGCATCCCTTCAGGCCAGCAGGACTTCAAGCACGCAAATCACACCGGCCTGCGGGTAGTGCCAGCGTACGTCCAGATCCCAGAATTGAGCGCCGTAGCGGCGTTCCGGCGTCGGTAGCTGATAGGCCGGGCGCGGGTCCTGCGCCAGGCATTGCTCGATCAGCTCGACCAGCGGCTCACTCAGGCGTAGTGCGTGTTCGCGAGCCTGCCGCAGGGCGGCGTCCTGCCACTGCACCGGTATCAGGGCCGGCGCAGCGCTGGCGATGTGGTTGGTCGCCTCGGCGATTGCATCGGCGTAGGGTACGTATGGCTTGATGTCCAGCACTGGTGTGCCATCCAGCAAGTCGATGCCGGACAGCCACAGGCGACCGGCTTCGACTTTGTCCAGTCTGACCACCGACTGGCCGATGCCATTGGGGCGATGCGTCGCGCGCGTGGCAAATACCCCCATCGACTGGTTGCCGCCCAGACGCGGAGGGCGAACCTTCAGGCGCGGCTTGTCTTCCAGCGCCATATGGAACAGAAACAGCAGCCAGACATGACTGACCTGTTCCAGCCCTTGAACAGCCTCACCCTGATCGAAAGGCGCCACCAGCTCCAGCACTCCACGTGCTGCCGGGGCCAGCTGTGGCTGGCGGGGGATGGCGAATTTCTCCTTGAAGCAGGAGCGTACGAAGCCGACAGGGGAGACGTTGTAACTCATGGTGCCGACCGGTTCAGCCACGCACGCGCAGGGTCAGACCCTTGAGGAAATTGCGTAGCAGTTGATCGCCACAGGCGCGGTAGTTGGTGTGTCCGACCTTGCGGAACAGTGCGCTCAGCTCTGGCTTGGAAACCGGAAATTCTGCGGATTTCAGGATGGCATGCATGTCGTCTTCTTTCAGTTCGAAGGCCACGCGCAGTTTCTTCAGAACAATGTTGTTGGTAATCGGCAGATCAATCGGCTGCGGCGGACGGCTTTCGTCCTTGCCACGTTTGAAGTAGACCAGGCCATCGAGAAAATGCGCCATGATTTCATCGCTGCAATCCAGATAGCCCTCTTCTTCCTCTTTCTTCATGAAAGCGATGACATCGCTTTTGGACACTTCAAAACCGGTCAGACCGATGATTTCGACAACCTTGCTGTCGCTGATATCGAGCATGTAGCGCACGCTACGCAGTACGTCGTTGTTCATCATGAGGCGTGTTTCCTGATAAGTCGTATGGCGGCGCATGACGATGGTCATGCGCGCGGTAATAAGGTCGGGTGCCGAGGGAGTTAAAACTTTTCCTTGGTCGTCATGTAGCGCCACTGGCCTTCGGGCAGTTTGCCCATGGACACGCCGCCGATGCGGATGCGACGAATGGCGACGATCTTCAGGCCAACGGCTTCACACAACAGGGCAATGATGCCGGGCTGCGGGTTTTTCATTGCAAAGCGCAGGCGGTTCTCGTTCTGCCAGCTGGCCTTTACGGCGGGCAGTTCCTTGCCTTTGTAGGTCAGGCAGTGATTCAGCCGGTTCAGGCCATGAGCAACCATTTCGCCCGAGATTTCCACCACGTATTCCTGCTCGATCTTGCTGCGGTCATCGGTGAGCTTGCGCAGGATTTTCCAGTCCTGGCTGAACACCATCAAGCCGCTGGCATTGGCTTGCAGGCTTGAAATCGCCTCAAGGCGCATGAAGTGGCCCTTGAGCGGACGCTTGCTGTAGCTGTGCTCAACCGAGAGCGTGCCCGGCGTGATCATCTGCAAAGCCTCTTCGGCGCTTGCCGAGGCAGGTTTGTGCAGGATTATCGTGACCGGTTCAGGGGAGTCGGCCTTGGCATCCGGGCTGAGCTCGATTTTCTGGGTGCTGACCTTGAAGTGCGGCTCTTCGATGACCACGCCGTCCACAGTAACCCAGCCACCCTCGATAAACAGTTCGGCCTCCCGGCGGGAGCAACCGACCAGCTCGATAAGGCATTTGGAAAGGCGAATGGGGTCTGTCATGAAGAAAAGCCGTTTACTGATGGGAAAGGCGCCATTGTAACCGCCTCACGCTGGTTAATCGCGGCAACATTGCATTTGCGCTGTAATCGATGTCAGTTACGACGGGTCAGGCGCATTCTGAGCATCGGATAAGGCTGACCCAAGCCGTCTACTTCAGAACGGCTGACAACGTCGAAACCATGCCGGAGGTAAAACCCCAGTGCCTGAGTGTTCTGCTCGTTGACGTCCAGTTCACGGATGTCGAAGTGCTCGATTGCGTGGGTCAGCAGCTGCGTGCCCAGCTTTTTCCCGCGATGGTTCGGGTCGATGAACAGAATATCCAGTCGGTTTTTGTTCACGCCCGCGAAGCCCGTGATGTTGAGCTGCTCATCCCGGGTGCAGAACAGCGTCACGCTGTCCAGATACTGTGTCAGCAACCCCTTGAGCCTGATGATGTAGGCGTCCGGTAGAAAGTCATGGGTGGCGCGCACCGAGCGTTCCCACACCTCGCTCATCTCCGGGTAATCGTTGGTGTCCGGGGTATATAACCGCATCTCGCGTTCTCCTTTCGGCCAGTCTTGCATAGACAACGGCCAGAGACGAAAAAGCCCTGCCGGTTCAAGGGCAGGGCTTTCGATTATGGCTAGGGGCTGTGCTTACAGCATCTCGGCCCACAGGTCGTATTCGTCAGCATCGGTAACGCGGCACATGATCTTGTCGCCGGGCTGAACGGTGCTGCCCTCTTCCAGACCGATGAACACGTTGCCGTCGATTTCCGGAGCATCGAAGAAGCAGCGGCCTACGGCGCCACGATCATCGACTTCGTCGATCAGTACTTCGATTTCCTTGCCGATCTTCATTTGCAGGCGCGCAGCGCTGATTGCCTGTTGATGAGCCATGAAGCGATCCCAGCGGTCCTGCTTGACGTCATCCGGCACGATGGCCGCATCCAGCAGATTGGCAGGAGCACCTTCAACCGGCGAATACTGGAAGCAGCCGACGCGGTCCAGTTGGGCTTCGGTCAGCCAGTCCAGCAGGTACTGGAAGTCTTCTTCGGTCTCACCGGGAAAGCCGACGATGAATGTCGAGCGGATAATCAGATCAGGACACTGCTCGCGCCAGTTCTTGATGCGTGCCAGTGTCTTGTCTTCAAAGGCTGGCCGCTTCATCAGCTTGAGGATTTTCGGGCTGGCGTGCTGGAACGGGATGTCCAGGTACGGCAGGATCTTGCCGGCCGCCATCAGCGGAATCAGTTCGTCGACGTGCGGGTACGGGTAAACGTAATGCAGGCGAACCCAGACGCCCATCGAACCCAGCGCCTGACACAGCTCGGTCATGCGGGTCTTGACCGGCTGGCCGTCCCAGAACCCGGTGCGGTATTTGACGTCAACGCCATAGGCGCTGGTGTCCTGGGAAATAACCAGCAGCTCCTTCACGCCGGATTTGACCAGACGCTTGGCCTCATCCAGTACATCGCCAACCGGACGGCTGACCAGCTTGCCGCGCATCGACGGGATGATGCAGAAGCTGCAGCTATGGTTGCAGCCTTCGGAAATTTTCAGATACGCGTAGTGGCGCGGGGTCAGCTTGACGCCTTGCGGTGGCACCAGGTCGATCAGCGGATTGTGATCCTTGCGGGGCGGCACGACATCGTGCACTGCGTTGACCACTTGTTCGTACTGCTGCGGGCCGGTCACCGACAGCACGCTGGGGTGCACATCGCGAATGACATTTGCGTCAACGCCCATGCAGCCGGTCACGATGACCTTGCCGTTTTCCTTGATTGCTTCGCCGATCACTTCCAGCGACTCGGCCTTGGCGGTGTCGATGAAGCCGCAGGTATTGACCACGACCACGTCGGCATCCTCGTAGGTCGCAACGACTTCGTAACCTTCCATGCGCAGCTGGGTCAGGATGCGTTCGGAATCAACGAGTGCCTTCGGGCAACCCAGTGAAACGAATCCGACCTTTGGGGCGGACGGCGTGGTGACGGTGGACATGGCAAACCTCGGCGTGAAGGGCACCCGAACGCGAAGCGCAGGCGCTGACTGGGCGCTTGCTGCGCCTCTGATCAAAAAGTGCGCAATTCTAGCGGTGAGCGGGCGCGATGACCAGCGTTTGGATGAGAATTGCGACGTATGTCAGGCGAGGGGAGGATTTATGCTCAAAGAGCGCTTGGCTGTTGCGCGAGCCTGCATACTTTGTCTGCGCAGTTGTCAGGTTCGGGAGGGAGGCGCATTGGTTGAGACCTTCAGGATATGCAGGACGTATCTGGCTACGCTCTCGGCCGCGAGTTGAAGTCGTATTTGCCTGAAGGCTGTTCCGTTTCATCAGAGGCGCACTGATGAAACGGAAGCCATCGCCATAAGGATCTAACCGCGGGCCGATTGACCTGTTAACCCCGTGGCTCGTGCATCGGGCACCCATTGTGCTGACTGCGAAAGCCCGCCGAGTGTTCGTAGGCAGGTTTGCGCACTCGCATCACTCCGCCCAGCGGACGGTGCGCCTCAAGACCATGCCATGGGCTGAATGACATGCCTTCATCGATTTCCTGAATGCTTTGCTCTGACCACGAGGATTGGCGGGGGACATCGATTCGAGCGACTGCCACGTAGGGGCTGAGGTCTTCCGGCCAGATCGCCGAAGCATCCTCTACCGGCATCTTCTCCAGGTCCGTGGCCAGCTGGATACGAACCTCCCAGCTGGCATCGTTTTCGAGGAAAAACGCTTTGACTGCCTCACGCAGGCCATCCGGCTTGTCTTTCAGGTCCACAGCCTTGTCGGTCAGCGCCATCAACTCTGCGGAAATGGGGACTACGCTCAGCTTGGCGTAGTAGGGCCCGTACAGAAAAGGTACGACGGTGTAGAACGTCTCGCCGAGAATATGAGTCATCGGGTGCCCGCCGAGACTTCTCAGTGTGCCACTCTCGCCCCCGGCAGACTCGATAGCGGACTCGATACCGCGAAGGACTGCAGACAGTGCCTTCTTCATGCCCGGCGCTTTGTCAGTTGTTTTGGCCAATAACTTCAAGGTTTTCAAAAAAGCCTTGGGGTCCCTGGCAGTAAAGGCCTTGGCGTTCTGCATGACGAAATCCTGGGTCGATGCGTCGGCGCTGCCGGGCAAGCGCGTGCCTTCGATACCCACAAGTTTGATCGCCAGCCCCCTGGGCGTTGAGACCTTGTCGTCAAGAATATCCCCCGGGTTGGTCGAGAACCGCATGAACAGCGGGAAATTTCCAGGTTTCGCAAACGCGCCTTGAGCCAGCGGCTCGGGCAGGTCGTCATAGACCTGAATCTGCCCGCGAAGTAACCCGTGTGCCTTGGCATGCACACTGCGAATGGCGTGCCCGGTGTCTTGCAGAGTGGTTTCAAGAATGGAATGCATGGCTTCCACCAGCTCTTTGCTGGTTTGCGCTTCATCGTCGGGGACGACTTCAAATGAGGGCTGGAAGCGTAATGGCTGAACAGTCAGATTTTTTGTAGTCATCAGGGCATCTCGGTCAGAGGAATCAGGGTGCCCGGGCGTCGATGCGGTTCTTGATGACCTTTCAGGCGGCAGGCTTAAGTAATGACCGGCCGGTATTTGCGTCGTTCAATGAGAAATATCTCCCCGTAAACTGCCTGAAAGACGGGGCGCGCTGACCTGATCATTCTCGCCGTCTGCGTTTCACCAAGAATTACAACGAGTGCTGCGTTATGCTTCGCGCCATCGCGCCGAGGCATGTCAATGTCTGGCTGAATCTGAATTGTTACGCGTTGTGATGTTCTCAGTGTTGAACCTCATGTCTGGTTTCCGGGAGTAGTGGATGAGTCAAACAAACAGTCATGGGGAGGCCGCAGGCACTGCCAAGCCTATCGGGTTGCTGATCGCGGCAGTGGGGGTGGTTTATGGCGATATCGGAACAAGCCCGCTGTACACCCTCAAGGAAGTGTTTCAGGGCGGTTACGGCGTGGAAGTCACGCATGACGCGATACTCGGGGTGTTGTCACTGATCTTCTGGTCGCTGATCTGGGTTGTTTCGTTCAAGTACATGGCGTTTGTTCTGCGTGCTGACAACCAGGGCGAGGGCGGCATCATGGCGTTGATGGCGCTGGCGCGTCGAGCATCGGCCAAACACCCCAAACTGCAAATGATGATGGTGGTGTTCGGGTTGTTCGGTGCTGCGCTGTTCTACGGTGACAGCATGATTACCCCGGCAGTCTCGGTATTGTCGGCGATGGAAGGGCTGGAACTGGCCTTCGATGGCCTCGATCACTGGATCGTGCCCATGGCGCTGATTGTGCTGGTGGGGCTGTTTCTGATTCAGCGCCACGGCACGGCACGCATCGGCGTGCTGTTCGGCCCGGTGATGGTGACCTGGTTTCTGGTGCTCGGCGCGCTGGGCGTTTACGGCATCATGCAGTCGCCGGAAGTGCTCAAAGCGGTCAATCCGGCCTGGGGTGTGAATTTCTTCATCATCCATCCGGGTATTGGCGTTGCCATTCTTGGTGCTGTGGTGCTGGCCCTGACCGGTGCCGAGGCACTGTATGCCGACATGGGGCACTTCGGTCGCAAGCCGATTTCGCGTGCCTGGTTCATCCTTGTGCTGCCAGCACTGCTGCTCAACTATTTTGGCCAGGGTGCGCTGGTGCTGGGAAACCCTGAAACGGTTCGCAACCCTTTCTATTTGCTGGCACCGGGCTGGGCGTTGCTGCCACTGATCGGCCTGTCGACGATGGCGACCATCATTGCCTCGCAGGCGGTAATCTCCGGCGCGTTCTCGATGACGCTGCAGGCGATCCAGCTGGGCTACATTCCGCGCATGCATATCCAGCACACCTCCAGCGACGCGCAAGGCCAGATCTATATCGGTGCCGTCAACTGGGCGCTGATGGCGGGTGTCATTCTGCTGGTGATCGGCTTCGAATCGTCTGGCGCGCTCGCATCTGCGTACGGCGTGGCAGTGACCGGGACCATGCTCTGCACCACCATTCTGGTGTCGACGGTGATGCTGATGCTCTGGAAATGGCCGCCATTGCTGGCTGTTCCGTTGCTGATCTGCCTGCTGCTGGTGGATGGCCTGTTCTTTGCGGCCAACGTACCGAAGATCTTCCAGGGCGGTGCCTTCCCGGTGCTGGCAGGTGCGGTGCTGTTCATCCTCATGACCACCTGGAAGCGCGGTAAGCAACTATTGGCGGAGCGGATTGACGAGGGCGGGCTGCCGTTGCCGATCTTCATCGGCAGTATTAGCGTTCAGCCGCCGCATCGCGTGCAGGGCACGGCGGTGTTCCTGACCGCACGTTCGGATGCCGTACCTCATGCGCTACTGCATAACATGCTGCACAACCAGGTACTGCACGAGCAAGTGGTGTTGCTGACTGTGGTGTACGAGGACTCACCGCGTGTGCCTGCCGCTCAGCGCGTTGAAGTGGAGTCCTATGGCGAAGGCTTTTACCGGGTGATCCTGCACTTCGGTTTCATTGATGAGCCCGATGTGCCTGCTGCGCTGGCGTTGTGTGATCTGCCGGAGCTGGATTTCAGTCCGATGCGCACCACTTACTTCCTCAGCCGCGAAACGGTGATCCCGTCGAAGATGGATGGCATGGCGCGCTGGCGTGAGGCGCTGTTCGCGTTCATGCTCAAGAATGCCAACGGCAACCTGCGCTTCTTCAAGCTGCCGTTCAATCGGGTGATCGAGCTGGGTACGCAAGTAGAGATGTAAGCGTTCGCCGGCAAGGCTGGCAGCGTGGATAAAAAAATCCCGGCGACCTCACGGTGCCGGGATTTTTTATGCCGTTCAGACTTCTATCTGGCGGCGCTTACTGAGCGGTAGCCTTGCCCTGACGCTTGTTGATGGCGTCGATCAGGCGCTTGGCCAGTGCCGGATAGTCTTCATCGAAGTGGTGACCTCCAGGCAACTGAACGGCCTCGCCGACTGCGGTAGTGTCGGTGCAACCGCTGTCTTTCTTCTCTTCGACACCATAAACACAGAACACCTTGGCGGCTGGCAGCTTGGCCATCTCCTGTCCGGTGGTGGCTTCCTTGCCTGCGTTGCCGAGCCAGCCGTCGACGTGAATCTCGAAGCTGCCAGTACGGGCGAAGGCCAGCAGAATGATCGCGTCGACCCGATTCTGATCATCCGCAGCCAGGCGATTGTAGATCGCGGGCATCACGTCCGCGCCGAACGAGTAGCCAGCCAGGATGAAGCGCTTGGTGCCCCATTTCTGACGGTAGTGGTTCATCAGGTCGGTAAGGTCGACAGCGGTCTGCTCCGGTGTCTTGTGCTCCCAGTAGTAACGCAACACGTCGATGCCCACCACCGGATAGCCCATCTTGGCCATGTCGCCTGCCACGACCTTGTCCAGGTCGCGCCATCCGCCGTCACCGGACATGAACAGTGTCACGGTATCGGAAGGCTGGCTGGCCGGGACTTCGACGACCGGGATGCCCAGGCCGCCACTGTCGTTTTCACCGAGTAACAGGTGGCGCAGCTCGGTGTTGAGCACCTGAGGCAGCGGAATGTCGTAGTCGCTGATGCTGGTGTCGGCATTGGTCTGGTCACGCACGAACGCTGCACTCGGATCATCCGGGGCGTCGTTCCAGGCGGCCAGCCAGTGTCCGTGCGGAGCTTTTTGCGGCAGCGGCACGTCGCAGATCTGCGGCGGTTTCTCGTCTTCCTCCAGAACAGGCGGCGGATTCGAAACATGCTCCAGCGCAAACCCGACGGAAATGGCCTGCGCCTTGTCGTCGGTCTGCTCGGCCAGCCAGCGCCACGCCAGAGTTGCGCCAGGGCCTATGCCACCGACAACCTTCGCGGGGCCGTCAAGCTTCGCCAGGGCTTCCTGAAAGGTTTTCTGTTGCAGGACGCAGTCGTCCTTGGGCAATACCACCTGAATGATGCGTGCCGAAGCGTCCTTGCTGATCGCCAGCAACTGCTTGTCGGTGAGCATTTCTTCAGCGGTGACGGCCAGCGCAATGCGGGTTTTGATGCTGGTGGCCGGTGTCACGCTGGTCAGTGGCGCGCCGCCGTCAAGGTTCAAGTGTTCCAGCGATGCGGGCGGGGCAGGGCGGTTCCAGATCCATATTCCCAGTGCTACGACTAAAAGAACAATTACCAGAGCTGCAAGCAAAAGGCGCCAGGAGCGTCGAATCATCAGCGTTTCACCAATCCAGTCAGGCCGCCCGCAATCAGGGCGGCGGTGTCAGCCAGTGCCACGAGCGGATCAAGTCCGGCAGGCACGGCCATATAACGAGGTTCCCAGTCGGGCTGGAACTTGTCCTTGAAGCGACGCAGCCCCTGGAAGTTGTACAGTTGCTCGCCACGACGAAAGATCATCGAACCCAGGCGCTGAGTGATCGGCGCGCCACGTCTTGGCTGCAGCCCCGACAAAGGCACCATTCCCAGGCTGAATCGCGCATAACCCTGGGCTTTATAATGCAGAATCAGGCCGACCATCATGAATTCCATGGTCAGCTTGGGGGCGTCCGGGTGAGAGCGCATCAGGTCCAGACTGGCCAGTTCCGGGCTGGTGGTTTCCAGCAGGTTGGAAAACGCGACCGGTTTGCCCTGGAAGTGCACGATGGCAATACGGAAATACTTGAGGTACTCAGTGCTGAAGCGGCCCAGCGAGAAGCCTTTTTCGCGGACATTCTTGCCGGTTAGCCAGGCATCGGAAATCACTTTCAGCTCATCGATAGGCGCTTGGCCCGGCTCGTAGATTTCCAGCGAAAGCCCATCGCGGCCACCTCGGTTCCAGGTGTAACGCAGGTCTTTCATTTCCTTGCCTTTGGCGTCGATATCGAAGCGTCGCAGATCAACGCGCGCTTCCTCGCCCAGCTTGATGGCGGTGAGGCCGATGTCCATGTAGAACGGCAGGTTTTCCGCGCGCACCTGGTAGAACACCGGGCGAGCATGGTGCACGTCGCACAGGTCGCGGAACTGCCAGATCAGCTCGGCACGCTGCTGGGTCGGGCCAATCGGGTCGTAAAGTGCTACCAGACTGCGGCCGCGATGCGAGTACATCAGGAACGCATTGCCAGCCGGGTGGAACAGGATCGCCTTATCGCCGGTCAGCACCAGACCGCCATCCGGCTGTTTGGATGCTTTGAGGATCTCGGCTGCCTTGTCCAGATCTGCCGTGTCGGGCAGTTTGATGACCGGTCTGGCAGTACGCAGCAACCAGGTCAGCGAAACCACCACCAGCAGCACTGCGCTACCAAGGGCCGAGCGCAGGCCGCGTGGGGCGTCTGCATCAAGGGTGAACTGCCACCACAACTGATGGCTGTAAGGCACGTCCTGATAGGCGAACAGCAGCAGCCAGATTGAGGCACCGACCACACAAATGCTGGCAATCAGGTAGACCGGCGAGAACGGCAGCTCCAGCAGGCGGCTTGGGCGGTAGAACGAACGGCGGAACGTGAGCAGCAGGCAGGCGGTCAGCAGCAGCATGCTGGCCTCTTCCCAGTCGAAGCCCTTGAGTATCGACAGCACTGCACCGACCAGCAGCAAAATAGAGGTCAGCATCCAGGCCGCAGACAGCCGACGACGCAGGCCCTGGGCAAGCAGCAGGCACAGCACGCCCACAAGACTTGCTCCGAAGTGCGACGCGTCGATCAGCCGATGCGGGATCATGAAGCCGACGTTTTCCAGTCGGGTATCGATTTCAGGGGTGGCACCAGAGAAGAGCAGCACCACCCCCGACAAGAAAACCAGTAGGGCCAGAATCGGTGCCGCCAGCCCCGAGGCAACGCGCATGGCTTGCTTGGTCGGTAGCAGGCGCTGGGCTTCGGTAAACAGCAGGGTAAGGCAGGCCAGCAGCAGCGGCAGGATCACGTAGATCAAGCGGTAAAGTAGCAGCGCGGCGGCTAGCGGGGCGGCACCCAGTTCGTTGGCAAAGGCTGCGAGCAGAATGGCCTCGAACACGCCGACGCCGCCAGGAACATGGCTGAGCACGCCTGCAGCAAGAGCAAGCAGGTAAATAAGGATGAACGCACCGAGAGGCGGCGCGTGCGGCAGCAGCAGGTACAACACCATCGCCGCAGCAGCGACGTCCAGCGCGGTAATCACCAGCTGGATCAGCGTCAGCTTCAAGTCTGGAAGGCGCAAGGTACGACGACCGAGGCGAACCAGAATATTGTGCGGAATGTCCTGTTCCGGCAGGCGGCGACGGTAGACGAACACCGCCAGCAGCAGGCTGCCAATCAACACTGCTGTGGCGACTACAGCCAGCACGTCGACGGGAAGCTTGAGTGCCAGTGACGCGCCTGACAGGTTGCTCAGCGTGGCCAGTGCCGCCAGTGGCGGCAACGCACAGCCTAGCGAAAGGCTGGCGAATACGGTCATGCGGGCGATTTCGATTGCCCCCACGCCATGGCGTGAGTACAGGCGATAGCGTACCGATCCGCCGGACAGCATCGACAGGCCGACCGCATTGCCGATGGCAAACGAGGTGAAGCCGCCGAGAAGCAGCGTCTTGATGGGCAGATCGACGTTGGCATAGCGACTGGCGGACAGTTCATAGCCCATCAAAATGACATAACCGACTATTGCTGCGAGCAGCGCGCCGCCCAGAGCGGGCAGGGGCACTGCGAACAGTGAGTCGTGCAGCGCATACCAGTCCATTTCGACCAGCATGTGGCGGCAGGCAATAAGGGCCAGGCTGAACAACAGCAGCATCACCGCCAGCCCGATAGGCTGCCGGTATTTGCTTAGCAGTTCACGCCAGTTCTGGCGTGGCGGGCTGCCGGGTTGTTCTGCATCAACGGTTTCATTGGAATCGGACATGTTGTCGCGCATCAATCACTCCTTGGATCGTGCGCGACAGGATGGAGGTATGCAGCCAAGTTACCAATCCCTACGCAGAAAATATTTCAGGATGTTAGCGCGTCAACGTCTAACGAGCGAATAGCGAATCCGGCCAGGCGATGCTGTTCAGCCGAGGTTCAGTCGTGATTCAGCTTAGTAACACCTATCGGCAGCGCATGCAAAAACTGTCGTCAATGAAAGCATTACGTTACAGATGTGATGATAGGGTTTCAAAGGGCTTGGAAAATAGTCTTTTTTATCAGGCAGTTAGCGGTCGCCTGAAATGTTTTTTCACCGGAAACAAAAAAGGCCACTCTTTCGAGTAGCCTTTCTTGATGTTTGGTTGCGGGAGCCGGATTTGAACCGACGACCTTCGGGTTATGAGCCCGACGAGCTACCAGACTGCTCCATCCCGCGTCTGTGTGGCGGCATTCTACAGCCGAACGCTGAAGTGTCAACCCTTAATCTTGAAAGCAGGCAAATGAGTAGCAGATTGTGCACCTTTGCCAATGATGCTGCCTTTTTTGCGCCTCAATGTGAAAGCGCTGATCAGGCTGCAATGAAGGGGTGTCAGTGGCAGGGCATGAGAAGGTACTTTTAACGCAGGCACAAAAAAGGCCCCTCTTTCGAGTAGCCTTTTTTGATGTTTGGTTGCGGGAGCCGGATTTGAACCGACGACCTTCGGGTTATGAGCCCGACGAGCTACCAGACTGCTCCATCCCGCGTCTGTGTGGCGGCATTCTACAGAGAGATGGCGAGATGTCAATGGTTAGTTTTAAAAAAGTGCTTTTTCTTCAATTGGTTAGCGCCGTCGCTTATGAGTTTTTTCGGCTCTGACGCCTGTATGGCGGGGCTCCGCAGTTTTTTAGACCACGCGTCAGGGACTTTTCACTGCTTTTCACGGCGACCTTTCGCATCACTGGATGTTACTTGCCGGTACGAATGAGATACTGCTCAGCCATTGATTGCAAAATCCCATCAGGTCATGACGCAGCGCAAAATCATCCATATCGACTGTGACTGCTTTTATGCAGCCATTGAAATGCGTGACGAGCCCGAACTTGCTGGCAAGCCGCTGGCGGTGGGGGGCTCTGCAGAGCGGCGCGGGGTGATTGCGACCTGTAATTATGAGGCGCGCGCGTATGGGGTGCGTTCAGCCATGTCATCCCGGCATGCACTCAAGCTCTGCCCGGACTTGACCATCGTCAAGCCGCGCATGGAGGCCTATAAGGAGGCGTCACGGGAAATCCATACGATATTCCGGGATTACACCGACCTTATAGAGCCCTTGTCGCTGGATGAGGCGTTCCTCGACGTATCGGATGCCGGGCACTTTTCCGGCAGCGCCACGCGCATCGCCCAGGACATCCGGCGCCGGGTCTCGAATCAGCTGCATATCACCGTTTCGGCTGGCGTCGCGCCGAACAAATTTCTGGCCAAGATCGCCAGCGACTGGAAAAAGCCCAACGGTTTGTTCGTCATTACTCCGGATCAGGTCGAGGATTTCGTCGCCTCTTTGCCCGTTACCAAACTCCACGGCGTCGGGAAAGTCACTGCAGACAAGCTGGGGCGGCTGGGCATTGTCGACTGTGCCGACCTGCGAGGCCGCAGCAAGCTTGCGCTGGTCCGTGAGTTTGGCAGCTTCGGTGAGCGTCTCTGGAGTCTGGCGCACGGAATAGATGACCGTCCCGTGCAAAATGACAGTCGACGTCAGTCAGTCAGCGTAGAAAATACCTACGACACGGATCTGCCTGATCTGGCTGCCTGCCTGGAAAAGCTGCCCGCGCTGCTGGAAACCCTCGGTAACCGGATGGCGAGAATGGAAGGGCAGTACCGGCCCGGCAAGCCCTTCGTCAAAGTGAAGTTTCACGACTTCACCCAGACGACTCTGGAGCAGTCCGGAGCCGGAAGGGATTTGGGCAGTTACGAGCAGTTGCTGGCGCAGGCGTTTGCCCGGGGTGCCAAGCCTGTTCGGCTTCTGGGTATAGGTGTGCGTCTGCACGACCTGCGCGCAGCTCATGAACAATTGGAGTTGTTCTCGCAATAATGAAATGGTCGGCTGCGGTTACATACCGCAGCCTTTCACATTACTGGCTCTGGGCGGGAACGGCGACCAGACGGCCAGCATCTCTGGCGAGTGATTTGAGAAATTCACCCTGCAACTGCGGATCGTTGCGTGTCAGCTCAATCAGGCTTTGTTCAAGCTCGCTGGCTTCTTCTTCCAGTCCCAGGTCAGAAAGACGTTTGACACGATGTACCCATTGGCTGACTTCGTCATCTTCCAGATCGTCGTATATCAGTGCGTGGGCTTCCAGCAGCTTGCCGCGCAGAGAGTGGCTGATTGGCAAGCTGGCGTTGGCGTGAGCGCTGTCCTGGTCGTCTTCGACATTGATATAAATGCGCGTGATACGGCTCAGGTCCTGTTCGGCAAAAGGACTGTCCAGCAGGTTCAGGCGCAGAATGCCGTTGCGGTCGGTGCTCATTTCATGAGTTTCGTTACCGGCCTTGACCATCACCGGGCGTTCATTCCACGGCAGCGTAGAGTTCTCGATCCGTTTGTCTTTCTGGACTTCGTCAATGCTCGCCAGATTCTGCTGGGCGCGCCCGTGAGAGGGGGCGTTCATGAACGGGTTCAGACCTGCCACACCGTAGTGAATCCAGTCCCGGGTCATGCTTTCCGGCAAATTGCCCAGTGCAAACACGTTGACCACATTCGCCCCGACGCCTGCTACAACAGCGACCGCGCCGAGCGGGATCTCGTAGATCTCCCGCCAGGGCTGATAAGGCGTATAGCGGTCATAGTGGCGGGTGACTTCAAAATCGGTGACTTCGAACGATTTGTGCTCGTGAATCCGCACGCGGCGTTGCGGTAACTCCAGCGTTTTGGGCTCACCGATATCGACTTGCAGTGTGTGTTCGAGCAGTTTGCGTTCGACGCGCTCCTCGTGCTCACTGCGTTGTGATAGCTGATTGGCACAGCCGCCGACGAGAAACGAGCCGCAAAGGACGGCGCTGCCGAGGCTTAAGGTGCTTCGTTTGAGCATGGGATCTCTGATGCGGATTGGGCGAGTGACGAGCGGCGCACCTGTTGAGAAAACAGGTGCGCCTTTTGACTCAGCGGTTCACTTTGCCCTGGATGAACGACAGCACATCCGCGACTGCAATGGCTTGCGGTTGCGACTCGGTACGGCTCTTGTATTCCAGATTGCCTTCGGCCAGGCCACGGTCGCTGACTACGATGCGATGCGGAATACCGATCAGTTCCATGTCAGCGAACTTGATGCCGGGGCTGGTTTTCTTGTCGCGGTCATCGAGCAATACCTCAAAGCCGGCGGCAGTCAGCTCGGCGTACAGTTTGTCTGTCGCTTCACGAACCGCGTCTGTTTCGTAGCGCAGAGGGATCAAGGCGATCTGGAAAGGCGCCAGAGTGTCGTTCCAGATAATGCCGTTTTCGTCGCTGTTCTGTTCGATTGCGGCGGCAACCACGCGGGAAACGCCGATGCCGTAGCAACCCATCGCCAGATTGACCGGCTTGCCGTTTTCCCCCAGCACCTGGCACTTCATCGCTTCGCTGTACTTGGTGCCCAGCTGGAAGATGTGGCCCACTTCGATGCCACGCTTGATTTCCAGCGTGCCCTTGCCGTCCGGGCTTGGGTCGCCCGCAACAACATTACGTAGGTCTGCGACGGTCGGAACCGGCAGGTCGCGTTCCCAGTTGACGCCGAAATAGTGCTTGTCATCGATATTGGCGCCGACGCTGAAGTCGCTCATCAGCTCGACCGAGCGGTCGATGATGCACGGCAGCGGCAGATTCAACGGACCCAGCGAGCCTGCGCCTGCACCGATGGCATCACGCAGTTCGGCTTCGGATGCCATCACCAACGGGCTGGCAACCTGTTCAAGCTGGCTTGCCTTGATTTCGTTGAGCTCGTGATCGCCACGGATGATCAGGGCAATCAGCTTGCCTTCTTCGGCAGCATGCACCACCAGCGTCTTGACGGTTTTCTCGATCGGCAAATCAAAACCTTCGACCAGTTGGGCGATGGTCTTGGCGTTTGGAGTATCGATCAGACGCAATTCTTCAGTAGCGGCCGGACGAGCTTTCTCACGAGGTACTGCTTCGGCTTTTTCGATGTTGGCTGCGTAATCGGAGCCATCGCTGAACACGATATCGTCTTCGCCGGATTCGGCCAGCACATGGAACTCGTGCGAGCCTGCACCGCCAATCGAGCCGTTGTCAGCTTCGACCGGGCGGAATTTGAGGCCCAGGCGGGTGAAGATGTTGCTGTATGCCAGGTGCATGCGGTCGTAGGTGACCTGCAGCGAGGCGTGGTCAGCGTGGAACGAGTAGGCGTCTTTCATGACGAACTCGCGCCCGCGCATCAGGCCGAAGCGTGGACGGATTTCGTCACGGAATTTGGTCTGGATCTGGTACATGTTGATCGGCAGCTGTTTATAGCTGTTGAGCTCATTGCGTGCCAGATCGGTGATGACTTCCTCGTGGGTCGGGCCCAGGCAGAACTCGCGATTGTGGCGGTCGACCAGACGCATCAGCTCCGGGCCGTATTGTTCCCAGCGACCGGATTCCTGCCAGAGTTCTGCAGGCTGAATGCCGGGCATCAGAATTTCGAGTGCGCCAGCGGCGTCCATTTCTTCACGAACAATGGCTTCGACCTTGCGCAGCACGCGCAGGCCCATGGGCAGCCAGGTGTAAAGACCGGATGCCAGCTTGCGGATCATGCCAGCGCGCAGCATCAGCTGATGGCTGACCACGACCGCATCGGAAGGGGTTTCTTTCTGTGTGGCGAGCAAAAATTGACTGGTGCGCATGGTTGGCCGTTGTCGGTTGCTGAGACTGGATATGACCTGGCATTGTACGGCGGTGTTCCGGTCGCGTACAGGGCAGGGCAGGCTTGCAGAGGGTAGGGGAGCTCTTTCAGAGCTGAATGAAAAAGCCCGGCATGAGCCGGGCTTCTTCTATTAACGAGTGCTGAGCTGCGATTACAGGATCGAGATCGGGTAGTCGACAATCAGGCGGAACTCGTTGACGTCGCCATCTGACTGAGCATCGTTGCCACGGTGCCAAGCTTGACGCATACGGAAGGAAAGGTCTTTCGCCGGGCCATTCTGTACAACATATTTAGCTTCAAGGTTGGTTTCGTGATGCTTGCCATCCGCGCCATACATACCTACATAGGCGCTGGAAGCGTCCACCTTGGTGCCATCAATGTTATCACCGTTAATGTAACGGGTCATGAAGCTAAGACCAGGAACGCCGTAAGGAGTCATGTTCAGGTCGTAACGCACTTGCCACGATTTCTCGCCTGGGCCGTTGAAGTCAGAGTACTGAACAGAGTTAGCCAGGAAAATCGAGTCGCCGCCGCGGTTTCTGCTGCCGATACCAATGTAGTCAAATGGAGTGTCACCGTCGACTTTTTGGAAGGCGACAGTAACTGTATGTGCTGCCAGGAAAGAATAGGCTGCCGATGCGGAGTAGGTGGTGTTGTTGATCGAGCCCGCTTTGGCGCTGCCTTCGTCAAGTGTACGGTACAGATTGACGTCAAACGCCAGCGACTGATCGTTCCCCAAAGGCAGGGCGTAGTTCACATTACCGTAGTACTGATCCCAGATGTCTTCAAGCTTGGATGCGTAAAACGCTACGCCCAGTCCGTCGGTGATCGCATACTTGCCACCAAGGAAATCAGCACTTTTTGCAGGCAAACCGTCAAAGTTATTTGCATAAGTCGCCCAGATCGTGCCGTCATGGCTTGTAGTGTCTTGAGCTGTGCCGGAGTAAAAGTGACCTGCTTCCAGATCGAGGCCTGCAATTTCGCTGCTCTGCAGGCTCAGACCGCTCGCAGTTTGAGGCAGAAGACGCGAACCACCTACAGCGAATACCGGGCTGGTAGGTTGCATGTCACCGACTTTCAGCTCGGTTTTGGAGATGCGGAATTTGACAGCGCCGCCTATCTTGCCAAATGTGTCTTTGTTGTCTCGATCAGCCCCGTCAGCGCTGGTCGCAAGGTTGCCGGAACCTGAGTACTTATCCGGACCCCAAAGCTTGAGGCCAGCGTAGCCAAATGCCTCAACGCCGACGCCGATGGTGCCTTGAGTGTAACCGGTGCTGAAGTTGGCCCAGATACCTTGGGTCCAGTCTTTATCGCTGCGGCCGCCTGGAGCGGGGTTGTTTTTCTTGTCACGGTTGTAATAGTAATTGCGCAACTTCAGGTCAAGCGTGCTGCCTTCCACAAAGCCCTTGGCATCAGCCTGATCGCTGACGAAAGGTGCCGCTGTTGCCAGTTGGGTGCTGGCTGCCGTAACGGCCAGTGCGATTGCGCTCCACTTCATCACTCTCATCGTGATTGCTCCTTTGGATTTTAGAAGATTTTTGCCGTCCACCTGTTTTTTTATCTGGGCGGCTCTTTCTATTTTTCGTCGGCGGAATCTATATCACGCTGACGCTGGTTGCTATAGGTACAGCTCTATCCTTTCAGATTCTTTACGACATGGCGCCAGGCTAGCCCGTAGTGGCATCTGTGCTTGATCGAATGGATCAATACGCAGTCTGCCAAACACGTCCCCCAAGGTCGCGAGCCTTGTTTCCCTTGATGCTGTCACCCTCGTTTTCCGCCGGGGGTGGCGTGATCATATGGGTCATAAAGCAACAAGCGTGCACAAAATTTCCGAAAATGAAAAAATTTTGTGAAAAATCAGAATCAACATCGCTTTTTTGATTTATCCATATGATTTTTATGAATATTTCAATTTTGTAAAAATATCGATGGATTTTACGTGTCATGGTTGGGGGCGGTTCTTTCTCGCAAAAGCGTTACCCGAATCAGCTCCCTTTGAGTAGAAAACGAATGCGTTGTGTTGTTGTCGCAACAGCAGTGTGTGATTTTGGTGCAGTGCGGGCCCGGTTCGCCTGAACCTGGAGCAATGCTCTGGTTGGTCACCATGGTGAGGCCAGGGCTGTTTCATTTTCATGTACCTGAAGCAGGCAATTGTCAGGCGGCGTTTCAATGCATGAATTCATGGTTGGCGGTTGTGTGACATTAGCGAGCGTCAAATCGGTGCGGTCACCGTTATGCCGGACTCATTCTGGTGCGCATGGCGGCGGGCAGGTGAAGCGTCTTGCGAACCCTAGTATCCTGCGGACCTCGCAGCACCCTGTTACCGACAGGGCAGGTACATTCACCTGGCAGTCAGGAGCTTTTTATCGTGTTCGTTCTGGATTCTCGTCTTCAACAAGACACCTTGCCCATTGGCGACTTTCCGCTGTGCCGGTTGCTGCTCTCCAATGACAGTCATTACCCGTGGTTCATTCTGGTCCCGCGTCGGGCTGATATCACTGAGGTGTTTCAGTTGAGCGCTGCAGATCAGTTGCAGCTATGGCAGGAAACCAGTGTTCTGGCCAAGGTGCTGAAAGAGCTGTTCGATGCGGATAAAATCAACATTGCTGCCTTGGGCAATGTGGTCAGTCAGTTGCACATGCACGTAATTGTGCGCAATCGTGACGATGCGGCCTGGCCTGCGCCCGTGTGGGGCAAGCATGCTGCAGTTGCTTACACCGACGAGCAGTTCTCGACAATCTGCCGGCAGCTCAGGCCGGTATTGACGAATGATTTTCGATTTGAGGAGGAGCAGTCATGAGCCTTGAAGAGCGAGTCATGGAGCTGGAAAGCCGCATGGCCTTTCAGGACGATACGATTCAGGCACTCAATGATGTGCTGCTAAAGCAGCGGCGCGAGTTTGATCATCTACAGCAGCAGATGGCTGCAATGATCAAGCGTCAGGAGGAGATGGGCAGTCAGTTCGATACCTTCGAGGAAGAAGCGCCGCCACCTCACTATTGATCTGTTGCCATAAAAAAACCGCGACTTCCGTTGGAGGTCGCGGTTTTTTATTGCCCGAAAAAAGTCAGCGGCGGGGCAGGGCTGCAATAACGTCTTCTGCCTGCAGGCCTTTGTCACGGTTCATCACGGAAAACTCGACGCGTTGGCCTTCGACCAGTACGCGATGGCCTTCACCGCGAATGGCACGAAAATGCACAAAAATATCGTCGCCGGAATCCCGGGAGATAAAGCCGAAGCCCTTGGAGGTGTTGAACCACTTTACGGTGCCAGTATCACGATTTCCCATGTCGTGGTTTTGAGGTGCGGAGGATGGAGTGTAAGACCTGTAAAAGCTGACGCCCAGGTGCAAGGCGACGGCCACGATGGCAATACTCAAGCTAACCAGAATTGCCGGTTGACCTGCGATGCCGGGCAGAGGAACAAGCAAGGTCAGCGTTTGTACGATTACTGCAATGACAAGCAGGGCACTGACCAGATTTTGCAGATTATGACGTGGGCCTCGATTCCAGTAAGGGATTACCGGAGCGAGTATCAGGTTAAGCAGCCCGAGGAATGCCAGGCAGATGGCGTCAGGGTTTTGCAGGTAGAGAGAGACCGCTTCACTACGCAGGCTAGGTATGAAAGAGAGCAACAGGGCTGCTGCTCCCGTTACCAGATGGACGATTTTCAACATTTTAAAAAGCTCACATGCAAGAAGGATTACAAGAAATAGCTGGTAACGCCCGGTACGCTTCTGAACAAGATGAGGCGTGATGCACGGGCGCAGGGCCAGCCTATGCGCCAACGCTGAATGGCAACTCGTTGGCGACACGACGTGTATTTAACAGCAAAGCCTGATGCTACTCAAATCAGCAATCAATGACGGCTCTCCTGCTTGCCCTGCCTGGATAGCCTGTGCCGCTACAGGGGTTGAAGCAGAGCGTTCAGGCTGGTTTTGCTAATGAGCATTGAGGGTGCGCAGGGATTTTCTGTCCGTGGCGCCTGTCGTGATGCGTCACAAAGCACCCAGGTATGTCCATGAATCGTTGCCGGCTTGTGGCATCGACCCAACGGAAAGCTGCGCCATTCGGGTTCTCTTGATAGAGTAGTGGTCTTTACTGCTTTTCAATCCTCACTAAAAGGGCATGAAACATGGCAATCGATATTGGTATCAGTGAAGAGGATCGCAAGTCGATCGTGGACGGTCTGTCGCATCTGCTGTCGGATACTTATGTGCTTTATCTCAAGACTCACAACTTTCACTGGAATGTCAGCGGGCCGATGTTTCGCACGCTGCATTTAATGTTTGAAGAACAGTATAACGAACTGGCACTGGCGGTTGACTCTATCGCTGAGCGTATTCGTGCGTTGGGCTTCCCTGCTCCTGGCACTTATTCGACGTATGCTCGCCTGTCTTCCATCAAGGAAGAAGAGGGCGTGCCAAGTGCCGAAGATATGATCAAAAGTCTGGTTCAGGGTCAAGAGGCTGTTGTCCGTACTGCGCGTAGTATCTTTCCTCTTCTCGACAAGGTCAGCGACGAGCCGACGGCTGATCTGTTGACGCAGCGTATGCAGGTTCATGAGAAAACTGCCTGGATGTTGCGCTCGATGCTTGAGTCGAAATAACGACCGGGGCGAGTGACGCCAAGCGCCACTCGCCTGTTCTTCATGTGTTGCCTTGCAGGCAGCGCCTGATCCTCGCCTTTTTGGCCTCCGCTGCTTGAGCGCTCAGGCACATGAAGGCCTGGTCGTCGCTCGTTGTCACGCATATCATCCAGCCGTATTCCTTGCTCCTCTTCATTATGCCTTCAGGGTTAAACGATATTCCGCTGATTCCTGTAGCCATCTCCTACAGTGATAAAGTATCAGAGCGGCTGGATATAAAATCTCGAATCATGTTTTATACATCAGGGTATTTATTTGTTTTTGAATATTTCTTTTAATGTTTAAAGTTTATGATTCGAAGGTGATCGTTATGATGTTACGAAGTGCTGAGCGAGAGCTTAAGTTTTTACATCGGGAGGTGGAAATACGCCATGACCCCTTTGTCGAAGATTTCAACATGACCCTGGCGCAGCCTCATTCCAAATCCGTTCGGCTAAATGGTCTGGCCACCTGCCTGCGCCTGGAGAACGTGTATTGGAACATTCTGTCAGGCATTGCAAGTTCCAATGAGTGTTCTGTTAATGCGGTATTGTCCTACATTGATCGAGAGGTTCACTTACGTCATGGAGGTGTAAAAAACTTCAGCGGTCTGATTCGCGTTGTCTGTGTTGCGCATCTGTTGAAGGATGCTCACGTGGAAAATACCCACGTTTAGAGTGGTCTTCACCCTCATTCCTGCAGGCCCGCTTCAGCGTGCCTGCGTTTCCCTCTTAGCGCGACCGAGCCGGGGGCGGTCACGAACTTATCCGGCCGTGATAGGTTCGTTCGGCTGCACGGTGCCAATTAACTCTATATAATCCTCCGTCTTGCTAGCGGGCGTGACTCTGCGTGGGCCAGGGCTGGCTTTAGTCTTGTGCCGGTGCCGTGTACCACTGAGCGCAAGCCAGGAGCGAAAGCGCCACCGAATTCGAATTACGAGAAGTGAAAACACCATCATGATGCGCAGCCATTATTGCGGCCAACTGAACGAGAGTCTGGAAGGCCAGGAAATTACCCTTTGCGGATGGGTCCACCGTCGTCGTGACCACGGAGGCGTTATCTTCCTCGATATCCGCGACCGTGAAGGCATGGCTCAAGTCGTGTTCGACCCTGATCGTGCCGACAGCTTCGCCGCCGCTGACCGCGTGCGCAGCGAGTACGTGGTCAAGGTCGTGGGCAAGGTTCGTGCTCGTCCGGCAGGTGCCGTGAACGCGAATATGGCGTCGGGTGCCATCGAGGTTCTGGGTTACGAACTCGAAGTGCTGAACGAGTCCGAGACTCCGCCATTCCCACTGAATGAATATTCCGACGTCGGCGAGGAAACACGCCTGCGTTATCGCTTTATCGACCTGCGCCGTCCGGAAATGGCCGAGAAGCTGCGTCTGCGTTCGCGCATCACCACCAGCATCCGCCGCTATCTGGATGACAACGGCTTTCTCGACGTCGAGACGCCGATCCTGACCCGCGCCACGCCGGAAGGTGCTCGCGACTATCTGGTTCCAAGTCGCACACACCCGGGCAGCTTTTTCGCCCTGCCGCAATCGCCTCAGTTGTTCAAGCAATTGCTGATGGTGGCTGGCTTTGACCGCTACTATCAGATCGCCAAGTGCTTCCGCGACGAAGACCTGCGTGCCGACCGTCAGCCGGAATTCACCCAGATCGACATCGAGACCAGTTTCCTCAATGAAGAGGACATTATCGGTCTGACCGAGAAGATGGTTCGTCAGCTGTTCAAGGAAGTTCTGGACCTGGAGTTCGGTGATTTCCCGCACATGACCTTCGAAGAGGCCATGCGCCGCTACGGCTCCGACAAGCCGGACCTGCGTAACCCGCTGGAACTGGTGGATGTTGCCGATCAGCTCACCGGTGTCGAGTTCAAGGTGTTCAGCGGTCCGGCCAACGACCCCAAAGGGCGTGTTGCCGCACTGCGTGTGCCGGGCGCTGCCAGCATGGCGCGCAGCCAGATCGACGACTACACCAAATTCGTCAGCATCTATGGTGCCAAAGGCCTGGCCTACATCAAGGTCAACGAACGCGCGAAGGGGCCGGAAGGCTTGCAGTCGCCGATCGTCAAGTTCATCCCGGAAGACAACCTGAACGTCATCCTTGATCGCGTGGGTGCGGTCGATGGCGACATCGTCTTCTTCGGTGCGGACAAGTTCAAGATCGTCAGCGAAGCCCTTGGTGCGCTGCGCATCAAGATCGGTAACGACCTCAAGCTGCATACGTGCGAGTGGGCACCGATGTGGGTCGTCGACTTCCCGATGTTCGAAGAAAACGACGACGGCAGCTTCACCGCGTTGCACCACCCCTTCACGGCACCCAAGTGCACGCCTGAAGAGCTGGAAGCCAACCCGGCGACGGCGCTGTCGCGTGCCTACGACATGGTGCTCAACGGTACCGAGCTGGGCGGCGGTTCGATTCGTATCCACCGCAAGGAAATGCAACAGGCGGTCTTCCGTCTGCTGGGTATCGCCGAAGACGAGCAGCAGGAGAAGTTCGGCTTCCTGCTCGATGCCTTGAAATACGGCGCACCGCCGCACGGTGGTCTGGCGTTTGGTCTGGACCGTCTGGTGATGCTGATGACCGGCGCGCAATCGATTCGTGAAGTGATTGCGTTCCCGAAAACCCAGAGCGCCGCCGACGTCATGACCCAGGCGCCTGGCGTTGTCGATGCCAAAGCGTTGCGTGAGCTGCATATCCGTCTGCGCGAGCAGCCGAAGGCTGAGTGATGCCGGGCAGGGCGTATCGTCGATACGCCCTGTATCTGCCCTTATTGAGTGAAGCTTTTTGCCCGGTTGTTCAGGGCGAAAGGTGAAGGTGTTTCAAAAAGAATCTGGAGCGAAAAATGGCAGGTCATTCTAAGTGGGCGAACATCAAGCACCGCAAAGAGCGTCAGGATGCCAAGAAAGGCAAGATTTTCACCAAGTGGATTCGTGAGCTGACCGTTGCTGCGCGTCAGGGCGGCGGCGATCCTAGTTCCAACCCGCGTCTGCGTTTGGCACTGGACAAGGCGCTTGGTGCAAACATGACCCGTGACACCATTGATCGTGCGGTCGCGCGAGGCGTGGGCGCGTCCGACGGTGATGATGTCGAGGAGCTGGGTTACGAGGGCTACGGCCCGGGCGGTGTGGCAATCATGGTCGAAACCATGACTGACAACCGTAATCGTACCGCCGCTGCCGTTCGCCATGCGTTCACCAAGTGTGGCGGCAACCTCGGTACTGATGGCTCTGTGGCTTACCTGTTCGATCGCAAGGGTCAGATTTCCTTTGCTGCCGGCGTCGATGAGGATTCCCTGATCGAGGCTGCCATGGAAGCTGACGCCGATGATGTCGTGACCAACGACGATGGCTCGATCGATGTGTTTACGTCGTTCTCCGGGTTCTATGCCGTGCGTAACGCTCTTGAGGCCGCAGGTTTCAAGGCTTACGACGCAGAAATCGTCATGTTGCCGACAACCAGTGCAGTGCTTGATCTGGAGGCCGCCGAGAAGGTCCTCAAGCTGATCGACATGCTTGAAGACCTGGATGACGTGCAGAACGTCTATTCAAACGCGGAAATTCCGGACGACGTGATGGAGCAACTGGGCTGATCGCCGACAGGTAACACCGAGTCAGAAGCCGGGGGAGCGAAGCTGTGAGCATCACGCAGCTATCGGCCTCCGGCTTCTGCCTTTATGCTGCACCTATTGTTTTGCGTCACCTTCTCAAGCTGCAGGCGTTATGACTCTTATTCTTGGTATCGACCCCGGTTCGCGAATTACCGGCTATGGCGTGGTACGTGACACCGGGCGCGGTTGTGTCTACGTCGCTTCCGGGTGCATTCGTACCGGCAGTGGTGAATTGCACGAACGTTTGCAGATCGTTTATCGCGGGGTGCGTGAGGTCATAAAGACCTACGGGCCGGTGACGATGGGCATCGAAAAGGTTTTCATGGCGCGCAACGCCGATTCAGCCCTGAAGCTGGGGCAGGCCAGGGGCGCGGCCATCGTGGCGGGTGCCGAGGAGGCGCTGGAAATTGCCGAGTACACTGCCACTCAGGTCAAGCAGGCAGTAGCAGGGACTGGCGGTGCCAATAAAGAGCAGGTGATGATGATGGTCATGCATTTGCTCAAACTGACCCAGAAGCCTCAGATTGACGCGTCCGATGCCCTGGCTATCGCGCTGTGTCATGCGCACACGCGCTCCAGCCTGATTCCTCACGGGTTGAGCACCGCGCGAAGTCGCGGCGGCCGTTTGCGCCTGTGACTGCATCATGAGCACCTGTGTCTTTATGATGACTGTGTTCAATTTCTTCTTCGCGCAAGCGACAGGCAACACGAAAGGATCTGAAACGTGATTGGACGTTTACGCGGCTCTCTCGCCGAAAAACAGCCTCCGCATCTGGTGTTGGATGTCAATGGTGTCGGCTATGAGCTGGAAGTGCCGATGACGACGCTGTATCGGCTGCCGCATGTCGGCGAGACAGTGACATTGCACACCCATCTGGTGGTCCGCGAGGACGCGCATCTGCTGTATGGCTTCTATGAAAAACGCGAGCGCGAGCTGTTTCGTGAATTGATCCGACTGAACGGGGTCGGCCCCAAGCTGGCGCTGGCGTTGATGTCCGGCCTGGAAGTTGATGAGCTGGTGCGTTGCGTTCAGGCGCAGGACACATCGGCGCTGACTCGTATTCCCGGTGTAGGCAAGAAAACCGCCGAGCGTCTGCTGGTCGAGCTCAAGGATCGGTTCAAGGCCTGGGAATCCTTGCCAGGCACCTTTACGCTGGTTTCCAATGGTCCGAATCAGGCCGAGCCTGTGGCATCGGCCGAATCCGATGCAGTCAGCGCGCTGATTTCACTGGGTTACAAACCGCAGGAGGCGAGCAAGGCTGTCTCCGCCATCAAGGAAAAAGATTTGAGCAGTGCGGATCTGATTCGCCGTGCGTTGAAGGGGATGGGTTAAGTGATAGACGCCGACCGTCTGATAACCGCCGCTGGCGGCCGTGATCGTGATGAGCAGATGGACCGTGCGATTCGGCCACTGAGCCTCGCGGACTACATCGGTCAGCCGACCGTACGCGAGCAGATGGAGCTTTTCATCCAGGCTGCACGTGGCCGCAATGAGGCGCTGGATCACACGTTGATCTTTGGGCCGCCCGGTCTGGGCAAGACCACGCTGGCCAATATCATCGCCCAGGAAATGGGTGTGTCGATCAAGAGTACTTCAGGGCCGGTGCTCGAGCGGCCTGGTGATCTGGCCGCAATTCTGACCAACCTTGAGCCCAACGATGTGTTGTTTATTGATGAGATCCATCGTTTGTCGCCGATTGTCGAAGAAGTGCTGTATCCGGCAATGGAAGACTTCCAGCTCGACATAATGATCGGTGAAGGCCCCGCCGCACGTTCTATCAAACTTGATCTGCCACCGTTCACGCTGGTCGGTGCGACTACCCGAGCGGGCATGCTGACCAATCCATTACGCGATCGTTTCGGGATCGTTCAGCGGCTCGAGTTTTATAATATTGCCGACCTGTCGACGATCGTGTCTCGCTCGGCGGGCATTCTGGGACTGGTCATCGAGCCGCAAGGCGCTTTCGAGATCGCCAGGCGCGCCCGTGGTACGCCCCGGATCGCCAACCGTTTGTTGCGTCGGGTACGGGATTTCGCCGAGGTGCGCGGCAATGGGCAGATCACCCGGCAGACCGCCGACAAGGCCCTGAACCTGCTGGACGTCGACGAGCATGGCTTCGATCATCAGGACCGGCGTCTGCTGCTGACCATGATCGAGAAGTTCGATGGCGGGCCTGTCGGTGTCGACAGCCTGGCGGCGGCCATCAGCGAGGAGCGTCACACAATTGAGGACGTGCTCGAGCCCTATTTGATCCAGCAAGGCTATATCATGCGCACGCCGCGTGGACGTGTGGTCACCCGTCATGCGTACCTGCATTTCGGGCTGAATATTCCCTCCAGGATGGGGGAGATGCCGGTGGCGGACGATGTGGTCGATGATCCGGCGGATTTATAGCAATGCTTTGCAATTTATTTGCGGTCGGCGTGGTCACATTGCCAGTCCTGCCGCCGATACCTGTAACTAAGTGGCAAAAGGTTGAAAAACAGTTGCCTGACCCGATTGGCAACCTGAGGAGTAAGCTCTAGAGTATGTGCGCGCAAAACGGGGTTCAGTCGTTCGCACATCGCTGTCGCGTTTATTACGAGGACACCGATGCCGGCGGCATCGTCTACTACGTCAATTATCTGAAATTCATGGAGCGGGCTCGTACCGAGCGGCTACGGGAATTGGGCTTTGTCCAATCCGAACTGGCGCAGGAAAACCTTTTATTTGTCGTGCACTCCAGTGAGGCTCGTTATCACAAGCCGGCGCGGCTGGATGACGAGTTGCTCGTCAGTGCGGAAGTAACCGAATTGAATCGCGTCAGCCTGCGCTTTAAACAGCAGATCAGGCGGGCGTCGGATGCAACGCTGCTCTGTGAAGGGCAGTTCCTGGTGGCGTGTGTACGCGCCGATAGTTTTAAACCCCGGGCCATTCCCGAAGCTCTGCGAGCGGCCTTTGCCGACCAGGGCGGCGCGGGCATACATTCAGAGCAGGAGATAAAGCGTGGAAGCTAACGTCGTCGACCATTCCTCCATGTGGAGTTTGGTCAGCAATGCCAGCATTGTTGTTCAGTCGGTAATGCTGATTCTGGTAGCTGCTTCGGTCACTTCGTGGATCGTGATTTTTCAGCGCAGCAACATGCTGCGCGCAGGCCGACGTGCACTGGACAGCTTTGAAGAGCGTTTCTGGTCGGGTATCGATCTGTCCAAACTGTACCGTCAGGCGGGCAGCAATCCCGATCCGGACTCGGGCGTCGAGCAGATCTTCCGTGCCGGTTTCAAGGAGTTCTCGCGCCTGCGTCAGCAGTCCGGCGTCGATCCTGATGCGGTCATGGAAGGTGTGGCGCGCGCTATGCGTGTTGCCATCTCCCGCGAGGAAGAGAAACTCGAAGCGGGTCTGCCATATCTGGCGACCGTGGGTTCTACCAGCCCTTATGTCGGTCTGTTCGGTACTGTCTGGGGGATCATGAACTCCTTCCGTGGTCTGGCGACGGCGCAGCAGGCAACGCTGGCGACCGTGGCACCGGGCATTGCCGAAGCACTGATTGCAACGGCCATCGGCCTGTTTGCAGCCATTCCGGCCGTTATTGCCTATAACCGTTTCGCCGCGCGCAGTGAGACCTTGATCAGCCGTTACTACACGTTCGCTGACGAGTTCCAGGCCATCCTGCACCGTAAAGTGCACACCAGCGAAGAGTGAGCAGGTAATTCCCCATGGCTTTAATCGCTCGAGATCGTCGCAGAAAACGCAAGCCGGTCGCCGAAATGAACGTAGTGCCCTACATCGACGTGATGCTGGTGTTGCTCGTGATTTTCATGGTGACGGCTCCCATGATCAACCAGGGCGTGAAAGTCGACTTGCCCAAGGTCTCCAGCGAGGCTTTGCCGCAAGACAACAACAATCAGGTCCTGACCATTTCGATCAAGGCTGACAAGACCTATTACTGGAACCTTGGCAGCGAAGTCGATACCGACAAACAGATGGACAAGGCAATGACCCTGCCGCAACTGACTGCCGCAGTGACCAAGATCGTCGCTGCCGGTCGTGACGCAGGCAAGCAGACGCAGGTTTTCATTCGTGGTGACAAGACCGTCGATTACGGCTCGGTCATGGGCACGATGGGCGGGCTGCAGAAGGCTGGGGTCGGGAATGTTGGCTTGATTACCGAGGCACCCTGATGCAGCCGATTCGAGAGCCGTCCGCCTCGGAAAGCTACTTCTGGCCCAGTGTCTGGGCCGTGGCATTGCATATTCTGATCTTTGGCATGCTGTTCGTCAGCTTTGCCATGACTCCGGATTTGCCCGAAGCCAAGCCTATCGTTCAGGCAACGCTCTATCAGCTCAAGTCCAAGAGCCAGGCCACTACCCAGACCAACCAGAAGATTGCCGGTGAGGCGAAGAAAACCGCTGCGCGACAAACTGAAGTCGAACAGCTGGAGCAGAAAAAGATCGAGCAGCTCAAACAGGAAGCTGTAAAAGCTGCGGAACAAAAGAAAGAAGAGGCTGCTCAAAAAGCCGAAGAGCAGAAAGCTGCCGACGAAGCCAAAAAGGCCGAACAGAAAGCAGAGGAGGCCAAAAAGGCTGACGATGCCAAGAAAGCCGATGAAGCCAAGAAGGTTGCCGACGCCAAAAAGCTTGAAGAGAAGCAGCAGGCTGATATAGCCAAGAAAAAGGCCGAAGAAGAGGCGAAGAAAAAAGCCGAAGAAGACGCCAAGAAAGCTGCTGCCGAGGAAGCCAAGAAACAGGCTGCTGATGAGGCCAAGAAAAAGGCCGCAGAAGACGCCAAGAAAAAGGCTGCCGAGGACGCGAAGAAAAAAGCTGCTGCAGATTCCGCCAAGAAGGCGCAGGAAGCAGCTCGCAAATCCGCTGAAGACAAGAAGGCGCAGGCACTGGCCGATTTGCTGTCCGATAAACCGGAACGGCAACAGGCTTTGGCTGACGAGCGGGGCGATGAAACGGCTGGCAGTTTCGATGACCTGATTCGTGTCAGGGCTTCCGAAGGCTGGAGTCGTCCACCATCGGCACGTAACAACATGTCGGTAACGTTGCAGATCGGCATGTTGCCGGACGGTACGATTGCTTCAGTATCGATTGCCAAGTCCAGTGGTGACGGGCCGTTCGACAGCTCTGCGGTTGCTGCGGTGAAGAACATTGGACGTTTGACAGAAATGCAGGGTCTGAAGCCGGCTGACTTCGCTCCCTATCGTTCATTCAAGATGACATTCACACCTGGAGATCTAGCCTTGTGATCAACCTTTTTCGAGGACTGCTGGTCGTTCTCTGTTTCGCATCCGCAATGGTGTCGGCAGAAGAAAAGAACATTCTGGTCACCAGCGGCAGTGACCGTGCAGCACCGATTGCTGTTGTGCCATTCGGATGGCAGGGCGGTAACGTACTGCCGGAAGACATGGCGGAAATCGTCAGCAACGATCTGCGCAATTCCGGCTACTACGCGCCGATCCCGAAGCAGAACATGATCAGCTTGCCGACCCAGGCCAGCGAAGTCATTTTCCGTGACTGGAAAGCGCTGGGTGCCCAGTACGTCATGGTTGGCAACATCACGCCTGCCGGCGGACGTCTGCAGATCCAGTACGCGCTGTTCAACGTAGCCACCGAGCAGCAGGTTTTGACCGGTAACGTGTCAGGCACCAATGACCAGCTTCGGGACATGGCGCATTACATTGCCGACCAGTCGTTCGAGAAGCTCACCGGCATCAAGGGTGCGTTTTCTACCCGCATGCTTTACGTGACGGCCGAACGTTTCTCCGAGAACAACACGCGTTACACCCTGCAGCGTTCGGATTACGACGGTGCTCGCGCAGTAACCCTGCTGCAATCGCGTGAGCCAATCCTGTCGCCACGGTTCGCGCCGGACGGCAAGCGTATTGCCTATGTATCGTTCGAACAGAAGCGCCCGCGCATTTTCGTTCAACACATCGATACCGGTCGCCGTGAGCAGATCACCAATTTTGAAGGCCTGAATGGCGCGCCTGCATGGTCGCCGGATGGCAGCAAGCTGGCATTCGTTCTGTCCAAGGACGGTAATCCGGAGATCTACGTAATCAATCTGGCCTCGCGCCAATTGAGCCGCGTCACCAACGATTCTTCGATTGATACTGAACCTTTCTTCGGAAAGGACGGGTCTACGCTATACTTCACGTCGGACCGTGGCGGCAAGCCACAGATCTACAAGACAAACATTAATGGCGGCGGTGCCGAACGTGTAACGTTCGTGGGTAACTACAACGCCAACCCGAAATTGTCAGCGGATGAAAAGACGCTGGTAATGATTCACCGGCAGGACGGCTTCACTAATTTCAAGGTGGCAGTGCAGGATTTGGCCCGCGGTAGCGTAAAAATTCTCACAGATAGCAACCTTGATGAGTCGCCTACTGTTGCGCCCAACGGCACCATGGTAATCTACGCCACCCGCCAGCAGGGCCGGGGAGTCTTGATGCTCGTGTCCATTAATGGACGCGTAAGGCTCCCGCTTCCTACCGCTCAAGGCGAAGTCAGAGAACCTTCCTGGTCCCCTTACCTGAACTGACGCGGCGCTACACGATTTGCTTAACACACTGGGGTTCATTAGGAGTTTCAAGATGGAAATGCTGAAGTTTGGTAAATTTGCTGCGCTGGCTCTGGCCATGGCTGTAGCTGTAGGTTGCTCTTCCAAAGGCGGCGACAATGCCGGTGCAGGCGGTGCTGTTGACCCTAACGCTGGTTACGGCGCCAACACTGGTGCAGTTGACGGCTCCCTGAGCGAAGAAGCTGCTCTGCGCGCAATCACTACCTTCTACTTCGAATACGACAGTTCGGACCTGAAGCCAGAAGCCATGCGCTCCCTGGACGTGCACGCAAAAGACCTGAAAGCTAACGGCGCTCGCGTTGTTCTGGAAGGCAACACCGACGAACGTGGTACTCGCGAGTACAACATGGCACTGGGCGAGCGTCGTGCGAAAGCCGTCCAACGCTACCTGGTTCTGCAAGGTGTTTCGCCAGCTCAGCTGGAACTGGTTTCCTACGGCGAAGAGCGTCCAGTTGCTACCGGCAACGACGAGCAGTCCTGGGCTCAAAACCGTCGCGTCGAACTGCGTAAGTAATTTGACATGCGAACGTGCCGACGTGCTCTAACCGTTTTGGCCCTCGCCCTTCCGCTTTCAGCGTTGGGTGCGGCACCTGTGGTCGATAACAATTCTGGCTCTGGCAGTAGCAGTTATCCGCCAGCGGGTTATGGCACGTCCGGCGCCTATGCCGGGGGAGGGGTTACGGCCCCTGCCTCGGCACAAGGTCAGCTGTTCATGCAATTGCAGCAAATGCAGGACGAAATCGCGCGTTTGCGCGGTGTTGTCGAGGTGCAGCAGAATGATATCCAGCGCATGAAGCAGGAAGCTCTGGAGCGTTATCAGGAACTCGATCAACGCATAGCCAGTGGCGCAGCCGCTCCGGCTACCAATAATTCTCAACCTTCTGGTGGCGCTATCGATGCCAGTGGGACGCCTTCGGCCTCAGCGGCTCAGCAGGCACCGGCAGCAGGCACCGAGCCTCCTGACCCGGCGAAGGAAAAGCTTTATTACGAAGCGGCCTTCGATTTGATCAAGGCAAAGGATTTCGACAAGGCCAGTCAGGCCTTTACCGCTTTCCTGCGCAAGTACCCGAACAGCTCGTACGCGGGCAACGCCCAATACTGGCTGGGTGAAGTGAATCTGGCCAAAGGTGACCTTCAGGGTGCCGGTCAGGCGTTCGCCAAGGTCAGTCAGCAGTATCCGAAGCATGCTAAGGTGCCTGACTCGCTATACAAGCTGGCTGACGTCGAGCGTCGTCTCGGTCACACCGATAAGGTCAAAGGCATATTGCAGCAAGTAGTCGCTCAGTATCCGGGCACCTCAGCTGCACAATTGGCGCAACGAGATCTTCAGCGTCTTTGATGTTCTGACCCGCTGATCAAGAAAGCCGCGTTAGTCGCGGCTTTTTTCGTTAGAATCTCGCACCCGAAATTCCGGTACACCCTACGCTTTTCCGGATTCTGCGATTGCAGGGTCCTTTGAAGTGCCTGACGGAGGCGGACGGCCTGTTTAGCTGTTACGCCCGTGGCTGATATGCAAGACACATTACGCATCACCGAAATCTTTCACTCGTTGCAGGGTGAAACCCGTACGGCTGGTCTGCCTACCGTATTCGTCCGCCTGACCGGCTGCCCATTGCGCTGTCAGTATTGCGACAGTGCCTACGCATTCAGCGGTGGGACCATCCAGACGCTGGATGACATCGTTGGGCAAGTGGCGGCCTATCGTCCTCGCTATGTCTGTGTGACCGGCGGTGAGCCGCTCGCTCAGCCCAATGCCATTCCGTTGCTCAAGCGTCTTTGTGATGCTGGCTATGAGGTCTCACTGGAGACCAGCGGCGCGCTGGATATCTCGGCAGTCGATCCTCGTGTAAGTCGCGTTGTGGACCTCAAGACCCCTGGGTCAAAGGAAGTCTCGCGTAACCGTTACGAGAACATCGAGCTGCTGACGAGAAATGACCAGGTAAAATTCGTGATTTGCTCGCGCGAAGATTATGACTGGGCCGTCTCCAAGCTGATTCAGTACGGTCTTGAACGCCGTGCGGGCGAAGTCCTGTTCTCTGCCAGTCACCACGAGCTTAAAGGTCGTGATCTGGCGGACTGGATCGTTGCCGACAATCTGCCGGTACGGTTGCAGATGCAGTTGCATAAAATTCTTTGGGATGACGAGCCGGGGCGCTGACATGAGTGAATTGACCAATACCGAAAAAAGAGCCGTGATCCTGCTGTCCGGTGGGCTGGATTCTGCAACCGTCGTCGCCATGGCCCGCGCAGAAGGCTACGCCTGCTACACCATGAGCTTCGACTACGGCCAGCGTCATCGCGCCGAACTGGATGCCGCAGCGCGCGTTGCCCGCGATCTGGGTGCAGTCGAGCACAAGGTCATTGGCCTGAACCTCAACGGCATTGGCGGCTCGGCATTGACCGATAGCTCCATCGCCGTGCCGGAGTCGCCCTCTGAAGGCATTCCGATAACTTACGTACCGGCACGCAACACGGTGTTCCTGTCGCTGGCGCTGGGCTGGGCAGAGGTGCTGGGTGCACGGGATATCTTCATCGGCGTCAATGCCGTGGACTATTCAGGCTATCCCGACTGCCGTCCCGAGTTTGTCGAGTCGTTCGAGCGCATGGCCAATCTCGCGACCAAGGCTGGTGTGGAAGGGCAGGGGTTCACAATCAGAGCGCCGCTGCAGAACTTGAGCAAGTCGGACATCGTCAAGGCAGGCGCTGCTTTGGGGGTCGATTACTCACTGACGGTTTCCTGCTATCAGGCGGATGACCAGGGCCGAGCCTGTGGCAAATGCGACAGCTGTCGCCTGCGCGCCGAGGGCTTCACAGCCGCAGGCATGGCAGACCCGACACGTTATTTTTAAAGTTTTTTGAAAAAGGTGTTGAATTACTGATAAAAATCAGTAATATACGCGCCACACAACAGAGGGTCGTTAGCTCAGTTGGTAGAGCAGTTGGCTTTTAACCAATTGGTCGTAGGTTCGAATCCCACACGACCCACCATTTTGAAAATCTGGAAGGCCCATGAAAATGCGGATTTCCAGATTTTTTTTTGCATTGCAGATTGTGATGCCTGGATTGCTGCTTTGAGCGTCCTGTGCTCGATTGGTGCTGTGATCTGTAAAGCGGTTGGAAAGCCTTTCCAAGGCGTCCGCTCGACAATTTTGTTTCAATTCATCTGATCTCAGCCACACCCATCATTTTGTCGGCTATGGCTCGCCGCAATTTTGGGCGAATAAAGGTGCGCTCAGCGAAGAGGCATCCATGCCAGTTGGTGCCAACACCCTTATCCCGTTAATTCCGCACTCACGGATCCGTGCCGAGGGTGGCAGATGACTGCTATTCCTGCTGCGGCCTTAATATCAAGGCCGCGTAGAAGGCAGCTCCACTGAAAGCACCTCCGTAAAAAATGCTTGTGAAGAAGTCGGGACCGCCGTCGGCTGGGAGGTGTTGGTGTTTACGCCAGCTTCAACAGTGGCAAAGACAGCCTATAGCGTGAAGGCAAGTGCCGGTCCCCTCAAATAAATCCAGGTTTAAATAAAGTTCAATAAACCGGATACATGGTCGATACAAATATTTGACGCCATGATGGTGGCGTTCTAGTATTGCCTGCCTTTTTGATGTCGATCTGCCACTTCTGGGGTGGGCTTTGTATATCAGTAGCTCGGAACTGCAATGCTTTCGGTTGCCGTCATGGCCATTTCTCTGCTTGTGGCTACTGCGCTGGGTGATATGCCCTGCTTGAAATATCTTGAAAATGACCTTCGCGTGCTCCCAGCAACGTCCTGATGTGACCGAGCGCGAAGCGCCGATCTATTTTCGTATGGACTTCTTTCTTTAGTCAGACCGCTTTCAACTTCCCGCTCTGAGGTCGTTTACATGGACGTTCACCAACTGGCTCTGCTTGCTCGTCAGCCTTCTGCTGTGCTGATTGAGCGCCAGTCCTTTTGGGGAATGCCCAAACGCGGTCTCGCGCTGATCCTGGCCAATGCCCTGTTCTGGCAGCCGCTGCTGGTTCAGGCCGAAGGCATCGTGGTCAGTGGGCCGAATACCAGCCTGAATCAGGCCGGCAATGGCGTACCTATCATCAATATTGCCGCGCCCAATGCCACCGGCCTGTCGCATAACCAGTATCAGCAGTTCAACGTCGACAGCCAAGGCGTCATCCTCAACAACTCCACGAATCAGACCCAGAGCACCCAACTGGGCGGAATTATCGTTGGCAACTCCAACCTGCGCGGTACGGCCGCTACCACCATTCTTAACGAAGTGGTCGGGGCCAACGCCAGCCAGCTCAGGGGCTACACGGAAGTGGCCGGGCAAGCGGCGCGGGTCATTGTCGCCAACCCGTATGGCATCAGTTGCAACGGCTGCGGTTTCATCAATACCCCGCAGGTCACGCTGACCACCGGTAAACCGGTGCTGGATGCCAACGGGCAGTTGCAGCGTTTCAATGTGCAGGGCGGCAGCATATCCATTGATGGCGTGGGGCTGAACGCAGACAACGTCGACCAGTTCGACATCATCACCCGCAGCGCGAAGATCAATGCCGAGCTGCACGCCAAGCGCCTCAACATCATTTCCGGTCGTAACGATGTCGACGCGCAGACCCTCAATCCCACAGCCCTGCCTGATGACGGCAGTGCCAAACCGGAACTGGCCGTCGACAGCTCGGCGCTGGGCGGGATGTATGCGGGCGCGATCCGTCTGGTGGGCACCGAGGCAGGCGTCGGGGTCAGGCTTGCGGGAAATCTTGCGGCCAGTGGCGGTGATATCCAGATTGATGCCAACGGCCATTTGAGCATGACGCAGACCGCAGCAAGTGGCGCCGTCACGGCCAGGGCCAACAGTGCCGAAGTCAACGGCCCGGTCTATGCGGGGTCGTCATTGACCATGAGCACCGCGGGCGATCTCACCACCCGGCAGAACGTCGCCGCACGCGATGCGCTGAGCCTTTCCGCAGGCGGACAACTCAACAACTCGGCGGTGATCGAGGCGGGCGTCAATGCCGACAACAGCCGCAATGGTTCGGGTGATGTAACGCTGTCTGCCAACGGGTTGACCAACAGCGGCAGCATAACCGCCAGTCGCGCCTTGCAGGCCACCATTACCCAGACCCTGAACAACCAGGGTGCCACACTGAACGGGCAGTCCAGCACACGCATCGTGGCCACAACCGTCGACAATCGTCAGTCAGGCCGGATTCTGAGCCAGGGCGGCACTGTCGACATCAATGCGTCTCAGGTGCTCAATAGTCAGAGCGGGCTGATCAGCAGCAATGGCGCTATGACCATCGCCGCCGGTTCTCTGGACAACAGCCAGCAAGGCAAACTGTCCAGTAGCAGCGCTTTGTCCGCCCGTATTTCCGGGCCGTTGCTCAACCAGCTGGGGCTTATCAGCGCCAATGGCGATCTGCTGCTCAACGCGGCAAGCGTGGACAACCGCAACGCAGAAATCTCCAGCCTTGGCAGCCTGACCTCGACCGTCAGCCAGTTCGACAATCGCGAAAAAGGCCGCCTGCTGGCCAATGGCGCGTTACAGCTGACGTCCGACCACCTGAACAACCAGAACGGCTCGGTGGCAGGGCAGCAGGGCGTACAGCTGAACCTGGGGCAACTGACCAATACCGCCACCGGCAGCGTTTACGGCAAAAACAGTCTGAACCTGGCTGTCAGCGGCGCGTTGAACAATGACCAGGGCACACTGCGCAGCGATAGCACCCTGGAGGTACGTGCGGCGTCTCTGAGCAACAACACCGGCAGCATCACCAGTGCCAGCACGGCGTCAGTCAGCACGAGCGGTGCGGTGGTCAACCGCGGCGGGCAGATCCTAAGCGATTCAACCCTGACGCTGACCAGCGCCAGCCTGGACAACAGCCAGAGCGGGCGTATCGCCAGTAATGGTCTGACACTCACCACTGGTACCTTCGATAACCATCAGGACGGCCGCCTGACCAGTACCGGCGCACTCCAGCTAAATGCCGGGCTGGTCAACAACAGCGATGCCGGTCGCATTGCCAGCGCCATGGCCCTGACTGCCGTAGTCACCGGCCTGAATCAGACCAACGATGGCCGTCTGTATGGCAACAGCGATGTCAGCCTCGACCTGAGCAACGGCCTGCTGACTAACCAAGGCGGCCTGATCAATGCGCCGGGCCAGTTACTGCTGAAAAACTTGAATGTCGTCAACAACCAGAGCGGCAAGATATCCAGCGCCAACGGTTTCACGCTGGCGGCCACTTCGCTGGACAACACCGAAGGTTCGGTGATCAGCGACAAAGCCTTGATCGTGCGTGTCGCCCAGTTGCTGACCAACCTGCGCGGCCTGATTTCTGCCACCGGCCTCAATCTGAGTGCTGCAACGCTGGACAACCGCAACGCGGAGCTCTCCAGCCTTGGAGAGCTGACCGCAACCGTCGGCCAGTTCGATAACAGCGGCAAGGGCCGTTTACTGGCCAATGGTGCGTTGCTGCTCAATGCCGACAGCCTGAACAACCAGAGCGCTGGTGCCGTTTCCGGCCAGCAGAGCGTGCAGTTGAACGTCGGGCAACTGATCAACACGGGCGGTGGCAGCGTCTACGCCAAAAACAGTCTGGGTCTGAAAGACACGGGCGTCCTCAACAACGATCAAGGGATATTGCGCAGCGATGGCATGCTGGCGTTGAGCGCCGCTTCTCTGGGCAATACTGCCGGTAGTATCACCAGCTCCGGCGTCTCGTCCCTGACGGTCGATGGTGCCGTGGTGAACCGCGGCGGGCAGATTCTCGGCGATTCAACGCTGGTGCTCACCAGTGGCAGTCTCGACAACAGCCAGAACGGTCGCATCGCCGGCAAGGGCGTGAAGCTTGTCACCGGTGCTTTTGACAACCAGCAAGGCGGCCGCCTGACCAGTACCGGAACCCTCCAACTCGATGCAGGGTTGGTCAACAACAGTGACGCCGGTCGTATTGCCAGCGCCATGGCCCTGACCGCCGTGGTCACCGGCCTGAATCAGACCAATGATGGCCGTCTGTACAGCAACAGTGACGTCAGTCTCGATTTGAGCAATGGCGTGCTGAACAACGACGGCGGTCTGATTACCGCGCCGGGCCAGTTGCTGCTGAAAAATCTCAATGCAGTCAGCAACCGCAGCGGTGAAATTTCCAGCGCCAACGGCTTCACCCTGGCCGCGACGTCGCTGGACAACACCGCTGGCTCGGTGCTCAGCGACAAAGCGCTCATTGTGCGTGTTGATCAACTGCTGACCAACCTGCGCGGTCTGGTATCTGGCAACGGTATCGATCTGGCGGCCAATGAGCTGAATAACAACAGTGGCAGCCTGAGCAGCGATGCCGACCTGCTGGTAAACGTCACTGGCAAGCTGTCGAGCCGCAGCGGTGAGCTGACCAGCGCCGGTAACACGACCCTGAATGCGCTGAGCCTCGATAATGCCGCTGGCCAGGTCATGGCTGACCGGTTCCTGAAACTGGTGATCACTGAAACCATCGGCAATCAGGCCGGAACGCTGGGCGCAGGGCAGGGTATCGACATCGGTGCTGCGAGTCTGGACAACCGCCAGTCCGGTGCACTGGTCACAGATGGCCAACTGACTCTGAAAGTGACCGGCGCACTGGACAATCGCGCGGGTGGCAGCCTGCAAGCCAAGGGCTTGATGGACCTGTCGAGCAAGACGCTGGACAACCGCGGCGGCCGTATTGCCGCGCAGAACCTGCTGATCGTGCATAGCGACAGCGTGGACAACCGTGGCGGTTCGATTCGTGCCGAGAAAGGCCTGCAGCTGTTCGTCGATGCCCTCGACAATAGCCAGACCGGCCTGAGCACCACGCAAAAAGGCCTGATCAACAGCAATGCCGGTCTTGAACTGGTCGGCACGCGTCTGGATAACCAGAACGGTCTGCTCAACGCCGCTGGCCTGATGCAGTTGCAGGTCGACAGCGCTCTCAACGGCAGCGGTCGTATCGCCAGTCAGGCCGACATGGTCGCCAATATCGGCAGTCTGACCCAGCAGGGTGGCGAACTGGTTGCGCAGGGCAATCTGACCCTGACCGGCAAAACCCTCGACAACCGGTCGGGCGGCCTGGTGGGCTCTACAAAAGCGCTGAAAATCGAGGTTGCCGACATCGACAACAAGGCCGGTGAACTGTCCAGCCAGATCGGTGTGGACATCATTGGTCAAACACTCGACAACAGCGATGGCGGCAAGGTCCTGGCCGGTACTGCACTTGGGCTGACCGTGGCGCGCGTGATCAACCTCAACAAAGGCCTGTTGTTCGGTAACACCCTGCGTCTCGACGGTACCCGCCTGGATAACGCAGGCGGTACGCTGGCCAGCCAGAAGGACCTGAACATCAGCCTGTCTGGCGCGCTGGACAACACGGGCGGCCTGCTCAGCAGTGAGTCGGCCATGACGGTCAGCGCTGCTTCCCTGCAAAACGCCTCGGGCAGCCTCTCCAGCGCTGATGCCTTGAGCGTCACCACCACCGGGGCTTTGAACAACCAGGCGGGTTCTGTCACCACCGACGCAACACTGATATTGACCAGCGCCAGCCTGGACAACAGTCAGGCGGGCAAACTGGCTGGCAAGGGTGCCACGCAGGTCACCACCGGCACGTTCGACAACAGCCAGGGCGGTCGTCTGACCAGCAGCGATACCCTGCGATTGACGGCAGGCAAGGTCATCAACCAGAGCGCCGGACGTATTGCCAGTGCGCTGGCGTTGACGGCCAGCGTCACCAGCCTCGACCAGCAGGGTGGTGAGCTGTTCAGCAACACCTCGCTGAGCCTCGACCTGAACAACGGCCAGTTGAACAATCAGGGCGGTTTGATCAACGCCCCCGGCGTGTTGCTGCTGAAGAATCTCAACGGCGTGGCCAACCAGAACGGCGAAATTTCCAGTACACAGGCCTTTACCCTGAACGCCAACAGTCTCGATAACAGTGGCGGCAAACTGCTCAGCAGTCAGGCCCTGACGCTGATCATGAACAAGGCGCTGAGCAACATCAAAGGTACGATTTCCGCCGCCGCGTTGAACACTCGCAGCGACAGCCTGGACAACACCGAAGGCTTGATCAGCAGCCGCGCAGGCCTGGACCTGATGGTCAATACCGCCCTGACCAACGTCAAGGGCACGCTGATTGGCGACGGCGATGTGACGCTGAGTGCCGCGACAGCAGACAACGGTCTCGGCCAGATCGCCAGCAAACAGAACCTCAACGCACAGATCGGCAGCCTTCGGCAACTGGGCGGTCAGATGCTTGCTCAAGGCACATTGACCGTGCGCGGCGACGCGCTGGACAACCGTCAGAACGGTTTCATTGGCGCAACCCAAGCCCTCGATATCAATGTCACTACTGTCGATAACCGTGGCGGTGAACTGTCCAGTCAGGACGTGATTACCCTGACCGGCCAGCAACTGAACAACAGCGACAGCGGTCAGGTGCTGGCACAGAAAGCCCTGACGCTGAACGTTGCGCAGATCACCAACCGAACCAACGGTCTGCTCTCCAGTAAAGCCGGTCTGACGCTGGTGGGCAGTACGCTGGACAACACCGGTGGCGCGATCAGTGCCCTTAACGCTCTGGGTATCGACCTGTCTGCAGCGCTCGATAACACTCAAGGCCTGATCAGTAACGAAGACGTCCTGACGTTGAAGGCCGCCAGCCTGACCAACACCGCAGGCAGCGTTTCCAGCGCTGGAAAACTGACCCTCGACAGCACTGGGGCGATCAGCAACCAGGGCGGCAAGCTGTTGACCGATGGTGCGCTGGACCTGAAAAGTGCCAGTCTTGATAACAGCCAGAAAGGCAATATCAGCGGCAAAGGCCTGCTGACCCTCAAGACCGGGAATTTCGACAACAGCCATAGCGGTCGCGTCAGCAGCAGTGATCGTCTGGACCTGACGACCGCACAACTGACCAACAGCGATGGCGGCAGCATCGGCAGCAGCCAGGCACTGACCGCGAGTGTCAGCCGCCTGAGTCAGCAGGGCGGTAGCCTGTTCAGCAACACCTCCTTGAGCCTGGACCTGAACAACGGCCAGCTCGACAACCAGGGCGGTTTGATCAACGCGCCGGGCGCACTGCTGCTGAAAAACGTCAACGAGGTTCTGAACCAGAACGGCGAAATCTCCAGCGCTCAGGCGTTCACCGTCAACGCGCAACAACTGGATAACAGCGGCGGCAAACTGCTCAGCAACCAATTGCTGACCCTGCGCATCGCCCGTGCGCTGACCAACGTCAAAGGCATGATCGCCGCAGCCGGTGTCGACGCCACCGCCAATACCCTCGATAACACAGGCGGTACGCTGACCAGCCGCAACAATCTGGACCTGACGGTTACCGGCCTGCTCACCAACCGCGACAAAGGCCTGATCAACGCTGCTCAGGCGCTCAAGGTGGGCGCGGCCAGCCTCGATAACCAGAACGGCCAGGTGCTGGGCGGCACCAGCCTGATCCTCAACGCCACATCGATCAACAACACCGCCAAAGGCCTGATCAACAGCACCGGCACCCTGAACCTGACGGCGGGCAGCCTGGATGCCGGCAACAGCGGCGAAGTGTCGGCCACGCGCGACATGACCCTGGTCCTCAATGCACTGTCGCTCAATGGCGGACGCGTGATGGGCGACGCCGGTTTGTCCATCGACATGCAAGGCAACGACCTCAACAACCTCGGCGGTTTGATCACGGCAGACGGTTCGCTGACCCTTAACCGCATTCGCGACCTGAATAACCAGTCTGGCGAGGTCTCCAGCGCACAGAGTTTCAGGTTCGATGGCCGCACCCTCAACAACAGTAGCGGCAAGCTGATCAGCAGCAACGTGCTGACAGTCAACGCGACCAACCTGCTCAACCAGAACGGCCTGATATCCGGCTGGCAGGGCCTGAACGTCTCTGGCAACCGCCTCGATAACCGTACCAACGGCACCTTGTCCAGCCGCAACGGCAACCTTGTTACAACCCTGACCGGTGAATTGCTCAACGGCGGCAACGGTGCGTTGGTCAGCCAGAACACACTGAGCGTTACCGCTGACAGCCTCGACAACAGCGGCGGCATCCTCTCCAGCGGAACCGGTCAGACCCTGACCGTCGCGGGCCTGCTGAACAACAGCCAGAACGGCCTGATCGACGGTGGTGCAGGGCTGACCATCAAAGCCAATGTCCTGAACAACGCGGCCGGTAACCTGACGGCCCAACAGGGTTTCAGCTTCGAAGGCAGCAGCCTCGACAACAGCGCCGGTAACCTGAGCAGCAAGGCCGATATGACACTCGACCTGCTGGGCAGCCTGACCAACACCAGCGGCAAGCTGGCCAGCGGCGGTAACCTGCTGTTGCGGCGCAGCGCGGCGATCAACAACCAGGCCGGGCAACTGATCAGCCAGAGCCTGATGACCCTCAATACGTCCGGGCAACTGGACAACCGTAACCGCGGCACTGTTGCTGCCAACAACACACTGAAAGTCGTCGCGGGTGGCAGTGTCCTCAACGATGCTGATGGCTTGATCTATAGCCAGAACGCCGATGCGCATTTGAATGCAGCGAGCCTCTCCAACGTTCGTGGCGCGGTACAGAGCGTCGGCGCACTGGTTGTCGATGTCGCTGATACTGTCGACAACCAGAACGGCCGGATCATCGCGCAGAACGGCGACCTGAACCTGACCGGTGCCAACCTCTACAGTCAGGGCGGAGTGCTGTCCAGCCTGCAAGGTCTGTTGACCGCGAAACTGGCCGGCGTGCTGAAAAATGGCTATGACGCCAATCGTCAGGGCGGTGTCATTCAGGCGCAACGCCTCAACCTGACCGCGCTGGGCGGCTTCGACAACTACGGCGGGCGAGTCTCCGCACGCACCGGCGAAGCGCTGATCACCACCCCGGGTTTCGACAACCGCAACGGCGGCCTGTACGCCAAAGGCCTGGTGCGGGTCAACGGTGGCAACTTCGACAACAGCGGCGACAACGACGGCCAGATCGCTGGCGGCCAGGTCGAGCTGAACCTGAGCGGCGCACTGAACAACCGCTTTGGCATCATCGAAAGTGACAGCACTCTGGCCGTGACCGCTGCCAGTCTGGACAACCAGACCGGACAACTGCGTGCGCTGGGCGGTGGCGGTGGCGGTGCCACAAACTTCCAGATCGGTAACCTGTTCGACAACCGCAACGGCACCCTGGAAAGCGCCAACAGCGACCTGACTCTCAACGCTGGCAACTTCCTCAATGGTGGCGGGTCGCTGCTGCATACGGGTAATGGCACGTTTAATATTTCTACGGCCAACGTCACCAATGCTGGCGGCAGCGTCGTTACCCGTGGTGGTTTGACACTTAGTGCTGACAGCTGGACCAACAGCAGCGTGATTCAGGCCGGGCGTTTGACGGTGAATGTCGGCACCTTGAATCAAACGGCGGGCGGGCAGTTGCTGGCGTCGAATTCGTTTAGTGGGAGTGGGGGGAACTGGACGAATGATGGGGTGATTGCGAGTGATGGCGGGGTAGACATACGTATTGGCGGGACGTTTACCGGTAGTGGTAGGACTTCTAGTGTCGGTGGTATGTATCTGTCTGCTGGACAACTGAATCTGAACGGCGCCTCGAGCATCACGAGTGGTGGTAACAGCGAAATCAATATTGGTGGCCAACTTACAAATAGCGGACGCCTGACCTCAGCAGGCGATTTAGTCGTGAATGCTGGTGGCATTGCCAACTACGGAACCCTGGGCGCTGCGCAAAACCTGACGCTTGCAACGCCGTCCCTCACTAATGATCGAGGTTTGATTTTTAGCGGCGGCGATACAACGCTGAGTGTTAATAGCTTTACCAACCAGAACGGTGACCTTTACAGTCAGCGAGCGCTATTTATCAAAGGCTATGGTGGCGGAACTCAGGCTAATGATGTTTCGAATATATCCGGGTCAATAGAAAGTGGCGGGACCCTCACCATCAATTCAGGAAGCTTTACTAACCGTACCTCTGACGCAGGTGGCGCTCAAGGGTTTGCTGTAGGTCGTACGCTGGTTTCCGGATTTATCGCCGTACTTTGTAATGATTGCAGTGGCGATCATTACAATGTTGATTACATTGCTAGAGAGTTTTACGAGGGTGGGCAGGATAACGACACCTCAGCCTCCTCTCTGCTGACCGCTGGAGGCGATTTCGTTTTCAGAGGCGGTGATTTCCTCAACAGTAAAAGCACCATCAGCGCGACGGGAAACATCGACATTCAGGCCAATAGTGTCAAAAACCTGGGTGCTGTCAGTGGCAGTATCGAGCGCACACGTACCTATAATTCCGGCAGGGTAACGGACGGTACGGTCAACCGGTTCATGCCTCAGGTAGTTGCTTACAATCAGCGCAACAACCCTGATTTCCCCTATGTTTATTATGTTGATGCGGCTGGTGGCTTGAGCCTGGGCATTGCCTCGTCCGTGACGACACGTGAGCCAGGGCGTGATGGTGGCACGATTAAAACGGTGGTGGTCAAAGACAAGTCGACCGGAAAGGCAGTTACCAATACGCTCACCGGTTATGGCTACGGTGGGACCAGCCCGCAGTCTCAATATGACCGTAACAATCTAGTACAACTGCCTGCAGGTTTGGAAAGCTACGCACTTATCAGTGACGTTGAAGTCGCCAAAGATGGCAGCGGTAACGGCGGACGCAGTGCAGTCATTCAAGCGGGCGGAAATGTATCCATTAATGCCAAGCAGGATCTGCAGAACAGTGTCATTCACCAAGACTATGCAGGCAGCGCAGGCACCAGCAAGGTTCAGGACACGCGTACCTCCGGCACTGGCGCCACAGTTATCAGGATCAATGCCCAGCTCCCCCCCGACCTGGCCCAACAACAAGTCAACCCACTAAGCCTGCCAGGTTTCAGTCTGCCCACCGGCCAGAACGGACTGTTCCGTCTGAGCGGCCAGACCGGCACCGCAGCCGCTGTCGCCCAACCCGTCGGCCTGCCACAAAGCTGGACCATGGGCGGCGCGGCCGTATCCGTCGCGCAACGCGAGCATACCGTTTCCGATGCGCAGGCAAGCACCATCCAGATCGGCTCGGTAGGCCAGATATCCAACGCCACCCGCCAGCTTGCTTCGGTGATACGACAAGGTGCTGGCGTGAGTGCCAATGCATCCTCCTTCGACGCCAGCGCGCCAGGTGCCGCGCCCATAGGCGGATTTGTACTACCCGGTCATACCTCTGATTCCGTAGGTGTCACCAGTGTCGACAGCGTTACAGGCATTGCAACTGGCAATCAGGGTAACGGCGCTTTGCTGCCTGTTCAGAACGCTGGCTCTACATCTGGCATTCCGCTCATCACTGCCGTTTCTTCCGGCAGCTCGGCTGCTCAGAATGCCGGAATGGTGCAAGGCGCTCAGGTCAACAAGGCCGGTCAGGTTGTAAATGGGACTCAGGGTAACCCGCTCAGTGCGGTCAATCAGGCTCCAACAGGTGCCCAGTCAGGCGCGACTGACGCCGTTACCCAGGTTGTCGTAAATACTCAAGGCGGTCCGGTCATTTCTGCTGTTCGCGACCCTGTCGCTGCTCAGGTCAGCCCCGTCACCGCCGCTGTTTCAAGCACGGTGGTTACGCAGAATAGCCCTATTAGCGGCTCCAGTATTCAGCCCGCCATAGTGGCGCAAGCCAGCGCGATCACGCCGGTCGTGTCTGCCGCAGCACAAACCGTTACACGAGTGCAGGGCCTGCCCAGCAGCTCATTCGTTTCCAAACCGCAAAAATACCTGATCGAAACCAACCCGGTCCTCACCGAACTCAAGCAGTTCATGAGCTCGGATTACCTGCTCGCAGGTCTGGGCTACGACCCGGAAGTCAGCGCCAAGCGCTTGGGCGACGGCTTGTATGAACAACGCCTCGTTCAGCAGGCAGTCGTGGCCCGCACTGGTCAGGCCTTCATCGATGGGCAAACCTCCAACGAGGCGCAGTTCAAGTACCTGATGAACAACGCCATCGCCAGCAAGCAGCAACTGAACCTGGCTGTCGGCGTATCGCTGAGTTCACAACAGGTCGCAGCGCTGACCCACGACATCGTCTGGCTTGAAGAGCATGAAGTGAATGGCGAGAAAGTGCTGGTGCCGGTGCTGTATCTGGCACAGGCCGACAATCGCCTTGGTCCGACCGGGGCATTGATTGCGGGTAACGACGTCTCACTGATCGCCGGCCAGAACCTCGACAACGTCGGTACCTTGCACGCCGCCAACAACCTCTCGGCAGTCGCAGGCAACAACCTGATCAACACCGGCCTGATAGAAGCCGGCAACCGGCTCGATCTGCTCGCGGGCAATGATCTGATCAACACCGCTGGCGGCATCATCAAAGGTCGCGATGTTTCACTGACCGCGATCAACGGCGATGTGGTCAACGAACGCAGCGTCACCTCGATGGACAACAGTGCACGCGGTCAGCGCCACAACGAGTTCGCCGACAGCGCCGCGCGCATCGAAGCTGCCAACGACATGAGCATTTCGGCAGGCCGCGACGTCATCAACAAAGGCAGCGTGCTGGAAAGCGGTCGTGACATGAGCATCCAGGCCGGACGCGACGTCACCATCGCCCCGACCGAAGTCACCAACAGCCTGTTCTCGGACAGCAAACACAACAGCAGCGACATCACCCAACTGGGTTCCACTGCCAGTTCCGGACGCGACCTGACCGTTCAGGCCGGACGCGACATCTCCGTCATCGCCAGCCAGATCGATGCCAAACGCGACATCGCCATGGCCGCGACCGAAAGCCTCACCATCAGCTCTGCGGCGGACGAAGAACACTCCCTGTCCAAAAGCAAAAAACTGACCCGTCAGGAAGACCACGTCAGCCAAATCTCCTCCGATATTGATGCCGGGGGCAGCGTTGCCTTGCAGGCGGGCCAGAACCTCTCCGTGATCTCCAGCCGTATTACTGCGGGTAAAGAGGCGTACCTGGTTGCCGGTGAAAACCTCGACATCTTGGCTGCGCAGGACAGTGATTATTCGCTGTATGACAAAAAGAAGAAGGGGAGTTTTGGGGCGAAGAAAACCAAGCGTGACGAAATCACTGATGTGAAAAACATCGGCAGTGAAATTACCACTGGTGGTGATTTGCTGCTGTCGAGCGGAGGCGATCAGAAGTATCAGGCTGCGAAGCTGGAGAGCGGTAAGGACCTGACGATTCAAAGTGGTGGTGCGGTTACGTTTGAGGGGGTGAAGGATCTACATGACGAAAGTCATACCAAAAGCAATAATGATGCTTTCTGGACTTCCTCAAAGGGTAAAGGCAATACAGACGAGACACTTCGTCAGACGCAGATGTCTGCTGAAGGAAGTATCGCGATTAAAGCTGTTAACGGGCTGACAATCGATGTCAAGCAGATAGACCAACAGACGGTTAGTCAATCTATTGATGCGATGGTCAAAGCTGATCCACAACTTGCTTGGCTAAAACAGGCTGAAGCGAGAGGCGATGTTGACTGGCGACTCGTGAAGGAGGTTCATGAGTCTTTCAAGTATCAGAACTCTGGATTGGGCCCGGCTTCGCAATTGATCATTGCAATTGCCTTGGCAGCTGTCATGGGGCCAATGATGGCTGGCATGAACTCGATGCTGCAGGCGGGCGCCATCAGTGTCGCTACAAAGGCTACTGTCAGTACGGTTGACAATAGAGGCAACCTTGGGAAGGTTGTGAAAGATGTTACATCCAAGGACAGCATCAAAGGCTATGCGGTGGCAGTTGCGACAGCGGGTGTGGCCGATGGTCTTGGATACAAGCCGAGTGAGTTGGGGTTCGATTCGGCAAGTGCAAAAACCATCGCCGTAAAAGTAACGGCTGACGCAGTAATCAAAACAGCCGTTTACGGCGGGAGCTTTGCGGATAACCTGGCCAGTTCGGCAGTCGCTGCCGCGGCCAGCATAGGTGGCGCCAAAGGGGCAATGGCGATAGGAGATCTTGAGTTAACTGAAGGAAGCATTACCAAGATTCTCTTGCACGCAGGCCTGGGTGGCCTGCTAGCCGAAGCCATGGGTGGTGATTTCCGCGCCGGAGCTATTGCCGGTGGTGCAAACGAAGTGTTGGTCGGATTGCTGGGGGATAAGTTACTTCCGTCAAACCTTGTCAAGGGAACGCCCGAGTATGAGCAGGCGCAGGCCAATCTTCTTGCTTTGTCGCAAATTGTCGGCGTACTAGGCGCTGCCGCTGGGAATTCGGATGTCGGCGTCTCTGCTGCCGTATCCGCTAATGCTGCCCAGTACAACTGGCTATCACACGCTGAGATTCGGGATGCTGATAAGGCTCGGGCTGCCTGTGCGACGGCTGGTGGTGACGTTGGTGCTTGCCAAGCAAATGTCACTCGTGCAACGGATGAACTGGACAAGGCACGAGACTACGAACTGAAAGAGCGTAAACGTGCAATTCAGCTCCAATCTTTTAAAGATGGCGGCTGGACTCTGGGCGAATACAACAAGGCTTTGTTTGACGATTATTTTGCCAGCAAAGGCGTAGATCAGAGTCAGGTCACGTTTGACGGGTACGCTCCTGCAAAAACGTTGGGCTATATGCTTTCCGAACGGGGCCTTGGCAGTGTCAATCAGGCCTTGGAATGGCCTACTAAGGCTGCTGCCAGCGCCGTAAATTTTGCCAGTCACCCGTACGACACGGTGGTAGGGATTGGTCAAAATATCTGGTCCGCAGCAAGCTCTGTGGTGGATTGGGCAACCAGCCCTATACCGGCTCAAGGACTTGAGCGTGCAGGGGATAAATTACTGGCGCAATCCGACCAGCAGGCAGGTGGGTTGATATTTGACGTCGCCAGTGGTTTGATCACCGCAGAAATTGGTGGGTTTGCGGTCAAGTGGGTTGGAGGGAAGTGGGTTAATGCTGAGGGTATTGCAGCTGCACCTAAAGGCACCGGTGCTTTTCTTGAGGGGAGTTCGGGGGGCAGCGGTTTCGGCAAGCTTGCCGATCGAGATGTTCTTGTCTCTAATAAAGGTATAGATATCGTCGAATCGCATTTGAAACAATTTGGTGATGTACCAGAGAATACTTTGATGATTGAGCGTTTGCGAACCGCGCTTTCTGAAGGGAAACCATTAAATGGTGCTGACTCAAGTTTTTATATTCATGAGTTATCCGAGTCGACGATGATGAAGAAAGGGCTCGATTATGATGCAGCTCATCAAGGTGCGCTGAATAAGTATCAAGTGTCGGGTTACAGTGTTTATCATCCGGATGTAATAAGGGCGATCAATTCTCGCGAGCCTGGTTCATTTAATACTAACTGGTTGCAGTTTTGGAGTGGTCAGTGATGATAGAAGGTCGTACTGGAAAGTTTGGAAAGTTTCGTTTTTGGTTTGACGAACCTCATGCTGCCTTTTTTGGAAAGGGAGTCGGGAATACGGGCTGCTCATTTTTAAATGGGAGCAGCAGCTATGCTCGTCGTAACTCTATGATACTTGAGGTCATGATTCCCAAAGGTGCGCGCTGTTTATATGGGTTACTGGGTGTGAGTTACAATCCGTCAAGTGACGTATCTATTCGTGCGGGTAATGTGATTCAGTCCGTAACTCAAGAAATATATGATGATTCATTGGTTGGTGATTTTGATGTCGTAAAGGTTGGCTTGCCTAGCGAGTATATGAGGGCATCTTTTTCTGGATTGAAGCGGGGTGCTTTGAGTGATCTGCAATTAGATGTACAATTTGTTGAAATTTGTTATGGTGCATATGGCGCGGTCTCTTCCAGTGAGCTGATCTTTGAGCGTATTGGGGCCTCTTTGGCTGGCCTCCTGTCTTTAAAGGGAGATGGTTTTACTGAAGATTCAGTTAGGTTTTTTTTAGCGCTCGATTAATAATTTATAATAACCATTACGTTATATCTTTCAGATAACGCAGTACATGGACATAATTGGCGACATCATCACAGGCCATGATGTCTCACTGACCGCGATCAACGACGACGTCATCAACAAGGGAAGGCCTGAAGTAGCCGGATGTTTTCCGGCTACCGAGTCCTCAGCACTTTTCAAAAAACGATGCATGTCGAAATTTGCTCAATTATCTTCGCTTTTTAGCTCTTTCGGCCGCTGCAAAGCCTTTTGCGGTAACCATTTCCTGCATTACACGCGCACCTCTCCTGCGCTCGCCAACAAATGTCGGCGGGCCATCCACAGGTTTGACAGGGCGAACAACGTCACCATCTGCGCGGTGTTCTTGGCCAAGCCCCGAAAGCGCACTTTTTCATAGCCAAACTGGCGTTTGATGACCCGAAACGGATGCTCGACCTTGGCGCGAACCTGGGCCTTGGCCTTCTCGATTTTGCGGATCGCCTTGTACAAAATACTGCGTTTTCCGTGCTTTTTGTAAGTGCTGCGGCGGGCGGCAATCTGCCAAATGACCTTGCGCCCGGCGTGTTCTTCGCGCTTCTCGACCCCGGTGTAACCTGCGTCGGCGCAGACTACGTTTTCCTCGCCGTGCAGCAGTTTGGCAACCTGCGTGACGTCTGCCACATTGGCCGCTGTTACTACCACGCTGTGCACCAGGCCTGACTCGTCGTCGGCGCCGATGTGAGCCTTGGCGCCGAAATAGTACTGGTTACCTTTCTTGGTTTGATGCATCTCAGGATCGCGTTTGCCATCCTTGTTCTTGGTCGAACTGGGCGCGTGAATCAGCGTGGCATCGACGATGGTGCCTTGACGCAACGACAAGCCACGGTCGCCCAGATAACCATTAATTACGCCGAGAATCCCGGTCGCCAACTCGTGCTTTTCCAGCAGACGACGGAAGTTGAGAATGGTGGTTTCGTCTGGAATTCGCTCCAGGCTCAGGCCTGAAAACTGACGCAGGATGGTCGTCTCATACAGCGCTTCTTCCATCGCCGGATCGCTGTAGCCGAACCAGTTCTGCATCAGATGAACACGCAGCATCGCCATCAGTGGGTAGGCGGGCCGGCCACCTTCTCCTTTTGGATAATAGGGCTCAATCAGGGCAATCAAACCTTTCCAGGGCACCACCTGATCCATCTCGATCAGGAACAATTCCTTACGGGTCTGCTTGCGCTTGCCGGCATACTCGGCGTCGGCGAAGGTCATCTGTTTCATCATCGAAAAGCTCGGCGACTGGTGTCCGGAGATTTTGCCAAATTAGGAAGTCTTTTTCAGAGTTTTCCAAGGGCAGCGTGCTGGAAAGCGGCCGCTACATGACCATCCAGGCCAGCCGCGACGTCACCATCGTCCCGACCGAAGTCACCAACATCCTGTTCAGTGGCTGATTTCAGCTTTCCAGCATTCATATGCTCATGGTGTTTTATTATTCCCGTGAGGATATCCATAACCAAACAGCCATCTGCGGGGAACTCCAAGCCCCCGCAGCGCTGTCCGACAACAAACGTCCGTTAAAACGGAGCCCAAGGCACCACTGATTTCATCGGCACAAACGCTGCCGTGCAATCGACCGGGGCACCGTCACCTGGACTGCCGGACACCGTGACGTCGTCTTTTATCGAAGGCACCAGTTTGTTGAAGAAGCTTACCGGCCCTGGGCCAATTGTGAAGTGGGTGGCGGTAAGCGCTGTGAAGGCTGGTTGAGTGCCGTCAAAGACAACGTTATCCAGCGTGATCAGAATCGGCCGTTTCTGGCCATTGTCACTGTAGCCGGCGAAGGTCATTTTGCCGCCACCGAATCGCGGACTGTTCAGGTAGTGGAAGCCCTTCACGGTGATGTCGCTGAGATCGGGGTACGAGGTTCCGCTGGCACTGCCGTAGTTGGTGTCGAACACCAGCGGGAATTTGACGTTGCGCATGCATACGTTTTCGTAACGGATACCGTCTACCTTTCCACCGTTCTTGGCACTCGTCTTTATTCTCAGTCCGATGCCGTCCTGGCTGTCTCTACCATCCGCCGCCAAATCCACAACGCTGACATTGTGTACGCCACCGTTGGTTTCACTGCCGATGGACAGGCCGTGGCCATAATAAAAATGATTGTGCGCAAACATCAGGTCCCGACTGCCGGAGATTCGGCTGGACTTTATCGCTACGTTGTCATCACCTGTACTGATGTAGGAATAGGCCAGCAATACTTTGTTCGATTGACCGGGGTCGAAGCCGTCGGTGTTCTTCACGGTTTCCGGGGTAAAGCAGGTCCCTGGGGTCTTCTGGTCGGGCGTCGAGCCGCTTGGGCAGTGGTAGCCCTCTACGCTGTAGACCCGGCTTGGATTCAGAATCTTGATCCCCCATACAGTCACCCCGGTCACGCCGTCAGTCACAATGTTGAAGTCCGGAGCGTTTTGCAGCGTCAGCCCCTGGATAACGAAGTCCGTTCCGCCACTGACCTGTATAAGGCGCGGCGTTTGTTGATAAACGTTGGACAAGGTCTTCTGATAAACAAGGTCCCACCAGCTGCGCAGATTGGCATTCGCCCCGGCGGTAAGCAGACTGCCGCCGCGACCATCGATAACGCCTTTGCCTATGACGCCGCTGGAGTGGGTGTTTTTGGCCGAAATCAGTGAACTGCAGGCATCCTGATTGGCAACTGTAGTCACGCCGCAAGTGCCTTTGCCGTTGTCGTAGTCCTTGGGGTTACGTGACGCAAACAACGTTACGCCCTCGTCTATCCAGAGCGTGACGCCGGATTTCAATTGCAGCGGCCCGCTGAGGAATGCCGAGTTGTCGCCGTCACCTTTTACAAGCTTTACAGCTTGTCCGGCAGCACACCCATTGATTGCATTCTGGATATTCTCCTGGTCAGGCCTGGAGTCGAGCGCCGAACCGTCAGCGCTGTCCAGCGAGCCGTCTCTGGGAGTCAGGTGCGCTTGAAGTTGCTTACAGACTGGTGGGCTGGTTGGCTCGCTTATAGTGCCCCATGGCGTCACCACGGCTGCCTCACTGGCCGCCTGCGCGGGCAGTATGAGGGTCAGTGACATAGCCGCGGAAGCGGCCATCCAGGAGGTCTGCCGAAAAGTGTTCATGGCGAAGTGTAGGGGACCTGGCATCTATGAGACCTGTGATAGTGAGTAACCATGTTGGGTCGGCCAAGATATTTTAGAGATGTGTCAAATAGAAAGTCGCTACAAATTATTTCTTTGTCATGTTTCGTTATTAATGGATCTCTAGACGGTTTCAAGAACGATTCTCATCGGCTATGGGCAAGCCAGAAACTTCTGGTAAATCGGTTTTTTGGCGTTAGAATCGGCGCGCCTTCAGAAGTCGGGCCGATATTTACTGAATATCAGCCATATGCTTGATTGCACATGGCGCAGCCTTTGTCAGGCGATGTATGCGTAAAGCTGGAGGGCCTTGGTTGATAAGGGTTTCCGGCTTTTTTATTGCCTGTATTTCGGGTGTAAACTTGCCTTTCGCGCTCTAGCGCCTTCAGGTCCCGCGAACATGACACAGATCTCCGAACGTTTCCTGGTGCAGGCTCATCTCGATGCGAAGCAGCCCAAAGCGCTGAGCCCGGCAGAGCAGGCGCGTTACCGAGCCGACATTGCTGCCGAACTCAAGAAGCAGGATGCCGTGCTGGTTGCTCACTATTATTGCGACCCGGTCATTCAGGCCCTGGCCGAGGAAACCGGCGGTTGCGTGGCCGACTCTCTGGAAATGGCCCGCTTCAGCAATAACCACGCTGCCAGTACTGTATTGGTCGCAGGCGTGCGTTTCATGGGCGAAACCGCGAAGATTCTCAACCCGGAAAAACGCGTGTTCATGCCAACGCTCGAAGCCACCTGTTCGCTTGACGTAGGGTGCCCGGTCGATGAGTTTTCCGCGTTCTGCGATCAGCACCCGGAGCGTACCGTGGTGGTGTATGCCAACACCTCTGCAGCGGTCAAAGCCCGTGCGGACTGGGTAGTGACCTCTGGCTGTGCGCTGGATATCGTCGAAAGCCTGATGGACAACGGCGAGAAAATCATCTGGGCTCCAGACAAGCATCTGGGCCGCTATATCCAGCGTGAAACCGGTGCCGATATGTTGCTGTGGGACGGTGCCTGCATTGTCCACGAAGAATTCAAATCCAAGCAGCTTGAAGACATGAAAGCCTTGTATCCCGAGGCTGCGATTCTGGTTCACCCGGAATCGCCGGAAGCAGTGATCGAGCTGGCTGACGTGGTCGGCTCCACCAGTCAGATGATTGCCGCCGCGCAGCGCTTGCCCAACAAGACGTTCATTGTGGCCACCGACCGGGGCATCTTCTACAAGATGCAGCAGCTGTGCCCGGACAAGATCTTCATCGAGGCGCCTACGGCCGGTAATGGCGCTGCATGCCGAAGCTGTGCACATTGTCCGTGGATGGCGATGAATACGCTTGAGCGCACCTTGCAGTGCCTGCGCGAGGGTAGCAATGAGATATTCGTTGACCCGGCGCTGATCCCCAACGCCGTACGTCCGTTGCAGCGCATGCTGGACTTCACTCAGGCGGCGCGCTTGCGACAAGCGGGTAATGCCTGACAGCGGCGATGAGAAAGCCCGACGCTTGTGTCGGGCTTTCTCATTCGGACATCAGTTCATCATGTCCTTGACCATCCGCTCTTGTTCAATCAGATCCTTTTGCCGTGCGTCGATGCGTGACGCCAACTGGAAGTTGTTGGCCGCACGGCGTTTGGCAAAGTCCAGTTGCTGGATTGCCTGACGGAAATCGCCGACCAGTGCGAAATATTCGGCGCGCGCCTGATGCAGGCCGATGGTGTTGCCGTTCAGGCCACGGGTTTCCGCCACGACGTACCAGATGTCGGGATCATCCGGGCGGGTCTTGAGCAGCGCTTCAAGGCTTTTTTCAGCTTCGGCGGTGCGGTTCTGCTTGAGCAGCACGTCAATGCGCACGTCATTGAGCGGGTAGCTGCCGGGGTACAGCGTCAGCATGCGATCGACCCGTTGCTGGGCATCGGCCAAGCGGTTATTGGTGATGTCCAGGTCGATCTGCGTCAGATTGTAGGTGATGTCGTTTGGCGCTTTTTCGAGTAATGGCTTGAGGGCTTCTCTGGCTTCGTTCAGTTGCCCACCCTTGATCTGCGCGATGGCCAGACCATAGCGAGCTGGATCGGATTTCGGGTTTTCAACCAGTTGCGCACGAAAACGCTTGGCGGCAATACCTGGCGTTTCTTCGTATATCAACGCAACGCGGGCACGCATCAGTTGATACAGCAGACTGTCTTCCTTGCCGCCAGGCTTGGCCTGCTCGGCGCGGTTGCGTGTGTCGGCGATCCGCGATTCGCTCACCGGGTGAGTCAGCAGAAACTCTGGTGGCCTTGCATCAAACCGATACTGACGCATTAAACGCTCGAACATGGTGGGCATGTTGCGCGGGTCATAGCCGGCCTTCTCCAGATTGAGAATGCCGATACGGTCGGCCTCCTGCTCGTTCTGGCGCGAAAAGCGACGTTGCTCCTGGATTGCAGCCGCCTGTGAGCCGGCGATGGTTGCGATACCGGCATCACCGGCACCTGCGGCAGCCATGACAATACCCGCCAGCATCGCGGCCATTACCGGCACTTGCATACGCTGCTGGGCCTCCATGCCTCTGGCGAAGTGGCGTTGCGACAAGTGAGCCAGCTCGTGGGCCAGTACCGACGCGTATTCGCCCTCGGTCTGGGCGTTGAGGAACAGGCCGCCGTTGACACCGATGATCCCGCCGGGTGCGGCAAAGGCGTTGAGTTGCGGGCTGTTGATCAGGATGAATTCAAGACGCCGGTCCTGAACCTGGCTGGTCTCGGCCAGGCGGTACACCGAGGTCTCGACGTAGTCCTTGAGTTGCGGGTCTGACAGCTGCGCCACCTGGCCGCGCAGCAACCCCAGCCACGCACGGCCCAGACGGTGCTCCTGTTCGGGAGAGACAATCGAGGAGCTGGCGTCGCCAAGTGAAGGCAGGTCATCAGCCATGCCATGCGTAGCGAACAGGCAAGCGAGGGTGAGCAGTGTAGGACGCAAAAAATTCATGCACGAAGCTCTGGTCAGAAGAACCTGTACTGTAGCTGGCTCAATGGCGTGCTGACCAGAGTGAGGTATTCTTGCCGCCTTATCCGCCATGCCTTTTCGGACATGGTTTGTAATTCGATGTGTCCGCCTGGAGAGAAACGATGTCTGACGCTGTAGTGCGCCCCGAGGTGTGCGACGCCGAACTGGATGCCAGTGGTCTCAACTGTCCGCTGCCTCTGCTGAAAGCCAAGATGGAACTCAATCGTCTGGCCAGCGGCGCGGTGCTGAAGGTGATCGCGACTGACGCCGGATCGCAGCGGGATTTTCGAACTTTTGCCAGACTTTCCGGGCATGAGTTGCTGCATGAAGAGGTCGACGCCGGCACTTATCTTTATTGGCTGCGCAAGGCTTGAACCACCACTGCCGTTTTTTTTGAAAAGGATGTTTGATGTTCAATGTGCTTCGCAATTGGGTGCAGCGCTACTTCTCCGATGAGGAAGCGGTGGTACTGGCGGTCTTGCTGTTTCTGGCGTTTACCCTTGTCCTGACCCTGGGCGGAATGCTCGCGCCGGTCATTGCGGGGTTGGTGCTGGCCTTCCTGATGCACGGGTTGGTCAGTGTTCTGGAGCGCCTGCGCATGCCTGAAATGGCCGCAGTCGGCTTGGTCTTCACGCTGTTCATCGGTGTGCTGCTGCTGTTCCTGCTGGTGCTGGTACCACTGCTCTGGCACCAGTTGATCACGCTGTTCAACGAAGCACCGGGCATGCTTGCCAAGTGGCAGTCTGTACTGCTGTTGCTGCCCGAACGTTACCCGCATCTGGTTTCCGACGAGCAAGTGTTGCTGGCGATCGAAGTCGCCCGTGGTGAAGTGGGCAAGATCGGTCAGTTGGCGCTGACCTTCTCGATCTCCAGCCTGCCATTGCTGGTCAACCTGATGATCTACCTGGTGCTGGTGCCGATTCTGGTGTTCTTCTTTCTGAAGGATCGGCACATGATCGGCCGCTGGGCGCGCGGCTATCTGCCTCGCGAGCGTGCGTTGATCAACCGGGTGGCGGATGAGATGAAGCGTCAGATTGCCAATTATATTCGCGGCAAGGTCATCGAGATTTTCATCTGTGGTGGCGTGACCTACATCGCGTTCGCCGCGCTCGGGCTCAACTACGCAGCGCTGCTGGCGATGCTGGTCGGCATATCTGTGGTCGTGCCTTACGTTGGCGCGGTGGTGGTCACAGTGCCGGTGGCGTTGATCGGATTGTTCCAGTGGGGCTGGGGTGATCAGTTCATCTACCTGATGATTGCCCACGGCATCATTCAGGCGCTGGATGGCAACGTTCTGGTGCCGTTGCTGTTTTCCGAGGCCGTCAACCTGCACCCGGTTGCAATCATTTGCGCCGTGCTGCTGTTTGGCGGACTGTGGGGATTCTGGGGGATCTTCTTTGCGATTCCGCTGGCCACGTTGTTCAAGGCCGTCCTCGATGCCTGGCCGCGTAATGAACCCACTGTGGCACCACTGCTTTAAGCAGCAAGTCTGGATCGTTGCGGCACCTTGCGTGCCGCAACGCTTATCGGAATATCAGCCTTTGTTCAGGGCCTCGGCCTGCGCCAGTACTTCAGCCACATGGCCCGGCACTTTCACGCCGCGCCATTCCTGACGCAGTACGCCTTCCTTGTCGATCAGGAAGGTGCTGCGGTCAACGCCCAGGTATTCCTTGCCATACAGCTTCTTGAGCTTGATGACGTCGAACAACTGGCAGACGGCTTCGTCCTTATCCGAAATAAGCTCGAACGGGAAAGACTGCTTGGCCTTGAAGTTTTCATGGGTCTTCAGGCTGTCTCGGGAAACACCGAGCACAACCGTATTGGCCGCCTGAAACTGCGCGATATGGTCACGAAAGTCCTGACCCTGCGTGGTGCAGCCGGGCGTGTTGTCTTTCGGGTAAAAATAAATCACGACCTGCTGACCCTTGAGCGCGGACAGCTCTACGGTCTGTCCGCTGGTCGCAGGTGCCTGAAAGTCAGGAACCGGTTGATCTACTGTGACGGTCATGGGAACTCCTTACATTGGGGCTTGTGGGCGCCAGGGTTCGATCAGTGCGTCGAGATTCAGCGCGTCGGCGAAATCGAGGAATTGATCGCGCAGCCAGCTGATCTGGGTCCCGGCAGGCAGTGTCACCGTGAATGTGGCATTAAGCATGGTGCCACCGGTCTGCGGAGCCTGATACGTGTCACAGATCAGATTTTCCAACTCGACGTTGTGGTCAATGAAGAACTGGCACAGCTCATTGATGATGTCCGGGCGGTACGCCGAGCTGACGTAAGCCACGTAGGGCAGGGCTTCCGGGCGGTTCTCCAGGGTAGCGCTGCGTACCACGCTGGTGGTGAACGCATGCTTCTTGGAGAGGCTCGACAGGCCGGTTTCAAGGCGCGCCAGAGCGTCCCAACTGCCTGACACCTGAAGAATCAGCGCACTGCACTCACCGTGGCGAGTAAGGCGCGAGGTGACTACCGAGCAGCGGTTTTCATGGCTGGCACGGCACAGGACGTTGGTCAGCTCCATGGGGTTTGCGCCAAGGGCACTGATGACAAGGAATTGTTCGCGAACTGTGGGGGTGGACGACATGCAGCATTCCTAGACGATGAGCGGTCGGTACTTTTTCGGACTTGCGGGGCTGTTTCGACAATCGATGGCGCGAGATACCTTCCCGGGTCCCGGAGCGCCTGCCTTGCATGGAAGTACCATGACGGGGCTGGAGTGCACTGGGGCAGGGCTTCTGGCGACAAATTCGACCGATTGAGCGAGGTGCGCAGTTGACCAGTACCGATCAAAGGACGAAGGGTAGCGAAAACCATCGCTCAGGGGAATGCTCAGAGCGCGGTACTTCGCTTGTACAAGGCTGATAGCGCCAGTACCATTACGGCTCTCTTTTTCCGGCAGGAGCGGTTGCATGATTGCGGGCAGTATGGTGGCACTGGTCACACCAATGGATGCACAAGGTCGTCTGGACTGGGACAGCCTGAGCAAACTGGTTGACTTCCACTTGCAAGAGGGCACCAACGCCATTGTTGCCGTCGGCACCACCGGTGAATCGGCGACGCTGGATGTGAGCGAACACATCGAGGTCATCCGCCGTGTGGTTGCCCAGGTTGCAGGACGTATTCCGGTCATCGCCGGTACAGGCGCCAATTCGACGCGCGAAGCCGTCGAGCTGACCACCAACGCCAAGACCGCTGGCGCCGATGCGTGCCTGCTGGTAACGCCTTATTACAACAAGCCGACGCAAGAAGGCCTGTTTCAGCATTTCAGCCACATCGCCAATGCCGTAGACATCCCGCAGATCCTCTACAACGTGCCGGGCCGTACGGCTTGCGACATGCTGCCAGAGACTGTTGCGCGTCTGTCTGCGGTAAAAAACATCATCGGCATCAAGGAAGCCACCGGCAACCTGCAGCGCGCCAAGGACATTCTGGCCAGCGTCAGCAGTGATTTTCTGGTGTACTCCGGTGACGACGCTACGGCAGTCGAATTGATGCTGCTGGGCGGCAAGGGCAATATTTCCGTCACCGCCAACGTTGCACCGCGCCTCATGAGCGATCTGTGCGCAGCGGCCATGCGTGGCGATGCCGAGACGGCGCGGGCGATTCACGAAAAGCTCATGCCGCTCAACAACACCCTGTTTATCGAATCCAACCCTATCCCCGTGAAGTGGGCCTTGCATGAAATGGGTAAGATGCCAGCCGGTATCCGTCTGCCGCTTACCTGGCTCAGCGAAGCCTGTCACGAACCGCTGCGTCAGGCCCTGCGCCAGTCCGGCGTCCTGGTTTAATTGAGGAAGTATCACGCAATGAAGCGATTGGCCGGACTTTCCGCACTTGCTCTTATTATCTCCAGCACCAGCGGTTGCGGTTGGCTCTGGGGCGAAGATGGTTACTTCCGTGATCGCGGTAGCGATTACCTCCAGGCTACCCAGACCCCACCCATGCAGGTGCCTGCCGATGTGTCCGGCGTCAAGCGCCTCGACCCGTTGCTGCCGATCCCGCGCAATGTGGCTGACAGCACCCAGAAAGAAGGCGAGTACACGGTTCCTCGTCCTCTGCCACTGGGCACGACTTCCGAGTCGAGCGATTTCAGCCTGCAGAAAAGCGGCGATGCGCGCTGGATTCTGGCTCAGCGTCAGCCAGCCGAAGTCTGGCCGGTGGCTCATCAATACTTTGAAGACAATGGTTTCCGTATCGCTGAAGAGCGCCCGCAGACTGGCGAATTCAGCTCCTCGTGGCAGCGTCTTGATGAACTGTCCGCTTCGGTTGCCAAGCGCCTGAGCGCCGCTGGCGTTTCAGCCGACGCTGAAACCCGCGTGCGGGTTCGTATTGAGCCGGGCGTGCAGCGCAATACCAGTGAAGTCTATGTGGTAAGCGTCGAGCGTCCTGCGGGCAGCACTGCCGATGTGGCGTTCCCGACCCGTACCACCAACCTGGGGCTTGATGCCGCGCTGACCGACGATCTGCTGGCCAGCATGGGTCGCAACGCCGAGAAGGGCGGTTCTATTTCCCTGTTGGCGGCACGTGACTACGACACCCCGAGCCGTGTTGCCTTGAGCGAAGACGGTAGCGGCAACCCGGTCTTGAACCTCGGTGCCGATCTCGACCGTGCGTGGTCGAGTGTCGGCCGTGCGCTTGATCAAGGTGACTGGCGCGTCGAGGACATAAACCGCAGCCTGGGTCTGTACTACATCAACCTGGCTGAAAAGGCCAAAACGCCTGAAAACGAGCCTGGTTTCTTCGGTCGCCTGTTTGGCAGCAAGTCGAGCAAGGAAGAGATCGATGCCCGTGCCGAGCGTTATCAGGTTCGCCTGAGCAAGGTGGGTGATAACGTTCAAGTGACCGTCGAGAAGAACATCAATACCGTTGCGCCTGCGGATATCGCGCGTCGGGTGTTGAGCGTTATTCAAGACAACCTGGGTTAAGTGCGTTTCGCGGTTCTCGGCAGCGGCAGTCGTGGCAACGGCACGCTGGTCGCAAGCAACGATACGTACGTACTGGTCGATTGCGGTTTCTCCCTGCGGGAAACCGAGCGCCGCCTGGCGCGTCTGGGCGTCGCTGCAAACCAGTTGAGTGCGATTCTGGTAACCCACGAGCATGCCGATCATGTGCATGGCGTGGGTTTGCTGTCGCGGCGCTACAATGTACCGGTCTACCTCAGCAGCGGTACCTTGCGCGGTATGCGAAAACCGGTTGAAGTTGCCGGTTTGCTGGCGGGCGGGGAGAGCTTGCAGGTGGGCGCATTGGGCATCGATGTGGTGTCTGTCGCTCATGATGCGCTTGAACCGACGCAGTTTGTCTTCAACGACGGCAAGCGCCGCTTCGGTCTGCTGACCGACCTCGGCTCTTACTGCCCTAACGTATTGCAGCGTTATCAAGGCTTGGATGCCTTGATGATCGAGGCCAATCACTGTCGCGACATGCTTGCCCGAGGCCATTATCCGGTCTTTCTCAAGCAGCGCGTTGGCTGTGAAACAGGTCATTTGAACAATCATCAGGCCGCCAGCCTGGTGAGCGAGCTGGGATGGCAGGACCTTCAGCACCTGGTGCTGGCGCATCTGAGCAGCAAGAACAACCTGCCGCATCTGGCCCGGCAATGTTTTGTCGACACCCTTGGGTGCGACCCGGACTGGCTGCAACTGGCCGATCAAGATTCAGGGCTCGACTGGCGACATATCGCCTAGCCCAACTACTTAGCAAGCGGAGCCCATCATGGAAAAACGTGAAGAACTCTACCGCGGCAAAGCCAAATCGGTTTACAAGACCGACGACGCTGACCGCTTGATCCTGCTGTTCCGTAACGACACTTCGGCGTTCGACGGCAAGCGCATCGAACAACTGGACCGCAAAGGCATGGTGAACAACAAGTTCAACGCCTTCATCATGCAGAAGCTTGAAGAGGCGGGTATTCCCACCCAATTCGACAAGCTGCTGGGCGACAACGAGTGCCTGGTCAAGAAGCTCGACATGATCCCGGTCGAATGCGTCGTGCGTAACTACGCTGCCGGCAGCCTGGTCAAACGTCTGGGCATCGAAGAGGGTACCAGGCTCAATCCTTACACCTTCGAACTGTTCCTCAAGGACGACGCCAAGGGCGACCCGTTCATCAACGAATCCCACGTTGTGGCATTCGGCTGGGGCACTGCCGAGCAACTGGTTCGCATGAAAGAGTTGTCGATCAAGGTCAATGAAGTCCTGACCAAACTGTTCGACGACGCTGGCCTGCTGCTGGTCGACTTCAAACTCGAATTCGGCGTATTCCACGGTGAAATCGTCCTCGGCGACGAATTCAGCCCGGACGGCTGCCGCCTCTGGGACAAGGACACTCGCAAGAAAATGGACAAGGACCGCTTCCGCCAGGGTCTGGGCGACGTCATCGAAGCTTACGAAGAAGTCGCAAACCGTCTGGGCGTGCCGCTATAAGCGGAAAAACACGCAAGCGCTTGATAGCACGAAAAAAAACAGCAGAAGGGCTTCGCCTTCTGCGCTGATACTGTTATGATGCGCGCCGTTGGAGAGATGCCAGAGTGGCCGAATGGGACGGATTCGAAATCCGTTGTACCTTCACCGGTACCTAGGGTTCGAATCCCTATCTCTCCGCCATTATTTGAAAAGCCCTGTGAATCTTTGATTCACGGGGTTTTTTGTTTTTAGGCTGTACTACCTACCTCGTTCCCAGATTTTCCCCTTCCCCGACTCCATTTTTTCCGCAGTCGAAGATAGCTGGCCGGTCAGAACTAGCTGAATTGATCCGGGATTTTTGAAGTGTTCAGGCGCTCGTTCCGTTCATGCAGCACGCGGACGATGAACACGACCTGGCTGCGAACCACATAGCTCACTAAGAAGGGGTAGCGAGTAAGTACCAGCTCGCGTATGTTCGGGGCTTGGGAAGGGCGTCCCATACCTGTAAACGTTGCGAGCTGCTCAATGGATTCCAGAATGGTGCTGACGACTTCGTCAGCTCTCTGATGGCCCATCAGCCCCGCATAATGCTCATGAATCGCTTCCAGATCGCTATCGGCTTTTTCACTTAACTCGATTTGCGGCACGTGCTACCCACTTGGCTTTAACCGTTTCCAGATTGATCGTCTTTCCTGCATCAATGTCGGCTAAGCCTTCGTCAATGGCTTTCAGGTGCCAGGCTTCTGCTTCGACATAGCGAGACAAAGCACGTTTCAGGTGGTACTGACGATCACGGTCCGTGGCAAGCGCTAGCTGGTCGAGCATTTCGACCAAGCCTTCTTCGACACGGAATGACAAAACAGGCGATGCCATATTGGCCTCCACGGGTGGTGATTGTAAACAGTGTATACAGAATTCTGAAAAGTATACTTGAGGCCTTGATTGCGCAACAAATTTGTGTGCTTTTCGCCGAGTTGCTATTCACTTTTTGGAAATCGACAGCAACCCCGAACGCTTGAGCGAAGTCGGGACGATGCCGCCCCATCACCACTCCCAAACTATTCACCCCTCCCGGTTTCCCCTTTAGCCCTTTCTGATCTATACCTTGGGTTCAACGTTTTGTGAGGCGAGGAGCTATCAGATGTCGGACGTAGATCAGGTACAAAAGTCGCAACCCTCTCCCAGTCAGAGCCATGATGATGTGATTGCCCAGTTCAAGTGGCAGGGCAAGCAGATCGACTGGTTGCTGCAATGGCTGGTCAAGTTTGTCGCGAACACCAAGGTGGAGCTGGGCGTGACGCTGTCGGTGGGCGGGAATCTGGTTTCCGGGCACCTGATTTCTCACGACACCTATTTTGAGCAGTTGGCCGACGATATTTCGGCGCCGTTCAGTTCGTTTGCCAATGGCACTGACGCGACGATGAAAGAAATGATTCTGTCCTTCAAGCCGGGAGAGTCTTCCGAAGACACGCCAGCATTCCATTTCATTCACCTGAAGGATTGCCGGACCTATTCCACTGACGGTAATCCGATTTGCGACGCAGGTGTGTTGTGGCGCGGCAGGATCTCTGCGGTGGACGGCTTCACCATCGGGCTCATCGCTGAAAAACCAGGCGTGTCCTGACCTTTTCAGGCCCCGGCTTTCGTCGGGGCATTCTCATCCATTCTGATGACGGTCTCCAGCGTGCTATGTGCACCCGCTGGTCTGGAAAGCTGCGCCAGTAGTAGCGTCACTTAGCCATTCTTTGCGCGACAAAATGTCGCAATGGGCCTTTAGCCGGGTAATATGTTCGCCCTGACCTTACACGCCGAATGGTTTTCGGCATGGCCTGATAGAGAACTGGCGACAAGAAAAAATAACAAGAAACGAGCCAGGCTGCCCGCCCCGGTCGACGTAAAGAATTAATGAGTAGACGAAAAAGGCGATTAGAGAAAATGACCAGAACTTCGCGACCTTTGTATATTTCCTATGCAGGACCCTCACTGCTGGAAATGCCCCTGCTGAACAAAGGCAGTGCCTTCACCCCGCAAGAGCGGGTCGAATTCAATCTGATCGGGCTCCTGCCGCAGAACGTAGAGACCATCGAAGAGCAAGTCACCCGGGTCTACAGCCAGTACAAGCAGTGCGCGAGCGATCTGGACAAGCATATCTACCTGCGTTCGATCCAGGACAACAACGAAACCCTGTTCTTCCGCCTGCTGGACTCGCATCTGGACGAGATGCTGCCGATTATCTACACCCCGACGGTGGGTCAGGCGTGTCAGGAATTCTCCAAGATCTACCGCACGCACCGTGGCCTGTTCATTTCCTACCCCGAGCGTGACCGCATCGATGACATTCTGCGCAGCGCCACCAAAGACCGGATCAAAATCATTGTCGTGACCGACAGCGAGCGAATTCTCGGTCTGGGCGATCAGGGCATCGGCGGCATGGGCATTCCGATTGGCAAACTGTCGCTGTACACCGCCTGTGGCGGCATCAGCCCGGCGTACACGCTGCCGATCGTGCTGGATGTCGGCACCAACAACCGTGAGCTGCTGGACGACCCGATGTACATGGGCTGGCGTCACGAGCGGGTATCGGGCAAGGAATACGAAGACTTCATCGCACTGTTCATCGATGCCGTACAGCGTCGATGGCCGGATGTGCTGTTGCAGTTTGAAGATTTTGCCCAGTCCAACGCCATGCCGTTGCTTGAGAAGTATCGGGATGAGCTGTGCTGCTTCAACGATGACATTCAGGGCACTGCGTCGGTTGCGGTGGGTACATTGCTGGCGGCCTGCAAGGCCAAGAATGAAACCCTTGGCCAGCAGAAAGTGGTGTTTGTCGGTGCCGGTTCGGCGGGCTGCGGTATTGCCGAGCACATCATCGCAGCGATGCGCATTGAAGGCCTGAGTGAAAGCGAAGCGCGCAAACGAATCTTCATGGTTGATCGCTTCGGCCTGCTGACCGAGGGTATGGACAATCTGCTCGATTTCCAGAAGCGTCTGGCGCAGAAGACCGCCGATGTGTCTGGCTGGGCTGCTGGCACAGAAGCCTTCCCGCAGTTGCTCGACGTGGTGACGAACGCCGGGGCTACGGTGTTGATTGGCGTGTCCGGGCAGCGTGGTCTGTTCACCGAACAAGTGATTCGCGAACTGCACAAGCATTGCGCCAAACCACTGGTAATGCCGCTATCCAATCCGACTTCCAAGGTAGAAGCCACGCCGGAAGAAATCCTGCGCTGGACGGATGGCAATGCGCTGGTTGCTACCGGCAGTCCGTTCGCGCCGGTGGAGATCAACGGTCGCACCGTGCACATCGCTCAGTGCAACAACTCCTATATCTTTCCGGGCATCGGCCTCGGCGTGGTGGCTTGCAAGGCGTCGCGCATCACCGACCGTATGCTGATGGCGGCATCCAATGCGCTGGCCGAGTGTTCGCCGATGGTCACGGGGCAGGGCGATGCGGTGTTGCCGCCGCTCAAGGAGATCCAGCAGGTGAGCCGCAAAATTGCGCTGGCTGTTGCCAAAGAGGCCCAGGCTGAAGGCTTGGCACTGGAAACTTCCGAAGAGGCACTGCTTGAAGCCATCGAGCGTAATTTCTGGCTGCCGGGCTATCGTGCCTATCGCCGTCGTTCGGTCTGATCGAGCGTTTCCAGAGTGACAGCGTCTGCGCGAGCTTGCTTGCGCAGACGCTTTGTTGGCGGGGTAACTGCACGTTTATGGGCGCGTATTGCTTCACGGTGAAATAAGCTTCATTCAACCCAATCCTCTCACCGTTTTCACATAAAATTGATGAAGCGCTGCCTAGAGTGCGCGCCATCGGGAGTTATCTGGCTTCTGAATGCCCGATGCATATTAATTCGATAAGCAGACCACGATGCCGACACCCAGAGCTGTTCGTCCAGAGGTTGTTACCTTACTTACCAGTGCCTTTCTGTTACTGGGTTTCAATATAAATCTGTGGCAGCATCTTTTCGCGATTACCAGCTCCGATGCCAAAGGTCTGGCCATGCGCTTTGCATTCGGGCTGATGATTTTCTGCGTATTCAATATCGTTCTGACGCTGTTGGCATTTCGCCGTGTGTTTAAGCCTGTGGTGATCGCTCTGTTTATGATCAGCGCCGGGGTGGTGTATTTCATGACCGAGTACGGTGTCATGATTGACGCCGGGATGTTCCGAAACTTCGCCGAAACCAACGTGACGGAAGTGCAAGGGCTGCTGTCTTTTAAACTGGCGTTGTATATCGTTCTGTTGGGCGTACTGCCTTCGCTGATTCTATGGAAACTGCCGATCAGCTACCGTCGCTGGCACCTGGAACTGTTCAGCAAGCTGGTGGTAGGCGTGGTCTGTTGCGTGGCAATAGGCGGCGTTGCGCTGGCGAATTATCAAGGTTTGTCCTCGTTGTTCCGCAACCATCACGAATTGCGCCTGATGGTCGTGCCAAGCAATTACATCGGTGCCTCGCTTGGCTACCTGAGCGAGCAAGTGATCTCCGCACAGCGCCCGTTCGTCAAGATTGGCGAGGACGCCAAGCGGTCGGCGGACTGGGCCACGCATGCCCGCAAGTCTTTGACCGTACTGGTCGTGGGTGAAAGTGCCCGTGCCGGAAACTTCGGAATTCTTGGCTATGGTCGCGACACCACGCCCAACCTGAACAAGGAGAGCGGGTTGGTGGCGTTTACCGATGTTTACTCGTGCGGCACCGAAACCGCAGTGTCGGTGCCGTGCAAGTTCTCCAACATGGGTCGAAAGAACTACAACGCAACCAAGGCCCGTAATCAGGAAGGTTTGCTGGATGTCCTGAAGCGTGCCGGTATAGAAGTGGTGTGGCGTGATAATCAGGCGGGCTGCAAAGGGACCTGTGATCGAGTGACCTTCCAGGATGTCAGTAATCTCAAGGACCCGTTGTTGTGCAACAGCCATGAATGCCGCGACGAGATACTGTTGCAAAACCTGCAGGGTTTTATCGACAGCCTCGACAAGGACACTGTTCTGGTGCTGCACCAGATGGGTAGCCATGGCCCTGAATACTTCAAGCGTTACCCTAAAGAGTTTGAAAAGTTTACGCAGGTGTGTGAAAGCAATGCCTTGAACAATTGCAGCCGGGACAGCATCGTCAATGCCTACGACAACACACTGTTGTATACCGATCACGTACTGGCCACGTTGATTGATCTGTTGCGCAGTAATCAAAACAAGGTCGACACTGCCATGGTGTACCTGTCGGACCATGGTGAGTCGCTTGGCGAGTACAATTTGTTCTTGCACGGCACACCGTATGTGCTGGCTCCTGATCAGCAAAAGCATGTGCCGATGCTTATCTGGTTGTCCGATACCTATCAGAAGTCCTTTGCAGTCAGCCCGGAGTGCCTGGCCAAACAGCGCAATGCGCCGTTGAGCCAGGACAATCTCTTTCATTCAATGCTCGGCTTGTTGAAAGTCGACACTCAGGTCTACAACCCAAGCCTGGATATGTTCGCCGGGTGCCGCACTGAACTGGCGGCCGCTGACAAGCAGTAAAATCTGTGCTTGCTCAGGATAGAGATCGTTTCCACGCTTGCGTGGGGACGCTCATCCTTGGCCCTTTTGCCAGGCAACAGTTCCTCCTGTCCGTCATTTGCGTGAAGATACGCCAGACCGGGACGACAGACGCGCGATAATCTCCCATCACGATATATACTGCGCGCCATTGTTGAAGGGAGAGCCGTGTGGCCATCGATATTCACTGGATTCGCGACGACGACAGCCTCGCCCGGCATTGCGCAGAATGGCAGTTGCTGCCTTTTGTCGCGCTCGACACCGAGTTTATGCGGGTCGATACTTTTTACCCGATAGCAGCGTTGCTGCAGATTGGCGACGGGCAAAGCGCCTGGCTTATTGATCCTTTGCTGATCAACGACTGGCAGCCGCTGTCTGCGCTGCTCGAAAACCCCGACGTCATCAAGGTAGTGCACGCGTGCAGCGAGGACCTCGAAGTTTTGCTGCGTCTGACTGGCAGCCTGCCGGTGCCGTTGTTTGATACCCAGTTGGCAGCCGCTTACCTGAACCTCGGTTTTTCCATGGGCTATTCGCGTCTGGTGCAGGAGGTCCTCAACATCGACCTGCCCAAGGGCGAAACCCGTTCTGACTGGCTGCAACGTCCGCTGTCGGAGACGCAGATCAGTTACGCCGCCGAAGATGCTGTGCACCTTGCCGAACTGTTCGCCATCCTGCGTCCGCGTTTGTCCGATGACAAATACGCCTGGCTGCTGGATGACGGTGCCGAACTGGTCGCCAACCTGCGCCGCGAAGTTGACCCGTACGAGGTCTACCGTGAGGCCAAACTGGCCTGGAAACTGTCCCGTGCCCAGTTGGCGGTGCTGCGTGAGTTGTGTGCCTGGCGTGAGCGCGAGGCGCGCGCCCGCAACCTGCCGCGCAACCGCATTGTGCGTGAGCACTCGCTGTGGCCATTGGCCAAGACGCAGCCGGATAACCTCGCTGCACTGGGGCGTATCGAAGACATGCACCCCCGCACCGTTCGTCATGACGGCGAGTTTCTGCTTGAGCTGATAAAGACCGCAGGCACGCTTCCGCCAGAAGAGTGGCCGCCTGCATTGCCTGAGCCACTGCCCATTGATGCGGCCGGGTCGATCAAGCGTCTGCGTGCAATCGGTCAGCAATACGCCGAGCAACTGGACATGGCCCCGGAGTTGATGCTGCGCAAGAAGACTCTCGAAGCGCTGCTCAAGAGCGGCTACCCCGACGGTCCTTACCAATTGCCCGACTCGCTGCGTGGCTGGCGTCGCGAGTTGATGGGTCAGGCGCTGCTGGACAGCCTGGCCACCCCCGGAGAACAGTCTTGAAGCGTATCTGCTCGATTTATCGCAGCCCGAAAAGAAACGAGATGTACCTTTACGTCTTGAAAAGCGATGTCCTCAAACGCGTGCCGCCTGAACTGCTGGTCGCGTTTGGCAAGCCGGTTCATGCATTTGACCTGGTCCTGAGTCCCGAGCGTGCGCTGTCGCGCGAGGACATCAATGTGGTGCTGGAGAATCTCGACAGCCAGGGCTATCACCTGCAGATGCCCCCTGCCGAAGATGACTACATCGAGCATTTGCCGGAAGAGCTGCTGCGCCGCAACGATCCGATGTAATAGTTGCTCACGTTGTAAAGCGGTCCACATCGCCGTGGGCTGCCTGTCCTGTTTTTAAGGTTTTTGAAACATGCGCGTTCTGATTGCCGAGCACGATTATCACGTTTACACCCAATTGTTGCGCAAGGCCGCGCCTGATCTGGAAGTCTTCAGCACGGGCGACTCTGCCGAGCTGTCGCGAATGGCCAGCGATTGCCCGGTCTGGCTGGGACAGCCGGACCTGATGGCCAACCTGCTGCGTCAAGGGCACAAGCCTCAGTGGCTGCAATCCACCTGGGCGGGTATTACGCCACTGCTGGCCGACAGCCTGTCGCGCGAATATCGCCTGACACGTGCAGTCGGGATTTTCGGTCAGGTCATGGCCGAATTCGTTTTGACCTACATGCTCGGTCACGAGCGTGAGGTGCTGGCGCGTTTGATGAGTCAGGTCGAGCGCAAGTGGGACAATCGTACTGGCCAGAGTCTGTCTGGTCGCAAGGTATTGATCGTGGGCGCCGGTAATATCGGCCAGCGTGTCGCCGAGTTTCTTTTGCCGTTCGGTGTGCACGTCTACGGCGTGGCCTCCAGTGCGCGCACTCAGGCGCCGTTCATCGAGGTAACAGCGCTGTCTGACATGACGAGGCTGCTTGGCGAGATGGATTACGTCATCAATCTACTGCCCAATACACCTGAGACCCACGACCTGTATGACGCAAAGCTGTTCGCCAGCTTCAAGCCAACGGCGCTGTTCATTAACGTTGGGCGCGGTGTAGCGGTTGTGGACGCAGATCTGGTCGAGGCGTTGAAGGAAGGCCATCTGGCCGGTGCGGTCATTGACGTCTGCCGTCAGGAGCCTTTGCCGCAGCGCCATCCATTCTGGACCGCCTATGGTCTGCTGTTGACCGGTCATAGTTCGGCCCCGACATCGCCGGTGGCCATGACCGAGCTTTTCGTTGAAAACCTGAAAGCGTTTCAGGCTGGAGAAGCTTTGCGCGGAGAGGTCGATTTTTCGCGAGGTTATTGAGGCCGTTCCGAGCGAGCCGACGTTTCAGGCGTCGGCTCGTCGGCATTGATTGCAGAGAACAGTCAGTTACAGCGAAAAATCACCTTCAGCGGCCAGTTCTGCCAGTGGCTTGCGCGGGCTTGGCGCTTCGCGGCCTTGCAGGTATTCCGGCAGCGTCGACTTGTCACCGATTTTGCCGATGGCCACCGCGGCGTGCAGTGCGTAATCCTCTGGAATGCTCAGCTCCTTGCGGGTCAGGTCCTGATCGAAGCCCGCCATGCCGTGGGTGTGCCAGCCGCTCAGGCTCGCTTGCAGTGCAAGATAACCCCAGGCCGAGCCGGTATCGAAGGTGTGCCACAAGGCCGGGCTTTCTTCGGTTGCGCCTGGCGCGACGAAGGTGGTCTTGGAGACGATGATCACCAATGCTGCTGCATGTTGCGCCCAGTTGCGGTTGAACTCGTTCAGCAGGCCCAGATAACGCTCCCAGTTAGGCGTGTCGCGACGTGCATACAGAAAACGCCAAGGCTGCGTGTTGTAGGCCGAGGGTGCCCAGCGTGCCGCTTCGAAAAAGCTCAGCAGGGTTTCCTGATCGATGCTTTCGCCACTGAATGCACGTGGCGACCAGCGCTCGGTGAATTGCGGGTCGATAGGGTGATCGGCGATGCGAGGGTTCGTGCTCATAAAAGTCCTTGATAGCGAAGGTGAAAAACGAGCGTGGCTTGATGGGCCGTGGTCGGCAGGCATCGCTTGAGCGCACTGGAAAACCCGTTAACGCTACTGTTTTGCCCTGTCGCTGACAAGTCCCGGCTACCGGCAGTCGCAAGTGCTTGGCCCGCACCCCTTGTACCTCTAGACTGACGGCCTTTTCATTTTCGATACCGTTGTCCGAACCATGGCCGCTAAAGTTGAACCCTTCTGGATTCGCAAGACCCTCGACCAGCTCAACGCCGAGGAGTGGGAATCGTTGTGCGATGGCTGTGGCTTGTGCTGCCTGCAGAAGCTGGAAGACGAAGAAGACAACAGCGTTTATTACACGCGGATCGCTTGCAAGCTGCTGGACCTGAAGACCTGCCAGTGCTCCGACTACGCCAATCGTCGTGCGTCGGTGCCTGACTGTATTCAACTGACGCCGGGGCAGGCAGATGAATTCAAATGGCTACCGCCCACCTGTGGCTATCGGCTGGTCAGCGAGGGCAAGGATTTGCCGCTCTGGCATCATTTGGTGTGTGGTGATCGCACGGCTGTGCATCACGAGCGTATCTCCCAGTCAGGCCGCATGCTCAGCGAGAACAGTGTGGCTGAAGACGACTGGGAGGATTACCTGATCTTTCGCGCAGGTTGAGCGTTTAAACGACCGGCTTTGGCTCGGCCAGCGCTTCCACACCTTTGACGGCAGCGTTTTTCACCGCGTTTTCGGCGTCGTCTTTCAGGTTGTTCAACTGGGCACCGGCACGTTCGATAGTCGAGCGGGCGCTGTGCAGGTCGCTGCGACCTTTTTCCACCAGGCTTTTGGCCGAGCAGTGACCGCTGATGCCGCGAGCCAGCACTGCGCCGCCGATGGCCAGTTGGATCAGGCCCAGAAAGCCGCCACGACGGACACCTTTGCCCATCATCAGTACACCGCCAGCCAGTGAGCCAATGCGCTCCCAGCCGTGGACGTTCTGATCAGGGTTGCGCTGCAGCAGTTCAGGTGTGTCGATGCGTTCGATAATCGGGGTGTCGCGCATGATGGCTCTCCATGAGGCGATAATTCGCAGGAAGTAGGTAGTAACCCGGTTCAGAGAAACTGACTGTTCGCCCGCGACACAGGTTCAATGCTTTTCCGTCAGCGGTCGCTGGCCGGATCGATTTTCTCGCGACCGAACTGTGGCCCCGAGCGGGTATTGATGCCTTTGGCCATGCGGTCGTAGAGCACCACGTTGACGGTTGCGGCCAGATTCATGCAGCCCTCGGTCGGGATATAGACCACGTCTTCACACCAGTCGCGAATGTCCTGATCCAGCGAGCCGTCTTCCGGACCGAAGATATACAACGCGCGGTCAGGGTGCGTGTATTCAGGCAGGGCACGGGCACCGTCCACCAGTTCGACGGCCACCGGAATACAACCCAGCGGCAGAATGCTCTTGAGGTCTTCGATGCCGATCAGCGGGATGTCCTGATGGATTTTCTTGGTGTCGGTGATGAAATCCCGCGCACGCTCATAGCGTTTACCGGTATAGAACACCGACGCCACACCGTAGCAGCCGGCTGCTCGCATGACGGAGCCGACATTTTCCGGGGACTTGGGGTTGTAAAGACCGATGCAGGCGTACCGTTTATTGGCCACGGGGAGGGTGCTCTGAAGAAAACCGGGGATTATACGGCAGCGTCAGAGCAATGCCATTTTCAATTCCGACGCTCTCAGAACCACATGCGTAAACCGACGACCAGCCGCGCATCGGCAACGTCCTCACCGTCTTCGCGTGCGTAATCGGCAGTATTGCCGTAGGACCTATCCCAGGTTACGCCCACGTAAGGAGCGAATTGCGGGGTGATTTCATAGCGCAGCCGAAGGCCGAACTCACTGGTCGACAAGCCCGAGCCATTGCCGCGTTGCGGGTCGTTCTTGCCGTAGAAATTCAGCTCGGCAGTGGGTTGAAGAATCAGATTGTTGGTCAGCAACAGGTCGTAGTCAGCTTCCAGGCGCGCCGCGGTCTGCCCGGCCTCACCGATGAATGCGGTGGCTTCGATATCAAGATCCGAAATCGCCTGCCCTTGCAGGCCGAAAGCCGCCCAGGTTTGTGGCGCGCCAGGTTTGAAGTCCTGGCGTGCCCCAGCGACTACGTCCCACGATGAGCTGACGGCATGACCCCATAACGCCTGGATTTCCGCCTCCTCGGTCTTGCCGTTGCTGCGCTCGCCCTCTGAACGCAACAGCAAGCGGTCGACATCACCGCCAATCCAGCCGGACAGGTCCCAGGCCAGCGCGCTGCCGTCGTTTGCGTCCTGCCATTCCAGCTTGTCGGCCAGAAAGTAACTGTTGATGGCGCTGTCGTGGACCTGATGCCCGCTATGGCTGGTGTACACCGCAGCCCGGTCGGCGTCGGTGACAGCCGGGATTGGTGTCCGGCTCTGCATTGGGGCGGCATTGTGCTCGCTGGCGTCCATAGGCATCGAGTGGCTGCCATGATCCATGCCTTCCATGCCTTCCATGCCTTCCATGCCTTCCATTCCGGCAGCCTGCGTGTTTACCCAGGGTGTCATGGCCAGGCCTGCCGTCAGCAGCAGGGTTGGCAGGCAGGACGAGTTGCGCAATCCATTCACCGGTAAAATCCTCATTCTTCCACCCGCACTTCGCGGAACATGCCCATTTCCATGTGGTACAGCATGTGACAGTGATAAGCCCAACGGCCTAGTGCGTCAGCGGTGACGCGATAGCTGCGGCGTGAACCCGGAGGCATGTCGATGGTGTGTTTGCGCACCATGAACTGACCGTTTTCGTCTTCCAGATCGCTCCACATGCCGTGCAGATGGATGGGGTGAGACATCATCGTGTCGTTGACCAGCACGACACGCACTCGCTCGCCGTACTTGAGCATGAGCGGTTTGGCGTCCGAGAATTTCACACCGTCGAACGACCAGGCGAATTTTTCCATGTGCCCGGTCAGGTGCAGTTCGATCGTGCGGCTGGGCTCACGACCGTCCCGGTCTTCGAAGGTGCTGCGCAGGTCTGCGTAAGTCAGAACTCTGCGCCCGTTGTTCCTGAGGCCGATGCCCGGATCGTCGAGTTTGGGCGAGGTGCTCATGGCCTGCATGTCGACCAGCGGATTGTTTTGTTCGCTGTCCGGGTGTGACTGCATGGAAGGTGTTTCTTTCATCGGCATCTTGCTGTGGTCCATGCCGGGCATCGAGTCATGGCCCATCTTGCTATGGTCCATGCCTGACATGTCGTCCATCGCCGGGGCTGCGCCGTGGTTCATGCTGCCATGATCCATACCCGCCATGCCCACATCATTCATGCTCAGCAGTGGGCGTGGATCAAGGGGCGGGACGACGGCCTGCAAGCCGGGCCTGCTGGCCAGGGTGCCGCGGGCGTAGCCGGTGCGGTCCATCGACTGGGCGAACAGCGTGTAGGCTCCTTCGGCAGGCTCGACGATCACGTCGAAGGTTTCTGCCACTGCGATGCGCAATTCATCGACCGTTACTGGCTTGACGTGCAAGCCATCGCTGGCGACTACGGTCATTTTCAGGCCCGGGATACGCACGTCGAAATACGTCATGGCCGAGCCGTTGATCAAGCGCAGTCGAATCCGCTCACCGGGTACGAACAGGCCGGTCCAGTTCATATCCGGGGCCTGGCCGTTCATCAGGTAGGTGTAGGTCGCGCCGCTGACATCCGCCAGGTCAGTCGGCTCCATCCCCATTTTCGCCCACATCCAGCGATCACGAGTGGTCTCGCTCCAGCCTTTCTCACCGACGTCGTTGATGAAGTCGCCGACAGTACGCTTGTTATTGTTGTAATAATCGGACTGTTTCTTGAGCGTTTTCATCAGTTGAAGCGGCTCTTCGTCGGTCCAGTCGCTGAGCATGATCACGTGTTCGCGGTCGTACTTGAATGGCTCTGGCTCTTTGGCGTCGATCACCAGCGGCCCGTAAACCCCCGACTGTTCCTGAAAGCCCGAGTGGCTGTGGTACCAATAGGTGCCGTTCTGTTTGACCTTGAAGCGATAGACGTACATGCCATCGGGCGCGATACCGTCGAAGCTCAGCCCCGGCACGCCGTCCATGTTGGCGGGCAGGATAATGCCGTGCCAGTGGATGGACGTGGTTTCGTCGAGCCGGTTCTTGACCCTCAGGGTCACGGTGTCGCCTTCGCGCCAGCGCAGCAGCGGGCCAGGAATGCCGCCGTTGATCGTCATCGCGGTTCTGGTATTACCGGTGATATTGACCTGGGTTTCGCCGACATACAGATCGAACTCGGTGCCGGACAGCCCGGCCGGCTGACCCGGGTTCGGAACCGCCCATGCCGGACTGCGCCACAGCCCCAGGCCGCCGAGGATGCCACTGGCGGCAAGCCCTTTCACAAAGGTTCGTCTTGAGGTACGGGAGGGCATGGCGAAGTATCCGGTCAGTCGGTTGGCCGCAGGCCGAAGACTGCGTGGGTAGGGCGGGGAAATACGGTTGCGGGAAAGTACCGGGTTACTCGTCCTTCTTCATCAATCCCGCCAGCGCTGCGAACGGGTTGTGGGTTGCCTTGGCGGTTTTCGGAGTGCTCAGCGAACCGTCGGCGAAATACTGCTGATCGGTGTAACGCGAGTGCTCGTTGTCGTGGCAATACAGGCACAGCAGCTCCCAGTTGGAACCGTCCTGCGGATTGTTGTCATGGTTGTGGTCGCGGTGGTGCACGGTCAGTTCGCTGAGGCGTTTGCCAGCGAACTCACGGGCGCAACGGCCGCAAACGTGCGGGTACATGCGCAACGCCTTGTCGCGGTAACCCATTTCTCGGTCGCGCTGGGCGTCGGCCAGAATGCGGTCCAGCTTGGCAGTATGGGAAGGAGGATTGGCCGTGCTCATGGTGTCACCTGTGCGTGTGCGCATTGAAAGCGGAATATCGGCAAGTTTAGCGCCAGATGGGCAAACTCACACCTGCTGCGACAGTAATTGGCCGTCGACCATACGCAGGCGCCTGGACAGCGAGATGGCCAGGGCACGAATGATCTTGGCGGCGATTTTCGGCGCCTCGTCGAGCATCTTGTCCAGAGAGTCGCGTCCCAGGTTCAATAACTGGCATTGGGTGGCCGCGATACAGCTGGCCGAGCGACGTTCGCCATCCAGTACAGCCATTTCCCCGAACGCCCGCCCGCGCCGCAGAACGGCGATTTCGACCTGTTGACCGTCTGCGGCAAGTTTCTGCACAGACACAGTGCCTTGATGAATGATGCACATGAATGTCCCGGCATCGCCCTCGGCAAAGATGGTCTCGCCTTTTTCGATGTCGGTAATGCTGAAATACCCGGCTACAGTCACGAAGTCGCCGGGCAGCAGCGTGTCGAACAGGCCGCAGTCCAGCAGCATGTCGCGTATGGCGTTGTTCAGGTTGGACAATGGTTCTGACATGGTTCGGTCTTTCAATCCTGATACGAAGGGGGCAGCTCCGTGCCCCCCGATGCTAGTAAGAAAGGTGTTTCACGCCAAGTTCATTCGGCGATCTGCAATACCTTGAAGATAAACGCGTACTCCAGCGCCACGTCACGCAACCCTTGATAGCGACCGCTCATGCCGCCGTGTCCGGCACCCAGTTCGGTCTTGAGCAGCAGCAGATTATCGTCGGTTTTGCGGGCGCGTAACTTCGCGACCCATTTGGCGGCTTCCCAATACTGCACACGGCTGTCGTTGTAACCGGCGATGACCAGCATGGCCGGGTACGCCTGAGCGCTGACGTTCTCATAAGGCGCGTAGGACTTGATGCGCTCATAGACCTCAGGCTCCTGCGGGTTGCCCCATTCGTCGTATTCGGTGACGGTCAACGGCAGGTCCGGATCGAGCATGGTGTTCAGCACATCGACGAACGGCACTTCGGCAATTGCTGCCCTGAACAGCTCGGGTCGCTGATTAAGCACGGCACCGATCAGCAGGCCACCGGCGCTGCCGCCGCTGATCACAAGCTGTTCGGCGCTGGTCAGGCCCTGAGCAACAAGGTGTTCGGCGCAGGCAATGAAGTCGCCGAAGGTGTTCTGTTTATGTTCCTGCTTGCCATTGCGATACCAGGCCTCGCCCAGCTCGCCACCGCCGCGTACATGGGCGATGGCAAACGCCACGCCACGGTCGAGCAGGCTAAGGCGCGCGTGGGAAAACCACGGGTCGAGGCTTTCGCCGTAGGCACCGTAGCCGTACAGATACAGCGGGGTCGCCTTGCCGGCCAGTTCGCGCTTGACCACCAGGCTGATCGGCACCTGAGTGCCATCACTGGCGGTGGCCCACAGACGCTGGCTGACGTAGGCGTCGGCGTTGAAAGTGCCCAGCACCGGCGTTTCCTTGAGCACTACCTGCTCGCCGCTGGCCAGGGTCAGTTGACGCACCTGTGCCGGACGGTTCAGCGACTGATAGCGCAGGCGAATTCTGTCGCTGTCGAACTCCAGGGTGTCCTGCACATACAGGCTGTACGCGGCGTCGGGCAACTGCACGCGATAGGCAGGCAGATCCTGCGGGCGTACTTCGATGATCGGCAAGCCGCCTTCGCGCAGGCTCAGACTGATCGCTTTGGCGTTGAGGCTCACGCCTTCGAGCATGACCTTGTCATCGTGCGCAACCAGGGTCTGCCAGTCTTCGCGAACGGGGGCGCCACTGGCCTGTTCCGCTGCGTGATACAGCGCGAAGTTGATGCCGCTCTGATTGCTGCGGATGAACCAGCTCCACACACCATCGAGCAGCCCGTGATCCGGATAATACTCGTGCCCTTCGCTGCGCGGCGCGAGGCAGGTGAAGGCCTGTTGCGGATGATCGGCGTCCAGCACCCACGCTTCGCTGGTGGTTTTGCTATTGAGCAGAATGATCAGTTGGCGTTCGGAACTGCTGCGGAAGCAGTGCAGGAAGAATCGACCGTCCGGCTCGTCGAACACCAGCTCTGCCGATGCATTGCCCAATGTGTGGCGATGCAGCCTGCCGGGGCGATGGGTCTCGTCCAGCTCACCGAAAAACAGGGTCTGGCTGTCGTTGGCCCAGGTCATGCTGCCGTCGCAGTCCTCAAACGGCAGGCTGCTGATCTGGCCGGTGCTCAGTTCCTTGACGTAAAGCTGGTACACCTCGTCGCCACTGGTGTCCAGGCTGTAGGCCAGGCGCTGGTGGTCAGGGCTGATGCTGAACGCGCCCAGCGAAAAGAAGCCGCCATTGGCCATGGCGTTCGGGTCCAGCAATAGTTCTTCACGGCTTTCGTCCACGGTATTGGAGTCGTCGGCCGGGCGCGGGCAGCGATAGTGACGGGCGTATTCATCGCCTTGTGTGGTGCGCGTGTAATAAAGGTACGGCCCCCAAGGGGAGGGCAGTGACAGATCGGTTTCAAGGATACGGCCCTTGATCTCCTGAAACAGGTTTTCGCGCAACCCGGTCTGCTCTGCCAGTTGCTGCTCCTGCCAGGCGTTTTCCGCCTTGAGGTAGTCGAGCACCTCGTCAGTGTCGCGGTTCTGTAGCCAGGCATAGGGATCGGAACCGTCGGCCTTGCGAGCAATCGGGGCGCTGGAGGTTGCATTCGAGAAGGACATGCTGGGCTCTCTGTTTAGGCATCAATCATGGAAATTCGGTACACGCTGAACCGATTACTGAAGCGAGGCAAGCCGCGTCAGGCAAAAGCCGTTATCATAAGCGCCTCTTTACCTGCCTTACCACGGACGTCATGACCGAAAACGACTATCTGATCGCCTGGAGCGTCTACGCCTTCGCCGCGTTGGGTTGCCTGCTGGTATGGTTCCTGATGACCCGCTGGATGTGGCGTTATCTCAAGGAACCGTTGCTGGTAGCAGTGGCGGTGCTGCTGTTTACGCCGACCATGGTCGACCCTGCCAAGGATGCGATGGCGCCAGCCGTGGCGATCACCGCGCTCGACCTGATGTTCAAGGTCGGCAGCAATGTCTGGACCGCTGTGTCGGATCTGGCCATGTATGGCATGTTCGCCTTCGCTGCGTACGCGCTGTTCGTGCTCATCCGCTGGCCGATCGAGCGCAGCCGCAAGGCTCGCCAGCCCCGGCCCGCCGCTCAGCCTGTCGACACAGACCCCGCTGACGAACCGTTTGCCGAGGACGATCATTACCCTCGCAAATCCGCTGCGCCGCTTCCTCCGACCAGGGCTGCGCGAGTCGAACCGCGGTTGTAGATCCCGCTTCGTTGGCATGCGCCGTCATTGTCGGCGCATGACCTGCTGCAAAACGTCTTGAAGCGAGAACCTGAGCATGTGTGAACTACTGGGCATGAGCGCCAATGTCCCGACCGACATAGTCTTCAGCTTTACCGGGCTGATGCAGCGTGGCGGGCGTACTGGTCCGCATCGCGATGGCTGGGGCATTGCTTTCTACGAAGGTCGCGGCCTGCGCTTGTTCCAAGACCCCGCAGCCAGCAGTGAATCTGAAGTTGCGCAACTGGTGCAGCGCTATCCGATCAAAAGCGAAGTGGTGATTGGCCATATTCGTCAGGCCAACGTCGGCAAGGTCTGTCTGTCCAACACACATCCTTTCGTGCGTGAACTCTGGGGCCGCAACTGGTGCTTTGCGCACAATGGCCAGCTGGCGGATTTCACCCCCGTTGCCACCTTTTACAGGCCGGTGGGCGATACCGACAGCGAAGCTGCATTCTGCGACCTGCTCAATCGCGTTCGCGAAGCCTTTCCCGAGCCGGTTGAGGTTGAGCAATTACTGCCTTCGCTGATCCAGGCCTGCACTGAATACCGTAGTAAAGGCGTGTTCAACTGCCTGTTGAGCGATGGCGACTGGCTGTTTTGCTTTTGCAGTACCAAACTGGTTCAGATTACCCGGCGCGCGCCGTTCGGCCCGGCAAGGTTGAAAGATGTCGACGTGATTGTCGATTTTCAGGCTGAAACAACGCCGCACGACGTGGTGACTGTGATCGCCACCGAGCCATTGACCGAGAACGAAAACTGGAAGCGCTATGAACCGGGCCAGTGGAGCCTGTGGCGCAAGGGTGAGTGCGTGGCGCAAGGCTCGGTCGAGACAGCAGTGCAGTAACAGCGCCTCCACCGGCATACTGGATAAAAAAGAAGAGGGATATTGATGCTGCGAAGTTATCTGCGATTGGTCCTGTTCACCACAGGCCTGCTGTTCGGGGTACAGATCCCCGGATTCATCAGTGATTACAGCAAGCGTGTCGAAGCGCATCTGATCGAGGCGCAACAGGCCGTCAAGGGCTACACCGCTACTGCGCAGCAGTTCTTCAAGGGCGATATACAGGCGCTGATCCAGCACTATCGCAGCAGCGAAGACCCGGTTTTCCGAGCCGATGCGGACAACATCGATACGTTGATGAGCCGTACCCATATCCTTGAGCGTCAGTGGCTCGGACTCCAGGGACCGTGGTATTCCAAAGTCCTGTTCGTCGTCACGTCTGCCGATGCGGATATCCGCCGGGAAACGTTCAACGGTTATACGTGGCAAGTCCTGCTGGCCCCCGAAGTCATTGCCTGGGGCATCATCAGTGCATTGCTGCTGGCTCTTGTGGTGGAAAGCGTCGGGCTGTTACTCGGCTGGGTGATCCACGGTGGACGGACGCAAGCCGCAACTTGAGCGGGACTGGCGCTGATCGCTGGAGAGGGTAATAACGAGAACGGGCGTTGCGTAGAGTCAGCACGCGCCCGTCATGCTTATTTCGCCAGATGACGCATGCCTTCCTCCAGGCCGCGCAGGGTTAGCGGGTACATCTGTCCTTCAATCAGGTCGCGCACGATATGCGTGGACGTGGTGTAGTCCCAGGCATCCTTGGGGTAGGGATTGATCCAGATGATCTTCTTGAATTTGGCCATGAAGCGCTGCATCCATACATAGCCTGCTTCTTCATTCCAGTGTTCGACGCTGCCACCGGGCTGGGTGATTTCATACGGTGCCATTGAAGCGTCGCCGATGAAAATCACTTTGTAGTCTGCGCCGTACTTGTGCAGCAGGTCTTGAGTGGCGGTCCGCTCCGAGCCGCGGCGCAGGTTGTTCTTCCACACCGATTCGTAGATGAAATTATGGAAGTAGAAATACTCCATATGCTTGAACTCGGTCTTGCAGGCCGAGAACAGCTCTTCGCAGATCTTGACGTGCGCGTCCATCGAACCGCCGATGTCGAACAGCAGCAATAATTTGATGGTGTTGCGCCGCTCAGGGCGCATCTGAATGTTCAGCAGGCCCGCATCGCGAGCGGTGTGATCAATGGTGCCGTCGATGTCCAGTTCATCCGCAGCGCCCTGGCGGGCAAACTTGCGCAGACGGCGCAGGGCCACCTTGATGTTGCGCGTACCCAGCTCGACCTGATCGTCCAGGTTTTTATATTCGCGCTGATCCCACACCTTGACTGCCTTGCCCTTGCGTTCCCCTGCGTCGCCGACACGAATGCCTTCAGGGTTATAGCCCCCCGAGCCGAAAGGGCTGGTGCCGCCTGTGCCGATCCATTTGTTGCCACCGGCGTGGCGTTCTTTCTGTTCTTCCAGACGCTTCTTGAATTCCTCGATCAGCTTGTCGAGGCCGCCGAGGGACTGAATCTGCGCGCGTTCCTCGTCACTCAACGAGCGCTCAAACTCTTTGCGCAGCCAGTCTTCGGGGATCAATGCCTGCAAATGATCGTCGAGATTTTCCAGACCTTTGAAATACGCACCGAAGGCCCGGTCGAATTTGTCGAAATGGCGCTCGTCCTTGACCAGAATCGTGCGCGCAAGAAAGTAGAACTCATCGATATCGGCAAAGATAACCCGCTGTTTCAGCGCATTGATCAGGTCCAGCAATTCACGCAGAGACACCGGCACTCTGGCCGCGCGCATTTCGTTGAACAGGTTGAGCAGCATGGCTGTCGCCCTTTTACGTAACGGGGTGGATGAAGGCGCTCAACGGTTGCCGCGGCGGCTCATGAACGCCAGACGCTCCAGCAAATGCACATCTTGTTCGTTCTTGACCAGCGCCCCGGCCAGCGGCGGGATCGCCTTGGTCGGGTCGCGCTCACGCAGCACGGCTTCACCAATGTTGTCGGCCATCAGCAGCTTCAGCCAGTCCACCAGCTCGGACGTGGAAGGCTTCTTCTTCAGGCCAGGCACCTTGCGCACGTCGAAGAACACGTCCAGCGCTTCGCTCACCAGGTCTTTCTTGATGTCCGGGTAATGCACGTCGACGATGCGTTGCAGCGTGGCACGGTCCGGGAAGGCGATGTAGTGGAAGAAGCAGCGACGCAGGAAGGCGTCCGGCAATTCCTTTTCGTTGTTGGAGGTAATGATGATGATCGGGCGCTTTTTGGCCTTGATCGTTTCATCGATTTCGTAGACGTAGAACTCCATCTTGTCGAGTTCCTGCAACAGGTCGTTGGGGAACTCGATGTCGGCTTTGTCGATCTCGTCGATCAGCAAAATGACCCGCTCATCGGACTCGAAGGCTTCCCAGAGCTTGCCCTTTTTCAGGTAATTACGTACGTCGTGGACTTTGTCGACGCCCAGTTGCGAGTCACGCAGACGGCTGACGGCATCGTATTCGTACAGGCCCTGATGCGCCTTGGTGGTGGACTTGATGTGCCAGGTGATCAGCTTCGCGCCAAAGGACTCGGCCAGTTGCTCAGCCAGCATGGTCTTACCGGTGCCGGGCTCGCCCTTGACCAACAGCGGACGCTCCAGCGTGATTGCCGCGTTGACCGCCAGCTTGAGATCGTCAGTGGCGACGTATGCCGGGGTACCTTCGAACTTCATGATCAATCCTTTTCACGTGGGTAGGCGCAGCCTGTCGGTGCGCACACCGTAACAGGGGCAAGCAATGCCGGAACTATAACGTGGCTGCCGGACGGCTGTGAACGCAGACGCCTCATTCAGTTCTTGACTCATGGGTACACTTAAAAACCATTCGGTCGGCTCCAAGCCTTGTAGAATAAGGCTTATAGCGAATTCAGATTGTGACACATGCCCCGATATTCAGGTTCCGCATGGTCCACAAGCCGCCAACACACGACCGTGACACGTGCCCCGGAGAAAGACGAATGTCCTACTTGTCCCGACGCGACGGACGGTATCACTACCGACGCAGGTTTCCTGCTGATGTGGCTCTCATTGTTGGACGTGCTGAGTTTCGTAAGGCGCTTGGCACTGCTGATAGGGCAGAGGCGCTGAGGCTTGCACGACAGGTGTCAGTAGAGTTCGACAATATATGTGCTCAGGCAGTGCAGGGGCACTGTGGCGATGTCAGACCGATAGGCGACGAGTTGCCGGGCGTAGATGCCAATGCAGTTCTGAGTGGCTTACAGGCTGTTGTAGAGCGCGTCACATTGGCCGCAGTGCAGGCAATGCACCCAAGAGGACAGCGCTTAGCTAAAAGTTGGCAGGCTGAGCTGGAGTGGCAGGAGAGGGCGTGGCAGGCGGTTGCAGATGGTACGCATATGGACGCAGCTAAATACCACCCGTTGGAAGCTATGGCCGCACTCAAGGCAATACGCGCAGTGCGTGACGGCTCCCCTATGCCGCTAGCTGCGCCTCCCGTGGCTGCGGAAGTTCGTGCGTCTCAGCAGCAGCGCGCAGTTGATGGCGATCACCGGACAGGGGGAGAGTTCGCAGAAGCTCTCGACGGATACTGCCAGCGTGTCAGCTCCGGTCGTGCATCCATCATGCGTAAGCTTTGTAGCGATGTTCTCAGCTGGCCCAGTACCCAGGCGGAACAAGTGCAGCGCATCATGCAGTACGCCGAGGGAAAGCTCGCCAGCGGTGGTAAGGCAAGTTCAGTGCATACACAAGCAGCGGGGTTGATCACAATCCTGCGTGAGCTGCCGGGGTGGAGTGGCATCTCTTTGCCTAGGACTGGTGCAGTCGCAAGAGCTGTCAGGGCAGGGGCTGGCCTTTCCAAAGAGGCGAGGGGCCCCATGCCGCTGGATGTTCTAGACAATGTGCACAAGAGCCTGACTGCTCGCGGCGATGAAGTGGATGCGACAGCAGCGCGGTTGCTTGTTCGGTATGGCCTACGCCCGATAGAGCTGTTGCAAGAGGGGTTAGACGCGCTATCAGAACGTGTAGACATTCTCGGCAAGCGTGAGCTGGTGTTCCGTGCTGGGTTGTCAGGTGCAAAGAACTCTGCAAGCCGGAGAGACTTGCCGGTGCACGATGATGACATCGCAGCATTCAAGCTTGTCCTAGCGGCAGTGGACCTGCCGGAGAATGCGACGAAGCACCAGAGGGAGCGGCGCGGTAGACAACGTGTTACGCGACTAAGCGCAGCCGTTCGTATTGGATTACGGGGACATCCCGAGGGATTGAGCCTGTACAGCCTCCGGCATACCTGCGCTGACCTGTTACGTGCAGTTGGTGCGTCAGGCGAAGAGGTGGGAGCAGTGCTTGGACATACGAGCAAAGGCTCAAGGGCAACGAGTATATACGGCGGGAGCGCACCGCTCGACCGACCTAGGGCATTGCTGGCAGCGGTACGCAACCTACTGGGCTGAATCAGGATGCGGAGTTCTATACACGGCCTAAAAATGCTGCCTTCGTGCGCTAGGGCTTCTCCAATTCGGTCACGCCGTCTTACCCCGTGGGGCGCTACAGCCAGCGAGCATCCTCTCAACCACCGGGAGTTTGATTAGCGATGGCCCATCTACTGGTGATGGGCCTGTACCTAATTACTTTCTGGCTGCATCGTAGTCGTCATCACCTATGACTGGCGCAGTCGGACCCTGATCATTTAGGAGGGTGATAGAGTATTCACAGTCTTTCAGGTTGTGATAACTCTCAGAGCTTACTGCGATGATCTTTGCGTTCTTGGCCTTGAATCTCCAGCGCCATTCCTTCTTTTCGTCTTTATAAATGTAGAAGTACGCTACCTCAGCCATCGTGTTCTCTCCTTAGAAAGCCACCACTCATGTGATGACGACCTAACGCTATCAATGTGTGATGGGCTATGTCTACAAGCGCTGCATGCTTCCAGCTAGCTCAAATGGTACACGCTGTGAGCTATGCACAAACGACTGCGATAATGTAGCTCAAAGGTGTTGACTTAATTTGAGCTACCCAGCACTATGTGAGCCATAGGTTCTGAGCTACTCAGGCCACCCACTCAGGATTTCATCATGGCTACCATCGGATATGTGCGCGTCTCCACTCACGACCAAAGTGTCGATGCCCAAAAGCACGGGCTGTCCGATACATACAACGTAGAGGAGTGGTACGAGGACAGCGGTGTATCTGGCGCTGTGAAGGCCTTGGATCGTCCTGGCTTTGCTGCCCTTGTAGCGTACGTACGTCGTGGTGATACGCTCGTGGTGAGCGCTGTAGACCGCTTGGGGCGCGATACACTGGACGTGCTGAACACTGTAGAGGTATTGCAGGCGAAGGGCGTAAGCATCATTTCCAAGCGCGAGGGCTTCGACCTGGGTACGCCTATGGGCAAAGCGATGCTCACCATGCTGGCTGCTGTGGCTGAGCTGGAGCGGTCTAACATCAAGGCCCGGCAGATGGCAGGCATTGAGCGCGCCAAGGCTGAGGGCAAGGCCCTGGGTCGCGAAAAGGTGATAGACGATGCACAGGTTAGCGCGTGGCGCGTTGCCCAAGGTGCCAGTATCAAGGCGACTGCCGAGCATTTCAGCATCTCGATTGCGTCGGTTAAGCGCGCCTGTGCTGCAGCCTGACCAGTCATTGGCACTCCGCACACCATGTCCGGTTTGAAGTGACATACGTAGGTAAGAACGCAAAGGCTATGAACTGGGCCGGATGGCCTAACGGAAGTTCCTCCCGGTTCGGGCTGATTGGTAGATATCACATACTGATGAAGAGAGAACCCCTATCTCTCTGCCTCTGCGTCGTACTGGTGCATCTGAGTCATGGCAGGGCGAGTGGTGTCCAGTCGGACGTTCTGGATACCACGGCACCACCTAGACCAAAGCCCGATCACGTTTCATATTAGAACCCGATCAGCGCGCCCTCTGCATTCGCAAGCTCGTTCAAGCATCCCGCGAAAGCGCCAGCATTAATCGCCGCACTTCCCCGCTTTACGCCCGTTCCTGTACTACCACGGCAATCACCTTTGTCCTGTGGACAACTTGCATTAAACCCATCACCACTAGTCCGGAGGCCTCGGCGTGTCTGGTGTTTCCTTTTGCCGTTTTGGCACCTCACGTATTTCAAGGAGTACAGCAAGATGAAATCAAACTACCTCGCTGGCGGACGCAAACCTGTCGGCCAAGCCATGATTATCAGGGCGCTGCGAGCATTAAACGCTCGTCAGGAACCCGCTACCGCAGGCGCAATCCGTCGTCAGGAACCTAGTCTGTCCCGCAGTACATTGATGGCAGGCTTAGGGAAGGTCTGAAGTAGCCGGATGTTTTCCGGCTACCGAGTCCTCAGCACTTTTCAAAAAACGATGCATGTCGAAATTTGCTCAATTATCTTCGCTTTTTAGCTCTTTCGGCCGCTGCAAAGCCTTTTGCGGTAACCATTTCCTGCATTACACGCGCACCTCTCCTGCGCTCGCCAACAAATGTCGGCGGGCCATCCACAGGTTTGACAGGGCGAACAACGTCACCATCTGCGCGGTGTTCTTGGCCAAGCCCCGAAAGCGCACTTTTTCATAGCCAAACTGGCGTTTGATGACCCGAAACGGATGCTCGACCTTGGCGCGAACCTGGGCCTTGGCCTTCTCGATTTTGCGGATCGCCTTGTACAAAATACTGCGTTTTCCGTGCTTTTTGTAAGTGCTGCGGCGGGCGGCAATCTGCCAAATGACCTTGCGCCCAGCGTGTTCTTCGCGCTTCTCGACCCCGGTGTAACCTGCGTCGGCGCAGACTACGTTTTCCTCGCCGTGCAGCAGTTTGGCAACCTGCGTGACGTCTGCCACATTGGCCGCTGTTACTACCACGCTGTGCACCAGGCCTGACTCGTCGTCGGCGCCGATGTGAGCCTTGGCGCCGAAATAGTACTGGTTACCTTTCTTGGTTTGATGCATCTCAGGATCGCGTTTGCCATCCTTGTTCTTGGTCGAACTGGGCGCGTGAATCAGCGTGGCATCGACGATGGTGCCTTGACGCAACGACAAGCCACGGTCGCCCAGATAACCATTAATTACGCCGAGAATCCCGGTCGCCAACTCGTGCTTTTCCAGCAGACGACGGAAGTTGAGAATGGTGGTTTCGTCTGGAATTCGCTCCAGGCTCAGGCCTGAAAACTGACGCAGGATGGTCGTCTCATACAGCGCTTCTTCCATCGCCGGATCGCTGTAGCCGAACCAGTTCTGCATCAGATGAACACGCAGCATCGCCATCAGTGGGTAGGCGGGCCGGCCACCTTCTCCTTTTGGATAATAGGGCTCAATCAGGGCAATCAAACCTTTCCAGGGCACCACCTGATCCATCTCGATCAGGAACAATTCCTTACGGGTCTGCTTGCGCTTGCCGGCATACTCGGCGTCGGCGAAGGTCATCTGTTTCATCATCGAAAAGCTCGGCGACTGGTGTCCGGAGATTTTGCCAAATTAGGAAGTCTTTTTCAGAGTTTCCCTAGACGTACTTGCCATCCGTGATGTTGTTGGCGTTGGTGTAGTGAAAGACGCTGCCGAGGCCAGCAACAAGACATTGGCGGCAGTCGCGCTGGATTTGATGATCAGGGAAACGATCAATGCCGCCGCTGCATCGGAGTTGAATACCGTCGCTGCCGGTCGTGGTCTGATGACCTTGGCACAGGCAGGAATTGCGCCTGCTGATCTGCAGCATCAGGACCTTGAACAAGTGGCTGCACTTGCAGGATTTGCTATCTATCCCGAAGGCCTAAAGAGTTTCGGTCAGCGACACGCCCCGCTGAGCATCCGTGTCGGGAATAGCGTGGTACAGGTCGATACCCAAGCCGCAGTCCTCTACGGCGAAGCCACCACACCACAGCAGGGCACCACTTTGTTGCCGTGCAAGGCCCTTGTGGCAGCATCTGAGGTGGCACTGCTGGCTGCTCAGGCAGTGATTGATGGCGAGCTTGCAGGTACTCCGCACCGCTTTCATAACGCTGTAAACGATGGCTCCAGTAGCCTGGATGCAGCACGCCGAAGCACTAGCCGCCATCACCCTACATGCAGGGGTGGTACGCGGCTGCCTGCAATACAGGTTTATCCATGAACCATCATCCAATACCGCTGGAGTGGATTCGCAAGCATCTTGCCATAGACAGTACGTCGCCTACCGGCCTGCGGTGGGTTGAGCGTCCGAACAGTAGCCGAAAAGCAGGGACAATAGCAGGCAGCTCTAATGGCCGTGGTTACTATCAAGTTCGCTGCCGTGGCGTTTCCCTGCGGGCGAACCGTGTAGCGTTTGCCCTTTACTACGGCGTGGACCCTGGTCCGGCGCTGGTGGACCACCGCGACGGCAACAGGGCGAATAATGACCCACTGAACTTGCGCCTTTGCAGTGTTGCGCAGAACACGCAGAACCAGAAGCTTGCCCGGCACAACCGTAGCGGCGTAAAGGGTTTGAGCTACTGGGCTGTGCGGAACCGTTGGCGCTGTGAAATAGGTGTCAACGGGAGACGGGCTGCCCGGTCATTCCCCGCTGACCAGAAGGCCGAGGCGATACACTGGCTACGCAACACCCGCGAGGCCCTGCACAGGGAGTTAACCAACCACGGAGAGTCTGGACAAGCAGCGTGATTAGGCCGATGCCTTATTCGCTTTCGCACGTAGCTTGCCGCCGCCCCATATCGCCAGCCACGCCAGCCCCAGCGTCAACAGCCCTATAATCAGTTGCGACACTACACTCGCCGCTGAGTAGCCAGTGAACGCAGCTAAGATTCTGGTTATGCCGGAGAAAGCCCAGAGACAGCCCAGTACTGTAAGTATCCATCCGACGACGCGCATGTGTGTTCCCTGTTGAATGCTTAATTAGATCGCGCACTTTAGCCGTGGGCGTTCTGTGCTGCAATTCTATAATGCCACTATAGGCGCAGTTCCTTATTCAGAATTGGGGCACAGGCCAGCGGCACAGGTGCACAACAGCAGTACGTAACGCCGCTGAAAGCCCCGGTTTATAAGGCTCTCTATCGTATCCCTTGTTTAGTTCTTGAATGGGGCGTCACGCAGTGACCGGGTCGAAATTGTAACGCTGCTTTCTGTATGGCTAATTTGGCTATACCATACACTTCATGTCGACTAAATACAGATTCAGGGATAAATACAGGATTCAGTTGAGGGAAAAAGACCACCTGCCGCCGCATGTGCATCTGACCGTTGGTGGTCTGGATGTACTGATTTGCCTTGAGCTCGTAGAGCCCATGCGCGGACATGCCCCGACTGTTGTGCTTAAGGAAGCTCTCGAATGGATACGAATTCACCGCGACGAACTGATGGAGGAGTGGAAACGATGGCATCCATGAAACGACCCCGGCTCAAGGATGTTCAGGCGCAGTCCGGATACCGGCTGGCCCTGACATTCATCGACGATCAACAATTCGTCCTCGACATGAGCGCTGATGTGCAGGCTTTTCCGGGATTACGACCCTTGATTGCTGCTGAAGCTTTCGCCCACGCCCAAGTGGGCGATGATGGCTGGACGGTTGAATGGCCGGAACTGGATATCCAGATCGGTGCGGATACCCTGTATCTCGACGCTCAGGCTCAAGCTGCCACCGACGAAAACACGCGTATTTTCATCGGGTGGCGTGCCCGCACGGGTTTGCCCTTGGCTAAGGCCGCACAGGCGTTGGGTGTCAGCCCTCGCAGTATCACTCGCTACAGCAACTCTCGCGAAGCTACGCCACGTACCCTTGCGCTGGCTTGCCTGGGCTGGGATGCATTGCAGCAACAGGCACATGCCGCCGAGGAGCGGGGCGTTTATTCCGTGGATAAAAAAAACCACTAAGACCCCTTGCTGCTCTCATACCGCGCATTAAATGCCTGTACGAAGGCGTTGCGCAGAATCTGCAGAAACGCCTGGAAGCCGCTGATGTCCTGCTGATGGACGCTGCCGCTCAGGTCGACACGGGTGGCGAACTGGTTTTCCCGCTGGTTTTTCAACACGGTTTCGCTGGTGCCGACCAGCGCTTCCCAGATCGAGCGGAAAACGCCCTTGTCCTTGTTCTCGACGTCCTGATGCCAGTTGAACACGTCCACGTTGCGTAGCAGGGGCTTTATGTAGCCGCTGAGCTGTCCTTTATCCGCTTGCGCTTCAATCACAAGATCGCCGTCACCGGCGTTAAAGTCGAACTTGCCATACGCCGACGAAAAGTCGTTGAGCTTCTTGAGCTGAATGCCGGTGGCGCGCAGTTTGAAGTCGAAATCTTCAAAGTTGCTGAACGGATCGAATCTGGCGGTGCTTTCCAGATCGGCATGGCCCAGCAGGCGTGCCTTGCCTTTGAATTCGGCATCGCGGTTGCCTTCCACGTCGACCACATTGGTCAGGTTATAGATGCTGGCATTGACCTGATCCGCCTCGATTTTTACTTTGGGCGTGGAATTGAAGTTATTGAACGTGATGCGCCCGTTATCGATGCGCAATTCGTTGAGGGTGATGGGCAGCAGCTTGTCCATCTGGGTACGCCAGTCGGTGCCCTGACCGGTCTGCGAGTTCTGCTTGCTGCCGCCGTCCACGAAGTTGATCTGCGGGCCGGTGAAGAGGGCTTTCGCGACCACTGCATGGTCATACCAGAGTGAATGCCAGCTGACAGCCAGTTCGATCATCGGTGCGTCGAAAAAGGGCACCGGGACCTTGCCATCGGTCTTTACGATCTTCAGTCCCTTGATCCGGTAAGCCCCTCGCCACAGCGCGAGGTCTACGTCGGTGATCTCACCTCGGTAGTCGCCCATGTCGGCCAGTTTGTCGTTCAGATAGTCGCGCACCAGATAGGGCAAGGCGATATTGATCGCGATCAGCAGAACTACCAGAGCGGCCAGGGTCCATAGCGGCCAGCTGTAGCGACGTTTCATGACATGAGTCTCCTGTTTCAATGAGGGATTGACTACGCACGCGGTCATCCGTTCGGTCAGACTGGACGCCCCAGGGCTGGCGGCATAGGCTTTGGGTCTTTAACCGATGTGCACAAGGACACTTTCATGAGTCGTATCTACGCTGATAACGCCCATTCCATCGGTAATACGCCGTTGGTGCAGATCAATCGTATTGCGCCACGCGGTGTCACGATTCTGGCCAAGATCGAGGGGCGTAATCCGGGCTACTCCGTCAAGTGCCGTATCGGCGCCAACATGATCTGGGACGCTGAAAGCAGCGGCAAACTCAAGCCCGGCATGACCATCGTCGAACCGACCTCGGGCAATACCGGGATTGGCCTGGCATTCGTTGCCGCCGCTCGTGGTTACAAATTGATGCTCACCATGCCCGCTTCCATGAGCATAGAACGTCGCAAGGTACTCAAGGCGTTGGGTGCCGAACTGGTGTTGACTGAACCGGCAAAGGGGATGAAAGGCGCGATTGCCAAGGCAGAAGAGCTGCTGGCGGGCGATCCGGAAAAATATTTCATGCCCGCACAGTTCGAGAACCCGGCCAACCCGGCCATCCATGAAAAGACCACCGGCCCCGAAATCTGGGCGGACACCGACGGCGCTATCGACGTACTGGTGGCAGGCGTCGGGACTGGCGGGACTATCACCGGTATTTCCCGCTACATCAAGCACACCGCAGGCAAGCCGATCCTGTCGGTTGCGGTCGAGCCGGACGGTTCGCCGATTATCACCCAGGCGATGGCCGGTGAAGAGATCAAGCCCAGCCAGCACAAGATTCAAGGCATCGGTGCCGGTTTCATTCCGAAAAACCTCGACCTGTCGATTGTGGACCGCGTAGAGCGTGTCACCGATGAAGAATCCAAGGCCATGGCCCGGCGCTTGATGCAGGAAGAGGGCATCCTTTGCGGTATCTCGTGCGGAGCAGCCATGGCGGCGGCCGTCCGTCTGGCTGAAAAACCGGAGATGCAGGGCAAGACTATCGTGGTGATCCTGCCTGACTCTGGCGAACGTTACCTGTCCAGCATGCTGTTCAGCGACCTGTTTACCGATCAGGAGCTTTCTCAGTAACACATCTTCGCAAGTGTGCACTTCATGCGGGCAACGCAAGGGTTTATGATGGCCAGCTTACGCGTCGCCGGACGATTATCTCTGTTCGTCCGGTGCTTGCGGTCTTTCATTCAGAATCATGCATCAGTACTGCCCGCGTGACGTTTGGCGTTATCTGCCCGCTTCAAGGAGAGCTTCATGACCCTTTCATTTGTTGCCAAGGCATCGATCCTGATGCTGTTTCTGGGCAGCACGCTGTACGTTCATTTGCGCGGTCGGGCCCGGCTGCCCCTGTTGCGGCAGTTCGTCAACCATTCGGCACTGTTCGCGCCTTACAACGCACTGATGTACCTGTTTTCCCGTGTGCCGTCCGAGCCGTATCTGGATCGCAGCAAATTCCCTGAGCTGGATATCCTCAAGGACAACTGGGAAACCATTCGCGACGAAGCCATGCACCTGTTCGATGAAGGCTACATTCGTGCGGCCGAGAAGAATAACGACGCCGGTTTCGGCTCGTTCTTCAAGAAGGGCTGGAAGCGTTTTTATCTGAAATGGTATGACAAGGCACTGCCATCTGCCGAAGCGCTGTGCCCGAAGACCGTTGAGCTGGTCAACAGCATTCCCAACGTCAAAGGCGCGATGTTCGCGCTGTTGCCGGGCGGCAGCCACCTCAATCCGCACCGCGATCCGTTTGCCGGTTCCTTGCGTTATCACCTGGGGCTGTCCACGCCGAACTCCGATGACTGCCGGATCTTTGTCGATGGCAAGGAATACGCCTGGCGTGACGGCCAGGACGTGATGTTCGACGAGACCTACGTGCACTGGGTCAAGAATGAAACGCCGCAGACCCGGGTGATTCTGTTCTGTGACGTCGAGCGTCCGTTGACCAACCGCTTCATGACGCGTGTGAACCGCAGCGTCAGTGCGTTTCTGGGCCGCGCAACCGCGCCGCAGAATCTGGACGACGAGCGGGTCGGCGGGATCAATCAGGCGTATGCGTTCAGCAAGCGCTTCAGCGACGGCTTCAGTGGCAAGGTCAAGCAGTTCAAGCGCGCCAACCCCAAGGCTTACCGCGTTTTGCGGCCTGTGCTGGCGGTGGTGGTGCTGACATTGCTGGGCTACTGGTTGTTTGATTGAGCAACCGCTTTGATCCGGTTGTCCGCGGCATGGCGAACAACCGTCAGCCCTTTCTCAGTCCAGATTCACATGCCGGCTCAGCAGCGCTCGCAGCGCTGCAGGCTTGACCGGTTTGGGCAGGTAATCGAGTCCTGCTGCGTGCACCTGAGCGATCAACTCCGGACGACCATCAGCGCTGATCAGCACGCCCGGCACTGGTTGCCCCAGGCGTGTTCTTAGCCAGGCCATCAGTTCAGTGCCGGTCTCGCCCTCATCCAGATGGTAATCCACCAACGCAATCTGCGGCCTGACGCCATTGTTCAGCAGTGCTTCGCATTCCTGACGACTGCGAGCGGTCCACACCTGACAACCCCAGCGTGACAGCAGGCTGTTCATGCCGATCAGGATGCTGTCTTCATTGTCGACACACAGCACCTGCGTGCCGTTCAGCGCGGGTCGGCTGACATCCGGCAGCGTGTCGGGCATTGTCGCCGGGGCTGCTGCCAGTGGCACCCGCACGCTGAAAACGCTGCCTTTGCCAAGCCACGAACGCACCTGCAAAGGGTGCTCGAGAATGCGACACAAACCATCGGCAATAGCCAGCCCCAGGCCCAGCCCCTTCGCCGCGTGAGTCTTGTGGCTGTCGAGGCGTTTGAATTCTTCGAAGATCACCTGGCGCTTGTCTTCGGGGATGCCTGGCCCGCGGTCCCAGACCTCAAGGCTCAGGCTGTCGCCGTAACGCCTGACACCCAGCAGAATAGGGCCTTTGGCATAGCGGAAAGCATTGGTCAGGAAGTTTTGCAGGACCCGGCGCAATAGCTTGATGTCGCTGTCGACGCGCAGTGAAGTGCCTCTGACACGAAAATTCAGACCTTGCTCCTGGGCCAGCGCTTTGAATTCGGCGCCCAGGGTGTCAAACAGCGCGTTGAGCGGGAATGGTTGGCGGTCCGGGGTGATCTTGCCGTTTTCCAGGCGCGAGATGTCCAGCAGGTCGCTGATCAGGTCTTCGGCAGAACGCAACGAGCTGTCCAGATGCTGGACCAATTGCTGGGCGTCGCTGGAAATTCCGTCCTGCTGATGCGACAGCGCAGCGGAAAACAGCCTTGCAGCATTCAGCGGCTGCATCAGGTCATGGCTGACGGCGGCCAGAAAGCGGGTTTTCGATTCGTTGGCGGCTTCGGCGGTGCCCTTGGCCTCGGTCAGCGCCTGATTGAGCTGCGACAACTCATGGGTACGTGCGGCGACACGCTGCTCAAGGCTTTCATTGACGCCTTTAAGGGCCTGTTCGGCGGCACGAAACGCGGTGATGTCGGTGAAACTCATGACGAAACCGCCGCCGGGCATCGGATTGCCGATCAGCTCGATCACCTGCCCGTTGGGGAACAGCCGCTCCGAGGTGTGCGCGCGGCCCTGACGCATCCAGTGCAGGCGTCGCGCTACATGCACTTCGGCCTCACCCGGCCCACACAGCCCACGTTCGGCGTTGTAGCGAATGATGTCGGCAATCGGCCGGCCGACGCCAATCAGGCCTTCGGGGTAATTGAACAGCTCGAGGTAGCGGCGATTCCAGGCCACCAGCCTCAAGGACTGATCCACCACACTGATGCCCTGGGTAATGTTTTCGATGGCCCCCTGCAACAGCGCACGGTTGAACTGCAAGACTTCGGACGCTTCGTCGGCGATGCGTACGACGTCTTCCAGCTGCATGTCGCGCCCTTCAATAGCAGCCTTGACCACGGCGCGGGTCGAGGAAGTGCCGAGCACGCCAGCCAGCAGCCGCTCGGTGTGCGCGATCCACTCTCCGTTGGCATTCAAACTGGGGTTGAAACCCTTGCCTTGTCTGTTGGCGAAGCGAATGAAGCTCTGACGCGCCCGGTCTTCACCAACAAAGCGCGCCGAGAGGTTGAGCAGGTCTTCTATCTGGACGGCGAGCAGCGGTCGGCTGAAGTCGCGCCCCTGGGTTTCCTGGCCAATGAAACGACCTGCCTGCCAGTGCTCCGCCACTCGGGTGCGCGACAACATCGACACCCAGGCGAACAGCGTGCAGTTGCCGGCCATCGACAGCACCACGCCCTGAGTCATCGGTGAGATCGGCAGGTCGAACGGGTTGCTGTGCAGCCAGGACAGTAGCGGGAAATTGCTCAGCGACCAGCCCATGCCATGCGCCGCGACCGGCAATACCAAGGTGTAGAACCAGATGAAGATCCCCGCCGCCAGGCCTGCAAAGACACCACGCCGGTTAGCCTGCTTCCAGTACAGCGCACCGAACATGGCCGGTGCCAACTGGGTGATCGCGGCGAAGGCAATCTGCCCGATAGTCGCCAGGCTGACCGTTGAGCCCAGCATCCGGTAGCTGACATAGGCCAGCAGGAGAATCATCACAATGCTGATGCGCCTTACCGAGAGCATCCAGTGACGAAACGCTTCGAACGGCCGCTCTGTGTTTTTGCGCCTTAACAGCCAGGGCAGCAGCATGTCGTTGGATATCATCGTCGACAACGCCACGCAGGCGACGATCACCATACCGGTTGCCGCCGATGCGCCGCCGATGAAGGCCAGCAGGGCAAGTGACGGGTGAGCGTGCGCCAGTGGCAGACTGATCACGAACGAGTCGGGCAGCATGGACGCGGGCAGCAGCATTTGTCCGGCCAGCGCAATCGGCACGACGAACAATGCCGCCAGTGCCAGATAGGCCGGGAACACCCATTTGGCGAGATTCAGGTCCTGAGGCTCGATGTTTTCGACCACCGTGACGTGAAACTGTCGGGGCAGGCAGACAATCGCCATCATCGCCACACCGGTCTGCACGAACATCGACGGCCAGTTGATCGTGTCCTTCCAGTATTCCTCGAGGCGTGGCGCAAGTTTGGCCTGATTGAACAGGTCGTCGAATCCGTCGTACAGGCCGAACGTGACAAACACGCCGACTGCCATGAACGCGAACAGCTTGACCAGCGCTTCGAAAGCAATAGCCAGCACCATACCGCGATAGTGTTCAGTCACATCCAGATTGCGTGCGCCGAAGACGATGGTGAACAACGCCAGAATCAGCGACACCACCAGCGCGGTGTCCTGAGCGCGGGTGCCGGTGGAATCAGCCACGGCACCGATCAGGATATTCACGCCCAGCACGATGCCTTTCAGTTGCAGCGCGATATACGGCAGCATGCCGATCAGGCAAATCAGCGCGACCATGACCGCCAGTGACTGGGACTTGCCGTAGCGTGCCGCGATGAAGTCGGCAATGGAGGTGATGTTCTCCTGCTTGCTGATCAGCACCATCTTCTGCAGCACCCATGGTGCCAGCACCATCAGCACGATAGGCCCCAGATAAATCGGCAGGAACGACCACAGCTGTTCGGCGGCCTGACCCACCGCACCGAAAAACGTCCAGCTGGTGCAATACACCGCCAGCGACAGGCTGTAGACCCAGGCGCGCATGCTCGGGCGCAGCGATGCGCTGTAGCGGTCGCCGTAAAAGGCGATAGCAAACATGATGGCCATATAGGACAAGGCAACGGCCGCAATCAGCCCGCTGGACAGCGACATATGAAATTCCACACCGTATCGATAGCGCGCAGTCTCGCACGATGGCCGCGCTTCGTCTTTGTCGACCAAGGTCGAGCGTGGCGGGGTGTCGCAGTGAGGGGAGAGTTGAGCTCTAAGGAAACTCTGAAAAAGACTTCCTAATTTGGCAAAATCTCCGGACACCAGTCGCCGAGCTTTTCGATGATGAAACAGATGACCTTCGCCGACGCCGAGTATGCCGGCAAGCGCAAGCAGACCCGTAAGGAATTGTTCCTGATCGAGATGGATCAGGTGGTGCCCTGGAAAGGTTTGATTGCCCTGATTGAGCCCTATTATCCAAAAGGAGAAGGTGGCCGGCCCGCCTACCCACTGATGGCGATGCTGCGTGTTCATCTGATGCAGAACTGGTTCGGCTACAGCGATCCGGCGATGGAAGAAGCGCTGTATGAGACGACCATCCTGCGTCAGTTTTCAGGCCTGAGCCTGGAGCGAATTCCAGACGAAACCACCATTCTCAACTTCCGTCGTCTGCTGGAAAAGCACGAGTTGGCGACCGGGATTCTCGGCGTAATTAATGGTTATCTGGGCGACCGTGGCTTGTCGTTGCGTCAAGGCACCATCGTCGATGCCACGCTGATTCACGCGCCCAGTTCGACCAAGAACAAGGATGGCAAACGCGATCCTGAGATGCATCAAACCAAGAAAGGTAACCAGTACTATTTCGGCGCCAAGGCTCACATCGGCGCCGACGACGAGTCAGGCCTGGTGCACAGCGTGGTAGTAACAGCGGCCAATGTGGCAGACGTCACGCAGGTTGCCAAACTGCTGCACGGCGAGGAAAACGTAGTCTGCGCCGACGCAGGTTACACCGGGGTCGAGAAGCGCGAAGAACACGCTGGGCGCAAGGTCATTTGGCAGATTGCCGCCCGCCGCAGCACTTACAAAAAGCACGGAAAACGCAGTATTTTGTACAAGGCGATCCGCAAAATCGAGAAGGCCAAGGCCCAGGTTCGCGCCAAGGTCGAGCATCCGTTTCGGGTCATCAAACGCCAGTTTGGCTATGAAAAAGTGCGCTTTCGGGGCTTGGCCAAGAACACCGCGCAGATGGTGACGTTGTTCGCCCTGTCAAACCTGTGGATGGCCCGCCGACATTTGTTGGCGAGCGCAGGAGAGGTGCGCGTGTAATGCAGGAAATGGTTACCGCAAAAGGCTTTGCAGCGGCCGAAAGAGCTAAAAAGCGAAGATAATTGAGCAAATTTCGACATGCATCGTTTTTTGAAAAGTGCTGAGGACTCGGTAGCCGGAAAACATCCGGCTACTTCAGACCTTCCCTAATTATAGATTGATGGCTACTGGCCTTGTATCTATTATCCGGGGTCTTTGATCAATGCGCGCCACTGCTTAGTACAGCATCGTGCACAAGTACAGGGAGTTAAAATGAAAGCCCATGGCCGCTCATTGCATGAATTCACCCCACTCCAACCAGCTGAGCAGGTGTTGTTGAATTGTTGCAGTTTGGGGACGATAGCGAAGATAGGTCTAGACGTACCCGAAGATCCTACTCCAACAAACACTATTCGAGCAGGCTTTTTGCGTTTTCTGTCTTTGGGCGAGGATAAAGCTGCTCCTGTGCACGAATGTGGTGTCCGGCTTGTAGGCGCTTACATTCAAGGTGGCCTAAATTTGAGTTCGTCAGTCGTGCCCGTATCGCTGTCGATCACCTACTGCCACTTACAGCTTAAAACTTTACTGACAGACGCCAAATTCTCGCACTCCTTGATTTTTCACGGATCAAGGCTAAACGGCATGCGCGCGGGACGTGTTCAAGTAGAGGGTTTTTTTTCACTAAACAGTGTCAGTTCTTACGGCCTGGTTGATCTCGACGAAGCACGCGTAAAAGGTCAGATCAGTTTTTCGAGTGCAAATTTGGACGGTATTGACGCTACTGCACTTACAGCTGAGGGCGTTGTTTGTGGGGGGGATATCCATCTATGTGATGGTTTCGTGGCCAATGGTAACGTGAGCTTGGGCGGTGCTCAGATAAAGGGGCAACTTAATTGTGCAAGCGCCACATTCACGGCATCTGAAGACTGGGCTTTGCTGGCCGACAGAATTATTGTCAGAGGCAGCGTCTTTCTGAGTGATGGTTTTTCTGCTAGCGGTGGTGTGCGTTTTGTCGGTGCCAGAGTTTACGGAGAGCTAAGGTGTAGCGGCGGTCAGTTCGAGTGGCCGAGCGGTGACGCTTTTCGCATGGACGATGCAGTAATCTCCGAGTCGGTATCGCTGGATCGTAGGTTCAGTGCTTGGGGGAGGGTTAATCTGCAAAATGCTCAAGTCGGAGGGGATCTTGTAATAAGCAATGCCAAATGCATTGGGACGCTAGACGCTGATCGAATCAATATCAAGGGGACGCTGATTCTACGTGGTCTGGAGGAGTCGTTAGAGTCTGTCTCTTTTGCCGGTGCTCGATCGGGATCTCTGGACGATGATAAGCAATCTTGGGGCAGGAGTTTGGATATCAATGGCTTTGTCTATGGGTTCATAAATGTCCATGCTGAAATGTCGATCGAGGGTCGTCTGGAGTGGCTGAACAAGCAAAGCACGCCTGTTTCCCACGAATATGGTGTAAAGGAGTTTCGCCCTCAGCCCTGGCGACATCTGCAAAGTGTTCTTGATGAAATGGGCCATGCTGAAGAGGCTCGTCAGGTAGGCATAGAGTTCGAAAAGCGCCTTCGCGCTGCCGGTTTGATCGGCCAAGGCCCTAAGCGCTGGAATCCTTTGCGGCGCTGGTTCTACAAAAAGCTGATGACCTTCCTGCATGTTATGTACGGCTTTCTGACGGGATACGGTTACAGACCGATGCTGCTGTTACGTTCGTTTGTAGTGTCTGGTTAGTGTGTTCAGGCATCTATTGGCTGGCCGCTAACGAAGGCGCAATTTTTGCTCCAAGCGACCCGCTTGTTTTTCAAAACGAAAAGTATGCGTCATGCATGCCTCCGGCCTCACCCACAGGGCAAGAGCCATCCGATACAGGTAACTGGTATCTCTGCGCTGAGCTGCCAGAGGCCTATACCGGCTTCAGCCCACTTGCATTCTCTCTTGATTTGCTGCTCCCGCTGGTGGACCTGCACCAGGAAAAAGACTGGGCTCCGTTGATTGAAACCCCGAAGGCGAATATTTTTGCAGAGCTGTGGGGATTCTTCAGTGCCAAGCGCCTGGTGCGTTTTGTAATGTGGGTCGAGATACTCGCGGGATGGGGCTTCAGCTTGCTGTTCGTGGCTGTCGTATCAGGGTTGGCACGACGCAAAGAGTAGCGTTTGGTTTGACAGGCTTCGCATCGTGAGCCGGTAGAAGCAACAGCACTATCGACATATGCCTGCTTAACGTCTTCAATGGCGCACTTGCCGGAGTGACATGCTCCGGTCAACAGCCTCTCAGGACCACGGACGATGAGCCAACAGTCACAATTCAGCTTGCTCGGGAAACGCCGTTTCCTGCCGTTTTTCATCACGCAGTCCCTCGGGGCGTTCAATGACAATATTTTCAAGCAGTCATTGATCCTCGCCATCCTCTATAAGCTGAGCATCGACGGGGATCGTTCGATCTATGTCAATCTGTGTGCCTTGCTGTTCATCCTGCCGTTCTTCCTGTTCTCGGCGCTGGCCGGGCAGTTCGGCGAGAAGTACCCCAAGGACACGCTGATCCGCATTATCAAGTTCGGCGAGATCGTCATAATGGCGGTCGGGGCTGCGGGCTTTCTGTTCGATCACCTTGAATTGATGCTGGCGGCGCTGTTCGCCATGGGCACGCATTCAGCGCTGTTCGGGCCGGTCAAATATTCGATCCTGCCCCAGCACCTGCGCGAGAGTGAACTGGTCGGTGGCAACGCGCTGGTCGAGATGGGCACCTTTCTGGCGATTCTGGCCGGCACCATCAGTGCTGGCGTAATGATGTCTTCTGCGCACTATGCCTGGATTGTTGCGGCCGCTATCGTGCTGGTCGCCTGCCTGGGGTTCGTTGCCAGCTTCGGTATTCCGCGCGCGACTGCCGCCTCGCCCGAGATGAAACTCAACTGGAATATTTTCACCCAGTCATGGGCGACCCTGCGCATGGGGCTTGGACAGACGCCCGCAGTCTCGCGCTCGATTGTCGGCAACTCGTGGTTCTGGTTTGTCGGTGCTATCTACCTGACGCAGATCCCCGCTTACGCGAAAGAGTGGATGTACGGCGACGAAACGGTCGTCACGCTGATCCTGACCGTGTTCTCCATTGGTATCGCGCTGGGCTCGCTTCTTTGCGAGCGGTTATCCGGGCATAAGGTCGAGATCGGGCTGGTGCCGTTTGGCTCGATGGGGCTGACGATTTTCGGTCTGTTGCTGTGGTGGCATTCCGGTGGTTTCCCGCAGAACGTGCAGGCCAACGACTGGCTGGCGGTCCTTTCCTACGGGCAGGGCTGGCTGGTGTTGTTCGATATTTTGGGCATTGGCGTGTTCGGCGGCTTCTATATCGTGCCGTTGTACGCCCTGATCCAGTCGCGAACACCGGTGAAAGAGCGCTCACGGGTCATTGCTGCCAACAACATCCTCAACGCGCTGTTCATGGTGGTTTCGGCGATTGTTTCGATTCTGCTGCTGAGCTTCGCCAAACTGTCGATTCCGCAGCTGTTTCTGGCGGTGTCGCTGATGAACATCGCCGTCAATATCTACATCTTCAAAATCGTCCCCGAGTTCACCATGCGCTTCATGATCTGGCTGCTGGGCCATTCCATGTACCGCGTCGAGCATCGCGATTTGAACCGGATACCAGATGAGGGCGCAGCGCTGCGGGTCTGCAACCATGTGTCCTTTGTCGATGCGTTGCTGATTGCCGGTGCAGTGCGGCGGCCGATCCGTTTTGTTATGTATTACAAGATCTACCAGTTGCCGGTCCTCAACTTTATCTTCCGCACGGCCGGGACCATCCCGATTGCCGGGCGCAACGAGGACATGGACATCTACGAGCAATCGTTCAAGCGCATCGCTCAGTACCTCGCCGAAGGCGAGCTGGTGTGCATCTTCCCGGAAGGCAAGCTGACCACCGACGGCGAGATCAGCGGCTTCAAGAGCGGCATGAGCCGCATCATTGAGGAAACCCCGGTGCCGGTCATTCCGCTGGCACTACAAGGGTTGTGGGGCAGCTTTTTCAGCCGTGACCCGAGCAAGACCCTGTTCCGTCGCCTCTGGTCGCGTGTGGTGCTGGTCGCGGGTTCGCCCATTGCAGCAGATGTTGCAACGCCGGTGGATGTGCGTGAAGAGGTGAAGGCGCTGAGAGGGAAGGTGCAATAAGCGCTCCGCGCTGCATTGGCACGATATGACTATCGTGCCAATGCTCGTAGGCATGCATTTCTGCATCCCAGTCATGCGCCGCTCATCAACGACCCTGCCTGGTTTCTTCCTCCGGCATCTTCCTGAAATACGTCGATAGCAACGCACCGGAAATGTTGTGCCAGACGCTGAACAGCGCGCTCGGCACCGCCGCCAACGGCGAGAAATGTGCGCTGGCCAGCGCAGCGCCCAAGCCGGAGTTCTGCATGCCGACTTCCAGCGCCAGTGACTTGCGTTGCGCCAATGGCAGCTTGAAGACCTTGCCGGTGAAATAACCCAGCAAAAAGCCGAAGGTGTTATGGAGGATCACCACGGCCATGATCAACAAGCCCGATTCGGCGATTTTCGCCTGGCTGGCGGCAACTACGGCGCAGACGATCATCACGATGCTCACCACCGAGACCAGCGGCAGCACGTCCACGGCGTAGCTGACCCGCGCACCCAGCAGACGCTGTGCAACCACACCGAGCACGATCGGCAGCATGACCAGTTGCAGGATCGACCAGAACATATCGAGGAAGGACACCGGCAGCCACGCCGACGCCAGGAACCAGATCAGGGTCGGGGTCAGCAGCGGGGCGAGCAGGGTGGTCACCGCCGCGATTGCCACCGCCAGCGCCAGATCACCTTTGGCCAGCCAGGCCATGACGTTGGATGACGTACCGCTCGGGCAGCAGCCAACCAGAATCACACCCACAGCGATTTCCGGCGGCAGTTGAAACACCTGACACAGCAACCATGCCACGCCGGGCATGATCACAAAGTGCGCGACCACACCCAGCGCAACGCGCCACGGGTTTCGCGCCACCTCAGAGAAGTCTTCCAGCTTCAAGGTAAGACCCATGCCGAACATGACCAGACCCAGCAGCGGTACGATCCAGCTTTTCAGACCGATAAAGGCCTGCGGGAACAGAAACGCCAGGATGGCGAACAGCAGCACCCAATAAGCAAAGGTATTACCGACAAACCGACTCAAGGCTGCCAACGCACGCATGGGGTGCTTCCTCCTGTAAAAAAACCTGTGTGAAATGAACGCGCCGTCTCACAGGACGGCGCGGTGTTGCAGGCAGCGACGGGAGGGGATCAGATCCCCTGCGGGATTTCCTCGCCGCCCAGCGCGTCGAACAGTTCCGGCAGGAACTCGCCGAAGGTCAACATCATCAGTGTGAAGCTGGCGTCCAGCTGGCCCAGTGCCTCGTCCCCACCGTCCTGTTCCGCCTGATCCTGCAGCAGGTCTTCGAACTTCAGGCGCTTGACCACCAGCTTGTCGTCCAGCACGAACGACAGTTTGTCCTGCCAGGCCAGCGACAGCTGGGTGACGACCTTGCCGGTGTTCAAGTGCAGCTGAATTTCGTCGCTGGTCAGGTCCTGACGCTTGCAACGTACGATGCCGCCGTCTTCGTGGGTGTCGCGCAGTTCGCATTCGTCAAGCACGAAGAAGTTGTCGGCCGCTTTCTGGGTCTTGACCCAGTCGGTCATGGTCGCACTCGGCGAAACCTTGACGGTCAGCGGACGTACCGGCAACGAGCCGATCACTTCACGCAGTGTCGACAGCAGGTCTTCGGCGCGTTTCGGGCTGGAGGCGTTGACCAGAATCAGGCCCTGCTTTGGCGCGATGGCAGCGAAGGTCGCGGAGCGGCGGATAAACGCACGTGGCAGAAAGGCCTGGATGATTTCATCCTTGAGCTGATCACGTTCCTTCTTGTAGACCTTGCGCATCTGCTCGGCTTCGATCTCGTCGACCTTTTCCTTGAGCGCGTCGCGTACAACGCTGCCCGGCAGAATGCGCTCTTCCTTGCGTGCAGCAATCAGCAGAAAGTCCTGACTGATGTGTACCAATGGAGCGTCCTCGCCCTTGCCGAAAGGAGCGCCGAAACCATAGGTGGCCACCTCCTGGCTGGCGCAGGCACGAGCCGGTTTGGTTGCCAGTGCTGTCTCCAGCGCTTCGGCATCGAAAGGCACGTCCTGGGTCAGGCGATAGACAAGCAGGTTTTTGAACCACATGAGGTGAGTCTCTCTTTCTATACAAAGGCGGGCATTATTCGCTCCTCGGCGGCTGCGGCCAACCCTGCACAGAGCGTTTGTAAGCCTTTGGAAGGATTATAAAAATTATTTAAAAAAGTGCTTGCCAGAGTGCAGGTCGCTCCGTAGAATGCGCGCCACACCGAGAGTGAAGGGTGATTAGCTCAGCTGGGAGAGCAGCTGCCTTACAAGCAGCGGGTCGGCGGTTCGATCCCGTCATCACCCACCAAACTCGCTTTTAGTGTTACGCGCAGCGGTAGTTCAGTCGGTTAGAATACCGGCCTGTCACGCCGGGGGTCGCGGGTTCGAGTCCCGTCCGCTGCGCCATATTCAGCTTCAAGGCCCTTGAACTCCTTGAAGCAAACAGAAAGCCCGCCTCGTGCGGGCTTTCTGCTATTTGAAATAGCGGCTTTGTGCCGCTTTTTTTGTGTCTGAATTTCGTTGGAATCCATCTTCAGCCACGGTTTTAAGTACACATTCATGTACGCCGCTGGCAAAGCCTTTTACGGCTCCTTGCGCATCAGGTTTCGTATGGGTTCGTCTACTGCTGGGGTTATATTCCCCGTCTTGCCTGCGTCCCCAAACGGGTTGAAGGCGCTGGCATTTCCGTTTCTATCGGCATGATAAGCAATTGCTTATTTCCCTAGGCACCTGTCCCGGCCTGAGCCGCAAATAGGCTCATCAGTGGCGCGTACGATGGCGGGCCGCAGGGTGGTGGGGTTGCTCGGGATGCAAGAGCACCTGAAAACCCGCGCAGTGGCGGTTCGGGTCTGCCTGGCTGATAATGCCCGCTCATTAGCTCGGTATCACGAGCCCTATAAGCGCTAAGGAGCATCCAATGGTTAAAACGCGTCCAAGACCTGCGGTTAACGGGGTAGCTTCCGCTGATCGGGTGTTGACCGTTCTGACTGCATTCCAGGTGGGTGACACTGCATTGAGTCTGGTTGAGCTGGTGCAGCGCACAGACCTGATCAAAAGCACCATCATGCGTTTGATGGTTTCCCTGGAAACCTACGGCCTTGTCACTCGTCTTGCGGATGGTCGGTACATGCTGGCCAGCGAGGTGATGCGGCTCAATGCGGTTTATCAGGAGGCCCTCGATCTGGAGCGGCATGTGATGCCTCGACTGCATCGCCTGACCGAAGAAACCGGCGAGACTGCGTCCTTCTATGTGCGGCATGGGGCTTACCGGCTCTGCCAGTACAGGGTCAACTCGCCTCATCGGCTGCGGTTGCATTTGCAACCAGGCGATATGCGGCCGATGGACGGCGCTGCGGGCGCTCAAGCTTTGCGCACCACTTTAGAAGAGGCGCGCAATGGGCTCGATCCTATTTATTCATGTGGTGCCACCGATCCTCACGCAGCCTCCATGGCGTTGCCGATTTACGGGCCTATTCAAGAATTGATCGGCGCTCTGGTGTTGTCGGGTCCGGCCAGTCGCTTGACCGAGGAGCATGCCGGGCGCCTGAGAAAGATTTTCTCGGAAGTGGCCGATGATTTGATGCGCAGCCTGGGTGGCAAGACGCTTCGTGATGATCGGCAATCTGCTGAATCGGACAGTATCGAAGCGGTCAGCTGAGTTCGCGAAGGGATGAATCAGGTCTGGCGCAGGAGGGAGTTCGGGATTTCAGAAGATAACAGGGTAAACAAGTAACAACGCCACTCGCTTGCATGAAGCGCGCGGCGTTGTTTGTCCAGCAAGACAGAGAGCTTTATACAGGCTCTACTTCAGCGGCTTCCTGTTTCAGACGCTTGCGGCCCATCACCAGCACCATCACACCTCCTGCCGCACACAATGCGGCCAGCAGCATGGCCAGGGCGTAACTCCCGGTTGCGCCATGGATGGCGCCGTAGACGTTGACCATCACACCACCACCGATCAGGTTTGCCAGGGCTCCAATTGCGGCGAGCCCCGCAGCTGCTGTCGACGAAGACAGCCAGCCGGACACCAGCGCCCAGAACGGTCCTTTCATGGAGTAGGCACCGATCAGCACCATGCTCAACAGCATCACGGTTGCCGGCAGTGAGGAGGTAACGGAGGCCAGAAGCAAGCCGGCAGTGATCAGCAGCAAGGTGAGCGAGGTGTGCCAGCGCCGCTCATCGGTCCGGTCGGAGCTACGCCCCCAGATGATCATTGCCACCGATGCGATCCCGTAGGGGATGGCATTGACCAGGCCGATTTCCATGTTCGACAGGTCGAAGGTCTTCAACAGTTGCGGGGCCCAGATACTCATCGTGCTGCCCGCCGCCGATGCCCCGGAGTAGACCAGCGCCAAGACCCAGATGTCTTTGTGCCTGAGCAGTTTCCATAGGGAGATATGGCCGATGTTGGTCTTGCGTTGACGCTCTTCGGCCAGCTTGTTGACCAGCCAGTGACGCTGCTCGTCGCTCAACCATTTCGCCTGATCGGGTTTGTCGGTCAAAACGAACAGGCACGCGATGCCCAGCAGGACCGCGGGAATACCTTCCAGTATGAACAGCCAGTGCCAGCCACGCATACCCATCCAGCCATCCAGGCTCAGCAGCAGCCCCGACAAGGGGGAGCCGATGAAATTGGCTCCAGGAATGGCGACCATGAAGATGGCAACCATGCGGGCCCGATACGCCGATGGCAGCCAGTAGGTTAGGTACAGCAGCACGCCCGGGAAGAAACCTGCTTCAGCAGCGCCCAGCAGAAGCGCATGACATAAAGAGAATTCGCGCCCGTCACGAATGCCGTCCCGGCGGAGATGATCCCCCAGGTCACCATGATTCGGGCAATCCAGATCCGTGCGCCGAACTTCTGCAGCGCCAGGTTGCTGGGCACTTCTACCAGGAAGTAAGAGAAGAAAAACAGGCTGCTGGCAAAGCCGAAGATCGCCGGGCTCAAGCCCAGGTCCTGATTCATTTGCAGCGACGCCATGCCGATATTGCCACGGTCGATGATCGCAATGAGGTAGCACACGATCAGAAACGGCAGCAGTCGCCAGGCGACCCGCTTCATGGTGAGGCGTTCGAGATCGCTGATCGGGGGGGATGTTTGAGCGATGGCCATTGGTGCTCTCCTGTAATTATTTTTCTGGAGAAACGCTGTTCGGTTGAGTGCAAGGTTGATCGTCAACCCTGGCTCAGGTTAATCAGGCTTCAGTGCCCAACAGTTGGCGATTGACCACGCAGCGCGGATCAAGCTCGGCACCCTGCCAAACCTTGACTATTTGCTGCACCGCCAACAGGCCGACGCGGTCGCGTGCATCCGTGGTATTTGCGCCCACGTGGGGGGGGCTACCAGGTTATGCAGGCTCCATAGCGGGCTGTCGGCAGGTGGTGGTTCAGGGGTGAACGTGTCCAGGCCGGCCCCTGAAATATCGCCATCAATCAGTGCCTGGACCAGCGCCGCGGTGTCTACCAACTCGCCGCGCGCGGTGTTGATCAGGATGCTGCTTGAGCGCATGCGCCGAAACTGATCGCGGCCAAAAAGAGCGCGGTTTTGATCTGTCAGGGGGCAGTGAAGGCTGATGATATCGCTAGTGGCCAGCAAGCTGTCGAAATCGGTTTCGCGCTCGACGTAATCGCGCTGCGGCAGTGTTTTCAGGTACGGATCAAACACTTTCACCTTCATATGCAGCGGAGCGACCAGGTCCATCAGGATGCTGCCGATCGAGCCCAGCCCCACCAGTCCCAGAGTTTTGCCGAACAGTTCGGTGCCATTGGCCGTGGTTTTGTCCCAGTGACCGGCGCGCATCCGGGCATCTAGCGCAGCGGTTTGACGGGCAACGCTGAACATCAGTGCGAAGGCATGCTCGGCCACCGATTGCGCGTTGGCGCCCAAGGCGATGGTCACGGGCACGCCCTGTTCGGCGGCGGCCTGGATGTCGATGGTGTCGTAGCCAACGCCGTTTTTGGCGATGATTTTCAATTTGGGCGACGCCTGGATCATTTCACGTGTCAGCTTGCCCTGACGCACGATGATCGCGTCTGGCTGCTCCTCGTAGATGAGCGCGGTCAGCTTTTCGGCTGGCAGGTAGGGCGTTGTAGGGATGATCGATATGTCTTGCGAAGCGGCGAATGCCATTGCATCAGCCGCGAGCGCGGGGCCGGTCAGCAGAATTTTGCGGGTCATGGTCGTTACCTTGTTCTTGTTTGTGTCGTTGGCGGCAAGGGTCGCTGCCCCGTCGTTAACAAAACCCTACCATAACGAAATGTCGTTGCAATATAGGCATAATTAAATTTCTTATATCGCAAAATTTTCGCATTATTGGGTTTTGATTCGATTTTAATGAAATGCCATTCTGTAAATGGCTAGTTGATACCCGGCGGCATCCCATAATTTCAAGAGAGAAATGCCACATGACCATTGGATTTCGTGTCCTCAAAGCAGCTCGAAAAGTCAGCCTGGAGTGGGTCAATCGCTACCGCGATGTGCCGGTGGCCAACATCAGCGACTCGATGAACCGAATGACTGCTGCGGGTGCCAGGCTGCGTCCCATGCACCGCGAGGGCGTCCTGGCAGGCCCTGCGTTGACAGTTAAAGCCCGGCCTGGCGATAACCTCATGCTGCATCACGCGATCGACATCGCCGAGGCTGGGGATGTGATTGTGGTAGACGCATGCGGCGATCTGAGTAACGCCCTGATCGGCGAAATGATGGTGGCGTACGCTGTCAAACGCGGTGTGGCGGGTATTGTCATCAATGGGGCGATTCGCGACGCGGCAAGCATCGGCGCCGGTGATTTCCCGATGTTCGCGGCAGGTATTTCTCACCGTGGTCCTTACAAGGACGGGCCTGGGGAAATCAACGTGCCTATTGCTATCGATGGCATGGTGATCGAGCCGGGCGATTTGGTGATAGGTGACGATGATGGCCTGCTGTGTGTACCTTACGACCACGTAGCGGAAGTCTACGACCGCGCCTCTGCCAAGCATCATGCCGAGCAGAAGCAGCTTGATCAGATTGCCAAGGGTGAAAACGACCGTTCGTGGGTCCTCGATTCCTTGAAAAAGAAAGGCTGCCTGCTCCCCGAATGAGCAGGCGTATCGTGCCTCTCGCGCACGATCACCGTCGCTGGTAGAAGACGATCGCGTGGGGCCTTAATGTGAGGTTCTGATGTCGTCTTCCTATCCGCCCGTTTTGAAGCGGTGGCCTGCTCCAGTCAGAGCGCTGGCGCATCGAAATTTTCAGATTTATTTCGCTGGTCAGGCAATTTCCACCTTGGGTAAATGGGTGCAGCAGGTTGCGCTCTCCTGGCTGGCTTACCATCTCACGGGTTCGGCATTCCTGCTGGGCCTGCTGACATTTCTGACCTTGGCGCCGCAGTTGGTGGTCGGCCCGCTGGCCGGGGCCTGGATCGACCGGCACGACAAGCGTCGTTTGCTGATCATTGCCCAGGCACTGTTGGCCGGGCAATCGCTCACTCTCGCTATCCTCGCCTGGCTGGGCTGGATAGATGACACCATCATCATTGTCATGGCTGTGCTGCTGGGGCTGCTCAACGCGGTTGAAACGCCGCTGCGCCAGGCTCTGATCAGCAGTTTCGTGGATGAGCCCGCCGATCTCCCCAATGCGTTGGCGCTAAATGCCATGCTGATCAACGCCGCTCGTTTCATTGGCCCGCCGCTGGCGGGCTTTCTGATCACGGTCAGCGGTGAAGGCGCCTGCTTTTTCATGACCTCGATTGCCTTCGGCCTGTTGCTGGTCAGCCTGATCAGAACCCGTGTGGCTGCCGAGGTAAAAGCCAGCGGTTCCACAGGTCAGGTGTTCAAGGAAGGATTGAGTTATATCTGGCGTACGACTGATATTCGCCGCTTGATGATCGGCGTGGTCGTCGTCAATCTGCTGGCGTCGAACTACGCCGTGCTGCTGCCGATCCTGGCCAAGTCAATTTACGGAGGGGATGCGCAGACCCTGGGTTGGTTGTGGGGCGCTGCTGGCGCCGGGGCGTTCGTCTCGACGTTAATGCTGGCATTGGGTGGGACTCTCAACCGGCTTGGCGCGTTCATCACGGCTGCCGTTCTGTGTTGCTCGGTGGCGATGCTGGGAATGGCCTTGAATGCGCCTTTGGCAGCCGCGCTTGGCTTGTTGGCGCTGGTGGGTTTCGGTATTACTGCCAGTAACGTGAGCACCAACATGCTGTTGCAAAGCAAGGCGCCCGCAGCACTGCGTGGGCGAGTCGTGGCGTTTTATATCGCAATGCGTTTCGGCTTTGAGGCCATCGGCGGTCTATTGGCCGGGTTGGGCGCAGCGTTCATGGGCGCGCCCGCAACCTTGGGGGTTACGGGTGCGCTGTTGCTGGTGTTTTTTACTGCCGACCGCTATTGGGCGGCCAAGCCTTAGCTAAGGCGGGCCGGGGGAGCGGGGCACCTGGCGCGGCTTGGGTTACAGGCCTACGTCTGCATTTTATATCTGTATTGAATAGCATTTTGGGATGTGCGGGCATTCTACTGGCATGATTTGGTTAATGGCGCAGAGGAGCGCTGTTTTCATGTGATACAACGTTGTGTGCTTCCACGCATCATCAGGTAAGACTTCCTCTTAGCCAATGTAAGTTATTTCCTTATTTGTTGAAGTTTATGACTAGCTCTTTGTTTAACGCGATCAAGTCCTTGATTTCTCATCTTCGCTGGTATTAGCTGGTTTTGTCGGTTGGCGCCTTCAGTGTGCTGACCGAATGTCTTATATCTGATTCTGTAAGGTCGCCCTGTCAGGGCGGTTGAATGCTCTATATTTAAATAAGGAAATTATATGAACACTGGTCTTAAACTGCTAATGGCTGCCTCTGTCATGGCCGCCTCCGTCAGCGCGTTGGCCTTGCCTGTGCTGCACACCGCGACTATCGATCAGCACGGCACTGTCGTTGCTCAATCGTCTCCGTGGATCAAGTCCGTAAGTTACAGTAGTAAGAGCGACTATTTCGCAACGTATAAAGTGATTTTCAATGAAGACCACTTCAAACGCTCGCCTGGTTTCTGCTCGGCATCTTCTATTGATACCAGTGACTATGAACGGTTGTTCTACGGTCACGTCAAGTTGGGTGGCGCTGCCACCACAAAAGAAGTCAATGTGTTAGGTCTCATGGTCGGTAAGGACGGTGCCTCGGGTGACGCTTCTATGAGTTTTCAGCTGGCGTGCAGCAACTGATTGAATGAGCCTCACCGGGTTGGGGGGGCGAGGGCAGAACCTTGTCAAACACCTCCGGCTTTCCATCCACCGCATTTGCGCAGATCATCTATCCATTCCCAACAAGAACGGACGTGTCATGAATTTACCTCTTCAGGGCATCAAGGTGGTGGAGCTGGGCCAGCTTATTGCCGGACCTTTTGCGGCGAAGATCCTTGCCGAGTTCGGTGCCGAGGTCATCAAGGTCGAGCCGCCGCTGACCGGTGATCCTCTGCGCAAATGGCGTTTGCTGCACGACGGCACCTCCGTATGGTGGGCGGTGCAGTCGCGCAACAAGCAGTCGGTGACCCTCGACCTGCGTCAACCAAAGGCGCAGGAGATGGCCCGCCAGCTGATCCGTGATGCCGATGTGCTGGTGGAGAATTTCCGCCCCGGTACGCTTGAGGGTTGGGGGCTCAGTTGGGAAGAGCTGCATGCCCTCAATCCGAAACTGATCATGCTGCGCGTCTCCGGCTATGGGCAGACCGGCCCGTACCGTGACAGGCCGGGTTTTGGCGTAATAGGCGAGGCGATGGGCGGTTTGCGTCATTTGTCGGGCGAGCCAGGGCGTACGCCGGTGCGTGTCGGTGTGTCGATCGGCGATTCACTTGCAGCGTTGCACGGCGTGATCGGCATTCTGCTGGCGCTTCGTCACCGCGAGCAGAATGGCGGTGATGGGCAGCAGATAGATGTCGCGTTGTACGAGTCAGTGTTCAACGTGATGGAAAGCCTGATTCCCGAGTATTCGGTATTCAATACTGTCCGTGAGCCAGCAGGCAGCAGCATGCCAGGCATTGCACCGACCAACGCCTACCGCTGCAATGATGGCAAGTACGCGCTGATCGCAGGTAATGGCGACAGTATCTACCGCCGGTTGATGGAAAAAATCGGTCGAATGGATCTGGCCAATGACCCCGAGCTTGAGCACAACTACGGGCGGGTCAGGCATGTGGCACGCATTGATGCTGCCATTTCGACCTGGACCGCCGAGCGCTCGATGGACGAAGTTCTTGCTGCACTCAACGAGGCGCGTATCCCGGCAGGCAAGATCTACGACGCTGCCGATATCGCCGGCGACCCGCATTATCAGGCGCGTGACATGTTGTTGCAGAGCGCGCTGGATGACGGCACGCCCGTTACCCTCCCGGGGATTGTGCCTAAACTTCAAGGCACGCCGGGCCAGGTAAGAACGCCCGCGCCGACCCTGGGTCAGCACACCGACGCCGTTCTCGAAGCACATGGTATAGACGCAGCCACTCGCGCCGAATGGCGTCGGCTTGGCATCATCTGATCCGAAATGCGGCCTTTGCCGTAAACAGAACTCTATTCCAAACGGAGCTGATCCCGTGATTGATCATCTGGACCATCTTGTATTGACCACTGCTGATGTTGACGCCTGCAAGGATTTTTACGTACGTGTCATGGGTATGGCCCCTGAACGCTTTCGCCAGGGCCGATTGGCGTTTCGCTTCGGCAATCAGAAAATCAATGTCCATGAGCGTGGTAAAGAGTTCGAGCCCAAGGCCCATCTGCCTGTGCCAGGTGCGCTGGACTTGTGTTTCATTGCCAGCATCCCGCTGGCTCAAGTCATCGCGCACCTGCAGGAGCAGGACTGGCCTATCGTTGAAGGTCCGGTGGAGCGTACCGGCGCCACCGGGCCGATTCGTTCTGTGTACGTGCGCGATCCTGATCTGAACCTGATCGAAATTTCCGAATTGGCCTGATTCAGGTCGGCGACGGACTGATCCCTTCCGTGATCGCGGCAGGTCTGGCCTGACCGGTTTTCGGCAGGGGCAAAGGCTCGGGTTGTTTCGGCTCGTACTCGCCATTCAGCGCCCGGTGCATCTTTTCGCTGTCCAGTGCGCCGACCCATTTGGCGATGGCCATGGTGCCGACGCCGTTGCCGATGGTATTGGTGATCGCCCGCGCTTCGGACATGAAACGGTCCACGCCCAGTAACAGCACCATGCCCGCGACAGGGATGGTGCCAAGTGACGCGAGGGTCGCGGCGAGAATGATGAAGCCTGAGCCCGTGACACCCGCCGAACCCTTGGAGGTGAACATTAGCACCACCAGTACGATCAACTGGTCGGTCAGGGTCAGTGGCGTGTTGGTCGCCTGGGCGATGAAGATCGCAGCAATCGTATAGTAGATCGCCTGGCCGTCCGGATTGAAGGTCAGGCCGGATGGAATGATCATTCCTGCGACCGGTTTTGACACGCCGGCTTTCTCCATTTTCGAGATCATCTGTGGCAGCACCGATTCAGATGAACTGGTGCCCAGCACCGTGAACAGTTCTTCCTTGATGAAACGCAGGAATTTCCAGAGGCTGAACCCGCTGTAGCGGCATATCGGCCCGAGTACGAAGATCACGAACACTGCGCAGGTCAGGTAGACGCAGGCCATCAGTTTGCCCAGAGAAAACAGCGAACCGAAACCATATTTGCCGATGGTGAAGGCAATTGCGCCGAATGCGCCGAGCGGTGCCAGGCGCATGACCATGTTGACGATTCTGAACATGCCCTGCATCAGGCTGTCCAGCGCATCGACAAAAGGTTTGGCGCGCGGACCTACCTGAGCCAGAGCGATCCCGAGCAGGATCGAGAACAGCAGGATTTGCAGAATATTGCCCTTGGCGAATGCGTCGATGATGGTGTCGGGAATGATGCCCATCAAAAAGTCCATGAACGACGAATGCTTCGCCGCGCTGGTGTAGGTGCTCAGGCTGGAAGAGTCCAGCGTCGCCACATCAATGTTCATCCCGGCACCGGGTTTGAATACATCTACCACGACCAGACCAATGACCAGCGCCAGGGTCGACACCACTTCAAAATAGATCAGTGCCCGAAACCCGACGCGGCCCAGCTCCTTCATGTTTTCCATGCGCGCGATGCCGGACACCACTGTCAGGAAAATCACTGGTGCGAGCAGCATCTTGATCAGCTTGATGAATGCATCGCCGATGGGTTTGAGCGCTGCGCCGGTCTCCGGTGCCACAACGCCAACGATGGCGCCTAGAATGACCGCGAGTAAAACCTGTACGTACAGTTTGCCTAGAATGCTTTTCATGACCGGGTCCTGAGTTTTTATTGTTGTCAGGAAATGCCCGGAGACTCGGCAGGCCGGTCTCCGTGGCGTTGTACCGCGATACGACGATGATCTGGCGAACGCGCCTCAGCGGTTGATCAGTTGCAGTACCGCGTCGGTGACCTGCCTGGTGGTGGCCGTGCCACCGAGGTCCGGGGTATGCAGACCGCTTTCGGTGACCGCCTCGATGGCCGACATCAGGGTCTTGGCCGCTGCCGATTCACCCAGATGCTCAAGCATCATCGCAGCGGTCCAGAACGTTGCAATCGGGTTGGCGACGCCTTTGCCGGTGATATCGAAGGCCGAGCCGTGAATCGGTTCGAACATCGACGGGAAGTTGCGGCCTGGGTTGAGGTTGGCGGTAGGGGCGATGCCCAGACTGCCGGACAGGGCGGCAGCCAGATCGGAAAGGATGTCGGCGTGCAGGTTGGTGGCGACGATGACATCCAGCGACGATGGCTTGAGCACCATGCGCGTGGTCACGGCATCCACCAGCTCCTTGTCGATCCTGACGTCCGGGAAGTCCTTGGCCACTTCGTAGAAAATCTCGTCCCACAACACCATGCCATGGCGCTGCGCGTTGGACTTGGTGACCATGGTCAGGTGCTTGCGCGGGCGAGTGCGCGCCAGTTCGAAAGCGAAGCGATGAATGCGCTCTACACCGGCCCGTGTGAACACCGAAACCTCGGTTGCGACTTCCTCTGGCAAACCACGATGCACGCGCCCGCCATTGCCGGAGTACTCGCCCTCGGAGTTTTCGCGAACGACGACCCAGTCGATCTCGTGGCCGTTGTGCAGCGGGCTCTTTACGCCGGGCAGAACGCGCGCTGGACGTACGTTGGCGTATTGGTCAAAGCCCTGGCAGATCGGCAGGCGCAAACCCCACAGGGAAATATGGTCGGGTACATTCAAGGCACCCACTGCGCCGAAGAAAATCGCATCGAATGTCTTGAGTTCGGCCAGACCGCCTCCAGGAATGTAGTGGCCGTTCTTCAGGTAGTTATCCGAATTCCAGTCAAAGTGTTTGAAGGTCAGGTCGAAGCCGGATTTTTTCGACAGCGCCTGTAGGACTTCAACACCTGCGGCGATCACTTCCACGCCAATGCCGTCGCCGGGTACTGCTGCAATGTTGTAACTGCTCATGGTCCACTCCACTGTCCGGTGCTTTTTGTTGTGCCTGCGAACGCTCTGTTCGACAGGGTGTGGACGGAGTATATGTAGTGAACCGGAACGTATGAGTTACTCGAAATCACTACATAATTAACTTTGATTTACCAATGAATCAGACACAGGACCTGTCGTTTTTCCATCTGTTGGCTCAGCAGGGCAGTCTTGCCGCGACAGCCCGCGAACTGGGCGTGACGCCGCCTGCCATCAGCAAACGCTTGAGCCTTCTGGAAGCGCGGCTCGGCACACGCTTGGTGAATCGCACCACGCGGTCCATGAGTCTGACTGCCGAGGGCGAGTTGTATTTCAGCCATGCGGCGCGGATTCTGACCCAGATCGATGAAGTCGAGCAGTTGATCACCAGCAGTTCTGCCAGCCCCAAAGGGCTCATCAGGGTCAACGCTTCACTGGGTTTCGGTCGCCGCCATATAGGCCCGGCACTGGCGGCTTTTTTTGCCCGTTACCCCGAGGTTCAGATCCAGCTGGAAATCAGTGACCACCCACTGGATTTGGCCATCCATGGTTTTGATCTGGGCATTCGTTTCGGCAGCCTTCCGGACGCGGCCTTTCATGCGCGCAAGATCGCATCCAATCGACGTCTGCTCTGCGCATCACCGCTGTACCTGGAAAAGCACGGTACGCCGACACGTCTGGCGGAACTGCAGCATCACAATTGTATTTTTCTGCGTCAGAACGAAACACCCTACGGGGTATGGAGCTTCAGCAACGGGGGGCGTACGCAGAACGTCAAGGTACATGGCGCATTGGGCTGCAATGACGGTGAGGTCGCGCTGAACTGGGCGCTGGAAGGGTTCGGCATTTTGCTGCGGGCTGAATGGGACATTGCCCGGTACGTGCGCAGTGGCCGTCTGCGTCTGGTGCTTGAAGACCAGACACCCACTCGGGCGGACGTCTACGCGGTCTATCCGCAGCAGTTGCATTTGTCCGCCAGGGTGCGTTGTCTGATCGATTTTCTGGTGGAGCGTTTTGCCAGTCTGGATCAGGTTGTCCCGCTGCAAGACCCGCATTGAGCTCTGGACGTTAGCAGCCCTTCGAAGCAGCTCCGTCCTTTGGTACGAATGCAGCCTTGTCGCCTGGTTTGGTTAATGACGTAAGCGCGTCGCCACGGCTGGTCGTCGATCAGTTTCCAGCGATGGCCAGGGCCGGTAGTGTCCTGTGCCAATAATATTTCCCCTGGGCGCAGTACGAAATTCTCTCCACCCGTGGTGGAAAATTCGAGCGTGCCTGAAAGGGTGATCACGTATTGCTCTTCCGGTGCGGCGTGCCAGTCATATTGCGAGTGCGCCGGGGTTTCCTTGAAGTGCAGGGCGTTCACATCGGTCATTGCCTTTTGATCAATCGAGCCTTCGATGACGTGTGACAGATTGTCGGGGCCTGTGCACAGCCTGTATGCCTTGATGCCCTCGGTTACAACAATAGGTGGCTTCTTGGTCGCGTAGGCTGAGCTGACCGGCAACATGACTGCTGCGGTGATGGCTGCAAGGCCTGCTAATTGGCAAACTCTCGAGCGCATCGGGCGAAAACGATTGTTCGATTGCATAACACGTTCCTGAGCACGACAAACTGCATAAGCCCTGATCGCCAGTCGTGGTGATCGAAACAGGGGCTGGGCAGATTCGCCCACGCAGCGGATCGAACCACATCCGTTAACGGTTAAAAATTATCTTTAGTTTCATGTTGCCGGGTGCCGCGGCGTCTACCTGTTGTCATATTCATCTATGTCACCCGCCACCCTGAGTTTCCTTACGCTAATGTCTCAATCAGTCAGGCTTTCAAGGAGCCTCGGATGCACCCCAGAAAAAGAATTGAAAAACGGTCCGTTGACCATCATCCCGGCATGCCAGCGTTTAGCGTGCCTTTCGATCATCCTGATGATGCGGCGCGCTATGCCCATGAGCGGATCGGCAATCGGCGTGACCGTGAATACGGCGGCTTTATTCTGGTTCGCAAGGATGGCAAGTACGTTGCGACCGAACCCATGAACGGTAGCCGGTTCAGCTTTGACCCCAACGAAGTCTTTCCGCGCAACGATGAGGAGGGGTATGTGCTCTACCCGCAAGGGTATGACGACTATGCGATTTACCATTCTCACCCGTCACTTCAGGCCGGGCTTGAAGAATGGCCGGAGCGTGAAAAGGTTACTTACCCGAACAGTTTTTCAGCGGGCGACATCTATGCAGCGATCGATGACCAGGAGGTTTGTCCGGCGACTTATCTTTCCGGACCTGACGGCTCCTTGATCAAATACACGCTGTCCCGTTCTGCCGCCGAAGACACGCTGTTCGCGCGCGTAGCCGGACCGCCAGGCATGCCGCACCTGAGTGAACTCAGTCAGATCCACAAGGCGCTGCAGAACCTCACCATGCTGCCCAGTGATGTGGTCCGGTTGCTGGCAGGTGCCGGGGATCTGGAAGTGATAGTGCCCAGTCGTCTGTGGGGGCGGGTCGGGAAAGTGTCTACAGACTGGCACCCTTATCCGGACGATGCCGCCACTCGCACGCCTCCTGTGACATCGCCTGCAAGCTGCGCCGTGCAATGGCCACCCAGGCCTCTGAGCCTCAGCGTGCCGTTTACCCGTGCTGATGAAGCTGCACGTTACGCGCACGGCCGGATTGGTACTCGCATTCATTCGCAGATCATCGGTTTCCTACTGTTCAACCCGGTAACGCGCGCTTACCTGATCGCCGAGCCGATCCTTGAAGATGGCGCTCCGGTCTACGCACCCTGTTCGGCGTTTCACCCCGATGCTTACTACCGGCCTGCATTACCTGATGGCTATCGTGTTGACGGCATGTATTTTTCATCTGCCAACCTCGTAGCTGAGGGCGGGCGTGAAGTAGTGAGTGATTTCTTTGACCCGGACGATCTGCATCGCATGTTCAGTTATCGGTACAAGCCTGCACAGCGACCCAAAGGCTCGCCAATTCGTTACGGCTTCGAGATGTCGGCAGTTTATTTCTCGGCAGCCGATGGTGCGCTGCTCGCGTACACACCCAGCCGGTCTGACGAGGAGCTTCGGCTTTTACGAAGCGTATCGCGCGTTTACTCGGGGGCTGAGTCCATCCAGGCGCAACTCGCCGCAGGTACGATCAATGTGCAGGACTTTGTTCGCGCAGTGGCAAGAGCCGGGCACCTGCGCGTGCTGCAGACCAGTAAGCGCTGGCCTCATGCCGGGGTGGTCAGCCCCGTGTCATGAGCCCTTCACTGCAAACCCGCGCGTTTCCCATGCGAATCACAAACTGAACTGCAACTGAACAATCCAGTGCCGCGCCGGGAAAACCTTTGGATACCTGAACTTATCGGCGTTTTCTCCCTCTCATGCCGGTAGCCATTGATCGCGGCGGCCTGATAAGCTCGCGGCTTTACTCGTTTGCCCTTTTGGCGCATGAACAAGGAATTAGCATGAAACAGCATCGGTTGGCAGCGGCGATTGCCCTGGTCGGTCTGGTACTCGCAGGTTGTGACAAGCAAGCCAGCACCGTAGAGCTGAAAACTCCGGCACAAAAAGCGTCTTATGGCATCGGTCTGAACATGGGCAAAAGCCTGGCTCAGGAAGGTATGGATGATCTGGATTCCAAGGCTGTGGCCCTGGGTATCGAAGACGCAGTCGGCAAGAAAGATCAGAAACTCAAAGACGAAGAGCTGGTTGAAGCCTTCTCGGCCCTGCAGAAGCGCTCCGAGGAGCGTCTGGCCAAGATGAGCGAAGAGGCTTCGGCCGCTGGCAAGAAATTCCTCGAAGAGAACGGCAAAAAGGATGGCGTGGTCACCACTGCTTCCGGCTTGCAGTATCAAATCATCAAGAAAGCGGATGGCGCTCAGCCTAAGCCTACCGATGTTGTGACTGTTCACTACGAAGGCAAACTGATTGACGGCAAGGTCTTCGACAGTTCCGTTGAGCGCGGCAGCCCGATTGACCTGCCTGTAGGCGGCGTTATCCCGGGTTGGGTCGAAGGTCTGCAACTGATGCACGTAGGCGAGAAGATCAAACTCTTCATCCCTAGTGATCTGGCGTACGGCGCGCAGAGCCCGAGCCCTGCGATCCCGGCAAATTCGGTACTGGTCTTTGACCTTGAGTTGCTTGGCATCAAAGACCCGGCAGCTGCTCCGACAGTTGGTGCTGATGCTGACGAAGAAGAAGAGGCAGCTCCTGCCGCTTCGGCTCCGGCCAAGAAGTAACGTACTACCTGGCTACAGAAAACGCCCTGTCTCGACAGGGCGTTTTTGTGTCCGGCTTATTTCCCGAACGCTTGGCCATTCGGGCAGTCCCACTATCATGGAAGCGCGCAGTAGCATTGTCCGACAGTCCGGCAAGGTAACGGCACTCGCTTGAGCGAGGGGGGCGGTTTCACACCTTTGTAGCTTTTTTGTGAGTAAAAAACGCCCGATTTGACTGTGGTCCCCCGATAACGGGGAGTTCAGGCATGAAAAAAGCCACTGTTCACAAGGTTATCCACAATTATTGTGGATAACCTTGCGGTACCGGCCAGGCAGGTTCGCCGGATCTGCTTTTATCGAAAGACATTTTGCTGAACGGGAGTGGGTATGAAAGCACCGTGGAATTTTATTCGTTATCTGCCCGGAGCCCGGCGTCTGCTGGCAGCGGGGCGACTGCCAGGGTTGTTGTTTGCTGTCGCACGCAAGGGCAACAGTGAAGGTAATCGTCTGGGCAAGCTCAAGGACGATCTGCGTTTGATCCAGGCCTTGTGTCTGGCTTACTGGCGTGGTGAGTACCGAAGCATCAGTCCTAAAGCCATTTTGTCCATTGTCGCGGGCCTGATGTATTTCCTTAGCCCGCTGGACGCTATTCCTGACTGGATTCCAGGCCTGGGGATGTTCGATGACATCGCAGTGCTGGCCTGGGTCACCAAGCACTTGAGCGACGAACTGGATGCTTTTCGTGCGTGGCGCGAGCAGCAACCCCCCGAGAAACTCATCGTGGTCGAGCAGCTGCCCAAGACTCAGGCGCTGCTGGAGAAAGAGCGGGGTAAGGTGTAAGTCTCACTGATTGAACACAAGCCATAGCGTTCCGCTGTTAAGATGCCAGCCTATGAATCAAGCCTGATCAGTGTGCGGTCGTGTAGTACAAGGTGACTCTATGGATCTTCAAGTGATATCCCGTGACGGTGAGCCGGAATATGCAGTGCTGCCCTGGGCTCAGTACCAGGCACTGCTGAAGGCTGCCGGGTTGGTCGGCAAGCCGCGCCAGGAACCTGTTGCATCGACTTCCGGCATCGCTGCCGGTGAGCTTCCAGGGTTCGATGAGTTGCGGGCACTGCGCGAGGCCAAAGGTCTTGAAGTGGCCAGCCTGGCGCGTACGGTCGGCATCAGTCCGTCTTATCTGGAGTTGATCGAGAATGGTACCCGTCAGCCGGATGCTGCAATAAAGCGCAGCCTGGCATGGGAGCTTGGAGTGCCGGGCTGGCGAGGCGAGTCGTGAGCGTGCGCATCAGCCGTCAGCATTGGGACGGCCTTCTCAATGAGCTCGATCAGGCGCGCCGCCAGCGTCATCTGCTGACCTATCGCGCGTTGGTCGAGCGTTTGCAATTGCCCAGTCCGGCCATGCAGACCCTGACCGCAGCCCTGGAGCATCTGGCCGCCATGGACGCCCGCGCGGAACAGCCTTTGCGCAGCTCGCTGGTGATCAGTCAGGGCGCAAGCCGCTTGCCGCGCCCAGGTTTTTTTGAATGCGCAGAGCGCCTCGGACGCTTCTCTGGCCCGTCAGATGGCGTCGCCGCCGCCTCGTGGCACGCCGCCGAAGTGGTTCGGGTGTTTGAATACAGCTACCCGGAAGTGGAGGTGCAGTAGCGATTCGGCCCCCGAATCTTCAGTGGCTGTATCGACCCCTTCGTGAGTAATGCGGGTCGCCGCCCGGTCACTCCCACAACAGCGAACCTGAGGGAGCGAGCTTGCTCGCGAAGTCGCACGTTCAGCTCATTTACCCTCACGCTTGTACCAATAAATCCAGCCGCGTCGAATCGATCACATGAATGCTCGCGCCAGCAACGTCCTTGGCGAAATGTTTGGCTTGTGAGGCCAGGTCGGCCAGCTGGCTGGCATCGACCAGCGTGCAGCTTTCTTCGTGCAGATGCACTACGCCAATCGACAGCGATAACAACGGGAATTCCTGACGCTGCCCCTGTCGGTTGAGGGCGACGAAGCAACCGGCTTCCAGATGCTCCGCGCGGTAGAAACGTCGGCATTGATTCTGGAAATCATCCAGCAGGGTTTTCAGGCGGCGCTCCCAATCCTCAATGCCCAGCACCATCAGAAAATCATCCCCGCCGATGTGTCCGACAAAGTCTCTGCTTGGGTCGATACGGTCGTTCAGACACTGCGCGAGACACAGCAGCACTTCATCGCCACGGGCGTAGCCGTAGATGTCGTTGAAAGGCTTGAAGCTGTCAATGTCCACATAGCAGATCACCGATTCGCGGCCCTGTTGCAGCAGACGCATCAGGCATTGCTGGATCGGAACATTGCCGGGCAGCAGGGTCAGCGGGTTAGCGTAACGTGCCTGCTGGATTTTCATCTCGGTAATCAGCTTCAGAACATCGATGACCCGTCCCAGGCCCAGATAGGTACCGTTGGAGATGATGATGAAATCTTCTTCGATGCGCTGCCGGGCTCGGCTGGTCAACAGTCGGCTGACCTGTTGCAGTGACTGGCTGACTTCCACGGCCAGAAAGTCATCACTCATCAGGCGGCTGATTGGCTTGCGGGCAAACAGTTCGGTACCAAAGGGCTTGAGCAGTGCCTCGGACAATGAATGCCTATGGACGATGCCGCAGGGCCTGGCCTCGTCGTCCAGCACGGCCAGCGAATTGAGATTGGCCTGCCTGCGAAACGCTTCCAGCACCTCAGCTGTGGGCGTGGACTGGCTGACTGATGGTTGCGGGTTGAGCAGGGCAGAAAGGTCTGCCGCTTCTTCGTTCAACGGCGCGCTGGTGGTCTCTGCCTTGGGCAGCATGGCGCGGGTGTCGCGTGGCGGGCGCTCTTGCGGACGGGCAAGCAGATAGCCCTGAACCAGATCCACGCCCATGTCCTTCAGCGCCGCCAGCTCTTCGGGCAATTCGATGCCTTCGGCAATCACGGTCGCTCTGGAAGCCTTGGCCATTTGCAGCATGGAGCCAACGAACTCGCGCTTCACCGCATCCTGGTGAATTCCGTCGATGAAGTGCCGATCGATTTTCACGTAGTCCGGGCGCAGCTCCGACCAGAGTCGCAAGCTCGAATAACCGGCACCCAGGTCATCCAGCGCGATGGAGAAGCCCATGTCGCGGTAGTGGTGCAGCGCGTTGTACAGCAGGTCGAAATCATCGGTGGGCATCTGCTCGGTCAGTTCGATGACTACATCCTTGGGCGCGATTTGATAACGGCGCAGCATTTCCAGGGTGCGGCCCGGTGGATGAGACGTTTCGAGCAGCGATTCGGGAGAGACGTTGAGAAACAGCTTGCCCGGCAACTTCTGCTGGCTGAAACGCCGGCAGGCGCTGTCACGGCAACTCAGTTCCAGCTCACTCAGGCGGCCTGCCTGTCGAGCGATGGAAAACAGGTTCAGGGGCGAATGCAACGCGCTGTTGGACGGTCCGCGGGTCAAGGCTTCATAACCCAGAATGCGACGTTCCGATAGCGACACGATGGGCTGGAACAAGCTGTGCAAATCACCACGAGCCAGAATCGAACTCAGTGTGCTCAACTGCTCGGTTAGGGTCATGGTCGTCTCGAAGAGAATAAAAAAGGGCTGAGCGCTTGCGCGTTCAGCCCCGTATTTCACGACAGCTTCATGACTGTTTGATGACGTTGACGCTAAATGGCCATCAATGAGTCTGTCTTATTTTTTCGCCACAGCGGCGCTTAGCCCCAGATAGTCGATCAGAATACGCCCGGTCTCTGCCAGGTAGGCATCGTCCTCGGGTTTGGTTTTCTCGTCTTCCACCGGCAGCGCGTCTTCGTCTTCCTTCTTCAACTCTTTGAGCGGCTCTTCACCCTTGGCCTTGCGGCGGGTGTTTTCCAGCGCGAGCTGCTTGCTTTCGATGGACGCATGCTCGGCACGACGGTCGGCTTCATTGAGGCTGACCGTTTTTTCGTTCATCAGCTTCTTGGCCAGCACCAGACGGTCTTCAATGAACACGAACTCGGCGTCTTTCGCCGAACGTGCTTCATGACGCGCCTGCAACTGCGCCAGGAACGGCTTGAACGGGTCGATTGCCGGCTTGATCGCCGGTTTGATGCTGTCCCATGGCATGGCCTCGGGCAGCGCGCTCTCGCCGATTTCCTTGGTATCGATCAGCGACGGGTAAGTGATGTCCGGCACTACACCCTGATGCTGGGTGCTCTGACCGGAAACCCGATAGAACTTGGCCAGAGTCAGCTTCAGTTCGCCATGATTGAGCGGCTGAATGGTCTGCACGGTGCCCTTGCCGAAGGTCTGGCCACCAATCACCAGCGCACGGTGATAATCCTGCATCGCGCCAGCGAAAATCTCAGATGCCGAAGCGGACAGGCGGTTGACCAGCAAGGCCATAGGGCCTTTGTAGAACGCGCCTTTGGCTTCGTCTTCCAGCACATCGACCTTGCCGTCGGCGTTACGCACCAGCACGGTCGGGCCCTTGTCGATGAACAGACTGGTCAGCTCGGTCGCTTCCTGCAACGAACCGCCACCATTGTTACGCAGATCCAGTACCACGCCATCGACCTTCTCGGCCTGCAGCTCGGTAAGCAGTTTCTTCACGTCACGGGTGGTGCTCTTGTATTCCGGATCGCCAGCACGGTAGGCCTTGAAGTCCAGATAGAACGCAGGGATGTCGATGACCCCGAGTTTGTAGTCCTTGCCGTCCTGTTTGAGGTGCAGGATCGACTTCTTGGCCGCCTGCTCTTCAAGTTTCACCGCTTCACGGGTGATGGCGACAATCTTGCTGGTCTGGTCATTCGGCGCATTGCTGGCCGGGATGATCTCCAGACGGACCACGGAACCTTTCGGACCGCGGATCAGCTTGACGACTTCATCAAGACGCCAGCCGATCACATCGACCATTTCCTTGTCGCCCTGGGCAACGGCCACGATCTTGTCGGCTGGCGCGACCTGCTTGGTTTTGGCCGCAGGGCCTGCCGGGACCAGACGCACAATTTTCACGTTGTCGTTATCGCTCTGCAACACAGCGCCGATGCCTTCCAGCGACAGGCTCATGTTGATGTCGAAGTTTTCCGCGCTGTCAGGCGACAGGTAGTTGGTGTGCGGGTCATAAGACATGGCGAAAGTGTTGATGTAGGCCTGGAAGATATCTTCGGCGCGAGTCTGGTTCAGACGGGCCTGCTGATTCTTGTAACGCTTGGTCAGGGTTTCCTGGATCTTCGCCGGATCCTTGCCTGCGATCTTCAGGCGCAGAACTTCATCTTTTATGCGCTTGCGCCATAGCTCGTCGAGCTCGGCAGTGTCCTTGGGCCATGCGGCGTCCTTGCGGTCCACCAGCAGGGTTTCCTTGGTATTGAAGTCAAGCTTGTCGACGCCCTTGCTCAACTCAGCCAGCGCGAAGTCCAGACGCGCCTTGATGCGGTCCAGGTAGCGCTTGTAGATAGTGAAACCCGGATTCAGGTCGCCACTTTTGAGGAAGTCGTCGAACTGGAACTGCCATTTGTCGAATTCGGCAATGTCGCTGGCCATGAAATAGCTGCGCGAGGGGTCCAGTTGCTTGATGTAGCTCTGGTAAATAATCGCTGAACGCTTGTCGTCCAGGGGCGGCTTGCTGTAGTGATGTCGTTTGAGCAGCTCAACCACGTTGAGGCTGGCAATCACTTCGTCGCGGTCCGGCTGAAGATTATCCCAGCTGTTGGCGGCAAAGGTACTGGCTGACATCGGCAAAACGCTAAGGCCGACAAACAGTGCGAGGGCAGTGCTGGGGAATAATTGCTTCATGCTGATTCGACGCGAGGACAATTGATAACGCATATTAGGCCGTCTTTGAGGTCGCCGGTTCCTTCGGACCCGGCCGCATAATGCAAAAGCCCGGGCAAAACAGCCACGGGCTCAGTCTGGACTCACTATGGAGGCACCGTGAAGGCATTGCAAGGCGTTGAAGGACATGTGGAGTGGGTCGAGGAGCCGAGTCCGGCCCTTGATGTGGGGCAGGTACGTATCAAAGTGGCTGCGGCAGGTTTGAATCGAGCCGATCTGTTACAGCGCGAGGGCAAGTATCCGCCGCCGCCCGGGGTCACTCAAACGCTCGGTCTGGAGTGCTCGGGGGTGATCGCCGAAGTGGGTCCGGGCACGTCCTGGGTGGTCGGAGACCGCGTCTGCGCGCTGTTGGCGGGCGGGGCGATGGCTGAAGAAGTGGTGGTCGACGGGCGACACGTATTACCGGTCCCGGAAGGGCTGTCGCTGCATGAGGCCGCCGCCATCCCTGAGGTGTATGCCACCGCGTGGCTCAATCTGTTTCAGCTGGCAGGCCTCAAGCCGGGTGAAAAGGTGTTGTTGCACGCAGGCGCAAGTGGGGTTGGTTCAGCCGGTATTCAGCTTTGCAAAGCGTTCGGCAACCCGGTCTGGGTCAGTGTCGGTTCGACCGAGCGTCTGGCCTATTGCGTCGAACTGGGAGCACAGGGCGGCGTAGTGCGCAGCGAAAGTCTTGAAGGCCTGAACGATTTTGCACCGTTCAACGTCATTCTCGACCCGGTGGGCGCAAGCTACGCCGAACTTAACGTCAAACTGCTGGCTCTGGACGGTCGCTGGGTGCTGATCGGTATCATGAGCGGGCGCGAGGCGCAGGTGGATCTGGCGCACGTGCTGGGCAAACGTATCCAGTTGATGGGTTCGACCTTGCGCAGTCGCGATGACACATTCAAGGCCGACCTGCTCAGCGACCTGGGCCAGCACGTCTGGCCGCTGTTCACTGAAGGCCGCCTCAAGCCGCAACTGGCGAAATCCTTTGCGATCAAGGATGCCGACGCTGCGTTCGAAGAGCTGGCGACCAACACGGTGTCCGGCAAGATCGTGCTGGTCATCGACGAAAGCCTGGTCTGACCCGTCGGTGCCTCTGGACTCAGCTCCAGTCGTGCACCGGCCAGCCTGCTTTCTGCGCGTGTTCCAGTAACACGGCATCGGGGTTGACCACATTGGGGTGGTCAACCTTGAGCAGCAGCGGCAGGTCATTGCGTGAATCCGAGTAGAAGCTCGCCCCCTCAAGGTTTTCCCCTTCGGCGTCCAGCCACTCCATCAGGCGCGTGATTTTGCCTTCCCGATAGGTCAGCACGCCGACCGTGGCACCGCTGTACACGCCATGTTGCACGTCCAGTTCGATACCCAGCACTTCGTCGATCCCGAGGCGTTCTGCGATGGGTTTTACCAAGTGCACACCTGACGCCGAGATCACCAGAATCCGGTCGCCTTTGGCGCGATGCTGGGCAATACATTTGCAGGCGTCGCTGTAGATGATCGGCTCGATGACGTCCTCAACCCACGGGCCGACCAGATGATCGATTTCTTCAGGCGTACGGCCAGCCATGGGTTCAAGGCTGAACGCCATGTAGTCTTCCATTGCCAGCTCGCCTGCGCTGTAGGCGGCCATCAGTTCGTCGTTGCGCTGCATGAACGAGGTTGAGTCGACCCAGCCCAGGCGACCCATCTGCTCGCTCCATAGCGTGGCACAGTCGCCGCCGATCAGGGTCTCGTCCAGGTCGAAAATTGCCAGGGGCATGTGCGTTTCTCCTAAAAGTCTGTTGAATCAGCTGTCAGCTTCACGCTTGGCGTCTTGATCGGCAAGCGTGTGGCGTTATCCGTGCAGAACAAAATCAGTTCAGAGCACGGTTAGTTCAGAGCACAGAGCGCCGACGGTTCGATGTTCAGTGTTACACGCCTTCCATCCGGGTGCAGGTCGTCGGCGCTGCGGTTCAGTACGTCGACCACCAGTTCCACGCCGCGGGCCTGTATCCGGTAGCGGATGACGTTGCCGAGCAGACTGTGACTGCGTACTTCGCCTTCCAGTTCGCCGGTCAGGCTCAATTGGATCGATTCAGGGCGAATCGCAATGCGGCTGGTGATCGGGCGTTGCATCAGGCGCGTGGCGTCTTCGGCTTCCAGCAAGTTGTAGTTGCCGATGAAGCCCGCAGCGAACACGTCAACCGGAGCGGTGTAAAGGGTTTCTGCGTCACCACTCTGCACGATCCGGCCTTCGTTCATCAGGAAGATGCGGTCGGACATGGTCAGCGCCTCCTCCTGATCGTGGGTCACGAAGATCGTGGTAAGGCCCAGCTCGCGCTGAATGGCGCGGATCTGCTCACGCAGGTTTTTGCGAATTCGCGCATCCAGTGCCGACAGCGGCTCATCAAGCAACAGCAGGCGTGGGCGAGTGACCAGCGAGCGCGCCAGAGCCACGCGCTGGCATTGCCCGCCAGATAACTGATGCGGATAACGCGTGGCAAAGTCGTGCAGCTCGACCATGCGCAGAATATCGGCAACGCGCTTTTCGCTGTCGGCCGCATTGACTTTCTGAATTCGCAGGCCAAACGCGACGTTTTGCTCGACGGTCATGTTGGGAAACAGCGCGTAGCTCTGGAACACCATGCCGATGTTGCGTTTTTGTGGTGTGAGCGGCACCAGGTCAGTGCCATCAAGCAGGATGCGCCCGCTATTGACTGGCGTCAGCCCGGCAATGCAGCGCAATAACGTGGACTTGCCACAGCCGGACGGGCCGAGCAAGGTGACAAACTCGCCTTTCGTGATACTGCAGTTGATGTCGCTGAACACTGACGTGCTGGCATAGCTTTTCTGCAGGTTTTCAATGCTGACAAAACTCATCTCAGTCTTTGTCCTTGTTCAGTCGATTGGCGGCCCAGGTCAGCACCAGCACGAAGAGGAAATAGGAAATCACCAGCGCGCTGTTGAAGTGACCGCTGCTGTTGCGCATGTTGTTCAGGTAGACCTGCAGGGTTTCATAGCGAGTGCCGACCAGCAGATTGGCGAACACGAATTCGCCAAACAGGAACGAGAACGACAGCAGCAGGGCAATCATCAAGCCCTTGCGCAGGTTAGGCAGCACGACCATGAAAGCCGCCTGCCAGGTGCTGGCGCCGAGCAACTGGGCGGCGTCCATCAGGTCCGTCAGGTTGATGGCCTGCAGGTTATTGGTGATGGCGCGGTACATGAAAGGCAGGGCAACAGTGAAATAGCAGCCAATCAGAATCCACGGCGTGCCGACCATGGCCATGGGGCCTGAGCCATAGAGTTGCAGCAAGCCTACCGACGAGACCACAGGAGGCACGGCGAACGGCAGCAGGATCAGGATGTTCATCAGCCCGTCGAGGCGCGGGAAGTAGTAATGGACGACAAACAGCAGCGGCAGAATCAGCACCACCGAGAGTATCAACGCGCCGACGCATACCAGTAGTGACTGGCCGAACGCCGCCAGAAAACGCGGATCGCTCCACAGCGCCACGTACCACTTGAAGGTCAGGCCACTGGGCAGAATGGTCGCCGACCAACTGGTGGAAATCGAGTACAGAAAGGTCCCGGCCAGCGGTAATAACAGGATCAGGAACAGCAGGTAAACCACGGTTTTGTGGTAAATGCCCGCAGGCCGTCGTTCAGCGCGCGACATGGTAGCTCCTCTTCAACAGCCACTGATGGACGACTGTGACCAGAGTCATGAGGCCGACCAGAATCATCGCCAGAGCGCTGGCCATGTTCGGGTGCAGGGTGATATCGCCTGCCACCATCGCGGCAATGCGGATCGGCAGCACGTTGAAATTGCCGGTGGTCAGGGCGTACACCGTGGCATACGCGCCCAGCGCGTTGGCCAGCAGAATCACGAACGTACCGAGCAGCGCAGGGGTCAGGACCGGCAGGCCGATATAGCGCCAGAATTGATAAGTGCTGGCACCCAATAGCGCCGCCGACTCGTTCCAGTCCTCGCGCACCGCGTCAAATGCCGGGTAGAGCAGCAGCACGCCAAGCGGGATCTGGAAGTAGGTGTAGAGGATGATCAACCCGGTCTTGGAGTACAGGTTGAAGTCATCAATGATCCCGGTTTGCTTGAGGATCAGGGTCAATGCGCCGTTGAAACCCAGCAGAATGATGAACGCGAACGCCAATGGAACGCCGGCAAAGTTGCTGGTCATGTTGGCGAACGAATTGACGAAATCGCGCAGCCGCGAGTCTACCTTGCGCAGCGAATAGGCACCCAGCACAGAGATGATGATGCCGAACAGGCTCGACCAGAAGCTGATCTCCAGGCTGTACTGGATCGCCTGCCGATAGAACTTCGAGCTGAACGCTTTGGTGAAGTTTTCCCAGCCCCAACCGGCGTCGCTTTGCAGGCTGTGAGTCGCCACCCAGAGCAGCGGCGCAATCTGAAACACAATGAAGAACACGGCAAAGGGCACCAGGCACAACAGCCCCAGCCACTTGCCTCGGGAAAATCGGGTCAATTGAGCATCTCCCGGCAGACCGGTTTGTCGTGATGTATGCCGAGCAATTCGCAGATGGTGCCGCACAGGTCGGTCTGGCGTGGCGCTGCATGGACATTCAGGCTGAACGCATCACCCAGCACGAACAGCGGCACTTCGCGTTCCTCCGGCAGTAGGCCATTGTGCGAGCGGTCGTTGTTCATGCCGTGGTCGGCGGTCACCAGCACTTGATAACCCGCGTCCAGCCAGCGTTGCAGGTAGTCAGCCAGAATGATGTCGGCATTGCGGGCGGTGTTGCGGTATTGCGCAGTGTCGAGGCCGTGCTTGTGCCCGGCGTCGTCGATGTTCATGGGGTGAATCAGCAGAAAGTTCGGTGCATGTTTCAGGCGCAGGCTTTCAGCGTCGGCGAACAGGTGCGAGTCCGGGTAGTGATCGGCCCAGTAGAACAGCCCGTGCTGAATGGGTAGTTCCGTTGCCTCGGTATGACGATCGCGTGCCGTGTCGAACGGCGTGCGGTTATACAGCTCGCTGAACCAGTGATAGGCCGCCGCTGCAGTGGTCAGGCCGGCGTCACGAGCGTAGTGAAAGACGCTGCGCTGGTTAGACAGGCGGGAAACGTTGTTATGCACGATGCCGCTGTCGATAGGCGCGACCCCGGTCAATATGCATTCGTACAGGGGGCGGGAGAGGGCGGGTAGCTCGCATTCCAGCTTGTAGAGCGCGGCGCGGCCAGCATCATGCCAGGCTTGAAGATGGCCCATTGCGTGGCGGGCCACGTCGTAGTTGAGGCCATCGAGCACGATCAGGATGACGTTGTGTTTCATGGGCGACTCGCTTTAAAAGAACGGGCGAGTCTGGCTCGCCCGATGTACACGACTTCATCCCTGAGCCGCAGGAGAGAATCAGTTCATCTCGATGATGACTTGCTCGTTCCACTTCTGAGGCAGCGCTTTGGAGGTTTTTTCCCAGGCATCCGCGTCCTTGATCGGCTTGGCATTGAGGTATTGCTCATGCGGCAGCAACTGGGCTTTCACGTCGTCTGGCAGCTTGATGTGTTCGACGCGAATCGGACGCGCATTGCCTTTGGCCAGGTTGATCTGACCGGCATCGCTGAAGGTGTATTCACGCGCCAGTTTGGCGGCGTTCGGGTGCTTGGCGTATTTGTTGATGATGGTGGTGTAGCCGGAAACCACCGAGCCGTCCGACGGGATCAGCACCACGTAGTCATCCGGTTTGGCCATCTTGGCTTTGTAGTTGAGACCGTTGAAGTCCCAGACCACGCCGACTTCGATTTCGCCTTTTTCGATGGTTTGAATGGTCGGGTTGGCCAGTGACAGGCGTTTCTGCTTGGCCAGGTCGGTGAACAGTGCCAGGCCTGGCTCGATGTTGCTTTCGTCGCCTTTCATGGCAATGGCTGCGGCCAGTACGCCATTGGTTGCTTGCGCAGCAGTGCTTACATCACCAATGGAAACCTTGTATTTACCGGTTTTCAGATCGGCCCAGCTTTTCGGTATTTCAGAGCCGTGCAACAGGTTCTTGTTGACGATAAAGGCGATGGTGCCGGTATAGGCCAGCGCCCAATGGCCGTCCTTGTCCTTGGCCCAGTCCGGAATCTGCTCCCAAGTGGTTGGCTTGTAAGGCTGGGTCACGCCTTTGGCAACGGCTATAGGACCGAACGCGGCACCCACGTCGCCGATGTCACCGCTGGCGTTGTCTTTCTCCGCATCGAATTTGGCGATCTCCTGGGCCGAACTCATGTCGGTGTCCATGTGCTTGAGGCCGTATTTGGTTTCCAGGTCTTTCCAGATGCCACCCCAGTTAGCCCAGTCATCCGGCATGCCGAGACTATTGACCGCACCTTCAGCCTTGGCCGCAGCCTCCAGCGTTTTAAGGTCTGTGTCCGCAGCCATGACCAGCGAACTCATTGCCATGGCTGAACCGAGGAGTGATGCCAACAAAAGATGTTTCATTCGGAGCTCCTAGGGAAACTCTGAAAAAGACTTCCTAATTTGGCAAAATCTCCGGACACCAGTCGCCGAGCTTTTCGATGATGAAACAGATGACCTTCGCCGACGCCGAGTATGCCGGCAAGCGCAAGCAGACCCGTAAGGAATTGTTCCTGATCGAGATGGATCAGGTGGTGCCCTGGAAAGGTTTGATTGCCCTGATTGAGCCCTATTATCCAAAAGGAGAAGGTGGCCGGCCCGCCTACCCACTGATGGCGATGCTGCGTGTTCATCTGATGCAGAACTGGTTCGGCTACAGCGATCCGGCGATGGAAGAAGCGCTGTATGAGACGACCATCCTGCGTCAGTTTTCAGGCCTGAGCCTGGAGCGAATTCCAGACGAAACCACCATTCTCAACTTCCGTCGTCTGCTGGAAAAGCACGAGTTGGCGACCGGGATTCTCGGCGTAATTAATGGTTATCTGGGCGACCGTGGCTTGTCGTTGCGTCAAGGCACCATCGTCGATGCCACGCTGATTCACGCGCCCAGTTCGACCAAGAACAAGGATGGCAAACGCGATCCTGAGATGCATCAAACCAAGAAAGGTAACCAGTACTATTTCGGCGCCAAGGCTCACATCGGCGCCGACGACGAGTCAGGCCTGGTGCACAGCGTGGTAGTAACAGCGGCCAATGTGGCAGACGTCACGCAGGTTGCCAAACTGCTGCACGGCGAGGAAAACGTAGTCTGCGCCGACGCAGGTTACACCGGGGTCGAGAAGCGCGAAGAACACGCCGGGCGCAAGGTCATTTGGCAGATTGCCGCCCGCCGCAGCACTTACAAAAAGCACGGAAAACGCAGTATTTTGTACAAGGCGATCCGCAAAATCGAGAAGGCCAAGGCCCAGGTTCGCGCCAAGGTCGAGCATCCGTTTCGGGTCATCAAACGCCAGTTTGGCTATGAAAAAGTGCGCTTTCGGGGCTTGGCCAAGAACACCGCGCAGATGGTGACGTTGTTCGCCCTGTCAAACCTGTGGATGGCCCGCCGACATTTGTTGGCGAGCGCAGGAGAGGTGCGCGTGTAATGCAGGAAATGGTTACCGCAAAAGGCTTTGCAGCGGCCGAAAGAGCTAAAAAGCGAAGATAATTGAGCAAATTTCGACATGCATCGTTTTTTGAAAAGTGCTGAGGACTCGGTAGCCGGAAAACATCCGGCTACTTCAGACCTTCCCTAGTGCACTTCTTGCAAGAAGTGTTCGTTTCGGATTGTTTGGTCTAGATCAGCAATACCTGAGCCAAGTTAGGCTTTTTGCATGACATTTTCGTGTCGTGTTCAGTGCCAGAAGCTGTTTTTAACGTGGTTCGGCAGTGCCTGGCGCTAAGCGTAGACCATGGGATCGTGCTTGCTTTTCAACGGCTAAAGGCCTTTTTTCGGAGCAGTTGGCATGGATCGTGTTTCGTCATGTCACAGAATGGTCATGTGCCCGGCCTAGGCTTGAAGCAATGGAGTTAATGGCGTCGGTTGCACTGAGGTGTGCCCCGCAATAGAGCTGGTCTAGTCCAGACGGATACCGGAATGCGCGAAGATGTGCCACGGGCGGTAACAACGATTTGCAGTGCTCTGCAGGAGCAGATCGAACATGGCTTGTTGCCGCATGGCAGCAAGCTGCCTGCGGAACGCAAGCTTAGCGAGGTGTTTGCTACCACCCGTATCACGTTGCGTGAGGCCCTCGTGCAACTGGAGGCGCAAGGGCTTATTTACCGTGAAGAGCGTCGCGGCTGGTTCATTTCCCCGCCACGACTGGCGTATGACTTGATTCGGCGCAGCCATTTTCACGCAATGGTCTGCGCGCAGGGAAGAGTGGCTCACACTCAGCTGCTGTCGGCACGTCTGCAACCGGCTTCGGCGATGATCTGCGAAATGCTCGAACTGCCTGCGCTGTCGAGCGTGATCCAGATCTGCCGCGCCCGGCGTATCGATCAGCGGCTGGTGCTCTATGTTGAGCATTACCTGAGGCCGGAATTATTCCCCGGCATCCTCGATCACGACCTGAACGAGTCACTCACCGAGCTTTATGCCCGCTGTTATGACCTGCATTACGGACAAGTACGTTTTGATATGGTCCCCACGGCACTGCATGCCGACGCTGCAGCCGCCTTGAAGGTTTCCCTGGGCAGCCCCGGCCTGCGTATTGCAAGAATAAACTATGACCAGCGTGATCGACTGATTGATTGCGATCTTGAATACTGGCGTCATGATGCTATTCATGTGCGCGCCAATGTGCGTGGCAAGTTGTAGTTGAGTGCGGCTCTTCAAAAACTCCGGGCATGCGGCAAGTTTCAGTAAATTAATATCGGTGTATTCAGCGCTTTGTTAGTTGCGGGTGCCAGCCAGTAAGACGTGACCTTCCTCTTCATTGAAAACCTTGGCTGTGCGGGCCGCTCAGGTCGAGTGCGTGCGCGCAGACGTCCGGCTTATTTAAAAATTTAATGAGAAAATAACTTTAAGCTGCAAAGGGGGGAGCGTAACTTAAAAAGTTTTTTAGGTGAAAAAGTTAAGGTTTTTTTATTCCGGTTGTCGAAAATAAATAGTAAAAATCCGTATTGATTAATATTTATTAGTTGGGTGTGATACGTTTTTAGAGCGTCATTGCGCGTGGTCGGTAAGTGGATTGCCTGGCGCAGTTTCGCGTGTGGGATGTGAAGGTTGATATCGTAGCTGGCCGTTAACGTGTGAATTGATGAGTGCGGCTACTTTCATTTAAAGGATCTATGAGGGCGCTGTAATGAATCTTGAAAAAGCGTTGGTATTACGGACATGTGCAAATAACATGGCCGATCACTGCGGTTTGGTGTGGCCTGTCTCAGGGACCGTTGAGTGCAGGCACTGGCAACCGACAAAAGCACATGAAAATGGACTGGCAGGTTTATTGTGGGGTGTTGGAACCAGCGCCTTTTTGAGTGTTCATGCCGATGCGCGATGGGTTGTCTGTGAAGTGGCCGTTGCCGACCTCATTGCGTTGTCCGAGAGCGGAATGGTGAAATTCCAGCGGGCGCAAGTCGTTCATGTCGGTGACAAAAGCAGTGCTGCACATTACCTCTTGATGCACCGGGCCAGTTACTCATCGACAAGTCCCCCTGCGGCTGTCGAGGTTCGTCCGGCCAGTGGCGAGCTTGTTGTCAGTCATGAAGTATTTGACGTGGCATCAGTGAGTGCCGCTGTCGGCGCGGAGGGCAATCTTCCCGCCGTCACCACGCAGACGCTGCAGACAGCGACCTACGGCAGCACGTTGATTGGTGACAGCCACAGCCAGCTTGTCGCGGGTTACGGCAGCACCGAAACGGCGGGAAGCCATAGTGATCTGACCGCTGGGTACGGCAGCACCGGCACGGCAGGCTCCGACAGCTCGCTGACTGCAGGTTATGGCAGTACGCAAACTTCCGGGAGTGACAGCTCGCTCAGGGCTGGTTATGGCAGTACCCAGACTGCACAGGAAGGCAGCAACCTGACCGCCGGATACGGCAGCACCGGCACGGCAGGTTCCGACAGCTCGCTAATCGCCGGTTACGGCAGCACGCAAACTTCAGGAAGGGACAGCGCACTGACGGCGGGCTACGGCAGTACCCAGACTGCACAGGAAGGCAGCAACCTGACGGCTGGGTACGGCAGCACCGGCACCGCAGGCGCGGATAGCTCATTGATCGCCGGATATGGCAGCACCCAGACATCAGGAAGTGACAGCGCACTGACGGCAGGCTACGGCAGTACGCAGACTGCGCAGGAGGGCAGCAACCTGACCGCTGGATACGGTAGCACCGGCACAGCAGGCTCTGACAGTTCTCTGATTGCCGGTTACGGCAGTACGCAAACGTCAGGAGGGGACAGCGCCCTTACGGCGGGCTACGGCAGTACGCAAACCGCACAGGAAGGCAGCAACCTGACCGCAGGATACGGCAGTACCGGTACCGCAGGTTCCGACAGCTCGTTGATTGCGGGGTATGGCAGTACTCAGACATCAGGAAGCGACAGTGCACTGACAGCGGGCTATGGCAGTACCCAAACGGCTCAGGAAGGCAGCAACCTGACCGCCGGATATGGCAGCACCGGCACGGCAGGTTCCGACAGCTCGCTGATCGCGGGTTACGGCAGCACGCAAACGTCAGGAGGGGACAGCGCACTGACAGCGGGCTACGGCAGTACGCAGACTGCACAGGAAGGCAGCAATCTGACCGCCGGATACGGCAGCACTGGCACGGCAGGTTCCGACAGCTCGTTGATCGCCGGTTACGGCAGCACGCAAACCTCTGGAGGCGACAGTTCGCTCACTGCGGGCTATGGCAGTACGCAAACCGCACAGGAAGGCAGCAACCTGACGGCTGGGTACGGCAGCACTGGCACGGCAGGTTCCGACAGCTCGTTGATTGCCGGTTACGGTAGTACGCAAACCTCGGGCAGCGGCAGTTCGCTCACTGCAGGTTACGGCAGCACCCAGACTGCCCGTGAAGGCAGCACCCTGACGGCCGGATATGGAAGTACCGGGACAGCCGGTGCCGACAGCTCGCTGATTGCCGGTTACGGCAGCACGCAAACGGCCGGCGCTGACAGTAACCTGACCGCAGGCTATGGAAGCACGGGCACCGCGGGCCATGAGAGCTTCATCATTGCGGGCTATGGAAGTACGCAGACAGCAGGCCACAAAAGTATTCTGACCGCTGGCTACGGAAGCACTCAGACTGCCAGGGACGGTAGCGACCTGATCGCGGGCTATGGCAGTACTGGAACAGCAGGTTCGGGCAGTTCGCTGATCGCAGGGTATGGCAGCACCCAGACCGCGAGTTACAGAAGCATGCTGACCGCCGGTTATGGGAGTACTCAGACGGCCAGAGAGTACAGTGACCTGGTCGCAGGTTATGGCAGCACTTCAACGGCAGGCTCAAACAGTTCGCTTATCGCCGGATATGGAAGCACCCAAACGGCGAGCTTCAAAAGCATATTGACTGCCGGTTATGGGAGTACCCAGACGGCACAGGAACGCAGTGACCTGGTCACAGGTTACGGAAGCACGTCGACTGCGGGTTACGCAAGCTCCCTGATTGCTGGCTATGGCAGTACGCAGACGGCAGGCTACGAGAGCACGTTGACCGCCGGTTACGGCAGTACGCAAACCGCACAGGACAGCAGCTCGCTGACCACTGGTTACGGAAGTACTTCCACTGCGGGCTATGCAAGTTCGCTGATTGCGGGTTACGGCAGTACGCAGACGGCAGGTTACGAGAGCACATTGACTGCGGGTTATGGCAGTACGCAAACGGCGCAGGAACGCAGTGACCTGGTTACAGGCTACGGAAGCACTTCCACCGCAGGTTATGCAAGCTCGCTGATCGCGGGTTACGGCAGCACGCAGACGGCAGGTTACGAGAGCACGTTGACAGCCGGTTATGGCAGTACGCAAACCGCGCAGGAAAAAAGCTCGCTCACCACCGGCTACGGAAGTACCTCCACCGCCGGCTATGAGAGTTCGCTGATCGCGGGTTACGGCAGTACGCAGACGGCAGGCTATAAAAGTACGCTCACGGCAGGTTATGGCAGTACCCAGACTGCCGAGCATGGAAGTTCATTGACGGCGGGGTATGGCAGTACGGCAACGGCCGGGCAGGACAGCTCATTGATCGCCGGTTATGGCAGTTCCCTGACCAGCGGAATCCGAAGTTTTCTGACGGCAGGCTATGGCAGTACGTTGATCGCCGGACTTCGCAGTGTGTTGATTGCCGGTTATGGCAGCAGTCTCACATCGGGCATTCGCAGCACATTGACTGCGGGCTACGGCAGTAACCAGATTGCAAGTTATGGCAGCTCGTTGATTGCGGGCCATGAAAGTATTCAGGTGGCCGGACACAAAAGCATGCTTATCGCCGGCAAGGGCAGTTCGCAGACCGCAGGTTTTCGCAGCACGCTGATAGCCGGTGCAGGCAGCGTACAGCTGGCAGGTGACCGCAGCAGACTTATCGCCGGTGCAGACAGTAATCAGACGGCGGGGGACCGCAGTAAACTACTGGCCGGTAACAACAGTTACCTCACCGCTGGAGACAGAAGCAAGTTGACCGGCGGGCATGACTGCACGTTGATGGCGGGAGACCAAAGCAGACTGACCGCTGGAAAGAACAGTGTGTTGACAGCAGGCGCTCGCAGCAAACTTATTGGCAGTGAAGGTTCCACGTTATCGGCAGGAGAAGACTCCACGCTTGTTTTCAGGCTCTGGGACGGTAAGCGGTACAGACAACTGGTGGCCAGGACGGGAGAAAACGGTGTTGAAGCCGACATTCCGTATTACGTGAACGACGATGACGATATCGTCAATAAAACCGACGAGGACGATACCTGAGTCACGTAACCGGGTTATTCGTACTGAATCATCGACAGGGTACGTCGGTGCGGTTCGGGACATGATGTCCCTTTATAAACGAATCAACGGTGTACGGCACAAAGGTGCCAGGGGTAAAACCGATAAAACCTGCGTTGTTTTTTATGTGTAAGCCGCGAAACTTTATTTTTTCAATCAGGGTATTCGGCCGGGCGTCAGAACTGTTACACGGGAGCAGCACGCCGCCCCCACGAGAATCAATCATTGCAGGTGTTATGGCAGCTCGTGGCTGGCATAGAACGCGCTCAATACCTTGACCAGATGCGCCAGATCATGACTGCCAGCCAGTTCGCGAATCGAATGCATGGCGAACGTCGGCAGGCCGATGTCTACCGTGCGGATACCCAAATGGCTGGCGGTGATTGGTCCGATAGTCGAGCCGCAGGCCATGTCGCTGCGCACCACGAAACTCTGCACCGGTACTTCTTCAGCCATGCACAGATGGCGGAAGAAACCGGCCGTTTCACTGTTGGTGGCGTAACGCTGGTTGCTGTTGACCTTGATCACCGGCCCGGCGTTGAGCTTGGGACCATGATTGGCGTCATGTTTTTCGGCGTAGTTGGGGTGTATGCCGTGGGCGTTGTCGGCCGATATCAGCAGCGATTTCTGAATGGTCCGCACGTAGTCTTCGCTGCTCGGCAGCAGGCGCTGGACGATCTGCTCAAGCATTGCGCCGTCTGCGCCACAGGTCGACGACGAACCGACTTCTTCATGATCGGTGCATACCAGTAGAGCGGTTTCGTCACTTTCGCTGTTCAGCAGCGCTTGCATCCCGGCATAACACGACAGCAGGTTGTCCAGGCGTGCGCCTGCCAGGAAGTCCCCATTGAGGCCGACAACGGCGGCACTCTGTGTGTCATAGAAGCTCAGCTCGTAATCGAGCACCACGTCTGCATTCAGCCCGTGTTCGCGGGCCAGTTGATCAGTCAGAAGCGCACGGAAGTCCGCGCGTTCGTCGCCAGCCACTTGCGCGAGGATTGGCGGCAGTTCGTTTTGCGCATTGATCGCCCAACCTTCATTGGCAGTGCGGTTCAAGTGGATGGCCAGATTGGGAATCACGGCAATCGGCAGCTTGAAGTCGATTAACTGACTTTCAACCTTGCCATCGCGGCGGAAGGTGACGCGACCTGCCAGCGACAGATCACGGTCAAACCACGGTGCCAGCAGCGCGCCGCCGTAGACTTCGACGCCCAGTTGCCAGAAGCCCTGGCGCTGCAGTTCCGGTTGCGGTTTGACCCGCAGGCACGGGCTGTCCGTGTGTGCGCCAACCATGCGAATCCCGCCGGTGAGTGGCGACTGACGGCCCATGCGGAAGGCGACGATAGAGGAGTCATTACGGGTGACGAAGTAACGACCTCCAGTTTCTATTGCCCAGGTATCACGTTCATCCAGCCGCTGAAAACCCGCAGCTTCGAAGTGTTGCACGAGGGTGGCGGTGGCGTGGAACGGGGTGGGAGAAGCCTTCAGAAAATCGATGAGGCCGTTGTTCAACTCTGCGCGCATAAATAGCTCCAGACAGCAATGGCGCGAGTTTACCCCATTGGCTCAGTCGTTGCCGCTGCCACAGAAACGCTTTTCGACCGTGAAGGAGCCTGACGAAGTTGAGCCGGAAACCGGAGCCACAAGGGCCTTGCTCACTTTGGTCCCTCAAAGTGAGTCGCCGAGGGGCGAAAAGGTGACTTGAGTCGACCCTAAATCCACCTGAAGTCGCAGAACCGCTGTGTGACGCGGAGCGTCACGAACGGCATTACCACGCGGAGCGTGGGAACGATAGTCAGAGCAGCTGTATGACGCGGAGCATCTGCACGATAGCCAGCGTGTCATTCAGATCAGAAAGGCGCGGGGCACTCAAAGGTCAACCGCTCGCCGGTGCCCGGATGGGTAAAGCTCAACATGCTGGCATGCAGGCACAGGCGCGGATACGCCGCCAGCGCTTCGGGGTGGGCATACAGACCATCGCCCAACAGCGGATGACCGATCGACAGCATGTGCACCCGCAGTTGGTGCGAGCGACCGGTAATAGGGGTAAGTTCGACCCGGCAGTAGGTGTCGTGACGTTCGACGACTTTCCAGAATGTCAGCGCGTGTTTGCCACCCTCGTGATCCACGACATGCCGGGGCTTGGTAGGCGGGTCGTAGCGTAACGGCAGGTCGATACTGCCGCTGTCCAGCGACGGCTGGCCCCAGCACAGTGCGGTGTAGGCTTTTTCGGTTTCGCGATCATGAAACTGACGCGACAGCTCGCGGTGCGTGTCGGCATCGCGGGCCAGCAGGATGATGCCCGACGTTTCCCAGTCCAGACGATGGACGATGCGGGCTTCGGGGAAGCCGTTTTCCTGCAGGCGGGTAATCAGGCAATCCTTGTTGTCATCGGCGCGGCCGGGGACGGAAAGCAGCAGGGTAGGCTTATCGATTACCAGAACGGCTGCGTCCTGATAAATGATGCGGATGTTCGACAACGGCATGCAACGGCCTCGAAACGCTAGAAACGCCAACGGCGGTAAGGGCGCAGCTTCCTGAGAAGTGCGCCGATACCGCCGCAAGCGACTGCCTGATCAGCGATCCGGCAGGGTGATATTGAGTTCCAGAATCGAGCAGCTGCCTTGGCTTTCCAAAGCAACCTGAACTTGATCGGACTCGATATTGACGTATTTACGGATCACTTCCACCAGCTCTTTCTGCAGTGCAGGAAGGTAGTCCGGGGTACTGCGCTGGCCGCGTTCGTGCGCAACGATGATCTGCAGACGCTCTTTCGCTACCGAGGCCGTGCTTTCTTTTTTGCGGTCACGAAAGAAGTCAAAAATATTCATTAATTACCCCCGAACAGACGTTCAAAGAATCCTTTCTTCTGCACATCCAGGAAGCGATGTTCCCGGTCTTTGCCCAGCAGGCGGTCAACGGCATCGCTGTAGGCCTGACCAGCGTCGCTCTGGTCATCGAGAATGACCGGCACGCCCTGGTTGGAGGCTTTCAGGACAGCCTGGGATTCGGGGATCACGCCGAGCAGGGTAACAGCAAGGATTTCCTTGACGTCTTCCACACCGAGCATTTCGCCCTTGCTGACACGCTCAGGGTTGTAGCGAGTCAGCAGCAGGTGTTCCTTGATCGGGTCTTCGCCGCGTTCGGCACGACGTGATTTGCTGGCCAGCAGGCCCAGCATACGGTCGGAGTCACGCACAGAGGATACTTCGGGGTTGGTCACGACGATCGCTTCATCGGCGAAATACATGGCCAGGTGAGCACCGGTCTCGATACCTGCCGGCGAATCGCAGACGATGTATTCGAAAGATTCCTTCAGCTCCATGAGGACTTTTTCAACGCCCTCCTTGGTCAGTGCTTCCTTGTCACGGGTCTGGCTGGCAGCCAGCACGTACAGGCCTTCGATCTTCTTGTCCTTGATCAGCGCCTGTTGCAGGTTGGCTTCGCCATTGACCACGTTGACGAAGTCATACACGACCCGACGCTCGCAACCCATGATCAGGTCGAGGTTACGCAGGCCGACGTCGAAGTCGACGATGACTGTCTTGTGACCACGCAATGCGAGACCGGTACCGATAGCGGCGCTGGTGGTGGTCTTGCCCACACCACCCTTGCCGGATGTAACAACGAGAATCTTGGCCAAGGTGTATCACCCCTAGAGGAAAAGGACATTAAGTCCCTGAAGAGCATCTCCTGGCGCCGCGCCCGTCGAAGCATTGTGTCAATTCTGGGGTCTGATTCCGGAAAGGTAGCGTTAAGCTATTACTTTCAACTCATATACCCGCTGAAAAGCAGTGCTTGTCAGAACTTCCTGCCGCCTCACGACGGTTTTGCGACGAATCAGAGATACTTTGAAAATTGCGGCAGTATCCGTTAAAGACGAATGATGTTCAACACATCACCTGACAGGCTGACCTGAACCGGCGAGCCCCATAGAGGGTCCCTGCGCAAGTCCTCGGAAACCTTGTATTGCCCGGCAATCGAAATCAGCTCTGCACTCAACTGCTGACAGAAGATTCGTGCTTTCGTGTCGCCTTTTATTCCCGCCAGTGCCCTGCCGCGCATTGGGCCGTACACATGGATGTTTCCATCGGCCAGAAGTTCCGCACCGGGACTGACCGGCGCAACCACAACCAGATCGCCGCCCTGGGCATAAATCTGCTGACCGCCGCGCACCGGAGCGGTTATCACGCGGGTCGGCTTGATGAGCGGTTCGGGTGGTTTTTCCGGGATCTTTTTCGGCGCTTCGACTTCAACCGGGTCGATTACGCGCTCACGTGCGCCGGACGGCGGCAGCACCGGAAGATCAACGGCAATGGCTGCAGCGATGTCTTCGATGCGGTTCGCACGGATCGCCAGGGTGCGCAGACCGTGCTGGCGACAGATACGCACCAGCCCGGGGAGATCCACCGGGCCTTCGTTCGGCGCGAGTTTGTCCAGAGCCAGGATCAACGGCGTATTGCTGAAGAAGTTGGGGGCTTGTGCCACTTTCGCCGCCAGTTGCCTGTCGAGCGCTTCAAGGTTGGTCCGGGCCAGCTCCATCACAGTGATGGCGAGCATGCTGCCCTTGAGCTGAAATACAGGTTCCGGGTTTTGCGATTCAATCTGGCTCATGGTTGATATACACAACAGCTTGTCGCTAAAAGTGCCGAGACTTATAGCGAGAACGCCCGCGAGCCGCAAGCAGGTAGAACCGTTGTAGAATGCGCGGCCTTTGTTCTGACGGAAGCCCAAATGGATCGCCCGCGCTTTAAAGCCAGTTTCCTTCACCCCCGTTTCTGGCCGTTGTGGCTGGGGCTAGGGCTTTTATGGCTGGTTGTCCAGTTGCCGTTTCGCGCCCTGCTGGCCATCGGTCGGGCATTGGGTGCGGTCATGTACCGAGTGGCCACTGATCGAAAAAATATCGCGTCACGCAATCTTGAGCTGTGTTTTCCTCATTTGTCCGCCGCCGAGCGCAAGCGTCTGCTCAAGGAAAACTTCGCCTCCACCGGGATCGCCTTCTTCGAGATGGCCATGAGCTGGTGGTGGTCGAAAAAACGTCTGGCCAGACTTGCTCATGTCGAAGGGCTCGAGCATTTGCAGAATGCTCAGGAGAAAGGCGAGGGCGTGATTCTGATGGCGCTGCACTTCACCACGCTGGAGATCGGTGCGGCACTGCTGGGCCAGCAACACACCATCGACGGCATGTACCGCGAGCACAAGAGCCCACTGTTCGATTTCGTCCAGCGTCGCGGACGCGAGCGGCACAACCTTGATTCGCTGGCTGTCGAGCGCGATGACGTGCGCGGCATGCTCAAGTTGCTGCGTGCCGGCCGGGCCATCTGGTATGCACCGGATCAGGACTATGGCGCTAAACAGAGCATCTTTGTGCCGCTGTTCGGCATTCAGGCCGCGACCGTGACCGCTACCAGCAAATTTGCGCGTCTGGGCCGTGCTCAAGTGGTGCCATTCACTCAGCAGCGTCTGGCTGACGGTAGCGGTTACAGGCTGGTGATTCACCCACCGCTGCAGGATTTTCCGGGTGAAAGCGACGAAGCCGATTGCTTGCGTATCAATCAATGGGTAGAAAGTGCTATCACTGAATGCCCGGAACAATATCTCTGGGCGCATCGGCGCTTCAAGAGTCGACCGGCTGGCGAACCGAAGCTATATAACAAACGTAGATAAAAAGCGTCGTTGACCATCGAGGCCAGTTGTAGATGCCAGATACCGCAGTAGTGACCCAGGCTGTAACCGAAGTCGAGCCCGTGACCGGGCTTATTTTGTCAGGTGGCGGTGCGCGTGCTGCGTATCAGGTTGGCGTACTTGCAGGCATTGCCGACTTGCTGCCGCCCGGTTCTCCCAATCCCTTTCCGGTCATTGTCGGTACGTCAGCCGGGGCAATCAACGCGGTGAAACTGGCCAGTGGTGCGCTGCACTTTCGCATTGCCATTCACCAGTTGACCGAGTTCTGGCAGTCGTTCCGCAGCCATCAGGTGCTGCGCAGCGACTGGTCTGGTGTGATTCATCAGGCGAGCCGTTTTTTCGGCCGCAGCCTGATGGGCTTCGGGCGAAATATCCCGGTTGCCTTACTCAACAGCTCGCCTCTGCGTGAACTGCTCAATGAGCGGCTGGACCTGTCCGGGATCGAGGCCGCCATTGATGCCCATCACCTGCGCGCCGTGGCGGTAACAGCTTTTGGCTATGAATCAGGGCAGGCAGTCACGTTCTATCAGGGCCGCGGCACCATCGAGCCCTGGCTGCGTCATCGACGTATCGGCCGCCCGACTCAACTGACCGTGGATCACCTGCTTGCCAGTTCGGCCATTCCCTTGCTGTTCGCCCCCGTAATGCTGGATCAGGAATACTTTGGTGACGGTGCCGTGCGTCAGTCGGCACCGATCAGTCCGGCGCTGCACCTGGGTGCCAATCGTGTTCTGGTCGTAGGCGTGAGTGGCAATCCGCGCGGGCTGAAAACCGAAAGGCCGGCACCACGTGCGCCAATCGGCATACAGCCAAGTCTGGCGCAGATCAGCGGCCACATGCTCAACAGCACCTTCATCGATAATCTGGAAAGCGATATCGAGTTGCTGGAGCGCTTGAACATGGCCAGCGCGTTGCTGCCTTGCGATCAGATCAGGCAGCCGGGTATGGAGCCGGTGGAAGTGCTGGTGATTTCCCCAAGCCGCCCGCTGGACGAAATCGCTGCCCGGCACCGCCGTGAACTTCCGCCTGCATTGCGCACGTTCCTGCGCGGGCCGGGCGCGACCAAAAGCAGTGGCGCCAGTGTCCTGAGCTATCTGTTGTTCGAATCGGGTTATTGCAGCGAACTGATCGAATTGGGCCGACACGATGCGATTGCCCAAGGTGCGGAATTGAAAAGGTTCCTGCGCCTCACATGACGCCTCCACGGCAGGAGCGAATCCTGCCGTGGGACGCGCTTCTACCTCAGTCGCCGAACCTGCAGGTTGCCACAAGGCGGGCCGCTCAATTGCTCTCCGGTTTCGAGGCTGAACACCGAGAAGTGCAGGGGACAGGTAATGGATCGGCGTTTCTCGTTGACCACTCCATGCTCCAGCCACCCCTCACGATGCGGGCAACTACTCGGTACCAGGTATTGCTCCTGGCCGATATGCACGGTGAACGTGTCGGGACGACGAAACTCAGCAGGCTCGTTCAAGGTTGGCCTCCTTGTTGAAGTGCTTGACTCGGCGAGCTTTCTCTACGGCCAGGTCGAATGCCAGATTGGTGATCTCGCGCCCCATGCAGATGCCTCGCCAGGCTTTCACCGGGTCCAGATCACCGCTGACGTCCATGGCCTTGAGCAGGCGCTGCCCCTCGATGGCATGGAAAACGTCGATATGAACGTGTTCGGAGTAGTAGGTATGAGCCTGGATCTGCAATCGCTCGCAGAGCTGGGTGTAACACTCGAAAAAGAACGGCACCACGGTCTCGAAGTAGGTAATGACCCCGGCAAACCATGATGGATCATCCGCGCGCATGGCCAGCCAGCAGAACATGTTGGGAAAGGTGAAACCGGCACTGGAGTTGGCCTCCACATAGAATTGCAGGTCCAGCGGCATGTCCAGTTCGCGCAGCAGGTCCTGATACAGCGTGGTATGCGAGCGCTTGAGGTTTCCCGAGCCAAACTCGTCGATCATCATGCGCAGCATGGGCATTTGCGCGGGCAGGCTGAGCCTGGGCATCAGATGATAGAAAACCTGCGCTTCGGTCAGACCATCCAGCGCAAACTCCTGAACCAGAATCCGAAACTCGTCGAGCGTCATGTCGCTGCCGACATAGTGCGCGCTGGGCGGTACTTCGCTGCTCTCCAGTTCGACCAGTTCGGCCAGCATCCTGCGCAGACCAGCAAGATCACCAGGAACATCCGCGGTCATGCTGCGTTCGATGGCGTCGTCGATCCAGCGCTGCTCAAATGTCAGAAGCTCCTGTGGGATAGGCACGAGCTTTTCGATAAGCGCACGATTGGCCAGAAACAGTTGCTTTTGCATGTTTTCCATTAAGCAGCCTCCTCGGTCATAACCCGGTCGCTGTCGATCACGCCACGCGCTTTAAGCTCGCGCTTGACCTGGGCGTACCAGTCGGACGCACTCAGCAGATACCGTTCATTGAGCGTCGCGATTTCCTGACTGAGCGCTGGCTGTTGGCGGGCAGCCGCTTGCCGACAGAGCAGCGGTTCCAGGTTGGCGAGGGACACCACATTGCCGTCGGACTCCAGTTCGCCAGCCAGCTGCATTTCCCAGCCGATAAAGTAGTCGACGCCCTGTTGCCGAATGGCATCCACCTGATCCTGCGAGCGGGACATGGACGGCGAGTCCTTGAGGCCAATCACTCTGGGTAACTGCGCGATTGCCTTGAGGGTGGTGAAGGTCTTTTCGTTGCCTGACAGGGCGGCCTCGTTGTACATGAAGATATCCAGATGCGTCGCGTCATGAATGGTCTGGTAATGGTCGATGATCACCTGCTGACTGATACCGGGTGTAAACGGCGAGGTGAACATCACCGCTTGCGCGCCGGCATCCTGAGCCATCAGGGCAAAGTCCAGTACCTCCTGCGTCGAACTGCGCTCAATCCCGGCGATGACCAGCTTGTCGCCTGCGTAGCGTAGGGTCAGCTCCAGCATCTTTAGCCACTGCTGGCGCGACAGCCGCCAGCCTTCTCCAGAGGTCAGGCATGGAATGTAGCCGTCGACGTGGGCTGCGAGGCTGCTCAAAAGACGTTCAAGACTGGTTTCGCAGACCTGCGCCTGTTCGTTCAGGGGCGTCACCAGCGGCACCAGAATGGTTTTACCAGACATGTTCAAAGTCCTCGTTGCGGATCACCATGGCACTCGACTGGTCATAGAGACGTTGCAACATCTCCGGGAACGCAGGCTGTCTGACGGGGCTTTCGAACGGCTGCAGGAAAGGCTGCAGGACGTGCAGGCGCAGCAGCTCTGGATCATGGGTATAAAACGGGATTTCCTGCTCCAGTACCTGCGCCGCCAGCAGTTTCTTTTCGACGGGCAGGCCTTTGAGCAGTGTGTCCGTCGCGGCGCGCTGGAGTATGTGTTCGCTACAACCCTGGCGCTGGATGGCCATGTCAGTGTGCAGTACATCCATGAACGGGTAGTACACGTCCTGCAAGGCGCGGCTTTTCTTCCAGATAATGGCGTCGCAAATGCCTATCTGGGCGAAATTCATCTGCACGCTGCTTTCATAGAACCGGGAAAACAAACCCAGGGATTTTTCACGCACGCCGGGATCGGCGTGGTGCATGCCCATGAACACTGTTGCGTCGATCATTGGCAGGTCGAAGTCAGACATGGAAGTTCTCCAGGGCCTTTGCGATGACCTGAACGGCGGCCGCAAATTCTTCCGGTTTGCGTGCCAGCGCCAGACGTATGTAACGCTGGCCTTTTTCGGGCTGGCTCCAGTAGAAATATTTGCCCGGCAGTACGTACACGTCCCATTGCAACAGATAAGCCTGCAACTCATCGGCGTTAATGCCAGTGGGCAGAATCTCGAACCACGCCACGCTGGTGTCGATCATCGGCTCCACATACTGCAAAAACCGGCCTTCAAGACCCGCGCGGGCCATGCGGCGGTTGACGTCCAGCACCGAACGCACTGAGTTGAAGTCATCGTCCTTGCTGTCCTCGATGTAGCGGGTAACCACATTGAGGATGAATGGCGAGACGTTCAAAAGGACGCTGGTGACGATGCTATAGATATCGGCGTTGATGTCCTGGCTGGCCATGAGGGTGGCGCATTTGGTGTCTTGCAGCGGCCAGGTCTTGCCAGTGTCTTCCATGACCAGGTATTGCGTGCCGATATCGTCGAGAATCGCGTAGGCGTCCACGCGTTCCCGACCGGCCGCCTTGAAGAACGAGGCGAAACAAAAATCGAGTATCAGCAGTTTGTTGTAATCGCGGCAGTATCTGGCCACTTCGACGAACGTATCCGGTCCGTCGGCAAACAGGCTGGAACCGGTCGGGTTATTAGGGTCGACCAGAAAGATCGCATCCAGCCCGATGGCCGCTTTCTGCAAGTTTGCGTACACCTCGGTCGATGAGGTGAACAGGCTTTCATCGAGTGCCGACATAGGCACTTCCATGTGTTTCAAGAGATCGTGCAGGTTGTCGAAGCAAGGCTCGATCAGCCCGACACTCATGTTCTGTTTGCGCAGGTAGGTCGCGGTAATGTGCATGGCGATGGACGCTGCGTAGACGAGATAGATTTCGTCGTGGCGTTTCAGCGCATGGTGCTGACCATGGAAGGTGAAAAAGGCATGAATAAAGGCCTGCTCGCTCTGGTATTGGGTCTGGTTCTGCGCCTGATACCACAGCTCGGGCAGGCTGGCGACGATCATGCGCTGAGTATCGCTCTGATCCTGATGAGTGTGTGCATCGGCCAGGTTGAAACGGGTTTTCAGGGCAGAGATTTCGTGTTGGGTAATATCGTCCAGAACTGGAACCGCGTTCAAGGTGTCGATACCGGCATATAGACTGTTCATATCATTATCCCTATGGAGTCATTATTGTTTGGGGTGCAGCCGTCTTGGATATCCAGAGCGCCGAAGCAGATTTCCTTATTTTTGGCTGAAATAACACTGTACCTAAGTGCAAATAACAGAAGGTTATATTTTAAGGTGTTGACCTGTTCTTAGGTACAGTAGATTTACCCTTTGAAATACGCGATGCTTGACACTGGTTGTGTGGAGTGGAGTTTATAATGTCGAGCGGGTTTGAGTTTCAGTTAGCCAGTTACACTACGATGCCCGTTACGTTGCTGGAAACACTGTATTCCATGCGCAAGAAGATTTTTTCAGATCGTCTTGAATGGAAAGTTCGTGTGAGTCACGCATTTGAATTTGATGAATACGACAATGCCGCTACCACTTACCTTGTCGGAAGCTGGAAGGGGGTTCCGCTGGCCGGGCTAAGGCTGATCAACACCTGTGATCCCTACATGCTGGAAGGCCCATTCCGCAGTTTTTTTGACTGCGCTGCGCCCAAAAATGCCGCCATGGCGGAGTCGAGCAGGTTCTTTGTCGACACGGCTCGGGCACGCTCGTTGGGTATTCTGCACGCACCACTGACCGAAATGCTGCTGTTCTCCATGCACAACCATGCTGCGTTGTCCGGTTTGCAATCGATCATCACGGTGGTCAGCAAGGCAATGGCGCGGATCGTGCGCAAGTCTGGATGGGAGCACCGTGTGCTGTCGACCGGTGAAGCATCGCCAGGCGAGACAGTGCTGTTGCTCGAGATGCCGGTGACGGCCGACAACCATCAGCGGCTGCTCGAGAATATTGCCCTCAGAGAGCCTGTCACGGATGACCTGCTGCGTTGGCCGATAGCGCTTGGCGTATCAGGTTCCGCACCGCAAGCCTGCATGCACAGCGCTGCCTGAATCAGGCCATGCCCATGTTGATGGCTTTGTAGACCGCCTGCTTGGCAGTGCGCACTTCGAGCTTGCTGGAGACATTGGACATGTGAAATTTCACAGTGCGTTCCGAGATGGAAAATATTTCAGCGATTTCGCTGTACGACTTGCCCATCGCCACCCATTTCAACACACCTGTTTCGCGGGTGGACAACTTGCACTGGGCGGGCTGCGGAAAGAGTTCATGGGGCGCTCGGGTCTTGATCAAACGGTCATGGAAGCGGATGAGGCTCATCTGGATATCGGCGGCTTTTTCGCGGATTCGCTGATCGAAATCGTTCTGCTGCCGGGCATTGCAAAGACTCAGTGCGGCAAAAAGCCCACTGGCATCGTGCAGGGTGAAAGTGGCCCCCGAGGACAGCTGATATTTGGCTGACCGCTTCAGGAAATCGTCGGTTTCGACGCCCTGAACAGCATTGCGGGCCTCTCTCCAGAAAAATGGCGTAATGCTATGCCAGGCATGTTTGATGATGGGATCAATGAGGTGATAGTTTGAGGCTACATAAGATTTCAGCCAGGAGTCTGGGTAATTGGACAAAATGACGGGTTTGACATTGCGCGTCTTGGGCGTGGAAAAGTAGGCGTAGGTAAAATCGCCAATGTGGTGCAGATCGTTTTCAAAGTCTTCGATCAGTTGACGGAGAGGGGCAGGGGCCCCGTTTATCTTCAGCGGTGGGCAGTCAAGTTGGGCTTTCACGGTACGAACCTCCATGTAATACCTTGTTTATTGTTTTGTTCTCGGCCTGGCTGTACTCATTATCCGCATGTGTAATTTAAGTAGTACATGAAAACATGGACTACCTGTGTCTTTTGAGTTTGAACACCGGTCAAGGCTGTAAAAAAGTGCGCTCGTCGAAGCATTTGCATACGAGCGCACACGTGTTTGGGCGTTGGGCCCTGCACTGCGATCACGCACACCGGATGGGATTTTGTTGCGATTGCAATCATATTCTTCGTTCCATTAAGGTGCAAGGACGCTTGTCCGACAGCAAGGAGTAGTGATGAACAGCGCAAATGGCCACCAGTTGGCGCCGCAAACCCGGGTTGCAGCGCTGGCTTGCATGGAAAAGATTCAAGCGGCTGCGGGGCTTGCGCTGCGCGGGTGCTGTTCACCCCTGTTTGCGATGGCCGACATCGTCGAGCGTCTGACCCGAGACCCGTCTACCTCGCGGCGTATATCCGTGGTGCGAGCCAGCAAGCACATGGCCTGCGAACAGGAGGGCGTGCTCGCCAGCGCCTGGCCTTTGCGATTTGCTGCACAGGCCGGCAAGGTCGAATTGCCTCTGATCTACATGATCAGCAGCGAAACCTCGGCCGAACTGAGCGCGCTGGCATCGGAGTCATCCCAACGTGGAATTTTCTGCAACGACATCGAGACGTTGCCATCTCGCTGGCCCAAGGGCGCTCATCCGTGGCTGCCGTTGTGGCTCCTTTCAAACAGCAAGTGTCAGCCTTACGACCCTGCGGATGCTGCGGAGGCGCGGGCGATCACGCTGCACGCCTTGCACAGTCTGTATGTTGAAGGCCGGGCCGGTTTCTATTACATGGCGTTGCATGACGAATCCAATGATCAGGTCAGTGCGTTAAGCGAGACGCAGGCTGCGGCGGCTGTGCAAGGTATGTATCGGGTTGGCGATGTCGTTTCCGGCAACGACGGCCGTCGCGTGCGCCTGTTGGGTGCGGGCCTGGCCCTGCGGTCAGTACGTCAGGCGGCCAGCCTGCTCAAGGAGCACTGGAATGTCGATTGCGAAGTCTGGAGCTGCCCCAGCTATACCCGACTGGCGCGCGATGCCGGCTCGGGCCGACGCTGGAATCGTTTCCATCCCTTGAAGACCCCTCGGTCCTGGCACTTGCGTGATTGCCTCGGCGAAGGGCACGACGCCGTGGTGGCGGTCACCGGTTATCCGCAGGCCGTGGCCGAGCAACTGCGTGAACATGTCCCCGGACGGTTTGTTGCCTTGGGAGCCGATTCCGCTGCGCCGCAAGGTAAGCCTGCAATCAGCCCCGAGTGGATTGTCGTTCAGGCCCTGACCGCGCTTGCGGAGGGCGGGCAACTGAGTTACGAGCCGTTGAAACTCGCCCTGCAACGCTATCGGCTGGTCTGATGTCAGCTTTTACTGCCACTTTGTCGGGCTGCCAGTGCGGCACGTTCCAGCGCATCAGCAAACACGCGGCGCTGCGGGGCGTCGAATTGCGCCAGAAACAGCTCGTCGACCGCCGTTTCGTAGATCTGCCACATCTGTTTGCGCAGTGTCCGGCCCTTGTCGGTGATCGCTGCCACCGCGCCCCGGCCGTCGCTGTCCGATCTGTGGCGTTCCACCAGCCCTTCGCTTTCAAGGCGGTCGATGAGGCGGGTCAGGTTGTAGCGTTCGATGGCCATGACATCGGCCAGCTCATGCATGCGGCGCATGCCTTGAGGCCCGCTTTCCACACCCCAGAGCGCGTCATACCAAGCGTATGGGGGCAGCTCGGCCGCCGCCAGACGGCGTTCGATCTCGCGAATAAGACAGCGGTGCGCCCTGACGAATCTGAACCACGTATCCGGTTCGGCTGACGACATGAATCACCTTTGTCTGAAGTTCTTGAGGGTTGCAATAGTAACCGAGCACGGGATAAATTCCGGCATGTGATTGCAATTGCAATCAGATTTTTCAAGGCAGACGCCTGTCCGGCGTCCACTGCCGCATCACAGTAGGAGACGACGATGGCACAGCAACCCCGGTTTCTTGACGAGGATCCGCAAGAAACCCGCGAATGGCTCGAATCGATTGAGTCGGTACTCAACATTGAAGGGCGCCCGCGCGCGCACTACCTGATCGATCAGTTGCTGGACTTCGATGTCGCTCAACATGGCGATTTCTATGGTCGGGTCACGACGCCCTACGTCAACACCATTCCCAGCGACCGTCAGCAGCCTTATCCGGGTGACCTCCAGGTTGAAAAGCGTATCAACGCGTTCATCCGCTGGAACGCCCTGGCGATGGTACTGCGTGCCGGCAAGCATTCCGGTGTGGGCGGCCATATTGCCTCCTATGCGTCTGCCGCCGTGCTCTATGACGTGGGGTTCGATCACTTCTTCCGGGGTCGTACCGAGCAGTTCGCCGGCGATCTGGTCTACATCCAGGGCCATTCTTCGCCGGGCATTTACGGCAGGGCGTACCTGGAAGGTCGCCTGAGCGAAGAGCAACTGGACAACTTCCGTCGTGAAACGGACCGTGATGGCATCTCGTCTTATCCGCACCCGCGCCTGATGCCGGACTTCTGGCAGTTCCCTACTGTTTCAATGGGGCTTGGGCCAATCACGGCGGCGTATCAGGCGCGTTTCATGCGTTACCTGGAAAATCGCGGGCTCAAGGAGCATCAGGGGCGCAAGGTCTGGGCTTTTCTCGGCGATGGCGAAATGGACCAGCCCGAGTCTCAGGCGGCCATTGCGCTGGCCGGGCGCGAAAAGCTCGACAACATCATCTTCGTGGTCAACTGCAACCTGCAGCGTCTCGACGGCCCGGTGCGTGGTAACAGCAAGGTCATTCAGGAATTCGAAAGCCTGTATCGCGCCGCTGGCTGGAACGTAATCAAGGTCATCTGGGGCAGTGGCTGGGATGCGCTGCTGGAGAAGGACAAGAGCGGGCTGCTGCGTCAGCGCATGATGGAATGCGTGGACGGCGAGTACCAGAACTACAAATCCCAGAACGGCGCCTACGTGCGTGAGCATTTCTTCGGCAAGTACCCTGAGTTGCTGGAGCTGGTCAGCGACATGAGCGACGACGATATCTGGAAGCTCTCGCGGGGCGGGCACGATCCGGAAAAAGTCTACAACGCCTACGCTGCCGCAATGCGTCACAAGGGCGGGCCGACCGTGATTCTGGCCAAGACCGTCAAGGGTTTCGGCATGGGCGAGGCTGGCGAGGGGCAGAACATCAACCACCAGTTGAAGAAACTCGGTGCAGAGGCAATCAAGGCCTTCCGCGACCGTTTCTCTCTGGACATCACCGATGATCAACTGGGCGACATGCCTTATCTGAAACCCGCCGAGGGCAGTACCGAAGCGCTGTACCTCAAGGCCCGCCGGGCTCAGTTGGGCGGTTACATTCCGGCGCGTTTCAGTGACGCGGCCACCTTGCAGGTTCCACCGCTTTCGGTGCTGGATACCCAGCTGAAAAGCACCGGTGATCGCGGTATATCGACGACCATGGCCTTTGTGCGCATCCTCTCGACGCTGCTCAAGGACCCGAACATCGGCAAGTTGATCGTGCCGATTGTGCCGGACGAGTCGCGAACCTTTGGTATGGAGAACCTGTTCCGCCAGATCGGCATCCATTCCCATGTCGGTCAGTTGTACACGCCACAGGATGCAGGGCAACTGAGCTACTACAAGGAAAGTACTGACGGGCAGATCATGCAGGAAGGGCTGAACGAGTCCGGTGCCATTTCCTCGTGGATTGCCGCCAGTACGTCCTACGCCAACCATGGCGTGATGACCGTGCCGTTCTACATCTTCTATTCGATGTTTGGTTTCCAGCGTGTGGGCGATCTGGCCTGGGCGGCGGGTGATGCCCGGGCCAGGGGCTTTCTGCTGGGGGCCACCTCAGGCCGGACCACGCTGATGGGCGAAGGCCTGCAGCATGATGACGGGCACAGTCACGTGATGTCGTCGACGATACCGTGCTGTGTATCTTATGACCCGACGTTTGCCTTTGAACTGGCGGTGATCATTCAGGATGGCATGCGCCGCATGTTTGCCGAAAATGAGGACATTTATTACTACATCACCTTGCTCAACGAGAACTACCCGCACCCTGATCTGCCCGAGGGCGCCGAAGCCGGCATTATCAAGGGCATGTATCCATTGCAGGCCAGTGCATCGGTCAACTCCGGCAAGCACGTGCAGTTGATGGGCTGCGGGTCGATCCTTCTGGAAGTCATCGCGGCCGCCAGATTGCTGGAGGACGACTTTGGTGTGAGCAGTGAAATCTGGAGTGTTACCAGCCTCACCGAGCTGCGCCGTGAAGGCCAGGACGTCGAGCGCTGGAACCTGCTGCACCCTGAGCAGGAGCCGCGCCTGAGCTACGTTGAAAGCTGTCTCGCCGACAGGGAAGGGCCGGTCGTCGTGGCAACGGATTACATGAAGATCTTCGCTGACCAGATCCGCCCATTCGTACCCCTGCGTCGTTTCGTGGCGCTGGGTACGGATGGTTTTGGTCAGTCCGATACCCGTGAATCGCTGCGTCATTTCTTCGAGGTGGACCGTTACTTCGTGGCTGTGGCTGCGCTCAAGGCGCTGGCCGATGACGGCAAGGTCGAGCGTAAGGTCGTGGCCCAGGCCATCGAACGCTACAAGATCGACCCAGGCAAGCAGAACCCTGTGCTGGTCTGAGTCGCGCTCGTCTCTGTCACGAGACAGTAGTTGCGAAACCGTGCACTTCAAGCGAGGTGCACGGTTTCCTGATTACCTGCGTGAGAGTATCTGCCTGTCACGCCGTCAGACGATCTTCCCGGAAATCACGCAACGCCTGGTCAATCTCTTCGCGGGTGTTCATCACGAACGGCCCGTACCGCACGATCGGCTCGCGTAAGGGCTTGCCTGCAATCAACAAGACGCGCGCACCCTTGGTGCTGCTGATCTGCAAATCCCCTGTGTCAGACAGGCGCGCAAGATGGCGCTTGCTCACTGACTGTGCGCTGCCTTCTATTTCGATACTGCCTTCGTACACGTACAGCAATGCAAGATGCCCTTCGGGCAAGCGCGGGCTGATACGGCTGCCGGCAGGCATGTCGAAGTCAAAGTACAAGGGCTCGGTATCCGGGCGCTGTACCGCACCGGCCTGTCGAACCTGGCCATCGTCGAAATGCCCGGCCAATACCACCACCTGCACGCCGGCTTCAGTGGTCAGGCGAGGAACGTTTTCCGGCTGGATGTCCTGATAACTGGCGTCGTTCAGCTTGTTCTTGCCCGGCAGGTTCAGCCATAGCTGAAAACCTCGCATGGTGCCTTCTTCCTGTTCAGGCATTTCGCTGTGAATGATCCCGCGTGCGGCGGTCATCCACTGTACGCCGCCGCCCTGCAGCAGGCCTACATTGCCCATATGGTCTTCGTGACGCATACGGCCTTCAAGCATGTAGGTCACCGTTTCGAAGCCACGGTGCGGATGAGGTGGAAAGCCCGCGATATAATCATCAGGCACGTCCGACCCGAACTCGTCCAGCATCAGGAATGGATCGAATTGTTCCACGCCCCGTCCGCCGAAAACGCGTGTCAGTTTGACTCCCGCGCCGTCAGAGGCAGGTTGGCCTGCCTGAATCGACAGGACTTTACGAAATTGAGTCATGGAAAGAGAGCACTCCTTATCAGGTGGCCTTTTCAGGCGCAAGGGAGTGTCATGGTATGCCTGTCTATTCGATTAACTGATTCGAATCCCGGAACGGAATGATCGTATTTATCGATGTGTCGCCTGCTGATACGCATTGGCGTGAGTAACAGGCAACCTGCCCGGAACAGACTCCGGGCCAGGCGTTACAACGAGAGGTGATCAGTGTTTGCTGCCCTGTGTCGACATGGCCAGCAGCTGCTTTTCCTGGTTCCAGTCAAATGGTTCGTCGTTCTGCTCGGCTTCGTAACGGCGCTCTTCCAGCGCCTGATACAGCTCGATTTCATCATCCGGCATGAAATGCAGGCAGTCACCGGCAAAAAACCACAGCAGGTCGCGAGGCACCAGGTGGGCGATTTGCGGGTAGCGCTGGATGACCTGACACAGGATGTCCTGGCCCAGGTACTGGCTTTCTATCGGGTCCTGCGGCAGTTGCTCGACCAGTTCGTCGAAGCGCTCCATGAACAGCGCATGGCTTTCTTCCGGAACCTGCTCGGCCTCGCCCAGCGCGACCAGAATGCTGCGCAGGTGTGCCAGCAGGCCAAGTTGGTGATCGAGAGTGGCGTCGGCCATCGGGTAATCCTCAAATGCAAAAACAGGCGCGAGAGTATAAAGCTCTACGCGCCTGCTGTGTGGTGTGACCTTGAACGTCAGCGAATCTTGCCCGCTGCCAGGGTCAGTTCTTCCTTGTCGAAATCATCCACGTCGATCACCTTGCGACGGGCGGCTTCGGCTGTACGCAGTGTCTGTGCCTCTTCTGCCTGCAATACACCGATGCGCAACGCAGCGTCGATGGCATGCTCGCCTGCGGCCGGTTTGATCTGACCACTCTTGAGCGCCGTTTGCAGCTTCTTGTGCAACGGATATGCAGTAGTCAGCAAGTCGATGGCATGTTGCAGCGCGCCGACCGGATCTTCTGCCGATTGCGGGCGATAGCAGCCTGCGAGCAACTCTTCCAGTGTCGGATCGCCCTTGGCGCGGCCCAGTACCTGTGCAACTTCGGCGTCCAGCTTGTCCGAAGGGCCCTTATGGCGACGACCGAACGGGAACACCACTGCACGCAACAGCCCACCCAGTATGCGGTTGGGGAAGTTGCTGAGGATCTCGTCCATCGCACGTTCCGAATGGCCCAGACTTTCTTCCATGGCCCAGCGAAACAGCGGGCTCATGTGATCTGGCGAGCCAAGATCGTGGTAGCGCTTGAGTGCCGCCGAAGCCAGATACATATGACTGAGCACATCCCCCAGACGCGCCGACAGGCGTTCGCGGCGTTTCAACTCGCCGCCCAGCAGCATCATGCTCAAGTCCGCCAACATCGCGAAAGCTGCTGCCTGACGGTTCAACGCGCGGAAGTAGCCTTGGCTCAGGCTGTTGCCCGGCGCTCTTTCAAAATGGCCAAAGCCCAGATTAAGAATCAGGGTGCTGGCGGCGTTGCTCACCGCAAAACCGATGTGCTTGAGCAGGAGCGCGTCAAACTCGAGCAGCGCCTGCTGCTTGTCTTCGCGCCCTGCCAAGGCCATTTCCTTGAGCACGAATGGATGGCAGCGAATGGCACCCTGGCCGAAGATCATCAGGTTACGTGAAAGGATATTCGCCCCTTCAACGGTGATGAAAATCGGCGCGCCTTGCCAGTTGCGGCCCAGGTAGTTGTTCGGGCCCATGATGATGCCCTTGCCGCCATGCACATCCATGGCGTGACCGATACATTCGCGGCCACGCTCGGTCAGGTGGTATTTGAGGATCGCGGAGAGCACCGAGGGCTTTTCACCCAGATCGACCGCATTGGCGGTCAGCATGCGCGCGCTGTCCATCAGCCAGGCGTTGCCGCCGATGCGCGCCAGCGCTTCCTGAATACCTTCGAACGCCGACAGCGGCACATTGAATTGCTCGCGTACCTTGGCGTACTGGCCGGTGACCAGGCTGGTGTACTTGGCAGCGCCGGTGCCGACCGCGGGCAGCGAAATCGAACGTCCTACCGACAGGCAGTTCATCAGCATCATCCAGCCTTTGCCGAGCATTGGCTGGCCGCCGATCAGGTAGCTCAGCGGAACAAAGACGTCCTTGCCTGAATTCGGGCCGTTCATGAACGCTGCGCCCAGCGGCAAGTGGCGACGGCCGATTTCAACGCCTGGCGTGTCGGTCGGAATCAATGCCAGGCTGATGCCCAGATCTTCCTCTTCGCCTAGCAAGTGCTCAGGGTCGTAAGCCTTGAAAGCCAGGCCGAGCAGGGTGGCAACCGGGCCAAGGGTGATGTAGCGCTTTTCCCAGGTCAGGCGCAGGCCGATGACTTCCTCGCCTTGCCACTGACCTTTGCAGATGACCCCGGTGTCGGGCATCGCGCCCGCATCGGAACCTGCCAATGGACCCGTCAGCGCGAAGCAGGGGATATCTTCGCCACGTGCCAGACGTGGCAGGTAATGGTTGCGCTGTTCGTCGGTGCCGTAATGCAGCAGCAATTCAGCAGGGCCGAGGGAGTTGGGCACCATCACGGTGGAGGCCAGGTCGCCGCTGCGGGTGGCCAGTTTCATGGCCACCTGAGAGTGGGCGTAGGCCGAGAAGCCCTTGCCACCGAATTCTTTCGGAATGATCAGGGCAAAGAACCCGTGCTCTTTCATGTGCGCCCAGGCTTCAGGCGGCAGGTCCATGGCCTGACCGATTTCCCAGTCGCTGACCATCGCGCAGAGTTCTTCGGTCGGCCCGTCGATAAAGGCCTGTTCTTCTTCGGTGAGCTGGACTTTTGGATAGGCCAGCAGCTTGTCCCAGTCCGGGCGACCGCTGAACAGCTCGCCATCCCACCAGACCGTACCGGCGTCAATCGCATCGCGCTCGGTTTCCGACATGGGCGGCAGCACTTTCTGAAACCAGCTGAACATGGGCGCAGTGAAGTGCTTGCGGCGCAGGTCGGGCAGCACAACAGGTACGAACACTGCCAGCCACAGCACCCAGAAAACAGTCAGCAGCCATCCTGGCGCGTGGCTGAAAATGCCCATGGCCAGCAGGTAGACGGCTACCACGCCAAGCGCCGGGAGCGGGGCGGTACGCCGATGGGCCAGCCAGGCAATGCCGACGACCAGCACTACAATCCACAACAACAGCATAGGTATTCCTCCGTGATGACCGCCGCCGTGGCAGCGATCAAGAACTGGTCGCCGGGCAGTGGTGAGGCGACATCGATAGTGACCCCTGGTTGACGAGGAAGTTGCCGCCGCTTCGGGGTAGACTGTGAGCCTTTATTTATCAGCGACTGCGAGGGGAACGCAATGCTCAAGATATGGGGACGAAAGAATTCCAGCAATGTGCGCAAGGCACTCTGGATTGCCGAAGAAGTGGGCGTGCCCTACGAAACGCAGGACGCCGGTGGGGCATTCGGGCTGGTCAATGAAGCAGCTTACCGCGCGAAAAACCCCAATGGCCGGATTCCCATGATTGAAGACGGCGACTTCGTGCTTTGGGAGTCGAACGCGATCGTACGCTATCTGGCCGCCCGCCATGCCCCCGACTCGGACTTATACCCCGCTGACCTTCAGGCCCGCGCCAACGCAGACAAGTGGATGGACTGGACCTCCTCGACCATCGCGGCCCCGTTCAGCCCGGTATTCTGGGGCGTGGTACGCACCCCGCCCGAGAAACAGGACTGGCCGGCCATCGAGCAAGGCATCAAGACCCTGCACAGTCTGCTGCTGGTCGCCGATGAGGCCCTGTCTCGCCAGCCTTACCTGTCCGGCGAAGCTTTTGGCATGGGCGACATTCCCCTGGGGTGCTTCGCTTACGGCTGGTTCGAAATGCCGATTGAACGTCCGCCGCTGCCCCACCTCCAAGCCTGGTATGAACGCCTCAAGACGCGTCCGGCGTATCGCAAGGCCGTCATGAGTCCGCTGACCTGAGCATGCAGTCTGAGCATTTAAAACAGTTGATCGGGCTCATGTTCGGCTCTTGATATTTACTATTAACAGATGTGTCTGTACTTGAATGACCCAGCCGAGCACCATTGCACGCCTGGGTCGTCATGACAGGCGTGTGTTCCCGGTCAGCTTCATTCCTTTTTCCTGATGAGTACTCTTTCCGATATGTCTTCCGCTCTGTCCATTCGGCAGCTAACCAAAACCTACGGCAACGGTTTCCAGGCCTTGAGTGGCATTGATCTGGACGTGGCCGAGGGTGATTTCTTCGCTTTGCTTGGCCCTAATGGCGCAGGCAAGTCCACCACCATCGGTATCATCTCGACGCTGGTCAACAAGACCAGCGGAACGGTGAACATCTTCGGCCACGATCTGGATCGCGAGCCCGCTGCGCTCAAGCGTTCCATTGGCGTGGTGCCGCAGGAGTTCAACTTCAACCAGTTCGAGAAGACCTTCGACATCGTCGTCACCCAGGCGGGTTACTACGGCATCCCGGCAAAGATCGCCAAGGAGCGCGCCGAGCAGTACCTGACTCAACTGGGCCTGTGGGACAAGCGCGACGTGCCTTCGCGGTCGCTGTCAGGCGGTATGAAACGGCGCTTGATGATCGCCCGTGCGCTGATTCATGAGCCGCGTCTGCTGATCCTCGATGAGCCCACTGCTGGTGTGGACATCGAATTGCGCCGTTCGATGTGGACGTTCCTGACCGAACTGAATCAAAAAGGCATCACCATCATCCTCACCACTCACTACCTGGAAGAGGCCGAGCAGCTGTGCCGCAACATCGGCATTATCGACCACGGGGTGATCGTGCAGAACACCGGCATGAAGCAATTGCTCAGCACCCTGACTGTCGAAACCTTCGTGCTGGATTTGAAGGCGTCCTGGCAGACCGCGCCGCAGCTGCCCGGTTTCCCTTGCCGTTTGCTCGACAGCCACACCCTGGAAGTTCAGGTCGACAAGAATGTCGGCATCACCGCGCTGTTTAGCCAGCTCGCTTTCCAGAACATCGAAGTCTTGAGCCTGCGCAATAAATCCAATCGCCTTGAGGAGTTGTTTGTGTCCCTGGTGGAAAAAAACCTTGCGAAGGTGGCGCTATGACTGTGCAGAGCGGCGAGTTGCGCCCCAACCTGATTGCCCTGAAGACCATCGTTTACCGCGAGGTCCATCGCTTCATGCGGATCTGGCCGCAGACCCTGCTGCCGCCTGCGATCACCATGGTTCTGTACTTCGTGATCTTCGGTAACCTGATCGGCCGCCAGATTGGCGACATGGGCGGCTTTACCTACATGCAGTACATCGTGCCGGGGCTGATCATGATGTCGGTGATCACCAACTCCTACGGCAACGTGGTATCCAGCTTCTTTGGTGCCAAGTTTCAGCACTCCATCGAAGAACTGATGGTCTCGCCGGTTTCCCCGCACACCATTCTGATCGGTTACACCCTGGGCGGCGTGTTGCGCGGGCTGATGGTGGGTTTCATTGTCACCATGCTGTCGATGTTTTTCACCGACCTGCAAGTGCACCACTTGGGCGTGACCATTCTGGTGGTGGTGTTGACCGCGACGATTTTCTCTCTGCTGGGCTTCATCAACGCAGTGTTTGCACGCAACTTCGATGACATCTCGATCATTCCGACCTTCGTCCTGACCCCGCTGACCTATCTGGGTGGCGTGTTCTACTCGATCAACCTGTTGCCGCCGTTCTGGCAGACCGTATCGCTGGCCAACCCGGTCCTGCACATGGTCAACGCCTTCCGCTACGGCATTCTGGGCGTCTCCGACATCAAGATCAGCATCGCCCTGGCGTTCATGATCGTGGCAACGTTTGTACTGTACTTCGGCTGCGCACGGTTGCTGGTGAGCGGGCGCGGTATGCGTCAGTAACACATGCTTTGCGACCCGCCAGCCTGGCGGGTCGCCTGTCTGCCGAGACCGGCTGTTCAGGTTTTGCAACACACCATCACTTCCGACATTTCGATATTGCGCTGATCCTTGAAGCTTTCCGCTTCAAGGAATCACCATGCGCACAGGGATGATCGCGCTCGCGTCGGGGCTTGTGGCCTTATGCTTTCTGCCTGCTTTGCCGCCGACCTGGCTGTTGCTGCTGATGCCGATACTGGCGTTGATGCTGCTACCGTTTCGTACCTATCCACTGGCGCTGTTCCTGCTCGGTTTTACCTGGGCGTGTGTTTCTGCGCAGTGGGCGTTGAATGACCGTCTGGTTCATCGTCTGGACGGTCAGACGCTGTGGCTGCAAGGCAAGGTGGTCGGTTTGCCCAGTGTCGCCGAGGGCGTGGTGCGTTTCGAACTGGAGGGGGCAAGGTCGCGCAGGGCGATATTGCCTGCACGCATCCGGGTGGCGTGGTACGGCGGTCCGCAGGTCAACAGCGGTGAGCGCTGGCGCATGGCGGTCAAACTCAAGCGGCCGGCCGGGCTGGTCAATCCTGATGCTTTTGATTACGAAGCCTGGCTGTTGGCGCAGCGCATCGATGCCACCGGTACGGTGGTGGATGGTCAACTGCTGACACCTGCGCGCGGGGCGTGGCGCGACCTTATTCGTCAGCGCTTGCTGGCGGTCGATGCGCAGGGCAGAGAGGGCGGCTTGGCGGCGCTGGTGCTGGGCGATGGCTCCGGGTTGTCGAGCACCGATTGGCAGGTGCTGCAGGACACCGGCACGGTGCATCTGCTGGTGATTTCCGGCCAGCATATCGGTTTGCTGGCCGGGGTGATTTACGCGCTGGTCGCAGGCCTTGCACGCTGGGGGCTGTGGCCACGGGCTTTGCCCTGGCTGCCTTGGGCCTGTGCGCTGGCGTTCATCGCTGCGCTGGGTTACGGGCTGCTGGCCGGTTTCGAGGTGCCGGTACGGCGTGCCTGTGTGATGGTCGCGATGGTGCTGCTGTGGCGTTTGCGCTTTCGGCACCTGGGCGTTGTCTGGCCGTTGTTACTGTCATTCAACGCGGTGCTGATTTTCGAGCCGCTGGTGACACTGCAGCCGGGGTTCTGGCTGTCTTTCGCGGCGGTTGGCATTCTGGTGCTGATTTTCAGTGGACGTCTCGGTGCCTGGAATTGGTGGCAAAGCTGGACGCGTGCGCAGTGGCTGATCGCAATTGGCTTGCTGCCTATTCTGCTGGCGCTGAACCTGCCGATCAGCCTCAGCGGTCCGTTTGCCAATTTGCTGGCTGTGCCTTGGGTCAGCTTGATCGTCCTGCCGCCTGCGTTGCTTGGAACACTGCTGCTGCCGGTGCCTATTGTGGGCGAAGGCTTGCTCTGGCTGGCCGGAGGAGCGCTAGAGTGGCTGTTTATGTTTCTCGGCTCGGTTGCCGCAGTCTTGCCCGCCTGGTTGCCCAGTGCAATGCCGGGGTGGGCGTGGCTGCTTAGTCTGCTCGGGGCCTTCATTTTATTACTGCCCAAAGGCGTGCCGATGCGTCCGCTGGGTTGGCCATTGCTGTTGTTGTGCGTTTTTCCGCCGCTCGACTCAGTGCCTGCAGGCCAGGTAGAAGTATTGCAGCTGGACGTGGGGCAGGGCCTAGCCATTCTCCTGCGCACTCGAAATCACACGCTCTTGTACGACGCAGGTCCACGTTTCGGCGAGTTCGATATCGGTCAGCGTGTGGTCGTGCCCGCCATGCGCAAGGCCGGTGTGCGTCATCTGGACCTGATGTTGATCAGTCACGCCGACTCCGATCATGCCGGGGGCGCAGCGGCGGTTCATCAGGCATTTCCGGTTGACCGTGTACTGGGCGGTGAGCTGGCCAGGCTCGCGCCGCAACTCGACGCGCGCTTGTGTGAGAGCGATGCGCGCTGGGAGTGGGATGGGGTGGTGTTCTCCACCTGGCGCTGGGAGCAGGGCCCTGATGGCAATCCGGCATCCTGCATGTTGAGTGTCGACGCCGGGGGCGAGCGTCTGCTGCTGACGGGTGATATCGACGTCGACGCGGAACGTGCGGCAATCGCCAGCGGTTTCGACCTTCGTGCCCATTGGTTGCAGTCCCCGCATCACGGCAGCCGGACCTCGTCATCCAAAGTATTTCTTCAGGCCGTCGGAGCGGTTGGCGTGCTGATCTCCCGTGGCCGTAACAACGCCTTCGGCCACCCGCATCCGTTGGTCATGGCGCGTTATCGATGGCTGGGTATGGCCAGTTATGACAGCGCTGAGCTGGGCGCTGTCAGTCTGCGGCTGGGTACGTTCGGCACGCCGCAGGCAGAGCGCGCGCAACGGCGTTTCTGGCGTGACTGAGTGAATGGATATCGATCTCGGCGTTCGGCACTTGGCGACCCTATGATAGAGTGGCGCCAATTTTTCGAGGGAGTGATCACTGTGTGGGAACTGGTCAAATCTGGCGGCTGGATGATGCTGCCGATTATTTTGAGCTCCATCGCCGCTGCCGGCATTATCATCGAGCGTCTGTGGACGCTGCGTGCCAGCCGTATCACGCCGCCGCATCTGCTCGGACAGGTCTGGCAGTGGATTCAGGAAAAGAAGCTCGACGGCGAAAAGCTCAAGCAACTGCGCGCTGACTCGCCTCTGGGTGAAATTCTCGCCGCAGGTCTGGCCAATTCCAGGCACGGTCGCGAGATCATGAAGGAATGCATCGAAGAAGCCGCCGCCCGGGTTATCCATGAACTGGAGCGCTACCTGAGCGCGCTGGGTTCGATTGCCGCCATGGCACCGCTGCTTGGCTTGCTGGGTACGGTGCTGGGCATGATCGATATCTTCGGCTCGTTCAACAGTTCGGGGGCCACGGCCAATGCCGGTGTACTTGCCGGTGGTATCTCCAAGGCGCTGATCTGTACCGCCTCCGGTCTTATCGTGGCTATTCCGGCAATCTTCTTTCATCGCTTCCTGCAAAGTCGCGTCGATGAACTGGTGGTCGGCATGGAGCAGCAGGCCATTCGTCTGGTTGAAGTGGTGCAGGGCGACCGCGATGTCGATCTGATCGACGCCAAAATCGATCTCAAGTCGCTGGCCAGAGCGGGCGGGGGCAAGAAGAAGTGAAATTTCGCCGTCGCAGACCCCGGGAAAACATCGACATCAATCTGGTCTCTCTGATTGATGTGGTGTTCATCCTGCTGCTGTTTTTCATCGTGACGACCACTTTCACCCGTGAAACCCAACTGCGGGTGGATCTGCCACAGGCGGTCACCGGTACGCCGGAGGTGGACGCCAGCGCGAAGCATCTGGACATCGCCATCAACGCCGACGGGATCTTCTCGCTGAACAACCAACTGTTGCCCAAGAACGATCTGGCAACCCTTATCGAAGCGCTGCAACGCGAGTCGGCGGGCGATACCAGCCTGCCGTTGTCGATCAGTGCCGACGGCAAGACCCCGCACCAATCGGTGATTACGGCCATGGATGCGGCGGGCAAACTGGGTTTCAGCCATTTGCGCATGACCACTGTCGAGGCCACGCCGGCTAACTGATGGCATTTACCGAACGTTTGCTTGATGCCTGGTACAAGGGCCACCCTGGGCTGGCGCTTTTGCGTCCGCTCGAATGCCTTTATCGGCGTGTCGTCGATGGCAAACGCGCGCGCTTTCTGGCGGGTGAGGGCAGCATCTACCGCGCTCCGGTGCCGGTTATTGTGGTGGGTAATATCACCATCGGCGGCACTGGCAAGACGCCATTGATTCTATGGATGATCGAGCACTGCCGTCGTCGTGGCCTGCGCGTTGGTGTGGTCAGTCGCGGTTACGGTGCCAAACCTCCCAGCCTGCCGTGGCGCGTCAAGGCCGACCAGAGTGCCAGTGAGGCGGGCGACGAGCCGTTGCTCATCGTCAAACGCAGTGGCGTGCCGCTGATGATCGATCCGGATCGCAGTCGCGCCGTGCAGGCTCTGCTCGCTGCCGAGCCTCTGGATCTGATTCTTTCCGACGATGGCTTGCAACATTATCGTCTGGCCCGCGATCTGGAGCTGGTGCTGATCGATGCCGCCCGCGGGCTGGGCAACCGTCGTTGTCTGCCTGCCGGGCCATTGCGCGAGCCGGTTGAGCGGCTAGGCAGTGTCGACGCCTTGCTTTACAACGGCGCGACGGCTGATCGCGACGATGGCTACGCATTTATGCTCAAACCGTCAGCCCTGATCAATCTGCGCAGTGACGAACGCCAGCCGGTGGATTATTTCCCGGCCGGGCAGGCGCTGCATGCGGTCGCCGGAATCGGCAATCCTCAACGTTTCTTCAATACCCTCGAAGGATTACACTGGCGGCCGGTGGCTCACGCGTTCGCCGACCATGCGGTCTACAGTGCCCAGGCGCTGACATTCACGCCTTCATTACCCTTGGTCATGACCGAGAAGGATGCGGTGAAATGTCGTGCCTTTGCAGCCGATGACTGGTGGTATCTGGCAGTGGATGCAGTACCGTCCAATGCTTTTGTCGACTGGTTCGATGAGCAACTGCTACGTCTCTCTCCATGATTGCTTCAGGATCTCCTATGGACACCAAACTACTCGATATCCTCGCTTGCCCTGTCTGCAAGGGACCATTGAAGCTCAGCGCCGACAAGACCGAGCTGATCAGCAAAGGGGCAGGCCTTGCCTACCCGGTACGCGACGGCATCCCGGTGATGCTCGAAAGCGAAGCGCGCACCTTGAGCACCGATGAGCGGCTGGAAAAATGACAGCAGCGTTCACCGTTGTCATTCCTGCGCGTTACGGCTCCAGCCGTTTTCCCGGCAAGCCACTGAAAACCATTGCTGGCAAGCCCATGGTTCAGCTTGTCTGGGAGCAGGCGTGCAAAAGCAGCGCCGAGCGTGTGGTGATTGCCACCGACGATGCGCGCATCGTCGAGGCTTGTCAGGCTTTTGGTGCAGAAGTACTGCTGACCCGCGAGGATCACAATTCCGGCACCGATCGTCTGGCCGAGGTGGCTGCGCAACTGGGGCTGGCTGCTGATGCGATTGTGGTCAATGTGCAAGGCGACGAGCCGATGATCCCGCCTGCGGTGATCGATCAGGTGGCGTCCAACCTGGCGGCTCACCCCGAAGCCGGCATGTCTACGCTGGCCGAGCCTATCGACGATGTGGCCGCGTTGTTCAATCCGAACATCGTCAAGGTCGCAACAGACATCAACGGCCTGGCGCTGACGTTCAGCCGTGCCCCATTGCCTTGGGCGCGTGACGCGCTGGCCGCAAACAGGGACGAGTTGCCCGCTGGCGTGCCTTATCGTCGTCATATCGGTATTTACGCCTATCGTGCGGGCTTTCTTCATGACTTCGTTAGCTGGGGTCCGTGCTGGCTGGAAAACACCGAAAGCCTGGAGCAACTGCGTGCGTTGTGGAATGGCGTGCGAATTCACGTTGCCGACGCGCTTGAAGCGCCACCCGGTGGCGTCGATACGCCTGAAGACCTGGAGCGCGTAAGGCGCTTGCTGGAGGGTTGATGCGCTTCGTCCAGTGTTTCGGGAAGGCGAGAGTATGACCTTGCAGGTGCAGTCCGCGATTTCCCTCAAACCTTTCAACACCTTTGGCGTGGATGTTCAGGCCCGCTTGTTTGCCGAAGCGCATAGCGATGACGATGTTCGCGAGGCGCTGGCGTATTCGGTCGAGCACGATGTACCGCTGCTGGTTATTGGCGGTGGCAGTAACCTGCTGCTCAGCAGTGACGTGCAGTCATTGGTGCTGCGCATGGCCAGTCGCGGCATTCGCATCGTGCATGAGGACTGTCTCGAGTCGATTGTCGAGGCAGAGGCTGGCGAGCCCTGGCATCCGTTCGTGCAGTCCTGTCTGGAGCTGGGGCTGGCAGGGCTGGAAAACCTCAGTCTGATTCCAGGCACCGTTGGGGCGGCACCCATGCAGAACATCGGTGCTTATGGCGTCGAGATCAAGGATATATTCCATAGCCTGACTGCGCTGGACCGTGAAACGGGTGAATTGCGCGAGTTTTCCCTGGAGGACTGTGCGTTCGGCTACCGCGACAGCGTATTCAAGCATCAGGTCGCGCGCTGGTTGATCCTGCGGGTGCGCTTCAAGCTCAGCCGCGTAGCCAATCTGCACCTTGAATATGGTCCGGTTCGTCAGCGTCTCGACGAGTTGGGTATCGATAAACCGACGCCTTTCGATGTCAGTCGGGCGATCTGCGCCATTCGCAGTGAAAAGCTGCCTGACCCAGCGGTGCTGGGCAATGCCGGCAGTTTCTTCAAAAACCCGATTATCCCTGCCCAACTGTACGCGACGATCAAACAGCAGCACCCTGGTGTCGTCGGCTACCCGCAGGACGATGGCCGGGTGAAGCTGGCAGCGGGGTGGTTGATCGAGCAGGCTGGCTGGAAGGGTTATCGTGACGGCGACGCTGGCGTGCATAAGCTCCAGTCGCTGGTACTAGTCAATTACGGGCAGGCCAGTGGCTTGCAGCTATTGAACCTTGCGCGTCGCATCCAAAGCGACATCGTCGAGCGTTTTGGTGTAGAGCTGGAAATGGAGCCGAACCTCTACTGAGGTCTGACTGCCACCCTAGTAGTGAAACCGGGCGACGCTTTGCTCGTCCGCGATCTTTGGAAATGTAGGAGCGGACTCGTCCGCGATGGGCTGCGAAGCGGACCCAAAACCGGCCATCTTGTTTGTATCTGGTGCACCGAGGCAGCTGGTTTTGCTGCCGGTTCCCGGCAGTTCGCGGACAAGCGAAGCGTCGCCCGGTCCGCTCCTGCAGTCGATGTGTTTCCCTGAGTCACAGACGTAAAAAAGCCCCGCCTGTCTGCACAGGCGGGGCTTTTTCATGGGCCGGAGTTAGGCGAGTGGTTTAGGCTCGTTTCCTTTCTCGGCTTCATGTTGCGGTTTGACTGCTGGTTGCTCAGTCGCCGCTTCTTCAGTCTTTTCCTCGATAGCCTGAGAAGGCTGGACCGATTCTGCTTCAGCGGCAACAGGTGCTGCTTCGGCGATGACTGGAGTGCTGGCCGCAGCGGCTTCCTGCTGACGGCGTGCTTCTTCTTCACGCTTGCGACGACGAACTTCACGAGGATCGTTCGGTGCACGGCCGGTGCTGCTGACCGGTGCGACCGGTGTTTCCACGATCACAGGTTGTTGCTCTGCAGGTGCAGGCGCTGCTTCTTCGACGGCCTTGGGCGCGACGTAAGGAGCAGGCTCCTCCTTCACGACGACAGGCTCGGCAGCAGTAGCGGCAGGCGTTGGCAGTTCGGACGATTCAGTGGCTGGCACTTCTTCATGAGCCGCTGCTTCGACAGGCGCTTGTGGCGCTGGCTCTGGCGTTGGTGTGAACGGCACGACGCGCTCGGCATGCGGCGCTTCGAACAGCTCAGTCTGCGCAGCAATGGCAGGTGCTTCGACCGCAGCAGGTTGAACCTCCACTTCTGGAGCCGGTTTGGCGACTGGCGCATCGTCTGCAACCGGCGCTTCAACAGCAGGCACTTCAACGACCGGTTCTGCTGCTGCCGGAGTTTCTGGAGTGGATGCTTCAATTGCCGGTGCGTCAGCTTCCGGTGCCTTGGCAGTATTGGCTTCGGCAACAGGCGCTTGCTGCGCAGGCTCTACGGCTGGAGCGTCTACAGCAGTGCTGTTGGCTCGCTCGGCCTGCTGGTGTGCATCGGCTTCTGCTGTGGCGCTGATCACGCCGCCAGCCGCAGCTGCTGCGGTGAATCCCAGACCAGCCGACAGATCGGTGGCGCTGCTGCCTTGTTCAGCATTTTCTGCCGAGCCGTTTTCTTCGGAACCGTTTTCTTCAGAGCCTTCGATCACGTTGCCATTGGCATCACGTTGACGCTCACGACGGTTGCTGCGACGACGCTGACCGCGGGAGCGGCGGCGAGGGCGGTCGCCTTCGCTACCGTCGTTGCCTTCCTGGTTCTCGTCATTGATCTGCTCTTCGTTGAGCAGCACTTCCTCTTCGCTCACGGCAGCCGCGGCCTGTTCGGCGCGTGGTTGACGTTCTTCGCGAGGCGCGCGCGGCTGGCGTTCTTCGCGTGGTGCGCGTTCAGGACGCTCTTCACGAGCAAGGTTTACGGCAGGGGCTGCATCCAGAGGCTCGCGCAGTTCGCGGACCGGACGATCTTCGCGTGCTTCACGTGGCTTGCGCTCGCGGGAAGTACGGGCTGGACGCTCTTCACGTGGTGCTGAATCCTCGCGGGCTTCACGCGGTTCGCGAACGGTACGCTCTTCACGAGGTGCACGCTCCTCACGTGGGGCGCGCTCTTCGCGCGGCGCGCGTTCGGCACGTTCTTCACGGGGGGCGCGTTCTTCACGAGGCTTGCGCTCTTCGTCACGACGGTTGTTGCGGCCACGGCTCTGTTGGCGACCGTTGCGGCGCTCCTCGTTACGGGCCGGACGCTGTTCGGCAGCAGGTTTTTCAACCACTACCGGAGCGGCAGGCTCTTCCTTGGTCGCGAACAGGCTGACCAGGGATTTCACCAGGCCCTTGAACAGGCTTGGCTCGTGAGCGACCGGTGCAGGCGTTGGGGCAGGCGCAACGGCTTCAACCGGAACCGGCGCATTGGCACGAGCAGGTGCAGTCTTGACGGCTGCTTCCTGGCGAACAAGAGTGCGGGTTGCGGCAGCCAGCGGGGCGATTTCTTCTACTTCGGCTGCAGCCGCGGCGATTTCGTAGCTGGTCTGGCTGTTGTGTGCTTCCGGGCTGTCATCACGCAGACGCTGAACTTCGAAGTGCGGGGTTTCCAGCTGGTCGTTCGGCAGGATGATGATGCGCGCACGGGTGCGCAGTTCGATCTTGGTGATCGAGTTGCGCTTCTCGTTGAGCAGGAACGCAGCGACCGGGATCGGCACCTGAGCGCGCACTTCTGCAGTGCGGTCTTTCAGGGCTTCTTCTTCGATCAGGCGCAGAATGGCCAGAGAAAGCGATTCGACGTCACGGATGATGCCGGTGCCATTGCAGCGAGGGCAGACGATGCCGCTGCTTTCGCCCAACGATGGGCGCAGACGCTGGCGGGACATTTCCAGCAGGCCGAAGCGTGAAATGCGACCGATCTGAACGCGGGCGCGGTCGGCTTCCAGGCTTTCGCGGACTTTTTCTTCCACGGCGCGCTGGTTCTTGGCCGGTGTCATGTCGATGAAGTCGATGACGATCAGGCCGCCGATGTCGCGCAGACGCAATTGACGGGCGATTTCCTCAGCCGCTTCAAGGTTGGTCTGCAGGGCGGTTTCTTCGATGTCGCTGCCTTTGGTGGCGCGCGCCGAGTTGATGTCGATGGACACCAGGGCTTCGGTCGGATCGATGACGATGGAGCCGCCGGAAGGCAGTTCGACCACGCGCTGGAAGGCGGTTTCGATCTGGCTTTCGATCTGGAAGCGGTTGAACAGTGGAACGCTGTCTTCGTACAGTTTGATCTTGCTGGCGTACTGCGGCATCACCTGGCGGATGAAGGTCAGGGCTTCTTCCTGGGCTTCGACGCTGTCGATCAGGACTTCGCCGATATCCTGACGCAGGTAGTCACGGATGGCGCGGATGATGACGTTGCTTTCCTGATAGATCAGGAAGGGGGCCGAACGGTCCAGGGACGCTTCCTTGATGGCGGTCCACAGTTGCAGCAGGTAATCGAGGTCCCACTGCATTTCTTCGCTGCTGCGGCCCAGGCCGGCAGTACGAACGATCAGACCCATGTCGGCTGGAGCGATCAGGCCGTTGAGGGCTTCACGCAGTTCGTTGCGCTCTTCGCCTTCGATACGGCGCGAGATGCCACCGGCGCGAGGGTTGTTCGGCATCAGGACCAGATAACGGCCTGCAAGGCTGATGAAGGTGGTCAGGGCTGCGCCCTTGTTGCCACGCTCTTCTTTCTCGACCTGAACGATGACTTCCTGGCCTTCGCTCAGGACGTCCTTGATGTTGACGCGGCCTTCAGGGGCTTTCTTGAAGTACTCGCGGGAGATTTCCTTGAGGGGCAGAAAGCCGTGGCGCTCAGAGCCGAAATCGACAAAGGCAGCCTCAAGGCTGGGTTCGATGCGAGTGATTCGGCCTTTATAGATGTTGGCCTTCTTCTGCTCGCGTGCACCTGACTCGATGTCCAGGTCGTAGAGGCGCTGGCCGTCTACCAGTGCAACACGCAACTCTTCGGGTTGAGTTGCGTTAATCAGCATTCTTTTCATGTAGTACCGTCGGTTTCCGGGCTGCCGGAAACGGCGTTCGGCACACACGACTTCTCACGGTCGGTGTCAGGGCACGTCAGGAGTGGTTGGACACTCCAGTGTCTAGCGAGGTCCTCGCCCAGAGGGGGCGGAGGGTCGCGACGACGTTTCCTGCTTGCTGTGGTGGCATAAGACACCCTTTTCAGCAAAAGCTTTGTCAGGAGGAGGAATCGACCATCGGTAGCGGACGAGATGAAGCGTCTAGAACAAGCCTTGTGCTACACAGTCCGATGGTCGTGCGTCTCCACCCTACACGTATCCCTGATAATTCGGGTGCTGCCGCGCGCAGAATCCGCAGCGGGTTGGCATTTACCGCGATCTTCGATAGGGAAGGTCGCGCATCATGGCTTGAGGCGTTGTTCCCGAAGCATTCGCTCGTAGCGTCTGAAAGCGACTGCACTTTGTGAACTGGCCATGAACTGTCCGCACCGTCAGCGAGCTGTCTGCTCTGCTGTCAGGCGTGTTTCCGGCCTCATGTCACCTGCGCTCGTTACGTTTTCAGCGTGCTCCGTTGTCACCGAACACTGCGTAGGACGGCCTCCCGTCCTTGTGAATTGCGTTGGTCAGGGCCGGTTGTCAACCGTTGGTCCGCTGTCCGGCCGCTTTTGGCGGCGTTCGCGACTATAGCAGCAATCATTAAGTGCTTCAAATCCATAAAAAATTGTTATCATTTGCGGCATGACGAATATTGCCCCTCCAACCCCCGGCGTCCAGCTGGTTGAGGTTGCCCCGGAACTTGCCGGTCAACGCATCGATAATTTTCTGATCACTTATCTCAAGGGTGTGCCCAAAACCTTGATTTACCGCATTTTGCGCAAAGGCGAAGTGCGTGTGAACAAGGGGCGGATCAAGCCGGAGTATAAGTTGCAGGCAGGCGATATCGTGCGCATTCCTCCTGTGTGCGTGCCTGAGCGCGACGAGCCGGTGCCGGTTGCGCAGGCTCTGCTGCAGCGCCTCGAGGCCGCGATTGTCTACGAAGACAAGGCGCTGATCGTGCTCAACAAGCCTGCGGGTATCGCTGTGCATGGCGGCAGCGGCCTGAGTTTCGGGGTAATCGAAGCATTTCGTCAGTTGCGTCCGGATGCCAAGGAGCTCGAACTGGTGCACCGTCTCGATCGCGACACGTCCGGTCTGCTGATGATTGCCAAGAAACGCAGCATGCTGCGTCATCTGCACGAAGCCCTGCGCGGCGACGGCGTCGACAAGCGCTACATGGCGCTCGTCCGCGGTAACTGGGCAACGGCTCAGAAACAGGTGCGTGCGCCGCTGATGAAAAGCAATCTGCGCTCCGGCGAGCGCATGGTCGAAGTGAATGAAGAGGGCAAGGAGGCTCTGACGATCTTCAAGGTACTGCGTCGTTTCGGTGACTTTGCCACCATGGTCGAAGCCAAGCCGGTGACCGGGCGCACGCACCAGATCCGCGTGCACACGCTGCATGCGGGGCACGCCATTGCAGGCGATACCAAATACGGTGACGAGAATTTCAGTCGCGAGATTCGTGATCTGGGCGGCAAGCGTCTGTTCCTGCACGCCTACATGCTGACGGTGCCGATGCCCGATGGCAGCAAACTGAATGTGCAGGCGCCTGTGGATGAAATGTGGGCCAAGACAGTGGAGCGTTTGAGTGCGCCGTAATTACGACCTGTTGATTTTTGACTGGGACGGCACGCTGGCCGACTCTGTGGGGCGAATTGTTCTGGCCATGCGTGCCGCGGCTATCGAGACTGATCTGGAGGTTCGTGACGATCCGGCGATCAAGGGCATTATCGGTCTGGGTCTGCCAGAGGCGATTCGAACCCTTTATCCGCAGATCAGTGACAATCAGGTGATCGACTTTCGGCAACGCTATGCTGACAGCTACATGGCCATGGATAACGTGCCTTCGCCGCTGTTCGAGGGTGTTCTGGAGTCGATGCAGGCGTTTCGCGAGGACGGCTATCGTCTGGCGGTCGCTACCGGCAAGGCGCGCCGTGGGCTGGATCGGGTGCTGCAGGCCAATGGCTGGGGAGATTACTTCGATGCCACCCGGGCTGCCGACGAAACCGCCAGCAAGCCGGACCCGCTGATGTTGAACGAGATCATGGCGCATTGTGATGTTGCGCCGCAGCGTTCGTTGATGATCGGCGATGCGTCATTCGATTTGCTGATGGCCCGCAACGCAGGTATGGATTCGGTTGCGGTGGGTTATGGCGCTCAGTCGCTGGAGTCGTTGCGCCAGTTTCAGCCACGATTGGCTATTGAGCATTTTTCCGAGCTGCGCACCTGGTTGAATGGGCGCGGCGTCTAGTTTTAGGGTTGGAGTGATTGGAACATGTCTGACGAATGGAAGGCACCCGTCTCGCAAAGCGCGGACGAGGGCATCAATGGCAAGGAAGAAGCAAAAAGCTGGAAACTTCTGGAAAAGACGCTGCTGGCCAGTGTTCAGGAGCAGCGTCGTGCGCGTCGCTGGGGAATTTTCTTCAAGCTGCTGACGTTCGCGTTTCTGTTTGTCGCAGTGGTCGTTCCGATGCTGGACTTTGAAGGCGGTACATCGCGCCGCTCCAGCCACACAGCGCTGATCGATGTGCAGGGTGTGATTGCCGACAAGGAGTCGGCCAGTGCCGAGAATATCGTCACGGCGCTGCAGAAGGCGTTCGAGGATGAAAAGACCAAGGGCGTTATTCTGCGTATCAACAGTCCGGGCGGCAGTCCTGTGCAGTCGGGCTATGTTTATGACGAAATCCGTCGTCTGCGTGCTGCAAAACCGGATATCAAGGTGTATGCGGTCATTACTGATCTGGGTGCTTCGGGGGCTTATTACATTGCCAGTGCTGCCGACCAGATCTACGCCGACAAGGCCAGTCTGGTGGGGTCGATAGGTGTGACGGCGGCGGGGTTCGGGTTTGTCGGTGCCATGGACAAGCTCGGCGTTGATCGTCGTACCTACACATCGGGCGAGCACAAAGCTTTCCTTGATCCGTTCCAGCCGCAGAAGGCCGATGAGACGCAGTTCTGGCAGGGGGTGCTGGACACAACGCATCGTCAGTTCATCGCCAGCGTCAAGCAGGGTCGTGGCGATCGTCTGAAGGACAAGGATCATCCCGAACTGTTTTCGGGGCTGATCTGGACCGGTGAGCAGGCCGTTGCGCTCGGTCTGGTGGACGGCCTGGGCAGTGCCAGTTATGTCGCGCGGGATGTGATCAAGGAAAAGGATACCGTCGAATATACCGTCGAAGAGTCGCCTTTCGACCGCTTTTCGAAAAAGCTGGGCACCAGTATCGCTGAGCGCATTGCCATGCTGGTCGGCTTCAACGGTCCAAGCCTGCGCTGACGGCTTGATGCAGAAATGAAGAACCCGGCCAATGGCCGGGTTCTTTGTCTGAGCGTCAGGGTACGCTGACCCCTTCCTTTATTAGCATGTCCACAAGGCGTATCAGTGGCAGGCCGATCAGGCTGGTCGCGTCGCTGCCTTCGGTGCTGCGAAACAGGCTAACCCCCAACCCTTCAGCCTTGAAGCTGTCGGCGCAGTCATAAGGTTGCTCTGCATGCAGATAGCGTTCGATGCTGGCTTGATCGAGTTCGCGCATGTGCACGGTAAAGGGTACGCAATCGACCTGATGCTCGCCTGTCGAGCTATTAAGCAGGGCCAGTCCGGTCAGGAAGGTTACGCTGGTGCCACTGGCAGCCGTCAGTTGCTCAAGTGCGCGCTCGAAGGTATGTGGCTTGCCGAGTATCTGCCCGTCGAGGACGGCAACCTGGTCGGAGCCAATGATCAGGTGATGCGGATATTCGCCCGCCAGCGCCTTGGCTTTCTCTAAGGCAAGGCGTCGAACGAGGTCGTGTGCGGTTTCGTCCGGTCGGTGACTTTCATCAATGTCCGGGGACTTGCAGGTGAATGGCAGGCGCAGGCGAGTGAGCAGTTCGCGCCGGTATGAAGAGCTGGAGGCAAGGAGCAGGGATGGCATGCGGTTCTCCGTAGGCTGAGCGTCGATTCTAAAGAGTGGCCGGAGTGACGAACAGGCCTGAATTTCCTTTGACATGCCAAGGGGGCATCCCTAGAATGCTGCGCCTATGTTGAATGACCCGATTCCATCTCACGTTGACCCGCGCAAATTGTCTGATCGCGGCACTACCCTTCAGGGTGAAGTGCTGCTGGGCGATTTGAAGAGACTTTGCGACCCGCTTGCCGACACTGTCGGTACGGTGCAGGCGAAATTCGTTTTTGAGCGTGACGAACGCCGTTCTGTGGTTATCCACAGTTCGATAGACGTCCCGGTCAAGATGGTTTGCCAGCGTTGTCTTGAGCTGGTGACCCTGCCGATCCACAGCGAATGCAGTTACGCCGTGGTGAAGGAGGGTGCGAATACCCAGTCGTTACCGAAAGGTTATGACGTGCTGGAACTGGGCGAAGATCCTTTGGATCTGCTGGCATTGATCGAGGAGGAGCTATTGCTCGCCTTGCCCATTGTGCCTGCTCATCATCCTGAAGAATGCCAGCAACCGGCGGGTCTCGATGAGCCCGAACCGAGCGTGGACGAGGTAACGCGGTCCAACCCGTTCAGTGTATTGGCGCAGTTAAAGCGTGACCCAAACGTTTAGGAGTTAATCAATTATGGCTGTTCAGCAGAACAAAAAATCCCGCTCTGCCCGTGACATGCGTCGTTCGCACGACGCTCTTGAGGCAAGCACTCTGTCGGTAGAAAAGACCACTGGTGAAATTCACCTGCGTCACCACGTATCGCCAGAAGGCGTATACCGTGGTCGTAAAGTGATCGACAAGGGCGCTGACGAGTAATTTCTTGTCCGCTCCGATCATCGCGATCGACGCAATGGGCGGGGACTTCGGTCCCCGCAACATTGTTCAGGCAAGCCTCGCGTGCCTGACAGCTACACCCTCGCTTCATCTGGTCCTCGTCGGCCAAGCCTCCCTGATTGAAGAACTCATTGCCCGTCATGGTGCTGTGGATCGCTCGCGCCTGCGTGTCGTAAACGCCAATGAAGCCATTGCAATGGACGAGCGTCCGTCCCAGGCTCTGCGTGGCAAGCCTGACTCGTCCATGCGTGTTGCTCTTGAGCTTGTTGCAAGCGGGCAGGCCCAGGCATGTGTCAGCGCTGGTAATACCGGTGCGCTGATGGCGCTTTCGCGGTTTGTGCTCAAGACGCTGCCCGGTATCGATCGTCCCGCGATGATCGCAGCCATTCCCACTCGGTCTGGCCATTGTCAGTTGCTCGACCTAGGTGCGAATGTCGATTGCAGCGCTGAGGCGCTCTATCAGTTTGCGGTAATGGGCTCTGTTCTTGCAGAAACCCTGGGTGTCAAAAAGCCCAGGGTTGCCTTGCTTAACGTGGGCACGGAAGACATCAAGGGCAATCAGCAGGTCAAGCTTGCCGCCGGTCTTTTGCAGGCAGCCCTGGGGCTCAACTACATTGGCTACGTCGAAGGCGACGGTTTGTACCGGGGTGAGGCTGACGTTGTGGTGTGTGATGGCTTTGTTGGCAATGTACTGCTCAAGTCGAGCGAAGGTCTGGCGACCATGATTGCCGCCAGAATCGATACACTGTTCAACCGCAATTTGCTAAGCAGGGCTGTCGGAGCATTGGCGTTGCCGTTGCTCAAGCGACTGCAGACTGATCTGGCGCCTGCTCGTCATAATGGCGCGAGCTTGCTCGGGTTGCAGGGGGTTGTGGTGAAAAGCCACGGTTCGGCCAGTGTTTCAGGGTTCCAGAGTGCGATTCAGCGAGCGATCGTTGAATCCCGTGAAAACCTGCCGCAGCGCCTGAAGGGGCGGCTTGAATTGCTTCTCCAGAACGGCGGAGCCTGAAAATGTGACGCATCAGACTGGTCAGTCATCCAACCGATCAGTCATGTAAATTTGAATACCCGCGTTCGGCCTGTCCGGACGCCCATTTTGGCGACAATAATTCAGAGGCTTGTCAAATGTCTGCATCCCTCGCATTCGTCTTTCCGGGTCAAGGATCGCAATCGCTCGGCATGCTCGCCGAGCAAGGCGCGCAACATCCGTTGATTCTCGATACTTTCGAGCAGGCTTCCGAAGCCCTTGACTATGACCTGTGGGCGTTGACCCAGAGCGGTCCTGTCGAGTTGCTCAATCAGACCGACAAGACCCAGCCTGCCATTCTGACTGCTTCCATAGCCCTGTGGCATGTGTGGCTGGCCGAGGGCGGCGCCGTTCCTGCGTTCGTCGCAGGTCACAGTCTGGGTGAATACAGTGCGCTGGTAGCTGCGCAAAGCCTGAGCCTGGCTGATGCGGTAAAGCTCGTCGAGTGTCGTGGCCAGTTGATGCAGGAAGCGGTGCCGGCCGGTCAAGGCGGCATGGCCGCTATTCTGGGTCTTGATGACGCCGACGTTATCGCTGCCTGTGCCGAAGCAGCGCAGGGCGAAGTTGTCAGTGCGGTGAATTTCAACTCGCCGGGCCAGGTGGTGATCGCCGGTTCCGCCGAGGCCGTCAAGCGCGCCATGGAGCTGTGCAAGGCGCGGGGTGCCAAGCGTGCATTGCCGTTGCCGGTCAGCGTGCCTTCGCATTGCGAACTGATGCGCCCGGCCGCCGAGCGTTTCGCCGAGGCTGTTGAAGCCATTGAATGGCAGGCACCTGAAATCGCATTGGTACAGAACGTCAGCGCCAGCGCGGTCAGTGATCTGGCGACGCTCAAGCGTGACTTGCTGGAACAGTTGTACAAGCCGGTTCGCTGGGTTGAATCCATTCAATGCCTGGCGAGCCGTGGTGCGACCCAGCTTGTGGAATGTGGGCCGGGCAAAGTCCTGGCCGGTCTGAACAAGCGTTGCGCCGAAGGCGTGATTACTTACAACCTTGATACCCCGGACGCCTTTGCCGCCGCGCGCGCGGCACTGGCCTGATTAGGAGAAGCCTGTATGAGCCTTCAAGGTAAAGTTGCACTGGTCACCGGTGCGAGTCGCGGTATTGGTCAAGCCATCGCCCTGGAATTGGGGCGCAATGGTGCTGTCGTTGTGGGCACCGCGACCTCTGAGTCCGGCGCCGAGCGCATCAGTGCGACGTTCAAGGAGAACGGCATCGAAGGCTTTGGCCTGATGCTCGATGTCTGCGATGCCGAGTCCGTGAATTCGGTCCTGTCGACTATCCAGGAGCGTGTCGGTGCACCGTTGATTCTGGTCAATAATGCCGGCATCACCCGTGATAATCTGATGATGCGCATGAAAGATGACGAATGGTATGACGTCGTCAACACCAACCTGAACAGCCTTTTCCGCCTTTCCAAGGGTGTTTTGCGCGGCATGACCAAAGCGCGTTGGGGCCGTATTATCAGCATTGGTTCGGTTGTGGGTGCCATGGGCAACGCCGGTCAAGTAAACTATGCTTCCGCGAAGGCCGGGCTGGAAGGTTTCAGCAGGGCTCTGGCCCGTGAAGTGGGCTCGCGGGCAGTAACCGTGAATTCGGTTGCGCCCGGTTTCATCGACACCGATATGACGCGTGAGCTGCCTGAGGCTCAGCGTGAGTCACTGATTACCCAGATACCCCTGGGCCGTCTGGGTCAGGCTGAAGAGATTGCGCATGTAGTCGCTTTTCTTGCCTCCGAAGGCGCAGGGTACGTTACCGGGGCCACAATCCCTGTTAACGGCGGCATGTACATGAGCTAATGTGACCATCTGTTTCAAAAAAATGTCATACGAGCTGTCTAAAATCCGTTATAAAGCTGCAATCTATGCATGGGCAAAGGTACGGTTGGGCATAACGGGAGAGCGTTAAGCTTGAAATTCGCAAAACCTCTTCTATACACTTACCCACTGGCCAGATGCCTGAACATTTCCACTAGGAGTTAAAACTAGGTATGAGCACCATCGAAGAGCGCGTCAAGAAAATCGTTGCAGAGCAACTTGGCGTCAAATCAGAAGAGGTTGTCAACACTGCTTCTTTCGTTGAAGACCTGGGCGCTGACTCCCTGGACACTGTCGAGCTGGTAATGGCTCTGGAAGAGGAATTCGAGACCGAAATCCCTGACGAAGAAGCGGAAAAGATCACTACCGTTCAAGCAGCAATCGACTACGTCACTAGTCATCAGGCTTAAGATTTGTAATCGCTGACTGCTGTCACGGGAAAACCGCACTGCTTTAACCGGCGTGCGGTTTTTTCTTTAGAAAACGCTGTGATTGTTCGTAAATGATTGTTCCGTAAACAAGAGAGAAGGAGAGTCCTGTGTCGCGTAGACGCGTCGTGGTCACCGGGATGGGCATGCTTTCGCCACTGGGCAATGACGTGCCCAGCAGTTGGCAGGGCATTCTGGCGGGCCGCAGTGGCATTGGCCTTATCGAGCACACGGACTTGTCGGCCTTCACCACCCGTTTCGGCGGTTCGGTCAAGGGTTTCAACGTCGAAGAATACCTCGCGCCCAAAGAAGCGCGCCGGCTCGATCTCTTCATTCAGTATGGTCTCGCGGCCAGCTTTCAGGCGGTGCGTAATGCAGGCCTCGAAGTCACTGATGCAAACCGTGAACGCATCGGCGTCGCGATGGGTTCGGGTATCGGTGGTCTGACCAATATCGAAAACAGCAGTCGTCTGCTGCACGAGCAAGGGCCAGGACGGATTTCTCCGTTTTTCGTGCCGGGCTCGATCATCAACATGATTTCCGGTTTCCTGTCTATCCATCTGGGTGCACAGGGGCCTAATTACTCCATCGCCACGGCTTGCACCACGGCGACCCACTGCATCGGCATGGCGGCTCGCAACATCGCCTATGACGAAGCGGACGTGATGATTGCCGGTGGCGCTGAAATGGCTGCCTGTGGCCTGGGGCTGGGTGGTTTCGGTGCCGCGCGTGCGCTGTCGACCCGCAACGACGACCCGACCCGTGCCAGTCGTCCCTGGGACAAAGGCCGTGATGGTTTCGTCCTGTCCGACGGTGCAGGTGCGATGGTGCTTGAAGAACTTGAGCACGCCAAGGCGCGTGGTGCGACCATCTACGCTGAGCTGGTCGGGTTCGGCATGAGCGGCGATGCCTATCACATGACCTCGCCACCTGATGACGGTGCCGGTGCTGCACGCTGCATCGTCAATGCGTTGCGTGACGCCAAGGTCAATGCCGATCAGGTGCAGTACATCAACGCACACGGTACGTCGACGCCTGCGGGCGATCTGGCCGAGGCTTCTGCGATCAAGTCGGTATTTGGCGATCATGCCTACAAGCTGGCTGTCAGTTCGACCAAGTCGATGACCGGCCACCTGCTGGGTGCTGCTGGTGCTGTCGAGGCGATCTTCAGTGTTCTGGCAATGGTTGATCAGGTGGCTCCGCCGACCATCAACCTAGATGAGCCAAGCGAAGGCTGCGATCTGGATTTCGTGCCTCACGAAGCGCGCCGCATGCCGATCGACGTCGTTCTGTCGAACTCCTTCGGCTTCGGTGGCACCAACGGCTCGCTGGTATTCCGTCGGTTCGCCGAGTAATGCCTGGCTGGGTCGATGGCTGCCCCGCAGACGCCTTGTCCCTCAAGGACCGGGGGCTGGCCTACGGCGATGGACTGTTTGAAACCATCGTCGTCAAGGCCGGGCAGCCATTGCTCCTGGAGCGCCATCTGCAGCGTCTCGAAAACGGATGTGCGCGCTTGTCGATCGCAACCGATCATGCGCTTATCCGTGCAGAAATGACCCGCTTCGCTGCAGAGCTTGGCGATGGGGTCATGAAGCTGATCCTTACCCGCGGCGACAGCCAGCGCGGTTACGCTCCAGCCCCCAATGCCCAATCGCGTCGAATCCTGCAGGGCGGCCCTGCGCCAGCCTATCCGGGTGTGCATGCCGAGCAGGGCGTGCGCCTGTTTGCCTGCCAGACGCGTCTGGCGGAACAGCCGCTTCTGGCTGGACTCAAGCACCTCAATCGTCTGGAGCAGGTACTGGCTCGCTCCGAGTGGAGTGACAGCGAGCACGCCGAGGGCTTGATGCGTGACACGTCCGGGCGATTGATCGAGGGTGTCTACAGCAATCTGTTTCTGGTCAGTCAGGGTCGTCTGCTGACTGCCGATCTCAGCCGCTGCGGGGTCGCCGGTGTGATGCGTGCCGAGTTGCTGGATCAGGCACGAAACCTGGGGCTGGTTGTCGATATCCGTGATTTGCACCTGTCCGACCTTGAATCGGCGGACGAAGTGTTTCTATGCAATAGCGTCTACGGCGTCTGGCCGGTTCGCGGCTTTACAGTCTTGAGCTGGCCGGTCGGGCCGCTCACCCGTAAACTGCAAGGTATTGCTCGCACCCTTCTGGATATCTGATTTGTGATCCGAAAAATATTGGTGTTGCTGGAAACAGCTGTCATTCTGGCAGGCCTTCTGCTCGGCTTTGCGTTCTGGCAGCAACATCAGGCGCTGAACCAGCCGCTCGAAGTCGCTCAGGAGCAACTGCTGGATGTCCCGGCCGGCTCAACGCCGACCGGTGTGCTTAATCGACTGCAGGCCGATGGCGTGATCAAGGACGCCTTCTGGTTGCGCCTCTACTGGCGTTTCAACCTCTCCGGACAGGCACTGCACAGCGGCGAATACCGCATGGTGCCGGGCATGAACGTCAAGGGGCTGTTCGACGTCTGGAAGCGCAAGGAGGTTGTGCAATACAGCCTGACGCTGGTCGAGGGCTGGAATTTCCGTCAGGTGCGGGCTGCGCTGGCCAAACAGGCCAAGCTCGATCAAACGCTGGCTGGCTTGTCCGACGGCGAGCTGATGGCAAAAATCGGCCATCCTGATGTATTCCCTGAAGGGCGTTTCTTTCCTGACACCTATCGCTATGTGCGCGGCATGACCGATGCCGAATTGCTCAGGCAGGCTTACAGTCGTCTGGAAGAAGTGCTGGATGAAGAATGGAACGCCAGGTCGTCTGAGGCTCCGTATTCCAATCCTTATCAGGCCCTGATCATGGCGTCGCTGGTCGAGAAGGAAACCGGTATGCCTCAGGAGCGTGGTCAGATCGCGGGTGTGTTCGTGCGTCGCTTGAAGCTGGGCATGCAGTTGCAGACCGATCCGACCGTGATCTATGGCATGGGCGAGCGCTACAACGGCAAGTTGACCCGGGCCAATCTCAAGGAACCCACGCCGTACAATACCTACGTGATAGCCGGTATGCCGCCGACACCGATTTCACTGGTGGGGCGCGAGGCGATCCATGCCGCGCTCAACCCGGTAGCGGGCAGCAGCCTGTATTTCGTGGCCAAGGGGGACGGCAGCCATGTGTTCTCGGACGATCTGGATGCCCATAACTCAGCGGTGCGTGACTATCAGCTCAAGCGCCGCGCAGATTATCGCTCCAGCCCGGCACCTGCTGCACCGGCACCATCAACTGATTCTCCCTCTTCAGAGCCCGAGCCTGCGACTGCACCGGATGCCCCGCAGTCCGAGCCGAATGCGCAATGATTGAAACAATTAAGGATTACCTGTGACTGGTTTGTTTATCACCCTTGAGGGCCCGGAAGGTGCTGGCAAAAGTACCAATCGCGAGTACCTGGCGGCGCAGCTTCGCGCGCAGGGCGTTCAGGTATTGCTGACCCGCGAGCCGGGCGGCACTCCGCTGGCCGAGCGCATTCGCGAGCTGCTGCTGGCGCCCAGCGACGAGGCCATGAGCGCCGACACCGAACTGCTGCTGGTGTTTGCTGCGCGTGCACAGCATTTGGCCGAGGTCATTCGCCCGGCTCTGGCGCGTGGCGAGGTGGTGCTTTGTGATCGGTTTACCGATGCAACCTACGCGTATCAAGGTGGTGGCCGCGGCTTGTCTCAGCAGCGTATTGCCGTGTTGGAAGAGTTTGTTCAAGGCGATCTGCGGCCTGATCTGACGCTGGTGTTTGACCTGCCGGTGGAAATCGGTCTGTCACGTGCTGCAGCACGTGGCCGACTCGATCGCTTCGAGCAGGAAGGCCGGGCTTTCTTCGACGCGGTGCGCTCGACTTATCTGCAGCGGGCGAAGGCGGATTCTGCGCGGTATCGTCTGGTGGACGCGGCCCAGCCGCTGGCTGACGTTCAGGCTTCCCTTGATACATTGCTGCCGCAGTTGCTGGAGCTGCGACGTGGCTGAAGCCTACCCCTGGCAGGCGTCACTCTGGCAGCAGATGGCCGGTCGTGCCCAGCACGCTCATGCCTATCTGCTGCACGGTCCGGCCGGTATCGGCAAGCGGGCACTGGCCGAGCGCCTGATGGCCAGCCTGCTGTGCAAGGCTCCCGAAGCGCTTGAGGCCTGCGGGCATTGCAAATCCTGCCTGCTGCTGGCGGCTGGCAGTCATCCGGACAACTATGTGCTGGAGCCGGAAGAAGCAGACAAGCCGATCAAGGTTGATCAGGTCCGTGACCTGGTGAGCTTTGTTGTGCAGACCGCCCAGATGGGCGGCCGCAAGGTGGTGCTCGTCGAGCCGGTGGAAGCGATGAACATCAACGCTGCCAACGCCTTGTTGAAGAGTCTTGAGGAGCCGTCGGGCAATACCGTTCTATTGCTGGTCAGCCATCAGCCGAGCCGCTTGCTGCCAACGGTCAAAAGTCGCTGTGTGCAGCAGGCCTGCCCATTGCCCAGTGAACAGATGAGTCTGGACTGGCTGGGCAATGCCCTGCCTGATTGCACGCAGGAAGAACGGTTCGAATTACTGACGCTGGCAGCGGGTTCGCCGCTGGCTGCCGTGGCACTTCACACGCAAGGCGTTCGCGAACAACGCGCGCTGGTGGTGGATGGCGTCAAGAAGCTGCTCAAGCAACAGCAATCGGCTACCCAGCTGGCCGAAGGCTGGAAGGATATCCCGTTGTTATTGTTGTTCGACTGGTTCTGTGACTGGTCGCACCTTATCCTGCGCTATCAGATGACGCAGGACGAGGAAGGCCTTGGTCTGAGCGACATGCGCAAGGTCGTTCAATACCTGGCGCAGAAGTCTTCTCGCGCAAAAGTGCTGGAGATTCAGGACTGGATTCTGGCACAGAGGCAAAAAGTCATGTCCAAGGCCAATCTAAACCGGGTCTTGCTGCTTGAAGCATTACTGGCGCAGTGGGCAGGCCTGCCAGGACAGGCGTAGACTCTGCGTTATCCGGAACCGTTGAGGTGTTGTCATGAGTCTGCCGCTGAACACAGGTCCACGTAATGGCATTCTGTCCCTGACCATCAAGGACAAATCCGTGCTTTACGCTGCCTACATGCCATTCATCAGAAACGGCGGCCTGTTCATCCCTACCAGCAAAAGCTACAAGCTGGGTGACGAAGTGTTCATGCTGCTCAATCTGATGGACGAGCCGGAGAAGGTTCCGGTGGCTGGCCGCGTCGCCTGGATCACGCCAAAAGGTGCGCAGGGCAACCGGACTGCCGGTGTCGGCGTGCAATTCAATGATGGCGACAATACCGCGCGCAATCTGATCGAAACTCATCTGGTCGGTGCTCTGAAGTCCGATCGTCCAACCCATACGATGTAGTTGTGTTTTAACCCATGCTTGTAGATTCCCATTGTCACCTCGATCGCCTTGACCTTGCCCAGCACAATGGCTCGCTGGATGCAGCCCTAGAAGCCGCCCGGGGCAGGGGAGTCGGGCATTTTCTCTGCATCGGTGTCAGCGCCGAAAATGCGGGCGCGGTCAAGGCGCTCGCCGAGCGCTACGCCGATGTCGACTGCTCGGTAGGCATTCATCCGCTGGACGTGAAGCCCGGTGAGATGCCGCCTCTGGACTGGTTGCTCAAGGAGCTGGATCACCCACGAGTGGTGGCGATAGGTGAAACCGGTCTGGACTATCACTACGAACCCGAAGCTGCCGAGCTGCAGCAGGCTTCTTTTCGGTTGCACCTGGAGGCAGCCAGTGTCACTGGCAAGCCGGTGATCATCCATACCCGTGGCGCGCGCGCCGATACATTGAGCCTTCTGCGTGATGCGGCGCTGCCTCAGGCGGGCGTTCTGCATTGCTTTACCGAAGACTGGGAGATGGCCAGGGCGGCGCTGGATATGGGGTACTACATCTCGCTGTCCGGCATCGTGACCTTTCGCAACGCCGACGCCCTGCGGGATGTCGCAAGGCAAGTCCCCGCTGACCGGCTGCTGGTCGAGACCGATTCCCCGTACCTTGCGCCTATCCCTTATCGGGGCAAACCGAATCTGCCGCAGTACGTACGTGAAGTTGCCGAGTTTCTGGCAATGCTGCGGGGCGAGTCCTACGAGCATTTCGCTGAGCAGACCACCGCTAACTTCGCTCGCCTGTTCCCGCTGGCGCATGTTCAACGCTGAGTGGCGTACATGTTGACTGACGGCAAATCGCGGGCAAAAAAAACCCGGATTCTGGGGGGGTGAAGCCGGGTTAAGACCATTAGGAGTAAAACAAAGGCACGCTAGTCCTTAGGCACCTTTACTGGCGAGTCATTTGGGGAATGATGACCCGTCAGTGGCTTAAGTATTGCCCAGCATGGCGTACCGTCCAGTGCCTTGTGATCGTTTTTTAAACAGTTTTGGAATACTAAAGCGATTCTTGAGTCCTTGATGAGCACTTTTTGCCGGACGGGATACAAGGTCATCGCATCAAATTTGCCCGTGTACGCCAGCAGGTCAGGCATGCCGAGGTTTTTCAGTGCCTGGTCGGAGTGTTCGAGTGGAGTTTTCCAACGGTTTTCTGCTGAGTCTGTCGTTATGCCTGGATATTGGCCTGGCAAACATAGCCATGATCACGCTGTCCATGCAGCGCGGCTTTTCCAAGGGGCTGTGGCTTGGGTTGGGAACCTGTGTCGGCGATCTGGCCTATGCGGTCCTGGCCATGCTCGGCATGGCGGTGCTGCTGCAATATGAAGCCGTACGCTACGTGCTCTGGCTCGGCGGTACGGCGGTGTTGGCCTGGTTCTGCTTCAGGATGGTCATGAGTGCCACCGCGGTCAGCGCCGGCCTCGATAATCAGGATGTTCAATCGGAAAAATCCAGCCTGGCGTTGTTCCTGCGCGGAATTTTTCTGGCGATGTCATCACCCAGCGCCATTCTCTGGTTTGCTGCAGTCGGCGGTGCGCTGATTGCTCGACAGGGTTCTGATCTTGCCAGTGCCTCGACCTTTCTTGCCGGGTTCGTTGCGGCGGGCGTTGTCTGGTCGATCTCGCTGTGTGCGCTGGCACATCAGGGTGGGCGTTTCATGGGGGAGCGGATGTTGCGCTGGTCCTACATTGCCTCGGCGCTGATCTTTGCCTATTTCACGTTGTATGTAGTGATCACGGGTTACCTGGAGTTTGTCGCTGCATCCCCGGTACTGCCTGTGTCGTAGCATACCGTCGTGTGTCCGGTTTGCGAAGCGGACGCCAAAATGCGAATTTTTCGCCGGTTTCGTTCATAAAGGTCGACAAGTAAGGATGATCCGTGCAATTTAGCGCCGATTGGGCATAATACCCGGCTTCGATTTCGATCCTGACAGACCTCTCTATGCAGAAAGAACCTCGTAAGGTCCGTGAATTTCGCCGCCGTGAGCAGGAAATTCTCGACACCGCGCTAAAGCTGTTCCTGGAGCAGGGCGAAGACAGCGTCACTGTCGAGATGATCGCGGACGCCGTCGGCATTGGTAAAGGCACCATCTACAAGCACTTCAAGTCCAAGGCAGAAATCTATCTGCGCCTGATGCTCGACTATGAGCGAGACCTGAACGAGCTGCTGCACTCCGCTGATGTCGACAAGGACAAGGAGGCGCTCTCACGTGCCTACTTCGAATTCCGTATGCGTGATCCGCAGCGCTATCGCCTGTTCGACCGCCTGGAGGAAAAAGTGGTCAAGGGCAATCAGGTGCCCGAGCTGGTCGAAGAGCTCCACAAGATCCGCGCCTCCAACTTCGAACACCTGACCCTGCTGATCAAAGGCCGCATCACCGAAGGCAAGCTCGAAGATGTCCCGCCTTACTACCACTACTGTGCCGCCTGGGCGCTGGTGCATGGCGCCGTTGCGCTGTACCACTCGCCGTTCTGGAGCAATGTGCTGGAAGATCAGGAAGGCTTCTTCCACTTTCTCTTGGACATCGGCGTGCGTATGGGCAACAAGCGCAAGCGCGATGCCGACGTCATCGCCGAGCCCAAACCCGACCCTGCTACGGAATAACGCCCCGGCCCGGTCTTGAGCATCTGCTTCAAGGCTTTGGTGCCTGCTGTGCCAGAGATGGCGCGGAAGCTGCATCCGACGACCATTCGCCGGTTTTCCGTCACCGGTATTTGGGAGGGGATGATGCGTAGCCTGGTTATGCTGCTCGCGCTTTTGGCGTTGAGTGGCTGCATGAAAGTCAGTGACATGGGCGAGGGGGTTCGCGAGCAATTCAGCGATGCGGGTCTGCTCGATCACAGCGACACTCGCCGTACTGCCAACTGGCGTGTGCAGCCCGACTCGTTCATTTACATCGCGCAAGGTGCCTTCGTGCCGCCAGGCAATGCCTATCCGCGGCCCAATGTGGTGGCTGAAGAGGCCTTCAAGGGGTTCATCGAGTACTTCCCGATGGTCCGCCGTGCCCGTGGGCCAATGGGCCTGGATGAGGCCATGATCGAGGCGCGCAGTGCAGGCGCACATTATTTGCTCTACACCCGTTTTGCCAAGGCCGATGATCGCATCGGCACCGGCGATCAGTGGGCCGATCAGGAAGCCGTGGACCGTCTGGGTGTCGACAGCGGTGTCATTCAACTGATGCTGATCGAAACCAGCACCCGTTATCTTATCGACAGCGCGCGCATTCGCAGCCGTGGCGGATTGCTGACGCTTTACGACAAAAGCCCCGAAGATTTGCTGGGTCCGCCTCTTGAGGACTACGCTCGTACCTTATTGGGCGTCGAACGTTAAGCCAGCGTCAGGAGAGTGGAGTGACCGATTCAAACAAGGCGGGTGATCTGTTTGCGCAGATCCCCAAAACCAAGGGGTTGCCGCCTGTTCATTTGTGGAATCCGGATTTCTGTGGCGATATCGACATGCGTATCGCCCGAGACGGGACATGGTATTACCTGGGCACGCCGATCGGCCGCAAACCAATGGTCAGGTTGTTCTCGACGATCATGCGTCGCGACGGCGATGACTATTTTCTGATTACCCCTGTCGAGAAAGTCGGCATCAAGGTCGATGACGCGCCTTTTGTCGCCGTAACCCTTGAGGTGCTGGGAGAGGGTGAGGGTCAGGTGCTGCGCTTCCTGACCAATGTCGAGGATCAGACTGAAGCGGGGCCGGAGCACCCTTTGCGGGTTGTGACACACCCTGATACTCAGGAGCCAGCGCCGTATATCCATGTGCGGAGCAATCTTGAGGCGCTGATTCACCGCAATGTCTTTTATCAACTGGTCGAGCTGGCGGTCTCCCGCGAGATCAACGGGCAGCGCTGGCTGGGTGTCTGGAGTCATGGCGTGTTTTTTCCGGTGGGTCTTGAACCTTGAAAAACACGGCTATTTGCCGGCTTGAATTGCCTGTCGCCAGTGCGACAGTTAAAGTGCCGCTCCCTGATTTCCCTGAGGTTTTTGCATGAGCCAGTCCTTTGATATCGCCGTAATCGGCGCAACCGGTACTGTCGGCGAAACCGTTGTCCAGGTGCTGGAGGAGCGCAACTTCCCGGTCGGCAATCTGCACCTGCTGGCAAGTATCGAGTCTGCGGGTCACTCGGTGCCGTTTCGGGGCAAGAATGTACGCGTACGGGAAGTCGATGAGTTCGACTTCAGCAAGGTGCGCCTGGCATTCTTCGCCGCTGGCCCGGCGGTAAGCCGCAGTTACGCCGAAAAGGCCGTGGCGGCGGGGTGCTCGGTCGTCGACTTGTCCGGTGCATTTCCCGCCGTGCAGGCACCTAATATCGTGCCGGAAATAAATGCTACGCTTTTGCACAGCGGCGCGGCCGCCTCGCTGGTGGCCAGCCCGAGCGCCTCTGCCACTGCGGTCGCACTGGCTTTGGCGCCGTTGCGCGGGTTGATCGATATCCAGTCGGTGACAGTAACGGCCTGTCTGGCGGTCTCCGCACTCGGGCGCGAAGGCGTCAGTGAGCTGGCGCGTCAGACTACCGAGCTATTGAATGTCCGCCCGCTGGAAACCCGCTTTTTTGATCGTCAGATGGCGTTCAACGTACTGGCCCAGGTGGGGACGCCTGACGAGTCGGGGCATTTGCCGCTGGAAAGGCGTCTGGTCGATGAATTACGCGAACTGCTGACGCTGCCATCGCTCAAAGTGTCTGTCACCTGCATTCAAGTGCCGGTGTTCTTTGGCGACAGCTTTACCGTAACGCTGCGCACCGCAGGTTCGGTCGATGTTGCGGCGATCAATGCGGCACTCGAGTCTGCCGCCGGAATCGAACTGGTCGATGAGGGGGATTACCCTACGCCGGTGGGTGATGCCGTGGGGCAGGACGTGGTTTATGTGGGGCGCGTTCGGGCAGGAATCGACGATCCCGAGCAGCTGAATCTGTGGCTGACGTCAGATAATGTACGAAAAGGCGCTGCGCTCAATGCTGTGCAGGTTGGCGAATTGTTGATAAAAGACTATGTGTAAAAGATACTTGGCAACAATTTGAATAATTGTTTTAGCGGCGATACGCCTTACACCCAAATGCAGGACTACCTCCCCGGATCTCGGGGAATCTTTAAACAAGGGATGGGCTATGGTTCAGGTTCGTAAACTGGTATTAGCAATCGCTGCGGCTTCAGCGCTGTCATCGGGTATGGCGCAGGCGCTGGGGCTCGGGGAATTGTCGGTCAAGTCGACCCTGAATCAGCCCTTGGTAGCGGAAATAGAGTTGACTGAGGCGCAGGGGCTTAACGCAACGCAAGTTGTTCCGAGCCTGGCGACCACTGCCGACTTCGCTCAGGCGGGCGTTACCCGTCAGGCATTTCTCAACGATCTCACTTTTACCCCGGTTATCAACGCCAGCGGTAAAAATGTCCTGCGCATTACTTCCAGCAAGCCGGTGCGTGAGCCTTACGTGAAGTTCCTGGTTCAGGTGCTCTGGCCAAATGGCCGGTTGCTGCGTGAATACAGCCTTCTGCTCGATCCACCGAAGTTTTCTCCAGAGGCCGCCGCTGCGGCCGCCGCCCCGGCACCAGTTGCTGCTCCCGCCGCACCCGCGCAACTGGCGACAGTCGCGCCGTCGACAGAGGCTGCGGCACCCGAGGCTCCAGCACCTGCCGCCAGTGCGCCGGTATTGCCGCCGCCAGCCGCGGACAAACAGGCACAATATGTCACCGCCAATAACGATACCTTGTGGGAAATTGCCGCGAAGGTACGTACTGGCGGCACTGTCCAGCAAACCATGCTGGCCATTCAGGCGTTGAACCCGGAAGCCTTCATCGGTGGCAACATCAACCGCTTGAAGAAGGGGCAGGTGCTGCGCCTTCCGACTCCGCAGCAAACCACCGCGTTGCCACAACCGCAGGCAGTTGCAGAAGTTTCCCGGCAGTACAGCGCCTGGCGTGAAGGCCGTCGCCTGCCTGCCGGCACGCGCCAGGTCGATGCCACCCGCCGTGATCGCGCTGGCGCTGCTCCTTCAAAGGTCGACACCTCCGACAACCTGAGTCTGGTTTCGGCAAGCGGCAAGCCTGCGGCACAAGGTGCAGCGGGTGACAGTGATCTTGGCAACAAGCTGGCGGTGGCTCAGGAAGCTCTGGACACCACGCGCCGTGACAATGCCGAGCTGAAAAGCCGCATGAACGACCTGCAAAGCCAGCTCGACAAGCTACAGCGACTGATTGAGCTGAAAAACGGTCAGTTGGCCAAAATGCAGGCCGCCGGTGCAGCTGTGCCTCCGGCTGCTGCCACCCCGGAAGCCACCACGCCTGCCAATGCGGCAGTGCCTGCTTCTCTGGTCGATGCCAATGGAGCTCCGGTCAAACCGGCTGGCGAGATTGCTCCTGAGGATGCATTGCCGGCAGGTGCCGCCGAGGTTGCGACTCCTGCAGCCGATCAGCCGCTGGCTGTGGAACCGGTGGCTGCAGCCGAAGATGAAGACGTGCTGCAGAAAATCCTCAACAACCCGGTACTGCTTGGCCTGATCGGCGGTGCCGTATTGTTGATTCTGGCCTTGTTGCTGTTGTTCCTGGCGCGTCGTCGTGCTGCGAAGGCCGAAGCCGAGAAGCACAAGCGTATGGCGCGTGCTCTGGCTGAGGAGTCGGATTTTGTTTCAGACATGGACATGAATGCACCGCCAGCCAGCTTCGATGGCCTGGACGTGCCACCACCGAACGTTCGCATGGGGGCTGCTGGTGCCGCCGCTGCCACCGCCGCTCGCGAACGTCCTGCCGATCCGCTGCTTCAGGCCGAGATCCATATTGCTTACGGGCGCATGAATCAGGCTGTCGAACTGCTTGAAGAAGCAGTGAAGGAAGATCCGAAGCGCGATGATATTCGCCTCAAGCTGATGGAAATCTACGCCGAGCAGGGTAATAACAAAGCTTACGCCGCCCACGAACGCAAACTGGTGGCAGCGGGAAAGCGTGAAGCTGAGGTCGAGCAGCAGGAAGAACTTAACTCGACCCTGAAGCCGGTAGCGCCTGTTGCTGCGCCAGCGGTTTCTGAATCTGCCACTGCGTCGGCTGCTCCGGCAGTGGCCGCGGCGGCAGCAGCTGCCAGTGCTGCTGCGCTGGTTGCAGAGCTTGACGCCAAGTATGTTGAAGAGCTGTTGGCCGATGATTCGGCAGAGCAAGAGGTTGAACCTGAGCCTGAAGTCGCTGTAACAGCAGATCCCGAGCCCGCACCTGAAGTGGTTACGCCGCTGGCCGCTGAACCTGCCGAAGAAGCGGACCCGTTCGATCACGATTTTGACTTGAGCCTGGATGAATTCGAAGAAGCGCCCACGCCTGAAGTCACCACTGTGAGCGAGCTTGACGACCTGATGCTGGATGAGCCGAAGGTGTCTGCAGCAGCGGATGACGAGGAGCTGAGCTTCGAGTCGATCATGCAGCAACAGGAAGAGGCCCGTGCGGCGACTACGCCGGAAGACCTTGCCGACTTCGATCTGGACCTGTCCGAAGAAGATCCGGCGCTCAAGAACGAAGATGACTTCCTGCTCGGCCTTGGCAATGATCCACTTGATCTGGGTGAAACGCCGTCTGTGCCGCCTGTCAGTGATGACCTTGAGCTTCCGGAAGACTTTGATCTGTCGCTGGCGGACGAGATTGAAACCGATCAGGCCAGCCAGGCATTCGCGACCGAAATCGACGACGTCAATGCCGAGCTGGACCGCCTTTCACAGAATCTCGAGCATCCGCCGCTCGATGAACCAAGGTTCACGGCCGAAGATGCTGCGGCACTGGAAGACGAGCCGGACTTCGACTTCATGGCCGGCACTGACGAAGCCGCGACCAAGCTTGATCTGGCGCGCGCCTATATCGACATGGGCGATGCAGACGGTGCCCGGGATATTCTTGACGAAGTGGTCACCGAGGGCGATGACGGACAGAAAAGCGAAGCGCGGGAGATGCTTTCGCGGCTGGCCTGATCCCCCTAAGGCAACAACCTGCAAACGGCCGCTTATGCGGTCGTTTGCATTTCAATTGCCCGGCTTGGTAGCGTGTTTTTCTTGCGGCCGTATAATGACCGACTTTTTGCGAACCGACAGGCTGTACCACTTTGGCGAACATAGACAACCCGGCAGCCGAAATGGCTGCCGAGGGTTTTTCCCGAATCGCGCTGGGCGTTGAATACAAGGGCTCGCGCTATTGCGGCTGGCAACGTCAGGCATCCGGTGTGCTGACCGTGCAGGAAACTCTTGAAGACGCTTTGTCAAAAGTGGCTGCATCACCGGTATCACTGATGTGTGCCGGCCGCACAGATGCTGGCGTGCATGCCTGCGGGCAGGTGGTGCATTTCGATACGCAGGCCGAGCGCACCATGAAGGCCTGGGTCATGGGCGCAAATATCAATCTGCCCCATGACGTCAGCGTAACCTGGGCCCGGGTCATGCCCGCTACGTTTCATGCCCGCTTCAAGGCCATTGCCCGTCGTTATCGCTACGTGATCTACAACGATCAGATTCGCCCGGCGCACCTGAATCAGGAAATTACCTGGAATCATCGCCCGCTGGATGTAGAGCGGATGGCACTGGCAGCCGAGTATCTGGTCGGTACTCACGACTTCAGCGCTTTCCGCGCCGGCCAGTGTCAGGCCAAGTCGCCAGTCAAGCAGTTGCACCACCTGCGCGTGACGCGTCACGGCAAGATGATCGTGATCGACGTGCGCGCCAATGCCTTCCTGCACCATATGGTGCGCAACATCGCCGGTGTTTTGATGACCATCGGCACTGGCGAACGTCCGGTCGAATGGGCGCGAGACGTGCTGGAAAGCCGGGTTCGGCGTACCGGTGGTGTGACGGCCCATCCTTATGGTCTGTACCTTGTTCAGGTCGAGTACCGTGATGAATTTCCGCTGCCCGAGCGTTTTGTAGGTCCGCATTTTCTTACGGGCTTTGCAGAACTGGACGGCTGACGACCCGAGCAGCATTTGCTAACATCCGGGACTTTCCGAAAGGTCCGAGGTTGCTCACTATATGTCAGCCGTTCGCAGCAAGATCTGCGGGATTACCCGCATAGAGGATGCTCTGGCTGCAGCCGAGGCAGGAGCCGATGCAATTGGCCTGGTGTTCTACCCGAAAAGTCCGCGTGCAGTAACAGTGCTGCAGGCTCGCGCTATCATTGCCGCGTTGCCGCCGTTCATTACCACCGTCGGCCTGTTCGTCAACGCCAGCCGCTGCGAACTCAACGAGACGCTGGATGCGGTTGCGCTGGACATGCTGCAGTTTCATGGCGATGAAACACCGGATGAATGCGATGGTTATCATCGCCCCTACATCAAGGCTTTGCGGGTCAAGGCGGGTGATGACATCGCTCAGGTTTGCCGTACCTATCGCAATGCGCGAGGCGTGCTGCTCGACACCTATGTAGAGGGTGTTCCTGGCGGCACCGGAGAAACCTTCGATTGGGCGCTGATTCCGGACGATCTGGATAAACCGGTCATTCTGGCGGGCGGGCTGACGTCGGCGAATGTGGCGCAGGCCATTGCCCAGGTTCGGCCCTACGCCGTGGATGTCAGCGGCGGTGTCGAAAAGAGCAAGGGCATCAAGGATCGGGAAAAGATCCTTGCGTTCATGAGTGCGGTGCATGGCACCTGATGTGACGGTTGCCGGTCGGCCGCCGTCCATAAGCCTGTCCCTGCCACAAGGCATGCGGGTCGAATCAAGTAAGCGGTGGTGCCAGAGTGCAACGCCGTCGTTGTAAAAAATCGGGGTGAGGGGTGTGCAGGTCCGGCCTTGGGTCGATCGCTATCCTTTCATCGTCGTCCATATACGAATTTATCCGAGGGCATGCGACTGGCGTTTGATTTGTCAGTCGTTCGAGCCACACCGGTACTGGAGATATAAAGCATGAGCAACTGGTTGGTAGACAAACTGATCCCATCGATCATGCGTTCCGAGGTCAAAAAGAGCTCGGTTCCCGAAGGCCTCTGGCACAAATGCCCGTCCTGCGAGGCGGTGCTGTATCGCCCGGAGCTGGAAAAGACCTTGGACGTCTGCCCCAAGTGCAACCACCACATGCGTATCGGTGCGCGCGCACGCCTGAACATTTTTCTGGATGTTGAAGGCCGCGAAGAGCTGGGTGCCGATCTTGAGCCGGTCGACCGTCTGAAATTCCGTGACGGCAAGAAATACAAGGACCGCCTGACCGCTGCGCAGAAGCAGACCGGTGAAATGGATGCGCTGATTTCCATGAGCGGCACCCTGCTGGGCATGCCGGTAGTGGCGTCAGCATTCGAGTTCTCGTTCATGGGCGGTTCTATGGGCGCCATCGTCGGCGAGCGTTTCGTGCGCGCCGCCAACTACGCCCTGGAAAATCGTTGCCCGATGATCTGCTTCGCCGCTTCCGGCGGTGCGCGCATGCAGGAAGCACTGATCTCGCTGATGCAGATGGCCAAGACCTCGGCCGTTCTGGCACGTCTTCGCGAAGAAGGCCTGCCCTTTATCTCGGTGTTGACCGACCCGGTCTACGGCGGCGTTTCCGCCAGTCTGGCCATGCTGGGCGATGTTATCGTTGCCGAGCCCAAGGCGCTGATCGGTTTCGCCGGTCCTCGCGTGATCGAGCAAACCGTTCGCGAGAAGCTGCCAGAGGGCTTCCAGCGTAGCGAGTTCCTGCTGGATCACGGTGCTATCGACATGATCATCTCGCGTAGCGAGCTTCGTCCGCGTCTGGGTAACCTGCTGGCGCAGATGATGAACCTGCCGACGCCTCGTTTTGTAGCGCCGGTCATCGAGCCTATCGTCGTTCCACCGGCACCGGCCACGATATGACCTCTACATCCCTGAGCGACTGGCTCGCTTACCTGGAGCAACTGCATCCATCCGCCATCGACATGGGGCTGGATCGTTCTCGGCAGGTAGCGCAGCAGTTGGGGCTGACGCGTCCGGCTCCCAGGGTGATTACGGTGACGGGCACCAACGGCAAAGGGTCAACCTGTGCCTTTGTCGCTGCCTTGTTGCAGGCTCAGGGCTTGAAAGTCGGTGTCTACAGCTCCCCACATTTGATTCGCTATAACGAGCGGGTGAAAGTGCAGGGTGTCGAGGCAACCGACCTGGAGTTATGCGATGCGTTCGCGGCGGTTGAAGCGGCGCGTGGTGATGTAACCCTGACTTATTTCGAAATGGGCACGCTGGCGGCATTCTGGCTGTTCGAACAGGCCCGGCTGGATGCGGTCGTTCTGGAGGTCGGTCTGGGTGGTCGCCTGGATGCGGTAAATCTTGTTGATGCAGATTTCGCGCTGGTTACCAGTATCGGTGTTGATCACGCCGAGTATCTGGGTAACACCCGTGAGTCGGTCGCCTTCGAAAAGGCCGGAATCTTTCGTGCCGGTTGCCCAGCGTTGTGCGGCGATCCGGAACCACCCGAGCCGCTGCTGGCCAAGGCTCGTGAGTTGGGTTGCCCGCTGCTGATGCGTGGTCGTGATTTCGACCTCTCGATAGGCAAGGACAGTTGGGACTGGCGTGGTGTTGCTCACGGCGAACAGGTCGAACTGCGCGGTCTGCCACTGCTGGACCTGCCTATGCAGAACGCAGCGTTGGCACTTCAGGCGTTTGCCTTGCTGGGGTACCCGCTGCAAACGGATGCAGTAGGGCAGGTTCTGGCGCAGACCCGGCTCGCCGGTCGTCTTGATCGCAGAACTGTCAGCTGGCAAGGCAAGCGGCTCAATCTGCTTCTCGATGTGGGTCACAACCCCCATGCGGCGCAATTTCTGGAGCAATGCCTTGCGCGCCAGCCGGTTGTCGGCAAGCGTCGCGCCGTATTTGGGCTGTTGAACGATAAGGACCTCGAGGGTGTGGTCGCGCATCTGGTGCCGGTCATCGATGAGTGGGCCGTTGCGCCGCTTCCTACCTCGCGCAGCCGACCGGCAGAAGAGTTGCATTCGGCCTTGCAGAACCTTGGCGCCTGCGTGACGTCCTATCAGAGTGTTGCGTTGGCGCTGGAAGCTCAGTGCGCGCACGCCACGCCCGATGACGAGATTCTGCTGTTCGGATCATTTTACTGTGTTGCCGGGGCCCTGGAATGGGTGGCCCGGTACACCGATGAGGACGCTGCAAATGGCTTTGCTGGATAACGTATTCAAGCAGCGAATGGTTGGAGCACTGGTGCTGATCGCTGTGGCGGTCATCTTCTTGCCCATGCTCTTCACGCGGGAAGATGAAACGCGTCAGGTGCAGGTCGATGCACCGTCCGCACCCCAGGCACCTGCGGCTTCGCAGATCCGGGTCGACCCGGTGCCTGTTCCGGAGCCTCAGGCCCTGCCTCAGGAGCCTGTGCCCAGCGACGATGACATGAGCAGCAGCCAGCCGCCTTCCATGCCGATCGCACCTGCCCCAAGTACTCCGGCTGCACCCCCGGTTGCCAGCGCCCCGGCCCCGAAGCCTGCTGCCAAGACGGCACCTGCGCCTGCTCCGGCCCCGGCAGCCCCTGCGGCACCCGCCAAGCCAGCAGCACCTGCTGGCGTCGATGCCAACGGGCTGTCGATCAGCTGGTCGGTTCAACTGGCAAGCATGTCCAACCGTGCCAACGCCGACAACCTGCAAAAGACCCTGCGAACTCAAGGCTACAATGCTTACATTCGCACTGCCGATGGCGTTAATCGGGTATTTGTCGGCCCGCTTATCGAGCGTGCCGAAGCTGATCGTCTGCGCGATCAGCTCGACAAACAGCAAAAGCTCAAAGGTATTGTGGTGCGCTTTCAGCCTGAGCGGGGCTGACCGTTCGGCACCTCGTGCCCTTGCGGTAAAGGAAAATGCCTCGCGCCGGTAATCGCTGCTTACCGGCAGGCGGGCGCTCTGCTAAAATGCGCCGCCTTATCCGTCTGCAGGCTGCAACGTGCCATTTACTCCGGTTGACTGGGCAATTCTGGGAATTGTCGCCATCTCCGCTCTGATCAGTCTGAAGCGCGGCTTCGTAAAAGAAGCACTGTCGTTGACGACGTGGATCATTGCAGGCGTTGTGGCCTGGATGTTTGGCGCGGGGCTGTCGCAGTATCTGGTCAATTACATAGAAACACCTTCGGCCCGCGTGATTGCGAGCTGCACCATTCTTTTTGTCGCCACCTTGCTGGTAGGCGCCATGGTCAACTTTCTGATAGGCGAGCTGATTCGCGTCACCGGGCTTTCCGGGACCGATCGTTTTCTCGGCATGGTCTTCGGCGCAGCGCGCGGAGGCCTGCTTGTCGTTGTGGCGGTAGGGCTGTTGAGCCTGGGGCCGGTGCAACAGGATCAATGGTGGCAGCAGTCCAGGCTGGTGCCGCAATTTCTCATGGTCGCTGACTGGTCGAAAAACCTGATTCTAGGGATGTCCAGCAAGTGGCTCGCCAGCGGCATCAGCGTACCCGCTGATCTGCCGTTCAAGGAACAGATCCTGCCGTCTACAATGCCGCAGGATGTGCTCGGTAAATCCAGTTCCACTAAGTAGGGGTTGTGTCGCATGTGTGGCATCGTCGGTATCGTCGGCAAGTCGAACGTCAATCAGGCGCTGTATGACGCGCTTACCGTCCTCCAGCACCGCGGCCAGGACGCTGCCGGTATCGTAACCAGCCACGATGGCCGGTTATTCCTGCGCAAGGACAACGGATTGGTGCGTGATGTGTTTCATCAACGTCATATGCAGCGCCTGGTCGGGCATATGGGCATCGGTCATGTGCGCTATCCAACGGCGGGCAGCTCGACGTCTGCAGAGGCCCAGCCGTTCTACGTCAACTCGCCTTATGGCATCACGTTGGCGCACAACGGCAACCTCACCAACGTCGAACAACTGGCCAAGGAGATTTACGAATCCGACCTGCGCCATGTGAACACCAATTCCGATTCGGAAGTGCTGCTCAACGTTTTCGCCCATGAGCTGGCCGTGCGTGGCAAGTTGCAGCCGACCGAAGAGGATATCTTCGCCGCAGTGACTGACGTGCATAATCGCTGCCGTGGCGGCTATGCGGTCGTGGCAATGATCACCGGCTACGGCATTGTCGGCTTCCGTGACCCGGACGCCATTCGTCCTATCGTGTTTGGCCAGCGTCATACCGACGAAGGCGTCGAATACATGATCGCGTCGGAAAGCGTGTCGCTGGACGTGCTCGGCTTTACCCTGATTCGCGACCTGGCACCGGGCGAAGCGGTCTACATCACTGAAGACGGCAAGCTGCATACCCGTCAGTGTGCGGCCAACCCCAAGTATGCGCCGTGCATCTTCGAACACGTTTATCTGGCACGTCCTGACTCGATCATCGACGGCATTTCGGTCTACAAGGCGCGTTTGCGCATGGGCGAGAAGCTGGCCGACAAGATCCTGCGCGAGCGTCCGGATCACGATATCGATGTGGTCATCCCGATTCCGGACACCAGCCGTACCGCTGCGCTGGAGCTGGCCAATCATCTGGGCGTCAAGTTCCGCGAAGGTTTCGTCAAGAACCGCTACATCGGCCGGACCTTCATCATGCCGGGCCAGGCAGCACGCAAGAAATCCGTGCGTCAGAAGCTCAACGCAATCGAGCTGGAGTTCCGCGGCAAGAACGTGATGCTGGTGGATGACTCCATCGTGCGCGGCACGACCTGCAAGCAGATCATCCAGATGGCCCGTGAAGCCGGTGCCAAGAATGTCTACTTCTGTTCGGCGGCCCCGGCCGTGCGCTACCCGAACGTCTACGGTATCGACATGCCGAGTGCTCACGAGCTGATCGCCCACAACCGTTCCACTCAGGACGTTGCCGACCTTATCGGTGCCGACTGGCTGGTTTATCAGGATCTGAATGACCTGATCGAAGCGGTCAGTGGCAGCAAGAAGATCAAGATCGACAACTTCGACTGCTCGGTTTTCGATGGCAAGTACGTGACCGGTGACATCGACGAGCATTATCTGAACAGGATCGAGAGCGCGCGTAACGACGCCTCCAAGATCAAGACTCAGGCCGTGAGCGCGATCATCGATCTGTACAACAACTAAATTGGACAAGGAGTGGGCGGCATGACTCAGGAATGGGATGCAGGTCGGCTGGATAGCGACCTTGAAGGTGTGGGTTTCGATACCCTTGCCGTACGTGCCGGGCAACACCGCACCCCGGAAGGTGAGCATGGCGATCCCATGTTCTTCACCTCCAGCTATGTCTTTCGCACGGCTGCCGATGCGGCCGCGCGTTTTGCTGGCGAGGTGCCCGGCAACGTCTACTCGCGTTATACCAACCCGACCGTGCGCTCTTTTGAAGAGCGCATCGCCGCGCTGGAAGGCGCCGAACAGGCCGTTGCTACGGCCACTGGCATGGCGGCGACCCTGGCGGTCGTGATGAGCCTGTGCAGTGCCGGTGACCATGTGCTGGTGTCGCGCAGCGTCTTTGGCTCGACCATCAGCCTGTTCGACAAGTACTTCAAACGCTTTGGCATTGAGGTGGATTACGTTCCGCTTGCAGAGCTGAGCGGCTGGGACGCGGCGATCAAGCCCAACACCAAAATGCTGTTTGTCGAGTCGCCGTCCAACCCATTGGCCGAGTTGGTGGACATCGCTGCACTGGCTGAAATCGCTCACGCCAAAGGTACGATGCTGATCGTCGACAACTGTTTCTGCACGCCGGCCTTGCAGCAGCCGCTGTTGCTGGGTGCTGATATCGTCGTGCATTCGGCCACCAAGTTCATCGACGGCCAGGGCCGTTGCATGGGCGGCGTGGTTGCCGGGCGCAGCGAGCAGATGAAAGAAGTGGTCGGCTTCCTGCGTACTGCTGGGCCTACGCTCAGCCCGTTCAATGCGTGGATCTTCCTCAAGGGTCTCGAAACCCTGAACCTGCGCATGCGCGCTCATTGTGCCAATGCCCAGGCGCTGGCCGAGTGGCTTGAGCAGCAGGACGGTATCGAAAAGGTCCACTACGCCGGACTCAAGAGTCATCCGCAGCATGAGCTGGCGCAGCGTCAGCAAAAGGGTTTTGGCGCGGTGGTGAGTTTCGAAGTCAAGGGCGGCAAGGATGGCGCATGGCGCTTCATCGATGCCACACGGCTGATCTCGATTACAGCCAACCTGGGCGACAGCAAAACCACGATTACCCACCCGAGCACCACGTCTCATGGTCGTTTGGCACCTCAGGAGCGTGAGGCAGCGGGTATTCGCGACAGCCTGATACGGGTTGCAGTGGGCCTGGAGGATGTGACGGACCTGCAAGCCGACCTGGCTCGTGGTCTGGCGGCATTGTGAACGACAAGTCCGGTAACAAAAACAGTGGCGAGACGGGCGAAGAGTGGGCGTTGAAATTTGCCAGCACCCACAACGGCCGTGTTGCTCTGGTGACAGGTGCCGCGCGCGGCATCGGGCTGGGTATCGCGGCGTGGCTGATTGCCGAGGGCTGGCAAGTCGTGCTGACCGATCTGGATCGTGCAAGGGGCTTCAAGGTGGCGGGTGCACTGGGTGAAAATGCCCTGTTCATTGCCATGGACGTTGCCAGTGAAGAGCAGGTTGCGGCAGGTGTGGCCGAGGTGCTCAGGCAGTTTGGCCGTCTCGATGCGCTGGTGTGCAACGCCGCGATCGCCGACCCTCACAACACTACGCTGGAAAGCCTTGAGCTGTCGCACTGGAATCGGGTACTGGCAGTCAACCTCGGCGGTCCGATGCTGCTGGCCAAGCATTGCGCGCCTTACCTGCGTGCGCACTGTAGCAGCATAGTCAACCTTACCTCTACTCGATCCCGCCAGTCGGAGGCCGACACCGAAGCTTATGCGGCCAGCAAGGGCGGTCTGATGGCGCTGACACATGCGCTGGCGATCAGTCTGGGGCCGGAGATACGTGTAAACGCCGTCAGTCCCGGCTGGATTGATGCGCGCGACCCCTCGTTGCGCAAGGCCGAGCCGTTGTCCGAGACCGATCACGCCCAGCATCCTGCCGGCAGGGTAGGGACGGTAGAAGATGTGGCCGCGATGGTTGCGTGGTTGTTGTCCAGAAACGCCGGTTTTGTGACCGGACAGGAATTTGTGGTCGACGGCGGCATGACGCGCAAGATGGTCTACGCCGAATAGTTTCGTGCAGTCTGCCAACATTGACTCTTTGTTGTGCTTTTGATGTGTGGTAGCGGTTTTGCGATTGAGCCTGTTTTTTAAAAAACTTCAATCAGGCTATTGACTTAGGTTCGTTAGGTGCGTAAATTTCGCGGCCTCAACGAAGCAAAGGGTGATTAGCTCAGCTGGGAGAGCAGCTGCCTTACAAGCAGCGGGTCGGCGGTTCGATCCCGTCATCACCCACCATCGTTGAGTTTGAAAGCTGAAGTACGAGGGCTTTCAAAGTATCAAAAGGACGCAAGTCCACAATGCGCAGCGGTAGTTCAGTCGGTTAGAATACCGGCCTGTCACGCCGGGGGTCGCGGGTTCGAGTCCCGTCCGCTGCGCCATATTTGTACAGATCGGGTTCGCCGGGTCTGCGATTGAAAAGCCCAAGGGTCTTTCAGTCACCAGTACAGGAAGCAAACTACCGAAGGTTTGTTTCAAACAGGTTTACAGCGATACGCAGCGGTAGTTCAGTCGGTTAGAATACCGGCCTGTCACGCCGGGGGTCGCGGGTTCGAGTCCCGTCCGCTGCGCCATACACCGCTTCAAGGCCCTTGAACTCCTTGAAGCAAACACGAAAGCGACCCTAGGGTCGCTTTTTTGTTGTCTGCGTTTTGTCCGTAGGCGAGTAGGGTGGTTGGCCTGAACACGTGTTGTATCCAAATCCTTTTGATCTGTACGTTGATCCAGCGTCGGCCTTGTTGCAGACTTACCGCCATTTCCCAGTTCGCAGTCTTGCTGGCAGTCTTTTCCTTCCTCAGGATTTTCGATGTTTAAGCTACTGAACGTTCGTACCGCATTCTGGATCTCTGCCGTGTTGATGGCAGCTGGTTGTTCATCGCCGAAGCAGGCGGTTTATGACCACGAACATTTCGATGACGCCGGGACCTTCTCCCGCAGTTATCCTGCAACCGACCTGGCTTATTGCGAAGCGGGGCGGCGTGCCTTGTTGAGCCAGGGCTATATCATCACCAGCAGCGACCCGAAGATGATTGCCGGTCGCAAGAGCTTTCAACAGACCGGCGATGCGCATATTGAAATCAGCTTCAATCTGGTGTGCGCCGCTGATGCGAAGGATGGCAGTTCGACCATGTTCGCAAACGCTCTGCAGGATCGCTATGCGCTGAAGAAGACCAACAACTCGGCCAGCCTCGGGGTTGGAGTGCTGGGCTCTGTCTCGATGCCGATAGGCTCCACTGACGACTCGATGGTCAAGGTGGCCAGTGAAACCGTGTCATCGGCGAAGTTCTACGAGCGCTTTTTCGGTCTGGTGGAAAACTTCCTGCCACCGGAAGTGAAAAAGGCTGCGCATATTGTCGAGAAGCCCAAAGCAGATCTGGGTGTTCCTGATGTAGCCCCTGCCGCAGCCGAGCCGGCCAAGGCGGCCGAACCCGCCAAACTGGCTCCAGCAGCAACGGAGTCGCCCGCCAAGGCCGAACCCGCTGCCGAATCAGCCACGCCGCCCGCGGCAAGCGAACCACTGCCAGCGCCAGCCGAGCCTGCATCGTTCAAGGCGGAAACGGTCGACACACCGGCAGCCGAGCCAACAGACAGTACCAAGCCAACCGAGGCTGAGCCCGCTCAATAACGGCTGTCGTGATCATGCACGGCGGACGCAGAGCGTCCAGAACTGCATCCCCACGCAGAGCGTGGGGACGATAATCAAGGTGTCCAGAGAACCTCTATCGTGCCCATGCTCCGCGTGGGTATGCCGGTCCGCATGAGGAACGAGAGGTATCCAGGTCCTCAGCCCAGAAACAACCGATACGCCGGGTTCTCGCTCTCGTCCCAATACGGGTAACCAATCTCGTCCAGCGCTGCGCCCACCAGGTGCAGCTCTTCCTCCGGCACTATCAGGCCAGCGACCACTCGGCCGTCTGCTGCGCCGTGGTTGCGGTAATGGAACATCGAGATGGTCCAGCGTCCGCCCAGGCGGTTGAGGAAGTTGAACAGCGCGCCGGGGCGCTCCGGGAATTCGAAACGCAGTACCACTTCGTCGTCGACGCGCTCGGCATGCCCGCCGACCATGTGGCGGATGTCGAGTTTGGCCAGTTCGTTGTCGGTCAGGTCCAGCACCGGAAAACCCTGCCCGGTCAGGCTGGTGATCAGCGCGCTGCGCGGGTCTTTCTCCGGGTGAGTCTGCACGCCGACGAAGATGTGCGCTTCACGGTCGGTATGGTAGCGGTAGTTGAATTCGGTGATCTGGCGCTTGCCGATGGCTTCGCAGAATGCCTTGAAGCTGCCCGGCTGCTCGGGAATGGTCACGGCGATGATCGCTTCGCGGCCTTCGCCCAGCTCGGCGCGCTCGGCAACGTGACGCAAACGGTCGAAGTTGACGTTGGCTCCGGAGTCGATGGCCACCAGTGTCTGACCGCTGATGCCGCGCTGCTCGACGTATTTCTTGATCCCGGCAACACCCAGCGCGCCCGCAGGCTCGGTGATCGAGCGGGTGTCGTCGTAGATGTCCTTGATCGCAGCGCAGATTTCATCGGTGCTGACGGTGATCACCTCATCGACATAATGACGGCACACTTCAAAGGTGTGATGGCCGATCTGCGCCACCGCCACGCCATCGGCAAACAGCCCGACCTGGCTCAGCACCACGCGCTCCCCGGCGGCCATCGCCGCTTGCAGGCAGTTGGAGTCGTCCGGCTCGACGCCGATCACCTTGATCTCCGGGCGCAGGTATTTCACATACGCTGCGATACCGGCGATCAGACCGCCGCCCCCGACCGGAACAAAGATCGCATCCAGTTGGCCCGGTTGCTGACGAAGAATCTCCATCGCCACGGTGCCTTGCCCGGCAATCGTATCGGGGTCGTCATACGGGTGGATGTAGACGAAACCCTGTTCGTCGACCAGTTTCAGCGAATAGGCCAGCGCCTCGGGGAAGGAGTCGCCGTGCAGCACCACCGTGGCGCCTCGTGAGCGCACGCCTTCGACCTTGATTTCCGGGGTGGTGCGCGGCATGACGATAGTCGCCAGAATGCCCAGCTCGCGTGCCGCCAGTGCCAGACCTTGCGCGTGGTTACCCGCCGAGGCCGTGACCACGCCGCGTGCGGCCTCTTCTGCAGTCAATTGCGCCAGCTTGTTGTACGCGCCGCGAATCTTGAAGGAGAACACCGGCTGCAGGTCTTCTCGTTTTAGCAGCACCTGATTGCCCAGCCGCTCTGACAGCTGGCGAGCGCCGTGCAGCGGGGTTTCGATAGCCACGTCATAAACACGGGAGGTGAGGATTTTGCGGGCGTAATGATTGAGCAGATCGTGCTGGCCTTGGCTCATCGCGTCGATCCCTCATACATGCGCAGTCCGGCAACAGGTGGCAGAGCGATAATCAGGTTCAGGAAGGCGCGAAGGGCGATAGAGCGAGGGATAACGATCATGTCTGACTCCTGGTTCAATAATGTTGCCCAGGAGACAGAAGAAACCCGCCTCCAGGGCGGGTTTTTGCAAACGTCGGCTAACCCGCCATGACTGGAATGACGGTAATAATAATCTGGCCGAGGTTTTGCTTGATGAGGTTCATGGCCCTGAGGTTAGGTCGACACGGGCCTGCAAGTCAATAGTGCCTGGCTGGCCGCGTATCGAGAGACGTGCTGAATCGGCGACGATCTTTTTCGTCTGTTTGATAGGGATCAACATTTTTATTTCACATTGGCACTTTAATGTTGATCTTGCGGTCAGTTATTTCAGCTTTAATTATCACCCATACTCAATCAGCCAAGAGGGCGAAGAAATGGACGAATACCAGGAAGAACTGCTTGAATACCGTGCATCGGAGCTGGACCCGGTAGAGCCTGCCGACGACGCTACCGAGTTATGAAAGGCTTCATGCGCTTTGGCGCTGGCTGCGGCGGAACTCTCCTGGAGTCTGTGCGTTCCAGCGTTTGAAGGCGCGTTGAAAGGCTTCGGCAGAAGCGAACCCCAGCAGGTAGGCGATCTCCCCGAACGCCAGTTCAGTGTCGCGAATATAAGTCATCGCCAGATCACGCCGCGTGTCATTGAGTATGGCGCGAAAGCATGTGCCTTCCTCGGCCAGCTTGCGTCGCAGTGTCCAGGTCGGCAGCTTGAGCCTTGCCGCCACCTCTTCCAGATCCGGTTCCCTGCCGCCGTTCAATAGCGGCCCAAGCAGTTGAATGATGCGTTCACGCAAGCTGCGGGTACGGGTCTGCTGCTCCAGTTCGCCTTCGCATAATTGCAGCAGATGCCGCCAGGTGCTCGGGCAGTGGTCAGGGTTGCGTAACGCAAGACAGCTCTGATCCAGGCGCAGTTGATTGGTGGCTGCGGCAAATATCACCGGGCTGTCGCTCAGGCTGGCATATTGCGCGGCGTAGTCAGGCGCATCGAATTCGATCTCGACACGTTGTGCACGTAGTCTGGTGCCCGCCAGTGTTGAGAGCTGAGCCAGCCAGCCAGCCAAAATCGAGTCCACAACAAAGCGGTTGTAAGCGTTATAGGGGCTGATTGAATAGAAGCGCATCCAGGCGCCTTGCGCATCCTCGTGAAAGCTCGACTGACCGCGATAGTTGGAGGCATACAATGGCTCGAAACGGATCAGCGTGCGGGCGGCCTCGCGCACTGTGGGAGCCTGGGCGGCGGTCACGCCCGCCAGACCTGCATGCGCGAAACGACTGAGCTGGCCCATGTGCAAGCCGAGCCCGGGCTGGCCGGTAAGCTGTATGGCAGCATGCCCCAGGCGCATGTAGCGTGGGATAGACAGTCGCGCACGCGCCTGACTCAGGCGGGCGGGGTCCAGACCGTACTGCTCGAGCAGCGGATCAGGATTCTTGCCTAAGCGAGTGACCGCACCGGCCAGACTCTGGATGTAGCCCACCGACAGGTCACCAAGGCGCAGGGTCAAGGTCGGCATCGTCAAAGCCAGAGGTTGATCAGGCGGGCACCGCCAGCGGGGCCATTGTCAGACGACGGTTCGGCAATTGTCTGACCTGCGTGGCTGGCAAAACTTTGCCCGGCAACGCCCTGATTCCAGAATTGCCCGCGCATGAACACGCTGACCCCTGCCTGTGCGCTGCTTTGCGCTGGACGGCCGATCAGGGTCAGGCGATGCCAGGCTTCGCCCTCGCTTGGATTGTCGGCTGCCATATCGATGCTTGAGTGCCGAGGCTTGCGCCACGGTTCGGACCAAGTGGCCTTGCCGATCACAAAAGCAGGCACCGCAATCAGCTGCGCACCGCTCTGATTCAAGCGTGCGTAATTGTCCGCGTACCAACTGTCGCTGCCGATCAGCACGGCCAGACGCCCTGCGGGCGTGTCGAGCACATTCAATGGTGCGTCGCTCGCCGTGTGCACGTAGCGTTTCTGAAAACGGTCCGGGTACAGCTGACGCTGAGGCTGGCCGAGCGGCTGGCCATCGCTGCCGAATGTCAGGCTGCTGTTGTACAGGGCGCCTTTACCGACTTTCAACTGACCGTTTTCAACGCTTGGTTCCGGCAGCACAATCGAGCCTGCCACCAGTGTTATGCCGAACTCTTTGGCCAGACCGCCAAACAGTGCCTGATAGTCGCGTGCCATCGATCGTGCCTTGAGGCGCAGATGGGCGTCATCCACACGGTCCCGGCCTTCGGCGCTGAGCATCGCCGTGATGAATTGCAGCGGATTGCTCCAGGACAGCCAGTCCATCGCTTCATCGACTGTTGCTGCTTGATAAAGCTCATCCTTCTCGCCACTGGCGAACAGCCAGGTGCCGATATGCTCGGGGAGTACTACCACCGTTCTGTGGTTGATCAGCCCGTAGTCGCGGGCCTGTTGCAGATAGGCGGCCAGCTTGCGGTGCAGTCGGTCAGTGTTCTGATAGTCCGTGGGGAACAGCTCCGGCTCGATGCCCAGCAGGTTTCCGCGTTCACTGGGCTCGCCTTCATTGATTGCCAGGCGAATGCGCAGATCGGACAGGTAGTGGCCCGCCGGACGTTGTCCGGTCCAGACTGCGTAACTGACAAGGCTGGCTACGCTCAGCAGGATCAGACAGATGGCGAAGAGTTTGCGCATAAAAAGGCCGGCTGGCTGCCATCAGGGAATTGTCGACTAGGGTAGGACGACGTCAGGCGCTTGCCAAGTGCCACTGCGCGTTTGGATCAATAACTTGTCACTTTCGGTCATTGAGTGTGGGGCTGGATGCGTCTTTACTGTTGCCCATGAGAGGACCCGCAGAGGTCCTTGTTTTCCCGTGATTGACTCGATGGAGCTTCGCCATGACTGCTGCTCATTACCCACACCTGCTGGCCCCGCTGGACCTGGGCTTCACAACCTTGCGCAACCGGACCTTGATGGGCTCGATGCACACTGGTCTTGAAGAGCGGCCGGGTGGTTTCGAGCGCATGGCGGCTTATTTTGCCGAGCGGGCACGCGGCGGGGTCGGGTTGATGGTGACCGGCGGGATCGCGCCCAACGAAGAGGGTGGCGTCTACGACGGTGCGGCAAAACTCACCAATGCCGAAGAGGCGGAGCAGCATCGCATCGTTACTCGTGCGGTCCACGAGGCTGGCGGCAAGATCTGCCTGCAGATCCTGCATGCCGGTCGCTACGCCTATAGCCGCAAGCAGGTTGCGCCGAGTGCTATCCAGGCACCGATCAACCCGTTCACGCCGCGTGAGCTGGACGAAGAGGGCATCGAAAAGCAGATCGCTGATTTCGTGACCTGTTCCACGCTGGCCCGCAGTGCCGGGTATGACGGTGTCGAAATCATGGGTTCGGAAGGCTATTTCATCAATCAATTCCTCGCCGCCCATACCAACCACCGCACCGATCGCTGGGGCGGCAGCTATGAGAACCGCATGCGCCTGGCGGTCGAGATCGTTACGCAGGTGCGTGAGGCGGTCGGTGCGGATTTCATCATTATCTTTCGACTGTCGATGCTGGATCTTGTGGAGGGTGGTAGCACCTGGGAAGAGATCGTCCAGCTGGCCAAGGCGGTCGAGCAGGCAGGTGCGACGCTGATCAACACCGGGATCGGTTGGCACGAGGCACGTATTCCGACCATCGCCACCAAGGTGCCGCGTGCAGCGTTCAGCAAGGTCACTGCCAAACTGCGTGGTTCGGTGAAGGTGCCGCTGATCACTACCAACCGCATCAATACCCCGGAAGTTGCCGAGCGCATCCTCAGCGAGGGCGACGCCGACATGGTCTCGATGGCTCGTCCTTTTCTGGCCGACCCGGAATTCGTCAACAAGGCTGCGGCGGGGCACGCCGAACGGATCAACACCTGCATCGGCTGTAATCAGGCCTGCCTTGACCACACCTTCGGCGGCAAGCTCACCAGTTGCCTTGTCAATCCGCGCGCCTGTCACGAGACTGAACTCAACTACCTGCCCACCCGGCAGGTGAAGAAAATTGCCGTGGTGGGTGCCGGTCCTGCCGGTCTGGCTGCTGCAACCGTTGCTGCACAGCGCGGACATGAGGTGACGTTGTTCGATTCGGCCAGCGAAATCGGCGGCCAGTTCAATATCGCCAAGCGCGTGCCGGGCAAGGAAGAGTTCTCCGAGACGCTGCGTTACTTCCGCAACAAAGTGGAAGAAACCGGCGTGCAGTTGCGCCTCGGCACTCGCATAAAAGCAGAAGACTTGCTGGGGGCCGGCTTTGACGAGGTGATTTTGGCAACGGGCATCGCACCGCGCACTCCTGCCATCCCAGGTATCGATAACCAAAAAGTGCTCAGCTATCTGGATGTCATTTTGCAGCGCAAGCCGGTCGGGCGCAGCGTGGCAGTGATCGGCGCAGGCGGTATCGGTTTCGATGTGTCGGAATTTCTCGTACACCAGGGCGTGGCCACCAGCCTGGATCGCGAGGCGTTCTGGAAAGAGTGGGGCATCGATACCATGCTTGAAGCGCGCGGCGGCGTGGCCGGGATCAAACCTGATGTGCACGCCCCGGCACGCCAGGTGTACCTGCTGCAACGCAAGAGTTCCAAGGTGGGCGACGGCCTGGGCAAGACCACCGGCTGGATTCACCGCACCGGGCTGAAAAACAAGCAGGTGCAGATGCTAAACAGTGTCCAGTACCTGAAAATCGACGATGCCGGGTTGCATATTCGCATTGGTGAAGACGGCGAGGAAAAGCTGCTGGCGGTAGATAACATTGTGATTTGCGCCGGGCAGGACCCGCTGCGCGAGCTGTATGACGATCTGGTCAGCGCCGGGCAAAGCGTCCATCTGATCGGCGGTGCAGACGTTGCCGCCGAGCTGGATGCCAAACGCGCTATCGATCAGGGTTCGCGTCTGGCCGCTGCGCTCTGATTGAGCTTGTCTGTAAACTGCGCGGATGATCGTTGACGCCCTTGACTGGCAGCCCACTGCTGCGCTGCAACGCTTGAACCTGCCCTGGCTGCAAGATGCCGGGGTCGAGGTGGCGATCCTGCGCCTGGACCTTATTGACTCGCTCATCAGCGGCAACAAATGGTTCAAGCTCAGCGAACACCTGACCCAGGCTGTCGAGGCGGGTGCAGAGGGATTGATCAGCCTGGGCGGCGCACACTCCAATCATCTCCATGCTCTGGCAGCAGCGGGCAAGCGCTTCGGTTTCCCGACGGTGGGCCTGTTGCGTGGTCACGCCCAGCAGACGCCGACGGTACTGGACCTGCAAGCTTTTGGCATGCAATTGCACTGGCTGGGTTATGCGGGTTATCGAGCACGACATGCTGCGGATTTCTGGCTGCCCTGGCAGGCGCAATATCCTGAGCTGTATCCGATTGCCGAAGGCGGTGGCGGGCTTGCCGGTGCGCTGGGCTGCGCAAGGTTGCGGGAGATGGTCGATAGCCAGCTCGGGCACTTTGGCTGGGACGATTATCACGGCTGGTGGCTGGCAGTCGGCACCGGCACAACGCTTGCCGGTTTGCTGTTGGCCGAGGCCGGCGCCCATCCGGTATATGGCGCGATGGCGGTACCGGACGATCATGGCGTTGCTCAAAACATCGTGGCTGTGTTGAAAGAAGCCGCAGGATCGCAGGTGAACGCCTCGCCGAACCTGCCCGCTGCCTGTGTCCTGCTGGAGGCCAGCCGGGGCGGTTTCGCCAGAACCGATGCCGCGCTGCTCGACTTCATCGCCAGCAGCGAGGCGCATAGCGGCGTACCTCTGGAGCCCTTGTACACCGGCAAGGCTTTGCTGGCCCTGCACGATGAGGTGCTGGCCGGTCGGTTCAAGTCAGGCAGCCGTCTGGTCCTCATCCATACCGGTGGCCTGCAGGGGCGGCGCGCGATGGGCCTGTAAGCCTTGTGGCAGAGCCTTTGGCATGAATTCTGCGCAGATCGGTGGCGAGACGTCGGCCATGACTACGTGGATGACACTTCTGGAGTGAGGCATCCGGGTCGCTGTCTCGATAATTGGTCCATTCCAGATCAATACGCTGAGGTCAGCCATGACAACTACCGCCGTAGAGCAAGTCGATCCTGCCACGCTGAAAAAGGTCATCGTCGCGGCGGCCATCGGCAACTTCGTCGAATGGTTCGATTTCGCCGTGTATGGCTTTCTGGCAACCACCATCGCGCTGCAGTTTTTCCCCAGCGGTGACAGCAGCGTCGCGTTGTTGAAAACCTTCGCCGTGTTTGCCGTGGCCTTCGCATTCCGGCCATTGGGCGGGATTTTCTTTGGCATGCTGGGTGACCGCATCGGGCGCAAGAAGACCCTGGCGATGACCATCCTGTTGATGGCAGGCGCGACCACACTGATCGGTCTGTTGCCGACGTATGCGGCGATTGGCGTGATGGCGCCGATTCTGCTGACCGTGATTCGTTGTGCGCAGGGTTTCTCGGCCGGTGGCGAGTATGCCGGGGCCTGCGCCTACCTCATGGAGCACGCGCCACGCACGCAGCGGGCCTGGTACGGCAGCTTTGTGCCGGTGTCGACGTTTTCCGCCTTCGCTGCCGCGGCAGTGGTGGCTTACGCGCTGGAGTCGTCACTGTCGACCGAAGCCATGGGCAGTTGGGGCTGGCGCCTGCCGTTTCTGATTGCAGCGCCCTTGGGGCTGGTCGGCTTGTACTTGCGCTGGAAGCTCGACGAAACCCCGGCCTTTCAGGCTGTCACGCAAGAGCACGCCGTGGCTCACTCGCCACTCAAGGACACCTTGCGCCATCATGCCGTAGCCATATGTTGTCTGGGAGCGTTTGTGTCGTTAACGGCGCTGTCGTTCTATATGTTCACCACTTACTTTGCGACCTACCTGCAAGTGGCGGGCGGGTTGAGCAGGGCGACGGCGCTGCTGGTGTCGTTGATCGCACTGGCCTTCGCCGCTGCTCTCTGTCCGCTGGCCGGTGCCTATTCGGATCGGGTAGGCCGTCGGGTCACCATGGCAACGGCCTGTACTCTGTTGATGGTCGTGGTGTTTCCGTCATTCCTGATGGCCAGCTCCGGCTCGTTCATTGCCTCGATCGTCGGGGTCATGCTGCTTGCTGTGGGCGCAGTGCTGTGCGGTGTAGTGACGGCAGCGCTGTTGTCGGAAACCTTCCCGACCCGCACCCGCTATACCGCCTCGGCAATCACCTACAACATGGCCTACACCCTGTTCGGCGGCACCGCGCCGCTGGTGGCGACCTGGCTGATCGGTGTCACGGGCAGCAACCTGTCGCCAGCGTTCTACCTCATTGCCGTAGCTGTAATGGCGATGGCTGGCGGCCTGGCCTTACCGGAGACCTCGAAAATCTCGCTGCATGATGTGCCCGTTGCAGGCGAAGAGCCGGTGATGGGGTCGATTGCCTGAGCGTCACGATCGGCATGCCATATAAATAGCAGCTGCCAACGCAGTGCGTTTCAACCGCGATGGCACTCGCGACGCAGAGTGCGACCTTAGTGACAGGCCGAAGGAATCCGACGAAGTCGGGCCGGAAACAGGAGCGAGGGGCTTTGGTTAGTATGGCCCCTCAAAGTAACTCGCCGAGGGGCGAAAAAGGTGACCTGAGTCGAACCCCAATCCACCTGACATCGCAGAACCGCTGTGCTCTCAGCCGAGTTCCCGCGCCATCAATTCAACAGCGCAGTCGTCTCGGGCACAAAGTCGAATGAGTTCAGACTGAAACCCTGCTCATCCACCTGCAACACCCAGCCCTGACGATCCCAGTCGCCCAGCACAATGCGCCTGGCTGCCTGATCGCCAATCTGCAACTTATGAATCGCGGGGCGATGAGTGTGGCCGTGGACTAAGGTGCGTACGCCGAACTGCTGCATGATCCGCGGCACCTCGTCTGGCGTCACATCGACAATATCATTGGCCTTCATACGGGTTTGCGCACGGCTTTCATTGCGCAGCTTGCGCGCCAGCTTGTGCCGGGTGCCCAGCGGCAAATGGCGCAGAATGAAAAGCGTCAGCGGATGGCGCAGATAACGGCGCATCCGGATATAACCTTCATCGCGGGTGCACAGGCTATCGCCATGCATCAACAGCACGCGCTCATCGTTCAACTGGACGACGCTCGGATCGCTCAACAGGGTGCAACCCGCTGCCTTGCAGAAACCCTTGCCGATCATGAAGTCGCGGTTGCCGTGCATCAGAAAAATTCGTGTGCCGCTGTCACTCAATACGCGCAGGGCCTTGCAGATTGAAAGCTGAAACGGTGACATGGCGTCGTCACCGATCCAGACTTCAAAGAAATCCCCGAGGATATACAGCGCCTCGGCTTCGCGGGCGCGGCCCGCGAGCAGATCCAGAAACGCCCGGGTAATGTCCGGGCGCTCCTGTTCAAGGTGCAGATCGGAGATCAGCAGTATCACTCAACGATCTCGGCTTTCTCGATGATCACGTCTTCTGCAGGCACGTCCTGATGACCGGCTTTGCTGGTAGTCGCAACGCCCTTGATCTTGTCGACGACATCAGTGCCTTCGATCACTTCACCGAATACAGCGTAACCCCAGCCCTGAACGGTCTTGGCGCTGTGGTTCAGGAAGGCGTTGTCAGCCACGTTGATGAAGAACTGCGCAGAGGCCGAATGCGGCTCCATGGTGCGGGCCATGGCAACGCTGTACTTCTTGTTCGGCAGACCGTTGTCGGCTTCGTTCTGGATGCTTGGGCGCTTGTCTTTCTTTTCTTTCATGCCAGGCTCGAAACCGCCGCCCTGAACCATGAAGTTACCGATTACACGGTGAAAAACCGTGTTTTCGTAGTGGCCAGCGTTAACGTATTCGATGAAGTTGGCTACAGTCAGTGGCGCCTTTTCTGCGTTCAGTTGCAGAACGATGTCGCCGTGGTTGGTGGTCAGCTTTACTTTGGACATGTGGAAAGTCGCTCTAATAGTCATGCATGAATGGGCACATTATGACCCTGACGCGCAGTTTACGGACGAGGTTACATTTTTCAGCGCTTTTGCAGCTTTTATGCCCTCAAATGTGCACTCTGTTGTCAGGGACTTGACAGCTTCGGCTATGATAAGCGCTTTGATTTAGTCGGCCTACCCTGGCCGCGCACGTATGTCCAAGGATCCTATGAGCAAGCCCACTCCAGAACCCGCTGCCCATTCCAAGGCAGGCCCAGCCGTACCGACCAATTTCCTGCGTCCTATCGTGCAGGCAGACCTGGACTCGGGCAAGCACAGCAAAATCGTGACCCGCTTTCCGCCGGAGCCCAACGGTTACCTGCACATCGGTCACGCCAAGTCGATCTGCGTGAACTTCGGTCTGGCCAAGGAGTTCGGTGGCGATACGCATCTGCGTTTCGATGACACCAACCCGGCCAAGGAAGACCAGGAATACATCGACGCCATCATGAGCGACGTCAAGTGGCTGGGCTTCGAGTGGGCGGGCGAAGTGCGCTACGCCTCGCAGTATTTCGACCAGTTGCACGACTGGGCGGTCGAGCTGATCAAGGCAGGCAAGGCTTACGTTGACGATCTGACCCCCGAGCAGGCGCGCGAATACCGCGGCACCCTGACCGAGCCGGGCAAGAACAGTCCGTTCCGTGAGCGCAGCGTCGAGGACAACCTCGACCTGTTCGCGCGCATGAAAGCCGGCGAGTTCGAGGATGGCGCTCGTGTACTTCGTGCCAAAATCGACATGGCCTCGCCGAACATGAACCTGCGTGACCCGATCATCTACCGCATTCGTCATGCGCATCACCATCAGACCGGCGACAAGTGGTGCATCTACCCGATCTATGACTTCACCCACGGTCAGTCGGATGCCCTTGAAGGCATCACCCACTCGATCTGCACCCTGGAGTTCGAAAGCCATCGTCCGCTGTACGACTGGTTCCTCGACAACCTGCCGGTGCCGTGCAAACCGCGTCAGTATGAGTTCTCGCGGCTGAACCTGAACTACACCATCACCAGCAAGCGCAAGCTCAAGCAACTGGTTGACGAGAAACACGTCAGTGGCTGGGATGACCCGCGCATGTCGACGCTGTCCGGTTTTCGTCGTCGTGGCTACACGCCGAAATCGATTCGCAATTTCTGCGATATGATCGGCACCAACCGCTCTGACGGGGTGGTCGATTTCGGTATGCTCGAATTCAGCATTCGCGACGACCTGGACCACAGCGCGCCGCGCGCCATGTGTGTGCTGCGCCCCCTGAAAGTGGTCATCACCAACTACCCGGAAGGTCAGGTCGAGAAGCTGGAACTGCCGCGCCATCCGAAAGAAGACCTGGGCATGCGCGAGCTGCCGTTTTCGCGGGAGATCTATATCGATCGCGACGATTACATGGAAGAGCCGCCAAAAGGCTACAAACGTCTTGAACCCAATGGTGAAGTACGTTTGCGTGGCAGCTATGTGATTCGCGCCGACGAAGCGATCAAGGACGCAGAGGGCAACATCGTCGAACTGCGTTGCTCCTACGATCCGGACACCCTGGGCAAGAACCCTGAAGGCCGCAAGGTCAAGGGCGTTGTGCACTGGGTGCCAGCGGCCGAGAGCGTTGAATGCGAAGTGCGTCTGTATGACCGCCTGTTCCGCTCCGCCAACCCGGAAAAAGCCGAAGACGGCGCGAGCTTTCTGGACAATATCAACCCCGATTCCCTGCAAGTGCTGACCGGTTGTCGTGCTGAACCATCATTGGGACACGCGCAACCGGAAGACCGTTTCCAGTTCGAACGCGAAGGTTATTTCTGCGCGGACATCAAGGACTCGAAACCCGGTCAACCAGTCTTCAACCGCACGGTCACGTTGCGGGATTCCTGGACCTGAGATATGTCCGAGGGGCAGATAGTGCTTTCTATTTACAACACGCTCACCAAGAGCAAAGAAGTATTCAAACCGCTGGATGGCAACAAGGTGCGCATGTACGTCTGCGGGATGACCGTGTACGACTACTGCCATCTGGGCCATGGCCGCAGCATGGTGGCGTTCGATCTAGTGACTCGCTGGTTGCGCTTCAGCGGTTACGAGCTGACTTATGTGCGCAACATCACCGATATTGACGACAAGATCATCAATCGTGCGCGTGACAACGGTGAGTCGTTCGACGCGCTGACAGCGCGCATGATCGACGCCATGCACGAGGACGAGGCGCGCCTCAATATCCTCAAGCCGGACATGGAGCCGCGTGCCACCGATCATATCCCCGGCATGCACGCCATGATCCAGACCCTGATCGACAAGGGCTATGCCTACGCGCCGGGTAACGGCGATGTGTATTACCGGGTCGGCAAGTTTCAGGGTTACGGCAAGCTGTCACGCAAGAAGATCGAAGACCTGCGCATCGGCGCGCGGATCGAAGTGGATGAGTCCAAGGAAGACCCACTGGACTTCGTGCTCTGGAAAGGCGTCAAGCCTGGCGAGCCGAGCTGGGAGTCGCCATGGGGCGCAGGGCGTCCGGGCTGGCATATCGAATGCTCGGTGATGTCGACCTGCTGCCTGGGTGACACCTTCGATATTCATGGTGGCGGCAGCGATCTGGAGTTTCCGCACCATGAAAACGAAATTGCCCAAAGCGAAGCGGCCACCGGCAAGACCTACGCCAATGCCTGGTTGCACTGCGGGATGATTCGCATCAATGGCGAGAAGATGTCCAAGTCCTTGAACAACTTCTTCACCATCCGCGACGTGCTGGAGAAATACCATCCGGAAGTGGTGCGTTACCTGCTGGTATCCAGCCACTACCGCAGCGCGATCAACTACTCCGAAGACAGCCTGCGTGAGTCGAAGGCGGCGCTGGAACGCTTCTATCACGCGCTCAAGGGGTTGCCGGTTGCCGAGCCTGCGGGTGGGGAAGCGTTCGTCGAGCGTTTCAGCACTGCGATGAATGATGACTTCGGCACGCCGGAAGCGTGTGCGGTACTGTTCGAAATGGTCCGTGAGATCAACCGCCTGCGTGAATCCGATGTCACCGCAGCGGCGGGTCTGGCGGCGCGCTTGAAGCAGTTGGCCAGTGTGCTGGGTGTTCTGCAGCTCGAAGCCGACGACTTTTTGCGTGCAGGCGCGGAAGGGCGGGTCGATGCAGCGCAAGTGGAAGCGCTGATTCAGGCACGTCTGGCTGCACGTGCGGCGAAGGACTGGGCCGAATCCGACCGGATTCGCGACCAGATCACCGCCATGGGCGTACTGCTGGAAGACGGCAAGGGCGGCACGACCTGGCGTCTGGCGGACTGATCAAATAAGGCGGCTAGTGACGCGGAACGTCACGAAGTGCATTCCCACGCGGAGCATGGGAACGAAATGACCCGGAAGACTATCGTGCCCATGCTCTGCGTGGGCATGCTGGTCTGGACGCTCCGCGTCCGATCCTCGATGTGCGGTCTGCCGAAAGCCAAAAACTAGACAATCCGCTGTTCCCGCAACCGCTTGTACAGCGTGTTGCGGCTTACCCCCAGACGTTTTGCCAGCTGTGAAATATTTCCGCCAGCCGCTTGAAACAGTTGGCTCAGGTCTTCTGTCGTGTGAAGGCGCACAGTGGATTCCTGAGTTTTCACCGGCTCTCGGCAGTCCTCATCCATGCCCATATCCAGCAGAAAATCCTCCGGCAGGTGCTCGGTACTGATCGGCTGTTCATCTGCCAAAGCCAGCGCCACCTGAATCACGCTGTTGAGCTGACGAATGTTGCCCGGCCACGGGTGATGTTCGAATAACTCGAGCACTTCCCGGGAAAACCCCGCCCGTTGATGAGCGTCGCGATGCCGTTCCCAAATACGCTGGATGAGTGCATGTTTGTCGGTGCGCTCGCGCAACGGCGGCAACTCGATGTTGAGCCCACTGATTCGATAATAAAGGTCCTGGCGAAAGTGCCCCGTCTGAACCTGATCGCGCAGGCTGCGATTGGTGGCTGAAATCAGGCGTATGTCTACCGGATATAATTCACTGCTGCCCAACGGCTGAACGCAGCGCTCTTGAAGCACACGCAGCAATCGCGCCTGTACCGGCAGGGGCATGTCACCGACTTCATCCAGAAACAGCGTGCCTTTGTCGGCTTTGCGAATCAGGCCAATGCTGCCTTTTTGACTGGCACCGGTGAACGCCCCCCTTTCATAGCCAAATAGCTCGGCCTCGACCAGTTCGGCCGGGATCGCCGCGCAGTTGACAGCGATCAGCGGCTGAGTGGTGCGAGTACTGGCTTGATGCAGGGCTTTGACAAACACTTCCTTGCCGACCCCGGTTTCCCCGTGGATCAGCAGCGGGATGTCTTTTTCCAGCAGCCGCTGCGCCTGATTCACGGCTTTCTCGATTTTTGCATCACCCAGGCTGATCGCCTCCAGATCCAGGCTCCGCGGCGCGACAGGTGCCTGAGCCGGTTGGACGCTGTGCAGCTTCAGCGGCTTGCGGGTCGGACGCTTGAGCAGACATTGAAAGCGATTGTTGCCAAACGCGTGCAGCGCAAACGGCCGCGCTTCTGTCTCGCTGAGCAGTTGCAGGATCGGGCATTTGAACAACGTTTCGATACTGGCACCGGACGGCGTCGTCCCCAACAAATTGTCAGCGCGTCGATTGGCGCAAAGGATCTGGCCGCTTTCGTCAAAAATCAGCAGGCCTGCCCATTGGCTGTCGAGATTGTTCAGGCCCGTATTGAAGATCAACTGATAGTGGGAGTCGCGGAACTGATCGAGGATCAGTCGGTTTTCCACCGACTGGCTCATCATCTTGACCATACCCAGGGTATGCGAGGGGGGCAGGAAACTGTCACTGGATACATCCAGCACGGCAATGATCCGCCGATCGGCATCGAAGATCGGTGAAGCTGAACCGGTCATGAAGCGATTCGCCTTGAGGAAGTGCTCGTCCGGTTCAATGTGAATGGCCTGCTCACAGGCCAGTGCTGTGCCGATGGCATTGGTGCCGGTGCCCCGTTCGCTCCAGCTGGCGCCAGCCATGAAGCCCTGTGCCTGAGAAGACTCGACGAAGCGTTGCTCGCCCCAGGATTTGAGCAACTGGCCTTGAGGGTCGGCCAGCAGAATCAGGCAATTGGAGTTGCTCAGAATGTTTTCATAAACCGGCAGGACTTCCTGATGGGTGGTCTGCACCAGCCCGTGATGGCGCTCCAGCAGCCTGGAAACCTCAGCGTTCGGCAATTGGCCGAATGAAGGGCGCGTCTGATGGCTGAGACCGAAATCCCGGCAGCGCCTCCATGAATCCTGAATGATGATGTCGTGAACGAGCGAAGCGCTGGATTGAGACATGAGGATGCCTGCGAATATGACGTTTTGTTTTTGTTTTTAGGTCCCGTCGGCGTGACCATCCTTGCCCGCAACGTCCGTCCAGTGTCGTTCAGTTTTGTTCAAAGTCAATGTTCATTTTGTTCAAGTGTTCAGTGTTTACTGTTCATTATTGTTCAGCTGTGAAAGCGCTTTCGCCCCCTGAATACGGGGGAAGGCTCTGTTTCGCGGCTCGCAAGCAGTCTGGCCGAGCTGGCACGAATGTCGCTATCTGCAAACAGTCACGCATTCACCCTTAAGAAAAAAACAACAAAGGACACGCCATGTCACTCACGCTGGAGCACGTCAGTCGCGCCGTCGATGGTCAGGTCTGGATCGACGACGCTTCCCTGAGCTTTGAGCCAGGATCTTTCAACGTTCTGCTGGGGCGAACCCTGTCCGGCAAAACCAGCCTGATGCGCCTGATGGCCGGGCTGGACAAGCCTGACAGCGGGCGGGTGCTGATGAACGGGGTCGATGTTACAAATCGACCGGTTCGTCTGCGCAACGTCTCGATGGTTTATCAGCAGTTCATCAATTACCCAAGCATGACGGTGTTCGAAAACATCGCCTCGCCGCTGCGTCAGGCCGGTCTGTCCAAGGATGTTATCCACAGCCGTGTGCAGGAAACGGCGAAGATGTTGCGCATCGAAAAATTCCTGCAACGCCATCCCCTCGAACTGTCCGGTGGGCAGCAGCAGCGCACCGCTATGGCCAGAGCGCTGGTCAAGGACGCCGAACTGATCCTCTTCGATGAACCGCTGGTCAACCTCGATTACAAGCTGCGTGAAGAGCTGCGTCAGGAAATGCGCGAGCTGTTTGCAGCCCGCCATACCATCGCAATCTATGCCACTACCGAGCCCAATGAAGCGCTGGCGCTGGGTGGCACCACCACCATTCTGCATGAAGGGCGGGTGGTGCAGAGCGGCAAGACTCCCGAGGTCTATCACCGGCCGAGCACGGTATTGGCGGCCGAGCTGTTCTCTGAACCGCCGATCAACCTGATGCCGGGTCGAATAGACGGTAATGAGGTCAGCTTCGCCAACTTTGTGCATTTCCCGCTCAACGTCGACCTGCGGGCCGTCGGGGATGGTGAGTACCGCTTTGGCGTGCGCCCCAGCCATTTGAGCCTTGTGCCTTCCAACGATGATGATCTGGAGCTGGCGGTCACCGTCGAGCTGGCAGAAATCAGCGGCTCGGAAACCTTTCTGCATGTGCGAAACGAGCTGTTTTCAATGGTTTTGCACCTGCCGGGCGTGCATGCCTACGACGTTGACGCATCGATTCGGGTGTACATCCCGACTCACAAATTATTTGTATTCGATCAGCAGGGCGGCCTGATTCAGGCGCCGGGCCTGCGCATGGCGAGGGTTGCCTGATGGCCGAGATCCGCTTGCAGAACCTGGCGCACAGTTACAGCGCCAAGCCTGGTCCTGACGATTATGCAATTCGCGAGATGAGCCACATCTGGGAGCAGGGCGGGGCTTACGCGCTGCTCGGGCCGTCCGGCTGCGGCAAGTCAACGTTGCTCAATATTATTTCAGGGCTGCTCAGTCCCTCTCAAGGGCAAGTGCTGTTCGACTCGAAAGTGGTCAACGAACTGCCCCCGGAGCGTCGCAACATCGCTCAGGTTTTCCAGTTTCCAGTGATCTACGACACCATGACCGTGTTCGATAACCTGGCCTTTCCGTTGCGCAATCAGGGCCTGGACGAGGCGCGGATTCTCATCAAGGTCAATGAAATTGCCGATGTCCTGGACCTGCAGCCGCTGCTGAAAAAGAAAGCGCGCAACCTCAGCGCGGACGAAAAGCAGAAAGTCTCCATGGGTCGCGGGCTGGTGCGCGATGACGTGTCGGCGATCCTCTTCGACGAACCGCTGACCGTGATTGACCCGCACCTGAAGTGGAAGCTGCGGCGCAAGCTCAAGCAGATCCACGAGCAGTTCAATATCACCATGGTTTACGTCACCCACGATCAACTGGAGGCGTCGACTTTCGCCGACAAGATCGCCGTGATGTATGGCGGACAGATTGTGCAGTTCGGCACGCCGCGGGAGCTGTTCGAGAAGCCTTCGCACACCTTTGTCGGCTATTTCATCGGCAGCCCTGGCATGAACCTGATTGACGTTACGCCTCAACCGGGCGGTGTCGGTTTTGCCGACATTCATCTGCCGCTGCCTGAGTCGTTGCAGCAAAAGCTTGCCAGTACACCGTGGAAAAGCCTGAAAGTGGGCATTCGTCCAGAGTTCGTGCATGTCTGGGACGGGCCTTACGACGATGCGATGTGCGCCGACGTGACCTATGTGGAAGACCTCGGTACCTACAAGATCATTACCCTGAAACTGGCCGGGCAACTGCTCAAGGTTCGTTTGCAGGAAGACAAACCGGTGCCGCACGGTCAGGCCTGGATCAGCTTTCCAGGGCAATGGCTGATGCTCTATGCCGACGATTACCTGCTTGAAGCCGGCCCGGCCAGTGAGGTGTCCCATGCGTAAGGTGCAGAACAACAAAGCCTGGTGGCTGGTGATGCCGGTGTTTTTGCTGGTGGCATTCAGCGCGATTATCCCGATGATGACTGTGGTCAACTACTCGGTGCAGGACATCTTCGACCAGTCCAGCCGCTATTTTGTTGGTACTGACTGGTTCCGTCAGGTCTTGCAGGACCCGCGCCTGCACGATTCGCTGCTGCGCCAGTTCATTTACTCGGGTTGCGTGCTGCTGATCGAGATCCCGCTGGGTATCGCGATTGCTCTGACCATGCCCACCAAAGGTCGCTGGTCATCGTTGTGCCTGATCGTGATGACCATTCCGTTGCTGATTCCGTGGAACGTGGTCGGTACCATCTGGCAGATCTTCGGCCGTGGCGATATCGGCTTGCTGGGTTACACGTTGAACAACGTGCTTGGCATCAACTACAACTACGCCGCCAATGCTTCGGATGCCTGGGTGACAGTGCTGGTCATCGACGTCTGGCACTGGACTTCGCTGGTGGCTTTGCTGTGCTATTCAGGGCTGCGAGCCATCCCGGATGTCTACTATCAGGCGGCGCGGATTGATCGTGCCTCCGGCTGGGCCATCTTCCGGCATATCCAGCTGCCGAAGATGAAAAGCGTGCTATTGATCGCGGTGATGCTGCGCTTCATGGACAGCTTCATGATCTACACCGAGCCGTTCGTGCTCACCGGTGGCGGTCCTGGCAACTCCACTACGTTCCTCAGTCAGACCCTGACCACCATGGCGCTCGGGCAGTTCGACCTGGGGCCTGCGGCGGCGTTCTCGCTGGTGTATTTCCTGATCATTCTGTTGGTGTCATGGGTGTTCTACACCGCCATGACTCACAGCGAAAAGAATTGAGGGGCTGGTCATGAGTCTGCGCAAAATCATACCGCTGTGGATTTACCTGTTGTTTCTGCTGGTGCCGATCTACTGGCTGATCAACATGTCGTTCAAGACCAATACCGAGATCCTCGGTGGCCTGACCCTGTGGCCGCAGGACTTTACCCTGGCCAACTACAAGGTGATTTTCACCGACGAAAGCTGGTACAGCGGTTATCTGAACTCGCTGTACTACGTGTGCCTCAATACCGTGATATCGCTGAGCGTTGCGCTTCCGGCAGCCTACGCGTTCTCTCGCTATCGTTTTCTCGGCGACAAGCACCTGTTCTTCTGGCTGCTGACCAATCGCATGGCACCACCGGCCGTGTTCCTGCTGCCGTTTTTCCAGCTCTACTCGTCCATTGGCCTGTTTGACACGCACATCGCCGTTGCACTGGCGCATTGCTTGTTCAACGTTCCGCTGGCGGTATGGATTCTGGAGGGCTTCATGTCCGGCGTTCCCAAGGAAATCGATGAAACGGCCTACATCGACGGTTATAGCTTTCCCAAGTTTTTCGTGAAGATTTTCATACCACTGATTGGCTCGGGTATCGGTGTTACCGCGTTTTTCTGCTTCATGTTCTCCTGGGTCGAGCTACTGCTGGCGCGCACCCTGACATCGGTCAATGCCAAACCGATTGCTGCGGTAATGACTCGCACGGTCTCGGCGTCGGGTATCGATTGGGGAGTGCTGGCGGCGGCGGGGGTGTTGACTATCCTGCCGGGTATGCTGGTGATCTGGTTCGTTCGCAACCATGTGGTCAAGGGCTTTGCTCTTGGTCGTGTCTGAGGAGTCGAAAAAATGGAGTGGATGTCCTGGACACTGCCCACTGCGGCCTTTTTCATCAGCATCGCATTGCTTCTGGCGGGGATGACCGTATGGGAGTTGCGCTCGGCAAGTATCGAGCGCCGTGGTTTTCTGCCGATTGCCACCACGCGTGGCGACCGTTTGTTCATTGGGCTTCTGGGTAGCGCTTACCTGCATTTGCTGGTGATAGGCGCGACCGACTGGAGTGTCTGGATCGCTTCAGGGGCCTCCCTGGTGTGGCTGTTGGTGGTGATGCGTTGGGGTTAGAGGGCGGCCGGGCGCGATTGCCGGGGTGATCCGGTCGGCGATATTCGAAAAGCGGGACTACATAAAAGCAACATTGGAGATGACTATGTTCAATAAGAAAAACAAGCTGCAACATAGCGTGACGCTGGCGACCATGATGATGCTCAGCGGGTTGAGTGTTTCGGCGTGGGCAGATCAGTACGAAGATGCGGCGAAGAAGTGGGCGGCCAGTGAATTCAAGCCGAGTACGCTTTCCGATGCAGAACAGTTGAAAGAGCTGGAGTGGTTCATCAAGGCCGCCGAGCCGTTCCGTGGCATGGACATCAAGGTGGTGTCGGAAACCCTGACCACCCACGAGTACGAATCAAAAACCCTGGCCAAGGCCTTCACTGAAATCACTGGTATCAAAGTCACCCATGACCTGCTGCAAGAGGGTGATGTGATCGAAAAACTGCAGACCGCCATGCAGTCGGACAAAAGTATCTACGACGGCTGGGTCAACGACTCGGACCTGATCGGGACACACTTCCGCTACGGCAAGGCACTGTCGCTGACCGACCTGATGGCCAGTCCGGAAGGCAGCAAGGTCACCTCGCCGACTCTGGACCTGAAAGACTTCATCGGCACCTCGTTCACCACCGCGCCGGACGGCAAGCTTTACCAGCTGCCTGATCAGCAATTCGCCAACCTGTACTGGTTCCGTGCCGACTGGTTCGAACGTCCCGACCTGAAAAAGAAGTTCAAAGACAAGTACGGCTATGAGCTGGGCGTCCCGGTCAACTGGTCGGCCTACGAAGACATCGCCAAATTCTTCAGCGAAGACGTCAAGGAGATCGACGGCAAGAAAGTCTTCGGGCACATGGATTACGGCAAGAAGGACCCGTCGCTGGGCTGGCGCTTCACCGATGCCTGGTTCTCCATGGCTGGCAGCGGCGACAAGGGCTTGCCTAACGGTCTGCCTGTGGACGAGTGGGGCATCCGCGTCGAGGATTGCCACCCGGTCGGCTCCAGCATTACCCGCGGTGGCGACACCAACGGACCGGCAGCGGTATTCGCGACTCAGAAATACATCGACTGGCTGAAAGCCTACGCACCGCCTGAAGCTGCGGGTATGACCTTTTCGGAGTCCGGTCCGGTTCCGTCGCAGGGTAACGTCGCGCAACAGATCTTCTGGTACACCGCCTTTACTGCCGACATGACCAAGCCGGGCCTGCCAGTCATGAACGCCGATGGCACGCCGAAATGGCGCATGGCCCTGTCACCCAAAGGGCCGTACTGGAAAGAAGGCATGAAGCTCGGTTATCAGGACGTGGGCTCATGGACCTTCCTGAAGTCTTCCGACGAGAAGAAGCGCCTGGCGGCCTGGCTGTATGCGCAGTTCGTGACCTCGAAAAGTGTTTCGCTGAAGAAAACCATTGTCGGTCTGACGCCGATTCGCGAGTCGGACATCAATTCCAAGGAGATGACCGCGCTGGCACCCAAGCTGGGAGGTCTGGTGGAGTTCTATCGCAGCCCGGCCCGCGTTCAATGGTCGCCTACCGGCACCAACGTGCCTGACTATCCGAAGCTGGCACAGCTGTGGTGGAGCCATGTGGCCGAGGCGGTCACGGGCGAGAAGAGTGCGCAGGAGGCCCTCGACGGTCTGGCCAAGGACCAGGATGCAATCATGACGCGCATCGAACGTTCCAAGGTTCAGGAAGCCAGCAAGTGTGCGCCGAAGATGAATCCGGAAACCACTGCGGAAGCCTGGTACAAGAACGCCGAAGAGAGTAACGGCAAGTTCCTCGCGCCACAGCGCAAACTGGCCAACGAGAAACCCAAGGGTGAAACCATCGCCTACGCTGACCTGCTGACCTGCTGACCTGCTGACCTGCTGACCTGCTGACCTGCTGAAAAGCTGGGAGGCTGGCAAGAAGTAAGGTTTTGTCGAGGTAAAAAAAACGGCACCTTGAAGGTGCCGTTTTTTATTGCTGCAGGCTGATCAGTCGTGCAGGGTTTCTGCGGCGTACAGCGTGTTTTCCAGCAGGCAGGCGCGGGTCATGGGGCCAACGCCGCCCGGAACCGGAGTGATCCAGCCGGCGCGGGGCAGGGCAGTCTCGTAAACCACGTCGCCAACCAGCTTGCCATCGTCCTGACGGTTGATGCCGACGTCGATGACAATCGCGCCGGGCTTGATCCATTCGCCCTTGACCAGGCCGGGCTTGCCAGCGGCAACCACCACCAGATCGGCACGGCTTACATGGCCTGCCAGATCCTTGGTGAAACGGTGGGTCACGGTGACGGTGCAGCCCGCCAGCAGCAATTCCATGGCCATGGGGCGGCCGACAATGTTCGACGCGCCAACCACCACAGCATCCAGACCGTACAGATCGACTCCGGTGCTTTCCAGCAGGGTAATGATCCCTTTGGGTGTGCACGGTCGCAGCAGCGGGATGCGCTGAGCCAGACGGCCGACGTTATAAGGATGGAAACCGTCCACGTCCTTGTCAGGGCGAATGCGTTCCAGCAGCAGCGATGCGTCCAGATGGGCTGGCAAAGGCAATTGCAGCAGAATGCCGTCGACAGCGGCGTCTTCATTGAGGCGGTCGATCAGATCGGTCAGCGCAACCTGAGTGGTATCAGCGGGCAAGTCGTAGGCCTGGGAGATAAAGCCGACTTCCTCGCAGTCCTTGCGCTTGTGAGAGACATAGACCTGAGAGGCAGGGTCGCTGCCGACCAGAATCACCGCGAGGCCCGGCGTACGCAGACCTTGCTGGCTACGTTCGGCGACACGTTTGGCGATCTGCTGGCGCAGGCTGGCGGCGATCGCCTTGCCGTCGATTAGTTTTGCAGTCATGACGCGTGATTAACCATCGAGAGGAAATAAAATGAGCGCGCATTCTCGCATGACATGGCGCGAGGGCAAAGGCGCATGCATTGGATATTCCGCTAACTCCTTTATCTAGCTGAATTTTTTTCAAAAAAAGGTTGACGACCCCAGGGGCCGTCTATAAGATTCGTCGCACTTGCCGGGCAGAGCCCAGCACTGGTTAAGCTAGCACTGGTTGATTAGGTCAGGCAGAGTTGCAAATCAGCTCGGTGTGATTGAAAGCCTTTTAGTTTGTTATAGCAAGAATACAAATTATATAAGTGCCCGTAGCTCAGCTGGATAGAGCATCCGCCTTCTAAGCGGATGGTCGCAGGTTCGAGTCCTGCCGGGTGCGCCATTCAAGGCAGCTTTGGCACAGCAAGTAAGTTTTATCGTCACGCGCAATATGGTGGGCGTAGCTCAGTTGGTAGAGCACAGGATTGTGACTCCTGCGGTCGTGGGTTCGAACCCCATCGTCCACCCCATATTAAGAAGGGCGCCAGATTCATAGTCTGGCGCCTTTGCTTTAAAAGTCTGAAATGCGGATGTGGTGGAATTGGTAGACACACTGGATTTAGGTTCCAGCGCCGCAAGGTGTGAGAGTTCGAGTCTCTCCGTCCGCACCAGGATAACTGTAGTCGAGTGGTAACGCTTCGGTTGCAAAAGCTACAAAAAGAAAGCCGCCTAGTGCGGCTTTTTTTGTTTTGGCGTATTCGTTCCATCGCCTCGCGGGTCCGGCGGCCCTATTGCCGCCGGTCGAGTGGGGCGTGCTATGTAGATGGATTCGGTCATCGTCCGGCGCAGAGGTTTCCTTATATAGGGGCCGTGCCAGACACGTCGCGAGTGATGCGAGGTGTTTTCCTTTCTCCTCCGGCCGTAGTCCGATTCCTTCTTGTTAACCCGCCCTTTTTCAGTAGGGTGACTTCTTGAGTTTGACCCACTAGAATGCATGCCCTTGATTCTGGGGTCGGAAACGGCCGGCTAACGTCTGTGCAACGAGGAATATCCATGCAAGTTTCTGTTGAAAATACTTCCGCTCTTGAGCGCCGCATGACCATTGGCGTGCCTGCCGAACGCATCGAGACTGAAGTCAACAAGCGTCTGCAGCAGACCGCACGCAAAGCCAAGATCCCGGGCTTCCGCCCAGGCAAGGTGCCTATGAGCGTGATCCGTCAGCGTTATGAAGACGGCGCACGTCAGGAAGCACTGGGCGATCTGATTCAGGCTACTTTCTACGAAGCTGTGGTTGAGCAGAAGCTGAACCCGGCCGGTGCTCCTGCTGTAGAGCCGAAATCTTTCGAAAAAGGCAAAGACCTGGAATACGTGGCTACTTTCGAAGTATTCCCAGAATTCACCGTTGCCGGTTTCGACACCATCGCCGTAGAGCGCCTGTCTGCCGACGTGGCGGACAGCGATCTGGACAACATGCTGGAAGTGCTGCGAAAGCAGAACGTTCGTTTTGAAGTGGCCGACCGTGCTGCCCAGAACGAAGACCAGCTGAACATCGATTTTGTGGGCAAGGTCGACGGCGAAGTGTTCGCTGGCGGTTCTGCTACGGCTACCCAGCTGGTGCTGGGTTCCGGTCGCATGATTCCTGGTTTCGAAGACGGTCTGGTTGGCGCCAAGGCTGGCGAAGAGCGCGTTCTGAACGTGACCTTCCCCGAGGACTATCAGAACCTTGAGCTGGCCGGCAAGGCTGCCGAGTTCACCGTGACCGTCAATACCGTTTCCGAGCCAAAGCTGCCTGAGCTGAACGAAGAGTTCTTCAAGCAGTTCGGTATCAAGGAAACCGGTATTGAAGGCTTCCGCACCGAGGTTCGCAAGAACATGGAGCGTGAGCTGCGTCAGGCGATCAAGTCCAAGGTCAAGAATCAGGTCATGGACGGTCTGCTGGCTGCCAACCCGATCGAAGTGCCTAAAGCGCTGCTGGAAAACGAAGTCAACCGTCTGCGCGTCCAGGCTGTTCAACAGTTCGGCGGCAACATCAAGCCAGACCAGTTGCCGGCTGAGCTGTTCGAAGAGCAGGCCAAGCGTCGCGTCGAGCTGGGTCTGATCGTTGCCGAGGTCGTCAAGCAGTTCGACCTCAAGCCTGATGATGCTCGCGTACGTGAAATGATTCAGGAAATGGCATCCGCCTATCAGGAGCCTGAGCAGGTTGTTGCCTGGTACTACAAGAACGAGCAGCAAATGAACGAGGTACGTTCTGTTGTGCTTGAAGAGCAAGTTGTAGATACTGTTTTGCAGAAAGCTAGCGTGACCGACAAATCGGTCTCCTACGAAGAAGCTGTCAAGCCGGTGGAAGCTCCAAAAGCCGACTGATTTCTCTTTTCGTGCGAAAACACCCACAAGCCAGCCTTCGCGCTGGCTTGTGCGTATTCAAGACTCGACTATTTGGGAGTGAATGCAGGACATGTCCCGCAATTCTTATATTCAGCAGAACTCTGACATCCAGGCCGCTGGCGGCCTGGTCCCGATGGTTATCGAGCAGTCCGCCCGTGGCGAACGCGCCTATGACATCTATTCGCGCCTTCTCAAGGAGCGAGTCATCTTTATGGTTGGTCCGGTAGAGGACTACATGGCCAACCTTATCGCGGCACAACTGCTCTTCCTTGAAGCGGAAAACCCGGACAAGGATATCCATCTCTACATCAACTCGCCGGGCGGTTCGGTGACAGCAGGCATGTCGATCTACGACACCATGCAGTTCATCAAGCCGGACGTTTCGACTATCTGTATCGGTCAGGCTTGCAGCATGGGTGCATTCCTGCTGGCCGGTGGTGCAGAAGGCAAGCGTCATTGCCTGCCCAACTCGCGGATGATGATTCACCAGCCGCTGGGCGGTTTCCAGGGTCAGGCGTCGGATATCGACATCCATGCCAAGGAAATCCTGCACATTCGTCATCGTCTCAACTCGCTACTGGCGCATCACACCGGCCAGAGCCTCGAAACCATCGAGCGCGACACCGAGCGTGACAACTTCATGAGCGCAGAGCGTGCGGCTGAATACGGCCTGATCGACTCCGTGATCAACAAGCGTCAAATGCCTGCCTAAGCGGCTCAAAATGTAGGGGGTCGGCACAACCGACCGCCTGCGGACTTGAAAAAGCCCGCAATAGCCTTCATCTTGTGTTGCAAGCCTACCGGATTGGATCGATCGAATGACTGACACCCGCAACGGCGAGGACAACGGCAAATTGCTCTATTGCTCCTTCTGTGGCAAAAGCCAGCATGAAGTGCGCAAATTGATTGCCGGCCCCTCGGTCTTTATCTGCGACGAGTGCGTCGACCTGTGCAACGACATCATCCGCGAGGAGGTGCAGGAAGCACAGGCCGAAAGCAGCGCGCATAAATTGCCTTCGCCTAAAGAAATCAGCGGCATCCTTGACCAGTATGTCATCGGTCAGGAACGTGCCAAAAAGGTCCTCGCAGTAGCGGTGTACAACCACTACAAGCGTCTGAACCAGCGCGACAAGAAGAATGACGACGTCGAACTGGGCAAGAGCAACATCCTGCTGATCGGCCCTACGGGCTCCGGCAAGACGCTGCTGGCCGAAACACTGGCCCGTCTGCTCAATGTGCCGTTCACCATCGCTGACGCCACCACCCTGACCGAAGCCGGTTATGTGGGTGAGGACGTTGAAAACATTATCCAGAAGCTGTTGCAGAAATGTGATTACGATGTCGAGAAGGCCCAGATGGGCATTGTCTACATCGATGAAATCGACAAGATTTCGCGCAAATCCGACAACCCTTCGATCACTCGTGACGTTTCCGGCGAAGGCGTGCAGCAAGCTTTGCTGAAGCTGATCGAGGGCACCCTGGCTTCCGTTCCTCCGCAAGGTGGTCGCAAGCATCCGCAGCAGGAATTCCTGCAAGTGGACACACGCAACATCCTCTTTATCTGCGGTGGTGCCTTCTCGGGCCTGGAAAAGGTCATTCAGAACCGTTCCACCCGTGGCGGCATCGGCTTCAACGCCGAGGTTCGCAGTAAGGAGGAGGGCAAGAAGGTTGGCGAGTCCCTGCGTGAAGTCGAGCCTGACGATCTGGTCAAGTTCGGTCTGATCCCCGAGTTCGTGGGCCGTCTGCCAGTGCTTGCAACGCTGGACGAGCTGGATGAGGCTGCTTTGATACAGATCCTCACCGAGCCGAAGAATGCGCTGACCAAGCAGTATGCCAAGCTGTTCGAGATGGAAGGCGTGGACCTCGAGTTCCGCACCGACGCGTTGAAGTCGGTTGCCCGTCGCGCGCTGGAGCGCAAGACCGGTGCCCGTGGCTTGCGTTCCATCCTCGAAGGCGTGCTGCTCGACACCATGTACGAAATTCCGTCGCAAAGTGACGTGAGCAAGGTGGTGATCGATGAGAGCGTTATCGATGGTACGTCCAAGCCGCTGCTGATCTACGAAAACAGTGAGCCGCCTGCCAAGGTTGCCCCTGACGCGTAACACACGCAGGTGTATGGGCGTGTGAAGTAATACGGAAGGGGGCCTTTTTGGCCCCCTTTTGCATTTTTCAGCCGTTCATTCGTTTTGTATGAAGAAATTGATCTTGGCGGGTCGTGGCTCTAGAGCTTGTTTTTTTTGGACGCTACCCCCATCTTGGCTTCAAGCTAATTCCATCTGTCCCGGCCAATTGGCCGCCGTAGAGGCGAAATCATGAAGACCACTATTGAATTGCCTCTCTTGCCATTGCGTGATGTCGTGGTTTATCCGCACATGGTTATCCCGCTGTTCGTGGGGCGCGAGAAGTCTATCGAAGCCCTTGAAGTGGCAATGACGGGCGACAAGCAGATTCTGCTGCTGGCGCAAAGAAACCCGGCTGACGACGATCCTGATGAAAAGGCGTTGTACAACGTCGGCACTATTGCCACCGTATTGCAGTTGCTCAAGCTGCCTGATGGCACCGTCAAGGTGCTGGTCGAAGGTGAGCAGCGTGGTTCGGTAGAGCGTTTCATCGAAGTCGATGGCCATTACCGCGCCGACGTCGCGTTGATCGACGAAGTCGATGCGCCGGATCGCGAGTCCGAAGTATTTGTGCGCAGCCTGCTGGCTCAGTTCGAGCAGTATGTGCAGCTTGGCAAGAAAGTCCCCGCAGAAGTCCTCTCGTCGCTCAACAGCATCGATGAGCCCGGTCGCCTGGTTGACACCATGGCAGCGCACATGGCGCTCAAGATCGAGCAGAAGCAGGAAATTCTCGAGATTATCGACCTGTCGGCCCGTGTCGAGCACGTGCTGGCCTTGCTGGATGCCGAAATCGACCTGCTGCAGGTTGAAAAGCGCATTCGCGGTCGTGTGAAAAAACAAATGGAGCGCAGCCAGCGCGAGTACTACCTGAATGAGCAGATGAAGGCCATTCAGAAAGAACTGGGCGATGGCGACGAAGGCCATAACGAAATTGAAGAGCTGAAAAAGCGCATCGACGCTGCCGGGCTGCCCAAGGACGCTCTGACAAAGGCGACTGCCGAGCTGAACAAGCTCAAGCAGATGTCGCCGATGTCGGCCGAGGCGACTGTGGTGCGCTCCTACATCGACTGGCTGGTTCAGGTGCCGTGGAAGGCTCAGAGCAAGGTGCGTCTGGACCTTGCGCGCGCCGAAGCGATCCTGGATGCAGACCATTATGGTCTGGATGAGGTCAAGGAACGCATTCTCGAATACCTCGCCGTGCAAAAGCGCGTGAAGAAGATTCGTGGCCCTGTGCTGTGTCTGGTAGGGCCTCCAGGTGTGGGTAAAACTTCCCTTGCAGAATCTATCGCCAATGCAACCAATCGCAAGTTTGTGCGAATGGCGCTGGGCGGGGTGCGTGACGAGGCTGAAATTCGTGGTCATCGCCGGACGTATATCGGTTCGATGCCAGGAAGATTGATACAAAAGATGACAAAGGTGGGCGTCCGCAACCCGCTGTTCCTGCTTGATGAAATCGACAAGATGGGCAGTGACATGCGCGGCGATCCGGCGTCGGCATTGCTTGAGGTTCTGGACCCCGAGCAGAACCATAACTTCAATGATCACTACCTCGAAGTCGACTACGATCTTTCCGACGTAATGTTCCTGTGCACGTCGAACTCGATGAATATACCGCCAGCCTTGCTGGACCGGATGGAAGTCATTCGCCTGCCGGGTTACACCGAAGACGAAAAGATCAACATCGCCGTCAAATACCTCTCGCCCAAGCAGATTCAGGCCAATGGCTTGAAGAAAGGCGAGATCCAGTTCGACGAGGAAGCAATCCGCGACATCATTCGCTACTACACCCGTGAAGCGGGCGTACGCGGTCTAGAGCGCCAGATTGCCAAGGTTTGCCGCAAGGCGGTCAAAGAACACGCCATGGAAAAACGCTTCTCCGTGCAGGTTACTGCCGAGATGCTCGAACACTTCCTGGGTGTGCGCAAATTCCGCTACGGACTGGCCGAGCAGCAGGATCAGATCGGTCAGGTCACAGGCCTGGCGTGGACTCAGGTGGGCGGTGAATTGCTGACCATCGAGGCTGCGGTTGTATCGGGCAAGGGCCAGTTGATCAAGACCGGTTCGCTGGGTGATGTCATGGTCGAATCCATTACAGCCGCGCAGACCGTGGTGCGCAGTCGTGCCCGTAGTCTGGGCATTCCAGCCGATTTCCACGAGAAACACGACACGCATATCCACATGCCGGAAGGCGCGACGCCCAAGGATGGACCAAGCGCTGGCGTAGGCATGTGTACTGCTCTGGTATCAGCGCTTACACAGATCCCGGTACGTGCCGATGTGGCAATGACGGGCGAGATTACCTTGCGCGGGCAGGTGCTGGCGATTGGTGGTCTGAAGGAAAAACTTCTGGCTGCGCATCGCGGCGGAATCAAGACGGTGATCATTCCGGAAGAAAACGTGCGTGATTTGAAGGAGATTCCTGACAATATCAAGCAGGATCTGCAAATCAAGCCCGTTAAATGGATTGACGAAGTCCTGCAAATTGCGCTGCAATACGCGCCGGAGCCGTTGCCGGACGTGGCTACAGATCTGGTCGCAAAGGAAGAAAAACGCGAGTCTGACTCTAAGGACAGAATTAGCACGCATTAAGACTGGGTAGGCTTCCTTGACAGCTTTTTAGAGCCCTTGTTATAAAGCGGCTCTTTAAAGCAAGCACCAGCAAGCCTTCCAGCGCTCGTTTTGCTTAACACCTAAAACTTAGAAACATACTCAATATAGAGATAAGGGGACTTAGAGTGAACAAGTCGGAACTGATTGATGCTATCGCTGCATCTGCTGATATCCCGAAAGCTGCTGCTGGCCGTGCGCTGGACGCAGTGATCGAATCCGTCACTGGCGCTCTGAAGGCTGGCGACTCGGTTGTTTTGGTTGGCTTTGGTACGTTCTCCGTGACTGATCGTCCTGCTCGCATCGGTCGCAACCCTCAGACTGGTAAGACGCTGGAAATCGCTGCTGCTAAAAAACCAGGTTTCAAAGCTGGTAAAGCCCTCAAAGAAGCTGTCAACTAAGCGTCTCGATGCCTTTGCCCGCTGGGTCGGGTCTGTCCTGATCCAGTAGCGGAGCGGTGGTGCATTCGGTTGCAACACCGAGGGGTTCGAGCCCTATCGCTCCGTCAGTTACGAGAAGGCGCATCCTCGGATGCGCCTTTCTTCTATCCGCTTTCTACCCACGCTCCGCGGTTGGTTAGTCAGTTCAACCGTTTTGGGGGACGCAATGCTGCAGAACATCAGGGACAATTCACAAGGCTGGATTGCCAAGACAATTATCGGAATCATCATCGCTTTGATGGCCTTCACCGGCATCGAGGCGTTGTTTACCGCTACCAGCAATAAGCAGAACGCGGCTGAAGTGAACGGCGAGGACATCTCTCAGAATGAGTTGAGCCAGGCCGTCGACATGCAGCGGCGTCAGTTGGCTCAGCAGCTCGCGCAGCAGTTGGGCAAGGATTTCGATCCTGCGATGCTGGATGAAAAGCTGTTGCGTGAATCAGCCCTCAAAGGCCTGATCGACCGCAAGCTGCTGCTGCAAGGTGCAACGGATGCGAAATTCTCGTTTTCCGACGCGGCACTGGATCAGCAGCTTTTGCAGACGCCTGAGTTTCAGGTCGATGGCAAGTTCAGTGCTGACCGTTTCGATCAGGTCATTCGCCAGCTGGGTTACAGCCGTCTGCAGTTCCGCCAGATGCTTGGCCAGGAAATGCTCATCGGTCAGGTGCGTGCGGGGGTTGCCGGCAGTGCTTTCGTAACCGATGCACAGGTTGACGCTTTTGCCCGTCTGGAAAAGCAGACCCGTGATTTCGCGTCGCTGACCCTGCCCGCCGATACCACGGCGGTCAAAGTGACGGACGACGAAGTCAAGGCTCACTACGACCAGCATGCCAAGGAGTTCATGAGCCCTGAGCAGGTTGTGCTTGATTACATCGAATTGAAGAAGTCGTCTTTCTTCGACAAGGTGCAGGTCAAGGATGAGGACTTGCAGGCGGCTTATCAGAAGGAAATCGCCAATCTGTCCGAACAGCGTCGTGCTGCGCACATCCTGATCGAGGTGAACGACAAACTGAACGACGAGCAGGCCAAGGCGAAGATTGAAGAAATTCAACAGCGTCTGGCCAAGGGTGAAGATTTTGCGGCGCTGGCCAAGGAATATTCGCAGGACCCTGGTTCGTCCAGCAAGGGCGGTGATCTTGGTTACGCAGGCAAGGGTGTCTATGACCCTGCGTTCGAAGACACATTGTATGCCTTGAACAAGGATCAGGTATCGCAGCCTGTGCGTACCGACTTCGGCTGGCACCTGATCAAGTTGCTGGGCGTCGAGGCTCCATCGGTGCCGACCTTCGCCAGTCTGAAAGACAAACTGACCACGGATTTGAAATCGCAGCTGGTCGAGCAGAAATTTGTCGAAGTGACCAAGCAGCTGGAAGATTCTGCGTTTGAATCGTCCGATCTGTCTCAACCGGCACAGGACCTGGGCCTGAAGGTTCAGACCACTGCGCCATTCGGTCGTGAAGGCGGTGAGGGTATTACAGCCAACCGTGCGGTTATCCAGGCTGCCTTCAGCCCGGAAGTGCTGGAAGAAGGCTCCAACAGCAACACGCTGGAGCTGGATCCGGAGACCGTCGTGGTGGTGCGCTCCAAAGAGCATCTGCAACCTCAGCAGTTGCCGCTTGAGAGCGTTGCCAGCTCGATTCGCACTCAACTGGTCAAGGAGCACGCCACGGCCGCTGCCAAGGCCAAGGGCGAGGCTCTGCTGGCCGGGCTGCGTGATGGCAAGATCCCGCTGGCTGCGAAGCAGGATGGACGTGACTGGAAATCGATGGAAGCAGTCACTCGCAGTCAGGAAGGCGTTGATCCTCAAGTACTGCAGACGCTGTTCCGCATGCCCAAGCCTGATGGCAAGGGCAAGCCGGAATTCGCCAGCATTACTGCAGCCGATGGCAGCTTCGTGATTGTGCGCCTCAATGGCGTGAATCAGGCTGCTGCGCCGACTGACGCGGAAAAGGCGCAATACCGTCGCTTCCTCGCGTCGCGTGCGGGTCAGCAGGATTTCGCTGCGTACCGTGCACAGCTGGAAAGCAAGGCGAAGATCGAGAAGTTCTAAGCTCGAAACCCGCACAAAAAAGAAGGCCGCTCACTGAGCGGCCTTCTTTTTGAGTGCAGGAAAGTTGCCTGCCGGAAAAATGCCGCTCGCGAGGAGCGGCGCTTGCCGTCTTACTCTTCCATGCTGCCCATCGCGGTGGTGTTGAAACCGCCGTCGACGTACATGATCTCACCACTGATGCCCGACGCCAGGTCAGAGCACAGGAACGCACCGGCATTGCCGACTTCGTCGATGGTCACGTTGCGGCGCAAAGGAGTCTGCGCCTCGTTGGCAGCCAGCATTTTGCGGAAGTTCTTGATACCCGAAGCCGCCAGTGTGCGGATCGGGCCGGCCGATACAGCATTGACGCGAGTACCTTCCGGGCCGAGGCTGCCGGCCAGGTAACGAACGCCGGCTTCCAGGCTGGCCTTGGCCATGCCCATGACGTTGTAGTTGGGCATGGTGCGCTCTGCGCCCAGGTAAGACAGGGTCAGCAGGCTGCCATTGCGGCCCTTCATCATTTCGCGACCAGCCTTGGCCAGGGCCACGAAGCTGTAGGCGCTGATGTCATGAGCGATGCGGAAACCTTCGCGAGTGGTAGCGTCGGTGAAGTCGCCGTCGAGCTGGTCACCCGGAGCAAAGCCGACCGAGTGAACGATCACGTCCAGGCCGTCCCACTTCTTGCTCAGCTCTTCAAAGACCTTGGTGATCTCTTCGTCGCTGGCTACATCGCAAGGGAAGCACAGCTCAGGACCTGAGCCCCAGCCTGCGGCGAACTCTTCGACACGGCCCTTGAGCTTGTCGTTCTGGTAGGTGAAAGCAAGCTCTGCACCTTCACGATGCATGGCGGCAGCAATGCCGGATGCGATGGACAGTTTACTGGCGACACCGACGATCAGGACGCGCTTACCGGCGAGAAAACCCATGTGTTGTTCCTCTTCAGGTTAATCGACAGCTACCGGCGCCAAAAAGGCGGCTTCCAGCAGCTGCTGTGTATAAGGATGTTGCGGTGCGGCGAAGATGTCCTGCGCTGCACCCTGTTCGACCACTTGGCCTTGCTTGACCACCATCAGCTGGTGGCTTAGCGCTTTGACGACAGCCAGGTCATGGCTGATGAACAAATACGTCAGATTGTACTTGGCTTGCAGCGAGCGAAGCAGCTCGACGACCTGACGCTGTACGGTCCGGTCGAGGGCTGACGTCGGCTCGTCCAGCAAGATAAGCGCCGGTTTCAATACCAGCGCACGTGCAATGGCGATCCTCTGCCGTTGGCCACCGGAGAACTCGTGAGGGTAGCGGTGCCGGGTATCCGGATCCAGGCCAACCTCCCTGAGTGCTTCGATGATCGCCGTCTGTTGCTCGGCGGCCGTGCCCATGCCATGGATTCGCAAGCCTTCGCCAACGATTTCACCCACTGACATACGCGGGCTCAAACTACCAAACGGGTCCTGGAACACCACCTGCATCTGCCTGCGCAGCGGACGGATCTGCTGTTGCGACAGAGATTCTAGCGCGTTGCCCTTGAAACGTATGGTGCCCTGGCTGCCGATCAGCCGAAGAATCGCCAGCCCCAGCGTCGATTTGCCCGACCCGCTTTCACCCACGATGCCCAGTGTTTGCCCTTGCGGCAGGCTGAAGCGTATGCCGTCCACCGCCTTGACGTGGTCGACCGTGCGCTTGAGCAGGCCCTTTTTGATCGGGAACCAGACTTTCAGGTCCTCGACTTCAAGCAGCGGGGCGCCGGCCGGGTTGGTCGAAGGACCGCCGCTGGGCTCTGCGCTGAGCAACACTTTGGTGTAAGGGTGTTGCGGCGAACGGAACAATTCTTCGCACGATGCCTGTTCGACGATGCAACCGCGCTGCATGACACATACTCGGTTGGCTATTTGCCTTACCACGTTCAAATCGTGGCTGATAAGCAGCAATGCCATGCCCAGACGAGCCTGCAGTTGCTTGAGCAATTCAAGAATTTTCAGCTGTACCGTGACGTCCAGTGCAGTAGTCGGTTCGTCGGCAATCAGCAGCTCCGGCTCGTTGGCCAGTGCCATCGCTATCATTACACGCTGGCGTTGGCCGCCTGACAGCTCGTGTGGCAAGGCTTTGAGCCGTTTGTGTGGCTCTGGGATGCCTACCAGCTCAAGAAGCTCCAGCGTGCGTTTGGTGGCGTCCTTGCCGGTCAGGCCCTTGTGCAGGCCCAGTACCTCGTTGATTTGTTTTTCGACCGAGTGCAGCGGGTTCAGCGAGGTCATCGGTTCCTGGAAGATCATGGCGATACGGTTGCCACGGATCGAGCGCAGCTTTTTCTCTTCCACTTTCAGCAGGTCTTCACCGCCGTAGCGGACAGTGCCGCTCGGATGACTGGCAATGGGGTAGGGCAGCAGGCGCAGGATCGAATGCGCTGTAACTGATTTGCCCGAGCCGCTTTCGCCGACCAGTGCGAGGGTTTCACCCCGACGGATGTCAAAACTGATGTTCTCGACCACCCGTTGCCGTGAGTCGCCCGTCACGAACTCGACCGCCAGATCGCGGATTTCGATCAGATTGTCATTGCTCATCTTATTTCCTTGGGTCGAAAGCATCGCGGGCGGATTCGCCGATGAACACCAGCAGGCTCAGCATAATGGCCAGCACAGCGAACGCGCTGATGCCCAGCCAGGGTGCCTGCAGGTTGGATTTGCCCTGCGCTACCAGTTCGCCCAGCGAAGGTGATCCGGCGGGCAGGCCGAAGCCCAGGAAGTCCAGTGCAGTCAAGGTGCCGATGGCCCCGGTGAGGATGAACGGCATGAAGGTCATGGTCGATACCATGGCGTTGGGCAGGATATGGCGGAACATGATCGCGCCGTTCTCCATGCCCAGCGCTCGCGCGGCTCTTACATATTCCAGATTCCGGCCACGCAGGAACTCGGCACGCACCACGTCTACCAGATTCATCCAGGAGAACAGCAGCATGATGCCCAGCAGCCACCAGAAGTTGGGTTGCACGAAGCTGGCGAGAATGATCAACAGATACAGCACGGGCAGGCCCGACCACACTTCCAGAAAACGCTGGCCCAGCAGGTCGACCCAGCCGCCATAGAAACCCTGCAGGGCACCGGCGATGACGCCGATGATCGAGCTGAGGATGGTCAGGGTCAGGGCGAACAGCACGGAAATTCTGAAGCCGTAGATCACTCGTGCCAATACATCACGGCCCTGATCGTCGGTGCCCAGCAGGTTTTCCCGGGACGGTGGCGCAGGGGCGGGGACTTTCAGGTCGTAGTTGATGCTCTGGTAACTGAACGGGATGGGCGCCCACAGGGTCCAGCCATCCTTCGCCGCGAGCAATTCCTTGATGTACGGGCTCTTGTAATTGGCTTCCAGCGGGAATTCGCCGCCGAAGGTGGTTTCCGGGTAACGCTCCAGCACCGGGAAGTACCAGTGACCGTCGTAGCGCACGGCGAGCGGTTTATCGTTGGCGATCAGTTCGGCGCCCAGGCTCAGGCCGAACAGGATGAGGAACAGCCACAGTGACCACCAGCCGCGTCGGTTGGCTTTGAAGCGTTCGAGGCGACGGCGATTGAGAGGAGACAGCTTCATATCAATGCTTCCTGCTTTCGAAGTCGATGCGCGGGTCTACCAGGGTGTAGGTGATGTCGCCGATCAGCTTCACCACCAACCCCAGCAGGGTGAAGATGAACAGGGTGCCGAACACCACCGGGTAGTCGCGGTTGATAGCGGCTTCAAAGCTCATCAGGCCCAGGCCGTCCAGCGAGAAGATCACTTCCACCAGCAGTGATCCGGTAAAGAAAATGCCGATGAACGCCGACGGGAAGCCGGCAATCACCAACAGCATCGCGTTGCGAAACACATGGCCGTAGAGCACCTTGTGGTTGCTCAGGCCCTTGGCTTTGGCGGTGGTGACATATTGCTTGCTGATTTCATCGAGAAAGCTGTTCTTGGTCAGCAGGGTCATGGTGGCGAAGTTGCCGATCACCAGCGCGGTGACCGGCAGCACCAGATGCCAGAAGTAGTCGAAGATCTTGCCCAGGGTGCTCAGTTCGTCATAGTTGTTCGAAGTCAGCCCGCGCAGCGGGAACCAGTTGAAGTAGCTGCCACCGGCAAACACCACGATCAGCAGAATCGCGAACAGAAACGCCGGGATGGCGTAGCCGACGATGATCGCCGAGCTGGTCCACACGTCGAACTGACTGCCGTGGCGAGTGGCTTTGGCGATCCCCAGCGGAATCGACACCAGGTACATGATCAGCGTGCTCCATAACCCCAGAGAGATGGAGACCGGCATCTTCTCGACGATCAGGTCGATCACCTTGGCATCGCGAAAGAAGCTGTCGCCGAAATCCAGCGTGGCGTAGTTCTTGATCATGATCCACAGGCGTTCCGGTGCCGATTTATCGAAACCGTACATGCGTTCGATTTCTTTGATCAGTGCCGGGTCCAGGCCCTGCGCGCCACGGTAGTTGGAGCCCGCCACCGATACCTCGGCACCGCCACCCGCAATTCGGCTGGTAGCGCCATCGAAGCCTTCGATCTTGGCGATCATCTGCTCGACCGGTCCACCGGGTGCGGCCTGAATGATGACGAAGTTGATGATCAGAATGCCGAGCAGGGTAGGGATGATCAGCAGTAGCCGTCGCAGAATATAAGCCAGCATGTTATTGCTCCGCGTTCGCAGGCTTGGCCTGATCAGTGGCTGACGGGGTCGCGGTGGCGGGTTTGACATTCGGCTTCGCCCACCATGTCATCAGGCCGATATCGGAAAGCGCCTTGGCCTTGGGATGGTCGATGTGATTCCAGTAAGCCACCCGCCAGGTTTTGATGTGCCAGTTGGGTACAACGTAAAAACCCCACAGTAATACGCGGTCCAGCGCTTTGGTATGGGTGATCAGGCTTTCCCGGGAGTCGGCGTTGATCAGCCCGTTGACCAGCGTGTCTACCGCTGGGTCCTTGAGGCCCATGAAGTTACGGCTGCCCGGGTTGTCGGCGCTGGATGAGTCGAAATACACGCGCTGCTCGTTACCGGGTGAGCTGGACTGCGGATAGCCAGTGACGATCATGTCGTAGTCCCGCGAGCGCAGGCGGTTGATGTATTGCGACACGTCGGCGCGGCGAATCACCAGCTCGATGCCCAGATCACTCAGGTTACGTTTGTAAGGCAACAGAATGCGCTCGAACTCGGTCTGGGCGATCAGAAACTCCAGCTTCACCGGGTTGCCCTGTGCATCGACCATCTTGTCGTCGACGATCTTCCAGCCCGCTTCCTGCAACAGCTGGAAGGCCCGGCGTTGCTGTGGACGAATCATGCCACTGCCATCGGTTACCGGCAGCGTGAAGGGTTCGGTGAACACTCGATCCGGGATCTTGCCGCGCAACGGTTCAAGAATTTTCAGTTCTTCGGCGGACGGCAGGCCGCTGGCGGCCATTTCCGAGTTGTCGAAATAGCTTTTGGTGCGGCTGTACGAGCCGTTGAACAGCTGTTTGTTGGTCCACTCGAAGTCCAGCAGCAGAGTCAGCGCCTCACGGACCCTGACGTCTTGAAACACCGGCTTGCGCAGGTTGAAGACAAAACCCTGCATGCCCGTCGGATTGCCATTGGGCAGCTCTTCCTTGATCAGCCTGCCATCCCGGACTGCTGGCGTGTCATATGCAGTTGCCCAGTTCTTGGCGCTGGTTTCCACCCAATAATCGAACTGCCCGGCTTTGCCCGCTTCCAGCGCGACGGTGTTGTCGCGATAGTAGTCGGTGGTCAGCACATCGAAGTTGTAGAAGCCCTTATTGATCGGCAGGTCCTTGGCCCAGTAATCCTTGACCCGTTCATAGCGCACCGAGCGCCCGGCTTTTACATCGGCGACCTTGTACGGCCCGCTGCCCAGCGGGAAGTCCAGGTTGCCCTTGCTGAAGTCGCGATCTGCCCAGAAATGTTTGGGCAGCACGGGTAACTGGCCAAGAATCAGCGGCATCTCCCGATTGCCCTTGTGCTTGAATTTGAACAGCACGCGCAGCGGGTCTTCGACGACCACCTGATCGACGTCGGCGTAGTAACCCTTGTACATGGGCGACCCGTGCTCCATCAGTGTCTTGAAGCTGAACTCCACGTCTTCTGCACGCATCGGGTGGCCGTCATGAAAGCGCGCTTCCGGGCGCAGGTAGAAGCGTACCCAGCTGTTGTCCGGGGCTTTCTCGATTTTACCGGCAACCAGCCCGTACTCACTGAACGGTTCATCCAGGCTTGCACGGGCCAGGGTGTCGTAGATCAGGCCGATGTCATCTGCCGGCACGCCCTTGTTGATGAACGGGTTGAGGCTGTCGAAACCGCCGAAGCCTGCCTGGCGGAACGTGCCACCCTTGGGCGCATCCGGGTTCACGTAGTCGAAGTGCTTGAAGTCGGCCGGGTACTTGGGCGGCTCGTCGTACAGCGTCACGCCATGCTGAGGCGCAGCCTGTACCGTGCAGGCGAGGCTGGCCAACAGCAGGCCGGCCGCTTGCGCGCGCAGGGAATGCAATGGGTTCATCGGGGCTTCTCCAGAGTCTTGAGCCACCACGCACGCAGCCCTAGGGTGTAGGGCGGGCTGGTGACCATGGCGAATCGGTTGCGATAGGCAAGCCGATGATTGTTCAGATACCAGTTGGGAATGCTGTGGTGCTGAGCCAGCAGCACGCGGTCCAGCGCTCGCGCAGCCGCGACCTGTTCATCGCGGGTTTGCGCGCCGAGCAGTTTGTTCAGCAGGGCGTCGACCGCGGGGTTGGCAATGCCGGCGTAGTTCTTGCTGCCGTTGATCGCGGCCTGGCTTGAATGAAAATATTGCCACTGCTCAAGACCAGGGCTCAGCGTCTGTTGCAGGGTCATGAGAATCATGTCGAAGTCGAAACGGTCCAGGCGTTGTTTGTACTGGGCGCGATCGACGGTGCGCAGCCCTGCATCGATACCCAGGCGTCGCAGGTCTTCAATGTAGGGCTGCAGAATGCGTTCGAGGTTGGGGTTGACCAGCAGGATCTCGAAGCGCAGCGGTTGCTTGTCGGCGTTGAGCAAGCCCTTGTCCGACAGCGTCCAGCCAGCATCGGCAAGCAGTTTCAAGGCCTTGCGCAGAGTATCGCGCGGGATGCCGCCGCCATCGGTTTTCGATGGGGCAAATGGCTGGGTAAACAGACTGGCGGGCAACTGATCGCGATAAGGCGCCAGCAATAACCATTCAGCCCCGCTCGGCAGGCCCGTCGCGGAAAACTCGCTGTTGGGGTAATAGCTGGTCGAACGCTCATAAGCGTCGCTGAACAGTGTGCGGTTGGTCCATTCGAAATTGAACAACAGCCCCAGTGCTTCGCGTACGCGGATATCGGCGAAGGCCGCGCGCCGGGTGTTCATGAACAGGCCTTGGGTCTGGGTTGGGATGCGGTGCGGAATCTGCGCCTTGATTACCTGACCGTTTGCGACTGCCGGGAAGTTATAGCCATTGGCCCAGTTCTTGGCCTGATGCTCGATGTAGATATCGAATTCGCCCGCCTTGAATGCTTCGAACGCCACATCGCTGTCGCGGTAGAACTCGACTTCCACCCGGTCGAAATTGTATTTGCCGCGGTTGACCGGCAGGTCCTTGCCCCAGTAATCCTTGACCCGCTCGAACACCAGCTGACGTCCGGGCTGCACGCGGGTGATGCGGTAGGGGCCACTGCCCAGCGGCGGTTCGAAGGTAGTCGCCTTGAAGTCTCTGTTCTTCCAGTAATGCTGGGGCAGCACTGGCAGTTCCCCAAGACGCAGAATCAGCAACGGATTGCCAGAGCGCTTGAAGACAAACCGGATGCGATGACGATTGAGGATGTCGACGCGCTGCACTTCCTGCAAGGCGGTGCGGTATTGAGGATGACCGTCCTTGAGCAGCGTTCGGTAGGAAAACGCGACGTCGTAGGCGGTGATGGGCTTGCCATCGTGAAAGCGCGCCTGCGGGCGCAGGTTGAACACCACCCAGCTGCGGTCCTCGCTGTATTCAACGGACTGGGCGATCAGCCCGTAACTGGAGGTCGGTTCATCGCCGGACGGGTCGTACTGCCCTGTGCCCACCATCAACGGCTCGTTCAGTTCATTGACGCCGTATTGCAGGAAGTTTCCGGTCGAGACCGGGCTGCTGCCCTTGAATGTGTAAGGATTGAGCGTGTCGAACGTACCAAACGCCATCATTCTCAAGGTGCCACCTTTCGGCGCCTCGGGATTGACCCAGTCGAAATGAGTAAAGCTGGCCGGGTACTTGAGAATACCAAACTGCGCATAGCCATGACTTTCTGTGATGGCTGCGTTGGCGCAGAAGCTCAAGGCCAGGCTGATGGTTAGCAGGAAGGGACGTATCACGATCCAGGCGACTTGGGCTTTCGGGTCGCTAACAGTAACAGCTTGTTCCAGCTGGAAAAAGACTGCAGGTGACTGCGCCGCCGGGGCTGCATCGGCCACCCGCCCCAAGGTTATCGAAGGGCAAGTAGCCGCGGTCATCAGTGCGGCAGGTAAACGGTCAGGGTCTGACCGGGTTTGAGGGCCTGCCCGCTACGTGGATTCCAGCGCTTGAGATGTTGCATCTCGACGTTAAAGCGCTTGGCGACCAGGTACATCGAGTCGCCTTTCTGGATCTTGTACTGCATGGATTTCTTTTCGCCGTCTTTGGCGCTGGCGACCGTTTTACTGCTGGATTTGCTGGTGTCCTGCATGACCAGCGTCTGGCCGACCTTGAGCTTCTTGCCGGTCAGCTTGTTCCAGCGTTGCAGGTCTTCGACATCCACCTTGTTGGCTTGCGCGATGGTGGTCAGGTTGTCACCGCTGCGCACCTTGTAACTTCGGGTACGTGACGGCTTGTCGTTGCTGGCCAACGCTTCGAACACGGGCTGTGAATTCTGCATGCCCGGCTTGACCGGTATGCTCAGTGATTGACCGACCTTCAGGCGGTTGCCGGACAGCTTGTTATTGCCCTTGAGCGAGCTGACCGTGACCTGATAGCGACTCGCCAGGCTTTCCAGAGTATCGCCCTTGCGTACGCGGTAAGGCTGCCAGGCGACCAGCTCTTCCTGTTTCATGGTCAGAAGGCTGGCCGTCAGCAGTTGCGCCTTGGACGTTGGCACCAGCAGATGCTGAGGCCCATCGACGGTCAGGCGCTTCTTGTAGGCAGGGTTGAGCTGGATAAGCTCATCTTCGTCAATATCGGCAGCGCTGGCCACTTTGGACAGATCGACGCGCTTGTTGAGTTCGACAACTTCGAAATAGGGCTGGTTGGCGATCGGATTGAGGTTGACGCCATAGGCTTCCGGCGACAGTACTACCTGGGACAAGGCCAGCAGCTTGGGCACATAGTCCCGTGTTTCCTGCGGAAGTGGCAGGTTCCAGTAGTCGGTCGGCAGGTTGAGCTTGTCATTGCGCTCGATGGCACGGCTCACTGTGCCTTCGCCCGCGTTGTAGGCCGCCAGGGCCAGCAACCAGTCGCCGTTGAACATGTCATGGAGGCGGGTCAGGTAATCCAGTGCGGCAACAGTCGAGGCCTGGATATCACGACGTCCGTCGTAAAAGCTGGTCTGACGCAGATTGAAATAACGCCCGGTCGAGGGGATGAACTGCCATAGACCTACAGCCTGGCTGCGTGAAACGGCCATCGGGTTGTAGGCGCTTTCGATGACCGGCAGCAGAGCCAGCTCCAGCGGCATGTTGCGTTCTTCAAGGCGCTCGACGATGTAATGCATATACAGGCTGCCACGCTCGCCAGCGTTTTCCAGAAAGGAAGGGTTGTTGGCGAACCACAGGCGCTGCTGGTCGATACGGGGGTTTTGATCGTTGCCTTGTTGCAGTTGAAAGCCCTGACGCATGCGCTCCCACACATCTTGTGGCGGGGCGAGGGGAGTGACGGGCTTGTGAGACAGGAAAATCGGTTTTTGCTTGATGCCGGCGGCCAGATTAGGCGTGCGATGGCTGCTGACCGGGTCGACGCTGGCAGTGCTCTGGCAACCGGCCAGAAGCGCACTCGCGGTGACAGCCATGGCCTGAGCCAACCGAGTCAATGCGTCCGAATGTGAAGGCTTGCTGATAGATGACGACATTGTTCGGGGGGTACATCCAGACGAAAATGTCGGGCGATTCTAGGAAGCAGCCTGCCGTCGGTCAACCTTTCAGAATTTTATTGCGGTTTTATGGTCGGGTCAGAACTTATCTTTCCATGCCCTCAAGCTGGCAAAGACCGCACTCTGCGAGGTGTTTTGCCCGCCGCTCCGTTCGTCCGCTTTTTCTTTAACAGATGTTTCCCGGGTTCGCAGGAACGGGTTGGTGCGTTTTTCCAGAGCCAGGTTTGAAGGAAGGCTGATGCGATTTTCATTACGCCAGCGGGTGACTTCGGCGAGGCGTTGGGCAATATCCTGATTATCGGGCTCGACGGCCTGGGCGAAGCGCAGATTATTTAGCGTGTATTCGTGGGCGCAATAAATCAGCGTGCTGTCCGGCAGTTTGGCCAGACGCTCGAGGGAGTCATGCATCTGCTTTGGCGTACCCTCGAACAGACGTCCACAGCCTGCTGCGAACAGCGTGTCGCCGCTGAACAGCAAGGGCGTTGTAGCGCCTTCATGGTAGAAGGCGATATGACCGAGCGTGTGGCCGGGAACTGCATGCACCACAAACTCGAGGCCGAGCACTGTCAGTAGGTCATGGTCGACCAGTGCGATATCGCGTGCCGGAATAGTCTCTGCCGCAGGTCCGAGTACGCGTGCCCGGGTCGCCTGCTTGAGTTCCGCCACGCCACCGACATGATCATTGTGGTGGTGGGTGATGAGGATATCGGTCAGCTGGTAGTCAGGATGTTCCGCCAGCCAGCCCAGCACCGGTTTCGCGTCGCCAGGATCGACCACAGCGCATTGCTGGCTCGAAAGGTCTTGTAACAACCATATGTAGTTGTCATTGAAAGCAGGAAGGGCGTGGATCTGTATCATGGCGCAGTTCGCATAGCGGCGGACAATGGTGCATCTTAGAGTCTGTTGCCGCTGTACGCGAGCACCTCTGGAGGAGAACTCATGACCGATGAAGCGTTCGCTCAGGCTGATCCTGAGTGGCTTGCATTGATCCGCGCTGCCCGTGAATGGCTTTCCGGGCCGCTGGGGCAGCTTCTGCTCGAAGAGGAACGGCGCATTCTCGACGAAGAGCTGGGGCGGTATTTCGGCGGCTATCTGGTGCATTACGGCCCGTCGGCGCAAGCGCCGCCGGTTGCCCCGCAGGTGCAACGCAATGTGCGGCTCGGAGCACCATTGCCGGGCGTCGAGATTGTCTGCGAAGAGCAGGCCTGGCCATTGAGCGAACACGCGGCGGATGTCGTGGTACTGCAACACGGCCTGGATTTCTGCCTGTCGCCCCACGGGCTACTTCGTGAAGCAGCCAGCAGTGTTCGGCCGGGCGGGCACTTGCTGATTATCGGCATCAACCCCTGGAGCGCCTGGGGCATGCGTCACGTGTTCGCTCGGGATGCGCTGCGCAAGGCGCGCTGCATCTCATCCTCGCGGGTCGCCGACTGGCTGAACCTGCTGGGCTTCGCGCTGGAGAAACGGCGCTTCGGATGCTATCGTCCGCCCCTTGCTTCAGCGGCATGGCAGTCACGCCTTGCTGGGCTCGAAAGCCTCGGCGAAGGACGTCAGAGCCCCGGTGGCGGCTTCTACCTTCTGGTGGCGCGTAAACTGGTGGTAGGCCTGAGGCCTGTACGTCAGGTACGCCGCGACCCTATCGGCAAGCTGATTCCCATGCCGATGGCCAAGGTCAGTCGCAACACTCAGGATCATTCCTGAGCAATGCCCTGCTGCACATGAAGCCCATCATTCTGGAAAGGTCGTAATGAGCGATAGCGTTGAACTCTTCACCGACGGTGCCTGCAAGGGCAATCCTGGCCCGGGCGGGTGGGGTGCCCTGCTGGTGTGCAAGGGTGTCGAAAAAGAGCTGTGGGGTGGCGAGGCCAACACCACCAACAACCGCATGGAGCTGACGGGTGCCATTCGCGGGCTCGAAGAGCTCAAGCGTCCCTGCGAAGTGACGCTGGTGACCGACTCTCAGTACGTGATGAAAGGCATTACCGAGTGGATGGTCAACTGGAAGAAACGCGGCTGGAAAACCGCGGCCAAGGAACCGGTCAAAAATGCCGATCTGTGGCAGTTGCTCGATGAACAGGTCAGCCGGCATAACGTGAAATGGCAGTGGGTACGAGGCCATATCGGCCATCCCGGCAACGAGCGTGCCGACCAGCTCGCCAACCGTGGTGTTGACGAAGTGCGTGGCATAAAAAAGTGATATTCGTCAGTCGACGTTCAGTCAAACACTCGGTACGAAATCGAGGATGACATTGCCTGCCGCGTGCGGCGCCACGAGGACGCGGTCCGGTATTTCATGACCCCGTATTTCATGATGAGCCACGTCATTACGCGCCAGTATTGCGCGCAGGTCGTTGAGGCTCGTGGTGCGCAGCCGGATGGAAATCGCATGGGGGCGCTCCCTGGTAATTGCAGGTAGTTCGACGCCCGGAAATTCCAGGGCAGCTGTAGCGGCGTCAATCGCTCGCAATAAGCCGCATCGGGTATCAGCTTCCAGCACAGTACCGTTGTATTTCACTGCATCGCCGTAGATAGCTCGCCAGCGGGGTTCAAGCCGTTCGGGGTCTGCCAGATAGGTGATCGCCAGAATCCCGTCTGCACCATTGGGGTGGTTCTGCCAGCCGCGCACCCAGATCAGTTCAGGACGATGCTGATGGCAGATAAAGTTGGAGGCGTCCGGGAGTTCCGGGTCGATGAAGAGCGCCAGCGAAACAACGGCTTCATCGTCGCGACCATCGGGAAGCGTCATTTTTCGGCGAAAATCAATACGGCCCTGGCTTTCAAGCCCTGCAGCCGCCATACGCGCGTGGTCATCGTCGGCATCTTTACTGTGCAGCGCCACCAGCGAAACGCCTTCTTCGCCGCGGTCGAGGAATTGACCCAGCTGACGTCCGAAGCAGAAACCGTTTACCGAGTGGGTGCCGAATTTCGAAGCATCTTCGACGCCGATCAATTCGATAAAGTTACTGGGAAACATCATCAACGAGGTGACGGTTCCCCAAGGGTGGTAGCTGACCGGAGACGGCGCGAAGCCCATTCTGCGATACAGCTCCAGAGCCTCGGCATGATTACGCACGGTGACAAGAGGATGATCGATACCCTGCGCAAATTGAGCGACGGCTGTCATGGTAATAGCTCCTGATTAGCCTTTGGATTTTGTCGTAAAGGTCGCCAGAAAAGCAGGGGCATTACCCACCACCTTTGCCGGTGTGCCAGCGACGACCGTTTCAGCCGCCACTGCTTTGAGTACGACCGAGTTGGCCGCCACAATGGCATTGGCTCCTACTTCGATGTTTCCCAGAACGGTTGCTCCGGCGCAAATAAGTGCGCCTCTGCGGATTTTCGGGTGTCGGTCGCCTGCTTCGTTGAGGGTGCTGCCCAGCGTGACACCGTGCCAGAGGCTCACTTGATCTTCGACTACAGCGGTTTCCCCGATAACAAAGCCGATGCCATGGTCGACAAACAGGGATTTTCCGAGCCGCGCCGCCGGGTGAATGTCGATGCTCCAGGTGTTGGCCGCCCAGTTCTGCACAAGCACGGCGCTTTGCACATCGCCTTCAGCCCATAGTGTATGGGCGATGCGGTATGCCTGAACGGCCTGTATGCCCCGGAAGGTCAGAAAGGCCGTGAGGTGATCCGGGCAGGCAGGATTGACTGTTTCCAGATGGTTGATATCGGCAGCTGCTGCCTGAGCGATGGACGGCCTGGCCTTTATGATCGCCTTGAACCAGTCTTCCAGCGCCACGTTACTCGCTTGGGCCTGCATCTGTCGGGCAAGGTTCGCAGCGAGCGCATCCTCGAAAGTCGAATAGGCCAGCAGGTGGCTTGTCGCATAATCGCCGAGTACCGGGTTGCGCTCGGTCAGTTGCCGGGCTTGATCGCGAAGGCGCTGCCAGAGAGGGCTCATATCGATCTCCTGTTGCCGATGGGTCGAGTATGGACACGCGGCAGACGCGTCAGCAATCATCGTAAACTCGGAACTCTGTTGCCTTTATCGCAACTCATGGTGCAACTCGGGAGGCGTGCGAGTTCCGGGTAAAATCGCCGAATCCGTTGTATCCCTTCAGCGCCTGCTGACGTTTATCCCTTTCAATTGCGGATGGATCCGACAGGCTCGCAGCTTCCATGGCGTGTTAGAATCGCGGCCTGTAGATGAGGCGACAGTCAATGGCATTGCAAAACCTGGATAACAGATCGATCGTTCTCGATACCGAAACCACCGGTATGCCGGTGACAGATGGTCACCGGATCATCGAGATCGGTTGTGTCGAGTTGATTGGCCGGCGCCTGACCGGTCGGCATTTTCACGTGTACCTGCAACCTGATCGCGAAAGTGACGAAGGCGCGATTGGTGTTCACGGTATCACCAACGAATTTCTGGTCGGCAAGCCCCGGTTTGCCGAAGTCGCCGATGAATTTTTCGAATTCATCAAAGGCGCGCAACTGATCATTCACAACGCAGCGTTCGATGTTGGCTTCATCAACAACGAATTTGCCTTGATGGGTTCGCAGGACAGGGCTGATATCACCCTGCACTGTTCGATCCTCGACACCCTGATGATGGCCCGCGAGCGCCATCCGGGGCAGCGCAACAGTCTGGATGCCCTGTGCAAGCGCTACGGCGTCGACAACTCGGGCCGCGAGCTGCACGGCGCACTGCTCGACTCTGAAATTCTGGCCGACGTCTACCTGGCGATGACCGGCGGGCAGACCAGCCTGTCGCTGGCTGGTAATGCCTCTGACGGCAACGGCTCCGGTGAAGGCTCTGGCAACCGAGGCAGCGAAATCCGCCGTTTGCCTGCCGATCGCAAACCTTGCCGCATCATTCGTGCTTCGGAAAGTGAACTGGCCGAGCATGAAGTCCGTATGAGCACCATTGCCAAGGCATCCGGTGCACCTGCTTTGTGGGTACAAATGCTGGAAGCCGCAGCGCAGACGTCCTCCTGACAGCAACCAGCGAGTGGTGACATGAACGTGGCAAACCCTGCCTTGAGCATTCGGATCGCAGACGAATGCTTCGAGGACTACATTCTCAATAGCGAATTCACGTTTACAGTGCTTGGCTATGCCCAACCGCGTATCGGCGAAAGCGTTGATTCATGGCAGGTTGAGCTGGTCGAGCCGTACAGCAAGAATTATGGTATCGATTCTCAGGAGTTTGCCGATCATCGCGATGCCGCCACGAGTTCGGTGATGGTGGCCTGGCTGGATGACCGCCCGGTTGGCCATATCGTGATGAGCACTCACTGGAGCGGGTTCGCCTACATCGATGAATTGGCGGTAGACGAGTCGGCGCGTCGTCATGGGGTCGCGCGCTCATTGCTCGATGTCGCTCAATTCTGGAGCCGCAAGCGCAATCTGCCCGGCATCGTTCTGGAAACCCAGAACAATAACCTGGGTGCCTGCAGGTTGTATGAGCGTTGTGGATACGTGGTAGGCGGGGTGGATCATATGCGCTATCGAGGCATAGATCCCAACACACGTGAAACGGCGATTTTCTGGTATCTGATCTTTTCTGACTAGCAACTTCCCGCTGGCAGCGGTAGCTCGAGCGGGAATTCTGTTTGTATTACGGCGTTGTACGGGTGATTTTAACGCCCGATTGCACCAGTTGAAAGTCTTCACCGCCCAGATGCTTGACCCGGTCACCAATTGCCAGTCTGTAAGTGATTACCGGCTGCCCGCCCTGCACCTCACCCGGCTGCGATTCCTGGAATTCATGGACCGGGTAGACGCGACCTTCGGCGTCTCTGGCATGAAATTGTCCGACGAGAACTGAAGCCATTTGCTCTGTAACCTCTGAAACTGAATATAACTGCTGGTTTACGAATCCATCAAGGCTAGTAGACCACTGATCTATAGGTGAGTTTGCCGACGGGAAAAAAATAATCCGGGCGGTTGTGGGGCGTCGGGGAATTGACCAGGGCAATGGTCGTCTAAAGGCGGCTGTTGTTGTATACCTGATCTTCCCTATTAATCAGATGACGGATATTTTCATGAGCCAGGTTCATACCATTGCCGTATTGGTCGGCAGTCTGCGAAAAGACTCCATCAACCGAAAAATTGCGCTTGCCCTCGCGGAGCTGGCACCTGCCAGCCTTAAACTTAATATCGTCGAAATTGGCGATTTGCCTCTGTATAACGAAGACATTGATGGCGCTTCTCCGCCGCCAGCCTACAGTGCATTTCGCGACCAGTTGGGCGCTGCCGACGGCGTGCTTTTTGTAACACCGGAATACAACCGTTCGGTGCCGGGTGCCCTGAAAAATGCCATTGATGTGGGCTCGCGTCCTTACGGCAAAAGCGCTTTCAGCGGCAAACCCGGCGCGGTCATAAGCGCTTCTCCGGGTGCTGTCGGTGGCTTTGGTGCCAACCATCACCTGCGCCAGTCTCTGGTATTTCTGGACGTGCTGTGCCTTCAGCAGCCTGAGGCATACCTGGGTGGCGCTGGAAGCTTTTTCGATGAAGCGGGCGCACTGTCCGACAAGACACGGCCATTTCTGGAGAAGTTCATCAACGCCTTCGCTGCATGGGTTGAAAAGAACGTCCAGCCTTCCGTTAATTGATGTGAGCGACGTGCGCCTGCGGACCCATTGCTTTATGTAACGCAGGCGCGTCGTGCTACCTCAATAAGCTGTTTCCTTTTCCTCTGCCACGTGCCCCGGCGCAGTGAGCGATGAGGGCTATTCAAAGGAAACAGCACATGCCAACAGTACTTCCCTATTTTTTCAGCGACTCTCTGCGCAGCCGATTCACACAGGACATTCATGACGCAGTCGGCAGCTCACGCATCAGCAGTGAAGATGGCAAGTGGCTGCAATTATTGGTCGGAGTAAGTGTCGAGCCCAACAGCGATGCACCCCGTCCAAGAGCTGATCGGCTGATAATAGGCGACAATTCGCCCGATAACGCCGAACTTGCGGGTGCCTTGTTAATCAGCGACCCCACGCCAGGTGTCGCGCCAGTCTTTTTGAGTACCCTGACCTTCGGGGTTGAGCGATTCGAGAGCCGCACTTCGCTGCTAATTGCCTTGCAGCAGCGGTTTGGCGACGTCAGCGATATATCGACTATCGAGGCAGAGCGTGTCGAGGGCTCGCTCTTCGAAGCGCGTACGCTGGCGATCATGCGCCAGCAGGCCGGGCATCTGGAACGCCTGTTGGTCCAGTTGCAGGAGCTGCCGGACCTGCGAGCTGCGGCAGGCAAGGCCTTGCAGACGGCGTTAGTGCAGAGAGGCGTCGCAGACAGCGTCGACGTTTTCAGTCAGGTGGTGCAGATTCTGGGCACTGACCCCGGAGCCAATCCGGTGGTGTCATCGGTAGTGGGCACTCAGTATCTGGCTGATGCTGCTGTGCAGGCATTTTCCCTGAACGTTCTTCCGACGGGTCTGATACGGCAATTTCTGGATGCGCGGGGCCTTGTCTTGCCGCAAGCGCAGAGCGAGCTTTTCGAGCTGGCGCTGGCTGACGTGGTTTCGGGAGTTCGCGATGCATACGAGCAATTGCTGTCTGACTACTGGATGTCAAAACGACAGGACGGCCGTACAGTAAGAGACTTTATTGGTCATGCGCTCGCTGCGTGTTTTCTTCAGCATCTTTTATCGAGCCGGGCACATGGCACGATGACTGAGGCAGAGTATCGCTGTTTGCTCAGCCTGTTACCCTCGCAACCTGGGAATGTACAGTCGATACGCGTTCAACGGTTGTCAGTCACCGTTGCGGGACAGGAGCCTGTCAAGCTGGTGGGCGTGTTCCTGATTGATTTTCCCGCCGAACAGCCGTCGAGTGCGTTTCTCTACTTCTCGCTGTCGGGCTTCTTGCGCTTTGATGATCCGGCTCGTGCAATAGCGCACGTACTGAGCGACCCCTCACGTGCCGAGCTGCTGTTTTATTCATCCTTGAACGATCACCTTGCCATTAAAGAGAAGGGTAAGGTCGAGTCGTATCAGGATGCGTTCGCCAACGTGTTTTTCAGTGAATTCGCTGACTCTGTGATCGCTCTGCAAAAGCGCAATCTGCGTTATGTCCTGGGCCTGCCACCGATCCAATATGAAAAAAATCCGGTTCGGGTTGATGATGCACTGGATATTCGCGGACTCCTGGATGGCCGGCTATCAAACCTCCACGACTCAGGGCGCTGGCGTCCGGAAGTGCTGCCCTTTGGCCAAACCTGGGGAGCCTCGATCCAGGCGGGCGTGGGGGAGCATCCGAAGCTTGTTTCCGAGCCTTCTTACAACTGGATTGGCAAACTGAAGAAGCTTGATGTGTTGCTTGAGCGCGTTGATGTTCTGCATGCCGGTGTAGAGGGCTGCATGCGTCACGCGCTGAACCGTTACCTGGCTGTAATTGGAGGACCACCTCTGGATGCCCGGGCCCTTTGGATCTTGCCGGCTGCCATGGATGCGGTGCCTGTGAGGCTGCTTTCGTTGGCGCTTGACCGCGTTTGCGGCTACACGCAGGACCCCCTGTCAGACAGCGTGGTGGTGGCAGGGCTGATAACTCCGGTTCTGAATCGGCCGTTGCAACGCCTGCCGTTGGCATTGCTCGAACACATACTGGTCTGTGTACAGGAGGAGTTTCCTCGCCGCTTCGAAGAGCAAATCAGCCAATTCTATTCACGTACGGTTCGTCAGCTGGATAGCAGCGAGCGCCCCGGTGTGATATCCGGCCTGGTCCGCGAGTATGCACTGCGCCTGGAATTGCTTGTTGAAAAGCGTACAGGTTTGCTTCCCGAGTCGGTCATCGAGAGCGTTCAGCAATTACTGGACCGGCCACTGCCTGGTCTCAGGGAGGCGCTGGGTGAGTCACAGGTCGATGCGTTCACCGTTTCTGTTCAGTTCGATCCTGAATCACCTGCAATCCAGGTGCCCAACGCGTTCGTGATCAATAACAGGCTTGCTCACAGCTCGCCCGCTCTGTGGGTACTGAGCAAGGGACTTGTATGTTTCGAAACCCTGCAGGCACTGAAAGACTATGTTGCTGCGCGGTTGACAGGTTTCGAACTGGTTTCGCACTTGTCGGGGGTTCTTGCCGAGCCGGACAGGCAGAGGCTGCTTGATCATCGTACCCGGACTGGCACGCTGGATCTCAAGGTAAAACTGCAACGCATTGAAGAGCATTTCATCGAAACGTTACAACGTGGCGAGGTTGAACGTCAGCGAAGCACCGTGGCGTATCTTTATCAGCAGGCCGTGACCTGGCGGGTACCGTCAGAACTTTTCGTCAACCTGCTGAGTGCAGGAGAGCGCGATGACCGAAATCGCCAGGCTCTTGGCTATCTGGGCGTTGCCATCCAGTTCATCATCTACAAAGCCATCGTCCCTTCATGGGTCAGCGAAGCGTCGGGGACTGATCAGATTACGCTGGTGAATGCCCTGCAGCGGTTCTATGTGACCTGTGTCGGCCAGAAAGATTTTTTGTTTGATATACCCAGTCTCTATGACTACTCCTGCGAGCGACTGAAAAGCAGGTTCAACACCGATTTCACCGAGCCTCGCCCTGACCCTGAAAGCGTCCGGGTGACAATGGCGCATTACATTCCCGTCCCGGTCGCACCGGGGCAGACACCCCAGTCGATACCGGCGGCCACACAATCAGTCAGCGAAACCCTTGTGGAATATGCTATCGACCGTTTCCTGTCCAGGCAGGACGGGGTCATCCTTCTCTCATCAGCGGACGATAAGCCACTGAACGCGTCGCTCACTCCGGCTTACGTTCGTGATCTGGTGAGGTCGCTGGACATCGCTGCGGGTTACCGGAGCATGCTCGAGCCGATCCTTGCCGCGACTGCTCCTGATTACCTCAAGCGACGCAAACTGTTCGTCGATCAGATCCCTTCGCTGGATATACTGCGAGCGTTTGCGCTCAGGCTCAAGAATGAGTTGTCCGAGCAAGCTTATACGGTTATCGAAAACGTTCTTGATATGCCTGATGCCATTGCACGCCTTCCCGTCAACGGCTGCAAGATGGTATTCAGCCCCCTGCAGTTGCTCCCTGCCAAGGAAGGCTGGGAGCCGACCCTCGTACTCAATACGTATCTGATGGGGCCGCATGAAAGCCAATCGGGACCGTGGGTGCTTTACGCGCCACTGCACGACGAATTTGTTTTCAAGGAGTACCCGGACCAGGCTGCGCTGTTGAGGGACATCCATACCTCTACCTATCTTCAAGCGTACATTCTGGATCGTGTTGATCCCCATTTGCGCAAAGTCTATGACAAAGGTGGCTTCGTGGAGCCGCATCTACCTTTCAGTGCAGAATCCTCTTTTGACGTGCCCTTTGATACTCCTGCACCGGTGACCGTGCAAATCGATCCCTATAACGGTAACTGTCTGCTGCTGATGTTCGAGGGCGCTCTGGATACCCTGAAGTTACAAGTGCAACAGCACAGCGTCACTAATGCCGAACAGCGCCGCGCTGCTTCCCGGTACCTGTTCACTCTGGGGGCCGAGCAAGTCATGGCACTGATGCCGGGGCGTCTGGGTGCATTGGTTGGTATCATCCAGGGGCAGGCGCTATTGAATCTGTCGGTCATCTCGGCCGGGGGGAAGCACTGGGGCAAGGCCCTGTCGGAGTTCATGGCTGCCTTGAGCGTAATGATCTCTTCCGGGCAGAACTCTTCGGCATTCACATCACGTACGGTTGACGAGACCAGCACGTTACCGGACGACGCTGCTCTGTCCGACACGCTTTTGCAACTGGAAGATGAGCCCAATGAGTCCGGGTTTTCCTGGAGCAAGAGCTCACTGACGCAGCAGATAAGAGACCGCCTGCGCGAATTCGAAGCTCATGAGATCGCCTTGGACACGCTGCAAAGGGATGAGCTGTTAAGTGTCTACCGCGATCCGGCCACCGATAGAAAGTATGCAGCCATTGGTGGTAAGACCTATGAATTGCAGTCCGATGAGGACGGTTGGTTCATTATTGCGGGCAAGAAGATTGGCCCCTCGGTCAGTCTTGATGCCGATCAGCAATGGAAACTCGATATTCAGGGCGGACTAAAAGGTGGCGGTGGTGCGCTTACCCGTATTGAAGGCAGCGTCATTGATGATCTGGTTGACGACCTGATAGTCATCAATGCTCGAGGTATGTCCGAGATTCGACATTCCTATCGAGAAATGGCCCAGGCCATCGAAGATGCATATGTTCAGGCTCAGCATTATCTGGAAAACTGCCTGGCCAACCTGACCAGGCGATTGCCGGACGGAAAGCCAGATCCACGGACGGAAAAGATACTGGCTGATTTTTTTGCTCAGAAGGTCCCGGATGAGCATGTGTATAAAGTCACCAAAAAGGCCGTTACCAAGATTTACGAGGAGTTGATGAGCCCTTCGATGTCGCCTATCGACTCCAAGCGTTACGTGGTCGGCATTAACCGGGTGGGCAACGAGTCCGCCAGTGCGTTTATCTTCGAAGCTGACCCATTAAGGCGGGTTTTTCTGACTGAGCAGTTCTTTCGTTTGCCTACCTACCGTTTCAAGCTCAACGTCATTCGCTCGGGTGAATTCAAGCATGGTCCGCATTATCGCGCCACGATCCTGATTCATGAGTTATCTCACCTGGTGCTCAAGACTGACGACATTGCCTATCTCGAATCTCAGGCACCGTTTGTTGATTTGCTGGATGACGCATCGGAGTATCGACTGCGCATCAGAAACGAGCTGACCTATCAACAGCAGAAGACCCTGTCCTACCACACTGACCGCGACAAACTGTTCAGGCAGCTGGATGAAGACGCGTGGCGCGACTTGAGGCGAACGGACGGTAATGGTAAGCAGACGATTCTGCGGATAGCGGGTAAGAAGACCCTTGATGAGGCTCGAGACGTGTTTTACGACGATGTTCGCAAGCGTATCGACATCACGCTTAAAAACGCCGACTCGGTCGCGTTGCTGGTGACACTGCTTGGGCGGGAGCGATTCATGACGCGCTGACAGCATGCCCCGGCGACAGGCATCGCCGGGGCAGTCGCGTTTATCAGACCAGGTAGTGACGCAGTTCGCGGGCAATCAGCAGACGCTGGATCTCACTGGAGCCTTCGTAGATCTGGGTGATGCGCGCGTCGCGGTAGTACCTTTCGACAGGGTAGTCTTCCAGGTAGCCGTAGCCGCCATGAATCTGGATTGCTTTGGAACACACCCACTCGGCCATTTCCGAAGCGAACAGCTTGGCTTGCGAGGCTTCGGACAGGCAGGGCTGTCCGGCGCTGCGCAGGCGCGCGGCATGCAGAATCAACAGCCGCGAGGCATTGATGCGGGTGTGCATATCGGCCAACAGGTTGGCGATGCTCTGGTGCTCGATGATCGGCTTGTCGAACTGCACGCGCTCACGCGCATAGGCCAGCGCGGCCTCAAACGCGGCGCGGGCGATGCCCAGGGCCTGCGCCGCGATGCCGATACGGCCACCTTCCAGATTGGAGAGGGCAATGGACAGCCCCTTGCCGCGCTCGCCCAGCAGGTTGGCCGCCGGGATTCGGCAGTTGTTCAAGGTGACGGCGCAGGTGTCGGACGCCCTGATGCCCATCTTGTGTTCGCTGCGGTCAACCACGAACCCCGGGTTTTCGGTGGGTACCAGAAACGCTGACAGGCCCTTTTTACCAAGCTGCGGGTCGGTCACGGCAAACACAATGGCCAGTTGTGCGCGTTTGCCGTTGCTGACGAACTGTTTGGCACCGTTGATGACCCACTCATCACCTTGCAACTCGGCACGAGTGCGCAGGTTATGTGCTTCGGAGCCCGCATGCGGTTCGGTCAGGCAAAAGCAACCTATAGCCCGACCGGTGGCGAGCTTTTCCAGCCAGGTGTGTTTCTGCTCATCAGTCCCGTAATTGAGCACCGGCCCGCAGCCGACTGAGCTGTGTACGCTCATTAGCGTGCCGGTAGCTGCGTCGGCAGCGGAGATCTCTTCAACCGCCAGCGCATAGGCGACGTAGTCGATGTAGGTGCCGCCCCATTGCTCCGGCACCACCATGCCTAAAAGGCCCAGCTCGCCAAGTTTGGCGACCAGCGCATCATCGATCCAGCCGGCCTTTTCCCAGGCCTGGGCGTGCGGGGCGATTTCGTTGCGGGCAAAGTCGCGCGCCATGTCGCGAATCATTACCTGTTCTTCGGTCAATTCAAGGTCGTGCACGACTTAATTCTCCAGACCGCTGAAGAAACTCTGCACGTGCGCGCTGCTGACGTCCTGCGCGCTGGCGTGTTTCCATTGCGGCTTCTTGTCTTTATCGATTATCAGGGCGCGTATGCCCTCAATCAGGTCGCCGCGCTCGAACCATTGGCGGTCCAGGTGCAGTTCCATGGCAAAGCAATCCTGTAGTGGCAAGTGACGGCCACGACGGAGCATTTCCAGGGTCACGGCCATCGCCAGCGGCGAGTGACGCTTCATGCGGCCGACGGTGTCCAGCGCCCACTCGCGGGTGTCGCCGATGACCACCTCTTGCAACTGCTCGAGTATGCTGGGGATATCCGGCAAGCCGAAAAAATGATCAATCGCCGGGCGCAGGGTTTCCAGAGGCGGGTAGGGCAGGCGCTGGGTCGCCAGCTTGGCGAGGGCACCCTGCAGGTCCTTGAGCGGCGTCGATTTCCATTTCAGGTGGTCGAGCATATGGTCGAGGCGCGGCAGCATTTCGCTGTTCATCGACCAATTGGCAAGCCCGCAGTACAAGGCATCGGCAGCGCCGATCTGGGACCCGGTCACGCCCAGCCAGGTGCCCAGCTCGCCTGGAAGACGCGACAGGAAATAACTGCCACCGACATCCGGAAAGTAGCCAATGGCGACTTCCGGCATGCCTAGCCGGCTGCGTTCGGTTACCACGCGCAGGTCAGCGCCCTGGACAAGGCCCATGCCGCCGCCCAGCACCAGACCGTCCATCAAGGCCAGTATCGGTTTGCGGTAACGGTGAATGGTCAGGTCCAGCTCATACTCTTCGGCAAAGAATGTGTAGTGCAGGTCCTGGCCGTTCTGATGGCTTTCGTACAGTGAACGGATATCGCCGCCAGCGCAGAATGCTTTGCTACCTGCGCCGCGCAGAACCACTGCATGAACAGACGGGTCGTCAGCCCAGAGGTCAAGCTGCTGGCGAAGTGTGCGGACCATATCCAGATCGATTGCGTTCAGGCCTTCCGGGCGATTGAGGGTCAGGTGACCCATGTGGTTACGCACCTCGACAACGATCGAATCCCGGCTGGAGGGTTGCCGAACCGGGCGGGCCGATGAAACCTGTGAACTCATTCTGAACTCCTTGTTCGGTTGCGCTTTCTTCTTGTTCAAGTCTTGTTGGAGCGTCGCAGAAGATCCTAGCAGCGCAAATGTGCAAAGCAAAACTGCGTTTAAGCATAGCCTGAAGTTTTACAAAGCCACTATTTAGGGAAACTCTGAAAAAGACTTCCTAATTTGGCAAAATCTCCGGACACCAGTCGCCGAGCTTTTCGATGATGAAACAGATGACCTTCGCCGACGCCGAGTATGCCGGCAAGCGCAAGCAGACCCGTAAGGAATTGTTCCTGATCGAGATGGATCAGGTGGTGCCCTGGAAAGGTTTGATTGCCCTGATTGAGCCCTATTATCCAAAAGGAGAAGGTGGCCGGCCCGCCTACCCACTGATGGCGATGCTGCGTGTTCATCTGATGCAGAACTGGTTCGGCTACAGCGATCCGGCGATGGAAGAAGCGCTGTATGAGACGACCATCCTGCGTCAGTTTTCAGGCCTGAGCCTGGAGCGAATTCCAGACGAAACCACCATTCTCAACTTCCGTCGTCTGCTGGAAAAGCACGAGTTGGCGACCGGGATTCTCGGCGTAATTAATGGTTATCTGGGCGACCGTGGCTTGTCGTTGCGTCAAGGCACCATCGTCGATGCCACGCTGATTCACGCGCCCAGTTCGACCAAGAACAAGGATGGCAAACGCGATCCTGAGATGCATCAAACCAAGAAAGGTAACCAGTACTATTTCGGCGCCAAGGCTCACATCGGCGCCGACGACGAGTCAGGCCTGGTGCACAGCGTGGTAGTAACAGCGGCCAATGTGGCAGACGTCACGCAGGTTGCCAAACTGCTGCACGGCGAGGAAAACGTAGTCTGCGCCGACGCAGGTTACACCGGGGTCGAGAAGCGCGAAGAACACGCTGGGCGCAAGGTCATTTGGCAGATTGCCGCCCGCCGCAGCACTTACAAAAAGCATGGAAAACGCAGTATTTTGTACAAGGCGATCCGCAAAATCGAGAAGGCCAAGGCCCAGGTTCGCGCCAAGGTCGAGCATCCGTTTCGGGTCATCAAACGCCAGTTTGGCTATGAAAAAGTGCGCTTTCGGGGCTTGGCCAAGAACACCGCGCAGATGGTGACGTTGTTCGCCCTGTCAAACCTGTGGATGGCCCGCCGACATTTGTTGGCGAGCGCAGGAGAGGTGCGCGTGTAATGCAGGAAATGGTTACCGCAAAAGGCTTTGCAGCGGCCGAAAGAGCTAAAAAGCGAAGATAATTGAGCAAATTTCGACATGCATCGTTTTTTGAAAAGTGCTGAGGACTCGGTAGCCGGAAAACATCCGGCTACTTCAGACCTTCCTTAGAGCGTTTGCGGCGAGACTGAGTTTAATGCGCCGGGCTGACCGGGGTGAATCATTGCCTGGCTGATGAGTATTATGACTGTCATTAGTGTCACAAAAGGGAATTCCTCGGGTGCACCCATGAAAGTCTCCATGACCGTTCTCTATGACTGATAAATATGCCCCGCGCGAGTGGGCCGCCCATGAGCGTCCAACCATGCCCGGCTCGCCTTCGACGCCTCTGCATTCCGATGCGCGGCGCTGGGCATTTGCGCTGGTGGGGGTGATCGTCGCGCTGACTGGCGGGCTCGGCAACGCGCTGGTGGTTGCCAACCTGCCCTATTTGCAGGGGGCTCTGGGTGCTACGTCGCAGGACATCGCTTGGCTGCCGGCTGCGTACATCATGACCAATGTGTCGATGAACCTGCTGCTGGTGAAGTTTCGTCAGCAGTTCGGTTTGCGCGCGTTCACCGAACTGTTTCTGGTGCTTTATGCACTGGTGACGCTGGCGCACCTGTTCGTCAACGATATTGACTCGGCAATCGCCGTGCGTGCGGCGCACGGCATGGTTGGCGCTGCGCTCAGTACCCTTGGGCTGTATTACATGATTCAGGCGTTTCCGCAGAAATGGCGGCTCAAGGCGCTGGTGCTCGGGCTTGGCACTGCCCAGCTGGCGACGCCGCTGGCCCGGCTGGTGTCAGAAGACTTGTTGCAGATTGCCCAGTGGCGCGGTTTGTACCTGTTTGAACTGGGTATGGCGCTACTCTCGCTGGGTTGCGTACTGCTGCTCAAGCTGCCACCGGGTGATCGTTTCAAGGCGTTCGAAAAGCTGGATTTCCTGACCTTCGGCCTGTTGGCTGGCGGTTTTGCGCTGCTCTGTGCCGTTCTCTCGCTGGGGCGCATTGAATGGTGGCTGGAAGCGCAGTGGATAGGTCTGGCGTCGGCGGCCTCCATTGTGCTGATCTGCGCCGGACTGGCCATCGAGCATAACCGAAGCAATCCGTTGCTGATCACGCGCTGGCTCGGCAGCGGGGCGATTCTGCGTCTAGGGCTGGCCGTTATCCTGTTTCGCGTGGTGCTGTCCGAGCAGTCAGTGGGCGCCGTAGGCTTTCTTCAGGCGCTGAACATGGGCAGTCAGCAACTGCACACGCTTTACATGGTGATGTTGCTGGGCAGTGTGGCCGGGTTGGCGGTCAGTGCGCTGACCATCAACCCTGCGCACCTGATCAAGCCATTGCTGATTTCTCTGGCGATGATGGCAGTCGGTGCCTGGATGGACAGTCATTCGACCAATCTGACCCGTCAGTCGAACATGTACCTCAGTCAGTTCCTGCTGGCATTCGGCGGTACGTTTTTTCTCGGTCCAACGCTGGTGCTGGGGATCAGTGGTGTACTGGCCAACCCGCGCAACATGGTGAGTTTTTCGGTGTTGTTCGGGATCACACAAAACATTGGCGGCCTGATCGGGTCTGCTGCACTGGGCACTTTTCAGATCGTGCGCGAGAAGTTTCACTCCAGTCACATCGTTGAGCACTTGACCCTTATCGACCCGCTGGTTCAGGCGCGATTGCAGAGCTACAGCGCCAGTTACAGTTCAGTGATTGCCGACCCGTCGCTGCGCAACACTCAAGGCATGCGCGCGATGGCTACGGCTGCGACCCGAGAAGCCAATGTGCTGGCCTACAACGATGTGTTCATGCTGATCGCCCTGATTGCCGTACTGACCATGATCTGGATTTCAGCCCGGGTCCTGTGGCTGAAAATGACCACTCAACCTTTGGCGTTGGCACCTGTAGCACCTGCCGCTTCGCCTTCCGTATCCAATTCCGGCGTTAAATCTTCATGAACGAATCCACGACCTCAGATACAGAAGCAACCCGCAGCGCGCCGCCACCTGCACCGTTGACGTCGCCGGTGACCAGCAAGCCGCGCTCGACCCGCAAGCGAGTCGTGTCTTCGGTGATTTTCGCTGCCGTCGCGCTGGTCGGGGTGCTGGTTGTGCTATATGCTTGGCAACTGCCACCGTTCGCAAGTCCGATCGAGAGCACCGAGAACGCCCAGGTAAAGGGCCAGACCACGCTGATCGGGCCGCAGTTGAGCGGGTATGTTTACGAAGTGCCGGTTCAGGACTTCCAGTTCGTCAAGGCCGGCGACTTGCTGGTGCGTCTGGATGATCGTATTTATCGCCAGCGCCTGGATCAGGCCATTGCGCAACTGGCGGTACAGAAAGCCTCGCTGGCCAATAACCTGCAACAGCGACGCAGTGCCGAAGCGACCATCGGCCAGCGCCAGGCTGAACTGCAGAACAGCATCGCCCAGAGCCGCAAGAGTGCTGCCGATCTGCGCCGCAATCAGGCACTGGTGACCGATGGCTCGGTATCGAAAAGCGAGCTTGATGTGACCCGTGCTGCCGATGCGCAGGCAAATGCCGCGGTCGCTGAAGCCAGGGCGGTATTGCAGATCGCCCGCGAGGATCTGCAAACGGTGATCGTCAACCGTGGCTCACTGGAAGCTTCAGTGGCCAATGCTCAGGCGGCCATCGAACTGGCGCGCATCGACCTGGACAACACCCGCATTGTCGCCCCGCGTGACGGGCAGTTGGGGCAGATCGGCGTGCGCCTGGGTGCCTACGTCAACTCGGGTGCACAATTGATGGCGCTGGTACCCGAGCAGCGCTGGATCGTTGCCAACATGAAAGAAACCCAGATGGCCCATGTGCGCCTTGGCCAGCCGGTAAGCTTTACCGTCGATGCGCTCGACGGTCACGAGATGCACGGCCACGTACAACGAATTTCGCCTGCCGCAGGTTCTGAATTCAGCCTGCTGCCTGCCGATAACGCGACCGGCAACTTTGTGAAGATTTCCCAGCGCATCCCGGTGCGCATCGTGGTCGATGCCGATCAGCCAATGCTCGAGCATTTACGGCCGGGCATGTCGGTGGTGGTGAGTATCGATACCAGCGTAGAGGGTGATGAACCACCGGGTCCCGAGGCACGATAATCTCGCCACCCCTATCGTGCGACGCAGAGCGTCGCGACCTGCATTCCCACGCTGGAGCGTGCGGAACGATCATCGCAACTATCGTGCGGCGCACCGCGTCGCGACCTGCATTCCCACGCCGGAGCGTGCGGAACGATAATCGCAACTATCGTGCGACGCTCCGCGTCGAGACCTGCATTTCTACGCTGGAGCGTGCGGAACGATCATCGCAACTATCGTACGGCGCTCCGCGTCGCGACCTGCATTTCCACGCTGGAGCGTGCGGAACGATCATCGCAACTATCGTGCGGCGCACCGCGTCGCGACCTGCATTCCTACGCTGGAGCGTGCGGAACGATCATCGCAACTATCGTGCGGCGCACCGCGTCGCGACCTGCATTCCCACGCTGGAGCGTGCGGAACGATCATCGCAACTATCGTGCGACGCTCCGCGTCGCGACCTGCATTCCTAAGCTGGAGCGTGAGGAACGATGATCGCAACTATCGTGCGGCGCTCCGCGTCGCATGCCTTTCTGGACGCTCCGCGTCCTCTTTGCGACCTGCATCAAGACTTGATGGCAGCAGGCACCGCTCGCCGAAGACCTCAAAACAGTTTGCTGAACACCCAGTACAGCGAACCCGAAAGCAGGATGGCAGCCGGCAGGGTCAACACCCAGGCGGTGGCCAGGTTGCGTAAGGTGCGCAATTGCAGGCCTGAACCGTTGGCGACCATCGACCCCGCTACCCCGGATGACAGAACGTGGGTGGTTGATACTGGCAGCCCGTACACGTCCGCCGCGCCGATGGTGAACATCGCCACGACTTCTGCCGACGCGCCTTGTGCGTAGGTCATGTGCGTCTTGCCTATGCGCTCACCTACCGTCACGACGATGCGTTTCCAGCCGACCATTGTGCCCAGCCCCAAGGCGATAGCGACCACAATCTTGACCCAGGTCGGAATAAAACGCGTCGCGCTGTCGATCTGCCCTTTGAACGCATCGAGCTTGGTCTGGGTATCGGCGTCGAAATTGCCTACCTTGTTCTTATCCATCACCCGAATGGTTTCCGAGGTCAGGTACATGTCGTTTCGAACGTTGGTTACCGCTTCCGCAGGCACCTTCGAGAGCGAGCCGTAACTGGCGACCTGATTGCCGATCTTGCCGGTCATGACCGCCAGCGCAGGGATCAGGTCGGGGCCTGCCTGTTTGCTGACCAGATAATCCGACAGGGTCTGGCGCGAGTCAGCCGGGGCAGGCAGGGGAGCACTGCGCATCAGTGCCTGCTGGGTGACTTCTGCCACCGCACCGAACTGAGTGGCCTGATCGGCCGGCATGGTGCGGTTGAGCGCATAGGCCATCGGCAGGGTACCGACCAGAATCAGCATGATCAGCCCCATGCCTTTCTGCCCGTCATTGGAGCCATGAGCAAATGATACGCCGGTGCAGGTCACGATCAGCATGGCGCGAATCCACAGCGGTGGCGGTGCATTGCCTTCTGGTGCCTTGTACAGCGCGCGGTTCTTGATGAACATGCGCATGGCCAGTAACAGCAAGGCGGCACAGCCGAAACCCACCAATGGAGACAGCAGCAGCGAGTAGCCTATTTTGGTCGCCTGAGACCAGTCCACGCCGCTGGTGCCGTCCCGTCCGTGCATCAAGGCGTTGGCGATGCCGACACCGATGATCGAGCCGATCAGCGTATGCGACGAGGACGCTGGCAAGCCCAGCCACCAGGTGCCCAGGTTCCAGATGATCGCCGCGATCAGCAGGGCGAAGATCATGGCGAAGCCTGCCGATGAGCCGGTTTGCAGAATCAGCTCCACCGGCAGCAGTGCGATGATGCCGAACGCTACTGCACCGCTGGAGAGCATCACACCGAGAAAGTTGAAGAACCCCGACCAGACCACCGCGAAGCCCGGTGGCAGGGAATGGGTATAGATTACGGTTGCGACTGCGTTGGCGGTGTCATGGAAACCGTTGACGAATTCGAACCCCAGCGCAATCAGCAACGCCACGCCCAGCAGCACGAACGGGGTCCAGGTGGTAACCAACGTGCCCATGTCATCGACATCCTGCTTGAGGCTGTAGCCAGTAAATAGCAGGCCAGCGATGAGTATCGCGAAGAAAATGACCATGGTCAGTCGACCCGGTTTGCGCCCGAAGTGAGTTGCCGACAGGCCCGCCCGGCCCGTCGCATCGGGAGAAAGTGCGTTTATAGCCATGTTCGCAATCCTGATTGAAAGAATATTGACATGGTCATTGCAAAATGTGACAGAGATGCGACATGCGAGTAATCAGTGGCCTTTTGCGCCAGATTTCTGACAACCGGCAGGCCGGGTCAATAATCGCCACGTTTGCGAAATGCCCAGCGTCCCGCGACCAGCGTAAACGTCGCGACCAGTGCCACCAGAATCCAGAAGCCTTCAGGGTCGGACGCCAATGGTACACCCCCCACGTTCATGCCGAAAAAGCCCGCGACAATGTTGATCGGCAATGCCAGAACCGTTACCACGGTCAGGGTAAACAGGGTTCTGCTGCTCTGTTCATTGAGGTTGGCGGCAATCTCTTCCTGCAACAGTTTGATGCGCTCGCCCAGTGCCGTGAGGTCGTTGATCACCAGCGAGGACTCTTCAATGGACTGGCGCAGCGCCTGGACATCCTGCTCGCGCAGCCATTGCGGAGGCTTGTGCAACAGGCGCATCAAAGAGCCCGGTTCCAGCGCCAGCAGGCGTTGCAGTCGCACCAGCACACGGCGCATGGCACCGAGTTCGGAGCGATTGTTGCTCAGTCGCTGTGAAAGCAACTGGTCCTCAATGCGGTCGACGTTGACGCTGGTCTTGCGCAGAAACTGGGTCAGCACTTCGCCTTGGTCACTGAGCAGGTGAGCGAGCAGTTCCAGCGGTGAATCGAACTGTTCGCCGCGCTTGACCGCTGAGCGCAACTTGTCTACCGAGCGCAGTGGCTGCAGCCGGGCGGTAATCAGCAAGCGCTGGCGGGCGCAGACCCACAAGGTCGAGATGTCGGTCGAGAGCCTGTTGAAATCGAACACCACATCGTTGACTACCGCCAGCAACGTGGCGTCGACGTGCTCGATTCGGGTAGAGCGCGAACCTTCGTGCAGGGCCTCGAAAAACTCTTCCGGAAGGTCCAGATGGGTTTTCATCCAGCGCTCGCAGGCTGCGTGCGACAGGTTCAGGTGCAGCCAGATGAAGTCGTTCTCTTCGGGAGGGTTTTGCAGGTAATCCAGCGCGGAGGTTGAGCCGATTTCCTGGCCACTTTCAGCGTGGCGAAAACGGAAGCCGTAGAGCAGACCGAAAAGGTCGGAGTCCTGATGATGGTGAGCAATACTGTGGTTCATGGCTGTCCACGTGCGGCCTAGCCCGGGCAGGGAGGCGAAGGCCGCATGATGACAAGGCGTTATTTCATATTTGTGACAGCTTGTTGCGAGGTGTGTCATCTGTCACATGAAGAGACGGCCGCATTGGCGGCCGTTCAGTCAATCGACAGCTGCGACTGCATCGACACCGGTCAGACCATTGCCAGCGGTACTTTGCGAGTCGGCGCTGGCCAGGCCAGGTCAATGTCGGCCAGGTCGCGCTCGGTGAGGCGAATCTGCTCGGCAGCGATGTTCAGACGAATATGCTCCGGGTTGGTCGCCTTGGGAATGGCGATCATGTTGTCCTGACGCAGCACCCATGCCAGGGAAATCTGCGCCGGTGTTGCATCGTGGCGTTTGGCGATTTCGTGCAGGGCAGGGTGATAGAGCAGATCGCCTGCCTGGCCAATCGGGCAGTACGCCATCAATGGCAGGTGGCGATCAGCGCTCCACAGCATCAGGTCGAACTCGATGCCGCGTTGTTCCGGGTTGTACAGCACCTGATTGGTCGCGCAACGCGGGTTGTTCAGCTCGATCATGTCCGGGACGTCAAAGTTGGAAACACCCCAGGCGCCGATTTTACCCGCTTCCTGCAAGCGTTCGAAGGCTTCGACGGTTTCGGTCAGTGGGTACTGGCCCGGCCAGTGCAACAGATAAAGGTCGATGTAGTCGGTGTTCATCCTTCGCAGGCTTGCTTCGCACGCGGCCGGGATACCGCTGCGGCTGGCATTGTGCGGGTAGACCTTGCTGACCACGAATACCTTGTCGCGTTGCCCGGCGATGGCTTGCCCGACGATCTCTTCGGCAGCGCCGTCGGCGTACATCTCGGCGGTGTCGATCAGGGTCAGGCCCTGTTCGATACCCAGGCAGAGGCCAGCAATTTCTGCCGAGCGCAGGTGCCCTTTTTCACCCATGTGCCAGGTGCCCTGACCCAGCACTGGTACAGTTCTGCCTGCCAATTCCAGTGTGCGCATGTGACCCCCTGCAATAAATAAGCAGCTAAATGAGCGGTTTAGTAAGCAGGTGTCAGGCAACAAGAGGCGCACTAGGTTCCGTGCACCCCATCGCAATGCAGATTTAAACCCGGAACTGCTTCAGCAGCCCGTTCAGTTCTTCGCTCAAGTCGCGCAGGTGCAGGCTGGCCGAAGTCGATTGTTCAGCGGCGAGTGCAGTGCTTTGGGACAGTTGCGCGGCCTGGGTCACGTTCTGGTTGATGTCGTCTACCACATGCGTCTGTTGCAGAGTAGCGCTGGCAATGGAGGTGTTCAGGCTATTGAGGTTGCGTAGCGCCTGACTGATGGACGTCAGGCTCTGGCCTGCCTGGTTGGCCTGCTCGATAGTCAGTTGCGAGGAACGGCTGCTGTCGCCGATTACCTTGACCGCCGCGTCGGAATGCTTTTGCAGGCGTTCGATCATGGCCTGGATTTCTGCAGTCGACTTCTGGGTGCGCTGGGCCAGCAGACGTACTTCGTCAGCCACTACGGCAAAGCCACGACCCTGTTCACCTGCGCGTGCCGCTTCGATGGCGGCGTTCAGTGCCAGCAGGTTGGTCTGCTCAGCAATCGAACTGATGACTTCCAGTACGCTGCCGATCTGCGTGCTCTCGCTGGCCAGACTCTGCATCACTTCAACGGCTTGGCCGATGGTGGCGGACAGGTGCCCGATCTGACGCAGGCTGTTATCGATGTTGACCTGACCCTGCTGCGCCTGTGACTCGGCATCACGCATTTCGTTGGCGGCCTGCTCGGCGTTCTTGGCCACGTCTTGTACGCCATAGGTCACTTCGTTGATCGCGGTGGCAACCAGGTCCATTTGTTGGGACTGCTGCTCGCTGCGTTTCTGCGCCTGCCCGGCATTGCTGCCCAGATCCGTTGAGGCCTGGCCCAGCGCTACTGCCGAATTCTGCAACTGGCCGACGACATTGCGCAGCTTGGCGACAAAGGCGTTGAAGTGAACGCCCAGCTCGGTGATTTCATCCTTGCCGTGGGTTTCCAGCGTACGGGTCAGGTCACTTTCGCCACTGGCGATGCTGGCCATTGCACCGACCGCCGCTCTCAGCGGTCGCACGATACTGCGCACAATCATGACCAGTAGCAGGACCATGACCAGCACGATGCCTGCGATGAAGATGCCGGCGTTCCATAGCTGTGCCTTGAACTCTGCCGCTACGTCATCGACGTATACGCCCGACCCCAGAATCCAGCCCCAGGGCTGAAAAAGCTGCACGTAAGAAGTTTTTTTCACCGGCTCGCTGGCACCGGGCTTGGGCCAGCGGTAATTCACCATCCCGGCACCCTGGGCTTTGACCAGCGTGACCATTTCGTTGAACACCGCAAAGCCGTCCGGGTCCTTGATGGTCGATATGTCCTGGCCTTCAAGTTTGGGGTTGGTGGGGTGCATGATCATCACCGGGCGCAGGTCGTTGATCCAGAAGTAGTCGCTCTGGCTGTAACGCAGGCTCTTTATCTCTTTCAAGGCCTGCTGTTGCGCAGCCTCGCGTGTCATGCCGCCTGCAGCTTCAAGCCCCTGATAAAACGAGAGGATGCCGCTGGCAGTCTGCACCACATGCATGGTTTTCTCGGCCTTGGCCTGATACAGGTCGTTATGCAGCTGCCTGAGCAGCGTCGCCGACAGGACGAAGAGCATCAGCACTGAAACGACAAGAATCAGCCACAGACGGCGACTGATGGACAAACTGCGCATACTCATGATTGGCATCCCATGCATTATTTTTTTTCTTCTGATGACTCCGATCCGCGCAACGCGCGATTCAGAGCCTTTTAAGCATCTCGGCGCATCCTGACCAAACATGAGCGGCCGATCACACTTTTTAACGGCGTACATCGCTATGGCGAAAGGCTTACAGCAACAGACGCGATTGGCTCTATCGACGGACCCTCAGTGAATGTAGGATCCAATTCAACAGCTGCAGCGAAGGAACGCCGCAGCGATCAGGGAAGATCGACCATTGCCAGGAGGCTACTGACAGGATGTCGGAATGGTCATGTTGCAAAACCACCCGCTTCGGCGGGTTTTTTGCGTCTGCAGCAAAGCGGGGTGGGGTTCAGCGGTCCGGCTCGCAACCCTTGAGCACCAGCCTGAGAATGGTCCGGGTCGCGGCCTCGTAATCAGCGTCCTCCAGTTTCGCCTTGCCGGTGACGGTTGCGATCTGCCAGTCGAAATCTGCATAGGTCTGGGTCGCGGCCCAGATGGTGAACATCAGGTGATGGGGATCGAGCGGGGCGATCTGCCCGCTGTCGATCCAGGCTTGAATGCATTCGATATTGTGCCGCGCCTGCCCGTTGAGCTGTTCGATCTGCTCTGACGTAAGGTGCGGGGCGCCGTGCATGATCTCGCTGGCGAACACTTTTGAGGCGAAGGGCAGGTCACGGGAAATCTGGATCTTCGAACGGATGTAGCTGCTCAGCACGTCGGCCGGTACACCTTGAGGATTGAACGGCGTCGACGCTTGCAGGATGGGCTCGATGATGCTTTCCAGCACCTCGCGATAGAGGTTTTCCTTGGATTTGAAGTAGTAATAGACGTTGGGCTTGGGGACACCGGCCTTGGCCGCGATATCGCTGGTCTTGCTGGCGGCGAAGCCCTTGTCGGCGAATTCTTCGCTGGCAGCGCGCAGGATGAGTTCTTTGTTGCGCTCGCGGATACTGCTCATGACCCGGTTATTCCCTTGCCTGCATGGCGGTCGCGCATGTTAGCACCGGGTTCGCGCAGCGCTCAATGTCGAAGGCCCGAAGCAGGATCGCAACGAGCCGGTTGCATCAGGCGCTCATCAATTCCTGGACTCGGGCAGCCAGAGCATCAATCGCAAACGGCTTGGTCAGTACCCGCATGCCTGGCCCGAGCTGCTCGTCACCAATGGCAGCGTTTTCTGCATAACCGGTGATGAACAGGGTTTTCAGATGCGGACGTACTTCGCGTCCCGCGTCGGCCATCTGTCGCCCGTTCATGCCACCGGGCAAGCCCACGTCGGTGATGAGCAGATCGATATGCACGTCCGAGCGCAGCAGTTTGAGGCCGGCCAGGCTGTCGGCCGCCTCGATCAGGGTATAACCCAGATCCCCGAGCGCGTCGGTGAGCAGCATGCGTACCGTCGGTTCGTCGTCCACGATCAGAATGGTCTCTCCAGACTGGGTAAACTCGAACGGCGCCTGGTGCACATCGCTCTCGTCTCTGGTCGCTGTACCGTCGTAACGTGGCAGATACAGGGATATCGAGGTTCCTTTGCCCACCTGCGACTGAATGCGCACCCGACCGCCGGACTGATTGGCGAACCCGTAAATCATCGACAGACCAAGACCGGTGCCCTGACCAATGGGCTTGGTGGTGAAGAAGGGGTCGAATGCCTTGGCGATGACATCGGGCGTCATGCCTGTGCCGGTATCGGTCACGCACAGCGACAGATAGTGACCCTCAGGCATATCGTGCATCCGCGCCACATCACCTTCTATCCATTGGTTGTTGGCCTCGATCGTGATGCGCCCGCCGTCCGGCATCGCGTCGCGGGCGTTGATACACAGATTCAGCAGCGCGTTCTCCAGCTGGCTTGCATCGACCAGCGTTGGCCATAGACCTATGGTGCCAATGGTTTCGACCACGATGCTGGGGCCGACCGTGCGCTGGATAAGGTCTGTCATACCTTTCATCAGCCTGTTCACGTCGGTCGGCTGTGGGTCCAGTGTCTGGCGTCGGGAGAAGGCCAGAAGCCTGTGCGTCAAGGCCGCGGCGCGCTTGGCAGCGCCCTGTGCGGTGACGATGTATTTGTCTACATCGTTCCAGCGCCCTTGTGCAATACGGGTGTTCATCAATTCCAGAGCACCGGAAATGCCCGCCAGCAGGTTGTTGAAATCATGGGCGAGACCGCCAGTCAGTTGCCCCACAGCTTCCATTTTCTGCGACTGACGCAGCTTTTCTTCAGCTTGCATCAGTTCCGCAGTGCGTGCTGCCACGCGCTGTTCAAGCGTGTCGTTGAGCGAGCGCAGCGCTGCAGTGGCCCGGTCGCGCTCGGCCGCCACAGCACGTCGTTCATCGACGTTGATGAGCACGCCAGGGAAGCTCAGTGGAGTGCCGTCATCGGCACGGTCGACACGACCGTTCGCCTCGATCCAGTAGTAGAGGCCGTCGGCACGGCGGACCCGATACTGGTGGGCATAAACACGCCCACTGGTGATGACCGCGTTGATCGCATCGATCAAGCCTTGTTTGTCTTCGGGATGAACAGTGGCAATGACCTGTTCCAGACTCAAACCATCGAAGCCCAGAGCGGGGTCAAGACCAAACGCCTTGGCGAAGGCTTCGTCGACGGTAAAGCGGTCGGCCGTCAAGTCCCAATGCCAGGTACCGATAATCGCACCCGCGGCGAGGGCGAGCTGAACGCGGTCGACGTTCGCGCGTGCGACGGCTTCGCTGGTGCGCAATCGCTCCTCGGCGTTGCGTCTTTCCGTCACGTCACTGAAGATGACTGCAATCTGTCGATCAGCCGGTTCACCGACACGCACCGCTCTGACTTCAAACCAGCGCTCGAACGCCTTGGCGTAATTCTCGAAATTGGCAGGTTCGCCGGTTTTGGCGACATGGCCATAAGCCTCAAACCAGAAACGCTCCAGGTCTGGAGCAAACTCGGTCACCCACTTGCCACGCAAATCGACACCGGCCTGACGTTCAAAGGCAGGATTGACCTCGATGAACCGGTAGTCTACCGGGCTGTCGTCTGCATCGAACTTGACCTGAATGATGGCGAACGCTGCTTCGATGGTCTCCAGCATGGCTCTGGAGCGCTCTTCGCTCTGGCGCAGCGCGTTTTCTGCCTGTTGCATCTGTGACATGTCGAGCATCGCGCCGATCATGCGTACGGCTTTGCCCTCGTTGTTGCGTATCACATGACCACGGTCCAGAACATTGGCATAAGTACCATCGAATCGGCGAAAACGGTATTCATCGGTCCAGGCAGTGCCGCTGCCGTCAATCAATGCATGGATAGAGTGGTAAATGCGTGTCTGGTCATCGGGATGGATCTGGGCTATCCACCAGTTACCGGAGGTGTCCAGTGTCGCCAGGGGGTGGCCGTATGCCTGTTCCAGCGCGTCATTCCAGAGCACGTGGTTGGCGGTAAAATCCCAATCCCATATTGCGTCATTGGTAGCCTTGGCGGCCAACCGGTAACGTTCCTGGGCTTCTTCGGTTGCGCGTGCCACCAGATGCTCCCGGGTGCGGTCGCGCAGGATCTTGACGAAGCCAAGGTGAGTATTTTCCTCGTCCTACAGCGGCATCATTTCGCCAGACGCCCAGAACAGCTGACCATCCCTGCGCAGGTGCCAGCGTTCGTCCGACGCTCGGCCGACGCTCAGAGCGAGTTGCATTTCATGTTCGATCCGGCCGCAGGCGCGGTCCTCCGGCGTGAAGAAACACTCCGCATCCTGCCCGACCATTTGTGCAGCGGACCAGCCTAACACCTGTTCTGCACCCGGATTCCAGTCGGTAATGATGCCGTCTGGATCCGTGAGGATCATGGCAAAGTCCAGCGCGCTGTCAAAAGCCGCACGCTTGCGCGCCTCCCGGCTGGGCAGTGCTGCTGCGCCGTTTTCCGGCCCGGCGTCGATACCGGCTTCTTCAAGTGCTGCGCGCAGGTGCACGACCTGTGCTTCCAGCTCTTCTCTTGTCAGGTATTTCAGAGCGCCTCCGGCTCACATGTTAATTGTCTGCATGGTCGGGCATCTGCCCGTGGCTGCTTTTCGCACTGCAATCTCACTGTCGAGGTCGACGCTTGCCAGCGCCCCTAGCGTCCGGGTGTCAGGTGCCGTACTTTGGGTATGTCTCTCTATGGCTATCGACATTCAGTCGGGCTTCGGTATGCATCGGCATGCGTGCGGGTTTCTTTAAAGGGCGTCAATATCGGTGCTCAGGCCTTTTTTCCGGGTTTCTTTCGGTCGCATGCTACGATTTATCCTTTCGTTGTGCGAACAGTGCCCTTCGTATGTCCGTGAATTCAAACAGTTCTGATACACCCGCCACAGTCAAGCAACCTGCGGTGAAGCGACGTCTTCCCAAAGGGGAGGTGCGCAAGGCAGAGATCATTCAGGCAGCCATGACCATCTTCGCCCGGGATGGCTATGCGGGGGCCTCGTTGTCTAACATTGCCAAGGTTGCAGGTCTCTCTCAGGTCGGATTGCTGCATCATTTCCCGACCAAACTGGTGTTGTTGCAAGCTGTTCTTGAACATCGGGATCAGTACGTTGCTGCCAGGTTGCAGGACGCCGGGCAAGTCGCTTCGCTGGAGGGGTTCATGGCCTTTCTGAAGCAGGTCATGAGTTTCAGCATCGAAGACGCCTCCGTCAGCCAGGCGCTGATGATCATCAACACTGAAAGTCTGTCGGTCACGCACCCTGCACACCGCTGGTTCAGTGAGCGTTTCCAGATTGTGCACAGTCATCTTCAGACGCATCTGAATGTGCTGGCTCAGGCAGGTGAAATTCGCCAGGACATTGATGTCAGGCAAATCAGCCTTGAGATAGTTGCGATGATGGATGGCATGCAGATTCAGTGGCTTCGATCGCCAGCAGACGTGCAGATAGACAGCGCATTTGCCAGGTTTCTCGAACGACTGGCGCAGGAACTGGCAGGGCGCTGATCAACGATCAATCGCATGAGAGTAATCGGTGGTCGCATCGACCACCGATTAACGCTACTCAGAATGGCTGTTGCTTAGTAAGCCTGCTCTGCCTTGACTTGTACTGCCTTGCGCAGGGGGACTGGAAGGGGGTTTGAATCTCGTGTGGTCAGTTGCTCCGGATAAAGCGCTACTACCGTGCGGTCGAGTGCCAGGTTTTCCGAGTCCTTGCCCACCAGGACCTTGAACTTGCCAGGGTCGACGTTCCAGCTCACCGAATCGGGTGAGTAATAAGCGAAAGAACGCGAGTCCAGTGCAATCGTGACGGTTTTGCTTTCGCCTGGCTTCAGGTAAACCTTGGTAAAGCCCTTCAACTCTTTCTCCGGGCGATCAACCTGAGGCCTGGATGGCTGCACATAAAGCTGAGCCACTTCAAACCCTGCCTTGTCGCCAGTATTGGTGACCTTGAAAGAGGCCTGAATGGTCGCGCCCGGAGCCAATACGTTGCTCGACAGTTTCAGATCACTGTACTCGTACGTGGTATAGGAAAGCCCGAAACCGAATGGATAGAGCGGTTTGGTGTGCTTCTTGTCGTAACCGCGATAGCCCAGGTACAGGCCTTCGCTGTAGGTCATTTCAACTGGAGGGTTGGCGCTGCTGAAATAGTACGGCACCGGGTTCGAGTAGGAAGCATAGCTGGGGTTGTCCTGCGCCTTCTTGTCCAGGGTGATCGGAAGCTTGCCCGACGGGTTGACCTTGCCATACAGAATTTCGGCCAGTGCCTGACCACCCTGTTGCCCCGGATACCATGCGTGCAGAGACGCAGCTACCTTGTCAGCCCAGGGCTGCATATCCATACCACCGCCACCGTGCAGTACGACGATGGTTTTGGGGTTGGCTTTCTGAATGAAGCTGATCAACTCGGACTGGAATTGCGGCAGTTCGAACGGCCGATCAAGCGACTCACCCTCGTATTCGAAGTTATTGCCGGCGGCTACCACGACAGCGTCGTAATCCCCCAGGTTCTTCGGTGGACGCAACGCTGCCCAGCTCATCTGCACGCCGTTCATGCCGCCCAGTACCGGGGTGAAGTTGCCCTTGAGCCGGCGGTATTCGAGGCGCACGTTGTATTCGCTGCCAGCCTTGAGGTTCACGGTTTTAACCGTCCGCGGAACCACTGGAATCAGGTCGAACGAGACTTGCGAGCCCTCATCCTCAAGCACCAGCTCGTCATTGATCCAGAGTTTATAGGCACCGTCCGCCCGTACCTTGAACACCTGAGGGCCGCTGATCGTCGGTTTGATCTTGCCGGTGAAACGCGCCGAGAACGAGCCTGCTGACGGGGTATAGCCGTTGACTGTGCTGGTGCCGTTATCGGTCTGGTTGGTGTTGGTAATCCAGTCCAGATTGATGCCGGGTTCGACGCGGGTTGCAACCGGGTCGCCGGACAGCGAGGTATTGGCGTAATACTCGGCTTTTACACCGGTATTGCTGATGGCCTGTTGGTCTTTAGCGGGCTGATACCAGACCGACGACCTCGGGTTCAGGCTCATCTGTGAAAGGTATTCCACGTTGGATGTGTTAGACGCCAGTTGCTTGAGCCCGCTCAGTTCAGTGACATAGCTTGCGGGCGCCGAATAAGCCGTACCGAACGGCGCGGTCGGCGGCTGCATGGCCAGATCACCGATGACCGCTATCTTTGCGTTTCTGGACAGTGGCAGCAGAGGCTTGTTTCCGTCTACCGGCTGGTTGCGCAGCAGGACTATCGACTCTCTGGCCACGTTCAAGGCCGCCAGTTGCCCGTACTCACGATGCTCCAGCGGTTGCGCCTTGTTGATTCCCTTGTCAAAACCGTAGCTGACCAGCGCTCTCAGGTTCCTGCGCACCTTGTCATCGATCACGTTCTGATGCAGTTGACCATTCCAGATGTAAGGCAGCAGTTTGGCTTCAGTAAACTGGAGCCCGCTGGGCATGTCGATATCGGTACCCGCCCAGGCGCCTTTGAAGGCGTCCTGAACCGAGTTGAAATCGCTCATGACGTTACCTTGAAAGCCCCATTGGCCTTTCAGGATGTCGGTGATGAGGTGGTGGTTTTCACACGCATATTCGCCGTTGATCTTGTTGTAGCCGCACATGATCGAGGCGATATTGGCGTTCTTGACCAGTGACTCGAAGCCAGGCAGATACAGCTCCTGCATCGCTCGCTCGTCAATCTTCACATCCAGATAATGACGGTTCGCTTCCTGCTCGTTCATCAGGTAATGCTTGGCGGCCGCCTGGATGCCTTGAACCTGGATACCGTTGGTGACTGCCGGTGCCAGTACTGCGCCGAGAAACGGATCTTCCCCGCTCATGTACTCAGCCGCCCGGCCGTTGAACGGCGTGCGGTACAGGTTGATGGCTGGTGACAGCATCTGCTGCCCACCCGCGATGCGGGTTTCGTAGCCGATGGCCAGACCGAATTCCTTGGCCCGGTTGATGCTCCAGGTGGCTGCGAGTGCTGACGGGGAAGGGTACTGCGCACCGAACGTCTTGCCGCCGACCAGCACGCCCATCGCCGAATCATAGGCGACCGTACCCTGCAGGTTGAACTTGTCCAGCTTCGGAATCATCCGGCCGTCGTCAACGCGCGAGAAATTGATTTTTTCCGATTGCGTCATGGTGTCGAGCATTGCGCCTACGCGCGCTTCGACTTCATTGCCTGTCATCGGCGTCACAGCGAACACGCCGCCTGCCTGGGCGATACCGAGCGCCAACAGGCTCAGGCCCAGGCCTTGTTTGATCATGGACACGGAGTTATTCCTTACGTCATTCATAGGTTGATCGGTTGCAGTCAGTGGGTCACTCAGTGGTCTTCATTGCCGGCAGGGGCGTCAGCAGTGTCGATCGGCGCATCCACCACCGTTTGCGCGCCATTGGGCGTCTTCTGTACGGCCGCGTCGGCACCGGTGATCTGCTCACGCTGAGCGTCGACCTCTGCGCGGCGCTCGCTCGACGTGGATGGCAGCGGGTTCTGCCTGTCAGCGGCAGACACCGGCAGGGCGGCAAGGGACATCAGTAAAGTGGCAACAACAGGCAGCAGGGGGCTGGCCATCGGGAGAGTCTCCAAATAGAAATATGAAACAGGCAGACAGGCAAGTCGGCAGCTCGGGGCGGCCGACAGGTTCTTCAAAACGTGCGTGACAAGCAGAAAATTGCTGAGCGGTAAAATACACGAATGCAATTTTATATATTTGATGGTATGTAAATTCAGGTATCAACTATACGGATTTATATTTGATTTAATCCCATAAAATTCATATTTACGGCAATAAATTAGTGTTTTTTGTTATTTTATGGAAATTAATATTCTTTTTTAAAAGCAGAGTGAACACTCTGTTTTTGGCATTGGCTACGGTTTTCCATGTGGCCGCGTGCTGATGAGGACAAGTATCGCTGCCGCCTGAATACTGGCAGCAAGTGCCAGCGCTATCAGGTCGCTGTCAGGCCCGTTGAATAAAGTCCGGACACCACCGAAGAGTGCTGGCGCAAAGGCGTAGCAGCCTTGAGCGATGGCGACGATCAACGTCACCACGCGCGCAACCTGATGCCTGGGAAATTCCGCTTGGGCAATTAGCGGAGGCAGTGATGTCGCATTGCCGATACCCACACCGAAAAGAATCATGCCGGCACATAACAGGGCAGGGCTTGTGCCTATAAACATCAGCACCACACAGCCCAGGCACTGGCAGGCGTAACTCAGGCAGGCAACGTGGCGTCGACAGGTGCCTGGCGCTAACAGCCTGCTGGACAGAAACCTGCCGAAGATAGCGCTGCAGGTAGCGACACCCATGGCCATACCTGCGGTCTGCTGTGTGACGTGATCAATCAGCAGCAGGAATAATTGGCTGATCAGGCCGATCTGCGCAAACAGCCCGAGCGACATGGCCGCCGCCAGCGTGAGGAATGGTCGGTTACTCCGTAACGTTAAGGGCGCAGTGTCCAGGAATGGAGGCAGGTCAGTGGTTATCTGGAGAATGTCGTCGGGGTGCTGACCCAGATGTTCAGGCCTGAAGCGGAACACACCGAAAGCGAGGAGCGCGATCACACCTGTTGAAAGCACACCCACCACGACCGCAGCAAGACTGAACCCGAACCGGTCGATCAGGTACACCCAGCCCGATGAAAAGACTACACCGCCGATGCTCGCGCCGTTATAGGCCATCGCCAATGCGCCAGGGCGCTTGCTGACAAACCATGGCGAGATGGTAGCGTTGACCGCTGCCGCGCCCATGGTTACCCAACCGAATCCGCTCAGCGCCGCGGCGATGAACAATTGCCAGGGCTGATTGGCGATCGACCAGCCGTACACACCGACAGCAAGGGTTGCCGCCCCTGAAACCGTAATCCACGGGAGGCCATACCTTTTGTACAACGCAGGCAGGTTGACCACGACCAACGTACCTGCCAGAAAATGCACCGTGACCGCAGCCGAGCACAGCGCGGTCGACCAGCCGGTTCTCTGAATGACGGCATACATGAATATCGGCGGACCGTAAAAGCCGATGCCCCAGCCAAACACAGCCATCAGAAATGTAGCAGCGACGACTTTTCTGCCAAAAAAACTCGATTGATGCATAGGTGAATCCCTTCAAGTGGTTTGGCAGCAGTATGATGACCGCCTACGAGAACACTTCAGGGATGGCTGAACTATGGATGTTGAAGCAGCAGACCTCTCGCTGGCGGCAGTGGCGGGTGCCATTGCTGACCCAGCACGATCCCGAATGCTTTGCGCGCTACTGGACGGGCGCGCACGAACCGCGACCGAGCTGGCGGCGCTGGCCGATATAGGCGCATCGAGTGCCAGCGGCCATTTCGCGCGTTTGCGTGAGCAGGGGCTGGTGGAAATGCTCGTACAGGGCCGGCATCGTTACTATCGACTGACCAATACGCAGGTGGCGCAAGCGCTGGAAGCCTTGCTGTTACTGACCCAACACAGCGCCGTGCCCTTCAAACCCAACACGCCTTCGGCCTTGCGACTGGCTCGAACCTGTTACGACCATTGCGCCGGTGAAGTCGCCGTCAAGTTACACGACGCCTTGCTGAAGGCCGGCTGGTTAAATGAGCAGGGCAAGGACTATGTGATCAGTGAGCGGGGTGTCGAATCACTGAATGCGCTGGGCATCGACGTAGACGCAGTACGTCAGCAACGCAGACGTCTGGCCTACGCCTGCCTGGACTGGAGCGAACGCGCCCCGCACATTGGTGGCGCTCTGGGGGCGGCGCTGCTGGAGCTGATGCTCACGCGCGGCTGGGTAAGCCGCCATCTGGACTCCAGAGCACTGAAGCTGACGGCGAAAGGGGTGGGCGGTATGGCGAAGGCGTTTGGTGTGTGAGGCGTAAACACGCTGCTACCGAGCATGCCTGGTAGCAGCGTGGCTCAGGCTCAGAAGCTGTACTTGGCCGTCAACGCATAGCTGCGCGGGTTGCCGTAGACGTCGGTGGAGCCCCATACCGAGCTTGCGCCAATCGCCGTGTAGTAGGTGCGGTCAAAGATGTTGTTGGCGTTCAGTTGCAAGTCGAGGTTCTTGCTCACTTGATACCCCGCCATCAGATCAGCAACGGCGTAGCTGCCTTGTTCCAGGCGATAGCTTCCATCGGTGAGCGCGATGTCGTTGTACATGCGGCTCTGCCAGTAGACGTTGCCGCCGACGCGCATCTTTTCCAGTGCGCCTTGCAGGCGGTAGACGGTCGATACCTTGAACAGGTGCTCAGGTGTGTCGGTGTTGAATTGCTGGTTCTTGTTCGCCGGATCGGTGTCCTTGAGGTAGTGGGTGCGGGCATAGGTGTAGCCTGCGCCGACTTGCCAGTTCTCGGTCAGCGCGCCTTGCAGTTCCATCTCGATGCCCTGACTGCGTACCAGACCGGCTGCGTCGTAGCAGGTCAGGACCGCGCAGCCTGCCTGGGTCGGTGACTCGGTCTTGAGGTTTTTCTGGTCGATCCGGAACACTGCCAGGCTGGCATTGAGGGCGCCGTTGAAATATTCGCCCTTGATGCCGACTTCATAGTTTTCGCCCACGACGGGGTCTAGCACCTTGCCAGACAAGCTTTGCGCGCTCTGTGGCTGGAAGACATCGGTGTAGCTGGTGTACAGGGAATGATGTTCATCCAGCTTGTAGATCAGCCCCGCGTAGCGGGTCAGATTGCGGGTGACCTTGTAGTCTTCATCGCCAGAGCGATCGTCGTAGTCGTACCAGTCCAGACGGCCGCCGAGGATCAGGGTCAGCGGGTCGGCCAGGCTCAGACGTGTAGTGAGGTAAATCGCGTCCTGAGTGGCGATGCTATGCGTCTTGCCATCGCGGACGAAGTCCGGCTTCGGCGCGCCAATCGGCAGTCCTGTGTCGTAGGGGCTGTATTCCTTGCTGGTCTTGTCGTACACGCGCCTGCTGGTGCCGACCACCACTTCATGGGTGCGCCCAAACGCTTCGACCGGTCCGCTGGCGTAGACATCGAACGCAGTCTGCTGCTCCTCAGGCTTGGACTGATAGGCCGTCGTTTCCAGCGGGCCGTTGTAGCGCGACAGGTAAGTGCCTGAAAACAGACCGTCCAGCGACGAGCTCGAGCCTGCTACGCGTAGTTTCCAGTCGTTGTCGAAACGGTGCTCCAGCTCACCGAACACGGTGTCTATGCGGATTTTCTTGTTTTCCCAATCCGAGCCGGAATAGGTCGAACGCGGCAGGTTCAGGTGATGGCCGTCAGTGCCGAGGGGCAGACCGCCCCAGAAGTAATTGGTCTGATCTTCCTGACGAGACAAGCCCAGAGTGGCGGTCGTGGCATCGTTCAGATCGGCCTCGACAACCCCGTAGAAAACGCCGTGATCGCTTTTTTCCTTGTCGCGGAAACTGTTGGCATCCTGGTAGGACCGACTATTCGGCCGCGTACCGTGCGGCTATCGTTCAGTGGTCCGGAGGCATCGAATACGCCGCGGTAGTCGTCCCAGCTCCCGACCGTGCCGGTGAGGGTGACTTGTGGAACGGCGGTAGGACGTTTGCGCACCATATTGATCGCCGCTGAAGGGTTGCCAGACCCTGTCGCCAGGCCTGTAGCGCCTCTGATCACCTCGACATGATCGAACATGGCCAGGTTGGGTTGAACGCCTGCCGTATAGCCCGAGTACGAGGCGGGCAGGCCGTCGTACATGATGTTGTCGATGTCGAAACCGCGAGAGGTGTAGGTTTGCCGGCCCGGTCCGCTGGATTGGTCCAAAAACAGACCTGGGGTGTATTTCACCACGTCGTTGATGCTGGTCATGGCCTGGTCGTCCATGCGCTGACGAGTGACGACGGTCACCGCCTGCGGGGTTTCGCGAATGGTCAGCGGCAATTTGGTCGCTGTCTGCATCGGGCCCGTGGTGTAGGACTGACTGTCTTCGGTAGTAGAGCCAAGTTGGTCGCTGCTGATTTGCGTCGCGCCCAGCTCCATTGTCGTCGTCGATGACGCTTCGGTGGCTTGCGTTTCAGCGCCATAGGCAGCCTGAGAAGTTGCAACCCAGATGCCCATTGTCAGCAGGGCAGGGGTAAAAAGAAAACGGCTTTGTGATTGCTGGCCCGGCATGAACCCGACACTCCCTGAAGCCGTCCGTGGCTGGATGATAATAATGTTGATAACTGTTCGCATTATTGTGGCAGGTTGTTTCTGTCAGAAAAAGACACTGCGAACAAATAGTTAACAAAATTTTCACATTTGCACGGCGAGCTCAGGTGCGCGTCTACGCGCGCATCAGGTGAGTTTTTGGCAGCGCTATCGATTTTGAAGAGAGGGATCAGGCAGACATTTTTCCAGCTGTGGCATCGCCCATTCGACGAATGCCTTGACCCGGGGTGAGAGCTGCAAGGCGTGCGGATAAACCAGTTGAATCGGCAGATCTGCCGTTTCGAAGTTGTCGAGTACCCTGATCAGACGACCGTCAGCCAGTTCATCTGCAACCTGATAATGCATCAGCCGGGTCACGCCCAGACCCTGTACGCAGGCCAGGCTGGCGGCGCGGACCTGATTACAGACCAGTCTGGGGATAATGTCCTGTATCAACTCTTTGCCCTGATGCCGGAAGTACCACTGCCGGCCGTGCGAAGCCAGCGTAATGCACGCGTGCTCAGGCAGGGATTTCGGGGTGTCCAGCAGCGGGGCGGTGCGCAGGTAGCCCGGGCTTGCGCAGCTCACCAGCCGGGTCGCCCCGATCCTGCGCGCGACCATCGCCGAGTCCGGGAGATGGCCGATGCGCAACGCCAGATCAAGGCGCTCGTCGAGCAGAGGCACGATCTGGTCATTGAGGTTCAGCTCGACGTTGATGTCCTGATGCTCGCTGAGAAAGGCGTTTACCAACGGGGCGATATAACGCTGTCCGAACTCGACAGGTGCCGTCACCCGAAGAAGGCCGCGTACGATTCCGTCGCGGCCATCAAGGCGCTGTTCCATATCATCGAAGTCCGCGAGCATGCGCCGGGTCCAGCGCAAATACTCCTCGCCCTCATCGGTCAGAGCCATGCGCCGCGTGCTGCGGTTCAACAGGCGTACGCCCAGATGACTTTCCAGAGCGGCCAGCGAGCGGACCAGCGACGCAACCGATTGCCCGGTGACATCCGCCGCCGAACTCAGACTGCCGCTGTCGACGATCCGCACGAAATTGGCCATTGCCTTGAGCCTGTCCATTGCCACCTTCTGATTTGTGCGATTAGTGCATAGGTCTTGTCAGGTCCGCAGCATAGGTGAAACCGCTGCCGTGGCCGACACTTGCGAAACTGCTTCCAACCGGAGTTTCAACCTCATGAGTCTGCAACCCAACCCCGCCCGGATTCTCGCATACGACCACATCGGTATTCGCGTCAGCGACCAAAACCGCGCACTGGCCTTCTATCAGACGCTTGGTTTTGTCGAGAGTGCGCGTTTTCCACGTTACGAAGCCAACGAGATGCTCAGCCCGGACGGCGTGCGCATCAACCTGATCTTCAATGGCGTTCGCGTGCCCCGTGCTCACAACGTGTTGCTGGATGCCCCGCTGAAACTGCCCGGCATGACGCACCCGGCGTTTATCGTCGATGACTTGCAGGCGCTCGAGCGCTGGCTCGACGCGCAGGGGATTGTCGTCACTGAAGGGCCGCACCCCATCGGCCCGCGACGAATTGCACTGTTCATCCGCGACCCCGATGGCAACGTTCTGGAATTCAATCAACTCGTCGATGGAGACACACAATGAAACTGTACGATCTGCAAGCCTCCGGCAACTGCTACAAAGTCCGCCTGTTCGCTGCCCTGGCCCATATCGAGCTTGAAGTGGTCGCGGTGGACTTTCTGAACGGCGAGCATAAAAAGCCACCACTGTCTGACCTCAATCCTCTGGGCGAATTACCTGTTCTACAAGATGGCCCGGTCGTCCTACGCGACTCGCAGGCCATTCTGATTTACCTCGCTGGCGAATATGGCGGCCTGGCGTGGTGGCCCGCTCACCCTCAAGGCCAGGCCGAAATCGCCCAATGGCTGTCGTTCGCCGGCAACGAGATCCAGCACAGCCTTTGCGCGGCGCGACTGGTGCAGAAATTCGGCGCTGCGCTGAACAAGGCCGAGGCCCTGCAGAAATCGTCTGTTGTGTTGGGGCTACTCGACAAACACCTTGAACAGCATGACTGGCTGGCAATGGGGCGGCCTACGATTGCCGAGTGTGCGGTTTATCCGTATGTGGTGCTGGCACCGGAAGGCGGTGTGGAGCTGGGGGCGTATCCGAGTGTTTTGCGGTGGGTTGAACGGGTGGCGGGGCTGGCGGGTTACCAGTCGGTTTGATTCGGGCCGGTGGCCTGGCATTGATCGTATAGGTGCCTGCCAGTTGGCAGGACACCACTCGGCCACCGCAGCTGTACCTGCGACAACCATCACAGGTAACTCATCGAAAAACGCTATGAAAATCTTGTACATGAAATTACATTGGTACAAGTTTTGCGGCTTCGGAGTATTGGATAGCTGGCCCTGAGGTACAGGCCAATCGTCTGTCGCCACAGCTTTTCAGATCCTTGCAGACGCCATGCGGAGCTTTTTCCATTGACCGAATCCCCCCATCTCCACCTCGTCCTTGGTGATCAACTGTCTTTCGACCTGGCGTCCCTGAAAGACCTGAACCTTGAGCGCGATACGGTCCTGCTGGTCGAGGTGATGGAGGAGGCGAGCCATGTGCCGCATCATCCGCAGAAAATCGTGCTGATCTTCAGCGCCATGCGTCATTTTGCCGAGGCGCTGCGTGAGCGCGGCGTTCGGGTGCAGTACGTCACGCTCGACGATCCGCAGAACACAGGCTCAGTGCCGGGTGAGTTGCGGCGCTGGCAGGCCTTGCTGCAAGCCGATGAGTTGCACGTCACCGAGTGCGGTGACTGGCGGCTGGAGCAGTCGATCAAGGACAGCGGGTTGCCGATTCAATGGTATGCCGATACGCGCTTTCTCTGTTCCCGCGAAGAGTTTTTGTCGTGGGCGCAGGGTAAAAAGCAGTTGCGCATGGAGTTCTTCTACCGGGAGATGCGGCGCAAGAGCCGGTTGCTGTTGAACGGCGATGGCACACCGGTGGGCGGTGCCTGGAATTTTGATGCGGAAAACCGCAAGGCGCTGCCCAAGGGCGTCGCTGCGCCTTACCCGATGCGCTTCTCGGCAGACGGGATCACTCGCGACGTGCTGACACTGGTAGCTGAACGTTTTGCCAGTCATTACGGTTCGCTGGATGATTTCGATTACCCGGTGACGCATGTCGATGCTCAGGCGCTGTGGGACTACTTTCTCGATTTCGGGCTGGCCGGTTTCGGCGATTATCAGGACGCAATGGCCACTGATGAGCCGTTTCTGTTTCACGCGCGGATCAGCGCTGCGCTGAACATCGGCCTGCTGGATCTGCGCCAGATCTGCAGTGACGTTGAGTCCGCGTACTGGTCGGGCAGGGTGGCGCTGAATGCCGCCGAAGGTTTCATTCGCCAATTGATCGGCTGGCGGGAATATGTGCGTGGCGTTTACTGGCTGAAAATGCCCGAGTATGCCGATGGCAACCTGTTCGGTAACAGCAGGCCGCTGCCGGAGTTTTACTGGACCGGCGAAACGAAGATGAACTGCATGAGTCAGGCGATCGGCCAGAGCCTCAAGCATGCCTATGCCCATCATATTCAGCGCCTGATGGTGACCGGCAACTTTGCGCTGCTTGCCGGTATCGTGCCGAGCCAGATCTGCGAGTGGTATCTGGCGATTTACATGGACGCTTTCGACTGGGTCGAGCTGCCCAATACGCTGGGCATGGTCATGCACGCCGATGGCGGCTATCTGGGCTCCAAGCCCTACTGCGCCAGCGGCCAGTACATCAAGCGCATGTCTGATTATTGCCGTGGCTGCGCTTACAAGGTCGCTGAAAGCACGACTGACGATGCCTGCCCGTTCAATGCGCTCTACTGGCATTTTCTGATGCGCCATGGCGATATTTTGCGGCGCAACCAGCGTATGGGCATTATTTACAAGAACCTTGATCGCATGGCTGAACCCAAACAGCAGGCGCTGTGGGAGCGAGGCGAGGCATTGCTGGCCAGGCTCGATGCCGGAGAGGCACTTTGAAAAAGAGTGAACTGCCGGTCAAAACCTGTGTGGTCTGCGGGCTGCCGTTTACCTGGCGCAAGAAGTGGGCGCGCTGCTGGGATGAGGTGCTTTATTGCTCTGAGCGTTGCCGGCGAAACAAGCGCACTGCAAGCCAGTAACGTTTTCAAAATATTTCGAAATGAAAAGTGCTGAACTATCGCTTCGCCAGCATGATCCTTTTCTATGCGCATTCAGCGCGACCCCGACAGGCGAGTGCATTCGCACTGAGCATTGATCCAGGGTCGCCGAACGAAAAGGAGCCGTCATGACCGTAACCACCCATCCCGTCTACCGATATACGCCAGGCCCGCTACACGCGACCTTGCTTGCAGGAACCGTTCCTCTGTTTCTTGGCGGATTGCTGAGCGATATCGCCTACTACCAGACCTTTCAGATTCAGTGGAGCAACTTTGCCGCCTGGCTGATTGCCGGAGGCTTGCTGTTCTGCGGGCTGGCGTTGCTGTTCGCGCTGGTCAATCTAGTGCGTGCGGATCACAAGGCCGGTCGCCCCGTGGTGTACTTTCTGTTGTTGCTGGTCACCTGGGTGCTGGGTCTGGTCAATGCTTTCGAGCATGCTAAAGACGCTTGGGCGGTCATGCCGTCTGGCTTGATCCTGTCGGTTATCGTGACCGTACTGGCCGGTGTTGCGACATGGACAGGGCTGACCAGCCTGCGTTCGGGAGGTGCAGAATGAAGCACTCTCACGCACTGACAGTATTGAGCATGGCGCTGCTGCTGAGCGCCTGTGGTGGCGAAGCGGACAGTACCCAGGCACGCGGGCCGGACCCGAAACTACCGGAACCGCAACGTGGCCTGTTGCCCAGCATGAAGATTGCCGAGCCCGTTGCATGGGGCGATCAAAAGCCGACCCTACCCGAGGGGTTCAGCATCACTGCGATTGCCACCGACTTGAGCATTCCGCGCCAGTCCCTCGTGTTGCCGAACGGCGACATCCTCATCGCCGAAGGTCGCGGCGGCAGTGCTGCCAAGCTCAAGCCCAAGGATGTGATTGCCAGCGTCATCAAAGCCCAGGGCAATACCAAGGTCAAAGGCGGCAATCGCCTGACCTTGCTGCGCGACGCGGACGGTGACGGCAAGTACGAGCTGAAGACAGTCTTTGCCGAAAACCTCAATGCTCCTTATGGCTTGGCGTTTGCCGATGGCAAGCTGTACGTGGCCAATCAGGACGCGCTCGTTCGCTTCGATTATCAGGACGGTCAGACCAAGGCCAGCGGTGAGCCGGTCAAGGTTACCGATCTGCCTTCCGCGATCAACCACCACTGGACCAAGGCACTGACTGTCAGCCCTGATGGTCGCTCCCTGTACGTTGGCATCGGCTCGAACAGCAACGTGACCGAGCGTGGCATGGAAGTCGAAATCGATCGCGCGATGGTCTGGCAGATCGACGCCGCAACCGGTGCCCACAAGCCTTATGCGACCGGTCTGCGTAACCCGACCGCGTTGACGATTCAGCCGGGTACCGGGCAGTTGTGGACGGTGGTCAATGAGCGTGACGAGTTGGGCCCGGACCTGGTTCCCGATTACCTGACCTCGGTGAAGGAGGGCGCGTTCTATGGCTGGCCGTATAGCTATTGGGGCCAGAACGTAGACACGCGTGCCCAGCCACAGAATCCGGCCAAGGTCGCTGCGGTGATCAAGCCGGATTACAGCCTTGGTTCGCACGTTGCCGCTCTGGGTGTGGATTTCTCCATCCCGGCCATGGGTGACAAGTTCGCTGACGGTGTCTTCGTTGGCGAGCACGGCAGCTGGAACCGCGATAATCCGGTTGGCTACAAGGTCATCTTTGTGCCGTTCAGCAATGGACGTCCTGCGGGTGAACCGGTGGACTTCGCAACGGGTTTCCGTGGTGCTGATGGCAAGACTCGCGGGCGGCCGGTAGGCGTGACGGTTGATCCGAAGGGCGCGCTCATCATCGCCGACGACCTGGCCAACACCGTCTGGAGAGTGACCCGCAACAAGTAGGTCACGACTGCCTGTGTGAGCGTTCCCATGCTCTGCATGGGAACGCCTTTCGTGACGCTCTGCGTCACCCACGAAACCTCGACGCAGAGCATCGGCCGGATAGCCAGTTTTCGCAGAAATTATCGCGGGTCGTTGACACAGAATTTCTCTCGCAAGGTGGCTTCGTCAAGGCTTTACACGTTAGGGTTACGCGCATCCACGCGCTGGCCCGACGGGTCAGCTGCTGACATCCCCGAATTCTGGAACCGCTGTGAGTCGTTTTGAAACTGCTGGAAACCTCGTAATAAAACCCGCTTCATGGTGGGCTGTAGGCAGTGTATCCCTTGGGTCATTCGCTACCGTCACTACTGAATTTCTCCCTGTCGGGCTGCTGCCCGATATTGCTCGTGACCTGGGAACCAGCATCAGCCAAGCGGGCTTGATGATGGCTGTCCCCGGCATCCTCGCGGCCATTTCAGCACCTTCCTGTATTGCCCTGTTCAGTCATGTTGATCGCAAGCGCCTGCTGCTGGGGCTGCTGTCGATATTGCTGGCGTCCAACCTGATCGTGGCGCTGTCGACGCACTTCTGGCTGACGCTTGCCGGCCGGGTCCTGCTTGGCTTCGCACTGGGAGGTTTCTGGACGATTGCCGGTTCGCTCGGGCCTCGCTTGAGGCCCGGCAAGGAGGGCGTAAAGGCCACCGCGTATGTGCTGGCGGGCGTCTCGATCGGCACTGTTGCCGGTATTCCGGCTGGCACGTTGATCGGTGAAGCCTTCGGCTGGCGGGCGGCATTTGAAACAGCGGCAGTGGTCACGGTTGCGGTAGGGCTGTTGATCGCAGCGTTTTTACCGGCGTTACCGGGCGAGCGCTCGGCCGGCATCAGTCAGATGCTGTCGCTGGCTGGCGAGCAACGCATTCGTCGTATGTTCGCCGCCGCACTGTTGATCTACGTCGGGCACTTCGCGGCTTACACCTACCTCGCGCCCTTCGTGCAGGAGTTCGCGCATATCCAGGGGCAGGCCCTGGGAGCATTGCTCTTCACCTTCGGTCTGGCAGCGGTGGCAGGGAATCTGGCCGGGGGAGCCCTGGCAGCCAGAAGCGCGCCGTCCTCGGTGCTGATCATGACCCTGCTGATGCTGGGATCGTTGACCGCATTGCTGATGTTTGTCGGCAACCCGTGGCTGCTCTGGCCGGTGATTCTGGTCTGGGGGTTCGCTTTCGGGATGATCCCCATCACCACGCAGATCTGGTGTTTCGAGGCCTCCAATGACCGCGTGGAGGGTGTTCAGGCGTTACTGGTCTGTGTGGTGAATCTGTCGATTGGCGGTGGGGCGTTCATCGGCGGCGTGGTGTCCGGTCGGGCCGGCTTTACCGCCGCCATCGTCATCGGTGCGGTATGTGCCGCGCTGTCCATGTTCACCGTTGCGCTGGCGATACGTAGCTCCAGTTTGCACAGACTGATTTGCCGCTAATGAGGTATGCGGCGATGCAGCATCCATCGCCGAATACCTGCTCACACCGTCAGCCTGCCTTGAAAAACGCGACCTTGCGGGTCAGGCGATCCGCAAGCTGTGCCAGCTCCTCGCTGGCGGTAGCCACCTGCTGCGATCCATTGGCGGATTTGAGTGTCGAGTCGTGGATGCTGGTGATGTTCATCGCAACGTCTTCTGCCACTGAACTCTGTTGAACCGAAGCGCTGGCGATCTGCGCGTTCATGTGATTGATCGCACTCACTTCCTGATTGATTCTCGACAGGGCGCTTTGGGCATTGCGTGTCTGCTCCACGGCGCGATTGACCAGTTCACAGCTGTCGCGCATGTTTTGTGCCGCGGTTTCAGTACCACCCTGCAGCGTGCTGATCATGTTTTGAATCTCCTGGGTCGACAGCTGGGTGCGATTGGCCAGCGAACGAACCTCATCGGCCACGACCGCAAAACCTCTGCCATGCTCGCCCGCGCGGGCGGCCTCAATGGCTGCGTTGAGCGCCAGCAGGTTGGTTTGCGAGGCAATCGAGTTGATCACCTCGATCACCGTTTCGATCTGCTCGCTGTGCCTGGACACCTGCTCCACAGTATTTGTTGTTTCAGTCAGCGTGGCCGCCAGTTGCTCGATGGCAGTGGTAGTGCCTTCGACAAGGCGGTTACCGGTCGCCACTTCGCTGTCTGCCAAACGTGCAGCGTCCGCTGCCTGTGCTGCATAGCCCGAGACTTCATTGACCGTGGCGGCCATCTGGCTGATGGCGGTCGCCACCTGTTCGGCTTCACGGGTCTGCACCATTATCTGGGTATTGTTGGCAGATGAAGCCGCCGACAGCACGGTGGATGATTGGCTGACCTCTTGGGCAGCCGTCCTCACCTCTGTGATGGTTTCCGAGAGACGAGTCAACGCGGTTTTCAGTACGCCCATGACGCTGTCGGGATGCGCGGTGGTGATGGTTTGCTGCAGATCGCCGGCCGCCAATCTTCGAATGGCCTGCGCAACCTCTACAGGCTCCGCGCCAAGCGTCTTTTTCACAAAGCGAATGATGAAAACCGACAGCACGATACTCAGCAGCACGGCGAAAGCCGTTGCCAGCAGCATCAGGCCACGGAACTGGCTGGCGGTCGCCTGCACATTATCCAGCTGAACCCTGATCGAGGCTTCCTCATGGTCGATGAGCGCGTTGATGCGCTTCAGCCATTCGCTGTAGTCGCCCGATGTCTGGCTCAGCAAAAGGGCCTGGGCACCGGCGATGTCACCGGTACGGCGCAATGCAATGACGCTTTTGGTAGAGCCCAGCGTCTGCTGTTCGATTTCCTTGATGCCACGCAGCAGTTGCCGCTCTTCGGCACTTACGGTCGGACTGGAGAACAGTTGATCCATCGGTGCAGCCGAATCGATGTAGTCCTTTTCCAGCCGGGTCATCTCTTCCAGATGGAGCGCGAGGTCCTGATCATTGTTGACCAGCGCCGCATCGCGCAGGGCGATCGCCCGGTTATGCACGCTGCCACGAAAGTTGATCGCATAGCGTTGCACCTTTGCGGCATTGTCTCCAACGTCTTCCAGGGTGCTGTCGATGAAGCCAACCCGCTGAATGCCGACAGCGGTGATCAATATGAGCAGTGAAACGACCGCGGCAAACCCCAAGCCGATGCGGGTAGCCAGAGAAACCGGATTTTTCATGGAAGGAACTCGAACTGGGGAAGTGGATAAAGTCGAATCAAGCGCTGGCAAACGGCCATTCATTGCGAATAGTCAGACAATACCGTGCAGCCGGTCGGTCGCCCAATAGATATTTGCGTGCGGCGAGATAGGCAGGTGTTATTTCAGAAATGTGTGACGGTTACGAGTGCTGTGATGTTGTCTTCGTAATATAAGCGTTGCTGGTCACCGTTCTATCGGATGACTGCGGTCCATCAGGTTACCGGCGACGCTGTAACGTTCGCCGGCGTCGGGTTTCTGCTGTGCGGATCAGACGAATCCGGTCACCAGATGCGGTACATAAGGTGCCTCAAGGCGTTGGATCTCTTCGTCGCTGAGCACCAGCTCCAGTGCGGCGATGGCATCGTCCAGTTGGGACGCTTTGGACGCGCCGACAATCGGCGCTGAAACCCCCCGTTTGGCCAATACCCAGGCCAGTGCGACCTGCGCCATCGGCACACCCCGTTCTGCTGCGACCCGTTCCACAACGTCGATCACCCGACCGTCTTCCTTTTCCGTCGCCTGGTAAAACGACTGACCGGAAATGTCGGTCCTGGTCCGCTCGGTCTGCTGCCCATGGGGCCGGGTCAGCCTGCCACGCGCCATCGGGCTCTAGGGCATCAGGCCGACACCCTGATCGATACACAGCGGGATCATCTCGCGTTCTTCTTCGCGATACACCAGATTCAGATAATTCTGCATGGACACAAACTTGATCCACCCGTGCGCGACCGCGACCTGCTGGGCCTTGGCGAACTGCCACGCATACATGGACGAGGCGCCGATGTATCGGGCTTTGCCTGCCTTGACCACATCGTGCAGGGCTTCCATGGTTTCCTCGATGGGCGTGTCATAGTCCCAGCGGTGAATCTGGTACAGGTCGACATAATCAGTGCCGAGCCGCGTCAGGCTCGCATCGATACTGGACATGATGGCTTTGCGCGAGAGCCCTTTCTCGTTGGGCCTTGTCGAGCCTTCCCACATGTTTGCCGGGAAGAACACCTTGGTGGCGATCACGGTTTCGTCGCGGCGCGTGAACTCTTTCAGCAACTTTCCGACGATGGTTTCCGAGGTGCCTGCCGAGTAGCTGTTGGCGGTGTCAAAAAAGTTGATGCCTTGCTCGACGGCGTGCTTGATGATCGGTCTGCTTGCTTCTTCGCCCAGTGTCCAGGGATGCGTTCCGGCATCAGGTTCGCCGAAGGTCATGCACCCAAGGCACAGTCTGGAAATATCCAGCCCTGTGTTTCCAAGCTTCACGTAGTTCATGAATTCTCCATCCATCGTTGATTGGCCAGTCGCCGACCGGTTTCGATATCACTCATTACCTCTTCAACGAGGGCAATGTCTGCCCGGAAACGACTGTCCTCCGAGCGACTGCTTGTGTAGAACTATAAGCGACGATACACATTACCGGAGCGATAATATGGCCAGATTTGAACAGGTGGGTTTTCTCGGGTTCGACGTATTCGGCACTGTTGTGGATTGGCGAGGTGGTGTGGCACGCGCCGCCGCGCCCTTTCTGCTGCGTCATGGCGTGAACGTCGACCCCCTCGATTTTGCCGATCAATGGCGCGGGCTCTACCAGCCTTCCATGCAGCGCGTTCGCTCGGGTGAGCGTCCTTTCGTGACACTTGACGTGCTCAACCGGGAGAGTCTGGAAACCGTGCTGGCACGGCACGAGGTGGATTTCGGCAGCATTCCGGATACCGAACTGATTGAGCTCAACAAGGCCTGGGAACGGCTGGATCCATGGCCCGATTCCGTCGCCGGCCTCACGCGGCTCAAACGCAGGTTCTCGATTGGCACGCTTTCCAACGGGCATATTGCCGGCATGCTCAACCTGGCAAAGTTCGCTGGCTTGCCGTGGGACGTGATTGTCGGCGCGCAAATAGCGGGTTCTTACAAACCAATGCCGCAGACCTACCTGAAATCGGCAGACGCCGTGGGCCTGGCCCCGCAAGCAGTCGCCATGGTGGCTGCGCATAACTCCGACCTGGCGGCGGCCCGTGCGAATGGCTTCAAGACGGTATTCGTCCGACGCCCGTCCGAGCACGGGCCAGGCCAGACGTCTGACCTTACTGCCGAACAGGACTGGGACGTTATTGTCGACTCTCTGACCGACGCAGCCGAGGCGCTCGGATGCTGAACGCAGATAATGGCTAGGGGATAACTTACTCCCGTAAATCCTTCCACATATGCACCTTGGAGACGAACCGGCTGCCTACGGCAACTGCAAGTGGTTCAACGCCAAAGGTCACAAAGCCCATGCGCTCATAAAGCTCCTGTGCTGCGGCATTACCCTGCGTGACGGTGAGCTGTACGACCAGAAGCTCAGGACGGGATCTGGCATGGTTGAGCACGCTGCACATCAATTGGTAGCCAATGCCTCTGTTTCTGTGAGCCTGAGGCACGTACATCCCGAACAAGGTTGACTTGTGCCGGGCCTTGTTTCGGGTTTCAACGGACAACCCGGCTACGCCCAGCAGTTTGTTGTCTTCGACGGCGGCAAACACTGCTTCGGTTGACGCATTGCTGTTATCCAGCCTGTTTTCCCACCATTCGCCAGGCAGCGTTTCACGTTCTTTCACATCAGAGGTAAAGGCGTCCGGGTGGCGATCATATGCCTCAAGCATCAACGCGCGATAAGCCACTGCATCGGTCGGGGTCAGTCGTCGGTAAGTAAGGGTCATGAAAGCAGGATTCGTCTGATTCAAGCGTTGAGTATTGCACCCGGAGGCGGGAAAAGTCTTAACCAGCACGCTGGGTTTTAAACAGATGTCTGGTTCGCGCAGCAGTGCCGTTTGACGGACACTTTGGGGGTTTGTAACTTTTTGTTTGCCTCACTGCCAAAAATCATGGTTATTATCCCGGGCGCTCAGGGCCAAAACCCCAGCGTCAATGATTGCTATGGGTCTACAACCCCGCAGTCGCAGCCGATCGGGTCCACCCTGGCGCTGACACCCGGCGCAGGCCGTTCCCCGTCGTTGACCCTCAAACGGAAGATGAGGTTTCAATTGGTCACGCGGTATGCAAACGTCAGTTCCAAGGGCAGAGCGATCAGTCTCGTCAACGAGCCAGCCACCCCCCTTTCTGTATGCGAGTCGCGCCTTGACGCGTTCGCCCGTCATTTCTCTGCGATCCCCCCAAGCGCTTCTATGTCTGGTCATGACGTGAGCGCAAGAGCACGCGCCGCACCTTCTCCCTGAGTCTCAAGGTACATCCGGCATTTCCTATGCCGTGCCTGACGGGCGGGACGCTCTGTGCCTCTGTCCGTTCATAAAAATAATCTGCTCACGGACGGTGGTTCCTGATGGTCGACAAATCTTCCTCGCGCGGGACGGGCTTCGCTCATCCCGATACAGAGCAACCCTTTGCCGAAAACCGGTGTGTACACGGCCTGTTCGAGGCTCAGGTGCGGCGCAATCCCGACGCCATAGCCGCGCGCTTCGAACAGGGCGCGCTTGACTACGCGACGCTCAATACCCAGGCCAACTGTCTGGCCCATTACCTGCGCAGCCTCGGCGTCGGACCGGATGTGCGCGTCGGTGTGTGCCTGGAGCGCTCGCTGGACATGCTGGTCGGCGTGCTTGCGATACTCAAGGCGGGCGGCGCTTATGTACCGCTCGACCCCGCTTACCCAAAAGCGCGTCTGGCACACATGCTGGCGGACAGTGCACCGCGCGTGCTACTGAGCCATGCAGCGGCGCGTCCGGCGTTGTTGGCAGCGCTTGAGGGTGGTGCAGCATCAGCGCCGCTGCTTGATCTGGCCGATACCCGGCTGTGGGCAGCGCAACCGGTAGACAATCCGGACCCGCATGCGGTCGGGCTCACGTCGCGTCATCTGGCTTATGTGATCTACACCTCGGGCTCGACCGGCACACCCAAGGGCGTGATGGTCGAGCATCGCGGGCTGATGGCGGTGAGCGCTGCATGGGAGCGGCTATACGCACTGCACAAACCCCTCAATCACCTGCAAATGGCCGGGTTTTCCTTCGATGTGTTCAGCGCCGATCTGATTCGCGCACTGGGCTTTGGCGGCACGCTTGTTCTGTGCCCGCGCGACACGCTGATGGACCCGCCCGCGCTGTATCGCTTGTTGAGCGAGGCGCGCATCGATTTTGCGGACTTCGTGCCTGCGGTGCTCAACCCGTTGCTGGTCTGGGCCCAGGAGACGGGGCACGACCTGTCTTTCATGAGAACGGTGGTCTGCGGGTCGGACATCTGGACTGCCCATAGCGCGCGGCAACTGCGCAGGCTGTGTGGCGAGCGCGTGCAGATTGTTCAGGCCTATGGGGTCACTGAAGCAAGCATCGACAGCACCTGTTTTGAGTTCGATAGCAACAGCCACGTTGATGCGGTGCTGCCCATCGGGCGGGCGTTGGCCAATACGCGGATTTACCTGCTCGATGCGTTTGCCGAACAGGTTGCTCCAGGTGTTACGGGGGAGCTGTATATCGGCGGCGCAGGTGTCGCACGCGGCTATCTGAACTTGCCGCAATTGACCCTTGAACGCTTTGTCGACAGCCCGTTCGTGGCCGGTGAGCGCTTGTACCGCACCGGCGACCTGGCGCGTTATCGCGCAGACGGCAACCTGGAATTTCTTGGGCGTAATGACTCGCAGGCCAAGCTGCGTGGTCTGCGTCTGGAGCTGGGTGAAATCGAGGCGCGTCTGGCCGAAGTTACCGGCGTGCGTGACAACCTGGTGGTGCTGCGTGAGGACAGCGTCGGTGTGCCCAGGCTGGTTGCCTATTTTCACGAACAGGCTGATGCAGGGCTGACGCCGAAAAGCCTTCGCCAGCACCTGCAACTCAGCCTGCCAGACTACATGATCCCCGCAGCGTTCGTGCGCATGGACGCGCTGCCGCTGACCGCCAACGGCAAGCTGGACCGTAGTGCATTGCCGGAACCGGGTGCCGATGCGTTCGATCAACACGCGTTCGAGGCGGCTCAGGGCCCGCTGGAAACGACACTCGCGGCGATCTGGGCCGAGGTGCTGGGCGTGGAGCGGGTCGGTCGTCAGGATCACTTTTTTGCGCTTGGCGGCCACTCGCTGCTGGTGATGCGCGTGCTGGCCAAGGTTCGGCAGACATTGCGTCTGGATGTGTCGCCGTCTGCGCTGTTTGCCGCCCCCGTGCTGCAACAGTTTGCTGAGCAACTGAGCAGCGCTTCAGGTCGCGCTCGTCCGCCCATCACAGTCATAGAGCGTTGCGGCGCACACGCGTTGTCGTCTGCTCAACAGCGGCTGTGGTTTCTGGCGCAGATGGAGGGTGGCAATGCGGCCTATCACATGCCGTTGAATCTGCGCCTGCGCGGACCGTTGCAGGTGGCTGCACTGCAAAGCAGTTTCAACCGGCTGGTGGCCCGCCATGAGGCGTTGCGTACCACGTTCATCGCCGTCGAGGGTTAGGGGCGGCAGCGGGTTGCTGCGACGGAGAGGATTGCTGCATTGCCGATCATCGACCTGCATGGCGAGCCTGATGCCCAGGCGCGTCTGCTTGAGCTGATGGGCGAGGAGGGCAGCAGGCCGTTCGACCTGGCGGTCGGGCCGCTGATGCGCGTCAGCCTGGTGAAGCTGGCCGAAGACGATCACGTGCTCCTGCTGACCCAGCACCACATCATTTCGGATGGTTGGTCGATGGGCGTGCTGACGCGTGAGCTGGGGGTGTTGTACGAAGCAGCCCTCCACAAACAGGCCGACCCATTGCCGCCCCTGTCGATTCAGTACGTGGATTACGCAGTCTGGCAACGCCAGTGGTTGTCTGGAGAAGTGCTGGAAGCGCAGCGACGTTACTGGCGTGAAACGTTGAGCGGTGCACCGGTACTGCTGGAGTTGCCTACCGATCACAAACGTCCAGCGGTCCAGAATTACCGTGGCGGCTTCGTGCCGCTGATGTTTGACCGCGCGCTGACCGCACGGCTGCGCGCGTTGGCAACGCAACAAGGCACCACGCTGTTCATGAACCTGCTGGCCGCCTGGTCGCTGTTGTTGATGCGCCTGTCGGGGCAGGACGATGTGGTTATCGGTGTGCCTTCGGCGAACCGCAGCCAGCAAGAGCTGGAGGGCTTGATCGGTTTCTTCGTCAACACCCTGGCCTTGCGCATGACCCGCTCCGCAAGCCCGACAGTGGCAAGCTGGCTGCAACAGGCGCGCCAGGTCGCGCTTGCAGCTCAGGAACATCAGGACTTGCCGTTCGATCAGGTGGTGGAAGTGCTCAACCCGCCGCGCAGCCTGGCTTACAGCCCGGTCTTTCAGGTGCTGTTCGCCTGGGAGCAGCATCAGGATTCGGATCTGACGTTGTCCGGGCTTGACGTGAGCGTGCTGCAAAGCAGTCAGCCGGTGGCCAAATTCGACCTGCAGACCTTCCGCTTCAAGCCATCTGCCGATGTCGAGCAGCCGCCGCAAACCGCTGAGCGCGAGCTGATGGCGGACTGGTTTTATCAACGCCAGTGGCAGCGTGTGCGTCGTCTGGGCACACAACCGATTGGCGAACGTCGCGACAGGCTGGTGGTGTGCAGTCACGAGCGCGTTGATGCCGCACTGCTTGGCTGCCTGCAGGGCGTTTATCGACACGTCATCGAGGTGCAGGCCGGTAATGGTTATCAGCAGCTTGGCCCGAACCTTTATGAGCTTGATCCACTGGACCCGTTAGCGTTTAGCCGACTGATCGCCGAGCTTGATCAGAGTGGGCAGGCGGCGACCGAACTCGACTGGCTGCATGCCTTGCCACTCTCGGTTGGCGGGGTGGTCAACGAGCAAAGCCTTGCCGCCGCGCAATGGGCGTGTCTGGACACGGTCAGCGCGTTTTTGCAGGCCTGGGGGCAACGCGCACAGAAGACCGCTTTGCGACTCTGGCTGCTGTCCTGGCAGGCGTGCCCGGTAAATGGTCAGGTCATGCGTCCGGAGCTGGCGGCGCTGGCAGGTATTACCGAAGTGGCCCCGCAGGAGTACCCGATACGCTGTCACTGGCTGGATCTGCCCACTGCGCAATGGGGCACACAGGCTCGGCAACTGGCGACGCTGCTCGCCGAACCGACGTCGCTGCCACGGCGCATGGCCATTCGTGACGGTTATCTGTGGCAGCCACAGTTGCAGCCGAGCTCGCTCGCGCTGCCAACGGTCGTTTCGAATCTGTTGCCGGTAAACGGCACGTTTCTGGTACTCGGCGGTACAGGCGGTATCGGCCGTACGTTGTGCGAACACTTGCTGCAATCAAGCCAGCGGCGGGTAGTGCTGCTGTCGCGCCGTGGGGAATGTCCGCAGGAGCTGGGCGATTATGCCGCGCGTATCGATAGCGTTCAGGCGGATATCGCCGATTTGGCACGCTGGCCCAAGGTGCTTGAGCAACTGCGCGAGCGTTATGGACACTTCGACGGGGTAATCCATGCTGCCGGGACCGGAGCGGGCAGCCTGATTCGTCAGCGCGATGCTCACCTGTTGTCTGAAGCGATGGCGAGCAAGACCCGCGGCATGCTGGCGGTCGAAGCGTTGATCGAACAGATGACGCCAGGGTTTGTGCTGTACTGCTCATCGATGTCGGCACTGTTCGGCGGTGCCGGACATCTGGATTACGCCGCCGCCAGTGCGGTGCTCGACGGCTTCGCCCATTACCGCCCGAATGGCGAAAATGGCTGCGTGCGCCTGGGTATCAACTGGGATATCTGGAGGGAAACCGGTATGGCCGCTGCCAGCGGCATCGGTGATGAAGCGCATCAGCGGCATCTCGCGGTCGGCATGTCGGCGCAAGAGGGCTGCCAGGTATTCGACGCCGCCATGACTGCACAACTGCCGCAATTGTTGATTTCGACGACCGATCTGAACACCGCACGCCAGTTTTACCCGGCTCGTCATAGCGGTGCTGGCTTGACGCTGGTCGACACTGCGCCAGCCGTTGCGGCAGAAACCGGTCTGCCGGAGCGTCTGCATGGCTGCCTGTGCAAATGGCTTGGCGTAAGCGCTCTGGATCCGGATGACTCGCTGTACGAGCTGGGGGCTGATTCCCTGACCTTGCTGGACCTGATCGACGAATTGCAGGCCGCGACGGGTGTGGTATTCCAGTTGTCACAGTTCAGCCACAAGGTCAGCCTGCGCGAGGTACTGGCGCTGGTGCAGTCAGCGCAGGGCGGTGCGGCTGCAGTCGAAGACCAATGGACCGACGCGGTTAGGATTGACCAATGGCATGCGGGGGTTGACCGCGAGCGCCTGTACCTGATCCATCCGGTGGGCGGCGATGTTCAGGCGTATCGCGAGCTGGCCTCGGCGCTGCACCCTGATCTGGGTGTGTGGGTAATTGCCGACCCGACCTTGCGCCTGCCCGAGCTGCCGAATATCAGCCTGGCCGAACGGGCGCAGCTGTATCTCGACGCGTTGCAGGCCCATCACCCCGACGGCACAGCATGGCGGCTGGCCGGCTGGTCGTTCGGCGCGTGGGTGGCGCAGGCGATGTGCAGCCTGCTGGCAGACGATTGCGAGCAGCCGTTGCTTTACCTGATCGATCCGCCTACGCCGGATGCCGGGACCGAGCTGGCGCGGATCGACGAAGAGCATATTCAGCAAGTCTTCCAGCGCGAGTTTTCCGCACGGCGGCCCCCCAACACTGCCGCCAGCAAGGCCAGCGAAGACGCGTCACGTTACCTGCAAAGCCTGATCGTCTGCTGCCAGAACAACATGGCGAGCATGGCTGATCATCGGCCCGCGCAACTGCCTGATACCAAGGCACGACTGTTCATTGCTACGCGTCCCAATCCATATGGCATGGGCAGCGCCTGGCAAATGGCAGACCTGCAGCGTGCCTGGCAAGACCTGTTGCCGCACCTGCTGAGCTGGCAGCCTCTGGACACTGATCATTACGGCATTGTCGCAGCGCCGTGGGCGCAATTGATTGCCGAGATGATCAACGCAGACCTGCCAGCAGGGGAGGGCTGAGCGCGTTAGCGGCACGTTTTTCAGGCGGGGCTGACGTTCCCGTAGACGAACCACGGACATGGTGATCGGCCATGCCAACCATTCAAGGGTGAGGGATCATGGATCAAATGGCACTCAAGGCCATCGAAGGCATCGCGGGGGCGCCTCGCGCGCCGTATCACAGCATCACGGTCAACCGCCTGACACCCATCATCGGTGCCGAAGTCGGCGGGGTCGACCTGTCGCAGCCACTCAGTGCGGAGCAACTGAAGGAAATTCGCCGCGCTTTTCTGGAAAACCACGTGCTGGTGTTTCGTGATCAGCACCTGACGGTCGAGCAGCACAAAGCCTTTGGCCGGCTGTTTGGACCGTTACGTGCCTTGCCGGTAGAAAGCATTGATGGCGATGACCCGGAGCTGGTCGTGGTGCGCGCCAACGCCCAGTCACGCTTCGCTGCTGGCGAGCTGTGGCACACCGATGGCACCGCTGACCTGGAGCCGTCGATGGGCTCGATGCTGTATGTCAAAGAGACGCCCGCCATTGGAACCGGTGGCGACACGCTGTTTGCCAACATGCACCTGGCCATAGAAATGCTCTCGCCTGCGATGCAGGCGTTTCTTGGCGAACTGACGGCCATTCACGATGGCGAGATTCCGTGGAAGGGCTATCAGCCGCCTGCCAACCTTCCCAAAAGCGAGCACCCTGTGGTGGTTCGCCACCCTGAAACCGGACGCCGCAGCCTGTTCGTCAATTCCGGTTTCACCTCGCATATCGTGCAACTGTCCGCAGGAGAGAGCCGCACGCTGCTGAACATGCTGTTCGACCTGATCGCCCGTGAACCCTCTCTCAGTTGCCGCGTGCGCTGGGAGCCCAACACGCTGGTGTTCTGGGATAACCGCTGCACCCAGCATCACGCGGTGTGGGATTACTTCCCGCACTCGCGCTATGGCGAGCGAGTGACGATTCTGGGAGGGCGGCCCAAAGCCTGAGCCGCTTGCCGCAGCCTGGCTAACGCTTGGCTGCGGGCTTGTCACCTCAGTCGCAGGTGATATTTCAGGTCATCGAACCACTGATCGCCGATCTGATAGGCATGCGGGACGCGGCGTTCGAAAGAGAAACCGCATTTCTCCAGCACCTTGCAGGAGGCAATGTTGCCATCGGTCACGGTCGATTCCAGTGAATCGAGGCCGATGGCGGCAGCGTAGTCGATGATTGCCCGGCGGGATTCGGTGCCGAAGCCCTTGCCTTGATGTTCCGGCAGCAACAGACAGCCTACTTCGGCATGCCCTGGCGACATGATGCGAAAGCCGCTGACCCCCAGCTCCACGCCGCTCTGCTTGTCGACGACCACCAGGCACAGCAAGTGATCGGACTCTGGCGTCCACACCGGAAGGCGATGCTCAAAGCCTTTGCGAACTTGTGCTTCTTCGATTTCCCCGAAGACGTACTGCATGGTCTGAGGCTCGGAGTGCAGCCTCAGAAACAACGGCCAGTCACTGGCGAGCAGGGTCCGCAGATAAAGTCGTTCGGTGTGTAGTTTCAGCATCCGTTGCTCCTTGCACGATCAAAAAGGCACAGGGTTTTGTACTCGGCATTCGGCCAATGATCAATAATGCACGCGCATTTCATCGCCATCGCTCGCGGCAATCGCTGAGTAGCAAGGCATGGTCATACCCTTCAGCATTTCAGGGACGAGTCAATGGCATTTCGCGTATTGGTCATCGGCGGCTACGGCAACTTCGGCAGCCTTATCTGCAATCATCTGGCGATGATGCCGGACATCGAACTGGTCATCTCCGGTCGCGACCCGCGCAAGCTGGCGGAAAAGGTTGCCGCACTGCAAACGCTGGCTGGCAGATTCTGCGAGAGCTGGTGCGTGGACATCATGCAGGACGGCGCGGGCAGTGAGCTGGGTGAATTGGGCATTGATCTGCTTATCCACACGGCGGGGCCTTTTCAGGGGCAGTCGTATGCCGTGGCCCGGCATTGCATCGCGGCGGGTGTGAATTATTGCGACCTGTCGGATTGCCGGACCTTCGTCTCCGGTATCGCCACTCTGGATGCCTTAGCGCGTGAGGCGGGCGTCTGTGTGCTGAGCGGTTGCAGCTCGGTGCCGACGCTTTCGGCGGCCATCATCGATCAGCATCGCCAGCGTTTTCTGCGCATCGATTCGATAGAGCATGGCATCTCCTCGGCAGCGAAAATGCCCGGTCTGTCGACCGTGCGTGGCGTGCTGGCCAATGCCGGGCGGCCGATCAGGCAACTGCGCAACGGCAAGGTCCACGAAGTCCATGGCTGGATGGACCTGACCCTGCGCCGGATGCCCGGCATGGGCACACGGCTGGTGGCCAATGTCGACGTCCCGGACCTGGATGTATTCGCGACACGTTATGCCGCGCAGCATCTGAGCTTCAAGGCCGGCTCCGCGCTCAAGGCCGGCGGCATCGCGACCTGGCTGCTGGCGCTGGCGATTCGCTGTGGGCTGCTGCGCGATCCTGCGTCGTGGGCCGAGCGCCTGTACCGTTGGGGCGCGCGCTTTGAACACTGGGGTGATCGAAAGAGCGCGATGTACATCGATGTCGATGGCGTCGACCTTACCGGCCAGCCGCTGCACATGCGTGCGCAATTGACTGCACTGAACGACAAGGGCCCAGAGATCCCCGGCAGTGCTGCCGTCGCGCTGAGCGGCAAAATGGCCGGTGGCTATCGCCCACAACCGGGCGCACGGGCCTGCGTCGGAGAAATCACCGTAGACGAGTACCTGGCAGCGATCAACGAGCCGGAAAACATCCGGCTGGATGTTCATTTCACCGACCGCAACGTCTGACGCTGTTGCCAATCTCCGATGGCTCCGTACAGGCGAAGATCAAGGCAGTTTCATTGCGTGATCTTCCGGTTTCGCGCGGTGCCAATCATCGGAAAAATTCTGCTCAGGCGATTTAAATAAATATTCATCATCGCGCTCCGGCCACGTAATTCTTGGGCTTCAGGGTGCCTTCGATTGGCGCGTGCGTGATTCCGATAACGTTAACTATCAAGTTAAATCTTTCAGCGCCGATTCACGTGCATCCCGAAAAATCAAAGGCACACACGTAATGAGCGCAAAATGGTTGGACAATCTGAAAGTCAGCAAGAAGCTCGGACTGGGCTTTGCCGCTATTTTGCTCGGAGTACTGACCGTCACCGTCATCGGCTACTCCAGCACCAACCTGCTGATCGAGCGCATGGGTAAAAGCAGCAAGGTCGCGGAGATCAAGGCTGACGTTCTGAATGCCCGGATTGCTGCGCAAGCCTATGCGACCGGCCCTACCGCCGCAGGTGTGCAGAATTACGCCAGCGCGCTGGATACCTTGAGCCGCAGTGTCGATCAGGGCCTGCAAGTGTTCGTGATATCGAGCAACCTGGCCAAGCTGCGCGAGATCAAGGAGCAGGTGGGCGGTCTGAAGCAGACGTTCGACCAATTGGTCGGCATCAATCAGAAAGTCGACGAGGCGTTGAAACCGATCATCAAGGTTTCCGATGACGTCAGCGCGACCTTTGAGAATTTGCTGAACAAGACCATTGACGACACCTTGCGTTCGCCGAATGAAACCGGCATCAGGCAGGTCAAGATCGCTGGCGACCTGCGTAACGGCATGACCAATTTCCGTCTGGTGTTTCGCCGCTACCTGAGCGTTCCGAATGCCGACAACCGTCAGGCCACCTATAAGGCCGCCGACGCCCTGATCGCACAAGTGGACGCCGCTCGCAGCCAATTGCCTGTCGAGGCAAATGCTGCAGTGGATGCCGCGTTGGTGGCGTTGAAACAATACAAGGTCCTGATGTCGTCGATTTCGGACATGCTGCAGCAGACCGAGCAAGTCCGTACCGATCTGCAACAGCAATCCATAGCGACCGCTGCCCGTGCCGATGATCTGGCGGCGTTGCAGGTCATCAGTGCCAAGAAGGAACAACAAACCGCTGTGGTGCAATTGCTGAGCGTAGCGCTGGTCGTGCTGCTGGTCGGCATCTTTGCTGCGTTCCTGATCACGCGTCAGATTACCGTGCCGTTGAACAGCACCGTAATTGCGGCGCGCCGGATTGCCGACGGCGATCTGACCCATGACAGCAGCACCACCCGCCAGGACGAACTGGGCCTGTTGCAGAACACCATGCAGCACATGACGGTTTCTCTGCGCGGCCTGATCGGTGGCATCGGTAACGGTGTGACGCAGATCGCCACGGCGGCCGAACAGTTGTCTGCTGTCAGCGAACAGACCAGTGCCGGCGTTACGTTGCAAAAAAACGAAGTCGACCAGGTTGCCACCGCCATGAACGAAATGGCGTCGACCGTGCAGGAAGTAGCACGCAATACCGAAGACGCTTCGCTGGCGGCCAAACAGGCCAGCGAACGTGCCGCTCACGGTAGCAGTGTGGTGCAGCACGCCACTCGCGAAATCGGCCAATTGGCCGGTGAAGTGAAACAGCTGGGCGAAGCCATGCAGCGCCTCACCGAAGACAGTGGCAAGATCGGTAGCGTGATTGACGTGATCAAGGCCGTTGCCGAACAAACCAACCTGCTGGCGCTCAACGCGGCCATCGAGGCTGCACGTGCGGGTGAGCAGGGCCGTGGTTTTGCGGTGGTGGCTGACGAAGTACGTTCGCTGGCTCAGCGTACCCAGAACTCCACCACGGAAATCGAAGCGCTGATTCAGGCGTTGCAAAAAGGTACAGGTGCCGCATCGGGTCTGATGGATGCCAGCCTGCAACGCACCGAAGGCACAGTAGTGCTGGCTCGTCAGGCCGAACAGGCACTGGTTGAGATCAATCAGTCCATCGGTACGATCGAGCAGATGAGCCAGCAGATTTCTGCCGCGGCCGAGCAGCAGAGCGCCGTGACCGACGAAATCAACCGCAGCGTGCTCAGCGTGCGCGACATTGCTGATCAATCGGCTTCGGCAACCGAGCAAAGCGCCGCATCGACTGTAGAACTGGCCCGTTTGGGCAGCGATTTGCAGAGCATGGTGGCGCGTTTCAAGATTTAACTTCCCTGCATCAGGCGCCTTGTGACTCGGTCACGAGGCGACCTGCCGCGCTTCCGCCCGTACGACCATCCACACACCGACACCCGACACCGCCATGCCTGACGCCATCTGCCAAGACAGCGGCTCGTTGAACATCACCCAGGCCCAGAGCATTGTCACCGGTGGGCTGAGGTACAGCACGCTGGCAACGCGGGTGGCTGATGCGCGGCGCAGACACACCCAGTAAAGTCCGTAGCCGCCAAGCGTCGCCAGCCCCACCGTCCAGATCACGCTCAACGCAAACCCGGTACTGGGAATGGGGGCCAGGCTGCCCTGTGTTCCCTGGATGATGGCGAACGCGAAGCTCGATATAAAACATTGCAGCCACAGGTTGGGAAGCAGGTCCATGGGCTGCATGTGGGTCGAACGCTTCTGCCACAGCGTCGCAATGGCCAGCGACAACATGCCCAGCAGTGGCAGGCCGTAGGCCCACAATGGCGCATCTCCCACCGCCAGCGCGCTGTACGTGACCAGCACCACGCCGACCAGACCGACCACCAGCCCCGCCCAGATTTGCCAGACAAGCCGCTGCCCGAGCACGGCGGCAGCCAGCAGTGCCATGCCCATCGGCAACAAGTCGGCAAACAGCGCCGCGAGTCCCGCAGGTACGCCCAGCGCGATGCCCTGCGTAACGCCTGCCACGTAGCCCGCCATGGCCAGCAGACCGATGCCCGCATTTTTCAACAGCGTGGCAAGCGGTATCGATCTCAGTTGCCTGGCGACGAAAGGCATCAGGATCAACGTGACCACCACACAACGCCAGAACACCACCAGCAATGGTGGTGCGTAATCAAGCGAAAACCGCGCGCCGATGAAACCCGAGCTTCAGGTCAGGACAAGGGCTGCTTCCAGCAAGATAAGGGGAATGGCCTGATGCCAGGCAGGCCGCGTTACGCTCGGAGAAATCGATAGGTGCTGATTCATGGACACAGGTTACGAAGTCAGCGTAATCTAATAAATCAAAATTAAGTGCAGTAGTTGTTCGGGATTTATGAATCATGAGCGCAATTCTCGATATCGAACTGATACGTACTTTTCATGCCGTGGCGCGAATAGGGAAGTTTTCTGCGGCTGCCGAGCAACTTCACAAAAGCCCCGCGGCAGTCAGTGTGCATATCCAGCGGCTTGAGGCGGTAGCGGGCGGGCGTTTGCTCAATCGGGACAACCAGGCGGTGTCTCTCACTGCGCTGGGCAAGCGTTTGCTGGTCTCGACGACGGAATTGCTGTCCACCCATGACCGCGTGCTGGCTGACCTGCAAGGGACTCATCTGGCTGGGCGCATCACGCTGGGTGTTCCGGATGAGTACGCCGTTCATGTCATCCGCGACATCCTGCCGGTGTTCGCTGCGGCCTGGCCCAATGTGGTGCTGGAATTGAAAACCGCACCCAGCTACACCCTGCGCGAGCAGGTTGCGCGCGGCAAGTTGCAGACAGCAGTGATCGCGCAACCCAAAGGGCAGCCAAGTGCTGATACGCAGTTTCTGGTATCTACCAAGCCGGTCTGGGTCGGGCCGGCCAGCGTCGCACTGGGATCTGCGGACCCGTTGCCGCTGGCCATTCACGCAGCGCAATGTCCTTATCGTGAAGCCATGATGGCGTCGCTCAAAGACAACGGCCGCAAAATCCGTGTAGTTCTCGAAAGCCCGTCCAATCAGGCGATCAAAGCCTGTGTGGAAGCGGGCCTGGCGATCAGCCTTATTGATCGGAGCGGAGTCACGGAAGCCATGCAGATTCTCGATGACCTGCCTGAAATTCCCGAGCACGAAATCGTCTTCCTGCGCTCGCCGTCGTCACAGAACGACGAGGCGGTGAGCCTGCTGGCGCAGGCGCTGCAGAAGTATTTTCGGCTTTGATAGTGAAGCTGTGTGCACAGTAAACGTGTCTGCGGTTCACCACACGGGGGGCGATTGTCTTCTGGTGTGGAAAATCCTTAGAACCTGTAGCCGGCCGCTACGGATGCGATATGGAATCAGGTAAGGCAGGTCTGGCAGAGGCCATTCTCTGGTTCCGGCAATCCGTCCTTCCCGGCCCATGGCGGGAAAGCTCGCGAGCTGCGTCACGCTTGATTGAATTGCTTTCACGAAAACTGCGGCAGCAGCTGGATTGTCCTGTGCGATATACGCTGCCTCCTCATCCAGATTCTTTAGCGCCGTTTTAAGCCACTCAACCTGCATTGCCAGACCATTTGTCCATGACAGCTTTTACGTCCTCTGTACTGGCGAACTCGCCAGCGTCGGCTTCTTCAATCGCGCGCTGAATTTCGGCAATCTGCCATGCCTCGCGAGTCAGGTATTCGCGGAGCGCGTCGAGGGCCAAAAATGACTTGCTGCGCCCGGTCGCCTTTGCAAGGTGTGCAAGGGTATCCGCCATTTCGTCCGGCAGACGTAGAGACATTGTGGACATATACACCTCACACGTAGTTATTTGTATTGCATAAGGGTGCAGTGTAATACATGTGAATACACCTGTGGATGCAGTTTCCGTTTCAGGTCTGTCGGCTTTTTGAGCAGGTGCAAAATGGCCCGCGAATTCGCGGGCCATTCAGGCAACTTTCGGGATGGCTTAACCGTCCTTGAACAAAAAGCTGTAGGCATTCAACGCCGGTACGCCGCCCAAATGTGCGTAGAGCACTTTTGAGCCCTCGGGGAATTCGCCATTGCGCAGCATGTCGATCATGCCGTGCATGGATTTGCCTTCGTAGACCGGGTCGGTCAATACGCCTTCAAGGCGCGCGCAAAGGCGAATGGCTTCAAGGGTGCCCTCGTTCGGCAGGCCGTATTCGGGGTAGGCGTAGCGGGTGTCGAGCACCACGTCTTCGGCGGTGATTTCGCGGCCCAGTTCCACCAGTTTTGCGGTGTTCTGAGCGATGCGCAGGACTTGTGCGCGGGTCTTTTCCGGTTTGGCCGACGCATCAATACCGATCACACGCTGTGCCCGGCCATCGGCCGCGAAGCCGACGAGCATGCCTGCGTGAGTGCTGCCGGTCACCGAGCAGACCACGATGTAGTCGAATTTGAAGCCGAGTTCTTCTTCCTGCTGGCGTACCTCATCGGCAAAACGCACGAATCCCAGGCCGCCATAAGGGTGTTCCGAGCAGCCCGCAGGAATCGGGAACGGCTTGCCACCGCTTTCCTCGACGTCGGACATGGCCTTTTCCCAGCTCGGCCGAATGCCGATATCGAAGCCTGCCGAGTCCAGGCGCACATCGGCCCCCATGATGCGTGACATCTCGATATTGCCCACTCGGTCGTACAGGGCGTCTGAATAGTTGACCCAGTTTTCCTGAACCAGCACGCATTTCATACCCAGATGCGCCGCGACGGCTGCCACCTGACGGGTCTGGTTGGACTGGATGCCGCCGATCGACACCAGTGTGTCGTAGCCGCCGTCGATGGCTTCCGGCACCAGGTATTCCAGTTTGCGGGTCTTGTTACCGCCAAAGGCCAGACCGCTGTTGCAATCCTCGCGCTTGGCATACAACTCGACCTTGCCACCCAGATGCTCGCTCAAGCGTTTTAGAGGGGTGATGGGCGAGGGGCCGAAGGTCAGAGGGTAGCGCTTGAACTTGCTCAGGTTCATATAGGGGCTCCGTTGATAAGTTGATTCAGGCCTGCAAGGAATGAGTTCGACGTTTGAACGGTGTGCCTGAAGTGGTTCCTATCATAGGAAATAGCTGAATAATCGTGGTTGCAAAGAATTGTCTATTTGCAAAATCAGCGTTAGTGTCATGCCACTAATGCAAACTTTTATTTTGTGAAATTCATCATGAAAGCAATAAATGAACGCACTAAAAAGTTCGCTGGCGATGTAGCACCGCTGATGGACAGGATTGACCGCGCCATTCTCAAGACCCTGCAACGTGACGCCTCGATTTCCAACGTGGCACTCGCCGAGAAGGTCAAGCTGAGTCCGCCTGCTTGTTTGCGGCGCGTCGAGCGGTTGAAGGAGGCGGGCGTTATCAAGGGCGTGGTGGCGTTGCTCAATGGTGACGTTCTGGACGCGGGCATGGTGGTGCTGATCGGTGTGGTGCTCGACCGCTCGACCCCGGATTCATTTGCCCAATTTGAACAAGCCGCGCAGAAGGTGTCCGGCTGCATGGAGTTTCATGTGGTCACCGGCGAGTTCGATTACTTCATGCTGCTGCGCACCAAAGACAGTCAGAGTTTCAACCGCCTGCATGCCGAACAGCTGCTGTACTTGCCCGGTGTCAGACAGATCCGCTCGTTCATGGGACTGCGTCAGGTGGTGTCGACCACGCAATTACCCATTTAACCGGTTGCTCGACGTGGCCTGCTTGTACTACGCAGCGTCAAACGTTCACGTCTGATGAAGGTCAGAGTTGTTGACTGCCACACGATTGACCCTGGCGCATGATTCAATCAGTGCTATTTCCTTTTTTTACTTGCTCAAGGATTTTTATTTTGGCTGCTGGAAGCTTGCTTACCCTGCTCGACGATATTGCGACCCTGCTGGATGACGTGGCACTGGCCACCAAGAAAACCGCGGGTGTGCTGGGGGATGATCTGGCGCTCAATGCCCAGCAGGTCACCGGAGTTTCAGCCGATCGCGAACTGCCCGTTGTCTGGGCCGTGGCCAAGGGCTCGTTGCTCAACAAGGCAATCCTGGTTCCAGCGGCACTGTTGATCAGCGCCTTCGCGCCCTGGGCGATTCTTCCCTTGTTAATGATCGGCGGCGCGTTCCTATGCTTTGAAGGTTTCGAGAAAATCGCCCATAAATGGCTGCATCCCGAAACCGGCGAAGAGCATGATCAGCGCAAGCAGGCGGCCACGGATGCTTCAGTGGACATGGTGGCGTTCGAAAAGGACCGTATCAAAGGCGCGATTCGCACCGACTTCATTCTTTCGGCAGAAATCATCGTGCTGGCGCTGGGCGTAGTGTCGGCCCGACCGTTCATGGATCAGGTCGGTGTACTGGTTATTGTCGCTGTGCTGATTACCGTGGGTGTCTATGGACTTGTGGCAGGTATCGTCAAACTTGACGACCTGGGCCTGTACCTGAAAAAGACTGCAAGCTCTGCGGCGCAGAAAATCGGTGGTGCTTTGCTCTGGCTTGCGCCGGTATTGATGAAGGTACTGTCGATTGTCGGTACTGCGGCCATGTTCATGGTCGGCGGCGGGATTCTGGTTCACGGTCTGCCATTTGCTCACCATTGGGTCGAAGGCGTGACCGAAGCTGCAGCCGGTGCGGTGGGCGGGCTGTCGATGGTCGTCCCGACGCTGATCGATGCGGTCGCCGGGGTTATCGCTGGCGCGGTGCTGGTGTTGGTCGTGACGCTGATTGGCAAGGTCTGGAAAGCGGCTAGGGAGTGAGTGGAGGCGGGCGCCGCGCAGGAGTTGAATATCGTGCCAATGCTCCGCGTTGGCATGCATCCCGTGACGCTCCGCGTCACAGATCTGCGCAGCAACACCCTCTCAAGGTTGGGCGCAGAGGCTTCAGAAATGCGTTCCCGCGCTGAGCGCGGGAACGAGCGTCACAACCGGATCGTGCTTAGAAGAACACCTTCACCAGCAAACTCGCGGTGTTCTGGTCGGTGTCGAACGAGCGGCTGTCCTTGATGCCGTATTTGTTGGTCCAGTAATCGTATTCGATACCGACGTACAGCTGACGCTCAGGGTAATTCAGTGCCTTGCCCAGGTCATATTTGATCTGCGGGTTGAAGTGCAGGTTGGAGTGGTAAGTACCACGCGACGTCTTGTCGTTGTCCACTACCCAGTCCATGAAACCGTCGATCAGCACATCCGATTTGCCCATGGGGATGGTGTAGGACCACACCGGGGTAATCTGCCATACGCCATCGCCCGGACGGTTGCCTTCGGTCTGGCGCTGGTAGAAGTTCAGCTGGAAGTAGTCGAAACCCGGGATCTTCAAATCGAACGCCGGGCCGATCAGGTAAGACTCGTTATCGCCTTCGCCAAATTCGTAAGTTGCCGCAATCAGCACATCGCTGATCGGGCCGAACTCAAACTTCTGGCCAAATATCTTGCCCAGCGACAGGCGGGGCGAGAATTCACCGTAATAGGTGTTATCGCCAGCCGTTGCGTCTCCCTTACCGTTGTAGAAAATCTTGTCGACGAAGAAGAAGTTGTCGCCGTACTTCCAGCTGTCAGCATGTTCAAAGGTGAACGTCTGCTGGTTTGCCGGGTTGACGGCAAAGTCTCGTCCATTGAGATAGGTCAGGCTATTGCTCTGCCACTGGAAGATATCCCCGGCCATGGCTGGCGCAGCGGCCAGCAGACTGCTGGCCAGTAACACGCTGGAAAACGTACGGTTCATGCGGTGAGTCCCTTGAAGTAGATCGTGATTTTTTCAGACTGGCGTTCTCTAAATGACGCCTTGTCTGTGGTTGCAGTAATTTGTCTGTCTGGTCAGCTTTGTGTTGTTAGCAAGAGCTGCGCCAAACAGTGAAAAAAAGTTGAAGTAATCCCCAAACCGGCATCAACGTGTCGGTTTCAAGTCATTTTTCCGGGTCGACAGAGTCCTGACCGTACAGTCAGCTAGTTGGCTGTTCGGTCAAAGTCAGCGTACAAGGAGCGGTTGTCCGGTTTTGCAGCGGCGGCGGAGAATACTGACTTGCGTCGTCTGGCTCAAGTGCTCCAGCGCAGGGCGTCTGGAGCGAAAGTGGGGCGAGTGCGCCCCGTGTCAGGAGCGCTTGGTTAGCGAGGGGCTCAGTTAGTGTGTGCGCCTTGATCGACCCAGGCACCGACCAGTTCGCGTTCCTGCTGAGTCATCTGGGTGATGTTGCCCAATGGCATGATCGGCGAGGTGACGGCCTGCGCCTTGATGCGCGGGGCCTGCTGCTGAATCTGTTCTGGCGTATCGAACATCACTCCCGCAGGCGCAACGCTGAACAACTGACTGGTAGGCGTGGCCGAATGGCACACCGTGCAACGATGCTGAATCACTTCATGCACTTTGGCGAAGTCCGCGCCGGTACTGGCAGGCTTGGCCTCGACCGGCGCGGTGACCGGCTCCGGAGGTTTCTCGTCGGCCCGATGACCGCCGACTGCGGTGCCGGGCAGCGGTTGATAGACGATTTTCGCGGGAGGTTGCGCAGGGCCGGTGACGTACGCCAGGCAGAGCATGCCCAGCGCAGCGACCGGCAGGGTCCAGGCGAATCGATGGCTGTCATGTCTTTTATTGAAATAGTGGCGCACCAGGACCGCCAGCAGTGCGATGCCCGCCAGAATCAGCCAGTTGTACTCACTGCCGTATGTGCTCGGAAAGTGGTTGCTGATCATGATGAACAGCACGGGCAGGGTGAAGTAGTTATTGTGACGCGAGCGCAGCAGGCCCTTGGCGGGCAGGCTTGGGTCAGGCGTGCGGTTCTCGGCAATTGCCGCCACCAAGGCGCGCTGGGCCGGCATGATGATGCGGAACACGTTGCCGACCATGATGGTGCCCATGATCGCGCCCACATGCAGATAGGCACCGCGACCGCTGAACACTTTGCTGAACCCGTACGCCGCGGCCACCAGCAGCAGGAACAGAATCAGGCCCAGCAGTGCAGGGCGCTTGCCCAGTGGCGAGTCGCACAGAAAACTGTAGATGAACCAGCCGACGAACAACGAACCCAGGCCGATGTGCACGCCTTCGGCACCACTGAGGCTGCTGCCCGGCGCCAACAGGTACAACGTCGGATTGGCGTAGAACACCACGCACAACAGGGCCACGCCCGACAGCCAGGTTGAATACGCTTCCCATTTGAACCAGTGCAGATTCTCCGGCATGGTCGGCGGCGCGAGCTTGTACTTCTCCAGGTGATAAATGCCACCGCCGTGGATCGCCCATAAATCACCGGACAACCCTTCACGCGGGTTGCTGCGGTTGAGGTTGTTCTCCAGCCAGACAAAGTAGAACGATGCGCCGATCCAGGCCACGCCCACAATCATGTGAATCCAGCGTACGCCCAGATTCAGCCATTCCATCATATGTGCCAGCACGGTTTTTACCCTTCCAGTGGGTTGGGATCGAGAACCAGCAACTGGCTCTCGGCAAAGTAATGCTCGTCGCAGTTGTTGCCTTCGCCACTGCGATCAACCACCAGGAAGTCATCCCGCTTTTCGATCGTCAGCACCGGATGGTGCCAGACGCCGCGATGGTAATTGACACCCTGCCTGCCGTTCGACACGAAGGCGCGGGTCAGCTCTGATTCAGGCACATCGCCAACCGGCGCGACCACGATCAGAAAGGGGTTGCCGAGCAGCGGGATGAAGGCCTGGCTGCCCTGCGGGTGACGCTCCAGCATGCCAATGGTCAACGGCATCGGCAGCGCTTCGGCGCGGAATATGCTGATGATCGCCTTGTCATCCGGTTGCGCGGTCTGTACTTCAGCCAGACGATGAAAGCGCATGGTCGAGCCGTTATTGATCATGAAATGATCGCTGCCATCGGTTTCGATCACATCACCGAATGGCGCAAAAGCTTCCTTGGTCAGTGGCTCGATTATCAGTTTGCGCATGCGGATTCTTCTTCAATGGCTTCAGGGTTTATCGCACTTGGCGCGCCTGGAATACGGTTCTCGCCTGCTTCTGCCCGAAGGGCGTGGGAGCGAACTTGTTCGCGAAAGGGCCGGTACATCCCCTGAAGATGTACCGTTTGGAACAACGCCTTCGCGAACAAGTTCGCTCCTACAGCCTTCGGCCAGAATCCAAATCAGGCCTGTGTATGATGCGGAGCGTGGGAACGAGAGTTCACACGTTGTTACCCGAACACCTTGCCCAGCACTCGCAGGCGGCTCACACCACCGTCAGGGAATACGTTCAGGCGGATATGGGTGATCGGGCCGATGGCGTTGATCTGCTCGGCGAACTCGTGTTCGGCGTGCATGGTCAGCTTCTGGCTTGGCAGCAGTTCGCGCCAGAACAGGCTCTGGGTTTCGATCTGGCTGTCGGTATCGCCCTTGACGAAAGCACCCTGAATCGAGCAGCTGTCCGGGTAGTTGCCCTTGAAGTGCAGGGTATCGACAATGACTTTCTCGACTTCGCCCTTGTGCCCCAGCGCCACAATCACCCAGTCGTTGCCCGGTGTGCGACGGCGGGCGGTTTCCCAGCCGTCGCCCATGTTCACGCCACGGCCGGGGTTGAGGATGTTGCTCATGCTGCCGTAGTGCTCGTCCGAGCATGCAATCGACCGGCCACCGTTGAGTGCCGCCACCAGATCGATCTGCTCGTCCTCGCTGACTTTCGACCAGTCGCGATGCGGCACGCCGTAGACCCGCAGGCGCGCTACGCCGCCGTCCGGGTAGATATTGAAGCGCAGGTGGCTGAACGCCTGATCGTTGCTGATCTCGTGGTAATGATGGCTGTTGCCTTGCAGCTCCACAGACGGCAGCACTTCGGTCCAGGCGGTGTTTTCATCGGGTTCGCCAGAGGCCAGAAAGCACGCTTCCAGCGAAGCGGAAGGCGGAAAGTTGCCGGTGAAAAACGAGGTATCAATGTCTACACCCTTGATGGTGCCAGCTACACCGAGGCGGATCACTGCGCTGTCGTATCCTTCGAAACGCTTGCGGCGCGACTCCCAGCCGTCCATCCACTTGCCGTTGTCGTCGAACACGCCTTCTTTCCAGACCGCCGGGGTCGGCTGGAACAACCGGTTGGCATCTGCGAACCAGTCATCGGTGACCGAAAGGATTTTGGTGCCCAGGCGCGCGTCGGCCAGGTTCACGAACTTCTCGAACGGTGCGGCGTAAACTTTCATGCTTCTTGTCTGCCTTCTGAACAGGTTGATAACGGCGACGCTCAAAGCGCCTGTAGACGAAACAGTGCGATTTTGTTGATCTCGGCCAGGGCGCAAGTGAACTCGGCCTCGGGCGAGTGATGGATGCGTTGCTCGAACGCCGCCAGAATTTTGTGTCTGTCGCTGCCCTTGACCGCCATGATGAACGGAAAGCCGAAGCGGGCCTTGTAAGCCTCGTTCAGCTCGGTAAAGCGCTGGAACTCCTCAGGCGTGCAGTGGTGGATACCGGCGCCTGCCTGCTCATCGGTACTGGCCTGAGTCAGCTCACCCTGGATAGCCGCCTTGCCGGCCAAGTCCGGGTGGGCATTGATCAGCGCCAGCTGTTGCGCGTGAGTGGCACCGAGCAATAGTTTGCTCATGCGCGCATGCAGGGCCTCGACCTGATCCAGCTCGGGGCCAGCGTCCTCGTCGAAGGCCTGCTGCGCGATCCACGGTGAGTGTTCGTAGATATCGGCAAAGGCTGCGATGAATGCGTCCCGGCCCAGGCTTGAAGGTGTCAGTGTTTTAAACGTGCTCATTGCTCGGCCTTGCCGGTAAACGGATGTTCAGTGTGCCAGTGCCTGGCGATATCGACACGTCGGGTGAACCACACCTGCTCATGGCCTTTGACGTACTCAATGAAACGCTTGAGCGCGGCCAGCCGGGCAGGGCGACCGATCAGGCGGCAATGCAGACCGATGGAAAGCATCTTCGGTGCGTCTTCGCCTTCGGCATACAGCACGTCGAACGCGTCCTTGAGGTATTGAAAGAATTGTTCGCCATTGTTGAAGCCCTGCACCTGGGTGAAGCGCATGTCGTTGGTGTCCAGCGTGTAGGGGATGACCAGATGCGGCTTGCCGGTGGGATTGTTCGGCTCCCAGTACGGCAGGTCGTCGTCGTAGGTGTCGCAATCATAGAGAAAACCGCCTTCCTCCATCACCAGTCGCCGCGTATTGGGCCCGGTGCGCCCGGTGTACCAGCCCAGCGGCCGTTCGCCACTGATCTCGGTGAGGATCTGAATCGCCTGGCGCATGTGTTCACGCTCGTCGGCTTCTTCCATGTTCTGATAGTCGATCCAGCGATAACCGTGGCTGCAGATTTCGTGACCGTCGGCGACCATGGCGCGGATCACCTCGGGGTGACGCTGCGCAGCCATGGCCACGGCGAAGATGGTCAGGGGAATATCGAACTGCTTGAACAGCCTGAGAATGCGCCAGACACCTGCGCGGCTGCCGTACTCGTACAGCGACTCCATGCTCATGTTGCGCTGGCCCTGGAGTGGCTGCGCGGCAACCATCTCGGACAGAAAGGCTTCTGATTCCTTGTCGCCATGCAGAATATTGCGCTCGCCACCTTCCTCGTAATTCAGCACGAATGACAAGGCAATGCGCGCGTTGCCCGGCCAGCGTGGATGAGGCGGGTTGTTGCTGTAACCGATCAGGTCGCGTGGGTAGTCAGCGCTCACTGCAAGCTTCCTTTTGTGCGTTATGTGCGTTAAGCCAGGTGCGGTGCGAATGGCAGACAAGGCACTGCAACGCGCAGATTGTATACAATTTTATTTTCGGCTTGTAACCCTGTAGGTTTCGTTACCGATTTGTGCCGGTTCAAATAAAGCAAGCAAGAAACCTGCCTGAGTGGTCAGCTAATCGAAAAAAATCTGATATTTTTCCTTTGCTTCCTTTCTTTTCAGGTAATTCGACGATTGGCGAGCAGCACAGGCGTCAGCTGCAATCCACTGAAGATTTTATTGTGTACAGGTTTTTGCGAAAGTGTCTTAATCGGTCGCAATCGCACCATGCAGAGCACTTCATTGGTGCACTGTTTCACCATCGCCGGATGTGAGGAGTGAAGTTTTGGGGAAATTGACCACACACGTGCTGGACGCTGCCCACGGTTGCCCAGGCAATGCAATCCGCATTGAATTGTATCGGGTCGAAGGCCAGCAGCTTCTGCACGTTGTCAGCGCTGTCACCAACAGCGACGGACGTTGCGATGCGCCCCTGTTGCAGGGAGACACTTATCAGTCCGGGGTTTATCAACTGCACTTTCAGGCTGGCGATTATTACCGTGCGCGAGACGTGGTATTGAATGAACCGGCCTTTCTCGATGAAGTGGTGCTGCGCTTTGGCATTGATGCAGGTCAGGAACACTTTCATGTACCGCTGTTAATCTCGCCGTACAGCTACTCGACGTATCGGGGCAGCTGAGTGCCTCTTGCCCGCCCCACACTGCGGGCCTTTTTTTGCGCGCGTTTCCGGTTTTGCCCTGTGTACAATGCGCCAGTCCCAACGCCGTAATCCATCTGCGCACGAGTGCCCATGAACGACCAGTCCCTGCCTCTCAAGAAACAGCCGCGCGGCACGACCAGCGCCAGCCGCAGCGTTACTCAGGACGATGTCGTTTACGAGCATATTTTCGATGCCATTCTGGAGCAGCGGCTGGCGCCGGGCACCAAATTGAGTGAAGAGGCGCTGGGCGAGATCTTTGGTGTCAGCCGCACCATCATTCGTCGCGCTCTATCGCGGTTGGGGCACGAAGGTGTGGTGCTGTTACGCCCCAATCGTGGCGCGGTGGTCGCCAGCCCCAGCGTCGAAGAGGCGCGCCAGGTATTTTTTGCCCGGCGCATGGTCGAGAAGGCAATCACTGAACTGGCAGTCGCGCACGCCACTGCCGAGCAACTGGCCGAACTGCGTCAGATGGTCAGCGACGAGCGCGACAGCTTTGCCCGTGGTGATCGAGGTGCAGGCATCCGTCTCTCCGGCGAATTCCATCTGCAACTGGCCGTAGCCGCCAGAAACGCGCCGCTGATCAGCTTCCAGCGCAGCCTGGTATCGCAGACTTCATTGATCATTGCCCAGTACGAAACCGGCAACCGCACACATTGTTCCTATGACGAACACGCTCAGCTGATCGACGCTATCGAAGCGCGCGATGCGCCGCTCGCCGTCGAGTTGATGATGCATCACATGGACCACATCGACGGCAAGCTCAACCTCGACCAGGACAGTGCCTCGGACGATTTGCATGCAGTGTTCTCGCACGTCATGGGTCAGAAAAAGACCGGGCGTTAAGGCTATGTGGATGAACAATTATTGTGCGACGCTCCGCGTCGCATGCCGTTCTGGAAGCTCCGCGTCCTCTTGCGACGCAGAGCGTCGAGACCTGCATTCCCACGCGGAGCGTAGGGAACGATAACCTCAACTCCGTGCTGAAGCTTTGACTATCGTGCGACGCTCTGCGTCGCATGCCGTTCCGGACACTCCTGCTTCAGGACAGAGTGATCCAGGCCAGGCGCCTTCTCGAGCAAGCTCGCTCCCACGGGGGCATCCTGAACAGGTGAAGGCGAGCCTGGCGAAGCTTCACTTACCCGCGAAGGGGCGGAAGCAATCGGCTCGGCGCCTTCGCCGGATGCGCGACGCGCAGTGCTTTTGTGGCGCATCTGCTCACAGCCCCACAACACTTTTTCCAGCGTCGCCGGGGCGTCGATGTTTGGTTGATGGCGGTAGTCGCCCAGACTCGCCACGGCGTCTTTGATCGCGCACCAGTCGGCGATGCCGAGCATGAACGGCGGTTCGCCAACGGCCTTGGAATGAAACACCGTGTCTTCCGGGTTCTTGCGGTTCTCTACCAGCTTGATGCGCAGATCGAGCGGCATGTCCGCCACTGCCGGGATCTTGTAGGACGCCGGGCCGCTGGTCATCAGCTTGCCCTTGTCGTTCCACACCAGTTCCTCGGTGGTCAGCCAGCCTGCGCCTTGAATGTAGCCGCCTTCGACCTGGCCGATATCGATGGCCGGGTTCAGCGAGGCGCCGACGTCGTGCAGAATGTCGGTGCGCAACATCTTGTATTCGCCGGTCAGCGTGTCGACGATGACCTCGACGCAGGCCGCACCAAACGCGTAGTAATAGAACGGTCGGCCACGCGCCTGGCTGCGGTCATAGAAAATCTTCGGCGTCTTGTAATAGCCGGTGCTGGACAACGAAACCTGGCCCATCCAGGCCAATTGCGCCAGCTCGGCGAAGGGCAGGAAAATATCGCCGATCCGCACATGGCCGTTGCGAAACTCGACTTCTGTTTCTGCCACCTGATAGCGCCGGGCGGCGAACTCCACCAGCCGCTGCTTGAGGGTTTCAGCGGCATTCTGCGCGGCCTTGCCGTTCAGGTCGGTGCCGCTTGAGGCGGCGGTGGGCGAGGTGTTCGGCACCTTGTCGGTGTTGGTGGCGGTGATCTGAATACGGTCGATGTCCACTTGAAACACTTCAGCCACGACCTGCGCGACTTTGGTGTTCAAACCCTGGCCCATCTCGGTGCCGCCATGGTTCAGGTGGATGCTGCCGTCGGTGTAGATGTGAATCAGCGCGCCTGCCTGATTGAGGAAGCTGGCGGTAAAGGAAATGCCGAATTTGACCGGCGTCAGCGCCAGCCCTTTTTTCAGGATCGGGCTGCCGGCATTGAACGCACGAATCGCTTCGCGGCGCTCGGCATACTGGCTGCTCTACTCGAGGTCGGCGGTCATCTCTTCCAGCAGGTTGTGCTCGACCGTCTGGTAATAGTGCGTGACGTTACGCTCGGTCTTGCCGTAATAGTTGGCCTTGCGCACCGCCAGCGGGTCCTTGCCGAGGAAGCGCGCGATGCAGTCCATGACTTCTTCGATGGCGACCATACCTTGCGGGCCGCCAAAGCCACGGTAGGCCGTGTTGGATGCGGTGTGAGTCTTGCAGCGATGGCCGTTGACCGTGGCTTCGCCCAGATAGTAGGCGTTGTCGGCGTGAAACATGGCGCGGTCGACAATCGACGCAGACAGGTCCGGCGAGTAGCCGCAGTTGCCTGCCAGATCCAGCTCGATACCCTGCAAACGACCCTCGTCGTCGAAGCCCACGTCGTACTCGATATAGAACGGATGGCGCTTGCCGGTCATCTGCATGTCTTCAAAGCGTTGCAGGCGCATCTTGGTGGGCTGGCCGGTCAGCCGGGCAATCACGGCGCACAGGCAGGCCGGGCTGGCCGCTTGGGTTTCCTTGCCGCCAAAGCCACCGCCCATGCGCCGCATGTCGACCACGATGCGGTTCATCGACACGCCCAGTACCTCGGCCACCAGCTTCTGGATTTCCGTGGGGTTCTGGGTCGAGCAATAGACGATCATGCCGCCGTCTTCGGTCGGCATCACCGAGGATATCTGGGTTTCCAGGTAAAAATGTTCCTGGCCGCCAATGTGCAGGTTGCCCTGCAAACGGTGGGTTGCGCCTGCCAGCGCTGCGGCCGAGTCGCCACGTTTGTGCGTGTGGCTGTCGAGCACAAAGTGTTTCTGACGCAGCGCCTGAACCACATCCAGCACCGGCTCCAGGTCCTCATATTCGATAATCGCCGCCATTGCCGCCTGCCGGGCAATGTCCAGATCGCGAGCAGCAACGGCAAGCACCGGTTGACCGACAAACTCCACCGTGTCGATGGCCAGCAGCGGATCGCCGGGCAGCAACGGCCCGATATCCTTCAGCCCCGGAATATCCTGATGGGTAATCGCGATGCGTACTCCGTCGAAGGCGTAGCAGGGCGAGGTGTCGATGCTGATGATTCGCGCGTGGGCACGGTCGGAAAGACGTGCATACACATGCAACTGATTGGGAAACTCTAGGCGATCATCAATATACACCGCTTCGCCGGACACATGTTTGTCGGCGCTGTCATGCTTGACGCTGCGACCGACGCCAGTGCTCAAGCCCTGCTGAAACACGGCGAGCATTTCGGCCTGGGTAATGGATGGAGAATGCTCAGACATAGTCAGTCACCCGCGTTGCGACGGCAGGCGTCTGCACTTCGATGAAATACTTGCGCAGCAGGTTCTGCGCGCTCAACAGGCGATATTCCTTGCTGGCACGGAAGTCCGACAGCGGCGTGAAATCTTCGCTCAGTGCGGCGCAGGCCTGCTCAACGGTTTCACTGCTCCAGAGCTGACCGACCAGGGCTCGCTCGCAGGCCGCTGCGCGCTTCGGAATCGCCGCCATGCCGCCATACGCCACACGTGCCTCGCGGATCACGCCGTCTTCTATAGTCAGGCGGAACGCCGCACAGACTGCCGAGATGTCGTCATCCAGACGTTTGGAGACTTTATAGGCACGAAAGGTCTGCAGTGGATTGGCGGTCGGCACGATGATCTTTTCGATGAACTCACTCTCCTGGCGAGCCGTGACCTTGTAGTCGATGAAGTAATCCTCCAGCGCCAGCGTGCGTTGGCCGTTGCCTTTGCGCAGCACGATCTGCGCGCCAAGGGCGATCAGCAGGGGCGGGGAGTCGCCAATCGGCGAGGCATTGCCGATATTGCCACCCAGCGTGCCCTGATTGCGGATCTGCAACGAGGCGAAGCGTTGTAGTAACTCGCCAAAGTCCGGGTATTCGGCCTTTAGTGCTGCATAACAATCGGTCAGCGGAGTGGCCGCGCCGATCTCCAGACGGTCGTCGAAACGCTTCACGCCTTTCATCTCGTCGATGTGTCCGACGTAAATCATCACCGGCAACTGTTTGTGAAATTGGGTGACTTCCAGCGCCAGATCAGTGCCGCCCGCCAGCAGACGGGCCTGCGGATGGCTGCCATAAAGGTCGGCCAGGTCTGCCACGGTCAGCGGAATGAAGCAGTTTTTTTCGCCGTCGCTCAGTGCTTCGGTCTGGGCCGGGGTGATTGCCCGCAGGCGCTCGACCGTCTCAGCCTGGCGCTGATCGAACTGATCCGGCTGGCGCTGGCTGCAAGACTGCTCTGCGGCGGCCAGAATAGGGCGATAACCGGTGCAGCGGCACAAATTGCCTGCCAACGCTTCGTGAGCCTGATGCGCGTTGGCGTCGGTGCTGTTCTTTTGCAGGGCAAACAGCGACATCACAAAGCCTGGGGTACAGAAGCCGCATTGCGAGCCGTGACACTCGACCATGGCCTGTTGCACGCTGTGCAACTGACCCTGGTGCTTGAGGTCTTCGACGCTGATCAATTGCTTGCCGTGCAGCGACGCCATGAACGTCAGGCACGAATTGAGGCTGCGATAACGCAACGTTTGCTTGCCATCGGCGTCACTGTGCAACTCGCCAACCACGACGGTGCAGGCACCGCAGTCTCCGCTGGCACAACCTTCCTTGGTACCGGGCTTGTGTGCCTGCTCACGCAGGTAGGTCAGCACGGTCATGTTCGGATTCAGGCTGCGCTCGGTTTTTAGCTCTTGGTTCAAAAGGAACTGAATCACGGCGCAAAGCCCTCACATTTATTGTCATCAGACATGTCGATGAATCTATCAGCTCTGCTTATTGGGTCAATTTGTTTCTGACTTAAGAGTCAGGAAATTGAGTTTTTCAGCAATCTGCCGATCAGAGGCACACTGGTTCTTGAGTCGCCCATTGGGTTGTATTCAAGGTTTTGCGTATTTCGTGCCAGTTTCCGCGTCTATGGCCCTGCGCCATCCGTACCGGTTGCGCTACACTTCGCGGCTTGCATGCAGAACTGGTTTTTTTGAAGGATAGTCATGACGTTCAAGGCCCCGGACAGCCTCGCTGAGCAAATTGCTCATCATCTTGCCGAGCGGATCATTCGCGGTGAGCTCAAGCCTGGAGAGCGTATTCAGGAACAGAAAGTCACGCAGGCGTTGAACGTCAGCCGTGGTTCTGTGCGCGAAGCATTATTGATTCTGGAGCGCCGCCATTTGGTGGTGATCCTGCCGCGTCGGGGGGCACAGGTCACTGTGCTCAACGCGCATAACGTGACCAGCCTGTGTGGCCTGATGAGCGAGCTGTACATTCTGCTGGCCAATGCAGTGGTCGAGCGCTGGCGCACCGAGGATGATCTTGCGCCGTTCGTGCAGATACAGCAGCGTCTGCAGGTCAGCTTCGAGCAGCAGGACGTCAAGGCATTTGTCGAAGAGAGCTTCAATGTCATGCGCGCGGCCTATCCGTTCGCCAGCAACCCGTACCTCGAAGAAACGGTCGAGAACCTGCAGCCGTCCATGAGCCGCAGCTATTTCCTCGCGCTCGAGCAACGCAAGGCCGATATGGGCGACTATCTGGCGCTGTTCGACGAGTTGCTTGGCGCGGTGATCGCGCGGGATTTGCCGAAAATTCGTGCTGTGCTGATCGCCTATTGTCAGCGCAGCTGCCAGCTGGTGCTGGCCGCCCTGGCAGCGGACTGACGCCATGCGCCTGAAGTGCATCAAGCTGGCAGGGTTCAAGTCGTTCGTCGATCCCACCACGGTGAACTTCCCCAGTAACATGGCGGCCGTTGTCGGCCCCAATGGCTGTGGCAAATCCAACATCATCGACGCCGTGCGCTGGGTCATGGGCGAAAGCTCGGCCAAGAACCTGCGCGGCGAGTCGATGACCGACGTCATCTTCAACGGCTCCACCAGCCGTAAACCGGTCAGCCAGGCCAGCATCGAGCTGGTGTTCGATAACTCCGACGGCACGCTGGTTGGCGAGTACGCGGCGTATGCGGAAATCTCCATTCGCCGCAAAGTGACGCGCGACAGCCAGAACAGCTACTACCTCAACGGCACCAAATGCCGCCGTCGCGACATTACCGACATCTTCCTTGGCACCGGTCTGGGGCCGCGCAGCTATTCGATCATCGAGCAGGGCATGATCTCCAAGCTGATCGAAGCCAAGCCGGAAGACCTGCGCAACTTTATCGAAGAAGCCGCCGGGATCTCCAAATACAAGGAGCGCCGTCGGGAAACCGAAAACCGTATTCGCCGCACCCACGAGAACCTGGCGCGCCTGACTGACCTTCGGGAAGAACTCGAGCGTCAGTTGGAGCGTCTGCATCGGCAGGCCCAGGCCGCCGAGAAGTATCAGGAATACAAGGCCGAAGAACGCCAGTTGAAGGCGCAACTGTCGGCCCTGCGCTGGCAGGCGCTGAATGATCTGGTGGGGCAGCGCGAGGCAGTGATCGGCAATCAGGAGATCGGTTTTGAAGCGCTGGTGGCTGATCAGCGCAGCGCCGATGCCAGCATCGAAAGGCTGCGCGACGGCCATCATGATCTGTCCGAACGCTTCAACCTGGTGCAGGGCCGTTTTTATTCGGTCGGTGGCGACATCGCCCGCGTCGAGCAGAGCATCCAGCACGGTCAGCAGCGGCTGCGTCAATTGCAGGACGACCTGCGCGAAGCAGAGCGCGCCCGCCAGGAAACCGAATCCCATCTCGGCCACGACACCACCTTGCTTGCCACCCTGGGCGAAGAGCTGGAGATGCTTGAGCCCGAGCAGGAAATGACCAGCGCGGCCGCCGAAGAGTCGGCCATTGCCCTGGAAGACGCCGAAGCGGCCATGCAGGGCTGGCAGGAGAAGTGGGACGTCTTCAATCAGCAATCCGCCGAGCCACAGCGCCAGGCGCAGGTCCAGCAGTCGCGCATTCAGCAACTTGAACAAAGCATCGAACGCCTGGCCGAACGCCAGCGGCGTCTGGCCGAAGAGCGTCAGTTGCTGGCCGCCGATCCTGAAGATGCGGCCATTCTGGAATTGAGCGAAGACCTCGCCACCCGTGACATGACCCTTGAAGAACTGCACGCAGGTGAAGAGCAGGCGGTCGAGCGTGTTGAGCAATTGCGTGAAGCTCTGCAGCAGGCCAGTCAGGCGCAACAGCAGGCGCAGGGCGAGCTGCAACGTCTCAACGGGCGTTTGGCTTCCCTGGAAGCGCTGCAACAGGCGGCACTTGACCCGGACACCGGCACCGCCGAATGGCTGCGCGATCAGCAACTGGCCGAGCGCCCGCGTCTGGCCGAAGGGCTGAGCGTTGAAGCAGGCTGGGAGCTGGCCGTGGAGACCGTGCTCGGCGCGGATTTGCAGGCTGTGCTGGTGGATGACTTCGACGCGCTTGATCTGGCGAACTTCCAGCAGGGTGATCTGCGCTTGCTCAGCGCCGGTGCCGATACAGTGCGGGTGCCTGGCAGCCTGCTGGAGAAAGTGGACAGTACGGTTGATCTGTCCGCCTGGCTGGGCCAGGTGATTCCGGTCGAGGATCTGGACGAAGCGCTGGTGCGACGTGCGCAACTCAGCGCCGGACAAAGCCTGATCAGCCGTGACGGCTATTGGGTCGGGCGGCACTTTTTACGTGTGCGACGTGCCAGCGAGGCGCAGAGTGGCGTGCTGGCGCGGGGGCAGGAGTTACAAAGCCTGGGCCTGGAGCGTGATGAGCGCGAAGCGACGCTGGCTACGCTTGAAGAGCAATTGCTGGTGCTGCGCGAGCAACAATCGCAGCAGGAAGAAGCCCGCGAGCAGCTGCGCCGCCGCGTGCAGGACGAAACCCGTCAGCAAAGCGAGTTGAAGGCGCAACTGTCGGCGGTCAGGGTCAAGGTCGAGCAGTTGACCCTGCGTCGTACTCGTCTGGACGAAGAGCTGGCCGAGCTGGGCGAGCAACGCGCTGTCGAGCACGAGCACCTCGGCGAATCGCGCCTGCAATTGCAGGATGCACTGGACAGCATGGCGCAGGATACCGAACAGCGCGAAGTGCTTCAGGCGCAGCGTGATGCGCTGCGTGAGCGTCTGGATAGGATTCGCCAGGATGCTCGGCAGCACAAGGATCACAGTCATCAACTGGCGGTGCGTCTGGGCTCGCTCAAGGCGCAGTACGATTCGACGCGTCAGGCGCTGGAGCGCCTGCGCATGCAGTCCGAAAGGCTGACCGAAAAACGCGAGCAACTGAGTCTGAATCTGGAGGAGGGCGAGGCACCGCTTGAAGAGCTGCGCCTCAAGCTTGAAGAGCTGCTGGAGCGGCGCATGGTGGTCGATGATGAAATGCGCATCGCCAAGAACGCCCTCGAAGACGCTGACCGCGAATTGCGTGAAGCCGAAAAGCGCCGGACCCAGGCCGAACAGCAGTCGCAACTGCTGCGCGGCCAGCTTGAGCAGCAACGTCTGGAATGGCAGTCGCTGACGGTGCGCCGCACGGCGTTGCAGGACCAATTGCACGAGGACGGCTACGACCTGCACGGCGTGCTCGCCACGTTGACCCCTGATGCCAGCGAGCAGGCGGCCGAGCAGCAACTGGAGAGCATCGCCGGGCGTATTCAGCGTCTGGGGGCGATCAACCTCGCCGCCATTGACGAGTACCAGCAGCAATCCGAACGCAAGCGTTATCTGGATGCGCAGGATGCTGATCTGGTGGAAGCACTCGACACGCTGGAAAACGTCATCCGCAAGATCGATAAAGAAACCCGAAACCGCTTCAAAGATACCTTCGATCAGATAAATAGCGGAATTCAGGCACTTTTCCCAAAAGTTTTCGGTGGTGGCTCCGCTTATTTGGAACTGACGGGCGAAGATTTACTCGATACAGGGGTGACAATCATGGCGCGCCCTCCCGGCAAGAAGAACAGCACCATTCATCTGCTGTCGGGTGGGGAAAAAGCCTTGACTGCACTGGCGCTGGTTTTTGCCATTTTCAAACTCAATCCTGCGCCGTTTTGCATGCTTGATGAGGTGGATGCGCCGCTGGATGACGCCAACGTGGGTCGCTATGCGCGGTTAGTGAAAGAAATGTCACAAACTGTTCAGTTCATCTACATCACCCACAACAAGATCGCCATGGAAATGGCTGACCAATTGATGGGTGTGACGATGCATGAACCAGGCTGTTCGCGGCTGGTAGCGGTGGATGTAGAGCAAGCGATGGCGCTGGTGGACGCCTGAGTTCGGGCCTGATTCAGCGGCGAAATGGCTGCGTAAGCGCCTGAAAATGTGACGGTTGTGTGATAGATGGCACTTTGGGCGGCGAAGAGGCGTAACAGACGGTGTAAAGTTGCCTTTGGTCGTGCTAGTTTAGTGACCACTTTTTATTTTCGCGTGGGCAAATTGCCAGTCAGAACATAGACTTGGCACCACGTATTAAAGGGGTTTAGGCCCTTATTTTCAGATTTCTTCATTAGAGGCACTGGATTACATGGAAATCGGTCTGCGCGAGTGGCTGATCGTCATCGGCATAATAGTCATTGCCGGTATTCTCTTTGATGGCTGGCGCCGTATGCGCGGCAGCAAAGGTAAATTGAAATTCAGGCTGGATCGAAGCTTCTCCAATCTTCCGGACGAGGAGGAAACCACGTCGGCCGAAGTGCTCGGGCCGCCCCGTGTGCTGGACACCCACAAGGAGCCGCAGCTCGATGAGCATGATTTGCCGTCGATGAGCGCCAGCCCGCGTGAGGGCAAGCGCAGCAACAGTGACAAGCGTGGCAACAGCGATAAGAAGCGCAAGGACGAACCGCAGCAGGGTGACCTGAATCTGGATCTGGACGGCCCGAGCCTGTTCACCGGGCGTGACGATGACTTCCCGGACGACAAGCCTGCCCAGCGCATCACTGAGGACAAGGACCTGCCTCCGGTTGAGGAAGTGCTGGTCATCAGCGTGATTTCGCGCAGTGACGGCGGCTTCAAGGGCCCTGCGTTGTTGCAGAACATTCTGGAAAGCGGTCTGCGTTTTGGCGAGATGGATATTTTCCACCGTCACGAAAGCATGGCAGGCAACGGCGAAGTGCTGTTCTCGATGGCCAATGCGGTCAAGCCCGGCGTGTTCGATCTGGACGATATCGACCATTTCAGCACCCGTGCCGTGAGCTTCTTCCTTGGTTTGCCAGGCCCGCGTCATCCCAAGCAGGCCTTCGACGTCATGGTTGCCGCAGCCCGCAAGCTGGCCCACGAACTGGATGGCGAGCTGAAAGATGATCAGCGCAGCGTCATGACCGCGCAAACCATCGAGCATTACCGTCAGCGCATCGTTGAATTCGAGCGCCGTGCGTTGACCCAGCGTCGCGGTTAAGCGAATCCTTGTCCACTTCCCGATCAAGAGCATGCTCCGGCGCGCTTTTTCGGGGATTGGGCTTGAACAGAACAGAGCCAACAGATTGAGCAGCCTCGGCTGCTCTTTTGCTTTTTGAGAGAACACCGTATGAAGGCCGTCGAAACCCGAATCCTGGAACTGCGTGCAGAGCTGGATGAGCACAATTACCGCTATCACGTGCTGGATGAGCCCAGCATCCCGGATGTCGAGTACGACCGCCTGTTTCACGAACTCAAGGCCCTTGAGGCAGAAAACCCGCATCTGGTCACGCCGGATTCGCCGACGCAACGGGTCGGCAGTGCCGCTTTGTCGGCGTTCACCCAGGTGCGGCACGAAATGCCGATGCTCAGCCTGGGCAACGCTTTCGAAGAAAACGACATGCTCGAGTTTGACCGGCGGGTAACCGAAGGGCTGGACTTGCCTGCCGGGGACCTGTTTGGTGCGGGCAGCAAGGTGCAGTACAGCTGCGAGCCCAAGCTGGACGGTCTGGCAGTCAGCCTGCTGTATCGCGATGGTGCGCTGGTACGCGGTGCGACGCGTGGGGACGGGACCACCGGCGAGGACATCAGCGTCAATGTACGCACCGTGCGCAACATCCCGCTCAAGCTGAAAGGCAAAGGCTGGCCGGATGTGCTGGAAGTGCGCGGCGAAGTGTTCATGTCCAAGGCAGGTTTCGAGCGGCTCAACGCCAGCCAGCTGGAAATCGGCGGCAAAACCTTCGCCAACCCTCGCAATGCAGCGGCGGGCAGCCTGCGCCAACTGGACTCGAAAATAACTGCCAATCGTCCGCTGGAATTCTGTTGCTATGGCCTGGGGCAGACTTCGGCGGAAATCGCCGACACTCACATCGGCGTGCTTGAAACGTTGAAAAAATGGGGGATGCCGGTCAGTCGCGAGCTGAAGCTGGCGAATGGCGTCGAGGAGTGTCTGGACTATTACCGCGATATCGGTGAGCGGCGCCTGACGCTGAGCTACGAGATCGACGGTGTGGTGTTCAAGGTCAACAACCTGGCTGCGCAGCGCGAACTGGGCTTTCGCGCCCGCGAGCCACGCTGGGCGATCGCCCATAAATTCCCGGCCATGGAAGAGCTGACCGAGTTGCTGGATGTCGAGTTTCAGGTAGGCCGTACCGGTGCGGTAACGCCGGTCGCGCGCCTCAAGCCGGTCAAGGTGGCTGGTGTCATGGTCGCCAACGCCACGCTGCACAACATGGATGAAGTGGCGCGGCTCGGCTTGATGATTGGCGACACGGTGATCATCCGTCGTGCCGGTGACGTGATTCCGCAGGTGGTGCAGGTTGTCGTCGAGCGCCGTCCTGAAAGCGCAAGGCCGGTCCAGGTACCACAGACCTGTCCGGTATGCGGCTCGCATGTCGAGCGCACGCAGTTGATCAAGCGCAGCAAGGGCAAGGAAACCGTCACCGAAGGTGCGGTGTATCGCTGCGTCGGGCGTCTGGCCTGCGGTGCGCAACTCAAACAGGCGATCATCCACTATGTGTCACGTCGTGCGATGGACATTGAAGGGTTGGGAGACAAGACCATCGAGCAACTGGTCGATGAAAAACTCATTGGCTCGCCTGCCGACCTGTACAAGCTGAAATACGAACAAATCATCGACCTGGAAGGCTTTGCCGAAATTTCCAGCAACAAGCTGTTCAAGGCGATTGCCGACAGCCGACAGCCGACCCTGGCGCGCTTCATCTATGCCCTGGGCATTCCCGATGTGGGCGAGGAGACGGCCAAGGTGCTGGCGCGTTCGCTGGCGTCTCTGGACCGCGTCAAACAGGCATTGCCGGAAGTCCTGACGTACCTGCCGGACGTCGGTCTGGAAGTCGCCTACGAAATTCACAGCTTCTTCGAAGACGAGCACAACCGTAACGTCATTGATGCGCTGTTGGGCGAATGTGGACTGAAATTGCAGGACCAGGGCGAGTTGGGTGCCGAGTTTGCGGCCAGCACTACGCTTGAAGGGCTGATCGACAAATTACATATCCCGTCGGTAGGGCCGGGCGCTGCACAAAAACTGGCTGACAGATTCGGCACGCTGGAGGCCATCATCAGCGCCGATTGGCTGGACATGCGCCAGACGCTGCCGGAGAAGCAGGCCAAATCGGTCCGTGATTTCTTCGACGACAGCGCACATGCCGAGCGTGCACGCGCCATAGAAGCCCAGCTCAAAGACTTCGGCATGCACTGGCGCAGCGAGAAAAAAACCGTCGAAGGCTTGCCGCTGGCCGGGCAGACCTGGGTACTGACGGGGTCGCTGGAACGCATGAGTCGCGACGTCGCCAAGGAAAAACTCGAAAGCCTTGGTGCCAAAGTCTCCGGCTCGGTCTCGGCCAAGACCCACACCGTGGTTGCAGGCCCCGGTGCAGGCTCGAAACTGACCAAGGCCAACGAGCTGGGGCTGACCGTACTGGACGAAGATGCGCTGCTCAAACGCCTGACCGAACTGGGCGTGACGGTTGACTGAGGCAGGCCGACGCTCCACTTGATTATCGTGCGCTCCGCCTCGCATGCCGTTCTGGACGCTCTGCGTCCGGTCTTGAGTGCGATGGTGCGGCGTAGATCTTTGACGCAGAGCGTCACGCACGGCATTCCCACGCTGGAGCGTGCGGAACGATAATCTCAACTACCGTGCGATGCTCTGCTTAGGCATGTCTTGATTATCGTGCGACGCTCCGCGTCGCATGCCGTTCTGGACACTCTGCGTCCGGTCTTGAGTTTGATGGCGTGGCGTAGATCTGTGACGCGGAGCGTCACGCACTGCATTCCCACGCTGGAGCGTGCGGAACGATAATCTTAGCTACCGTGCGATGCACCGTTTTCGCCCACGCAAACGCCGTCGACGCTATCCGTCCCCACCGTTCGATAATATTTTGAACCCCTGAAGCTTAGGCATGATCTAGTCCATGCAAGGCCAACGGGAGATCGCCATGTATCGCTTTTTCGAGCAATTGAGTTCACGCATTACCGCCCCATTTGTCGGCGAATCCAAACGTAACAGCAAGGTCTGGCAGTGCACATGCGGCCAGTCGGTGTTTTTCCCCAATTCCCAATGCCTGGCCTGTTCGGCTGCGCTGGGTTACCTGCCGGAGCAGGGGCGCGTGGCTACGCTTGAAGCGGGGCCTGAGCCTACCTGGCGCCTGAGCGACGAGCCGGGTGCTGGTCTGTATCGACGTTGCGCCAACCTCGATACCCCGGCAGCCTGTAACTGGCTGTTTCCGGAGCACAACGCCGGTGAGTTCTGCGTTGCGTGCAGCCTCAATTGCACCATTCCCGACCTGTCCATCGCCGAAAACGGTGAGCGCTGGCGCAAGGTCGAGACCGCCAAGCGTCGTCTGGTTGCGCAGCTGATTTCCCTGGGGCTGCAGGTCATCCCCAAGAGCGTCGATGAAGAAGCCGGCCTGGCCTTTGACTTTGTCGGTGTCGATCTGGAAGGCAAGCTGCCGACCACTGGCCACGCCAATGGCCTGATTACCCTTAACATCGAAGAAGCCGACGACGCTCACCGCGAAGCGATGCGCGTGCAGATGCACGAACCCTACCGCACCTTGCTCGGCCATTTCCGCCATGAAGTTGGCCATTATTACTGGGATCGACTGATCGCCAATACCCACTGGCAGGACGGTTGCCGCAATCTGTTCGGCGATGAGCGCGCCAGCTACGCCGATGCGCTTGATCACCACTATAAAAACGGCGCGCCCGACAACTGGCAGGAAAGCTTTGTCAGTGCTTACGCCACCATGCACCCGTGGGAAGACTGGGCCGAAACCTGGGCTCACTACCTGCATATGATGGACGCGGTCGACACCGCCCTGGGTTTTGGCATGAGCGCCCGCGACATGGAGCTGGACTACCAGCCATTCCCGCTGGAAGTGCTCTATGATCCACAGCACCCAGGCGGCCCGGCGTTCCTGTCGTTCGTCAACGCCTGGATCGAACTGGCCAGCATGCTCAACGAGCTGTCACGCAGTATGGGTCAGCCGGACTTCTATCCGTTCGTGCTGCCTCCTGCGGTAATCGCCAAGCTGCATTTCATCCACTTGGTGATTCAGGACGCGGGTGGCAAGGCCGACGAGGTGTTGCAGGCTCAGTAACCCAGACAGCGCCTGACATCGTTGGATGTCAGGCGCGTGCTCAAACTTCGTATCAAAGTGTCAGCACCAGCCTGCGCTCAAAACCGATCCTTCCGCGGTAAGCCTCTCCGGTGTCCACCCAGCCCTGACCTGAATAAAGCCCGATAGCAGCGCTATTATCTGCATCTACCGAGAGCATCAAATGCGTGATGTCTGGCCACTTCAGGCGTAGCGCCGCAGGCAACGCCTGCAAGCACGCTTTGCCTAGCCCCTTGCCCTGTTCGTGATGATCTATTTGCAACGCATGCAGCGTCGCAGCCAGCTCCTCCTGAGCCCAGTGCGGCAGACAGTCGCCACGCTTGAGCAGGAAAAAACCCACCGGCTTGTCGTCGCCCAGCAGCACAAAGCCGCAAACATTGGGGCTGGGGTTGACCAGCAGAGTATTGAGCGCGGTGTAAATATCACCGGAGAACTGTGTCTGCTCCTGCGTCACCTCAAGGTGTCCGAGCTGTTGACGTTGAGAGGCGTTGAGGTCGTGGTAGTCGACCAATCGAGTCTGCATGAGCAACCTGCTGGCTGATTATTGTTGAGGCGGGCAGGGTACAGGATCGAATAAGGGTGTTTCGAGGATTTGTGACATCAACGGCCGATGCAGCTTTGCGTTTCAGCCCCTGCACACAAGTGCTTGAGCCCCCTCGAAATTTTTATCCGAACCAACGGTTGTAAACTCACGCCAGACCGGTACAATAGCGCGGCTCGCCAACTGGTGAGTGTCGTTATGGTGACCCCATCGGTCCCCCCGCAACGATTACCCGTGAACCTGGTCAGATCCGGAAGGAAGCAGCCACAGCGGGAACATTGTGTGCCGGGGTGTGGCTGGTGGGGGCACCACCTATCTCTAAGTCCTTGATTCTAAAAGTACTTCTCAGTAAAAAATCTCAAAGTTTGATAACGTTTGGGTACATCAAGTGGTGCGCTGTGCTGCATATGCTATCGGCTTAAGTCCTTGCATCCAAACCTTTCTGTTTCACGCTACCGCCGTGGGCCAAAGTTTTACGATTAGGCTCAGCAGCAGGGAAGCTGAACGATTCGCGAAATCCTGCCAAATCCTGCAGTGCTTTTTTTGTGGTTGATTGGCCTCTATCCAGCAGCCAAGATGAATTAACACTACAGGGAGAGCTGTCAATGAAGGTCTTGGTCATGTGTGCGGGATGTTTTCAGGAGGACGGTCATCCGTTGAATTGCCACACAGCTTGGCACGAGGTCAATGACCGAGGAGCCTATCTGACGGAGTGCCCGAGAGGCCATAAGACGGTGTCTGTAGTACAGCAACATAAGTTCGAGATCCTGTTCGAGCTTGGCGCTCGGGCATTATTAGATGGCTATCCCGGCGAGGCAATTACTCGTTTCGCTTCCTCACAGGAGCGTTTTTTTGAGTTTTTTATTCGAGTAGTCGCCCAGAGGAACCAGATTGCACAGGCTGCGATGAAGCAGACATGGCAGGACTTAGTTAATTCATCAGAGCGGCAATATGGCGCCTACCTCATGCTTCACCTTCTTCATTATGGGACGTCCGTATCGCCGAAGCCTGAGAAGGTGAAGCCCGCAGGGGCGACTGGCAAAACAAAGGATTGGAAAGCCTTTCGAAACAGCGTCGTTCATAAGGGGTATATTCCTTCGACCGAAGAGGCGATCCAGTATGGGGAGTTGGTCTACGACTTCATCACTTCGCAGGTTGCGTCCTTGATGTCTACCGCAGGCGAGTCTGTCCAGACTGCGACCATGAATTTGATTATGGAAGCTGCTGATTCATTTAGAGATGTCGAAGGTCGCCGCTATAACCAGACAATGGCCATCCCCGGTGTTGTGGGGGTTCTGGCAGGGACTGAGGTAAGATCATTCCGGGAGGCTCTTGAGCAGGTGCGGGTGATGAGATCGACAATGGATAACTTGGTTACCAATTTAGAGCACGCCAAGGGGGCCTAGGGTATTTAAGTTTTGATCTTCTGTAGTGGTTTCCCTATTTGAGCGGTGGTGGTCACTATCGGAAAGCTAGCATTCTCTGCCGCTTGTCTGCAGGGTAACCTCAAGGAATCATACATGGACGATAACAGTTAAGAAGGGGCGTTATGAGGCGAGCTGAAGGTAACTGGCATGAGACTATGGAGGAAGCCATGCTGGCTACACCCCGGAGTTTTAACCGCCCGTGCTGAGTGTTCGCACGGCAGATATGTTGCACCCTCATCAGTCCGTAACCCTTACCCCGTAAGGCCGGCAACGATTACCGAGCATGCTTGCATGCCACTTGGTCAGATCCGGAAGTAAGCAGCCACAGCGGGAACATTGTGTGCCGGGGTGTGGCTGGTGGGGGCACCACCTATCTCAAGGTCCTTTTCTGAAAGGGGCCTACCCGTAAAAATGAAAGCCTATTCCTGTTTCGACTGCGCCCTGCGCTGGCGAGAACTTCGTGCGTCTGTAAAAACAGTTTGCCCGGCACGGAGATAACCGCCGGATGTTTTCAATCCGGCGGTTAATCCTGCGTGGCCTGTCTTACTTCCATCGCGCCATGAATATGGACCTGCCGGTCTCACTTGGTGAGCGATGTACCAGTTTAGGAACGCTTTCTTCGGTAATGCCTTTGCCAGCAAAGAAATAGAAGCGGTCTCGCTTGGCTTCTTTGGTCTTTTGTGCGACCACCTCGACGCTCAGGGAGTTCATTTCTGCATATTCCCCGTTCGTAAACACGGCTTTTGACTCCGGCGACGTAACGAACTCTGTGCCGCGGCCTTCAATCGCTGAGATGCAAATGACTTTTAGCGGTGCTCTGTCTTGATGCCATTGCTCTGAGCGCGGATTGTCCGCGCGCCGTAGTTGAAATTCGTAGGGGCGTAATTGTTGTTTTCTTCCCGTGAGCGAGGCGGCGATGTCTTTTTCTACTGTCGTTACCGAGCGCTCATGCTCGGTCGCCCGCAGGTCAACGACTTTACCGACGGTTTCGTTTCGCCATGCAGGGTTACTGAGACGGCTTTGCTCGAGCAAATAGCTTTTAGTGTGCTCCGACATGCGAACGCTGAAATACCCTTCCTCTTTGAGCTTTGCAGTTTTTTGCTGAATTTTCTCTGGCTCCAGCTTCAACTCATCAAAGGGCTGTGGCTGGGTGTAATACGTCGATGGGCCAGCTCCCCCACTGATGCTAAAGGTCATGGGTATTTTCCTCTGAGTTGATGTGATCTTTAGCCATGGCTAGCCTTGTGGCCATTTGGTCTACCTCCTCCACGGCGGGGGATGATTGGCGATGAGTAGAAGAATGGTTCCATGCTGGCCAACTGGGCAATCAGGAGAGGGCGTGGTGTGATTTCCAGTGCTCTACCAGCAGCCAAATCAAACTGAACCCTCACTCCTACACACCCCCTAACCCCTTACGCGTCGCTTGAAACCGTTTTACGGCAAGGGGCAATTCAAGTTGCTGCGGGTGTCACGGGCTTTTCGGTCAGGCGTCTCGTAGCAGTGGAGCCGGGGGCCGGATGGAACAGGACATCATCAGATTTTTCACAGACTCGCAATTTTTGGGCATCTCGCTCGCCAACTGGATACTCGCTGTGTTCGCCTCGACCATGAGTTTTATTCTGGTCAGGGGGGTTATCGGTTTTGTGCTCCGAAAGATGCGCTCGCGGCCTGATTCGCCCAGCACGCATATGCGCTACATCGTGGTGCAGGTGCTGTCGGGCACCAGCAATACACTGTTACTGCTGGCTTCGATTCTGATCGGGGTGGGCATGCTCGATCTGCCGGAGCGCTGGCTTGGGCGGGTCAGCAGTCTGTGGTTCGTGGTTGCTGCATTGCAGGTCGGGTTGTGGGCGAACCGGGCAATTGCGCTCGCGCTGCAGCGCTACTTTGTACGTCACAACGCTGGCGGCACCTATCAGGGCAGTGCGCTGGCAACGTTGAGCCTGTGGGGCGCGAAAGTGTTGCTGTGGGCCACGGTGGTCATGGCGATGTTGTCGAACGTCGGGGTCAACATCACCGCGTTTGTCGCCAGCCTCGGGGTGGGCGGTATTGCGGTTGCGCTGGCGGTGCAGAACATTCTGGGTGATGTGTTTGCCTCACTTTCCATCGCAGTGGACAAGCCTTTCGAAGTCGGCGATTTCATTGTGGTTGGCGCGCTGTCCGGTACGGTCGAACATGTCGGTCTGAAGACCACGCGCATCCGTAGCCTAGGCGGCGAGCAGATCGTGATGGCCAACGCCGACATGATCAACAACACCATTCAGAACTACAAACGCTTGCAGGAGCGGCGCATTGTCTTCGAATTCAGGCTCACGTATGACTGCTCTGTCGATCAGATACGGGAAGTGCCAAAGAAAGTAGAAACGATCATCAACGCGCAGAAACTCGCCCGTTTCGACCGCTCGCATTTCCGTGGTTTTGGCGAAACGTCACTGGAGTTCGAGACCGTCTTTATAGTTCTCGACCCCAGCTACAACGTTTATATGGATGTGCAGCAGGCGATCAATCTGGACATCATGGAAGCCTTAGCCGAACTGGATGTGCGTTTCGCGTTCCCGTCCCGCACGGTGTATGTGGCGTCCCTGCCACCGGTCAAGACGTCGCGTCCGACTGCACTGGAGGCAGCCGACGCGAGTATCTGAGCTCTATAGCGACGGACTCAGGCAGGAAAGTGCAATGCGTTGGTCAGGTCGCCCATGGGAGCCTGGCCGCGCGCGATCATGGCGTCGTCGCGGCGCTTCAGCCCGTCGAGCTTTTCCAGGCCGTGAACACGGGTAATCAGGCGCAGAATCGAGGCCGTGTCGTATACCGTGTGGTCCACCTTGCCTTTGCGGGCGAAGGGTGAAATGACCAGCGCGGGAATACGCGTGCCAGGGCCGAAGCGGTCGCCTTTGGGCGGTGCGACGTGGTCCCACCATCCGCCGTTCTCGTCCACAGTCACGACGATCACCATGTTGTCCCATTGCGGGCTCTTGCGCAGCACCTTGATCACCCGGTCTATGTGCCGGTCACCCGCAGCCACGTCGGCATAACCGGCGTGCATGTTCAGGTTGCCCTGGGGCTTGTAGAAGGTTACCGCGGGCAACTTGCCGGCTTCGGCATCGGCGAGGAAGCGGTTGGTGCTCGACTCGTCACCCAGGCCGCCGTCACGCAAACGTTTTTTGCGTTCTTCAGGGTTTTGCGGACCCTGTTGCTTGAAGTAGTTGAACGGCTGGTGATGGTATTGAAAGTTAGGGATTTTCGGGATTCCCGTGGAGTCCTTGAACTCGTCCAGCGTCACTTGCCAGGCCCCAGCGTACCATGCCCAGTCGACATTTCTTTTCGACAGTTTGTCGCCGATGTGTTCGTGGCTTTGCGGAACCAGCACGTTGGGCAGATCCGGTTTCGAGTAATCAGGGTTATGCGGGTCGCGCAGCCAGGTTGGCCAGTAGGGCGGGGCCATGGTGTTGACGGCGTAGTTGTCCGGGGTAATGGCGCTGGGGCCGAACTGCGGTGGCCCCTCCATTGCGCTGCCAGGCGACTTGTCCAGTGGCTTGAGGCGCGGGTCCTGTGGGTTGAAGCTCTGCAGGGTTGCGATCTGGGATTTGGCCGGAGACTCGGCAGCGTTGGGGTAAATCGGCGCGGTGGCTGAAATCAGGTATTGGTGGTTGAGGAACGAGCCGCCGAATGCACCCTGAAAGAAGTTGTCGCACAGCACGAATTCCGAGGCAACGTCCCACAGGCGCAGCGAGTACTGAGTCTGTGAGTAGTTGCCCATGGTCAGCCCGCCAGCGTCGGCCCAGGCGACGAATCGATCATTGCGACCGTCGTTGATCTGCATCTGATTCTGATAGAAAACGTGCCACAGGTCGCGAGTGACCAGACTCAGCGGCAGGTCTTCGCCGTTTGGCCCCTTGAGCGGGAAGGGAGCGTTGGGCAGGTCTTTCTGAAACTGCTCGCCTGCCGGGTAGGTCACGCCGTCAACGGTTTGCGGCCCGACCTGCAACACGCCACCCCAGGCGGGCGGCAGTTTGGACAATAGCGTGCCGTCGCGGTCGCGCTGTTCATAGTCGGAAGGTCTGAGCGAGGAGAGTGGCTTCTGGACCCCGGGAAAATCGCCGAACAGGTTATTGAAGCTGCGGTTCTCGGCGTAGATCACCACAATGGTCTTCACGTTTTCGCGCAAGGCCCGGTCCAGCGCCGGCCCGGCAAGATGATGATGCTTGTCGTTGTCGGCGGGCGGTTTCTCGTGGGCCGAAACGTAGCTGCTCAGCGTGACGCCTGCGCCCAAGGCAGCCATCCCGCCCAGAAAACGACGGCGGCTGGGGTTGTTGTTGGTGTCTTCGTCGTCTGGTCTGTCGCTCATCGCCAAATACTCGCGCTGGTTAATGTATTATCAAAGATTTCAGGCGAGCGTAACGACGGAATATGACGCTATTGCTACACCGCAGATGAAGGGTTACGGGGGCGTAGGCGCGGTGTAGTGATCGATGATTTGCTGAATCTCGCCCGACAGGCGCATTTGCACCAGTGTGCGCAGGATTTTACCTGTCGGCAGCTCGGGGGGGGTGCGTATCAGGCAGGCCGCAGGCTGCTCTGCGACCAGCGATATGGGCTTCAGCCTTCTGCCGACAGACAGGTTTCGATTGGTCCATTCAAGGATCAACTGGTTGGTCACGGCGTAGTTGTAGCGTCCAGCCATCAGCTTGCCGAGCGTCTGGTTCTGCGTGCGCGCGTCTTCACGTATCAGTTGATGATTATCGAAAAGATGCTGCAGGGCAGGGTAGTTGTAGCCAAGTACAGTGCCGACGGTTTCATTGTCGAACTGCTCCGGGTAAGGACCCGCAGCTGTTTCGGCTGAAGCGACCAGCCAGTCGCGTTGATAGAGAATCGGCAGGCTCCAGAGGTAATCCCCGGACAGATCGGGATACCACGCCTGTGAGCTGTAGCAATGCATGTCTACTTCGCCACGCTCAAGCGCCGACTGGATGCGCAGGCGCGGCATCACGTGGTACCTGGCTTCAAGGCCGACATGGTGCGCAACGCTTTGCATGATGTCGAACAGAATGCCGGATTCGGGCCGAAAGTCGGTGATATGCATTATCGGCATGGACCACCCTTCGTTGACCGCGAAGTCCAGAGTGCCTTTGGCCGCGCTCACCGTCTGCATCGACAGCAACAGCATGCACGCCACGGCTGCACGAGGCAGCCGTGGCTCTGCAAAAGTCCGTTTAAAGCGCGTCATTGGATTCATTTGCTCAGCTTAGCCACAATAGAGGCGGACACCAGATGCAATTTTGCCCCTGCTCGGCTAGCATTGGCGGTCTTCCGCTTACCAGTTGCGACGGTTTTAAATGAGTTATCAGGTCCTTGCACGTAAATGGCGTCCGCGCTCGTTCCGCGAAATGGTCGGCCAGGCTCATGTGTTGAAGGCCCTGATCAACGCGCTGGACAGCCAGCGCCTGCACCATGCCTATTTGTTCACCGGCACGCGAGGCGTCGGCAAGACCACTATCGCGCGGATCATCGCCAAGTGCCTGAACTGCGAGACCGGCATCACCTCCACGCCCTGTGGCACTTGCTCGGTGTGCAAAGAGATCGATGAAGGCCGTTTCGTCGACCTGATCGAGATCGACGCCGCCAGCCGCACCAAGGTCGAAGACACGCGCGAACTGCTGGATAACGTGCAGTACGCGCCAAGTCGCGGTCGCTTCAAGGTCTACCTGATCGACGAAGTGCACATGCTCTCCAGTCACTCGTTCAACGCCTTGCTCAAGACGCTTGAAGAGCCGCCGCCCTACGTCAAGTTCATCCTCGCTACCACCGATCCGCAGAAGCTGCCTGCGACCATTCTGTCGCGTTGCCTGCAGTTCTCGCTGAAAAACATGACGCCCGAACGTGTGGTCGAACATCTGACCCACGTACTGGGCGTCGAGAATGTGCCGTTCGAAGACGATGCGCTGTGGCTGCTCGGGCGCGCTGCCGACGGTTCGATGCGTGACGCGATGAGCCTGACCGATCAGGCCATTGCCTTTGGTGAAGGCAAGGTCATGGCTGCCGATGTGCGCGCCATGCTCGGCACACTGGATCATGGTCAGGTGTTCGATGTGCTGACTGCGTTGCTGGAAGGCGACGCTCGCGGTGTGCTGGAGGCGGTACGCCACCTGGCCGAGCAGGGGCCTGACTGGAATGGTGTGCTCTCGGAAATTCTCAATGTTCTGCACCGCGTGGCGATTGCCCAAGCGTTGCCCGAAGGCGTCGACAACGGGCACGGCGACCGCGACCGGGTGTTGGCGCTGGCCCAGGCATTGCCTGCCGAAGACGTGCAGTTCTATTACCAGATGGGTCTGATTGGTCGTCGTGACTTGCCGCTGGCCCCGGATCCGCGTGGCGGTTTCGAGATGGTCCTGCTGCGCATGCTGGCATTCCGCCCGGCCGATAACGACGATGCGCCGAGGCAACCGCTAAAGCCGGTGGGGATCAGCCAGGCCACGGTTGATTCCCGAAAAGCAGTGGCCGATGCGACACCTGTTGCATCGGTAGCTCCCGCAGTTTCAACAGCACCGGTGATGGCTGCGCCCGATCCGGCCTTCGAAGCGCTGCCGCCAGCCGCCGCCCCGATGCCGACCGCTGCTGCACGAGCTGAGTCCGCAGCACAGCCAGAATCACAGCCGCAAGCACAGCCCGAGCCGGTCGAAGAAGTCGATCTGCCGTGGAATGAGCCAAAGGCACCGGTTGCCGAAAAAAACGCTGAATCCGCACCTGACACTGGCACTGTTGCAGAACCGGTAGCCGAGCCGGTTCTGGAGACTGTCTCCGAACAGCCAGACCTCACGCCAATGCCGACGCCTGCGCCCGCCAGCCCAGTGCCAGATGCGCCGGAGGCGGAACCTGCGCAGCCGGTTGCCGAGCAGCAGGTTACACCGGCGATGCTTGAAGCCATCCCTGATTCCGCCTATCTGTCCATGAATCCGGATTCGATGTCTTCGAATTCCGGCCCAATGGGCCGTGATGACGAACCGCCAGCGGACGACGATTACGTCGAGCCGGACATCGATATAGACCCGGCGTCCTACAGCTATCTGGATGAGCTGGCCCACGAGAGCGTCGTCGAGCTTGAAGCGGTCGAGCCCGCTCCGGCCGCCAAACCAGCCACCGGCCTTGCTGCCGACTGGCTGGAGGTATTCCCCAAACTGCCGATCTCCGGCATGACCGGCAGCATTGCCGCCAACTGCACCTTGATGGCGGTCGATGGCGATAAATGGCTGCTGCACCTGGACCCGGCGCACAGCGCCCTGTTCAACTCAACCCAGCAGCGCCGCCTGAACGATGCGTTGAACCAGTATCATGGTCGCACGATCAATCTGAGTATCGAGCTGATCAAGCCCGAGCAGGAAACTCCTGCCCAGGCTGCTTCGCGACTGCGTGCCGAGCGTCAGCGTCAGGCCGAAGCCTCGATCCAGGCCGACCCGTATATCCAGCAGATGTTGCAGCAGTTTGGCGCTGTTATCCGGGAAGATACGATCCAGCCCGTAGACGCGCCTGCGGTGCAGCCTCAATAACTGAACACAGGGCGCCATTGGCGCCGCGCAAACAAACCATCCATTTTCGAGGAGATATCCCATGATGAAAGGTGGCATGGCTGGCCTGATGAAGCAGGCGCAGCAAATGCAGGAAAAAATGGCCAAGATGCAGGAAGAACTGGCCAACGCGGAAGTCACCGGTCAATCGGGCGCAGGCCTGGTGAGCGTCGTGATGACCGGTCGTCACGACGTCAAGCGCATCAATCTGGATGACAGCCTGATGCAGGAAGACAAGGAAGTGCTGGAAGACCTGATCGCCGCTGCCGTCAACGACGCCGTGCGCAAGATCGAGCAGGCCAGCCAGGACAAGACCGCTTCCATGACCGCAGGCATGCAGTTGCCACCGGGCATGAAACTGCCGTTCTGACGGTCGTCTGGGTCACGATCAATGCCAGGCTATGTGCCTGGCATTTTTCTGTCTGCTGTCTTGCTGCGCGCCGCCGTTCGGCATCAGTACAACCATCAGTATTTGGCCTGACCGACTGAATTGAGCGACAATCGCCACCCGCCTCTGGAGTGCCCCATGTCTGAGCCCATTGAAAACCTCACCGTCGACGCCGTGCTGGACGCTGTCGGCCTGTTCTGTCCGGAACCGGTGATGATGCTGCATCAAAAGGTGCGTGACTTGCCTGCGGGCGGCCTGCTCAAGGTGATCGCGACCGATCCGTCCACGCGCCGCGATATTCCGAAGTTCTGTGTATTTCTTGGGCATGAGCTGGTTGCGGAGCAGGCTGAAGAAGGCACGTTCCTGTACTGGATACGCAAAAAGCCTGATTGATTGTTACATCGCTGCAACCCGCGCCGGTTCACGACGCACCTGTTCCCACTGGGGACCGGTCCCTGTTCGCCAGACCCAGAGAGTCTTCCATGCGCATTGTTGCTGACGAAAATATTCCCCTGCTCGACGCTTTTTTCGCTCATTTCGGTGAGATTCATCGCTTGCCGGGACGCGCCATATATCGCGCTGCGGTGGCGAACGCCGACATCCTGCTGGTGCGCTCCGTGACACCCGTAACCCGTGAGCTGCTCGAAGGCAGCCCGGTGCGGTTTGTCGGCACCTGCACCATCGGCACCGATCATCTGGATCTGGACGGGTTTCAGCAAGCCGGTATCCAGTGGGCCAGCGCACCGGGCTGCAATGCGCGCGGCGTGGTGGATTACGTGCTCGGCAGCCTGCTGACCCTGGCTGAAATCGAAGGCGTCGACCTCGCGCAACGTACTTACGGTGTGGTCGGTGCAGGGCAGGTGGGTGGTCGTCTGGTCGATGTCTTGAAGGCGCTTGGCTGGAACGTACTGGTCTGCGATCCGCCACGCGAGTCTGCCGAAGGTGGTGACTTCGTCAGCCTTGACGAGATATTGCAGCGCTGTGACGTCATCAGCCTGCACACGCCGTTGAGCAAGACCGGGGCGTTGGCAACCTGGCACCTGCTCGACGAAACCCGTTTGCGCCAACTCAGGCAGGGCGCCTGGCTGATCAATGCCAGCCGTGGTGCCGTGGTGGACAACACTGCGCTGCACGACGTGCTGCTTGAGCGCGAAGACCTGCAAGCCGTGCTGGATGTGTGGGAAGGTGAGCCGCAGGTCAACGTGGCGCTGGCCGACCTGTGCGTTCTGGGTACGCCGCACATCGCCGGTTACAGCCTTGATGGCAGGCAACGGGGCACTGCGCAGATCTATCAGGCGCTGTGTGCCTTTCTGGGGCAGCCTGCGGTGATAAAACTGGACGATCTGCTGCCCAAGCCGTGGCTGGCGCAGGTCAGTCTTGATGCTGCAAGCGATCCGGTCTGGGCACTGAACATGCTCTGCCGTGGCGTGTACGACCCGCGGCGTGACGATGCAGACTTTCGGCGCAGCCTCACCGGCGACACTGCCAGTCAGCGCCTGGCCTTCGATGCCCTGCGCAAGCATTACCCGTCACGTCGGGAAATCGAAGGTCTGAAGGTCCGTTTGGAAGGTGAGTCCGGGGGGCTGGCGCAACTCGTGCGGGCGCTGGGGGCCGTACTGGTCTGATCGTCCGGTAAACGCGGGACATAAAAAACCCGACTCAGGGTCGGGTTTCAAGACATTTGGTCAGGTTCGGTTTTATTTTTCCGGGGTTACCCAGTTCTTGTCGCATTCCTGGCAGGCGGCCTGAACCATTGCTTCAGTGATCAGGACTTCTTGCCCATGCTCGTCGAGAATTGCACCGCCAACCGGCAGATTGGGCGTGGCTCGAACGACTGGAACTTCGTTGCTGCGCTCTTGCAGGCTCATGGTGTTTCTCCTTTCATCAGGTAACGGCGTTAAATTAACCGCGCTTGATGACCGGTCCGTGACAGGTTCTGTCAGCCGCTCAAACGCGTTCCCAGTGCAACAGAAATGATGCAAATCTGCCAGCAGGCGCTTAGATCGATGTCTTATAGCGCCTCTGTAAAGCAGTCATAACCTGACCTTTGAAGCCGGGCGCAAGTTCATTCGAAATGATGCACAGCGCGTCATGCGTGACAGGTGTAGGCTTCGCTATTCAGACAGATCGGGCAAACAGGCAGGCTTCATGATTTCACGGATTACCCGACGTCACCGCCAGGCACTTCGCCTGGCCGCGAGTTTCATTGCGCCGTATCGCTGGCAAGCGTTCGGAGCGTTGTTGGCACTGGTCATTACCGCGGGTATCACCCTGTCGATCGGCCAAGGCATCAAGCTGATGGTCGATCAGGGCTTCATGACCCGCTCGCCGCAGTTGCTCGAGCGCTCGATCGGCTTTTTCATGCTGCTGACGGTCGGCCTGGCCATCGGAACGTTCGCCCGCTTTTATCTGGTGTCATGGATCGGCGAGCGCGTGGTCGCCGACCTGCGCAAGAAAGTATTCGATCACCTGATAGAGCTGCATCCGGGCTTCTACGAGAACAATCGCAGCTCGGAAATCCAGTCGCGGCTGACTGCCGATACCACGTTGTTGCAGTCGGTGATCGGCTCGTCACTGTCGATGTTCCTGCGCAACGTACTGATGGTCGTTGGCGGCATCGTGCTGTTGTTCATCACCAACCCCAAGCTCACCAGCATCGTGGTGGTGGCGTTGCCGCTGATCATCGCGCCCATTCTCATGTTCGGGCGGCGGGTACGAAACCTGTCGCGCGAGAGCCAGGACCGGGTCGCCAATGTGGGCAGCTACGTGGCCGAAGCGCTGGGGCAGATCAAGACGGTGCAGGCGTACAACCATCAAGAGCAGGACAAACAGCGTTTTTCACATACGGTGGAGCAGGCGTTCGATACCGCTCGCAAACGGATTTTGCAGCGCTCCTGGCTGATTATGCTGGTGATCGTTCTGGTGCTGGCGCAGTGGCGGTAATGCTGTGGGTGGGCGGCATGGACGTGATCAGCGGACGTATTTCCAGCGGGGAGCTGGCAGCGTTTGTGTTTTACGCGCTGATGGTCGGCATGGCGTTCGGAACGTTGAGCGAGGTGATTGGCGATTTGCAGCGCGCCGCCGGTGCCGCAGAGAGGATTGGTGAGCTGCTTCAGGCTCGCAGCGAGATCAAAGCGCCAGCCACAGAGCTGCAGAGCCTGCCGCAACGCATCAGCGGGCGTCTGGCGCTGGAGAATGTCACTTTCGCCTACCCGTCGCGTCCCGAGCGCAATGCGCTGGATAACCTGACCCTGAACATCGAGCCCGGTGAAACCCTGGCGCTGGTCGGGCCTTCCGGAGCAGGTAAGTCGACTATCCTCGACCTGCTGCTGCGTTTCTACGACCCGATTCAAGGGCGCATCCTGATCGAGGGCGTGCCGATCGCACAGCTCGATCCGCACGATCTGCGCCGCTGCTTCGCGCTGGTTTCACAATCACTCGCGCTGTTTTTTGGCAGTGTCGAGGACAACATTCGTTACGGAAACGCCACTGCGAGCCTTGAGCAGGTACAGGCAGCAGCGCGTATCGCCCATGCGCACGAGTTCATTCTCGACATGGCCGACGGCTACGGTACGCATCTGGGTGAGGGCGGGGTGGGATTGTCCGGCGGACAGCGGCAGCGTCTGGCGATTGCCCGCGCGTTACTGGTCGATGCGCCGATCCTGTTGCTGGACGAGGCGACCAGTGCGCTGGATGCGCAAAGTGAGCACTTGATTCAGCAAGCCTTGCCAAGCCTGATGCAGGGCCGTACTACGCTGGTCATCGCCCATCGACTGGCCACTGTGCAGAATGCCGACCGGATTGCCGTTATGGATCAGGGCCGGCTGGTGGCGGTCGGTACCCATCAGCAACTGATTGCCAGCAACCCGCTCTACGCACGTCTGGCGGCGTTGCAGTTCAATGCTGGCGTCGAATAGAAAGGGGCAGTATAGGCAGGTGTGCGGGCAAGGTGGGAGGTCAGGCCCCCCACGTGTTCAGCCTCAGCGGTATTCGCACAGGTAAGCGGTATCAACGCTGACCTTGAGCTGGAACTTGCTGTTGGCCGGGACATTGAACTGGCTGCCGGTGGAGAAAGTTTCCCAGTCGGTACTGTCCGGGAGCTTCACGTTCAGCTCGCCGGAGATCACGTGCATGATTTCCCGTTGCGCTGTACCGAACTCATATTCGCCCGCCGCCATGACACCGATGGTTGCCTGACCGTCGACCTGACTGAAGGCGATGGATTTGACGGTGCCGTCGAAGTACTCGTTGACCTTGAACATGGGCGATTCCTTTTGAAAGGGCTGGAAATGGCCCGCCAGTATGCCCAACACGGTAAAACTCGTCACGCCCCTTGCAAGTCGATGCTGAACAACTGACGACGTGCAGCGAGATTCAATTAGGCAGTATCAACGGCAAGAGCCGGGCGGTATTGCGTGCATCAACCAGTGCCCGGTGTTGCTGACCTGTGAATTGCATGCCTGCCAATTGCAGGGCGCTGTTCAGACCCATCGGCTTTTGTAGCTGACGGGCCTGGGCGAATCGCTGTTTGAGATTGACGTGCGGCATGCTCGACAATGCGCTGTCGAGGCGGTGGTAGCGCCATTCCTCTTCCAGTTGCTGGCGGTCGTAATCCCCCCAGCTGGCCCAACCCAGCACGCGGGCACGGTGATGGCTCAGCCAGCGCTCGAACTGAGGCCACACGGCCGTCAGGGGCGCAGCGCTGTCGATACTGCTTTGATTGATATGGGTCAGCTCTCGGCAAAAATGAGTCAGCACAGGCCTGCGTGCGGGGCGTACGAAGCGCTCGAAATGGTCCAGCTCGCGCCCGTCCTGATTGACCAGCGTCGCGCCTATTTCGATGACTTCCATTTCTGCGACCGGCCAGCCACCTTCTTCGGTGGTAGCCTCCAGATCAATCACCAGCCAATGCGGCATCATCAAGCTCCCTTACGATAGTCAATGGCTTCAGCGTAGCCAGATTAGCCTGTTGCGCCCACGCTTGAGGCTGCGCCGACAATATCGTTTTTACAACTGCCCTTACAGTGACCGCTGCTAATGGCATTGGTGCCTCACGCGAGTTCATCGCAGCGGTGCACAATAGTAACCACTGTGAGCAATGCTGACGCCGTTGATTTGACAGTTGTTTAAATCATGGAAACCGCATAGCGTGGAGGGCTTTGATTGATGTCGTGTTTTATGAAAAAATTTGCGGTATTAATTGATGGCGTCGCGCGCACGTTCGCCACAGGCCTTCTGCTCTTTGTGCCGTTCATGGCAACGTCCCAAGTCTATGCCGCGCAGGTCGTGCGGGTGGCCGCCGTGCATTTCCCTCCGTATATGGTCCGCCCTGAAAAAGGCGAAGACGCCGGTCTGTTGCCCAAGCTTATCGATGCCCTGAATGCCGAGCAGGACGATTACGAGTTTGTGATGATCCCCACCTCCGTGCCCCGGCGTTTTCGTGACTTTGCGGAAGGGCGTTTCGATGTTGCGATCTTCGAGAACCCTGACTGGGGCTGGAAGGACATTGCGCACGAAACCGTCGATCTGGGCCTTGAAGATGCCGAGGTCTATGTAGCAAGGCGGGTCGAAGGGCGTGATCAGAATTACTTCGATGATCTGTCTGACAAACGTCTGGCGTTGTTCAGTGGTTACCATTATGGATTTGCCAACTTCAATACCGATCAGAAGTACTTGAGTGAGCACTTCAATGTGACCTCCACCTATTCTCACGACAGTAATCTATTGATGGTGGTGCGCAATCGGGCGGATATCGCGCCTGTTACCCGTTCTTATCTGATTGATTTTATGGCACATAACAAAGATGAAGCGGCGCAGTTAATGGTCTCCGAACGCGTTGATCAGATCTACCGTCAATACGCGTTGTTGCGCCCCAATGGCAACATTGATGTTCCACACTTCAAAGCGCTGCTGGAGAAGTTGCGCGCGGACGGCGAGTTGGAGACGATCTTTCAGCCGCTTCATATCAAGGTGCTTTCGGTCAGCGCAGAGATCGGGAAATAGGCAGGGGCAGGTTTTCAGCCTGCCACCCGGACTTATTTAACGGTCCTTGGCTTCCTTGGCGTCCATTTCGGCGTTGCGCTCATGGACGCGCTTGAGTTGTTCTTCGGTGAGGGGCAGTTTCTTGGCTGTATCGCGCAGCATCATAAGACCGCCGACGATCGAGCCGATGGCTACGAGCAGAATTAACCAGGCATACCAGGGCATAGCGCTCTCCTTGTTGTGATACCGGTTTGAGCAGCGAGGCTGCTCAATGGTTCAAGTGTATGCGCCCTGATCGGGTTGCGTGCAAAACCCTTTGCACGCAACCCCGGAAAGTCTCTGAATTATTGCCCGGTCAGCATCGCGTCGGTCGGTGCATCGGCGCGCGATTTGGCGGTCAGGCTGAAGTAGATAAAACCTATGGCCATCAGCCCGAGGAAAATCAGGCCGATCAGCATGTTGAACCAGGCCATTGCCACCAGACACACGATTGCCAGAGCCAGCGCAATGCCGGGCACCACCGGGTAGCCTGGCGCGCGGAAGCTGCGCTCAAGGTCAGGCTCGGTCTTGCGCAGCTTGAACAGGCTGAGCATGCTCATGATGTACATGACGATAGCGCCGAAAACAGCCATGGTGATCATCGCGGCGGTGAGTGTCATGCCGCTCAGGTTGACCAGGCCATCGCTGTAGATGGCGGCGATGCCGATCAGGCCACCTGCGATGATCGCCCGGTGCGGTGTCTGAAAGCGTGACAGCTTGGCCAGCGAGGCAGGCAGGTAACCGGCACGGGCGAGGGCGAAGAACTGGCGCGAGTAACCCATGATGATGCCGTGGAAGCTGGCGACCAGACCGAACAGGCCGATCCACACCAGCATGTGCAGCCAGCCGGAGCTGTCACCGACCACGGCTTTCATTGCTTGCGGCAGTGGGTCGTTGATGTTGGCCAGGGTGCGCCAGTCACCCACGCCACCGGCAAACAGCATGACGCCGATCGCCAGTATCACCAAGGTCAGAATGCCGCTGATATAGGCCTTCGGGATGGTGCGTTTCGGGTCCTTGGCTTCTTCGGCGGCCATTGCAGCGCCTTCAATGGCCAGGAAGAACCAGATCGCAAAGGGGATGGCGGCGAACATGCCGGCAATCGCTTCCGGCCCGAAGGTCTGGGAACCGGCCCAGCCGTTGAGGGCGAAGTTGCTGAAGCTGAATGCAGGTGCGACCACCCCCATGAACACCAGCAGCTCGGCCACGGCGAGAATGCACACGACCAGCTCAAAGGTTGCTGCCAGCTTTACGCCCACGATGTTGAGTGCCATGAACACGATATAAGCGCCGACAGCCGCATGTTTAGGGTCCAGCCCCGGGTATTGCACGTTAAGGTACGCACCGATTGCCATGGCAATGGCCGGTGGCGCGAATACGAATTCGATCAGCGTGGCCATACCGGCGATCAGCCCGCCTTTTTCGCCAAAGGCGCGGCGGCTATAGGCAAATGGGCCGCCCGCGTGCGGGATGGCCGTAGTGAGCTCGGTAAAGCTGAAGATGAAGCAGGTGTACATGGTCGCAACCATCAAGGCTGTTACCAAAAAGCCCAGTGTACCCGCCACGCCCCAGCCGTAACTCCAGCCAAAGTACTCGCCGGAAGTCACCAGCCCGACAGCGATCCCCCATAGATGAATCGTGCCCAGCGTTGGCTTGAGTTGCGTGCTCATGGTCATCTCCCTGATATTCGGTAATCGTTGAAACATCCTGTTGCAGAGGCCGTGCCAGTGCACTGATCATTGTCGTGTTGCTTCAAAACGGGTCGTTTACAGAACGCTGCAGTGAACCGATTCATCGGGTTGTGCAGGTTTGGTGCAGGCCATCGAAGCAGTGGTCGCTGCGGGTGCAGGGAATCATGACTTTTTATGGCCGCGACTGGCTAAATGCCGATCTACGGGTCCCGTCTGCTCGCCGGTTCGGCTACAATGCGCGCCGATTTCGACTTACCTGAGACCACGCTCATGTCCGCCTGCCAGACTCCCGTCATCGTCGCCCTGGATTTTCCGACCCGTGAAGCCGCCTTGCGTTTGGCTGATCAGCTCGATCCCAAGCTGTGCAGGGTCAAGGTCGGCAAGGAGCTGTTCACCAGTTGTGCGGCCGATATCGTCGAGACCCTGCGCAACAAGGGTTTCGAGGTATTTCTTGATCTCAAATTCCACGATATCCCCAATACCACGGCGATGGCGGTCAAGGCCGCTGCCGAGATGGGCGTATGGATGGTCAACGTGCACTGTTCAGGCGGGCTACGCATGATGACGGCCTGCCGCGAAGTGCTCGAGCAGCGCAGCGGTCCTCAGCCACTGCTGATTGGCGTGACCGTTCTGACCAGCATGGAGCGGGAAGACCTTGCCGGTATCGGCCTGGATATTGATCCGCAGGTGCAGGTGCTGCGCCTTGCAGCGCTGGCCGAGAAGGCCGGTATGGACGGTCTGGTCTGTTCGGCGCTGGAAGCGCAGGCCCTGAAAGCGGCTCACCCGTCGTTGCAACTGGTGACGCCCGGTATCCGCCCGGCGGGCAGTGCGCAGGACGATCAGCGGCGCATTCTGACCCCGCGGCAGGCCTTGGACGCCGGCTCCGATTACCTCGTTATCGGCCGCCCGATCAGCCAGGCAGCTGACCCGGCGAAGGCCCTGGCTGCGGTGGTTGCCGAGCTGGCTTGAGCGCAAGGGCGCACAGCGTCAAGCAAGGCACCCCATGCTGAAGCATGAGGTGCCCGGCCCGCGGGCTTTATTCCACTTTCAAGATCAGCTTGCCCTGGTTCTCACCGCTGAACAGCATCTGGAAGGTCTCCGGGAAAGTCTCGAGACCGTCGACGATATGCTCCTTGCTCTTGAGCTTGCCTTCCTTGATCCAGCCTGCCATCACCTGACCGGCTTCAGCGAAGCGCTCGGGGTGGTCCAGTACGATGAAGCCTTCCATGCGCGCACGGTTGACCAGCAGTGACATGTAGTTGGCCGGGCCTTTGATCGCCGTGGTGTTGTTGTACTGACTGATGGCACCGCAGATCACCACGCGCGCGCCGACCGCCAGCTGGCTGAGCGCCGCGTCCAGAATGTCGCCGCCAACGTTGTCGAAGTACACGTTCACGCCATCCGGACAGTGGCGCTTCAAACCATCCATAACGTCTTCGGACCTATAGTCGATGGCTGCATCGAAGCCCAGTTCTTCGGTCAGTAAACGGCATTTTTCTGCGCCTCCTGCGATGCCGACAACCCGGCAGCCCTTGAGCTTGGCAATTTGTCCGGCGACGCTGCCGACAGCACCCGCTGCACCGGAAATCACTACGGTATCACCGCTTTTTGGCTGGCCGACATCCAGCAGCGCCAGGTAGGCAGTCATGCCGGTCATGCCCAGAGCAGACAGATAAAGCGGTAGCGGGGCAAGGCTGGTATCGACCTTGTAAAAGCCTTTTGGCTCGCCCACGAAGTAATCCTGAACGCCAAGTGCGCCTTGCAGATGGTCGCCTACGGCAAATTTCGGGTTTTTCGATTCAAGCACTTCGCCCACGCCCAGGGCGCGCATCACTTCGCCCAGCTTTACGGCCGGAATATAGGATTTTCCGTCATTCATCCAGCCACGCATCGCCGGGTCCAGCGACAGGTATTTGTTCCTGACCAGTATCTGGCCTTCGGCAAGTGCGGTGACCGGAGCCTCTTGATAGGTGAAGTCTTCACGGCGCACATCGCCCGACGGACGCTTGGCGAGCAGGAACTGGCGGTTGGAAAGATCAGTCATGGCAGGGTCTCCAGAAAATGGTTCAAAGATGGATTCAAACGCTCGCCGCGTTGCTCAGGCAAGAAGCGATCATCAAGCGAATGCTGTTTGATAGGAGTCCGATGCGGCTTTGGCGTTCAGACGGATCTGCAGATGACGCAGGCTGAATGCCGATAGGGCTTGAGTCACTTACGCCGGTGCTCTAGATTCATCGCTCGACAAACGTCTGGATAACCGTAATGCCAGCTACTTCTCCACAGACGCTTCACCCTCAGGTCCTGCGTGCTGGCGACGCCGTGGCGTTGGTATCGCCTGCCGGGCCTGTTGACCCCGGCAAAATCGACGCTGCGGTCGCGGTACTCAAGGGGTGGGGGCTGCGTCCGCGTGTCTATCCGCATGCACTGGGCAAATACTCATTCTATTCGGGAACCGACGAGGAGCGACTTGCTGACCTTAACGCCGCACTGGCTGATCCGGAGATCCGTGCGGTCATTTGCAACCGCGGCGGCTATGGCGTGCAGCGAATTGTCCAGCAGGTGGATATGGACGCTGTGCGTCGTGACCCCAAGCTGGTGACCGGCTTTTCCGATATCACCGCACTACATGGTGCGCTATGGAACCATGCGCGTCTGGCCACTATTCATGGCCCGGTCGCCTCGCAGTTGGAACGCGGTGGCCTGTTCGTCAGCGGCATGCACCATGTGCTGATGAGTACCGAGCCGGTATTGCTCAAGGCCGATCATGCCTCACCAACGGCGAAGGTCAGAACGGGCGGCAGCGCGCAGGGCCTGTTGCTGGGCGGCAATCTGTGCATCCTCGATACCTCGGTGGGTACGCCGTTCATGCCCGACATGACCGGTGCGATTTTGCTCATCGAAGAGGTCAACGAACCGGCCTATCGGGTTGACCGCATGCTGACCCATCTGGGTAACTGCGGCATCCTTGCGCGTCTGGCGGGTGTCGCGGTGGGCGAGTTCACCCCTGCCGCGAACACCGGCGGCACCATCAGCCCCGCCGATGTGCTGCTGGAACGGCTGGGCAGTCTGGGCATTCCGGTGCTGGGCGGCTTGCCGGTAGGGCATGGAGATCTCAATCAGGCCGTGCCCTTGGGAACGCAGGCAATACTCGATGCAGATACCGGAACCTTGCTGGTATCAGCCACTGCCCGTAGTTGATCGCTCTTATGACGTGGGCTTGAGGCAGGCTTATCCGGCCTTGCGTGCATTCAGGATCAGCATGGTCAGCAGGCCCGCAACAATGCCCCAGAATGCCGAACCTATGGAAAACAGCGTCAGCCCTGAGGCCGTCACCATAAAGGTGATAAGAGCGGGTTCGCGCTCGCGGGGCTCGGCCATGGCCACGGTCAGGCCATTGGTGATCGAACCGAGCAGCGCCAGTGCGGCAATCGAGATCATCAGCTCCGTGGGGAACGCACTGAACAGACCTGCCAGCGTGGCGCCGAAAATCCCGGCGATTGCGTAGAAAATCCCGGCCCAGATCGCCGCTGTGTAGCGTTTGGACTTGTCTTCGTGCGCATGAGGGCTGGTACAGATGGCGGCGCTGATGGCGGCCAGGTTGATCCCGTGGCAGCCGAACGGTGCGGTAAGCAAAGAGGCAAAGCCTGTTACCGATATCAGCGGTGAGGTAGGCGGGTAGTAACCGTCGGCTCGCAACACCGCCACACCCGGCATGTTCTGTGAGGTCATGGCCACCACGAACAGTGGAATGCCGATGCTGACCGTCGCGACCCAGGAAAACTCGGGAGTGGTCCAGACCGGCGCGGCGACTTGCAGCGCCAGACCGCTGAAGTTCAGCAAGCCCAGCGCGCCCGATATCCCGATGCCGACCAGCAGTGCGAGCAGCACCGAGTAGCGTGGCGAAAGACGCTTCACCACCAGATACGTAAAAAACATGCCCAATACCAGGCTGGTGCGGTGCTGGGCGGCGATGAAGATTTCACTGCCGATCCTGAACAGGATTCCCGCCAGCAAGGCCGCAGCCAGCGAGGCTGGCAAACGCCGCACGATACGTTCGAAGCTGCCCGTTACGCCGCACAGAATAACCAGCAGCGCGCTGGTCATGAACGCGCCAATTGCCTGCGGATATGTCACGCCACCCAGACTGGTGATCAGCAGTGCGGCACCAGGTGTGGACCACGCCACGGTAATCGGCATGCGGTAGCGCAACGAAAGACCGATGCTGCACACCGCCATGCCCATGAACAAGGCCCACAGCCAGGATGAGACCTGCACGCTGCTCAGCCCCGCCGCCTGTCCGGCCTGAAACATCAGCACCAGCGAGCTGGTGCAGCCAGTCATCATAGCAATGAAGCCGGCAACCACCGCAGACAGCGATGAGTCGGTCAGCGGGCGCAATGGCGCCTTGAGGGTCTCGTTCATGCAGGGCGTTCCTTGAAGCGGGCAGGTAGCAAAGGACGCCAAGCCTAAACGTATGGTCGCGTGGCTTTACGATACAGCGATACGAGTAAACGCCAGCACAGTTGCGACAGTGGTATTTATTCGACGTCAGTCCCGATTGGACACGCACCGGATTGCAGTGTCTGGCCCAGCGCCAGGTTGACTGTCATCCAGCCATCCACCGCTTCCTGACCCGCTTCGGCGAACACCCGTTGCAGCAGCTTGACCTGTTCACGCCGCAACGCCTGCTCGAAACGGGCGCCTTCATCGGTGAGCCCGAGTAGTCGTTTGCGTTTGTCGGTTTCCGGGGCGGTGCTGTGCACCAGGTCCATGCCGATCAGTTGGCGCAACGGGGCATTGAGCGCCTGCTTGCTCACGCCCAATACCGTGAGCAGTTCCTTGACGCTCAGTTCGGGATAGCGAGCGATGAAAAATACAATGCGCTGATGCACGCGACTGAAGCCGCGCTTGGCCAGCATTTCATCCGCCTTGGCGGTGAAGGCCTGATAGCCGAAGAAGAAGGCTTCCATGGCCATTTGTTGATTGGCAGGTTTTTTTAAGTCAAGCATGTTGACGTATCCGGGGTGGGCGTCGTAATTTGAGTCAACAAGTTTGACTTATTTTCCTTCGTCTCGGCTACAGGTAAGTGCCATGGCTTTTTCCGAACGCGTTTCCCGTCTGAAAAGTTCTCTGATTCGCGAGATCCTCGCCGCCGCTCAGCGCCCGCAAGTGATGTCGTTCGCCGGTGGCCTGCCTGCCGAGTCGATGCTGCCCAAAGTCGAGTGGGCTGACATGCCTGTTTCTCTGGGCCAGTACGGCATGAGCGAGGGCGAACCTGCGCTGCGCGAAGCGCTGGCTGCCGACGCCCGCGCCCTGGGTATTGCTTGCGATGCCAGTCAGGTCATGGTGGTCAGTGGTTCTCAACAGACGCTGGACCTTGCGGCCAAGCTCTACATCGACAAAGACACCGAGATTCTGCTTGAAGCACCCACCTACCTGGCGGCGCTGCAGATATTTCAGCTGTTTGGTGCCGACTGCATCACCGTGCCCCTGCAGGCCGAAGGCCCGGACCTGATTACCATGCGCCAGCGCCTGGAGCAGCACAGGCCCGCATTCGCCTACCTGATCCCGACGTTCCAGAACCCCTCGGCAGTGCGCTACAGCCAGGCCAGCCGCGATGCGGTTGCGGCTTTGCTTGACGAGTTCGGCGTCACGTTGATCGAGGATGAGCCTTACCGCGAGTTGAGTTTTGACGGCGGCAGTGCCAGGCCGATTGTCAGCGGCCTGAAGGCAGCAAGCTGGATCTACACCGGCACGGTCTCCAAAACGCTATTGCCCGGCCTGCGTGTGGGTTATCTGATCGCCAGTCCCGATCTGTTTCCGCACCTGTTGCGCCTGAAGCAGTCCGCTGATCTACATACCAATCGCCTTGGCCAATGGCAGGCCTTGCAGTGGATTGGCACTGAGCACCATCGTGAACATCTGCTGACGCTGTGCGAGTTCTACCGTGGTCGCCGGGATGCATTCGAGGATGCCTTGCAGACGCATTTTTCAGACCTGGCCGAGTGGAACAGCCCGCAAGGTGGATTGTTCTTCTGGCTGACCCTGAAACAGCCGCTGGACACCCGTACCTTGCTGGATGCCGCGTTGGCGCAGGACGTCGCGTTCATGCCGGGCGAACCTTTTTTTGCTGACCCGGACGCCAATCACGGCCATCTGCGCCTCAATTTCAGTCATATCGACCCGGCGCGTCTGAATGAAGGCATAAAACGACTGGCGTCCGTGGTCCGTGCGGCACAGAATCTGAAAGCCGCCTGATCAGAGCCGGCAATACAGGCATATCGAGGGAGCAGGCGATGTACAAGGTTTATGGCGATTACAACTCGGGCAACTGCTACAAGGTCAAGTTGATGCTTAACCTGTTGGGCAGTGAGTACGAGTGGGTGCCGGTCGATATTCTTAATGGCGAAACCCAGACCCCGGCTTTTCTGGAGAAGAACCCAAACGGCAAGATCCCCGTGTTGGAACTGGAAGACGGCACTTGTCTATGGGAGTCCAATGCGATTCTCAATTTTCTGGCTGATGGTTCCAGGTATCTTCCGAGCGAACCGCGGCTGCGCACCCAGGTTCTGCAATGGCAGTTTTTCGAGCAGTACAGCCATGAGCCGTCGGTGGCGGTTGCCCGCTTCATTCAGTTCTATCTGGGCTTGCCGGCTGAACGCATGACCGAGTATCGGGCCATGCAGAAATCCGGTTATCGAGCGCTGGCGGTCATGGAGCAGCAGCTTGATCGCACACCGTTTCTGGTCGGTGAGAATTTCTCCATCGCCGATATCGCCCTGTACGCCTATACCCATGTCGCTCATCAGGGCGGTTTCGATCTGGCACCTTACACCGGAATTCGGCGCTGGCTGGATCGGGTCAAGGCGCAACCGGGTTATGTCGGTATGCTGGATTGATGCACCCATTGGCTGAATAAAAGGAAATTTATGCGTGTTTCAATAGCACTTCTGGCCGCTTTCATCGCGCTGGGTATCGGCTGCTCGGCACAGGCTCAGGATTGCGATGCCAATCAGGCCAGCATGAATCAGTGTGCTGCCAATGAGCTGTCGGCGCTCGATGCTGATCTCAACAAGCAGTACAAGGCGCAGATGGCGTGGCTGAAGACGCCGGCTAAAAAGCAGGCGTTCAAGGATGCACAACTGAAGTGGATAGCCCTGCGTGACGCCGATTGCCTGTATCAGGCTGGCAAGCCCGAGGATTCAGGCTCCATCTGGCCGTTGCTGCAATCGCAATGCCTGGCTGACCAGACCCGCGTGCGCCTCAAGCAGTTGCAAGCCTATGTCGCCTGCCGCGAGGAAGGTTGCCCGCGTTGAGGCACGTCGGGCACGAGGTATTCAGATCGCGCCGAACCGCTGATTCAGGTAGTCGATAATGACCTTGGATTCGTACATCCAAACGGTTTTGTCGCCTTCTTCGATTCGCAGGCAAGGCACTTTGATTTTGCCGCCCTCGTTAAGCAGCGTCTGACGGTCAAGCTCGTTGTTCTTCGCATCGCGCAAAGCGACAGGAACATTGAGACGGTGCAGGGTACGACGGGTTTTCACGCAGAACGGGCAGGCGTGGAACTGGTACAGCGTCAGGTCTTGAGCCGCCTCAGCGACAACCGCCTGGGCCTGCGGATCGCGCTTCTTCTTGCTCGGGCGGGTCAGGAAGTCGATACCGATGACGAGCTGGCCAAGGCCGACTCTTAACGCTTTCATGAACACGGTCATACCTCTTGCGGACAGTGGCGAAAATCGGCCGGACGTTCAGCGTGCGCCAGGCACGTGAACGCTGGCTGAACGGGTCACTTGATCAGGCTGAGAAACTCACTGCGAGTGGCAGCATTTTCACGGAATTCGCCGAGCATCACTGACGTGATCATGGCCGAGTTCTGCTTCTCGACACCGCGCATCATCATGCACATGTGCTTGGCTTCGATCACCACCGCCACACCCAGTGCACCGGTAACCTGCTGGATGGCCTCGGCGATCTGACGGCTGAGGTTTTCCTGGATCTGCAGACGGCGGGCGTACATATCAACGATCCGCGCCACTTTCGACAGGCCCAGCACCTTGCCGTTGGGAATGTAGGCGACATGTGCCTTGCCAATGAACGGCAGCAGATGATGCTCGCACAGCGAGTACAGCTCGATGTCCTTGACCATGACCATTTCACTGGCATCGGAGCTGAACAGCGCGCCGTTGGTGACTTCTTCCAGCGTTTGCGCGTAACCGCGACACAGGTACTGCATGGCCTTGGCGGCGCGTTTGGGGGTGTCCAGCAGACCTTCGCGCGAGACGTCCTCGCCCAATTGCCCGAGTATGGCGGTGTAATTCTGTTCCAGTGTCACAGGGGTGTGTTTCCGTGTGGGTTTCGATGGGTGCGAGGGCAGGCCCGTCGCCGACGGCGCACATAGTAACTTACGCAAGAGTGCGGGTGCACGGCAGCGCTGCAAATCAACCGGGGGTTATGCGTTTTGTATCGTAGCGCTTACACGTTGGCGACCAGATCGCTACCCACTTCCCCGGAACCGCGCTGTCTGACTGTGCAGGTTATTAATCAATTGCCTGTCGAGAGAGTGAATCCGGATGTTGAGTCGAGTAGCAAAAATAGCGTTGTTCGCAATCGTACTGTCGTCGGTTTCCGGCTGCTGGCCGTTTTGGCCTGGTCCGGGCGGACATGGCGGCGGCGGTGGCCATCATGAAGGGGGTGGACCTGGTGGACCTGGTGGACCTGGTGGCCCCGGCCCGCGCTGAGTAATACGCCGGGCAGCAGATTGCTGTCCGGCAAGAGGGGCGCGAGGAGGATTACTCGTCGCGTCCTTCCATCATGGTGCGTCTGAGTATCACGTACACCGCCCCCGCACCGCCATGTTTGGCCAGGCATGAACAAAAGCCCAGTACCTGCGAATGCTGACGCAGCCAGGTGTTGACGTGGCTCTTGATCATGGGGCGCTTGCCGTCCAGGCGTACCGCCTTGCCGTGGGTTACACGTACGCAGCGTATTTCCAGTCGGGTCGCTTCAGCCAGAAACTCCCACAGCGTCTCACGCGCCACTTCCACGCTCATGCCGTGTAAGTCCAGGCTGCCTTCGAAGCTGATCTGCCCGAGTTTGAGCTTGCGCATCTGGCCTTCCTGCACGCCGTCGCGCGACCAGCTCAGGATATCTTCCGGACCGACATCGATCACGAATTGATCCGACAAGCCGTCGACGGTCACCGAATCGGTGCGCACAGTCGCCGACTGACGCAGGCGGGCCAGCATTTTTCGATCGGTCTTGGGTTTGCCGACATCGGCGTGTTCATGCTTGAGCGGCTTTACGCCGCGCGTTTCGCTTCTGAACAGGGAAAAATCGTCGTCTTGCATGGGGCCTCCGCGAAGGAAGCCATTCTAACCGTTCAAGCGCCAGGGTCAGTTGTGTTTTTTCATCAGGTGCGCCGAGATACTCAAGCCGCTGGCACTGCGTTGACGGCGGCAGCGGCGCCATAGCCAGACACCCAGATAAAGCACCAGCAACCCGCCGACGGCGACAAATGCGGCGCCTCCAGGGCTGGCATTCAGTTCGCCGAGCATCTGCGGGTGAACGGTCAGGCTGGAAACTCCGGCAACGGTCAGCAACACGCCTGACGCCAAAAGAAGCAGCGCGATCAGCGTACCGATGCGTTTGCCCCAGTTGCCCTGACCCCTGGGGCGCAGGCGACGTGCATCGAAACCATCTGACGTTTTCATGCCTTTTCCTCAATAGGTATCGGCTCAATGGAGTATCGGCGCTGTGACCCGGAGAAGAAGGGGTGGTTCCCGCCTCCGGGATGATACGAGCCGGCAAGGGATAGGCGGTTATGTGAATACGCCCACACAACCACTCGTTCCGGCGCAGATCAGATCAGATCAGGTCTTTGGTCAGCGCCAGTGTGGCGAAGTTGTCGGCCATGATCGCCATCTCGGTTCTATGCACCACCTGCGCGCTGACGACGCCGTGCGGGCTCGGCAAGTCGCGGGTTGCGCAGGCATCGTCGACCAGTGTGCAGCGATAACCGTAGTCCTTGGTAGCGCGAACCGTGGTGCTGATGCTCGAGTGGCTCATGAAGCCGCAGACGATCAGATCCAGATGACCCAGCTTTTGCAGAAGATCATGCAGCCCGGTGCCGTTGAAAGCGTTGGGCAGGCGTTTTTCGACCAGATGTTCGTCGTCCTTTGGCAACAGCTCCGGCACCAGTTGACCGCGCTCGCCCTGTGGGTCGAACAGGCCGCCCACAGTGCCCAGATGGCGAATATGAACAATCGGGCACTTGACCGCACGGGCCCTCTCGACCAATTGGCAGATGTTGGCCAGGGCTTCGTCGACGCCTGTCAGGGCCAGCGGGCCGCTAAGGTATTCTTTCTGGGCATCGATGATGATCAGCGTCGCATTGCTCAAATTGGCGGGCGCATGCACCCGGCCGCTGAGTTGGAACATGGTCTTTAAATCGGACATTCACGGGCTCCTTGGTGTGGGGCTTTTGTGACATTGTCCTCTGGCTGAGGCGTTCTGGGAATGGCAACCATCGCAGGCCACGGTTTTTATGGCCTGCAGGGCAGTTGGCGGTGGGGGTGGCTGGCGGTTTGCCTTGATGGCAGTACGCGAATCATGGAAACTTCCATGCCTATCGGGTACGAAGAATGTGCATTGTTCGGAACCAGACTTTTCACCGTGGCTCGTCTTACAGCAGCTCGTCGCCTTTCCAAGGAGTTTGTCCATGATCACTTCCCGTTTGCGTACCGTGCGCGACCATATACGGTGGGCCGTCAGCCGCTTTCACGAGGAAGACGTATTTTTCGGTCATGGCACCGACAATGCCTGGGATGAAGCGCGGCAGTTGGTGCTGGGCGCATTGCATCTGCCTTGGGAAATCGCCGACAGCTACCTGGATTGCCGCCTGGAAGTCGATGAAATATCCGAACTGCAACGCCTGATCAAACGCCGAATCGATGAACGTGTGCCAACGCCGTATCTGCTGGGCGAAGCCTGGTTTTGCGGTATGTCGTTCATTGTCGATGACCGTGTATTGATCCCGCGTTCACCTATTGCCGAACTGATCGAAGAGCGTTTCGCGCCCTGGCTGGCCAACGAACCAGCCCGGATTCTGGACCTGTGCACTGGCTCCGGTTGCATCGGTATCGCCTGTGCCGAGGTGTTTCCCGAAGCCGAGGTGGCCCTGGCCGACTTGTCCTACGACGCACTGGAGGTGGCTAACCAGAACATCGAGCGTCACGGCATGGAGGATCGCGTCTACACCGTGCAGGGCGACGGGTTCGACGGTTTGCCGGGGCAGCGCTTCGACCTGATCGTGTCCAACCCGCCCTATGTGGACGCCGAAGACTTTGCCGACATGCCAGACGAGTATCAGCATGAGCCTGAGCTGGCGCTGGCCTGTGGCAGCGATGGTCTGAACTTGGTACGCCGTATGCTTGCGCAGGCAGCCGATCACCTGAACGAGAAAGGCTTGCTGATCGTTGAAGTAGGCAACAGCCAGGTACACGTGCAGGCGCTGTACCCGGAAGTCGATTTCGCCTGGCTGGATTTCCAGCGCGGTGGTCACGGGGTGTTCATGCTCACAGCAGAACAGTGCCGCAACCATCAGGCGTTGTTCCAGTCGAAGGTTTGATAGGGAAGACTGAGAGAAGGGGGAGCTGAGATCAGCTCCTTTTTTTATCGGTGGGTCGCGATCCAGATCAACAGTCCCGCCTGAAACACCGCGAAGGTCACCAGGCAGGCAATCGTGAAGCGCAGACCGGCGTCCTCGCGCTTGTACTTGCCGACACGGTCTTCGTGCTGGCGAATGGTCACTTCCTGTTCGATCAGGTTCTTCTCGGCCTTTTCCAGCATTTGCGAGGCTTCGAGAATTTCGATGATCTGCACCTTGTCGTTGTTCCAGGTGCTGTGCAGGTTGCCGACGTGTACGTCCTTGATGGTGCCTTTCATGTGCTGGGCATCGGCGTACGCTACTTCAAAACCCAAGGTGCGCAGAAAGTGGTCACGACGCAGGCGTGTGTCTTCGTTCAGGCCGTCCTTGCTCGCCAGCGCTACGCCTTCAATCTTGTAGGATGACCATCTTTTCTGCGCCCAATGCACGGCATGGGCGATCATGAAACGACCGATGCCGCGGTTCCACGGCTCGATCTGCAAGCCTGATTCGGGACCGAAGCGCACAGTACGCTTTTCGTGGTCGGCCCAGACATCCAGATTGTTCTGTTCCTTGCGGACCCGTTGGCCTGGCAGCTGCACATTGATGCGCAGCAGGCTCAACTCCTTGCTGTGCCGCTCGGCACGACCAAACTGCACAAAACGCAAGGGCCGTCCGCCGGTGGCGCGGTCGGTAGGCTGTGGTGCCAGACGCAACATCTGAAAGTTCTCGGGCAGAATGTCTTCCCACGGCTGCGGCGGTGCCTGAACCTCGGCTTCTACGCTTTCGGGTGCTGCAGTGGTTTCAGTCATGATATTCGCGTCAGTCATAATGGTGTCCTTTCCTGGGCCTTGCACCGTGATACTTGCAACGGAATACTTGCAACGGAACAAAAAGCCAGCAAACCGCTATCGGCCAGATATCCGAAGACTGAAGGGCTTGCAATTATCTGACGTCAGATTTTTTTCCTGGTTGGGGCAGGGCCTTGATGAAGGCCAGGATCCGCTTGGTCACTTCACTGGCCAGCGGCTGGGTCGGGTTGCGGTAGGACAACAACTGCTGCTGTAAGTCGTCTGGCACGATACGCAGCACATGATTCATTCCGTCGATCAGGGCCAGTTCAGCATCCGGTCTGGCTTTTTGCAGCAGCAGGGCATCGCCCACGCCCACCTGAATGTCGTTGCGCCCCTGAACGATCAGCGCCGGAACGTGCACTGCAGCGAAGGCTGCGGCGGGGTCCTGGCGAAACAGCGAGATCAGATACGGCTGGACACTGGGGCGAAATACCACTTCCAGCTCGGCGGGCACGTTGTCGTCGATCTTGCCCGCCTTCAGTTCATCGAGCAACTGATTGCTGCGTTGCAGCAGATCCGGTGGCAAGCGCTCCTGAAATTGTTCGCGCAGCACCTGATCGACAGGCCGTCCGGTGCCCGCCACGGAAATCAGCGCTGCTGCACCCACTTTTTCAGCCGCCAGCGTCGCCACCAGCGCACCCTCGCTGTGGCCCAGAAGAATCAGCTGGCCAAGGCGCGGGTTGGCTTTGAGCGCTCTGGCCCAGAGTTGAACATCGGCCACGTAGCGCTCGACGCTCAGATTGCGTTCATCCGGCGTGACGGCCTTGCTGGCTGCGACGCCGCGTTTGTCGTAGCGCACGCTGGCGATATTGTTTTTAGCCAGAACCACCGCCAGGCGTTTCATGCTGTCGTTGCGTCCACCCTCAGGGTTGTTGCCGTCGCGGTCGGTGGGGCCGGAACCGGCGATGATCAGCACCACCGGGACCGGTTTGTCCGAACGGGGCATCAGCAGAGTGCCGTACAGTTTGCCGTTTTCGGTATCCACCGTGATCGGCCGCTGCACCACGCTGGGCGCCGCAGCACTGGCTGTTCCGGCGATTAGGCTCAGGGTCAATGTTATCGGCAGGGCCAGCAGACGCAGCGCGTTTGGTACTCGAAGCAGGGAATTACCGGATAACATCGCAAGGCCATCATGGGGAGAGTCTCGCTTGGACGCGCGGCGTGACAGAAGGTTCGAGGATGAACTGAACCGCGAGCCTGCGTATACTGGCGCGCTTGGTTTAACGATCTGGTTTTTTGGCTGATTTTTCGGAGCGCCCGCATGTCCGGCAACACTTTCGGCAAGCTGTTCACTGTCACCACCGCCGGCGAAAGCCACGGCCCGGCGCTGGTCGCTATCGTCGATGGCTGCCCGCCGGGGCTGGAGCTGGACCTGCAAGACCTGCAGCGTGATCTGGACCGGCGCAAGCCAGGCACCAGCCGCCACACCACCCAGCGTCAGGAGGCCGATGAGGTCGAGATCCTGTCTGGCGTCTTCGAGGGCAAAACCACCGGTGCCTCCATAGGCCTGCTGATCCGCAACACAGACCAGAAGTCCAAGGACTATTCGGCCATCAAGGACCTGTTCCGTCCGGCTCATGCCGATTACACCTACCACCACAAGTACGGTATTCGCGATTACCGCGGCGGCGGCCGCAGTTCGGCACGGGAAACCGCCATGCGCGTGGCAGCGGGGGCGATTGCCAAGAAATATCTGGCAACCCAGGGCATCGTCATTCGCGGCTACATGAGCCAGCTGGGCCCGATCCAGATCCCGTTCAAGACCTGGGATTCGGTAGAAGACAACGCGTTTTTCTGCCCCGACCCTGACAAGGTGCCGGAGCTGGAAGCCTACATGGACCAGCTGCGACGTGATCAGGACTCGGTCGGTGCGAAAATCACCGTGGTCGCAGAAGGCGTGATGCCGGGGCTCGGCGAGCCGATCTTCGATCGTCTGGACGCCGAGCTGGCACACGCGCTGATGAGCATCAATGCGGTCAAGGGCGTAGAGATCGGTGCCGGTTTCGACTGCGTTGCACAACGCGGCACCGAGCACCGCGACGAGATGACCCCACAGGGTTTCCTGTCCAATCAGGCGGGCGGCATTCTTGGTGGCATTTCCTCGGGCCAGCCGATCATTGCGCATCTGGCGCTCAAACCAACCTCCAGCATCACCACGCCGGGGCGTTCGATCGATACCGATGGCAACGCGGCTGACGTCATCACCAAAGGCCGGCACGACCCGTGTGTCGGCATTCGCGCCACACCGATTGCCGAGGCGATGATGGCCATCGTATTGCTCGATCATCTGCTGCGTCATCGCGGTCAGAACGCCGATGTCAGTGTCAACACGCCTGTGCTGGGACAGTTGTAATGCGCGCTGTCACGGTCGCGGACTGCTAGCGTGACGCAAACATCCGGCGGACAGCTTCCTTACTGGCGGCTGTCCGGGTTCTACGTGTGCTATTTCGCCTTGCTCGGCCTGTCTGCGCCGTTCATGGCCCTTTATCTTCATCACTTGGGTTTTTCCAGCTCACGCATAGGCGAACTGATCGCCATCCCTATGCTGATGCGCTGCGTTGCGCCCAATCTCTGGGGGTGGCTGGGTGATCACACTGGTTGGCGTCTGACCATTGTGCGGTCCGGCGCCATCTGCACGTTGTTGGCGTTTTCGCTGATTCTGGTCGAAAAAAGCTATGCCTGGCTGGCGATGGTCATGGCGCTCTATGCGTTCTTCTGGCATGCCATCCTGCCGCAGTTCGAAGTCATCACTCTCGCGCACCTGCAAGGCCAGACCTCGCGTTACAGCCATATCCGGCTGTGGGGCTCGATCGGTTTCATTCTGGCGGTCGTGGTGCTGGGACGGGTGTTCGAATGGTTCAGTCTGGATCTGTTTCCTTACATCGCGCTGGCGATCATGGCCGGTATCGTTGTCAGCAGCTGGTGGGTGCCGAATGCGCATCCCTCACCGTCGAGCCGTGAAACTGTGTCGGGCGGCTTTCTCAGGCAACTGGCGCGTCCTGGTGTATTGGCGTTCTACCTCAGTGTCGCGCTGATGGTGCTCAGCCATGGGCCGTATTACACCTTTTTGACCCTGCACCTCGAAGCGCTCGGCTACAGCCGTGGCCTGATCGGCCTGCTATGGGCGGTCGGTGTGGTGGCTGAAGTGCGGATGTTCATGGTCATGAGCCGGATTCTGCAGCGTTTCTCCGTGCGCCAGGTACTGTTCGCCAGTTTTCTGCTGGCCGCATTGCGCTGGCTGCTGCTGGGACTGTTTGCCGATCACCTGACCGCGCTGCTGATTGCTCAGGTGATGCACGCCGCCACGTTCGGCAGCTTTCACGCCGCCGCCATTCATTTCGTGCAAAGTAGCTTTGGCCCGCGTCAGCAAGGACAGGGACAGGCACTGTATGCCGCGTTGTCCGGCGTGGGTGGCGCGTTGGGCGCTCTGTATTCCGGTTACAGCTGGAACGCGCTGGGGCCAGCCTGGACGTTTGCCATTGCCAGCCTTGCAGCCTTTGCCGCAGCCATCATGATTATCACACCCAAGAAAGAGGAAGGTGTATGAGCCGCGAACAACTTAGCGTGGAAATAATCGAGGCCGGGCGCTTCCTGTATGGCCGCGGCTGGTCGCCTGCCACCAGCAGTAATTACTCCGCGCGTCTTTCAGCCACCGAGGCGCTGCTGACCGTATCCGGCAGGCACAAGGGCCAGTTGGGTCCTGACGATGTGCTGGCTACCGATATGGCAGGCAACAGCCTGGAGCCCGGGAAAAAGCCGTCTGCCGAAACCTTGCTGCACACCCAGTTGTACAGCAGCAGGCCACAGGTTGGCGCGGTGCTGCACACCCACTCGGTGAATGCGACGGTGCTGTCGAGGCTGACTGCCGCCGATCATCTGGTGTTCGAGGATTACGAGCTGCAAAAGGCCTTTCACGGCGTGGTCACTCATCAGTCGCAGGTCGTGGTACCGATTTTCGACAACGATCAGGATATTGCCCGTCTCGCCGCAAAGGTGCAGCCTTGGCTGGACGCCCATCCCGAGTGCGCTGGTTACCTGATCCGCGGTCACGGTCTCTACACCTGGGGGGCAAAAATGAGCGACGCCTTGCGCCAGATCGAAGCGTTCGAGTTTCTGTTTGAATGCGAGCTTAAAATGCGCGCGGTATTGAACCGTTGAAAACGTCGTATTAAAACCAGCCTGTAAGCCTGACCTGCCTGTAAAAGCCGGAAGGTGGTGCCCCAAACCGAGGATTCATGCCATGAGCAGCCTGTCCGTTTATCACGTTTCAAGCCCTGACACGCCCAACAAGGTGCTGACCCATCTGGAAGATATTGCTTCGACGCTGGCCGAGCACGGCGTGGCGTTCGACCGCTGGGAAGCGGCGACGCCGATTACCCCCGGTGCCAGCCAGGAAGAAGTGATCAGCGCCTATCGCTCCCAGATCGACAAGCTGATGACCGAGCATGGTTATGTCACCGTGGACGTCATCAGCCTCAACAGTGACCACCCGCAAAAAGCCGAATTGCGCGCCAAATTTCTTGAAGAGCATCGGCATGGCGAGGACGAAGTGCGCTTTTTCGTAGCCGGGCGGGGCTTGTTCACATTGCACATCGAGGACTACGTATACGCCGTGCTGTGCGAAAAGAACGACCTGATTTCCGTACCGGCCGGCACCCGGCACTGGTTCGATATGGGCGAAAACCCACATTTCGTGGCCATCCGCCTGTTCAACAATCCGGAAGGCTGGGTGGCGAATTTTACCGGTGAAGACATTGCTGGCCGTTTTCCACGGCTGGAAGACTGACAGGAGCCCGATTCTGATGCCCATCAAAGCTATCCTCACGGATATTGAAGGCACCACCAGCGCAGTGAGTTTCGTTTTCGACGTGCTGTTTCCGTTTGCCAAAAAGCACCTGCCCGGGTTTGTTCGGCAAAACGCCGGACAACCGGCAGTGGCGTCGCAGCTGCAAGCGGTACGCACCGAGGCCGGCGAGCCTGACGCCGATGTCGAGCGGGTTATTGCAATACTGCTGGAATGGATTGCCGAAGACCGCAAGGCCACACCGCTGAAGGCGTTGCAGGGCATGGTCTGGGAGCAGGGCTACAACGCCGGACAGCTCAAGGGCCATGTTTATCCGGATGCTGTCGATGCCTTGAAACACTGGCATCAACAGGGCTACAGGCTTTACGTTTATTCCTCGGGCTCAATTCAGGCTCAGCAATTGATTTTCGGCTGTTCCGAGGCGGGCGATCTGTCTGGTCTGTTCAGTGGTTACTTCGATACGACGTCCGGCCCCAAGCGCGAAGCGCAGTCCTACCGGACGATTGCGCAGGCAATCGAGTGTCCTGCCGAGCACATTCTGTTCCTCTCGGATATCGTCGAAGAGCTCGACGCAGCGCAGGCCGCTGGCATGATCACCTGCGGTCTGGCGCGTGACGGCGGGGTGCTTGCGGGTCACAGATATGTGAGCAGTTTCGCGCTCATCGACCCTGCCTCGTTCTAAACGACATCAGCCTGTCGTGCACGGCATTGTCCTGATGCCGCAGCATGCAAATCTGCCTGCCGCGAGGCTTGCACGCTATTTTCTGTAAGGAGCGTCCTGCTTTTGAGTGGGACGTTGCCTACCTGAAAGTGCGTTGAATCTGTTTGTTCTGCTCGTCATTCTTCAACGCGATTATTCGTGTAAGTTCTGCGCCCATCGCCCGCTGAGTCACGGACAACACCTGTACCGATTCGCGGGCGCATAAGGAGCGGCAGCGGATGTGCAGTGCCATTAAAGAAAGCGCAAGCAGGGACTTATTGATACAGCAGATGGTGAGCACGATCAGCGAACTCGATGGCCAGACCGCCATCGAGAATGCCCTCGAATGGCTAAGGCGCGAATGCAATAGTGAGCGGGCGATGTTCTATCAGTTCAAAGGGCCGGTGCTGCTGACGTTCATTACCTGCAATGTCGATGATGCCTGGGGCAAGGCTTACCGCCAGCGCGAGTTCATCACCCAGGATCCGGTCATCCGCTGTTATCGCAATCAGTTGGGATTTGTGAACTGGCAGGATGCATTCAGACAGTATCCGGTGTCAGCGTGTTACGAAGAAATCGTCGATACGTGCGAACTGCTTCCGGCCATTTCCTACGGCTACATGAACCATTGCCGTGGTGCCGACAGCGTGACGTCGGTTTGTACGCTGGGTGAAGTGGGGCGAGCGATCTCCGCTGAACAAAAATACCTCATGAGCAGTCTCATGCCGGTGCTGCACAGCGTTGCGCGGGGTTTGAAGTTCTGCTCTCGCGGTTTGACCCATCGGGAACTGGAGGTACTGCAGTGGGCCAGGGATGGAAAAACTGCCTGGGAGATCTCAATGATCCGCGACGTGTCGGAGTCGACGGTGAAGTATCACCTCAAGACCATCTATTCCAAGCTCGGCGTCGCCAATAGGGCGCAGGCGGTAGGCGAAGCGCTTTGCCGGGGTTTGATCAGGTAATCGACACCTGAAAACGCGGGCAAAAAAAAGCCGCGAGAACAAGGTGTAATCGCGGCAAACAAGGGATGAGAGCGTACAGCGGGTGCCGCCCGTCAAGGCGGCGGGAAAATCAACGGGTGTGGTAAGTCGGCAGGTCGAAGCGGTGCTGACTTTGCAGCATCGAAATAGCTGGCAACTCGCTGGCTTGTGCAGCCAGGTCGCGGCGGATAGCACTGATTACCCATTCCAGCTGGACCGGAGTGTGTAACTGAGCATAAGACACGGAGCGACGGATCTGCTTGCCATCGTGGGTACGCAGTGACAACAGAACACCACCATCAGGACGTGGCTGGGTGGTAACGGTGTAGTCGGAGAATACGGAAGCGAATTTTTCTTGAATAAAAGTCATGTCAGGCGGCTCCATTGCTCATGGGATAATAAGCTTGGAAGTACTATTGCAGTGTCTGTGCCAGTCTTTTACTTAAAATAAATCCTTTAAAATCAACAGCTTGAAATATTCTCTATTTTAAGGCTTCGTGCATTTTGCATGAACACCCTTCGTGCGCCCTGCATTTTGCCGTTTCTTGCACGATGGGTATCGGGCAGAAGGAGGATTGCATCGATTGCGGTGATCAGGAGCAGGCATTGCGCATCCGTATCCATGCCGATCGAACAGCTGGCGAGACTTGAGGTCAGTGTGTGTATCGACGCCGGGTCAACGCATGCCCGGAGTACCGTGCGCCAAGGAGTAGTTAATGACCGATACAAATATCAGCGCTTCGCAAACCATGACTGAAGACGAAGCCGCCGAGTTCGCCGAGCAGGTATTCGATGTGGCTCGCCAGGGAAATGCAGTCATGTTGGAGCGTCTGCTTGAAAAGGGCCTGCCTGCAGACTTGCGCAACCACAAGGGCGACACGCTGCTGATGCTGGCCAGTTATCACTGTCATGCGGATGCGGTCCGGGTGCTGCTTGATCACAAGGCCGATCCGGAAATTCGCAACGACAATGGTCAGAGCCCTATCGCCGGTGCCGCGTTCAAGGGCGATCTGGCGGTGGTGAGGCTGCTGGTCGAGGCCGGTGCCGACGTTGACGGCGCCTCTGCCGATGGTCGTACTGCGTTGATGATGGCGGCCATGTTCAATCGCAACGAGATAGTCGATTACCTGATCAGTCAGGGCGCGGACCCGCATGCCACTGATGCCAAGGGCATTACTGCGCTGGGTGCCGCTCAGGCAATGGGTGCGACTGTCACCATTGATCAACTGATCAAACTGGGTGTGCAGCCGGCCCGGTCCTGATGCTGAGTGCCTTCAGGGCATGAACACATAGAGGCGATGGATTTACCGTTATCTGTAACTGTTCGGGAATGCCCATCTGCGCAAAAAAAGCTATGGCGTCCTCCACGTTCGCATGGAACCGAATCCGGCCCAGAGTCCACCCAAGCTCCGTACTAGAAACATACCGTCGGAGTGCAATCAGCATGAATAGAGTTTCCGGTAGCTCGTCAGCGACCTGGCAGGCAGTCAACAATCTTGTAGAACCACGTTGTCCACGACAGGCTATCAGACGGCAATGGGCCGCTTGAACAATCCTGAAAAATCGGATGCGGATGCGCTAATGACTGTGAGGAGGGCACAACAGTACACGGACAGCGCGAAGCGAACTTATATTTCGGAAACGCTGATGAATCTGGCAGATTTGCAGCAACGGAAAATATATCGCACCAACAGTGGGAACTTGCGTGGCGCGATTGAGATGACGCCCACGCAACTCACAGATTGCATACGGAAGTGTCGCGAAGAGGGGTTTTCCAATTGTGACATACAGGCGCTGGAAATCGGCTTGCACCTTCGCCATAAGCTAGGGATCTCAGATTTCACCATCTACAGCAACCGTAAGTTAAGCCACAACTATGTGGTCATCCACCCGACTAATGAGTTTCCGAAAGGAGCGATTGTAGACTCTTGGACGGGACAGGGCGTGGTGGAGCTTGACTTTAAGACCCGGTTGAAACTCAAGCACCGGGAAGAGAACTACTCAGTAAATGCCAATATGCACGAGTGGATCGAGAGATACGGCCAAGCGCATGTGATTGACTAAACCCTAAATCCACCACATCCAGAGCACTTATGCAGCGAAATCGTTTGATCGTGACGACGCGTTATACTGGCTGAATTGGGTTGCCGGCCAAGGTTTTCGGCGCATATCCACGCCCCCGGGGGCGCTGCGTCGTCGTACGCACGCTGAATTGAACAAGGATGAGGCATGTAATTCTCTCGCCAAGGCGGTGTTCTCCAACCGCCTTTTGCTGCCGAACACGGGCTTCGGGGAGTAGTAAAAAAGCGCACTTAAGCCTCGTTTCTGTCCGTAAACCCTCTTGCTGACTGGTCGGATCGATAAAACCACCGTTTGATGGACGCCAAAATCATCGGTTTTTCAGTCCAATTTAATCTTGGCCGGTCGCGCTCGATTGCAGGTCGAAGTGCATAGATTCGGGTTCGTTTACAGCCAATGCTGGTTCGTGGGGCCGGATAGACTCAATTAATGTCTGTCGAAAAACTCGATAATTGCAGGTCGAGGCCATTTCGATTGCAGGTCGTTACCGTTATCCTTCGCGCCTCTTTTTTTGCCCGTTATCAGGATCGCTCCCATGAAAGACTCACTGGTCGAATTAATCAGCAAAGTCAGCTCCGGCTGCATGGGCGACGACGAAATCGTGCGTATTGCCGATGAAGCCGCGCAGGCGTATGCCGACCCTCAGGCTTTTCTGGCCGCCAATCCTGATATCAACTACGACGACACCTTTCCGATTCCGCTGGGCGAATGGGTGGTGGTAGGCAGTCTGCCGGAAACCGTGCTGTTTCAGGCCGACAGCTATATGGACCTGTTCGAGCAGATCGTGCAGTCATTCGGCAAGGACGTGACGTTCAACATCAAGCCGAAACAATTGGCCAAGGTCGAACCACTGGTAGCGCTCAACCGGATTCAGATTCAATTGAGCAGCATGAACAAGGACATGGGCGGCTATGTGCTGATGAACTTCAGCCAGCCGCTGGATGACGAACTGCAGGCGGTGCTGGTGTACGGCCGTGACGAGGCGCGGGTGCTTGAACTGGCGGCGTTGGCCGGCATCCATGCCGCACCCGCTTTGCAGGCATTGCGGGGTTAACCCAGCGCCGTGTCGAGAAACATCATTACCGCGAAGCCGCCCATCAGGCCGAGCGTCGCCGAGGTCTGATGGCCGTTGCGGTGGGTTTCCGGGATGACTTCATGGGACACCACGAAGATCATCGCACCTGCCGCCAGCCCCATGCTGAGCGGGTAGGCGATGGCAAACCCGCTGGAAATACCCAGGCCCACCAGCGCGCCCAGCGGCTCCATGAGTCCTGAACCGATGGCCACCAGCATTGCCTTGAATGCCGACAGCCCGGTAGCACGCAGGGCCAGCGCAATGGCCAGGCCCTCAGGGATGTCCTGAATAGCAATGGCAGTAGTCAACGGCAGGCCGACGTTCATGTCGCCGCTGGCGAAGCTCACACCTATCGCCATGCCCTCCGGCAGGTTATGCAGGGTAATCGCCAGGACAAACAGCCAGACCCGGCTGATTCGCTCTGAATGAGGACCCTGACGGCCCACGCTTTCATGCTCGTGCGGGGTGAACTTGTCCAGCCCAAGCATCAACAGCACACCCAGGCCCAGACCGGTCACTACCGTCGCAGCCGCCCAAGGGCCACTGTCGGTTATGCCCCGAGCGGCCTCCAGCCCGGGCAGTATCAGCGAGAACGAGCTGGCAGCCAGCATCATGCCGGCAGCAAAACCGAGCATGATGTCTTGAGCGCGTTGCGAAACGTTGCGCAGGGCCACCGCCATGACTGCACCCAGCGCCGTCGCCAGGAAGCCGGCCGTGCCGCCCAGCAGTGCATGATTGAAGTTGACCTGGCTGGTGCCATAGAAGGCATTGTAAAGACTGATGCCGCCGAGTCCGACGACGATCAGCAGAGCAAGGGCGAAACCCAGGCTCACCAGCGGGCTGCCCTGAAGATGGTTGAACCATGTCGCCCAAGGCGTTCGGGGTTGTGCGGGCGTTGGCATGAAGACGGCTACCTGTGTGAGGGTGAAAGCGATAATGAATGAAATGCGAAGTCGACCCCCGTTGGGAGCCTGAGAATATAAGGTTGGTTCAACGGAACCCCCGAACGGCGCAACTATCCTAGGAAGGTAAGCATTCAATTAGGGGCAACACCATGGGTTCTAGTTTCAACGGCCTGGTCGGCTTGATCATTCTGGCGCTCGATATCTGGGCCATCATTAATGTCTTGAAAAGCGGCGCCGAGACCGGCAAGAAAATTCTCTGGGTATTGTTGATCGTGCTGTTGCCTGTTGTGGGCCTGATCATCTGGGCAATCCTCGGACCGCGCGGCAACGTGCGAATCTGATACGCCGCCAGGTTATCAACGAACGCTTGATTACCCTGAGTAATCAGGCGTTTTTCGTTCATGGGCCAAGGCATTTGCAAGCATGACGCTGCACAGAGGTTCGACCTGTCATGTTCCTCGACGTAGAATGCGCGCCTTTGTTGTGGGCGGTCGGCCGTCCTGTCATCAGTACCCAGCGGGAGCTTACCCATGAGCGATTATCAGGAAACGTTGTACGAAGGCTACGGCCAGCGCTTTCGTATGGAAAAAATGCTGCACGAAGTGCGTACCGAACACCAGCATCTGGTGATCTTCCAGAACCCGCGCATGGGCCGCGTCATGGCGCTGGACGGCGTGATCCAGACCACCGAGGCGGATGAGTTCATCTATCACGAAATGCTCACTCACGTGCCGATTCTGGCCCACGGCGCTGCCAAACGTGTACTGATCATTGGCGGCGGCGATGGCGGCATGCTGCGCGAAGTCGCCAAGCACCTGACCGTCGAGCACATCACCATGGTCGAGATCGACGCCACGGTGGTCGAGATGTGCAAGGAGTTCCTGCCCAATCACTCCAGTGGCGCTTTTGACGATTCGCGCCTGAACCTGGTCATCGACGACGGCATGCGCTTTGTCGCGACGACCGAAGAGAAGTTCGACGTGATCATCTCCGACTCCACTGATCCTATCGGTCCGGGCGAAGTGCTGTTTTCGGAGAACTTTTATCAGGCCTGTCATCGCTGCCTGAACGAAGGCGGCATTCTGGTTACCCAGAACGGTACGCCCTTCATGCAACTGAGCGGTGTACAGACCACTGCAGGACGCATGAATGGCCTGTTTGCCGATTGGCATTTCTATCAGGCCGCCATCCCGACCTACATCGGCGGTGCAATGACTTTTGCCTGGGGCGCCACTGACAAGAGCTACCGCAAACTGCCACTGGAAACCCTGCGTCAGCGCTTCACGGGCAGCGGTATTGTTACGCGCTATTACAACCCGGAAGTTCACATTGGCGCATTCGCCTTGCCGCAGTACGTACTGCGGGCTGTGAGCAAGGCCAGCAACGACTGATCAATAGATCTGACGTTACCGGCCGGGTCAGCCTTAACGCCGCCTGAGGGGCGTTGAAGCGCGCAACTGGCGACATAAATTTCACACTTTTTGTCCCAGAATTGCGCGCGAAGCTGAACAGGCACGCGTATTCATGGGCCGCCCCGGCCCCTGGTGACCCGCAATCAAGTAATATCTGCGCCCTGTTGTACGCCGCCCGCCCTTGGTGAAGGGCGGTGCTGCACCCTGAACCTACCCCTGAATCCACCGGATCCTGACAACCATGGCTAAAACGGACGCCCAGATTCATCGGCAAGCCCGCCTGCTGAACCCGACTGTCAAATCGCATCTGGCTTACATCCTGCTCAGCGGTTTCGCTTTGATGGTGATGTACACGCTGTTGCGTATCGGTCTGCTAGTCTACAACCGCGAGATGATTGGCGACACGCCAGCCTCGACATTCCTTGAAGCACTCTTCAACGGCACGCGTTTCGACCTGCGCCTGACCATGTATCTGCTCATTCCGCTGGTGCTGTCGCTGTTCAGCGCCCGGGCCATGGCTGCACGCGGGTTTTTCCGGTTCTGGCTGACCCTGGTCGGCAGCATCACGCTGTTCTTCGGCTTGATGGAAATGGACTTCTACCGTGAGTTTCACCAGCGCCTCAACGGTCTGGTGTTTCAATACGTCAAGGAAGACCCCAAGACTGTCCTGAGCATGCTCTGGTATGGCTTTCCGGTGGTTCGCTACCTGCTCGCCTGGGCAATCGTGACCTGGCTGTTGAGCCTGGTGTTCAAGGGCATCGACCGCCTGACGCGGCCACGCCTCATAACGACGAAGGACACCCAGACGGTCAGTACAGTTGCGCCGTGGTACATGCGTGTTGGCGTTTTCGTGCTGGTATTGCTGGTTATGGTGGTGTGCATCCGTGGCACCCTGCGCCAAGGCCCACCGCTGCGTTGGGGTGACGCTTACACCACCGACTCCAACTTCGCCAATCAGCTGGGCCTGAACGGCACACTGACCCTGATTACGGCGGCCAAGAGCCGTATGTCCGAAGATCGCGACAACATCTGGAAAGCCACGCTGCCACAGGCCGAGGCGCAGCAGACGGTGCGCGACATGCTGCTGACCTCGCATGACAAGCTGGTAGAACCTGATATTGCCGCTGTGCGTCGCGACTTCACACCGCCAGTAGAGAACACGTTGCCGATCCGCAATGTGGTCGTGATCCTGATGGAAAGCTTCGCCGGTCACTCGGTAGGGGCGCTGGGCAACGACGCCAACATCACGCCGTATTTCGACAAGCTGTCGAAAGAGGGGCTGTTGTTCGACCACTTCTTCTCCAACGGCACCCACACCCATCAGGGCATGTTCGCCACCATGGCGTGCTTCCCGAACCTGCCGGGCTTTGAGTACCTGATGCAGACGCCAGAGGGCAGCCATAAGCTGTCGGGCCTTCCGCAATTGCTGAGCGCGGGTCGCAACTACGATGACGTCTATGTCTATAACGGCAACTTCGCCTGGGACAACCAGTCGGGTTTCTTCAGCAACCAGGGCATGACCAACTTTGTTGGTCGCGAGGACTTCGTCAATCCGGTGTTCTCCGATCCGACTTGGGGCGTTTCCGACCAGGACATGTTCGACCGTGGCGCCCAGGAGCTCAAAGCCCGTCAGGACGGCAAGCCGTTCTATGCGCTGCTGCAGACCCTGTCCAACCACACGCCGTATGCGTTGCCGGACCCGCTGCCGGTCGAGCGCGTGACCGGGCACGGCTCGCTGGATGAGCATTTGACCGCCATGCGTTATGCCGACTGGGCGCTGGGTCAGTTCTTCGAGAAGGCCAAAAAAGAGCCTTACTACAAGAACACCCTGTTCGTGGTGCTGGGCGACCACGGTTTCGGCAATGACAAGCAGTTGACTGAAATGGACCTGGGGCGTTTCAACGTGCCATTGCTGCTCATCGGGCCTGGGGTACAAGAGAAATTCGGCCAGCGCAGCAGCATTGTCGGCACACAGGTTGACGTCGTGCCAACCATCATGGGGCGTCTGGGTGGCCTGAACCGCAACCAGTGCTGGGGCCGCGATCTGCTGAACCTGCCGGAAGGCGACAAGGGTTTTGGCGTGATCAAGCCGTCGGGCAGTGAGCAGGTGGTCGCGATCATCAGCGGCAACCGCATTCTGATCGAGCCGACAGAAATGCCGGCCAAGCTGTTGACCTACACGCTCGGTGCCAAGCCGTCTGCCGAAGAAGTGCCTGATGCACCTGACACTCAGGAGCTCAAGCGCAAGCTGGAAAGCTTCCTGCAGACCGCCACCAAGAGCCTTCTGGACAACACGGCCGGTGTCGAGGCCAGCAAGAACCGTAACTGACCATGACTGACTTGTCCGGGTACCCGGCAAGTCGGATCAGCAGCACACAAAAGGCCCTCGGCATCCATTGCGAGGGCCTTTTGTTTTGCCCGTCATCGCGGGCTGTCCGGCGTAATTCGTTTGAACGAATGCGAGGGCAAAAAGGTCCTTATCACATAAGCCAGAGTGCCTGGCTTCGTTCTGGAGGCATTGATGAAACAGTGGGCCATTTCGTATCTGGACAAGGATGGTGTGCAGCAACTCCGTGAGGCTGGTTTTGACGAGCGTCCCAGTGAGGAGGAGGCCGCGCGTTTCCTGCGCAAGGACCTGTATCCAGTCACCGATGAGCTGGATCTCAATGATCTTGACGGGCGCACCGACGAGCCTACGGTTAAAACGCTTAAAGACCATAACAGTGTGCGGATCATTTCCATTACAGAAGTTGCCTGACCTGCGGTGATTCAAAAAGCTTTTCGTGGCAACCACTTGGCATCCTGCCCACGATGGGTCTACTCTGCAGATGAGGCTGTTCAAACGGCCTCTGACATCTCGATACCCGACCTGTGCCAAGCTTGGTCTGGTCAGCTACATGCTTGATTCCCCACGCCGGATTATCTGTCGTGCGGCGGCCCCGATGATTCGGCGGTCGCTCTGGAAGAGTTGAAACTCTATCTATCGTTGCATAGGAGGACGTTTCATGAGCACAGCCTATCAAGAGGACATCAGCAGTAACGTACTGCGCCGCATGAAAGAAGGCGGTTTTGATTTTGCGCGAATCTATCCCATCGAGTTTTACGCCATCTTCCCGGATGAGGAGCGGGCACGGCAGGCTGCAGAGCAATTTCGCGGTGAATCCCTCAATACCCAGGTAAACGTACGTGATGACGGTAACTGGCACTTGCAGTTGAGCAAAGTGATGTATGCCACTTATGACGGTATCGGTGATTTCGAGCAGGACTTTCAGATGGTGATTTCGCCCATGGACGGTGAGGTCGAAGGTTGGGGTGTCACTCAGGAGATCAGAAGACTGCACGCTTGATGGCTTTTGATTGTCAGGCAACACATTACCGGCTGATTCGGGATACGTTCTGGATCGGCCGGTTCTGTTTTTGCTTCGCGCTCATAAACAGTGGTCAAAAAAAAGCCACTCAAATGAGTGGCGCAAAGGGAAGTCTGTTTAAAATCCGCACGCGTTCTTCGCCTGCTGGACAAAATAACGGTTAGCGCAAAAACGGCGTTTGGTGCCCTGTTTGCTCGGTTGCTGTGGAGTGTGGCGAACTAATGTTGTTGGCGGAAATCAACTCTGACTATGCTGATCATAGATTTCACGGTTGAATGACGCTTCCGAATGAGGCGCGAAATAATCGGCTTGGGCGTTTAGTGCACAGGAATGGTGCGTAGAACGTCGAGTGTTTACCTAACCTTTTGAAATCAAAGCGTTTATGCCGGTGGCACGGGCTTTGCGATGGTCTTGGTGTCCATGGTGACAAGGAGTACGGCATGATCCGCACCTTTTATGACGAGATGTACGATGCGGGGGGCGTAGTCCGTCCGCACTATCGGGAGTTCGCCCGCTGGCTGGGTGATACGCCTCCCGAGCTTTTGGCTCAACGCAGGCGCGAAGCCGATCTGCTGTTTCACCGTGCCGGGATCACGTTCACACTCTATGGTGATGAGCAGGGCACCGAGCGGCTTATCCCCTTCGATACCATCCCGCGCAGCATTCCCGCCAGCGAATGGCGTGTTGTCGAGCGTGGCTGTATCCAGCGCGTCAAGGCGCTGAACATGTTTCTGGCGGATCTTTACCACGACCAGCGGATTATCAAGGCCGGGATAATTCCTGCCGAACAGGTGCTGGCCAACGAGCAATATCAGTTGGCGATGCAGGGCCTGAACCTGCACCGCGATTTGTATTCGCACATTTCCGGCGTCGATCTGGTGCGCGACGGTGATGGCACGTATTACGTGCTGGAGGACAACCTGCGAACCCCGAGCGGCGTGAGCTACATGCTCGAAGACCGCAAGATGATGATGCGTTTGTTCCCCGAGCTGTTCTCGGCTCAGCGCATTGCACCGATCGATCACTATCCGAATCTGTTGCTCGACACGCTCAAGAGTTCCAGCCATCTGGACAACCCGAGTGTCGTGGTACTGACGCCCGGGCGTTTCAACAGCGCCTTTTTCGAGCATGCGTTTCTGGCTCGCGAGATGGGGGTCGAGCTGGTTGAAGGTGCCGATCTGTTTGTCCGCGACGACCGCGTGTTCATGCGTACCACCGACGGTCCCAAGGCTGTCGATGTTATCTACCGTCGGCTTGACGATGCATTCCTTGATCCGCTGGCGTTCAACCCTGATTCCATGCTGGGCGTTCCAGGACTTCTGGCCGCGTATCGCTCCGGCAATGTGCTTCTGGCCAATGCCATTGGTACCGGCGTTGCCGATGACAAGTCGGTTTACCCCTACGTCACCGACATGATTCGTTTCTATCTGGACGAAGAGCCAATTCTCAAGAACGTGCCGACCTGGCAGTGCCGCAAGCCGGAGGAGCTGTCACATGTGCTGGCTAACCTCGGCGACTTGGTCGTCAAGGAAACCCAGGGCTCAGGGGGCTACGGCATGCTGGTCGGCCCTGCAGCGACCGCCGCCGAGATCGAAGCCTTCCGGGCGCGCCTCAAGGCCAAGCCGCATGCGTACATCGCCCAACCCACCTTGTGCCTGTCGACCTGTCCGACCTTCGTCGAAAATGGCATAGCCCCGCGACATATCGATCTGCGCCCCTTTGTTCTGTCCGGTCGCGAAACCCGCGTCGTACCTGGCGGGCTTACCCGAGTGGCCTTGCGTGAAGGCTCACTGGTGGTCAATTCGTCACAGGGTGGCGGAACCAAAGACACCTGGGTGGTCGAGGATTAAGGATGCCTGCCAATGTTAAGTAGAACTGCCTCTGATCTTTTCTGGATGTCGCGTTACCTGGAGCGAGCGGAGAACCTCGCCCGAATGCTGGACGTGAGCTATTCGCTGTCGCTGATGCCGCAGGACGGGCGGGGCGACGGGCTGGATGAAATAGCCATGCCGTTGCTGATTACCGGAACGCTGGAAACCTATATCGAGCGTCATGGTGAACTGCATGCCGAGCGCATGCTGCATTTTTTCGCGCTGGACGCGACCAACCCGGCCAGCATCTACAGCTGCCTGGGCGCCGCAAGGGCCAGTGCGCATGCCGTGCGCGGGCGTATCACTGCCGACATGTGGGAGAACATCAACTCCACCTGGCTGGAAATTCGCGGCATTGCTCAACAGGGTCTGACCCGTTACGGCATGAGTCGCTTTTGCGAGTGGGTCAAGGAGCGTTCGCACCTGTTCCGTGGTGCGACCTACGGCACCATCATGCGTAACGATGCGTTCCGTTTCATTCGTCTGGGAACGTTCATCGAGCGCGCTGACAACACCATGCGCATGCTCGACGCCCGCTATGAGATGCTTGAACTGCGTGGGCCACAGGCCAACGCCGCGGCGGACAACTCGGCTGCCGGGTACTACCAGTGGAGCGCCTTGTTGCGCGCACTGTCCTCGTTCGAGGCTTACACTGAAGTCTATCGGGATGCGCCAGGTGCGCGTCAGGTTGCCGAACTGTTGCTGCTGCGTGCCGACATTCCGCGCTCGTTGCGCGCCTGTCTGGAAGAAATGGACGTCATTCTGGCAAGTCTGCCCGGCGTCAATGGCCGACCTGCGCAGCGCATGGCCGCCGAGATGGATGCAAGATTGCGCTACACCAGTATCGACGAGATTCTGGATGAGGGCCTGCATGAGTGGTTGAACGAATTCATTCCAATGCTGGCCCAACTGGGTGATGCCATTCACACTTCGTACCTGGAGGCTGCATGAGACTTTCGATAAGCCATGAGACCACCTATCACTACGATGACCAGGTGCGCTCGAGTATCCAGTATCTGCGCCTGACGCCTCACGACAGTGAGCGCCAGCAAGTGCTTAGCTGGCAATTGACGTTGCCGCGCCCGGTGCGCGCGCAGATTGATCCTTTCGGCAATATCCTGCATGTCCTGAGCCTGGAAGAGCCGCACGAAGCGATCATCATCGGCGCGCGCGGGCAGGTGGAAATCGACGAAACCCGCGAGGCCGAGCACGAAAGCCAGTCGGCATTACCGTTTTTGCGCGTGACGCGATTGACCGAGCCTGACGAAGCGATTCGCAGTTTCGCAGCCAGGGAATGTCGCAAGCGCGCTGACCGTAGCGCATTGATCGACCTGATGCAGGCGCTCAACCAGCACATGACTTACACGCAGGGTGCGACCGAAGTCGACACCAGTGCCGCCCAAGCCTTCGCCGGACGCTCGGGGGTCTGTCAGGACCATACCCACGCCTTCCTGGCCTGCGCCCGCAGTCTTGGGGTGCCGGCACGTTATGTGTCCGGTTATCTGTGCAGCGAAGACAGCGAACATTTGTCCAGTCACGCCTGGGCCGAAGCCTGGATAGACGACGCCTGGTACAGCTTCGATGTCACTAACCAGCTGGCCATTCCCGAACGTCATTTGAAGCTGGCGGTAGGGCTGGACTATCTGGATGCTTGTCCGGTGCGCGGCATGCGCCGGGGTGGCGGGTCTGAACAGATGCACGCCAAGGTCGTGGTTTCACCCATGACCGGTACGCCAAAAGTGAAAACCCGCGTACAGGTCCAGGCGCAGCATCAGTAGCTTTAACGCACTGACCTGCGCTTCACTGAAATGGCCGGAATTTAAACTCCGGCCATTGCTTATTCGGCAGGGTCGTCGGTGGTGCTGTAGAGCGCGTTGTGCAGCTCTTCGTAATTACCGCCATTGATGACGCTGAAATAGCCCGCTGCCCTGAGCTTTTCCTGAGCCTTGTCGGCTTTGCTGTCAGTGCTGCTGAAAATGACAAACACCGCATTGCGGTCGTTGAGCACTTGTTTCATCTGATTGACCAGCCGCCGGTCATCGACCCGTACCGCATTCAATACCGTGCCAGCGTCATAGTCGGTCTGGCTGCGTACATCCATCGCCAGTTTGCCTTCCTTGAGCGCAGCCACAGCTGCAGCCTGATCTACCATGCCCGCGTGGGCTGCGAAGCTGCTGACAAGTGCAAAAACAGCAATCCATTGGCGCATAGGCGCGTCTCCTTCAGTCGAGTGGAAAGAGTGGCACAGTTACACACTGACCGAAAGCGTGTCAGATCAGCCGAACAACCTGTTCAGGTTAGGCACGATCAATAACAGTGCAGTGGTAAAGAGGATTAATCCCGCCTGACGTACTTTGGAGTGTTTGAACTTGAACATGGCTGACCGCCTTTTGTTGTTATTCCTGAGCGACAGAAGCAGGTCTATTCCGCAACGCAGAGAGTCGACCGCTGGCAAGGGTGCGCATTGAACAGGTGGACCCGGTCATTTGACCGCTGGCCCGAGCGCTGAAAGGATTTTGCGCGCCTCCTGTTACAGATTTAACAATAGAGCCGAGGTGCCCCACGCCTTAGAACGGTTGGGAATTTAAACGTCTACTTATCCAACTTAACGTTATCAATCAACTGCTCGCCAGAGGCTCAGGCCTTTGCTAGACGCTTCATTCACATCGGTCAGCTTTGCACCGTTCGTCCGGGTCAGACTTTTCCTACGTGCATTAAACCTCCGACAAGGCGCGGGGTGCTGCTTGATTTGCCGGTGCCTTCAAGGCAGGCTCTGCCCGTGCGCTATTGCCTCATCATTGTTTCAGGGCCTCTTTTATGTCTTTACGCATCTGTATTCTGGAAACCGACAACCTGCGACCGGAGCTGGTCGAGCAATACCTGGGGTACGGGCGGATGTTCGAATTGCTCTTCGCTCGCCAGCCAATCGCTGCAGAGCTGACGGTTTACAACGTGGTGCAAGGGGACTATCCACCTGCAGACGAGCAGTTCGATGCTTATCTGGTGACCGGCAGCAAGGCAGACTCGTTTGGCACCGATCCCTGGATTCAGACCTTGAAGGTTTATCTGCTGGAGCTGTATCAGCGCGGCGAAAAACTGCTGGGTATCTGCTTTGGTCACCAGTTGCTGGCCTTGCTCCTGGGCGGCAGGACCGAGCGTGCCGTGCAGGGTTGGGGTGTGGGTATTCATCACTATCAATTGGCACCCGCCAGACCGTGGATGACGCCAGCAATGGACAAGCTCACGTTGCTGATCAGCCATCAGGATCAGGTGACCGCGCTGCCCGAGAACGCAACGGTGCTTGCATCCAGCGAGTTCTGTCCATTTGCGGCCTACCATATCAATGATCAGGTGCTGTGTTTCCAGGGCCATCCCGAGTTCATTCACGAGTTTTCCCGGACCTTGCTTGATCTTCGTCAGGAAGCGCTGGGCGAACAGGTTTACCAACAGGGTGTTGCCAGCCTGGATCACGACCATCATGGGGCGACGGTCGCAGAATGGATGATGCGCTTTGTGGCGCACAAGCCGGAAAAACAGTCTGTCTGATCCGGCGCATGGCTGTTTGAACGGGAATGCAGTGGCGGTGCTATAGCCAGCCAGAGCGCTTGAAGCTGGCAAACAGCGCCGTACACCCGCCCAGAATGACGCCCAGCACGATGAAGTAGCCGTACTCCCACTTAAGCTCCGGCATGTTCTCGAAGTTCATGCCGTAAATGCCGGCAATTGCGGTTGGAAAGGCCAGTATCGCTGCCCAGCCCGCGAACTTGCGCTGCATGATGCTTTGCCTCGAAGACTCCAGCAACAGGCCGATTTCGATTGTCTGGCTGGCGATGTCACACAGGTTGCCCAGGTCTTCCATCTGCCGCTTGACGTGAATTTCCACGTCGCGAAAGTAGGGGCGCATGTTCTTGTCGATGAACGGGAAACTGAGTCTCTGCAGTTCTTCACCCACTTCCACCATCGGCGCTACATAACGGCGCATGCGCAAAAGGTCACGGCGCAGTGCATGAATGTGCTGGATGTCGGACTCGCGCAATGAGCCGCCGATGACACTTTGCTCCAACAATTCAAGTTCGGCATGGATGGCTTCGGTCACCGGTTGATAGTTCTCGGTGACGAAGTCCAGGAGGGCGTAGAGCACGAAGTCTTCGCCGTGCTCCAGCAGCAGTGGCCTGGCCTCGCAGCGCTGACGCACCAGCCCGTAGGACTTGGAATGGCCGTTGCGCGAGGTGATGACATAGCCCTTGCCCGCGAAGATATGGGTTTCGATGAACAGCAGCTTGCCGTTTTCGCGTACCGGCGCGTAGGTCACGATAAACAGCGCATCGCCAAAGGTTTCCAGCTTTGGACGGCTGTGAACCTCCATGGCATCTTCAAGGGCCAGTTCATGCAGGTTGAACTGTTCTTTCAGGCTGGTCAGTTCCTCATTACTGGGCTGCTCCAGGCCGATCCAGACGAAATGATCGGGTTTGGCGGCCCAGGCGGCACCCTCATCAAGGGTAATGTCGCGGACTTTTTTGCCTTTGCTGTACACCGCTGCTGCAACAACTCGACCCATGGCGCTATCGCTTCTTCAATATGTCAGTGGCGCAAAAAACATGCGCGGTAGCTGATCAGATTGATCAAATGCGTATGAGTTCGCCGGTAAACAAAAGCCCGCGCGGGCGGGCTTCGATTGGGTATCACAGCATGTGTTGCCTATCCTGCTCGATAGCTGCATCCAGTGTATCGAGCAAGGCTTTTCTGACCTTGAGTTTGGTCTTCTTGTGCGCGCTCATGTTGATCTTCTTCAACTGTGCGGCGACCGCAAGTGCGGTGCCTTGCAGTTCATCGACGCTGACCACCTTGTCCAGGAAGCCGGCGGCCATCGCTCCTTCAGGGTCGAACATTTCGGCGTTGATCACTGAGCGATTGAAGGCTGATTTACGCAACCGGTCACGCGCCAGTTCGATGCCGGCGTGGTGCATGGGCATGCCGATCTGTACTTCGTTCAATCCGATACTGAATGGCCCTGCGACACCGATTCGATAATCGGCGGACAGCAGCAAAAAGGCACCCTTGGCAACCGCGTGACCGGGGCAGGCGACAATGATCGGGAAGGGGTGTGACAGCATTCTGCGCGCCAGGGTGGAGCCCTGAGCAACCAGATTGATCGCCGCTTCGGCGCTCGAGGTCATCACCTTGAGGTCGTAGCCGCCCGAGAGAATGCCGGGCTGTCCAGTGACGATCACGATTGCCCGGTCCTGTTCGGCCTGATCCAGCGCAGCATTGAACGCGATGATTACGTCCGGGGAAATGGCATTGACCTTGCCGTTGTTCAGGGTCAGCGTGGCGACACCGTCGTCCAGATGGTACGAGACCAGATCACTCATGACGTGATTCCTTTATTGAAGTGAGCAGACGTTACTCACCCATAAGGAACAGGTAAAGCGCTGACTGATGAGTCACTCGGTAGATCGCCAATCAATGGCCGATTTACCCTCCACGGCGGCTTCGGTCACGGCTGGATATCGTTGAAGCCGCAATATTCTTCCCAGTCCATGCCCAGCGCCTCGGCGACCTGGCGGTGTGCTTCAAGGCGCATGCTCTGCAACTGTTCGGGCGACTCGGCAATCAGTTCCAGCGCCAGTTCCCAGGTCTCGATGCCCTGGCTCTCGGCCTCATCTTCAAAAGCCCACTGTAATTGCTGCTTTTGCTCTTTCGGGCTCAACGCGCTGATTTCGTCCTTCAGGGTCGGATGGGTCGCGAGGTATTTCGCCAGCGCGGCCTCGTTCCACTCAAGCGTATTCATGCGGGGTTCCTCAAAACGTTTCGATAGCCCGGCCGCTTTTCAGGGCAGGGGGCAAGACGGCGTGATTGTGAGGGAGCACGTCATTGATGTCAGCACCCGGCCGCAATAATCGCTAGAGTGCTCAGGCGAATGTATTGATCCTTCACTCAGGAGCCTATCGAGATGATCAAAGTCAGTGTGCTGTATGCGTATGAAGAGGGTGCCCGTTTTGACCACGATTACTATCGCGACAAACACTTGCCGCTGGTGCAAGAGCTGATGGGCAGTTACTGCAAGGGCTACAGCGTCGACAGAGGCATAGGCGGAGCAACGCCGGGCTCGGAGCCTCGGTATATTGGCATGTGCCACATCTATTGCGATTCCATTGAAGACTTTGAAGCCGGCATGGGGCCGCATTCAAAGCAGATCAATGCCGACATCACCAACTACACCGACCTGATCCCGGAGATACAGATCAGCGAAGTGCGTGCCGATGTGAAAACCGCGCCATAGCTTATCGAGCGGCGTCCTGGCGAACCGCTTGTTTTTTTGAAGACATGCCACCCGACGGATCAAAGCACTGGCTGTCGTAACGCGGGCTCTGGCACTGCGAAGGGATGTTCGGCGGTGGCGGGCGGTTTCGTTGATACGCCTTGTAGCGTTCCGTCTCGTAGACCGTCACGTGGGTGCGGCCACTGATCTTCAGGTATTCAGTGGCCTTGAGATTGGTCTGGTGAACATAATCGATAGGCTCACCCTCGCGCCGCATGTTCGGCGGGCCCTGGCGCTGCAGCGCGCTCTGTGCAGCGTTGTCACAGGGGATCGACGCATAGCTCACCTGTCCCTGCGCTGATGTGCATTTGAAGATCTCGCCGTACGCCGTGCCTGCACTCAGCAGCGCTAACACTGCCAGCGTGATTGAAAGCCTTTTCATGGTTCTCTCCTTACATGGCGCAAGGCTACCATTTGCCTATGGGTGTCGCCATATCTCCTTGCTGTCAGGCCCCGTTCGTCAGACACATCGCACGGCTATGTTGATCCGCTTTCTGACTATCAGGTTCTGAATTTAACCAATGGAGGCTCACATGACCGGCACCAAGCCAGGCAGCAGCAACGAAGACAAGAATGATCCGGGTTTTGACGAAGAGTCACCGAAAACCCAGGACCCGCAAATCGATCCGATCGGGACTGACAAGGCTCCTGCCGATGACAAGGGCAGCGATGATGATTACCCGCCTTACATGCCGGCTAAGTAACTGACCGATCGCCTTCGGTAAACACCGAGGGCGATTTATCTACGCCTGCATTATTTGTTTGCGTTCAGGTATTCGAGCAGGTCTTCCATTCGCTCATCGTTGCCCATCCACCACAGTTTCATCCGGGTGCCAGGCACGACTTCGCCTGGGTCTTTGATATACGTGCGCAACTCCTCACGCGTCCAGACCAGTCCCGAGTTTTTCATTGCATCGGTGTAAACGTAGCCTTCCTGTTGCCCTGCCTGACGGCCAATGATGCCGTTGAGGGGCGGACCAAATGCGTTGCGTGCAGAAGGGCCGATCTTGTGACAGCCCGAGCAGAGGCGGGTGAAGACTGCTTTCCCGGCCTCTGCATCACCTGCGCCGTAAGCCAGCGGTTGCAGTGCCAGCGCCACTATGAATAAGGCAGTTTTTCTCATCGATATCCCACCGCGTGTGCGGCCGTCTGGTCAAAAACGACGAATGTTAGCGCAATTATCGGAGGTTCACTTGCTGGCCGGGATCTGGCTCGACAACTCGTCGAAGTCACGCTTGTAACTCGCCATCTCTGCGGCACTGACGAAGCTCTGTTCAAGGACCACTTTCTTCGCTCCGGACTCGATGGTGTCCAGTTGATGAAGGAAGCGCTTCTTCTTTCTCGCCTCCATCCGTGCGCCAGCCTCATCGATAGCCGTGCGTAGCTCAGTTGCTCGCTGGTTTACGAAATCCTGGCCTCGACGATCAACGGTGAGCCCGTCGTTTTCGACATAGCCCTCCAGCCCGGTTTTCTTCAACACCAGCCAAAGTGCATGATCCGGCGTGAACGTACCCTTGAATTTCTTGACCTTTCTGCTGCTGTCAGCGCCCAGATCGACCTTCACCGGGCAGCCGGATCGATGCGCCAGTTGCTGCAAGGCCTCGTCCAAACGTTGCGAAGGCATGTCATACGCCACCGGCGCCATCTGACACGCAGCGAACGCGGGAGCAGCCGCCAGACACGCAACGGCGATGAGCAGTTTTTTCAGGGTATTTTTCATGATTGCAGGGTTTCATCCGGGAGGTAGGGCTTGGAAATCGTTTTCTGCATGATGTTCCCTGTCTGCCCGACGCTTGCTTGAGCAGTCGTGTCCCTGATGTCTCTTGACCCATGCCAGACGCTGCATGCTCAAATCGCAGACAAAGAAAAGCCCGCTATGGGGGGTAGCGGGCTTAAGGTCTTGCTGGGAATTGAGTTAACAATAAACCCGCGAACGTGAAAAAAGCGTGAACTGCCGGATACAATTTATGAACAATTGAAATCAGGGCTCGCCTTCCCAGTAATCGAGGTTTTCAGTGGTGCGCTGGTTGGCGGTAAACACCCGGGTTCCCTGCACTGAAACCATCGCCTGGTACTTCCCCGAGTCGGGGTATTCACAGACCTCCGGCGTTTCCCGGGTGCTGATCGACAGGTACTTCAGCGGGGCCTGCGAGGTGTTGATTATCTGATGAGGGTATTCGGAGCCCGCCGGGATAAACACGATGTCACCCGTTCGGATCGGCAGCATCTCGCCTGCGACACGCAAACTGCCTTCGCCCTCGATGATCACGAACATCTCTTCCTGCGCATGATGAAAGTGATAAGGGCACGAGCGCTTGCCCGGCGCCACGACATCAATAGAGGCCCCGAGCTTTTGCGCTGCCGTGCCCGTGCCCAGGCGGGCTGCCGAGCTTTCATAGAGAGGTTCACGAACCTCATGTTGGAGTGGGGCCTCATTGAAATTGCGAATCAGACGAGACGCCAGTTCACGTGCGCGTTCATTCATGTCGGTCGAGGCTCGGGGAGTTCAGAAGAGGGTACTTTAGACCAGACGGCGTAATGCGTTGCAGGCAGTTACCTTGATCAGGAAAAACAATCCCGGGCAGTCGCCACAAAAGCCCCCGCGCCGCGTGCATCCGTTGCGCAGCTCGGAAACCTATTCGCCTAAAACTCGTCTACTCTTTACATCACGATTCAGCCCTTTGCAGAGGACGCACCATGTTTTCAAAAACCGATATTCAACGCGTTCTTGAAACGGCCTTTCTGCCGTCAAAGTGCGAGTGCGTCGTCGCGCTGGATGAAACCTTTTCCGTGAAGCTCCTCCACCCCGAGTCGGGTGATATCCAGCTGTATGTAAAGGGGCTGTCCTTGTCCGAGGTAGAGAGCAGCCGATCCATCGCGCGGCTGGTGCTTTCGCTGAGGGAGCAGAGGGATCTGATGGGGCTGATGGATTTGTCCATGAGGCGTTTGGCTTAAGGGCTGGGGGCGGATTTTGATTGCGATTGTTTGATTGCATTCAGATAGTCGTATCGTTTCCAGGCTTATCGTGGGCATCCGGCCATGTGGCGTCTGATAGCTGCTTTTTTAAACGTCAGAAAGCGCAAAGCCCCTGAATTACTTTTAGAGTTCGGGGGCTTTGCGTTGTATCGATATGACGGTGAAGGAGGGGGCCCAAGTAATCGTCAATGGTGTGGTGCGATACCGGGGCGTCTATCCTCGCGAGTCCATCACTAGGACAATGACTTGATGCTTTCCCGAGAAACGAACCTTGAGTCGGGCCTGAGGTTGATTCCCTCTCGTAAGAAAAGCCGCGGTGCTCCCGGTTTGAATACACAATATGATGCACAAGCACCGGTGCCCGATGACAGGAGTTGTATCTGCACATGGATTCTCAAAAATGATGGGAACCGCAATCACGGCGCCAGCAAGCCATGTCCCACCTTTTACCTAAGTTCATACAGCCGCACAGGCGTTGCTATTTAGTGAGCTACGCTGGGAGAGTTTCGAAAGGCTCAGCCGCATGGGTCTAGAAAAGTCCTGTGCGGCGCTCTTCGCCGGCGGCTGGTTGGCGAGGAATGATTCTACATCGCCGTGTAATGTCTAGGGATTGCGTCGGGTCGCAGGCGTTTCCGCTTGGGCTTGAATCTGCCGGTGGCGCCCGACCGCTATCGGCCGATACTGTTGAAAAAGTCGATTTTTCAGGAAACGTGACGTTGAGCTTGGCCTCATCAAAGAACCTATTCACCACTGTTAAATGGCTTTTCGGTACTTCGTTGACCGTTGCTGCTTTGTCAGTGGGTTGATTTGAGGTTTTTTGCTTGAAGCAGGCGTACCTATCCTGTGGAGGGTGGCCCATGAGATGTAAGTTTGGCCAGTCGGCGCAGGTTTTGTACCGCAGCCGCTAACGTGAACTCATCGGTCGCGCCACTCATCCCTCGTAGTCGCAAGTGATCCAGTTTCAAGATGCGCTTGAGGTGGGCGAACAACATTTCGACCTTCTTGCGTTCGTGACGAGAGCGCACATATTCCGGCGTATTCGCGATTCGCCGAGCCACATCACGAGCCGTTTCATGAACGCTACGGGCGATCTTACGAACAGAAGTGTTCGGGCAGCACTTGGCCTTCACCGGACAGGTCGCGCAGTCTGGTTGTCTGGATCGGAAGATGATAGTGTTGGCTTTAGTGAGGTGCGAGCGTTCGTTCTTGAAGGCTCGCCAGTCGCTGCGCAGTACGTTGCCGGACGGGCAGCGATACTCTTGCGCCTCTTCATTCCAGTGAAAATCGTTGCTGGAGAAACTGTCGTTCTTGCGCTCGGTTTTATCCCACACCGGCACATGCGGCTCGATATCTTTCTCTTCCACCATCCAGGCCAACATCGGTGCTGTGCCGTAAGCGGTGTCGCCGATTAAGCGATCCGGTTTGATGCCGAACAAATCCTCGACTCGATCAATCATGGTTTTGGTGCTCTCGACCTCGGCGGTTCGATGAGCCGGTGTCGGTTCTACGTCCATGATCACGCCATGCTCGACATCAATCAGGTAGTTCGTGGAGTAGGCGAAAAACGCTGGGCCGCCCGGAGCGGCCGTCCAACGCGATAGAGGATCAGTCAGCGATAAGCGCTTGGGAAGTGCTTCAGCCAGCGCCTCTTCATCGAGTGCTTCGAGGTACTCACGTACGGCACGCGTACTGAGCGATGGGTCGCTCCAGTTGACCTCCTCATCACCAGGTACGCCGCGCTGCCGACTCGCATCTGCCTTGATGATGCTGGCGTCCACGGCAAAGCCTTCCCCCTTGACCAGACCTGCGTCCATGCAGCGACGCAGCACTTCATTAAACAGCCAGCGAAACAGATCGCTGTCCCGGAAACGGCCGTGTCGATTCTTGGAAAACGTCGAGTGATTAGGTACTTCATCCTCAAGGCTCAACCGGCAGAACCAGCGATACGCCAGGTTCAAATGGGCCTCTTCACACAAGCGCCGTTCGGAGCGAATGCCATAGCAATAGCCCACGACTAGCATGCGGATCATCAGCTCAGGATCAATCGAAGGACGCCCGATCGGGCTATAGAAATCGGCGAGGTAGTGGCGCAGGTCACTCAGATCGAGACATCGATCAATGCTGCGCAGCAGATGATTTGTTGGGATGTGGTCTTCAAGGTTGAACGAGTAAAACAGCCGCTCCTGCCCACTCGATAACTGTCCCATCATGCTGCGAATCCTCCCGCTGGCCGATGTGCAGATTGTCTTCCGCGTCCGCGGGAAGCGCTAATTTTTCCGACGCGCTGTGCTGTGTTTGAGCTAGGTTCACGCGGGCAGAGATCTGACCAAGGCTGGTCATTCCCAACCTAGTTTTCTGTAGGGGGTCATGTCTTGTTCAGGAAAGTCAGTCAGGTATTCACCCCACTGCATGTGCGCATAATATTTAGTCATCGCCTCGAAATGACTTTCAGCCTCGACCTCCCAAACAAGCTTTGCTTCTGAATGCATAAGCGCACGCGCACTATCACCGTGAGCACCAGCTAGGCAAAAGGTCTGACAACCATCAGGTTCCTGCCAAAGTTCGTGATTCATCTTCGAGTCTCAGTTTTCTAGGGTTGTCATGATGCCCCAAACTCTGACGGCATGCCGCGACTGGTCGATTCGCTACAAGAACTGAATCCGAATGCCGACTTTTTCAACAGAATCGGCCAGAAGTAGTCGTTCGAATTCGTCCGTTTCACTCCTTGCCTCGTGAACAAAGACCGTCGTGAACTCAGAAGGTAGCGCGACAGCTAGCCGGTGACAGGCTAGCTTCAGAGCTATCTGAGAAACCAGGAGTAAGGCGACGAAGCTTGAAGCACAGGCCAATTTTGCCCAATTGCTATGCTTCGAAGGCCCTAATTTCGATAGGTATCAATATCTATTGTCGCGCCTACGATGTGGATGAAATCAATGACTGGTAACCCAAAGCCTATGGCTGGCATGGGAGCTTCTTCATCTTGGTCAATCCACAGTACGGTCTGAAAAACGCACCTCAGATTAAACTTCTGTTTTGCCTCAACAATTTTTGCAGCAAATGGTGCTAGTCGGGTGACTAACGCTTCCGACATTTCGTATACGTCGATCAAATCGCTTTCTATCCTTCCGTTTGAGACTGACCAGCATGAGTTTCGACGCAGGGGCGCGTCAGGACTGCGCGGACCTTTCCGAAAAATCTCTGTCGCAGTTAGTCCTATGTACGCCGTCACTTCGTCTGGCTCAAAATTGTCGCCGTACATTGCGAAATATACTTCGCCGGTTGTCGTCATATAAATCCTCATCTCTGTAGTCAGCCGCTTCACGACGATGCCGAAGTGCTGCTTGCGCGAATTACCGTTTCGGGTTGATAGCCATCGGCCATGGATGACCGCTTTCGAACCATAGTAGCCGGCCGGCACCGGTAGCAACCGGTAGGCGGTTATACTAAGGCTCTTTTGTAAACCACCACGGATTGGAATGTTGACTACCCCCACCGACAAAATCGACCAGACGGAAGAAGAGCTAACCAGCTGTATCCATGACCTGTTTCTGAACAAGGAGTACGTCGAGTGGCGGAGGGCGCTGAGAGCGTTTTCAACCGGCGAGTGGCATCTACTAACGGCGAGCTTGGCGAAAAAGCATGTGCCCACTGAGGCATTTCTGGAATTCGGTCAGGAAATTTACCCGAATTTGGTATTTAGCTATATCGAAGCACCGGACCACGCCGAGTCGCAGATGCTAATGGTGCAATTTACGGTGCCTGGCAGTATGTGGCACTGCCTAGTGTGGCATTGCCCTGAACGCAATTGACGACCGAATGGCGAAATAGAGCCAGAATTTCAATGCGCTAATCGTCCGCAATTGGCCGATTACTGCATGTCGCGAGGGGCCACAAACGATCCAAAGCTGATATTGCCCGTAGCTGAAGTTTACCGGCCATGAGTCAGTATCGCAGTCATGGAATTGATATGGCCTTCCGGCTGATTGCTTTCTCGGTTTACAGCTTCCCTGAAGCCTCCCGGCGCAAGATAAATATGCAAATACCCTGAGTGTCGGGAGCGTGGTGCAAAGCCGAAATGACAGCTCATTCGCATCCCGCTCAAACCCGACTGAACTGTGAAGCCCCCACGGGGACTGAACCTAACACCCCTTTAAGGAGCCAGCCCCATGAACAGCGATCAACTCAATCAACACGACGCCGAGCGTCTTCACCAGCGAGTAGCGTCCGAACTGGGCATTACTGCCGAAGAGCTGACCACCTGGATGATCAACGATATCGAGCGCGTGACCGAGGGCGGCAAGGACGTCGGGCACATGGTGGTATTCCGTGAGTCGACCCCTGCGCAGGTTCTTGACAAGGTTCAGCACAAGCAAAGCCATTTCACGGCTATGACCGGCGTGATCGATCTGAGTTAAGTGCAGCGGGCTTTGATGTTCAAAGCCCGCAGACTCAATAGCCTGCCCCCGTACCTGCGCCTGTCACGATCGCAATCCCGGAACTGGTGCCCAGGCGTGTTGCGCCGGCTTCGATCATTGCTCTGGCCGTGGCCACGTCACGCACTCCGCCAGACGCCTTGACGCCGATATCGGGCCTACTACGCGGCGCATCAGTGCCACATCCTCAAGCGTCGCGCCACTGCGGCTGAAGCCGGTGGAGGTCTTGACGAATGCCACGCCCAGTTCGCGGCAGATCTCGCAGGCGCGCACCTTCTGCGCTTCATCGAGCAGGCAGGTTTCCAGGATCACTTTGAGCGGCACCTTGCCACAGGCCTGCAACACCGCGGCGATATCGTCGCGGACCTCATCGAACAGGCCGTCCTTGAGCCAGCCGATGTTCAGCACCATGTCGATTTCCTGCGCTCCAGCGGCGATCGTCAGGGCTGCTTCTGACGCTTTGCTGGCACTCAGCCCGGCGCCCAGCGGAAAGCCCACCACCGCGCAGACCTTTACGGCAGACCCGGCCAGTTGTCGAGCGGCAAAAGGCACCTGGCTGGAGTTCACACACACCGAGTAGAAGCCGTGTTCCCGGGCTTCGGCGCAAAGTGTGGCAATCTGCTCTCGGCTGGCATCCGCGGCCAGCAAGGTGTGATCGATGGCCTGGGCCAGTGCAGCGGGTTCGAGTGAATTCATCAAAGGATTCCTGTCATCATTAAAAACACTTGGGTGGATACCCGTAAGTTATAAAATTAACACTTGGTGTTACTCTAGCGACACCAACAACGGATTGCCGGGATGCCCGTGGACGTCAAGAAAACCGACCGCATCAAACAGATTCAACAGGCCCTCCAGGATCAGAAAGCCATCCATCTGCGGGAGATGGCGGCGCTGCTCGAGGTGTCCGAAATGACCTTGCGCCGCGACCTCAGCCGGCACCCCGGGCAGTTAAGGCTGCTGGGCGGCTACATCACCCGCGCCCACGATGATCCTGAACCGGGGGATTACCGGGTCAGCGAGCAGGGCACCCGCCATGTCGAGGAGAAGCGCCGCATCGGCAAGCTGGCCGCTGCTTTCATCAGTCCTGGCGACACGGTTTTTTTCGACTGTGGCACGACGATCCCTTTCGTGGTCGACTTCATCCCCGACGAGCTGGAGTTCACCGCGGTGTGCAACTCGCTCAACGTGCTGCTCAAGCTGCAGCAGAAACCCAACTGCAGCATTGTCCTGTGCGGCGGTGTATTCCACCGCAAGAACCAGGTGTTCGAGAGCCACGCCGAAACCAGCATCCTTGATGGCGTGCGCCTGACCTGGGCCTTTGTTTCGGCGGCCGGGGTCAGCCTGGACTGCGGCGTCACCTGCTTCAATTTTCACGAGGTGGAGGTCAAGCAGAAGGTCATGCGCCAGGCCCGGCAAAGTCTGCTGCTGGCCGATCATTCCAAATTCGACGCCGTACGCACCGCGCACTTCGGTGCCTTGAGCGACTTCCATTGCGTGGTCAGCGACAAGAAAATCCCGCGTAGCTACCGCGAGGCCATCGAGGCTGGCGGGGCGCAGCTTGTAATCTAAAGGCATCACGGTTGCAGCGCCCGGCGTTCGGCTGCGTTCAGGTAACCGGTGGTCACGCTGAACTCGACGCTGGCACCGGGCGCAAGGCTGCGCACGTTGCCTTTGGCGAGTTCAGCGCGGTAGCCCTCCGGTTCGCAGGTGGCGGGCAGGACGAAGGCCGCCACCTGCTGATCGGTGTTATGCAGGATCCAGCGCGCGGCATGTTCAAATTGTCGGGGGCTGTAGCGGGTGTAGAACGCTGCGCCGTCGGGATGATCAAGGAAGAAGTGCGCCTGTCCCTGGGCGTCGCTGCGCACGTCGTCGAAGAAGCAGACGATCTCTGGGTCATACAGCGCAGGCGAGTCGAGCACCTTAAGGCAAGTCGGGTCCTGGCTGAGTTCGGCGATGTAGGCGCTCCAGGCCGGCGTCGGCCGCACATGGGCCGGCACGCTGGCGCGCACCCGTGTGCGCTCGCAGCCCAGCGGCTGGTTGAGGAGGGCGTCGTCGACGTAGGCGTAGTTCATGTGCGCCATGTACATCAGGTCCATGGCCTTGCCGGCCAGATTGACCACCTGCATGCCGATCTCGAACAGCCCGCTGGCCGGGCGCAGGGTCACGCTCGGGCTGGCCCGGTAATGGTCGCCGAAGCCCTGCACGTATTCATAGGTGCCGCCGAGGCGCAGATAAGCGCCGTGCTCGTCTTCGCCTGCTTGCAGCCAGGCATCGTCCATCGGTGCGCAGGGCATTTCGCCGTGCAGCGCGTGATCATCCTCGGGCCCCGGGCAACCGTTGCGCAACAAGCCGCTGTGAAACATGAAGCAGCCGTAGGTGCCGATCACGCTGGCACTGGGCCGCGGCTGGGTGAACATATTGAGCATGGTCAAATCAACGCCGTCGAATTCGGCCGACCAGATCATTTGCCCTTGCCAAGGCAGGATTACCAGCTTGCCGCGGCTGTTTTCCAGTGACAGCGCCTTGACGCCGCTGGGGTAGGTCCAGGCACGCACGCTGAAATTCGCAGATTCGAGCAGCAGCCGGCTGGCCTGGTCCCAGAGCTGTGGGTAGAGCAGCAGGCGCAGCGCTTCGCTACTCATTGCGCAACCGCCGTGGCCGAGCCACCCAGTACCGGTTGCGGCTGACGCATGCAGTGCACTGCGTACATCACGATGACCACGAAGCACAGCAGCGGCACGCTATAGGCAATCTGCATGTTGCCGCCATTGGCATCGCTGAGCAGGCCCTAGAAGATCGGCATCACGCCACCGCCGACGATGCTCATCACCAGCAACGAGCCGCCGACACCGGTGTCCTCGCCGAGCCCGTCGATGGTCAGACCATAGATGGTCGGCCAGCAAGGCCCGAGAAACACACTGACCCCCACGGCGGCATATACTGCGGTGATGTTCGGCACCAGAATGGTGTAGGCCAGCAGCACGATGCACAGCACGCCATACACCGCGAGGACTTTGGCCGGGTGCATTTTGCGCATCAGCAGGTTGGCAATCATCTTGCCGATAAAATAGGCGGCAAAGGTCGTCAGCAGGAACCACGAGGCACTGCGCTCGTTCATGCCGCCCATTTGCATGGCCAGGCGAATAGTGAAGCTCCACACCCCGACCTGCGCGCCCACGTAGAGGAACTGCGCCAGTACACCGAAGCAGAAGCGCGGATTGCGTCGCAGACGGCCAAGGCTCTGGCCGATACTCGCCCGCGGTTCGCTGACGGTGCCGTTGCCCTTGCACGCGGGGAAGCGGGTGATGGCGATCAGAATGAACATCAATATGAGTACCGCGATCATCCATTTGTACGGCAGCAGGGTCGACTGGATCATTTGCAATTGCTGCGCCGCTGCCTCGCTGGCGCTCATCTGGGCCAACTGTTCGCTGGTGGCGTCGGTGTCCTTGAACATCACGAAGCTGCCGACGTATACCCCGGTCATGGCGCCGAACGGGTGGAAGGTCTGCGAGATGTTCAGGCGTCGTGTGCCGGTTTCACGCGGTCCCATCAGTGTCGAATAGGTGTTGCACGCGGTCTCGAGAAACGACAGGCCGGCGGCGATGACGAACAGCGCCATCAGGAACATGCCGTACTTGGCGGTCGATGCCGCCGGAAAGAACAGAGCGCAGCCGAACAGGTACAGCATCAGGCCGATGAGGATGGTGGTCTTGTAGCTGAAGCGGCGCACCACCAGTGCCGCCGGAATGGCGACGAAAAAGTAGCCCAGGTAGAACGCCGACTGGACGAAAGCGGTCTGGAAATCGCTGAGCATGAAGGCTTTCTTGAAGTGCGCGATCAGCACGTCGTTCATGCTCGCGGCCGCCGCCCAAAGGGCGAAGATGCTGCAGAGCAGGAGGAAGGCGAACCACGGCGTGCGATTCAGGTAGAACCCGTCCGGGGTTTGTTGCAGCGCAGGCTTATTCATTATTGTTCTCCGCGAGAGGCTGGTGAGTGTCAGTTGGCCGATGCATCGAGGAATCGCGCAAACGTGGACGCATCGGGGTAAGAAGATTGCGTGCCGAGGCCGGTGACCGAGCAGGCGGAGTAGGCCACCGCCTGCTGCATGGCCTGGCGAATATTGCCGTCCTGGCTCCAGTGCCGGGCGAAGCAGCCAATGAAGGCGTCACCTGCACCCGTGGTGTCGCGCGCCTGAACCTTGACCCCTGGCACCCGCCATTCGCCTTCGGCGCCGACGTACAGCGCCCCTTGTTCGCCCAGTGTGACGATGACGTGGCGTACGCCCAGCGCGACCAATTGCCGTGCCGCCTGAGCCGCTTCCTCGGCGCACGTGACCGGCTGGCCGCTGATCAGTGCCAGTTCGCTCTCGTTGGGGATCAGGAAATCCAGCTGCGCCAAGTGCTCGCGGCTCAGGCCCGCCAGGGCCGGGGCGGGGTTGAGCAGCACCGGGATGGCATGCCGGTGAGCGAAGGCGATGGCGTGGTAGACGGTCGCCAGCTCGACTTCCAGTTGCAGCACAATCAAAGCGCAATCGCGCAGCTGTGCCTCGGCGCGCTCGATATCGGCCGGGCTCAGGTGGGCATTGGCGCCTTTGACGATGAGTATGCTGTTGTGGGAGTTCTCCTGAACGAAGATCGGCGCCACGCCGCTAGACACGCCCGGCACCCGTTCGACAAAGCGCGTATCAATGCCCAGCCGTTGAAAATTGGCCAGGGTGGTATCGGCAAAAGCATCGTCGCCGACCTTGCTGAGCATCAGCACTTCGGCGCCCAGCAGCGCCGCAGCGGCGGCCTGATTGGCGCCCTTGCCGCCGCAGCCCATGGCAAAACGCGGTGCTTCGAGCGTTTCGCCCTGGGCGGGCATGCGTTCGATGTAAGTGATCAGGTCGACCATGTTGCTGCCGATGACTGCAATCTTGCTCATTGTTATTTTGACCTCACCAGCGCCGACGGAAGCTTCGGCGGCTTTTATTTTTGTTATTTAAATAACATTTTCTGTGAGGATTCAATCTTTATTTTTCGATGTGATCGTGCGCTATCAAAACGCCTGCAGGGCGTTTGGGTGGCCGTTCCGGATTGGAGAAAGGGGGTGTGCCGCGTGTGAGGCCTGCTGCTAAGCAATCGATCCCACGACCATTTTTTCAGGCCCAGAAACCACAAGACCCCTGAATTCTTCAACGAGTTCAGGGGTTTTGTGTGTTTCAAGTATGGCGGTGAAGCAGGGATTCGAACCTGCCCGATATAGGCCTCGGAAGGAAAGGGTGTCTAAATTAGTGCAAACTTGGACGTTTTAGTCGGTTGCACCTGAGCGCTTTTTAAGTCGTCAACAACTTCTTGGACACATCTGACCGACAGCTTTTGGTCGACTGTTTTGAACATGTCGTTTTTCTTCGAAATCGTCAGTAGGCTGGCCAGGAAACTTTGGTGGTGCACGTCACGTTTTCATATCACTGCTTTTCGCGCAAATACAGCGCGGAGAAACATTCTGCCGGCGAACCGATTATTGATCCGATCGGCCAGCGACCACGCATGTTCTGTCCGATCCGTTATCGGCTACCCAAGCAGCTGCCAACATTGATCCTTGGTCTGATTCACTGAAGTGCAAAGTGAGCCAGACCAAGGCGCTACGAAATTGGGCATACACCCTGCAAATCAACGATCCATCGGGGTGTAGTACGTCATCTTCTAGGGAAACTCTGAAAAAGACTTCCTAATTTGGCAAAATCTCCGGACACCAGTCGCCGAGCTTTTCGATGATGAAACAGATGACCTTCGCCGACGCCGAGTATGCCGGCAAGCGCAAGCAGACCCGTAAGGAATTGTTCCTGATCGAGATGGATCAGGTGGTGCCCTGGAAAGGTTTGATTGCCCTGATTGAGCCCTATTATCCAAAAGGAGAAGGTGGCCGGCCCGCCTACCCACTGATGGCGATGCTGCGTGTTCATCTGATGCAGAACTGGTTCGGCTACAGCGATCCGGCGATGGAAGAAGCGCTGTATGAGACGACCATCCTGCGTCAGTTTTCAGGCCTGAGCCTGGAGCGAATTCCAGACGAAACCACCATTCTCAACTTCCGTCGTCTGCTGGAAAAGCACGAGTTGGCGACCGGGATTCTCGGCGTAATTAATGGTTATCTGGGCGACCGTGGCTTGTCGTTGCGTCAAGGCACCATCGTCGATGCCACGCTGATTCACGCGCCCAGTTCGACCAAGAACAAGGATGGCAAACGCGATCCTGAGATGCATCAAACCAAGAAAGGTAACCAGTACTATTTCGGCGCCAAGGCTCACATCGGCGCCGACGACGAGTCAGGCCTGGTGCACAGCGTGGTAGTAACAGCGGCCAATGTGGCAGACGTCACGCAGGTTGCCAAACTGCTGCACGGCGAGGAAAACGTAGTCTGCGCCGACGCAGGTTACACCGGGGTCGAGAAGCGCGAAGAACACGCTGGGCGCAAGGTCATTTGGCAGATTGCCGCCCGCCGCAGCACTTACAAAAAGCACGGAAAACGCAGTATTTTGTACAAGGCGATCCGCAAAATCGAGAAGGCCAAGGCCCAGATTCGCGCCAAGGTCGAGCATCCGTTTCGGGTCATCAAACGCCAGTTTGGCTATGAAAAAGTGCGCTTTCGGGGCTTGGCCAAGAACACCGCGCAGATGGTGACGTTGTTCGCCCTGTCAAACCTGTGGATGGCCCGCCGACATTTGTTGGCGAGCGCAGGAGAGGTGCGCGTGTAATGCAGGAAATGGTTACCGCAAAAGGCTTTGCAGCGGCCGAAAGAGCTAAAAAGCGAAGATAATTGAGCAAATTTCGACATGCATCGTTTTTTGAAAAGTGCTGAGGACTCGGTAGCCGGAAAACATCCGGCTACTTCAGACCTTCCTTAGGGCCGCGGCAGTGTACCTTGAGTGCCGACAATAAAGCGTTAAAGTCGGTAGGGTATTGTGACGTTCATGCAGCCTTTACAGGCTCGCATTACCTGCTAAAACTATGGAGTATTTATGAAAGACAATATGAAGAAAGTGCGTTCGCGAAATATTGGAATCGCCTTGGCGCTCGCATTGGGCGTTGCATTCAGCGGCACTGCAAGTGCGTTTACATTTGAACACGGGTGGAGTTGCCAGAATAAATGGTATCAAAGGGGACTTATTGAACTGATTTCGTGCGGCGGTGGCGGCGAAGGTTGAGTTTTTTACGATACACGCTATATGCGGTAAAAATAACATGTGCTTCAAGCCTGTGCATGCCTGTGAAGATGCGGTCACACGGTCGCATTTTCACGCCGCATCATCGTGTCGATGATGCTGGAAGACGGCGAGCAAATTGGACGGTTCAAGGTGCGAGGCCTGATGCGGGAACTGGAGTTGGTCAGCGAACAGCCTGAATCACACGCCTACAAACCAGCGACGGTTGAGCGGTCTTATATTCCGAACATCTTGAGTCGAGAGTTTGATGTGCCGGTGCCGAATCGGGTCTGGTGACATCACCTACATCTGGGCTCAAGGGAAGTGGCTGTCGTTGTGGATCTCTTAATATTAGAAATAATTGCCGAGTAGTCATTTTCTGGAGATATCAAGTCATAACCGATTAAAAAAACGCCCATCGAACTCTCCTTGGGAGGCTAAATGCCACCGGCTGGAGAGCCGTAGCCTACGTCCTTGGCATTGCCACCCTTAATTTCTGCTCTGTCCCAACAGATTTCCGGGGTCGTCCTTACGTAACGCTGCAAGGTGGAGTCAATCAATTCATGGAACCCCAGTTTTCATTTGAAGATGCAAAAGACCCTACTATAGCTCAGTTGCAAAAGGGTAGTCGCATTACTCTGGCCTGCACCGGCAGGGGCGACATTGCCAAGACGCCTATTTCTGAAGACTGCCAGTTCGTACGCTGAACAATCTGAATCTGAATCGGGATCGGAAGCACCGCACTATCATTAAGCTGTGCTCGACTGCCCCCCCCCCCCGTGCGCTCGGTTTAGCAGCGCTGAAGCTGACCCGACCCCAACGATATTTCCAGTCAGCACAGTCAATCGCCGTCGAATGTAGCGCGAGCATGCAGCATGGGAATTGGAAAACAGGGAAAACGACCTCCCTGTTCCGTCAGCGCGGGAATCTTAGTATCATGCTAACCCTTGCGAAAACCTTAAAAGGAATTAAGTATGTCATTTGAAGCCTACCTACAAATCGAAGGCATCCCCGGAGAAACGCTCTCCGAAGGTTACGAAAACTGGATTGAGCTACAGGATTTCGACCTCTCGGCCAGTCAGACAGCGTCCGCTACAGCTACGTCCGCTGGCGGTGCAACTTCTGGTCGCGCTTACTTAAGTGATTTACTTGTCCGCAAGCCTGTAGATAATGCTACACCCAAACTTCATGAGGCTTGCTGTAGTGGCAAGCATTTTAAGCAGGTGTCGGTTCATATATTTAGGGCTGGCGATCCGAAAGTTAAATACCTTGAGATAGTGCTTGAGGAAGTTATAGTTAGCTCTTTCGCTTTAACGGGCAATGGCGATCAGTCTAATGCGTTTCCGAGTGAGCTGATTGCGTTAAATTATGGCCGCATCAAATTAATCTACTCCAAGCAAAGTCGGAAGACTGGGCAAAGCGCAGGGCAAATTGCGGGTGGCTGGGATGCCATCAGCAATAAAATTTACGCCTGATCCTGTGCGCGTTTGGAAGAGAGCAAGCCATGAGCAATGAAATGCCAGAAGCGATACCTCCCGGCGTTAGTGTCGATGTGCACATGAAGCTTGCGAACGATCAGTGGAAGAAGGACCCCGCTGTCGGTGCATTCATGAGTTGGTTTTATTACAAAGTACGTAATCATGGTCCATGGGACTATAAGCAGCAGAATCATGCGTGGGAAGATTTCGGCAATTTTCACTACGGTGCCGTGGGCAGGGCTGGTCAGCTGCCTGATCAGATTCTGCTGAGGGCTGCGGGGTTTGCTCAGAAGCGTTCAGGCACACAGAGCACCAAGGTGGATTGGGGGAAGTGGTACTGGCGTGCGCCGTATGGCGATGATCCAACTGACCAATATTGGATAGAACAAGGTATTGAATATGCAAAGTCAAAAGGATACTAAGTCGCGCAATGTGTACAAGATTCTGTTCTGGTGCCTGTTAGGTCTTTTAGTTATTGATTACTTTCTTGACTCGGTGGTCGGTGGTATTGCAGATGCTGATGAGCTTGTTATTAAGCAGGAGGTTAAGGGCGGGGCGTGGGTATACGTAACTCGCTACGGTGCACCTGCTACTGATTTGGATACTCTGAGATTCTACATCGACAATCAGATTCAAGGAACCGATCAGGAGATTTTAAAGCAGTTAAACAAACAGGCTTCTTTTATGATTACGGACAGTAGTGTGCAAGATGTCGTAATTCGCGATACTCAGAATGGAGTGGGTATTGATGTAAAAGGCGCTGTTTACAATTATTACAGCAAGCAGTACACCGACGGCGAAAAGTTTAAAAGTTACCGCGTCAGCTTGAATCAGCAAGATGAGCGACGCTGAGTGAAAACCCTCTAATGCTTTTGTCTTTCTACATCTGTCTTATTGAATATCGGTCTTACTACCGGTCGAATTCCGTCTACCCCGGATAGACGATTTCCGACCATGGCGAGATCGAATTTAGGCTACATCTCTCATCCATTCCGGCTGATCTTCGAAGTGTTCGTCGTACGCGATAACGCTGGGCGCCGGTGCAATCTGCGCCGCTTTTGGCAAGGGAGCAGGGGTGTACTCAGGCACACGTTCGCCTCCAGGGTTTGACGTGACCGCTACAGGCTTGGGGATGGCCTCCAGCGGCGACATGGACGCCAGAATAAGGTCGCGAGTGATCGTCATCGAGTTGGAATAGACGCAGCCATGAATACGGCGCTTCTCGATGGTCAGGTATCCATGCTCACGCAATTTCTTGATGAGCGCCTTTGCAACAGTAAGGCTGCAAGCACACGCGCTGGCGATGTGGTTCTGATTGTCGAACCACAGCTTGCCTTCGCCGGTGAAGTAGTCGTGCCGATCTTTCATGAGCACCCACAGAATCTTGTCCTGTGCAGAAAGTGCGACGGGCTGGCGAGTAGTCAGACTGAGAAGCTGGCGGGGTTGGAGAAGGGTGTGCGGGCGTCGAGAATGTATGCACATCCCCAGCCATCGGAGGAGGGGAAGCGCTGACCGGCGAGAACTTGCAGCACTGTGAGTAGTGCAAACAAAAAACCCCGTGAACTCTAAACAACTGAATTCACAGGGTTTTCTTAATATGGCGGTGAAGGAGGGATTCGAACCCTCGATACAATTTCTTGTATACACACTTTCCAGGCGTGCTCCTTAAGCCACTCGGACACCTCACCGTATCTCGACGACAACGTTGTGTCTGTCGAGGCGCGCTAATGTAGTCGAAACCTTTTCCTAACGCAAAACTTTTTTTCAGATTTTTCATGCGGTTAAGCAAATAAACGCTTATGCGCCACTGAAAAGCCCGAGAAGGCGGTGCGGCGCTAAGGCGCACCGCCGCTCGTCTCGTGAAGTTCAGGCGCTGAAGCCGCCGTCGATGGTCAGGCTGGCGCCGGTTATGTAGCCGGCTTCCGGGCCTGCCAGGTAGGCGACGAAGCTGGCGATTTCTTCGCTTGTGCCGTAGCGGGGCAGGGCCATCAGTGCTTTCAGGGTTTCGGCGAATTCGCCCTGTGCCGGGTTCATGTCGGTATCCACCGGGCCGGGCTGGACGTTGTTGACGGTGATACCTTGCGGGCCGAGGTCGCGGGCCATGCCTTTGGTCAGGCCGATCAGCGCCGATTTGCTCATGGCGTACGTGGCACCGCCCGCAAAGGGCATGCGGTCGGCGTTGGTGCTGCCAATGTTGATGATGCGGCCGCCTTCTTCCATGTGCCGAGCGGCTTCCTGGCTGGCGATGAACACGCTACGCACGTTGATCGCCAGGGTTTTGTCGAAGTCCTGCATGCTGAATTCATTGAGCGGCGCAATGGCCAGAATGCCGGCGTTGTTGACCAGAATGTCCAGCCTGCCAAGGGTTTCAGCGGTGGTCTGCACGGCCTGGCGAATTGCCTTCTCATCGGCACTGTCTGCGCGAATGGCCAGTGCCCGACCACCATTGGCGACGATGCTGTCCTGAATCTCCAGAGCGTTGACCTCGGAGCTGACGTAGGTAAACGCCACGGCGGCGCCTTCTTTGGCTAGTCGCTGGACAATGGCTGCACCGATGCCTCGGGAGCCGCCCTGCACTAGTGCTACTTTGCCAGCGAGTTTAAGGTGTTCGATCATGATGTTCTCCTTGGAGGGCGGGTCTCGGACAAGCCTGAGCCTGTCGACGATTGCGACCAGAATAGACCTTGATTGCGATAGTCTTGCTGAACCAAAAGTTCGGACTGATTCATCATGGATATTCAAGGCAACAGCGCGCTGATCCTGATTGACATGCAGCAGGGGATCAATCATCCCAGGCTGGGGCGGCGTAACAATCCGCAAGCCGAGGCGAATATAGGCGCGCTGCTGGGTGCCTGGCGACAATCCGGGCGTCCGGTGATTCACGTTCGGCATTTCTCGACGTCGCCGCAATCAGTGTTCTGGCCGGAGCAGTCGGGGGTCGAGTACCAGTCAGCGTTCTTGCCGCACGCCGATGAGCGGGAGTTGAGCAAGCAGGTGCCTGACGCGTTTTGCGGGTCGTTTCTGGAGATGTGGTTACGCTCGGACGGGATCGGGCAGGTGGTGATTGTCGGTGTGATTACCAACAATTCCGTCGAGTCCACCGCGCGCAGTGGAGGCAATCTTGGCTTTGACGTGATGGTGGCGCATGACGCCTGCTTTACCTTCGATCAAGCAGACTTCTTCGGCAAGCCGCGCAGTGCCGAAGACGTGCACGCGATGTCGCTGGCCAACCTGCACGGTGAATACGCTACGGTCTTGTCCACGGCGCAGATCCTTAAGCATATTGCTGTCGAATAGCGCCGGACGGGTTTACTTGCGGGTTTTCTTCGGGGCTGCGGGAAGCGGGGCGAACAGGGCCTGCAGGTCTTCGTCGCGCAGTTTCCAGTCGCCGGTTGTGCGGCCATCAAGCACACCGGCTGCCAGCGCTGACTTTTCCCGTTGCAGGCGCTGGATTTTCTCTTCCACGGTGCCGCGCGCGATCATCTTGTAGACGAACACCGGCTTGTCCTGACCGATACGATAAGCACGGTCGGTCGCTTGATTCTCCGCTGCCGGGTTCCACCACGGGTCATAGTGGATCACGGTATCGGCGGCAGTCAGGTTGAGGCCGGTGCCGCCTGCTTTCAGGCTGATCAGGAAGATCGGCAGCTTGCCGCTCTGGAAGTCATGAATCGGCGTGCGCCGATCCCGGGTCGAGCCGGTCAGCAGTGCGTAAGCGATGCCGCGTTGCTTGAGCTCTTCTTCGATCAGGCTCAGCATCGAAGTGAACTGCGAAAACAACAGGATCTTGCGGCCTTCGGCCAGCAGCTCTTCGAACATCTCCATCAGGCTGTTGAGCTTGCCTGACGTGCCTTGTTTGCTGTTGACCGGCATGTCCTGATTGACCAGACGCAGGTCACAGCACACCTGGCGCAGCTTGAGCAGCGCTTCGAGAATGATGATCTGGCTGCGTGCCACGCCTTTGCGGGTGATTTCGTCCCTGACCTTCTTGTCCATCGCCAGGCGTACGGTTTCGTACACGTCGCGCTGGGCATCGTTAAGGTCGACCCAGTGGATGATCTCGGTCTTGGGTGGCAGCTCGGTGGCCACTTGCTCCTTGGTACGACGCAGCAGAAACGGCTTGATACGCGCATTGAGGTGGTGGAGGCGGTCCTGGTTGCCATGCTTTTCGATGGCAGTGCGGTAATTGCTGTTGAATTCCTTGCTGTTGCCCAGCCAGCCGGGCATCAGGAAGTGGAACAGTGACCACAGCTCGCCCAGGTGGTTTTCCAGTGGCGTACCGCTCAGGCACAGGCGCTGACGTGCGTTGAGGTTGCGTGCGGCCTGGGCGGCCTTGCTGTTGGGGTTCTTGATGTACTGCGCTTCATCGAGAATCAGCACGTGGAAGGGCTGTTTTTCGAGCAGTTCCAGGTCCCGTGGCAGCAATGCGTAAGTGGTCAGGATCAGGTCGTAATCCTGCAGGTTGCCAGCGTCTTGATGACGATTGGCGCCATACAGGGCCAGTACCTTGAGGTCCGGGGTGAAGTGCTCGGCTTCATCCAGCCAGTTGGGAATCAGACTGGTGGGCATGACGGCCAGCGCGGGTCGGTCGAGGCGTCCGGCCTGTTTTTCCATCAGCAGGTGAGCCAGGGTCTGCAGCGTTTTGCCCAGCCCCATGTCATCAGCCAGCACGCCGCCGACTTCCAGCTCGCGCAGCGACTGCATCCAGCTCAGGCCTTCCAGCTGATAAGGACGCAGCGTGGCATTCAAGCCATCGGGCAGGCTGACCGGCGCGTCCTTGATGTTGATCAGGCGTTCGGCAAAGTGACGCAGGCGGTCGCCGCCCTGCCAGGTCAGCGGCAGGTCTTCGAGCTGGGTAAAGCGCGCCGCATCGGCTTTACTCATGCGCAGCGCGTTGTTGCCCTCCTGACGCCAGTAGAAGTCCCCCAGCGTCGCCAGTACCGGCTTGAGTCGGCCATAGGGCAGGGCGATCTGTACCGGGCTGCCGCCGCTCTGGGTGAAGTGGTTGAGCTGCACCAGCAGTTGTTCTTCGTCGCCGCGCTTGGCCACGGCCGACGGGCTCATCAGTTCTGGATGGCTGCGGATCAGGTTGATCAGAATCGGCAGCAGGCTCAGGCGTTCGCCGTTGACGATGATGCCCAGTTCCAGGTCGAACCAGTCGCGCTCGTTCTCTTCGTCGATGACCGCGTACCAGTCTTCCACCGGCGTGACGTCGAAACCGAACTCGTCCTGAATGTCGATTTCCCAGCCTTGCTCGCGCAGTCGCGGCAGGTCATCGAGGACAAAGTGCAGCCAGGCCTTGTCGTTGGGCAGTTCGTACATGTCGCCGGCGCTGTCGGGCAACGCCTTGCTTTGCCGGGTGGCGACCTTGAAGCCCAGGTCGGCCAGTTCCTGACGCAACTGCCGCTCCCGTTCGCCCTGACGACGGATACGCAGGGTTTCGGTATCGGTGTGTTCGATGATGTCGCTTTTCTGATTCACCAGGTCGCTGCCCAGTGAACTGACCAGAATGCTGACGTTGGTGGTGCCGACCGCGTAATGCTTGCCGTAGGCAAAGGCGAGCGCGGCACGGTGCTGAATGTGCCGCTGCATGCGCCCGTTGCGCGGCTCGTAGGCACTGAACTCGATGCTGGCCAGAATCAGCCTAGGCCGTGGCTGCAGGTCATCGATCAGGCGCTCCGGCAGCCTGGGTTTTTGCTCTACGGGCTTTTCCGGCTCTTGCTGGTGCGAGGCCAGTGCGGCCTGCAGCAACGGACGGTTTTGCGGGTCCTGCAGAAACAGCAGGGCAGCCACGCAATGTTTGCAATCGTTGCGAACCGGGCAGGTGCATTTGCAGGTCAGGTAATTCTTGTAGCGATCGGGGTCCTTGAACAGCAGGGTCTGGGTATAGATTTCCAGGCCCGAGCCCCGACAGGCGGTGCGGATGATCTGCGGGCTGGAGTCTTCCAGCACGATGCGTTTTTGCCGGGCGTAGTCGCGCCCTCGCTCAAGCGTTCGCTCGTGGAATAGGTCTGTCCAGGCCGCAGCCAGGACTTTTTCGAGAATGGACGACAAGTTTTAAAAAGCCCTACGCCGCAGCGATGCTCAAAAAGAAAGGGGGCGCCTTGGCGTCCCTTGCGTACGTAAAGATCAAAGAGGAGAAACTTTGATCAGCAACGCGAGGTTGCCATTGTCCAGATAGGTCAGCTCACCGTTTTTTACCCTGGCGGTCTGCTTCAATCGTTCACTGCTGATGACCACGCCATGCGGGTCCAGCTGGTTGACCCAGAATTGTGCACCAATATCGGTAAAACGTGCCATCGCCAGACTCACGGTGCCCTCGATAGGGAAGTGCCCAAGCCGCTCGTCACCACTGGTGACGGCAACCTTGCCCGGCTCGGTGCCGATGCTCTGCTGCCAGGCGCGCTGCATCAGCACCTGGTAATTGCCACTGCCCTGCAGTTTGCTGGCCAGATCATTGAGGGCGGGGCTTCGTTCATCGGTCGCGGCGATCTTCTGCGCGTCCTTGTCCCAGTTTTCCGGGACAAGCTGACGGGTCGAGGCGGGTTCGCCGTTCTGGCGAAACAGCAGAATCTCGACCTGATACAAGCCGTCGGCGAACGCGGTCGGCGCGATCAGCGTCAGCAGCAGGATCAATGAACGAAACAGACGCATGCGTGAATCCTTCAAGCAGTTTTCGGGGTCAGGCGCTCAAGCAGCGCTTCGATGGTATTGAAACGCTCTTCCGGGCGCTCCATGGGCACCAGGAATTTGAACAGCGTGGCACCTTCGAACTTGTAACGGTTGGGCTGGCTCTGGATCAGCTTGATCAGGGTCAGCGGATCAACTGGAGTCTCGGTCGCGAATTCGATGCGTCCACCTTGCGGGCCGCCGTCGATTTTCTTGATACCCAGCTGTTCGGCGTGCAGTTTGAGCAGCGTGATGCGCACCAGGTTCTTGGTCGGCTCCGGCAACAGGCCGAAGCGGTCGATCATTTCTACCTGCAAGTCTTTCAACGCCTCTTCGTCTGCCGCGTTGGCGATGCGTTTGTAGAGAATCAGGCGGGTGTGTACATCCGGCAGGTAGGCTTCGGGGATCAATGCCGGTACACGCAGGTTGATTTCCGGTCCGCCGCCCAACGGTTGATCAAGATTGGGCTGTTCGCCCTTGCGAATCGACTTGACCGCACGCTCGAGCATTTCCATGTACAGGGTAAAACCCACGGCCTGGATCTGACCGCTCTGGCCGTCCCCGAGCAGTTCGCCTGCGCCTCGGATCTCCAGGTCATTGGTGGCGAGCACGAAGCCCGCGCCCAGGTCCTGGGTGTTGGCAATCGCTTCCAGACGCTTTTCCGCGTCGGGGGTGATTTGCTTGCGCGGCGGGGTCAGCAGATAGGCATAGGCCTGGTGGTGACTGCGTCCGACGCGGCCGCGCAACTGGTGCAACTGGGCCAGGCCGAACTTGTCGGCACGCTCGATGATGATGGTGTTGGCGCTCGGCACGTCGATGCCGGTCTCGATGATGGTCGAGGCGATCAGTACATTGAAGCGCTTGTGGTAGAAATCGCTCATCACCTGTTCGAGTTCGCGCTCGCGCATCTGCCCGTGGCCGATGCCGATACGGGCTTCCGGCACCAGTTCGGCCAGATCCGCCGCGCATTTCTCGATGGTTTTGACGTCGTTGTGCAGGTAGTAGACCTGGCCGCCGCGCAGCAACTCGCGCAGCAGGGCTTCCTTGATGGTCGGCTTGTTCTGCTCCATGACGAAGGTGCGTACCGACAGCCTGCGCGCCGGTGGCGTGGCGATGATCGACAGATCACGCATGCCCGACACGGCCATGTTCAGGGTTCGCGGAATCGGCGTTGCGGTGAGGGTCAGAATGTCGACCTCGCTGCGCAGTGCCTTGAGCTGTTCTTTCTGGCGAACACCGAAGCGGTGTTCTTCGTCGATGATCACCAGACCGAGATTCTTGATCTTGACGTCATCCTGCAACAGCTTGTGCGTACCGATGACGATGTCGATCTTGCCCTCGGCCAGATCGGCAACGGCGGCACTGACTTCCTTGGCCGACTTGAAGCGGCTCATCACTTCGACCGTCACCGGCCAGTCTGCGAAACGGTCGCGGAAGCTGTTGTAGTGCTGCTGGGCGAGCAGGGTGGTCGGCACCAGAATGGCCACCTGACGCCCGCCGTGCACGGCAATGAAGGCGGCGCGCATGGCCACTTCGGTCTTGCCGAAGCCCACGTCGCCACACACCAGGCGATCCATCGGTTTGGGTGCCAGCATGTCGGCGCGCACGGCCTCGATGGTGGTCTGCTGATCCGGCGTTTCTTCGAACGGGAAGCCCGCGCTGAAAGTGGCGTAGTCGGCTTTCGGATCCGCGAAGGCATAACCCTCGCGGGCTGCCCGGCGTGCGTAGATATCCAGCAGTTCGGCAGCCACGTCGCGAACCTGTTCAGCCGCCTTGCGCTTGGCTTTCTGCCAGGTTTCCGAGCCCAGGCGGTGCAGCGGCGCGCTCTCGTCGTCGCTGCCGGTGTAGCGGGCAATCAGGTGCAGGTTGGCGACCGGGACGTACAGCTTGGCGTCCTCGGCGTAGGCCAGCATCAGGAATTCGGCGACCTGATTTTCGACTTCCAGTGTCGCCAGCCCCAGATAGCGGCCAACGCCATGGTCGATGTGCACCACCGGCGCGCCTTCACGCAGTTCGGTAAGGTTCTTGATGACGGCGTCGTTATTGCCGCCATCGGTGCGCTTTTCGCGACGGCGGCGCTGCATGACCCGCTGGCCGAACAGCGGGCTTTCAGCGACCAGCGCCAGTGCCGGTTGCTCCAGCAGCAGGCCGTCGTCCAGCGGGGCGATGGTGATTGCCAGCCTGTCCTTGCCATCGACGAAGTCCTGCCAGCTGTCGACCGTTTTCGGCCGCAGCTTCAGGCGTTCAAGCAGTTCCAGCAGCACTTCACGGCGACCGGCGGACTCGGCGGTAAACAGCACGCGACCGGGGAAGTCATCAAGAAATGTCGACAATGCCGCCAATGGCTGACTCGCCTTGGCTTCAATGGACAGATCCGGCAGGGTCTGGGCCGGGAAGCGTTCGCGTCCGGCTCCGGCATCGACATCCTGCTGGCTGGCCACCACGCGCGGCCAGTTTTTCAAGCGTGCAAAGCAGTCTTCCACCGGCAGGAACAGCTCGGCCGGTGGCAGCAGTGGCCGTGCAGGGTCTACGCGGCGTTCTTCATAGCGGTTGCGCACGTCGTTCCAGAAATTTTCTGCGGCCTGCTCGATACCCGGCAGGGAAAACACCTGAGTGTCCTGCGGCAGATAATCGAACAGCGTCGAGGTTTCTTCGAAGAACAATGGAATGTAGTACTCGATACCGGCAGGCGTGATGCCGCTGCTCAAGTCCTGGAAAATCGGGCTGCGCCGGAAGTCCACGTCGAAACGCTCTCGAAAGCGTGCCTTGAAGCGCGTGACTTCTTCTTTTTGTAGCGGGAACTCACGAGCAGGCAACAGGCGCACCGACTCGACCTTGTCGATGGAACGCTGCGTGTCCGGATCGAAGGTGCGCAGGGTTTCGATTTCATCGTCGAACAGGTCGATACGGAACGGCAGCTTGCTGCCCATCGGGAACAGGTCGATCAATGCGCCGCGCACGGTGAACTCGCCGTGCTCGTAAACCGTATCCACGTAGCGATAGCCGCTGGCTTCCAGGCGCGTGCGCATGGCTTCCACATCAAGCTTCTGGCCGACATCCAGCACCAGGCTGCTGCCGAGCAGGAATTTGGTCGGCGCGAGTCTGTGTAGGGCGGTCGTGATCGGTACTACCAAAACGCCATGCTCCAGCTCCGGCAGGCGATAAAGGCTGGCGATGCGCTGGGAAATGATGTCCTGGTGCGGCGAAAACAGGTCGTAGGGCAGGGTTTCCCAGTCCGGGAAGTGCAGAACCGGCAGCGTGGGCGCGAAAAACTTCAGCTCCTGCTCCAGCCGCTCGGCGCTCTGGCTGTCGGCGGTCAGTAGCAGGGTAAAGCGCTTGGCTGCGCTGGCGGCCTCGGCAATGGCCAGGCTCAGTGCGGCACCGGGAAGATTGCCCCAGTGTTGTTTGCCTGCAGCGGCAGAAAGATGCGGTAGACGCAGAACTGGCACGGGAAGGTCGGGCTCCAGGCGTTGCAACAGGGGCGGCGATTGTAACGGGGGAAGGTGGTGGCTGTCAGTTTTCCAGAGTGTTACCGCGTATTTACGGGCGAAAATTATGTAGTGCCCATCGATATGACAGTCGCGCATTGCTCATAAACAAAGGCGCGGTCATAATGTAGCCCCTTTTTTCAGCCCCTACATGTGGAAGGTTCCCGTGACTCAGAAGCCCGACCAGTGTCTTGGTGAATGGATCGATCGTGAAGCTCTCGCCGAAGCGATGATCCCGCTCATCGGTCAGCTCTACCGCAATAATAATGTGGTGAGTTCGATCTATGGCCGCAGCCTGATCAACCGTTCAGTCATCGCGATTCTCAAAGCTCACCGCTTTGCGCGTCATCGTCAGTCCGATGCGGTTGAGTTGTCCGTACACGAGACGTTCCCGCTTGTAAAAGCGATGAGCGAGCTCAAACTGGGTGCCGCTTCGGTGGACCTGGGCAAACTGGCCGTGAAGTTCAAGACTGAAGGCAACGGCCGCACGCCCGAGCAGTTCGTACGTGAAGAGCTGGCCAGTGTAGTGGGTCAGCAGGGCACCAGCCCGCGCAAGGGCACCGATGTCGTGCTTTACGGTTTCGGTCGTATCGGTCGCCTGCTGGCGCGGATTCTGATCGAGAAGACCGGTGGTGGCGACGGTCTGCGTCTGCGTGCCATCGTGGTCCGCAAAGGCGCGGAAAACGATCTGGTCAAGCGTGCCAGCCTGCTGCGTCGTGACTCGGTACATGGTCCGTTCGATGGCACCATCACCATTGATGAAGCCAACAGCACCATCACTGCCAACGGTAACCTGATTCAGGTCATCTACGCCAAGAACCCGTCCGAGGTGGATTACACCCAATACGGTATCAAGGACGCTCTGCTGGTGGACAACACCGGTGTATGGCGTGATGCCGACGGTCTGGGTCAGCATCTGGCCTGCCCTGGCGTCGACCGCGTGGTATTGACCGCGCCGGGCAAAGGCAAGCTGAAGAACATCGTGCATGGTATCAACCACGGTGAAATCACGGCGGACGACAAGATCGTGTCCGCGGCATCCTGCACCACCAACGCCATCGTGCCGGTGCTCAAGGCTGTCAACGACAAGTTCGGCATCACCAATGGTCACGTTGAAACGGTTCACTCGTACACCAACGACCAGAACCTGATCGACAACTTCCACAAGGGTGACCGTCGTGGTCGCAGCGCTGCGTTGAACATGGTGATCACCGAAACCGGTGCCGCCACCGCTGCTGCCAAGGCACTGCCTGAACTGGCCGGAAAGCTGACCGGTAACGCGATCCGCGTTCCAACGCCGAACGTGTCCATGGCCATTCTCAACCTCAACCTTGAGAAGCCGACCACCCGCGAAGAAATGAACGAGTACCTGCGCTACATGGCGCTGCACTCGGACCTGCACAAGCAGATCGACTTTGTGAACTCGCAGGAAGTGGTGTCCACTGACTTCGTCGGCTCGCGTCACGCCGGTGTTGTGGATGCCGAAGCCACCATCGTCAACGATAACCGCGTTGTGCTGTACGTCTGGTACGACAACGAGTTTGGCTACAGCCACCAGGTTGTTCGCGTGATGGAAGACATGGCAGACGTCAATCCGCCTGCCTTTCCGCAGTAAATGTTGAACGTTTGAACTGCCCGGTCTGACCGGGCAGCAAATAAACGGGCCGAACCCTGCGCATGCAGGCTTCGGCCCGTTTTGTTTTGTTGCGTGTCATGAGAACCTGTCAGGCACAGCCCTTGTGGATGACGGAGTAGCCAAGGATGAGCAGTTCGGCCATGGACGGATCGCAGCAACACCTCAAAAGCAGCTTCTTTTTTCTGTTTCTGACGATTTTCGTCCCCTTTGGTCTGGGGCATTTCGTTTCCTACCTGTTTCGTACCGTCAATGCGGTGATCTATGTCGATCTGCAGGCCGACCTGAGTTTGCCCGCGAGCAGCCTGGGGTTGTTGACTGGCGTGTATTTTCTGACCTTCGCTGCCGCACAGATTCCCCTCGGCGTCATGCTTGATCGTTACGGCCCGCGCAGCGTGCAGGCACCGATGCTGTTGTTTGCAGTCGCCGGTTCGGTCATCTTCAGTATTTCCAGCACCGAGACAGGGTTGTTGATCGGGCGGGGTCTGATTGATCTGGGCGTGGCGGGTTCGCTGATGAGTGCGATCAAGGCATGTGCCATCTGGTTGCCGGTCGAGCGTTTGCCACTGAGTACTGCCTGCCTGCTGTCGATTGGCGGGCTGGGCGCGATGGCGTCGACCACGCCTTTGCATGCGTTGCTGAGCTGGCTGACCTGGCGAGAAGCGTTTCTGATGCTGGCGCTGCTGACCTTTTGTGTGGCCGTGGTCATACACCTCAGTGTTCCCAAAGCCTACGAGACCAGAAACACCCGCTACAGCGATATGTTTGCCGCAGTCGGCAAACTTTACTCTTCCTGGACGTTCTGGCGTCTGGCGTTGTATTCAGTGTTTTCGCACGCCATCTACATGTCGGTACTGTCGCTGTGGATGGGACCGTGGTTGCGTGACATGGCCGGGCTGAGCGATTCAGGCATGGCCAATGTACTGCTGTTCGGCGCCATCGCGATGGTGGCAGGGTCTCTTACGTTCGGCACGATCACTGATTATCTGCGCAGGTTCGGTGTACAGCCGATCATGGTCTGTGGTGCAGGGATGGTGATCTTCATCGGCTTCCAGATGCTGATGGCCAGTGGTCTACCGGTGTCACCCTATATTGTTGCGATGGGCTTCAGCTTCTTCGGCACGTCGACCACCATGAACTACGCCATTGTGGCGCAATCGGTGGCACCGGAGCTGGCGGGCAGGGTCAGCTCTTCCTTCAATCTGGTGGTGTTTGTGCTCGCGTTCTTCCTCCAGTGGCTGATGGGAGTGGTGCTCAACCTGTGGCCGGTTGCGCAGGGTGCCGGTTATCCGCTTGAGGCCTATCAGTGGTCGCTGGGTTTAATGATTGCGTTGCAATTGCCCGGGGTGCTGCTCTGGCTTGGCTTTCGACCCTGGAGGCGCGCTGTCTGAAAAAGCAAAACCCCGGCCGAGATCAACTCGTGCCGGGGTTTTTGCTTTTAGCCGTTACAGCTATCTGATCGATCAAGCGATGAATCAGGCGGTTGCAGGTGCTCCGGGCGCTTCCAGCTTCTGCCCGCCTTTGCGGAACAGCACCAGCGTAGCAACCAGGCCCAGCACAGCGGCACCCGTCAGCCAGATACCGGGCGCTGCCTTGTTACCCAATTCGTGAATCAGGTAAGTACAGGCCGCCGGGGTGAAGCCACCAAAGGTTGCGGTCGCCAGGCTGTAGGCCAGCGAGAAACCGGTGGTGCGGACTTCGACCGGCATGATCTCGGTCAGCGCCACGACCATTGCGCCGTTGTAGGAACCGTACAGGAACGAGAACCACAGCTCGACCATCAGCAGGTGGCTGAAGCTTGGGTGCTCTACCAACCACGACAGCGCAGGGTAGGCGGTGGCGATGGCCAGCACGGTCGCTGCAATCAACAGCGGCTTGCGGCCGATACGATCCGAGAACGAGCCCATGATCGGCAGCCAGATGAAGTTGGACACGCCGACGCAGACGGTCACCAGCAGGCTTTCCAGGTCAGTGAGGTTCAGTTCGTTCTTGCCGAAGGTCGGGGTATAGGCGGTAATCAGGTAGAACGACACCGTGGTCATCACTACCAGCGCCATGCCGCCCAGCACCAGGCCAAAGTTCTGGCTGATGGAGCGCACCACTTCACGCAGCGTCGGGCGGTGCGTGCGGGCTTCGAACTCCGGTGACTCTTCCAGCGAACGGCGGATGATGAAGATCGCCGGCACAATCAGGCAGCCGATCAGGAACGGCACGCGCCAGCCCCATTCGCCCATTTGCTCCGGGCTCAGCCAGTGGTTCAGACCAACGCCCAGCAAACCGGCGAATACCACGGCAGCCTGTTGGCTGGCGGACTGCCAACTGACGAAGAAGCCTTTGCGACCCGGTGTCGAGATTTCAGCGAGGTACACCGAAACACCACCCAGCTCGACGCCAGCCGAGAAGCCTTGCAGCAGGCGACCGAGTAGCACCAGCAGCGGTGCAACAACGCCCAGAGTGGCGTAGCCCGGCACACAGGCAATCAGCAAAGTGCCCATTGCCATCATCGCGAGGGTGATAATCAGGCCCTTGCGACGTCCGTGACGGTCGATATAGGCACCGAGAAAGATAGCGCCCAAGGGTCGCATCAGGAAGCCTGCGCCGAAGGTCGCCAGCGACAGCATCAACGAAGCAAATGCGCTGTCGGATGGGAAAAATGTCTTGGCAATGGCCGTGGCGTAAAAGCCGTAGACCATGAAATCGAACATCTCGAGGAAGTTACCGCTGACAACGCGAAAGATCGCTTTGCCCTTACTTGTTGTGGAGGCCATTTAGTTACTCGCTCAGGCTCGTCGGCTTGGAGTCCGTTGTCGTTTTTTTATCCCGTTTACATCGCCATTACGTGTGTGCGACTGGCGATGCACATTTGTAACAGTATGTGTAACAGGGCTCAAAGACAACCGTTTCGGCGATTTGCTATTACTTAACAGACGCTTGACAGGTATGACTGGTCGATGCGTGCACGGCTTATCAACCAGATGAAACCGGATGAACAGGCATGCCATATGGGAACCATAAGCCCGACACTGACCACTCAATACTTTGGTCGGCCTCATGTGGGTGAAGTCCGGCCCTGGTCCGAGCGGGCCGCTACGGAAGGTTTCTGTCTTGCCTGCCAATGATGGCAAGTCACTCTGAAAGGTTTTTTTAGTGCGGGGCATCAGTTTGCGTGGGTTTTGCAGGGTTGCAGTGTGCCTGGTGCTGCTGGGGTGCGGTGGTTGCGGTCAGGAACGCAAGCTGGAAAGCTTTGGCGGGCCGGCCATGGGCAGTCATTACTCAGTGGTGTACGTGCGCGCCTCCGGGCAGCCTGAGCCTGCAGTCGTGCGCCCGCAGATCGAATCGATTCTGGCTGAAGTCGATCAACAGATGTCGCTTTGGCGCAGTGACTCGGATATCGAGCTTTTCAATGCATTGCCTGCCAATAGCTGCCAGACCATGCCCGAACCGGTTTTGAAACTGATCAGTGTTGGCGAGCAACTGTCACGGGACAGTGATGGTGCTTTCGACCTGACGGTGAAGCCGCTGATGGACCTGTGGGGGCTGGGCGCTCATGCACTGTTTGAGCAAATGCCGCTGGTGCGCCAGTTGTCCCGCGCCCGGGCAACGGTGGGCTATCGCGATCTGCGCGTCGTCGGGCAACAGTTGTGCAAAAGCGCCGCTGTGCAAGTGGACCTCAACAGTATTGCCGCCGGTTATGCGGTAGATCGCATCAGCGAGCGCATGGAAAAGCTGGGGTTGCACGATTATCTGGTGCAAGCCACGGGCGAGTTGAAAGTCAGCGGGCTCAAGCCCGATGGTTCGCCCTAGAGGGTGGCCCTTGACGCACCACGCGATGATGGCAACGTTTTGCAAAAAGTCTTTCCCCTGAATGGTTACGCCCTGTCTACCTCGGGTGACTATCGTCGCTACGCTGGCGGCGAAGGCGGGCGCATTTCCGACACGCTCGACGCTTTGACCGGCCAACCCGTTCATCATGGGCTGGCGTCGGTAACGGTCATTCATCCCTCGGCGCTGATGGCTGACGGCCTCTCCTCACTGCTGTTGATTCTCGGCCCGCGGCGCGGCTGGAATTATGCGCAAGAACATAAAATCCCTGCTTTTTTTGTGATTCGTGCCGATAAGCGCTTTATCATCCGCAGCAACGCGTCGTTTGATCGTCTGGCAGTGGAGCAGCCACGGTAAGTCAAGAGGCCGGAACTTCCGGTCAATTGCCACCTTGCATAGACAAAAATTGGCCTTCGACGCGACCAAGGGTTAATGTTCGCCGCCTCGGTGCAGCGCTAGACTGCGCCGCGTGATTTAGCCAGAGATGCCAGAGTGGCGCCTCGGTCTGTTTAAAGGAGTACGCATGGCTGTCTACAACTACGACGTAGTGGTACTGGGTTCCGGCCCTGCCGGAGAAGGCGCGGCAATGAACGCCGCCAAGGCGGGGCGCAAGGTCGCCATGGTCGACAGCCGTCGGCAAGTGGGCGGTAACTGCACCCATTTGGGCACCATTCCGTCCAAGGCTCTGCGTCACTCGGTCAAGCAGATCATTCAGTTCAACACCAATCCCATGTTCCGTGCCATCGGCGAGCCGCGCTGGTTTTCGTTTCCGGATGTGTTGAAAAACGCCGAAATGGTCATCTCCAAGCAAGTGGCCTCGCGCACCAGTTACTACGCCCGCAACCGCGTCGACGTATTCTTCGGCACCGGCAGTTTTGCCGACGAGACCAGTGTCAACGTGGTCTGCTCCAACGGCGTAGTCGAAAAGCTGGTGGCCAACCAGATCATCATCGCCACCGGTTCGCGCCCCTATCGTCCGGCCGACATCGATTTCAGTCACAAGCGCATCTACGACAGCGACACCATCCTCAGCCTGGGCCATACCCCGCGCAAGCTGATCATTTATGGCGCGGGCGTGATCGGCTGTGAATACGCCTCGATCTTCAGCGGTCTGGGTGTTCTGGTCGAGCTGGTGGACAACCGTGACCAGTTGCTGAGCTTCCTGGATTCGGAAATCTCTCAGGCATTGAGTTATCACTTCAGCAACAACAACGTGATGGTTCGCCACAACGAAGAATACGAGAGGGTCGAAGGCCTGGATAACGGCGTTATCCTGCACCTCAAGTCCGGCAAGAAAATCAAGGCAGATGCGTTGCTGTGGTGCAATGGCCGTACCGGCAACACCGACAAGCTGGGGCTGGAAAATATTGGTCTCAAGGCCAACGGTCGTGGCCAGATCGAGGTGGACGAGAACTATCGCACCAGCGTTTCCAATGTCTATGGCGCAGGCGACGTTATCGGCTGGCCAAGTCTGGCAAGCGCTGCCTACGATCAGGGCCGCTCGGCGGCTGGCAGCATGGTCGACAACGGCAGCTGGCGCTATGTCAACGACGTACCGACCGGGATCTATACCATTCCGGAGATCAGTTCGATCGGCAAGAACGAGCACGAGCTGACCCAGGCCAAGGTGCCGTACGAAGTGGGCAAGGCGTTCTTCAAGGGCATGGCCCGTGCGCAGATTTCCGGTGAGCGGGTCGGGATGCTGAAGATCCTGTTCCACCGCGAAACGCTGGAAGTGCTGGGCGTGCATTGCTTCGGTGACCAGGCTTCCGAGATCGTGCACATCGGTCAGGCGATCATGAGCCAGCCGGGTGAAGCGAACACCATGAAGTACTTCGTCAACACCACGTTCAACTACCCGACCATGGCCGAAGCCTATCGGGTAGCGGCATACGACGGCCTCAACCGGCTTTTTTAAGCGACTCCGGCCGGTGGCCTGAGCCGGCCGGGGAGACCGACTTCAGCGACTCCCGAGCGTGGCGGTGGCCAAACCGGGAAAGTCTGTAATCAGGCTGTCGACGCCGAAATCAGCGAGCCTGCGCATCAGTGCAGGCTCGTTGACTGTCCACACTGACACATGCAGGCCCTGACGCTGTGCTTTCTGCAGGCGCTCCGGGGTACACAGTGTCCAGTTCAATGCCAGAATTTCACAGCCGTAGCTTTGCGCGACCTTCAACGGGTCGAGCCAGGCGTACTCGGCCACCAGCCCGCGCGAGATGTCCGGCGTCAGGTCGAGGGCGGCGCGCAACACTTCACGAGAGCTGGAAGTGATGGTGACCTTGTCGAGCAAGCCATGACGCTGAGCCATTTCACGAATGGCCAGAACGGTGTTGGCGGCGCGGGTGCGTGAAGCGCTTTTGACTTCCAGTTGCCAGTGCTCGAAATCGCATTGCTCGAACAACTCTTCAAGACGCGGAATCGGGCAGGGCGAGACCCAGCCGGGGCCACCTTTGCGCGCGTCATAGGTCACCAGGTCGGCGGCCAGATGCTCATTGACCTTGCCGCGTCGGTCGGTGGTGCGCTTGAGGGTCGGGTCGTGAATGACCATCAACTCTCCGTCCAGTGAAAGATGCAGGTCCAGTTCACAGCGGCGCACGCCGTGCTTGATGCATTCCTGGAAGCTGACCAGGGTGTTTTCCGGTGCTTCGCCCTTGGCGCCGCGGTGGCCGTAGATAAAGGTCACGTTTACTCCTGGCCGTTAAGGCACCCACTGCTGATATGAAAATGATGAGGTGAAAAGAGATATACCGGAAGCTCAATTGCCGGATGGCTGACCCTGTTCAAGGGCCTGGCGTCGATGCTGAGCCTGACGCTGCAACACGTGCCGTGCGAGCAATTGACGTTGAGCGTCCGGCAGATTGACGAAGTCGGTGCTGATGTCAAAACCGCCATCTGCCCGTGCATCGCACTGGCTGACCATGGCGCGCAGCATCAGACCTGCCGCCTGGGGCATCAGCACCATCTTGATCGACAGCTGTTCGCCCACGGCAAAACCTTGTTGTGAATTGAATTGAATGCCGCCTTCGGACAGTTTTACCGGCTGTGGAGCGCCCAGTTTGCCCAGTGCCGTGTGTGCAACCACTTCGCCCAGCAGGTCGATGCGCTTGCTCAACGACTTGAGAAAACTGTTCAGCACCCGGTCGCGCTCGTCGAGTTGGCGCATCAAATGCTGTGATTCGAACTCGCTGACGTGCAGCTCGCTGAGCAGGTCGAACAGTGTCGAGGTGTCCTGCATGGCGTCCTGACTTGCCTGGTCGGCACCAGACAGGGGGTTAATTTCCAGTGCGACGCTGTCGTCGATACGGTAGTATTCGCGGCGTCCTGCTTCATCTAATGTCGACATGGCGAACCCAAGCTAGCGGCGGTGGTCTGAGAGTTTCGAGTGTAAAGCTGCACGTCAAGGCCCGCCACATGGACGTCCTCATTCCTGCGAACAAATTCCTACATGTTCAGACCTCTTTTTGTATTTATCGGTACGCGCTACACACGTGCCAAGCGACGCAACCATTTTGTTTCGTTCATCTCCCTGACGTCCATGATCGGCCTCGCCCTTGGCGTGGTAGTGATGATAGTCGTGTTATCGGTGATGAATGGCTTCGATCACGAAATGCGTACCCGCGTGCTGGGCATGGTGCCGCACGCGACCATCGAATCGGCTGACCCGATCACCGACTGGCGTGGCCTGGCCGCGAAGGTTCAGGAAAACCCGCAGGTGCTGGCCGTTGCGCCATTCACACAAATGCAGGGTTTGCTGACCCACGACGGCAAGGTTCAGAAGGTGCTGCTCAATGGCATCGACCCGGCCGAGGAGCGCAAGGTCTCGATCATTGACCACTTCATCAAGCAGGGCCAGCTCGACAGCCTGTCTCCCGGCAGTTTCGGCATTATGATCGGCGACAAGGCGGCTGCCAAACTGGGCGTCGTGGTCGGCGACAAGCTGACCTTTGTCGCGCCTGAGGTGACTGTCACGCCTGCCGGCATGTTCCCGCGCATGAAGCGTTTCGAGGTGACCGGTATCTTTCATGTCGGCGCTGGCGAAATCGACGGCTTTCTGGGGCTGACCAACCTCGATGACCTGGCCCGTCTGCACCGCTGGAAGTCCAATCAGGTGCAGGGCCTGCGGCTCAAGTTCGATGATCTGTTTGCAGCGCCGCGCACTTCGTGGGAAATCGCCCAGAAACTGGGCGAAAACAATTTCTATTCCCGTGACTGGACACGCACCCACGGCAACCTCTATCAGGCCATCCGCATGGAAAAAGCCATGATTGGCCTGTTGCTGTTGCTGATTGTGGCCGTTGCGGCATTCAACATCATTTCCACGCTGGTGATGGTGGTCAATGACAAGAAGGGCGATATCGCCATTTTGCGCACACTGGGCGCGACACCGCGGCAGATCATGGCGATCTTCATGGTGCAGGGCACGGTGATCGGGGTGGTCGGTACGCTGATTGGCGCTGCGCTGGGCATCCTTGCAGCGCTTAACGTCAGTGCTGCCATCGCTGCGCTGGAAGGGCTGATCGGCCACAAGTTTCTCAACGCCGACGTCTATTTCATTGATTACCTGCCTTCGCAACTGATGGCCCAGGACGTGTTCCAGGTCTGCGGTGCGGCGTTGGTCCTGAGTTTCCTCGCCACCCTGTATCCCGCCTGGCGTGCTGCGCGCACCCAGCCGGCGGAGGCGTTACGTTATGAGTGAGTCGGGCATGTCTGATAAAGCAGTATTGAGTTGCCGCAACCTGGGTAAATCCTACGAGGAAGGCCCGGAGTCGGTCGTGGTGTTGTCCGGTCTGCAACTGGAGCTGCATCCCGGTGAGCGGGTGGCTATTGTCGGCAGTTCGGGGTCGGGCAAAAGTACTTTGCTCAATCTTCTGGGCGGCCTGGACACACCTTCCGAAGGCAGCGTCTGGCTGGCGGGCGAAGAATTGTCGGCGCTGGGCGAAAAGGCGCGTGGCCTGCTGCGTAATCGGGCATTGGGTTTTGTCTACCAGTTCCACCATTTGCTGCCCGAATTCACCGCGCTGGAAAACGTCTGCATGCCCTTGCTGATCGGTCGGACGGCGATACCCGAGGCCCGTAAACGCTCCACCGCGTTGCTCGAACGTGTCGGCCTCGGCCATCGTCTTGCGCACAAGCCTTCGGAGCTTTCCGGTGGCGAGCGGCAGCGTGTGGCCATTGCTCGTGCGCTGATCAATCAGCCCGGTCTGGTGATGCTTGACGAGCCGACCGGCAACCTCGATCACCACACCGCGCAGGGCATTCAGGACCTGATGCGTGAGTTGAGCACTTCATCGCGTACGGCGTTTCTGATCGTGACCCACGACATGAGCCTCGCCAGGCAAATGGACCGCGTCCTGCGTCTGGAAGACGGCCGCCTCGTCGAGGCCTGATTGACCCGGCCCGGCGCAACTCATCGCGTCGGGTTCTACGTTTTTTATACGGTGTTTTTTCCCACGGTGCTTCGCGAATGTTCAGACCGTTACCCATCTTCATCGGCATGCGCTATACCCGCGCAAAACGCCGCAAAAGCTTCATCTCGTTCATTTCGATGACTTCGATGATCGGGCTGGCACTCGGTGTGCTGGCGATGATCGTGGTGCTGTCGGTCATGAACGGTTTCCAGCGGGAAATGAGTTCGCGAATCCTGGGCATGGTGCCGCATGCGGTTATCGCCGGTGCCACACCGGTGGATGACTGGAAACCGTTGGCCGACGCAGCGTTGAAAAATCCTGAAGTCACCGCTGCTGTACCGTTTACCGACATGGAAGGCATGCTGTCCTACAAGGGCTCGATGCAGCCGATCCAGATCAGCGGCGTTGACCCGGCGCTGGAGCATGAGGTGTCGATCGTCACTCAACACATTACGCGTGGAAGTCTTGAAGACCTGAAGCCGGGCGAATTTGGTGTGGTACTTGGCGATATAACCGCGCGCCGCTTTCGCTTGAGCATCGGCGACAAGCTGACCCTGATCGTACCGGAAGTCAGCAGTGCGCCAGGCGGCATCACGCCGCGCCTGCAACGCTTGACCGTCGTGGGTATTTTCAAGGTCGGTGCCGAGCTGGACGGCTCGATGGGCTTGATCAACATTGCCGACGCCGCGCAGATGCAACGCTGGCAACCCAATCAGGTTCAAGGCGTGCGACTGGCGCTCAAGGACCTGTACAAGGCGCCTCAGGTGTCCACAGCCATTGCTGCCGGTCTGGGTGCCGGGTATCACGCCGATGACTGGACCCACACTCAGGGCAGCCTGTTCAGCGCCATGAAAATGGAAAAGACCATGATCGGCCTGTTGCTGCTGATGATCGTTGCGGTTGCGGCGTTCAACATCATTGCCACGCTGATCATGGTGGTCAATGACAAGGGCGCGGACATCGCCATTCTGCGTACCATCGGCGCCACGCCGCGGCAAATCATGGCGATCTTCATGGTCCAGGGCACGGTGATCGGTATTGTCGGCACCCTGATCGGCGGCGTGCTGGGCATTATTGCCGCGCTGAACGTCAGCAGTCTGGTCGGTTGGGTCGAGCGGGTCAGTGGTCAGCACATCTTCAGTTCCGACGTGTACTTCATCAGCAACCTGCCTTCCCAATTGCAGGGCGGCGATGTGCTGCTGATCTGCAGTGCCGGGTTTATCCTGAGCTTTCTGGCCACGATCTACCCAGCCTGGCGCGCCGCGCAGATCCAGCCTGCGCACGCACTGCGTTACGAGTGACAGGGCCTTAGCCACCTTCGTCGAGGCCGCACGGCGGCCTGCGCGGGTGGCGGGGCAAAGCTGATTTTCGCTGAAAGCCCCACGCAAACGCTATAAACTCGCCGCGTTAATTCATGATCCAGGTATCGCCATGCATCCCGCAGCCGAACACTCGCCGCTGGGCAAGTCCAGTGAGTACATCGCCACCTATACGCCTTCTCTGTTGTTCCCGATCCCCCGCGCTGCAAAATGGGCCGAGCTTGGGCTGACGGCTCAGACGCTGCCTTACCAGGGTGTCGATTTCTGGAATTGTTACGAGTTGTCCTGGCTGCTGCCATCCGGCAAGCCGGTGGTGGCCATTGCCGAGTTCAGCATTCCGGCCGATTCGCCGAACATCATCGAATCGAAGTCCTTCAAGCTGTACCTGAACTCGCTGAATCAGACCGCCTTCGCCACTGTCGAGGAGGTGCAGACAACCCTCGAACGGGATCTGTCAGCTGCGGCCGGAAAGCCGATTGGCGTGCGCATTCGCAGTCTGAGCGACATTGAGGGGGAGGGTGTGGCGACTTTGCCGGGCGTTTGCATCGACGATCTGGATATCACGGTCAGTAGCTACGATCGCCCTCAGCCAGAGCTGCTGCGCTGCGATGAGTCGCAAATTATCGAAGAAAGCGTGCACAGTCATTTGCTCAAATCGAACTGTCCGGTTACCAGTCAGCCCGACTGGGGCAGTGTGGTGGTCGAGTATCGCGGGGCGGCGCTGGATCACAGCAGCCTGCTGGCTTACATCGTCAGCTTCCGCCAGCATTCGGACTTTCACGAGCAATGTGTGGAAAGAATCTTCCTCGACCTGCAGCGTTTGCTCAAACCGGAAAAACTGACGGTTTACGCACGCTACGTGCGCCGCGGTGGTCTGGATATCAACCCGTATCGCAGCACAGAAACGCTGGACGTGAACAATCGCAGGCTGGCGCGGCAGTAGTATCGTCTGGTGCTCAGGGCGTGGACGCAGAGCGTCCGCAACGGCATTTCCACGCGGAGCGTGTGGAACGATAGTTGTCTGTGTCCATCAGTGCCGATGCAGCGCGTCGTTACCCACTGACTGATATTTCCAGGTTCAGGATTATCGTGCCGACGCTCCGCGTCGGCATGCGTTGGGTGACGCTCTGCGTCACAACTCTACGCCTCACCATGCATCAGCGGCCTTATGCAGAGCCAGCAGAGCGGCATTCCCTAATCAGACTCCGATATTGCCCAGCGTCTGCACGATGTTGCGCAAGGTGCCAGCGATGGTCGGATGCTCCAGCTCGAAACGCTCGACGGCCAGGTTCACGCCGTCAGCCAAACTGCTGCCTTCATGGGTGGCGTTTTCCAGCTGAATTTCAGTTTCGATTTGTTGCATGAGTTCGTGAAGATTTTCCCGGTCAGATTCCGAAAGCGGGGGGTTATGCTCCAGTTGCTCGCGCAGGGTGTTGAGTTGTTCTTGCAGTTCGCGGGCGGGCATGACGTGCTCCTTGATTGATAAGTCTGTCTCATGGACTTCGCCGAAGAGCTAAAGGTCCATGATCACTCAAGACTAATCCAGTCAGTGCCTGGCTGCATGTGTATCAGGGTTTTTCGCCTTTGCTGCGGCGCAATGCGATATCGGCCAGGCAGGACTCCAGATCGCCAAGGTGATCAATGACCGAGTGTACTCCCAGCGAATAGAGTTTGAGCGTGGCCTGCGCGCGTCGCTGCTCGCGTTCGGCGTCACTCAGTGCCTGCCATTGCGAAGGCGAAAGTCCGCACAGTGGCCCGCAAGACGCCAGGCCAATGGTCCACAGCCCGGCATTCAGCCCGGACTGCAACAGGCGTGGGTCGCCGCTGATCAGCACGCAGCCATCCAGCTGGCTGACCTTCAGGGCCATCAGCGCCATCCAGCAAGCATCCGGGGCGGGCCATTTGGCGGTTGGGCGAGGGGCGGGAATCATCCAGTCACTTACTGGCTCAGCCAGCGTAGCGCTGACGGTTTCAGGCAGCTCGTCAAGCCAGGCGCAAGGCATTCCCTGATCACGCAGAGTGCGCAGAATATCCTTTGCGCCAGGTGTGAGCTGTGTGAGCTCATTGCCTGGTGTAAGCGAGGTCGCGGCCTGCGCACCGAAGTCCACCAGACAGCCGCTAAGGCCGAACAGCAGGGCGGGAAAGGTTGGCAGAGGCATAAGGGCCGTCGCGAGCATGAGGATCTCTCTGAAATATCCAGAAACGCTACCGGTATTTTGTGACACTTCGATGAATGTGCGATGACGGGGGTTTATCCGGAACCCTTTGCCGACAGACCTGCCTTATTCATGACAGAAGGCTTTATACTCCCTGTCCTAGCGTGTGGGGCGTAGCACCCGCGTCATTATTTCGATATCTCGATCAGGAGTGTCAGCTATGCCCGTGACCGGTGCAGGCTTTATCAAGCGTTTGCTGCAATTGTCCCTCTGTGCCGGCATTGCGCTGGTGCCGGTAGCCGTTCAGGCCGCCGAAGATGACCCGTGGGAAGGCATCAACCGCTCCATTTTCAGCTTCAACGATACCCTCGACGCTTACACGCTCAAGCCGCTGGCTAAGGGTTATCAGTACATCGCGCCACAATTTGTCGAAGACGGTATCCATAACTTCTTCAACAACATCGGCGATGTCGGCAACCTGGCGAACAACGTGCTGCAAGCCAAGCCTGAAGCGGCCGGTGTCGACACTGCGCGCCTGATCGTCAACACCACGTTCGGGCTGCTGGGTTTCATTGACGTGGGTACCCGCATGGGCCTGCAACGCAACGATGAAGATTTTGGCCAGACACTGGGCTACTGGGGTGTGCCGAGCGGCCCGTTCGTGGTGATTCCGCTGCTGGGTCCAAGCACCGTGCGTGATGCCTTCGCCAAATACCCGGACACCTACACGTCTCCGTACCGCTACATCGATCATGTGCCGACCCGTAACACGGCGCTGGGCGTCAACCTCATCGATACGCGTGCCAGCCTGCTGTCTGCCGAGCGTATGGTCAGCGGTGATCGTTACACGTTCATCCGTAACGCTTACCTGCAGAACCGCGAGTTCAAGGTCAAGGACGGAAAGGTCGAAGACGATTTTTAATCGACACTTTGCCTCTGCGTGAATCAATAAAGGCGACCCTGTGTCGCCTTTATTATTTTTTGAAAGTGTGAAGTAATTCCGCCTGCAGTCAGCGCATCGAGACGATGGAAAGCCCCAGTTTCTGTCCGCCGCCTTCTTCGTCATTGACCCACACCACCTCGGTTTCGGCCTCAAGTCCCTTGAGCGCAGGATGATCAGAGTCGATGCTCACGCTAAGCTTGTCCCCGACCTGGAATGAGCGTGGTGCCTGGACCTGCATGCCTGAGCTGGAAAGGTCAATGCATACGGCGGGAATCACCTGGCCCGCGTGGATCAGGTTGACGTCTGCTTCGACGCGCATGCGGATGTAATCCCGCTTTTCCTCGTAGTTGCGATCATTTCCACTCATGTACAGTCCTTCGTTTTAGTTGCTGATTTGTGAGTTCTTATAACTCCGGGTGATTTGCGATGTAAAGAGCGCAAAGTGAGGATAGGAGCATGCTTGAAACACCCGTCGGATGGGAGTACCGTCTGCGCCTTGAAGGGCACCTCTGAGACACGCCACGCACATCCAGTTGTCGCGTGTTATTACGGAGAGGCTAGAAGCGAATCCAGTAAGCTGGTTCCGGAAACACCGGGCCGCCTACGCCAACCTGATCTGGCGCCGTTTGCCCCCATGCCAAAAACCAGTGCCAAGCTGCTGATTATCGATGACGACGACGTAGTGCGCGCGAGCCTTGCCGCCTACCTTGAAGACAGTGGCTTCAGCGTTCTGCAAGCGAGTAATGGCTTGCAGGGAATTCAGATGTTCGAGCAAGAGAACCCCGATCTGGTGGTCTGCGATCTACGCATGCCTCAGATGGGCGGGCTTGAGCTGATCCGTCAGGTCACCGCCATTGCTCCGCAGACGCCTGTCATCGTTGTATCCGGTGCGGGCGTGATGAGCGATGCGGTAGAGGCCTTGCGCCTCGGCGCTGCCGATTATCTGATCAAGCCCCTTGAAGATCTTGCCGTGCTGGAGCATTCAGTGCGTCGGGCGCTGGATCGGGCTCGTCTGCTTACTGAAAACCAGGTCTACCGCGAAAAGCTGGAAAAGGCCAATCGCGAACTTGAAGCCAGTCTTCACCTGTTGCAGGAAGATCAGGACGCAGGTCGGCAAGTGCAGATGAACATGTTGCCGATCACCCCGTGGTCGATTGACGAATTCAAGTTTGCCCATCAGATCATTCCGTCGTTGTATCTGTCCGGCGATTTTGTCGATTACTTCAGGGTCGACGAACGGCGTGTTGCCTTCTACCTGGCAGATGTTTCAGGTCACGGTGCTTCATCGGCGTTCATCACGGTGCTGCTGAAGTTCATGACCACGCGGCTGCTGTTTGAATCCAGGCGTGGCGGAACACTGCCGGAATTCAAACCGTCGGATGTACTGGGGCATATCAACCGCGGGCTTATCAGTTGCAAGCTGGGCAAGCACGTTACGATGGTCGGCGGTGTTATTGATGAAGAGTCAGGTAAACTGACGTATGCCGTGGGTGGTCATCTGCCACTGCCGGTGTTGTATTCCGAAGGGCAGGCGCGGTATCTGGAAGGTCGCGGCCTTCCGGTCGGTTTGTTCAACGAAGCGACCTATCAGGATCACGAAATCGACCTGCCAGCATCCTTCAGTCTGACCATGTTGTCTGATGGCATACTGGATCTGTTGCCCGGTGATACACTCAAAGAGAAAGAAGCCGTCCTTCCCGAGTTGGTCAAGACGGCTGGCGGCAGCCTGGATGGCTTGCAGCGGGTTTTTGAATTGGCAGCGCTAGGGGAGATGCCGGATGATATCGCCTTGTTAGTGTTAAGCAGGAATCTTGAATGAGTACCGGTAGAATCCAGTTCGCCGAGCAGGAAGGCACCTTCGTTCTCAAGTTCGTGGGTGAAGTGCGGTTGACGCTGTGTTCGGCTCTGGATGCGACTATCGAGCGTATCTTCACTGCGTTGAATTTCTCGGCGGTGGTCATCGATCTTACCGAGACACGCAGCATTGACAGCACAACGCTTGGCTTGCTGGCCAAACTTTCGATCCTGTCGCGCCAGAAGGTCGGACTGTTGCCGACTCTCGTGACCACTCACGAGGACATCACGCGCCTGTTGCAGTCGATGGGCTTTGATCAGGTGTTCAACATCGTTGACCGGCCCCTGCCGCGGCCTGAGAGCCTGACTGACCTGCCTTCGCAGGATCAGTGCGAGGAAGTGGTCAAGGCCAAGGTACTTGAGGCGCACAAGATCCTCATGGGCCTTAACGACTCGAATCGTGAAGCATTCCATGATCTGGTCAATGCACTGGAAGGTCAGCGCTAGGCACCATTGGCGTCTGTCCTTCTGACACTGAACGACAGGCAGCAAAAAGGGCGACACCCGTTAAGGTGTCGCCCTTTTTTGTTATCAGGCTTTTGCGGAGAGCAGCGCTTCCAGCTTTTCCTGATCGCGAGCGAACTGACGAATGCCTTCAGCCAGTTTTTCAGTGGCCATGGCATCTTCATTGGAGGCCCAGCGGAACTGGCTCTCGGTCAGGCTCTGGCGAGCCTCACCGGCATTGCCCGGTGCAAGCTTGCGTTCCAGCGTACCGGTATCTTCAGCCAGTTTCTTGAGCAGGTCGGTGCTGATGGTCAGGCGATCACAGCCCGCCAGCTGTTCGATCTGGTTCAGATTGCGGAAGCTTGCCCCCATGACCACGGTTTTGAAGTCGTTGGCCTTGTAGTAGTTATAGATGCGCGTCACAGACTGTACACCCGGATCCTCTGCGCCAACGTAGTCGATGCCTGAAGATTTCTTGTACCAGTCGTAGATACGGCCCACGAACGGCGAAATCAGGAACACGCCAGCCTCGGCACAGGCGATTGCCTGGGCAAAGGAAAACAGCAACGTCAGATTGGTCTGAATGCCGTCCTTCTCTAGCTTCTCAGCGGCACGGATACCTTCCCACGTCGCTGCCAGCTTGATCAGCACTCGATCACGTTTGATACCGGCGGCATCGTAAAGGCCGATCAAGCGCTCGCTGCGCTCGATCAGGGCATTGGTGTCGAACGACAGGCGTGCGTCGACTTCAGTGGATACGCGGCCCGGGACGACCTTGAGAATTTCCTGACCGATGGCGACTGCAAAGCGGTCGCAGGCCAGGCCGATGTCACCCTTGGCACCGCTGAATGCGTCGGCGAGCATCTGAGCGTTGTTTACGTCGGATGCGGCCTTGAGCAGCAGCGAAGGGTTGGTGGTGGCGTCCTCTGGTTCGAGGCTTTTGATTGCGCCGAAGTCGCCTGTGTCAGCAACAACGGTAGTGAATTTCTTGAGTTGATCCAGCTTGGAAGTCATGAGCGTGCTCTGTCCTGTGCGGTTGGATGACATTACCCGAGCGCTGCCGACCACTCAAGGCCGCAGCGTTTCCTGCTGCCGATGATAGGCCCTGAGGGACGGCATTGTCGTGAATACCTTTGTCGAGACTGTTTTTGAGCCTCGCACGCACTGCTTGTTCCCTTGATGTGAATTTAACGGCTATCAGGTAGCTTGCAGCGCGCAAGAGTCAGAGCGACCACTTCAGCGAGACCATCAGGTTGCGCGGGTCACCGTAAACGCCGCTACCGGTCGCGAGAGGAATGCCCTGCCAGTATTTTTCGTCGAATACGTTGTTGAGGTTGACCCGCGCGTCCCAGTGCTCGTCGAAGCGGTAGCCTGCCATCAGTCCCACAACCGCATAGGCGTCCTGCTCGGAGTGACCGGTGCCGACCCGGTTGTACGTCTCGCTTTGCGCCAGAACGTCGGCACCCACGCGCCATTTGTTCAGGTTGCCGGGCAGGTGATAGGACGTTGCTGCCTTGAATAGGTGTTTCGGTTGATTGGGCGCAAACAGGTCGCCCTTGTCATTGGTGCGGTCCTTGAGGTACTGGCTCAACACCAGTGTGTAGGAGGCGGAAGCCTGCCAGTCAGGTGTCAGCTGGCCGCTGATTTCTGCGTCGATCCCTCGGCTGCGCACTTCACCGGCTGCTTCGTAGCAGATGCGATTCTGCTGCTGGCAAGTGACTGGCGGATTGACGATGGCGTACGCGCGGTTTTCCTGGGTCATGTCGAAGACTGCCAGCGATGCGTTCAGACCACCGTCGAAGTATTCGCCTTTCAGGCCGATTTCGTAACTTTCGCCCGTCATCGGGTCCAATACGCCGCCTCCCACGTCCAGCTGGTTCTGCGGCTTGAAGATCTCGGTATAGCTTGCGTAGGCCGAGTAGGTATCGTTCAGGTCATAGACGATGCCGGCATAAGGCGTGACCTCACGAATGACTTTGTAGTCACCATTGCTGGCCGAACGATTCTGATAGTCGTACCAGCTTACCCGGCTGCCGACGATAACGTGCAATGGATCAATCGGGGTGAAACGTGCGGCGGCGTAGACGCCTTCCTCGGTGGCGGTGTTCTGATTGACGTAGGCGGTACGCGTGGCAGGGTCCGGTTTTGCAATGAGATTGGGGTTGAAGGTGTAGATATCGACCGGTGTGGAGCCGTAAAAGCCGCCTTTCTGATCAAACTTTTCTTCGCGCCTACTGACGCCGAGCATCAGCTCGTGCTGCCGGCCAAACAGCTGGAATGGACCGGACAGCGAACCATCCACACTGGTCTGCACGTCTGTGGTGTCGTACTCGCCAGCCGCCTGGCCGTAACCGGTGCCACTGGCGGTCAGGTAGTTGGAGTACATGTCGGATTCAGCCCAGATTCTGGTCGCCGCCAGTTTGCTGCACCAGCCGTTGTCGAAGCGATGAGTCAGGTCCGTGAAAACACTGACGTTTTCTCTGTCCCAATACGCCCAGTCGTTACTGAGGAAGGTGGAACGTGGCAGGTGAAGGTTTTCACCGTTAGGTCCGGATGGCAGGCTGCCCCAGTCCGACGTTGCATCATCGCGCTGCTTCGAGGCCCCGATGGTCCAGGTGGTCGACTCGTTAAGGTCGGCTTCCAGAACGCCATAGAACGTCTGACGCTCTTTATCGCGCTCATCGACAAAACTGTTGCCCGTTTCATAGGCTGCCACCACCCGGCCACGTAACGTACCGGAATCGTTGAGCCTGTTCGACGCGTCCACCTCGGTACGGTAGCGGTCCCAGCTCCCGGCGCTGGTGGTCACGCTGACTTGCGGGGTAGCAGTAGGGCGCTTGCGAATCAGATTCAGTGTCGCCGAGGGGCTGCCTGCACCGGTCATCAGCCCCGTAGCGCCGCGTACCACTTCAACGCGGTCGTACAAGGCCAGGTCAGCACCGGAGATGGTGTCCAGTGTAAAGGTGCTGACGATGGTCGGCAGACCGTCATACATCAGGTTATCGATGGTAAAGCCGCGCGCCAGAAACTGCTGACGGTCCGAGCCGAATTTGCGCAGTGTCACGCCGGGTGCATATTTGACGACATCATTGAGGTCGTTCATGCCCTGATCTTCAATTCGCTGGCGAGTGATCACGCTTACCGACTGCGGCGTCTCGCGAATCGAAAGGGGCAACCCGGTCGCGCTGCTCATCGAGCCCGTGGTGTACGAACCGCTGCCTTCTGTGGTGGCCATTCCTGCAATGCCCGCCTGAGCGCTGATGTCCACGTTGCCCAGCGTCATCGAGCCACCGCTCGATGGCTGGAACACCCTCACAGCATTGCCCTGTACCTGCGTATCTAGGCCGCTGCCCAACAGTAGCTGATTCAATGCCTGAGCCGGTTCCAGGCTGCCGCTAATGGCTGGAGCCTGCTTGCTTGCAATCAATTTGTCATCCACTGATATCTGCATACCGCTCGCTTGGCTCAGCTGTGCGAGCGATCTGGAAAGCGCCTGTGCAGGCAGATCGAGTTGAACGGGACTGGCCAACGAAGGTAGAAGCGGACGAAGCATTGGGGTAATTCCTGCAGGAACTGGGACGTGGCGGGACACCTGGATGATGGTGTGCTGGCTGGCAGGTCGTGACAGACGGCAGCGGAGGGAGAGACTAACAAATTTTTCACATTTTATTAAATGCCAATCACTATCAGTTACATTCTCATACATATTTGTCTGATGAGACTCGCTTGTGGCGTCGAGCACTGCATTGGGGTAAAGATGCTGTTCAACTCGCGATGATCTGAAGGAGCCAGCATGCATTCACGACGTTTCCCCATCACTGCCGCAATCGGCTTTTCATTGTTTTCCATGGGCGTCATCGCCGCCGAGCTGCCATCTGATCTGTTACTGAAAAAAGCCCAGGCCGAACAACAGTCCTACCTCAAAACCGTCCGGCAACTCGTGGATATCGATACGGGCACTGGTCAGGCACCCGGACTGAAAACAGTCAGCGCGATGCTGGTGGAGCGTCTCAAGGCATTGGGTGCCGAAGTTTCCACCACGCCGGCAGACCCTTCTGCGGGTGACAACATCGTCGGCAGGTTCAAAGGTAATGGCAGCCGGTCCTTTCTGTTGATGGTCCACTACGACACAGTCTTCGGGCCGGGCACTGCCGCGAAACGTCCGTTCAGGCTCGACGGCGAACGCGCCTATGGCCCCGGTGTGGCAGATGCGAAGGGCGGTGTTGCGATGATTCTGCATTCGCTGCAACTGCTGCAGGACCAGAATTTCAAGGATTTCGGCACGCTCACCGTGCTTTTCAACCCGGACGAGGAGACCGGCTCCAGCGGGTCGAAAAAAGTCATAGCCGAACTCGCTCGTCAGCATGACTACGTGTTTTCGTATGAGCCGCCTGACAAAGACGCCGTGACTGTCGCCACCAATGGCATCAATGGCCTGCTCCTCGACGTCAAAGGCAAATCGTCACACGCAGGCTCGGCCCCTGAAGCCGGGCGCAATGCGGCCATCGAGCTGGCGCACCAACTGCTGCAACTCAAGGACCTTGGCGATCCGGGCAAGGGTACGACCGTCAACTGGACGCTTGTCAAAGGCGGTGAGAAGCGCAACATCGTCCCGTCCAGCGCTTCGGCCGAGGCGGACATGCGCTACTCCGATCTGAGCGAGAGCGACAGGGTGCTCGCTGACGGTCAGCGGATTGTGAAGAAAACCCTCGTTGATGGCACCGAAGTGACCTTGCGCATGGAGAAAGGCCGTCCGCCACTGGCCAGGAACCCTGGTTCCGAGCAACTGGCGAAAACCGCGCAGACGCTCTATGAAAAAATAGGTCGCAGTATCGAGCCGATCGCCATGCGCTTCGGCACCGATGCGGGCTACGCCTACGTACCGGGCAGCGCAAAGCCTGCCGTGCTGGAAACCATGGGCGTTGTCGGGGCCGGCTTGCATGCGGACGATGAGTACATCGAACTGTCGAGCATCGCGCCCAGGCTTTACCTGACAGTGGCGCTGATTACCCGGTTGTCGCAAGACGAAGCGCCGTGACAGTACGCGAGCATTGACCGTGCTTCGGGTTGAGTCCACACCATTTGTCGATGTGTCAGGTCGTGGAGATTGACCTGGCCCCTGATAAACGATTAACTGTATATGTATACAGTTAATCATAAAAGGCTCGTCCCATGAGTGTCACATTCCTTGGCCCCTTGTCGGCAGGGGGCATCAAGCTCCCTTTGCTATCCTTGTCATCCGTCGGTTCCAGGTCGCCAGTGGTCGAGAAGCATGTCTCTATCGCAGAGCTTTGTGAGGTCCGTGAGCCGCACGTTTATCTGGCCAGGGTCGAGGATGAAGGGATGCAGGGAGGCGGCATGCGCACCGGTGAAATGTTGGTTGTCGACCGCAGTCAGTACGCCGAGCACGGTGACATCGTCGTCGCCTCACTCAACGCAAGGCAGATGTGTCGGCGTTTGCACATGCGTGGCGACGTCGTGATCCTCAAGTCCGAACACCCGGATTATCCACCACTGCATGTCACTGACCACGACGACCTGATCATTCTGGGTGTGGTGACCTACAGCCTGAAAAACCTTCTTGAAGGGCGCACCGCCTCTTCAGCTCATCGATGATCGGGCTCATGGCCTTGCATTGCACGCTTCACCGTGATCTGCTGCCGACCCTATGGTTTTAACCCGGAAATTGAGCGAATGCAGGAACAACTTGACCAGTTACGGCTCCCCAAGGCTGTCCAGGGGGCTATCAGTGATCTGGTAAGAGCGCTCGAGGCAACCAGCACCCGCGCTGACGTGGAGGCCGAAGGGGCGTTGCAGATCGAATACATTCACAGTCTTGAGACAAGCAGAAAACTGCGTCCCGCCGATGCCGAGGCGCTCTACATCATTTTTGACGACGCAGTTCAAGCTCGTTTACAAGCGCTTTCCGATTAGCTCCGGGCCTCGATATTTTTCTGGTCTGCGTGAAATTCATTTAACAAATGTATCCGTCTTTTTGATCGGAATTGGTGTTTAACTCGCCCCACGAATCTGCAATTCGCGGGGTTCATTTTCGGGTTTTAATTGCTATGCGGTTATCGGGCTTCATCCTTGAGAACATCGAGCCTATTGTACTGGAGTGGACCGACTTCGCGCGCACCATGTCCACGCTCGGCGAGCCTCTGGATACCAAGGAGCTCAGAGATCACGCCGAGCAGATGCTTCGAGCCATTGCCACCGATTTGAGGACTGATCAGTCGTCGCAGCAACAGGTCGAAAAATCTCAGGGCCAGGTCGTATCGCAAGAAGACACCGCAGCGAAAAACCATGCGATCACTCGATTGATGTCAGGTTTCACCATCGATCAGGTGGTCTCGGAGTTTCGAGCGTTACGCGCGAGCGTGATAAAACAATGGATGATGCGCGCGACCTCGGACACCCAGCAGCAGATGGAGGACATGATCCGCTTCAACGAAGCAATAGATCAGGCTCTCGCGGAATCCATTTCCAGCTATACCGGTGCGGTTCAGGCCTCGCGCAATATCTTTCTGGGCATCCTCGGGCACGACTTGCGCACACCGTTAAGTGCCATATTGCTGGGTGCAGACGTGCTGTTGCGTACCAATGACCTGGGCGCGCGGCCGACCAAGGTGGCATCAAGGATCTACTCAAGCGTGAAACGAGCCAATCAGATCGTTGGCGATCTGCTCGACTTCACACGGTCACAGATCGGTCCCGGCATTCCGTTGAAAAAGACCCAGACAGACATCCAGCCCATCTGTGCTCGCATCGTTGACGAATCGCGTACGGTCAATCCAGAGGCGGATATTCACCTCACTTCCAACGATCCGGTCATTGGCAATTTTGATGGAGATCGCCTGGAGCAGGTCTTCTCGAACCTCATTGGCAATGCCATACAACACGGCAACAGCCGCGACCCTGTCGAGGTAACGCTGGCAGCTTCTGACGGCACACTTCAGTTCACCGTGCACAACACAGGCAGTCCAATTCCCGAAGACGTGCTTCCTTTTATCTTCAACCCGATGGATCGCTACTCGCCCGAGAAAATGACTGACAACGGTCCTTACTCAAGCCTTGGGCTTGGCTTGTTCATCGTCGCCAAGATCGTCGATGCCCATGGCGGGCGTATTGAAGTGACGTCAAAAGCGGATCTGGGTACTACGTTTGCTGTGTTTATTCCGTTGAATGCGGAGTGAGCCCCCGACAGATGGCGCTTGTGTCATCTGTCTTTCTCGCTCGACTACGTCTTTGCGTAAAAGCCTTGGTACGGTCCAACGTTGCCGCAGTATCTTCGTCACGGCTGGCACCGACTGATATCCAGCCGACCACCTGCTCGTTCAACTCCTCGACCAATACGCAAGGCTCGCCCGATTCAATCGAGCGAACCCAAAATGATTCACGTTGAGCCAGGGTTGCTTCCAGCGAATTCAGGTATTCGGTCGGCATCAGGTCACAGTACGCTTCTTGCCAACTGCTGACATGCACCTGGGCAATGGCCTTTGCGTCAGAGGGGCGGGCCATGCGAATCATTGATGTACTCCTTCTTTGCCCGCTGAATACCTGGTCAGACCGTCTTGGTACGCCTGCCGATGATGGCGCAGCTTGTTATGAACTTCTGACGTGATGCTCATATCACCTCGACGTCAGACTTCTTCATAACGAACTTCCGGTTTCGTACATACCTCCTCGCCAGTAACCGGCTGCGCTCACCAAGCTGCGCAAGGATAAACGCCAGCGGTTACCGTTTGAGATATTGTCAGTTCCGGAGGGGCGGCCTTGATGTGCATGGTGATGCCTCGCTCTGTGGTGGAAGAATGAGGTGAATATCAACTTATGGTTGATATTTTCTTGATTGAGTAATGCCCTTGCAGTTTTGCACTCAGTGATGGATATTTGTGGATCCAAATTTTCAATTTGTAGGAGGGTAAGTGGGAAGCAAGATTTTTAAGGCGAAAATTCAAGGTGTCGGGCAAAAAACAGCTCAGGAATATGAGTCGTCTCCCGTGGGAATTCCAATCTGCGCTTCAAGTGAATGTGCTGCTAAGCTTACGTTTGTGAAGAGCCACCTGAGACAACTTGCAGACAAATCCATAACGGTTAAGCCAAGCTTTCGGCTTAAGCCCAAAGAGGTTCATGCCGCTGACTGCAAATACAACCTGGAAGGCCAATTAAAGGTGATGGCCGCCGGCTCTGATACAGATATTTTCGGGTCAGTATCCCAAAATAGTTATGAGTTTCGTTTGCATATACTGTTACAGGCATTCAAGGCCGTCTCTAAGCTTGAGTTGTCCAGCGCCAAAGATTCTGAAAAGAATCAAGGAAAAGATAAATTATTTGTTCAGAAGGGTAAGCTAAGCAGCTACTTGAAGAAGCTAAAGCAGATAGTAGAGCTTAGAAGCTTGTGTGAAAGTAATGAGGATCTTAGCTCTCTTATCGTCATCAAAGACGGGGCCAAAAGTATTCCTTGGTCTGAGTTTTACTTCGATCACGAAAATATTCGCACGTTAGTCAATGTATATGGAGCGCCTAAAACAACTTCGCCGCTAGCCATTTGCGGTAGTGTTAAATGTATAAAGTCTCCAACGGAAAAATTTCCATTTCACTCAGTAGAGCTGGACGCTCCCTATGTCACGCCTGATCCGAGTAATAAAGTAGTGAAGCCCGTTGTAAAAATTGCCTTAACGAAATCCTCTCTAGCGAGTAGCTTTGCAGTAGGTGAGGAGTATATATTTTTTGGTCGTTGGAAAACGAATCAGTGCGAAAAAGGTGTTCTGTCAGAGGACGGCCCCTTCTGGGTTTTTCAGAATATCAATATATACATTGAAAACGATGATCACTTTTTGAAAATCTAGACGCCAAGCTGGGGCTATGGTGTCCTCATTTACTCAGGTATGAAAGAGCCCATAACCTTACCGCAGATATGGGTTTCTTCAGTAATATCAATGATGGGGTATTGTGGGTTTATCGGGCGCAGATACTGCCTCCCTGCGTCCTCCAATAGAACCTTAAACGTCACTTCATTGGTGCGCGGGACCCGCGCTATTACACGGTCCCGGGTAGTTGCTCTGACTTCTGGATCTATAAATATAATGCAGTCTGAAGGGTAGCTATGTCCTGACCTAGGGAAACTCTGAAAAAGACTTCCTAATTTGGCAAAATCTCCGGACACCAGTCGCCGAGCTTTTCGATGATGAAACAGATGACCTTCGCCGACGCCGAGTATGCCGGCAAGCGCAAGCAGACCCGTAAGGAATTGTTCCTGATCGAGATGGATCAGGTGGTGCCCTGGAAAGGTTTGATTGCCCTGATTGAGCCCTATTATCCAAAAGGAGAAGGTGGCCGGCCCGCCTACCCACTGATGGCGATGCTGCGTGTTCATCTGATGCAGAACTGGTTCGGCTACAGCGATCCGGCGATGGAAGAAGCGCTGTATGAGACGACCATCCTGCGTCAGTTTTCAGGCCTGAGCCTGGAGCGAATTCCAGACGAAACCACCATTCTCAACTTCCGTCGTCTGCTGGAAAAGCACGAGTTGGCGACCGGGATTCTCGGCGTAATTAATGGTTATCTGGGCGACCGTGGCTTGTCGTTGCGTCAAGGCACCATCGTCGATGCCACGCTGATTCACGCGCCCAGTTCGACCAAGAACAAGGATGGCAAACGCGATCCTGAGATGCATCAAACCAAGAAAGGTAACCAGTACTATTTCGGCGCCAAGGCTCACATCGGCGCCGACGACGAGTCAGGCCTGGTGCACAGCGTGGTAGTAACAGCGGCCAATGTGGCAGACGTCACGCAGGTTGCCAAACTGCTGCACGGCGAGGAAAACGTAGTCTGCGCCGACGCAGGTTACACCGGGGTCGAGAAGCGCGAAGAACACGCTGGGCGCAAGGTCATTTGGCAGATTGCCGCCCGCCGCAGCACTTACAAAAAGCACGGAAAACGCAGTATTTTGTACAAGGCGATCCGCAAAATCGAGAAGGCCAAGGCCCAGGTTCGCGCCAAGGTCGAGCATCCGTTTCGGGTCATCAAACGCCAGTTTGGCTATGAAAAAGTGCGCTTTCGGGGCTTGGCCAAGAACACCGCGCAGATGGTGACGTTGTTCGCCCTGTCAAACCTGTGGATGGCCCGCCGACATTTGTTGGCGAGCGCAGGAGAGGTGCGCGTGTAATGCAGGAAATGGTTACCGCAAAAGGCTTTGCAGCGGCCGAAAGAGCTAAAAAGCGAAGATAATTGAGCAAATTTCGACATGCATCGTTTTTTGAAAAGTGCTGAGGACTCGGTAGCCGGAAAACATCCGGCTACTTCAGACCTTCCCTAGGATTCGTCATAGAGTCTCCACGTACCCTAAGCGCAAAACCATTTTTGCTAATGGGCACTGGGCAGGATACCCACTCATTTACACCATAGGGCTTATGCTCGCTTCCTCGCACCAAGCCCCGCTTGGACCCATGAGATCAGGGGGCACCTTGTCAAAACGAGATGGGACATCTACGGCATTGGAGGTCCCTACAGTTGTAAGCTTCTCTATTGAAGAATCAAATGCGCTGCTCTTTGGCAACACGCCATATTCTAGCCATTCCCTACGCACCTTCAACCATGAGCACAAAACGACCACGCTATCTGCATTGGCAATCGCTTCTCCATTCAGCCATTTACTCACTGCTTGGGTAGTCTCAAAGTAAGCGCCTCATGAACCCCACATTCCCAACCAGCCATTGAAGCTTGATGCTGTGCTCCCGATTCTTTTCAGGAGTCAGCACCTCATGATGCGACCCGACGCCAAAGTCGAAAAAGTGTACCTCTAACCCAAACTGGTGGACTTTCGAAAATCTATTGACGGCCTGGCTGAACTGGTCGAGCTGGACATCAAGGTTGCCGTGTTCGACCCCGTGCTTTTTGTTTTTCTGAATCGCCCTCGTAACCGAGTGAAAATCCTTTACTGGGAGCGCAACGGCTGCTGCCTTTGGCTCAAACGCCTGGAGTCCGAGCGTTTCAAAACATCTCCCGATGAGACAGACGAAGCCATCGTGCTGACGGTTCAGGAACTGAACTGGTTGCTTGACGGTTTTGATCTCTGGCGCAACCGCCCTCATCAGGTTTTAACTCCAGGATTGGTCGCCTGACAGGTATAATTCGGGCCTGATTTCCATGCCCGAAGATCTTCCAGATGACCCTGTATTGCTCAAGCAACTGCTCGCGCAGTTACTGATTGAGCGCACGACTGACAAGGGGCATATCGTCGATCTTAAAGAACAGATCAAGTTACTGCGCGACCGTCTGTTCGGACGCAAGTCCGAACAGACGGTCGAACCCAGCACGCCGCAGCTCGCCTTGTTCAACGAACCCGAAAGCGAGCCGATGCTACCCGTCGGCAACGCTGACGAAGAGGTCGTTGCACCGGTCAAACACCGTGGTAAACGCAAGCCACTGTCGGCTGATCTTCCCCGCATCGAAGTCATCCACGAACTGCCCGAGCACGAACTGACCTGTGCCTGCGGTTGCCGCAAGCATGTCATCAGCGAAGAAACCAGCGAGCAGCTGGATATCATGCCGATGCAGATCCGTGTAATTAAACACTTCCGCAAAGTCTACGGTTGCCGCGGTTGCGAAACAGCACCGGTCACAGCGGACAAACCGGCTCAGTTGATCGAAAAGAGCATGGCCAGTCCGAGCGTACTGGCCATGCTGCTGACCACCAAATATGTCGACGGTTTGCCTCTGCATCGTTTCGAGACGGTGCTGAGTCGACATGGCATCGAGATACCGCGCCAGACGCTGGCGCGCTGAGTTATCCAGTGCAGCGAGCACTTCCAACCGCTCTTGCATTTGATGCGTGATCGATTATTCGAAAGCCCGTTTATCCACTGCGATGAAACCCGAGTCCATATACTAAAAGAGCTGGATCGTGACCCGACCAGCCAATCCTGGATGTGGGTATAGGCCAACGGCCCACCAGACCGAAAAGTCGTCCTGTTCGACTACACCACCAGCCGCGCGCAGGAAGTGCCGCTGTGCCTGCTGGCATGCATTAACAAACTGTATGGCATCGAGCGTGAACTCAAGGATGTCAGCGATGAGCAGCGTTACATCGGTCGTCAGGAAAAAAGCCTGCCTGAGCTGACGAAGCTCAAAGCATGGATGGAAACAACGCAGCCGCAGGCCACCTCACAAAGTGCCTTGGGTAAAGCGGTGAACTACCTGGCTCACAACTGGAGCCGGATAGAGCGTTATATCGAAGCTGGTTTCTACCCATCGACAACAACGCTGCCGAAAGAGCAATCAGGCCGTTCGCCATCGGACGAAAAGCCTGGCTGTTCAGCGACACGCCCAAAAGCGCCACGGCCAGCGCCCAGATCTACAGCCTGGTCGAGCCCGCCAAACTCACCGGCCAAGAGCCTTATACGTGGCTGCGCCACGTACTTGAGCGGTTGCCGCATGCTGCATCGGTAGAAGATTACGAAGCCTTGCTGCCGTGGAACTGCTCGCCAGAGATGCCTCGCTAAACCCGATCCTCGTTTTTTGCTAGGTGGGGTTCGTGGCGCGGATACGAAGTGTTCGCTGGCGGTGCGGCCCCATGCGTCCCCAGGCAGCTCCCGTTGAAGTCTTGAACGATATCAATGGAGATCTGGTGACGCTGTATCGCGTCGTCCAAAACCACCTTGAAGAATTCGACCGCCAGTTCAAATGGGCACTCAGCTCGCGCCAGGTATTTGAGTGGCAGAAGATGACCCGCTCCGAAACCCTCACCGATATCCAGTGCGCCGCTCGTTTCTTCTACCTGCAGCACCATGCCTTTGCAGGAAAAGTGAGCGGGCAGACGTTTGGCACTGCCACGACCAGCCCGGCCATCAACCAGCTGCGGTTCGAGGAAAACCTGTCTGCAGCTTGGCAGCGATACTTGGAGAACCTGCAGTGGATCGAATGTGCCGAGCGCTACGACCGGCCCCACACCCTACACTACATGGACCCGTCTTACTGGCAGACGGCTGGGTACGCGGTGGATTTTCCGTTTGAAAACTATGAGCGAATGGCCGACTTCATGCGACGCTGCAAGGGAAAGGTTATGGTCAGCATCAACGACCACCCTGACATAATGCGAGTATTTGAAGGCTTCCATTTTGAAACGGTGGACATTCGCTACAGCACGGCAAACCAGAGAAAGGGCAAGGTTGATGTCAGCGGTGAGCTGGTTATCATCAATTGAGAACCTGCCGAACTCGGTGGTTTGTTCTGATCTCCAGCTTCAAGTAGGCTAAGGAAACTCTGAAAAAGACTTCCTAATTTGGCAAAATCTCCGGACACCAGTCGCCGAGCTTTTCGATGATGAAACAGATGACCTTCGCCGACGCCGAGTATGCCGGCAAGCGCAAGCAGACCCGTAAGGAATTGTTCCTGATCGAGATGGATCAGGTGGTGCCCTGGAAAGGTTTGATTGCCCTGATTGAGCCCTATTATCCAAAAGGAGAAGGTGGCCGGCCCGCCTACCCACTGATGGCGATGCTGCGTGTTCATCTGATGCAGAACTGGTTCGGCTACAGCGATCCGGCGATGGAAGAAGCGCTGTATGAGACGACCATCCTGCGTCAGTTTTCAGGCCTGAGCCTGGAGCGAATTCCAGACGAAACCACCATTCTCAACTTCCGTCGTCTGCTGGAAAAGCACGAGTTGGCGACCGGGATTCTCGGCGTAATTAATGGTTATCTGGGCGACCGTGGCTTGTCGTTGCGTCAAGGCACCATCGTCGATGCCACGCTGATTCACGCGCCCAGTTCGACCAAGAACAAGGATGGCAAACGCGATCCTGAGATGCATCAAACCAAGAAAGGTAACCAGTACTATTTCGGCGCCAAGGCTCACATCGGCGCCGACGACGAGTCAGGCCTGGTGCACAGCGTGGTAGTAACAGCGGCCAATGTGGCAGACGTCACGCAGGTTGCCAAACTGCTGCACGGCGAGGAAAACGTAGTCTGCGCCGACGCAGGTTACACCGGGGTCGAGAAGCGCGAAGAACACGCCGGGCGCAAGGTCATTTGGCAGATTGCCGCCCGCCGCAGCACTTACAAAAAGCACGGAAAACGCAGTATTTTGTACAAGGCGATCCGCAAAATCGAGAAGGCCAAGGCCCAGGTTCGCGCCAAGGTCGAGCATCCGTTTCGGGTCATCAAACGCCAGTTTGGCTATGAAAAAGTGCGCTTTCGGGGCTTGGCCAAGAACACCGCGCAGATGGTGACGTTGTTCGCCCTGTCAAACCTGTGGATGGCCCGCCGACATTTGTTGGCGAGCGCAGGAGAGGTGCGCGTGTAATGCAGGAAATGGTTACCGCAAAAGGCTTTGCAGCGGCCGAAAGAGCTAAAAAGCGAAGATAATTGAGCAAATTTCGACATGCATCGTTTTTTGAAAAGTGCTGAGGACTCGGTAGCCGGAAAACATCCGGCTACTTCAGACCTTCCCTAACGAACACTACACCCAAGATTGAGTAAGGTGATACAGTATGCTAACGCACGTTAAGTCAAGGATGAGTGGATATGAACGAGTTTTGCACACCAGATTCCAACAAAAGCCCGACTTGGACGCCTATTGATTTTGCAATATGGAAAGGCGTGCCAGAGATTCTGGGGGGAGGGATTCCTTATATACAGCGTTTTAAGGATGCTTGGTTGGTTCATAACAAGCAGTATATAAGAACAGCGGCAGAAAAATACTCACTCCCCGTAGAGTTGTTAGCTGGGGTTTGTTGGATTGAAGCAGCGGGGGATCCAAATATAGTCGACAGAGTAATTTTTGAGGTCAGGGCTCACGACCCTTTAAATATCTCAACTCCGGAAAGAAAGACTAGTTTTGGCTGGGTTAGCATACAGCTACGCACCGCGGCGCTAACGTTGGGGCTCGATGCTGAAGAAATGGATATCAGTCAGTTGCGGAGTTTGGCAAACTGTATTGAGAATGATGTTTATAATATCGATATCGCAGCTAAACATTTGCGCATGCTTGCTGATCATGATCATTTTACATCCATTGGTATGGACGAGGTTAGAGTCATCGGTGCTCGCTATAATCGCGGCACGGGTTTGTCTCTGGAGGAAATAAAGAAAGACACTAGGTATGGAAATTTTATTGTGACTCATTGGCTTCGCTTTAACAAATTGATGATGTGAGATCATGAAAATTAAATATGTTCTACTCAGGGTTTTTCTGTATTTTATATTCCTTACATGTTTGCTGTTTTACGCTTGGACTCAAGGGTCGCCATATGATTGGATGGAATCGAGTGAAATGGCTCCGTTACCTCAAGATGCACCTGTGATGCCAATACAAGATGATTCCGGTAATCGGGAAACGTTTCGAGGTCTACTTGTTTTTATCTTGATAGTTTCGCAGATTTTTATCGCTCTGGCCTTATCTAGAAAGGAAGCTGTATTTACAGTTATTTTGATGTGTTTAGTGTTGTTATTTTACTGGTAGGCAAGGTTAGGCTCGCAAAGGTGCGGGCCTGCTCTGAGTTGCTGTGCTAGATGTAGTTCTTTTTAAGCGAAAGGTTTCTTGGCGACTCTATCTCAGCCTCCGGACACTATCCCTGAACTACCACCATCAGTGCGCCTCTGTTGAGAGTGCTCGAGTTTTATACGACCATAATTTAGTGTGATCGTTTCTTTGGGAAGGCCAGCATGTTCTGCTCCATTGCCGCTAACCGTTGATATCAAGACTTCTTCAAGAACGATATCTAAGTATTTAAATTTCTCAGTGCCTGCGCGGTGTACGCGTATAGTTACTTTTTTTATATGTGAACCTCGGCAGCAAAGTTCAAATAGCTTAGGTGTTGCTTTGTCTATGTATTTACTCACCCTAAGGTCGCCCAGAGTCACCCCTCCAGCAGTCGCGCCGCCGCTAGAACAAGCAGTTGTACTGATCGACTGAACTGCGCCGTAGTGGTAGGACAGTAGTTCTATCCAGCTTTTATGGGCGTCATCCAGAGATTCTCCTTCTACACCGTCCACCTGCATAAATGTGTCAAAAGACATATTAGCTTCCTGCTTAAAAATTGAGGGATTAGACTAGCTTACGGAACCCCTAGATTGCCAGCTTCTGACTGGTCGATGCTGAATCGGCTACCTCTCCCAGCCAGCTCTCGCTTATGGCCTTAATCGTTGCCCGCTTGGTCTTGCCAAGAGGGCAAACCTTCTCGTACTCAACAAGGTACCGGTAGATCATCTGCTTGATGCTGACGGTTTTGCGGTTTATGCGTTCGATCGCATCAGGTGCGGTCAGCTCCGCTTCATGTTTCCTGATCCGGGCTTGGGCAACCTGCTTACGGTCGAAGGTTTAAGTTTCCTGATAAACTGCCGGGCCGACCCTATTGATCCGAATCTGAGCCGTGAAGCCAGTAGTTTGTCTTTGCGTTTCCGTGCCGTGATCGTGCCCATATCATTTGCTACATTTCAGGAACGATTTGCTACATCGTAGCAATCGCTCGTGAAAAGCAAGCAAAGACGGGTAAAAATAGCTGTATAAAAGACCAGTAAATATGATCAGCGAAAATCGAGAAACCCCAGCAAACATTGAAAAATCGGCCCCTGTACTATCCCGTCGCTTCTCCGTCGCCCCGATGATGGATTGGACCGATCACCATTGCCGCTACTTCATGCGCAAGCTCTCAAAGCATGCATTGCTGTACACCGAAATGGTCACCACCGGTGCCTTGCTGCACGGCGACCGTGAGCGGTTCTTGCGTCATGACGAGACCGAGCACCCGTTGGCGTTGCAGCTGGGCGGCAGCACGGCGGCGGACTTGGCTGCCTGTTCCCGGTTGGCTGAGGAGGCGGGCTACGACGAGGTCAATCTGAACGTCGGTTGCCCAAGCGACCGGGTGCAGAACAACATGATCGGCGCATGCTTGATGGCGCATCCGCAGTTGGTGGCTGATTGTGTGAAGGCCATGCGCGATGCGGTCGGTATCCCGGTCACGGTCAAGCACCGGATCGGCATCAACGGCCGTGACAGCTACGCCGAGTTGTCTGATTTCGTCGGCAAGGTTCATGAGGCCGGTTGCGAGAGTTTTACGGTTCACGCGCGCATCGCGATTCTGGAGGGCCTGTCGCCTAAGGAAAACCGCGATATTCCGCCGCTGCGTTATGACGTGGTCGCGCAACTGAAGTCTGACTTTCCTGACCTGGAGATTGTACTCAACGGCGGCATCAAGACGCTGGACCAGTGCGGCGAGCATTTGCAGACCTTCGACGGCGTCATGCTGGGGCGTGAGGCTTATCACAACCCGTATCTGTTGGCGCATGTTGATCAGCAGTTGTTCGACAGCACTGCGCCGGTTATCAGTCGTTACGATGCGTTGGAGTCGATGCGGCCCTATATTGCGGCGCATATTGCCAGCGGCGGCAATATGCACCATGTCACCCGGCACATGCTCGGGCTTGGTTTGGGTTTCCCCGGCGCACGGCGTTTCCGTCAGTTGCTGTCGGTTGATATACACAAGGCCGAAAATCCCATGCTGTTGCTGGATCAGGCAGCGGCGTTCCTTGAGGGGCATTGAGTTAATCGGACGAGCTGAACGGGTGGCTTTGGCGGGCTGATCTATGCTCAGGTCTACCGCCCACCAGATCTACCCCCACCAGGTCACTTCTCACCATGTTGAATCGACGAAACTTTCTCGAGTTTTCTTCGATATCTGCTCTGTTGTTCGTATCAGGTATCCCTTCTTCCTCACAGGCTGACGAGCCGCTGAAAATGGGCGATAGCGAGCCCTTTTCGTTTGATCTTTTAGTGCAGCGCGCAAAAGAGGCCGCCTCACAGCCGTACATTGTGCCGTCAACTCTTCCGGCGGAGGTACTGGCGAAACTGGACTACGACGCTCACGGCAAGATTCGTTTCAAGCCGGAGTACGCATTGTTCGCGGAGGGACCGGGGCAGTTTCCGGTCACTTTTTTCCATCCGGGGAAGTTCTTCCCCAAGCCGGTGCGGTTCTATGTCGTCGATAAGGGCGCTGCCAGGGAAATTCTCTACGATCAGGCGTATTTCGACATGCCTGAAGACAGCCCTGCGCGTCAGTTGACTCAGGGTGTTGGCTTTGCCGGGTTTCGCTTTCAGGAAAGTCGAACAGGCGATCAGAAAAAACTGGATTGGCGTAATAACGATTGGACGGCTTTTCTCGGCGCTGCGTACTTTCGTGCCATTGGCGAGCTGTATCAATATGGACTTTCCGCACGGGGTATTGCGCTGGATGTCGCCCAGCCCGAGCGTGCGGAAGAATTTCCCGACTTCACTCACTTCTGGTTTGAATCGCCGGACAGCAATACATCCGACTCGGTCGTTGTCTATGCACTGCTTTACGGGCCGAGTATCTGTGGGGCGTATCGCTTTGCCATACAGCGGGGCAAAGGGGTGGTGATGGAGGTCGAGGCCGCACTGTTCATGCGCGGCGAAGTGCAAAGGTTCGGCATCGCGCCGATCAGTTCGATGTACTGGTTCAGCGAACAGGCCAAGAAAACAGCTGCTGACTGGCGGCCCGAGGTGCATGACTCCGACGGACTGGCGATCTGGACCGGTGCAGGCGAGCGAATATGGCGACCGTTGAACAACCCGCCGAGAACCATGGCATCTGCGTTCAGTGACAATAACCCGCGAGGTTTCGGTCTGCTGCAGCGGGATCGCGAATTCAGCCATTACCTGGATGGCGTGCATTATGAACGGCGGCCGAGCCTGTGGATCGAGCCCTTGGGCGATTGGGGGAAAGGCGCCGTACAGTTGGTTGAAATTCCCACTGACGATGAGATCCACGACAATATCGTCGCCATGTGGGTGCCTGAAAAACCGGCAGGCCCCGGAACAGATTACCGGCTGCGTTATCGTCTGCACTGGCTGGCGGATGAGCCGTACCCCGGTGAGTTGGCACATTGCGTGGCGACGCGCTTCGGTAATGGTGGCCGGCCCGGACAGACGCGGCCGCAAGGCGTGCGAAAATTTGTCGTCGAATTTCAGGGCCGCACTCTGGAAAAAGTGCCGTTCAATACGTTTCCGGAAGCGGTATTGTCCAGCTCAAGAGGGACATTCTCCAATATTTTCACTGAGGCGGTGCCTGACGGTATGGCGGGGCATTGGCGGGCGCAATTCGACCTGACGGTAGAAGGTGCAGAACCGGTAGACATGCGTCTGTATCTGCGGCTGGGTGAGCAGACGTTAACCGAGAGCTGGCTGTACCAATACCATCCATCCTGACGGATGAGGCCCGATGCGGTCAGTGCTATGGATGATAGTCCTGCGGCTCGGTGATTTTTTTGAGTACCAGATAACCCGTATTTTCAGACAGGTGAACGCGATAAAGCGGCCTGATCAGCACCGGGGGCTGAAGATGTTCACCGACTGGCGGCTCGGTATATTTATGGACATTGATGATGCCGGTTCTCGGCAGTGCTTCCGGCAGCGTCAGGTAATGAGTATTCAGTAGGTAACCCAGTACCGGTAAGACGTTTGAGGCCGACTGCGCCGCGGGCAACCAGTTTTGCAAATAGAACCCTCGCAAATGTATACGCTCCAGCGTTCTTGACTGTGATAGCGCGTCGATGTCGTAGGCAATGCTTCGTGCAACATGCTGGCCCAGCTCTTTTTGCGCGCTCAGAACATTCCCGTAGACAAACGAAAGCGAGAGCATGCCCGCCAGTGGCAGGACGATAAACAGTCTGGGTAACAGCGTTTCCGGCGGGCAGGAACGTTCGTAAAGATAGAGCGCTGCGACAATCAGTATCGAAAAACCGGTCAGGGTTCGGGCCTCCGGGATGAAGTCTTTGAGCATCAGGGTTGTACCCGATACAAGAAATATCAGCAGTGGGGCGGTGACCAGAAATATGAAAAACACGCCCACTCTGCGCCAGAGGGGCTCGGAATATTGCAGCAGGGCTGTCGCGATGGAAATGAGTTTCACAGTGGCAACAAGGGTGATAATCGTGGCGGTCATTTCAAGTAACTCACCGTGCACGAGCAGTGCTATTTGCTGAGCCAGAAACTGTATACGGTCATCTAACTCCTGTAACGCGCCCTGATTTATATTCAGCAGATGCGTGCGACTGCCTTTGATGAACGGTATCGCCAGGCACGCATAAATCAGAAGCCCCATTGCCAGGATGATCAGTTGGCTCAGTAGTGAAGAGAACAAGGCGTTGAACGTCTTTCTCACCTCGACGCTGCGAATAAACTCAATACAGTACAGGCCCACTAAAACATTGAGTGCCGGCTGATAGAGTGCAAGCGCTGCAGCCACCCATAAGGCCGCTTTCCAGCTGCTTTTCAACGGCTTGCAGGTCGAATGCAGCAGTGCCTCCACCGCCAGGCACAGGCTCAGTACCATCCCTGGACCGTCGTATTGGTAAGACAGGTTCTGCAGGAAGAAGGGGTTGTACAGAACAGGCAACACAATCAGGCAGTTCAGCGCGGTAGGGCGGCTAAAGTAATGATGCGCCAAGCGGGTCAGGGATACCGCCAGCAGGCCAGTGGTCAGCAATAACGGCAGCGGGAACAGATTGATCGCGCCTGACGAAAAACCGAGCACCATATAAAGCAGGTCTACGCCGGGGCGGCCTTGTTCTGTCCAGCGACCCTGTGCAAGTTGCGACCTCCAGTAGTCATCGGCGTAAGTCTGGTCGGCCATGAGAAACGGAACTATGTACAGCAGGCTTGCCCCGAGCAGTAGCCAATATGAGTGTTGCCAGGAAAGTGCTTGACTCAGCCATCTGATAGGGGGCATGGGAAGTGTCGCTGCGGAAAGTGGGTTACGGTTCCCAGATATAAGTATCGGGGGTTGTAATTTTTTTCATGACGATGCAGCCGGTCTGCTGATGAACCTTAATGCTGTAGAACGTGCGATCAACTATCGGTGCACTGGACGTCAGGTCCTGCGCAGTGCATGGCGATGTCAGCCATTCACCGCGAGTGATACCTACGCGTTGCAGTCTTGCAGGTGTCGCGCGCTCGTCGACATTCATGATGTATTTGATCGCAGGAAGTTTTTCGAAGGTTCCGCTGGCCGCTGGCAGCCAGTTTTGAAGTGGCTGACTGTCGAAGTGAAAAGTGTCTATATTTTGCAGATCAGGCAGGGTGTCGATGTCGTAGGCAAGGCTGAAAAGTACATAAGTGCCGAGCTCTTTCTGCAGGATCAGCACTCTGGCGTAGGCATAGGAAAAGGACAGCATGCACACGACCGGCAGGATCAGCACCAGACGCACTGCATCATGCTGTTTCCAGGCATGCGTGTTGATCAGGAAAAAAAGCGCGATCAGCAGTGTAGAGAATCCCGTCAATGTTCCGGCCCGGCCAGCGAAATCATTTGCCAACAAGGCTGTTCCGGGAATCAGCAGCAAGAGTGCAACAGGCAGGCTCAGGTAAAAGAGGACAGCGACTGCCTTGCGGGCAACGCCGTTCGGTCGCCTGAATGCATTGAGTACGTGGCTGACGTAACCAGGTAGCGCAACCAGTAAAAGCGCGATAGCCAGCCAGGTGGTGCCTGTGTTGAACAAAAATCCCACGTTCTGGTGAAGCAGGGCCAGCCGCCTGATTATTTCCGCAAGCCAATGACTGTCCATTGTCAGCAAGTCGTATGCGCCGACCGTCGCGTAAAGGCACAATCCGCACAACAACTGCGTCAGCCTGATCATCATCAGCCTGCCAATGAAACCCGGAATGCGCTGCTGTATCAGCGCTCTCATGCATTCAACGCAACAGAGGCCGAGGAAAACATTGAGGCTTGTTGTACTGGACGCCAGTGCGCAGGCGATCATCAGGCCTGGAATGGCCAGTTTTCTGACCATTGAGGGGGAGTCATAAACAATTGCGAAAACGATCAAAGCGATGCCCAGCGCAATGATCGGGCCGTCGTAGTGGCTAGAAAGGCTTTGCAGGAGGAACGGGTTGTACCAAAGCGGCAGTACCACCAGACAGTCAATCACTGTGGGCGTCGCAAAGCAGTCACGCACCCACTTGAACATGGCCCACGAAATCAGCGCTGTAGCGATTAACAGTGGCAGTGGGAAGAGTTCGGGTGCGCCGGTTGTAAAGGTCAGCGCGCGATAGGCGAGGGTGGCAAGTGGATATCCTTGCTCTGCCCATTGCCCCTGAGCATTGCTTGAGATCCGGTCATCTTCGGCAGAGGGCGCATTGGCGAGCAGTAACGGCAGAATATAGAAAACGTTGGCAGCCAGGATGAATAGCAGCGTGGCCTGTTTCGAGAGGCGTTTGTTCCAATGGGCAGTCATTGACTGATCGTTCCATGAGACCGATACCGACACTGCCGGTCGTTGCTTGCACTACTGCACTCACTCTAGAAGAATAAATGCCTTCGTCAAATCAAATCATCTTCCAGCCCATCGTGTGTTGCGGTCGCAGAGGTGTAGGCCAGCACACATTGCCCTGAATCAACAAGCTGCCGTTCAGCAGTGGTTGCCTGCCAGTCAACGGATTATATTGATCGCATACCCCCTCAAGGAAAGCGCACATGCACAAAGTTTTGGTTCCCTTCGACGGCTCCGAGCACGCCATGCGTGCCTTGGGCTATGTCATCGAATTGTCTGGCGACCTCACCAAATCGCTTGAGGTGCATATCCTCAATGTGCAGGCCAGCCCCATTGATTACAGCCTTTATCTGGCCCCCGACATGATTGATGGTGTGAAGGCCGGGCTGACCAATGAAGGCAAGCGGGTGCTCGATGATGCGATTGCGCTGCTGACCGCAGCGGGCGTGCCGTTCCAGGCCCATGTCGAGCTGGGCAACGTCGCCGAGCAGGTAGAAGCCGAGGTTCAGCGATTGGGGTGTGATGCTGTGGTCATGGGCACCCGCGGGCTAGGCAACTTTGGCGGCCTGCTACTGGGCTCGGTAGCCACGCGGGTGATCCATGAAGTGTCAGTGCCGGTGACGCTCATCAAATAAATAAAGACGCCTCACTGTTGCGCCAGCGTCCGTGGCTGGCGCAACAGCTCGATGTTTTCCGGCGGCACCAGCTTGCGCAGCGATTTATACAGCGCGCGGGTTTCCAGCAGGTTCCAGATACGCAACATGGTTTCCAGCGCATCCAGCGGCTTGCTGATGAAATCCCGTGCGCCCAGCGCCAGTGCGCGTAGTCGGGTATCGCGTGTCGCGTCGGCGGTCAGCACCATGATCGGCAGATAGTCATTGGCCGGAATGCGCCGGTTGAGCTGTTCCAGAACCGCAAAACCATCGAATTCGGGCATGTGTAGATCAAGCACCACCAGGTCCGGCTCAAAGCTGTTGAACAGGTCCAGCGTGCGCAACGGCTCGGTGCTGCTCAGCACATTGGTCAGGCCCTCACGGGCAAGCAGTTGTTCCATCAGATCAAGGTTGGGCCGCTGGTCGTCAATGATCAGAATGCGGAAATCTCCGGTCATGTTGGCTCCGGTAAATACTGGTCCAGGAGGGCAAGAAACACCGGCACCTGAATGGGTTTGGTCAGAATGGCCGTTGCACCGGCCTGTTTCAGTTCGCAACTGGCTTTATCACGGGTGTCAGCTGCAATCATCAGGACGGGGGTATTGGCCGTAGCCGGCAAGCGCCGCAGACGATGCAGCACCTCAAGGCCTTTGATGTCCGGCAGGTTCAGGTCCAGCAGAATCAGCTGCGGCGCATGCTGGCGGGCCAGATCCAGCCCCAGCTGACCCTGCATGCTCGACAGCAACTGGATACCGGGCCTGCGCTGCATCAGCGTCTCGATCAAGGCCATGCTCGACAGATTGTCTTCGATGCACAGCAGCTTGCCGTGATAAGCCGGGCGAGCAGGCAGGCGGGCGACAGGGGCGGCGTCAGCAGGCATGCCAGTCTGTGGCAGGGGAGCTGTGGGGGCGTGCACCAGAACAAGTGGCAGCTCCAGTATGAAGCGGCAGCCTTCAGCTGGTGTGTTCTGCACTGACAGGGTACCGTGCATCATTTCCAGCATGCTTTTGCTCAGCGCCAGCCCCAGCCCGGTGCCCTCGACGCTCGGGTTGGCATCCAGTCGTTCGAACGGTTTGAACAACTGCCCGATACGCTCTGGCGCAATTCCGTAGCCGGTATCGATTACGCTCACGGTAACGCGCTCGTCCGACTGCTCGACTTCAATCCGCACCTGACCTTCGGGGCGGTTGTATTTGATGGCGTTGGACAGCAGGTTGAGCAACACCTGAATCAAGCGCTGGCGGTCCGCGACCACGCCAAGCTTGTCAGGCAACTGCGGCAACGCCTTCAATTCGATGTTGGCATCAGCCGCCATCGGCGAGACCAGCACCAGCGCTTCTTCAAGTACGCTCGACAGTGATACCGGTTCCAGGCTCAGGGACACATGCCCGGCTTCGATTCTGGCGATGTCGAGCACTTCATTGATCAGTTTCAGCAGGTGCTGGCCGGCTCTCAGGATATGGCCGATTTGCGGTCGCTGGCTTGCAGGCGAGTCCATGTCCAGCAACTGGGCAAAGCCCAGAATCGAGTTCAGGGGCGTGCGCAACTCGTGGCTCATGCGCGAGAGAAACTCGCTTTTCGCCCGGCTGGCCCGCTCGGCTTCCTCGCGGGCCGTACCCAGGGCTATTTCGGCGACACGACGATCACTGATGTCACGGGTGATCTTGGAAAAGCCGCGCAGTTCATCATTGCCATCGTATTGGGCGGTAATCACCACGCTGGCCCAAAAACGGCTGCCGTCCTTGCGTCTGCGCCAGCTTTCTTCTGTGTAGCGGCCGTTGACCGTTGCTTCACGCAATGCCATGTCAGGGTGTTGCGGACATTCCTCCGGCAGGTAGAAAACAGAGAAGTGCTTACCGATGATCTCTTGCTCTGTGTAGCCCTTGATGCGCTCGGCACCTGCGTTCCAGGTGGTGACATAGCCGTTACGGTCCAGCGCAAAGATGCCGTAGTCCTTCACGCCTTCGATGATCAGCCGCAAACGTTCTTCATTGTCGCGCAGCGCGCGTTCGCGTTCGGCCAGCAATTGGCCGGCTTCGACCAGTCGGGTGCCGAGCTGGCCGATTTCGTCCTTTTCCGGGGGTTGGGGCAGCAACGGGTGCCCGAGCGCCAGCCGCTGAGCATTGCGTTGCACCTGATGCACCCTCGCGACGATGCCTTTGGACAGCATCAGCACGGCCAGAATGGCTCCGAATATTCCGCAGGCGGCTGCCAGCAGGGTCGAGCGCAGCAGGCGTTCGCGGGTAGCGGCCGCCGCTTCGGTGCGTTCGGCGAGCAAGGCGTCTTCGCGCTCGCGCATGATGCCGATCCGCTCGCGCAACTGGTCGAGCACGTACTTGTTTTCGACCAGAATGCGGGCAACGGTTTGTTGATCTTCCATGCTCATCGAGCGCAGTTTTTCCAGGCCGTCGACCTTGGTGTTGATCAGCGGCTCGATGGCTTTGAGGTGTTCGCGCATCTGCTCATCGCGCACATTGTCGTTGAGTCGCGCCAATGCCGCACCGATCAGCGGCTGCGCGTTGATGTAGCCAGGCAGGAAGTCTTCCTGATGGGTCAACAGGTAGCCGCGTACGCTGGCCGCACCTTCTGCGATCTGGGTGTGCAATGTCTGGATGTCGCCTTGCACCAGCAGCACACGGCGTACATCTTCCTCTGCCTGAGCGGTCTGGCGTTCAGCGATATAGATGAGCACCAGCGAGAACATGAGAATCGCCAGCGGTAAAGAAATGGCCACCAGCGCCTTGCCGCGTAACGGAAGGTCTTCCCAGCGACTGCTTCCGGTTGTCGTCATCGCCACTCGCTCGTCGACTGGCTCACCAGGCCCAGCGCCACGCCACGCACGGCGGCCTGAGTACGGTCCGAGGCACCCAGTTTGCCGATGACCTTTTCCACGTGTGCCTTGGCGGTGCCGGTAGTAATGCCGAGTTTTTCGCCGATTTCACGATTGCTGAAGCCGCCCGCCACCAGTCCCAGTACCTGACGTTCGCGAGGTGTGAGGGATTCCGGCAGAGCTGCGCCACTGGTGTTGCGCTCGGTCATGCGCCTTAGCAGGCGCGCACTGACGGTGCTGTTCAAGGCTTCTTCGCCACGGGCCACACGTTGCAGACCGGCGATTACTTCGTCGCGGCTGGCGTCCTTGAGCAGATAGCCCACCGCCCCCGCGCTGATCGCGGCTTCCAGATGATCAGTGCTGTCGTCCATGGTGAAAATCACCACTTTCAGGTCCGGCATACGCTGCTGGAGAATTCGCGCAGCGCCCAGTCCGTTGAGCACTGGCATGCGAATGTCGAGAATTGCGATGTCCGGTTGCAGTTCCTGGCACAGGTCGATGGCTTGCTGGCCGTCTGCGGCCTGGCCGACCACTTCGAATTCCGGATGCCCCGCCAGCAGCGAGACGAACCCGGTGCGGGTCACTTCATGATCGTCCGCCAAAACCAGTCGCACAGTGTCAGTCATGTTGTTGCCTTGTCTGCGGTAAAAGGGACGATGGCGCGCAGCCGGGTGCCGCGCTCAAGGCGGCTGAAGCAGGTCAGGCGACCGCCCAGAAGGCTGGCGCGTTCCTGCATGGCCACCAAGCCCAGCTTTTGAACGCTACTGCCGTTACGCGGCTTTTCGGTGATGAAACCCCGGCCGTTGTCTTCCAGGCTTAGTGAAACATTGTCGTTACTCAGTTCCAACGCCAATTCTACGCGGCTGGCACCTGCGTGTTTGAAGACATTGTTGATGCCTTCCTGAGCGATGCGGAATAACGCAATTTCCAGGTGGCTGGGCAAGCGTGCCTGGGAACGCGAAGTCCACTGCACGGCGATGCCCGCTTCACGCAGCCGGTCGGCTTCCTTGTCGACTGCCTGCAACAGCCCGAAATCATCCAGCACGCTTGGTCGCAGACCGCTGATCAACTGCCGACCTTCACCGACGCAGTGCTGCGCCAGCTTGAGAATGGCTTGCAGGTCGGCATCCAGCGGTTCAGGCAGTTCCGGACAGCGACCGGCAAAACCCTGCAGTCGCTGGTGCAGACCGGCGAGTGTCTGGGCCAGCCCGTCGTGCAGGTCGTAGGCCATGCGTTTGCGTTCGTCTTCCTGAGCGGTGAACAACTGGCGGACCAGTTCAGACATGGTGCGCTCTCTGACGACCAGTGCTTCAAGCAGTCGATTGTTTTCCAGATGTGCCGCCAGCAACGTTGCCAGCAGTTGCAGGGACTCGATGTCCTCATTGTCCGGGGCATTGATGCCTACGCTGTTGGCCAGCATCAAGGTGCCGAAACAGCCTTCGTCGGCACCACGCAACGGCAATAACAGCACACAAGGCAAGTCGGGACCGCTGCGCTCCAGCCATTGCGGGCCGATGGCCAGCGGGTCGGCAACTGTTTCAAGGGTACTCAGGCGGTCGGCATTGCCATGGCTGGCGGTGGTCTGCACATTGTTGTCGGTGCCCCATTCCAGCAGCAGGCCATGGTCCATGGCGACGAATGCGCAGGCGCGCTGCAGCACTCGCTGGCGCATGGCCTCTGGAGGTAATTGGGTCAGCTCCTGACCGGTATCCACTAACAGACGCAGGCGAGCAGCGCGGCTTTGCGACTGGCGATACTGATTGCGGATTGCCAGCGCGCTTGCCGGGTCATGGGGGGGGCTTTGCATGGGGAGCTCCAGCGAGGGTGGATGCCCGCGCGGGCATAACGGAAGTGACGCTATTAGAACTTTATCAGGAGATAAAGCCTATCTGCCGATTGGCATACACAGTTAACCCCGGTTGGCCGATGGCGCGCAGTGGCGGGGAGGGCAAAGTGGCACTCACTGAATCCCTGAACAGATACCCCGTAGGAGAGTAGCGATGAAAACTAAATTGACCGCCCTGGCCCTGTTGCTGGCTGTGAGTGCACCGATGGTTCAGGCTGCTGCCGAGCCGTCCGGCTACACCTACCGCATGGTGGCCGAGACGCCAAGCAATGTGAATGACAAGGAAATCGCCGGTCTGTTTGACCGTTGGAACAAGGCCCTGCAGACCGGTAACTCGAAGACAGTCGCCTCGTTATATGCGCAGGACGCAGTCTTGCAGCCTACGGTCTCCAACAAGGTACGTGCTACTCCGGCAGAGATCACCGACTACTTCGATCACTTCCTGGCGCTTAAACCGGTTGGCGAGATCAACTACCGTGAGATTCGTCGTCTGGGGCCTGATGCCGCTGCGGACAACGGTGTCTACACCTTCACTCTGACGGCTGCAGACGGCAAGAAAACCAAGGTACAGGCGCGTTATTCGTTCCTTTACCACCGCATCGGCAACGAGTGGAAGATTCTCAACCACCACTCTTCGGCCATGCCGGAAGTACAGCCTGAATATCAGGTCAGCCGCTGATCGACTGTCTATTCAAGGTAGAAACAAAAAATCCGGAGCCAGTGCTCCGGATTTTTTTTTTGTCTTTCTGAATTATCACGCTTCAGCGTTGGCACCGTTGACCTTGCGACAATGAACAAGCGCATCGCGGATCATGAAGTTGACCAGCGTCGGCGACACGCCCAGTTCCTTGGCGATGTCCTTTTGTGGCACGCCGTGCAGACGGTACATCTCGAACGCGTAGCGCGTGCGGGGCGGCAGTTCGGTCAGGGCGTCGGCAATTTTCTCCAGGCTGGAGAAGTTGATGTGCGAGGTTTCCGGCGATGCACCCTGAATGACCACATTCAGCCCCTCGGCCTCGGGGCCGGTGTATTTCTGTTCCAGCGCCTGTTTGCGGTAATGATCGATGGCCAGATTGCGCACGATCTGAAACAGGTAACTGAGCTGGGCCTTGAAAGTCAGCGTGGCTTGAGGTGCCGAGCGCAGTCTGAAAAAGGCGTCCTGCACTACGTCCTCGGCCCGGGACCGGCAACCCACGATGCGCGCCGCGATTTTGACCAGCAGCAAGTAGTTGTCGACGAATGCCTGGAGTAATGGTGAGTCGCACTTACTTGTGATTACGTGTTCCGTCATGGAATTCACCTTGCTGCTTGAACAATTGAGGGGGAGGGCTGCAGGAGGGGCAGCGCCGTCACATGGGGCAACAAATTAGCCTTAATGATAATTATTGTCAAATGCGAAAGCCAATCAGCGCACTTTAACAGTGCGGCCTCGTCAGGTGCGCTCTCGCGACGCGCATCTCCACTAATTATTTGCAGACGCCATCCGTTCTCATTGGTGACAGGCCCGACCACGGTTGCGGCCAGGGAATACCTCAGGAGAACCCCATGCGCTTCGATCACGCGCAACGCCGCTTTCACATCCGCGCCAACAGACGGACGGTTCAGATATGAGTACGTCTGTGAGCCTGACGCTGTTCTGCCTGCCTTTTTCCGGCGCCAGCGCGATGTTCTACAGCCCCTGGCGGCGCAAATTGCCGGAGTGGCTGAATGTACGGCCTCTGGAGCTTCCCGGCCGCGGTATGCGTATGGACGAGGCGTTGCAGACCGATATCGTGCAACTGGCCAACCGTCTGGCCGACGAAATCAGCGCCGAGCTGGACAAGCCCTATGCGTTGTTTGGCCACAGTCTGGGCGGGCTGCTGGCCTTTGAGCTGGCGCACGCCTTGCGCGAGCGCGGTCTGCCCGCACCGCTGGCGCTGTTCGCATCAGCGACTGCCGGTCCGGTGCGCCGCGATGTCAGCGAATACGTCGCCGCCAAGACCGATGCGCAACTGATCGATCGGCTGCGCACGCTTAAGGGCACCAGCGAAAACGTCATCGCCAATCAGGAGCTCATGCAGTTGATGCTGCCGATCCTGCGCGCCGATTTTCTGCTCTGCGGCAGCTTTGTGTATGGCGTGCGCGAGCCACTCAGCGTGCCGATCCATGTATTTGGCGGCAAGCAGGACAGCATCAGCGTCGAGGAACTGCTCGACTGGCAGGAAGAGACCCGCACCGGATTCTCTTTGGACATGTTCGAGGGCCATCACTTTTATCTGGTCGACGAGCAAACACAGCTGCTCCGTCTGCTGCGGCGCTATTGCGAACAGCACTTGGCCCGCTGGCGCAACAGCACCTCACGGCAAATGAACCGGGCCGCCGGTTGACCCTGTTTGCCTCGCGCGCGGCCTCTCAGCAGGGCGCGTGTCTTTTTTTGAAATTCAGATCTTATCTGGCACGCCGAATCTAGCAGGAACTCCATCATGGATGCGTTTGAACTCCCCGACACTCTGGCCCAGGCTCTTCAGCGTCGCGCCTTGCACACGCCGGATCGGCTGGCGCTGCGTTTCCTCACCGACGAGAAAGACCAGGGGCTGGTGTTGACCTACCGTGACCTGGACCTGCGCGCGCGGACCATCGCTGCTGCGCTGCAACGTCAAGCCGTGCCGGGTGATCGGGCAATTCTGCTGTTTCACAGTGGGCCGGACTATGTCGCTGCGTTTTTCGGCTGCCTGTACGCCGGGGTCATTGCGGTGCCGGCTTACCCGCCGGAATCCAATCGTCGTCATCATCAGGAACGGCTGCTGTCGATCATCGCCGATGCCGAGCCACGGCTGGTACTGACCGGTTCCGACCTGCAGCCCGCCTTGCTGCAGATGGATGAGCTGGCTGCTGCCGATGCCCCGCAACTGCTCTGCGTCGATACGCTGGACAGTGCGTCTGCCGACAATTGGCAGGGGCCACAATTGCAGGCCGACGACATCGCTTTCCTGCAATACACCTCGGGCTCGACCGCCTTGCCCAAGGGCGTGCAGGTCAGCCATGGCAACCTGGTTGCCAACGAACTGTTGATTCGTCATGGCTTCGGCATCGACGTCAATCCGGACGACGTGATCGTCAGCTGGCTGCCGCTGTACCATGACATGGGCCTGATCGGCGGCTTGTTGCAGCCGATTTTCAGCGGCGTTCCGTGCATCCTGATGGCCCCGGCTTACTTCCTCACGCGGCCATTGCGCTGGCTGGAAGCTATCAGCGAATACGGCGGCACCATCAGCGGCGGGCCCGACTTTGCCTACCAGCTGTGCAGCGCGCGGGTCAGTGATTCTGCGCTGGAGCGGCTTGACCTGAGTCGCTGGCGCGTGGCGTATTCCGGCTCCGAGCCTATCCGCGAAGACAGCCTGAATGCGTTTGCCGATAAATTCGCCAGTTGCGGCTTCACGCCGGACAGCTTCATGGCCTCCTATGGGCTGGCCGAAGCCACGCTGTATGTAGCGGGTGGCAAACGCGGCAAAGGCATTCCTTCGTTGCGTTTGAATGCGCAGGCGCTGGCGCGCAATGTGGCAGAGTTGGGCGACGGTCAGCCAGTCATGAGCTGCGGCACCGGCCAGCCGGGGCATGGCGTATTGATTGCCGACCCCGCCACACTGCAAGTACTGGACGAAAACCGTATCGGCGAAGTGTGGGCCAGCGGGCCGAGCATCGCCCACGGTTACTGGCGCAACCCTGAAGCCACCGCCAAGGCGTTCGTCCAGCATGACGGCCAGACCTGGCTGCGTACCGGCGACCTGGGCTTTCAGCGGCATGGCGAGTTGTACATCACCGGTCGTTTGAAAGACATGCTGATCGTCCGTGGCCACAACCTGTACCCGCAGGACATCGAGAAAGTCGTCGAGCGCGAGGTCGATGTGGTACGCAAAGGCCGTATTGCGGCATTCGCAGTCAATCAGGACGGTAGCGAAGGCATCGGCATTGCCGCCGAGGTCAGCCGCAGCGTGCAGAAAATACTGTCCGCCGAGGCGCTGATCAAGATCATTCGCCAAGCCGTTGCCGAGGCGTTTCAGGAGGCGCCGAGCGTTGTGGTGCTGCTCAATCCGGGCGCTCTGCCCAAAACTTCCAGTGGCAAGTTGCAACGTTCGGCCTGCCGCACGCGTCTGGCCGATGGCAGCCTGGACAGTTACGCGGTGTTTCCCGCGAACAATACAACGCATCAAAACCGGACCCTGAGCACAGGATCGGACCTGCAAGCGCAGATCGCCAGTGTCTGGTGCGAGCATTTGCAGTGTGAGCAGGTCAGCGCCGACGATCATTTCTTTCTGCTGGGCGGCAACTCCATCGTCGCCACCCAAGTGGTGGCAAGGTTGCGTGAAACACTGGGCATCGACCTGAACCTGCGCCTGCTGTTCGAAGCGCCGACGCTGGCCGCCTTTGCGGCGCAGATCGAAGCGCTTCAAATCGCCGCATCGCAAGGCGACAGCCAGACGCAGAACGCTATCGTCCGCCTGCCGGGCAACGAGCATCTGCCACAATCGCTGGCACAGAACCGCCTGTGGTTCCTTTGGCAACTTGACCCGCAAAGCAGCGCCTACAACATTCCCGGTGGTCTGTACCTGCGTGGCGAACTGGACACCACGGCGTTGCGTACCAGCTTCCAGCGCCTGATCGAGCGCCATGAATCGCTGCGTACGCGCTTCTACGAGCATGACGGTGTCGCCCTGCAGCGCATCGACGCGCCCGGTGAGTTCCATTTCGACACTCTGGATATCAGCGACCTGCCGAGCGACGAACGCCAGACGCGTGCGCTGGCGATCCGCGAAGAGCAGGCGCGTCTGCCATTCGATCTGCAAAACGGCCCGTTGCTGCGCGTTACGCTGCTGCAACTGGACGAGGAAGAGCATCAGTTGCTGGTCACGCTGCACCACATCATTGCCGATGGCTGGTCGCTGAATGTGCTGATCGACGAATTCTCGCGGCTCTATGCGTCGGCTGTTCAGGGGCAGCCACTGGAACTGGCACCTCTGCCACTGCGTTACGCCGACTATGGCCAATGGCAGCGCGAATGGCTGGCAAACGGCGAGGCCGAGCGCCAGCTCGACTACTGGAAGCAGCAACTGGGCGATGAGCAGCCAACCCTGGAATTGAGCACTGATCGTCCGCGCTCGACACATCAGCAGCACAGCGCTTCGCGTTACAGCCTGCGCCTGAGTGCCGAGCTGAGCGCCGCCGTACGCAACACCGCGCAAGCCTGGCAATCAACGTCGTTCATGCTCTTGCTGGCGGGCTTCCAGGCCTTGTTGCATCGCTACAGCGGGCAGACCGACATTCGCATCGGCGTGCCCGGTGCCAACCGTCCTCGTCATGAAACCCAGGGCCTGATCGGCTTCTTCATCAACACCCTGGTGCTGCGTGCGCAACTCGATCCGCGCCTGCCGTTTTCCACACTGCTGGCCCAGACCCGCCAGGCCGCGCTGGACGCTCAGGCGCATCAGGACGTGCCGTTCGAACAACTGGTCGAAGCGTTTCCGCAGGCCCGCGAACACGGGCTGTTTCAAGTCATGTTCAACCACCAGCAACGCGACCTCGGCGCATTGCGTCGCCTGCCGGGGCTGCTCGCCGAAGAACTGCCGTGGCACAGCCGCGAGGCCAAGTTCGACCTGCAACTGCACAGCGAGGAAGACCGTAACGGTCGCCTCAATCTGTCCTTCGACTACGCCGACGAGCTGTTCGAGCGCGACACCATCGTGCGTCTGGCGCGGCACTACGTTCAGTTGCTGACCCAGGTCAGTCAGCAGGCACAGGTCGCGCTGGGCGACGTGCAATTACTTGGCGCTGACGAGCTGGCCGAACAGGCGCAGTGGAGCGCTGCCGACTGCACGCCTGCACACGTCTGGCTGCCTGAAATGCTGGAGCGTCAGGCACTACAGACTCCCGAGCGCATCGCGCTGGTGTGGGAGGGCGGCAGCCTCGATTTCGCCAGCCTGCATACCCAGGCCAACCGTCTGGCGCATTACCTGCGCGACAAGGGCGTCGGCCCGGACGTCAAGGTGGCAATCGCCGCCGAGCGTTCGCCGCAACTGTTGATCGGTCTGTTGGCAATCCTCAAGGCCGGGGGCGCCTACGTGCCGCTGGACCCGGATTACCCGATTGAACGACTGGCCTACATGCTGCAAGACAGCGGGGTTGAGCTGCTGTTGACCCAGAGCCATCTGCTCGGCGACCTGCCGAGCGCAGACGGGGTCTGCACGGTTGCGATGGACATGCTGCACCTGGACAACTGGCCGGTCAGCGCGCCGGGCCTGCACCTGCACGGCGACAACCTGGCCTACGTGATTTACACCTCCGGCTCCACCGGTCAGCCCAAAGGCGTCGGCAACACCCACGCGGCACTGGCCGAGCGCCTGCAATGGATGCAGGACACTTATGGGCTGGATGAAAGCGACGTGCTGATGCAGAAGGCACCGATCAGCTTTGACGTGTCGGTCTGGGAATGCTTCTGGCCGCTGATTACCGGTTGCCGCCTTCTGCTGGCAGGCCCCGGCGAACACCGCGACCCGCATCGCATCGCGCAATTGGTCAACGAGCACAATGTGACCACGCTGCACTTTGTGCCGCCCCTGTTACAGCTGTTTGTCGACGAGCCGCTGGCGCAGCAATGCACCAGCCTGCGTCGCCTGTTCTCTGGCGGCGAAGCATTGCCGAGCGAACTGCGCAACCGGGTGCTGGAGCATCTGCCGGGCGTACAACTGCACAACCGTTATGGCCCGACCGAAACTGCGATCAACGTCACCCATTGGCAATGTCAGGTTAGCGACGGCCTGCGTTCACCGATTGGTCGTCCGCTGGGTAACGTGCTGTGCCGGGTGCTGGACAGCGAGCTCAACCCGCTGCCGCGTGGGGTTGCCGGGGAACTGTGCATCGGTGGCATCGGCTTGGCGCGTGGCTACCTGAATCGTCCGGGCCTGACCGCCGAGCGCTTTATCGCCGATCCGCTGGGCCAGCCGGGTGAGCGCTTGTACCGCACCGGCGACCTGGTGCGCTGGGCCGCTGACGGTGCGCTGGAATACCTTGGGCGTCTGGATCAGCAGGTCAAACTGCGTGGCTTCCGCGTCGAACCGCAGGAAATCGAAGCCCGTCTGCTGGCCCAGCCGGGTGTTGGTCATGCTGCCGTGCTGGTGCGCGAAACCGCCGCCGGCCCGCAACTGATCGGTTACTACACTGCCGAAGCCGGGCAGGATGTTCAGGCCGAGCGCATCAAATCGGCGCTGGCTCTGGAACTTCCGGATTACATGGTCCCGGCGCAGCTGGTGCGCCTCGACAGCATGCCGCTGAGCCCGAGTGGCAAGCTGGATCGACGCGCCTTGCCCGAGCCGCAATGGCAGACTCGCGAGCATGTCGAGCCGCAAACCGACCTGCAAAAGCAGATTGCCGCTGTCTGGCGCCAAGTGCTGGGCGTGTCGCGCGTCAGCCTGCGCGACGACTTTTTCGAGCTGGGCGGGCACTCGTTGTTGGCCACGCAGATCATTTCCCGGGTGCGTCAGGCCTGCGATATCGATTTGCCGTTGCGTGCGCTGTTCGAAGCCAGCGAGCTGGGCGCGTTTGTCGAACAGGTTCAAACCATTCAGCTGTCGGGCGAACGCAGCAGCCTGCAACCGATTGCCCGTGTCGACCGCAGTCAACCGGTGGCGCTGTCCTATTCGCAACAGCGTATGTGGTTCCTCTGGCAGATGGAACCGGACAGCCCGGCGTACAACGTCGGCGGCATGGCACGCCTGAACGGCGTGCTCGATATCGAACGTTTCGAAGCCGCGCTGCAAGCCTTGATCCTGCGCCACGAAACCCTGCGCACCACCTTCCCGAGCGTCAACGGCGTAGCCTGCCAGAAGGTCAGCGAACAGACTGGCCTGCGCGTGCAATGGCAGGATTACTCAGCGCTGCCTGCCGAGCTTCGTCAGCAGCGCCTTCAGGCACTGGCCGACAGCGAGGCGCATCAGCCTTTTGATCTGGAGACCGGTCCGCTGCTGCGTGCCTGTCTGGTCAAGGCGGGTGATCTTGAGCATTACTTCGTTCTGACCCTGCACCACATCGTCACCGAAGGCTGGGCGATGGACATTTTCGCCCGCGAACTGGGCCTGCTCTACGAAGCATTTCTGCAAGGCAAGCCGTCGCCGCTGGAACCGCTGGCGGTGCAATATCTGGATTACAGTGTCTGGCAGCGTCAGTGGATGGAGGCGGGCGAGCGCCAGCGCCAGCTGGATTACTGGACCGCGCAGTTGGGTAACGAGCATCCGCTGCTGGAACTGCCCGCTGACCGGACACGCCCAGCGGTACAAAGTCATCAGGGCGAACTGTACCGTTTCGACCTGAATCCCGAACTGGCCGCGAAAGTCCGCGCGTTCAACGCCCGCAATGGCTTGACCCTGTTCATGACCATGACCGCCACACTGGCGGTGCTGCTCTACCGTTACAGCGGCCAGAATGACCTGCGCATCGGTGCGCCGGTGGCCAACCGCATCCGTCCGGAAAGCGAAGGGCTGATCGGCGTGTTTCTCAACACCCAGGTGCTGCGCGTGCAGCTTGACGGGCAAATGAGCGTTGCGCAGCTGTTCGAACAGGTTCGTCACACCGTCATTGAAGGCCAGTCGCATCAGGACCTGCCGTTCGATCATCTGGTCGAAGCCCTGCAACCGCCACGCAGCGCGGCCTACAACCCGCTGTTCCAGGTGATGTGCAACGTGCAGCGCTGGGAATTCCAGCAAAGTCGCGAGCTGGCGGGCATGACCGTTGACTATCTGGTCAACGATGCGCGTGCCACCAAATTCGACCTCAACCTGGAGGTCACTGAGCTGGATCACCGCTTGGGTTGCTGCCTGACCTACAGCACCGATCTGTTCGACGAGCCGCGCATCGCACAAATGGCCGAGCACTGGCTGAACCTGCTACAAGCACTGCTCGCCGACCCGCAACAGCGCCTGAGTGAACTGCCGCTGTTGCAGGACGACGAGCGTCAGCAACTGCTCGACAGCCTCGGCGTCGAAGCCGGCGAACAACGACTTGATCAGTGCATTCACAGCCTGTTCGCCGAACAGGCCCGGCTGCGCGCAGATGCGCCTGCGTTGACCTTTGCCGGGGAAACCCTGAGCTACGCCGAGCTGGACGCCCGCGCCAACCAACTGGCCGGAATGCTGCGCCAGCGCGGCGTCGGCCCGCAGGTTCGCGTCGGCCTGGCGCTGCCACGTTCGCTGGATATGGTTGTCGGCCTGCTGGCGATCCTCAAGGCCGGTGGTGCCTACGTGCCACTGGACCCGGAATATCCGTTGGAACGCCTGCACTACATGATCGAAGACAGCGGCGTCGGCCTGCTGTTGAGCGACCGTGCGCTGTTTGCCGCGCTGGGCGAGCTGCCTGCCGGTGTGGCCCGCTGGTGCCTGGAAGACGATCAGCCGCTGCTGGCGTCTTTCTCAACCGATGAACTGCCGTTTATCAGCCTGCCGCAGCATCAGGCGTACCTGATTTACACCTCCGGCTCTACCGGCAAGCCCAAGGGGGTGGTGGTGTCCCACGGTGAAATCGCCATGCATTGTCAGGCGGTGATTCGTCGCTTCGACATGCAGCCCGATGACTGCGAACTGCATTTCTATTCGATCAACTTCGATGCCGCCACTGAGCGCCTGCTGGTGCCACTGCTCAGCGGTGCGCGCGTGGTATTGCGCGCCCAAGGCCAGTGGGACGCCGAAGAAATCTGCACGCTGATTCGCCAGCAGCAGGTCAATATTCTCGGCTTCACCCCCAGCTATGGCAGCCAGTTGGCGCAGTGGCTGGCCACTCAAGGCCAGACCTTGCCGGTGCGCATGTGCATCACCGGCGGTGAAGCGCTGACCGGTGAACACTTGCAGCGTATTCGCGCAGTCTTCCAGCCGGAACTGTTGTTCAACGCCTATGGCCCGACCGAAACCGTGGTCATGCCGTTGGCCAGCCTGGCCCCGCAGCAATTGGAAGAGGGCGAAGCCAGCGTACCGATCGGTCGTGTGGTCGGGGCGCGGGTTGCCTATATTCTCGACGCCGATCTGGCCCTGGTGCCACAGGGCGCGAGCGGCGAACTGTATATCGGCGGTGCCGGTCTGGCGCAGGGCTACCATCAGCGCCCCGGCATGAGCGCCGAGCGCTTCGTGGCCGACCCGTTTGCCAGCAACGGCGGGCGTCTGTATCGAACCGGCGACCTGGTGCGCCAGCGCGCCGATGGGCTGGTGGAATATCTGGGGCGTATCGACCATCAGGTGAAGATTCGTGGCTTCCGTATCGAGCTGGGGGAAATCGAAACCCGTTTGCTGGAACACGAGGCCATCCGCGAAGCCGTGGTGCTGGCGTTGGACACGCCGTCGGGCAAGCAACTGGCGGGTTATCTGGTCAGTGATGTGGCCGGGCAGGGCGACGAGCAGCAGGCGCAATTGCGTGAATCGCTCAAGTCGCACCTCAAGGCGCAACTGCCGGATTACATGGTGCCAACTCACCTGATCCTGCTCGACAGCATGCCGCTGACCGCCAACGGCAAGCTCGACCGACGCGCATTGCCTGCACCGGACCCGGAACTCAATCGTCAGCATTACGTAGCCCCGGCCAGTGAACTGGAGCAACAGCTGGCAGCGATCTGGTGTGCGGTGCTGAATGTGGAGAAAGTCGGCCTCAACGACAACTTCTTCGAACTGGGCGGCGATTCGATCCTGTCGATTCAGGTGGTCGGCCGGGCGCGTCAGGTGGGTATTCATTTCAGCCCGCGTGATCTGTTCCAGCACCAGACCGTGCAGACCCTGGCCGCCGTGGCGACCGCCAGCGAACTGATTCAGGCCGAACAGGGCCTACTGCAAGGCGCATCCGCGCTGACGCCGATCCAGCACTGGTTCTTCGACACGCCGATCCCCGAGCGTCAGCACTGGAACCAGTCGCTGGTGCTGGAACCGATCAATGCACTCGACCCGCGTCTGCTGGAGCAGGCACTGCGGGCGCTGCTCGAACAGCATGACGCACTGCGCCTGAGCTTCACCGGGCAAAACGGCAAATGGCAGGCCGAGCACCGCGCCGTCACCGCCGAAACCCTGTTAATACAGGCGCAGGTCGCCGACATGGCCGAATGTGCCGCGCTGTACGCCGACACCCAGCGCAGCCTCGACCTGCAAAACGGCCCGCTGTTGCGCGCCTTGCTGGTCGATGGTCCGCAGGGTCAGCAACGTCTGCTGATGGTCATTCACCACCTGGTGGTCGATGGCGTTTCGTGGCGGGTGCTGCTCGACGATTTGCAAACTGCCTATCGACAGTTGAGCGAAGCAACGCCAGTGCGCTTTGCCGCCAAGACCAGTGCGTTCCGTGACTGGGCCGCACGTTTGCAGGCCTACGCGGGTAACGAATCGTTACGTGAAGAGCTGCACGTGTGGCAGCGTCAGCTTGGCGGTCCAGTGGCGCAGTTGCCGTGCCACAACCCGCAGGGCGGCCAGCAGAATCGTCATGCGCAAACCGTCAGCGTGCGGCTGGATGCCGAACGTACCCGACAACTGCTGCAACAGGCACCCAGCGCATACCGCACTCAGGTCAACGACCTGCTGCTGACGGCGTTGGCGCAAGTGGTCTGCCGCTGGAGCGGGCAACCATCGACGCTGGTCCAGCTGGAAGGGCACGGCCGCGAAACCCTGTTTGACGACATCGACCTGACCCGCACGGTCGGCTGGTTCACCAGCGCTTATCCGCTGCGCCTCACGCCAGCAGTGGCTGGCGATGCAGCGCCGGGGGAGTCGATCAAGGCGATCAAGGAGCAGCTGCGTCAGGTGCCGCACAAAGGCCTGGGCTATGGCGTGCTGCGCTATCTGGCCGACAGTGCCAGCAAAGCCGCCATGCAGGCGCTGCCGGTGGCACCGATCACCTTCAACTACCTCGGTCAGTTCGACCAGAGCTTCGCCAGCGATGCGTTGTTCCGTCCGCTGGAAGAGTCAGCGGGCGCGGCCCACGATCCGCATGCGCCGCTGCCCAACGAGCTGAGCATCGACAGCCAGGTGTATGGCGGCGAACTGCTGCTGCGCTGGACCTTCAGTGCCGAGCGTTATCAACCCGCGGCCATCGAAGCGCTGGCGCAGGATTACCTGACCCGGTTGCAGGCGCTGATCGCCCATTGCCTGAGCGATGGCAGCGGTGGCCTGACGCCTTCGGACTTCCCGCTGGCCGATCTGGATCAGGCGCAACTCGACGCACTGCCGGTCGCTGCGACGCACATCGAGGACGTCTACCCGCTGACACCAATGCAGGAGGGCATGCTGCTGCACACCCTGCTGGAACCGGGCACCGGCCTGTATTACATGCAGGACCGCTATCGCATCAACAGCGCGCTCGACCCGGAGCGTTTCGCCCAGGCCTGGCAGGCGGTGATCGCCCGTCATGAAGCGCTGCGCGCCTCGTTCTGCTGGGACATCGGCGAAACCATGCTGCAGGTCATCCACAAGCCGGGTAGCACGCCGATTGATTATCTGGACTGGCGTGATGTACCGGAGGACCAGCAGGAGCCGCGTTTGCAGGCCTTGCTCAAGTCCGAGCGCGAGGCCGATTTCAACCTGCTCGATCAGCCGCCGTTCCACCTGCGCCTGATTCGCGTCGATGAAGCGCGCTACTGGTTCATGATGAGCAACCACCACATCCTCATCGATGCCTGGTGCCGTTCGCTGCTGATGAACGACTTCTTCGATATCTACACTGCGCTGGGCGAAGGTCGTGAAGCACAACTGACGCCTGCCCCGCGTTATCGCGACTACATCGGCTGGCTGCAACGCCGTGGCCTGACGCAGGCGCGTGACTGGTGGCAAGACAACCTGCGCGGCTTCGAACGGCCGACGCCGATCCCCAGCGACCGGCCGTTCCTGCGTGAACATGCGGGCGACAGCGGCGGCATGGTCGTGGGCGATTGCTATACCCGCCTTGATGAACGCGACGGCGCACGACTGCGCGAGCTGGCGCAGCAGCATCAACTGACCGTCAACACCTTCGCCCAGGCAGCGTGGGCCTTGACCCTGCGGCGCATGAGCGGTGATCGCGACGTGGTGTTCGGCGTCACGGTGGCCGGTCGTCCGGTGGAACTGCCGCAAATGCAGCGCACCGTTGGGCTGTTTATCAACACCATCGCGCTGCGCGTCGGCATGCCCGGCGACGATCAGCGTTGCAGCGTGCGCCAGTGGCTGAGCCAGTTGCTGGACAGCAACATGCAACTGCGCGAGTACGAATACCTGCCACTAGTGACCATTCAGGAAAACAGCGAACTGCCCAAAGGCCAGCCGCTGTTCGACAGCCTGTTCGTGTTCGAGAATGCGCCGGTGGAAGTTTCGGTGCTCGACCGTGCGCAAAGCCTCAACGCCACGTCGGATTCCGGTCGCACCCACACCAACTATCCGCTGACGGCCGTCTGCTATCCGGGTGATGACCTGAGCCTGCATCTGTCTTACGACCAGCGTTATTTCGATGAGTCCACCGTGCAGAACATGCTCGGCGAGTTCAAGCGTCTGCTGCTGGCGCTGATCGAGGGCTTCCACGGCGACATGAGCGAATTGGCACTGGTCAGCGAGCAGGAGCGCACGTTCCTGATCGAGGGCTGCAACCAGAGCGAGCACGCGTACCCGCTGGATAAAAGCTACGTCGAGCTGTTCGAAGCGCAGGTCGAAGCACATCCGCAGCGCATTGCGGTCAGTTGCCTGGATCGCCAGCTCAGTTATGCCGAGCTGAATATTGCCAGCAACCGTCTGGGCCATGCCCTGATCGAGGCCGGTGTCAGTTTCGATCAGCCGGTTGCCTTGCTCGCCGAGCGTGGCGTTGAACTGCCGGGCATGATCATCGGCAGCTTCAAGGCCGGTGGCGGTTACCTGCCGCTGGACCCGGCGCTGCCCGATTCGCGACTGAGCGGCATCATCGGCCAGAGCGGCACGCCGCTGCTAGTGTGCAGCGCGCAATGTCTGGAACAGGGCAGGGCGCTACTTGAAGCGCTGCCCGAGTCCGCTCGTCCGCAGTTGCTGGTCTGGGAAACTGTGCAGCAGAGCGAATCAGCGCAGCACAACCCCGGCCGCTACAGCGCACCGGACAACCTCGCTTACGTGATCTTCACCTCCGGCTCCACCGGGCTGCCGAAGGGCGTGATGGTCGAGCAGCGCGGCATGCTCAATAACCAGTTGAGCAAGGTGCCATATCTGAGCCTGAGCGAAAGAGATGTCATCGCCCAGACCGCTTCGCAGAGTTTCGACATCTCGGTCTGGCAGTTCCTCGCTGCGCCGCTGTTTGGCGCGCGGGTGGACATTGTCCCGAACGACATCGCCCGCGACCCGCAGGCCTTGTTGGCGCATGTGCAGGCCCAGCGCATCAGCGTGCTGGAAAGCGTGCCGTCGCTGATAACCGGCCTGCTCGCCGAGCAACAGGCAACGCTCGACAGTCTGCGCTGGATGCTGCCGACAGGCGAAGCCATGCCGCCCGAGCTGGCCAGCCAGTGGCTGCAACGCTACCCGCAGATCGGGCTGGTGAATGCCTATGGCCCGGCTGAGTGTTCCGACGACGTGGCGTTCTTCCGCGTTGATGCAGCGTCCACATGCAGCGCTTATCTGCCGATCGGTTCGCCGACCGACAACAACCGCCTGTACCTGCTCGACGAAGCGCTGGACCTCGTGCCGCTGGGCGCAGTGGGTGAGCTGTGCGTGGCCGGGGCCGGGGTCGGCCGTGGTTACGTCGCTGATCCCTCGCGCAGCGTGCCGGTGTTCGTGCCGCATCCGTTCGGTGCACCGGGCGAGCGTCTATACCGCACCGGTGACCTGGCGCGGCGGCGCAAGGACGGCGTGCTGGAATACGTCGGCCGGGTCGACCATCAGGTGAAGATTCGCGGTTATCGCATCGAGCTGGGCGAAATCGAAACCCGCTTGCTGGAGCATTCGGCGATCCGCGAGACGGTGGTGCTGGACGTCGACGGTCCGCTGGGCAAAGTGCTGGCGGCCTATCTGGTGCCAAGCGCTGCCACGCAGGATCCCGATGCGCTGCGAGACGAGCTGAAAAACCACCTCAAAGCCAGCCTGCCGGACTACATGGTGCCTGCGCATCTGGTGATTCTGGAGGCCATGCCACTGACGCCGAACGGCAAGCTTGACCGCAAGGCCCTGCCTGCGCCGGACGTCAGTCAGGCGCAGCAGGAATACCTCGCGCCGCAGACCGAGATGGAGCAGCAACTGGCGACCATCTGGGCCGATGTGCTCAAGGTCGAGCGGGTGGGCATTACCGACAACTTCTTCGAGTTGGGAGGGCACTCGCTGCTCGCTACCCAGGTCGTGACCCGTGCGCAGAAGCTGTTGCAGCGCAACGTGCCATTGCGGGCGATGTTCGAATTCAACACCGTTCAGGCGTTGGCCGAGCATCTGCAAAGCCTTGGCGGAGCGCAGGTTGACGAGCAGAAATTCGACCGTCTGGCGGACTTGATGGCGGAACTGGAAGGGCTCTGATCGGCCTCTCGTCGGCGCGCTGGCGTTGCGGATAAAAAACTCGTAACCGGGTGTAAATCCGCAGCTCGCTGGCGCGTTTTCAAGGGAAGGAATAAACGCCTGAACCCGCATGGCCAACCGTCATGCATCAGGTCATTCAACCAGCGTATTGAGGGTTGCACAGATGTCAGTTGCTACCAGGCTTATCGATGATCAGTTGACACGGGTTGCCCCGGCAGCGGCTGAAACGCTCTATCAATTCGAAGAGTCGCCATTGCTGGCCCGGCAAAATCGCCAGGAATCCAATGCGCGCAGTTACCCGCGGCGCATCCCGCTGGCGCTCAAACGAGCCAAGGGCATTCACGTCGAGGACGTCGAAGGGCGGCGCTTCATCGATTGCCTGGCAGGCGCGGGTACGCTGGCGTTGGGGCATAACCATCCAGTGATCATCGAAGCGATTCAGCAGGTGATCAATGATGAGTTGCCGCTGCACACCCTGGACCTGACCACACCAGTCAAAGACCAGTTCGTTCAGGACCTGTTCGGCCTGCTGCCGCAACAACTGGCCGATGACGCGAAGATACAGTTCTGTGGCCCGACCGGTACCGATGCAGTGGAAGCCGCGCTGAAACTGGTACGCACTGCCACTGGACGCAGCACGGTGCTGTCGTTTCAGGGCGGTTATCACGGCATGAGCCAGGGCGCGTTGAGCCTGATGGGCAGCCTGGGGCCGAAAAAGCCGCTCGGCGCGTTGCTCGGCACAGGCGTGCAGTTTCTGCCGTACCCCTATGATTACCGCTGCCCGTTCGGGCTTGGCGGCGAACAGGGCGTGCGTGCCAACCTGCATTATCTGGAGAACCTGCTCAACGACCCGGAAGCCGGTGTGCAGTTGCCTGCAGCGGTCATTCTTGAAGTGGTGCAGGGCGAGGGCGGGGTCATTCCTGCTGACCTGGACTGGTTGCGCGGCGTGCGGCGTATTACTGAAAAGGCCGGTGTGGCGCTGATTGTCGATGAAATCCAGAGTGGTTTTGCCCGCACCGGCAAGATGTTCGCCTTCGAACACGCCGGGATTATCCCGGACGTCGTGGTCATGTCCAAAGCCATCGGCGGCAGCCTGCCGCTGGCGGTGGTGGTTTATCGGTCATGGCTCGACACCTGGCTGCCGGGCGCCCACGCCGGAACTTTCCGTGGCAACCAGATGGCGATGGCTACCGGTTCGGCGGTAATGCGCTATCTTCAGGAACACAATATTTGCGAGCACGCGACGGCGATGGGCGCGCGCCTGTCTAGGCACTTGCATGCCTTGCAGCGTGACTTCCCGCAACTGGGCGATATTCGCGGGCGCGGGCTGATGCTGGGTGTCGAGCTGGTCGATCCGGCCGGTGTGCGCGATGCGCAGGGTCATCCGCCGGTATTTGCCCGTCTGGCACCGCTGGTCCAGCGCGAATGCCTCAAGCGCGGGCTGATTCTGGAACTGGGTGGTCGACACGGCAGCGTGGTGCGCTTCCTGCCACCGCTGGTGATCACCGCCGAGCAGGTCGACGAAGTGGCCGAAATCTTTGGTCGCGCACTCAACGCCGCTGTCGCACAGCTTTAATTTTTCGACGTAGCGATACGTTCAATCCCTATAGCTGCTATGAATTGGCACAGCAGCACTGAACCAACACGGAGAACAGCAATGACTTCAGTATTCGATCGGGAAGACATCGTCTTTCAAGTTGTGGTCAACCACGAAGAACAGTATTCGATCTGGCCCGACTACAAAGCCATCCCCAACGGCTGGCGCACCGTTGGCAAAAGCGGCTTCAAGAAAGAGTGCCTGGCCTACATCGAAGAAGTCTGGACCGACATGCGCCCCCTGAGCCTGCGCCAGAAAATGGAAGCGCAGACGGCCTGATTGAGTGTTATACACAAGTCCTGTGGGGGCGAGCTTGCTCGCGAAGAGGCCGGTACAGCCTTGACTATCGTGCGACGCTCCGCAACTGGCTATCGTGCGACGCTCCGCGTCGTCATGCCGTTCTGGACGCTCCGCGTCCTCTTTGCGACGCAGAGCGTCGCAACCTGCATTCCCACGCTGGAGCGTGCGGAACGATAATCTCAACTATCGTGCCGATGCTCCGCGCGGCTATCGTGCGACGCAGAGCGTCGCGACCTGCATTCCCCACGCTGGAGCGTGAGCAACGATAACCTCACCCCTTGCCAGCCAGCACCCCGATAACCCCCTGAATATCCCCCTGCAACTCCGCCAGCGGATCAGCGCCATCAATCCCCAACACCAGCAACGTGCTGCCTGCCGCTTCAATTGCAGACTTCACCGCTTCTGGCGGCTGACGATGATCAAGCACCAGCGCCACGTCGTTATCCTTGAGGGTCGCGCTCAGTTTGCTCAATGCCTCGGGCGTCCACTGTTCGTCGGTCAGCACCTGGCTGTCGATCAGCTCCAGATTCAGCCCGCTGATCAGGTAGCCGAAGTGGTCTGACAAACTCACCACACTTAAGTTGTCGGCACCGGCCAGTGCCGCTTCGCTGCTGGCACTCAGCTTGAGCAACTGCTGCTTGAACGCCGCCAGATTGGCCTCGATCTTCGGCTTCGCACTCGGTGCCAGGCGCACAAGGTCCGCCGCCAGCACATCGGCCATGCGCCCCATGTTGTTGCTCGCCAGCCACGGCTGACTGTTCAGCCCGTCAGTGCCCTGGCCCGGCTGCACGGCAATCCCCGGTAAACCACCGTCCACCGGGCGGGCTGCATCAATTTCGACGATGCGAATATTACTGCGGCGTGCGTTCGGGTAAAGCGGGTCATCGGCCCAGATCGACCGCAAGCCGATTACCGCATCGGCGTTGTTCGCCAAGCCGCGCAATGCATCGGCACCGCGCCCTGTGAAGTAAGCAGTCTGGCGCGAGCCGGGCAGGTTGGCCGCGGCAGCGCGTTCCAGCATGACACCGCTGTCCTTGAGCAGAATTTCCCCCAGCCCGTAGGTAATCGGCAGGCTGGCCAGCACCCGTACCGGTTGAGCGCTGTCGGCTTTGGCGTCGGCGGCATACAGGCTGTTGCTGAACAGGCCGGTCATGGCCAGCGCCAGGGTCAATGTACGTAAAGTAGGCATTTATCCAATATTCCCTTTCAGGGCGGGCAGCGTGCCGCGGGCGATGGCGGCCAGGGCAAAGGCAACGCCAGCCACCAGAATGATCGCCGCGCCGGACGGCACAGGCAGGTCGAAGACGATAGGCAGCAGAATGCCGCACAGGGTGCTGACGGTTGCGATGGCCACTGAAATCCAGAAAAAGCCTTTCAGCGACTGGCTCAACAGGCGTGCCGCCGCCGCTGGAATCACCAGCAACGCACCGACCAGAATCGCGCCGATGACTTTCACGGCGGCAACGGTGATCAGTGTGACCAGAATCACGAACAGGTAATCCAGCGCCTTCACTGCCACGCCGCGCACCGCAGCCAGTTGCGGATTGAAGCTGGCCAGCATGATGCGGTTGTACAACGGCAGGCTCAGGCCCATGACCAGCGAACCAACGATCAGCAACACCAGCAGGTCATTGCCGTTGACAGTCAGTACCGAGCCGAACAGCACGTTTTCCAGAATGTGCACGTTGATCTTGCCGGCCAGCACCAGCAGCAGGCTTGCGCCGAGCGCCAGGGACACTGAGAGGAACACGCCAATCAGCGTGTCCGGTGCCAGTCCGGTTCGGTTGCGCAGGTAGTTGAGGACGATACCGAACAGCAGGCAATAGCCGAACAGCGCGCCATAAGGCCCGGTGTACGGCTCACCGAGCAGAATACCGATGGCCACGCCGGTCAGTGCCGCATGGCCCACCGCTTCGGAGAAGAACGCAAAGCGCTTGACCACCACCAGCGTGCCCAGACCGCCCAGCACCGGGCCGATCAACAGGCCCGCAAGCAGGGCGTTGACCACAAAGCCATAGGCCAGCGCCTCCGGCAGATAGCCGGATGAAGCGAGGCCCTGAATGAACAGGCGAAACGTTTCGTAATCCATCACGCAGCGCTCCCGTTAACGGCATCGGCAGTGCGCGGATGAGCAGAAAACAACGTCAGCAGGCGTTCCGGCGTCAGTGCCGTGGCGGCAGGCTCGTCGAACAATACGCGGCGATTGAGCCCGGTCACCTGATCCGCCAGACGCCGCACCGCATCCAGATCGTGCTCGATCCACAGCACGGTGATACCGCTTCGGCGCCAGTCACCAAGCAGGCGCTCGAAGACTTGAATGCCAGCTTCATCCAGAGCCGACATCGGCTCATCCAGCACCAGTAATTGCGGCGCAGGAATCAGCCCCTGCGCCAGCAGCACGCGCTGCCGTTCACCACCGGACAACGCGCCCATGCGCCGCTTGCGCTTGTCCTGCATGCCGACCCGTTCCAGCGCATCGCCAATTGCTGCCGCGTAGTGTTTCGACAAGCCCATAAACGCCGGGCGTCGTTGGCACATGGCAGCCATGAAATCGTCGACGGTCATCGGCAGGCCGCGATCGAACTCCAGCGCCTGCGGCACATAGCCAATCAGGCCCGGCGCGGCAGGCCATTGCAGGCTCAATTGGCCTTGATGCGGTGTCTGCCCGAGCAGGGTCTTGATCAGCGAGCTTTTGCCGCCGCCGTTCGGCCCGACCAGCGCGTGTACGCTGCCAGCGCGCACGTTGAAATGCACGCGGTCGAGAATCGTCGTGCGGCCCAGGGTCAGGCTCACCTGGTTGAACTCGATGCCTGGCCCCTGGCTGACGATGTCGAGGTTCTGCGCGACAGTCATGTGCCCGACTCCTGAATGGCCCGCACCACGGTGTCGAGGTTGCCGGCCATTTCCTTCTCGTACTTGTCGGCGGTGTATTCGCCATAGGAAATGTGTGACAGCGGGTACAGCTTGACCCCGGATTCACGCTGGATGGTGTCGACGTAGGTGGACGGGAAATCCATCTCCGAGAAGATCACCTTCACATCCAGTTCGCGCAGTTGGTCGATGGTCTTTTTCAACTGGCTCGGGCTGGGCTCGATGCCATGTGCCGGTTCCACCACTGCTGTCACTTCCAGGCCGAATTCACGCAGCAGGTAGTCGTAGGCGGCGTGTACCGTGGCCACGCGCAGGTCGGCGTTGGGGGCCTTGGTCAGTTTGGCGAGGGCGTCGGCGCGCATCTGCCGCAGGCGCTTGCCATAGGCGCGGGCGTTGGCGGTGTAGGTTTTGGCGTTGTCCGGATCCAGCTTGCCCAGCTCGCGGGCGATGTTGTTGACCTGGGCGATGGATGCGCTGATCGACAGAAAGGTGTGCGGGTTGACCACCTTGCCTGCGCCGCGTGCTGCAACCCCGGTGGCGGCCAGCAACGGTACGTCGGCGTTGGCTTCGATGGTCTTGATGTTCGGCGTTTCGCTGGCCGCGATCATGCGGTCGGCGAAATCGTCGTGGCCGACGCCATTGAGCACGATCACGTCCAGCGAACCGATGCGCTTGATGTCCTCGGCGCGCGGTTCGTAGGCATGCGGGTTGAAACCGGCCGGGATCAGCGGCACGACGTCGGCCTTGTCACCGACAATATTGCTCACGTAGCTGTAATACGGGTGCAGCGTGATGCCGATGCGCAGGCGCTTGGCCGGGTCGGCGGCGTAGCTGGACGGTGCCAGCAGGGCGGCAAACAACCCTGCCAACAGGACGCGCAGCAAGGGATGGCGTTTGAATGAAATAGGCATGGGCAAGCGGTCTTCTTTCAAAGGAATGCGAAGTTTCAGTGTGGGTGCTGACGGGTTACGCCAGCATCGAATTGCGCGACGACCTGTTTCCAGCCCGCTTCGACCAGGGCTTTGTCGCCGAGGTCGCTGACAGGTGCGATCGAGGCGCTGCGGTTGATCCAGATGTCAGGCTGGTTGTCCGAATCGATGCGCATCAGAAACGAGCCGGCCACGTTCGGCGTCTGGCTCAGGCCCAGATAGGACTGCTCGACCATTTGCCACGCGTGACCGCCACGGCTCACCGAACTGGCGTCCTGGGCGAACGGCGCAAAGCCCTCGTCACCCAGTTGTTGCGGGGTAACAGGGGTTTGCTGTTCGGTTGCCAGCAGGCGAATTTCGTCGAGGGTCACGCGCAGGTCGGCGTAGATGCCTTGTTCGGCAGCGGTCAGGTCTCGTCGCGCATCAAGCTGATGGCTGGCAAGGCTGTGTGTTTCCTGAGTATCACGGTGCAGGCTGACTACCCCGGCCGCGACGCCGAGGATCAGCAGGCACAGCAGCAGGACGTACAGGGTTTCATGCCCGGCGCCGGCCGGGCGGACGATTTGTCGGGTTGGCGCACTCATGGGCTGGGGATGTCCGCCTGATCGATTTCCACCACATGGCCGGGGCCGGCATCGAACAGCACATAGAACTCGGAAGCCGGACGCTTGAAGGTCACGGTCGAATCCTCACCCAGCTTGCCGGGCACCAGGATGGTTTCGTCATAGCCGATCACGTCGAGGGTCACGCCCGGTGCGCCACTGCCGTCGGAAAAACCGCCGGTGCAGCGGATCTGCTCGTTGTCGATCTGTTTGCATTCGCACATCGGGTTGTGCGCCAGTGCGTTGCCACTCAAGCCAAGCAGGCACAGGGCGCTGGCCGTCAGCCAGCGCAGGGAAGGGCGGGCACTCATGGTTTGGCTCCTTGTTTTTTCAGCCACGCCACGGTGGTGGGCGAAGCCTGTTGAAGCGGAATGGAAGTCTGATGCACGGCGCCGTCCCAGCCTTCCATGGTGATCCACAGGTCTGAGTCGGCGCTGGTGTTTTCGGGAATCTGCATGAACGCACTCATGCGGTAGCCACCGCCAAAGAAAATAACCCCGGCGGTGCGCAGGCTGCGTGGTTTGCCGATGCGCAGGTAAGTGGCCTTGACCCGGTCGATGCAGGCGTTGCACAGCGCGGCATTGAAGCTTTTCATGTAGCCCGACGGGCCGGACAGGCGCGGGGCTTCGTTACGGTCTTCGGCCAGACGCAGGCTCCACGGGTCGACCTGAATCTCGCCGACGTCGCGTTGGCCAAGGCCCTGATCGCCGCGATCCAGCGCGTTGTCGGAGAAGTACTTGGGCATGAAGCCCAGCGGAATCAGCACCAGCAGCACGTTGATGTGGAAACGCCATCTGTGCCAGAAACGACTCAGCGACGATGCAGGTTGTGCAACAGCGGCCTTGCTCACAGGCTGTTCTCCGGGGTGCGGGTCGCCAGTGGCGAGCGGGTGGTGTCCGGAGTCGATGCCGGGGTGAAGGTGGCCGGGCTGGTTCTGGACTCACGCTTGAGGGCATTGAGCGTCGCCAGCGCGGTGCGCTTGCTCCAGATCAGCAGCCCGCTGAGCACCATCATGCTCAACAGCAGGCCGAAGAACGCCCAGATCAGCTTGATCCAGATACCGCCGAAGTCGCCGGTGTGCAGCGGGCGCATGGATTCGGTGACGAACTCCAGCTTGTTGCGGTCCGACAACAGGTGTGACGCTGCGATTTCGCCACTGTACGGGTTGATTTCGGCGGTCTGGAACATCAGCGGATACCAGCTGCGCCCGCCAACCTGCATGTTGCTGTAGGCATTGAAGGGCGGAGTGATGAAGCTGGCTTCAAGACCTGGAATTCGCTCCTTGGCGATTTCCACGGCCTTTTCCAGACTGATGGTCGGTGCCGGGCGGCCGTCGGCAGTCAGCGGCACGGTGCTGTGTGGAATGATCGAGGCAACCTGGGATTTGCTCGAGATACTGATCTGGTTATCGCCAAGAATCGCCTGAATCAGAAACCACGTGCCGGTGATGGAAATCACCGCAATGAACCAGATCGACCACACGCCGCTGAGGCGATGCAGGTCGCCCCATAAAATCCGCGGGCCCTGGCTGAAGCGTACCGGCTTGAAAAAGCCGCGCCAGAATTTCTTGTAGACCACCAGCCCGGTCACCAGCGACGCGAGCAAGGGCAGGCCGAGAATCGACACCAGGTACCAGCCCCACGAATAGCCATTGGTGAACGGCACCAGCCACCAGCCGTGCAGCGCGCGGGTGAAGCGGCGGAAGTCGAACGACGGCGTGAGGCCCTGAATCACCCCGGTGTAAGGGTTGACGTAAGCCGGCACCGAGCGGCCGTCCGGGTAGGTGACGAACACGCTCAGGGCGAAGTAATCGCCGTCAGGCTGCATGATTGTACCGACGATGAGGTCCGGCTCGTTGCGCTCGATGGTTGCGCGAATCTGCTCGAAGCTCATGCGTTGGGCGTCGTCGGAGGGGCGGTTGTCACGCATCTCCGGGTTGGCCAGCCACATGATTTCCTTGCTGATGACCGCCAGCGTGCCGGTCACACAGACGATCAGCACAAAAAACCAGATGGGCAGGGCAAGCCAGCTGTGGACGAGAAACCAGATTTTTGAACGGGACTTCTTCGACATGGATAAACAATCTCGATTCACGATGTAAAGCAGCCGCAAAGCGACTCCTTCTGTCTGTACGCGCGGGCGATATAAAGCCTCGCATTCAATTAAAGACGAATGAGAATGAGATTCCTGTAGGAATATTTTGCGTTTAAATGAAAAAAATTGTTTCAGAGCTACCGGAATCCCCCGTATGGCACAGGAAGAGGGCTTGGACGGCTAATTTTCTCGTGGCGAAGTACGTTCAATCTGGACATTGGTGTTGCGCCAGGCCGCAGGGGCTCGGGCGCTTTTGCCATCAAGGGAGAGACATCATGAGTCATGCGTTGAGTTTGGATATCCGGCCGCTGCTTGCAGGGGCGGGCAGCTTGCCCATGCTGGTACAGGCACCCGAACCCGGTCTGGACTTGATGGAAGCGCTGGGCGAACTCAAGCCACTGGTGGCCGCGCACCTGTACAGCGCGGGCGGCATTCTGTTTCGCGGCTTCGACGTCGGCGGTGCGGAAGCGTTTCGTGAGTTCGCTGCCGGTTTCGGCGATCCGCTGCTCAACTACGAGTTTGGCTCTACGCCGCGCAGTAACGTGACCAAGGGTGTGTATACCTCCACCGAATACCCGGCGCATCAGAGCATCCCGTTGCACAACGAGCAGGCCTACACGCTGGACTGGCCGATGAAGATCTGGTTCTACAGCATGATCGCGGCGCAGACCGGTGGCGAAACGCCGATTGCCGACAGCCGTGAGATCTACCGGCGCATTCCGGCGCGTATTCGTGATCGCTTCATCGAAAAGAAGCTGATGTACGTGCGTAACTACGGCAACGGGCTCGATGTGGAATGGAGTCAGGTATTCAATACCGAAGATGAGTCCGTGGTCGAAGCCTACTGCCGGGCGCACAACATCGAGTGCGAATGGAAAGACGACGGCGAACTGCGCACCCGGCAGATCTGCCAGGCCGTGTCCCGCCATCCAGTGACCGGCGATACCGTCTGGTTCAATCAGGCGCACCTGTTTCACATCTCCAACCTGCAACCGGAAGTGCGCGAAACCCTGCTGGATGTCGTGGATGAAGAAGACCTGCCGCGCAATGTTTACTACGGCGACGGCTCACCCCTCGAAGAAAGCCTGCTGGACGAGATTCGTGGCGTGCTCGACGACTGCACCGTCAGCTTCCCATGGCTGGAAAACGACGTACTGATGCTCGACAACATGCTCACCGCCCACTCCCGCGCACCGTTCACCGGCAAACGCAAAGTGGTGGTGGCCATGGCGCAGGGGCATTCGGATAAGTAGTTGTTTATTGATTTCCGTGCCAACGCTCCGCGCCAGCGTTATACCCCGGTCCTGCAGAACTCAAGTAATCGTGCTTTTGTGGGAGCGGACTTGTCCGCGAAGACGGTAGTTCAGCCGGTACATTTTTGGAGGATGTACCTGCCCTTTCGCGAACAAGTTCGCTCCCACAAGGTTTTAACTACCGTGCGATGCTCCGCGTAGACGCCGGTACTGATGAACACAAGTAATGGTGCTTTTGTGGAAGCGGACCGGGCGACGCTCCCACGGCCTTCGGCCAGAAGCACAAGCGGACTTGTGCCTAACCCTGAAGAGTCGCTCCACGCCACAACAAACCTTTCTAAATATTTCCCCGCCAATTCGTTCTTGTTGATACGACCCCGCCCGACGGTCAGCCCCATTCAGCAAGGATCGACCCATGAACCCCGAACACGCCCAGAAACTCGCTCGTCGTTTTGTCGAGTTGCCCCTTGAAAAACGTCGTCTGTTTCTCGATGGCATGCGCAAGGAGAACATGGATTTCTCGCTGTTCCCGATCCCTTCCTGCGCAGGGCTGGCCGAGCGTGACGGGCTGTCTTATGCCCAGCAACGCATGTGGTTTCTCTGGCAATTGGACCCGCACAGCGCAGCCTACAACCTGCCGATGTCGGTGTGCCTGAATGGCCCGCTGGAGCTGCCGTTGCTGGAACGAGCCTTCAGTGCGCTGGTCGAGCGGCATGAAAGCCTGCGCACCACCTTCGGTCAGGAAGGCGACCGGGCGTTTCAGCGTGTTGCGCCGCCGACACCCGTCAGCATCCGTCTGATCGACCTGAGCCAGCAGCCTTGCGAACAGCGCTGGGCGAGTGCGCGGCAGGCGATGGCCGAACAGTCGGCGAAGACCTTCGACCTGCAGCGCGGGCCATTGTTTACCGTGCAGGTATTGCGCCTCGCCGAACAGGAACACCTACTGCTGCTCAACCTGCACCACATGATCACCGACGGTTGGTCGATGAACGTGCTGATCGACGAATGGCTGCGCGGCTATGATGCGCTGCTGGCTGGTAAACCGCTGCCTTTTCAGCCGCTGCCCGTGCAGTACCGCGACTATGCGCTGTGGCAACGCAGCTGGCTGGAGGCTGGCGAACAGGAACGTCAGCTGGATTACTGGCGCAGCCATCTGGGCGAAGAGCACCCGGTACTGGAGCTGCCCACAGACCGCCCGTACCCGGCGCTGCCCAGCCATGATGGCGCGCGCCTGGAACTGGCGCTGGAGCCCGAGCTGCTGCGTAACCTGAAAACCCTCGCGCAACGTCAGGGCGTGACCCTTTTCGTAGTCCTGCTGGCAACCTTCAAAAGCCTGCTGCACCGCTACAGCGGGCAGACCGACATTCGTGTCGGCGGCCTGATCGCCAACCGCACCCGCAGCGAAACCGAAGGGCTGATCGGCTGTTTTATCAACACCCAAGTGCTGCGCAGTGAAGTGACGGCGCAGACGCGCTTTGTCGATTTGCTGCACACCGTGCGTAATGCCTCGACCGGTGCTCAGGCGCATCAGGAGTTGCCGTTCGACGCGATCATCGACGCCTTGCAACCCGAGCGCAGCCAGAGCCACAACCCGCTGTTTCAAATGATGTTCAACCACCAGCCGGTGGTTGCCGACCTGCTGGACAAACAATTGAGCGGTGGCCTGCGCGTGGCCAATCTGCCTGCCGAGCAACAGGCACTTGCCCAGCGTTCGCACGCCGCGGCCAGTGACCTGATGCTTGCCACCAGCGGCGAAGGTGAGCAACTGAACGCCGCTTTCACCTACGCCACCGATATTTTCGACCAGGCGACCATCGCTCGTCTGGCCGCACATTGGCGCAACCTGCTGGCGTCGGTCTGTGCCGACCCGCTGCAAACCGTTGCCGAACTGTCGATGCTGTCGACCGATGAGCGCGCTCAGTTGCTGGATATCGACAGCGCAGCCAAAGCCGACACCACAACCCCCGCGCATCGCCAGTTCGAAGCGCAAGTGCAGCGCACACCGAGCGCCCCGGCATTGATCCTCGCCCGTAAAGGCCAGGCGCCCAGCCTGAGTTACACCGAACTGAATGAGCGCAGCAACCGTCTGGCCTGGCAACTGCGTGAGCAAGGCGTCGGCCCGGACGTTCTGGTCGGCGTGGCACTGGGCCGTTCGCTGGACATGCCCGTCGCGCTGCTGGCTGTGCTCAAGACAGGCGGTGCCTATGTGCCGCTGGACCTGAGCGCGCCGAGCGAGCGTCTACGTCATGTGCTGCAGGACAGCGGCCTGAAACTGCTGCTGACCCACAGCCAGCAAAAGACGACGCTGCCTGAGCTGGCGGGTATTCAGTGCCTGTGCATCGATCAGATGAGCAGTGCGGCAGCCAGCCCGCAAAACACGGACATTGCCGTTGATCCGGCCAATCTGGCCTACGTGATCTACACCTCGGGCTCTACCGGTCGGCCAAAAGGCGTGGCGATCAGTCATGGCGCGCTGGCCGAATTTATAACGCTGGGCGCGAACTACAGTGACTTGCGCGAAGGCGACCGGGTGCTGCAATTTGCCACCCATAGCTTCGACGGCTTCGTCGAGCAGTTCTACCCACCGCTGTGTCGCGGCGCGGCCGTGGTGTTGCGTGACGAGCGTTTGTGGGACAGCGCCACCTTCCATCAGGCTGTCGTCGAACATGGCGTAACCCTGGCTGACCTGCCTGCGGCCTACTGGCTGACACTGGTTCAGGATTTTGCCGCCAGCCCGCCTGCGCATTACGGCGCGCTGCGGCAGATTCACGTCGGTGGCGAGGCGATGGCCGTCGAAGGCCTGCGCCTGTGGCACAAGGCCGGGCTCGGGCACGTGCGCCTGCTCAACACCTATGGGCCGACCGAAGCTACGGTGGTATCGAGCATTCACGATTGCAGTGCACTGACTGCGGAACAGGTGTCGTGGCGCGGTGTGCCGATTGGCAGAGCGCTGGCGGGACGACGGCTGTACGTGCTCGACGATCAACTGAATCTGCTGCCGCAGGGTGCAGTGGGCGAGTTGTATATCGGCGGCCCCGGCCTGGCGCGGGGTTATCACGCCCAGCCCGGCCTGAGCGCCGAGCGTTTCGTGGCTGATCCGTTCGTGCCCGGTGAGCGCCTGTATCGCACCGGTGACCGCGCCAGGCTGCGCGCTGACGGCGCTGTCGAGTACATCGGTCGGGTCGACCATCAAGTGAAAATCCGCGGTTTCCGTATTGAACTGGGCGAAATCGAATCGCGCCTGCAGCAATGCACAGGCGTGCGTGAAGCGGTGGTACTGGCTGTCGAGCTGACGGGCAGCACGCAGCTGGTCGCTTACGTGGTGCCGCAGGTCATGGCGAACGGCGACGCCGAGCAACTGGCGCTGCGCCAGGGCATCAAGAGCCAGTTGCAATCCAGCCTGCCGGATTACATGGTGCCGACGCATTTATTGCTGCTCCCGGAGTTGCCACTCACGCCCAGCGGCAAACTGGACCGCAAGGCACTGCCAGCGCCCGATTCAAGCCAGTTGCAGGCGCGTTATCGCGCGCCGCACAGCGATGTGGAAATCTGCCTCGCTGCTATTTGGCAAGAAGTCCTGCACGCACAGCAGGTCGGTCTGGATGATCACTTTTTCGAGCTGGGCGGCCATTCGTTGCTTGCCGCGCAAGTCATCGCCCGGATCAAGACGCGACTGGGCATCAGCCTGCCGTTGCGCACCCTGTTTGAAAAACCGCTGCTCAGCGATCTCGCCTTCGAAGTGGCCGCGCTGACCGACAACACCACGGATAACGACTGGAGCGACATGGACCAGTTCATGGACTCACTGGAGGAATTTGGCGCATGACCGGGACCACCGCTGCACGCATCGCGAAACGTTTTGTCGGCCTGCCTCTGGAACAACGCCAGCAGTTCCTCGCCCGCTTGCGCCAGGAAGGCAAGGATTTCAGCCTGTTGCCGGTACCGGTCAGCCGTCATGATTTCAGCGCGATTCCGCTGTCGTTCGCCCAGCAACGCCTGCTGTTCCTCTGGCAGCTCGACCCGCAGAGCGACGCCTACAAGATGACCACCGGCCTGCGTCTGCAAGGCCCGCTGAACGAGTCGGCATTGCGCCGCGCCTTTGATCATCTGATCGAGCGCCATGAGGTGCTGCGTACCGTGTTCCATACCGACGGTGATCAGGCGCAGCAAGTGCTGCTGCATGATCAGACCGTGGCGCTGGACAGCATTGATTTGTCCGGTCTGGCTGATGTCGAACTGCGCGATGCCGAACTGGCGTTGCGAGTTATTACCGTCACCAGCCAGCCGTTTGATTTGCGTACAGGCCCGTTGCTGCGTGCGCACCTGTTCCGTCTTGCCAGTGACGAGCATGTGCTGGTGGTGAGCATGCACCACATCGTCTCCGACGGCTGGTCGATGGACGTCATGATTCAGGAGTTCGTGCACTGCTATCAGGCGTATTGCGAAGGTCGCGAACCAGCGCTGCCAGAGCTGCCGCTGCAATACGCCGACTATGCTATCTGGCAGCGCAGCTGGCTGGAGGCGGGCGAGGGCGCGCGGCAACTGGATTACTGGCGCAGCCAGTTGGGTGACGAACAACCTTTGCTGGACGCCGCGCAGGATTTCCCGCGCCCGGTGACACAAAGCTATCAGGGCGAGCACCTGCGCTTTGATTTCGGCGCTGATCTGTCGCGCCAGCTCAACGCCTTTGCGCGCACGCAGGGCATGACCCTGTTCATGCTGGTGCTGGCCGGTTTTTCGCTGTTTCTGTCGCGCAAGGCCGGGCAGCGCGATATCCGCATCGGCGTGCCAAACGCCAACCGCGGTCGTGCTGAAACCGAAGGGTTGATCGGCTTCTTCATCAATACTCAGGTTTTGCGCTGCCAGGTGGACGAGCGCCTCAGCTACCTTGACCTGCTGGCGCAGATCCGTGACACCTCGTTCGGCGCGCAGGCGCATCAGGACGTACCCTTTGAGCAACTGGTCGATCAACTGGCACCCGAGCGCAGCCTGGGCCACAACCCGCTGTTTCAGGCCAAGTTCAACCAGAACGTAATCCTCAAACAGAAAACCGCGCTCAAGCTGGCCGGGCTGGAAGTCAGCGAATACGCCTTCGACAAGCAGGGCGCGCATTTCGATCTGGCGCTGGACATCACCGACGACGGCACACTGATTCATGGCGACATGGCCTACGCCAGCGACCTGTATCGACGCGCCACCGTCGAAGGGTTCATTCCCGAAATGCTTGCGCTGTTCAAAACCCTGCTCGATGCGCCGCAGGCGCCGTTGTTCAGCCTCGGTGCACTGGCAATCGAGCCACCACGCGAAGTGCGCGAACCCGCGCCGCACATGCTTCAGCTATGGGGCCAACAGGTTGAACACCAGCCGCATGCACTGGCTGCCCAGTGTCTTGATCGCAGCCTGACGACACTGGAGCTGGATCAGGCCGCCAATCAGCTGGCCCATCATCTGATCCGGATGGGTATTGGCGAAGGCCAGCCGGTTGCGGTGTTGATGGAGCGTTCGCTGGACTGGCTCACGGCGGTGCTGGCGATCTTCAAGGCCGGTGGTGTGTACATGCCGCTGGACGTCAAAGCCCCGGATGCGCGCCTGCAAAAGATGCTGAGCAACGCCCAGGCCAAAGTGCTGCTGTGCGCCGAAGGCGATGTGCGTCAGACGTCACTGGATGTTGCCGGTTGTGAGGGCCTGGCCTGGACACCTGCGCTGTGGCAGGACTTGCCGGTCAGTCGTCCTGATATCACGCTGTCAGCCGATTCAGCGGCTTACGTTATTCATACCTCCGGCTCCACCGGTCAGCCCAAGGGCGTATTGGTCAGCCAGGGCGCGCTGGCCTCTTACGTGCGTGGACTGCTGGAGCAGTTGCAACTGGCTCCCGAGGCGAGCATGGCGCTGGTCTCGACCATCGCCGCCGACCTTGGTCATACCGTGCTGTTCGGCGCGCTGTGTTCAGGACGTACGCTGCATGTGCTGACCGAGGCGCTGGGTTTCGACCCGGATGCCTTTGCGGCTTACATGGCCGAGCATCAGGTTGGCGTGCTGAAGATCGTGCCCGGTCATCTGGCCGCGCTGTTGCAGGCCAGCCAGCCTGCCGATGTGTTGCCGCAGCATGCACTGATCGTCGGCGGCGAAGCCTGTTCGCCTGCGCTGGTCGAGCAGGTGCGTCAGCTCAAACCGGATTGCCGGGTGATCAACCACTACGGCCCGAGCGAAACCACTGTTGGCGTACTGACCCATGAATTGAAAGTGGACACGATCCCCTGTGGGAGCGAACTTGTTCGCGAAGAGGCCAGCACAGGCTTGCAAAAGGCTGAGGCTCTACTACCGCTTTCGCGAGCAAGCGAAGCGTCGCCCGGCTCGCTCCCACAAGGTTTATATCTATCCACTAAGGTGCCGGTCGGTGCGCCATTGCCGGGGGCCAGTGCTTATGTGCTGGATGATGTGCTGAACCCCGTTGGCACTCAGGTGGCGGGCGAGCTGTACATCGGTGGCGACAGTGTCGCGCTGGGCTACATCGGTCAGCCTGCGCTGACCGCCGAGCGTTTCGTGCCGGACCCGTTTGCAGAGAATGGCGCACGCGCCTATCGCAGCGGCGACCGCATGCGTCGCAATCATCAGGGCTTGCTGGAATTCATCGGCCGTGCCGACGATCAAGTCAAAGTGCGCGGTTATCGTGTCGAGCCTGCCGAAGTGGCGCGGGTGCTGCTGAACCTGCCTTCGGTTGCGCAAGCCAGCGTGCTGGCATTGCCTGTCGATGAAGATGAATCCCGTCTGCAACTGGTGGCCTATTGCGTCGCGGCAGCCGGTGCCAGCCTGACCGTCGACAACCTGCGCGAGCAATTGGCTGCACGCTTGCCCGATTACATGGTGCCCGCACAGATCATGCTGCTGGTCAGCCTGCCGCTGACCGCCAACGGCAAACTCGACAAGCGCGCCTTGCCCAAGCCGGGCGTGGTCAAGCAGCGCTACACCGCGCCGGTCGGCGAGATCGAGGAGAAGCTCGCCGCCGTATGGGCGGACATGCTGAAACTGGAACAAGTCGGCAGCACCGACAACTTCTTCGAACTGGGCGGCGACTCGATCCTTAGCCTGCAGATCATCGCCCGCGCCAAGCGCCAAGGCATCAAGCTCAGCCCCAAGCAGTTGTTCGAAAAACAGACCATCAGCCAGTTGGCCTCGGTGGCAAAACTGATCCAGAAAAAGCCTGCTGCGCCGGTCGAACAGATCAGTGGCTCGCTGCCGTTGCTGCCGATTCAGGCGCGCTTCTTCGAACTGGACATTCCCGAGCGTCAGCACTGGAATCAGGCGCTGATGCTCAAGCCCCTGCAAACGCTGGATGCAATCCATCTTCAAGCTGTACTGACCGCGCTGATCGAACAGCACGACGCGCTGCGTCTGGGTTTCACCCAGCAAGACGGCCAATGGCAAGCCACATTCGGCGCACTGAACACTCGCGACCTGCTGTGGGTTCATGAGCTGGACAGCATCGAGCGCTTGCCTGAACTGGCCGACGAGGCGCAGCGCAGTCTTGACCTGAAAAACGGTCCGCTGCTGCGGGCGCTGTTGGTCAACCTGCCGCAGGGCGAGCAGCGTTTGTTGCTGGTGATCCATCACTTGGTGGTGGATGGCGTGTCGTGGCGGGTGCTGCTGGAAGACTTGCAACAGGCTTACGTCGCCCTGACTAAGGGCCAGCTTGTGGCGTTGGCAGCGAAAACCACGTCGCTCAAGCATTGGGCTGAGCAATTGCAACAGTATGCGACCGGCGAAACGCTGACAGCCGAGCGCGATTACTGGCTACACGCTTTACAGGGCGACGATCAACCGCTGCCGCGCGACAAGCCCGAAGGTTCGATGCGCAATCGCGATGCGGCCCATGCGTCATCCTGGTTGAGCAAGGACCTGACCCACAAGCTGCTGAAAGTTGCACCTGCCGCGTACCGCACGCAAGTCAACGATCTGCTGTTGACCGCGCTGGCGCAAGTGTTGTGCGAGTGGAGTCAGCAGCCGTCGGTGCTGATCCAGCTGGAAGGGCATGGCCGCGAAGACTTGTTTGACGACACCGATCTCAGCCGTACCGTCGGCTGGTTCAGCAGCCTGTTTCCGGTTCGCCTCACGCCACACATTGCTCCGGGTGCGAGCCTGTGCGGCATCAAGGAACAACTGCGTGCTGTGCCGAACAAAGGTATTGGTTACGGCGTATTACGTTATCTCGGCGAGCCGTCGTTTACGCAACAATTGGCCGCCTTGCCGCAGGCGCGGGTCACGTTCAATTACCTGGGCCAGTTCGACGGCAGCTTCAACGAACAACAAGGCGCGTTGTTCGTGCCGAGTGCCGACAAAACTGGCACTGCGCTGTGCGAAGACGGCCCGCTGGGCAACTGGCTGAGCCTCAACGGTCAGGTGTTCGATGGCCAGCTGCAACTGGACTGGAGCTTCAGCCGTGAGGCGTACCACGCCTCGACCATCGATACCCTGGCGCGCCGCTACGAGCAGGCGCTGACCACGCTGATCGACCACTGCACCGCCGGGCATCAGGGCGTCACACCGTCGGACTTTCCGCTGGCGCGCCTCACTCAAACGCAACTCGACGGCTTGCCGATTGCTGCGGGCGAGATCGAAGACATCTACCCGCTGTCGCCGATGCAGCAGGGCATGCTGTTCCACTCGCTGTTCGATGAGAGCGCGGGCAACTACATCAACCAGATGCGCGTGAGCATCAGCGGGCTGGATGTGCCGCGTTTCCATAACGCGTGGCAATCAGCGGTCAACAACCACGAAGTGCTGCGCAGCTGCTTTGTCAGCCAGAGCGAACAGTCGCTGCAAGTCGTGCAACGTCAGGTCACACTGCCTTTTGTCGAGCTGGATGCGCGTGGCAAGCCGCAAAACTGGCTCGACGACTGGGCGCAGGCCGACCGTCAGCAGGGTTTTGATCTGGCGCACGGCCCGCTGTTGCGCCTGGCGGTAGTGCGCACTGGCGACGACGCGTGGCAGCTGGTCTACACCAGTCACCATATTTTGATGGACGGCTGGAGCAGCTCGCGGCTGCTGGGCGAAGTGCTGCAACGCTACAGCGGTCAGGCGCCGCCGAAACAGGCGGGACGTTATCGCGATTACATCCAGTGGCTGCAGGATCAGGACGCTGATGTCAGCGAGCGCTTCTGGACCGCAGAGCTGGCTGAACTGGATGAGCCGACCCGCTTGCTGCAAGCCTTCAAAGCATCAACCGATCAGCAGGGCTATGGTGATTACATCCAGTTGATCGACGCCGACGGCACCCGGCGCTTGAGCGAGTTTGCCTGCGAGCAGCACGTGACCCTCAATACGCTGGTGCAATCCGCCTGGCTGTTGCTGCTGCAACGCTATACCGGTCAGTCCAGCGTGACCTTTGGTGCCACGGTGGCCGGGCGTCCGGCTGAATTGCCGGGCGTCGAGGAGCAACTGGGCCTGTTCATCAACACCTTGCCGGTGATCGCCAGCCCGCGTTCGGAACAGACTGTCGGCGACTGGGTGCAGCAGGTGCAGGCGAAGAACATTGCCTTGCGCGAGCATGAGCACACGCCGCTGTATGACATCCAGCGCTGGGCACGTAACAGTGGCGAGGCGCTGTTCGACAACATACTGGTATTCGAAAACTACCCGGTGTCTGAAGCCTTGCAGCGCGCGCCGGACGGTCTGACGTTCAGCGACCTGCGCAATCAGGAGCAAGCGCATTACCCGCTGACACTGGTGGTCGAGGCCAACGATGTGCTGTCGGTACGTTTCAGTTACGACCGCCAACACTTCAGTGCAGAAGGCATTCTGCAACTGGCGGCGCATTTCGATCACTTGCTGCAAAGCCTCAGTACATCCGCGACGGCACGTCTCGGCGAGTTGACCCTGCCGACTGCCTGGACGCAAAGCGTGCAGCATTACCCGACCGGGCAGTGCGCCCATCAACGTATCGAAACCCAGGCCGAGCGCACGCCGTTGGCCATCGCCCTGACTTTTGCTGGCGAGCAATTGAGCTATCAACAGCTCAACAGCCGCGCCAACCAGTTGGCCCATAAACTGCGCGAGCAGGGCGTCGGCCCGGATGTTCGCGTGGGGCTGGCCGCTGAACGCAGTCTGGACATGATTGTAGGGATGCTGGCGATCCTCAAGGCTGGTGGTGCATACGTGCCGCTGGATCCGGATTACCCGCAGGATCGCCTGAGCTTTCTGATGCAGGACAGCGGTATCGAATTGTTGCTGACTCAAGCACATTTGTTGGGCCAACTGCCGATTCCTGCACATGTTCAGACACTGGATCTGGCGGATTCGCTGGACGGTAACAGCACCGAAAACCCGGTCAACCAGACCTCGCCGGACAACCTGGCCTACGTGATCTACACCTCGGGCTCGACCGGCAAGCCAAAAGCTACCTTGCTCGCTCATCACAACCTGATGCGCCTGTTTGCTGCCACGGATGACTGGTTCAAATTCAGCGAAAAGGACGTGTGGACGCTGTTCCATTCATTCGCTTTCGACTTCTCGGTTTGGGAGATTTTCGGCGCGCTGCTGCACGGCGGCCGACTGGTGATCGTGCCGCGTGAAGTGACCCGCTCGCCGGAATACTTCCATGCGCTGCTGGTTGAACAGCAGGTCACAGTGCTCAACCAGACGCCGTCGGCGTTCAAGCAGTTGATGCGTGTGGCGTGTGATTCGCCCGTACCGATGTCACTGGAAAAAGTCATCTTCGGCGGCGAAGCGCTGGACGTGGCCAGCCTGAAGCCGTGGTTCGACCGTTTCGGCGATCAGGCAGCGCAGTTGATCAACATGTACGGCATTACCGAAACCACGGTTCACGTGACCTACAGGCCAATAACCGAGGCCGACACGCAAAACCCGGCCAGCCCGATTGGCGAGGCGATCCCGGATTTGTCGTGGTACGTGCTGGACGCGGATTTCAACCCGGTCGCCCAGGGTTGCAGCGGTGAGCTGCACATCGGCCATGCGGGTCTGGCGCGGGGTTATCACAACCGTGCGGCGCTGACTGCCGAACGCTTCGTGCCGGACCCGTTCTCCAGCGACGGCGGTCGTCTGTACCGCACCGGCGACCTGGCCCGTTATCGCGCTGCTGGAGTGATCGAGTACGCCGGGCGTATCGACCATCAGGTGAAGATCCGTGGTTTCCGCATTGAACTGGGTGAAATCGAAGCGCGGCTGCAAGCGCACCCGGCCGTGCGCGAAGTGATGGTGCTGGCCGTGGACGGGCAATTGGCCGCGTATCTAGTCCCAGCCCAGCTTGACCACGACCAGCAAAGCCTGCGCGAAACTCTGAAGACCGAACTCCGGTCGCATCTGCCGGATTACATGGTGCCGACGCATTTCATCGTCCTCGACAAGATGCCGCTGACCGCCAACGGCAAGCTGGACCGCAAGGCGCTGCCCGCGCCGGATGCCAGCCGGCTGCAAGCGGCCTATATCGCTCCGCAAGGCGAGCTTGAGCAGCAACTGGCGGCGATCTGGGCCGATGTGCTGAAGGTCGAGCAGGTCGGTCGTAGCGACAACTTCTTCGAACTCGGCGGCCACTCGCTGCTGGCGGTACAGATGCTGGTGCGAGTACGTGAGCAGTTGCAGCGCGAGGTCGGCCTCAAGGACCTGTTCGAACAGCCGGTGCTGACGGACTTCTGCACCACGCTGCAAGAAAAAAATGGCGAAAGTGACCATGCGCTGGACGAATTGACTAAATCACTGGAGGCACTCAAACGTTTATCAGCGGAGGAAATTGATAATTTGATTGCTTAGCAGGAGAGACCCCAGTGCAACAGTTGCTTGACTCCGTTAAATCGCTGTCCGCCCGTGAACGCAAGGCGCTGGCGGTCCTGCTCAAGCGCCAGGGGGTGAATCTCTACGGGGTCACGCCGATCGCTGTAAGGGAGACGCAGGCCCCGTCTGCGCTCTCCTATGCGCAGCAGCGGCAATGGATCATCTGGCAACTGGAACCGCACAGCGCGGCCTACAACATTCCGCTGGCGCTGCGCCTGCATGGCGCGCTGGATGTCGAGGCATTACGGCGTAGCGTCGAACACCTGATCGAGCGTCACGAAACCCTGCGCACCACGTTTGAACAGCAGGGCGACGAGGCGTTGCAGGTGGTGCATCCGGCGTCGCCGTTTGCGCTAGACGTTGATCAACTGGCGGCTGGCGAAACGGTCGAGCGTTATGTCGATCAGGAAGTGCAACAGCCCTTCGATCTGCAACACGGGCCGCTGTTGCGGGTCAGGCTGCTCAAACTGAGCGAGCAGGAGCACGTACTGGTGCTGACCCAGCACCACATCGTCTCCGATGGCTGGTCGATGCCGATCATGGTCGACGAGCTGATGCAGTGCTATCAGGCCGCCACGCTGGGCCGCAAGGCCGAATTGACGCCGTTGCCGATTCAGTACGCCGACTATGCCCTCTGGCAGCGCAACTGGCTGGAAATGGGCGAGCAGGAACGCCAGCTTGCGTACTGGAAGCAACAACTGGGCGAGCAACAGCCGATTCTGGAACTGCCCACCGATCGACCGCGCCCGGCGCTGCGCAGCTACGAAGGAGCGCGATTGAATGTCGAGCTGGATGCCGCGCTGCTGAACGACCTCAAGACTCTGGCGCGGCAGCAGGGCATCACCCTGTTCATGCTGTTGCTGTCGTCGTTACAGACCTTGTTGCACCGCTACAGCGGTCAGGCCGATATACGCGTCGGCGTGCCCGTCGCCAACCGCACTCGCAGCGAAACCCAGGGGCTGATCGGTTTCTTCGTCAACACTCAGGTGCTCAAGGCCGACTTCGACACGCAAACCACCGTGGCCGGGTTGCTGCAACAGATCAAGCAGACTGCTGTCGAGGCCCAAGCCCATCAAGACCTGCCGTTCGAACAACTGGTCGAAGCCTTACAACCGCAGCGCGACTTGAGCCGCAGCCCACTGTTTCAGGTGGCCTACAACCACCAGAGCGAAGGCCACAACGAGGCCCGCGAACTGGCCGGTCTGCGCCTGGAATATCAGGTGTCCGACAAACACACGGCGCAGTTCGACCTGACCCTGGACACCTGCGAACGCCCGAACGGCCTGGCCGCTTCGTTGACCTACGCCACCGACCTGTTCGACGCCGCAATCATCGAGCGCATGGCCGGGCATTGGCGCAACTTGCTGAATGGCATGTGCCGCGACGCCAACCAGCGTATCGCTGATCTACTGCTGTTAAGCGTCGATGAGCGGCAAGACACTCTGCGCGACTGGAACCCTAACCTTGCGGTTTATCCAAGTGAATATTGCGCCCATCAACGTATCGAAACCCAGGCCGAGCGCACGCCGCTGGCCATCGCCCTGACTTTTGCTGGCGAGCAATTGAGCTATCAACAGCTCAACAGCCGCGCCAACCAACTGGCCCATAAACTGCGCGAGCAGGGCGTTGGCCCGGATGTTCGCGTGGGGCTGGCCGCTGAACGCAGTCTGGACATGATCGTAGGGATGCTGGCGATCCTCAAGGCCGGTGGCGCATACGTGCCACTGGACCCGGATTACCCGCAGGATCGCCTGAGCTTTCTGATGCACGACAGCGGCATCGAACTGTTGCTGACTCAAGCACATTTGCTTGGCCAGTTACCGATTCCTGCACATGTTCAGACACTGGATCTGGCGGATGCGCTGGACAGTTACAGCACGGAAAACCCGGTCAACCAGACCACGCCGGACAATCTGGCCTACGTGATCTACACCTCCGGCTCGACTGGCAAGCCGAAAGGCACCTTACTCGCCCATCACAACCTGATGCGCCTGTTTGCTGCCACGGACGAGTGGTTTGCTTTCAACGAAAAGGACGTGTGGACGCTGTTCCATTCCTTCGCCTTCGACTTCTCGGTGTGGGAGATTTTTGGCGCGCTGCTGCATGGCGGCCGACTGGTGATCGTGCCGCGTGAAGTGACCCGCTCGCCGGAAGAGTTTCATGCGCTGCTGATTGAACAGCAGGTCACGGTGCTTAACCAGACGCCGTCGGCGTTCAAGCAGTTGATGCGTGTGGCGTGTGATTCGCCCGTACCGATGTCACTGGAAAAAGTCATCTTCGGTGGCGAAGCGCTGGACGTGGCCAGCCTGAAACCGTGGTTCGACCGTTTCGGCGATCAGGCAGCGCAGCTAATCAACATGTACGGCATTACCGAAACCACGGTTCACGTGACCTACAGGCCAATAACCGAGGCCGACACGCGAAACCCGGCCAGCCCGATTGGCGAGGCGATCCCGGATTTGTCGTGGTACGTGCTGGACGCTGATTTCAACCCGGTCGCCCAGGGTTGCAGCGGTGAACTGCACATCGGCCATGCCGGTCTGGCGCGCGGTTATCACAATCGCGCGGCGCTGACTGCCGAACGCTTCGTGCCGGACCCGTTCTCCAGCGACGGCGGTCGCCTGTACCGCACCGGCGACCTGGCCCGTTATCGCGCTGCCGGAGTGATCGAATACGCCGGGCGTATCGACCATCAGGTGAAGATCCGTGGTTTCCGCATTGAACTGGGTGAAATCGAAGCGCGCCTGCAAGCGCACCCGACCGTGCGCGAAGTGATCGTGCTGGCCGTGGACGGGCAATTGGCCGCGTATCTAGTCCCAGCCGAGCCTGATCAGGATCAGCAAAGCCTGCGCGAAACCCTGAAGACCGAGCTCCGTGCGCATCTGCCGGATTATATGGTGCCGACGCATTTCATCGTCCTCGACAAGATGCCGCTGACCGCCAACGGCAAGCTGGACCGCAAAGCGCTTCCCGCGCCGGATGCCAGCCAGTTGCAGGCGACCTACATCGCCCCGCAAGGCGATCTGGAGCAACAACTGGCGGCGATCTGGGCCGATGTGTTGAAAGTCGAGCAGGTCGGGCGTAGCGACAACTTTTTTGAACTGGGCGGGCATTCGTTGCTAGCCACTCAGGTGATCTCGCGCATCCGTCAGCAACTGGACGTCGAACTGTCGTTGCGCGACCTGTTTGAGGCACGTGATCTGGCAGCCTTCGCCCAGGCGGCGGGCAACGGGCAGGGCAATGCTGCGCCACGCTTTATCAAGGCCGACCGCAGCCAGCCGCTGGGCTTGTCTTACGCGCAGCAGCGCCAGTGGTTTCTCTGGCAGCTTGATCCAGAAAGCACTGCTTACACCATTCCTGCGGCCCTGCGTCTGAGCGGCTCGCTGGACATTGCCGCGCTGGAGCACAGTTTCAGCGCATTGATTGCCCGCCACGAAACCCTGCGCACTACCTTCCGCCAGCAGGGCGAACAGGCTGTGCAGATCATCCATGCGCCGCGTGCCTTGACCCTGATGGTCGAGTCCGTGCCTGCCGGTCAAACCCTTGAAGCCTGCGTGCAGCAGGAAATGCAGCGCCCGTTCGATCTGGAAAAGGGCCCGCTGCTGCGCGTTCGCTTGCTGAACCTTGTTGCTGACGAACATGTGCTGATTCTGACCCAGCACCACATCGTTTCCGATGGCTGGTCGATGCCGATCATGGTCGATGAACTGGTGCGCCTGTACGAAGGCTACAGCCAGGGCCGTGAGGTGGTGTTGACCGCGCTGGATATGCAATACGCCGACTACGCGCTGTGGCAGCGCAACTGGATGGACGCCGGAGAACAGGCGCGGCAGCTGGATTACTGGAAGCAGCAACTGGGCGAACAGCAGCCGATTCTGGAATTGCCCGCCGATCATCCGCGCCCGGTCGTGCAAAGCCACGCCGGTGCGCGGCTGGCGGTCGAGCTGGCGCCAGCGTTGATCGACGACTTGAAACAGGTCGCGCGGCAACAGGGCGTCACACTGTTCATGCTGTTGCTGGCATCGTTCCAGACCTTGCTGCATCGCCACAGCGGCCAGCCGGACATTCGTGTCGGCGTGCCGATTGCCAACCGCACCCGCGCGGAAACCGAAGGCCTGATCGGTTTCTTCGTCAACACCCAGGTGCTGCGCGCCGAATTCGACCTGCACACCACGTTCAGCGAGCTGCTGCAGCAGGTCAAACAGGCGGCCCTGCAAGCTCAAGCGCATCAGGAACTGCCGTTCGAACAGCTGGTCGAGGCCTTGCAACCTCAACGCAGCCTCAGCCACAGCCCGCTGTTCCAGGTGATGTTCAATCACCAGAGCCAGGTCAGCGCCGAGGTGCGCGCACTGCCCGGTTTGCAGGTCGAAGCGCTGATTTCCGAGAGCTATCCGGCGCAGTTCGACCTGACCCTCAACACCGCCGAACACGATGGCGGTTTGAGCGCGGGCCTGACCTATGCCACCGCGCTGTTCGAGCGCAGCACCATCGAGCGCATGGCCGGGCACTGGCTCGCGCTGTTGCAGGGCATTTGCGCCAATGCGGGTCAGCGCATCGCTGAAGTGCCGATGCTTGACGCTGCCGAACAGCAGCAGATTGTTCGCGACTGGAACGCCACGGCTGCCGATTTCCCTGGTGAGCACTGTCTACACAGCCTGATCGAGGCGCAGGTGCTGGCCACGCCAGACGCTCCGGCGCTGATTTTTGCGGCTGAACAACTTAGCTATGCGCAACTTAACGCCCGCGCTAATCAGCTTGCCCATCGCTTGCGTGAGGCGGGTGTTGGCCCGGATGTGCTGGTGGGGATTTGTGTCGAGCGCAGCCTCGAGCTGGTTATCGGCCTGTTGGCGATCATCAAGGCTGGTGGCGCTTATGTGCCGCTGGACCCGGATTACCCCGAGGACCGTCTGGCTTACATGATGCAGGACAGCGGTGTCGGTTTGCTGTTGACTCAGAGTGCGCTGCTACAGCGCCTGCCGGTTCAAGTACAGAGCCTTTGTCTGGATCAGGAGGGCGATTGGCTGGCCGGTTACAGCACTGCCAACCCGGAAAACCTCAGCCATCCGCTGAATCTGGCGTATGTGATTTACACCTCGGGTTCAACCGGCAAGCCCAAGGGCGCGGGCAATAGCCATCGCGCCCTGGTTAACCGTTTGCACTGGATGCAGAAGGCCTACGGGCTGGATGGCAGCGATACGGTATTGCAGAAAACCCCGTTCAGTTTCGATGTCTCGGTGTGGGAATTCTTCTGGCCGCTGCTGACCGGAGCACGTTTGGCCGTGGCGTTGCCGGGCGATCATCGCGACCCTGAGCGGCTGGTGCAGACCATCCGCGAACATCAGGTCACGACGCTGCACTTTGTCCCGTCGATGCTCCAGGCGTTTCTGACTCATCCGCAGGTAGAAGGCTGTAACAGCCTGCGTCGTGTGGTGTGCAGCGGCGAAGCACTGCCTGCCGAACTGGCCGGTCAGGTGCTCAAGCGTCTCCCGCAGACGGGTTTGTTCAACCTGTACGGCCCGACCGAAGCGGCTATCGACGTGACGCATTGGACCTGCACCAAAGACGACGTGCTCAGCGTGCCGATTGGTCGACCTATCGATAACCTGAAAACCCATATCCTCGACGACGGATTGCTGCCTGCCGCGCAGGGCGTCTCGGCAGAGCTGTACCTGGGCGGTATCGGTCTGGCGCGGGGTTATCACAATCGCGCTGCGCTGACGGCTGAACGCTTTGTGCCGGACCCCTTCGACGAGCAGGGCGGGCGTCTTTACCGGACCGGGGATCTGGCGCGTTATCGCGATGAAGGCGTTATCGAATACGCCGGGCGTATCGACCATCAGGTGAAAATTCGCGGCCTGCGTATCGAGCTGGGCGAGATCGAAGCCAGCCTGCTGGAGCACGGCAGCGTTCAGGAAGCGGTGGTCATCGACGTTGACGGCCCATCCGGCAAGCAGCTGGCAGCCTATCTGGTGGCTGAGCACAGCGGCGATCACCTGCGTGATGCACTCAAGGCGTATCTCAAGGAAACACTGCCCGATTACATGGTGCCGACCCACTTCGTCTGGCTGGCAAGCATGCCGCTGAGCGCCAACGGCAAGCTGGATCGCAAAGCCCTGCCGACACCGGACGCCAGCCAGTTGCAGCGCCAGTACGTTGCGCCGTCGACTGAACAGGAGCAGCAAATGGCTGCGATCTGGGCCGACGTGCTGAAAGTCGAGCGCGTCGGGTTGAGCGACGATTTCTTCGAACTGGGCGGCCATTCGCTGCTGGCCACACAACTGATTTCCAGAATTCACACGGGCCTGGGGATCGACATCCCGCTGCGCCTGATTTTCGAGAAACCGCAATTGAACGAATTTATTCAGGCTTTCGCCAGCAGCGGTTTGTCGCTGACCGAGGACGGCTTGTCCGATATTGAAAAAATGATGAATGAAATGGCAGGTATCTGACATGGACAAGTCTGCAGCAGAGCGTATCGCCCAGCGTTTCGTCGGTTTGCCTGTCGAACAGCGCCGCCAGATTCTGAACAAGATGCACGAGACCGGGCAGAGCTTCAAACTGCTGCCCATCGCTGTAACCCGGCATGATGTAGCGCGTATCCCGCTGTCCTACGCCCAGCAGCGCATGCTGTTTCTCTGGCAGATGGAGCCGGGCAACGCCGCGTACAACGTGCCTATGGCAGTGCGTCTGAATGGCGCGCTGGACCGGCAGGCATTGAGTACAGCGCTGGACAATCTGGTGCAGCGCCACGAAACCCTGCGCACCCGGTTTGTTTCCGAGGACGGCGCGTTCTATCAGGAGATTCTTCAGCAGGCGACCGTTGCCCTTGAGTTTGCCTCGGTTGCGCCAGCCGACATCGAAAACCAGGTGCGCGCCGAGCTGCAAAAGCCCTTCGATTTGCTCAGCGGTACATTACTGCGGGTCAGGCTGTTTCAATTGGCTGAAACCGAGCACGTCCTGACCGTGTGCATGCATCACATCGTCTCCGATGGCTGGTCCGGCGAAGTGCTGATTCGTGAGTTTGTGCAGTTGTATCAGGCACAACTCTCCGGGCAGCCAGCGCAATTGCCTGCGTTGGCGGTTCAATACGCCGACTACGCGATCTGGCAGCGCGCGTGGCTGGAAGCCGGGGAGGGCGAGCGTCAGTTGAACTACTGGAAACAGCAGTTGGGCACAGAGCATCCGCTATTGAGCCTGCCGCTGGATCATCCGCGACCGCTGCAACCGAGCCAGCGTGGCGCGACGGTGCGCGTCGATGTGCCGGAACAATTGTCCGCGCAACTGAAAAGCCTGGCGCGTAACAGTGGCCAGACCTTGTTCATGCTGACTCTGGCGGCACTGTCGGTGGTGCTGTCGCGTTTCAGTGGTCAGGCCGACATTCGCATTGGTGCGCCCAACGCCGGGCGCACCCGCAGCGAGCTGGAAGGCCTGATCGGCTTCTTCATCAACACTCAGGTTCTGCGTGTGCAGGTGGATGAACAGCAGAGCTTTGCGCAGTTGCTGGATCAGGTGAAACAGGTCGTGACCGGTGCCCAGTCGCATCAGGAGCTGCCCTTTGAACATCTGGTGGACGCGCTGGCACCCGAGCGTAATCTGGGCCACAACCCGTTGTTCCAGTTCAAGATCAATCAGCACGTGCTGGCGGCCGAAGACAGCGGGCAACGTGTGTCGGGCCTGACTGTCGATGAGTTTCCGATTGGCAGCAGCGATGCACGCTTTGATCTGGCCTTCGACTTCACCGACACGCCGGGCGGCATACGCGGTTATTTCACTTACGCCACCGACCTGTTCGAGCCATTGACCATCGAGCGCATGGCCGAGGCGCTACGCGCTGTACTGCAAGCGCTGGTCGCAGACACCGACCAGCGACTTGCCGATCAGCCGCAAACGGTGTCGCTGCCGATTGCTGAACAGACCGCCGATTTTGCCTGCGGCGACTTCCTCAGCCTGTGGCAACAGGGCCTGCGTATCGGCCGTGGCAAGACCGCGTTGCGCGTTGGTCAGCAAGTGTTGAGCTTTGACGAACTTGAACAACGCAGTAACCAGTTCGCCCGCTACCTGCATGCGCAGGGCATCAAACCGGGCATGACCATTGCGCTGTGCCTGGACCGCTCTGTGGAATGGGTGGTCAGCCTGCTGGCGGTGCTTAAACTCGGTGCCGTTTACCTGCCGCTGGACAGCGCACAGCCCGCCGAGCGTTTGCAGAAACTGGCTCGTGACAGCGGCGCGGAGTTGTTGATTCACGCGTCCGGCGACGACAAGGCCGCGCAACTGGGTGTGTGCCCGGTGCTGGCCTTCGATGCTGCGCTATGGTCCGAGGTGGATGGCAGTACGCTTAATGTGCGTGTCATCGCCGAACAACCGGCGTACATCATCTACACCTCCGGCTCCACCGGGCAGCCGAAGGGCGTGGTGATCAGCCACGGCGCGCTGGCCAACTACGTGCAGGGCGTGCTTGAGCGCCTGTCGCTGGATGACGGGGCGAGCATGGCGATGGTGTCGACTGTCGCCGCAGATTTGGGCCATACCTTGCTGTTTGGTGCGCTGGCGTCTGGGCGCCCGCTGCATCTGCTTTCCCACGAGCAAGCGTTCGACCCTGATGGCTTCGCCCGTTACATGGCCGAGCATCAGGTTGCAGTGCTGAAAATCGTACCCAGCCATTTGCAGGGGCTGCTGCAAGCCGCCAACCCGACCGACGTGCTGCCGGGCCAATTGCTGATTCTGGGTGGCGAGGCCAGTTCCTGGGCGTTGATCGAGCAAATCCGCGCGCTCAAACCGGGCTGCCGGATCGTCAACCACTACGGCCCGACGGAAACCACGGTCGGCATCCTCACCCATGAAGTCGCCGAGCGCGTTGACGCTTGCCGCAGTGTGCCGGTCGGTCAACCACTGGCCAATGGCAAAGCGCGGGTGCTGGACGCCTATCTCAACCCGGTTGCCGAGCGTGTGGCTGGCGAGCTGTATCTGGGCGGTCGCGGTCTGGCGCAGGGCTATCTGGGCCGTGCGGCGATGACCGCCGAACGCTTCGTGCCGGACCCGCACGCCGAGGGTCAGCGCCTGTACCGGGCAGGCGACCGTGCGCGCTGGGTGGACGGCGTGCTGGAGTATCTGGGGCGCGCGGATGATCAGGTGAAAATCCGCGGTTACCGGGTCGAGCCGGGGGAAGTCGGCCAGTTGCTGCAAACCCTGGAAAACGTCGCCGAAGCCGTGGTGCTGGCGCAGCCGCTGGAAAGCGACGAAACACGCCTGCAACTGGTGGCGTACTGCGTTGCGGCGGCCGGTGCGAGCCTCAGTGTCGACAGCCTGCGCGAGCAACTGGCTGCGCGCTTGCCCGAATACCTGGTGCCCGCGCAGATCATGCTGCTGGACAGGCTGCCCGTGACCGCCAACGGCAAGCTCGACAAGCGCGCCTTGCCTAAACCCGGCGCGGTCAAACAGCGCTACACCGCGCCGGTCGGCGAGATCGAGGAAAAGCTCGCCGCCGTGTGGGCGGACGTATTGAAACTGGAGCAGGTCGGCAGCACCGACAACTTCTTCGAACTGGGCGGCGACTCGATTCTCAGCCTGCAGATCATCGCTCGCGCCAAGCGCCAGGGCATCAAGCTCAGCCCCAAGCAGTTGTTCGAAAAGCAGACCATCAGCCAGTTGGCCTCGGTGGCAAAACTGATCCAGAAAAAACCAACTGCCGCGGTCGAACAGGTTAGTGGCTCGTTGCCGTTGCTGCCGATTCAGGCACGTTTTTTTGAACAGGATATCCCAGAGCGTCAGCACTGGAATCAGGCGCTGATGCTCAAGCCCCTGCAAACGCTGGATGCAATCCACCTTCAAGCTGCAATGACCGCGCTGATCGAACAGCACGACGCGCTGCGCCTGGGTTTTGCTCAGCAAGACGGCCAATGGCGAGCCACGTTCGGTGCGCTGAACACTCGCGACCTGCTCTGGACCCACGAACTGGACAGTGCCGAGCGCTTGCCTGAACTGGCCGATGAAGCACAACGCAGTCTCGACCTGAAAAACGGCCCGTTGCTGCGTGCGGTGCTGATCGACTTGCCGCAGGGCGAGCAGCGTTTGTTGCTGGTGATCCATCACTTGGTGGTGGATGGCGTGTCGTGGCGGGTGCTGCTGGAAGACCTACAGCAGGCGTATGTCGCCATCGCAACAGGCCAGCCATTGGCGCTGGCGACGAAAACCAGCTCGCTGCAAAGCTGGGCCGAGCACTTGCAGGCCTACGCGCAAAGCCCTGCGTTGACGCAGGAACTGGATTATTGGCAGACGCAGTTGCAGGACGTCAGCGACGCCTTGCCCTGCGATCACCCGTACGGCGGTCAGCAACAGAAGCACGCGCTGTCGGTGGTCACGCAACTGAATGGCGAGCAGACCCGGCAACTGCTGCAAGACGCTCCGGCGGCTTATCGCACGCAGATCAACGACCTGCTGCTGACCGCGCTGGCGCGGGTGGTCAGTCGCTGGACCGCGCAGCCGCATGCCCTGATTCGTCTGGAAGGGCATGGCCGCGAAGACCTCTTCGACACACTGGACATCACCCGTACGGTCGGCTGGTTCAGCAACCTGTACCCGGTCCGGCTCACGCCGCAGGCCACGTTGGCCGATTCGCTCATGACCATCAAGGAACAGCTGCGCGCAGTGCCCGACAAGGGCATCGGTTACGGCACCCTGCGTTATCTGGGCAGTGAATCGGCGCGGCAGACCCTGCAAGCGTTGCCGCTGGGCAGTATCGTGTTCAATTACCTCGGGCAGTTCGACGGCAGCTTCGACGCACAAGGCGCGTTGTTCACGCCCTCGGCCGAGAGCAGCGGCGCGTCGCACAGCGCCGATGCACCGTTGGCTGCGCCGCTCAGCATCAATGGCCAGGTGTATGGCGGCGAATTGCGCCTGAGCTGGACCTTCAGCGGTGCGGTATTTGAACGCGACACCGTGCAGCGGCTGGCCGACGAATATGCGGTTGAACTGCAACAATTGATTGCGCATTGCACCACTGACGGCGTGGCTGGGGTAACTCCGTCGGACTTCCCGCTGGCACGCCTGAGCCAGTCGCAGTTGAGCAGTTTGCCAATCCCTGCGGCGCAGATCGAAGACATCTACCCGCTAGCACCGATGCAGCAGGGCATGCTGTTCCACACCCTATTCGAGCAGGACGCGGGCAATTACATCAACCAGATGCGCGTCGAGGTCAGTGGCCTGGACGTGCCGCGTTTCCGTGCCGCCTGGCAGACCACGCTGGATGCCCATGAAGTACTGCGCAGCGGCTTTGTCAGCCATCTTGAGCAGTCGCTGCAAGTGGTGTTGCGCAATGTCAGCATGCCGTTTGTCGAACTGGATGCTCGTGCGCAATCAGGCGAATGGATCGACGATTGGGCGAATGCCGATCGCCAGCAGGGCTTCGACCTGGCTCGGGGGCCACTTCTGCGCCTGGCCGTATTGCGCACTGGCGAGCAGACGCATCAACTGATCTACACCAGCCATCACATTCTCATGGATGGCTGGAGCAGCTCGCGCCTGCTGGGCGAGGTGCTGCAACGCTACAGCGGCCAGACGCTGTCGAGGCAAGTCAGTCGTTATCGCGACTATATCGAATGGCTGCAACGCCAGGATGCTGCGCTCAGTGAACGTTTCTGGACCGGCCAGCTTGCCGAACTGGACGAGCCGACCCGGCTGGTTCAGGCCTTCAAAGCGTCCGGGAGCGAGCAGGGGCATGGCGATTACCTGCAACTGATCGATGCCGATGGCACCCGCCAGTTGAACGAGTTTGCCCGCGAGCAGCGCGTCACCCTCAACACGCTGGTGCAATCGGCCTGGCTGCTGGTGCTGCAACGCTACACGGGGCAGTCCAGCGTGACCTTCGGCGCAACCGTGGCCGGGCGTCCGGCTGACCTGCCGGGTGTTGAGGAGCAACTGGGGCTGTTCATCAACACCTTGCCGGTAATCGCCAGCCCGCGCCCGGAACAGCGGGTGGCGGACTGGGTCCAGCAAGTGCAGGCGAAGAACATCGCCCTGCGTGAGCATGAACACACACCGTTGTACGAGATTCAACGCTGGGCACGCAGCGCTGGCGAGGCGCTGTTCGACAACATTCTGGTGTTCGAAAACTACCCGGTGTCCGAAGCGCTGCAACAGTCCGCGCCGCAGGGGCTGGTGTTCGGCGGCCTGCACACCCAGGAGCAGACTCATTACCCGCTGACTCTGGTGGTCAATCTGGGCGAAACCCTGTCGATGCGCTTCAGCTATGCCCGCCAGCATTTCAGCGAGCAGCACATGGCGCAGTTGTCGGCGCATCTGAGGCAGGTTTTGCAGGCATTGGTGCGTGATCCGCAGGCGGCGATTGGTGAGCTGGCGCTGTTGGATGATCACGAACAGCAGCAGATTGTTCGCGACTGGAACGCCACGGCTGCCGATTTCCCTGGTGAGCACTGCCTGCACAGCCTGATCGAAGCCCAGGTACAGGCTACGCCGGACGCTCCGGCACTGATTTTTGCGGCAGAACAACTTAGCTACGCGCAGCTCAATGCCCGCGCCAACCAGCTTGCCCATCGCTTGCGTGAAGCGGGTGTCGGCCCGGACGTGCTGGTGGGGATTTGTGTCGAGCGCAGCGTGGAGCTGGTCATCGGCCTGCTGGCGATCATCAAGGCCGGTGGCGCTTACGTGCCGCTGGACCCGGATTACCCCGAGGACCGTCTGGCTTACATGATGCAGGACAGCGGTATCGGTTTGCTGCTGACCCAGAGCGCGCTGTTACAGCGCCTGCCGGTTCCTGCGAAAGTACAAAGTCTATGCCTGGATCAGGACGGCGACTGGCTGGCCGGATACAGCACTGCGAACCCGATCAACCTCAGCCATCCGCTGAATCTTGCGTATGTGATTTACACCTCCGGCTCGACCGGCAAGCCCAAGGGCGCCGGCAACAGCCATCGCGCCCTGGTCAACCGTTTGCACTGGATGCAGAAGGCCTACGGGCTGGATGGCAGCGATACGGTATTGCAGAAAACCCCGTTCAGCTTCGACGTGTCGGTCTGGGAATTCTTCTGGCCGCTCATGACCGGAGCACGTTTGGCCGTGTCGTTGCCGGGCGATCATCGCGACCCTGAGCGGCTGGTGCAGACCATCCGCGAACATCAGGTCACGACACTGCACTTTGTCCCGTCGATGCTCCAGGCGTTTCTCACCCATCCTCAGGTGGAAAGCTGTAACAGCTTGCGTCGTGTGGTGTGCAGCGGCGAAGCACTGCCTGCCGAACTGGCCGGTCAGGTGCTCAAGCGTCTGCCGCAGACGGGTTTGTTCAACCTGTACGGCCCGACCGAAGCGGCTATCGACGTCACCCACTGGACCTGCACCCCGGACGACGCGCTCAGCGTGCCGATTGGTCGACCCATCGATAACCTGAAAATTCACATTCTGGATGACGGCTTGCTGCCTGCCGCGCAAGGCGTTGCGGCAGAGCTGTATCTGGGTGGCGTTGGTCTGGCGCGGGGTTATCACAACCGTGCAGCGCTGACGGCTGAACGCTTTGTGCCGGACCCCTTCGACGAGCAGGGCGGGCGTCTTTACCGGACCGGGGATCTGGCGCGTTATCGCGATGAAGGCGTTATCGAATACGCCGGGCGTATCGACCATCAGGTGAAGATTCGCGGGCTGCGTATCGAGCTGGGCGAGATCGAAGCGCGTCTGCATGAGCATGCCGGTGTGCGAGAAGCCAATGTAATCGATATTGACGGGCCTTCCGGCAAGCAGCTGGTGGCGTATCTGGTGCGCACTGATGCTGCTCAGGACTCGGACGCTCTGCGCGAAACCCTGAAAACGCACCTTAAGGCTCACGTCCCGGATTACATGGTGCCGACATACTTTGTCTTCATTGATGTGATGCCGCTGACCGCCAACGGTAAGCTGGATCGCCGGGCACTGCCCAAACCGGACGTGGCTCGTTCACAGCAAGGCCACGTCGCACCACGTACGGAATTCGAGCAACGTCTTGCCGCGTTGTGGGAGCAGGTGCTGCAGGTCGAACGGGTAGGGCTCAACGACAACTTCTTCGCCTTGGGCGGCCACTCGCTGCTGGCGGTTTCGCTGGCAGGCAGGATTCGCGAGACGTTTGATGTCTCCATCAAACTGCATGATTTCCTGTTGATGCAGACCCTCGGTGAGCTGGCCGATTTCATGCGTACCAATGAGGCTAAGGTCAAATCGGCGGTCATCGTCATGAACGCCAATCGATCGGACAATGCGCCGTTGTTCTGCCTGCCACCGGGCGGTGGCGGCACCTACTCGTATTACCCGCTGGCTGGCCAATTGAGCGACAGCCGACCGGTTTACGGGCTGGTCAACAAGGCTTACGTGGTGCCGGGCTGGTTTGATACGTCGTGGCAGGAAATGGTCGATTACTACGTCAAGCAAATCCGTATGACTCAATCGCACGGGCCTTACAACCTGCTGGGCTGGTCGATGGGCGGCGCGTTGGCCATCGAGGTGGCGCATGTACTTGAGCGTGAGGGCGACACGGTGAGCTTTCTCGGGCTGGTGGACACCCAGTTGCCTGCCTCGGTCGGGATGGAGTGGGTCGAAGAAGCGCCGGAAGTCACCACGCAAAAACAGGGCGAAAACTACTACCGCAGCCTGATCAAAAGCTTGCAGGCGTTTGTGCCGGGCTTGCAGGAAGCGTCGATTGTGGGGCTTATCGAAACCGCCCGGCAGTCGCTGTCCAGCGAGGGCGAGGTGATTGACTGGGTGGTCGACCATGTCGCGCTGGAGGCCGGCATGAACGCCGACAACCTGCGCAGCATATTCCAGGACATCGCCGTGCAGGACGAGATCGAAACCGGTTACAAACTACTGGAAGCCAACGCACAACTGAGCCAGGCATTTACCCTGAAAACGCTTAACGTACAGGCCGATTGCTGGTGGGCCGGGCAGAGCCGTGCGCCAGGGCAGATTGCCCGGGCTGAAGCGGTGCTGCTCGAACAGTGCTCGGTCAACGGGCTGCGCAGCTCGACAACGGTTGATCAGCGGCATGACAACGTGGTGCTCGCGGAAGTGTTTCTGCAGGGGCTTGCCGAGCGGCTTGTGTGACGCAGAGCGTCACGAACGGCATTCCCACGCGGAGCTTGCGGAACGATAGGTGTCTGGTCCGGCGACTATCGTGCGGCGCTCTGCGTCGCATGCAGTTCTGGACGCTCTGCGTCCGGTCTTGATTGTAAGGCGCGAGCCCGGGCTTCTAAAAATCGCCGCGCAACGTCAGGACGTAGTTGCGCGGGTCGCCGTAGTAGTTGCCGCGGTCGATGTCGCCGGTTGCCTTGTAGTATTTGCGATCCAGCAGGTTGTTGCCGTTGAGGGCCACCGACCAGTGTTCGTCGATCTTCCATGAGGCGCGTGCGTCCCAGATGGCGCTGCCAGGGTTGTCGATGGGCTGGGTCGACTCGTGCTCCGAGTAGCCGCTTTGCGCCGACACACCGCCGCCGACGGTCAGTCGACGCCAGGTGCCGGGCAGGTTGTAGCTGCTGGACAAGCGCAGCATGTGCCGGGGTGTTTCTGCTGAAATCGATTTCCCGTCGCTGCCGCGCGTGAGGTTGAAGGTGTAACCGGCCAGGGTCTGCAAGCCCGGTAACGGTTCACCGCTGATCTCCATGTCGATACCCTTGCTGCGCCGGATGTCGCCATTCACATAGCAGGTGCCGTAAGCGTCGTTGCTCAGGCACTGGCCCGCATTGGCATCGTCCTCGACCGCTACGTCTTTCTGTTTCACATAGAACAGCGCAAAAGACACGTTCAGACGCTTGTCGAACAACTCGCCCTTGATGCCGGTTTCATGGCTGGCACCGATGGCCGGGTCAAGAAATGCGCCGGATGCCGTTCTATAACCGCTTTGCGGCAGGAAGATATCGGTGTAGCTGGCGTACCACGACCAGTCTCGGTTCAGGTCGTAGATCACGCCAACGAACGGCGTGACCTGGTTTTCCTCTTGAGCGCGAGTAGTCACGCCTGCGGACTGGCTCTGATAGTCATACCAGCTGACCCGGCCGCCCATGACCAGGCTCAACGACTGGGTCAGGCTCAGGCGCAGGTTGCTGTAAACGCCATAACGCTTATCGCTGTAGTCGGTGCTGCGCCAGGCCGGACGCGCAGGTTCAGCAATCGCGTCGTGATCGGGATTGAAGATGTCCAGCGACCGATTGCTGTTGACGGTGGCATAGCGCGAATCACGTTTTTGCTCAGACCAGTTGCCGCCGATGGTCAACTGGTGGGTCAGGCCAAAGGCGTCGAAACGACCGTCCAGATGGCTGTCGAAACCGTCGCTTTGCAGCGTGTCCGAGCGAAACAGGGTTCTGACCAGTCGTGAACCGCTCTGGGTCGCAGGGTCTATGGCGCCTTGTGCGTAGGCGACTTTCTGATCGAAAGCCCCATCGGAGTGAGTGGCAGACAGTGTGCCGCTCCAGTTTTCGTCAAAGCGGGTTTCCAGTTCGCTGAACACTTCGTCGGTGCGGGTCTGATGACGGTTCCAGTCCTGGGCCAAGGAGGTGGAACGCGGCAGATCAATCGCTTTGCCGTTGCTGTAGCGGGGCAGGCCGAAAATCGAATAGCCGTGGGTATCCGCGCTCTGATGGCGCAGGCCCAGCGTGAGCGTGGTGTCTTCGCTCAGGTCGGTTTCCAGAATGCCGTACAACAGCGGCGCAGTCTTCTTCAGGCCGTCGATGAAGTATCCACGGTCTTCGTAAGACGTGACAAAACGCCCGCGCACGCTGCCCGAGTCGTTGAGCTTGCTGCTGCCATCCAGATCGACCCGGTACTGGTCCCAACTGCCGGCGTGGGTGGTGATCGAGAACTGCGGTAAGGCGGTCGGCCGCTTGCGCACCAGATTGACCGCGCCACCGGGATTGCCCGCGCCGATCAGCAGCCCAGCCGCACCGCGCAGCACTTCGACACGGTCGTAGATCTCCATGTCCGGGGTCATCCAGCCGGTCACGCTGTAACCCTGACCGGCCACGCCATCGATGGTGTAGCTCTCGTCTTCCAGCGCGAAGCCCCGCGAGCTGAACACATGAGAGCCAAAGTTGCGTTGCGAAAAGGTGATGCCAGGCGTCTGCGCCATCACCTCGTCGAGGCCGTTGAGGTTTTTGTCGCTCATCAACTGACGGGTCATGACCGTGACCGATTGCGGGGTTTCGCGCAGCGATTGTGACGTCTTGTTGATGCTCACGCCGGTCGCCGCATACGAGCCGCTGCCCTCGGTGGTGATACCGAACGGGTCGCCCTTGATCGCCACCGGCCCAAGGTTCATGGGTTGCGCGGACGCCGCGCTGCCGAGGGTCAGCGTATCGGCTTCGAGGTTGTGCGTTACGCCAGCCTGTTTCAGCAGATCCGCGACCGCCTGTTCAGGCGTCAACCTGCCCTGCACCGGGCTGCTGAATTTGCCGTTCACATCATCGGGGTTGTAAAGAATTTGCAGGTCGCCCTGGCGCCCCAGCTCTTTAAGGGCGCTGTTCAAGGATTGTGCGGGGATATCGAAGTCGAACTCTTCAGCCAGTGCCTCGCCCTGAAAAGCCAATGCCAGCACCAGCCCGCCCAGACGCAAGCCAAGCGTTTTCACGCGGCCTGTGCGCAGACGGCTGAAGGGTGTTGGCATGGGAAGGATGGCTCATTGAAATCGAGGGTGCAGGATAAATGCAAATCCCTGTGGGGGCGAACTTGTTCGCGAAGACGGTCGTTCAGACAATGCATTTTCGGAGAACATACTGACTTCTTCGCGAACAAACGAAGCGTCGCCCGGCTCGCTCCCACGGCCTTCGGCCAGAATCAAAAGCCTGGACTCAGATCAGAAATCCCCCCGCAAGGTCAGGACATAGCTGCGCGGTTCGCCGTAGACGTTGGAGCGGTCGGTGGCGATCGAGGTGCTGTAATACTTGCGGTCGAAAAGGTTTTCGGCGTTGAGCGACACCTTCCAGTTCTCGTCCAGTTTCCACGAGGCTCGCGCATCCCAGATGGCCTTGCCAGAAACGCCCAGCTGTTTGTTGGACGGCACTTCATAGCCCGAATCTGCCGACACGCCGGTGCCCAGGGTCAGGCGGTTCCATGCGCCCGGCAGGTTGTAGCTGGTGTTGAGGCGCAGCATGTGTTTCGGTGTTTCGTAGGCTACATCTGCATCGCCATTGTTACGCAGCATGTTGAAGGTATAGCCGCCGAATACCTGCAGGCCTGGCAACACTTCACCGCTGGCTTCGACGTCGACACCCTTGCTGAGGCTGATGCCGTCTTGCAGGTAGCAGGAGCCGTCGGAGCTGGTCGGGCAGGTCTGAGTAGTGTTCACGTCCAGCGCGGCGACATCTTTCTGTTTGATGTAGAACAGCGCCATCGACAGGTTCATGCGCTTGTCGAACAGTTCACCCTTGAAGCCCGTTTCGTAGTTGGAACCAATGGCCGGGTCCAGCGGCGAGCCGCCTGCGGTTACGTAGTTGGCTTGTGGTGTGAAGATGTCGGCATAGCTGGCGTACCACGACCAGTTGTCGTTGATGTCGTAGATCAGGCCGGCGAACGGGGTGAATTCCTGAGTCTGCTTGGATTCGTAACTGTTGGCCGCACCGGTTTTGACGTCGTACTTGTAGTCATACCAGCTCAGGCGGCTGCCCAGAACCACGCTCAACGGCTCGCTCAGGTGAATACGCGTGTTGGCGTACAGGCCTGCGCGTTCTTCGGTGGCGTCGATGTCGGTGGTCCAGGCCGGACGAACCGGTTTGGCGAAAGCGCTCTGGTCGACATCAAAGACGTTGACTGCGGTGCGTCTCGTCACGGTCGCCTGATGCGTGTTGGCGTCCTGTTTTGACCAGTCAGCCCCCAGGGTTACCTGATGATCAAGGCCGAACGCGTTGAAGTTACCTTCCAGTTGACTGTTCAGACCGACGCTGTCGACCTCGTCCTTGCGAAACAGTGTGCCCTGAAAATTGGAGCCCGTCAGCGTCGTTGGGTTTACTGCGCCTCGTGCGTAGGCAATGTTCTGATCAAAACCGCCCTGCGAGTAAGTAAGCGACGTGCGGCTGGTCCAGTCCTCATTGAAGCGATGCGCGACTTCGGTAAAGACCTCGGTCATGTCGCTTTCAAGACGGTTCCACTTCTGCGCCAGATTGGTCGAGCGCGACAGGCCCAGCGACTGGCCGTTGCTGTAGCGCGGCAGGCCGTAGATCGAGTATCCATTGATGACCTGTTCCTGGCGACGCAGGCTCATGGTCAGCGTGGTGTCATCGCTCAGGTCGGCTTCGACGATGCCGTACAGCAGCGGGGTGCGGCTGTCGCGCCCATCCAGGTACGAACCGCTGTCATCGTAAGCCGCGACCATGCGCCCGCGCAGCGTACCCGAATCGTTGAGCTTGCCGCTGCCATCCAGATCGACGCGGTACTGATCCCACGAACCTGCGCGAGTGGTGATCGAAAATTTGTTGTCGGCGGTCGGGCGTTTGCGCACCAGATTGACCGCGCCACCGGGCTGACCGGCACCTACCAGCAGGCCAGACGCGCCGCGCAATACCTCCACACGGTCATAGATGGCCATGTCCGGCTGCATCCAGCCGGTGATCTGATAGCCCTGGCCGCCAATGCCGTCGACCAGAAAGCTCTCCGCCAGCAGCGAGAAGCCGCGCGAGGTATACACGTGACCGCCGAAGTTACGGTACTGGAAGGTGATCCCCGGAGTGTCTTCCAGAACCTTGCTCAGGCTGTTGAGGTTGTTGTCATCCATGACTTGCCGAGTCACCACGCTCACAGACTGCGGTGTTTCACGCAGCGACTGTGGCGCGCCCTTGCCGATACTTACCGCGCCGGTGGTGTAAGAGCCAGTGCCGTCAGTGGTGGTGCCCAGGTACTGCGAGTCGATCGCGGTCGGGGCCAGGTTGACCGTGCCCGTGGTGGTCGAACCGTCTGCGGCGGTTTCCTGTGCCTGGCTGGCCACCGGCATACAGAGCGCAAGGCCCATGGCCGCCATGGATGGCCGGGAGCGGAACATCTGACTGAGCATCAACGCTTTGCTGAGCGGGGTAAGTCGTGACGGGTTGTGCATGAATTGGCTCTTTCCAGTGGGTATCGGCAAGGAGATTGAGAGCGTTGTTCAGGTCTGCGCAGTCGGGTTCAGCCGTCGACGGGGCAGGCGTGAGCAACTTTTTTATAAGGCGCTGCGCGGGAGATGGCTGTGCACGCAATTCGCTGTTAATGAGAACGAAAGCGAATAACGTTTATTTAATGAATTTTTCACAATTCCGGAAAAAAGATGGCGCTTGGCTATCTGGCTGGGGCGGGTATGGCTTCGCCGGGTAACAAAAAGCCCCGCTCGCGGACTGGCCGGGCGGGGCTTTCGAGGCGTGGATGAATCAGGCCGGAATGGTTTTGTCGTAAGTGTCGTTTTGCACCTGCTCGACCTGAATCTGCCCGGTCTGCATGCGCACCAGTTGGTCGGCGATGTAGAAATAGCGGTCGTCATGGGAGATGACGATGATGGTCTTGCCTTGCTGCTTCAGCTCCGGCAGCAGTTCGGTGTAGAACACGCGCCGGAACGCCGGGTCCTGATCAGCGGCCCACTCGTCGAAGACCAGCACCTGACGCTCGTCCAGCCACGCGTTGATCAGTGCCAGACGCTTGCGCTGACCGGTCGACAGGTCGGTGGTGGTGAAGGCACCATCCTTTATGCTGACCTTGTGCGCGATGTCCAGCCGCTCCAGGTATTTGCCGGCGTCTTGCGGCAGTGCGGCCTGCCCCTGCAACGGCTCATCAAACAGGTAGTAATCGGCAAAGATCGTAGTGAATAACTGGCGGTAGTCATCCAGGTTTTCCGGGGTGACGGTCTGCCCATTGAGGCGGATTTCGCCCTGTTGCGGCGTGTACAGACCCAGCAGCAGCTTGATCAACGTGGTCTTGCCACAGCCGTTTTCGCCGACGATGAACACGATATCGCCCTGTTTGATGCTCAAATCGACCGGGCCGAGATGAAAGGCGTCGCTGCCCTCGACCGGAGGGTAGTCATAGCGCAGGTTGTGCAGTTCCAGGGTTTGCATATTGGCCAGCGAATTGGGGCGGTCGCTGACCAGCAAGTGGGGTTCGGGGTTGGAAAACTTCCACGACAGTTCGGCGATACGGCGCATGGCGATCTGCGCGCGGCTGATGCCGGGCAGGGCGGTAATCAGGCGTTCCAGCGGGCCTTTCATGTACAGCATCACCAGCACGAAGCCGCCCAGCACGGTTTTTTCAGTGGTCGGCCACATGGCCTGGAAGGCGATGGCGATGCCGATCACGGCAAAGAACAGCATCGAACCGAAGGTTTCCGCGCTGACGAAAATGTTGGCGGCGCGAATGTTCGAGCGGCAGATGTGCTCGGTGGCACCGTGAATCTTCTCGTCGAGCATGTGCTGACGACGCTTGCGCTGAATGCGCAGCTCCTTGGCACCCGCAGACAGCGCCTGATAGTGCTTCTGCAATTCGTCTTCGCTGTGGCGCGCCGCCAGAATGCTGCGCATGCCGTACGCATGGGCCAGGTACTGCGCGCCGGTGCCGAGCACCACGGTGAGCACGGTCAGCGCCAGAATCTGCCAGGACAGCAGTGCCAGATAGGTCAGGCAGCCCAGGGTGACGGTGAACGAGATGACCATCGGTGCGACCGACAGGGCGAAGGTGCTGATGGTGTTGACGTCGTTGAGCAGCACCGGAATTAGACGGTGCGAGCGATAACGCTCCAGTTGCTCGATGGGTGCCACCAGCACCTTGGCAGCCAGCTCGCGGCGCAGGTTGGCGACCACGCGCTGGCCAACGTAGTTGGTCGACAGGTTGGACAGTGTCGAGCAGGCCAGGGTCAGCACACACAACCCGGCGAACAGCAGCGCGGTCTGCGTGTCCGGGCCGCCGGGCATGTTCATCGCATTGTTGATGGTGGCCAGCAGGCCGGTGACGCTCAGACCGCTGACAATACCCAGCACGGTCGACAGCGCCACCAGCCACCAGAAGGGCTTGAGGATTCTCAGGGTTTCCCGGGCGAGGCTTTCAGTTTTGCGGGTCATGGTGTGTCTCGTCAGTGTCCGTGAGTGCGGCCCGCGTCTGTCGCAGGCCGCAGGCGCGCATGAAGTCCGTTACAGGTCGCGGGCGACCCGGAAACCCAGCCAGTCGCCGCGTACATCCGGCTGACGGCTGTTGCGGTTGCCGGAGCGGGAGAAGATCGGCGCTTCGGTCCAGTCATTGCCGCGAATCATTTTCCAGGTGCAATCGCCGGCCAGCCAAGCGCTGCCGTCAGTGGGTGCGCCGTTGTAGTTGCTGGTCTCGCAATCGGCGGTCCATTCGTAGACATTGCCGTGGGCGTCGTAAATGCCGAAATCGTTGGGGCTGTAGCTGCCAGCGGGCGCGGTGTAGCTGAAGCCGTCTTCCGGGCCGTAGGTGTTGGCGTGTTTGGCGATGCTGTAGGGCTTGCCTTCATCCATCGGGAACGGGAAAGAGCCCTTGCTGCCGCCACGTGCCGCGTATTCGCGCTGCGCTTCGCTGACCATGTGATAGGACTTGCCGGTCTTCTTCGACAGCCATTCGACATAGGCCCTGGCTTCGTTCCAGTCCATGCACACGGCGGGCTGGCGTGCCGTCAGCGGGTAGCGTGGCTTGCCGGCCTTGCACTCGCGGCCAGGGCGGGTATCGCCGTCTGGCATCTTGTAACCGGAGCTCTTGATGTAGGCGTTCCATTCGCCACTCAGTACCTGAAAGCGGCTGATGGCGAACGGTTTGGAGAAGGTCACGTCATGCAGAGGGCCTTCGTCCGGCTGGCGACCCATTTCTTCCTCGGGTGCGCCCATGGTGAAAGTGCCTGCAGGCAGCACGACCATTTCCGGGCAATCCTTGCAGTCCTTGAACACTTTTCCGGGCGCGGGTACTGGCGCGGGCGTGGCGGCGAGGGTGGTGCCGCAGAGCAACAGGCCGAGCAGGGCGGAAAGGGACAGCAGTGTTTTTTTCATGACGGGTCTCGATGGAAAACGGAAAACAGTGGATTCAGTGCGTGTACGTCAGCTGCGCTGGCTGAGCAGGGCCATGAATCGATCGATTTCGGCCTCGTTGTTCAGCAATCCCGGCGCGGTGCGCACCACCGGGCCGACATCGCGGCTCACGGCGTCCACGACCATGCGTTGTTTCATCAGCCAGGCGGCCACCTCGTCACTTTCCTGGCCCTTGAGCCGGAAGAAACTGAAGCCCGCCGACAGTGCCGGGTCCATCGGTGTCACCAGTTCGACGTTGGGCTGCGCCTTGAGGCGCTGCTTGAGGTAGCTGTTAAGCTCGTGAATACGCGCCTGCACGTCGGCTTTGCCCAGTTGCAGGTGCAGCTTGAACGCCTCGTTCAGTGCCCAGCGGTGTTCGAACGAGTGATAGCCGCCGGGCGTCATGATCGTGCTGAAACCGGTGGCTTCCGAGAACGTCGGGATCAGTGGGGTGAGGTCTTTGACCTGCTCCGAGCGGGCGCAGACAATGCCTGTACCGCGCGGGCCGAACATCCACTTGTGAGTGCCGGCGACATAGAAGTCGCACTTCATGTCCGGGAAATCCAGGTTCTCGACGCCAAACCCGTGTACGCCGTCGACCACATACAGAATGCGGTCTTTGTCGTCACGGTTGCGGTTGTGTTCCTCGACCAGATCGCCGATGGCCCCGATAGGCAATTTCACACCACTGCCGGACTGCACCCAGGTCATGCCCAGCACTCGCGTCTTCGGCTGAATACTGCGCGCAATGGAGCCGATGATTTCGTCTGCCGACACGGTCGCCGGGTCTTTGAACAGGCGAATCTTGCGCACCTGAGTGCCTTCGCGCTGCTGGCGGAATTTGAGAATGTCGCGGGTGCAGGAATGCTCGTGCTCGGTGGTCAGAATCTCCTGATCCGGGCGCACATGCAGACCGCCGTAGATGATCGCCAGCCCTTCGGTGGTGCTGCCGGTGAGGGCGATCTGGCCAGGCTGGGCATTCAGGTACTTGCCCGCCCAGACGCGAACTTCATGTTCGCGGCGCTCGGTTTCCCCCAGGTCCCAGTCCATCGCCAGTCCGGGGTTGCGGTCGATGCGCGCGCGATGCTGTTCGATGGCCTCGCGAACCGGAGTGGGGTGCGAGGTGACCAGAAAGTTGGAAAGGTGGACGTAATCCGGGTCCTGATTGAACAGCTGTTTCAAGCGCGCCCATTTGTCTGTGGATGTCGGTGCAGGTGCGGACGCCAGTGCCGTTGACGCAAGACCGGAGCCCAGTGGCAAGGCTGCGGCCAGCACTCCGGCCTGTTTGAGGAAGGTTCTGCGGTCAGTCATGAGCGGTAGCGCCTGATGTTCGGCTAGCGGCATTCGAAAGGTTGGTTTGTTTCGCATCCGGACGCGCCGAAGCCTGCACCTGCTCCCAGACGCGCAGAAAATTGCCGCCCCAGAGCTTGGTGATATCCGCTTCGGCGTAACCGCGCTCGATCAGCTCGGCGGTCACGTTGCGAACCTCGCTGACATCGTTGAAGCCTTTTACGCCACCGCCATCATTGAAATCGGAGCTGATGCCGACATGGTCGATACCGATCTTTCTGACCGTGTAATCGATGGCGTCGACGAAATCCTTGACCGTGGCCTTGGGCTCTTCTTCAAGGATCGCGTACAGCTTGCTGGCGTAGGCACCGAAGCGCTGTTCCGGCCAGACCGTGATAATCGCGTCGCCGGGCATCAGTGCCATGGCCAGGTTGGGCAGTGGCGGCAGGTCGAAGTCCTTGCGCAGGGCGTTGAGCTTGTCCTGGGTCTTCTGGGTCAGCGGCTTCAAATAGGCCGGGAAAGCCACGATCTGCACCACGCCACCACTGTGCTTGATGAGCTGCATTTCCTCGTCGCTGAGGTTGCGCGGAATGTCCACCAGCGCACGCGGGGCCGAGTGTGAGGCGACCATTGGCGTACGGCTCAACTGGCTGACCTGCTCCAGCGCCTTGCTAGACATTTGCGAGACATCAATGATCACGCCCAGGTCGTTGAGGCGTTGCACTGCCTGCTTGCCGATCTCCGACAGGCCACCCAGCGCGTCGGGCGTGTCGTTTAGAAAGGGCAGGGGGCGTGAAGAGTCGGCCCAGCTGTTATTACCGACGTAACTGAAACCGAACATGCGCATGCCGCGCGCTGTCCAGTGGTCCAGCAGGCTCAGGTCATTGCCCAGCGGGTAGGCGTTGAGCATGCTGATAAAAATCGCAAACTTGCCCTCGCCGTGCAGGCGGCGCATGTCGTCGGGGGTATAGGCGATGCCGACCTGATTGGGGAAATCCCGAACCATGCCGGTGATGATCTTGTAGCGCACTTCCTGCTGGTGGCGCGCTTCGTCGACAAAGCCGGGTGTCGGGCGATGCGGGGCATTGTCGCCGTTCCAGATTTCCGGCCAGCCGAATACCGTCAGTGCTGCGCCGGACAAGCGCCCGCGTGCGGTTTTCACCAAGTCGAACTGGCCCGAACCGTCCTTGTCGGCTTCATTGCCCTCGCTGCCGAATTTCATCGGCACGGTGATGTGGCTGTCGAAGGAAATGATCCGCTCTTGCAGGTCGTCGGCCTGCTTCATGACCTTGACCGGGTAACCGGCAGGCGACCAGTAATTCCAGGCCAGAAAACCCGCGCCTGCACTGATTGCCAGGGCCAGTGGCAGGCCGATGAAGAGAGCCTTTTTCCAACGCGGTCTTGTCATTTCCGTCTCGTTCAGATTAACCGTTGCGCAGCCTGCAAGGGCTGTTGCTATCTGGTGGAGAACGAGCGGATGGGCGAAAAATTTAGCGCCGTATCCTGGATTCAGACGCTGAGCTAAATTTGTCTGCCGGGTTTACGTTCTAGCTTGGATAACGGCTGTCTCGGTGCTGGAACAGGTAGGGTAATGACGATTTCTCGACGAGGGTTCATAGCAGGGCTGGCGCTGACCGGCGCGGCAGTTCCGGCTGCCTATTATGCGCATCGGGAATTCACCCGTGTCGAGGAACCCGTGACACCGGGCGAGGCCACGGCCGGGCCCGCAGATACGTCTACCCAGCGCCTGGCCGACAAGCTGCGCGGGGTATGGACGCTGCGTTTCGAGGGGCGCGATGCCGGATTGGCCGATGCGCCGCTTGAAGGTCTGGAAATGTTTCTCGACATTGCCCCGCGCGGTCGCGGCCTGCGCGGTTATATCGATACGCCGGAGCAATTGCGCAGCGACGCACAGCCACGCTTCCGGGTGATTGGCGACCTGCAACCGGCCAACGCGGCAAAGCTGTATCTGCGGATCATGGATGGCCATGCTGGCAATGATCCGCACAGCGACACTGCGGATTACGAATTCAGCCTGACCCTTGATGAAGTCTGGGGCGCGTTCGGCAATGCGGGCAGCGGCACGTTGAGCGGACGTATCGAACGTCTGGACCGGCCGTTGGCCCTGCCGGAGCTGGAAAACCGCCTGATTGCCATCAAGCAGGTGTTCCCTGAGGCGCGCGAGCGGGTCGGCCTGAGTCCGCCGTTTCTGGCCTGGCTGGTTTCCAAGGAGCATCGCTTGTTTCACCAGTTATGGCATGCCTCTCGGGACAAATGGCACAAGCTGCCCGAAGACAAGCGCAACGCCCTGCGTGGTATCGGCTGGCAGCCGGGGCCGCGCGAGAAAGAGCGTGATGCGCGTGGCCCGCACAAGGACCGCAATGGTTCAGGTGAAGACTTCTTTTACATGCACCGGCACATGCTGATTCAGGCGCGCAAGATTCAGGACCTGCCGTCGTGGCCGCGGTTTCCGTTGCCTCAGCCTGAGCTGGAGCGCGACCGGTTGGGTTTCGCACGTTATTTCGATAATCACGACGGTTGTTCGCTGCCGCCCAACTGGCTGGCCCAGGGCGATGAGGAATACACGCAACTGGTCAGCGATATCAAAAGCCACGAGACGTTTCACACGCACTTTCAGGTCTGGGAGTCGCAGTACCGCGACCCGCGCTTTCTGTCGAAGCTGACGTTGGGGCAGTTTGGTTCGCAGGTCGAGCTGGAACTGCACGACTGGTTGCACATGCGTTGGGCCTCCGTCGCTCGCGACCCCGCCAACGGCCAGCCGGTGCCCATGGCGCGTCGTTCGGACGACTTCGCCGAGCGCTGGTTCGAGCCGGAAAACGACTTTCTCGCCGATCCGTTTTCATCGCATGTGAACCCGGTGTTCTGGATGTTTCACGGCTGGATCGACGACCGCATCGACGACTGGTTCCGCGCCCACGAGCGCTTTCATCCGGGTGAAGTGAAGCGCCTGGAAGTCAATGGCGTGCCGTGGTTCGCGGCGGGCCGCTGGGTTGAAGTCAGCGACCCGTGGCTGGGGCCGGAAACCCACGGCTGCAGCACCGTGCCCGGGCAGGCGGCAGGCACGACCATGGAAGTGGACCCGGAAGTCATGAAGCTTGCGCTGCGTATTACCTTTGCGGCGGATGACAAATTGAGCAGCCTGCTACGCCGCGTGCCACGCAGGCCGTGGTATGCGCGCAATCTGTTGCCGGACAGTTGGTTTTAGCGAACGGTCGTTGAGATGATCGTTCCGCACGCTCCAGCATGAGAATGCAGGTCATGACGCTCTGCGTCGCAAAGAGGACGCGGAGCGTCCCGAACGGCATGCGACGCAGAGCGTCGCACGATAATTGAGTTATCTGCGCATACTGACGCAGAGCTTCAGTACGATAGTTGGGATTATCGTTCCCTACGCTCCAGCGTGGGAATGCAGTTCTCGACGCTCTGCGTCGCAAGAGGACGTAGAGCGTCGCACGATAATTGAGTTATCTGCGCAGACCGACGCAGAGCTTCAGTACGATAGTTGGGATTATCGTTCCCTACGCTCCAGCGTGGGAATGCAGTTCTCGACGCTCTGCGTCGCAAGAGGACGCAGAGCGTTGCACGATAGTGGATCGTGCGCTCAGCGCACCTGCCAGCCGCCGCCCAGCGCCTTGTACAGCGCGATGCTCGCCTGCAAGCGTGCCAGCCGTAACTGCACGCTCACGTCCTGCGCCTGATACAGCGTGCGTTGGGTTTCCAGTACCGTCAGTAAGTCCTCGGCACCTTCTTCATAGCGGCTCTGGGCGATGTTGAAAGCGGTTTGCGCCTGTTTGAGTTCTTCTTCGTGCCAGTAGCGTTGCTGGTCCAGGCCTTGAATGCTGTTCAGGGCTTTTTCGACGTCGGCGAAGCTGTTGATGATCGCTCCGCGATAGGTTTCCAGCAGCTCTTCCTGACGAGCTGTGGCCCTGTCGCGCTCGGCAGCCAGACGCCCATTATTGAAGATCGGCCCGACCAGACCGGCAGCCAGGCTGCTGAACGGTGCGCGCAACCAGTCTTCGGCGCGGGTGGCTTCGGTGCCGAGCCTGGTGCTCAGGGTCAGCTTTGGCAGCATGGCAGCGCGCGCCACCGTGACATTGGCTTGCGCCGCGGCCAGTTCAGCTTCGGCTTTGGCCAGATCCGGGCGGCGGGTCAGCAGTTCGCTGGGCAGACCGGGGCCGATGTCCGGCCAGTTCAGGGTGGCGAATGCCTGATCACCGAGGTTCAGATTCTGTACCGGCTGGCCGAGCAACGCTGCCAGGCTGATCAACTGCTCGTTGGCCAGTTGCTGAACGCGTGGCAGTTCGCGCTGCTGGGTCGCGACCAGGTTTTTCTGCTGCGCCAGTTCCAGTGCAGTGGCCGAACCCGAGTCGTAACGGGTCTGCACCAGCCTCAAAACGCTTTGCGCGTTGGCAAGGTTCAGCTCGGCAATCCGGCCTTGCTCGCGCGCCGCGAGGGTTTGCGCATAGCGGTCAGCGACGTTGCCGAGCAGGGTCAGTTCCACTGTCGCCTGATCGAATTCGCTGGCCCGCAGGCTTTGTAGCGCACTGTTGCGTCCGGCGGCGATACCGCCCCAGAAATCCACTTCATAGCTGGCGCTCAGGTCGCTGGTGAAGTTGTTGGTGTTGTTGTCGTCGGAAGGGTTGGCCTTGCGGTCGCTGTTGCGCACGAACTTGTTGCGTTCGCCGCGCAGGTCAAAGGCCAGCTCCGGGAGCAAAGGTGCGCCGCCAATGATGGCGCTGGCCTGCGCCTGGCGCACTCGAGCCATTGCTGCAGCGACTTCGTGGCTGTCGCGACTGGCCTGTTCGATCAGGCGATTCAATTGCGGGCTGCCGAACTGCTGCCACCAGCGGGCGTCGCTGCGCTGGGCGGCAGCGCTCTGGGCAAACGCCCAGCGTGCAGGTGGCTGAATGCCGCTGTCCAGGCACGGAGCCGGGGCATTGCAGGCGGTCAGTAACAGGCAGACGGTCAAAAGGGAAAGGCTCGGCTTCATTGATTGTTCATTCACTGGTAAGGGCCGCAACCGGGTCGAGCCGGGCAGCTTTGCGGGCAGGCATGAAGCCGAAGATCACGCCGGTGACCAGTGCGCAGGCAAACGCTCCGGCCACTGCCGGCACGGTGAACGCAACCGCCACCTTGCTCAGCAACAAGGCTGCGCCCATGCCCAGCGCCAGCACGACACCGGCCAGCCCGCCGACCACGGAAAGCATCACAGCCTCGGTAAGAAACTGCCGCAGGATGTCGCTCTGTCGCGCACCGGTGGCCATGCGGATGCCGATTTCACGGGTGCGTTCGCGCACTGTCATCAGCATGATGTTCATCACGCCGATACCACCGACCAGCAACGAAATGGCGGCAATCGAGCCGAGCATCAGCGACAGGGTGTTCTGGGTGCGTGCTTCGGCCTGGATCATCGCGGCGTTGTTGGTCAGTTCGTAATCCTGTTTGCCGTGATGCAGTTGTTGCAGCAGCTCGCGGATCGCTGTTTCGGCCTGTTTGACGTTGTTGGCGTCACGGGTGGCGATGGTGATGTACTCGGGGTCCTGCGTGCCGAAAAGGCGGATACTGGCCGCCGAGTAGGGAATGGCGATGCGGTTGTCGCTGTCCAGGTCACCGGAAGTGGCGCCTTTTTCTTCAAGCACGCCGACCACCTGAAACGGTACGTTTTCGATCAGGATGTACTGGCCAATAGGGTCGGTATGCTCGCCGAACAGTTTCTGGCGAACTTTGTAACCAATCACTGCCACGGCGGCAGCACTTTGCTCATCCGCTTCGCTGAAATAACTGCCTTCCACTACCGGCCAGTTGAAGATCGCCGGAAAGTGCGTGTCGTTGCCGCCGACATAACTGGAATGATCGACGTTGCCGTAGCGCACGCCGGCCTGTCCGCCGTTGACCGGCATGATCATTTTTACCTCGGGCAGCTCGCCCAGCGCCGCGACCTCTTCAAGCGTGATGATGCCCTTGGGTGCACGCGGGTTGGGGGCCTTGCCGTTGAGGTAAATGATGTTGGAGCCGAACGAGGACATCTGTGCCATGACCTGGCGCTTGCTGCCTTCACCGACCGCCAGCATGACCACCACCGATGCAACGCCGATGACGATACCCAGCAGCGTCAGCGCGGTACGAAAGCGGTTGATCCACATCACCCGCCACGCGGCCTGAACCGCGTCGAGCAGTTCGCCTTTCCACGCCCCGCGACTGCCGCTGCCGTCGCTCAGACGCTTGCGCAGGTCGACGGCCTGTAGCGCAGCGGGGTTGGCTGAACGTGGCGCAGACAGATCGCATGCGGTATCGCTGACCACCAGGCCGTCACTGATCTCGATGACCCGTTTGGCGCGGGCTGCGACTTCCCGGTCATGGGTGATCAGGATCACCACATGGCCCTGGCTGGCCAGTTCGTCCAGCAGCGCCATGACCTCGGCACCGCTGTGGCTGTCCAGCGCACCTGTGGGTTCGTCGGCGAGGATGATATGCCCGCCATTCATCAAGGCGCGGGCAATGGACACCCGTTGCTGCTGGCCACCAGACAGCTGGTGTGGCCGGTTGCCGGTGCGCGACCCCAGGCCCAGCCGGTCGAGCAGTGCGGCAGCTCGGGCGTGGCGCTCTGCGGCGGGTGTGCCAGCGTAGATGGCTGGCATTTCAACGTTTTCCTGTGCCGAGCCGGAAGGGATCAGGTGGTAGCCCTGAAACACAAAACCGAATGCCTCGCGGCGCAGCCAGGCGAGTTCGTCGCTGCCCAGCTCTGCAACGTTTTCCCCGGCGAACAGGTATTCACCCGAGGTCGGGCGATCGAGGCAGCCGAGGATGTTCATCAGTGTCGACTTGCCGGAACCGGAGGCGCCGACAATCGCTACGAATTCCCCGGCATGGATCGATAAATCGATGCCACGCAGAACGTTGACCAGCGGGCTGTCGCCACCGCCGTAGGATTTGCGGATGGCGCGCAGGTCGATCAGCGGCGTTTGCATTCAGCCCCCGCTGCCGACAGAAGCCGGCACCAGCAGGCGATCACCTTCATTCAGGCCGTCGAGCACCTGCACGCGCAGGCGGTCGCTGATGCCGGTGCGTACCTGACGGTTTTGCACTTCGCCATTGGCGGACAGCACCTGCGCGATCTGCACATCGGCCTGAGGACCGTTCTGCAAGGCTGCGAGCGGGGCGGTCAGGGTGTTCTGCGCGCTGCCGGCGACGAAGAATATCTGTGCAGTCATTTCTGCCATCAGCGCCTGGTCGCTGTTATCAACGTCCAGCAGCACGGTGTACAGCACAACCCGACCGCCGCCGCTCTTGCGCGCACTGCTCGGACTGCCGCCGCCCTGATTGGCTTGATCAAGCGGTCTGGGCGGCACTGGCAGAATTTGCCGCACAGTGCTGCTCCAGCGCCGATTGCCACCGCTGAGAGTGGTGAAGTAGGCCGTCATGCCGGGTTTGACATGGCCAATATCAGCTTCCGAGACTTCGGCCCAGACGGTCATGGGCGACAAGCGGGCGATGCGCAGAATCAGCGGCGTCTGCTGTTGCGCGTTCAGGGTCTGACCTTCTCGCGCATCCAGTGCGACCACCGTGCCGCTCATGGGGGCGTAGATGCGCGTGTAGCCCAGCGCCGCCTCGTCACTGCGCAGCGCCGCCTGAGCTTCCAGGATCTGTGCCTTGAACATGTCGACCCGTGCCTGTGTGGCACGAAATTCCGATTCCGCAGCCTGCACGTCTTCGGCACGCGTGGCACCGCCCGCCGCAAGGCGTTTCTGACGTTGTTGCTTCTGTTCGGCCAGTTCGTGCAGCGCACGCTGTTCCTGAAGCTGGGCCTTGAGGTTTTCGATGGCGTAACGCGCGGCGTCCAGCCTGGCTTTTTGTGTCGACGGATCGATTTCGACCAGCAAGTCGCCTTCCTTGACCTGATCGCCGACCTGCGCGTGGATTTTCATGATCTGCCCGGTGGCCTGCGAGCCAACGTCCACATAGCTGCGCGGCTGCAAGGTGCCCAGTGCGGTCACGCTGTTTTCGATGTTGCTGCGGGTCACCGTCACGGTCGCTGCATGACCTTTGCTGTCGGGCATGATCTGCCAGGCACACACGGCGATGACTGGGAACAGGCACAGCGCCACGAGAAGGGCGCGTCGAGGAGGGCGAGAGCGTTTCATGCAGGTTCCTGGGGTGGGAAAAATCAACCGATCGACGGACGCCGGCTGCAGAGCGGGCCTTTATATAGAGCTGCCCTTTAAACGAGGGATGAGGACGGGAATTTAGCGTCGGCTGCGGGTTGCATTGCGCGAGTAAATTTTGCGTCTGCGCTTCGTTTAAGGGGAGCGGCTAATTCGGGTCGTCTTGTCGAGTTGGAGTCAGCGTGATTATTTCCAGACCCCTGTGCGGTTTTGTGTTTGCAGGTCTTTCTTTCGCGGTGATATTGCCTGCCCAGGCCCTGGTTGCCGCGGATCATCAGGCCGCCCGTGCCGAAATCCGGCGTACCGGTTTTGGCGTTCCGCATATCGTCGCCGCCAATGAGCTCGGTCTGGGTTACGGCATCGGTTATGCGTATGCGCAGGACAACCTGTGCCTGCTGGCCAACGAAATCGTCACCGTAAACGGCGAGCGCTCACGCTATTTCGGGCCGGACAAGGCGACCCTTGAGCAACGCAGCAACATGGCCAGCGACCTGCTGTTCAAGTGGCTCAACACGCCTGAGGCACTGGCTGATTTCTGGAAAGCCCAGCCGCCCGAGATTCGCCAGTTGATGCAGGGCTATGTCGCCGGCTACAACCGCTCGCTGGGTGAGCAGAAGGCCAAGGGTCTGCCGCAGCCTTGCGCAGCCGATTGGGTACGACCGATCAGTACCGATGATTTGCTGCGCCTGACTCGCCGCTTGCTGGTCGAGGGCGGCGTAGGGCAGTTCACTGAGGCACTGGCGGGAGCCAAACCGCCTTCTGCGCAAAAGCCATTGCAGGTTGATAGCCAGCAGGTTCAGGCGCTGCAATTGGCCGCTGCGCGCAACCAGCGCTTTGCCCTGGAGCGTGGCAGCAATGCCGTGGCAGTAGGGCACGAGCTGTCCGCCAATGGGCGTGGCATGCTGTTGGCCAACCCGCACTTTCCATGGGGCGGCGGCATGCGTTTCTATCAAATGCACCTGACCATTCCTGGCAAGCTCGACGTGATGGGCGCCGCATTGCCGGGCCTGCCGCTGATCAATATCGGTTTCAACCGGCATCTGGCCTGGAGCCATACCGTCGACACGTCGAAACACTTCACCTTGCATCGCTTGCAGCTCGACCCGAAAGACTCGACCCGTTACCTGCTGGATGGAAAATCCATCGCTATGGGCCAGCAGCAAGTCAGCGTCGAGGTGAAGCAGCCGGACGGTAGCCTCAAGGCTGTGCCGCGCATCATTTATTCCTCGAAGTTCGGCCCGGTGGTGCAGTGGCCGGGCAAGCTGGACTGGGATGACAAGTTCGCCTTCAGCCTGCGTGACGCCAACCTGGAAAACGACCGTGTGTTACAGCAGTGGTATTCGATGGACAAGGCTGACAGCCTCAAGGCGTTTCAGGATTCGGTGCACAAGATTCAGGGCATTCCGTGGGTCAATACCCTGGCGGTCGATGCCAAGGGGCAGGCGCTGTACATGAACCTCTCGGTAGTACCGAACGTGGACGCCGCCAAGCTCGCCAAGTGCAGTGACCCGCGTATAGGCACCGAGCTGATCGTGCTCGACGGCTCGCGCAGTGAATGTAACTGGGACATATCCGCGGAGGCGGCTCAGGCGGGTATTTATCCGTCCTCACGCCAGCCGCAACTGTTGCGTAGCGACTTTGTGCAGCATTCCAATGATTCTGCCTGGATGGTCAATCCCGCGGCACCACTGAAGGGATTTTCGCCGTTGATCAGCCAGGACGGTCAGCCACTCGGTCAGCGTGCGCGCTTTGCGCTGGATCGGCTGGGCAGCCTGCAACAGGCTGGCAAGGTCAGCGCCGAGAATCTGCAAGCGATGGTCATGGACAACGAGGTGTATCAGGCCGGGCAAGTGCTGCCGGATCTGTTGAAGTTCTGTGCTTCGGAGCTGGGTGATGATGTAGCGCGTCTGACGCCGTTGTGCGCCGCCTTGAAAGCCTGGGACGGACGCGCAGATCTGAACAGTGGCATCGGGTTCGTGTACTTCCAGCGGATCATGACATCCATGCAAGGCGTTGCCTCGCGCTGGCGTGTGGTGTTCGACCCGCAGAACCCGATCCATACGCCAAGCGGGCTGGCCATTGAAAACCCTCAGGTTGCCAGCGCACTGCGCGCCGCCATGCTTGCGGCGGTTGATGAGGTGGCCAAGGCCGGTCTTTCGCCCGAGAGTAAATGGGGCGACATTCAGGTCTCCAGCCTCAGCGGCAAACCCATTCCGATTCACGGTGGCCCGGCCGGGCTCGGCGTCTACAACGCCATGCAGACCATCGCTGGCAAGGACGGCAAGCGTGAGGTGGTGAGCGGCACCAGCTATCTGCAGGTAGTGACGTTTGATGAGCAGGGGCCCAGAGCGCAAGGCCTGCTGGCATTTTCTGAATCGAGCAACCCGCAGTCGGCCCACTCAAGTGACCAGACCGAGGCGTTTTCGAAAAAGCAGTGGAGTGAGTTGCCGTTCACCGAACAGCAAATCAAGGCTGATCCAGCGTATCAGGTGCAGGTGATCAGCGAGGAGGGCAGCCGCTGAACATGGCAGGAGAAGCGTTTGGGCCGGGCGGCCCAAATGCGCTTGCCTGTCGGGATCAGCCGCCGGGCGTATCGATATCGGCGTCAACACCCTGGGTAGGCTGATGATTGCGCAGATCCTCGGTTTTTTCCTCAGGCTCATGGTCAGGCACGTAAGCGCTGTCGCCGGATGACTGGCTTTGGCTTTGGCCTTGAGACTGAGACTGAGACTGAGACTGAGACTGAGACTGAGACTGGCTGGGAGCAGGGCTTTGGCCCTGATTCTGGCCTACACCTTTTTCCGTCTCCGGTTCTACGTCCGCAACCTGTGGCTCGATGGCCGGGTCGTTGCGGTCTGCGCCTTGGTCAGCGGGCGTATGCTGGCCCGGTGGCTGTTCTTTCTGACGTTGCGGTTCGATGGACATGAGTACCTCGATATCTGTTTCAGAAAATGGTCTGACAGGGTTTCGAAAGGTAGCCATATGGATCGTTCGATTCAGTTGCCGAACGGTGCTGAAGGAGGGTGATGCAGGATTGGGTGTTGTGTGAGGCTACGGGAGGTGCGATGTTCGCGAAGGGGGCCGTACAGTTGCATGAGATGCATTGAACGGAATATAGCCTTCGCGAACAGGTTCGCTACAGAAGATATAGGCAGCGCGGTTACAGCACTTTCTTGATTGCGTCGCACACGGCATCAATATTCTTCTGGTTCAGCGCCGCCACGCAGATACGCCCGGTATCCAGCGCGTAGATGCCGAATTCGCTGCGCAGGCGTTGTGCCTGTGCGGCGGTCAGGCCGGAATAGGAGAACATGCCGCACTGACGGCCGACAAAGCTGAAGTCCTGACCGGCCGGGTTATCCGCCAGGCGCTCGACCATGGCTTTGCGCATGCCTTGAATGCGCACGCGCATCTCGCCGAGTTCTTCTTCCCACAGAGCGCGCAGTGCCGGGTCGTTGAGCACCGCAGCGGAAATGATCGCGCCGTGGGTCGGCGGGTTGGAGTAGTTGGTGCGGATCACGCGCTTGACCTGCGACAGAACGCGGGCAGTTTCTTCTTTCGATTCGGTAATGATCGACAGCGCGCCCACACGTTCGCCATACAGCGACAGCGACTTGGAAAACGAGCTGGAGGCGAAGAAAGTCAGGCCCGACTCGGCGAACAGGCGCACAGCCAGTGCATCTTCCTGAATGCCTTGACCGAAGCCCTGGTACGCCATGTCCAGAAACGGTACATGACCCTTGGCCTTGACCACTTCCAGCACTTTTTTCCAGTCATCCAGGCTCAGATCGACGCCAGTCGGGTTGTGGCAGCAGGCGTGCAGCACAACCACAGAGTTGTCTGGCAGGTTCTGCAGGTCTTCAAGCATGCCGGCGCGGTTCACGTCGTGGGTGGCTGCGTCGTAATAACGGTAATTCTGCACCGGGAAACCTGCGGTTTCGAACAGTGCGCGGTGGTTTTCCCAGCTTGGGTCGCTGATCGCTACCACTGCGTTGGGCAGCAGTTGCTTGAGGAAGTCGGCACCGATCTTCAAGGCACCTGTGCCGCCGACCGATTGAGTGGTCAGCACACGGCCTGAAGCGATCAGCGGTGAATCAGCTCCCAGCAGCAGTTTTTGCACGGCCTGGTCATAAGCGGCAATGCCGTCGATCGGCAGGTAACCGCGCGGCGCGTGCTGGGCGACACGGATCTTTTCAGCTTCAGCCACGGCACGCAGCAGAGGAATGCGCCCCTCTTCATCACAGTAGACGCCTACGCCAAGGTTGACCTTGGTGGTGCGGGTGTCAGCGTTGAAGGCTTCGTTGATACCCAGGATCGGATCGCGGGGTGCCATTTCGACAGCGGAGAACAGGCTCATTGTGCGGCGGCTCTTGATGAAGAGTGGGTAGGGATGCACGCTGCGGCTGAATGCGCCAAAGCGGTGCACAAACAGGGCTTAGTATAGAGAGCATCCCCTCGCCGGGCGACAGGTCGAGGCGGCTTTTTTCGAGGTTATGTGCATATTTTCAGAACGTTCGTCCCGTTCGAGCCTCAATGCTTTAAGTGCGTGACTTGAAAGGCCAGCATATGGCTCCATCTAGTAAGCATCATTTCAAGACATCGCACGCCTTTTCCCGGCGGGACCGGGCGTTGGCGATCATTTCGTCATGGCCTGTCAGTCCATTCAGGTGAGGCGAGCCCTTTGCGCGATCCCGTCGCGTACGAATCAAGTCGCGTATGAACCAAGAGGTAGGATATGTCCGAGTTCCAGCTCGTTACCCGTTTTGAGCCAGCCGGCGATCAGCCCGAGGCCATTCGCCAACTGGTCGAAGGGATCGACGCAGGGCTCGCGCACCAGACCTTGCTGGGGGTGACCGGCTCGGGCAAGACGTTCAGCATCGCCAACGTGATCTCTCAGGTGAAGCGCCCGACGCTGGTCCTGGCACCGAACAAGACCCTGGCCGCGCAGTTGTATGGCGAATTCAAGGCGTTCTTCCCGAACAACGCCGTGGAATATTTCGTTTCCTATTACGACTACTACCAGCCCGAGGCCTATGTGCCGTCGTCTGACACCTTCATCGAGAAGGATGCGTCGATCAACGACCACATCGAGCAGATGCGCCTGTCTGCAACCAAGGCGCTGCTGGAGCGCAAGGACGCGATCATCGTCACCACGGTGTCGTGCATCTACGGCCTGGGCAGCCCGGAAACCTATCTGCGCATGGTCATGCACATCGACCGTGGCGACAAACTGGACCAGCGCGCCCTGTTGCGACGACTGGCCGACCTGCAATACACCCGCAACGACATGGACTTCGCCCGTGCGACGTTCAGGGTGCGTGGCGATGTCATCGACATCTACCCGGCCGAATCCGATCTGGAAGCGATCCGCGTCGAGCTGTTCGATGATGAGGTCGAAAGCCTGTCGGCGTTCGATCCGCTGACCGGTGAGGTGATCCGCAAGCTGCCGCGCTTCACGTTCTACCCCAAGAGCCATTACGTTACCCCGCGCGAGACGCTGATCGAGGCAATGGAAGGGATCAAGGTCGAGTTGCAGGAGCGTCTTGAATACCTGCGCACTCAGAACAAGCTCGTGGAAGCCCAGCGTCTGGAGCAACGGACCCGCTTCGATTTGGAGATGATGCTGGAGCTGGGCTACTGCAACGGTATCGAAAACTACTCGCGCTACCTGTCGGGCCGTCCGTCCGGTGCGCCGCCTCCGACCCTGTTCGACTACCTGCCTGCCGATGCCTTGCTGGTGATCGACGAGTCTCACGTCAGCGTGCCGCAGGTCGGCGCTATGTATAAAGGTGACCGCTCACGCAAGGAAACCCTGGTTGAGTACGGGTTTCGTTTGCCATCGGCGCTGGATAACCGGCCCATGCGCTTTGACGAGTGGGAAGCGATCAGCCCGCAGACCATTTTTGTCTCGGCGACGCCGGGCAACTATGAAGCGGAGCACGCGGGACGTGTCGTCGAGCAGGTAGTACGCCCGACTGGTCTGGTGGACCCACAGATCGAGATTCGCCCGGCGCTGACCCAGGTCGACGACCTGTTGTCGGAAATCCACAAACGTACGGCGCTGGAAGAGCGGGTGCTGGTCACCACGCTGACCAAGCGCATGTCAGAGGATTTGACCGATTACCTCAGCGACCACGGGGTGCGAGTGCGTTACCTGCACTCGGACATCGATACAGTTGAACGTGTCGAGATTATCCGCGACCTGCGTCTGGGTACCTTCGATGTGTTGGTGGGGATCAACCTGCTGCGCGAGGGCCTGGACATGCCGGAAGTGTCGCTGGTGGCGATTCTCGATGCCGACAAGGAAGGTTTCCTGCGTTCCGACCGTTCGCTGATTCAGACCATCGGTCGGGCTGCGCGTAACCTCAATGGCCGGGCGATCCTGTACGCCGACCGCATCACCGGTTCCATGGAGCGCGCCATTGGCGAAACCGAACGGCGCCGCGATAAACAGCTCGCCTTCAACCTTGAGCACGGCATTACCCCAAAAGGCGTGTTCAAGGACGTTGCCGACATCATGGAAGGTGCCACGGTGCCCGGCTCGCGCAGCAAGAAGCGCAAGGGCATGGCCAAGGCCGCCGAAGAAAACGCTCGCTACGAAAACGAACTGCGCTCGCCGAGCGAGATCAACAAGCGCATTCGTCAACTGGAAGAAAAAATGTACCAGTTGGCCCGCGACCTGGAGTTCGAAGCCGCCGCGCAGATGCGCGACGAGATCGGCAAGTTGCGGGAGCGGTTGCTGGCGGTTTGAAGCATTGGGCACGTCACCTCTTATGCCGATGGGCCACGTCTGCATGCAGTTCGTGACGCTCTGCGCCACGAGTCTTTAGTGCCGCACAATGTCATGCTGCGCCTGCATGATGCCGCCATACGCGCTTTTCGATCACGGTGGCACTGACGACGCAGAGTGCGACCTTAGTGACGGCTGAGTCCTGGCGCTGATCCGGGGGTAGCCTGGCAGGACGCCAGGCTAGCCGCACCGGACCATGGATGGTCCGTTGCGGCGACCCCCGGATCAGTGCCAGGGCGAAGGAACCCGACGAAGTCGGGCCGGAAACAGGAGCGAAGGACTTTTCTCACTTTGGTCCCTCAAAGTGAGTCGCCGAGGGGCGAAAAAGTGACCTGAGTCGAACCCTAATCTACCTGAAACCACAGAACCGCCGTGTGACGCAGAGCGTCACGAACTGCATTCCCACGCGGAGCGTGCGGAACGATAGGTGTTCCGGCGATTACCTTTCACGCTGGAGCCGCATGCCCCCAGCCTGTTAACATTCCGCGCTTGATTGACCTATTTCGGGATTTTCCATGACCACCGTTCGTACCCGCATCGCGCCATCGCCCACGGGCGACCCTCACGTCGGCACGGCCTACATTGCGCTGTTCAACTACTGCTTTGCCAAACAGCATGGCGGCGAGTTCATTCTGCGCATTGAAGACACCGATCAACTGCGCTCGACCCGCGAGTCCGAACAGCAGATCTTCGACGCACTGCGCTGGCTGGGTATCGAGTGGAGCGAAGGGCCGGATGTCGGTGGTCCACACGGCCCGTACCGTCAAAGCGAGCGGGGCGATATCTACCAGAAATACGCGCAGCAACTGGTCGAGCTGGGTCACGCCTTCCCGTGTTTCTGCACCGCCGAAGAGCTGGACGAGATGCGCGCCGAGCAACAGGCCAAGGGTGAAACCCCGCGCTATGACGGCCGCGCCTTGCTGCTCTCCAAGGAAGAAGTGCAGCGCCGCCTGGACGCTGGCGAGCCCCACGTGATTCGCATGAAAGTGCCGACCGAAGGCGTCTGCGTCGTGCCGGACATGCTGCGCGGCGAAGTCGAAATCCCGTGGGACCGCATGGACATGCAGGTCCTGATGAAGACCGACGGTCTGCCGACCTACTTTCTCGCCAACGTGGTCGATGACCACCTGATGGGCATCACCCACGTACTGCGCGGCGAAGAATGGCTGCCATCGGCACCCAAACTGATCCTGCTTTACGAGTACTTTGGCTGGGACAAGCCACAGCTGTGCTACATGCCGCTGCTGCGTAACCCGGACAAGAGCAAGTTGTCCAAGCGCAAGAACCCGACCTCGGTGACCTTCTACGAGCGCATGGGCTTCATGCCTGAAGCCATGCTCAATTACCTGGGGCGCATGGGCTGGTCGATGCCGGACGAGCGCGAGAAGTTCTCGTTGCAGGAAATGGTCGACAACTTCGACCTGTCGCGTGTCTCGCTGGGCGGGCCGATCTTCGATATCGAAAAACTGTCCTGGCTCAATGGTCAGTGGCTGCGTGATCTGCCGGTCGAGGAGTTTGCCAGCCGGTTGAAAACGTGGGCACTGAACCCAGACTACATGATGAAGATCGCACCGCACGTGCAGGGCAGGGTAGAGACCTTCAGTCAGGTCGCTCCGCTGGCCGGGTTCTTCTTCGCCGGTGGCGTTACGCCCGATGTGAAGCTGTTCGAGCACAAGAAGCTGTCCCCGGAGCAGGTCCGTCAGGTGATGCAGTTGATCCTGTGGAAGCTGGAGTCGCTGCGTCAGTGGGAGAAAGACCGGATCATGGGTTGCATCCAGGCCGTCGTTGAGCACCTCGAGCTCAAGCTGCGTGACGCCATGCCCCTTATGTTTGCGGCGATTACCGGCCAGGCCAATTCGGTCTCGGTGACCGATGCGATGGAAATCCTCGGTCCGGACCTGACCCGCTTCCGCCTGCGTCAGGCCCTGGATTTGCTGGGTGGCGTTTCGAAGAAAGAAAACAAGGAATGGGAAAAGCTGCTGGGCTCCATTGCCTGAGGCGTTCCCTGTTCCTGTCAGTCGCCCCCGGTTTTCCGGGGGTTTAAAGGTAAGTGGTTGTATTACCGACAAAAAAGTTTGGAAAATGTAAAAAATAAATTTGACAGCCCTGTCACTCACGCTTAATATGCGCCCCGTCCACTGATGTGGGGCTTTAGCTCAGCTGGGAGAGCGCCTGCATGGCATGCAGGAGGTCAGCGGTTCGATCCCGCTAAGCTCCACCAAATTTAGCGTTTCAGAGCGCTGCTACACTGCTCTGAAACGATGTGAAACAAGCGGATCCAGCAATCGTTTGTTTTGTAAGAAGGTTTTGTCCCCTTCGTCTAGTGGCCTAGGACACCGCCCTTTCACGGCGGTAACAGGGGTTCGAGTCCCCTAGGGGACGCCAGTTTCACCGAGTGATACTTCAACGTTGATCTCCGCCGCGAGGCGATAAATCCGGGGCTTTAGCTCAGCTGGGAGAGCGCCTGCATGGCATGCAGGAGGTCAGCGGTTCGATCCCGCTAAGCTCCACCAAATTCGCCAGGGTTCATCGTTCGATGAACCTGACTGAAGGTTTTGCGTCCCCTTCGTCTAGTGGCCTAGGACACCGCCCTTTCACGGCGGTAACAGGGGTTCGAGTCCCCTAGGGGACGCCACGATTTCCCGCTCTGCGGGACCAAGGGTCATTCGATTATTGAATGGCCCTTTTGTTTTTTTGGCTATGAAAGCCCCGGTTTATAAGGCTTTCAGCTATCTCCGTACCGTTCGTCGGCAACGTGCGTCCGTACCGTGTGTCACACTCAGAACAGCTAGAAATTCCCTCCTTTGACCTGAACTGAACATTGCTTGCGAGCGGTGCACAGGGGTCCGAGCGTTCCCCAGTGTTCACAGGGATTACTCTTGCACCGCTCGGTGTTGTCGTTGTTTCAGGCGGTGCACAGGGGTAGGGGTTTCGGGCGCTCTCACGCCGGTACGTCCAGCTCACGCTTAACGCGCTGTACGGTCTGTGTGCTGCATCCAACCAGCTCAGCCACTTTACGGATGCTCTTGCCATCGGTCAGCAGCTCACGCACACGCTGGTGCAGGCTCTCGTCTATCTGTCTGCCCTTGTATGCGCCCTCAGCCTTTGCTTTCTCAATGCCTTGAGCTTGACGGCGGCGGCGGTCCTCATAGTCCTTACGGGCTACAGCAGCGAGCATATCCAGCAGCATCGTATTGATTGCGCCCAGCATCCGGCCTGTGAAGTCGTCACCCTTGCGGGCAGGCTGCATAGCTTGATGTGAGGTAGGTAGGTCCAAGGCAACAACCAGCACGCCTTTGGATTGCAGTTCCCCCCGGAGTTTCAGCCAGTCAGATTCGTTCAGGCGTGCCAGTCGGTCTACCTGCTCAACCAGCAGCACGTCTCCCGGCTCGCAGTCAGACAGCAGGCGGAACAGCTCAGGGCGCTCAAGTGTGGCCCCTGATTCATTCTCTGTGTACCAGCTCGCCACACGCTGCCCATGCTCAAGAGCGAAGGAACGTAGCTGCTCCCTAGCTCGGGTAGCGTCCTGCTCGATAGTGGATGCTCGGAGGTATGCGCGGATCATCATGGCGAAGCGCTCGTGTTGATTTGGGTGTAGTGATAATGATTGTGGTGATTTGAGTTGTCAAGCGATTCATATCATCACGAATAAGGGTCTGTATCAGCACGCAAGGCTGAGACTTCTGAGGTATACCCGTATCACTACATATCGAGTGCCTTATAGATCCACGGGAAAGCCAAGGACTCTCCCGAGGACTATGTTATTTCTTCTTCTTATCTCCCTTGCCCGGTGGTGGGATTGTTTCTACTGTGGTTGTCTTAGGACGCCGTTTAGCTTCCTCAACCGGGATGAACTGACCCGAACCTGAATCCCTGCCGCGTTTGTTCGCCATAGCTCTGCTCCTTGATAGCTCGTCGCCACATAGCGACACGTCAAAGCTAGCTCACAGCCTCAGCTTTGCAACTGTTCATGGTGCGAGGCCCACGGGGGCAATGGCCTTGCCTTTAGTTCAGGGACACCCTCGCTTGAGCACAACATTTTTAAGCTGCGAGTGCAGACCAGACGCAGGCCCGACGCAGGACGAAAAAGGGAAGCAGCCCTTAGGCCGCCTCCAGTACTTCTAGGTGTTGCTCCAACAAATGAATCTGTCGTTCACGCTCGGCATGCTCAATCAGGATTTCACGGACAGTCCACGCCGGTACTGTCTCCAGAACCATATCCCACTTCATTAATCCGCCAAGGTCTTCCCCTTCCCAATCGACGATCACAGAAAGGGTGTAATTCCGGGGCCAGATACAGTGATGGGTCATGCTCTTGTCATACGGCCATGTTGGTTCCTTAGGGCAGCCCGCCACGGTCTTGGTAGGCGAGCCACATACCATGTACACCATGCCACTGGGCGAGGTATCCGACAGGGCGTATTCCTCATGCCAAGGTTTGATAACAGGCCTCTGGTTCCTTCTAGCGGCTACACCGCGTCCCCGGCTCATGCCTACACCACGGCGGTGCGGTGTTCAGCGCGGTGCAGGGCCACCAGTACATCAGCGGCAAGATATCGCTCGCTATTTAGCCCCACGACCCAAGTGCCATTATTGGTGCAGCTACCAGCCACCTCCCCAATGTCCCGGCTACGGGAGCCGGTGCTGCCGTTCCAGCGCTTCCAGCGTAAACCGCTAGGGCTACTCAGGTCGGCGCTGATTACATCTTGAAGCGCGTTCAAGACTTGTTTAGTAATGCGAGCTTTCATATATGTTCCTCCAAGGGGATGCGGCCCGCCCCAGAGGGCAGGTTATTTGCGTGAGTTTTGTGTTGTAGAAACGGCGGTAGCGATCAGCCGGACCAGTTGGACCAGTTCGCGGCTTTGCTTAAGAAAAGGGGTGAGAACTCCCCGGATCAGTTCAGAATCACCAGACAGCAGGGCATCGACAGCAAGCATTAGCGGTTCAGTGTCGAGGACAACGGACCCGGCGCGGATCACCCGCCCACCTTCAAGACTGTACCGACCGACGACCACAGGCCCCAGCCGACCTAAGATGCTCCGCTGATCCATCAAGCGCTGTGTACGCTGGTGGCGTTGCTGCCAGTTCTCCGATGCTTGATCATCCGTTGCGGTGTACACAGTGCCGCCGTCTGGCAGCTCCTTGAACACTTGCAGTACGCGGGCACCATTACATGCGCGACACGTCAGGTTCCGGGTGTGGCGTTCGCAGCCACTACACTCCGCACAGTTCCAGTTCGGATCGTCGAAGGTCTTAGCCCCGGACATGACAGCGGCGTATCGGGCCGGGGCTAGTTGGCGCATGCTGTTCAAGCGGTTCTCATACCCCGGATAACCTAGTCGCATACGGATCAGGTCGTCTGCTGTCGGGTGCTGCCCGCGCCGTAGCGCAGGTCTCGAATCCCAAACCCCGCTCACAGCAGCGCACGGAGTTTGTCAGGAAACACAGCACCCAAGTACGGCGCAGGCTTCGCAGCTTGAGAGCGAGTCAGCATTACCTGTTCACGCTCAGCAAGGGCACGGGCAGTACCAGCGGCGGACGCCTCCAACGGAATCCATTGCTGATCCGTGTGAACGCTCAGCACCCAACCCTCGCCCGGTTGAACGGTAAGGGAGTACGAGCGAGAGCCAGCAGCGTCCACACCGGTATCAAGCGTTACAGCGCCACGGGAGGTGCAAGCCTCGGCCCATGCATCAGCGAACGCACGCCAGTTCTGAGCACGACCAGCGACCAAGGCCGGTACATCCACCTTTGGCCCCGCAAGGTTCTGCGCCATACCGGCGCGGTCGGAATCGACCAGCTCCAGCAGGAATTTGAATTCCTCTTGAGTCAGATGCTCAGCGGCCTTGATAGCGGCTACCTCGCCTCGCAGGGCGGATAGAACTCGATCCTTCCATGTGTCGTGGGCGCTTACAGCAGCATTGCGCTCACGTTCGGCCAGTACATCCCAGCGGTTTCCGATCAGAGAGTTAACCGCGTACGCAGCGAACACACGCAGGGCGTACCGCAGATCCTCAGGCGTCTTAATGGGTTCTCCCACTCCAGCACGCACGGCGAGGCGCAATGCATCGCTGAGCTGTGCGCCGTTCGCACGCAGGTTACTGGATACGTTCTCCGATGCTGGTACACCCACAATGCGTGGAGCACGGGATGGCAGGTCGGCAACGGAATCAGCGGCGGCGATTGCATCAGCCTTAGCCAGCAGCTCGTCAAGGTCCGGTAGTTCCTGCTCACCGCCAAAGTGCAGGACGTTCGTCACAGCAGGGGCCAGGGTAACGGATGCTGCTGGTACAGCATCGTCGAAGCTCAAAGGTGCCAGCAGGTCAGCATCAGTCAGGTTCGCCAGTACAGCGAGGTGAGCGGCGGATGGGTTGAAATCGGTCATTGGTCAATCTCCTTACAGGTGGTGGGCAGGATTGCCCGAGGGGTTACTCGGCAGAGTTGCGATACGCGGCGGCGAAGTCTTGAGCAGCGGCAGTGTCCTCAGCGGATTGACTGGTGTTGCTCAGGTAGTACGCGGTCAGTGCCAAGTCGCCACGGGTCAACTCTTTACCCTCAAGGATTTGAGCTAGCTCGTCCTCGTACCGGGCCTTTGTCGAAGGCCGGGACAGACTGCGCAGGTGGCTGGTCAGGAACTCGATGCGTTGACGCTCGGTGTAGCTCAGTGCGGTTTTCTTGGTCATTCGTGTTCTCCTTCGATGGTGGGTCAGTGGGTGGTTACAGCGGTGCGCTCGGCGGCAAGCTCAAGCAAGAGGCCAACCACAGCGAATAGGGGCCAAGTGGGATTCAGAGCTACAAGCTGCTTGTACGAACTACACCCCGTGGCGTCTTCGATTGCGGTCAAGTCAAGGCCAAGGCGGGCGCTGTATTTGCGCAGGCCACCGGCTGTACAGCGGACGTACCACGCTGGCAGACGAATTCCAGTTGCAGCGGCGAGCGTTCGCCAGTGCTCGGTATCAGCGAAATCGAGGCGCAGGTTCTGGCGTGCGTATTGCTGCGCAGCCTCACGCGCAGCAGTGGCCGCATTAGCTTGCTGACTCTGCCAAGGGCCTGGCACGAATGCGCGGGTGGTGTTGACGGTGTTTACGGATTGCGATTGCATGAAACCTCCAAAGGGGATTGACATAGCTTCGCCATTACCCCGGATTACCGAGCGTGAAACGCACGATTGGTCAGAGTCTTGGTGTTGGTATGTCTTTTGAGTTAGCGCAGGAATTCACCCGGAAACTCGGGGATTTAGACTGCTATTGATTGATGTGCGCGTGGTCGAGAAGCAATGCGGCTGCACTGCCTCGGGATAGGTGCCAGCGTCCGAAAGGAGTAAACGTCGCTGGCGGCTGCTCCGACGACCAATCGGCTCAGCGGGAAATAGTTAAGCGTCTTCGTAGTCATGGTCGAGGTGGGTGCCCGCGTTGTAGCGGCGCATCCAGTAATCTTCGGGTGATTCGTACGGTACTTCGTCGATCCACTCCTGAACGGTGCTTACGCTTTCGCCTAGCTCATCGGCTATCTCTGCTGGCGTCTGCCCATCGTGTGCCATGCGCCGGGCTTGGTGGTACGGCATCAATTCGGAGTCGTCGATAATTACGGTGCCGTCTGGGAGGTTAATGTGGGCCAAGGTCGGTGCTCCCGTGGAAGGTTATGAATAATGAGTACGTAGTACTCTTAAGGTTTGGGTCAATTTCAGGGGTGCCAAAGGGTGCCAAACCTGACACCCAATTAATCACAAGGCTTTAACCCAGTTGCGCACAGTGGATTGACTGCGACCGATGCGGCCAGCAATTGCCTTGTAGCCTAGTCCGTCCGAGTGCAGGCGCAGTGCCTCGGCCCTTGGATCAACACCGGCATCATCTACAGCGTGTCGGGCATCCATGACAGCTAGGCGTGCTTCCAGCTCCGCGATACGACGGGCATGCTCGGCCTCGCTTTGCTCAAGGCGAGCAAGGCGGGCTTGTGTTCTCATGTTCACGGCAATTCCCTCAAGGCTTCCCGATAGCGTGTCAGCGGCCAAACGCATGTACTCGCGCCTACCTTCATTCAGGATCATTCGTTGGGCGTTCGGGTGCTGGGCGTGCTTCTGTAACGACTTCTTGACCTTACGTCGCGAGCCAGTCTTTCCAGCGATACGGGCGACTTCCTCAGCAGGCACACCGGCATCAAGCAGGGCAGCACGGGGCGCGGTATTGCCCTCAGCGTCAATCACCAGCAGCACAGCATCATCAACAGTCTGTTGGCTCGTCCTGTACCGGCCAGCGTGTTCAGTGGCGCAGGCGCGGTAGAATTCCTGCTCTGCACGTTTCAGAGCGAGGAACTTGTCACGGGACTCACTTCGACCTTGGCCGGTGTAGTCGCGGTACAGCGCCAGAACTACTTTGTAATTGGCATCGTTCAGCAGTTCTTTGATAGGCACACCGTGAGATGATTCCAGCGCTTCCCAGAACATCGTTTGTACACGGTTGAATCCATCTGTTGGGTCTAAGAACTGCACAGGCAATCCGTCCAGCATGTCCTTTAAAGCGTTCATTCAAGTCCTCATTTCATAGGCGATGCCTTTAGTTGGTGGTGGGAGTTTAGAAAGGGAAGTGCCGCAACGCTTCTGATCAGAAGACATGTCGTGTTTCACCTCAGTAGTACATGGCACTACAGCCAGAGAGAGTCGCAGCAAGTACAGTCACTCTCTCTGGTGTGCAGAGTGGTTATCTATTCAACACATGAAGAATTCCGAGTCCAGAACACCCCGGTTTTAAAGGGTCTGACGAGATTTAAGCACGCAACGGAATCCGTCACAGCAAAGGCCAGGATCAGTCGGGAATATGCTCTCGGACCTTCGCCAGTAGCTCACGCGGTCGGTCTAACGGCTGAGTGCCGCCGTAGATGCTAGTAGCCTTAGCCCCGGCTGGCGTGTGCCCTAGGATGCCGCCCACCTCATCTGTCGTAGCCCCAACTGCGCGCAGCAGGTCAGCGCAGGTATGCCTCTGGCTGTACAGGCTCAAGCCAGAGTCTTCGCCTAGGGAGCGGGTGAATACACGGGACAGGCTCTTTACTCGTTGGCGCACCCGTTTATCACGCTCGGCGGGAGTGGCCCCAGCAGGCATGTTCAATCCCAACAGCACGGCACGGAACAAGGATTCATCATCAGGATGTACCGGTAAGTCACGACGGCTTGCCGCGTTCTTACCCCCGCTTAGCGCAGCCTTGAACACCAATTCACGCTTGCCCAGCACGTCAACACGGTGTCCCAGCGCGTCCGGGCCTTCTTGCAGTAGCTCACTCGGGCGCAGGGCGTACCGTGCCAGCAGAACAACGGCGGGGTAGTGCACGGGAGTACTGGCTTTGATTTGTGAGTGCAGCGCCAGCATCTCTTTAAGTGGGATCGGTTGGCGTTGGTCCTTGCTCATACCAGCGCCTGAGCGGACGGCCTTGGCTACTGCCCCGGCTTTCGGCAATACCATGCCAGCCCATCCCGGTATCCGTTTTAGTACCGCTAGCAGGCTGTAAGCATCGGAATGCACAGACGTAGGTTTACCGCCCCCGGCCAGCTTCTCAGTGCAGTACTGCATCAGGCTCTGTACTTGCTGTTCCTGAGTGCTAGGCCATTTCAGTACCTTCCTGCTCAGGCTTCGTACTTTGTCTGCACGGCCCTTGCTCACGCCTTCGCAGTACTCATCTAGCACATGCTCGTACACCTTCGCGGTGCAGGTTCCGGCAGGTGCGTCAGGCGCAGTACTGGCACGCACAGATGTAGCTGTGTCGTCGGTGTGAACTGGTACAGGATTGCCGTCTAGCACGCTGTCTAGCGCCCGGAGCGCCGCTCTAGCAGTGACAGGATGCATCTGCACACCGGGCGGCATCTGCCCCTGAGCGTGCGCCTCAAGCGCCTGCTTCTTCCACTCAATCTCTGCCTGCCAGCCGGGGCGTTGCATCCGGTCTACCACGTCAAGCGTGATGCTGCGCACGACGGCATCAAGGTTGCCCAGTACATCGGCTGCACTCGGCGTCGGTACAGCCTCGGGCACGTTCTCAGGGGCGGACAGGGCGGTATCACAAATGCGGTCGAACTCCACCGATACGACGTGCGCCAGCCTCAGTGCCTCGGATCGATCAGCAGTACCCAAGGCCCTACGGTACTCAGTACGTCCGACTACCTCGGCAACGTCAGCAGGGAATCGACGACGGTAGCTGTATCGACCGTCGCGGCGGGTGAGGTAGGACATTCAGAAACTCCAATGCTGCACGTGTATCGGACGCAGGGAACGTGCACATGCCCCAGAATGGTCGTCCTGAATAAGCTGTGTGTACCAATGTGAACCCCGCTCTAGCCCATGAATATAGGGGCTTACAGCGAGCTTTACTAATCGTGTGTGTAACAGCCGTCGGATTATTGAATGGCCCTTTTGTTTTTTCAGGGTTTGAAAAATCGCCCTTCCTGCTTCTATTTATTCCCACAGGTATGTGTTCAGCCTGCAATTGCGGTTTCAGCCCTTTTATCCGGGCTTATTCAGACTTGTGTATGACTTTGAGCGCTGGAGCGTGAGGAATGTACAGGTCCTTTCGCGAACAAGTTCGCTCCCACGGCCTTCGGCCAGAATCAAAAGCAGACGCGCCACTATCCTGACTTCGCTACACTCCCGCCAATCACATTCACTCAAGCAGGAGCACGCATGGTCTGGGATCGGGCAACGCCTTTCGTCATTGATCTGAACGTCGGCGCTGAAGACATCGACGGGCTGGGGCATGCCAATAATGCCGTGTACGTCTCCTGGCTGGAGCGCTGTGCCTGGCGGCATTCGCAGTATCTGGGCCTGGACCTGACCGAATACCGGCGTCTGGACCGGGCCATGGCGGTGGTCAGACACGAGATCGACTATCTGGCCAGTGCCTATGAGAACGATGAACTGCAACTGGCGACCTGGATCGTCGATTGGGATCGCCGCCTGAAAATGACCCGTTGCTTTCAGCTCAAGCGACCCGCCGACAACCTGACGTTGCTGCGCGCGCAAACCACCTTTGTCTGCATCGAACTGTCCAGCGGTCGGCCCAAGCGCATGCCCGCCGAGTTCATCGAGGGCTATGGCGCAGCCATCCCTGACGGCACCGTTCCCAATCCGCACGCCGGGCAGTAAACTGCCGGACTTTTTTTCGAGTGTGACCCATGCAAATTGCTCTGGCGCCCATGGAGGGGTTGGTCGACGACATCCTGCGCGATGCCCTGACGAAAGTAGGTGGTATCGACTGGTGTGTGACCGAATTCATCCGGGTGTCCGAGCGTTTGATGCCTGCGCACTACTTTTACAAATACGCTTCGGAATTCCACAAAGGCGCGAAGACCGACGCAGGTACGCCTTTGTGGCTCCAGCTGTTGGGCTCCGACCCAGTGTGTCTGGCCGAGAACGCCGCGTTCGCCTGTGAGTTGGGCGCACCGGTACTGGACCTGAACTTCGGTTGTCCGGCCAAGACTGTCAATCGCTCCCGTGGTGGCGCAATCCTGCTCAAAGAGCCGGAACTGCTGCATTCCATCTTCAGCCAGGTACGCCGTGCGGTGCCCAGGCATATTCCAGTGACCGCCAAGATGCGTCTGGGTTACGAAAACACCGATGGCGCGCTGGACTGTGCCCGGGCACTGGCTGACGGCGGGGCTGAGCAAATAGTCGTTCACGCGCGCACCAAGGTCGACGGTTACAAGCCGCCCGCGCACTGGGAGTGGATTGCACGCATTCAGGAGGTGGTCAAGGTCCCAGTGGTGGCCAACGGTGAAATCTGGACCGTTGACGATTGGCGTCGTTGCCGGGAAATCTGCGGCGCACGCGACATCATGATTGGTCGCGGGCTGGTGGCGCGCCCTGATCTGGCCCGGCAGATAGCTGCGGCACAGAAGGGTGAAGAGGTCGTGCCGATGACCTGGGATGAGTTGCAGCCCATGCTGCGCGCTTTCTGGCAGGCCTGTCTGATCAAGATGACGCTCATTCAGGCGCCGGGTCGTCTCAAGCAATGGTTGGTGCTGCTGACCAAGAGCTACCCTGAGGCGACCCTGATGTTCAATGCGCTACGCCGCGAAACCGACTGTGATCGAATCGGCGTGATGCTGGGCTGTCTGCCTGGCTGCTCACCCGAAAGCTAACCCCGACGAACGGTCGAAAAAAACCTGAAAAAAGTCTCTTGAAAAGTGAATGGGTATCCCTATTTTGCTGATCAAGCGATGCCGAAAACGGGTCGCGTACACCACTCGCTGATAAACAGGAGAATTGTTATGGCTACTGCATTTTCTCTGGCTCCACTGTTTCGCAACTCAGTGGGTTTCGACCGCTTCAACGACCTGTTCGAGTCGGCGGCACGAAATGAGACAACCAGCGGCTACCCTCCCTACAACGTGGAGCGGCATACCGATGATCATTACCGGATCGTGATCGCTGCAGCAGGCATGCAAGAGCAGGACCTTGAGCTACAGGTCGAGAAGGGCGTATTGACCGTGATCGGCAACAAGCGCGAGCAGGAAGCCGACAACGTGACCTATCTGCATCAGGGTATTGCCCGGCGTGAATTCAAGCTGTCGTTCAGGCTGGCCGACAATATCGAGGTAAAGGGTGCCGACCTGTCTCACGGTCTGTTGAGCATCGACCTGGTGCGCAACGTGCCGGAAGAGGCAAAACCAAAGCGCATTCCGCTCAATACCCAGAAAGTACTGGGCAGCTAATCAGTTGTTCTATAGAAGAGGCGCCTTCGGGCGCCTTTTCTGTCTTCATTCCAGAGACGCAGTTTCCTGAAACTGCCGTTTTAGCAGCAGGTTCTCGAACTGCGGACCCGGCAGTGGTTCGCTGAACAGGTAGCCTTGATAGTTGTAACAGCCCACTCTTTCCAGGAACGCCAGTTGCTCCGGCGTTTCGACGCCTTCAGCGATGACGTTAAGGTTCAGGCTCTGAGCCATGGCCACGATGGCGCGGATGATTTCTGCGTCGTTGGGGTCGCTGGTGGCGTCCTGAACGAAGGACTGGTCAATCTTCAGCGTATCCACCGGCAAGCGCTTGAGGTAAGTCAGTGAGGAATAGCCGGTGCCGAAGTCATCCATCGCAAAACTCACGCCCAATTCCTTCAGGCTGAGCATTTTGAGGATGGTGTCGTCAAGGTTCTGGATGACGATGCCTTCAGTGATTTCCAGCTTGAGCATGGAGGCAGGTAATTGATGCTGCTTGAGGCTGTGTTGCACGCGCTCGATAAAGTCGTTCTGGCGGAACTGACGCGGACTTATATTGACGCCCATCAGGAATTTGTTTTTCGAGATCAGCCCCTGCTTTAAAAGCAGGCCTCCGGTTTTGCAGGCCTCGTCCAGAATATGGCTGCCGACCTCCAGAATCATCCCGCTTTCTTCAAGTATCTGGACAAACTGATCAGGTGACAGCAACCCGTATTCAGGGTGCTCCCAGCGCAGCAGTGCCTCTGCACCGGTAATGTACTGGTCCCGGCAATCGATCTGGGCCTGGAAGTGCAGCTGGAATTCGTTGCGGGTCAGCGCCAGCCGCAAGTCGTTTTCAAGACGCAGGCGCTGGCTGACGGCCTGCTGCATGGATACATGGAAAAACTGTGACGCATTGCGTCCGGAATCCTTGGCGCGATACAGCGCAATATCGGCCCGTTTGAGCAAATCGGCAGGGGCCAGGCCATCGTCCGGAATCAGAACGATGCCGATGCTCGGCGTAACCTGCAGGCGATGACCGTCGAGGAACATCGGTTCGGCCAGCAGCTCGCGAAGGTTGTCGGCCAGCACGCGGACCTGCTGAGTGACTTCATCACGGGTGCCGTCCAGCCCGCAGATCAGCACCACGAACTCGTCACCGCCCAGGCGGGCCACTGTGTCCTCCTGACGTACGCTGGCCTCCAGGCGCGCGGCGATGATGCTCAGCACGCTGTCGCCCACCGGGTGGCCAAGTGAGTCATTGATGTGCTTGAAATGGTCCAGGTCGAGAAACAGCAGGGCACCGCGCAGGTTCTGGTGCTGGAGCAGCGAGACTTGCTGGCTGAGGCGGTCCATCAGCAGCGCGCGGTTGGGCAGCCCGGTGAGCGGGTCGTGATAAGCCAGATGCTGAACCTGTGCCTGGGCGGTTTTCAGCTGGCCGATGTCTCGGGCGTTCATCAGCAGGCAGGCGGTGTTGTTCAGGGTGATGAACTCGACCGATATGTCCAGCACCAGGGGCGCGCCGTGCTTGTCCTGACCATTCATTTCCCGATGATGCACGCGGCCTTTCTGGCGTAGTTCGTCAATCATGTATTCGCGCTGCACAGTGTCGGACCAGATACCGATTTCGTGGGCTGTGCGGCCCAGGACTTCCTGAGCGCTGAAGCCGGTCAGGCGACAGAAGCCGTCATTGACCTCTACATAGCGGCCGGACTCGATTTCAGTGATGGTGATCGAGTCCGGGCTTGAGTGAAATGCTTTGGCAAACTTCTCCTCGCTGGCCTCCAGCGCTGACTGGACGCACTGTTGGGTGATGTCCAGCACGGTTCCCGACAGCTTCACGGCCTGGCCATGTTCATTGCGATAGATTCGTGCACGGCTTTCAAGCAAGCGCGATGTGCCGTTTTGCAACTGAAAACGGTAGGTCACCTGCAGGCAATCCTGCTGGTTTTCCAGTGCCGCAGCATAAACTGCGCGCATGCGTCGTCGCTCTTCAGCGGGCAGGCTGCCGAAGAACTGTCGGCCATCCTCGTCGAAGGGCAGTGCCGCCATGCCGTGCAGCGCAGACGCACGCGCCGAGGCTTGCAGCCGGTTGCCGGTAATGTCCAGATCCCAGGTGCCCATATGCGCCAGTTCCAGCGCCAGTTCCAGACGGTCCCGGGTTTGCTGGAGGACGCGCTCCGCGCCTGTCGGCGGCAGGCTGGGGGTGGCTGCCTGTGCAGGGACTTTCAGCACGGAGTTATCCGGTGGGTTGGACATGTGATCACGAGCCTTTAATCGAAAGAACCGATAGGGCGATCAGTCTGCAGTTTGCAGCATGGTCTACCTACTATGTCTGCGCATCGAGCAGTTTCATGAATGCTCTTGCTGCATTCGATAGCGTGCGTTCGGTATGCAGGATGTAGCCTAGCTGGCGATTGAGTTGCACGCCCGGCAATGGAATGCGCGCCACTTGTTCGTCGAGCATGGTGCGTGGCAGAACGCTCCAGGCAAGGCCAATGGAGACCATCATCTTGATGGTCTCCATATAGTTGGTACTCATCGCGATGTTGGGCTTGAGGCCCTGGGCTTCGCACAAGCCGCTGACAATGTGATGGGTAAACGTGTTACCGCCCGGAAATACTGCCGGATAGCGCACGACATCCTCCAGTTTCATGGGGCCGCTGTTGGCCAGCGGATGTTCCGGTGCCGCGACGAAGTCCAGCGGGTCGTCCCACACGGGCACGGCGCGGATCAGCGTATGCGGTTCGGGTGCGAGTGTAATGACTGCCAGTTCGGCGCGCCCGTGAAGAATTTCCTCATAGGCAATTTCCGAGTCCAGGAACTGAATGTCCAGTGCGACCTTTGGATAGGTCCGGGTAAATGCCCGTAATACCGGGGGCAGGCGATGCAGGCCAATGTGGTGACTGGTCGCCAGAGTCAGCCGCCCGGTGACTTCGCCGGTCAGGTTGGTCAGCGCGCGGCGAGTGTCATCCAGAACGTTCAGAATCTGATAGGCACGTGGCAGCAGGGCGCGTCCGGCCTCGGTGAGGCTGACTTCCCGGCCCAGGCGGTCGAACAGGCGCACATTCAATTGCTGCTCCAGACCGGCAATGCGCTTGCTGATGGCCGGTTGAGTCAGGTACAGGCGTTCGCCTGCCCCGGAAAAGCTGCCGGTCTCGGCGATGGCAATAAAAGCATTAAGGTTGGCGAGATCCATGGTCGGATTCCATTTGGTTATCCAAAGTATGAAAATTATGAATTTGAGTTATTTAAGCATATTCCATACGATGACCGCATAAGCCAAGGGGTCATCGTCACGATTGCCCAAGGCATAGAAACAAGCTGATGAGGAAGTACGTCCGATGGCCGGGAAAACGCTCTACGACAAGCTCTGGGATTCGCATTTGGTCAAGCAGCGCGACGACGGTTCGGCGCTGATCTACATTGACCGCCATATCATCCATGAAGTGACCTCGCCGCAAGCGTTCGAAGGCCTGCGGCTGGCGAAGCGCAAGCCATGGCGGATCGACTCGATCATCGCCACGCCTGACCATAACGTGCCGACCACGTCGGAACGCAAGGGGGGTATCGACGCCATTGAAGATCAGGTGTCGCGCCTGCAGGTGCAGACTCTCGACGACAACTGCGACGAGTACGGCATTACCGAATTCAAGATGAACGATCCGCGTCAGGGTATCGTTCATGTGATCGGCCCGGAGCAGGGCGCAACCCTGCCAGGCATGAGCGTGGTCTGCGGCGACTCGCACACCTCGACCCACGGCGCATTTGGTGCGCTGGCGCACGGTATCGGCACTTCCGAGGTCGAGCACGTGCTTGCGACTCAGTGCCTGGTTGCCAAGAAAATGAAGAACATGCTGGTCTCGGTCGAAGGGCAACTGCCGTTCGGCGTGACGGCTAAAGACATCGTGCTGGCCGTGATTGGCAAGATTGGTACGGCAGGCGGTAACGGTTACGCCATCGAGTTCGCTGGCAGCGCAATTCGCGACCTGTCGATCGAAGGCCGCATGACCATCTGCAACATGTCCATCGAAGCCGGTGCCCGGGTCGGCATGGTTGCCACCGACGAAAAGACCGTCGAGTACGTCAAGGGTCGTCCGTTTGCCCCTAAAGGTGCGGAATGGGACCTGGCAGTCGAGGCCTGGAAGGATCTGGTTTCCGACGCTGACGCTGTATTCGACACCGTGGTCAGGCTGGACGCCGCGCAGATCAAGCCACAGGTCAGCTGGGGCACTTCGCCGGAAATGGTGCTTGCCGTCGATCAGAACGTGCCGGACCCTGCGCAAGAGCCGGATCTGGTCAAGCGTGGCTCCATCGAGCGCGCCTTGAAGTACATGGGCCTGAAGGCCAATCAGCCGATCACCGATATCCAGCTGGACCGGGTGTTCATCGGTTCCTGCACCAACTCGCGGATCGAAGACCTGCGCGCGGCTGCCGACGTCGCCAAGGGCCGCAAGGTGGCTGCGACCATCAAGCAGGCCATCGTGGTGCCGGGTTCGGGCCTGATCAAGGAACAAGCCGAGAAGGAAGGGCTGGACAAAGTGTTCATCGAAGCCGGTTTTGAATGGCGTGAGCCGGGCTGCTCGATGTGCCTGGCGATGAACCCGGACCGCCTGGGTTCCGGCGAGCATTGTGCATCCACGTCCAACCGCAACTTCGAAGGCCGTCAGGGCGCTGGCGGCCGCACGCATCTGGTAAGCCCTGCGATGGCTGCCGCGGCGGCGGTCAATGGCCGTTTCATTGACGTTCGCGACTTGATCCAGCTCTGAGGAATCCAGCATGAAAGCCTTTACCCAGCACAATGGCCTGGTCGCTCCTCTGGATCGTGCCAATGTCGACACCGACCAGATCATCCCCAAGCAGTTTCTCAAGTCGATAAAGCGCACGGGTTTTGGCCCGAACCTGTTCGATGAGTGGCGTTATCTGGATGTGGGGCAGCCGTATCAGGACAACTCCAAGCGTCCGCTGAACCATGACTTCGTGCTCAACCACGAGCGTTATCAGGGTGCAAGCGTGCTGCTGGCCCGGGAAAACTTCGGTTGTGGCTCCAGCCGCGAGCATGCGCCGTGGGCACTGGAAGAGTATGGTTTCTGCGCGATTATTGCGCCGAGCTACGCGGACATTTTCTTCAACAACAGCTTCAAGAACGGCCTGTTGCCGATCATTCTGTCTGAAGCCGAGGTCGACGAGCTGTTCAAGCAGGTCGAGGCCAGCCCCGGCTACCAGTTGAGCATTGATCTGCAGGCACAGACCGTGACCCGTCCCGACGGCAAGGTGCTGAGCTTTGAAATCGATGCGTTCCGCAAACATTGCCTGCTCAACGGCCTGGACGACATCGGCCTGACGCTGATGGACGCTGACGCCATTGCCAGTTTCGAAAGCAGGCATCGCGCCGGTCAGCCGTGGCTGTTCCGCGACTGATTGATTCATCGCAACCTGTCTGTTTGCCAGCAAGGGGCCCTGCGCCTTGCTGGCAAAAGTGTTTAAGACAGGTGATAAATTTTTCGCCGCTGCGAGCGTTATAAACAGGCGTTGTTCACGACGCCGATGCACAAAATCGAGGATGTTATGAGCAAGCAGATTCTGATTCTCCCAGGTGATGGTATTGGTCCGGAAATCATGACCGAAGCGGTCAAGGTGCTGGAACTGGCCAACGAAAAGTATCAGCTGGGCTTTGAATTGACCCACGACGTGATCGGCGGCGCAGCCATCGACAAACACGGCGTGCCGCTGGCAGACGAGACCCTGGATCGCGCCCGTGCGGCCGATGCCGTACTGCTGGGCGCAGTCGGCGGCCCGAAATGGGACACCATCGAGCGCGACATCCGTCCTGAACGCGGTCTGCTGAAAATTCGTTCGCAACTGGGCCTGTTTGGCAATCTGCGTCCGGCGATCCTTTACCCGCAACTGGCGGATGCGTCGAGCCTCAAGCCGGAAATCGTTGTCGGTCTGGACATCCTGATCGTCCGCGAACTGACCGGTGGCATCTACTTCGGCGCGCCACGCGGCACTCGCGTGCTGAATAATGGCGAGCGTCAGGCCTATGACACGCTGCCGTACAGCGAAAGCGAGATCCGCCGCATTGCCAAGGTCGGTTTCGACATGGCCATGGTGCGTGGCAAAAAGCTCTGCTCGGTAGACAAGGCCAACGTGCTGGCGTCCAGCCAGCTGTGGCGCGAAATCGTCGAGCAGGTGGCCAAGGATTACCCTGAAGTCGAACTCAGCCACATGTATGTCGATAACGCCGCCATGCAGCTGGTTCGTGCGCCCAAGCAGTTCGATGTAATCGTGACCGACAACCTGTTCGGCGACATTCTGTCCGATCAGGCGTCGATGCTCACCGGTTCCATCGGCATGCTGCCGTCGGCTTCGCTGGACACCGCCAACAAGGGCATGTACGAGCCTTGTCATGGTTCGGCGCCGGACATCGCCGGCAAAGGCATTGCCAACCCGCTGGCGACCATTCTGTCGGTATCGATGATGCTGCGTTACAGCTTCAACCTGACCGATGCTGCTGACGCCATCGAGAAGGCGGTCAGCGTGGTACTGGATCAGGGCATTCGCACCGGCGACATCTGGTCGGAAGGCAAAGTCAAAGTTGGTACGCAGGAAATGGGCGATGCAGTAGTCGCCGCGCTGCGGAATCTGTAATCTCTCTGGCCCGCCGCCTGCTGTGCATGCGCAGAGCGGTGGTCCCACTTTTATTCAAGGTGTAGTTGCGATGAAACGTGTAGGTCTGATCGGTTGGCGCGGCATGGTCGGTTCCGTGCTCATGCAGCGGATGCGGGAAGAGCAGGACTTCGATCTCATTGAGCCGGTGTTTTTCACTACTTCCAATGTCGGTGGCCAGGCGCCTTCGGTGGGCAAGGATGTTGCGCCACTGAAAGACGCCTACAGCATCGACGAGCTGAAAACCCTGGACGTAGTGCTGACCTGTCAGGGTGGCGACTACACCAATGAGGTGTTCCCCAAGCTGCGCGAAGCCGGCTGGCAGGGTTACTGGATCGATGCCGCCTCCAGTCTGCGCATGCAGGATGACGCCGTTATCGTGCTCGACCCTGTGAACCGCAAGGTCATCGATCAGCAGCTGGATGCGGGCACCAAAAACTATATCGGCGGCAACTGCACGGTCAGCCTGATGCTGATGGGCCTGGGCGGTCTGTTCGACGCCGGGCTGGTCGAGTGGATGAACGTCATGACCTATCAGGCGGCCTCCGGAGCCGGCGCGCAGAACATGCGTGAGCTGATCAGGCAGATGGGCGCCGTGCATGCCTCGGTGGCCGATGATCTGGCCAACCCGGCCAGCGCCATTCTGGATATCGACCGCGAGGTGGCTGAAGCCATGCGCAGCGAGTCGTTCCCGACCGAGAATTTCGGCGTGCCACTGGCGGGCAGTCTGATCCCGTGGATCGACAAGGCGCTGCCGAACGGCCAGAGCCGCGAAGAGTGGAAAGGCCAGGCCGAGACCAACAAGATTCTCGGTCGCTTCAAGAGCCCGATCCCGGTCGACGGCATTTGCGTACGCATCGGTGCCATGCGTTGCCACAGCCAGGCGCTGACCATCAAGCTGAACAAGGATGTGCCGATTGCGGACATCGAAGGCTTGATCAGCCAGCACAACCCTTGGGTCAAGCTGGTGCCGAACAACCGTGAAGCCAGCATGCACGAGCTGAGCCCGACTGCCGTAACCGGCACCATGAGTATTCCGGTGGGCCGTTTGCGTAAACTGAACATGGGTTCGCAGTACCTGGGTGCCTTTACCGTGGGTGACCAGCTGTTGTGGGGCGCGGCAGAGCCGCTGCGCCGCATGCTGAGAATCCTGCTGGAGCGTTGAGGCTTCGGTTTTACAGCAAACCCGCTTTCCGAAAGGAAGGCGGGTTTTTTAGTGCCTGATACTTTTGATTGACTGTCTTTTTTCCCTATATATGGGATTGAAATTTACATATTGAGATAAGTGTAACAACGGGTTTATAGTCGTCCTGCACTCACTTCCAAAAAAACAACAGGTGACGCAATGCAGGCGCAATTGATCGCGCTCGATTGGGGGACAACCTCACTTCGTGCTTATCGACTTGGCGAACATGGCCAGGTACTGGAACAGCGCGCATTGAGCGCGGGCATCATGCAGTTGCCGACCACGCCGCGGCTGATCGCGGGGCAGTTCTGCAGTGACGGTTTCGAACTGGCCTTTGACCAGGCGTGCGGCGACTGGCTCGATGCCCAACCGGACCTGCCGGTGATTGCCTGTGGCATGGTCGGCAGCGCACAGGGCTGGCGCGAGGCGGCTTACCGGGAAACGCCGGCCAGCGTCAATGAGCTGAGCGCAGCGCTGCAGACGGTGCGCAGCGTGCGCGGCGTGACGGTGCACATCATCCCCGGCGTCCTGCAACGCTCGACCCTGCCCAACGTCATGCGTGGCGAAGAAACCCAGGTGCTGGGTGTGCTGGCCGGCCTGGACGCCGGGCAGAGTAGCCAGCAGCTGCTGATCGGTCTGCCCGGCAGCCACTCCAAATGGGTGCAGGTAGAACGGGGTCGCATTGTTCACTTCGACACCTTCATGACCGGCGAGCTCTACGCCGCGCTCTGCGCGCACACTATTCTGGGACGCACCATGCAGCCTTCGGAGGCGTTCGACGAGCAGGCGTTTGACCGCGGCTTGTCGATTGCCCTGTCCGACGCGGGCTCTGCAGGGCCGCTGTCGACGATTTTCAGCACACGAACGCTCGGCCTTACCGGGCAATTGGCTGCCAGTGCGCAACCTGACTATCTTTCCGGCCTGTTGATTGGCCATGAACTGGGCGCCATCGCCAGGCTGCATCTGCACAACCACGAACAATTGCCTGCGGTGATCCTCATCGGCAGCGATTCGCTGTGCACGCGCTATGCACGCGGGCTGGCCGTTTGTGGCTTTCCCGGCGTGACATTGGCCGAGCAGGCGACCGAGCGCGGCCTCTGGCAGGTCGCCGTTCAAGCCGGTCTGATCGCGCGCCGCTCGTCCCAACACATTCGAGAGGTTTGACATGCTCAAGCAAGCATTGAAGGAAAACGGTCTGGTCGCAATCCTGCGCGGCCTGCGTCCCGAGGAAGCGCCTGCGATTGGCGATGTGTTGTACGAGGCCGGGTTTCGAGTCATCGAGGTGCCGCTCAACTCTCCACAGCCGTTCGACAGCATCCGCTTGTTGCGCCAGCAACTGCCGGCCGATTGCCTGATCGGTGCGGGAACGGTGCTGACCCCGGAGCAGGTGACTCAGGTCAAGGATGCCGGGGGGCAGGTGATTGTCATGCCGCACAGCGACGCCAAGGTGTTGCGTGCCGCCAAGGCTGCCGGGCTGTTCCTCTCACCGGGCGTGGCGACGCCGACCGAAGCCTTTGCCGCGCTGGCCGAAGGAGCTGATGTACTGAAGCTGTTTCCTGCCGAGCAGATGTCGCCCGCAGTGGTCAAGGCGTGGCTGGCGGTATTGCCCAAGGGCACGATTCTGTTGCCGGTCGGGGGGATCTCGCCGGACAACATGAAGGTGTTCCTTGATGCCGGCGTTAAAGGCTTTGGCCTGGGCTCCGGGCTATTCAAGCCAGGCATGAGCGTCGCCGACGTTACTGAGCGCGCCCAGGCCTATGTGGCTGCCTGGAAGCAGCACAGCGCAACGCTTGCAGGCTGACCGGCGCCGGTAGTCGCTATCCAATAAGAGAATCAACAAGAGAAACCGCACCCATGAAAATCACCAAACTCACCACGTTCATCGTTCCGCCACGCTGGTGCTTCCTCAAGGTCGAGACCGACGAGGGCGTTGTCGGCTGGGGCGAGCCAGTGGTCGAAGGCCGTGCGCACACCGTGGCCGCTGCAGTGGAAGAGCTCTCCGATTACCTGATCGGCAAGGACCCACGCAATATCGAAGACATCTGGACGGTGCTGTACCGCGGCGGCTTCTATCGGGGTGGGGCGATCCACATGAGCGCTCTGGCCGGCATCGATCAGGCGTTGTGGGACATCAAGGGCAAGGCCCTGGGCGTTTCCGTCAGCGACCTGCTCGGTGGTCAGGTGCGTGACAAGATTCGCGTCTATTCGTGGATCGGTGGTGACCGCCCTGCAGACACGGCGCGGGCTGCGAAAGAAGCGGTCGGACGTGGTTTTACTGCGGTGAAAATGAATGGCACCGAAGAGCTGCAATTTCTCGATACCTTCGACAAGGTCGACCTGGCGCTGGCCAACGTGGCTGCCGTGCGCGATGCCGTCGGGCCGAATGTCGGCATCGGTGTGGACTTCCATGGCCGGGTGCACAAGCCCATGGCCAAGGTGCTGATGAAAGAGCTGGACGCCTACAAGCTGATGTTCATCGAGGAGCCGGTGCTCAGCGAGAACTATGAAGCACTGAAGGAACTGGCACCGCTGACCAGCACGCCGATTGCCCTGGGTGAACGGCTGTTCTCACGCTGGGACTTCAAGCGCGTGTTGAGCGAAGGTTATGTCGACATTATCCAGCCTGATGCGTCCCACGCCGGTGGCATCACTGAAACCCGCAAGATCGCCAATATGGCCGAAGCGTATGACGTCGCGCTGGCGCTGCATTGTCCGCTCGGGCCTATCGCGCTGGCGGCATGCCTGCAACTGGACGCGGTTTGTTACAACGCCTTCATTCAGGAACAGAGCCTGGGCATTCACTACAACGAAAGCAACGATCTGCTCGATTACGTGAAGCACCCGGAAGTCTTCGACTACGACAAGGGCATGGTCAAGATTCCCAACGGGCCGGGCCTGGGCATCGAGATCAACGAAGAATATGTCATCGAACGCGCGGCCATCGGCCACCGCTGGCGCAACCCGATCTGGCGCCATGCCGATGGCAGTTTTGCCGAGTGGTAGAGCACAGTAAATCCCCATAACTATCGTTCCCGCGCTCTGCACTCAGCGTTATACATAAGTCCTGAGAAGCCCGTAGATCGGGCTTCTGCCCGGAGGGCGTGGGAGCGAACCTGTTCGCGAAGAAGGTAGTTCAGCCGATGCGTTTTTGGGGAATGCACTGGCCCTTTCGCGAACAAGTTCGCTCCCACGGCCATCAGCCAGAATCAAAAGCGGATTTGTATAGCACTGAGCGCGGGAGCGTGAGAACAAGAGCCCATCTGAAACACAGACCTCAATAAATCCAACAAGAGGCTACATTCCATGCGCACTCGAACTCTTGAGGGTGCGGCATCCCTGGTGACGCCGTCCCGCAAACGTTTCTTCATCATGGTGCTGCTGTTCATTACGGTGGTGATCAACTACCTGGACCGCAGCAACCTGTCGATTGCCGCTCCGGCGCTGACCGCCGAGCTGGGCCTTGATACGGTTCACATCGGGCTGATCTTCTCCGCGTTCGGCTGGACCTATGCCGCCATGCAATTGCCTGGTGGCTGGCTGGTGGACCGTGTGCCGCCGCGTATCCTTTACACCGCGGCGCTGCTGCTGTGGTCCATTGCGACCATCATGCTTGGTTTTGCGGCCAGCTTTATTGCGCTGTTCGTACTGCGCATGGCGGTCGGTGCGCTGGAAGCACCTGCCTATCCGATCAACAGCCGTGTCGTGACCACCTGGTTTCCCGAGCGCGAGCGGGCTACCGCCATTGGCGTCTATACCTCGGGGCAGTTCGTCGGCCTGGCGTTTCTGACGCCGGTGCTGGCCTGGTTACAGGCGCACTATGGCTGGCACATGGTGTTTGTCGCTACAGGTGGTGTCGGTGTGCTGTGGGCGTTGATCTGGTATACGGTCTATCGCGAGCCGCGTGACTTCAAAGGCGTCAATCAGCAGGAAATCGACCTGATCAAAGAGGGCGGCGGTCTGGTAGACATCCAGAAGGATGTCGAAAAACAGAAGCAGGGTTTCAGCTGGCTGGACCTGGGCATTGTGTTGAGCAAGCGCAAGCTGTGGGGGATCTATCTGGGCCAGTTCTGCCTGAACTCCACGCTGTGGTTCTTCCTGACCTGGTTCCCGACCTATCTGGTGAAATACCGCGGCATGGATTTCATCAAGTCCGGGCTACTGGCGTCATTGCCGTTTCTCGCGGCGTTTGTCGGCGTGCTGTGTTCGGGGTTCTTCTCCGACTGGCTGATCCGTCGCGGGCATAGCGTGGGCTTTGCGCGCAAGTTGCCAATCATTGCCGGGCTGCTGATCTCGACCTCGATCATCGGTGCCAACTTCGTTGACTCCACACCATTGGTTATCACCTTTCTGGCGCTGGCATTCTTCGGCAACGGTCTGGCGTCGATCACCTGGTCGCTGGTGTCGACCCTGGCCCCGGCGCGCTTGCTGGGCCTGACTGGCGGCACGTTCAACTTCATCGGCAACCTCGCCGCCATCGCCACGCCGATCGTGATCGGCTTTCTGGCAACCGGTGACTCGTTTGCGCCTGCCATCACTTACATTTCAGTGCTGGCATTGCTGGGCGCGCTGTCGTACATCCTGCTGGTAGGCAAAGTAGAGCGTATCGAGCTCTGATGTCGACGTATCTGGACGCTGGCGGCGATAATGCCGTCAGCTTTTCGATCCGCCCCTTTTATGAAAATGGCCTGTCATGCACAACGATTCGATCATCCCTGAAAAAATTACCGGCAAAGAACCGGCGCCGACAGGGACCCAGACTCTGTCGCGCGGGCTTGGCGTTGTGCAGGCGGTGGCCGGTGGCGCACGCGACCTGAAGGAAATCGCCCGGCTGATCGGCACCACACGCAGTACCACGCACCGGCTGGCCAGTTGCCTGGTCGAGGAGCGCTATCTTCGGGTGGTGCCTCAAGTGGGTTATCTGCTTGGGCCGAAACTGATTGAGCTGGGGTTTCAGGCGCGCGAAGAAGTGCCACTGGCAATTCTCGCCCGGCCGTATCTGGATCGGCTGTCGGAGCTGACGGGCGATACGGTGCATCTGGCGGTGCGGGAAGGGGACGACGTGCTTTATCTGCACAAGAACCCTGGTCGCAATGGCCCGGAAATGCGCTCACGGGTCGGGCATCGCATGCCGCTGGTGCGAACCGGTATCGGCAAGGCGTTGCTGCTGGACAGCGGGTTGCCGGAGTGGCAGCGCTTGTATGACGCCAGCATGCCGAGCAGTGGCAGGAATGCGCTGTGGCCTGCTCATGAGCAGCAAACCTGGGAGCAGTTGCAGGCGCGAAGGGAAGAATACGTGCAGGGAGGGTATGCGTTCGATCTGGAGGACAACGAACCGTCGATCCGTTGCGTTGCAGCGCCGGTACGTGATGCCAGCAAACAGATCGTTGCCGGCATCAGTGTCGCCAGTACCGTGCCCTACATGCCGCTGGAGAAGATGGCCGAGCTGGTCCCGCTGATCAAGCAGATAGCAGCGGAACTCTCGGCCGATCTCGGCGGCTGATTCGTAGTGAATCAGGCCTGCAGCGTGGCCATGTCGATCACGAAGCGGTATTTCACGTCACCGGCCAGCATGCGCTCGTAGGCTTCGTTGATATTGCGGATATCGAGCATTTCGATGTCGCAGGTGATGTCGTTCTCGGCGCAGAAATCCAGTACTTCCTGGGTTTCAGCGATGCCGCCGATCAGCGATCCGGCCAATACGCGACGGCTCATCACCAGGTGGGCTGCATGGACTGGCGGCTCGACCGGTTCGATCAGACCGACCAGAATGTGCACGCCGTCAAAGCGCAGTGTTTCCAGGTAGGGGTTCAGGTCATGCTGGACCGGAATGGTGTCGAGCAGGAAGTCGAAATGACCGGCAGCGGCTTTCATCTGTTCAGCGTCGGTGGACACGATCACATGATCTGCACCCTGACGACGTGCTTCCTGAGCCTTGGCTGCGGAGCGAGTGAACAGGGTCACTTCAGCGCCCATTGCCTTGGCGAACTTGATGCCCATGTGGCCCAGACCACCCATGCCCAGAATACCGACCTTGTCGCCAGCCTTCACACCGTAGTGCTTGAGTGGCGAATAAGTGGTGATGCCTGCGCAAAGGATTGGCGCAGCAGCAGCCGGGTCGAGTTTCTCTGGAATGCGCACAACGAAATGCTCGGCGACCACGATGCTGTTGGAGTAGCCGCCCATGGTGTTGCTGCCGTCTACGCGGTCAGGCGTGGCGTAGGTCATGGTCGGACCTTCCAGGCAATACTGTTCGAGATCCGATTTACAGGCCGAGCATTCGCGGCACGAATCGACCATGCAGCCAACACCGACCAGATCGCCAACCTTGTATTTGCTGGCGTTGGTGCCAGTGGCGGTGACGCGACCGACAATTTCATGGCCAGGCATCAGCGGGTAGACGGCGATGCCCCATTCGTTGCGCGCCTGGTGAATGTCAGAGTGGCAGACGCCGCAGTAGAGGATTTCGATGGCAACGTCGTCGGCACGCGGAGCGCGACGTTCGAAGGTCATCGGGGCGAGGGGGGCGGTAGCGGACTGTGCGGCATAACCGATAGCTGTGTACATGTTTGACCTCGCAAGGTGTTACGGAATAGAGGCAGTCAATTGTCCTGATATGCGTCCCTCACGGCTATGGTGAATCCTACGTGTTTCATGCCTATTCCTCCGACCTGGCGTTTCAGGGTCGGCTATGAAGCGCAAATCTGCGATGATAGAGCTGTCTGTTTCTCTGTCAGGCTGCTCCCATGACGTTACCTGTTGTTATCGATGGCAATGCCACGCTTGTCTCCTTGATCCAGCCGCTGGCAGTGCGCCCCGGCTTTGTGGCGACGCATTTGCCCGAGGTTCGCGTGCTTTCGGCGTTCGGCTATGTCGCCAGCAGCCCGCAGATTTACGAGCCGAGCCTGATGATTGTCGTGCAAGGCAGCAAGGTCGCCTGCCTGGGGCCGCGTACGTTTGAGTATGGCACCGGGCATTACCTGATTCAGGCGCTTTCTGTGCCGTTCAAATGCGAGACCTTCGCCACCCCGGACAAGCCGCTGTATGGTGTGTCGGTAGCCATTGACCGTGTGCTGCTTGGCGAGTTGGTGCAAGCAATGGGACCGGCCAGCGGCCAGGAAAGCCAGATGCAGACCCCGGAGTCGATGACCTCGGTACGCATCGACTCTGCGATGCGTGACAGCGTCGAACGCCTGCTGCGTTGTCTGCACGATCCGCTGGAGTGTCAGGCGATGGGGCAATCAAGGATTCGCGAGGTGTTATACACCGCGCTGCGTGGACCGCAATCAGGTGTATTGCGTGCGCTGGTCGAGCAGCAGGGGCAATTCGCACGGATTGCCTCGGCGGTGACCTATCTGCATGAGCACTATAATCACGCGCTGAATGTCGACACGCTGGCCAGTTGCGCAAACATGAGTACCTCGACCTTTCACGAGCACTTCAAACGCAGCACCCTGTTGTCACCGGTGCAGTACCTGAAACGTCTGCGCCTGCTCAAGGCTCAGCAACTGCTGGTGGCCGACGGGCTGAATGTGTCGCAGGTCGCGCTCAGGGTCGGCTATCAAAGTGCGTCGCAGTTCAGCCGTGAATACAAGCGCTACTTTGAACGCAGTCCGGGAGAAGAGAGCTGTAGGGTTTAGCGGCAAGCTACAAGCGGCAAGATCAAAGCCTGTAGCTTGCCGCCGCCTTACATGTTCGGGTACGTCGGCCCGCCAGCGCCTTCCGGTGCAACCCAGGTAATGTTCTGCGAAGGGTCCTTGATGTCGCAGGTCTTGCAGTGCACGCAGTTCTGCGCGTTGATCTGAAAGCGCTTTTCGCCATCTTCTTTAGTGATGACTTCATACACGCCAGCCGGGCAATAGCGCTGTGCCGGTTCGTCGTACAGCGGCAGGTTCTTGCTGATCGGGATGCTCGGGTCGGTCAGCTTCAGGTGGCAAGGTTGCTCCTCTTCATGGTTGGTACTGGAGAGGAATACCGAGCTGAGCTTGTCGAAGCTGAGCTTGCCGTCGGGTTTCGGGTAATCGATTTTCTTTGAGTCCGCTGCCAGCTTGAGGCAGGCGTAGTCCGGCGTGGTGTCGTGCAGCGTGAACGGCAGCTTGCCACCGAAAATGTTCTGATCGATGAAGTTGAAGGCACCACCCTTGATCGCGCCGTATTTGTGGATCGCCACGCCAAAGTTGCGGCTGGCGAACAGCTCTGCATGCAGCCAGCTGGCCTTGAAGGCATCGACGTAGGAGGTCAGCACGTCGCCGCCTTCCTTGCCGGCGAACAGGGCATCTGCCACCGAATCGGCTGCGAGCATGCCGGACTTCATTGCCGTGTGGCTGCCCTTGATCTTGGCGAAGTTCAGGGTGCCCAGGTCGCAACCGATCAACGCGCCGCCAGGGAATACCATCTTCGGCAGCGAGTTCAGGCCGCCCTTGGCAATGGCGCGTGCGCCGTAGCTGATGCGTTTGCCGCCTTCAAGGTACTGCTTGATGACCGGGTGGTGCTTGTAGCGCTGGAATTCGTCGAAGGGCGACAGGTACGGGTTGCTGTATGACAGGTCGACGATCAGGCCGACTACCACCTGATTGTTCTCCAGGTGGTACAGGAACGAGCCGCCCGGATTGGCATCGTCCAGCGGCCAGCCTGCGGTGTGCACCACCAGGCCCTGTTCATGTTTGGCCGGGTCGACTTCCCAGATTTCCTTCAGGCCGATGGCGTAATGCTGTACATCGGCTTCGTAATCGAGATTGAAGCGCTTGAGCAATTGCTTGCCGATGTGACCGCGGCAGCCTTCGGCGAACAGCGTGTACTTGGCGCGCAGTTCCATGCCGGGGGTGTACAGGCCTTCCTTGGGGTTGCCTTCGCGGTCGACACCCAGATCGCCGGTGACGATACCGCGTACCACGCCGTTTTCGTCGAATAGTGCTTCCTGAGCGGCAAAGCCCGGGTAGATTTCCACACCAAGGTTTTCAGCCTGCTGGGCGAGCCAGCGGCACAGATTGCCCAGGGATATGATGTAGTTGCCCTGGTTGTGCATGGTCTTGGGGACGAAAAAGTCCGGAATTTTCTGCGCCTTTTCGGCGTCGCGCAGGACGTAGATATCATCACGCTTGACGGGTGTATTGAGCGGAGCGCCCAATTCCTGCCAGTTTGGAAACAGCTCGTTCAGTGCGCGCGGTTCAAACACGGCACCGGACAGGATGTGTGCGCCGACTTCGGAGCCTTTTTCCACCACGCAGACGCTGATTTCCTGCCCGGCTTCAGCGGCCTTCTGTTTAAGGCGGCAAGCGGCAGAAAGCCCGGAAGGGCCGGCTCCGACGATGACGACGTCGAATTCCATGTATTCGCGTTCCACAGGCTATCTCCTACTTTCAAGGCTCACGGTATTTTTATGGGCGCTGCTTTATGAGTCGCTGCAGGCCGACACAGGAGGTGTTGGGCACCACCCGTCTTTTAATGGCACGCATTATATCTACACCACTGCATGGGTCCAATACAAACGTTTGTTTGAATTGCCCGCAGCCCAGATAAATCAAAGACACCAGACTCGGAACTGGCCGATTTGGCGTATTGACCGGAAAAGGCGTTGCGGTCAATATACGGGCGGTTTTGCGTTTGCCGTAGGCTGAAACGAGGCACCTGCGTTGCAGGAAGTCTCTCAAAAGGCATCAGGCGGACGCGGTGCAGGCAACAGGTCAACGTCGCACGGCGCATTTTACACACCCTGCCGCAGCTTGATGGGTGACTCCCGGCTTTTATATGGCTTTTTGAAGTCGTCCGGACGGCCTGCACGCATTGCGATTGCTTGTTGAGGACACATATCGATCGCCTGGTATCGCCAGGCGACTTCTTTTCACCGGAGAGTGAGGAATCCATGAAGGTTCTTGTAGCTGTCAAACGAGTGGTCGACTACAACGTCAAGGTTCGCGTCAAGGCGGACAACTCCGGCGTCGATCTTGCCAACGTCAAAATGTCCATGAACCCGTTCTGCGAAATCGCTGTTGAAGAAGCGGTGCGCTTGAAAGAGAAGGGCATGGCAACGGAAATCGTGGTCGTCACCATTGGTCCTACCACTGCTCAGGAGCAACTGCGTACTGCGCTGGCGCTGGGTGCAGACCGTGCCGTGCTGGTCGAGTCTGCCGAAGAACTGACCTCTCTGGCCGTGGCCAAGCTGCTCAAGGCAGTGGTCGACAAGGAGCAGCCACAACTGGTTATCCTTGGTAAACAGGCTATCGACAGTGACAACAACCAGACCGGCCAGATGCTGGCCGCACTGAGCGGCTACCCGCAAGGTACGTTCGCCTCGAAGGTTGAAGTCTCCGGTGACAAGGTTGCCGTGACCCGTGAGATCGACGGCGGTCTGCAGACTGTTTCCCTGAGCCTGCCAGCCATCGTGACCACGGACCTGCGTCTGAACGAGCCACGCTACGCTTCGCTGCCCAACATCATGAAAGCCAAGAAGAAGCCGCTTGAAGTGCTGACCCCGGATGCACTGGGCGTTTCCACGGCCTCGACCAACAAGACCCTCAAGGTTGAAGCACCGGCTGCACGCAGCGCGGGCATCAAAGTCAAATCGGTGGCTGAACTGGTCGAGAAACTGAAAAACGAAGCGAAGGTAATCTAAATGACGATCCTGGTTATCGCTGAACACGACAATGCGACCGTAGCCCCGGCTACGCTCAATACCCTGGCTGCCGCGCAGAAGATCGGCGGTGACATCCACTTGCTGGTTGCCGGTTCAGGCGTAAGTGCCGTTGCCGACGCCGCCGCCAAAATTGCTGGCGTGGCGAAAGTGCTGGTGGCCGACAACGCTGCCTATGCACATCAATTGCCTGAAAACGTTGCGCCACTGGTCGTAGAGCTGGCTGCGGGCCATAGTCACGTTCTGGCCGCTGCAACCTCCAACGGCAAGAACATCCTGCCTCGCGTTGCTGCGCAGCTGGATGTCGACCAGATATCCGAGATCGTTTCGGTGGTCTCGGCCGACACCTTCACCCGCCCGATCTACGCCGGTAACGCCATTGCTACCGTGCAGTCCACTGCCGCGATCAAGGTCATCACCGTGCGTGCCACCGGTTTCGATCCGGTCGCTGCCGAGGGTGGTTCGGCTTCTATCGAAGCGGTTTCGGCTGCTCACGATGCGGGCAAGTCCAGCTTCGTTGGCGAAGAACTGGCCAAATCCGATCGTCCAGAACTGACAGCGGCCAAGATCGTCGTATCCGGCGGTCGTGGCATGCAGAACGGCGACAACTTCAAGCACCTGTACACGCTGGCCGACAAGCTCGGTGCTGCAGTGGGTGCTTCCCGTGCTGCGGTCGATGCCGGTTTTGTGCCCAACGACATGCAGGTCGGCCAGACCGGCAAGATCGTCGCGCCTCAGCTGTATATTGCTGTCGGTATTTCCGGTGCCATTCAGCATCTGGCCGGCATGAAAGACTCCAAGGTGATCGTTGCGATCAACAAGGATGAGGAAGCTCCGATCTTCCAGGTGGCCGATTACGGGCTGGTGGCTGATTTGTTCGAAGCCATTCCCGAGCTGGAGAAGCTGGTTTAAGCCACGCGCTTCCATTATAAAGAGAACCCGTTCCGTTCGGGGGTTGTGTGCCGGCAGATTGCTTGCGGTACATAGACCCGGATCGAGCGGGTTTTTTTATCGGGTATCAGAAGGGCTTTTCATGGTGCACCTCCGGCTGCTGTCTTCGCTTTTTCTCGGGCTGATCATGCTGCCGACGCTGTCATTTGCTGCCGGCAAGTGCGAGCGTCTGATTGTGACCGGCAGTCCGGACGCGCCGCCTTATCTGTGGCGTGATCCTCAGGACCCACGTCATCTGATGGGCGCCAATGCCGATCTGCTGACGCAGGCGGCAGGTGAGCTGGGTATCAAGGTCGAGTTCCTGTACGGCGGCAAACGCAGTCAGGCACTTGAGGAGGTGCGCACCGGGCGCATGGACTTGCTGGCCGACGCGCCGTTCAATGCAGCGCAACTAGAGTCGCTTGATTACATCCATCCGCCAATTGTGCAGAACGACATCATGGTCTGGACGCGCCACGATCACAGCGTACCGTTCAATACCCTGGCCGAGCTGCACGACCGTCCTGGCGCCATGTCGGAAAAGACCCGATTGACGCCTTCATTCGAGGCTGCGGCCAAGCAGCATCTGACCCTGACACGCCTGCCAGGCCTGACCCCGGCTTTTCAGAAGCTGGCGCTGGGTGAGGTGGATTACGTGCTTGCCGGTCGTTACGCCGGGATGGTCATGGTGCAGACGCTGGGTCTTTCTGCAGACCTGGCTGCGCAACCCTTGCCGGTCGATACACCCGGGTTTTATCTGGCGTTGTCGTTCAATTCGGCCTGCAACGAACCATGGTTGCGCGGACAACTGGCGAAAAAGATGACAGAATCGGCCGCCTCCGGCCTTGCGGGTGATGTCATCAGGCACAACCTGGAGTTGTGGAAAGCCCAGCTGTTGCAACCTGCCAGCGCCAGCGCACCAGACAAGTAGGGATGTTTTTGTGAGTATTCGTTTTTCAATCGCCGTCATGGCCATCGCCACGCTGGCTGGCTGTGCCAGCGACCCGCTACCGACCGAGCAGTTCAAGCTGACCGAGCAGGCGCTGGAGCAGGCCAAAGCCGTTGGCGCGGGCGATGATCAGCCCGAGATGGAAGTCGCTCTGGCCCGCTTTGCCGAAGCTCGCGCCTCCATGGCGACCCACGCCTACAAGGACGCGCGCATGAAAGCCGAGCAGGCCGAGCTGGATGCCCGGCTGGCAGAGGCCCGAGTGCTCACCCTCAAGAGTCAGGAGCAGGTCAATCAGTTGAATACCCGCCTCAATCGGTTACGCAAGCAACTGGGAGAGGCGCAATGAACCGTCTTCCGCGTGTACTGAGTGTGTGCCTGTTGCTGGGTTCGGCTGGCCTTTACGGGTGTGCCGGTCATCAGGACAGCGGGAAGGCCTTGCAGCAGGCCAGTGCCGACTTCCAGAAGGTCAAGGAAGATACCGATGTGTTGCGCAGCGCGCCCAAGGATGTCATTCGCGCTGGCGAATCTCTGGCTCGCGCCGAGCGTCTGTCCAGCTATCTGGGAAGCGGTGCCGACGTCAGTCATTACGCCTACCTCAGCAGCCGCTACAGCGAGATCGCACGTGAGCACAGCAATCTGATGCTGAGCCAGGAGCGCCTGGCGAAAATGGACATGGAGCGCCAGCGTCTGCAATTGGCGCTGCGTGAGGCCAAGCTGGCCAGTGCCCAGCAGCAGGGGCGCTGGCTGGAAGATCAGATCCTCAGTCTGGCCACCACCGAGACCGATCGCGGGCTGGTCATGACGTTGGGAGATGTGCTGTTCGACGCCGGGCACGCCGAGCTGAAAAGCTCGGCCAGTCGCACCATTCTCAAGGTTGTGCAGTTCTTGCAGATCAATCCGCGTCGAGTGGTCCGGATCGAGGGCTACACCGACAGCACAGGTGACCGTCAGGAGAATCTGAAGCTGTCGAAGGATCGTGCACAAACGGTCGCAGACGTTCTGATGGACCTGGGTGTCGACGAAAAACGTATCCATGTCGAGGGTTATGGTCAGCAGTTCCCGGTGAACGCCAACGCCTCCGAGCGAGGGCGCGCGCAAAATCGCCGTGTGGAAATTGTTTTTTCTGATGAAAAAGGTCAGTTAGGCGCAGCGCGCTGATAAAAACTTTTCAAAAAGCCCGACGCCGGAAACGGTCTCGGGCTTTTTTGGCTTTAAAGGCTTTGCATATGGCGTTTTCAGCCGCGTTTATTTTCGTGCAGCGGTCGTGACCGCTGGCTTGAACGTAAACTGTTCCCGTACACTTCTGGACTGTGCCGGTTATTCCGTATCTGTATTTTTAAAAACAATAAATCACCGGTCTTTTCGAGGCTGTGTCATGACCAATCTTTTGCTCTATCAGCGTATCGCCCAGCAGCTTGCCGAAGATATTCGTCGTGGGGTGTATCAACCCGGTGAGCGTGTGCCTTCGGTTCGCAAGATGAGTTCGCAGCTCAATGTCAGCCATGCGACGGTATCGCAGGCTTATGCGAACCTTGAAGATCAAGGGTTGATCCGGGCGCGTCCTCAGTCCGGCTACTATGTTCATCAAACCCCGGCACTTACGGCTTCGACCCCGGATATCGCGCGTGTCGAGCGGCCTGGTCTGGTCACGCGCAGCAGTATCATCCAGCAAGTGCTCGAGGAATCCCGACGCGAGGGCGTGTTTGCTCTGGGCGCCGCTGTGCCTCATGTGGACTACCTGCCGGTGCGCGCGCTGCATCAGCAATTAGCGAAAGTGACGCGTTTTCACAGCCCGCGGGCCTTCAGCTATATGTTCAGTCCGGGTTTCGAGCCGCTGCGCAGGCAGGTCGCCATCCGTATGCGCGACGCCGGCGTGGTGGTCGATCCGTCCGAGGTGGTGATCACCCACGGGTGCGTGGATGCACTGCAGATGACTCTACGCGTGCTGACCCGGCCGGGTGACCTGATCGCTGCCGAGTCGCCTGCTTATTACGGGTTGTTGCAACTTGCCGACCTATTGGGCTTGAAAGTCATCGAAATCCCCAGCGACCCGGCCACCGGCATCAGTCTGGAGGCCCTGCAACTGGCGGCCAATCAATGGTCAATCAAAGCATTGGTACTGACTTCACGCCTGAGCAACCCACTGGGCGGCACCATGCCGGAGGAGCGGCAGAAGAACCTGCTGCGTCTGGCCTCGGACTTCGATATTCAAGTGGTTGAAGACGATGTCTACGGTGAGTTGATGTTCGAAGTCGGGAGGACCAAGGCGCTCAAGGCGTTCGATCGGCTGGGGAGGGTGATTTACTGTTCCAGCTTTTCCAAGACGCTATCGCCCGGTGTGCGCATCGGCTGGATCATCGCTGGCAAATACCAGGCAGAAATTCAACGTCTGCAGACTTTCAGCACGCATTCTGCATGCAGTGTTACGCAGATGGCGGTCGCCGCATACCTCGAAAACGGCGGTTACGATCGGCACTTACGTTTCATTCGCCTGGAATACCGCAAGAATCTCAGCGCCTTCCAATTGGCGGTGCAGCAGTTCTTCCCTGAGGGCACGCAGATGAGTCGCCCTGCGGGTGGGTTCATTCTGTGGGTCAGCCTGCCGGGCCGGGTCAATACTCAGGAGCTGCATGTTCGTGCGCTGGAGCAGGGTATCAGTATCGCGCCGGGGTTGATCTTCAGTAATACCGAGCAGTTCAATCACTGCATCCGCCTCAACTGCGGGATGCCTTGGAACAAAGAGGCTGAGCGGGCACTGATGACGCTGGGTATTCTGGCCAAGCAGTTGTGTCAGGAAGCGGTGCATGTGTACTGAGTTGTAAAGATTTTTTGTCAATTGTTTTGAACTCTTGGCTTGTCAGGTTGGCCTCAAAAGGACAGCATGTGTTTCTTTTCCGGCTATTTGCCACTGTCTTGCCTGACTTTTTGCCTATGAATGTTTTTCGCTGTCTGGGATTGCTTGTCGTTGTGCTTCTGAGTGGTTGTGATGCTCAGGACCCGTCTGTGCCCAAGCCCAAAACCGATACGATTATTACGGCTCCGGTCTCGCCTGAAGTGCACTTGAAGACCGAGGCTCCTGTGGAGGCGGTGGCGACGGATGCAAAACAGATACAGGCGCCCGATACCATGCATCAGTTGATGCCAGGGGTCCCGGTGGTTCCGGTAGTGGTGGGCAAGGAAAAATCACAACCTTCAGCGCCTCCGGTGACCAAGGCGGTAGCCTCTGAAAAGTCGTCTTCAAAAGTAGTGGCGGCCAAGGCGCCTGTCAGCAAACGCAAGAACGCCAAAGATGTCAAAACAGCCAGTGCCAAGGATGTGCGAATCAAGTCGCCAAAGCTGGACCTGAGTTTGCCGCCCGAGCTTGTCAAGGAACTGGACCCGCCTGCCAATGTGATCACCAGCAAGCGCAAGCCGATATTGCCGCAGATGTTCAGCGACAAGGGGGCTTCGGCCAACCCCGGCCCCTTTGAGCTTGAAGGTCGATTGCTGACCAACGAAATGCAATTGCAGATGCGCAACGACAACCGTCGCGATGTCGAAGGTGCTGCGCTGGATTTCAAATTCAAGCAGTAAGCCCTGCCTATCGTCCGATACGGCGTTTTCAAACAGACGTTTTGACGGTTAATATTCTTCCTCTTTTTCTATTTTTCAGTAAGGGTGTCTGGTCATGGACTGCCGTTCCGATTGTGGTGCGTGCTGCATAGCGCCTTCCATCACGTCTCCCATACCCGGCATGCCCGATGGAAAACCGGCAGGTGAGCGATGCCTGCACTTGTCGGTCGAGCTTCTGTGCGCCTTGTTCGGCAGGCCCGAGCGCCCTGCGGTATGCAGTCAGTTCAAGGCGGCGGAAGATGTCTGCGGAGTCGATCAGGCGGATGCAATTCGCCTTATTGGCTGGTGGGAAAAAGCTACAGCAGTTGCATGAAAGGGCGGTTTTTGGGCGCTAGTGCTTTGTCGGAACTTCAAAACAAGGAATAAAATAATGAGTCCGCTGTATCGCATCGCTGTTGCTTGTGGTTTGACTGTAATGCTTGGCGGAACGGCGCAGGCTGACGACTGGAAAGTGGTCAAGAACGAGGATGGCATCAAGGTTTCGTTGATTGATGTGCCTGGGTCCGATTACAAGGCCTATCAGGGCATTGCGCTGATCAATGCCAGCGTGAGCAAGCTGCGTGCGCTTCAAGAGGATGTTGCGGGGGCCTGCGCCTGGATTCATGAGTGCAAGTTACAGAAGATACTCAAGCATGAAGGTAACAAGACCTGGACCTACAGCCAGTTCAACACGCCCTGGCCGGTGACGCCTCGTGACTCGGTGCTGTTGATCACTACTCAGGAGGGGGCTGACGGCAGTATTACCCGGAATCTTGAAGAGCAGCCCACGTACATTCCCGAGGAAAAGGGTTTCGTGCGTGTGACCGAGGTCAAGGGGTTCTGGAAGATGGTGCCCAAGGGGTCGAACCAGACTGAGGTGACTTATCAGGTTCACACCGAGCCGGGTGGTAGTGTGCCATCAATGCTGGCCAACAAGTTCGTTGTCGACGCGCCGTTCAATACGCTGAAAGCGCTCAGAGAGCGGGCTGCGCAGACGCAATAATCTGCAGTATGCAGTACGCACAAAAAAGGGCTGCCAGTGGCAGCCCTTTGTTTTTGCGTGTAACGCTTACTTGCGGTCTTGCAGGGCGACGATATCGCGTTGCACGTTGCCGGTGTAGAGCTGGCGAGGGCGACCGATCTTGTAAGGGCTGGAGAGCATTTCTTTCCAGTGCGAAATCCAGCCGACGGTCCGCGCCAGAGCGAAGATTACGGTGAACATGCTGGTCGGAATGCCGATGGCCTTGAGGATGATGCCCGAGTAGAAGTCGACGTTCGGGTACAGCGAGCGCTCGATGAAGTACGGGTCGGTCAGGGCGATCTCTTCGAGGCGCATGGCCAGTTCGAGCTGAGGATCGTTGGTGATACCCAGTTCCTTGAGCACTTCGTCGCAGGTCTGCTTCATCACGGTGGCGCGCGGGTCACGGTTCTTGTAGACGCGGTGGCCGAAGCCCATGAGCTTGAACGGGTCGTTCTTGTCCTTGGCCTTGGCGATGAACTTGTCGATGTTCGACACGTCACCGATTTCATCCAGCATGGTCAGTACCGCTTCGTTGGCGCCGCCGTGGGCCGGGCCCCAGAGCGCGGCGATGCCGGCAGCGATACAGGCAAACGGGTTGGCGCCCGAAGAGCCTGCCATGCGGACGGTGGATGTCGAGGCGTTCTGCTCGTGATCGGCGTGAAGGATGAAGATCTTGTCCATCGCCTTGGCCAGCACCGGGCTGATGGGTTTGATCTCGCACGGGGTGTTGAACATCATGTGCAGGAAGTTTTCGGCGTAGCTGAGGTCGTTGCGCGGGTACATCATGGGCTGGCCCATGGAGTACTTGTAGACCATCGCTGCCAGGGTCGGCATCTTGGCCACCAGGCGTACAGCGGAAATCTCGCGGTGCTGCGGGTTATTGATGTCCAGCGAGTCGTGGTAGAACGCTGACAGGGCACCGACTACGCCGCACATGACGGCCATCGGGTGGGCGTCGCGACGAAAGCCGTTGAAGAAGGTCTTGAGTTGCTCGTGAACCATCGTGTGGTTCTTGACCACGGCCACGAACTGGGCTTTCTGTTCGGCGGTCGGCAGTTCGCCGTTGAGCAGCAGGTAGCAGGTTTCGAGGTAATCGGACTGCTCGGCCAGTTGTTCGATCGGGTAGCCGCGGTGCAGCAGAATGCCATTGTCACCATCAATGTAGGTGATCTTCGAATCGCAAGAGGCCGTGGACATGAAGCCAGGGTCAAATGTGAAGCGGCCGGTGGCGGTCAGGCCGCGTACGTCGATCACGTCCGGACCCACTGTACCGGTCAGAATTGGCAGCTCGACGGGGGCTGCGCCCTCGATGATCAACTGCGCTTTTTTGTCAGCCATGTGGCCTCCTATTTATGCTTCAAATCATCAGACAGGCCCCCCACGCAGGGCCCGCATCACTATAGTGAGATAAATTCTAAAGTCAATTTGCCTGAAGTCGTGTTCCGCAAGGGCCCGCCGTGGATTTTTTCAGACCGTTTCCTGCCGTTTACGCCTTTTGTCCCGGCAACGCAATGCGCCATTGGCGGTAAGTCTGCGCGTTGTCATTAGTAACCTAACTGTCTATACTCGGCGTCCGACCGCCAAAGGCTTTTTGGCCTGTTTCAAGGGGGTCGTCACTTCCTGGGTGGTGGGTACCTGACCAGTGCACTTCCCAACAACTTGCCCTGATTGTTAGGGGCTCTTCAGTGTGAAAAAAAGCCGTGAATAGCCAACGACCTGTAAATCTAGACCTAAGGACCATCAAGCTCCCAGTCACCGCTTACACGTCCATCCTTCACCGCATCTCCGGTGTCATCCTCTTTGTCGGTATTGCAATCATGCTGTATGCAATGGACAAGTCGCTGGCGTCCGAAGAAGGGTTCGGTGAAGTCAAGGCGTGTCTGACCAGCCCGCTGGCCAAGCTGATCATCTGGGGGCTTCTGTCTGCCCTGCTGTATCACATGGTGGCCGGTATCCGTCACCTCATCATGGACTCCGGGGTAGGCGAGACGCTCGAAGGCGGCAAGCTGGGCTCCAAAATCGTTATCGCGGTTTCCGTGGTACTGATTCTTCTGGCGGGAGTATGGATATGGTAACCAACGTCACCAACCTTTCGCGTTCGGGCCTCTATGACTGGATGGCTCAGCGTGTTTCTGCGGTCGTGCTCGCGGCTTATTTCATATTCCTGATCGGATACATGGTCTTTCATCCGGGTCTGAGTTACGCCCAATGGCATGATCTGTTCGCACACAACGGAATGCGTATCTTCAGTCTGCTGGCCCTCGTTGCCCTTGGCGCTCACGCCTGGGTCGGCATGTGGACCATCGCGACCGACTACCTGACGCCGATGGCGCTGGGCAAGTCTGCCACTGCAGTACGTTTTCTGTTTCAGGCGGTATGCGGCGTTCTGATGTTCGCCTACTTCGTCTGGGGCGTGCAGATTCTTTGGGGTATCTGATTCATGGCTAACATAAATTCGCTTTCCTTCGACGCCATCATCATTGGTGGTGGCGGTGCCGGTATGCGCGCTGCTCTGCAGCTCGCTCAGGGCGGTCACAAGACTGCCGTGGTCACCAAGGTGTTCCCGACACGCTCGCACACCGTTTCTGCCCAGGGTGGCATCACCTGCGCAATTGCCTCTGCGGATCCGAACGATGACTGGCGCTGGCACATGTACGATACCGTCAAGGGTTCCGACTACATCGGTGACCAGGACGCTATCGAATACATGTGTTCCGTAGGCCCTGAAGCTGTTTTCGAACTCGAGCACATGGGTCTGCCGTTCTCCCGTACCGAACAGGGTCGCATCTACCAGCGTCCGTTTGGCGGTCAGTCCAAGGACTTCGGCAAGGGCGGTCAGGCTGCACGTACCTGTGCTGCTGCCGACCGTACCGGTCACGCACTGCTGCACACCCTGTATCAGGCCAACCTCAAGGCTGGCACCGTATTCCTCAACGAATACTACGGCGTGGATCTGGTCAAGAATCAGGACGGTGCCTTTGTCGGCATCATCGCCATCTGCATTGAAACCGGCGAAACTTCCTACATCCGTGCCAACGCTACCGTGCTGGCAACCGGCGGTGCAGGTCGTATCTACTCTTCGACCACCAATGCCCTGATCAATACCGGTGACGGTATCGGTATGGCACTGCGTGCCGGTGTCCCGGTTCAGGACATCGAAATGTGGCAGTTTCACCCGACCGGCATTGCCGGTGCAGGTGTACTGGTCACCGAAGGCTGCCGCGGTGAAGGCGGTTACCTGATCAACAAGCACGGCGAGCGTTTCATGGAGCGTTATGCTCCGAACGCCAAGGACCTTGCAGGTCGTGACGTGGTTGCGCGCTCCATGGTCAAGGAAATCATTGCCGGTAACGGCTGCGGTCCGGATGGCGACCATGTAATGCTCAAGCTCGATCACCTGGGCGAAGAAGTGTTGCACAGCCGTTTGCCAGGCATTATGGAGTTGTCCAAGACCTTCGCTCACGTCGACCCTGCAACAGCGCCGATTCCGGTAGTTCCTACCTGCCATTACATGATGGGCGGCGTTGCCACCAACATTCATGGTCAGGCGATCACTCAGGACGCCGCCGGTGTCGATCAGATCATTCCGGGTCTGTTCGCGGTAGGTGAAGTGGCTTGCGTATCGGTTCACGGTGCCAACCGTCTGGGCGGCAACTCGTTGCTCGATCTGGTGGTGTTCGGTCGCGCTGCGGGTATCCACCTGGAGAAAGCGCTGAGCGAAGGTATCGACTACGCCCGTGCTTCCGAGTCCGACATCGATGCTGCGCTGGCACGCGTTGCCGGCCTGAACGAGCGCACTACCGGCGAAGACGTCGCCACGCTGCGTAAAGAGCTGCAAAGCTGCATGCAGAACTACTTCGGTGTGTTCCGCACCGGCGAATACATGCAGAAGGGTATTGCTCAGCTGGCTGACCTGCGCGTGCGTATCGCCAACGTCAAGATCAATGACAAGAGCCAGGCATTCAATACCGCCCGTATCGAAGCGCTTGAACTGCAAAACCTGCTGGAAGTTGCCGAAGCCACGGCGATCGCCGCAGAGCATCGTAAAGAGTCCCGCGGCGCTCACGCCCGTGAAGACTTTGAAGATCGCGATGACGAGAACTGGTTGTGCCACACCCTGTATTTCCCGGGTGACAAGCGCGTGACCAAGCGTGCCGTGAACTTCTCGCCGAAGACTGTTCCGACTTTTGAACCTAAGATTCGGACTTATTAAGGGGTGACCGATATGTTGCAAGTCAGTGTTTATCGTTACAACCCTGAGCAGGACGCCGCGCCGTTCATGCAGGAGTTTCAGGTCGATACCGGTGGCAAGGACCTGATGGTGCTGGACGTGCTCGCCCTGGTCAAAGAACAGGATCAAGGCTTCTCTTACCGTCGTTCGTGCCGCGAAGGCGTGTGCGGTTCCGATGGCATGAACATCAATGGCAAGAACGGTCTGGCCTGCATCACGCCGCTGTCTGCCGTTGTCGCCAAGAACAAGCTGATCGTACGTCCGCTGCCTGGTTTGCCGGTCATTCGTGACCTGGTCGTCGATATGAGCATCTTCTACAAGCAGTACGAGAAGGTGAAGCCGTTCCTGCAGAATGACACGCCGGCTCCGGCCATCGAACGTCTGCAAACTCCGGAAGAGCGCGAAAAGCTCGATGGTCTGTACGAGTGCATTCTGTGCGCTTGCTGCTCGACTTCCTGCCCGTCCTTCTGGTGGAACCCCGACAAGTTCCTGGGTCCTGCTGCGCTGCTGCAAGCCTACCGTTTCCTGGCTGACAGCCGTGACACTCGCACCAATGAACGTCTGGCTTCGCTTGATGACCCGTTCAGCGTGTTCCGCTGCCGCGGCATCATGAACTGCGTCAACGTGTGCCCGAAAGGCCTTAACCCAACCAAGGCTATCGGTCATGTGCGTAACATGTTGTTGCAAAGCGGCGTCTGATTCATCGTTTTATCTGTTACACCGTTGCACTGAAGTGGCTGCGGCGCAGGCTTCAACCGGCGCCGTAGTTTTAACCTGAGCAGTAGCTCGCAAAGCTGCCGCTCTTATTTTGAAGAAATGAGACCAGCAGGGGCATCCGGGCTGGTACCCGGACTATCTGCGTGATCCCTGGTGACTTGATACAGTCGCTGCACACGACTATTTCAGGATTGCTCTGGTGTCTTCGCCGGTGGTGTCCCCTTACCGAGGGTGACCAAGCATGCAAGAAAGCGTGATGCAGCGCATGTGGAACAGTGCCCACCTATCCGGTGGTAACGCTGCCTATGTGGAAGAGCTCTATGAGCTTTACCTGCACGACCCTAACGCTGTGCCAGAAGAATGGCGCACCTACTTTCAGAAGTTGCCAGCAGACGGCAGCTCTGCCACTGATGTATCGCACTCGACTATTCGCGATCATTTCGTGTTGCTGGCCAAAAACCAGCGCCGCGCTCAACCGGTGTCCGCCGGCAGTGTGAGCAGCGAGCACGAGAAGAAGCAGGTTGAAGTGCTGCGACTGATCCAGGCGTATCGGATGCGTGGCCACCAGGCTGCTCAGCTCGATCCGTTGGGCCTTTGGCAGCGCCCTGCGCCTGCGGATCTGTCGATCAATCATTACGGCTTGACCAATGCCGATCTTGATACGACCTTTCGTGCCGGCGACCTGTTCATCGGCAAAGAGGAAGCGAGCCTACGCGAAATTCATGAAGCGTTGCAGCAGACATATTGTCGCACCATCGGCTCCGAGTTCACTCACATCGTGGATTCCGAGCAGCGCAACTGGTTCATGCAGCGTCTTGAGAGTGTTCGCGGCCGTCCAGCGTTCTCGGCTGATATCCAGAGCCACCTGCTCGAGCGTGTCACCGCAGCCGAAGGTCTCGAGAAGTATCTGGGTACCAAATATCCGGGTACCAAGCGCTTCGGTCTGGAAGGTGGCGAAAGCCTGATCCCGATGCTCGACGAGCTGATTCAGCGTTCCGGGTCCTATGGCACCAAGGAAGTCGTGATCGGTATGGCCCACCGCGGCCGCCTGAACGTACTGGTCAACACCTTTGGCAAGAACCCGCGCGACCTGTTCGACGAGTTCGAAGGCAAGAAAAAAGTGGAACTGGGTTCCGGTGACGTCAAATATCACCAGGGTTTCTCTTCCAACGTCATGACCGCAGGCGGTGAGGTTCACCTTGCCATGGCATTCAACCCGTCTCACCTGGAGATCGTTTCTCCGGTGGTCGAGGGGTCGGTGCGTGCGCGTCAGGATCGTCGCAACGATCCTAACGGTGACAAGGTTCTGCCGATTTCCCTCCACGGCGACGCGGCCTTTGCCGGTCAGGGCGTGGTCATGGAAACCTTCCAGATGTCGCAGACCCGCGGCTTCAAGACGGGCGGCACGATCCACATCGTCATCAACAACCAGGTGGGCTTCACCATCAGCAACCCGCTGGACTCGCGTTCGACCGAGTACGCCACCGACGTTGCCAAGATGATCCAGGCGCCGATCCTCCATGTAAATGGTGATGATCCGGAAGCCGTGATGTTCGTGACCCAGCTGGCGATCGATTACCGCATGCAGTTCAAGCGCGATATCGTGATCGATCTGGTCTGCTACCGTCGTCGTGGTCACAACGAAGCTGACGAGCCGAGTGGCACTCAGCCTCTGATGTATCAGCAGATCACCAAGCAGCGCACCACCCGTGAGCTGTATGCCGAGCATCTGATCAAGACCGGCATTCTCGATGAAGCCCGTGTTCAGGCCAAGGTCGATGATTACCGCAGCGCGCTGGACAATGGTCTGCACGTAGTGAAAAGCCTGGTCAAGGAGCCGAACAAGGAGTTGTTCGTCGACTGGCGTCCTTATCTGGGCCACGCCTGGACTGCGCGTCACGACACTCGCTTCGACCTCAAGACCCTGCAGGAACTGTCCGCCAAGCTGATGGAACTGCCTGAAGGCTTCGTCGTGCAGCGTCAGGTTCAGAAGATCTACGAAGACCGTCAGAAGATGCAGGCCGGTGGCTTGCCGATCAACTGGGGTTACGCCGAAACCATGGCATACGCCACGCTGGCGTTCGAAGGTCACCCGATCCGTATGACAGGGCAGGACATCGGTCGCGGTACGTTCTCGCACCGCCACGCCGTACTGCACAACCAGAAAGACGCCGGGACCTATATCCCGCTGCAGAATCTGTACTCCGGTCAGCCGCGTTTCGACCTGTACGACTCGTTCCTTTCGGAAGAGGCCGTGCTGGCATTCGAATACGGTTACTCGACCACCCAGCCGGATGCACTGGTTATCTGGGAAGCGCAGTTCGGCGACTTCGCCAACGGTGCCCAGGTGGTTGTCGACCAGTTCATCACCAGCGGTGAACACAAGTGGGGCCGTCTGTGCGGTCTGACCATGCTGTTGCCTCACGGTTACGAAGGGCAGGGGCCAGAGCACTCGTCGGCACGTCTTGAGCGTTATCTGCAATTGTGTGCCGAGCACAACATTCAGGTGTGCGTGCCAACGACTCCGGCGCAGATCTACCATTTGCTGCGTCGTCAGGTCATCCGTCCGCTGCGCAAGCCGCTGATCGTGCTGACTCCCAAGTCGTTGCTGCGTCACAAACTGGCTGTTTCGACCCTGGAAGATCTGGCCGAAGGCTCGTTCCAGACCGTCATTCCGGAAATCGATGCCCTCGATCCGGCCAAGGTCACGCGTCTGGTGCTGTGCAGCGGCAAGGTTTACTACGACCTGCTGGAAAAACGCCGTGCCGAAGGGCGTGAAGACATTGCCATCGTTCGTATCGAGCAGCTGTACCCGTTCCCTGAAGACGACCTGATGGAAACCATCGCGCCGTACACCAACCTGCAGCATGTGGTCTGGTGTCAGGAAGAACCGATGAACCAGGGTGCCTGGTACAGCAGTCAGCACCATCTGCGTCGCAGCATGGGCAACCACAAACGTGAACTCGTTCTTGAGTACGCCGGTCGTGACGCCTCTGCCGCTCCAGCTTGTGGTTACGCTTCGATGCACGCCGAGCAGCAGGAAAAACTGTTGCAAGATGCCTTCACTGTTTAACGCCTTCGAGCATTAGAAACCGAATTAAGGAATTACAGATAATGGCTATCGAGATCAAAGCCCCCTCTTTCCCGGAATCCGTTGCCGATGGCACCATTTCCAAGTGGTACAAAAAAGAGGGTGATGCGGTAAAACGGGACGAGATGCTGGTCGATATCGAGACTGACAAGGTTGTTCTGGAAGTATTGGCCGAAGCTGACGGCGTGATGGGCTCGATCACCAAGGAAGAGGGCGCTATCGTCCTCTCCAACGAAGTGCTTGGCACTTTGAATGATGGTGCCACGGCATCTGCTGCTCCAGCACCTGCTGCTGCGCCTGCCTCTGCTGCGCCTGCCTCGGCACCCGCCGCTGCGCCTGCCTCTGCTGCGCCTGCCTCGGCACCCGCCGCTGCACCGGCTGCCGCTGGCGAAGAAGACCCGATTGCCGCGCCTGCTGCGCGTCAACTCGCTGAAGAAAACGGTATCAACCTGGCCAGCCTCAAAGGCACTGGTAAAGACGGCCGTATCACCAAGGAAGACGTGGTCGCTGCCGTTGAAGCGAAGAAATCCGCTCCAGCCGCTGCTCCTGCTGCCAAACCTGCTGCCGCTGCCGCTCCGGTTGTCGCTGCTGGCGACCGCACCGAGAAGCGCGTGCCGATGACTCGTGTACGTGCAACCGTTGCCAAGCGTCTGGTCGAAGCCCAGTCGAACATGGCCATGCTGACCACGTTCAACGAAGTCGACATGACCGAAGTCATGGCACTGCGTTCGAAGTACAAGGACCTGTTCGAGAAGTCGCACAACGGCGTGCGTCTGGGCTTCATGTCGTTCTTCGTCAAGGCTGCTACCGAGGCGTTGAAACGCTTCCCGGCTGTCAACGCGTCGATCGACGGCTCCGACATCGTCTACCACGGTTACGCCGACGTCGGTGTTGCAGTATCCAGCGACCGTGGTCTGGTTGTACCGGTTCTGCGTAACGCCGAGCACATGAGCCTGGCTGAAATTGAAGGCGGCATTGCCACCTTCGGCAAGAAGGCCCGTGATGGCAAACTGTCCATCGACGAGATGACCGGTGGCACCTTCACGATCACTAATGGTGGTACTTTCGGTTCGATGATGTCGACGCCGATCGTCAACCCGCCACAGGCTGCAATTCTGGGCATGCACAACATTCTTCAGCGCCCGATGGCAGTCAACGGTCAGGTAGTGATTCGTCCGATGATGTATCTGGCATTGTCGTACGATCACCGTTTGATTGACGGCAAGGAAGCGGTAACCTTCCTCGTGACCATCAAGAACCTGCTGGAAGATCCGGCTCGTCTGTTGCTGGATATCTGATGAGGCAGCCCGTGGTTGCAAGCTTCAAGCTTCAAGTCAGAAGCGATAAGGCGTGCAGCCGGGGCTGGTGTGTTTCACCTGATTAATAGGTCGCAAGTCGTTTTTGCCTGATCGCGGATCGACTTGCAGCTTGCAGCTAAAAGCTCGCAGCTAAAGAGGAACTCTTTGTTATGTCCCAGAAATTCGACGTGGTAGTGATTGGCGCAGGCCCTGGCGGTTATGTTGCCGCCATCAAGGCTGCGCAACTTGGTCTCAAGACTGCCTGCATCGAGAAGTACCAGGACAAGGAGGGCAAACTGGCCCTCGGTGGTACCTGCCTCAACGTTGGTTGCATTCCTTCCAAGGCGCTGCTCGACAGCTCCTGGAAGTTCTATGAAGCCAAGAACGGCTTCAGCGTGCACGGCATCTCGACATCTGAAGTGAATATCGATGTGCCGGCCATGATCGGTCGCAAGTCGACTATCGTCAAAGGCCTGACCGGCGGCGTTGCCAGCCTGTTCAAAGCCAATGGCGTGACCACTCTGCAAGGCCACGGCAAACTGCTGGCTGGCAAGAAGGTCGAGCTGACGGCTGCCGACGGCACCGTTGAAATCATCGAAGCTGACCATGTGATTCTGGCTTCGGGCTCGCGTCCTATCGACATCCCGCCAGCTCCGGTTGACCAGAAAGTCATCGTCGATTCGACCGGCGCTCTGGAATTCCAACAGGTTCCACAGCGTCTGGGCGTCATCGGCGCTGGCGTGATCGGTCTGGAGCTGGGCTCTGTATGGGCTCGCCTTGGCGCCCAGGTCACTGTTCTGGAAGCACTGGACAAGTTCATTCCGGCGGCCGACGAAGCAGTTTCCAAGGAAGCGCTGAAAACCTTCACCAAGCAAGGTCTGGACATCAAGCTGGGCGCTCGCGTGACCGGTTCCAAGGTCGATGGCGAAGAAGTGGTGGTCAGCTACACCGACGCCGCTGGCGAGCAGTCGATTACCTTTGATCGTCTGATCGTTGCCGTTGGCCGTCGTCCAGTGACCACTGACCTGCTGGCATCGGACAGCGGCGTTGATCTGGACGAGCGCGGTTTCATCTACGTTGACGACTACTGCACCACCAGCGTTCCTGGCGTATACGCCATCGGTGACGTGGTGCGTGGCCTGATGCTGGCACACAAGGCGTCGGAAGAAGGCATCATGGTTGTCGAGCGCATCAAGGGCCACAAGGCTCAGATGAACTACAACCTGATCCCGTCGGTTATCTACACCCACCCGGAAATCGCCTGGGTCGGCAAGACCGAGCAGACGCTCAAGGCCGAGGGCGTTGAAGTCAATGTCGGTACGTTCCCGTTCGCAGCCAGTGGCCGTGCCATGGCAGCCAATGACACCGGCGGCTTCGTCAAGATCATTGCCGACGCCAAGACTGACCGCGTACTGGGTGTTCACGTTATTGGTCCAAGTGCTGCCGAACTGGTACAGCAGGGCGCAATCGCGATGGAATTCGGCAGCAGCGCAGAAGACATCGGCATGATGGTCTTCTCGCACCCGACCCTGTCCGAAGCGCTGCATGAAGCTGCACTGGCTGTGAATGGCGGCGCCATCCATATCCAGAATCGCAAGAAACGCTAAGACAACAAGAGAAACCACGGCGCAGTGCCCGTCGTTGGCCTTGCAAGCAGGGCTTACCGCGGAATCTGCGCCGGACTCGACCTCTCAGGCGGCTCCATGAGTGTCCCACGGCACTTGCGGAGTCCACCCGGAGTAGCGGTCACAGGTGGTGCGGCACGCTGACGTGCAGCACCGAATGCGCAGTACCTAAACGAAGACGGTAATAAGCATGAATCTTCACGAGTATCAGGGTAAGCAGCTGTTCGCTGAGTACGGCCTGCCAGTATCCAAGGGTTACGCGGTAGACACCCCGGAAGCAGCAGCAGAAGCCTGCGACAAGATCTGCGGAACCGAGTGGGTCGTCAAAGCCCAGGTTCACGCAGGTGGTCGCGGTAAAGCGGGCGGCGTAAAGCTGGTTCGCAGCAAGGAAGACGCTGCAGCGTTCGCTCAACAGTGGTTGGGCAAGCGCCTGGTGACTTACCAGACTGACGCCAACGGTCAGCCAGTGACCAAGATCCTGGTCGAATCGTGCACCGACATCGCCAAAGAGCTGTATCTGGGCGCTGTGGTCGATCGTTCCAGCCGTCGTATCGTGTTCATGGCTTCCACCGAAGGTGGCGTGGACATCGAGAAGATCGCTCACGACACTCCTGAAAAGATTCTCAAGGCCACGATCGACCCACTGGTCGGCGCTCAGCCGTTCCAGGGCCGCGATCTGGCATTCCAGCTGGGTCTGGAGGGCAAGCAGGTCACTCAGTTCGCCAAGATCTTCACCGGTCTGGCCAAGCTGTTCCAGGACCATGACCTGGCCCTGCTGGAAGTGAACCCGCTGGTGATCAAGGCTGACGGCGATCTGCACTGCCTGGACGCGAAGATCAACATCGACGCCAACGCCATGTACCGTCAGCCAAAGCTGAAGGGCTTCCACGATCCTTCGCAGGACGATCCTCGCGAAGCTCACGCTGCCAAGTTCGAACTGAACTACGTAGCGCTGGAAGGCAACATCGGCTGCATGGTCAACGGTGCTGGCCTGGCCATGGGTACCATGGACATCGTCAACCTGCATGGCGGCAAGCCTGCAAACTTCCTTGACGTTGGCGGTGGTGCCACCAAGGAGCGCGTTACCGAGGCGTTCAAGATCATCCTGTCCGACACCAACGTCGCCGCAGTACTGGTCAACATCTTCGGCGGCATCGTTCGTTGCGACATGATTGCCGAAGGCATCATCGGTGCAGTGAAAGAAGTCGGCGTGAAAATCCCGGTTGTTGTTCGCCTTGAAGGTAACAACGCTGAACTGGGCGCTAAAGTACTGGCAGAAAGCGGTTTGAACATCATCGCTGCGACCAGCCTGACCGACGCTGCTCAACAAGTTGTCAAAGCCGCGGAGGGCAAGTAATGAGCGTCCTGATCAATAAAGACACCAAGGTTATCTGCCAGGGTTTCACTGGTTCGCAAGGTACCTTCCACTCCGAGCAAGCCATTGCCTACGGCACCAAAATGGTTGGCGGCGTGACTCCAGGCAAGGGCGGCACCACGCACCTGAACCTGCCAGTGTTCAACACTGTGAAAGAAGCCGTAGACACCACTGGCGCTACTGCCAGCGTCATCTATGTTCCGGCTCCTTTCTGCAAGGATTCCATCCTTGAAGCAGCGTTCGGCGGCATCAAGCTGATCGTCTGCATCACCGAAGGCATCCCGACCATCGACATGCTGGAAGCCAAGGTCAAGTGCGACGAGCTGGGTGTGATCCTGATCGGTCCTAACTGCCCAGGCGTCATCACTCCGGGCGAGTGCAAGATCGGCATCATGCCAGGTCACATTCACTTGCCAGGCAAGGTAGGCATCGTGTCGCGTTCCGGCACCCTGACCTACGAAGCAGTGAAGCAGACCACTGACGCCGGTTTCGGTCAGTCCACCTGTGTAGGTATCGGTGGTGACCCGATCCCTGGTTCGAACTTCATCGACATCCTGAAGCTGTTCCAGGAAGACCCGAAGACCGAAGCGATCGTCATGATCGGCGAGATCGGCGGTTCGGCTGAAGAAGAAGCGGCTGCCTACATCAAGGCACACGTGACCAAGCCGGTTGTTTCCTACATTGCTGGTGTGACTGCTCCTCCGGGCAAGCGCATGGGCCATGCCGGTGCAATCATCTCGGGTGGTAAAGGTACTGCAGACGAGAAATTCGCTGCACTGCAGGACGCTGGTGTAAAAACCGTGCGCTCCCTGGCAGATATCGGCAAGGCCCTTGCCGAGCTGACTGGCTGGCCAACCAAGTAAGCTTCACTGTTTGCTGATCAGGTAAGCTCGCTTGCCTGATTCGAGCAATCGACAAAAGCCACCTTCGGGTGGCTTTTGTTTGGGCGCCTGAAAAGGTTCGCCTTACCCGGTCTGGTTCACCAGGACCTCTCATTGCCGGCATTTCCAACTGTCTGGGGCTTTCCATCCGCCAACAAACGGTGCGTCGTCGGCTGGCGCGCCCTGAGACAGTGCATTTTCGGTCGAAGTTGGCTACCCTGTCCGCCGTTTTTGCGTTGCCCTCACGAGGGGCGTTTCGCAAGGTACTGCCACGTCTTACGCCGACGGGCTGCGTCTGCCCCATTCATGGGTGACGTCCCATCCCTTATTTCGATTCCGTGTGGTCCCTCGTAATGAAAGTGTTGAAAGGCCAGGACATCCTGGCACTCGGTTTTATGACATTTGCCCTGTTTGTCGGGGCTGGCAACATTATCTTCCCTCCTATTGTCGGCCTGCAGGCCGGACCACATGTCTGGATGGCGGCGCTGGGCTTTCTGGTCACGGCGGTCGGGCTGCCGGTCGTTACGGTGATTGCTCTGGCCAGGGTAGGGGGGGCAATGGATGCCCTGAGCAGCCCGATCGGCAAGATTGCCGGCGGGGCGCTCGCAGCCGTCTGCTATCTGGCGGTCGGCCCGCTGTTCGCGACCCCGCGTACCGCGACCGTCTCGTTTGAAGTCGGCCTGGCACCTCTGACCGGTGACACTCCAGTCGCGTTGTTCCTCTACAGCCTGGCGTATTTTCTGGTGGTGTTCTGGGTTTCGTTGTATCCGGGGCGCTTGCTCGACACGGTCGGGCGCTTTTTGGCACCGCTCAAGATTATCGCCCTTGCAGTATTGGGGATCGCGGCATTCGCATTACCCGCAGGCGGAATAGGCGAGGCTGAGCCCGCCTATGCCACTGCGCCGTTTTCCCAGGGTTTCATCAATGGATATCTGACCATGGACACCCTTGGGGCGCTGGTCTTCGGGATTGTCATCGTCAATGCCATTCGCTCTCGTGGTGTCGAGTCACCACGTCTGATCACGCGCTACGCGATCATTGCCGGGCTCATTGCCGGTGTCGGGCTGGCGCTGGTGTATGTCAGCCTGTTTCGCCTGGGTTCCGGCAGCCATGCGGTCGCGGCAGGCGCAAGCAACGGCGCGGCGGTTCTGCATGCCTACGTGCAGCACACCTTCGGTTCATTGGGCAGCGGTTTTCTCGCCGTGCTGATTTCATTGGCGTGTCTGGTGACTGCGGTAGGCCTGACCTGTGCCTGTGCTGAATACTTTGCCAAGGTGCTGCCGCTGTCCTACCGGACGCTAGTGATCATCCTGGCGGTGTTCTCGCTGCTGGTATCCAATCTGGGGCTGACCAAGCTGATCCAGTTTTCGATTCCGGTACTCACCGCTATCTATCCACCGTGCATCGTGCTGGTGGCGCTGAGCTTCTGCAAAGGCCTCTGGCAGAGCCAGGGACGGGTTGTTGCACCGGTGATGCTGGTATCGCTCATCTTTGGCCTGATCGACGCGCTGAAGGGTGCCGGTTTTACTGACTATCTGCCGGGTGTGCTGACCAGTCTGCCGCTGAGTGATCAAGGCCTGGCATGGCTGGTGCCCTCGGTAATCACGCTGGCGGGCGCTGTAGCCGTTGACAGGCTCATGGGCAAGCGCAGCGAGGCGCTGGTTTGAAGTCGGTACACGATGAATGTCGAACTGACGTTACGTGCCAAGTGAAACGAGTTAAATGAAAAAGCCCGCTTTAAGCGGGCTTTTTTAGTTCTGTAAGCGTTTCAGCCTTACTTGGTGGCTGGCGCTGCTTCTGGCGCTTTGTTGGCGTTCTCATTGGTACGCTGCTGAGCGGCTTCAGCGTTCTTCTGAGCGGCTTCCTGGCTTTCCTTCGCCGCGTCATTCACTTTTTCCTGAGCCTTTTCCATCGACTCCTGGGACTGCTGAGCTGCCTTGTTGGCATCTTGCTGAGTGTTTTCGGACTTTTTGTCACAGGCGGCAAGGCCCAGGGTGGCAGAAAGCATCAAGGCATAGGCTAAAGATTTACGCATGGGGTGTTTCTCCTTATTGAGTGTTCACGAGGCTAAGAGCCTGCCGTCATGAGTTAAGTTCCACCCGTGATGACAATATCGGAGGCCGTTGTTTCGCGGTCGTTACAGGCCGATAGCGCTGTGCCGATTGCGGACAGTTCTGGCGAGCACCCACCAACGCAATGCGTGCGGTATCCGGCGCATGAAACACGCTCCGCGCATCATTGGCTCTTGAAATCCCTGACCCAGCCCCCACCTTGATGACTACCCGCTGTCACACGGGCTTATGCCTGATCGTGACGGCTTATACCATCCAGATCGGAGTTTGATGATTATGAGTGTGGAAACTCAAAAGGAAACCCTGGGCTTCCAGACCGAGGTAAAGCAACTGCTGCACCTCATGATCCATTCGCTGTATTCCAACAAGGAAATTTTCCTTCGCGAATTGATCTCGAACGCGTCTGACGCGGTCGACAAATTGCGTTTTGAAGCGTTGTCCAAGCCGGAGTTGCTGGAAGGCGGCGCCGAGCTGAAAATTCGTGTGAGCTTCGACAAGGACGCGAAGACCGTTACGCTTGAAGACAACGGCATCGGTATGAGCCGTGAAGACGTGATCACCCACCTGGGCACGATCGCCAAGTCCGGCACCGCTGATTTCATGAAAAACCTGTCGGGCGACCAGAAGAAGGACTCGCACCTGATCGGTCAGTTCGGCGTGGGTTTCTATTCGGCATTCATCGTTGCCGATCAGGTCGAAGTGTTCAGCCGTCGTGCCGGCACGCCAGCGAATGAAGGCGTGCACTGGTCCTCCAAGGGCGAAGGCGAGTTCGAAGTCGCCACCGTCGACAAGGCTGATCGTGGCACCCGTATTGTTCTGCACCTGAAAAACGGTGAAGAGGAATTCGCTGACGGCTACCGCCTGCGTAACATCATCAAGAAATACTCCGACCATATCGCCTTGCCGATCGAGCTGCCCAAAGAGCAGGCTCCGGCAGCCGAAGGCGAGGAGGCACCGGCGCTGGAGTGGGAAACCGTCAACCGCGCCAGCGCCCTCTGGACCCGTCCGCGCACCGAGGTGAAGGATGAGGAATATCAGGAGTTCTACAAGCACGTCGCGCACGATTACGAGAACCCGCTGAGCTGGAGCCATAACAAGGTCGAAGGCAAGCTAGAGTACACGTCGCTGCTGTACGTGCCTGCGCGTGCGCCGTTCGATCTGTATCAGCGCGAAGCACCGCGCGGCCTGAAGCTCTATGTGCAGCGCGTCTTCGTCATGGATCAGGCCGAGTCGTTCCTGCCGCTGTACATGCGCTTCGTCAAGGGCGTGGTCGACTCCAATGACCTGTCGCTGAACGTTTCCCGCGAAATCCTGCAGAAAGACCCGATCATCGACTCGATGAAGTCGGCGTTGACCAAGCGCGTGCTGGACATGCTAGAGAAGCTGGCGAAAAACGAACCCGAGCAGTACAAGGGTTTCTGGAAAAACTTCGGCCAGGTCCTCAAGGAAGGTCCGGCAGAAGACTTCGCCAACAAGGAAAAAATCGCCGGTCTGCTGCGTTTCGCATCGACGTCCGACGACAGCGGTGAACAGAGCGTTTCTCTGGCCGAGTACCTGGCGCGTGCCAAGGAAGGTCAGGACAAGATTTACTACCTCACTGGCGAATCCTACGCACAGGTCAAGAACAGCCCGCACCTTGAAGTCTTCCGCAAGAAAGGCATCGAAGTGCTGCTGCTGACCGACCGTATCGACGAGTGGCTGATGAGCTACCTGAGCGATTTCGACAGCAAGGGCTTTGTGGATGTGGCGCGTGGCGACCTTGATCTGGGCAATCTTGACTCCGAAGAGGACAAGAAGGCTCAGGAAGAGATCGCCAAGGACAAAGAGGGCCTGATCGAGCGTCTGAAAGCTGCGCTGGGTGAGTCTGTAAGCGAAGTGCGTGTTTCCCATCGTCTGACCGATTCGCCTGCGATTCTGGCCATTGGCGAGCAGGACATGGGGCTGCAGATGCGTCAGATTCTGGAAGCCAGCGGTCAGAAGGTTCCGGACTCCAAGCCAATCTTCGAATTCAACCCGGCTCACCCGTTGATCGGCAAACTGGATGCCGAGCAGAGCGAAGAGCGCTTCGGCGATCTGTCGCACATCCTGTTCGATCAGGCGGCGCTGGCCGCCGGTGACAGCCTCAAGGATCCAGCTGCGTATGTGCGTCGTCTGAACAAGCTGTTGGTAGAACTGTCGGTTTGATAGCCGGTTGACAAGAAACCCGCCTCGGCGGGTTTTTTGTTTCAGTTCCCGCGACACGTTTTTCATCTCCCTAACGATCAGGAGTCAGTAATGAGCAGCAACATTGAAATTCGTTCTGTGGTCTATCAGATCGATGGCCAGACTTATGAAAGCCGTCTTGCGTACGACCCGAAAGCTAGCGCTGCACAGCCAGGGTTGCTGATGGCGCCTAACTGGATGGGTGTCAGTCAGGGCGCTGAAGATATCGCCAAAGCGGTCGCTGCGAAGGGCTATGTGGTGCTGCTGGCTGACCTTTACGGTCAGCAGATTCGCCCGAGTAACAATGACGAGGCGGGCGCTGCCATGATGCCGCTCAAGGACGATCGCGCGTTGTTGCGCAAGCGTATGCAAGCAGGCCTCGACCAGTTGTTGAGCCAGGCGGATGTGTCTCTGGACTCAAGCAAGATCGCAACATTCGGTTTCTGCTTTGGTGGCTGCTGCTCGCTGGAGCTCGCGCGTACCGGGGCCGAGCTGAAGGCTGCCATTTCGTTCCACGGCACGCTGGACACGCCCAACCCGGCTGATGCGAAGAACATCAAGGGCTCGGTGCTGGTTCTCCACGGCGCGTCGGACCCGCTGGTGCCAAAAGAGCAGTTACCTGCTTTTGAAGAGGAAATGAACGCCGCTGGTGTGGACTGGCAGTTGCACAGTTACGGTGGGGCATTCCATTCCTTCACCGACCCGCACGCCAATGTTCCCGGCATGATGATGTACGACGCCAAAGTGTCGAGCCGTGCGTTCAAGTCGATGCATGATTTGTTGAGCGAAGTGTTCGGCTGAAGGAACACCTATCGTCCCCTAGGGCGTGCAGAGGAACACTATCGTGCCCATGCTCCGCGTGGGCATGCCGGTCTGGACGCTCTGCGTCCTCTTTCGACGCAGAGCGTCGTGAACTGCATTCCCACGCTGGAGCGTGAGGGACGAGCGGTGTTCTGAAGATTTATCGTTCCTGCAGGCACACCGCAGAGCATCATCGTGCCCATGCTCCGCGTGGGCATGCCGGTCTGGACGCTCTGCGTCCTCTTGCGACGCAGAGCGTCGTGAAATGCATTCCCACGCAGAGCGTGAGGAACGAGCGGTGTTCTGAAGATTTATCGTTCCTGCAGGCACACCGCAGAGCATCATCGTGCCCATGCTCCGCGTGGGCATGCCGGTCTGGACGCTCTGCGTCCTCTTGCGACGCAGAGCGTCGTGAACTGCATTCCCACGCTGGAGCGTGAGGAACGAGCGGTGTTCTGAAGATTTATCGTTCCTGCAGATGTACCGAAGAACACTATCGTGCCCATGCTCCGCGTGGGCATGCCGGTCTGGACGCTCTGCGTCCTCTTGCGACGCAGAGCGTCGTGAACTGCATTCCCACGCAGAGCGTGAGGAACGAGCGGTGTTCTGAAGATTTATCGTTCCTGCAGATGTACCGAAGAACACTATCGTGCCCATGCTCCGCGTGGGCATGCCGGTCTGGACGCTCTGCGTCCTCTTGCGACGCAGAGCGTCGTGAAATGCATTCCCACGCAGAGCGTGAGGAACGAGCGGTGTTCTGAAGATTTATCGTTCCTGCAGGCACACCGCAGAGCATCATCGTGCCCATGCTCCGCGTGGGCATGCCGGTCTGGACGCTCTGCGTCCTCTTGCGACGCAGAGCGTCGTGAACTGCATTCCCACGCTGGAGCGTGAGGAACGAGCGGTGTTCTGAAGATTTATCGTTCCTGCAGATGTACCGAAGAACACTATCGTGCCCATGCTCCGCGTGGGCATGCCGGTCTGGACGCTCTGCGTCCTCTTTCGACGCAGAGCGTCGTGAACTGCATTCCCACGCCGGAGCGTGAGGAACGAGAGGTGTTCTGAAGATTGTAGGTACACCGGAGAGCATCATCGTGCCCATTCTCCGCCTGGGCATGCCGGAGAACACTAGCTACTTTGCCCGACTCATAAAAAAGGCGCCTCGAAAGGCGCCTTTTTTTGTTTGTCGCAAAAGCAGTATTACTTGCCTGCCCAGCGCTTCAACACCAGCGTAGCGTTGGTGCCACCGAAACCGAAGCTGTTGCTCATGACCAGGTCAAGCTTCGCATCTTCACGCGTCTTGAGCAGGATCGGCATGTCGGCAACTACCGGGTCCAGTTCGTCGATGTTCGCCGAGCCTGCGATGAAGTTGTTTTCCATCATCAGCAGGCAATAGATCGCTTCGTGAACACCGGCGGCACCCAGGGAGTGGCCCGACAGGCTCTTGGTGGAGCTGATCGCCGGAGCTTTGGCGCCGAATACTTCGCGCACGCCTTCCATTTCCTTGGCGTCGCCGACCGGAGTCGAGGTGCCGTGGGTGTTGATGTAGTCAATGTCGCCGGAGTTGATATCACCCAGGGCCATCTGCATGCAGCGAATTGCACCTTCACCGCTTGGCGCAACCATGTCATAGCCGTCGGATGTAGCACCGTAGCCGACGATTTCGGCATAGATTTTAGCGCCGCGTGCCAGAGCGTGTTCCAGCTCTTCGACAACGACCATGCCGCCGCCACCGGCAATGACGAAACCGTCACGCTTGGCGTCGTAAGCGCGGGAGGCTTTTTCCGGCGTCTCGTTGTACTGAGTGGACAGTGCGCCCATTGCATCGAACAGGAACGACTGGCTCCAGTGCTCTTCTTCGCCGCCACCGGCAAAGACGATGTCCTGTTTGCCCAGCTGGATCTGCTCGACAGCGTTGCCGATGCAGTGAGCACTGGTGGCGCAGGCGGACGAAATGGAGTAGTTCACGCCCTTGATCTTGAACGGCGTGGCCAGACAGGCCGAAACGGTGCTGCCCATGGTCCGCGTGACACGGTAAGGACCGACGCGCTTGACGCCTTTTTCGCGCAGGGTATCCAGCGCTTCCATCTGGTTCAGGGTCGATGCGCCGCCGCTGCCAGCGATCAGGCCGGTACGCACGTTGGAAACCTGTTCCTCGGTAAGACCCGAATCAGTGATTGCGTCTTTCATCGCCAGGTAGGCATAAGCTGCCGCATGACCGACGAAGCGAAAGATCTTGCGATCGATCAGTTCTTCCAGATTCAGGTCGATGGAGCCGGAAACCTGGCTGCGCAGACCCATTTCGGCATATTCCGGGTTGAAGCGGATGCCAGGGCGGTTAGCACGCAGGTTAGCGGTGACGGTCTCTTTGTCATTGCCCAAGCAGGAAACAATACCCAGACCAGTGATAACGACGCGGCGCATGCGAGTACCCTTAGAAATTTTCAGTGGAAGTAAACACGCCGACCCGAAGGCCTTCGGCGGTATAGATTTCGCGACCGTCGACACTCACTGAGCCGTCGGCGATGGCCAGGTTCAGTTTGCCTTTCAGGACGCGTTTGATATGAATGTTGTAGGTGACTTTTTTGGCGGTAGGCAGCACCTGACCGAAAAACTTCACCTCGCCCGAGCCCAGGGCGCGGCCACGGCCGGGGTTGCCCTGCCAGCCAAGATAGAAACCAACCAGTTGCCACATGGCGTCAAGGCCCAGGCATCCAGGCATCACCGGATCACCTTCAAAGTGGCAGGCAAAAAACCACAGGTCCGGGTTGATATCCAGTTCGGCGACCAATTCACCCTTGCTGAACTTGCCACCTTCGTCGCTGATGTGTGTGATGCGATCGACCATCAGCATGTTGGGGGCGGGCAGTTGCGCATTACCTGGGCCGAACAGCTCGCCACGACTGCAGCGCAGCAGGTCTTCCCGGGTAAAGGCGTGTTGTTTGGTCATGCGAGCTCCTCAATAGTGGCGTCACTGGCTAGAACGCTGGTCCTGTCGTACCAATTCGCCAGGACCCTGTCCGGCAGCCTACTCATAGACTGTTGCGTTGTAATGAAAGTCACAGCTCAGGTGGAAATCAAGGTACACCTGTTCACTGAATTTTGTCATTCAGCCGATTTTGCTGGCTGATTTGCGTGCCAAGACTGCCGCAATTTAACATTTATCGCCAGTCACAGGTGCGTCAAAGGGCAGCCAGCGGTGTAAAACCTGCTGTAAATCAGCGTGTTTGAAAGGTTTAGCCAGGTAATCATCCATACCTGCCTGTAAACACGCGTCCCGATCACCCTGCAGTGCATTGGCAGTCAGGGCAATGATTGGGATTCGTTCCAGGCCGGAAAGTTGCCTGATTCGACGCGTGGCTTCATAGCCGTCCATGACCGGCAGTCGGCAATCCATAAGAATCAGTGCGTGGTTTCCCGCACTTGCCTTCATCACCGCTTCGGCGCCGTCCACCGCCACGTCGACTTTGCAACCCAGATTACGCAACATGGCCTGAACCACGGTGCGATTCACCGGGTTGTCCTCGACCAGCAATATGCTGCGCTCCTTGCCATGTGCATCGAGTACAGACAGCGGCTTGGCGATATCCACTGAAACATCGCGTGAAACGGGCAGCGGGATTTGCAGCGTGAACACAGAGCCTGAACCCTCCTGGCTCTCGGCACGCAATGTGCCGCCCATGCGTTCGGCAAGGGTACGGGCAATCGGCAGTCCCAACCCCGTGCCGCCGTAGCGCCTGGAAATCGAGCTGTCGGCCTGTTTGAACGCATCGAACATCGACTCCAGTCGCTCGGCGTCGATACCAATGCCGCTGTCATGCACTGCACAGGTAAAGTGCAGTTGGTCATTGTCGAGCATCGCCCATTGGGCGACAACGCTGACCTTGCCTTGCTCGGTAAATTTAAGTGCGTTGCCGATCAGATTCACCAGGATCTGCCTGATCCGGGTCGGGTCGCCTGTGACGGTCACTGTGTCCAGTCCAGGCTGAATATGCAGTTCCAGTAGCAGCTCGCGTTGCAGCGCGCTGTGGTTGAACGCGTGGGTCGAGGCACTGACCAGTTCGGCCAGATTGAACGCTATGCCTTCCATTTGCAGGGCATCGCGTTCAATGCGGGAAAAATCGAGAATGTCGTTGATGACCCGTAGCAGATGCTCGGTTGACTCGGTCGCCAGCGTCGCATACTCGCTTTGCTCAGCGGTCATGCGCGTGGTTTCCATCAGTTGCAGCATGCCCAGTACGCCGTTCATGGGGGTTCGCAACTCGTGACTCATCATTGCCAGAAAATCCGACTTGGCGCGGTTGGCCTGTTCGGCTTCCTCACGTGTCTGGATCAACTGCGCCACCGAGCGCTGCTGTTCAAGGCTGGTGCGGTGCAGGTTCTCTGCCAGATTGTTGATGTGCCGCGCCAGTGCGCCTAACTCGGCATCGTCGCTGACCGGCAGGGGCACATGGTAGTCGCCCTGCTGAATCGCCTTGAGGGCTTCGCCCATTTCCTTGACGGGTCTTGACAGGCTCAAGGCCAGGCCGCGGGCCAGCAAAAAAGCGAACAGCAACGCGCCCAGCGCCAGAACACCGGCCTTGAGCAATATTTCCTGTTGCCGTCGACTGAAGGCTTCATTGGACATCCCGACCAATACTCGTCCCAGATAGCTCTGCGACGTATTTTCAGGTGCCTGGCGATTGCCTTTGGGCGACGTGGCGGGGTGACTGTTAGCCTTTGCGCGCTGTGGGTAGACAGAGGCCTGGAATATTTCCATCTGCCGTACCAACTGCTCGTTTTCGCGGGGCTGATCTATATAGATCATGGCCGTATTGGAGCTGTCCTGAATCTCTACATAGCGAACGCTGGGCATGGACAGGGTGGCGCGCATCAACGCCTTCAACCCGTCGATATCGCCTGTCGCCACACCCGGTTCGACGGCCATAGCCAATTGATTGGCGATGAGCTGCCCGGTGTGATTGAGCTCCTGACGCAAGTCCTGAATACGCACGAAGGTGAAAAAACTGATCAGCAGAGCCGTCAACAACAGGGCAGGGCCCAGGCTGATGATCTGAGTGCGGGTATTGATATCCCAGTGCCGAAATTTCATCGGCTGCGTGCCTTGCGCGCAATGCTTTGCGCTGGTGACTCGATTGATGCGTCCATGCCTGTTCGCCCGTTGGTCGCGACCCGGTCCGGCTGTGCAGCGCAGTGCCGGGTGTCTCGATAATTCATGCTGTGCACGCATGTTAACCGAGATAGCGCGCGTTTCCAGCGAACTTGTTGTCGCATGCCGCCCTGCATGCTCGACAGATCAGCTTTGTTGCTGGCCGATACCGCGGCGCTCCGTATAATGCTGGCATCGCCACTTGCATGGCTCTGGATGGATAGTTTTATGACCACACAGCAACCAGTCGCGGTTCTTGGTGGTGGCAGCTTCGGCACTGCCATTGCAAATCTGCTGGCCGAGAACGGCCATCAGGTTCTCCAGTGGATGCGTGATCCGGAGCAGGCGCAGGCGATTCGCGTCAACCGTGAGAACCCCCGTTATCTCAAGGGCATCAAGGTTCGGCCCGAAGTCGAGCCGGTAACCGACATCACCGCCACGCTTGAGGCCTGCGAGCTGATTTTCGTCGCTCTGCCTTCAAGCGCACTGCGCGCGGTACTCTCGCCCCATGTCGAGCGCCTGAACGGCAAGATGCTGGTCAGCCTGACCAAAGGTATTGAAGCGCAGAGCTTCAAATTGATGAGCCAGATCCTCGAAGAGATCGTTCCGCAGGCGCGTATCGGCGTATTGTCCGGGCCCAACCTGGCCCGGGAGATCGCCGAGCATGCGTTGACCGCCACCGTGGTTGCCAGCGAAGACGAGGCGCTGTGTCAGCAGGTCCAGGCCGCGCTGCATGGTCGTACTTTTCGGGTCTATGCCAGCAACGACCGGTTTGGTGTAGAGCTGGGTGGGGCATTGAAGAACGTCTACGCAATTATCGCTGGCATGGCCGTAGCGCTGGACATGGGCGAAAACACCAAGAGCATGCTGATCACCCGGGCGTTGGCCGAAATGACCCGTTTTGCGGTCAGTCAGGGTGCCAACCCGATGACCTTTCTCGGCCTGGCCGGGGTGGGCGATCTGATCGTCACCTGCTCCTCACCCAAAAGTCGCAATTATCAGGTCGGGTTTGCGCTGGGCCAGGGGCTGACGCTGGAGGAGGCGGTCACTCGTCTGGGCGAAGTAGCCGAGGGCGTGAACACGCTCAAGGTGCTCAAGGTCAAAGCGCAGGAGGTTCAGGTCTATATGCCGTTGGTCGCCGGGCTGCATGCGATTCTTTTTGAAGGCCGTACGCTCAGTCAGGTCATCGAGGCGTTGATGCGTGCCGAGCCCAAGACGGACGTCGATTTCATTTCGATTACCGGCTTTAATTGAACTCATTCCGATCAGGGAGAACGTCTTGAACGAGTCGAAAATCCAGCATAACGAATCGATCCTGCTGCGCATTCTGTGGATGCTGCTGTTTCTGGGTGTATGGCACGTTGCACAGATCATTCTGGCGGGCGTAGTGCTGGTGCAATTGGTTTATCGCCTTATCTATGGCGCACCGAATGGCGGCCTGATGAATTTCGGCGACAGTGTCAGCCAGTACCTGGCCCAGATTGGTCGTTTCGGGACGTTTCACAGCGACCATAAGCCCTGGCCCTTCGCCGACTGGCCAGCGCCGCGCGCCCCTGAAGGCGAGGCGGCTCATCATGTTCCGCCAGCGCCGCATCCGGTGCGTGACGAAGAGCCAAAACTGTGAAGGTCTGGGTATTGCGTCACGGCGAAGCGCAGTCGCGGGCGCGCAGTGATGCCGAACGCGAGCTTACGGCACACGGGCGTGAAGAAGTGCTCAAAAGTGCAGTGCATCTGAGTGACAAGTCGGTGCAGCGGATCATCGCCAGCCCCTATGTTCGTGCACAGCAGACTGCCGAGCTGGTACGTCAGTCGCTGGGGTTCAATGACCCGGTCGTGACGGTGCCCTGGCTGACGCCGGACAGCAGCCCGCGTGAGGTGTTGCTCCAGCTGGACAAGCTGGGCGTCGATGAAGTGCTGCTGGTCAGTCATCAACCCTTGGTGGGCGAATTGATCGGCGTGCTGGCTCACGGCAGTCCGCAGCAGGCCGAGCCTATGAGTACCGCCAGTCTGGCCGAGCTGGAAGGCGAGTTCGTGCTGGCTGGCGCAATGCAGCTCAACAGCGTTCGACACGTTTGAAACGGTCTGTTCGAGCAATGAACTACCGCGAACGCGGCCCACTTTGAAAAAGGATTTAACATGAGTGTATGGCGTCAGGCTCCTGATATCGAAGCCCTTATGGCGGCTCAGAAAAACACTATTGGCGAGGTACTGGATATCCGCTTCGAATCGTTCACGGACGATTCCCTGACGGCCAGCATGGTCGTCGATCAGCGTACCCATCAGCCTTTCGGGCTGCTGCATGGCGGTGCATCCGTGGTGCTGGCCGAGTCTCTAGGGTCGATGGCCAGCTACCTGATTGTCGACCCGAGCAAGTATTTTTGCGTCGGGCTCGAGGTCAACGCCAACCATCTGCGCGGCGTGCGTACCGGACGTGTAACCGGTGTTGTACGTCCCGTGCACATCGGCCGCACCACCCATGTATGGGACATCCGCATCAGCACCGAAGAAGGCAAGCTCAGCTGCATATCGCGTCTGACCGTGGCGGTTGTGCCACATGGCCAGGAGCCGCCTGCCCGCTGAGTTCATGCGCCTGATTTGTGGATGGCCGGAGTGCCATCTGCGATGGCAGTTCCAGTCATTGCTGTTGCTTGAAGCGGCTGCGCACAATTGCGGCTCGTACGGCCTCTGGAAGTATCGGTATGTCGCAGCCCGTGTTCTTCGCTCACGCCAACGGTTTTCCATCGGCTACCTATGGAAAGCTGTTCTGCGCGCTGGCACCGGAATATGCCGTCACGCACCTTGATCAGCATGCTCACGACCCGCGCTTTCCGGTGGATGACAACTGGCTGAACCTGGTCGATGAGCTGATCCATCATCTGCGTGAGCAGCCCGGCCCGGTATGGGGTGTGGGGCACTCGCTGGGCGGGGTTCTGCACCTGCATGCCGCGCTGCGCTGTCCGCAGCTTTACCGTGGCGTGGTGATGCTGGATTCGCCGGTGCTGGGTCTGGCTGATCAGTTGTTCATCCGCGCAGCCAAACGTCTGGGCTTCATTGACCGCATCACGCCAGCGGGCCGCACACTGGGCCGTCGCGAGGCATTTGCCGATCTGGACGCAGCCCGCACCTATTTTGCCAGCAAGACCCTGTTTCGCCGTTTCGATCCCGACTGCCTGACCGCTTACCTTGAACACGGCCTGCAGCAGGATGGCGAGCAGTTGCGTCTGCGCTTTGACCCGGCGACGGAAATCAGTATTTACCGCAGCATTCCTCACACCAGCCCAATACCATCGCGGCAGCTCAAGGTACCGCTGGCCATGGTGCGTGGCCAACACAGCCGGGTGATCATGCCTCATCATGGTTACCTTGCCCGACGCATGCGCGAAGGCGAATACCTGTCCATGCCCGGAGGGCACATGTTTCCACTTGAACGACCGTATGAAACGGCGTCGCTGCTCAAGACGCTGTTTGCTCGCTGGAACGCCCGCAGCGCCTCCAGGGCCAGTGCATGACGCTTGCGGTGGAGGAAGTGCGCCTGAGCCTGGGGCATATCGAGCTGGCGGCTCATCTGTACGGCCCCAAGGACGGTCAGCCGGTTATCGCGCTGCACGGCTGGCTCGACAACGCCAACAGTTTCGCCCGGCTCGCACCACGTCTTGAGGGGCTACAGGTCGTGGCGCTGGACCTGGCGGGGCACGGTCATTCTGATCACCGACCGGCAGGCTCGTCCTATGCACTGGCTGATTATGCATTCGACGTGCTGCGCGTCGCCGAGCAACTTGGCTGGCAGCGCTTTGCCCTGTTGGGGCACTCGCTGGGCGCGATCATCTCTGTGTTGCTGGCAAGCTCGCTACCCGAGCGGGTCACGCGCCTGGCGCTGATCGACGGTCTGCTGCCATTGACGGGCAAGGCCGAATCCGCCGCCGAGCGAATGGGTGCCGCCATGCAGGCGCAACTCGAACTGGCGAACAAGAAAAAACCGGTTTATCAGGATCAGGATCGAGCCATTCAGGCGCGAATGAAAGGCGTGGTGGCGGTCAGTCGCGAGGCGGCTGAGCTTCTGGCTCAGCGGGGTTTGATGCCGGTGCCGGGCGGTTACACCTGGCGCAGCGACAGCCGCCTGACCTTACCCTCCGCAATACGCTTCACGGATCAACAGGCCATGGCATTCGTTCACGGCATTCGTTGCCCGACGCAATTGGTGGTTGCCTCCGATGGCATGCTGGCGCAAAGGCAGGAGCTGCTGTCAGCGCTACCCTTTGACGTCGAACGGCTGGCCGGCGGGCATCATTTGCACCCGAACGATGAGCAGGGAGCACGTTCTGTTGCACACTGTATCAATCGCTTTTTCGCTGCTTCTTGACTTGAGACCGGCAACTGCCGACGCTGAGCGGGTTGAAACAGGAGTCAACCGTGATGGATCAATCCGCAGCCTCTCGCGACCGCCTTGTCGGCGATCTTTTTTATTCTCGCCCCCTGCTTGCCTGCCGATGAGAGCACTCATGCGTTTATCAAGTGTTCCCGTTGCGGCGTTGTGCATGTCGCTGTTCAGCGCTGTCCTTTTCGCTGCCGATGCGCCGGGCAGTCGTGATCTGGAGATTTTGCCCCGTCTGACCGATACCGAAATCGTAGACTATCGTCCTGCCGCCGAGCTTGAGCGTGTCTACCCGATGGGCTCGATCCGCAAGATCAGCGGTCAGTTGCGTTTCGACGGCCAGATCAGTGCACGCGGCACTCTGACGTCGGTTACCTATCAACTACCTGCCGAACATGCATCCGACGACGCCTTTACCGCCGCTCGTGAAGCCTTGCAGCAGCAGGGTGCAGAATTGCTGTTCTGGTGTCAGGCGTGTGATTGCGGAGAAAGCAGTCTGTGGGCCAACGAGGTGTTCGGCAATGCCAAGCTGTATGGCGCGGACGACCGGCAGGCCTACCTGCTGTTGCGTCTGGCCGAGCCCCGGAGCGAAACCCTCGTCGCGCTATACAGCATCACCCGCGGCAACCGTAGGGCTTACTTGCATGTCGAGCAGTTTGAATCGGCTGCGCCGCTGGGCGAACTGCTGCCAACCTCGGCCACGTTGTTGCGCCAACTGAAAAGCACGGGCAAGCTGGAACTGCCCAAGCTGGGTGGCGAGCCACAGGAAGCCTGGGTCACGCTGATTTCCCGCGGTCTGAATCTGGACAGCACGCTGCGCGCAACCGTCTCCGGCCCGGGTGCAAGTGCATGGCGCGACGCTCTGGTGGCCAAGGGCGTGCGCGCTGCGCGTCTGGAAGCGGGCGCTGCCGATAGCCAGGGGCTGGTGATCGAGGTCATCCGCTAACCCTGATGCGTAAGGTTATGGCGAACAATGGCTGACGTCAGCCTTGTTCAGCCTTATGCTCGTGACCTCCGAGCCTATTCGTGGATGCCGCATGTTCAACAATGATCGTTTACTGGTGCAGATTCTGCTGCTCGCGCTATTCGGTGCCTGCCTCTGGGTGATGGCACCTTTCTGGTCGGCACTGATCTGGGGCGCGGTGCTGGCGTTTGCCAGCTGGCCGCTGATGCGTTTGCTGACTCGTTGGTTCAAGGGCCGTGAGTCGTTGGCCGCGCTGGTGATGTGCCTGTGCTGGATGCTGCTGGTCGCGGCGCCGCTGGTATGGCTGGGTTTCAATCTCGCCGACCATGTGCGTGACGCTACAGGCCTGATCAAGGATATTCAGGTCGACGGCTTGCCCGATCCACCGCAGTGGCTGGCGGGTATTCCGCTGGTGGGCGAACGACTGGTAGCGCTGTGGACCACCATCGATCAGCAAGGCGCGGCGTTCATGGCGACGCTCAAACCGTATCTGGGTCAGGTCGGTAACTGGGTGCTGGCACGCAGTGCGCAGATTGGCAGCGGGATTCTGGAACTGACCCTGAGCATCGTCTTTGCCTTCTTCTTTTACAGGGACGGTCCGCGCTTGGCCGCATTCGTGCTCAGCCTGCTGGAGCGTCTGATCGGTGATCGCGCCCAGTATTATCTGGATCTGGTCGCGGGTACGGTACAGCGTGTCGTCAACGGGGTGATCGGCACGGCAGCGGCCCAGGCGGTACTGGCGCTGATCGGCTTCCTGATCGCGGGCATTCCCGGCGCGTTGGTGCTGGGTATTCTGACTTTTCTGTTCAGTCTGATTCCGATGGGCCCGCCCCTGGTCTGGCTGCCTGCCACTGCCTGGCTGGTCTGGCAGGGCGAGTACGGCATGGCGATATTTCTGGGCATCTGGGGGATATTCATCATCAGTGGCGTGGACAACGTGCTTAAGCCATACCTGATCAGCAGGGGCGGCAATCTGCCGCTGGTGATTGTCTTGTTGGGTGTGTTCGGCGGATTGCTGGCGTTCGGCTTCATCGGCCTGTTCATCGGCCCGACCCTGCTGGCGGTAGCCTATAGCCTGCTGACCGACTGGGTCGGCAGCGAGCGTGCCCGCAGCAGCCGCTGACGGCGAAAGTTTCCGCCGCACCAGGACGGGCGGCGGAGCGTCACTTTACGCAGCGGTGTTCAGGTACTTACCGACTGGCTTACTGCTCTGGGTGTCATATTTTTCGCTGAGTGCGGCGATCATCTTGTTCAAGGCCTGAGTGGCAATCTGGTTGGTGTTGCCCTGATCAATGGTGTTGTCACTCTGTTTCAACGCGGCCGACAACTCGGAGGCGCTGATACTGTCGTTGCTATCGCTGTCGAGGGTACTGAACAGGCTGGCGCCGTCAGTGCTGCCGGAGGTGCTCATTTGCGCAGGCGGCATACCGGCAGGAGGCTGTTGCGGTTGCATACCGGCGACCAGCTCTTCAAGGCTGACTGTGCCGTCTTCGTCAGTGTCCAGTGCATCGAACACCTGGTTGCTGTTCGCCGTGCTGCCCGCATTGCTCAGGCCGGTGGTCAGCTCGTCGCTGCTGATCGCGCCATCGCCATCGCTGTCCAGCGAGCCGAACAGGTCTTCTGCCTGCTCATCGACCGACTGCATGGGTGGCGGCGGTGGCGGTGTCATGGCGGCCAGCTCATCGGCATCCAGGCTGTCATCGTCATTGCTGTCCAGATCGCTGAACGCCTTGCTCAGGCTGACAGTAATGCCGTCCTTGCTGTTCGACGACAAGGCCGAGCTCAGCCCATCCTTGCCGATGCTGCCGTCGCCATCGGTGTCCAGTTTTGCCAGCAACTCTTCCTGAAACTTCTTGCTGTTGGTGCTGGCGGTGGCACTGGTCGAGCTGGTGTAGCTGGAAAAGCTGCTGCTGATCCCGTTGATCATGAGTCTCACTCCCCTGAGATAAATGTGTCCGGTAGCGGTGTACCGGCCTTTGGAGGCTCGGGGCGTCAGTTGTCCTGGAGATTTAAGCTTTGTACGCAGTGTGATACAGAATGTGTCAGAGGCGCGGCAGATTCAGTATCGCGGTCAGGCCGCCACCCGGTGTTTGCGCAAGCGTCAGCTCGCCGCCGATTCTTCGCGCAGCCTCACGGGCGATGCTCATGCCCATGCCGATACCGCCCGAGTTGCGGTTGCGCGAACCTTCCAGGCGATAGAACGGCTCAAACACCGCTTCGTGAAATTCAGGGGCAATGCCCGGTCCGTGATCAACGACCGATATGCGTACGCGTTCGGCGCTGTCCTCGATCACGATATGGACGCTACCGGCATAGCGAAGCGCGTTGTCGACCAGGTTCTGCAGGCACGAGCGCAGTGCCATCGGTTGTGTTCTGAGCGGCTTGCACTGGCCTTGGTACTGCACATCATCGCCATTGTCCTGCGCATTCTCGGCCTGGGATTCGATCAGCGCCTGCAGGTCGAACTGCTGCAACGCTTCGCTGCGCCGATGTTCATTGAGGTAGGCAAGCGTGGCGTCGAGCATGCTGATCATGTCGTTGAGGTCCTGAGTCATCTGGCCATGCAGCCTTGGCTCTTCGATCTGTTCAACACGCAGTTTGAGCCGCGAAAGGGGCGTGCGCAGGTCATGGGATACCGCAGCCAGCATGCGCCCGCGCTGCTGCATCTGTTCGCGGATCTTGCGCTGCATGAGGTTGAAGGTCTGCGCAGCCTGGCGTGCTTCCTGCGGGCCGCTTATTTCAAGGGGCGGGCTGTCCAGGTCTTCACTGAGGCGCTCGGCGGCCTCGCTCAGGCGCTGTACCGGGCGGCTCAGTGCCTTGGCGCCATACCATGCAGCAACAATGAGCGTGACGAACTGAAAGAACAGCAGCACCAGCGGGCCACCCGGTGGCGGTCGATGACGTCGCCCTTGATCATCCTGCGAATGCTGCGCGTCTGGGCGGTCATCAGGTGGAGGGCGCATGCCGTATTGGGTGAACCAGATGAAAGCCAGTAAATGCGCCAGCAGAATAGCCAGCAGTGCGCCCCCGAAAAGGCGCGCAAACAGCGTGTCGAACCGGCGGATCAACCCAGCTCCCTGGCATCGAACAAATAGCCTTCACCGCGCACAGTCTTGATCAACTGCGGGTTCTTCGGATCGTCGCCGAGCTTCTGACGCAAACGCGAGACGAGCAAATCGATGCTGCGGTCGAACGCCTCGATCGATCGGCCTCGGGCGGCGTCCAGCAACTGTTCACGGCTAAGCACCCGGTGCGGCCGTTCGAGAAATACGCGCAGCAGACGGAACTCGGCGTTGGACAACGGCACCACCAGACCGTCGGCGGCTGTCAATTGACGCAGCACGCTGTTCAGCCGCCAGGCGTCAAAGCGAATGGTGGTGCGCTGATCGCTGCGTTCGTCGCGTACCCGGCGCAGAATGGTCTGAATACGCGCGACCAGCTCGCGCGGCTCGAACGGCTTGGCCATGTAATCGTCGGCACCCAGTTCCAGGCCGATGATCCGGTCAGTCGGTTCGCAGCGGGCGGTCAGCATGAGGATCGGTATGTCCGAGGTACTGCGCAGCCAGCGGCACAGCGACAGGCCGTCTTCACCGGGCAGCATCAGGTCGAGCACCACCACGTCGAAGGTTTCATCGGTCAATGCCTGACGCATCTGCGTGCCGTCGGTGACGCCACGAGCGTTAATATTGAAGCGCGTCAGGTAATCGCAGAGCAGTTCGCGAATGGCCACATCGTCATCGACAATCAGCGCGCGAACGCTCCAGCGTTGTTCGGTCGATGTGGCATCCAGGGGGGTGTCGGGAAGTGCTTGCATAGTGCGTCTGTCGCCTGCGTGTGCCGCCGTTGTCTGGCCGCTGTTGAAGATCAACGCTGCTCCTCATGCTACTTCGCCGGGAGTTGCGGCGGAAGGGTGACGTGATCGAATGTCGAGGGCATTTCAGAAATGTATCCGGCCTGATACAAAAACTGTCGAATGTGCTTTCCGGCTCGCCCCTGCTACTGGCTACTGGTAGTTCTGACAGTATCCCGTCTCAGGTAACTACCGTTTAATCAGATGGAGCACAGGCCCGGATGACCTGTGTGCTGAAAGAGAAGCGCTCATCGAGAGAGCTTTTCACACATCAACCTGCCGCAGGGCTCCTGTGAAGGGAGGGGGGCGGCAATCGGTAGCAAAGGAGTGCTGATTATGGTCGATTCGAAAACAACACTGACACCTGAACAAAGCAAGGCGGCGCGCATCGCGTACCGGCTGGCGCGCAGTCTGCGGGGTATGGACCTCAAGGCAGTGCTCGCAGTGGCGCAAGTGGCCAACATCGTGGACCCGACGGACGGGACGTTGAACAAGGACGTTTTGCTCGGTACATCGCTTGACGTTACTCTCGCCCAGTGGGCGCAGTTGGTCACTGACGATGGCCAATCCGATACCTTTTTCATCGATTGGGCAGTGGGTGAAGTACCGGCTGACGACGGATTCTTGGAAGTGTTTACAGATACGGTCACTGCACCTGTGGCCGTTGGCACCTTTCCGAAGCTGATCAACATTCCGCTGACCGCCCTTACGTCTGGATTCCCCAAACCGGCAGACGGTGTCTACAGTCTTCGCTACCGGATCAGGCAGCCGAACGACCAGGAGACTATCAGCCCGCTGCTCAAGCTGATAGTCGATACCACGCCGCCCGGCGGGCAGTCAGAGCCTGGTTCGATGGCTCTGGCAACTGTCCAGTTGACACAGGAATTCCTCGACAACAACCTGGACGGTCTGGTAGGCACACTGCCTGACTATGGCGACTGGCAGGCCGGCGACAAGGTAGCCTTTTATTGGGTTAGCGGAGTTTTACCCGTGGATCCGGTTGAGCTTCCGAGCCCGATCGGATTTGTCGGCGTAGACAACGCGATGAATAACACGGTGACATTTCCCGTCTCGGCAATCGAAGGGTCAAAGGACGAGGCCTATTACGTCGCCTATTTCCTCTTTGACAAGGCCACTAACCGCAGCCGTCTGTCTGCTTATACGCGTATCGACGTAGCGTTGGGTCTGCTGCCCGACAATCTGAAGGACCCGCTGGTGCCACTGGCGTTTCCTCCGGATAATCTGATCAACCTGCCTGACGCACGAATGGGCGTCGAGGTGCTGATCGAGTCGTTCGATAACTGGAAGCCTACCGATCGTATCGAGGTTACCTGGGGTACAGCAGTACTGTGGCCTGAGTACATGGGAGAGGTCCCGCAGTTTCCGTTTTCGGTCAGGGTTCCTGACACGGTGTTGCGTGATCAGTACGCTCAAGTGACTGGCGGTGATCAGCCTACTACAGTGAGTTATCAAGTCCTGCGTGGCGTTGTTCCGTCCGCAGTGAAAAGCATCAGTGTCAATGTCAATTTCTCCACTATCGGGCCTGATCCCGTTCCCGATCCTGACTGGCCTGATCCGGTCAACGATCAGTTGTTACCGGTCGAGGTTTACGGCGAAGTTTCCAACGAGCTGAATGTCCTGACGCCGGAGGACGATAAGACGAATGCCAGTGTCATATTCAAACTTTATGACCCGCTTCTACCGGGCGAAGTTGTAGATTTCTACTGGGGCGCAAGCCATGTGCCTGAGGTGCAATACACCGTGGTAGACACTGATAAGGCCGGAGACGAGCGCGAGGTCGAAATACCCTGGCGTTATATCGAATTTGAAGGTAATCGCCCTGATTTGCCGGTTCATTACAGCATTCGTGCCGCCGACTCAGAGAATACGCAACAATCGCCGGATACGCCGGTCAACGTGAGTGCTGTGGTCATCACTCCCGATGCCCCGGAATTTCAAGGTACCAGTCCAGGCGGATGGCTGAATTGCACCTCGCTCTATAAGGATCCTGCCAATCCATCCTCAGGAGAGCCAGGTGTGCGGGTAGTCGTTCCTGATCTATCGAACTATCTGGCGGCAGGCGATACCGTCACTCTGTACTGGAACGCTTTTCCGTCGGATCCACAAGACGATACGCCTATCTCGGGTGTCGAAAAGACCGAACATATTGTGTTGGGGGACGATTATCCAGTCACGGGTTTTACTTGGCTGGTCACGCCATACGAGACACACCTTCTGCCCACTTATGACCTTGCTGGTCATGGCATAAACGCGCGCGGGAAGATCAAGTATTCGTTCAGTCTGAAGGGCTCCACCATTACCTCACTGGAAACCACTGCCGAGGTGGGTATGTACGATGCAAATGGAGCGTGTCCTATCGTGTAGGGGGCTTTAAAGACGGATCACAGGCAGAAGGTGCCTGCGATCCTCTGCGCGCCGTGTTTTCAGTTATTGCGCCGGCCCAGGTTGCTCCCAAACAGTTTAATGAAGCTGTGCGTATGGGGGCATTTTGCCTACGCTTACCGGTACCTCCCCGTAAATTAACGACTGTCAGAGCCTCAATACCAGAACCTCCCTACATTTACATAGGAAACGTCCTACAGAGCATTCAGTTTGATCCCCGTAATCTTCCGGCCTCTTTCTCGTGGCCAGGTTCGGGCAAGGACCACGGGGTTCAACGCCGTTTCATTCAGGTAATACACCATAATGAATGCTCCATTCGCGCTGCTTCCGCTCTCACGAACACTAAAGATCATGGCGTTTCTCTCCCCCTTCCTGTCCAACAGTTCTGTCTTTGCGCAAACCTCTGTCAATGGCCCCGTGACCATTGATGCCACGACCCCGCTGGACAGCTATCGGGTGGGCAGCAATGGGGTGCTGACCTCCAATGGCGCGACCACCCTGCAAATATCTACAGTCACCGGTGCGCAGCTGACACTCAATGGCAGTCAGGTCAGCGCGGCTACCGGCACAGCAGTCTCGTTGACCGGGGCAAATGCCTTGATTACCGGAAGCCAGCTCACGGGTGGCGCGGATGGTATGGGGATGGGCAATAACACTGCGCAACTGGTTGGCTCCACGGCAACGGTTATCGGCAGCACGATCACGGCAACCAATCGTGGCGTTAATGCCGGCTCGCTCGCCAATCTGACACTGGAGCACAGCGCAGTAACGGCCACGGGCACCAACGGCAGAGGCGTGGAGATGTTTGACTCCACTGTGAAGGCGTCCGACAGCACCATCACCGGGCAGCAATATGGGATCCGTATGCGTGCCGACCCCGGCGTGCCCTCGAGCAATCTATTGACCCTGGAAGGGACCCGGGTCGAAGGTGTCACGGATTCGGCACTGATTGTCGGAACGCCCACCGGGGCGCCTGCCACTGCCACTATTTTCGTCAAAAATGGCTCCACGCTGACCGGCGGCAACGGCAAGATACTGGAGCTGATCAACGGTTCTACAGCCAATATGACCGTCGACAACAGTCAATTGCTGGGCGACATATTCGCTGACGCAGGCAGTACTGCTGGCCTGGTATTACAAAACAATGCAACCCTGACCGGACGTCTGCAGAACGTCGCCAGTTTTTCGCTTGCCAGCGGGGGGCAGTGGACGATGGTCGAAAACAGCCAGGTGGGTAACGTTTCCATGAATGGCGGGTCGGTCAGGTTTGGTGACGCGGCCTCGTTTTACACCTTGTCACTTGCAAGCCTGTCAGGGAGCGGCACGTTCATGATGGACGTGGATTTCGGCGGCGCGGCCACAGACTTTCTGGATATCACCGGCAATGCAACCGGCAGCCATTCCTTGCTTATCGGCAGCACCGGTACCGATCCTCTCAGTGACACCTCTCTGCACGTAGTACATGCCGCAGCCGGCGATGCCAGTTTTTCCCTGGCAGGCGGCGCCGTGGATCTGGGGGCATGGTCCTATGACCTGATCAAGCATGGCGCAAACGACTGGTATCTGGACACCGCCACCCGAACCATCAGCCCGGGCGCACAGACTGTCATGGCGTTGTTCAATACCGCACCGACTGTCTGGTACGGAGAGTTGAGCACGTTACGTTCGCGCATGGGTGAGTTGCGCATGGACCAGGCCCGTTCCGGTGGCTGGATGCGTACCTACGGCAACAAATTCAATGTCGCCGACGCCTCGGGCTTCGGATATCAGCAGGTTCAGAGCGGTGTTGCTCTTGGCGCAGATGGCAAGCTGCCTGTGGGGTCGGGGCAATGGCTGGCGGGTGTCATGATCGGACAGAGCACGTCCGACCTCAGCCTGGATCACGGTGCCAGTGGCAAGGTCGACAGCTACTCGCTGGGCGCTTACAGCACTTGGCTGGACAGCGAGAGCGGCTACTACGTCGATGGCGTGATCAAACTCAATCAGTTCAAAAACAAGGCCAGAGTCAATCTCAGCGATGGTTCCCGCACGCGCGGCAACTACGACAATCTGGGGGTTGGCGCGTCACTGGAGCTGGGGCGGCACATCAAACTGGACAACGGTTATTTTCTCGAACCCTATACCCAACTGGCGGGCCTGGTCGTTCAGGGCAAGGACTATGCACTGGATAACGGTATGCATGCTGAAGGTGACCGCAGCCGGTCGCTGCTCGGCAAGGTCGGTACGACGGCGGGGCGCAGTTTTGATGTGGGCAAGGGGCGTACGCTACAACCTTACGTGCGGGTTGCCGTGGCTCACGAATTCGTCAACAGGAACGAGGTCAAGGTCAACGACAACATGTTCAATAACGACCTCTCTGGTTCCCGTGGCGAATTGGGTGCGGGCGTTTCGGTGTCGCTATCTGACAACCTGCAGCTGCATGCTGATTTCGATTACAGCAACAGCGATGCCATCGAACAGCCGTGGGGTGCCAGTGCAGGCTTGCGTTACAGCTGGTAGTGACAGTGAAGCGACTGGCGCTGATGCGCCAACGGTCCTATCACTTGTGCCAGTATCCGCAAAAAAAAACAGGGTGTTAACTGACAGGCATGGCGGTCGGCAAACGGGTCGGCCACCGCTTTCTCGTGCTGGAGGCCCGGCTCATGTCTGTCATTTCAAAGTGGATCGAACGGATCAGAATCCTTTTCTGGCCGGCTTCATGGCGCAAGAGCGTGCTGCTTGCGCCGCCCTTGATCGCCGAACTCCTCCCTGACGTACCCGGCGGCGAACCCAATCTGCTTCCCAGCAGTGCCTGGCTCGTGCCGTTGCGGGTCGATTTTCCCATGTGGCAAAACTCCGGGCCCAGCCTGGACTACCCTGAGTATCTGCGCGTGTACTGGAATGACGTGCTGCTGGACGAGAAGGTCTGGACCGGACCTGTACAGCCTGACGATCTGTTCATCATGATCGCGCAGCAACACCTTGGCGAAGGCCGGCATCGACTCCGTTATAGCGTCCAGACCGCGAACCAGATGCTGACTGAATCCGAAACACTGGCCTTTGTCATTGATAAAACGGCACCGGTATTCGCAGACGAAGAGGCGCTGATTTTTCCGCAGGAAATCGTCAGCGACGGTCTTACCGCCGCCTGGCTGAACACTCATGACGACACCGTGCTGGCCGAAGTGCCCGCGTATTTTTCGCCGAGCCCCGGGGATCTCGTTATCTGGTACTGGAGCAGTACGCCGACGGGATCGGAGCACACCGGAACCCTGCCGCTTGAAGAGTCCGATATCGGTAGCACGATTAGTATTGCCTTCGACAAGCAAATGGTTCTAGAGAGTGGCGATGGCATTCGTTATGTGTCCTACAAGTTGAAGGATCGCTCGGGGAATGCCGGGCCCCGTGCGCTGGCTGTTTCGCTGCTGGTGTGCGCTCGGCCAGTACCCCGTGTGCTGCCACCCCCTCAGGTTCAGAAGACCACAGGCCGGCCAAGCGCCAGTACGCTCGATCCGGTAAATGCTTATCGGGGCGCAGTGGTATCGATACCTGAGGATGCCGTGATTGCTCCCGGTGACACCGTCCGCGTTCAGTGGGCCGAGCCCGGTAGTGTGGGTTCCTTTCTTACGGAGGTAGCAGACTCGAGGCTGTTCAACGTGCCTTCCACTCAGATTGCCCAGCATTTCGGCAAGTCGATCCCGGTGTACTACGAGGTGTTCGAAAATAGCGCCGACCCACCTTATCTTTCGGACCGGCATACTCTGACTATTCTGGGGATGACAGGCTTTCCAGTCGTGCAGTGTGACAAGGTCTCCGGAGCGATTCTGAGCCTGCAGGACATTCCCGACGGAGGCTACGCACAGTTCAAGCTCGACAGTTGGTCATTCATGGGCACTGATCAGTTCATCACCATTGATGTGCGTGGTGTCAGCGGTGCTAATGATGAGTTGTTGATCGTTAACGTTCTGGATGAATACCCGGTGCCGCTGGTGGCCGATAGAATCGACGCCGGTGTTATCAGCAAAACGGATTTGAAGGCATTTAATATCGACACTCAGCTGGATGTCCGGGTGCGTGTGAGTTTCGACCAGAAGCTCTCCTGGCAGTCTTTCCCTTCGCTCAGACTAATGTTGTACCCCTGAGGAGGTCATGGACCGCCAGGTTGGCAGTCCACGGCGCATTGCTACTTGTAGGTCATCGTGAAGCTGAGGGCCCCTTTGGCCTTGCCCGGCCGGATCGCGCTGCTGGCCTGTGTCTGGTAGAAGCGGGCGTAAAAGTTCAGCACAACGTTACCGGGTGTGATCACCATCATTGGCACTTCGGTCTGCAGCTCCATGGGCGTGACTCCATCACCTTTGAGAATCTGAATCCCCATGCCCTTGGCGTCCGAGTCGCTGGTCAGGGTAAAAACCCCGCTGCCGACAGGGCCCTCGGGAACAGAGCCTTCGACACCATCGAGCTGGATATGCGCCGTTGCCACGAAGCCTGCGTCCATGTAGGTCTCGCAGTTACTCAACGCAATACTGAAGGGCACCGCCGGTGTGGTGAAGCCGGGACCGGTGAAGTCCGCGCTGTCCCACTCACCCAACTGCACCGGGTCGGCACTGACCGGATCTGCACCAACGCTGCACTGTGCCTGAAGTATCGTGCCGGTTAGCCCGTACTTCATGATCCTGCCAAGCGTTGTCACGCTTCCGGAGAACAGTTCGCTGCCATTGAGCACATTGGGGCCGGAGGGGATCGGTCCGGTCTTGACCAGCGTTACATAGTTGTGCAAATGAACCAAAGGCAGGCTCGTGAGCATTTTCTGGTGGTCGTTGAGGCCGATGAACGGAACGGAGGCGCTTCCTCCTACAGGCGTGAAGCAATTGCTGCAGTTCCTGTCATACGGATACCCCAGTCTTATCCGCACTCCGACGCCCGGAATATTGGTTTGCAGTATCTTGCCTGTGAGGTCTTCCCCGTTTATCGGCTCCAGCGTGCCAGGAAATATCGGAACCGTAGCCGTTGCATTGAATTCCAGAAGAGCCGTGCCGTCATTTCTGCAGGCCGCCTCCAGACCTGCCTTGTCTGGCGTGGCTTGAAGCATATCGATGCTACCGATAAAGGTGCCCACTGGGGCGTCTTTCGGGACGTAGAGCGTGCCGATGTCGCGCCGGTAATCTTTTATTCCCGGTGGGGAAATCCAATAGCAATCGTTGCTCGGTATGTCATCCGGTACGTCGGAATAAGCCGCAGCACTATAGCTGGTCCCCAACAGGATCAGACTGGGGAGCAGGGCGTTCAATGCAGAGTTCATGGGGGGATTCCTGAAATAACAATGTCGCGGATGGCTCAGACCTGATGTCACTGGGCACACGTCATGTCTTGCATTCGGTAGCCCTTGGCCAGAGTCATGCCGGCGGGGTCTATGTGCAGATGACACTGAGGGTCGCTTTTCTCACCCCAACGGACATCGAGGGTTTGTGCCTGCATGCCGGTGGACAGCAAAATCTGCCCGCCCTGACCTGCGATGCCCAGAATGTTGCCCTGCGCATCGCTCACCTGGGCACCGAATGGCAACGGTTTGCCACCGTCAGTGGTTGCATTGATGATCAGGCGTGTCACCGTGCGCGCAGCGAAAGTGGTCTTGATCACGGCACCCCTGGCAGGTACTACTTGAGTACTGGCGTTATCGATTTCCACCTCGGGCCCCAGTCGGTCGGTTTGCAAGGTGATCGGGTTATGGCGGTAGGGACGCAGATAGGGCATCAATGCGTAGCCGCGACTATTGGTCCTGACACCGGTAGCGTTCTGTATGCCAACGCCGGGTGTATCGGGTACTTCGATCAGGGCGATGGTGTCGCCCAGATTCGGGCCGAACTCGATGCCGTCCGCATGCAGCAACAAGGCACCACTGACGTTGACTGATGCACTTCGATAATCATTGCCTTGGGTCACACCGGCGCCGAGGCTGGCGAAGGGCGCCTGATAGCCGGCCGCAAGGCCTGCACTTTGCTGCTTGCCGTCATCGTTGCTCAGACTGGCGTGATAGTTGACGCGGTTTTCATAGAGGCTGCCGCTCAGGCTGCCCCGTTGACTGTGGCGATTGGCGCTGCTTTGCAGGTCGAATGTGGCATTGCTCGAATGGCCGGTGTCGAGGGGCATCGAGATGCTCAGGCCGAACTGCCGGTCGTTGCCGCGGCTACTACTGGCTGCGCTCAGTGACTGTGAGGCGTAGAAGTTATAGGTGATCCCGGCACGATGGGTGTTGAAATTGAATTGAAATTGTCGCTGTTCGATATCGCTGCCCCAGTAATCCTGTTGCGACAGCGTCAGACCAACGTTGCTGCGTAAGCCGATTCTCTGATGAACCGAAGCTTCCAGGCGGCTTCGGCGGCTGCCTGTGAACGTAGCGTCGTTGCTGCGCTGACTGACGGCTTCGTCGAAATCCCGATAGCCTTCGGTGGAATAGCGATAACCTGCGAAGCGCAGATTGGTCTGGGTAGTGAACGCCTTGCCATACTTGATGGCGTAACTCATGCCTTGCGCGCTGGACTGACCGGGTTGGTCGATGCTGGCGCTTGACCGGGTCACATCGAATGCCATCGCCCCCAGCGTGCCCATGTCCCGTGACACGCCCAGTGCAGCGGCGTGGTAGAAGTCGCTGGTTATAAGTCCGCCATAAAGTGTCGAGTTCCAGCCTGTTCCAACGGCCAGCGTGCCTTGCCACAGCCAGGGATGCTCGGTGGCGTAGGCACCGTTGAAGCGGCCCAGGGCGGCGCTGTATTTCCAGGAGCCTTCGCGCAACAGGTTACTCATGGTCGAGTAAGGTTGGGTAAAGCGCCGTACCTGACCATCGGCCTCGGTCAGCACGATCTCCAGTTCGCCGCTGCCCGCCGTGTTCAGGTCATTTATTTCATAGGGGCCGGCACTGACATATGTGGAGTAGATCGGGTATCCGTTGCGCAGTACTTCCAGTTTGGCCCTGCTTTGCGCAACGCCACGAATCACCGGTGCGTAACCCTGCTGGGAATCGGGGAGCATCTCCTGATCGGTTTTGATCAACCCGCCCTTGATCGGCACGCTCCGGAAGACATCGCCGCCGGTGTAGGTTTCACCCAGGGTCAGGTTAGCGTGCGTGCCGGGCAGGTCGCGCTGTGCATAGGCATAGGCTCTGGTCCACTCGCGATGTCCCTGTGCATCCTGACGCACGCTTTGATTGCTGCGCAATCGCCATGATCCCAGGTTGATACCGGTGTTGAGGTACAGGTCTGCGCTGCTGCTGGTGCCTGTCTCCCTGTGGGTCGTCTGTTGCGCCGAGGTCTGGTAATTGATGAAGGCGGCGTTGATGCCGTAATCCCAAAGCGCCGGGTCCACTCGCCCGTTGGCATCGCGGCGCATGGCGATCTGCGGTATCGAGATCGACAGTTGCAGTCTGCCCCCGTCCAGTACGACCCTGTCGTCCGGAATCAGTTGCCCCAGCGCGACACAGGCGACTTGCAACAAGGCCGGGTCGGCCAGACTGCCGAGACGTACGCCGATCTGCTCCAGCAACTCCGGCGACAGGCAGGGTAGCAGGCCGTTGCCTTGTGGGTCGGCATCGAAACGGATCTGACGTTGGCCGAAATAGCGCATATTGACGTGGATTTCTACCCAATGCTCGCCTGGCCCGAGGCTCTCGACAGCTGACAACTGGTTCAGCACGCTGGCTGCGGCCGCACTGTCATAGTCCTGGCCCTGACGCAGGAAGCCGGGCTGGAAATTGACGGCGGTTGCCGCTTTGGTCGGCTCCAGCACAACGGTAACGCTGCCGCACACAATCAGCACCTGCATAAAGCGCAGGCGCACTGGTATGAACCCGGAATCGGGTAATAGGGTCATGTTCAATGTCCTGGGATGAAGCGGGCCTGCGCTGTTTCAGTCAGTCAGCGTGGCCGTAGCTGTCAGCGGCTGGCTGTAGCCGCCGTAATCGTTGATCGCGGCAAATACCACCTGAAGGCCCGGTACCGCTTTCGTTTCGTTGAGCTTGTAATGGCGAGAGCTGAACGGGCCAAGCATGGCGACTTCACTGACCTTTTCAGTCCTGCCACCGCCGGAGACGTCGAGGCGAATGAACGACACATGAAAGGGCGTCGGATTCATGGCGGTCAGCTCTGCCTTGCCGGCAATCTGCCGGACCGACCATTGCAGGTCCTTGAGGCGGGCAGTGGGGTTGTCAGTCAGCAGAGCCGGGCGATAAAACAGTTTGATACGGGTACGCAGGGCAATATTCAGTACATTGCCTTGCGAAGAGTTGGCCTGAGGTATTTCCTGCACGTTGAAGTAGAACAATGATTCACGATCGGAGGGCAGGTCTTGGGGCAGGCCATTGATCTGTACGTGTTGTTCCTTGCCCGGATTAAGGCGAAAAAGTGGCGGCGAAGGTGCGAATGGAACGACGGTGACAGTGTCGTCTGCCTCCGTATTTACCCAGGTCTGTACCGCGAACGGCCGATCACTTGGATTGGATATGACCACCGACGTACTGCGCTTGTCGCCATCGAATACTATGCGCGTTGCGTTGACGGTCAGTGCTGCCTGGCTGGCAGGTATATAGGCTGCGCACATGAATAACATCGTGCACCCCGCGAGGGCAGGTCTTTTAAAAGACTGTTGGCACATCATGAAAAGTTACCTTGTACGTTCAGATCCGAAACAGACCTGAACGTATTGAAGATGCTTCACGTGAAAAGACTATCGATCCTTACACAGTGAGCGAGTGGGTCGATGTATCAGTTAATCGCGACAACAAACTGGACATCCGCCGAGGCAGCACCGGCTTCAACGTTAGTTGCTGTCGAACGGTAGTAGGCGTTGAACACCATGTCGGTGACACCACCTTCGACCAGTGTGTAAGGCGCCGACGTGTCGCCTGGTTTGATCGAGACCCCGGTCTGGTCCTTGATGACAATCGCAACGCCCTTTGCCCCGTCGGCAGTAGGGGTGACGCCGAAGTAGTCGCCGCTGCTGTCCGCGTCACCGGTGAAGGTGACTTTGGCCGCATTCAAGTTACCACTCGCCAGGCCGCAGTTGCCGTTGTCATTGACGCGCAGGGCAAAGCTCTTGCCAGACAGTTCGTCACCGATGCCGGTGAAGCGGCTGGCCTCGATAGAGCCCATGTTAACCAGGTTGCCGGTAGAGCCATCGCCCGGATTGACCACTTCGATAGGGCAGGTGGTGGAGGTTATCTTGCCTTCGAAACGGATGGTGCCGGAGTTGGCGGATGCGACAGTGCCGGTCAGTGTGGTTGCCAGAGCAAGGCCCAGTACGGATAGCATTTTATTCAAGATAAAAACCTTATAAGTATTAACGTTACAAGAGTGGAAATGTAACTATTTATGGTGTCTTGAGAGACGGTTTGTGTTGTGCGTCATGACGGGGCGGGAGTTTACAGCAGGTGCGTTAGTTGCGAAGTCTCTGGCGGGCTTTGGTTAGTGGCGGGAGGTGTAGGATATTTCCTAAATTAGTGTCATACATTTAAAATCTTGAGTTTTTACGTTGTTCCGGGTTTTTCATGGGTCTGTGCTTGTCTGTTCGGGCAGAGAATCCGAAGGGGCAAATGTAACGGTATGGAAATAGAGGCGTTGACTGAAATGCCGCCGACAGCGATGGGCTTTTTATCGGCGGCGGGAAGTTCGGTTCTCTCACCTGCGAATCTCGTATATAAGCATGTATACGTTCTGTCCTAATTTGCCAAGCTGTTTTGTAAAAGCTGTCCTTCGTGCCAGCCATGAAGGGCTGCTGGGTGATGCTTCATTAGTTATCAATTGCTGGTCGCGCCTGGCGTAAGGGCCTGTCATTGGCCGCGGGTTGGGTCGCGGTGGCACAGGCTTTGACTTCCCGACCGCTCTTGGAATCAACGTATTCTCTGCTAAGTTACCTGCGCCTGAATTCGCTGGATTCGTTGGAGCAGCCCCATCCTCAGACGTGGACTTCGACCTGTTCAAAAACCTGAATAGTCTGCCCGTCAATACCGGCTTAGTTACATCGTCCCCAACGTGGACCGCAGCATGGACCGCTCTTTTAAGCGTATGTCTCAATATCCCCCCACTGATCTCTACAGCGGCCCCGATATAGCCGAGGTATTGCCCTGCTTGCATGGCTTTGGTGTTTCCCGTCACCGCACCATAAGTACTGGCAGCCGTTGATGCAGCACTGATAAAGGTTCCTGTCGCCAACACTGCGGTTGTAATGCTGGCGCCCGCGTATGAGGTCATCGATAAGCCTAGAAATGCTATAGGGCCCGTGACGGGGGTGGCTATTCCAAACGTGGTAACTGTCGCGTAGTAACTGAGTAGCGTGAACACTACGCCAGCCGCGAGCGAGACCCAGGTCCATAGGCCCAGGTCACCCCGCATCTCTGCCGGTATCGCATCCTCATCGGGCCGTCGCAGCCTGCCGCTCTGGGAGCTGGCGTCATGCCCGGTGGGGTCGCGCCAGGCAATGGGGTTGCCCAGGCAATAGGTATAGGGGTTGACCCCACCTGCGCCAAAGGGGCTCAAGGAATCGGGGCTGTGAAAACGCATCATGCCGGGGTTGTAGGCTCTGTAGCCATTGCCCAGCAGATACCAGCCCGTGTCTTTTTCGCATACCTCGCCGTTGAACCCAGCGACGCTGAGCAGCGCGTCATCGCTGTGGCGTTCTCCGTAGGCGCTGTAGACAGCTGTTCGCAACGTGTCCTGCTGGAACTCACCAATAACGCTCTGGTTCGCATCCGTCAGCAACAGCAGGGTTTCGGCAGGTTCTCCGATGGTCTGCTGGCCTATGGGTTGCTCGTCAATGTGCAGAAACTGAGTTCGTCGGTCGTCCTGCACCGTGCTGCTCAACTGCTGGCCCTGATAAAAACGCAGTATTTCGCTGTCACTGCCATTGCGGGTGGTGGCCAGATGATCATTGCTGTCGTAAGCGTATGTGTTGATCGGCTCACCTGTCGGTTTGTCCGTCCGTACAAGGCGGCTTTCACTGTCGTAGTACAACAGGTTGCCATGCTCGTCAGCGGACTGATTGCCGTTGGCGTCATAGCTGAACGTCGGGGGCGGTGTGTCCCGTGGAGGCAGGTAGGTGATGCCGAGTAACTGGCATCGGTCCCTGGAATCGGGGTCCCCTTCTTTGCCATAGCGGAAAATGGCCGTCTCAGTGCTGAAGCAGGCCTCATTGCTGACGTTGTCAAATCTGGTAGTGGTCAGGGTCATGTTGTCCAGCTCGTCGAAGATGAACCTCTGGTTGATGATCGCTTTGCCGGATGCGTGCACTGGCCGGTTACTGCCTGAATAGGCGACGCCGCTCAGACGACCTCGAGCGTCATACTGGAACTCTTCCAGCAGCAGCGGGTTGCCCGCTTCCTGCAAATGACGGCTTTGCATGAGCCCGTCGGGTTGCCATTGCTGTGTCAGCGTACGTACAGGGTGATTGCCGGCATTCTGCGTTCTGAGAACTTCCTGTCCCTGGTCGTCATATTCAATACGGTTTACCAGGCTGGTTCCGGCTACTGTGTCATGGGTCGTCATCTCGCAGGGCTGACCCAGTGTGTCATAACGCGTGGTCACCTTCACGTTGCCCTGAACGGCACTTTCGAGTCGGCCGAACGTGTCATACCGGTAAATCGTTTCAACGCCTTTGACACTGTTTTTGACGCCGCCTTTGCTCCGGCCTTTGACTACACCTTTAACCGGGTTTTTGACGTCTTTTTGTTCGACATCGGTGCGATACATCGCACGGCCCTGCAAGGATGTCCGATGAAGGGTTTGCCAGGTCCGGCCTTGCAGATCTTCCCAGGTCTCTTTGGTCAGCTGGTTATGCGCGTCATAAGCGTAAGTGCGCTTGCCCTGCTTATTGGTGGCAGAGATCAGGCGGGCACTGACGTTGTCATACTCGAAACGGGCAGCGTCATCCGGTGCAGTACTGGAGACACTGGAGACGATCTGATCGGTGAGTGCCAGGTTGTAGGTGTAGCTAATGTCATCACCCTTGGCCGTTTTGCGGGTTTTGATCTGCCGGTGACCGTCCTCATACTCGTAATGCTCGATACGTTGCCCTGCCTGGGCCAGTGTCAGACGCCCGAGCCCGTCGAACGTCTGTTTGCCTGCCGCGGTTTTGGTAATACCGTCCGGATGAATCACGTTCAGGCTGGTCGGCAGCTCGGTGGTGCTGAACGGTTCATACTCACGATGTGCCTCGCTGCTATCGGGCAAGCGTGTGCTGACCATGCGCGACCAGGCGTCATAACTGAACTGCGTTTTGTGGTCTGACGCATCGGTCTGTTCCGTGCAGCGTCCAATTCCGTCGTAGAGAAAGGTTTGTGAGCCCAGATCTCTTCCTGCTGCGTCCTGGCTCTTGATCTTGTCCGGTTTGCCGAACATGTTCAGCCAGGTCTCGCTACGACCACTGATCAGAGGTTCTGCGTCACCGCTTTGCACCCAGGTCTTCTGAACAGGACCGTTATGTTCTTTACTGCCGATGGGGTCGTGGTACTGGTGAGTCTGCATGCCGTGATCCGAGGCAATGACAGATTGCTGGTTCCAGTCGTCGTAGGTGTAGGTGTTTCGCATAGCGAACAGTTGCTGGTTGTCGAACCAGTCGTAATCCGTTTCGTATTGCACATTGTTCCAAGCGTTGTATTGCGTTTTATGGATCATGCACATTGCTTGCAGATCATTGCTGTCGATGTGGTCCCGTTCCTCGAGTATTGCCCGGCCCAGGCCGTCCATGACAGAGCGGGTCTTGACCTTGCGGGCGTCGGTCAGCACTTGTTCTGCCCACTGTCCCGTATCGGAACACAGGGTGTACTCGTACTCGCGACTGGCTTCATAGCCAGCACTTGAATTCGGTGCGATCGTTTCTTTGGTCAGCCGGTTGAGCGCGTCATAGACATAGCGGATCTCCACGCCTTCTTCCAGGATCAGCAGCACCTGGCCGGTCAACAACGACTGCTGTTGCTGCTTGCTTATGCGAGTGTTGTCGAAGCCGATAGTGGTGATCTCTATCAGCTGTACCGGGACCTGCAAGTGTTTGCTGTTGCCCTTGTTGTTGCCCTTGCCCTTGCCCTTGCCCTTGCCCTTGCCCTTGATCTTGATCCGGTCTTTGCCCTTGCCTTTGATCTTGATCCTGATCTTGCCCTTACCCTTTTTCTTGCGGCTGCTGCTATTGGTGCTGTTGCTGTTGCTGTTGCTGTTGCTGTTGCTGTGACTGATGCTGGCGTGGCTGTACTCGTAGACGGTAACGGTGTCCTTTCCGTTCACGGACTCGATATTTTTCGCGATCCGACCATGCTGGAAAGGCGCGTCCGGCTGGTTGATGTGCTCCAGCAGGATCTTTTGCAACTCCACAGAGGTTCCACCGCTTTCAAGCTGCAGCAGTGTTTCGGTTTCCGGCACGATCCAGTCGGGTAACTCGCTGCCGGTCAGTGCAGGCAGCGTACTGTAGCGATAACGTGTGGACAGGGTAGGGGCCCCGGACTGCGACGATGGCGCGGGTTCGACCACTTTTTCTTTCAGTCGGGAGACAAACCCTTCCGCATCGGCCGGGCAACCGTCGCCACCGCCGGCCGGGTACCAGCTGCTGACTTCTTGGATCCCGTCGGCGCGTGTATGCACCAGCGGATTGCCGTAAAGGTCATAGGTATAGGTGACGGTTTCTGTGCGCGTCCGCTCAGGCTCGTCCAGCCGTTGCCAACGGGTGGTGACTTCGCTGGGTAGCTGACAATTGTTGGGCTGCATGGAGTAACGCTCGCCCGGCCGAATGTTATAGGCGGTCGTGACCGTTTGCTGGTTGTTGTTTTGGGTGGTGACTTCAAGGGTCTGCAAGTGAAAGCGGTTGAAGGTCCGCTCTATGCTGCGCACGGCCTTGCTGTCGACCCACAGGCTTTCGGTACAGACATAGTTGTAGTCCTGCAAGGTTTTGTAAAGGTTGTCCAGGCCGTCGTCTTCCCAGACGATGCGCAGCTCTGCACCGAGAAAATTTCGTGAGTGTTGCTGGCCGTCCTTGTAGGTATATCGCACATCGACCTTTGCCTGACCGAGGCCGGGATCGATGACGTGCTTGGTCACTCTGGGTAGGGGCGGGCGATCGGCGCTGTATGGAAACGCATGGCCTTCATCCTCGTAGTAAACATCTTCGCTGCTTCCAGACGGTGTCTCTACATGGTTCACGCACCATTGATGGTCGTTCTCCAGGGTATATTCAAAGCGCCATGACGCATTATTCTCGGTGGGCAGGGTGATGCGCGATACGCGTCTGTCGGTGCCGACGAGGGTCATCAAAAAGCGCGCCAGTGGAGCACCGCCAATGCCCTCATACGGATGCAGTTTCAGCTCGACGAAATCGTCGCTGCGTGCAATTTCCAACAGCGTCTGACCCAGGTCGTCAGTGATCGAAGCAAGCATGTAGGTGCTGCTTTTGAACAGCTTGTGCTTGAGCGTGATGCTGTGCCCGGACGGCGCGATGATTTTCACCGCCCAGGCCATTCTTTTATTGCCGCTGATGTGCAACTCGAGGATTTCCACCAGACCTGATTTGTGCACCACCCGGTAGGACGTATCGTCCTGCTTGTAGAAGTGGAAGGTGTCAATTTTCTTCTCGGTCATCGTCCGTAGGCCGTTGCTGCCGGTGCCGTCGACCAGGAAGGTCTCGCCTGTGCTGAGGGACAGGATCTGAGTGGCAGGGTTGTATTGTGAAACCTGTAGATTCCAGCCCATGCCATAGCCGCTGTCCAGCGTATTTAGCTGACTGTAGGACAGGTCGAGTCGGAACCCTGGTCCGCGCAGGTCATTGCTTTGCAGTTCGGGCATGCTGATCGATATGTTGTACAGCCCGGTGCGCGGGTCAACGCCGCTTTTCAGACAACTCATGAAATTGAACGCGTTGGAGTGCACGGAAGTAGAAGCAGCCATGGAGCGGACCTCGCTGATTGATGCGGGACAAGCGCTGCGGTGTCTGACGATTGTGCAGTCCTTGCGCTCTGTTCATTGACGCCCCCCAAGCCTGAACTCCCTGAGGCGTCCGTGTGGCTGGAGGTCTTGCCTAACCCTAACAGTCCGAACCCGGGCAACAACCTAGCAGTAGTGCTAGTGGGCAACTGGTGGGCACCGGCGTAAAAAAGTCCTATCCGCATTTGCAAGGTCAACCCTTGCGATACACCCATTCAGGCGGAAACGAGAAAGGAGTCTCACTCATGGCGCTGGATTTTCCCGCCCCCAAGGTGCCCGACCTGCAGCAGCCCGGGAATTACCTCGACCTGGATCAGTTGGGCGGCGCCGACCTGCTCACCTGGATCAACTATCCAGGTATCGAAAAAGGTGATTGGTTCATGCCCAACTGGCGAGGTTGCAGCGCCTTGGGCGCAGTGGAGGACTATGTCGGCGAACTTGTCGAGGTCGGGGACCTGGAGCCTGAAGGCATGCTGCTGAAGATCAATAACCCGTTGCTGACGAGGCTTGGCAATGGCTGGGTGTTTTACTCGTACATAGTCGAAGGCAGCATCGAGGAATCCCAGCGCCTGTTTTTCTATGTTGGCAAACGTCCACCAACGGCTGCCGGGCTGGGGGTGCCGCAATGCAAGGAGTCTCACGATCTGAAGCTTGATCCCGACCTGCTGTGGGGCGTCAATCAGGTGTCGATCGTGACGCCGCCGTATCTGGCCATGCGCGAGGGCGACAAAGTGATCCTCACACTGGATCTTTATTTCGACGACGGCTGCCCCTCGGACCCTTGGGTCGAGTCCCGGTTATTGACTGGGGACGAGGTGGGCCAGCCTTTGCGGTGGTCGATAACCACTAGCGTATTTTTTCCAATTGCAAATGGCGTCGCGCTGATGAGCTACCGCATCGAGTATGCCGATTCCACATTGATAACGGATTCAGTCACCCAGTCACTGGCCATCGTCGCACCGTCAGCGGCGTTATTGCCGGCATTGAGGATCAAGGATTTCAACGGTGGCTCACTGGATCCGGAAGCCTTTCCTGGCGGCATCACCCTGCTGATCGATCCTTCGGGCATGCAGATCGATGACGATGTCGTGGTTTACGTTTCCAGCGGCAATATGCTGGTGCAGACCCTGAGGGCCGACATATCCAATCTCGACAGTGGCGTACTGCAGTTCTCGCTGGCGAATGCCTGGCTTTGCGCCAATAACGGCAAGGAAATCGAGCTGGTGTATCAGTACGCGCGACCAGGCCATGCCGCCAGCTCGTTGCCGCGCAAGGTCATGCTGAGTCTTGCGCTCGATCTTCCTGTGCCCGTTATCGACCACGCCACGATCGAGAGCTCTGGAGAATGGGGAGTAAAGGGCTATATCAATGCCTCGTGGCTGCAGAGCGGGGTGAAAATTCGCATACCGGACAATGCTTTCATCGGTGACGATTCCACGGTACAGATGCACTGGGATGGCAATACAAGCACGGGCAGCTTTATCGCTGATCCTTCACCAGACGATCCGCGCCTGTTCATCATCCCGTCCACGGCGGTTCCGGCCAATATGGGCAAGTGGGTAGATGTGTATTACAAGGTCGTTTCGCTGTCGCAGTCAGGCACTTCGCCAGTATTCGAACTGGAAGTCAGAGGCCTTGTCGGTGTTTGGCCGGTTATCCAGATCATGCGACCACGCATTACCGATACCAAGCTTTACCTCGACCTTGTGCCGTCAGAAGGTGCGGGTCTGGACCTCGCATCCTGGCCCTATATGGCACCCGGGCAACGGGTACGAATCAAGGCCATTGGCTTGTCACAATCGGGTTCGCCACAAGCGCTCGGGCTACGTACCGGCGCAGCCGAACCGCTCAGTGAGGCGGAATACCAATCCAAGCAGGTGTCGGTGATCATCCCGAGGGACTTTCTGGAGAGTCTGCAGAGAAACAATCTGACCAACACCGTGGCGGTTGAAGTCAGCTTTGATGACGGGGCGACTTACACACAGTTTCCGTCTATCGATTTCGAGGTACTGGACGGTCATTCTTCACAGGCCGGCGGGCTGGCGCAGGACGCAACAGCCACTGGTATGACCCCACACATGCAAGGACGCAACCCTATGGCCAATAACACGCTGAACCACCTGACCGAGTGGATGAAAGACCCCGCTAACAATGTTATGTGGGGTTGGGACTCCATCGCTGCAATGGCCCGAGGCGAGGTGAATAACCTGTTGCTTCAGGAGTATGTTGCGCGTTTTTCGTCGGACACCTGTATAAAGCCTGTGAGCGGAGAGGTGATACTGAGCGACGGGTTTAAAGAATGTATTCACAATTTTATTCTGGATGCGCCCAGACTGGCCTTCTCGAACGATAACCTCGGTTATTCTCATGCGACATTGACCTGTTCGATTCTGGGCGGAACCCAATTGACGATGAAGAATAACGTCGATAATTGGGAAGCCTACAGGGTTATCCATATCGATGCGCTGCAAGGTCCGAAGCTGACACTGGATCTCGCGCTGGAAATGGTCCCGGGCAATATCGAGAGCGATGGCCGGGTGCGGCTCGACCTCAAGGACAGTGACAATTTCATTCTTACCTTCGCGGCTGACAGGGCTGACCGGGCACTCGGCGGAGATTTTTTCAAAGCCCTGTTCAATGATTTGCCGGACGATGAGCGCATATGGACGCTTGGCGTGATCAAGCGTGGCAGCAATGATCTGATGCACCCTCAGTCTTTCAAACTGCGCACCCAGACCAATCCTGCAGCACCTCTCGACCCGCATGCCGCCAACTATGGCGACGGGGCCGTGCTGGTGTTCATTCGTCTGGAAGGCAGTCAGGAAGACGGCGACATCCCGGTAGAGTACCAATACCTGATACCGGATGATGTCGGGAAAGATTACTCAGCAACAGTTTTGTTCAGTGCTGAGCGTACGTTCAAGGCGGCACTGTTCATCGGCGAGGTGACCAAGACCATTGCTTCGGTTATTGCAGACGTGGATTTCGAATTTGTTCATGATGGCTCCGGCCGACTGGTCAAGGCGACGGCCAAGTCGGGCAGATTGAAGACGTCTGAGTCGAGCAGCCGGGATGTCGAGGTTCAAATCGATGGCGTGTCAGTCATGGCAAATGTTTACAAACCCGAGACCTGGCTTGAGGCGTTGGAGAGCACGCCTTTGTCAGTGCAACTCATTTGCGATGGCACGGTGGAATTGACCTGGAAGCCCAAAGCTACACCCAGCGTTATGCTTACGTTGCCAGGCCAGACGGTACTGGTCATGAGCAAGGTCATCACGGTCGATGTACGGTGCATTTATACCTTCGCCGAAGAAAACAACGACCTCGTTCTGACCCCCAGCCTCACGATAAATACCACCAGCGGTGAACCGGCTTTCGGAGATTTGGATCCACCACCATTGAGCCCGTCATTAGCGTTTTTGATAGTGGCAGTAAAGACGAATTTCGAGACCCTGGACACTCATCCGTTCGAGTCCGGGATCAGGGCCGTACTAAAGGGCAAACTCGCTACCCGTGTGCCGATCAGTTCGTTCATCCGGGACAGTATCAATCTCAATTTCAACGAAGCCATTGTGCCTGATGTACTGCGTGCGCCCAGAGACATAGCCGCCTTCGGGCGCATCAATAGTTCCGGGGCAGACTTTGTCGTCAGCCCGGCGGAGCATCTGATGGTAGTCGACAGTTCCACCACCTTCACCACCTTCACCACTCAACCGCTGGCGTTGAGTGTGACGTGGGGTGTCGAACGTCTGGATGGTCATACGCAGAACTACGGTGCCATCAATGGTGCCGGCCGGTATTACGCGCCAGAAAGCTCGGCAACCGAGTTTCCGTTCACACGTGTTCGGGTGACGGCCACTGACATGAGCTCCAACTATCAGAGTTCGGCGCTGGTCACGATCGTGACCAACCCGATCACCCTCAATCCGTTGATTCAGGTGTGTGACGCCGGGCAGATTGTGGAGCTCGAGGCAGGCTCGCTCGGCACAGAAGAAATGTACTGGTCGCTCAAGGATCCGGTTCCCGGCGAAAGCGGTGTCCTGGAGCCCAGCCAACTGGCTGATGGTGATCACCGTTACGTCGCGGCGCAGCAGGTGTCCGGCAAAACCTACCTATTGGATCAGATAGTCGTGACCAGTGGGCAGGCGAGTGTTTCGTCGTGGGTGCTGGTAAAGCATCAAATCCCACTGTTAACCGTGAAAGTCGTAAGAACCGTGGAGGTTTCGGAAGTTCTGGAGGTTGCGAAGGTCGGCAAGCCCGTGGACGTTGTGACCATTCGTGCCGATCAGGTTCAACTGCAAGCGTTTGCCGATGGCGCTACGCCGGCCGGCGTCGAGTGGAGAATAGGCGCCGGGAGCGGGAGCATCAGTGACGGCTTGTACACCCCCGACATATCGTCGACTGACCGGTTTGTGCTTATTTTTGCCGAGGCCGATCATTCAGTCTTTGACGTCATTGAGGGGCATATCATATTGCCGCTACCGGTGGACGGGTTTGCCACGGAGCTGGAATTGATGAAGGGCAAAGAAGTACCGGCGTCCTGACCCAAGGCACATCGGTCTTATCTATATCAACATCACAGGAGGTGATGTCATGGCTGGTTATTCAGCGGAAAGTCTGTTGGCATGGATGAAAGATAACACGCGTCTCAGAGGCTGGGACGCGATCATTGCTCTGGATGGCGACAAGGTCAACGAGCTCCTCGACCATGTTTACCAACAGAGTCTGGCTCAGGGAATGTCGCGTCCGGTGCCGGACGGAAGTATCACGATTCCCAATACGATTGATTCCCATTTTTTTCTCGGGCTGTGTTCTCGGGGCACCAACCTTGTCGTTCAAGCACAGCGTTCTGGAGAATTCGCTGCTGGCCTGGCGCATTCCGGTTATCGCCGGTTTGCATACCGTGGTAGAGAACGCTCTAGGGCAGCACAATGTTCACAGAATCGCAGCCTACGACCCACTGAATGCGCCGGGCCTGGATTTCGATCTGGAAATGAGCAGTCAAAGCGCGGATCTGGTGGTGGACCTTGGTCTGGCTAAAAACCTTTCACTGGATTTTCCGGGCCATTCTACCGAACGAGAGAAGATCGGCGACTTTTTTCAGGATTGGTTCAGCAACCCGGAAAATCAGGAGCAGCAGTTCAGGCTGGGTATTTTCAACGAGCAGAGCAACGAATTGCTCAATGTACGTAGAATTGATGTGCGATCACAGCTTGAAAGCCCAAATGCTGTATCGGTCCATAAAAAAGGCGCGTTGCTGCTGTTCACGACCATGCAATACGGCGTGTCGGGCGGGATTCCGGGTGGCGACTCCGACTTCCGTTACCTGATTCCCAACGATGCTCAGCATTCGTATTCGGCGACCGCCGTGTTTTCCTCTCACGCACTGCACCGTGCTGCCTTTGGTCATGCGGCGATACAGATGCTGCAAGCGTCTGAATTCAGCTACAACGTTCCAAACGATAAACCACTGAAGCAGATGGTCGCTCAGGCCGGCACGTTTGAAGTTCCGGCTGGAGAATATCGCAGCGCGGAATTCGTCTTTGAATCGGAATCCTTCAACGTTCAGGCCTTCAACGCCGAGCATCCCCTGACCATTGACTTCGAGTACGTCCAGACCACGCAGACCTGGGAGTTTCCCTGCACGCTGGGTTTTCGCTACAGAGCGCTGGACAGCGATGAATGGCAATCGCACAACGCTACCTTCAACATCAGCCTCAAGCATGAGTTTCATCTGCTGGAAGGTGAGTCAGATGATCAAGCAGTGGAAGGGCATCTTTATACACCTTACCTGTTCGATCATGAGGTCAGCGCCGTTTCAGGAACGCTGGACAACCTGAGTGCCAGGGAGCTGGAACAGGTCAACGGCTTCGTGGCCTACACCGTCAAAAACGCTGTGCTTCAAGGGTTGAGCAAAACTCTGGATGCTACCGGCGCCGAGCGTTTTCTGGGCGGCTGGTTATTGCCTGACGAGCAAGCTTTGCAACCCGTACTCAAGCGTCTGCCTTATGACCTGGCCGTGTTCGGTCGTATCGATCCCGGTGCGTCCACGTTCAGTATCGCCGGGCACCAGGCATTGATCGGTATAGGCGAAGAGCTGCAATTGACCACCCAGCCTGCGCGGGCGGGCATCGCCTGGTCTCTGGAAGATCCTTTGGGTGGCGATGCTGAAGGACTGGGAAAAATCGATATGCAGGGCCGGTATACGGCTCCCGCAACGCTGCCCGCAAGGCAGGGTTTTCAGCGTGTACTGATCAAGGCTATTGACCCGGTGTCGGAGCATGAGAGTACCGCAGTGTTGACGGTGCTCACCAGCAGCGTCAGCGTCAGCCCGTTGATTCAGGTGTGTAATTACGGTGAACGGATAGCGCTTTCAGCACGCAGTTCGCGTGCAACTCCCCTGAAATGGACGGTGGTCGATCCGATACCCGGACAAAGCGGGACGCTTGAGGATGGCGTCGATGCACCGCATGAGCAGTTTTACGTCGCCGGTCCAGGTGGGACAGGGAATAATACCTATGTCCTTGACACAATAACGGTCAGCGACGATCAGCACACCCAGTCAATTCAGGTTCTGGTTCTTCGCCACTCACCGATGCTGTTCATCACGCTTGTCAGCGTCAATGATCAGCGTGCCGAGCTGAAAGTCGTCGTCAATGGTCATGACCTTCAAGTCACCTGGAGTCTTGATGGGCCGGGCTCTATAGACGCCACTGGCGTGTACAGCTGTGATGCCGAAGCACCCGAACGCTACGTTGTCGTGTTTGCAGAATTTGAAGACGACGCTTTGGGCACAATGGCCGGGCACTTGATTCTGCCGCTGCCATTGAGTGGTTCCTCCGGTGTGGTGCAGGCACTGACCGGGACAGCGGGGGGCTCGGCGGCTAATGCAATGCCCCGTTCATTGAGCGGTATTGTGCAGCGAGCGGGTGCAGGTACCTTGACCCAAGGCTGGGGAGCCGTCGCGGCGGTCAGTCGCAGCGAGCTCAACCGGCATATAGAGCAACAATACATCGAGCGCTATCAGGATCTGGCCTTCTTGCCGTTGTTCACCGGCGACATCGTGGTGGATGAGCGACAAGGCGACACTGTTCGTCTGAAACAGGTCGAGCTGGGCGTGCCGGTCCTGTCGTTTCTGCCTGACTCGCCGGGCTCCGGCAGTGTCCTCGTCACGATGAACATGGTGTCTGGCCGTTACAGCGGCTTGCATCAGCCGGAGGGGAGTGCAACCACCGTGTCCGGCAGCTCCATCATCAGCGAGCCCATGGGCTTCAGGCTGGCAATGACTGTTGACCTCTTCGTGGGTGATGAGGGGCATGTGCTGCTCGATCTGGCCGGCGGGGTTGACATTGCCTGTAATCTGGGGGGCCTCGATGATGTGATCAATCTGCGGCTGGCAGATTTCTTTGCTGAGGAGTTCAAGCAGATTGCACTTCATCGCCGGGTTTTCTCTGTGCTGCAGGCACAGCTCAATCGCTATCATGTTCAGACGCCAGCCAGCTTGCGGCTTGTTACCCGCGCTGCGCCGCGTTCAAGCGATGCGCGTATGGACACTACTACCGGTGATGGCGCGCTTGTGCTGTTCATGGGCGCGCAGGATGGCGACGCTGAAGGCGTGTTTGCACCGACAGATGATTTCGTTTATCCGATACCTGATGATCGTGGGGAAGACGGTCAGCCAACCTACGGCACGGTGCTGATGCTCTCGCAAGAGACTCAGTCGATGATCGAGCGTGAACGTCTGCACGTGGCGGACTGCCTGAAGTTCACCGGTGGACGCGTATTCGAACCACTTGAGCAATACCGCCCACATGACCTGCTGTTGTTTGGCAGCCTTCGTTCGACACAGGCCAGCATTACACCCCTGTTTTCGACCCTGAAGGTCGGGCAGACTCAGCGATTTGCCCTGCACAACCCGCAAGGCGAAGAAATACCGGCCACCAGCTGGAGTGCGTTAAGCATTAAAAGCCACCTGGCTGCGGGAAGCGGCAGCATCTCTTCCAGCGGTGTTTACACGGCGCCGGGGCTTGAGGCGATTGGCCATGACGCGTTGCGCGTGGTCATCACAGCCACGTATGAAGAGTCAGGCGCTGTCGTCAAGGTCTCGGCGCTGGTGGGTGTGGTATCACGCAGCATGGAGTTGGCGCCAAGTGTAACGGTAGTGCCAGGGGGGGATGCGCTGCAACCGGTCTCGCTGGCGGCTTCGACGCTTGACGGCAGCCCGGTGAGCTGGGCGCTGTTGGGCACTGAGCTTGGCAGTTTGAGTACGGTCGACAAGGGCGCGCTCTTCAGTCCGGATGCCAGGTCCGGAAAAAGAGCACTGGCGGTGCAACAGATACAGGCGTTGGGTAATGACCGTGGCATCGCTACGGTGCTTATTGCCAAAGGGCAGCAAACGCTGCGTATCGAGCCAGCTTTCGTACCCAGAGCACGGCCAAAGGTAGCGGTGCAGTTACACGATGACAGCGCACTGCTGCTTGGGTTTGAGCGACGCTGGAAAGTGGCGGGTGGGCTAGGCACTGTTGATCAGTAGGGGCTTTTCATGCCGCCCGATCAGGCGTTTGTCGCCAGTAGCGTGGTGAGCTGTGAAGTGCTGAGCAAGGGGGTGGTTATGGCGTACGGCTATAGCGTCATCGAATTATCCGAAGTCATCGATGAAGAAAGTTGGCAAGAAATGTCGATGTTTATCGTCACGGTTCCTGGCTCGTCACCGCCTTACGGTAATACAGGCAATCTGTACCCCAACGGTTATCAGCAACTCAGGCTGCAGATCAAGACCCAGATAAGGCCGCACAACAACATCGAGTACGAGCTGAGTCCCACCGAAAGGGCCTCCATGCGTCTGGTAGACGATGAATCCAATCAATGTATCGAGTCAGTACTCTCCCATCTCGAAGGCATACCCGAGGGGGATGGCCAAACGTGGCGCGTGCGCAGTCAATATAACCGCTTCGAGCTATCCGGGGCTGGCGTCTTGGCTGCTGAATCGGGCCTGGATGCGTCACGGACAATCACGCAGTACTTCTTCCTGCACAGCCGGGCGGTATCGGGTTTCGTCAAAGTCTTCCACGCGAAATTTCAGGATGACAACGCCAAGTGGTGGACCTCTTTGATGGTTGAAGAGATTAACAGCAAGGTTGAAATCACCCCGCGACACTTGCCCAGTTTCGATGCCCGCAGTTACACCTTCATTCCGCGGCGTGCACATGGGGATGGCGGAAATCCTCCGGTTGATCCGCCGTCGAGTGGGGCTCCGGACTTTGGGGTGGATGTGCATTTCGATTACCAGTTCGAGACCACTGATTACTGGACGCTGACTTTCATTAACCCCGAAACCCAGCAATGGGTGAATTTCGAGACGCTGAAGTTTCTGCCCTCCAAGCCTGACGGTGACGGGATCAATACGTCGATCATTCTCTGGGAGAGCGAGCTGGAAGAAGAAAAAATGTTCAGCTGGACGGGTTTTATTTTCGACGACCCTGCGGTTATCGGTGATGTAAGCAAGGTGAACTTTGACGAAGCGCTCCAGGACGTGATGGGGGATGTCCACACGTTGGACATTGACGTCAAGATGTCCTTATTCGAGACCGGCAAACTGGTCATCAGCCTGCACCGCCTCCGGGGCCTTAAATATATCCCGGTAGGTGACTCACGCGACAAATTGATGGGGGAAATAGTAGTCCTGTTGCTCGATAAGCAGGGCAATGCCCATAAACGACGAATCGGTTTTCTGGCCACCGGCGTCGGCAGGCGCAACCGTCTCATGCATACCCTCTATTCGGTATAGAAGCCCGAATAAGGCATTGATGCCACACACCGACAGGGAGTCATTATTATTATGAATGCGCTAAGTAAAACCTTTGCCTGTGTAGTGCTTGCGGGTTTGACAGGCTGTACGCTCGTCCCGTCCCACAGCCCGGTGCCAAAGCCCCCGGCACAGGCGGTTCGACTGATCATGCTCGCAGCAAACGCTGATGGCGGAGGCAAGAACTGCAACTTTACCGCCAAGGACGACACGGTTTATCTCAACAAAGAAGATCATGGGTGCACGAACGATGAGATGAGTTTTATCAAGCTGGATAATGTGCGCTCGGCCATGAAGATATACCTGGAATCCAGAGATTGTAATGATTCGGGAGGCTGGGTATTTGGGCTCGAGACTTATATCGACCCCCTTACAACACCCTGGATATCCATCGACCAGCTCAGAAGCAAACCGGTCGACACCATCGTCAGTCGCGGCGTTGTTGTGATCAAGGCGTATGACGGTGATGAAAATATAAAAGGCAAGTTGTCCTGCGTGCGTGTCGATGTATCGGATTAGCTGTTAGTACAACTGGACTTGTCAGACCTGCTTAACCGTTGCCCCGTGGGCGGCGGTTATCTTAATACATAAAGTTCGAGGTTCATGGAACATGACAGCATCGACTTCAGTACACTCCAACGCGTTCAACTTCCTCAGTTATGTACAGAGCGGCGTTGACCCCCGCACCGGGCAATACACAGTGGCGATCACCCTGCCCGATGTCAAAACCAACGGGTTGCGTGGCCCGGGCATGCCACTGGCACTCAACTATAATCCTCTCAACCGTCAGGACAGCGGCTTTGGTCTTGGCTGGAACCTGCAATTGTCGCAGTACGATCCGGGTAAGCAGATCGTATCGCTGAGCAGCGGCGAGACATTCAAGGTCGATCAAACCGGCAACGGCCAGATGCTGATGTCGGAAAAGAAAATCGACAGCTTTCACTTGTACAAGGAGGACGATAATCACTACCGGGTGATGCACAAGTCCGGTCTGGTGGAGCAGCTCGAAATGCGCGGCAGCGGCACCCACAGAGTCGCGCTGCCGGTGCGCGTATTCGCCCCTGAAGGTCACAGTATCACGCTGGATTACGCTTCTTTCGGCGGGCATCAAATGCTCAGCGAAATCAAGGATGACTCGGATCAGCTCCTGCTCGGCATCAGCCGCGACGAAACGTCGGTAACGTTGCGGATGATTGCTGGCGAGGAACCGGATGCGACCTTCGTGATGGTGCTGGGTGGATCGGATCACCATGTCAACCGTATCGAATTGCCGACCGACAATGCTGCCTCCTGGCGTTTTGTATACAACACGATCCGTGAGCATTTATGCATGACGGCGGTGGAAACACCCGCTGGCGGCCGGGAAGATATCTTTTATACCGACAGCGGCCATCAGTTTCCTAAGAGGGCGGAACGCGCGCCTCTCCCCAGAGTCACGCGCCATCGCACGACGCCCGGCGTGGGGCAGGCGCAAATGGACGTTTATTACACTTACAAGGACAGCTCCGGGCGCGAGCACAATTTTCTGGGCGCAGGGCTGGATATCGCCTGGGAAGACAATGGTCTGGACAATCTGTATCTGTACCTCGGGGCGGAGCTATACGAGTATTCGTCGACCGAAACATTGCGTGTCGAGGTCGCGGGCAAGGCTGATGCCGAGCGCAGCATCGAACGAACCTTCAACCAGTTTCACCTGCTCACTCGAGAAACCACGCGCAAGAACCTTACCGTCATGCAGGTGGACACTCGTTACTACATCAAGCCGGGAGAACCCTTTTCGACTCAGCTTGCCTACTGTCAGCTGCCCAAAGAGATCCAGACCACCTGGCGGCTGTCGTCAGACGGCAGTGTGCCGCGCAGTGAGACTGTCAGCAGCACGTATGACGAGCACGGTAATCTGCTCACTCAGACTCAGGCCAACGGTGTGGTCGAGGCCAGTGAGTGGTATCTGGCCGACGGCGAGGACGGATGCCCGAAGGACCCTGAAGGCTTCGTCCGCTGGATGAAAAGCAGCAAGGTCACCCCGGCGATATCCGGCTACGGCAAGGCGCCGGTCCTGATCACCCGCTATCGCTACCTTGCGTTGCCAGCAGTGGGTGGCGGCCAGCTACAGAAATGGCTTGCACCGCAAAGCGAGACGTTACTGATGCAGGCTACTGACGGTGAGCAGGAACAGCAACGCACGACCTACGAATACTTCGATGAGCCGAACAATGCAGTCCTGCACGGTCGGCTCAAATTGCAGCAAGTGATCATGGGTGGGAAGGTGACCAGCACAGCGTACGCCTACAGCATTCCTGTGCGCCTCCTCAAGAACACCACTGAAAGTGCTCCCGAGAACACTCCCGAAAGCGTCCCTGAGAGCAGCCGTTATGCCGCGACAGTGCTGCAAACCGTACAGACCGTAACCGGCTTCGATGGCGCGAAGAAGGTCATTACGCTGGAGGATTCTCTGCTCGATGGCGAACCCTTGCTCAATCGCGACGACAACAACGTGGAAATTAGTTATGTCTACGACAGCCTGCGACGTGTGCTGAGTGAAACCGTGGCGCCAAATGATGAAACCTACAACGCGACCAGAAGTTACGAGTATCAGCTATGTGCCAACGCGACTGATCAGGCCATGCAGACGCTCATCGACGTCAAAGGGGTAAAAACCTGCAGCCACTTCGATGGCCTCAACCGAGTCGTCCGTGAGGAACGGGATGACGCAGATAATCCTGCACGCGCCGATAAGCCCCGACAGACCTACGAGGCTGTTTACGATGCGTGGGGGCTTATGGTCAGTGAGACCGAGTTTGACTGGCTGGGCCAGCAGGATCTGGCGCTCAAGAGCGTCTTCGAATACGACGATTGGGGCAAGCAGCTCTGCGTCACCGGGCCGGATGGCGTCAAGACGCTCGAAGAGACCGACCCTATTGGTACGGCGCAATCGCAGGGCCCGATTCAACGTAGCTGGATCGAAGGCAACGGTGGCGGTAAAAGCGAGTTCACCGAGACCTGGATGAACCTGTTCGAACAGCCGACCCGCAGCGAGCGAAAGGATCAGGTTGAAAACTCGGTCATTCTGAGCCAGTACCATTACGACGGCCTTGGCCGCCGTGTCGAGGAAATTGTCGGGGAAGCGGGCGGCGAGCGGCGCACCACCTCTGTTTACGACGTATTTGATCGGGTGATCGAGTCCACATTGCCAAGCAGGGCCATCGTGCGTCGCAGCTATGCTGGCTACAGCAGCGAAGACTTGCCCGTCAGTATCGGCATCGAGCACAACGACAAAAGCATTGTGTTGGGAGAGCAGGAGTTCGATGGGCTGGATCGTCTGGTCAGCTCTGTCACCGGGGGGCGTAAACGTACGTTTGTTTACGACCCCGGTCTGCTGCAGCCCAAAACGATAACCCTGCCCAGCAAGCGGAAAATCGACTACGAATACAAGCCCCAGGTGGGCGATGAGCCGTGGCGCAGGGTGCAGTCCGAAGCTGTGCCTGAACCTGAAACCACCTGCGAAGTTGATCCGCTGAAAGAGTCCGGGCCTGTCCGGACTGCGGAGCCGGGTTTGGCTGCCGATTACAGTTACGATAAGCAGAATGCTCGTCTGCTTCATTCCTCGGAGCAGGGCGAGATACTGGATCGCGAGTATTACAGTACCGGCTCGCTGAAAAGCGAGAAGCGCACCTCGGCAGGCAAGACCTACGACATGTTCTACAGCTACAGCCGATTGGGCCTGCTGCTGTCTTACACCGACGTACTGGGACAGGAGCAGGTCAATCGCTATGACAGCTGCGGTCGTCTTTACGAAACCTCGCTGGGTGAGGTCTATTCAACGTTCGACTACGACACTGTCTTTGGTCGCCTCGCAAAAATCACCACCACCGACAAGACCGACGGCAGCCGCGAGAGAACCGTCGCGATCAGCCTTGAATATGATGATCTGGGTCGGGAAGTAAAGCGTACGTTTGACCTCGACGGAGTCGAGCAACAGATGGTTCAGGTCTATGATGATGTGGATAACATGGTCCAGCGTACTCTGCGCCAAGGCACGGAAACACTCCGTGACGAAACCTACCTTTACGATCCGTCCGGTCGCCTGGGTCAATACCAATGCACGGGAACTCAGCGGCCAGTGGACCCCTATGGCAGGACCCTCCGCGCGCAGGCTTTCACTTTCGATGGCGCGAACAACCTGACGGTCGTCACGACCCGCTTCAATGACGGCAGCGACGACAACAGCAATGTCGAGAGCAACAATGCCAGGTATTTTTACGAAGGTGACGACCCGGTGCAGTTGAGCCGGGTGACGAACAGTAATGATAAATACTACCCGTCTGAAATCAAACTTGAGTACGACCTGGACGGCAACCTCAAAACCGACGAAGCCGGGCGCACGCTTAAATACGATCCCCTCGGCCGCCTGATCGAAGTAGGCACGCCCTCGGCCGGCATTCATTACCAGTATGACCCCCAGGACCAACTGACCGGGGAGACCCGTGGCGACGACAGGGACCTGCGTTTCTATAGCGACGCAGGGCTGGCCAATCAACTTGGCAGCCATGTCCAGAGCACCTTCATGCGTGGCGACGACTACCTGCTGGCCGAACAGCAGAGTGATCACACGCTGCTGCTTGCCACCGACGGCAGCGATAGCGTGCTGGGCGAGGTAGGTGGCGACGGGGTCAACCGGAAGAGGTATACGGCCTACGGCCACGCCAGCAGTGAAGCCCCCCCACTCGGCAAACTGGGGTTCAATGGCGAACTGGCCGAGGCGGATAGCGGCTGGCAAATGCTGGGGAATGGTTATCGGGCCTACAGCCCGGTGTTGATGCGCTTCAACAGTCCCGATAGTTGGAGTCCGTTTGGCAAGGGAGGGGTGAATGGGTATGCGTATGTCGAGGGCGATCCGGTGAACAGGGTGGATCCGTCGGGGCACTTTGGGATATCTACTCCATTCAAGCTGTTGTACCGAGCCTTAAAGCAGACTCCTACTCTGACCACAAAATCTCCAGGCGTCGAACAAATTCCTGAGCTACTTACCACTCGTGGGAGTAAAAGCGTAACAGCATTAAAAACCATCAGGCAAAAAGACGTAGCTAGATTGCTTGAGACTACCAAAAGTTATCGCCGTAGAATTGATTCTGCCATAAGTAATTACGAGCTTAAAACAGCAGAATTTCTTACTGGCAAAGAAGTCAACGCTGTCGAAGTATTAAGATACATGCAGAAGAATATCGATAAAACCGGAATGACTGCTCATGCGCGTTCTGTGATTAAAAAAGATTTATCACTTGCCAGAAAAGAGCTTAAAAAAATTCCCACCGTAGAAAACATAAGGCATCCAAAACTGGCTCCTGGAAAAGTAGGATTGGACCGGTACCTGCGTGGAAAACCTAAGGAAACTCTGAAAAAGACTTCCTAATTTGGCAAAATCTCCGGACACCAGTCGCCGAGCTTTTCGATGATGAAACAGATGACCTTCGCCGACGCCGAGTATGCCGGCAAGCGCAAGCAGACCCGTAAGGAATTGTTCCTGATCGAGATGGATCAGGTGGTGCCCTGGAAAGGTTTGATTGCCCTGATTGAGCCCTATTATCCAAAAGGAGAAGGTGGCCGGCCCGCCTACCCACTGATGGCGATGCTGCGTGTTCATCTGATGCAGAACTGGTTCGGCTACAGCGATCCGGCGATGGAAGAAGCGCTGTATGAGACGACCATCCTGCGTCAGTTTTCAGGCCTGAGCCTGGAGCGAATTCCAGACGAAACCACCATTCTCAACTTCCGTCGTCTGCTGGAAAAGCACGAGTTGGCGACCGGGATTCTCGGCGTAATTAATGGTTATCTGGGCGACCGTGGCTTGTCGTTGCGTCAAGGCACCATCGTCGATGCCACGCTGATTCACGCGCCCAGTTCGACCAAGAACAAGGATGGCAAACGCGATCCTGAGATGCATCAAACCAAGAAAGGTAACCAGTACTATTTCGGCGCCAAGGCTCACATCGGCGCCGACGACGAGTCAGGCCTGGTGCACAGCGTGGTAGTAACAGCGGCCAATGTGGCAGACGTCACGCAGGTTGCCAAACTGCTGCACGGCGAGGAAAACGTAGTCTGCGCCGACGCAGGTTACACCGGGGTCGAGAAGCGCGAAGAACACGCCGGGCGCAAGGTCATTTGGCAGATTGCCGCCCGCCGCAGCACTTACAAAAAGCACGGAAAACGCAGTATTTTGTACAAGGCGATCCGCAAAATCGAGAAGGCCAAGGCCCAGGTTCGCGCCAAGGTCGAGCATCCGTTTCGGGTCATCAAACGCCAGTTTGGCTATGAAAAAGTGCGCTTTCGGGGCTTGGCCAAGAACACCGCGCAGATGGTGACGTTGTTCGCCCTGTCAAACCTGTGGATGGCCCGCCGACATTTGTTGGCGAGCGCAGGAGAGGTGCGCGTGTAATGCAGGAAATGGTTACCGCAAAAGGCTTTGCAGCGGCCGAAAGAGCTGAAAAGCGAAGATAATTGAGCAAATTTCGACATGCATCGTTTTTTGAAAAGTGCTGAGGACTCGGTAGCCGGAAAACATCCGGCTACTTCAGACCTTCCCTAAGGATAAATATACCTTCGACTCAGACTAATAAATATAAGTGCTGATCCGCCATCCAAGTGCACAACGCAGGGGATTACCTCCTGTGGGGTGCACCGGTTTTAAATACTTCACTCCGCCAAAATAACCCCCTGCCTGATCGCCATCACCAGCGCCGCCTTCAATGACGTCACCCCGAACTTGCGGCGGATATTGCTGGTATGAAAGTGCACGGTCGCTTCCGTGCACCCTTGAATACGGGATATCTCCCACGCGGATTTGCCGATCGCCACCCATTCCAGGACTTGTCGTTCCTTGACAGTCAACTGGACAGTGGCGGATGTGGTGTGGGAGGGCGGCGTGGTGCCGGGTGGTTTTCCGTTGTCGCGAAGCATGGTGAAGTCCTTTTCCTGAAGATCGCCGCACCACGATACCCCCGCAATCCCCAACGCGAACCTGACATAAATGACAGCGCTGGAGGTCCGCGAAGGCCTTGCGCCGTCAAGGCTGTAGCGCTTTTTTACAGCTTCTTTACGCCCCGACCAGCTTGTCGATCTCGCGCCTTTACACCCCGCCTGCGGACAATCTCCCCACGCGGCCTGTGCCGTATCGGTGTTGCCTGATGAGGGAAATTTCAATGAGCGTTATGGATGGTATCTCGCTGCTGATGGGAGTCGGGCTGTTCATCTATCTGCTAGTGGCGCTGTTGCGCGCCGATCAGAGTCAGGAGTGATCATGCACAGTTACGATTATCTGTTGATCCTGGCCTTTCTGGTCCTGCTGCTGGCACCCGCGCCTTGGTTGGGGCGTTTCTATTATCGGGTCATGGAAGGCGAGCGCACCTGGCTGAGCCCGGTGCTGGGGCCGGTCGAGCGGGCCTGCTACCGAATTTACGGCGTCGACCCGAAAACCGAGCAATCCTGGCAGCAATACATGTGGGCCTTGCTGGCGTTCAACCTTGCAGGCTTTGTCGTGCTGTTCGCGATGCTGATGCTGCAAGGCGTGCTGCCGCTCAACCCGCAGCAACTGCCGGGCATGGAATGGTCGCTGGCTTTCAACACGGCGATGAGTTTTGTCACCAACACCAACTGGCAGGCCTACAGCGGCGAAGCGTCGCTCAGCTACCTGAGCCAGATGGTCGGCCTGACCGTGCAGAACTTCGTCAGCGCTGCCACCGGTCTCGCCGTGCTGGTCGCGCTATGTCGCGGTATCAGCCGTCGCTCGTCGCAGAGCCTGGGTAACTTTTGGGCCGACATGACCCGCGCCACGCTCTATGGGCTGTTGCCGATCAGTATCGTGCTGGCCGTGTTTCTGGTCTGGCAGGGCGTGCCGCAGAATTTCGGTCATTACATTGATGCGCTGACCCTGCAAGGCGCGGATCAAAGCCTGCCGATGGGCCCTGCGGCCAGCCAGATATCGATCAAGCAGCTGGGCACCAACGGTGGTGGCTTCTTCGGCGTCAACTCGGCGCACCCGTTCGAGAACCCGACGGCGTGGAGCAACCTGTTCGAACTGGTGTCGATCCTGCTGATCCCGGCAGCGCTGGTGTTCACCTTTGGCCACTACGTAAAGGACATGCGCCAGAGCCGCGCAATTCTTGGCTGCATGCTGGCACTGCTGTTGATCGGCGGCGCGGTGTCGCTGTGGGCCGAGTACCAGCCCAACCCGGCACTGAACATCGCCGGTGTCGAGCAGACCGCACCGCTGGAAGGCAAGGAAACCCGCTTCGGCACCACCGGCACGGTGCTGTGGTCAGTCGCTACCACTGCGGCCTCCAACGGCTCGGTCAACGGTATGCACGACAGCCTCAACCCTCTGACCGGCATGGTTGCGCTGGTCAACATGATGGTCGGTGAAGTGATTTTCGGCGGCGTGGGTGTGGGCCTCAACGGCATGCTGCTGAACGTACTGATTGCGGTATTTCTCTCCGGCCTGATGATTGGCCGCACGCCGGAATACCTCGGCAAGAAGCTGCAAGCGCAGGAAGTCCGGCTGCTGGTCGCCACCTTGCTGGTGATGCCGGTCGGCGTGCTGGTGCTGGGCGCGATTGCTACCAGCCTGCCTGGCCCGGCCGGTGCGGTCAGCAACCCCTGCCCGCACGGTTTCAGCCAGTTGCTGTACGCCTACACCTCGGCCACGGCCAACAACGGCTCGGCGTTCGGCGGTTTCAGTGCCAACACCGTGTTCCACAACCTGATGCTCAGCCTGGCGATCTTCATTGGCCGCTTTGGTTACATCCTGCCGGTGCTGGCACTGGCTGGCAGCCTGGCCATGAAGAAAACCGCACCACAGGGTCAGAACAGCTTCCCGACCCACGGCCTGCTGTTTGTCACTCTGCTGACCGTCACCATTTTGCTGGTGGGTGGTTTGACCTTCCTGCCGACCCTGGCACTGGGGCCGATTGCCGAACACCTGAGCCTGGGTTTCTGAGGAACCGATCATGAGCACTACTGATTTTTCAAGACGTGATGCTGTAAAAACTGCCGAGCCTCAGGCCGCCAGCGAGTCAGCCAAGACCGGCATCGCTGCCCTGTGGCGTCCGGCGCTGGTGCAGGCGTTCGTCAAGCTCGACCCGCGCCAGCTCAAGCGTTCGCCAGTGATGCTGGTGGTGGAACTGACTGCCATTCTGACCACCGTGCTGTGCGTGATCCCCAACCCGCAGGTGCCAACTTCGGTCTGCGTGCAGATCGCCCTGTGGTTGTGGTTCACCGTGTTGTTCGCCAACTTCGCCGAGGCGCTCGCCGAAGGTCGTGGCAAGGCCCGCGCCGACAGCCTCAAGGCCGGCAGCGAAGGGCTCAAGGCGCGCATTCGCGATGAGAATGGCAGCCTGCGCACCATCAAAGCCAGCGAGTTGCGCAAGGGCGATGTGGTGCGTGTCGACGCCGGGGAAATGATCCCTGGCGACGGCGAAGTCATCGAAGGCATCGCGGCGGTCAACGAGGCGGCGATTACCGGCGAATCCGCGCCAGTGATTCGCGAATCCGGCGGCGACCGCTCGGCCGTCACCGGCAACACCCGACTGGTGTCCGACTGGCTGCTGATACGCATCAGCACCAACCCCGGCGAATCGACGCTGGACCGCATGATTGCGCTGGTGGAAGGTGCCAAGCGGCAGAAGACCCCTAACGAAGTCGCGCTGGATATTCTGCTGATCGGCCTGACCCTGATCTTTCTGCTGGTGGTCATCACCTTGCAGCCGTTCGCCCACTTTGCCGGGGGCAGCCTGCCGCTGGTGTTTCTGGTAGCACTCCTGGTCACCCTGATCCCGACCACCATTGGCGGCCTGCTGTCGGCCATCGGCATTGCCGGCATGGACCGGCTGGTGCGCCTCAACGTGATCGCCAAGTCCGGTCGCGCCGTGGAAGCTGCGGGCGATGTGCATGTGCTGTTGCTGGACAAGACCGGCACCATCACCTTCGGCAATCGCCGCTGCGCTGCCGTTTACGCAGCACCCGGCGTGACCCCGAAGGAACTGGGCGAGGGCGCCTTGCTGGCCTCGCTGGCCGACGATACGGCGGAAGGCAAATCCATCGTCGAGTTCCTGCGCAATCTGCACCCGATGAACGAGCCCACCCTGAGTTCGGTAACCGCTGTACCGTTTAGCGCCGATACACGTCTGTCCGGTGTGGATTATCAGGGCCATGTGTACCGCAAGGGCGCGGTGGATTCGCTGCTAGCCTTCATCAACATGCAGCGTAGCGACCTGCCGCCTGCCCTGGCGCGGGAAGTCGACAAGATTGCCAAGACCGGCGGCACGCCGCTGCTGGTCTGCGCCAACGGTCGCTTGTTGGGTGCGATTCATCTCAAGGACGTGGTCAAGCCGGGTATTCGCGAGCGCTTCGAGGAGTTGCGCAAGCTGGGGATTCGCACGGTGATGGTGACTGGCGACAACCCACTGACTGCTGCAGCCATTGCCGCTGAAGCGGGTGTCGATGATGTGCTGGCCGAAGCCACGCCAGAGAAAAAGCTGGAGCGGATTCGTCAGGAGCAGGGCGAAGGCCGACTGGTGGCGATGTGCGGCGACGGTGCCAACGATGCGCCCGCACTGGCGCAGGCGGACGTCGGTATGGCGATGAACGATGGCACCCAGGCCGCGCGTGAAGCGGCCAACATGGTTGACCTCGACAGCGACCCTACCAAGCTGCTGGACGTGGTGCAGATCGGCAAGGAATTGCTGGTCACACGCGGTGCGCTGACGACATTTTCGATTGCCAATGACGTGGCCAAGTACTTCGCCGTGCTGCCTGCGCTGTTTGCCTCGATTTATCCGCAACTGGGCGTGCTCAACGTCATGCAACTGGCCAGCCCGCAAAGTGCGATTGTCTCGGCCATCGTCTTCAACGCGCTGATCATCGTTGTGCTCATCCCGCTGGCCCTGCGTGGCGTGCGGGTTCAGGCCGCCAGCGCGGCGCATCTGTTGCGTCGCAACCTGCTGATCTATGGCCTGGGCGGCATCGTTGTGCCGTTTCTCGGCATCAAGTTGATCGACATGCTGCTGGTCGCACTCGGCCTTGTTTGAAGCCTGTGCTGCACGCCGGTCGGCGTGCAGCCTCACCTGATTGAGGATGTGCAGATGTCCAATGTATTGCGTCCGGCCTTGAGTCTGATCGTGTTGATGAGCCTGATCACCGGCGTGGCCTATCCACTGGTAGTCACCGGGGTTGCGCAAGTGGCGTTTCCGGCGCAGGCCAATGGCAGCCTGGTGTACGACGCGGCGGGCAAAGTGCGCGGCTCGGCACTCATCGCCCAGTCGTTTACGGGTGATGAGTGGTTTCAGTCGCGTCCTTCGGCAGGCGCATTTGCGACGGTAGCCAGTGGCGCGAGCAACTTCGCGCCGAGCAACCCGGCACTGGTGACACGCGTGAAAGAGGACGTTGCGAAACTGGCCAATGCCTCGCAGGAACCGGTGCCACTGGCCTTGCTGACCACGTCCGGCAGCGGTCTGGACCCGCATCTCTCGCCTGAAGCCATTGCCTGGCAGGCCGGTCGCGTTGCCGCGGCGCGCCAGTTGCCGCTGGAGAAAGTACAGGCGCTGATCGACGCCAACACGCAACGTCCGCTGATAGGCCCGCCCGTGGTCAACGTATTGGCCTTGAATATGAGCCTGAATCAGTTACCGTCTGCACCGCGCAACGCGCAGTTGTAACAAAGTGCGCCGTGTTCGCAGCAGATTCACTAAGCTGTAGATGATTAGAGAGGGGTGGTAACCAAGGTGAGTGATTCCGGTCGAGCTGATGCACTGCTGGCCCAGCTGCCCCGCGAAGGGCGCGGGCGGCTGAAGGTTTTTCTCGGTGCCGCGCCGGGCGTGGGCAAAACCTACGCCATGCTTCAGGCGGCCCATGCGCAGTTGCGTCAGGGCGTCAGGGTCGTGGCGGGCGTGGTGGAAACCCACGGCCGTGCGGAAACCGAAGCGCTGCTCAATGGCGTGCCGCAACAGCCTTTGCTGCGCACCGAATACCGCGGCATGACCCTTGAAGAAATGGACCTTGATGCCTTGCTCAAGGCGGCACCGGCTTTGGTGCTGGTCGACGAGCTGGCGCACACCAATGCGCCCGGCAGTCGGCATACCAAGCGTTGGCAGGACATTCAGGAACTGCTCGCTGCCGGCATCGACGTCTACACCACGGTCAACGTCCAGCACCTGGAAAGCCTTAATGATCAGGTGCGCGGTATTACCGGGGTGCAGGTGCGCGAAACGCTGCCGGACTGGGTGTTGCAGGAAGCTTTCGATCTGGTGCTGATCGACCTGCCGCCGCGCGAACTGCTGGAGCGCCTACGCGACGGCAAGGTGTACGTGCCTGAGCAGGCGCGCGCGGCCATCGACGCTTTCTTCACGCAAACCAATCTCACTGCGCTGCGCGAAATGGCTATGCAGACCGCTGCGGCGCAGGTCGATAACGATCTGGCGCAGGGCTACCGGCAATTGGGCCAGTCGGCTCCGGCAGTTCGTGGGCGGATGCTGGTGGGCATCGACGGTGATACCCATGCCGAGCGCCTGGTGCGTCACGCCAGTCGGGTTGCTCAGCGTCGCCACCTGCCGTGGAGCGCCGTGCATGTGGACGACGGGCAAACCCTCGACGAGCAGTCCCGCGCGCGCCTGCAAAGCGCTCAGCAACTGGCCGAGCGGCTGGGTGGCGAGGCGGTTTCATTACGTGCCGGAGAGGTTGCCAGAACACTGGTGCAGCATGCCATCGAACGGCGTGCCAGCGTGGTACTGGTCGGCCAGTCGCGTCGGCACTGGCGTCGCCGGGTGTTTGGCGGCGGCGTTGCCGCACGTTTGCTGCGTGAAGGGCACGGGTTGGAAATCTCGGTGCTCGACGACAGTGAAGAGCTACCCGATCAACCGCCCCGCGCACGCCCGGCTCGCGAAGTGGTGTGGTTCGATTACGGCCTGGCCTTTGTGGCCACGCTGCTTGCCAGTCTGGTCGCCTGGGGTGTGTCGGGCGTGCTGGCGCTGCCCAACATTTCCCTGATCTTTCTCGCGGCGGTGTTACTGGTTGCGGTGCGCAGCAGCATGGGACCGGCGCTGGCGTGTGCCGGGCTGTCATTTCTGGCCTATGACTTTCTGTTCATTCCACCGAGTTTTTCCCTGAACATCCAGCGCGAAGAAGACGTGCTGACGCTGCTGTTCTTCCTGCTGATGTCGGCGCTGACCGGCAAGCTCGCGGCGCGCCAGCGCAGGCAGTTGCAGGCGTTGCGTGATACTCAGGAACAGACCAGCGAACTGCTCGACCTGTCGCGCAAGATGACCGCTGCCACGGATCGCAAAGCGGTGCTCAATGCCGCCGAACAGCATTTTTCCGGCTGGAAGGAATTGTATCTGTGCCTGGTTGATCGTGACGGTCAGGGCGGTTTGGTTGTTGAAACTGGTGGGCCGCTGACCTTCTCGGAAGCCGAACGTGCCGCCGCCGACTGGGCCTGGCAGCACGATCAACCGGCTGGCAGCGGCACCGGCACGCTACCGTCCGGGCGCTGGTGGTGGTGGCCGATTACCGCGGAAGAAGGGCCACTGGCCCTGCTGGGTGTCAGTGCGCGTGAAGGCCAGTCGTTCACCGCGCAACACCGGCGTCTGCTGGCGGCGCTGACTCAGCCGCTGGCGCAGGCGCTGGCTCGCGCACAACTGGCGCAAGAGCTTGAAGCCGCGCGTCTGCATGGTGAAACCGAGCAATTGCGCAGCGCCTTGCTGGCCTCTGTGTCCCACGACTTGCGCACGCCACTGACGTCCATGCGCGGCAGCATCGATAGCCTGCTGGCGCTGGGCGAAGCCATCCCGCTGGAGGATCGCCGCGAGCTGCTGGAAGGTACACGCGACGAAGCCGAACGTCTGGATCGCTATATCCAGAACCTGCTGGACATGACGCGCCTGGGGCATGGCGCGCTGAAACTTGCACGAGACTGGGTGTCGCCTGCCGATATCGTCGGCAGTGCGCTCAACCGGCTGCGCGCCGTGCTGGCACCCTTGCAGGTCAGCACTCAGGTGACCGGCGAGCTGCCATTGCTGTACGTGCATGCGGCGCTGATCGAGCAGGCGCTGGTCAATGTGCTGGAAAACGCTGCACGCTTTTCACCTGTCGACGGGCGCTTGCAGGTGGCAGCAGGTGTGCTCGACAGCGAGCTGTTCTTCTCGGTCAGTGACGAAGGGCCGGGCATTCCCGAGGATGAACGGGCGAAGATTTTCGACATGTTCTATACCGCGGCACGCGGTGATCGGGGCGGGCAGGGCACGGGCCTGGGGCTGGCGATCTGTCAGGGAATGATTGGCGCGCATGGTGGACGGCTCACGGTAGAGGAAGGCATTGACGGGCAGAGTACGCGCATCACCTTGTTCCTGCCATTGCAGGCGCAGCCCGATGTGGAAATGGAGGAGTCAGCTTGAGCCAGGCGGCAACCATTCTGGTCATCGATGACGAGCCGCAGATTCGCAAATTTTTGCGTATCAGTCTGGTGTCTCAAGGCTACAAGGTGCTCGAAGCGGCCACCGGCGGGGATGGCCTGACCCAGGCGGCATTGAACAAGCCGGATTTGCTGGTGCTTGATCTTGGCCTGCCGGACATGGACGGCCAGCAAGTGCTCAGCGAGTTTCGCGAGTGGTCAGCGGTGCCGGTACTGGTGCTTTCGGTACGCGCCAGCGAAGCACAGAAAGTCCAGGCACTGGACGCCGGGGCCAACGACTACGTGACCAAACCGTTCGGCATTCAGGAGTTTCTGGCCAGAATCAGGGCGCTGCTCAGGCAGGTTTCCGGTAGCGACAAGCCGGAGTCGGCCCTTCAATTCGGTCCGCTGACCGTCGACCTGGCCTATCGCCGGGTGCTGCTCGATGGTCACGAAGTGGCGCTGACGCGCAAGGAATACGCGGTGCTGGCGCAGTTGGCACGCCACCCTGGGCGGGTCATTACCCAGCAGCAGTTGCTCAAGGATATCTGGGGGCCTACCCACACCGATGACAGCCACTACCTGCGCATTGTGGTCGGGCATTTGCGTCAGAAACTGGCAGACGATCCGACCGCCCCGAGGTTCATCCTCACCGAGCCTGGAATAGGGTATCGTTTGCTGGCCGACCACTAGATGAAAAAAGCGACCATACCCCCGTGGCACGGCACTTTTACTGCATCGAACCGTCAAAGCCGCACACTCCATATTCACTCCTGAGGTAACACCCCCCATGAAAGCCTTTATCTGTCTGCCATTGCTTGTCTTGGTTCTTGCAGGTTGCGCTGGCAAGACCGGGTATCGAGACAGCTGCGCCACCCAGATAGACGCTGCCTGGCACGAGCTTGATCTGGCCAAGGCCGAAGGCTTCGCCGGCACCGTCAGTTACTCCAAGGCCCTGTCGCTGCTGACCGGTGCCAAGACCCAGCAACAGTTCGAAGCATTTGAAGGCTGCACCGAAAAAGCCGAAAAAGCCCGCTTCTACATCCGCGAGTCCCGCGCTGGCCGCTGATAGCTGAGCCTGCACCGCGTTGTACATGCCATCGTGGACGCAGAGCGTCCAGAACGGCATGCCGACGCGGGGCGTCGCACGATAATCAAAAGCCGCAAACGGCATGCTTACGCGGAGCGTCTTACGCTAGTTCAAGTCGTGGGAGCGGACTTGTCCGCGAAAAGGGCCTTAAATTCGCAGGAGATATATCGCTCTCAACATCGCCTTCGCGGACTAGCGAACCGTCGCCCGTTCCGCACAGTGTTTGTCCAGATACCTCTCGCTCCGTATGCTCGCATCACATCAAATCCCTACCGACTCTAGCGAAACGGCCTACGCTCATCTTAAAGTGTTCGGACACTAGCATCGCTTGCAGTCCCACAGTCATTAAGCAGTTGCCGGAAGGGGCTTTCGATGGGTAGAAAACTCGATGCATGCCTGAGCGCCATCAATGAAGTGGTACTGGGCAAGGAAGTGCAGGTACGGCTGGCGATGACCTGCCTGATCGGCGGCGGGCATTTGCTGATCGAAGACTTGCCGGGGATGGGCAAGACCACGCTCAGCCATGCGCTGGCGAAAATTCTGGGCCTGAGTTATCAGCGCATTCAGTTCACTTCCGACCTGCTGCCGGGTGACATCCTGGGGACTTCGGTATTTGATCGGGACAGCGGGCAATTCACCTTTCATCCCGGGCCGATCTTCGCCGAACTGGTGCTGGCCGACGAAATCAACCGCGCCACGCCCAAGAGTCAGAGCGCGTTGCTGGAAGCCATGGAAGAAGGGCAGGTCTCCATCGAGGGCGCGACACGTCTGTTGCCCGATCCATTCTTCGTGATTGCGACGCAGAACCCGTTCAGTTCCGGTGGCACCTTTGCCTTGCCCGAGTCTCAGTTGGACAGGTTCCTGATGCGCATCTCCATGGGCTATCCGGCGAGAGCGGCGGAGAAAGCGCTGCTGCTTGGCGAGTCACGCCGCGAACTTTTACCGCGCCTACAGCCGATTCTGGACCACGCCATGCTTGGCCAGTTGCAAGCGCATGCGCGGCAGTTGCGGGCCAGCGATGCGCTGGTCGACTATGTGCTGCGACTGGTCGAGGCAACCCGCAGCCAGCCGCAATTCGCCTATGGACTGTCGCCCAGGGCGAGCCTGGCGATTCTGGCCGCAGCGCGGGCCTGGGCGATGTTGCTGGGGCGTGATTACGTCATTCCCGAGGATGTGCAGGCGGTATTGCCGTCGGTGGTCGGCCATCGGCTGCGCGAGCGCAGCGACCCGACCGGGCATGGCGGCGGGGCGCTGGTGCAGTGGTTATTGCGCGAGGTGCCGGTGCTTTGATCGAGCCGCTCAAACCGTTTTGGCAACGCTGGCTGGCAAGACGAATTCCTCCGGCGTCACGCATCACGCTCGACCATCGGCGCATCTTCATCATGCCGACGCGCACCGGCATGACCTTTGCGGTCGTGATCGTGCTCATGCTGCTGGTGGCGATCAATTATCAGAACAGCCTGGCCTACGGGCTGACCTTTCTGTTGTTGTCGATTGGCGTGCTGGCCATTTTGCACACGTATCGCAACGTCAGCGGCCTGATTCTCAGTGCGGGTGTGGCGCGTTCAGTGTTTGTCGGCGAACCGGTGCAATTGCGCCTGCGCCTGGAAAGTGCCAGCCAGGCCCACCACGCCTTGGGCGTGGGTTGGACTGCGACAGCTCTGCAATCCGGCGATGTACTGCCTCGCGGGCTGACCGATGTGGAACTGACCCTGCCTGCCGAAAAGCGCGGCTGGCTGCATGCGCCAAGGCTGCGGGTCGAGAGTGTGTTTCCGCTGGGCATTTTCCGCGCCTGGAGCTGGCTGGATCTGGAGCAGAGCGCCTTGATCTATCCGCGGCCACTGTCGGGTGCCATGCCGCTGCTAAAAGGCGTGCAGCCCCACGCCGAGGACGACGGTCAGGCCACTCAGGGTGCCGGTGTCGATGATTATCAGGGGCTGCGCAGCTACCAGCCGGGCGATAACCTCAGTCGTCTGCACTGGAAAGCCTACTCCCGTGGTCAGGGGTTGCTGGTCAAGGACTTCACTGATTTGAGCGGCCACGATCTGTGCCTGGACTTCATGGCGCTGGGCGGCGATATCGAGGAGCGTTTGTCGCGCCTGTGTTATTGGGTACTGGAGCTGTCCCAGCGTCGTCAGCCGTTTGCCTTGCGCCTGCCAGGTTTTCTGTCCACGGTCGACAGCGGTGATGCGCACCGTGAAGCCTGCCTGCGTGCGTTGGCGCTTTATGGTCATCGATCATGAGTGACAAGAATAAGGCGCTCGCAGCCGCACCCATTCCGCGTGTCAGCCTTACCTGGCTGCTATTGGCGCAGGCATTGGTCGTGTTGCCGTTCGCGCTGCACGTGCCGGTATCGATCACGCTTCTGTGGCTGGGCTGCACATGCTGGCGGGTTCAGGTGTTCCGGATGCGCGCGCGGCTGCCCGGCACCTGGATCAAGTCAGGGTTGCTGGTGGGCACTGCCGGTGGCGTGTATCTGGCGCGTGGCAGCCTTGTCGGGCTGGACGCCGGTGCGGCTTTACTGGTTGCGGCATTCGTTCTGAAAATGCTGGAAATGAACAACCATCGCGACGCTCGGGTGCTGATCTTCCTCGGTTTCTTTTGCGTGGCGGTCGGCTATCTGTTTGAAGACAACCTGCTATGGGCGCTTTTCAGCCTGCTGCCGATCGGCGCGCTGCTGGCCGCGTTGATCGGGCTGCAGCACGCGGATCTGGCTGGCAGATCAACCGATACGCTCAAGCTGGCGTTCAAGCTGATGGCGCAGGCTGTGCCGTTGATGCTTGTGCTGTTTCTGTTTTTTCCACGCCTGGACCCGCTCTGGTCATTGCCGCAACCGAGCAACAAGGGCGTCACTGGGCTGTCCGACAACATGGCACCGGGCGACATGGCCGAGCTGAGCAAGTCGCCGGCACTGGTATTTCGGGCCAGTTTTGAAGGGCCGATACCGGCGCGTAATCAGTTGTACTGGCGCGGTCTGACCCTTGAGCAGTTCGATGGGCGGCGCTGGTCACAGTCGGCACGTGCCCAGACCGTGCAGATCCCGCAGTGGGAAAAGCGCGGCGATCCACTGGCTTACAGCATTGTCATGGAAGCCAGCGGTCGGCCCTGGTTGCCGAGCCTCGACGTGGCCGAGACCACGTTGCCGGACGTTCGGCAGATGAGCGACTTCCGCCTGCAACGCCGGCGTCCCGTCGAGCAATCGCTGTTATATGCCGTCAATTCCTGGCCGCTGAGTATTCGCGACCCGCAATCCAGCGAACAGGTCCAGCGCCAGAACCTGCAATTGCCCGCCAAGGGGAATGATCAGGCCCGGCAGTGGGCGGCTGAACTGCGCCGTCGCTACACTACGGCGGATGCGATGGTCGCCGCGATGCTGGGTTATTTCAGCGACCAGCCGTTTCACTACACCCTCAAGCCCGCACCGTTGGGCAATGACAGCATTGATGAGTTTCTGTTTGCGAGTCGTCAGGGTTTTTGCGCCCACTACGCCGGCGCAATGACTTTTGTGCTGCGCGCTGCGGGTATTCCGGCGCGGGTCGTGGCCGGGTATCAAGGCGGTGAACTGAACCCTGACGGGCACTACCTGACCGTGCGCCAGTTCGACGCGCATGCGTGGGTCGAATACTGGCAGCCGGGTATCGGCTGGCGCAGTGTCGACCCCACCGCAGCAGTTGCACCGCAGCGTATCGAACAGGGCTTGGAGCAGGCGCTGGCAGCAGACGAAGCCTTTCTGCAGGACTCGCCCTATTCAGCGTTACGCTATCGCAATGTGCCTTGGGTCAACGCCATACGCCTGAGCTGGGATAACCTCAACTATGGCTGGCAGCGCTGGGTGCTGGGCTATCAGGGACAACAGCAGTTACAAATTCTCGGCCGTTGGTTTTCTGGCTTCCAGGCGCCGGTTTTCGTCCTGGGAACCCTGTTTTCACTGGGGGTGGTGGCGTTATGGCTGTTCAAACCCTGGCAACGCGAAAGCGACTCGCAACTGCGGGTGTTCAACGCATTTGAACGCTTGCTCGCCCGTCATGGTCTGCGTCGTATGCCGGGTGAAGGCGCTGACGCATTCTGCCGCAGGGCGGTACTCTACTTTCCGCAGCATGCCGAGGCCATTGAAGGTTTCATCCGCGAATTTCAGGCGCAGCGCTACGCTGGGCGGCTGGCTTCGGCCAGCCGCTTGAGGCATGCATTAAGCACGTTGCGTCGTCGTCTGCCATGGAGGTTGTCAGCCGTCAGGGACAGGCATTCATGAATGAGTGTGTCGAAGGGGAATTGCATGTCTTCAATGGTAGATCATCTGGTGGCCAAGGTGCTGGCGCTGGATGTCAAATTGCTCGCGTGCCAGGCACGCCTTGCGGTTTCGACGGACAGCGAAGCGCTGCATGATTTGCGTACCACCGTGCGTCGTCTGCGTAGCGTACTGCGGCCCCTGCGGGAAAACCCGGCTGCCGCAGAACTGGAAGAGGCCGCAAAAGCGGTAGGGCAACTGACCACGCCTTTGCGTGACATGCAGGTGCTCGCCGCGTTTCTCGAAGAGCAGGGCCTGAACGAGGCCGCTTTCAAGCGCAACCAGTACTTGGGAAATGCCTGCCCCAGGGTTGCGACGTCGCCTGAACTGAGCCGCCTGCTCAAGCTGATCGACCAATTCCCGGAGCTACTGCGTTTGCAACAGCGTCAGGGAATGTTGCGCGGCCTGCGCAAGACCATCGAAAAGCGTATGAACAAACAATGGAGCAAGCTACGTGCGGCCATCGCCGAGCCTGGGCATGATCGGCATGACCTGCGCCTGTTGATCAAACGCGTGCGTTACGCCGCCGTAGCGTACCCGGAACTCAGCCACCAGCCGAAAAACATGCAGGCCCGGCTCAAGGCCGCACAAGGCGAGCTGGGCGACTGGCATGATCATTTGCAATGGCTGGCGCAGGCTGCCGAGCAGCCGGATCTGGCACCGTGCATTGCGGGTTGGCAGATCGGCATCGTGCGTGCAGAGCGCAAGGCCGAGGCGTCGCTCAAGCGGCTGGCCAAGGCCTGTTTCTAAGGCAGTGGCTTTTTTATGAAATAGGTCATTCAGGCCGCAATAATGGCCAATATGCGGCATGTCGTTGACTAAGAGGATGGTTATCATCCATCCACTTGTGTGTCGACTTGCTGGAGTAAGCATGACCTTTTCCGAATTGATCGATGCGGTGCGTCGCGACCCGCGTGCTGTCACGATCCCTGCCGAATGGTCCCAGGGGCGCGCCTGCTTTGGCGGGTTGATGGCGGCGCTGACCTATGAAGCGATGCGTGCCGAGGTGCCGGAAGGGCGCCCGGTTCGCTCGCTGGCGATTACCTTTGTCGGGCCGGCCGAGCCGGGCGTGCCGATTGCGTTTGAGGTTGAAATTCTGCGTCACGGCAAGGCTGTCAGTCAGGTGTCGGGGCGCGCCATGCAGAACGGTCAGGTGATGACCCTGATACAAGGCAGCTTCGGCGCACCCCGTGAGTCGATGATTGCGGTTGCAGCAGAGGCCGCGCCAGTGCTCAAGCCGGTAGAACAATGCCCGGAGCTGCCTTTTGCCAAGGGCGTGATGCCCGACTACTTGCGTTTCATGGACATTCGCTGGGCATTGGGCGGCATGCCGTTCAGCAATACGCCGTCACCGGCAATTGGTGGTCATGTGCGTTTTCGTGATGAGGCGCATGCCAGCCCCATGAGCGAGGCCCATATTCTGGCGCTGGTCGACACATGGCCGCCTGCAGTATTGCCGCACCTCAACAAGCCCGCACCGGGCAGTTCGCTGACCTGGACCATCGAATTCGTCCAGCCACAGCCGGTGCTCGATACGCTGCAATGGTGCAGTTATCGCTCAGTCATCGAATACGCCCGGGATGGCTATGGTCACACCGCCGCAGCGTTGTGGAGCCCCGACGGCGAACTGATCGCAATCAGCCGCCAGACGGTGACGGTGTTTGGCTGACTGACAAGGCAGGTCAATATTTCCGGGCGGAGCGGGCGGCGTCCTTGCGCTGAAAACCCAGCGCAGCCAGCAGCCCGATCACGCCGATGGCAACCGATGGCAGGCTCTCGGAGAACAGGCCGTTGAGTATCAGCAGGGCCGCCAGAATGAACAATGGTACGGCAATCAGGTACATGGCCAGGCTGGCCGAGTGCTCCTGATTGTCGTTGTTGTTACGCCATTGATTGAGCTGCAGATCGGAAAGTGGCTTGTTCATGCTGCGGTCCTCTTAAAGATAGCGCTTGTTCAGGACGGTGCGTAAAGCGCCGTTCAATGCCTGAAGCATAGGCCCGCTTGCTGATCGCTGACGACTCAAGCCTGTCTATCGCCGCGATAGCCTGTTACAACTTGAGCTGGCCGATTGCAGCATTCAACTCGCCCGCCAGCGTGGCGAGTTCGTCACTGGTGCTGGCCGAGTCCACGGTCTGCACCACCGTGCGTTCGGTGACATCGCGGATACTCACCACCGCACGGTTCATTTCCTCGGCCACCTGACTTTGCTGCTGCGCGGCGACGGCAATCTGCGTATTGCTTTCGCGCATCTGTGCCACGGCACCGGCAATGGCCGCCAGCGCTTCGCCCGCTTCCTTGGCCTGCTGCACGCATTCATCGGCCTTGAATGAGCTCTCCTGCATGAAATCCACCGCATCGCGGGTGCCGCTTTGCAGGGTCGAAACCATTGTGGTGATTTCATCGGTCGAGGTCTGCACCCGTTTGGCCAGATTGCGCACTTCGTCGGCTACCACGGCAAAGCCGCGACCCATTTCCCCGGCGCGTGCGGCTTCGATGGCGGCATTCAGGGCCAGCAGGTTGGTCTGTTCGGCAATGCTGTGGATCACGTTGACCACGCCGTTGATCTTCTGGCTGTCCTGGGCCATGCGCTGGATCATTTCGGCGGTCTGTTGCACGCCGCTGGAGAGCCCGGCGATGGATACCTGCACGCGGTCGACCACTTCCTTGCCACTGCCCGCCAACGCGTCGGCGGTCTGCGACTGGTCGCGTGTGGCCGTGGCGTGCTGGGCAATGTGATGGACCGTGGCGGTCATCTCGTTGATTGCCGTGGCTACCTGATCGGTTTCGCTTTGCTGACCGAGCATGCCCTGGCGCACATCCTTCATGCCCGCAGCCAGATGCGCGGCACCCTGATCGAGTCGGCCTGCGGTTTGCGAAACTGTATTGACCACCCGCTGATACCCGGCCTGCATGGCATTGAACGCCTTGGCCATCTGCCCGACCTCATCGTCACTGCGGTTAGGCACGCGGGCCGCCAGATCGCCGCTTTTTTCGACGTGCAGCATCACATCCTTGAGCGCGTTGAGCTGGCTGAGCAGAAAACGGATCAGCAGTTGCGAGGCGCAGAGCATCAACAGCATCAGCACGAAAACCGCGGCTGCGTAATGGCTGAAGCGATCTTGAAATACCTGCAGGAAGGTCGGAGCAAAAGCCAGCACCGCGACCTGCTGGCCGGTGCTGCGGGTGAAGATCTGCGCACCGCTCAGCAGTCTGTCGTTGGCTGGTTTATTCAGCGCAACCCAGTCGCGGGCGTCAGCCAGTTCCGGCAGCGCGAGGGTATTGAAGGTCGGTGTCTGACCTCTGTTGTAAGTCAGCAACGTATCACTGGCGGGCAGCACTGCGTCGGCAGGCTACGCGGCCAGCAAGCGGGCCTGAGCTTGCGCTGCCTGACGTGACGTATCTACTCGTGCCTGCTGTTCTGCTTGCATGGCGTAAAGCACCAGCAACAGGGTTGTGACGAAGGCGACCGCATTCACGGCCCAGAATTTATATTTCAGTGACAGGTTGCCAAGCCATGAGCCCATGAGCGGTCTTCTTTGATGGTCGTGTGAGGTAGCAGCAAGATGCCATCACGATGCCTCAGCCATCAAAGAGACCCTTGATGCGGGTCAAGAAAGCTGCAGATTTTCGCCGGTTATCTGTTCCAGGGGGGGTAAATCGAAAAACTCCCGCGCGCAGGCCGTGCTGTGACGGGCGAGATCTTCCTGGCTTTCGCCGCGATGCAAAGCCACTTCGCGCAAGACTTCCGGCAGGTAAGCGGGTTCGTTGCGGCCATTTTTCGGCTTGGGGCGCAGGCTGCGTGGCAGAAGATAGGGCGCATCGCTTTCCAGCATCAGCCGACCGCGAGGAATATTGCCCACCAGCGGGTGCAGATGCGTGCCGCGTCGCTCATCGCAGATCCAGCCGGTGATACCGATGTGCAGGTCGAGGTCCAGATAACTGAACAGCGCGGCGCGTTCGCCAGTAAAGCAGTGCACCACCGCAGCCGGCAGACGGTCGCGGTAGTCACGCAGAATCTCCAGTAGGCGCTGGTTGGCGTCACGTTCATGCAGAAACACCGGCAATTGCAGTTCCACCGCCATGGCCAGGTGCGCTTCAAGAACCTTTTCCTGCTGCGGACGAGGCGAGAAGTCGCGATTGAAATCCAGGCCGCATTCACCCACGGCGCGAACGCGATTTTCCTTGAGCAGCGCATGCAACTGTTTCTCGGTGTCACCGGTCCAATCGCTCGCCGAGTGCGGGTGGATGCCTGCCGTGCAGAACAGGCGTTGCGCGCTTTCATCCAGCTCGTGACACAGCTGCAAGGCGTGTTCGCTGCCCTCGACGCTGGTGCCGGTCACCACCAGTTGCTCGACGCCTGCGGCATAGGCGCGATCGAGTACCGCCTGTCGTTGCGAGGCGAAGCTTGCGTTGGTCAGATTGACGCCGATGTCGATGAGTTGCATGGTGCTACCTCCAGCTGAAGGCTGTCGAGCATACCAGAGCTCTGGCCACAATAAGAAAACGCCGGGTATTCAAGCGATTGAGCCGGATGGTTCAACGATTTCCTTCGCTGTTCGATGCTGCTGCGTGACCTCAAGATTTCCTTTTTCCTGTTTTTTTTCCGGCGTTGCCCTGGGGAAGTGAATGATCCGATCCGCGCTTGTGTCTTTTATGTGTCTGTTGGCGCTGCTGCCGCTGCAGGTTTCTGCTCGTCAGACTGGCCCACAGGCCGTGCAGCACAACGCGCAGGTGCGCGATCTGCCTGCCATTCGCAGCAGCAAGGTGCTGCGCGTGCTGGTCAATCAAAGCCGCAACAGCTCCGGTGACGTCAAGGGTCAGGAAATCGGCATCGAATATCATCGCCTGCAAGCCTTCGAACAGTACCTCAACAGCCATTCGCGCGGCGCTCAGAAGGTCACACTCAAAGTCATACCCAAGGCCAAGAACCAGTTACTGACAGCGTTGCAGCGCGGCGAAGGCGATATGATCGCGCCTGGCGAACTGCTTGATGTCAGCAAAGCCAAAGGTGTTCAGGCCAGTGCGCCGATTATTCATGATGTGCCTCTGGTGCTGGTCGGCGCGCGTGGCCAGCGCAACGTACGGCGTGTGGAGCAACTGTCGGGACATACACTGAGCCTGCCCACCGGCAGCGCGGCCGACGAGGCCCTGCATCAGGTCAATCGGCAACTGGAGCTGCGCAAGCTGCCGCTGGCCAAGATCGAATGGGTCGACCCTAGCCTGGCAGTCGAAGATGTGCTGGAAATGGTCCAGGCCGGTATTTACCCGATGACACTGGTCGAGCAGCCTATTGCCGAGCGTTGGGCGAAGATCATGCCCAAGCTGCGTATCGAGCGCGGCCTTACCTTGCAGACCCACGGCGACATCAGCTGGTTTGTACGTGACAACGCAACCCAGCTGCGGGCCAGTATCGATGATTTCCTCAAAGGCTATAAACCTTCGGCTCAGCAGGATCAGGTGCTCGCCAAGGCTTACAAAAACACCTACAAGGTCAACAACCCGCTGGTACGCAACAACCTGCAACGTCTTGAGCAACTGCGTCCGATGCTGCAACGCCACGCCGATGCGCAGGGTATGGACTGGCTGGACCTGGCTGCCCTGGCGTTCAAGGAGTCGAAGCTGGACCCGGCGGCCAAGGGCAGTGGCGGCGCGACAGGGCTGTTGCAGATCACTCCGTCGGCGGCAAAAAGCGTCGGAGTACCGAGCATTCAGAGCGCTGACGACAACATCCGTGCAGGTTCGCGTTACATGGCGCTGATCCAGCGCAAGTATTTCTCCAGCAGCCGAGTCAACGAGCGCGAGCGTATGGCGTTTGTGATGGCCGCCTACAACCTGGGGCCGGAGCGTGTGCAAGGCATGCGAGAGGAAGCGCGGCGGCGGGGGCTCAATCCAGATCAGTGGTTTTTCCAGACCGAGCGCGTGGCAATGGAGCAGGGCGGTGCCAACGTCGTCGCGTTCGTCAACAGCGTGAACAAGTATTACCTGGCATTTGATCGCGAGCGAGACTCGCTGGAAAAGAGTGGGCCGAAAACCGCCGTAAAACGCTAATCATCGATTTATTGGATTGTTACGTGCTGTTATTTGCGGTTTTCACATAAGTAAATTTGATTATGATGGCGCCACGTTCACTCAATCAATCCCGGAAATTACCCACATGAACACAATGATCAAATCGGTTCTCAGCACTCGCGCCGGTTACGGCCTTACCCTGTTGCGCGTTATTGTCGGTATTGCCTTTATCGCTCACGGTAGTCAGAAGCTGTTCGGGGCCTTCGGCGGTTATGGCCTGGAAGGCACTGCGCAGTACATGGAAAGCCTGGGCCTGACACCGGGTTATCTGATGGCGCTGATGTCTGGCAGCGCCGAGTTCTTTGGCGGTCTGGGCCTGCTGTTGGGGCTGCTGGCTCGTCCGGCTGCGGTAGTGGTGATCCTGTTGTTGCTGGTAGCGATCTTTACCGTGCATATCCATAACGGTTTCTTCATGGCCAATAACGGTTATGAGTATGCGCTGGCGTTGCTCGGCGGCGCTCTGGCAGTGCTTATCGAAGGTGCAGGCAAGTTGTCGCTGGACCGCGTCATCTCCCGATAACCGGCTATGCTTGTCCTGCAAGGCCCGCTTCTAGCGGGCCTTGTGCGTTTGCAGGCTCGCGTCACGGATGACAATTGACAATGAATGGGGCGTTTCTCTAGGATGCGTGCTCAAGCGCCGATTTAACAACTACTTGCGGGGCGCCTGGCAAGGCTCAGGTCTTGTCGAAATACCGCTAAAACGTTGGTTCGGTGTTGCCTCTCACCGCTGCCCAGCGGATCTTGCGAGGCAGAGATATAACCATGAACAACCTGCGCCCCCTCATTCGTCTTTCCCCTATCAGCACGGTCTTGTCACGCAAGAACCCGAAAATCCTTCTGAGCGGCTCTCATCAGCCTACGCTGTTGCGCTATCTCGATGGCTGGCCTCGTCGGGGCGCTGGTAACTGTGCGTTTCTAATTCAGTTTGTCGATACTGACTCGTCGTTGAGCCACTTTGGCAACGATGAGTTCGACCTGGCGGTGGTGCAATCGCCGCAGGCTGACGACGTCGAGCAGCTCATTTGTGAGCTGACGCGTATTGCCCGCCAGGGCCTGATTACGCTGGGTTGAAACGGCGGACGTATTCAATTGGCATAGAAGGCATATTGCTGGCCCCCAGCCTGTGAACTGACAGGCAAAATCGCCGCCTTATCAAAGGATTAGGTGGTTTTCGCATGCGTTTGGTCTATTGTGCTCTGGCGTGCCTGACGCTTTCCGGGCTGGCTTTTTCCGTTCAGGCCAGAAACGCGACGGAGAACGAGCGTTATCTTTGTCGCTGGGGCTCGACCATTGCCGGTGGTGCGCAGGCTTCCAAGCTCTCAGGCGTCACCCGCTACGGGGCGCGGCAAAAGCTGCAGGCGCGCAAGTTCGCCAAACAGTGGATGCGACCCATGGCATTGCGTATCACCGAGCAGACCTACGACAGCGAGTCGCGTTTGAAGCCTGATGCGGTCAGCAAGGTGTATTACGACGGCTGCATCCAGCATGAGGTGGCGCGTCGCTGACTTTTTATGCCTGTCGAACTGATTTTTGCAGGGCTGGAGAAACGTCTTGAGTACAAAGATCCTCACCAGGGGCGGGCATGAAGCCCTGAAGAAAGAACTCGATTACCTGTGGCGAGAGCACCGGCCTGACATTACTCAAAAGGTCGCCTGGGCAGCGTCGTTGGGTGATCGCAGCGAGAACGCGGATTACCAGTACAACAAGAAACTGCTGCGCGAGATCGACCGGCGCGTGCGCTACCTGCGCAAGCGCCTTGAAGACATGCGTGTCGTCCACTATTCGCCGGAGCAGGAAGGGCGAGTGTTCTTCGGTGCCTGGGTCGAGATCGAGAACGAAGCGGGCGACCTCAAGAAATTTCGCATTGTCGGGTATGACGAGATCTACGGGCGCAACGATTACATTTCCATCGACTCGCCCATGGCGCGCGCCTTGTTGAAGAAGGAAGAGGGCGATGAGGTGCTGGTCAACACGCCGGAAGGCGAGAAACTGTGGTTCGTGAATTCGATTGTTTATGAGCAGTGAGGCCGGACGCACAGCGTCGTGGTCCGGCCAGTCGTCCTCAACCCTCGCGCAGTACGGTCAACGGGCTGACGTTCAGTGCGCGGCGCGTGCCGAATACGCCAGCGCCACCCACCAGCAGGGCACCGACCACTGGCAGCAGCAATAGCCACGGATGCGGCTGCCATTCCAGTGAGAAGGCGTAGCGGTACAGCACGAAGCTCACCAGCTCACAGCCCAGCGCCGCCAGCACGCCGCTGGCAGCCCCCAGCAAACCGAATTCGATGCGCCGTGACTTGATCAGCAGTGCTCGCTCTGCGCCGAGTGCACGCAGCAGCGCGCCCTGACGGATGCGTTCGTCCAGGGTCGCCTGCAACCCGGAGAACAGCACGGCAATACCGGCCGCCAGCACAAACAGCAGCACGAATTGCACGGCCAGCGTGACCTGATCAAGAATACTGCGCACCTGCGCCAGCAAGGCCTCCACTCCCAGAATGCTGATAGACGGGTAGGCCCGCGACAGCTCGACGATCTGTTTGTCCTGGCCAGGCGGCAAGTAGAAGCTGGTCAGGTAAGTGGTGGGCAAATCAGCCAGGGTGCCAGGCTGGAAGATCATGAAGAAGTTGGGCTGGAAGGTATCCCAGTTCACGTCCCTCAGGCTGGTGACCACAGATTCGCGCGTCAGGCCACCGACAATGAAGCTCAGGCGGTCGCCCAGCTTGATCTTCAGGCTCTCGGCCAGCTTGGTCTCGATCGATACCCCGGGCGTCGCGTCGCTCTGGCCTGAGGCCGGCAGCGCCTTCCACCAGTTACCGGCAGTCAGGGTATTGCCTTCGGGCAAATCGGCGGCCCAGGTCAGACTCAGGTCGCGGCGAGTGGCGTTTTCACCACGCGAGTCCTTGGTCACGAAGTTGCCCACCGGTTCACCGTTGATGCTGGTCAGACGTCCCGGCACTACCGGGTAGAGCGGAGCCGAGTGGGTGGACAGCTTGCTCAGGGTCTGGGCGAAGTTTTCTTTCTCTGATGGCAACACATTGAGCACGAAATAGTTCGGTGCGTCCTTGGGCAGCTGGTTTTGCCAGGTGTCGAGCAGTTCACCGCGCAGCAGCGCGATCAAACCCATCGACAGCAGGATCAGGCCGAAAGCCAGTGATTGACCGGCAGCGGCCAGCGGGTAACGCAGCAGTTGCCCCAGGCCCAGCCGCCACGGCAGCGACGCACCGGCGAGCAGGCGGCGCAGGCTGTTGAGCGCCAGCAGCAACAGGCTGCCCAGTATCAGCGCGGCAACGACGCCACCGCCCAGCAGGGCAAAGGTCAGCACCAGGTCGAGACTCAGGCGCCACATGATCAGGCCCAGCGCGAACAGCGCCGCGCCATACACCAGCCATGAGCTGGCGGGAATCGGCAGCATGTCACGGCGCAGCACGCGCAGCGGCGGCACGCGACCCAGTGCTGCCAGCGGTGGCAGGGCGAAACCGGCCAACGCCACCAGCCCGGTGCCCATGCCTGCCAGCGCAGGCAAAACGCCGCCCGGAGGTACCGCGGCCGGCAATAGATTTTGCAGCAGTGCAAATAACCCCAATTGCGCCAGCCAGCCCAGCAGCGCGCCGCTCAGGCTGGCCAGCAGGCCGATGATCGCCAGTTGCAGGCTGAACAGGGTCATGGTCTCGCCGCGTGACAGGCCCAGACAGCGCAGCAGGGCGCTGGCATCGAAGCGCCGTGCGGCAAACCTGGATGCCGAAAGCGCCACGGCAACGCCCGCCAGCAGTACGGCCACCAGGCTCGCCATATTCAGATAACGTTCAGCCTTGCCCAGCGCGCCACCAATCTGCTGACTGCCATCGCGGGCGTCCTTGATTTCCTGATGCGGTTCCAGAGTCGGCTCGATGGCTTTACGGTAGGCGGCCAGCGCTTCGGGCGGGCCGCTCCACATTTCCCGGTAGCTGACCCGGCTGCCCGGTTGCACTACGCCGGTAGCGGCGAGATCCTGGAGATTGATCATCACCCTCGGGGTCAGGCTGTAGAAGTTGCCCGCACGGTCTGGCTCGTACGTCAGTACCCGAGTCAGTTTCAGGGTTTTCGAGCCGACGTCGATATCATCACCGACCTTCAGATCAACGGCTGGAAACAGTCGCGCTTCGGCCCAGGCTTCACCGGGCCTGGGGCCGCTGCCAGCCTGCTCGGTCTGATACAGGTCCGCAGCGCTTTTAAGCTCGCCGCGCAGTGGGTAAGCGTCATCCACTGCTTTGATGCTGGACAGTTGGATACCGGCATCGGTGGCGATCACGCTGGAGAAGATCACGATCTGCGCATGCTTGAGTTGCAGGCGCTTGCCTTCCTCGACCTGCTCGGCGCGCGCCGGGCTGGAACCCTCAAGAATCAGATCAGCGCCAAGAAACTCGGTTGCCCGCAACAGCATTGCGCCGTTCAGGCGCGCGCCGAAATAACCGATGGCGGTGCTGGCAGCCACGGCTACCAGAAGGGCAAAGAACAACACCCGCAACTCTCCGGCGCGTGCATCGCGCAGCAGTTGGCGGGCGGCGAGGCTTAGCAGACGGGCAAAAGGCAAACGTGCCATCAAGGCTCCAGCGGGGCGACCAGTCGGCCCCCTTCAAGACGGATCAGGCGGCGGCAGCGATGCGCCAGACGCTCATCGTGAGTCACCAGCACCAGCGTGGTGTTGCGCTCCTTGTTCAGTTCGAACAGCAGGTCGCTGATACGCTCGCCAGTGTGGCTGTCCAGGTTGCCGGTGGGTTCGTCGGCAAACAGTACGTCCGGGTCGGCGGCAAAAGCGCGGGCGATGGCGACACGTTGTTGTTCGCCTCCGGACAACTGACGAGGCGTGTGGGTCAGGCGCTGGCCAAGGCCTACGCGCTCCAGCAGGTCGCGAGCCTTTTCGCGGGCGTCCTTGCGGCCTTCAAGCTCCATCGGCAGCATGACGTTTTCCAGCGCATTGAGGCTGTCGAGCAACTGGAATGACTGAAATACAAAACCGACGTGCTCGGCGCGTACTCTGGCGCGCTGGTCTTCATCCAGCTCACTCAGGTTGCGGCCCGAGAGGATGACCGAACCGGAGCTGGGCAGGTCAAGCCCGGCAAGCAAGCCGAGCAGGGTGGATTTGCCTGAACCGGATGCACCGACGATGGCCAGTGTGTCGCCCTTGTTTAGTTCCAGGGAGAGTTCGTGCAGGATGGTCAGGTCACCTTCGGTGCTGGGGACTACTTTGCTGAGGCTTTGGGCACTGAGAATACTTTCACTCATGGAGAATCCGATGCGTGCGTTGTTTTTAAGTGCTGGCCTGGGGTTACTGCTGCTGTCACAGGGCGCGTTGGCGGGCACGGTATTGATCGTTGGGGATAGTATCAGTGCGGCTTTCGGACTGGATACCCGCGTGGGGTGGGTCAGCCTGCTGGAGCAGCGTCTGAGCAAGGAGGGATTCGACGACAAGGTGGTCAATGCGTCGATCAGTGGCGACACCAGTGCCGGGGGCCAGGCGCGTTTGCCTGCGCTGCTTGCAGAGCATAAGCCGGAACTGGTTATTCTCGAATTGGGTGGCAACGACGGACTGCGTGGCCAGCAGCCCGCTCAATTGCAACAAAACCTTTCATCGATGATCGACAGCTCTCGGGCAGCCGGTGCGAAAGTGTTGCTGCTCGGTATGCAGATACCGCCCAACTACGGGCCGCGTTACACCAACGCGTTCAAAGAGGTTTACAGCAACCTGGCCGAGCAGAAAAAAGTCCCGCTTGTGCCCTTCTTTCTGGAAGGTGTGGGCGGAGTGCCCGAACTGATGCAGGCTGATGGTCTGCATCCGGCGGCGGCTGCTCAGGGCAAGTTGCTGGAAAATGTCTGGCCGAGCCTGAAACCGCTGCTTTGAGGCTTTCCCGGACGGGGGCTTTCGGCTAATGTGGCGCCCCCGATCTGGAGCCCCCCATGCCGCGTCCCGCCTGGTCCCTGTATGCCTATCAAATGCTTGAGCCCCATGAGCAGCTGGATCTGTTCGCCTGTCAGGAAGTGCGCGTCCATCTGATTGCTCGCCAATTGGAGCTGGGCGGCTCGATCGACCGGACGTTGTGTGGCACGTTGTTGCCTGCCCAGCCACAGATGCGCGCCGTCGAACTGCAAGCCATGCGCGATGAGCGCCTGTGCCCGCTGTGCAAGGCCATCATGGATGCGCAGCGCAGGGGCATGAATCCGATCTGGCCTGAGCTCTAGCTGTCATGACTGCCTGAAGGCCAACCGCAGATATCCCCGATCCTGCAAGGGCCGGTGTACACTTCAGGTCCTGTTTCCATCTCTTTAGTCGTTACCCGAAGGATCTTCCCGGATGTTGTCGCGCATACCAGCCGTTACCCGCTGTCTGTCGCTTGCTGCTCTGTGCGCGGCGAGCTCTGTCCATGCTCTGGAGTTTCCGTTGCCGCCGCCCGGCGAGGACATCGTGGGCCAGGTGCAGGTCATCAAGGCCAAATACGAGGATACCTTTGCCGATCTGGGCACAAAATACGATCTGGGTTATCTGGAAATGATCGCGGCCAACCCTGGTGTTGACCCCTGGTTGCCGGGTGCAGGCAAGGACATCGTGCTGCCGACCCGCTTCATTCTGCCGCCGGGCCCGCGCGAAGGGATAGTCATCAACCTTGCCGAGTACCGCATGTACTACTACCCCAAAGGGCAGAATGTCGTGCATACCTATCCGCTGGGTGTCGGTCGTGAAGGCTGGGGTTCGCCCATCGGGGTGACCAAGGTAACGGCCAAGACGCCAAACCCGACCTGGACGCCACCTGCCTCGATCAAGGCCGAACATGCCGCCGACGGTGACCCGCTGCCTGACGTAGTGCCTGCCGGTCCGGATAACCCGCTGGGGCCGTTCAAATTCGGTCTTGGGCTTTCCGGCTATCTGATCCACGGTTCGAACAAGAAGTTCGGTATTGGCATGCGCACCAGTCATGGCTGTTTCCGCATGTACAACAACAACGTGCTGGAACTGGCCGACATGGCTCCGGTAGGTACGACCGTGCGAATCATCAGCGAGCCTTACAAATTCGGCATCAGTGGCGGCAAGGTTTACCTTGAAGCACACACACCGGTAGATGATCTGGGCAACCCGTCGGTTGTCGACAAGCACACTGCGGTGATCAATGCGTTGCTCAAACGTGACGACCTGGCCAACAACCTGCGCATGAACTGGGACGTAGTACGCGATGTAGTTGCGGCCGAAGACGGCATGCCGGTGGAAATCGCAGAACCGGGCAAAGCGCCTGCGAGTGCTGAAGAGCCTGTGATTTTTCAGTAGTCCAACCTGTTCGCGCGCCAATGCTATGCCTTACACAACGGTTCTGCGAAATCAGGCGAATGACCCTCGTGCCTACGCTCCGCGTAGACACGCAGTTCGTGACACTTCGCGTCACATCTGTGCTGCCGCACAACATCCACGCCTTACGCGCAGCCGCTGCCAGAGCAGTGCTTTTCAACCGCGATGGCACAGACGACGCAGAGTGCGACGTTAGTGACGGCTGAGCCCTGACGCTGATCCGGGGGATGCGAGGCAGGACGCCGAGCAAGCCGCACCGGGCCAAGGATGGCCCGTTGCGGCGGCCCCCGGATCAGTGACAGGGCGAAGGAACCCGACGAAGTCGGGCCGGAAACAGGAGCGAGGACTTTGCCTACTTTGGTCCCTCAAAGTAGGGCGCCGTAAGGGCGCAAAGGTGACCTGAGCTAGAAACATATATCACTGATGTCTCGGAACCGCCGTGTGACGCAGAGCGTCACGAACTGCATTCCCACGCGGAGCGTGAGGAACGAGCGGCGTTTGGGATAACAAAGGTGACCTGAGTCGAACCCCGATCCACCTGACATCGCAGAACCGCTGTGTGACGCGGAGCGTCACGAACTGCATTCCCACGCGGAGCGTGAGGAACGAGAGGCGCCTGGGATAACAAAGGTGACCTGAGTCGAACCCCGATCCACCTGACATCGCAGAACCGCTGTGTGACGCGGAGCGTCACGAACTGCATTCCCACGCGGAGCGTGAGGAACGAGAGGCGTCTGGGATAACAAAGTCACCCAGTCAGATAACAGGCATAAAAAAGCCGACCCGTTGCCGGATCGGCTTTCAATAATCCCGGGGGATTATTACTTGCGGCTAGCTTTGTCCAGCATGCGCAGAGCGCGCTCGTTGGCTTCGTCAGCAGTTTGCTGAGCTTTTTGAGCAGCAGCCAGAGCTTCGTCAGCCTTGCGGTAGGCTTCGTCGGCACGTGCTTGCGAACGAGCTGCTGCGTCTTCGGTAGCTGTCAGACGAGCTTCGGTTTCTTTGGATACGCTGCTGCAACCTGTAGCCAGAACTGCGGCCAGAGCCAGAGCAGAGAATTTCAGAACGTTGTTCATCGTGTTCACCTTCAAGGAATTTTGTTCAAATTAGTCATCTCTCGAAAATGAGAAAACGACCGGCGTACATAGTACCCATTGTTTGTAGTAAGTAAACGGACCCAGCGCAAGAAGCTGCTAAAATTCCCTGCTTTGAAAGTGTTCCGCGTTACTTCTCAAGCGTTCTGTACAAAAACTATCCACTTTCACTGGACCCCCCGCCTGTATCGGCGGTTCCTCAGGACTCGCTTGAACATCTGCAAAAACCTTACATGTCTGACTGTCGGTCGGTGCATGGGCATTTCCAGGCGTTTTTACTCCGACTGCGCTTGAGGATATCCGGCAATGGTGCCTACTATCTGAATGTGATGTACGTCGAGATCGGCAATGCTCTTACCGGTGTCGAAAACAGGCACTGGGTGGCGTAGATGTTCCTTCGCCTGAAAAAGACCGGTAAGGTAGGGGTCAAATTCCAAGACCCGCGAGGAGTAGCGATGAGCGAGGCGTTGTCCATCCACCATGACGAAGTCGGCCACCATTTCGAAATCATTATCGACGGCCACCGTGCCTACCTGACGTACATGGATCTCGGCAAGCAGACGCTGGATTTCTACCGGACCTTTGTGCCCGATGCCTTGCGTGGACGCGGTATAGCCGCCGCCCTGACCAAGGAGGCCCTGGACTATGCAGGCAGCATGGGCTACTCCGTCATACCGTCCTGCTCTTACGTCGAGCGATACATGGAACTGCATGACCTGCAGTCCCAGGCGGCCAAGCTCTGATACATCGAGCTTACTGACCGTCAGCATGAAAAACGCCGAGCATATGCTCGGCGTTTTCGTTATTGCAGGTTAATCAGTCAGGCAGTTACTTGCGCTTGCGAGCGGGCAGTACAGCCTTGAGTTTCGCGTGCATGCTGCGCAGGGTTTTTTCAGTGCTTTCCCAATCGATGCAGGCATCGGTAATGGATACGCCGTACTGCAATTCCGACAGGTCCTTCGGAATCGCCTGACAGCCCCAGTTCAAGTGACTCTCGACCATCAGGCCGATGATCGATTCGTTGCCTTCCAGAATCTGGTTGGCGACGTTTTCCATCACCAGCGGCTGCAGGGCCGGGTCCTTGTTGGAGTTGGCGTGGCTGCAGTCGACCATGATGTTCGGGCGAATGCCGGACTTGTTAAGGGCCTGTTCGCACAGCGCGACGCTGACCGAATCATAGTTGGGCTTGCCATTGCCGCCGCGCAGTACGACATGGCCGTAGGCATTGCCCTTGGTGGTCACGATCGATACGCCACCTTCCTGATTGATACCGAGGAAGCGGTGCGGGCTCGAGACCGATTGCAAGGCGTTGATGGCAACGGTCAGGCCGCCGTCGGTGCCGTTCTTGAAACCGACTGCCGACGACAGGCCGGAAGCCATCTCGCGGTGAGTCTGGGATTCGGTGGTGCGCGCGCCAATGGCCGACCAGCTGATCAGGTCCTGCAGATACTGCGGGGAGATCGGGTCCAGTGCTTCGGTGGCGGTTGGCAAGCCCATTTCAGCCAGGTCCAGCAGCAACTGGCGACCGATGTGCAGGCCATCCTGGATCTTGAACGAGTCATCCAGGTACGGGTCGTTGATCAGGCCTTTCCAGCCCACGGTAGTACGTGGCTTCTCGAAATAGACGCGCATGACCAGATACAGCGTGTCGGACACTTCTGCCGCCAATGCCTTGAGGCGCTCGGCGTATTCCTTGGCTGCCTTCAGGTCGTGGATCGAGCAGGGGCCGATCACGATGAACAGGCGGTGATCATTGCCATCGAGGATGTTGCGAATCACCTCGCGGCCCTGGCTGACGGTGTGCAGGGCGGCGTCGGTCAGAGGGATGTCGCGCTTGAGCTGATCCGGGGTGATCAGAGTCTCGTTGGAGGCAACGTTAAGGTCGTCAATCGGTAAATCAGCCATCGTGTTACTCATCAGGTCGCGGGTACTGGCCGCCAACGGTACCCCGTGCGGCGGTGCCCAGCAGGTTTGAGCGCAGCGGGGAGCCGAACCTTAGCGCGTTATCGCGCTGTTCGACAATAAGTAAACGAGGTATCGGGCAGGTTACGGGTAACTGCCCGCCGGGCCGCGCTGCTGTATTGCAAGACAATCCGCTGCGACGGATAGTGTATGGCCCGAAATAACCTGGCAGCCAAGGGAGAGGTCATGAGTGTTGATTCCCGTCGTCCGCGTGTCGGCGTTATAGGTACCGGTGCCATTGGCGGCTTTTACGGGCTGATGCTGGCGCGTGCCGGATACAACGTGCATTTTCTGCTGCGCAGCGAGTTTGAGGCGGTGGCGCGCGAGGGATTGCAGGTCAATAGTGCTGTGCATGGCGACTTGCATCTCAAGCCCGTTCAAGCCTATCGCTCGGCGGCTGACATGCCGCCTTGCGACTGGTTGCTGGTGGGCACCAAGAGCACCGGCAACGCCGCGCTGGGTCCGATCATCAGCCAGGCTGCTGCGCCGGACGCCAAGGTGTTGCTGCTGCAGAACGGTCTGGCCGTCGAAGATCAGTTGCGCAGCGTGCTGCCCGACAGCCTGCATATATTGGGCGGGCTATGTTTCGTCTGCGTCAACCGGGTTGCGCCCGGCGTCGTCGCTCATGAAGCCTTCGGCGCGGTCAGTATCGGCTATCACAGCGGCCCGGCAGGCGACGAAGCGAGCCGCATGGCGGTCGTCGAAGCCTGCTCGGAGCTGTTCAAGACGGCCGGCATCGACGCCCCTGTCATGGCTAATCTGCAGCAGGCCCGCTGGCAGAAGCTGGTCTGGAATGTGCCCTACAACGGTCTGTCGGCTTTGTTGCATACCAGTACCAGCCAATTGATGACCGACCCTGACAGTCAGGCATTGATCCAAGCGCTGATGGATGAAGTGGTGCAGGGTGCCCAGGCCTGTGGTCATGCCTTGCCGCCGGGGTTCGCGCAGCATCTGTTTACCGTGACCCAGAGCATGCCGGACTACAGGCCCAGCATGTATCACGACCTGGTCGAGAAGCGGCCACTGGAGCTTGAAGCCATTTACGCCCGGCCCCTCGCAGCCGCGCTTGCCGCAGGGTTTGACATGCCCCGCGTGCGGGCGCTTTATCAGGCACTGGCATTTATTGACCGTGCCAACCGCTCGGCAAACGAGGAATGATTCATGAAAGAGGCTGATGGCCATAAGCTGGTCCTGGCGATTTCATCGCGGGCGCTGTTCGATCTTCGCGACAGCCACGAGGTGTATATGGCCGACGGCGTGGAGGCCTACCGCAAGTATCAGATTGAGCACGAGGATGAGATTCTCGAACAGGGCGACGCTTTCCCGTTGGTTGAAAAACTTCTGAGCCTCAATGCCAGCCTGGACAAGGCGCGCGTGGAAGTGGTGCTGGTGTCGCGCAACAGCGCCGATACCGGCTTGCGGGTCTTCAACTCGATCCAGCATTACGGCCTGGACATCAGTCGTGCTGCCTTTGCAGGCGGACGCAGTCCTTATCCTTATCTGGCGGCGTTTGGCTGCCATCTGTTTTTGTCGACCCACGCCGAGGATGTGCGCAGCGCACTGGATGCCGGTTTTGCTGCGGCGACCATCCTTTCAGGCGGTGCGCGACGTGCAGCCAGCGCCGAGCTGCGTATGGCGTTCGACGGCGACGCCGTGTTGTTTTCCGACGAATCGGAGCGGGTTTACCAGAGCGGCGGCCTGGCTGCCTTTCAGGCCAGTGAGCGTGAGTCGGCGCGCGAGCCGTTGCGTGGCGGCCCCTTCAAGCCGTTTCTCGCCGCGCTCTACCAATTGCAGCGCGAGTTTCCCGACGCGAGCTGCCCGATTCGTACCGCGCTGGTCACGGCCCGCTCTGCACCCGCACATGAAAGGGTGATCCGCACCTTGCGCGAATGGGACATTCGTCTCGACGAGTCGTTGTTTCTCGGCGGCTTGCAGAAGTCGGCTTTTCTTGAAGCATTTGCCGCCGATGTGTTTTTCGACGATCAGCCCGGTCACTGCGAAAAGGCGCGTGAAGTGGTGGCAACCGGACATGTTCCGCATGGCATCAGCAATGAATTAACGCCGCTTGCCGACGGCAGCTGAGAAGTCCGTCGTCGCAGCCGATGATGCGCTGCTACGCTGAGTCAATCTCCGCCATTCCGGTTGTTCGGGAGGTTGTATGGTTCGTTCGATGCTGTATGCCACAGACCTTGGTCTGTACGCGCCTTATGTAACGCAGCACGCGCTGGCGCTGGCTCTAACGTTCAACGCAGGGCTGTATGTAATCCATGTCGTTGAGCCGATGGGCCTGTTCGCCGAGTCGGTACTGCAGAGTCATCTGGGCGAGGAGGCGTTGAAAGAACTTCGTGGCAAGGGGGTCAATACGTTTCTGGATGCCATAGAGCAGCGAGTGCTCGACGGGTTTCGTGAGGAGCTGGGGGACGGCCACGCGGACCTCTCCCTGATCCGTACGATACGTGTCGTTCAGGGAGAACCTGCCAGCGTGATTATCGAGCAGGCGCACAAGCTGGAGGTGGATTTGCTGGTGGTGGGCAGTCACAGCCGCAGGATAGAAGAGGGCACATCGATAGGCCGAACGGCTGCCAGGGTCCTGCAATTTTCCGATGTGCCGGTCTACATGGTTCCGATGATGTTGAAAAAGGAGTGAGGGTAGGGAAAGGAAGGTTCAATTGGTGGTTTTAGTGAAATCGAGCGTGCGATCACCTTACAAAGGTGATAAAAAGTTCTAGAATTATTCGCCTCACCATTAATCCAGTTATATACCGTCGCTGATACCCATAGGGTTTATCTGCTTTGAGGGATACATATGAAGCTCCAACAACTGCGCTACATTTGGGAAGTGGCGCACCACGACCTCAACGTTTCTGCGACGGCCCAGAGCCTTTACACCTCCCAGCCAGGCATCAGCAAGCAGATTCGTCTGCTTGAAGACGAGCTGGGCGTCGAGGTTTTCGCCCGTAGCGGCAAGCACCTGACGCGCGTGACACCCGCAGGCGAGCGGATCATCACCACCGCAGGCGAGATTCTGCGCAAGGTCGAAAGCATCAAGCAGATTGCTCAGGAGTTCTCCAACGAGAAGAAGGGCACACTGTCGATCGCAACCACTCACACCCAAGCGCGTTATGCGTTGCCGTCGGTTATCAGTAATTTTATCAAGCAGTACCCTGACGTGGCCCTGCACATGCATCAGGGCTCGCCAATGCAGATCGCCGAAATGGCCGCTGACGGGACGGTCGATTTCGCTATTGCCACCGAAGCGCTTGAGCAGTTCAGCGATCTGGTAATGATGCCGTGCTACCGCTGGAACCGTTGCGTTGTTGTGCCACAGGGCCACCCGTTGACCAAGGTGCCCAAGCTCACCCTGGAGCTGCTGGCCGAGTACCCGATTGTGACTTACGTATTCGGTTTTACCGGCCGCTCCAAGCTCGATGAAGCGTTCAGTCATCGGGGACTGGTGCCCAAGGTAGTGTTTACGGCTGCGGATGCTGACGTGATCAAGACCTACGTCAGACTGAATCTGGGCGTGGGCATTGTTGCAAGGATGGCGGTCGACGAAGAAGTCGACAGCGATCTGGTGGTACTGGACGCCAGCGACCTGTTCGAGTCCAGCGTGACCAAAATCGCTTTCCGTCGTGGCACCTTCCTGCGTGGCTTTATGTGCGATTTCATCGAAAAGTTCGCCCCGCACCTGACCCGCGAAGTCATGGCCAAGGCGATTCAGTGCCACAACAAACAGGAAATGGAAGAGCTGTTTGCCAACGTCGAATTGCCGGTGCACTAGTAGCAGCGGCAAGCTTTTGGCTACAAGCCGGAGCCAGAGCCTTACGCGCTCTGACTTGAGGCTCGCAGCTTGAGGCTTGCCGCTCGCAACGTCAGTTGCGCGCTATCAGGTTGCCTGCATGCAGCCCGCATTCCTTCTGTGTGGCTTCTTCCCACCACCAGCGACCTTCGCGCTCATGCTGGTTCGGCAATACCGGGCGGGTGCAGGGTTCGCAGCCGATGCTGATGAAACCACGCTCGTGCAGGCTGTTGTAGGGCAGTTCCAGCATCCGGATGTAGCCCCAGATTTCTTCGCTGCTCATCTGCGCCAACGGGTTGAATTTGTACAGCGTGCGCTCGGCGGTCGAGAACGCGCTGTCGATTTCCAGTGCGGCAACGGCGCTGCGTGTGCCAGGGCTCTGGTCGCGGCGCTGGCCGGTGGCCCAGGCTGTGACGCCAGACAGTTTGCGGCGCAGCGGTTCGATCTTGCGGACGCCGCAGCATTCGCCATGACCATCCCGGTAAAAGCTGAACAGGCCTTTTTCCTTGACGAACGGTTCGAGCTTGCTCTGGTCCGGCGAGATGATTTCGATCTCGATCTTGTAGTGGTCACGGACCTGTTCAATGAAACGATAGGTTTCCGGGTGCAGGCGTCCGGTGTCGAGACTGAAGACCTTGACGTTTTTGTTCAGCTTCCAGGCCATGTCTACCAGCACGACGTCTTCGGCACCGCTGAAGGAGATCCATAGTTCATCACCGAAGTGTTCGAAGGCCAGTTTCAGAATGTCTTGTGCAGACTTGTTCGCATAGGTCGTCGCCAGTTCAGCGACGTCGAAAGGTTGGCTCATCAGGCGGCTTCCTAAAATGCAAGAGTGGCGCTTAAGCGCTCGTGATGGCGGCAATGGTAACAAAATCCGCTGTTCAGTGGCCGTTACCAGAGGCTAGAGTGCTGCCTGCGTTGATAGTCAAAGCCTTGAGGAGTGCGCTGTGGAAATTGCCTGTCTGGACCTGGAAGGTGTGCTTGTCCCGGAAATATGGATCGCCTTTGCCGAAAAAACCGGTATCGAATCACTGCGCGCAACCACTCGGGACATTCCCGACTACGACGTCCTGATGAATCAGCGCCTGCGTATTCTCGATGAGCACGGTCTGAAACTGTCGGACATTCAGGAAGTGATCGCCACCCTCAAGCCGCTGGAAGGTGCAGTGGAGTTCGTCAACTGGTTGCGCGAGCGTTTTCAAGTAGTGATTCTGTCCGACACCTTTTACGAGTTCTCGCAGCCGCTGATGCGCCAATTGGGGTTTCCGACCCTGCTATGCCATCGCCTGATCACCGATGAAACCGGCCGGGTGGTCAGTTACCAGTTGCGTCAGAAAGACCCCAAGCGTCAGTCGGTACTGGCGTTCAAAAGCCTGTACTACCGGATCATTGCGGCGGGCGACTCCTACAACGACACCACCATGCTGGGCGAGGCCGATGCCGGTATCCTGTTTCATGCCCCCGACAACGTGATCCGCGAGTTTCCGCAGTTTCCGGCGGTGCATACCTTTGATGAGCTGAAAAAAGAGTTCATCAAGGCGTCGAATCGGGATCTGGCGCCCTAGACGCAGGGCTTACACTTCTGGTTCCTGCGCAAGATCGGACGCGGAGCGTCCAGAAAGGCATGCCAACGCGGAGCATTGGCACGATAGTCGGAGCGAGGTAGGCGTATCGCGCAGGATATCAGAGCGCCTCAAGCGTTTTCAGCAGCACGCGGACCTTGGTGAAGGTTTCCTGATATTCAGCCTCGCAGCTCGAGTCCGCCACAATCCCGCCGCCGCCCCAACAGGAAATGCGCCCATCCTTGACCAGCAGGCTGCGGATGGCGATTGAACTGTCCATTTCGCCGCGTACGTCCAGGTACATCAACGAGCCGCAATACAGGCTGCGTCGGTTCGGTTCCAGTTCGTCAATGATCTGCATGGCGCGGATCTTCGGCGCGCCGGTTATGGAGCCGCCAGGGAAGCTGCCCGCAATCAGGTCCAGTGCATCGTTGCCAGCGGCCAGCTCCCCGGTCACGCTGCTCACCAGATGATGCACATTGGGGTAGCTTTCCAGGCTGAACAGCTCAGGGACCTTTACCGAACCGATTTTACAGCTGCGGCCCAGGTCATTGCGCAGCAGGTCGACAATCATCAGGTTTTCAGCGCGGTCTTTCTCGCTGGCCAACAGCTCGTTGGCGAACGCGGCATCCTCTGTGGCGTCCGGGCTGCGCGGCCGCGTGCCTTTGATGGGGCGGGTTTCGACCTGTCTGGCGCTGACCCGCACGAAGCGTTCCGGAGAAAGGCTCAGGATTGCATCGTGCCCCGGCAGGCTCAGGTAACCGGCGAACGGCGTCGGGCAAGCCGCTCGCAGTGCACAATAAGCGGCCCACGGGTCGCCCGTACACTGCGCCTGAAAGCGTTGCGCGAAGTTGACCTGATAACAGTCACCCGCCTGGATGTAGGCCTGAATACGTTCGAAAGCCTGTCGATAGTGATCCGCGCTGATGCTGGCCTGAAACGGCTGGCTGAGGCGGAACTCCGTGTGCGGCTCAGGGATATAGACAGAGAACAGATCAATCAGCCGTTTGCGCTCGCTGGCGTGCAGGGACGGGTGAAAAATCAGCTGACTGGTCTGCTCCTGATGATCACTGATCAGCGCCCAGGCGTAGAGCCCCAGGCGCGCTTCGGGCAGTTGCAGGTCGTCGACGGCTTGATCCGGCAGCGGTTCCAGGCGTCGACCGAACTCGTAACCCATATAACCGATCAGGCCGCCAGCGAAGGGCAGTTTGCACCCTTCAGGCAATTGCGCAGTGCCGAGCGCCTTGAGACTGTCGCGCAACCGCTGGAGATAAGCGGCCCCATTCTCGCCATCCGCAACCGCCAGCTCTTGCTGCGGCCAGGCGCTGAGCAGGTCATATCGGCCGCGCTCGGCGGCGGGCCTGCCACTGTCGAGCAGCACCGCGCCCGGCGCTTCGCGGATTCGCGCAAAGAACGCGATCGGGTCGGCGCTGTAGGGCAGGGGGTGTATCGAGCAGATCGGCATTGTCGAATATCGGTCTTGGAAACGCGGCTGGCGATTGTAGCCTTGCCGATGCGGCAGTCCTAGCGGTATGTCCGTTCAGATGCCGGGCACGTGGCCGAAAAGGTCCTGTACAAAGCTGACCCGCTCCTGCGCGGATTCCTGGCGTCCTTCGAGAGCCAGTTGTTCCAGGCGCGCCTCGACGGCCTGGGTGCGGTGGGTCAGGCCACTGTCATTGGCAATCTGAATGTTCAGGCCGGGACGGGCATTGAGTTCCAGAATCAGCGGGCCCTTGTCCTGGTCCAGCACCATATCGACACCGATGTAGCCCAGACCACACAGCTCGTAACACTCGGCGGCAAGCTTCATGAAACCGTCCCAGTTGGGCAGTTGCACGCCGTCTACCGAGTGAGTGGTGTCCGGGTGTTTGCTGATGATGTTGTTCAGCCAGGTGCCTTGCAGGGTGACGCCGGTGGCCAGGTCCACACCGACGCCAATCGCGCCCTGATGCAGGTTGGCCTTGCCGCCTGACTGGCGGGTCGGGAGGCGTAGCATGGCCATCACCGGATAGCCCATCAGCACGATGACGCGGATATCCGGCACGCCCTCATAACTGATGCTTTTGAAGATCGGGTCCGGAACAACCCGGTACTCGATCAGCGCCCGGTCACGGTGGCCGCCCAGTGAATAAAGGCCAGTGAGAATGCTGGACACCTGATGCTCGATTTCCGCGTGGCTGATGATGCGTCCCGAGACGGTGCGAAAACGCTCCTCGAAACGGTCGGCGATGACCAGGATGCCGTCGCCGCCTGCGCCCTGAGCGGGCTTGATGACGAAGTCGCTGTGTGCGCCGATGATATCGTCAAGCCGGTCGATTTCCTTTTCCGTGGAAATCACTCCGTACATTTCCGGCACATGAATGCCTGCCGCGATGGCCCGCTCCTTGGTGATGATCTTGTCATCGACGACCGGATAAAGGCTGCGCTTGTTGTACTTGAGTACATAGTCGGCGTTACGCCGATTGATGCCCATGATGCCGCGGGCCTCAAGCGCCTTCCAGGTCTTCCACCAGCCGATCATTTAGTCTTTTCCTCTTTCAGAAAAGCCTTGAAGCGCACCAGTTCGGTCAGGCGATAGCCACGGTATCTGCCCATCGCCAGCATGAAGCCGACCAGTATCAACAGCACTGCCGGGAAGGTGAAAACGAAATAGGTCAGTTCCGGCACGCTCATGATCAGGTGTGCCAAGGATGCCGCGAACAGCGTGCCGATCGCGACTTTCATGGCGTGGCTGCCGCCGCGCTCTTCCCAGGTAATCGACAGGCGTTCAATGGTCATGGTCAGGATCACCATCGGGAACAGCGCTACCGAAAGCCCGCGTTCGAGCCCCAGCTTGTGGCTGAACAGGCTGATGGCCGCAATCAGCACCACAACGAAGGTCAGTACAACCGACAGGCGCGGCAGCATTTGCAACTTCAGGTGCTCCAGGTACGAGCGCAATGACAAGCCCAGAGCGGTGATCACCGTAAACAGAATAATGCCGAAACCCAGTTGGGTTTCGCGGAACGCCAGGGCAATCAGCACGGGCGTGAAAGTGCCCAGTGTCTGCAGGCCGATCAGGTTGCGCAGGATCAGGATGACCAGTACGCCAATCGGGATCATGACCATGACCATGAAGGTCTGCTGGGTTTGCAGTGGCAGCCCGTAGAGAGAATAGGCAAGGAAGTCGGAGTCTGTGCTGGCGTCGGTCAGTTTGGCGAGACGCATGGCGTTCATTTCACTGTTATTGAGGCTGAACGTGACTTGCACTTTCTTGCCCCCTTCGACACTGACCAGGGCGTCTTCACCGGTCCACCACAACAGGCGATCATCCGGCAGACCGGCTTCACCAGTGTCCGGGTTGAAGTACAGCCATTCCTTGCCATTGAAGCTGCGCAGCCAGAGTTCCGGCGTCTGCTGTTCGGCATCGAGGCGTATGGTGTGGGCTTTTTCCAGCGGCACGTGGGCAATCGACAGCAGCAACTCGGTAATCCGGGCCTTGTTGGAGGCTGAGGTATCTCCCGCCAGCAGAAGTTTGACGTTGTCGTCATTCAGGTTGTTGACGCGTTTGATGGCTTCGGTGATGAAGGTTTCCACGTCCGCAGAGTGCTGGCGAATCGGGGCCAGCAGTGCCTCGGCCGCAATTTTTTCGGGGCCTTCGACGGTCATGCTGTCGCGAAAGATCGGCCCTTTGACCTTGGGTTTCTCACCGCTGTAGCGCTTGGTCAGTACCAGGCGGTAGTAAAGCGTCTGGTTGCCGGTGGCACGACGGGCAGACCAGGTGACCTTGCGGTTGCCGTCAGCGCGGTTGACGCTGACGCCGTAATTGTTCGAGATGAAACTTTCATTGAGGCTGATGTAGTCGTGGGCCAGTGGCGGCACGAACATCTGGACCTTCACCGAATCCTTTGGATTGGCGATGAATTCGACTTTGGCGTCGATGTTCCACAGGTCATCGGTTTCGTCTTCGGTGACGGGTATGCCGAGCGCCAGTATCTGATAGGCCGTGATCGCGATGCCCAGGGTTACAAGGGCAGTGATCAGGATCTTCAGATGGAGTGTAAGAGAGCGCATGGGTTTACTCTGCGTTTTGAGCGACGGAAGCGCAGACGGGCTTCCCTGCCGCATATTTTAGACTTGGATCGACCAGCGCATCGAAGCGTTTCAACGCTTCGGAGCCGATCAAAAGCGGATATTGGAAAGCACTTCGGTCAGTCAAGTTCACTTCGATGTTGCGTAAAGCTTCACCCATACAGATATCGAGGTTGATCACCGGACGTGACGAGTATTTGTTTTCTTCATTCGGGTCAACGTCGTCGGCGCGACGCTTGATCTTGCTGACCCGGGCCAGAGGCCGTTCTATGGGGTGTATATGCTTGCTGTCGCTGGCTATATAGAAGCGCACCCAGCTTTCGCCATTGCGTTTGAAATGCTTGATATCGCGGGCGCTCAGTGAAGCGGTCTTGGCCCCCGTATCCAGTTTGGCGGCAATCTCGACGTCGATTTCAATGAGGCTGGCGTATTCGTTGAGGCCATAGACTGTCTTGTTGGCGGCCAGGCTGACGCTGGGCAGCAGCAGGCCGGAAAAGAACAGCAGGCAGAGCAGTGTGGGCAGTCTAGTCAGTCTCATAAATCCTGGCGCGATGAGCGAACAACTTCAGGGTCAGGGCGCAAATAGAGTTGACCTGAGGGTGATAGGGCGGGCAGTTCGCAGTCGCCGCTTCGGTGCGGAGCGTGCTGTGCGGACGCGGCGCATTCTAGCATGAAGCCTTGGCGCTGCCAGCGATCAACCTGTATGTCTGTTCAGGTTCTCTTGCAGGAGGCTTTTACGTCCATTTGATATATTGTCGACAATCACCTATTTTACTTTGACTGATTTGCGGTTTATGGCTAGATTTTCGTCTTAAAAGACTAAAGGTGTCGACAATGCTGGGTGCGGTCGAGAAGGCAATGGCAGTCGTTGATGATTCGGAAACCCTTTCCGAGAACGTTTTTCGACGCATTCAATCCGCTATTGTGAAAGGCGAGATTGCCCCTGGTAGCAAGATCTCCGAACCGGAACTGGCTCGCACCTACGGCATCAGTCGTGGGCCGTTGCGTGAAGCCATTCACCGGCTCGAAGGGCAGCGACTGGTGGTGCGCGTGCCGCACGTCGGCGCCCGGGTCGTCGCGCTCAGCCATGCCGAGCTCATAGAGCTTTATGAGATCCGTGAGTCTCTGGAAGGCATGGCCTGTCGCCTGGCCGCCGAACGCATGACCCAGGCCGAGATCGATGAGTTGCGGGGCGTCCTTGACACCCATGAGCGCGATGCTGCATTTCAGGCGGGCATCGGCTATTACCAGCAGGAGGGTGATTTCGATTTCCATTACCGGATCATTCAGGGCAGCGGCAATCGTACCCTCAGCCAGATGCTGTGTGGCGAGCTGTACCAACTGGTGCGCATGTACCGCATCCAGTATTCCACAACGCCCAACCGGCCTCGTCAGGCCTTTGCCGAACACCACCGCATTCTCGATGCCATCGCTGATCGCGACGGTGAGCTGGCTGAATTGTTGATGCGCCGCCATATCGGTGCATCCAGACGCAACATTGAGCGCCACTTTCAGGCGGCTCCCGACCGAGGTGAACAATGAGTCACAACAACAGTACTCCCGGCCAGCGTTTCCGCGATGCGGTCGCCAGTGAACAGCCGTTGCAAGTGGTCGGCGCAATCAATGCCAATCACGCGCTGCTCGCAAAACGTGCCGGGTTCAAGGCTATCTACCTTTCTGGCGGCGGCGTTGCAGCAGGTTCACTGGGTATTCCGGACCTGGGCATTACCGGTCTTGAAGACGTGTTGATTGATGTGCGCCGCATCACCGATGTCTGCGACCTGCCGCTGCTGGTGGATGTCGACACCGGTTTCGGTTCCTCGGCTTTCAATGTAGCGCGAACCGTGCGCTCGATGATCAAGGCCGGGGCTGCTGCGATTCATATTGAGGATCAGGTGGGTGCCAAGCGCTGTGGGCATCGCCCGAACAAGGAAATTGTTTCGCAGCAGGAAATGGTCGACCGGATCAAAGCCGCTGTAGATGCACGCACTGACGACAGTTTCGTGATCATGGCGCGCACCGATGCACTGGCGGTCGAGGGGCTGGAGTCGGCACTTGAGCGTGCTGCGGCCTGTATCGACGCGGGCGCGGACATGGTGTTTCCTGAGGCAATCACCGAACTGGCGATGTACAAGCAATTTGCCAACCGTGCAGGCGTGCCGATCCTGGCCAATATCACTGAATTTGGCGCTACGCCCTTGTTTACCGTCGATGAGTTGCGTGCGGCCGACGTGTCGCTGGTCCTTTACCCGCTTTCTGCCTTTCGTGCCATGAACAAGGCTGCGGAAAATGTTTATGGCGCAATCCGTCGCGATGGCAGCCAGAAGAACGTGGTCGACAGCATGCAGACGCGCATGGAGTTGTACGACGCCATCGACTACCACACATTCGAGCAAAAACTGGACGCGCTGTTTGCGCAGAAGAAAGGGTAAAAGCACATCTGACTATCGTTCCCACGCTTCAGCGCTCAGCGCTATAAAAAAGTATTGGGGAGCCTTTAATCAGGGCTTCAGGCTTCTGCCCGAAGGGCGTGGGAGCGAACTTGTTCGCGAATACGGTGTTTCAGGCTATGCATTTTTGGCGATCATACATGCCCTTTCGCGAACAAGTTCGCTCCCACAGCCTTCGGCCAGAATCAAAAGCGGATTTGTGTACAACGATGAGCACTCCGGCGTTGGCACGATAGCCAGAGTCAGTCCAACATCAAAAAAACAAAATTGGAGAGAACCATGGCTGAAGCAAAAGTATTGAGTGGTGCCGGGCTACGCGGGCAGGTGGCCGGGCAGACGGCGTTGTCCACGGTGGGCATGGCCGGTGCCGGGCTGACCTATCGCGGCTATGATGTGCGCGATCTGGCCGCCGAAGCTCGCTTTGAAGAAGTTGCCTATCTGCTGCTGTACGGCGAACTGCCTGATAAAGCCGAATTGTCTGCCTATATGGACAAACTCAAGGGCCTGCGCGATCTGCCGCAGGCCTTGAAGGAAGTGCTGGAACGCATACCCGCCGACACTCACCCGATGGATGTCATGCGCACGGGTGCCTCCATGCTCGGCACCCTGGAGCCGGAGCGCAGCTTCGATCAGCAGCGCGACCCAACCGACCGTCTGCTCGCAGCGTTCCCGGGGATCATGTGCTACTGGTATCGCTTCAGTCATGACGGCAAGCGTATCGACTGCACCTCCGCAGAAGACTCCATCGGCGGGCATTTTCTGCACCTTTTGCTCGACAAGGCGCCCAGCGAACTGCACCGTAAGGTCATGGACGTCTCGCTGATTCTGTACGCCGAGCACGAATTCAATGCCTCGACCTTCACCGCCCGCGTCTGCGCGTCGACGCTGTCGGACCTGTATTCCTGCGTCACGGCAGCCATCGGCACATTGCGCGGCCCGCTGCACGGTGGTGCCAACGAGGCCGCGATGGAAATGATTCAGCGCTTCGCTTCGGCTGAGGAAGCCACTAAAGGCACGCTGGGCATGCTGGAACGCAAGGAAAAGATCATGGGCTTTGGCCATGCGATCTACAAGGAGTCCGACCCGCGCAACGAGGTGATCAAGGGCTGGTCGAAGAAACTCGCTGACGAAGTGGGCGATACGGTGCTGTTCCCGGTTTCCGAGGCCATCGACAAGGTCATGTGGGAGCAGAAGAAACTGTTCCCCAACGCCGACTTCTACCATGCCTCGGCGTACCACTTCATGGGAATCCCGACCAAGCTCTTCACACCGATCTTCGTCTGCTCGCGCCTGACCGGCTGGGCCGCCCACGTTTTCGAACAGCGCGCCAACAATCGCATCATCCGTCCGAGCGCCGAGTACACCGGTGTCGAACAGCGCAGCTTCGTGCCCATCGAACAGCGCTGAAAAGGGGGCAGGGGAACCGCTGACGAGTTCCCCACCCGCATTCCGAACATTCCGTGATCGAGTCCCGCAATGAACAGTGAATTCCGCAAAACGCTTCCTGGCACCCGACTGGACTATTTCGATGCGCGCGCAGCGGTCGAGGCGCTCAAGCCCGGCGCTTATGCCACGCTGCCCTATACCTCGCGCGTGCTGGCCGAGAACCTGGTGCGCCGCTGTGATCCTGCGACCTTGAGTGCTTCTTTGACCCAGCTCATCGAGCGCAAGCGTGATCTGGACTTTCCGTGGTTCCCTGCGCGGGTGGTCTGCCACGACATTCTGGGGCAGACCGCACTGGTCGATCTTGCCGGCCTGCGCGATGCAATCGCCTCGCAGGGCGGTGATCCTGCGCAGGTAAACCCGGTGGTGCCGGTGCAGCTTATTGTCGACCATTCGCTGGCAGTGGAATCCGACGGTAATGACCCGCAGGCGTTCGCAAAGAACCGCGCCATCGAAGACCGTCGCAACGAAGACCGCTTTCACTTCATTGACTGGACCAAACAGGCGTTCAAGAACGTCGAAGTGATCCCGCCGGGCAACGGCATCATGCACCAGATCAACCTGGAGAAAATGTCGCCGGTGGTGCAGGTGCTCGACGGCGTAGCCTTTCCCGACACGCTGGTGGGAACAGACAGCCACACGCCACATGTCGACGCGCTGGGCGTGATTGCCATCGGCGTTGGCGGCCTCGAGGCCGAAAACGTCATGCTGGGGCGCGCCTCGTGGATGCGCCTGCCGGACATCATCGGTGTCGAACTGACTGGACGCCGTCAGCCGGGTATTACCGCCACCGATGTGGTGCTGGCTCTGACCGAATACCTGCGTCAGCAGAAGGTGGTTGGCGCGTATCTGGAGTTCTATGGCGCGGGTGCGTCGAGCCTGACCCTCGGTGACCGGGCGACGATTTCCAACATGGCACCGGAATACGGCGCGACAGCGGCAATGTTTTCCATTGATTCGCAAACCATCGATTATCTGCGCCTGACAGGGCGTGAGGACGAACAGGTCAAGCTCGTCGAGTTGTATGCCCGGCACACCGGCTTGTGGTCGGACAGCCTGAAGGAGGTCGAGTACGAGCGCGTGCTGAGCTTCGACCTGTCCAGCGTGGTGCGCAACATGGCCGGGCCGTCCAACCCCCATGCGCGGGTCGCCACCGCGGATCTGGCAGCCAGAGGTATTGCCGGGCAGTGGGAAGACGTGCCGGGGCAGATGCCCGATGGCGCGGTGATCATCGCGGCGATTACCAGCTGCACCAACACCAGTAACCCGCGCAACGTGATTTCGGCAGGCCTGCTGGCCCGCAACGCCAACCGCCTGGGGCTGATGCGTAAGCCGTGGGTGAAGTCGTCGCTGGCACCCGGCTCGAAAACCGTGGCCTTGTATCTGGATGCCGCAGGGCTGACGTCCGAACTGGAGCAATTGGGCTTTGGCGTCGTGGCGTTTGCCTGTACCACCTGTAACGGCATGTCCGGCGCGCTGGACCCGATGATCCAGCAGGAAATCATCGACCGCGATCTGTACGCCACTGCGGTGTTGTCGGGTAATCGCAATTTCGACGGGCGTATTCACCCTTATGCCAAACAAGCGTTTCTGGCCTCGCCACCTCTGGTGGTGGCCTACGCCATTGCCGGCACCATCAGGTTCGATATCGAAAACGATGTGCTCGGGATGGCCGATGGCAAAGAGATTCGCCTCAAGGACATCTGGCCGAGCGATGAAGAGATTGATGCCGTGGTGCAGGCGTCGGTCAAGCCGGAGCAGTTTCGTCAGGTCTACATTCCGATGTTCGCCATCGAAGAACACGCCGGGCCGAAAGTCGAGCCGCTGTATGACTGGCGCCCGATGAGCACTTACATCCGTCGCCCGCCCTATTGGGAAGGCGCGCTGGCCGGGGAGCGCACGCTCAAGGGCATGCGCGCACTGGCCGTGCTGCCGGACAACATCACCACCGATCATTTGTCACCGTCCAACGCCATCATGCTGGACAGTGCTGCGGGCGAGTATCTGGCGAAAATGGGCCTGCCGGAGGAGGATTTCAACTCCTACGCAACCCACCGGGGCGACCACTTGACGGCCCAGCGCGCAACCTTTGCCAACCCGCAACTGGTCAATGAGATGGCGGTGGTCGACGGCAAGGTCAGGAAAGGCTCGCTGACCCGGATCGAACCCGAGGGCGTGGTTACGCGCATGTGGGAAGCCATTGAAACCTACATGGCCCGCAAGCAACCGTTGATCATCATTGCCGGTGCCGACTACGGGCAGGGTTCTTCCCGTGACTGGGCCGCCAAAGGCGTCAGGCTGGCGGGCGTTGAAGCCATTGCCGCAGAAGGTTTCGAGCGTATCCATCGCACCAACCTGGTGGGCATGGGCGTGCTGCCACTTGAGTTCAAACCGGGCACCAGCCGCCTGACTCTGGGCATCGACGGCAGCGAAACATTCGACGTGGTCGGCCAGCGCACACCGCGCGCGACCTTGACGCTTGTGATCCAGCGCCGTAACGGTGAGCGTGTGGAAGTGCCGGTAACGTGCCGTCTGGACACGGCCGAAGAACTCTCCATCTATGAGGCTGGCGGCGTGTTGCAGCGCTTTGCCCAGGATTTTCTAGAGGCTACGACTGGTGCGTGAGGAACGATAAGCGCGCGGAAAAACACTATCGTGCCCATGCTCCGCGTGGGCATGCCGTTCTGGACGCACTGCGTTCGACTTTGAGCGCTCAGCGCGCTTTTTGAACAGGACAACGAATTCATGGCTCACCCACCACAGATCCGAATCCCCGCCACGTACATGCGCGGAGGCACCAGCAAAGGGGTATTTTTCAGGCTGAATGATCTGCCACAAGCCGCGCAAACGCCCGGTCCGGCCAGGGATGCACTGTTGCTGCGAGTCATCGGCAGCCCAGACCCCTATGAAAAGCAGATCGACGGCATGGGCGGGGCGACGTCGAGTACCAGCAAAACGGTCATTGTGTCGCGTAGTACCAAGGCCGATCACGATGTCGATTACCTCTTTGGTCAGGTGTCCATCGACAAGCCTTTCATCGACTGGAGCGGCAACTGCGGCAACCTGTCGGCGGCCGTCGGCTCGTTTGCTATTGCCAGTGGTCTGCTCGATGCTGGCCGTGTGCCGCAAAACGGCGTCGTCATCGTGCGTATCTGGCAGGCCAATATTGGCAAGACCATCATCGCCCATGTGCCGGTCAGCAACGGCGAGGTGCAGGAAACCGGCGATTTCGAACTGGACGGCGTGACTTTTCCGGCCGCAGAGGTGGCGCTGGAGTTTCTTGATCCGGCAGCGGACGAAGAGGGCGCAGGTGACTCGATGTTTCCTACCGGCAACCTGGTAGACGACCTTGAAGTGCCCGGCATCGGCACCCTGAAAGCGACCATGATCAACGCGGGTATCCCGACAATTTTCGTCAACGCCGCCGATATCGGCTACAGCGGTACCGAGTTGCAGGGCGATATCAATGGTGATCCGCAGGCGCTCGCCCGTCTGGAAACCATTCGCGCCCACGGTGCCGTGCGCATGGGCCTGATTCGTAGCATTGCTGAAGCCGCGACGCGCCAGCACACACCCAAGGTGGCTTTTGTAGCAGCGCCTGCCGATTACCTGTCATCGAGTGGCAAACCTGTTGCGGCAAAGGATATCGATCTGCTGGTGCGTGCCGTATCGATGGGCAAGTTGCATCACGCGATGATGGGCACCGCTGCCGTTGCCATCGGCACTGCCGCCGCCATTCCGGGCACGCTGGTCAGTCTGGCAGCTGGCGGACAGGCGCGCAGTGCGGTGCGCTTCGGTCATCCTTCCGGCACACTGCGAGTCGGTGCGCAGGCTGTTCAGGAAGGCGCTGACTGGAAAGTCACCAAAGCCCTCATGAGCCGCAGCGCCAGAGTGCTGATGGAGGGCTGGGTGCGAGTGCCACAGTAAAACGACTGAAACAGTCAGCTGCAAAAATCAGTTGATGCGGCTACTTTCAATGGTTATTTGAAGCGGCGCTCCACACCTTTTTCGACCAGCACCTTGGCAGAGATCTCTTCCACTGAAAAGTGCGTGGAGTTGATGTTGGGAATGTTCTCGCGGCGGAACAGGCTCTCTACCTCGCGCACTTCGAATTCACACTGCGCGTAACTGGAATAGCGGCTGTTTGGCTTGCGCTCGTGACGGATTGCGGTGAGGCGGTCCGGGTCGATGGTCAGGCCGAACAGTTTGCTGCGGTGTTCCTTGAGTGCCGCAGGCAGTTGCAGACGCTCCATGTCATCTTCGGTCAGCGGGTAGTTGGCGGCCCGGATACCGAATTGCATGGCCATGTACAGGCAGGTCGGGGTCTTGCCGCAGCGCGACACGCCAACCAGGATGATGTCGGCCTTGTCGTAATAATGCGTCCGCGCGCCGTCGTCGTTGTCCAGCGCGAAGTTGACTGCCTCGATGCGCTCCATGTAGTTGGAGTTATGCCCGATGGAGTGCGATTTGCCCACCGAATAGGAGGAGTGTGAACTAAGCTCCTGCTCCAGCGGGGCAAGGAAGGTCGAAAAGATGTCAATCATGAAGCCGTTGGACGTCGCCAGAATCTCGCGGATGTCCTGATTGACGATAGTGTCGAAGATGATCGGGCGCACATCGTCCTTGTCGGCGGCATTATTGATTTGTTGTACCATCGCCCGCGCTTTCTCGACGCTGTCGATATAGGGCCTGGTGAACTTGTTGAATGTAATGTTTTCAAATTGTGCCAACAGGCTCTGGCCCAGGGTTTCGGCGGTGATACCGGTGCCGTCCGAGATGAAGAAAGCAGATCGTTTCATTTTTGACCCAGGCCTTAAGCAGTTGACGAATTCTGGCTATCATAGGCGTGCCTGCCGGCTCTGAGGGCCTGCAGGTGCATCTTTTTTGAAGGCACGGTTTCAAGGCATGGGCTTGCGCCCGGCCCGACACGCCCGAGGTCACATAACGGTGGCTCGGGTGAATGAGCTTTTCCCAACAACAAACACAGTTAGTGGAGAGATCACCTTGGTAGAGTACGTAGTTTCCCTCGATAAGCTCGGCGTCCATGATGTAGAGCACGTGGGGGGCAAAAACTCGTCCCTCGGCGAGATGATCAGCAACCTCGCAGGTGCTGGCGTCTCAGTGCCCGGCGGCTTCGCGACTACGGCCCAGGCTTACCGTGATTTTCTTGAGCTGAGCGGTCTGAACGATCAGATCCATGCTGCGCTGGACGCGCTCGATGTCGATGACGTCAACGCCCTGGCCCGCACCGGTGCGCAGATTCGCCAGTGGATCATGGAAGCCGAGTTTCCCGAGACGCTCAACGCCCAGATTCGTACTGCATTTGCCGAGCTGTCGGCCGGCAATCCGAACCTGGCAGTGGCGGTGCGCTCTTCCGCGACCGCTGAAGACCTGCCGGATGCCTCGTTCGCAGGCCAGCAGGAAACTTTCCTGAACATTCGCGGTGTCGAGAACGTTATCCGCGCTGCCAAGGAAGTCTTCGCTTCGCTGTTCAATGACCGTGCCATTTCCTATCGCGTGCATCAGGGCTTCGACCACAAGCTGGTCGCGCTGTCGGCGGGAGTGCAGCGTATGGTGCGCTCCGAAACCGGAACGGCGGGCGTGATGTTCACTCTGGACACCGAATCCGGTTTCCGCGATGTGGTGTTCATTACCGGTGCCTACGGCCTGGGCGAGACGGTTGTGCAGGGCGCGGTCAACCCGGACGAGTTCTACGTGCATAAAGACACGCTGGCTGCCGGCCGTCCGGCGATTCTGCGTCGCAATCTGGGCAGCAAGGCCATCAAGATGATTTACGGCGAAGAAGCAAAGGCTGGTAGTTCGGTCAAGGTGATCGACGTAGAGCCTGCTGATCGTGCGCGCTTCTGCCTGACCGATGCCGAAGTCTCGGAACTGGCCAAGCAGGCAATGATCATCGAGAAGCACTACAAGTGCCCGATGGATATCGAATGGGCCAAGGACGGTGATGACGGCAAGCTGTACATCGTGCAGGCGCGTCCGGAAACCGTGAAAAGCCGCGCCTCGGCCAACGTCATGGAACGTTACCTGCTCAAGGAGACCGGCAAGGTGCTGGTCGAAGGTCGTGCCATCGGCCAGCGCATCGGCGCGGGCAAGGTGCGGATCATCAAGGACGTGTCCGAGATGGACAAGGTCCAGCCTGGTGACGTGCTGGTGTCCGACATGACCGACCCGGACTGGGAACCGGTCATGAAGCGCGCCAGCGCAATTGTTACCAACCGTGGCGGTCGTACCTGCCACGCCGCGATCATCGCGCGCGAGCTGGGCATTCCGGCAGTGGTCGGTTGTGGCAACGCCACTCAGACGCTGCAGGATGGCCAGGGTGTAACGGTTTCCTGTGCAGAAGGCGACACCGGTTACATCTTTGAAGGCGAACTGGGTTTTGACATCAAGACCAACTCGGTCGATGCGATGCCCGAGTTGCCGTTCAAGATCATGATGAACGTCGGCAACCCGGATCGTGCGTTTGATTTCGCCCAGTTGCCCAACGCCGGTGTTGGTCTTGCGCGTCTGGAGTTCATCATCAACCGCATGATCGGCGTGCATCCCAAGGCGCTGCTCAACTATTCGCTGCTGCCATCGGAAATCAAGGAAAGCGTCGACAAGCGCATCGCCGGTTACCATGACCCGGTCGGTTTCTACGTCGACAAACTGGTCGAGGGTATCAGCACCCTGGCCGCCGCATTCACGCCGAAAAAGGTCATCGTGCGCCTCTCGGACTTCAAGTCCAACGAGTACGCCAACCTGATCGGCGGCAAGCTATACGAGCCTGAAGAAGAAAACCCGATGCTGGGCTTTCGAGGTGCGTCGCGCTATATCAGCGAGAACTTCCGCGACTGTTTCGAGCTGGAGTGCCGTGCGCTCAAGCGCGTGCGCGAAGAGATGGGCCTGACCAACGTCGAGATCATGGTGCCATTCGTCCGGACTCTGGGTGAAGCGAGTCAGGTCATCGACCTGCTGGCGGCCAATGGCCTGAAACGTGGCGAAAATGGCCTGCGCATCATCATGATGTGCGAGTTGCCGTCCAATGCGATTCTGGCCGAAGAGTTCCTCGAGTATTTCGATGGTTTCTCCATCGGCTCGAACGACCTGACCCAGCTGACACTTGGCCTTGATCGCGACTCCGGCGTCATTGCTCACCTGTTCGACGAGCGTAACCCGGCGGTCAAGAAGCTGCTGTCCAATGCCATTCAGGCGTGCAACAAGGCGGGCAAGTACATCGGCATCTGCGGACAGGGTCCTTCCGATCATCCGGATCTGGCGCGCTGGCTGATGGATCAAGGGATCGAGAGCGTATCGCTCAACCCTGATTCGGTGCTGGAAACCTGGTTCTTCCTCGCCGAGGCGCAGGCACCTGTTTGAGGTGACGCGGCCTTCGTGTGACGCGAGGGTGGCCTGAACCGTCATTTGGTTCAGGTGTTTGAAAAAGGCGGTTTCTTCGGAAGCCGCCTTTTTTATGGCGTGCCGCGATAGCCCTGGAGCGCGTTGTTTCATACCGTCTGTCAAGCCAGATAAAGAGTGATATGCAAAGCAGTAGCCAGCTTTTTCCCGTTGCCTTGATCAGCGCCGAGCGTCGCGGCGACCTTGTCGAGGACGTCTACCGTCTCAAGCCTGCCAACAGCCCCGACCCCAGCGTCGAGCTGGTGGTGACCCGACTGGGGCTGGTCGATCAGCCCGACGTGCGCGGCATCCCGGTAATTCTGCTGCATGGCAGTTTTTCCAACCGGCGCTTCTGGTATTCGCCCAAAGGTATCGGTCTGGGGCCGTATCTGGCGCGTGCCGGTTATGACGTATGGATCCCGGAAATGCGCGGGCACGGTTTGTCGGCACGCAACCAGAACTACCGCGCCAATTGTGTGGCTGACTATGCCCGTTTCGACGTGCCCGCCATTGCCGCTTTTGTCTGTGAGCAAAGTGGTCAGATACCGCACTGGATGGGGCACTCGCTGGGCGGCACAACCCTGGCGGCGGCCTTGGGCGGCCAGTACCTGGGGCCGCACACTGCAGCGTCGGTGGTGCTATTCGGCAGTCAGGTCAGCCGCACGTACTGGCCGCTGAAAATTCCGCCGCTGCAATGGTCCGCGCGGCTGTTGCTCAGGTCCTTCGAACATGTTTCAGGGCCGCGTTTCAAGCGTGGGCCGGAAGACGAGCCAATAGGGCTGGTGCTGGAAAGCCTGCGCTGGCACGGGCTGTTCGGGCGTTTTGGCGAGCGCGACAACAACTGGTGGGCCGGGCTGAAGGAGGTTCAGGTGCCGGTGCTGGCCGTTGCTGCGGCTGGCGATCATCAGGACCCGGAGTGGGCCTGTCGCACGCTGTTTGATCAGATCGGCGCAGCGCAGCACAAACAGTTTCTTTGCCTGGGGCGCGAGCACGGTTTTGACGAAGACTTCGACCACGTGCGCATGCTGGTCAGCAAGGCCGCGCAGCAACAGGTCTGGCCGCGGGTCATCGAGTGGCTGAAAGGGCAGTCTGTTCCTGAACAGGTTGTAGAGTTTCAGGCGGCGGTGGGCAGTTAGCGGTTAAAGTCGCTATGGTTAGCGTCAGCCGGTCGCGCCTGATTCATCAGGCCGATCCGTACCATTCGCGAGACAGGAGTTGACCTTATGCACTACATCACCCCCGATCTGTGTGACGCCTATCCGGACCTGATTCAGGTCGTGGAGCCGATGTTCAGCAATTTTGGCGGTCGCGATTCGTTTGGCGGCCAGATCGTCACCGTTAAATGTTTCGAAGACAACTCGCTGGTCAAGGAGCAGGTCGAGCTCGACGGCAAGGGTAAGGTGTTGGTGGTCGACGGTGGTGGGTCGCTGCGTTGTGCCTTGCTCGGTGACATGCTGGCAGAGAAAGCGGCCAGAAGCGGCTGGGAAGGCATGTTGATTTACGGTTGCATCCGCGATGTTGACGTCATCGCGCAGACCGACCTGGGTGTTCAGGCGTTGGCCAGCCATCCGAAAAAAACCGAGAAACGCGGAATCGGTGACCTGAATGTGTTGGTCACCTTCGGTGGCGTGACCTTCCGTCCGGGAGAGTATCTGTATGCCGACAACAATGGCGTCATCATTTCCCCTTCACCCCTGACCATGCCGGAATAAGCGAAATATCCATGTTCGATGAAGCAAACGCGCAGTGGGGGCTGGTTCATGCCCTTGTGTTGGACGGTAAAGGTGGGGCGCGTTTCATCGCTCGAACCGAGTTGCAGGACCTTGAGCTGCAGCCGCAGGAAAGTCTGTGGCTGCATTGGGATCGCAGTCATCCGCAGACCCATACCTGGCTGCGTACCGGTAGTGGTCTGAGCGAATTTGCCTGCGACCTGTTGCTTGAAGAGAACACCCGGCCGCGCCTGCTGCCGTTGCCGGAGCAAGAGTTGCTGCTGTTTCTGCGCGGGGTGAACCTCAACCCCGGTGCCGAACCGGAAGACATGGTCTCGGTGCGCATTTTTGCTGCTGCTCAGCGGGTGATCTCGCTGCGTCTGCGTCCTCTGCGGGCCACTGAGGAACTGATCGAGATGCTGGGGCAGGGTAAAGGCCCCACGAGTGCCTCGGAGCTGATCCTGTACCTGGCGCAATACCTGACCGACAAGGTTCAGGATCTGGTCGGCGAACTCACCGAATCGGTCGATGAAGAGGAAGAAAAGACCGACGCCGACGAACGGTACAGTCCCGAGCATGGCAAGCTGCTGCATATTCGTCGACGCGCAGCCGGTCTGCGCCGGTTTCTCGGGCCGCAGCGCGATATTTATGGCCAGCTCTCGCGGATCAAACTGTCGTGGTTCGCCCATGACGACGCCGATTACTGGAATGAGCTGAACAACAGCCTGACGCGTTATCTGGAAGAACTCGAGCTGACCCGCGAGCGGGTAGGGCTGCTGCTGGAGTCCGAAGACAGGCGCTTGCGCGAGCACATGAACCGCACCATGTACCGTTTCGGGATCATTACCGGTATCTTCCTGCCCATGAGTTTTCTCACCGGTTTGCTGGGTATCAATGTCGGCGGCATACCCGGTTCTGACAGTTCATACGGCTTTCTGGTGGCGTGCTCGCTGATTGTCGCGCTGGCCGTCGGGCAGTGGTGGCTATTCAAGCGATTGCGCTGGGTATAAGCGTGGGCTTGGCCGGGTTTTTGATGGGCGTGTGTGACTTGTTGTTTTCGCGTCGCGTCTTTGACTGACATTACGTGAGGTGCCTGATGCACGATCCGTTTGAAGAATCTTTACGCGACATGCTCAATTCTTCATCTTCCAGCCGGGATGATGACGCATGTCTGGGACGCGTCCTGAAAACCGCCAATCGCCAGGTCGGTGCTGGTGTGTTGTTCGGGTTGCTGGGCCGTTGGTCAGGAGCACTGATGATCGCCGTGAACAACGGCTCTGCCCACGTCTCTCCTGTTTCTCGCCGCACCATTCCGGGTGCCCGTTCTATCGATAAGGCTGATTGAGCATGGAATTGAATCTCTGGACCCAGAGCCTTCTTGCTGCAATGACTGCATTGTGGACCAAAGTCGCAAATTTCATCCCTAACCTGTTCGGCGCGCTTGTTGTGGTGCTGCTGGGTTTTGTCGTGGCCAAACTGCTCGACGCGCTGCTTTCCAAACTGCTGGCCAAACTGGGCCTGGATCGTCTGGTCGGCGGTACAGGTCTGACCAAGATCATCGGCCGCGCCGGCGTCAAGGTGCCGATCTCAACGCTGATCGGCAAGATCGTGTATTGGTTTGTATTACTGATTTTCCTCGTTTCGGCTGCCGAATCGCTGGGGCTGCAGCGGGTTTCAGCTACGCTGGACATGTTGGCGCTGTATCTGCCCAAGGTATTTGGTGCGGCGCTGGTCTTGCTGGTCGGCGTGCTGCTGGCGCAACTGGTCAATGGGCTGGTACGCGGCGCAGCCGAAGGCGTAGGTATCGACTACTCCGCAGGCCTGGGACGAATAGCTCAAGGCCTGGTCATCATCATCAGTATTTCGGTTGCGATCAGCCAGCTTGAGGTCAAGACCGACCTGCTGAACCACGTTATTGTGATTGCCTTGATTACCGTTGGTCTGACAGTGGCGCTTGCCCTGGGCCTCGGCAGTCGGGAGATTGCCGGGCAGATCATCGCCGGAATTTATGTTCGTGAGCTGTTTCAGGTGGGCCAGCAGGTGCGGGTGGGCGATACGGAAGGTCAGATCGAGGAAATCGGTACGGTCAAGACAACGTTGCTGACAGACGAGGGGGAGCTGGTGTCGTTTTCCAACCGCATCCTTCTCGAGCAGAGAGTAAGCAGCCGTTAAGCGGCTAACCTGCTAATGTATGCCGCCAGGTTGCCGATACAGGCCGTGGCGGACACTGACCTGACTGTCGGCAAGATTTGTTTTGAATAAACCTCAACCGTTTTCGACGCGCTACGATCCCCGCGAGCTCTCTGATGAGGAGCTGGTCGCGCGCGCCCATGTTGAGCTATTCAATGTGACGCGGGCTTATGAAGAATTGATGCGTCGTTACCAGAGAACACTTTTTAACGTCTGCGCACGTTATTTAGGGAACGATCGCGATGCTGACGATGTCTGTCAGGAGGTGATGCTTAAGGTGTTGTATGGGTTGAAAAATTTTGAAGGTAAATCTAAATTTAAGACCTGGCTTTACAGCATCACCTACAATGAATGCATCACGCAGTACAGAAAGGAACGGCGTAAGCGTCGCTTGATGGACGCTTTGAGTCTGGATCCACTTGAGGAAGCGTCGGAAGAAAAGACGCCCAAACCTGAAGAGCGGGGCGGACTTGATCGCTGGCTTGTGTATGTGAACCCGATCGATCGGGAGATTCTGGTCCTGCGTTTTGTTGCAGAACTTGAATTCCAGGAGATTGCTGACATCATGCACATGGGCTTGAGCGCAACGAAAATGCGTTACAAGCGGGCTTTAGATAAATTACGAGAGAAATTTGCGGGAATCGCCGAAACTTAATATGGTGCAAATATCTCTAACAAACTGGCAAGGTCTGGTAGACTCGCCGCTGAGTTGTCCCCCTGTGTGGGACTGCTTAATAATCATCAGATGGGGATTTAACGGATGAAACTGAAAAACACCTTGGGCTTGGCCATTGGTACTATTGTTGCCGCAACTTCGTTCGGCGCTCTGGCTCAAGGCCAAGGCGCGGTCGAAATCGAAGGCTTCGCCAAGAAAGAATACTACGACAGCGATCGTAACTTCAAAAACGACGGCAACCTGTTCGGCGGCTCCGTTGGCTACTTCCTGACTGACGATGTTGAACTGCGTCTGGGCTACGACGAAGTCCACAACGTCCGTAGCGACAGTGGCAAGAACATCAAGGGCGCCAACACCGCTCTGGACGCTCTGTACCACTTCAACAACCCAGGCGACATGCTGCGTCCTTACCTGTCTGCCGGTTTCTCTGACCAAAGCATCGGTCAAGACGCTCGCAACGGCCGTGACGGTTCTACCTTCGCCAACATCGGCGGCGGCGCCAAGCTGTACTTCACTGACAACTTCTATGCCCGTGCAGGCGTTGAAGCTCAGTACAACATCGACCAAGGCAACACCGAGTGGGCGCCTAGCGTCGGTATCGGCGTAAACTTCGGCGGCGGCAGCAAGAAAGTCGAAGCAGCACCAGCTCCAGTAGCTGAAGTGTGCTCCGACAGCGACAACGACGGCGTATGCGACAACGTCGACAAGTGCCCGGACACCCCAGCCAACGTTACCGTTGACGCTGATGGCTGCCCAGCAGTTGCCGAAGTCGTTCGTGTTGAGCTGGACGTGAAGTTCGATTTCGACAAATCCGTAGTCAAGCCTAACAGCTACGGCGACATCAAGAACCTCGCTGACTTCATGCAGCAGTACCCACAGACCACCACCACTGTTGAAGGTCACACTGACTCCGTCGGTCCTGACGCTTACAACCAAAAACTGTCCGAGCGTCGTGCAAACGCCGTTAAACAGGTTCTGGTTAACCAGTACGGTGTTGGCGCTAGCCGCGTAAACTCGGTTGGTTACGGCGAATCCCGCCCAGTTGCTGACAACGCAACTGAAGCTGGCCGCGCAGTTAACCGTCGCGTAGAAGCAGAAGTAGAAGCTCAAGCTAAGTAATTAGCCGCTTGTACTGAAAAGCCCGGCTCAGGCCGGGCTTTTCTTTGCCTGCGATTTGCTCAGGCAGACGCTACTCAGGAGGCACGGTCAGCCAGCACTCAGCTGTGCGTGATCAGTCAGCGTTTCATTCAGCAGCTCATTGCTGCACGCAGCAACCGCGCCGATCACCAGAATGGCAGGGCTCTTCAGCTCGAAAGCGCTGGCGTCGCGCTGCATTGCGTTCAACGTGCTGCGGCACTCGCGCTGCCAGGGCAGCGAAGCATTCTCGATCATCGCCACCGGCATTTCGCCACTCATTCCGCCAGCCAGCAGGCTCTCGCGAATTTCCGCCAGCTTTGCCACGCCCATGTAAACCACCAGAGTAGTTCCGCCTTGTGCAAGGGCCTGCCAGTTGAGGCTGCTGTCGTCCTGGGTATGGGCAGTGACCAGTGTCACGCCACGGCTTATGCCGCGCAGGGTCAGCGAAATGCCGCATTGTGTTGCGCCGGCGAGCCCCGCCGTGATCCCGTTGACCAGTTCCACCGCGACGCCGCGTTCCTGCAACCACTGCGCCTCTTCACCGCCACGGCCAAAGATGCACGGATCGCCACCCTTGAGGCGCACAACGCATTTGCCCTGACGTACATAGCGCAGCATCAGGCGATGGATGAACGCTTGTGGCGTTGAACGGCAACCGCCGCGTTTGCCGACCGCGATCACTCGCGCATTCGGGCAGTGCTCAAGCACTGCGGTATTGACCAGATCATCTATCAGCACCACGTCGGCTTCGTGCAAGGCACGCACTGCCTTGAGGGTCAGTAGTTCCGGGTCACCGGGACCGGCACCCACCAGCCATACTTTTGCGCTCATGCTGCACTCCTCATTGGGTAACCGCCACGGTGTTGATCAGTCTTTTTATTTCAGGCACGCAGGAACCGCATTGGGTCCCGCAACCCAGTTGTGTCTTGAGTTGATTCAGGTCCAGGCCGCGCTCGATACCTTCCTTTACTGCGCTCTGGCTGACGTTCATGCAGTTGCACAAGGTCTTGTCGAAGGCCTGCGTCGAGTCTTTGCCAGGCTCGCTACTGAGCGGGGCAAGCAGCCAGCGCCGCAGCGAAGCATCAATGCGTTCTTCCAGCCATAGCGCCTGGAGCCAGTGTCGGGCAAGCGTTTCACCGGCCAGGCGGATGGCAGTAATTCGGCCGTTGTCGATACGCACCCGCTTGCCAATTGAGCGTTTGGGGTCGTCATAAGCCATGACTGGCCCTTCATCGAGGCCCAGTACCTGGTCAATGTGCTGCAGCAGCATCGGATCAGGCGCTTCGGCGCTGGCGGCGCGTATGATCAATGCAGGACGTTCGCGTCCGGCAAGGCCCATGCTCAGGTAGGTAAACACGTCGCACAGGGGACGCAGCCTTTCCATTTGCTGCTGCACATTGCCCTCGATAAGCGCGAAAAACTGCCAGGGCAGATGAGCTTTTTCGATTTTGACCCCGGAATGCTTGAGTTCCGGTTGTTTCGAGATCGGGTCGAAGGCTGGCTGAGTCAGAGCGTTTACGCCGCCCTTGAGAAACCGGTCGCCCCAGTGCATCGGCAAGAAGGCCTGACCGCAGGCAACACTGTCATCGCCGCCGACGGGCAACAACAGCTCGCCGCGTCGGCTGATCAGCTTGACCAGATCGCCAGGTTGCAGGTCATAACGTTGCATGTCTTGAGGGTTGAGGCTCAACAGCGCTTCGCTGACATGCCCGAACAGCCGCGCAGCGGTGCCGGTGCGGCTCATGCCATGCCATTGATCGCGCAGCCTGCCGGTGTTGAGTGTCAGTGGGTAGTCAGCATCGCGCAGCTCTTTGGCGGCGATGTAAGGCTCGGATAAAAACTGCGCATGGCCCGAGTCAGTGGGGAAAATACCATCGGTATACAGGCGTGGCGTGCCCACGCTTGCACCGCGAGGGAAGGGCCATTGCTGCGGGCCATGGAGGTCGATGAGCTGGCGGTCGATTCCGGACATATCCAGATCCCGTCCGGCCGTCAGGCCTTTGAACTCATCGAACAAGGCCTTGGGTGTGTGGAAATCGAACAGCGCAGGTGCATCGGGTTGCAGGCGCTTTTGCAGGCGCTGGGCGAAGTCCACAGTGATTGCCCAGTCGGAGCGCGCTTCGCCGGGGGGCGCAATGGCTTTGCGGACATTGGAGATGCGCCGCTCCGAGTTGGTCACCGTGCCTTCTTTCTCGCCCCAACTGGCGGCAGGCAGCAACAGGTCGGCATAGCGCGCTGTTTCGGTGGTCTTGAAGGCCTCCTGAAGTACCACAAACGGGCAGGTTTCCAGCGCCTGTCGGATTCTGTTCTGATCGGGCAGTGATTGTGCCGGGTTGGTACAGGCAATCCACAATGCCTTGATCGTACCGTTCTGCAGTTGTTCGAACAGTTCGATGGCCGACAAACCGGGCTTGGCGGGCAGGCTGTCGACACCCCAGTAGTGCGCAACCTGCGCACGGTGTTCGGAATTGGCTGCGTCGCGATGGCCGGGCAGCAGGTTGGACAGGCTGCCGGTTTCACGTCCGCCCATGGCATTGGGTTGGCCGGTAAGCGAAAAGGGGCCTGCACCGGGTCGGCCGATCTGCCCGGTGGCCAGGTGCAGGTTGATCAGTGCGCTGTTTTTTGCGCTTCCCGCAGTGGATTGATTCAGTCCCATGCACCACAGCGACAGAAAGCCCGGAGCTTCACCCACCCAACTGGCGCAGGTGTATAGCTGTTCCTGGGTAATGCCGCAGAGGTTTGCTACGCGTTCAGGCGGGTAATCTCGTACCAGCACTGACAGCGCTTCATAGCCCTGTGTGTGTGCGGCAATGAACTCGGGATCAATCAGGCTTTCACTGATCAGCACATGGAGGATGCCGTGAAACAGCGCAACGTCGGTGCCAGGCTGAATCGCCAGGTGCAGGTCCGCCAGTTCGCAGGTATCGGTGCGCCGTGGGTCGATGACGATGAGTTTCATCTGCGGGCGACGGCTTTTTGCTTCTTCCAGGCGACGAAACAGAATCGGGTGCGCGTAGGCCATGTTGCTGCCGACGATCATCACGCAATCGCTCAGTTCGATGTCTTCATAGCTGCAAGGCGGTGCGTCGGCGCCCAGGCTGCGCTTGTAGCCGGCCACGGCCGAAGACATGCATAGCCGTGAATTGCTGTCGATATTGTTGGTGCCGACCAGTGCACGGGCCAGCTTGTTGAACGCGTAATAGTCCTCGGTCAGCAACTGGCCGGAAATATAGAATGCGACGCTGTCGGGTCCGTGCTCGCGGATGCTGTCGGCGAAGACGTTGGCCGCGTGCTCCAGCGCGGTGTCCCAATCGGTGACGCTGCGTGCCAGGCCTTTGCTCAGGCGTAGTTCCGGATACAGTGCGCGCGCTTCGATGTCCCCGGTCAGGTGCAGGCTTGAACCTTTGCTGCACAATTTGCCGAAGTTGGCCGGGTGCTTCGGGTCGCCGCTGACGCCGAGGATATTCTGCCCGTCATGCTCGATCAGCACGCCGCAGCCAACGCCGCAATAGCAGCAGGTGGACGCGGTCACCCGAGTGGTCTGAATGGCGAGGCTGGTCATGCGCAGGCGGCCTCTGGCGCGGCGGGTTTGCCGAACATCAGGTGATTGCGTATGGCATCAATGCCCTGGCCATCACGTATCTGCTGCAAGTACCAGCTTCCGTCCGCGGTGTCGCCATAAAGGCAGGCGCCGACCAGTACGTCGTTCTTGATCACCAGCTTTTTGTAGACACCGCCGATGGGGTCCGAGAGGGTGATGCTTTCAGTGCCTTCGGCACCCAGAAAGTCCCCGGCGGAAAACAGGTCGATGCCGGTGACTTTCAGCTTGGTCGAGGTCACTGACCCCGGATAACGGGCAAAGCCCAACTGGGCAAGGTGATTGGCACACACACGGGCCTGCTCGAACAGCGGCGCCACCAGCCCGTAAGCGATGCCGCGATGGCTGACGCATTCGCCAATCGCATAGATGCGCGGGTCGTAGGTCTGCAAGGTATCGTTGACCAGAATGCCCCGGTTGCAGGGCAGACCAGCCTGTTCGGCCAATTCGGTGTTGGGGCGTATGCCTGCGGCCATGACCACCAGATCGGTGTCGATCACCTCGCCGCTTTTGAATTGCACCGCGCGTACGCGGCCCAGATCATCGCCGAGCAAGGCTTCGGTCTGTTCGTTGAGGCGAAAACCCAGGCCGCGCTTTTCCAGCGCGGCTTGCAGCATCAGCCCGCTGGTTTTGTCCAGTTGGCGCTCCAGCAGCGTCTGGCCGTTGTGAATCACAGTGACCTGCATGCCGCGCAGGCTCAGGCCGTTGGCAGCTTCGAGCCCGAGCAGGCCGCCGCCGATGACCACTGCGCGTTTGTGTGTGACGGCGGTATCGATCATCTGACGGGTGTGGCAGATGTCGCGGTAGCCGATGACGCCTTCCAGCGTATTGCCGGGAACCGGCAGAATAAAGGGTCGTGAGCCGGTGGCGATCAGCAGGCGATCGTAAGAGGCCTGGGTGCCGTCATCGGCGATTACCACGCGTTTGATGCGGTCGATCTTCACCACGCGACGGTTCAGCAACAACTGGATACCGTTGCTTTCGTACCAGGCCAGATCGTTGAGCACGATGTCTTCGAAATTCTGTTCGCCTGCCAGCACTGGGGACAGCATGATGCGGTTGTAGTTGGGGTGTGGCTCGGCACCGAAGACCGTGATGTCATACAGGTCTTCGCTCAGTTTCAGCAACTCTTCGAGTGTGCGCACGCCGGCCATGCCGTTGCCTATCATCACCAGTTTGAGTTTTTTCATCTTGCCTCCGAGTCACTGCAGCGCGTGCTCGACACGTTTCGCGCAAACAAAAAAAGGCGTCCCGCCAGTTGCCTGACGGGGACGCCTTTGTCCGGTCCCGTTCTATCGGGAGGCGCAGCCTTCATCGTTGAGGGCTACGTGTTATGAATGATCTGCACAAGACCATGCAGCGCCTGTGCCAACTCGCATTCACTTGCGTAAAGGGGATTTCGGTCGATGCCTCAGGCTATTTCTGCACTGCGTTGAGGCGTGCTGCACAGAAGCAGGGCGGTCTGGTTCAGTGATGGCTCATGAGCCAGATCACCAGCAGAAGATTGAGCAGCATCGAGATCAGTGCCAGCGTTTGCCAGACTTTGAGCGGTTCGCGTTCCAGCAACGGGCGCGGTTTTGCTACCACCGGGCGATGCTCGGCCTGCTCCATTTCCAGCAACCACTGCTCGGCGGTTTCGTAACGCTGGTGCGGGTCGGCTTGTAGTGCCTTGTCCAGACTCTGGCTCAGCCATTGCGGCAGATCCGGTCGATAACGGCTGGCGGCGATCGGCGTGCCGAAGCGGCGATGCTGAAAGGCTTCGATCTCGCCATAGGGGTAGTGGCCTGTCAGCAGGTAATACAGCGTGACGCCTGCCGCATACAGATCTTGCTGCGGATGCGGCTCAGCGCCGTTGAAGGCTTCCGGGGCGATGTAGCTCGGGGTGCCGGGCAAGTCGTCAGCGTTACCGGTTGATAGTCCCGGGCAGTAAGCCAGGCCGAAATCCAGCAGGCGCAGTTCGCCATCATCTGCCAGCAGCAGGTTTTCCGGTTTGATATCGCGATGAATGATGTTGCGCCGATGCAGCAGGCCCGCAGCGCGTAACAGTCGGGTGGCGAGGTCCTGCCATTGGGCCAGCGGCAGCGGCCCGTTGCGCGTGAAAACCTCGGCCAGTGTATTTCCGCAATACTCGCGCATCACGTAATACAGGTGCTGACGGTCTGCCAACGGATGGACCTCGGGAAAGAAGCGCCCGGCAACCCGGCGCAAAAACCACTCTTCAAGCAATAACCCCTGGCCAGCACCCGATTCGTCATGTCGGCTGGCTGGCAGGGTCTTGAGCAGCCACGGTTGGCCGTGGGTATCGGTCACCCGATAAAGGATGGACTGGCGCGACTGCGCCACGATGCTGCCAACCGTCCAGCCTTCGAAGGCCTGGCCCGCCTTGAGCGCGGGTGGCAGTGGCCATTGCTGCAATTGCAGCAGCGTGTCCCCCAGATCGTCCTCGCCCAGGCTGTCGACCTGAATCAGCAGGGCGCTGGCATTGTCCTGGCTGCCTGCCAGATGCGCCGCGCTGACCAGGGTTTTCACCGCCGAATCGAGGTTGTCCTGCTCAGTCAGAATCGAGCGGATGCTGGCATCACCAAGGGTCGCCCAGACACCGTCGCTGACCAGCAACAGCCGCTCACCTTCACACAGCTCGCCGTCCAGATAGTCCATGACCACGTATTGGTCCAGGCCCAGCGCGCGCTTGAGCACATGCTGCATGTCGGCCTGTTCCCAGACGTGGTCTTCACTGATGCGCTTTAGCGTACCGGCCTGCCAGCGATAAGCCCGGCAGTCACCGACATGGGCAAGGGTGAAGCGTCGTCCGCGCAGCACCAGAGCGCTGAGGGTAGTCAGTAAACCATTGGCCAGCAGCCAGCGATTCTGCGCCAGCAGCAAGCGGTCGAGAGACTGGGCCACGCCCCAGGTTTCCGGCGTGGCGTAATAGTCGAGCGCCAGCGCCTGTAGCGTGGACTGCGCAGCCAGTGCGCCATCGGCACACTGGCTGACGCCGTCGGCAAGGGCGAACAGATAGCCCTTGCTGGCGGCCAGTGTCGGGGCCGGAGTCACCAGGCGCAGAGCATCCTGATTTTCTGCGCGCGGACCGCTGGCGCTGAATTGAGCGAACTGCAGTTGCAGCGTCATCGGCGGTTCAGACTCGCGCCGCGGTCACAGCCGCCGAACCCCAGGTGGTTCTCCAGCGACGCTTGACGTTCAGCAGACCGAACCAGGCCAGCACTGCCAGGCCTGCGAACAGCCACAGGCCCAACTGGTAATCGCCAGTGTTCTGTTTGATGGTGCCCAGACCCGCTGCCAGCAGGAAGCCACCGATGCCGCCCGCCATGCCGATCAGGCCGGTCATGACCCCGATTTCCTTGCGGAAACGCTGCGGAACCAGCTGAAAGACTGCGCCATTACCGGCACCCAGGCCCAGCATCGCGGCAACGAACAGAGCCAGTGCTGCCCACGAACTTGGCAGGTTGAAACCCACCGCCGCGATACCGATGGCCGCAACGGCGTACATCACGGTCAACGTACGAATCCCGCCAAAGCGGTCAGCCAGCGCGCCACCGAGAGGGCGCATCAGGCTGCCGCCGAAGACACAGGCAGCGGTGTAGTAACCGGCAGTAATCGGGCTCAAGCCATATTGGTCGTTGAAATAGCCGGGCAGGGCGCTGGCCAGGCCGATGAAGCCGCCGAACGTCACGCTGTAGAAAAACATGAACCACCAGCTGTCACGATCACCCAGCGCCTTGAGGTAATCCGCCATGGATTTGGGCTTGCTGCGCTCCGGGGCGTTGCGCGCCATAAGCGTGAAAGCGATCAGGGTCAGAACCAGCGGGATCAGCGCCAGGCCGAACACGTTGCCCCAGCCGAAACTGGCGGCCAGTACCGGCGCGATCAATGCTGCCAGTACGGTGCCCGAGTTGCCCGCACCGGCTATGCCCATCGCCTTGCCTTGGTGCTGCGGTGGATACCATTGCGACGCCAGGGGCAGCGCGACGGCGAATGAAGCACCGGCCATACCCAGGAACAGGCCCAGCAGCAGTACCTGACCGTAGGTGTGAATGCCCAGTTGCCAGGCCGCCAGCAGTGCGCCGATGACAATCACCTGGCCAATGATGCCTGCGGTCTTGGGCGACAGCTGGTCCGCCAGCAGGCCCATGAAAAAGCGCAGCACGGCACCCGCCAGAATCGGCGTGGCGACCATCAGGCCACGCTGCTGAGTGGTCAGGTGCAGGTCAGTGGCAATCTGCACCGCCAGCGGGCCAAGCAGATACCAGACCATGAAACTCAGGTCGAAATAGAGAAACGCCGCAAACAGGGTCGGTTTATGGCCTGCCTTCCAGAAGCTTGTATCCATGTGCACACCTCATCATCTGCTAGTTAGTCAGTCGGGCCATGACCGCGACACGGGGTATTCCAGACGCTGTGGTGGAGTGTTCCGAATGACGGCGACTCCACCGGCCCCGTCGCCGGGGCCAAAACGCAAAAAACGTCGCCTCTCTGTCCACGTGAGCGGAAAGAGATGAGCGACGTCTTTGTCGTAAAAAGGTGATAGCCGCCGTTGGCTACCGTGCGATTGCTAAAGCAAGAGATGGGCCAATGGCTTTGCAACCGATTAGCCGCAAGCTGCGAGCGGGTTTGGGTGATTCCCGGGAAGCAGGCGAGGGCCGGTCAGTGACCTTGAAGCGGGCGCTCGCCGGCAAAGCGCTGTAAAACAGGGCGCGCCGCGAGCGACAGTCTGCAGCCTGAAAGGGCAAGATCACGCATGGCCATTGAAGAGTTTATTAAAGTTCAATGGCGGTATTATTATTTCATGTGCCATTGGTTTTGGTGTTAAGTACTGTCATTGTGATGCTGTTTTGACGTGCTTGTATGACGGTTTTAATAGCGCTGATCAAGAAGTTTTAATATTTATTAATATTCTGTTTATTGAGGTTGTACGATAACGCCAGTATCAATATTTAATTTACATTGCCCGGTATCTCTGACAGCATTCATTGCACCGTGATTAACACGGCTCATCCATCAGGAAATGAATTTACTCTTCACTACGGCGATCTGTAATTGCAAATTGCCTGTCAATTTCGATAAATGTTTACTTTTTAAAAAGTAATCGGCTACTCGCTCTTTTTCCGGTTTTCAGTTGCCCCCAAGGGCTTGAAACACCGATCCCGGGTACCTCCCGGCAATACAGCCGCGCCGACCGGGCTGTCTTCCTCTTCGCGCTTCATTGCAGGCGCCAATAAAGGACATCATCATGAGTAACATCAATTACGCACCCACCATCTGGTCCAGAGCTGATGCGCTGAAGGTCAATGAAAATGATCCGACTACCACGCAGCCTCTGGTAAGCCCGGATTTTCCGGTCATGAGTGATACCGTATTCATCTGGGACACCATGCCGTTGCGCGAGCTTGACGGCACCGTGGTTTCAGTCAACGGCTGGTCGGTGATCGTCACGCTGACGGCTGACCGCCACCCCGACGATCCGCAGTATGTCGGTGCCAATGGCCGCTATGACATCAAGCGTGACTGGGAAGATCGTCATGGCCGGGCACGCATGTGCTACTGGTACTCGCGCACCGGAAAGGACTGGATCTTCGGTGGCCGGGTAATGGCCGAAGGTGTGTCGCCAACCACCCGGGAGTGGGCGGGCACACCCGTACTGTTGAATGATAAAGGCGATATCGGCCTGTACTACACCTGTGTAACGCCGGGTGCGGCAATTGCCAAAGTACGTGGCCGTATTGTGACGTCCGACAAGGGCGTGGAATTGAAAGACTTTACAGAGGTGAAAACACTGTTCGAGGCCGACGGCAAATATTACCAAACCGAAGCGCAGAACTCGACCTGGAACTTTCGCGACCCCAGTCCGTTTATTGATCCCAATGATGGCAAGTTGTACATGGTTTTTGAAGGCAATGTCGCCGGCGAACGCGGCACGCATACAGTAGGCGCCGCAGAACTTGGTCCTGTTCCGCCAGGTCATGAGGAAATAGGCGGTGCCAGATTTCAAGTCGGCTGTATCGGACTGGCCGTTGCGAAAGACCTCAGTGGTGATGAGTGGGAAATACTTCCGCCGCTGGTCACCGCAGTAGGCGTCAATGATCAGACTGAACGCCCGCATTATGTCTTTCAGGACGGCAAGTATTACTTGTTCACCATCAGCCACAAGTTTACTTATGCCGATGGTGTTACGGGTCCGGATGGTGTTTACGGGTTTGTCGGCGAGCATTTGTTCGGGCCTTACCGGCCGATGAACGCTTCCGGCCTGGTGTTGGGCAATCCGCCTGCACAGCCATTTCAGACTTACTCGCACTGTGTGATGCCGAACGGTCTGGTGACCTCGTTCATCGACAGCGTACCCACCTCTGGCGAGGATTACCGCATTGGCGGTACCGAGGCACCGACGGTGAGGATTCTACTGGAGGGCGATCGCTCGTTTGTGCAGGAAGTGTATGACTACGGCTACATCCCCGCGATGAAGAACGTGGTGCTGAGCTGACCGACTGCACGCATTAACCTGGTAGCGGAAGAACGCCTGTGCGAGCAGGCGTTCTTCGCTCGTTTACCCCAGCAACTCGCTCATCGCGATAATTTGCTCGGCCACCTGAATCAGCTTTTGCTGGCGACTCATCGCCTGACGCCGCATCAGGGTGTACGCGTCTTCCTCGTTGCAATCCTTCATTTTCATCAGCAGCCCCTTGGCCAGCTCGATGCGCTTGCGTTCGGCCAGTTGCTGATCGCGGGCATGCAGTTGCGCACGCAGCGCCTGATCGCTCTCGAAACGGGCCATCGCCACGTCCAGAATCGGTTGCAACCGTTGGGTCTGGATACCCTCGACGATATACGCACTGACCCCGGACTTGATTGCCTGGCGCATCACGCCCGGATCGTGCTCGTCGGTGAACATCACGATGGGCCGCGGCTGGTCACGGCTGACCAGCACCACTTGCTCCATTACGTCGAGTCCTGGCGATTCGGTGTCGATCAGGATGACGTCCGGGCGCACCGCTTCAACGCGGGCGGGCAAGTCGATGATCAGGCCGGATTCGTCGATTACTTCAAAACCGGCCTCTATCAATGCCGATTTGAGGCGACCGACTTTTCTGGCCGTGTCATTGATAAGCAGGATACGCAGCATGGTCACGTTCTCCGTCAACGACTGGCCACAGCGGGCGCGTTGTCGGCCAGCGAGTGGAGCTTGAAGCTACGCGCGTAGCCTGCGGGGTCGCTGCCGTCCCAGACCTTGCCATCGATCAACTGACTGCTGCGCAGGGTTGCAGTGGGTGCGTCGATGCCCAGCGCGTCGGCTGCCTGGCGATACAGGTCCAGTTGCTGGACACGGCTGGCGATAGCGAGGTAGTCAGGATCTTCACGCAACAGGCCCCAGCGCCGGAACTGAGTCATGAACCACATGCCGTCGGACAGCCACGGATAATTGACCTGCCCCTGATCATGGAAACTGACTGCATGTGGGTCCTGCCAGTGATTGCCGAGGCCGTCGCTGTAGTGGCCAAGCAGGCGCGGCTCGATGCAGTCCGGCGAGGTATCCAGATAATCCGCACCGCTGAGCAGTTGTGCGGTGCTGCGCCGGTTATAGTCGCTTTCCTCGATGAAGCGGCTCGCTTCCAGTACGGCCATGATCAGCGCTCTGGCGGTGTTGGGGTTCTGCTTGACGAACTCACGGGTACAGCCCAGCACCTTGCCCGGGTGGTCCGGCCAGATCGACTGGCTGGTCGCCATGGTGAAGCCCAGTTGCTGCTGAACGGCGCTGGCGCCCCAGGGTTCGCCGACGCAGAAACCATCGATGCGCCCAGCCTGCAGGTGTTGCGCCATTTGCGTGGGTGGCACCACGACACTGGTCACATCATCGAGCGGATGGATGCCTTGGCTGGCCAGCCAGTAGTAGAGCCACATGGCGTGGTTGCCGGTGGGGAAGGTCTGCGCGAAGGTCAGCCTTGATCCGCTTTGGTGCGCGCGTTTGTCCAGTGCTTCAGGAGTGATCACGCCCGCCTGCTGCAACTCGCGGGACAGGTTGATGCACTGGCCGTTCTGGTTGAGTCCCATGAGGATGGCCATGTCGGTCGCCGGACCACCGCTGATGCCCAGTTCCACCGCATAGATCAGACCATACAGGCTGTGTGCCGCCTGCAACTGCCCGCTGACAAGTCTGTCGCGCAGCCCGGCCCAGGAGGTCTGACGCTCGAGGTTCAGGCTCAGGCCGTATGGCTGGGCGAAACCCTGAGTGGCCGCAACCACCAGCGGGGCGCAGTCGGTCAATGCCATGAAGCCCACGTCCAGGCTGTTCATTTCCGGGGCGTCACTACCGGCCACCCAGTCCAGCGCATTACCGGTTCGTTCGTTCATCGCGCGTGCTTCATCAAAGGTCCGTCCAGAAAAAAGGCGTCGTCCGACCCATTGCAATGCAGGTGTCGAAGCGACGCCGTTGTCCATGCACCGCTCCGCCGTTGGAGTGAGTGCCGATAGCGGTTTCAAGCAAGGCATATGCCATCGCCGGGGAAGAGTGAGCAACAAGTTTGTCTCGCGCCTCGCCTGACAGGCCTGCACGCGTCTATAATCGCCACCCTGAATTCAGCTGCTCACGAGCCCATCTCGCCATGTATAACCTGGCCCGCCAGTTACTGTTCAAACTTTCTCCGGAAACCTCTCATGACCTGTCGCTGGACCTGATCGGTGCAGGCGGGCGGCTGGGCCTTAATGGCCTGCTGAGCAAGTCCCCGGCGAAGTTGCCGGTCAGTGTGATGGGGCTGGAATTTCCCAACCCTGTGGGGCTGGCAGCAGGTCTGGACAAAAACGGTGCAGCCATTGATGGCTTTGCGCAGCTGGGCTTCGGCTTCGTCGAGATCGGTACTGTGACGCCACGTCCACAGCCGGGCAACCCCAAACCGCGCATTTTCCGCCTGCCGCATGCCGAGGCGATCATCAATCGCATGGGCTTCAACAATCTGGGCGTCGATAACCTGGTGTCCCGAGTTCAGGCGGCAAAGTATCGCGGCATTCTGGGCATCAATATAGGCAAGAACTTCGACACGCCGGTCGAGCGTGCGGTGGACGATTACCTGATCTGCCTGGACAAGGTCTATGCCCACGCCAGCTACGTCACCGTCAACGTCAGCTCACCCAACACGCCCGGGCTGCGCAGTCTGCAGTTCGGTGACTCGCTCAAGCAACTGCTCCAGGCCCTGAGCCTGCGCCAGCAGGAACTGACGCAGCGGCACGGCAGACGCGTGCCGTTGGCGATCAAGATTGCCCCGGACATGAGCGATGAAGAAACCGTGCTGGTGGCCTCTGCACTGATCGAGTCGGGCATGGATGCGGTGATTGCCACCAACACCACGCTCAGCCGCCAGGGCGTGGAAGGGCTGCCGCATGGCGATGAAGCGGGTGGTCTGTCGGGCGCGCCGGTGCGGGAAAAAAGCACGCACATCGTCAAGGTGCTGGCCGGTGAGCTGGCAGGTCGTTTGCCGATCATTGCCGCTGGTGGTATCACTGAAGGCCGGCATGCCGCCGAGAAGATAGCCGCAGGTGCCAGTCTGGTGCAGATCTATTCCGGTTTCATCTACAAGGGCCCTGCGCTGATTCGCGAATCGGTGGACGCCATTGCGGCAATGCCACCGGCCGTACGCTGAATCGAAGGCAAAAAAAGGGGCTCCTCGAGAGAGCCCCTGGGCGTTGGCCCGCCGCCCGGGTCGGGCGTGCATGGTACAGGTGTGAATCAGTCAATCATGTGGGTGGCCCGACAGAGGCCTGAAAGTCTTTGAATCTGAATCGCCTCATCCGACCGCGTGAAGTTCGTTGAGTCTGTGGATGCCCGCAGTGCCGGTCATACCGTCCCAGTTGTCGCCGCGTCCTTCGCGCCAGCCATTGATCCATGCCTGGCGTACTGACGGTAGAGTAAAAGGGCAAAGCTCACGGGATTTACCATGAACGCCGTATTGATATCCGCGTAAAAATGCTCTTTCCAACGGATCACGCTTAAGTCTTCTCATAGGGTAATGCCCTCGTCTGTTGACTGTAATATCCCTGAGACCCCTTGATGAGGTCGGGCAGAATCTTCTGCCGTTGGTGCCCGCTGCCGGCGTCGCGGGCCTTGATGCCACCACCATTGCGGCGGTGACCTGAGACGATTTCTAACCAAAGCGCAGGGCGGTGTGAATGATCGTTTTGTCATAAGCACGTCACATTCAGGTCTGTCGAGCAATAAGCGATGATCTGTTTTAACCATGATTTTTTCTGCAGCCCCTTGAACATAGGCGTTTGCAGGCTAATTGAAATCGCTTATCAGACTCATATACTGGCTCAATGCCTTGGTTGCTTAAGCGACGAAGGGTCATGATCGGCGCTGCACAAATGTGACTTTTCAAAACACGACTTTTGATTGCGTGCCTTATTGCCGACATCGACTTGCCTGATATCTGTTCTAATACGCGCCAGAACTGCCGCAATGACATGACAGGATCATGCGGTGGACCGGCACACATCATGTGCCACGCAGGCGTTCTCCATGAAAGACGCCTGTTCAAATCTGGCAGGGCAATGCGTTGCCCGCCGCAGACGGCTCAGGCCCTGGAATACACATGTCGGATCGCTACGAACTTTTCCTCACTTGCCCCAAGGGCCTCGAAGGCCTGCTTGCCGAGGAAGCCACTGCGCTGGGCCTGCAAGAGACCCGCGAGCACACTTCAGCCATTCGCGGCTCGGCCGACATGGAGACCGCCTACCGGCTGTGCCTCTGGTCGCGGCTAGCCAACCGCGTGCTGCTGGTGCTCAAGCGCTTCCCGATGAAGGATGCCGAAGACCTCTACCACGGCGTACTGGATGTCGAGTGGCAGGATCATCTTGAATCCGACGGCACCATTGCGGTGGAATTCAGTGGTCATGGTTCGGGCATCGATAACACCCATTTCGGTGCATTGAAGGTCAAGGATGCGATCGTCGACAAGCTGCGTACTCCGGATGGCGAGCGTCCTTCGGTCGACAAGATCAACCCCGATCTGCGCGTGCACCTGCGCTTGGATCGCGGCGAAGCCATTCTGTCCCTCGACTTGTCCGGGCATAGCCTGCACCAGCGCGGTTACCGTCTGCAGCAGGGCGCTGCACCGCTGAAGGAAAACCTCGCCGCCGCTATCCTGATTCGTGCTGGCTGGCCGCGCATTGCTGCCGAGGGCGGCGCGCTTGCTGACCCAATGTGCGGTGTCGGTACGTTCCTGGTCGAGGCCGGCATGATCGCCGCCGACATCGCCCCGAACATCAAACGCGAACGCTGGGGCTTCTCTGCCTGGCTCGGCCACGTTCCGGCGCTGTGGCGCAAGCTGCACGACGAAGCGCTGGCACGCGCAGAAGCAGGGCTGGCCAAAACGCCTTCATGGATTCGCGGTTACGAGGCCGATCCGCGGCTGATCCAGCCTGGGCGCAACAACATCGAACGTGCAGGTCTGAGTGACTGGATCAAGGTCTATCAGGGCGAAGTCGCGACCTTCGAGCCGCGTCCCGACCAGAACCAGAAAGGTCTGGTGATCTGCAACCCTCCGTACGGCGAACGCCTGGGTGATGAAGCCAGCCTGCTTTATCTCTACCAGAATCTGGGCGAGCGCCTGCGTCAGGCCTGCCTTAACTGGGAAGCTGCGGTGTTCACCGGCGCGCCTGACCTGGGCAAGCGCATGGGCATTCGCAGCCACAAGCAGTATTCGTTCTGGAACGGTGCCTTGCCGTGCAAATTGCTGCTGATCAAGGTCACGCCTGATCAGTTCGTGACCGGCGAGCGTCGCACACCCGAGCAGCGTCAGATCGAACGCGAGAACCTTGTCGAAGTTGAAGTTGTTGAAAGAAAGCTCAACAAGAACGGCAACCCGATCAAGCCGGAACCGGTGGTGGTCGAACAGGCGCGCCTGAGCGAAGGCGGGCAGATGTTTGCCAATCGCCTGCAAAAGAACCTCAAGCTGATGGGCAAATGGGTGCGCCGCGAAGGTATCGATTGCTACCGCGTCTACGACGCCGACATGCCTGAATACTCGCTGGCGATCGACCTGTATCACGACTGGGTTCACGTTCAGGAGTACGCAGCGCCCAAGTCCATCGATCCGGAAAAGGCTTCGGCCCGGCTGTTCGATGCACTGGCGGCCATTCCGCAGGCGCTGAACATTGACAAGAACCGTGTGGTGATCAAACGTCGCGAGCGTCAGAGCGGCACCAAACAATATGAGCGTCAAAGCGCGCAGGGCCAGTTTCTGGAAGTCAGTGAAGGCGGCGTCAAGCTGCTGGTCAATCTGACCGACTACCTCGACACCGGCCTGTTTCTCGACCATCGTCCGATGCGTATGCGTATCCAGCGCGAGGCCTCCGGCAAGCGCTTCCTGAACTTGTTTGCCTACACCGCGACGGCCAGCGTGCATGCCGCCAAGGGCGGCGCGCGCAGCACCACCAGCGTCGACTTGTCGCGTACTTACCTGGACTGGGCGCGGCGTAACCTGTCACTGAACGGCTTCTCCGACAAGAACCGTCTGGAGCAAGGGGACGTGATGGCCTGGCTGCAGGCCAATCGCGATGAGTACGACCTGATCTTCATCGATCCGCCGACGTTCTCCAACTCCAAGCGCATGGAAGGCATTTTTGATGTGCAGCGTGATCAGGTCGAGCTGATCGATCTGGCCATGGCGCGTCTGGCACCAGGTGGCGTGCTGTACTTCTCCAACAACTTCCGCAAGTTCGTGCTCGATGAAAATCTGAGTCAGCGCTATGCGGTCGAGGATATTACCGCGCAAACCATCGACCAGGATTTTGCCCGCAACGGCAAGATTCACCGCGCCTGGAAAATCATGGCGCGTGCTTGATACGGTGTGTGATGAGCTTGCCTGTAACAGTTTTGTACAGGTTTGCTCATCGCTCCCTATGAAAATTACTGGCGAATAGCTATAACAGAAGTCATAGCCAGCTTGACGCTTCAGCATGTTGGCGTCATGAGTTTCTGTGTATGACAGCGAAACGGTTCAGGCTCAGAGTTCTGAGTTTCATCAACGGCCAGCTCTCAGCGTGGCCAATAGCCGTTTTGGCATTGATGGTCGGAGCGGCACTTACCATCATGTTGGCGCTGGCCGACAATGAGCTGTACCAGCGTCAATTGCGCCAGCGTTTCGACATGCTTGCTGCGGAGCGCTTCAGTCGTCTTCAGGAGCGTCTGGACCGGCAGGTCACTCGGCTGGACACCCTGTGTCGCTTCTTTATCTTTTCCCATAAGGTCGAGCAATCGGAATTCGACGGCTTTGTCGCGCCATTGCTGATTGGAACCCAGGCCTACGCCTGGAACCCGAAAGTAACGCTGGCGGAGCGGGCCGCTTTTGAACAGCAGGCGCGTGAGGAGGGCTCAGCCGGATACGCCATACGTGAAATGGATGAAAACGGTGCGTTGAAAACCGCCACTGTACGCAACGAGTATTTTCCGGTTCGATTCATCCAGACACTCAGCAAAGTTCCGACGCCGTCGGGGTTTGATATAGCCTCGGAGCCGGTGCGTCATATCGCTCTTGAGCGTGCGCGTTTGCTCAAGCGCATTGTTGCAACGCCTCGTATCAGCCTGTTGGCCCTTGACCCGTCAGACACGTACGGAATTTTGCTGGTGGCGCCGGTGTTCTCCATCGGCCAGTCGCCTTCCGAATTGAGAGGCTATGTCACTGCAGTGATCAGCCTGACGCAATTGATGAGCATCGGCACAGCGGAGCAGGACAATCTTGCGGTCACCATGCTTGACCTCAGTTCGCCGGCAAAGCCTGAGCAGGTTTACCAGTCGCCGGTCGTAGCAGTACGCAATCATTTGTATGCCAGCAGCCTGCTGAGCCTCGGTGACAGGGATTATCTGGTCGAGGTTCGCCCTACGGAAATCTTCAGCCAGAGCAATCAGACCATGATGCCGGGCCGGGTGCTTTGGCTTGGCGGGCTTTTGAGCCTGATGCTCAGCGCGTTGCTCTACAGCCTGATCAGCCAGCGTCAGCGAGCGCTGCAGCGTGTGGCGCAGCGTACCCGTGAGTTGCGCCAGCGCGGGCAGCAGTTACGGGCGGCGCACGGGCAATTGCGCAGTGTGCTGGACGCCGCGACCGAAGTGGCGATCATTGCAACCGACCTGGATGGGCTGATCAAGACGTTCAACGTCGGTGCGCAGAAAATGCTGGGTTATTCTCAGGAAGAGGTACTGGGCAGGCTGCGCCTCATGGACCTTTATCAGCCGGCCGAGCTGGAGGCCCGCGCGAGTGTATTGAGCAAGGACCGCGGGCACCCGATCAGCGCTTCCCGGCTGATGTTTCTCGACGCCGTGCAAGACGGTAATCACCCTTCGCAGGAGTGGACCCTGCAGCGCAGTGACGGCAGCACCCTGGTGGTGAACATGCTGGTTACCGCCGTGCGCGACGATCAGGGGCTCTGGACCGGGTATCTGGCGGTGTGCATCGACGTCACGGAGCACAAGCGCGTCAACGAAGCGCTTGCCGAACAAGGGCAATTGTTGAAAAAACTTGGCTCGCAGGTGCCTGGCGGCATTTATCAGTATCACCTGGCTATCGACGGCAGTGCGCGCTTCAGATACGCCAGCGCTGGAATGTGCGAGCTGTTTGAAGTCGATGAAGCGCAGTTGCTGGGCGATTCCGAGGCCGTTCTGCGACGTATCCAGCCACCGGATCTGACGCGCGTCAGAAGCTCTATTCTGGCCAGCGCGAAGCATCTGACACCCTGGAGCGAGGAGTACCGTGTCGACCTGCCACGCAAGGGCCAGCGCTGGCTGCGCGCTGCGTCCACGCCAGAACGGTTGGTAGATGGCAGCGTGCTATGGCACGGTTTTGTGTCCGACATCACCGACCTCAAGCGTGTCGAACAGGAGTTGCGCGCGCTGTCGGTCACCGACGTACTGACGGGTGCCTACAACCGGCGCTATTTCCAGGACCGCATGCAGGCCGAGCTGAAAAGGATCGACCGGCACGGCGGTAACCTGTCGATCATCATGCTCGATATCGATCATTTCAAGCGCATCAATGATCGTTTCGGGCATGCCGCAGGCGATCAGGTGCTCAAGGCGATTTCGGAAAAGATCAGCCAGCGCCTGCGTAGCGATGATGTGTTCTGCCGCCTTGGGGGTGAAGAGTTCATGGTGATCTGCCCGGGCACACGGGGCTCGCAGGCGTATCAACTGGCTTTGAGCCTACGCGAGGGCCTGCGTAACCAGGTTATCGAAGGCGTCGATCAGGTTGTGACGGCCAGCTTCGGCATCGCCAGCTGGAGAGCCGGTGAGGGGATCGACACAATGTTGTTGCGCGCTGACTCGGGTGTCTATGCCGCCAAACAGGCCGGTCGCGATCGGGTCGAGCCTGAGCAGATCTGACGGACACAGACCCGCTTCGAAAGCGGGTCTGCTGGTTACAAGCGGCGGGTGGTTATTGCTGGATCGAGACCGTGGTGTTGGTCAGTTTCGGCTGTCGATACAGATCGACCAGTACCTCGTCCAGTATCGAGGATGCGCCAAACGGACGCGGGTCGTTGAGGATCGCCACGACCGCCCAGGTGTTGCCGTTGCTGTCGCGGCTAAAGCCGGCAATAGCGCGAACCGTGTTCAGCGTGCCTGTCTTGATGTGCGCTTCACCCAGCAACTGGGTGCGCTTCAGACGTTTACGCATGGTGCCGTCCATGCCTGCCAACGGCATCGAACTCATGAATTCGGCAGCATACGGGCTGCGCCACGCAGCCTGCAGAATAATGGCCATCTCACGGGCACTGACACGTTCCGCACGCGACAGGCCGGAGCCGTTCTCCATGACCAGATGCGGCGCGGTGATGCCTTTTTTCGCCAGCCACTGGCGGATGACGCGCTGGGCAGCCTTGCCGTCGTCACCGTCAGCTTCATTGCGGAACTCTTCACCCAGGCTCAGAAACAGTTGCTGGGCCATGGTGTTGTTGCTGAATTTATTGATGTCACGAATGACTTCCACCAGATCCGGCGAAAAAGCCTTGGCCAGCAGCTTGGCGTTACCGGGCAAAACGCCAACGCGGTCCTTGCCCTGGATAGTGCCGCCCAGTTCCTGCCAGATGGCCCGTACTGCGCCTGCCGCATAGGTCGGATGGTCAAGCAGCGAAAGGTAGGTCTGCGAATTGCAGCCGTTGCCCAACTGGCCAGTCACCGTCACATTGACGCTGCCGTCAGGCTGGGTGACCGGGTTGTAGCGCACATCCCCGGTGCATTGCTTTGATGAGCTCGCCTTCACCTGGTTGTCGATGCGAATGGTCGCAATCGGCGGCTCGACCGAGACCAGAATTCTGCCGTCATCGTTTCGGGTCACGAAGCGCAATGCCTTGAGATTGACCATCAGCGCATCAGGCTTGACCAGAAACGGCTTGTTATCATCGTTGCCGTCATCATTGAATTCGGGCAATTGCGGCTGCACAAAATGGCTGCGGTCCAATACCAGGTCACCGGTCACCTGTTGCACACCATTGGCGCGCAGGTCACGCATCAGCAGCCAGAGTTTTTCCATATTCAGCTTTGGATCGCCGCCGCCTTTGAGGTACAGGTTGCCGCGTAGCACGCCGTTGCTCAGGGTGCCATCGGTGAAGAATTCGGTTTTCCACTGGTGGGTAGGGCCGAGCATTTCCAGCGCGGCGTAGGTGGTGATCAGCTTCATGGTTGAGGCCGGGTTGACCGATACGTCGGCATTGAACACGGTCGGCGTGCCCGGCCCGTTGAGCGGCAACATCACCAGCGAAAGCGCGTCATCGCCGAGTTTGCTGGCTTTCAGAGCCTGTTGAACCTTGGGGGGCAGCGTGGTGTTGATGACGGCAGCGTAGGAGGGCAGAGCCAGTGGCAAAAGAATTGACGCGAGCAACAATGGACGTAGCGACTTGATCATTGAATAAAACCCTACTGCAAGGGGGGACATAAAAAAGAGGGCATGGATGAATTCCCTCGGTAACTATTTCGCTGCGATGTTGATAACTATAGTAGTGAATGCGTAGCGGGCTTTTTTGTAACATACAGTGCCACGCATGAAACGACCCGCATTATGCCCCAAGCAGGGCAGGCTTGTGATGGGGGGCAGGCCGGTAAACGTTATTTTTTATCGATTGGGCCTGCATCACTGTCGCAAGACCGGATATCCATGACAGACCGCAATTGTCGGGCTTTTAAATCGTCAAGCTGGTAAAGTGCCGCCCGATATTTATTGATGAGGATTGTCCCATGGCCACTAACCGCTCCCGCCGTCTGCGCAAAAAACTGTGTGTGGACGAGTTCCAGGAATTGGGTTTTGAACTGAACCTGGACTTCAAGCAAGAGCTGGATGACAAGGCAATCGATGCTTTCCTTGACGCTTTTCTGAAAGAAGCAATGGAAGCCAACGGTCTTGGTTATGTGGGCGGCGACGACTTCGGTCTGGTTTGCCTGAGCAAGCGTGGCTCGGTCAGCGAAGAACAGCGTGTTGCTGTCGAAGCCTGGCTCAAAGGCCGCAGTGAACTGACAGAAGTCACTGTCAGCCCGCTGATCGACGTCTGGTACCCGGAAAAAGAAATCAACCCGGCCGCCTGATGTAACGGGAGGCAGGCCAGCGCCTGCCTCTCTTGCTTTTCCCCCGCTTGTTCCCCTTCGCTACATCGTCTTTGAAACGTCTTCAGTCAGGTTTCGCCTGCTGCAGAATCAGCGCGTCCTCAAGCTCGATCATCGCCAGCTCGACAACCTGCTGACAGGTATGGAACTGTTCATCCGGCGTGTCCGCTTCGCAGGCCTGCTCAAGTGCATCGCAGGCATCGACCACCCTTGAAGCGCTGATGATCCGTGCGGCACCTTTGATCCTGTGGGCCAGGTCGCGGGTTTTCCTGCGATTGTTTTCCGGTATCAGTCTGGCCAGCAACAGCCGGTCCTCGTGATTGCTTTGCAGTAGCTGCGCAAGCAGGCGTTCAACCATTTCCGGACGGTCACCGGTCAGGTTGCTGAGGCTGTCGAGGCTGAACGGCAGAGGTGTGCGCGCCAGCGTCGAAATGGCTGTCAGCCGTTCGCTGAGCATCGAAAGGCTGATGGGTTTGAAGAGGCAGTCGTCCATGCCTGCTGCGTGGCAGCGCTCGATCTCGTCAGGCTGTGCATTGGCCGTGAAGCCCCAGACCGGACAGCGTGGCTGGCCGTCTGCGTCTTCAATCGCGCGGATTGCAGTGGTCATGTCATAGCCGTTCATGACCGGCATGTTGCAGTCGACAACCACCAGATCAAAGGTATCGGTCTTCCAGTGCTCAAGCCCCTGCGCGCCGTTTTCGGCCATTTCGCAGTGGTGACCTAGAAAACCGAGTTGCTGGCAGAGCAGCAGCCGGTTGGCAGGATGGTCATCGACGATCAGGATCCGTAGCGTCTGGTGAGCGACGGCTAGCGGTGGCGTAGTAACGGGCTGGCCTGTGAGTGGTTCAAGCGTGGTAAGCACCAGGTTCATACTGATCCGGGTGCCTTGGCCTGGTACGCTATCAAGCGAGAGGTTGCCGCCCATCATCATGCAAAGGCTGCGGCAAATCACCAGACCCAGCCCGGCACCGGTGCGCGCCATCTGCCCGGTGTTATCGGCCTGGGCAAAGGGCTCGAACAAACGCTGCTGGTCTTCGGCGCTGATGCCTATACCGCTGTCCTGAACGGTAATGTGCAGGTGCAGCAGTTGCGGGTCCGGGCTCTCGGCTGCCTGCAGCACGATCTTGATCCGTCCCATAGGGGTGAACTTGATGGCGTTGCTTACGAGGTTGGGCAGTATCTGTTTGAAGCGCAGAGGGTCGATCAGCACATCGGCGTTGATCCGGCTGTCCAGTTCCAGCACCAGGTCGAGGTCCTTCTGGCGAGCCAGACCGTCGAATACCCGCAGTACCGACTCTACCAGTCGACGCAGGTTCGCCCGCTCTGGATTCAGTGACAGCCGGCCGGATTCAATGCGCGCAATGTCGAGAATGTCACCGATCAGGTCCAGTAAGTCGTTGGCCGAGCTGTAGGCGACTTCGATGGCTGAGCGGTCCAGTTCGCCATGATCGGCACGTTTGAGCGCCAGCTCCAGCATTCCGATCACTGCATTCATGGGCGTACGGATTTCATGGCTCATGGTGGCAAGAAAGGTGCTCTTGGCACGGCTGGCAGCGTCAGCCTGTTCCTTGGCGGCCTGCAAGTCTTCAATAAGCTGGCGACGCTCGCTGATATCGATCCAGCCGCCAATGATGCCCTGCACCTCGCCCAGAGAGTCGCGAAAGGGGAGGATCCAGTGGTAGATGGTCATCTGCCGGTCGCCAATGCGCAGGGGCCGGTCGAGGATCAATGCAGTGTTACTGGCCATGACCCGTTGATAGTCGGCAGCGTATTCCCGCGCTTCGAAGGCATTGCCCAGCACTCCTTCGGTAGCGCTCTTGCCGATGATGTCTTCACGTTGCGCTGAGAAGACCCTCAGGTAGCTGTCATTGCACATGCGCAGCATGCCTTCGCGATCCCGCACGTAGATCGGATGGGGCGTGCCTTCAACCAGTGCGCGCATGAATTCGAACTGGTCGCCCAGCGCCCGCTCTGCCGCTTCACGCTGACGTATCTGCCGCCGCATCCAGGCATTCCAGGCCAGCAGGCCCAGCAGCAACAGGCCAGCACTGATCAGAATCTGATAGATAAGGCGTTCGTAGTCATGCCAGCTGGCGCTTGAAGGGGCGTAGGCGCGCCATCGATTGTTGATCGCCGCCAGATCCTGCGGCGCGATGCTTGCCAGCGCCTTGTCGAGAATCGAACTCAGCTCGGTGGCATTGCGTGAGGTAGCCATGGAAATCAGCGCTGGGTCCTCGCCGATGGTGGCGGTCATCTGCAGGCGTTCCTCGAAGATGCCTGAAGACAGAAAGTAGTCTGCGCTGAGCAGCGAAATGACCGCGCCTTCCGTTCTGCCCAGTGACAACATGTCCAGCGCCTGGAACGGGTTGTCGATTTCCAGCGGTACGACTCTGGGGTATTTGCGTCGCAGCCAGTCCAGCATCGGGCTGCCTTGGGTTATTGCCAGACGTTTGCCGTCCATCTGTTCCAGATAGCTGGGCGAACCCTGGTCCTTGCGGGTGACCAGTACAAATGAGTTGTCGATATACGGCCGGCTGAAGCTCAGGTGGTCTTCTCGTTCATCGCTGGACACCAGTGCGCCGATCAGGTCCGCCTGGCCCTCGCTGACCTGGTTCAGCATATCGGTCAGGCTGGGCGAGCGCTTGACGTCGAACCTGAGGCCGGTGCGCAGGCGGACCAGTTCAAGCAGGTCGGCGGTGATGCCGCGAAAGTTGCCCTTGGCGTCAAAGAAGGTCAGCGGTGCGTACGCTTCGTTGACCACCACGCGCACGGTCGGGTGCTGAGCGATCCAGCGTTCCTCGCGTTGCGTCAGTTGCAGCTTCTGGTCGGTGAGCATCAGGTCGCTGCCGGTGCTCCAGCGCCTGGAAATGTTGATGCGCTCATCGACTGGAATCGCTTTCAGTGTCTGGTTGATGACACCCAGCAATTGTGTGTTTTCATTGCTGACGGCGAAGCTGAAGCCATTGGGCTCGTGCTTGCCGAAATTCGACATTTGCACATTGTTCAGATAGCCCTTGTTGATGATGTACTGGGTGGAAATCGTATCGCCCAGAAAGACATCGGCCTGGTTGAAGGCTACGGCGTTGATGGCGTTCTGAAACGAGGGGTAGGTCTTCAGTGTTGCACCCGGGTACGTCGCCTCGACCTCTGCGGGTGGCAAATAGTGATAGACCATGCTCAGCCGCATGCCTTTCAGGCCATCGTTGAGGGGGCGCGTGTCTCCGACCCGGGTGACCAGCACGGGCTGATCCACCGAGTAGGGCTGTGACAGTCTGATGTTGCGATCAACTGCTTCAAAGCCGTTGGCAGTGCCCAGCAGGTCGACCTGGCCTGTGATCAGTGCCTTGATCGCTGCATCGCGGGTTTCGAAGCGCTGCACCCTGACCGGCAGGTCCAGCGCATCCGAAATGATGCCCGCGTAATCGGCAGTGATGCCTTCATAGTCGTTGCCTGACATTGTGATATCGAAGGGCGGGTAATCAGGGTTCGAGATGCCGAGAGTCAGTTCACGTTGACCGCGCACCCATTGCCATTGGTTGCTGTCCAGCTTCACGTCCATGTGTGCCGGGCTCGAGCGACCAAGCAGTGTGTAATGTTCGGCCGCATAAAGGCTGGCCTGAGCACTCCAGCCCATGCACAGGCCTGTGGCCAGTATTAATAATTGTCTAAAGCGTGTGGGCATCCGGTTTCTCACACTAGCGCGTTGCGTTTTGCCATCTCGATAAGTTCTACCAAGGTTCTGGTTTTCAGCTTTTGCATAAGTCGCGTTTTGTAAGTGCTGACGGTCTTGTTACTGAGAAACATGCCCTTGGCTATTTCCTTGTTGGAGCGGCCTTGAGCAAACAATTGCAACACCATCAATTCGCGATCATTGACCAACTTGAACAATTCCAGCTCGTTCGTCTGCCCGTCTTCGCGAACGGCACACGCCAATGCCTGACTGGGAAAGTAATTGTAGCCGGATAATACCGCTTTCACCGAACTGAGCAGTTCGCTCAGGTCTTCCTGCTTGCATACATAACCGGAAGCGCCCGATTGCATGCAACGAATGGCAAACAGGTTGGGGGTTTGCGATGTCAGCACCAGTATCTTGGAGGGCAGCCCCATCGTATTGAAGCGCGCCAGTACCTCAAGGCCGTCGAGCTTGGGAATGCTGATGTCGAGAATGATCAGGTCAGGCATGCATTCGCGAACCATTTGCATCGCGTCGACGCCGTTATCGGTTTCGCCCACCACTTCGTAATTTTCGTTTTCCAGAAGCATTCTGACTGCCATCCGGATAACCGGATGGTCGTCGATGATAAAAACTGAGTTCATATTCCATTCCATAACAAGCAGTGAAGAAAGCGCGCACCTTAGCTCAGATGTTCGGGCAGGCACATAAAGAGACTTGCTCGGCAGGCATATATAGGAAAAGTCCTACAATAATTAGCGTATCGGAGTACGTAAAAGCCTACGTTGAACACAAGTGTGTTTAAACGTTAATGCTTATTTCGGTGTGTATTTGGTTATTGATGCACGGGGTGTTTATTACTTTATGGAATCATCATTCATGTGGGTTGATGATTTCCTACGGGACTGAACGTGAATTCACAAGCAGCGCGGTTTTGCATCAGTTGCCGTTTACATAGTTGCGAGGCATTTCCGAAGTCGCTTGAAACAGGAATGCAGATGTCACTCAGGGCTGTGCCCCAGCAAGCGGCTGAGGTCAGGTCCATGCAGGGGTTTGCTCAGGCAGCCGAGCAGGGGCAGGTCGCGCTGCGTGGCAAGCTGCTGCAGGTTTTCAAGCTGTACATCAGGCAGGCCGCTGAGAAGAATGGCCTGATGCAGCAAGCCTTGACGGGCTGCCTCGTCGATCAGGTCGAGGCCTGACATATCCGGCAGGCACTGATCGCACAGTAACAGCCCATAGGGCTCCGGACTGCGTTGCATGGCAGCCATGGCCTCTGCGGCGGTGAGTGCGGGAGTCAGTAGAAAATAGCCCTGATTGTTGAGCAGCACCTGAGTGGCGATCAGTTGAAACGGGTGATCTTCCACCAGGAGGATGCGCAGGCTGTGTGTGGACATGAGTTTTCCGGAAAGGCCCTGGCGAGACGTTCAGGCCTCGCAGGCGGCGTGCGGACCGTTAGTATCGCAGGCGGATGGATGACGAGCCGGAGTGGCATTCGAAGTGGCTGTAATTATTGAGGGATGCAAGAAAAGCTGCGATAGGACTCGTCTGACATGCATGTAGGGCCTGTCTGAGTTTTGCGAGGCAATCAGGTCTGACCAGCGTTGTATCTGCATGCGCGCAGGTACTCGGCTGGTCTTATCAAGGCTAAATCTGTCCGGAGCGGCCAGTCATTTCCCGGGCCATCTCACTGGCATAGCTGTCGGTCATGCCGGCGATGAAGTCGATCATGCGCAGGAACGATGCATGCAGCGGTGCCTTGGGATCCGGCGCGCTGTTGCCCAGCAGGTCGAGGATACGTCGGTGCTTGAAGGAGGGCGTCCTGCCGCCAAACTGTTCGACCGCTGCACCGCAAAAGGCGTTTAAGAGGATTTCCAGTGTGGTGTAGGCACCTATTTCATGCAGCGTTTTGCGCTTGTCCTGAAAGATTTTCTTGCGCGCCATGTCCTTGGCGTTCAGTACGCAGCGTTTGGCCGGGCCGTGCATGTGTTCCACGAGATCCCCGGGCAGCGTGCCCGCAAGCAGGGCGTCCTGTTGCTCGACGAATGCTCTGGCCGCTGCGTTGGTCAGGTGCTCGATGGCCTTGCCGCGCAGGATGGCCAGCTTGCGCCGCCGAGAGTCGCCAGGGCCCAGTTGCCGATAGGTTTCCGGAAGATCATCGCCGACCAGTCCAAGCAGAAGTGACTCCACTTCCGCGTAGTCCAGCAGGTCCATCTCCAGGCCGTCCTCCAGATCGATCAGTGCATAACAGATGTCATCGGCGGCTTCCATCAGGTAAACCAGTGGATGGCGCGCCCAGCGTTGTTCCTCAAGCTGTGGCAAGCCCAGCTTGCCAGCGATCTGCTCAAGGATTGGCAGTTCACTCTGATAGCAGCCGAACTTGTGCTTCTTGTAGCCCAGCGAGTCTGCGTGGCGAGCGGTCCACGGGTATTTGAGGTAAGTGCCCAGTGTGGCGTAGGTCAGACGGGTACCGCCGTCGAACTGGTGGTACTCCAACTGCGTCAGCACCCGAAAGCCCTGGGCATTGCCCTCGAAATTGAGAAAGTCATTGCGCTCTGTCTCGCTCATCGCGTCGAGCCAGCCACGTCCGGCAGCCTGATTGAACCAGTTGCGAATTGCGTCTTCGCCAGAATGGCCGAACGGAGGGTTGCCAATGTCATGTGCCAGGCAGGCGGATTGTACAACCATGCCCAGGTCGCTTGGGTCGCACCAGTCGGGCAGCGCAGTGCGCAGGGTTTCGCCAACGCGCATGCCCAGTGAGCGGCCGACGCAGCTGACTTCCAGCGAGTGAGTCAGGCGGGTATGAATATGGTCGTTGCTGGACACCGGATGGACCTGGGTCTTACGTCCAAGACGGCGAAACGCACCGGAAAAGATGATCCGGTCATGGTCCTTGTGAAACGGACTGCGCCCCAATTCTTCGGGGCTGTGCAGTGTCTTGCCAAGTCGTTCACGGTTGAGCAGGGTTTGCCAATCCAAGGCGTTCACTCCGTCAGTAATGTTAGCCGTAGCTTCCCGGTTCGGCATGCCTGCCGCAAGGCCTGAAGCGCGGACAGACAGAAACAGGGTGTGTTAAAAAGCAAATGCCCGCCCCGGAGCACCGGAGCACCGGAGCACCGGAGCAGGCATTTGTCACAAGGCTCGAATCACGCAAAAGGTCTGGCGTAATCAGAGCCTGCGGTTGCGGTTCTGGATGGCGCGACTCTGCATGGCGACCTTGATCAGTGGCGTCAGCGTGATGCCGAGCTTCAACAGGCGACCCAGCAGGCTGGTGCGTCCGGTCTTGGCACGTTTGCCGCTCAGAAACCCCAGCAGGGCGACCGAGCCCACTCCCCAGAGTGGCGCGTGGCGAAAGCCTTGCGCGCTTTTCCAGTCATGGCGGATCCCGCGAAAGCGTTGCAACGGCTGCAGCAGTTGCGCCGACTCATGACGAATTTCCTGACGGTGCATCTCCATGCGCAGGCGGATCAACGCCTTGCGCAGTTCTCGACGGGTATTGCTCTGGTGCGACTTGGGTTCACTCATGGCATCAATCGCTCGCGGTCGTTGGCCAGCTCTTCAAGGGTTGCGTGGAATGGCGACGACTCATCGAAAATCGCTGCCTTGAGGCGCAGCCCGCAGGAGATGGCGGCCAGCAGGTAGAACGTGCAAAGGCCGACGATACCGGCCAGGCGATAGCTGTCCCACAGAACTATCAGCAACAAGGCCGAGAGCCCAGTGAGCAGCAACAGGCCGAAAACCAGCGCCAGTCCCGCGAACAGCAGCAGGCTGACGGTACGTGCCTTCTGCTCCTGCAATTCGATGCCGAACAGCTCGACGTGCGTGTGCAGCAGGCCAAGGAATGCAGCGCCAAGACGCCGCGGTGAAGAGCCCGGAGTTCCCTCGGGCGGTGCTGATTCCGTTCCCAGAGTCATGATGTTAGCGCCTTGTAGCCAGCAGACCGATCAGAAAGCCGACACCTGCGGCGATACCGACTGACTGCCAGGGGTTGTTCTGAACGTAATCTTCGGTAGAGATCACAGCAGCCTCACCGCGCTCACGAAGCGAATCTTCAGTGGTCTTCAGTGTTTCCTTGGCACGCAGCAGGCTTTCGCGGATCTGGGCGCGCAGTTCATCGGCCTGATCACCAGCGAGAGAGGCGGTATGCGCCAGCAATTTCTCAGTGTCGGCAACCAGTACCTGGAAGTCGGCTCTCAGGATTTCCTGAGCATTCTGTGCAGTTTGGCGGGCCATGATGTTCTCCGTGTGGTGGGCGTATGAATGTTTCGAGTACAGGTGATTCCTGAAGGTTCACTTCGATTGCCGTCTGGTGTTCGATCAGGCTGCGTGCTGCCGCTGCACCTTACTCCAAAAGTATCTGTCAGGAAAAACCGCGACGTGTTGAATATTGGGGTTCCGTATTTCTGGCCATTGGCTATGCTCCACACGCGTGATCACGTACATGGCGCGCGATATGAGAGCTGAATGGAGAGAGGCATGGAGCGGCTGTATTCCCTGCAGGGGCTCAGGGGCATAGCTGTCCTGGGTGTGGTGTTGTTTCACATGATGTCGGTAGAGAGCAAGTTTTCCGGTGGCGATATCCTTCTGCCGCCAATGCTCGATTTTTTTCAGTTGGGTGTCGATCTGTTCTTTGTCATCAGCGGTTTCGTGATGGTGATCGTCAGTCGTGGCCGTTTCCAGAGTGGGGTCGAGGCCCGGCGCTTTCTGTTCAACAGGGTGTCGCGGATCTACCCCACGTACTGGCTGTACTTTTTCATTACGCTGGCGGTGTACCTGGTGCAGCCGGGCATGGTCAACAGCGGGCATGGGGCTTCCAACTTGATTATGTCGTTCCTGCTGCTGCCCAACGATAAAGTGCTGCTGGTGATGGTGGCCTGGTCGCTGCTGTTCGAACTGTGGTTCTACGTCGTGTACTCCGGCTTTCTGTTGTTTCGTGAACGCAGCGTGCCGCTTCTGCTCGGCGGCTGGGCGCTGATCATCATCGTGTTCAACGTGCTGGCCGACTGGCAGGACTATTCGCCCGCACTGAAGATCATCCTGCATCCCTACGCCCTTGAATTCATTCTCGGCGCAGCGCTGGCATTGTTCTTTTATGGTCGGCACGTGCCCACCGCTGCCGTCCTTGCCTCGCTGGGAGGTGCGCTGCTGCTGGGCGTGCCCCTGATCGGTTACTTCCGGTTATACGACAGTCAGGGCTTGCTGCGCATGCTCATGGTCGGCGGTACTTTCGGCCTGCTGGTACTGACCCTTGCCCTGCTCGAACGACGTCGACAACTGGCTGTGCCAGGGTTTTTGGTCGCTGTGGGCGACATGTCCTACACGATCTATCTGTCTCATCTGCTGGTGTTGGGGGTGATCGGGCGGGTGTGGAGCCTGATCGGTGCCTGGCCCGAAAGCTATCTGGACAACCTGTTTTTCGCGCTGCTGATGATGGCGGCAACGGTGTGTTACGGCTGGGTCGGTTACCGTTGTTTCGAGAAACCGGTACTGGACCGCGCCAACGCGTTCAGCAAGACGCATTTCCGGGTGTCGACGTGATCGCGGGGTGCGCCTAGAATAATTTTCGGTTGTAGAGGATTTGCCGAGGATCAATTCATGCCGCCCGAATGCCAGCTGTTCAGTACCCTGGGCTGCCCGCTGTGCGAGGTTGCCGAAGCGGTTTTACTGCCGTTCGCCATCGAGCACGGCCTACTGGTTGAGCTGGTCGACATCTGCGAGGATGAACAACTGTTCGAGCGTTACGAGTTGCGCGTCCCTGTGTTGCGTCGAGTCGACACCGGTGATGAGCTGGACTGGCCATTTGACGCGCCTCAGGTAGCTTCGTTTTTGAGTCGTTGAGCGGCATTGTCGTAGAGCTGCATTCTTCTTTATCCCCCGGACCCGACGCGCATTGAATATTGATACCCGCATCAAATTTCGCCATCTGGTGTGCTTTCTCGAGGTGGCTCGGCAGGGCAGCCTGGCGCGTGCCTCCGATGTACTGGCAATCAGTCAGCCCGCGCTGTCGAAAAGTCTCAAGGAGCTGGAAACACTGCTGGCCACCACCTTGTTTGTGCGCAGCAAGAGCGGTGCGGCGCTGACCGAGGCGGGGGTGGCATTCATGCGTTTCGCCGGGCCGAGCGTCCAGGCCCTGCGTGAAGGTGTCAGTAGCCTGCGCTCGGGTGAACATGAAACTGTTACCGCACGGTTGGGCGTGCTGTCCACGGCTGAAAGCCTGTTGGTTCCGGAGGTGGTCCATCGTCTGCACGAGCGCCACCCCGCGTTGATCGTCAGCGTGATGACCGGCCCCAGTGCCTACCTGCTGTCGCAACTGAGGGTAGGGGAGCTGGACCTCGTGGTCGGGCGCATGACTGACAGCCCGCAGATTCAGGGGCTGACGTTCGAGCATCTGTACAACGAGTCGATGACGCTGGTGGTGCGCAACGATCACCCGTTACTGACGGCGCCGCTCAAGCCTGAAAGTCTGGAGCAGTTCCCGCTGGTGTTGCCGCTGGCTGGCACCACCATCCGCAAGTTTGCCGACAGTCTTTTCGTACAGTGCGGTATCCGCATGCCGCGTCAGCGCCTTGAAACCCTCTCGCTCACCCTGAGCCGCCGCTATGTGCAGTGCAGCGATGCGGTGTGGATCGCGCCACTGGATGCGGTGTCGCTGGAGTTGAAAGGCGGCACGCTGGTGGAGCTGGACATGGGCATTCGCGAGCCGGGCGGATCAGTCGGCCTGTGCAGCAACCCGGCCCTGCCGCTGACACGTGCGGCGCAATGGTGTGTGGATGAACTGCGAGGCGTCGGAGAGACCTACTGCAAAGCGCAGTATGCATAACCATTTGGTTATGGATAACCGGTTTTATTTCAATTTTCTATAAGCATGGATCACGCGACACTTCGCCGCAGCCTGTAGCGTAAGTGATCGACGCTTGCGCCCATAAGAAAAACAAGGAGAACGCCATGTCTGCCGCTGACAATAGCCGCTTCGTCATTCGTGACCGAAACTGGCACCCCAAAGCCCTGACACCTGATTACAAGACCTCGATCCTGCGCTCGCCGCGTCAGGTGCTGGTCAGTATCCCGCAATCCATTTCCGAAACCACGGGCCCGGATTTCTCGCATTTGAAGTTTGGTCAGCACGACAACGATCTGCTGCTCAACTTCGACAACGGCGGGCTGCCCATCGGTGAGCGCATCCTGCTGGCCGGCCGGGTCTGTGATCAGTACGGCAAGCCGATTCCGCATACCTTGGTGGAGATCTGGCAAGCCAATGCCGGCGGGCGTTATCGCCACAAACGCGATGCCTATCTGGCACCCATCGACCCCAACTTTGGCGGTGTAGGGCGAGCGCTGACCGACAGCGAAGGCAATTACAGCTTCCGCACCGTCAAGCCAGGCCCTTACCCGTGGCGCAACGGCCCTAACGACTGGCGTCCGGCGCATATTCATGTGTCGATCAGCGGCCCGTCGATTGCCACCCGCCTGGTCACCCAGCTGTATTTCGAAGGCGATCCGTTGATTCCTATCTGCCCGATTGTCAAGGCCATCGCCAACCCGGACGCTGTGCAGAGCCTTATTGCCAGGCTCGATCTGGGGATGGGTAATCCAATGGATTGCCTGGCGTACCGCTTTGACATCGTGTTACGCGGCCAGCGCAAGACACACTTCGAAAACTGCTGAGGAGGCCCGATATGCCCGTTCAATTACTGCAGGAAACCCCTTCGCAAACCGCTGGCCCGTACGTGCACATCGGTCTGGCACCGCAAGTGGCCGGCAATCCGACCCGCGAGCTGGAAATCTGGAACGAGATGGCCAGACCCGACGCGCCGGGCGAGCACATCGTGCTGCTGGGCAACGTCTTCGACGGCAACGGTCATCTGATCCGCGATGCGTATCTGGAATTCTGGCAGGCCGACCATCAAGGCGCGTATCACAGCGAATTCGACCCGGAGCGGCCGTTCAACGGCTTCGGCCGCACGGCGACCACTGACGACGGCCAATGGATTCTGAAGACCATCAAGCCAGGCTCGGCACATAATGCGGCCGGGGTGCCGATGGCTGCGCACATCAACGTTTCGCTGTTTGCCCGTGGTATCAATATTCATCTGCAGACGCGGCTGTATTTCGACGACGAAGCGCAGGCCAATGCTCAGGACCCGGTGCTCAATCTGATCGAGCAGCCGCCGCGTCGCGAAACGCTGGTCGCGCGCCGCTGCACGCATGATGGGCAAACGGCCTATCGTTTTGATATCCGCGTGCAGGGTGAAGGCGAAACGGTGTTTTTCGATTTCTGAATCGGTTGTCGATTCGCGTATCAGTGTGCGTGCGTTCCCGGCGCCTGCATCGGCAGGCGACCTTATAAAAATAAAAGGACATCTCCATGACGCTTTCCGCCAGCCAGCCTGTGCCGGGTACGCTCGACGTTCAGGCCTTCATCAATGCGCAACCGCTGTCCGGGTATCAGTGGCGGGTGGTTGCGCTGTGTTTTCTGATCGTGTTTCTCGATGGCCTCGATACCGCCGCAATGGGCTTCATTGCACCAGCGCTCAGCCAGGACTGGGGCATCGACCGGGCCAGCCTGGGCCCGGTGATGAGCGCTGCGCTGATCGGCATGGTGTTCGGCGCGCTGGGTTCCGGCCCGCTGGCCGACCGGTTCGGGCGCAAGGTCGTGCTGGTGTTCGCGGTGTTTCTGTTCGGTCTGTTCAGCCTGGCGTCTGCCTACAGCAGCAACATTGATCAACTGCTGGTATTACGCCTTCTGACCGGGCTGGGGCTCGGTGCAGCGATGCCCAATGCCACCACGTTGTTGTCGGAATACACGCCCGAGCGGCTCAAGTCGCTGCTGGTGACCAGCATGTTCTGTGGTTTCAATCTGGGCATGGCCTGCGGTGGGTTTGTGTCGGCCAAACTGATCCCGAGCATGGGCTGGCACAGCCTGCTGATGCTGGGCGGTATTCTGCCGTTGATACTGGCGGTGGTACTGATGGTCTGGCTGCCGGAATCAGCGCGGTTTCTGGTGGTGCGCAATCGCGGTGCGGAGCGTATTCGCAAAGTGCTGGCACCGATTGCGCCGAAGGCGTTGGCTGGCATCACCGATTTCAGCGTTCCCTAGCAGAAAACGGTCAGTAGCCGCAACGTGCTGAAAGTGATTTTCTCCGGCACATACAGCGCTGGCACGCTGTTGCTGTGGCTGACGTATTTCATGGGTCTGGTTATCGTCTACCTGTTGACCAGCTGGCTGCCGACGTTGATGCGCGACAGTGGCGCGAGCATGGAGCAATCGGCGTTCATCGGTGCGCTGTTCCAGTTCGGCGGGGTGCTGAGTGCAGTGGGGGTCGGCTGGGCAATGGATCGTTACAATCCGCATAAGGTCATTGGTCTGGCCTATGCGCTGGCGGGTGTGTTCGCCTGGCTGGTCGGGCAGAGTCTGGGCAATGTCGCCTTGTTGGCCACGCTGGTGCTGCTGGCCGGTATGTGCATCAACGGCGCACAGTCGGCAATGCCTTCACTGGCAGCGCGTTTCTATCCCACCCAGGGGCGTGCCACTGGCGTGTCGTGGATGCTCGGGATCGGCCGCTTCGGCGCGATTCTCGGCGCCTGGGCCGGTGCCACACTGCTGGGCCTGGGCTGGAGCTTCGAACAGGTGCTGACGGCGCTGGTGGTCCCGGCTGCCCTGGCCGCGATAGCGGTGCTGATCAAGGGCTGGGTCAGTCATTCGGACGCTACCTGAAACCTTTCAATCTGGAGTGGTGATGTGAACAGAGTGAGCAATCAACTTTTCGATGCCTACTTCATGCAACCCGAAATGCGCGAGATCTTTTCGGATGAAGGCCGGGTACAGAGCATGCTCGATTTCGAGGCTGCGCTGGCTCGGGCACAGGCACGCGTCGGCCTGATCCCACCCGAGGTGGTCGCCGACATCGAGCTGAGCTGCGACGCACGGCTGTTCGATTTCGACGCGCTGGCAATTGCCATCGGCAGTGCCGGCAATTCGGCGATTCCGCTGGTCAAGGCGCTAGGCAAACAGATAGCCGCGCGCAGTGCTGAGGCCGAGCGCTATGTGCATATGGGCGCAACCAGCCAGGATGTGATGGACAGCGGGCTGATTCTGCAACTGCGTCGAGCGATCGTGCTGCTTGAGCGTGATCTCACCCTACTGGCCGATGCGATGGCTGAGCAGGCACAGCGTCATGCTGGCGCGCCGCTGGCTGGACGCACTTGGCTGCAGCAGGCCACGCCGGTCACCCTGGGGATGAAAATCGCCGGCTGGCTGGGCGCGGTCACTCGTCATCGACAGCGCTTGAACGAGATCAAACCACGCCTGCTGTGCCTGCAGTTCGGCGGTGCTTCCGGCAGCCTCGCGGCGCTGGGCGATCAGGCGTTTTCGGTGGCCGAAGCGCTGGCCGGTGAATTGCAACTGGAGTTGCCCGAGCAGCCCTGGCACACCCAGCGCGACCGACTTGTGGAGTTTGCCGGTCTGCTGGGCCTGATCGCCGGCAGCCTCGGCAAACTGGGGCGCGACGTGAGCCTGCTGATGCAGACCGAAGTGGGCGAGGTCTTCGAGCCCTTGGCACCGGGCAAGGGCGGGTCTTCGACAATGCCGCACAAACGCAACCCGGTCGGTGCTGCGGTCATGATCAGCACCGCGACCCGCGCACCGGGGCTGGTCGCCACGATGCTGGCCGCCATGCCGCAGGAGCACGAGCGCAGTCTGGGCCTGTGGCATGCCGAGTGGGAGACTTTGCCGGAGCTGTGCTGTCTGGTTTCCGGTTCGCTGCAGCAAGCGTTGCAGGTGCTACCCGGTCTGCAGGTCGATGCCGAGCGTATGGCGAGCAATCTGCAATCCACCAAAGGGCTGGTGCTCGCCGAGGCAGTGAGCATTGCGCTGGCTCAGCGCATCGGCCGCGATGCTGCCCACCATCTGGTAGAACAGTGCTGCCGTCGTGCGGTAGAGCAGGGCGCGCATTTGCGTCAGGTGCTCGGCGAAAACTCGCAAGTCAGTGAGCAGTTTTCTTCCGACGAGCTGGATCGTCTGCTTGATCCGGCCCATTACCTTGGCCAGGCCCGACAATGGGTCGAGCGTGCCGTGGCTGAACACACAAGGATTTCCCGATGACCGAAGACGAACGTTACGAAGCTGGCATGCAGGTACGCCGTGCAGTGCTGGGCGATACGCATGTCGACAACAGCCTGAGCAAACTGACGCCGTTCAATGAAGAATTCTAGGAGATGATTACCCGTCACGCCTGGGGTGATATCTGGACACGTCCAGGGTTGCCGCGCCACACGCGCAGCCTGATCACCATTGCGATGCTGATCGGCATGAATCGCGAGGGCGAATTGCGCCTGCACCTGAAGGCCGCAAAAAACAATGGCGTGACCCGTGAGGAAATCAAGGAAGTGCTGATGCAGAGCGCTATCTACTGCGGCATTCCGGCGGCCAATGCGACGTTCCACCTGGCCGAAGCGGTATGGGATGAAATGGGCGTGGAGTCGTTGAAGGAGGATTGAAAAGTCGCATAACAAGGAGTGCTGCAGCGAAATGTCATGCCTTACCCGCGTTCACTGCCCATAAATGAAAGCGCTGTTTTATCACGAAGTCGGGCCTCAATCTCACTGACTCGCAGAACCAGCGCGTGGCGCGTAGCGCCACAAAGAGGACGCAGAGCGTCCAGAACTGCATGCCGACGCGGAGCGTCGGCACGATAGTCAGTTAGATTTCTGTATAACGATGAGTGATCAACCGTGGCGGCGTTTTTGTTTTTAGAGCAGCGACAGCGGGTAGCTGACGATCAGGCGGTTTTCGTCGAACTGGTTGGTGTTGTAGTCACGCCGCATGGTCGAGTTGCGCCATTTGAGCGACAGGCTTTTGAACGCGCCGCTCTGGAACACGTACGCCAGCTCGGTTTCCCGTGCCCACTCTTCGCCGTCGGTGATGGTGCCGGTATGCACGTTGTCGCCGCTGATGTAGCGGTTCATCAGGGTCAGGCCGGGCACGCCCAAGGCTGCGAAGTCATAGTCGTGACGCAACTGCCAGGATTTCTCCCTGGCGTTGTCGAAGCTGGAGTTGTAACTGTCGTTGGCCAACGTCCCGCCACTGGTGCCGTTGACGCGCATCCAGGCGCTGTCGCCGCTGACTTTCTGCAGGCCCACATAAAAGGTGTTGCCGCCGTGCCGCGCCGAAAGCAGCGCTGACCAGGTCTTGTTGTCCAGATCACCGGCCAGCGACTGGCCGTCGTCTTTGCCTTGGAAGTAGCCAAGGTTGGCACCCAGCGTCCAGCTGCCCAACGGCTGGCTGTGCAGCAGGTTGAAATATTGCTGGTGGTAGATGTCTTCAAGCTCGGCGTACCAAACGCCGACCTGGGTGCGCTTTTCGTTGAACACGTACTCGCCGCCGCCGAAGTTGAAACGATCTGAGGTGAACGCTGAGCGGCCGTTCAAGGACATGTCTTCCATGCTGGCGTCGTTGCGCGGGCTGTTGCCGCGGAACTGGCCGCCGTACAGGGTCAGCCCGTCGATCTCTTTGGAAGTGATTTGCCCGCCCTGAAAGGTTTGCGGCAGCGAGCGCCCATCATCTGAACGCAGGATCGGCAACACGGGCATCCACTCGCCGACCTTCAATTCGGTCTTCGAGAAGCGCGCCTTGCCCGCCACGGCCAGTCGCCCGAAATCGTCGGCCGGGCGTCCATCGCTGTGGATCGGCAGCAATTGCGTGCCGCCCGTTCCCTTGCCGCCGTCTAGCTTGAGCGAGTAAAGGCCCAGCGCATCCACACCAAAGCCAACGGTGCCTTGGGTGAAGCCGGAGCGGGCATCGAGGATGAAGTTCTGCGTCCACTCCTCGGCGTAGTTCTGCGCATTGGCCGGGTCGACGAAGTTGCGGTTGATATAGAAGTTGCGTAGGTTCAGATTGACCTTGGCGTCTTCGACGAACCCGGCAGCATTGCCGCTGATAGGTGTCAGGTTTGCAGCAATGGCCGCATACAGACCGCAAAGGAATTTGCAGGAGGAATTGGCGCGCATGGAACAGACCTTTTTTGTAGTTATTGAGTCGTGTAGCTGGCTACGATAGTGAAAGGCCGGAAGGTGCCGTGCAATTGTGAAATAACTGTTTCGGGCGATAATCGAACGTTAATGAACCGGTTCGAACATTTTGTGGAGGGCGTTGCAAACGTGTGTGCGATGCTCACTGGTCTGTAGATACGGGTCTGTAAACATAGGCGGCGTGCTCTGGCGTTTTCGGCCACGGCGTCCGGCTGCTGAAACTTGAACAAGGAAGCGCGATGAGCACTGCCAGCACGCCTTTGTCCGGCGTCAACCAACCACTGAAAGGGATTGGTTTCATTCTTCTGGCGACTTTTCTGTTCGCCAGTCACGACACACTCTCCAAGTACCTGTCCGGCTTCTATCCGATCATTCTGGTGGTCTGGGCGCGCTACGTGGTGCACACGCTGCTCATGGCCTGCATCTTCATGCCATCGGCGGGGTTGCGCGTGCTGCGTACCAAGCGTCCCGGCTTGCAGGCATTGCGTGCGTTGGCGCTGTTGGGCACCAGTCTGCTGTTTACCAGCAGCCTGATGTTCATTCCGCAGGCAGAGGCGACCGCGGTCAACTTTCTTGCGCCGTTGCTGGTCACGGCACTGTCGGTGCCGCTGTTGCATGAGCGTGTGACGCGCGGGCAATGGGTTGCGGTGGTTGTCGGGTTTATCGGGGTGATGATCATCATTCATCCGGGGGGCGAGCTGTTTACCCCGGCGATTCTGCTGCCGCTGTCGTCAGCCTTGTGCTTTGCGCTGTATCAACTCCTGACGCGGCTGGTCAGCCCGTTCGACAGCCCGACCACCAGCAACTTTTTTGCCGGGCTGTTCAATACCCTGTTGATGAGCGTGCTGGTGCCGTTCTTCTGGGAAGTGCCTGCGCTTAAAGATCTGCCGTTTCTGCTGGCGCTGGGGGCATGTGGTATGTCGGCCCACTTGCTGCTGACCCAGGCCTTCCGCTTCGCCGCCCCGGCAATGCTCGCACCGTTCAGCTATTGCCAGATTGTGTTTGCCGGGCTGCTGGGTTTCGTGGTGTTCGACCACATGCCATCACCGACCGCACAGGCCGGTATCGCCATCATCTGCCTCAGCGGCCTGGCGGCGGCTTGGCAACAGCGGCGTAAGGGTGGGTGATGAGCTGTTCCTTCGCACGAATACACAAATCTGACTGACTATCGTGCCAATGCTCCGCGTTGGTACGCAGTTCGTGACGCTCCGCGTCACATCTGTACCGCAGCACAACGTAGTGTCTTGCGCGCAATCACTTTACATAGATAAAGCGCTTTTTTATCACGGTGGCACTGACGACGCAGAGTGCGACGTTAGTGACGGCTGAGTCCTGGCACTGATCCGGGGGATGCGAGGCAGGACGCCGAGCAAGCCGCACCGGGCCAAGGATGGCCCGTTGCGGCGGCCCCCGGATCAGTGACAGGGCGAAGGAACCCGACGAAGTCGGGCCGGAAACAGGAGCGAAGGACTTTGCTCACTTTGGTCCCTCAAAGTGAGTCGCCGAGGGGCGAAAAGGTGACCTGAGTCGACCCCCAATCCACCTGAAACCACAGAACCGCTTTGTGACGCGGAGCGTCAAGAACTGCATTCCCACGCGGAGCGTGAGGAACGAGCGGCGTCTGGGATAACTAAGTGAGTCGCGGAGGGGCGAAAAGGCGACCTTAGTCGAACCTAAATCCACCTGAGGTCGCAGACCCACGAGAGGCGTCCGGGAGAGCACTTTTCGTCACTCTGCGCAAAGCGTGGGGACGATAGCAAAAAGGCCCGGTCACTGAGTGAGCCGGGCCTTTGTGATGGTGTCAGACGATTACTCGCTGAGCGTCGGAACCTTGCGCGGGGCCATGAAGTACAGCCAGATCAACGCGATGAAGTACATCGCCGGGATCATGGTGAACAGCACGTTGTAATTGTTGTTGGTGGCGGTCAACACGGCACCCACAATCTGGGTCATGAACATACCGCCAATGGCCGCACACATGCCGCCGAAGCCGAACACCGTACTCATCATGTGCTTGGGCGTGTAGTCCATCACCAGGCTCCAGATGTTTGCGGTCCAGGCCTGATGCGCACCCACCGCAAGCGAGATGGCCAGTACCGCCACCCACAGGCCGCTGGCGTTGGCGGCGAATACCACGCTGCAGATAGTGATGGCAAAGATCAGCATCGACAGCAGACGCGCAGTGGTCGCACGCATGCCGCGCCCGATCAGCCAGGAGGACAGGATGCCGCCACCCACGCTGCCGAAGTCAGCGGTCAGCCAGATCAGGATCAGCGGGATGCCCATCTGCGTCACGCTGATACCCAGGTTGTATTGCTGATTGAGAAACGGCGGCAACCAGTACAGGTAGAATCAGAACACCGGCGCAGTAATGGCGTAAGCCAGCGCGAACGCCCACGTGCCGCGCATCTTCAAAATGCCGGTGAAGGGCACCTTGACCGGCGCAGGTTCGACTTCCTGATTAATATAATCCAGCTCGGCCTTGCTGACGGTCGGATGCTCTTCGGGGTTGTAGTACTTCAGGCGCCACATGATGACCCAGATCAGCCCCAGCGAACCCATCGCTATAAAGGCCGCCTGCCAGCCCCAGACGGTAAGGATCAGCGGCAGCAGCGCCGGGGTCAGCATTGCGCCGACGTTGGTGCCAGCGTTGAAAATGCCAGTCGCCACGGCACGTTCACCTGCCGGGAACCACAGACGTGTGGTCTTTACACAGGCCGGGTAGTTGGCCGCCTCGGTCAGGCCGAGAATGAACCGGCAGACCATGAAGCCCACAGCGGAAGTTGCAAGGCCATGAGCGCCGGTCGCCAGGCTCCACAGCAGCACCGCGAGGAAGAACGCGCGCTTGACGCCGACCTTGTCGATAAAGCGGCCTTGCAGCACGAAGCCCACCGCGTAACCGACCTGAAACCAGAAGTTGATGTTGGCGTAGTCCATCGCCGTCCAGCTCATTTCCTTGGCGAGGATGGGCTGCATGACGCCAAGCGCCGCTCGGTCGATGTAGTTTAGCGTGGTGGCGAAGAACACCAGGGCGAGCATGCCCCAGCGCGTCTTGCCCACGGCGAGTGCGCCGCGAATCTTTTCGCCCATCCCGGCACGGGCGGCCTGGGCGACAGGGTTGGTCTGGGTGTTAAGCATGATGTTCTAACCATCCGTTCCAGGACTGTGCTGCTGGCAACAGTCGGACTGAGAAGTCCACTCGATGCAGGCGTTGTGCAGGTAAAGTGAAGTCGTAGAACCGTGATTCGACTGGCCTGTTGACTCAGGCTTTCATCGAGACGATCCGTCGGGCCGACAATTTACAGGTTGGGCCGCGCAAGTGTGTTGGAATGTTTCAGGCGACGCAGATCCGCGCGGGGCTTTTGGCCGGACGAGTTCGTTGAACCTGACGTCTGGTGAGACGGACGGGCGAGCGGGCGAGCAAAGCGAGAAGGGTGCACATGAGCAATGTTCCTGTTTTTTGAATTGTTATGGGTTGCTGCTGATGAAGCAAAAGATCAAAACGTTTGACTGCGGGTCTACCCTGCAATGTGATGCTGATGTTGAGCATTGCGCGGTACAGCGTCAATTGAGTAAAACGGCTTTTGTTCGATAATCGAACGTAAAACTAACCGGTTCGTACACTTTATGTTGCTGTAGTATTTTGACAGGCAAATACTTTACTCGCACCTCTGAATAAGGCCGGGAAAGGCCAGGAATGCGGTGCTGTCCAGTCGCGACCGAAACAGGTCGCGTTCATCCAGGAGCTGAAAAGCATGCAGCGTTCAATTGCTACCGTATCCTTGAGCGGTACTCTGCCCGAAAAGCTCGAAGCCATCGCCGCAGCCGGCTTTGACGGCGTCGAAATTTTCGAAAACGACTTGTTGTATTACGACGGTAGCCCACGCAACGTCAGGCAGATATGTGCCGATCTTGGGATCGCCATCACCCTGTTCCAGCCGTTCCGGGATTTTGAAGGCTGCCGCCGTGATCGTCTGCAGCGCAATGTCGACCGTGCCGAACGCAAATTCGATCTGATGCAGGAACTGGGCACCGATCTGGTGCTGGTCTGCAGCAATGCGTCTGCCGATTCGGTGGGCGACGAGAAAATTCTGCTGGATGACCTGAGCCTGCTGGCCGAGCGTGCCGGTGCCCGTAACCTGCGCGTCGGTTATGAAGCGCTGGCCTAGGGCAAGCATGTGAACACCTGGCAACAGGTCTGGAACCTGGTGCGTCAGGTTGATCATCCTGCTCTGGGTGTGTTGCTCGACAGCTTCCATACCTTGTCACTCAAGGGCGACCCAAGCGCGATTGCGCAAATCCCGGGTGACAAGATTTTCTTTGTGCAAATGGCCGACGCGCCGATTCTGGCCATGGATGTGCTGGAGTGGAGCCGCCATTTCCGCTGCTTCCCCGGTCAGGGCGAGTTCGATCTTGCCGGTTTCCTCGCGCCGATTCTGCGCAGCGGCTACACCGGCCCATTGTCGCTGGAAGTGTTCAACGACGGTTTCCGTGCCGCCCCGACTCGCGCCAACGCGGCGGACGGCTTGCGTTCGCTGCTTTATCTGGAAGAAAAAACCCGCCAGTTGATGGCGCGTGACGAGCCAGCCGCTGTTCCTGAAATACTTTTCAACCCGCCCGCTGCCAGCACTTACAACGGCGTCGAGTTTCTGGAATTTGCGGTCGATGAGAGCCACGGCGCGCGCCTCTCGGGCTGGCTGCAACGGCTGGGCTTTGCCAGGCTGGGTCAGCATCGCTCCAAGGCGGTCAGTCTGTTGGGGCAGGGTGATATCAAGATTGTGCTCAATGCCGAACCCTATTCTTTTGCCCATAGCTTTTTCGAGGCCCACGGGCCGTCGTTGTGCGCCACCGCCTTGCGCGTCGATGACGGCCATCAGTCGCTGGAGCGTGCGCGGGCCTTCAAAGGCCAGCCGTATCGCGGGCTGGTCGGCCCCAATGAGCGGGAGATTCCTTCAGTCCGCGCGCCCGACGGTAGCCTGATCTATCTGGTTGATAGCGCTGCGCCCGGAGAATCGATTTACGACAGCGATTTTGTCGTCGACCCGCAAGCGGTTGCCAAGGGTGGTTTGCAGCGTATCGACCACATGGCCATGGCGCTGCCCGCCGACAGCCTGGACAGCTGGGTACTGTTCTACAAAAGCATTCTGGATTTCGAGGCCGATGACGAGGTGGTGCTGCCCGACCCCTACGGTCTGGTGAAAAGTCGTGCCCTGCGCAGTCGTTGCAGTACCGTGCGCCTGCCGCTGAACATTTCCGAGAATCGCAACACGGCCATTTCCCACGCGCTGTCGAGCTATCGCGGCTCTGGGGTGCATCACATTGCGTTCTCCTGTGAAGACATCTTTGCCGAGGTCAGCCGCGCCAAGGAAGCGGGGGTGCCGTTGCTGGACATCCCGCTCAATTACTACGACGACCTGGCAGCCCGCTTCGATTTCGATGAAGAGTTTCTCAGCGAACTGGCGTATTACAACGTGCTTTATGACCGCGATGCGCAGGGCGGCGAGCTGTTCCACGTCTACACGGACGCCTTCGACGGGCGCTTCTTCTTCGAGATCCTGCAACGCAAGAATGGCTACGTGGGCTATGGCGCGGCCAACGTGCCGGTGCGTCTGGCGGCGATGGCCAAGGCGCGCAATGTGGCAGCGCGTCAGGCGCGGCTGTAAAGCGAGGCCGACAGTAGAGCTGCTGCGGGGGTTCGAATCCCTCGCAGCTTCCCTCTGCCTGCGGTCAGCTTCATACTTCGCGCATTACCCGTGGTCATGAGCCAACAATGAAAAAAATCGACTCCGCCGTTGCCGTTGAAACTGCCGCCACTGCGCCCAAGGGCCGCAAGAACAACCCGGAAAAAACCCGCGAAGATATTCTTCAGGCTGCTGTCGCCGAATTCGTTGCCCACGGTCTTACAGGCGCGCGCGTCGATGCCATCGCCGAGCGAACTAAAACCTCGAAACGGATGATCTATTACTACTTCGGCAGCAAGGAGCAGCTGTATGTCGAAGTGCTCGAAAAACTCTACGGTGCGATTCTTAACACCGAGAGCGAGTTGAACCTGAGTGAGCTGGAGCCTGTCGAGGCGATTCATCGCGTGGTTGAATTCACCTTCGATCACCATGACAGCAACGTCGATTTCGTGCGTATCGTGTGCATCGAAAACATTCATTACGGCGAGAACGTCAAACAGTCCGATTCGATCCAGGCCAAAAGCCAGAATATCATCAGGGCGCTCGATGGCATCCTGCGACGCGGCGAGGCCAGTGGCTTGTTCCGCGATGGTGTTCATCCGGTGGACCTGCACCTGATGATCAGTTCGTTCTGCTTCTACCGGATCTCCAACCGCCATACCTTCAGCGAAATTTTCCAGATCGAGCTGTGGAGCGAGGAGGTCAAACAGCGTCACAAGGCGATGATTTGCGACGCTGTGCTGCGTTATCTCAAGCGCTGAGGTTTACAGCGTATGGAAGTGCGCCATCATCCGTTCTGCATCGGCTGACTGGCCACTGAATAACTCAAATGCCTTGACTGCCTGAAACACCGCCATGGTGCTGCCATCCAGCGTGCGGCAGCCCAGCGCACGGGCATGCTTGAGCAGTTCGGTTTCCAGCGGGAAGTAGATGATTTCCGCAACCCACAGCTCAGGGCGCAGCAACTCGACCGGCAACGGCGTGCCCGGCAGTTTGGCCATGCCGACCGGCGTGGTATTGACCAGGCCGTCGGCTTCGGCCATAGCGGCAGGCAAATCGATACCCACCTTTGCCCGTCCTGCACCGAAATGCCCGTTGAGGTTGTCCACCAGCCCTTGCGCGCGTTGCGGCTCGACTTCGAATACTGTCAGGCATTCGACGCCAGCGCTCAATAACGCATGAGCCACGGCAGCGCCTGCGCCACCTGCGCCCATTTGCACCACCTGCTGACGTGGAGCCTTGTCCAGGCCGCGCTGGAAGCCTTCGGCAAAACCCAGGCAGTCAGTGTTGTGACCGATACGCTTGCCGCCCTTGAACACCACGGTATTCACTGCGCCTATACCGCGGGCTTCGGCGGACAGTTCGTCCAGTAAGGGGATAACCGCCTGCTTGCACGGAAAGGTGATGTTCAGGCCGGTGAAGCCACAGTTTTGTGCGCTTTCGATAAGCTGGGGCAGGGCGCTGATATCCAGTTGCAGGGCGTCGATATCGATCAGCCGATACAAGTAGCGCAGGCCCTGGGCGTCGCCTTCGTGCTCGTGCATGGCGGGCGTTCGCGAGGCCTGAATGCCCGAGCCGATCAGGCCGGCAAGAACGGATTTTTTTTCAGCATGGGTCATAGAATAAGTCTCTTGTTTTTGTGCTACTGCCCGGTCCAGAGCAGGTGTTGAGCGGAATGTACCAGATGGTTAATAGTGCCGCAGGCGGCAGGCGATTGCCATGCAGCGATATTGTGCGGTGATCGCCCTAATCAGTGATAATCCACGGCCAGCCGCTTCAGATCAGCCAGAGTTCACGCCGCACATGCCCGATTCCGTTTTCAGCGCCGCACAGCAACAAGCCAGCACGTTGTACCTGCCGCCAGGCGCGTGGGCCACAGTGCTCGATTGCCTGTGCGCGAAATTCACCGCCATCAGCCGCGAACAATGGCTGGACCGTATTGCCCGCGGACGGGTGCTGGACGAAAACGGCAAGGCCATCGCGCCTGACCTTGCGTACCGCGAGGGCCTGCGCATTCACTATTTCCGTGAGGTGCCCAACGAAACGCCGATCCCGGTGCTTGAGACGATTCTGTACGCCGACGAGCATCTGGTGGTGGCGGACAAACCGCACTTTTTGCCGGTGACACCCGCAGGTGAGTACGTCGAGCAGACGTTGCTGCGCCGCCTGATCCATCGCCTGGGCAACCCCGATCTGGTGCCGCTGCACCGTATCGACCGGCACACCGCCGGGCTGGTGCTGTTTTCCGCCAACCGGCAGACGCGCTCGGCTTATCAGGCGCTGTTTCCCACCCGGCAGATCGACAAGTTCTACGAAGCCATTGCGCCAGCGTTGCCGGGGCTGGAGTTTCCACGTTTGCACGAAAGCCGTCTGGTCGAAGGCGAACCATTCTTTCGCATGCAGGAAGGAGCAGGGGCGAGCAATACCCGGACGCAGATCGAGGTGCTCGAACGGCAGGATCAATTGTGGCGGTACGGGCTTTATCCGGTGACCGGCAAGAAACATCAACTACGCGTGCACATGGCGGCACTGGGCGCGGGCATCTGCAACGACCCGTTCTACCCGGACGTGGTAAAGAACCCTGTCGACGATTATCAAAACCCTCTGAAGCTGCTGGCCAAGGGCTTGCGCTTCATCGACCCGCTCAGCGGTAAACAGCGTCAGTTCGAGAGCTTGCTTGAACTCGACTGGTAAGCGGTAAAGCCGGGCTGACGGCCAAAAAAAACCCGCACTCGGCGGGTTTTTTCAAATCAGTCACACGACGCCCGGATCACAGATCCTTGACGGTACGTACCTGATCCTTGTTGATGCGGGTCTGCTTGCCGTCGAGTTGCTTGAACTCGTAGAAGCCCGATTCTTCATCGTACTTTGGCGTATCGACAGCCTGGATTTCACGACCATCGTTCAAGGTGATCACAGTGGGCGATGCGCAGCCGGCGAGGGAGGCAATGCTCAATGCAAGCAGGAAGGCAGCGGGAAGGGTCCGTTGTTTCATTACTGTGTCTCCAGATGGATTCTTGATTTACTGAACTCTCAGACGGATACACCGTCGGCAAAGTTCCGTATACACCGTCAGCAAGTTCAATAGCCAGTCACTTGCCACAGTTTTCGCTGATCCCGGTCAACAGACAGGGAGTATTCAGGTTGGCCAGGCGTGGATCGCCAGCTTCCAGTTGCAGGGCGACTGGTTGCAGCGGTTCCAGGGCCCGTCTCGGGCTGCGTTCGCCGGCCTGCCATGCGGCTTCCAGCGTTGCGGCGTGAGCGATGGGGATCATACATAAAAGCGGCTGCCAGTGCTGGCCTTCACGCACCATTATTGGTCGCTCCGGGCATTCAACAGCCTTTTCGCGCAACGCTTGCAGCAACGGTTCATCGACCAAAGGTACGTCGCAGGGCAGAACCAGCAACCACTTATGCCGGGCAAGTGGCAGGGCGGCGCGAATTCCGGCCAGAGGACCGTTGAAATCGGCATCGTCGTCCTGCACCAGTTGATCGGCGTAATGCGCATAGCGCTCGATGTTGCGGTTGCAGGAAATGATCAGGTCGTCGGTCAGCGGCCGGGTCAGCCGGTGCAGGTGCTCGATCAGCGCCTTGCCCTGCCACTCGATCAGGCCCTTGTCACGCCCGCCCATGCGCTGCCCGCGACCTCCGGCCAGCAGCAGAATAGAGCAGGGAGGCAGTGCGGCAGGGACATTCATCAAACACTCGGCGGGCAGTCAAAAGGAGTGCTGTGATATAACACCGGCCTGTTTCCTTAACAACTGGATGAGGCCATGAAAGCCAAGGCTGACACACCTTTCGTACCCCTGAATATCGCCGTGCTGACCGTCAGCGATACCCGCACCCGTGAAACCGATACCTCGGGCCAAATGTTCGTCGACCGCCTGACCGATGCCGGTCATGGCCTGATCGAGCGCGTGCTGCTCAAGGATGACCTGTACAAAATCCGCGCTCAGGTAGCGACCTGGATTGCCGACGATCAGGTGCAGGTCGTGCTGATCACCGGCGGCACCGGCTTTACCGGTCGCGACAGCACGCCTGAAGCCGTGGCGTGTTTGCTCGACAAGCAGGTCGATGGTTTCGGTGAACTGTTCCGGCAGATTTCGGTGCCGGATATCGGCACCTCGACCATTCAGTCCCGTGCGTTGGCGGGCCTGTCCAATGGCACCCTGGTGTGCTGCCTGCCGGGCTCCACCAATGCGGTACGCACGGCGTGGGACGGGATTCTCGCCCAGCAACTGGATTCGCGCTTCCGGCCCTGCAACTTCGTGCCGCACCTCAAGCAGGCCGAGCCCTGTGCGATTCGTGGTTGAGTGCTGATGAACAACGAGCCGAAAACCTTGCTGCCTGTCGAAGAGGCTATCGCACGGCTGCTGGCGATGGCCGAGGCCACGCCGATCACTGATCGCCAGCGTGTTCCGCTGGCCGATGCCGAAGGCCGTGTGCTGGCGGTAGATCTGATTTCCACTCTGGATCTGCCGCCCTGGCCGAACAGCGCCATGGACGGTTATGCCCTGCGCGTAGCGGACTGGAGCGGCGAGCCGTTGACGGTCAGCCAGCGCATCTTTGCCGGTCAGGCACCCGAGCCGCTGGCACCTGGCACCTGTGCACGAATCTTCACCGGTGCGCCGATGCCTGAAGGTGCCGATTGCGTCGAGATGCAGGAAAACGCCGAGGTGCTGGCGGATCAGCGCGTGTGCTTCAGCGAGCCGCTGAGCGTTGGGCAGAACATTCGCCCACAGGGGCAGGAAACCCGCGTCGGCGACACCGTACTGGCGGCCGGGACGCGGCTTGGTCCTATTGAATTGGGCCTGGCCGCTTCGTTGGGCCTCGCCGAGCTTGAGGTGATCCGACGGGTGTGTGTCGCGGTGCTGTCCACCGGCGACGAGTTGATTGAACCAGGTCAGCCATTGGGGCCGGGGCAGATCTACAACAGCAACCGGGTGTTGCTGTGCAGTTGGCTGAAGCGACTCGAATGCGAGGTCGTGGATGCAGGCATCCTGCCGGACGATCTGGCGAAGACTCGTGCTGCGCTGGCGAATCTGCACGATGTCGACCTGATCCTCTCCACGGGCGGCGTCTCGGTAGGCGAAGCGGATTTCCTTGGTGACGCATTGCGTGAGGAAGGCGAACTGACGCTCTGGAAGCTGGCCATCAAGCCCGGAAAACCGCTGACTTTCGGGCATTTTCGTGGCGTACCGGTGATTGGCCTGCCCGGCAATCCCGCCTCCACGCTGGTCACCTTCGCTTTGCTGGCGCGTGCTTACCTGCTGCGTCGCCAAGGTGTGATTGACGTAGCGCCGTTGCAGTTTCCGGTGCCCGCAGGGTTCGTCTGGACGCGCCCGGGCAATCGTCGCGAATACCTGCGCGGGCGTCTGGAACAGGGCAGGGCCGTGGCCTATCGCAACCAGAGCTCGGGTGTATTGCGCAGCGCTGCCTGGGCTGACGGCCTGATTGAAGTGCGTGAAGGCTCGACCGTGGCCGAAGGGGACTGGGTCAACTTCATCCCGTTGAGTGAAGTGCTGGGCTGAGTGGATTAATGGTTGGGCTGGCACGCATGAGCTACTCTCAACATCGCTGACAAGTTGGGCAACCGGACTTCGCCCTGGAGTATTGTTATGGCGCCATTGAGAGTGGCTTGTGTGATCCCGACCTACAACGGACGCAAGGATCTGGAACGTCTACTGGACTCGCTGGCTACGCAGACTGCGAGCTTCGATACACTGATCGTCGACTCCAGTTCTTCAGATGGCACGCTGGAGCTGGCGCAAGCTCGTTGTGCCAACGTATTGCGCATCGACAGCAAGGACTTCAACCACGGTGGCACCCGGCAGATGATGGTCGATTTGCATCCCGACTACGACGTCTATGTCTATCTGACCCAAGACGCCTATGTTGAAGATATCAATGCCATTGCCAACATTCTGCTGCCTTTCGCCGACCCCAAGGTCGGCGCGGTCTGCGGGCGTCAATTGCCGCACAAGAACGCCAACCTGCTGGCCCAGCATGCACGGTTGTTCAATTACCCTCCGACGTCGCAGATCAAGACTCTGGCCGATGCACGCACGCTGGGCATCAAGACGCCATTCATGTCCAACTCGTTCGCGGCCTATCGCGGTGAAGCGTTGCGGGCGATTGGCGGCTTTCCCCGGCATGTGATTCTTTCCGAAGACATGTACGTCACCGCCAAAATGCTGATCGATGGCTGGAAAGCAGCCTATGAAGGTTCGGCTGTATGCCGTCACTCACATAACTACAGCCTGCGTGAGGAGTTTTGCCGTTACTTTGATATCGGTGTGTTCCAGTCCCGTGAAGCGTGGATCTACGAAACCTTTGGCGGCATCGGCGGCGAGGGCATGCGTTACGTCAAGTCCGAGCTTAAATTCCTCGGCCCCCGGCGAATTCTCTGGTGGCCCATGTCGTTCGTACGTAATGCGCTGAAGCTGCTGGCCTACAAGCTGAGCAAGCAGGAGAAGCGCCTGCCCCGTGGCGTAAAGAAAAAACTCGGGATGTACAAGCGCTATTGGGACAGTCCTTACGCCTGACCGAACCCTGCGCCGGACGCTGAGCGCCCGGCGTCTGGCACATCAGCTTTTCGCAGCTTCTTCGTCCAGACGGTCGGCCTCGAACAGTTGCGCGAGGTCGGCCCTGGCTTCACGGGCGGTCTGCAGAACCTTGGCGTCGTCGTCATACACTTCATGTTGTGCGGCCAGCACCTGTTCGTCGTGGCGCTTGAAGCGACTGATGCGCGCATCGGCCTGTGCCTCGGTCAGGCCCAGCCCCATCAGGGTCTGACGGCTCATCTCCAGGCTTGAATAGAATGTCTCACGCACGGCATGAGCGCCAATGTCCATCAACCGGTGAACGTGCTGGCGGTTACGTGCACGGGCAATGATCTTCATGTGCGGATACAGCTTGCGGATCAACTCGGCTGTCTTGATGTTGGTGTCCGGATCATCCGTCGCAATGACGAAGTATTCCGCTTCATCAACCTTGGCTGCACGCAGTATTTCCGGGCGCAGCGGGTCGCCATAAAACACCGGCACATTGCCGAAGCTGCGCGAAAACTCGATCGATTCCACAGCGGTATCCAGAGCGATGAAAGGGATTTTCTGCGCCCGCAGGATCCGCGCTACGATTTGCCCCATACGGCCCATACCAGCGATGACCACGCGTGGTTTGTCGGTCTGGATATCGCGGTACTCGTCCGGCACCTCGACAGGCTTGATCCTGGGTTTGATCCAGCGCGCCAGGGCAATGAACAGCAACGGCGTGATCGCCATCGACAAGGTGATGGTCAGCACCAGCATGTCGTAAAGCCCCGCCTCGAACAGCCCTTGAGCGCTGCCGATCTTGAACACCACGAAGGCAAATTCGCCACCGGCTGCCAACACCAGGCCCAATTGCAGCGCGCTGCGGTTATTGAGACCGCCAGCGGTACGACCGATCAGGAACAGCATCGGCAGCTTGATTCCGATCAACAGCAGCGTCAGGCCCAGCACCGCAAGGGGCGAACTGAGCAGCAAGCCGACGTTGGCACCCATGCCGACACTGATGAAGAACAGCCCCAGCAACAACCCTTTGAACGGTTCGATCTGTGCTTCCAGTTCGTGACGGTATTCGGAGTCTGCCAATAGCAGACCGGCGAGAAATGCGCCCAGCGCCATGGACACGCCCACCAGTTCCATCAGCCACGCCGTACCAATCACTACCAGCAAGGCAGTGGCGGTCGAGACTTCCTGGATTTTGGTCTTGGCAACGATGCGAAATACCGGACGCAGCAAATAGCGGCCGCCGATCACCACAATGGCAATGCTGCCCAGCACGCGCAGGCCGTGGTTGATGCTTTCGCCGGTGTCCATTGCGTGATCGGCCCCGGCCAGGAATGGCACCAGGGCAATCAAGGGAATTGCCGCAATGTCCTGAAACAGCAGGATAGCGAACGCCATCCGGCCATGCGGGCTATTCAACTGCTTGCGCTCTGCCAGACTCTGCAGGCCGAAGGCTGTGGATGACAGCGCCAGGCCAAGACCCAGAATGACCGCAGTGTTCAGCGACTGGCCGAAGGCAAGCAACGCGATCCCGCCAATGACCAGGCCCGTCAGCAACACCTGCGCCATGCCTACGCCGAACACCGATTTGCGCATGACCCATAAACGCTTTGGCGACAGCTCAAGACCAATGATGAACAGCAACAAGACCACGCCCAGCTCTGAAATGTGACTGACGCTCTCCGTGTCGCCTATCAAGCCCAGCACCGAAGGGCCGATGATCACTCCCGCGAACAAATAGCCGATCACCGCGCCCAGCTTCAGGTGCTTGGCCAGCGGTACTGTCAGCACGGCGGCGAGTAGAAACACTACTGCGGCCTGCAACAGGCTGCCTTCATGGGGCATGTAAAACTCCTTGGTAATAATTGAACACACTGTTTGAGCAGGGCGGTATTAAAGCATGGGAGTTTTACACGGCAACGTTCATCGCGGCATGACAATAATCAACGCGGTTGATAAAGCGCGCGTGAAGGATGCGAAGGAGGGGAGCAGGGCAGGCTGACGATGCCATTCGTCGCGCATCGGCGTAAGCTATGCGCGCAAACAGGCAGTGCCAACTGCCCGCTCACGAGCATTCAGGAAACCGTTATGACCAACAAGCAGCGTTTGATTTACTCGATTCTGATCGCCCTCGGCGTTCTCGCGATCATGCTGGGCTTGTCGCACCTGCAAAACAGCGGTGTCATCACCGAAAAAACCTTTCAGTACATCGCAATCAGCGTGGCCGTACTGGTCGTGATTCTTAACGGAATCATGCGCCGCAAGGTCAAGCGGTAAGCGCGGCAAGTGGCAAGGATGACGAGGCCCGTTTTACTGGGCACCATCCTTGCTCGCATCACCCAGCCATTGTCGGGCACGAGGGTGCAGGCTGTAGGTCTTGTCGTCATTGAGGTGAATCACGCCTTCATCGCACAGGCGCTTGAGCACTTCGCGCACACTTAGAAACGACAGCGGTACATCAAGCCTGAGCAGCTGGCTGTGCACGCCCCGTACTCCCAATGGCTGGCCTTCCTCGCTCGATACCAGAAGCGCATCGAGCACCTTGAGCCTGACCAGGCTGGTACGCAGACCAAAGCTTTTCAGGAGCAGTCGGATGTGCTCGTTTCCGGGCCGCTCGGTCTCCAGAGCGGGCGACTGTGCCTGCGCAGCCAGTGCTGTTTGGCGCAGCAGGGTGCGAGTCGTGATTCCTTGGCGATTGAACATCCACAAACTCCTTTTCAGGCTTTTTTAAACAATCTCAGTTACTAAGACGAACGAGCGCAGCAAAACCTCAGTTATCAATGGAAAAAAATAAAAACGCCAACACGCACGGGGTGGCCGCAGCGCTGTGCGGTTCAGGGTAGATGAAGATCGGGCAGTCGCGAGGGGACGGTTGATCCGGCTATCGGCGGATACAAAATCGCTCTGCGTCAGTCAGGTGCGCGAGAGCGCTCAGCCTTTTGGAGCGTCGGGTATCCGGCGGTTGAGCACCGGGTTGCCGTTCTGGTTCTGCGTGACATAAACCGGCAGCACCTTGGGCAGAGAGGCCAGCAGGCTGGACAGGTCGCGCGTGTTGAAACTGCCGCCAAGGCGCATGGCACCGGTTGCGGTATCGGCCAGCAGAATAGGCGTTTGCAGGTAGCGATTGATCAGTGGCAAGGCCTGGCTGAGAGGCAGATCATTGAAGATCAGCTTGCCATTACGCCACGCCAGGCTCGAATCCTTTGTGTCTGTCTGGCTGATCAGGGGCGCGTCGTCGCCTGCCTTGTAGCTGGCCTGCATGCCAGGGTCAAGATGATGGCTTGACGACGGATGTGCGCGATCACTGCTGACCTGAACCGAGCCCTCGACCAGCGTTACACGTACCTGGTCCTGATACATCCACACATTGAAGCGTGTGCCCGTGACCTTGATGCTGCCCTTGCCGGCATCTACTACAAAAGGGTGTGTGTTGTCGTGGCTGACCTCAAAGAACGCCTCACCCTTTTTCAGCGTGACGCTGCGTCGATCCTTGTAGTTGGCGTAGGTCAGCTCGGTGCCGAGGTTCAGTTCGGCACGGCTGCCATCTGCCAGTACCACAAGACGCGTCGCGGTATCGGCGTTGTAGGACTCGTAGGTATCAGGCAGCCAGCCCTGATTCCAGCCCACATAACCGGTGACCGGCACAGCCAGAGCAATGACCGCCGCGGCAGCCGCGAGTGGTGCCACGCGGCGCTTGCGACGAAGTACGGGCTGGTTGCTCTGTGTAGCCTGAATCGGGAGTGCCGGGGCCGGATTGAGCGGTTCGATTTGTCCGGTAATGTCCCAGACTTCCCGCATCGCCTCATACTCCACCGCATGCAAAGGATGGGCTTTCAGCCATTGCTCGAACGCTTTTCGTTCTGCGGCGGTGCAGTCTTCGGCGTGCAGGCGCATGCACCAATGCGCAGCGGCATCGGTGATCGCGTCGTGTTCTGCCTTGCTGAAAAGAGGGTCGCTCATGGGCGCTCCGGCCTATACCGTCGGCGCATTCTACCCTTGGATGTCAGGGAGAGAGAACATTTGCAGGATATTACCCGTCAACGCACAGCGTAATTCCTTGTGAATGCAAGCCGCTCTCATTGAAACCTTTCCGCGACAATCGAGTACGTGCAGTGCGCAGGGAGTTTTTTTGCAGGGCCTGCAGCGCTACTCTCGGTGCTGTTATTTCGTGTGGTTGTTCCCGGTACCTTGCCATGACATGAACAGGAGCCTCAAATGTCCGCCATCCCTAACGATCAGCCGGTCCGGACCGTTTCATATCAGCAACTGACAAATCTGTTGCGGCGGATCTTCCTTGCACACGGCACCTCCCCGGAGGTTGCCGATGTGCTTGCCGAGAACTGCGCCAGCGCTCAGCGCGACGGTTCGCACAGTCATGGCATCTTTCGCATGCCAGGCTACATCTCATCGCTGAACAGCGGCTGGGTGGATGGCAAGGCAGTGCCGTTGATCGAGGATGTCGGTGCTGCATTTGTCAGGGTCGACGCCGGCAACGGCTTTGCCCAGCCTGCGCTGGCGGCGGCCAGTTCATTGCTGATCGACAAAGTGCGCAGTGCCGGGATTGCGGTTCTGGCGATACGCAATTCTCATCACTTTGCCGCGCTGTGGCCGGATGTCGAACCTTTCGCCGAACAGGGGCTGGTCGCCCTGAGCATGGTCAACAGTATGACCTGCGTTGTGCCACACGGTGCGCGTCAGCCCCTGTTCGGCACCAACCCTATTGCCTTCGCTGCACCGCGTGCGGGGGGCGAGCCTGTTGTTTTCGATCTGGCAACCAGCGCCATTGCCCATGGTGATGTTCAGATCGCAGCGCGGGAAGGGCGATTGCTACCAGCGGGTATGGGCGTGGACCGCGAGGGCCGGCCTACTGAAGATCCTCGCGCCATTCTCGATGGCGGGGCACTACTGCCCTTTGGCGGTCATAAGGGTTCCGCATTGTCGATGATGGTCGAACTGCTGGCGGCAGGGCTGACAGGCGGTAATTTCTCCTTTGAGTTCGACTGGTCGAAGCATCCCGGCGCGCGGACACCCTGGACAGGTCAGTTGCTGATCGTCATCGATCCGGACAAAGGCAGCGGTCAGCATTTTGCACTGCGTAGCGAGGAACTGGTAAGGCAGCTCCACGGGGCAGGGCAGGAGCGCCTGCCGGGGGACCGACGCTACAGCGAGCGTGCGCGGTCGATGGCGCACGGTATCGACATCGCTGAGGCTGATCTGGAGCGCTTGCAGGGTCTGGCGGGCGGTTGAGCCGTTTACAAATTCGCTGACCATTCGTCGCAGTCAGTCTTGTGTCGGCGCTCGGTTCTAAATACTGTATGCATGAACAGTAAAGAGCGAATGAGGTCTGTCATGTCCCTTAAGTCAGTGCAAACGTCAGTACAAAGCCCGGTTGCCCAGCAGCATCGTACCCTCTCTACCGTCAATGAAATGCAGCGTGAGGATTTCCTCCGGCTGGCGGCAGGTCTTCGTCAGTTCAATGGCTACGAGCAGGATGTATCGATAGCCATTGCGGCAGCCCGCGCGAGTGGCGAATTCCGTCAGGCCAGCGCGATGGAATAGTGCGGCTGGTAGCGGCCATGATGCGTCTCGGGTTGATTGTGAGTATATGTAACGTATATGCTTCATATATTCAATTTGAGGTGAATCATGGGTCTGGTAAAGATTTCCGAAAACATGCACGCCAACCTGCGCTCTGCCAGCGTTGCGCTCAGTCGCTCCATCAATGCGCAGGCTGAGCACTGGATGCGCATCGGCATGCTTGCCGAATTGCACCCGGCACTGGATTACAGCGAGATCTGCCAGATGTTGATCCGTATCGAGAACGCAGGCGGCACGGTGCTGACTGCTTCGAACTTCAACGTTGCAGAGCTTTCTGCGTCCAGCCTTTCCAAGGCGGCCTCATGAGCAGCGCCATCGGTATCAAGACCGAACAGGACATTGTGCAGTTGCGCATAGCCGGCAGGCTGGCTGCCGATGTACTCGCAATGATCACGCCTTACGTCAAGGCTGGCGTGAGCACCGAAGCGCTGGACGATATCTGCAACGAGTACATCGTCAAGGAGTTGAAAGTGATACCCGCGAATGTGGGCTATCACGGTTTTACCAAGACCACCTGCATCTCTCCCAATGCAGTGGTCTGTCATGGCATACCTTCTGCCACCGATATTCTGAAAGATGGCGATATCGTCAATATCGATGTCGCGGTCATCAAGGATGGCTGGTACGGCGATACCAGCCGTATGTATCTGGTCGGTGAGGTCAGCCCCTTGGCAAAACGTCTTGTCGAGACGACCTACGAAGCAACCCGCGCCGGTATTCATGCAGTGCGTCCGGGGGCGACGCTGGGTGATATCGGTTATGCCATTCAGAGCATCGCTCATCGTGAAGGCTTCAGTGTGGTGCGTGAATATTGCGGGCACGGCATTGGCCGCAAGTACCATGAAGAGCCTCAGGTTCTGCACTACGGCGCTCAGGGCAAGGGCCTCAGGCTAAAGCCGGGCATGGTGTTCACCATCGAACCGATGATCAATGCCGGCAGGGCCGGTACTCGTACCTTGCCGGATGGCTGGACGGTTCTGACCAGCGATCTTTCATTGTCTGCGCAATGGGAGCATATGGTTGCAGTCACTTCGACCGGTTTTGAACTGCTGACGCCCTGGCCTGAGGGGACAGGCGATTATCCTGCCATTTAAACGTCAGTGGTCTGGCGATTTATGTACACAAAAAATGGCCTTGTCGAAAGGCCATTTTTTTGATCAGGGGTGATGTTTCAGTACTGCGGCGAAGATCTTTTCCAGCGTACTTCTGTTACGCCAAAACGCTCGGCTTGCAAGGTCGCCATTCCTATCGGCCCAGCAGACATATTGCCACTCACTGTGCCGACGCCGACGCCGACGCCGGCGTGTAGCGTTGCGCAGTGCAATGCGTCGCACTGGCACATTTGCCTGGTCTGGTGCAGAAAGCAACGAGGTTCGCCATTGAACTGATAGTGAATTTCAAATTCCGTTTGATGATTCATCTTTCCTGCTCGTAAGCCTGACGGCATGCCATCAAAATAGTGTGATTTTTCCAGTGGGGCATGCGCGAGAAGCCTTCTCCGGTCACGCTGCTGTCTTCAGAGCGTAGAACGAAAATCGCGTTGTTTCGAGATGTCGTTGCCAGTTGTCCGATGAGTGGTTTTGGATTCACTCATACGCATGAATGGATGACCCAATGGTCATCCAAACGAAGATCTTCTGTTTTGAAACAAGCCTCATTTACATGCCTTGAGGTCTACCGGGCCGACAAAATCATTACCCCGACCCATAACGCAGGCGACCTGCTGATTGCGCTGGCGCTCCCAGGCCTGGGGCGGATAAGTCTTGTCCCAGGCTTGATAAAGCTGTTGATCCTGACGCGACAGGCGCAAGTTGTATTGCTTGCTCATGTAGAAGTAGGTGCGGGCGATCATGCCGCGAATGGAAGGGCGAGGCATGACCTTTTTCGCCTTGAAATCCACTTGCGTCAGGCAAGAACCGTACTGGCCTTTTTGCTCGGGTACCCAGCCAAAGCTGAAGTTGCTGCGGTCGCCATTCACTTCGCCGATGCTGGGTACCAGGTTATGCAGGTCTGCCTCGGCGCGTTTATAAACGGCATCGGTCTTTGTGCAGTTTTTGCGCCCGCCGTTCTGCCAGCATTGGCGCAGATGGCCGATCTGCCAGGCCGGAACGATGTGTTCCCATTCAATGCGACTGGCGCGCTTGGCGCTCTTGCGCGGGACATAGCCGCAGCCAGCAAGATCGACCCGGTTGCCGGTGTATTTGCAGCCGCAGTAAAATTCGGTCGATTGTGGTGCGTATAACCCCCAGGCGACTTTCTTGGCTTCGCTGAAAGTACGCGGAGCTTCGGCCTGAGCGCTGAATGAAGCGGTGATGAGCAGGGTGGTGCAAAGCAGTGTCGAGAATCGAAACATCATGCCGTCAGTCTTCCTTCGGCAACGTCCAGAATATTTGCACACCACCATCGTCGCGCCAGGCGAGGGTGACGTTGTCGTTCTCGGCTATTTCTTCAAGAAGCTGCGCCCAGTCGTCCTCTGACTCATCCGGTTGACGAAAAAGCAGGGCAGCCCTGGATTTCTGCGCGGTAGGCGAGTTGATGATCTTCTGTACCCGCATGCCCATGCGCTCGTAAGGGCCGGGAGTGGAGGCGGTCGCTGCGGTTTGTTTGGCCACGGATAGGGTTCCTGATTTTCGCTGTACGGGCATACAGTATTTCAGTGTCGGATCTTTCGCAACATCTATGTAAGATAAAGCGCTTGAAATGGCACACTATTGTCTTGAAAAACCAACGCTCCCGGAGTCGCGCATGAATATCAAGTCACTGACGTTTCCGTTACTGGCCGCAACTGCTGTACTGCTGGCAGGCTGTTCCACGCCTTCGGTCGTCACGCTTCAGAACGGCACACAATACATCACCAAGGACATGCCCAAGACCAAGAGTCGTGATGGTTTCTACGAGTTTGAAGACATCTCTGGCAAGAGAGTCCGGATCAAGGCCGACGAAGTGGCTACGGTCAGACCGGAGGAGTGAAATCCGACTGAACGCTAATGCTCGTTCCCTGTGCGTTGGGGGCGAGCAGTACAAACAGATTTCATTTTCGACGGATTGACAAACCCTGCGGGTTTTTTCATAGTTCATCCCTCGCAAACGTTTGCGTGTTGATGCATTGCATCGACCCTGCGTCGTTCGCCCGAACAATAATCACAAGATCGGAGATGAACTCATGAAGCTGCCATTTGCTGGACGCCTTCTCGCTGTCGCCATGTTCGCTGCTGTCACGGCAGTCATGCCCCTCTCTGCTGCATACGCTCAGACTCCTGAAAAACCCAAGGTCGCACTGGTGATGAAGTCGCTCGCCAATGAATTTTTCCTGACCATGGAAGACGGTGCCAAGGCTTATCAGAAAGAGCACGCCACCGACTTCGACCTTATTTCCAACGGGATCAAGGACGAGTCAGACACCTCTGCGCAGATTCGTATCGTTGAGCAGATGATTGTCTCCAAAGTCGACGCCCTGGTGATCGCGCCTGCCGACTCCAAGGCGTTGGTGCCGGTGCTCAAGAAAGCTACAGACGCCGGTATCAAAGTCGTCAATATCGACAACCAGCTTGATCCCGACGTGCTCAAAAGCAAAAGCTTGATGATCCCGTTCGTGGGTCCGGACAACCGCAAAGGTGCCGAGCTGGTAGGCGACTACCTGGCCAAGCAGCTCAAGAGCGGTGACGAAGTCGGCATTATCGAAGGCGTGCCGACCACCACTAACGCTCAGCAACGCACCGCCGGTTTCAAGGATGCCATGGACAAAGCGCAGATGAAGGTTGTGTCTGTACAGTCCGGCAACTGGGAAATCGACAAGGGCAACGCCGTTGCTTCGGCAATGCTCAATGAATACCCGAACCTGAAGGCCCTGCTGGCCGGCAACGACAGCATGGCGCTGGGGGCGGTTTCTGCAGTGCGTGCAGCAGGCAAGGCTGGCAAGGTCATGGTGGTGGGTTACGACAACATCAACGCGATCAAACCGATGCTCAAGGATGGCCGAGTGCTGGCCACTGCTGACCAGTTTGCAGCCAAACAAGCGGTCTTCGGTATTGAAGCTGCGTTGAAGCTGGTCAAAGTCGAGAAGGTCTACACCAACGAAAAAGGCGTCATCGAAACGCCGGTAGAACTCGTTACCAAACCTTGATCCACGCCGCGTAAAGGTGCCCGTCCTTGAAGGACGGGTGCTGGGAGAAATGTATGTCAGCGTCTGTTCAGACAGCTGTTCTTTCGGTCAGTGGCATCGGTAAAACCTACGCTCAACCTGTGCTCGGTGACGTCGATCTGACGTTGATGCGTGGCGAAGTGCTGGCCCTGACCGGGGAAAACGGTGCCGGTAAAAGCACCTTGTCGAAAATCATTGGCGGCCTGGTGACGCCCACTACCGGGCGCATGGAGTTTCAAGGGCAGCCTTATGAACCTGCGAGTCGTACCCAGGCCGAAAAGCTCGGGGTTCGCATGGTCATGCAGGAGCTCAACCTGCTGCCGACCCTGACCGTTGCCGAAAACCTGTTCCTTGACGACCTGCCGCGTCGTGCTGGCTGGATCGACCGCAAGCGCCTGCGTGAAAACGCGATCAAGGCTATGGCTCAAGTGGGGCTGGACGCTATTGATCCCGATATGCTGGTCGGTGATTTGGGGATCGGTCATCAGCAGATGGTCGAGATCGCTCGCAACCTGGTTGGCGACTGCCATGTGCTGATCCTCGACGAGCCTACTGCCATGCTCACCTCTCGCGAGGTGGAAATGCTGTTCGAGCAGATCACGCGATTGCAGGCTCGTGGCGTCTCGATCATCTACATCTCCCACCGGCTTGAGGAGCTTGCCAGGGTGTCTCAGCGCATAGCCGTACTGCGCGATGGCAAGCTGGTGTGCGTCGAGCCGATTGCCCGTTACAACAGCGAGCAACTGGTCACGTTGATGGTCGGCCGTGAACTTGGCGAACACATGGACATGGGCGCCCGGCAGATTGGCGAAGTAGCGCTGTCAGTCAAGGGGCTCAGTCGTGCCGGCAAGGTTCAGGATGTTTCGTTCGATGTGCGACGAGGTGAAATCTTCGGTATTTCCGGGCTGATCGGTGCTGGGCGCACCGAGTTGCTGCGCCTGATCTACGGTGCAGATGTTGCCGACAGTGGTGCGATTGAAGTTGGGCAGCCACTGCAAGCCGTCACCATCCGTTCACCCTCGGACGCCGTGGAGCACGGTATTGCCCTGATCACGGAAGACCGCAAGAGCGAAGGACTGCTGATGTCGCAGTCAATCAGCGCCAACATTGCGCTGGGTAATATGCATTCGATCTCCAGAGCAGGCCTGGTCAATACCGATGACGAACTGAAGCTGGCGCAGCGCCAGGTGGCTGCCATGCGTATTCGCAGTTCCAGTCCGGACCAGCTGGTCTCCGAGCTGTCAGGCGGTAACCAGCAGAAGGTCGTGATCGGTCGCTGGCTGGAACGTGATTGCCCGGTGATGCTGTTCGACGAGCCGACGCGAGGCATCGACGTCGGTGCCAAATTCGATATCTACGCGCTGCTGGCCGAATTGACCCGTCAGGGCAGGGCGCTGGTGGTGGTTTCCAGTGATCTGCGCGAACTGATGTTGATCTGCGATCGTATCGGTGTGCTGTCTGCCGGTCGCCTGATCGACACGTTCGAGCGCGACAGCTGGACTCAGGACCAATTGCTTGCCGCTGCCTTTGCCGGTTATCAGAAACGTGACGCGCTGCTCAATGACGCCGCGCCCAGGAACGACTCATGAAAAATACTCCTTCTCCGACGCTGACCGTGCCGGCCCGTCGCGGCGGCAATTACTTTGGTCTTGGCACCTACATCGGGCTGGCGGGTGCGCTGCTGGTGATGATCGTGCTGTTTTCCCTGCTCAGCGATCACTTTCTGTCCTATCAGACATTCAGCATGCTGGCCAACCAGATCCCTGACCTGATGGTGCTGTCGGTCGGCATGACGCTGATCCTCATCATCGGCGGTATCGACCTGTCCGTTGGGTCGGTGTTGGCGCTGGCTGCTTCGGCCGTGAGTGTGGCCATCCTGGGCTGGGGCTGGAGTGTGTTCCCGGCCGCTTTGCTAGGCATCGCCTGCGCGACCCTGGCAGGCACGATTACCGGCTCCATTACCGTTGCCTGGCGCATCCCTTCGTTCATCGTCTCCCTCGGTGTGCTGGAGATGGCTCGTGGCGCGGCCTACCAGATGACCAATTCGCGCACTGCTTATATCGGTGATTCGTTCGCCTGGCTGTCTGACCCGATCGCGTTCGGTATCGCGCCGTCCTTCATCATCGCACTGCTGGTTATTTTCATTGCTCAGGCGGTGCTGACCCGTACCGTTTTTGGTCGCTACCTGATCGGCATCGGCACCAATGAAGAAGCGGTGCGTCTGGCCGGTATCAATCCCAAGCCCTACAAGATTCTGGTGTTCTCGCTGATGGGCCTGTTGGCCGGTGTGGCGGCGCTGTTTCAGATATCGCGACTGGAAGCGGCTGATCCGAATGCCGGTGCCGGTCTTGAGCTGCAAGTGATTGCCGCCGTCGTGATCGGTGGCACCAGCCTGATGGGCGGGCGCGGTTCGATCATCAGTACTTTTTTCGGCGTGCTGATCATTTCGGTACTGGCCGCAGGCCTGGCGCAGATCGGTGCGACCGAGCCGACCAAACGCATCATCACTGGTGCGGTGATTGTGATCGCAGTAGTGCTGGACACCTACCGCAGTCACCGGGCACGGCGCCAGAGCTGATATGGCGACTATCAAGGATGTCGCGGCGCTGGCGGGAATCTCGTACACCACGGTTTCCCATGTGCTGAACAAGACCCGGCCGGTGAGCGAGCCGGTCAGGCTCAAGGTCGAGGCAGCCATCGCGCAGCTCGATTATGTGCCCAGCGCCGTGGCGCGTTCGCTGAAGGCCAGGAGCACATCGACTATCGGCCTGTTGATTCCCAACGGTATGAATCCGTATTTCGCCGAGTTGGCGAGGGGCATCGAGGACTACTGTGAGCGCAACGGTTTTTGCGTGATCCTCTGTAATTCCGACGACAACCCGGAAAAACAGCGCAGTTACCTGCGTGTTTTGCTGGAAAAGCGCGTTGACGGGTTGATTGTCTCGTCTGTGGCGGGTGATGCCAGCGTCGCCTGTGGCCTCACCGAGGTGCGCACGCCGCTGGTAATCGTCGACCGCGAGCTGCAAGGCATCGAAGCTGACATGGTGCGCATCGATCACGAGCAGGGTGCCTGGCTGGCAACCCGACATCTGCTTGATCTGGGGCATCGTCACATTGCCTGCATTGGCGGGCCGCGTGACAGTATGGTTGCCGAGATGCGCCTGGCGGGTTATCGGCGGGCCATGCAGCAGGCATCTGTCGAGGTCGGCCCGGATTGGGCGGTGCACAGCGAATTTACCAGTTCGGCTGGCCATGCGGCTGCGAAGCTGCTGCTGGCCGGTCATGCGCCAACAGCGATCTTTGCCGGCAACGACGTCATCGCTATCGGTGTGCTGCGCGCTGCCGCCGAGCGTTCTATTCGCGTGCCTCAGGATCTGTCGGTCATCGGTTTTGATGACATTCAGATGAGCCGCTACGTCTATCCGGCCCTCACCACCGTGGGGCAATCGATCATGCAACTGGGCGAAACCGCCGCCGAAATGTTGTTAAACCGAATCGCCGCACCGCATACAGTTCCTGTCGAAAAAAGACTCGTGACGCCTTGCGTCGTGGTGCGCGAGTCCACGGCAGCGCCGAACACTTTGTCCAATGAATGACGCGCACGCACAGCAACGGATTAATGAGCCATGCAAGCAAAAATAGTGATAGTGGGCAGTCTGAACATGGATCTGGTCATCCGCGCCCAGCGTCTGCCGCGCCCCGGCGAGACGCTGAGCGGGGAAACGTTCGACACCGTGCCTGGCGGTAAAGGCGCCAATCAGGCAGTTGCCGCAGCGCGCCTGGGTGGCAGTGTCGCGATGATCGGCTGTGTGGGTGCCGATGCCTACGGGGAACAACTGCGTGCAGCATTGCTGGCCGAGCATATCGACTGTCAGGCCGTGACGGTCGTTGAAGGCGTATCCACCGGGATCGCTTCGATTGTGGTCGACGCCAGCAGTCAGAATGCAATTGTCATTGTTGCCGGCGGCAATGGTCGGCTCACTCCGGCATTGATCGAGCGTTTCGACGCATTGCTGGCGGGTTCCGGGATCATCATCTGCCAGCTTGAAGTGCCGACTGAAACAGTTTTCCACACCCTGACCCGCGCCCGCGCGCTGGGCAAGACCGTCATTCTCAATCCTGCCCCGGCCAGCGAGCCTTTGCCGGCAAACTGGTATGGCCTGATCGACTATCTGATCCCCAATGAAAGCGAGGCGCAGTCCCTGACCGGTGTGACTGTCGACTCCTCGGCGGCGGCTGAAGAGGCGGCAGCGACCATGCTGGCGGCCGGGGCGCGCAACGTAATCATTACCCTGGGTGAGCGTGGAACCCTGTTCGCCAGTGCTGCGGGCGTGGAACATATCCCTGCGCGTCGTGTACAGGCCGTGGACACCACCGCTGCAGGTGATACCTTTGTCGGTGGTTTTGCCGCAGCACTGGCGGCGGGTCAGAGTGAATCGCAGGCCATTCGCTTCGGTCAGGCCGCGGCAGCCATATCCGTGACCCGCGCGGGTGCCCAGCCGTCCATCCCGACGTTCGAGGAAGTAAAGGAATTCGATTCACTATGAAAAAGACCCCGCTACTCAACATTGCCCTGTCTCGCGTCATTGCGTCGCTGGGGCATGGCGACATCCTGATGATCGTCGACGCTGGAATGCCAGTACCGGCAGGCGTCGAGCTGATCGACCTGGCGCTGACTCGCGGCGTACCTGATTTCGTCAGTGTGCTGGACGTGGTGCTGAGTGAGATGCAGGTCGAAAGCCATGTGCTGGCCAACGAAATGGCCGAGGTCAAGCCGCCCGCATTGCAGGTCATCGAAAGCCTGAACCTCGATGATCAATTGGGTCAGCAGCGCTGGATAAGCCATGAGGACCTGAAAGTATTGAGCCGCAAGGCCAGGGCAATCATCCGTACCGGAGAATGCCAGCCGTACAGTAATGTGGCGCTGGTTTCCGGAGTTGTGTTCTAGCTATCAAGAAAGGGAGTTTCATATGACGTTGATGCAGTTTTCCAGACAGTTCATTCGTGGAGCATTGCTCTTGTCCATACTGAGTAGCGCTGCCGTTCAGGCGGCAGAAAAGCGTGATCTGATCATCGATACCGACCCTGGCGCGGACGACGTCGTTGCGCTGCTGCTGGCGCTGGCGTCACCCGAAGAATTGAACGTGATGGCGATCACCACCGTCGCCGGCAATGTCCGTCTGGACAAGACCTCGCGCAATGCCAGGCTGGCGCGTGAATGGGCCGGGCGTGAAGAAGTGCCGGTGTATGCCGGTGCGCCCAAACCGTTGGTGCGCACACCTATCTACGCAGAAAACGTTCACGGTCAGGAAGGGTTGCCCGGCGTGCCCGTGCATGAGCCAGCCAAGGGGTTGGCCGACGGTAATGCAGTCGATTACCTGATCCGCACCTTGAGCAAGGCCAAGCCGCACAGCATCACTATCGCCATGCTCGGTCCGCAGACCAACCTGGCGCTGGCGCTCGTGCAGGCACCGGAAATCACCCAGGGCATCAAGGAAGTGGTGGTCATGGGGGGGCGCGCATTTCAACGGCGGTAACATTACGCCGGTTGCCGAATTCAACCTGTTTGCTGACCCGCATGCTGCGCAGATCGTTCTGGCCAGTGGTGTGAAGCTTACTTACGTACCGTTGGACGTGACCCACAAGATCCTGACCAGCGAACAACGCCTCAAGCAGATTGCCGCATTGGGCAATAACGCCGGCAAGCTGGTCGACGGCATTCTCAATGAATACGTCAAACTGGACATGGAACATTACGGCTTGCCCGGTGGTCCGGTTCACGACGCCAGTGTCATTGCATGGTTGCTCAAGCCCGAGTTGTTTTCCGGGCGGCAGATCAACGTTGCGGTCGACACCCGCGAGGGCATTGGTTTCGGCCAGACGGTGGCTGACTGGTACGGCACGCTCAAGCAGCCGCAGAATGTATTCTGGGTCGAGAATGGCAACGCTAAGGGTTTGTTCGATCTGCTGACCGAGCGTCTGGCGCGACTGAAGTAACCCATCACGCGGGCTGCAACAGGTGCATCAGACCGGCAGCCCTGCCGTGGCATAACGGCTCAGTACCTGGCTGATGAAGGCGCGGGCGCCCTCGGTGCCCAGTTCCTTGATCAGCAGGTCGACGGCAATGATCATCAGCTCTTCCGGGTTTCCAGGGCTGTGCGAGCAGTGGCCCTGAGGCCATCTGGCCTTGATGTCTGCATCCAGAGTTATGGCTGTCATGTCTGTTGATCTCCAGTAAAGGGTCACGCACTACGCTGTTCGCTTCCCGGCGCTTGCGTCTCTCGCAGTAAACCATCCCGCGCACATTTTGACACTTCTACTTACATCTCATCCCGATAGTCCGAGTCTATGGCCATAGGTTGTAAACGTTTTGTGACGATTTCACCGCGCGCCTTGTGTGATCCCAAGGCAGACTCTCGGCCCAGGCAGATCAACAGGTTACCGATGGCTTCTCAACTGAGGTGTGCAACCAACGCGCCTGAGTGCGGTCGGACAGGTCTGGAATGTTTTATTGGCAGAGGAGGGTGTATGCCCCGGAAGTTCGCAACATTGGGTTTTGTGGTCGCGGCGTCGTTGCTGGCAGGATGCAGCAGCACGTCCTCTGATAAGGGCGCTGAAGCGTCCGTCAAGGCAGACGCTCCCGCATCCGCCAGTAACGCCAACGCCATACCCGGCCGTTGTGACGCAGGGCTTGGCCAGTTCGCAATCGGCAAGCCAGCGTCCATCGACCTTCTGTCACAAGTGCGCGCCCGTACCGGTTCTCAGGATGCCCGCATTCTCGGGCCTGACGATATGGTTACGCTGGAATACCGATCCGAGCGGGTAAACGTTAATACCGACGCTTCGGGAAAGGTGACACGCATCAACTGCGGTTGAGTCGGCACTTTTCTGTGGCGCATAAAAAACCCCGTCAGTGACGGGGTTTTTTTGCGCCGAATGAATCAGTCAACGCGGACTTGTTCCGCCTGCATGCCTTTCTGGCCTTTAGCAGCAACAAAAGAAACGGTCTGGCCTTCTTTCAGGCTTTTGAAACCGTCGCTTTCGATCGCTTTGAAGTGTACGAACAGGTCGTCACCGCCACCCTGTGGAGTGATAAAGCCGAAGTCTTTTTCATCGTTGAACCATTTTACGGTGCCGGTTTGGCGATTAGACATGGTGTATCTCCAGAAACATAATTTTCAATAACGTGCTGCTCAGGCCAACTGGGCACACGGGCCTATCATAGTCGAAATGCGCAAAAAGACAGCTACTAAGGTGATCTCTTTAGTCTGGGTCGCTGCATATGCAAAGCGTCATACACATAAAGTGGCTAAATGATGTCTCTGCCAGCCTTGCATCAAGACTGTTCGGGATATGCTGAAAGCCCCGCTCTGCAAGGCTTTCAGGTTGGCGGCGGGGCGCAGCTCTCGGCATTTCAGGCAGCTGCTTTACTGCGTTAAAAAAAATGATTTATTTTGATTTGGTGCAGTTTTCGGCAACCAGTTTCTGCAGTTTTTGCGTCAATGCAGGGGCAGGAGCGCTATCGGTACTGCTCAATGCTTCGATTTCCTGCTGAGAAAACTCCTTGTTCACTACCCGGGCGCTGCAATCGCAATGAGCCTGCGCGGCCTTGGCATCTTGCTTGTGCTGATTCGCCTCAGCGATGCATTCCTGGGTGAACGTGTCTTGCACGGTTTTTTCCATGGCAGCCTGAGCGCCCCAAGGGGCCATGACGGCGGCGCAGGCGAGGAGTGCGGACATGCGGGAAAGCTTCATGGTGTTCTCCTTTTGCTGACTTTAGTGAACAAGGAAACGTACAGGATCCTGATTGGTTAAGACGCCCATCAAGCCAGCCAGTTCAGGTGACGTGTTATTTGGCGTGATTTACGCATATGAACGTCCGGTGTCGGCCGAGCTGTGCTAGGATGCGCGTCCTGTTATTTTCAAGTGTCCCCATGGCTGATGGCTTTGGACGCGACGCAGGCAGGTTTTTCGTACATTCCAGTCATCTGGTCCGGTTCAAGGTTGGCCCCAAGGCTCCTGCCACTGTGAGGCAGGCATACCACCGGATCACGTACTGGCTCATCCCAACCCACGTGACCTTTGGTAGGGGTCACCACTAGGAGAGGAGGCGCCATGCCAACTATTACTCTTCCCGACGGCAGTCAACGTTCATTCGATCATGCGGTTTCCGTAGCCGATGTCGCGCTTTCAATCGGTGCCGGGCTGGCCAAGGCCACCGTGGCCGGCAAGGTTGACGGCAAGCTCGTCGACGCCTGCGACCTGATCGAAAACGATGTTAGCCTGCAGATCATCACCCCCAAGGATCAGGAAGGACTGGAAATAATCCGTCACTCTTGCGCTCATCTGGTCGGGCATGCGGTCAAGCAGTTGTATCCGACTGCAAAAATGGTCATCGGCCCGGTGATCGACGACGGCTTCTATTACGATATCGCCTACGAGCGCCCCTTCACGCCTGACGACATGGCGGCGATCGAGCAGCGCATGCAGCAGCTGATCGAAAAAGATTACGACGTCATCAAAAAAGTCACCCCGCGCGCTGAAGTGATCGAGGTGTTCACCGCCCGTCATGAAGACTACAAGCTGCGCCTGGTCGAAGACATGCCGAACGAGCAGGCCATGGGCCTGTATTACCACGAAGAATACGTCGACATGTGCCGTGGCCCACACGTGCCGAATACTCGTTTCCTGAAATCGTTCAAGCTGACCAAGCTGTCCGGTGCCTACTGGCGCGGTGACGCCAAGAACGAGCAGTTGCAGCGCGTCTACGGCACTGCGTGGGCTGACAAGAAGCAGTTGGCTGCCTACATTCAGCGCATCGAAGAAGCCGAAAAGCGCGATCATCGCAAGATCGGCAAGCGCCTAGGCCTGTTCCATACCCAGGAAGAAGCGCCGGGTATGGTGTTCTGGCATCCGCAGGGCTGGACCCTGTATCAGGTGCTCGAGCAATACATGCGCAAAGTGCAGCGCGAGAATGGCTACCTCGAGATCAAAACCCCGCAAGTGGTTGATCGCTCGCTCTGGGAGAAATCCGGGCACTGGGCCAACTACGCTGACAACATGTTCACCACCGAGTCCGAGAGCCGCGACTACGCGATCAAGCCGATGAACTGCCCTTGCCACGTGCAGGTGTTCAATCAGGGTCTGAAGAGCTACCGCGAGCTGCCGATGCGTCTGGCCGAGTTCGGTGCCTGCCACCGTAACGAACCGTCGGGGGCCTTGCACGGCATCATGCGTGTGCGTGGCTTCACTCAGGACGATGCTCATATCTTCTGTACCGAAGATCAGATGCAGGCCGAATCTGCCGCATTCATCAAGCTGACGCTGGATGTCTACGCCGATTTCGGTTTCAAGGACATCGAACTCAAATTGTCCACTCGCCCTGAAAAGCGTGTAGGCTCCGACGAGCTTTGGGACCGTGCCGAGACGGCGCTGGCCTCTGCGCTCGACAGTGCTGGTCTGCCCTATGATCTGCAGCCGGGCGAAGGCGCGTTCTACGGTCCGAAAATCGAGTTTTCCCTGAAGGACTGCCTCGGCCGGGTCTGGCAGTGCGGCACCTTGCAGCTGGACTTCAACTTGCCGATCCGTTTGAGCGCCGAGTACGTTTCGGAAGACAACAGTCGCAAGAATCCGGTCATGTTGCACCGTGCGATCCTTGGGTCTTTCGAACGTTTCATCGGAATTCTGATCGAGCATTACGAGGGCGCGTTTCCAGCCTGGCTGGCGCCTACTCAGGCAGTGATCATGAATATCACTGACAAACAGGCCGATTTTGCCCTTGAAGTGGAAAAAACTCTGGCTGAAAGCGGGTTTCGTGCCAAGTCCGACTTGAGAAATGAAAAGATCGGCTTTAAAATCCGCGAGCATACTTTGCTCAAGGTTCCTTATCTCCTCGTGATTGGAGATCGGGAGGTTGAAATGCAAACTGTCGCTGTGCGTACACGTGAAGGCGCTGACCTTGGCTCGATGCCGGTTGCCCAATTCGCTGAATTCCTCGCACAAGCGGTTTCCCGGCGTGGTCGCCAAGATACGGAGTAATTATTATTAAGCGTGAAATGAGACAAGATAAACGAGCTGCACCCAAGGCCCCGATCAATGAAAATATCTCGGCCCGCGAGGTTCGTTTAATTGGCGCTGACGGCGAGCAGATTGGCATCGTCTCGATTGATGAAGCGCTTCGTATTGCCGAAGAGGCTAAGCTGGATCTGGTAGAGATTTCTGCCGACGCACTTCCTCCGGTCTGCCGTGTGATGGATTACGGCAAATCGATCTTCGAGAAGAAGAAGCAGGTTGCTGCAGCGAAGAAAAACCAGAAGCAGATCCAGGTTAAAGAAATCAAGTTTCGTCCAGGGACGGAGGAAGGGGATTACCAGGTAAAACTACGCAACCTGGTACGTTTCCTGAGTGACGGGGACAGGGCCAAGGTATCGTTGAGATTCCGCGGTCGTGAGATGGCCCACCAGGAGCTGGGTATGGAGCTGTTGAAGCGGGTTGAAGGTGACCTGCTCGAATACGGTTCCGTCGAACAGCATCCTAAGATGGAAGGACGCCAGCTGATCATGGTCATCGCCCCGAAAAAGAAGAAATAACCACCAGGGCACGGCAGGCCTTGCGGTTATATTTATCAACTGAATGCGGAGTATCCGAACATGCCAAAGATGAAGACTAAAAGTGGTGCAGCTAAGCGGTTTTTGAAAACCGCCAACGGCATCAAGCACAAACACGCTTTCAAGAGCCACATCCTGACCAAAATGTCGACAAAGCGTAAGCGTCAACTGCGCGGTAGCAGCTTGCTGCATCCGTCTGACGTGGCAAAAGTCGAGCGCATGCTGCGCCTTCGTTAATTTTGATCAAGATATAGAGGAAGTAACTCATGGCTCGTGTAAAGCGTGGCGTCATTGCCCGTAAGCGTCACAAAAAAATTCTGAAACTTGCAAAAGGCTACTACGGCGCGCGTTCACGCGTATTCCGTGTTGCCAAGCAAGCGGTAATCAAGGCAGGCCAATACGCCTACCGTGACCGTCGTCAGAAAAAACGTCAGTTCCGCGCTCTGTGGATCGCTCGTATCAACGCTGGTGCTCGTGTTAACGGTCTGTCCTACAGCCGTTTCATTGCCGGCCTGAAAAAAGCGTCCATCGAGATCGACCGTAAGGTTCTGGCTGATCTGGCAGTGAACGAAAAAGCGGCGTTTGCTGCGATTGTCGAGAAAGCTAAAGCCACCTTGGCCTAAGTCCCCGACAATCACTGGCCCCGGTTCTCCGGGGTCGGTGTTAAACGTCATAAATAGGGGAAGAGCCTTCAGCTCTTCCCCTATTTTGTATCTGGAGTCTGTACATGGAAAACCTGGACGCGCTGGTCTCTCAAGCTCTTGAGGCTGTGCAAAGCGCCGAAGATATCAATGCCCTGGAGCAAATCCGGGTTCACTACCTTGGCAAGAAAGGCGAGTTGACTCAGGTGATGAAGACCCTGGGGAACCTGCCAGCTGAAGAGCGTCCGCAAGTCGGCGCGCTGATCAACGTTGCCAAGGAGCGTGTCACAGAGGTTCTCAATGCACGCAAGGCATCGTTCGAGCAGGCAGAGCTGACTGCCAGGCTCGCTGCCGAATGCATCGATGTGACCCTGCCGGGCCGCGGCCAGACCTCAGGTGGTCTGCACCCGATTACCCGTACTCTGGAACGTATCGAACAATTCTTCACGCACATTGGCTACGGCATCGCCGAAGGCCCTGAAGTCGAAGACGATTACCACAACTTCGAGGCGCTCAACATCCCAGGCCATCACCCGGCCCGGTCGATGCATGACACCTTCTATTTCAATGCGAACATGCTGCTGCGCACCCATACCTCACCGGTACAGGTCCGCACCATAGAATCGCAACAGCCGCCGATCCGCATTGTCTGCCCAGGCCGTGTGTACCGTAGCGACTCCGATATTACCCACTCGCCGATGTTCCACCAGATCGAAGGTCTGCTGGTTGATCGCGACATCAATTTTGCCGACCTGAAAGGCACCATCGAAGAATTCCTGCGGGTGTTCTTCGAGAAAGAGCTGGCCGTGCGCTTCCGTCCTTCGTATTTCCCGTTCACCGAGCCATCGGCAGAAGTGGATATGGAATGCGTGATGTGCAGTGGCAAGGGCTGCCGTGTCTGCAAGCAGACTGGCTGGCTTGAAGTCATGGGCTGCGGCATGGTCCACCCGAACGTGCTGCGCATGTCGGGCATAGACCCTGAAGAGTTTCAGGGCTTCGCGTTCGGCATGGGCGTAGAGCGTCTGGCCATGCTGCGTTACGGCGTCAATGATTTGCGCCTGTTCTTCGACAACGATTTGCGGTTCCTCGCGCAATTTCGCTAAGTCGTAACGAACCTTTCAGGAGAGCAGGATGAAATTCAGTGAACAATGGCTGCGTGGCTGGGTAAGCCCGCAGGTTTCCCGCGACGAGCTGGTTGCTCGTCTGTCGATGGCCGGTCTTGAGGTTGACAGCGTCACGCTGGCCTCCGGTGTCTTCAGTGGGGTGGTCGTGGGTGAGGTGCTGAGCACCGAACAACACCCCGATGCCGACAAGCTGCGCGTGTGCCAGGTCAGCAATGGCAGCGAAACCTTTCAGGTTGTCTGTGGCGCGCCAAACGTGCGCCCCGGTTTGAAAATTCCGTTCGCCATGATCGGCGCCGAGCTGCCGGGCGATTTCAAGATCAAGAAAGCCAAGCTGCGTGGCGTCGAGTCCAACGGCATGCTGTGTTCAGCTGCCGAGTTGCAGGCCGGCGAGGGCAATGATGGCCTGATGGAGCTGGCCGCCGATGCGCCGGTCGGTGAAGACATTCGTGTCTACCTGAACCTGGATGACGCCAGCATCGTGGTCGACCTGACCCCGAACCGTGGCGACTGTTTGTCAGTAGCAGGTCTGGCGCGTGAAGTCGGTGCGCTGTACGCCACTGACGTCACCCGTCCGCAGATCGCTGCTGTCAGCGCTGTGCACGATGAAGTGCGCCCGGTCGAAGTATTGGCTCCGGCTGCATGCCCGCGTTACCTGGGCCGCGTCATCCGCAACGTTGATCTGTCGCGTCCTACTCCGCTGTGGATGGTCGAGCGTCTGCGTCGTTCCGACGTGCGCAGCATCGATGCCGCTGTCGATATCACCAACTACGTGATGCTCGAGCTGGGTCAGCCTCTGCATGCTTTCGATTTGGCCGAAATCAACGGCGGCATTCGTGTGCGCATGGCCGAGGAGGGCGAGAAGCTCGTCCTGCTCGACGGTCAGGAAGTCAGCCTGCGTGCCGACACCCTGGTCATTGCCGACCACCAGCGTGCTCTGGCAATCGCCGGTGTCATGGGGGGCGAGCACAGCGGCGTGACTGCCGGCACTCGCGATATCTTCCTGGAAAGTGCTTTCTTCGACACCATCTCGGTGGCTGGCAAGGCGCGTTCCTACGGCCTGCACACCGATGCCTCGCACCGTTACGAGCGTGGTGTTGACTGGCAACTGGCCCGTGAAGCCTTGGAGCGGGCGACTGGCCTGCTGCTGGAAATCACCGGTGGTGAGGCTGGCCCGATAACAGAAGTGGTCAGCGAACAGCATTTGCCATCGATTGCTTCGGTTACGTTGCGCGCCAGTCGCGTCGAGCAGATGCTTGGTCTGGTCATTGAAAACGTCGAAATCGAGCGTCTGCTGACAGGTCTCGGCCTTGCTGTGACAACCGAAGCCGACGGCCAGTGGCGTGTCGAAGTGCCAAGTCATCGTTTCGACATCAGCCTTGAGGTCGATCTGATCGAAGAACTGGCTCGTCTATACGGCTACAACCGTCTGCCGGTTCGTTATCCGCAAGCCCGTCTTGCTCCTCAGGCCAAGGCCGAAGCCAAAGGCGATCTGCCCGAGCTGCGTCGCCTGCTGGTTGCCCGCGGTTATCAGGAAGCGATTACCTACAGCTTCATCGACCCGAAATGGTTCGAACTGTTCTCGCCGGGTGCCAAGCCACTGTTGCTGGCCAACCCGATTTCCAATGACATGGCCGCCATGCGCGCCTCGCTATGGCCGGGTCTGGTCAAAGCGCTGCAGCACAACCTCAACCGCCAGCAGGACCGTGTACGCATGTTCGAAAGCGGCCTGCGCTTCGTCGGTCAGCTTGACGGCTTGAAGCAAGAGCCGATGCTGGCGGGTGTGGTATGCGGCAGCCGTCTGCCGGAAGGTTGGGCGCAAGGCCGTGATGCGGTCGATTTCTTCGACGTCAAGGCTGACGTCGAAGCGGTTCTGGGTTTTGCCGGTGCGCTGGGTGAGTTCACCTTCACTCCGGGCCAGCATCCCGCCTTGCACCCAGGCCAGACAGCTCGCATCGAGCGTGATGGTCGCGAAGTCGGCTTCCTGGGCGCCATTCACCCGGAACTGTCAAAAACCCTGGGCCTGGATCGTCCGGTATTTGTTTTCGAGCTGGTTCTGGCTGAAGTATCGACAGGCCGTCTGCCGAAATTCCACGAGCTGTCGCGCTTCCCGGAAGTGCGTCGCGACCTGGCATTGCTGGCTGATCGCGACGTTTCGGCCAGTGCCGTTCTGGACGTTATTCGTGAAAATGCAGGCGAGTGGCTCACAGACCTCAGGTTATTTGATGTTTACCAGGGTAAAGGCATTGATCCACATAGAAAAAGCCTTGCAGTCGGCTTGACCTGGCAGCATCCATCGCGCACTCTTAATGACGATGAGGTAAACGCAACGACACTTGCTATCCTCACCTCGCTTGAGGAAAGGTTAAACGCCACGTTAAGGAAGTAGCGTATGGGGGCTCTGACGAAAGCTGAGATGGCCGAACGTCTGTACGAAGAGCTGGGCCTGAATAAACGGGAAGCCAAGGAACTGGTTGAACTGTTTTTTGAAGAAATCAGGCACGCTCTGGAAGATAACGAGCAGGTGAAGTTGTCAGGTTTCGGCAACTTCGACCTTCGAGACAAGCGCCAGCGGCCTGGGAGAAATCCCAAGACCGGTGAAGAAATTCCGATTACGGCGCGCCGTGTGGTCACCTTTCGTCCAGGGCAGAAGCTGAAGGCCCGAGTTGAGGCATATGCTGGAACCAAGTCATAACGATGAGCTACCGCCGATCCCCGGCAAACGCTACTTCACCATCGGTGAGGTCAGCGAGCTCTGCGCGGTAAAACCGCACGTTTTGCGTTATTGGGAGCAGGAGTTTCCTCAACTCAACCCCGTCAAGCGACGCGGAAACCGCCGGTATTATCAGCGCCAGGACGTGCTGATGATCCGCCAGATCCGCGGCTTGCTCTACGATCAGGGCTTCACCATTGGTGGTGCCCGACTTCGTCTTACCACCGGGGAACCGAAGGACGATACCCAGCAGTACAAGCAGATGATCCGGCAGATGATTGCCGAGCTTGAAGACGTACTGGTTATGCTCAAAGCGTAATTGAGCAACCAGGATACTTCCAAAATTCAAACGCTTAGGGTATATTCCTCAACGTTTTCGCAGGTTGCAAAACAGATACACGCCTAGTCGGGGCGTAGCGCAGTCCGGTAGCGCACTAGCATGGGGTGCTAGGGGTCGAGTGTTCGAATCACTCCGTCCCGACCATATTTTTCAGTGATTTAGCCCAATCTGAGAAGGTTGGGCTTTTTCATATGCGTGAGTTTTGAGTGACTTGCTGTCTCTCGATGGTTATCACCTTTTCCAAATTGTCACAAACGGTCCGTGTGATCATTTTCTGACACCATGTTTGCAGACTAGGTCATGTATCCAGGATCTGAGCATTGGTCCTGCGCTTCGCTGTGGGATGCTCCGCTGAGGGACGGATAGGGCAAGGAAGGTGGTTGTAGAATTTTAAAGTGGTAATGATTCTGCAGCAGTACTAAAGTGTGACTGATTTTTCCATTTTTTCGAAGAACAGGGAGTTCTATGTCTTTTGATGCGTTTATGAAGGTTGATGGTGTTGAGGGCGAGTCTCTTGACGATGGGCACAAAGGTTGGGTCGAATTGCTTTCCTACCACTACAACGCCATGCAGTCCATCAGTCAGACTGCCAGCTCGAATGGAGGGGCTACTGCTGGAGGGGTTTCCCTTGGCGATTTCCAGATCAGTAAATATGTGGATAGAGCCACCCCTAAGCTATTTGAGCTTTGCTGTAGGGGTTCGCATATCAAAAATGTGACCATTCGAATCCATCGTGCAGGAACTGAAAAATTCAAGTATTTGGATATCGTACTTGAAGAAGTCCTGATCTCATTAGTAAGCGGTCAAGGTGCCGACCAGTCAGGCTTCCCTATAGAAGTAGTAAACCTGAATTATGGCCGCATTAAATTTGAATATTCACAACAACGCCGCGCTGATGGTGGTAGTGCCGGTATCGTTTCTGGTGGCTGGGACAGGACTGCGAATAAGCCATTTGCGTAGGCGAATGGATTCAGTGTCAACAGATAAAGTGGAAGATTTAATCTCAGGGGTAGATGTATGACTAGCGGCACATACGTCATTTGGAGGGGTGAAGAATGAAACCAACAGACGAAAATCGCACAAGCTATTTGATGATTAGTGCCGCCGCTGAAAAGCTAGGAGAGCAAGCCTGTACCTTAGGTATTAAGCATATTGATAATGCCATTCTGCGATTGCAATTCAATCGTGAAGTCTCCTATTACGCAAAAAGTATTGTTAATGATGTTTCTGAAGGTAAAAAAAGTCCTGAGCAGGGGCTAAAAGAAATAAAAGATGAACAAGATAGCTTGTTTGCCCAGTCATGGGAGATTGCCAAAAAAGGCGTTGGAGTAGTCGCCGGAGCAATGCAATTCGGAGCTGGTGCGGGCATTTGCTATGGCTCTTTAGGTACGCTGTGCCTCGTTGCAGGTGTACCAATTATGGCTCATGGTGCAAATAACGTTTATGAAAACGGGCGCAACCTTTGGGAGGGGCGTAGTGATACAGAGGGCCCAGTAAGAAAGGGATACCAAGCAGCAGCAAAAGCAGTTGGTTACGGAGCACGAGAAGGAAATATGGCCTACGGGTCAGCCGACCTTGCGATGTCTGTGTATGGGGTCACGAAGCTGGTTTTAAAGCCGGATTCCTGGCGGCTATTTAGATATATTAGAACTGACTATGTTCGTGCATATCGAAACACGTCAGTACCTGTATTGGTCATAGATAGAGCCGCCGACACCATCACAGTAGACGGAATGCAAAAGCAGTGAACCGACAAAAAGCTGGACGATTTTTTTCACACGCAAGAATTTATCTGTTTGCGATTGCGTGCGCTGCTTTTCATTCAGTATGGATGTTGCTTCTCGTTAATTATTTTTTTGACCCTGGCGTCTTCACGGCCAGGTTTTTAGCTGCCCTGTTTTTTATTGTAATTTCTTTTTTTTGCATTAAGTCATTTAGTCCGAAAATAAACAGACTTTGATTTGTATGGGGCGCAATATACATTTTTTCTGAATTAATCAGAGGCTCGATAATGAGTGACTCTGAGGCATTGTACCTATCTCTCCCATACTGCTGCAATATGAGATTCTAGCAATGAGGAAAATGATCAGCCAGATTTGATCTCTGCTCGTAAGTCGCTCATATAAGGAATCATGTTAAGAAATGTTCCGCTTATGTTCATTGATGCTTGGGTCAGCATATGAAATAACCAAAGCAAAGCTCCATGCGTCGCTGACGCAGCTACCCATTTTATATTTGAATTAATGCTGCGGGCGGGGTCGTCCAAAAAACCTGTTGGGAAGTTGTCAAAAGTTACAAAGCCTTTCCCTAAAATGAATACTCCATCAATGGAGGCGCTAGGAGTATTCAGCCTCCCCGCTCCAAGAGGCAACGAGGGTATGGATATGCCTAGCTCGGATTCCAGTTCAGTGATCCAGTTGAGCACAGTTTCCATCTTTTGCGGCCCTTCGTAAGCGACGACAAAACTGAGAATCGCTGGTGGTATAAAACCAGAACTGAAAGTCCATACCTCGCTTTTTTCGAGTTGTTTTGCCTGCCGCGCGGCAGTCAAGGCCTGATGCATTCCGGACTTGTCAAGAGTTGACTTGACCTCGATAGTAGCAATCACCGATTCCGCAAGAAAACCACTAATGCCACCGCCAAAATCGAGTTTGGGAAGACTTCTCTTATAAATTACGAGGTCAAATTGTCTTCGGGGGCTGGCAGGCAACGAGCGACTATCGATAATTTCCCCCCGACCCTATGGAAAGAGTGGAGGGGAGATGGGATTGAAGAAATTCTTTGATAAACGCTTCACGTGGAGTTCCTTTGTGCAAGGAATGACCAGAGTTAGCAGGGATTCTGGACGTAGCGAGTAGCTGATCTTCCACCGCAGCCATATGGGCAAATAACATTGCACAACTCCTTGGGAGGTTTAGCTTTTGTAGCTCGTTTCCACTTAGTCAAAAACAACATCGAGCGCTTGAATTTTGCTTGGAGGTTGCAGCTAAACTGGCTATATCGGGTCGTACGCTACAGATTTGTGAGCAGGCTGTCCGACTGCTCGCTCCAGAGCCATTTTTGACGCAAAAGCGCAGCTTGACGTCTGATGCATCTCGCACCATAGATATCGTTTCGCCAAAGATAGCGTAACGTGTAAACCTCCTCTGGAGGCTGCGTTTTTTCGTTTGCTAAAAACACAAACAGGCCATGTTTTTACGGTGCTAAGGAAACTCTGAAAAAGACTTCCTAATTTGGCAAAATCTCCGGACACCAGTCGCCGAGCTTTTCGATGATGAAACAGATGACCTTCGCCGACGCCGAGTATGCCGGCAAGCGCAAGCAGACCCGTAAGGAATTGTTCCTGATCGAGATGGATCAGGTGGTGCCCTGGAAAGGTTTGATTGCCCTGATTGAGCCCTATTATCCAAAAGGAGAAGGTGGCCGGCCCGCCTACCCACTGATGGCGATGCTGCGTGTTCATCTGATGCAGAACTGGTTCGGCTACAGCGATCCGGCGATGGAAGAAGCGCTGTATGAGACGACCATCCTGCGTCAGTTTTCAGGCCTGAGCCTGGAGCGAATTCCAGACGAAACCACCATTCTCAACTTCCGTCGTCTGCTGGAAAAGCACGAGTTGGCGACCGGGATTCTCGGCGTAATTAATGGTTATCTGGGCGACCGCGGCTTGTCGTTGCGTCAAGGCACCATCGTCGATGCCACGCTGATTCACGCGCCCAGTTCGACCAAGAACAAGGATGGCAAACGCGATCCTGAGATGCATCAAACCAAGAAAGGTAACCAGTACTATTTCGGCGCCAAGGCTCATATCGGCGCCGACGACGAGTCAGGCCTGGTGCACAGTGTGGTAGTAACAGCGGCCAATGTGGCAGACGTCACGCAGGTTGCCAAACTGCTGCACGGCGAGGAAAACGTAGTCTGCGCCGACGCAGGTTACACCGGGGTCGAGAAGCGCGAAGAACACGCTGGGCGCAAGGTCATTTGGCAGATTGCCGCCCGCCGCAGCACTTACAAAAAGCACGGAAAACGCAGTATTTTGTACAAGGCGATCCGCAAAATCGAGAAGGCCAAGGCCCAGGTTCGCGCCAAGGTCGAGCATCCGTTTCGGGTCATCAAACGCCAGTTTGGCTATGAAAAAGTGCGCTTTCGGGGCTTGGCCAAGAACACCGCGCAGATGGTGACGTTGTTCGCCCTGTCAAACCTGTGGATGGCCCGTCGACATTTGTTGGCGAGCGCAGGAGAGGTGCGCGTGTAATGCAGGAAATGGTTACCGCAAAAGGCTTTGCAGCGGCCGAAAGAGCTGAAAAGCGAAGATAATTGAGCAAATTTCGACATGCATCGTTTTTTGAAAAGTGCTGAGGACTCGGTAGCCGGAAAACATCCGGCTACTTCAGACCTTCCTTAAGGTAATTGTTATTTTCATCTTTTAAACGCTTGCCATCCTTTGTCCCGTCCAGGGCCAGCAACTCATTCGCTGGGCTCCATAGCCCATCTATCTGCTTATAGCAGTAATGCACGGTAATTTTTCTGAACTTTGTAGGCGTCTGCTTCGTTTCGTCTGCGCTGGGTATCGGAGTGGTCGAGCGTTCGACCCAGATCACATAGGGACGCCCAGCGATGATGATCGGACGAATCACATCCAGCGTTTGCCCATCTGTGGTTGGTGTTTGCACGATCTGCCCGCTCAGAGGCAAGCCGATTTTCTCCCATTCACTCCATGCCAGCGGGCTGAGTTGCCCCAGATTATCGCGCTTGCTGATATCCAGCGATCGCCAGTAGTACTCAGTCGGTTCGACGTTGGTCTTGCCGATGAAATGGTAGGTATCGCTTACCGGGTCAAAGCCGTCGAGGTAGCCGCTGACCACTTGCAGGTTGCTGACCTGCTCGAACTTGCCGATATAGTTGGCCACCGCCAGTTGAACCATATCACTGGTCAGTTTGCCCTGATTCAGTTCGTTTTCCAGCTCGACGAATGGTTGGCTCTTGCCGGGCCGCAAGGCTGGCTGGATAAGGTTTTCCGGATGGTTGACCTGTTGGTGCCAACTGCGCCAGCGCGCGTACTGGTTGCAATAGCGACGCCATTCGTCGTCCGCGTCAGCAATAATATTCCGCGCCGCTGTGTCGTAACCCGGTTCCAGGTGTGCGAAAAATCGGCTGAGGTAATGTTGCAAACTGGCCGTCGCATGCGCCATCTGACTGGTCATGACTTCACTGGAAACCTGCACGCCGGTCAGCAGAAAGTTGGACAGATCGTCGGCGTCGGCAGCAGTGGAAAACCTGTAGTCAGGCGTGTTGGGCAAGTTGATCAGCAGGTAGCCAACCAGTGCATCTCGCCACGCTTCGTTGAGCGGAATATTGATAGCGTGCTGCTCGGCCTCATCACAACTTGCGAACAACAGCGTGGCAAGTGACTGAACCTGTCCATAGGATGATTTTGCATCCAGTGCAGTCACGTTGATTAGCGACTGGCACGCCAGCCCGGTCTTTTGGCAAAGTGACTGTAAACGAATCACCTGATCAATATCGGCGACGTTATAGGCCTATTGCCGAGTCGGGCGTGTTGAGTGATCAGCAGACACACTCAATGGTCCGCCGATCCGCTTACCATCGGTGAAGTTTAGGACCGCCAGTACGGTTTTCCCTGCTTTACCGCTGGCCCGTTCCTCCGCTCTTTTTTTCTGTTGGTAGCGGACACTGTCGAACTGGGTTTCGGTGACGATGAGCGGTCCGGGATTGTCCTTCAGAAATTGATAAAACGGTTTCATCAGTGCTTGTACATTGGCGTCCCAATTTTTGATATCGCCAATAACGTAATAACAATAAATGACGTACGTAAGTCCGCTGCTGCTGTCAAATTTCTCTTTACCCTTGCTGCTCAGGCTGGCGACAAAGTCAGCAAAGGTCTTACGGGATGATTTGGCGATAGCATCGCTGGCACTGCTAACGTTGTCTTGTAGCCCGGTCTGATACGTAGTCCCCACGGCACACAGCGTTTCTTCAGCGTTCCAGCCAATCAACTTGGCCAGCCGCTCTGCCGCTTCAAGCCCGGTTGACTCTTCCTCATCGCTGTTGATAATGCGCAGATAAACCAGAACATCGGACTCCTGATAGCCTGTCTCATGAGCGCGTTTGACCCAATTGCCAAAGCATGAAAGCTGGTAGCACATGTCAAGGCTTGATCCGGACTCATCCAAGGCCATTCGCTCAGGGTATTCCAGTAACAGCTCCAGCCCGGCGGGGCTGAGGTTGAAACGCATGATCAGTTCGGCATGCCGCTTTAGTTCTGACCACATGACGAATGCACTTTTGCTGAACGTGCTCTGGTTGCCGGTTTCAAGCGCGTGATTGTTTATTTCATTGATCAAGGTGGAGGTATTGATGTCGAGCCAGCGCAGCAGTAGCAATATGTGTTGTTCACTCAATATTGATCGACCCGGCTGGCTGCTATTGCCTGACAGCGCCGCCCCCAATGACTTGATCACATCTTCCTGAGCGATCAGCGCTCCATTGATCTGTGCGGCAAAGGCCTCACCGGTTTTGAGATAAACGTCTACGTCCAGTGCATCACTCTGCGCCAACACGCCCGTCAGACAGATTGAAACCTGAGCATTGATCGCCGTCTGGCGGTCCTCGCCCTGCAGTACGGGGATCGCCTTGACCCAGCCGTCGGCGTCTATCAGCGGGTTGAAAATCTGCAGCCAGGTGTTCTTGTCATCCTTGAGTGCAACCTGCTGCACAGCGGCCAATGATGCAAGTCTGGCTTCTGTCAGCGATGATTTGCCCAGCCGATCTGCAGATTCCGTGATCAATTCCAGCCAGTCGGCCGGAGCGGGGAGCGTTTTCGCCTCGATATCCGGCGTGGGCGTCAGCAACAACGCCAGTAGGTCCAGACCGATGTTTTGCTGCCTCGCCCACTGAGTGAGGTTCACCGCAGCCATCATCACGTCGAGGATGTCCGGCTGATCGTCTTTATCAAGAAGCGTCGGTGCGCCAGCCAGTTGCTTGAGCAGGTCGTCGTTGCCGATGAACAGCAGCGACATCAGACCGGCCCCGGCCTGCGGCGATAGCCTCAACAGGCGCGGCAGGTAAACCTGACGATATAACGCAGAAAACAAGGTCAGTGATCGTTTGGGCAGTTTTGCCGGGGCGCCTTTTGCGGCGGGTTGCTGGAATCGCTGTGTAGTTGCAACGAAATCTCTGGCGGTCTGTTCGTCGATCTTCAGTGCGTAGCACATCTGCGCCAGCGTAGCCTGGCCCGCGTCGGTATCCAGATCGAACTCAGCGTCATCGAATATCACTCGGGTCTGATTGCTGTCGTTACCGTTGGCGGCCTGCGCACCCAATACGGTATCCAGAGCGGGCAATGCCTGACCCACCGAATATACCGGCAACGCGCCAAGCATGGTCGCAAACTGCCATGCGCTGACCTTGAAATCACGATGCAGGTAACGGAACACGCTGATTGCTCGCAACGTGTTGGCGGTAAAGTGGAAATCTTTGGTTTGACCTTCTGCACGCAAGGCGGACATTACCAGCGTATCGACGTCAGCGAACGGCAGGCCGAGGAAGTGCTGCAAGTGAATGAGCTTGTGCAGGCGGGCGAAATGGCTGGCGCTGACGTTGGTCAGTTGCTGGCCTGACGAGCTGTCAGCGGGCACTGTAATGGCGATTGCCGGGCTGCTGGCATTGTTGATAAACGAGGCACCGTAAACCTGACTGGCTGCAACCTCTGTTTGCGATGCGACAGGGAGGTGTTCGGAACGTTTTACCGTGGTGCTGAAGCCGGTCTGCTTTCCATCGTCCGTACTTTTGAGGGCAAGCAGGTCGTAAAGGTCCTGTTCGCTCAGCCCGGTCTGGTGGCGAAACAGGGCTACATCGCTGATCGCCAGCAGAGCCTCGGTTGCGCTACCGGCTACGCCGTAGGCAGTTTTGAAAAAATCGGCTTTTGCCGCAGTCTCATTGTCCAGCAGCAGTGTGTGCAGGGACGGGTCAAGGCCGCTGCCCGAGAGTATGGCCGCGCGCAGGTCTTTCTGGCGGAAATTCTGGTAGCAGAAGTTGGGATAATCATAAGACGCAAGCTTGTGCACATCGAACAGCGTGATGCCCTTCTGCTCAAGCACCGCCCGCATTTGCTGGAAAGCCAGATGGAATGGCAGCGTTGCATGACTGCCCGATGCGGCGATGGCATTCGGCAATGGTGTAATGCCGGCCAGCATCTGCGCGGGATGAGCGAGTATATCGATCACCAGTTTTAGCGCGGATACGGTCTGGTGGGCGCTGGTTTCGTCAAGCAGCAGATCGCCCAGCGCAGGGCGTCGGACACCGAGTTTGATGGCCTTGTTGTCGGCCATTATTTCCAGCTTGATGGCTCGTTGATACAGATCGCTCAGGTAGGCGAGAGGCCCGTCGCTGGAATCCAGTGCGCCCGCGGAGGTGGTGTGCGCTAGGTTTTCCGGAAACAGACTGGTGTAGGTCGGAGATGAACTTTTTTCGAGGGAAGCGGATGGCAGGGCCATGGTTGTACGTCCTTGTTGGGTTTGAAAACTCCTTGTGCGTCTTTAATGCAGAGCGCATTGATCAAGCTTAGGTATCTTCTGAAAAAGTCCATTTTTTTGGAGAGGAACCGGGCTGGAGCGCCTGTATTTACTGGCTTCGACTTTTGAAGAAAAGGCTTTTTCAGACCTTCCTTAGGACAGAATGGGTCGATGTCGGTGAGTGCCGCTTAGAACCTTTGGCGATGATCGAGACAATTGAATGCCGGCTGTGTTATATTTCACCTCGACAATGCCGCGCCGGGCACGATGCTCTTTATGGCTTCATTGAAAGTACCGGTTCAGTTCCGCTGGACGAAGGTAAATATGGAGCTGTGGGCGACATGAGTATTAAAGTTTAATCAATCTGTCAGAATGCGCACAATGCCACTGGTGTTTCCTACAGGGCAGAGTAAAAGCATCATTGTATGTCGATACGCTCTTGCTCGCCGAGAGCTTCCTGTAGAGGGATCTGGCGTGGAGTATAATTGGCAAAATAATAAGTTCTTGGCTGCTGAATGAGTGAGGCGTTTAAACGCGTTGTCTAATACGGCCGCCTTATGTAAACATTCTGCGTTGTTTTCAAAAGAAAACTGTCTATTGTAATTGTTTTGAAGATATTGATAATGCGTCGGTAATTACCACTCAGGGAATGAGTCATGCTCGACTATAAACTTGGTTGTCAGCTTGATGTTCAATGTTCTGCCTGCACCGTGTCGCGTCTTGAGCGACAGGCAGGTGACACACAATGAGCTCTATCCACGAACAGGCAATGAATTACGTCTATCAGCAAGTATTGCAACGTTTGCTGGGGTATTTCACCCGTGCGGAACGCACGGCGTTGCAGTTGTTGATTCAGCGATTGATTGTCGCGGCTGGCGGGATCGAGCGGATTTCCGGTTTCAAGGTGCTGGTAGCGTTCGGCGGTGGCAAGGACAGTGCCTACACGCTGGCCTTTTTGCGCGCCGCCCAGTTGAGCATTGCCTGTCGATCGCCCGGTACGTTCAATTTGCGGGTCGCCAACCGACGTCACGCGGGAATGACACCCGCGGTGATGGATAACATCAACCGCACCTATTCAGCATTGTTTTTGTATGACGACCCGCGCGTCGAAACGCTGGTGATCGACAACCAGTACACCCAGGCCTTCGAGCCGGATCTGCCTTTTTCCAGCGCAGGGCGCGAGCAGAATCGCCTGGACATGCTGCTCGGTGGACATCTGTCCGCAGGTGACGCGCGGACCACGTTTTGCAATACCTGCTATCTGGGCCTGGCGGAGTTTCTGGGTCGCGCGTTGAGCTGGGGTAACGGTGTCGATGCTGTGGTCAGCGGCGATTCACGCAGGGAGCAGCGGCAGTACGCGACGTGGATCATGCGTCTGGCCCAGCGCTCCGGGCAGTACACGGGCAGTTGGGGTAACCAGACGCTGACTGGCGTACTCAAGGTCATCGACACGATCGGCCAGGCGTATTACCACGAACTGTACGGGGACGGCGAAGACAGCCCGCGGACAAACCGATCCATAGCGGTCCCTGAAAAAGCCAACGCGCCAGCCTTTATCACCATCGCCGATCTGGTCAGTTGCAAGGCGGATGAGCACTGGAACCTGCTGACCGAATTCCTTGATTTTCGCTTCGATGATCTGTCATTCGGCTTCAGTGAGTCCGATTGCGCCAATCCTTTGCTGATGGCTCATATGCGGGGCCTGACTGCGCAGTACCTGCAAGAGCGCAATTATGCCGACGGGATAGCCGAATACCTTGAGCTGGCAACATCGCTGATGCGCAGAAAGCAGATGCCGCCACGATTGATTGATCAGGCGCTCAGCGCTTATGCCGGGCGGGCGCGAATCGAGACGCGTCGCGAGCTGGCCTCAGGCTTCGCTCAGGAGGGGTTTGGCCTGAACGAGACTCAACTGGTCTGCATGCTGTTCTCGCCATTCGTCAATCAGGGCGATGGCCTTGAATCATTTCTGCGCCGCTGCCATCCCGGCATGCTGGTGGCACTGCCGGATCTGCACAAGGTGCTCTCGGGCTCGACGGCCCCGGATCAAGTGATGCAGTGGCTGGTGGATATCAGCGGTCTGAGCCTCCAATCGCTGCAAAACCTTTACGGCAAACAGCGGGTGAACTTCGATGACCCGCATTCGATCATCGCCAGAATTCGCGCTGCCGATCCTGACAAACGCCGAATCATGACCGTTGACCCGGCGACCGGTCAGGCAGTGGTCGAGATGCTTTCCGGGCGCTGAACCGGTTTCGGATCATGGCTGCTGTCGGCAACCGGCATCAGTCATGTCGCGACTTTCTAAAGCCTGGTCTGGCTGAGCGGCGGATACCTGGATGAAAAACAACATGGATTTCGCTTACCAGGCGGTTTACCGCTATCTGGTGCGGCTGGTCGACCAGCAACAAGGCGAGCTGGCGCTGAAGATGCCATCACTGCGACAGCTGGCGCAGCGACTGAGCGTATCTATATCCACAGTACAAAGCGCCTATTCGCTACTGGAAAAGGAAGGGCGCGTCTATTCGCTTCCCAAGTCGGGCTATTACTCGGCACCGTGCAGCGGGAACAGGGCGGGGCGGGCATGTTCTGACAGCGATGGCGATCTGTTACACGTACTGTGCGATAACGCCAGTCGTCCGGGCATGTCGCTGCTGGGTTGTGATGAACCGACCCTTCTGCATGCACAGGAAAGTCCGCTACCGGCAATGGAGCGAGAACTGACTCGGCATTATCCGCGCCTGCGGGAGCCAGGTTTTCAGCCGTTTGGCGAGCCAGAGCTGCGCACCGCGTTGGCAGCCCGCTACACCCGCGATGCAGAACACTGCTGGCACGCTGACAATGTCTATATCGCCCCAGACCTGCATGGGGCGTTCAAGGCCGTTATCGAAACGTTGGGGCTGCGTGGCACTGTGGTGTTGGTGGAGTCGCCCTGCGCCTGGGCGTTGCTGCGCTTGCTGCAATCGTTCGACATTCGCGTTATCGAGCTGCCACTGGACGAGACCGGCAGCCTTGATCCTGCGCGACTCGATAACCTGTTGCGCGACAATGATATCGGGCTTGCCGTGTTGCCTTCTTTACTGAACCCGGTGCGAGGCAGCGTGCGCCCTCCGGGTAACAGCGAGGCCGTTGCGCAAGCGTTAAATCGCCATCAAGTCTGGGCGCTGGAAAATGACAGCCATGCGGGTTTGCAATTTGCTTACGAGCAGATCCCTCTGCGCCACTGGGTTGACCCGCAGCGTCTGGTGATTATCGGCGCATTTGACAAGAGTCTTGGGCCTGAAGCCCCTTACGGCTATCTGCTGTGCAAAACCCTTGAGGTGCGCTGGCAGCAGTATTTTTGGCTGCGAGCATTCGAACTGCCGCCGATTCGTCAGCGGGCGATTGCCAGATTGTGCAGCAGTGGGCGTCTGGACAGGCAACTGGTGGCGTTGCGAGAAACGCTGGTCAGACGCATGCAGTCGATGACACAACAACTGGATGAACAGACGGGTGGAGCGTTGCGTTATCAGGTACCCGAGGGCGGCTGCGGCGTCTGGGCCGAGAGCATGCATCCCGTAGACATGCGCCAGGTCTTCGACAGGCTGCTGGCCCAGCGCATCGTCATTACTCCCGGCGAACTGTTCAGCCTGCAAAACCGTTATGGGCAGCATTTATGGGTCAGCTACGCCATCGACTGGGGTCAGGATCCGGCCGCGCGCCTGGCCGCGTTGGGAGGAGCGTTAACGCAGGCGCGTCTGTACTAGGCACTGACATCGCAAGCCGTCGATCCATTTATGTTTGCCAGACGTGATTCAAGGCTGTTAACTGGACGCCTGTCCAGTATTCACAACCTACGGCTTCCCAGCGCAGTGACCCCGACCGCCCCTGTAAAACCCGATTCCGGGCAAGCCCTCATCAGCGACTCGCCTGCGCATTATGTCGTGGCCGTGCGCGCACTGTGCGAGTTCACCGCCAAGGTCGGCGATCTTGACCTGCGCTTCACACCATCGCCCACGGCTCAGGAAGGGATTGCCGGACACCGCACGGTCGCGTCGCGTCGTGGCGCTGATTATCAGGCCGAGTTGTCGTTGAGTGGCGATTATCGCGAGCTGACGGTAAGGGGCAGGGCGGACGGGTACGACGCCGGTCGCAATCAATTGGAAGAAGTGAAGACCTATCGCGGCGAGCTGGATGCGATGCCTGCCAACCACCGTCGATTGCACTGGGCACAGGTGAAGGTCTACGGCTGGCTGCTTTGCCAGCGTCTGCAACTTGAACAAGTGACGCTGGCTCTGGTGTATTTCAACATTGTCAGCGAGCAGGAAACCCTGATTCGCGAGCCATTCAGTGCAACGACACTGCAACAGTTCTTCGAGCAACAGTGCACGATATTCCTCGGCTGGGCGCAGCAACAGATGGCGCATACGCAGGCGCTGCACAAGACGCTGGGCAGCCTGAAGTTCCCTCACGCGTCCTTTCGAACCGGGCAACGGGTGCTGGCCGAGTCGGTGTACAAGGCGGTGAGCACCGGCTGTTGTCTGATGGCTCAGGCACCTACGGGCATCGGCAAGACGGTGGGCACGCTGTTTCCATTGCTCAAGGCGGCGCCCGGTCAGCAGCTTGACAAGATTTTCTTCCTCACCGCCAAGACTCCCGGGCGTCGGCTGGCACTGGATGCGCTTGAGGTCATCAATCACAGTGCGCCGGAGCTAAAGCTGCGGGTGTTGGAACTGGTGGCGCGGGACAAGGCCTGCGAGCATCTGGACAAGGCCTGTAACGGAGATTCCTGTCCACTGGCCAATGGCTTTTACGATCGTCTGCCAGCGGCCCGCGCCGCTGCACTTGAGTGGCCCTGGCTGAATCAGGCCAGCGTGCGCGAGGCCGCATTGCGGCATCAGGTCTGTCCGTATTACCTCAGCCAGGAACTGGCACGCTGGGCCGATGTAGTAATCGCTGATTACAATTATTACTTCGACCTCAGTGCGCTGCTGTTCGGCCTCGGCCAGCTCAATCAGTGGCGCGTGGCGGTGCTGGTCGACGAAGCGCACAACATGGTCGAGCGGGCCCGGCAGATGTACAGCGCCAGTCTTGATCAGAGCCAGTTGAAAGCCCTGATCCAGACGTCGCCCGAACCCGTTAAAAAAGCCTTGCAGCGTCTCGACCGGCAATGGAATGCGCTGCACAAAGTGCAGCCCGCTGCCTATCAGGCGTACTCGGCGGCACCGGAAAAACTCATCGGCAGCCTGAACCAGTGCATCTCGACCATTGGTGATCATTTCAACGAGCACCCGCAGGCAGTGGATGGCACGTTGCAGGGTTTCTATCTGGAAGCCATCGGCTTTGCACGCATCGCCGAGCTGTTCGACGAGCATTTTATATTCGACATCACCCGGCGCGAGGCGGGCGGCAAGCGCATTATGTCGCGCCTCAGCCTGCGTAACGTGGTTCCAGCACGCTTCATCCGTCCGCGCCTGACCGCTGCGCGCAGCACCGTGCTGTTTTCCGCAACGCTCAACCCGCGGCATTACTATGCGGATCTGCTCGGGCTGCCGGTCAACACAGCGTGGATCGATGTGGAATCACCGTTTAATCACGATCAACTCGACGTGCGGATTGTCAGCCGCATTTCCACCCGTTTCACTCATCGTCAGGCCTCGCTGGCACCGATTGTCGAGCTGATGGCGGAGCAGTTCGAAGCGCGGCCAGGTAACTACCTGGCGTTTTTCAGCAGTTTTGATTACCTGCAACAAGTGGCTGAACTGATGGCGCAGACTCATCCGCACATCACCCTCTGGCAGCAGGCGCGGGGCATGGGCGAGAGTGAGCGTCACGCGTTTCTCGACCGCTTTACCCTGAGCAGTCAGGGCATCGGTTTTGCCGTACTGGGCGGTGCCTTTGGTGAGGGCATCGACTTGCCGGGCGCACGTTTGATCGGCGCGTTCATCGCCACGCTGGGGCTGCCGCAGCTCAACCCGGTCAACGAGCAGTTCAAGCAGCGCATGGCCGCATTGTTCGGTGCTGGCTACGACTACACCTATCTTTACCCCGGCGTGCAGAAGGTGGTGCAGGCAGCGGGGCGGGTGATCCGCAGCCAGAGTGATCGTGGCGTGGTGATGCTGATCGACGATCGTTTTGCCGAGCACAAGGTCAGGCAGCTGTTTCCGGCGTGGTGGCGGCCTGAAACGTCAACAGCCTAGGGATCGATACTCAAGCAGCGCTGTCGAACTGCCAGTAAACTGCCGCATCGATTATGTTTTTACCTGCAGCAAGTCTTTATTTTTTCTCCGTATTTCATTTCTTCGTGGAGGTTGTATGAGACTCAGTCCTTTCGCCGGCAAGCTGGCACCTGCGCAGTTACTGGTCGATATTCCGAGACTGGTCACGGCTTACTACACGGGTCAACCTGATGCATCCGTACCTGCTCAACGCGTTGCGTTCGGCACTTCCGGACACCGTGGCACGTCGTTCGATCTGGGCTTCAACGAATGGCACGTGTTGGCTATCAGCCAGGCGATCTGCCTGTACCGAAAGGCAAATGGTATCGACGGCCCTTTGTTCCTTGGCGCTGATACCCATGCGTTGTCCACGCCAGCCGCTGCCACCGCTCTTGAAGTGCTGGCCGCCAACGGCGTTGAGGTGATGATCTCGCAAGGCGATGAATACACGCCAACCCCTGCGGTGTCTCACGCCATTATCTGTTACAACCGTGGCCGTACTTCGGGGCTGGCTGATGGCATCGTCATTACGCCGTCGCACAACCCGCCGCAAAGCGGTGGCTTCAAGTACAACCCGCCCAATGGCGGCCCGGCTGACAGTGATATCACCAAGTGGATCGAGAACAAGGCCAACGAACTGCTGGCGGATAAAGTCACTGGCGTTTCACGCATCAGTCATGAAAAAGCACTGCGTGCCGACACCACTCACCGCCATGACTACGTCAACACTTACGTAGCCGACCTGAAGAACGTCATTGATCTGGACGCTATTCGCGATTCGGGTCTGCGTCTCGGTGTCGACCCGCTGGGTGGGGCCGGGGTGAACTACTGGTCGGCGATTGGCGAGCATTACGGCCTGAACCTGGATGTGGTCAATAAGTTTGTCGATCCTACGTTCCGTTTCATGACCGTTGACTGGGACGGCCAGATTCGTATGGACCCGTCTTCCAGCCATGCCATGCAGAGCCTGATCGGTCTCAAGGACCGTTATCAAGTGGCATTTGCCTGTGACCCGGATCACGACCGCCACGGCATCGTGACCCCGAGCGGTGGCCTGATGACGCCCAACAGCTACTTGGCGGTATCCATCGACTACCTGTTCCAGAACCGTCCTGAGTGGCGCGCCGATGCGGCAGTCGGCAAGACTGTGGTCAGCAGCGGCATGATTGATCGTGTGGCTGCGCGCCTGGGTCGACGCCTGTACGAAGTGCCGGTCGGCTTCAAGTATTTCGCGCAGGGCCTGTTCGAGGGTTCGTTGGGCTTTGGCGGTGAAGAAAGCGCTGGCGCCTCGTTCCTGCGCCGCGACGGTACGGTCTGGACCACTGACAAGGACGGTCTGATTCCAGCCTTGCTGGCTGCGGAAATCACTGCCCGTACCGGTCGTGACCCAAGCGAAACGTACAAGACCATGACCGACGAGCTGGGCGAGCCGTTCTCGACCCGCGTCGACGCCAAGGCCAACCCGCAGCAGAAGGCGCTGCTGAGCAAGCTGTCGCCAGAGCAGGTGACTTCTACCGAGCTGGCGGGTGAGCCGATTCAGAAGGTACTTAGCAACGCGCCGGGTAATGATCAGGCGTTCGGTGGCGTGAAAGTCATGACTGAAAACGGCTGGTTTGCGGCACGCCCTTCAGGCACCGAGGACATCTACAAGATCTACGCCGAGAGTTTTGTCAGCGAAGATCACCTCAAGCGCTTGGTAGCAGAAGCTCAAGTGCTGGTGGACGGGGCGATTTCGCCTAAATAATCACTGCTTTCGTCAAGGCCCGAAAAACCTCGAACCTCAACCGCTTCGGGGTTTTTCAGCTTTTGACCTGTGGCTCAGTCGCGATAGAAGACCTGCACCAGGTGATAACCGAATTTGCTTTTGATCGGGCCGTGCACCACGCGTAGCGGCTTCTTGAAGATCACCTGATCGATGGCACCGACCATTTGCCCTGGCCGGACTTCGCCCAGATCACCGCCACGTTTGCCGGATGGGCAGCTAGAATGCTTTTTAGCCAGCACGTCAAACGCCTCACCCTTGGCAATGCGCAGCTTGAGCTGTTCGGCCTCTTCGGCGGTTTTCACCAGAATATGGCGGGCTTGGGCTTTCATGTCGCAATATCACCTGCTGCAAAAGGCTGCCATTATGTCTGCTCTTGCTGAGCGACGCCCGCGCGTCACGCGTGCCGTCATGACGATCGTCGTCTTTTTACTTCATTTTGTACGGTATTGATTATGGATTTTCCGGCGCTGTTGAAGATTCTGGCCAGTCAGGACGGATCGGACCTGTATCTCTCCACCGGAGCACCTCCGTGCGCCAAATTCAACGGTGTGCTCAAGCCGCTGGGCAGTGAAACCCTCAAGCCGGGCGAGGTGGCGGTGATTGCTCAGGGGCTGATGGACGAGGAGCAGAAGCTCGAATTCCTGCGCGAACTGGAGATGAACCTTGCTGTTTCGCTGGCGGGCATCGGCCGGTTCCGGATCAATATCTTCATGCAGCGTAACGAGGTGTCCATCGTCGCGCGGAATATCAAGCTGGACATTCCGCGTTTCGAGGACCTGTTCCTGCCGCCCGTACTGCTCGATGTGATCATGGAAAAGCGCGGGCTGGTGTTGTTCGTCGGTGCCACCGGTTCGGGCAAGTCGACCTCGCTGGCGGCGCTGATCGATTACCGCAATCGCAACGCCAGCGGCCATATCATCACCATTGAAGACCCGGTCGAATTTATCCATCGGCACAAGAAATCCATCGTCAACCAGCGCGAAGTGGGGGTCGATACCCGAAGCTTCCGCGCGGCGCTGAAGAACACGTTACGTCAGGCTCCGGATGTGATTCTGATCGGCGAAATTCGTGATCGCGAGACCATGGAGCATGCGCTGGCGTTTGCCGACACCGGCCACCTGGCGATCTCGACCCTGCATGCCAACAACGCCAATCAGGCGCTGGACCGGATCATCAACTTCTTCCCGGAAGAGCGTCGTGCGCAGTTGCTGCATGACCTGGGCAATAACCTCAAGGCGTTCGTGTCCCAGCGACTGGTCAGAACCCCGGACGGCAAACGCCGCGCAGCGGTGGAAGTGATGATGGGCACGCCGACCATTCGCGACCTGATTCAGCGCAATGAACTGACCGAGCTCAAGGGCATCATGGAGAAATCCGGCAGCCTCGGTATGCAGACCTTCGACACGGCGTTGTTCAATCTGGCCGTCGAGGGGGCGATCAGCGAGGAGGAGGCGCTGAAGAATGCCGACTCGCAGAACAACGTTCGTCTGCGCCTCAAACTGCACAGTGAAGGCGGAGTCGCCAGCCTGACGACGCCGCCCCCGGCCCCGACCGGCAGCAGCACGGCAAGTACCGCCGAGTGGGGGCTGGTCGATGACGACGCGCCGGGGCCGCAGGCGTAAATCGGTGAAGCTCCTGCGCTCCGGGCAGAAGCTTCGTTGTGGACCAGATTATTCAGGGCGCGCAGCAGCCAGCAATTCCTGTGTGTAGGGGGGCTGCGGTGATTCGAACACATCGTGGCTGGCACCGCGCTCGACAACCTTGCCGTCCTTTACCACGATGACATCATGGGCGAGCGCCTTGACCACCGCCAGGTCATGACTGATGAACAGGTACGTCAGGCCGTGCTTTTCCTGAAGCTCGCGCAGCAGTGCGACGATTTGTTTCTGCACGGTGCGGTCCAGCGCCGAGGTAGGCTCGTCGAGCAGAATCAGCGCGGGTTTCAGCACCAGCGCCCGTGCAATGGCGATACGCTGACGCTGGCCACCGGAAAACTCATGGGGGTAGCGATGCCGGCTCTGCGGGTCGATGCCGACTTCTTCAAGCGCCCGAATGACTTCGGCATCGCATTTGGCAGAGGCGAACTGGCTGTGCACCTCAAGTCCTTCACTGATGATCTGCGCCACTGACATGCGCGGGCTGAGGCTGCCGTAAGGGTCCTGAAAGACCACTTGCATCTCTTTACGCCACGGGCGCATCTGTTTCTGACTCAGGCCGTCCAGCGCCTGCCCGCGGAAGCGGATACCGCCGCGTGATTCCAGCAGGCGCAGGATCGCCTGGCCCAGTGTCGACTTGCCGGAACCTGATTCGCCAACGATACCGAGGGTCTTGCCGCGCTCGATACTCAGGCTGATGTCATCCACCGCCTTGAGGTACTCCTTGTGCCGCCGCAGAATGCCGCCGGTCAGGGAGAACCAGACTTTCAGATTATCGACCTGCAGAACCGTTTCCCGCGTGTCGCGTGGCAGCGGCTCGCCCGCAGGTTCGGCATCCAGCAGCAGGCGGCTGTAAGGATGCTGCGGCGATTTGAACAGCGACTTGCAATCGGACTGCTCGACAATCTCGCCGGCACGCATGACGCAGACGCGCTGCGCCACGCTATGAACCAGATTGAGATCATGACTGATCAGCAGCAGCGACATGTCCAGGCGCTGCTGCAGCTCCTTGAGCAGCAAGAGGATCTTGCGTTGCACGGTGACGTCCAGTGCAGTGGTCGGTTCGTCGGCAACCAGCAGTTCCGGCTCGCACGCCAGCGCCATGGCAATCATCACCCGCTGGCGTTGGCCTCCGGACAGTTCGTGCGGGTAGGCTTTCAGGCGTTTTTCCGGCTGCTGAATGCCGACCATTTCCAACAGTTCGACAATGCGTTTCTGCGCTTCACGGCCACTGATGCTGCGATGCAGCAGCAGCGTCTCGCCTATCTGTCGGGCCACGCTGTGCAGCGGGTTCAGCGAGGTCATCGGTTCCTGGAAAATCATGGCAATGCGGTTGCCACGCAGCTCGCGCAGGGTGCGCTGGTCGGCACCCACCAGTTGTTGACCCCGGTAGGTGATGCTGCCAGTGGTCAGCGTACCGTTGTGCGGCAGCAGTTGCAGGATCGAGTGCGCAGTGACGGACTTGCCGGAGCCGGATTCACCCACCAGCGCCAGGCATTCACCGCGGCGTACGTCCAGGCTCAGGTTGCTGACGACCTTTTGCCCGCTGAACGCAACGCTCAGGTCGCGGATTTCGATCAGGTTTTCCGGCATATCAGGACCTCGGGTCAAAGGCATCACGCAGCGCCTCGCCTATGAATACCAGCAGCGTCAGGATCAACGCGAGGGCAAAGAACGCTGTCAGGCCCAGCCAGGGCGCTTGCAGGTTCTGCTTGCCCTGGGCGATCAGTTCGCCCAGTGACGCGCTGCCCGCTGGCATGCCGAAGCCCAGGAAATCCAGAGCGGTCAGGGTCGAAATGGCACCGGTGAGGATGAACGGCAGATAGCTCAGCGTCGCAGTCATCGCGTTGGGCAGGATGTGACGCATGATTATCTTCCGGTCCCCCAGGCCCAGTGCGCGCGCTGCCTTGACGTACTCCAGGTTGCGGCCACGGAGGAACTCGGCGCGCACGACATCAACCAGCGTCAGCCAGGAAAACAGCGCCATGATGCCCAGCAGCCACCAGAAATCGGGTTCGACGAAGCCTGACAGGATGATCAGCAGGTACAGCACCGGCAAGCCGGACCAGACCTCCAGCAGACGTTGACCGAGCAAGTCTACCCAGCCGCCGTAATAGCCTTGCAGCGCGCCGGCAGAGATGCCGATCAATGCACTGATGAAGGTCAGCACCAGGGCAAATAGAATTGAAATACGTGCACCGAAAATCACTCGAGCCAGTACATCGCGCGCCTGATCGTCTGTACCCAGCCAGTTGCTTGCAGAGGGTGGGCTAGGCGCTGGTGTCGTCAGCTCATAGTTAGGTGTGTCGTCACTGAACGGGACTGGCGGAAACAGCATCCAGCCGTCGCCCTTGGTAATCAGCTGGCGCACACATTCACTGCGGTAATCCGGCTGGAAGGGCAGCTCGCCGCCAAACTGCTGCTCGGTGTAGCGTTTGAATACCGGAAAGTAGAGCGAGTGCTGGTAACTGACCATCAGCGGTTTGTCATTGGCGATCAGCTCACCGCCCAGAGTCAGGGCAAACAGCGCGCAGAACAGCCACAGTGACCACCAACCCCGGCGATTGCTGCGAAAGCGCTCGAGACGGCGACGGGCCAGCGGCGAGAGGCTACGCATCATGCATTCCTCGCGCTGAAGTCGATTCGGGGGTCAACCAGCGTGTAGCAGACATCGCCAATCAGTTTTATCAGCAGGCCGAAGACGGTAAAGATGAACAGCGAGCCGAACACCACCGGATAATCCCGCGAAACGGCCGCTTCATAGCTCATGCGGCCCAGGCCATCCAGCGAGAAGATCACTTCGATCAGTAGCGAACCGGCAAAGAACACGCTGATGAACGCCTGCGGAATACCCGACACAACCAGCAACATGGCATTGCGAAACACATGGCCATAGAGCACGCGCCGCTCGCTCATACCCTTGGCGCGGGCGGTAGTCACATACTGACGGGTTATTTCGTTGAGAAAGGAATGTTTGGTCAGCAGGGTCAGTGTGGCAAAACCGCCGATCACCAGCGCTGAAACAGGCAGCACCAAATGCCAGAAATAGTCAGCGATCTTGCCGACGGTGGTCAGTTGCTCGAAGTTGTCCGAGACCAGCCCGCGCACCGGAAACCAGTTCAGTGACGTGCCACCGCAGAACACCACCACCAGCAGCATGGCGAACAGGAAGGCTGGCGTGGCGTAACCGATGATGATCGCGGTGCTGCTCCAGATATCGAACTGACTGCCATGTTTGACCGCTTTGCGAATACCCAGCGGGATGGATACCAGGTATGTCAGCAACGTCGCCCAGAGGCCCAATGATATGGAGACCGGCATTTTTTGCAGAATAAGGTCGGTCACCGTGGCACCGCGAAAGAAGCTGTTGCCGAAATCCAGTCGGGCGTAACTCTTCAGCATCAGCCAGAGCCGCTCATGCAAGGGCTTGTCGAAACCGTATTGATGTTCGATCTGTTTGATCAGTACCGGGTCCAGTCCTCGGGACGCTCGGGAGTGTCCGGCATCGGCCGATTCGCTCGCCCCCGCGCCCACGGCCGCACCGCCAATTCCCTGCAAGCGCGCAATAGCCTGTTCGACAGGGCCGCCCGGCGCGGCCTGCACGATGAAAAAGTTGACCAGCAAAATGCACAGCAGAGTAGGGATGATCAGCAGCAGGCGACGCAAAATATAGCCGAGCATTCAGTGCATCTCCGAAACGATGGCTGAAGCACCGCGTTTTTCAGCGAACTGCTCATTGGTCAATGGCGTCGGGCTGATTTCCCACCATGTTTCGATGGCTTCATTGTTGCTGGCCTGGATTTTCGGAATGCCGAAACGGTTCCACCAGACGGTGGAGGAGCCTGGCGGGTAATAGTTGGGAATCCAGTAGTAGTTCCACTGTAGTACCCGGTCCAGGCAATGTGCATAGTCGGTCATGGCCTGCTTGTTGTCGGCCTTGAGCAGGCCTGCAATCAGGGTGTCTACGGCGGGGTCCTGAAGTGCCATGTAATTGCTGGAACCTGGGTCCATCGCTACTTTCGAACCAAAGCTGTTGTATAACTCGGCCCCGGGCGAGGTAGATACCGGGTAGCCGGTGACAATCATGTCGTAATCGCGGGCCATTACCCGGTTGAGGTATTGCGCGGAATCGATGCGACGAATATCAAAATGAATGCCGATCTGCGCCAGCGTGCGTTTGTAGGGCAGCAGCATCCGCTCGAAACCATTCTGTGCGTTGAGAAACGTAAAGCTGAAGGGTTCGCCCTTTGCGTTAACCAGTTGGTCGCCCTGTGGCGTCCAGCCAGCCTCTTTCATCAGCGCCAGTGCTTGCAGTTGCTTGTCGCGAATGAAGCCTGTGCCATCGGTTTTTGGCGTCTTGAACACGCTGTCGAACACCTGTTCGGGGACCCTGCCACGCAGCGGCTCAAGGATTTTCAGTTCGGCGGGAGTAGGCAATTCGCTGGCAGCCAGCTCCGAGTTGGAGAAGAAGCTGTCCTGGCGAATGTACATGTTGCGCATCAACTGCCGGTTGGTCCATTCGAAGTCCCAGAGCAGCGACAGCGCCTGGCGCACGCGGCGGTCCTGGAACATCGGTCGGCTCAGGTTGAATACGAAGCCCTGTGAGCTTTGCACCGCGCCCTTGGCCAGTTGGGGCTTCTGCAAGCGACCGTCACTGAGTGCCGGGCCGTCATAGCGAATTGAATAGCCGGTCGCTGAAAACTCGCGGTTGTAGTCGTAGGCCCCGCCCTTGAGAACCGTGCGTGCCACGTCAATGTCGCCGAAATACTCGATGCTGAAGGTGTCGAAGTTGTACAGGCCTTTGCTGACCGGCAGGTCTTTGCCCCACCAGCCTGGGTCACGTTGAAACGTGACGGTGCGCCCCGGGTCGACATGGCTGATGGTGTAAGGCCCGCTGCCCGGAGGAACTTCAAACCCCGCGCCACTGGCGAAGTCGCGGGATTTCCACCAGTGCTCCGGGAATACCGGCAGTGAAGCGAGGTCCAGGGGCAGGGTGCGGCTGTCGCTGTGCTTGAAGTCGAAACGGATCTGCAAGGGGGATTCGACTTCCAGGCCTTTGACCGCCTCAAACTGGGTCCGGTATTGCATGTTGCCTTGGGTCATCAGCAGTTCGTAGGTGTACTTGACGTCGTCGGCGGTAATCGGGGTGCCATCCGCGAAACGCGCCTTCGGGTTGAGGTAAAAGCGCAAGGAAAGGCCGTCTGCACCACGCTCCATTTTCTCGGCGACAAGTCCGTAGACCGTATAAGGCTCATCCATAGAGCGTATGGCCAGCGGGGCATAGAGCAGGCCATTGATCTGCGAAACCCCCATACCTTTGTCGGTAAACGGCATCAAGTGATCGAACTGACCTATTTCAATGGCCGAGCGGCGCATGCTGCCGCCATTCGGGGCGTCCGGGTTCACATAATCGAAATGTTTGAAGTCGGCAGGGTAGCGCGGGGCCTCGCCGTAAACGGTCAGTGCGTGTTGTGGTGCTGCAGACAGCGATTGAACAACGCCAACGAAGGTCAGCGTCAAGGCGAGCAATGATGGAAAAACAAAACGCATGACTCGAATCCTGACTGACGTTCGCAAGCGAATGTCAGGGTTAAAGGCGACTGACTGTAAAGGTATGGCGAAATCCCGGCAGCGCTCATGCACCTGCGTCGCGGTATCTTCTACAGACAAATGGTCGCTTCGCCAAGCCGCTACGAGCAGGCAACGGTATTAACGGCCACCTGCAAAAACGGCCCATCCGAAGATGAGCCGTCTGGTACTCAGCGCAGCAGGATCAGTCCTGGCGGCTGGTCACTTCCAGCAGGTGGTAACCGAACTGAGTCTTTACCGGACCCTGAACGGTGTTCACCGGAGCACTGAATACGACAGTGTCGAATTCCTTGACCATCTGGCCTGGACCGAACGAACCCAGATCACCGCCCTGACGGCTGGATGGGCAGCTGGAGTTGGCCTTGGCGATTTCAGCGAAATCAGCGCCGCCTTCGATCTGAGCCTTGAGTTCGTTGCATTTTTCTTCGCTCGAAACAAGGATGTGGCGGGCAGTGGCTTTAGCCATGGGGAATAATCTCCTGTGAAAAAAAAGAAACAGCCTACCGGATTCAGTGCGGTATTTCCCGACAAAGTTCCTTCGCTCTGTTTATCTGTAACGCAGACGGTCAACCGCGCAACGCAATAGCTGTTCGGTGCCTTCCCAGCCAAGGCAGCCATCGGTGACCGAAACGCCGTACTGCAGCGTCCCGCCCAATGCCTGGCAGCCGTCGAACAAGTGGCTCTCGATCATCATGCCGATCAGCGAGGTATTGCCGGCCAGGCGCTGTTCAAGAACATCGTTAAAGACGTGGGGCTGGCGTGACGGGTCCTTGCCACTGTTGGCGTGGCTGCAATCGACCATGATTCGCGATGCGATATTGTTTTTGGTCAGGCTGGCCTGCACCCGAGCGACACTCTGGCCATCGTAGTTGGGGCCGCTGTGGCCGCCGCGCAGCACAATGTGAGTGTCCGGATTGCCCTGCGTCTGGATGATTGCCGGATGACCGTGACCGTCCATGCCGAAGTGGCGATGCGGATGCGCCGCTGAACGCATTGCATCGCTGGCCACCGCGACGCCACCGTCAGTGCCATTCTTGAAGCCGACTGCCATGGGCAGCCCGCTGGCCATTTCCCGATGGATTTGCGACTCGGTGGTACGTGCGCCGATCGCGACCCAACTGAGCAGGTCATCGAAATAGCCCGCGGCCATGGGTTGCAGTATCTCGGTGGCAATCGGCAGGCCCATTTGCAGCATGTCACGCATCAATTGTCGCGACAGCGCCAGGCCTTCAGCCATATCGTCACTGCCGTCCAGATGGGGATCGTACGCCAGGCCTTTCCAGCCCACTGTCGTGCGCGGTTTTTCGACGTAGGCGCGCATCACCAGCAGCATCTGATCACTGACTTGTGCCGCAAGGCCGGCCAGTCGCTCGGCATATTCACGAGCAGATTGCGGGTCATGGATCGAGCAGGGACCCACGATAACGAGCAGTCGCGAGTCTTCACCTTCAAGGATGGCGCGTACGGCGCGGCGATGGGCAGCAACCTGTTCGGTCAGCGCTGCATTCAGTGGCAGGCGCATTTTCAGTTCAAGCGTGCCGGGCAGACGTTTTGAGGAGGGGCTGTTGTCTGCCAGAGCAACGGCATGGCTGGACAGGTCGGACGGTTTTACGGCAACGGACGAATTCATATTCTGGCTTCCTGGGCTGGCGGTGCAGTACCGCGCAGACCTACTGGGGTGTTCGACAAAGGGCCGTATTGGCCGGGCGTTTGTGGTTGCCACCTGGCAGTGACCGAACGGAGGCGGCAGGCTGTCCCGAACGGAGATGGCTAAATCGCCAGGCGAAGTCGATGTCGTTGCGGTAATAAGTGGCGTAGTTCATGTCGTAGTCCTCAATGTGCAGCGTGATATTTATGAAGGGTTGAAAATACCTGGCCCTGAAAAAACAAAACCCCCGGTCGGGAAGCCGACCGGGGGTAGAGAATTCTCTGGTTGGCGTCCCCTTGAAGTGGGCGCCGGATAGGTATCAGGCGCGCCAGTGGCTAAACCAATACCCATAATAAGAGTTGAGCTGAACAGGAGCATTCACCGAGGCAACCCGCACAGCCACAGCGCATGCACGGCAGGAAATGCCGGTAGCCGCTTTAAGCAGTGATGAAGTGGATTGCAGCATGGTGGGTCTCCGTTGATTGCTCCGAAGCTTACTTCAGGAGCGGCGGCGCATTCAATTGGAAAATTCAATCACCAGGATTATCAATGGCTACGAGCATTGACGTGGTGGTCCAGAGGGCGAGGGGTAAACCGCTCAACGGCTGATGACAGTTACCTGGCGGCAGGCTATGGTGCGGCTAGGCTTCTACATATTATATTGCGCCTGCAGTCTCCGGGAGGATCAGCTACTCTTCACCCATTACTTCTTCCTGCGGGGTTTGCATGTTCGGGATGGTCCCGATCTTCATGCCCAGCAATACGGCTACCTTATGCGCTTCACCGCGCCTGCCTTTCTTGCGGCCCGCCAGCACCTGGTAAGTTGTCGCCGGATCAATGCTGTTTTCCCGAGCGAATTCCTGAACAGATTTTCCCTGTTGTTCGAGCCAGGCCTTGGCTTGTGCGGCGGTGCGTATTCCGGGCATAGTTCAAAACCGTTCAAATCTATTCAATTCCGCGGGATTCTAACATTCGTTAGGATGGCTTTAACAGGATCATAGATTCAAATGAGTGGAATCGGTTGTCGGCTGAGAAAAGAACGAGAGCGTCTGAGCATGTCTCAGCGTACCTTCGGTGAAATAGGGGGAGTTGAGGCTAACGCCCAGGGAAAGTATGAAAATGGTGATCGTGCGCCCAAGGCCGATTACCTGGCTGCGGTGGCGGCCAAAGGTGTGGATGTGCTCTATGTGCTGACGGGAGCGCGCACGCCGGTGCCGATTGACAACCTCAGTGTGATCGAAGAAAAGATTCTGGGTAATTACCGGGTGTTGGCCAAGGATGATCAGGATGCGATCAGGCGTTTGACGACGACCATTGCCGAGCTTTCCGCTCCTGAAAAGCTTCCTTAGGGTAAGCATTGCGAGGCGGACATGCAGCCTGCTTTCCTGCGGCCTGTGGGGTTTTTTTCGTCGTTCTCGAAGCACCCACCGTCAAGTTGTCGAGAGTCTGAGTTCGCAGTGCTAGGTCTGACTCATTGTTTTTGTTATGGTGATTGGCATTCGTTATGACCGTTGCGCGAGGTGTCTGCTTGATTAAGGTGCTAGTTGTCGATGACCATGATCTTGTCCGGACAGGCATCACACGCATGCTGGCCGACATAGACGGTCTGCAGGTTGTCGGGCAGGCTGATTCCGGCGAGGAATCACTGAAGAAGGCGCGCGAGCTCAAGCCTGACGTTGTACTCATGGACGTCAAGATGCCGGGCATCGGTGGGCTGGAGGCGACGCGCAAGATGCTGCGCAGCCACCCTGATATCAAGGTCGTCGCAGTCACTGTCTGTGAAGAAGACCCGTTTCCGACCCGTTTGCTGCAGGCAGGTGCTGCCGGGTACATGACCAAGGGTGCGGGGCTTGCCGAAATGGTCCAGGCCATTCGCCTGGTGTTTGCCGGTCAGCGTTACATCAGCCCGCAGATTGCCCAGCAATTGGCATTGAAGTCGTTTCAACCGCAGGTCAACAATTCGCCGTTCGATCTGCTTTCCGAGCGTGAAATCCAGATTGCCCTGATGATCGTCGGCTGCCAGAAAGTTCAGACCATCTCGGACAAGCTGTGCCTGTCACCGAAAACCGTTAATACCTACCGATACCGTATCTTTGAAAAGCTCTCGATCAGCAGTGATGTTGAACTGGCTTTGCTCGCTGTACGTCACGGCATGGTTGATGCCAGCGCCTGAACATGACCCAGACTTTCGATCCAAGTGCATTTCTCGCGACCTGTAGCGGTCGTCCCGGCGTCTACCGTATGTTCGACGCCGAAGCCACACTGCTTTACGTCGGCAAGGCCAAGAACCTCAAGAAGCGTCTTGCCAGCTATTTTCGCAAAACCGGACACGCGCCCAAGACCGGAGCGCTGGTGTCGCGCATCGCCCAGATTGAAACGACCATCACGGGCAACGAAACTGAAGCGCTGTTGCTGGAGCAGACCCTCATCAAGGAGTGGCGGCCGCCCTACAACATTCTGCTGCGTGACGATAAGTCCTATCCCTATGTGTTTCTGTCCGATGGTAACTACCCGCGACTGAGTATTCATCGGGGAGCTAAAAAGGCCAAGGGCCGTTATTTCGGGCCTTACCCGAGTGCCGGCGCGATTCGCGAGAGCCTTAGCCTGCTGCAGAAGACCTTTCAGGTGCGGCAGTGCGAGGACAGCTACTTCAAGAACCGCACGCGTCCTTGCCTGCAATACCAGATCAAGCGCTGCAAAGGGCCATGCGTCGGTCTGGTCGAGCCTGAGGTGTACGCCGAAGACGTACGTCACTCGGTGATGTTTCTCGAGGGACGCAGCAATGCCCTGAGTGACGAACTGAACGCCTCCATGGAAAAAGCCGCGATGGCGCTCGACTTCGAACGCGCAGCCGAGTTGCGCGATCAGGTCGCCTTGTTGCGCCGCGTCCAGGATCAGCAAAGCATGGACGGCGGTACCGGCGATGTCGATGTGGTCGCCGCGTTCGTCAACCCTGGCGGTGCCTGCGTGCACCTGATCAGCGTGCGGGGCGGGCGGGTGCTGGGCAGCAAGAACTTCTTCCCGCAGGTCGGCATAGAAGAGGAGGTCGGCGAAGTGATGTCGGCATTCCTGGCTCAGTATTTCCTCGGCGGCATCGACCGTGAGCTGCCGGGCGAAGTCATCGTCAATGTCATCAACGACGATTTCCCTGCGTTCGTCGACGCCGTCGAAGAACTGCGCGGTGTCGAGATGGTTATCAGTCATCGCGTGCGCGGCACCCGGGCGCGCTGGCAGCAAATGGCGGTCACCAATGCCGAGCAGGCACTGACTGCGCGGCTGGCCAACCGTCAGCATGTTGCGTCGCGGTTCGAAGCGCTGGCCAAGGTGCTGGGGCTTGAAGATCCGCCAATGCGCCTCGAATGCTACGACATCAGCCACTCCAGTGGTGAGGCGACCGTAGCGTCCTGTGTGGTGTTCGGTCCGGAAGGCCCGATCAAGTCCGATTACCGGCGTTTCAATATCGAAGGCGTGACGGCAGGCGACGACTATGCCGCCATGCACCAGGCCTTGACCCGACGTTACAGTCGCATCAAGGCCGGGGAGGGTAAGCTGCCTGACGTGCTGCTGGTGGACGGCGGCAAGGGCCAGATGTCCATGGCCCGTGATGTGCTCAATGAATTGCAGGTGCCCGATCTGATTCTGCTCGGTGTCGCCAAGGGCACCACGCGCAAGGCAGGCTTTGAAACCCTTTACCTGAACGACGCAGCACATGAATTCACGCTGCCCGGCGATTCTCCAGCGTTGCACCTTATCCAGCAGATTCGCGACGAGGCCCACCGTTTCGCAATCACCGGTCACCGCGCGCGGCGCGGCAAGACCCGGCGCACCTCGACCCTTGAGGGCGTTGCAGGCGTCGGGCCGACCCGGCGTCGTGACCTGCTCAAACATTTCGGCGGATTACAGGAATTGTCCCGTGCCAGCATCGATGAAATCGCAAAAGCACCCGGAATCAGTAAAAAGCTGGCAGAGTCGATTTATGCAAACCTGCACAGCGAGTAGAATGCCCGCTCACCTCGTAGCCAGTTGTGCCGATGAATATCCCTAATCTGATCACCGTACTACGCGTTTTATTGATTCCGATCTTCATTTTGCTGTTCTACATGCCTTATCACTGGAGCTACATGGCCGCCAGTGCAGTCTTTGCGTTCGCTGCGGCGACCGACTGGCTCGACGGGTATCTGGCCCGCCGTCTTGAACAAAGTACGCCTTTTGGCGCCTTTCTCGACCCGGTAGCAGACAAACTGATGGTGGCCGTGGCATTGGTGCTGCTGGTTCAGGCGCATGCCAATCTGTGGCTGACGCTGCCCGCAGCGGTGATCATCGGTCGCGAAATCGTGATTTCTGCACTCCGCGAGTGGATGGCGGAAATCGGCGCGCGTGCGCAGGTTGCCGTTTCCAATATGGGCAAATGGAAAACGGCGGCGCAAATGCTCGCGCTGGTCATTCTGCTGGGCAACCCGCCTGCGATCACTATCTGGGTGATTCTCGGCTACGCATTGCTGCTCGTTGCAGCGGGGTTGACCCTGTGGTCGATGGTGCAATACCTCAGAGCCGCGTGGCCGCACCTCAAGACTACGGCAGAAAAAAAATAAGTTTTTGAATCAAGGGCTTGACGCAGCTTTCTGAAACGCTAGAATAGCGCCCGTCATCAAGACAATGCGGGAATAGCTCAGTTGGTAGAGCACGACCTTGCCAAGGTCGGGGTCGCGAGTTCGAGTCTCGTTTCCCGCTCCAAATATAAATCCATGTATGCACAAGAGGCATATGGGATTAACAAAAAAGACGCTTAGGCGTCTTTTTTCGTTTTTGCGGTAAATATCCCGGGTTTACTTTCTTGTGATGTACTTCTGATTGTCTGAAGCAGTTTTGGCGTCCGAAGCCATATAGCCGTCGCCACCTCAAGCAGTCGAAGGAACAGTAGACCGGCTGGAGGCCATTATCGGGCACCCGCTGCGCACCTACGAAGACTTCGGCAAGGAAGCCACCGTCGGTTGAATTCGCCGGCAGGGCAGCCATCCTGCCGGGTAAGAAACCCGGCAGTCAGTGCTTTAGTAGTTCACCCAGACGGCATCGTTATTGGCAGACTTTACCCAGCGCACACCTTCTACGCCAGTGTCGATACCCGGCTTGGCAGCCCATGCCATGCGTTGCCCCTGAACTTCGAAACTCATCTGGTCAGGGCGTTCATCCCTCCATTCGATACTCGCCTTCCCGACTACTATTTATAATGTTGCTCGAACACCGCTACCTGCTCCGGTGTAATGAGTTGGAAGGGCACCCAGACCTCGGCGTCGACAGGCTCGCCTTTGATCATTTTTATGGCCGATTGCAGAGCTGTGGTCGCCTGGGCCTTCGGGTCTTGAAACACCGAGGCTGCCAGCATTCCACGTTTAATTGCCGCCAGGCCATCAGGCAAGCCGTCAATGCCTACAATTGCAACTTCCCCCTTCGCTTTGCCAGCCTGTTGTAACGCCATGGCGGCGCCGATGGCCATCTCGTCGTTATTGGCCACGATGGCATCAAAGGTTCTGCCCGCCAGTAGCCAGTTACTGGTCAGGTCCATACCTTTGTTACGTTGCCATTCCGCTGTTTGCTGCTCGACGATCGTTATGCCCGGATAGTCCTTGAGCACCTGTTTGACGCCTTCGCTGCGGTCGTGTGTCGAGTTCTGCGCGAGGTCATCCATGATGAGCGCGATAGTACCTTTGCCTCCCATCTTTTCTGCCAGATAGCGCATCTGCAATTGTCCTGCCTCAATGTCGTTGGACGCCACGGTGGTAACGCCCTTGGGCAAGACGCGCTCATCCGGGTGACGGTTGACGTAGACAAGCGGCATCTTTGCCTCGACCGCTGCGCGGGTCATATTTGCCGTGGCGGCGGTGTCCACCGGCAAGACGATGACCGCATCCACTTTCTGGCTGAGAAAGCCCTGAACCTGATTGATTTGGCGAACGACATCGCCTTGAGCGTCCTCGAACTGGAGCTGCACATTCTCTTTTCGGGCAGCTTCTTCCAGGCCGCTGCGCACATAGGTCATGAAGTTATCGTCGACTCTGGCGATCGTGACGCCAATTCGGTAGCTCGCAGCAGCCCATTGGCTGGAAACCAGTAACAGCACGGCGATAAACAGTTTGCAGAAGGGCATGAGACGTTTCCTTTTGTTGTTATGTGTGACGTTCACCAAGACCTGTCATGAACGTTTCCAGCGCTTTTCACGAGAGCTTGCCAAGGTGTTCCTCAAGCTAGGGTGAAGGCTTTTTTGAAGCGTTCCAGTGCTGCTTCGCTGTTGCCACTAGCCCAGCCTTCAAGCCCGACGACACCCGTGTAGCCCATATCGAACAACGCTCTGGCAATGGCGGGATAATGAATTTCACCTGTACCGGGCTCTTGGCGACCGGGAACGTCGGCGACCTGGATTTCTCCTATGGCGCTGCCTGAGCGCTGGATGAGTTCGATCAGGTTTCCTTCGCCGATTTGCGCGTGATAAAGGTCCAGGTTCATTTTCAGGTGCGGGCTACCCACGGCCTCGATCAGGGCCAATGTGTCTTCAGCGCGAGCGAACGGGGTGCCGGGGTGGTCGACCTCGGTATTCAGGTTTTCCAGCAAGAATACCCGGTCAGCCTCTTCGCCAAGGCGAGCGATTTTTTCCAGCGTTTTGCAGGCACTCAGCCACATGCGTCCATTGACATGAGCCACCGGATTGATGGGCAGACCTTTGTCGTCAAGGCCCGTGCCATGCAGGTTCAGGCTCGGGCAATTGAGCCGGGCGGCAACCGCGAGGGATTCGCGTGCGCTGTCCAGCAGGTGCTGGATTGCGTCGGCATCGGTCAGATTGCCGTGGGTGTAGCCGGTCATGGAGGTGAAATTCGCCCCTGTGGCAGCCAGCGCTGCGATGTCCTTATTGGCCCAGCTCCATATTTCGGCGCTGAAGCCCAGCTCGTGAATACGCCTGACACGCTCGGTGAAGGGTAAATCCAGGAACACCATCTCGGCGCTGACCGCTAATGTGAACGGTATGGAGCTCATGCGTCGACTCCTCGTGATACTGCTACCGGCCGGCCTTGCTGGAACGACTCGATGCAGGCGCGCGCAATGGCCAGCGCCGCTCGGGCATCTTCGCCACTGGCCAGGGGTTTGGCCCCGGTACGCAGGCAGTCGGCAAAATGATTGAGTTCGGCGATGTAGGCGTCACGCAGCAGGTCGGTGTCCAGTCGTTGTGAGTCGGCCTGTATGCCATTGGCCAGATAACGGGTCAGATCAGATTCACTGACGTTGCCCATAGTCAACATGCCGGCACTGCCGAAGACCTCGCCCCGGACGTCGTAACCGTAGACAGCCTGAAAGCTGGCTTCAGCGGTGGCAATGGCACCGTTGTCGAAGCGGATCATCACCACCGCTGTGTCCAGAAACCCATTGTTCTTGTAATCCGGTGCAATCAGCGCATCAGCCATGACGAACACGCTGACTGACTCGGCGCCGGGGTTCAGGTAGCGCAGGGTATCGAAGTCATGAATCAGCGTTTGAAGAAAGATCACCCATTGCGGCGAGGCTGCCGGATTGTTCAGCGCAGGATCTCGGGTTAACGAGCGCAACAGTTGCGGTGTACCTATACGCCCCTCAACCACGTTCAGATGAGCCGTACGAAAGCTTTTGGCGAAGCGACGGTTGAAACCGACTTGCAAGGGCACGCCGGCATCGGCGGCCGCAGCGATAGCGCGGTCGGCTTCCTCGAGAGTGATCGCCATGGGTTTCTCGCAAAAAATGCCCTTGCCGGCCCGCGCCGCGCTGATGACCAATTCTGCGTGGCTGCGCGCGGGGGCAGCGATCAGCACGCCATCCAGGTCTGGGTCGTCCAGCAATTGCTGAGGGTCGGTGTAAACCCGATCTACCCCTAACTCTGCGGCCAGACGCGACGCCTGGCCCGGAGTGGGGTCGGCGATGGCCGCAAGGCAGGCACCGGGAATATGGTGGGCGGCGGTCTGGCCGTGGAAGCGGCCCATGCGACCGGCGCCAATCAGACCAAGGCGGAGAATTTTTTTGCTCATGAAATAACCCTTTTTAATTGTTGTTCGATTATTTCCCGGCCGTAAGCGCGCCGGGCAAAAGGGGGAGAGCAAAGGCTATGCCATAACTTAAGCTATTGATTTTAAACGTTTATTAAAAATTTCCATTCAAAAAGTGTTCATTTTAATGACATGTCTATACTGACATGTTGAATATATAAACATGGATACATCAATGTCCTCACAGTCTGCGACCTTCAGCGTGCAAGACCTCGGATACCTCACCGCATTGGGGACTGTGGCACTCAACAGCGGTCCCATACCCGAACTGGAGCAGGCCTGGCGGGCGCGCCTGAGTGGCGTTGACGAGCGCCCGGCGACGGTCAGGAAGGTTATTTGGGATTCCTGGGGACGCAGCATCGCAGGCGGCGTGAACCCTGAAGACAGCGACTACCGGTTTGTCGACCCTCAACACCTTGCGGCTACTCTGGCGGCCAATCGGGTTTTGATTGCCGCAGCAGCTCAAGTGATGCGCGGCTTGCTTGCCTATAACCCGAGAGGCCATATCAACCTCACCGATGCTGAGGGCACCACACTGTATTTTTGCGGGCTGGATCTGACGCCGGTGGGTACGCGTTTGCTGGAGTCGGTGCAGGGCACCAACTGCACCGGGCTGGCCCTGGCTGAAGATTCCCTGGTGTATGTACTGGCAGAGGAAAACTTCGGTACAGGCCTTCGTCAGCGGCGGATGCATTGCGCTGCGGCGCCCATCCGCAATGCCCAAGGCAAGACCCTGGCGATGCTGACCCTGACCGCAGAACCTGGCTGGTTCCATTTTCATACGCTCGGCACTGTCCAGGCGGCGGCCGAGGCCGTCTCGCGGCAAATGGCCTTGCAGGCGCTGCTGGAAGAACAGCAAACCGTGCTCGAAGTGCTCAACGAAGGTTTGGTGGTACTGGACGAACGAGGCTGTATAAAAGCGCTCAATCGCTATGCCCGGCAGCTTTTTCGGGTCGGCCTGGATTTGCTGGGCAGCCCGTTCCAGCGTCTGGGGCGCAGTGATTTGAACGAACAGATTCTGGCGCGTATCGGTGAAGGGCTGCGGGACCTGGACTGCACCTTTGAACTGCATGATTTCAGCCAGTTGTCCTGTCTGGTTTCGGTATGCCCACTGGAGCAGGGCGGGCGCGTGGTATCGCTGCGAGAAAATCGGCGCATTCGGGAGATCACCCGGCGAATTATCGGCACTCAGGCCCGTTACACGTTCGAGACCATTCAGGGCCGTTCACGGGCGATTGCAGATGCCGTGCATTTTGGGCGGATCGCCAGTCGCAGCGATTCCACCACCTTGATTCTTGGCGAAAGCGGCACCGGCAAGGAGTTGTTCGCCCAGGCGATCCATAATGCGAGTGACCGCAATAGCGGGCCTTTTGTGGCGGTCAACTGCGGTGCGATTCCCCGGGACCTGGTGCAAAGCGAGCTGTTCGGCCATGTCGAGGGCGCATTCACGGGTTCGGCTAAAGGCGGGTCGGCGGGCAAGTTCGAACTGGCCGATGGCGGCACGATCTTTCTTGATGAGATCGGCGACATGTCCTTCGACGCGCAGGTCAGCCTGTTACGGGTGTTGCAAGAGGGCGAAGTAACCCGGGTCGGGGCGAAAAGCTCGCGACCAGTGGATGTACGCATCATTGCCGCCACTCACCGTAACTTGAGTCAGGCAGTGGCCGAAGGCGCCTTTCGTGAAGATCTGTATTACCGACTCAACGTGCTCAACCTGACCGTACCGCCGCTGCGTATGCGTCGGGAAGACATAGCCTTGCTGGCGCAACATTTTCTTGATCGTTGTGCCCGTTCATTGCGCAAGTCAGTGCTGGGGCTTTCTGCGCAAGCCCTGGAATTGCTGGTGGCTTATAGCTGGCCGGGCAACGTGCGAGAGCTGGAAAACAGCATTGAGCGCGCGACCAATCTGGCCACGGGTGAGCTCGTCCAGCCCGCCGATCTGCCCCTTGAAATCAGGCAGCGCAGCGGCCCCGCGGTGCCGGGCCGGCTGCCAGTGCCTTTGGCGGCCCATGACCTTGGCACCCACGAAATGCACGCGATTATTGCGGCGCTCGAAAGCACCCGAGGCAATATTCGCCTCGCAGCTCGACAGCTGAACGTTTCCCGCGGCGGGCTGTACAACAAAATGAGTCGATTCGGCTTGAACGCCGCCGATTTTCGAGGGCTCTGACGCCGGTCAGGCGTCGGTATTCTCCGAGGTCACGATCTGTAGCGGTACATACACCCGGTGCCTGAGCGGATCGAAGCTGTTGACGGTCTGCAACTCGATCAGCAGATTTACCAGTGCTTCGGCAATTTGAAGAGGCTGGGAGTCGATCACCACGTCAACCAGCCCGTTCGCGAGTGCGAGGCGCGACAGTTCGGTGGACTCCTGCAAAATGCAGCACAGCGCTGGACGTCTGGGCAGTTGCGAGAGGGCACTGATGATGCCGTCGCCACCACCGCCCACCACCGCCCACCACGCACAGCCCGCGCAGATCGTCATGATTGCCCAGCAATTCCAGGCTCGCCTCTTCGGTGATATCACAGTTGTCGAGGTTGATCAGCGGCACCAGAGGACGTAACCCCGGCGCATGTTCTGCCAGGTAACTGTGTAGCCCTTCAACCCGCGCCTGATGACCGAGAAAGCGATGGCCGCCGAGCAGAATGCCGATGCTGCCTTTGCGAGCACCGCAGGTACGTGCCGGCAGCCAGCCCATGGTGCGTCCGACCTGATAATTGTCCTGACCGACGTAAGGCTCATCGGCCTTCTCATGAATGTCTGAAAGCAGCGCTATCACCGGGACGCCAGCCTGGCGAATCTGTTCGAGAGCAGCGTTGATCAGCGGGTGGGCGAAGCTGACCACCGCCAGGCCGTCACATTGCACCGCCAGTTGTTCGAGTTGGGCAACGATGGCGGCCGGGCTGCGATCAGTCACGTATTCGAACTGGCAGGTCAGATTGGCCCCGATACGACGTTGCGCGGCTTGGCCAATGGCCTGAGCGAGGTTGGCATAGAACGCCTGGGCGGTGTTCAGCAACAGAATGCCGAAACGGTAAGTGGGACGTTGCTCGACAATGCGCTGCGCAATCAGCCGTGCGGCGAAATAACCCACTGCTTCCGCGGCCTTCAGCACCTGCTCGGCGGTAGCGGGGTTTACCGGAGCGCGGGCGTTGAGCACGCGATCGACAGTCGCGACACTCAAGCCTGCCTGCGCGGCAACAGTCGCGATGGTGGGGCGCTTATTGTTATTCATGACATGCCCTTGAAGCGGCTTGATAGAAAACTATCAAGCACCGCAGATGCTCGATGATAGCTTGATAGTGAATGTATTCAAGGCCTTGAGAGGGGGGTGGGTGCTCTCTATATTTTCTTACGCAAAGTTCCTGAAACCTCACACTTGCGGAGAATAATAACAATGCCTCAAGACACTGCAGCCTGTCAGCGCGACTATAGCCTGACCGGCCCCGAAGCTGCCCGTGCAGCGGAAAAAGGCCTGGTATCTGCCGAGTGGTACCAGTCGCCCATCTCTCGTCAACGCATGAAACAATTGATGCAGCGCCGCGACGGCCCGGCCTTGCTCGACACTGCCATTTGGTTGCTGGCGCTGCTGGTCAGCGGTTTTGGCGGCTACTGGTTCTGGGGTTCCTGGGCATGTGTGCCGTTCTTCCTGGCTTACGGCGTTCTTTACGCCACAGCCTCCAACCCGCGCTGGCACGAGACTGGCCACGGCACCGCGTTCAAGACCCGGTGGATGAATGACGGGTTGTACCAGGTGGCCAGTTTCATGTGCATGTTCGAGCCACATGTATGGCGCTGGAGCCATGCGCGGCATCATACCGACACTATCGTGGTAGGTCGCGACCCGGAAATTGTCGAGCCACGGCCGCCGAGCCTTGTGATGATGTTCCTGACCCTGTTTCAGATTCCCTTGCTGATCAAAACAATGGGCGGCGTGTTCCGACATGCTTTTGCGCACATGAGCGAGCAAGAGAAGGATTTCATCCCGGTATCCGAATGGCCCAGAGTGTTTCTGGCCGCGCGTATCTGGCTCGCCATTTATGCCGGAGTGGTTGCTGCGGCACTGTATCTGCAAAGCTGGTTACCCCCCATGTACGTCAGTTTGCCCATGCTTTATGGCGGCTGGCTGTCTTACCTGTTCGGCCTTACTCAACATGTGGGGCTGGCTGAAGACGTGCTCGATCATCGCAGCAACTGCCGCACTATCTACATGAACCGCGTGCTGCGCTTTCTGTACATGAACATGAACTACCACCTTGAGCACCATATGTACCCGATGGTGCCGTATCACGCGTTGGCGCAACTTCATGAAGAGATCCGCCACGACTGTCCGCCGCCTTATGCCAGCCTCGGCGAAGCCTTCAAGGAAATTATTCCAACCCTCCTGAGGCAGCGCCGCGACCCGACCTATTTCATCAAGCGCCAGGTGTCACATGCTTCAGCGCCTGCCACCGCCGCACGTCCCCAGCCTGAAGCGACCTCCGGCTGACACTTTCCGGTTGTTCCCGAACGAGAGAGAAAAACCATGAACAATCAATGGATTGATGTATGCGCCGTGGGCGAAATTGATGAAGAAGACGTCATTCGCTTCGATCACGGCCCGCATACCTATGCCGTATACCGTTCCGCCGACAACGAATTTTTCGCCACGGCGGGCCTGTGCACCCACGAAAAGATTCACCTCGCCGACGGGCTGGTAATAGATCACGTCATCGAATGCCCTAAACATAACGGCCGTTTCGACTATCGCAATGGCAAAGCCCTGGGAGCACCCGTGTGCGTCAATCTCAAGACCTTTGCCGTACGGGTCGAAGCCGGGCGGGTTTTGCTTGCGGTCAGTGACTGAAAATCAGGAGTGCATGCCATGAATGCTCCATTGATTATCGTTGGCGCGGGTCATGCAGGTGGCCGTGCAGCGCTGACCTTGCGCGATCAGGGTTACGCCGGCCGACTGATACTGATCGGCGCCGAGCCGCACGTGCCGTATGAGCGCCCACCTTTATCCAAGGGCGTGCTGCGAGGCTCCGTGGACCTGGCCGGTTGCAGCCTGTGTGCGGACACGCGCCTCACTGAGCTGGGTATCGAGCATCTGACCGACAACCCGGTAAAGAGCCTCGACCCGCAGGGTCATCGCCTGCAGTTGGCTGACGGCGATGAGTTGCCTTACAGCCGATTGCTGTTGGCGACCGGGGGCAGGGCGCGTTGCCTGGCACAGATCCCCAGGCACCTGAGCAATGTTTTCTACCTGCGCACCCACGATGAAGCATTGGCGTTGCGGGGTGCCTTGATCCACGGTTCACGCCTGGTGGTCATCGGTGCCGGGTTCATTGGCCTTGAAGTTGCGGCGACGGCGCGGGCTCTAGGCTGCCAGGTGACGTTGCTCGAAGCAGGCCCTCGTCTGGCCGGGCGCGTCTTGCCTGAAGAAGTGTCCCGGGCATTGCTGGATTTGCATCGGCAGCACGGCGTCGATGTACAACTCAATGTCGTGCTTGAAGGCTTGCAAGGCAATGAGCGCGCCGAGTCAGTGCTGCTGGTCGACGGCCGGAGTGTGCCTTGTGACGCAGTGGTTGTCGGCGTTGGCATGCAGCCGAACATCGAGCTTGCAGTAGCGGCTGGCCTTGCCGTGGGGCAAGGGATTCGTGTCGACGATCGACTGCGCACCAGCGCCCCGGACATCTTCGCCGCCGGTGATGTGTGTGAGTATCGCCTGCACCCCGAGGGGGTATATCAGCGGCAGGAGACCTGGCGCAACGCCGAAGCGCAGGGGCGCCACAGCGCATTGAATATGCTGGGGTACGATCTTCCGTTCCAGGAGGTGCCCGGCTTCTGGTCCGATCAGTACGACTGGAGCGTGCAGACAGTCGGTGTAACCACGCAGCCCCTGCCTTCAGCCAGCCGCGCATTGGCCTGCGGTGGGCGGTTGCTGTTCTACCTGGATGCGCAACAACGACTGCAGGGGGCCTGTGGCCTGGCGCTGGGCAACAGCGTTGCCAAAGATATCAAGCTGTGTGAGCACCTGATCGTTGCCCGAACTCCGCTGAGCGTCACCATGCTCAACGACCCCGAGTGTTCGCTCAAACAACTGCTGAGGCTCTGACTCTGACATGGACACATTTCTGGTATTTCAGTCGCTATGGGCCATGCAGGACCATCGTGGCCAGTGTGACCTTCCCATTGAGGCGCAACTGGACAGAATTGCCGCCGCCGGCTTTGACGGGATCACCGACCATTACTGGCATGCCCCCGATGTCATGCGGCTGCATGCCGCCGCAGAGGCCCGTGGCTTACAGATTGAAGGTCAGCTATTCCCACAGACAGTGGCCGATCTGGACAGGGCGCTTGAAGTTGCTTGCCGCTACGGTTGTCATCACCTGACTCTGCAGGCCGATGCACGTCCGCGGACGCTGGCCCAGGCAATTACGTTGATCGAGGGTTGGCAGCGTCTGGCCGAGCAGGTGGACTTTCCGGTTCTGCTGGAAACTCACCGTTACCGCCTTACCAGTGATCTGTTATTTACCCTCCACGTGCTGGCGCAGATGCCGGACCTCAAACTGTTGGCTGATTTGTCCCACTACGTGGTAGGTCGGGAGTTGCCCGAGTCGGCGACGGCCGAGGACGACGAGCACATTCACAGCATCTTGCGCCATAGTTGGGGCTTTCACGGCCGCATAGCCAATAGTGAACAAGTGCAGGTGCCTTTGAGCTTTGCACAACACCGCCCCTGGCTTGAGCGGTTTTCAGCCTGGTGGCGTTACGGTATCGAAGATTGGCTGGCTCGACCGAATAAACCAGCCAGCCTGTCTTTCACGTGCGAGCTGGGCCCACCCCCGTATGCAATCACAGGGAGTGACGGGCGCGAAATTTCAGATCGCTGGAGCGAGGCACTGTTACTCAAGGATCTGATTCGCGGAATCTGGAATGATTGCCGTTCAAGGGTCTGACGGGTTCAGCCCTCTTGATGCGAATAGTGAACTCTTCAAAAGCATACCGATGTGTACATTTTAGGTTGACGACCCATCGCCAACGGTTTAAAACTATACGCGTCGGTACAGTTTTGGTGGTCTCGCAGTTCATTGCAGACTGACACACATCCAGAACAGTCCGGCAGCGCCTCGCAGAGCAGTCTGATGATGATCGATTAAATGCCGTGCAACGCGGTACGTCGCGATCATGGATGGCCCTGCATCAGGCAAGAGAGTGCTCCGAGATACAGTGCCCCTGGAAAACGTGCTTCTGGATAAACAGTCCCGGGATATTACCAGTGCCCTTCAAAGGTACTGCCCGTGACGGTGCGTGCCTGATAGTAGTCGGGCTCGGGGATTGACGGTGAATGCTTGAATTTCAATAACCTGATCACGCTGGAGAGTTCTGCATGCACTACGTTAAAAACATGAAGTTGGCCGGGCTGTTGTTATTGGTTTTTCTGGTCACGGGGTGTGCCAGTCACGAGCCGTCGCCGTATTCAGGAATCGAGTCATCACTTGAAATGCGGCCCAACAAACAGGACAGCTCGGGTCGTATTCCCTTCAAGTACTCGACGTCAGTCAACTGGAACCAATACGATAAGGTAATGCTTGAACCTGTGGTGATCTACTCGGGAGCGGATGCGCAATTTTCAGACCTGGAGCGCAACGAAAAGATCGTCCTGGCCAACGACATGACGGTCAGGTTCTCTGAAGCCCTGGGCAAGCATTTCCGGTTCACCGACACACCTTCACGCGGGACAGTGCGCATTCGCCTCACCCTGACCGGGGCCGAGACCACTGTTACCGGGCTGTCTACATTCTCCCGATTCGATATCGGCATGGGGTCATATAACCTCGTTCAGGCCTCCAGAGACCGTGAAGGTACGTTTACCGGGTCCGTCAGCTATGCCGTCGAGATCTACGATGCGTCCACTTCGCAGCTGCTGGAGTCCTATGTCACTCGGCAATATCCAATGGTTTATGACATAAGCTCGACCTTCGGGCGTTTGTCGGCGGCGCAGGCGGGTATTTCCAGAGGCGCGGATGAGCTGATTGAGTTGTTGCTCTCAAAGTAAAGCAGCCTTGGGAAGCCCGGCCTGATAATCGGGTCTTCCTGTCAGTCAGACACCTGAGAACTGAAAATGCTATTTGTGAATAATAAAATAAATATAAATCAAAAATAATAATATTAGCTTATGACCAAATAGAATTATATTTTCGAAATTGATTCCGTTATGTTTGGTTTCAACAGCCTACCCCTTACCTCGGATGGTACCAATCGTTATCAGGATTCTGCGCATCAGGCCGCCGTCGAGTGCGCCATGACCGAGGGATAAACCATTCCCCTCAAGCAGAATCGTTGGAAGGGAGTTCAACGTATGTTGCCTGTTCAATCCTGCCACTGGCTTTATTCCTCTCGCCCTGCTGTTGACAGGCGCTGCGCGTCACTTCTGCCGCCAACCGGCTTCTCACCCCACCGCTAGCTCATCGCGCAGGTTTTACCTGCACAGCCTGAAACGTGCGTACCGCGCTGTCCCTACGACAGCAGGAACGCCCGACTTTGCGATTTGCATGCATGGCTTCAATAACGGCCATGTCTGGAGTGAATATGAAGCAAGCTTTACACCGTGCCCGAGCCTCGACTGCCGTGCTGGGCTACTGCCCGCTGGCGTTGGCGATAGGGAGCGTTTTGCTGTCAGGGACGATTCAGGCCGAGGCAAAAACCTCCGAGGATGAGCGTCGCACCTTGTCCACCGTGGTGGTCACCGGTAATCGCGGTGCCGAGCAGCGCACCGTGACCAGCAGCCCGGTGCCGATCGATGTGGTCAGTGCCAAACAATTACAGAGTACTGGCAAGCCCGGCCTGATGGAGGCATTGAGCGCGGTCATCCCATCTCTGACACTGCCGGAAAAAACCGGTTGGGACGCCAGCGGCATTGCCCGTGCGCCCAACTTGCGTGGCTTGAGTGCCGCCGAGGTGCTGGTGTTGGTCAATGGCAAACGCCGCCATACCAGCGCGACTCTTAATATCAACGGCATCAACACCGGCGCTGCGCCGGCAGACCTCGATCTGATCCCGATCAGCGCCATTGATCATGTAGAAGTGCTGCGTGACGGTGCCGCGGCTCAATATGGCTCCGATGCCATTGCCGGGGTGATTAACGTCATTCTCAAGGCCGACACCAGCGGCACCTCGGTGACCAACGCCGGGCTCGGTTATGACGGCAAGAAGCAGACCGTGCAGCAAAGCCTCAATAAAGGCTTCGAGATTGGCGACGGCGGTATCGTGCAACTGGCGCTGGATGCCCGCAGCCAGAATGACGACAACAAGGCCAGCGCCAATGGCTACAGCTACGAAAAAGCCTACGACCTGGCGGGCAAGTCCACGTATGGCGGTTACGGCACGCCGAAAACCAATCTGCTGACCCTGGGTTACAACGCCGAGCTGCCGATCGATGACAGTTTCAGTCTGTATTCCTTCACCACCTATTCGCGTCGCAAGGCCGAGCAGGGGCAGAATTTTCGCCTGCCGACCATTACCAATACGATCACCACCGGGCCCAATGGTTATCCGGCGGGATACACACCGACCTGGTACATCGACGAAGACGATTTTCAGGCTGCGTTTGGTGGCAAAGGCACGCTTGGTGAATGGGACTGGGATCTGTCCAGCACTTACGGGCGCAACGAGGCGGAGCAGGGCACCACGCATAACCAGAACCCGTCGCTGGGTGAGGCCACGCCCAACAGCTTCACATCAGGAACGTGGATTTCCACCGAGCTGACCACCAATCTGGACTTCAAGCGCGGCTTTGACATCGGCCTGCAAAAGCCCCTCGACGTGTCCTACGGCCTTGAACATCGACGCGACACCTATGAGGTGCAGGCGGGCGACTACGAGTCCTATGCCAACGGCGGCTACTGCGTTGCACCGGGCAACTGTGCATCGTCAGGTGCGCAGGTCACCAATGGCATTTCGCCGGACGAAGAAAGCAGCGCCTCACGCAACAGTGTCGCCAGTTATGTCGACGTAGGCTTCAACCTTTTGCCTGACTGGTATGTCGGCAGCGCATTGCGCTATGAACATTACAACCAAGGTGTGGGCGCGACCCGCAGCGGCAAGCTGACCACACGCTACGACTTCACCCCGCAGTTCGCCGTTCGCGCCACCGTCAGCAATGGCTTTCGTGCGCCATCCCTGGCCAACAGTCTGTTCAGTGCACGTTCGACCACTTACGGCGTGGTGGACGGCGTGTATCAGTCGATCAATTACGGCGTACTGCCGACCGGCTCGGGTGCCGCCAGAGCGTTGGGTGCCGAGGACCTCAAGCCGGAGCGCTCCACCAATTTCAGCCTCGGTCTCACCCTGACGCCTACCGATCAGTTGACCCTGACCGCCGATGCCTACGTGATCAATCTGCGTGACCGCATCACTCTGACCGGCACCCTGCTGGGTGATGAAGTCACTCAGGTGCTGCTCAACAACGGCATCGATTCGACGTCGGGCGGCCAGTATTTCATCAACGGTGCCGACACCCGCACCAAGGGGCTGGATCTGGTCAGCAACTACCGCCAGGACCTTGGGCAGTACGGGTCAGTGAAGTGGACAGCGGCGTTCAACTGGAACCAGACAAAGATCCTTAGCTACAAGGAATCCATTTCTATCCTCGGTACGTCCTATGAGCTGATGGACCGCGAGGCCCGCAATCTGATTACCGGGGTGCAGCCGCGTACCAAACTGATTCTGGGCGGCGACTGGAGCATCGAGCGCTTCAACCTGAACCTGGCGCTGACCCGTTACGGTTCCTACAAAGAGGTCAATTCCTCAGCCAATCGCGATCTGGATCGGGTGTACAGCGCCAAGTGGATCACCGATCTGGACCTCGGCTACAACCTCAGCAAAAACCTCAACGTTGCCATAGGCGCAAAGAACCTGTTCGACATCTATCCAAAGAAACAGGGGGTTCCCAGCAGCACCATGGTCAGCAGTTACGGCACCTATTCGCCCTACGGTTTTACCGGCGGTTACTACTACACCCGGCTGACTTACGCCTTTTAAGGCCAGCACCTGAAAACCCCCATTGAGTGCGAGGAACAAGCATGCCCACTGTCGCCAAACCCTATGACTTCATCGACGAGACCAGCCGTTACCCGCTGCGCCAGAGCCGGGTAGCACAACCACCGATCAAGGCGTTGCAGGTAGTACCCGCCCGGCATCCCGGTCGCTGGGTGGGGTCGATATTCGCTGCACTGGTGCTGGTCGCCATCGTGCATTCGCTGGCGACCAATCCGCGCTGGGAGTGGGGCGTGTTCGGGCAATGGTTCTTCTCGCCGTCAGTGCTGCGCGGCCTGGCCCAGACGTTGCTGCTGACACTGCTCAGCACCGTGTTCAGCATCATTCTCGGCACTGCGCTGGCGCTGGCACGCCTGTCGGGCTCACCGCTGCTGGCGGCGCTGGCCTGGGGCTACATCTGGTTTTTCCGCTCGATGCCGGCGCTGCTGGTGTTGATCATTCTCTACAACTTCGCCTACCTGTACGACCACATCGTACTGGGTGTGCCGTTTACCGATCTGGTCTTCGCCGAATGGTCAACGGTCGACGTGCTCAGTCAATTCACCGTGGCGGTCCTGGGCTTGAGCCTGATGCAGGCGGCGTATACCGCAGAAATCATTCGTGGCGGGCTGATCGGTGTCGATGCTGGCCAGCATGAAGCCGCCGCAGCCCTGGGCTTGCCGGCTTCGCGTCGGGTTTTCCGCATCATTCTGCCCCAGGCACTGCGCTCGATCCTGCCTTCGGGCTTCAACGAAATCATCGGCCTGGTCAAAGGCACTTCCATTGTTTACGTGCTGGCCTTGCCAGAGCTGTTTTACACCGTGCAGGTCATCTACAACCGTACCCAGGCGGTGATTCCGCTGCTGATTGTTGCCACCGTCTGGTACCTGATCATCACCACGCTGTTGACCAGCGCGCAGTACTACGTCGAGCGACACTTTGCTCGTGGCACGGCGCGTGTTTTGCCGCCCACGCCCTTGCAGCGAGTGCGCGGCTGGTTGAAGGAGAAGCATCATGAGTGAAGCCTCTGCACCCGTGCGCGCAGGGCGCATTCAGATCCAGGGCGTGGGCAAACGCTTTGGCAGCCAGCAGGTGCTCAAGGACATTGACCTGAGCATTGAACCGGGCAAGGTCACGGTGATTCTCGGGCCGTCCGGCTCGGGCAAGTCCACTCTGTTGCGCACCATCAACCACCTGGAAAAGATCGACAGCGGTTACATCACCATCGACGGCGACTACGTTGGTTATCGGCGCAAGGGTGATCTGCTCTATGATCTCAACGAGCGCGAAATCCTCAAGCGGCGCATCGAGGTCGGCTTCGTATTTCAGAATTTCAACCTGTTCCCGCACCTCACTGCCTGGGAAAACATTGCTGAAGCACCGTTGGCCCATAAACGCTGGAGCAAGGCCGAGGCGCAGGCAAGAGCAGGTGAACTGCTGGCTAGGGTTGGCCTGGCAGACAAAGTGGACGCTTAACCACGCCAGCTTTCCGGAGGCCAGCAACAGCGCGTCGCCATTGCGCGTGCGTTGGCGCTGGACCCCAAGGTGCTGCTGTTTGATGAACCTACCTCAGCCCTCGACCCCGAGCTGGTCGGCGAGGTGCTGGATGTCATCAAAGGGCTCACGCAACTGGGTGTCACGCTGGTGGTAGTGACCCACGAGATCGGCTTTGCCCGGGAAGTGGCGGATCACGTGGTGTTTCTGTGCGAGGGCCAGTTGATTGAGCAAGGGCCGCCGGAACAGGTTTTCCACCATCCCCGACACCCTCGCACCGCTGCCTTTCTCGGCAAGGTGCTGTGAATTTCCCGCTTTCAAGGAGTGATTGCTGATGCTAGTGAATACCGCCCGCGTAGCCCTGCTGACGATAGCCGTCAGCGTGGCGCAAAGTGCTTTTGCTTCCACCGCGCAACCGGTCGACCTCAGTCCTGACCGACAACGCATTCATGTACCGCGTAACGAAGCGGCCATTGCGCAGATCCCGGCGGGCTTCAAGTTTGCCCAGCCAGGCAAGTTCACCGTGGCCGTCTCCGGTGTGGCGGGGCCGCCCCTGGCGCTGCTGGCCAATGATGACAAGACCACCATCGGCAGCGAGGCCGACACCGCGCAACTGGTGGCGGACAGCCTGGGCCTGCAATTGAACGTGGTGCAGACCAGTTGGGAGGACTGGCCACTGGGCGTCAGTTCGGGCAAATACGACGCAGTCATCAGTAACGTCACCGTGACCGAAGCGCGCAAGAAACGCTTCGATTTCGCCACCTACCGCCAGGATGTCCTGGGCTTCTATGTCAAGACCAACAGCAAAATCAGCGAGATAAAACAGGCGTCGGACATCGCGGGGCTGAAGATCATCGTCGGCTCCGGCACCAATCAGGAAAAGGTCCTGTTGGCGTGGAACGAGGCTAACGAAAAGGCTGGTATCAAGCCTGCGCTGTTGCAGTATTTCGATGATCAGGCGGCTGCGCAGCTTGCCATTCAGTCGGGGCGCAGTGATGCGCTGTTCGGGCCCAATTCGGTGTATGCCTACTCGGCCGCCATCACCGGAGGCATCAAGCGGGTCGGCACGGTTAACGGCGGCTGGCCATTGCAGGCTGATATCGCAGTGACCACGCGCAAGGACAACGGTCTGGTCAAACCGATTCATACCGCCCTTGAAGGCGCGATTGCCGGCGGGCAGTACGAGCAAGTGTTGCAGCGCTGGGGCCTGGATGTGGAGCGCGTCGACAAGTCGCTGATCAACCCGCCCGGCTTACCGGATTGAGGACTTCAAGGGAGCAAATGATATGGGACTGACACGACGTGAAGCACTTTCCAGCATTGCTGCGGTAGGTGGCGAAAAAGCCGTCAAGGACGCGCTTGCGGTACTGGGGCTGGGGCCTTCATCACACCGGCGGCCAAAACCTCTGAAACTCGGAAACGGGCTGGGGCAGGGCACTCGCGTACTGGTGCTGGGTGCCGGAATCGCCGGGCTGGTGACTGCGCTGGAATTGACGCGGGCAGGGTTTACTGTGCAAGTGCTGGAGGCCCGTGATCGAGTGGGCGGCCGCAACTGGACGTTGCGCAGCGGCGATCAGGTGGACTACAAGGACGGTCGCACGCAGACCGTGGGCTTTGATCCCGGGCTGTATTTCAATGCCGGGCCAGCGCGGATTCCCAGCCAGCACCGCACGCTGCTCGACTATTGCAGCGAGTTGGGAGTGCCGCTTGAAGTGCTGGTCAACAGCAGTCATGGCGCTCAGGTCCGCCCGGACCTGCAACAGCCCGCGTTCACTGTCGGCCAGGCTATCAACGACGCCCGCGGCCACCTCTCGGGTCTACTGGCCACGGCGGTGCAGCGCGATGCTCTGGACGATGTGTTGAGCGGCGAAGAGCGTCAGCGCCTGTTAGCGTTTTTGCAGGTGTATGGCGACCTCTCGCAGGAACTGGCTTATGAGGGCAGCCTGCGTTCCGGACATCAGGAGTCGCTCTCGCATCCGGGGGCATTGCCGACCAGTGCGCAGCCGGTAGGGCTGGAGCGCCTGCTGCATCCCGAGCTGTGGGGCGCGCTGCTGCACACTGAGTTTCCCGAGTTCTCGGCGACCATGTTTCAGCCGGACGGCGGTATGGACCGCATCACCGACGCCTTTTACCAGCGCCTCACCGAACAGGTGCAACTGGGCGCGCAGGTGCGCCAGATTCGTCAACTGGAAGACGGTGTGGCGGTCACCTATCACGACAGACACAGTGGCCGTGAACAGGTAGTACGCGCCGATTATCTGGTCTCGACCCTGCCGTTGCCGTTGCTGGCCAGGCTGGATACCGACTTCAGCAAGCCGGTCAAGGCTGCTTTGCTGAGCACCCGCAACGATCAGGCGACCAAGGTGGCGTGGCAATCCCCGCGCTTCTGGGAAACCGATTACCGCACCTATGGCGGGTTGTCCTGGATCGACCATCCGGCGCGCCTGCTGTGGTACCCGAGCAATGACTTGAACACCCGCGATGGCCTGCTCGTCGCCGGTTACGTGACCGGAGAGGGTGCCGACGTGTTCGGCGCGAAACCGTTCGAGGCGCAATACGCAGCCTCCAGAGAGGCGGTCGAACTGCTGCATCCCGGTTACTCGCATCACTTGCGTAACCCGTTGGCCGTGTCCTGGGAGCAGATTCCTTACAGCGAAGGCCCGTGGCTGCAACGCGAACATTTCCCGGCCGACGCCAGCGCCTTGCTGGATGAACCTCATGGCCGGGTTTACTTCGCTGGCGACGGGCTGGTGCAGAGCGGCGTGGGTATCTGGCAGGAATCAGCCGCCAATTCGGCGCGCCATGTGGTCGGGCAACTGGCCGAGCGGGTTATCCAGCAACGACAGACGGCGGCCCTCACGGCGTCCTGAGCCTTTATTGCAGCATCAACATCCATTGAGGAGTGACACCATGAGCGACAGCATTCAACGTACCAGCGTCGGCGATTTTCCAATCTCGCAAACCGTGACCGTGCCAGCCTCGGCCAGCCTGGTGTTCATCAGCGGCACTTTGCCCGACCTTGCCGACCCACACGCTCCGGCGGGTACGCCTGCCGCCTATGGCAACACTGAAGTGCAGAGCGTTTCGGTGTTCAACAAACTGCGCAATATCCTCCGGCAACAGGACCTTGATCTGGGCGATATCGTGCAGTTGCGGGTGTATCTGGTGGGGGCCGAGGAAACCGGCGGCAAGCTTGACTTTGCAGGCCTGCAGGCCGGTTACACGCAGTTTTTCGGCACCCCCGAGCAACCCTTGAAACCTGCGCGCACCGCTTTGCAGGTAGTGGCGCTGCCGTTGCCCGGTGCGCTGATCGAGGTCGAAGCCATCGCGGCCAGACCTGCTTGATTCAGTGCCGTCAGTTGTGACTATCGCCGTGCGGCCCGCGTACTGACGTCCACCCACACCGCCAGCACGAGGATGCCGCCCTTGACGATCATCTGCCAGTAACTGTCGACGTCGAGCATGGACATGCCGTTATCGAGACTGGTGATGACCAGCGCGCCAAGCAGGGTACCGTAGACAGTGCCCGAACCGCCGCGCATGGACGTGCCGCCGATAAAACAGGCGGCAATGGCGTCCAGTTCGCCCATGTTGCCGGCCGAGGGCGAGCCTGCAGCCAGGCGTGCGGTATTGACCAGCCCGGCGAAGGCACACATGACGCCCATGATGCCGAAGATCCACAGTTTTACGGCCTGTACGTTGATGCCGGATAACCGCGTGGCTTCCATGTTGCTGCCCACCGCATACACGCGCCGTCCGAAAACCGTCTGGCTGGTGACATAACTGAACACGCCGAGCAGGACCAGCAACAGCAATACCGGAACGGGGATTCCGTCGTAGCTGTTGAGCACATAGACAAACCCGCCCAACACAGCGCCGATCAATACCACGCGTAACACATCACGGATCATCGAATGTGCCGCCAGCCCGTGCAGCGCTCTGTTGCGCCGTTGTTTCCAGGTCAGGAACAGCGTCAGGGCCAGCAACAGTACGCCAAGCGCTGTACCGACAGAGTGCGGCAAATATCCCTGGCCGACGTAGACCAGCGAAGGCGATACCGGGGCGATGGTCGTGCCGCCGGTAATCCCCAGAAGAATGCCGCGAAAGGCCAGCATACCGCCCAGCCCGACAATGAAGGAGGGAATACGCAGGTAGGCCGTCATGTAGCCGTTTGCCAGACCGATCATCAAGCCGCACAGGGCCACCAGACTCAGATTGGCCAGCAGCGGCACGTGGTAAACCACATCCAGAATCGCCGCCAGCCCCCCGAGCAGGCCCAGCAATGACCCCACCGACAGGTCGATCTCGCCACTTATGATCACCAATACCATGCCGCAAGCCAGAATGCCGGTGATGGACATCTGCCGCAGCAGGTTGGAAAGGTTGCGTGGGGTCAGAAACCCTCCATCGGTCTGCCAACTGAAGAACAGCCAGATCACTGCGATGGCAATCACCAGCGCAAGCATTTTGTAGCGGGTGAAGAACTGTTTGACCTGGTTCATCTATGCGGTCTTCCGGGCATTATTGTCAGGGGCATCGGGGTGGCTGAGCGCAGCGGCGAGCACCTGTTCCTGAGTGAGTTCATGGTTGATGAAGTCGCCGCGCAACTGGCCTTCGCCAATCACCAGCACACGGTCGGAGACTCCCAGTACTTCGGCCAGCTCCGAAGAGACCATGATGATTGACACACCTTCGGCCGCCAGCGCGCCCATCAGCTTGTAAATCTCGTACTTGGCACCCACATCGACGCCGCGGGTCGGTTCGTCGAGAATTAGAACGCGCGGGCGGGTCAGCAGCATCTTCGCCAGCACGGCTTTCTGCTGGTTGCCACCGGACAGGCTGGTGATCGGCAGGAACGGGCTGGCCGTCTTGAGGTGCATGCGCGAGATTTCCCGGTCGATGCTGCCCAGCTCGGCTTCGGCATCAATGCGGGTCATTTTCGAGTAGGTATCGAGAACCGCGAGGGTGATGTTCTGACCAACGCCCAGGTCCGGAATAATGCCCTGACGCTTACGGTCTTCCGGGACCATGCACAGGCCGGCGCGGATTGATTTGAGCGGCGTGCGTGTGTCGACAGGCTGGCCGTCCAGCCACACTTCACCGGTATATCGGCCCGGGTAGGCACCGAACAGAGCGGACACCAGTTCGGTGCGACCCGCGCCTACCAGCCCGGCAATGCCGAGGATTTCCCCGCGCTTGAGAGCAAACGAAATGTCGTCGACCCGTTTGCGTCCGGGGTTATCGACGTCGTAACAGGTAATATTCCGCGCCTCGAAAATCACCTCGCCGATCTCATGGGGTTCGGTGGGGTAAAGGTTGCTCATTTCGCGACCGACCATCTGGGTGATGATCTTCGGGATGTCCATGTCCGACATTGCGGTGGTGGCGATGTGCTTACCGTCGCGGATCACCGAAATGGTGTCGCACACGGCCGCCACTTCATCGAGTTTGTGCGAAATGTACACGCACGCCACGCCCTTGGCTTTCAGATCACGAATGATGTCTAGCAGCACCTCGATTTCCGAGCGGGTCAGGGCAGAGGACGGCTCGTCGAGGATCAACAGACGAGCTTTCTTGTTCAGTGCCTTGGCGATTTCCACCAGTTGCTGATAACCGCCGCCGTACTGGGAAACCGGCAGAGCCACGTTCATGTCTGGCACTTTGAGCTCACGCATCAACACTTCGGCGCGATGGATCATGGCCGGGTAGTTCATGCGTCCACCGCGGAGCGTCAGTTCATGACCCATGAAGATGTTTTCGGCCACCGACAGGTCAGGCACCAGCGTGAGTTCCTGATGAATGATGACGATACCGGCTGCTTCCGTTTCGCTGATTGACTGCGCCTTGAGGGGGGTGCCGTCCCAGAGAATCTCGCCGTCCCAGGTGCCGTAAGGGTATACCGCCGACAGCACCTTCATCAGCGTGGACTTGCCCGCGCCGTTTTCGCCGCACAGGCCGACGCATTCACCGGGCCGGACCTTTATGTCAATGCCGTTCAAGGCTTTGACGCCGTCAAAGGTTTTGACGATGCCGTTCATTTGCAACAGATAGTCGGACATGGCACAGGCTCACACGGGGATCCAAGGGCGTGCCTGAGCCTGCGCAGCCGTTCTGCACAGGCCCAGGCTTTCTATCGACTGATTATCGATAGCTCACTGGCCGCCCATCTGCGCCTTGGTGTAGAACCCGTCTTTCTCCAGCAGGTCGATGTTGTCCTTGTTCAACGGTGTCGGGGTCAGCAGGATGGTGTCGACTTTCTTGCTGCCATTGTCGTACTGCGCGGTAAAGGCAGGCTTCTCGTTGCGCACCAGTTGCGCCGACAGTTTGGCGGCTTCGCTGGCAATCAGCTTCAGCGGCTTGTAGACGGTCATGGTCTGGGTGCCATCAATGACCCGCTTGACCGCCGCCAGGTCCGCATCCTGCCCCGAGATAGGCACTTTGCCGGCCAGTTTCTGTGCGGCCAGCGCCTGAATCGCGCCCCCGGCGGTGGCGTCGTTGGAAGCAACGATGCCATCGATCTTGTTGTTATTTCGGGTCAGGGCATTTTCAACAATGCTCAGGGCTTCAGTGGGGTTCCATTCCTTCACCCACTGTTGGCCGACGATTTTGATATCGCCCTTGTCGATGGCTGGCTGCAGCACCTTCATCTGACCTTCGCGCAGAATCTTGGCGTTGTTGTCAGTGGGGGCTCCGCCCAGCAAAAAGTAGTTGCCCTTGGGCGCTGCTTTCAGTACGCCGCCGGCCTGCATTTCGCCGACCTTTTCGTTATCGAAGGAGATGTAAGCATCGATGTCGGCGTTGAGGATCAGCCGGTCATAAGACACCACTTTGATCCCGGCCTTCTTGGCTTCGGCAACGGCGTTGGTCAGCACGGTGGCGTTGAACGGCACGATGACAAGCACATCGACGCCGCGAGAGATGAGGTTTTCGATCTGCGATATCTGTTTCTGCTCGTTGGCATCCGCCGATTGCACGAAGACCTTGGCCTCCAGCTTTTCCGCCGCAGCGACGAAGTAATCACGGTCGCGTGACCAGCGTTCCAGACGCAGGTCATCGATGGAAAAACCGATTTTCGGGTGGGCGGAGTCGGCCATGACCGGCAGGGACAGCAAGGCCAGAGCGCTGGCAAGCAGCGTGCGTTTCAGGGTGTTCATAGGGTGCGTCCTTTTATTGTTGTTCGAAAGACACTTCATGATGTGCAGCGTAATGCCGGTGCAACTGTAGAACGTTGTCGGACGCCGCGGGCACAGATTTGTCGTGAGAATGTCACTGCGGCGTCCGTTCAGCCTTGCTTCAGGAGTAGATAAAGCGGTTGACCACTCCTTCAAGCAATTCCTGCCGACCGCTGACGGCTTGTGGGTTGAGGTCGTTGGCGAACGCATGCTCGGCCAGCGAAGCGAGACTGAAACCTCCGCTCAGTATGGATTGGCCAAACGGCTGCTGCCAGCCTGCGTAGCGCTGGTCCTTGAACTGCTGAAGCTTATCGTTCTGCACCATCGCCGCTGCGCGCTCCAGCGCCAGGGCGAGCACGTCCATGGCGGCAACGTGGCCGTGGAACAGGTCGACTTCGTCGAGGCTCTGACGACGGACCTTGGAATCGAAATTGTAGCCGCCATTGGTGAAACCACCGGCCTTGAGAATCTCGTAGGTGGCGAGGGTCATCTCCTCGACGCTGTTGGGGAACTGGTCAGTGTCCCAGCCGTTCTGCGGGTCGCCGCGGTTGGCATCGATGCTGCCAAAGATCCCCAGCGAGACTGCTGTGGCAATTTCGTGGTGGAAGCTGTGTCCGGCCAGGGTCGCGTGGTTGGCTTCGATGTTGACCTTGATCTCTTTTTCCAGACCGTACTGCTGCAGAAAACCGAACACCGTAGCACTGTCGTAATCGTACTGATGCTTGGTGGGCTCCTGCGGCTTGGGCTCGATCAGCAAGTCGCCTTTGAAGCCAATCTTGTGTTTGTGCTCGACCACCATACGCATGAAGCGGCCCAACTGTTCGCGCTCCTGCCTGAGGTCCGTATTGAGCAGGGTTTCGTAGCCTTCACGACCGCCCCACAGGACGTAGTTGGCCCCTTTGAGTCGCTGGGTGGCGTTCATGGCACTGAACACCTGAGTCGCGGCGTAGGCAAATACTTCAGGGTCCGGATTGCTGGCGGCCCCTGCGGCAAAGCGCGGGTTGCTGAAACAGTTAGCGGTGCCCCACAGCAGCTTGATCCCGGTTTGCTCCTGATGACGTTCCAGCTGATCAATCATCTGCGCGAAGTTGTTGCGATACTCCCTGAGCGAGCTGCCTTCCGGTGCCACGTCGGTGTCATGGAAGCTGTAGTAGTCGATGCCGAGTTTGGAGAAAAACTCGAAAGCTGCTTCAGCCTTGCCGATAGCCAGCTCCAGCGGGTCCCCGGAACCTTGCCATGGACGCTTGAAAGTGCCGACACCAAACATGTCGGCGCCCGGCCAGACGAACGTGTGCCAGTAGCAGGCCGCCATGCGCAAATGCTCGCGCATGGGTTTGCCGAGAATCAGTTTGTCGGCATCGTAGTGACGAAAGGCAAGGGGCGAGTCGCTGTCAGGGCCTTCGTAGCGAACCTTGTCGACGGCGGGGAAGTACGGCATCTGCGTTTTCCTTATTGTTCTTGGCGATGCCTCGATACTAGCAACGGCCCCAGGCCTGCTGATTATGAAAATCGTCAACGCGCAGTGCGATTTTGAGTATTGAGATTGGTCCTTTGCGGGCCTAGTCTGTGTTGAGTGATGTAGTGCTTATCGAATCAATATAAAAAACCGGCATAAAAATAATGAAAACCGTCCCCCCCGTTCACCGTATTGCACTGTTGTTCAACGGCAGCAAAATCTATGACCGCGGCATCATCAGCGGCATCGGCAACTACCTAAGCAGTACCCGGGTGTCCTGGGATCTGTTTCTGGAGGAAGATTTTCTCTGTCGCCTGAAAGGCATCGAGCGTTGGCAGGGTGACGGGATCATTGCCGACTTCGACGACCCGCTGATTGGCGAGGCGTTGGCTGGCATCAGGCTGCCGGTGGTGGCGGTAGGCGGTTCCTACCAGGATGAGCGCGCCTACCCGAAGGGCATTCCCTATGTCGCGACCGATAACCACGCTTTGATCAAGGCCGCCTACGAGCATTTGATAGTGGCCGGGCTGACCCGCTTTGCCTGCTTCAGTCTGCCTGAGGCTCAGGCCAATCGCTGGGCGCAGGAGCGCGAGCAGGCCTTTCGTCGACTGCTGCAACGCGACGGCCTGCACGCCGAGGTTTATCGCGGCCTGGGCACCAGTGCACCACTCTGGGACAGCGCTGTGGAACAGCAGATCGCCTGGCTGCAAAGCCTGCCCAAGCCTATCGGCATCATTGCCGTGACAGATGCCCGCGCCCGTCAATTGTTGCAGGCCTGCCTGACTGCCGGAATTGCCGTGCCTGAACAAGTGGCGCTGATCGGCATCGACAACGATCCGTTGACCAGAACCCTCACGCGTGTACCGCTGAGCTCGGTGGTTCAAGGCACCGACACAATGGGCCGAACCGCCGCGCGCCTGCTGCACCAGATGTTGCATGGCATGCCGTCTTCCGGCACCCACATTCTGATACCGCCGGACGCTGTCAACGTACAGGCTTCGAGTCTGCATCAACCGTTGGGGGACCCCTATGTCATGCAGGCGTTGCTGTTTATCCGGCAGTACGCGTGCCAAGGCATCAAGACCGCACAGGTAGCCGCGTACGTGGGCGTTTCGCGCTCGTCGCTGGAAGCGCATTTTCGCCGGGTGCGGGGCTGTAGCGTGAATGACGAGATCCTGCGTTTCAAACTGGCCGCTGCCGCACACGGGCTGCAAAATACGGACTGCGCAATTGCCGACATCGCCCGCGATTGTGGTTTCCGGTCGGCGCAATACCTGCACACGGTATTTCGCCGGGAATTTGGATGCACGCCGCGAGAGTACCTGCAGGGTGCCAATGCGGCAGTGCAATGCCCGGTTGCCTGACAAGTCAGGTAGCCACGACCCTTATCGTCCAGAAGTCGGTGGACAGATTTTCATCCAGCAGATAGCTGTAGGGCAGGGTGAAGTAGCCTTCCATGCCCCAGCCAGTGCCCCATGAGTTGCGCAGGATGAAATGCTGGTGGGCATCGTTGTAGCCCACTGCCAACACGCAGTGCCCTCCGAGCATTTTTTCGTGAGGGCCCGGCATCGGGGCATGCCCGGTCTGGGCGACTTTCTTGCTTTCAAAGCTTTCGTAGACGGAAAAACCAATGACAAACGGATAGCCTGCCGCCAGGCAGCCTTTCATCTGGTTGAGGTTTTGCGCAACCTTCTGGTAGGACACCGCTTTGTATTTTCTAGCGTCCTTGTAGCAGGCAGCCGGAGGTTTGACAGCGAACTTTTCAATGTCATAAGGCCACTCTTTTTCAGGGCAATCACCTTGCTCCGCTACACTTTTGATTCCGTGGCGGATCATCGCGCCGCTGTCCGAATCGACGGTATGCTCAATGACCCGTTCGTTGTAATAGATAAACAACCGCGAGGGCTCGAACGCGGGCGTCAGCTTTTGCTTCATGCGATCGAACTGAATCGCTCCGGCAATACCGTTCGCGGTGCAACTGCCCAGTTGGCCCTGGTCGTATACGGGCGGGCAATGGGGGGGCAGATCAACCATGTGTGGGAGCGCCGCCAGCGCCGTTGTGGGGGCCGCATAAAGATGATCGCGATGATCAGGCAGATCGCGAATCCATCCATACTGTTTCACGGTATAGGTCATTTCGTATCTCCTTGTAAGACACTGTCGGAAAAGTTGACAGTCCTCATGTAAACAGGTTTTTGGCAGGCGCGGATTAAACTTCATTTAGTAAGTAGTGAGCTATGAGTTGGCCGAGTGGGCTCATTTGGCCAGTACTGTTAGTTGAGTAATAGGCCATGTGAATCAATTTTTAAATGAACTTGCGGAATAGACTTTCCGCTTTTTTCTGCGCTGGGTACGAGCCACAGAGATTTATCGAAAGTGGCAAAACGATACTGCTTTACAGACGCTTATCCTAAGCCTCATAAGTGTACCAGTTGGTATATTTAAATTGACAGCATGCGATGTCCGGGCTAAAAGATACACCTCGGTACAGTTATGGGCAGGCGCGAGCCACCGCATGCAAGATGAGGGGTTGAGGGATGGAGACGATGCAACTGCATGAAATACTGGCTGCTCACCTGCGTATCGATAAGCCGCAAGCGCTTTGTAACCCTCAACGAGGGCAACGCAGCAGCGGTGAGATACTGGGAGGAGACTTTACCGGCGATCGATTGCAGGGGCAGGTTCTTCCGGGAGGTAGCCTTTTTCTCGTGCCCCAGGATGACAGCCTTGCACGATTCAGCCTGTACTACACCTTGCTGACTGACGACGGAATAAAGATAGATGTCGTCGGAGAAGGGCTCGTGGCCTTCGATGAAACGGACCGCGCGCCATTCGCCGAATCGCGCTGTCGGTGCACGTGCAGCAAACAGTTCAGCGTTCCTTCCGACGCTCATGATTACCTGCAGAGAAACCTGTACGTCGGCAGATTAAATATAAAAGCCGGGGATGACCGCCTGCGTGTCAGTATTTATCAGGTTAACGAGATATAGAGAGCCTTCAAAGAAGCGCGTGGGTGTGAAAGCAAGTGTCAAGTGTGTTATCAAGGTATAAACCTTGTCGCTGACAATTGGCGGGTCGGCGTGATGGCGTTTAAATCATTTTTGCTGGTTATGTATATAACCAGAGACTGGTCAGTCTGACAGGGCGGCTTGCGTGCAGGCTGGGTTCAACCATTCTCAGTTTATCAATCGGGTTTGAAGTGCTCGAAATTGTCCACCAATAAGCAATTCAAGCGTAACTTTCAAGGGCGTGAGGACGGTCTGTCGCCCACGCCGGATATCTGTCTGGTTCATTTGGTTGTGGCGTGACCGTTACTGGCTGGCAAAAAAGCTTAGTCCTTTGCCGATCGCGCATTCATAACTCACCGGATTGCCGACCTGCTGATAGCCGGGAACACTCAGCGTCGTCATGCTGAATAAGGCACTGCCATTAGAGCGTATCTGGTAGCGAATGAACTGCTCGATAGGCTTGTTATCGCGATCGAGGGTGAAGTGGCTGTCCGAGAACGCGAGGGTGCCGTCGGGAGTGATGCGGTAGGCATCGATGCGTTTGCCGCCTTTGGTTTTGGACGGCTCGGCACCCGCGACCGAAGACTTGCATTGCCCAAGATCAATCGCCACAGCGACCGACTCTCCGGTGTTCAACGCCTGGATGATAGCGGGGTAGCTGACCAGCGCGTCGCCAGCGTGAGCAGCACCGGGCAGTGCAAGGGCGAGTAATGCGGCAGCGTAATAATGTTTCATGGCAACTCCAGTAAGTCAGTCTGAAGGTTGAAAAGACCCGTCATCTCGTGGTTATCGAGCGTCGCGAAACCTACCATAAGGTTTCCTTGAAGTGGGCCCTGAATAGCAGTGGCACGGCTCTGATTCGACGTTCTTCATTCTTTTTCTCGATCAGCCGATAGAAATGACGGTGCTAATTTATTCGTCAGCCACGAGAAGGGGATTGAACATGCTGAGACAGCTGAAAATAGCCGCGCGGACCTCCGCCTGCTTTGCGTTGATGGTGGTGCTGGTGTTCGGGCTTGGTATTTTTAGCATTCAGCAATTGCACGGTATTCGTGAGCAATCGCTTGAAATCGAAAACTACGCGCTTCCAGGGATTGCGCTGGGTGACGACATTGCCCTGGCGGTCGAGAAAACCCGCACCACCGTGGCCAAAATGCTTGCCACGCATGATCTTGCGCAGGTAGCTCAGGCTCACAACGAGTTCCTTGAAAGGAAGGCCGGTTTCCAAAAGGCCGTAGAGGCCTACGACCCGCTGATCACCGATGATGAAGAGCGCGCGCTCGTAGAGGGTCTGAAGAGCACTTATCAGGGCTACATCGAGCGTGCCGAAAAGGTCTATACGCTGATCAACGAGAATCAGGCAGAGGCCGGAAGGGCGCTCGTCTGGGGCGAGATGAAGGCCATGGCGGAAAGTATCGAAGCCGCCCTTGGCAAGCTGGAAAAGATCAATGATGACTCCGAAGCCGAATCCAGCGCTGCAGCGACGTCGGTGTATGAAAACGCCCTGATAGTCACTCAGGGGGTTATGTTTCTGACGGTGTTGCTGACCGTATTGCTCGCCTGGCGCCTGACCAAAAGTCTGGCAGTGCCGATCAGTCAGGCGCTGCACAGCTCGGAAACCATTGCTGCGGGCGACCTGCGTCCCAGCGCAATCAACCGTGAGGGCACTGATGAAGCGGCCCTTTTGCTGCAATCGATGGAGCGCATGCGCGGCAATCTGAGCCAGACCCTGACCCAGGTGGGCGATGCCGCTCACCAATTGGCCTCGGCCACAGAGCAAATGAGTGTGCTGATGGTCAACAGCAACGCTGACCTTGTGGTGCAGAACAGCGAGATAGAAATGGCCGCCACCGCCGTTACCGAGATGAGCTAGGCGGTCGACGAAGTAGCGCGAAATGCGGTGGCCACCTCGGAAGAATCCAAAGCCTCTTCGGTGTCGGCCCGCGAAGGTCAGGAAGAGCTCAATCAAACCGTTCAGTCGATCCTTGAACTGACCCGCAATGTCGGCACCGCGTCGGTCGAGGCGCAGGCGCTGGCAACCCGCACGCTGGATATCACCAAGGTCCTGGATGTTATTCGCGCAGTCTCCGAGCAAACTAACCTGCTGGCCCTCAATGCCGCCATCGAGGCGGCACGGGCTGGCGATGCCGGGCGGGGTTTTGCCGTAGTTGCGGACGAAGTTCGCGCGCTGGCTCATCGCACCAGCGAGTCGACCCGTGAGATCGAGACCATGATCGGGCACATCCAGCAGGGCACCAAGAGCACGCTGGTGGCGCTTGAAGTCAGTACCGAGCAGGCCCAACGTACCAAACAGCAGGCCGAGTCGGCCAACGCCGTGCTGGCCAGTATTGCCAGTTCGGTCATGGTCATCGATGAGCGAAATACGGTGATCGCCAGCGCTTCTGAGGAGCAGGCGCTGGTCGCGCGCGAAGTGGATCTCAACCTGGTACGAATCCGTGACTTGTCGGCGCAGTCGGCAGTGCGTACCGGCCAGACCGGCAGTGCCAGTCAGTCCCTGGCCGAACTGGCGAGTGATCTGACTACTACCCTTAGGCAGTTCAAGCTTGGCTAAGCAGTCAGGCATGACCTTGCTGTTGCCCGGACAAAAGCGAATCGACAATGTGTTCGCCGCCTTAGGCCTGAAGCGTCGGCTATCAGCCTAGACGCAATTCGGCGCAATAGCCTGCAAGCCAGGCTCTGCGCCGTTGCCAGCGTAACCGCAGGGCTTTGGGCATGACCTGTGCACTGCTGATCAGGATTGTTTTCCTGAGCCAGCGGAGCCACCCGAATGCCTGATGCCGTCCCGATTTACCAGCCAACCCGCCTGCGTGCATTAGGGCGCGCTCTGGCGCTGACCGTGTTGGCCACCAGCCTTGTCGCGACGGCATATGCCGATGACAGCGATGTACCTTCGCTGGCGGGCAAGCGCATCGCGATCAGCATGACCGGTACCAGTCACTACTTCGATATCAAGACGTTTCAGGCGCAGGTGGATGAGGTCAAGCGCCTGGGCGGCACGCCTATAACGCTTGATGCAGGTCGCAACGACAAGAACCTGGTCAATCAACTGCAGACCGTGGTCACGCAAAAGCCCGACGCGGTGATTCAGACCCTGGGCACACTCAGCGTTATCGACCCCTGGCTCAAGCGCATCAGCAAGGCGGGGATTCCACTATTCACCATCGATGCACCTTCGCAATACAGCCTCAACAACACCACCTCGGACAATATTGCCACCGGCAAGGCACTGGCCGGGCAACTGATCAAAGACGCGGGCGGCAAGGGCAACGTGCTGGTATTCAACGGCTTTTATGGTGTGCCGGTGTGTGCCATTCGTTACGACCAGCTCAAGTTGGCGCTCAAGGATCATCCGGAACTGAAAATCATCGAGCCGGAGTTGCGTGACGTCATTCCCAACACGGTTCAAGACGCTTACTCGCAAGTCTCGGCACTGCTTAACAAGTATCCCAAAGGCAGTGTTTCGGCGATCTGGGCGGCCTGGGACATTCCCCAGCTGGGTGCCAGCAAGGCACTGATCGACGCCGGAAGAACTGAAATCAAGACCTATGGCGTCGACGGCACCCCGGAAGTGCTTGAGCTGATGCGCCGTGAGAACTCGCCGATTGGTGCGGTGGTTGCGCAGCAGCCGGCCCTGATCGGCAAGACCGCGGTGCAGAACGTCGCTCGCTACCTGGCCGGGCAACGCGACCTGCCCAAAGAGACTCAGGTGCCGACCCTGCTGACCACGGCCGCCAACCTGCCGCAAGTGCAGGAACTCAGGGGTGATAACTGACGCAGGAGATCGACCATGAGAGCAGCGATTGCAGACGTTACGAGGGCAACGGCGGCCTTGTACTTGCAGGGCATCAGTAAGCGCTTTGGCGCCACTAAGGCACTGGATGGTGTCAACCTGCGGGTCGAGGCCGGAACGATTCATGGGCTGGTTGGCGAAAACGGCGCAGGCAAGTCAACCCTGATCAAGGTCCTCGCCGGTATTCATCGCGCCGATGCGGGCAGCTTGAGTATTCATGGCCAGCAGTTCGACAGCTTTACTCCGCGCCAGATTGAAGCCGCGGGCGTGCATTTCATTCATCAGGAGCGCTTGCTGCCGGGCAGCTTCAGCGTCGGCGAGGCGTTGTTTTTTGGGCAGGAAATCAAACGCGGTCTGTTCGTCGATCGACGCGCTCAGGAGCGCGAAGCGGCCCGGTTGCTGGATGATTATTTTGCCATGCGCCTGCCGAGCGGGGCGCTGGTACGCGATCTGGACAGCGCGCAGCGACAGATATTGCAGATCACTCGCGCACTGCTGGCCAAACCGCAGGTGCTGGTGTTCGACGAGCCGAGTGTGTCACTGGTCAAACAGGAGGTGGACCGGTTGTTGGCGATTGTCCGGCGCTTGCGCGATGACGGTCTGACCATTGTGTACATCTCCCACTACCTGCAGGAAATCGAATCGTTGTGTGATCAGGTCACCGTGCTGCGCAATGGACGCGATGTGGCGGTGGTTGATCCCGCGCTTGTCAGCACCGCGCAGATCGCCCGGCTGATGGTCAATCGTGACGTGGGTGAGCAATATTTCCGGGCGCAGACGCAGCCCGGCCCGCCAGTGCTTCAATTGAACGGGCTGGGAGCAGGGCGCTTTTACAACGGCGTTGACCTGAGCGTGCGAAGTGGCGAGGTGGTGGGCCTGACCGGGCTGGTCGGCTCGGGTGCCAAGGAACTGCTCAAGAGCCTGTTCGGGCTGCTCAAGCCGGATCGCGGCGGCTTGCTGTTGAACGGTCAGCCGTTGCAACTGAAATCCCCTCGTGATGCGGTGCGCAACGGTATCGCGCTGGTCCCCGAAGAGCGCCGCACGCATGGCGTAGCGCCAGCGCTTTCGGTGCTGGAGAACATTACCCTGGCCAGCCTCGGGCGCTTCAGCCGCTGGGGATTGCTCGACGGTGCTGCGCAGTCAAGGGAAAGTCAGCGCCTGATCGGTGAACTGGCGATCAAGACCTCAGACCATGATGCGGCGGTTCAATTGCTCAGTGGTGGCAACCAGCAAAAGGTCGCCTTGGCCAAATGGCTGAGTCGACACTCGACGTTGTACCTGCTGGATGAGCCCAGTGTGGGTGTCGACATTGGTGCCAAGGTGGAAATCTACCGGCTGATTGCCCGGCTGGCTGAAGGCGGTGCAGCAGTGCTGGTGCTGTCGTCGGACCTGCCGGAACTGATCGGCATCACCCAGCGCATTGTGGTGCTGCACAGGGGGCGTATTGCGGGCGAATTCGATTCGTCGAGCACCGACAGTGACCAGTTGCTGGCCTGCGCCACCGGTGCCAGCGAAAGCCGTCATGACGGTAAAAATACTCTCCAGGAGACCCGCCATGTCCACGCTTGAAACATCAGTCATTCAGGTCGGCGATCCCTCGCAACGCTGGCTGGTACGGCTGGCACAGCGCGGTTCGTTACTGGTATTTCTGGCGATACTGCTGGGCTTTGCGGTCAGCGCGCCCAACTTTCTCAGCATCGGCAACATCAGCAACGTGTTCGCCCAGTCAGCCGTGCTGGGCATATTGGCGCTGGGCCTGACATGTGTGGTTATCGGTGGCGGCTCCAATGTTGTCAGCGGAGGGCTGGACCTGTCGCTGGCGGCCAATCTCGGTCTGTGCGCAGCCGTTTACAGCAGTCTGAACAACGCCGGTTTCGAAGCCTGGCAAGCGATTGGTTTGACGCTCGCCTGTGGTCTGCTGGTTGGGGCGCTCAATGGTCTGGCAGTGGTGTTATTACGCTTGCCGCCCTTGCTGGCGACGCTTGCGAGCATGAATTTGATTGCAGGTCTGGAGCTGGTGCTGACCCAGAACACCGTACTGGCTACCGATTCCGCGCTGCTGGACAGTCTGGCTTCCGGCGTCTGGCTGGGCATTCCGGCGCTGGCGTGGGTGTTGCTGAGTGTTGCAGCGCTGTTGTGGCTGCTGATTCAGCACAGCGCGTTTGGCCTGCGCCTGTATGCCATCGGTGAATACCCGCAAGCGGCAACTGCTGCCGGCCTGAATCTGCAGGGCCATGTGTTCGCCAGCTACCTGATTGCCGGTGGCTGCGCCGCCATTGCGGCGTTCTGCTCTGCTGCATTTTTCAGTGGCAGCACCACCGGCTCCGGCGACATGCTGCTGTCAGTGGTGGCGATTGCCTTTCTCGGTGTGGTGTTCTCGCGGCGCCTGACCGCCAACATTCCTGGCACCTTGCTGGCGACGTTGCTGCTGGGTTTTCTGATCAATGGCTTTCAATTACTGAACATTTCCAATTTCTGGGTCAATGGCGTCCAAGGCGTGCTGATCCTGCTGGTGGTGGCATTTTCCGGGGCGCTGGGCCGCCGGGAGGGTGAACAATGAATACGCTGACCCTGAACACTTCTTCAACACTGGTGAAATTCCTGCCGCGCCTTTTGCCTGCGGTCCTGCCGCTGTTGGTGCTGATCATCCTGCTGTTTTTCGCCATCAATGCACCGGGATTTCTGAGCTGGGGCAACCTGTCGAGCCTGGTGCTGAATAATTTTGTGTTGCTGGCCATTGTGGCCGTCGGTATGACCTGGGCAGTTGCTGCCGGCGGCATCGATCTGTCGGTGGGAACAGCGCTGGACTTTGCCAGCCTCGGCTTTGTCGTCACGCTCAATGGCGGCCACGGTCTGGGTGCGGCCATCGCGGTGGCCTTGTTGGCAGGCGGCGCGGCGGGCGCGTTTAATGCGACGCTGATCGCCGGGCTGCGTATTTCGCCGTTTCTGGCGACGCTGGATACGTTGTTTATCGGCACCAGCGTGCAGCAGCTGTTATCCGACGGTGGTCAACCTATCTACATCGCTCAGGGCGCGTTGCCGGGCATTAGCGGTGTACTGATTCTGGGCGTGCCATTGCCTCTGGTGGTGGTCGGGGTGCTGGCAGGGTTTTACGGGCTGGTGCTGGCGCGTGGCCGTTTGGGGCGGGAAATGCTTGCGCTGGGGACTCAGCCGCAGCTGGCGTATTACTCGGGGCTTTCTACCCGGCGCATCGCCGTACAGGTGTTTGTCGCCAGCGCTCTGGCCTGCGCGGTCGCCGGTATAATGCTCAGCTCCACGGTCAACGCCTATGTGCCGATGTCGGGCAATGCCTACCTGATCAACGCCATTGGCGCGGTGTTCATCGGCACGACGCTGAGTCGCCATGGGCGTGCCAACATTGTCGGGACGTTATTGGGCGTGCTGTTCATCAACGTCATCGCCAATGGTTTGTTGTTGATCGGCTGGAACTTCTATTGGCAGCAGGTAGCGACCGGGGTGCTGATCTTTCTGGTGCTGGCGTTCAGCTTTGCCAGTCGCCACCTGTTGCGTAACGCGGCGTAACCTTACACTTCAGGCTTTGCCGGTACCGCTGCCGATCTGCCAGACAAAAGGCGGCTCGGTACCATTGATGCGCCAGTCACCGACAATGCGCGCCTTGTAGATCAGCGGATTGTGCGATGCCGCCGTGCGCGCATTACGCCAGTGGCGATCCAGCGCCTTGTTGACGCTGACGCCTGAAGCGCCCAGCGCATTGAACAGCTCGGTGGCAGCGCGCAGCACCAGTTCCGACACAATGACCTGCGCCTTGGCAGTCTCGATTTCCGCGGCAATGTTGGCGTCTTTTTCCTGCTGTGGATTATTGCCGAAGCGTGCGACATAAGCGCGTTGCAAAGGCTCGGCAGAACGCAGGGTGGCCGCTTCGGCGGCGTAGACCTGAGCGGAGATCTGCCCGACCACTTGCTGCACCTGTGAGTCCTGGCTGACGCTGCTCGCATTGCCGTGGCTGAAGATGCGCTTGCGGTCGCGCACTTCATGCGCGATGTCGCGTTCGACGGCTCGGCCAATACCTGCCAGCACCGCCAGCAGCACCAGCTGATAGAACGCCGTCTGGTATTTGAAACGCTGCTCGAACGGGATGACATGTGTGGCGGGCAGCGGCACATTGTCGTACACCGAGGTGCCACTGCCGGTGGTGCGCTGGCCAAACCCGTCCCAGTCGTCACTGTGACGCACGCCTGCGTGCCTGGCATCCACCACCGCAATCACATCGGCCCCAGTGTCGGCGCGCTGGGCGTAGACGTCGATCCAGTCGGCGAAAATGCTGCCGGTGCTGTAAAACTTGGTGCCGTTAAGCACGAAGCCATCGCCTTGAGGGCTGACTTTGGTTATCACATCGCCGATTTTCACTGCCCCTACCTCGGTCCAGCCGTTGCCGACCAGATCCCCAGCCACGAAGCGTGCAAACCATGTGTCACGGTCGGCGCCCGGTGGTGCATTCAAGCGGTCTTCGACAAAGGCGAAATGCGCTCGCAAGGCTTGCGGAATGTTCGAGTCGGCTTCGGCCAGTTCTATCAGCAGTTGAAACAGCTGGCTCACCGAAGCACCCGCACCGCCGTATTCGACGGGTACCCGCACAGCGCCGAAACCGGCTTTCTTCAACCAGGCAATCGGTTCATAGGGCAGGGCGCGGGCTTTCTCGCGTTCGACGTTGCCAGCGCCGATCTCGCGGAAAATCGGCCGGAACCGGTTGGCCAGAGTTTCGTAATCGGTGCCCAGCGAGAGAGGGTTTGAGTCGGTTGATTGAGTCATGCGGTACTCCTGAACGCGAAGAGATCGGCACATGGGCCGGGTGGGTTCGTGCATATCTCTGCATGCTTTATGCCTGAATATAACTATATGATTTTTATAGATTTTATTTTAATTGGCGGATTCATCTGTTGTCCGGGCAACAGCCGCGCAACAGCTTGTCTGCAAACCGCACAGTGACAAAACTCATTCAGGCGTTGCAACCTATTGATATTAATAAGGTTGTTAGACTGGCACGCTCGCTGCTATGGCTTCATCGATTCTTTATCGACGGAAGCGCAACATGTGCGACTCATTGCCCCAGGCGCTGCTACAGCAGGCTCAAAGCCGCCCTGAACAGACGGCCTTGCGTTACAAGCAATTCGGTATCTGGCAGAAACGTAGCTGGGGCGAGCTGGCCAGTGACGTCAGAAGCTTGGCCGCTGCCTTGAAGGGCGTCGGGTTCGGCCCGGCCGACAGGCTGTTCATTATCAGCGAGGCGCGAGCCGAAGCGTTGTTGTTGACGCTGGCGGCGCACTGGCTTGGGGGCAGCGTCAGCCTGCTCGACCCGGCGCTGGATAACCGCGCATGGCTGGCAGGCCAGTCCCCGGAGTTTGCAGTGGTCGACGGGCTGGAAGCGCTTCTCCAGGTGCGCGTCGCCTCACCGGGCATCGTCGTGTTGCTGGACAAGCGCGGCCTGACTGAGGCTGATGACAGCGGGGTGATCGACTATGCCCGACTGCTGGACGGACCGGCTGGCAACGTTGCCGATCCGCGCCAGAGCCGGGCTGCGGCCTTTGTCTTTCCCGCTGTCGACTGGCAGCCGGACCTGCAGTTGAGTCATGCAGTTCTGCTTTCGGACGCAAGGCAATTGGCGCAAAGGCATGCGCTTTCCAGCCAGGATCAGGCATTGGCCGCCAGAGTGTTTGCCGCCAGCGGGCAGGCGCGCTATCTGTTGGCACCCTGGCTGGTTGCCGGGTTTTGCCTGAATTTTCCCGAGGCCCTTGGCACTCGCGACAACGACCGTCGCGAACTGGGGCCCACCCTGGTGCTGGGCACTCGCGAGTCCTACGCACGTCTGGAACTCTGGGTCAGGGAGCGCTTGCCGCTACTAGGCAGCATCAGCCACCGGCTTTATCAATGGGCGATGGCTCCTGCTCCGGGTGCCGTGCGGCGCTGGCTGGGTTATTGGTTGATTCGCCGCCCGCTGCTGGACGTGTTGGGCATGAGTCGGCTGGCTAAACCATTGCTGGCAGGCGATGCGCTGACGCCACAGAGCGAAGCATTTTTTACGGCGCTGGGTATCAGGCCAATCAGGTTGGGGGCAGCGAGCCAGGCCAATCAGCCGCAAGAACCGGCAGATGATATGCCGCATACGCCAGCACTACTGGGTGTGCCGTCTTGAATGCGCTGGCGCCTGTGGCGCTGTTGGAACTTGAAGATATTTCCTTATCTTTCAAAGGGGTTAAAGCTGTTGCCTCAATCAGTTTCTCGGTGGCTACAGGCGAGATCTGCGCATTGATAGGCCCCAATGGTGCGGGCAAGAGTTCGCTGCTCAACGTCATCAATGGCGTGTATCAGGCGCAAAGCGGCTCCATCACTTATGCCGGCCAGACGCGCCGCCGGATGCGTCCGCACCAGGCGGCCGAGGGCGGTATCGCCCGTACTTTTCAGAATATCGCCTTGTTCAAGGGCATGAGTGTGCTGGACAACGTGTTGACCGGGCGCAATCTCAAACGGCGCAGTACCTGGCTTGAGCAGATGCTGCGCATCGGTCGGGCACCTGCCGAAGACGACGAACAACGCCGGCATGCCGAGCGGGTGATTGAGTTTCTGCGCATCCACCCGTGGCGCCACGCATTGGTGGGCAAACTTTCCTATGGCCTGCAAAAACGTGTCGAACTGGCCCGCGCCCTGGCGGCGGAACCGCGTCTGCTGTTGCTGGACGAGCCGATGGCCGGAATGAATGCCGAAGAGAAGCACGAGATGAGTCAGTTCATCCGCGATATCAATCGTGAGCTGGGCGTCACTGTGGTGCTGATCGAGCACGACATCGGTGTGGTGATGGGCCTCAGCGACCATGTGGTGGTGCTGGATTACGGTCGCAAGATCGGGGATGGCACACCCGCGCAGGTTCGCGCCAACCCTCAGGTAATCGCTGCGTATCTCGGCACGCGTCGTTCGTTTTCGGTCGGGAAACCATAAACCATGGAATTCTTCTTTGAAGTGCTGATCGGCGGGCTGTTGGCAGGTGTCATGTACTCGCTGGTGGCGATTGGGTTTGTGCTGATCTACAAGGCGTCGGGGGTGTTCAACTTCGCTCAGGGCGCGATGGTGCTGTTCGCGGCGCTGACGTTTGTCAGCCTGCTGGAGCGGGGTGTGCCATTTTTCTGGGCGTTTCTGGCAACGCTGGCCAGCATGGTGGTGCTGGCGCTGTTGATCGAAAGAATGGTTCTGCGCCCACTGGTCAATCGTCCACCGATCATTCTGTTCATGGCCACCCTTGGCCTGTCGTACATGATCGAAGGCCTGGCCCAGGCGCTGTGGGGGGCGCAGGTTCACGGCCTTGAGCTGGGCATCCCTGACGAGCCACTGGAAATTCGCGGCATGTTGCTCTCGCAGTTCGACCTGTTCGCGGCGGGCACGGCTGCGGCGCTGGTGATTGCCCTGTCGTTGCTGTTCAACCGTACTCGTATCGGTCTGTCGTTGCGTGCAGTGGCGGACGACCCATTGGCCTCGCTGGCCGTGGGTATCCGTTTGCCACGCATCTGGGCGGTGGTCTGGGCCGTGGCCGGGTTTGTCGGACTGGTGGCCGGGCTGCTCTGGGGGGCGCGGCTGGGGGTGCAGTTTTCCCTGTCACTGGTGGTGCTTAAGGCGCTGCCGGTGTTGATCATTGGCGGTTTTTCCTCGATTGGCGGAGCGATTGTCGGCGGTCTGATAATCGGCGCAGCCGAGAAGCTGGCCGAGATTTACCTGGGGCCGATCATCGGCAGCGGTATCGAAAACTGGGTGCCGTATGTGCTGGCGCTGTTGTTTCTGCTGGTTCGTCCTGCCGGCCTGTTCGGCGAGCGGGCGATAGAGCGCGTCTGACTTTCATCAAGGATCAATGCCATGCTTTATCGAGAAACCGGACAACTGGCGAGTAGCTACGCGGATGAACGCCGGGTGTTTCGTCTGCGCCAGGACCGCATCGGGCTGTGGAGTCTGTTGGTATTCGCTTTTATCGCAGTGCCGTTGCTGGGTAACGATTACTGGTTCAGCGCGATCCTGATTCCGTTTCTGGTGCTGTCGCTGGCGGGGCTGGGGCTTAACCTGTTAACCGGATACGCCGGGCAGTTATCGCTGGGCTCGGCTGCGTTCATGGCGGTGGGTGCTTTCGCTGCCTATAACCTGCAACTGCGGGTGCCGGGCATGCCATTGCTGCTCGGTTTTGCGCTGGGCGGGCTGGTGTCTGCGCTGGTGGCGTTGCTGTTCGGGCTGCCGAGCCTGCGGATCAAGGGCTTCTACCTGCTGGTCTCGACACTCGCCGCACAGTTTGTGGTCGAGTGGGTGTTGACCCGCTTCAGCTGGTTCACCAACGACAATGCCTCGGGCGTGATCACCTCGCCGCCACTGATCATCGCCGGGGTGAATTTCAGCTCGCCGCAAGGCCGCTACCTGTTGACGCTTGGGCTGGTAGTGCTGCTTTTCTGGCTGGCGAGAAATCTGCTTCGCGGCGAGCTGGGCCGCAACTGGATGGCCGTGCGCGATATGGACACCGCCGCTGCGGTAATCGGCATCCGCCTGTTCAAGGCCAAACTTCTGGCATTCGCCATCAGCGGTTTCTATCTGGGCGTCGCTGGCTCGCTGTGGGCGTTCGCTTATCTGGGCACGGTCGAGCCGCATGGTTTTGACCTGAACCGGTCATTCCAGATTCTGTTCATCATCATTATCGGCGGGTTGGGCAGCGTGCAAGGCAACTTCCTTGGCGCAGCTTTCATCGTGCTGTTCCCGATTCTGCTCGGCAACCTCAGCGCCTTGTTGCCGGTCGGCCTGATCGATTCCGGGCAACTGGAAAACATTCAGAAGATGCTTTTCGGTGCCTTGATCATCGCTTTTCTGATCAAGGAGCCCGAAGGGCTGGCGCGTCTCTGGCTGCGCTTTCGTCAGCGCGCACGCGTCTGGCCGCTGCGCTATTGACTGGTTACTCACCCACAAAAACCTCGTGTACCTCAAGGAATGCGCCTATGAAACACCGAAAATCCCTGTTGCGTCTGGCCCTCGGTATGGCCCTGCTGGGGTGTGGTCTGGCTACCACGGCACAGGCTGCCAACGAGCAGTATTTCCCGCTGCAGAGCTACCGGGTTGGCCCTTATGCTGCGGGCGGCACCGGGTTTTTCGGTGGTTTCATCGACTACCTGCAATACGTCAATGCCAACGGTGGGGTCAATGGCGTCAAGTTGACCTGGTCGGAGTGCGAAACCGAATACGTGGTGGAGAAGGGCGTCGAGTGCTACGAGCGTCTCAAAGGCGGGCTCAACGGTGCTCCGGCGGCGGCGACCAACCCGCTTTCCGTCGGCATCGCCTACGCCACGCTGGAGCGCTCTACTGCCGACAAACTTCCGCTGATCACCATCAACCACGGACGCACGGATTCCACAGACGGCAGTGTCTTTCCCTATGTGTTTCCGCTGCAGTTGAACCCGTACTCCGAAGTGTCGGCCATCGTCAATTACATCGGTCAGCGTGAAGGCGGCCTGGCGTCGCTCAAGGGCAAGAAAATCGCTGTGCTGTATCACGGCTCGCCGTATGGCAAGGAAACCAATGGTGTACTGGAAACCCTGGCAAAAAATTACGGCTTCGAGCTGACCACCCTTGAAGTGCCGCACCCCGGTAACGAACAGCAATCGCAATGGCTGAACATTCGTCGCCTCAAGCCCGACTGGGTGATCCTGCGTGGTTGGGGGGTGATGAATCCGGTGGCGCTGAAGTCGGCGCAGAAGGTTGGCTTTCCGGTGGATCACATCATTGGCAACATCTGGAGCAATTCCGAGGAAGACGTGATTCCCGCAGGGGCAGCCGCCAAGGGCTTCATTTCTATCACCACGCACCCCTCCGGGACCGACTTCCCGGTGCTGCAAGGCATCAAGACGGCGGTGCTCGACAAGGGCCAAGGCAACCTGGCCGACCCCAAACGTTTTGGCACCGTGTATTACAACCTGGGTGTGGTGAACGGCATCCTCAATGTCGAAGCGCTGCGCATTGCACAGGCCCGATTCGGCAATAAGCCACTGACTGGCGAGCAGGTGCGCTGGGGGTTTGAGCATTTGAACCTTGACGACGCACGCTTGCAGGCGCTGGGTGCCAAAGGGCTGGTACAGCCATTGAAGCTGTCGTGCGCTGACCACGAAGGCGGTGGTGCGGTGCGCTTTCAGCAATGGGACGGCCAGCGCTGGAACCTGATCAGCGACTGGATACAGGCTGATCGTGCCTTGTTGCGGCCCATCATCGAGGCATCGGCTGCGCAGTACGCCAAGGAAAAAGGCATTACCCCGCGCGATTGCAGCAAGGAGCAGTAAACCCGATGAGCCTGATCCCGCATGCTGCGCCCGCTGCCGAAACCATTCTGTCGGTGGAGCAGGTCGAGGTGTTCTACGAGCAATCCATCCTCGCGTTGCGCGGGATCAGTCTGCAGGTTCGGCAGGGCCAGATCGTGGCCTTGCTGGGGGCCAATGGCGCGGGCAAAAGCACTACGCTCAAGGCCATTTCCAGACTGGTGAGTGCCGAGCGGGGCGAGGTGGTCAGTGGCCGGATTCACTACCAGGGCCTGCCAATCACCCATTCCGATCCTTCGGCACTGGTCAAAAACGGTCTGGCGCAGGTGCTGGAAGGTCGACACTGCTTCACCCACTTGAGTGTCGAGCAGAACCTGCTGATCGGCGCTTTTGTGTCGCGACCATCACGGGCCGAAATCAAGGCCAGGCTGGAGAGGGTCTACAGCTACTTCCCCAGGCTGCGCCTGCTGCGTAAACGGCTGACCGGCTATACGTCGGGCGGTGAACAGCAGATGGTCGCCATCGGCCGGGCATTGATGTCCCAGCCTCGTTTACTGCTGCTCGACGAGCCTTCCATGGGACTGGCTCCGCAGGTAGTCGAGGAAATTTTTGACACGCTGGCGCGGCTCAATCGCGAGGCGGGGCTGAGCCTGCTGGTGGCCGAGCAGAATATCAATCTGACCCTGGAATACGCGCACTTCGGTTATGTGCTGGAGAACGGCCGGGTGGTGGGCTCAGGGACTGCGCAGGAACTGGCCGGGAGTGACGATATCCAGAACTTCTATCTGGGCACAGCGACTCAAGTGTGAATCCCCGCTGTTCGCCCAGCAACAGTGTTCGGACATTTTGTTCTGCGGGGCACCGCCGAGAATCTTAAATTTAATGCAAGCGACTGTTTTAAAAGAAAAATAATTTACGGCACGGGCTATGCACTGTTCAAGGTCAAGCGTGTTGAGTGTTTTCAACCTGTCGCCAACGAGCAGGAGCCAGCCCATGAGTAACCCACTCTCAATTCCACCTGCAGCACCGCCCAGAGCACATGTCATCGCTTCCGATGCCGAAGCCATCGAAGTCGCCACGGCACTGGCCAGCCGGTTCGCCGAGGAAGCGTCGCTGCGTGATCGCGAACGCCGTCTGCCGGTCGCTGAGCTGGATGAGTTTTCCGCCAGCGGACTGTGGGCCATTACCGTGCCCAAAGCCTATGGCGGTGCAGGCGTTTCCTACGTCACCGTTGCGCAAGTGATCAAGATCATTTCTGCCGCCGACTCTTCGCTCGGGCAGATCCCGCAGAACCATCTGGGCGTGCTCGATATCCTGCTGCAGACCGGTACCGAGGAGCAGAAGCGCCACTATTTCGGCAAGGCACTGGCCGGTTACCGCTTCGGCAATGCGTTCTCCGAGTCGAAAAGCAAGAACGCCGGAGCCTTCCAGACCCGTATCCGCTTCGATGGCGAGCACGCGGTGCTGGACGGTGAAAAGTTTTACTGCACCGGCGCGCTGTTCGCGCACATCGTGCCAGTGGCGGGGGTCAACGAGAAGAATCAGGCCTTTATCGCGTTCGTCGAGCGCGACAATCCGGGCCTGACGATCATCGACAACTGGGACGGTTTCGGCCAGCGCACCACCGCCAGCGGCGGGGCAGTCCTGAATGCTGTCCGCGTGCCGTCGAGCGCGGTGATCCCTGCGCACCGGGCCTTCGATGAGCCGACTGCCGACGGGCCTATTTCGCAGATTATCCAGGCGGCGGTGGACACTGGCATCGCTCACGGCGCCTTCGAGGAAACCCTCAAGCACGCACGACTGGCGCGGCCATGGATCGACAGCAAGCAGGATTTCGGCTGGCAGGACCCGTTCAGCATCGCCACCATCGGCGACTTGCAGTGGCGGCTGCATGGCACCGACGCGATTCTCGCCAAGGCCGGCCAAGCCATTGACCATGCGTTGGCCGAACCCAGTGAGGCCAGCGTCGCGCAAGCATCGGTGATCGTCGCGCAGGCCAAGGTGCTGTCGGCACAGATTGCCTTGCTCGCCAGCAGCCAGCTGTTCGAACTGGCTGGCACCCGTTCGGTGCTGGGCAAACTCAATCTGGACCGTTACTGGCGCAATGCGCGCACCCACACCCTGCATGACCCGGCACGCTGGAAATATCACCTGATCGGTAATCAGGTGCTCAACGGCATTGCACCGCCACGCCATGCCTGGAACTGATCAAGGAGTACGCCCATGACGCATCCCGCTATTACCGCACAACTGAAGGTCGCCGCCGAAGACCTTGGTCAGGCGCGCGAAGGCTTGCAAGACACCCTCGATTACCTGCGTGAGCACGCTCAGCCATGGCCGCTCAGTGACCTGCAGCGCATTGTCGATGACCCCTATGTGATCAGCAAAGTCGGAGATCTGCAGATTCGTCTGGAGGTTGCCGCTGCGCTGCTGGAGCGTGCCCAAAGGCTGGATGGCTCTTCCGAGCAGCGCCTTGTCGCCAGCAGCGAGGCGGTCATCGCCAGTGCCGATGCATTGCAGGCGGTGGGCAATATTCAGTACGAACTGACCGGCAAACGTTCGTCATTGCCTGCCCCGACCGGTCGTGAACCGCTGCGCTGGCACTATCAGGTTATCGGCAATCAACGCCTCAATGGCGTGGTTCCGCCGCAGCTTCAGGAGTAAGTGTATGTCTCGTCAGATTCGCCTCAATGCGTTCGACATGAACTGCGTCGGTCATCAATCGCCTGGCCTCTGGGCTCATCCTCGTGATCGCTCCTGGCAGTACAAGGACCTGGAATACTGGACCGATCTGGCCAGAATTCTTGAGCGCGGCAAGTTCGATGGGTTGTTCATTGCCGACGTGCTGGGCATTTACGATGTTTATCGCGGTAACGGTGAGGCGGCCATTCGCCAGGCCACGCAGGTGCCGGTCAACGACCCGTTGCAGCTCATCCCGCCCATGGCGCTGGTGACCGAACATTTGGGCTTCGGCCTGACCGCGTCGCTGTCGTTCGAACATCCTTATCCGTTTGCCCGACGTCTGTCGACGCTCGATCACCTGACCAAGGGCCGCGCAGGCTGGAATATCGTCACGTCGTATCTGGAGAGCGGCGCGAAGAATCTAGGGCAGAAAACCCTTACCGAGCACGATGCGCGCTATGACTATGCCGAGGAGTATCTGGAGGTTTGTTACAAACTCTGGGAAGGCAGTTGGGAGGAGGGCGCGATTCTGCGTGATCGCGAGCGTCGGGTATTCAGTGACCCCGGCAAGATCCACGAGATTCGTCATGTTGGCAAACACTTCCAGGTGCCGGGTATCCACCTGTGCGAGCCGTCGCCGCAACGTACGCCGGTTCTCTATCAGGCTGGGGCTTCAAGCCGCGGCAAGCAGTTCGCCGCCGAGCACGCCGAATGCGTTTTTGTGGCCGCACCCTCCAAGGTTCTACTGAAAAAGACCGTGGCCGATATCCGTCGCCGCACCGCCGAGGCCGGTCGTGACCCCTCCAGTGTGCTGATTTTCAACTTGCAGACGGTGATCCTTGGTGAAACGGACGCCAAGGCCAAGGCCAAGTTTGAAGAATACAAAAGCTGGGTCAGTTATGAAGGCGCGATGGCGTTGATTTCCGGCTGGACCGGCATCGACTTCAGCCAGTTCAAGCCTTATGAGCCGCTTCGGCATGTGCACACCAACGCCATTCAGTCGGCAGTCGAGACCTTTTCCACTGCTGACCCGAATACGGTGTGGACGCCGCAGGCGCTGGCCGACTGGGTCGGTATCGGCGGTTTCGGCCCGCTGTTTGTCGGCAGCCCGGAAACCGTGGCCGACCTGCTCCAGGAGTGGGTTGAAGAAACCGACGTGGACGGCTTCAACCTGGCCTACGCGCTGACCCATGAAACGTTCATCGATGCGGTGGACCTGCTGGTGCCGGAACTTCAGAAACGCGGCGTCTACAAGACCGAATATGCCAAAGGCACCCTGCGCGAAAAGCTGTTCGGCGAAGGACCGCGCCTGGAAGCGGGGCACCCGGGCGCTGCCTTTCGCGACCTCGCTGCACTAAATCGCGCTCGCCAAACGGAGAGTGCCTAAACGTTTGACGACTGTCGTTGCCCAGGTGGCGCGGCGCAAATCTGTGACGCGGAGCGTCACGAACGGCATTCCCACGCTGGAGCGTGCGGAACGATAATCCCGACTATCGTGCGGCGCTCCGCGTCGCATGCAGTTCTGGACGCTCTGCGTCCGGTCTTGAGGTTGCGGCGCGGCGCAGATTTGTGACGCGGAGCGTCACGAACGGCATTCCCACGCTGGAGCGTGCGGAACGATAATCCCAACTATCGTGCGGCGCTCCGCGTCGCATGCAGTTCTGGACGCTCTGCGTCCGGTCTTGAGGTTGCGGCGCGGCGCAGATTTTTGACGCGGAGCGTCACGAACGGCACTCCCACGCTGGAGCGTGCGGAACGATCATCGTAACTATCGTGCGTCGCATGCCGTTCTGGACGCTCCGCGTCCGATGTTGGGTGCTTGGAACGGCATGGATGATGACGTGTGCTCAACGCTGTGACGGTCAAAGCTCGAGCTTGTAGCCCACGCCGTAAAGCGACTGGATCGGGTCCTGACCAGGACAGGCCTGCTCCAGTTTGCGACGCAGGTTGCGGATGTGGCTGTCCACCGTGCGGTCGGTTACTACGCGATGATCCGAGTAGAGCCGGTCCAGCAGATGGTCTCGGGAAAAGACCCGGCCCGGTGAGCGGGCGAAAGTGGCCAGCAGACGCAGCTCAACCGGGGTCAGGTCCAGGCTGACACCATTGAACGAGGCTTGATAATGCGCTTCGTCCACCTGCAAACCCTTGGGCGTGTGCGGGTCGGTTGAGGAAGTGCGACGCAGTATTGCCTTGACGCGGGCTACCATCTCACGCGGGCTGAACGGTTTGCAGATGTAGTCATCCGCACCGAGGTCCAGGCCCAGCAAACGATCGATTTCCTCGACCCGCGCGGTGATCATGACAATGGGCACGGCGCTGAAACTGCGCAGCTCCCTGCAGATATCCATGCCATCGCGACCGGGCAGCATGATATCCAGCAGGATCAGTTGCGGCGGCTGGGCTCTGACTGCTGGCACTACCTCCAGACCGTTGCTCAGGCAATGGGTCGAATAACCGGCAGCGATCAGGTAGTCGCGCATCAGCGATGCCAGTTTGGGTTCGTCTTCGACAATGAGAATCGGCGTTTCGGTGGTCATGGAGGTCATGGAGGTCATGGTCGCAGCCGTCCAGGCAGGCACAGGGTCAGCCAGAGGCCGCCTGTGGGCGAATGGTCGGCGCTGAGGCTGCCGCCGTGGGCGAGGGCAATGCTGTGACAGATCGCCAGCCCCAGACCCGCACCGCCGCTGGCGCGGTTACGCGATGTTTCACCGCGATAGAAGCGTTCGAACAGCCTGGGCAATTGTGCTGGATCGACGCCGGGGCCGGAATCCATGACTTCGATACACACTTCATCATCGCGCATGGCTGCGCGAACCTGCACCGTGCCACCGGCATCGGTGTAGCGCACCGAGTTTTCCAGCAGGTTGCTGATCAACTGTTGCAGGCGGCCTGGGTCTGCGTGTACCGACAAGGGGTGAGTCGCAAGTTCCAGCTGCAAACTCAATTGACGCGCGGCGCAACGCTCCTCGAACATCTCAGTGATGTTTGTCAGCAGCTCTGCCAGGTCACAGTCGACCTTGCGGTAGGTCAGGGCGCCCACATCCGCCAGGGACAGCTCATACAGATCATCCACCAGCTTGCTGAGCATGCCGACTTCGCCCTGCAGGGACTTCATCGATGCCTGATCCAGGGTGCGCACGCCATCCTCGATGGCTTCCAGTTCGCCACGCAGTACCGAAAGCGGGGTGCGCAGCTCATGGGAGACATCGGCCATGAATTCCCGGCGCATCTTTTCATTGCGCTCCAGGGTATAGGCCAGCTGATTGAAGTCGCGAGCCAACTGGCCTACCTCGTCATTGGAGGAAACCGCCACGCGGCTGCTGTATTCCACGGCGGCGAGCCGATGGGTTGCAGCGGCCACACGCTTGACCGGGTCGAGCAGCGTGCGGGCAATCCACCAGGCAATCAGCACGGCCAGCAGCAGCGACAGCACACCCATCGCCAGGCTGGCGCGCAGCTGGTACTGCTGAAAGCGCTCGCCACCCGCTTCACTGACGCTCTGAAAGGGTGTGACGGCCAGCCAGCCCACGATTTTGCCGGCGACTTCCACCGGGCGCATGAATTCATCGTCATGCACGCCCGGAAACCCCATTACCAGGTTCTTCTGCGCATCCAGCAGGGCGATTCGAAACACTGCACCAGTCAGATCGGAAGTGGGTGGTGTTGCCAGCCCGGGAATGGCGAAGTCCTGTGCGGGCTCCGGGCGCATCACCTCAAACCAGCGATCCTTGTTGTCACGCATGAACTCCCAACTGCCTTCGCGAGCATAGGCCACGGCCAGCCGCGGCAGGACCGGCGACATACGCTGCATGGCCTGCTCGTTGAGATAACCCAGAAAGCCACGGGCAAAACTCCAGTTCGCAGTCAGACCCATGATCAGGATCACTGACAGCACGCTGGCCAGTACCGCGACAAATAATTTGGTGGAGATGCTCGATTTCATGAAAGCTCGGGTTTTCCCTGAAGACGGCGTCCATTTAGGCCTTCGTGACCGCAAGTTTCAAGTCGGCGCAGCAATCTTCAATTTTCCTGCACATTTGCCTCGCACTCTGACATCAGGCTTTCGCCACAACGTCCTGAGGCAAACATGTCGAGCAAGATTTTCGCCAAATACCTGATAACGGTGACCTTTGTCATCTACGCAGCCCTTATCAGTCTTCTGAGCGGTTGTTCGGCGGATGATCCGCCGCCCGCTGCGCCAAAACCAAGCGTGTCGGTCATCACTGTCCAGCCGCGCAGCCAGGCGCTGACCACCGAGCTGGCGGGGCGCACTCAAGCGTTCATGGTCGCCGAGATACGGCCGCAGGTCAGTGGCATCGTTCAGCAGCGGCTGTTCGTCGAGGGGGCAGATGTCAAGGCCGGCCAGCCTTTGTATCAGCTCGACAGTGCGACCTACCAGGCCGCGCTGGCGGAGTCACAGGCCACGCTCGCCAAGTCCCGTGCCACGCTCAAATCGGCGCAGGCGACCGCCAAGCGAGATACTGGACTGGCAAAGATAGATGCCATCAGCCAGCAGGATAAAGAAGACGCCGAGGCCAGTCTGTTGACCGCTGCGGCGGAGGTAAAAGTGGCGGAGGCCGATGTGCAGACCGCGCGCATCAACCTGGCTTACACACGTATTACCGCGCCCATCAGTGGCCGTATCGAGACCTCGACCGTCACCCCCGGTGCATTGGTGGTGGCCCAGCAGGACACGGCGCTGACCACTGTTCAGCAACTGGACCCGATTTACGTCGATGTCACGCAGTCCACCACCGAGTTGCTGCGTCTCAAGCGCGACCTGGCCAGCGGAAAGCTGCAAACCAACGGCGATGGGCAAGCCCGAATCACCCTTAAGCTGGATGACGGCAGCACTTATAACCACGACGGCCGCTTGCAATTCAGTGGCGTCAGCGTCAATGAAGGCACCGGCACCGTAACGCTGCGTGCCAGCTTTGCCAACCCCCGAGCGGCTGTTGCTGCCGGGCATGTACGTGGTAGCGGTGCTGGAGCAGGCGCAGGATCAAAATGCGATCCTGATTCCGCAAAAGGCCGTCAGCCGCAGTGCCAGCGGCCAGACCACAGTGTTGCTGGTGGTTGACGGCAGGATCGAGCAGCGGGTGATCAGTGTCGACCGCACAGTGGGCAACCAGTGGTGGGTGAGCAGCGGGCTCAAGGCCAATGAGCAGGTGGTGGTCGAGGGCGGGCAGAAAACGCCGGTGGGCACCGAAGTCAGTGTCCAGAACGCCGACAGCCCGAATTCGCCATCGCCGAGCGGCACTGTCGCTGCCACTGACGTGAAGGAGCACTGAACATGGCTCGTTTCTTCATTGATCGCCCCATCTTCGCCTGGGTCATTGCCATTTGCATCATGTTCGCCGGCGGGTTGTCCATCAGCCAGCTGCCACTTGAGCAATACCCCAATATCGCGCCACCGACGGTAAAGATCTCGGCCACCTACACTGGCGCATCGGCCAAGACCGTCGAAGACTCGGTTACCCAGGTCATCGAGCAGCAGATGAAGGGGCTGGACCGGCTGACTTATATGTCCGCCTCCAGCAGCTCTGCGGGCAGTGCGAGCATCAACCTGACCTTCGCCGCAGGCACCGACCCTGATGTGGCGCAGATGCAGGTGCAGAACAAGCTGCAGCAGGCTGAATCACGTTTGCCGCAAAGCGTGCAGAGCGAAGGTTTGACGGTGACCAAGGGCAATTCCGATTTTCTGATGCTGGTTGCCCTGGCATCCGATAACGAAAGTGTCACGGGTACGCAGATAGGTGATTACATTTCCAGCACGCTGCTCGACCAACTCAGCCGTATAGATGGCGTTGGCGACGTGCAGACCCTGGGTTCGGGTTACGCCATGCGTATCTGGCTGGACCCGGCCAGGCTGGAAAAGTACGCACTGATGCCCTCCGACATCAGCTCGGCGCTGGAGGCGCAGAACACCGAAGTCTCGGCAGGCCAGTTGGGCGACTTGCCTGCGGTGACCGGCCAGCAACTGAACGCGACCATCAGCGCCCGCAGCAAGCTGCAGACGCCTGAGCAATTCGAAAACGTGGTCGTCAAATCTTCCAGTGACGGCGCTGTCGTGCTCCTGCGCGATGTGGCGCGGGTGGAACTGGGCAGCGAGAGCTACGACATCAATTCGGCGCTCAATGGCAGGCCTGCGGCGGCAATGGGCATTCAACTGGCGTCAGGCGCAAACGCGCTGAGCGTTGGCGAAGCGATCAAGGCCAAACTCAAGGAGCTGGAACCTTTCTACCCCACGCAGATGCAACTGAAGACAGTGATTGCCTATGACACGACACCGTTCGTGAGCCTGTCGATCAAAGAAGTGGTGAAGTCTCTGGGTGAGGCGATCGTACTGGTGGTGCTGATCATGTTTCTGTTCATGCAGAACCTGCGCGCCACGCTGATTCCGGCGATTACTGTGCCGGTGGTGCTGCTGGGCACCTTCGGCGTCCTGGCGCTGTTCGGTTATTCGATCAATACCCTGACCATGTTTTGCCATGGTCCTGGCCATCGGCCTGCTGGTCGACGATGCGATTGTGGTGGTGGAAAACGTCGAGCGGGTCATGAGCGAAGAGCACCTGAGCCCGCTGGAGGCGACCCGCAAATCAATGGATGAGATTACCAGCGCGCTGATCGGCATTGCTCTGGTGCTGAGTGCCGTATTCATACCGATGGCCTTTTTCAGCGGCTCCACCGGGATCATCTACCGGCAGTTCTCGGTAACCATTGTTTCGGCAATGCTGCTTTCGGTACTGGTGGCGATGACCCTGACACCGGCGTTGTGCGCGACGATGCTCAAAGCCTCGGACGCTCAGTTGCATGCACAACGGGGCGGCTTTTTCGGCTGGTTCAACCGTTCCTTCGACCGCAGCGCCGACCGTTACCAGCGAGGCGTAAGCGGTGTGATCAACCATCGCGGGCGGGCTCTGCTGGTGTACGTGCTGGTGCTGGTGGCCATGGCGGTGGGTTATGTCAGCCTGCCCACATCGTTTTTGCCGGATGAGGACCAGGGCGCGCTGATGGCGCAGATCCAGCTGCCGGTAGGCGCTACCGACAGCCGTACGCAGGCGGTTATGAGGCAGTTCGAGACCTACATGCTCAAGCAGCCGGAGGTCGAGGCACTGATCAGTATCTCCGGGCTGGGGATGGGCGGTAACAGCCAGAACACTGCCAGGGCGTTCATCAAGCTCAAGGACTGGAGCGAGCGTTCCGGCAAGGGGCAGGGCGCAGCGCAGGTGGCTCAGCGGGCAACGCTGGCGCTGGCAAGCATTGGCGACGCCAGCGTGTTTGTCATGCAACCGCCTGCGGTGCGCGGGCTGGGGCAGAGTTCGGGGTTTGATGTGCAGCTCAAGGACCTTGGCGGCGTGGGGCATGAGGCGCTGGTCGCGGCACGCGAGCAGTTTATCGAGCTGGCGAAGAACGACCCGAGCTTGCTGGGCGTACGCAGCAACGGCCTGGACGACACCCCACAGTTAAAAGTGACCATCGATGACCGCAAGGCCGGTGCGCTGAGTCTGTCTACCAGCGACATCAATTCGACCCTGTCCACTGCGCTGGGTGGCAGCTACATCAATGACTTCCTCAACCAGGGGCGAGTGAAGAAAGTCTACGTGCAGGGCGAGGCTGCTTCGCGCATGCAATCAGCCGATCTGAACCACTGGTTCGTGCGCAACAGCAATGACGAAATGGTCCCGTTCTCGTCGTTTGCCCGCAGTAGCTGGAGCTATGGCTCGCCCTTGCTGGAACGCTACAACGGCAATTCGTCGCTTGAAGTGGTGGGTGATCCTGCGCCGGGTGTCAGCTCGGGCACGGCAATGGATGCCGTTGAAACGATCATCAAGCAGCTTCCCGAAGGCATTGGTTACGAGTGGACCGGACAGTCCTATCAACTGCGTTTGTCCGGCTCTCAGGCACCCATGCTCTACGCGGTTTCAGTGCTGCTTGTGTTCCTCTGCCTGGCGGCCTTGTATGAAAGCTGGTCAGTACCGTTTTCGGTCATGCTCGTGGTGCCTCTGGGCGTTGTCGGCGCGGTTCTGGCGACACGGCTCAGCGGTTTGAGCAATGACGTGTACTTTCAGGTCGGGCTGTTGACCACCGTGGGCCTGGCGGCAAAGAACGCGATTCTGATCGTCGAGTTCGCCAAGCATCTTCAGGAACAGGGAAAAAGCCTGCGTGAAGCCACCCTCATTGCTGCCCGGCAACGCCTGCGCCCGATTCTTATGACCTCGCTGGCGTTCATGTTCGGTGTACTGCCGTTGGCCCTCAGCACCGGCGCAGGCTCGGCTGGGCGCAATGCAATCGGCACTGGCGTGCTGGGCGGTATGTTCAGCGCCACCGTGCTGGGTATTTTCCTGGTGCCGCTGTTCTTCGTCGAAGTCCGTCGCCGCTTCAGTCGTTCTGCAGGCAATGCTCCGGTTGCCCAATCCACATCTACAGGTGAAGCATGATGCGTCTTTTCTGGCCCTCGCTGGCTTTCTCGGCGCTGCTCACGGGCTGCGTCAACCTGGCTCCGGATTATCAACGCCCCGAAGCGCCTGTATCGAGCCAATGGCTGCCGGCGACGGCGGGCCAACCTGTCGCGTCAGGCAGCGTGCCCACGGATATCGACTGGCAGAACTTTTTCACCGACAAGCGTTTGGTACGTCTGCAAACCCTGGCGTTGGTGAATAACCGGGATCTGCGCCTGGCCAGCCTGAATGTCGAGAAAGCCCAGGCTCAATACCGTATCGAGCGTGCAGCGAGCCTGCCGACCATTGATGCCAGCGGCAGCTGCACGCATACACGCACGCCGTCATCGACCTCAATGACCGGAAAGTCGTCGATCAGCCATGAGTACAGCGCGCAACTGGGCTTGAGCAGCTATGAACTGGATGTGTTCGGGCGTATCCAGAACCTTCAGGACGAAGCGCTCGAGGATTACCTGGCCTTGACCGAAACCCGGCGCAGCACGCAGATCAGCCTGATTGCCGAAGTCGCGACCGGCTGGCTCACCCTGGCTGCCGACAACCAGCTTTTGAAACTGGCTGAAGATACGCTGGCCAGCCAGCAGCAAAGCTACGACCTCACCAGGAGCAGCCATGCTCTGGGCGGCTCTTCCGGCCTGGAAGTGGCTCAGGCGCAAACCACGGTAGAGTCTGCAAGGGGCGATGTGGCGCAATATAAAAGCCAGATTCTTCAGGACCGCAACGCCCTGCGCCTGCTGGTGGGCAGCGATCTGCCGGAGGAGCTTCTGCCCACTGCCGACGTGCCATCCGTGGCGCAACTGGTGCAGGTGCCGGACGAACTGCCTTCCAGCCTGCTGCAACGTCGTCCGGATGTGCTGAGCGCCGAACACAGCCTCAAAGCAGCGAACATCGACATTGGCGCAGCGCGTGCCGCGTTCTTCCCCAGCATCACCCTCACCGCCAATGCAGGCTCTGCCAGTACCAGCCTGTCAGGTCTGTTCACGTCCGGGAGCGGCTCATGGAGCTTTGCGCCGAGCATCAGCGTGCCGATTTTCGATGGCGGGTCCAATCGGGCCACGCTTGACTCGGCCAAGGTGGAAAACCAGATTCAGATCCAGACCTATCAGCAGACGATTCAGACTGCGTTCAAAGAAGTGGCCGATGCACTGGCAGTGCGCAGCACGCTGGACGAGCGGGTGGCTGCACAACAGGCCTATACCGATGCCAGTCGCAAGAGCTACGAACTGGCCGATGCCCTGTATCGCGGCGGGTCGCAGAGTTATCTGGAGGCACTTGAGTCCCAGCGCTCGCTGTACAGTGCCGAGCAGGAGCTGATTTCCCTTCGCCTTACCGAGCAGAGCAACCGGGTAACGCTCTACAAGGTCATGGGCGGCGGATGGAATCCGGGGTGACTTTTTCTACTAGCCTTTGAATAATTGCCTCGCTTAAACGTTTTACCCTTACCTGCAGTGCGGTCATTTAGGTGCTCGCACTGTGGTTTTGATCCTTCATGAACAGGAGTTCTCATGAAACCCTCCCAGCCGAAGTACGTCCGCGCTCTGTCGCTGCTGGTCACTTCACTTATCATTCAGACGCCAGCCCAGGCTCGTACGCCGTCCTCTGCAACTGCCGACAACATTGCCCGGCTTGCGGTGGTCAAGCCGGTCAGCGCGTGCTCTGCGCTGACCGGCGTGGACCTCAACGATATCGGCGGGCAGGGCAGTCGTGTGCTATCGGCCAGTGAATCAATGCGCAACGATGTAGCAGTGTGTGCCGTGGAAGGCCGATTGGCACCGCAGATAAACTTCAGGCTTGAACTGCCTACCGGCACTTGGGCACAACGCTACCTGCAAGTCGGCTGCGGTGGGCTGTGTGGCAACATCAACTCGACCGTACGCGCCGCTGATGGCTGTAAGCCGCTTGATACCGGTGCATTTGCAGTAGCCTCCACCGACATGGGGCATCAGGCGGCAGATAACCATTTTGGCGACGACCCGCAGAAACGCGCCGATTTCGCTCACCGTGGCGTGCACCTCACCGCGCTGGCGTCGAAGAAACTGATCACTGCGTTTTATGGCCGCAAAGCCGAATACGCCTACTTCAGTGGCTGCTCGGACGGCGGCCGCGAGGCCCTGATCGAGGCCCAGCGTTACCCGGACGATTTCGACGGCATCATCGCCGGGGCTCCTGCGCTCAACTTTCAGGTACAGAAAACGCTGTACCACGGCTGGATGGCCCGCTCCAACCGAGGGGCAGACGGCAAGCCGATTCTGCTCGCGTCCAGACTGCCACTGCTGCACAAGGCCGTACTCGCCCAATGTGATGTGCTGGACGGGCAAATCGATGGCCTTGTATCCGACCCACGCATCTGCCACTTCGACCCTGCCGTACTGCAATGCAAGACAGCAGCCGACACTGCCAATTGCCTGAGCGCAGAAGAAGTGGCTGCTGTCAGACGTTTTTACGAGGGGTCGAAAGACCTTGTCAGTGGCGAACATTTGACCTTGGGCGGGCCGCAGCCTGGCTCGGAACTGGCCTGGGCGGGCGTATTCGTACCGGTCAGCGCCGATCAGCCCGTCTACAGCGAAACGTCTGCACTGGAGGCCATTCGCAATGTGGTGTTCGAAAAGAACCCGAGCGCGGATTTCGATCTGAACGCACTGAACTTCGACAAGAAAACCTTTGATCAACTACGCCCGCTGCATGCGCTATACGATGCCACCAACCCGGACCTGTCACCATTCGCCAGCCGCGGCGGCAAGCTGATTCTCTGGCACGGCTGGGCCGACCCGAACATCTCGCCGCTCAACACCCTGGCGTACCACGAGGCGGTCGAAGCACAGATGGGCAAGACACGCACCGAGGCGTTCTCACGGCTATATATGTTGCCCGGTGTTTATCACTGCGGCGGCGGGGAAGGGCCAAGCCTGGTTGATCTGCTGACGCCCGATCATGGCCTGGGTTGAAAAAAGCCAGGCACCGGATGCGATTGTCGCCCGACAGGCAGGCCCCGAGAAGGCTGGTAACCGGCAGAGACCGCTGCCAAAAGCCCTGCCAGCATCGATGGTCAATGAAAACGTCGGTAATCGCGGACGTACCCGCAAGGTCTTTCCGTACCCGTTCATGGCCGAGTACGACCACAAGGGCTATTCGAAAAACGCGAACAGCTACCAGCGCGCCCAGCCATTGACCACGGAAAAAACACCGCACTGGATGGGGGCAGGCTTCTTCAAACCGTATGCGCCTCTGGAGCGTCAGGTTGATTAGCTGTTACACCTGCGCACAGTGAGCGAATTATTTTCTCCTCGTTCTTGACATGACATGCGAAGCAGTACAGAATTGCGTCCATTCCTGAGCGAGGAATTGAAAAAAACCCTTTAGATTCAATGTGTTGGAAGCCAAAGAAATACCGGTTTCCCGCGAAATGAAAATACGTTTGATGTTTAAGTGAAGCATCTTTCGTTTGAGGCCGAGTAGCAAAATGGTTATGCAGCGGATTGCAAATCCGCCTACGCCGGTTCGATTCCGACCTCGGCCTCCACTATTCAAAGCCCCGCAGATTAACGTCTGCGGGGTTTTTTATTGGGCGCGATGAAAGTGATGGGGTCCGAAAGCCGAGCTCAGCCGCTATTTAAAGCGGCTTGCGTTGATATAGCCGTATTGGTTTTGCTGATAAATCGTGTAAGGCAGGAGCAATGTATCTACGATGCCTGATAAGCCCATGTCCAGTAAAACCCACTCGGGAGCATTGGTCTTCTGATAAGCGCTACTCTGTTTGGGTTCTGCGTTCAGTTCACAGAAATCGAGCATAACTCCGCTGTAAACGCGCGGAATGGAGGAGCAATTTGATTTCCAGTCAGTGAGCTTTTCACCTGCGACGGAATCGGGCCTGAACGTTGTGTTGATTGTTCCGCATCCCGTCAAAGCAAGCGTGAGCAATAGAAGGCACTGAATTTTCAGATGAGGCACACACGACTCTTTTTGCGTTACGAAACCTGGCTTCATGACTACGTTCCTTGTGTTTTCAATGCAATTGGGACGGCAGAGCTAGCGCGCGAGGCACATGCCCGTCGGTGTTGCATGATCGCCGTGGGTGTTCAATGGATGGTTGTTTCGCCGGGAATTGATCTGTCACATGCAGCACGATTATTGCTTGCCATGCCCAACCAGCCTGTCAGGCATAGCCGAGGTAAACCCGATGAGCAAACCCCTTGTCCGATGGCCGATCAACCCGCGCAGAACGGCGGTCATTGTTGTAGACATGCAAAAAGTCTTTTGTGAGCCCACTGGAGCGTTGTACGTAAAAAGTACGGCGGATATCGTCCAGCCGATCCAGAAGCTGCTGCAGGCTGCACGAGCTGCTCAGATGACGGTGGTTTATCTGCGCCATATCGTGCGCGGCGATGGTTCGGACACCGGGCGCATGCGCGATTTGTACCCGAATGTGGACCAGATACTGGCACGGCATGATCCGGCCGTTGAGGTTATCGAAGCGCTCGCGCCCCAGTCGGATGATGTGATTGTCGACAAGCTGTTCTACAGCGGCTTTCATAACACTGATCTGGACACGGTGCTGCGCGCGCGGGATGTCGATACGATCATTGTCTGCGGTACGGTCACCAACGTGTGTTGTGAAACCACGATCAGGGACGGCGTGCACCGGGAATACAAGGTTATCGCCCTGAGTGACGCCAATGCTGCAATGGACTACCCGGATGTCGGTTTTGGTGCAGTTTCAGCCGCAGACGTTCAGCGTATATCGCTGACAACTATTGCCTATGAGTTCGGAGAGGTCACCACGACCGCCGAGGTCATCCGGCGTATTGAAAGTGCGTATCCGCAAGGGAGATAAATGTGCGCAGTTCTGGGCCGTTTTTCATCTGTGCGCATTCAAACCATGCGTTCCGTTTCAGACCGTTTGATCTGGCTTGAACGGTCGATACGGCTAACTGTTTGTATGAATTGTGAATTCTTGCAGTGGCATGCTTTCTGCTCTCGTCTCGCTGACCTTCACCCTTGCCGGTGAAACTTTCCCGCACCGTGTCAGCGAGAGGAAGCAGCCGTATGACTCTGCACTATGTGCCCATTATCAACCTGGCCCCTTATTTTTCAGGAGAACCGGACGGCAAGGCAGCCGTGGCGCAGGCAGTCAATCAAGCGTGTAAGGACATTGGCTTTCTGGTAATCACCGAGCACCAGATTCCCAAAGAACTTATTGATAAGGTCTCCGGTTTGCCCCGCCAGTTCTTTGATTTGCCGCTGGCGGAAAAACGCAAGGTTGATCGTCCCAGCCCGGAGATGGTGCGTGGGTACAGCGCGATAGCCGAGGAGAGCCTTTCATATTCTCTGGAAGAAAGTGCGCCGGGAGATCTGAAGGAATCCTTCTCCATCGGGCCAAGCAACGTGCCGAATGAAGACTATTACCACAACGCCGAAGCAGGTTCGCATTTCGCGCCGAATGTCTGGCCTGCTGAAGCGTTGTTGCCTGGGTTCAAAGAGGCGTATCAAGCTTATTTCGAGGCGATGAGTGAACTGGCGCAATCGTTGATGCGCCTGTTTGCCCTGGCATTGGAGCTGGACGAGTGCTTTTTTGATGACAGAATCGACCGGCATATCAGTATGTTCCGCAGCCTGAGTTACCCGGACATCAAGACCGAAGTCGAAGCCGGCCAGTTGCGCGCCAGTGCGCATACCGACTACGGCAGCCTGACCATCGTACGCCCTGATAATGCACTGGGCGGCTTGCAGGTACGTAATCAGCAAGGCGAATGGGTCGATGTGCCCTATGTCGAGAACGGTTTTGTGGTCAACATCGGCGACCTGATGATGCAGTGGACCAACGACCAGTGGATTTCCACCCTGCACCGCGTGGTCAACCCGCCCATTAGCAGTGAGCAGGACAACCGTCGGCAGTCACTGGTGTTCTTCCATCAACCCAACTACGACACCTTGATCGAGTGCCTGCCCGGTTGCCTGCCGCCTGGCACCACGCCACGGCACGCGCCGGTGACTTCGGGCGATCACTTGCTGGCCAAGTTCGTCAAACAGACGACCTTCGGCGGCAGCAAGGTAGCCTGATATGAGCACACTTTCATACGTCAACGTGTTCGCGCAGGACATCATCGGTTTAAGCGGTTTTTACTCGAAGCTGTTCGGCTTCAGTGAAATCGAGGCCATCAGGTCGCCTATTTTTCGTGGGCTGGATACAGGCAAATCCTGCATCGGTTTCAATGCACTCGATGCCTACGAATTGTTGGGGCTGGATGAGTTTACTGGTAGCACCGGTTGCCGGTTTCTCCTCAACATTGATGTCGATGAGCAATCCGAGGTGGACAGGTTGGTGCCTCAAGCAGTGGCGCTGGGTGCGCGATTGATCAAGGCGCCGTATCTGACGTATTACCATTGGTATCAGGCGGTTTTGCTGGACCCCGAGGGGAATATATTTCGGATTAACTTCATGCTTTAAGTGCTGCGGGCACGTACAACAACGGTGGCGGGTTGGGTAGTTCACCAGCCCTCACGTTTCAGGTTTTCACAGAAAAATCTACTGGCTGTATTGCTAGCTATACGGCCCATGGAAGCAGGTCTTCAATTGTGCGACAGGCAAGGCATGCCTGATTCAAGAATTGGGGATATGGAAATGAGTGAATCTGATAGTAAGCAACCCAGACACGGCAGGGTTATCGAGCCTGCATCGCGGGGCTCGTATGCCATGGATCAGGGCATGGTACTGGAGTGGCATCTGCACGGAATAGAAAGCGGCAAAAACTTCCCTGATAAATTAGAAGGCCCTGCACACGATTTTCCTCGCAGAGACGAGTATCCAGATGGCGATGTTGATAGTGCTGCCCCGCCAGTAGATGGACTGATAATGAGTGCAGGCTGGATTGATGAGCGCGACTGTTTGAATTACACCGATACAGAGCTCACTGAGGCACTGAAAAAGAAGGGCATCCTTAACACTGAAGGCTGGCCTCGCCTGAGCGTGAAAAGTGGGAGTACGTTTGACGTAACCTGGAGGTATGAAGCGACTCATGTGACGCGTGGTTATCGTTGGTTCATTACCAAAGATGGATGGGACGAGAGCACCCGATTGACGCGCAATCACTTTCAAGAGTGAATCGCCCCGGATTCTCTAGACACCTTGCAAGCTCATTGCGTAACGTTTTTCAAACTCTACCGGTGACAGCTGATTGTTGAAACCATGGCGGCGTTTTGGGTTGTAGAACATCTCGATGTAATCGAACACATCACTACGAGCATCTTGCCGTGAGGTGTAGATTTTCCGCTTGATTCGTTCCCGTTTCAGAAGCTGGAAAAAGCTCTCAGCCACGGCGTTGTCATGACAATTGCCTCGGCGGCTCATGCTGGCAACCAAATTGTTTGCCTTCAAAAAACTGCGCCAATCGGAGCTGCTGTACTGGCTGCCCTGGTCGGAGTGAACCATCACCTCTTGTTTCGGTTTTCGCCTCCAAACCGCCATCAATAACGCATCAATGGCCAAATCACTGGTCATCTGCGACTTCATTGACCAGCCAACGACCTGACGAGAAAACAGATCCAGTACCACCGCCAAATACAGCCAGCCTTCATACGTACGAATGTAGGTGATGTCGGTGACCCAAACCTTGTTGGGTTCCACGACATCGAACTCGCGCTTCAGTAAATTGGGTGAGGCGACCGCTGGCTTACCGCCGTACTTTCCAGGGCGACGTCGATACCCTGTCTGAGAGCGCAGACCTTCAAGACGCATCAACCTCGCCACACGATGCCGACCACAATCTTCACCGACCTCGCGCAGGTCGTCATGGATTTTGCGATAGCCATAAACTCCGCCGCTCTCCAGCCACGAGTGCTTGATCAAACCCAGCAATCGCTGGTCGTCTTTAGCGCGTGCAGATTGCGGCTCAGACAACCAAGCGTAATAACCACTGGGATGGACTTTCAGCGTCAGGCAAAGCCGTCGAATGGAGTAGTCGCCCGCGCGCTGCTTGATAAAGGCGTACTTCAGCCGCACTCCTTGGCAAAGTACGCGGCGGCCTTTTTTAAGATGTCTCGCTCTTCAGTGACCCGCTTGAGTTCCGCTCGCAGACGACGCAGTTCAGCGTGCTGATCATCGTCTTGCTGCCGTTCTGCCTGAGGTTTGCTGTAGCGCTTTATCCAGGCATAGAGGCTATGCGTCGACACGCCAAGACGCGCCGCCACATCAGCGACAGGCAGCTTCTTTTCGGTCACTTGATTGACCGCTTGGATTTTGAATTCTTCGGGATAACGTGGGTTGCTCATGGCACCTCCTGATTGGCCTCAGTTTAAGGCATGGAGGTGTCTACGAAACCCGGGGCGATTCACTCCGAGCCATTTCATCAAGTGCTATACCGCTTATTTTGGGCATGGTCCTTCCCGAGAGACACGACTGGAATTTTGAGGGACGAAGTTCCGGTAATGTCCGTGCGATGACTAAACGGCAGCGCAATGGCCCTGTGAAAATAACCCGGAGTCACCTGAGACCGAGGCGTGGGCTCATCCCGACGTACCCCCTGAAAACAATTTGACATATGTCATTTGTGATCACATATTAGCCCCATAAGAACGCCAATATGAGTCACTCCCCATGACAGATCGCCCTATCCTCCTGCCCGCCATGCGCCAGGTTTCCCGCGATACCCTCCAGGACCAGGTTTATCGACAGATCCGTGAAGCGCTGATGAGCGGGCGCTTTCAGCCGGGTCAGAAGCTGACCATCCGTGGTCTTGCCGAGGCGCTGGGCTCCAGCCCGATGCCGGTGCGCGAGGCATTGAATCGTCTCAGTGCAGAGAACGCCTTCGAAGTCACCGAAACCGCTCGTCTGCGCGTGCCCATGATGACCCCTGAGCGGCTGCGCGAAATTCGTGATGCCAGAGTTGCGCTGGAAGGTCTGTTGGCCGAGAAGACGGTCATTCTGATCAATGACGCCGATCTTGCAGACATCAGCCAGCTCTGCGAGCAGATGCAGAAGGCTGCAGACAGCGTTAATGTGGCCCTTTACCTGTGGACCAACTTTGCCTTTCACCGACGCATTTATGCGGTCGCCAAGGCTGAGTTGATCGTTGCGGCAGTGGAGAATTTCTGGCTGCACATAGGTCCGTGTTTCGCACTGGTCGCACCTGACAGGGCGCACCTTCAGCGTTCGATGGAAGCACACAACCGTATCGTCGAGGCGCTGGCGGCGCGTGATGGGGCGGCCGCTCGCGCAGCGGTCACCGACGACATCATGCAGGCGGCTGATTCTCTGACGCGCCTGATCGCAAAGAGCGACCGCTCCAGGTCGCGTGTCTCGGGAGTGAAAAAAGCATGAGTGTTCTCAATCGGCTGGTTCCCTACACAGGGCTGCGCGTGCTGATTTCCGGTGGTGCCGCCGGGATCGGTGAGGTGTTGGCTGCGGCTTATATGGAAGCCGGGGCAAAGGTGCATGTGTGTGATGTCAGCGAGGCGGCCATTGCGGCATTCCTTGATCGCCATCCAGGCTGCGTTGCCACCCGCGCAGACGTTGCTGACCCGGTGCAGATCGAAGCGGTGTTCAGGGTGCAGCGCGAACAGTTCGGCGGTCTTGATGTGCTGATCAATAACGCCGGGATCGCCGGCCCTACGGCAGGCATTGATGTCATTAGCGAAGAGGAGTGGCAGCGCACCATCGACATCAATCTCACTGGGCAATACCGTTTTGCTCATCACGCGGTGCCGCTGCTCAAGGCGTCGCCCAACGCTCATCTGATCCATATCGCGTCTGTCGCCGGTCGTCTGGGATACGCCTGGCGTACACCGTACGCGGCGACCAAGTGGGCGATTGTCGGCCTGATGAAATCTCTGGCGTCCGAGTTGGGTGAGAGCGACATCCGCGTCAATGCTTTGCTGCCCGGCATCGTCGAAGGCCCGCGTATGGACGGTGTGATTCGTGCCCGTGCTCAACAGATGAATGTGCCTGAGGAGGAGATGCGCGAGGAGTACCTGAAAAAGATTTCGCTCAAGCGCATGGTCACCGCCGAGGACGTTGCCGCGATGGCGCTTTTCTTGTGCTCGCCCGCCGCACGCAATGTCTCGGGTCAGGCCATCAGTGTGGATGGCAACGTCGAATACCTCTGAGTATAAGGCTCGACAGGACCGGACAGCGTCCGAGTCTAAGAACAAGAACGGAGAATGCTCATGCCCAAGAAACGTCCGATCATTATTACCTGTGCCGTCACGGGGGCCATTCATACGCCCTCGATGTCGCCTCATTTACCAATCACACCGCAGGAAATCGCCGATGCAGCCGTGGGTGCCGCCGAGGCGGGCGCCTCAATCGTCCACTTGCATGCCCGCGACCCGCATGACGGAAGGCCCAGCCAGGATGTCGATCTGTTTCGGCAATTTCTGCCGCACATCAAGGCCAGGAGCGACGTGGTGATCAATATCACCACCGGCGGCGCGCCGACCATGGGCGTGGAAGAGCGTTTGCAGCCTGTGGCGCAACTCAAGCCGGAACTCGCCTCGTTGAACATGGGATCAATGAACTTCGGGCTGTACGAAATGCTCGATCGCTACAGCGAATTCAAGCACGACTGGGAACGGCCGTACCTGGCCGAGAGTGATGACCGGATCTTCCGTAACACCTTCCGCGACATCGCGCACATCCTCAATACCTGTGCCGAGAACCGCACGCGCTTTGAAATCGAATGCTATGACATCGGCCATCTGTATACCGCCGCGCATTTTCTGCAGCGCGGGCTGCTCAAGGCGCCGATTTTCATTCAGTCGGTGTTTGGTTTGCGCGGAGGTATAGGCGGGCATCCCGAAGACCTGGCGCACATGCGTCGCACGGCCGACCGTCTGTTTGGCGACGCTTACCAATGGTCGATTCTGGGTGCCGGTCGCAATCAGATTCCGCTGGGCACCATGGGCCTGTCAATGGGCAGTCATGTGCGGGTCGGTCTTGAAGATTCGCTGTGGGACGGACCGGGCAAGCTGGCGGTGTCCAATGCCGATCAGGTCAAGCGTATTCGCACGGTGATCGAAGCGCTGGGCGGGCAGGTGGCGACGCCTGATGAAGCCCGTGAAATGCTTGATCTGAAGGGGCAGGACAAGGTTAATTTCTAGTCTCGCAAAACGTGTCATCTCAATAACAACAAGACAGAGGTGAAAAATGCGTATCGAAATCGTTGTCGACGTGAAGACCACGCTGGGCGAAGGCCCGGTCTGGGATGTCGAGCAACAGCGTCTGTACTGGATCGACAGTTTCGACGGTCGTGTTCTGCGCTGTACGGATGACGGGCGCGAGTTGCGAGCTTGGGATGTCGGCCAGAAAATCGGTTCCATGGCCCTGCGCAGGAATGGCGACGCGGCGCTCGTTGCGTTGCAGACGGGTATTTACAACCTTGATCTGCCGAGCGGTGATATCGAGCTGATAGTCGACCCCGAACCGGGGCTGCCCGACAATCGGCTCAACGATGGCAAAGTGGATCGGCACGGCCGGTTCATCGTGGGTTCGATGGACACTCGGGAGGATCAGGCCAGCGCGAAGCTGTATCGCCTCGACCCGGACCTGAGCCTGCACACGCTGGATGAGGGCATTATCGTGTCCAACGGCCCTTGCTGGAGCCCGGGCGGTGAAACCTTTTATTTCGCCGATACCTGGTCCGGGGATATCTGGGCCTATGACTACGACAACACCAGCGGCGCGGTCGCCAACAGACGAACCTTTGCCAAGGTCGACACCTCAGCAGGAGGCGCGGCGGATGGCTGCACCGTCGATGCCGAAGGTTGCCTGTGGCAAGCGCTGGTCTACGCCGGAAAACTGGTGCGCTACACCCCGGACGGGCAGGTGGATCGCATCATTGACATGCCCGTGAAGAAAGTGACGAGCCTGACCTTCGGCGGACCGAACCTGGACACGCTGTATGTCACCTCCATGGCCAGGCCGCCGTTGCCACGCTTTCCGGAAGATGGCCAGCAACGCGGTGCCTTGTTTGCGATCACCGGGCTGGGCGTGCAAGGCATCGCTGAACGGCGCTTTGCCAGTTAATCCGTCAACAGACTCAACCTGAACGTTAAGGACGACTGACCCTTTCTCGCTTGGGCGTGCCTGGCACGCCTGGAGAGTTCCCATGCCAAATAACAAGAATGCATCGCTGGGCAAGATTCACCGGTTTTCGTGGGTGTCGTTGTTGGTCTGCTGGATGATCTGGATTCTGAATGCCTATGACCGCGAGATTGTATTGCGCCTGGGGCCGACGATCTCCAAGCATTTTGACTTGTCTGCTGACCAGTGGGGTACGGTGGCCACCGTCGTCATGCTGGCTTTGGCCGTTCTCGATATTCCAGGCTCCATCTGGAGTGATCGTTACGGCGGTGGCTGGAAGCGGGCACGCTTTCAGGTCCCATTGGTACTGGGCTACACCGCATTGTCCTTTCTCTCAGGCTTCAAGGCGTTGAGTGGCAGCCTTGCGAGTTTCATCGCCTTGCGCGTGGGAGTGAACCTGGGGGCTGGCTGGGGCGAACCGGTCGGGGTCAGTAATACGGCTGAATGGTGGCCGGTGGAGCGCCGCGGTTTTGCTCTGGGCGCACACCACACCGGTTACCCCATCGGCGCGATGCTCAGTGGCATTGTCGCCAGCTTCGTGATCAGCACCTTCGGTGAGGAAAACTGGCGTTATGTATTCTTCTTCGCCTTCGTGGTGGCTCTGCCGCTGATGATCTTCTGGGCGCGCTACTCGACGGCCGAGCGCATCACCAAACTGTATGTGGACATTGCCGCCAAAGGCATGACCCCGCCGGACAGCACGCCGTCGACCAACGTCAAAGGCCAGGTCTGGAAGTCAGTGAAGGCCACGCTGAGTAACCGAAACATCGCGCTGACAGCCGGTAACACCATGCTCACGCAGGTGGTGTACATGGGGGTGAATATTGTCCTGCCAGCCTATCTGTACAACATCCTCAACCTGTCGTTGGCCGAATCGGCAGGAATGAGCGTCGTATTCACGCTGACGGGTATCCTCGGGCAACTGATCTGGCCTTCGTTGTCGGACATCATTGGTCGGCGCATAACCCTGATTATTTGCGGCCTATGGATGGCGGTCAGCGTTGGTGCCTTTTACTTCGCCAACACCATCCTGATCGTCATCGCCGTGCAACTGCTTTTCGGCCTGGTCGCCAATGCCGTCTGGCCCATCTACTACGCGGTTGCGTCCGATTCTGCACAACCCTCTGCAACGTCGACCGCCAACGGCATCATCACCACAGCGATGTTCATCGGCGGCGGTATTGCACCGGTACTCATGGGCACACTGATTTCCATGGGCGGCGGCTGGACCAGCCTCAGTGGCTATACCGTGTGCTTTTTCGTGATGGCGGGCTGCGCGCTGGGCGGGGCGTTTCTACAACTGTTTTCTCATCGGCCGGAAGTGTTGGCGGTGCAGCGCGGAGTGTGAGGCTGGCGCCGACTTTTCATACAGAACCCAAGACGCAGGCCAGGGAAAAAGATGTTTAAAGGTCTGCCTATTACTGCTCCGCAGGATGTGTGTAGGGCTAACACGTGTAGCCCTACAATAATATGCAGGAGAAGGGGGGATTTTGGCTCAACCCGCCAGCCCCCGCGCAGTCACCAAATCCGTAATCAACACATCCAGATACCCCCCCAACAACGCTCCTCTGATCGCCTGCACCTTCCTCACCCCCCCAGCCAACCCCAGCACGCGATTGATCGACCGCAGCTTCGGCAAGCCGATCGACACCACAAACTCTTCATCCTCTTCCAGCACCGGTTTGCCCTGGGCATCAAAATACCGCAGGCAGATATCACCCACCGCACCCCGTTCAGCGAGCACGCGCAGCATGTCTTCGGTGTAGTAGTTACCGCTGTTGCGCAGCAGTTGTGACGGTTCGAGTTCGCCAATACCCACGATGGCGAGGGTGATGCTGTCGAAGCGCTGGAGGACCTCTTTGACTTCTTCCATTTCGACGATGCGCTGTTTGCTTTCTACCGATTGCTCGATGCTCTGCGACGGCAGCAGGAACGCGGGGCAGTTGAGCAGGGTGGCCAAGCGCTGGGTGAGCAGGGTGGCTTCAAAGGCACCTTTGTTGCCGACGCCACCGAGCAGTTGCACGACTTCCTGGGCACTTTGTTTGCCCGGTTGGGGGTGCATGTGGCTGACCATCGCGCGGATAGTGCTGCTCCAGGAGGAGATACCGATGTGGTCCTGAGTGCTAAGGCTGGTTTCCAGGTAATGCGCGGCGGCCGAGCCGATGGCTTGTTTGATGCTTTCTTCGTTGTCCGGTTCGGTGGCTTCGACGACGATTACCTGACGTATGCCGTACAGGGACTGCAAGCGGCTTTCCAGCTCCAGATGCAGGCCTTGCGGGCGCATGACGGTGATTTTCACCACGCCTTCCTGCAACGCACGGCGCAGGGCGCGGCTGATGAAGGATTGGGACAGGTCGAGGCGGGTGGAAATCTCGGACTGTTTGAGTCCTTCTTCATAATAGAGGCTGGCGATCTTGCTCATCAGCCGTTGTTCTTCGATCTGGCTCATGCAGGCCCCAAAAAATGATAGCGATATCCAAAGTGGCGGCGAGGATACCAAACTGGCAGCGGGTCGTGCCTGCCACAGCGGTCAGGACATAATCAGCCCGCCGTCGATATTGATCGCCTGACCGGTCAGGTAGGCGGCGTCATCCGAGGCCAGGAATGCGACCAGCCCGGCGACGTCCGAGGGTTTGCCGGCGCGACGCATAGGGATGTTGCGGACCCACTCGGCCATCAGTTCGCCCTTGGCATAGCGCTTTTCTTCGGTGCCGAGGATTTCGCCCCACACGCGGTCGTTGTAGTCCCACATTTCGCTTTCGATGATGCCTGGGCAGAAGGCGTTCACCGTAATGTTGTGCCGCGCCAGTTCCAGCGCCAGGCTTTGGGTGATGCCGATCACGCCCATTTTGCTCGCGGCGTAATGTGGAGTGTAGATGAAGCCCTGACGGCCCTGGCCTGAGGATGTGTTGATCAACCGCCCGCTGCCTTGTTTGACCATGTAGCGGGCGGCTTCCCGGCAGCCGAGCCAGACGCCGGTTGTATTGACCTGCAGGACCTTGTCGAAGTCTGCGCGGGGCATGCTTTCGCAATGGTCGATGGTGATGATGCCGGCGTTTTGCACCGACACATCGATGCTGCCGAAGCGCTCGTGTGCGGTCTGGTAGAGGCGCTGTATGTCGGCCTCATCGGTAACGTCGATGCCCAGCGCCAAGCTGTTGACCGAATATTCGCTGGCCAGTTGTTCAGAGGTGAACGTCACTCGCTCAAGGTCGTTGGAGGCGAGCACCAGATTGGCACCTTCCTGAGCGAAACGCTCGGCAATGCCTGCGCCGATGCCTCGGCATGCGCCGGTGATAACCACGGTTTTACCGCTAAAACGTTGATACATGAGTGTGCTCCAGTGATGGGCAGGGCGGGCTCACCAGCAGACAAAGCCGCCGTCCACCAGCAGGTCGACGCCGGTACAGAACGATGAAGCCTGACTGACCAGAAAGACAGCCGGGCCGACCATTTCGTCCACGCTGGCCATGCGTCCCATAGGCGTGGTCTGTTCGAATATCTTCACTTGCTCGGCCACTTCCGGCCGTGAATTCATGGGCGTGGCGGTGTAGCCGGGGCTGATGCAGTTGACCCGTAAACCCTTGTCCGCCCATTCCATCGCCAGGCTTTTGCTGAGGTGAATGACGCCCGCTTTCGAGGCGTTGTAGTGGGCTTGCAGCAACCCACGATTGACGATACTGCCGGACATCGAGGCGATATTGACGATGGCGCCTTTTCCGCGCGGCAGCATGACCGCCGCCTGGGCCTGGCAACTGAGAAAGATGCCGGTGAGGTTGATGTCCAGCATGGTTTGCCAGCGTTGCAGTTCCAGGTCTTCGGCGGCCTGTGCGTTGGCGATCCCGGCACAGTTGACGGCCACGTTGAGCGCGCCCAGTTCAGTCTCAGTTCGCGCGATGGCTGCATCCAGCGTCGCGCGGTCGGTGACAGTACCTTGCAGGGCAAGCGCGCGTCGGCCCAGTGCGTTGATGCGTTCTACGGTCTCGCCGATGCCCGCGCTGCCTGGCAAGTCAAAGCACGCCACGTCAGCACCGGCCTCGGCAAGGCCGACTGCAATGGCCTGGCCAATGCCGCTGCCGGCTCCAGTCACAAAGGCCACCTGGCCATCCAGACGAAAAAGTTGCATGTCGTTCTCCACGTAATCAGGTTGTTTGCTCTCAGGCGGTGGCCATTTCCATGACTGACACCGGTGTCGCTTCGCCACGTTCAAGGATGCCCATCTGCCGGCCACGGCTCATGACCATGACCCGGTGTGACAAACCCAGCACTTCGTCGAGGTCGGAACTGACCACGATCACGGCCATGCCGGTTGCCGCCAGCTCGGCGATCACCTCGTAGATCGCCGCCCGCGCACCAACGTCGATGCCTCGGGTCGGCTCGTCGAGAATGAACACCTTGGGGTTGCGGGCCAGCCATTTGGCAATGATGACTTTCTGCTGATTGCCGCCGGACAGGCTGTCGATTCGCTGCTCGGGCGCGCCTTTTACGCCGAGGCGCGAAATGGCGTTTCGGGCAAACGCGTGCAGGCTTTTTGGCGATACCCAGTTGCCGCTGTGCAACAGATCGGTGTTGCCGTAGACCAGGTTGTCTTCGATACGGTGCTCGACCACCACGCCTTGTTGCTTGCGGTCTTCAGGCACTAGCACCACGCCCGCCTGAATCGCTTGCGAGGGTGAGTGCAGTTGAACGGTTTCGCCATCCAGTTGCATGTGCCCCTGAATATCCCGGGCTGCGCCCGCAATCACCCGAATCAGTTCGGTTCTGCCCGCGCCAACCACTCCGGCGATGCCGAACACTTCACCGGCGCGTACGCTGAAGTCGATGCCATGCAAGGCGAACTCGCGGCAGGCGAGGTCCTTGACCTGCAGCATCACTCTGTCCTGCGGCGCTTGCAGGACGGGGAAGATACGTTCCAGGCTGCGCCCGACCATTTGTTCGACCAGTTCGCGCACCGACACCTGCGCGGTGGCGTGGAGCGCAATCTGGCGGCCATCGCGCAGTACCAGAATACGGTCGGCGATTCGTGCGATTTCTTCCAGACGATGGCTGATATAGATGAACGACACGCCTTCAGCCTTGAGGCGCTCGACCTGTTGAAACAGCAGCTCGGTTTCTTCACCGCCAAGAGCGGCGGTGGGCTCGTCGAGAATCAGCAGGCGTGCGTTCAGGGTCAGGGCTTTGGCGATCTCGACCAGTTGCTGTGCAGCGACGCTTAAACCCTCGACCTTGCGCGAAGCTGACACGTCGAGGCCGAGGCGTTCCAACTGCTTCTGTGCCTGCGCTTGCATGTAGTCCCGGTCGACCTTGCCGTGGCGCATGGGCAGCCGCCCGACAAAGATGTTTTCGGCAATCGACAACTGCGCCAGCAGGCGAATCTCCTGATGAATCAGGCCGATGCCAGCGCCCAGCGCCGCGCCCGGAGAGGCTGGCGCGTAATCCTCGCCGAGCCAGCTCATGGAGCCTCCCGCTTCAGGCTGCACGAGGCCCGCGATAATCGACGACAAGGTCGATTTGCCTGCGCCGTTTTCACCGAGCAGGGCGAGCACTTCACCTGGCCGCACGTCGACATTGATCTGTGAAAGCACCTGCACCGGGCCGTAAGTCTTGCCAATGTTACGCAGGCACAGCACTGCTGCAGGTGTGACCTCAGGGTTGTGGAGCGTCGGGTTATCCAGAGCAGCTTGCATGGCGGACTCCGTGGCTCAAGGGTGCTGTTGCAGGAAAGGCGCGACGTTGTCTTTGGTGGTCAGCACGGTTTCCAGCAGTTGTTCCTTGGGCACGGCTTTGCCAGCCTTGAGGTCAAGTGCGGAGGCAACGGCCATGCGCCCCATCTTTTGCGTCTGCTGGGTCATGGTCGCTTGCAGCACGCCGCTTGCCACCGCCTTGAGGCCTGCCACGTCGCCGTCAAAACCGACTATGACCACCGGTTGCCCGAGGTTGGCGACTTTTACCGCCTGTGCAGCACCGAGGGCCATCGCGTCAGCGCGACCGAAAAAGACGCTGATGTTCGGGTCACGCTGCAACAGGTCCTGAGCGACTGCAAAGCCTTTGTCCTGCGCCCATTCGGCAGGCTGCTCGGCAACGACCTTGAGGCCGGGAAAGCCTTTCAAACCTTCCTGGAAACCTTTCGCCCGGTCGTTTTCCGGGGTTGTGCCCAACTGCCCTTGAAGGATGGCGATGCGGCCTTTGCCGCCAGTCACCTTGCCAACGTATTCGGCAAGCGTGCGTGCACCCGCCACGCTGTCGCTGGCAATAAATGTGTCGCCGGGCGCGTCAGGCGCATTGCGGTCCACAGCGATTACCGGAATCCCGGCAGCCTTGGCGGCCCTGACTGGCACGCCCGCGGCAGTGGCACCTGCGGGAATGTAGATCAACGCATCAATCTGGCGGGTGATCAGGTCCTCGATCTGGCTGACCTGAGTCGATGAGTTGCCCTGCGCATCGACGGTAATGATCTTCACCCCGCGGGCTTTGCCTTCGGCTTCGACCGACTGTTTGATCTGGTTGAAGAAGTCAGCCTGCAGATTGGCTACGGCCAGGCCGATGGTCAGCTCTTTGGCCCAGGTCGAGCCTGCTGTGGTGAGTGTGGCGGCGGCCAGGGCCGTGGCGAGGAGCAGTTTTTTGGTCATGAACATGGCGGTGACTCCTGATTTTATTGTTGGGGATGTCAACATCGGTCAAGCACAAAACGACAACGCTTAATGAGCACTGTTGGAGCGACGACGCAAGGTATCGATGGTCACAGCGAGGGCAATGACCACGCCGATAACGACCTGTTGAATGAAGGGCGAAACGCCAAGCAGATTGAGGCCGTTGCGCAGCACGCCGATGATCAATACACCGACCAGCGTGCCACCGACGCTGCCGACACCGCCGCTGAGACTGGCACCGCCGATAACCACTGCGGCAATGGCGTCCAGTTCCAGCGTCAGCCCGGCGCTGGGTTGCGAGGAGTCGAGGCGGGCGGCCATCGTCACAGCGGCGATGCCGGCAAGCGCGCCGCTGATGGCGTACACCCATAAAGTGATGGCTCGCACCTTGATCCCTGAAAGCCTCGCTACTTCAGGGCTGCCGCCAATGGCGTAAAGGTTGCGCCCACCGGCCCGAAAACGCAGGAATACCCAGGCCACGCCCAGCATGACCAGAAACAGCCCGACTGTGGCCGACAGAAAGCCGAAATGGCGCACGGTGGCCAGGCTGGTGAACCACTCCGGGTAACCGACGATCTGCCGGCCTTCGGTAAGAATATTTGCCAGGCCTCGGGCGACCGACATCATCGTCAGCGTGGCGATAAAGGCGGGCAGTCTGGCGTAGGTAATCAGCAAGCCGGACACCAGCCCGGCGAGCATGCCGGTCGCTATGGCTATCGGGATCGCCAGGCCCAGCGCCAGGCCCTGGTCCTGATACAGCCAGCCCAGCATCATCATCGAAAACGCCAGCACCGAACCAACAGACAGGTCGATGCCGCCGATAACGATCACCGCCGTCATGCCGATGGCGAGAATGCCCAGCACTGTCACTTGGTCAAGGATGTTCAGACCGTTGCGCAGGGTGAAGAAGAATTCGGAGCTGAAGGAAAAGACCACCAGCAGCAGGGCCAGGCCAATCAATGGCCCACCGATGTTGTCAGGCAACAGCTTGAGCAACCACGCCCGGCCTGACGGTTTTGCGGCAGCCTGATGAGCAGGGGCTTTGGCGTCCATGGGGGTCTCCGGATTTATTGTTGTTGGAGTTTGTTCTGGCTGTCTGAATATATATGCATGCCTGACTGTTAATTCAGATTCCATCTCCGGCTGAGCAAAGTCAAGCGGTTTAATTTTCTTCAATCCTTGCGAATACACCTAAAACGTCCCTGTGAGCCTCAAGACAGAGCCTCGCGCAGCTGATTCAAATGTCGTCGGCAAAAAATGTAATCAACGTTTTTTGATTTTTCAGGTGCGCGCCTGCTTGACCTGTTGAGGGATCAACGTCTAAATATAAATATATTTTCAGCTGTGAATAAATATTCAAGTGCTTTTCAGAATAATGAATCACCGCGTGGCTAGCCCCGCAGGAGCCGCTCCATGAATGCCTTCCGCTACGATGCCCAGCAGATCAAAGAACAGGCACGCCTGATCAGGCGTAATGTCATCACCCTCAATGCCGGATCGCCTGCGGGAGGGCACACGGGGGCCGACCTTTCGGAAACCGACATTCTTGCAACCCTGTATTTCCGTATTCTCGATATCAGCCCCGAGCGCATCGAAGACCCGGCGCGCGATATCTACATCCAGAGCAAAGGCCATGGCGTCGGTGGTCTGTATTGCTGTCTGGCCCAGGCCGGTTATATCCCCGAAGCGTGGCTGCCCGAGTATCAGCATTTCAATTCGCGTCTGCCGGGCCACCCGGTGCGGCAGAAAACGCCGGGCATCGAGCTCAATACCGGTGCGTTGGGCCACGGTCTGCCGGTTGCGGTAGGCCTGGCGCTGGCGGCGAAGATGTCCGGGAGCACCAAACGAATCTACGTGCTGACCGGCGACGGCGAACTGGCGGAAGGCTCGAACTGGGAGGCGGCAATGGCAGCCGCCAAGTACGGCCTGGACAACCTGTTTGTGATCGTCGACAAGAACAAACTGCAACTGGCGGGCCTCACGGCAGAGATCATGCCGCTGGACCCGCTGGATGAGAAATGGGCGGCGTTTGGCTTCACGGTCAGCGAATGCGATGGCAACGATGTCGGGCAACTGGTGACGGCTCTGGAGCAGATGCAACTGCGCAAAGGCGCGCCTCAGGTGCTGATCGCCCACACCATCAAAGGCAAGGGCGTGTCGTTTATCGAAGGGCGATCCGAATGGCACCACCGGGTGCCGAAAGGTGATGAAGTCAGCGCAGCACTGGAGGAGTTGAATCATGTCGAGTGAGCATTTTGCCAGCGTGATGGTGGACGCGTTTATCGCGGCCGTCGACGAAGGTCTGGACCTGGTGCCAGTGGTCAGCGACTCGACGTCCACCGCCAAGATCGCCCCCTTCATGCAGCGTTTTCCGGAGCGGGTAATCAATGTCGGCATCGCTGAGCAGTCGCTGGTCAGTGTGGCGGCGGGCCTGGCGCTGGGGGGCAAGATCGCTGCCACCTGCAACGCTGCGCCGTTCCTGATTTCCAGGGCCTGCGAGCAGGTCAAGGTTGATGTCTGCTACAACCAGGCCAATGTGAAAATGTTCGGGCTCAATGCGGGCACCAGCTATGGGCCGCTGGCGAGTACCCACCATTGCCTGGACGACATCTCGGTCATGCGCGGCTTTGGCAACGTACAGATTTTCGCGCCGTCCGACCCGCTGGAGTGCCGGCAGATCATTTATTACGCCCTGCGTTATCACGGCCCGGTGTACATCCGCCTCGATGGCAAGCCGCTGCGTGAACTGCATGACCCCAGCTACCGCTTCGTACCCGGAAAAGTCGATATTCTGCGCCGTGGTTCAGACCTGACCATCGTCGCACTGGGTTCGGTGGTGCATGAGGCGGTAGACGCTGCGGCGCGGCTGGCGGAGCAGGGGCTCGACGCGCAGGTCATCAACCTTTCTTCGATTCGTCCACTGCAACGTGATGCGCTGCTCAACGCCTTGAGCGGCAGTCGCGGGGTGATTACTGTCGAAGAACATAACATTAATGGCGGGCTCGGCAGCCTGGTGGCTGAATTGCTCGCCGAGAACGCGCTGGGCATCACCCTGATTCGCCTGGGCATCGGTGACGGTGAGTACGCAGCAGCCGGTGCCCGTGAGCCGACGCGTGCCTTGCATGGCATTGATGCAGACGGCATTGTCGCGGCCGCTGCACGTTTGCGTTAGGGGCATTTCTGCATGTCGAGTAACCAGACCATGAATGAAAACTCTCCGCTGATTCTGGCCATCGATGAAGGCACCAGCAATGCCAAGGCCGTGCTGGTCAACGAACAGGGGCAAGTCGTCGCACGTGGTTCACGGCCCTTGAGCATCAGCCACCCGCAGGCCGGTTATTCGGAGCAGGACCCATTGCTGATCTGGCAAGCCACGCTTGAGGCCATCGCAGATTGCATGACTGGTCTGCAGCGCCCGATCAGCGCACTGGCCATCAGCAACCAGCGCGAGTCAGTGGTGGCGTGGGACCGGGCCAGCGGGGCACCCTTGTCGCCTTGCATCAGTTGGCAATGCCGTCGTTCGTTGCCGCTGTGCACCGAGCTGCATGCCCAAGGCCATGAAGCCATGATTCTGAGCAAAACCGGGCTGGCCCTCGACCCGATGTTTTCCGCTGGCAAAATGCGCTGGATTCTCGATCACCTGGACAATGGTCACGCTCGCGCAGCAGCAGGGGAAATCTGCCTGGGGACCATCGACAGCTGGTTGCTCTGGAAGCTCAGCGCAGGGCAAGCTTTCGCGACCGATTGCTCCAACGCGGCACGTACCCAGCTGTTCAACCTGCATACTCGCTGCTGGGATCCGCAATTGCTCGAGCTGTTCTCAATCCCTGCTGCTGCACTGGCCACGATTCAGCCCAGTGCTGGCCTGTTTGCTCATACCGTGGCGGTCGGCGGGCTGGACGCGGGTATTCCGATTCTGTCGATGATCGGCGATTCGCATGCTGCACTCTACGGGCAGGGCGGTTTTGCCCCCGGACTGGTCAAGGCGACCCTGGGCACCGGCTCTTCGCTGATGACGCCAATGGTCGGGCCTATCGCCTCCAGCCATGGTCTGTCGACGACAATGGCCTGGCATGATGGCGTAGCGTCGACTTATGCAATGGAGGGCAACATCGTACACACCGGCGCAGCGGTGCAATGGGCCGCGCGACTGATGGCCGGAGAATCCATAGATGCCCTGAGCGAACAGGCCACGCAATTGGCCGACAATGGCGGTGTCTACTTTGTTCCGGCGCTGTCCGGACTGGGCGCGCCACACTGGCAGGCTGACGCCCGCGGGCTGATCTGCGGCTTGACCGAAGGGGCTTCCGGCGCCCACATCATGCGCGCTGCGCTGGAGTCCATCGGTTATCAGATTCGCGATGTATTCGATGCGATGCAGGCTGACATCGGCACGCCGCTCAAAGAGCTTTGGGTGGATGGTGGGGCAACCCGCAATCGCTGGCTCATGCAGTTTCTGGCAGATCTGTTGCAACGCCCGGTGATCCGCAGCCTGTCGCCGGAGGTCTCGGCGCTGGGTGCCGCGCACCTGGCGGGCAAAGCCCTCGGCCTCTGGAATAACGCCGCCGACCTGCAAGCGCTGGAAAGACAGCGCGAACGCTTTGACCCCGTTCCCGGCAGGAATCTGCAGGGTTTGTATCTGGAATGGAAGGAAGCGCTGCGGCGGGTCGTATGTTAGAGCGATTAGTATGACTTTTCCCAACTAACGGTGCACATGCCTCACCGATAGTCTCCGCTCAACAAGGCGCAAAAGAGCCATTGCACCGCGCATGTCCAAACTTATAGAGAAGATAATAACGTTTTTCCAACGTCAATATTTTAGCGAATTCATGTGCGAAAAATTTACAGGCTGGTCGTCATTTAAATTATTTTCTTCAGCCTTATCATTAGTTTGACTAACACAGCATGCCATTTATGCAGTGTGTTTAAAGCCGGACCCTAAGGAAGGTCTGAAGTAGCCGGATGTTTTCCGGCTACCGAGTCCTCAGCACTTTTCAAAAAACGATGCATGTCGAAATTTGCTCAATTATCTTCGCTTTTTAGCTCTTTCGGCCGCTGCAAAGCCTTTTGCGGTAACCATTTCCTGCATTACACGCGCACCTCTCCTGCGCTCGCCAACAAATGTCGGCGGGCCATCCACAGGTTTGACAGGGCGAACAACGTCACCATCTGCGCGGTGTTCTTGGCCAAGCCCCGAAAGCGCACTTTTTCATAGCCAAACTGGCGTTTGATGACCCGAAACGGATGCTCGACCTTGGCGCGAACCTGGGCCTTGGCCTTCTCGATTTTGCGGATCGCCTTGTACAAAATACTGCGTTTTCCGTGCTTTTTGTAAGTGCTGCGGCGGGCGGCAATCTGCCAAATGACCTTGCGCCCAGCGTGTTCTTCGCGCTTCTCGACCCCGGTGTAACCTGCGTCGGCGCAGACTACGTTTTCCTCGCCGTGCAGCAGTTTGGCAACCTGCGTGACGTCTGCCACATTGGCCGCTGTTACTACCACGCTGTGCACCAGGCCTGACTCGTCGTCGGCGCCGATGTGAGCCTTGGCGCCGAAATAGTACTGGTTACCTTTCTTGGTTTGATGCATCTCAGGATCGCGTTTGCCATCCTTGTTCTTGGTCGAACTGGGCGCGTGAATCAGCGTGGCATCGACGATGGTGCCTTGACGCAACGACAAGCCACGGTCGCCCAGATAACCATTAATTACGCCGAGAATCCCGGTCGCCAACTCGTGCTTTTCCAGCAGACGACGGAAGTTGAGAATGGTGGTTTCGTCTGGAATTCGCTCCAGGCTCAGGCCTGAAAACTGACGCAGGATGGTCGTCTCATACAGCGCTTCTTCCATCGCCGGATCGCTGTAGCCGAACCAGTTCTGCATCAGATGAACACGCAGCATCGCCATCAGTGGGTAGGCGGGCCGGCCACCTTCTCCTTTTGGATAATAGGGCTCAATCAGGGCAATCAAACCTTTCCAGGGCACCACCTGATCCATCTCGATCAGGAACAATTCCTTACGGGTCTGCTTGCGCTTGCCGGCATACTCGGCGTCGGCGAAGGTCATCTGTTTCATCATCGAAAAGCTCGGCGACTGGTGTCCGGAGATTTTGCCAAATTAGGAAGTCTTTTTCAGAGTTTCCCTAAAGTTAAGGAAAGCACGGGCGACAATACAGATGTCGAAACGACATCACTCGCGCAGAATAGTTCCACCACCTCTGTCGACTAGATAGCTCATCACCCTGCCACGGACAGGCACGGCTAAGGATTAACATCATGTTCAGCAAGCTCAGCATCTCGCAAAAGCTGTACTTCAGTTTCGTTGCTATAGTCGTTCTAATCGCCGTGCTGGTGTTCAGTGCCTACAGAGGCTTCGAGCAGGTTGAGGACGCTACTAACAGCAACGTCCATACCTATCAGGTACTCAGTGATGCACAACTGGCTCTTGAGCAACTAATCAATATCGAAACGGGTATGCGAGGCTTTGTTATCGCCTCGAAAGATGCCTTTCTGGAGCCGCTGTTAGCAGGTGAAAAGCGTTTCACCGAAGAGCTCGATTCGCTCAAGCGCCTGACCGCCGATAACCCGGAACAACAGCGTCGTCTGGCCTCGCTGGGTGAAACTCAGAAGCGCTGGCTCGATGAAGATATCCATCCGATCATCGCCCTGCGCCGCGACCTGACCGCTCGCAATATGTCCGATGACGAGCTGGACAATCGCATTACCTCCGGTGCCGATAAGGCCAAGATGGACAGCATGCGTGCTTTATTGGCTGAAATCAGCGCCACCGAGAACAAGCTTCTGGTGGAAAGAACCCAGAGTATGCTGGACGCCAAGCATTTCGCTATCATGATTCTGATGTGTGGCGGACTTGCGGCAGCGCTGCTCTCGGCTATTCTGGCTACCGCATTGGGGCGCAGCACCACAGCACGCCTGCAACTGGCCATCGATGCTGCAACGGCAATTGCCAACGGCAAGCTGGACACAGTGATCGACACCAGCAGCCACGACGAACTGCCGAAAGCGTTCGATCGTATGCAAAACCGCCTGCGTGAGATGATTCAACAGATCAGCCAGGCGGCTAATCAGCTGGTACTCGCCGTGCAACAGATCTCCGGTGCCTCCGAGCAGCTTTCTGGTGCAATTCAGGAACAGTCGACGTCTGCGTCGATGATGGCGGCCACCATTGAAGAACTGACCGTCAGCATCCACCACGTTTCCGAAAATGCCGATGAGGCGCATCAACTCGCCAGTCGTTCGGGTCAGCAGTCAAAGGATGGTGCGCAGGTCATCGAAAATACGCTGTCCAGCATGAACGGCATTGCCAAGACCGTGCAGCTGTCGTCAACACAGGTTGCAGGCCTGGGTCAGCACTCCGAGCACATTTCATCGATCATCAGCGTGATTCAAGGCATCGCCGACCAGACCAACCTGCTGGCGCTCAACGCGGCTATCGAAGCGGCTCGTGCCGGTGAGCAGGGTCGCGGCTTCGCCGTGGTTGCCGATGAAGTACGCCTGCTTGCACAGAACACTGGCAAGTCCACCAAGGAAATTGCCGGAATGATCGAGAAAATTCAGGCAGGCGTACGCGAAACGGTCGAGAGCATGCGCAGCGGTGTTCAGGAAGTGAATCAGGGGGTGGAGATGGCTGGCACGGCCGGTCAGGCCATCATCGAGATTCGCGACAGTTCGGGCAAGGTTCTGCAAGTGGTCGACCAGATATCCTTTGCACTGCGTGAGCAAACCGCAGCCAGCCAGGATGTTGCACGTAATGTCGAGCGTTCTGCGCAAATGGCCGAACAGAACAACATGTCGGTTCAGGAACTGCTCAAGACCAGCGGCGGGCTGAAAAACCTGGCCACCAGTCTGCAGATGGAAGTGGGGAAATTTCAGCTGTAAGGCAGCCTGGCAAGCGAGTCGGTAAATAGATTCGCAGCAGCAAAGAAACGCCCGGTATCAGGCAATTGACTGATACCGGGCGTTTTCGCATTCATGCAATGAAGTGACAGCACAGGTGCTCAGGAATGACGCCTTGCTGCTTTACCGCTGCGCCAGAACACTCCCCAACAACCCCGGAAACCGGCTCTCCAGCACCTGCGTGCGTAACGAATTCATGTGCGTGGTGCCGATGTTTCGCGTCTGCACGAGCCCTGCATCCCGTAAAACGCGAAAGTGGTGGGACATGCTGGATTTCGGCCGGCCACCGTCCAGCTCACCGCAAGTGGCTTCGGCGACACCCGCAAGGTAGCGCACAATTTCCATGCGCACCGGGTCGCTCAAGGCGTAGAGCACGCGTTCGAGGGTGAGGTCTTCTGGATCAGGGTGTTGGAAGGTTCGCATGGTGCGGATGATATCAAGGCTTCCGTTGATTGCCATAGTTCGATTACCATCGAACAACTGAAATCAAAAGTCATCTGGCCTACGGGAGCTTTTCAATGTCTGCATTGTTCGAACCCTTCAAACTGAAAGACGTGACGCTGCGTAACCGAATCGCCATTCCTCCGATGTGCCAATACTCGGCAATCGACGGGGTAGTCAATGACTGGCACCACGTTCACCTTGCCAGTATGGCGCGTGGCGGTGCAGGTTTGCTGGTGGTTGAGGCCACCGCGGTTGCACCGGAAGGGCGCATCACCCCCGGTTGCACCGGTATCTGGAACGATGAGCAGGCGCAGGCGTTCGTGCCGATTGTCAAAGCCATCAAGGACGCAGGTTGCGTGCCGGGCATTCAGATCGCCCACGCAGGACGCAAGGCCAGCGCCAATCGTCCATGGGAAGGCGACGACCACATTGTCGCTTCCGATTCGCGCGGTTGGGACACTATTGCGCCTTCCGCTATTGCGTTCGGTGCCAACCTGCCGAAAGTCCCGCGCGCCATGACCCTGGAAGATATCGCAGCGTCGGTTTCAGCACGCCAGACGCCAACATTCCATGGGGGCCTGCGTTCATGGGGCCAATTGCCGAGCGTGTGCGTCGTGAAGCAGATATTCCGGTGACCAGCGCCTGGGGCTTTGGCGAGCCGAAACTGGCAGAAGACGCGGTTAAATCCGGCCAGCTTGACCTGGTTTCGATAGGCCGTGCGCATCTGGCCGACCCGCACTGGGCGTACTTCGCAGCGAAAGAGCTGGGTGTCGAAAAATCGGCCTGGACCCTGCCTGCGCCTTACGCTCACTGGCTTGAACGTTATCGCTGAGCCAGTGTGACGACCGGGGCTGCATCGATCTGCATCAGCCCCGGTGCCACGATCAAACCCGCGCTGTTTCACTTGCGCCGCGCCCGCGGCGCAATGCCGGTCAGTTGCTGGCGAGCGCACGCCCAGGCCAGGTGCAGGGCGTTGCGTAGTGCCACGGCATCGGCGGTCATAATGCGCACAGATACGCCGCAATCATTCGGCAGCGCGCTGACGCCCAGATAGCTCTCTGAGACTATGCACAATGCATCGCGCAAGGCCCGTTTCAAATCCTCCACAGGCAAACCCTGACCCACCAGCATGAACGTCGCCAAGGCTTGCAATTGACCGCTGACGCCCGGCAAACGACGTTGCAGGTCTGCGCCAGTCATTGCCAGCCGATCACCGGCCAGCAGTTTTCCGGCCGGGCAGTGAATCTGCAGATCAGCGCGGTAAAAGCCGGGTAAGCCCTCGCTGCCTTGGGGCGTGTGCAGGCAGAAAGCGTCGCACAACATGACCCGCGCATCGGGGTGCAAGGTGACATTTACCAGGCTGTGCAGCTGCGTCTGCGGAAACAGAATGGTGGCCATCGGCAGGTACTCCAGCAGCGCGCCAGGTTTGGCGACCAGCGTGACGCTCTGCTGCGCGGACCGTTCCAGCATGCTGTGGGCAACCGTCGCAGCACCAGTGCTGACGTGCACCTGTGTGCCTGGCCCTGCGTGCAGATGCAGGTGCAGGGCTTCGCCTGCGAACAGGCCCCCCGAGCACGATTGCAGGTAGACCGCTGCCATGCCTGGCGGGTCTTGCGGCAGTGTCAGGGTGCGCCCCAGGTGGAAGGGGTAGCCGACTTCCTGACGGGACACATAACTGGCTCCCGAAGGCGCTTTGCTGAAGGCAATATGCGCCGTGGTTTTGGCCTGGACGGGCAGTAACGTTTGATGGGCGTTCATGGGCGGTCGAACAAGACGGCGCGGCTTATCGCGTCAACCACTGCGTCGACACCTTCACCGGTGCCGCAGTTGGTAAACAGGACGGGCCGGCCATTTCGCGCGTCCGCCGATTCGCGCCGCATGCGTGGCAGATCAACGCCCACATAAGGCGCCAGGTCATATTTGTTGACCACCAGCAGGTCACAGCTCAATACGCCGGGGCCACGTTTGCGCGGTATGTCGTCACCGCCCGCGACGTCGATGACGAAGATCCAGAAGTCCACCAGATCCAGCGAAAAGGTCGAGGCCAGGTTGTCGCCGCCTGACTCGATCAGCACTAGGTCGAGATTGCCGAAACGTGCTTCCAGCTCGTCAGCCATTTGCAGGTTGAGGGTTGGGTCTTCGCGAATGGCGGTGTGCGGACAGGCACCGGTTTCCACTGCGCGCACCCGTTGCGGGTCGATAAGGCCACTGCGCTGCACGCGCTCGGCATCCTCGCGAGTGGCCAGGTCATTGGTGATGATCGCAAGCTCGATGTCACGCGCGATAAAACGTGGAATCAGTTGTTCCAGCAAACGGGTTTTTCCCGAGCCTACCGGGCCGCCGATTCCGACTCGGGCAGCGCCGGGGTGAGGCTGGACATCGGTGTGCGTGGCGGGTGCATTCAAGGGCAGGCTCATCGTCGGGTTTCCTGTGTGGTCGAGGTTCAGCGCAGCATGTAGCGCTGCGCTAGGGGCACTTCGCTGACCGGTTCGCAGTAAAGACGCTCGCCGTCGGCATACACGTCGAAGGTCTGCGGGTCGACGCGGATGTCCGGGCAGGCATCGTTGTGCAACATGTCCGACTTGCGCAGGGTGCGCGTGCCGAACGCGGGCAGCAGTTGCTTCTTGAGCCCCAGCCGTGTAGCGGTATCGGCCTCGACGGCGAGGCGGTTGACGAAATTGACCGACAGCGCCTGCTTCGCCTCGCCAAACGCCCCCCATTGCGGGCGCATCACCAATGGCTCGCAGGTGTACAGCGAGGCGGCGGAATCGCCCATCACGCCATGCACAATAAAACCGCCCTTGACCACCAGTTCCGGCTTGATGCCAAAGAACGCCGGTCGCCACAGCACCAGATCGGCCAGTTTGCCGGGCTCCAGCGAGCCGATGTAGCTATCGATGCCGAACACCCGCGCAGCGTTGATGGTGTATTTGGCGATGTAGCGCTTGATCCGCTCGTTGTCGCCCAGTGCCGTGGTTTCTTCCGGCAGGCGGCCGCGTTGGTCTTTCATTTTCGACGCCAGTTGCCAGGTGCGGCAGATCACCTCGTTGATGCGCCCCATGCCCTGGCTGTCAGAGCCGAGAATCGAAATGGCGCCAGTGTCGTGAAGAATGTCTTCAGCGGCGATGGTTTGTGGCCGTACCCGCGATTCGGCGAACGCCACGTCTTCCGGTACGTCTGGATTGAGGTGGTGGCAGACCATGATCATGTCCAGGTGCTCGTCGAACGTGTTCACCGTGTAAGGGTTGGTCGGGTTGGTGGAGGAGGGGATGCAGTTGCTTTTACCCGCCACACTGATGATGTCCGGGGCGTGTCCGCCGCCTGCGCCTTCTGTGTGGTACATGTGGATGGTGCGGTCGCCGATGGCCGCCAGTGTGTCTTCAAGAAACCCGGATTCATTCAGCGTGTCAGTGTGCAACTGGACCTGAAAGTCGTATTCGTCGGCCACCTTCAGGCAGGTGTCGATCACCGCAGGCATGGCACCCCAGTCTTCATGGATCTTCAACCCCAGACAGCCACCGCGCAGTTGCCCGAGCAGCGATTCGGGCTTGCTTGAATTACCGCGCCCCAGAAAGCCGAAGTTGATCGGCCATGCTTCGGCGGCCTGTAACATCTTGCCGACATTCCATTCCCCGCCACAGTCGATGCCGACCGTGATCGGTCCCAGTGAACCGCCGATCAGGGTTGTCAGGCCCGCCGCCAGCGCGTGCTCGCACAGTTGCGCGGAGTCGAAATGCACATGCACGTCGATGCCACCGGGGGTGACGATCAGTCCCTCGGCATCGCGCACCGTGGTGGCGACGCCGCAGATCAGTTGTGGGTGTACGCCGTCCATGATCTGCGGATTGCCTGCCTTGCCAATCGCGACGATCTTGCCATCCTTGATGCCGATGTCGCCTTTGACGATACCGATCACCGGGTCGATGATCAGCGCGTTGCAGATCAGCATGTCCAGGGCACCGTCGGCGCTGTCATGACCGGGCATCAGGCCCATGCCGTCGCGCAGGGTCTTGCCGCCGCCGTGCAGGCACTCGTCGCCGGGCACCGAGTAGTCGAATTCGACTTCGGCCAGCAACGAGGTGTCGCCCAGGCGCACTGCATCGCCCTTGGTGGGGCCGTACATGGCAGCGTATTCCTTGCGGGTCATCGTCGCCATGCTTCAGGCTCCTTTGAAATGTTGGGCGCGGGCACGCTCCAGCGCTGTCTGTTTGCAGGCCGGGTCGTGCAGGTTGCCATTGGTCAGGCCGCTGAAACCGTGAATGTCACCAGTGCCGCCGAACTGCACCAGTTGCACTTCGCGCAGCTCGCCCGGTTCGAAACGCACCGCCGTGCCTGCGGGAATGTCCAGGTGCATGCCGAAGGCCGTTTCGCGCGGAAAATCCAGCGCCTTGTTGACTTCGAAAAAATGGTAGTGGCTGCCGATCTGTACCGGCCTGTCACCCGTATTGATCGCACGCAGGGTCGCGGTCGGTCGGCCGCTATTGAGCTGGATATCGCTGTCCGGCGAGAGTATCTCGCCAGGTGTCGGCATGACGGTAAGCGGCAGTTTGCCCGGCCTGATGGGCTGGTGCACGGTGACCAGTTTGGTGCCGTCCGGGAAGGTGCCTTCCACTTGCAGCACGGGCAGCAGGTCGGCGATGCCTGGCATCACATCATCGGTATTGAGAATGGTCGAGCCGAACCCGATCAGCTCGGCAACACTTCGGCCTTCGCGTGCGCCTTCAAGAATCTCGTCGGCAATCAGGGCCGAGGCTTCCGGGAAATTCAGGCGCAGGCCCTTGCTGCGGCGTTTGCGTGACAGTTCGGCGGCGGTATATAGCGTCAGTCGTTCAAGCTCGGTGGGGGTCAGCAGCATGACAGGGCTCCCGGTAGGGTGGCTGGCTCAATTGGCAAACAGGCGCAGGTCCTGGGTTTCGTGGCGCATCACGGCGATTTCGGCCATGGGCGTGAAACCACAGGCGTCGTCCGGGGTGGGTGGCTCCATTGCGAGAAGTTCGGTGATCAGCGGCTGGATATTGGTCAGGACCCGTTGCCCATCGATATGGCCAATGACCCCCAGGCGCACGGCGGCGCTGACCAGCCCGGTACACAAACCGTGCGCCGCCGCCAGCTGGCAGTGATCGCGCTGCATGCCCAGACGGTTCCAGAGCAAGCCCTGCACAACTGGCAAATGCCCCGGCGCGTTACCCGCCAGAACCTGCTGTTGATAAGCCGCCGCATCCTGCATGCCCAACGCGACGTGCACGGCCAGCAATGCCTGGCCTACACGCCGTGAGCCCTGACGCAGTTCCTCGGCGAGGGTCAAGGCTTCGATCTGCGCGTCCATGGCCATCAACGCAGGCTGGTCATCGGCCGTGCGCCATGCAGCAAGTAGAAATACCCGGTCAAAACTGTTCCAGCGGTGGCGCAACTGGCCTTCGACAAAACCGTGCACCTCGGCACTGCGGTTGAGGCGAACGGTTCGCTGTCGGCGGCGTGGCGCGACGACTTCGCCATTGCCGAGATACCCGTCAGCCAGCAGGGTTTCCAGGCCCCACGACCATGCCACCGCGCCACCGGGAAAGAAGCTGTCGGCCTGTTGCAGGGCCAGCAGCAGACTGCTCATGGCGTTCATGCGCATCGTACCCGGCCGTCCGCAAGCATGGGGGCCAGACGTTCAAGGTAATCGGCTTGCGGGCCATTGAGCGGTATTTGCAGGATGTCACCGGCAAAGCGCACTGCCCAATGCATATTGCCGGCGAAATAACCCAGCTCCAGCGCCGCTGCTGCGTCCCTTGGCAACAGGTCGAGGTATTCCTGATCCTGCATCTGCACGACGATGGCGCGTTGACTGTCGAGCATCAGTACCGAGCCGTTGCGCAGCTGCTGGTGACGCTCAAGGCGAATGGCGCAGTCGGTGCCCTGATCACTGGCCAGGCGCAGGCGATGGCGCTGAATGTCACTGCCGGACAGGCTCAGGGTTTCGACCTGTCCGGCGTGGCTCAGGTCATGCAGGCGGTCGGCGAGGGCAGGGTCGCTGGCCTGGCCCAGAATGCGGTCGAGTATCAGCATGGCGATGGCTCCTGTGCTCTGTTCAGATGGTCAGGTAGCGCAGGATGCGCTCGCGGTCGACGGTTTCGCGGACTTCGCTATGAACGAATTCGCCTTTCTCGATGATCAGATAGCGGTCAGCCACGGCCATGGCGAACGACAGCACCTGCTCGGAAACAATCAGCGAAAACCCGCGCTCCTTTTTCAGCAGATTGAGGGCCTTGGCGATGTCCTTGATGATCGACGGCTGGATGCCTTCGGTGGGTTCATCGAGGATCAACACCTTGGGATTGGAGACCAATGCCCGCGCGATGGCCAGCTGTTGCTGCTGGCCGCCAGAGAGGTTGCCGCCCTTGCGCCGACGCATCTCGAACAGCACCGGAAAGTATTCGTAGACGTAGTCGGGAATCGGCGCAGCGGGTGCGCCCTGCATACCGGTGAGGATATTTTCCTCGACGCTCAGGTAGGGGAAGATCATCCGCCCCTGCGGTACGAAACCGACCCCGGCTGCGACCCGCTCATAGCTCTTGCTGCCAGTCAGTTCCTGCCCGGCCAGGGTGATGCTGCCGCTGCGGGTCGGCAGCATGCCCACCAGGCTTCTCAGCAGCGTGGTCTTGCCCATGCCGTTACGGCCCATGATCGCCAGCGACTCGCTCGGTGCAAGCTCCAGGCTAAGGTCACGCAGCACATGGCTGTCGCCGTAATACACATTGAGGTGAGAGACATTCAGCATGTTCAGTGCCCCAGGTAGACGTCGATGACGCGAGGATCGTTCTGTACCTGATCCATCGAGCCGTAGGCCAGGGTCTTGCCCTGATGCAGGACGGTGACCTTGTCGGCCACCGATTTCACGAACTCCATGTCGTGCTCGATGATGACCATTGCCCGGCCCTTGGCGATGAGCTTGAGCAGGCCGGCGGTTTTCTCCCGCTCGCCAGCGCTCATGCCGGCCACGGGCTCATCGAGCAGGAGCAGTTCCGGACGCTGCATCAACAACATGCCGATCTCCAGCCACTGCTTCTGGCCGTGAGACAACAGCCCGGCCTTGCGCCCCAGTTGGTCCTTGAGAAAGATCATTTCGGCGGTCTGTTCGATTTCGGCGCTCAGCGCTGCATTTCTTCCAGCGAACAGGCAGTTGAAGATGCCGCGCTTGTCCGGCGAGGAAATGTCGAGGTTTTCGCGCACGGTGAGGTCTTCGTACACCGACGGGTTCTGAAACTTGCGACCCACGCCTGCGCGGGTGATCTGGTATTCGATCATGTTCGCCAGTTGCAGGTCCTTGAAGCGGATGCTGCCTGCGCTCGGGCGGGTCTTGCCGCAGATCATGTCGAGCAGGGTAGTCTTGCCCGCGCCGTTGGGGCCGATCACCACATGCACCTGATTTTCCTCGACATAGAAGTTGAGGTTATCGACCGCCTTGAAGCCATCGAACGACACGGTCAGGTCTTCGACACTCAGTAACATTGCGCTCATGACTGCGCCTCCTTGTTGCTCAGGCGTTGCAACAGCCCGGCCAGGCCGGTCGGCAGGAACAGCACCACCGCCATGAACAGAAAGCCGATGAAGTATTGCCAGAAGCTGACGAAGTTCTCCGACAGGTAAGTCTTGGCTGCCCCGATCAGCAGCGTGCCGTATACCGCGCCGACCAGTGAAAGGCGACCGCCCAGCGCGGCATAGATCACTATTTCCGTGGACGGAATGATGCCCACCAGCGAGGGCGACGCCAGGCCGACCTGCAAGGTGAACATCACCCCGCCCAGCGCGGAAATCAGTGCGGCCACGGCAAAAATGAAGGCCTTGAACAGCGCAGTGTTGTAACCGGAGAAACGCACCCGGTCTTCGCGATCACGGATTGCCACGATCACCTTGCCCAGGCGGCTGCGCAGAATGAACCCGCACATCGCGACGCTGGCCAGCAGCAACAGTGTGGTGATCAGGTAGAGAATCCAGGGCGTCTGGGGCGTCTGCAGGCTCAGGCCGAAGGCAGTCTTGAAATCGGTCAGGCCGTTGACGCCGCCGGTGTAGCCCTGCTGGCCGATGATCATGATCGACATGATCGAGGCCAGTGACAGGGTAATGATCGAGAAGTACACGCCACCGACGCGCTTCTTGAAGTAGGCATAGCTGAACAGAAACGCCAGCAGCGCAGGCAGGATCAGGATCGCTGCGAGGGTGAAGGTGGCCGATTCGAACGGTTTCCACCACCAGGGCAGGGCCTCGACGCTGTTCCAGATCATGAAGTCCGGCAGCGCCGAGCCGTAGAAAGCGGCGAGGGCGCTGGCGGCTTCGTCCGTGGCAGTGGCTTCCAGTTTCAGGTACATCGCCATCATGTAACTGCCCAGGCCGAAGAAGATCCCCTGGCCGAGGCTGAGAATGCCGCCGTAGCCCCAGATCATCACCATGCCCACGGCGCAGAACGCCAGGCTCAGGTATTTGCCCGCCAGCCCCAGACGGAAATCGCCCAGCAGTAGCGGCAATACCACCAACAACAGCAGCGATAGCCAGATCAGGCTGTAGCGCTCGATCAGCGACAACCAGCCACCACTCAGCCAGTCCGGTCGGGCTGCTTTGACCGGCGTCCCGGCCAGTGGCTTTTCAGTCATGTTGTTCATCTCAACGTCTCACTTTCGTGGCGAACAGGCCATTGGGGCGGAAAAACAGCAGCACGATGACCACCAGCAGGGTGATCGCCTTGGCCATTGAGCCGGTGGTGAGGTATTCCAGCGAGATCTGCGTCTGGCCGATGGCGAATGCCGAGAGAAAGGTGCCGAGCAGGCTTTCGACGCCGCCGAACACCACCACGATGAAGGTATCCACCAGATACTGCTGGCCACTCACCGGGCCGGTGGAGGCGAGCATGGTGAATGAACTGCCGGCAATGCCTGCCAGTCCGCAGCCCAGCGCGAAGGTCACCGAGTCGACCCGCGCGGTGTTGATCCCGGCTGCACCGGCCATGGCGCGGTTCTGGGTCACGGCGCGAATGCGCAGGCCCCAGCGACTGCGGTAGAGAAACAGGAACACCGCAGCGGCAATCACGAAGGTCAGACCAATGATGAAAATCCGGTTGAGGGGCAGCTCCAGCCCGTCGCTGATTTTCCATGCGCCCTGCAACCACTGCACGGTGGGCACGCTGACTTCCTTGGGGCCGAAGACCTGGCGAAACAGTTGCTGCAGTACCAGCGACAGCCCCCAGGTTGCCAGCAATGTGTCCAGTGGCCGGTTGTACATGAAGCGGATAAAGCAGCGTTCCAGCAGTAGACCGAAGGCGAAGGTCACCACAAAGGCCATCCCGATGCCGATGATGAAATACCAGCCCATGAGCTCCGGAAAGTAGCGCTGAAACACCACGGAGGTGACGTAGGTCATGTATGAGCCCATCGCCATCAGTTCACCGTGGGCCATGTTGATCACGCCCATCAGGCCGAACACGATGGTCAGCCCGAGTGCCATAAGCACCAGCACGGAAAACAGCGAGAACCCGCTGAAGACTTGCATTACCAGCGTATCGAGAGTCATGCCGTCGCTACCTGTTGCTGCACATTGACGAAAGCGGGCGCGAAGCGGATCGCGCCCGGCCCGGTATCAGAGTTTCGGAAACGGGTTGGGCTCGATCGGTGCGGACTCATAGATCAAGTCCACCTGGCCCTGCGCGTTGAGCGTGCCGATGCGTGCACGTTTCCACAGGTGGTGGTTGTCCTTGTGCACCTTGATCTCGCCTTCGGGCGCATCGAGGGTCAGTTCCGAGGAGGCGGCGATTACTTTCGGCACGTCGAAGCTACCGGCTTTCTCGACGGCCTTTTTCCACAGGTACACCGCGGTATACGCCGCAGCCATCGGGTCACCGACGACGCGCTGCTGCCCATAGCGTGTTTTGAACGCCTGGACGAACTTCTCGTTGACCGGGTTTTTCAGGCTCTGGAAGTAGCTCATGCAGGTCAGGAAACCGACGAGGTTTTCCGCGCCGATGCCGGTGACTTCCTCTTCAGTGATCGCAAGGCCCATCAGCGTCTGGTTGGTGCTGTCGATACCGGCAGCCTTGAGCTGTTTGTAAAACGCCACGTTCGAGCCGCCGACGATGGTCGACAGCACGATGTCCGGCTTGGCCACCTTGATCTTGTTGATCACCGAGGAAAATTCGATAGCGCCCAGCGGAAGGTAATCTTCGCCGACGATGGAGCCGCCCTGTTTGGTGACCGATGCCCGCGCCAGCTTGTTGGTAGTGCGTGGCCAGATGTAGTCGGAGCCGACCAGATAGACGCTTTTGCCCTTGTTGGCCATCAGCCAGGTGACGGCTGCCAGGGTCTGCTGCGAGGCCTCGGCACCGGTGTAGATAATGGCCGGGGATTTTTCCAGCCCTTCATAGAAGGTCGGGTAATAGAGCAGGCCCTTGTTGCGCTCGAAGACCGGCAGCACCGCTTTGCGCGACGCCGAGGTGAACGCGCCAAAGGTGACCGCAACGTGGTCGTTTTCCAGCAGCTTGCGGGCTTTCTCGGCAAAGGTTGGCCAGTCGCTGGCACCATCTTCAACGATCGGCTCGATGGTTTTGCCCATCACCCCGCCACTGGCGTTGATCTCTTCGATGGCGAGCTTTTCGGCGTCTACCACCGACGCCTCACTGATGGCCATGGTGCCGGTCAGCGAGTGGATGATGCCGACTTTCACAGTCTCGGCCGCCTGAGCCTCACCGATCAGGGAAAACGGCAGCAGGCTGATCGCACCCAGCAACAGAGCATGCTTGATCAAACGGCGTTTGTCGTTGTGCATTCACTTTTCTCCCAGGAATAAAAAAAGCCCGACATCCCGGCCAAATCAATGGGCGGGATGTCAGGCTTCTGTGCCGAATCTGGCGGGACAAACTGTGTCCGATCCAGTCGTACGCGAGGTGTCTCCCTACTTGCCAAGGGGGCGTAGGGCAGACAGCTGGCGCGATGTCTCAGGGGGAATATAGCAAGGGCAATGCCAAGTGCCGAAACGGCTGTTTGCACGGGTTTTGAAACCGTGTGGCAGAGCATCCCTGCATTAATTGCACGAACAAACCGGCATGCGCCGCTTTGGCGCGAACGGGCCTCTTGCGCACCAAAAACGTGAGACTGCGCACGTTGCTTCCTTGGATGCGCACGTCTTCAATGGCTGAAATACGATGCTTTTTCAGGCGCGAACTTGTTCGCGAAGGCTTTATTCCTGACGATCCATCCTCAGTGGATGTACCGGCCCCTTCGCGAACAAGTTCGCTCCCACAAGGAGTACGCCCCAAGTACGGATGCGCAGTAGTGGTGGAAGGGAATGATCGCTAACTGATCGATTGAAATGAGTAACTGTGGGAGCGAACAAGTTCGCTCCCACAAGGAGTACGCCCCAAGTACGGATGCGCAGTGGTGGTGAAAAGGAATGATCGCTAACTGATCGATTGAAATGAGTAACTGTGGGAGCGAACTTGTTCGCGAAGACGATGTGTCATGCGACACAACCCCAGCGAATGTACGACCACCCTTGCAAACAAATGCCTGCTACCAAGGGAACGCCCCAGCCAGCAGACACACGAATCATCAACACCCATACACGACGCATGGCCCGCTATCTGCATGACTGCCAGCAGATACCCTCGCAGGGTCCCTTGCCACACGCCCACTCTCGGCAGGTGTGGAAGGTCCCTCGCACGACTGGTCCTGACACTGCCGTCACGCCAGCCCCAGGCACAACCGCCTGAGAGCCACCGTTGAATCCACGGTTATTCGCTCAGTCTTTTTTCAGGCTCCCGGCCAGGTTCGGGCGTCTCACCTCACGTTGAACAAGGTTCATAGACATGGTTGACCCGTCGATCCGCATAGGAGGTCTGTTTTCCAATACCGGCGTTACTGCTGCCGGTGAGTGTTCAACAATGCGCGGCGCACAGTTTGCAATCCATCAGATCAACGCGGCAGGAGGCGTGAATGGCCGTCCTCTGGAACTGATTACCCGTAACCCGGATTCAACGCCTGCGTTGTTTGCCATGCACGTTGAATCGCTGATTCGTGAAGAGAACCTGCGGTTTTTCTTCGGTTGCTACACCTCGGCGGCGCGCAAGGCAGTCTTGCCCGTCGTCGAACGGTACAACGCGTTGCTGCTCTATCCGGTTTACTACGAGGGCTTCGAGTATTCGCGCAACATCATTTACACCGGTGCCACGCCGAACCATAACGCCGTGCCATTGGGCAGTTACATGTTCGACCACTTTGGCAGTCGCGTGCTGATGATCGGCTCCGAGTACGTCTACCCGTACGAAACCAATCGGCTGATGAGCGACCTGCTCTACGAGCGCGGTGGCAGCAAGCTGGGCGAGTACTACTTGCCATTGAAAAACGCCAGGCCAGAGGACTTCGCCAGGCTCATGGTCAAGGCCCGGGAGCTGAAACCGTCGTTCATCTTTTCCACCGTGGTCGGTGACACCATGGCGCACCTGTACCAAGCGTACGCCGATGCCGATTTCGACCCTGCGGTCATGCCGATTGCCAGTGTGACCACCAGTGAAACCGATATTCAGCAGATGGGCGTTCATCTGGGCACAGGGCACATTTCTGCAGCCACTTACTTCCAGTCGATCGATACGCCGCTCAATCGCCAGTGCATCGCGCAATACCGGGAGATGTTTGGCCAGCATCAAGTGACCGACCGCTGCTGGGAAGCCGCTTATTTTCAGGTCCATCTGCTGGCCAAGGCGATAGCCCGGGCGGGCAGCACGGAGGTGGAGGATGTCTTGCAGACCATGCGCGGTCTGGAATACGACGCTCCTCAGGGACGGGTCCGCATCGATGAGCACAATCACCATACCTACCTGTACTCGCGGATCGGCCGGGCCAATGGCGACGGGCAGTTCGACATCCTTTACCAAAGTCAGAAAGCGCTGAAGCCTGATCCTTATGCCGTTGCGCCTGACTTCAACGGCTGGTCCAGCCTGACCGGGAGGCGTCCATGACCCTGCGTGCCGCCAAGAAACGTTTGCGTAACGACAGCGCAGGCGGCATCAAGGACCTGCGCGACATCAGCGTGCTGGTGATGCACCCCGATGATGAAGACGGTCGCAACCTGATCGCCCAGTTGCAGCGTATTGGTTGCCAGGTACGCGTGCAGTGGCCGATCCCCGAACGGTTGCAGAGTGAGGCTGACGTGATCGTGCTGGCGGTGTCGCCGGAAAGCCTGTCGACCAACACGCCCTGGCTGCTGCACAGCTCGACGCCGCCGATCATTCCGGTGATCGCCTATGAAAACCCGATCATTGTCGAGGCGCTGGTGCAGCTCAATGCCTGTTCGGTGATTCCCTCGCCGGTCAGGTCTTTCGGCCTGTTGACGGCGCTGGCCATCACTCTTAGCCAGGCACGCAAAACACGGGAACGGGAAAAACACGTCAAGCGCCTGGAAGGGCGCATGGCGGTGATGCGTACCGTGCAGCAGGCAAAAATCATCCTCATGGAGACCAAGGGTATGTCTGAAATAGATGCTTACAACGCGCTGCGGGATCAGGCGATGGCCAAGCGTGAGCCCGTGGAGAAAATCGCCGAGGCGCTGGTCAAGGCCCACGAACTGTTTCAACAAGCCTGTTCCTGACAGGCTGCAGACTCGCTTCGAGTGTCGGGCCTCATCGGTCTGATCCTCTTCTGCGCGGACGCTTGCCATACGCCCTGAACCGGCAGGTATGGAACACCGCGTGGCGACCGGCATGGACAACGGCGTCCTCCGGATCGAGCCCATGCCTGCGCATCCTGCGCAGGCGGCTCCAGTCAGTGCCTGCCCGATCCCGGGCGGCCCTTACCGTTATCTGGAGAACACCATGTCCGTAAAACGCCCCGACAAAGCCGACTTTCTGATTGCCGCCCAGGATCACGGGTACGACCTGTCAGACAGCCAGATGGCATCGTTCCTGAGTCTTGCTGACGAAACCCTGGGCTCCTACGAAGCCATTGATGAGCTGTACGCCGCTCACGTTGCGCAGCCCACGCCGCTGCGCGAGCACAGCAAACCGACAGAGGCCGAAAACCTGCATGGCGCCTGGTACGTGAAGACGCACATAGCCGGTGCGGCGAGCGGCCCGTTGGCGGGTAGAACGGTGGTCATCAAGGACAACGTATCAGTGGCCGGCGTACCGATGGCCAACGGCTCGCTGAGCCTTGATGGTTACGTGCCGTCCGAAGATGCCACGGTGGTCAAACGCTTGTTGGCCGCAGGCGCGACGGTGGTCGGCAAATCAGTCTGTGAAGACTTGTGTTTCTCCGGAGCCAGTTTTACCTCGGCTACCGGTGCGGTAAAAAACCCGTGGGACCTGACTCGCAACGCAGGCGGCTCCTCCAGCGGCAGCGCCGTGCTGGTCGCCTTGCAGGAAGTGGACATGGCCATCGGCGGCGACCAGGGCGGGTCGATCCGCATGCCGTCGGCCTGGAGCGGCATCGTCGGGCACAAGCCGACCTATAGCCTTGTGCCTTATACCGGGGCTTTTCCGATCGAGCGGACCATCGACCATGTCGGTCCGATGGCCAATAACGTGCGCGACTGCGCGGTGATGCTCGACGTAATCGCCGGGGCTGACGGGCTTGATTCAAGGCAGAAAAACCCGCCGGCGGTCAGTTGTGTCGCGACCCTCGATCAGGGCGTTGCCGGCTTGAAAATCGGCCTGCTGCGCGAAGGTTTTGCGATTCCCGGCATGTCCGAACCGCAAGTAGACGCCCTGGTTCGCGCCGCAGTGGCACAGCTGGAAAGCCTTGGTGCGACGGTCGGAGAGGCAAGCGCTCCGTGGCACCGCGGTGTGGCGCTGGACATGTGGAATGTCATCGCCACCGATGGTGCGGCGTACCAGATGCTGCAAGGCAACGGCTATGGCATGAATGTCGACGGCTATTACGACCCCGAGATCATGAGCTACTTCGGTGCCAGGCGTCGTGAGCATGCCAACGCATTGTCCAGCAGCGTGCGTGCCGTGGCACTTACCGGGCATTACAGCCTGAAAAACCTGCACGGTGCCTACTACGCCAAGGCGCGGATGCTGGTGCCGGAACTCACCCGTCAATACGACGAAGCATTCAAGAATTTTGATGTGCTGGTGTTGCCGACCATGCCGTTTGTAGCCACCACGCTGACCGCCGCCGATGCGCCGATTGAAGAGTACGTGCACAGCGCCCTGAACATGCTCGCCAATACCGCGCCGTTCGACCTGACCGGCCACCCGGCCACGTCAATCCCGGCAGGCCTGGCCGAGGGCCTGCCGGTCGCCATGATGATTGTCGCGCCGCGCTTCAAGGATGCTTTGGCGTTGCGTGTCGCGCAGGCTTATGAAACCGCCCGCGGAGCGTTTCCCACGCCGCCGGGTGTTTGAGTTCAGAGACTGATCGAGTGGCATACTCGCTCCATGCGAGCGGGTGTGCCCCTTCATTCCTCAAGGCTTCCATACCTCCACATCCTGCGCATCCACCGCCTTGGGCAGCAGTCCCGCTGCCAAGAAGGCATCGGCGATATGCTGTTGTTCGTCCAGTTGATCGTGCGTGACTGGCTGGATCTGATAAGTCCGATGGCTGTTGGCGATTTCGACCGTTTCGATATCCAGATTGCCCCATAAAGGGCTCAGCACCTGGGCGGCTTCGCGCGGGTTGGCTTTGAGCCAGATGCCAGCGCTGTGCAACTGCTCGTAAACCACGCTGAGCACTTGCGGATGGGCCTTGGCGTAGCCGGTGCCGGTCAGGTAATAGCGTTTGTAGCTGGACAGCCCCTTGCCGTCAGCCAGGGTGCGCGTTGGCAGTTGCCGTTGTGCACTGGTCAGGAAGGGTTCCCAGGTGACCCAGGCGTCCACCTTGTTGTTTTCGAAGGCCGCGCGGCCGTCGGCGGGCGACAGGTAGGCGGGCTGAATATCCGAAAATGCCAGACCGGCCTTTTTCAACGCAGCAATCAGCAGGTAGTGAGAGCCCGCTGCCTTGGTGACAGCGACTTTTTTGCCTTTCAGATCCGATAACTGCTGCACGGGCGAGTCTTTATGCACGATGATTGCCTGCGCGGAAGGCGAGGCCGCTTCCTGGGCAAAGTAGGTCAGCCTGGCCTGTGCTGCCTGGGCAAAGATTGGTACGGTGTCCGCCACATCCGCGCTGATATCGACGTTGCCGACGTTCAGCGCCTCCAGCAGCGGCAGACCACTCGGAAACTCATGCCAGGTGACGGTGACGTCCTGTGGCGCAAGGGCTTTTTCCAGCGTGCCGCGTGTTTTCAGCAGGGTGATCAGCGTGGAGGACTTCTGGTAACCGATCCGCAACGTTTGCTGTGCTTCGACGGGGAGGGCGATGCATAACACCAACGCCGCGAGCAGACCTGCCAGCAGCGGACGGCGGTAGCCAGGTTGTGTGTGTTTTATCGGTTTGGGCATGGCACGCTCGGTATTTGAGGGTGACGCTGAGTGTCAGGAGTTGTATTTCCACGCAGCGTAATGGGTGTGATCTGTGTCAGTAGCCGCGCTGGCGATCAGCCTGATTCTGCAAGGCCTGCCCGTTGAGAAAACGCTCAAGGTTGGCCAGAAAGCTGTCGGCTATTTCGTTACGGCTGTTGCTGGAGATCGCCGAGGTGTGCGGTGACAGGCGCACGCGAGGGTGTGAGTACAGTGGATGCCCGTCCGGCAGGGGCTCGGGTTCGGTGACGTCCAGCGAGGCCAGGCCGATGTTTCCATTATCCAGCGCATTGAGCAGCGCTTCATGGTCAAGCAGGCCGCCACGGGCGATGTTGATCAAGTGCAGGCCGGGTTTGGCACTGTTCAGCACCTCGGCGTTAACAATGTGCCGCGTCGCCGGTGTCAACGGCGCGGCCAGTACCAGATGGTCTGCGCGCGCGCACAGGTCATGGATGTCGCGTGCAGCCTCGACACCGTCAACCTCGAACTGAGCCGAACTTTGCCGCAATGCGATCACGTTGATACCCAGCGCCTGGGCCTTGCTGGCCAGACTGCGGCCGATGGCACCAAAGCCGAGAATCCCGAGCGTGGTGCCCTTGAGCGGCGTCAGGGCGGTGAAGTTCCATTGCGAGTCATGCACCCAGATATCCGGCAGATGCTTGGCTGCGGCAAAAATGGCGGCCAGCGAGAACTCGGCGATGTTTTCTGCCGCGCTGCCTCGCGAGGTGCTCACCGGCGGCCCGTTGAACAGCCAGCCTGGGTAGAAGTCGATACCCGAAGACACCACCTGAATCCATTTCAGGCCATAGGGCCAGCCCGGAGGCGGCGAGGCTGGGGCTTCATAACCACGCACGTTGATAGGGCGCGCCAGCAGAATGCTGACCTCGCCGGGCAAATCGCTCGGCACCCCGACCGGTACGCCGATGATCCTGGCTTCAGGGTGGGTCACTGCAAGCCGCTCGCGAATCACCTGATTGAAATCATCATCCAGCTGGCTGGCAATCACGAGTCGAGTCATGCCACCGCCTCGTCAGATTGATGGGCGACAGCCTTCGCATGACGATTGACCGGCACCTCAAGGCCGAGGTTTTCACGTAGCGTATTGCCGCTGTATTCGGTGCGAAACAGTCCGCGTCGTTGCAGCACCGGCACCACCCATTCTGTGAAGTACTGCAAACCATCCGGCAGGACGCTGTTGATGATGAAGCCATCGGCTGCGCCTGCTTCGAACCATGTCTGTATCGCGTCGGCGACCTGTTGCGGCGTGCCGACAAAATCACGGCGCGGCAGGGAGAAGCGCAGGGCGACTTCACGCAGGCTCAGGCCTTCGTCTCTGGCCAGTTGCTTGATCCGGTCCGAACCGCCTTTCTGGCTGTTGGAGCCCAGATCGCCCAGTTCCGGGAACGGTTCGTCCAATGGGTACTGGCTGAAGTCATGGTCATTGAACGGTCGGCCAAGGGCGACAATGGCGTCTTCGATCGTCACCAACTCCACGGCCTGGCGATAGCGGCTCTCCACCTCAGCCTCATCGCGCCCGACAATCGGGCGAATGCCCGGCAGAATCGCCAGTGCGTGAGGGTCGCGACCAAAGCCGCCAGCCCTTTGTTTCAGGTCCTGATAATAGGCGCGCGCTTCATCGAAGCTCTCGGCGTGAACAAAGATCGCATCGGAGTTCTGAGCGGCAAAGTTACGCCCAGCCTCGGAGGTGCCTGCCTGAAAAATCACCGGCTGACCCTGCTTCGACCGGGCGATGTTGAGCGGGCCTTTCACCGAGAAGAATTCGCCCTTGTGGTTCAGCGCGTGCAGTTTGCCAGGCGTGAAAAATTCGCCTTTCTGCTTGTCGCAGGCGAAGGCGTCGTCTTCCCAGGAATCCCACAGACCTTTGACCACCTCGATATGCTCTTTGGCGATACGGTAGCGTACGGCGTGCGGTGGGTGTTCGCCCTTGCTGAAGTTGTCAGCGGTGCCACTGAGCCAGGAAGTCACCACATTCCAGCCAGCCCGACCGCCACTGATGTGGTCCAGCGAAGCAAACTGGCGAGCTACCTGAAAGGGTTCGGTGTAGCTGACCGTCACCGTTGCCACCAGACCGATATGCCGGGTGGTGGCTGCGAGTGCGGAGAGAATGGTCAACGGTTCGAAACGATTCAGGTAATGCGGACTGGATTTTTCGTGAATGTGCAGGCTGTCGGCGATGAACACAAAATCGAAGCGCGCCGCTTCGGCCAACTAGGTCTGCTGCTGATAAAAGCCGAAATTCACACTGGCGTTGGCCAATGCGTGCGGATGGCGCCATTCGCCCCAGCCATGGCCGACCCCGTGGACCATTGCGCCAAGTTTAAGGTGTCGTTGTCTGCTCATGGTTTTGCTCCGGACGGTTCAGAAAGGTGGATGCACCTCCGCCTGGAGAAAGGGGTCGGTATAGGATGACGATATGCCTATAAAACCCGGAGTGAAATTCTATTTTGTTATATGTTAATTATTAAATTAAATAATTATCTGGTATTTAAATATGCATAAATTGAATTTTACTCGCTGGTTCAGGAGTCAGTCCCGTGGCTTGGCAGCCGGTCGCCAAGCAGCGGCAGTTTCGTCAGCATGTTCTGCAGCGCCAGAGCATCCCACGGCAGGTGCTCGGCAATGCCAAGGCCGACCACGTCCACGGCGCTGGCAACGTCTGTCAGCAAGCGGACGACCTGCTCGATAGTCATCTTGCCCTGAGCAACGCCTTCAAATTTACTGGCAGGGACACCGGGTTGGGCAAACAGCACAGAGCGAAACAGTGCCGGGTCCAGCACGTCCAGGTCCAGATGGATCGCCAGGTGCCTTGCACCGGTTTCCTCAAGCCACTGCAGCACCGGCTCGCTGGAGTGTGCCAGCGCCTGTGCATCGGCGCTGCGCAGCCCGAGACGCTTGATGAATGCGCTTTCGACCTCAAGGGTTTCCTGCAGGCCCGCGTACATCACATTGGCAGGCTTGATCGGGCGTTTCACGGCATTGACGAAATCCTTGTCACCTTCGCCCAGCAGATTGCCCATGACCATCGCGTGTGCATGCTGGAAGTCTCTGGGTGTCATGACGTCCGGGTGAGCGTCGACCCACAGCACCGCAAGGTCACCGTCATAACGTTCGTTCAGGTAGGCGAATGGCGCGAGGTCGACCAGGCAGTCGCCACCCAGAACCACCAGACGATCCGGCTGATGCTGGTCGATCAGTTGCCGTGCAAGGCCAAGCTGGGCCAGCAGCGCATGGCGGGCGATGATGCCGTTTTCAAGTTCAAGTGGTTGATCATCCGGTTCGGTTACGGCCACGTGCTCGACGGGCCCTGACGCGTCCGGTGCCAGCCACGCCAGCAGCTGTGCGCCAAAATGATAAGGCGCGTTGTTGCCACCTTGCCACTGGGGAAAGATCAGGCGCAGGGTTTTATCGGGCTGGGTAGTCATCGAGGTTTTCCTTCGTCACCGTTCATTGGCATGGCGGTGATACTGCTCGACCCGGATGTGGCGTGCTTTGCCTGAACGGTCAATCGCTGTGCCGAAGATGCCAATCGTCTTATCGTGGCCCCAGCAACTGCTGAGGAGAGATGCCATAAACCTTTTTGAAGGCTCGACTGAAATGCGAGAGGTTGCTGAAACCGAAATTCAGCGCAGCGTCACTGACGCGGCGAACGTGGCCTTTGCGCAATGCGTCATGGCACGCCGAGAGCCTTTGCTGCCAGAGCCAGCGAATGGCCGTGGTGCCTTCCTGTGCGAACAGGCGATTGAGCGTGCGTGGCGAAACATGAGTCGCCAAAGCAATGCTTTCGGCCGTCAGCCCTGTGTCGGGTAGATTATTCAACAGGAACTGCTTGATGCGCTGCAGTTGTTGCATTTGACGAGACTGCTGCCGGATATCGGTGTCGCCGAACACCGAGTCGAAGGCTGTAGACAGTACGTCCAGCAGTGATGCATTGAGTCGCTCGCTTAGCGGGTCCGATAAGCCTTCTGTGTTCCAGGCTTCATTCAACAAGGTTGCGGCAACACGGCCCAGCGTCGAACGGCCATCGAGCGTGCGGCACACCAGTCGTTCGGCAGCGGGCATGTGTTGCAGCAACAATTTGCGGGGCACCGCCAGCACAATCTGATCGTCACCTTCGGGGTAACTGCATGCGTAAGGCTGTGCGCTATCGTAAAGGACGATATCGCCAGCGCCTTGCCGGGACTCTCTGTCGTTCTGCACGACGATAGCGACGGAACACAAAGAGAGCGTGAGGAGGAAGTGATCGCTCTCCCTGTCTTGCTGCAACCGCCGGTAATGGAGGGGGGAAGACTGGATACGGGTGAAGGTAACGCTACTCTGATCCCTGACATTCAGCCTGCCGTCAAACGGCGCTTCGGTCAGCGGCTGGCTGGTGACCAGGCCATACGTCGAGCTCACAACCTCCTGCCAGGCGTCGAAACGATCCTCGGGCCGTAGTGGTTCGGCTGGGAAAATCATGGCCATGGCTGCCTCTGCGACGAGCGTCTTTTTACGAAGTGATCGGCGGCAAGGTTATCAGACGTTGATCCAGAGCAAGACCCCTGTGCCGGCAGTGTTTCAAGGTGGTGAAAATAGTTTATAGACCTGTGATCCAGCCGTTATATCCCTACGTATGCAGCGCTCTGCTTACCCAAGCCTTCTAGAACAGGAGTTCCATGGACCCGCGCCTTGCTGGGCTTTCTTTCTTGCTTACCTTGGGATGGACGGGGGCCGTGATTCTCGTCATCTGGTTTTACGCCTGATGAAGCAACGGTTTTCAGCAGGGGAAGGAAGTTGTGTACGAAGCGGTCCTTGCCGGTGATCGGGAGGGCCTGACCGTGCGTGTTTTGATAGTGGCTAGATAATAGCTAGCTGACAGCGCTAAAGCTAATCTGACTGAAGCCGATGTTTATGTAACGGCTCATTGCCGAGTGACTTCGATAGTTCCACCAGGCTCTGACGGCCTTGAAGTTTGCGCTATGGAAGGCATTGAGAAAGACGATTAATCGGCTTGATCAGCAGGCACCATAGTCAGTCCGCGCCTCATGTTTGAAGCGTTTGACCGGGCCCGCACAGACCGGCGCTTTATAACAATACTTCCATAGATGCTGATTCGCAGAGTATTTTTACATGTCGACCACAATTGAAAACACTCCCAGGGACCGGGCCGAGCTAGAGATGGACCTGCACTCGCTGATGGCGGCCATTGACCGTTCGCAGGCGATGATCGAGTTTGATCTTGAAGGCAATATACTGCGGGCCAATACCAATTTTCTGGATTGCGTCGGGTATCGCCTGGATGAAGTCCAGGGTCGGCATCACCGCATGTTCTGCACCCCGGAACACGCTTCCAGCGTTGAGTATGCGACGTTTTGGGAAAAACTGGGCAAAGGTGCCTTTGACGAAGGGCAGTACAAGCGCCTGGGCAAGAACGGTCGCGAGATCTGGTTGCAGGCAACCTACAACCCGGTTTTCGACGAACAGGGCAACCCGTTCAAGGTCGTAAAATTCGCCACCGACGTCACGCAGCAACGCAAGACCAACGCCGAGTACGAAGGTAAGGTCGCAGCGATCGATCGTTCGCAGGGCATCATCGAGTTCGACCTGAACGGCCGCGTGCTCAACGCCAACGAAAACTTCCTCAAGGTGCTGGGCTATCGTCTGGATGAGATACAGGGCCAGCATCACCGCATGTTCTGTGAAGACGACTACCTGAACAGCCCGGCCTATCGTGCTTTCTGGGCCAAGCTCGAGCGTGGCGAGTATGACTCCGGCGAGTACAAACGAATCGGCAAGAACGGTCGAGAGCTATGGATCAGCGCCACTTACAACCCGATTTTTGACCCTGATGGTCGTCCTTACAAAGTGGTGAAGTTCGCCAACGACGTCACCGAGAGCCGCGTCCGTCAGGCCGAGTCCGCCGGCAAGGTGACGGCGATCGAGCGTTCTCAGGCGGTTATCGAATTCGATCTGACCGGCAAGGTGCTGCATGCCAACCGCAACTTCCTTTCGGTATTCGGCTACGACCTTGAGGAAATTGTCGGCGAACACCACCGGATGTTCTGCTCTGAGGAGTTTGTCAGCAGTCTGGAGTATCGCGAGCTCTGGGAAAAACTGGGGCGTGGCGAATACGACGCCAATGAGTACAAACGCAAGCGTAAGGATGGCAAGGAAATCTGGATTCAGGCGACCTACAACCCGATCTTCGACGCGCAGGGCAAACCCTACAAGATCGTCAAGTTCGCGCTCGACGTGACAGTTGCCAAGGAAACCAGCGTCGAGCACCACGGCAAGGTGAGTGCAATCGACCGCGCCCAGGCCGTCATCGAGTTTGACATGGCCGGCAACATTATTACGGCCAACGCCAACTTCCTCAAAGCGCTGGGTTATGGCCTGCAGGAGATCAAGGGCCAGCATCACCGTATTTTCTGTGATGAGGAATATGTGCGTGGCACTGAATACCGGGAGTTCTGGCACGGGCTGGGGCAGGGCGAGTTCTATTCCGGACGCTTCATGCGCGTCAGCAAGTACGGGCAGAAAATCTGGATTCAGGCGACGTACAGCCCGATTTTAGACCATGACGGGCTGCCGTTCAAAGTGGTGAAATTCGCCACTGACATTACCCGTCAGGTCGAGATGGAGCAGGCGATAGAAGCCAAGACCCGCGCCATGGGCGAGTCGGTTAAAGCATTGATGAACGCCATTTCCTACGTGGCACAAAGCACCCAGACGGCCACCGATCTGGCCAGAATGACGCGTGAGCAGGCCAGTACCGGTTCGCAGACTCTGGTCAAGGCGTCCGATGCGATGGGCATGATCACCAAGTCGGCCGAGGGCATTCAGGACATCATCCAGGTGATCAGCGAGATCGCCAGTCAGACCAACATGCTGGCCTTCAACGCCGCTATCGAGGCGGCCAGGGCTGGCGAGCACGGCCTGGGCTTCTCGGTGGTGGCCGATGAAGTGCGCAAGCTGGCCGAGAAGTCCTCGCGTGCGACCAAGGAAATCAACAAGCTGATCCTCGAAACAGTCAGCCGGATCGAGTCGGGCAACGAGATTTCGCGCAGTGCCGGCGAAGCCTTCGAACACATCGTGGAAGGCGTGATGCAGACCACTCAGGCAATCGACGGGATCAACACGGCGACAGAGAAGCAACGTCTGTCGGCGCAGGAAGTCGAGACACTGATCGTCGAGCTGCATAAAGCCAACCTGACCGGCTACACCCAGACTCTGGACAAGTTATCCATCGGACAACCTGCATGAGCAGCCTGAATGCCTATGGCGTCGTGCAGATCAATGGCGTTTATCTGGCGGTGGTTGCCGAAGCGCTGATGGAGGGCGTGCACTGGCCTGCCGACCTGTACCCCCATCCGCTGACTCGCGGTGCGTTGCGCGGGGTGTTTACCTTGCGCGGCAAACCGGTGCCTTTGGTGGACCTGCGGGGCCAGTTGGCAGAGGGCGGCGATACATCGTTGCCCACGCCGCTGGTCGCTATTCTCAAGTACGGCGGTGGCTACCTGGGGCTGGCGATTGATGCGGTCTGCGACATTCTCAAGGCCCGCGACTCTCAATTCAGCCCCTTGGGCCCTGGCGGCACCAGTGTCGGGTTACTGCCATCACTGCTGCTGGGCGCAGAAGAATCGCGGATGATCTACAAGCTCGACCTGGGTTTTTTGAGTAGCTTGCCAGGCGTACTGTTTGCTGCTGATCCGAGCGCGCAGGTGCTCAAGGAAGAAGCGCTCGCGGCCAAGAATCGTTTGCTGCATTACCTGGTGTTCGAGTGTGACGGTCGCAACTTCTGTATCGATGCGAGCGTCGTGACCGAACTGGTGGATAATCCTGAAATTTCGGCGTCGGACTTTGCCAGTGACTGCTGCTTTGGCGTTACGTCGGTGCGTGGCACCAAGGTCCCGGCGCTCAATCTGTCCGAAGTCCTTGGTCTGGACCATAAACGCCAGACCTCCAAGCCGCAGTTGTTGCTATTGACGGCTCCGGACGGTCGGGTATGCGGATTTGGTTACGACCGCATGGTCGCCATCCAGCGTCAGGACCCGGGCAGCCTTCTGGCGGCACCGGGTTACGGCCTGCCGCATCCTGAACTGCTGGCAGGTGTGATGAACCTGGATGAGGGACAACAGGCATTGTTGCTGGATCATCCAATGCTGTTGCAGCGCCCGGAAGTCAAAAGCTACACCGAGGTTTATCAGCACGACGTCAAACCTGCACAAGCCTCGCACGATGTGACCAAGGCGATGTTGCGCCATGCCTGTCTGCTGTTTGACGCACCGACCCGCTTCGTCGCGCCGTTGAGTCAGATCGTCGAGATCATGAGCGTGCCGCAACAGCTGATCGGTTTGTCGCAACCGGCAACGCACCTGCTAGGGCAGTTCAATCTGCGTGGCGAGCAAGTGCCGCTGATCTGCCTGAGCAGCCTGCTGGGCGAGGGGGCGCAAACCCCGTGTGAAGCGTCCCGTGTCCTGATCGTGCGTGGCGAGCGCCTGTGCTTCGGTTTTGCCGTGAGCCGGGTCGATGCGATCGACGCGTTCAATCAGTTCGACCCGGCCATGCTCGAGCAGGGCTGGCAGGCCAATACCGGCAAGGGGATCTCGGTCAATGACCGAGTGCGCTCGCTGGTCAGCGTCGGCAGTCAGGAACGCAGTTGGCGCGCAACCCTGCTCGATTTGCAGGGGCTGGCCAGGCAACTGGAGTGCAATGTCGCCGAACGAGTGGCAGCGCGCTAATCAATCGGAACCGAATGCTTCGCGCGTGGCCTTATTTTGAGTGTCCACGAGCGGAGAGAGTGACCATGACTGACCAGAAAGACGAGAAAAAGCCGGAACCGGCAAACGATGTGCCTGCGCACTCGACGCCAGAAGAAAAGGAACGCCTGAAGGACTTCAACAAGGGTGGTATTCCACCGGGGGCCTGTTGATCAGTCAACAGGACAATGCACATGACGCCCGGTCTGTTTTAGATCGGGCGTTATGGTTTCAAAGGCCTGTTCGGGCTCTGTATTGACTCACGCGTCGCGCAGCAGGTCGTTGGCGTTGAGTAGTTCATAGGCGATCTGCGGGCGTGCCTCAAGTGCACTGCGGATTGCGCTTGCAACCGACTTGCGCGTCTTGCGGCACAGGCCGGTCTTTTTCTGCACGACAATGCTGATGCCGCGCATGGTGCGTACTTCGTTGAAGCCCGGTGCGATTTCGACGCGCACACCCAGTTGCTCGAAAATCTTGCGCTGCATGTGCTCCAGATCCTTCAGGCTTTCGACACGGCTCAGGCGCTCAAGCAGCGTGTTTTCCGCATCACGGGTCAGCTTGAGGATGCGCAGGTCGGCGTCTTCCGCATCCAGCCGTTCGCGCTCGCAGTCGCAAGCGCCGGGCGGGCAGGGGTTACGGATTTTGACAGGAGCGTTCATGGGTGCAGCATAGCGATTGACGGGGGCGTCTGACCATCCCCCGGAACTGCTGCGCGCAACTGCGGCGATGCGGCAACAGTTCCCTGGTTTCAGATCAGTTCGGCCACTTCATCTCGCCCTTGATGACCTTGGCACTCAGTTCCAGCGAACTCGGCTCGGCCAGTTGTGGCCAGGCATTCTGCATGGCATCGATCAGGCCCTTGGAATCCTTGGTTTTGGCCGCTTGTTGTTCAAAGGACTTCAGGTAGTCGGCGGTGAACGTCACAGCCTTGGTGCCCGCTGGAATCTCGCCCAGATAATGGCCCGGAATAACCGTGACCGGCTTCAGCGCCTCAATGCCCTTGAGGGTCGCGAGCCAGTCCTGACGCGATTTCGGGCTTTGGGTATCAGCAATCCAGACATGAATGCCGCTGGACACCACGACGCCGCCGACCACCGCCTTGAGCGATGGAATCCATACGTAGCTGCGCTCGGGGGCCGGGCCGTTCAGGCCTTTGATCTGTAATGGCTGACCCTCAAGGGTAAGATGGTCACCCTCGAGCACCTCTGGCAGGACCAGTCTGGCCGGAGCATTGTCCTTGAGAATCGGTCTCCAGTAGGCAAGCTTGCCCTGCATCGACGCCTTGATCGCTTTCACGGTAGGAGCGCTGGCAACGATCTTCGCATCGGGGAAAGCAGCTTTGATGACGTCCAGCCCGAAGTAGTAATCCGGGTCGCTGTGGCTGATGTACACGGTAGTGAGTTTCTTGCCGCTGGCCTTGATCTTCTCTACCAGCGCCTGAGCATCGTTACGCTGAAACTGCGCATCGATCAGCACCGCATCATGCTTGCCGGTGATCAGTTCGGATGACACCGGGAAGACGGCTTTTTCGGCCGGATTGTAGACCTCGATCGCCAGTGGATCAGCGGCCTGGGCTGCAAGCGGGAATAGCACCGCGAAAGATAGAGCAAGCAGGGAATTGCGTAGCATGGGGTACGACCTTTTTATAGAGCAAGACTGAGGTCGTTATCTTATGTTGCTTAAAATGAAACAAAAGCCTCAATATTGGCAACTATTGATTGCTTATATCGGATGAATCATGGATCGGATCATGGCGGCGCGAGTGTTCATGGCCATCAACGAACGCGGCAGCCTCATTGCTGCCGCTGAGGCGCTGGACATGTCACGGGCGATGGTGACCCGTTATCTGGCGCAGATGGAAACCTGAGCGGGAGCGCGCTTGCTGCACCGCACCACGCGCAAGCTGGGGCTCACTGCGCCCGGACAGGTGACGTTGCTGCGTTGCCAGCAGCTTGTCGAGCTGGCTGACGCAGTGCCGCTGGCAGCCGATACGCAAGTCGATGAGCCGCGTGGCATGCTGCGTATTGCCTGTTCGCAGTCACTGGCACTGGCGGTTCTGGCCCCAGCGGTGACGGCTTACCTGCAACGCTACCCCGGCACCTCGGTGGATCTGCTGATTGGCAACGAGGCCGTGGACCTCGTCAGCGAGCGCATTGATCTGGCAATCCGCATCACCAATCAGCTGGACCCCAATGTGATTGCCCGTCCATTGGGGCATTGCGATTCGGTTGTCTGTGCCTCTCCAGCCTACCTCGCCATGCACGGCACTCCCTCCAGTCCGCAAGAACTGGCTGCACACAACTGCCTGACCTATTCGTACTTCGGCAAGAGCCTGTGGGAGTTCACCCGGCAGCAGTTGCCGCTCAGCGTTCCGGTGGGCGGCAACCTCAGCGCCAACGATTCAGTGATGTTGCTGGAGGCCGCAGTGGCTGGCGCGGGGATCACCTTGCAACCGGTGCATTCGGCAGCGCCGCTGATTGCAAGTGGCAAGCTGATCGCGGTGCTGCCCGACCACCAGCCAAGGGCGCTGGGCATCCACGCGATCTACACCTCGCGGCATCACCAGTCGGCCACCTTGCGCACCATGCTGGATTTTCTGGCTGAATGGTTTGAGAGGGGCAGCGCTGAGCCCTGAGGTTGGATCACCTGCTGCGCACAGGACGCAGAGCGTCCAGAACGGCATGCCCACGCGGAGCATGGGCACGATAGGGGCACACAGACACCTATCGTTTCTCACGCTCCGACTGTGCAGAATCAGGTCTTGAACTTGCGCACCAGGCCGTCCAGCTCGCTTGACAGGATCTCCAGGCTTCTGGAATCCGCGCGGGCCGAGTCCGATAGTTCGGCGATCAACTGGGCGTCGCCATGGATCTGGCTGATGTGCCGGTTGATGTCTTCGGCCACTTGATGCTGCTCCTCGGCAGCGGTTGCGATCTGGGTGTTCATGTCGCGAATCACATCCACTGACTCACGGATCTGCCCGAAGCTGCTGCGTGCCTGCCCGATCTTGGTCACCGATTGCTGCGACACGTCGAGGCTGGCGTGCATCTGTTGCGCCACCGAAGCGGTACGTTTGGCCAGATTGCCCAGCAGGTTGTCGATTTCGGCGGTCGAGTCCGAGGTACGTTTGGCCAGCGCGCGGACTTCGTCGGCTACCACGGCAAAGCCGCGACCCTGCTCGCCTGCACGAGCTGCTTCGATGGCCGCGTTGAGGGCCAGCAGGTTGGTCTGCTCGGCAATCGAACGGATGGTGTTGAGGATCGACTGAATGCCTGCGCTGTCCTTTTCCAGTTGCGTCATATCCTTGGCCGAGCGGGTGAGTTCCTCGCTGAGCTGGTCGACACTGCGCACCGCATCGTCGATCTGTCGCTGACCTTCACGCGCCTGCTGCTGACCGCTGTCGGCCGAATCGGCGGCCTGGCTGCAGGAACGAGCGACTTCGTTGGAGGTGGCGACCATTTCATGGAAGGCCGTGGAGACCATGTCCACCGCCTCGCGCTGACGGCCAGCGGCTTCGGCCATGTCGTTGGAGACACGGGTGGAGCTGTGTGAGGCTTCAAGAATCTTCCCGGCAGCCTGGCCGATGTGCTGGATCAGGTTGCGAATCGCGGTAAGGAACTTGTTGAACCAGCCTGCCAGTTGCGCAGTTTCATCCTTGCCGCGCACGGCGAGGTTCTGGGTCAGGTCGCCTTCGCCGCCAGCAATGCCTTCCAGGCCGCTCGACACGCTGTGGATCGGACGCACGATGACGCTGGCAAAGCTGGCACCGACAATCGCAAAGACCACCGCCAATACCGCAGCGATAACGCCGATCAGCCAGGTCAGGCGGGTGGCCGAGGCCATCACTTCGTCCTGTTTGATCAGACCGATGAAGTTCCAGCCCAGTTGCTCGGACGGGTACACGTTGGCCATGTAGCGTTCGCCGTTGAGTGTCACCTCGACCAGACCACTGGCGGTTTTCGCCAAATCGCTGAAGCCGTCGCCCAGTTCACCCAGTTTCTTGAAGTTGTGTTCCGGCTGCTTGGGATCGACCAGCACGGTGCCGCTCTTTTCCATCAGCATCAGGTAGCCGCTGTCACCCAGCTTGATCTGCTTGACGATGTTGGTCAGCTGCTTGAGTGATACGTCGATGTTGACCACGCCGCCAGGGTTGCCCAGTTTATTGGGGATCGCCCGAATGGTGCTGACCAGCACCGCGTCATCGTTGGCCCAGTAATAGGCGTCGCTGCGCACGGTTTTGCCAGCATTGGCCATTGCGGTCTTGTACCACGGGCGAACACGTGGGTCGTAGTTGCTCATTTTCGGGTCTTCCGGCGTCATGATGTAGCTGCCGTTGATCAACCCGTAAGAGACGTAGGAGTAGGCCGGATGGGCCTTGGCGATACTGGCGAACAGCTCGGTCGCCTGCCTGTCATTCTCGGACTGCGGGGGAGGCGTTGCGCCCATGTAGTTGCGGAAATCATCGCTCGCCCCGGCGATCAGCGGGTGCGCCGCGATGTAATTGACGTTCTGCGTAATGCCGTCGAAAAACAGTTGCATGGCATTGTCGACCTGGCGAATCTCGCGTGCGCTGCTGTCCACGAAATCACTGGTCGCCTTGTCACGCAGATTCACGATCACGATGGCGGCGACGACTAATATGGGCAAACACGCAATGACTGCGAACGCCCACGTCAATTTCTGTTTGATATTCATTTGAGCTCCGGGGGGCGCGTTACTGCCGCAAGTGTCGGGTGCTGCATGGGTGCAGTCTGCGACCCCAGGCGTTGAGCCGAGGGTCGCTCTTATGGTCTACCAAATGTCCAACGGCTTTATGCCAGCATTCTTTAGGCGGCTTGGCGGTAACAGACACTTGTTGTCGTTCATGAGCACGAAGCGGCCTTTATTCACTGAAGCAGTAACCCGTTGTTCATGAGAGGCGCCCTCCAAACTCGGTCATGGCATCCAGCATCGCTTCCTTGAAGTAAGCCAGTGAAGCCCGATCAAAGAGAATCTGAAAACAGGGTTCGCTCTGCGCGCCAACATTGATCACGATCACATTGATTCGGGCTGCCGAGGTCTGCGCCACCGAGCCGACTGCGAATGCTGACGGACGCAGGTCCACGCCGCACAATTTAGCCATCACCTCGGGGATGCACGGGCCGCTCAGTTGCAGCCACGCATGGCTGTCTTCGCGAGGCAGCAGGTAGTTGGCGTTATGGTCCAGTTCCCAACGGGCTTCCTCATCGGCTATGCGCTGGCCTTTATCAAGCGGGCTGCCGAGCAGCAGGTATTCGGTCTGCGAAAGACGTGCAACATGGCTGCCGTCGGCCTGAGTAACCGCGCGGTTCGGCGTGTCGGGCAGACTGAAACCATGTGCTGTCAGGTATTCGGCGCTTTGCGTACCGCGAAACCCCACGCGCGGCAGATCGGTCAGGTCTTGCAGTGTGCACAGTGAGGGCGCGCCAGCTCTGACCGGACGGTCCGGGATAAGGCTATTCATGGTTCAGAGCTCCTGGCGCTGGTTTTCAGGATCGAAGAAGGGCATTTTCACGACGGTCGCCTGAACCACCACACCGTCTTCGACGCGAATCGGGATCTGCTGGCCGGGTGTGCTTTGGTCGAGCGCGGCATAAGCCATGCCGATAATCATGCCGAGGGTTGACGAGTATTCGCAGGAGGTCACGTTGCCACTGATGTCCGGACCTTTGAGCACCAGATGACCTTCAAGCGGCAGCGGACTGGCCTTGGGCAGGGTGAAGCCCACCAGCTTGCGTTTCTGTGGCTGGGCTTCGAGGATATCCACTGAGCGGCGGCCGACGAAGAACGGCTTGCTCCGGCTGACCGCCCAGCCCATGTCGATTTCGGCTGGATGGGTCATGCCATCGGTGTCCTGGCTGATGATGACGTGGCCTTTTTCCAGACGTAACAGACGTTGCGTTTCGACGCCGAACGGACGCATATCAAACGCCTTGCCAGCCTCGGTCAGCGCGTCCCACAGTGTCAGGGCATGCCGGGCCGGAACGTGGATTTCGTAGCCCAGTTCGCCGACGAAACCGACTCGCAACAGCCGCGCCTTGATGCCGGCAACAGTGCCCAGGCGCACGCCCAGATAGGGGAAACCTGCGGCGGACAGATCAAGGTCGGTACACACTTGCTCCAGTACCTTGCGTGAATCCGGGCCCGCCACGTTGACCGCAGCAATGGCCGCTGTGACGTTGGTGATGTCCACATTCAGACGCCACTGGGCATTCCACTTGAGCATCTGTTGGTAGATGCGATCCACACCGCTGGTGGTGGCGGTGACGTAGAAGTGCTGGTCGGCAAAGCGTGCACAAACGCCGTCGTCAATGACCACGCCTTGCTCGTTGGTCATCAGCGCATAGCGTGAACGCCCGACCGGCTGCTTGAGGAACGCAAAGGTGTACATGCGGTTGAGCAGCTCGGCGGCATCGGGTCCGCGCACGTCCAGGCCACCGAGTGTCGACACATCGATAATCCCGACCTTGTTGCGCACATGCAGTGCTTCTTGCTGCATGCAGGTATCGCGTTGCGATGGCTTGCCATAGAACGCTGGACGCTGCCAGACCCCGGCCGGCATCATCTTCGCGCCTGCCTGCACATGCCGTTGGTGCATGGGCGTCTGGCGGTAGGGGTCGAAGGCCCGTCCCGCGACGTGCGCCAGTTTCTCTGCCTCGAAGGGCGGCCGGGCAGTGGTCACACCGGTTTCGCTGATGCTGCGCTGGGTAGACGCGGCCACCAGTCGTGCGGTTGGCAACGCTGAGTGACGACCTTGCGACGGCCCCATCCCGACAGTGGAATAACGCTTTACCAACTGAATGTCGCGATAGCCAATGCGGGTGGCATTGACGATATCGCGCACCTGCAAGTCTTCGTCGAAATCGACAAAATCCTTGCCTTCGGGATGCGGAAAAATCGGCCAGGCGAAGTTGACCTGCGCTTCGCTGCGCAGAGTGGCCGGTTTGTCGGTCGATTCCAGGCCTAGCGCCGAGAGCACCCCGGCGGTGGCATTCGCCGCATCGGTCAGCACGTTATCCAGCGCGTGATAACCGTTGACCGAACCGGCGATGCGCAGGTTCTGCGGCAGGCTGCTGATCGCGAACTCTGCCTGCCGATCGTCATAGGCCAGCTTGCCGCCCGCCTGACACAGCAACTGGTAGGCCGGCATGTAGCCGCCGGACATGCACAGCAGGTCGCACTCGACACTCAAACCCTTGTTGGCCACCTGACCCTGGCCGGTGATCTTGCGCAGCTCGGCCCCGCTTACGTGACGCATGCCTTTCTCGTGCAGCGCTTCATACACGGTGGTGCTCATGTGGCAGACGATGCCGCGTTGCTCCAGCGCAACCTGCAATCCCCGATCCGACGGATTGGCGCGCATGTCGGCGACCGCGACCACTTCGACACCCTGATCGTGCAAATCCAGTGCAGCGAGGTAACCGTCATCATTGCCGGTCAGCACCACCGCGCGCTTGCCGGGCTTGACTGCGTACAGCCTGATCAGACGCTGCGCGGCGCTGGTCAGCATCACACCGGGCAAATCATTGTTGCGAAAAATAACCGGCTGGTCGAACGAGCCACTGCACACCAGACATTGCGTAGCGCGCACCTTGTACAGACGCTTGCCCTGAATCACTGGCAGATAGTTGTCGGTAAACCAGGCATTGCAAGTGGCCTGTGTGAGGACCTGAATATTGGCGTGCGCCTGCACGGCGTCGACCAGTTCGCGCCGCAGTTGCCCGGCACGCTGACCGTCGATATCGAAGCGCGCGTAAGTCAGCGAACCTCCGAGTATCGGCTGCTGTTCGATCAACAGCACCCTGGCTCCGGCGTTGGCTGCGGTCAGAGCCGCCTGTAACCCGGCAGGTCCTGCACCGATTACCGCCAGATCTGTGAACAGGTAGGCCTTGTCGTAGTATTCAGGCTGAAAGTCCAGATCCAGCACGCCGAGGCCCGCTTTCTTGCGAATGATCGGCTCCCAGACTTTCCACATGCCTTTGGGCTTGTAGAACGAGCGGTAGTAGAAACCCACCGGCATGAACTTCGAGAACTTGCCCAGCCAGGCGTCCCTGTCGTGGTCCAGCGAGCCGCTGAAATTCTGTCCGGTTGCCTGCAAGCCATCCTGCAAGACAAAAGTGTCGGCCAGCACGTTAGGCTCGTGTGGCAACTGGATCAGGCTGTTGGCGTCCTGTCCGGCCATGCTCAGCGGTCCGCGCGGGCGATGGTATTTGAACGAGCGCGAGAGCAGAAAGCGACCATTGGCCAGCAGTGCGCTGGCAATGCTGTCGCCTTGCAGGCCCTGATACGTTTTGCCATCGAAGCTGAAGGTGAGCGGCTGGTTGCGATCGATCAGCAGGCCCATGGGCTCGGGCAAGCGGGCTGGGGTGGTCATCCTGCGATCTCCTTGGATGGGAGGGGAGCGAAGTCGATACGTGCGGTAAATATTTCCCGCGGGTCGAAGGTGCGAATGATCTCGTCGCTGCCGGTATGACGTTCGGCCAGAAACCAGTAGCTGGACGGGTTATGCATCCACCACTCGCGCACCACGCCCAGGGTGTCCTCACTGTTGAACACGTAATCGGCCCATTGCGCATCGCTGCAGGTTTGCGGGTCAGGCATGTGCTTGAATTCGCCGCCGTAGGTGAATTCGCTGATGTTGCGCGGCCCGTTGAGCGGGCAGATCATGATTTTCATGTGTCGCTCTCCGTCAGTGGCTGGCCGCTGTCGCGCCCATTTCGTTGACTTGCTGGAAGGTCGAGAAGCGTTCCAGCGCGAATGGCCTGATCAACTCAGGCACCTTGCCGCCACTGGCCACCAGTTCGGCTATGGTCTTGCCGCAGATCGGCGTCGCCTTGAAGCCCCATGTGCCCCAGCCTGCGTCCAGGTAATAATTCTTGACCGGCGAGAGCCCCATGATCGGGCTGTAGTCCGGGGTCATGTCGGTGATTCCGGCCCACTGGCGCATCAATTTGGCGTTGGCCAGAAACGGAAACATCTCGATGGCGTGTGCCAGCAGGCTTTCCTTGAGGTCCAGCGTCGAGCGAGTGTTGAACAGCGGATACGGGTCCGAGCCGCCGCCAAACACCACCTCGCCACGACTGGTCTGCTGGACATAGCAGTGCAGGGCAGACGAGCTCACCAACGGGTCGAGGAACGGCTTGAACGGTTGAGTGACCATCGCTTGCAGCGGGAAAGTCTGTATCGGTGAGCGAATTCCGGCCTTTTTCATCATCTGCGAACTCATGCCCGCGACTGCCTGAACGGCGCAACCGCACTGGATAGTGCCGCGATTGGTTTTCACTGCGGTGATGGCGCCATTCTCGATCACCAGTTCCTGCACTTCGGTCAGTTGATGAATCTCGACGCCGCGCTTGGCCGCCTGTTTGGCATAGCCCCAGGCCACAGCGTCGTGGCGTGCAGTGCCACCGTCGATATGCCACAGGCCCGCGAGCACCGGCAGATGGCCGGGGTCCAGATTGAGGCTCGGCACCAGTTCGCGGATCTGCTGGCGGTCGATCATTTCGGTGCGGCCGCCGAAATGCTTGTTGACCTCGGCGCGCTGACGGAACGAGCGTACGGTGGCGTCGGTGTGCGCAAGGGTCAGCTGGCCGCGCTCGGAATACATGATGTTGAAGTCGAATTCGTTGGACAGGCCCTGAAACATTTTTACCGACTCGGCATAGAACTTCACGCCTTCACTGGTCAGGTAGTTGGAGCGGATAACCGCAGTGTTGCGCGCCGTGTTGCCGCCGCCCAGATAGCCTTTTTCCAGCACGGCTATATTGGTGATGCCGTGGTATTTCGACAGGTAGTACGCGGTCGCCAGGCCATGACCACCGCCGCCGATGATCACCACGTCGTAGGAAGGCTTGAGTTCCTTGGGCGCAGGCAGATCCACCTCGACCGGATACTCCGGGCTGAGCCCGTATTTCAATAGGTTGAAAGGCATACGGCCTCCGATTGGCTGCGCTGTGCGAGGGCTTGCTGCCTGGCAGCAGTCACTGTGTTTTTCATCAGAAAGGCGATGGTCATCGGCCCGACGCCACCGGGTACCGGTGTGATGGCAGAAGCCACGCTCAGGGCGCTGTCGAAATCGACATCGCCCACCAGGCGGCTGCGGCCTTGATCCTCGATGCGGTTGATGCCGACATCGATCACCACTGCGCCGGGCTTGAGCCAACTGGCGTCGATGATGCGTGGGCGACCCACTGCTGCGACGACGATGTCTGCCAGCTGACACAAGGCCTTGGCATCGGTACTGCGCGAATGCACCACTGTCACCGAGCAATGCGCTTGCAACAGCAGGGCGGCCATTGGCTTGCCGACGATATTGGAGCGACCGATAACCACCGCATGTTTGCCGCTCAGATCGCCGCAGGTCTCTTCAAGCAAGTGCATACAGCCGCTGGGCGTGCAGGGCGTCAGTACGCTGCGTCCCTGGCTGAGGCCGCCCACGTTTTCACTGTGAAAGCCATCGACGTCCTTGCCCGGATCAATGGCCTGCAAGGCGCGGGCTTCTTCCATGTGCGACGGCAGTGGCAGTTGCAGCAGGATGCCGTTTACCGAGTCGTCGGCGTTCAGTTCGGCAATCAGCGCCAGCACCTGTGCCTGGCTGCTCTTGGCAGGCAGGCGGTGCTCCAGCGAACGAATGCCTGCTTCCTCGGCGCGCAGGATCTTGTTGCGCACATACACCTCACTGGCTGGGTCGTTACCGACCAGAATGACCGCCAGTGCCGGTTCGATGCCGTCGGCCTTCAAGATTTTCACTTCGGTGCTGACCTGTTCCAGAACACGAGCGGCGGCTGCCTTGCCATCGATGATGCGCGCGCTCATCGGAAGATCACCGTTCGGTCAGTGTTGAGAAACACCCGATGCTCAAGGTGGTACTTGACTGCCCGCGACAGCGCGATGGTTTCGTTGTTACGGCCTGCTGCGACCAGATCTTCAGGCAGGTAAACGTGATCGACACGCTGCACTTCCTGCTCGATGATCGGGCCTTCGTCTAGGTCGCTGGTGACGTAATGCGCAGTGGCACCGATCAATTTCACGCCGCGCTCATAAGCCTGGTGATACGGCTTTGCGCCCTTGAAACCAGGCAGGAACGAGTGATGAATGTTGATTGCCCGCCCCGACAGTTGCTTGCACAGGTCGTCGGAGAGAATCTGCATGTAGCGCGCCAGCACCACCAGTTCGGTACCGGTTTCGTCGACCACCTTCATCAGCGCAGCTTCCTGCGCAGCCTTGGTTTCTTTACTCACAGGCAGGTAAATGAAACGAATGCCTTCCCGCTCGGCCATCGGCCGCAAGTCCAGGTGGTTGGACACAATGGCGGTGATGGTCATGTCCATTTCCCCCTTGTGGTAGCGGTACAGCAGGTCTGTCAGGCAGTGATCGAACTTGCTGACCATCAACAAAACGCGCATCGGGCGACGCGTGTCATGCAGTTCCCACTGCATGGCGAAGTCTTTGGCCACCACATCGAAACCGGTTTTCAACTGCTGGATGTCGCCGTCGTGACCGTCGTTGAAGCGAAACACTGCGCGCATGAAAAAGGTGCCGCTGTACTCGTCGTCGAACTGGGCCATTTCACCGATGTAGCAGCCGTTGCCAGCCAGGCAGGAAGCCACTGCCGCGACAATGCCGGAGGTCGCCGGGCAGCTGATCTTCAGGATGAAATGGTTCTTCTCGTGTTGCATGGCTTGTCCTCTGGAATAGGGCGGCAGCTCGGCAAAGGGGGCAAAAGTCAGATACAGAGGTTTTTGAGTGGCGAATAAAATTCTCTACAGGAATTTAATATTCTTGAAGGCTGTTTTATAGGCGAAAGGAAAAGCAGCGTCCAGAGGTTTCTGGAAACTTTGTTTACTAAAGGGAATATGGGGGGTGGCGTGGTGGGGAGCCGGTGCCTTTTTTTCAGTTGCCGTGAGGCAGAAAACGCCCAGGGCGGGCGTTTTCAGGAAGCAGTAAGGGTGAGTCGTGATGCGCCTCACCGACAAACGTCAGCGAGGTAAACAAGCCGCGCTCGGCGATATCGATATTATCCTTGACCGGCTGCGTGACCTCGGCAGCGATGATATTCAGCCCTTCGTTGCGCACGATCACGCTGGCCAGGCCCTGGGCGTCGGTTTCGGCGCTGACCACGTCTGGTGCGCTGCGGTAATCGCCGATCAGTTTGATACCGGCGGCGGGTTTGCCGTCGATCAGTACGCGTACCGGTAAGGGTTTGCCAACCCCGACCTTCAATGGATCAGCCTGTGGCACGATCACAAAATTCAGTTTGCTGAACGAGGGCAGGTGCGCGTCTTCTGTGTAGATTGCCACGCTGTATTTGAAGGTATGAATCGAGTCGGTGCCATTGGGCACTTTGCTGCGGCCTTCGTTGATCCACTTTTTCTCGGCGTTGCGTGTCCACATGCCGTTGTCCAGCGCCACCGTCATCACGGCGGGCGGCTTGAGCGGCACCAGTCGCGCGTGATCCTCAAGGCGTTGTACCGTCACCGGGATCATTTTGCCCTGCTGGTCATACGCCCATGCGCCGCTGACTTTTTGCGCTTTGAACGCGTTGTCTTCCGCACCATGACCGTAGACCACCTCGATATTGCCGCGCCGCTGTTCGGTCCACAGGCCGTGTGCGTTTACTTGACTGGCGAACAATGCGCCGAGCAGGCCTAAGGCCATGAAAGGTTTTGTTGACAGCATGGTGCATCCTTATTGTTGTGAAGCGAGGGTTACAGGAGTCAAAGGCCGAGTGTCAGGCTGACCGTAAAGTTACGCGGTTCGCCGGGCGCGACCCAGTAATTGCTGTAGGAGCGCTCGTAGTATTTTTCATCGAAAATGTTGTTGAGGTTCAAGCCCACTGTCACGTTCTCGCTGGCTTTATAGTGAGCCAGCAGGTCGACGGTCTGGTAGGCCGGCAGCTCGAAGTCGGTGCCGGACTGGCCGGAACGATCGCCGACGTAGGTATATGCCGCGCCCACGTCCGAACCGCGCAATACGCCTTCCTGAAATTCATAGACGCTCAACAGGCTGCCACTGTGTTTGGCGACCCCGAGGATGCGACTGCCTGCCGGGATGGTCCGGTCGCCCTTGGTGACTTCGGCATCAATGTAGGCGAATGCTCCGATGATCCGCACCGCGTCAGTGATTTGTCCGGTGAATTGCATGTCGAAACCCTGGCTGCGGGCCTTGCCCACGGCGCGATTTGTGTCGGTGCCCGGGTCCAGGGCCAGAACGTTTTCTTTTTCTATGTGGAAGGCGGCGAGGGTGGTACTCAGGCGGTTGTCGAACAGTTCGCTCTTGATCCCGGCCTCATAACCGATGCCTTCTTCCGGGTCGAAGGTTTTGCCGACGGCGTCCAGGCCATTGTTCGGCTTGAACGAGGTGGACGCGTTGGCGAACAGCCCAACCTGCGGTGTGAGCTGATAAAGCAGCCCGGCGCGCTGGGTGAAAGCGTCGTGACGCTGACCGGAGGTGGCATTGGTGGTGAAGTCATCGACCTGCTGATCGAAGTGCTCGTAGCGCGCGCCGATCATCCCGCGCAGCTTGTCGGTAAAGACAATCTGGTCCTGCAGGTTCAGCGCACGGCTTTCAATGTGCTCGTAGAAATCAGTGCCGGAACGCGCGCCATTGGGTTTTGGCTGGCCGTACACAGGGTTGTAGATGTCGATGGCGTATGGGCTGCCTGCAATGGTAGTCACCCGCTCGTTCTTGCGGTAATTCTCGTATTCGGTGCCGATCAGCACTTCGTGCTCCAGACCGATCGCATCGAAATGTCCGCGCAATTCCAGTTGGGTGATGCTGTCGTGCCAGTTGTTGTCGCGTTCGCGGTAACGACGGTTGACGGTACGACCGTCGGCATTCAGGGGGCGTGCCTCGCTGGCAAAACCTGACATTTCGCCTTGCTTGTAGTGGCTGGCCAGGCGCAGCGACCACACATCACTGAGTTGATGGTCGAGGGCAAACTGAACCATGTTGTTGTCGTTATCGATGTCGTCGTCCGGTTCGCCGAGGAAGGTCGAGCGGGACACGCCACTCCATTTATTGTTGGGGGCGACCACACCCCGGTCGAAAGTCGATGTCTGCCGCACGAACTCGGTTTCCACCAACAGACTGGTGTCGGGGTTCAACTGCCAACTGAATGAGGGGGCGATCAAGACCCGCTTGCTTTCGACATGGTCACGAAAGCTGTTGTTGTCTTCGACGGCCAGATTGACACGAGACAGCAGCCTGCCTTCCTCATCCAGCGGCGTGTTGACGTCCAGTGCGGTGCGATAGCGATCCCAGCTACCCGCGCTGGTCTGCAGGGTGGTGAATGCTTCACGCTGGGGTTTTTTAGTGACAATGTTGACCGTCCCGCCAGGGTCGCCACGGCCATACAGACTGGCAGCGGGGCCTTTGAGCACTTCGATACGCTCGATCTTGGCGGCATCCGGCGTGGCAGGGTAGCCGCGGTTGGCGCTGAAGCCGTCCTTGTAGAATTCGGAGGTGGTGAAGCCGCGGATGCTGTATTCGTAGAGCGTCAGGCCTCCGAAGTTGTTTTGCTTCGACACGCCCCCGGCAAACTCAAGCGCGCGCTCGACACTGTTACTGCCCAGGTCCTTGAGCACCGAAGCGGGCACTACGCTGATCGACTGCGGAATGTCCTGGATGGCGGTATCGGTTTTGGTGGCGGTGGCCGAACGGGTAGCGCGATAGCCCTGAACCGGGCTGGTGGCTGTCTCGTACTGATAGTCGGAGGTTACGTTGACGCTTTCCAGTTCAATGGTTTGCGGATGTTCCTCCGCATAGCCGGTATTGCCAAAAACCCCGATTGCCAAGCCTGCCAGAGACGCGATTCTACGAGACGACATGTGAGACTTCCTGATGATAACAGATACAATATAACATATCCTTTGAGAATTATTTCTGTTTGTTTTTGGCGGGATGTGACAGTTGTACTCATCAACAGGAGCCTGACGCGTGAAGGTAGGGTTTGAGGTAGGGGGAAGATTCGGTCATTGAAACCGAGTCCATTTCCATGGACGGAAATGGACTCGAGGAAGGTTTATCCAGCGCACATGTAGCGTTCTATCTGCTCAGGCGAGCAACTCTGTCCCCAGTTGAAACGCCACCCACAAGGCCAGTCCGGTCGCAAAGGTCAGCGCAATGTTCTCGAACCAGTTATTGCGGTATTCCTTGCTCAGCAGCGACTTCTGATTGGACATGATCAGCAGCCCCAGCGAGATGACCGGTAGCCCCACGATGTTCAGTGCGTTGACGCCCAGCGTCAGGGTCACGAAGTCCGGCATGCCGGGCAGCGACCAGATCAGCGGGGTGACCAGAATGAACAGCATGAACCATTTGTGCATCGGGTCGTTGTGGAACACTTTGCCGTAGCGTTCGCGACGCTTCGGGCGAATGTGCTGGAAGGCATCGGTGATCAGCATCGGGAAGGCGGTGGTTTTGCCGGAAATACTGGCAAACAGCGTGGCGAACACACCGATGAAGAAGATGTACCAGCCCAGCGGGCCGAAGAATATCTCCAGCGCCTTGCCCAGATCAGCCAGCGTATTCACCTGAATACCGTTGGGCCGGAGAATTTCGACGCCTACAACCCAGATGGCCAGGTTGATGATAATGCCGACGATCACGGCGAACAGCAGATCGTTGCGCTGAATGCGTTTGTGCTCGGGGCCGGTCCAGCCTTTTTCACGCATCACGTAAGGGTGGACGAAGTTGGCGATGGAGCCGGCTACGGCACCGATCACCGAGACCGCCACCAGCAGCGCCCCGTGCACACCTTCATCAGGCGGAATGCTGAAACCGATAGTGCCCTTGATGATGCCGCTGACATCCGGACCGGACATGATCGCCAGGGTAAGAAACGCCAGGGTCATGATTGCCAGCAATACCTTCATGACGCCTTCGATCATCGTGTAGATATTGCGTCCCACCAGCAGCCATACGGCGATTACCACCGCAACCGAGCAGAGCAACGGCTGATTGATGTGCAGCAGCATGGCAAGCGCTTCACCGGCACCCTTGATCATGTAGGCGTTGATCAGATGGCCCATCAACAACGCGTAGCCCAGCATGAACCAGGCAAACAGCGGATGCAGTTGCGCATAGCCCTGCAGAATGGTCATGCTCTGGTTATTGCAGAGCTGGAAGCGGGCAATGATGTTGACGATCAGGAACCTGAGCAACAGCGAAATCGCCAGCACCCACATCATGGCGTAGCCATAACTGGCACCTGCCACCGACGATGTGATCAGATCACCCGCGCCCAGCCAGGACAGTACCGCGATGATACCGGGGCCGAGCAGTTTGGCGAGTTTTTTGAGACGAGGTTCGCTGGCGGGTGTAGCTGTTTCTTTGAGAGACGGGGTATGAGGCATGCGTTGAATCTCCGTTTTTATTGTAATGAGATGTCATTCACTGCCAGATAAGATAAGACGTCGTACAACGTTGGTGGTGGTTGAAAATGTAACCAGGTGTGAACCGGGCAGCGCGTGTTAGATAATGTCCGACTTGTCACCACTGTGTTCTCAGGAGAGTCCATGAAGTTTCCGATACTCGCTGTTGCTCAGTTCTGCTCTGCAAGGGGCGACATCGAACAGAACCTCGCCGGACACCTCGCGTTCATGCAGCGCGCCGCTGATCTTGGGGCCAGTTACCTGCTGTTTCCCGAGCTCTCATTGACAGGCTACGAACCCGATCTGGCCCGAGCGCTGGCGTTGCATGCGGACGACGCCCGTCTTGAGCCGATTAAGGCGTTGGCCATGAAGCTGCGCCTGGTTACCACCATTGGCGTACCGCTCAAAGGAGCAAATGACAGCATCCTGATTGGTGCGCTGACCTTCACCGCTGACGGCGACGTTACTATCTATGCCAAGCAATACCTGCATCCCGGTGAGGACAAGGTGTTCAGTGCTGGAGACAAAGACTGCTATCTGCCCATTGATCAGCAACAGATCGGCCTATGCGTGTGTGCCGACTTCACGCAGCCTGCGCATGTGCAGCGTATGGCAGCAGGTGGCGCCTGGGTGTATGCCGCGAGCGTGCTGATTTCGCCGGGTGGCTATGCGCAGGATGCAGAGATGCTCGCGGGGCATGCCCGACGTCATAACCTACCGATGCTGGTGGCCAATCACGGAGCACCGACTGGCGGCTGGGAGTCAGCAGGCCGCAGCGGCCTATGGGACGGGGCAGGGCGCTGGATAGGCGGTATGCAAGGCGCAGGAAGCGGGCTGGTCATCGTGACCTGCCAGCGCGAAGGCTGGCAGGTTCGGGTGGCGTAAACAGATTTACGTGCTCACCGCGTGGTCAGGTTTGAGTTCAGGTTCATTATTCGAACGTGAAAGTGTCTCCGGTACGGCCACCAGCAACAGACAAAACGCCGCCGCCGCCACACCCGCGAGGGTCAGGAACGCAGCGCTGTAGCCCGCTGCATGTACCACGAAACCGGCCAGGCCGTTGCTCAGCGCCGCGCCCAGTCCAAACAGAGTGGACAGCGCCCCGAGGCTTACATTGAAGCGTCCGCTGCCTTGAGTGAGGTCCTTGACCATCAATGGAAACAGCGCGCCGAACAGGCCGGCACCAATGCCGTCGAGCATCTGCACCGCCACCAGCCAGTAGGGGTCGTCTGACAGGGTATAAAGCACACCACGAATCGGCAGAATCAGAAAGCCTGCCAGCAGCAGCGGCTTGCGTCCCCAGTCATCCGCTTTCATACCCACCAGCAGCGCAGCTGGCACCATGACCAGTTGGGCTGCGACGATGCACGCCGAGGTCAGCGGCGTTGCCATCTGCATATTGATTTGCGAAAGCTTCTGACTGACCAGTGGCAACATGGCCGCGTTGGCCAGATGGAACAGTGCGCAACAGATGCCGAACAGCAGCAGCGGCTTGTTGCTCAGCAACGTAGCAAGTCCGGAAGGCTGAGCTCCTTGAGAGTCGTGGTTCGCATCAAAACCCCGGGCGACGTCGTGATCGATGGCATCGGCAGAAACGAAGCTGATCGCGATAACACTCGCCAGGGCCATCGCTGCCATCAGATAGAACACCGCAATAGGCCCGAAGAGGTAGGCAAAGCCGCCCGCTAACAGGGCTGCGCAGGCATTACCGGCATGGTTGAATGTTTCATTGCGCCCGGTACGACGGGTAAAGGCTTTCGGCCCGGTTATGCCCAGAGAGATGGCCGCGATGGCCGGTGCGAACACCGAGGACGCGATGCTGCTCAGCGCCTGGGTCAGGGCGACGACGGAGAAGGACGAAGTGAAAGGCAGAATCAGGCAGCTCAGGGTCACCAGCAGCGCCGCCACACCAATCATGGCGCGCTTGTAAGGCGTCCGGTCGATAAGCGCGCCAGCAGGGGTTTGGGTCAGCAGCCCGGCGATACCTGCGATGGTCATCACCACGCCTATGCTGGCCGGGTCCCATTTATGCACGGCCAATAGATAGATCGCCAGGTAAGGCCCGAGGCCGTCACGCACATCGGCGAGGAAGAAATTCAGGCTATCCAGTGAAAGGGTGTTGCGGCGATCTGCATGACTGGCCAAGAGCGGAATTCCCGTAATTCGTCAGACTCCAGGTAGCCGAGTCACGGGTAATACTGACCGGGGCCGTTTTAAAGAAGTTTCCGCACCGAAGATGAAATTTTCGGTTTCACACGTTCTTTTTCTGCAGGCTTTTCATTCGCTGTGTGGCACGTTGCACGGCGGCCATCTTTTCCGGACGTTTCATGCGTTTCCACTTGCGGATATCGTCCTTGGTACGCCCGCAGCTCACGCACAGATCGCCGCTGAGCTGGCACACGGAAATGCACGGGTTTTCGATGTCCTTGGCCATATCAACTACGCCTGGCGTATTTGCGCTTGATACGCTGCTGCCAGTCACCACCGTTCTCGCGCAGGCACTGCTCTTCGCAGTCGACATGCACATGAGCCGGTACATTTGTCAGGCTAACCTGTGCATCGTCAAGTGCCTCTACCGTGAGACCGATCATCCGCTCCATCAGCCCGCGCGCCAGCGCAGCGTTCTTGTCGGCCAGCGTGTCGAACACCCATACCACCTGCAAGCTGGCAGGGAAGGCTGCGTAATCGACTTCGTGAGTCAGCCAGCAGAAACCGGGCATTTCGGTTTTGGCTGTTTCGCAGGCGTGTGTCAGTGCGCTCACCAGACGCCGATCTGTCTGGGCCTGTTCGCGTTTGCTGGATGGCATTGGAGGCCTTGGGTGTGGATGGAAGAGTTGTGCAAGATACCTGATTGTTGGTTTGGGCATGAAGTCTGGGGTGCGATGAGTCTTGAGGTAATGCCTGATTCCATAAGGCTATTGTTCGGGCCGTTCCGGGATATCTTGTAGGATTACGTGCGGCCGCAAGCCGGGCGCATTCCCAAAAATAAGATAATGGATGCTCATCATGGAATTTTCTCCGTCAGGCAGTAAAGCCGATCAGAGCCGTAGAGGCTTCCTGAAACAATCACTGGCTGTTTCGGCCACGGTCGCCGCCATTGGCGCATTGCCGCGTCTTTCCAGTGCTCAGCCGTTGACCCAGCGCTACCCCGACCCATTGGTCAGTGTTCTGGATGACAGCTTTACCCAAATACGAATATTCAATGCCAGCGTCGAGAAGCTGGCCAGCGGCATGCGCTGGGCCGAAGGGCCGGTGTGGATTGGAGACGGTCGCTACTTGTTGGTCAGCGATATCGCCAACAATCGGATCATGCGCTGGGACGAGGTAACGGGTCAGCTGTCGGTGTACCGCGAGCATTCGAACTTTTCCAATGGCATGTGCCGCGATCGCCAGGGCAGGCTGCTGGTCTGTGAGGGGTCGAGCACCACCACCGAAGGACGGCGGGTGACGCATACCGAGTACAACGGGCGTATTACCGTGCTGGCCGATAGTTTCGAGGGCAAGCCTTTCAATTCGCCCAACGACATCGCCTGCAAACGCGATGGGTCTATCTGGTTCACCGATCCTACCTTCCAGGCCGAAAGCAACTATGAAGGTCAAAAGGTCAAGCAGGAGCAACCCTTCGGCGTTTATCGCATAGACCCGTCGAACGGCAAGGTCTTCAGGGTTATCGATGATCTGGCAGGTCCAAATGGTTTGTGCTTCTCGCCGGACGAGAAAACCTTGTATGTGGTCGAAGGGCGCGCCAAACCCCACGGCCTCATCTGGGCGATAGCGGTCAACGAAGACGGCACGCTGGGCGAGCGGCGTAAACACATCGAAGGTCTGGACTACGCGGCCATCGACGGCATCAAGTGCGACGAAAGCGGCAACTTGTGGTGCGGCTGGGGAGGTAACGGTGATCCCAAAGCCGATATGGAGAAACTCGACGGCGTGCGAGTGTTCAACCCCCAAGGCAAGGCCATCGGCCACATCAGCCTGCCCGAACGCTGCGCCAATGTCTGCTTTGGCGGGCGAGAGGGCAATCGGCTGTTCATGGCCAGCAGCCATTCGCTTTATTCGGTGTTCGTGAATACACGAGGTGCCACGTTTGCCTGAAGGGTCATGAGCCCATTGACGGCGTGCAACGTGCGCACGCCGTCAATCGGGTCGAACCCCTGTGAACATGCCGGGTCTGTTCCTGTAATTACTCTCAGGGATAGTTATTTATGTCGGCGCAACGCGGCCTTGTTCTACTTGCACGAGGCGGTTATGCCGCCCGTGGTGTTGTTTATCTGATTATTGGTTTGTTCGCGGTACTGGCGGCGCAGGGATCTTCACAGCCTGCCGACAGCCACAGCAGTCTTGAAGCCTTGTTGAGCCAGCCGTTCGGCAGCGTGCTGGTCGGGGTGGTAATTGTCGGTCTACTGGCGTTCGCCGCATGGCGTGTGCTGCAGGCCACGCGTGATGTGGACCATCATGGCCGCGAACTCAAGGGGCTGGTGATTCGTGGCGGTCTTCTGGTGGGCGGCTTTACTTATGGGGCACTGGCGTTTTTCGCGCTGGGCCTGCTGGTCAGCGGGCTCAAGAGCTCCGGTGGCTCATCGGGTGGTGGCCAGGCCAAGGACCTGCTGGCAACCCTTCTGTCCTGGGATCACTCCAACCTGCTGGTCTATGTCGTGGCACTGGTGCCACTGGCGCTGGGCATTGTGCATATCATCAAGGGCTACAAGGCGTCTTTCGAGAAGTATTTCGAGGCTGATGAAGACGTCATGAAATATGTGCGTCCGGTGTCGCGCTTCGGGCTGATCGCCCGCGGCGTGGCGTTTATCGAAATTGCAGTGTTGCTGGCCGTAAGCGGTTCCAGCTATCAGGCCATGCACCCGCCGGGCATGAAGGATGCGCTCAACGGTTTGCAGAATTTGCCGGCCGGTGGTCTGGTGCTGCTAATCGTGGCGCTGGGTCTGATCGCGTTTTCGGTGTACAGCTTCGCCCAGGCCGCATGGCGCAGGATCAACATGGATGTGCCCGATGCACCGGAGGTGGTAGCGCGTCATTTCCGCTGATCTCCATTCGGGTAGTTAGAGGGCTGCGTGACTCTTCAGGTCAGGCGGCCCTTTTTTCGATAAAGATAATGTGAACCATGCCTCAAGTCGCCTTCCGCCCGGCCGACATTCTCTCTTGAGCTCCGATCATTTTCCGGACTGACGTTCTCTACGCAGGCCCGGATCAGATTCGGCGCAATAAAATAAAAGAGGATAGCCATGACCATTCTTCAGCGAGTGATCGGTGGGTTTGCCGTGCTGGTTGTGCTGCTGCTCGCCATGGCAGGTATCAGCTACCAAAGCACCCATTCCATAAGCGACCGGATCAGCATCATTACCGGGCAGTCGGCACCCTTGAGCAGGGCGGCGAGCGAGCTTTACGTACATGTGCTGCGCGCCAATCAGGCACTGCTCGGGATTCTGGTCAGCAATGACTCCAAGCAGATTGACGATGGCAAGCAGCCCTTCAACGACAGCATGGCCCGGTTCAATCAGTTGCTGGACAGCACGCCTGCCTACATCGGCGACCGCGCTGAACTGCGCGACAACCTGAATCAGCAGCGTCAGTTGAGCGCTGCTTATGCCGAACAGGCGCAGACCCTGATTGCCGGCCATCGACAGCACGTTTTGCAGTCACTCCAGAGCCGGGTATTGCAGGGCTACAGCAGCAGCCAGGGCGCCCAACTGACCGGTTATCTTCGTGATTACATTGCCCGCGAGCGTAGTGCAGGGGCTGCGGATAACGTGGCCGCAGGTGAAAAGCTGTTGCTGGAAGTCGGCAAATCCTACGAGGGACTGGCTGCCCACGCGGCGACGCCGGATATCCAGACCTTGCAGCGTGTGCTCAACCTGCAGGATGAGGTAATCAGTACTCGGGCGCGCGAACTCACGGCAGTAGATCCACGCGGCGGTCGTATCGCTGGTGTGATGGTCAACCGCCTGCTCAACGACCTCACCGGCAGTGACGGCGTTTATCAGGCCTACAGGCAGGAGGCGGCGCTCGCCGAGCAGGTTGGTAAACAGCGCCAGGCGGCGGAAACCCGGCTTCAGGCAACACTGGACAAGATCGGCGAGTTCGGTAATCAGTCACTGGCGGTGGCCAACGAGGCCAAGGCGGGTGCGGATTCGACCATCGCCACCAGCCTCAGCCTGCTGCTGATCGCTTGCCTGCTGGCGGTAGTTGCAGCGGCAGTCATCGGTACCTGGATCGCGTTCAGCCTTCGGCGTCCATTGGCGGCGTTTCGCGAGGTGCTCAAGACCCTCACCAGCGGCGACATGCGGGTACGTTTCGATGTCAGCCGTCGCGACGAGTTCGGCGAGCTGGGCGGTTACCTCAATGAATTCACCCAGTCGTTGCAACAGACATTTCGTCAGTTGATCGGCTCTGCCGACACCCTGGCATTGACTGCCAGTCAGAACGCGCAGATCAGTGAGCAGACCACCCGTGTGGTCGACGAGCAGAAAGACCGTCTCAATTCTGCCGCGTCGGCCATGAATGAAATGGAAAGTACGGTGGAAGAGGTGGCCCGTCGTGCTCAGGACACGCGTGGCGCGGTGGACAGCACCAGCGAACTGACCAACAAGGTGCAGAAGCGCGTGGCTGAAACCATCGTCAACATTCGTCAGCAGGCTGAACAGGTCAACAAGGCGTCTGCGGTCACCGACGAGTTGCAGAAGTACGGGCAAAACATTGACGGTATTGTCGATGCCATTCGTACCATTGCCGAGCAGACCAACCTGCTGGCGCTCAACGCGGCCATCGAAGCGGCACGCGCTGGCGAGCAGGGCAGGGGCTTTGCGGTGGTGGCCGATGAAGTACGCTCGCTGGCCAGTCGCACCCAGACCTCGACCAGCGAGATTCAGGAAATGATCGGCCAGATGCAGAGCAAGATCCACTCGGCTGTGCAGGTGATGAACGAAAGCCAGATCCAGTCCAATCACTGCGTGACGCTGGCTTCCGGTGCCGACCAGTTGCTGGTGGAAATGGGCGAGGCGGTGGACACGATTCGCGACATGAATATCCAGATCGCAGCTGCCACCGAGCAGCAAAGCGCAACGGTGCAGGAAACCAGTCGCATGGTCACGCACATCAACGATTCTGCCCAGCAGGCCGCCGACGGTGCCGAACAGTCTGCGAGCAGCAGTCAGGACCTGTCGAAAATGGCAAGGGATCAGCGCGAGCTGCTCCATCATTTCAGCGTTTGATGCCCGGGAGTCAGAACATGAAACAGTGGTTATCGATTTCCCTGAGTGCAAGCCTGCTGGTCGCGGGCCTGGCACAGGCGGCCACGCCATTGATCGGCGTGGGTATGGCCAAGTACAACGACAATTTTCAGACCATTCTGCGCCACGGCGTGGAAAAGCAGGTGGCGCTGCTGGATGCCGACATCTTCATGGAGAACGGCCAGGACGACGTGGAGTTGCAGATGCGTCAATTCCGTAACCTGGTCAATTCGAAACTCGACGCCATCGTTGTTGCTATGGTGAACGGCAAAAGTGCAGCGGAAATGATGCGTCTGGCCAATGAGGCCAAGGTTCCGCTGGTATTCGTCAACCGCAATCCGGAACCTGCCAAGTGGCCTGCGCTGACGGCATTTGTCGGCTCTGACGAACTGGAGTCCGGCACTTTGCAAATGGAAGAGCTGGCCCGTCGTGCCGGTTACAAGGGTAACGTGGTGATTCTGGTGGGTGATCCGAGTAACAAGTCGTCGGTCATGCGCACCGAGGACGTGGAAAAGGTGGTCGCCAAGTACCCGAACATGAAGGTCGTGCAGAAGAAAATCGGCAACTGGGAGCGCAGCCAGGCCGCGACAATCGTGATTGACTGGGTCAAGCAGGGTGTGGACTTCTCTATCGTCGCGGCTAACAACGACGAAATGGCGATCGGTGCGATCATGGGGCTGGAGAAGGCCGGAAAGAATGCCAGGGATTATCTGGTGGGCGGCATCGACGGCACCCCGGACGGCTTGAAGCTGATGGCCGAGGGCAAGATGGCCGTCAGCGTGTTTCAGGATGCGGTCGGCCAGGCCAACGGCGCAGTAGATGCCGCGCTGAGCATGGCGCGTGGCGAAACACTGGCATCTCCGGTCATTTGGGTACCCTTCAAACTCATCACCCCGGAGAATCGCCAGCAGTTCGAATAGGGCCGCGGTGTGGACTGACTGTCTTTCCAGTGAACCGCACGCGGAGCGCTCAGCGTTGTTTCAATTAGCCCGGAAGCTCGACGCTTTCCGGGCACAAGCCCACTCTACGGCATCTCAGGGCTTGTCTATAACGCGCTATAACCGGATATCCTGCGGCCCGCGAATCTGTGCTTCGATGCGTGTGCCGGTCAGGCGCTCTTCGTTGGAGAAACCGTCGTAGCTGGCCAGGTCGCCGAAGCTGATGCCAGTGAGTTTTTCGATCTGCAGGACGCTGCGCTGCCAGGTTCTGAGTGGACCGAATACGATCTCCAGCTTACCCAGCTCGCTGCTCTGGTCGATCATGTAGGCACTGGCCGAAGGTTTGCCGTCGTCGCCAAGAAACGCCACGACCTTCCAGAATGCCGAAGGGATCTTGACGTTGCGGTAGCTGCGGTCGTCTTCGCGCAGCACCGGCCCGCTGAAAACGGTTACCCGGGATTTCCAGCGTCGCGTGTTCTCAAGGATGTAGTCCTCAAGTTCCAGCCATGTCTTCTGATTGAAGGCGGCCATCTGCGGTGAGCAGTTGGTGAAGTGAAAGGTATCGCTGTTGGCCGTTTCGGCTTCCTTGCCCCAATTAGGGTCCTGACGCCTGACCAGATGACCGCGATCCAGCAGATTGTCGGCTTACAGGCTTTCGCCGATCTGCGCCTCGGCAGGCAGCCTGCCATCAAAAGACCACGAATCCTTGCCACGCTTGACCTCGACGCTGCTGGCAGCGTCGATATTGACACCGACATACAGAGCAAGACGCCGACTGCGCGACATGGTGATTGAAAAGTGGGTGTAATCGAGGCGATTTCCAGTGTTGTCCAGCGGATAGACATCCGGTGCCAGCTCCGCGTCGGTCGAGGGCCATGGCACGACGAAGTCACCGAGAAAATTCTCGACATACCCCTTACGTTTCTGCAATTCGCTCGCCGGTGTGGTGCGTGGCGATGCAAGAGGTTGCGGTGCAAGCAATCCGGCCGAAGGGAGCAGTGGCTTGAGGTCGGCGAGGCGTGGTCGGTAGGTGAGATCGATAGCGGGCTTTTTGTCAGACACTTGGTTGGCTCCTGCGGTGGGCGTGAGTTCATTACAGTTCACCATAGCCGCGTTACAGGTCGACGTCAGGCCGGGTAATCGATCGCTCGCGGGCACTCATACGGTAAAAAACTGTAAACGGGTTCAAGTTACGGGTAACAGGCGTCGATAAGCTCTGAATAAGAGCACTCCGCAGTTCATGTTATTTCACTGATCGCAGGGGACATCAGGATGTCGATAAAGCTACGTCTATTGTTTTTGATTGGCACCAGCGTGCTGACGGTTCTGATCATCAGCCTGGTCAACTATGTGGGCAATACGCGCACGGAGGCGGCGATGATCGATAGCGAGGTCAGCATGACCGCGCTCAGCAATCATCTGGAAGCCGACATGATGCACGATGCGCTGCGTGCCGATGTGCTGTCGGCGATGCTGGTCGGCCTGGGCAAAAGCAACAGCACGCGTGAAGAGGTGCAGAAATCCCTTGATGAGCATGCTGCACATTTTCGCGCTGTGCTGAACGATAACCTCAAACTTCCCATCACCGAAGCGATCAAGGCGGAGCTGAACAGGATCAAGCCCAGCCTCGATACCTATATTGCCAGTGGCGAGCGTATTGTCGGTCTGGCTCTGGTTAATCCGGAACGAGCGCAACAGGAACTGGGCACGTTTACCAGCGCCTTCACGCAACTGGAAGAGCAGATGTCCAGTCTCAGCGACCTGATCGAGGAGAACTTCAAGGCAAGCGGCGAAGGTGCCCGTCAGGCAATCCGCAGCGCCAACATCGCTCTGGTTGTGGTGCTGGTGGCCAGTATCCTGCTGCTTCTGGTTCAGGGCCGCTGGGTAACCCGCAGCATCATGATTCCTCTTGCCTCTGCCAGCCGCATTGCCGACAGCATTGCTCACGGCAATCTCAGTGAACCAATCGCCGAGCCCCGTGGCGGTGATGAGGCCAGCATGCTGATTCGCAGTCTGGCGGTCATGCAGCGCGACCTGCGCGGGATGATCGAAGTGGTGCGCAGCAACGCGCATGGCGTCAGCGGTATGAGCCGCCAGCTCAGCAGTGGCTGCCATGAAGTGGCCGACAGCAGTCGGCAGCAGAGCTCGGCAGCGGGCACCATGTCGGCAGCGACCAGCGAGATGACGGCGAGCATCGAAGAAATCACCCGGCATGCCGGGCACGCACTGGAGATGGCAAATCAGGCTGAAACACTGGCGAAAAATGGTGGCCGGGTGATTCATCAGGTGGTCAGTGACATGGACAGTATTGCCCGCTCGGCGCAGCTGTCGGCGCAGGTTATCCGTACGCTGGACAAGGACTCGGAAGGAATTTTCAATATTATTCAGGTGATCAAGGGCATTGCCGATCAGACCAACCTGCTGGCGCTTAACGCAGCCATTGAAGCTGCACGCGCTGGCGAGCAGGGTCGAGGTTTTGCCGTAGTTGCCGACGAAGTTCGCAATCTGGCGGGGCGCACCAGCACCTCGACCCAGGAAATCACCGCGATGGTCGCTCGTATTCAGCAAAGTACCCGCGAGGCGGTGACCAGCATGGAAGCAGGCGTTGCCCAGGTCGACAAGGGCATGGCCGTCACTGCCGAGGTGCAACGCTCGATCAGCGAGATACTGGAGGCCACGTTGAGCACCACACAGCTGGTCAACGACATCACTCGCACCATTGGTGAACAGAGCCTGGCCAGTAACGAAATCGCTCACCAGGTGGAGATGATTGCCAGTATGTCCGAGGGCAATAGCCGGGTCATCGGGCAGACCGCCAGCACTACCGATGAACTTTCGGCAATGGCCGGACAGCTTTCGCAATCGGTGGATCGTTTCCATCTTTGATATCAAATAGCCCCGACCTGCAGTACTCTCCGGCGCATTCGACCCCCGGTCGAGTCGCGCAGGGGTCATCACAGGCCTGTATTGGCCGGTTCAGCCATTGAATCTTCGGCACCGACAAGCGTTAATTTTCGTGGATGAATCATTTTTCACCCCAGGAGCAGCGACATGCAGACGTTAAAGGCCTTATACGAGTCAGTCGAAAAGCAGTTTTTCGACACACTGACCAAAAAGCTCTCGAGCCTTTTTCTGCTGGTCCTGGTTAGCGCGCTGCTGTACTGGGTGGCTCTGAACATCCGCTCTGACATCATGCTGCAACTCCACGGCACGCAACTGGATGCGGCCGAACTGGGCAAAATTCAGGGCCAACTGGATGTCCTCAGCAACGCAATCCTGCTGAGCACCCTGTTTACGCTGGTCATGGTCAGTTTCATGGTCTGGTACTTCCGCCATTTGATTGTGCGTCCAGTGATGTTCATGACTCACGCACTCGAAGAAATCGCCAACGGCGAGGGCGACCTGTCCCGTGACTTGCCATTATTGACCCATGACGAAATTCGAGTGCTGGCCAGTACCTGCAATCGTTTTCTGGCCAAGCAGCGCGAGGTTATCAGCAGTATTCAGGCGCTGACGGTGCAGATCGCAGTCGAATCGGCACGCTCGCTGAAAAACATCAGTGATTCCAGCGACAGCGCGACCGATCAGGCGCGTTTCGCCAGAGAGGTGATGGACCAGAGCAATATGGCGGTGGGCAGCATTGAGGACGTCTCGCAGCAGACGCAGGGCATTTCCACTACCACTGCGCAGAACCTGAGCATGGCGCGTGACTCTTATGCCGAATTGCTGGAGGTGACTGGAAACATTAGCCAGATATCCAGCAGTCTCAATGAATTCGGTGGGCTGGTATCCGGCTTGAATGAGCGTTCTTCAAGCATCAAGTCGATTGTCGGGCTCATCCAGCAGATATCCTCGCAGACCAACCTGCTCGCGCTCAATGCGGCCATCGAAGCGGCGCGGGCCGGTGAAAGCGGTCGAGGGTTTGCTGTGGTGGCGGATGAGGTGCGCACCCTGGCGCAGAACGTCAGTAAAGCCACTGACGATATCTCCCGGAACATCGACGCGATGCTTCAGGAGGTCAGCTCCACCCACGAACAGACCATTCAGATCAGCCACAGCGCCCGCGAAACCCAACAGGTCGTAGAGCGCGCATCCGGCCATTTCGAGAGCATGATCGGTGATTTCGAGTCCACCAATGACAAGTTGGCCGACATCGCTGCGCATATCCAGCAGTTCGCAACCACCAACACAGGCATCAACGAACGGGTGACGCGAATTTACTCCGACAGCCAGGCTATCGACCAGCGTATGCAGCACTCTGCTACCGCCACCCGTGACCTGTCCGGTGTAGCCGAGAAGGTTCAGGCCTTGCTGGGGCGTTTCGTGCTGGGGCATGGCGAACTGGACGCTGCCATTACCCGCGCGAGTCAGTGCCGGGACATCCTGCAGGTGCGGCTGGCCGAGCTGCACAAACAAGGCGTCAATCTGTTCGATCAGAGCTACAAGCTGATTCCCGGCACCGACCCCAAGCAGTACATGACCGGTTACACAGAGCGCTTCGCACAAGTCTGTCAGGAAGAGTGCGACAAACTCACCAAGGGCACCCGGGGCGGCAAGGTCACTTTTATCGTGGATAACAAAGGTTACTGCCCGGTCAACAACAGCTGGGTGTCACTGAAACCGACCGGCGACCGTGCCGTCGACTTGCCGGTGTGCCGCAACAAACGCATGTTCTCCGACCCGATAGGCTTGCGTGCTGCGGGCAACCAGCAGCGTTTTCTATTGCAGACCTACCTGCGTGATACCGGCGAGATCATGACCGAAATCGATGTGCCGTTCTTTTTTGAAGGGCGTCATTGGGGCAACTTGCGGATGGGCTTCGACGCGGCGCTGTTGCTGGGCAAGTGAGGCAGCGTTACTGTTGCGTCGATAAGGCATGCAACACGACTGAACGTTCGCGCCGGTAAAAGCTCCACTTCTACAAGGCGCTGATTTTCAGAACGCCACCGGAGGTGTGACTTTGAACATTCAAGATCTCACAAAACATGCGAAGGATAAAAAGGTTCGTGAACTCGATCTGATCTCCATCGAGGGCGGTTCCTATGTGCTCCATGCACAACTTGACGGCAAGTCTGTACCGGTGGAAGACTCGACTGGCAAAACCTTGCACGTTGCCTCGGTGGAAGAGGCGCGCAAGGTGCTTTCTTCGGTATCTGATGTAAAGCTGTTCCTGACCCAGGCTGTGGCTCACGACGAAATGGTCGGTCTGGGCAGCGCTCAGGCAGAGTCATCACGCCAGGAGATCCCGTTGCGCTCAAGCCACTGATCGCGATGTCAGGCGCTGCGCCTGACCGCGATGCACTTGATTTCCAGTAGCAGCCCGGGATGCGCCAGCTCGGCAACGCCGATGCAGGTCCATGCACATTGGCCGCGCGGAAATATACGGTTTTTCACGTCACGAAACACCGCCATGTGCTCGCTCATGGCTACGTGATAAGTCGTCATGTCGACTATATCGTCGAACGTGCAGCCGCCCTCAGCCAGTACCGTGCGCAGGTTTTCCCAGCAGGCGATGAACTGCGCTTCGGGGTTGAGGATGACTTCCATTTCCCGTGTGCGTCCCACCTGTCCGGCGCAGTAAAGGGTGTCGCCGACTCTGACTGCGGGTGCATAGCCTGCTCGGTCCATGATCGGCTGCATGGTGGGCGGAACGATGATCTCTCGGTCTGACATGTTGTAACACCTGTTTGTAACGCTTGAGTGTGTAACACCCGACTATGCGATGGCTGATCGGGTTGTATATGAGCCAGTCATCTGGCCGCCGGTTTGGCTGTACGTCGCGGTTTTTTCGTCGCAGTGCCCGTTGCAGCAGAGGACGTAGCAGTGCTGCGCTTCGCAGTCTTGCGTTTTTTCTTCCAGGGCGGCGCAACGCCTGCAGGGCTGGCCGGGCCGCTGATGCTCATGCGCATGCCGACGCAGCGGCTGACCTGTTTGCTCATCCACGCTGCCTGTTTGGCGACGAACTCTTCAAGGCTCATTTCGCCGCTCTGTACCATGTCGAGTGCCTGTTCCCAGATCGCTGTAGTGCCTGGGTCGGCGATGGCGCGGGGGACGGCGTCGATCAGGCTGAATGCTGCGGGCGCTGCGCAGAGTGCCTTGCCCTGTTTGGTCAGATAGCCACGGTCCAGCAGGCCTTGAATGATCCCGGCGCGGGTGGCTTCGGTACCGATGCCGGTCGTGTCCTTGAGCTTTTGCTTGAGCAGCGGGTCTTCCACCAGTTTGGCGACGTTTTTCATCGCTTTGATCAGATCGCCTTCGGTAAAAGGTTTGGGCGGTTGGGTCCAGAGGTCCTTGAGGATGACCTCAGCGACGGCGCACTCGCAGCCCTGGAACAATGCCGGCAACGGCTGCGGCGCAGGTGCTTCGCGACCCTTGGCCGGTGCCAGTGCCTCGGGCATGGCACGTTTCCAGCCTGGCTCGACAATTTGTTTGCCGACCGCCCGCAGCGCATGGCCTGCGCAGTCGAAGTCGGCCTGGGTACGGTCGTATTCGTGGTTGGGCAGGAACTGCGCCAGATAGCGCGCCCTGATCAGGGTGTACACCGCTCGCGGCTTGCCGGTCAGACGCTCGACGCCGCGCACGGCAGCAGTGGGAATGATGCCGTGGTGGGCAGTCACTTTGCCGTCATTCCAGGCCCGCGATCGGCGTTGCGGGTCAAGGTGTGGCGACAGGCTGGCCAGCGTCGGGTCTGCCTTGCACAGCGCTGCGATGATATCCGCGGCTTCGCCATGCTGACTGTTCGGCAGGTAACCGCAATCGCTGCGCGGGTACGTGATGACCTTGTGTGTTTCATACAGCGACTGAGCTATATCAAGGGTTTCCTGCGCCCCGAGCCCGAGCTTTTTCGAGCAGATTTCCTGCAGGGTGCCCAGATCGAAAGGCAGCGGGGCAACTTCGCGAATCCGCTCGGTGCGAAGCTTGACCAGCCGTGCGCTGGCCGCACTGCGCATCGCTTCGGCAGCCTGTTGCGCCAGCGGCTGATTCAGGCAGCGGTCCTGATCGTCGCAGGCGTCGGACGGTGCGCGCCATTGGGCGATAAAAGCCTGATTGTCGTGCAACAGCCTGACGTCAATGGCCCAGTAGGGTGCCGGTACGAAGTTGGCGATGCTGCGATCACGGTCCACCACCAGCCGCAGGGTCGGGGTTTGTACCCGCCCGACTGGCAATACGCCCTGATAACCCGACTGGCGACCCAGCAGGGTGAACAGGCGGCTCATGTTCATGCCGATCAGCCAGTCGGCACGGGATCGACCCAGTGCCGAGTGATACAGGCTGAACGTATCGGCACCGGGTTTGAGCGCTGCCAGCGCCTTGCGGATGGAGGCGTCATCGAGTGCCGACAGCCACAAACGCTGAATCGGCCCGCGATAGCGACAGTGTTCGACCAGTTCGCGGGCGATCATCTCGCCTTCGCGGTCGGCATCGGTGGCTATCACCAACTCTTGAGCTTCGCCCAGCAATCGCTTGACTGCCTTGAACTGGCTGGCAGTTCTCGGCTTGACGAGCATCTTCCACTTTTCCGGAATGATGGGCAGGTCTTCCAGCACCCAGCGTTTGTAACGCGCATCGTAGGCGTCGGGCGGGGCGGTTTCCAGCAAGTGGCCGATGCACCAGGTTACGGTGGCATTGGCACCCACCCAGCAGCCGTCGCCACGCCGGGTCGCGCCGAGCGCAGCCGCAATGTCTTTGGCCTGGGAGGGTTTTTCGCAAAGAAACAGCCGCATGACTACCGTCGTCGATTACCGGTGCAAGGGCTGCAAGGATGAACGTTGAATACGCTACGGGCAAGTTTTATCTGTATGGATATACAGATAAATGAGGAGGACCATGGGGTGAAGCACTCACGCCATGGCCGCTCTTGCAGCCGTGGAGAGTGGCCGGCTTAGCTCAACAGGTCGGAGAACGCCTTGTCGGCTTCAAGCACCGCTGGCAGCCCGGCAAACAGTGCGTCCAGATCGACTCCTTCCATCAATGGCCCGCCGCAGGCATGCTGCGCTTGCGCAGTTGCGCCGCCGTGGGCTTCCAGTGCATCGGAGATGGTGATGGCCTGAGCGACGATCTTTGGCAGCGGTGCGTCGGCCGGAGCCTTCAGCGGTGTTGCCTGATAGGCGATAGCCTGTTTGATCAGCTCTGGCAGATGCCAGCGACTGGCCAGTTCTGCGCCTACTTCCGGGTAGCTGAAACCCAGTTGCAGGGTTTCGTTGGCTGCACGCCCCGGTGTACCGGCCTTGGCTGCGTTGTTCAAGCGCTCTGCAACGTCGGGGGCGCCGGTCTGGATCAGCAGTTCGCCAATGTTATGCATGACCCCGCAGGTAAAGGCGATTTCTGGGTCGACACCCGTCTGTTTCGCCAGCATCCGGCAGATCCCTGCCACCTGAAAGCTTTTGAGCCAGAACCCTTTGAGGTCAAAACTTGGCCCGGCTTTGAACGCGCCGGTCACTGCCGAGGCCATTACCAAGGTGCGCAGGGTGTTGAAACCCAGGCGCATGGCCGCGTCTTCGATACTGGAGGATTCTCGCGAGCCGCGAAACCGCGCCGAGTTGGCAAGGCGCAGCACCTTGGCAGCAATCACCGGGTCTTTCTCGATGTTTCGGGCAATGCTTTCCAGGTTCGAGGAAGGGTTGTCAAATTGCAGCATCAGATCCTGAGCCACCTTGGGAATGCTCGGGAGACTGTGCAAATCGTCAAAAAGTTTTTCGATACTCAGCATGGCAAGACCATCCTCTGCACGGCGGGGATGATTCAACCATAGCCAGTTTTTCCTGCTCTGCACGTTTCACCGCCGATTGTGGGAGACAGGTCTCAGCACGCTTCGAAAAAAATAATCAAGGACTCGTCCATCTCGGCCGATATGGCGATACAAGCGTCTCTGTAAGGTTTCGGTACCTGAACCTGCCTGATGATCGACATGGCAGGCGCTGGTGTATCGACTCCGGTTGCTGAACGGCCTGTAGGTTGTTACGTGAAAAGGACGGCACAGTTGGAAGTTTGATTGGCGATTCAGAGATCGTCCTTATTGGTTTTTGCCGTGGAAGTAACCGCTATGAAAAGTCTGGGTTTCAGCAAGAAAATTCTTCTCGCCGCCGCATTGATTGTGGTTGTCGCGTTCAGTGTGTTCATTGTCATCAATGACTATCGACAACGTCAGTCGCTCAAATCCAGCGTCAGGTCCGAGTTGCAACAACTGGGTACGCTCACCACGCAGAACATCCAGACCTGGCTGGAAAGCCGCATGCAATTGCTGCAATCGATGTCGCAGCAAGTCGCCGCGGATGGCAAGGAGCTGCCACAGTTGCAGCGCGCCATCGGCCTGCCTGCCTACAGCGAAAGTTTTCAGTTGAGTTACTTTGGCAGCACCGATGGCGTGATGTTCTCGGTGCCGTCGGCCAATCGCCCCGCTGACTACGATCCGCGTGCACGTGGCTGGTACAAGGCGGCACAGAATGCGCCCGGCACCATTGTGACCGAACCCTACATCGCGGCATCTTCCGGCAAGCTGGTCATGACCATGGCCACACCAGTCAAGTTTCAGAATCAGTTCGTGGGCGTGGCCGGTGCTGATATCGCTCTGGACAACGTCACCAAGATCATCAACTCGCTGAACTTTGATGGCCATGGTTATGCGTTTCTGGTCAGTGCCGACGGCAAGATTCTGGTGCACCCGGACAGCAAGCTGGTGCTCAAGAACATCAGTGAAGCCTACCCGACCAACACTCCGAAAATTGCTGCCGGGGTGAGTGAAATCGACTCCGGTAAAAAGCCGGAGATCATTTCCTTCACGCCCGTTCAAGGTGTCTCGACGGCCAACTGGTACGTGGCACTGGTACTGGAACAGGATTCCGCCTACGCCATGTTGACCGAGTTCCGTACCTCGGCCATCACTGCGATGGTGGTTGTGGTGATGGTGATCATCCTGCTGCTGGGCCTGTTGATCCGGGTGTTGATGCAACCCTTGCATCAGATGGGCCGCGCGATGCGAGATATCGCTGACGGCGAGGGCGATCTGACCAAGCGTCTGGCCATCACATCGCAGGACGAATTCGGTGCCCTGGCGCAGTCGTTCAACCATTTTGTCGAACGTATCCATACCTCGATCCGCGAAGTGGCCTCGACTGCCGCGCAACTGGGGGCGGTGGCCACACAAGTGGTCAAGGTCTCCAACGCGTCGATGGACAACTCCGACCAGCAGGCCAACCGCACTGAAAGCGTGGCAGCGGCGATCAACGAATTGGGTGCCGCCGCCCAGGAAATCGCCCAGAATGCTGCGCGCACCTCGCAGCAGTCGAGCGATGCGAGCGGCCTGGCCAGCGACGGCCAGAACGTTGTGCAGCAGACCATCAAGGCCATGAACGAGCTGTCCGGCAAGATCAGCGAGTCGTGCGTGAACATCGAAAGCCTGAATGGCAAGACCGCCAACATCGGGCAGATTCTCGAAGTGATCACCAGCATTTCCCAGCAGACCAACCTGCTGGCGCTCAACGCGGCCATCGAGGCGGCGCGTGCCGGTGAAGCCGGGCGCGGGTTTGCCGTGGTGGCTGACGAGGTGCGTAACCTTGCGCACCGCACTCAGGATTCGGCGCAACAAGTGCAGAAGATGATTGAAGAGCTGCAGGTCGGCGCTCGTGAAGCGGTGGTCAACATGACTGAAAGCCAGCGTCAGAGCGAGGACAGCGTAGGCATCGCCAATCTCGCCGGCGAGCGCCTGGGCAGCGTGACCCGACGCATCGAAGAGATCAACGGCATGAACCAGTCGGTGGCCGCAGCAACGGAGGAGCAGACCTCGGTGGTGGAGTCGATCAATGTCGACATCACTCATATCAACACCCTCAACCAGCTGGGCGTCGACAACCTGCGCCAGACCCTGGACGCCTGCAACTCGCTGGAAGAGCAGGCTGCCCGCTTGCAGCAACTGGTCGGCAGCTTCCGGATCTGATCCGGCAGCTGTCTGTACCAAGCGGAGGGCTCATCGTGATGTACAGGTCCCGATGGGCCTGTAAATAGGGCTCAAACCGCAATGATGATCGTTACCACGCTCCGCGTGGTAATGCATTTCGTGACGCTGCAACACCTTCTGCGACAAACTGTTATCAGCTAGTCACTCACGGTTCATGAGGCTGCAACAACACAGGTTCAGTTTGGTTGACAACCGAATACGACCTGTCCCGGGTCGTGCGCAGACCGAGAAGCCTCATGAACGATGCCATTCATGTACAGGGCCTGAACAAGACCTTCTCGCACAAAAGTGCGCTGGTTGACCTTGCGTTGTCTATACAACCTGGTGAGATGGTTGCGCTGATTGGTGCTTCCGGCTCTGGCAAATCAACCTTGCTACGCCATCTTGCCGGCCTGGCGTGCTGTGATCGCAGCAATGGCGGTCAGGTTCAGGTGCTGGGGCGCGAGGTTCAGTCGTCCGGTCGTCTTAACAGTCAGGTGCGACGTCTGCGCGCCGATATCGGCTATATCTTCCAGCAATTCAATCTGGTCAATCGCCTCAGTGTGCTGGACAACGTTTTGCTCGGTTGTCTGGGACGCATGCCGCGCTGGCGCGGCAGTCTGGCGCTGTTCAATCGCGAGGAAAAACAGCGCGCGATGGCCGCGCTGGACAGGGTAGGGCTGGCAGATCTTGCCGCCCAGCGGGCTTCGACCCTGTCTGGCGGCCAGCAGCAACGAGTGGCGATTGCTCGTGCCTTGACCCAGCGCGCCGAAGTGATCCTAGCCGACGAACCGATTGCCTCCCTGGACCCCGAATCGGCACGCAGGGTCATGGAAATTCTTGCCGACATCAATCGCAGCGATGGCAAGACCGTCGTCGTCACCCTGCATCAGGTGGATTACGCGGTGCGCTATTGCCCGCGTGCCGTGGCCCTCAAGGGCGGGCGGATCCATTTTGATGGCCTGGCGCAGGATCTCAGCAAACAGTTCCTCAATGACCTCTACGGTGCAGACGCGGACGCGAGCCTGATGATCACCGAACGAAGCCGTCGCGTTCGGCAGAAGCCGCGTCTGGAACTGGCCAAAGTCTGAAGCTTTTCAACATCACCCTATTTATCAGGAGAGCCTGCATGTTCAAGCGTATCGGTCGTCTTCTCGCCTCTGCCGCCTTGCTGACCGCCTGCGCGTTGGGCACGGTCCAGGCTGCAGAAGAAAAAGCCATCAATTTCGGCATCATGTCCACCGAGTCATCGCAGAACCTGAAAAGTATCTGGCAGCCGTTTCTCGATGACATGAGCCGCAAAACCGGTCTGAAGGTCAATGCCACCTTTGCCTCGGACTACGCCGGTCTGATTCAGGGCATGCGCTTCAACAAGGTCGATGTGGCCTGGCTGGGCAACAAGGCCGCGATGGAAGCGGTAGACCGCTCCAATGGCGAGATCTTTGCCCAGACGTCTGCCGCCAACGGCGATGCGGGCTACTGGAGCCTGTTGATCGTGCGCAAGGACAGCCCGATCAACTCCGTCGAAGACATGCTCAAGAACGCCAAGAGTCTGACCTTCGGCAACGGTGACCCGAACTCCACGTCGGGTTATCTGGTGCCTGGCTATTACGTATTTGCCAAAAACCACGTGGATGCCTCCACCGCCTTCAAGCGCACCTTGAACTCCAGCCATGAGGTCAATGCCCTGAGTGTTGCCAAAGGTCAGCTGGATGTCGCGACCTTCAATACCGAAAGCTGGGACCGCCTGGCCGTGACTCAACCAGACAAGGTCGAGCAGTTGAAAGTGATCTGGAAGTCGCCGCTGATTCCAGCCGACCCGATTGTCTGGAGCAAGGCGCTGTCGGACGAAAACAAGGCGAAGATTCGTGATTTCTTCGCCAGTTATGGCAATACCGCTGAAGAGAAAACCGTCCTGAAGAACATGCAGATGGGCAAGTTCCTCAAGTCCAGCGATGACCAGTTGTTGCCTATTCGCCAGCTTGAGCTGTTCAAACAGCGTACTGAGGTGACCGCCAGCACCACGCTGGATGCTCAGGAGAAAACGACCCGCCTCAAGGACATCGACGCCAGCCTGAACAAGTTGCAGGAGCGCATCACCGAGCTGAACCAGAAAACGGCAGACAGCTCTGCAGGTTGAGCCAATCGATCACTATCAGGAGTTCGCCATGACCACTCAAGTTGCCTATGCCCAGGTTGCGGGCAAGCCCAACTGGTCTCGTTACCTGGGCTGGGGGCTGTTGCTTGCGGCACTGGCCTGGGCCTGGCAGGGCGCGGAAATGAACCCGATGACGCTGGTTCGGGACTCGTCGAACATGGCGACCTTCGCCGCCGATTTCTTCCCGCCGGACTTCCGTGAGTGGCGCAGCTACCTCAAGGAAATGCTGGTGACCATCCAGATTGCCCTGTGGGGTACGGCGCTGGCGATTGTCTGTTCGATACCGCTGGGCGTTCTTTGCGCCGAGAACATCACGCCGTGGTGGATTCACCTGCCATTGCGGCGCTGCATGGACGCCTTTCGCTCGATCAATGAGATGGTTTTTGCGATGTTGTTTGTAGTCGCGGTCGGGCTTGGGCCGTTTGCCGGGGTGCTGGCGCTCTGGATCAGTACCACCGGTGTGCTCGCCAAGCTGTTCGCCGAAGCCGTCGAGGCCATAGAGCCTGGTCCTGTCGAAGGGGTACGTGCGACCGGTGCCAGTGCTTTACAGGAAGTGATCTACGGTGTAATTCCTCAGGTTATGCCGCTATGGATCTCCTATGCTTTATACCGGTTCGAATCCAATGTGCGCTCGGCGACCGTAGTGGGCATGGTCGGAGCAGGCGGCATCGGGGTCATTCTCTGGGAGAATATCCGGGCCTTTGCGTTCGTCCAGACCAGCGCCGTGCTGCTGGTGATCATCGTTGTGGTAAGCGTCATCGACATCATGTCGCAGCGCCTGCGCAAGCAATTCATCTGACAGAAGAGGGGTGTTCAATGAACACTTTTTTTAATCATGCAGTTGTCTAGACAAGCTGAGCCGATGTACCTCGAACTGGCTGAAACCCTGCGCGATGAGCTGGTCTCGTATCGGCCCGGCGATTATCTGCCTGCCGAGTTTCAGTTGGCCGAACGCTTCTGTGTTAACCGCCATACGATCCGCCGAGCGGTCGATGAACTGGTCCGTGAGGGCAGTGTGTTGCGACGCCAGGGCAAGGGCACGCAAGTGCTGGAACGTCCGTTGATCTACCCGATGCAGGCCGACAGCGCCTACAGCCAGTCGCTGTCGGCACAAGGCATCGGCGTGGAAGCGATTCTGCTGTTGCGCCGCGAATGCCTCGCCAGTCACGAAGATGCGCTGCATCTGGGGCTGGCCGAGCATGCGCCGCTGATCGAAATGCAGACGTTACGCAAGCTGGATGGCCAGCCTGTAAGCCTGATCTGCCACCGCTACAGCGCCCGCTACAGCGATGTGCTGGCTGACTATCAGGGTGGCTCGGTTCGCCAGTATCTGGCTGAGCGCGAGTTGCCGCTGAGCCGCGCGCAGAGCCTGATCGGAGCACGCCTGCCGTCCCGTGAAGAGGCCGGGCTGCTGCTGATGCCCCGGCACATGCCGGCGCTGACGGTGTTGACGGTTTCGTGTGACCGATCGGGGCGGCCGGTGGAGCTTTCCCGCTCGGCCAGCCGCTGCGACCGCTTCCAGTATCAGGTGGCGTTCAACCAGATCGCCGTCACCCCAACGACTGACTGACATCGAGGTGTTCCATGCAAGCAACCCCTGAAACGGCCGCGCGGCAGCACTGGATGGGCGTACTGGCGCGCGCCCTTGTCGATGAGCCGAGCCGCGAACAGTTGCAGCGTCACGAAGCGGCGTTGCGTGACACCGATTACCAGATGATCCGCGCCCCGGAAATCGGCATGACCCTGGTGCGTGGTCGCATGGGCGGCACCGGTTCGGCGTTCAATCTTGGCGAGATGAGCGTTACCCGCTGCGTGGTCCGTCTGGCCGATGGCCGCACGGGTTACAGCTACCTGGCCGGACGCGACAAGCGCCATGCCGAACTGGCGGCGCTGGCTGATGCCCATTTGCAAGGCGCGCAACAGGCCTGGTGGCTGTCCGAGCTGATCGAGCCCCTGGCGCGTGCGCAAGCCGAGCGTCGTGCACGCAAGGACGCAGAAGCCGCTGCAACGAAAGTGGAATTCTTTACCCTGGTCCGAGGAGAAGACTGATGAATGCCGTCCTTCTGCAACCTGCCTTCACCGATCCGGTGCTGGATGCCCAGCGCAGTTTTCGCGTAGCGCTCAAGGCTTTGTCCGGTCCGGGTGTGATCCAGACCCTGCCCACCAGACATCAGCCGCCTGCCTTGCAGGGCCTGGACAGTGCCACTCATGCCTTGTGCCTGGCGCTGCTGGACCTGGACACTCCGCTCTGGCTTGCCCCTGAGTTTGATACCCCGGCGATTCGCGCGAATATTGCCTTTCATTGCGGCAGCCCGATTGTCAGCGACCGGCACGCTGCGCGCTTTGCGTTGCTCGATGCGTCGACTGTCAGGGACCTGCACGGTTTCGATACCGGCAACGACCGTTACCCTGATCAGTCCTGCACCTTGCTGATTCAGTTGCCAGGCCTGCAAGGCGGACAGACCCTTGCCTGGAGCGGTCCCGGCATCGAGCAGCAAAATTCTGTGGCCTTGCCGCTGGACGAAGCGTTCTGGACCGAGCGTGAAGCACGGAATGTCTTCCCCTGTGGGCTGGACGTGTTCTTTGTGTCGGGCAACCAGATGCTCGGCTTGCCACGCAGCACCCGCGTGCAGGAGTGTGCCTGATGTACGTCGCCGTGAAGGGTGGCGAACAGGCCATCGATAACGCCCACCGCCTGTTGGCCAACAAGCGCCGTGGCGATACAAGCATTGCCGAGCTCGATGTCGAGCAGATCCGCCAGCAGTTGCCACTGGCGGTTGCGCGAGTCATGAGCGAGGGTTCGCTGTACGACCCGCAGCTGGCCGCACTGGCGATCAAGCAATCGGCGGGGGATTTGATCGAAGCGATCTTTCTGCTGCGCGCCTACCGCACGACGCTGACGCGTTTTTGCGCCAGCGTGCCCATCGACACCTCGAATATGCCGCTCAACCGGCGCTTGTCTGCCACGTTCAAGGACGTCCCCGGCGGGCAATTGCTGGGCCCGACCTTTGACTACACCCACCGCCTGCTGGATTTCACCTTGCTGGCCGAAGGTGAGCACCCTGGCCCGGACGTGGCGCCGGATGCAACGCTGCAACCCTGCCCGCGAGTGCTGGGGTTGCTGGCCAAAGAAGGGTTGATCAAACCTGAAGTGGACGATGGCGAGAGCGTCGCGGACATCACCCGCGAACCGCTGGAGTATCCGTCCAGTCGTGCCCAGCGTTTGCAGGCGCTGGCCCGTGGCGATGAGGGTTTCCTGCTGGCACTGGGTTATTCGACCCAACGTGGTTACGGCCGCAACCATCCGTTCGCCGGGGAAATCCGCATCGGCGAGGTAGAGGTCTGGATAGAGCCTGAAGAACTGGGTTTTCCGATTGTGATCGGCGACATCGAAGTGACCGAGTGCGAGATGGTCAACCAGTTCGTCGGCTCGGCCAGCGAACCTGCGCAGTTCACCCGTGGCTACGGCTTGGCATTCGGCAACGCAGAGCGCAAGGCAATGGGCATGGCGCTGGTGGACCGCTCGTTGCGCGCGGGGGAATTCAACGAAGAGGTTCTCTCCCCGGCCCAGCAGGAAGAGTTCGTGCTGGCGCATTGCGACAACGTCGAGGCGGCCGGTTTTGTCTCGCACCTCAAGCTGCCGCATTACGTGGACTTCCAGTCCGAGCTGGAGTTGATCCGCAAGCTGCGCAAGTCCGCACCGCAACCGGAGAGCGATCAATGACTAATGCACCCATGAACACCGCAGAGCAAAGGCCCGCACGGGATGACGCCTACAACTTCGCGTATCTGGACGAGCAGACCAAACGCATGATTCGCCGTGCCTTGCTCAAGGCGGTAGCGATTCCCGGTTATCAGGTACCGTTCGGCGGGCGCGAGATGCCGCTGCCTTATGGTTGGGGCACCGGCGGGATGCAGCTGACCGCTGCGATCCTGGGTGCCGATGATGTGCTCAAGGTCATCGACCAGGGCGCTGACGACACCACCAACGCCGTCTCGATCAGGCGTTTCTTTGCCCGTACGGCCGGTATCGCCACCACCGAGCGCACCCCCGAGGCGACTGTCATCCAGACCCGTCACCGCATTCCGGAAACACCGTTGCACGCCGATCAGATCATGGTCTATCAGGTGCCGATTCCCGAGCCGCTACGTTTCATCGAGCCCTCGGAAACCGAGACCCGCACCATGCACGCGCTGGACGATTATGGCGTCATGCACGTCAAGCTCTACGAAGACATCGCTACCTTCGGCCACATCGCTACCAGTTACGCCTACCCGGTCATGGTCGATGAGCGCTACGTGATGGACCCGTCGCCGATCCCTAAATTCGACAACCCCAAGCTGCACATGAGCCCTGCGCTGATGCTGTTTGGTGCGGGACGGGAAAAGCGTCTGTATGCCGTACCGCCGTTTACCCGGGTGGTAAGTCTGGACTTTGAAGATCACCCGTTTGAAGTGCAGCGCTGGGAGCAGTCCTGTGCAATCTGCGGCAGCCATGAGTCCTTTCTCGACGAGCTGATTCTCGACGACGCCGGGACGCAGAGCTTTGTCTGCTCCGACACCGATTACTGCGCCCAGCGCGTCAAACAGCAGGAGAACGACCGATGATCAGTGCACGTTCGTTGGACGCGGCGGGCGGGCGCCTTCCTGACGCTGTGCAGCCGCTGCTCAAGGTACGCGGCCTGACTCGCCTGTACGGTGTGCAGAAAGGCTGTCAGGACGTCAGTTTCGATCTGTACCCCGGCGAAGTGCTGGGCATCGTTGGCGAGTCCGGCTCGGGGAAATCCACGCTGCTCTCGCTGTTGAGCGGACGTTGCCCGCCGGACCGCGGCAGCATCGACTATCGCAGTAAGGCGGGCGACTGGTTCGACCTGTACAGCGCCAGTGAGGCGCAGCGGCGCACCTTGCTGCGCACCGAGTGGGGTTTTGTCGAACAGAACCCGCGCGATGGCCTGCGCATGGGCGTGTCGGCCGGCGCCAATATCGGCGAGCGTCTGATGGCGCAGGGGGTACGTAATTATCAGCAGTTGCGGGGTGCCGCGCTGGACTGGCTGAGCCAGGTCGAGATCGACCCGCTGCGCATTGATGATCTGCCGCGCACATTTTCCGGCGGCATGCAGCAACGCCTGCAAATCGCCCGCAACCTGGTGTCCAGTCCCAGACTGGTGTTCATGGACGAACCCACCGGCGGGTTGGATGTATCGGTGCAGGCGCGGTTGCTCGACCTGTTGCGTGGTCTGGTTCGAGAGCTGGACCTGGCCGTGGTCATCGTCACTCACGACCTGGCGGTCGCACGGTTGCTGGCTGATCGGCTGATGGTTATGCGTCGCTCGGAAGTGGTCGAGAGCGGCCTGACCGATCAGATTCTCGATGACCCGCAGCATCCGTATTCACAACTGCTGGTGTCCTCGGTATTGCAGCCATGAGCCGCACTGTCCGAACAGCCTGTAAAGAAGAGGGGAGCCCGATGACAACCTTGATCGAGGTCCGTGACCTGTCGAAAACCTTCACCCTGCACCAGCACAACGGTGTGGTCCTCAATGTGCTGCGCGGGCTCAGTTTCTCGGTGCGCGCTGGCGAATGCCTGGTGCTCAGCGGGCAGTCCGGCGCGGGCAAAAGCACATTGTTGCGCACTTTGTACGGCAACTACCTGCCTGCCGCTGGCAGCATCCGCGTACAGCACGAAGGCGAGTGGACCGAACTGGTCGGGGCAACCCCGCGCCAGGTGCTTGAGGTGCGGCGCAAAACGCTCGGCTATGTCAGCCAGTTCTTGCGCGTCATTCCGCGTGTCTCCAGCCTGGATGTAGTGATGGAGCCGGCACTCGCACGCGGATGGTCGCGCGAACAGGCTCAGGAGCGCGCGCAACTGCTGCTGAACCGGCTGAACATTCCCCAGCGCCTTTGGCCACTGGCTCCCAGCACTTTTTCCGGTGGTGAACAGCAGCGTATCAACATCGCCCGGGCATTCATGGTGCCGTGGCCGGTTTTATTGCTCGACGAACCGACGGCTTCGCTGGACGACGCCAACCGTCAGGTGGTGCTGGAGCTGGTCGACGAGGCTAAACAGGCCGGTGCCGCACTGATCGGTATTTTTCATGACCGCGACGCCCGCGAGGCAGTCGCCAATCGTCAACTCGACATGAGCCCGGTGGACCTCACCGCCAAGGAGTTGCTGCAATGCTGAACGAACAGATCTTTAGTAACGCCCGTGTGGTGACTGCCGAGCAGGTGTTCGTCGGCACAGTCGTGGTCCGCGACGGCCTGATTGCCGAGGTTCAGAGCGGGCGCAGCCAACTGAGCCAGGCTCAGGACATGCAGGGCGATTACCTGCTGCCGGGCCTGGTGGAGTTGCACACCGATAATCTGGAGAAGCACCTGTCGCCGCGGCCGGGTGTCGACTGGCCGTCGATGTCGGCGGTGATCAGCCATGATGCGCAAATTGTCGCGGCCGGGATTACCACGGTGCTCGATGCACTGTCGATTGGCGACATCAACCCCAAAGGCAAGCGCATGCAGCAACTGCCCGCAATGCTTCAGGCGATTGCCGACGCCAACGCAGCGGGCCTGACCCGCGCCGAGCACCTGTTGCACCTGCGTTGTGAGGTCAGTCATCCGGATACCCTGAGCGTGTTTCGTGACCTGGTGGACCAGCCACTGGTGCAACTGGTTTCGGTGATGGACCACGCGCCCGGCCAGCGCCAATTTGCCCTGGAGTCCAAGTACCGCGAGTACTACATGGGCAAGTACCACATGAGTCATGAGGAAATTGACCGCTTTATCGTCGAACAGGTGGCCAATTCCACCGAGTATGCCGACCGCTACCGGCGCGCGATTGTCGAACTGTGCCTGGCGCGCGGCCTGTCGATTGCGAGCCACGACGACGCAACCATGGCACATGTCGAGGAATCGGCAGGTTTCGGCATGAACATCGCCGAATTCCCGACCACACTCGAAGCGGCCCGTGGCTGTCGGCAACTGGGCATGAGTGTGCTTATGGGCGCACCGAACATCGTGCGCGGCGGCTCGCACTCCGGTAACGTGGCGGCAGCATCGCTGGCCCGACACGGGCTGCTGGACATTCTGTCCAGCGATTACTACCCGGCCAGCCTGTTGCAGGCCGCGTTCATGCTGGCCGAACAGGACAACGACTGCGAGCTGCCGCACGCGATCAATATGGTCAGCCGCACGCCCGCCGTTGCGGCAGGGTTGGCGGATCGGGGCGAGATTCGCATCGGTCTGCGCGCTGATCTGATTCAGGCGCGCAATCATGCAGGCCTGCCGGTTATCGACAAGGTCTGGCGACAAGGCAAGAGGGTGTTTTGATGGTTGGCAGGTTGATCTATCTCATCGGGCCGTCCGGTTCAGGCAAGGACAGCCTGCTGGATGCAGCCCGTGAAACGCTGGCGCAACGCAACTGCCGGGTTGTACGGCGGGTGATCACCCGTTCTGCCGAAGCGGTGGGCGAGGCGGCACAGGCGGTGACGGTCGAACAGTTCGAGCAGATGCGCGAGCGTGGCGCGTTTGCCTTGAGCTGGCAGGCCAATGGCTTGCACTACGGCATCCCCATCGAGATCGATCAGTGGCTGCTGGAGGGCCACGACGTGTTGATCAACGGCTCCCGGGCGCATCTGCAGAAAGCGCAATTGCGTTACCCGACGCTGCTGGCGGTGCTGCTGACCGTCAATCAGGACGTGCTGCGCCAACGGCTGTTGGCGCGCAACAGGGAAACCCTTGCGGAAATCGAGGAGCGCCTAGCGCGCAACTCGCGCTTTGCCGGGGATTTACTGGCGAACAATCCGCAGGTCTTCCCGCTGGATAATTCAGGTGATCTGCAACAGACCGTCGCCACGCTTATCGGCCTGATGGAGCGGCGTGACGCATGCGCCTGACCCTGCTGGGCACCGGTGACGCACGACAGGTGCCCGTCTACGGTTGCCAGTGCCCGGCCTGCTCGGCGGCGCGGGCGAATCAGGACCTGCGACGCTTGCCGTGCAGTGCGCTGATTGAATGCGCCGATCAGCGCTGGTTGATCGACGGCGGCCTGACCGACCTTACCGAACGGTTCCCGCCGCGCAGCCTGAATGGCATCCTGCAGACGCATTACCATGCCGACCATGCCCAGGGCCTGCTGCATCTGCGCTGGGGCCAGGGGCTGGTGATTCCGGTCCACGGCCCGGCGGACCCAGAAGGCCTGGCCGACCTCTACAAGCACCCCGGCATTCTCGATTTCAGCCAGCCGTTTGCAGCCTTCGAAACCCGGGCACTGGGCGCATTGCAGGTCACGGCGTTGCCGCTGACGCACTCCAAGCCCACGTTCGGGTACATGTTTGAAGGCGACGGGCAACGTTTTGCCTACCTGACCGACACAGTCGGCTTGCCCGACGCGACCTGCGAGTTTTTGCAACGCCAACCGCTGGATGTGTTGATTCTCGATTGTTCCATGCCCCCACAGCCTCAGCCGCCACGCAATCACAATGACCTGACCCTGGCGCTGCAAACCATCGACCAGTTGCGACCGGGCAAGGCGGTATTGACGCACATCGGCCACACGCTGGATGCGTGGTTGATGGGGCTGCCGCCAGGACTGCCGGGCCATGTATTGATCGGTCGGGACGGCATGGCGCTCTAGGCGTGCGCATAAACGCAAAAACTGTGCGCTGATCGCCCGCAAAAGCCTGTTCCAGAAGCTTGGCAGCCTGCGACAATTTGTCATTATGAACCGTTTGGTACATTCTGTTCGGCTGTAAAAATCCGACAGGTTTGAAAAATGACAAACAAGCAAGGCACAGGAACTGGCGGCAGGTTGCTGCTGCTTGGGCTGGGAGTACTGATCGCCCTGATCGGGCTCGGTCTGGCAGGTGGCGGCGGCTATCTGGTGACATTGGGCGGCAGCTGGTTCTTCCTGCTGATGGGACTGGCGATGCTGATCAGTGGTGCGCTGATCGCCGCGCGCAAACCCAAAGGTGCCGTGTTGTATGGCATCGCCCTGGTACTGACCGCCATCTGGGCTATCTGGGATGCAGGCCTGCACTATTGGCCGCTGGTGTCCCGCCTATTGACCTTTGCCGTGATCGGCCTGGTGATTGCGCTGATCTACCCGACACTGGTTCGCGCTTCGGGTGCTCAGGCAGGCCGCGGTGCCTATGGTCTGGCTGGCATGCTGGCCATCGGTGTTGTGGCGACCATCGGCTACATGTTCGTTCCGAGCCATGTGGTCAGCGCCAGCAGCGTGCCGCCTATTGTCCCGGTGGCGCCGGGTGCCGAGCAGAAGGACTGGGCACACTGGGGCAATACGCCGGCAGGTAACCGGTTCGCTGCTCTGGATCAGATCAACAAGAGCAACGTCGACAAGCTGCAGGTTGCCTGGACCTTCCACACCGGCGACATTCCGCAGAGCACAGGTGCCGGTGCAGAAGACCAGAACACCCCGCTGCAGGTCGGCGACACGGTCTACACCTGCACCGCCTACGGCAAAGTATTCGCACTGGATGCTGACACCGGCACTCAGCGCTGGAAGTTCGACCCGCAGGGCAGTGCGCCCAACTGGCAGCGCTGCCGAGGCCTGGGCTACTTCGCCGCACCCGCAGCTGCACCCGACGCACCTGCCCAGCCAGCCGCCGCGTGTGCCACACGCGTGTTTCTGCCGACTGGCGACGCTCGCCTGATCGCACTCGATGCCAGGACCGGCGAGACCTGCAAGGACTTTGGTAATCAAGGCCTAGTCGATCTGAAAACCGACATGGGCGAAGTCAAGGAAGGCTACTACCAGCAGACCTCGACGCCGCTGGTGGCGGGCAATGTGGTTGTGGTGGGCGGTCGGGTTGCCGACAACTTCTCCACCGGCGAACCTCCAGGCGTGGTGCGTGCTTTCGACGTACACAGCGGTGAGCTGGCCTGGGCCTGGGATCCGGGTAACCCGAATACCAACAAGCGTCCGCCAGCAGGTGAAACCTATACGCGTGGCACGCCGAACGTCTGGTCGGCCATGTCCTACGATGACAAGCTCGGCCTGATCTACCTGCCGACCGGTAACGCTACACCCGACTTCTTCGGCGGGACGCGTACCGAGCAGGACGACAAATGGTCCTCATCAGTCGTTGCGGTGGACGTAAAGACCGGTCAGGTGCGCTGGAACTTCCAGATGACCCACCATGATCTGTGGGACTTCGACATTCCGGCGCAGCCGTTGCTGTATGACATTCCGGACGGCAAGGGCGGTACGCAGCCGGCATTGGCGCAAGTCACCAAGCAGGGCGAGATTTTCCTGCTCAACCGCGAAACCGGCGTGCCGATTTCGCGTGTCGAAGAACGCGCTGTGCCGCAGGGTAATGTGCCGGGCGAGCGCTATTCGCCGACCCAGCCGTTCTCGGTAGACATGCCGTCGATTGGCAACCAGACCCTCAAAGAGTCGGACATGTGGGGTGCTACGGCGTTCGACCAGCTGATGTGCCGCATCGCTTTCAAAGGCATGCGCCACGAGGGCGTTTACACACCGCCAGGCCTGGACCCTGCGTAGCAGTTCCCCGGCTCGCTGGGCGGCATGAACTGGGGCAGCGTCTCGGTCGACCCGACCAACAACTATATGTTCGTCAATGACATGCGCCTGGGCCTGGCCAACTACATGATCCCGCGCGACAAGATCGCTGCCGGTGCCAGCGGTATCGAAATGGGCGTTGTGCCGCAGACCGGCACACCGTTAGGTGCAATGCGCCAGCGCTTCCTGTCTGCCGTCGGCATTCCGTGCCAGGCACCGCCGTTCGGCACCATGTCGGCGATAGACCTGAAAACCAAAAAACTGATGTGGCAGGTTCCGGTCGGCACCGTGAAAGACACAGGTCCGATGGGCATCCGTATGGGCCTGCCGATTCCGATTGGCATGCCGACGCTGGGCGCTTCGTTGTCTACCCAGTCGGGCTTGCTGTTCTTCGCCGGTACTCAGGACTTCTACCTGCGTGCCTTCGACAGCGGCAACGGCAACGAAATCTGGAAGGCCCGTCTGCCCGTAGGCAGCCAGTCCGGCCCGATGACCTACGTATCGCCCAAAACCGGCAAGCAGTACATCCTGCTCACCGCCGGCGGCGCCCGCCAATCGCCGGATCGTGGCGATTACGTGATTGCCTACGCGTTACCCAAGTAACGTGCTTCAACGTTGAGGGGCAGATTTTGCCCCTCGATTTGTCATGTCACATGCTGGATGTCTCGCGGACAGATGGATGCTATTGTTGGCTTGTGAAGTAAATGGCCATTTTGGATAGCCAATCCGAATAATGAGTGTGTTTACTGCTGGGCTCGAAATAGCACCCCAATGTGGTTGTCATTATTTCGCTGTAGTCTGTTTCTGTCATGGGCTGGCTTAACAGATGCTCAATTTCTTTTACGCTATCTCGCAAACAGCTCAAGGGTTCACATTTTACGATCTCTTCAAGCACGTGATTGCTGTCCGAGAACTCTTCCGTCCAGTCCTGATGAAAATAGCAACCTAGTAATCGGCTCAGGTTGGCGTATTGATCTGTTTTCATGAGGGCGTCCGGCTTTTTGTTATGGGGGCAGGCTTCAATTTTTGATAATTGATGATATAAGGTGCGAATCTGTTTGATATGAATGGGCGAGGCGGAATTGTTGATGGGATGTTATTAGGCTGCAGTTTGGCTTTACGTTTAGGAGTGGGCGATTATTCTTTTGACAAGATACTCATAAAAATTCGCTGCATAGAGGATCGCAGCTCCTGACGGTACTTTCAAGAAGATCTGGCATTCATTGTTTTGTAAGTATTATAGTCAAAGAAGAAAACTTCGCCAAGGTCCGTTCTGCTGATGACCAATTTATCTGGGGTGGTCGACTTGTTTTTGAGTTCGTTGATATGTTGGAAGACAATATCTCCACCCTGTATGCCATCGAAGTCAATGCCGTAGATACTGTAAATCTCCTCGGTGCCTACTTCTCCTCCCGCATAATTCCGTAAAAACCATTTGTAGGAGTCAGGCAGTGGGTGACCTAAACGCTGTTCTGCCTTAATAATCAACTCATCGGCCACAGCGTCGGCAGGTGTTCCAAATGCTGCTACATTCTCATTTGTCTTCATAAGGTTTCCAAGATCAAATGCTGTCAAATTAGTCATTTCATTACTCGTGAGTATTCGCGCAGTTAAATCTAGTTCCACCTCCTGTATCTGCTCCTGAAAATTCAAATAGTTCAGTATTTGCTAGAGGCTTTCCACGCTCATCTGTTGACTTTGGTTACGTTTGAGTAATCGCCGAACTCGGGGATTTTTTCGTAATTGTCTTTAGGCTCGAAATGCGATTTGGCTTCCTCAAGCTTATGTGGGTTTAGCTGCTCCCGACGAATCAAAAGCTCGCCGCTTTCTTTGAAGATGTAGCTGGTTCCAACTGAGATTTTCCCAGCGTCATCAAATTCACGATGGGTTGCCATCGTGAGGAAAAGCGTTTCTGAATCCAGGCATTGAAACTGATAGGTAAGGTATTCGCGCTGATGGTCATCCAGAAATCCAACGCCCACCATGTTCTTGTCTAAAATCATTTCTACGAAACAAGCTGGTTTAGAGTCTGAGCCTATCAACGCTGTATAAGGTTTTTTAGCCAAATGCAAAGCGTTGGCGGTAGCCTCGTCCATAGGGTCGATTGCACGATGCTTAAGGCGGAACCAGGACTTGCAATAAAAAATAGAAGGACTCATCAATACACCTTTCCGTTGATATCTCTAATTAAAATTCCTGCTTTGTCTGCAGAGTCTAAAATAGTTTGGGGTATTATACCTGTTTGAGGTGGAACTTCCAGTATCAAAGCGCCCTGTAATTTTTGTCCTGCCAAAGAGCCACTGGATGGAACATTCGCTATAGTAGAGCCACTCGGGTACTTTGATATTGCTTCATTTATATAGCTTTTGGCGGTGGATTCAGATATCTTTGAAAATTGAGTTAATTTACGTGATATGATTTCCCCAGTTGTTGGGTTGTATGAATCTAGTCGGTAATAGCCATTGCCGTCAGGCCTCTGTATGTAGACCTCATTGTAGGGGTAATTTTTTGATTGAACTCTATTAAACTCGTTACCTGCATCGAGTCGCTGCAGCCACTCTGGTTTTGATGAGGTATTTGCCACGTCGTTGGATTCTTTTTTTGCATCTGGCCGATTAGATGGCGAGGGTGTAGTTGGCGGCTCTTGGGTGTCCATTACTCCCCGGAGCGGTGAAGGCTCACTCCTCCGCAACTCAGGATGAGCCAGCAACTTCTGCTCATTGCGAGCCAACCAACCCGCAATTTGTTTATCAGTCATGTCCGCTTGAAGCTTTGCGCTACGTGCCGCAATGCCATCCAGGCTGCCTACGATCCCGGCCTTGATCTGACCTCGTGTGATGTAGGTAACGATGGCAGTCAGCAGGAGCATGACTAATTGCTCCTGACCTCTGGCAAGTTGCCGCGCGGCAGCGTCTATACGCTCATCAATCAACCACGCAGAAGCGCCTGTGGGATCGAGCCCCGGCGGTTTGACACCTTCCTCTGCGTTCCAGGCTGTGACCATGCCTTCATAAAGGGTTGCGAGACAAGCTGGGAGGCCTTGATAAAAATAATCAGCGATGGCTGAAAGCCCCATGCCCAACAGAATCAGGTTGCCGACCTGTAAGCCTATGCCGCTGCCTGCTATGGCTCCTGGTACAGCGCCCGCTCCGAACGCTAGCGACCCAGCCGCACCACCAACAACAAGAGTCCCGACGGCCACGCTGCCGCCCATAATCATGGCGACCTCTTTGACCAGTTGCAGCAAGACGGGAAGGATTTCCGTAACGTCTATGGAAGCCCATTTGCGCATCAGATTTAGCTGGATGATCGGATAGGACTTGGCCATCGCCAACTTCACCGATTCGATGCGGTTTCCGCCGATACTGCCGAAGGCCAATGTGGCCTCGTTACTGACTCGTCGAGTGAAACCGTTCCAACCATCGAAAGCGCTTTCCCAGCCTTGATCGAAAGACTGATTCAGATGGTTGAATTTGTTATCGAGTGTTCGCTCGATGTCGTCCCATTTAGGGACGTTGGCTAAAAGATCCATTTATTCATCTCTGTCCTTGAAAAGAGTAAATTCCGATTCTCGATCCTTTAGGGAAGGTCTGAAGTAGCCGGATGTTTTCCGGCTACCGAGTCCTCAGCACTTTTCAAAAAACGATGCATGTCGAAATTTGCTCAATTATCTTCGCTTTTTAGCTCTTTCGGCCGCTGCAAAGCCTTTTGCGGTAACCATTTCCTGCATTACACGCGCACCTCTCCTGCGCTCGCCAACAAATGTCGGCGGGCCATCCACAGGTTTGACAGGGCGAACAACGTCACCATCTGCGCGGTGTTCTTGGCCAAGCCCCGAAAGCGCACTTTTTCATAGCCAAACTGGCGTTTGATGACCCGAAACGGATGCTCGACCTTGGCGCGAACCTGGGCCTTGGCCTTCTCGATTTTTCGGATCGCCTTGTACAAAATACTGCGTTTTCCGTGCTTTTTGTAAGTGCTGCGGCGGGCGGCAATCTGCCAAATGACCTTGCGCCCGGCATGTTCTTCGCGCTTCTCGACCCCGGTGTAATCTGCGTCGGCGCAGACTACGTTTTCCTCGCCGTGCAGCAGTTTGGCAACCTGCGTGACGTCTGCCACATTGGCCGCTGTTACTACCACGCTGTGCACCAGGCCTGACTCGTCGTCGGCGCCGATGTGAGCCTTGGCGCCGAAATAGTACTGGTTACCTTTCTTGGTTTGATGCATCTCAGGATCGCGTTTGCCATCCTTGTTCTTGGTCGAACTGGGCGCGTGAATCAGCGTGGCATCGACGATGGTGCCTTGACGCAACGACAAGCCACGGTCGCCCAGATAACCATTAATTACGCCGAGAATCCCGGTCGCCAACTCGTGCTTTTCCAGCAGACGACGGAAGTTGAGAATGGTGGTTTCGTCTGGAATTCGCTCCAGGCTCAGGCCTGAAAACTGACGCAGGATGGTCGTCTCATACAGCGCTTCTTCCATCGCCGGATCGCTGTAGCCGAACCAGTTCTGCATCAGATGAACACGCAGCATCGCCATCAGTGGGTAGGCGGGCCGGCCACCTTCTCCTTTTGGATAATAGGGCTCAATCAGGGCAATCAAACCTTTCCAGGGCACCACCTGATCCATCTCGATCAGGAACAATTCCTTACGGGTCTGCTTGCGCTTGCCGGCATACTCGGCGTCGGCGAAGGTCATCTGTTTCATCATCGAAAAGCTCGGCGACTGGTGTCCGGAGATTTTGCCAAATTAGGAAGTCTTTTTCAGAGTTTCCTTAGTCATCGGACTACAGCCTGCGCTAGAGGTAACCTTTGCCTGACCGTCTGGCATGCCAATTCGATCTCAGATACTGCCATTTTTCTCATTTGTGCGACGATCGCAATGATGTCAATGAGATAGCATTTGGATGTTCACGACTGTGATAGCTAGGTGACGCATTGAATTCCCGGCGCTTTTTCTCACCGCTGTGGTTTGAAAGTTTTTTTGGTTGATCGCTAAAAAGTGAAGTGCGGCACTTTTGTTGAGCGCCTGGTATTGGTCTTGCTCCTTCACACATCCCCAACTACATCGCCCCAATCTCCGGCTTGCCCGTTCTCGACCCGCCGTAAACCGGTGGATGCGTGACGATGTGCGTCAGGTCGACCGCCGAGGCCAGCAATTTCTGCAGGTCCGGGCGTGGACGAGACAAGCGTGGGTCATTCGCCGTCGCCTGTTCGAGCGCTTCGGCGCAGGCGAGCAGTTTTGCGTCGCCGCGGAACCCGCCGATCACCTGTAACCCGAACGGCATGCCGTTGTGGTCGGTGCCGCAGGGCAGGGACAGTGCCGGGTTGGTGGTCAGGGTGATGGTGTAGCACAGCGCCAGCCAGCGATAGTAATTGTCCAGTGGCACACCGTTGACTTCGCTCAGGTACAGTTCGCTCCACGGGAAGGGCGAGACTGGCGTGGTCGGCGCGAGGATCAGGTCGTAGTGTTCGAATTGCTTCTGGAAACCGCGAAAGATCCGGCTCTGCTCGCCGTGCGCCTTGACGCAGTCCTGCAGCGACATGGCAGCGCCCATCTCAAAGTTGGCGCGGGTGTTGGGTCCCAGCGCATCGGGGTCGCGGTCATGGGCGTCCTGCAACCCTGCAACGAAGGCTTCGGCACGCAGTACATCGAAGGTGCGATGGGCGCTGCCCAGATTCAGGTCGATGGCTTCGCAGGATTTGAAGAGCGGCCTCAGTGCGTTAATTTTTTCCCGGAAAACGGCACGGATTGTGTCATCGACTGCGCAGGCGCCGAAGTCTTCGCTGTAGCCGACCCGCAATTGGCTGAGGTCGACGGTGCGTGGTGCAAATTCGTCATCGGCAATGGCATAGCTCAACGGATCAGACTGCCCCAGCCCGGCGCTGGCGCGCAGTTGCAGCAGCGTGTCGGCGACATTGCGACCCATCGGGCCAACAACGGAAATCGGCGTCCAGCCGAGTTTTTTGCGTTCGCTCGGTACCAAGCCGGGTGAGGGTCGCAGGCCGACGATGCCGCACAGTGCTGCGGGAATGCGCAACGAACCACCGGTGTCTGAACCGCTGCACAACGGCACCATGTCCACAGCCAATGCGGCGGCTGAACCACCCGAGGAACCGCCTGCGTTGAGTTCCGGATTGAACGGGTTGCCGGTCGCGCCCCAGACTACGTTGCGGGTGTTGGCTCCGGCGCCGAGTTCCGGGACATTGGTCTTGCCGACGACGATTGCTCCGGCAGCACGCAGGCGGGCGACGAACAGGTTGTCCTGCGCGGGGATGTTGTCGCGGAACAATTGTGAGCCGTAAGTGGTGAGTACCCCGGCAGTTTCTTCCAGATCCTTGATGCCGATTGGCAGGCCATGCAGCAGCCCCAGCGGTTTGCCTTGCAGGACTGCATGCTCGGCCAGCAGTGCCTCGTCGCGGGCGCGCTTGAAACAGGTGGCGGCGAACGCATTGATTTTCGGGTTCAGGCTTTCAATGCGCTCGATACAGGCGTCGAGCAATTCCACTGGCGAGATCTGTTTGTTGCCGATCAGCGCACGCAGTTCGGTGGCGGATTTGCCAAGGAGCTCGGATGGGTTTTGCATGGAATGTTCTCCCGAATGTCATCGTTCCGCACGCTCCGCGTGGGAATGCATTTCGTGACGCTCTGCGTCACACACCTGCGTCGCGCCTCTTTTTCCAGGTCGGGCGCACGTTGGCAGTCTCTTCAACCATCCCCCAACGCCAGTATCGTCGCGACCAGCGCCTGGCCTCTGGGCACCAGGGTATCAAGCTCCAGATACTCACGGTCGGTGTGTACCTTGCCGCCGACCGGGCCGAGGCCGCACAGCGTAGGGATACCCAGGCTGGCGGTGAAGCCCGAGTCGGCGCAGCCGCCGGTGAACTCACCTTCCACGCTGAAACCCAGTTCCTGCGCGAGACCTTGATAAATACTCAGCAGTTCGGTGCTGTGCCGGGCTTCCATGGGCAGGAAGGTCGTGGCTTCCAGCAGTCTGGCCGATGTGCCGGGCAGTTCCTCTTCGGCGACAATGGCCTGGACGGCGGCGAGAATTTCATCCCATTGGCGCAGTTCGACAAAGCGCACATCAAGCTTCGCCGTGGCGCTGGGTGCAACGGTGTTGCTGGAGGTGCCGCCCGAGATCAAGCCGACGTTTGTGGTAATGCCCGCTGCGTAGTCGGTCAACGCATGCAGCTTGATCACCTTGTGCGCCAGCGCCTGAATCGCGCTGGCACCGTCGGCGTGATTGACCCCGGAATGCGCCGCGCGGCCGCTGACTTCGATGATCAGCGTGGCACCGCCTTTGCGGGCACTGACCACGTTGCCGCTGGCGCGTCCCGGTTCCGGGTTGAGCACCGCGCGAGCCTGGCGGGCGTATCTTTCGATGTGAACACGAGCGCTGGCCGAGCCGATTTCTTCGTCGCCGGTATAGAGGATCTGTACTGGAAACGGCAGCGGGCCGATGCGCTTCAACGCTTTCAGCGCAAAGCAGTTCAGCACCAGTCCGCCTTTCATATCGGCCACGCCAGGGCCATAGGCCAGTTCGGCATCTTTGGTATAGCCGCGAGTGGACGTGGTGCCTTTGGGAAATACCGTGTCGCGATGGCCGAGCAGCAGCACCGGCTTGCCGGGGCCGCCTGGCAATTCAGCCAGCAGCACATCGCCGAAACCGTCAACCGGGATACGTTCGACGCTGATCCCGTCGGCCAGCAATTGCGCGGCGAGCAGTTCGCCGACCGCATCCACTCCGGCCTTGTCGTAACTGTTGGAGTCGGTATCGACCAGGCTCTGCAACAGCTTCTCCATTGCCTCGTACTGCCCGCTCAGCCAGTCGGTGGCCTGCCGTTGTGCCTCATTCATTCACTCAGCTCCTGTATCCGATGCTCGCGGGTCAGCCGTACGCCGTCCGTTCCCAGGTCCCAGAACAGTCCGGCCATGATTTGCAGACTTTCTTTGACCACCGGTGCCAGCAAATGCTCGTCGGGGGCATGTTGTGAGCACGCCGGGTACGAGTGTGGCACCCAGACAGTCGGCAGGCCCAGCACTTCAGCGAACACGTCATTGGGCAGCGAGCCGCCCAGATTGGGCAGCAGTGCCGGCTTCTTGCCGGTGGTGACGGCCAGCGATGCCAGTGCCCAACCGACCCACGGGCTGTCGGGTGACAGGCGCGTGGCGTGCATTACGTCCATGCGCGTCTGACGGACTTCGACCTGGGTGAAACCGTGCGCATCCAGGTGTGCACGCACGGCGGGAATGAACGCGTTGTAATCGCTGTCGACCACAAAGCGAATGTGGCATAACGCGTGCGCTTTACCGGGAATGGCGTGTACCGGGGCGTCCGGGTTGCCGGTCTTGAAGGCGAGAACGTCGAGGGTGTTCCAGCCGAAAACTTTTTCGCTGAGCGACAGCGCCGGGTCGCCCCAGCCAGCGTCGATGTCCGGGTCGCCGGGGCCGCCGACCTCGATATCCGCCAACGCAGTACGCACGGCATCGGGGATGGCTGTCGGCATCAGGCCCGCGACTTTCACCCGGCCATGCGCATCGACCATGCTGGCAATTGCGTTGGCCAGAATGATGCCTGGGTTGGCCAGCAGCCCGCCCCAGTTGCCGGAATGGTGCGCGCCTTCACGCAGGTTCACCGTCAGCTCGAAGTTGAACACCCCGCGCGAGCCAAGAAACAGGGTAGGGCGCGCCGCTGCCAGGCGTGGGCCGTCGGAGGCGATGAAAATGTCTGCGGCGAGTTCTTCTGCGTGGGCCTGGCAGAACGCGCCAAGACCCGGCGAGCCGTCTTCTTCGCCCATTTCCAGCAGCAGTTTGACGTTGAAACCCAGCTTGCCGTCGCGTGCCTTGAGGGTCTGCTCCAGAGCGGTCAGGTTGATCAGGTGCTGGCCCTTGTTGTCCGCAGTGCCACGCCCGTACCAGCGTTCGCCACGTTCGATGACCTGCCACGGCGACAAGCCCGGTTGCCACTGCGCGTCATAACCGCGAACCACATCGCCATGACCATAACTGAGCAGGGTCGGCAGGGCCGGGTCTTCGATACGGGTCGCGATCATTAGGGGGCCACGCCAGGCGACCGGGTTGTCATGCACCGCCACGCTGAAACCCAGACGCTCGACATGCGGTGTAATGAATTCGTGCAGATAGCGATAAAGCTCCGGCAGGCTCTCGGCCTCCTGGCTCTGGGTCGGATAGGCGACGCTTTCGCCAAGCAGGGCGAAAAATGCGCCGTTGTCGAACTGTTCAGTGACGTTTTCGATGGCGTGCGAACGGCTACTCATGAGGGCATCAGCTCCAGGGTTTTCGAGGTGTCGCGCAGGTGGCAGCGCACGGTTCCGCCTTCCATGCGGCCAGTCACCGGAGACTTCTCCTTGCACACCGCCATGCAGGCCGGGCAGCGCGGGTGAAAGGCACAGCCGGATGGCGGCGACATAGGATTGGGGAAGGTCCCGTGCAAACCCAGATCGGGAATGCCCAGATGCGGGTCAGGGGTCAGTACCGAGTCCAGCAACGCTTGCGTGTAGGGATGACCGGGTCTGGCGAACAGCGATTCGCGGCTGCGCTCTTCGACAATCCGCCCCAGGTACATCACCGCGACGCGGTCGGCGAGGTGTTCGATGACGGCCAGGTTGTGGCTGATCAGCAGGTACGTCAGCCCGAATTCCTGTTTCAGGTCCTGTAGCAGATTAAGAATTTGCGCCTGCACCGAAACGTCGAGTGCCGAGGTCGGCTCGTCGCAAATCAACACATCCGGGCGCATCACCAGGGCCCGGGCAATCGCTACCCGCTGGCGCTGGCCACCGGAAAGCTGGCTCGGGTAACTGTCGATCACGCGCTTGGGCAAGCCGACCACGTCCATCATCGCCTCGGCACGCTGGCGACGTTCGGTATGGGTGCCGATGTCATGCACGATCAGCGGCAGAGTGACGATTTCGCGCAGGGTCTTGCGCGGGTTGAGCGACGAGTAAGGATCCTGAAAGATCGGCTGGATGCGCCGTGCCATCTCCTTGCGGTCGGTTCCGGCGAGGTGTTTGCCATTGACCAGTACATCGCCGCTGCTGGGCGCGAGCAGGCCCAGCAGCATCTTGGCCAGGGTGCTCTTGCCGCATCCCGATTCGCCGACCAGCCCGAGGGTTTCGCCGCGCATCAGGCGCAGTGACACTCCGTCGACTGCTTTCAAAGTGGCATTGGGTTTGAAAAAGCCACGGCTGATGCTGAATTCGCGACGGATGTCGCACAGCTCCAGAGCAATGTCTTTTTTGACGCTCGTGTTAAGGGCCTGATTATTCATGACGTCATGCCCTCACGGTGCAATACAGTTTCTTCGCCCGTTGAAGCAAACAGGCAGCGGGTCATGTGGTCCTGGCTATTGATTGGCGGCACGTCTTCGGCGCAGGCCGGGATTGCCAGCGAGCAGCGATTGCGAAATGCACAGCCGTGTTGCTCGCCCACCAGGCTGGGCACCAGCCCCGGAATCGAACCCAGCGGCTGACCCGGTTGAGTGCGTCCGGGGATCGGTATGCTCGCCAGCAAGCCGCGGGTATAGGGGTGTTGCGGGTTCTCGAACAACTCGACCGCCGGGGCGGTTTCGACGATCTGTCCGGCGTACATCACCGCAACCCGGTCGGCGATACGTGCCACCAGCCCCAGGTCGTGGGTGATGAAGATCACGGCCAGACCCAGCTCCTTCTGAATGTCGCGGATCAGGCGCAGGATCTGTGCCTGAATGGTCACGTCCAGTGCGGTGGTCGGCTCGTCGGCGATGATCACGTCCGGTTCGCACATCAGTGCCATGGCGATGATCACCCGCTGGCGCAGGCCGCCCGACAATTGATGTGGATACTGACGCAGGCGTTCGCTGGCGTTGCTGATCCCGACTTTTTCGAGCATCTGCGCGGCGCGCTGCAGTGCCTCCTTGCGGGACACCTTGCGGTGTCGGGTGAGCACTTCGCTGAGCTGATCGCCGATGCTGTAGGCCGGGTTCAGAGAGGTCATCGGCTCCTGAAAGATCATCGCCAGGCGGTTGCCGCGCAGGTCGCACATCTGCCGCTCGCTCTGGGTCAGCATATCGATACCGTCCAGGCTCAGCGTCGTTGCGGTACGCCGGGCCTTGCGCGGCAGCAGGTCCATGAGTGCCAGCGAAGTCAGGGATTTGCCGCAGCCGGACTCGCCGACGATGCACAGCATTTCGCCGCGCTCGACCTGAAAATCCAGGCCGCGCACTGCGTGCAGCGTGTCTTGGCCGAGAGGAATCTCGACACGCAGGTTTTCAACATGCAACAGCGCCATGTGCGTATCTCCTCTGTCAGTTGCGCCCGTCGGGCAGGATCAGGTCGCGCAGGCCGTCACCGACCAGATTGATGCCCAGCACCAGCACCATCAGGGCGATGCCGGGAATCGCGATAACCCAAGGGGAAAAGAACATGTACGGTTTGCCTTCGGCGATCATCAGGCCCCAGGACGGAATCGGTGGCTGTACGCCGACCCCGAGGAACGACAGCGCCGATTCCAGAAGGATCGCGTGGGCCATCTCCAGCGTGGCAACCACGATCAGTGCGCCGACCAGATTAGGCAGAATTTCGCTGGCCAGAATGCGCAGCGTCGAGCAGCCCAGCGCCTGGGCCGAGGCAACGTATTCAGCGTCGCGGATCTGCTGCACAGCAGCGCGGACCACCACGGCAAAGCGGTCCCAGAGCAGGCAGCCAAGCAGCACGATCACCACTTTCAGCGAGCCACCGATCAGCGATGCAGAGGCCAGTGCGATCATCACCACTGGCATTGCCAGGCGCGTGGTGATCAGGTAGCTGATTACAGCGTCGGTCTTGCCGCCGAAGTAGCCGGCCAGCAGGCCCATGATGGTGCCGATGACGCCAGAGATGAGCGCCGCCGAGAAACCGATGAATAGCGAGATGCGTGCGCCGTACAGCAGGCGTGACAAGTAATCGCGGCCCAGTTTGTCGGTGCCCAGCACATAGTCCCAGGTGCCGTTGGCCATCCATACCGGTGGTTTCATGCGCAGCATTACATCCTGCGTGTAAGGGTCGTAGGGGCCAGCCAGGGGGCGAACAGTGCGCCGAACAGGATGATCAGCAACAACACCGCGTCGATGGCAAAACCGCGGTGCGCGAAGCTGTTGCGCAGGGTGCGCCAGACACTGCGCGCCGGTGGCTGGTAATCGTTGATCAGCAGCGGCGATGAGGTGGTTGTGCTCATGTGGCCTCCTATTTCACGCGAATGCGCGGGTCGAGCAATGCGTTGAGCACGTCGGCCAGCAGGGTGAGGACGATGTAGATCACCGCGATCAACAGCACGACCGCCTGCACCAACGGGAAGTCGTCACGGGCAATCGCATCCCAGGCCAGTTGGCCGATGCCTTGCAGCGAGAACACTGTTTCAATGACCACCGAGCCGCCAAGCATGAAGCCGAACTCCACGGCGGCCAGTGCCACCACCGGGATCAACGCGTTGCGCAACGCATGCTTGAACAGCACGGTGGCGGGGCGCAGGCCCTTGGCACGCGCTGTGCGGATGTAATCGGAATTGAGCACGTCGAGCATGCCGGCGCGAGTCAGGCGCATGATCGCCGGTGTGGCGTAATAACCCAGCGCGATGGCAGGCATGACGAAGTGCGCCCAGGTCGAGTTGCCCGATACCGGCAGCCATTTCAGGGTGACCGAGAACACCACGATCAGCATCAGCGCAAACCAGAAACTCGGCATCGCCTGACCCAGTACCGCGATGCTCAGCGCCAGGCGATCAATCCACGTGTCGCGCTTCACGGCGGCCAGTACGCCCAACGGAATGGCAATCAGCAGCGCAATGCTCAGGGCCATTGCGCCCAGCCCGAGGGTAATCGACAGGCGCGAGGCGATCAGGTTGTAGACCGATTCCTGAAAGAAGAACGAGTCACCCAGATCCAGGCGTACCACGTCGGCCAACCATTCGAAATACTGGGTCACCAATGGTTTGTTGAGGCCGTATTGCACACGGATCTGTTCGATCTGCTCGCTGCTGGCTTCCGGCCCGCCGATGGCGGTGGCCAGGTCGCCGGACAGGTGCAGCAGGGAAAAGCTGATCACCGACACGGTGATCGCTACGCACAGGGCAATGCCCAGGCGGCGCAAGAGAAATCCGAACATGGCAAGTGACCTTGTGTTCAGGGAATGACGGGTTGGCTGACGATGCTGCAAGGCGCGTCACGTACCTCACAGCAGGTCTCGCCAAATAACTTCACTAACGATCTATTTCCAGCTCGACAGTACGAAGCGCGGCAGCTCGTCCGGATACGGCTTGAAGTTCAGGTCCGAGACGTAGGCGTAGTTCATCGAGTAGTTGAACAACGGTGCCCAGTACGCCTGTTCGCTGATGCGCTGCAAGGCCTTGCGGTAATTGTCCTTGCGCACCTGCGGGTCCAGTGCATTGTCGGCGGTCTGCAGCCAGCCCTGGACTTGCGGGTCCTTGATGTTGTCGTCCGGGTTGCCCTTGAACCAGGTGCCGGCCGAGGCCGATGTATCGAGAATCGAGAACGAACCCCAGGCCTGAAAAGACATTGGCACCTTGCCGCCACGCTGCTGGTCACGCAGGGCCGCGTACTTGAGGTAGCGCAGCTTGGCGTTGATGCCGACTGCACGCAGGTTGCCGATGATTGCTTCAACGTAGTCGCGGTCGCGGTAGGCGAATATTTCGGTTTCAAAGCCGTTCGGGTAACCCGCTTCGGCGAGCAGCGCCTTGGCCTTGGCCGGGTCATAGTTGTAGACCGTGGCTGCGCTGGTGTCGCAACCGAACTGACCGGGGTAGCAGGCGACCTGCAATGGTTTGCTTTCGCCACCGACCAGTTGCGAGGCCAGACCGTCACGGTTGATCGCATAGTTGATTGCCTGGCGTACTTTCAGGTGTTTCATCGGCGAGTCGGCGCTGGAGGTGCCGCGCGCATCCAGAATCAGAAAGCCGATACGCATAGTCGCGCCGCTGGTGACCACCAGGTTGGGCATGGCTTTGAGGTTTTCGGCCTGATCCGGCGCTACGCGCCAGGTCCAGTCGATGCCACCGGTCATCAGCTCGGCCAGACGTGTTTCAGCATCGGCAATCACGCGAAAATTGATGTGAGCGATCTTCGGCTGGCCCTGTGGGCTGCCCTGAAAGTAATCTGGGTTCTTGTCCATCTTCACGCCTTCACCGGTAGCAATGGCCGTCACCTTGTAAGGCCCCGTGCCAATTGGTTTACGGCTGAAGCCTGCCATCCCGACCTCTTCGAAATACTTTTTCGGGAACATCGGCACAGCGTTGGAAAGGTATTCCAGCGCAGGCGGGAAAGGCTTTTTCAGGTGCAGGCGTACGCTGTAGTCACCCAGTTTTTCGGCACTCTTGATCCAGTCGACGTTTTGTACCGTGACCACCTTGGATTCGGGCGATACCACGTAATTGAGGGTGAATACCACGTCATCTGCCGTGAACGGATCGCCGTTGTGAAACTTCACGCCCTCGCGCAGCTGGAAATCGATGGTGGTGTCGTCGACCTGCTTCCAGCTGGTGGCGAGCATGGGTTGGTACTCGCCATTGTCCGGGTTGCGATAGACCAGGTTGTCCCAGATCAGGCGACCGAGAATCACGCCCTCGCGCAGGTCGTTGTGATAGGGGCTGATGTTCTCCGGTTCGCTGTCGGAGGCGTAGACCAGTGTGTCGTCGGCCTTGCCAGCCAGGGCGGAAAAACTGCTGAACAGGCTCAATAGCGCGATGCTGCGAGCGAAACCCTTGATTCCCATGCCGTCGTCTCCAAAAGGCAAAGTGGATGTATCAAAGGGCAGTGGGGTCGCAAATGCGAGAAGAGGGGAGAAACGAGGCTGCAGTGTTCTTTTGATTAGGTTGTATTGATGTTGCGCCTCGACATGACTCTAGGCAAAGCGTATCAATGCCACAAGCACAATATTTCGAACCTTTCATTGCCGAAAAGGCAACGCAGGAGCCGCGATGCAACTCTACGGCGTACAGTCCACCGCGTTGCGCTACTTCCTTGAAGTGGCGCGTTGCGGGTCGATCAGCGAGGCGTCGATACGGCTCAATGTCGCGTCCTCGGCAGTCAGTCGGCAGATCAGCAAGTTGGAGCGCGAGCTGGATGCCGTGCTGTTCGAGCGCCAGGCACGCGGCATGATGCTTAGCGAGGCGGGTATCCGTTTGGCAGCCTATGCGCGCAAATCACAGCTGGAAGCCGAGCAGGTCGTACTGGAAATCACCGAGCTGCAAGGCTTGCAGCGTGGGCATGTGCGCATCGCATGCTCGGAGGGCTTTGCCCTGGATTTTCTGCCGCAGTGCATTGCGCGTTTTCGGCGGCAGTATCAGGGTATCCATTTCTCGATGGAGGTTTGTGCTCCGGCGCAGGCCACCGAGCGGGTGCGCTCCGGGGATGCGGACCTGTGTCTGACCTTCAGCCTGACACCGCAGAACGAGATCAAGGTCGAGCACATTCACAGCGGCGCGATCTGCGCGGTGGTCAGTCATAACCATCCGCTGGCCTCACGCACCGAAGTCTCGCTGGCCGAGCTGCAACCCTATGCCATCGCCCTGACCAATCCCGACACGACCTTGCGCCAGTTGTTCGACATCTGTTGCGGGGTGCAGGGCCTGCTGTTCGATCCGGTGCTGACCAGCAATTACATTGGCGCGCTACTGCGGTTTGTGCGTGAGGAGGGCGGTATCAGCCTGTCCAGCGAGATGACGCTGGACAAGCGCGCACACGAAAAACAGCTCAAGTCGCTGCCGATCAGCGACGAAGGCATGAAGGCGCGTCGTATCGAACTGCAAAGCATGGCCGGCCGCAACCTGCCCGCAGCGGTTGCGGCCTTTCGGGATTTTCTGATCGAGGAGCTGGCTAAGACCTGACACGCAGGTGGCGTCGGTGGTGCGCTGTAACGGGCTGGTAGCGTTTGGTTGATGAAGTCCATAAGCATGATGTTATAGTGTAACGAATTTGTGACTGCACGCTGTGCGGCCGTGAACCGCCAACATCAGGCTTCGCCCCCTCGGCGAGGTTCGCCAAAGAGACGACTGACGCACATGAACAACTCCCTCCCAGACGTTGCCCTGACGGAAGTTTCCTCGGCCCTGGTTTCACTTGACTGGGTCGGCATGCAGGGCGTCGAAGTGCCCGTCAGGCTGGCCGAAGCAGGCGTCCGGTACCCGGTCCATGCACATGTCGATCTGCAAGTCGATCTGGCCGATCCGAGTGTCAAAGGTATCCATATGTCGCGGCTCTACCGGCTCCTCGACAGGTATGCCGAGCACCAGATACTGAGCCCCGATACGCTGGGTGCGCTGATGGAAGCCATGGTCGAAAGTCACCTGGACTGCCATTCCAGCCGCGCCCGGCTCACCCTGAGCTTCAATCTGCTGTGCCGTCGCCCGGCGTTGATTACCGAAGGGCTCAGCGGCTGGAAATCCTACCCGGTGAAGCTTGACGCCACATGGCACGCCGGTCGTTTGTGCCTCGATGTTTCAGCCGACATCATTTACTCGTCTACCTGCCCGTGCTCGGCTGCACTGTCTCGACAACTGCTGGAAGGGGCTTTTACGGCACGCTTTGGCAGGCAGTCGTTTGTCGACCCGATGCTGGTTGCGACCTGGCTGCGCGAGAACGCCTCGTTCGCCACGCCGCACAGCCAGCGCAGCGTGGCTACTGTCCAGGTGCGGGTGGCAGAGCAGGCGACCGAACTGGGCCTGATGACGCTGATCGACGCGGTCGAGCAGGCGTTGGGCACCCCGGTACAAACCGCCGTCAAGCGTGCCGATGAGCAGGCATTTGCCCGGCTCAACGGCCAGAACCTGATGTACGTCGAAGACGCCGCGCGCAAGGTCCAGCAAGCGCTGGAAGGCCGCTATGCAGCCTCCAGCGTCAGTGTGCGTCACTTCGAAAGCCTGCATCCGCACGATGCGGCCGCCCAGACCTCCAACTACCTGTCCTGAGGCTTCATACCGTGATCCGTAAAAATCCTTCCGGCCATCTGCCTGTCATCGCCGAATCCGCCTACATCGATAAGACCGCGATCATCTGCGGCAAGGTGATCATCAAGGACAACGTGTTTGTCGGTCCCTATGCCGTGATCCGCGCCGACGAAGTCGACGCTACAGGGGACATGGAGCCGATTGTCATCGGCGCCAATTCCAATATTCAGGATGGCGTGGTGATTCACTCCAAATCGGGTGCTGCGGTGACCATCGGCGAGTTCACCTCGATTGCCCACCGCTCCATCGTGCACGGACCTTGCATGGTCGGAGACCGCGTCTTCATCGGCTTCAACAGCGTGCTGTTCAACTGCCAGGTCGGCACCGGCAGTGTGGTCAGACACAACTCGGTGGTCGACGGTCGCGATTTGCCGGAGAATTTTTACGTGCCGTCCACCACCCGGATCGGGCCTAATACTGAGCTCTCGCAATTCCCGCCGGTGAGCATTTCGGCTTCGGAGTTTTCCGAAGACGTGGCGCACACCAACATTGACCTGGTGCGCGGCTACAAGGCACTTCAGAACGAGTTCTGACACAGAACACAATCGACTCATTGCACTTCCGGCTACGGATCTGGATTTTTCATGACAGCAGTTGTTCAACCAACCCGCGCGCCAGCATCACGGCTGCGCTCTATCGATGCTCTGCGCGGGCTGATCATTCTCTTCATGCTGCTGGACCACGTGCGGGAAACCTTCTTCCTGCACCGCCAGGTCCTCGACCCGATGGAGGTCGCGAGCACCGAGCCCGCCCTGTTTTTCAGCCGCACACTGGCGCATTTATGTGCGCCGCTGTTCGTTCTGCTGACCGGGCTTTCGGCGTACCTGTATGGCGAGAAATATCAGGGCAAGACTGACGTGTCGGCGTTTCTGCTCAAGCGCGGGCTGTTCCTCATTGCCCTGGAGTTCACCCTGGTGAGCTTCGCCTGGACCTTCCAGTTCCCGCCGACCATCATCTACCTGCAAGTGATCTGGGCCATCGGCCTGAGCATGGTTGCGCTGTCGCTGATGGTGTATCTGCCGCGCTGGGCGCTGGTGGTCATTGGCGTGGTGATCATTGCCGGGCATAACCTGCTGGACTCACTGCACTTCGGTGTCGAGTCGGCCATGCACATTCCGTGGGCGATTCTGCATGATCGGGGCTGGATCGAGGTCTCCGATAACCTGCGTTTCCGTACCTCTTACCCGTTATTGCCGTGGATTGGCATTATCGCGCTGGGCTACGCCGCAGGCCCTTGGTTTGCCGGTAGTTACGATGCGGCGAAACGACGTGCAAACCTGTGGATGTGGGGTGGGGGAGCGCTGTCGGGCTTTGTGGTCCTGCGCATGATCAACGGCTACGGTGAAAAACCGTGGAGCGTTGGCGAGACCGGTGTGCAAACGGTCATGAGCTTCTTCAACATCACCAAATACCCACCGTCATTGCTGTTCATCAGCCTGACGCTGGGGATCGGCCTGCTGATTCTCATCGCCTTCGAACGCAGTCAGGAAAAAAGCTGGTTGCGGCCCTTGGTGGTGCTCGGCTCGGCACCGATGTTTTTCTACCTGCTGCACCTGTACGTCCTGAAGATTCTGTACCTGATTGCCGTAGCGATCTGGGGAACCAACCAGGGCAAGTACTTTGGTTTCGACCACATATGGGGTGTCTGGCTGACCTCGGTGGTACTGGCGGTGCTGCTGTTTCCGGCCGTGCGCTGGTTCGCTGAGCTGAAGGCGCGTCGTCGCGATATCAGCTGGTTGAAATACCTGTAACCACCGTAGACACGGCGCGCCATCAGGCGCGCCGCTGCCGGTCTGACCTCAATCGCCCTGCGCACCATAGTTCATGATCGACAGCAGCTTGATCGGCACCTGCACCAGTTGCTCGGGACCGTGGGGAATGTCGCCGTCGAAGGTCAGGCTGTCACCGGCCTGCATCGGATACAGCTGATTGCCGTGGCGGTAGATCAGCTCGCCTTCGAGCAGGTGGAGAAACTCGGTGCCGGGGTGTGAGAAGGTCGGAAACTCCTCGCTGGCATCGTCCATCGTCACCATGTACGCCTCGAAACTCTTCTTCGGCCCACGGGTATGGTTGAGCAAGTGATAGGTGTGGCCTTTCTCGGTGCCGCGCCTTACCACCTCAAGCCCTTCATCGGCTTTCACCAGCAGTGCACTGCTGCCTTGCTGATCGTACTGGCTGAACAGCTTGGACATGGGCATGCCCAGCACGTCGCAAAGACGGCTGAGGTTGTCGAGACTGGTCGACACCTGTGCGTTCTCGATCTTGCTCAGCATGCCCTGGCTGATACCGGCAATGCGCGCTACGTCGGCAAGCTTCAGCTCCTGAGCCTGGCGCTGGCGTTTGATCTGAATACCCAGGTATTGCTCAAGCTTCAATTTCGGATGCGGTTCGGTCGGCATATTCATCGGCTGCGCACAGTTTCCGTTCAATAATTTTTATTTCGCACTGGGAATGTGCATTTCGCCGCTGTCATCGGCGTACTTCAGTTGCAAATTATTCCCGGAGAGAAAACGAGTTTCCCATATAAACAGCTGAATTGCCCCTTCAACGTCTCTTCGATTTGCTGGCATACCAAACTGGCAAGCGCTTTGCATTCCTGAAGGGAAAGTAACTTTCCTGCTCAGAATATATTCTCGGCGGGTAGTGAAACAACGCTCCTTCCCTGAAACGTTTTGCCATGCCAGGAGACACGTCCCATGTTGCCACCCGAAACACAGCGCCTGATCGAACAGCACGGCATCAAGTACGTGCTGGCTCAGTTCGTGGATATTCATGGTTCGGCCAAGACCAAGTCGGTTCCTGTGACGGGCCTGGAAATGGTTGCAGAGGACGGTGCCGGGTTCGCCGGTTTCGCTATCTGCGGCATGGGCATGGAACCCCACGGCCCGGACTTCATGGCCAGGGGCGACCTGTCGTCGCTGACCCCCGTGCCTTGGCAGCAGGGGTATGGGCGGGTGGTGTGCATCGGTCATGTGGATGGCAAGCCGTGGCCCTATGACAGCCGTTATGTGTTGCAGCAGCAGGTCGAACGCCTCAGCCAGCGTGGCTGGACCCTCAATACCGGGCTGGAGCCCGAGTTCAGCCTGTTCAAGCGCGATGCTGCGGGCAGCCTGCAAATGGTCGATGCCAGCGATAACCTCGACAAGCCTTGCTATGACTACAAGGGGCTGTCGCGTTCACGTGAGTTTCTCGAGCGCTTGACCGAGGCGCTACAGCCGGTGGGCTTCGACATTTATCAGATCGATCACGAAGACGCCAACGGCCAGTTCGAGATCAATTACACCTACAGCGAGGCCATGGAGTCGGCGGACCGCTTCACTTTCTTCCGCATGGCGGCCGGGGAGATCGCCAACGACATGGGCATGATCTGCTCGTTCATGCCCAAACCCGATCCGAAGCGTGCGGGCAACGGCATGCACTTCCACCTGTCGATCGCCAGTGCCAGCAGCAAGAACCTGTTCCACGACGCCAGCGACCCCAGCGGCATGGGCCTGTCGAAGATGGCCTATCACTTTGCGGCTGGCCTGCTGGCTCATGGCCCCGCGCTGTGTGCCTTCGCGGCACCCACGGTCAACTCCTACAAACGCCTGGTGGTCGGCAACTCGCTGTCGGGGGCGACCTGGGCTCCAGCGTTCATTGCCTTCGGCGCCAACAACCGTTCGGCGATGGTGCGGGTGCCCTATGGCCGACTGGAGTTTCGCCTGCCGGACGCCGGTTGCAACCCGTATCTGGTCAGCGCCGCGATCATCGCCGCAGGGCTGGACGGCATCGACCGGCAACTGGAAATCGATCACGTCTGTAACGAGAACCTTTACACATTGAGCCTGGAAGAAATCGCCGCACGGGGCATCAAGACCCTGCCGCAGTCGCTCAAGGAAGCCTGCGATGCACTCGAAGCCGACCCTTTGTTCGCCTAGGTGCTGGGCAACGAGATCGTTGGTGAGTTCATCCGCCTCAAACGCATGGAATGGGTGGAGTACAGCCGCCACGTGAGTGACTGGGAAGTGAAGCGTTATATCGAGTTTTTCTAGCTGCACGTTTCAAGCTTCAGGCTGCAATAAGAAGCTGGATTGCGGCGTATTGAATTTTTCTGTCTATGCGGTTGGCTTGCAGCTTGTAGCTAAAAGCTTGCCGCTTCCGAACAAGGTGAGGCTTATGTGCGGAATCGTTGGTTTGTATCTGAAGAACCCGGCGCTGGAATCACAACTCGGCAGGTTGTTCGAACCGATGCTCGAGGCTATGACGGACCGCGGGCCGGACAGCGCCGGGTTTGCCATTTATGGCGATGAAGTGGCGCAGGGCTGGGTCAAGCTGACCTTGCAGGCCACCACCGAACAGTATGATTTCAAGGCGCTGATCGCAGCGCTGCAAAGCAGACTGGATGCACCACTGGACTGGTTTCAGAACGCCAGCGCCGTGGTATTGAAGATTCAGGCAGAAGAAGCCCCGGTGCGTGCTGCACTGGCGCAGCTGGCGCCCACCGTGCGCATCATGAGCGCCGGACAGAGTATCGAGATCCTCAAGGGCATGGGGTTGCCGAGGGAGATTTCCGAGCGCTTCGGTCTGGCGTCCATGAAGGGCAGCCACATCATCGGCCATACGCGCATGGCCACTGAAAGTGCGGTGACCATGGAAGGCAGTCATCCGTTTTCCACGGGTTCGGACCTGTGTCTGGTGCACAACGGTTCGCTGTCCAATCACTTTCGCCTGCGCCAGAACCTGCGCCGTGAAGGCATTCACTTCGAGACCGACAACGACACCGAGGTGGCCGCCGGTTATCTGGCCTGGCGCCTGCAACAGGGCGACAGCCTCAAGCAGGCGCTCGACAAATCGCTGGAGGACCTCGATGGCTTTTTTACCTTCGCCATCGGCACGCGCAATGGTTTTGCGGTGATTCGCGATCCGATTGCCTGCAAACCGGCCATTCTCGCCGAAACCGACGATTACGTCGCCATGGCCTCGGAATACCAGGCGCTGTCCAGCCTGCCGGGTATCGAAAACGCCAGGGTCTGGGAACCTGTCCCGGCTACTATGTACATCTGGGAACGCGAGCCAGCCGAGGGAGCACGCTCATGAAAACCGTCGATCTTTCCAGCGCCACCGTGCGTGATCTCAACCAGGCTCTGCACGATCAGGTCAAGGCATTGCAAGAGCGCGAATGGCTGGTCACCCACCCTGACGGCGCGCATAACCTGGCGGTCGGCGTCAACGAGGCCATCTCCATAGATATTCAGGGCCATGCCGGCTATTACTGCGCGGGTATGAACCAGAAAGCTTCGATCACCGTGCACGGCAATGTCGGTGTTGGTTGCGCCGAGAACATGATGTCCGGCGCAGTCCGGGTCAAGGGCAGCGCCTCGCAGGCCGCAGGTGCCACGGCGCACGGCGGTTTGCTGGTGATTGAAGGCGATGCCGGAGCGCGCTGTGGCATTTCCATGAAAGGCATCGACATTGTGGTCGGCGGCAGCATCGGCCACATGAGCTGCTTCATGGGCCAGGCCGGTCGGCTGGTGGTCTGCGGCGACGCGGGCGATGCGCTGGGCGACTCGTTGTACGAAACGCGGATCTACGTCAAAGGCAAGGTCGAGTCGCTGGGCTCTGACTGCATCGCCAAGGAGATGCGCGAAGAGCATCTGCAGGAGTTGCAGGAGCTGCTCAATCGCGCGGGCTTCAACGAGAAGGCCGCGGATTTCAAACGCTATGGCTCGGCCCGTCAGCTTTACAACTTCAAAGTCGATAACGCCTCCGCGTACTGATTCAGGAGCATTACCATGAGCGACCCCATCAGCCAAAAACCTGCTCCAGTCCTGCGCGAATCGGCCACCTTCGATCGCCTGACCATTCAGGAAATCCAGCGTGCTGCGGAAACCGGCATCTACGACATTCGCGGTGGCGGCACCAAGCGCAAGCTGCCGCACTTCGACGACCTGTTGCTGCTTGGCGCAAGCGTCTCGCGCTACCCGCTGGAAGGCTATCGCGAGAAGTGCGGCACCGACGTGGTGCTGGGTAATCGTTTCGCCAAAAAGCCGCTGTACCTGAAAATTCCGGTGACCATTGCAGGCATGAGCTTCGGCGCATTGTCGGCCAACGCCAAGGAAGCGCTGGGCCGCGGCGCAACCATTGCCGGCACCAGTACCACCACCGGCGATGGCGGCATGACCCCGGAAGAGCGCGGTCAGTCGCAGCATCTGGTCTACCAGTACCTGCCATCGCGTTACGGCATGAATCCCGACGATCTGCGCAAGGCCGATGCCATCGAAATCGTCCTGGGGCAGGGCGCCAAACCCGGTGGCGGCGGCATGTTGCTGGGCATGAAAGTTACCGAGCGCGTGGCTGGCATGCGCACCTTGCCGGTCGGCGTCGATCAGCGTTCTGCGTGCCGACACCCGGACTGGACCGGCCCCGACGATCTGGCAATCAAGATTGCCGAGATCCGCGAGATCACCGACTGGGAAAAGCCGATCTACGTGAAGATAGGTGCCAGCCGCCCGTACTACGACGTCAAGCTGGCGGTGAAGGCTGGTGCTGACGTTATTGTGCTCGACGGCATGCAGGGCGGTACTGCGGCCACTCAGGAAGTGTTCATCGAACACGTCGGCATTCCGATTCTGCCTGCCATCCCGCAAGCCGTGCAGGCGCTGCAGGAGATGGGCATGCATCGCAAGGTGCAGTTGATCGTCTCCGGCGGGATTCGCAACGGCGCCGACGTGGCCAAGGCCATGGCTCTGGGCGCTGATGCAGTGGCAATTGGTACAGCCGCTTTGATAGCCCTGGGCGACAACCATCCGCGTCTCGACGAAGAGCTGAGAAAGATTGGCTCGGCAGCGGGTTACTACGACGACTGGCAGAACGGCCGCGACCCTGCGGGCATCACCACCCAGGACCCTGAACTGTCCAAACGTCTCGACCCGGTCGAAGGCGGTCGGCGTCTGGCCAACTACCTGCGCGTGCTGGTGCTGGAGGCTCAGACCATGGCCCGCGCCTGCGGCAAGTCGCACCTGCACAACCTCGACCCGGAAGATCTGGTGGCGCTGACCGTCGAGTCTGCGGCGATGGCCCGAGTGCCCTTGGCCGGGACGTCGTGGATTCCGGGTTCTGGTTACTGATTCGATAACGTGCTTATCGACCGCGATGGCACAGACGACGCAGAGTGCGACGTTAGTGACGGCTGAGTCCTGGCGCTGATCCGGGGGTAGCCTGGCAGGACGCCAGGCTAGCCGCACCGGACCATGGATGGTCCGTTGCGGCGACCCCCGGATCAGTGACAGGGCGAAGGAACCCGACGAAGTCGGGCCGGAAACAGGAGCGAAGGGATTTGCCTACTTTGGCCCCATCAAAGTAGGTCGCCGAGGGGCGAAAAGCTGACTCAAGTCGAGCCTGAATCTCACTGAGTCGCAGAACTGTGTGACGCGGAGCGTCACGAACTGCATTACCACGCGGAGCGTGGGAACGAGAACCCTGGTGGTTTAAGCCCCGCTTTCGGGCTCATCGGACTTATATAACGCCATTCGCGCCACGAGAACTTGACCCCCCAAGAGGCCGAAGAGCCTCGCCTGTCTCGATGACCTTTCTTGCTGCCAGACACTTTCCATTCATTTGCGGGAGCTTTGAACATGTTCAATCGTCTACACGGCAAATCCCTTACAGCTTTACTCGCGCCAGGTGCCTTCGCTCCGATTGCGCAGGCAGCTGACGCCCCCGTTCTGAACACCGGCAGCACGGCGTGGATGATCACCGCAGCAGTGCTGGTGCTGTTCATGTGCCTTCCGGGGCTGGCGCTGTTTTACGGCGGGCTGGTACGGGCCAAGAACATGTTGTCGCTGTTCACTCAGTGCTTCGGCATTGCCGGAGTGGTCGGCGTGCTGTGGGTCATCTACGGGTACAGCATGGTAGTGGATACCAGCAACATGGTCGAAGGGCAGGTGAGCTTCAACAGCTTTGTCGGCGGACTGAGCCGCGCGTTTCTGGCCGGCATGACCCCCGACAGTCTGGTCGGTGACATTCCGGAAGGCGTGTTTGTGACCTTCCAGATGACCTTCGCCATTATTACGCCTGCGCTGATTGCCGGAGCCTTTGCCGAACGCATGAAGTTCTCGGCCGCGCTGCTGTTCATGGCGCTGTGGTTCACCCTGGTGTATGCGCCGGTCGCGCATATGGTCTGGGGCGGGGCAGGTGCGCTGATGCACAACTGGGGCGTGCTGGACTTTGCCGGTGGCACCGCCGTGCACATCAATGCCGGTGTCGCGGCACTGGCGGCGTGTCTGGTGCTGGGCAAACGCAAGGGTTATCAGAATACCCCGATGCCTGCACACAACCTAAGCCTGACCATGGCTGGCGCGGCGATGCTTTGGGTCGGCTGGTTCGGTTTCAATATCGGCTCCGGTGGCGGCCTGAACGGCACTTCCGGCATCGTCATGCTCAACACGCAAGTGGGAGCCTGCGCCGGGATACTCGGCTGGATGTTCACCGAGTGGTTCAAGGTCGGCAAACCCAGCGCGCTGGGCCTGGCAAGCGGTGCGTTGGCGGGTCTGGTCGGCATTACCCCTGCCTGTGCCTATGTCGGCGTCGGCGGGGCACTGGCGATTGGCGTGCTGTGCGGGGTGTTCTGCTACCTGAGCGTGACCGTGCTGAAAAAACGCCTGGGTTATGACGACAGCCTCGACGTGTTCGGCCTGCACGGCATCGGCGGCATGATCGGCGCAGTGCTGACCGGCGTGTTCTGCGTGCCCTCACTGGGCGGGCTGGTGCCGGATGTCAGCATGGGAGCCCAGGTAATTGCTCAGATCAAAGGCGTGCTGTTCACCACGGTATATTGCTTCGCAGTCAGCTGGATCATCCTCAAGGCCGTGCAGGCACTGATCGGCCTGCGTGCGCATGAATCAGTGGAAGAGATGGGGCTGGATCTGGCCGAGCATAACGAGCGGGCTTATAACCATTGAAGGTTGGCCTTAATTGAGTGGAGCGAGAGTAAAGTCCAGACACCTCTCGTTCCTCACGCTCCAGCGTGGGAATGCATTTCGCGACGCTCTGCGTCGCAAGGGACGCGGAGCGTCCTGAACTGCACGCCAACGCGGAGCATTGGCAAGCGAGCTGTCGTTCTCGTTCAGCTCAACGAAACACCGGCACCACGTGCTTGATAAACAGCTCAAGTGATTTTTTCTTCTCGGCGTGCGGCAGACTGTTGTCGCACCAGAAGCTGAACTCGTCGACCCCCAGCTCCTGGTAATGGCGGATGCGCGGGATGATCTCTTCCGGCGTGCCGATCATGGTGTTCTTGCGGATATTCTCCAGCTCGAACTCCGGACGCTCCTTGAATTTCTCTTCCGGGCTGGGTGCCAGAAAACCATTCACCGGCGTCTGCTTGTTGCCGAACCAGGCGTCGAAGGTGCGGTAGAACTTCGCGATGGCGTCAGCACCGGTTTTCCAGCCTTCAGGGTTGTCCGCAGCATGCACATGCGTGTGGCGCAACACCATCAGTTGTGGCCGAGGTACGTCAGGGTTATTGGCCAGCGCTGCTTCGAACTTGTTCTTCAGGTCGACGACTTCTTCGTCGCCTTTCATCAATGGCGTGACCATCACGTTGCAGCCGTTCTGCACGGCGAAGTTATGCGAATCAGGGTCGCGAGCAGCGATCCACATGGGTGGCGTGTTGATTGGCTTGGGTACGGAGGTCGAAGTCGGGAATTTCCAGATATCGCCGTCGTGGGCATAGTCACCCTGCCACAGCGCACGGACTACCGGCACCATTTCGCGCAACGCCTTGCCGCCTTCGGAGGCCGGCATGCCGCCCGCCATGCGGTCGAACTCCACTTGATAGGCACCGCGCGCCAGGCCGACTTCCATGCGCCCGTTGCTGATCACATCCAGCAGCGCGCATTCTCCTGCCACCCGCAACGGATGCCAGAACGGCGCAATGATGGTGCCCGCGCCCAGATGAATGCGCGTTGTTCTGGCGGCCAGGTACGCCAGCAGCGGCATGGGGCTCGGCGATATTGTGTATTCCATCGCATGGTGTTCGCCGATCCACACGGTGCTGAAACCGCCTTGCTCGGCCATCAGCGTCAGCTCGGTCAGGTCTTCGAAAAGCTGGCGATGACTGACACTTTCATCCCAGCGTTCCATGTGCACGAACAACGAAAACTTCATGACACTTGCCTCGCTTAAATCCTGCTGCCTGCACGGGCATGGTGAGTTGTTTCTGTCTGATGGTATACCGTAATACTTTACGTGCAAGCGTTTTTTGCGTCCGACGTGTTGGCTGAATGGCGAGGCAGACGAAACGAAAAAAGCGCCTCATGAGAGGCGCTTTCGGGCGAAGTGAATTCAGCCGGGGAGGTGCTTGATCAGTGCGACATCAACTGCAGGCTTCGGACTCGATGTAGTCGGCTGTGGAATCGCGTATCACCGGACCCATGCCGCTGACGGCGCGAGCCTGTTCCATGATTTCCAGAGTAGAGCCGGTGCCTACCAGGTTCACTGTGTGATTGGCGCAGTTGTAGACGCGCTTGGAGTAGATCACGCCCAGCAGACCTTCACGTCGGGTAACGACGACGCGCGCTTGGGCGCTGCCGCTTTTCTCCACCAGCGCGTGCTGCCCGGTCGGGTCATGGGGGACGTTTATGGTTTTGGCTTCGGCATGCGCCGACAGTGCGGGGATCATCAAGGCCAGTAAAAAGGCATGCAGTTTCATCGGTGCTCCTGCGGATGAACGCGGTTTCATTGGATCCAAAAATACCCTAGCCATTTGATTCTGGATAGCTGCGCGGTCAGCCTTCCGTCGGTTTGTTTCCGCTAAATTAAACACTGCATGAATGCGCAACCCGGCCAGACACTGTTGCCCTGGGAACAGTGTTTCGACAGCTTGCCGAAGTGCAAACAGTTGACGCTGTCCTTCAGGCATTGCAACTCTTTGATCTGTATTCATTTAACTGTCTGGCACGGTTGCTGCTCTATGGTTCTGCAAGCCCGTTCGACTAATGCGCTCGGGAAGCCTGCAGTCAGAGGAGTGCCGATATGAGCCAATCTTCCATAAAATTTGCGTACTGGGTGCCGAACGTCAGCGGTGGTCTGGTCGTCAGCAAGATCGAACAGCGTACCAGTTGGACCATCGACTACAACCGCAAGCTGGCGCAGATCGCCGAACAATCCGGTTTCGAATATGCGCTGACGCAAATTCGCTTCACTGCCGGTTACGGGGCGGAATTCCAGCATGAGTCCGTAGCGTTCAGCCATGCTCTGTTGGCGGCCACCGAAAAGCTCAAAGTCATTGCAGCAATATTGCCAGGTCCATGGACGCCCTCTGTTGCGGCCAAGCAACTGGCAACCATTGATCAGCTCACCGCCGGGCGCGTGGCGGTCAATATTGTCAGCGGCTGGTTCAAGGGCGAGTTTCAGGCCATTGGCGAACCCTGGCTGGAGCACGACGAGCGCTATCGCCGTTCCGAAGAGTTCATTCGGGCCCTCAAGGGTATCTGGACCACCGACAATTTTACCTTCAAGGGCGACTTCTATCGCTTCCACGATTACACCCTCAAACCCAAGCCGATCCAGCGTCCTCATCCCGAGATCTTTCAGGGCGGCAGCTCACGTGCTGCGCGGGATATGGCGGCCCGGGTGTCAGACTGGTATTTCACCAACGGCAATACTATCGAAGGCATCAAGGCTCAGGTTGATGACATTCGAGCCAAGGCTGCCGCGAACGGCCATTCAGTGAAGATCGGCGTCAATGCCTTCATCATTGCCCGGGACACCGAAGAAGAGGCGCGAGCGGTGCTGGCTGAAATTGTCGACAAGGCAGATCCGGAAGCCGTCAATGCGTTTGGTGATGCCGCGAAACAGGCCGGCAAGGCCAGCCCGGAAGGCGAGGGCAATTGGGCCAAATCCACCTTTCAGGATCTGGTGCAGTACAACGATGGCTTCAAGACCAATTTGATCGGCACGCCGCGTCAGATTGCCGAGCGCATCGTCGAGCTCAAGTCCGTCGGTGTCGATCTGGTACTTTCCGCATTTCTGCATTTCCAGGAAGAAGTCGCCTATTTCGGCGAGCACGTGCTGCCTTTAGTGCGCGAGCTGGAAGCTGCGGCACTGCGCAAAACTGTCGCCGAAACAGCATGAAGCCCGGCAAATACGTGCGTCCTGCCTTGCCCCTGTAAGCGAGCTTCGCTTCCAGCCCCTTCAGAAAACAGCCCTCCAGAAAATCAGGCACCACTGTGATCCAGTGCGTGCCTGCCTGCGTATGTTGAACCCCGATCAACCAATAGACCGCTGTACGTGGCATTATGATGCCACTCTCTGGCATGCTTCATTAATGCCAGGCCTTCAGGTACGGCCGAACGCTTGCCGACAATGGCAGTTAGTAGCGAAAGGATTGTCGATGGCCCCTGAGCAATCAGGTCCGGTTTTCAGAAAAACCAGATGCACTGGTTCTCACCTGTTGTGGAGGCAAGTTTTGAAACGCGACCTTCGGCTTGCGTCATGGCTGATCTTCGTAGTGTGCGCCTGCGTGGTGATGTTGATGGCCTGGCAAGCATGGACCGCGCGCCGCAACACGCTGGAGAACATCCAGACCAGCACGATTAATCTGGCTGGGGCGCTGAGCACTTACACCGATGGCATTTTCAAACAAAGCGAGCTGATGCTGATCGGCCTGACGGAGCGTGTCGAAAACGACGGTGCCGGACCCGAGCAGATGGAGCGTCTCAGATGGGTCATTGCCCGTGAAATGGGCGCGTTGCCGCAAATCGACACGGTTTCGCTGTACAACGCTGACGGCATTTGCACCTTTTCAACCAATCCCAAGGCCATTGGCGTCAACAGCGCCCAGCGCGAGTTCTTTCAGCACCACCTGCAGACGCCTGGCAAAGCACCTTTCATCGGCCCGACAATCCGCAGTCGTGCCTCCGGCGAATGGGTCATATCGGTCAGCAGGCGCATCAACCACCCTGATTCGAGTTTTGCCGGGCTGATGGTCGTGACCATTGGTGTCGATCATCTGTTGAAGTTCTATTCGGATATTCAGGTCGGCAAAACCGGCATCATCAGCCTCACGTCGGCGGCCGGGCAGTTGCGTGTGCGCTATCCGCACCTGGAAGCGGAAATCGGGCGTGACCTCTCATCGACGCCGATCTTTACTTCTGAGCGCAATCGACCCTCTGGCACCACTCAATTTGTCTCCAGAATCGACGGTGTTGCGCGTTTTTATGCGTTCAAGCGCAGCGCCGTGTACCCGATTGTCACTGTGGTCGCGCTGGGCCAGAAAGAGGCCATGCTCGACTGGTTGGGCCAGACCAAGCAGTCGATTCTGGTCATGCTGGTGCTGCTCGGGCTGGTGGTCGGCCTCGGCATCCGCCTGATCGGGCACATTCACAGCCGCATCCGCGCGGAAGATCAGTTACTCGACTCTCAGGCAGCCCTCATCCAGTTGAATCAGCACCTGGAGTTCATAGCCTCGGAAGACAAGCTAACCGGGCTGGCCAATCGCAGACGGTTCGATCAGTTTCTGGAGGTTGAATTCAAGCGTGCCAGACGCGAGCGCAGCCTTCTGTCACTGATTCTGATAGATGCCGATCATTTCAAGCGCTACAACGATCACTACGGCCATCTGGCCGGTGACGAGTGCCTGGTGGCACTGGCCCGTGTGGTCGAACAATGCATCCGCCACCCCGGTGATGTCGCTGCTCGTTATGGCGGTGAAGAGATCGCGGTGGTGCTGCCCGGCACTGACGAGTCGAGTACTCGTCAGGTGGCCGAGAACATCCTGCAGGCTATCCGCGACGAGCAGATCGAGCATCCCGCCAGCCCGTTTGGCATCGTGACGGTCAGCCTCGGTGTTGCCACATTCGTCGGCACGGATCGACAGCTCGACCAGCGCAGCCTGATCGAACTTGCCGACCGTGCGCTGTATGCTGCCAAGTCGCAAGGTCGCAACCGTGTGAATGTGGCGTCGGAAATCGCTACCAGCACACTGCCGGCCTGGACCCGCGTCAAAGCATCGGCGGACCCGCAAACCGACAGCAGGCCAACGGCGGAGTGACGGGATTGAAGCCCGCCAGCCCGCTGGCCGCTTACTGTTTATTGTTTCTCGGGCAGGTGTTTATCGTCATCAACCTGCTGTACTACATGCGGCTTACGGCGCAACACTGACAGCACCCAGACAAAAAATATCGGCACCAGAATCACGCCCAGCAGTGTAGCGCTGAGCATGCCGCCTATGACGCCGGTGCCGATCGCACGCTGGCTCGCAGCGCCTGCGCCGGTCGCCAGCGTGAGGGGCACGACGCCAAGGATGAAGGCCAGCGATGTCATGACAATCGGCCGAAAGCGCAGTCGCGCAGCCTGAAGTGCCGCGTCACGCAGCGAATGGCCTTGATCCCACAGCTCCTTGGCGAATTCGACGATGAGAATCGCGTTTTTTGCTGCCAGCCCGATGATGGTGATCAACCCGACCTTGAAATACACATCGTTAGGCATGCCGACCGCAGTCACTGCCAGCACGGAGCCCAGCGCACCGACGGGTACGATCAGCATCACCACCAGCGGAATCGCCCAGCTTTCATACAGCGCAACCAGCAGCAGGAACACCACCAGCAGCGCCAGGCCGAACAGGCCGGCTGCCTGGCCGCTGGCGACTCTTTCCTGATAGGAGAGGCCGGTCCATTCATAGCCGATGCCTTGCGGCAGCTCGGAAACGATCCGTTCGATTTCCGCCATCGCTTCACCTGTACTCACACCCGGTGCTGCATCGCCGGAAATCCTGAACGCGGGGTAGCCGTTGTAGCGGGCGATCTGCACCGGGCCTTGTTCCCACTGCGTCGAAACGAATGCGCCCAGCGGCACCAGCGTGCCGCTGCTGTTGGGCACGTAGAGCTTGAGTACGCTTTCCGGAGTCATTCGCGAACTTTGTTCTGCCTGCACAACGACACGCTGCTGACGTCCGGCATTGGCGAAATCGCTGATCACCGAGGAGCCGAAGGCGGTGGACAGCGCATTGCTGATCGATTCGAAACTCACGCCATGCGCACGGGCTTTTTCGCGGTCGATATTCAGGCGCAATTGCGGCGCTTCGGCCAGACCTTCCATCATCGCGTAGAGAATCTTCGGGTTGCCGTTGGCCTCGCCGAGCAGCTTGTCGCGTGCCGCCAGCAGGGCTTCGCGGCCCAGGCCTGCACGGTCCTGCAGGCGCAGCGAGAAGCCGCCCGAGGTGCCCAGGCCGTCAATGGGCGGAGGCGTCACCGCCATCACCGTACCGTCGGCGAGCCCGGCAAAATGCTGGTTGAACGCCGCCGCTTCTTCAGCTGCCGACTGGCCCTTGCCGCGCTCCGACCAGTCCTTCAGGGTCGGGAACGCAAGACCGGCGTTTTCACCCATGCCCGAGAAGCTGAAGCCCAGCAGCATGGTCACAGCACCTGTGGCTTCGCGGGACAACATGTAGTTCTCGAGCAATTGCGCGGTGAGGTCGGTACGCGACCGGGTCGCGCCGGGCGGCAGTTGCACGTCGATGATCAGATAGCCCTGATCTTCCACGGGCACAAAGGACTCCGGCAGACGCAGGTAGAAAAAGCCCAGCAGACCGACAATCCCAACGTACAACAGCATGTAGCGGCCAGCGCGCTTGATCATGCTCGAGCTGACGCGCTCGTAACGGTCGGTGAACGTGCCGAACAGACGATTGAAACCACCGAAGAAACCACGCTTTTCATGATGCCCGGCCGGGATCGGCTTGAGCAGCGTGGCACACAGTGCCGGGGTAAAGGTCAGGGCCAGGAAACCCGAGAACAGAATCGACATGGCCAGCGACAGCGAGAACTGCTGGTAGATGACCCCGACCGAACCCCCCATGAACGCCAGTGGCAGAAACACTGCGGCCAGTACCAGCGTGATACCGAAAATCGCGCCGGAGACCTGCTGCATCGCCTTGACTGTTGCGGTTGCCGGAGAAAGGCCTTCTTCGGCCATGATCCGCTCGACGTTTTCCACCACCACAATGGCGTCGTCGACCAGAATACCGATGGCCAGCACCATGCCGAACATGGTCATCATGTTCACCGAGAAGCCCATCAGGTACATGATCGCCAGGGTCCCGGCCAGACACACCGGCACCACGATGGTCGGGATAAGCGTGTAGCGAATGTTCTGCAGAAACAGAAACATCACCAGAAACACCAGCACCATGGCCTCGATCAGGGTGTAGATCACCTTGTCGATGGCCACGTCGACGAAGCGCGAGGTGTCGTACGGTATCGAAAACTCGACGCCTTCCGGGAAATTGACCGACAGCTCGGTGAGGCGCTGATTGACTGCCCGGGCAGTCTGGATCGCATTGGCACCTGGCGACAGTTGCACGGCACCGGCCACTGCACGTTGCCCGTTCAGGCGCGATTCAAAACTGTAATCCTGACTGCCGATGGCCATGCGTGCCACATCGGACAAATGCACCGTGGAGCCGTCTTCGTTGGCACGCAATACGATGCGGCCGAACTCCTCCGGGTTGTCCAGCGTGCCCTTGACCGCCAGTGTCGCGGTCAATTCCTGCAGTGATGAGCCCGGGCTGCTGCCGAAGCTGCCTGCGGGAACCTGCACGTTCTGCGCACGAATGGCCGCATTCACGTCGTCGATGGACAGCCCATAGCCCACCAGCTTCTGCGGGTCGATCCAGACCCGCATTGCGGCTTCGGCGGCGAAAAACTGCAACCTGCCGACACCGTTCACCCGACTGATTTCGTTATTGACGTTGCGGGCCGCGTAGTCGGCCAGCGCGACCGTATCCTTGGTGGCCGAGCCGTCCTTGTAGTTCAGGGTAAAAATCAACAGGAAGCCGGAGCTGGCCTGTTCGACTTGCAGGCCCTGGCTGAGCACCGTCTGCGGCAGGCGCGCTTCAGCCTTCTTGATACGGTTCTGAACTTCAACCTGTGCCATGTCCGGGTTGGTGCCCGGTACGAATGTCACGTTGATTTCGGCACTGCCGGTCGAGTTGCTGGTCGACTCGTAATACAGCATGCCCTTGGCACCGTTCAGCTCTTCCTCGATGACGCTGGTCACCGAGTCGACCAGCACTTTCGCGGATGCGCCGGGGTAAGTAGCGGTAATGGTGATCTGCGGCGGTGCCACATCAGGGTACTCCGCCACTGGCAAGGAGGGCAGGGCCATCAGGCCTGCCAGCAGAATGAACAGGGCCAGCACCCAGGCAAAGTTGGGTCGCTTGATAAAGAACAGAGACATGAACGGTGATCCTCGATCGCGCTGAAGGCGGCTTTATTGCGACTTGGATTGCGGCTGGGCGGAGGGCGATTTGGCGACGACCTTGTCACCGGAATTGAGCCCGGTCATGTTGCCGACGACAACCTGTTCACCTGCCTTCAGCCCCTCGGTGATCTGCCAGCGCGAATCCTGCATTGCGCCGGTTTTGACCGGACGCGCTTCGACCGTACCGTCCTGGCCAACCACAAGTACGCGGGCTGCGCCATCACTGGAGCGCTGAACGGCACGTTGCGGGACGAGAATGGCATTGGCATCGACCCGCTGCGGTGTGCGCACCCGCACGTACATGCCCGGCAGCAACACGCCTTTGGGGTTGGCGAAGCGGGCGCGTAACGAAACCTGGCCGGTGGTCCGGTCTACTGCAACGTCGGTAAACAACAGGGTGCCGGTGCTTTGATAGTCAGTACCGTCGACGCTCAGCGACAGCGCATCTTCGCCACCCTTGGGCAGGCGACCTTCCTGAATGGCCTCGCGCATTTGCAAGGCGTCGGCAACCGGCTGGGTGAAGTCGGCGTAGACCGGGTCGAGTTGCTGGATGGTTGCCAGCAGTGTGGTTTCGCCCTGACCGACCAGCGCGCCTTCAGTGACCATCGCGCGGCCGATGCGCCCTGAAATCGGTGCCTTGACTGTGGCGTATCCCAGGTTCAGTCGGGCCGTTTCGACATCTGCCTGAGCCGACTTTTTAGCGGCGATGGCGTTTTGCAGCGCAGAGCGGGCGGTGTCGAAGGTCTGGCGGCTGACCGCTTCGATTTCGACCAGAGAATCGTAACGTTTGACCGTAGCCTGAGTTTCGAACAATGTGGCTTCTGTGCGGGCCAGGTCGCCCTGAGCTTTGGACAGCGCGGCCTTGAACGGTGCCGGGTCGATCTGGAACAGCACCGCGCCCGCTTTCACATCGGCACCTTCCTCGAAGTTGCGCGTGAGCACGATACCGGCCACCCGGGCGCGTACCTGCGCCACACGAACCGGTTCGATACGGCCGGGCAGTTCATCAACGACCGTGAACGATTCGGCTTTGACCGCAATGGCCTCCACCTCTTTGGGCGCTGTCGATGCGGCGTGATCCTGCTGCTGTTTCTGCTCGCACCCGGCCAGACCCAACACTGCCAGCAGCGCTACCGCAGGCATGACACGCCAATCGCTCAAACCACTCATCGCTCACCCGGGCGCAGCCCATCAGACACTAAAGCCGCGAATGATCTACTGTGTAAGAGAGTGAGTCAATATTGACTCATGTGAGACTTTAGTGACTAATTGTGTATAGGCTTTGAGAACGCGGTAAGGTTTCTGCACAATGCGCCGCCTGCCACTTAACACGAGTTGAAGACGTACCCGATGGAATTACCTGCCGCTGACGACAAATTTCTGAAAGCCCTGGCCGTTGCGCTGGTTGACCACTCCAACGGTACGCTCAAGGATATTGCTCAAGCGGCTGGCGTCAGCAAGGCGACGCTCAACCGTTTCTGCGGCACCCGCGCCAACCTCGTGGAACTGTTGCTCAATCACGCCTCGGACCTGATGAACCAGATGGTTGCCGACGCGGATCTGCAGCATGCTCCGCCGCTGGAAGCGCTTCAGCGACTGGTCGACAACCACCTCATGCACCGCGAAATGCTGGTCTTTCTGGTGTTTCAGTGGCGCCCGGATTCGCTCGATGAAAGCAGCGGAGGGCGCCGCTGGTTGCCTTACTCCGACGCCCTCGATGCGTTTTTCCTGCGTGGGCAGCATGAAGGTCTGTTCCGGATCGACGTCAGTGCGGCCGTCCTTACCGAAATGTTCGCAGCGCTGCTCTCCGGGATGGTCGACGCCGAACGCCGCGGCCGTGTGGCACGCGCCGGTATGGGCGCATTGGTGACGCAGTTTTTTCTGCATGGCGCGGCGGCACGATAAGCAAATCTGTGCGGATGTCAGAAATCATAGGCAATCTTGCTGTACCAGAAGCCACCGCCCGGATAGAACGGTGAATTGCCGTACAGGTTGAGTCCGACGGCGGAGGGGATTGCATTCTTGTCCGGGCGCACATCGAAGATATTGGTGCCGCCAACACTGAGGGTGATGTTGTCGTAGAGGGTGTAGGACACATCCAGGTCGGTGATCCACTTGGCCCCGAAGCTGCGATCCCCGCTCTCCAGCTGCTGGAGCGTCTTGACCTTGCCGTAGCGGGTGGTTTGCAGATTCACGCCCAGGTCGCCCAGCGTCCATTTGCCGCCCAGTACCCATTTGGTTTTCGGTTGAGCATCGGTCAGGTCGCCTTCGCGGGCCCGGCCGACCCAGGTCAGGCTGCCGCCAGGGTTGCTGCCCAGGCCCTGCAAGGCTGCCGGTGCGTCCTTGACGTCGGTGATAATGGTCTTGTTGTAGTTGAACCCGGCGCTCCAGCGCACGTTGCCCCATGCACCATACTGGCTGGAATGGTCGAGGACGATGTCCAGGCCGCGGGTGCTGGTGTCCACACCTTGAGCCGACAGGATGGGCGCCAGCGCTGGGCCGTACAGGCTTTCGGTACGGGCGATGCGGTCGTCGATCTCGATCCAGTAGGCGTCTGCGGTCAGGCTGGTGCGCGGTGCCGGTTGCCAGGTCACGCCGAACCCCAGATTGCGCGATTTTTCCGGGTCCAGGGTGGTCGCACCGAGCGCCTGGGCCAGCGCCGAGTTGACCGGCGCGATGCGCGTCACGGCGGGCACGATGGTGCCATCCGGCGCAGCACCGACCCGGTTGTCCGAGATGCTGTAGCCGACCTGGGTCAGCGAGGGCGCACGAAAGCCCGTGCCGACGGTGCCGCGTACGGCGAAGGTGTCGGTAAATTCGTAACGCGAGTTGAGCTTGGCACTGACCGTGTTGCCCGAGTCATCGTCGAAATGCTCTGCACGCAGCGCAAGGTCGACAAACAACGGTTCTATCGGGGTGATACCGAAATCGACGTAAGCTGCGTAGTTGTTGCGTTGCAGGCTGGTGGCATCCTGCGGCGAGATCACCGCTGCGGCCTGGGCGGCAATCGACGCCAGCTGTCCGGCCAGCGGGTTGGCCTGACCATTGGGCAGAGTAGCCGGAAAGCGATAGCCGCCCACCTGATAGGCCTGCGCGTCGCCGGAAAGCGTCCGGAACCGCTCCCAGCGATGTTCAAGCCCTGCGGACACTTGCAGCGGCACGCCAAACAGCCCGTCGAACGCACGGGTGATGTCGACGTTGTTGACCCATTGCTCGAATCGATAGGTTGCCAGGTCGTCGAACGACGTCGGCGAGGCCGGTCCCAGCGAGGGGTTGATGGTCAGATCGCTGTACTGATGGTTGTTGTTGCGCCCGTATGTAGTGCTCAGGTCCCAGTTCCAGCCCAGCGCCTCACCCTTGGCGCCAATCAGGTACTGATAGTCGGTGTCGTCCAGATTGTTCAGCGGGTAGTAGCCGTCGGCAAACAGTTCGGGAACGTTGGCGTTGCTGTTGGGATAGCGGAAGTAGTTGTTGATGATGGCGTCGCGTTGTCCGTAAGTGCCGTAGGAATACAGTTTCGTCTGATCATTCAGCGGCAGTTCGGCGTTGTAGGCCAGGTTGAACGCTTTGATCTGCGGGTCGCCGTTCTTGACGCCGACCCGGTCCCACGTCGCCTCTCGAGGGTCGCCGGGAAAGTAGGCGTTATTGGTGGCTTTTTCGTTCCAGCTGGCATCGCCACGCTTGCGTGCGTCGGCCGAAAGATGCAGAAAGCCGCCGTCACCCAGTTCGAAGCCGGTGTCCCCTTCGAATTTGCTCACTTCGCCTTCACCGCTGTACAGCTTGCCGTACGTCACCCCCAGATGACCGCCCTCGGCGCTGGATTTGAGAATCACGTTGATCACCCCGGCAATCGCATCCGAGCCGTATTGCGCAGCGGCACTGTCCTTGAGCACCTCGATGCGCTCCACCGCGCTGATCGGGATCATGTCGATGTCCACCGAGTTCGCGCCGCTGCTGTCAGTCGAGCCATTGGCGGGCAGGGCGCTGTTATGGCGGCGTTTGCCATTGACCAGCACCAGCGTGTAGGCCGGTGCAAGGCTGCGGTTGGACAACGGGCAGATGGTCGAGTTATAGCCTGCGACGTTGGTGCCATAGTTGAACGAAGGCAGCAGTTTGGCGATGGCTTCGGTCAGGTCGGCGCGACCGGTTTTCAGTAACTGATCGCTGGTTACGATATCAATCGGGGCCGGGCTTTCAGTCACCGTGCGCTGTGTACCGCGAACCCCGGTGGAAATCACCGTGACCTTCTCCAGCCGGGCCTCACGGTCGAGGGTTTCATCGGCGGCCTGAGCGGGGTTCATCAGGCCAAGGCCGACAAGCGCTATGCTTTTGATCAGCGGGTTGCGCAGGGCGTGGCGGGGAGCGTGAGCGGGTAAGGCCATGGCGGAGTAATCCTTGGGCAATGCTGAGAAAGTTCTGGGCACCTCCACAAGGCAAGGGTCGGTTTGCTGGCGAATATAGGGTTATGAAACGAGCCTGTGAAAGGCCTTTTGGTTATATGTTAATTATAAAAATATTGAATTATTTTTATTTATTATATGTTTTATATGCATTTAAAGCGTTGCGCACGGGTGTTCGGTAACAGTACTTGAGGGTGGTAAAGCTGCCTGTGCTGTTTTGTCGCACGACGTATTGCAGCCCATGAGGCCGACGTTTGCGCGCCTGCTCATGGTTTGAAACAGGATTGGCGGTATTCCCTGTTGCCTTGGGGTGGTAAATTCGCGGCCTTTGAATGTGTCAGAACCCACGCGCCTAACCCTCCAGGGGACGCAAGACATGACGTACCAACCGACCCGCCGCGAGGTGGTCACAGGCCTCTCGTTGCTGAGCCTTGGCCTGCTGACTGGCTGCGGCAATTCCAATGCCTTGCCGTTCAAGCACGGCAAAGACATGAGCAACGAGATAGTTGGCCGCAACTTCCGACTCAAGGATGCACAAGGCAACGTCAAGACCCTGTCGAGTTTTCGTGGCCTGATGCCGATGATCTTCTTCGGCTTCACCCAATGCCCGGCCATTTGCCCGACGGCACTGGCGCGAGCTGCACAGATCAGAAAGCTGATGGGCGAAGAGGGCAAGACCCTCCAGGTAGTGTTCATTACTCTCGACCCGGAGCGTGATACGCCCGAGGTGATCGACGCCTACGTGAAGGCTTTCGATCCGACCTTCGTCGCCCTGTCCGGTACGCTTGAAGAAACGGCCGCAACGGCAAAGGAGTTCGGCGTATTCTTCGAAAAGGTCCCGCTGGGCGACACCTACACGATCTCGCATACCGCCACCAGTTATGTCTACGACACCCGCGGCGTGCTGCGCTTGGGCTTGTCGCACAGGCTGTCCGCCCAACAATGCACTGAAGATCTGCTCACTTTGATGGAAGTATGCTGATGACCGTTCTGATTCGTAACGTCGCAAAGCCTCTGTTGCTGACCCTTTCGCTGCTGGGCCTGAGCGCTCAGGCGCTGGCCGAAACCAAAGTCGATGACGCCTGGGTGCGTGCCACTGTGCCAGGCCAGTCCGCCACTGGTGCGTTCATGCGCATCACTTCGGACACGGACAGCAAGCTGGTCGATGTTGCTTCACCTGTTGCGAAAACCGTGCAGATCCATGAGATGAGCATGAAAGGCGACGTGATGAGCATGCAGCGCGTCAACTCGGTTGACCTGCCAGCCGGCAAACCGGTGATGCTCGATTCCGACGGCTACCACGTGATGTTCATGGGCCTTGCAGCGCAGGTCAAAGAGGGTGATCAGGTGCCTCTGACCCTGACCGTGGAAGACGCCAAGGGCGTGAAAGAGTCGATTCAGGTCACCGCAGTCGCCAAGTCGCTGACCAGCGACGAGCACAGCGGGCATGGTGATCACAGCGGTCATTGAGCCTGATCTACCTGACGACTATCGTTCCTCACGCTCTCGCATCACGGTCTGCGCTGGTTCATATATTCATTTAAAGTCTAACCGGCGAACCAAATATTCTTTTCAGGAACAAGCCTCTTTCAGCGATGATTGCCTTGCCACATCAACTTTGGAAAGGTGACTGATACCAACAGAACCTGGATTTTTATCATGAAAATGCAGGAGTGTATCAATGGGCAATGTCCAGACCGCAGCCAGCGCACATGAAGTGCCCTGGCGCCAGACGCCGAGTGGCGACCTGGTCGATCTGGGGCGTCCTTTCCGTGCGCCTCTGGCGTTATCGCGGTTGCAAAGCACCCCCAAACCCATACTTGGACGACGCGAAGCCATTCTGCTGGGTGCACTGGCGCTGGTATTTCATGGCTCGGTCATCTACTGGTTGAGCCAGAACCCGACACCCGCATTGCCGGTCGTGCCGCCGGAAATTCCGCCGATGACCATCGAGTTCTCTCAGCCCGCGCCGCCGGTTGTGGAGACGCCGCCACCACCGCCCGAGCCTGTCGTGCAGCCTGTGGTCGAGCCGCCGCCCCCGGTCGAAGATGAACTGGCCGTCAAGCCGCCACCGCCCAAACCGATTCCAAAACCCAAGCCGCAGCCGCCCAAGCCGGTGGTCAAACCGGTCGTCAAGCCAGTGGCAAAACCGGTCGAGCAACCGGCCCCACCGGTGCCCGCGCCACCTGTCGCTGCACCTGCCGCTCCCGCACCGCCCGCGCCAAAACCGGTAACTCCGGCTTCTGCCAGCGCTGGCTATCTGCGCAACCCGGCACCGGAATACCCGTCGCTGGCAATGCGCCGCGGCTGGGAAGGCACCGTGCTGTTGCGCGTCCATGTATTGGCCAGCGGCAAGCCCGGCGAGATTCAGATACAGAAAAGCAGCGGCCGCGATCAATTGGATGACGCAGCGCTGGCAGCGGTGAAGCGCTGGAGTTTCGTGCCCGCCAAACAAGGCGACGTCGCCCAGGACGGCTGGGTCAGTGTGCCGATTGATTTCAAGATCAAATAACGTTTCAAGTTCCAATAACCACGATATTCGATTGACCCGGCGAGCTACCTGAACCAAAGGCGCATCGCGATACACCCCAATGCCTTGTTCAGACTTCGTTCATAAAGAGAGCTGCGCCATGAACCTACTTGCTTCGCCTTTTGAATCCATCGAACACGCGGTCATCTGGCTGCTGGTCATTTTTTCCGTCGCCACCTGGGGCCTGGCCCTGCTCAAAGGTGTGCAGTTCTCGCGCCTGAAATCCCAGGACCGCAAGTTCCACAAGCAATTCTGGGCTGCATCGAGCCTGGATTCGGCCGCGCAACTTGCCCAGGAACAGCCCGGCGCTGCTGCTCGTGTTGCGCTGGCCGGTTACGCCGCCATTCAGGTGCCGGACGGCGCGCAGGCTAACGACCTCAGTCAGTCCATCAACCATCAGGACCGCCTTGAACGTGCCCTGCGTCAGCAGATCGTTCGGGAGCGCCGCTCGCTGGAGACCGGTCTGGCGATTCTCGCCAGTATTGGCAGCACCTCGCCGTTTATCGGCCTGTTCGGTACGGTCTGGGGCATTATGTCGGCGCTCAAGGGTATCAGTGCTGCCGGTTCGGCAAGCCTGGAAACCGTTGCCGGTCCTATCGGCGCAGCGCTGGTGGCAACCGGTGTCGGCATCGCCGTCGCCGTGCCTGCGGTACTGGTTTACAACTACTTCCTGCGGCGCCTGAAACTGACCGCTGCCGACCTGGATGACTTCGCCCACGACTTCTATAGCCTGGCGCAGAAGAGTGCATTTCGCGTGCTGCTGCATCCGGTCCTGAAGTCTGGCGCTACAGGCGGGCAGGCTGGACAGAAAGTGAAGGAGGCATCCTGAGATGGCTTTCTCCACACAAGATACCGATGAAGTGCTGAGCGAGATCAACGTTACGCCGCTGGTGGACGTGATGCTGGTGCTGCTGGTGGTGTTCATCGTGACCGCGCCGCTGCTGACCAACTCGATTCCGATCAACCTGCCCAAGACCGAATCGGTTGCGCCGGTGGAACAGAAAGACCCGCTAGTGGTGAGTATCGACGGGCAGGGCAAGCTGTTCATCAACAAAGATGAAATTCAACCAGATCTGTTGGAAACCAGCCTCAAGGCGGCCAAGGACAAGGCCCCTGACGTGCGCGTGCAGTTGCAGGCGGACAATGGCGTGAATTACGGCGAAGTGGCACGAGCCATGGCTTCCATCGAACGCGCAGGCATTACCAAACTGTCGGTGATCACCGCAAAGTAAGCAATTCTTCGTCCATCAGCTTCATCAGTTTTGGGCCGCATCCTCAGGCAGGTGCGGCCTTTTTTTGTCCGCGCTTCCGGCATTTTTCAGTCTGGACACAAATGTAGATGCTTATTCTTTATTGATATTTAAATATTTAAATTAATGTCATTAAGCTATAAAGCATCGGGCCTCCGGAACACCAATCAGACACTGTAATGATCGCTACCGTCCGCCGCACGGATCGCTCGTTGTAACCAGAACAGAGTTTCTGGATCAAGGATTTTCAAGGGGTAGTGGTATGGGGAGTTTCAAACGGAATGTATTGGCCACGGCGATTTTTTCAGCCAATTTGCTGAGCGTCGCAGGCATCAGTGCAAGCGCTCATGCTGCACAGGCAACAGATGAGCAAAACAGCCAGGGCGCATCCACCCTGGGCACGGTAATCGTTACCGGCACTCGGGCGCAGGAGCGCACCGCCAGTGCTTCGCTGTCGCCCATCGATGTGATTTCCGGCGACAGCCTGCGCAGTTCCGGCTCCAGCGAATTGGGCACGGTGCTGGCGCGCTTGATCCCTTCGATCAACTTTCCGCGGCCCGGCCTGGTGGACGGTGCCGAGCTGACCCGACCGGCGCAATTGCGCGGGCTGTCGCCGGATCAGGTGCTGGTGCTGGTCAATGGCAAACGCCGCCACACATCGGCCTTCGTCAACCTGGGTGGGGCGGTGGGACGCGGTTCGGCACCTGCCGACCTGAACGCCATTCCGCTGTCTGCCATTGACCACATCGAAGTGCTGCGCGACGGTGCTTCAGCGCGTTACGGTTCCGATGCGATTGCCGGGGTGATCAACATCATCCTCAAAAGCGCCGATCATGGCGGCTCGATTTCCAGCAAATACGGCCAATACAAGAAGGGCGACGGGATTCAGCGTCAGGTGTCCGGCAACACCGGTTTCGCGCTGGGCGACAACGGCACGTTGAACCTGTCGGGTGAAGGCTCCAACAACGACTACACCAACCGTGCCGGTGATGATTTTCGTACTTCCAGCATAGGTTCCACTACTTACGGTCAGCAGGTGTTCCGTCAGGGTGAGCCGCAAACCCACGAGGGCAAGCTGCAATACAACGCCGAGTACAGTTTCAACGATGCGGCGGAGTTCTACAGCTTCGGTGGCTACAGCAAGCGCCGTGGTGAAACGGCCGCGTTTTATCGGCCGAGCAATGCCTCCAACAACATCGCTGCGATTTACCCCAACGGTTATCTGCCACTGATTAACGGCACGCTGGAAGACACCTCGCTGGTAGCGGGATTACGCGGCGAGCTGGCGGATGACTGGCACTACGACGTGTCTGCCAACTACGGGAAAAACACCTATGAACTGCGTACCAAAACCATCAATACGTCACTTGGCCTGAACACGCCGCGCTCGTTCGACAACGGCACGCTGACCAACGATCAGAAGCAACTTGGCTTCGATCTGTCGCGGGAGTTCAGCGCGGCATGGCTGCCTTACCCGGTGTCGGTCGCGTTCGGCGCCGAATACCTGCACCAGGGTTATCAGATCGAGGCGGGGCAGGCCGAGTCGTATTTTCAGACCGGCAGTTCCGGGCTGGGCGGCTTCCGCGCCGCCGATGCAGGCAGCTACTCGCGACACAACTTCGCCCAGTATCTGGATGTGGAAACCAACCTGACCGAGAAGCTCGGTGTGTCGGCTGCCGTTCGCCACGAAGACTACAGCGATTTTGGCTCCAACGTCAGCGGCTCGCTCTCGGCGCGTTATGACTTCACCCCGCAGGTGGCTTTGCGAGGCAGCGTATCGACAGGCTTCCGCGCCCCTTCACTGGCGCAGCAGAATTTCACCTTTACCTCGTCACAACTGATTGGCAACACTATCCAGGAAGCGGGCACGTTTCCGGCCGGCAGTAACGTTGCGCAACTGTTAGGCGCCGAAGACCTCAAGCCCGAAAAGTCGCGCAACTACAGCCTGGGCCTGGTGCTCCAGCCACTGGACAGCCTGACTGTGACCGCCGACGTCTATCGCATCGATATTCAGGATCGTATCTCGCTGTCCTCTAACCTGGTGCTCAACAACACGGCCATCAACTACCTGCGCAGCAATGGCGTGGGTGATATCAACTACACCAGTGCGCGCTATTTCACCAACGCCACAGACACCAGCACCGATGGTGTCGATCTGGTCGCCAATTACCGCTACCAGTTCGATAACGGCGTCCGTTGGAACAGCACAGTGGGCTACAACTACAACCACACTAAAGTCACCGACGTGAAAGCCAACCCGGCGATTCTCGATCAGTTAGGGGTGAATCTGGTTCGCGTGGATCGCAGGGAGCGCATCGGTCTGCTGGGTGACACCACCCCGCAGCACAAACTGACGCTGGGCAATGATCTGACGTTCGGTAACTGGGCACTGCATTCCAACCTGGTTCGCTACGGCGAGTTCACCAGCTACCAGGCCGACAAGGTCAACGATCAGACCTTCAGCGCTGCGTGGCTGCTGGACCTCGCAGTAGACTACACACTCAAGAACTGGGTCTTCACCCTGGGCGGCGATAACGTCACCGACAAGTACCCCGAAAAGCTCAACGACTTCTCGTCCAGCGGCGGCAACCTGGCTTACAGCACGTTCTCGCCTTATGGGTATAGCGGGGCGTTTTACTACGGCAAGGTGACGTACAACTGGTAATTTGACTTGCCGCTGATTGTTGTCCCAATGCTTCGCGTGATACACAAGTCCGCTCTTGATTCTGGCCGAGGGCCGTGGGAGCGGACCGGGCGACGCTCCCACGCCCTCCGGGCAGAAGCCCGTCATCCGGACTTGTCTATACGCCGAGCGACTGTTGCGTATAAGGATCAGTGCGAGAACTCAACTGCCCTGCAACGGGGTGGCATCCTGAAAGAAGTAATCCTTCCACGACGCCGGCTTGTTCTTGATCGCGCCAACACGGTACAAAAACTCGGCCAGCGGGTAGGTGTTCTTCGGCGTGATGGTGAATTGAAACTCCGGCTGATCAATGATCTTCAACAGTTCGGCACGGTCGATCTTCGCCTTGGTGACGCGCAGGTAGATGTCGGCGGCAGCACCAATGTCTTTGCTGACAAAAGCTTCTGCCTCGGCCAGCGCTTCAATGAAGGCCTTGTAGGTTTTCGGGTTTTCGTTGCGAAATTTCTCGGTGACGAACAGTACGGTGGGAGAGTTAGGCCCCAGCAGGTCATAAGTGTTGAGCACGACATGCACGTTGGGGTTTTTCAGTTCCTGATCCTGATAGGGCGGGTTGGAAAAGTGCCCGGTCAATTCGGTGCCACCCGCGATCAGGCTGGCGGCGGCGTCCGGGTGCGGCAGGCTCAAGGTGTACTTGTCCAGGCGTGCGTATTCCTTATCACCCCAAAGTTTTGCGGCGGCGAATTGCAGGTAGCGTGACTGCACTGAAACACTGACTGCCGGCACCGCGATGCGGTCCTTTTCGGTGAAGTCGGCGATGGTTTTGACGTTGGGGTTATTGCTCACCAGGTAATAGGGGAAGTTGCCCAGCGATGCGACCGCCTTGACGTTCTGCCTGTCCTTGGTGTGGTCCCAGATGGTCAGCAACGGGCCAACCCCGGCACCGGCAACATCGATGGAGCCCGACAGCAGCGCATCGTTGACCGCCGAACCTCCGGACAGTTGGGTCCAGTCCACCTTGATCTCCAGGCCGTCTTGCTTGCCGTGTTTCTCGATCAATTGTTGATCGCGCACCACGTTGAGCAGCAGGTAGACGATGCCGAACTGCTCGGCGATGCGAATTTCGCCTTCAGCCTGTGCGCTGGCGGGCGCAATCAGCGTTCCGGTCAATAGCGCGGCACCAAGCCCGATGGCCGCTGCCAGACGGCTGAAACGGGGTAGAAAGGGGGCAGGTTTTGACATGCATGGCTCCAAAACGGAAACGGAATTTTCTGGAGCATATCGCTATATAAAAATTTATTTAAATAACCTTAACGAATATGAATAGACCGCCTTGATGCGCTTGCGGAACCTTTGTAACCGCTATTCCTAATATTCTTGTTTTTTATAATTAGCTTAGAAGTAAATGTGATTTTTAATTGATTTGTAATGCGCCTAGTCTGGCTGGCCAGTCAGCAGTCACCAAGGAGCAACATTATGAGCAACGTCAGCGCTTTGCCACTCCAGCCAGGTACTACGCCGTCGGGTGGCGGCACTGTGCGTGACAGGGTTTCGCCGCAGGAATGGGAAGTCCGGGTCAAGTTGGCGGCGGCCTATCGGCTGGCCGCGCTCAAGCGCTGGACCGACCATATCTATACACACTTCTCGGCGCGGGTACCGGGGCCGGACGAGCACTTTCTGATCAACGCGTTTGGCCTGTTGTTCGATGAAATCACCGCATCCAATCTGGTCAAGGTCGACATCGACGGCACGATTGTCGATGACCCGACAGGGCTGGGTATCAACTACGCCGGTTATGTGATTCACAGTGCCATTCACGCTGCGCGCCATGACCTGCAAGCGGTGCTGCACACCCACACCCGTGACGGTATCGCAGTGTCGGCGCAAAAGGACGGGCTGCTGCCGATTTCCCAGCACTCCATTGCCTTCTCCGGGCGCGTGGCCTATCACGGTTACGAAGGCATTGCGCTGGACCTGAGCGAGCGTGAACGACTGGTCGCGGACCTGGGTGACAAGAGCGTGATGATCCTGCGCAATCACGGCTTGCTCACCGGCGGGGTGAGTGTAGAGCACGCATTCCAGCAGCTGCATGCCCTCGAGTACGCCTGCAATATCCAGATTGCAGCGCAGTCTGCCGGCAACGCAGAGCTGGTGTTTCCGCCCCGGGAGGTCATCGCCAAAGTGGAAGAGCAGGCCAAGGCCATCAAGGACGGTAATGGTCCGGGTGTCGCCCGACACTGGAATGCGCTGATCCGCGAGCTGGAGCGTAGCGGCACCGATTACCGGGACTGAGCCTGCAACACAGTGATGCGAGGCACCTGGGGTTGGTGTAGTGTGCGCAGCCAAAACAAGGGGCGCACACATGCAAGACCTGCTGAACGAAATCCTCGATGAAGTAAGACCCTTGCTTGGTCAGGGCAAGGTGGCAGATTACATTCCGGCGCTGGGCGGGGTGCGGCCTGATCAACTGGGCATTGCGGTGTACGGCAACGACGGCCAGGTGTTCAGCGCCGGTGATGCCGAAACGCAGTTTTCGATACAGAGTATTTCCAAGGTGTTCAGCCTGGTGCAGGCCATCGGGCACTCCGGTGAGGACATCTGGCAGCGCCTGGGGCACGAGCCCTCCGGCCAGCCGTTCAACTCGCTGGTGCAGCTGGAATTCGAACGGGGCAGGCCGCGCAACCCGTTCATCAACGCCGGCGCGCTGGTGATCTGCGACATCAATCAGGCACGGTTTGCGGCACCGTCGCTGTCAATGCGTGACTTCGTTCGACGCCTGTGCGGCAACCGGGCGATCACCTCCGATTCCAAAGTTGCGGAATCCGAATACCAGCACCGTTCGCGCAACGCCGCAGCGGCCTATCTGATGAAGTCCTTCGACAATTTTCATGGCGATGTGGAAGACGTGCTGCGCAGCTATTTCCACCATTGCGCGCTGAGCATGAATTGCATTGATCTGGCCAAGGCGTTCGGTTTTCTGGCCAATCAGGGCTTCTGCACTCACAGTGGCGATCAGATACTCACCGCACGCCAGGCCACTCAGGTCAATTCGATCATGGCCACCAGCGGTCTTTACGATGAAGCCGGTAACTTTGCCTATCGTGTCGGCCTGCCGGGCAAGAGCGGAGTAGGGGGTGGTATCGTTGCGATTGTGCCGGAGCGCGCTTCGGTCTGTGTGTGGTCTCCGGAGTTGAACGCGGCGGGCAATTCCCTTGTCGGTATGGCTGCGCTGGAAAAACTCAGCGCGAGGATCGACTGGTCGGTGTTTTAAAGCCTTCTGAAGTGAACCGTGTGGTAAAGCGCGAACGTGGCAGGAGTCATGGATTGAATCGAAGGCTAAGCAAATCGCTCATGCTGAGCGTCGGGCTGCTGGTGCTGGCAGGTTGTGGCACTCAGCGTGTGCAGGAACCTGAACTGAGCCCGGAACAGGCGCGTGCGCAGATCGTGCGCCTGATGCCTGCCACTGTTACGGATCGGCAGGCTTGGGCAACGGATATCCATGCCGCATTTGCCGCGCAGAAAATTCCGATGACCACCGAAAACCTGTGCTCGGTATTGGCTGTGACCGAACAGGAGTCAACCTTTCAGGTCGACCCTGCGGTGCCGGACATGGGCCGCATTGCCCGTGCCGAAATAAACCGCCGCGCGGCGCGCTTGCATATCCCCAATGCGTTGATAGCCACGGCATTGCGCGTACGTTCACCAGACGGCAAGACCTATGGCAAGCGCCTCGATTCAGCCCGCACAGAGAAAGACCTCAGCGCGATCTTTGATGATTTCATCGGCATGGTACCGCTGGGCCAGGTACTGTTCGGCAATTTCAACCCGGTCAAGACCGGCGGCCCGATGCAGGTCAGCATCGCCTTTGCCGAGAAGCATGCGGAAGATTATCCCTACACGGTGGATGGCTCGATCCGACGCGAAGTCTTTACTCGCCGTGGCGGCATGTATTTCGGCATCGCTCATCTACTGGGTTACCCGGTGAACTACACCCAGTCCCTGTACCGCTTTGCCGATTTCAATGCCGGTTGGTACGCCAGTCGCAATGCCGCGTTTCAGAACGCGGTGAGTCGTGCGACCGGCATCGAGCTGGCGCTTGATGGCGATCTGATTCGTTTCGACTCCACCTCGCCAGGCTCCACCGAGCTGGCAGTGCGAACCCTGGCTGACCGGCTGGGCATGAACAAGTCACAGATATGGAACCAGCTCAAGCAGGGCGATACCCTGGAGTTCGAAGAGACCGATCTGTACAGCAAGGTGTTTGCACTGGCGGACAAGGCAGCAGGCAAGCCCTTGCCAAGAGCCATCCTGCCCGGCATCACCCTGAAAAGCCCGAAAATCACCCGCAACCTGACCACCGCCTGGTTCGCCGAACGCGTCGACGACCGCCGCGAACGCTGCGTACAGCGCGCACCGAAGTGAGGGTGAGTCCGGAATAAGCGATCACACATCGATTATCGTTACCACGCTCCGCGTGGTAATGCAGTTCGTGACGCTCCGCGTCACACATTAGAGCCTTGACACCTGATTCAGGTCGTACGAGATGCAGGCCTGAGCTCCGGTTACGCCTGCTGTTTCACCAGACTGAAGATGTGTGACGCAGAGCGTCACGAACTGCATGCCAACGCGGAGCATTGGCACGATAGTCATCTCAAGGCTTTGTGTATAACGATGAGCGCTCCAGTGAACATATAAGGCTCTTCAGGATTTTTTAACGTATGCCGGTTTTCAAACGCTTCACGTCGTTCATGCAGCAGGCCTTACGGGCCATGCATCTGGTCTGGACCACGTCCCGAGCGCTGTCCGTTGGCTTGATCGTTGCCACGCTGGTGGCAGGCTTGCTGCCCGCGCTGGCCGCCTGGCTGGGGCAGCGGATTGTCGATGCGGTGGTCAGTGCCATGCAACTGCATGCCAGCACTGGCGAGGCTCCTTTATGGCCGGTGTTGCGTTATGTGTTGCTTGAGGCCGGTGTACTGGCGCTGCTGGCCGGTGCGCAACGCGGGCTGTCGGTGCAGCAGGCGCTGTTGCGGGTGTTGCTGGGGCAGAAGGTCAATACGTTGATTCTGGAGAAGGCCCAGACCCTGTCACTGTCGCAGTTCGAAGACTCGGAGTTTTACGACAAGCTCGTGCGCGTCCGGCGTGAAGCCTCGACACGGCCGCTGGCACTGGTGACCAAATCCCTGGGATTGCTGCAAAACCTCATTTCGCTGATCAGCTTTGCCGTACTGCTGGTGCATTTCTCGCCCTGGGCGTTGCTGATTCTGGTGCTCGGCGCATTGCCGGTGTTCTTTGCCGAGGCGCATTTTTCCGGCGACGCGTTCCGCCTGTTTACCCGGCGTGCTCCGGAAACCCGTCGGCAGAACTACATCGAAACATTGCTCTCCCACGAGGGCTACATCAAAGAGGTCAAGCTGTTCGGCTTCGCGCCGCTGCTGCTCAAACGATATCGCGACACCTTCGAGCGTCTGTATGCCGAAGACCGGCGCTTGACCGTGCGCCGTGATGGCTGGGGCTTTCTGCTCGGCTTGCTGGGCACTGCTTCGTTCTATCTGGCGTACGCCTGGGTGGTGGTCGATGCGGTGCATGGGCGTATTACCCTGGGGCAGATGACCATGTACCTGGTGCTGTTCAAGCAAGGGCAGGCCGCTGTGAGCAGCAGCCTGAGTGCGATCAGTGGTTTGTACGAGGACGGGCTGTACCTGGCCGACCTGTACATTTACCTCGGTCAGCCGGTCACGCCGTCTGCTGGCAGTCTGACCCAGGGTGCGCTGCCCGGCGATGGTATGCGTTTCGAGAACGTCAGCTTCACTTACCCTGGCACCAGCCGCGCAGCATTGGAAAACATCGATCTGCATCTTGCACCGGGTCGTAGCGTGGCGCTGGTGGGCGAGAACGGCTCGGGGAAGACCACCCTGATCAAGTTGCTGACGCGCCTTTATCAGCCCGACCAAGGCCGCATTCTGCTGGATGGCAGCGATCTGCAGGACTGGGACGAAGACGCCCTGCGGTCGCGCATCGGCGTGATTTTTCAGGACTTCATCCGCTATCAGTTTCTGGTCGGTGAGAACCTCGGGGTCGGCGATACCCACGCCTTTCACGACGAAACCCGCTGGCGCGAAGCCGCTGCGCAAGGCATGGCAGCGCAGTTTATCGAACAGCTCGACAAGGGTTACGCCACACAATTGGGGCGTTGGTTCGCAGGCGGTCAGGAGCTGTCCGGCGGGCAGTGGCAGAAAATCGCGCTGTCACGCGCCTATATGCGCCGCGATGCCGATATTCTGATTCTCGATGAGCCCACTGCCGCGTTGGATGCCGGGGCAGAAGCTGCGGTATTCGAGCACTTTCGCGAGTACGCCAAGGGACGCATGACGCTGCTGATTTCCCACCGTTTTTCCAGTGTGCGCAACGCCGAACATATCGTGGTACTGGAGCATGGGCGGGTGCTGGAGCGCGGTGATCACGACAGCCTGATCGCCGCCGCAGGGCGCTACGCCGCGCTGTTCGATCTGCAGGCGCAAGGCTATCGTTAGATAAAAAGTGTTGCAGTGAATGACCAGTCGGCGTTTTATGGGAGCCTTGTTTCAAGCTGTATCTTTTTGAATCAAACGGAGACATCGATGCAATTTCGTAAATTGGGCAAAACCGATCTGTCGGTCAGCGCGATCTGTCTGGGCACCATGACCTGGGGCGAGCAGAACACCCAGGATGAAGCATTCGAACAGATTCGTATGGCCAAGGATGCCAAGGTCAACTTCCTCGACACGGCAGAAATGTACCCGGTGCCGCCGCGTGGCGAGACTTACACCACGACCGAAAGCATCATCGGCGAGTACTTCAAGAAGTACGGGGACCGCAACGACTGGGTACTGGCCAGCAAGGTCGCCGGTCCAGGTCGCATGGATCATATCCGCGACGGCAATCCGCGGCTTGACCGCAAGAACATCACTGCGGCGCTGGAAGCCAGCCTCAAGCGCCTTAATACCGATTACCTGGACCTTTACCAGTTGCACTGGCCGGATCGCAAGACCAACTTCTTCGGCGTGCTGGGTTACACCCACGACCCGGATGATCAGGCTGTCGAAATCGAAGAAACCCTGTCGGTACTGGGCGATCTGGTCAAGGCGGGCAAGATTCGCCACTTCGGCCTCTCCAACGAAACGCCATGGGGCACTCAGCGTTTTCTGCACCTTGCCGAAACCCTCGATCTGCCACGTGCTGTCTCGATCCAGAACCCCTACAACCTGCTTAACCGCACCTTCGAAGTGGGTCTGGCAGAAATCGCTATTCGCGAACAGGTCGGCTTGCTGGCCTATTCGCCACTGGCGTTCGGTGTGTTGGCCGGCAAGTACCTGGACGGTGCACGTCCGGCTGATGGCCGCCTGACCCTGTTCGAGCGTTTCCAGCGCTACAACAACCCGCAGGCCGTCACTGCCACAGCCAAGTATGTCGCGCTGGCTCGCGTGCATGGTCTGGATCCATCGCAGATGGCGCTGGCCTATGTCACCAGCCGTCCGTTCGTGACCAGCAACATCATTGGTGCCACGAAACTGGATCAACTGAAGATCAATCTGGAGAGCATCGACGTCACGCTGTCCGACGAGGTCATCGCTGGCATCGAAGCGATTCACACTACTCAGCCCAACCCGGCACCCTAAGCCGAACTGAACTTACTTTCAGCCTCGTCAGTCAGCACTAGTACGCTTACTCCGAGGCTGAAATTCGATGCATATCTCACTCAAGCAACAAGTCGCTATCGTCACCGGAGCCAGTTCCGGTCTCGGCGCGGGTGCCGCGCGAGCGCTGGCGGAAGCCGGGGCGGCGGTGGTGATCAATTACAACTCCAAGGCTGAACCTGCCGAGAAGCTGGCTGAAGAGATTCGCGCAGCGGGCGGTCGCGCCCTTGCTGTCGGGGCCGACGTGTCGAAAGAAGCAGACGTCGAGCGCCTGTTTGCGCAGACCATCGAGCACTTTGGCGCATTGGACATCCTGGTCGCCAACTCGGGCCTGCAAAAAGACGCAGCCATCGTCGACATGAGCCTGGAAGACTGGAACACGGTCATCAATGTCAACCTGACCGGGCAATTTCTCTGTGCCCGTGCGGCGTTGCGCCAGTTCATCAAGCAAGGCATGCGCCCTGATGTGTCACGGGCGATGGGCAAGATCATTCACATGAGTTCAGTGCACCAACTGATTCCATGGGCCGGGCACGTCAATTACGCAGCATCCAAGGGCGGCGTCGACCTGTTAATGCGTAGCATCGCTCAGGAAGTCGGCGAGCTGAAAATTCGCGTCAACAGCGTCGCGCCGGGTGCTATTCGCACGCCGATCAATGCCGATGCGCGCAAGGGCGACGCCGAGAAAGAAATGCTCAAACTGATCCCTTATGGCCGTATCGGTGAGCCTGAAGACGTCGCCAATGCCGTGCTCTGGCTGGCCTCCGATGCCTCGGATTATGTGCACGGCACGACCCTGTACATCGACGGCGGGATGACCCTTTATCCGGAGTTCCGTGGCAATGGCTGACTTTCCCCAAGAAGCGCAAAACCGTATCGAAGACCACGGCATCATCGGCGATATGCGCAGCGCCGCGTTGATCGCCAACACCGGCAGCATCGATTTCTGCTGCTGGCCGGATTTCGACAGCCCGTCGATTTTCACCGCGCTGCTGGATACGCCCGATGCCGGCATCTTTCAGCTGGCGCCCGATTTGCCTGACGCCAGGCGGCTGCAGATCTACCTGCCGGACACCAATGTCCTGCAAACCCGCTGGATTTCCGAGGACGCGGTGGTGGAAGTCACCGACCTGATGCCGATCGGTGAAGATCAGGACGATCTGCCGCGCATCGTGCGCAGGGTTCAAGTGCGTTTTGGCGAGGCCACCATTCGCATGCGCTGTCGGGTACGCATGGACTACAGCCGTGCTGAAACCACCGCTCGCGTCGATGGTCAGGACATCTGTTTCGAGGCCGAAGGGCAGCCAGGCATGCGCTTGTCGGCTGCTACGCCGCTACAGCTGGAGCAGCAGAACGCTGTAGCCGAGTTTCACATGCATAAAGGCCAGACCGTCGAGTTCATTCTTGGCGGTATCGACGACCCGAACGTGGCCGCAGGCAAATGCTCGCGCTATTTCGACGACACACTGAAATTCTGGCGGCGCTGGGCCGGGCAATCGCAATACAAGGGCCGCTGGCGTGAAATGGTCACTCGCTCGGCGCTGGCGCTCAAGCTGCTGACCTCGCGCAAGCATGGCGGCATTGTCGCAGCCGCGACGTTCGGTCTGCCGGAAACCGAGGGCGGCGAGCGCAACTGGGACTACCGTTACACCTGGATACGTGACGCATCATTCACCGTGTATGCGTTCATGCGCCTGGGGTACACCGATGAAGCCAATGCCTTCATGAGCTGGGTGCGCGGGCGACTGGATGACTGCTGTGAACAGACCGAGAAACTCGGCATTCTGTATGCCCTCGATGGCCACGCAGAATTGCCGGAAGACAATCTCGATCATTTGTCCGGCTACGGCGGTGCTCAGCCGGTACGCATCGGCAATGAGGCCTACAAGCAGGTTCAGCTGGATATCTATGGCGAACTGATGGACGCCGTCTACCTGGCCAACAAGTATGGAGACGCTATTTCCCATGATGGCTGGCAGCATGTCGTTCGCCAGGTCGACTACGTGTGCGAACACTGGAGCGACCGCGATGTGGGCATCTGGGAAATGCGCGGTGGCGATCAGCATTTTCTGCATTCGCGGCTGATGTGCTGGGTGGCACTGGACCGGGCACTGCGCCTGGCGTTCAAGCGCTCGCTGTCGGGGCCCTTCGAGCGCTGGACCAGGGTACGTGAAGAGATCCACAACGATATCTGGGAGAATTTCTGGAACGAAGACCTGGGCCACTTCGTGCAGCACAAGGGCAGCCGCAATCTGGATGCCTCAATGCTGCTGATGCCGCTGGTACGCTTTGTCGGTGCCAATGACCCGAAGTGGCTGGCGACGCTGGACGCCATCGAAGCAGCACTGGTGCGTGACGGGATGGTATTCCGCTATCGCAACGATGATGATCACGATGACGGACTGGCAGGCGAAGAGGGTGCATTCGTTGCCTGTTCGTTCTGGTACGTCGAATGTCTGGCCCGTGCCGGTCGGGTCGAGCAGGCGCATCTGGAGTTCGAACAATTGCTGCGTTACGCCAACCCGCTGGGCTTGTACGCCGAAGAATTCGACGCGCATGCTCATCATCTCGGTAATACACCGCAGGCCCTGAGCCATCTGGCGTTAATCAGCGCGGCCAGTTTTCTGGACCGCAAACTGGGCGGCGGGCAGGCGCTCTGGCAGCCTTGAGAGTGTGCGCGAACGTGTCATGAATGTGAGTCAGAGGTTCATTCATGATCAGTTCGCCTGCAATGAATATCCTGCCGGCTGTTCTTCCGGGACTGTCAGATTTTTTGTGTGCGGGCGGTTAACGCCCGTCACCTGACGGACACTGTAATCACCAGGCGGGCCTGGTGAAGCGATCTCCGTAAAGGATCGCAAACTGGTTCATCGCACCCTTCCAATCATGCGCGGCTCTGCTCCAGTTGGCCGTGATATTACGCAGCCCCAGCCAGATCAACTTGGTAGCCGCTTCGTCATTCGGGAAGTGCCCGCGCGTCTTGATGATCTTGCGCAGTTGCGCGTTCACGCTTTCGATGGCGTTGGTGGTATAGATCACTTTGCGTATCGCCTGCGGGAACACGAAGAACGGGATTACGCGATCCCAAGCCCGACGCCACGCGGCAACGACGGTTGGATACTGTTTCCCCCAAGGCCCGGACTCAAAGTCGTTCAGCGCTTGCTCCGCAGCCTCTGCGTTCAGTGCCTGGTAAATCGGCTTCAGCGCCTTGGCCAAGCCCTTGCGCTTGTCCCTGAAGGCGTAATCAAGGCTGTTGCGGATCAAATGGACGATGCAGGTCTGTAGGGTCGTTTCAGGGTAAACCGCTGCCAGCGCCTCCGGCATGCCCTTGAGGCCATCGGTTACAGCGATCAGCATGTCTTCGACGCCTCTGTTGCGCAGGTCATTGAACACCTTGAGCCAGAACTTGGCGCCTTCGGTATTTTCGATCCAGATGCCCAGAATATCGCGGGTACCATCCGGCAAAACACCCAGTGCCAAGTAGATCGCCTTGTTGCGCACCATGCCTTCATCGCGGATTTTCACGCGCAGGGCGTCGAAGAAAATCACGGGATACATCGGCTCGAGCGGCCGCTGTTGCCACGCACCCACTTCTTCCATCACGGCGTCAGTCACCGAGCTGATGAAGTCGTGGGAAACGTCCGTGCCGTATTGCTCCAACAGGAACGCGCGAATCTCGCGCACCGTCATGCCACGGGCATACATGGCGATGATCTTGTCGTCGAAACCGGTGAAGCGGCGCTCATGCTTGGGGATCAGGATCGGGGCAAAGCTGCCATCGCGATCTCGAGGAATATCCAGTTTCAGCGGGCCATCGTCGGTCAGGACAGTCTTGCCACTGCTGCCGTTGCGCTGGTTCTCGATGCCTTCGGGGCGCTCCGCACCTGGCGGGTAGCCGAGATGATGGCCAAGCTCGGCACCGAGTGCGCGCTCGTCCAACGCCTTCTTGAAGGCCATCGAGATGTCTTGAATCGCCTCGGCTGTCATCGGGCCTTTGACGAACTGTTCGACCAGCTCCTTGGGGATTTCAGGGAGGTCTTTCTTGGCCTTGCCGGCCGGGGTCTTTTTGCTAGGCATGTCATGCACCTTAAACGCATGTGATGCCCGAACGCAAAATTTCTGACAGTCCCGTTCTTCCAGCCGGTAGTGCTGTGTAAGCGTCCCGCAATAGCTCAACCGTGGCAGATAGACGCCGTTGCTGTTCAAGGCCGCTCGAATGGCAACGTTGTCGTCGCACATGGCCAGCCTGCGACCGCCAAGCAGCCCGATGGCTTGCCCGGAGCGCATGGCACCCATCGGTGTCCAGTCGGCGATGATCAACGCACCGTTGGGCACGACCTGTTCATAGGCGCGCACGAACTGCTCGGCAGAGCGGTCGCGCAGGTAAGGCACCATGAAATAACGGATATCGTCGCGGTAGGGCAGCTTCTCCTTATGCTCAGGAAAATGTATGACCCCGTTTGCGTAAAGTGAATACGCCAACAGAACCACTGTCGGCGAGGACAATACCGAGAGATTGAGCAAGGTGCTGCGTGTCATATTGTGTGGCAAAACCCGCCGCAGCTGAATCATGCCGATGATGCTCAGCATCGCCACGCCGGGTAGAAAAAAGGTGAAACGGTCGGTCACGTTATAGGAAATGGCAAAAACCAGATTCAACAGCGCCGCACTCCACAACAACCGCAGCCGACTCTCCTGGGAAACAGCAGCAGCCCCGCCAACTGCGGCCCTATCAGTGACAGCAGCACCAGTATGGCTGCGTTCCTCTCCTCAAGAAGTTCGTCGAAACGCAACAGGCTGCCTTGCCACTCCGGCCCCGCAATGATCGCGGACGCACCGGTCAGGTAACGTCGAGCAATATCCAGCAGGCCCAATCCGGTGTTCAGATCATTGAACACCGCGACAGCCGCCGTTGCGAAGCCGAGCATGAAGCCGGGCAGGGTGATCAAAACGCGCGCTTTATACAGGTACAGCAGATGCAGGTACAGCGGCAGCAGGACCACGAAGGTCAGTTGATGAGTCGAGGCCGCCATTCCAGTCAGCACGCCAATCATGAACAGCTTTTTCAGCGGCGTCAGACGGTTACTGTCATTGAACTGCAGCGTATAAGCCAGCAGTACGAACAGCGTGTGCAGCAGGTAAACCTCGGCTTTGGTCGACACCCAGAACACTCCGTGCGCCAATACCGTCGCTGCGCCAGCGAGTACGGCCTGACGCGGCCCGGCGCCGAGGCTTTGCGCCAGTCGATAGACAATCCATGCCAACGGCACGAGGAGTAACGAATTCAGCAGGCTGAGCGCGCGTGAGCCGAACAGTGTGAAGAATACCGAGTTGATCAGTTGATAAAGCGGATGCTCCAGCGGTCCGAGCGACTGACTGAAATAATGGCCTTCGCGGGCGTTGGCCAGAAACATGCCATTGTCCATCCATTGCACCGGCCCGCTGGAGGCCAGAAAACTTGCGGCGATGGCGGCACCCAGCAGAAATAGGGGCATAGCAATCGAAGTGCGCGAATCGGGTGGCATTGAACAGCTCCTCCGTGAGGTGAACAAAAGGTGTCGGGTGCCTGCTTTACTGCCTCAAGGCTGACGTCCCGGTGGTGCAGCGTTGAATCGGGAAAGCATCACGGCACCGATCGCCACTGCGAACCACAGGGTCGCCAGACGTATCAGCAGCGTGGCGGCAATCGCGTCTGCCCCAGGCATGCCCTTGAACATCAGCAGCCCAACCATCACTGCTTCGGCACTGCCCAGGCCACCCGGCATGAAGCTCAACGCTCCTGCGAGCATTGCCAGTGCATAGGTGAACACGGCAAACGTCAGTGGGATCTGCGCGCCTATCCAGCCAAGCATCCAGTAAAACGCTAGTGCCTCGGCGCTCCAGGCAAGCAGACTGAGCAGGCTGGCGGTCAGCAACACTCTTCCGTGCAGGCATTGACGGGCGGCGAGCAGGATGTCGAACAGCTGCCGCCGCAGCCTGTGCAGTCGTGTGCTCTTCTCCGTCGGCAGCGCACCTCGCATGCGCTTCAGCAAATGACCCTGAGACAGCACCAGCAGCCCCGCCAGAACCAGCGCCAGGCCGATAAAAATCATGGGTTGCGCCTGCGGGTACCACGACAAACCGAACAGCGTCAGCAGCACGATGGCCAGCAGATCGGACAGGCGTTCGCTGAAAAATGCAGCAAAACTTTGTGGGTACGGTACGCCCAGCGGCCTGAGCAATACGCCACGCAGTGCTTCGCCGGCCTTGCCGGGCGTGGTTGTCAGGGCGAAGCCGGCCAGGTAGATCCACAGGCTTTGCCGCCAGGCAAGCGGATGCCCCAGCACCTCAAGGTAAAGCTGCCAGCGTCCGAAGCGCAGCGCGTAGTTGATTGCCGACATCAGCAAGACCAAGCCAACGCCCTGCACCCCGACCTTGCCGGTTGCTGCGCTGACTGCCTGCCAGCCGCCCCACAGGGAAAATCCCAGATAGCCCAGTGCCGAGAAGACGACCGATAGCAGCACCGCCCGATAGCGCCAGCCTGACAGCAGCGGCATGTCGCTCAAAGGTCGAGCCTTTTGAATAATGGCTGTGGAATCGCGCGAATCACCCACATGATCCATGCCCAGAAGCCCGGCGCATAAAGGCTTGTAGACCGGCGTGCGATGCCCTTGACGATGCGCTCGGCAACAGCTGCCGGTTGCGCAACCAGCAAGGCAGGCAACGGCAGGCCGTGGGTCATGGGCGTGTCGACAAAACCCGGCTTGATGGTCACTACATGTACGCCGAGCTTGAACATCCGCGCCTGCAACCCGTCGCAGAACGTCGAGACGGCAGCCTTGGCCGAGCCGTACAGGTAATTGGAAGGGCGTCCTCGATCACCAGCGACGGAGGAAAGCACTGCCAGTGTGCCGCAGCGCTGCACTTCGAAATGCCTGGCCAGCAGGGTCAGCAAGGCAATAACCGATGCACCGTTGGTGATGAATTCCTGTATGGCCAGGCCTGCGTATTGCTCGCAGGCCTTCTGGTCGGGCAGGGTGCCGTGAGCCAACAGGACGATATCGATCTGCCCCAATGCAGCCAGACAGTCGGCCAGCATCGCCGGGTGCCCTGAAAAGTGCGTAACGTCCAGTCGGTGTGTGTCGATACGCCCGGCACCGCGCGCCTTGAGATCGGCTGCATTGCTGTCGAGCTTCTCCATGTCGCGCGCCACCAGAAAAAAATCACAGCCCTGCGCGGCCCAGAGTCGGGCACAGGCGTGGGCGATGGCTGATGTCGCGCCGATGATCAGAATTTTTTTCATGGCATCACTCGTTTCCAGAAGCGGGACATCAAGGAAGGGTCACGCAGGGCTTCAAGTTGTTCCCAGGCTGGATAGGCCTGGCGGAAATCGCTCCCGGTCATGTGTGCATCTTTTGCCGGATATAGACGTCCACCCGCTTCACGGACAATGGCATCCAGGCGTGGGAACAGTGTTTCGGCCAGCTCGCGCGTCTGCGAAAAATCCAGTGCCAGCGAAGTACCCGGCATCGGGAAGGACAGCAGCCCCGGCGAAGCGATATCGCCGCAGCGCTTGAGTACCGCAAGGAATGAACCCCGGCCCGATGCAGCAATCGCATCGAGCAGCAGTTGCATGGCCTTGGGCGCGCAATGCTCGGGGATCACGCACTGGTATTGCTGAAACCCTTTGCGACCATAAAGACGATTCCAGTGCTGGATGCGATCCAGCGGGTAGAAGAACGCTTCGCAAGCGCTGCGGTGGGCCTTGGCCTGTTGTGGATGGGCGTGCCAGTAGATCGAATTGAATGCACGCAAGGACAGATGGTTGACCAGTGAAAGCGGGGCAATGAACGGTATGCTCAGACGCTTGGGCGCATCGGCCGTTAGCGACCCGTAACGAGCGTGGTCGCCGACGATGTACACGCCACGGCCGCTATTACTGCCTCGCGCCAGGCAATCAATCCAGGCCACGCTGTATTCGTGCTGCGCGTCCAGCTCGTGCGACAGGGTAAAAAATTCTGCCAGATTGGCGAAGCGCACCACCGTGCTGTTGATCTGACTGGTACGGATCGGCATCAATTGCAGCTCGACCCGACTGATAACGCCGGTCAAGCCCAGGCCGCCGATGCTGGCAGCGAAAAACAAAGGGTTTTCCACGGCCGAACAAACCATCGGCGGCTCGCCATGACGGATCAATTCGAAACGCATGACATGACAGCCGAAGGTGCCGCGTAGATGATGATTCTTGCCGTGCACGTCGTTGGCAAGTGCGCCGCCTATCGTCACAAACTGCGTGCCCGGTGTGACCGGTAGAAACCAGCCGCGCGGGATTGCTGCCGCCAGCAGTTGTGACAGGGTCATGCCTGCTTCCAGTTGCACCACGCCGTGCTGCCAGTCTGCGGCGATGAAGCGATCCAGCTTGCGCATGTCCAGTACGTGACCACTGCTGGCCAGACAACTGTCGCCGTAGCTACGGCCGTTGCCGAACGGCAGGCTGGTGTGATGGTGCGCAAGTGTTTCCGAGATGTGCGCCGGCAAGCGATTTACCGCCTCACAGTCATGACCTTGCTGGGCAACCTGCGGGTAGCGCCCCCAGGAGTAGAGAGGCGCGCTCATGCGGCGATCCAGAACACCAGCAGGAACAGAAAACCGATCCCCTGGCTGATCCGGTCGCGGATTGCGAAAACTACCGGGTCCTCGTTCATCTGGCCGCGATGGGTGAGCATCCAGATCCGAGTGATCCAGAACAACAGCAACGGGCAGGCCAGCCAGATCACATGCGGATGCTGATACAGGGCAACCGTCGCGCCCTCATGGATGTAAAGCGCCAGGACCATTACCGCCAGATTGCCCGACGATGCACCCAGGGAGGCGATCATGTCCAGATCGCCCGGGTAGTAGCCGCGGCCGCGTGTCTTGACGGTCACATCGCACAGCCTCGCGTCGCGCAGTTCGGCATAGCGCTTGACCAGCGCGAGGCTGAGAAACAGAAACATTGAAAATGCCAGAATCCAGAACGTCAGCGGCAACTGAAACGCCGCTGCACCGGCCAGGATGCGCGTGGTGTAGAGCATCGCCAGAACAATGACGTCCACTGCCATGTGGCTCTTGAGGTAAAGCGAGTAGACCAGCGTCAGCAAGTAATAGGCAGCCAGCACCGCCGCAAATTGCCATGGCAACATGATTGCCGCGCCGGCGAAGGCTGCTGCAAGCAACAGCGGGATCACCAGTAAGCCGGATTCGATCGACAATTGACCGCTGGCGAATGGGCGCTCGCGTTTGCTTCGATGGTGGCGGTCATCTGCCAGATCAAGCAGGTCATTGAGCAGGTAAACGCTTGATGCGCAGAGCCCGAAACACAAAAATGCCAGCAATCCGTCGAGCAGCAATTGCGTGCTCTGGACTTGGTGAGCAGCGAGCAGGGGCACAAAAATCAGTGTGTTTTTCAGCCATTGGTGGAGGCGCAACGCCTTGTACCACGCACTGCGTCGGGACGATGTGGATTTGATCACCTGTTCGACGTTTCCTTGTGCCCGCGCCGCGCGTTCCACACCTGCGAGCGGGCTGGCGACGATGGCCTTGCGTGAGACTTTCCAGATGCACAGGTCGTCCCGGGAATTACCGATGTAATCAAAGCCGCCCTCACCATAATGGCTGACCAGCAAATCGCGTTTGTGATGGGCAGAAAGATTGGTTTTACCGTCCGAGGCCCAGACCTGATCAAACGTTTGCAGGTGTGCTGCAATCTGGTTGGCAAGGGTTTCGTGAGAGGCCGTTGCCATAACCACCCTGCGCCCGTGCTGCCGACTGGTCTGGATATAAGCGATGACCGCAGCATCGTAGGGCGGTAACGCAACGTCGATGTCGGTGCCCAGAGCCAGCCCTTGCTTGAGGGGCGCCTTGCCTTGTAACAGCCAGGTAAAAATCCTGAATACCTGTAGTGGTCGGCCGCGGATAAAAGCTACTGCGGTTTCAAACAGCAGATCTGAACGCAGCAGCGTTCCATCGAGGTCGACAACCAGAGGTGTATCAACCTCAAGAGCTCTTCCTTGAGTACCGGGCATGAACAGTTGCTCCTGTAAAAGTGAGCGCACTATGGAACAAGACCGGACAATCGCCACATCAATAAAATTAAACAATATCCATCATTCAGCCGTGCCTGTGGCGTCAGAAAAATTAAGGATCGGGCAACTGTAATTGCATGAACGCTATTGATTCATTGATTGGTCAAATAACGGAATCTGGTACGGCAACTGTAAAGTTAATGAGTCATTTCACAGGGCTGATTAACGGCGGTAGCTCTGATTCGCGCGTTGATACAACGTGTTCGACATACGGTGCCAGAACGGGCGAGCCTGGATAAACATCGCGGTGACCACTTATTCAGCCTGGCGAGTCATAATGACGCCTTTTTTGGCCGTCTGCTGGAGTCGTAATGACCCACCCCCTGTTGCGTGAGCTGATACCGTTGGTGTCCGACCTGTCCAGAGAACTGCCGGACGAAGAGCGTTATCGGCGTCTGCTGTGCTCGCTGCGCCACTGGCTGCCTTGCGACGCTACAGCACTGCTCAGGCTTGAAGGTGATGTGTTGATTCCGCTGGCGGTCGACGGTCTCAGCCCGGACGCGCTCGGTCGTCGCTTCCGGGTCAGCGAGCATCCTCGCTTCGAGGCGTTGCTTGCGAGTGACGGGCCGCTGCGCTTTGCTGCCGATTGCGATTTACCCGACCCTTATGACGGTCTGGTCGACGGTCATGGCGCGTTGGAAGTGCATGATTGCCTGGGCTGCGTGCTGTCTGTTCAGGGGCGGCCCTGGGGGCTCATTACCCTGGATTGGCTGGACCCCTCCAGCTTTGGCAGCGTCGATCTGGATAACCTGCAGGCCTTCGCCAGTCTCGCTGCGGCAACGGTCATGGCGGGCGAGCGCATCAACCAGTTGGCGCGGGGTTTTGAAGATCAGCGCCAGTTGGCCGAGGTCTACAAGCGCGCTGCCGGAGGGCGAACGCCTCGCGAGCTGATTGGCCAGAGTGCGGTTCACCAGCGTATGCAGCAGGAGATTGAACTGGTCGGCAACAGCCCGCTGACGGTACTGGTCATGGGTGAAACCGGTGTCGGCAAGGAGTTGGTGGCCGAGTCCATCCATCTGCACTCGCCGCGGGCACACAAGCCGCTGATCAGCCTCAACTGCGCCGCGCTGCCTGAAATGCTGGTCGAAAGCGAATTGTTCGGGCATGTCAAAGGCGCTTTTTCCGGGGCGGTCAATGGGCGTAGCGGCAGGTTCGAGCTGGCGGATGGCGGTACGTTGTTCCTTGACGAGGTGGGTGAGCTGCCATTGTCGGTGCAATCCAAGCTGTTGCGTGTGCTGCAAAGTGGTCAGTTGCAACGGGTCGGTGCTGATCAGGAACACCATGTGGATGTGCGCATCATCGCTGCCACCAATCGTGATCTGGCCGAGGAAGTGCGCTCCGGCCGGTTTCGGGCGGATCTCTATCATCGATTGAGCGTCTACCCGCTGCTCGTGCCAGCACTGCGCGAGCGCGGACGGGATGTGTTGCTGCTGGCCGGCTATTTTCTCGAGGAAAACCGTGTGCGCATGGGGCTACGTGGGCTGCGCCTGAGCGCCGAGGCGCAGCGGCTGCTGCTCGCGCACCCCTGGCCGGGTAACGTTCGTGAGCTGGAGCACCTGATCAGCCGGGCGGTGCTCAAGGCGTTGTCTGCCCATCCGCAAAAGCCGCGCATCCTGACGGTCGAAGGGCCAGCGCTGGGTCTCGACGGCTCGGCGTCTGCCACGCCACTACCCACGGCTGAAAAAGCCCTTTCAGCGGCTGTGCAGGGGGCAGGGCTCAAGGCGTCGGTGGATGCTTTTCAGCATTCTTTGATTGTTGATTGTCTTGAACGACATCAAGGCCGTTGGGCAGAAGTGGCGCGCGATTTAGCGGTGGACAGAGCCAATCTCAATCGACTTGCCAAGCGCCTGGGTATTCGCTGATATATCCGAATGGGGATGTTCGTTGGTCGCCGATATTGAAAAAAGAATGAATTTCTTTGCAGTGAATGCAGTCACCTATACTTCAAGCCACTGCTGAAAAAAGGATCAGGCTTTCAATGGCACTTCCAAAGCATTACCGCATTGATTATCTGCTGAACGGTTCGTTCAAGAGTTTTTATATACGCACCGAGAATATGGACAACGCTGAAGCATGGCACTGTGCAAGTGTCGACGCGGGTCTTGCGCGCATACCGAAATACCGTTTGGAGAAAGTCGCCAAAGTGTCCAAACCTTATGCGGAACACTTTGGTGTCACCAATGTGGAGTGGGCTCAGGCCTGAACCCACTCCTCGGTCAGTTCACTCAACGGTGGGCTATCTGCTCCAGCGCCAGATTGCGTGTACGTGGTCCGAACCGGCCAATGGTGATGATCACGATCAGCATGCTGCCAACGATGAACGCCAGTACGCCCGGTGTGCCGAAGTGGTCGAGGAAAATCCCGATCAGCAGGCTGCTGAACACCGTTGACAGGCGGCTGAACGAGTAGCAAAAGCCCACGGCACGTGCGCGGATGTTGGTCGGAAACAACTCGCCCTGATACGAGTGATAACTGAAGCTCAGCCATGCGTTGCAGAATGTGATCATGATCCCGCAGAAAATAAGGCCTGCCGCGCTGGTCTGGAAGGCAAACAGGCTGCCGAAGATCATCGCTCCCAACGCTGAGCCGACGATTTGCCATTTGTTCTCGAAGCGGTTGGCAAACTTCACGAACAGCAGCGGGCCGAGCGGGTAGGCCAGCGTGATCACGAACGCATACCCCAGGCTGTGTGTGACACTCAGGCCCTGGCCAGAAAGCAGGGCGGGCAGCCAGTTACCGAAGCCGAAGAAGCCAATGGCCTGGAAGACGTGAAATACGATCAGCATCAGTGCACGACGACGGTATGGCGGTTGCCACATATCAGCGAAGCGGCCGTTGCCTGACAGCGCGACTTTCTCCGGTTCAGGTTCATCCAGCGGCTTGCCTTGGTCTTTGATACAACGTGCTTCAATTCCGTCCATGATCAGTTCGGCTTCGTCGAAACGCCCCTGCTGCGCCAGCCAGCGAGGTGATTCTGGCAGTGCTGAACGCAGCCACCAGACAAACAGCGCAAATACCGCGCTGCCAATCACCACCCAGCGCCATCCGGAAAAGCCGACGGGTGCCTGGGGCACCAGCCACCATGACATTAGCGCCACGCTGGGGACTGACAGGAACTGGATGAAAAATGCGAAGGCGAACGCCGAACTGCGTATGCGTTTGGGTACCAGTTCCGACAGGTAAGTGTCGATGGTCACCAGCTCGACGCCCAGGCCGATACCCACTACAAAGCGCATGCCTATCACGCCCAGAGCGGAGGTCTGCAGACCCATGATCACCGTGGCAATGGTGTACCAGATCAGCGCGAAGGTAAAAATTGCGCGGCGACCGTAACGGTCGGCAATCGGGCTAACCAGACTGGCACCGAAAAACAGACCCAGAAAGGTCGCCGAGGCAAAGGCTGCCTGATCGGAAAAGCCGAACAGGCCCTGGTTTCCCGTGGCAAAGATTCCGTCGCGAATCAGGCCGGGGCTGATATAGGCCGTCTGAAACAGGTCGTAAAGCTCGAAAAAACCGGCGATAGACAGCAGGGCGACCAGTTTCCAGATAGTGGCAACCGCAGGCAGTCGATCAATACGCGCCGAGATATACGCTGCCCGCAGCTGTTCGCCCTTGGGTGCACCTGTGCGAGGTGATGAGTTCATCGATGGCCATCCTGAGTTCTTGTAGATGCCTGAATGGTACTCTTTACAATTTGTAATGAATGGTCTTTTAATGCGGTTAATGGCCCCTAAGGAAGGTCTGAAGTAGCCGGATGTTTTCCGGCTACCGAGTCCTCAGCACTTTTCAAAAAACGATGCATGTCGAAATTTGCTCAATTATCTTCGCTTTTTAGCTCTTTCGGCCGCTGCAAAGCCTTTTGCGGTAACCATTTCCTGCATTACACGCGCACCTCTCCTGCGCTCGCCAACAAATGTCGGCGGGCCATCCACAGGTTTGACAGGGCGAACAACGTCACCATCTGCGCGGTGTTCTTGGCCAAGCCCCGAAAGCGCACTTTTTCATAGCCAAACTGGCGTTTGATGACCCGAAACGGATGCTCGACCTTGGCGCGAACCTGGGCCTTGGCCTTCTCGATTTTGCGGATCGCCTTGTACAAAATACTGCGTTTTCCGTGCTTTTTGTAAGTGCTGCGGCGGGCGGCAATCTGCCAAATGACCTTGCGCCCAGCGTGTTCTTCGCGCTTCTCGACCCCGGTGTAACCTGCGTCGGCGCAGACTACGTTTTCCTCGCCGTGCAGCAGTTTGGCAACCTGCGTGACGTCTGCCACATTGGCCGCTGTTACTACCACGCTGTGCACCAGGCCTGACTCGTCGTCGGCGCCGATGTGAGCCTTGGCGCCGAAATAGTACTGGTTACCTTTCTTGGTTTGATGCATCTCAGGATCGCGTTTGCCATCCTTGTTCTTGGTCGAACTGGGCGCGTGAATCAGCGTGGCATCGACGATGGTGCCTTGACGCAACGACAAGCCACGGTCGCCCAGATAACCATTAATTACGCCGAGAATCCCGGTCGCCAACTCGTGCTTTTCCAGCAGACGACGGAAGTTGAGAATGGTGGTTTCGTCTGGAATTCGCTCCAGGCTCAGGCCTGAAAACTGACGCAGGATGGTCGTCTCATACAGCGCTTCTTCCATCGCCGGATCGCTGTAGCCGAACCAGTTCTGCATCAGATGAACACGCAGCATCGCCATCAGTGGGTAGGCGGGCCGGCCACCTTCTCCTTTTGGATAATAGGGCTCAATCAGGGCAATCAAACCTTTCCAGGGCACCACCTGATCCATCTCGATCAGGAACAATTCCTTACGGGTCTGCTTGCGCTTGCCGGCATACTCGGCGTCGGCGAAGGTCATCTGTTTCATCATCGAAAAGCTCGGCGACTGGTGTCCGGAGATTTTGCCAAATTAGGAAGTCTTTTTCAGAGTTTCCCTAAAAGATTAATAATTGTTTAGTTGGTGCGGTTTTTGAGTGTTTATACCGGTTGGGTCAGGCTGTACGCCGTTGAAATAGCTTGTGATTAGCAATGCAGCGCCAGCCTCAAAGACCAGCAAGCGTCAAAACAGCAGGCATGAAGCCGCCAATGATGTATCAACATGTGTCGCAAAACCTTAGGATGAGGGTCTTGATTTTCTGCCTGTCGGGTTCCCGTGACGTACAAACTGCCCACCACTGCAACAGCCCCTTTCTGCCCATCGGCGACCACCGACAGCGTGACCATCCCGCCGAACGCATCCTTGCTACGCAAGATGATGCTGTTCGTGGGGCCAGGCCTGCTGGTTTCCATCGGTTACATGGACCCCGGCAACTGGGCGACGGCTATCGAGGCCGGTTCACGCTTTGGTTATTCATTGTTGTTTGTGGTGGTGCTCGCCAGTCTGTCGGGAATGGTCTTGCAAAACCTTTCTTCCCGCCTTGGCATCGCCACCGGGCGTGATCTGGCGCAGCTGTCTGCTGCCCGCTACAGCCGTAATGTCGCCAAAGGCCAGTGGCTGCTGGCAGAGCTGTCGATCATCGCCACCGATCTGGCAGAGGTGCTGGGGGCGGCGTTGGCGTTTCATCTGTTGCTGGGCGTGTCGATAACCACCGGTGTAGCGCTGACCGCTTTCGATACCCTGATCGTGCTGGCCTTGCAGGGCGCCAATTTCCGGCGTCTGGAAGCTATCGTGCTGGGGTTGATTGCAACCATTGCCAGTTGTTTTGCCATCGAGCTGTTTCTGATCAAGCCATTCTGGCCGGATGTAGTGGCGGGCCTGAAACCGAGCTGGGATGTACTGAGCAGCCAGGAGCCGCTGTATATCGCAATCGGTATTCTGGGTGCCACGGTCATGCCGCATAACCTTTATCTGCATTCGTCGGTGGTGCAGACCCGGGTTAATGGTGCTGACCTGGCCAGCAAGGCCACTGCCATTCGCCACGCCCGGCTGGACACTATCGGTTCGCTGAGCCTTGCGCTGCTTATCAATGCGGCGATTCTGATCCTCGCGGCTGCGGCGTTCCACAAGACCGGGCATACCGAAGTGGTCGAGATTCAGGACGCTTATCACCTGCTTGATCCATTGGTCGGCGGTGCCATTGCCAGCGTGCTGTTCGGCGTCGCCTTGCTGGCGGCAGGGCAAAGTTCGACGTTCACGGGGACCATCGCCGGGCAGGTGGTGCTCGAAGGCTTTCTGCAGGCCAAAATTCCTTGCTGGCAGCGGCGCTTGATTACTCGCGCACTGGCACTGATTCCGGCGCTGATCGGTGTGATCTGGCTGGGTGACAGTTCGGTCGGCAAGATGCTGGTGCTCAGCCAGGTGGTGCTGAGCCTGCAACTGCCGTTTGCGCTCTGGCCGCTGATTCGCTTTACCAGTGATCCGCAGTTGATGGGGCCGTTCGTCAACAGTCGGTTGGTCAAGACTGCCGCCTGGGGTCTGTTCGGTCTGATCTCGGCGGCCAATCTGACGCTGCTGTGGTTCTGGGTGAGCTGAACTTGATCGCCGTAAGTCACTCTCAAACCTGACACCAATGTTCGCTGTCAGGGAGCCGGAAATGACCACAACCGATGAAAAGGGTGCAGTGTTCGAAACCGATTTGCCGGCCCGTCTGGACCGCTTGCCCTGGGGGCGGTTTCACACCTTACTGGTTGTGGCGCTGGGTATCACCTGGTTGCTCGATGGTCTGGAAGTGACCCTTGCCGGCTCGGTGGCTGGCGCTCTGAAAGCCAGTCCGGCGCTCAACCTGACCAACAGTCACGTGGGCCTGGCGGGTGCCGCGTATATCGCCGGTGCCGTACTCGGCGCGTTATTTTTTGGCTGGCTGGCGGACCGTCTCGGGCGTCGCAAACTGTTCTTCATCACCTTGCTGCTGTACGTCGGTGCCACGGCCGCCACGGCGTTTTCATTCAGTGTCTGGAGCTTCATGCTGTTCCGTTTTCTGACCGGCATGGGTATCGGTGGTGAGTACACCGCAATCAATTCGACGATCCAGGAATTTACCCCGGCGCGTTACCGGGGCTGGGTCGACCTGACCATCAATGGCACGTTCTGGCTGGGTGCTGCGCTGGGCGCGATTGGCTCGATTGTGTTGCTCGATCCGCAATGGGTAGGTGCCGAACTGGGCTGGCGCCTGTGTTTCGGGATCGGTGCGGTATTGGGCCTGCTGGTGCTGCTGATGCGTCTGTGGCTGCCGGAGAGCCCACGCTGGCTGTTGATTCACGGCCAGGCCACGCAGGCGAAAAAGATCGTTGAACAGATAGAGGCCGATTTGCAGCGCCAGGGCCATGTGCTGTCTCCCGTGCAGGGCAAACCCTTGCGCCTGCACGTGTGCGACCACACGCCGCTGGGGGAGGTTGCCAGAACCTTGCTGGTGACGTTTCGCCAGCGATCGCTGGTTGGCCTGACGCTGCTGACGGCGCAGGCTTTTTTCTACAATGCGATTTTCTTCACTTACGCACTGGTATTGACCGACTTCTATGGCGTGCCGTCCGAGCGCGTCGGTTGGTATGTGTTGCCGCTGGCGCTGGGTAATTTCTGCGGTCCGCTGCTGCTGGGCAGGTTGTTTGACGTGGTGGGGCGGCGTGTCATGATCAGCCTGACCTACGGTGTGTCAGGCGTGCTGTTGGCGATCAGTGGCTATATGTTCGAGCAAGGTCTGCTGGACGTAACCCAGCAGGCTATTGCCTGGATGGTGATTTTCTTCTTTGCTTCGGCAGCGGCCAGCTCGGCCTATCTGACAGTGGCCGAAACCTTTCCGCTGGAAATCCGCGCATTGGCGATTGCGGTGTTCTACGCCTTCGGTACGGGGCTGGGCGGGATGATAGGCCCTACGTTGTTTGGTGAGTTGATAGAAACCGGCGAACGCAGCAATGTGCTGATCAGCTATCTGATCGGGGCAGGGTTGATGGTGTTCGCGGCGCTGGTGCAGTCGATATGGGGCGCGGCTGCCGAGCGCAAGTCTCTGGAGGAAGTAGCGAGGCCGCTGTCGCAGGCCGGGGAAAGGTAAATGGTAAGTTACCGGAACACGCCACGAAGTCCATCGACTGACGCACGCAAGCCGACGATCCGCTCGCTGACTTCCTGTGCTTCATGCGGGCGAGAAGTACGCTCCAGGTACAAAAGATGTCCGGCAAGATTGGCCGAGACGCGTTCAAGGTCGTCGGCGGTGCGCCTGACGTAGGCCTGGATGTCTTTCAGTTGTTCGACTTGCACGGATGGTTCCCCTATAGGTCGCATCCGAGCGCACTGAATGACTAAATGAATGGGGGCTGTGATGAACCCCCTCAATCGAATTATCGACCGCTACAGTAGCTTTCTTTAGCGTGGCAGGTAAATAAACAGGTAATAAATTTTTGCCCGCTGCCGCCCAGCCTAATCGTCTTCCTGATCGTCATGTTCCGAGTAGGAATCCAGCAACTCGGCCAATGCCAGGGTACGGTCCAGCCCGCTGCGGCTGGACATGATTTCGGCCACTGCCTGCGTGGCGGCAATTCTGGCAGCTTCGCGTTCGGCATCGGTGTTATTGGGCGTGGCGGCCTGCGCAGCCTCAATAATCGATTGCTCAAAGGTATTCATGGTGCTCGCTCGTGAAATTCAAGTGCCTGTGATACCGAGAATGACGGATTGTTTCAAGGCCGATCAATCACCTTCGTAAGGAAATTCCTCCAGGGTCTGCATCAGTGCGACACCCTGCGGCCCTTGAAGATTGTCCAGCACCCAGCAACTGCTGGCATTTTTAGTCAACAACAGACGAGTGGTCTGGCTGGTGACCGGCTGCTGCGGGGCGTCTTTGTAGCCCAGGTTGTAGGTCATCTCGACCACCGCCTGCTTGTCGGAATTGGACACCAGCTTCCAGTCGATGGGCTTCTGCACATCGCCATCCTGCGCGTCGGTCCAGGGGTTGGCGCTGACTGCGCACTGATCACCGTTCTGACAGGCCCAGTCTTTTTTCAGCAAGCCCAGCAAAGGCTTGGACAGGTAATCAGCCGAGCCTTTGCCACTGAGGTAGAAGTCCTGATGCTTTTCGTAGACCCAGCGCGCTGTATCGACCGGGGTCGCGGCGGGGCAGGCGGCCTGGGCCGTTGATGAAAGCAGGCAGGCGAAGGCAATGGCGACGGTTCTGGACATGGAGCAGGCTCGCAGAGAAGGTGGCAGTGAGGTTACAGACTGAGAACATTGCATTTGTAAGGTATGCGGACAAAAAAGCAATGGTTTTAGGTGAAGCGGATGGCTGGAATAATATTGTGAGCAATTTCCTTCAATACGCTGTTCATTGCCGTCATTACCTTGAGCTGGTCATTTCTGATCATGTTCAAGGGGTGTTCCATGACTATGCTGATTTCCATGGCTGCGTTTGCACTGGCTTCGTCCATCACGCCGGGACCGGTCAACATTGTGGCGTTTAGTGCCGGTGCGCGCTATGGGGTCTGGCCGGGCATGCGCCACGTGCTGGGTGCAACGCTGGGCTTTACCCTATTGCTGCTACTCATCGGTTTTGGCCTGTACGAAACCTTGCAGCAATGGCCATTTCTGACCCGAATCATTCAATGGTCCGGCGTGGCATTTCTGCTGTATATGGCGTTCCGGCTTGCAACCGACAACGGTCAACTGAGCCTGGGCGATAAGGCAGTCGGTCCTTCGATGATACAAGGGGCGGTCATGCAATGGCTGAACCCCAAGGCATGGCTGGCATCGATAGCAGGCATGGGTGTTTTTGTTGCCAATGGCGAGGCCACGTTGATCTGGCAATTCGCAACCATCTATTGTGTGGTGTGCTACCTGTCACTGGGTTGCTGGGTCTTTGCCGGGAGTTTTCTGAGCAACTATTTGTGCAGCGCGGCAAGCGTGCGTGTTTTCAACCGGATCATGGCGCTGTTATTGGCTGGCTGTGCGTTGTATCTGTTGATCTGACCCGTGCAATCACAACCGATACTGCCCCGGTGTCGCTGCCAGGTGTTTTTTAAACTCACGCTGAAAATGCGCTTGATCGGCAAAGCCGGTTTCCTGCGCAACGTCGGCAATCATCTTGCCGCTTTTCAACTGTGTTTGGGCGTGCTGGATACGGCGGTTGAGCAAGTAGGCATGCGGCGTCAGGTGATAACGCTGCTCGAACGAGCGAATCAGGTATGACGCTGAGAGGTTGGCTGCAGCACAGATGTCGGCGAGTTTGATGGGCCGGGTGAAGTTGTCGTTGATGTACTCAGCGGCGCGCGTGACTCGGGGGGAGAGTTGGAGGGGCGGCGCTGGCGCAGCATCAAATGTCTCCAGCATCAGGGTGAAGAACGCTACCGCCGTGCAATGTTTTTGCAGCGTATCGGCTTTTGCGTCGGTCAGGGTCTGGTACAGCGCCGTCAATTTACCGAACAGTAGCGGATCGCTAGTGTGCGTATAAGGCAGGGGTTGAAAGCCGGATTCAGCGTTCAGCCCTATATCCTGCTGTATGTCGCCTAGCCAATGGCTGTCCACATAAAGCATCAGGTACGACCACGGCTGATTGTTGATCGGGTTGCAGGCATGCACATCTCCGGGGTTCATCAGGACCGCGGTGCCTGCCGTTACGCGCTGTGAGCTCTTTTCGTGCAAATAGGTGCTTTGCCCAGCGGTAATCGCGCCGATGGAAAAAGTCTCATGCGAATGCGGGGCATAGCAGACCAGCCGGCCATCTTCTACCGAGCGCGCCTCAATGGAAGGCAGACACTCATCGCGCCAGAAAAAGGGAGTTGCGGTCGAGTCGCTGGAGTGGATGGTGCTCATGCTGATATCCCGTCGGCAGAGCACCGAGGGTAGCTGAACTCATGTGCCAGCGCGATGCCGATGTATCGCAGTGCGTTAAAAAGCACCGTCTAGCGCAAATGCTCTGCGTCGGCATGCGTATCGTGACGAGCTGCGTCACTCAGGCATGCTCACGCAGAGCGTAAAAAGCGAAGCGCGTAAGCCTTACTTCTTCGCCGGCACGATGTCCATAATCTGGCCATTGACCTTCTGGAAACGCACGTACTTGTCGTTAATCTTTACCCATTCGCTTTCCTTGGCGGGTGTTTCCAGGCCTTTACTTTTCCAGTCCTTCACTTCCAGGTCGCTGCGGCGATATTTTTCCGGAACGCGGGAGCCTACTTCCAGCTCATGGGCGTTGTCCTTGGATTCGGTGACTTTCGGGTCCGTCGTCTCTGCGTGAGCGGGCAGGGCGACGGCGGAGAAGCAGCCGAGCAAGGTCATGCAGGCGATCAACGATTTGCTATTCATGTAAAGACTCCCAGTCTTTGGTATCAGGCGATGGCTCAATGCCTCGTAACAACTGGGACCCTCACGTTTGCAAATCATTCGATCGGGTTTGCCGCGCTTAGCCTTGCAGGGTCTGGGCGATGGTTGCAGAGAGCCTGGTGGTCGGACGGCCGATCAGTGCGCTCAACTGGTGACTGTCATCGAACAGCGCGCCTTTGGCTGCGGCCGCGTCGGAATCAGCCAGCAACTGCGCAACGAAGTCTGGCAAGCCTGCCTGGATCAGCGCGGCTTTGAATTCGGCTTGCGGCAGGTTGACGTAAGGCAGAGTCTTGCCGGCCTGCTTTGAAAGCTCGGCAGCGAACTCAGCAAGTGTGTAGGAATCGTCACCAGCCAGCTCGTACACGCGACCGCTCTGATCCTCGCCGGAGGTCAGCAGCACCGCCGCAGCTTCAGCGTAATCGAGGCGCGACGCCGAACTGATGCGGCCCTCGTCGGCACAGCCCATGACCGCGCCATGGCTCAGCGCGCCTGGAATGCCTGCTGTGTAGTTTTCGGTGTACCAGCCATTGCGCAGCAGGACATAAGGCAGCCCGCTGGCGCGCAGGTAGTCTTCGGTTTCGCGGTGCTCTCTGGCCAGGCCCAGTACCGAGGCGTCTGCATGCAGAACACTGGTGTAAGCCAGCAGTTTGACCCCGACGCGTTTCGCCGCATCAACCACGGCCTTGTGCTGCGGCAGGCGCTGGCCCACTTCGCTGGAAGAAATCAGCAGCACTTTGTCGGCACCGGCAAACGCGCTGTCCAGCGTCGACGGCTGCGAATAGTCGGCGTGACGAACTTGAATGCCCTTTGCCGAGAGGTCATTGGCCTTTTCCGGGCTGCGGACTGCGGCAATGATCTGCCCGGCAGGTACACGAGTGAGCAGCTGTTCAATGACGATACGGCCAAGCTGGCCAGTGGCACCGGTGACAACGATCATGGAAGGATTCCTTGAATCAGGTTGAAAGGAAGCGCCAGCATAGTCATCATGCTTACCTTTCGTAAGTACGCACAAAAAGGTAAGTGTCATGAGTGAATCTGCCTCGCGTCCACAGTCTGAAACGGTCGAGTCCATGCTGGCCTTCGTTCGTCAGGGGCAGGTACTGGCCACTGATTGCCCTTCACGGATTGTGCTCAACCATGTTTGCAGCCGTTGGGGCGTGCTGGTGCTGGTGGTTTTGCGCGGCGGCATGCATCGTTTCAGCGAGGTGCGGCGCAAAATTGGCGGGGTCAGCGAGAAAATGCTCGCGCAAACTCTGCAGCACCTGGAGCAGGACGGCTTCGTCAGCCGCAAGTCACTGCCGGTGGTGCCGCCGCATGTTCAATACCGGCTGACCCCGATGGGCGAAGAAGTCGCCTTGCAGGTTGAAACACTCGCCACCTGGATCGAGACCAATCTGCCGCGCATTATGCAGGCCCGTGAAGCGTCGAATACGCTGCAGATCACGCCCGAATGAGTCTTTTCTGACAGATTTTTCATCCTGCGATTGTCGGCTTGATCGCCTGCAATCAGCCGCTTCTTGGTATGGTGCGCGCCGAAATCTTTATATACACGTTTAGTTGCGCCGTTTGCCCTTCACCGAGAAGCTGTAGAAATGCCCAATCCAATTCCCCTGAAAGACCACGAAAAAGAGGCGCGGCTGGTCAATCAGCGCCTGATTGCCTGCGCGGTGCTGGTCGGTCTGCTGGCAGCCTGCCTGGTCGCGCGTATGTATTTTCTGCAAGTCACCGAGTTCGACTATCACTCGACCATTTCCGAAAACAACCGTGTTCACGTGCTGCCGATCCCGCCCGAGCGCGGTTTGATCTTTGACCGCAATGGCGAAGTGCTCGCTGACAATCGCCCCAGTTTCAACCTGACCCTGACCCGTGAGCGCGCCGGTGACTGGCACAAGGTGATCGATGAACTGATGACCCTGCTGGAGTTGCCCGACGAAGACCGGATTCTGTTCGACAAGGAACTGAAACAGGTTCGCCACCCGTTCGAGCCCGCAACACTGCTTTATGAGCTGACCGAGGAGCAGATCGCCATACTGGCGGTCAATCAGTACCTGCTACCGGGCGTGGATGTGGCAGCGCAGTTCGTTCGTCACTACCCGTTGGGCGCACATTTTGCCCATTCGATTGGCTATGTCGGACGTATCAACGAAAAAGAAGCGTCGCATCTCGACAACGAATATCGCGGCACTCAATCCATCGGCAAGACCGGTATCGAGCGCTTCTACGAATCCGAGCTGCACGGCCACGTAGGCTACGAAGAGGTCGAAACCAACGCCCAGGGCCGCGTGCTGCGGGTGCTGAAACATACTGACCCGGTGCCGGGCAAGAACATCACCCTCACGCTGGACGCGCATTTGCAGGCCGCAGCTGAAAACGCTCTGGGTGATCGACGTGGTTCGGTGGTTGCGCTGGACCCGGAAACCGGCGAAGTGCTGGCGATGGTCAGCAAACCAAGCTTCGACCCCAACCTGTTCGTCACCGGCATCAGCTTCAAGCAGTACGCTGCGCTGCGCGATTCCATTGACCGGCCGCTGTTCAACCGGGTGCTGCGTGGCCTTTACGCACCGGGCTCGACGGTCAAGCCGGAGGTGGCGATTGCTGGTCTCGACAGCGGTGTGGTCACAGCCTCGACCAAGGTCTTCGACCCCGGTTATTTCCAGCTGCCGGACTTCGATCACAAATACCGCAACTGGAACCACAGCGGCGATGGCTGGGTGGATATGGACACAGCGATCATGCGTTCCAATGACACCTACTTTTACACTGTCGCGCACAAGCTCGGCATCGACCGCCTGCACGACTACATGACCATGTTCGGCATCGGTCAGAAGGTCTCGCTGGACATGTTCGAGGAATCGGCCGGGCTGATGCCGTCCCGCGAATGGAAGCGCGCTACACGCCGCCAGGCGTGGTTCCCGGGCGAAACGGTGATTCTCGGTATCGGCCAGGGCTATATGCAGGTCACGCCGTTGCAACTGGCCCAGGCCACGTCACTGATTGCCAGCAAAGGCGTCTGGCATCGGCCGCACCTGGCGATGGAAGTAGGTCATGACGTGCCGCTTGATGAGCACCCGATGCCAAACATCGTGCTGCGCGATCCCAATGAATGGAATCAGGTCAACACCGGCATGCAGATGGTCATGCACGACCCGCGCGGCATTGCGCGCGATGCCGCCAAGGGCGCGCAGTACCGCATCGCTGGCAAAAGCGGTACGGCGCAGGTGGTGGCGATCAAGCAGGGTGAGCGTTACAACCGCCTGAAGACGCTGGAGCGTAACCGTGACAACGCCTTGTTCGTCGGCTTCGCACCGGCCGACCATCCGAAGATCGTGGTATCTGTGACCATCGAGAACGGCGAGGCGGGCGGTCGAGTCGCGGGCCCTGTGGTCCGGGAAATTCTCGATGCCTGGCTGCTCGACAGCGAGGGCAAGCTCAAGCCGCAATATGCAGTCCCTACCAAGGCCCCGGGTAACCCGCACGCCTGAGTCGTTGCCAAAGCACGCTGTCTGACCGAGCCCTGAACAGGGCTCAGGTTTTCTGAACTGTCGAGAATTCATCGGGTCGACCACAACAGGCGTAGCAGAGCGCTGCGCGCGTTTTACCGAATTCATTATTGCCTCGACAAGGAACCCCTAATGTCCAAGACCATCGCCGACCATCTTGCGCAAACCCTCGCAGCGGCGGGTGTTTCCCACATCTGGGGGGTGTCCGGTGACAGCCTCAACGGCCTGACCGACAGCCTGGAACGCACCGATTCGATTCGCTGGATGCACACCCGTCATGAAGAAGTCGCAGCCTTCGCCGCCGGTGCCCAGGCGGCATCCAGCGGCAAGCTGGCGGTCTGTGCAGGCAGCTGCGGACCGGGCAACCTGCACCTGATCAATGGCCTGTACGACTGCCATCGCAACCGCGTGCCGGTGCTGGCAATTGCTGCGCACATTCCTTCCTCGGAAATCGGCCTGGATTACTTTCAGGAAACCCACCCGCAGGAGCTGTTCAAGGAGTGCAGCCACTTCGTCGAACTGGTTAGCAACCCCGAGCAATTCCCCCGTGTGCTGGAACGTGCCATGCGCGCGGCAATCAGCCAGAAAGGTGTTGCCGTTATCGTCTTGCCCGGCGATGTAGCGCTCAGCGAATCCCCTGATGTAGCTGCGAAATGGATTGCCCCCACGCCGCCAGCTGTCGTCCCGGCAGACAACGACTTGCAGTCGATGGCCGACATGCTCAACGACTCGAAAGCCGTGACCTTGCTGTGCGGTGCAGGCTGTGCAGATGCTCACGAGCAGATTCTTGCACTGGCCGATACGCTGGGCGCCCCCATTGTTCATGCCTTGCGTGGCAAGCAGCACGTTGAATACGACAACCCGTTCGACGTCGGCATGACCGGCCTGATCGGCTTCAGCTCCGGCTATCACGCCATGCTGTCCTGCGACACGCTGGTGATTCTCGGCAGCAGCTTCCCATATCGGAATTTCTACCCGGAAAAGGCCAACATCATCCAGATCGACCTCGACCCTACGCAGTTGGGCCGCCGCACGCCGGTGGCGCTCGGTCTGGTCGGCGGGGTACGGGAAACCCTCGACGCATTGCAGCCAAAACTCAAGCCGCACGCCGACCGCCGCTTCCTCGACAAGGCCCTCAAGCACTACGCCAAGGCCCGTGAAGAGCTGGACGAACTGGCCACGCCTACGCCAGACGGCACGCCTATTCACCCGCAATACCTCACCCGTCTGGTCGATGAACAGGCCGACGCCGATGCAATCTTTACCGTCGATGTCGGCACGCCAACGCTGTGGGCCGCACGCTACCTGCACATGAACGGCAAGCGCAGTCTGCTCGGCTCGTTCAACCACGGCTCGATGGCCAACGCCTTGCCTCAGGCGCTGGGCGCGAAGGCCGAGCACCCTGAGCGTCAGGTGGTGGCGTTGTGTGGCGATGGTGGCCTGTCGATGTTGTTGGGAGATTTGCTGAGCATCCGCCAACTGAACCTGCCGATCAAAATGGTGGTGTTCAACAACAGCTCGCTGGGCTTTGTCGACATGGAAATGAAAGCCAGTGGCTACGTGCCGCACGGCACCGACCTGCATGAAACCAACTTCGCCGGCATCGCCTTGGGCGCAGGCATTCTCAGCCTGCGTGTCGAGAATGCCGAAGAGCTACCTGCAGCGTTGCGCAAGGCGTTCGATCATCCCGGTCCGGTGCTGATCGACGTGGTCACTGCCAAGCAGGAGCTGGGCATCCCGCCGAAAATCAAGCTGGCCCAGGCCAAGGGCTTCAGCCTGTACATGATGCGCGCGATCATGAGCGGGCGGGGCAGTGAGGTGCTGGAGCTGGCGAAAACCAACCTGCGTTAATCAATTATAAAAACGTATGGGTTGAATAGAAAAAAGTTGCAACTTCTATCCACCGAGATTGTCATCGCTGTTACAGGTGACACTCTCGGTGTTTTATATTTATCTTCTCATCATGACCGCCCCAGGCGGTCATTTCTTTGCGGATCCAAACTTCTCACCGAAGTTATCAGTATGAAGACTCTCGCAATCCGGGTTTGCTCATAGGTATAACTGATGAGCGCGGGGTTCGTTTCGCAACTTGGTCTTATGATGACTCTGGAAGGGCAGTCAGCAGTCAGCATAGCGGTGGGGCTGGGCTGACTCAGATAGCTTATAATGCCGACGGTTCGAGTTCGGTTACCAACGAACTGGGCAAGACCACGGTATACCGCTATCAACAGATCGATGGTGTGAAGAGAATTATTGCAATCGACGGTGAACCGTCTCCAAACTGTCCGGCCAGCAACTCCACTTACACCTATAACGACCGAGGCCTCGTACTGACCAAAACAGACGCCAAAGGTCTGGTCACAAATTACGACTATAACGATCGGGGATTCGAAATCAGCCGCACCGAGGCCAGTGGTACTACGTTGGCGCGCACCACCACAACGGAATGGGACCCCAATCGTTTTCTCCCGATCAAGGTAATTGAACCCAATCGCATCACTGTGTATAGCTACGACAATCAAGGACGTGAGCTCAGTCGGCAGAGCACATCCCGATGAGCACTTTCTATTTCAAGGATCTGAGCATGACCGTTTATTTCTTGCGCAAGGTAGTGGTGGGGGTTGCCTGCACCTGGCTGGCATTATCCGCCCACGCAAGTACCATCAGTCGCACCTACACAGCGCTAGGGCAGGTTGCAAGTATCGACGGCGCACGTACTGACGTGAATGACGTCACTCAGTACGCATACGATGCTCAAGGCAACCTTACTACTGTGACCAACGCGCTGGGTCAGGTCTATGCGCTTGCCAGTTTTGACAGTTACGGCAATCCACAAAGCATAACCGACCCTAACGGGGTGGTGACGACGCTCAGCTACACCCCGCAAGGTTGGCTTGCCAGCCTGACGATTGACTCGTCGACTACCCAGTATGCCTACAACGAAGTTGGCGACTTGCTACAAGTCACCACGGCGGATGGCAACTGGGTCAAGTACAGCTATGACGATGCCCGTCGTCTTATCGGCGTGCGTAATCGGCTCGGTGAAAGTATCAATTACACCCTGGACCCAATGGGCAACCGTACGGCAGAGCGGACCAAAGACGTCAATGGAACCGTGGTCCATCTTCAGCGCCGGGTATTTGATGAGCTAGGCCGTCTGATCCGGGTAGTGGGTGCTGGTGATCAGACGCAGCGTTATGGCTATGACCTGAACGACAATCAGTCAAGTGATACCACGCCGCGTAATCACAAAACGCAGCAGGCGTTCGATGCTCTGAATCGAGTCAGCAAGATCGTCGATCCTCTGCAGGGCGTGACTGCCTTGGGTTACAACTCGGATGACAAGGTCACCAAAGTGGTTGACCCGCGTGGCGTGACGACGCTGTACACCTACGACAGTCTAGGAAACCGGATCAGTAGCAAAAGCCCTGATGGTGGGACCAGCACTTACGCCTACGACGAGGCCAACAATCTCATTCGCAGCACTGATGCACGTGGGGTTGTGACCGAGTACGCCTACGACGCGCTCAATCGCCTGACCAGCAAAAGCTATCCCGCCACACCTGCGCTCAATATCAAGTTTCTCTACGACCAGACCGCTGATGGCAATCTCGGGATTGGCCACCTGACAGGGCTACAGGACAGCGCTGGTGTTCTGACGTATACCTACGACGCCAAGGGCAATCTGGTCAGGCAGCACCGCTCGGTGGGCGTCAACAGCGGTGACTATTACGAAACACTGAATTACGGTTATGACGCTGCCCGTAATCTGGTGCAAATCGGCTATCCATCAAGTATCAACCTGACCTACACCCGCAATAGCGCGGCACAGGTAACAGGCGTCAAGCTGGCAATTGGCAACAAGACGGCGACACTGGCAAGCAACATTTCCTACCAGCCATTCGGCCCAGTCAATTCGCTGACCTGGGGCAACGGTATCCTGCTGTCGAGAACCTATGACCAGGATTATCAACTGACCCAGCAGCAAGTCGGTAACTGGCAGACGACTTATCGTTACGACGCTGACAGCAACATTTCCGAAACGGCCACCAGCCTGTGGGGCGCGGTCCAGTATGAATATGATGCGCTGGGCCGTCTGACTCAGGAGCAAACCAACAGCGTCAAAAAGGCTTACAGCTTCGACGCTACAGGCAACAGGACGCAACGTACTACCACCAGCTTTACTACAAGCGATGCCACTGACACCCAGTCGTTAAACTATGCCAGCGACAGCAACCGACTGATCAGCGTCAATGGCTCCACACTGCCTATGGACGCTGCGGGTAACCACATGCAGATCAACGGCCGTCGATTTACCTACGACAGCCAAGGCCGTCTGAGCGAAGTCTATCAAGCAAACATCTACAAAATTGCCGACTACAAGTACAACGCATTAGGGAAGGTCTGAAGTAGCCGGATGTTTTCCGGCTACCGAGTCCTCAGCACTTTTCAAAAAACGATGCATGTCGAAATTTGCTCAATTATCTTCGCTTTTTAGCTCTTTCGGCCGCTGCAAAGCCTTTTGCGGTAACCATTTCCTGCATTACACGCGCACCTCTCCTGCGCTCGCCAACAAATGTCGGCGGGCCATCCACAGGTTTGACAGGGCGAACAACGTCACCATCTGCGCGGTGTTCTTGGCCAAGCCCCGAAAGCGCACTTTTTCATAGCCAAACTGGCGTTTGATGACCCGAAACGGATGCTCGACCTTGGCGCGAACCTGGGCCTTGGCCTTCTCGATTTTGCGGATCGCCTTGTACAAAATACTGCGTTTTCCGTGCTTTTTGTAAGTGCTGCGGCGGGCGGCAATCTGCCAAATGACCTTGCGCCCGGCGTGTTCTTCGCGCTTCTCGACCCCGGTGTAACCTGCGTCGGCGCAGACTACGTTTTCCTCGCCGTGCAGCAGTTTGGCAACCTGCGTGACGTCTGCCACATGTCGTCGGCGCCGATATGAGCCTTGGCGCCGAAATAGTACTGGTTACCTTTCTTGGTTTGATGCATCTCAGGATCGCGTTTGCCATCCTTGTTCTTGGTCGAACTGGGCGCGTGAATCAGCGTGGCATCGACGATGGTGCCTTGACGCAACGACAAGCCACGGTCGCCCAGATAACCATTAATTACGCCGAGAATCCCGGTCGCCAACTCGTGCTTTTCCAGCAGACGACGGAAGTTGAGAATGGTGGTTTCGTCTGGAATTCGCTCCAGGCTCAGGCCTGAAAACTGACGCAGGATGGTCGTCTCATACAGCGCTTCTTCCATCGCCGGATCGCTGTAGCCGAACCAGTTCTGCATCAGATGAACACGCAGCATCGCCATCAGTGGGTAGGCGGGCCGGCCACCTTCTCCTTTTGGATAATAGGGCTCAATCAGGGCAATCAAACCTTTCCAGGGCACCACCTGATCCATCTCGATCAGGAACAATTCCTTACGGGTCTGCTTGCGCTTGCCGGCATACTCGGCGTCGGCGAAGGTCATCTGTTTCATCATCGAAAAGCTCGGCGACTGGTGTCCGGAGATTTTGCCAAATTAGGAAGTCTTTTTCAGAGTTTCCTTAAGGCGCCGTCAAAGGTACAACTTCAGCTTTGGCACTGCGTCAAATCATAGGGCGCTGGCTGGAGTGGTGGTGGGTCGTACCTTGATTGTCCGTAGGGTCCTCTTCGTGAGCAAGCTCACTTCCCACATCCACCGGGCAAGCTATCAGGCCTCAATTAAGCAGGCGCTTGGCCCCACCCGTGACCCTCCAGTCACCTTTTCGCCTAACCCCCCGCCCCGCATACGATTATGTAGTGGATAAAAATATTCACTACATAATCGTTGACGTCCCCGTTTTCCTTTTGCATTATGCAGCTGTCTCCCCGATCGGGAGCGCTGCAAAGTGTACTGAACAGGCTCGGCAAGCCGTCGAGATGTTCCCGGATGTAGGCTGCCCACAAGGCAGATTGATGGAGCTGAACTGGCATTTGTCGTCGATATGGGCGAGAAGCTGGCGAAACGTCCTCATGATGCTTGTAATGGATCGATTGCCGATCCTGGGTCAGGTCCTTGGGTTTCGTGACTTCTTCTCTCTGCGCTGATGCCGCTGTGTAGCGGCTCTTCATCAAGGCTACCTGCATGTCCTTGAGGGGCTGGAGCGACATTCGACCAACACTTACGTGTGTTGCATTGACGACGCTCTGGCGCATGAACTTGATGTATCAATTATTGAACGGTCTACGAGCGAAGGAGCATCAACATGAATATCAACAAGCAACCGACTATTGATGAACTGGCTCGTCTGTTTGCAGTATGCAAAGACACGCTGGATAACCACATCGTATGGATTGCCGATTCGGGTGAAGTCCATGTCGACGCCATGTCGCCATTCACCCAGGAAGACGAATTCCGTGACGCTCATCCACAGATGCGCACTGCGCTGAAGATGTTTCGCCGCGGTCAGGGTTATGTCGGCAAAAAAGCGGCGGCCGACCGCACATATGTGGAAAATACGCTGCAGGCGCTGAAAGGCGAATGGCAAAAGAGCCGTCTGCAGGCACACTCTCAGGTCGCCTGAATTCAAGGTGCGATAAGTATTGAGCCCTGAAGCCTGTTCCCGAACCTGATCGGGAACAGGCTTTTTTATTTTCAGCGCCCGAAAGGGTAATTGCCTTATTGGTTGTACAAAGTGTTTTTGCTGGTATAGATTCCGGCCATGAGTCAGTTATCTGGCTTCTCTCATTCCCGGCCTGCCGATGCTTTCATGGCAGCGCCTGCACCTGACCTACACAGAGGTTGCCGATGCGTGCGCCACGATGGCTATGGTTGGTAATGTTGCTCAGCGCTGGCGCTTCGGCGGATTGGCGGGAGGCATTGCCCAATGCCCAGGTTGTCGGTGGCGGTGATCTCAGCCTGTTCGGCTTTCGTGTCTACACGGCCAGGTTGCTTAGTCCCGCCAAGCCCTTTGTAGCGAGTGCGCCGCTGGCTCTTGAGCTGACTTACCATCGCGATATTGACCGCGAAGATCTGGTCGATGCCAGTATCGATGAGATCAAGCGTATTTCCGGGTCGAAGGTGAACGATCAGCAACTGGCGCAATGGCGTCAGCAAATGAACCAGTCATTTGTCGATGTTAAGCCGGGCATGAAGATTACCGGGGTTTACCTGCCCGGCCGCGAAGCGCGTTTCTATGTCGGCGACAAACTCCAGCATGTCGTGCCCGACAGTGAGTTCGCCAAGGCTTTCTTTTCCATCTGGCTTGACCCGAAAACCCGTAACCCCGAGCTGCGTGAGCAGTTGCTCGGCAGTACCGGCTCATGACCCATCAAGGAGGGCGCATGCTGAGAAAGTGGATGTTGATGTTGTTTGCGGGGCTTGTACTGAGCGGCTGCGGCGGTGTGCCGGTAACCCGTTACAGTCAGGAAGATCCCAAGCTCGATCTGCGCCAGTACTTCACCGGGCGTGTCGAGGCCTGGGGAATGTTTCAAAAGCGCTCCGGTGAAGTCACCAAGCGCTTTACCGTGGTGATCGACGGGCACAGTGAAGGCGAAGTGCTGGTCATGCACGAGGCCTTCAGCTACAGCGATGGCACCAAGCAGGTCCGGGAGTGGCGTTTGCGTCCTGACGGCCCGGGACGCTGGAAGGGCACGGCAGGTGACGTGGTTGGCGAGGCCTATGGCGAAGTGTCAGGCAACAGCTTCCACTGGAACTATGTGCTCAGGTTGCCGGTGGACGGCACCGAGTATGACGTCAGCCTGGATGACTGGATGTACCTGATCGACAAGCAGACCATGGCCAATCGTTCGTCGATGACCAAACTGGGCGTGGAAGTCGGGCAGATCACTTTGTTCTTTCGCAAGGCCGGCAAATAAATAACGCCTCGTATGAGGCGTTATCCTTCAGGGCGGCTGTCAGCCGCCCGTCATATTCATGAAGCGCACCACCTGCACGCCATCGTCGTGGGTGAAGTTGTGGCTCCACGGCTTGATTTGCATCGCATCGATGATAGCTTTTTCGAGTTTCTCAGGCTGACCGGGATTGGCGCGCAGTACCGCTTTCAAGTCCACGGAGTGCTCGTTGCCCAGGCACAGCAACAAGCGACCTTCGACCGTCAGACGCACGCGATTGCAGGTGCCGCAGAAGTTATGGCTGTGCGGTGAGATAAAGCCAATGCGAATGCCTGGTGCTTCGGCCAGACGCCAGTAGCGCGATGGCCCTTGGGTCGAGTCAGTGGAAGGCACCAGCGTGTAACGTTCGGCAATGCGCTCGCGAACCTGATCGCTGGAGTAGAAGGACTCGGCACGGCTGTGCTCGCTGATGATGCCCAGCGGCATCTCTTCGATGAACGAGACATCCAGATTGCGATCGATGGCGAACGCCAGCAGGTCGTTGATCTCGTGATCATTGCGACCATGCATTACCACGCAGTTGAGCTTGGTGTGCACAAAACCTGCGGCATTGGCGGCGTCGATACCGGCAATGACCTTGTGCAGATCACCCGTGCGGGTCAGCTCGCGAAAACGTTGCGGGTCGAGGCTGTCCAGGCTGATGTTCAAACGGGTGACGCCCGCCTTGAACAGCGGTGCGGCCAGTTTGTCCAGTTGTGAACCGTTGGTGGTCATGCACAGTTCGCGCAGGCCGGGCAGGGCGGCGATCTTTTCGCACAGACCCACGACGCCGGAGCGTACCAGTGGCTCACCGCCGGTAAGACGAATTTTACGCGTACCCAGCGCGACGAAGCGCTCGGCTACCTGAAGGATTTCCTCCAGCGACAGAATCTGTTGCCGAGGCAAAAACGTCATCTCTTCGGCCATGCAGTACACGCAGCGGAAATCGCACCGGTCGGTGACCGACATGCGCAGATAATCGACTTTACGTGCAAAGCGGTCCATCAGGACGGATTCTGACATTTCACCTTCTAAATGATCGAGAGAGCTGTATTCCAGGTTTGGAGGCCAGCGTGCTACAGGGGTTCAGCTCTTTTGCAAGGTGCAGCATCCGGGCCTTTGCGCAGGCTGGCAAAGTGCCCAAGCCTGCTCACATATTAGCTGCACGCCTCAAGCTTTGCACTGGCGGCTATGCACCTGCTACATGGCCGCCACGCTACCGAGTCGAAATGCCGCAGTCCAATTGCTTCTTCCAATACCCTCATCGACCTCATCTATGGCCCTTTGCCGTAGCAGGCCTGTTAATCAGGGTTTGCGGCGGCGCTGCGCTCGTAACGTTCCAGCAAAGGCTGGATGCTGATGCCGTGTACCAGAATGCTCAGCGCTACGACCGAAAGTGTCATGCCGATCACAACGTGGCCGACATCGTGTGCCAGACCGTGTGACAACGCAAAACACAGGTAATAAAGACTGCCGATCCCACGAATACCGAACCATCCAACCAGTGCTTTTTGTCGGACGTTGAGCAGGCGACGACTCACCAGCAACCAAACGCTGGCAGGACGAATCACGCAGAACAGCGCGATACCCAGACCAATCGCGCGCCAGTCCCAGTACATCGCCAGCGCAGCGCCCAGCAGGGTGATCAGCAACACTTCCATCGCGCGTTCCACCAGGCTGCCGAACGCGAGCATATCGCCCATCATTACCCCGGCAGCCAGTTGCGAGTCGCTCATGTCTTCGCCCTGCGCTACTGTGCCCTGTTCAAGGGATGCAGTCATATGCCCCAGGACCGGTTGCGCGACATGCTCCGATGGCAGCTCTGAGCGCGTGACACGTACTTCAGCCTGACGCAGCCCGAATCCGGCGGCAAAGACCGAAAGAAAACCGAAGGCTCCCACACCTTGCGCGACCACGTAGGCCAGGGCGATCAATGCCAGCGCCAGAAAGTCATTGGGTGATGTGGTGCTGTCGGCGTTCTTGATGCGCAGAAAGATCATCAGATGGCCAACGCCGCGGCCCATGCCGTAACCAATCAACAAACCGGCCGGAACCGCCCAGATCAGGTCCTTGATCAGCCATCCCTGGACCCAGTCGCTCATTGCGCCCCCGGAACTCAGGTACAGCAAGGCAAAGATCACGAACGGAAACGCCGTCCCGTCGTTGAGGCCCGCTTCGCCGGACAGACCAAACCGCAGGCGATCCTGGTCCTGGGCGTTGTTCACCTGGACCATCCCGGCCAGTACAGGGTCGGTCGGAGACAGCATGGCACCGAGCAACAACGACACGCCCCAGTCCAGGCCGATAATGTAGTGCCCCGCGACCGTCACGCCAGCAATGGTCGCCAGCATCACCGGCCCGGCCAGCCAGTAGGCAGAGTGCCAGGCCTTGCCGCGCAGCGGCAGGCGCAACTTGATGCCCGTACCGAACAGGGAAAACAGCACCGCCACCTCGGTCAGGCGCTCCAGCCATTCGTAGGATTTTTCGAAATCCAGATTGACGATATCCAGGCCCGTCGGCCCGATGCCAAAGCCGAATCCCAGGCACACCGCTGATGTGGTCACCGGCATCCAGCGCAGGTACGAGGACGTGAGCGCCAATAGCATCAAGAGCACGCCAAGCACGCTCATGCAGACAATAAAACTCATAAAGAAAGAACCACCGTTAAATGCGCCTCAAGAAGAGGGCGTAACGGTGGGACTCTCTTGTGCGGTAATAAGTTGAAATAATTTGCCGGGCGGTGATCAGCCGGTGCTTGCCTGTAAACGGCACGGCCTTTTGACCTTGCCGCTTGCGACTAGCGCTCGATACTGCGGCTCCAGCGTGCGTTCCACTCGGGGCGGATCTGGTTGACTTGATCCCAGTCGATGGTTACCGCTGTTTCCAGGTACTTTTCCATGGCCTCGACTTGCGCGCGCGTCTTCTCGGAGGTCGGGGTTTTTGGATTTGACGGGATCTGATCGCCGAATTCCAGCGCAGGGGCCTGTGCTTCCGGTGTCAGCAGGTAGGCCGCCAGCTTCTGGGCCAGCTCTGGCTGGTTGTTATTGGCGATTGCACATTCAGCCACGTTCAACACTACGCCGCCCTCCTTGGGCGAGGCGTACTCCACCGGCACGCCCTTGATCTTCAAGGCGGTCACCTGCGTCGGCGTCAGCGGAAACAGCGCGGCTTCGTCGGTCTGTACCATTTCCGAGATCTTTGCCGAGCTGGCGATGTATTCCAGTACGTTCGGGCCGATGGTCTTCGGCCAGGCCTTGAAGCCGGGTTCGACGTCCTTCTCGCTGCCGCCCTGGATACGGTTGAACATCAGAAAGCCATGCAGGCCGAAGGTCGAGGAGGCCAGTGACTGGAACACCACCTTGTCCTTGAAACGTTTGTCGGCCAGGTCCATCCACGAGGTGGGCGCGCTCCAGCCCTTTTCCTTGAACATCCGCGTGTTGTAAGCAAGGCCGGTCACACCCAGGCTGACAGCCGCTGCCTGTTCCTTGATTTTAGCCTTGGCAGGCAGGTCAGCCAGACTGGCGCTGGGCTGCAGGGTGTCACACAGGCCCATGGAAATAGCCCGGTACATGATGCCGTCGTCGAGAAAAATCACATGCATCTGCGGGTTGTCTTTACTAGCCTGCACCTTGGCGAGGATGTCGGCCGAGGTGCCGGGCACGATCACCACCTTGACGTTGTTGGCCTTCTCGAAAGCGGGCAGCACCTGATCGGCATACAGGCGCTCCATGGTTCCGCCGTTCATGCCCAGGTACAGCGTGGTTTCGGCCTGGGCAGGCAACGACACGAGTGCGGCCGCCAAGGGCAGGCATGACAAGCCGGTGAGGGCGAGACGTTTGGTGCTTTTCATAGGGACGACCTTCCTCTGTGCAATGGGATGACGTTCGTAGCGGGTTCTATCTCTGTGGGTTGGCTAGCTGCCTGGCGGAAGCGGCCGATGGAAAAGGCCTCAAGCGAGATCGTTGAGGCACCGCCGCAGACCCATTCGGCCAGCGCTTCGCCCGCGGCCGGGCCGATCTGAAAGCCTGCCCCGGCAAAGCCGAAGCCGTGCAGCAGGCCTGGTCTTGTCAGGCTCGGGCCCAACACAGGTTCGCGATCAGGCAGGTAGCCTTCAGTGCCGCTCCAGGTGCGAATGGCCTGGGCCCCGGCCAGTGGCGGGTAGAGTTCGACGGCGTTGCGCAGGATGTCGAGCACTGCCGCCTGTCCTGGTCTGGCGTGTGCCGGGCCGAGGGCAAAGCCTTGTCCGCCGCCCAGCACGCAATTGCCGCGTGCCACCTGCCGGGCATAGATGCCGCCGCCTTCGACACCGGTGCTGACGTCCATGAACATCGGCAGTGGTTCTGTCACCAGCATCGCCGGATGCCCCGAATACATCGGCACCGGTTCGTTGAATTGTGCCGCCAGCGCTCCTGCCCAGGCGCCAGCGCAATTCAGTAGCCAGGGGGCTCGCAGTGTCAGGCCGCTGGCGGTCGTGACGATGAAGGCGTTGCCGTCGTGACTGACTTCGCTGACCGGCGCCTGCTCGAATACCTGAGCGCCCGCCCGGCGAGCTGCGCGGGCAAAGGCGGGCGATACCAGACGCGGATTGGCGTGCCCGTCGTCGGCGCATAGCGATGCACCGACGGCGACATCGCCCGCCCAAGGGTAACGGGCGCGCAGTTGCTTTCGATCCAGCAGTTGCAAATCCAGCCCGAACCCCTGACTGGCTTCGGCGTAGCTGCGCAGCGCATCCATGTCCTGCTCGCTGCGCGCCAGTTTGAGGTGGCCGGAGCGCTGGTATTCGCCGTCGATACCGATCAGCTCGCACAGGCCGCTCCAGATCTGATGCGCCCGTTGCGACAAGGGCAGTTGCGACAAGGGCCTGCCCTGACGGCGCACGCCGCCATAATTGACGCCGCTGGAGTGCGAGCCGCAAAAGTCGCGCTCCAGCAAGGCGACACGCTTGCCCTTCAGTGCAAGCGCCAAGGCTGCCGACGAGCCGACAATGCCGCCGCCGATAACAATGGCATCGCTTTCAATCAGCGTGCTCATGGTTGTGTCTCCGCTGATTGCTTGTCCACGGGCAGCATCTCCAGGCCGAACGGCAATGGCTTGATCGGAGCCTGGCCGCGTAGACGGCCGACCTGCTCAACTGGCCGGCCGCTCTCGCGGGCGATGATCTCGGCGGCTGCCAGGCCGCACATCCGGCCCTGACAGCGGCCCATACCGACCCGACACATGGCCTTGACCCGATTGATCTCCCAATGGCCGTCCTGCACGGTGGTACGAATATCGCCCGCAGAGACTTCTTCACAGCGGCACACCAGCGTGTCATCCGCTACATTGGCAGCCCATTCCTCAGGGAACGGAAACGCGGTTTCCAGCCCGTGGCGGAAGCGTTCGATACGTTGCAGTGCGGTTTGCAGATCACTGATACGCACGGCGTCGACGGTGACACCGCTGTCTTGCAGCAGCCCGAGCGCGGCCAGTTCTCCGGCCATTTCCGCCGCGTCTGCGCCCATGATTCCAGCACCGTCGCCTGCCAGATACACGTCTGGCACGCTGCTGCGCCCACAGTCATCGCGAATGGGCAGCCACGCTCGGTTAAGCGGGCTCCAACCGAATTCACAGCCGAGCAGGTCGGCCAGTTGTGTCTCGCTGCGCAGCGCATGGGCAAAGGCTACTGCGTCGCAGGCCAGGTGGCCTGATTGGCCGTTGCGTTGCCAGTGAATGCCGTCTACGCGTTTGTCACCGTTGATGCGTGTGAGGTGTGCGCCCTGGTGCACGGGAATGCCATGCGCACTCAGCCACGCGCGGTAATACAGGCCCTTGGCAAGGGTTGCCGGTTGGCCGAGCAGCGCAGGCAGCGCCTTGCATTGGGCTGAAAACGGCGCGCTGTCGAGCACCGCCAGCACGTTCGCGCCAGCCTTGGCATACTGATAGGCGACCAGATACAGCAAGGGGCCGCTGCCGCAAAACACCACGCGTTCGCCAATCGCACAGCCCTGATATTTAAGTGCGATCTGCGCTGCACCCAGGCTATACACGCCGGGCAGTGTCCAGCCGGGCACTGGCAGAATGCGGTCGGTGGCACCTGTGGCGACAATCAGTCGGGTGAAATCCAGGGTTGCGACTGTTCCGTTGTGCAGGGTATCGAGTTGATTGCCTTCGACGTTCCACACCAGCGTCTGCGGTCGGTAGTCGATCTGTGTTGTCAGTGCATCGAGTGCCTGATGCAGCGCAACGGCCTTGCCGCTTTCAAAGCCGTAAAGCGCCTTGGCCGGACGCTGGAAATTCTCTGGCTGGCGACGATAGATCTGCCCGCCGCCGCGCAGACCTTCGTCGATCAGGCAGGCTTTGACACCGTGCTCCAGCAGCGTCTGGGCAGCGCGAATCCCGGCTGGGCCGGCGCCGATAATGGCAACGCGGTCTTTGCTCATGGCCGCCGCCCCGGTTCACGAATAATCGCTTGGCCAGCTTCCAGCAGCGTCGAACAGGCACGCACTCGCTGGCCGTTGCCGAGTCTTACCCAGCAGTCCTGGCAGGCGCCCATCATGCAGAACCCGGCGCGCGGCTCGGCACTGAAGTCACTGCCGCGCAGGTGCTCACTGGCGGTCAATACCGCAGTCAGCACGGTGTCGCCCAACAGACCATTGGCCGGTTGCCCATCGAGGGTGAAGGGCAGAACGGGGCGATCATGTTCAGCCAGTCGTTTCAGCAATGCCATAACGTGAAAGCTCCGGATCAGTGTTTGCCGACCAGCACCCGATCCAGCCCATAGACCCGGTCGAGCAGGATCATGGTGGCGGCGGTGAGGGCGATGACCAGTGCCGATACGGCAGCCATCATCGGGTCAATGGATTCGGTGGCGTAAACGTACATGTGCACCGGCAGGGTCTGGGTAGCAGGCGAGGTGACGAAGATCGACAGCGTGACTTCATCGAAGCTGTTGATGAACGCCAGCAACCAGCCGCCTGCCACGCCGGGCAGGATCATCGGCAGGGTGATCTGCCGAAACAGGGTGAAACGGTTGGCCCCCAATGACTCGGCGGCGTGTTCGGCGCTGCGGTCGATACCGATCGCCGCCGCCAGCACCAGACGCAGTACGTAAGGCGTGATGACCAGCACGTGGGCGAAGATCAGCCAGGTGAAGCTGCCGTTTACGCCCATCAGCGCAAACAGGCGCAGCATCGCCACCCCCAGCACCAGGTGCGGAATGATGATCGGCGAAAGAAACAGCGCATTGAAAAAGTTGCGGCCCGGAAATGTATGGCGGGTGATCGCCAGCGCAGCAGGCACCGCGATCAACGTCGCCAGCGTTGCGGACACAAACGCCAGAGTCAGGCTGTTGTAGAACGAGTCGATAAAGTCGGCGCGTTCGAACACCGCCTTGAACCAGCGCAGCGAGAAGTCGGTAGTGGGCAGGCTCAGGGTGTTTTCCGGGGTAAACGCCACCAGGCACACCACCAGCGGGGCCATCATGAAGATCACTACCAGCGTATGAAACGACAGAGCCAAAGGACCGTTCTTGGACATGGATCATTCCCCCAGAGTTTTTTTGTAACGACCTTCGATCAGGCGGTTCCAGGACAGCATGACCAGCAGGTTGACCAGCAGCGCCACCGCCAGGGTCGCGCCCATCGGCCAGTTGAGCTCCGAGAGGTACTGGTCGTAGATCACCGTGGCGACCATCTTCAAACGTCGACCACCGAGCAGGCCGGGAATGGCAAACGAACTGGCGGCCAGGCCAAAGACAATCAGCGAGCCGGACAGCACGCCCGGCATGACCTGCGGCAGGACGATCAGGCGCATGACTTTCGCCTGACTGGCACCCAGCGACAGCGCGGCCTGTTCGGCGGTGGGGTCGAGCTTTTGCAACGAGGTCCAGACCGGAATGATCATGAACGGCAACATGACGTGGACCAGCGCGATGATCACGGCAAACGGGGTGTACAGCAGTTTCACCGGGCGACCGCCCATGAACTGAATAGCCTGGTTGATCAGACCGTCCGCCCCCAACAGAAGGCTCCAGCCGAAGGCCCGGACCACCACCGAGATCAGCAGCGGCGTGAGGATCAGAATCAGGAAGATAGAGCGCCACGGTGTGCCCATGCGGCTCAGAATGTAGGCCTCCGGCACACCGATCAGCACGCAGAGCAACGTCACCAGCGCGCTGATCCAGAAGGTGCGCAGGAAGATTTCATAGAAATACGAATCGGTGACCACGGCCGTGTAATTGGCCAGCGTATAGCTGTCGCTTTTCACCCCGACCTGATAGTCGAACACGTTGAATGACAGCAGCAGCGTCAGGCCCAGCGGCAGCACCAGCAAGCCGATATACAACGCCAGTGCCGGGGCTGACAGCCAATAACCGCGGCCACCCTGACGCATTTCGCTCATCAGGCTCATGCGCGCACCTCGTCGGCGTCCAGCACGCGCAGCAATTCGGCTGGCCAATCGATGCCGATCGCAGCACCTTGTTCCAGCGGTGCCTGGCCGTCGTTGCGACGTACTACGGTTATTTCGCCGATGCCGGTCTGAATGCGATACAGCCACTGGCTGCCGAGAAAATAACGCGTGACGATACGCCCCGACAGCCGTCCGCAGCCGGGGTCCACCAGATCAATTTTCTCTGGACGCAGGCTGAGTGTCAGCTTGCCATCGCCGGGTAGCAGACGGATCTGCGGGTTGCCGCTGCTGTCCGGGTCGCCCTGCAACATATTGGCTTTGCCGACAAACCCCGAGATAAAGCGCGTACGTGGGTGCTCGTAGAGTGTGTAGGGCTCGTCGATCTGCGTGATCCGTCCGGCCTGCATCACCACCACCCGATCACTGATCGACAGGGCTTCGGCCTGATCGTGGGTAACCATCAGTGTGGTGATGCCCACTTCATTCTGAATACGGCGAATTTCGAACTGCATCTCTTCGCGCAGGTTGGCGTCAAGGTTGGACAGCGGTTCATCCAGAAGCAGCACCGGCGGCTCGATCACCAGTGCTCTGGCCAGCGCGACCCGCTGCCGTTGCCCGCCAGACAACTCGCGCGGGTAGCGCTCGGCATGCTGACCGAGACGAACCAGTTCCAGCACCCGTGTGACACGTTGTAGCAGCTCGGCAGCAGGCACCTTGCGCATGCGCAGGCCAAACGCAACGTTGTTGGCCACGGTCATGTGCGGAAACAATGCATAGCTCTGAAATACAACGCCCAGACCCCGACTGCTGGGCTTGGCGTGGGTAATGTCGCGGCCGTCGAGCACGATGCGCCCGTCACTGACTTCAACGAAGCCGGCGATCATTTGCAGAGTGGTGGTTTTGCCGCAGCCGGAAGGGCCGAGCAGTGAAACGAATTCGCCCTTGTCGACGGCCAGGTTCGTGGCGACCACAGCGTCTATGGAACCATAGCGTTTGGAGAGACCTTCGAGCTGCAGAAATGCCATGCCTGCTTCCACCTGTGTGCATGCGCGCCGAGGCACGCGTTTGTCATGGGCAGATGCGAAATGAAGTCATGCAGTTCTGTGGACGTTGGTGCTCGCTCTGAGTCGGCTACCGATGATTGTTCAAATCGCCCCTGTGGACTGAGAGTAGGTCGAAGGCTAGGATGGGCTCAACAAGCAATTTCACTGAATAACATCTTTCTTCGAATTAATTCTTTTAGTGGAAAAATAGCGAGATATATTCATGAATAATTCCACTGATCGGAATACTGATTCTGCGCAAGTGGGCGTCGGCGCGGTGTCGCGTCTGTTCGCCGTATTGCGTTGCCTGGGCGATTGCGACCAGGGCGGCGAGCGGGTCACACAACTCGCCCAGCGTGTCGGGCTCTCGCAACCCACCACGCACCGCTTGCTGCGCAGCCTGATGGATGAGGGCATGGTCGAGCAGGACCTGCTCAGCAAGCGCTATCGGTTGAGCATCGAATTCTTTGCGCTGGCCGCCAAGGCGGGCAACACCGGCAATCTGCGCGACGTGGTACGCCCCAGTCTGTTACGCCTGTCTGCATCGCTGGGCGACTCGCTGTTTCTGCTGGCACGCAGTGGCTTTGACGCGATCTGTCTGGACCGCAGTGAGGGCCCGTACCCGATTCGCACGTTCACCGGCGACATTGGTGGCCGTGTTGCGTTGGGCGTGGGGCAGGGCAGCTTGGCGATTCTCGCGTTTCTCCCCGAGGACGAGCGGGAAACGGTGATTGCCTACAACCTGCCACGGCTCAAGGATTTTCACCTGTACGACGAGGTGTTTCTGCGTTCAGAGGTCGAAAACGTGCGCCGCCTCGGCTACGCCGGGCGCAACACCGGCGCGCTACCGGGCATGGCCGGGCTGGCCGTGCCGATCCTGGACCGCAGCGGCCGGGCAGTGGCAGCGCTCAGCGTGGCAACTATCTCTGACCGCTTGGCGCCTGATCGCCTGATGACCGTGGTAGAACTGCTCAAGCGTGAAGCCACGGCCATCAGTGCCAGAATCAATCCCTTCGATCCTTCGCTGAGACGGCCCAGTCAGGTATTTGGGCAGGCGGAGTAAAGGAGAGGCCCGTCTCAGATTGAAAACTTCGACACCATACGGTTGAGATCCACAGCCAGACGGGACAGCTCCTAGCTGGCAGTGGAGGTCTGGCTGGAAGCCGAAGAGCTTTGCGCCGACAGATCGCGAATGCTAACCAGGTTCTCGTCGACCGACCGCGCAACATGCGCTTGCTGTTCAGAAGCTGTCGCAATCATCAGGTTGCGTTCATTGATATGACTGATCGAGGCGGTGATGTCCTTGATCGCAATCCCGGCCTGCTGGGCGATCAGCAAGGTGGCGTCGGTTTCCGCATTGCTCTGCTTCATCGACTGGACGGCTTCATTGGAGTTCTTCTGAATACCTTGGATCATCTGTTCTATTTCCTGGGTAGACGTCTGCGTGCGATGTGCCAACGCCCTGACCTCATCGGCAACCACCGCAAACCCACGGCCCTGTTCGCCAGCCCGCGCCGCTTCGATGGCGGCGTTGAGCGCCAGCAGGTTGGTCTGTTCGGCGATGGCGCGAATCACGTCCACAACCTTGGCGATGCTTTGAGCCTGATTGGCGAGGCCCTCTACTTCTGTGCCTGTTCTGTCCACGGTGTGACTGAGCTTTTCCAGCGCAGTGATGGTCTGGCCGACGCAATCCTGGCCAGTCTGCGCGGATTTTTCACAGGCCTGGGTAGAGGAAGAGGCCGCAACAGCGTTGCGTGCGACCTCTTCGATGGCGGCTGTCATCTGGTTGACCGCCGTGGCCGCCTGCTCGGTTTCCTGGGTCTGACGCTGCATGCCCTGTGTGGAATCCTGTGTGATCGAGCTCATTTCTTCGGCGGCCGAGGCGAGCAGGCCTGAGGCATCGGAAATATGCTGAATGGTGCCCTTGAGGTTAGAGAGCATCGCTGCACTGGCTTTTTGCAGTTCGGTCAGCTCGTCTGCCCCGTTGATTTCGACAGTCGTGCGCAGATCACCTTCGGCGATCCGTCGTGTGGAGTCGAGTAGCGCCTTGACCGGCTTTGCAATGCTGCGCGTAAATAAGGTGGCAACAATCAACGTAATAATGATGGCGAGAATAATCAGCGTCATGGTCACGGTCAGCCCGCTCTGATAATTCCTGTCAGCCACCAACCCCGATTGTTCGGCTCCTTTGATATTGACTTCGATCAGTTTTTCTATCGATGCTTGTAACGCCTTGGCTTGCGGGCTCGTTACATCGCGAATGAATGCGAATAATTCGCTATCGGACTTGTTCTTGCTAAGTTCAACCAGTTCATCGATTTTGGCGATGTAAGCCGACGCATCAGCCTTCACTTTTCGATAGGCTTCCTCTTCTTCCGGGCTTGATACCAGAGGGCCGTAAGTGTCAGCTTCTTGCAGTAACGAATTTTTCAATCCAGTCAGCTTGTTCATGGACTCGGAAGACCGTCTGTCGTCATCCATCACGAAGCGTCGAGCATCGAGGCGATACAGCAGGCCTGCGGTATTAATGCGGCCTGCCTGCCTCACGCTGGGCAGCCAGTCATTCTGTAACCGCTCGGCGGACTGGTGGAGCCCTTCCATTTTGAACAGTGCGTTGATGCCCAGGCCAGCGAGCAGCAAGCAAATAAAGCCAAAGCTGACAAACGCCCTGAGGTTCAATCCGATATTTCTTATTGGCATTATGGATCCCCTTTGTGTCACCACTTCATGGCGGGGGCCATCTTACAAATGATGGTGACTTGATATCACTCTAGTGCTGTGGCCTGGAAAAAACTACTGTCTGACACAAAAAGTTTATCCGTCATTCAGGAAGTGTTAAATAAACAAAAAGTTTGCCAATAGTCAGACTTTTATAATGAGGGTTGTTCTTGAATGTGAAAACTTTGTAAACGCATTTCCCGTAACGTTACTTGTTCCATTGACGGTAGCCAGCGATACTCGCGCGTCGCTGGCTAAATTCTTTAGGGTTTACGCCCACCCTGTCCGACTCAAGCCTTCAGCCTTGAACACCAAAGCCTTCAGGCCGCCATCGACCCGCGCATCCGGGAATTCCGGCGGGTTCTCCAGGCGTTGCTCGAAGCGCAGGCACGGTGCCTCGATTGCCGTGTGCTGAATCAGAAAGTCCGGCCCCAATGCCGGATCGTTCATGCATGCCAGCACCGAACCGTCTTCATCCAGCAACTCTGGCAGACGGCGCAGGACTCGCTGGTAGTCCTTGTCGAGCATGAAGCTGCCTTTCTGGAAAGACGGCGGGTCAATGATGATCAGGTCATAAGGGCCGGAGCGGGTGACTTTGGCCCATGACTTGAACAGGTCATGCCCGAGAAAAGTCACCCGGCTCAGATCCTGATCATTGAGCCGGTGATTCTCACGACCGCGATTCAATGCCGCGCGGGCCATGTCCAGGTTCACCACATGGTCTGCACCACCGGCTAGGGCTGCGACCGAAAAGCCGCAGGTGTAGGCGAACAGGTTCAGGATGCGCTTGCCCTTTGCCTGGGCCTGCACCCATTCGCGGCCATAGCGCATGTCCAGAAATAGACCGCTGTTCTGCTTCTTGCCGAAATCGATTTTATAACGCAGGCCATTCTCGGTGATTACCCATTCATCGACGACCTCGCCGGTCAACCATTGCGTAGTGCTTTGCGGCAAATAGCGGTGTTGCAGCAACAGGGTATGGGCCTGACTTTGTTGCCACTGCGGCGTTTCGATCAACTCGTTCAACAGCTGCGTCAGAGCTGCCAGTTCGTTCTCAAGAGGCTCTTTGAACAGTGAGACCAGCACCACGCCCTGCATCCAGTCGACGGTAATGTGCTCCAGCCCTGGCCATACGCGACCACGGCCATGAAACAGGCGGCGGGTTTCAGTCGGAACGTTGTTCAGGGCGGCGAGTAGATGCTGTTGCAGGATGGCAAGTGCTTCAGGGGTCATGACGAAGGTCGGTTATGAAAGGCGGCGTATGGTAAACGTATTTCAGCAGATGGGAATCGCAGGGTTCAGCGAGGCATGTACTGACGTTGCCAGCGATGCGGGATTTTCAATGAAACCAGCCCCAGCAATGCCGACAGGCTGCCGCTGATCAACAGGGCATTAAGCCCCAGGCGTTGTTCAAGCAGTGCGCCGATGACCGCCCCGATGAACATGCCAACCCACGGCACCAGTTGCACGCGCCAGCCATCTCGGCGCTCGCCCAGTATCCAGCGGCCCAGGCCACGCCCGAAACGCGACAGCGCGCCGGTTACATAGGTCAGGCCGACCGGCAGCCCGTTGACCTGTTCCACGGCGGCGTTGAGCATACCCATCGCCAGAATGGCCCAGATCAGTGCGAGCATATTGCTTTCCAGCGGCCATGCGGCTGCGGCGCACAGCAGCGTGGCGATCCCCAGCAGCAGGGGCAGGGCGCGTCGGCCGCCAAGCCGTGCAACGACGACGCCCAGCGCATTGCCGGCAATAAAGGCGAAGATGGCGAGTGCCAGGCGAAGGGTCACGCTCAGGTCGCCGGCACTGATCGCGACGGCAAGCCGGGTGGTGTTGCCACTCATGAACGAAACGAAGTCGCCGGTCGCCATGAAACCGATGGCATCGGTCATGCCCGCCAGAACCGAAAGGCTCGCCACCAGGCACATGCCGACCCGGCCACGCCATTTCTGCATGTTCAGGTGCCTGGGGCTGGCGCTGATTCTGGCGGGCTGTGGCAGCATCGAAGGCCCTCTGGACCGATGGAGGCGCGTCTGAACGTTGGTTTCAGCGGTTCATAGTGGCTTGGCGCGTACGATTCGCTTGGCCCTTACCTCATCGGCATAGGCCTTGAGCTGATCGGCATCGCTGTAAAGGCGGTTGACCATCTGCAGTACTGCCGTCACGTCGACATCTTTCATTTGCGAGGCGAGTTTGAGAATTTCTTCCGCCGTGTTTTCCAGATTGGTTGCTGTCCCTTTCAGGTGCCGCTTCAGCTCCTGAGTCGACTTATTGAGCGCCATACGTGTTCCTGTGCCAAGACCTTGAATTCCATACCCGGAGCATGGCTTTTTCCGCGATAACAAGCAATCAGGCTTATGCCTGTCAGCCAAGGTCATCGGCCGATTCAAGGCGACCTGCAAGGCAGCCCGCTCAATCGTCGCGGGTCAGCACTTCCAGCAGCTCTATCTCAAACGTCAGGTCGGCACCCGGTTTGATGTGCGCGCCCATCGTTCTGTCGCCATAGGCCAGGTGGGCAGGCACGAACAGTTTGCGTTTGCCGCCCACCTTCATGCCCATAAGGCCCTGATCCCAACGTTTTCACATGTAACACTGATCCCCTGTTACCATCTCAGCCAGCAAATACAGGGGGCACACCGTGAAGCAAGCAATCTCATATATTCGATTCTCAAGCGCTCGCCAAGAAGGGGGGAGCAGCGTTGAGCGTCAGGAAGGGATGATAGCCAAATGGCTGCTAGACCACCAAGACTATGAGTTGAGCAAGCTGAATTACTCCGACTTGGGTAAAAGCGGCTTTCACGGTGAGCACGTTAAGGAGGGCGGGAACTTCGGCAAGCTCCTCAAAGCCGTCATGGATGGCTATATCAAAAGGGATGACGTTGTACTGGTCGAGGCCATAGACCGTACAGGCCGACTACCAGCACTACAGATGCTTTCTGACGTGATTGCTCCGATCCTGAGAGCTGGGGTGTCGATTATCACACTCGACGACAACACCACTTACACAGAAGCCTCTGTAGGCGGGCCACACCTGTTTATGCTTGTCGCAAAGATTCAGGCAGCACATGAATACTCTAGAACGCTCTCACGTCGCGTTGAAGACTCCTACAAGAAGCGTCGTAAGGACGCCAAGGAAAAGGGTGTGGCACCCAAGCGAATGACGCCTGTGTGGCTGAACAGCGACGGTACTGTACGTGAGGATGTTGCACCTTGGATCAAGACAGCGTTTGAGCTGTATGTCTCAGGTGTGGGCAAATCCACCATTGCAAAGCGCCTGCGGGAAAGTGGTGTTGAGCGACTGGCTAAGACCTCTGGACCCAGCGTCGAGGGGTGGCTACGCAACAAGGCTGTGATTGGCAAGTGGGAGACCCTGATAGGCACGCCAGAGCACCATGTGATTGATGATGTGTGTAGTGGTCAACTGATCCCGGACACGACGTTAAGGTTTTTCTCGTACTGAGCGGGCGCCATTCCATCATTGAACTGGTGTGGCCGAATCCAGTTGTAACGATGCATCAGGTAATGACTGATATCCCGCTGAGCCTCTTGGACCGTCATGTAGCCCACGGTCGGTATCCACTCAGTTTTCAAGCTGCGGAACACACGCTCCATCGGCGAGTTGTCGTAGCAATTACCCCGGCGGCTCATGCTCTGGCGTATGCGGTATCGCCAAAGCCGCTGGCGAAACTGTCGGCTCCCGTATTGGACGCCCTGGTCGGAATGAAACAGCAGGCCCTGAGGCTTGCCGCGTTGCTCATAAGCCATGTCCAGCGCCTTGATCACCAAGTCCGTATCCGGTTTGTTCGAAAACGCCCAGCCCACCACCCGACGCGCGTAAAGATCCATAACCACCGCCAGGTAATGCCATTTTCCTTGCGCCCAGATGTAGGTGATGTCGCCACACCAGACCTGATTGGGCGCGGGTACATCGAACTCCCGATTCAAAATGTTCGGAATGTCAGGCCGCTCCACTGTTGCTTTTTTATAAGCATGCGAGCCTGGTTGCTTGCTGATTAATCCCAGCTCCCGCATCAAGCTACGCACCTTGAACCGACCGATTTGCTCGCCATCCGCCTGCATCATCGACACGATACTGCGGCTGCCGGCAGCGCCTCGACTTTGCCCGAACAGCTCATTGACTCGGCTAAGTAAACGAACCCGCTCGGCGTCTGGAGACCGACGCCGCAGGCAATGGTTGTAGTAGCACGAGCGAGGTACCTCGAACACTTCGCACAGCAATTCGATTGGCTCATGGACACTGAGCTGATCAATCAGCGCATGCGCTCGTGCTCTTCCGACATCAAGAGCGCGGTGGCCTTTTTTAAAATGGATTTCTCCCGCTCAAGACGGGCGATCCGGGCTTCGAGCTCCTGGATTTTTTGCTGCTCGGGCGTGAGGGCTTTGCTCTGTGGATGTGACGGTCACCAGTTAATAGGATTTCCGTAGGAGATTGATTCTATTGACTAAAATCAGTCTCGGCAGTCCTTGGCTGGAAAACAGATTTCTCGATTCCAATTAAGTGCTGCAATTACAGCTGTTTTCCACTCAAAGACTGCACGTAACGGGCGCAAGCATAGGCAGTTGTACGATAACTCGCGACCCGGCTGTATACCGTGCAACGTTCATCTACCACTCGCGCTTTCCAGAAGGGCGAATGCGTTCAAAGGTGCCTGCTTATCACAAGTGCACAAGCCTCATACCGTGTTAATGACAGCGATTGCCCAGAGGCTGGGGCAACCGGAGCAAACTGCATCACACCGTATCACCACGACTACCCGGCTTCTACCATATGGGATCTGCTCCCATGAGGCGTGAACCTGTAAAGAAGCATGTGCGCATTATTAGGCCCAGCTATGGCAACCTCCTTCCTTCGTTATCGTATAGCACTCAACGCGATCGCGTTTCTGGGCGCCTACCTGCATCGAGAAGCCTTAACAGGCGAGCGCTGGGGGAAGCGCTGTCAGTATTTATGAGCGCGTCGATCGACAGGTGTCTTAAGCTTAGCATCGAGGATATGGTCTCGCAGCAGGGGCTGCGAATTCTACTCGGGCGCATCAGAGGCGCGACGTGACAGAACAAAAAACATCGAACTTCGTTTGTGGCTATAACTAAAATCACTAGGCTTTAAACTTCGATTAATGCACTTATTGTAGAATTCAATTTGTGATTAAACAATTTCCTGTCTCGCAACTGACTGTTTTGACTTGCAAAATTAATCGCAAGAAAGGTTAGATTAATTGCGCTTTTTTCCTATCAATTAATCAGTTAATCATGCTGTCAGTTTGTTGGCGATTTAAGGTGTGAAAAAAATTGTTGTGGCCATCGGGACGCTGAGCTACCTTCAGTCATTAGTAACTGACGCCAGATATTAACAGCACCTCCAGAACTCGCTCACCCATTAACGTCAACCATGCACGATGATGCCAAATGATCATGAATAGAATTTTCCGCAGCTGTTGTTTCAGTGGAGTGTTTCTGATAAGGAGAGCTGCGCCTAGATCCTACAAAGCCGACTCACCATTTTGGTGAAGTTAACTATTACTGTTACCAGTACGCATGTAGGGATCGATACCATACCCAGTGGTATTTGCTATTGCTTCGACATAATAGGTGGCGAGAAAGGTGAGCAAAGAAATTCGCACGGCCGTATCAATCCATACCTCCAAGCCGATTCGAGTTAAGGTGTCACCCCTGAGGATCCCAACGCCCTGGAAACCCGCAAACGTTACCGTTACTCAATCCGCAGTACCGTATGAAGCTCTAGATGTGAGTGATGCAGAGTTGCGTCTTGCCCGGAAGCGCGATGCCATTTTCAAGCAAGTTAGGGATGGCATGATAGGTCAAGCTAAAGCGATGGAGCTATTGGAAGTAAAAAAAAGTCAATTCTACAATCTGTATAAATCCTTCTTGGAATCTAATAGCTATCTTGACTTGGCGAGAAAGAAGAGGGGAACGAAGCCGGGCAGCCATAAGCTAACGCCCGGGCAGCTAAGTGCTCTTGAACTTTCGTTTCAGGAGAAATACAACGGGCCGAGTGCATCATCAGCTAAAGTCTGGAAGTACGCTCAAGGGCTAGTTCCTGAAGATGAGTTGCCGCCCAGTAAGTATCAGTGTAGGAAATTTGTAGCTGCAAAGCCCGAAAAAGTTAAATACTACAAAAAATATGGAAAGGAGGCTGGTGATAATAAGTATATAGCTAAACCTAAGAAAAAAATCATGGAACGTGTGCTTCAGCAAGTGCAGATGGATCACACTATGGTCGACATCATGCTAGTCGACGAATTTGATCGTGATGTGTTGGTAGGGCGTCCTTGGTTGACGATTATCATGTGCTCCCTTACTAGGGTGATACTTGGTCTGCATCTGAGCCTTCGACCCCCTAGTTTAAGCACCGTTGCAAGCGCGTTGGCTTTTGCAGTTTTGGATAAATGTACTTTTTTAGAGTCCTGGGGTCTTGACTCCAGAGCTTACCCATATTACGGGATACCCTTTCTAATTTACACAGACAACGCTGCTGAGTTCACTAGCCCTAAGTTCATTGCAATGTGCAAAAGATGGGGAATGGATTGGGATCATCGCCCAATCGGCAAGAAGTGGTACGGTGGCTTGATCGAACGCGTTATAGGCACATTTATGAACGAAATACATTTTCTGCCAGGAAATACAGGCAGCAATGTGATTCAGCGGGCGGGTTTAACCCCAGAGCTTGATGCCAAGTATGATATTGTGCAATGCGCTAAATACCTGTTTGATCAAGCGATTATTTACCACGGGACGCATCATGAAGGTCTGGGGAGTACTCCGCGTCAAGCATGGAATTCTTACGATTCGCAGGGGGCTCTAGACCATGAAAGAGTGATCCTGCAAGATCAGAGGGAACGCTTCGAAATTGAGTTTTTGGCTCCATCTTATAATCATACAATTCAGATATATGGAATAAATTTTTCAGGCAGAAGATATCACAGTCCCGAACTAGATCCTTACATCGGCGCAAGAAATGTTGAGATACGGTATCAGTCCGGCGACCTGAGCTCGATATGGGTATTGGTTCCTGGAAGATTTCTACATGTTCCGTGCACCTACACTAAAAACCGCCTCTCCAACAACTGGGAGTCTTATTGCAGCCATAAGGCTTTGTCTAGTGCCAGGCATGTCGGCCACCGCGCGCCAGCGGGGCTCATTGATGATGAGCATGCTCTGGAAGCCCAGAGGCGCCAGCGCGAACTAGCAATTGAAGTGGAGACTCAGCCTAACAAAAAGCCAAGACCACTTAAAGATATCACGGCGCAGACAGAGCGGCTACCCACCCCCCCGGCGATCCAGCCAGTAATTGGCGCGCCGCGTATCATCCAAAGCAGTCGGGGCGCTCCGGAGATTATGCAACCTACGCTAATAATTGACAGGTTCAAAAAATGACTATGGACGCATCTTCAGATTACGATCACGTATTGCTAGAGCATCGCTATAAGCTTGATCTCTCTGCAACTCAACGTATCGAAATTTGCAGGCATGACTTTTGGATCGATACACCAAAGTTTGCTTTAATGTTCGAATGTATAGGCCACATGTTGTATACAAGAAACCAGATTCAAGCATCTTGCATATTTATACACGGAGAAGGCGGGGATGGAAAAACGGCTGCATGGCATCGCCTGAAGTTTCTAAGCGCGAACTCCGATAAAAAAATGGTCTTTGTTGAGCTGTCCGAAAATACGAGTCGCCATAAGCTCCTTGATCGGATATGTGAGGCCTTTGGAATTGAGGTCGGTGGCCGCAACACAGCCAGGAAGGAAGACTTAATACTAAATTACATAAGGGTTAACAACGTATGTGCCATCGTCCTTGATGAGCTAAATGATGCCCTTCTACAGCCATATGCTCAAAAGCGTACGCTTCTTTCGCTGATGCGTAATCTGTCGGGCACTCTGAAATTGTGTGTAATCGCCTTTGGCAATACGGAGGCACGCGACATCGTTATGCTGGATCGGATCATCGACCGTCGTTTTGTGCAGTTTGTTGTCAAAGACTGGGAGATGGGGCAGGATTTTGTTAATTTCATTGCAACTTATGAGGCTCATCTCCCGCTTAAGTTCAAATCCGACCTCGCATCCCCGGAGCTTAGAACGTTAATCCATACCGAGTCATTAGGGATCATGGATAACGTCGTCAAGATCATGAAATGTCTAGCCATGGATGCTATTGACTCAGGAGCAGAGCGCATCGCGCCGGAGCAGTTCCCTCGTTTGCGTGATATTGCGATGCGGTTCGGATTTAACTTGCATATTCCCAAGGTTGATCGCAATGCAGATAAATCGAAGAAGTAGTTTGACCCCATGCCAGCAAGATATCCATGATGCGATATCAGCTAAGCTGGCCTTGGCTCAGCCTACCATAATTATAATTAACGCTGAGCCAGGATCAGGCCTTTCGACATTGATGGAATGTCTTGGGGAAGATATGGGGTCAGCATGTCTTAAACTCGTATCAAGACCAGCGATGAGTGACCTCAACTTGCTTGAGACGTTTTATCATCACTTGGGGCTGGGCGGTGAGGGGATTTCACACCGGGCACCGATTCCAGCCTTTATATATCCTCTCATTGAACTGCAGCCGATTATGAACTTACTTATTGAGGATATCGATGACTTTGCTGTAACTGTTCCAATGAGAAAAATGACTATGGGGCACCTTAGTAAAATTGCCTCAGCATTGCCGGGCATGAGTTTCATTATTTCTCAGACATTGTCTAGATGGGATCACGATCGCAGTATCCTGCATAGTGATATTAAGGGGGTTCAGGGGCGTGACGAATATCATTTGCGTAGCTTCGCAGACCTTGGTCAGTATATTACTTACTTTAAGAGCTTGACCGCCTCAAATGGATTAAACAATGTATCTAGTTCAGCATTAGGGGAGCTCTATAAAAGAACAGAAGGCAATCTGGCTTCCACCATGTTGCATCTCTGCCATCCTCTTTACATGCGCCAATGGGAATAAAGACGCAGGCATTTCATATGAGTGTACTTATCATGCCAGTCCAGAACGAGCTGTTTTCATCTTGGTTGTATCGCCAAGGAGCCGTTTCCATCTACAGTGATTTATCCATCCACCAGCTTTTGGGGATGTATCAATGCTGCATGCAAAAAGGTGATTTTGATCCCGACTTTAATTTTTCCAGCGAGTTCAGCAGGTGCGCTCTGAAGCAGGTGGGCCTGGTAGATTCTGACGTTTTTTTCTTCGCACCGAAAAGCACTTGGCTGATACCACGCTATTATCGTGGAGCCTTTTGCTATGAATGCTTTTGTGATCATATTCGATCATTCAAGCTTCCTACAATGCTTACTGAGTGGTGCTCAGTCACACAAACTGTTTGCCCTGTGCACTTTGTTTCTTTGGTCGACACGCCAGGAAAACACAATTACAAACTTAATATGGCGGTGAGGCTTTTTTCTGACTACCATTCACAGTCAAGTTCTTTGGCATTCCCCCATCCTAATCTGACCCCGCAAGTCATAGATGCATTACTGTCCATACAGTTATTTATGTCCCGCGCTGAGGCTAGAGCCTTGGATAGTGGATGTGACTCTGAGTGGCGGTTGATTCAGACGATAATACGAATATTTCTCTATCCTCGACATGGCATAATTGCCTCTTTGTTTCCCAAGAAGTCCGTTGGGGCTGAGGTTCAACTCTTTCGATACAATCTGCATTTGGGCCCCTTAACAAGCCAGGTTACCCGCAGGCAGCTGGCGATACTGCTGATGGGCTTGGTTTTGGATGTTTTGGAGGACAGTCAACGCTCAGAGGCTGAGCAGTACCTCAAGTTTTTTGACCAGCGTTATTATTTTTTTAATAGCACCGCCGGGCTAGGTCGATCCGCTAACGTCTTTATTCCTGAGCATGGGAGATCACTTTTTGCCCAATTGGTTGAGCTTTCAACCAAAATCCGCAGCCCTTATCTAGCAGAATTTGTTGCTGGGTTTGGTGGCAGGCACTAATAGTTATCATGTGGAGGAAATATGCTGTTCCAGTTCGTGACTCAAGTACGCTTCTCCTTGCCGCTTGCAGTCACCGAAAATGGCGCTGTTTTCGGTGCGCAAGCAAATCTAGGGATGTTCGTTTCATTTCCGTCGAGACGGATACTCGCGTGGTTTCACGCGGCTGAGCGGCTCACGACCAAGGAGGGCACACAACGGCTCATGCTTCCCGGGCCGGTGCCCTCATTCGTCACCAAAATTGTGTGGATCAATGCACATGGTCTCACCGAGACGCACCGAACCGCTGATTTGATCGACGCTTTTATGGAGCTCTTCTATGACTACCCCGTTTCCGTCTATGGAAGCCAGGCACTAGTACGGCATATCCCCAGGCCTGTCTTTGACTTGCTCGTGAACGATACTGTGTCTCGTTACAACCGATATTTCATGGTAGCGGCTGGGAGCAGTAGTGCAGGCGTCCTTGACAAGCTGGATTCAGCCCCACGGCTATTCAATTGATTGTGTCTTTCATAGCATTTCTCACGTGCCAGAAGTCTTGCACTTTTAGATAGTGCCATTACCGAGATCACTCCTCACAAGGATTTCCCCGAGAGAGGGATAGTGATCCGTCACCCCGGCATCATCATTCCGACTCGCGCCAGTAACGACTGACAGTCATCTTGTTCACAGCGAGATTCTGAGACGTCTGCGCCTGACTCAAGCCCTGGGCTTTGCACTCCTGAATCGCGGCCTTCAGATCGCGATCAATCACCCGGCCGGCTGGCCTGCTACGTAGTCCACCGGCATCCAATTCTGCCCGCGCTGCCGCGAGTGTGCCGGCGGCATCCAGTTCACGCATCTGTTCTGCGAATCTCTCTACAAGCGCATCAACGGTTATGCCTTCCCGGATCAGGGTGGCTGCGCCGACCAGCAATAGGGGAGACGCCCCGTAGGCTTCCGACAAGTCCTGCAGCTTGTCCAATGTAGGGCTCGACTTGCCGTGCTCAAGCTGACTCAGGTACTGACGATTGCTCCCTTCGGGAATTGACTCCTGGGTCAACCCTTTGTGAGCTCGCAGCGCGCGAAGGATCGCGGCTAAAGGTACCTTCATCGACACAGGCATTCCTCAAAATCGAGGATGTAGCCATGTTGTGCCGTAACACTCTACCGTATATAGTAGTCGTATAGTTACGGCGTGAGCGCGTGGCTCGAACTACCGCTGCGTGGGTTCAGGCAGGCGGGTGAGGGCAGCAGCTCAGGGCGACATCTCTCTACCAGATATCAATTTAGCCCTAAACCGTCGATTCTGATTTTTATCCTCTAGCCCTAGGCGAGCTGCAGAGCCCAGGTCAGCAGAGGTTACGTCCGGGTGTTGGCGAACAGCTGCAGAGGCGGCCTCGAGACTGGATGAACGGCTGAGAGGGTGAAGCCGGTAGCGCTGAGCTCTCGTAAGCAGCAACAGAACGGGGTCGCGTGCCGAGAGGCCTGGATTGATGTGAGGAACCACCAGTGAACAACCCAGCATTCCCAGATCCTCCGGCATTCATGATCAAGACCTTCGGGTCGACGATAAGAGACCTCTCCTTCAACAGGCTGCCGACGGTCATCCAAAGGGCGAAGGCGGCCATACCTGAGGATGACGTGGTGGGATTTCTCTTATGCGCGCTATATCGACCGCCGCGGATGACTGGGCTGATCTTCTGCAATTGCATGAGTCTCTTACCCCCAGGTCTGCCAGCGCATACGCCACCAGTAGTGAGGCGGTTTCACCGCAACGGTTACTTGGTGGTAGAGGCGGACACGGGCGGATTGTTCGTGGTGGCCCACCATTACTTCGAAAACGGTGCTATCAGGCCTTTTTTCGAAGTGCATTGAAGGACATCAACACAGGACATCATGCCTGGACAGATCGAGTGAATTGCCATGCCTACAGACTATGAATCCTTGAACAGCTTGCAGACCGCCGCGGAGGTCAACCCGACCTCAACGCCCGCAAGCGTCGAGCGTGCTATGGGTGTGCGGTTCGAATTTCCGGCCACCGCATACATGTGCTGTGCGAGGGTGGATCAGGAAATCAACTGCCTGGTAGGTGTGGTTTATCAAGAACAACGCGGGCGCTTTCGAGATGGTGCGACCATTAGGACGTCCACCCTACGTCGACAGTTCGAGAGCCACGGATATCAAGTCTTCGAAACGAGCAATGGCAGTGCATATGTCGTTTGCGAATGGGCGCCGGATGGATTGAGCCCACGCTTTTCTGGCGTACGCCACTAGCCATCCGGCATACGGATCCACACAGGTGAAGCTGTTATGGCCCCATGGATTATCAAACACACTCGAAACCAGCAGCTCATAACGGTGCCCGTGCGAAGGTCAACCAGGTGTGGAGGCACTAAAGCCGTACAACCTGTAAATCACATCGAAACACAGCAAATTCCCAAGTGACCGACTGATGAAGCTACGAATTTACTCAGACTTGCATAACGAATTTCACCGCTTCGACCCGCCGGCCCTCGATCCTAGCGTCGACTTGGTCATCCTCGCTGGCGACATCGACAAAAAAGCCCGCGGCGTGAAGTGGGCAAATGACGCATTCCAGTGCAAGGTCGCTTATATCAGCGGCAATCACGAGTACTACGACGGCCATATCGACAGGACACTGCGCAAAATGCGAGATATCGCAGAAAGCCACGTGCATGTCCTAGAAAATGATTCCCTCATCATCAACGGCACCCGCATCTTGGGCACCGCCGCGTGGACGGATTTTTCCTCAACGGGCGACCAAGTAGCTGCCAGCAGCATGGCTTGGCAGTGGATGAATGACTTCAACTACATCCGCGCTGATGCGGGATATCGACGCCTGAGACCCGATGACCTCGTCACTCGCAACCATGCCGCCAAGGCCTGGCTGGCCGAGCAGCTTGCCCAGCCTTTTGCAGGCAAAACGATCGTCATAACCCATCACTCACCATCGCCCGTGGTCGTTGGGACGAAGCATGATGGACTCCTCAACGCGGCTTACACCAACGATTGGCCTAGCCTCATCGAGAAAGCGGATCTTTGGGTCTTTGGCCATACCCACCAAGCTGTGGACGTCGAGTTGGCAGGCTGCAGAGTCGTCTCCAATCCCCGGGGTTATCCCAAAGAGCAGACTGGCTTTGACCCATTTTTTGAGATTTCGATTTGATGACCAATTTTGCCCATAAGCGTGTCGCGGAGAAGGAAGCCGTCGAGCGTCAGAGTCAGGGGATTCCTGGTGCGGTCATCCGAGCGCAATCCATGGATTGGGGTGTGACCATTGATGCGTACCTTTACAACGCGGCAAGGGTAGGGCTGCGATATGCAGCGATCGTGTATGGGGACAAATCTGGGGCGAGCCTTGACGGCATGACCGTTGCCACCCCACCGCTGGAACTTGTGACAGCTCAGTCGGGATTTAAGCTGATGCGTACTCCACACGGGGATCATCACTTTCTGATTGTGAGCGAGCTCGGCGCCGAAGGGCATCATGAAGACATCTAGCATTGAGATTCCTAGCGAACTTGCTCAAGCTGCATCGCTGCGCTTCAAATCTAGGATCAGCGGATTTCTACGGCGAGCGTTTCCTCATGGGGCGTGCCTGGCTGGTGAGATCCATGGGGATTTGAGCGAGCGCTTCTCGGAGGGTGGTCTGATACAGACCTCAGTCATCATGCAACTGACCAGGGAGCATGGGTATTTGCTTGCCCATACGTTCACGGGCAGCTGCTATGTGCTCATCCAGCCGGCCGGCGCCGTGGAACAGAATTTTGGACACCTCTATAAGCACGAGGTACCACAGGGATCGGAGGATTGATGCATCTACTACATATTGCGGAAGCCATCGCACTCGACGGCGATCCGCTGTCCGGGGCGTCCGAAGCGGAAGCCGAGCTCATCAAGACACGTGTCGCAGAAACGGGCAAAGCATACTGTGCAGCGGTTGCTTGGGTCATTATTGATGTAACCGATGTGGATGCCGAGCCGTTGGCTGCCATAGGATGGTTGCCCATTGTCTTGTTCACCCATAGCGTGCTGCTCCACAGTACCGGCGATTATGAGAACAACGAGCGCATCAAGACCGGCTACGCGACCAGCTACGATGGGCGGGGCATCTTTGAAACCAGTGACACGATCTTTGTGCTCGTGGGCCAAGGCTTCAGAAAGTCTGTCTCGATCAAGCTTCTGAATCAGGTGCCCTCACGATCTTGGGCACCATGAGCCGCGGTTGAAGGTCATGTAGCTTATGGAGGCTGCGACTAGCAAGGGTTCAGGTCGTCCTTCACTTGATCAGAGCTGCCGCTTCACAACGATTCCGACCGGCCTTTTACTTCGATGACGCAAGCTACGCTCGTTGAAGCTCAAAATAGTAAGAACCTACAAGCAGCTCCTTCGCAATGGCACGCAGCAAGGCCCAGCGTCGTCCGCTTCTGCGGTATGTGCAGTGATGACTCAAGCTAGCGTTACTCTGGTGCCTCTAGCGTGTTATGGCACCATACATAGTTGACCCCATAGCCCTTCGTTTCATCCTCAGCATTGGCCATGATGTGAAAAGCAGCGGAGAGTTCTGGGGCTGGTTCGACGTTGTAGACAAGCCGGTCTTGGGCATAGCGCACGATAAACCCCGTAAGAATATCTGCAGCTTGGACGCCGACGGAGTCCTCAGAGCGCGCGATCGATAGCTCTGCTTGCTGCAGGAAACGATAGTTAGCGATGGGAGAGACATCTCGCTTAGGAGTCGCGTCCTCAGCAGCTTTCTTGGCGGAAAATAAGATGTCGTCAAACTGAGTTTGAACGTCATGAACCAATTTTACCCGCTTTACTTGGCCATCATGAGCATGGTTAATGCGTGCGTACATATTGGTGAGCGAGGAGTAATTCGGCAGTATCCATACCTCCTTTCCTTTTTTTCCAGGATCAGGCAAAGGTAAAAAACGGCGCACCGCCTTTTCTTCCGTCGACTCCTGAGCCAGCATGATCCGAAAGTCATCCATTGTTTCAAGGACTGACTCTGCCATTCCTGCGTGTTGGGGCGTCGGCCCAGAGCGAGCGAATGCGAGAATACATTCGAAGGCTAGAAGTAGATCGTCCTTGCTCTGGCTCTGGCAGGCTTTGAAATACGTGGTGAAAAGTTCGTTTGGCGCCTCTTTGGTCAGTATCTGCGCGAATACCGTACGTATGAAATCGGTCTGTTTGCTGTCAGGGCCGGAAAAATAAGGTGGCCATACAAGGTAGTGAGCTAGGTTGGTCGCGACAAAGAATTTCTTCTCCACCAGCTCGATGAAAAATGGAATTTTGTCGTTCGCAATCAGCTTTACTAGGTCAAGTATGAAGGCTGGCTTATGTTTGTAGATCTTCGTCGATTTCAGATCATTGCTTTGTATCCGATGCCTGAGCTTCAATGCGCTGATGTCAGCCTCGAACTGCGTTAGATCTTTGATGCCAAGGCATCCCAGTCCAAAGTAGGGCTGCCCGCCGTAGCTCAGGGTTTCGCCCCCTAGAACTAGATCACCCGTGTTGCCAGATTCGTCAATGAAGTACGTTATTTCAGTGTTGTCTTGGATTATCTGATCGCTCATGTCGTCTCCCCCGCTTTATGGCTGTCTAGCCAAAATGGTCACTACGTTCTCGACATGCGCCTCACGCGCTCGGCTTTAAGTGGAACGCCGGCCGGGAGGGTAGAGCTATGCTGGGAGTTCGACTATGCCCAATTGGTCTGACGTCCACGCGGCTTTCCTTGCAGCCTCGCCAACCTTATGGCTGGAGCAGGCTGAACATTTGACCAGTCGTCGCAGTATGGGGGCACTTGCCGTCGGCCTTCATCGCGGGATGTTGTGGTGTGGAAAATCGGACGTGAATTGCTGGAGCTCGGCCGACAGGCATAGCGGTTTGGAGGCGCTTAAACCTTGGTTGGCGTTAATGGGGGGCACTTATGCATCTGATCCGTGCCATAAGGGCCGTTAGAAGGCGCCTAAAGTGGGCGGGAAGGATCGAACCCTGCATCGCTGGAAAGGGCATGCTCTACGAAACAATTCAAGCTTTATGAGCCCCCCAATATGATTCAGACTCGCCGCACCAGTTCTGCCCACTGTTGATGATTGAGTCGCTATTCATGGATGACGCCGCCACCCCTTCAGATATTTTGTCCCGCCTTCAATCGGAGGTACAGCGCAAGCTTGGGCGTTGCCTCCTGCAATTGCAGCAGTACGAAAAGCTGCTGAAAGCCATGGTCTCCCGTCACGAGTTGAATGGCCCGATAGATCAACTGGACGCTATCCGAGAGAAGATGGCGAATGCTGTTCAGCAGAAGACCCTGGGCACACTGATGGGGATGCTGACCGATACCTATATGACCTCGCCTGTGGTTGGTGATCGACCGCAGTCAGCGCAAGTCGAAACAGACGACCAGACCTGGTTCAGCTATCGGCACGAGCTCCAGATGCCATCTGAAAACTATGAGATGACGAAGGTTGCCCTGCGGGAGCTGGTAGGTCTGCGCAATCAGCTGGTTCATCACTTTATTGACCGGTTCGATCTCTGGTCAGTGGATGGCTGCTCGACAGCGGATGAGTTCTTAGAGGAAAGCTATAAGACCATTCACCAGCACTACCTGAACCTACGTGACTGGGCCAAGGGCATGAATGAGGCTCAAGAGACCTTGGCTTTGTGGCTCCAAAGCCCAGCCGCTGAGGCGATATTCGATGCCGGCTCGATCCATGGGTCGGTGGATGGCTCAGATCACGGCATATACGCCTGCTTGAAAGAGGCTGAGGCGAAGTTTGCCGAGGGCGGTTGGACTCACCTGGGTTGTGCCATTCGCTGGATCGCCAGTTGCTACCCGGAACAAACTCCGAAACGGTATGGCTATAGCAGTTGGCGACAGATCCTCCACGAGTCAAAGCAATTCGAGACACGTATAGACCGAGCAGGACGTGAGCCTGCAGTCGTCTGGTATCGCGGGGCCCTCGAAGTCTTTGCGCCAAGCAGGAAATGTCTTGAGCCAGAGCCTGCAGTGCGGACGACAAAGCGGATCCCCGATTGAGTTAAGATCCCAACTGACTCTCATGTGCGACCGAGGTCTGGTGCGACACAACCATGCGTAATTGCCCGTGAGTCAATTTGGAAGCCAAGCCGCGGAGGCGCTGCCCGGCACAGATGGGGACAATGATTTGGACATGGATGTGGATACTAGAGTTAGTAAGGCTATGGACGCCATCTGGGCCGTAGGCACAACGCCAGTGGGAGGGCTTTGGAGAGCTCCTGAATTCGACGAGCTACAAAAGGCCTGCGCCGCAAGGTATCAAGAGGGCAGGGTCACGTTTGGGCTTACCTTTGCGCTGGATCATGCGCTCAAATCTCTGGGACTCCCTTGTCTGTCCTCAGGTGGTTCTCAGACCATCTCCATCAATTCGAAACAGGCCTACACGTTGCTGGACGCGGCCTTCACCCGAACGACCACGCGGCGCAGATACATTTGCCCTCTTGATCTGGCCGAAGACATTCCGACGTTAAATTTTGGTGACGCGAGAACCGGTTACTTCACGGCGGCGCAATTGGATGAGTTGTTCGATAAGCCACGGCTCACCAGGTACTACCCAAACCTTGCATTCGACTCAAACCGCTTCTCACAATTGCACTGGCTGGTGGTGGAGGAGGACGTCCCGGTAGCGGAGAGCGTGGGGGGCCGCTCGACCCCAGGTTTTTCGATGATGATGAGTCGTGATCTAGGCGAGATCGATCCCCATGAAAGCCGTTTCCCTCCGGCGGTCGAGAATGCTTTGTTCTTCCTGCTCTTGGCTCCTTGGGAGGACTGGTCATCCATGACTGAGGTGGACTGGCGGGGCTTTCGGATTCCGTGGATTTACCAGCTCGATGATGACTTGTTTGTTGCGCCTTCAGAGCCTCGTAACCCCGACTCCCTCTCGTGGGAGCCTAAGTTTCGCCACGGCGAATGGGGCGAGGTCGAAGAAACAGAGGGCCCTGTGTTGCTGACGCTTACAGATGAGGCGAGTGAACAATTGTTGAGTCGAAACCAAGAGCACTGGTCGGAGTTCAGATATGCCTCCGACACCAGCCTGTTCGACACACCGGTGATTCATTTCCTGGTGCGTGCATTTTTGGCGAACGGTATCGATGAGTTCATGGCACACCTCACCGTCGTGGAGGCAGCCCTTGGACTCCAAGCGGACTACAGACGCAGACAGCGTGGAAACCACGTTGATAAGGGGCCTACCGAAAGGGTGGCGCTTCGCTTGGCTGCGGCCCTGGATGATCCAGGTGCAGCAGAAGTCTATGAAGAGCTGTTTGAACTCAGAAGCGCATTTATTCATGGCCGCGGAGGTTTGGAGAAGATCTCGACCAACCAACGTGTCCAAGCCAGAAGGCTTGCAGCTAGGGCTGCTGCAGCTCTGGTCAGGCTGGGGGGAGAATCCGGTCTATCGCGCGATGTGGTGCTAGCTGAACTGCTTGATAAGGGGGTACGGCTTGCCGGTGGTGATGGACAATAAACCGATGACCGCAGCAGTGGGCAACTTGCGGATTTATAGATTACCGAAGGCCATCGAGCGGGCGCGATCGGCTGTATCCCCAGAGGGGATCACAGGGTATTTGCTGTGTGCCAGGGAGCAGCGAATTGGTGTGACCGGCTTGCTGTTCTGCGGTGAGGATCAAGGCCTACCTGACGGGGTAGCGATCAGTACGTCTCCTGTTCAGGATAGAGCTTGGGTTGAGGAGTACGAGTTGGTCATTACGATGGATGGGGTTTACGTAATCGCGCACCGGCAACAGGAGAATGGTGCTTTTGACCCGCTTGAATCCCTCCACTAATCCCGGTGTTGATTGCTGTTTAACGGGCAGCCTGGCGCTGCTCGCGTGCTGCCAAGGAGTTTGACATGGATGTAACCAAACACATCACAGACCTCGAAGTGATGGCAAAGATTTCCGCGCAAAGCAGCGGTACCTACCGCACTGCGCTCGAAGTTCTGACGCTTTACCCAGATTACGCGTTGACCACGTTTCGAAAGCTTCTTGAGCTAATGGTCTCACTGGTGGGCGACAAACTAAGCCTGCCTTTCGGGAACCAAGACCTTTGCTGGCGTATCAACCACCTCCACGAATGCCAGCTGATAAGCCACGCCACCAAACGCGATTGTCACAGCATTCGTTTGTGGGGGAACCAGGCCGTGCATGCGTCACCTCAGGCGCTGGCACCGCTGCAGGAGAATGAGCAACCCTCATCGCAAACGGGCGACATTGAGCAAGCTAGAAAGGCTCGAGAGCTCTTCATGTCGGCGCTCTACGAATTTCACGGGCTGCTGATCGGCAACGCGCCCAAGCTGACAATCGTCCCTGCCGAGGTACCTGATCTCGTACCTGGGCAAGTAATAGGCAAGGCCATTGCGAGTGAGTATTCCTTTGACGCAAAGATGCAAGCCGGGCTCGTCCTCGAAGCTGAATGGCTAAGCGCTTGCGGCCGTGGTGGTCTGATTTCCACTCGAGTCAGCGCAGAACATGCGACATCGCTCAAAACCATGGCTGTTGAGATGTATCGGTGCGCATGCGAGATCAGTGCACGTTTGGACGTATTGTCCATGGCGTACATTCAGATCCACGGTGGCTCTGAGACCTTGTGGATGCAGCGTGCAGATACAGAGGCGCTTTATCGCTTCGGGAGTCTGGCCTACACCACCGAGCCGGCCACTGACATGGAGCGGCTCGCAACGAACGCGCTCAAGGAAGCCGCCACGCGTCAACATCCACAAGCGAGCGTCTACTACGGTGACCATCTACGGCAGATCGGGCAGTTTGGCCAAGCTGAAGAAATGCTGACCTTCGCCGCGACCTCAGAGCAGTCGAAAGCCTACCTTGGTCTCTTTTTTCTCTACAGCGCACAAGAGTCTCCCTGCTATTCCCCTGAGCGTGCTGTGGCAATCCTTGAACAGGGTGTATCGCGAGACGATGCTGACTGTAAGTTTCAGCTCGGGGTGGTGCTTAACGAAGGGGAGCTCATTGATCAGGATAAAAAACGAGCGCGCCAACTGCTGACTGCCGCAGCGCAGCAGGGGATCAGGAGAGCAAGTGTGTATCTCAACTTGGTCGTCGACGACAGCTTCCAGAAGCACTTCCAGATGATTGGGCTCAGTATGTTGGCGGATCTGAATGCGGAACGTGAACAGTACAAGTCGTTGGATATTGGTCGTAACGATCCGTGTCCATGTTCGTCGGGGAAAAAGTACAAAAAATGCCATGGTGTTTGAGCTATAGCGCACCCTGGGTTGCTGCCGCAATTACACCGTGTTTTGCCACTGAAACTAAGGCTACATACGGTAGTCCCCCCGCGGTGGTCATGTGCTTTCATAGCTCCGAAGGCCAACGCCAGGTAGGTCGTGCCAAACACCCTCCCTGGCCCCCTTCGGTAGAGCTGCATGGCTTCGAAATGATGACCACGCGAGCTTGATTACACCGATCTGCCCATAGCTCCAGCCGGGGAAGGGCTGGGCAACACGAACCACTCAATTTCAGGACACGCGACACATGCAAAAAACACCACAGGTTCGGGAGCCATTATCGGTGACGGTCTGCAATCCCTACATCCCGCCGAACGAGTATCGCCAGGGCGTCGTGGAGGCCTTGAGGTGCATCGGGCCATTTCTTAGCAAGTCGGATTTTGAAGCCCTGGTGCTAAAAAAGCTCCGGCTTGAAGATCCCGAACCTTCCGAAAAGCAGTACCTGCAGGCTGCGGTTGAGCTCACAGTTTGCACCCACTACGCGCGCTTCTTCCCAGAAGGGTTTGTGTACGAAGACAAGGTAATGCCGCCGCGGGACGTGGATTGCTCCTTCAAGAGTGAAGGGTACAAGTTCAACGTCGAAGTGAAGTGCGCCGACTACACCGCAAAGCAGAAGATTGACGAGAGCGGCGCCTTCATCATGCGAGCGGTAGGGCGGATGGATGACTATGGCGATGCGGCCACCATGTTGCAGGAAGTCTTTGCGAGCGGTGGTAATAAGCTCCTAAAGGGCCTGCACATGGACAATAAGCTTAAAGACTATCTGATGGACGCCCATGGCAAGTTCCCGGATGCGTCACGTGAGGGGGAGTACAACGTACTGGTCGTTGGGTGCGATGATCCACTCGACATCATGCAATGGGAGGGGTATCTGACCGGCTCCCAAGGGCTGTTCACCGATCAATCCTACGCCCCAACGGATGAGTACTCCAACGTCGACATGGTCGTCCTGACCAACCTTTACCACCGCCATAAGGCAGTGGAGAAGAAGGACAAATTGACCGCTCATTGGTGGTTTGGCGAGTCATTTTCGCTGCTGTATAAGAATCCTCGTTCAACCAAACCAGATTCGATGGCGCAGGCCTTCGCCAAAACCTTGCATTTCTACAACAACGATCTGGTGCAGTACCGGATGGAGGGTGACGCCCCCGAGCGCGATCTGCAGAGCCTGGCAATCCTGCATTTCGTGGGTAAGGTATTGCTGGCCAAAGGGCGTTACCTCTTCCAACCGGGTAAACCCAGAAAGCTCGAGTCAGATGAGGAAACGGTGCAAGCCGAAACCTGAGGGCCTGGTAATCCGGACTGGGACGTGGTTGATGCCAAGCTGACTCGCCTGCCATCAACCGCTCCTAGGCTCAGTGCCTGTGGTGATGTCGCGTCGAACATCACCATCAAGGTCGAAGCAATCGCCGAATCTCAGAACCCCGGTGCGCCGTCCTGCACCCATTTGCAGACCCAGCCATCCAGCTTGGTCAAGGACACACTGTTCTTCAGCAACTGCAGGCTCACCTTGCGCTCATCGTCAGACAGCCCTCTGAGCGCCAGAATCAGGGCCCGACGATCCCACGAAGCTGTACCCGATACCCGCTGCTTTGCCTCCTTTGACCACGCACGGTTTCCTCTGGAAAGCTCGGCAGCAGTTGCGATGGCGGTGCCGCACCGTTGGACGTACTGCTTCAGCACTGGCGTGTTCGCCCTCACATGCCTTGCAAGGTACCAGCCCATCCAAACCTTCGCGCTTTGGCTCTCCAGATGACCCTGACGACATGCATGGGTAAGAGCTGGCGCCAGCACAAAATGATCAGCAGGAGATAAGGCATCGAGATAGAGCGCTACGTCATTGATCACCGGCAGGTAGAACTCGAGATCTTCAGTCAGGAGAGGGGCAATCGTATAGTCCCGGGCATTCTTGGCTCGTCTGATGATGGCTCGCATCACACCCAGGTCGATCGCACCTGATTCTTTGGCGCGCATGAGGGCTTCAGAGAGGCGTTCCCCAAGGCTGGAGCCATCGTCGTCATCCTGATCCTCGCCCTCATCCCCATCTTGTTCTGCCTCTTCGTCATGGTACTCACCGTACTGATTGCCGACCTCAATGCTGCGCATCAGGTCGAGCTTTTCCAGCTGGTAGGCGTTTCTTAGCTCCACATGGAGGAAGGTCGAAGAGTCCTGAATCTTGGTCTTTTCTGAGACCAAGCCAAGCCTGTGCTGCTGGTGCAGGTACACCACCAGGTCTTCCAGGATGGCCTTCAGCTCAGCCTCGTCGTCGCTGAATATCCGGTAATCATCCACGTAACGAACATGCTCCAGTCCCCTGTGTGCAATGAACTGATCGACGTCTATCAACGCCGCTTCAGCCAGGATGATCGAGGCCGCAGGGCCAACAGGCAGACCTTGGGAGGACTTGATATTGAGCCGCATCAGGAACGACTCGATTTCCTTGGCCAGGGCAGGGCCGGCGCCGATTTCCTCCAGTCCATTGCGGATGCGGTGCAGGTAAATCTGGTTGTAAAAATCGCTGATGTCCGTGGAGAGCACATAGCTATGTTGACTGGCGAGCCGCTCACAGTTTTCACGATAGGTGTCAAAGCCCGAACCTCGAGAGAAGAAACTGTTGGAACTGACCTCGATACGGTAGGCACAGGACACCTCCGGCCCCATGCGCGCCCGCTCGACCTTTTCGGCCACCAGGGAAACCAGGGCGGTGTAGATCAACGCATCGAGTGGCTCAAGTTGATGGACGACTCGGCAGCCTCCCCGGGCCTTGTGCCACGGCAAGACGCGGGGCTGACTGCTCAAAACATCTTTCAGAGGCGTTGCCAGCAGGTAGGCTTTGACCTCATCCCAACAGTGCCAGACAGCCAGAAACTCGAAGGGCTTCGGGAAGAAGTCGGTGTCGTAGTAGGCACCGATATGCCGGCGGGCGAATTCAAGCGCATCTTCCGTGAGCAGCATTTTATTGACCTTGAGTTTCGCTGGGAGGAGGTGACCCTCTACCGAGCATATTCGGGATTTCGCCAGTGGTCACCCATCCGGCTAGGTGTATGACCGAACTAGCCATGCGAGGCGCTGGATTTGCCCACATTCCCGTAGTCTTGGTGCAAACAGCTGATCTGCCCACAGCCACAAGTCTCCATCACAAGCGTAGTTTCGGGCCACAGAACATGAGCCAAACTGAGTTCGCAAATGGATACCTGCCAATCGTGACTGTCTGACGCCGACGTTGCCTGCTTGGTGCTACGGTATGGTTCTCTAGCAACCCATTCGAGAAATCCATATGACATCCAATCCGACATTCGATTACGAGTTACGCGTCGCGTTGGTTACGGGATCGACTTCCGGCATCGGCGCAGCCATTGCACGTGTACTCAGCTTGGCAGGCTATGCAGTGGTGCTCCATTCCCGAAATTCTGCGGATACGGGTCGCGCTATGGCTGCCGAAATGAATCAGGCTATTTACGTGCAAGCGGATCTTGCTATCGAAGCTGACAGGGTCAGGCTTGTTAACGAGGCTATCGCCGCCTGGGGGCAGCTCGACGTATTGGTCAATAATGCTGGTATTAGCAGAGTCATACCGCACGGCGACCTTGCCTCTGCCATTTCGCAGGTGTGGCACGAACTTAATGAGGTTAATGTCGTGGCGCCGTTTCACCTTGTCGCTTTGGCCGAGTCGGCATTGCGCGATGCCGCCCGTCTCCGCCGAGCAGGTTCCGTCGTAAATATCAGTTCGCATGCCGGTGTCCGTCCTAAGGGCGCCTCGATTCCCTATGCGGTAAGCAAAGCTGCGCTTAATCACATGACCCGCTTGCTCGCGGCATCGCTTGGGCCAGACATTCGCGTCAACGCTGTGGCGCCTGGCTTGGTCGACACGCCCCTGACCGCAGAGTGGGCAGAGGCCCAAGAGTTGTGGCGAACGCGCGCTCCTATGCGCAGGGCCGCTAGCCCAGACGACATCGCAAAAGCTGTCGTAATGCTGGTCGAGTCGGACTACTTAACCGGCGAGATACTCCTGTCAGACGGCGGCTTGAATCTGACCTAGCTCTAGCGTGCTCCGGTATAGAGTCGGCACCGGGACGAGTCACCCTGGCTCGTCGACTACCCCAAGGTCTGTGCCGTGTAGATCTGAGCCTCACTCGGGGATGTGAAAACCAAACCAGCTAGCAGCGCGATTGGATGGGGGGAGGGGCACGCCGTCCTGCTGCCCAGTAAGGGGCAGCAGGAGCACCTACGAGCTTGATCGCCGCCCCTTTAGGGCTGGTGATATCTGTAAGGCGGGCCAACTGAAGGCCTCAGTTAACGAATGTCACCGACTTCTTGGCGCGCTCGTCGACGCTGAGTGAAAACACATCAGGTCGAGCGTAGTGGCCTACCACATCGAAGTCGTATCGGGCCTTTACCAACTCTGCGGTATCAATCTGGGCCACCAGGAGACCCCGTTCATTGCGCATCGGGCCTGCGAGCACTTCGCCCATAAGCAACTGCCGAATTTGAATCGATCATGTGCGGAGGCTTGATGACGCTCATAGGTTGGCCATTGGTGGCTGATTGCCTGTATAAATGGTACTTCATGACCCAGATGCGAGGGATTGCGCAGTGTTTTTAAACGACCAGGAAACCGCAACTGATTTGCTGTACTACAACGCGATTTCCAAGACTGTAGTACGGCTTATCAAGGACACTCCCGACACCCCTATCACCATCGGGGTGCACGGTGATTGGGGGGCAGGAAAATCCAGTGTGCTGCGTATGACGCAGGCTGAGCTGGAATCAGATGGCCGCGTCCTGTGCATTTGGTTCAATGGCTGGACGTTTGAGGGGTTCGAGGACGCCAAAACCGTCGTCATTGAAACAATCGTCGATGAGCTTAAGCGCGCAAGACCTGGCTCGAAGAAAGTTGCAGATGCGGCCGCGAAAGTCCTCAAGCGGGTTGATTGGCTGAAGGTTGCCCGCAAGGCTGGTGGATTCGCATTCACGGCAATGACCGGGATACCTACAGTTGACCAGTTAAAGGGGGTGTACGACCTGGTGACATCGGTTGTGACCAACCCATCAGATCACATCAGCAGGGAAGATCTAACCGGCGCCGCAGAGAAGATCGGCGAGTATCTGAAGGAGGGCAAGGAGGTTTCAGAGCAGCTTCCTGAGCATATTCACAAATTCCGTGAGGAGTTCAAGGATCTGTTGGATGCCGCGGACATTGACCAATTGGTAGTCATCGTTGATGACCTTGACCGCTGCCTTCCCAAGACAGCCATTGAAACACTCGAAGCGATCCGTCTGTTCCTGTTCGTTGAGCGTACCGCCTTCGTGATCGGCGCCGATGAAGCCATGATTGAATACGCAGTGAGGGAACACTTCCCAGACCTTCCGCAAGCTTCCGGGCCAGCAAGCTATGCCCGCAACTACCTTGAGAAGCTGATCCAGGTTCCGTTTCGCATTCCAGCTCTGGGTTTGGCGGAGACCCGGGTGTACATCACGTTGCTACAGATCGAGAACGCCCTAACCTCGTCGAGTCCCCAATTTCAAAAGCTGCTAGCGATTGCTCGCGAAGACATGAAGAAGCCTTGGAAGAGCAAGGGCCTTGAGCGCAGTGTCGTGCAGGCTGCGATGGGAGGAAAACTTCCTGATGAGGTCAGCCAGGCCCTGGACATCAGCGCTCATGTGACAAAGATCCTGAGTGAGGGCACGCGAGGCAACCCGCGCCAGATCAAACGCTTCCTGAACTCCATGATGTTGCGTCAGGCGATCGCCGAAGAGCGTGGTTTCGGTGGCGACATACGCCGTCCGGTGTTGGCTAAAATCATGTTGGCCGAACGTTTCTACAGCGACTTCTATGAGCAGATCGCAAGGCTTGCGTCTCTTGCACCCGACGGTATTCCAGATGCGATAGCAGGGCTGGAGGCACGGGCCAAGGCCGCTCCGAAGGATCTAGAAGATGATGAAGATGAAATCAAGCCAACTCGTAAAAGCAAGCCAAGGGCAGCTATTGCCATTGGCGCCGAGCTTCAGCAGTGGCTGAAGAGCGACTGGGCACTCAACTGGGCGAATATTGATCCACCGCTTGCCGGTGTCGATCTGAGGCCTTACGTTTTCGTCACGCGGGACAAACGTAGTTCTCTCGCAGGGTACGTCGCTACCAGCCATCTGGAAGCTCTGGTAGAAACCCTGATGGGCCCACGACTCAAGATCAAGAGCGCTCCTGTGCTTGCGGCAGTGCGTGAGCTATCAGCCCCCGATTCCGAAGAAGTGTTCGATGCTATTCGTGACCGCATATTGCAGGGCGACAGCTTTGACAAGCCACCTCTAGGTCTTGATGGCTTGACCAGCATGGTCAAAGAGCATCCGGGGCTTCAGAGCAGGTTGGTCGAGTTTATTCGGGGACTTCCAGTCGACAAGCTTGGCGGATGGGCCGCCTCTAGCTGGGGCGAGTGCCTGGTCGAACCGACCGCTAAGGCCGCATTCAATGCGGTTCTAAAAGAGTGGGTCGCTCAGGTAGACAACAAACGGATCAAAGTGGTCGCAGAACAGGTGTTGGAGCTAGGCCAAAAAGGCTAAGGAATGCAGCATGGGAACTTCAAAGGGATATGGTGGGCCCGCTTCGGGGTTGGTTCCATCGTGGGTCGATGACGTAGCGCCATCGAGTGCCCCCACTCAATCAGGGAGTCCTGCTCCTTCAGATGGTACAGGCGCAAGTCCAGGCGGAAATGGCCAAAGCAATCAGCCAGCTCAGGGGCCTGTCAGCAACAATGGAACGTCAGGTCTAGGGCCGTCTCGTGCCCAGTTCACCCGTTTCGCAAGAACTGGCAGCTCAAGTGCTCTGGGTAGGGCACTGTCAACCTATGTCAGGAACGGGACAGGTGGGGCCGCTCGGGCAGCGCGACGTATGGGCGCCTCGCGCGCAGCAGCCGGTCGACTACTCGGTGTGATTCGGGATGTGCAGCGATTCGGTGCAACCGAAGTACTGCGCCAACTGAACCTGAACGGCCTCGCGGGTCGACCCTCTTCTGAGGTGTTTCTCGCTCTTGTAGAGTTTGTGTGCCCACCCGGTGGCGCCATCGATGAAGCTGTAGCCCGGCAGGCGATGCTTGAGAATGTCATTGCGCTTGCGGAATCGGGTGAGACCAGTTTTGCCGACATGGCTCCAGAGATGATGAATGAGTTTTTCCTGAACTTCGTATCGCAGTCTATCGAAGGCATGGTGATGGCCGACCTTGGTCATCGGGGGATCACTGTTCCTGAGGACGTTGATTCAGTAGAGCAGATGCAGAGCGACCTTCATTCCTTCATTACTGGCGCAACACGCGGGCGATTTTCAGACCGTTTGGATGGTCTGCCTCGGTTGACGGATCAAGAGATCCATGGGGTCATCAGCAGGATCTATGAGTCGGCCTTTGAAATCATCGCAGCAGCCGGGGAGGCCGCCCAATGAGACATCACAGTATCATTTGTCGTCTCGGCGCTACCGATACAGACACGATCGATATCCAACAGCCCGGTAGTCATGAGACCGAGATTTCCTTCATTGATGGTCATCAGCGCCTTGGATTTGGCATCGGACAGGCAGTCGCCCAGCTATCGGCCATGGGGATGGCGCCCGGTGAGCTCGCTATTGATTTAGCGCTGGTGGCAGGTGCGTTAACCGCAGCAGACACGAGAGTCTCGAGAGCGTCAGAATCTCAAAACGCATGGACACGCGAGATCGATCTCTACGTGCCCGTTTCCGATCCTGCATTATGGTCTTCTCTGACTACGTTGCTCGAGTCGACATTGCACTTTCTCACCGGGGATCGGTGGGGTATTTTCTTCAGAGATCGTCCTAGTGGGCTTGAGGAGCTTTCCCCGCCTTGTGACCTGTTCCAGTCGGCTAACCCCACCAGCGTTTGTCTCTTCTCTGGGGGCATGGACAGTTTCATAGGTGCCATTGATCTGCTTGCCCGCGGTGAGTTCCCGCTGCTGGTCAGCCATTACTGGGATGCCAACAGCACAAGTACCTACCAAGACCAGTGTCTTGCCGCGCTGAAGCAGCGCTATCCCGATTCAGATATCAATCATGTCCAGGCTCGGGTCGGTTTTCCGCAAGGCATTGTGATCGTGTCTGATGGGGAGGATACGCTTCGAGGGAGGTCATTTCTGTTCTTTGCGTTGGCTGCGCTTGCCGCGGATGCCATTGGTGAAGAGATGATCATCCATGTGCCTGAGAATGGCTTGATCTCATTGAATGTCCCCCTTGACCCCCTGCGTTTGGGGGCATTGAGCACGCGAACTACCCATCCCTATTACATGGCAAGGATGAATGAAATCTTTGCAGGCCTTGGTCTCGGAATGAGACTGCACAACATGTATGGACATCGCACGAAGGGCCAGATGGCCGAGGAGTGCGCTGACCGCCTGTTCTTGCAAGAAAACGTTCACAAGACCATGTCCTGCTCCTCGGCAGGGAAAGCCAGGTATCACAGGGATCCTGCCAATCGGCAGCCAAAGCACTGCGGCTACTGCGTACCATGCATCATTAGGCGGGCTGCGATTGCCCATGGATGTGGTGACGATATCACGCCCTATCTAATTCCAGATCTGCATGCTGAAATCTTGGATACGAACAAGGCAGATGGTGAGCACGTGCGATCTTTTCAGTTGGCCATACGCAGGATGCAGAACGTTCCGAGCAGTCCTAGATTTGACATCCACGTGCCTGGCCCGTTGAGCGATCACCCCAATGACCTGCCCTCATACCAGCAGGTCTACATCGATGGGCTCAACGAGGTGGATAGATACCTGACGGGAGTGAGAGCCAAACCGTTATGAGCAGCGAACCCCGCGAGCGCCCCCGGTGGGTCGATTTTCATTGCCACCTCGATCTCTATCAGGAGCATGAGGCGCTCATCGGCCAATGTGATGCCGAAGCCGTCGCTACCCTGGCGGTTACAACTACGCCAAAGGCCTGGGCGAGAAACAGGGAGCTGACTCAAACCTCTCGGCATGTACGCGTGGCCTTGGGCCTGCATCCGCAATTGGTTGCACAGCGAGAGTCCGAGATTGTCTTGTTCGAAAGGCTGCTGGCCGACGCCCAGTATGTCGGGGAGATCGGTCTGGACGCCGGGCCGAAGTTCTACAGCAGCTTTGAAGCTCAAGAGCGGGTCTTCAAGCGGATTCTGAGCGCCTGCTCAGAGCAGGGGGGCAAGATTCTGACCGTTCATAGCGTACGCACCGCAGCCAAGGTCTTGGGGCACATCGAGCGCTGCTTGCCTCCTGATAGAGGCAAAGTGGTGTTGCATTGGTTTACGGGGAGCATCTCTGAAGCAAGGCGAGCATTGGATTTAGGGTGTTACTTCTCCGTAAACGTGGAAATGCTGAAGTCCACCAAGCACCGCGCCCTGGTTGAATCCTTACCTCTTGAGCGGTTGCTCACAGAGACGGATGGCCCATTCGTGCAAGCAGGTGATCGGCCCTTGACTCCGCTCGACGTCAAAGACGCGGTTCAAGGGATTGCAGCCCTCAGGGGCCTAGACGCTGCCACGGTTGGTGCGCAGATTGTTCGTAACCTCGGGACTTTGCTGCGCGCGTGAAGATCGCAGCACCGTTCAGTCACTTTGGCAGTGATAGCCGGGATATGCGCCTCCTACATAGTGCGTCTTTCGCGCAGCTCAAAAGCTGCTTTTGCGGTGGCGCTCGATGATTGGATGATCCGCGGCGATCTGCCTGGCAGCATGGAGCGGCGAGGGTAGGCGCAGAAACCCATCCCACAGCGGTGCAAACTTGCACCAGAGTCCAACCTGCAAGGCCATCTGATCGGAGTGCGCGAAATCCCCCGATTGAATCATCACAAACTCCGTGACGCCCAACTGTTGCCATGAATCGCGCAGGCGCGCCTGCACCACGTCATACCGAGTCTTTTGCCGCTGAGAAAGCATGCGGCTGTAATGCTTCGTGTAGGAGGTGAAGTAATAGACACTGGGTTGATGTTCGGCTTGATGAACACCGATCTTAGACCCTATGTAAGCCGGCGCTGTTGGAGACTTGCTATGCACGCCCGTCATCTGCGCGGTCTGGTTATCTGATCGTACACGCAGAGCCCAGGCACCCTTGGGCAAAGGGGGGACGCCAAGGCCGGCTCCGTCATTCAGGCCGGGATAGAGCCTCTTCAATCCCGCATTCATGAGCACGATCAGCGGAGAATCCGCGACGGGCGTTGGAGCTAACATTGCGCGATTGATCAATTTCACTGCTTCGTCTTTACCCATGAGCGTTGGCGTCGCATGAGTGCGGCACAAACCCTGCTGATAGCTCACCCACTTATCCGAGGCAGGAGCGGCCTTATCACCTGGCTGGCGTTCTGAGCTGACCGGTGCGGGGCAGAACACTTCCATATCTCGCGTGCCTCCCTTCACCCGAGTGATGACAGGTAGAAATTCGTCCGCGCCTTGGCGACGAATCTGCTCCAGATAGATCGAGATAACCATCGTGTTGTCCGGTATGCCTTTCACCTGCAGCAGGGGCTGTGGTGTGTAGCCAGTGCTGCGTATCGCATCAAGCAAACCATTGATCGCTGGATAGTCGACACTTGGCTCAATGTCATCGCTAGCAGCTTGACGTTTAGCGACCAGCTTCTGAATCCGCTTGCCCATCTTTCTATCCATTGCCACGGGCGCAGGGCCCGTCGAGTCGGCAGTACCTGGGGCTGGAGTAGGGGGAATGTGCATCAGAAATTGAGTGGCTATGCCGTGCTTTGCAAACAGCGCGCGCAGGATGTGCTTAGGATCGGTGTCTGTCTTACTCGCAACGGCGGGAACGGTCTCAACAATCGCTACCGCGGCGCCCATGGGCTGTACGACGGGAAGTACTTCACTCTCAAACCATTGTTTGACGTGAGCGTGGGATGTCTGCGTGGTGAGCGCCTGAAGCGCCCCGGGGCGTTGTACCTGTTGCAGGGTCAGAACAGGCTTGCGCCCTCCAAGAAATACCGGTGTGAGGTCATCCAGGTGCTCCCCGACCTCGGCGATCCTCGCCATGATATCGGTGTGAGCGGTGATCACAGCTACCTTGATCGGCGCCACTGGGATGTCGTCAGTCTGCTTGCGAACGGCAATCATCTTGCCGACACGCCGCGCCAGCATAGGTTTGGCACTCGTCACAGACCTCTGGAAGTGGAAGCTGGCCTGATCTAGAAACAGTGGGCCGGCACCGTTTCCGACCGGCCAAAACGGAGGTAGATGTGCATGGATAGGGCGCAAATCACCGGCCATTTCCAGATCGCCGTCACCGAGTTTGGGCAGCTCAAGGGAGCCCAGCTGTTTGAGCACCTTGTGAGCTACCGTGGTGTACTGGGTGGTGAACTTCCCGTCCGTCATCGGCGGGATATGGATTGCAAACTTAGAAATCCCGCGACCGGTGTTGAACCAGACCTTGTTCGTAGCGTGCCGCCACTGCGGCAATATATGGCTTAAGTGCACTCCGACTGCCGCGTAGGGCAGCTCGCGACGGTGCACCAAGACCAGCTGAGTCGTGATCGCATGCATCGCGATCGCTCGACGTCCTTCATTGGCGTAGGTCAGTGGGTGATCCCATGCAAGCAAGGTAGCATCGCTGCACAGGCTGAGCGTTAACGGCTTGGATGACTCCATGGGTTGCTCGGTCATCCGACTGGACAACATCCAAGGCACGACCTTGTACATTGATTCTGACTGCTTGGGATCCGCAAACAGGGTCGACGCATGGAGGGGCTGGGCGTCGCCAGGCCGAAGATAGTGCGCCAACTCCTCGCCACCCTCTGCCGTCTCTTGAGCCCAGAAGCTGATCGCATTGCACAGCTGGTCGTACGAAAGGGCATTGGCTGAGGCAATGGCAGGCGCATGGCCCTTCGGGTCAGGTCGATAGTTGACCCACACTGGCCCGCCAGAAACCGCACTCAATATCTCCTCAAGCCCTGCGGTCGGCAGATTTGGCTTGTCGAACAGTTTCGTGAGTTGCTTCCACCCGTGGCAGTACTCATCGGTCGCCCCAAACTGATAGACCGGCATTAGCTCCTCAGGATCGAACTGGAAAAGGTTAGTCCGCAGTTGGAGGGTCATCGTGATACCTCTGGGTCAGGTCAGGTTGCGACTGCTCTATGTACAGATTCATGGCTTCCACGAGCCCGGCGTGATGGCGAGAGAACTCCCCCCATTGGCCTGCCTCCTCCAACGTCCCGATAGTGGACTGAAGTAATTGAGCCCATGTTGTCCGGCTGTCGAAAAACGCCGCATCCGCCAGGTAGCAGGTCACCGGCGTGCCCCCTCGGCGTGCGCGGCCCACCAACTGCGTAAGGGTTACCAGGACGTTCATGATCGTGAAGTGCCGGATCGCCTTAGGCTGACGGCTGAAGTACGGCGGTGAGGTGCGGATATCGTTGAGCGTCCTGTTTGCCATAGCCCGCTCTTCCAGCAGCGCTAGACCGGGGAGGGCGTTGGGCAGAACACGATCCCCAACGATGTAGCACAGGTGGGCCAGGTTGTTGCCAGGTTGATCGGATGAGGGCATCGGCCGCACGCAGACAACGACTCCTCCCAAGGCTGACTTACCGTCGGGCGTCACAATATTGTGCCCCCTGGCCATTGGATATATGGAACTGACAAGGAGCTCCACATCGGCAATGGCCCCGTTGGCGTAGTCGGCAAGCTCGTCGTAGGTGAGCCTGTGAGAGCGTGGCAAACGATCCTGGCGGTCGGCCTTCTTTCCGCCCCTGATCCACCCAACCTTCCTTTCACCGCCACTGATCTCGTACAGCGTCGAGGCCAACTCCTCCGCTTCGGCATCACTTCCTGTCACGAGCAGCAGGCGTGCCCGTTCCCGAGTCATCTCGCACAGGCTTAGAGCTGCAAGCTTGGCATTTAGCCACGGCCATATCTCCTGCCCCAAGTACCGCACACTTTCAAGGCGGTTCTCGATGTCGGTACCCGAAATGTGGACACTTACCTGAACGTTCTCAAAACGAATATTGCCCTTGACGTCAGGTACATCCACCAAGGTCTTGGCTTTTAGATCAAAGCTGCTGGCACCTGGGAAAAATGCTGTGGCGCTGAATCCGATGAAGGTGCGATCAACACCCGCGTAGATCTGAGAGGTCAGATTAGGCAAAAATTGCAGCGTACGATGGGGATCCCCACACATCGCTACGACCTGCAGCGACCAGGTGTCCCGGCTGGTGCGTTTGCGCTTGAACCCATACACGACCCGTTGCAAGGGGCCTAGCGGAGTCGGGCTAAACGGAGCAGAGCCCGCCAGATCCTGTTGAACCTTGAGGGCAGCGGGCACCTTCGCTCGCACCATCGCCGGAATATCGGCATACAACGTCCGCAGGCTCTCTTCGATGTAATGCAGGCTGGCTCGCAGGATCAGTGCGGCCTTCAGGCGTTTGAGCTTGTCTTCGTTCAGATGTCTGCCCAGTTTCTTGGCTGTGCCCAGATGATCCAGTACTGAGCCAATATTCAGGTAAATCTCATCTGGACTGGGTTGCGGGTTGTTGCGAGAGAAAGTCCTGAGCAGGGCTTGCAGTTCTAGCAAGTGCGGCGCGATGGGGTTCTCGTTGAAGCCACAGACGGCATCCAGATCGTCTGCAGGCACGCCCAAGCTTTCACTGATGAAGAGGTCATCTGCGCGTTCCCAGACCGTTTCTCTATTCGGCCACTGCAGCGGCTTGCGAGCCAAGCTCAACAGGCGCGTCGTATTCATGATGACAGCCGGACAGGCCCGCTGGACTCGGAACAGCACCCTGTCGTCCAGGTCGGGAATGCTGTCCTTGCCAAAGATGGCCAGATAGAGTTCAGCAAGGCTGCTGTGCTCGCTATGGTTACTCAACGGCAGTTCAAATTTGCTGGTATCGATAGCGCTCTGCAACAGGCCATCGATTTCATCCACCAGAAACAGCGGGGAGGAGCGAAGCAGCAGCTCCAGGATGCTTCGAGTCGCTGCGCCGTCACCCTCAACGGGAATCCGAGTCGTGCTGGAAATCAGGGCATGGTGGTTCACCACGACGATATCTGCCGCCAGGGCCTGCTCAAGCATCTGGCGCTTACCGCATTGCGAAAGCAGCGGGCAGCTACGCAGCCTCTTGACGGATTCCGGCCCGGCATCATGACTGGTTATCTGTAAATTGAAGCAGGGCTCGTCGTCCGCTTTACTAACTGATCCATCAGTGGCGCAATAGTCCAGCAAACAGCGGTAATCGTAGGGATGATCATCCCGCCCCAAGGCCTCGTAATGCGCTCCAGCCTTGGCAATTTTGCGCTGTGAGTGGAGCGGGGCAATCTGCAAACAGTCGGCAACAACGCCCGCCTCAAGCTTCAGCGTTTCCACGGTATTGCGGACATCCGCAAGCGTGGGAACCGCAATCACTACCCGGTGCCCGGCCATTGCGCTTGCTAAGGCGATGAGGTTCATCGCCACGCTCTTGCCTGAGCCGGTGGGTGCGTTAACCCGATCAAATTCGCCGGCACTGGCCTCGACACAGTGGTCTTTGCCCACGATGTTGGCCAGCGACGTCCTGTGGCTCGAATGCAATTTTGATCCAGGGTCGGCGGCTGCAGCATCCAACTGGGCAGCGATATCGTGCAGCGTCTGCCAATCCCAGCGAAGGGACGGCGTATACGAAGCGTGGCGTAGAGCGACCTGAGTTCCAGGGGCGTCCAGGCGCTCACGCAAGCCCTCTGGAATCACGAAGGTGCGATACCCGTCCGAGGTGTGCTCGCGTAGCTTCAACGGGCCCTCTGGCGGCAGTACGGTCGAAGGGGATGCTACGGGCTCCTGTTTGACGGCTCCGAGCAGCTCCTCGATCATCCCGTCCAGATCAAAGCCGGGTTTGAGGCAATAGAAGTCTCTCTCCTTCAGCTTGGCCGCAACCAGGGCGTCAGTGGACTGCAAAACTTCAGCTACACGAAACGGGCATTTCGGCGACTGCAGGAGCTTGCTCGCCTGATCGATGAAGTTTCCGCTGAAATTTAGGTCATAAGGGCGGAATTTGATCAGCTGCATTATTTGCCGGCGAGCGATTGGCGTCGCCGTTTCCCAATCTAGCCACAAATGCGGGCGACCGGTAAGCAGGGCTTCCGCATCAGCCAGCATTGGCTCCTTGCTGATGTGTTTGACGCCGAGCGCCAGCGCTAAGCTGGTCGCATTTTCAGTTAGCGTCGGCATAGGCGGGTAATCCGGCTGATGCACTGGGACTCGGTGAGAATGATCCGCGACTCACATTGCTCGCGTAGGGAACTCACGTAATCCTTCTGGTAATCGGGAATGACGATCTAGGTGCCATTTGACTCGCTGCTCGCCAGCTGATGCCCCAGAAGCGCCGGAGAACGCCACACCTTCGCATCCAACCAGATTTCCTGATCAGCGACTTCGACCTTTACATCCCCACGGTCTACGTCGGGCCACAGCGTCGGCTTGAGCCCCAGCTTGGCGAGCCGGTCGCGCAGCCTGCGCTCCAGAACACCGGGGATCAGAGTAAATTTCCAAAGAGCTGTATTGAGGCGATACCGGTTTTCTGCGCTTTGGCCCGAGATGGGCCTGCCGGTCTGGACGCTGAAGAGCTCACCATTCGTCCAGAGACACGCACCCACAGTTTTTTCGCACCACTGAGCGCCACAGCACACCTCTGCACGATGGATCTGCATCGGCCAACCGCAGCTGGGACAAGGGTAAAACTTCCCGCCCCTTATGAGATGCGCCGGGATATCTTCGAACAGCGCTTTGAACTGCACCCCCAATTCCATCAAGAAATCGAGTGTTTGGGCGGTATGGATGTGAGGCTGTTCGCAGAGGGTCAGGCGAAAGGCGCGATACTCGACGTCGCCGCGAGGCCGGTGCCGGCATCGGTCGCGGACATCCTTTACGATCTGTTGTACACGCTCAAGGCCTTCGTTCGGGTCGTACTCAAGCGCAATGTCATCACACAGAACGCTGGGCTCGTTGTCGACCTGCAAGCAGCCCTCGAAGCCTTGGCGCAGCGAGGCTTCGATCCACTTTTCGATGGGAAGGCTGAGGTAGCGATTGAGTGTCGGAATGCTCAACGCAGGTTGGCCTGGGTTGGCCCACCACAGAATTGCGCTTCCCTGACGGAGCAGGGCGGTTCGCTCGCAGGTTAGCGTGGGGTCAAGTTTTGTGGCCGCTGCCAATACACTCAACAACCGCTGAGCGTCGCTTTCCATCGGAACCATAGGCCCTCCGAAATGCGCGCACACAACGCCAGTGGGCCATGCGCTTCAAAAAATCACCGTTAAAATGCCGACGTTGAGGCTGGTTCAATATTTGTGATAATGCAAGTTGCTCCGCCTAACGGAGCCTTGAAATCGGCCATATGTCAGCAAGGAGCAAGATAATGACGCAGCACGGAAGGCTTCGCTCTCAGGGCGATTTTCAAAATAAGCGCACCGTAGAGTACGCGACCATCCTGGTTGACCTCGCGCATTGGCTCCTACCCGCAAATCTCAAAAATCCTCATTATGACGACGAGGATGTCGTCGCGGGCTTGTACGTATCGCCTACAGGCCGGTTGACGTTCAATACCCTTTACCTCGATGACGTTGCGCTGGCGCAACAGTTTGCAGCCCACGTCGATCGTGTCTTTTCAGCGCGAAATTACGCAGGTAGGTATGCGTTGAGGGTTGAGGTCGCGACAACCACCCAGACGGTTACAGCGACCAAGCTACGGATGCAACACTCTGAAAAAGTTCGGCAAGCCTTAGCCGATCAGCTATAGCGCGACGTCAAGATCGAGCCTTGGCTGCCCACAGCCCTGGAGCGGACGCAGGCGACAGTAGTGGCGATAAGCAACCTTCAAGTTGCGGCCCGCTGAGAAGTGCGGCTGAATAGACGACTTTTACAAAATTGCCCGCGGAGCCAAGGATGACCCCTACCAAACGATCACCATGCCCGGATTTTCTGCTTCGCTACCAAGCTGACGCTCCGGTGGATGAGCTCTTGGCTCTATACGAAGGTGTGTCGACTAAGTCCGGGCGTGGGATGCCGGTCGTATTGGATCGTCATCGTCGGGAAATTGTGGATCTTCTAAGCAATGCGTTCCGCGCTAGCTGCTGCTATTGCGAGACTGCTACTGACAAGGGGGAAATTGAGCGCTTCCGTCCCAGGCGCATCGGTGGGCGGGGCGCCTACGCAAGCGAGCAGCCATATGCCCACTTGGCCTTCGACTGGCGCAATTTGTATTGGGCATGCCCGACCTGCAACCGTTACAAGGCCGACCGGTTCCCCGTCGACGGCGAGCATGCTCCGCCGAACCTCAGCTATGACGAGATCGTGGATTGGGAGAGACCTCTGATCATCGACCCATGCCGAAATGATCCTGATGAGCACCTCCAATTCCTAGAGGGTGGGTTGGTCATGCCTCTCAGTCATGTCGGCGAGCAGACGATCAAATTGTTTGCTCTCAACCGAACGCAACTGGTCAGCGCACGCGCCGATCAAGCAAGGCTTTTCAGCTTTTCCACACACGATGAGCGTGTGTCGCGCGCCGCTGGTGGTGGCGCACATCGCGCGGTTTGGCGTCAGTTGCTCAACACCTATAAAGCCCCCTCCGACTTTGCTGCGAAAACGGATCGACTTCCCTCGAAGGTGCCTTTAGTAAATACGGAAACGGGCGAAGGCATAGACACCTATCTGGATTTTGCGCAGTACGTGTCACGGATCCAGATAACGAATTTTGGGCCAATCGCGCACCTCGATCTAGACCTGAGCCGCTCCGAGTCTCCTCGAGCGCCATGCTTTGCGCTGCTCGGAGAAAATGGGGTTGGAAAAAGTACTGTTTTACGCGCCCTGGCGCTCTGTCTCGCTGGCAAGAGTTACGCAGGACGCATGAGGCTGTCGAGCAACGACCTCCTTTCAGAAGGCGCATTGCAAGGGGGCGTGTCTGTTTCTATCGTAGGCGCCGAGCACGATGTGTCGATAACACTGGGCCGCGACAAGCCGTTGCTGTTCAGTGAAAAGGGTTCGAGGTCTCTGGTGTTAGCCTACGGGGCCACGCGGCTCTTGCCGCGGGGAAGTCATAAGCCCAAGGCAGGTAAGGCTCACGCAAAAATCGATAACCTATTTGACCCTTTCCTTCCTTTGAGCCATCCGGCTGAGTGGTTGGAGCAGTTGTCCCCACACCGTCTCGATGAGGTTAATACGGTGCTGTCGAGTCTGATGCCACAGGAGCACCAGGTGCAGGTCGTACAGGATGTAAAGGGAGGGGACGTTCGGCTCTCAATCGGAGGATCTCGAGCCAGGCTCATCGGGGAGCTGAGTGATGGTTACCAATCGATGCTTGGCATGGCTGTGGAGATCATGAAGGTGCTATTCCGCTCGGAGACCTCCATCGAATCGGCCGAAGGCGTTGTCATAATCGACGAACTGGGAAATCATTTTCATCCAGCGTGGCGACTTCAGTGCCTAAGCGCTTTACGACAAGCTTTCCCAAGGGCCCAATTCATATACAGCACTCACGATCCGCTGTGCCTGAGAGGGCTCTACGATGGAGAGGTGGCTGTCTTGATGCGCGACAAGACTGGTGAGATCTACGCTCTCGATGATCTGCCCTCCGTTGCGGGCCTGCGGGTGGATCAGCTACTTGCCTCAGAGCACTTCGGTTTGCGCAGCACGGTTGATCCGCAGATGGATCTCATCATCCAGCGCTATGAGCTCCTCATGAAGAAACGCAAGCGAACCAAGGCAGAACAGGTCGAGCTTGACTCCCTTATCGAACGTCTGACGGATGCCAGATACCTCGGTTCCACGCGTCGCGAACGACTGGCGCTGCAGCTCCTTGATGCCGATCAAGAGGATGAGCCCCCTGCGCATACCACAACGAGCGCTCGGGAGCTCTCCGACGCCACGGTCGCGCGGCTTAAGAGTTTGATGGCAAAGGTGACCAAACCGACTCCGGCTGATGAGGGGGAAGTTCGATGATCAAATTGGAACGCCCCAACGGAAGCATCCCTGATGGTCTGCTGTTAGCTGGCCTTCGTGAGCGCAGAGCAAACCGCAAGGCACTAGCTGCCGGGGTTGAGTTGAGCTTTGAGGCGTATAGAGCCAAATCAGTGCGACAAAGGCTTGCCGAGATATTTGGTCGCAAATGTGTTTTTTGCGAATCATCCCTGCTCGGCACTCAGCCCGGCGACATCGAGCACTACCGCCCCAAAGGTAAAATCGCGAAAGATGTCGAGCTGCCCTTCAAGCCCAAGCCAGCGAAACGATCAAAGAGGGGGGCTGTTAATAATGCGCCCGTGCACGATGGCTACTGGTGGTTGGCTGCGGAGTGGAGCAACCTCCTGATCTCCTGCGCAGATTGTAATCGCCCAAGAGAGCAAGAAGACTTTGACAACCAGAAACGAGTGATCGGCAAGTCAAACTTCTTCCCAATTGCGGCACACAGCGCCCGAGCCCAGCGGGCAGGTGCGTTGAGGGTCGAAGTCCCCTTATTGCTGAACCCCTGCTTGGACGATCCAGACGATCACCTGGTCTTTAGCGATAACGGAGCTGTCGAGCCCGTAAAAGTGAATGGTGTGGTCTGCAAGAAGGGTGAAGCTAGCATTCATTACCTCGGCTTGGCTCGGGCGGAGTTGCTGCAAGCTAGAGCACGACATGGCCGGAGCGTAATGAGCTGCATACGACACATCAAGCTTGCGTTAGGGGATCGTGTTGACCCTGGCGAGGATCTCACCGATCTAATGGCCATGTTGAACTCTGGCGAACCCTACGTTGCCTTCACACGCACCCTCGTTAAGCTTCATTTGGAGCCTCACCTGCCGACGCTTGGGCTGTAGGAGCTGCTATGGCCGGGTGGAGATCACAGTCATCAAATCACCGGGCTTCTGGGCGTCGCTCCAATTGGGCAACGCCTACATTACCCGGAGACGCCGATTTTGCGGCCAGGCCGCCAAACGACACGCCCGAGTCGACATATCGAAGCGCCGACTTCATGTCCTTCCAGCCGACATAGCCCATCAAGCTTTTGATATCCCATCCATTGGCCGATGCCCAGGTCGCAAAGCCTCGTCGCATGGAATGGGTGCTATACAGCTCTTCAGGCAGTCCAGCTTCCTTGAAGATGCGGCGCAACATGGGGATTAGGCTGTGTGGGCGGATGGCCTTGTCCGACAGATTGCCCCATCGATCCAAACGCCGGAACACGGGGCCTGCGGCGATTCCCGCAACAGTGATCCAATCGATGTAGGCCTCAACCGGGCAGAGCATCGTTAGTGCTGGCGTCTGGAAGGTTGCCCCTTCGTGCTGGCGATCACCTTTGGTGTAAGCCAGGAAGAACGTGATGCCCTCACCGCTATAGGCTTTTGTGTTCTCCACCGTGAGCCTGGCCAGCTCATCTCCGCGGAAGCCACGCCAGAAGCCAATCAGCACCATTGCAATCGAGCGTCTGTGCCGCAGGAGGGTCTTGTAGTCACCGCGATCCAGCGCGGCGGCAGCCTCAGACTCCAGCCACTTTACGGATTGCTCCAGATGCTTGAGCAGGAGCGGGGCTGCTTGCTTCACTTGAGCGGGATGCACCACTCGGATGCCCTTGATCATCTGGCGCACGTCGGGTGTCTTGGTGGGATCTGGAAATCCTTGGGAGATGTGCCACTGCGCCAGCGCTGCCAGCCTTTGCTTGAGTGTGCTGATCGCATGCTTGTCGGCGTACTCGGCCAAGTAGCGAACAATCCCATCACCAGTCGTGGGCAGGTAGCCGCCCCACGTCACTTCGAAGTGCTCGATCGCAGCCCGGTAGCTCTTGCGGGTGTTCTCTCGGGTGCCCGCCTTAAGGTACCGATTAGCCTTGTCCATCGCCCTTAGCCTTCAAAATCCGCGTGATCCCAGCATTCCACACTTTTACCGGTGCCTAAAGACCGTTTCGTCAGTGAAGAAGCCATAAGTCTTCATTATGGGCTCCTAGCAAGGCGAGATCAAAGGGCGTAATATTGATGAATGATTATACGTAAATACATGTCATGTAACACAGTACGAAATCGTAGGAGAGCCTGATGGCCCGCGGCGGAATCAACAAAGCCACTGTGCAAAAAGCACGTCAGGCGCTCCTGGCCCGAGGAGCCAACCCCAGCATTGACGCGGTGCGCGTTGAACTGGGGAATACAGGCTCCAAAACGACCATTTCTCGCTACCTGAAGGAGCTCGACCCATTAGCTCGAGAGCCAGCGGCAGCGCGCGAGCGTCTGAGTGACTCGCTCAACAGCATGGTGCAAACCCTCCTGGATCAACTGATGGAAGAGGGTCAGCAGGCCATCTCCGAAGCTACTGCGGCTTTTGAGCTGCAGCGCTCGGCGCTTGAAGGCCAAGCCGAGGTACTTAGATCTGAATTGGCTACGGCGCAGCGGCATTCAGTAACCCAAATCGCCGCGCTAGAGACACAGAGTGCAGAACTCTCAACCACTCACTCCTCACTGCAGGCCGAATTGAACCGGAATGCAGGGCTTAGTCAGCGTTGTTCCGATCTGGAGGTCTTCGTTGCCGAGAAGGACAAGCACATCCTTTCGCTTGAGGAAAAGCACGTCCAGGCCCGCGGGGCGCTTGAGCACTATCGAGAGGCGGCAAAGCAGCAGCGTGATCAAGATCAACGCAGGCACGAATCTCAACTGCACGAGATGCAGGTTGAACAACGCAAGCTGCGGGAAACCATCGCGGTGAAGCAGGACGAGTCAACGCGGCTCAATCGAGACAACGAACGTCTTCTGGCTGAAGCCAGGCAGCAAACCAAGGCCCTGCATACTCAGGAAGCCCTCGTCCAAACGCTAAGTACCCAGATTGAGGCGCTACGCCAGGATCAGGCGAAGTCTGCCGGTGTGAACGAGCATCTCAAGGAGCAGCTATCGGCCCAGCGTGAAGAGGTCAAGGCGCTCCACAAGGCCGCCGCTGTAGCGAGTCTACGTGAGCAAGAAGCCATGACGCAGATGGCTCAGCTTCAAAGCGAGAACGATCAATTACGCCAGGCAGAGCTTGCTAGACCGAGCCTGGGGGAGGGGGGCGATCCCCACTCAGCGGTAGAGGTTCAGGACAGTGCCGGGCCCGACAAGCCTTCGATACGACCGAGGAAATGAAGCATGGATCAGATCACCGGTAATCCGCGTCAACTTGTTGCAGGCAATTCAGCCTGGACATTCGCTCATCAGCGCCTGTCTCAGATGCTCATTGCCAGGGCTGAGCGATTCACACCATTGGCTCCGATCATGAAGCTTGATTCGATCATTGCCATCTCTGAACGGCCGCAAGTGTCGCCCCCAGCATACGGTGCTGCCTGAAGCCGAGCAGGGCGCCCGGACACTCGTCGGAACCGAGCGATTTTGAAACTATGGCGGCAAGCAATATGGCATCCTTGGCGCCATATTTACCGGTGACCGCGCCCTGAATTGTTAAGGAGTATGAACATGCAACGGACGCCTAATGAGCTCCTCAGCCGACTGTTCGAGTATGCGGAGGAAAGCCTCAAGGAACTTGATCCGTCGCGCTTTCAGCTCACAAGCTCTGTTAATGATGTGTATCAGCCGGCGGCGCTTCTGGATCTTCCAGGGCTGCACTTTGATCTCCAGTTTCCGGGCGACAACGTCTGGCTGCAGATCGAACGACTGGAGGAATCACGTGCTCCGACCCCCGTTGGCGGAGACTATAGCCCCCTCATCACCGTCAGCAACAACCCTGCCAAGCCACCCGTGCTAGCTGAACAGGCGCTTCATCAGCGTATTCGCGAACAGCAGGATCAAGACCCTGAAGGCGACATTGCCGTCATTGAGTCTGAGGTGCGTAGGCAAGCGTTGGCTGCGCTGACGACCTATTTGGTTCAGTGGCACGAATGGGCTGAGCACGAGAAGCCCCGTCGCAGGACAATAAGCTTTTATGGCGACATGTTCGCGTTGATGCAGCAGATGGAGACGGGAAAATCCGCTCGTGAACTGGTATGGGGCATAGGCGTCAGCGCCTGGACGCTAACCATCAACGATGTGCAGCAGGGCTTCAATTATCCATTGCTCACGCAGGCACTCGACATCTCGTTGAACGAGCAGAGCATGGCGGTCGAAGTTCGCCCGCGAGCCACCGAACCGATGATCGAGTTCGATGCGTTGATAAACGCAAATGTTCCTGGCGCCAGCGAGTGCGAAAGGGCCATCCGCGATCACCTGGGCAGACACGCCGACGCGCCCTTGAACCCATTCCTTCCATCGACTTTCGGTGATGTGCTAAAGCTCTCGGCACGAAGCCTGGACAGCAAAGGCAAATATGCCGAGCTAATGGGGGACGGCGCCCAGCGGTTCCCTGAGCCAAGTGAAACTCTGCAGGTAAGCGATGCTTGGGTTGTGTTCGCACGGCCTAAACCGAGCAACTGGTTGATCAATGATCTGCGCAAAATTCGGGAGAAGCTCAAGGAGTGTCTTGAACTCCCCGCGGGCCCGCTTGCGTTAGTGACCCCGGCCTCGACGATCGCCCTTGATTACCAGCACGTCAACTTCCGTGGGCTATCCAGCAGAAGCATGGATGGATCGACCGCTGAGCCTAAGGAGCTGTATTTTCCGCTCCCTTACAACGATGAGCAGGTCACGATCGTACAACGCCTCGAGCACGCTCCCGGCGTAACGGTTCAAGGCCCTCCCGGTACCGGCAAGACCCATACGATCGCGAACATCATCTGCCATTACCTCGCGACGGGTAAACGCGTTCTGGTCACCTCTCGTGGCGAGCAAGCCTTGAAGGTACTCCAATCCAAGATACCCGCTGAGGTCAGGCCTCTCACGGTCGCACTGCTGACGAGTGACCGAGAGGGTATTCGGCAATTCCAAGGCTCGATCGAGGCGATCCAACATAAGGTCTCGCAAATCAATCCATCCCTGGCTCGGGCAGAGATTGATCGCCTGCACCAGTCCATCGACCTCGCTCATACCGAGCTGGTGAAACTTGATCGTCGCGTCAATGAGATTGCGCTGACTCAACTCTCCGATATTCAGGTCGGCGATGCGAAATACCGTGCGGAGGAGCTTGCCGAGCTGCTCATGAAGGGCGCAGACCAATACGCCTGGTTTGACGACGTACTGTCGTTATCCCCTGAACACTCGCTACCCTTTGACGATGAAGTCGGTAAGAGCTTGAGACAAGCTCGCCGCGAGCTTGGAAATGACCTTGTATACGTCGACGCCAGCTTGCCGGAAGTTGAGCAATTACCGGCAGCGGCCGACATTGGCAAACTCCACGGCTCACTCTGCAAGCTGAAGTCGCTTGAACATGCCTTGGGTCTGGGCGAGCTGAAGCCTCTAAAGTCCGACAGCGAAATCGTTATTGCAGCCGCCAGGGAGCTGGTTCTAGAACTGGGTTTGTGCGAAGAGAAACTGGAGGTCTTGCACGAGGGGGGAGAGTCCGAAATTCCTTGGTCGCTGGAGCTGCGCCTCAAGGCGGCAGGTCGCCGCTACGACAGTGAACTCTCTGTCCTGGTAGGCATGCTCCCGGTGGCACAGGCTTTGATACAACGCCGTAAGGTGATGCTGGAAAACTTTGTTGAGTTCCCAGATGAGGCTTTGGATTGCGAGAAAACGGCCGAGGCTGTCGAAAGGGCTGCCGACACAGGTAAGCCATTTGGCCTCATGAGCTTTGGAGCCTCTCAAGCCAAGGCACACATCAGTCACGTCCGTATCAATGGCTCGGCGCCAAAATCTTCTGAGCAGTGGAAGACTGTCCTGGACTATCTGAAGCTTCACGCCGACGTGCGATCCTTCGCTGCGAGGTGGAACCCACTGGCTGAAACTCTGGGGATCCCTCGACTTCAATCGGGCATGACTCATCTCCGGGAACTGGAGCTGACCATCATCGCCGTCCAGGCAGCCGTCGATCTCACTGCACACTACGCTGACAAGGTGCAGCCGCTCTGCGAAGCTGCCTTCGCGGATGCGCCGAATAACATTCATCGCCTGACAATCGCAGAAATACGTGGCCTACAAGATCAGCTCAACCAGAACCTGGCGCGATTGGATCTCAGTCTCGCTGCAGCCGCGCTCGCGATTCTGCAAGCCCAAGTTGCAGGCGATAGCCCTATTGCCGACCGACTCCGGTCGTTCGTCCTGGAGTGTTTGGGCAGCTCGGATCAGGATTCGCATCGGATCGTATCCCTGTACGTAGACCTGCTCACAGAATTGCAGCGGATCAAAGCCCTGGGGGGGCATTTGAATCATGTGCGCGAAGGCGCACACCAAGTGATGAGGGCTGGGGCGCAAAAACTGTCCGAGCGCTTGTTGACTGTCCCCGTTGAGAACGGTGCTGAAGACCTGGCCTTCCCAAGCAGTTGGAAGGAGGCGTGGCAACACGCGCGGATTCGCTCCCATCTGGAGAGCATTGAGGCGCGCCACGAGCTCGTTGAGCTCAATAGCAAACGAGTGAAACTTGAAACGGGCCTGGCTCGCATGTACCGGGAGGTCGTGAGCCGAGCAGCGTGGCTATCCACCAAAGCCAATGCCAGTCCTATGGTGCTGCAAGCACTCGCCGGCTACTCGACGGCCATACGCAAGATTGGGCAAGGGACAGGCCCGAACGCGGAACGTTACCGCCGTGACGCCCAGCAGTGCATGCAGGATGCCGCCGGCGCTGTGCCTTGCTGGATCATGAGTCACGCCAAGATCTCTGAATCCATGCCGGCAGAGATAGGCGCCTTCGATCTGGTGATTGTCGATGAGGCGAGCCAGTCGGATCTATGGGCTCTGCCTGCGATCGTCAGAGCCAAAAAGGTGTTGGTAGTAGGGGATGACAAGCAGGTCTCTCCCGATGGCGGTTTCAAATCGGGTAAGCGGATTGGGGAACTTCGCAACCGGTATCTGAACGACCAACCCTATGGGGCGGACATGACGCCGGATAAATCACTATACGATTTGGCGTCGCGGGTCTTCGCTGGCCACATGGTTATGCTGCGTGAGCATTTCCGCTGCGTCCCTCCCATCATCTCCTACTCCAACCAATTCTACGGTGGCGCGATCCAGCCCCTTCGAATCCCTCGTCCGTCTGAGCGTCTCGATCCACCGTTGGTGGACATCTATGTCAAGGACGGAGTGCGGAATAAGAAGGGCTGCAACAAGCTTGAGGCTGAAGCTATCGCTGAGGAAATCCAGGCGCTCATCAAGAACGACAAATATGCGGGCCGCTCGATTGGCGTGGTGACACTGCTGGGGGGCATGGAGCAAGCAAAATTCATCGACTCACTGGTGCGCGAACGCTGCCCTGCTGCAGAGCTCCATGCGCGCGAATTTGCCTGTGGTGACGCAAGCACCTTCCAGGGAAGCGAGCGCGACATCATCTTCATTTCCCTGGTCGCAGACCCGGAGAATTGCCACCCGCTCTCGGGCAATGCTGCTGAGCAACGGTTCAACGTGGCAGCCAGCCGTGCGCGCGACAGGATGTACCTGATCCGGTCGGTTACCCTGGATCACCTCTCCCAAAAGGACGTGCGCCGAACGCTCCTTGAGTACTTCAGCAAACCGCTGATTGAGGAGGAGGTCGATCAGGACGGCCTCATCAAGCTGTGCGAGTCCGGTTTTGAGCAGCAGGTGTTCACCCGACTGGTTGAGCGTGGTTACCGCGTGATCCCGCAGGTGAAGAGCGGGGCATTCAGACTCGATATGGTCGTTGAGGGCGCCAATGATAATCGCCTGGCCATTGAGTGTGACGGCGACGCCTTTCACGGCCCTGACCGATGGGAGGCGGACATGAACCGCCAGCGTATCCTTGAGCGAGCAGGTTGGACGTTCTGGCGGTGCTTCGCCTCTTCCTGGAGCATGCATAAAGAGGAAATCTTCGCCGAGCTTCTCCAGCGCCTGGCCGACCTCGGTATCGAACCAACGCACGCCTTGGACAAACTCCCAGCTGTCGTTGAGCTACGCGAATGGTCACCCGCAGTTACTTCCTCCCAGGATGATGAAGATGAAGAAATTGAAGTCTTGGAAGCTTTAACGATTGCAGACAAGGAGCAAGCGCTGTCGCTTTGACGGTGTCTGAGTGCGCACTCCCAGCGAGTGCGCGCGTGCAGGCCGTGCAGCCAGGGATCAGCTTTCGTTGACCGCGGGACGTCGTGACCGAGGAAGTCAGCGCCTGCAACCCCGGTGTTATCATCTGCAACCGCTGTGCAACGAAGCGGACGAATCAGTCCTCAGCCCAATTATGATGCGCGCCACAACCGTGACAGGCTTCATTGCTTTCCAAGGTAGATCTATGGCTATTGATTTAAGTGAGGAGGAGATGCGTAAGGCTCTCTTCGGCGCCGGCGTCGAACCAATTGTGCCCAAGCAGGCAGCAGCAACGGTTGACGCACCATCCCCAAAACCCAGAACGAAGAGCAACACCGGCTACCACTCACCCAGGCTACGCGTGACCTTGCATGTATCCAAAGAGTTCGAGGGCGACGTTGACGTCTTCGTTCACGATTCGAGCAGCCTGAGCAAGCTGGTCGCCGAGCAGGAAGCAAAGTCTGCGGCCAGGAAGAAGAAATACAGGTACATCGAAGTGGTCTCGATCGAATCAACGTCAAAGTAGCTGCTGGTGTCAGCACCACCTGGGGATCATTCTGCAACGTGTGCAGCCGGGCGGAGAATCGATCCGATCATAATCAGACAGGTCGCGCATCTCGATGTCTTTGTGCTGAGACAGTCACGCAACGCAGGCTGAAAATCGATTCAATTTATTAGCGTCACCATGTCAGCAAGCCGGCCCGTTGTGCTGCATCGTTCGACCTGGTGACATCACCATTCCGCTGGAGCAGGAAGCGCTGTGTTAAAAAAACACGAGCAATCAATGATTGATGGTTTTTCGAATTTCATCGAACGGAAAGCAAAGGCGGCAGGGCGACAAATTACCCGCTGCTCATTTGATGGGCAAGATTCGATCGTCGGGGCAGATTATGTGTTTACCAACCACACCAATTTTCTGATGGTCGAGTTCAAGTACGAAGAGTCCGATCTAAAACGTGAGGGTCTGAAGCCCCGACGACTGCAGCTCTGCCGCATACTGGACGACCATGATGATTGGAGGGACTTGAGCTCGCAATGTCACTACGTGGCTTGGACGGAAGCGCTCATACCAGTCTCGCAAAGAAAGCGGTTCGTCAATTTCAACGGCTACTACGATGAAATCTGTAACCGCAGTGTTTTCGGAGAGCACTCAGATCTAAAACGAGACGTCCCATTTGGAGATTTCAAAGTTAAAGCTAGCCGGCTGGCAGATGATTTCTTATCGGGAGAGCTGGGAATAGACTTTCCACGCTTTAAGCAATACACCGATTGGCTGACGAGTTTGGAGGGGAGTGGTTCCTCAGGAATCGAGCTTATGGTCGACGATCACACCGAGGATGAATTGATCCTCTTAGATTTTCCATCTGTTGGATCGCTGAAAAGCTGGCTGGACACAACGACGTTCCAGCCACCCACGCCTCGAAAATCTAGCGGGCCACGCATGGGGTGATCACCGTACTCTCCGTCAGCACCTGCCGGCCCACGGTTGCCTCGCTGGATGGTGCGAAGAGGGACGTCTACCTGCATGGCCAGCAAGGGCAAGGGCGTCGCCTCCATCGCTTCATCGACACCAGAATATTTGCACCCTGCGGTCACTGCTCAGGCCATAGGCCGTGTGCTTTCAGCAAACGTGCCGTATCCCGACCATCAAGGAAGAGCAGGCGACAGGGTGCAGTCAGATTCCTTCTTATCGCAAAAGCTTCTGCCATGGCTCGCACGGAAGGCTCGATCGAGTGGCAATGCTGGATGACGTATACGTCGGCCGGGATGTTGAAAAGGCGATAAATCTGATCTCCATTTTTCCCCAGATCTGCAGGCTTCATGGGATGGAATTTAGCGGGCCCCTTCAGCAAAAATGCGCCGGTCATCCTTTTTCCGCCAACCAACAGACCTGAGGTGAAGATATCCGATTCCTCACCTCCCCAGTCATGCTCGGGCTCCTGTTGGAGTAACGCGCAGATCAGATCCTTGACGCACTTTTCAGAAATCGTGCGCATCAATTCAAATTTGGCTTTGCTGGGCGCCCACGTTCGATCAATTGCTGAAAACTGTTCAACTTCCTCAGGTAGAAGTGAAATTCCAAAGGAAAGCAGGGATGGGATGGATATGTCCGAGTCGACGAGGTCTCCGATCACGATCGGGATGGCGCTAATGACGCCGTCTTCGGCTTCTGCGATATAGGCAAAAACGAAGGGGCTCGTGATCCCGGAGAGCCGCGTATATGCGGTGTCATTCACCAAACCTGATTTGGAAAACGCCAGGCTGAGTTTCACGTTTTCGAACGGGGAGGTAAGGGTTGTATACAGCTGGAGCGCTGGCGCCTTGTTGTTGGCTCCAAAACCTTTTCCCGTGAGACGTCCGGTGTAGATGAAGAACTGTCCTTTCTGAGCCGTTCCCTCAATCAGCAGCTCTTGAAGTGTCTTGATCTCCCCAGCTGAAATCGCCTTTAAAACGTAGGCACCGACGTCGTTCGAAAGGATGGCCGATGCCATTGAGACGGGCAATCCGCTTAGCGATCGATGGATATCTGAGGGCAGCCCCTGATTTTTTATCAGGCTCAGAACTCGATCGCGGCTCAGATAATAAGCCATCAAATTTGGTGTCATAGGTTGTCCGAAGATTTTACCTGTGTGAGCTGGCTGCTGGCGTGGGTACCTTGATGGAGCTCTGGCTATTCGGAGTAACCATCGATGCACTCTGCCTGGCAATGCAATATGGTGGTGATTAGGCGTGGAGTACATTTGTACTCCTACCGATTTTTTCTCATACCGCGGCCCCTCATCAACAGAGTCAGCATCCTATCCATCCTAAAGCGCCTTGAATTTCATCAACTGGTTGATGCTCGTGGTGTAGCTCCTGCTCATCATCTCGCGCTTCATGGCCCACGCCGCATCGATCGGCATCCGCCCGGAGTGCAAGGCATTCTTGCCAAACTTCACATTGATGCGATCCAACACACGCATCAGATCGTCTGACCTGGCAGGTTGCGAGGGCGTGAACAGATCACCGGTAAACTCACCTCGCTTGCGTAGATCCATAAGCAGGATCTCTGCCTTGCTGTACCGGTATCCATCACGCCAAATGACCTGCAGACCCTCTATAGCTGCTCGGGTCAAGAGCAACACATCGTCAGTTGGGTAGGGCGGGTAACACATGATCGAGTTCGCATATTTGGGGCCGTCACCAAAAGGTGAAGTCAGTACGGCCACCCTAAATACTGCTGTGATCGACTGTTGCTTGCGAAGCTTTTGGGTCGCCCGGTGCATGTAGCTGGCCACTGCCTCACGCATGGCTTCGAGGGTCGTCACGCGCTCACCAAACATTCGGGACGTACAGATCGCCTGGCGGTCAGGCTCCGCTTCCTGAAGCTCTATACAGGGCTCGCCAGTGAGCTCGCGAACCGTGCGCTCAAGCACGACGCCGTACCGCTGGCGGATGGTCTTTGGATCGGCGTTCGCCAGCTGCCAGGCTGTCATCACGCCGTCGGCTTCGAGCTTCATCGAGATTCTTCGCCCAACGCCCCAGACCTCTTGTGTCGGCATCCGTTTGAGCAGCCACTCTACCGCGTGGTCGGCGCGCAAGTCGACCACGCCACCAGTACGCTCCTTATAGAGTTTGCTTGCGTGCTGGGCAGCCTTGGCCAAGGTTTTCGTGTGGCCGATTCCAATTCCCACCGGCATGCCCGTCCAGCCCCGGACGCGCGCCTGAATCAGGCGAGCGAAGTCACCAAGCGGCTCGGCAATACCAGTAAGATCCGCAAAGCTCTCGTCGATTGAGTAGACCTCGACTCGCGGGGCCAAGGATTCGATGGTGCGCTGCACGCGTGAGGAGATATCACCGTACAGCTCGTAGTTGCTTGAGAAGGCGACCACACCTTTTGCTTTCAAAGCATCCCGGATCTTGAAGAACGGATCACCCATCTTGATTCCGAGCGCTTTGGCCTCAGGCGTCCGGGCAATCACGCAGCCGTCGTTGTTGCTGAGTACCACTACAGGGACTTGCCGAAGCTCGGGGCGGAAGAGCCGCTCACACGAGCAGTAGAAGCTGTTGCAATCCACCAAGGCATAGGTGGGCCGCTTAGGGGACATGGACGGTCAGGCTCCAGGTCACCACGCCAAATACTTCAATCTCCTCAAGGCCCTGGATCGGGGGATATTTCGGGTCATCGGAGCTCAGCATCCAGCCGCCATTGAGCTGACGATCCAAGCGTTTGACCACAGGTTGATTGTCGATGTACGCCACTGTCACATTGCCAATCTGCGGCGTGCGCGCGCGGTCGATGACGAGTCTCGTGCCATTCAAGATCCCAGCTGGCGCCATGCTGTCACCCTCGGTTTCGCCGAGCCACACGTGCGGGGCTCTGAGGTCTACCAGGTCGTCCAGGGAGATCGGGGCTTCGTAGTGATCGGCTGCAGGACTTGGAAAGCCGCCAGACGCTCGGCCCGAGAGAACCTGGAGGAGGGTGGGCAGCTCGGATTCAGTGATTTGGCGCAGGGAAATGAGGTTCATAGGAGCATTTCATGTGATACTGGATGCATATACAGTACGCTGTAAAATCGTCATCAGCCACATTCGAACGACAGCAGGGCAAACCGGATTTTCGACCTGATCGTCGATAAAGTTGCGCTTGATCCTCGGTTGTCCACTCGTCCGCCCCCGGGATAGACAAATTCGGCCAGGGTGATACGTTCGCAATTCTGTGATGAGCGTCCAAGAAAGTCAGGCTGTGCGAACCAAAGAGGTACCCCCCATGATTACAGCGGTTGTCTTCGACGCCTTTGGCACTGTGCTCGAACTTAGGAGCAAGCTTCATCCCTTCCGGCAATTGCTCAAGGATGGCATCGCTCATGGCCGCACGCCCTCTCCAAACGATGTGCGGGTGCTGATGAGCAACCCATGGCCGCTGGAAGAGGCTGCAAGTCAGCTGGGTATCAGCATTTCGCCCACTCGGCTAAAGGCTCTGCAAGGCGATCTGGAGCGCGAGATCGCCTCTATCAGCCCCTTTGAGGATGGGGTTGAGGCCGTAGCAATGCTGCGCGCAGACGGCGTCAGGGTGGGCATCTGCTCGAATCTTTGCGAGCCCTATGGGGCCGCGGTGCTTAAGGCCTTTCCTGACCTTGATGCATACGCCCTCAGCTATCAGGTTGGCGCGATGAAGCCTGATGCCGTGATCTACCAGTCCATCTGCAGTGCTCTAGGGGTTACACCTGGCGAAATCTTCGGCGAGCGTAGTTCGCAGATCGCAATGGTCGGCGACTCAATAAAGTGCGACAGAGATGGGCCCAGGGCCGTAGGGATGCTTGGCTTTCATCTAGATCGAGCGGGTAGAGAAGGGGTGCGGAATCTGGTTCAGTTCGCCCACTTGGTCATCGAGTCGAGGCGGGAATCAGCCACCGGTTGATGGTTAACGTCCACCGACCAAGCCACTCAGGAAGTGTTTCCCACGAGCCCCAGCAGTTCATGCGACTTGATGACCGATGGGCTCGTCGTCCACCATGCGGCTTCCATCCAAAAGCAGGGCCATGGTCATGAGGTTTCCCAGACAAATCCAACACCTCGGGCTGGCCGCGCTCCTGCTCTCTAAGATTCGGCAAGATCCTGACGACCTCAGCACAGTGCTGACTCTCCAGCGCTTTCTGCTCCGACAGATCATCACAGCTGAGCATCGGGTAAAGCGGCTCAAGAAGGCGAGAGCTCGCATGCAATCCTTGAAGCGCAAAGGTTCAACGAGGGAAAGATCAACAATCCTCAAGGCCCTAGCGTCAAAAGCTGCTAGTCGGATCCAGGATCTCCACCATTTGATCTTTTTGTGGAAATGCTTTGGTGATGGCATCGCTTGTGTCTATCAAAGCTCCTACAGCCTCAAGCACCTGTATTTTGATGGGGAGTACGAGGTGAAGAGCGACCCGGGCTTTATGCTCGGCAAGACTGGGTTCATAAACGAGTATCGCCTTCTGCGCAGGGCTTTGGCCATGAACGTGCCTGCCATCCTGTCAGACCTTACGAACGTGATCCGCCACGGTGACGTCTGCTTGATGGGCGCTGCCGATCCACTACCTTGGGAGATCAAAAGCTCTAAGAACACCAACATGCGCGTGAAGAAGCAGCAGGAACAAATTCGGGTGCTGCAGGAGTTCTTTGCAAATGACTACGCGCCGAATTTTCGAGGACTGGCCAATGCCAAGCGCGTTGAAGTCTCTGTTCCCCTCGTCAGCTACGAGGATCAGATCAACGAGTGTCTGACGAAGGCCCAGCAACATGGGACGGCGGTTGTGGCCCCTGAGCTTGGCCTGACGTACCTGTGCGGATGGAATGTTGCTGGGAGGGCCGAGGCTTTTTTAGATCTACACGGGCAATATCAAACGCCCACCACGTTGACCGTTTCTCTAACTCCTGAACCCACCTGGCAGCATCACAAATCGTTCACCGTCACACTGTCTCCCGCCAATACGGTGTTGTTCATGCAGGAACGGTTTACGTGCCTCGTCTTGATTGACTTGGCAGTGGTGAGGCAGCTGTTGGATGAGCGGGCGTTGGAACCGGTGATTCTCATGGATGGCATCAGCGCCATTCAGATCGCGCCAAGAGTAAACAAGGAGCGCGGCAACTCTGAGGGAAAGGGAATTGCCGATGACTGGGAAAACCGAGTCGGTGTTTTCAGGCTAAGCGAACAGCATTTCTTGAGAGTCGCGACCCAGTTCGAGTCACTTCAATGGTTCGCCGACAATTTGGCACAACAAATCGAAGCCATGCGCAGCGAGCGTCCGACAGAGGCGATGATGGCAGGTGACCCATCGTTGTCGGAAATACCCGAGGATTGGCTCTTCGCGAGGGATCGTTATGCCGAACCATCCGGTGACTGAGTGACGATGCATGGGTGATTTGGAGGACTGCTGGCCTGTCTGGACGTACTCCAGGCTGGGCGGGCTGCTCGTTTAGAAACGTGGCCGTCAGCGGGTTAGGCGCGGGGACAAATCTAATGCGCCATGGCTTATAGAGCAGATAGTAGCTTTTCCAGCTGGGCATGTTCCCAAGTGCTAAGCAGCTCAACAGGGTCGGTACCAAATTGCTGGAATGAATCAAATCTGTAGGCGCGGCCATCAGGACAGTAGCAACTGTCGCAGTAGTCGAGCATATCGCAATCATTATAAAAGGTGATCACCCAGCCATCCACCTCGACAGTCATCAGCCCCGTATAGATTTCAGCCCAGGAATGCATGCCTAAGCGCCGCATGGTGCGAACTCCCAGCGCGATGTCGCGCATTACCTGGTAAGCCTCGCGGGCGGTAAGGGGCGTAGGGGACAAAGCAGATGCACCTTTCTCGATCTAAGTTCCCGCAATGGTATACGAACGAGGGGATCGGTTGCGTGATCCGCATAGGCTTTCGCGTCTGCAAACGGCGATCAGACGCGTGCGCATCGGCCCTCCAGGAGTAGATTTTTCCGCGCACTTTGCCGAGTATGGTTGGCTCGAATTTACAAGGAGTTATCCGTGCCAGATCCTATCAGAGTCGTGTTTACCAACGATGCCTTTGATGCAGCGTTCCGATACGCAGAGAACCTTTGCAGCGACCCGAGCCACGCCATCAATGAAGTCGTGATTCTCGTTCCGGCAATGGCCAACATCAAGGTGAGCACCACGATCGGTGCCTTCCTGGGCGCGACCCGCGTCAAGGCACTGGAAAAAGGTGAGCGCACTACGGTGGTTGGAAAGCCCGCTCGGCTGATGACAAAGAGGACGCTGACATACTTTTCGCCAGGTACATTGGTCATTTGTCCGTACGCGAGCAAGGACATCATGGACAAGGTCGATGCTGCAGGTCAGGTGGCCGCGGTGATTGCCTTACCTTGGGGTGAAGACGCCGTGGCCGAGTGGATTAAATCTTGGTCGCCCATGGTAGATGGCGTGCGGCAAACTCAGCGGGCGAAACTGATAGATGACCCGGTAGTAGTCAAGGCCATGGAGTCACTCACCCGCCGTGTGAACCCGTCCAACCCGCTCTCACATCCTAATGACAAGGAGCATGCTGTTCGGACTCTCAAAATCTTGCGACGGAAAAATCACTCTCTGGACGCAGATGACATCAGGGCGTGGGCGGTGGCTCATGGATGGAAGCCAGATGCAGCGGATGAGCTTGCGGTACTCGCGATAAAGATCGCCGGACTGAAGACTAAACCGACACTGGATCGCCTTGAGGCTGCAGCAACTACCTATGCCAACTGGGTTGAAGCTGCGAAGAAATAACGGTGAAATCGCATCGAGTCGGCATGGCCAGATTTGGAGGTTGCGCCGTATAGCGCAGCACCTTGATCGGGCCACCGCACAGCCGACCATTCCTGTTATACGGGCTGCGGCGACGCCGAGCCCGATCCCGTGACCCCGTACCCTAGGATTCAGATATGTCGTTCGCAAATGCACATCAGGCAGCGATGAAACTGCAGAGCAAGAGGGGGCGCTGCCTGCACTTCAGTGATGGCGTGCAATGCAACGAGATCATCTCGGCCCACTCCATACAGAAACGGGGACAACTGGGCCTGATTGCTGAAGATGGTCATGTGTACCGGGTCAATGCCGACCTGTCGACCTTGAAGGAAACGGGAGGCAAACCACTGCCCAAAAAAATTGGGGTAAATCGCGCGTCAACCTTTCCAGGGATGTGCAAGCAGCACGACAACAAGCTCTTCTCACCCATTGATGATCGGCCCCTGTCGATCGATCCTCACCAGGTTGCGCTGTATGCATATCGCAGTATCTGCCGAGAATATTTCGTCAAAGAGAACGCGTCGAAGTCCCTCACTGAGATGTTCAAACACCCAGGGCTCGGAGTTGAGCAACGCCAGATGCTGGCTGGCGCTGCGTATGGACAGTCCCTCGGTTTTAAGCGCCTCAAGCGTCACAAGCTCATCTACGATCACTGTCTCTCGGCCAGTGATTTCACCGGCCTGAAGTTCATTATCTTTGGTTCGACATCTCGATGCTCGCTGCAGGCCTCGGGACTGATCTTCCCCGATTTTGATTTTCAAGGCCGCCAGCTACAGGATCTGAGCCCCGAAACCAAAAATCTGGATCTCTTGGTCTTCTTCACAGCCCCCACCGAATACGGCTGGGCCTTCGTTTTGGCGTGGCATGAATCAAGCGATCTGAGTTGCGAGCGATTCGTTTATTCGTTGGCTGAATCAGGGCGCGGCGTTGGGAAAATTGAGGATATGTTGCTGCGGTTCTCGCTCGCGTGTTGCGAGAATCATGCAATCCGGATCTCCTGGTGGGACTCGCTAGATACCGTCGCGAAGTGCCAGGCTTTAGACTTCATGGCATTCATGGCGGATCCGACCTTGGGGATAAGATCGGATTACCTGGTAGCGGGCTGCGAGGGGCTGGCGGACTGGTCGTTTGATAACGTTCGAGATGTTCGTTGATTGGCACGGGCTTCTAGAGCATGCATCAGGGGTAGCCGAGCGGCCCGAACGTGATGTGATCAAACAATACGAAGTGGCGGTGCGCCGCCAGCGCGACGCCCGGGAGTGTCGCTATGATTCCAGCTATCGATTGAGTAGCTGGAATCACAGGGCATACGGCTAATCGATGCGGCCAATAGACTGCCTGACCATCAAAGACTCAGTTTTTGCTCCCCGGAGGCTGAATCAGCCGCCGCTGGTCTTCCTCAGACCTTGAATACCAGTTTCGGTCGGGGAGGGTATCCGGCTATCTCACCGATTTTGAATTCAGAAGGCTCATCGTAGCTCGTGACGGTGGCCGCCCACTGCCTCACTTCCTCATCCCATGCAGGGTCACAGAAATCAGCATTAGGCCAGTAGTTGTGAACCTCCGTGTAATCGAGTTGCGCAGCAATGGTGCGTTCTAAGCCACCCAGCACACACCAGGCAGCGTACATACGTATCTTCCAGCTGGGAGCCGTCAATATGTGCACCGGGTCGTACCGGTCAAAACCTAATGCAGCGACCTCAGCATCGAAGGAAAACAGGGCAGTGATTGATCCTCCGATGTCAGACTCATCCTTGGCTATGTCATCTACCCAGCACAAGAGATAGCCAAGCGACTGAAATTTACTGAGCAGCCGGCTTTCCGCCTTGTCGGTGACATGGCGAGTCACCTCATGATCACCCTTTTTGGATTTGACTGTACGGAAGCAAGAGCTTGTCTGGGACATTACGCGCGATCCTTTTTGTTATTGTTTTCTTACACGTTAACCATTGAGCGAAGCGCATCGCAAGTGTTGACCATGCTAGCCAGTGCGCCGTTGAATGCTTCTGGTCGTTGAACACCAGCCGCAAATCTCATCAGTAATCCTTAGTTCAGAGGCATTACTCAGCTACCCCAATCGCTTTACTGCGATCGCCTATGAGGAATGTGATCGGGTGCTGGGACATGGATAGCGTCTTATTGTTGTTTCATTCCATGATGCCTATGGAGCGAAAGCCGGAGCAACCAATTTAAAAAGGTTATTGATCCAAGGAAAAGCGAGCCGTTCGCGCTGTTGTGAATGGTGAGTTATGAGGCTAAGAGGCAATGGTTGGGTCGCGGCAAGCCCGAATTGCAGCAGAGAGCGTCGTTATTATTTGACCGTGCCGGATCAACACCCGGCACAGTCGCTGCAGCCTTCAGATCCTATCTAGCACTCACACATCGTCGAGCGCCGGTGGTGACTGCTCGTCAATCGTGATCTGGCTTCTACCCGGCCAAGGGGTTTCCACCGCGGTTACGCCCTCAGGGGTCGGAACAAGTGACCATATGCGTGCGTCGATTCCATCATTCTGCAGTTTGCGCATGAAGTAGCGGGCCTGAAGGGCATCGTGCGTCGCGATGACCACTTGGAAATCATGATTAATGATGTAGTCGCGAAGCACATCAAAGACGGACGCGGCATGCACCAGATCGTGATGCTGTGTGGGATCATCAAGGAGGAGCCCGCGCCACGGAGACCACTGATGTTCCAAGGCCATTGAAAGCAGGAACGTCAGTTGCAGATCCGTCAGTTGAGCCTCGCTGGCTATCGAGGGTACTGGGGCTAACCCCCCGTGGAGCGGCACAGATACCTCAGCACGTGCCTTTTGATAGGAGCTTCGGAAACTCAGATTCGTCCCGGTAAACCTTTGCTCCCTGACCACGCGTTTGAGCAATGCTTGCCACCGAGGCATCACTGCCTGAACGTTTTTCTGGACGTTCGCGATTTCGGAGGAAAGGGACTGGTTGAGCGACTCCATCGCTGCAGACAATTGCGATAGGCGCTGCACGCCCGTGCGCTTCGATTCGACCTGTTGATTCAGGTGGGTCGAGAACTCATCCTCCGACCGCTCGCCGCGCCGGCGATCAAGAAGCCCCTGAGCGAGCCGGGCCTGCTCTATCTTGCTCCACGCTCCGATCTCGATCTTGATGGTCTGAAGCGTTTCCGAGTGCCTAGTTAGCTCAGTGCTGGTGGACTGCAACTGAGCCTCATGGCTGCTCGCAACCGCGGCTGTGGGATCGCCGGCGAATGAGAGCTGACGCCAGGACGCCCTGATGGTAGCCAATCGTGCTTGCGCTTCAGACAGCTGTGTTTCCAAACCAGCTGCAGCGATCGTGGCATCGGTCAGTTGGGCCTGCTGACGATCCAAGGCAGTCTGTTCGGCAATTATCTTGGCACCTAACTCAACGAGCTGCTTGGCGGTCTGGTTCTGCGCGGTAGACAGATCTTCCAAGGATTGAGCTGGCGGGGCGTCTGCGGTGATCGCTGCCAACGCCGCAGTCGCTTGCTCCAGCCGGCTACTGGCCTCTGAACGGGCCTGCCGCGCGGAGTCCACTGCGCGAACAGCGGAGTCGTATTCATTCCTTGTCTGCTCAAAGACTTCTGAGCTTACCCGCGGAGCGAGGTTGCGCTGTTTATCGTCCAGTTGAAGCTTCGCAGCGGCATTGGCATCAACGCGAAGCCGGATGGACTCTTTCGCCAAGGGAACCGTGTCGCCGCCGAGCAGATTGTTCAAGCTGATCTCGACGATATCGGCTGTCAGGTATCCCTGCTGCGACTCTAGGTCAATAATCCTGTACTGACATGCTCTGACTTCTGCTTCAGCGTTCGTCACTGCCTCAGTAGATTCTCGGAGAACATCCGCGGCCCTTTTTACACGTCGTTCGGCTTCGACGATATTCGGGTCGATAGCCGCTAGCGCCTTGGCGACACGCTCATGTAAGCCGACCGCGCCATGTTCTTCGCCACACAGCGGGCAATCACCGCGGTCGGGAGGCAAATGGGCCGCGATGGCTGCAACAGCTTGGCGTATTGAGTCAGCCGCAGATGTCAGATTTTCATGATGGCCCTTGGCGGCCTGATCTTCTTCTTCAGCGGTCGCTCTGGCCTCTAGCGCGACACGAAGCTGTTCGCTGAGAAGCTCTTCATGTGCTGCTTCGCCGCTGATGGTGCCGGTAACTTCTGCAACTCGCTGAAGAGTCAGCTCCCAGCGATCCAGGAGTTCTTGAGCTGTGAGGAGGTCGGAGTCTATTTGCAGCAGCGTCTTGCGCTGACCATTGATCAGGTCATGTTGAACACCGAGCTGCTCGTGTCCTTCGTGCATTCTGCGCGCCGTAGAAGCTTGCGATTCAGCGATGGTTAGGGCGTCGTCGGTTGTCTTCAGAACCTGCTGGCGTTGCTCAACCGTCTCCTTGGCGTTGGTCTCATTCACGTACCGATTGAGTTGCTGAGCAATCGTGTCGCGTTCAGTTTCTGCAGCGACCAACTCTCGTTGTAGCTGCTCAAGAGCTGCCACGGCCACCGAGCGATGTTCTCTCTTCTGGTTCAGTTCCTGCGTCGCGGAGAGGAACTCGGTACTGAGCTGCTCTGAACGAGCTTGTTCAGACACAAACCGGCCTATGAGCCCGTCGACCTCAGCCAATTCCTTGATCTGTTCACGAAGTCGCTCGAGCTTGTTTTGAACCAGTTGCTCCAGTGCATCATGCACCGTCTCCAATCCATCTTGGCCCAATGGAGGTACGAGCAGCCCGGAGGGCAATTGGTCGAGGCTTTGCGCCTGTTGAGCAATGTCCGATATCGACTCAGCAATGCTTTCCCTGCTGCGCAGCGCCCCTTGGGTTTGGACAGCCGCCTGGTCTCGGTCAAGGCTCAGGCTTTGCCATTCTGCAAACTCGGCTTCGAGCGAATCCAGCGACGCTTTCGCTTGCTTGATCTGCTCTGTGAGCGCCCGCCGGATGCTCGCGAGAGCAGAGCTTACCTGGCTGCCGTCCTTGCCAATCGGCAACCGTTCCAACTGGGAGCCCGCGACCTTTGGATCTGCCTTGACCAGCCATTCACCCTCGCGCTGATCAAGCAGGTGGGTGAGCCTGAGCAGAAAGGGTATGTCGGCAGGATCTTTCGAGGGGAATAGAAGGCTCAGATCACCCGTTGTCTCAACGTCCCCACTTTTGTTGACTTGAGCGCTGGCTTGCAGATCACCGAAATCAAGGCTCACTCGAGCCATGGATTGAGAGTCTCGGATGATTGGGACGAGGTTTCCGTCGAGGCGAGAGATCTTGCCCGTCAATGCGAACTCAACCGCTTCGAAGATCGCGGTTTTCCCAGTGCCATTGGGGGCGAGCAAGATCGTGGCCCCGCGGCTGAGCTCAATCTTCGTTTCGGCGCCAAACCGGCGGATGTTCGAGAGCGTTATGGACTTTAATTGATTCATTTCTCGTCCTCCTCGCCAAACGCCGAGATCCTAAGGGCCTCAGCAATTTCGCCACCCGATTTGCCGGAAAGCAGGAGCTCGCGCCATTCATCGCGATGCGGCTTGACCCACGTATGCGCCAGGACGAGGGCGCTGAGGGAAGCTGACAATGGGTCACTAATGCTGTCGGAGCTACCGGGAATCGAAAGTGTCGCAAGGAAGCTGCGGTCGAGAAAGGAACCGGCGTCTTCGCCCTCTCTGACGACTACCTTTCTGCAGAAGCGGTCGTCCGTCTCGAGCCGAGCAGCGTCCTCAGACGCAACACCCTCAATGAGCATGAACATATAGAGGTCAGCAGTTTGCGGCTCCGGGAGCATGTCACGGACATCTGCCGCCCACCGAAACGCTCCCTGGATTTTAGACACGTCGTAGGGAAGGGCGGCGATCAAGACAGTCCGCCAGCCCGCACCTTCCTGATTAACCCGTTTCAGCTGCATCCCTGCGCTCGCGATCTCAGCCAACGGCGATGGCAGTTCCACCGAGTCCGGATAGGCGACCTCATAGCGACCTTCGGCACGGTTCGAGATGGCTTCCACCATCTCCGAGATTGTTAGCATGTCAGATTCCTTTCGTGTTCGTGTCGATGGCGGACTGGCGCGCCACCAGTCGATCTTGCAATTGTTTACTAAAGTGTTGCCGCACTGTGGCCAGCGTGCCGAAGCGCAACTGGTTGAATACGCCAGAGCGGGTCACGAGCAGATGTGGTCGGCGTTCTGCAGCCATGCTGGTGGCCGACTCTGCATCGTCAGCCATACCTGTATTCAAGAGTTCTGAAGGGGGAGTGCTGACGCCAGACAGGATCACGACTGGGGCAGGGGACGGGCCGATAACGTTGATCAACAGATCGTCGGATATCTCACGGACTTCAGGAGCTCCAGTTGCCGGGCCAGACCAGTACTTGAGGGCAATACTCAGAACCTCCCCAAACTCCGGGAAATGCTTCCAAGCGGTGCCTGCACCTCCAACCCCTACGGCGACCAGCAAAAGCAGTTCGACGGCGCTAACCAGCAGGTCTACGGTGCGAGGGCCAAGGCGAAGTGCGTGGGTAGCATTTTTTCCTTCCGTCTCCGGGTATAGAAGCTGCTCCAGAAATTGACGACGGCTCTCCGGATTCTTCGTGAATCCGTCCAACCACTCTAGCCAAATCGCTTCCATGGCATCAGCAAGGTCAGAATCTTTTACGGCGTTTAGCTTTGCAGAAACACTTTGAGTTAGCCGTTGCCACACCAAGTCGTCCATGGCACTTGCGAGCGCTACAGCTTCCGCTCGAGCAGCACTCAGGGTCTTGAACTCATGATCCAGGGAGCTCACGAGCGCCTCAGTGTTATCCATCCACGAGAGATCTTTGAGGTCGCTCTCGGCGCAACCGAGGGTGTGCCCGACTTCATGGCCAACATTGGTGCGCCAGGTTTGCGCGCCCTGCATCAGGCTTTGACTGCCGTGTGGCAGATGCAGCGCCATTCTCAATATTGCGGATGGAAGCGTAAGGTTCGCTCCTATGGGAGGCGAGTACGGTGCATACACCCTAAGCTTCCGATTCCCTGGTGCACTGCCCCAAAGGTGATTCACGACACCCTGGGCTGTTCGGGGGGAGAGCGCACCGAGATCATGGGTGCCAGAAAACGACCAGGTCTTGCCGGAAGGTTGGACTTCATCCCCTAGCAGGTATTGAGCCCAAGTTTCGATATCGGGGCGAAGCTCGTCTCTGAGCTCATGGATAATCGCATGACACCCCAGGGCCGAAACGTCAGAGACCTCGGCGGTGATCACCGAAATAAGCTGTTCGAGGGCGCGTTCCGGATTGGTGAAATGCCTGCCCAGGGATTCGACTGAGCGCTGCTGTAATGTCGCGTCGTTCCCCACGCAGACGACCGTGACACGCTTGAGGGTGTCGATGATCTGCGTCCAATCTTCAAAGCCACACCAGGTCGTAAGCCAGAGATGAGCCCGGGTTGTCGGCCCGTCGACACGCTTCGCCAAGTCGTCGGGATTGAGTCCTATCTGGCGGCACAGCTTACACAGCTCGTCCAGATGGTTAACGGTCAGCTTGTCCTTGATGCTTAGGTGTGCCCCTAAAAGCGTCAGCTGAAATCGACGTTCAGGCAATTGGGCAAATGTGCCGGCGCGAGCGTGCCTGGCTAAGCTTGAAAAGGCCGAATCAAGAACGGAAAGGCTATCCTTGGCCGCGTCAGCAGCATCGTCAGCATTTGCGGGATCGTCTACGGCAACCAGTGTGGCAACAGCTTCGTCCGCACCAATATCATCATCCGTAGCAATAGGCTTGTCCGTAACAGGCTTTTCCGTAACGAGGGGTACGGAGGCAGCCTTGCCACCCTTGGCGGCTTTAGCAGCTTTGGCGGCTTTGCTCTTTTCGCGGGCGAGTCTCTTCTCTGCGAGTTTGGCCAGATATACCCGCATATCGGGGTCTTTGGTGCAGAAGGGCGTGCTCTGGCGCTTGATTTGCAGGTGCTCGAATGAATCTCGTGAATGGACGATTACAACATCATCCCACTCTTCGATACCGCCTTGCTCAGCACCAATTTCTAGCGGAGCCCGACGCCCGTCGAGGAATTTTTCCAACATGTCCGACAAGCGCTGAGCAATGACCAGTTTCTCGTAAAGCGACTTCTGCTCCAGCCGAAACCGTCTGATCATACTGACATCCCTTTACTTCATTATCTTGTTGGCCAGTTCCGCTGGCAGTTCGCCACATCTTAACACTTGGCGGCTGGCGGTCGTACTGGCGCGCCGCGCTTAGGCAAAGAGGCAGACACGGATTATCCCACCGTACAGGCATGAGGTTGTTTCATCATGCAAGCTATGTTTACTGAACATTGTATTCAGGCCATTGCCAAGGGGAGCGGGCAGCGATGGGCATGTTGGACTGGTTGTTTGGGAAGCGTAAAGCTGTACGCGTTGAATCCCCGCCGAAGAATCCAGGCGGCCGCGACAGCTTTGAATTCGAAGGTGGACTGCTTACCGTGCCAGCCCGCGATTACTACGGGCTCTATAAATACTCACCTAAGAAGGCGTGGGCGATCTCCTGGAAGGATTCGACGCCGGATGGACGGCGTGGCGGGCACCGCGAGGAAGGTGAGGGCAGGTATGTCCTTATTGATGTCGCCAACGATGCTGTTTTAGTCGATGCCAGGATGCCCCGACCGAACAACGGTGCGGTTGCCGAGAATGGTACGTTTTGCTTGGAAGACTGGCATTTCGGAAGCACGCTGTCTGGCACATTCCACGTCTTCACTTCCCAGGGTCTACCGATAATCACCAAGGTGCTGAGCGCAAATATTCTGCAGAGCGGGATTTCGCGCAATGGCCTCTTGGCCTACTGCCTGACCGCAAATAGCCCAACTGAGGACGGGCGTAAGCTCGCGCTGTATGACCTCAAAGAAGGCGTGGAGCTTTTCGCGGTGACGCCGCAGCGTGCTTTTGAGCGTATTGGATTTGATGAGAAGTCGATGCAGTTGGTGGTCAAGGTCTCAGGCGGAGGCGAGTACCGTTACGGTGCTGACGGGGCTCTGGTGGATGAAGACGCCGCGGATGCAGCCTTGCTGAGCTCGACCAACTATACGGACGTCATTGTAACTGCCGAAGCCATGCTGAAGGTTGGATGCACCACGTCTGAATTGGAGAGGATTCTGGCCGCGGTGATTGGATCTCGAGCGTTGGGGGCGGACGACAACTCTGCGTGGAAGCCGACAGCGTTGAAGGTGCAAGGGTTAGCACATGAGGCGCTTGGGCAAGCTCGCGAGGCTATCGAGTGTTATGAGGAGGCCTTGAGGCTGAATCCGAAGATTGGGGTTAAGAGAAAGCTGGATGCGCTGGTGAAGCGGTTGTGATCGCGACTCCAAGATTGCGTTTAGGACGTTTTCTCATAGTGCGGTATTTGTGCTCCAAGCCAGTCTGAGCAAATCAAACCGCAAGTGCTAAAGCGCAACTTCTGTTCAAAAAAGATTATATTTCATCATTTTAATTAGTTAGTACACCGAGTGTACTAACTAACGAGGCTTGTGTGGCAGGTTGGTAGCGACCATGAGTTTCGATAATTTTAACGTGGCAATCTTGACACACTGTGCTGTCGAACTACCCTGAAAGCATTCCACCCCACGACGACCAAGCGACAAGGTTTTGAGGTCGAGGGAATGAAATGAATGACTGCTAATAGCTCTGATCAAATAGCAATTCAGAAGGGCCAGTCCTTAGATTCGACATAGGTCAAATCATTTGTGGCGAGCTTACTTTCAGCATGTAGATGCAGCATCTGGCGGTTATGTTTTGGAAAGGACGACAGCCTATGAATACGGATCCAGTCATTGAGGTCACAGCGCTTGATGTCCTAGCGTACAAAAAGGATCGCTTAAGTGTCATTGGCCGGCCACATCTGGTACTTATGTTTGACCCTATTTGTGGTTGTGTACTCAACCACACGATGGAGGTGACTGGAAGCCCTAGCGATGCGTTAGCACAGGCTCGGTCGTTATGGCTGCCTACGTCGGGTACTCCAACATTCGTAATCGATGCCGGTAGAGATTTTTGTTCATCAAGCTTGATCCGCTCGTCTATGGGTACTGCATTTAAAGTGCAACATAGCTCGCGGAAATTTCATGGTTTTGTGGAACATGCCTTTATGCAGATCACACAACGCATGAAGTGGCGGCAGGTGGGGAATGGGGATTCGACTCCTCTAACCCTTGCAGAGATACAACAGAGGGTCAGGAAAGAGGTTGACATTCATAATGAGACTATCAGAAGGGATAAAAACAATCGTCGCTCCGACAAGGTAGCTGGGATTGGACTTCCTCTTTCAATGCCCAGAGCCTATTACAGCGTGCTGCAATCCTCATTGGAATGCGGCTTCGATATCGAGCAGGTAAATACTATCTGGCAAGCGGCAAGCTATGCATATCCTGCTGGCCAGCTCCGAATGATGTTTGAAGAAATTGTGAGAAAATTTCATTCAACCAAGATGTACCATGATTACTACCGCACAGACGTTACGCACCTTAAGTCTCTCTTCAAGCCACCAATTAACATCCTGGAAGGTGAGGGCTCAGTAGCAATTAGTGCGTTTGCACACATTAAAGATCAGTATGATAAGGAAGCATTCATCTGGGTTGAAGACTCTGAGTGGTCTAAACCCATAGGTTCATGGGCTGATCTAACTTATGCACTGCTGGAAAGACTCGTTAAGGATGGGCTGGCGACAGAAGAACTTCGCTGCAAGCTGTTCGCACGGGATCTTGGCTTGTAGGTGTAATTGGCTCTTCACCAACGCTCTGATACGACAACATATGTCTCGAGGATAAAATGGATACCACACGAATTGTGACTTCTCAAGGTGTAAGGTTTAACAACCGGCTGTACAGGTCTGACGCACTCAAAGCCATTGTCGGCCTACGCGTGAGGCTCCAGTTCGATGGCCCAGCGGATGATCGCGCCCTAGTGATCTGGGGAGACAGCGTTATTGAAGTCAGGCTCTGGAAACGCTGCAATCCACCGAGGATTCGTTCACTACTACAAGCTGCCGGTGGTAGCTCGGCAGAACGGCCGCTCAAACCGCGCGCTTTCGACTGACGAGGCCTGTCTAGAAAGCCAGGTACAAAGCTCCCCTGCGGGCTAATACCCCCGCACCCATATATTTAGAAATGTGAAGCGCGAAACGTAGGGCGAGGGCAGTGACGAGCCTGAATAGACCTTGCAGCCTTCCCGAGGATTTACGCCATGCTGAGACTCATTGAACTTGCTGCGGATCATGCGGCGACAATTTTAGCGATCCAGAATGAAGCTGTAGGGCACGACGTCTTGCGTGAGGTCATTGCAGGGTTGCTGGGTTACGAGGACTTTCCGAGCGTCACGCAGTCCAACCCAAATGTGTTTCCACCGCCATCTGGCCAGACTGCGAGGCTTGATCGCGCGGCTCAGTATCTGGAAAAGCAGAAGGTGGCACGCGCCTCGATCTCTGATGTAAACGTGCCAGCCATAGTCGCGGCCTGCCAGCGGGCTCTGATGGAAAAATATAATGGCTCGTGTGTGGTAATGGCTGGCACCCTGTTCTACAAGCGCCTCAGATACCCCTTTACGAGCGAGAATGCACTCCCTGCAGCCCCTCAGGATGCGAGTTCTCTCTCTAATCCCAGTTCCCCCTTTGTAGTAGGGAGCACACGTCGCTATGCGGAAAAGGCTAAGCAGTCCGCGCCAGCTTATGAGCCTCTCGTCTCAGCCCCCCCTGGAAAGCCGCGACGTTTTGGCGCCGACGTCATAGTTGTCACCACTCGCCTGGACAACGTCTTGATATGGCTTCCAAGCGGCAGCTACAGCCATGCCTACTGTGGTTTCGCTGTGCATGTGGATTCGAACGCGATCTTGAGCTGCGCCGTGTCGTCTACAGATGACTGGTCACAACTGGCTGCAGAAACCTTGGCAAACGCTTTAGGGGCACCGCCGGCGTCCGTAGAGTCCCCCCAAGGAAGCTTAAATCCGTTCTGCCCAGCGCGATTGATAAAGATTGCCATTGATAAAGTTAACCTCGCAGAGCCTCTCTCGCGCGCTTTGCAGGCCAACAGCTTTCGGGTCTTGAAGCCACATATCAAAGATCGCGTACGGTTAGAACGGCTTGTCGCCTGGATTCATGAAGCCGTCGGAAGTGATCACGTCGCAAGATCCAAACGCTTTGAGCTTCAGCAGTCCACAGCGATTTCCCTATTCACTAAAGAACACCTAGCACAGCTTATCCGGTGCGAGATTTCCGCTCGCAATCTAACGCTACAGGATGGCGCAGCCTCATACCCGCTGGAGCTGCTACGCGATTGTATGCTCGCTGAGGCAGTGCCGCCGCGTCCTTACGAGTGGCGTACAGAGCTTTATAGCGCGCTCACGTCTCAGTCTTAACTAGGCCTGCCTAGCATCCGAATGGCCTGTTGAGGGGTGCGACCAAGCGGTGGCTTCCACAGGCCCATAACAGGCCGGCTGGGAAGACCTGCAGGCGCCGACTCCGTGGAAAACTGGATCCGGGCAGTCATCTCCTCGTTTGAATTGCGCCCCAGTTAATCTCCTGTCTTTTTTGCTCCCAGCCCGTGCTTTATAGACCGTGACGCTCACTGCTCACAGCGAATTTCTCTTCGTTCACCGCTCATACATGCGAACCGGGCCTTACTAATATATGATTCTGAGATCGGCGATCGGTGAATGGGGATACTTGGTGCTCAGCGCCCCGCAAGCAATCCAGAATAAAATTGTAGGGCATTACGTTGAGAGTGCGTTCATTACGCATCATACTTGGCACGAATAACTATATTAAGCCGAAGTGCCATGCACAATAATGCCGAACCTCGCATTAGTTAATATATTTATTCAAACGACCAACCGGATTTGAGCGCAATACTCCTGCCTGTACCAAATCAACAAAGCAAGAATTACACCAGCTCACAATCATACCAGCACGAGGAACATTATTATCTTTGCCGGGACGAAGTATGAGATACGGCCGCCATAGAATGCATGACCGAGAATATATCCTTGCGCTAGCCCACCGAGCCGGTGGGCTCAAGCAATGTTGGTAAAACGATTCGACATCCGATGCATCTAGATCCGCTGGATTCTTACCAGCTACTAGAACAGACCACAGGGTCAGCTTTTCGAATGCTCGTAGTTTCAGGTGGTTCGGCCTGGTGTCAACCAAAGAGCAAAACAAAGATGCTCCCTCCGTACATAGCTCCTTGCAAATAGCGGGATTAGAAAGGGCCAACAAAAATATTATAACATTTTTAGGTAGCGGTTTGATGGCATTCTTTTTAACAAGATACAACGGGACTGGCATGGCGGACGCATCAAGCTCATTATTCAGCGACCGCTGATAAAAATGATCGATAGCAGAAAAAGACAATTGCTTGTTTGTTAGTCTTATCAAATGCTTTTTTCTCCTGCCTTTACTATCTACCTGGACTTGCCCTGACGAGTCACGGCATCGGACGCACCCTTTCTGGGAGAGTTTTAAAAGCCTAGCCGGAGATAAACCATCGGTATCAAACCTCGGAATATAGGCCGATGAGTAATTTATAGCTCGACGATGGAACAGCGGATGAACTTCATCAGATGATGGGTAGGGCGGCAACTTAGAAATATTTCTCCACCTAAAAAAATATTCAAGATAAGCCTCAGGTACTTCACCTAAGATAGACCCTTGCGGCATGATGACTTTAAACTTTGCATTGTTTCTATCTGAAAAATCAAAGCAATCCATGGTAAGACAGTCAACACATTCCTTTAAGGGGATCTTTAGATAAAACGAAGTGGCGAACAGGAATAAACCAAGCTCTAAACCTGCCTTGCCGTTCGTTTTTTGTTTGAATCTCCCCAGATATTGGTCGCACATAAACTCGGTTTCATTACAGCGACATGTGTCGTCTCGAAGTGTTTTAGGGTGCCTACGAGAGCAATGCACTAGACCAATTGATTCAGAGTTAAACTCAAAAAATCGATTGATCACGCGCCGAACACCATCCGAGCGTAAGGGGGTGTAAAATGGGTGCCATTTCGGGTTGGCTTTTAGAACAGAATCTTTTTTTACAAACCTATTTGTAAGCTTGGACATCCATGAATTAGGAGGACTGATGCAGAAATCCAAAAAGCTTTGGACATCTTTGTTAGTTATCTCCGTAAGAGGCTTCACTACGACGATGAAACTCCAAAGCAAAAACTTTTCTAATACCGCTAACTTCCAACGAGTTTGGCCAGGTGAAGCTCTTATAGATTTTCCGCAATCTGCCATCAAGGTATAGCTTTCTTGAGCCCGCAAAACCGCTGGAAGACTCTGGAGGTAAGCGTCCACCAGCTCTTTTTCCGCACAAGATCGTGCGCCTGCACCAAGCGCAGGCGAGTCAGGGTGCGTCAGTAACGGATGAAACCTCAGACCCATCGGTACGTCCTAAATGTGGCCAAGCTATCGCGACTGGCTTACAGCCTTGTCCCGTAGAGATCCCAAAGTACGAAATTTATACAGTGGATCCTATGAAAGCAACCATCTGAGCGGCACAAATCGCACGTAGGATTTTTTGTCCGATTAACTTTAGTCAACGACCCGGGGCGTAGGAATGGCCTGCGATTGTGTTCTGAAAGTAATCTGCCAAAAAACAAAGCGTTCCGTCAGTTCTGGGGTAACTGGATTCTGTTTTCCAGTTAACTTCCGCCGGGCAGTGCTTAGGCGACAAATTTGTTCGCTGTCATCGGATACGAGAAATCAGGGGCTTGCGGCGGGCTGTTTCCGATTAAGGACTGAGCTATAAGAGGCTGGTAACTTGAGATAGTACGTCAGCTGTACGACCTAAGTGATTGCTGTGCAGAGCGTTCCGATTAATTAGCTCACGTTTCCGATTAAGTAGTGGGGGTCACAGTGGAGTGACACCGTTGGATCTTAGGTTGCTGGTAGCAGTTACAAATAGATACAATTTAACATAATATACATTATGCGTACCTCTGGATTCCATCCCAACAGCGGAAACGCCACCAGAAATGAGGACGGCTTTCCTGCAGGTGCCACTTCCAATCGATAACATGAGCATTACAGAGGTCTAGGCGCTCTACGACGGGATTGTACTTGTACATCAGTTCAAGTGAGGTCATTGCTTATTTCTCCAAGGGCGCGACGTTAGCTCACTGTTGGGAATAATGTTAAAGCGTGAAACCTTTTGAGGTTGCGCGCTCTGGTCCACAGCTGCGAGCCCTCGCTGAGGACCGTCGCGCGACTCCTGGAAGCGAGTTGATGAAAGACCGGAAGGTGTGGCGTACGCTGGCTGCTGCTTGGTGTCATCAAAGTATCCGTTTTGAACAACTGACATACAGAAATCAAAAGACGTAGTCATACGTGTGGCCTGTTGTGAGTAACACTGGCAAACAGTGTCCTCATCGTTGAATTTGCCAGTATTTAAGCCTCTGGATTTGGCGGCGAGCAACGTTCGAACATCAGTAGAGGCCATACAAGTAGGACGTGGAAAATCCCTAGCCTTGTTAGCTTCGTCATATCTAGGTGCAGAAGCCTCGACATCTGCAATTCTTGGCTTGTACTGCTGTATATATTCCTGAACAGGTTGAACAGTACGGCCTTGGGTCGTAACACCGGGAGTTGAAGGTACTGATGAAGGTCGCTTAGATTCTGAAACAGTTGTTTGAGAGTCTGAGTGCATAAGAGCCTCACTGTCAGATGTTTTGCTCTTCATAACATACCAAAAGCCAAAACCAAGCAGCAAAATAGGAATAATAAGCACAGCTAGAAAGAGAGGCACTAACTTGTAATAACTAGGCGTGACCTTCTTGTGAGTATGAACGGTTGACGACTTATAAAGGCCAAAATAGTGTTTATCGAACTCTATTTTAGACTCTTGAGCCATTTTAAAGTTAGTTCGACTTTCAGGCTTATCAATACACATCTCATATTCATGTCTGAATATGCCTTTAGTACGACCGTATGGGCGAATAAAGTTTATATGCTTGCCTACCAACTTTCGTACAGGTGAGCAAATAAGTGATGGGTGCTGCGTGATGATATGAACGTCCCAACCATGATGTCGATGTTTCTCAAAGCGAGTAACTTTTTCAACACGTCCACGGATATCAGTACCGAATGTACCCTGAGCCTCGTCTATGACAATAACGGAACCATCAGGCAAGTCATACCAAAGGTCAGGAGTTTCGCATTCAACCCATTTTGACTTGAGCTGATCAACCTTGAGTTCAGGGATGCCGTGATAGTAGATAGTGCGTGGAGGAAGGTTTGGATCTTCGGGATCCTTATGAAGACGCAACAAAGGATTATGAGGATCAGCGGCATGCTCCAAATCAATCTCTTTAATGGTATTAAGAGTCTTGCCAGAACCGGGCAAGCCAGTACGAAGAAATAACATACGCCCTACTCCTTAGGTGTCCATTTCATAGATGTTTTACTACCAGCCTTATTCATACCTGCGAGCAAAGCGCGAGCAATGTATGCAGAAAACAAGATGTTCAGACAAACATCTATCTTGAGCATGCCAAGAACAGAAATCCAATCAGAAGGCAATCCGCCAAGTTGAGAGAACGCATAATCCTTAGCCTTATTAAGTGCGGCATCAATGCCAACATAACTTATTGCTGCAAAGCCAAGACCTCTAAGAAGCCTCCAGCCGAGAGGAACAATGGACAGGCCAAGCATGCGTATAAACAGACCGATAATTGCAGGCATAATCAAACTCCAGTTGCGATAATTTCAGCAGCCTTACGCATAGCAAAGGCGACCATGAGATAACCCATAAATGTGAGAAATGTACAAAGGCCTGGCACATTAGGGTCAAAAGTAACTGACCTACCCAACATGAATGGAACGTTTACAGTACGAAGAACTGGGCAGGAAGCACCGAACCTACTACTGGTATCAACCATTGATGAAAGATTGAAAGTAGAATCAGAGTCAGCCTTAATAGGCTTATAGTCCTCACCGGCAAACTCACTTTGAAGTTCGGACTTTAAATCAGCAATCTTTTTCTCAGTAAGATCGCGATATTCTTTATCAGCACAACGTGATTGCTGTTCCTGACGAAGAACAGCGCATTGAATAACATCACCAGTGCAAGAAACTACAGTTTGACACTGCATATCACCGGAAACCTGAGCGTCATCATCTCCGCATTTATCGCCTTCACAAGTACCATCACCAGTGCCGGAACCAGAACCAGAACCACTGCCTGAGCCTGAGCCTGAGCCACTGCCTGAGCCTGAACCACTACCTGAGCCTGAGCCTGAGCCACTACCTGAGCCGGAGCCGGAGCCTGAACCACTACCTGAGCCGGAGCCTGAGCCTGAACCACTACCTGAGCCGGAGCCTGAGCCGGAGCCTGAGCCTGAACCACTACCTGATCCGGAGCCTGAGCCTGAACCACTACCTGAGCCTGAGCCTGAGCCTGAACCGCTACCTGAGCCTGAGCCGGTGCCAGAGCCAGTGCCGGTGCCAGAGCCAGTGCCGGTGCCAGAGCCGGTGCCGGAATCAGTGCCAGGAGTTGGTGTGGGTTCGGGTGCTGGTGGAACATAAAGATCACCAGTTACAGAGACATCACCTCTGCACGTATAACCACCAGCAGGGTCAGCAAGACAAGTTGATACATCGGTTAGAGCTGTTGCACAGCCACCAACGGATGGTGGTAAGGGGGAATCTGTTGTTTGGTGCCAAGAATGATTTTTTCTAACTGTGCCCTTTGCATCGTCACATTTCTGCTGATCTGTAGAGCATTTACCCTGATTAGAAGACAAGCTTGTGCCTTGAGGACAAGAGTCACCAGACCTATCAAGAGGAAAATCCCTAGTATACGTATATGAGGGGTCTCGAGGCTCGTTACTTACAATAGTACACGTATATGAGTTGCCGCCGAGATATGAGACACCGGCTGATCGAGGGTTTAAATTATCGGCGTAAATGTTTAAAGCTGTTGCACTGCATGCAGCTGACGCTGAACTGTGACGACCACCAGATGCAGACGTTGCATACGTATATTCGTCGGCGAATGAAGACGAGCAAAACGAAAAACTAACGACCAGTGCACAAAAGAAAAAGCGCAGCGGTAACCCAGAACCAAACGAAGTCATTCGGATCAATAAACATTTTAGTGGCCCCATGGTTTTCTCCAGACAAAAAAAAGCCCGGGGGGAAAAACTCCCACCGGGCAAACAGGGTTAATTAAGTCCCTGCGCGCATTGCTTTCTTGGCCGCACCGATAAGTGCAACGAGGCCAAACATTGCAGCAGTAACAGCGGCAGCAGCAGCAACACCACCAGCGACATAGCCGAGCGCTTCGGCGGTATCGATGTTGGCACCAGCCGCAAAAGACGGCGAGGCGGTTGAAATGGCGACAGCAGCGGCTGCCAACTGAGCGCGGCCAGATTTGCAGAGAACGAGCAATTTGTTTTTCATAAAAACACCTTAAAATGAGTTGCGGACGGTTTTGCAGACCCAGACGAAAACAAAGAGTGCAAGTAAGGCACCAGTTATTTCCATACGCTGTTCTGCGGTAATAGCAGGACTGAGAGAGTCCCGCATTTCTTGGACTGTGAAAGTTTGAAGTTGACCAGTACAAACGGGAGTACCGTCAGACTGAACTTGCCACATTCCGTCACAGCCCAGAAAATTCATGTTAACCAGCCTTCTGAGGGTTCATTGCATCAGAAAGCGGAGGAATGTTCTTGCGACGACCTTGACGAGGGTCAACATCGAATTGAAGACGACCATCGCGAACATCACAGACAACGTCACACTCATAAGTGCCAGGCTGAGGAACTTCGGACTGTTGCTGTGCATAGAATTCAACCTTCTGAGGATAAGGGATTCCAGGAAGGTGAACAAAAGCCTGATACATGGTATAGGGATTCTTGGACTGCTTAGCGATGCCGCTACGGGAAATGCCAGAAACTTCGACCATAAGAGTAGGGAATTTGAGAGACATAATGGTGCCCTTTTAAAGTTTGGGAAGCCGAGAACTTAAGCTCGGATTGGAGTATGCCCAGCTGGGCGGTGTTAAATTAGGTAAACGACGAAACGTAAGAAACTGACGCTTGGCTAGTTGAGACTTGACTTGCTCAGCAGATGAAGCCTGTAGAAACAGACGCATAAGCGAACTAGCGAAAGCAGAATCATCAATGTTGCCAGAGTTAAAATTAGCAATCTCGGCCTCGACTGAATAACGGAGAATCTGATATTGGGACTTGTTCATATCAGCGATTCCGATTTGAGAAAAAAATACCAAGAGCAGTACCCAAGGCAAGACCAATGAAACAAGAGGAAAAATAAAACATAAACTGATCATGGGAAACGAAGTAGTCCATTAGTAACCCATCCATTCAGCCATTGAGGGAGTACCTTTTTCTTGGCGATCAAGAAACCAGATACGCTCAGGTTTAGTGCCCTGCTCTTTCCTAACTTCAATTACAGCAAGTGTTTCAGCAACTTGCTGGGTCAGCACAGGGTTCATAAAATCACGAACATGACGCTGCTGTTCAAGCATGCGTCGTTGCCCAGGTGAAAGCTGAATGCCTTGAAGGCTTACAGTCTTCATGCTGCAACCTGCAAATGATTAGGTTTGCGATACCAGTTACCGTGAGGCATATGGAGGACGGTTTTGTTGATTTCACGGACCTGCTTAATGATGACAGGTGAAAACTTACTGTGGTCGCACTCGTTTCGAATATTAATGCCGATTTTATTAAGGCGAGATGCATGCTCATCAAACTGACGCTGCTTAATACCCAAAGGCTGGCCCTGCATCCAAAGAAAGGCTACAGATGCAGTTGAGTTAGCAGATTGTCTACTGCGAACATAACCTCTATTTAACAACTCGTCAGCGATAGTAGTGATATCCATTGCACTCACCTGCAATTTTTGATCTACGGATAGAAATTCATTATGTTTGGCTTGAAGTAGGTTCTCATCGAATAAGCCCCAAAAGGCTAGACCCTTACGCTTCAAATACTCTGCCTTAAGCTCTTGTTCCATACGCACAACACCGTTTTCTACACAGTAGTCACGGACTTTGCAGACATACTCATATTCAGCAGACTTCGGACCGAAATCACGAAGAATGCGAGGAAGCAACTTTTTACTTAATTCAGTGGCCTTACAATAAGCTTTGCGATATTCAAGTCGACCGCCTTTTCCGTTACCCTCTGGGGTCCAAGTACAGGTTTTTCCATTTGGATAGAGAAAACCAATACTATGGCCTATACGCTGACTAGACAAAGATTTTATATATAAAGACTCATTCCCAAAGCCTACAGAAATATTAGTGGTCATATCAATACGCTGGATCACTGCACCATCCGTAACAAGATGACCAGAAAGACCACCGGATTTTCCATCGCGAATGTAAGTTCGGGTGCAGCGAGTAAAAGGAGGAAGACCACGCTCAGCAAGTAATTGATTAAAAACAGTTATGCATTGATCAATTGTAGTAAAACCAAAAAGATTATCTAAGCGACCTACACGGCTAGGATTGCCATCTACACGAACGGTTCTTCCAATGACATGAATAAAAACAGAAGTAGAAAAAGAAGCTTGATGCTTGACTTTTCGCTGGGTTGTACTGAGGACATCGCCAGTGATGGCGTCAACGGACATGAAGAACGTATCACAAACCAAGGGAAGGTCATGATCATGTTCTTGAGACACCGTGAGCCAGTCGTAAAATTTCATAAGCCATCCGTTGACATGTCGACAAGTCGATATGGGACAAAATGTAACCTTGTCGACAAATCGATGTCAAGATATGTCGACAGATTAGCAGTAGCCTTGAGAGGAGACCGACGAATGGACGAAGAAATGAAAAAACAGATGCAGCTCCGAATAACTACACAGGAGCAAGAGTTGCTTAGGAAAAAATCTATAGAAATCAACAAGATGCTTTTAAAACAAGGGCATTCACCTATGGAAGACCCAAAGCTACTACATAAAATACTAGAGAAATCAATACCTTACGCAAGGGTTGGGGAATCAGGTGAAATCCTAATCGACCCTGAGTGAGGTCAGAAATTGCAGAGGTCCGCAGTAAAGTGGGGGTGTAACCAAGGGAAGGTCATGATCATGTTCTTGAGACACCGTGAGCCAGTCGTAAAATTTCATAAGCCATCCGTTGACATGTCGACAAGTCGATATGGGACAAAATGTAACCTTGTCGACAAATCGATGTCAAGATATGTCGACAGATTAGCAGTAGCCTTGAGAGGAGACCGACGAATGGACGAAGAAATGAAAAAACAGATGCAGCTCCGAATAACTACACAGGAGCAAGAGTTGCTTAGGAAAAAATCTATAGAAATCAACAAGATGCTTTTAAAACAAGGGCATTCACCTATGGAAGACCCAAAGCTACTACATAAAATACTAGAGAAATCAATACCTTACGCAAGGGTTGGGGAATCAGGTGAAATCCTAATCGACCCTGAGTGAGGTCAGAAATTGCAGAGGTCCGCAGTAAAGTGGGGGTGTAACAGCACCCCCACCCGCTAGGCTCGAAAACAACAGGGACAGAAAATGCGCGCAGAACGCGATCAGGACGACACGGTACGCACTCAGAAGAGGCCTGAGCGTCGTCTGGCATACGAAATAGCAATTGGCATCATCATTGGCGGCATGACGCTGGCAACGATACAGGCGCTGATAGCGATGGTTGCCTGGCAGATCTACCTTCATGACTTGAAAGTGATTCTGAGATAGCCAGGTGCTGCAAGAAACGACCTCCGGGACCCGACAACCGACTGCGCTGTGCGTAATGGGTCCGTTGCGGTAAAGCCTAGTAATCAGTGAAGGGGTGGTGAAGCGAAGGAACGGTACCAAATCCGTTCCTGGGCAACGACCTCGAGTCGCCGATCGGCAAACTCAGTGGTACCAAATCAATCAAGCAGATCAAGCTGGCCGGTTTTCTCGAGAAGAAGCGCGGCGGCAGATCGTGCGCCTTCGATAACGCGATTAGCCCTTGCAAGATCAGAAGTCAGCGACTCGATGAGGATGCGCTGATCATCAATTTTGATACGCAGGTGCTGGTACCGATCAGCAGCATGAACAAATGCTTTAGATGCAGTCGTTGTGCCGGTCTGAGACTTGAGGGCTTCAACGAATTCGGGGTCAGCGTCGAGGATTTTTACTAACATTGGTACCACTCCAGTGAGCCAGGTGAGGTACCTGGGCGAGTTAATGGTACCAAAACCACTCGATAGAGCAAGTGCTTTGGTACCAAATTCGATGCCGGCTCAGGATCCTGGGCGAACAAAATGGTACCGCCACGCATAATTGACGTTATGGGTAAATCGATCGCCGGGGGCTGCGCAATGGTCCCGACGATCGATTCTGGCCGTTGGCCGCAAGTACCATAACGTCCACACATTATGCGTACCTCTGGACGCATAGTGGCGGTGGAACTGACGAGTTTTTTAAGCATGCGCGTTCTGGTCCCCACCTGCGGGCCCTCGGCGAGGACCGGCACGCGACTCACGCAATCAATCTAAAACTTCAAGAATAGTCAAATTGCCGATGTCAGAATAATAACGGTCATCGCAAGAATCATCCTGGAGCAAAAGGCGAGTCTCAATTCCGTGCTCAGGGCTTCCAAGAGATACAGCAAGGACAGTACAAACGGTAATCGAGGATTCGTAGGCGTAGGAACCAAAGGAAGGTCTGAAGTAGCCGGATGTTTTCCGGCTACCGAGTCCTCAGCACTTTTCAAAAAACGATGCATGTCGAAATTTGCTCAATTATCTTCGCTTTTTAGCTCTTTCGGCCGCTGCAAAGCCTTTTGCGGTAACCATTTCCTGCATTACACGCGCACCTCTCCTGCGCTCGCCAACAAATGTCGGCGGGCCATCCACAGGTTTGACAGGGCGAACAACGTCACCATCTGCGCGGTGTTCTTGGCCAAGCCCCGAAAGCGCACTTTTTCATAGCCAAACTGGCGTTTGATGACCCGAAACGGATGCTCGACCTTGGCGCGAACCTGGGCCTTGGCCTTCTCGATTTTGCGGATCGCCTTGTACAAAATACTGCGTTTTCCATGCTTTTTGTAAGTGCTGCGGCGGGCGGCAATCTGCCAAATGACCTTGCGCCCAGCGTGTTCTTCGCGCTTCTCGACCCCGGTGTAACCTGCGTCGGCGCAGACTACGTTTTCCTCGCCGTGCAGCAGTTTGGCAACCTGCGTGACGTCTGCCACATTGGCCGCTGTTACTACCACGCTGTGCACCAGGCCTGACTCGTCGTCGGCGCCGATGTGAGCCTTGGCGCCGAAATAGTACTGGTTACCTTTCTTGGTTTGATGCATCTCAGGATCGCGTTTGCCATCCTTGTTCTTGGTCGAACTGGGCGCGTGAATCAGCGTGGCATCGACGATGGTGCCTTGACGCAACGACAAGCCACGGTCGCCCAGATAACCATTAATTACGCCGAGAATCCCGGTCGCCAACTCGTGCTTTTCCAGCAGACGACGGAAGTTGAGAATGGTGGTTTCGTCTGGAATTCGCTCCAGGCTCAGGCCTGAAAACTGACGCAGGATGGTCGTCTCATACAGCGCTTCTTCCATCGCCGGATCGCTGTAGCCGAACCAGTTCTGCATCAGATGAACACGCAGCATCGCCATCAGTGGGTAGGCGGGCCGGCCACCTTCTCCTTTTGGATAATAGGGCTCAATCAGGGCAATCAAACCTTTCCAGGGCACCACCTGATCCATCTCGATCAGGAACAATTCCTTACGGGTCTGCTTGCGCTTGCCGGCATACTCGGCGTCGGCGAAGGTCATCTGTTTCATCATCGAAAAGCTCGGCGACTGGTGTCCGGAGATTTTGCCAAATTAGGAAGTCTTTTTCAGAGTTTCCCAAACGCAATCCTCATTTTTTGCTAGGTAGGGTTTGTGGCGCGGATACAATGGATTTTGCGGAGGGGTCGAAATCGTATCAGCGCCAATACTGCCCGATCAATACGCTCCTTGATTACGGATGCATCACCGCCGTAGCACAAGTTCATCAGATCAGATCAGAGCGGTCGCGTATACTGGCCCTTGCCGCCCATAATTTAAAATCAGGAACAGCAAAAATCATTAACTAGAAGTATTAAATCGGCTTTAGATATTTCTTCCTCATCCTCCCTATTGCGTATTAACAAATATTTATCATGCTCAGGGGAAAGCATTTCAATTACTGCACCCATCCAATTTGCAACCTCAATAAAACCGTTACTGATCCCATTAAGATTATTGATTTCATTGAAAAGCGCGTTTAATCGAAAAAAACTCCATCCTCAACTACCCCGGCACCCGTTTTAGGATTGTCAAAGTACACACGAATTTTCGGATGTTTATCTCTCTCCCAGTCGAGTGTAGGATTGTAATGCAGACGCAGCCCTCTAAACTCTTCAGGACTTTCATTCCCTGAAAACTCACACCTGAAGATTGGCAAGCATAAGAATAAACACCTACGATCAATACTGTCAGTACCTTTTAAATACCCATGATATTCAGACGGAACTGCGATACCATGAGTAAAACCGTTAAAATCTTTTTTAAGTTTGTAAATGGTAGGTTTATCTAAAGCCAAGCCAGAAGGTGCAGAATCAATAGTTTCAATAGCAAACGAGTCATTTTTTAAATTTTCAGAAACGACAAGCAAATCTTGAACGCTCGACGACTGCAACCAATAATTGTATGTATATGTCCGCATTTTATCCTGAAAGAAAAATACATCAGAGCGAACCCTGTTTACATCAACAAACTCTTCAAGCAAATCATCTTCCGTAATCACGACATATCCCCCACTAGTTATAATCCGGCCCTACATCCTGCCTGTACCTAACACCGCTCGCGGACATTACACCGCCTTGCCTACTGTTCTCAACTTTTAGCTTTAAACTAAGCTCTTTGGTATTGTTATAAAAGTCGTTCCTCGCCGCCCTAGTCGAATTGTAACCTTGCTCATTCCAATGCTCAACAACTGGTTTGACATTCAAGTTGTCAAACGATACGCAGTTTGAGGAGAAATTCTGGGATGTGATCGGGCTTTATCTGGCTCCATCGGACAAGGCTTGCGTCAGCAACAGCAACAGCAACAGCAACAGCAACAGCAACAGCAACAGCAACAGCAACAGCAACAGCAACAGCAACAGCATCAAGAGTGACTGGCGTTTCTCAAGAAGATCAATAAAGAAACGCCCAAGCACCTCCAGCTCCATCTGATCGCCGATAACTACGCCACCCACAAGCATGCCGCAGTGCAAGCTTGGCTGACGAATCATCCACGTTTTCATATTCATTTCACACCAACCTCAGCTCCTGGATGGAAATGGTTGAGCGCTTCTTTCGAGACATCACCGTGTACTTGCGCGACGGCAGCTTTGCCTCCGTGGCCGAGTTGGAACGCTCCATCACAACGTTCATGGCGTTACGCAATGCTCAGCCGACCCAGTAAGTTTGGAACGCTAAGGAAACTCTGAAAAAGACTTCCTAATTTGGCAAAATCTCCGGACACCAGTCGCCGAGCTTTTCGATGATGAAACAGATGACCTTCGCCGACGCCGAGTATGCCGGCAAGCGCAAGCAGACCCGTAAGGAATTGTTCCTGATCGAGATGGATCAGGTGGTGCCCTGGAAAGGTTTGATTGCCCTGATTGAGCCCTATTATCCAAAAGGAGAAGGTGGCCGGCCCGCCTACCCACTGATGGCGATGCTGCGTGTTCATCTGATGCAGAACTGGTTCGGCTACAGCGATCCGGCGATGGAAGAAGCGCTGTATGAGACGACCATCCTGCGTCAGTTTTCAGGCCTGAGCCTGGAGCGAATTCCAGACGAAACCACCATTCTCAACTTCCGTCGTCTGCTGGAAAAGCACGAGTTGGCGACCGGGATTCTCGGCGTAATTAATGGTTATCTGGGCGACCGTGGCTTGTCGTTGCGTCAAGGCACCATCGTCGATGCCACGCTGATTCACGCGCCCAGTTCGACCAAGAACAAGGATGGCAAACGCGATCCTGAGATGCATCAAACCAAGAAAGGTAACCAGTACTATTTCGGCGCCAAGGCTCACATCGGCGCCGACGACGAGTCAGGCCTGGTGCACAGCGTGGTAGTAACAGCGGCCAATGTGGCAGACGTCACGCAGGTTGCCAAACTGCTGCACGGCGAGGAAAACGTAGTCTGCGCCGACGCAGGTTACACCGGGGTCGAGAAGCGCGAAGAACACGCTGGGCGCAAGGTCATTTGGCAGATTGCCGCCCGCCGCAGCACTTACAAAAAGCATGGAAAACGCAGTATTTTGTACAAGGCGATCCGCAAAATCGAGAAGGCCAAGGCCCAGGTTCGCGCCAAGGTCGAGCATCCGTTTCGGGTCATCAAACGCCAGTTTGGCTATGAAAAAGTGCGCTTTCGGGGCTTGGCCAAGAACACCGCGCAGATGGTGACGTTGTTCGCCCTGTCAAACCTGTGGATGGCCCGCCGACATTTGTTGGCGAGCGCAGGAGAGGTGCGCGTGTAATGCAGGAAATGGTTACCGCAAAAGGCTTTGCAGCGGCCGAAAGAGCTAAAAAGCGAAGATAATTGAGCAAATTTCGACATGCATCGTTTTTTGAAAAGTGCTGAGGACTCGGTAGCCGGAAAACATCCGGCTACTTCAGACCTTCCCTAACCGAGGATTTCAGACAGCGCCGGGGAGCAAAAGTGCCAGTAGCATTTCAAAAATGTAGTGCCCAGATAATTTTGATTTTGCTTATGGCCTGCTCTCGTTTCAGCATTACCCAGCAACGCTACTGTCGCCGAAACGAGACGGGGCATAAGTCGCATGTGGTGACCGAAGCAGCACCCCCGGCCAGAGCGCACACTATGGCGCAGGGTGTTGAAGCGGATGGAATGCAAAAGCACCGTTGATTGATGCCCACACCCTCAAAAACCGTAAGTAGCCCGTGCATAGTAATACGCACCGTTGGTGTCGATTGGTGACAGCACGTCGTACGACAGATTACCGCCATAATTGATTTGCGAGTTGGAACGCTCCGGATAGCGATCCGTTAGGTTATTGCCGCCCACCGCGATGTCGAATGTCGGCGTGAATGTGTACTGCACCTCAGCGTCCAGCTGCCATACCGCGTTGTACGTCTGCTCTGGCTGGGAGTCGCCAAAATCGAACACGCGGGTGGTCTTGCCTGTCGTGTCAGTCGCCCGAGCAAGCCCCAGTGCTGGCTGGCCCAGTTGGCAGAAAACATCAGGCGGTCACGGGGTGCTGCGTCGGTCAATGTGTTGCGCTCTTCAACACCGACCAGTGCGTCGTCACCAATGCCCAGTGCACTGAGTTGCGAAGACGTGCCTTTGGTCTTGGTGACTTTGGTGTGGTTCCAGGTGTAGGCCGAGGTCAGGCCCAGTTGCCCGTCGAGCCAAGGCTGGTGATAGTTGAGCACCAGCTCGGCACCGTCAGTGCGGGTATCGGCAGCGTTGGTAAAGAAGTTCACATCGTGGACCCCGGCGACCCCGAGGTTGTTATTGATATATTGCTCCAGCGCATCGCTGCCGATGCGCTGAGAGAGGGTGATGCGATCCTTGACGTCGATGCGGAACACATCCAGTGACGCATCGAAGCGCTCGCTCAATTGCGCGGTGAGGCCGAGGCTGAAGTTTTTCGAGGTTTCCGGCTTCAGGTCTTCGGCACCCAGCGCCCGGGCAATCGGATCATTGACTGATAACACACGAATATCGGTCAGCGTGCCGCCGGTGCCGAAGTTGCTGGTGGCGTGCTGAAAACCGACCTGCGCCAATGACGGTGCCCGGAAATTGTTGGATATGGCGCCGCGCAACGCCAGTTGTTCAGTCCGGCCGCTGAGTTTACCGGTCAGTGTGCTGCCGGCATCGTCATAATGCTCCCAGCGCGTGGCGGCATCGACGAGCAGGCGGTCGGTCAGGTCGCCGGACAGTTCGGCGTAGGAGCCCAACACATTGCGGTCCAGGTCCACCTCTTCGCTCGGTCGCAGGCCGTTGGCACCATCGGCCCCGGTGCCAAAGTAGGAATCTGCATCACCGGCGTAGGTCAGGTAATTTTCGTAACGGTATTCACCGCCCAGCGCCAACCCGAAGGAGCGTGAACCCAGACGCAGCTCGCGGCTTGAATCAAGGTTGGCGGTGGTCTGGCGCAATTCGTAATCACCGGTATCAAAACGCGTAGGCGAATCCGCCCCCAGGGCAACGTTGAGGGTGCGTTCGTTGGCGGACTCAAAGCGGTTGCGGCCGTGGGTGATGCTGCTGTCGTAATCCCAGTCTTCTCCGATCAGCCCCTTGAAACCCGCTGTGGCCGACAGGTCAGTGTTATCGCCCAGCGATTGCGGCAGGTAGCCGTTGGGTTAGAACTGCGGTTGATCCGTAGGGTAGCGATAGAACTCGGTGCCGGTGGTATGCCGCTGGTTGTACGTATCGAATGAATACGCCTTGCCGTTACCCAGTGGCACTTCGCCATTGAACCAGAGATTGACGTCGCGCGCTACACCGTCGCCCATCACATAGTTGCGCTGCCCCGGAGTGTCGGCAAATCCGTCGAAACCGGCGCGGTTGGTCGGGTTACGGTCCTTGTATTCGGTACCACCAAGGATGAACCCGCCCTCTTCACCCAGCCGTGTACCGATCTTCGCCGTGGTCAGGCTGTTCTGGCCATCGGTAGTGGTTTTGCCGATAGCCTTCTGCCGGGTGTGGTAGGCGCCATAGGTGGAGGAGACTTCGCCGCCTTGCGGGGCGTCGTCGAGGATGATGTTGATGACCCCGGCAATCGCGTCGGAACCATACTGTGCACCGGCTCCGTCGCGCAGCACTTCAATGCGCTTGATCGCACTGATCGGGATTGAGTTGAAATCCACCGGCGCGGTGCCACGGCCGATTTTCGACGAATCATTGACCAGGGCCGAGATGTGACGGCGCTTGCCATTGACCAGCACCAGCACTTGATCCGGGCTCATGCCGCGCAGTTGCGCCGCACGCACATGGTCGGCGCCTCCGGAGTTGGACTGACGGGGAAAGCTGAAAGATGGCAGCAAGGTCTGCAACGCCTGACCAAGCTCGCCATTGTTGGCACCGGCAGACTTCAGGTCATCGGCGGTCAGCACGTCCACCGGGACCGGCGAGTCCAGTACCGTGCGCGCTTTGCCACGGGTTCCGGTGACCGTTACCGCACCCAGACGCGTGTCATCGGCACTGTCGGAAGTTTCCTCTGCCTGCGCAGAAAGTTGCGTCAACGCCGACACTACAGCGACGGCCAGTAATGAACGTGAACGATAATACATGCAGCGCTCCTTTAAATCGCAGGCAACACCTGTCCGTGCCGGCATTAAAGCCGGCAAGACACCCTGCTGTAGTTATATGTTTATATCGGCAAACCCACTATTGCTCCGCCAACAGCAACTGTTTGAAGATCAACAATGTTCGAACTTTCTTTCCACTCCTTGCGCTGACTGAACATCTTTCGATTCAGGCTCACGAAGTGACAGCGCGCAATTATTTGGCGAGCGGAATCCACGGTGCATTGGCAAAATCATTGGCGTCCGCGAATCCCGGTAGTTTCTGCGCAAGATCACGCACGTTCGTCGATGGCTCCAGGGTTTGATATCTTTAGCATTATAGAAGCTAAATCTAGCTGATCACACAACTGCTCGTCACATTCAAATTGCTCACCAAAATGGTGCCGCGTGAAATAGCTTATCGTAGAATAGCAGCTGGCATCTATCCACGCCTCCGCATCGATATTTACGTTGTGGCCCAACCAAACCATAGCTCCCATATATTGCACCACCTCAGTTGAAGTAGACATTATCATATTAAAACGAGGCATATAACCACTCTCGCCTTTACCCATAAAATTAGACAAGCTGTAAACAATACCTGCAAGATTATAGATACTCACAGATGCAGTTACATCTTCTGAGGACTTCTCCATATCTGCCAGTAACTTTTCAAAAATAAGCGACCACGCTGCATTTCCAAGTAGAACCCGCGCTGCATCTTCCTTAAATTTATCCCAACTGAGCTTATATTTGGGCGATGACGTATGAACAAAATAGTGATTAGCTCCGCCCTCCACCTTTTTGAATTCGTTCAGCAAGATCTCATCTGAAACCAGATCTCTGTTTTCAGCATATCTGCCTGTCCGTTCAGCGACGGAGATGAGCCACCCAGCTTCCAGCATCGCCGCAATTTTCTCCGGATAACCTATTTCACAGCTATCACTTCTGACGTCAATATTATCCATGAGAGCGCACAAGAAATTCTCATCCAGATCATCCAGATCATCATTCCAAGACTCAGATTTTTTTATCTCAGCTAACTGCGCGGGTTCAGCCTCATTTAGTGGTGAGGAGAACCCAAAATATAGCCCATGCCTGTATATAACTCTGTCGTTATTGCCTGCATAGTCAACCAAAAAAACTATGAAATCCTCCAAAGAAGATTTTTGGGCAGCCTGAATCACACCAGGAAGCGCCAAGTCTCTATTTTTTAAATCGGTAAAGAAAAATATACTTTGCTGCCGACTTATGCATAGAGGCTTGCTTGAAATAGAAGGCACAATAGGCTCGACATTAGACACCCTGCCATTCGCATCAGCCGTTATCAAAAAACCCTCGGAGGGAACCTCGCAGACACGGCAGTATTCCTGAAAGGGAACCCTGAGTTCATGCCATGTTGTCGACAATAGAATTGTGCGGATGTTCTCTCGCCGAATTCCCTTTGTTGACCTAAGCAGCGCAGCACGCGCAACCTGGTCACTTCGTTTTATTTCAATAACCACATAGTGCCCAAGCTTATCTTTAGCTAAAATATCGATGGAACCTCCAGCCCCGTGTGAATTTTCGAGCGGAAATTCTTTTTTTATCAGCATTAAACCTTTTTCTATAAGCTCTAAATTATCAGAAAGATAATCTCTAATTTTGCTTTAAAGCTTGTTCATTCTCTGCCATACCTCTTCGATTAAATAACAAAATCACTTGATCAAGTAGCTTATCTTATTATAGAAAATGGGAAATCAGCCCCCCATAATAGCTTATAGCCACAAATCTGTACCCATTGATGCCCACCATCGCTACCTGGGTTGTCTAAGCGGCCTGCAGAGAGCACAGAATATGTCTCGATTTATTGAAAATTCGTGACGAGAGGCATATGGATATTCCTTATTGATATTTAGATTTATTTTTTAATAGCTATAAAGTTTCGCGCTATGCAAAAAAGCATGCCCACGCAAGAAACAGGCAAAATGACGAGATTGAGTGCACTTGATCGACACGATCTGGTCGCCTCAACAAGACGCCCCTTCCTCCTTATCTCGAGCACTTGTAATGAAAGGCATCAACCCCCTGTCGTTCCCAGCCCTGATGGGTTCAGCGCTGTTGCTGAATGCCGTCATTTCGTTTCCCGCCCTGGCCGGGCTGTTGGAAAAAGGTCGCAGCGACGGTCTGACCGCTGGCATCGCCAACGAACAGCCCTATGCCTACATCGGCACCGATGGCAAAGCCACCGGGGCCAACGTCGAGATACTGCGGGCGATTCTCGAACCGCTGGGCATCAAGCAGATCGAGACGCCTATCACTGACTTCGGTTCGCTGGTGCCGGGTCTGGCAGCAGGTCGTTTCGACTTGATCGGTGCAGGCCTGTTCATCAATCCGAATCGCTGCAAGGTCATCGCGTTCTCCAACCCGGTGACGCGATCCGGCGGTGCGTTCATTGTCAAAACCGGCAACCCGCTGAACCTGCACAGCCTCAAGGACGTCGCCAGCAACGCCAAGGTGCGCCTGGCCACTCAACCTGGCAGCAATCAGGTTCAGGAAGCCAAAGACAGCGGTATCGCCAACGGCAACGTTGTGTTGTTCGACAAGGACACCGAGGCATTGGCCGCCTTGCAGGCGGGTCGCGTGGACGTGGTGTATTTCCCGGATGCCGAAGTCATCAGTCTGATCAAGAAAGCCAACAGTCCGGACATCGAGCGCGCCTTGCCTTTCGAGCAGATTCCGGACGCCAGTGGCAAACCGGGCTGGAATTACCACGCCTACGGCCTGCCAAAAAACGATCCGGCCTTCGAACAGGCTTTCAACGAACAACTGGCCAAACTCCGGGCGTCGGGCGAGCTGCTGAAAATCCTGCAGAAGTACGGCTACACCGAAAACGAACTGGCTGACCCGGCCATCACCGCAGCCCAACGCTGCAACCCATGATCTGCCCCGCCCCGCAAGGGCGCGCAGTAAACGGCCCTGACCCACACGAGTACGGCCATGCCTGTTGATGCTGCAACACTGGAAACCGCAGGTTTCATTGCCAGACAACTGGCCCACGGCGCCTGGATCACCCTGCAGATCACTGTGCTTGCCGAACTGCTGGTGCTGGTGCTCTCGTTTGTAATCGCCCTGATGCGCCTGTCGCCATTCAGGGCGTTACGCTGGTTCGCCACGGTGTATGTCGAGGTGCTGCGTGGCATCTCGGCATTGGTGCTGCTGTTTTATCTGTTCTTCATTCTGCCGCTGTTCGGCATCCGCCTGTCCCCCATGACCACGGGTGTGCTGGGGCTGGGCCTGACGTTTTCGGCGTATGGCGCGGAAATCATTCGCTCGGCACTGATCAACGTCAGCCAGGGTCAACGTGACGCTGTGCGTGCGCTGGATTTCGGGCCGATAAGCGCGTTTCGGCGAATAATTCTGCCGCAGGCCCTGCCGTTCATGATCCCGCCGATGGGCAACCAATTGGTCGAGCTACTGAAAACCACCTCACTGGTTTCCCTCATTACCCTCACCGACCTGACCTTTACCGGCAGTCAATTGATCACCACGCTGGGCCAGCAAACGCTGATCTGGAGCATCGTGCTGGTCTGCTACTTCGTGATGGCCTGGCCGTTGAGCTGGCTGGTCAAGCGTTATGAGCAGCATGCCACCGCGTGGCGCACGGCCAGGGGATGAACGATGGAGTTTGATATCGCATTCGCCTGGTCGATTCTGCCGGAGCTGTTTCAGGGCTTGCTGGTGACCGTGCAGGTCGTGGTGCTGGGGTTCCTGCTCGCGGTTTTGCTCGGTCTGATCCTGGCCCTGACACTGCGCTCGCAGATAACCATCGTGCATCGCCTGAGCAAAGGCTACCTGAGCTTTTTCCGTAATACGCCTTTGATGGTCCAGTTGTATGTGCTGTTCTTCGCGCTGCCGCTGGCGGGCATCACCTTCCCGGCCATCACCACCGGTGTGATAGGTCTTGGCTGCTATTACGCGGCCTACATTGCCGAAGCGTATCGCGGTGCCATCGATGACATCCCTGCCGGGCAATGGGAAGCCGCACGCGCGCTGGACTTCAGCCGTGGCGACACCTGGCGGCGCATTATCCTGCCGCAGGCGTTGAAACCCATGCTGCCGGTGCTCGGCAATTACCTGATCGGCATGTTCAAGGAAACGCCGCTTCTGGCGGTGATTACCATCCCTGAACTGTTTCAGGCTGCCAAGCAGATCGCCGGCATGACCTATCGTTACAACGAACCGTACACAGTAATGGCGCTGATGTTTCTGGCGATCAGTGTGCCGACCTCGTTGCTGTTCAAATACCTGGAAAGGCGCAGCCATGTCTGATCTCGCACACACCGCAATCCCACCCGTCACCACTGCGCAGATACAGCTGAAACACGTGGTCAAGGACTTCGGCCGCAACCGGATCATCGACCATCTGGACCTGAGCATTCCTCAAGGTCAGAAAGTCGCCTTGATCGGCCCCAGTGGCTCGGGTAAATCAACGGTATTGCGCCTCATCAAGGGGCTGGAAAACTATCAGCAAGGCAGCATAGAAGTCGCAGGCGAAACAGTGCCCGCGCGCAAATCCCGCTGGCACTGGCCCGGCACGCGCAAGGCTCCGGTCGAACATCGGGTTGGCATGGTGTTCCAGCAGTTCAACCTGTTCCCACACCTCACTGTTCAGGAAAATGTCACCGAAGCGCCGTTACGGGTACTCAGACTGCCTCGCGAAGAGGCCCTTGAGCGCGCGCATCAATACCTTGGGCTGGTCGGGCTCGCTCACAAGGCCGATGCCTACCCGAGCCAGCTTTCCGGTGGTCAGCAACAACGTGTAGCGATTGCCAGAGCGCTGGCCATGCGCCCGCAGGTCATGTTGTTCGATGAAGTCACCTCGGCGCTCGACCCGGAGCTGGTCGGCGAGGTGCTGTCAGTGATTCGCTCGATTGCCCACGAATTTCAGATGACCATGTTACTGGTGACCCACGAGATGAAATTCGCTCAGGACATCGCTGACCGAGTGCTGTTCATGGAGGGAGGCCGCATCGTGGCAGACGGCACCCCGGGCGAAATTCTGCTGAATCCGCAAAACGAGCGAACCCGAAGGTTTTTGCAGTTGGTGGAGCAGCGCTGATTGCCAGCGCTGCTCTTTTTGCAGGGTGAGACTTTTGGGCCTCGCGACTTTTTGAAAGTGGCGGCAATCAGATCCGGAAGCGCGCAACCATGTCCTGCAGGTTGCTGCCCAGGCGCGCCAGTTCCACGGTAGACGCCGCGCTCTGCTCAGTGGCCGTGGCCGACTGATCGGCGATGTCCCGTACGCTGATGACACTGCGATTGATTTCGTCGGTGACGGCGCTCTGCTCTTCAGCGGCAGCAGAAATCTGTTGGCTCATCTGTTCGATGGTCCCAATCGAATGAGTGATTTCAAGCAGCGATTCTTCGGCCTGCCGCGCCAGCGCAACTGTGCCTTCGGTACGTTGACGGCTGGCATTCATCAGCTCCGATGCCGCGCCGGTGCCATCCTGCAAGGACTTTATCAGCGCCTCGATTTCAGTCGTGGATGACTGTGTACGCTGAGCCAGCGAGCGCACCTCATCGGCCACCACGGCAAAGCCGCGCCCCTGCTCACCCGCACGTGCGGCTTCGATCGCCGCGTTGAGGGCCAGCAGGTTGGTTTGTTCTGCGACCGCCTTGATCACATCGATTACACCGCCAATCTTGTCACTGTCCTGAATTAGGCGCTGCATGGCCTCGCCCAGTTGCCCCACTTCACCGGCAAGCTGGCTGATTTCACGCGTGGCGTGTTGCACCACGCTGCTGCCATGAGCAGCACGATCACTGGCCTGTCTGGCGGCCTGCGATGCATCTTCAGTGTTCTGCGCCACTTCCTGAACGGTAGACGCCATCTGATTCATGGCGGTCGCTACCTGATCGACTTCCAGTTTCTGCTGAGTGACGCCCGCGCTGGTCTGCTCGCTGACGGCTGAAAGCTCCTCGGCCGCCGTGGCGATCTGTGTCACACCATTACTGATACCGCCAATCAGGGTGCGCAACGATACGGTCATCTGGTGCATGGTGTTTTGCAGCAGGCCCAGCTCATCCTGGCGAGTGGTGCTGAGGTCATTGGTCAGATCGCCGTCGGCAATTCGACGCGCAGCGATCACCGTGGAATCGAGCGGACGAGTAATCTGACGGGTAATCAGGATCGCCGCGAAGATGCCCAGCAGCAATACGATCACCGCCACCGTGAGCAACTGGGTGACCGCGCTGTCTTTTTCTTTATTGGCACTGACCACCTGGCCCGCCATCAGCTTTTCGGTACTGGTGACGATGTCCATTGACTGCTGGCGAAGGCTGTCGCGAATCTGATCGCTCTGTTGCATCAGTTGCGAGATGGAGACCATCAACGATTTGTACTGTTGCAGTGCCCTGAGCGCCTCATCCACTGCCGGGCCGGCCTTGTTCGGCAATTGGTTGCGCGCACTGCTCACCTGAGCGATCAGTGAGTCGGCGGCATCGAAGGTGATCTGCCTGTTTTCAGCGGTCGGAATACTGATATAACGGCGAAACACCAGGCGAAAACTGGTCATGCCATTGCGCAGGTCGCCGGCAATCTTTACCTGGTCGATACCGCTTTGATCCAGCGAGCGGGAAACGTCGTCGAAGGTCTTTGCAGGAGTGTCTCGAAGCTTCCGCTCACCTGCTCGGAAATGGTGATCAACGGCTGCATGGCCTGATCAATTTGCCGATTATTATCGACCAAATGGCTGAACGTTTGTCTCAAGCCACCCACCTGATCGCGAATACCTCTGAGAATATCGGCATTGGCCGGAACAGTCAGAAGCTTCAGGCCGTCCTCGATGGTCTTGCCCAGGTTGTCCAGAGCGACCGTGTAGCCCTGCGAATTGCTCGCGTCAGGCTTGGCAGTATAGGCCTGCGCAGCGATCCTGAGGCTTAGCGCATCGGCCTTTACTTCAGAAACTTTGGCTGCCTTGCCCAGCCGCTCGATCAGCAGGTTGGTGCTGAGGTAGCCGATCGCGGTGACCGTCAGCACACCCAGTAGTATCAGACCGAAGCCTATACTCAGCTTTTTGCTGACCTTCAAATTGTCCAGCCATGTCGACTTCATCAAACTTTTCCTCGGGATTTATCGTAATACTCAAGGATCGACTGTTCGCTGGACAACTTGATAGCGGCGGCGATTGCAAAGATTGATCGAAGAGATAGCAATATGACATGAGCTTTTTGGCTCGCCATAAGGGGAGCATTCTCAGCCCCGAATACCTGGCCACCATCCACCTTGCGGATCACCCGGAGGCAGGTTTTAGAAGACCTATGGGTACTCATCATTGCCAGTGATAGTAACCTTCGGTTTATTCGATTCGTTAATAACACCCTGTGCGCAACAGAATCCGCCCATTCTTTACTATCGGCGGAACTTCCCATGCACCAGACACTCAGCCATCTGCGATACCCCCTCACCGCCCTCGCCCTTATCGTTATCAGTGCTTGCGGCCGCGCGCCGGAAGCCACCAGTGCGCCTGGCGCAGCCAAGGTCAGCGTGGCCAAGGTGCTGGAGCAGCCGATCAACGAATGGGATGAATTCACCGGACGTCTTGAAGCGCCGGAAACCGTCGAGGTTCGCCCAAGGGTGTCTGGTCAGATCGATCAGGTAGCGTTCACCGACGGTTCGCTGGTCAAGAAAGGCGACCTGCTGTTCCAGATCGACCCGCGCCCGTTCCAGTCCGAAGTTCGTCGTCTTGAGGCGCAGCTGCAACAGGCCCGTGCCGTTGCACTGCGCAGTGACAATGAAGCACAGCGCGGCGAGCGTCTGCGTACCAACAACGCGATTTCCGCCGAGCTGGCCGACTCGCGCACCACCTCGGCGCAGGAAGCCAAGGCCGGTGTCGCGGCCATTCAGGCGCAGTTGGATCTGGCTCGACTGAACCTCAGTTTTACCCGTGTTACTGCACCGATTACAGGTCGTGTCAGTCGCGCAGAAATCACCGCCGGCAACATTGTGACCGCAGATGTCACCGCGCTGACCAGCGTGGTCTCCACCGACAAGGTCTACGCCTACTTCGACGCAGACGAACGCGTGTTCCTCAAGTACACCGAGCTGGCCCGCAAAGGCCAGCGCGGCCAGACCACTCCGGTGTACCTGGGCCTGTCCAACGAAACCGGCAACCCGCACCTGGGCCAGATGAACTTTGTCGACACCCAGGTCAACCCCAGGACCGGCACCATTCGCGGTCGTGCGGTGTTCGATAACGCCGACGGTGATTTCACCCCCGGCCTGTATGCCCGTCTGAAACTGGTGGGCAGCGGCACTTACTCGGCGGTGCTGATCAATGACGAAGCGGTGGGTACCGACCTGGGCAAGAAGTTTGTGCTGGTCATGGACAAGGACAACAAGCCTGCCTATCGGGCTGTCGAGCTGGGCCCGAAAATCGAAGGTCTGCGCATTGTGCGCAACGGTCTGGGCAAGGACGACACCATCGTCGTCAAAGGCTTGCAACGCGTGCGTCCCGGCCAACCTGTGGACCCTGAAGTGACACCGATGGCCAGCGCCGACACCCTCGCAGCATTGCTCAAACAACGCCAGGCCCTCGAAGCCAGCAACCTGCCACAAGTGGCGCCCAAAGCGGCCGTCAAAATCGCCAGCGCCACTGCGCCGCGCGGCTAAGGGACTTGTCCGATGAACTTCTCCAAATTCTTTATTTCCCGGCCGATCTTTGCCGCAGTGCTGTCGCTGCTGATCCTGATCGCCGGTGCTATCTCACTGTTCCAGCTGCCGATCAGTGAATACCCGGAAGTAGTGCCGCCCACAGTAGTCGTGCGCGCCAACTTTCCCGGCGCCAACCCCAAGGTAATCGGCGAAACCGTAGCCTCGCCTCTGGAACAGGCCATCACCGGTGTGGAAGGCATGCTCTATATGTCGTCCCAGGCCACTGCCGACGGCAAGCTGACCCTGACCATCACCTTTGCGCTGGGCACTGAACTGGACAACGCGCAGGTACAGGTGCAGAACCGTGTGACGCGTACCGAGCCCAAGCTGCCGGAAGAAGTGACGCGCATCGGCATTACCGTGGACAAGGCCTCCCCCGACCTGACCATGGTTGTGCACTTGACCTCGCCGGACCAGCGCTACGACATGCTGTACCTGTCCAACTACGCTGTGCTCAACATCAAGGATGAGCTCGCGCGACTGGGCGGTGTCGGTGACGTGCAACTGTTTGGTATGGGCGACTATTCGCTGCGGGTCTGGCTGGACCCGAACAAGACGGCCTCACGTAACCTGACCGCCACCGATGTGGTCAATGCGATTCGCGAGCAGAACCGTCAGGTTGCAGCAGGTCAGCTGGGCTCCCCGCCCTCGCCGAATGCCACCAGTTTTCAGATGTCGATCAACACCCAGGGCCGTCTGGTCACCGAGGAGGAGTTCGAAAACGTTGTGGTTCGTGCAGGCGCTGATGGCGAAATCACTCGTCTGAAGGACGTTGCACGCATCGAGCTGGGCTCCAGCCAGTATGCGCTGCGCTCGCTGCTGAACAACCAGCCCGCCGTGGCCATCCCTATTTTCCAGCGGCCCGGCTCCAACGCCATCGACATCTCCAACGATGTACGGGCCAGAATGGCCGAGCTGAAAAAGAGCTTTCCGGAAGGCATGGACTACAGCATCGTCTATGACCCGACGATCTTCGTGCGCGGCTCCATCGAGGCGGTGATTCACACCCTGTTTGAAGCACTGATCCTGGTCGTGCTGGTGGTGATCCTGTTCCTGCAGACCTGGCGCGCTTCGATCATCCCGCTGGTGGCCGTACCGGTCTCGCTGATCGGCACCTTTGCTGTCATGCACATGTTCGGCTTCTCTCTGAACGCACTGTCATTGTTCGGGCTGGTGCTGGCAATCGGCATCGTGGTGGACGACGCCATCGTGGTGGTGGAGAACGTCGAACGGAACATCGAGCTGGGGCTTGAACCGGTCCAGGCCACGCACAAGGCCATGGCCGAAGTGACCGGGCCGATCATCGCCACTGCACTGGTGCTATGTGCGGTGTTCGTACCGGCAGCGTTCATTTCCGGCCTGACCGGGCAGTTCTACAAGCAGTTCGCACTGACCATCGCCATCTCGACAGTGATTTCGGCCTTCAACTCGCTGACCCTGTCGCCTGCGCTGGCCGCGGTACTGCTCAAAGGCCACGATGCGCCCAAGGATCGTTTCTCGCGTTTCCTCGACAGAATCCTTGGCGGCTGGCTGTTCCGCCCGTTCAACCGTTTCTTCGAAAAAGCCAGCCATGGCTACGTCGGCACCGTCGCCCGGGTTATTCGCAGCAGTGGTATCGCGCTGTTGGTGTATGCAGGCCTGATGGTCCTGACCTGGCTGGGTTTCGCCAGCACGCCGACCGGTTTTGTACCCAGCCAGGACAAGCAATACCTGGTGGCCTTTGCCCAGCTGCCTGACGCTGCCAGCCTCGACCGTACCGAAGACGTCATCAAGCGCATGTCCGAGCTGGCACTTAAACAGCCGGGCGTGGAAAACGCGATTGCCTTCCCCGGCCTGTCGATCAACGGCTTTACCAACAGCCCTAACAACGGTGTGGTATTCGTCGCCCTCAAACCGTTTGAGGAGCGCAAGGACCCCAGTCTGTCAGCCAACGCCATTGCCGGCGCCCTGAACGGCCAGTTCGCGTCGATCCAGGAAGCGTACATGGCGATCTTCCCGCCACCTCCGGTACAGGGGCTGGGCACCATCGGCGGTTTCCGCCTGCAGATAGAGGACCGTGGCAACCTGGGTTACGACGAGTTGTACAAGGAAACCCAGAACATCATTGCCAAGAGCCGCAGCGTGCCGGAACTGGCCGGGTTGTTCACCAGCTATACCGTGAACGTGCCGCAGGTGGATGCCGCCATCGACCGCGAGAAGGCCAAGACGCATGGCGTTGCGGTCAGCGACATCTTTGACACCCTGCAGGTTTATCTGGGCTCGCTGTATGCCAACGACTTCAACCGTTTTGGCCGCACGTATCAGGTCAATGTCCAGGCAGAGCAGCAGTTCCGTCAGGATGCCGACCAGATCGGTCAGCTCAAGGTGCGCAACAATCTGGGAGAAATGATCCCGCTGGCAACCTTCGTCAAAGTCAGTGACACCGCAGGTCCCGACCGCGTAATGCACTACAACGGCTTCATCACGGCAGAAATCAACGGTGCTGCCGGTCCGGGCTTCAGCTCTGGTCAGGCTCAAGCGGCGGTCGAGAAACTGCTGCGTGAAGAGCTGCCCAACGGCATGGTTTACGAGTGGACTGACCTTACGTACCAACAGATTCTTTCAGGCAACACGGCGCTGTTCGTCTTCCCGCTGTGTGTTCTGCTGGCATTTTTGGTACTGGCGGCTCAGTACGAAAGCTGGAGCCTGCCACTGGCGGTGATCCTGATCGTACCAATGACCCTGCTTTCGGCGATTGCCGGGGTGATGATTGCCGGTAGCGATAACAACATCTTCACCCAGATCGGGCTGATCGTACTGGTGGGCCTGGCGTGCAAGAACGCGATTCTGATCGTCGAGTTCGCCAAGGACAAACAGGCCGAGGGAATGAGCCCGCTGGATGCAGTGCTGGAGGCATGCCGACTGCGCCTGCGTCCGATTCTGATGACGTCCTTCGCGTTCATCATGGGCGTAGTACCACTGGTGCTTTCCAGCGGTGCAGGTGCGGAAATGCGCCATGCCATGGGGGTCGCCGTGTTCTCCGGGATGCTGGGGGTCACGTTCTTCGGCCTGCTGCTGACGCCGGTGTTCTACGTGCTTATCCGTAATTACGTCGAACGCCAGGAGGCCCGCAAGGCCGCCAAGGCACAAAGACTGCAAAACCTGCCTGCGGAGATGCATTGATGAGCGCGTTCAAACTTTTCCTCCCGAGCCTGCTGGTCATGGCGCTGGCGGCCTGCGCCGTCGGCCCGGACTACAAGGCACCGGTTACGGCGCCAGCACAACTGGCGTCCGCAGCCCAGGGCAACTATGACCGCAGCAAAGTGGACACCGTCTGGTGGCAGCAGTTTGAGGACCCTAACCTCAATAAACTGGTAGCCAAGTCGCTGGACGGCAACCGCGATCTGCGTGTTGCCTTTGCCCGCCTGAAAGCCGCACGGGCGATTCGCGATGACGTTGCCAACGACGCCATGCCGGTGAACACCAGCCGGGCCAGCAGTGACTTGGGCAAGGGTCAGCAACCTGGTGTTACTGAGCGGCGCGTCAATAGCGAGCGGTATGACCTTGGGCTGGATATGGCCTGGGAGGTCGACCTGTTCGGACGTATTCAGCGCCAACTGGAAGCCAGCAATGCCGATCAGGAAGCCGCCGAAGCCAACCTGTATCAGCTTCAGGTGACTCTGATTGCCGAGGTGGTCGACGCCTACGGGCAGCTACGCGGCGCACAGCTGCGTGAAGCCATTGCCCGCGACAACCTGAAAAACCAGCAGAGCTCTCAGGAGGTGACCACCCAGTTGCGTGATGCCGGCGTGGGCAATGAACTGGACGTGGTGCGTGCCGAGGCACGACTGGCAGCCGTTGAAGCGACCGTGCCGCAGTTGCAGGCCGAACAGGTTCGCCAACGCAATCGTATCGCCACGTTGCTGGGCGAGCGCCCGGAAAACCTCAGCGTCGACCTGAGCCCGAACAAACTGCCTGCTATCGCCAAGGCTCTGCCGATTGGCGACCCAACACAGGTGCTGCGCAATCGGCCCGACATCCGCGCCGCCGAACGCCAACTGGCCGCCTCGACCGCACGCATCGGCGTGGCGACCGCCGATCTGTTTCCGCGGGTCAGTCTGAGCGGCTTTCTGGGCTTTACCGCTGGCCGCGGCTCGCAGATCGGTTCGTCAGCGGCCAAAGCCTGGTCACTCGGCCCAAGCATCACCTGGGCGGCTTTCGATCTGGGCAGCGTCCGGGCGCAGATTCGCAGCGCCGATGCCGATGCCGAGGGCGCGCTGGCCAACTATGAGCAGCAGGTATTGCTGGCCCTGGAAGAGTCGGAGAACGCTTTCAGCGATTATGACAAACGCCAGCAACGGCTGGTCTCGCTGATGCGCCAAAGCGATGCGAGTCGCTCCGCAGCCAGGCTGGCGTCAGTGCAGTACCGCGAAGGCACAGCGGACTTCCTGGTCCTGCTGGATGCCGAGCGCGAGCGTCTGGCGGCCGAAGACTCTCAGGCGCAGGCAGAAATCGAGCTGTACCGTGGCATCGTGGCCATTTACAAGGCACTGGGTGGCGGCTGGCAACCTCAGGCCTGATACGCCAACAGGCCGTAAACCCGCCCCGCGCCCCTTCAGGACGCGGGGCTTTTTTTGTCCGAACGCCGACGGCATCATGATTGTCGTTTGACAGCTGCCACCCACTCCCCGAAGCTGCAACCCGTCAAGCATTGGAAATCGATATGCCCAGACTTTCTACCAAGGGGTTATCGCCTCAACCCACTACTCGACATCGCTGGCTGATCGGCGCAGCGGCTGCGGCAATGCTGGCGCTATCACTGGCTTTCTGGTGGTGGCGCTTGCCTGTTCAGACAGCTCCCGCCAGGTTGAGCCACACCTACGCTCAGGCACTGGAACAGGCACACGATGGCAAGCCCGGCGCTGCACGCGTGCTGTACCAACAACTGGCACGAACCGACCTGTCTGACGAGCAGCGCATCAACCTGCTCGCCGAATTGAGCGACTACCCCAGCCCTCAGGCCCTCAAATTGCTCGATGCCGCGCTGGGTGACCGATCCGCACAGGTGCGTGAAGCGGCTATCGATGTCAGCGTCAGACTGGTCTCCAACAGCCAGCGCAGCCTGCTGCTGGGCCCATTGCTGGACGACGACGAACAATCCGTCAGATTCCGCGCCACCAGTGCCCTGCTCGGCCTGTCACCAGATGAACTGGGCCTGTACTTTGCCGTGCTGCAGCAAAGTGCCGAGGCGTTTCAGGAGTCGCTAAAGAGCCAGCCGCAAAACGCACAAAATCAGTTGCAACTGGCAAGACTGTACCTGCAGACCGGCGACCTGGAGCCGGCAGTCGCCGCGCTGCAGAGGGCGACAGCACTGGACCCGGGCAATATCGAAGCGGCGCTGGCGCACATCGAGCTGCTGGACCGCAAGGGCCAGGCCGAGCAGGCACGCAGCCTTTTTGCACAGTTGCTGGAACATAATCCTGGTTCATCCATGCTTCAGCACGCGCTGGGCATGTGGCTGCTTAACCACGGACAAGCAGAGTTCGCTGTGCTCAGCCTGGCGAAGGCTACAGAGCTGGCGCCCGATAACACCGACTACCGCTACGACCTGGCGGTTGCCCTGCATTCGTTGCACGAGCTTGAGGCGGCGCAGAGGCAGTTGACGCAGATTGTTCAGAGCCAGCCTGCGAACCGAAAGGCCAGAGTGCTGCTAATTCAATACTGGAAAGAAAATGGTCAGTTGCAAAACGTGCAGATTCTGCTGGCAGAGCTCGAGCAGCAGAACCCCGACGACCCGGTGCTGCAACAGGGACTGTAGGGTCAGAAAGGCAAAAAAAGGCAGGCCAAGGGCCATCCTTTATGCCGCTACACGCCCTTTCATCCGCTGCCTTCAGACACTTCTGCTCTTTCCGAATCCGCCAGCCTTCATGTCTGTCAGATGTTTCTCCTTTTAAGCCGTCCAGTGTCGCATGGCTCGTTTTCCATCTGCGACTAATGTCGGAAATAACTTACACAACAGCTCGCCTGATAACGCCGGCTTCATCGCCTATATCCAACACCCTCCACCGCGACTATTTAACGAATTTGAAAAAGGCTATTTTCTAACTGAAAAAAAAGGTGCATCATTTGCGGGCTACTGAGTTATAACTATCCTCTGTCTGCGCAATGACAAGCCGCAAAGGCCATGTTTCAGCATAGAAACCGCAGGTACAGGGCAGCATCGAGTGAGCGAATCGGCCAATCAGTTTTGTCTCATCGCTTTATAGGGCTGACAACAGCCATTACATTGTTGGAGTGTATTACTTGTCCAGACTTGCCGAGTTTCGAGCAGCAGAGAAAGCCCTTCAAGAACAGCTTGCACAGCTGGAATCCTTGAAGAATGACGCCGGGTTGAAGAAGGAAATCGAGTTCGAGCAAAAGCTCCAGGACCTGATGGGCACCTACGGCAAAAGCCTGCGTGACATCATCGCAATCCTTGATCCTTCAAGCGCCACGTCGCTGGTCGCACCCGCTGGACCAAAGCGTCGTCGTGCACGCGTGGTCAAGGTTTACCAGAACCCCCACACCGGTGAGCTGATTGAAACCAAGGGTGGTAACCACCGCGGTCTCAAAGCGTGGAAAGAGCAGTACGGTGTAGACACTGTTGATTCGTGGCTTCGCGCCTGATTAAAACTTTGTCAATTGAAGCCCTGCACTTGCAGGGCTTTTTTTATCGACCGGTACGTCAACTGAGCGTCTGCACACTGCATCTGCCTGATCAAACGCCCATACACAGTTGACTGTCTGCCCGCCGCCGACATTCATATATATGATTAAGTGAACTGCTCGGTACATGTACTTCCAGCGCGTCAGGTATTAATACCGTTGAAATAATGACGCCAATAAAAATTCATCGATTATTCGATTCAGCGCACAGTTACAAACCTGAACAGTTGCTGAAATGTGTAGAGTAATTGTTCAGTTTATTCGGTCTAATGAGCGATAAGAGAATTTGTTACTGCGTGCTTCGCCGGATCGAAAATCGGCGGATGGCCGACACCGCGCAGCTTCACACTTTTTTCACATGGATTCTCGGATGATGAAGACCGCTAAAGGAATAGCGCCCCATGCCCGCCTCGGCGGGCTTCTTTTTGTCTGCGAAAAAGCAGGTATCACTGCGCATCGTCCAGACGCAAACTCTCGCGGATACGCAACGCCTCTTCCTTGTTGGCCGCGTACCCATCTGCCGATCCTGCGTAGGAAAGCGACCAGGCCATCTCTTTACTGGCAGCCGCTACCAGTGTCTGGGTCAACACATGTACGCCGTTCTGGGTGATCGTGCAGGTGGTTTCCAGTGCCGGCACGACGCTGAGCCGGCTCTCACGCACATGCGTGCAGACGCTCTGCAGGCCGCTGCGGGCAAAATTGACCTGAACCGACTTGCGCATCTCCAGCAGTACACCTGGGACATTAACCTCATGCCCGGGCGTCAGGCGTGTCTGAGTCAGCTCCATGACCATCAGCGGGTTTCCACTTTGATCGTTTTTCACCGCGCGCTGTCTGACTTGCACGGACGGTTGCACGGGCTTGCCCGACTCGGTCGGCAGCGACTCTACCTCCCAGCCTGCGGGCCAGATGATCATTGCGTCGGCGGCGTGAGTCTGTGCGGCGCCCAGCAGCAGGAACAGGCACAGACCTGGCAAGGAGCATCGGTATTGCGAAAGGATCATGGTCAGGTCGCCAGAACAGTTGACCGGAAATTCTGAGCCTGTTGCCGGCATCGAGCAAGACCGAAGCGACGTTATCCGAACGAGGGTTTGGCACTGCCCGCCCTGCCCCGTATCATTTGGCATTATTTGTACATTCTGTTGGAGACACATTGATGAGCTTGCACGAACTCAACACACTACCGGGCGTTACGGCCGACCCTGAAGCGGCTACCCGGCAGTTTGTATTCAACCACACCATGCTGCGCGTCAAGGACATCACCAAATCGCTGGATTTCTACACCCGCGTGCTCGGCTTCAGCCTGGTTGAAAAGCGTGATTTCCCGGAAGCCGAATTCAGCCTCTACTTCCTCGCACTGGTGGATAAGGCGCAGATCCCGGAAGACGACAAAACCCGCAACGAGTGGATGAAATCGATCCCCGGCATTCTCGAGCTGACCCACAATCACGGCACCGAGAGCGATGCGACAGCTTCGTACCACAACGGCAACAGCGACCCGCGTGGCTTTGGTCACATTTGCGTCTCGGTACCAGACGTGAAGGTTGCCTGCGAGCGATTCGAGACTTTGGGCGTCGACTTTCAAAAGCGTCTGTCCGATGGCCGCATGAACAGCCTGGCCTTCATCAAGGACCCGGATGGCTACTGGGTAGAGATTATCCAGCCAACCCCGCTCTGAGGCCTTGGTTGCCCTGAGTGATTGCTCCCGCTCGGGAACGATCACCCAGACAACAAAAAGCCCCGTGATCGCTCACGGGGCTTTTTGTTTAGCGCTGCCCGATCAGGCCGGTGCGGAGGTACGGATCAGGTGGTCAAAGGCACTCAGGGAGGCTTTGGCACCCTCGCCCAGGGCGATGATGATCTGCTTGTACGGAGTTACCGTCACGTCACCGGCAGCGAAGATGCCCGGCACCGAGGTTTCACCACGTGCATCGACCACGATCTCACCACGCGGCGACAGCTCGATGGAGCCTTTGAGCCATTCGCTGTTAGGCAGCAGGCCGATCTGCACGAAGATACCTTCCAGCGGCACGGTGATTTCTTCGCCGGTCGTGCGGTTCTTGTAACGCAGGCCGTTGACCTTCTGCTCATCGCCGGTCACTTCAGTGGTTTGCGCACTGGTGATCACGGTAACGTTGGGCAGGCTGTGCAGTTTGCGCTGCAAGACGGCATCGGCACGCAGTTGCACATCGAATTCCAGCAGCGTCACGTGTGACACGATACCCGCCAGATCGATTGCCGCCTCGACACCCGAGTTACCGCCACCAATCACGGCAACGCGCTTGCCCTTGAACAATGGACCGTCGCAGTGCGGGCAATAAGCCACGCCCTTGTTACGGTACTGCTGTTCGCCCGGTACGTTCATCTCCCTCCAGCGTGCACCGGTGGCAAGAATGACGGTCTTGGCCTTGAGGCTGGCACCGCTGGCAAATTTAACTTCGTGCAGCTCACCGGCCGCGCCCGGAATCAGCTTGTCGGCGCGTTGCAGGTTCATGATGTCGACTTCGTACTGCTTGACGTGCTCTTCCAGCGCAACGGCCAGTTTTGGGCCCTCGGTGTGCTGTACCGAAATGAAGTTTTCGATGGCCATGGTGTCGAGCACCTGACCGCCGAAACGTTCGGCTGCAACGCCGGTACGAATGCCTTTGCGGGCTGCGTAGACCGCAGCCGCCGAACCAGCAGGGCCGCCGCCGACTACCAGCACATCAAAAGCCTGTTTGGCGTTGAGTTTTTCTGCCTGACGCGCACCGGCACCGGTGTCGATCTTGGCGAGAATTTCTTCCAGGCCCATGCGGCCCTGACCGAACAGCTCACCATTCAGATAGATGCTGGGCACCGACATGATCTTGCGATCAGTGACTTCGTCCTGGAACAGCGCACCGTCGATAGCGACATGCTTGATGCCAGGGTTCAGTACTGCCATCAGGTTCAATGCCTGGACAACGTCCGGGCAGTTCTGGCAGGACTGCGAGAAATAGGTTTCGAAATGGAATTCGCCTTGAAGAGCGCGAACCTGTTCGATGGTTTCCGCACTGACCTTGGGTGGGTAGCCGCCAACTTGCAGCAGCGCCAGGACCAGCGAGGTGAATTCATGGCCCATGGGGATACCGGCGAAACGCAGGCTGATATCGTGGCCAGGGCTGCTCAGCGAGAACGACGGAGTACGCGCATCGTTGCCACTGTCATTCAGGGTGACATCTTTGGAGACACTGATCACATCATTGAGCAGTGCAAGCATTTCCTGAGACTTCGCGCCGTCATCAAGGGACGCGACGATCTCGATGGGGCGAGTAACCCGCTCCAGATAGGATTTCAACTGGGCTTTAAGATTGGCGTCCAACATGTGGCGGCTTCCTGTTTACAAAGGGTAGAAATAACAACGCCCAGGCGATTACCGCCCGGGCGTTTTTTGGGGCGATGCGGTTTACTTGCTCAAGAGCTCAACGCCCCCAGCCGATTCATGCGACTCAGATCTTGCCAACCAGGTCCAGGGACGGAGCCAGAGTAGCTTCGCCTTCTTTCCACTTGGCTGGGCAGACTTCGCCCGGGTGAGCAGCAACGTACTGAGCAGCCTTGATCTTGCGCAGCAGCTCGGAAGCGTCACGGCCAACACCACCGTCGTTCAGCTCGACGATTTTGATCTGACCTTCAGGGTTGATCACGAACGTACCGCGATCCGCCAGACCGGCTTCTTCGATCAGCACGTCGAAGTTGCGCGAGATAGTCAGGGTCGGGTCACCGATCATGGTGTACTGGATCTTGCCGATTGCAGGCGAAGTGTTGTGCCATGCAGCGTGGGCAAAGTGGGTGTCGGTCGAAACGCTGTAGATCTCGACGCCCAGCTTCTTGAACTCTTCGTAGTTGTCAGCCAGGTCTTCCAGCTCGGTCGGGCAAACGAAGGTGAAGTCGGCCGGGTAGAAGAATACGACAGACCACTTGCCTTTGAAGTCGGCGTCCGAAACGTCAACGAAAGCGCCGTTCTTGAACGCGGTAGCCTTGAACGGTTTTACTTGGCTGTTGATGATAGGCATCGGTATATCTCCTGATGGGTTGGATGGGTTGTTAATTCGATGGAGTGAAGCTTACGCATGATCAGTGACAATCGCTCATTGGCAAACCTGATGTCACTGATTGCTTTTCACTATGAAGGCAGCTTATCGATAGAAGAAACCTTCGACCCGTTCCCTGTCTCTAGGTTGCCCGGGAACGGCGCGGCGTCAATGTAGCGCATCGCCGACTTGATGTCCCTCCAGCCTACATAAGACATCAGTGACTTGAGGTCCCAGCCGTTGCTGTGCGCCCAACTGGCGAACCCGCGGCGTAGCGAGTGACTGGTGTAGTGCTCGGCGGCAATGCCTGCACGCTGGAGAGCCTGACGCAGCAACGGGATAACGCTGTTGGCGTGCAGCCCCTCCTCGCCAAGATTACCCCATCGATCCACCGCCCGAAACACCGGACCGCGCACCAGCGCCGCGCAATTGATCCACTCTATATAAGCCTGCACCGGACACAGCCGCTGCAAGGCGGGGGTCTGATACGTTCTGCCCAGGTTATCGCGATCACCCTTGCTGCGCGGCAGATAAAGGCTGATGCCCGAGTGGGGGATGGCCTTGACGTCCTGCACTTGCAGGCGACACAGCTCGTCGCTGCGAAAGCCGCGCCAGAACCCCAAGAGGATCAGCGCCGAGTCACGACGACAACGCAATAGCCGCGGCTGATCGTGTTGCGCCTCTGCATCACGTATCTCGTTCTCCAGCCAGGCGATGACTTTCTCCAGGTCCTGCAACTGCAAAGGCTCGGCCTGCTTCTCTTGTGCCGGATGCAATGCACGAATGCCCTTGATGACCTTACGCACCATGGGCGCCTTGGTGGGATCGGCAAAACCCTGACTGGCATGCCATTGCGCCAGCGCTGACAGGCGCAGTTTCAACGTGTTGACCGATAACTTTCCGGCATGGCTGGCCAGGTAACGCGCCACGCTTTCGCTGGTCGCCGGCAGAAACCCGCCCCATGTCACTTCGAAATGCTCGATGGCCGCCCGATAACTGCGGCGTGTGTTGTCACGAGTTGCGGCATCGATATAGCGATCAACGTCATTCATGGCTCGAACCTGCGCGGTGTACCGGAAAGAGCGCCGAAAAATGAACTGACAACGCCTGACACGGGATAATACGCCAATATCCCGGGTTAATTAATTCAAAAAATGGCAAATTATTTCCAATAATATAGTATGTAATTACAGGGTACATACTACAGTACGAAATCGTAGGGGGACACATGGCTCGGGGCGGCGTAAACAAGGCGTTGGTGCAGAAAGCAAGGGCTTCCCTGCTGTCCAGAGGTGAAAATCCCAGCATTGATGCAGTACGTATCGAAATGGGTAATACAGGCTCGAAAACCACGATTCACCGGTACCTCAAAGAGCTGGACGCCACGCATACGCCAGCGCCGGACATCAATGAGGAGTTGAGCGGTCTGGTAGCTCATCTTGCCCAGCGTCTTCAGGAACAGGCTCAGGAACGCATTGATCAGGCCTGCGACACGTATCAGGCTGATCGCGCCACCCTGCAGCAACAATTGGCGACGACTCAGCAACAGATCAGCGAACTGCAGGAACATGCGCAGCAACGTAACGAGACTCTGGAACAGCAGGCTGCCGCCCTGCTTCGCACGCAAAATGACCTGCAAACCGCACAGACCGAGCACGCCAGACTGTCTCAGGCCAACCGGGATCTGGAGTCGCGCCTGCACGACAAGGACGGGCAGATCCACTCGCTTGAAGAAAAACATCAGCACGCTCGCGAAGCACTGGAGCACTACCGCAACTCGATCAGAGAGCAGCGCGAGCAGGAACAGCAACGCCACGAAGGTCAGGTTCAGCAACTGCAAATGGAGCTTCGACAGGCACAGCAAGGCATCGCCATGCGCCAGGAAGACATCACACAGCTGAACCGTGACAACGAGAGATTACTGGCTGAAAACCGCAGCACACTGCGTGAGCTGCACTAACGAAAAGACCTGCTGAACCAGGCCACTACTCAGGCTGCCGCCCTGGCAGAACAACAGCATCACGCCCGCACCCAATGCGCTCTGCTGGAAGAACGGTTAGGCAGCCTGCAGGAAGAGAGCTCCACGCTCAAACAAGCCATGACAGAGGTTCGGCAACAGAACCGGATGCTGGAACTGCTGCTGACCAAAAAGGAAGCAGCATTGGAAAACCTGCAGAACGGCCTCATCCAGCCAGATAAACCCACTGCCCCGAGAAACAAGCCAAAAGGCAAGGCATGACAAGCAACACTCAGGCAGTCGTCATCGCGCAAGGCAAAAGCAGGTGAACCTGAGTGCCCTGACCTGCATGGCTTTTTATCTGCACATGCCCGCCCGCCTGCTTGATGAAACCGTAGACCATGGACAAACCCAGCCCCGTGCCCTGTCCTGCGGGTTTGGTGGTGAAAAACGGGTCGAACGCCCGGTCAATGACGTCTTGAGCCATTCCACAGCCGTTATCTTCTACACTGAGCCGTACGTAATCGCCAGGTGCCAGCCCGTCTTTCTGAGCGGCAAGCGTTAACAGCTGGCTGCGCACCCGGAGCCGCCCTCCGACCGCAACAGCGTCACGCGCGTTGATCACCAGGTTCAACAAGGCATTTTCCAGCTGATGCTCGTCCGTGCACACACTGCTCAACCCCTCCTCCAGCTCGATATGCAATTGCGCGCCAGCGCCCACCGTACCTCGCAGCAGCTCTTCCATAGACCGGACCATGCGATTGATATCCACTGCCGTGACATTCAGCGACTGACGGCGAGCAAATGTCAGCAGCCTCCGGGTCAGCGCAGCCGCACGATTTGCGGAACTGGTCGCAGCGTCCAGATAGCGATCAATGTCCCCCGCCCGGCCTGCCGCGACACGGAGGCGGATCATATCCAGAGCACCCATCACGCCGGAAAGCACATTGTTGAAGTCGTGGGCGATGCCGCCCGTCAACTGGCCAATTGCGTCCATTTTTTGCGCATGGCGCAAGACCTCTTCAGCCATTGCTCGCTCGACGATCTCGGCCTGCAACAATTCATTGGCAGTTGCCAGCTCGCGAGTGCGCTCGGCAACGCGCAACTCCAGACTTTCATTGAGTTCCAGCCCAGAGCCTTCATCGCCTCGAGCGACGTCCCGGTGTATGCGTACCAGCGCTCGTTATACCAATGGGCCTGCCCGCGAGGACTTGCAGTCCAGGCCAGCTGACTCATGTTGTCAGCCAGGGTTCTGAACTGATGCTCGCTTTCACGTAATGCATCAATGTGCAGCGCGATTTTACGATTCTGAACGGCCAGATGCAGGCGCATTCCGGCCGATGGTTTTTCTCTGTTCACGTCGGTATCCGTCCTTTTCAAGCCTTGTCCCGGAGCTCTTCCTGACCTCCGGGTATTGCGCTGCCTGACGTTAGCGTTTGGCAGGCGTGCGCATGGTTACAAACTCTTCTGCAGCAGTCGGGTGTACGCCGATAGTGTCATCGAACACCTGTTTGGTCGCGCCAGCCTTGATGGCAATTGCCAGACTCTGGACGATTTCGCCCGCATCCGGCCCTACCATATGGCAGCCCAGCACGCGGTCGGTTTTCGCATCCACAACCAGTTTCATCAAGGTGCGTTCCTGATCGTCAGTCAGGGTCAGCTTCATCGGCCGAAAACGGCTTTCGAACACCTGCACGTCATGACCAGCCTTGATCGCATCCTCCTCAGTCAGCCCGACTGTACCGATGTTCGGCAGACTGAAAACCGCCGTCGGAATGTGATTGTAGTCTACCGGGCGATACTGCTCCGGCCTGAACAGACGACGTGCGACGGCCATGCCTTCAGCCAGCGCAACCGGAGTCAGCTGCACACCACCGATGACATCGCCGATGGCCAGAATGGAAGGCTCGCTGCTCTGATAATGCTCATCGACCTTGATATAGCCATGCTCATCGAGCTTGATGTCGACACTGTCCAGCCCGAGGTTGTCGAGCATCGGCCGACGGCCAGTTGCATAGAACACGCAATCGGTCTCGAGTGTGCCGCCGCCTTTCATGGACAATAGCAGGCTGCCGTCGGCCTGCTTGTCGATACGCTCGATATCGCTATTGAAGCGAATCGTCATGTGACGCTTGAGCAGTTCCTCATGAAGATGAGTACGAACCCCGCCATCGAAACCGCGCAAAAACAGCTCGCGACGATAGACCAGCGTGGTATCTGCACCCAATCCATTGAAGATCGAGGCAAATTCCACGGCAATGTAACCACCCCCTACGACCACAACTCGCTTTGGCAACGTCTTGAGGTAAAACGCCTCATTGGAGGTAATGGCATGCTCGCGTCCTGGCACATCAGGCACCTGTGGCCAGCCGCCGGTTGCGATCAGAATGCGCTCGGCGCTGTAGGACTGGCCGTTGATCTCGACCCGCTGCGGGCCGACCAGCCTGGCGTGGCCTTCGAGCAGGGTAACGCCGCTGTCGACCAGCAGTTTGCGGTAGATGCCATTGAGGCGATTGATTTCGCGATCCTTGTTGGCGATCAGTGTGGACCAGTCAAAACTGGCCTCACCCAGCGACCAGCCGAACCCTTTGGCATGATCGAAATCTTCGGAAAAATGCGCTCCGTAGACCAACAGCTTTTTGGGCACGCAACCCACGTTGACGCAGGTTCCACCCAGATAGCGGCTCTCGGCCACGGCAACCTTGGCACCGAAACCGGCAGCAAAACGTGCCGCCCTGACGCCGCCGGAGCCGGCGCCAATTACAAACAGATCAAAATCAAAGGCCATCGATATCTCCTTGGCAGAGGCACAGCATAACCGCTTGGCGGCCAGTCAGAAATGACAAAGCCACCCGAAGGTGGCCTTGTCCCGAGCGTCATCAATCGAAAATCAATGCGCTTTACCGGTTTTGTAAAAGTGTTCGAAGCAGAAGTTGGTAGCCTGGATGTAGCCTTCAGCGCCACCGCAGTCAAAGCGCTCGCCCTTGAACTTGTAGGCCAGTACGTTGCCTTCTGCAGCCTGCTTCATCAGGGCGTCGGTGATCTGGATCTCCCCACCCTTGCCTGGCTCAGTCTGTTCGATCTTCTCGAAAATGTCCGGAGTCAGGATGTAGCGGCCGATGATCGCCAGGTTGGAAGGCGCATCTTCAGGCTTCGGTTTTTCAACCATGTTGGTCACGCGAAACAGGCCCGGCTTGATTTCTTCACCGGCGATCACACCATACTTGTTGGTTTCCTGCGGATCGACTTCCTGAATGGCAATGATCGAGCAGCCATAATGCTTGTGCAGTTTGACCATCTGCGCCAGCACGCCATCACCATCAGGATTTACGCACAGGTCATCCGCCAGAACCACGGCGAATGCTTCATTACCAATCAGCGGACGACCGCTGAGAATGGCATGACCCAGACCTTTCATTTCAGTCTGGCGAGTGTAGGAAAAGCTGCACTCGTCGATCAGTTTGCGAATACCAACCAGGTACTTTTCCTTGTCCGTGCCCTTGATCTGATGCTCAAGCTCGTAGCTGATATCAAAGTGATCTTCAAGAGCACGCTTGCCACGACCGGTCACGATGGAAATTTCGGTCAGGCCTGCCGCGAGGGCTTCCTCAACACCGTATTGGATCAGTGGCTTGTTGACCACCGGCAGCATTTCCTTGGGCATGGCCTTGGTCGCTGGCAGGAAGCGAGTGCCGTAACCGGCTGCTGGGAACAAGCATTTCTTGATCATAAAAGTCCTTGGTAAGGGCTGTTGGTGTTAACGGCGCAGTCTAATCAGGAGGCGGTCACCTTACAATGCCCCGCCTTTGGCCGTACGATGCCATGATAGAGGAATCCTCAGGCAGATAGTTCCGCACTTCCTGGATATTGCCTACAGCCAATTGCAGACTGGACCACGCTCAAGTCACCGCCAAAGCCCGGCGTAACAGCCTTGTGCACGCTCTTTCGACGACCGAAGCATTTATGCTCTGCTCCCAGAAAGCTGCAACAGTGGCCAGCAAACGACAAGCTATTTATCGAGCTATTTATGATGAAAAACATGGCGGAACGATGGCACTTGTTACCAGTCCAACGTTCGCATTTGTCAATTCTCTGACCTTATCTTGAAGCGAAAAACATGATCAGAATCCTTTCCCTACTGTCCGTTATTGTTGCGCTGGGCCTGACCGGCTGCGCAACCGCCTCCAACACTTACCTGAAAAACGGCAGACAGGGCTTGAGCATCGACTGCTCCGGCGAGGCGATGTCCTGGGCCAGCTGCTACGAAAAAGCGGACGCCTCCTGCGCGGGTACAGGTTATGAAATTGTCGGTACGGACGGCACTCCGCAGCCTGCGGAAAGCGAGAAAACACTGGGTGTGGACGTAGGCAACTACAAGAGCCGCAGCGTGCTTGTAGTGTGCAAATAATCAAGCCTGCCGCCCTGTCCGAAGCGGACAGGGCCGGTTGAACCCGCCAGAGCGATCAACCTGAAATGCACGCTTCGGCAGCGTTCTGAACATCCCTGAAGCGGATCGGCACGTTGGAAAGCCGTTCATAGACCTTGATCGTACTGCCACCCGAGCGGCTCTCGACATCGACGACCGCCGCAGGCGATTTGCTGAGCTTTTGCGCCACAATTACCCGCAGGCCATCATGGCGAGGCTCGATAAGCGGCGGCTTGCGACTGCTGGCGATCTTGCCGACGAAGCAATCGGCATACTCCTTGGGGTTCTTGCCCGACATCACGTTCATGGTGGGGGGTGTATGTTCGATGTCATTTACTGTGGCACAGCCAGTCATTGCCAGAGCCAGGACTACTACAGCCAGTTTCATACAAAGCCTCCAAATAAAGGTGCTACGACAAGCTCGCGCGCAATTAAATCCCTACTGAGGCAATATTTGCCAGAAACACGGCAAATTAGTGTCCACCGACGTCAAATTGCGGGCATCACATGCTATCGTTTTGATTTTTCAGAAAAACCCTCATTCGGAGCCCGTCATGAAATTCGTACACCAGCGTGAGCATCTCAACGAGGACGACCTGGTCGTTATCGAGTGCTCGCAAACCTGCAATATTCGTCTGATGAACGATGCGAATTTTCGCAGCTTCAAAAATGGCGGTCGACACACCTATCATGGCGGTGCATTTGACACGTTTCCGGCCAAGATCGCCGCGCCGAGCACCGGTTTCTGGAACATCACCATCGATACCGCAGGCCGCAAGATAGATACCAATGCAGGCCGCAAACCGCCTTTCACTCACAAGATCAAGATCGTCCGGCGCTCTACCTCACGCCTGGGATGATGCAAGGAGTCACCGTGAACAACCCAGTCCCGCGCACCACTAAATTTGCTGTCAGCTACAAGCTCAACGGCGAACGCCGCTTCGAGTTCGCCCAACTGCAATCGGCCTCAACCGAAGAGGCCGAAGCCGCCTTGAAAAAAATGCACGGCCAGAGCGACGATCAAATCACTGACGTGAAGGTCAGCAAGGCGCTCTGATACCCGCAGGAGCTCGATCCGACCATGCAACGCAAAGGTGAAACTCCCGCCAATCTGGATCTGTTTGCCGACCAGACGACCCAGCCTGCAAGCAATGAGCTGATCGGGCCTGGGTCATGGCTGCTCAGAGGCTTTGCGCTGCCTGTCATGCCACAACTGCTGGACTCTCTTGAGGCGACACTGGCCCTTTCTCCATTCAGGCACATGCAGACCCCCAGTGGCTTGAGCATGTCTGCAGCGCTGAGCAGTTGCGGACAACTGGGCTGGATAACCGACCGTCATGGTTATCGATACACCGCAACCGACCCACAAACAGGCCTGGTATGGCCTGCGATGCCGGACGTCTTCATGCAACTGGCAAAGGATGCTGCGCACGCGGCAGGCTATGCCGACTTTATGCCTGACGCCTGCCTGATCAATCGATACATCCCTGGGGCGAAGATGTCTCTGCATCAGGACAAAAACGAGTACGACCATCGCTGGCCAGTGGTATCAGTGTCACTGGGTATACCGGCCACCTTCCAGTTCGGCGGCCTGCTGCGCAGCGACAAGACCCAACGCATATCACTGTTTCATGGAGACGTGGTGGTCTGGGGCGGCGAGGACCGGTTGCGCTTTCACGGCATCCTGCCCGTCAAACAGGCCGAGCACCCTCTGCTCGGCGAACAGCGGATCAATCTGACGTTTCGCAAGGCTGGCCGCGACGACTGATCATGCGCCTTCAAGCTCGCTCGATGTGCGAGCCAGTGCGGGGCACACCGCTCGATGCAGATTCAATGCGGTGTTGATAATGCCGATGTGACTGAACGCCTGAGGGAAATTACCAAGCATGCGGCCGTCCTTCGGATCATATTGTTCCGCCAGCAGACCAACGTCATTGCACAGATCACACAGCCTCTCAAACAGCCGCGCAGCATCATCAGCCCGCCCCAGCAGCACGTAAGCGTCAGCCAGCCAGAACGAACACACCAGAAACGTCCCTTCGCGGCCGGCGACACCATCAACACTGCGCTCGTTGTCGTAACGCAGCAGCAGGTCATCCTGCATCAGCGTGCGCTCGATCTGCGCGACAGTACCGATAACTCGCGGGTCTTCAGGCGCAAGAAAACCGGTCAACACAATTTGCAGCAGACTGGCGTCGACCTCTTTGGAGCCATACGTCTGCACGAAACTGCCAAGATCAGCATCGAAACCGCTGCGACAGACATCAGCGTGGATTTCGTCTGCCACACGCCGGTAGTGGCTCGCCAATGCACGATCCTCATCGTTTTCGGCAGCCTTGGCGATCTGAGTGGCGTTTCGGTCGAAGGCCACCCAAGCCATGACTTTTGAATGGGTAAAGTGACGTGGTTCTGAACGAATCTCCCAGATGCCCGCATCCGGCAGGTGCCAGATCTTTTCCAGATAGGGCATGACCACCTTGGAGATCGCCACGCTGCGCGGATGCTGCGGCATGCCGCCTCTCAGCGCCTGGATCATGGCATCGGCAACCTCGCCATAAACGTCCAGTTGCACCTGAGTCGCTGCGCCGTTGCCGACACGCACCGGCAGCGAGTTCTCGTAGCCACTCAGCCACGGCAGCTCGTACTCCTGCAAACGTCGCTCACCGCCTACGCCGTACATGATCTGTATCTGTTCCGGGTTGCCGGCAACCGAGCGCAGCAGCCAGTCTCGCCAGGCGGTCGCCTCCTCGAAATAGCCCAGATTCATGAACGCCAGCAATGTCATGGTGGCATCGCGCAGCCAGCAATAGCGGTAGTCCCAATTGCGCTCGCCACCCAACTGCTCGGGCAATGAAGTGGTCACGGCGGCAACAATGCCACCGGTAGGAGCGTAAGTCATGGCTTTGAGAGTGATCAGCGAGCGCTTTACCTGAGCCGTCCACGGCCCGACGTCAGGGCAGCGATCAGAAAACTCCCGCCAATAAGCTGCTGTAACCTCCAGCGCCTGATCGGCATCAATCTGCGCAGCCAGCGGCTCGAACGACGCCTGATACGCCAGCGTGAAAACCTTGCGCTCGCCCTCATCGACGTGAAAACGGCTGGCGGTGTGATGATCCTGCGGGTGCAAGGCCACAGGGCTGCGCAGCACCAGCATTTCCGGCCCGGCCACGGCAGTCAGGGTATGTTCATCCTTGCGCTCGACCCAAGGCACACTGCTGCCGTAATCGAAGCGAATGGCGAGGTCCACGCCGAACTCGACACGCCCGGACAGCCCGACCACGATGCGCACCACATAACCAGTCGTCTTCATGGGCATGAAATCGATCAGCATGGCGCGACCGTCACGGGTTTCGAAAACAGTTTCAAGAATCAGGGTGCCGTCGCGGTAACGGCGCTCGACAGCGATGACCTCTGCAGTCGGCGCAATCTTCCAGCGGCCCTGATCGTCGTTACCCAGCAACGCGGCGAAACAGGCAGTCGAGTCGAAACGGGGGAAACACAACCAGTCCAGCGAACCATCACGGGCGACGAGCGCCGCTGTCTGACAGTTGCCCAGCAATGCATAGTCTTCGATCAGTGCAGCCATTCAGAAATGCCCGTCGTGATGATGATTCGTCCGCATGCGCAAACTGCTCGATCAAGCTGGAAGAATGTAACGCTCGATGGCGACAGCAACGCCGTCCTGCTCATTGCTATCTGTAACATGATCAGCCTGTCCCTTGACTGTCTGCTCGCCCTGCCCCATTGCAATCGACAAGCCAGCCTTATGGAACATCGCCACGTCGTTACCACCGTCGCCAATGGCCGCCGTGCGAGAAAGATCGACTCCCAGGTACTTTGCCAATGTAACCAGCGCGGAGCCCTTGTTGGCCTCCAGCGCAGTCACGTCGAGGTAGTATTTTTGCGAACGCGCAGCCAGGGCCAATCCTTCGATCTGCGGGTTGATGCGAGCTTCCAGAGTCTTCAGCAGCTCAAAATCAGCGCTGGCCGCAACGATCTTGTCGACGCGATCAAGGTATGGCTCGAAACTCTCGACCTGAACATAGCGGTACCCGAGCGCGTCGAGCTCATGATCAACGTAATCGGCGTGAGGATCGAGCAACAGCCATTGATCGTCGGCAAACACCCAGATCGCAACGTTCTGGCCGGTGAACAGCTCAAGACACATCCTGACCGCGTTAGGGTCAATGCGATGAGCCACCAGCAGGCTGCCATCGGGATGAGTGATGGTGCCGCCATTGAATGCCACGGTGGGCAGATCCACACCCAGCGCTTCGATCACCTGGCGCATGGCTCTGGGCGGGCGACTGCTGGCCAGCGAGAAGTGAACGCCAGCGTCATGCAGGCGCTTGATGGAGTCGATATTGGCTTGGCTAAGGCTGTGATCACGGCGCAGTAACGTGCCGTCGATGTCGGACAACAGGAACTGTACGGGCAGTTCAGACATTCAATTCTCTCCATTCGCGGCCATCACGGCTCAGCAGCTCTTCACCCGCTTGCGGGCCATCCTTGCCAGCTTCGTAAAGCTGCACTTGCGGCTGCGCGGCCCAGGCGTCGAGGAACGGCTGCACGGCACGCCAGCCGTTCTCGATGTTGTCGGCCCGCTGGAAGAGCGTCTGATCACCGGTCAGGCAGTCATAAATAAGGGTTTCGTAACCTGTGGAGGGCTGCATCTCGAAGAAATCCTTGTAGGCGAAGCCCAGCGCGATATCTTCCATTTTCAGTTCCGGGCCAGGACGCTTGGCAAACAGATCGAACAACATGCCTTCGTTGGGCTGGATCTGAATCCTCAGGTAATTGGGCTTGAGGCGGTCGACTTCGGTGTCGCGAAACTGCGCATACGGCGCGGGCTTGAAGCAGATGGCGATTTCCGTGCTGCGAGCACTAATACGCTTGCCGGTGCGCAGGTAGAACGGCACCCCGACCCAACGCCAATTGTCGACCATGACCTTGAGCGCGACATAGGTTTCGGTCGTGCTGTCGGGCTCCACGCGATCCTCCTGACGATAACCGACAACCTCCTTGTCACCCATCGCGCCTTTCGCATACTGGCCACGCACCGAGTTGGCCAGAGCTTCCTCCTGACTCCAGGGCCGGATCGCTCCAACCACCTTGGCCTTCTCGCCGCGAACGGCATCGGCACCGAAAGCGGCCGGCGGCTCCATGGCAACCATAGCCAGCAACTGGAACAGGTGATTGGGCACCATGTCACGCAATGCGCCGGTGTGTTCGTAAAAACTGCCACGGGTTTCGACGCCTACGGTCTCCGCCGCCGTGATCTGTACGTGGTCGATGTAGTGGTTGTTCCAGAACGATTCGAACAGACCATTGGAGAAACGGCTGACCAGAATGTTCTGTACCGTTTCCTTGCCCAGGTAGTGGTCGATGCGGTAGATCTGCTTCTCGCTCATGACCTTGAGCAGGCAGCCATTGAGCTCGACCGCACTGGCCAGATCGGAACCGAACGGTTTCTCGATCACTACCCGGCGAAACCCGTCGCCGTTTTCCTGCAACAAACCTGACGAGCCCAGCCGCTTGGCTACTTCGCTGAAAAACCGGGGTGCGGTGGCCAGATAGAACACCGCGTTCGCGGTGCCGGTGCTCTCGATCTTGCTGGCGATGTCCTGATAGGTGGAGTCGTCGAGGAAATCACCCTGCACATAACTGATACGCTCGGCCAGCTTGCTCCACAGCGCAGGATCGAGTGGATCCTTGCCGCCACCGGCAACCTTCCCGGCGGCTTCGTCGCGAATGAAGTTCTCGAGCTTTTTCGCAAAGTCGGCATCGCTGATCGCATTGTGATCGACGCCGACGATGTGCAGCCCTTCATCCACCAGACCGTCGCGTGACAGGTTGTAGAGTGCCGGCATTAGCAGGCGCTTGACCAGATCTCCATGGGCACCAAACAGAAACAGGGTCGTGGGGGGCGCCACTTCGGCTTTTTGCTCGGCGCTGCCGCGCGACAGGCCCATTACTTGGGTTCCTTGTGGCCACCAAATCCGAAGCGCATGGCCGACAGCATTTTATCTGCGTAGGAACTCGCCTGACGTGAGCGGAAGCGCGCAAACAACGCACTGGACAGTACAGGAACCGGAACCGCCTGCTCGATGGCGGCTTCGATGGTCCAGCGCCCTTCGCCACTGTCGGCAACCGAACCGGAAAACGCATCCAGTTGCGGGTCTGTCGCCAGGGCATCAGCGGTAAGGTCCAGCAGCCAGGAAGACACCACACTGCCACGACGCCAGACCTCGGCGATATCAGCCGTGTTCAGATCAAATCGCTGCTCAGCCGGCAAATGCTCGGAGTTTTTCTGCTTGAGAAGATCGAAGCCCTCAGCGAAGGCCTGCATCATTCCGTACTCGATACCGTTATGGATCATCTTCACGAAATGACCGGAACCCGCAGGGCCGGAATGGATATAGCCACGTTCGGCGCGATCGTCGGTCGAGGTACGGCCTTTGGTGCGCTCGATCGAGCCAAGACCTGGTGCCAGCGTTGCAAACAGCGGATCCAGGCGCTCGACAACAGCAGCCTCGCCTCCAATCATCATGCAATAGCCGCGCTCAAGCCCCCAGACCCCGCCTGACGTGCCGACATCGACGTAGTGCAAGCCTTTTTCGGTGAGCTCCTGAGCGCGCCGAATGTCATCCTTGTAGAAGGTATTACCGCCGTCGATGATCACATCATCGGCGTCAAGCAACTGGCTGAGGGTCTGAATGGTCTCTTCGGTCGGCGCACCTGCCGGGAGCATTACCCAGATGGCGCGTGGCTTGTCGAGCGCATCGACCATTTCCTTCAGGCCTGCGACTGCAACCGAACCGTCATTGGCCAGGGCGTTGCGTGATGCCTCATCGCGGTCATACACAACAGTCGTGTGGCCGTTCAACATCAAGCGGCGTGCGATGTTGCCGCCCATGCGGCCCAGTCCAATAATCCCAAGTTGCATGAAGGTGCTCCTTAAATCGTAAAAAAGGTGCCGCACTTGCTGTCCAGCGCATCGACAGGTTACGAGCATGCTGGTTAGTCAAGCGAGGCGGAACGTCGGTTCCCTTGCGAGAAGATGAAGGCGTCTACGCCCTCCTGTGGTGCATTTTGTCGCGATTAATAAACATTCGCGACAATTAAAAATAAAAAAGTTCCAAAATCATGCAAAAGAAATCAAAATCGGTGCCGATAGAGAGGGTAAGCAGCGGCGCTCATGGATTGAAAGTCACTGCCACGGACCTTTCTGAGGTTGAATCCGCCATTTGCGAGGTGAGCAATGGGCACTGTACTACCAGCACTTGCACCACAAACCCTGTATGTCACGATCCGCCGCGACGAATTGCGTGCATTGAAAGAAGAGCGCGAGCAGTTGCAGAAAAAGGTCGCTCATTTGAGCTCGATGCTGCAGCAATCCCACTTGTCTGCACCCGGCAAGATGCTTCAAGCCTGACTGCCATTGCATCACCCTTTAAAACGCTTCAGGGCAAGCCCGATATTCTGGCTTGCCCACTTGATCTGCTCTCACAGTCTGCGCCCCTTCCCTGTCCGATTCTGCTGAACAGTTTTCCCTTGCACCCGACACGGCTGCACACAAACCTGCTGCGTACTTTATAGCGCCTTCTGCCAGAACATGGCACGCCCCATTTCAGGGCTCAACTGGTAATTGTCGAAACCGAGCTTCCTGTAGGCACCTTGAGCTACCTCATTGCCCTCCAGAACCTCAAGTGTCAGTTTGCAGCAACCTCGCTGGCGTGCAATCTCTTCCACCTTGAGCAACATTTTCTGGCTGATGCCCATACCGCGGTATTGAGCGACGACCGCAACGTCGTGAATATTGACCAGCGGACGACAGGCAAAGGTTGAAAAACCCTCAAAGCAATTGACCAGACCTACCGGCTCTCCGGAAATGAACGCCAGCACACTGAAAGCGTAGGGACGTTTGGCCAGCTCGATAGCCAACTGCTGACGCGCGTCGCTCGACAGCGGCCGACCTGTGCCCATGACATCCATCGAATATTCGTTCAGCACAAATCCAATTGCATCAGCGTGCACGGGATTCGTGTAACTCGCTTGCAGTACCAATACCTCGGGGGCTTCCATTTCCATCCTCGTCAATTCAATAAAAGTGATTCTGTAAAATCAGTCAAAGGGTAACTCTTTCAGGCCAGCACGTTATTTCAAGCCAGCTCTGTGACTAGAGCGTCTAGCCCGATTCTATCCTGCCTCGCTGCAAAATGTTCCAGCGCGGAGGTAGGAATTTTCTCGCCACGCCCACAGATTGACCGCCAGACGCACCCAGAAAAGGCGCGACGCACCGATGGAGCTCATGAGCACCTCCACTCACCCGTTTTTTTCGATAAAAAAGAAACGCATGAACTCGATTGTCGAACGATCCGACGACCGGTCATGCGCCATCGGGACTCGAATTTAACCCGTAAAAAAGCGCAACGACTGCCGGGCTGGCCCTTGCAGCGTGCCAACAAGCGCGGCTTCAAAGCCCTTGCCAGACATTCGCGCAGAAAAAAGTCGAAACTTCTCCAAAACGCCCCGGTCAGGTGAATGGAGCATCTATGCTATTGGCTGACATCCGGTAATGGCGACATCACGCGGCTTTGTCACTACGCATGGTCCAAACGGGTATTGATCTTGCGTAGTGCACGTATGTGTACCCGGCCATAGGAAATGGCCAATAAAAATCAAGTGATGCACCAAGAATGTTTTAAGGGGAAAAATCGATGATTAGCGCCGCTGTCAAAACCCAGAAGGGAGAGAGTTTTAACCAGCCTGTCGGCGAGCTGACTCATCTGCCAGTCTTCTCTACCAAGAGCGTTCCTTTGCTGCAATTACCAACCTCGACAATTCAGCCTACGCCGACCATGTCTCAGGTCAGCAGACGCAAAGTGTTGTTCGTGACCTCGGAATTGGCCGACCTGGTGAAAACCGGTGGGCTGGGCGACGTATCCGCCGCATTGCCACGAGCAATGCGCCACCTGCATGACGTGCGGGTTCTTATTCCAGGTTATCCGCAGGTCATCAACAGCGGAAACCCGATCCATATCATCAGCCAGCTGGGCGGGCATGCTGCACTGCCACCTTGCAAGGTGGGTCGCATGGACATGAAAGATGGCCTTGTGATCTATGTGTTGATCTGCCCTGAGCTTTACGAGCGTGAAGGCACGCCTTACGCCGACAGCGATGGCCGCGACTGGTCCGATAACCATATTCGTTTTGCCCGTCTGGGGCTCGCGGCTGCCGAATTTGCGGCTGGCGAAGTGAAAAGCCAATGGTGCCCCGAGCTGGTCCATGCCCATGACTGGCCTGCCGGCCTGGCGCCTGCCTACATGCGCTGGCGCGGGCAGTCCACGCCAAGCATCTTTACTATTCACAATCTGGCCTATCAGGGGACCGTGAGTACCGCTTCGAGTCGTGAACTGGGCATTCCAGATGAAGCGATCACCCCGGAAGGCATGGAGTTCTACGGCAAGCTGTCCTTCATCAAGGCAGGCATGGCCTTCGCGAGCCACATTACGACCGTGAGTGCCACCTATGCTCGGGAAATCACCACGCCAGAGTTTGGTTGCGGCCTGGAAGGTTTTCTGCAGTGCAAGGCTAACAAGGGTCAGCTCAGCGGCATCCCTAACGGAATCGACGAAAGCTGGGATGCAGCGACCGACGAACACCTGATCTGCCACTTTGCGCCCAACGAATGGACGCGCAAGGAAATCAACGCCGACTATGTGCGTGAGCTGTTTGAGCTGGATGCCTCGACCGGGCCCCTGTATGCAGTGGTTTCGCGCCTTGTGTATCAAAAAGGCCTGGACCTGACTATCGGGGTTGCCGAGCACATCGTCAACAACGGCGGACAAATCGCAATTATCGGTCGCGGCGAGCCCGAGGAAGAAGATGCCATGCGCGAGCTGGCCGCACGCTTCCCGGGGCGCATTGGTGTGCGTATCGGCTTCAATGAAACCGACGCTCGACGCATGTTCGCCGGCAGTGATTTTCTGTTGATGCCATCGCGCTATGAACCCTGCGGTCTGAGCCAGATGTACGCGCAACGCTTCGGCTCCCTGCCTGTCGCACGCAACACCGGCGGCCTGGCGGACACAATCGAGGACGGCGTGACCGGCTTCCTGTTCAAAGAATCAACCATCGAAAGCTACACCGAAGCCCTGAACCGCACGTTTCAGGTATTCGCCCACCGTGAGCTGCTCAACGCCATGCGCTGCCGTGCAATGGCTGCTCCCTTCAACTGGCATCAGGCAGTAGAGCCCTACGCAGATCTCTACCGTGACCTGTTGAAGAAAAACGTGAGCATTTCCAGCAACTACTAGTTTAAGGATCAATGGATGCCACTGCGTACAGACGATAACTGGCGCCACGGCGCCGTCTTGCTAGACCTCGAACACACCCGGTTTGCCCTCTGGGCACCGGATGCCAACTACGTAAATGTCGAACTCCAGGATGGCCAGGGTGTTCAGTCACTGGCCATGCTGCCCCAGCCGGACGGCTGGTTCGTCCTTGAGGCCCGCTGCGAAGCGGGCACTCGATACCGCTTCAAAATCGACCATGAACTGGAAGTGCCTGACCCCGCCTCCCGCGCGCAGGTCGACGATGTCCATTCTCAAAGCTTCGTAGTGGACCCTCTGGCCTATTCATGGCAAAACACCTCATGGCAAGGTCGGCCGTGGCATGAGGCGGTGATCTATGAGCTGCACGTAGGTGCGATGGGCGGCTATGCTGCGGTGGAAAAACACCTGCCGCGCCTTGCGCAAATGGGCGTTACCGCGATCGAGCTGATGCCGCTTGCGCAGTTTCCCGGTGATCGCAACTGGGGCTACGACGGCGTTTTGCACTACGCCCCGCAATCTTCCTATGGCACTCCGGAAGAGCTCAAGCACCTGATCGATACAGCTCACGGTCTTGGCCTGATGGTAATACTGGACGTGGTGTACAACCACTTCGGCCCGGACGGCAACTACCTGGGAAGTTACGCCAAGGAGTTTTTCCGCAGCGATCTGCATACCCCGTGGGGCGATGCCATTGATTTTCGCCGCCCGCAGGTGCGCGACTTCTTCGTCGACAATGCGCTGATGTGGCTGCTGGAATACCGCATCGACGGCTTGCGCATGGACGCTGTGCATGCCATTCGCGACGAAACGTTCCTGCCAGAATTCGCAACTCGCGTACGCGGCCAGATCGAGCCGGGCAGGCACGTGTGGCTGAACCTTGAGAACGAGTTCAACCAGGCCGGTCTTCTGGAGAAAGGCTTCGATGCACAATGGGACGACGACGGGCACAACACTTTGCACGTGCTGCTGACCGGTGAAACCGACGCCTATTATTCCGACTTCGCTCAGGAGCCTACGCAAAAGCTTGCGCGCCTGCTAAGCGAAGGGTTTGTCTATCAGGGCGAACAGACGCGGCATGGACACACGCGAGGAGAGCCCAGCGGCCACCTTGCGCCGACTGCCTTTGTATTGTTCCTGCAGAACCATGATCAGATCGGCAACCGCGCACTCGGTGAACGTTTGCCGCAGCTGTGCACGCCTGCTGCGCTGAGGGCCGCAACCGCCCTGTTGCTGCTTTCGCCGATGATTCCGCTGATGTTCATGGGCGATGAGTGGGCGGCCAGCGAACCGTTTCTGTTCTTCACCAGCCACCATGGCGAACTGGCCGATGCGGTGCGCGAAGGACGTCGCAAGGAGTTCGCCGACTTTGCCGCATTCGCCGATCCGGAAAAGCGCGAGCACATTCCCGACCCGAACGACATCAAGACATTCGAGGCATCACGTCCGGCGTTTTCGGCAGTTGATCTGGAGACCGACAAAGGCCTGGATCACCGCAGCTGGGTCGACTTTTATACACAGTTGCTGGCTTTGCGGCACAAAGAAATCATGCCGCGCCTGCCCGGTGCACGCTTCCTGAAAACCGATATTCTCGGCGACAAGGCAGTCAGTGCACGCTGGGCGCTTGGCGATGGCAGCGAACTGCGTATCGACCTGAACCTGAGCGAACAGGCTGTCGATGCTCCGCCGCAGCAAAATGCCCGGCAGATATTCTCCAGCGCCGCAAAATCGTCCGAACTTTCCCCGCAGGCCATCCTCAATCCTTACACGGCCATTGTCAGCCTGACAGCAAGTGATGTTCTGGAGGAACAGGATGAACAATGAGCAACTGGAGAGGCTTGCGACCGAGGCAGGGCTATCGGTGCATTGGGTCGATGCCAACGCTCGGCCGCAGACTGTCAGCCCTGATGTACTGCGCAAGGTTCTGGAGGCGCTGGGCTATCCGGCCGAAAACGGCGAGGCTATCGATGCCAGCCTGTTAAGTCTGCAAAACGCCAGCCACGGCAAAAGCGCCCCGCCGCTGCTGACGGTCGACACGGACAGTAATCTGGATCTGTCCGAGTGGTTTGCGCCGCAAACGCCATTCACGCTGCACCTAGAAGACGGTTCATCGCTGGACGCCAGGCTAACCGCGTCCGGCGAACTTCCAGCGCTGGCACCGCCCGGCTATCAACAGTTGGAGATTGCCGGTCAACATCTGACCATCGCTGTCGCCCCTAAAACCTGTTTCAGCATGGCAATGGCCACCGATGCGCCGAAGCCACATGGCTGGGGTCTGACTGCTCAGCTTTACAGCCTGCGCCGCGAGGGCGATGGCGGTTTTGGCGATACGGAAGCACTGGAGAAGGTTGTTCGCGCTGCCGGAGAGCGCGGGGCCGACGCGCTGGGCATCAGCCCGATCCATGCAATGTTCGCCAATGACCCACACCGTTACAGCCCTTATTCGCCGTCCAGCCGACTGTTTCTAAATAGCCTGTATGCGTCGCCCGGTGCCATTCTGGGTGAACATGCATGGCGTCAGGCGATAGAAGATGCGCGCGTCGGCGACGAAATGAAGCAACTGGAAGCACAGCAGTTGATTGACTGGCCTGCTGCTGCCCAAGCCAAGTGGAAAGCGCTGCACAAGCTGTACGAAGGGTTCAGTGCGGGTGATCACCCCTTGCACGAAGACTTCAACAGCTTCCGCCACAGCGGTGGCGAGGCCCTGGAGAACCACTGCCGCTTCGAAGCGCTGTGTGCCGAATCCGAAACGTTGAATATCGGCAGCAATTGGCATGAATGGCCGGAAGAGTTCAAAGACCCTCGTAGTGACGCCGTCGCAGCATTTGCCGAAGCGCACAGCGAGCACATCAGTTTTCATGCATTCGCTCAATGGCTCATCGCCCGCGGCCTGGAGCGTGCGCAGTCTGCCGCACGCAGCAGTGGCATGCGCATCGGCCTGATCGCCGACCTGGCAGTGGGTGCCGATGGTGCCGGAAGTCAGGCCTGGAGTCGTCAGGACGAGTTGCTGTCGGCTCTGACTGTTGGCGCACCACCCGACATTCTCAACCGTGCCGGCCAGAGCTGGGGGATTTCCGCGTTTTCACCGGACGGCCTCAAGCGTAACGGTTTTCGCGCGTTCATCGAGATGCTGCGGGCCAACTTCGCCCATGCCGGCGGGTTGCGTATCGACCATGTCATGGGCTTGCAGCGGCTATGGGTCATCCCTCAGGGGGCGCCTCCAAGTGAAGGCGCGTATCTGAATTTCCCGTTGGACGACATGCTTCGCCTGCTGAGTCTGGAATCCTGGCGGCACAAGGCGATCGTGCTCGGTGAAGACCTTGGGACTGTGCCCGAAGGTCTCAGCGACAAGCTCAGCGCTCGGGCGATTCTGGGCATGCGTGTGCTGCTCTTCGAACAGAACAACGGTCAGTTCAAGCCCATCCTTGACTGGTCGGACCAGGCACTGGCCACCACCAGTACCCACGATTTGCCGACACTGGCAGGCTGGCTCAGCGAGCTGGATATCGAGTGGAATGCCCAGCTGGGTCACATTGACGAGCAACATGAATCGCAATGGCGTGAAGAACGCGGGCGCGAATATGCAAGCCTGTGCCGAGCCTTGAGTCAGAACGTCGACAGCCTGCCGTCCGACAGTGAAGACCCTGAGCAGATCATCGACGCGAGTATCCGCTATCTGGGTCACACGCGCGCTCCACTGGTGCTGCTACCGATGGAAGACGCGCTGGGTGTCAAGGAGCAGGCCAACCTGCCCGGCACCATTGACAGCCACCCGAACTGGCGCAGACGCCTCCCCGGCGATGCGGCCTCCTTGCTTGATAACCCGAATGCTGCTCGACGACTGGAATTGCTCTCCCAATCCCGGCTGCAAGCTGCGGAGCGTGACCAATGACCCGTCCATTACAGCCTTTGCGCGCTACCCAGCGTTTACAATTTCATAAAGATTTCACGCTCGACGATGCGGTGCCACTGGTGCCCTACTTCGCCAGCCTGGGGATCAGCCATGTCTATGCCTCGCCGCTGCTCAAGGCGCGTGCTGGCTCAATGCATGGTTACGACGTCGTCGACCCGACCGTCATCAACCCGGAACTGGGTGGCGAGCCTGCCCTGCTGCGTCTGGTATCGGCCTTGCGCGAACACGGCATGGGGCTGATCCTCGACATCGTCTCCAACCACATGGCCGTCGGTGGTGCAGACAATCCCTGGTGGCTGGACCTGCTCGAATGGGGTCGGCGCAGCCCGTATGCCGAGTTCTTCGACATTCAGTGGAATTCGCCGGATCCGTTGCTGGAAGGCCAGTTGCTGCTGCCGTTTCTGAGCAGCGATTACGGCACCGTCCTGCAGGCCGGAGAAATCCCGCTGCGCTTCAACGCCGAGCGCGGCATGTTTTATATCGAGCACTACCAGCATCATTTCCCGATCTGCCCGCTGACCTATGATTCATTGCTTCAGGCAGTCGAACACCCGCAATTGAAGGAAATGGGCCAGCGCTTCACTGCGCTTGCTCAATACCCGCAAGCCTACGAACGTGCACGTCAGGCCAGAACCGAGCTGGCCGAGCTGGCGAAAGATCCGCAGGTGCTCAAAGGCATCGAGCAGATCCTTGCGCACTTCGACTCCAGCAAGCCGGAAGGCTTTCAGCGTCTGCATCAGTTGCTGGAACGTCAGCACTATCGTCTGGCCAGCTGGCGTACTGCCGGTGATGACATCAATTGGCGGCGCTTCTTCGACATCAACGAGCTAGGTGGTTTGCGTGTCGAACGGCCACAGGTATTTGAAGCCACCCACGGCAAGATATTCCAGCTGATTGCCGACGGCCTGGTTGACGGGTTGCGGATCGATCATATCGATGGGCTGGCCAACCCGCGCGGCTACGGCCGCAAGCTGCATCGCCGGGTAAAAAGCCTGCTCAAGCTGCGTCCTGCCGAGGCGCGCATTGATCATCTGCCTATTTTCGTCGAGAAAATTCTGGGGCCGGATGAGCCCTTGCGTGAAGACTGGAGCGTGGACGGCACGACCGGCTACGAGTTCATGAATCAGGTCTCGCTGCTGCAACACGATCCCAAGGGCAAAGAGCCACTTGGAGAGCTGTGGAGTCGACTGACAGAACGTACAGCTGACTTCGATCAAGAAGTGCTGGTGGCCCGGGATCTGGTCCTGCACGGCACACTGGCGGGCGATTTCGAGAACGTCGCGCAGTCGTTGCTGCAAGTTGCACGCAGCGACCTGATGAGTCGTGACCTCACGCTGGGTGCAATTCGCCGTGCCCTGCTCGCGCTGATCGTCAATTTTCCGATTTATCGCACCTATATCTCGGTATGCGGCCGCTCGGCGCAGGACGACAAGTATTTCCAGCAGGCAATGGAAGGCGCTCGCACCACTTTGAACGAAGGCGACTGGCCAGTGCTGGATTATCTGGCACGCTGGCTGGGTGGCGAAGCGTGGCGCAAACTGCCACGCGGACCGTTGCGCAAGCTGTACAAGAATGCGTGTGTACGGTTCCAGCAACTGACCTCCCCGGTTGCCGCCAAGTCGGTTGAGGACACCTCGTTCTATCGCTCTGCAGTGCTGTTGTCGCGCAACGACGTAGGCTTTCATCCGCAGCATGTCAGTGCGCCGGTGGAAGACTTCCATCAGGTCTGCCTGGAGCGTCTGGAAAAATTCCCCGACAACTTGCTGACCACTGCAACGCACGATCACAAGCGTGGCGAGGACACACGTACACGCCTTGCGGTCCTGAGTGAATGTGCGCCGTGGTACGCCGAACAGGTAGAACGCTGGAGACAGCTGGCAGTGCCCCTGAAAGGCGAAGAACCGGCCATCAGTGCGGGTGACGAGCTGATGCTTTATCAGGCCTTGCTGGGCAGCTGGCCGCTGAGCCTGGAGGGCGAAGAAGCTCACCAGGAATACGCGAAGCGCATGGTGCAGTGGCAAGAGAAAGCCCTGCGCGAAGCCAAGCTGCAAAGCAGCTGGAGCGCGCCGAATCAGCCTTACGAAACGGCTTGCCGCGAATTTCTTGAACGTTTGCTGTTGGCTCCTGAAGCGCTCGCGTTGCGCCAGTCACTGAGTGCAACGGCCAATCGTATCGCGACCGCCGGGGCACTCAACAGTCTGGCGCAAACCTTGCTACGCTTGACCGTACCCGGTGTTCCCGATTTGTATCAGGGCACCGAGTTCTGGGATTTCAGCCTGGTGGATCCGGACAACCGGCGACCGGTTGATTATGCAGCCCGACAGAAAGCGCTGGCAGAAGATGCAAGCGCTGCCGACCTGCTCGATAACTGGCAGGATGGCCGCATCAAACAGGCGCTGATTGCGAAGGTTTTGAACCTGCGTGCCGAGCACCCAACGCTGTTCAGCGAGGGGCGTTATCAGCCTCTGGAAATAAAGGGTAGCCACGCCGGGCACGTGATGGCTTTTGCCCGGGAGACACAAGGAGTACGCGCTATCATCGTAGTCCCACGCACAAGCAGTGAACTATTGGGTACTGCGCAAACTCCATTGATTAATGCTGCCAATTGGGGCGACACACGGATTATGCTTCCGTTTGCCGACTCTGGATCTGACTGGAAAGGACTCTTTTCCGACGGTGTCGCAACACACGTTCGGGAGATACCGCTCAGTGCAGCGCTTGAAAGATTTTCCGTCAATTTGCTTATTCAAACTATGTAATAGCTGGGAGTCTCAAGATGAGTGCCGACGAAAAAAGAATTCGCGATTTTGCTTACCAAATCTGGGAGTCCGAGGGTAAGCCCTCCGGACACGACGAGCGTCACTGGGAGATGGCGCGCAAGCTTGCAGAAGCAGAAGCCCTGGCACCTGACAAGTCCAGCGTGCGCAAGTCAAGCAAGCCCAAGCTGCCTGAAGTAGACAGCGCCAAGGCGCCTGCCAAGGGCGCGGCCAAACCTGTGGCGAAGTCAGCACCAGCAGCAAAGCCAGCGGCCAAGCCCGCAGCTGAAGCCAAGCCAAAGCCAGCGGCCAAGGCGGCTCCCAAGCCTGCTTCCAAAGCCAAGCCGGCTACCGCCGCGCCAACTGATGCCCCAGCCAAGCCTGCTGCCAAGAAGCCACGCAAACCGTCGAATTCTTGAAACTCTTCTGGCCGGGCGCCAGTCCATTGTTGCAGGTCGCACTCTGATCGGAGATGAGGCCTGCTACACCCCCATACTTTATCGTCAATATTGAAGCCTTTGTGGCTTCGATAGCGGCCTTGGCCGCTCAGAAAATCATTCGACGTCAGGAAGTCATCATGAATACGAAGTCCACTACAACGGCAGAAGATAATTCAGCCCCGCAAGACAATCCAGGCAGCACCCCGTCTCGCATTCGTGAAGGACTTCCCTTTCCTCTCGGCGCCAGCTGGGACGGCCTGGGTGTCAACTTTGCCCTGTTTTCGGCCAACGCCACCAAAGTAGAGTTGTGTCTGTTTGACTCGACCGGTGAAATCGAACTGGAACGCATCGAACTTCCGGAATACACCGATGAGACGTATCACGGCTACCTGCCCGATGCGCACCCGGGCCTAATCTATGGCTATCGCGTCTACGGCCCTTATGACCCTAAAAACGGTCATCGCTTCAACCACAACAAACTGTTGATCGACCCGTATGCCAAGCAACTGGTCGGCGAATTGAAGTGGTCTGAAGCATTGTTCGGTTACACCATTGGTCATCCTGACGGCGACCTGAGCTTCGATGAACGTGACAGCGCGCCCTTTGTACCGAAGAGCAAGGTGATCGACGAGGCTTACACCTGGGGCCGCGATCAGCGCGTCGGTACGCCTTGGGACAAGACCATTTTTTATGAAACCCACGTGCGCGGCATCACCATGCGCCACCCGGAAGTTGCCGAAGAGCTGCGCGGCACGTTTGCCGGTCTGGGATCAGCTCCCGTTGTCGACCACATCCGCAAGCTGGGTGTGACATCCGTCGAGCTGCTGCCGATACACGCCTTCGTCAACGATCAGCATCTGCTGCAAAAAGGAATGACCAACTACTGGGGCTACAACAGTATTGCGTTCTTTGCGCCAGATCCGCGTTATCTGGCGAGCGGTAAGATTGCCGAATTCAAGGAAATGGTTGCGCACCTGCATCATGCCGGGCTGGAGGTCATTCTTGATGTGGTCTACAACCACACGGCCGAAGGCAACGAGCTTGGCCCTACCCTGTCCATGCGCGGTATCGACAACGCCTCCTATTACAGGCTGATGCCGGACGACAAGCGTTATTACATCAATGACTCAGGCACCGGCAACACCCTCGACCTGAGCCACCCGTGCGTACTGCAGATGGTCACTGACTCCCTGCGTTACTGGGCTTCGGAAATGCATGTCGACGGGTTCCGCTTCGACCTGGCAACCATTCTGGGTCGCTACCACGATGGTTTCGACGAACGTCACAGCTTTCTGGTCGCCTGCCGTCAGGACCCGGTGCTGCGTCAGGTCAAACTGGTCGCCGAGCCTTGGGACTGTGGCCCAGGTGGCTATCAGGTCGGCGGTTTCCCACCAGGCTGGATGGAGTGGAACGACAAGTTTCGTGACACCGTACGTGCCTTCTGGAAAGGCGACGAAGGCCAATTGGCAGACTTCGCGGCACGCATGACCGCCTCCGGCAACATGTTCAACCAACGCGGTCGGCGTCCACAGGCGTCGGTGAACTTCATCACCGCGCACGATGGTTTCACGCTGCACGACCTTGTGTCGTACAACGACAAGCACAACGAAGCCAACGACGAAAACAACCAGGACGGCAGCAACAACAACCTGTCCTGGAACCACGGCGTCGAAGGCCCGACCGAAGACGCGGAAATCAACACCCTGCGTCTGCGTCAAATGCGTAACTTCTTCGCTACTTTGCTGCTGGCGCAAGGTACGCCGATGATCGTCGCCGGTGACGAGTTCGCCCGTACCCAGCACGGCAATAACAATGCCTACTGTCAGGACAGCGAAATTGGCTGGATCAACTGGGATCTGGACGAGGACGGCGCAGCGTTGCTCAAGTTCGTGACCCGCGTGATCAAGCTGCGTCAGACCTACCCGATCCTGCGCCGCAGTCGCTTCCTGGTGGGCGATTACAACGAAGAAATCGGCGTCAAGGACGTAACCTGGCTCGCTCCGGATGGCAACGAGATGAGTGTCGAGCAATGGCACGATGCCAATGGCCGTTGCCTGGGCATGTTGATGGATGGCCGTGCACAGGAAACCGGTATCCGTCGTCCAGGTGCCGACGCTACGCTGCTGCTGGTCGTCAACGCGCACCACGACGGGGTCAACTTCACCCTGCCGGAAGTGCCTGAAGGCACCCATTATGAGTGCCTGATCGACACCAATCAGGATGATGCACGCAGCAAGGAGCACTTTGCGTTCGGTTCGCAATATACCGTCACGCCGCGCTCGCTGCTGCTGTTCGAACTGAAGCGCGAAGACCAGCAATGATTGATGCCTTGAGTGAGTTTCTCGACTGGCGCAAGCACGGTTATGCCGATACGCGTGCGCTGGGCGAGTGCTTGCAGGCATTGGTCAACGAAGGTCTGGATAAGCTCCCCCTGCCTGCCAGCGGTCAGACACTTGAGCGCTGGCGGGCGCTGGCCTGCATTGCAGGCCATGATCTGGGGTTGTGCAAGTTGTACGAGGGGCATACCGACGCCTTGGCGATCATGGCGGAACTGGGTGCCCCGCCCCCCGAACAATTCAGCACCTGGGGCATGTGGGCGGCAGAGCCGCCGCAGGCACGGGTGAATATCAGCGGCACTGGCGATTCACTTCGTCTGAATGGCCGAAAAGCGTGGTGTTCCGGTGCTACGGCCTTGAGCCATGCATTGATCACCACGTGGGATGAAGAACATCGCCAGCAACTGGTGGCGGTGCAACTCGACCAGCCCGGCGTGCATATGACCAGTGATGGCTGGCGCGCAGTTGGGATGGGTGCCACCGGCAGCGTCGAAGTCGTGTTCGAGCACGCTACCGGGCAGGCGATTGGAGCGCCGGGCGGCTACCTGGAACGGCCTGGCTTCTGGCAAGGCGGCATCGGCATCGCGGCGTGTTGGTATGGTGCCTCCCGGGCTATCGCCCAACGCTTGCTGGCACAGGTCGGCAAACGCGAAGAGCCACACGCTCTTGCGCACCTGGGTGCTGTAGATGTCGCGTTGCACGCAGCAATCGATGTACTGCGTGCCGCCGCTGCGCATCTGGATCAGGCCCCGGCTGAAAATGCCGAGGTGCTCGCCAGACGCTGTCGTGCCTACGTGGAGCACGCTGCGGAACTGGTCATTCAGCACGTGGGCCGCGCGGTAGGTGCAGGCCCTTACTGCAAGGACCCGCACTTCGCTCGACTGATCACCGACCTGCCGGTTTTTCTGCGCCAGAGTCATGCCGAGCAGGACCTTGCTGCACTGGGTCAATTGACGGGTAAACGGCTACCAGCTTTACGCACGTGGTCACTATGAGAGCGTATCCATCATGAGCGAAGGCTTTCTAGTCAGCGACGACGAGTCTGGCCAGGGCACGCCTCTGCCTGCCTGGAACGCCTCCGGCAAACTGCGCAGCGTACCTGCGATTACTGCAGACCTGCTGGTGCCGAACAATTGCAGGGCGGTCATCATCGCCCCGCATCCGGACGATGAAGTACTGGCATGCGGCGGCTTGATGAGCCAGTTGGCGCAGCTTGAACGCAATCTGTTGTTGATCTCGGTCACTGACGGCACTGCCAGCCATCCGGGCTCCACGCTCTGGCCTGTCGAGCGACTGTCTGCAATCCGGCCCCAGGAAAGCGCCGAAGCCTTGAATCGTCTCGATATTCCCCTTGAGCGTCTTGAGTGGCTGCGCTGCGGCTTGCAGGATGGTGCCGTGGCCGAGTCCGAAGATCAGCTGGCAGAGTTTCTTGAACGTCATCTGGACCCTGCCGACGTGGTGTTCGCCACCTGGGCAGAAGATGGTCATGGCGACCACGAAGCCGTTGGCCGCGCCAGTGCAAGAGCCTGTGCGTCTACCGGGGCGCAGCTTTGCGAAGTACCGGTCTGGGCCTGGCACTGGGCTGACCCTGAAGATGAGCGTCTGCCATGGGACCGCGCACGCAAGTTGCTGCTGGACCCGGCGACCCTTGCTCGTAAACGCAATGCCGCTCAGGCGTTCGTCAGCCAATTGCAGGGTGACCCGGCCATCAGTCTTGCGCCCGTTCTGCCAGCCGTTGTGCTGGAAAGACTGCTGCAACCGTTTGAACTGGTGTTTGTATGAGCGTCGAAGACGGCTATTTCGATGAGCTGTTTCGCAACAACGATGACCCGTGGGCGTTCAAGCAACGCTGGTATGAGCGGCGCAAGCGTGCGCTGACACTGGCCGCGCTGCCCCGTGAACACTATCGCTCGGTATTCGAGCCTGGCTGTGCCAATGGCGAACTCAGTGCCGACCTTGCCGGTCGCTGTGACGCACTGGTGTGCTGCGACACGTCAAACCTGGCGGTGGATCTGGCACGCAAGCGTCTGGCAGGCCTGCCCCATGTGCGCGTGTTGCAGGCCCGTTTGCCACAGCAATGGCCGCAGGGACAATTTGATCTGATCGTCTTCAGCGAACTGGGTTACTACCTCGACGTCGATGACCTGCACCGCCTGATCGACTGCGTTCTATCCTCGCTTTCACCTGACGGCCAGTTGCTCGCCTGTCACTGGCGCCCTGATATCGAGGGCTGCCCGCTGAACGCGCAGGCTGTACACGATATCCTTGCCGAACGCTTGGCCATGCACCGCCTTTTCAGTCATCACGAACAGGATTTTCTGCTGGACCTGTGGAGTCGTGATGGAACCTCCGTAGCAGAACAGGAATTCTCCGATGATCGGCATTCTGATCCCGGTGCACAATGAAGAGCAGCTACTCGATTTGTGCCTCGAAACGATAAAGCAGGCGGCTGAACACCCGGATCTCAAGGGTGAGCGAGTAGAGGTACTGGTGGTTCTCGACAGTTGCACCGACAGCTCGGCAGACATCGCGCGAGCGCACGGGGTGATGGTCCTTGAGGTCTCGGCCCGCAACGTCGGACAGGCACGCGCCGAAGGAGCAGCTTTTCTCCTCGACCGAGGTGCGCGCTGGCTGGCCTGCACCGATGGCGACAGCACCGTGGCGAATGACTGGCTTGCCGAGCAACTGGCACTGGATGCCGATGCGGTATGCGGGACCGTCATGCCCGGCGATTGGAACAAGGATATCTCTGCGGCTGCGCAGGCGGCTTACCTCAAGCATTACCAGCACCGGGACGGCCATCGGCACATTCATGGTGCCAACCTGGGTGTCAGCTCAATTGCCTATATCAGTGCAGGCGGGTTTCCGGCACTGGCCTGCCACGAAGACGTGCATCTGGTTCGCCAGCTGGAGCTGATCGGCGCGCGGATCGCCTGGAGCTGCCGCCCGCGGGTCACGACCAGTACCCGCCTGGACTCAAAAGCCAGAGGCGGGTTTGGCGACTTTCTGAGTTCGCTGAACGCCTGAAAAGCGCTTATTCGTGATGCGCTGTCTGCATACCTGAATGGTCAGGGTCGGCAGAATTGAGCGCCGTGCTGAAGAAGCGCACAGCTTCTGCGCTCAGGTTGCGGTGAATGTCTTCGCGGTCCACTCCGTCAGGGTCGTTGCACAGTAACGGTGCGCTCGAACGCTGTTCGTCACTGCACGGTGCCATAAAGACAAAGTGCCCTGCCCCCGCCAACAACTTATAGTCCGGTGCCTGCGGCAGTTTGCGCGCCAGCGCTTCGGCGTTGCGGTCGATGGCCAGCAACTGGTCGTCATCCCCGGCATACATCAGCACCGGTACATGCACATCGCCCAGCGTGTGACGGCCGAACATCAGGCTCAACGGGGCCATCAACATCAGCGCACCGACCCTGGGGTCAGCCTGGGCATGCAGGTCATCGCGGTCAGCGACCAGCTCCCCTTGAGTCTTGCAGGCGTCACGGTCCGTGGGGCGTTCGAGGCAATACTGGCGCAGGCGCTGTAGATCAGGCTGCGCGCCCGCAAGAATAAGCGCAGTTTCGCCACCCGCCGAATAGCCGATCACGCCCACCTGACGAGCATTGAGATAAGGGGCAAGCATAGGGTCGAGCAAGGCCGTGCTGATCGCTTCAGAGATCTGCAGCGGGCGACCATACAGGTTACTCAGGCTGCCCAACCGACTGTGATCACGATCATTGTCGCCAGGATGAACCACAGCAACCACCACAAACCCCTGGCGCGCCAATGATGTGGCCAGGTCATGCAACGCCAGCGGTGTACCGGTATTGCCATGAGACAGCAGCAGCAACGGGAACCGGCCCATTGCAATCGGCGCATTTTCGCCGGCCTCGACGCGATAGCCGTGCAGGGTGCTCCACTGCTCACTGGCGGTCGACGGGTAAAAAGCGATGGCCTGCACCGGCTGTGAATCCAGCGGGTCAGGTAAACTCAGCTCGTGATAGCCCGCGCTCCAGGCGTCATCGGCCTGAGCGTGAACCGCAATCAGGCTGTCGAGCAAGCAAACCAGCATCACTGCACAAAGACGTACCATCGAAAGGCCCAACCTTTGCAAATCCGGAGGCTCGCCCGGATAGTCCATTCAGCGCTTGTGTCGAGCATCGTGCTCCAGCGCGCCGCTCTCACCCAGATGAGAGTGTGTAAAACAGAAATAGTGCACAAGCCGGGCCATAAACCGCCCGCTCTTTTCAGCAATCGTGAAAAGCACCACAAAACCGCAAACACAGTGCCGCGAAGATGCAGTTTAGTCCTTGAATAACCCGCTTACCTGTAAGGAAGCTGTCAAGGTTGAGTACGCTCAAGACTGCGTGCATTTATGCGGCGCACAAAAAACTCCACAACCCGGCGCACGTTGCTCGCGCGAGTTGTGGAGTCTTGTTCAGACCATCACCGACTCAGGCGGCGAACAACTCGCTCTCGATATGTTGCTGCGCGGCTGTCATGGCGTTGGCACGCGGCTCTTCACCATAGGCCAGGCCGTGCGCGCGAACAAATTGCAGGTCGGTGATACCGATGAAGGCGAACAGCGCCTTGAGCAGTTCTTCGTGGCCAGCGCCGGTTGGCTGCCCGACGTGCAGGCCACCGGAAGTGGAAACAATAATAACCTTCTTGCCGCCACACAGGCCTTCAGGGCCGGTTTCGGAATAACGGAACGTGCGGCCGGCAACCATGATCCGGTCAAACCAGGCTTTCAACTGGGACGGGATAGTGAAGTTGTACATCGGCGCACCGATCACCAGCACGTCGGCGGCAAGAAACTGCTGCAAGGTGGCTTCATTAGTGTCGACTTCCTGTTGCTGGGACGCATCTCGGGCTTCTACAGGGGTACCCGCTGCGGCAAGACTGGCAGCAGAGAAATGCCCGAGGGCTTCGCTGGCGAGGTCGCGGTAGGTTATCTGGCTGTCGGCATGCGAGCGCTGATAGGCCTGAACAACCTCATGGGTCAACTGACGCGAAGCGGAATGATCGCCGAGGATGCTGGAATCGAGGTGCAATAAATTCATAACGTAGCTCCTTAAAGAAAATCGCCACTTAGCGATGAAGTGGCGAGCATCCTATCCTTGATCGCAATAGATGATTAGTGGTCTTGAATGCGACTGTTCGTTCTATGAAGAGAACAATAAAGCGAGTCGGGACTAAGGCTTAGCTCTTTGAACGAGGTTTCGAACACATCCAGCAGCCCTCTGACCGCGGGAAGCAGCCCACGGCGTGACGCAAACACGGCGTGCACGATGCCGCACTTTGGCCGATGCTGACTGAACAGTTCGACCAGACGTCCGTCCTGCAAGGCTTCCCGGACAATCAGTTCCGGCAGTTGCGCCACCCCAACCCCTTGCAGGGCGGCCTGCAGCATCATGTCCAGATCCGAGCTGATCAGCCTCGGCGTGTGGCGAATTTCAGCATAGTGGCCGGAAGTAGTTTCCAGCAGCCAGCGATGCTCATGGCTTGAAGACGGCGTGTCGAGGCTGGGCAGTGTTGATAGCGCCTCGAGTGTCGATGTTGCGGACAGCCTGGCAGCCAGATCCGGGCGTGCGACCAGACGTTGAGCACTGTGCCCGAGCAACTTGACCACCAGCCCGTCGTCTTCCAGTGGCGGAAAGCGCACACGCAACGCGATATCGATGTTCTCCGTCAGCGGGTCGACGCGGCGGTTGGTGCTTTCGACCTGCACCTGAACCTTCGGGTGATCGGCCGCGAACCGGGCAATGGTCTCGTTGAAGCCCATCGCCGCCAGTGCTGGAGGACAGCTGATCGCCACCCTGCCCTGCGGCTCGGACTTGGAACGCAGAATAGCCTCTTCAGCAGCCTCGGCTTCGACCAGCATTGCCACGCAGTGAGCGTAGTAATCGCGCCCGCTCTCGGTCACGGCGAACGTGCGCGTCGAGCGGTGAATCAGTCGTACACCCAGGCGCTCTTCCAGCCCGGCAATACGACGGCTGAGCTTGGACTTGGGAATCCCCAGTTTGCGGCTTGCTGGCGCAAAGCCGAGGCATTCGACCACCTGAACGAAATAAAACAGATCATTGAGATCAAACACCCGACCACCTCGCTTTCAGAGCCGCGAGTATGCAGCGCCATGGCAAGCCTCTCAATACCGGGTTTCAGATCCCGTCAGCTCACTCGGCCGTCAGGAATGCCAGCACCGGCACCGTGAATGACTCCCCGGCCTCGACACTGGACAGATGAGCCGCGTGCAATTCGATCATCTGCGAACCTTTAATGCGCTCGACCATAAAAAGCCCATCCGCCGGAGTGGTTACCGCATCTTCAGTGCCGCAGACGACCAATACCGGCAGCTGGATGGAGGCAATCTGCTCACGGAAATCTGCATCACGCACGGCCGCGCAGTTAGCTGCGTATCCCTGTGGCGATGTGCGGGCCAGCATACCGACAACCGTGTCGACCACAGCAGGCTCGGCATGCGCAAATGAAGGCGTGAACCAGCGCGCAACAGAAGCATCACGCAATGCAACCATGGCTGACTGCCCGTCACGCAGAACGGTTTCGATGCGAGGGTTCCAGATATCAGGGTTGCCGATTCTGGCTGCCGTATTGCACAGCACGACCTTGCGCAGGCGCTGCGGCGCATTGATCGCCAGCCACTGACCGATCAGGCCGCCCATGGACAAACCACAGAAAAAAGCCGTGTCTATGTGCAGCGCATCCAGCAACGCCAGCACGTCGCGACCATTCTGCTCGATGCTGTAACTGCCCTCGCTGACCAGCGATTTGCCATGCCCGCGCGTGTCGTAGCGCAACACCTGAAAATGACGAATGAACGCAGGAATCTGGTTGTCCCACATATGCAGATCAGTGCCCAGCGAGTTGGACAACACCAGCACCGGCGCACCGGCCGGGCCTTCGAGCAGGTAGTTCAGTTCACCATCGGCGAGTTGCACGGCAGACATTCGAGACTCCGGAGAAGGACAAACCTGCACACTAATGAGTGTCGCAGCAGCATACAATCCGCTGATCGAATATCCGTGCGGCTATCGAACAGCTTACCGCTCGACGCCTCACTGAAGGAGCATTCCGTGAACAAGACCCGTAACAAAGAAGACATCGCCCGGTTCTGCCTGGACTTGCCAGGCGCCCGAGAGGATTACAAATGGGGCGGTGTGCGCGTATTTTCCGTTGCCGAAAAAAAGATGTTCGCGGTCATGGACCTGGTCGGCCAGGACCTTTCATTCAAGGTCCATCCGGAACTGTTTCTGGGTTACGTGGATCGGCCCGGCATACGGCCTGCGCCTTACCTGGCCCGCGCGCACTGGATCAGCGTGGCAGACCTGCACACACTGAGCGACGATGAAGTGCGTGATCTGCTGACCCGCTCCCACCAGCTTGTAGTCGGCAGGCTACCGAAACGACAGCAGATCGGCTTGAAACTATAAAGGCAACAGCTGTAAAAGCCGCTTGCCCAGAAACAGCCAGTCAAGCCACAGCACCTGATGCGCCAGCACGATCAGCCAGAACACGATCTGGAAAGATACCTTGCGGGTCTTGTGCCGAAACACCTGTTGCGCCAGCAATGCTCCGGGCCAGCCACCGAGCAGCTCGGTGGCATGCAGGACGTTCTCTGGCGTACGCTGACCGCCGTTTCCGGCCTGTCGCTTGTCATGCCTATAGAGCACAAACGCCAGCAGGCTCATGACTATCAAAGCCAGCGCCGGGATCAACGTGACCTGCCTGAACCCCAGCGACGCCGAGCCGTAGACCGGTAGCACACAGAGCAGCAGGAACGCCGACACCTTCAGGCGCAATTGCCGGACCGGTGCCCTGCCCCGACCGGCTGGCCGCTGCGGCTCGCGAGCCCGCGTCATGCCTTGGCCGATGCCCAGTCGATCCAGCCAAACTGCCAGGTCGCCAGAATCAGCAGGCCGAAGGCGATGCGATACCAGGCGAACACTGCATAGCTATGAGTTGCGATGAACTTGAGCAGCGCACGAACTGCGATCATCGCGAAGATGAACGAGGTAATGAAACCGATGGCAAACACCGCGAAGTCGTCCGGGCGAAACATGTCCCGGTATTTGTAGCCCGAATACACGGCTGCACCGACCATGGTCGGCATGGCCAGAAAGAACGAAAATTCGGTCGCTGCCTTGCGTGACAAGCCGAACAGCAGGCCGCCAATGATGGTCGAGCCCGAGCGCGATGTGCCGGGGATCATCGCCAGGCACTGCACCAGCCCGACTTTCAGCGCATCGCTCCAGGTCATGTCATCGACGGTTTCGGTGCGCACAGTGTGCTCGCGGCGCTCGGCCCAGAGCATGATCACACCACCCACGACCAGCGCCGTTGCCACGGTAATGGCATTGAACAGGTAATGGTGGATGGTATCGGCGAAAATCACGCCCAGCACCACGGCCGGCATGAAGGCGATCAGCAGGTTGAGGGTGAAACGCTGCGCCTGTTGCTGTTTCGGCAACCCCACGACAACGTCGAGAATCTTGCGCCGAAACTCCCAGACCACCGCTAGAATCGCACCCAGCTGGATGATGATATTGAAGGCCATGGCGCGCTCGCCGCCAAAATCGATCAGGTCGGCGACGATGATCTGATGCCCTGTACTGGAGATCGGCAGGAACTCCGTCAGCCCTTCTACAACACCCAATATCAACGCCTGAGCAGCGGTCCAAAGATCCATCATTCCCCCATGAAGCGATGCCGCAGGCTCGCTGTTTAATGTTGTCGTATAAAAAATGCTTGCCACTATGCCGTCGCCTGCCTGAACGAAGCTTGAAGAAAGTCGCGCAAATGCAAGGCGCGGAATGCTAGCAGACCTCCGCGCACAAAGCCTGCCGACGTGCAGCCTGACGCAACACAAGCTCCACGCCGCGCGCAGAAGCGCATACAATCGCCGCCCCTGCCCCCACAACCCTAACCAAGGAGCCGCCATGTCCGGGCTTGAACTCTTCGCTGCCGCCATTGGCGTTATCGCGGTCTGGCTGACAGTGAAGCAGAATCCCTGGTGCTGGCCAATCGGGCTGGTGATGGTGGTGATCTACATCTGGATATTCTTCGACGTGAAGCTGTATTCGGACATGCTGCTGCAGGTCATCTATGCAGGCTTGCAGATCTATGGCTGGCTGCAGTGGACTCGCCATGGCGACGGCCTGCCGGTCAAGGCTGTCACTGTGCTGCCGAGCCATTCAGTGCTTAAAGGGCTGGCTGTCGGCGCAGTCATCAGCCTCGCGCTGGGCGCTGGCATGGCGCATTTCACCGACGCCGCACAGCCATGGCTTGACGCAGCGCTCACGGGCTTCAGCCTGGTGGCACAAGTGTGGATGGCACACAAACGCGTTCAGTGCTGGCCGCTATGGATTGTGCTGGATGTGATTTTTGTCGGCCTGTTCATCTACAAAGAGCTGTACCTGACCGCTGCACTCTATGCGCTGTTCACCCTGCTGGCCGTGCAGGGCTGGCGCGAGTGGCGTAACGATCTGGCGCTGGCGCGATGAAAGTCCTGGTCCTGACCGGGCCTGAGTCCAGCGGCAAGAGCTGGCTGTCGGCCGAAATACAGAATCGGTTCGGCGGCTTGCTGGTCGGCGAATATGTACGTCATTTCATCGATCAACAGGGGCGCGATACCCACTACGCCGATATTCCGGCCATTGCTCGGGGCCAGCTGGACTGGGAGGATACTGCCCGCGCCAGCGAGCCGCACTTGCTGATACTCGACACACACTTGCTGAGCAATGTGCTCTGGAGCCGCACCCTGTTCGGCGACTGCCCGGCGTGGATCGAACAGCAACTGCTGAACCGCTCTTACGACCTGCACCTGCTGCTGTCGCCCGAGGGCGTGGACTGGATCAGCGACGGGCAACGCTGCCAGCCGCAGTTGCGCCAACGCCAGGCCTTCTTCGACAGCAGCCGGGAATGGCTGGACCACCATCGGCAGGCCTATAAGGTGCTGGGCGGTGACTGGCCGCAGCGCCGCGAGCAGGCGATGACGGCTGTCTCCCAGTTGCTGGGAGCTCAGCGAATCTGATGCTTGTGTAACAGCCGATAGAAGGTCGGTCGCGATATGCCCAGAACTCTGGCCGCCACACTCAGATTGTCACTGTGGCGGGTCAATACGTCGCACAATGCCTGACGTTCGGCACGCGATTTATATTCCTCCAGCGTGCCCATGCTGCCAGCACTGTCCTCTTCGCCCAGCAAGCCCAGGTTTGCCGCTTCTATCTGTCGGCCTTCGGCCAGCAGCAGCCCGCGCCGTACCCGACCGGCCAGCTCCCGCACATTACCCGGCCAGTCGTGCTTGCCCAGCGCCACCAGCGCATCCTGGCTGAAACTGCGTGCTCGCCTGCCGCTGTCCTGACTGTAAAAATGGGCGAAATGATTGGCCAGCAACGCCAGATCGCCATGACGCTCACGCAACGGCGCCACCCCGACCTGCAGCACATTGAGCTGGTAATACAGGTCTTCACGAAAGCGCTTTTTCCGCACAGCCGTTTCAAGATCCTCACGGGTCGCGGCCAGCACCCGCACATCCACTGCAATCGACTCACCGCCGCCCAGGCGCTCGATTTGCCGGTCTTCCAGAAAGCGCAACAGCGACGTCTGGGTTTCCAGCGGCAGATCACCGACCTCGTCAAGCAGCAGCGTGCCGCCGTCAGCAGCTTCAAGCAGCCCGATCCTGTGCGCTTGAGCACCATCAAACGCATCATCCTCATGACCGAACAGCTCGGCCTGGATCGAATGCCCGGTGAATGCACCGCAGTCCACGACAACAAACGGTTTACCGCGTCGCTGAGACTGCACATGCAGGCTGCGTGCGATCAGCTCTTTGCCCGTACCTCGCTCGCCCCGAATCAATACCGGTGAATCGATAGGTGCCAGCCGGCTCAACAACTTGCGCAGCTCACGAATGGGCCGACTGTCGCCCAGCAGCTCGGGCTCGGCCTCGGAAAGCGCCAGCCCGCCTTGCGCTTCGGGGCGGCCAGCCGCGAACGCTTTGTCCAACGTGCCATGCAACCGCGCTGCATCGAAAGGAAGGGCGTGAAAATCGAAAAACCACTGGCAAACGAAATCGCCTATTTTTTCGCGTTGCAGATCGTTGGCTGACAGCACTGCAACCCAGCGCATGTTGCTATGGGCGACAAGCTCTTGAAGCCTGGGCAATTGTTCGAAATGACCGGACGTCAGGCGAATCAGGCCCACGTCATGATCGGGACTGAAGGTAGAACCTGAGGTGCTTTCCTGCACCGTCCATCCGGCATCACTCAAAGCAGGGATCAGAGGATGACAGTCGTCACCGCCGTCGATGATTAGCAGACGTCGCGTTGGGGCCGATCCATGCATGAAGTTTCCTTGGTGCCCGACGTGGAGTGGGATTTTTAAAAGCTTTTCATAAACAGCATGTTGGCGAGCCCAACTATCACCCTAGCAACTTTTTGACGCAGCGTTGTACCGTTTGGGTCTAACGCTCATAACCCTCTGTCACTAACGCCGTAGCTGCTGAAGGATGTTTATCTGCAAGGTCACGCGGGCGACACTTGAAAAAAATTCGCATATTTTTCGTTGAAGGGTGTGACTCATGCCCCCTTGTCGTTCATCAACACAAGTAACCAGCCGGACGGTCAGCCCGCCGCCGTGACTGAATTGATATGGGCACTTGAGGAAAAAACCATGAACGCCCCACTGCGCTTCAACGATGCACTTCTGATCGCTGGACACGCTTTTGAACCCTTCCAGTGTGTTGCCTGGGCACCACAGGATGGTAACGGCGAATTGAGCCTGACGGTGATCGACCGCACCAGCAACCGTATCGGTCGCAAGCAGATCCCGAGCAGCACCTATTCAGACAAGCGGCAACTGGCCAGCGCTCTGGAGCAGGCGCGTGCAGAAATCAGCAACGAAGGCTACGACCTTGAGCCTTGGACCATGCCAGCCTGACGCAGGTTTGAGCGTTGCCCGTGCACTGCAACTGACTGTCGTGCCAATGCTTCAGCGCATTGGCACGCAGTTCCAGAACTGCCAGACCTGATAGCTCAAACCGGTTTCAGCTCATCAATGTGCTGATAATCAGCCCCCAGGCTGGACGCCAGTTCCCGCGCCCTGCCCAAGCGGATCGGGCCTTTCTCGATATCGATCAACACACTCGCGCAATTGAATGCAGGCAGGACGGGTAACTGCTTGATCCTGCCATCGGTCAGCACCAGAACCCGCTGCTGCTCGGCCGGATAGCGTTTTTGCCGCTTTGCCAGCCATTCACCGGCCTGCTGAAACGCCGCAGACAGTGGCGTGCCGCCGCCCGCACCCAGTGCATCCAGCCATGGACTCAATGCCGAGGACGCTTTCAGGCCCTGATGTTGCCAGCGTGGCGTGTCACCGCTGGCGGTCAGCAAGGCAAGACGCGCGCGGCGTCGATACGCATCGTCGAACAATTGCGACAACAGCCCCTTGGCCTGGCTCAACGCCTGATGGCGTCGTGTAGAAGCTGAAGCATCGACAATCACCAGCAATAACTCACTGGGACGGCTGCTGCGCGGCTGGCGAATCAGGTCCTTGCGGCTTTTCGGCCGGCCGCGCAACAGTGTGGACAACCATTGCACCGGGCCATCAGCACCGGCACGCATGGCCCCTTGTCTGCCAGTGGCCAGTCGACCAGGACGGGGAACGGCATCCGCCCCCTGCGAGATACGAGGGCGGATGCCTAAGGCTTTTTTGGCCAGCTCGGCACTTCGCGGCGTGCGCCGGTAGTGACGGCCTGGGCGGGCAGCTCGCCCCAGTTGCCCTGCCCGCTTTCAGGGTCGGCCTGCCTGCTGGACGATCCGGGCGGCGGCGCTTCCGGGTTTTGTGGTGGCGGGGCCGGCTCGCGCCGCCGATGACGCAAGGCAAACTCGGCGACCGCTTCGATGTCCTGTTCTTCAATTCGACCGGCACCACGCCATGCAGCATGGGCGCGCGCGGCGCGCAGCCAGACCAGATCGGCGCGCATACCGTCGACACCTGCAGCAAAGCATCGCTCGGTGATCATTGCCAATGAATGGTCATCCAGCTCGATACCTGCCAGCAGCTGACGCGCCTGCTCACAACGAAGCTTCAAGGCGTCCTGCTGCGCTTGCCATTGCTGGCAAAACATTACCGGATCGCTGTCGAAATCCAGACGGCGACGGATGATCTGACTGCGCTCGGCAGGCTGGGTCTGGCCACTCAATGCGACGTTCAAGCCAAAGCGATCCAGCAACTGCGGGCGCAATTCGCCTTCTTCCGGGTTCATGGTGCCGATCAGTACGAAGCGCGCTGCATGGCGATGGGAAATACCATCCCGCTCGACCATATTGACGCCGCTGGCAGCAACGTCCAGCAACAGGTCGACCAGATGGTCGGCGAGCAGATTGACCTCATCGACGTAAAGCACACCGCCGTCGGCCTTGGCGAGTACACCCGGGGAAAATTGTGCACGACCCTCGGCCAGCGCGGCGTCCAGATCCAGCGTGCCGACCAGACGCTCTTCAGTAGCACCCAGCGGCAAGGTGACGAACTGACCGCTGGCCAGCACATCGGCCAACCCCCGCGCCAGCGTCGACTTGGCCATGCCCCGAGGCCCTTCGATCAATACGCCGCCGATGCGCGGGTCAATGGCGGTCAGGCACAACGCCAGCTTCAGGTCATCGGCACCGACCACGGCGGCCAGCGGAAAATGGGGAGTTTCGGTGATGTTCGGGTCAGGTAAGGTCATCAGTTCTCTTCTATGTCCAGGAGCAGGTCTTCCAGCGCCTGCTGATACTCGCCCGGCTCCTGCCAGAGGCCGCGCTGCTGGGCTTCGAGCATGCGCTCGGTCATGTCGCGCAAGGCATCGGGATTGTGCTCGGCGAGAAAATCGCGAGTGGTAGGGTCAAGCAGATAGGCGTCGGCCAGCAGCGCGTACTGGTGATCATCGATCAGCTCGGTCGTCGCATCGAAGGCGAACAGGAAATCCACCGTGGCGGCCATCTCGAACGCGCCTTTGTAGCCATGACGTCTGGCCCCGTCGATCCATTTCGGATTCGCTGCGCGCGAGCGTATCACCCGGTTCAGCTCTTCCTTCAGGGTGCGGATTTTCGGCAGGTCCGGCTGGCTGTGATCGCCATGGTAACTGGCGGTCTTCTGCCCGCTGAGGGTTTCCGAAGCCGCGAGCATGCCGCCTTGAAACTGGTAATAATCGTTTGAATCAAGCAGGTCGTGTTCGCGATTGTCCTGATTCTGCAGCACGGCCTGCACCTGAGACAACCGCTGGGCAAAGCGCTGACGCGCAGGCGTACCTTCATCGGCAGCGCCATAGGCGTAGCCGCCCCAGTTCAGGTAAACCTCGGCAAGGTCCTCACGGCTCTGCCACAGACGGCCATCGATCGCGCCCTGCACGCCAGCACCATAGGCACCCGGCTTGGCGCCGAAGATCCGCCAGCCCGCCTGACGTGCCGCTTCGTCTTCGCTCAACCCTTCTGCGATAAAACCTTGGCGCTCTTCTCGCACCCTGGCAGCCAGCGGGTTCAGGTCGTCCGGCTCGTCCAGCGCGGCAACTGCCTGCACCGCAGCGTCGAACAGCTTGATAAGGTTGGCGAAGGCATCACGGAAAAAGCCGGACACCCGCAATGTCACGTCCACTCGCGGACGGTCCAGCAGGCTGACCGGCAGAATCTCGAAATCATCGACCCGCTGGCTGCCCGTCGCCCAGACCGGGCGTACGCCCATCAGCGCCATCGCCTGAGCGATATCGTCACCACCGGTGCGCATGGTCGCCGTGCCCCAGACTGACAGCCCCAACTGACGCAAATGGTCGCCATGGTCCTGAAGGTGCCTTTCCAGCAACAGGCTGGCGGACTGGAAACCGATACGCCACGCCGTGGTGGTTGGTAGGTTGCGGACATCCACGGTAAAAAAATTACGACCGGTGGGCAGCACATCCAGACGCCCCCGACTCGGCGCGCCGCTGGGTCCTGCCGGGACGAAGCGGCCGCTCAGTGCATCGAGCATGCCCTGCATTTCGCCGGTGCCGCAGGCGTCCAGACGCGGCGCGACCACTTCACGCAGGCTGTCGAGGATCAGTGCCAGATCATCGTCGACCGGCAGGTCATGAAGCGCTTCGCCTTGGGTCACGCGTTCGATGAGGGCAGCGGCGTAAAGCTCAAGCCGTTCACGCGCATCACCGGCAGTGCGCCACGGGTCACAGCTGACCGCCAGCAACGCAGCGGGACGCGCGCCGGTCCAGGGCTCGGCCAGTTCGCAATCCAGCGGGTCAAAATCCAGACCGAACGCTTTGCTCAACGCCCGTAACAGACTCGACTGCGCGCCGCGCCCGTCGCCGCGCGGGATGCGCAGCAGGGCCAGCAAGGTGTCGGTGCGCAGGCGGCCTTGCGGCGACTGACCGAAGATGTGCAGGCCATCGCGAATCTGCGACTCTTTCAGGTCACACAGGTAAGTGTCCAGACGCGGCAGCCACAGCGCCGCATCGGCGTCGCTGTCGAGGTTTTCGCCCAGAGCCAGCTCGCGATCTATATGGGTTTCACGGACCAGTTCAAGAATATCCCGTTGCAGCTCGCGCGCGCGGCGCGGATCCAGCAGTTGCGCCTCATAGAACTCGTCGGCGAGCAGTTCCAGACTGCGCAGCGGGCCATAGGTTTCCGCACGGGTCAGAGGCGGCATCAAGTGATCGATGATCACCGCCTGGGTGCGTCGCTTGGCCTGTGCGCCCTCGCCCGGATCGTTGACGATGAATGGATAGATGTTCGGCATGGCACCCAGTACGGCGTCCGGCCAGCAGGTTCGGGAAAGGCCGACGCCCTTGCCCGGCAGCCACTCAAGGTTGCCGTGCTTGCCGACATGCACCACGGCATGCGCGCCGTACGCCTTGCGTAGCCAGAAGTAAAACGCCAGATAACCGTGGGGCGGAACCAGATCCGGGTCGTGGTACACCGCGCTGGGGTCGACCTGATAGCCACGCGCAGGCTGAATGCCAACGAAGGTCAGGCCAAAGCGCAGCCCGGCAATCATCATTCTGCCACTGCGAAACATAGGATCGCTGTCCGGCGCGCCCCAGCGGGCATTCACGGCATCACGGTTTTCCTGCGGCAGCTCGTTGAACGCCGCCAGGTATTCCTCCAATGCCATGCTTTGCTGGCAGGGCCGCAGGTCGATGCTGTCCAGATCATTGGTCACGCCACCCAGCAATTGCTGGATAAGCTCGGTGCCGCTGTCCGGCAACTGTGCCAGCGGATAACCCTCGGCCTGCATGGCGCGCAGGATGTTCAGCGCCGCAGCAGGCGTGTCGAGCCCCACACCATTGCCGATGCGCCCGTCGCGGGTCGGATAGTTGGCCAGGATCAACGCCACACGCTTCTCGGCGTTGGGCAGCCGCGCCAGTTCGATCCAGCGCCGCGCCAGTTGCGCGACAAAATCCATCCTGTCCGGCTGGGCGCGGTAACACACCACGTCCGACTGGCTGCGCTCGCTGCGCCAGGCCAGGTCCTTGAAACTGATCGGCCGACTGATGATCCGCCCATCCAGCTCCGGCAAGGCAATGTGCATCGCCAGATCGCGCGCACCAAGGCCCTGTTCACTGGCCTGCCAGGCAGGTTCGTTGTCCTGCGCGCAGATCGCCTGAATGACCGGCACGTTGCGCCGAAACGGGCGCAGATGCGGAGCTTCCGGGCTCGACTGGGCAAAGCCTGTGGTGTTGAGGATCAGCTCGGTTTCAGCCTCGTCCAGCCAGTTCTCCACCTGAGTGAAACAGCCGGGTTCCTTGAGGCTGGCAACGGCAATGGGCAACGGGTTAATGCCGTGTGCCTGCAAGCGAGCGCAGAACTCGTCGATAAAACCGGTATTGGCGGCCTGCAAGTGCGAGCGATAAAACAGCAGCGCCGCGACAGGCTGCCCTGCAACCCAGTCGGCTTGCCAATCGGTGAGCTGCGCACTTGCCAGTCGAGGGTGGTAAATGGCTGTGCGTGGCAGCGGTTGGGGCTCGGTCCAGGAATAGTCCCGGTCCAGCCAGCGGCTGGCCATGCAACGATACATTTCCAGCGCATTCTGCAAACCGCCCTGACGCAGAAACTGCCAGAGCCGGTCGCGTTCTGCGGCAGGCACCGTGCTCAGGTCACTCAGCTCAGGATCGGGACGATCATCACCTGGCACCAGAATGACCTGAACCCCGCGTGCCGCCAGCTCCATCAGCCGCTCGACGCCGTAACGCCAGTAACCGATGCCACCGTGCAGGGAAATCAGAATGACTTTGGCGTGGCGCAGCACCTCATCGACATACAAGTCGACAGAGGCGTGATTCTGTACCTGCATCGGGTTGGCCAGACGCAGGCTCGGGTAGTCGTCAGGGAGCTGCCGGGCAGCTTCGGCCAGCAGCGCCAGGCTTGAGTCTCCGCTACAGAGAATCACCAGCTCGGCCGGGGTCTGGCCCAGATCGGCAATGCTGTCGTCGGGTACGAAACCGCCGGGCTGGGTTCTCAGTAAATGCATGGGATCAGCCGACAACCGCAGCGTTGAGCTGCGCTTGCAGGGCCACGGCGTCCAGCTCCTGACCAATCAGCACCAGATGCGTGGCACGCTCTTCGTCGGCGCGCCAGGCGCGGTCGAAGTGCTTGTCGAAACGCGTACCCACACCCTGGATCAGCAGGCGCATCGGCTTGCCGGGAATAGCCGCGAAGCCCTTCACCCGCAGAATGCCGTGCTGCACGACCAGTTGATTCAGTGCGTCGAGCAACAACTTTTCATCGGCCTGAGGCAATTTCAGGGAAATCGAATCGAAAGCATCGTGATCGTGGTCATCATGATCGTCCTCATCGTGATGATCATGATGGGTCTTGCGACCATCGATGTGCAGCTCGGACTCGGCGCCAACACCCAGCAGCACGCTGATCGGCAGACGATCGCTGCTGGCTTCAATCACCTTGACGGCTGGCGGCAGTTCTTCGGCAACTTCGGCACGCACCGCTGCCAGACCTTCGGCGTCGATCATGTCGGCCTTGTTAAGGATGACCAGATCGGCGCTGGCCAGTTGATCAGCGAACAGCTCGTGCAGAGGCGACTCATGGTCCAGATTCGGGTCGAGTTTGCGCTGCGCATCGACCTGATCGGGGAACGCAGCAAACGTACCGGCCAATACCGCAGGGCTGTCGACGACAGTGATCACCGCATCGACCGTGCAGGCGTTGCGAATTTCCGGCCACTGAAAAGCCTGAACCAGCGGCTTGGGCAATGCCAGCCCCGAGGTTTCGATCAGGATGTGGTCCAGATCGCCACGGCGAGCGACCAGCTCGCGCATGACCGGGAAGAACTCTTCCTGCACCGTGCAGCACAGGCAGCCGTTGGCCAGCTCATATACCCGGCCGTTGGCCTCTTCTTCGGTGCAACCGATGGTGCACTGCTTAAGGATTTCTCCGTCGATGCCCAGTTCACCGAATTCATTGACGATGACCGCGATGCGCCGTCCTTCGGCGTTATCGAGCATGTGCCGCAGCAGGGTGGTTTTGCCCGAACCGAGGAAGCCGGTGACGATGGTGACGGGAAGCTTGGCCAGTGTTTTCATCAGGTGCCCTTTGGCAATGCGGCGGGCAAACAGGACGAGAACCGCATGCCTGGCACACGGATCGGATCGCCACCGGATCACCCCGCACGGTTGTAGTGAGAATTCGCAGGCCTTTTGGTCAGCCCGGTTCGAGGCAGGTCTCCTGGCTCACGGCGGCATGTGGCAGGCAATCAAGACCGTGCCGACACGCATTCATCGCGCCTTCCCGCCGTAGCAGTGGCTGTGCAATGAACCTCACCGTTTACAGTTGCGGGGGCAGCTGCGGCGTGTACCGCATTCCCGTCTTAGCTCCATGTGTAACGCTTTACGCATGGAGAACCTCGAACCGGCAAGGCTACGCAGTGACCGCAGACAGGTCAATCGTTCAGATTGACGATTCCCCGCCGCCCATGCTCTCCTGTACGCCTTGTTTCGGGTGCCCCTCACGGGGTGAAACGGGAAACCGGTGCGCTCACGCTGTCGAGCAAGTCCGGTGCTGCCCCCGCAACGGTAAGCGAGAGAAGGTCTTATCCACTGTGCCACGGCATGGGAAGGTGACCTTGCAGGCCTTGAACGCGCGACGTTTGAGCCCCTCGCGAGCCCGGAGACCGGCCCGACATCGTTGAATGACAAACCCGCGGTGGGCGTGCGCAGTTGAAACCTTCGGCGTCTGCCGGCAGGTTCCTTTGCGCGTGGCCCGCTTGCCAATTACCAAGAGGGATCGCCATGTCGACCATCAGCAGCAGCCACGCCGCCACTACCAGCTCCACACGCACTCAACGCCTGACAGCCGCCATCAGCGCTGCGCTGCTGGGTGCATGTCTGGTGTACTTCGCCGGTTTCTCGCACATCGCGGCCGTACACAACGCCGCACACGATACCCGTCACAGCGCTGCCTTTCCTTGCCATTAAGGACTCCACAATGTTCAAGCGAATCGCACAAACTGCCGGGTTCACGGGCCTGCTTGCGGCCCTGCTGCTGACCGTGCTGCAAAGCTTCTGGGTGGTGCCACTGATCCAGCAGGCCGAAACTTACGAAAACGCATCTGCCGAACAGGTCCATGAGCATGCTGACGGCGCGACTGCCGAACACAGTCATGCGCATGAAGAAGCTGCCTGGGAACCTGAAAACGGCTGGCAGCGCGTGCTGTCCACCACGGGCGGCAACCTGGTGGTCGCAGTAGGCTTCGCCCTGATGCTTGCCGGGCTTTACACCTTGCGTGCGCCGGGCCGAACGGTGCAAGGCGCATGGTGGGGGCTGGCCGGTTTCGCGGTTTTTGTGCTGGCACCTACGCTTGGCCTGCCACCTGAATTGCCCGGCACAGCTGCCGCCGAACTGAGTCAGCGTCAGGCCTGGTGGATAGGCACGACCGCATCGACTGCCGCCGGGCTGGCCTTGCTGGTATTTGGTCAGAACTGGCTGCTCAAAGCTCTGGGCGTGGCGATTCTGGTCGTTCCTCATGTGATCGGCGCACCACAACCACTGGTCCATCAGAGCCTGGCACCGGAGGCTCTGGAATCGCAATTCATGCTTGCCTCGCTGCTAACCAACGCGCTGTTCTGGGTCGCGATGGGGCTGATCAGTGCCTGGCTGTTCCGCAGAAACGATGCAGACCTGCACCAGGCCTGATTCACCGACCGTTCAGCCCGGCGCGTCACTGGTGGCCGGGCTGGGTTGTCGGCGCGGTTGCTCCGCAGCGACGTTGCGCGAGCTGATCGAGAACAGCCTTCGCGTGATCGACCTGGAGATTGCCAGCGTCACTGCGCTGGCATGTATCGACCTGAAAGACCAGGAACCGGGCCTGCTTGAACTGGCCGCGCAACTGGCAGTGCCGCTGGTGTTCTTCAACGCAACGCAATTGGTTGCGTGGGAGCTGCACTTCACCCATCGTTCTGCGCAGGTCTTCCAGACCACGGGCTGTCACGGGGTCGCCGAAGGTTCGGCACTGGCGCTGGCCGCGCAACTGGGAGACGGCACCGCCACCCTGCTGATCGAACGGCAGAAAAGCGCCAACGCCACATTTGCCTTGGCAATCAGCCCTGCACACAGCGGATAATCTCCCCGCGCTCATCCACTCCGGAGAATTCATTGACTGTCTATTTCATCGGTGCCGGCCCTGGCGATCCCGAGCTGATCACCGTCAAGGGGCAACGCCTGATTCGCACATGCCCAGTCATTATCTATGCAGGCTCACTGGTGCCGCTCGCCGTGCTGGAGGGGCATCAGGCCGTGCAGGTGACCAACAGCGCCGAGCTGCATCTGGAGCAGATCATTGAGCTGATAAAGACCGCGCATGCGCAGGGCCAGGACGTTGCTCGTGTGCATTCCGGCGACCCGAGCCTGTATGGCGCCATCGGCGAGCAGATCCGCCATCTGCGGGAACTGGGTATTCCATTCGAAATCATTCCCGGCGTCACCGCGACCGCTGCCTGCGCTGCGCTGCTGGGCGTCGAGCTGACCCTGCCGGATGTTTCGCAAAGCGTGATTCTGACCCGCTATGCCGACAAGACCTCAATGCCCAGCGGCGAGGAACTGGCCAGTCTGGCCAGCCACCGGGCAACCATGGCGATTCATCTGGGGGTGAACAATCTGCAGCGGATTGTCGACGAGCTCGTTCCACATTACGGAGCCGATTGCCCGATTGCCGTGGTGCACCGTGCCAGTTGGCCGGATCAGGACTGGGCAGTTGGCACACTGGCGGATATTCACGACAAAGTGCAGGCCAAAGGCTTTCGCCGCACGGCATTGATTCTGGTCGGACGTGTGCTTGCCGACGACACGTTCAGCGAGTCCTCGCTGTACCGCGCCGGGCATGCACACCTGTTCAGACCGAGCTGATATTGGCGAAGGCGGTACTCCGGGCGCAGAACACAGCGGATCTGCCCCGGTCGCTGCGAAGCATCTCCCGTCAGGCAGCCGCCTCGTACAACTTCGGCGCAACCACTTCGCCACTTTCCAGACTCTTGCGCAGAATGTCGGCCTGCAATGCAGCCGCTTTCATGGCGCTCTCCTTGATATAGCCATAGCCACGAATTCGCTCCGGCAGACGTGCCAGGCTCAAGGCGGTATGGCGGTTCTGTACTTGCAGGTGCTGAAGAATCAGCTCGATGTCACGCACGTAACTGTCAATCAGATCCCTCTCCTGTTTGCGCTCAAGGCTGTGACCGAACGGATCGAGCGCTGTGCCACGGAGGAATTTGAATTTCGCCAGTACGTTGAAGGCACGCAGCATCCAGGGGCCGAAACTGCGTTTGCGCGGCAGGCCGTTGTGCGGATCGCGTCTTGCCAGCCATGACGGTGCCAAGTGGAATTCCAGTCGATAATCGCCTTCAAACTGCGCTTCCAGCTGGCGGGTGAACTCGCCGTTGCTGTACAGCCGCGCCACTTCGTACTCGTCCTTATAGGCCAGCAATTTGAAGTAGTTGAACGCAACCGCCTCAGAGAGCATCGGCTGCTGACCGGGGAACACCCGTGATTCGGTATCGCGCACACGTTGCACCAGCTCCACATAGCGCTTGGCATAGGCGCCGTTCTGATACGCCTTCAAGGTTTCGACATTGTTCTGAATACGCTGATCAAGGTCCATTGGCTGCGGCTCGCTGACCTTCTGCTGCGGGTTGACGAAGGCTTCGACCGCCGCAGGATCATGGGCGGTACGACGGCCCCAGAGAAACGCCTGCTGATTGAGATTGACTGCCACCCCGTTGAGTTCGATCGCCTTTTCGATGGCCGTCGAGGTCAGCGGAATCAGGCCCAGCTGAAACGCGTAACCGAGCATGAACAGGTTGCTGGCGATGCTGTCACCCATCAGCCGGGTGGCCAGTGATGTCGCTTCGACAAAGTGGGTCTTCGCAGCGCCTACAGCTTCAATGATGGTCTGCTTCATGGCCTCGGCCGGAAATACGGCATCCGGGTTGCGCGTGAACTCGGCGGTCGGCGTTTGCTGACTGTTGACCACTGCGTGGGAAATCTTGCTGTCGAGCTTGGCGATTGCATCCGGACCGGCAGCCACCAGTAAGTCACAGCCGAGCAGCAGGTGCGCCTCGCCGGCTGCGACGCGCACCGCGAACAAGTCCTGCTGGCGCGCTGCAATACGGATATGGCTGACCACCGGGCCGAATTTCTGTGCCAAACCGGCCTGATCCAGCACGCTGCAGCCCTTGCCTTCCAGATTAGCGGCATAACCCAGCATCGCACCGACGGTGGTCACGCCTGTGCCGCCAACCCCCGGCAACAGAATATTGAACGGCCGCTCCAGCGACGGCAGTACTGGTTCGGGCAAGCGAGCGAACGCCTCGACTTGCTTGGGCAATGCTGGCTTGCGCAGCTTGCCGCCATGCACGGTGACGAAGCTTGGGCAGAAACCTTCGACGCAGCTGAAATCCTTGTTGCAGGCGCTCTGATCGATTTCGCGCTTGCGGCCCTGCGCCGTTTCCTTGGGCAGCACGGACAGGCAACCGGATTTAACCCCACAGTCGCCGCAGCCTTCACATACAGCCGGGTTGATCAACGCACGCTTTTCCAGATCAGGCATGGTGCCGCGTTTGCGACGGCGACGCTTTTCAGTCGCACAGGTCTGGTCGTAGATGATCACCGACACACCTTTGAACTCACGCAGCTCGCGCTGCACGCTGTCCAGATCACGCCGATGATGGAAGGTGGTAATCGGCGCGAAATCCTGTCGGCTCGGGTACTTGTCCGGCTCGTCGGAGACCAGCGCAATACGCTGCACGCCCTCGTTGAACACCTGGCGGCTCAGTTGATCGACGCGCAGCACGCCATCGATTGGCTGGCCACCGGTCATGGCAACGGCATCGTTGTAGAGGATCTTGTAGGTGATATTGACCTTGGAGGCCACGGCTGCACGCAGCGCCAGATGCCCGGAATGAAAGTAAGTACCGTCGCCCAGATTCTGGAAGACGTGAGGTGTTTCGGTGAACGGAGCCTGACCGATCCAGGTCACGCCCTCGCCGCCCATCTGGGTGAAGGTATCGGTTTCCCGATCCATCCAGATGGTCATGTAATGGCAACCGATCCCGGCCAGGGCGCGACTGCCTTCCGGCACACGCGTCGACGTGTTGTGCGGGCAGCCGGAACAGAAATGCGGGGTGCGCTGGGTGTTGAACAGCGGTGCCTGAAGCGCCTGTTCCTTGTCGCTGAGAAACTGCAGACGTGCCTCGATCTGCGGGCTGCTGTAGAACGGCGCAAGACGCTTGGCGATGACCCTGGCGATCATCGCCGGGGTCAGCTCGCTGAGGTTCGGCAGCAATGAGCGGCCCTGTTCATCGAACTCACCGACCACCACCGGGCGGCGGTCCACGGGCCAGTTGTAGAGCTGCCCGGTCAGTTGATCTTCGATGACACTGCGTTTTTCCTCGACCACCAGAATTTCATCCAGCCCTTCGGCAAAGTCATGCACCGACACTGGCTCCAGCGGCCAGCTCATGCCGACCTTGAGCACGCGAATCCCGACCCTGTCGCACAGCTCCTGATCGATACCCAGCTCTTCAAGCGCCTGACGCACATCCAGATAGGACTTGCCGGTAGTAATGATGCCAAGCCTGGGCTGTGCTGAATCGATAACCACCTTGTTGAGCTGATTGGCACGCGCGAAGGCCCTGGCCGCGTAGATCTTGTAGGTGTTGAGCCGCGCTTCCTGGGCCAGCGGCGGGTCCGGCCAGCGGATGTGCAAACCGCCTTCCGGTAGTGCGAAATCTTCCGGAATGCGCGTTTTGACCCGCAACGGGTCAACCTCGACCACGGCTGAAGAATCCACGTTCTCGGCAATGGTTTTCATCGCTACCCAGCAACCGCTGTAACGCGACAATTCCCAGCCGATGATGCCGTAGTCGAGAATTTCCTGAACATTGCTGGGGTTGAGTACCGGGATCATCGAAGCGATAAACGCATGTTCGCTCTGATGGGCAATGGTCGATGATTTGCAGCCGTGGTCATCGCCCGCAAGAATCAGGACACCGCCATTGGCTGCAACGCCTGCCGAGTTGCCGTGCTTGAAGACATCCCCGCAACGGTCCACGCCCGGGCCTTTACCGTACCAGAGGGCAAACACGCCATCGTATTTGCCGTGGGGGAACAGGTTGACCTGTTGGCTACCCCAGACAGCCGTCGCCGCCAGTTCTTCGTTGATGCCAGGCTGAAAGTGGATAGCGTTCTGCTGCAGATAGTCCTTGGCATCCCAAAGGCTTTTGTCCAGATTGCCCAACGGCGAGCCGCGGTAGCCAGAAATAAAACCGGCGGTATTCAGGCCCTGCGCTTCATCACGTTGTTTTTGCAGCATCGGCAGGCGAGTCAGGGCCTGTGTGCCGGTCAGGTACAGATTACCGGTGGCAAGCCGGTATTTATCATCCAGACGAATATCAGCCAGAGACATGCGGATACCTCTCTTGTTCTTGTCTTGTTCTTATAGGTGTCAGGCTTTTGCGCAGAGACGGTCCAACCCGGCAGCCTTGCAACTAGACTGCCAGCAGCAAAGAGGCTTTTTCTTTCTAAATGCGTGCAAATCTGCTGATATTGAGCATGCTTTTTTCGACCAGAACAAAAAACAAGGTCAATTCATGCAGCCTAAATTGAGCCCCATCGATCGCAAGATTCTTCGTCTACTGCAACATGACGCCAGCCTGTCTGCGGCAGAAATCGCCGAACGGGTCGAGTTATCGCAATCGCCCTGCTGGCGGCGCATCCACCGGCTTCAGGAAGACGGAGTGATAGAACGCACTGTAGCCCTGCTCAGCACTCAGAAGCTCGGCCTGAGCATGACCGTGTTTGTCGAGGTCAAGCTGTCGGGCCATGGCCGGCGCTATCTGGCCGAATTCGAAGAAGCGATCATCGGCCACCCGGAGGTGCTGGAGTGCTACACCATGGCCGGGGGGATGGATTTCATGCTCAAGGTGGTTGCCCAGGACATCGCCAGCTATGAGCGCTTCCTGCGCGATCATTTGCTGCAGTTGCCGCACGTACATGAGGCCCATTCGAACATTGCCATGAGCACGGTGAAACGCACCACGGAGTTGCCGCTGGACTAGAGGGTGTCGGGTGGGAAAGAAAAAGAAAAATCCGCCGAGCAGACGCTGGCGGATTATCTGTATCGATGAGGGCAATAAAAACATTTGACTTGCAAATGATAATGATTATTATTGCATCAGCGGATCGCGAGATCCGCTGGATAACCTGGAAGTCTTAGGTCGGCTTCCTGATTATCTCCTCATCAGGCTAATCACGGTTTTTGACCCGGCTTTTTGCCGGGTCTTTTTTTGGTTCTTTCTTTTAGTTTCGCTGCTTCAGGCTAATGAAGTCTGGGTACTGCGCAGGTGTGTAGCAATGGCGCAGATCATAGCAAAGCAACCCTGATACGGGTCATGTTTTTGCAGCGAAAATGCCCGGATAAGGCATATAAAAAGTAAATGCTGCAACTTTTCACTTGAGAATGATTCTCGCATTCACTAGTCTACTCTTGTCACGGACGATGCCTGTCATTGCAAGGAACAATCCCCATGGAAGATCAGCGAGCGATACATCATGAGTAATCAGCTCCCTTCTTTGCTGCACCTCCCCGCCCGCCTGCCTGAGCCGCAACCCGCGCCGCAGGTCATCGAACTCGGCCACCGGCTTGGCAAGCTTTCGCGCCGTACCCGGCAGATATTTCTGCTCAGTCGGCTCGACGGTCTGGCGTATGCCGACATCGCCCGTTTCATGGATGTCGATATCGCCCGGGTAGAGCGCGCGATGCTTCGCGCACTGGGCAAGGCACATCTTCAGAGCACCGATGACAGCCGTGCCATTCAGGACCAGGCCAGCCGCTGGTATGTGCACTTGCAGAGCCCTGCTGCAACGGCCAGTGAACGCATCGAATTTCGCCACTGGCTGGACGCCGATGCTGCACACCTTTCAGCGTTCCAGAACAGCGAGCGCATGTGGCGCCAGTTGCAGGCACCCGCCTTGTTGCTCGGTGCGTCCGGCTGGCATCGGCGCAAACGACGTGCCTATCTGGTGTGGTGCCTGCTGACGGCATTCATCTGCAGCCTGATGGTCACCGCCGAGGCTATTTCCTGACGCAAGGATGACCGTTGCGATGAAGTTTACGTCGCAAGGTGCCCGGTTGATCGGTGTACAGTAGCGGCCTGAAAAGGCATCTACGTAAGCAGGCACCTATCTTGACCCTCACGATCAGTTCAGATTTCGACAGTGGCAATATTCAGGTTCTCGACGCAAGCGACCCCGCGCATATAAGCCTGGCGATCCGGGCAGACACGCAAAGCGCGCATTTCCAGTGGTTTCATTTCAAGGCTGACGGCCTGAACGTCGGCCAAACCTATGGTTTCAGCCTGACCAATGCCAGCGAGTCCACCTTCAACAATGCCTGGACCGGCTACAACGCCGTAGCGTCCTACGACCAGCAGAGCTGGTTTCGGGTGCCGTCCGGTTTTGACGGCAAGGCACTGAACTTCAGCCTTGCGCCTGACCAACCGCAGGTCTGGTTTGCGTATTTCGAACCCTACAGCCGTGAGCGCCATGACCGGCTGATCGAACAGGCACAGGAAAAGGCCGGCGTACACTTGCTGGCTGTCGGCAAAAGTGTCGAGGGTCGTGATATTCAGCTGCTGCGCAAAGGCGACAGTGCCGAAGGCAAGCGCAAGATCTGGATGATTGCCCAGCAGCATCCCGGCGAGCACATGGCTGAATGGTTCATGGAAGGCGTGATCGAACGCCTTCAGCAAAAAGACGACGTAGTGCTGCAGCAATTACTCGCCAATGCGGACCTGTATCTGGTGCCTAACGTCAACCCGGACGGCGCCTTTCATGGCCACTTGCGTACCAATGCCAACGGCAAGGATCTCAACCGCGCGTGGCAGGACAGCACCGAAGAACAAAGCCCGGAAGTCTTCTTCATCAAGCAGCAGATGGAAAAATACGGCGTGGACATGTTCCTCGACGTGCACGGTGACGAGGAAATCCCCTACGTATTCACCGCCGCGTGTGAGGGCAACCCGGGGTACACCGCGCATCAACGCCAGCTTGAAGAGCGCTTTCGCAGCCGTCTGTGCGAGGTTAGCGACAGCTTCCAGACGGTCTACGGCTACCCGCGCAGCGCGCCCGGCCAGGCCAATATGAACCTGGCGGCAAATGCCGTGGGCGAACGCTATAAATGCCTGGCGCTGACGCTGGAGATGCCGTTCAAGGACCACGATAACGCGCCGGACCCGGTAACAGGCTGGTCAGGCAAACGCTCCGCGCAACTGGCCGGGGATGTATTGACCGTGCTGGCCGAGATGGTTAACGACCTGCGCTGAAGGCTCCCGTCTGTCGGCAAGCCGAAATGCCCACTTAAACGTGGGCATTTTTGTTTTTGCTGGCTGTACGGCGCACGATCAAACTCGCCAATGCGATTAATGCCAGCGTGATCACCACTGCTCCGTAGACATTGCTGGTCATCACCAGCCCTGCCGAGTGGGCAAAGAACCCGGCAACCAGTGCCGGTATGCAGAAGGCCAGGTAGCTGAGTACCAGAAAGGCTGACATCAGCCCTCCCCGCTCATGGGCATGCGCGGTTGGCATGAGCATCCGCAGTGCGCCCAGAAAACTTGATCCGAAACCGATGCCCGCCACCACGGCACCGACGAAGAACAGCCACAACATGCCCAGGTTGACCGCCAGCAGAATGACCGCCACACCGAGCGGCAAAAAGCTTGCACCTACCCACAAGCCCAGCACCGGCTCGCGCTGACGCAAGCTCAGAATCGCCAGCGCGCCACTGAGCGTCAGCGCCGCAACCGCCAGGCCACCGTTGAGTGGCGAGTTCGAGCCAGTCGCCGCTGCCAGCAAGGACGGGCTCAACGACAGAAAAAAGCCGCCCAGTGCCCACGCGGCTATATCCACCGGCAGTACCAGCCATAACATACGCCGCGACTGCTGCGGAACGTGCAGCGATGGCTTGAGGGATTGCCAGACGCCTGGCTGGCGGCTGACGGTTTCCGCCACTCGACTAAGGTAAATCGCCTGCGCCACAAAGGCGGCCAGCAGGAAGCAGTAACCCAGCACCAGTGGTAACGGCGCGAACTGCACCAGCAGTGCCGTGCCCAGCGCACCCACCGCCATGCCAAGCATGGGCGAGATGCTGTTGATCAGCGGCCCTTTGACTGAATCGCTGTCCAGCAAGGCAGCCCCCAATGCACTGGCGGCGAGCCCTGTAGCAAACCCCTGCAACAGACGCGCGGCCATCAGCCAGGTAACATCGCTGGCGAAAATGAACAGCAGCATCGAAACGATCTGCAGCAGCAAGGCACCGAAAATCACCGGACGCCGCCCCAGGTAATCAGACAACGAGCCGCCGATCAGCAAGGCAGCCAACAGGCTGAATGCATACACTGCAAAAATCAGGGTGAGCACGCCGGACGAGAAGCCCCATGCCTCCTGATACAGGTGATAAAGCGGCGTGGGTGTGCTGGACGCGGCAAAGAAGCACAGTGTAGTGAAGGCCAGAAACCCGAGATGGCTTCGCGCCCGGCCATCAGACTTGAGGTCTGATAGCGTCGAACCTTGTGAAGGAAGGGACATGAATACGCTCTCCGCCAATGCAACCTGTTAAAGCCATAAATTAGCTTTTGCGGAGTGTGCGACGCAGGAGCGCTTAAAGCAAATACTTTGTGTTAAGGTCCGCCGTATGGCTATCAAAGAAGCAGTACGCACCGGAGGCCGCAGCGCCCGAGTGCAGGAATCCATTCACCGCGCGGTCCGCGACTTGTTGCTGGAGCATGATCGTTCGGCGCTCAGCGTGCCAATGATCGCGCTCCGGGCGGGCGTTACGCCGTCGACCATTTATCGCCGCTGGGGTGACTTGACCACCTTGCTGGCAGACGCCGCCATTGAGCATCTGCGCCCTGATGCGCCAATAGATCAAGGCAGTCTGCACCAGGACCTGCTGACCTGGAGCGAAATGTATCTCGACGAAATGTCATCGACTCCAGGTCGAGCCCTGATGCGCGATGTGGTCGCCAGCACCTCTGGCTGTGTCGGCAGGTGCGCGGCAATGGTCCGTGAGCAATTGCAGGTGATGATTGATCGTGCGACTGCTCGCGGCGAAGCCTCGCCGACCGCCGATGACCTGATTGATGCCATCGTTGCGCCGATGATCTACCGGATTCTGTATTCCGAATCGGCCCCCACGCCCGAACGCGTGCGTCAATGGGTCGAGCGCTGCCTGAGCTGAGGCAACACTTGCTGCAGTCAGTGGCTGAAACTCCCGTTATGATGCGCGCCTTGTCCGATATCAATGACCGAGCCTATTCATGCACACCCTCGCAGATCTACGCGCCGGCAAGCTGGCAGGTATCAAACGGCTTGACCTTTCCTGCGGCCTGAGCGAATTCCCGGTCGAGGTATTCGACCTGGCGGACACCCTGGAAGTATTGAACCTCAGCGGCAACTCGTTGACTTCGCTGCCTGACGACCTGTGTCGCCTTACCCGGCTGCGCGTGCTGTTCGCTTCAGACAACGCCTTCACGCACCTGCCGGAAAGCATCGGCCAATGCCAGCAGCTGCAGATTGTCGGCCTCAAGGCCAATCGCATTGAACAGGTAAGCGCCGCAGCACTGCCGCCGCGCCTGCGCTGGCTGATACTGACCGATAACTGTATCGAGTACCTGCCTGATGAACTGGGCCGTCGCCCGGATCTGCAAAAGCTCATGCTCGCTGGCAACCGCTTGCGTGCGCTGCCCGCGACCCTCGCTGCTTGCCACAACCTGGAGCTGATCCGCATTGCGGCCAATCGCCTGACCGAGCTGCCGGACTGGCTGCTGAGCCTGCCTGCCCTGGCCTGGCTTGCCTATGCCGACAATCCACTGTGCGCCGAGCACCAGGCCGAGCCGATCCGTCAGATCCCGTGGCATCAGTTGAGCATCGGTCAGCGCTTGGGCGAAGGCGCTTCCGGAATCATTCAGCAGGCGCTCTGGCAGCACGCAAACAATGAGCGAATGACGGCTGTCAAGCTGTACAAAGGCAGTGTCACCAGCGATGGCTCACCGCTCAATGAAATGGCCGCTTGCATCGCCGCTGGCCGTCACGCCAACCTGATCGAGGTGCTCGGGCAAATCAGCGGGCATCCCGATCAACAGCGTGGCCTGGTCATGGAACTGATAGCGCCCGACTTCGGCAATCTTGCCGGGCCGCCGAGCCTGGAGTCCTGCACCCGCGATGTCTATGCCCGCGAAACACGCTTTTCGCTGCCGGTGCTGTTACGTATCGCCGACGGCATCGCGTCGGTCACTGCGCACCTGCATGCCAACGGCATCACGCATGGCGATCTTTATGGCCACAACATTCTTGTGCAGGAAGATGGCAACTGCCTGCTGAGCGACTTCGGCGCGGCGTCGTTTCACCCGTCAGCGGTACAGGGAAAGGCGATGGAGCGCATCGAAACACGGGCATTCGGTATCTTGCTGGGAGAATTGCTGGAGCGCTGCGATGCAGATGAGCAGAACCAGAACGTCGTCGAGGGGCTAAGGGCGCTTCAGGCGAGTTGCGTACAGACTGATTGCCAGCGACGACCGTCACTGGCGGAGATTCTTCTACAGATAAAAGCATGGAGCGCGTAAAGCGCTCCATTACACAGTAATCAGCCTGCAAGACCCACGTACACGTTCTGCACGTCGTCGTGATTGTCGATGGCTTCGAGAAACGCTTCGACTTCGGCCATCTGCTCCTCGGTCAGACCATCCACGGTGCTTTTCGGGCGATAACCCAATTGCGCCGACTGCACGGTGAAACCAAATTCAGGGAGCGCCTTGCAGACCGCATCCATGTCTGTGGATTCGGTCAGGAACAGCGTAGCACCCTCCTCAGCCGACTCGAAATCCTGAGCACCGGCTTCGATTGCCGCCAGCTCCGGGTCGGCATCCGCTGCTGCAGGGACAGCCTCGATCATACCCTGATACAAAAAGTCCCACGAAACCGAGCCCGCAGCACCCAACTGGCCCTTGCGGAACAGCACACGAATTTCCGAGACCGTACGATTGATGTTGTCGGTCAGGCACTCGACGATCACCGGTACGCGATGCGGCGCAAAGCCTTCGTAGGTCAGACGCTCGAAGTTGACGCTCTCGCCCAGCAGGCCTGCGCCTTTCTTGATGGCACGCTCTAGGGTTTCGCGCGGCATCGAGGCCTTTTTGGCCTGTTCCACTACCAGCCGCAGACGCGAGTTCATGTCCGGGTCTGCGCCAGCGCGTGCGGCGATCATGATCTCCTTGGACAGCTTGCCAAACGTGCGTCCCTTGGCATTGGCTGCCGCTTCTTTATGCTTGACCTTCCACTGTGCGCCCATGTCTGCTCTCTTGATTCGCTAGGCACCTCGCCGCCTGCGCCTGCACGACTGACAGAACGCGGCGCTGGCAAGGCGCTGAAAAAGGGTCACCGGCAAATACCCTGTCCGGCGCGGCGCATTTTATACGCGATCACGGCAGATGAAACCCCCGCCGCGCACATTGCTCGAACGGACTCGCCAAGATGGCTGCCAATCGGGCCGACGGCAATCATCCGCTTTCCATCACTGCTTGTAGTCTTTTTCCGAAAAACCTTGCAGCAATGCTTTTAGGCCAAGGTATTCCGTAACCTGCGCACCCTGATTTTGAAGGTAGAGAGCCCCGCAGATGCGCAAGGACCTGCAAATGCCAATCATACTGGCGATTACCGACTGCCAGACGGATCTGCATGTCATCAGCTTCACCGGCCGTGATGCTCTCAATGAAGCGTATCGCTTCGATATCTGGCTGATCGGCGACCCTCTTCTGGATGTGCGCAGCCTGCTGCACCGAGAAGCGTTTTTGAGGTTCGGTGAGCGTCGCAGCGGCGTGCATGGCCAGATCTGCCATGCGGCCCGAATCCACAGCGGGGTTCGTGTGAGCCTTTATCACCTGATCCTGATGCCCAGCCTTGGCAAGCTTGCCGCCCATCGGCGCCGACGCATCTATCAGGATATTGCGCCTCCTAAGCTGATCGCTCAGTTGCTTGAAATACACGGCATTGGAGCAAACGCTTACCGGTTCGAGCACATGAACGGTCTTTACCCGGCAAGACCGCTGCATATCCAGTACGACGAAAGCGATCTGCACCTGCTGCAACGCCTGTGCGAGGAAGAAGGCATTCATTTCCGTTTCGAACATCGTCAGAGCGGCCATCGACTGGTGTTCTCGGATGACTCTGCAAGCTTTCCGGCACAGCCGGTACCCTTTCGCTTCAAGCGTCAGGAACAGTCAGGCACATCGACCGGGACGCTCTTGCACATGGCAGAAGTACTGACGCTTCCAAGCGCTTCGCGACAACTAGTCCGAGACCTGAAACAGACGCAGCCCCGCTCGTCAAAGCACGACGAGAACGCCAGAACACCCGCAGCCAATCATGCATTTCAACCGCCAGACGTTCGTGGCGCAATCAACCGGGAAGAGGCGCTGAGTCGCCAGCGCGGTATGCGCGAGCTGGAACGCCTGCGCTGCGAACGGCGCGAGGTCAGCGGGCACAGCAACCGCCCTGGCTTGCGCAGTGGCGAAGTCATTCAGGTGCTTGATCACCCGGAGCCATTGCTTAATGATCAATGGCTGCTGACCGAAGTGCTTCACGCAGGTCGGCAATTACAGGTGCTGAGAGGGGCCGCCGCCAAAGATGCCCTGGTAATCCTGCGCATACTCGCCGACGAGCAGCGCTCGTCACCTGCGGCCGCACAGCTGTCAGGCAATGGCTATGGCAACCGTTTCAAGGCCATCCCCTGGGCGATGCCGTTTCGCCCTTCAGTCAGACATCCTCGGCCGGCCGCCACGGGCGATCATATAGCCACGCTGCAAGACAACGCCACGTACGCAGAACAGCCCGGTTATCGACCGGTTCGTTTCGACTGGCAAGCACAACACCACGCAGACCGACCCAACCAGCGCTGGCCGATGGCGCTGGTCGCCTGCCGCGAGATTCATCACTTGCTACCTGGCTCACGCGTACTGGTCCGTTACCTGGACAATAATCCCGAGCGCCCGGTCATCTGCGCAGCCCTGTCACCAGCTGAACACGCGTCGCAAGACAGTCTGTGGCACGGCGACCTGTCTGCAGAACCAGCCGATTGCATTCGTCTTGCGAGCGGCGAGCACTTGCGCATTACAACAGACAGCGAGTTGATTGTTCGCGGGCAGACGGCAGAGCTGCACATTGATGCACAGCACATCCTGATTCTGGGTCGCGTAGATCAGCAGTCCTTGAAATCCGGCTGGCGCTTGTCGATGAACGCGTTCATGCCCTCCTTCTGATCGTGACTGGCGAAGGCTGCGTGAAACACCCGGCGCTCGAACCGGATGCCTTCGGCCAGACTGACCTCGAACGCGCGGTTGACGCTCTCCTTGACCATCATCGCCACCGGCAGGGATTTGCCGGCGATCACCGCCGCTACCGCGAGGGCTTCAGGCAGCAACTGCTCAAGCGGCAAAACCCGCGCAACCAGCCCGGCACGTTCGGCTTCGTGAGCATCGATCAGGCGACCAGTCAGGCACATTTCCATGGCTTTGGCCTTGCCGACAGCGCGGGTCAGACGCTGCGTCCCGCCCATGCCCGGCAACACACCGAGATTGATCTCCGGCTGCCCGAACCTGGCGTTTTCAGCCGCCAGAATAAAATCGCACATCAACGCCAGCTCACAACCGCCACCCAACGCAAAACCGGCCACTGCCGCCACGATGGGTTTGCGCCGCGCGGCCACCCGATCACTTTCGCGAAACAGGTCGTCGAGGTAGATTTGTGGGTAGGACAGGTCGACCATTTCCTTGATATCGGCACCGGCCGCAAAGGCTTTTTCCGAACCGGTCAGCACGATGCAGCCGATGGCACTGTCTGCTTCGCACTGGTCGAGTGCGTGGTTCAACTCGTCAATCAATTGAGCATTCAATGCATTAAGTGCCTTGGGACGGTTAAGCGTAATCACGCCAACCTTACCTATAATCTCACTTAGAATTGTCTCGTAAGACATTGATAACTATCCTTTTAAATTAATAACCATGCACAGGCATAAAGCCTAGAATCTACATTCGCAAAAAACCGTAAGTCTTTGAATAAATTATCTAATCGATGATTTCAATGGCGACAGCGGTGGCCTCTCCGCCACCGATGCAAATCGCCGCCACCCCGCGCTTGAGCTGCCTGCGCTGCAAAGCCGCCAACAGCGTCACAATGATCCGCGCGCCCGAAGCGCCTATCGGATGACCCAGCGCGCACGCCCCACCGTTGACATTGACCTTCTCGTGCGCAAGGCCCAGTTCACTCATCGCTACCAGCGGCACGACTGCAAACGCTTCGTTGATCTCGAACAGATCGACGTCGTCCAGCGCCCAGTCTGTCTTGCTCAGCAGACGCTGAATGGCGCCTATCGGTGCGGTTGGAAACAGGCCCGGCTGATCAGCAAATGCCGCATGTGCGTAAAACACCGCCAAGGGCCGCAACCCTCGCCGCTGCGCCTCGGACTGACGCATCAACAGCAGTGCTGCGGCGCCATCGGAGATTGAGCTGGAGTTGGCTGCCGTAACCGTGCCGCCCTCGCGAAAGGCGGGTTTGAGCGTCGGGATCTTGTCCGGACGCGCCTTGGGCGGTTGTTCATCGTGAATGATCTGCCTGGACTCTTTACCCACGGTGACCTGCACCGGCACGATTTCTGCGTCGAAATGACCGTCGGCGATGGCCTCCTGCGCGCGGGCCAGTGACGCCAGAGCGAACGCATCCTGCGCCTCGCGACTGAAACCGTTCGACCCGGCGCAGTCTTCGGCGAAGGTACCCATCAGCCGACCCGGCTCATAGGCATCCTCAAGGCCATCCAGAAACATATGGTCCAGCACCTTGCCGTGCCCCATGCGGTAGCCATTGCGAGCGCGATCCAGCAGGTAAGGTGCATTGGACATGCTCTCCATCCCACCAGCCACTACCACCGCCGTGCTGTCTGCCATCAACAGGTCATGGGCCATGATTGCGGTCTGCATACCGGAACCGCACATCTTGTTGACCGTGCTGCACAGCGTCGCATTGCCTAGCCCGGCCCCCAGTGCAGCTTGTCGGGCGGGCGCTTGACCGAGGCCCGCCGGCAGCACGCAACCAAACAGCACATGCTGCACGTCTGCACTTTCAATGCCTGCCCGCTCAACGGCCGCGCGGATGGCGATCGAACCCAGTTCTGTGGCACTCAGGCTCTGCAGATCACCCTGAAAACCGCCCATGGGCGTGCGCGCAGCGCTGACAATGACCACAGGGTCTTGATGAAGGGGTGTCCTTTCGATGGACATGATTATCTCCAGTCTTGTTTTTATAGGATCGGTCGAATCATCAACCTGCTGCCTTGCGGACGCAATGGTTGAAACAGGCAGATTAGCGGGTATCCCGGCATTGCGCCCGACAGGACGAATCTCTCATGGCAGACGAGGTCTGAAGATGACTGAACCCGACGCTGGAGCACACGAATGTCGCTACGCCCGATCCGCGCCCTGCTCTCAGGCCTGCTTATCCTTGGTTTGAGCGCGTGTGCACTCATCCCCCATCGAGACCCGCTGACGATCAACGTCGTCGGTATCGAACCCGTTCCCGGGCAGGGACTTGAACTGCGCATGGCGGTCACATTGCGGGTGCAGAACCCGAACGAAACCGAGATCAACTACACCGGTGTGGCGCTGGATCTGGACGTGAACGGTAAGCTGCTCGCCTCTGGTGTGAGCAACCAGAAAGGCACCGTAGGACGCTTCTCCGAGGCGTTGCTGGTGGTGCCGGTCAGCGTGTCGGCGTTCGCCGCCTTGCGCCAGGCACTGGGGCTTAGTCAGAGCCAGCGTTTGGACAATCTGCCCTATACACTTCGCGGCAAGCTGGCTGGCGGCTTGCTCGGTACGATGCGCTTCAGTGACAGCGGCACGCTGGATTTGCGCCAGGCAGAGGGAGATCCTTGGTAACCAGTCATTACGGGTAGTAATGCCTGTCAGGGTTTGGCAGCGTAAACGGGGCGATACAGGTGGCATGCTTTCTGCTGGCTGACTGCTGAGCATGCTCCATGCATCCCCACCCTCAAGGAAGATTTGCCAATGACCCCGCAGAACCCGTCAGCACGTTTTTTCCCGACCTTTCTGGCTCTTGTGACGCTGATGCTCAGCCTGTGCATGGCACCGACATGGGCTGCAGAAAAAAGCGCCAAGCGCGGCATTGCCTAGGACATCGCCCTGCCCGCCGACCTGAGTGCGTTATCTTCGGGCGTGAGCTGGTGGTACAACTGGAGCCCCAAGCCCCACGACCGCCTGGCGTCCTACGACTACGCCTCAATGTACGGTGTGGATTTCATCCCGATGGTATGGAACGGCAACGTTGACGACGGTCAATTGAAGCAATACCTGCTGGCCCATCCCGCCATACGCTATTTGCTGGTGATCAATGAGCCGAATCTGCTCGACCAAGCCAACATGACGCCCGAAGCGGCGGCCAGCTTCTGGCCGAGGCTGGAACAGATCGCTGCCCAGACCGGCGTAAAACTGGTGGGGCCAGCGATGAACTGGGGAACCATGCCGGGCTACGGCGACCCGGTGTTATGGCTTGATGCCTTCTACACAGCCTATCGATCGATGAATCAAAATCGCGACCCGCGCATCGATTACCTGGCTTTTCACTGGTACGACTATGGTTTGCCAGGAATGCTCGATCGGCTGTCGAAGTACGGAAAACCCTTCTGGGTCACCGAGTTCGCCAATTGGCACGCCCTGGATGACGGTGCGCAGATTGATACGGTCGAAAAGCAGAAGCAGCAGATGGCCGAGATGGTCGCCACGCTTGAGCAGCGCACGGACGTGTTCAGGTACGCCTGGTTCACTGGCCGGATGAACCCGGACCCGCACTTTTCCAGCCTGTTGAACAATGAGGGTAAGCTGACCGAACTGGGCCAATACTACCTCTCGTTGCCGTATAACGAGTGACACTGCGTTGAGTGACCACAGGGTCTTCACAGCTGGCAAGCGAGGCTGCGCCAATCTCGGTCAGGCCACTGATGATGTGCTGGGTATAAGGAAATGACTGATCGGGCTCCAGGACTCTTGCGGAGATCAGAAGCCCCTCCCTGACCAGCGTGTCGACCGCTCCCACACAAACGTGGATGGCCGGGACACGGGCGTACGCGCGCACCAGCTCCCGGTAGATCTGACCAAACGTAAGCTTTTGGGGTTTGCTCAAGCACAATCGCTTGACGATGCTCAAGATCGCGAGGTCAACGCGTGGACATTCGTAACTCACCGCATTTGCCTTTAACTTAATGACGCCTGACGCGCAAAACAGTGGACACCCGATACCGTTCTTCCCGACCTGCACAACACACGCTCAACCTTAAATAAAGCCGTTCACAAAGCGTCAATTTTTGCGCACTTTTTAGAACACTCTATTTATTGAAGCGCATTCAAAAACAATCATTGAGCCCATCAATATTTTATAGAACCGCCCTGAATAGACTATTAGTCGCTTGTGTTTAACGCACGTAAAAGCGTCAGAATGCAAAGCTTACCAGACCACTAAACCTAACGACAATTAGGTTTACTAAAAAGCAATTAAAACCTAAAAAATACAAATTTTTTAACAATTAAAACCAATTTAATAGCGAAAATAGCTATTTAAACCTGTAAAAATCATCACCCCAATTGTTTTCGTCAGGAAAAACCTAATGAAAGCCAATTGACATCATTTAATAAAAATAAGGTTAGTAATACTTTATCTACCGGTGAACTTTTTACTGTCGCGTTGGACTTACTGTTCAGCCAAGCGATGTGTCATTGCGACAGCCGTCTGTTTTTCTCCTGCAAACCATTAATCGAGATGCAATCGATGACTAGAACCATGCTGTCTGTTTTCAGTGCAGTACTTTTGTGCGCGCACAGTGTCTGCGCACTGTCAGCGGACTCAACTTCCAGCACAAATGCCGCTGTGTCCGATCAACAGATCCGGACGCAGGTGGAAGCCAAGCGCGACCAGTTATCAGGCGCTGACAAGATCAACCCGGCTCAACAACAGAGTTCGTCGTCCCTGCTCGAAGCGCCAGTGGACACCGACGACGCCCCTGCCCAGGCACAACGACCATGAACAACCTCAATCAACCGATCACATCGACCGGAAGGACACTTGCCTTGACGCTGAGCCTGAGCCTGCTGACGTTCAGCGTCATGCAGGCCAACCTTGCGCTCGCCGCCGTGACCCCGGCGACCGGTAACGCAGTCGAAGCGCGCGTCAGCTCGATTCTCGACAACATGAACCAGTCGGAAAAGATCAACTTCACTCGCGTCGATGACGGCCACATGATCCCTTCCCTGCTCAAGTGGGGCATCAAGGGCACCGTGGCGTATGACTCGTCCATGGGCGTACACGTCAACAATGCCACGTTCGGTGCTCAGTACCCTTCGCAGTCGGCGCTGGCAGCGACCTGGAGCATCAACCGGGCCAAGGAATTCGGCCTGGCCATCGCTTATGAGACACGGATTTCCGGCGGCCAGCAGATGCTGTCGCCAGGCGTCAACCTGCACCGCACGCCCTACAACGGTCGTTCGGCAGAATATGTCAGCGGTGAGGACCCGTTCCTCGGCGCGGTACTGGCACCGGCCATTGTCAACGGCATTCAGGCCCAGGGTATCCAGGCCAGCGGCAAGCACTACCTGGCCAACGAGCAGGAAGCCAATCGTCAGGCAGTCGACATCAAGGTCGATGAGCGCACCCTGCGTGAACTGTACCTGCCGGGCTTCGAGTCGATGGTGAAGAACGCCAATGTCGCCTCGATCATGTGCGGTTTCAACAAGGTCAACGGCGACTATGCCTGTGAAAACCATCACCTGATCACTGAAGTGCTCAAGGGTGAATGGGGCTATCAGGGCATGGTCATCAGTGATTTCAACGCCATTCACGATGCGTTCAAGGGCGCATGGGCCGGTACTGACATCGACATGCCATCCGGCCTGCAGTTTACCGAAGCCAAACTGCTGCCTTACCTGTGGAGCGGGCAACTGACCCAGAACGTGATCGACGACAAGGTCAAACGTAATCTGCGCGCCATCGTCAGCTACGACCTCCAGGAAAACCTCAACACCGCCAAGACCCTGGAGCATCCCGAGTACGGCATGCGTGCTGCGCTGAATACCGCGCGCGAATCCATCGTATTACTGCGCAACGAAAACACCGCTGCGGGCAAACCGTTGCTGCCGCTGGCGCGCTCGGCGAAAATCGCTGTGATTGGCAACTGGGCCCACGATGTCCCTGCATCTCCTTTTGGCACTGCGAACTCGCCGCCCAACAGCTATGTAACCGAGCTGAGCGGCCTGCAGCAACTGGCGTCCAGCAGCTCCGATGTCACCTACCTTTCGGAAATGAGCCTGAATCCGGCCAGTTCGGTGTGGTATCAGCCAGCAACCGGCGACAACGGAATCAGCAACGCCGGGGTAAAAGCCGAGTACTTCTCCAACACCACCTTTTCCGGCGACCCGGTGCTGACGCGCGTGGAACCAGGCTTGAACCTGAACTGGACCACCGGCAGCAACGTCACCAACGCAGGCAGTACTGCGGTGTCTGGCTTCAGCCCGTCACCCGGGGCATTCTCGGCGCGGTTTACCACCACCATCAAACCAACCGTCTCGGGCGCTCAGGTGTTCAAGGTGTTCAAGGTGTTCAAGGTGTTCAAGGTGCGAGCAGACGGCCCTTACAAACTGTGGGTCAACGATGAACTCGTTCTGCAGAGCGATGGCGTGCCTTACTCCGGTGACGTAGTGAACGCGCTGACAACGTCGGGGAAAACCGCAGCATTGTCGGCTGGCAAGACCTACAGCGTGAAGCTGGAATACCAGCGTGTACAAGGCAACTTTATCCCTGTGCTGGGTAGCCTGACGGGCGTGCAGATGAGCTGGGCGTCGTTGCGTCCGCCAAAAGACCTGTCGAAATACGATGCAGTCGTGGTTGCTACAGGGAACACGTCCGAGAACGAAGGCGAAGGCTCTGACCACGGTTTCGATCTGCCCGATCAACAGGCTGAGCTGATCAGCTTCGTTGCCAAGGCCAACCCCAACACCATCGTCGTCATGCACGGCGGCGGCGTGGCCAACATGCAGCCTTGGGCAAACAAGGTGGGCGCTACGCTGCAAGCCTGGTTCCCGGGCCAGCAAGGCGGTCAGGCGCTGGCCGAGATCCTCTATGGCAAGGTCAACCCGTCGGGCAAGCTGCCGGTCACGATCGACAAGAAAATCGAGGATAACCCAAGCTATGCTTCCTATCCGGACCCGGCGGCCTATCGCGGCAACAACCCGCTGACCGAAATGACCTACAGCGAAGGCCTGTACATGGGTTATCGCGGCTATGACAAGAAACACGCCAAGCCGCTCTACCCGTTCGGTTATGGCCTGTCCTACACCACGTTCAGCTACAGCGACCTGAAACTGTCGACCAACGTGCTGACGCCAGGCTCGACAATCGACGTTAAATTCACCGTGACCAACACCGGTGACAAGGCAGGCTTCGAAGTGGCACAGCTGTATGTGCAGCCGGTCAAACCTGCGGTGGACCGTCCGGAGAAAGAGCTCAAGGGCTTCACCAAGGTGTACCTGCAGCCCGGCGAGAGCAAGACTGTCAGCGTACCGATAGACTCCCGCTCCCTGGCCTACTACGTCGACAAGACGGCAAGCTGGGACGTGGACGCCGGGAAGTTCAAGATTCTCGTGGGGGCAGACTCGGAGAACCTGACCCTCAACAGGACGCTGATCACCCTGTACCCGGAAAAACTGACCACTCGTGACAGCAACCCGCTGCCACTGCCACTGCGCAAGGCAGTACAGGTCAGCGCGGCACAGACTTACTGATGCACCCCGTCAAGGCTCAGGGATGAGCCTTGACGTCCCTGCCCAGACGCTGCACGTAGATATCGAAAACCGCCATGACATCGACGTCTTGCGGGCTTCTCAGCCACTGAATCTGCAAACCGTCCATGACCGAGAAGATTTCCTGGGCCAGGGCTTTGACATTGATGTCGGCACGCACCTCCCCCGCCTCTATCAACGCGTGCAAATGGCCGCGTGCATGCTCATGGGTCAGCTGGAATCGCTCGCGGTGCCATGTCCACGCAGGGTGCGACTTCGACAGGCTCTCGGTATTCATCAGCAGTGCCGCCTGACACTCGTCAGCATTCTCGATACTGAAGCTCATGCTCAGTTTCAGAAATTTCAGAAACCCTTCAAGCGTCGGTTCGGTCACCAGATCCTGGAAGCGTGACGTAACCCGCTGATCCCTGCGCTCCAGCAACGCAGCGAGTAAGGCTTCCTTGTTGGGGAAATGGTGCAGCAAGCCGACGGTGGTGATGCCGGCAAGCAATGCAACCTCGCGCATTGATGCGCTCGAATAGCCGTCCCTGGCGAAAACAACCGTGGCGGCATCCAGCAAAGCCTTTCTGCGCATGTCGCCCTTGGGCGCACGACGGCGCTTGGGCGCAGCTGTTTCTTCGGATTCATTCCCTGATTCTTCGATAACCATAAAAACCTGATAACGCCTTGATTCAATGTACCCCGATGCTGGAAACCGGGGTCCTGCTGGTGAAAAACCGCTTCGCTGTCAGTGAAGCCGTGGTGATGGAGATCAGCGCAATGATCGCATTACCGGTAAACATGCCAGGCAACGCACCGCTGCTGCCAAACCAGTGAATGCCGGCGAACACGAAGGGCACGGTACCCGCCGTTGCCCTGAGCCAGGCAAACACCGCTACCCACCATGATTTGTTCATGGTCATGAATACGGCGATGGCGACGAAATCCAGACCAATCAAAACCCAGAGACCGCCGCCCCACAAGCAAAAGGCCATGAACACAGCGCGGGCCTCGGCTCCCAGCTGGTAGAGATCGGCAATCATGCCGCCACACAGCACCAGCATCAACCAGACTGCCAGCCCGTAACAGACCACCAGCCGTCGAGTAAAGATGACCGCAGAGCGCACGCGATCGTCGCGGTTCGCACCAATATTCTGGCCAAGCACCGGGGCCAGCGCGCCAGGCAAAGCAAAAAAGGCGCAATACGAAAACTGCAGGACCCGATCCAGCACCGCCATGGCGGCCAGGGCGGAGGTGCCGAATGCCGAAAGCGAGGCGACAAGATAAGCCAAACCGACCGGCGTCGCCAGATTCGCCGCCATGGCAGGAAGCGCAAGCCTGAAGGTACGCACGGCATGCAGGCGCAGCAGTTTCAGATTGCGCGTGAAAACCATCCCTATGCGGCTGCGCACCCAATACAGCCCGATGGACGCGGACACCGCTGCCGATATGGCAAAGGCGATGCCTGCGCCGTTCAGCCCCAGGTCCAGCACAAAGATAAACAGCGGGTCTGCGACCGCCAGCGTGGCTGCCGCTGAGAGCACCACTGCCAGCGCCCGACGGTTATCACCGGTGGTTCTGAGCATCTGCGCCGACATCTGCATCACGGCCTGTAGCACGGTAAAAGGCAGTGTCAGCCAGATGAAACTGCGCGCCGCCTCGTAAGTGGCCGCCTCGGCCCATAGCCAGTGGGTAATCGGCACCACCAGCGCCAACTGTGCGGCAGACGCCAGACCGGCGACCATGACCACCATCAGCATGAGGCTGCCGGTCAGTCGAGGTATGGACTTGACCGCGCGATGGCCGATGCGCTCCGACAACACCGAAGTCGCAGCGATGATCACACCGGTCACCAGCGCGCTGTTGAAAAAAATCAGCACCTTGGCGATGCCGACCGCAGCCAGAAGCACAGGGTCATGCAACATCGAGACATAGACCAGCGTCAGTATGTCGACAAGAAAAATCGCAAACAGGCTCAAGGCACTGGTACTGGCGGTGATGACGATGTGGCGCGCTACGCTGCCCTGGGTGAATCTTGCGCTGGCTTGGGCCATCAATGTTCTCAAAAGGCCTGAATCAGCCCGGCATGCAAGGCATTCCCATGCGGGGGGCATGAGGAACGGAAATTTGTAACCGTCATGCCAACGCTGGCACGAGCAACGATCACCGCCAAATGCGAAGGCCGCTGTCGCAGGCTACTTGCTCGCCGCTACCAGACGATTCACTTCACTGCGAACCATGTTGGCGTATTCCGGCGGGCTCATCGTGTCCAGTTCGGAACGTACCCATTCGGACCACTTGCCCTTGCGCTTCGCGCGCTCGCCCATCAAGCGTGCAGCTTCACTCTTGGCCTTGCCCAGATTGCTCTGCCAGAGGTCGAACAAACGGGATTTCTCGTCTTCAAGAGCGGTACGTTCGGGGAGCGGCCGATTGGCCAGATTGAAACTCATCACAGTCACCTACGGCTAAAAACGACTGCATCTTACACCCGTAAGGGGCGTTACCTGCAGAGTCTTGCGTCGGCTCATTCAAGCAATTGCAACTTTTCAGGATGCGCGAGACTCCATTGATCACTGTTGCCATCACTTGAAAGGAAGATACCCATGGCTCGTAAGACCCCTGCTCAACAAGCTGCCGATCAAATCAAGGATCAGGCATTCAGTGACCTGCAGGCACTGATCGAAGAATCCGACAAATTGCTCAAGGAAAGCGCTGCGCTGGTCGGCGAAGAAGCTGAAACGCTGCGTGCACAACTGAGCCTCAAGCTGAAGCAGGCACTGGACTCGATGGCCAGCGTGCGCGACCGCACCAAACCAGTTGTTGAAGCGACCGAAACCTACATCGGTGGTCACCCGTGGCAAACCGTGGCTATTTCTGCTGGCTTCGGCCTGGTAGTCGGCCTGTTGCTGGGTCGTCGTTGATCGACAGCCGCTGATGAGAAGCATCGCGGGCCTGGGTACGGGCCCGCAATGCTTGATGCTGTTGTAACGATGGTGTAGGTCTGATGAATTACCTTAAGCGGGCGTGCTGTACCACCGACGGCTCGGCAAACCGGTGGGATTTGCTCACTTTGGCCTGCAACAACACGCGCTGTTCCTCGGCTTGGGCCTGGCTGTCATAAGGTCCGATCAATAATTGCTGTTTACCGTCGATATCCACGATGACCGGGGCATAACTGCGTTCCAGCAGCCAGGCACTGGTATCGCTCACCGCTTCGCGCGAATTCATCTGAATGAACCACTGTGGCGTGGAGACCGGAGCAGTAACCACCGCATCCTAGGCTTTTTCCCTGGCGGGCGCACTCGAGCTGCCTGCATCGCATCCGGCCAGAGCCAGCACCACTATCATCATTACCGTCTTGCGCACGTAGGTCTGCTCCTCGTCTGAAGTGGCGCGAGTCTAACATTCCCGCAACGCCCGTTGATGGACTGTGTCGAGGTGTCGCATGCCCGGCCAAAGGGCTTTGGGCACTGGCCATGCGCTGTTCTCGCAACAATCAGTTATATTTTTTGCGATCACTGGTCATGTGATCAGATATTTCTTTGCATATAAACGCAACATGAAGTGTCAAACGCCTGCGACCATGTTGACCGATGGCTTGCCGCCGTTGGTGCATTAGAACAGGAGTTCATCATGTGCGACGACCGTAACCCCCTGCATTGCTTCATTCCGCCTTATATGCTCGAGCGTATGGCGCAATCCCCCAAGACTCTGGTCAGCGCCCGGGCCATTGCCAACCTGACGAGCAGCTCGGCGTTCCTGGCATCACGACTTTCAGCCCGAACCATGCCCTCCATGCACGCGATCAAATCGCCTGACGGTCGAAAGCACCGCGTGATTCACGATGCCAAGGGAACCGACGATCTTCCCGGCACTGAGGCTCGCAAGGAAGGCCAGGCCCCGACTGGTGACAAGGCAACCGATGAAGCCTACGACGGTTCCGGCGATGTCTACGATTTCTACGCAGAACTGTTCGAGCGTAATTCGCTGGACGACAGTGGCATGTCGCTGGTGTCTACGGTGCACGTCGCCGAGGTGGACTTCAATGGCGACCACGTACCGCTGAGTAACGCCTACTGGAATGGTAGCCAGATGGCGTATGGCGACGGCGACGATCTGGTCTTCAAGCGCTTCACCGGCAGCCTGGAAGTGATAGGCCATGAACTGACCCACGGTGTGCAGAGTTTCACCTCGAATCTGGATTACCGCGGGCAGTCCGGAGCCCTCAACGAGCATTTCGCCGATGTCTTCGGCATGCTGGTGCGTCAATGGAAACAGGGCACCAGCGCCGCCGAGTCGGACTGGGTAGTCGACAAGGAATTGCTAGTGCCCGCTCCTACGCGACGGGGTATTCGCGATATGGAAAAACCGGGCACCGCCTATTCCAACGATCCGGACCTGGGCGATGATCCGCAACCGTCAACGATGGCCGATCTGTACACTGGCGCCAAGGACCGCGGCGGCGTACACATCAATTCGGGCATCCCCAATCGGGCGTTCGTGCTGGTCGCCAAGGCGTTGGGCGGAAATGCCTGGGAAGTAGCGGGCAGAATCTGGTATGAAACGATGCTGGAGCTGGCCTCTGACAGTCAGTTTGTCGACTGCGCCAGAGCCAGCATAAAAATCGCCTCGGATTCACGCTTCGGCCCTAAAGCCAAAAAAGCCGTACAAGCGGCCTGGAAGGAAGTCGGGGTCAAGGTTTAGCCGAACACAAAGGTGCTTGAAATGAAAGTCTGTCTAGTGCAATCCGGCGGCTTTGCGGGTGCCGTCAAACGCTGTGAAGTCGATACGTCCACCCTTGAGCAGCCGGAAGCCGAGCAACTGCAGCGGCTGGTCAGTGACAGCGGCCTGAATCAGTCCAGCAGCGCGTTCAATGATCAGGCGCGGGATCTGAATCAGTACGAGATCACCATTGAGGATGAGGCCAGAGAAATCTGCCTCACGTTTGACGAACACAACGTGCCAGCGTCCGCCCGCCAGTTGCTAGGGTTCCTCAAGCAACGCGTAAAGCCCGGCAAGCTCTAGGACAGGCCTGTTTGAAAACAATACGGCGACCGGTGCCTTGCAGATGACTGTAAAAGGCATCGGTTGCTGACATATTCTCCACCCTTATTCCTGCATGTGCTCCCGCATGGAATAATGGCGCTATGACATGTGAACCACCCACCGCTATCGCGGTCAATGACGTGTACCAATACGTTGGCATGGACTGTACAAAAAAAAACGCTTCACACTGCCATTAACGAGGTATCTTTTCGTGCTTCGCGTTCTCACCCCTTACCTCTGCAGCAATGGCGTCGATGAGCACTGTGCATCCTACTGAACACTCTCCTGGCCTGATCATTTGCGAGCATTGCGACTCGCTGTACGAAGCGCAACCGCTGAAGCCCGGTGAAGCAGCGTTCTGCCTGCGTTGCGAGGCACTGCTCGGGCGCGGCCACCGAATGACCATCGAGCAGTTACTGGCACTGACCGTCGCTGCGGCCATGCTTTTTGTGTTCGCCAACCTGTTTCCCGTGATCAGCATCAGCATGAAGGGCCTGACCAACGAGGTCACGCTCTGGCAATCGGTTGAAGCCCTTGCTCAAGGGCGAATCACGATCATTGCGCTGGTCGCCGGCCTTTCGATTATCTTTGCGCCGCTTTTGCAGATCGCCTTGCTGTTCTGGGTGTTGGTACACGCGCACAAAGGCGTCATCGCGCCCGGCTTCAGGGCCTGCATGCGCGCTCTGGAACACCTGCGGCCGTGGAGCATGCTCGAAGTGTGCATGCTCGGTATTCTGGTGGCGATCATCAAGCTGTCCGGAATGCTCGACGTGCATCCCGGCGTCGGGCTGTGGGCCATGGCCATGCTGATGGTGCTGATTCTGCTGATCGCCAACAAGGACATCCGCAGGTTGTGGGATGAACTGGGAGTGCCGCCGCAATGAACGGCATTCCCTTCGCCCGTGAACACAAGCTCTGCCTGTGCCATACCTGCGGTTACGCCTGCCAGGAGGACGCTACGCGCTGCCCGCGCTGCGACTCACCGGTACACAGACGCAAGCCCAACAGTATCAGCCGCACCTGGGCTTATCTGATTGCCGCACTGATCTTCTATATCCCGGCCAATGTGCTGCCGGTGATGTACACCAACCTGCTGGGCAACCGCAGTGAAAGCACCATCATGAGCGGCGTACTGGAGTTTTTTGAAAGCGGCTCCTGGGACATTGCCATCCTGATCTTTGTCGCCAGCGTTCTGGTGCCCTGTATCAAATTTCTGGTGCTGGGCATGCTGCTGATCACGTGTCAGCGCCGCAGCACCTGGGCGATGCGCGAGCGCGCACGTCTTTACCGTTTCATCGAGCTGATAGGCTACTGGTCGATGCTCGATGTGCTGGTTGTGGCCCTTGTGGCGTCTCTGGTTCAGTTTCGCGAGCTCAGCACCATCGAGCCGCGGATCGGTATTCTGTTTTTTGGCTTGGTAGTGGTGATGACGATGTTCGCCGCCATGAGTTTCGATCCCCGGCTTATCTGGGACGCAGAGGTTGAAGATGTCTGACAATACCCTCCCCCCGTCTGCTTCAGTGCCACGCCCTGAAGTCAAACGTCGTCGCCTGCGCGTCTCGCTGATCTGGCTGGTGCCGATCGTTGCAGCGATCATTGGTGTATCCATGGCTTTGCATGACTGGATGAACATCGGCCCGAAAATCACCGTGAGCTTCCTGACCGCAGAAGGCCTTGAGGCCAACAAGACCCAGGTCAAATACAAAAACGTGATCATCGGCATGGTTACCGATATCACCCTTAGTGAAGACCGTACCCATGTACTGGCCAGCATCGACCTGAACACCAGCGCCGCGCCGTTCACGAGAATCGACAGCCAGTTCTGGGTGGTGCGACCGCGCATCGGCGCGCACGGCGTAACGGGCGTCGACACGTTGCTCTCAGGCGCTTTCATTGGTGCCGACGCGGGCAGCTCCGAGGAGACCAAAACCAGCTTTACCGGCCTGGAAACACCGCCACCGGTCACTTTCGGTGAAAAAGGCAAGCGCTTCAAACTGCATACCGACGACCTCGGCTCTCTGGACATTGGCTCACCGATCTACTATCGACGCATTCAGGTCGGTCAGGTGGTTGGCTACGAGTTGTCCAAGGATGGTCGCGGGGTCGATATTCAGATCTTCATCAACGCACCAAATGATCAGTACATCACCACCGACACCCGTTTCTGGAATGCCAGCGGGGTCGACATCACGGTTGGCGCGTCAGGGGTGAAGGTCAATTCCCAGTCGCTGACGTCGATCATCTCCGGCGGCATTGCCTTCCGCGAGCCCAACTGGAGCCCGGACTCGAAACTCGCCGACGAGAACGCCGAATTCAAGATATTCGATGATCAGGCCACCGCGCTGGCTCCGCCCGACGGCGAACCGCGCTATATCCGCATGCGCTTCAATCAGTCGCTTCGCGGGTTGACGGTCAACGCAGCGGTAGACTTTCTGGGCGTCAATATCGGCAAGGTGGTGTCGGTCGATCTGGATTACGACCCTGCCACCAAGACCTTCCCCGGTATCGTGGGTGCAGTGATTTATCCCAAGCGCCTGGGTGCGGCCGAGTCGAAACTGCAGGAGCTCGGCGGCAAGGGCGATGAAGAAGAACAATCCGCCAGAGTGCTGGGAGCGTTCGTCGCCAACGGCCTTCGCGCTCAAGTGCGCAACGGCAACCTGTTGACCGGCCAGTTGTACATCGCCATGGAATTCGATCCCAAGGCACCGAAGGTGGCATTCAATGCCAAGGCCCGTCCACTGGAAATCCCGACCGTACCGGGCAGCTTCGACAAGTTGCAGGAGCAATTGCAGGCGTTCGTCGAGAAGCTCAGCAAACTGCCGATCGACGACCTGGCGAAGAATCTCAATGGCAGCCTGAGCGAGCTGCAGAAAACCCTCAAACAGGTGAACATCAGTGTGCTGCCTCAGATGCGTGGCACCTTGCAGCAGGCTGAAAAAACGCTGGGCACCGCCAACGATTCATTCGCTGAAGATTCGCCTGCGCGTCAACAATTGGGCCAGGCGCTGGATGAAGTGCAGCGCACCGCTCGTTCGGTACGAGTGCTGACTGACTTCCTCAGCCGCCATCCAGAATCGCTGATTCGCGGTCGCACGGGCGATGCAGCCCCACGCTCGTTCAACGCCCCGTCCTCATCCCGAGCCATTGATCTGGAGCCAAAACAATGACCTTGCGCCTGAAACTGGCGGTACTTGCCGCAGCCCTGGGCCTGGGTGCCTGCACATCGACGCAGACCCACTATTACACCCTGATTGCGCCCATGGGCGCGGCCAGCAGCGTAGCGGCCAGACCCATGCCGTTCCAGTTCGAGATGCTGCCGGTCTTGATGCCGGTTCAGGTTGACCAGCCGCCACTGGTGGTTCGTCAGGGCAACGGCAGCCTCGCGATTCTGGATACCGAACGCTGGGGCTCGCCGCTGGGCGATGAGTTTCACGATGCGCTGACGCCGCAACTTGAACGTCATTTCGGCAGCCGCGACATGGCCGGTCTGCCGAAAAACAGCGATCAACCGGTGCTTTCGGTCCGTACAGATGTACGCCGCTTCGAGTCGATGCCTGGCAATTATGCGTTGATCGATGTGGTCTGGACGCTCGGGCTTCGCGATGCAGGCGCCACCGCCGGCAGCAAGCGGCAAAGTCTGACCTGCAGCAGCGTGATTCGCGAACAGGCCGGCGAAGGCATGGAAAATCTCATCATCGCCCATCAGAAAGCCGTGTCCCGGTTAGCTGACAAGATCGCCGCAACTGCCGCCAGCTGGACCGCGCAACCTGCCTCTCGTTGTTTGTAGGTCGGTCGGGAGGTCCGGTTAAAGACCTCCCGGTTTCAGGAAATATCGCTGCTGTAAGCCTCTCAAAGCCGCCGTTTAAAAGCGTTCAAGTCCGTACAAAAATGTATCACCCTGTTTAATTCCTACGTACACTCTACCGCCTGTCTGGCACGTTAGTACCTGATCGGCCCGAATGCTCAGTTTTCCGGGCCTGTTGGAGTGCCTTATCGATCAGTGCCAGTAACGCTTGTTAACCCTGATGTGTGGCAACAAGCCTTTGGCTTGCAGCGGACAGTCTATCGAGGACAAACGGATGACAGGGATCGGAGCACGGCTGAAAAAGGAACGTCTGCGCCTCAAACTTTCGCAAAGCGCACTGGGCGCGATAGGTGGCGTGGAAACCAACGCTCAGGGCAACTACGAAAACGGTGTTCGCTCGCCTCGGGCAGACTACCTTTCCAGCGTCTCGAATGCGGGCGTGGATGTGGCCTACGTGGTGACCGGTCTCAGCTCACCCGCCGTCACAATTTCGAATAGCCAGGCCTGCGCTCCTCTCAACCGCGTTGTTGCTCGCCTGCACGGCAACCTGCACGACGTGACTCAGAACCTGTACCACGTGACCCGCTTGATTGAATCAAATGCAGGCGAAAGCAACGTCGACAGCGACCAGCTGGAAAACATCAAGAACGACGCAGAAGCCATTACGGTTGCGACCGTTCGGCTGATCTACATGACCTCGAAGTTGAAGTGACGCAGAGCATGTAGTGTGCCGCCAAGGCGGCTCATTGCGCCGCAAACGCCTTGTCCCTGAGTTTTTCCATGACCAGCGCTATGAATGCCGACACCGCAGGCGGCAGATGTTGCCGACTGGGATAAAGCACATGCAGACCATGACTGGTGCGCTGGTACTGCGTCAGTACCGGCACCAGTCTACCATCGCGCAAATCCGAGCGGATGAGCGTCGCGGGCAATAGCGCAATACCAAGCCCTGCCAGGGTCGCTTTACGCAATGCCTGCGCGGTGTTGGCATTGAATCGGCTGGCCATCTGCACCTCATGCATCTTCGCGTCCGGCCCGAGCAACCGCCAGACAGTGCTCCCGCCGGGATGCGCCGTGCTGACGCAGTAATGCCCGTGCAGGCTCTGCAGGGAATCAGGCATGCCGTGAGCGGCGATATACGCCGGGCTGGCAACCATGCTGTCATGCCCCTCTTCGATCAGTTGTCGCCCTACGTAGCCCGAATCCTGCAAGGGGCCGCCGCGAAACGCGATGTCCAGCCGGTCAGCGAGCAGGTCGGCGCGCTCATCGCTGAGCACGAACTCCAGCTGAACCCGAGGATATTCGGCAAGAAAATCAGCCACCCACTCCATCGAAAAGAAATCGAAGAAATCCGCCATTGCGGCGATGCGCAGCCGACCGCCAGGTTCTTCTCGATGTGAAACAAGTTGCTCTGCGGCATCCATCAAACCATCGACAGCGTCCACACAGCGTTCGTGGAAGTCTTCACCTGCCTGGGTGAGGACCAGCTTGCGTGTCGACCGATGCAACAATCGAGTGCCCAGCTGTATTTCCAATTGCTGAACCCTGCGGCTGACCGTATTGGAAGGCATGCCCAGATGCCTTGCCGCCTGCGCAAAGCTGCCGCTGCGCACGACCTGCACAAACAGGGCGACATCGTTGAGGTCAAGCGCCAAGGGGTTTATTCCTTCCATTTATGGATGAGTCCAAACCAACTATACCGACTAATCAAGTAATCCACAGAGGCTTATTCTTTGTGCTCAGGCATCAAGGCCTAGAGGACAACGCTATGAACACCATCGTCAGCATTCAGCCACGCGCCATCACCCATCGCACCAGCGGCAAAAGCCGAGGGCCTATCACTCGCCTGATGAGCCCTGGCGATCTGGGTCAGTTATTGAAGCCTTTCGTATTTCTTGATCAATTCGACTTCAAACCCGAGCCGGGAAAAAAAGGCTCCGGCATGCATCCACACTCAGGAATTGCAACGCTGACCTATATGATCGAAGGCGAAATGGCCTACGAAGACACCACCGGTAAATCAGGCATATTGCCCAACGGTGGTGTGGAATGGATGAGCGCGGGCAATGGCGTATGGCATGACGCCCAGCCGGTAAGCGATGCGCCGATTACAGGCTTTCAGCTATGGATAGCCCTGCCCGCAGCGCAAGAGAATGGCCCTGCACACAGCGTTTATCTGGCGGCGTCGCAGGTTGCGCGGCAAGGCCCGGCACAGGTGCTGCTGGGGCGTTACGGTGCAGCACAAAGCAGCATACCTGCACCACAGGGCATGAATTATCTGGCCGTAAAACTGAAAGACGGCGAGCACTGGCGCTACACGCCGCCCGCAGGTCATAGCGTCGCCTGGCTGGCGATCAACGCCGGACACCTCGACGCAGGCGGCCCGATCAGCGCTGGCGAACTGGCTATTTTCGAGGAATCGGATCGCCCTATCGACTTCGTCGCAAAAGGCGATACCCATTTCGTGCTGGGGTCGGCAGTCAAGCATCCGCATGATCTGGTCACCGGCTACTATTCGGTGCACACCAGTAAGGCCGCGCTTAATCAGGGCGAACTGGAAATAGAGCGAATCGGCGCAGTGCTGCGCGAGCAAGGCAGGCTCTGATTGAGCAGCCGCCTCCTGTTCAAAAACCGGCTACGTACTCATCTGGACAGCGGCGCACTGGAACCGATACTTGAGCCTAGGTGGCAGCGCCTCACCTGGCCGTATCTGTACTATCCAGAACGCCGCTACCTGCCCTCGCCGCTCAGGGCTTTTATCGACTAGCCCATAGCAGCAATCGGGCGCACGCCATGGCGCGCCGGTGCTGCCATGGCGAACAACTCATCAACGCGTCTGACCTCCTCCGCACTTGGCTTGATCGCAATGGCGCACGCGACAAAAATGCCCGCATTGAAGATCAGGCCGATGATGCCGCTGGTCAACGAACCCAGTGCCGGAATGTCATCGGGGTAAATTGTGGTCAGCACAATCGCGATAACAATACCGACCAGCATGCCGGCAATCGCGCCTTGCTTGTTGCCACGACGACTGAAGACCCCGAAGAACAGCGGCACGGCCAGCTGGATGATGCCCTGATAGGAAATCTGTGCCAGCAGTTGCAGGCGCGCGTAATCGAAGGTCAGGTACGCCAACAGCGACGCCGCCGCGATGAAAACCACCATGCCCACCTTGGCGAGAACAGTCTTCTCGCGATCACTGCGCGGCTTGCTCCAGGTCGCCAAGTCATTGGCAAACTGTGTACCGCACACCTGAACGCAGCCGTCGACATGGCCGATGCTGGCCGCCAGGACAATCATGATTGCCAGCCCCAGCAACCACGGCCCGCCGATATCGAACAGTGACAGGAACCAGCCATGCTGCGGATGCGCGGCCACGTTGGGGTCCTGACTGATTGCCGCGGCGAACAGCATCAGAATGCCATAGAAGCCACCCACCAGCATGATGGTCAGGAGTGTGCCCTTCTTCACCGAACGCACACCGCTGGCGGTATAGATACGCTGAAAGCTCATGGGCCAGCACATTGAGCCGATCACCCCGGTAAAGATCAGGCTGAACATGTACATCGGCCCATACGTGCTGCCTGCGCCACCCGGAATCACCAGCATGCTGGCGGGCAGTTGCGACAGGTTGACGAACGACGCCTGAGCACCGAACAGCAGGAAAATGCACAGCGCGGCACACAGCACGTAGGCAATCAGCCCCTGATACATGTCGGTCATGATCAGGCCGCGCATGCCCATGCTCACCGTCCAGTACTGCCGAATCAGGATCACCACCACCCCGACCAGCAGGCAAGTCGTCACGCCCCAACGGCCGAAACTGGCGAACTGAAAAAGAGTCGCGAGGGCCTGAATGCCCATCACCACCCAAGGGAATACCGAGATGATGCCAATGATCGAAGCAATGCGTTTGACCACCGGGCTGTTGAAGCGCATGCCCAGCAGATCCGGCTGGGTGGTCAGGTTGAAACGCTTGCCCCAGGTCCAGGCACGATTGGCCATCAGGTACATGGCGGTCACGCCGAGCGTGGCATAGACCATACCGTAAAAGCCCAGCGCGCCACCGACAGACAGTGCAAAGAACGCAGTAAAAGTCGCACCCGGCCACCACGAGTTGGTGTAGCACATGGCGATGAACCAGGGACCGTAGGAGCGACCGCCCACCGCGTAGTCGGAAAAGCTCTCGCTCTTGCGATTGGTCGCGTACAACACGGCAATCATGCCCGCCAGGAACACGCCGATCAGGCCGAAGGTGATGTAAAGGTCCAAAACTGTAGTCGTGCTGATCATTGCCCGTCCCCCTCTTGTGGAATTTCACCCAGCAGAGACTCGACCACGTACAGCATCCACAGGCCCAGCCCCATGAGCACGGCGATCAGAATCCAGTAGAAGATCGGCAGTGGCACACCGAGCACCAGCGCGGTGCTGCCACTGACCTTGAGGTAGAACGGCGGAAACAGCGCCATCATCAACAGCGCGAAGAAGTACAGGCCAAACACCAGATTTTTCAGGCGGCCGGGATTTTCAGAAGACGGAACGTTACTCATGGAGTGCTCCTTGAATTTCAGGATCTGGCTATGGATAAGTGATCGGATAAAACTCAAGCAGGAAAAGGAACACGCGGTCACCCGCTACTTTTTTATTATTGGAGTGCTTGTTACAGGTATGCTTGGAGAGGACGGGTCATGCCTGTCGCAACCAGGTTTCCCATTGCGAATCATTGATGATGCTGCGCGCGCGCATGTGCTTCCAGGTGCCGTACTTGTAAAAGTCGAAGTCCAGTTGCGACACGGCGTGCTGGACCATTGCCCAGGTTGACCATTTGATATCTGCCAACGCCTTGTTCAGCTTGATCCGCGCTACGGTTTGCGCGCTGACCTGACCGAAATAGTCCTCGATCAGCGCCAGTTCCATCTCGTCACTGAAAAACATCTCGCCGAACCACAGCGCCAGTTCGTAATGGCGATCGTTATTGGAGGCGTACTCGAAATCCACCAGGCGAATCTGACGCTCCGCGTTGAGCATGAAGTTGCCTGCCAGCGTGTCATTCATGCACGGTGCCAGGTCAATTCCGGAAGCTTGCAGCGCAGCTTTTGCGCGCTGATATTGCAGGCACAACCAGTCGTCATCCTGGGGCTTGATGCCCTTGAGCTCGGCCACTTGGCTCTGGTGCTCGGCAATCATGTCGAACACGGTCTTGGTCTGTTTCAGCAACGGCTGATCGTTGAACGCCTTGAGCCCGTGCAGAGCGCCGTGGCGTATGTCGCGCTGCAGGAAGTCATGATTGGACGATGCCCGCCAGCCCTCCATGAACTCGAACACTTCGACACCGAAAGATTCGAGGAACGCAAACACCGGCGCACCGTAGCCGGTTTGCGCCGCTTTCACACTGGCCTCGTGGGCGGTGTGGCGGTCAATGAACATTTCTGTGCCGGCACCCGGCACCTTGAAGAAGTACGCCGTGTCGGCCCCCTCGACCTCAACCCGCCAATTAGTGTTGGAGATACCACCGCTGACCGGCTCGTAGCCGACGCGCCGCCCCTGCCAACTGTCGATACTGCGCACCGCAGCTTCCAGTTGTCGTTCCTGGGTACTGACAGACTGCCCTAACGTTTTCATGCTCTACCCTCCTGAACCTGACGCATCCAGCCTTCCAGTCGCGGGTCCTGAACACACTGCCGGCAACGCAGCAGCGTCCATTGACCGACCTTGGAAAACTCCAGTGGCCGCACGGACGTCGTACCTGCCCAAAGCCCCCACAATGTCCAGTACCAGTCGTTGATCAGCGCATACAAGCGGCAGACGGCATAGTCGACTTCCAGACACTGCCCCGCCCATGCGCTGATCCCTTCGCGCCACTGGCTTTCAAACGAATAAAGCTCGTTGAGGGTAATCGCAACGTCGTACCAGGGGTCCATGCAGCCGCCGTAGTCGAAATCCACCAGGCGCAACCGGCCTTCGCTTGAAACCATCACATTGCTGGCAACGCCGTCACCGTGCAGCGGCACCGCCTGCACAGAGCGGGTCTGCAATGCCTGCCAGACCATGTCAACGCAGCGGTCAATCCATTGGTGTTCTGCGGGCAGTGCAACGTTGTCACGTTCGCAGAGTGTGCGAAGGCGCTCGATATCCATCATCGGCGAGCACACAACATCAGGCACAGGCCCGACATGCACCAGCCGCTTCAGCGCCCACAGCGCCTGAAGGCGGCCCGGCGCGAGCAGGTCATCGAGCCGGGCAGCACGCCAGTCCAGACCCAGGTCCTCGAAAATCAGCACACCGCAGGCCGCGTCTGCGCCAAGCAAGCGCGGTGCCGCGCCGCTGCGGCCTGCGCATTCACTGGCCTGCGCCGCCTTTTCGAAATCAATCAGTTGCGCCATATCGGCATGCAGCACCTTGGCGTAAACAGCGCCCTGTGCACCGACCACTCGAAAACCCGTCCATTCGGTCGACAGCCTGGAGGGCGATGCCACGCCCTGCGTAACGACCTCGGTGTGCGCGTTCGCATCCAGCCCGCAGTTTGCCAATGCGCCGAGCAGGCGTGTGGTCAGGTCGTCAGCATATGACATGGTCAGCCCTCAACGAAACGAAGCGGATGAGGTGCAAGCCCGATACAACAGCCCGGTCAGCATGCGCAAACCGTTGCGCATGTCCTGATCGCTGGTGTATTCGGCCTCGTTATGGGAAACGCCATTGCTGCTGGGGATGAACAGCAGGCACACCGGGTAATGGCGGTTCATGCTGATCGCGTCATGACCGGCGACCGTCATGCTGTCGGCGGTCGACAGGCCCAGCTCGCCGCCTACTACGTGCGCCAGTTCCGCAAAACCGTCATGCAGCCTGGCGGGCGGGCGCAGTACGCTGCTTTCCACCTCAAACCCGGTCATGGTCCTGTCGGCGATGGTGTGCAACGTTGCGTCCAGGCGTTCACCTGCCGCGCTCAGCAGACCGACATCGCGGGAGCGGTACTCGATCAGCAGGGAGACCCGGGAAGGCACGACATTGGGTGAATTGGGGTACACCTCGATACGTCCTACCGAGCTATGCATCTGCAAGCCATGTTGCCCGGCTTCGTCGCGCACCGCCGTGATGGTGTGTGCGGCGGCCAGCAATGCGTCACGGCGAGCGGCCATGGGCGTAGGGCCGGTATGATTCTGCTCGCCATCGAAACGCACCCGCCGTTTCAACGCGGCCCAGGTTTCCCGGACCACGCCGATTGCCGTATGGCTGCTTTCCAGGCCAATGCCTTGTTCGACATGAATTTCGACGTATCCGGCAATGTTCAAATCAACCTGATCATTACCCAGATAACCTATGGCTTGCAGCGCATCCTTCAAACGGATGCCATCGCCATCGCGGCTTTCCCAGGCATTTTCCAGGGCCAATGCCCCGGTAAATACACCGCTGCCGATCAGGCTCGGCTGAAAGCGGGCTCCCTCCTCGTTGGTCCAGTTGACGACGGCCAGATTGCAGGCAGGTATTTCACCGCGTTCACGCAGTTGCCGCGCCAGACTGGACACCGCCACGGCAGCGGCAAGCACGCCGTACACACCGTCGAAACGACCCGCGCTCGGCTGGCTGTCCAGATGTGAACCGCACAGCAGATAAGGCGCCTGGGGATCAAACGTCATAAGGCCGAACAGGTTGCCGATCGCATCGACACGCACTTCAAAGCCGTGCTCTTTCAGCCAGTCCCGAAACAGGTCGCGTACCCGGCCGTCTTCAGCCGATGCCGCCAGCCGGTGCAAGCCACCCGCAGGTGTTGCACCAATGGCCGAGCTTTGCCGAAACAGTGCTTCGAATGCCGCCAGATCAGCTGCACCTGGCTCGATCAATTCAGGGATAGAGGGTGTCGACATGATCTTTCTCCAGGCGTGTCACAAACTCGTCGGATAACGCGCGATTGGTGACCAGGGTGGTGATCGCGGCGAACGGAAGAGTATTGATAAAGGTGCGATGACCGAACTTGCCATCATCAGCCAGCACAACACTGCGCGCGCAGTGCCTGACCAGCGTCCTGCGCAACATGGCTTCCGGCTCCTGGTAATCCATCAGCCCCAGGTCCAGATCAATGCCGCCGATACCCATGAAGGCGATGTCGTAATGAAACTGCCGGGCGAACTCCAGCGTGTGCGGCCCGATCAAGGCGTTGTCGGTACGCCGCACATCGCCGGGCGCAACCAGCACCTGATTGTCGCTTTGGTGCGATATCAACTGGGCGATGTCCAGCGAATTGGTGATGATCTTCAACTGGCTGAACCGCGTCAGTTGCTGGGCCAGCGCCAGCGTCGAAGTACCGGTGTCGAGGAAGATCGCCATGCCTTCGCTGACCAGTTGCGCAGCGCGGGCAGCAATACCTGCCTTGGCGCGGGGCTTGAGCCTGCTGCGTTCCTGCAAAGGCAGTTCTTCGCTGGATCTGGGCAGAATCGCGCCACCGTGAATTCTCCTTAATCGGCCCTCTTCTTCCAGATACTTGAAGTCGCGGCGAATGGTCTCTTCGGACACGAACAGCAATTGTGCAAGGTCCGACGCCTTGACACGCTGCTGTTGGGCGAGCAGGCGCATGATTTCGTCCAGGCGCGGCTGATTGAGCATGGGGGTGGCATTCCGTTGCAAAGTAAGAACTCCAGTGTCCGGGCCCGTTGGCCGTTGATCCGCAAGCAAGAGGGACATGGCTACTGCCCCAAAATCGGTGGCAAGTGTTGATCCCATGGCGCGATGGCTTCCACAGCGGCACAGAACTGCAGCACCTGAGCGTCGGCAAAGCGTGGCCCGACCACTTGCAGACCAATGGGCAGCCCGCCGGAACTCCACCCGCAGGGCAGGTTGGCCGCCGGGTTGCCGGTAATGTTGAAAGGGTAAGTAAATGGCGTCCAGCGCGCCCACGGCACAGCGCCGTCCTGCCCGGCATAACCGGCAGGTGCCACGTCGTCGGCAGCAAACGGCAGAATCGGCAACGTGGGCATGATCAGCAGATCGTAATCCTCAAACAGCGCATGGACCTGATTGGCAAACGCAGCGCGCTGCTGAAGTGCCTGCAAGTAATCGCTCAGGCTGTACTGGGCAGAACGCCTGATCAGATCGGCAAAGCCAGGGTCAAGCTGGTCCAGTTGCTGCGCAAGCGCTTTGCCATAGGCGATACCGCGTCCGGCAACCCACAGGGTTTCGAACGTCGCCAGCGGGTCCTGCCAGGCTGGTTTGAGCGTGCTGACCGTGACGGGCAGCGACCTGGCGATATTACCCACAGCAGCTTCAACCGCTGCGGCGATTTGCGCGTCGACCGGTGTGTCAAACAGCGTCGGGCAGAAGCCGATACGCAACGGATTCAACGGTTGGTCACACCGTGCCAGAAAGGACTCGTCAGGGGCTGGCAGCGCCTGGTGATCCAGCGGATCCGGCCCCGACAGGATATCGAAAAGCAAAGCGCTATCACGCACGGTTCGGGTAATCGGTCCGGCATGACTGAGCATCTCGGTGGCTGACCAGGGCCAGGTCGGAATGCGTCCCAGAGTGCCTTTGAGGGCGAACGCACCACAGAACGAGCCAGGTATGCGCACCGAGCCGCCACCATCGGAGCCCAGTGCGCCCGGCACCATGCGCGCCGCCACCGCAATCGCCGAGCCGGAACTGGAGCCACCACTGGTCAGTGCCGGGTCCCAGGGGTTACGCCCGTTGCCGAACACCCGTGACGTACTCGCGCCGGTCCAGCCGAATTCGGTCGTCGCTGTCTTGCCCAGAATGATCGCACCAGCATTCTTGAGGCGGCGAATGATCGGTGCATCCTGGACCGGCACCGAGTCCAGAGCAGTCAACGAGCCACGCGTGGTGCGCAGTCCCGCTGTCGAAAAGAGGTCCTTGATGCCAAAGGGTATGCCGTGCAGCGGACCTCTTGCCTGACCACGCTGCAGTTCGGCAGTCATCGTCCAGGCCTGTTCGAGCGCGACATCGGCGTATACGTCACCAAACGCATTGAGTGTGGAATTGTGGGTTTCAATCGTTGCCAGACATAACTCAGTCAAGCGTATCGGCGTCATGCAGCCTTTGCGGACAAGCGCGGCAGCTTCAATCACGGTAGGCATGGACGATGGCTGTGGCTCAATCAATGTAGATACCTCTTTCATCAGTGAGATACTTCTGCGCAATGCCCAGTGCCGACGACTGTCGGCGCATTACATTCAGCAGGGGCTGGCGCGTCAAGTGGGTTTTGTTGGATATATTGAATTTGTGGTTTTAAATTTTGTAACAGCACCGTCACGGTGCCAAAAAAAGCTCAAAACCCTGCGTCGCCCAATTGCGGTGCGCAGTTAAAACGACGGGAAGAGGCAGGAGAAAGAAAAGAAGGAGGCGATGGGCAAGCAGATAGAACGGCGCCTGTCCGTGGCGCAGTCCTGTCATTGAAACCGGTATTTCAAGTCAGCGATCAAACCGCCAGATCGTGAGCATGGAACTCGGTTACACCGACCAGCTGGATTTCAAAGTCTGCATGCAAATCACCATTGACGTTGCCGGACAGCACGTGGTCGGCGAAACGCAGCTGGCCAGCGCCTGTGAACTCGCCGCTGCCAATGAAGCTGAAAGCATCAAGGGCTTTGGTGTCCACGTTGGCATCCATCTTCAGGAAGCTCAGCTTGTCGCCCTGCTGGCTGTTGAAGTCGGTAATCACGTCGCTGGCGTGGCCTTTGCCCATTTCTGCCAGGTCATTGAACACAAAACGGTCAGCACCGCTGCCACCGGTCATGATGTCTGCGCCCAGACCGCCAACCAGCTTGTCATTGCCCGCGCCGCCGAACAGCACATTGTTCGCATCGTTACCGGTCAGGGTATTGTTGCGATCATTGCCCAGCAAAGTGAACTCGCCCTCTCCTTTTAGGTGGACGTTTTCAAAGTTGGCCAGCGGGCCGGCATTCAGGTCGATCACTGTGGCAACCGGCGATGTGTTGTCATAGGTGATCTTGAGTGTATCGATGCCCTCATTGGCCTTCTCTTGCACCAAAGCGAGCTCACCAGCCTGATCAATAACGTAGGTGTCGTTACCCAAACCGCCAATCATGGTGTCCAGACCGCCACGACCATCAAGCACGTTATCCAGGCTGTTGCCGATCAGCGTGTCATTGAAAGCAGAGCCAATGGCGTTTTCAATGTGCGCACCGTAGGCAATCGCCAGCCCTGAGTTCATCAGCGTCGGGGCATCAGGATTCTGGTTGTAATCGAGGAACGCCTTGCCGATGGTGCTGAACTCACCCTCGTTGAGGTTGATCTTCACAAACGAAGCCTGATTGCTGGCATCAATCGTATCCTTGCCACCAGCGTCCCAGATCGTCTCGAACACCGACTGATCGGGTGCCCATTTGTAGACGTCATTACCGGTGTGATAGCTGGTGTTGGCACCGTATATGAACTGCATGGCCGCCACATCGAGCAACATCGGCGTGGTGGGTTTGAAACTGTAGTTGTTGGTGTAGCTCATGATGGTGTAACGGGCATCTTCAAACTTGGCATCGAGCAGAACATCGTTGTATTGCGAGGCTTCAAACGAATGTTTCAAACCCAATGCATGACCCGTTTCATGCATGAACGTCAGGTAATCATCCGTGCCTTTGGCAGGATCAGCCGCGTTGACTTTCGGCCCGATCCAGACATCACCGGACCGGCCCAGTGTGCCTGGCGCGTAAGCCTGGCCGTACTCAGTACTTTGCAGACTCTTGAAGCCGCCAAAACGAATGTCTCCGACATTGTCCGGGGTGTCCTGAACCTCGGTGAATTTGATGTCTGCCACTGCACTCCATGCACCCAACGCACTTCTTGCCGCCGCGGCCTGGGCATCGGTCAGTGAATAGGCATCGCTGGGCTCCTGAGAGCGACTGTAGTCAGTGGCATAGACGGAGTTGGCAGTATGAAAGCTGTAAGTGAGGTGAGTACCGGTTGAATCGCCTAACCAGAACGGCCCCCACAACAGGCTGGTGACTCTGTCGTCGGGAGACCCTTCGGGCAAAAGTTCGGCAGGACTTGAATCATTTGGGCCGGGCATCAGCAATGCTCCTGAAGAATACACACGTTAGTGATTAACCAACGATCTTTGCCCACGCAAAAATCGCCAGGCAGTTTATTACATAACAGGCACACTGTGGGCACAATAAGTTACAAGCAAACTACTTACGGATGCCGGACACGCATTGCCAACACCCGCAGACTTCTTATTACGAATGTACTTTTATAGCCATTATACGCCTCCTACTAATAGCGCTACATGAAACCTTCTTTAAACCCACGACTCCAACTGACCGGGTTCATTGCCCAAGCCGCCAATGAGCATTCACGGCAAAACGCGAGAACCCGATCAAGACCGGCAACGAAGGCGGTACAGTTGAGCTATCGTGTAACGGCTGTCGACGCGCTGGACGGTTCAGCGTTCGCGACAGGCACAGAACTGAAGCCTGACGCATCCGGCCGGATTGCGTGCATTTATACGCTGTGTACCTTGCTGCCCTGTATAAATCATAGGCATCATAAGACCTTATCTCATCTGATCGCGGTGCGCCCCATGACCCACCACCCTGCGCCACTTCCTGCCAACGAAGAAGAACGAGTCCTGTCTCTTGAGCATCTCAGGATACTGGACAGCGCTCCCGAGCAGGACTTAGACGACATTGTGCTGCTCGCTACCACGCTGTGCGACGCGCCTATCGCCCTGGTTTCGCTGGTTGACCGGGAACGCCAGTGGTTCAAGGCCTGCATCGGCCTGGACGTCAAGGAAACCCATCGCGATCTGGCCTTCTGCGCACACGCAATCCTGCAACCTTCCGATGTGCTGGTCGTAGAAGATGCAACCACCGACCCCCGCTTCAGAGAAAGCCCGCTGGTGCTGGGCCCTCCTTATATCCGGTTTTATGCAGGCGCACCGATTCGCACCGACACGGGCCATGCGCTGGGCACGGTGTGTATAATCGATATCTGGCCGCGTGTTCTGACCGAACAACAACGTCTGGCCCTGCTGGCACTGGCCCGCCAGACCGCAGCCTTGATGCAATATCGCCTGCTTACACAACAACGCGACCAACATGCCGCAGAACTGGCCCTGGGACTCGAAAGCGCACAGAATCAAAGCTTGGCCGTTGAACGCAATCTGCGCGAGTCACAGCGGGTGTCGTCATTGGGAATGCTCACAGCGAGCATCGCCCACGACTTCAACAACCTGCTCCAGGCGTTGAGCGCCAGCCTGCAACTTGTCCGCATGCGCTCGCGTCGCCCATCTGATGTCGAGACGCTCAGTGACACCGGCCTGCGAGCTGTGGATCACGGTCGACAATTGGTCACCCGTTTGCTCGATAGCGTTCGTCAGGACGGCCCCGAACTGATCTGCATCGATGTCAGCGAACGAATCGATGCCGCCCGTGATCTGTTATTGCGCTCGGCAGGCGACAATCTGGAACTGTCGTTCGACCTTAGCGCCCAGGGCTGGGGCGTCCTGTGCGCCGAAGCGCAGTTGCACGCCGCCGTATTGAACCTCTTGGCCAACGCCCGTGATGCAATGTCAGGGTCTGGCAAGGTACATATCGCCACTCGACTGGAGTCAGTCAAGGAAGACCCACGATTGCCGGAAGGCGACTACCTGGTACTCAGCGTGGCTGATAATGGCCCAGGCATGGCCGCCGATCTCAAGGAACAGATATTCGAACCCTTCTTCACCACCAGAAGCTCCGAACCAGGTGCCGGCCTGGGCCTTGTTCAGGTGCAGGAGTTTGCGGTGAACGCAGGCGGAGGCGCACGCGTCGAAACAGCACCTGAAAACGGGACGACCGTGCATCTCTATCTGAGAATACTGGGTCCGATCAATTCAACGAATTAAGCGCCCCACTACTTCACAGACGTCTGACGCGGCCTTGTTATTCATTAGATGAATAACAAGGCCGCATCAGACGCATTCACCTTATGAATTACATTCCCATCATGGCGACAATAGCAATGTACTTATTGCGCGTTAGATGCTTGTAAAAAATAAACAGCATGGGTTCTCTTTTACAAAAAAATACACTCACAACAATGGCGCTTTCCGATTCACGACTATATTCAATCAACAGCAAACATTCTGTTTGCGCTACTGCCTTGGCAACAGGATGTTTGCTGTGGGATACGCAGTTGCAATAACTGCACGCTGTACACACATTAATCAAGGAATAGATTATATGTTGAAGCCTCATGGTTTAACGCCGCTCGCATTGACGGGCGGCATTCTTGTATCGCTATTGTCTGTCAGCCTGTCTGCCCAAGCCGATATCGCCACCGATGTTGCCACTACCGGTTGGGCTACTCAAAACGGGGGCACCAAGGGTGGTTCAAGGGCAGCAGCGAATAACATTTATTCGGTGAAAAACGCCGCCGAGCTGAAAGCCGCACTGGCTGCGTCGGCAGGCAGCAACGGCCGGATCATCAAGGTGACAGGGGTTATTGATGTCAGCGACGGCAAACCGTACACCAAAACCTCTGATATGAAGCAGCGCGCCCGCCTGGACATCCCCGGCAAAACCACGATTGTCGGCACCTCCAGCAGTGCCGAGATAAGGGAAGGGTTTTTCTACGCGAAGGAAAACGACGTCATCATTCGCAACCTGACCATTGAAAACCCCTGGGACCCGGAAGATGGCAGCGCCGGCAACTGGAACTCGGAGTACGACGGTCTGACGGTCGAAGGTGCCAGCAATGTATGGATAGATCATGTGACGTTTACCGACGGCCGTCGTACCGATGATCAGAATGGCACGGCCAATGGTCGTCCAAAACAACACCATGATGGCGCACTGGACGTCAAGAACGGCGCCAACTATGTCACCATCTCGTATTCCGTGTTCCGGAATCACGAAAAGAATAACCTGATCGGTTCAAGTGACAGTAAAACAACCGATGACGGCAAACTGAAGGTGACCATTCACAACTCGTTGTTCGAGAATATTTCCTCTCGCGGGCCGCGAATAGGGTTTGGCCAGGTTCATCTTTACAACAACTATCACACTGGAAGTACCAGCCATAAGGTCTACCCGTTTGTGTATGCCCAGGGCGTCGGTAAAGGTTCGAAAATCTTCTCTGAGCGCAATGTGCTCGATATCAGCGGCATCAGTGGTTGCAGCAAGGTTGCGGCCGACTATGGCGGCAGTGTCTACCGTGATAGCGGGTCGCTGGTAAACGGCAGTGTCATCAGCTGTTCCTGGAGCACCAGTATTGGCTGGACCTCTCCGTATAGCTACACCCCTCTGGCGGCTGTCAAGGTTGCGGCCGACGTCAAGGCCAAGGCCGGCGCTGGCAAAATCTGATACGCCGGTTGTACAGGACGATAAAAGACCCTCTCAATGAGGGTCTTTTATTGAGCAGGTTATCGCCGGACGAAGAGTCAGCCTTCATCAGGATCGCGCCCCTCAATTGACCAGTTGATTGATCTCGATGATCGGCAACATCACAGCCATAACGATCACCAGCACTACGCCGCCCATGATCACGATCATCAAGGGTTCGAGCAGCGCAGTCATGCCCAGCGCGCGGCGCTCGATATCGCGGGAAAGGGTCTGCGCAGCACGATCAAGCATCGGCGGTAACGACCCGGTTTTTTCGCCGCTGGCAATCAGGTGAATCAGCAGCGGCGGAAAGACCTTTTCAATCCGCAGTGCCACCGCCAGGTTGACGCCTTCGCGGACCCTGGACGTGGCTTCGCTCACCGCCAGACTGAGGCGATCGTTGGACAAGGTCTGACGCGATGCGTCCAGCGCCCGCAGCAAGGGCACACCGGCAGCACCGAGAATCGCCAGGGTCGATGCAAAGCGTGCGGTGTTCAGCCCCAGTACGAATCGACCGATCAAGGGCAAGCGCAGGATCTGGCTGTGCCATCTCAGGCGCGTAGCCGGGTTGCGCAGACAAATTCGCCAGCCCCACAACGCCGCCAGCAATACGCCCAGACACACCAGGCCCCAGGCAAGGATGAAATCACTCGCGGCCAGCATGGCCAGTGTCAAACCGGGCAGGTCCTGACGCGCCTGAGAAAACGCACTGACTATCTGGGGCACTACGTAGCTCAGCAGAAAAATCACGATGGCAATCGAGACCAGCCCCACTACGCCGGGGTAGATGAACGCCGTGAGAATCTTGCCTCTCAGGCCATTGCGCTCTTCTATGTAATCGGCCAGTCGCTCCATGACCCGGGCCAAGTCGCCGGACTCCTCCCCCGCCCCGATCAAGGCCCGGTAAATGTCCGGAAAGTCTCTGGGGCGGGCGGCCAGCGCTTCGGCCAGACGCATGCCACTGCGAACATCGGTGCGTATCGCGCTCAGGGTCTGAATAATGTGTTGGCGTTCGGCCTGCTCGACCGTGGCCCCCAATGCTTCATCCAGCGGCAGCCCGGCACTCAGCAGGCTTGCCAGTTGTCGGGTCACCGAGGCAAGGTCAGCGTCCGAAAGGCGCATACTGAACAGCCCCCCTGCCCCATGACTGCTGGTCTGGCTGTCGATCTTTACCTGCAATGCAGTCAGCCCCCGCTGGCGCAGATCAGCCATCACGGCGTCCTGACTGTCAGCGTCCAGATAGCCGGATTCTATCGTGCCCTGCGCATCGGCAGCTTCATAGTGATAGCGGCTCATCAAGCGTCCCGTGTCACACGAATGATTTCTTCCGGAGCTGTGGTGCCATCGCGAACCCAGCGCTGGCCATCCTCGCGCATGCTGACCATGCCGGCATTGCGCGCCGCCCCCCTCAGTGCCTGCATATCGGCACCTTGATGGATCAGACTGCGCACCTCATCATCAATACAGAACAGCTCATGAATGCCGGTGCGGCCGCTGTAACCGGTGCCGCTACAGCGCTCACACCCCTGCGGGCGCCAGCAGCCTGACGCAGTCGGGTCGGGTTGTCTGCACTGCGGGCACAGACGGCGTACCAGGCGCTGCGCCAGCACGCCAAGCAGAGAAGACGCAAGAAGAAAAGGCTCGACGCCCATGTCGACAAGCCTGTTGATCGCCGATACCGAGTCATTGGTGTGCAGGGTTGCCAGCACCAAATGCCCGGTCAGTGATGCCTGCACCGAGATCTGGGCGGTTTCCAGATCTCGGATTTCGCCGATCATGATGATGTCCGGGTCCTGACGCAGAATCGCGCGCAACGCCAGGGCGAAAGTCATGTCGATTTTGCTGTTGACCTGAATCTGACTGATACCCGGCAGGTCGTATTCCACCGGGTCCTCCACGGTCAGGATATTGCTGGTGCTGGCATCCAGCCGTGCCAACGCGGCATAAAGACTGGTGGTCTTGCCACTGCCGGTGGGCCCTGTGACCAGCACAATGCCATGGGGTTGGCGTATCAGGTTGTCGAGTCTGGCCAGCACATCAGGGGCCATGCCCAGTGTCTCGAGACGCAGACGACCGGCCTGTTTGTCGAGCAGGCGCATTACCACCCTTTCACCGTGGCCGGTAGGCACGGTCGAGACGCGAATGTCGATGGGCCGACCGGCCACGCGCAATGCGATTCGACCATCCTGAGGCAAGCGCTTTTCGGCGATATCCAGCTGGGCCATGATCTTGATGCGTGACACCAGCGAGCCATGCAACGCCTTGCGCGGCGATACTACATCGCGCAGGCTGCCATCGACCCTATAGCGCACCACCGAATGGCTTTCGTAGGGTTCGATATGAATATCGCTGGCCTCGTCGCGAGCCGCCTAGGTCAGCAGTGCATTGATCATGCGAATCACCGGGGCACCGTCCTGAGCATCCAGCAGGTCGGTGATTTCCGGAATATCCTGCATGAGCCGGTTCAGGTCAGCGTCGTTTTCTGCAGCGCCCACCACCGCCGCCGCGCTGCCGGTATCGGCGTAGGCTGCGGCCAGAAGCCCCTCCAGTTGATGCGTGCCAACCTGTTCCAGACGCGCCGGACCGAACTGCCGCCGGGCCTCATTGATTGCCCAGCCGGGAGTAGCGTCGCAGACGACCAGCAGCACACCCTCGTCAGTCTCACGCAAGAGAATGCGTTGCGCTCTGGCCCAGGCATAAGGCAGCGCACTCATGGCACAGGCACTGCGCGAATGACCGCCCGCGGCATCTGACCGGCAGCAGGCTGCAGGTCAGGAATCGCCTTTGCCGCAGAGGGCAACTGCGGCGCCTGCATGTCCGGCAGCATCCAGTTACGCTCGGGACGCAAATTACCCTGTGCGCGGCGCATGAATTCGTAACGGTTCAACGTGATGTTGCGCCCTGTGCCGCTGTCACGAATGATGTAGGGACGCAGGAAGACCATCAGATTGGTTTTTCTGGTCGAACGCGCTTCGTTTCGAAACAGTACGCCGAGAAGCGGAATCCTCGACAGCCAGGGCACCGCTTCATCGCTCTGGTTGTACCCGTCCTGAAGCAGGCCGCCCAGCACCATGATCTGCCCGTCGTCCAGCAGGATGCTGGTATCGATGGCGCGCTTGTTGGTGACGGTGCCTGACGCCAGCGAGGCGCGCTGATCGACATTGCTGACTTCCTGATAGATGTCCAGCTTGACCGTACCGCCTTCGGAAATCTGCGGCCTTACATTCAGTTTCAAGCCGACTTCTTCGCGCTGAACCGTTTGAAACGGATTGTTGCTGGTGCCGCCACCGCCCGTTACATAACTGCCGGTGACAAACGGGATGGTCTGGCCGACGAAGATACTGGCCGCCTCGTTGTCCAGCGTCAGCAAGTTCGGCGTGGACAGCACATTACTGCCACCCTTGCTCTTCAGGGCGCGCGCGAGCACCTTCAAATCCAGCACTTCGCCAATGCCCGGAATGGTCACCGCGCCCCTCACCACGCCGACATTCAAGCCTGGGGGAAGCACGTCGATACTGGTGCTGCCACTGGTATTCAAACCGCTGCCGCCAAGGTTCACCCCGCCAAAGCCGCCGCTGCCATTCAGGTTGCCGGTCTGCCACTGCACGCCGAACTGGTTCGCATCGTCCTCGCTGACCTCGACAATCAGGCTTTCGATCACCACCTGAGCACGGCGCTGATCCAGTTGATCGATGACCTCACGCAAATTGCGATACAGCGGCTCCGGAGCGGAAATCAACAGGGTGTTGGTGGTCGCATCAGCCTGAATGGTCACCCCTGCGGCACTGAACGCGGTGTTCTGTTCGGCTTGCTGACTACCGGCAGTGGCAACCGAAGGCGACGCGCTACTCTGGCCATAACCGCTGCTGGCTATGGTCCCGGAGACAGAGCCTGCGCTGCTGTTACCTTGCGCGTCGTTCTTGTTACCGGTGCTGCCCATGCCACTGAGCATCGCCCGGGCGGTATCACTGGCACCGCTGTCACTTTCACCGGTCAGCAAGCCCCGCAAAGCCTGGGCCAGCTTTCCCGCCTGGGCATTGCGCAGGTACACAACATGCAGATTGCTCGGGTTGCTCTGGGCGTTGTCCAGCTTGTAGATCAGGTTGCGCGCCAGCTCGGTACGCTCCGGGCTGCCAGCACGGATAATGATGGCGTTGGAGCGGGGGTCGCCAATCACACTGATCTTCTGGGTCGAGTCGCCGCCCTGGGTATCCAGCAACTCGCTGACCATACTGGCGATGTCTACAGCGATACCGTTATGCACGGTCACCACGTCAGTATCGATGGCACTGGGCGTGTCGATACCGTCGATGATCTGCGCCACTCGCACCAGGTTATCGGCGTAGTCGGTGACGACAATGGTGTTATTGCCGGGATAGGCGTTGATCGGGTTGTTCGGCGAAACGATAGGCCGCAGCACCGGAATCAGATTGACCGCATTTTCGTACTGCAAGCGAAACGTACGGGTCAGCATGCCGTTCCCGGAAGGTTTGTCGGCACTGTAAACAGGACCGCCGAGCAGTCTGGCATCGGCTTCAGGCACGACGTGAGCCACGCCGCCGACATCCACCACACTGAAACCCTGCATGCGCAAAGCTGCCATCAGCATTTCATAAGCCTGAAAGGCCGGCACCGACCCTTCGCTGACCAGCGTCAGCGTGCCCGTGACTTTGGGGTCCAGCAAAAACTGCTGGCCTGTGGAACGTGACAACGCCCGCACGACCGATTGAATATCGGCCTCGACAAAATTCAGTTGTATGAGCTGATCACCCAGCGCGCCGTGCGCAGCCCCTGTCCTGCGGGCTGGCGTATGGCCGCGAGCGGTGTTCGACAACGTGTGTTTCTGTCCTGGCGCGACGCCCGGTTGCGCGCGCTGGCGATCATGTGCATCACGGACGGGTAAGGTTCTGGCCAGCGGTTGACCCAGCTCGCTCTCTACCAGCCCAGGCGGCGCGGGCGATGTGGTGCTGCAAGCGCTCAGCGCCAGCAGGAAAAACGGTGCGACCCTGCGACAGGGCAACGTGCAGGTAAAGGCATACCATTTCATTAAGCTTCCTTTGCGCTCGACGCCTGATCCATGCGAACAACCCCGGACAGATGACCTGTCAGGTCCTGAGCGTCTTCGCCTGCACGTTGCAGGCTGGCGTCCTTGATGTGTAACGAAAACAATTGCGGCTGCTCCAGCAGCCAACCAATCACTGCGTCGGCTGGCGCGTGATCGAACGCCAGTTGCCAACTGTGCTCAGCCCCTTCACCGTCTTGCTCAAGCTGGCAATACGACCACAACCCGAAGGCTTCAAGGCTGCGCTGCAATGCTGGCTGCGGATGCTGCGGGCCTGTTCGGCGCTGCGGCACGCTCACCTGCTTGAGCAGCGTTTCGAGCGTCTCGGCCTGGGCGCTCAACACAGGATTTTGCGCCTGCCAATACGTGATTTTCTTCAGCGCAGGCTGAACCATCAGTAACCACGTCACCAGGCAGCACAACACCAGCGCGCCTATCGACAGTAGACGCGTCTCCCTGATCGACAGACCGGCCCTGACAACACGCACATGCCCACTCAGTCGCCGCCAGCGGTCAACGTATGGCTGCCACATTCGGCTACTCAACGTCGCTCTCCGGCGTAGAAGCGGACGCATCGGCCGCTTGATCGGGCATCTGGCTCAGGGTCCAGGTGAGATGATCGCGACTGGCTGTCAGACCCACCTGCGCCAGCGAACGCTGCAACGTATCGTCAACAGCAGGCTGGGCGTTATCGGGCAACAGTTGCAGCTGCAGGCGGCCATCTGAATAGGTCAGGCGCTGCACGCTACCTGCAAGGAACGGCAGCGCTCCAGCGGCGCTTTTTACCAGCTGTTCGAATCCGCTGTCGGTGCCGGTGGCTGAACCGCTTTCAAGTGCCGCCACCTGCTGCCGGGCCTGCTGCAGAGGATTGAGAATGACCGGCAAGTAAGGAAAGGCCTGACTGACCCGCTGCACCATACCGGCCCTGAGTTGCTGTCCTCGGGCAGCCTCGCGAGCGGCGTACAGATTCAAGCCCAGCGCCCATACCCCGACAGCCAGGCCGCAGCAGACCCATGCGGCGGTCCAGCCCGATGTCCTGACTTTCGCCGCCCCTATTCCTGCATGCAGGCTCCAGCCGGGTGACGGCCCGCCCAGGAGCAAGACAGCCGATGTTTCCAGGCCTGCCGTGCCCTCGTCGTCCAGCCGGTGCAACTCGCTGCCGTTGGCCAGGCGCGCGTCAGGGGTCTCGGTCAGCCGCGGATGCACGCCACCTTGCCCGGCACCGTGACGTAGCAGCCAGTGCTCATCCCGCAGCACGACACTGACTTGACCCGGTGCAGGCACAGGCAGGCCATAGGGCGCAGGGTAAAGGCCGCGCAACGACAGACGCGACTGACTCAGCAGTCGGCTCAGACGTTCCAGCGCAGTTGCGGGCAACCAGCCCAGATAAACGGCCCCGTCAGAATAGCGCGGGCTGCTGGCGATGTGCATCAGCTCACTGCCGCCCAGTATCAGTCCCTGGGCGGCTAACAGCGCAGCGCTTCTGATCCGCGACGCAGTCAGCGGCGGCGTTTCGATCCGGGCCAGCAGACTGTCCAGTGGATGCAGAAACGCTTCCACCGGCTGCAGTGCACCGCCCTGCTTCAATTCCAGCAAATTGCTCAGGCCGATTTCAACAGTCTTGCCCTGGCTGTCCAGCCGGACGAATAGCAGTGGCGTCTCCGGATTCAGTTGCTCCAGAGCAGGCAGGGCGATCCGCAACCGGCTCATACGCCGATCCGCGACCAGATAACATGAGGCACGCTGTCATCGCGCACATACAGCAAGGCCTCCATGCTGGCCTGACGTCCGTCTCTGCGCGCCTTGCCACGGAACACAAACCACTCGCTTGCTACTCCGATTTCAAGCCCGTCAGCCGCCTGGGTCGGCACCTGCATGCGAGCGATGATTTCCAGACGGTAGGCAAACCACTGTCCCCTGTCGCGCTCGGCCACCACCGTTTGCGCACTGGGCAATGACAAACCGGGCACCACCGCTGCCAGTACCTCGGCACTCGCTGTATTGCTGTTGACCCAGGTATTGGCGGGCAGAATGCACACGTAGCGTTTCAGCCGCTCCAATACCTGATCGCTCAAACCCTGCATCCCTTGCAGATCATCCAGGCTGCGCAGTGTCACCAATGATGCCGGGGTGGGCTTGCGCGTCGCCGAAGAAGTCTCTCGCCCGCTTGCGAACATGCCGCTGACCTGGCCCGTTGCCGGAGTCGAAAAACGTGTGTATGAGCCAAGCACCCGCTGGCTGATGCTCTGGCAGAGAACATCACTGATGGAAATCATCTGACACAAGCGTTCGAAACTGCGCAGTTGACCGATTTCCAGCTGACCATTGCGCAGCAGGTTGCGCAGGTTGAATTTGCCCTGCTGGTCTTCCAGTTGTCCGTGAAAACCTTCTTCAGGTCGATCGGATGGACTCTGGCCGAGGGGCTGCGCCCACGCCTGGCAAGGATGAGTCGCCCGGCTCTTGCGACGTGAATCCCACAACAGCATGCGGCTCGCGTCCAGCCCGGCCATCAGCGCTGCGCTGTTCTGGATACGCGACTGCTCGGCTTCTACCGTGCGAATCATGACACTCTGACGGGTCAGCATACCGGCCGCGATGACCGCGACAATCGCGACGGTCAGCAGGGTACTGATAATTGCCGAGCCGCCTTGCCTGATTGCGCTTGCCGGGTAAATGCTCAGCGCCATGTTCAGAGCTGCCATGAGCCGATATCAGCATTGACACCCTCGCCATCGGGCTGACCGTCGGCACCCAGAGAAAAAAGATCCACCTCGCCGTTAACGCCGGGGTTCAGATAATGATAGGGGTGTCCCCACGGATCATTGGGTAGCCGCTCGACATAGGCGCGCCAGTTGTTTTTGTTGATGTTGGCCGGCCGCTCGACCAGAGCTTTCAGGCTCTGAGCCTGATTGGGGTAAGTGCCGTGGTCGAGGCGATAGAGCTTGAGCGCCTGCATCAGCCCTGCGATATCCTGCCGGGCAGCAGCAGCCCGCGCCTGGTCCGGACGGTCAAGAACCCTGGGCACCACAACAGCGGCCAGAATGCCCAGAATAACCACGACCACCATTATTTCGATCAGGGTAAAACCGTCCTGGCCGCGACGGCCTCCAGACCGAGGCTTGACGCGTGCGACATCCATATCCATATCCTTGATGATCCTCATCTGTCCCGCAGTGTAGACGCCGCCGCGACGGGGCACGATAAATCTGCTCAACCCTTATGGTGAGCCATTCATGAACAATCAGATGCTGGTCCGGTGCTATCGTTGTTGCCTGTATCGAGCAGGAGGATTTGCCAGGAGGCGCCCATGCTGCAACCGCACAAGGAGAAAGGCTTCACGCTGATCGAAGTGTTGGTGGCGCTGTTGATCATCGCCGTGGCAATGGCGGCTGCCGCGCGCCTGAGCGGGGTAATGACCTTTAACAACGGTGTGTTGCGCGACCGCGCCATTGCGCTGCTGGAGGCGCAGAACCAACTGGCCGAATTACGCATGATGACAAGGCTCAGGCCTGGTTTCACAACCCGCAAGTGCGATCAGGGCAGGCTCTCGCTCACCTGTGAACAGACACTCAAAGCCAGTGCAGGCGGAATGTTGATGCGGGTCAGTCTGCGAGTATTACAGCGGGACAATAAAGCGCCGCCACTGGCCCGCCTCGATACCATTATCGCCATCCGACGCCAGCCGAAAGAGTCTCCATGAGCGTTTCAACGACGCAGCAGGCTGGGCAACTCCGGCAGGCCTGCCAGGCTGGCGACCTTGAATCGTGTACGCTCGGTACCCTGCTCGATCACTACTGCGTCACTCTCGATAGCCACCAGACGTACATCCTTGGCAAGCAACTCCCCCGCCAGATAGCTGCGCGCCGGTCTATCGTTGACAGTGAGAATCGCCACCGCGCCTTTGCTCCCGGTCATGACACCGGTGACCTTGATCCGGACCTGAAGTGGCTGGTTGGCGAACCACTGTCGGGCAGGACTGCCGACATTGGCAGCGGGAACGGCGCTTTCCGGCAACGGTGCGCGCACAGGCTCGGGCGCAAGCAGCAACGACGACCAGAGCGCGATACCCGCCAGCGCTGCAATCAAGGCCGCCGATTGCACCAGGCGCGGTGCTGATAATGGATGAAACGAAAATGCCATGACTGAACCTCCTGTTCGTCTGCGGGGGCAGTCTACATCACTGCATCAGAATGCCTGGCCCCCGCTTTGATCCGTATGCAAACGTCATCAGGGAGCCACCGATCATGAGTATGGACACACAACGGGGTTTTACCCTGATCGAGTTGATGGTGGTTCTGGTCATCATTGGCATTGTCAGCGCAACGGTGAGCATGAGTATCAAACCCGATCCTGCCGCTTTGCTGCGCAAGGATGCTGAACGCCTCGCACACATGCTGCACATTGCACAGGTCGAGGCCAGAGTCGACGGTCGGCCAATCACCTTGCTGGTCGATGACAAAGGCTTTGGTTTCGCACGACGTGCCGAGTAAGGCCTGGGCTACGACCGCTTCATGAACGACCCGCAGCTGCGTTTCAGAGCCTGGGAAACACCCTCCATACGCATCAGCGTAGACCCGGCGCAGCGAGTGGTGTCAGGTCCCGAATGGATCGTCGCACCGCTGCGCATCCAGCTCTCTGACGGTGAACGATCCTTGAGCCTGCAGCGTAGCGCGCTGGGTCAACTGCAGGTGGTCAGCCCTCCATGAATGCAAGGCAAAACGGCTTCACATTACTGGAAGTGATGGTGGCTATCCTGCTGATGATCATCGTCAGCCTGATTGCCTGGCGTGGGTTGGAGAGCATCACTCGCACCGATATCCAGTTACGCGAAAGCACCGGGCACACCGAGTCGGTACTGCGAGCGCTGAACCAGCTGGAGCGCGACGTGGCCATGCGTGCCAGCGTCGAGCTGCAAAAACCGCTGCCTGGCGAAGAACCGGATCCGCAGGCAAAAACGTTGATACCCATCAGTATTCGCAGTGCGGAAAGGAACGGCATGCGCCTTGACGTCATTCGCAGTGCGGCCACGGCCGGGGAAGGACTACAGCGAATCCGCTGGTGGCTAAAGGACAACACGTTGTATCGCGCGGCCGCAGACAGCAGCAATCTCTACCCCCTACCCGCTCCCGACGAAGGAATAGCGGTGCTCGACCATGTCGTCGAGACAAAAATAAGGGTCTGGAGAACTGTCGGAGGCTGGCAACCGCTCGACAGCCACAAGGAAGACAATCCCGACGGGCTGGAAATTGTGCTCACGCTACATACCCGTAATGGCGACGAGCGCTATCGAAAGGTGCTGGGGCCGCTGAATTACCGAGCATGGCTTACAGGCGACTGAGGGACGATGGTTTGAGTCCATTCTGGCGTCACGTCGTCAAAAGGGCCTGCTTCTATGCCTCAAGACGTCTCAAGTCCCAATGACGCCTTATCACTGCGCTGACCACCGGCTGGGCGTCGACCTGTAACAGCAGCTCATGAAAATCAGGCCGGGTGGTATGCAGATGCTCGCGCGCACCGCCCCATCTGGTCACGATGCAAGCCAGAATCTCAACTGCACCGGGATCATCACAACGCCAGAAGCCTGCATTAGCGAACAGATCCGCAAATGTCTCCCAGTTTTCATGCAACCGCGCACGGGTGCCGGTTTCGAGTAGCGTAGCCTGCGTTTCGTCGGAGCCCGACAGCCAGCGCTGCGGGTAATCGATAATCCCGATCGGGGCGTAGCAGTTGGCGGCGATGTAGACCAGCGCGCGAAGGGCTTGAGCGCGCAGGGCAGGCTTGCTGGGCAGCAGCCCGGATTCGGGATGCTCCAGTCCCAGATGAATCAGAATTGCAGCGCTTTCGGTGAGCACCGTGCCATCGGCCAGGACCAGCGTGGGCACCTGCAGCAATGGATTGACCCGCCGCAATGCTTCCTTGCCTGGCCCCTCCTCCCACGCGCAGGCCCTGAACAAGGTAAAAGGAACCGAGCAGCGCCAAAGCGCTATCTCGATGGCTGCGGACCCCGAACCCTCTGTGCCAAAAAGCGTGTACATGCCAATGCTCCTTGTCAGGTGCTACATGGTCGGTCCGCGCAGTCACACAGACGCAGGAGCAAACAAATGGGCGTGCATAAAATCAATGAATACCCGCAGGCGCAGGGAAAGGTGCTTGCTCGATGGCCAGAGCAACCTGAAACTTCCGGTATGCACCGTGTAGTCGGTCAGTATTGGCACCAACTCGCCAGTGCGAATGGCCGATGAAATCATGAAGTCCGGCAGGCAGGCAATTCCCAACCCCGCCCGCGCAACATCAACAAGAATTTCCGTCGTGTTGCACACCATCACCTGGGGCAAATCGAGATCATCGGCACCGGCCTCGCGACGTAGCGGCCAGTGTTCAAATTTGCCCGAAGAGGGAAACTTGTGCAACAGACAGGCGTGTCGACTCAAGTCTGCTGGATGTTGAGGTGTCCCGCGCCGGGAAAAATAGTCCGGAGCGCCGACGATTTTCAATTGAAAGCCCCCCATCCGCCTTGACATCAGGCCCGAGTCGCCGGGGTCTCCCGTGCGCAGGACGATATCAAAGCCTTCCTCGATGATATCGACCATGCGGTCGGAAAAATCGATGTCCAGTTCGATATCGGGATAGGTGCGCATGAACTCGATGATGACCGGCATGACCAGGCCGCTGACCAAAGGCAGGCTGATGCGCAACCGGCCTCTGGGCAGGTCTCTGGCATTGCTCAACTCCATTTCTGCCGTTTCAAGCTCCGACAGAATACGGCGACAGCGCTCCAGAAATATCGAGCCCTCCAGGGTCATGGCAATACTGCGCGTACTGCGATGAAAAAGCCTGACACCCAGGCCCTCTTCCAGACGGCCGATACTCTTGCCTACCCCCGACGATGAAATACCCAGGCGCTTTCCAGCCTGGGTAAAACTCCGTGTTTCCGCGACCAGAACAAACACCGCAATGCTACCGAGCGATTCCAATACCCACTCCTATTAAGGACAGCCCTGTCCTATACCTTCGGAACATAAGCCTGTTTTTGTTTACAGACGCAACCCCTAATCTCCCGACAGGGCAACTGCCCTTGGATAAACGCGTGCAATGCACCGAAAACTGCGCACGCTTCACAGGGAAATTGCACATGACTTCAGCAAGCCAGGTTCAAGCATCGTCTGCTACCAGACGCTGGGGACAATTGTTTGCCGCCTGCCTGACAGGCATCCTGATTCCGTTGTGCTTCACTGGCCCTGCCGTGGTTCTGCCCTCGATAAACAAGGCACTGGGCGGATCAGCCGTCGAGCTCACGTGGGTCATCAACGCTTACATCCTGACTTACGGCAGCGCCATGATGGCCGCTGGAAGCCTGACGGATATCTACGGCAGAAAACGCGTATGGCTGATCGGACTGGCGATATTCGTGCTGTCCACCTTTGCCATTCCGATGGCCTCATCCGTCGTGCAGATTGATGTACTTCGCCTGATTCAGGGGCTGGGCGGTGCAGCAGCGTTCGCTGGCGCAATGTCATCGCTGGCCCAGACCTTCCATGGAGCGGACCGCACCCGAGTGTTCAGCCTGCTGGGCACCACGTTCGGGATAGGCCTGGCCTTCGGTCCTCTTGCGGCGGGCTCGCTGGTCGACTCGGCTGGCTGGAAATGGTCATTCCACGCAACGGCTCTTATTGGGGTTGCGGGATTCTTTCTGGTGCTTTTCAGCGCTACAGAATCCAGAGACCCCAATGCCACCGGCATGGACTGGCCAGGAGCGATCAGCTTTACCGCGGCACTGACCCTGTTCACCTACGCAATCCTGCTCGCCCCTGAAGACGGCTGGACCCATCCACTGGTCATGGGCGGCATTATCGGTTCACTGTTGCTGTTCTGGATATTCATTGCAGTGGAACGGCGCGTGGCCAGACCCATGCTTGATCTGTCGCTGTTCAAGAGCGCGCGCTTTGTCGGCGTGCAGATTCTTGCGGCCAGTCCGGCATTTTTCTTTGTCGTGCTGATCATCATGTTGCCAGCACGCTTCATTGGCATCGACGGACTCAGCGCGCTGGAAACCGGACAGATGATGACCGCACTGGCCGCGCCCCTGCTGATCGTACCGATGCTTGCCGCACAACTGGCACGTCGTTTCACCTCTGGTCTGCTGTCCGGTATCGGTCTGCTGCTGGTGGCTGTCGGCCTGCTGTGGCTCGCGCTGGCGCTGGACAGCGGAGCAATCAAAACCGCCTTGCTGCCGATGGCCTTGATCGGTATCGGCATCGGTCTGCCCTGGGGGCTGATGGATGGCATGGCGATCAGTGTGGTTGAAAAGGAACGCGCCGGTATGGCTACCGGCATCTTCAATGCCGTGCGCGTTTCTGCCGACGGCATAGCCATTGCGATCGCAGGCGCACTGCTGGCCACGTTCATTCAGTGGGGCCTGTTCGATGCCCTGACGGGTGTCGCGCCTGATGTGGTGACAAACGCTGCCAACCGCGCCGCATTGGGCGATCTGCAGAATGCGATCAGCCTACTGCCCGGTCAGGCAGAACTGCTGCACCAACAGTACGCCACCGCGTTCCGCAATCTGCTGTTCATTCTCAGCGCCGCCACCGTGCTGACGGCAGTGGCAGTCTTTGCCCTGCTAGGTCGCGTGCGCGCTCATGACGAACCGCCACTCGAGCCATCCGACACGCTTGACCTGGCGGGAGAAGCCAAGTGAGCCCACATGAGATGACCGGAACACAGCGGCATCCTGCCTTTGCAAAGGTGTTCGCACCGGGCCATCTCACCTTCGGCCTGATTGCGCCGCTGGAAGGCTATCCCGACGCTGCCGCGCCGACCATGAAAAATCACATTGCCCTCGCAAAACAGGCCGACAAAGCCGGTTTTGCAGCACTCTGGCTGAGGGATGTACCGCTTCTCGACCCAGGCTTTGGTGACGCTGGCCAGATATTCGACCCTTTCGTGTATGCAGCACTGCTTGCTGCGGTGACCACGCAAATCTGCATCGGTACAGCCGGTATCGTACTGACGCTGCGCAACCCGCTGATGGTCGCCAAACAGGCCTGCAGCCTTGATGTATTGCTGGAGGGACGCTTCCTGCTGGGGTTGTCAACGGGTGATCGGCCCGGCGAATACCCTGCATTCGGCGAGAATTTCGACACACGCGCAGAGCGCTTCAGAGAGGGGGTCGAGATGCTGCACGCCGTAACCGAGCACTCTTTTCCGGCCTTCACGTCGCGCCACTACGGGAAACTCAATGGCACGCTGGACCTACTGCCAAAACCTTTTTTCGGGCGGTTGCCGATGCTGGCCATCGGTCACTGTCAGCAGGACATCAAATGGCTGGTCAACCATATGGACGCCTGGATATGGCATCAGAGTGGCTTCAACACCCTGCCCGACGTGATCAATCACTGGCGCGATGCCAACGAGCAGAAACGATTCAAGCCCTACGGTTATGCGACGTTCTTTGATCTGGAGGACAACAAGGACGCGCCCATGAAAGTCGGCCGTGGCATCAGTACAGGGCGCAACGCCCTCATCGAGCTGTGGCAGCGTCAACGGGAACAGGGCGTTTCGCATGTTGCGCTGAACCTGAAACCACTGAGACGTCCGGCCACGGAAGTGTTACAGGAGCTGGAAGAGTATGTGCTGCCGTATTTTCCGACCCGACGCAGTGAGCATGCCTGAGCGAGTATTTCGCCTGCACGGCCACTGTCGGCAAAGGATCTAGCAGGGAAGAACGACATAAAACCGACCTGGGAGGTCATCATGCGCACTGAAAAAGCTTATCCGATAAAACCTAACCCGATGCGCAGCAGCCGCAACAAGATACAGCTGGGTGTTTTCTCCACTAACACCGAGGGCGGCTGCACCGTCACCAATGCGCCGGAACGCCTTCGCGGAGACGATTGGGCAGGTAATCTGGAAATCGCCCGGGTGGCCGACGATGCAGGGTTTGAAGCCTTCATACCGGTAGGCCGCTGGAAAGGTTTTGGCGGCACCAACAACACCGGCGGTGTCTGTTTCGAAACCTACACCTGGGCTGCCGGTATTGCCGCCCTGACCCACCAGATTGCCGTGTTCACCACATCGCACCTGCCCACGGTTCATCCGCTGTTTGCAGCCAAGCAGGCGGTGACCATCGATCACATCAGCAGCGGGCGCTTCGGGCTGAATATTCTGTGCGGCTGGTACGGCGCGGAAATGCGCATGTTCAACGGCCAGATGATGGAACACGACAAACGCTACGACTACGCGGAAGAGTGGCTGCACATCGCAAAAAATGCCTGGGAGCAGCAAACACCGTTCGACTTCAAAGGAGAATATTTCAACATCTGCGACGCTATCTCGCAGCCGCACCCCCTCAACACCCCCTATCTGATCAATGCCGGCGGTTCACCGCGCGGCAAACGGTTTTGCGCCAAACACTGTGATGCCGCCTTCCTGATCGTCAAACACCTGGACGGTGAAGACGCCGTGCGTCAGCAGATTGCATCCTATAAAGACCTGGCGAAGCAGGATTTCGACCGCGATATAAAGATATGGTGTTACGGCTACGTGGTGCAGAAGGACACGCAAGAACAAGCGGACGCCTACCTGGACTATTACGCCAACCAGCTGGGTGACGATGAGGGCTGCGATATCATCACCAGCGAGCTGGGCATTCAGACCGGTATTTTCACCCCGGAAGACGCGGTCCGTTTTCGCTTTCATTTCAAGGCAGGGTTTGCAGGCGTGCCGCTGGTAGGCACTCCGGAACAGATCGTGGAACTGTTCAAGAAATATTCTGACTGGGGGATCGATGGCATTGCACTGACATGGCTTGATTACCACGAAGGCATAAAGGATTTCGTCAGAGAAACATTGCCATTGATGGAACAGGCGGGCCTGCGCGAAGCAATCACTGTCGAGGCAATCACTCCGAAAGTAGCTGCCGAAGTAGCCTGATGATGAGTACTCCCTGGCGTAGTTAGCCAGGGAGCTTTACCCGAACGATTTAAATGGCCAGCATGCGTTGTGGATTCAAAAGACTCATCTCGGCACGACGCTCGCAACTCAAACCGAACGCGTCGAACCACTGCCCGCTCATCGACAGCCACTCATGCACATCGACCTGACTGGTCTGCCCAAGGTCGGAGCTGTAGACCACATTGGGAACATGACTCAATACCTTAGTGAAATCCTGTCGGTCCTGATAGCCCAACAAGTAGGTCAGCGCCGTCTGTTCGATGTAGACCGATGGCTCACTGCCAATCACCGCAAGCTCGGCTGCTTTCAGACCGGTCAACGGGTTGGCGGGCTGATTGAGCATCAGCCTTGGCACACCGATGCGCAGTGCTTCCTCGATCAGCATCCTGACTTCACCGGCGTCGGCATGCCCTGTCGAGATGACCAGCGGATAGTCACGGGCCATTTTGAGAATATCCAGCGTCTGCGGCGTAAGGCGTCCGTTCTGCGCTGTCACTCTGGCAGGCTTGATGGGCTTTTCGCGCAACAGCGGATGGCTCAGTTTACGGGCCAGCGTGCTGGTATGCGTTCTGCCTGTGACGGTTGGCAAGTGAACAATGAAACGTCCAGGTTCATCGCCGCGCAAACAGAGACTGCGCTCGACTACACGGTAGTCGATGCCGCCAGCGATCTCGTTCAGAACCACAGAACCGCTGACCGGAAAACCCTGATTGCGTGCTTCCCATGCCTGGGCAGCCGTGCACCCCAAGTGATTTTTCAATACGACCCGCCCCTGCACAGCAGCGTAGCGCCGGCCCGCCTCTATCGCGCCATGACGGCGAATGAACGCGTCAGGATTGGCGTGATAATGCACATCAATGAAGCCTGGCTCCTCGATCCGACTCATTGCACACACTCCGCTCTGGCGATCAGAAATGTATCGATGCTCTCCAGCACCCGGTCCAGATCATCCGCCAGCGGGCGCATCCCGCCATCCGGCACACACAGTGAGCGTTGTTTGTGGCCTTTGGTACGCAGCACATGACCCGCCCCCACCAGTTGCGACTTTTCGCCAAACACGCTCAGCACACGCCCTTTGTAATCGAGCAGGCACTCACTGATATCCAGACCGCTCAGTAGCCGGAATCCCAGGGTCAGACGCTGTCCCTGGGTTGATAGCGCTGCGTCATTCTCGCTGACGGACGGGTGCTCGTGTTTCTCGCCTTCAGGCAACACCAGATCGTCCAGCAGGCGTTTGGCTTGCTCGACATGCCCTTGTTCTGCCAGATCCGCCATACGTCCCAGCCTGGAATCCAGCAGCGCATCGGCTTTGGCGGGAGAAGAAAGCAGCAACAACGCAGGCGTCGACCGTAGTAATGAAGTGCCTGCCAACGCCTGTACCAACGCACCACCCAAGGCCACGCCGACGAGTAGATCCGGCACACCCCAAGGCTCTAGCGCGCTGACCCAGCGCTGGGTAAACCCGTCAAAGTCTTCGCCCGCCTTGACCGGCAGGGATAGGGAATCAAAAACCGTAACCTGATAACCCACCGCAGTGAAATGCTCGATCAGCGGTTTGGCGAAGCCACCCGCGTCCCAGACCGGCATCACCGGTGAAAGAATGAATACGCTTGATTGCCCGACACCGAAGGTCTGGCAGGTGATGCAATGACTCATGGCTTTTGCTCCTGCAAAAATGACAAGACCCGCTGTTTCGAGCGGGTCCGGTCGTTGATCCATCCTGACGGGTCAGCGGGTCGTGCGCAGACGTTCAACACTGGTGGCATAGCCGCGCAGGGTTGACTCGATAATGAGCTGTGCGGGCAGCACCTCCTTGATCAGGTCCGCCACCTCGCCGGCCCAGATCGCCCTGATACTCACATCATCGGCCGCCAGTGCTGCTTCATACTCAAGACGCAATTGATCGGCTGATGCAGCAAACGCCTGCTCCTCACCTACCCAACTGTCGGAAAATTTATTGGCGATCACTCGTCCGCTGTAGCCCTGCGGCCAGTCGATGCCGCGCACCTCATCGAAGATCCGGGTTCGCACTGTATCGCTCGCGACAGCCTGCACCAGGCGCTGTTTTACCCGTTCGGAAGGCAGTGCTTCCTGCGAAGCCAGAAAGCGCGTCCCCATCATCACGCCATCCATGCCGAGCGCAAGCGCAGCAGCCATGCCACGGCCATCGGCAATCCCGCCGGCACCGATAAGCACAACATCGTCACCAACCGCGTCGCGAACTGCCGGAAACAGCGGCAATGAAGCTCGGCGCAAACTGTGACCACCCGCCTCGGCGCCTTGCACGATCAGCGCATCGGCACCGGCGTCCAGCGCTTCTAGCGCCTGGTCGACGTCATGCACCTGAACGATGACTTTGGCGTTGGCCTGTTGAATGGGCCGGACGAAAGGACGTACATCACCAAACGACAACGCAACCACTGCCGGGCGGTACTCGAGAGCCAGCTGAAGCAATTCGAACTGCCTCGCCACGGTAAACATGACCAGGCCCACACCCCATGGTTGCTGCACGTCGTGCATCATCTCCAGTTCACGCGCCATCCATTGCGGATCGCCGTAACTGGCACCCACCAAACCCAGACCACCGGCCCGGGAAACTGCAGCCGCCAGACGCCCTCTGGACGCCCCACCCATCGGTGCCAGAATCAGAGGATGTTCAATTCCAAGAAGAGAAGTCAGTGCTGTATTGATCGTGGCCATCGCCTGATACCTGTGAAAATCCGAGTGAATGTCAGACGAAGGCGACGTCTAAGGAAGGTCTGAAGTAGCCGGATGTTTTCCGGCTACCGAGTCCTCAGCACTTTTCAAAAAACGATGCATGTCGAAATTTGCTCAATTATCTTCGCTTTTTAGCTCTTTCGGCCGCTGCAAAGCCTTTTGCGGTAACCATTTCCTGCATTACACGCGCACCTCTCCTGCGCTCGCCAACAAATGTCGGCGGGCCATCCACAGGTTTGACAGGGCGAACAACGTCACCATCTGCGCGGTGTTCTTGGCCAAGCCCCGAAAGCGCACTTTTTCATAGCCAAACTGGCGTTTGATGACCCGAAACGGATGCTCGACCTTGGCGCGAACCTGGGCCTTGGCCTTCTCGATTTTGCGGATCGCCTTGTACAAAATACTGCGTTTTCCATGCTTTTTGTAAGTGCTGCGGCGGGCGGCAATCTGCCAAATGACCTTGCGCCCAGCGTGTTCTTCGCGCTTCTCGACCCCGGTGTAACCTGCGTCGGCGCAGACTACGTTTTCCTCGCCGTGCAGCAGTTTGGCAACCTGCGTGACGTCTGCCACATTGGCCGCTGTTACTACCACGCTGTGCACCAGGCCTGACTCGTCGTCGGCGCCGATGTGAGCCTTGGCGCCGAAATAGTACTGGTTACCTTTCTTGGTTTGATGCATCTCAGGATCGCGTTTGCCATCCTTGTTCTTGGTCGAACTGGGCGCGTGAATCAGCGTGGCATCGACGATGGTGCCTTGACGCAACGACAAGCCACGGTCGCCCAGATAACCATTAATTACGCCGAGAATCCCGGTCGCCAACTCGTGCTTTTCCAGCAGACGACGGAAGTTGAGAATGGTGGTTTCGTCTGGAATTCGCTCCAGGCTCAGGCCTGAAAACTGACGCAGGATGGTCGTCTCATACAGCGCTTCTTCCATCGCCGGATCGCTGTAGCCGAACCAGTTCTGCATCAGATGAACACGCAGCATCGCCATCAGTGGGTAGGCGGGCCGGCCACCTTCTCCTTTTGGATAATAGGGCTCAATCAGGGCAATCAAACCTTTCCAGGGCACCACCTGATCCATCTCGATCAGGAACAATTCCTTACGGGTCTGCTTGCGCTTGCCGGCATACTCGGCGTCGGCGAAGGTCATCTGTTTCATCATCGAAAAGCTCGGCGACTGGTGTCCGGAGATTTTGCCAAATTAGGAAGTCTTTTTCAGAGTTTCCCTAAGCAGCCTTCGTCTGCAGCTAATGGATCAACCCGCTTTTTGTAATGCAATTTCAGGGGTGATGTACTCGGCCACGTTATAGGGAAGGTCTGAAGTAGCCGGATGTTTTCCGGCTACCGAGTCCTCAGCACTTTTCAAAAAACGATGCATGTCGAAATTTGCTCAATTATCTTCGCTTTTTAGCTCTTTCGGCCGCTGCAAAGCCTTTTGCGGTAACCATTTCCTGCATTACACGCGCACCTCTCCTGCGCTCGCCAACAAATGTCGGCGGGCCATCCACAGGTTTGACAGGGCGAACAACGTCACCATCTGCGCGGTGTTCTTGGCCAAGCCCCGAAAGCGCACTTTTTCATAGCCAAACTGGCGTTTGATGACCCGAAACGGATGCTCGACCTTGGCGCGAACCTGGGCCTTGGCCTTCTCGATTTTGCGGATCGCCTTGTACAAAATACTGCGTTTTCCGTGCTTTTTGTAAGTGCTGCGGCGGGCGGCAATCTGCCAAATGACCTTGCGCCCAGCGTGTTCTTCGCGCTTCTCGACCCCGGTGTAACCTGCGTCGGCGCAGACTACGTTTTCCTCGCCGTGCAGCAGTTTGGCAACCTGCGTGACGTCTGCCACATTGGCCGCTGTTACTACCACGCTGTGCACCAGGCCTGACTCGTCGTCGGCGCCGATGTGAGCCTTGGCGCCGAAATAGTACTGGTTACCTTTCTTGGTTTGATGCATCTCAGGATCGCGTTTGCCATCCTTGTTCTTGGTCGAACTGGGCGCGTGAATCAGCGTGGCATCGACGATGGTGCCTTGACGCAACGACAAGCCACGGTCGCCCAGATAACCATTAATTACGCCGAGAATCCCGGTCGCCAACTCGTGCTTTTCCAGCAGACGACGGAAGTTGAGAATGGTGGTTTCGTCTGGAATTCGCTCCAGGCTCAGGCCTGAAAACTGACGCAGGATGGTCGTCTCATACAGCGCTTCTTCCATCGCCGGATCGCTGTAGCCGAACCAGTTCTGCATCAGATGAACACGCAGCATCGCCATCAGTGGGTAGGCGGGCCGGCCACCTTCTCCTTTTGGATAATAGGGCTCAATCAGGGCAATCAAACCTTTCCAGGGCACCACCTGATCCATCTCGATCAGGAACAATTCCTTACGGGTCTGCTTGCGCTTGCCGGCATACTCGGCGTCGGCGAAGGTCATCTGTTTCATCATCGAAAAGCTCGGCGACTGGTGTCCGGAGATTTTGCCAAATTAGGAAGTCTTTTTCAGAGTTTCCATAGAGGTGGTATTCCCAGGTACCGGTTTCCTTTAACCGGGAGTATCGCAACAGAAACTCTTTGTCGATAAACAGCAACTCGAACTGACTGCGGTCACTCCATTGCGCCTGATTGATGACGGTCTTGCCGTCCGTGCTCTTCATCAATCGGCTCCATTTGAACGCACTGTAAGTACGTGCGACATAACTGACCGTTTCTTCGAGAATCTCGATAGCCAGATTCTGAGCACCTTCATTGACCTGTACAACATTGATCAGATACACCGCCTTGTCATCGGTGACGGAGTGAGCATCGAACAATTCCATTTTCATAATCAGTTCCATTTATAAAAAGAAGTATAAGAACACGTAGTCAAGCCAGAAGCGGTGTTGAAGCCGCCGGTTTACCGTCTTGCCAGAGCAGCGGTGAAATCACCTCGGCCACTGCCGTTTTCTCGACCAGCCCGATAATGATCTCGTGAGTGCCGCAGGTCATTCGTTGGGCCACCGAACAGAAAAGCGTCGCTTGAGCGGTACGCAGATAAGGCACCCCCTGGTCCTGCTGCCAGTCTCCGCTTTCAAACCGCGCAGGCCCGTTGACTGCTCCGCCAAACACGCTGACCAGTTCAGCCTGCCCGGTTTGCAACAGATTGACCGAGAACTTTCCCCGCTCAAGCAAAGGCAGGTAAACACTGGCGCTGTGATTGATGCACACCAGAATGGACGGCGGGTCACTGCATACCGAACTGACGGCAGTGGCTGCCATACCGTAAGGCGTGCCTTCATGTTCGGTCGCCACAAGGGTGACGGTCGACGTCAGGCGGCGCATGGCTTTCTTGAATGCAGCGACATTCATGTCGGGAGACTCGAGTGCGCTGAGTCGAGTTTGAGGTTCAGGCACATTTGCGCGTGCTGCCAATCGGGAAGCCTGATTCATGGCCGTTCTCCCATGCTGACTTTTTCAGCGTCCGTCAGCCAAGGCTGGTCGTAACGATAGGTGCTGCGGGCATTCTCCAGTGTCGAGCCCGTGGATATGGCCTCGATAATGCTGCGCTCAGTCTGCTCGACCGCCTGAGCACGGCGTACAACCTCGGCGGCCAGTTGCTGTGGAATAACCACGCAACCACTGCCATCACAGACCAGAAGATCACCGGGCCGGACAGTAACCCCATCAATGACCACAGGCACTTGTACCGCTTTGAGTTGTGCGCGGTTCTTGGCTGACTGCATGAAACGGCCACGACTGAACAACGGATAGTTGCACCTGATAACGGTATCGATATCACGTGCCACGCCATCGATAACAGTGCCGTTGATGCCGTTGGCCAAAGCGAAGTGGGTCATGATATCGCCCCACACCGTGCAGTCATGACGCCCGGCGTTGGAAGAAACAATCACCGCGCCGCAAGGCACCTGATCGATGTAGTTGGCAGCCCCTTTGAATGTCGTTGGCGTATCGACCGCTTCGTACTGCACGGTAAACGCAACACCGACACAACGAGTGCCCGGCACTTGCGAAACAATACCCGGCAGCCCTCCATTGATCCCGAGACTGTCCAGTGCATCAGACAGCGAAGCGGTATCCAGATGTTCACATGCGTCCAGCACGGTTTGCGTAATTGCCACCGTTTCAAAGTGCACTGACATAACGTTCTCCCTGAACTGAGGCCTGTTCGGTGCGGTAGCCGACAGAGCTGGCCTGCAACTCAATGCACTGCTGGACAATCGCTTCGCCCACCTGGTCAGTGGTGTGAGAACCGCCAAGGTCGTAACTGCGAACGCCAGATTGTGAAACCAGGCTGACGGCGCGGGTAATAAATGCCGCCTGGTCCGGGTATCCCAGATGTTCCAGCATCAGTGCAATGGCCATGAACATCGCGCTGGGGTTGGCCTTGTTCAACCCTGCATGAGCAGGCGCACTGCCATGTACAGGTTCGAAGTAAGCACCTGAATTGCCAAAGTTGCCGCTGGGTGCAAAACCCAGGCCACCCATTACGCCAGCACCCAGATCGGAAAGGATGTCGCCGAACATGTTCTCGGCAACAATCACCCCGAAGCGTTCGGGCCGTTGCACCATCCACAAGGCAACCGCATCGACATTTTCGATAACACCGGTTATGTCCGGATAACGCTGTGCGATTTCTTCGAAAATACCCCGTGCAAACGCACTGCTGTGTCGCAGCACCATCGGCTTGTCGACAAACGTGACCCGGGTGAAGGTGTTCTTGCGCGCGTAATCGAATGCGTATTCAAAAATACGAGTCAAACCACTGCGCGTCTGCAGGCGCAACGTGACGGTCGCATCCTGCTGCCCTTCCCGCTGCCACGGCGCGCCAAGTGCTTCGCGCTCTTCAAGCAAGGGCACCAGCGCATCCGGGACATGCCCGAAGTCCAGCCCCGCATAAAGACCTTCGGTGTTTTCTCTGATCACGACAAAGCGAAATCTGTCTTCACCGGTCATGTCGGTAACCGGGCGTACATTGGCGTAAAGGTCCAGGTTCTGCCTGAGCTGAATGACCGGGCTGACGTAGCGGCGGTTCTGGCCCTGAAGTGCCAGGGGCAGCTCTGCTTCCGCCTCTGCCAGCGGCTTGCTGGTTATTGCTCCCAGCAACGTTGCGTCACAGCTGGCCATGACTTCCCAGGTCTGGGCAGGAACCGTTTCACCCTCGCGCTTCCAGCATTCCCAGCCGATATCCGCCGGTATCAGATCAAACGGCAGGTGCAACGCTGCAATCACCGGAAGCGCCGCTTCCATGACCTCAATGCCGATACCGTCGCCGGGCAGAATGCATATACGCTTGCGGGATATTTGGGCGGTCATAGCGCAACTCCTTTTACGCTTTGCGACAGATCACTGAAGATATTCGACAACGCCGCTCGCGGAGCAAGGCGCGCCACTTTGTCCTGTTGATGCATGACCTCGATCGCTCGGTACTCGGAGGTCAATTGAAACCGTTCAAGCGTGTCTGCCACCCGCTGACTGACATCGTAGGGGAAGTTGTAAGTGCCCAGAATGATATCCATCAGCGGGCTGGGCATATTGTTATGCGGTATCGAGCTGGCGGTTACAGCGGACAATTCGATCACCTTGACCAAGTCAAAACCGTGGCTGACGCCTATACGCTCCAGATAAGCCACCAGCATGCTAAAGTGAAGATTCCCGGCCCCTTTACCCATGCCGCAGATGGACGTGTCGATGTATTCAGCACCGGCCTCGATAGCCGCCGATGCATTCGCCAGCGCCAGCGACAGATTGTTATGGGCGTGAAACCCCAGCGGCACCAGCAACCGGCTTGCGAGACGACTGAACAGCCGGTGCACATCGGCCGGCAGCATATGACCGTTGGAATCCGCACAACAGATGATGTCCGCACCCGCACCCTCCGCACGAGCGGCCGTATCGAGCACGGTTCCCGGCGTCTGCGATGTCACATGCGTTACATTGGCGCTGACACTGAAGCCGTGATCCCGGGCCAGTGACAAGGTCGCCAGCCCTTCATCCAGTTGATCGCGGCGCAGACAGACGCGGATCATCGAAACACCCTGCTCCTTGAGCATGGCGAAGTCATCTGCCGTGATGTTTTTCGGGTGAACCATCACTGCCAGCTCAATGCGTCCATCGGCGGCCTGCGCAATGTTCTCAATAAAGCGTGCGCCTACATCACTGGTCAGCCCGTGCTCGCCCTTCGGCGCAAATGATCCCTTGCAGTAACCAATTTCACAGAGGTCGACGCCTGCATCCGCCAGGCCTGAAGTAATAGCCCGAGCCTGGTCTTCCGTGAAGTTGAAGTTGTTTCGATAACCACCGTCACGCAATGTAACGTCGAGAATCTTTATGTCGGCCATGAGAATCTCCGGCTGTCCTTAGGGAAACTCTGAAAAAGACTTCCTAATTTGGCAAAATCTCCGGACACCAGTCGCCGAGCTTTTCGATGATGAAACAGATGACCTTCGCCGACGCCGAGTATGCCGGCAAGCGCAAGCAGACCCGTAAGGAATTGTTCCTGATCGAGATGGATCAGGTGGTGCCCTGGAAAGGTTTGATTGCCCTGATTGAGCCCTATTATCCAAAAGGAGAAGGTGGCCGGCCCGCCTACCCACTGATGGCGATGCTGCGTGTTCATCTGATGCAGAACTGGTTCGGCTACAGCGATCCGGCGATGGAAGAAGCGCTGTATGAGACGACCATCCTGCGTCAGTTTTCAGGCCTGAGCCTGGAGCGAATTCCAGACGAAACCACCATTCTCAACTTCCGTCGTCTGCTGGAAAAGCACGAGTTGGCGACCGGGATTCTCGGCGTAATTAATGGTTATCTGGGCGACCGTGGCTTGTCGTTGCGTCAAGGCACCATCGTCGATGCCACGCTGATTCACGCGCCCAGTTCGACCAAGAACAAGGATGGCAAACGCGATCCTGAGATGCATCAAACCAAGAAAGGTAACCAGTACTATTTCGGCGCCAAGGCTCACATCGGCGCCGACGACGAGTCAGGCCTGGTGCACAGCGTGGTAGTAACAGCGGCCAATGTGGCAGACGTCACGCAGGTTGCCAAACTGCTGCACGGCGAGGAAAACGTAGTCTGCGCCGACGCAGGTTACACCGGGGTCGAGAAGCGCGAAGAACACGCTGGGCGCAAGGTCATTTGGCAGATTGCCGCCCGCCGCAGCACTTACAAAAAGCACGGAAAACGCAGTATTTTGTACAAGGCGATCCGCAAAATCGAGAAGGCCAAGGCCCAGGTTCGCGCCAAGGTCGAGCATCCGTTTCGGGTCATCAAACGCCAGTTTGGCTATGAAAAAGTGCGCTTTCGGGGCTTGGCCAAGAACACCGCGCAGATGGTGACGTTGTTCGCCCTGTCAAACCTGTGGATGGTCCGCCGACATTTGTTGGCGAGCGCAGGAGAGGTGCGCGTGTAATGCAGGAAATGGTTACCGCAAAAGGCTTTGCAGCGGCCGAAAGAGCTAAAAAGCGAAGATAATTGAGCAAATTTCGACATGCATCGTTTTTTGAAAAGTGCTGAGGACTCGGTAGCCGGAAAACATCCGGCTACTTCAGACCTTCCCTAGGTGTCCGCCAAAAAACCATCTACAACTACACCATAAAAACCAACTGCGCCCACCTGGAGTACTACCTCCATTACCCCGACTTCGCCTCGTCCTTCTTCAAGGGCATTGCCATAGCCGTCATCCTGATATTCGTCTTCATAGCCGCCCTCACCGGCTCACTGCTCTTCCTGATCGGCCCAGCAGCCATGGCCTGTATCGCAGCCCTCAAGCTACTAAACTGGGAAAACCCCATTCATCATGAACAAAGCCTGCCCTGGGATGAGTACAACTTTGTAACCGTCGACCGTAAACGCCTGATGATCATCACGCACCGCACTGACGTCACGCTAGGCTTTGAGGCCCGTTTCCAGCACGAGGTACTGTTCAACAAATACCTGAATTTTCTCCACACAGTGCTCCCCTCCACCGCCGAGTTCACCGAAAAAGCCTGGAAGTGGTAGCACACCCAAGCTAACGTACACGCCGGAATTCAAGCCCTACCCACCAAGGCCCCACCATGATCCAGATCCGCCCCATGACCACGGAAGACTTCGAGCGCTTCTGGCCCACCTTTCAGGCTGTCGTCATCGCTCAGGAAACCTACGCCTACGACCCTGCCGTCACTCAGGAGCAGGCCCGCAGTCTGTGGATGGAGCTGCCGCTGCACACGCTGATTGCCGAGGAAGACGGCCAGCTGTTAGGCAGTTACTACTTGAAGGCCAATGCGGCAGGTCCGGGGAATCATGTCTGCAATTGCGGCTATATGGTCACGGGTGCGGCGCGGGGTCGTGGTGTGGCGCGGTTGATGTGCGAGCACTCGCAGCAACTGGCGCGCGACAGCGGGTTCCTGGCGATGCAGTTCAATTCGGTGGTGGCCAGCAATGAAGTAGCTGTCGCGCTGTGGGCCAAGCTGGGTTTTGAGACAGTCGGGCGTTTGCCCAAGGCTTATCGTCACGCCCGATTGGGGCTGGTGGATTGTCTGGTGATGTTCAAGTGGCTGGCTGATGCGCCGATGGCCAAAGAGCCTGCGCAGCCCAAGCTGATCGGCCGCAAGAATATCGAATCTGTGGTGTCGCGTCCGCGTCGAAAATAAGCGCGACGCACACATGAAAACGGGGCCTGCTCACCATGAGCAGGCCCCGTTTTGTATTACAGCTCCGTGCTTATTTGCCAGAACCCATATCAGGCTGTTTCTGCAACAACACCCGAGTTACGCGGCGCTCTTCCACGCCGACAACCTGAAGGTTCCAGCCTTGCCAGTCCAGGCTATCGCCGGTAGAAGGCAGGCGATCCAGCAGGCTCATGACCAGTCCGGCGAGGGTCTGATAATCCTCGGTGGCCTTGGCCTGGAAGCCGGTGCGTTCGCGAATCAGACTCAGGTTCAAGGCACCCGATACCACGAAGTCCTCGCCTTGCTTGACGATGTCCGGGCCTTCCACTTCGCTGGCGTCTGGCAGCTGGCCAGCGATGGATTCCAGAATGTCGGTCATGCTCAACACGCCGATGAAATCACCGAACTCGTTGACCACAAAAGCGATGTGCGTCGACTCCTTGCGCATCTGCTCCAGGGCATTGAGGATGGTGAAGCTTTCCAGCAGGTTGATTGCCTTGCGCGACATCAGCTTCAGGTCGGGCTCGTTGCCGGACAACAATTCCTTGAACAGCTCTTTCTTGTGCACGAAGCCCAGCGGTTCATCGATGCCTCGCTCGCCAATCAACGGCAGACGCGAGTAGGACGAGTGCATCAGTTTCAGACGGATTTTCTCGGCATCGTCTTTCAAGTCGATATAGTCGATTTCGGCCCTCGGCGTCATCACCGTGCGAATCGGACGCTCAGCCAGTTGCAGTACGCCGCTGATCATCACCCGCTCACGACGGTCAAACACCGGCTCGCTGCTTTCGCCTTCCAGCATGTCGGTGATTTCCTCATCGACATCGCCAGACTCCAGCTTGCGACCGCCCAGCAGGCGCATCACCGCATGGGCAGCCCGCTCGCGACGCGGCAGGTGGCCATGAGCAGACTTCTTGCTGCGCTTGCGAGCGATCTGGTTGAACACCTCGATGAGGATCGAGAAACCGATGGCCGCGTACAGATAGCCCTTGGGAATATGGAAACCCAGGCCCTCGGCGGTCAGGCTGAAACCAATCATCATCAGGAAGCCCAGACACAGCATGATCACTGTCGGGCGGCTGTTGACGAACTTGGTCAGCGGCTTGCTGGCAATCATCATCAGGCCGATGGAGAAGATCACGGCGATCATCATCACCGACAAGTGTTCGACCATGCCGACGGCCGTGATTACGGCGTCCAGCGAGAACACCGCGTCGAGTACCACGATCTGCGCAACGATGGGCCAGAACAACGCATAACCTGCGTTACCGGCGCGCTGGGCAACATGGCCTTCCAGCCGTTCATGCAGTTCCATGGTCGCCTTGAACAACAGGAACACACCACCAAACAGCATGATCAGGTCACGACCGGAGAACGTCTTGTCGAAGATCTCGAACAACGGCTCGGTCAGCGTCACCATCCAGGAGATGCTCGCCAGCAGGCCCAGGCGCATGATCAGTGCCAGCGACAGGCCGATAACGCGCGCCTTGTCGCGTTGCTCGGGGGGCAGTTTGTCCGCCAGAATGGCAATAAAAACCAGGTTATCGATACCCAGCACCAGTTCCAGCACGATGAGGGTCAGCAGGCCAAGCCATGCCGTGGGGTCAGCGATCCATTCCATGGTAGTTATGCAGCCTCACGAGAAAAATGGCGGGAAAACTCATCGTTGGCCACAGCTGGCCACGCACTGCAATGAATTGCCATGCGCAAAGGTGCCTTGCGACCATGCACAGGCATGTCGGGGCCATTGCAACACGAGAGAGAGGGTAAACCGGCGTTCGAATCAAACGGCCTGCCTGGTGAATGGGATATCACTGGCCAGCCATCAGCGGTGAAGGGAAGGCAACTCGGAGGCTCCTGGAGGGTATTCATACGGTCCTGAAAATCAATACGGGCGTTGATCGTACAATACACACAACTGTTTCGTATTTTGTATAAGTATTACAAGACTTGACCAAAAGCACGGCGTATTCCTAAGCCTCGCTCAACCCGGAGCGACGTTTTGCTGCACCTCCAGGTACGACCAGTTGTCTGACAACGGCAGTGTCCGGGTAGATCACACAAATCATTTGTTTTAAAATGTTGCAACAACGGCAGGCCTGCGCAGTGTCCAACGCGACTTGTGTGCATGCACGATCCCCTGCCCTCTGACCAGAATCATAAAAAGAAAGCCCGTCATAGACGGGCTTTTTTTGTTTTCAGCTTTTGCACCCCGACGCCGGTGACCGGCATCGCGGACGACCCGTTTCTTTTAACCTTTGAGGTGATTTCCCATGCTGCGTATCGTTGTCGTTCATTTGTTCCAGTGGCTCAAGCGCCTATCGTCCGCGCTGTTCTTCCGCAGCGCAGAGGACAACTATTCCCGCAGCTTCACTCGGGAAAACGATGACGAAGGCCGCTGGACCTTTGTTTCAATCGTCATCGTTCTGACCCTTAGCCTTTACTGCCTGGCTGGCCTGGGTTACTACGCCAAGACCAATATCTGGGACGGTTTCACCCAGGAGCAGAAAGAGAATATCGCCCAGGCCATGGTGGTCAGTTCGCAGAATCTCTGACGAACGACACAATCGGAATACGACGGGGAAGCGAAAGCTTCCCCGTTTTCGTTTCGCCCGCTTGTCACAGGCATGCTTTTCTGCGAGAAAGCGCTGCGAAAATGCACGCTCTCGGCATTCATTGAGCGCGCTGTAAATGGAAGCCTTGTAATGAGCAAAGAATTACAGATTACCGACCTGCATCCCGGCGAAGGCAAGGAAGCGGTCAAAGGTGCGCTGATCACCACGCATTACACCGGAACCCTCGAAGACGGCACTGTCTTTGATTCCTCTCACCAGCGTGGCAAGCCGTTTCAGTGCGTGATCGGCACCGGACGCGTTATCAAGGGCTGGGAGCAAGCTCTTTGTAAGTAACACTGAGAAGTACCTACCATGAGAGTAACCCTAACCATCCCTCGGAGTTGTTGAAATCGGGGTCGTGAACCCACCATAGCGAATTCCCTCTGCACGTTCAGCACGCCTGATCACCAGTCTAGCCTCTAGAGATGGGTGCTTTCGCTCGATGCTCTCCTCATAGATATAGTTGGTGTCTTCCCAGAAAAGACAAATTTTGTCCACAAAGTCTTCTAACATTTCTCTAGGGATTTGCATCGACTGCACTGGAGGCGCTTGATCGGTCAATGTGGACCGCAGGGACTCGTTCTCAGGGCCGTGGTACGTAGGCCAAAGTTCAGGGCGAGCACCCCATAGCTTCACACTAGAGCTGCCATCGCCATGACGACATACATTGCCTACCAACATAAGCAGGTCAAGTGACTTAAATGATGCGAATGAAGGTAAAGCTATGCCCCGCAACCTCTCAAACACTGTATTGAGTTCATCACCCCAATACACAGTCTGAACAGAGTTCGCACGCCGGCGATTGGAAACAGGAAAAGGATTGATGCCCAACTCCTGTTGGCAACCTGCCAAATAGGTTCGTATCTGCTGCTCCCAAAGAGACTGAATGGAAAGACAGAATGCCATTCGTGTTTTGTAAATCAGCTCACTAAGATCGCCGAGCATAAAGTGGGATATCTGATCATCAGAATGTTCCCAGTGCTTGACCTGAGCATCAAGAGCATCTAGCGAAGGATTTACAACGAGAGCTAAAAATTCTTGGGCGATTGCACCATAGCGATAATTGTAAACATCAGCCATGCAATTCTTCCATGTAAAAATATCAGACATCAAGCTACCCTCAATTACTGATCTTTGTGCTCCAAATAGTACACTCGACCTTGAGCTGTTAAGCGATACCGTATTCCTAGAACGTTACCAGATGCAGAAATCAAGTCACCTCGTCTCAGCACGTCTAGAGCGGCGTGGGTTTGTATCTTCCCAAGCCTAACTATAGAGTCAATACTTTCCAAGTCAGCCCTTAAGTCACGCTCAGTTAGAGCTGCAATGGCTTTGAGCACATCCAAGCATGTAACATCAATTTCCACCTGTTTTTGATTTAGCTCGTTGGCAAGTGCAGCAGATTCTTTTAACTCTGCATTTTGCGTGACTAGATCAGAATTGGCGGCCTCTAGCGCTTTGACGGACTCTAAGAGCTTCTCATGAGCAATCTTTAACTTAGAATTCTCTTTTTCTAGCTTACTCCTCGCAACCTGGGTTGTTGCAAATAAATCGTTCTGCTTATTGTAATCACCTACAAGTAGATCGTACTTTTGCCCCCAATAATAAACCAAAGTACCAAACCCCAGACAGGGCATTAGAATACTCAATAAGACTTCCCATAAGGCCAAAGGAGCCTCAAGCGTCATTAAACTATATAGCCAGCTAAGGGCACCTGAAGACCAAGCAGGCAACTCTCCATGCTCTACACAGTTGACCACTACAACGTAGCTAATCAAGCCCGCAAAGAATAGACCTATCGCAGCTGCCGCGCCCCCATAAACCGTCTTTCGTAATCCTTTCAATTTAGCCCCTCCCTTATCAGTTATCGGGATCGTCGTAATCACTCACCCGGCACAACTCTTTCCAGCTCTTCCCTTGCCTGCTGAAGCTCTTCCTGCATTCTAGCGATCCCCTCTTCAAGCTCCTGCACCCGGTTAGCTAGGCTCTGTCTGTAAGCTGCCTGAAGCTCTTGAATCTGCTTAAGGATGGCATTGGGGCTGGTGGCTGGTTGTACAAATACCTTCGTTGTATTAGGTGAAGTCCCCACACGTCTGGGCGGGTTCTTGCCTGTATAGTTGCGAAGAGTCGATATATTGGTCTCCCAATCAGTGCCCTCGCTCGCTTTTACAAATGCAGTTTGGTTAGGTGGCACACCTTCTGACGCTGCCCTTTCTTCCCATTTGGCCCATTCAGCTAACACACGATCTTTCTTTTCCTGATTGACCTTGGCCATTTACACAACTCCGATATCAGGTGTTAGGGTTTAACAATCTGAAAGGATTCTAGACCAAACCGATTGTCACAATCAATGACGTTTTTGTACCATGACGCTCCTCAAAAATTATAAATGTTACAACACATGCCACCTTCGCGATTGTCAACGCACACGCATCATATATGTATATGATTCACTGTAAAATTCTAAAGCCCCAGCTTGCAAATCTACGTGAGCCGAAAATTTGGCTGACGCCTCATCACTCCTTAGGGTATCGATAGCTTGAAATCACTTTTGACATAGCATGGCTCAAAGTTTAGCTTTCTCAATTCTTCCCCAAACGCAGGAGCGATGAATGCCTCTATGGACACCCAGTTGGCTCGATATCGAGGCTTATGCCGAACGCCTATTTCGTAAGGGCGACCTCGGGGTACGCGAAAGGGGAATGAATCCTCTCAGCCCACCAAGCTCCATAAATGTACCTAGTATCGATCTGATCTATCGCCGGGTCAGATGTGTCCGTCAAGCATGTGATTTGGGCGAAAAAGAGGCCACCAATAGCATCCTCAAGCGCTTTTCTGACCTTGATATTCGAAGCATCATCGACGAAATGATCAGCACAGTGGTCGACATGGCAATGATCATTATCGGCAGCGCTTTGACCGGTGCCACAATAGGTGGAGGAGTCGGATTACTTGCAGGGGGCGTCGGCGCTTTCCCAGGGGCAACGGCAGGAGCACTGATTGGAGTGCAAGCGGGAACGTGGATTCTTGGAGTACTGGGGCTGGCCTCGATTGCTGAATTCTTTACAGAAGGTCTTAAGCCGATAGCCACTGGCTATGTTCGTGGGGTTTCTACCGCTTGGAACGGTCCTAGGGAGCGAACCGGTAATCCGTTAAGCTCCTTTTCCGACGACACCATGTCAGCACAACAAGGTGCGTGGGATATTGCACGCTCCCATGAGGCCGTAGTGATTCTCCTGCTAAGCGCCATCGTTGCTTATCTGACGCGAGGTCGTGGAAACGCAAGGGTGCTCGCTTCCGAAATGCGAGGCAGCGAGCGAGGTTCAAAGCTAGGGCAGTGGATGCTCAAACATGAAGAAGACCTGAGACAGCATCCCGATTTGAAAGCGCCAGAACATCCTAAAGGCGCACTTGGGCCGCAGGAACCGCCACCTAACAGACCATCTGGAAGAGACAAAGAACGCCCCAAGGGTAAGCCGAATACCATGCCCTTACATCACGTTGACTGCTTCAACGCGGACAAAATGCCAGAGTCCAAAATCGGCGAATTCGTTAAGCAACTAAAGGGGCAAGAGGACGGATTGAATCGGTTGACGGTCAATGAATATTTAGAGAACATCGCTAATCCGGTGAAACGTAGTCGAGCAGTTGCCAATACGGCTAGAAAAAAGTTACAAACCGACCTCCAACAAAGATTTCAAGATGAATTTTCAAAAACTATGGATGTTCTTGACGCTGAGGAGGCTGCTATTAAAAAAACGAAAGAAGCAATGTCGAGCCTTGCAGGTCTGCACAACCCTGATTTGAGTGCTGGCGGCAAGGATATCATTGATAAGTTTGGTGATCGACAGGTCAACTCTAGCATTGGGCCACAGTGGAGGCCAAGAATTAAAAACCTAAAAGCAGCTGCTGAGAAAGTCCCAAAAGAAATGCAAAAGTCCACTTTTCTCAACGTAAAGCTACACAAATGCTAATTGATGAGGCCGCTTTGATGGACAGAGTATTCGCTAGGTTCTTGGAAAAGGTTGGCGAACCAATTGATCGCCAAGAAGTTCCAGCATCAAGTATCGAGCGCTACAAGGGCAAACTGCCAGACTTACTTTTGGAGTACTGGTCAGAGCACGGGTGGTGCGGGTACGGTGATGGGATTTTCTGGATCGTGAATCCTCAAGAATATGAAGGGGTAGTCGCTTCGTGGCTTGAGGGCACGGAACTTGGAAAAGTAGACACTTACCACCTGATTGCACGCAGCGCTTTCGGCGATTTATATTTTTGGGGTGAAAAAACTGGTGCATCCCTTAATATAACCAGTATTTTGTCTAAGTACGTAGTATTCAACTCAACGCTCGGTCCAGAGCTCATGGACAAGCAGCTACAGAATTTCTTATTAACTCGAAATGCAGATGATGACAATTTTGATGATCTATTTCACCCTGCCCTGAAAAAACTTGGCACCTTGCGTTATGATGAGATGTATGGTTTTGCACCAGCATTAATGCTTGGTGGGCCGTCATCACTTGATCATTTAGAAAAACTAAAAGCTGTCGAGCACTTGATATTGCTTTCCCAGCTTGCAGAGCTTCAGCCTTATAGCTTTTGAATTTTCATGCGGACATGTCTCTAGAGCATTCAAATTTCGCCGCCAAAAATAATAGCCTCCTTTATTGGGGGCTTTGCTTTCTGACTGGAAATATAATGAAAGAGGGTATGTACAGATAGGGGCCGTGACGCTAGGAGCGTGGGAATACTGGGTTTCAAGCGAGAGTTACTAAACAAGGAGCGACTGCCAAAATGGGAATGGTTCGTAATTCCAAAATAACCGTGAGCACTCCTGAGAGACTGCCCACGCTGCTTACTTCTTGAACCCTACTCCTAGAGCCAACATCAATCGACGCACTGTCGTAGGGCTCCACAGACCTCCACGCGAGGTTTGCTTACCCTTGGCATTGAGACAATCAGCAAGAGCTTGTAGCGTGCTCACACCCTTGTAGAGACAGGCCATCACATGAGGTGCAATCTCTTCTAGGTGGGCTGTCTGCTTAATGGCTTTCACCTCATTCATGACTGATACATTACCCTTCTCTCTGGTTTTCTGTAGCCCCAGTGAGCGACGCTCGATCTTAGCTTGACTGTCTATGCAACCATCATCAGCACGTTGCTTGAGAGCGCCTAGAGCGTCCTTGATGCGAGTACGAATGAAGGCACGTTCCTGCTCTGCCAATGCAGCGAATAGATGTAGCTGGAAATTGTCAGCTTGAGGCATGGTGGCAATCTTCAGGGTTGCCCGCTTCATTAGGCTAGCCATGTGCTCAACGTCTCGGCTGATCCTGTCGATCTTGGCAGCAACAATAGGAAGGCCATGGCTCAGAGCCTTTGACATCTGTGGTCGATCCTGTGGGGCCACAGAGCCAGACACCACATCACTGTAGGTGGCTATGATGTTCCAGCCTTGCTGCTTCGCAGCAGTATGGATGTAATCGAGCTGGGCTTCCTGACCTAGGCCACTCTCGCCTTGACTCTTGGTAGAAACCCGAACGTAGGCAACAACATCCATTGTGCAAACCCTGTGTAAGTGATCGTGTGAAGGAATTGTACCTATCACAATATTATTTTACAACTCTGGTGACACCTCTCTACAGAAATGACAAATGACAATGTGTATCTGCACCGGATCACACCTTGATAATTGTGTCAACAATATTAGTTTTTGGATTGGTTATTTGTTGGGTGTTGGGTGATAAGTCTTGACAGGGAACCACCCTTTGAGGTGGTGCTGCACTTGATATGTGGGCGATGTTTGCACCTGTGATGCAAAGTCATTGGCAAATTGAAGCTCTGAGCAAGTGCATCTAGACATCAGGCGTGAATATCTCTCATTCGCACAGGTTAGATATTCCTACTTTGCACGCAAAGGGGGTTGAATCTTCTGCTAAAATTAGAATATTTAGTGTGTTATTTCAATATTTTTAAAGTTTTGGAAAGTTCTCTTGCCTGAGCAAGTGCGTTTTGTTTAGAACCCTACACCACCCTGCCCTGTCACCATTTGTCACCACCCCAGTGAACAACCACCCCAGAGTAGTACACCCTCAAAAGAAACATACTCAGAGAAATACTGTCACCCAAACATATTGGTATCCAATCATAAACTTTTAGGAATAGATCGCACCTTAATCATTGGCATCCTATATACATCTATCACTTCCCCAAGGTTTTGTGAGAGTCTCAGAGAATATTCCATAGAGGTTTGGCACTGTGCGATAGCACAAAGGGATACCACTCCTAAAAACCAACATACAAACAAATACCAATAGAGCTTGCCGCTCTTAGCTTTAACTGTGCAAAAAGCTACACCGCTAGGTAAACGTGTAATCATTTTGAAGTAGGGCCGTTACTGTACGACAGTACAGAGGGTTATCCTTTCTTTTTCTGGGCAATTGATATTCATCAATTTATATTGCCCAGTAACATACCAAGTGGAAACATTACTGAACGAACGTTCAGAGCGGTTAACCATTCGACCTACGGTCACAGAGAATATTTTGATGTGCGAAGATTTAAAATACTTGACAAGATTGATATTTTATGATTTTGATTTATTAGCTCTTCTATATATCCTGCGTTAATTCAAGCAGCGTTCCATTCATACCAATTTAAGTCGGTCAGCATGTCGGAATCAAGGGTGTAATCCCACTCATCACCATCCTGCTGATAGCGTTCCCACTGAGCCTGTAGACGCTTACCCAAGGCTGGGTTACGTGCTAGGTGACGACCAATACCACCAAGCGCTACACGCGCAGCAGCGGCAAGGTACTCCGCCGTACGTTTGCAAATTGGTCCGCCATGATTGTTGATGAACCGAGGCAGGATTTCCGACGTAGAGATAAAGTCTAGGCATATCACCTTTCTCACCTGTCTGGGCCGAACGTTCAGCTTCCCATTGCTGTCACCTACGGCGATATAAAGGCCAGCCATCACAGCGTCGTCAACGAACGACATATTGCTCATCAGCGCCATACGGATAAGGTGGGCAATGGAGTTGGTCGTAACCGTAGCTGGGCGGCCTCGCCTAGGCTTGGGCGATACGTCGAGATCATCTTGGTTGGCAGCGAGAGTGCCGGGGGTGAGATGTAAAACGAAGGGAATAGCTTTTTGCATCGAGGGTGTCTCCTATGGTCAGTTCAATATGTGGTTCACTTCCTTTGGCGTTACAGCCGGATTCTGTTGGTCGCCATTATTGGCGAGGGCGGATCGTACTCGCATATTGCCATCGTGTCAATGGAAATATATTGGCGCTGGTTGAAGAATGCTGCTAAGAGTGGTGATTGGTTACAAACCCCAAAGGCAGTACACTTGACAGCTTAAATGGAAGCAGGATCAAGAACGCCATGGGCACTCCTATTGAGATGCATTTCACCAACGCACGTGAGTTGCTGGATTTCGTTTCGCCCCTAAATCCAATCTGGGATGTGGGCACTCATATATTCAGAGGACAGTCCAGCCAACATAAGCTAACACCGTTTATATGCCGCCGAGGCAAAGGGTCGTTCGCTGATGGCTCTCCAAGAAAAGCTTTTGCTTTCTCTTATTCAGATCAGGTTAAGTACGAGATAACAGTAATCAAGCAGTTCCTGTTGAGCTGTGATCGATCTGGGCTGATTGTCCCCGGTTACACAGAGGAGACTAAATCAAGAATTACCTCCGATCCGGGCACATTTCTAAGTGCTCATGACCCTTGGCCCCAAAGACAGGTCTACGAAATTTTGGCGGCCGCTCAACATTACGGCGTGCCTACCCGCCTCCTAGACTGGACTGAACGGAGTTTTGTTTCTTGCTACTTTGCAGCGTCAGGAGCTAATTTTGAAGTGAGCAGCCATGACGACAGAATTGCGATATGGGCGCTGGACACCAGCAACTCCAAACACTGGAAGTCAGTAAGCATAATAAGGACGCCGGGTGGGTCAAGCAAGAACCAAGCTGCTCAATCTGGCGTGTTCACTACCCATAAGGTTTCACATGTCACTTACGCCGACTTCTACCAGCCAGAAGCACTAGAAGAAGTCGATGAAATTTACGGACCAAGTGGCGAAGCCTCGGTTTTAATGAAAATGACTCTCCCAGTACGAGAAGCACCCAGCCTACTGAGGATGTGCTCAAAACTTGGCGTTGACGCCTCAACCTTATTCCCCGGTTATCAAGGCGTTGCTCAAAGCGTGAGGGACTGGGCTAAAATGGAAATTGGAATCAAACCCACGAATGAATTTTATAACGACTACCATGGAAACCAGTATGACGATAGAGACATTGACATTGATATGCCCTAGCCCTGGTGGTATCAGAACCGTTTTGACGCTACTCTAAGACACTCGAAAGAAAGCCTCAAAACAATTCTAATAAATTTAAGTTTCTGACAATCTAGACACACCATTACCAACAGTACTGGAGTGTCTAAGCGAGACAGCGATGAACCGTGCGAAGTCCTGAAACACTCTGTAGGGTGCTCTGAAACTTTAGAGCCACCATTGCCCTATAAAGCACCCTACTGTAGTGGTCTAATGGTTCCGGACACTCATTTAGGCGAGAATATCGCCAGATAGAGGTGTCTGATGACCAAACAACGCCGTACCTTTTCCGTTGAATTCAAACGCGAGGCCGCAGGCCTCGTGCTCGATCAAGGCTATAGCCATATCGAAGCCTCCCGCTCGCTTGGGGTGGTCGAATCTGCGCTGCGTCGCTGGGTCAACCAGCTTCAACAAGAGCGCAACGGTGTCACTCCACAGAGCAAAGCCCTCACGCCCGAGCAGCAAAAAATCCAGGAGCTCGAAGCCCGGATCGCCCGTCTTGAGCGGGAGAAATCCATTTTAAAAAAGGCCACCGCGCTCTTGATGTCGGAAGAGCACGAGCGCATGCGCTGATTGATCAGCTCAGTGTCCATGAGCCAATCGAATTGCTGTGCGAAGTGTTCGAGGTACCTCGCTCGTGCTACTACAACCATTGCCTGCGGCGTCGGTCTCCAGACGCCGAGCGGGTTCGTTTACTTAGCCGAGTCAATGAGCTGTTCGGGCAAAGTCGAGGCGCTGCCGGCAGCCGCAGTATCGTGTCGATGATGCAGGCGGATGGCGAGCAAATCGGTCGGTTCAAGGTGCGTAGCTTGATGCGGGAGCTGGGATTAATCAGCAAGCAACCAGGCTCGCATGCTTATAAAAAAGCAACAGTGGAGCGGCCTGACATTCCGAACATTTTGAATCGGGAGTTCGATGTACCCGCGCCCAATCAGGTCTGGTGTGGCGACATCACCTACATCTGGGCGCAAGGAAAATGGCATTACCTGGCGGTGGTTATGGATCTTTACGCGCGTCGGGTGGTGGGCTGGGCGTTTTCGAACAAACCGGATACGGACTTGGTGATCAAGGCGCTGGACATGGCTTATGAGCAACGCGGCAAGCCTCAGGGCCTGCTGTTTCATTCCGACCAGGGCGTCCAATACGGGAGCCGACAGTTTCGCCAGCGGCTTTGGCGATACCGCATACGCCAGAGCATGAGCCGCCGGGGTAATTGCTACGACAACTCGCCGATGGAGCGTGTGTTCCGCAGCTTGAAAACTGAGTGGATACCGACCGTGGGCTACATGACGGTCCAAGAGGCTCAGCGGGATATCAGTCATTACCTGATGCATCGTTACAACTGGATTCGGCCACACCAGTTCAATGATGGAATGGCGCCCGCTCAGTACGAGAAAAACCTTAACGTCGTGTCCGGGATCAGTTGACCACTACAGATTGTTGGTTAAACGCGAAAACGGCGAACCTGCGTATTTAATCCGGCAGCGAGCTGAGACAGTTCCTGACTGGCAATCCGGGTTTGCTCGGAGCCTGTGGCCGTCTGTACTGAAAGATCGCGGATTCTTACAATGTTCCTATCTACCTCGCGTGCGACCTGTGCCTGTTCTTCAGCCGCGCTGGCAATCACTATGTTCAAATCATCGATACCGGAGACTGACTGCGCGATTGTTGTTAAGGCCGAGTTTGCGGACTGAGCCTGAGTTCGAGTAAGACGGGCCTGCTCTGCGCTGGACTCAAGCGCATCGACAGTGCGTGCGGTACCGTCTTGAATGCTACCAATCAACGACTCGATCTCTCGGGTTGACTCGCTCGTACGGTGTGCCAATGCGCGTACCTCATCAGCGACTACGGCAAATCCCCGCCCTGCCTCACCCGCGCGGGCTGCTTCGATCGCGGCGTTGAGTGCAAGCAGATTGGTCTGATCCGCCACCGATCGTATGACGTCCAGTACCTGGCTTATGTTGAGGGTTTTATCGGCCAAGTACTGCGCTTGCTCTCGGGCGTCCAAAACGTTCTCAGTTAGGGTTTCGATGGCCCCTAATGTTGCGCCCAACTGAGTCTGCCCTTCTCGGGCTGTTTCGGCAGCTTTTCTGGACTCTGTGGAGGTCAACGTCGCATTGCTAGCGACTTCCTCTACCGCTTGGCTCATTTCAGTAACAGCGGTCGCGGCCATCTCGATCTCGGTGTTCTGTTGCTGCAGTCCTAGTGCACTCTCATGCATGACTGCGGACATTTCCTCTGCCGATGCTGCCAGCTGAGTTGACGAATGCCCCATGTGCGTAAGCGTCTCACGCAGATTGTTTTGCATTACCTGCATCGCCTGGAGGAGCTGAGCCGCTTCGTCGGTACCGCGTACATCGAGTACTTGTGTGAGGTCCCCATCGGCTATGGTTCTGGCGACCTGAACCGCCTGAGTGATTGGCTGTGCCAGGCTTGCGGTAAGCCGCCATGCCAAGAGCAGGGTAAGAGCCACCGCCAGCGTTATCGCAATGCCGGTTACCAGTTTTGACTGCGAGTAAGTCGAATCGGACGCTATTGCAGCGTTTTTGATTGCAGTCTCATTTATCTTTCGCAGTGCTTCCGTGCCCTCGTTCATTTTTCCCACCGACAGGCGCCATTTCGTCACTAATGACAAGACGAGCCTGATCGATCTGCCCCATGGACATCAGGTTTGTAAGCTTGCCAAGCAAGCTGAGATAGGCCGCGTAATGCTGTTGCAAGGCTTCCAGTTGCCTACGTTCTTCATCACTGCTCACAAGTGGCTCATAGCGTTTGAAGCTGCTGTTCACCAGACCGGATATCCCGTCTATCTTGCTCAGGATGGCGGCGCGACTGGCAGCGTCAGGCATTGCGACCATACGCAGTACCTCTATGCGCGTGCGGGCCAGTTGCAAGGCTAAGTTGTCGGCCTCGACAATACTCGGAATGCTGTTGTTCTCAAGCGCTAGTCCCTGCGCACGAATGTGTGACAATTGATTCAATCCGAACAGGCCAACGCTAAGCGTGAGCACGATCAGAACGCCAAAGCAGGCGAGGCTGCGGTAGGCAATTTTCAAGCTTCGAAGATTCATAGCAGGGAACTACATGAGGGATTTTTCGGTTATCGGCTGCTCCAAAATCCTCAATAGGTTCTATATATGAAGCTTTTATGACAGAAAGTAACAGCATGTGTGTAGTGTCGATGAACAGCCGATAGAGACGAGGGGCGCTACGTATGGCAACGGCTGGCGGTGCTGACCAAGTGGCGCCGGCTGCATGACTGGGACAGTCCCACCGAGGTGCCGCCGGTGAAAACCTTGCTGCGTGAAGCCCGCAAATCACAGTTGCGGCAAGGCGTGGCGGTACGTAAGAAAACCGCGGTGGCGCTCGAACCCCTGCTGCGATGCTCGCGACCTGCGAGGATGGTGCGCGGGATCCGCGACCGCGCCCTCCTCCTCTTGCCTGGAACAGTGGCGGTCAACGACGTTCTGAAGTGATGGGCCTGCAGATCGGTGACGTGCGCCGACTGAATGCCGACACCTGGTTCTACGCCTTGGGAGTGTGCAGCGGCCGATTTGGCAGCGCAGCCGTCAGTGTCGAGCCGTCGCGAACGTCGTTGGCGTATCGACTTAAATCGCAATTGGCGCACTCCCGGAGCCTAAAGATTTGCTAGGATCGGCCGATGATTCAAAAATGATACGTTTTGCTACATTTCCGTACCAATGGCGTACTGCGGACATCCCATGAGGCATATACGTTGAACATCACCACTCAGCTCTCCGATTTTAGCTACACGCCAACGGTCGTCCCTGCGCCCAGGCCTGACAGTGCCAACGTCACAGATGAATCGCTTGAGTCGTCTTCTGCAGCTACAACTGCAATTCCTGCCGAAGGGGTAAAGGTCTCATTGTCTGAGGCGAGTATTCAGAAATCTGCCGACGACAAGAAGCCACAGGCAAAGTCGAATGCCGATATCGAATCAAGCGGCTTACCAGACCAGACGCAAAAAACCCTCAAGATGATCCGCGAGTTGAAGCGACAAATTGAGGAGAAACAGCAGGAGTTACAGGCGCTTATGGCGGATCAGAATATGGATCCCGAAATCAAAAAATCCAAAGTCGGCGCATTGGTAACGGAGATCGCGACCCTCAGCGCTGGCCTCGCGACCGCCAACAACGCCCTGGTAAAACAGGCACGCGAGAATAAGATATCACCCGACGAGTTGCAGCAGGCTCAACAACTCGCGGCGAAGTGATGTCGCGAAGTCCTCATAAAAAATAACTTACTTTCTCTGCGCGTTAACCAGCGTGTTACCTACTGCATAGACCTTACAAGGCAACCCCTTTTTTGCGAGTGCCATCTTCTCGCAGCGAGTTAGCGCTTTTTTGCCTGCTTGATCCTGACTGCGATGCCCCCCGCTCCAGGCCCAGACACCTGCTCCATTGGTCGCGAAAGCTTTTTCATACACCTGGCTGTTCAGATATTTTTGAAAAGACGCTTTCCCTGATGTGGCCAAGCCCTCGGGCGGGTCCAGATCCGGGACAGGTGCAGAAATGATCTCATCACTCGGCAGCCTGTTCTTATCCAGAAAATCAGCCACCCTGCCCCACCATATTTCTTCAGGCGCCCATTCAAAGAACGTGTGACCATCCTCACCAAATGCGGGAGCCTGGAAAAACTCTCCACATCCTCCATGATCGATGTAGCTTGCAAAAAACTCTTCGCCGAGTGGCAGTGGAAATACTTTATCGTTGGTGGCGTACATCCATAAGGTAGGCAGTCGTGAGAGGCTTCCGTAAGTTTTAATAGCCGCTAGAAGTTGCTCCTTGCCACAAACCTTGCCAGCCCCCTTGGCCCCGCGCCCACCGTCGAAATTTATTATCGCCCGTACGCCCGGTGGATTGGACGCGCCCGCTGCCAGCACCGAGAATCCTCCGGACGATACACCAATCAATACGGCCTCATCCGGTAATGACCAGGGCGCCCCCTGAATGGCTTGCAATGCTGCAATGAGATCATCAGCTGCAATTCTGCCAGCCCTGGCATGATGGGGACTGAGGCATGTTCCATCACGCTTTTCGCTGACACCTGACGATTGTCCATATCCCTGACGCATTACCACTACCGCTGCATAACCATGACGGGCAAATACGGTAGCCGCAATGAGAAAAGATTGGGGCTTTTGGTGCGATCGCTCGAATCACCGTTAGTGCCATGAGTGATCAGAGCAACTGGCCAGCGCCCCGGCTTCTCTGGCCGCGTGACAAAAGCATCGAGAAGCGCACTTGAACCATCGGGCAAGCGGACGCTGAGCAGCAAAGGCTCTCTGATCAAACCATCAATGTGCGCATTGGCTATTAACGATAACGCTTCCCCTTGTGGCACTTCATTCATCAGGAGGAAAGTTCCGACGCCAGCCGCCAATACCAGTAACAGCAAAGCGATCGATGCATTTTTTAACGCCATGCCAGAATCTCCCCGCAGAATGCGCGCCTCACTGGCGCACTATGCCCGCATTGATGCAAAAAAAAGCCCCCTTCGCAAAATTGGTTCACAGACCTGCGAACCAATCCTCTTCCATGCCTGGAACCGCTCAGCCGAACCTTTGAGCATTGGCGCGCCAGGCTTGATCGCCTGCAATTGTGAGACGTCCTGCAACTGGAAGTTGATCGAACCAATTTTCATTGGCATCGCTCTTGCACCGGTCCCTTTGCCCTGAATGTCTGCGTGTAGGCAGCTCAGGGCATCTTTTTCTGGTCTGGTGTGAGTACCACGATGCAAAGGTTCGATCCTGACGTCCCCATCGATAACTCTTCGAAACTGGCACTGGATGCCTTGCGGCAGATCGTTGCTCAGCATGCGGCATTTCCCCAGCGGGCGCTGCCTACTGAACGGGATCTGGCTGTCGATTTCGGGGTTAGCCGACGGGCAATTCGTCGGGCCCTGTCGGTGCTGGAAGCCGAAGGCCAGATCTGGCGGCGGCAAGGTAAAGGAACCTTTGTCGGACCTACACCACCCAGCGCTGCCATGAGTTTCGCCCGGCTTTCTGGCCGGAACAATTTCAGCGAGGTCATGGAAGCGCGTCTGCACCTGGAACCGGCACTTGCCTCACTGGCAGCGGTGCGGGCCAATGGTGAGCAGATGGCGATTTTGCGCCGCCTTGCCGAGCGCACCACTCGCCAGCAGGTCGCCGAGCAGACTGATGCCGAAGGCATCGAGCTGTGGGACAGCGCCCTGCACCGTGCAATTGCCGAAGCTGCGGGTAATCGGCTGATGCTGGATATCTTCGAAATGCTTGATGCGATCCGTCTGGACCCTACCTGGCGAGATTTGCGCCAGCGGGCGCGTAACGCCGACCGCCTCGACACTTATAGCCACGATCACGACGACATCGTCAGCGCTATTGAAAGCCGCGACCCGATCAAGGCCGCCACGGCCATGCGCGGCCATTTACGGGCGCTGCAACAGGCGCTGGATAACGTCATCAATCAAGACCTGGAGGCCAGCTTATGAGCGCCATCGCCCATCTCACAGAAACTGGCGACAGCACGGTGCTCAGTGTCAGAGACCTGTCCGTACGCTTCGCCGGTGCGCCCGCTAACGTTGTCGACGGTGTGTCGTTTTCCGTCAAGCGCGGCAAGACCCTGGCCATCGTTGGCGAGTCTGGCTGCGGCAAGAGCGTGACCTCAATGGCGCTGATGGGACTTTTGCCTGCGACTGCCCAGGTCGGCGCACACGACTCTCTGCTGATCGATGAAGCCTTGCTGGGCATGTCCGAAGAACGCCTGCTGGATGTGCGTGGTAACCGCATGGCGATGATTTTCCAGGAACCGATGACTTCCCTCAATCCGGTTTTCACCATCGGTGAGCAGATCGCCGAAAGCGTGATGCGTCATCAGGGCCTTTCAGACAAGGCGGCCCGGCAACGGGCGCTGGAAATGCTGGAAAAAGTCCGCGTACCGGACGCTCGCCAGCGGCTGGACGCCTACCCGCATGAACTCTCGGGTGGCATGCGTCAACGGGCCATGATTGCCATGGCGCTGGCCAATGATCCGGCACTGATCATTGCGGATGAGCCGACCACTGCACTGGATGTAACTATTCAGGCGCAGATCCTCTCGCTGATCGCCAACTTGCAGGGCGAGACTGGCACAGCGATGATTCTGATCACCCACGACCTGGGCGTTGTGGCCGAAGTCGCCGATGACGTCATGGTGATGTACGCCGGTCGCGTCGTTGAAAGCGGCCCGGTTAAAACCCTGTTCGACGATCCGCAGCACCCATACACCATCGGCCTGATGGGCTCGATGCCATCGATTGGTCCTCGTGAGGGTCGCCTGGCAACGATTAACGGCCGAGTGCCGACCCCGGCAGAAATGCCAAGCGGCTGCCGTTTCGCCGGCCGCTGCCCGTTTGTGATCCAGCAATGCCGAGACGAACGCCCGCCGCTGCTTGAGTTGTCTCCCGGACACTTCGCCGCGTGCATCCATGCGCCTTTGGAACAGCATGTGGGAGTCAGTGCGTGAACCTTTCCAGACCAGACATCGCCGGGCGCGTCAGCCCCGACAGCAATGCGCAGAAACCCATTCTGGAAGGCATCGGCCTGAGCAAGCACTTTACCGTGCAAAGCGGCCTTTTGCAGCCGAAGAAGCCACCGGTACAGGCCGTCAATGAGGTCAACCTGTCAGTCCGCAAAGGCGAGACGCTGGCATTGGTCGGCGAGTCCGGCTCGGGTAAATCCACCCTTGGCCGCTTGCTGCTCAACCTGCTGCAACCGACTGCGGGCGACGTGATTTACGAGGGCCGCAACCTGGCCAACCTGACGCCGGAAAAACTGCGTCAGGTACGCCGCGATTTGCAGATCATCTTTCAAGACCCGTTTGCGTCGCTGAACCCGCGCATGACCGTGGAGTCCATCGTTGGCGAACCTATCTGGCTGCACAGCTAGGCCAGCCGCAGCGACCGTCAGGCCAGGGTCGCAGAGTTACTGCGCACAGTAGGTCTTGCCCCGGAACACGGTGGCCGGCATCCCCATGAATTCTCAGGGGGTCAGCGCCAACGCATCGGCATTGCCCGCGCACTGGCTTCCGAACCGCGCTTGATCCTCGGTGACGAGCCCGTCTCGGCGCTGGACGTTTCGGTGCAGGCGCAAGTGGTCAACCTGCTCGAAGACCTCAAGCATCAATTCGGCCTGACCCTGGTGATTGTTGCCCATGGCCTGGCCGTGATCCGCCACATGAGCGACCGCGTGGCGGTGATGTACCTGGGTGAAATCGTCGAACTGGCGCCAGTCAACGCGCTGTTTGAAAACCCCTTGCACCCTTACACCCAGGCGTTGATGGCCGCTGTGCCAGTCAGCCATCCGGACCTGCGCCAGCCGCGCCCCTTGCTCGGCGGCGATATGCCCAGCCCCAGCCGCCCGCCTTCGGGCTGCCGTTTTCATACCCGATGCCCGCATGCCCGTGCGCTGTGCAAGGAAGCTGTGCCGGTGATGGAAACAGTCGAGGCCTAACGCCAAGTCGCCTGCCACTTCTGGCGTGAAATCGCCAACGCAGGCAGCGCCACGCTGATCCTTCCGACACCCAGCGCTGCCTACACCCAGCGCCTGAATCTGTTCAAGCATCATCAATCCCTTGCAGTGGAGAGCCAGCCATGAAAATCGCACGCGTCGTGACAGGAACATTGTTATTGCTGGCCGCCAACGCTGCTTTTGCCGAATCGACGTTGCGCATCGGCATTCAGGACGATCCCGATGTGCTTGATCCGCATCGCTCGCGCACCTACTCAGGGCGCCTGGTCTACACCGCGCTGTGCGACAAACTGGTGGACGTCAACCCGGACCTGACCTACTCGCCGCAACTGGCCACCGCCTGGAACTGGAGCGAAGACGGTAAAACCCTGACCATGACGTTGCGCGAAGGCGTGACGTACCACGATGGCGAACCTTTTGATGCCGCCTCGGTGAAGTTCAACCTCGACCGCGCCCGCACCCTCCCCGACTCGCTGCGCAAAAGCGAGCTGGCCTCGGTGGACAGCGTCGAGGTGATAGACGCAAAAACCGTCGCCATCAAGCTCAAACAGGCCGATGCCACGCTGGTTTCACAGCTGTCGGACCGCGCCGGAATGATGCTCGCGCCGAAAGCTGCGCAAGGCGAATTCGCCTCCAACCCGGTCTGCTCCGGCCCTTACAAATTCGTGCAGCGCGTGCAGCAGGATCGAATCGTGCTGCAGCGCTTTGACAACTACTGGAATAAACAGGCGTATCACTTCGACAAAGTGGTGTTCCTGCCGATTCCGGATACCTCGGTACGCTTGGCCAACCTGCGCTCAGGTGACCTGGACATTATCGAACGGGTTGCGCCTACCGATGTGAAGACCGTCAAGGGCGATAGCAAGCTGGCGATCTACAACACGCCAGGCCTGGGCTACATGCAACTGATGTTCAACATCGGCAACGGTGAAAAAGCCAACTCGCCGATGGGTAAGGACAAGCGCGTACGCAAGGCATTTGAGCTGTCTATCGACCGCGATGCCATTAACCAGGTGGTGTTTGAGGGACTGTACGCCCCTAGCGCTCAGCCGTTTCCGAAAGACAGCCCATATTACGACAAGGACCTGCCGATCCCGGCTCGCGATGTCGAGAAAAGCAAGGCGCTGCTGGCGCAGGCCGGTGTGAAACTGCCGTTGGCGGTGGACCTGAAAGTGGCCAACAACCCTATCGCGCAACAGGTCGGGCAGATCATTCAGGCCATGGCTGAAGAAGCGGGCTTCAAGGTCAACCTGATTGCCACTGAATACGCGACGATGCTCAGCGAACAGGCGAGCGGTAATTTCCAGATCGGCATGAGCGCCTGGTCGGGCCGCCCTGATCCGGATGGCGATATCCATCAGTTCGTGACCTGCAAGGGTGGCCAGAACGACGGCAAATACTGCAACGCCAAGCTCGACGAGCTGTTGAACAAGGCGCGCACGGTCAACGACGTTGCACAACGCCAGGCGCTGTACAACGAAGCGCTGCGTTTGTTGGCCGATGAAGTACCGACCGCCTACCTGTATTTCGACCCGCGAATCATTGCCATGCGTAACAACGTGACCGGTTTCGTCCCTAACCCGGACGGTCTGATTCGTCTGGCCAATGTCGCGTTCAAGCCATGACTGACGGGCGCACCTGCGAGGTTCCGGTATGCTGATGTTCATCCTGCGACGCCTGCTCAGCTCGATACCGACGCTGATTCTGGTTTCGCTGTTCGTCTTCACCCTGCAGAAGCTGCTGCCGGGTGATCCGGTGCTGGCCATGGCCGGGGAAGAACGCGATCCGGCGGTCATGGAATACCTGCGCGACAAGTACCGGCTCGATCACCCGATCCCGTTGCAGTACCTCAACTGGGTCGGCAACGTATTGACCGGCGACCTGGGCACATCGCTGCGCACCGAGCAACCGGTGACCACGCTGCTGGCGTCGAAACTGCCGGTGACTATCGAACTGGCCGTGCTGGCCCTGCTGATTGCGCTGTTGATCGGCATTCCGACCGGGATCATTTCGGCGGTGCGCAAAGGCACCGCCGTGGATTACGGCGCCAACGTGGTGGCGCTGTCGGGTATTTCCATTCCGCACTTCTGGCTGGGCATTCTGCTGATCATGATCTTTGCAGTGAAACTGCAGTGGCTGCCCGCCTCCGGCTTCGTGCCTATGGGCGAGGATTTCGGGCAAAACCTGAAGACCTTGATTCTGCCAGCCTTCGTACTGGGTGCCGGGCTGTCGGGGATTCTCATGCGTCACACCCGCAGCGCCATGCTGGAAGTATTGCGCACTGACTACGTCCGCACCGCCCGTGCCAAAGGACTGTTCCCGCGCACGGTGATTCTCAAGCATGCGTTGCGCAACGCATTGATGCCGATCATCACCCTCACGACATTGCTGTTCGGCGAGTTGCTCGGCGGTGCGGTGCTGACCGAGCAGGTATTCAGCATTCCGGGGTTCGGCAAGATGATTGTCGACGCCGTATTCAATCGTGACTACGCCGTGGTGCAAGGCGTGGTGTTGTGTGTCGCGATTGGCTTCCTGATCTTGAACCTGCTGGCCGACGTGCTTTATCGCCTGATCAACCCACGCCTGAGGACTGCCTGATGACCGCTATCGCCAGCCTGTCGCACAGCGCGATCCTGCCCCGCAGCCGCTCGCCTTTCCTGAAGAAGTTCCTCGCCAACAAAGGCGCAGTGATTGGCGCGGCGGTGTTGCTGCTGTTTGTCCTGGCGGCCGTTCTGGCGCCCTGGATTGCGCCTCATGACCCGCTCAAAGCCAACTTCCTCGCGGTACGCAAGGCACCTTCATTGATCTACTGGATGGGCACCGACGAACTGGGGCGCGATCTTTTTTCACGCTTGCTGTATGGCGCACGCAGTTCGCTGCTGGCCGGTGGTGTTTCGGTAGCCATCGCCATGCTTATCGGCGTGCCGCTGGGCCTGCTGGCCGGGTACTTTGGTGGCAAGCTGGACATGATCATCTCGCAGGTCATGGAAGCACTGTTGTCCTGTCCGTTTCTGGTGCTGGCCATCGCTTTGGGCGCCTTTCTCGGCCCAAGCCTGACCAACGCGATGATTGCCATCGGCCTGTCCGCCATGCCGATCTTTGCCCGCCTGACCCGCGGCCAGGTGCTGTCGATCAAGCACGAGGATTATCTGGAGGGTGCGCGCGCCATCGGTCTGCCGGATCGCTGGATCATCCTGCGTTACGTGCTGCCCAACGTGATGTCGCCGCTGGTGGTACAGGCAACGCTGACCATCGCCTCGGCAATTCTGGCCGAAGCCAGCCTGTCGTTCCTTGGCCTGGGCCAACAACCGCCTTCGCCATCGTGGGGCTCGATGCTCAATACAGCGAAGAATTTCATGGAGCAGGCTCCGTGGATGTCGATCGCGCCAGGTGTGGCGATTTACATCACGGTCCTGTGTTTCAACCTGCTGGGTGACGGCCTGCGCGATGCGCTGGACCCCAAGGGCTAAACCTTTCGTCTTCTGCCAAGAGAACCGCTTATGTTCGATGATCTGGATTACAGCCAACCTTACGCTTCGGCGCGCTCGCCGGTAATGGGCAACAACATGGTCGCCTGCTCTCAGCCATTGGCCGCTCAGGCCGGGCTGGACATGCTGCGCCGTGGCGGTAATGCGGTCGACGCCGCTATCGCAGCAGCCATGGTGCTGACCGTGGTCGAGCCCACTGGTTGCGGGATTGGCAGCGACGCCTTCGCCATCGTCTGGGACGGCAGCACGCTGCAAGGTTTGAACGCTTCCGGCCGCGCGCCACAAGCCTGGACACCTGAGTATTTCGAAGGCCATAGTCAGATGCCGCAACGCGGCTGGCCTGCGGTCAGCGTGCCGGGGGCAGTGTCGGCCTGGGTGGCGCTGTCCGAGCGTTACGGCAAGCTGCCCTTCGCTACCCTGGCTGAACCGGCGATTGGCTATGCCCGCCATGGTTATCAGGTAACGCCGATTATCGCCGAGCTGTGGAAACGCGGCTCGCACCTGCTCAAGGATCAACCGGGCTTTGCCGAATGCTTCATGCCGGGTGGTAAAGCCCCCTTGGCCGGAGAAAAAATCCAGCTCAAGGACCACGCTCGCACGCTGGAACTGATCGCCCGGACCAAAGGCGAAGCATTCTATCGCGGCGAACTGGCACAGGCGATTATCGCCCATGCCAACGCCAATGGCAGCGTGATGAGTCTCGACGATCTGGCGACGCACACCGTGGACTGGATCGATACGCTGTCGGTGCCATACGCGGGCGCTGTGGTTCACGAGCTCCCACCAAATGGCCAAGGCATTGCCACCCTCGCCGGCCTGACCATGCTTGAAGCGCTGGGCGTCGGCGAGCACCCGGTGGACAGCCTTGAGACGGTTCACCCGGTGCTGGAGGCGATGAAAATGGCCCTCGCCGATCTCGACGAACATGTGGCTGACAGCGAGCACATGCGCGTCCCCTCAGAGAATTTACTGAGTAAGGCCTACCTGATGGAGCGCGCGGGACTGGTCACTGATCAGGCCGCCAATCCCGGGCATGGCTCGCCAAAACCGGGCGGCACGGTGTACCTGTCAGCTGCGGATGAAAGCGGCATGATGATCTCGTTCATCCAGTCCAACTACATGGGCTTCGGCTCGGGCGTCGTTGTACCCGGCACCGGCATCAGCATGCAGAACCGTGGCGCAGGCTTTTCCCTGGACCCGCAGCACGTCAATTACGTTGCGCCGCGCAAGCGTCCGTTTCACACCATCATCCCTGGCTTTGTCATGAACTCAGACGGTACACCGCTTATGTCATTCGGGTTGATGGGCGGCCCGATGCAGGCGCAGGGCCACTTGCAGATGATGATGCGCATCCTGCGCTACAAGCAAAACCCGCAAGCCGCTGCCGATGCGCCGCGCTGGAGGATCGAAACCGGCTTGAAAGTCGCGGTGGAGCGTGCGTTTGACCCTGATGTGGTCAGCGCACTGCGTGCAAAGGGTCACGACATCGATGTCGAAGAGCCAAGCGGCGTATTTGCCTTTGGCGGTGCGCAGATTATCCAGCGCACGGCGCATGGCTATGTGGGCGGGACCGATCCAAGGAAGGATGGAATTGTCGCGGCTTATTGACCAAAAGTAGCGGCTCGGCCAGCGCAGCAGGGCATTGACTGTTTCAATCGGCTTCGCTGGCCTCGCCTCGCCACTCAAAAGATCGGACCTTTCCAGCGCACAGGCGTCCAAGCTTGAGATTGCCACTCATCTGACGCCCTACAGCGTTTCAACCCAGGAAAAGCCATGACCTTTTTGATCTTCCTTCTAGCCTGCAGCGCCGCCGCAGCAACCGGCATCATCTTCAAGCCAGGAGCATGGTACGAATCCCTTCAGAAACCGAGCTTCACCCCGCCAAACTGGGCATTTCCGGTAGCGTGGACCGTGATCTACCTGCTCCTCGCCTGGGCAGGGTATCGCCTGACGCTGCTCCCTGGCAGCCAGATCGTGCTTGCCCTGTGGGCTGCTCAGATTGCACTGAACACGTTGTGGACACCGGTATTTTTTGGTGCGAACCGCATTGTCGCTGCGATGGTGATTCTTGCTTTGCTGTGGATTGTTGTCGCCACAATGATCGTAATGGCCTTGCGACTGGACATCATTACTGGGCTGATTTTGTTTCCCTATCTGGTGTGGCTCTCGGTGGCAGCGGCGCTGAACTTTTCCATTCTGCGCCACAATAGATAACCGTCCCGGCTTTGCCGTCTATTGGCTCTGCGGCGAAACCGCTACAGCGCGTAAAGGCGGCAATGCTCAAGGTAGCCCTGCTCGTGACTACCGACCAGTTGAACGACGCTCGACCATAGCCAGGAGGGAGCGTCCAGGGTATCGGATCGATTGGTTTGCAGGTCCCTGATCCACGCCGCACATGTGGCCAGATCCATCTGTCTGGCGTGGGCTTTACCCACAACTTTGGCGAGATACGCTGCGGCCTGCATGGCCTCCTGCTCAGTGAGCTCATCAAGTTCCAGCTTCATGTCCTGAGGAAGTAGCTCACGAATGAAGAACGAATGATCCAGCATTCGCACGGCAACCATTCGGCTACCCAGACCGGGCGACAGGTTCCGGGCACCCTCCACTACCCGTTTGCCATTGTCTCTGGGCATGCGCGCCCTCGCAGTACGTGGGGCCGCCGCGGCGACGGCTTCCTTGACGTCGAGCAGGCAGAACTCTTCATCTTCTTCATCGCCAACACCCATCAGCACCGCGTAGCGAAGCAGCCCCAGAGAGCTGCAGCCTTTTACCCAGTAGGCGGAGTCGAGTAAACGCACTCGGTCATCCTGGGACCTGCCTTTTAGCGATGTCACCAACGCATGAATCTCCGGCGTCTCACAAAGCGCCTTGATTGCATCGCGTTCCGCTCGTGACAGTTGCCAGAAATGTTTGCCCAACGGAATGGTCGGTTGCGTACCTTCGAAACGCTCCTTTGCCAGATGCTTCCATGTGCGTTGTACCGCGCTACGCATCCCCGCTTTCACTTGCGCAGGACGATCCGGCTCTTCATCGTCGTTGCCAATAAAAGCCTCTTCGTAGCCCTGCATCATCTCTTCCAGCATTCTTGCCGTGGTCACTCCGGGTAGATCCGAGCCACGAGCAGCCGTCGCCAACGACAGCCCCAGTCTCACCAGGTCATGGGCCGGATTACCGATGACGGCTTGATCGAGGTCGCGGATATGCATGTCGATGCGGCCGTTCGAATCCCCAGTGGGCCCCAGATTGCCGGCATGGCAGTCTCCGCAGATCCAGACCGGCGGACCGCTGGGCAGACGCCTGCCCGACTGACTGTGAAGCCACTCATAGAACTGCGCGGTATTGCCGCGAACGAACGCGTGCGCAGACCGCGCCATTTTCAGGTTGCGCAGGTTGATGAGGGATTTGAGGCGTGTGTCGGGACGAGGCGTTTTCATCGGAAAACCTTGAAGAGGGTTATTCCATTGACTCGTCATGTGACAGGAATGTTTCAAGATATTTCAAATCTGATCAGTAGCACTGCATTCAGTGCTCAAGTCCTACTCAGACTCCCGCGCTACATTCCAGAACGCATTCAATCCGAATGTTTTGCCATACACCTAAAGACAGCGTTGCCTGTTGATCAGCCAGTTGTCGTGAAAATCTCCTGTTTTTTATGCGGTCCGATGTTGGCGGAGTACTCGGTGGCGACAAGACCTCGGCTGAACGCGACATCTTTGAGCAACTGCCGGTTGGACAGGCTATTGCTGTCGTCTGCCAGGTAGGCTGGCAATGCTACCCATCTAGCGTCTTCGATTTCGGCAGTGTCCAGGATGTTGATACGCTGCGTCAGGGCCGTCATTCGGCAGATGAAGTGAATATTCGATTTGCCAAATTGGTAGGGATGTCTGGTGGTAAACGCCACGATGGATTCGCACTTCGATTCGATCCCGGTTTCCTCCAGCACCTCACGCTCGATCGAATCCTGAATTCGTTCGGCGTTGTCTACATGCCCTCCCGGCAGCTTGAACCCTTGGGTGCCTCGCTCCTTCACGACAAGGAGTTCCCCTGCGTCGTTAATCACGATGGCACCCGCCCCTACAGTATGGGTAGGTATGAACGGGACGAATGCCTGCTCAAATGGGCAGCGCACCAGGGTCAGTTGATCGGTCAGACAGCTATGGAAGGAGAACCCGGCAGCCGTGAAGATCGGAATGCTCTGGGCACTGCTTATAGGCAGCGTGACCCATGCCAGCGCCAGGCGCTCGTTTTCAATGAGGGTAACCAGCGCGTCGACAGCGTCACGCAACGCTTGCGGGTCATTTGGCAGTGAAGCTGGTTCGACAATGATCCCGTTGAATTTGTCCCGTGTGAATTCCAATGTACACCTTTGGATTGCTTTGTCTGCCGGGATTGTAGTGAGGCGGGAGCAGCTTTGCGAATGCTCGTGAAAACGGGCACCGCTACGCAGGGTTTGCCAAGCAGAACCCAGGTAGGAAAACGTGTCGGCGTGCCAGGTATTATCAGGCGTTAGCCCGAGTCACCGAGCCTGCGACGATAGCGGATTACACTGTTTTATCGAGGACTGTTTTATCGAGGTCTGCGAAACCATCTTTTTAGTATCTCTTGGCCATCATCGATATAAGTAAAATAACGGGCACTACCAACAGGCTTAGTACGGTCGATGCCGATAGCCCGCCAATGACGACCACCGCCAATCGACGGTCAGCGCCGCCTTGCGATCACCCGCCCGACACGACACCTTTTTCCGCCTTTGGGCTTGGGTATGCGCCTGCATAGGCCCTTCACCTTCACGTCATCTGCAAAACCGTTGCCGCCAGCGTCGATTACATTTGCAGGCGCGTCAATTATTTGCGCGCATAAAAAAAACCGCCGAAGCGGGTTGTTTTTTCCATCAATACCATTCCGACATCCTGTCGGTAGCCATCCCGGCAATGGTGATCATCCGTGACCTGTGAAGCGCTTCCTGCGCTTGCAGTTGATGGGTTTAGATTGCTCCTTCGCCGTGGCGCCGTACAGAGTGGATCCACTCCAGATCGTGTAAGCCTTTTGCCATTTTCCGGATGATCCTGTGCCCTGCCCTCAGTTGCGCTCAAACTCGATCAATACCTTTCCTATATGCTTTGCCGCAGCAAAATAAGCATAGGCCTGGGGTGCATCAGCGAATTTGAACGTCCTGGCAACAACGGTTTCAATCCCATTTGCCTCGATTGCGCGTATGAGGTCGACAAACATCGCGCGGCTACCATTGGCAATGCCCCTGATGGTTACATTTTTCAGGATGAGGGACAGGTAATCGGGAATCGGAGAGTGCTTCCCCGGGGTCACACCAATGACCGCGATACGTCCGTTGACGGCAGCGGCAGCGATTGATTGCCCCAGGGTGTCCTGGCCTCCGGTTTCTAGGATGACGTCCGCACCGGTGTTATTGGTGAGCGCCATGACTTGCGCAGCCCAGTCAGGGTGTGTTCGGTAATTGATGGTAATGACCGCGCCCAGCTGGCGGGCGATGTCCAGTTTTTCGTCACTTGACGAGGTAATTGCCACGCGCGCGCCGTGGAGCCTCGCAAGCTTCAAAGCGGCCAGCGCCACCCCGCCGGTTCCGAGACAAAGGACCAGCTCGCCCGGTTTGACTTTGCACACCTTCATCAGCGCGTTCCAGGCTGTCAGGCCCGCAGATGCGAGCGCGGCAACGTCCTTGTCCGCCAGAGATTCCGGCACGCAAATCAACGCTGCGGCGGGTAATACGACTTTTTCCGCCAGCCAGCCGTCGTGTGTTACGCCGACGTCATGGGCAAACACGTCGATTCTGAATGAGCCTTCCAGCCAGTCCGGGAAGTGACCGCAGATAACCCGGTCACCCACTTTGACCTGACTGACGCCCTCGCCTACAGCGATGACCTCGCCCACACCTTCGGAAACCGGAATGCGCTCCGGCTCCTGTCTGGCACCGTAAACGCCATGAAGGATCTGGACATCACGACTGATGAGACTCACCAGACGAGGCGCCACAATGGCTTGCCCCGGTCCGTCTGGCTCGATCAACTGTCATCGCCCCTGGACGAACGATGTCCGCAAGCCCTTAGCCCTGAAACGCTCTGTGTTGTCCGCAGCGCAGACGGCTGCTATTTCAAACGCCAAATCCCCTCCACCCGATGCGCCAGACCGCGCTCGCCGAGCGACTCGATGTACTTCTTCATGCCTTTCTCACCGCGCTTTTGCAGCAACCGGGTGGTGCGCGGCAACAGGTTGGGGAACAGCATAGCCAGACTGGATGCCAAGGATTCGCTCGGTTTCGGTGTCCGTTCCAGGCACGGTTTGTCGAGCATGAGTAACACCTGACGTGCGACGTCGTCCGGCGATTGTGGCGGTGCAATGAACTGTAAAGCGTTGCCGCCTTCGATCGCTTCCTTGCGCAGCATTTGGGTGTCTGTCGCGGTTGGCAGGATGGAGCCGACCTTGATGCCCTTCTCGGCCAGATCCAGACCGATCGAGAGCATTGCGCCGCGCAGGCCGAACTTGCTCGCGCAGTAGATCGGTGATTCGGGCGTGGGAAATACGCCCCCCAATGAAACAGTGGATATGATCCGGGCGTCGTTCGAGCGCTTGAGCAATGGAATGGCCAGACGAGTCAGGATCAGCGGTGCGACGAGATTGATGTTGAGCTCTCGACTGATGCTTTCCACCGAGCGTGTATCAAACGCTTCGACTACTGCAATGGCTGCATTGTTGATCAACACGTCAAGTCGGCCAAACTCTGACTCTATGTAGGTCATCAAGCCTGCCAGGCTTTCCTGGTCGGTCAGATCAACTACATAGGGAAAAGCATCTTCGCCAAGGCTTTCCGCCAGCACACGCAGCTGCTTTTCGTCGATGTCTGCCAGTATCAGTTGCATGCCCCTGCGGATCAGTTGAGCGCAGATCGCCTGGCCAATGCCGCCTGCCGCGCCGGTAATCAGGACCACCGTTTTCATAAGCACTTCTCCTGAATGGCGACCTTCTGTTGAATTGGCGCAGGAATATAGCCAGCGCCTTTACGCAGGCTTTTGTAATACCCCTCTTCGACCGCTGGCCAGCCCAGGGTATGAAACAGCTTGCGCAGGTACTTCTTGAGCGCATGCGCCTCCAGGTAGACCTCGTGGCGTTGGGATTTGACGAACTTGATTCCCCCGGAAAGATCCGGGTCGTCCGTAGCAATCAACTGATCGAAATGACTGGCCTGGGTTTTCTGATGCAATTGGTCACGCAAGTAACAAGCGACAGCATGCGCCTCGCTATCAAACAGCTTATAGGCGCTCGAGTTCGTCTCGACGTACCCGATGCCGAACAGGTTGTGATGCTCACGACTGAAAATAGACAGGTACAACCGGGGCCGACCGCCCTGCCACTCGAAATACTTCGCGGCATAGGGGCAGCTCCATTTATACCCGGTGGCATACAGCACCAGATCGAGTGGCTCACGCGTGCCGTCTTTGAACACCACGTGCTGACCCTCGTAGTGGGACACGTCCGGCTTTACCTGAATATCGCCGTGCTGTAGGTAGTGCAGCAACTGGGTATTGAGCAACGGGTGGCTCTCAAAGAGCTTGTGGTCCGGCCTGGGCAAGCCAAAGCGCCGGGTATCACCATTTATGACCCGTAAAATGGTCTGGAAAACCGGGCGCGCCAGCCACATCGGCAGTTGCGGTCCCTTTTCACCGAACTCATCAACCGGCATCCCGAACAGGTGCTTGGGAATGAGGTGGTAGCCGCGACGCATGCTGATAAAGGCTTTATCGGCATGTTTGGCCGCATCGCAGGCAATATCGGCACCGGAGTTACCCGCACCGATAACCATCACCCGCTTGCCCTTGAATTCGTCGGCGTTCTTGTACGTTACCGAGTGCCGAACGGTGCCCTCAAACTGACCTTTCACTTCAGGCATGTTAGGGTCCCAGTTACAGCCGGTGGCACACACTACCGCGCGATAGCGGCGTCGTTCACCGCTGGCCAGCGTGACTAGCCAGCGTCCATCCTGTTCTTTTTCAACGTCTTTGACTGCGGTGTTGAAACGGATCCTGTCGTACAGATCGAACGCCATCGCAAAAGAGCGAACGTACTCGAAAATCTGTCGATTGCTCGGGTAATCGGGAAAGTGCGCGGGCATGGGATAGTCGATAAACCCTGACTGATCGCGAGAGGAGATGAAGTGCGCCGATTGGTACATCGGGGTTCCGGGGTTATTGATATCCCATACGCCTCCCACTTCGCCGTGTCGCTCGAACTGCTCGTAATCGAGGCCCTGACGCTTGAGCGCCCTCGCCATACACAGCCCGCCCGGGCCGCTTCCGATAATGCACACCGCGTCGGCGCAATCGTGGATCTTGTTGTTCTCGTGGCTCACTTTGTATTCCTCGGGTTCAACAGCGCTAACCCTAAGTTAGCCAAGGAGGCGCGGAGCATGCAGGGGGCCAATGGACGTAAAAGGGGGTGGTAACGGACTTGTTCGGCTGGCGGGTCGGATCAATGATTAATTTAACGATTCGAGGGGTGTTTCGGCTGTTTTTTCAGGCATGCTGTGATTCGATAAAACAATAAAACCTGTCTGTAAAAGGTCCGGATCAACATGAAGCTCATTGCTGACCCACTGTTCTCTGAAGCCTCGGCTCCGCCGCAGGTATCGCGCATGCTCCTGCAGTACGCGACCGAACGTGGCGTCGATGCCGAGTGGCTTTGCCGTGGCCTGGGTTTTGCCCCTGATGACCTGAAAAAGCCCGGCTATCTTCTGTCGCATCGGCAAAGCAACCTGCTGGTACGCCGAACAATCACGGTGCTGGGTGATGACGGCCTGGTTCTGTCGGTCGGCGAGCGCCAGACAGCAGTGTCATGGGGCATTGTCGGGCTGGGTATGCAGGCCAGTCCCACGCTGGGTGAGGCGCTGGACCTGGCCATCCGTTACCAGAAGCATGCCGGTGCCCTGCTCCGCCATCGAATGGAGCTTCATGAAGGTCGCTGCCTGACCTACATGGTGCCGCAGTTCTTTGACCCTGGCGTGATCAGTTTTTATCTGGAAGAGGCATTCGCCAGCGCGATGGCCATTGCGCGGCATCTGACTGGGCATCATGACATGCTCCCCAGCCGCATCGAGCTTGAATATCCAGAGCCTGCGCACCGGCAACGATACAGCGAAATATTCCGCTGCCCGGTGGTGTTTGCCGGTGCTCACAATCTGATCGAATTCGATGCCCGGTGGCTGGACATTCCATTGTTGACGCGCGATGACTTCGTGGCTGCAGAAGTGGCAGAGTTGCTGGACAGTGCAAACTGGGAAGAAAAAGGCACGTCAGATCTTGTCGAAACCGTTCAACGGGAAATACGCAAGCGTCTCTGCGCTCCGCCGTCACTCAATGACCTTGCGCAACAGCTCAATATCGGCGAACGCACCTTAAGGCGTCGTCTTGACGAGGCGGGACAGTCCTATCAGGGCGTCATCGACTCGCTACGCAGGGCCAGGGCATTGTCACTCCTGAGCCACCGTGAAACGAAATTGATCGACGTGGCGACTGAAACCGGCTTCAGCGATATTCGTGATTTCCGTCGAGCGTTCAAACGCTGGACCGGGGTAACGCCCCGCGAGGCCAGATACGAAATTCAACAATTTCGAAAAGACATCCAGGGCCTGTCAACCTCCTGAGTTTTTGCGTACTCGCAAGAACATACGTGATCATCAAACGTCCGCTGCCGCCCCCTTTTGTGTCCGCTCAACCCCTGATCGTTCTGTGACCGGTTGTTTATCGTAGCTCTCTGCTCTCCATAAATAATCAAACAAGAGATGGGCCGTGATGACAGAACGAGTGCTTGTTACCGGGGGTGGCGGTTTTGTGGCCTGCCACTTGATTCAGCAACTGCTTGCCAGCGGCAATGTCGTCAATACCACCGTGCGCAACCTCACCAACAGGGCAAAAGTGCTTCCTCTGCTGACGTTGCAAAAGCAACATCCAGGCAAACTTTACCTGTTCGAAGCAGATCTTCTTGTAGACGGCGCGTTTGATGCGCCCATGCACGACTGCACGGTCGTCCATCATGTGGCGTCGCCCTTTCTGCTGCCTGAAAAAATAAAGGACGGCCGCCGTGAAATGCTTGAGCCTGCACTGCTGGGCATCCGGAACGTTCTGAGCAGTGTCGATAAAACGCCCAGCGTCCTTCGTGTCGTCATGACCTCCATCGTCGGGGCAATCTTTGGCGATTACATTGACGTTTTGCACATGAAGAACAAGACCCTTACCGAAGACTATTTCAATACCAGCAGCACGCTTGAAACCAACCCCTATCACTACGCCAAGGTCGAGGCCGAAAAAGAAGCATGGCGGATCTGCGAGAAGCAGACTCGCTGGAGCCTGGCCACTATCAATCCGGGCATGATCCTCGGCCCTTCTCTATACGCCGGCCTCGGACTCCGGAAGCCTGTTTCTTCTGGATGAGATGTTCCGCGGTTACTTCTTCCATGGCATGCCCGACCTGAGTCTGACTACCGTGGACGTCAGGGATGTAGCGGCAGCTCATATCATCGCAGCGAACAAGGTTGACGCTCAGGGGCGCTATATTCTTGCTGAACAACATATGATTTCTTTCGTGGAGATAGCTGGTATTGTGCGCCGTTTGCATCGACGCCCCTGGTTATTGCCGCGTTACCGCATTCCCCACGCTATTGTCAGGTTGATTGGTCCCTTCTTCGGGCTCACTCAGGATTATCTGAGCAAGCACCTCGGCATTCGCTTTGTGGTGGATAACCAGCGCAGCCTGAATGATCTGGGCATCAAATATCGATCCATCACGGAAACGCTGACAGATCATTACCGTTGCTGGGATATGCAGCGTCAGCTCAACAGCCAGGCGAATGAGAAGCTTCGGTCGTGACATTCAAGTTGCTTCACTTCCCGTAACGGAATGGAACGTGCATAGACCTCGCTTATCAGGTTTCACCCGAGGTCTCCCCATGCGCCATCTCGATACCGATTGCCTTGCTGCTTTTGTTGCTGTCATCGATTGCGGCGGGTTCACCACTGCCGGTGAGCGTATCGGCAAGACCCAGGCAGCCGTCAGCCTGATGCTGGGCCGGCTGGAATCCCGGGTCGGGCGCAAGCTGTTGGAGCGGTCTCGCCGTGGAGTTACGCTGACGGAGCATGGTGAACGGCTGATCGGCTACGCCAGGCGTATCCAGATGCTCGAAGACGAGGCGCTTGCCGCGCTCGATTGCGGGCAGGAAGCCACTCGCGTTCGTATAGGCATGCCGGATGACTATCTTGAGTCGCTGGGCTGCGAGCTCATGCAGGCGTTCACCCTGCGCTATCCGCATCTACAGGTAGAAATCATCTGTGATTTTTCTTCTCGCCTCGAGTCCATGATTACCGAAGGTAGCATCGACCTGGCGATCATCACCCGCTCCGGCACCAAGGTGCAGGGTGAGTTACTTAGGTGCGAACCGATGTTGTGGTGCGCAGCGCCGGGGCATTTTCCCGAGCAACAGAAAGTTTTACCGTTGTCGTTATTTACCGAAAGCTGCCGGGCGCGTCCGCAGATCATTGAGGCGCTGGATCTATTGGGCACGCCTTGGCGGGTGGTCAGTTCTTCATCTCATCTGCCGGGCGTCATGCATTCGGTTCGGCTGGGCACCTCGGTGACGGTATTGCCCGCTTCAGTTGTTCCATCTGGCTGGCGCATCCTGAAATCCGAGCAGTTGCCCCGGCTGCCAAGCATCGAACTGGAGATGCTGGTGCCCGAACATGCCCTGTTGAACACCCGCCGCCTGGCGCATTTCGTCCGTGATTGCTTTCAGGCCGAAAGCCGTTCTGAAAGCGAGTCTCAAAGCGAAGCGATGGCAGCCTTGTAACCTTCAAGCACCGCTTGCAGCGCTTTTTCCTGATGCGCAAAGGTCAGATAAGTTCGGCCAAAGGCAAACGGCATGCTCATGACCCGTTCACGGCGCAGCGCTTTGTGCAGCGCAAGCGTCCACTCGCTGTCGGCCACATGCGCCGCGTCGGCGTAGGTTCTGGGTGGTATCGCCGATGGCCATAACGTGAACACTGACCCGTAACCCGTACTGCTCACGGCCATGCCTTTGCTGGCAAAGGCTGCGACCAGTTGGGCGCGTAGCTGGTCACCGCGTGTCAGCAGTGCGGCATAGTTGGCGGTCGCCAGTTGCTTGAGGGTCGCCAGTACTGCAGCGCACGCTGGCGGCGCTCCACTGTAGGTGCCGGCGCGTACGATTTTTCCCTGCTCGAAAAGACGCATGTATTCGGGTTTGCCAACCAGAGCGGCGACCGGAATACCACTGCCGATCGCCTTGCCGACCGTGGCCAGATCAGGCTCGGCACCCAGCAGCGTGCCGGTCAGCCCTGGACACAGGCGCAACCCCATCAACACTTCATCCAGGATAACCAGTGCGCCATTGCGGTGAGCCAGATCGCTGAGGTGCTTTAAATAGCCCGGCGCAGGCTCGATGCAGCCTGCGTTGGCCAACACGGGTTCCACCACCAGGGCTGCGATGTCGCTGTAATCGCGAAACAGTTGTTCGGCATCCTCAAAATCGTTGTAGCGCAACAGCAGCATGCCATCACGTTCAGGCCGGGTTGTGCCGCTCATCAAGGCCGAGGCCTGCCCCGCATTGCCAAAGGCTACCGAGTCGTACCAGCCGTCGTAGCCGGCAGCGAACTTTACAATGCGCTGGCGACCCGTTGCCACGCGCGCGGTGCGGCAGGCCAGGTGCACGGCTTCGCTGCCGGTGTTGAGGAAGATCACCTGGCTGAGATCGCCGGTGAATGTCGCCAATGCGGCAGCAGCGGCCTCCTCGCCCGCGTGGGCAAAGGAAGGCATCGGGCCGTTGAGCATTGCTGCACTGGCCGCTGCCATGACCTCCTTCTGAGCATGGCCCAGCATGGTTGCACCAAAACCCATTGCGGTATCCACGTAGCGCACACCCTTGCTGTCCCACAGCCATGGCCCATTGGAGCGTGCGACATTGAAAGCCTGGCCGTCGATTTCGGGCAAAGCGCGTCCGCCGCTGGAAATTCCACCGATCAAATGTTTCATCTTTATTCTCAGGAAATGGGAGGTATCAATAGCCCATGACGCGGGGCAACCATTGGGTCAGATTCGGGAAAAACACGAGCAAGGCGATGGCAAACGCGGTGGCGATCCAGAACGGTATCAATCGTCGTGATACGGCACCGATATCAATACGTCCTACGTTGCACACCACAAAGATGTTGGTGCCGATAGGCGGAGTGAAAAGTCCCCAACCAAGGGTCATGGTGAAGATAAGGCCGATCTGATAGGGCTCGAAGCCCGCAGCCTTGGCCACGGGGACCAGAATCGGCGCCAGGATGATCATTGCCGGGCCAAGGTCCAGCCAGAAACCGACCACTTTGAGTACCAGAATCACCAGCAATATGGTGACCAGCGGGCCGGTATGCAGGCCGACAATCCAGGTGGCCACGGTATGGGGCACCAGTTCGAAGGTCAGGATCCAGCCAAACGGCATGGCCACAGCCATGATGATCATTACCGAGCCGGTGGTGGTCACCGCTTCGGTAACGGCCGGGAATAGATCGCGCCAGCCCAGTTGTCGATAGACAATGGTGCCGACGAACAGCGCATAGAGTACTGACAGCGACGCCGCTTCAGTGGCCGTGGCAAAGCCGGTCACTATCGACCCGAGCACCATGAACGGCATCAGCAACGCAGGCAGCGCGCCACCGGTGTCCCGCAGGAACAGGCCCCAGTCCATCTTGCCTTCAGCTTTTGGAAAGCCCTCGCGAACCCCGACTATGTAAGCGGTCATCATGAAGACTGCGGCGAGCATCAGGCCAGGGATAACGCCGGCCATGAACAGACCACCGATAGACGTGTTGGTCAACACGCCGAACATGATCAGGATGACGCTCGGCGGTACGATAATGCCCAGCGTTCCAGAGGCTGCTGTAACAGCAGCGGCGAAGGCACGTGGGTAGCCACGCGCCTCCATCACCGGAATCATGACCTTGGCAACGGTGCCAGTATCGGCGGTGGCTGATCCGGTCAGACCGCCATAGACGAACGCAGTGGCGACATTCACCAGCCCCAGTCCGCCGCGCAAACGCCCAAAGCAGTGCTCCGCAACGCGCATGATGCGCAGCGTCAGGCCTCCACGGTTCATCAGCTCCCCGGCCAGCAGAAACAACGGTATCGAGGCCAGGGTCGACGAGTCGGCACCGCGCAGCGTTTGCTGGGCAATCCAGGCCAGCGGCATGTGCAGATCACCCCACAGCAGGGCCGCGATACTGCCACCGGCCATCGCCCAGACAACTGGCAGGCCAGCCATCAGCAAACAGAAAAACGCCAGAAAAAGGATCAGCACGGTCATGGGCGTACTCCGTTGCGAATCAGGCGTGTCAGACGAACCACAGCCAGTAGCGCAAGCATCGCGGCGGCGCTGATCAACGCCAGTGAACTCAGCCCGGCGGGCCAGCGCAGCACTGGGGTTGGCATCCAGCCGGTGCGTGAAATGAACGCAACACCGCTGCTCAGCAGCCAGGCGCTGATACCCAGCAGGGCCACACTGGCAAAGGCATCCAGGGCCTTTTGCAAAGACCTTGGCAGCATGCCCACCAGGCCCTGGAATCGCACGTTTTCGTGCCTGATTTCAGCGATCACGGCGCCAATAAATGTCACCCAGATAAACCCGATCGTGGCGATCTCGAACGACCATTCGAAGCCATGCAGATTCAGGTAACGCGAGAAAACGCCTGCCAGAATGGACAGAAAGGTCACGGCGAACATCAGCGAGCCGAATACGGCAAGGCAGCGTTCAGCCAGGCTGCTGGGCGGTTGGTCGGGATGCGAGCTGATAGACATGGCGTCACTCGCCTTGCGCGTCGTGTCGCAGCTGGCTGACGAAGTCTTCGCCCCAGACCTTGCCGAACTGGGCATACACCGGGTTGCTCAGCTCGCGGAATGGACGCGGGTTGACGTCATTGAACTTCACGCCCTTGCCCTGCATTTCCTGCTGAATCTTGCTGTACACCGCTTCCAGCTGCGAGCGATACCAGGCTGTGGTGTCTACCACCGCCTTATCTAGAGCTGCCCGTTCAGTTGTGCTCAGGCTTTCGTACTTGTCCTTGTTGATGAACCAGAAGTTAGCCGACCACACGTAGTTCGAGAGCGAGACATATTTGGCGACCTCGTACCATTTCTGGTCGTAAAAATCGCGCAGCTCGGGCTCCACACCGTTGACTACACCCGATTGCAGCGAGGTATACACCTCGCCGAACGGAATCGACTGTCCCAGCCCGCCCAGTTGCTTGATGGTTGCCAGGATCACGGGGTTGGGCGGCGTACGTATTTTCAGGCCGCTGAGGTCTGCGGGCTGAAGTATCGGGTGTTTGCTGTTGGCGAACTGACGAAAGCCAGAGTCCAGCGCCGAGAGCATGACGAAGCCATGATCCTGGCCCATGCTGAGGAATTTCTTGCCGGCCTCGCTATCGAGGTAGGCATGCACGGCGACCGAATCTTCGAACAAAAATGGTAGCGACAGCGCATTCAGGCGCGGATCGATGCCGTCGGTCGAGCCGCCCAGGCCAATGTCGATGGCTCCTGCGCCGACCGAATCGACAATAGGCGCTTCATCACCCAGTTGGCCGTCCGGGTAAATCTGTACGTTCAATTCGCCTTTGGTCTCGGCGCTGACCTCGGCGGCAAAACGTGTCATCGCCTGATTGATCAGGCTGCTGGAGCTGGAGGCGTGGGCTAAACGTAACGTCTGGTCCGCCATCGCGGCGTTTGCGCCGATCAGCAAAGCCAACCCGGTCAGGGCTCCGAAAACAGCGTTTAAACGAGATGAGAATTTGAGCATGGCGGCGAACTCTACGTTGAATAGCGTTGCAGCCATTAACCATGAGTGCCGACCTTAGCGTCAATTAAGAGATGGCTTTTTGCGATTAGGATGCTTAATGCATCCATACGTTTATTTATGGATGCCATTTCCTGCCATTCCGGCATTCTCAGTCAACGCTCCAGGTACTTAAAACCCGCTCCATGAAGGGAGGATCGCGAGCAAGGCCGGGCCCGCAGCCGAAAGCGGCACCAACTACGTTTCCAGTATCGGGTGTTGCTTCATCCGCTTATGAATCAAGTGAGCAAGAGCCCCAGTCAACTGATTCGGAGCCCACCGGTCGACGCATCGAGAGGCGAGCCGTTACTATCGGCGGATGACTAAAGGAGCGCTTTGATGTTTCACGTTATGTTCAGCCTGCCTTGCCTGTACGTTATCGCCAGGTTCTTATGGCCAATGCCGTGGGCGCTATCAACCAGAATTGCCGTTGCTCTGCTGCTTGTTCTAGCCTCGCAATATCATCTGTATTGCCGCTTTTCCTCCGGAAGCGTGTTTTCGCCGGAATTTCCACGCACCGTCGTGATGCTGTTCAATTGGGCGTTTGGCGCGATCCTGTTGCTTGCGGTGTTGCAAATCATCGTCGATATCGCAACGTTGCTGACGATGCTGCTGCGCCGGAAAACACTAACCATTCCGGCAAATCTGCGCTACGTCATCGGTGTGGCAGCCTTGGTACTGGCGGCAATCGGCGTCCAGCAGGCCGTGCGCGTGCCGCCTGTGAAAGACCTCCAGATCGCGATCAAAAACCTGCCTGCGCAATTCGAGGGCTACAAAGTATTGCAACTGACCGACATGCACATCAGTCGCCTGTTTGACGCACCATGGACGCAGGCGGTGGTGCAGCAGTCGAATGCGCTGGGAGTGAATCTGATCGTCATCACCGGCGACCTGATCGATGGCTCACTCAACAACCGAAAGCAGGATGTCGAAGCGTTGCGCGATTTACGGGCGCCTGATGGCGTGTATGTCATACCCGGGAATCATGAATACTTTTTCGACAACCAGACGTGGATGCAGCACTTTGTCTCGCTGGGGATGGTGCCACTCGCCAACAGCCACACTCTGATCGAGCGCGACGGCGCACGGATCGCTCTGGCTGGCGTCACCGATGTGACCGCACCAAAAACCGGCTTCCCCGCGCCAGACGTTGAAAAAGCCATAGCAGGCATCGCAAAAGACACACCGATCATCCTGCTTGACCATCAACCGAGAAACGCGCGAGAAACCGCGGCTAAAGGGGTAACTTTACAACTTTCCGGCCATACCCATGGCGGAATGATCTTCGGTCTTCACCGCCTGCTGGCCCTGGCCAACGGGGGATTTGTGTCGGGGCTTTATGATGTCGGCGGGATGCAGCTGTACGTCAACAACGGCACCGCACTCTGGCCCGGATTTGCCATTCGTCTTGGCCAGCCTTCGGAGTTGACCCGGATTACGCTTCGGCGGGCACCGTAGCTTGCCATTAGTGGCGCGCCACATCCTGTGCGCCCGACGTTCGTGCTACCCGGCACTGGCGCGCGCCCTTATCGGCACTTCGGGCTCGGCCATTGCCAGCAGCGCTGTCACCTGGGCCAAAGGCAAGGGCCGTCCGAACAAGTAACCCTGAGCGAAATCGCACTCGTGGGAGGCTAACCAGTCTGCCAGTTCCTCGTGCTCCACTCCTTCGGCGGTGATTTTCATGCGCAGGCTTTTTCCCAGAGCGAGGATGGCTTTGACCATCTCATTTTGGTTATCCAGTGAGGTGTCAAAGAAAGACCGGTCGATCTTGATTTTGTCGATGGCCAGTTTGGTCAGGTGGTAAAGCCCCGAATAGCCCGTACCGAAATCGTCCAGCGCTACGCTCACACCCATAGCGCGCAAACGCTCCAGGTTCAGGCGTGCACTGTCGATATTGGCCACAAGGGCATTTTCCGTCACTTCCACTTCCAGCCGACTCAGTGGAAATTGACCTTCACTGGCCACGTGGGCCAACCAGTCGGGAAAATCGACACTTTCGATCATCAATGAAGTGACGTTTATGGACAGCGTAAAGTCGCTGGGCCAGTCACGCGCCTGATCGAAGGCCTGAAGCAGGAGACTTTCAGTGAGTTGCTTGATTAGCCCCAACTGTTCTGCCACGGGTATGAAGTCAAGCGGCATGATAGTTCCACGCTCGGGGTGCAGCCATCGCGCCAATAGTTCGAAGCCCGCGAGGCGTTGCTCCGGAAGATTGACAATAGGCTGATAGAACGGCTGGATTTGGTTGTGCTCAATAGCCTGCCTCAATTCCTGCGCGAACAGCTCCTGCTGGCGTTGTTCGCGCTCGAAACTGACTTCATAGAAGTTAAACGTGGCGCGGCCGCCGTTCTTGCCTCTGTACATGGCGCTGTCGGCATGCTGTAGCAGGATGTCGGCATCCGAACCGTCCAAAGGCGAAATTGCAATGCCCAGGGTCGCACTAAGCGCTAAACGCGGCAAATCCGCGCTGGACGCTGCGATTTTAGCCAACACACTTTCAGCCAGCGTTGCCAGTTCAACCTGAGTGAAGTCACCACTGACCGCCAGACCGAACTCGTCCCCGCCCAGTCGAGCCACTGAAGCCTGCCAGCCGGCAGTCGCCTCTCGCAGACTTTCCGCAACGGCGCAAATCGCCGCGTCTCCCACCGCATGGCCGTGGGAGTCGTTGATCAGCTTGAATTTATCCAGATCGATCAGGAAAACGGCGGTTTGCGAAGATGGCTGCTCCAGGCGCGCAACCAGCTGCTCGTGAAACACGCGCCGATTGAGCAGGCCAGACAAGGGATCGTGGCGGGCCAGAGAGTCGCTGAGCGCCTGCGACTTCAGCAAGTCGTTGTAGCTGTCTTGCAAGCGTTGCATCAGGCGCTTCAAAAGAATGAACGGTACGACCATCGACAGCAATGCAAACCCGGTCGACGTTAATACAAAACGCCAGCGCTCGGCATCTTCAAAGTCTTGATCATACGGTAAGTTCATGGCGTACATGGCGAAGGACTCAAGCTTGAATTCCCACGCGATGGCCACCAAAAAAATAGAAAACAGATAAAACCACAACAGGGTGTAAAGGTATTTACGAACCATGTGCGGACTACGAATGAATGACATGAACGCTACGCTCAAATGACGACAGGTGTACGACTGCAGGCAGTTCAGCGGTCGCCAGACTTCACACTAGTCGGCATTCGCTACGCCCTATTGACCCTTGCCAGGATGATGATCGGGAACACTACCGGGCTCGGTAGTGTTCCGCCGTTTGCAACTAACTCGAGCGCTGATCGACAAACCGACTGACGGCTCGAACTACTGTGTTGGCGCCTTGCTGGATTTCCTGGATGACACGATCTGCATCGTTAGCCAGCACCAGCGCCTCGGAAGCCTGCTCGGTACTGCGCACAATCACGCCCACGGCATCTGAAGCAAGGCTCTGATTGGTCTTCACGACGTTTACGATTTCTTCTGCCGCTTTGGTCGTGCGGGAGGCCAACTGACGTACCTCATCGGCTACCACCGCGAACCCCCTGCCCTGTTCGCCCGCCCTCGCGGCTTCAATAGCTGCGTTCAGTGCGAGCAAATTGGTTTGCTCGGCGATTCCACTGATGGTTTTTATGATCGTTCCAATCACCTGACTTTGAGAGTCCAGTGCCTCGATGCCCCGCGTGGCCTCTTCCATCGAAATCGTCAGCTGGCCCAGCATCTGCAAGGTGTCCTTGATGACTTTTCGGCCTTGCTGGGCACTGCCGTCGGTATCGATAGATGTTTGATAGGCCATCTCCGACGCTTCAGCGACAGCTTTCTCACGCTCAACCTGTTCAGTAATGACCGTTGCAAACTTGGCGATTTTATAGAGCTTGCCATTGGCGTCGGTAATCGGGTTATAGGACGCTTCCAGCCATACATCACGACCGGACTTGTCGACGCGCCGGAAACGGTCAACGATAAATTCACCCCGGCGCAACCTTTCCCAAAACAACATGTAGGCGTCCGAGGCGGACTCTTCAGGCAAACAAAAAATCTTGTGATGTTTTCCCTTGATCTGATGCAACTCGTAGCCCATTGCTTTCAGAAAGTTGTCATTGGCTGCGATGACTATTCCATCGAGGGTGAAGTCGATAACGGCGGTTGACCGTTGCAGTGCGTTCACGAGGGCTTCGTTCTCGCGAGAGGCTTCGATGGTGCGTGTCAAAACGCTTGAGTACAGCGTGATCTGCTCCACACCGCCGGTTTCGTTTTTAAAGGGGACGACCACAGTTCTCAGCCACACCCTGGCCCCTGTTTTGCTGACCAGGCGCAACGTGCCGCTGAAATGTTTGCCGTCCCGAATAGCAGCCAGAGCACGCTTCTGGTGAACATCAGCGCTCAGCTCTGGCGGGCTCAACTCAGAGAGACTGCGCCCGGCAATCTCGGCTTGTGCATAGCTCAGTTCTGTCTCGAACAAGGCATTGACTGACTGCACTTTGCCCGCCCCGTCCAGAACGGCGGCAACTGTCTCCAGATTCAGAATTTGCCCTGCTTGTTCAAGCATGGCGAGGCGGCGCTCCAATGCCTTATTGGTTTTTTTCAACTGAGAGTTAAACATTGTGGCTATCCGGGACAGTTTGGGCTTGCCACCTTCATCGGTCATCGAATCGAAATCTTTAGCGCGCTGGTCAACTAAACGTCGGAAAATCCTGATGTAAATTCCGAAATCTGATTAGGATCCAGATTGCCTGTCTGGTCGTACGATAACGGTTAATACATGACAATTAATTGTAAGTTTGCACGGAATTAAATTGTAAGGTGGCTGTCGGTCAGCTATTCACCTGAATAATGGCTGAACAACAACTTGATAACGTCTGTGTGTGACTCATGCTGAACGCTGGAAAGGAGATTTATTCATGTCAGAACCGCGCATTCGTGCCCTCGCTCTTTGCGTTTTTCACCACCAGGGAAAAATACTGGTCAACGAATTCCACGACGTCGTTGCAAAGCAAACGCTTTTTCGCCCTCTTGGCGGAGGCATAGAATTTGGCGAGCGGAGTATCGATGCCGTGGTCCGGGAAGTGTATGAAGAACTGGGCTTTTCGATCAGCAACGTTCGGTTGATTGGCACGTTGGAGAGCATTTTTACCTACGCGGGCAAGCCAGGGCACGAGATCGTGCAGGTCTACGATGCAAGATTTGACGACGCAGAAATCTATAAGAAGCCCTGGCTGGATGGCCTTGAAAGCGACGGGGCAACTTTCAAGGCCGCGTGGCATTCTGGTTCCAGTTTTACCAGTGAATCTACGCTTGTACCTGAAGGGCTGTTTGATCTACTCAAGAATGCGTCTCTGCTGGATTAATATGCTAACCGGCAGCAGGTGCTTCATCCCTGTCCAGTCGTCGGAAAAACTCCTCCCGTTTGTCATGGTCCGCTTGCTCCTTGGCCAGCAACCCAGGCAACAACTCACTCGCCTGCTGCGCACTCAGAATGAACACTCCGTCGTCATCGCCAATGGCGATGTCTCCCGGATTAACAACAACCCCACCGATATTGATAGGCCCATTGAGTTCGCCACATTCCCCCAGGCTTCGCGTGGTCACCGCACTGATACCTCGGCTGAATACCGGCAGACGATGTTCGCGTAAGGCGGCGACGTCGGTAACCGCGCCTGATATGACTACGCCGGCCAGGCCTTTGATGAGCGCGGCCAGGGTGCGCAGCTCGCCCCAGCAGGCGCAATGATCGTCGCCGACGCATTCAATGACCAGCACGTCGCCAGGCAGGCTGTTAAGCAATGCATCGCGCAGGATGCTGCCGTCGGGCAGCTGTACTTTGACTGTAACCACGTTGCCGACCAGTCGCGCGCCGTCGAACAGCGGTCTGATCCCTGGCAGATAACCACTGTCAGTCAGGTGGCCGATGGTGGAGGCGGCAATGCCCCGGTATTGCTCTATCACGGCGTCACTGAGTTGTTGCTGACGGTGTGCAATGTGCTTGTTCATCGACATTTTTTTGGCCTCAATAACGGGCAGGTCGAGCAATACTCGACGGGGTTGCTGGCGTCGTAATAGAAGCAGCAGGTGCGCCGAAAACGGATGCTTTTGCCTTCGGCTTCGAGCAAAACCGGAGGGCGCCGGAAGTGTTTCAACGGGTTGTAGTTCAGGCCGAACAGTGCCGGGTCGGCCTGATTCAGCAGCCAGTCGAAATCGGCTTCATAGCGCTGTCGAATCGCCGGGTCTTCAACTTTCTCCATGCGTTTGTCGTACAGCGAATAAACGCGTACGGCGGTGTTTTCCCAGAGGATGCGCCGGGAGATGCCAGTGATGCGGTTGAAGGTTTCCCACAGAGGCTGCAGCAGGTCGCGGAACAAGGTGCCGACAATTACCTCCCGCCACGCCTCGCGAGTGCCCGGCTCATAACCCACAGGTGTTACGTCGTCCAAGGGCATTGAAGAGGTCCACAGGCCCTCATCGTGTGCGTATTCAATCACGCTGTTGTCCAGCGACAGGATCAAGCCCTTGTCGTAGACCGACATGGCGTACAGGCAGGCACCGGTGCTCAGGAAGGAAAAGCGCTTGGCCAACAGCGACGCGGTGATCGCCTGCGTCGGAGAGCCGATGACCGGCCCCAATGCTGCAAGCAATTGTTCGCACACCTCGTCGTCCAGCAATGCACGGGCTGGCAACGAGCGGGTATCGCGGTCAACTGCGTGTTTGAGGCGCAGCGCCCCGGACAGCAGCGCCCATTCAGGCTCGCTGAAAGCCTGTGCCAGGCTCATTGCGGCAGTTCCCGGCCAAAGGGAATGCACAGCGGCGTACCAAAGAACGGGTCGGCGATGATCCGGCAATTAAGGCCGAAGACCTGCTTGACCAGTGCTTCACTGAGGATGTCGGCCGGACGTCCCTGGGCAAAGGCGGTGCGCTCGTGGACGGCGACCATGTGATCGGCATAACGGCAAGCCAGGTTCAGATCATGCAGGACCATGACGATGGTCTTGCCTTCCTGGCGATTGAGGTCGCGTAACAAGTCCAGCACTTCGATCTGATGAGCCAGATCGAGAAAGGTCGTCGGCTCATCCAGCAATACGATGTCGGTATCCTGGGCCAGCGTCATGGCGATCCACGCGCGCTGACGCTGGCCGCCTGACAGCGCATCAACGGGCCGCTCGGCCAGTTCCTGCATACCGGTCTGCGCCAGCGCCCGTTCGACCATGGCTTCATCCTGAACGGACCACTGCTGCATCCAGTTCTGATAGGGATAACGGCCCAGTGCCACCAGCTGACGTACGCTGATGCCTTCCGGGGCGCTTGGCATTTGCGGCAGAATCGCCAGTTCGCGCGCGACCGTAGCAGTGGATTTCTGGTGGATATCGGCACCGTTGAGCACCACAGTGCCCTGCTGCGGCTTGAGCAGACGCGCCAGGGATTTGAGCAAGGTGCTTTTGCCGCAACCGTTACTGCCGATCAGAACGGTCACCTCGCCCGCGGGCAACTGCAGATCAAGGCTGTCGATGATCACCTGCCGCTGGTAACTCAGGGTCAGGTCGTGGGTTGCGATTGACGCCATCCGTAATTCCTTAATGCCGCTGGTTGATCAATAAATAGAGAAAAAACGGTGTGCCCAGCACCGCGACAAAAATCCCTGCAGGCAGGTCCAGTGGCAGGAACAGCGTGCGGCCAGCCAGATCGGCGAGCATTACAAGGTTGGCACCGATCAGCGCCGCCACCAGCGCCTGCCCGGTAAACCCCGGTGGCATCAGGCGTTTGGCAATGTGTGGTGCAATAAGGCCGACAAAGGCAATTGCCCCGCCCCACGCAACCGCCAGACCTGCAAGCGCAACACTCACCAGCAGCAGCCCGGCGCGCAGCCATTGCACACGCACACCGATGCCCTGAGCCAGATCATCATCGAGCTGCTGCATGCGCACCTGTCGGGCGAGCAGCACCAGCAGCGGCAAAGTCAGCGCCAGCCAGCCCGCCAGGGCGCGAGGCTCCGGCCAACTGGCACCATACACGCTCCCGGTCAGCCAGACATAAGCCGACAAGGTAGTGGTCAGCGGGCTGAACACCAGAACGAACGTCGTCACTGCTGCCAGCAGGGCCGACACCCCTACCCCGATCAACACCATGCGCAATGGTGAAGCGCCCTGATTCCACGCCAGCAGATAGATGACCAGTGCGGCAAGGCCTGCACCGCAAATCGCCGCCAAGGGCAGAAATTGTGCCCCCAATGCAGCCGAGAAAAATGACAGATACAACACTGCCGCCGCACTGGCACCGCTGGTGATACCCAACAGGTCCGGTGAAGCCAGCGGATTGCGGATGATGCTTTGCAGGATCAGCCCGGACACCGCCAGTGCCGCGCCGACGAGTGCTGCCAGCACCAGTCTGGGCATGCGCAGTTGTTCGACGATGAAAACCAGACTTGCATCCGCCTGACCGGTAAAAACATTCAAAAGTGTCGCGGGCGACAGGTTGATTTTGCCCACGGCCAGCGAGCCCAGTGCGATCAGCAATGTCAGCGTTGCGCCGATCAACAGACGTATCAATGCAGTCAGGCTGAACTGCCTAGAAAAGCCGCGGTAGCGCAGGGTCAGATGCCTATCCATAACGTGCCCCCCGGCGAACCAGCGCAATAAAGAACGGCGCGCCGAACAGTGCGGTCATCACGCCCACCGGCACTTCCTGAGGCACGATCACCACCCGCGCTAGCGTATCGGCCAGCAGCAACAGCGTTGCGCCCAGCAACGCGCAGCCGGGCAGCAGCCAGCGATGATCGATGGACAGTGTCTTGCGTACCATGTGCGGCACCAGCAGCCCGATGAAACCAATGCTCCCGGCCAACGCTACAGCGCTGCCCGCCAGGACAATGATCACGATGCTCATCAGCAGGCGAATCAAGCCTGTACGCTGGCCCAATGCGGTTGCGATGGTTTCTCCGGTATTGAGCACGTTGACCTGCCCGGCCAGCACCAGTGACCCGGCCAGTGCCACAACCACGCATACCAGTAATGGCGCGGCGGTGGTCAGATCGCGTTCCGACAAGGAACCGGCCAGCCAGAACAATACGGTGTCCAGGCCGTCCTGATTGACCACCAGCAATGCTTGACTGAACGCGGTAAACAGCGCGGTGATCGCCGCACCGGCCAACACAATTCGCAATGGGTTGAGACTGCCCTGCCCGCGGTTGCCGATTATCCAGACAATAGTCCCTGCTACCGCCGCGCCAATGAACGCGCACCACAGCCACTGGCTCATGGACGAAAGCGCAAACAACGACGAACAGGCAATGATCGAAAACGTCGCCCCGGCATTGATGCCGAACAGGCCGGGCGAGGCCAGCGGGTTGCGCGTCAGTGCCTGCATCAGCGCGCCAGCAATCGCCAGACTGGAACCCACGGCGACAGCCATCAGGGTTCGCGTCAGGCGCGTATCGAGCAGCACATGCTCGATAGCGCTAAGCGCATCGGGCTGCCACACACTTCGGACAATCGCAGAGGGCGATATCCAGGTGGCTCCGGTTGCCAGGCTCAATCCCATGCACGCTATCAACACCAACAGTCCCAGACCCAGTTTTACCGCAGCGGTCATGAGGGGCTATCCGCCATGGCCACGCGAGCGATTTCATCGAGCATGCGGTTGGCACCCAGAATGCCACCGGACAGGCTCCAGGCAACGGCATCCACGCGCCATACCTGACCATCCTGCGCTGCGCGCAACTGTTGCCAGAACGGGTGTCGGACCATCTTGTCGTAGTTTTGCTGCGCGGCTTTGCTGTCCGCGCGCTGAAAAATGAAAAACAGGTCGGCATCGACCACAGGCAAACTCTCTTTGCTGCTGAGTTTAAGGGAAACGCCCGTTGCTTCGCGGGCAGTGGGCGTCCAGGCGAAGCCCAGTTCGGTCAGCACCGAACCTGCAAAGCTGGCGGGCAGATAGCTGCGGATATGATCTTCACGAATGTCGAGCACCGACACGGTGATCGGCCAGCGCCCGGCGAATTTCTCCTGCAACCGACTGCGTAACGCCGTCACACGCTGTTGCCATTGGCCAAGGAGGTCCATGGCTTGCTGTTGACGCAGCATGGCAGCGCCCATCATCGCCAGCGTGCGCTTGAACTCGAACACCTCTTCCAGCATCAGCACGGGGCTGATCTGCTCGAGCAACGGCGCGATGCGTTGATGGCGAAAGCGTGATGCGACGATAAGATCGGGTTTGAGCAGCACGATATCTTCAAGGCTAGGCTGGGTTTCCAGGCCCACATGCGGTACCGCCGCCAGCGCCGGGCGCAGGTAGCGGTACATCGGTTTTTCGCTCCAGGAATCCACCACGCCGCACGGCGTCACGCCCAGGGCCACGGCGCTGTCGGATGCCCCCTGAAACAAGGTGACGACTCTTGGTGGCGTTGCGCGCAATGGCTCTGCCCAGGCAATGCCGGGCAGCGCCAGTAACCCCAATGACAGGCGCAATACCGTGCGCCGCGAAGGATGCAAATGTTGGTCAGGTTGCACGGCGCAACCTGTGGAATGGGTTGACCACCTCGCCCTTGCCGAACGGCATGCTGCCCGGTCCGCCTGCGCGCTCGATCATGGGTGTAAGCAGGAGTTTTTGCGGCCAGTTGGGGGCTTCGAACAGTTGATGCCTGATCATGGCACGCGCCTCGTCGTCAAATTCGATGGTTGTAATGAGATTATCCAAAACATCGCGCAATACCGTCCACAGCGCTGTTACCGGTACCTCATACACCTGGGCCAGAGTATCCATGATTGCCCGCACGTTTACCTGAATGCCCAGTGTCTGCAGCCAGAACAACAGGTCTTCAGGACGGTCATGATAAAGCGTATTGGCATGGCCTTTCTTGATTCGATATTCCGGGTCGCGCATGCCGTTACGCTCAAGCCAGGGCACGAAAATACGCAACGAGTCGTGGTCGCGCAACAACAGCCCTTGTGCCTGACCGGCTTTCCAGACCATGACTGCGTTCTGGCCATGCACCTCGCCGAGCATGCCCAGGCGGAACATGCGCAGGTTGATGTCGAAGAAACTGTGGCTCAGCTCGCGGAACAGTGTCAGTACCGAAGCCTGATTGCGCGGCAGGTCGCGATAGTCCATCCACTCATCGAAGAAATGCCGATTGCTGCCTGGCAACGGTGTACCCAGCGCCGCCATCGGCAGCAGGCGGCATTCCGGATCGTCGAGCAAGGCTGCCGGATAGCCTCGCACCATGGCCGAAAGATGCCGGGGACCTTCGTCGAACAGAGTGGCTTGGGGTGGCATGAACGCCCACCATTTGCGTTCGTCGCACAGGTGCAGCGAGCGACTCAGGGTTTCATCCTTGTCGACAACCTGGCGCAACAGTTTTTCACTCAGCCCGCCGTTGATCATTTTCACCGCTGGCAGGTAGCGGGACGCGCCGAGCGAATAGATCGCCATGGGCAATTTGAGGTAATCGGGGCTGTCGAGGCACGGTGTCATCGAACGCAGCGATGAGGTGGCGTATACCGCGGCCTCGTTGAAGGCCAGACGTTGACAATCGCCCCTGGTGAAGGCATCGCCCAGCTGGACCTGCAGAACATGCTCGAATTGCCAAGGATGAACCGGCAGCGCAACGTGACTGTCGGCAATGCCGCGCTGTTGCAGTTCCTGCTCAAGGACAGCCTGCAGATTCTCTGGCAGCAGGTGGCGAGCAGGGAAAGACTCGTTCAAATCCCCTACTCCGTCACCGCATTGCAGCAAGGTTTTGTCGACGGCGACCCAGTTCAGCGCCACCGGCCGGGCAAACTCGGCCTGATACTGTTGGTATTCCTGCTCGTTCAAGCCTTGCTTGGCTTTGGCCAGTGGATGGTATGGGCGATCACGTAGCGAAGCCCACTGTTCCATCGTCCTGAAGAACGTAGCGCCGTCCTGTGCCATCAGGTTGTGCTCGTCGACTTTATGGTCCAGCGACAACGCGGTCTGCCAGACACTGATGCGCAACACCTCCAGAAAAAGCGCTATGCCCTTTTCATTGTCCTGGCGCTCGCTGTCCTGAAGCAGGGTTGTTTTACCGGCGAATACCCATTTCATGAACTCTTCCGGGGACAACTGCGTCCAGCGCTCAGCCTGACGGCCCAGCACCGGCGTGCCGGGCACTTTCTCCCATTGTTGAGTAATGCCTGGGCGCAGCGCGACGCTGATGAAGCGCTGCTCCGAGTCATCGCAGCACCATTCCCAGATTTGCTGTGTGCTGCTCTGCCCTTCAAGTTTTGGGGCTTGCGGGTGGCGCGCTTGCCAGTGAGCGGTGTCCTGCAGGCTCAATGGCTCGCGGCCAAAGAAATCTTCAGCCAGCAGGCAATCGACCAGATCCTGCATGACCAGGTCAGCGGCGAGTGAAGTGAAGTTCATCGGATTATTTTCCTTCTGCTGAATGTTGGGCCAGACGCGCCTGAAGTGCGCGAAAGGCAATGCCACGCTCATCGCCGAGGACGAAGGCATTGACGCCGCGAGCCTGCCAGCGGGCAGCGTCGCCGTCTTTACGGGGAATGGTGCAATAGGCGACGCCTGCTGCCTTGGTGGCTTGCCAGGTGGCCAGCAACGCTTGTTGTACATCGGGTTGATCGATCTGCCAGGGCATCCCGAGTGACTGCGACAGGTCTGCGGCCCCTTCCAGAATCATGTCCAGCCCCGGCACACGGGCAATCTCGGCGGCGCGGCGCACGCCTTCGGCGCTTTCGATCATCGCTACCACCATGATCTGTTGATTGGCGGCTTCCACGTACTGCGCCAGGCTGTGCTTGCCGAACGAGCCGGGACGACCGGCGTTGAGGCTGCGGCGGCCCAGCGGGTGGTACTTGCAGGCGGCAATGGCATCCGCCAGTTGCTCGGGGCTCTCGATCATCGGCAAAACGATGCCCTGCGCACCGCCATCGAGCAGGCGCAGCAGGGTTTTCGGGTTTAGATCGGCGACCCGCACCAATGGCGTGAGGGCGTAGCTCTCTGCAACACGGATCATGTTCTCCACGGTTTCCGGGTTGATCAGCACGTGTTCCATGTCGATGATCACGAAGTCGAAACCGGCCTCGGCGATCAACTCGATGGCGGCCGGGGCCGGGATCGAACTGATTAGCCCGTACACAGGCTGTCCGCTGCCAAGTCTGCTCTTGAGTGTATTGGTCCTCAGCATCATTGCGGCCTGTAGGTATGCAGCGGGTTAGGCACCGAGCGGAAGCGACGCTCACCGTCACCCAACAGGCGGCGCTTGGTCAGTTCTTCCACTTCATAGGACGGTGCGAAGACATCAAACAGCTCGAAGCGCTCGCGATGCTGCGGGTGCGCACGCTGGTAGTCGAGAATGACGTCGGCGGTCATATGCCAGAACAGCGCCTCATCCAGCTGGTATTGCTGGCGCAGGAAGATCGCCATTTCGGCCAGGCAGATGAAGAAGAAACAGTCGCAGGAGAAGTCGCGCACCGCATTCACGTCATCGGTAATGATGAACGAGTTACGGTTGAGTTTCGCGTGGCTGTCGGGCAGCGGGACCAGCTCCGGACACAGTTCAGGGCGGCGCAGATGCGCGGGTGAGTAACGCACGCCGTCGTGGAAGTCCTTGAGGGCGATACGCTGCGGCCAGCCCTGCTTGACGATAAGCACGATATTTTGACCGTGAGACTCCATGCCGATGCCTTCGGCGTAGAGCATATGGATGATCGGAGGCACCGTGACCTGCAGCAATTGCCGGGTCCACTCCTTGAGGCCGTACTGGCGGATCCACGCGTCGATGAACGGTGCCTGCTCACCATCGCCATAGCGGTTTTCCACATGGCTCAGGCCATTGAACGGCACCGCCTGCTCATCGTCCTTGAGGTACTGATGCAGGCTTTCGCGCCATATCGCACCCAGCGTGCCGTAGGTCTGCGTCGAACGCGCTTCCGGCAGGTGGCGATAGTCGTAGCTGACACCGGCAACTTCGCCGAGAATCACAAAATTCAGCGCTCGCGCAGTACTGTCTGTGGCGATTAACTGGTGCAGCCAGTCGGTGATGATCGGACCATTAAGCACCGTATGCCGCGCCAGAATGCGCGTGCTGGAGGTGTTGGTCATGCTCATCGCCAGTTTTACGTAAGGTCGCTTGGGCTGGCTGGCATTGGCCAGTGTACGAATCGACTGCTGAGCCTTGTAGACGTCGGTCGAGGTGCCCAGGTAAGTCAGCTCGCCGCTGGCCAGTTCCGGGTAGAAAGTCGACACCGTGACGTTGTCCCATTGCCACGGATGCACTGGCATCAGTTGATAGTCGTCAATGGATTTGCCCTGCGCGGCCAGGTCACGGGACATTTCCTGCCAGCGCTGTGTACCCAGTTCCTGGCGGATAAACGCCTGGAAATCCATGTTGCGCGCATGACCGACCGACGCGCTCGATTTCGCCACTGCCAGCCAGACCACCCCGAACGGCGTGGCAAATTCGGGCCCGTAGTGACGGTTGTCAGCCAACGAAAAACCGATCCTTGACTTGTAGCACGGGTGGTAGCTGTGGGCGTCCATGAAGTGCTGTTCCAAAGCGTCAACGTCCAGCTCATGTGCGGGTTTTGCGGGCTGATAACCCTGACTGCGCGCTTGCAGGTCCTTGAGCTGGGTCTGCTCGATTTCCTGGATGAAGCGTGCCAGGTGCGGGCTGTCTTTGAACGGGCTGAGTAGCTCGCTCAACGCCAGATGCAAATCCGGCACGCTACGCTCCCCGGCGCTGTCCAAGCGTTCAAGGGTGGCGTGATCCAGGCGTATCAGCTCGAAGCTGGTACTCAGCAGGCCTTCGCAGTGGTACTCCACACCATCACTGACAGCGACAGTGAAACGATGCCGATGATCGTCCAGCGGCTCGCATCGATAAGGCAGTGCAGCCTCGTACAGCAAGGTTTGCAGCAATTGACCGATTACCCGGCGCTGTACTTGTTGGTAGCGCTCGGGGTTGATATCAGCCAGCCAGGCACCGGTGGCCGTTGAGGGTGAAACGGTGTTGCGTTTCAGCGGTAAAGGGGTAGCCATGTTCATACCTCGAACGAAAAATTATCGGGGTTCGACCGCGCCGGGCTGTGCCTCGGTGCGTTCGTCGTTAAGGGGGAAACGCCAGGCACACGGCAGTGCCAGCAGGATCAGCAGGCCGGTGGCAATGAAGACTTCATTGATGGCCGAAGGCGTGGCGGCCGGTCCCGCAGTGTTCAGGCGAAATTCCAGCCACAGCGAGGCGATGACAATTGCCAGCGACGCCACAAGACGGCGGGAAATGTTGTTCATCGCAGCGCCCTGCGTGACCATCGGCTCAGGCAAGGCATTGAGTCCAGCCGTCGTCACCGGCATGTAGGACAGCCCGAGGCCTGCGCCACGAATCATCATCAGCACGAACACCACGCCGATCGCCGTATCCGCCTTGAGCATGCCCAGCGCCAGGGTTGAAGCACCGGTCAGCAGCAGGCCGATGGCGACTACGGTGCGCGGACCATGACGGTCCAGCGCCTTGCCACCCCACTGCCCGAACAGGCTGGCGAACGCGGCGGTACACAGCAGGGCCAGGCCGGTCCAGATCGGGTTGTAGCCCAGTACCGTCTGCACCAGCAGCGGCAACAGGACCAGGCATTCGAACATGCCGACCGACTGCACGACGGCAACGATCACGCTCAGACGGTAACCGCGCAGGTTGAACAGACGCAGATTCAGCAGCGGTGCCTTGCGACTCAACTCGACCCTGACGAAAGCAATCAGACAGGCCACTGCGACCAGTACCATGCCCTGATTGAACGGGTCGAGCAGCGCTTGGGCGTGATGCATGCGGCTGATGGCGATCATCAGCAAGCCGATGCCCGAGGCAACCAGCAAATAGCCGATCAGGTCGAACGGTTTGCGCTCGACAGGCTCCGAGTCTGGCAGCATGCCGACGCCCAACAGCAAGGCCAGCAGGCCGATGGGCACATTCATCAGGAACAGCGAGCGCCAGCTGAACCACTCCAGCATCAGGCTGCCGCACAGTGGCCCCAATGCCGGAGCGAGCATTACCGCTGCGCTCCAGAGCCCGGTCATCCTGCCCCGCTCATGCTTTTCATACACGGAGAAAATGATCGCCAGCGACAGCGGGATCATCAACCCGCTGGCGATGCCCTGCACCACTCGCGCAGTGATCACCAATGCGATGGAGTTGGCCAGCGCGCCCAGCAGGGAGCCACCGATGAACAGCGCCACGCCCCAAAGGTACAGGCGTTTGCGGCCAATGCGCTGACTGAGAAAGCTGGTCAGCGGCATGGTCATGCCCATGCTGGTCATGAACCCTGCAACGATCCAGGTGGCCAGCAACGGACCGACCTGAAACGCCTCCATGAAGGTTGGCAGCGCCGGGTTGAGCGAGCTATTGCTAAGGCTGACAGTCAGCGTACCGAGCAGCACATTGAACACTACCCAACGGCGTGGGACGTTCAGACTCATGTGCGAACCCGTTCGCCGTTGCGCACAAAGTGCTGTACCGGTCTTGGGTGGCAGAGAAAATCGACATGGGAGATGTTGTAGCCGTAAGCCCCTGCCAGCGGCAACACCAGCAGATCGCCGATGTTCACGCCTTTGAGCGGCTGCCGGCGACTCAATACGTCCTTTGGCGTACACAACTGGCCGACCACGGTGTAGGCCTGCTCCTCAGATGCGCCCGTCGCTGGCGCACACGGCACATGGATAACCGGATGGTCATGGCCTTGCGCAACCGGCAGACGAAACTGGTGAGTGCCGCCGCGGCAGACCAGAAAGTGCTCGCCGTGGCTGGTTTTGCTGTCCAGCACCTCGATGGCGTAATAGCCGCAATAGGCGCTGATGAAACGTCCTGGCTCAAAGCGCAGGATCGGCGCATCACGCTGCTCGCCCAGGCGTTTTTCCAGATAACGGCACAGGCGCTGCCAGTCGAACTGCTGACTGTTCAGATAATCGACGCCAATGCCGCCGCCAACGTTGAAATGGGTCAACTGCTCCGGGTAGCTGGCCAGTGCTTTCCATTCCTGCCAGCGCTGCAGGTAGAAATCCAGCAACTGCTCATGACGCTCAACCGACATCTGATGGGACATGGCGTGTACATGGAAACCCTTGAGCGTCAGGTGGCTGGCGCTGTCTACGCGCCTGATCGCCTCGGCCAGATCGGTTTCGTCAATGCCGAACGGTGTGGCGCTGCCAGCCATCGCCAGCTTGCTCGACTGCGCGGCTGGCAACTGAGGGTTGATGCGCAGAAACACCGGCTGCACGCGCCCGGTTTCCTCTGCCAGATGTTGCAGACGCGCAATTTCGTTGAGGCTTTCCAGATGGATGGCTTCAACCTTGTTCAGCAACGCCGAGCGCAAGTCGGAATCAAGCTTGCCAGGGCCGGAGAACACGTAAGGTTTGCGTGTCGGGCAGGCCATCACACGCTCGATCTCGCCCCCCGAAGAGATTTCAAAGCCACTGACCAGCGGCGCGAGGGTTTCCAGCATCAATGCTTCGCTGTTGGCTTTGATCGCGTAATACAGCTCTACGCCCGCAGGCAGCGCGGCCATGACGTCAGTGACATGCTGTTGCAACGCATCCAGATCGTAGACGAAAGCCGCCAGCGGGTCGATTTCCAGTGCCTGAGCTTCTTTGATGGCGCCCAGTACGGTTTCCGGCAACTTATGCATAACGTGCCTCCTTGGCCCATGGTGAAGCGAGGCGCACATAGTTGGCCTCACGGTCGGCCTTGGCGGCGAGCCGGACCTTCAGGTTGGTCTTGCAGGCAATCGACTGGCCGGCGATCAGCGCGTCCAGTTCTGGCGCAGGCAGCACCAACTCGTCGCGGATGCGTTGCAACTGCCGCTCGACCCGCTGCCACATCAGCGGCGCGAGGTGCGGACGTTCCCAACTCAAGGCCAGCACGGCCTCGGACAGGTTGTTGATCAGCAGGCAATAGGTGATGCGGTTCCAGCCTTGTTCGCGGGTGTAGAGCAATGACTGTCGAATCCGCGGGTGCAGCCCGACCTGAATGGCCTTGATGCCCAGTTCATCGGTCAATTTGACGCCTTCGAAGTCGCGTAACAGCAGCTGTTGAGGGCGTCCGTTATCGTGAATCAATACCGCGTTCTGCAAATGTGGCTCCATCACGATGCCGTGATTGAAGAACAGCGCCATGACCGGGCGCAGCAGCAAGGCCTGGTATTCATCGAACCAGTCCAGCAGGTGCGGGTCCTCAAGTTCACCGCCGTTGAAACGCTCAAGGAAATCGTGCACCAAAGGCCGCGAACGCAGATCACGCGCGAACAATGTACCCGCCATCACGCTGCAGTCCGCGCCGGATCGGCGACAGAAGTTTTCCCGCAGAATCGCGCCGGTCTGCTCGCGAAACCAGTGGCCGTCGGTCTCGCTGGAGCCTTTTGGAGCCCAACTCATCGAACCCGGTTCAGCCACGGTGGACAGCCCGCCGAGGGTTTGCGGGCGGGTCTGCTGCAAGCGCTGAAACAATTCGTCGATGATCAGCGTGCTTTCCAGTTCGTACCAGGCGTTTTTCCTGACGCAGTTGGTAATGCGCACATTCAATGAGCCCTTGATGAAGTAGTCATGCCCTTCGATGTACCAGGTGCGCATCGAAGCCGTCGGGCTGGCCAGCGGCCCGCTGGTGCCCAGATCGGTGATCTGCCCGAGTTCGATCAGGCGCTGCACACGGCGGTCCTGCATAAATAATTGGGCTTGTACCGGATGCATGCAGATCAGCGCATGCCCGGGCCTGGCCCGCGATTGATCCGCGAACCCTGACATCACCTCGGCTTCGCTCAAGCCATTGGAGGTGATTCGCAACCCGTCCAGAGGCACTTCGAACAGATGCAGCGCGGTCTGCGCCTGAAATTCCGGAGCGTAGGTCTCCTGCGCCAGATGCGCAGGCCACAGACGCGCCTTGGGTGCCGGGTGATTGGGATGGCCGAACCACAGGCCCTGTTCGCTGGCCAGATAACCGCTCAGCGGTGCCGGGTGCTGACCGGTCATGTTGTGGGCGACGATGGCGGCAGTCAGGTGCTGGCTTTGCAGGACCTGATCGAGCAGTTCGTCGTTGCTGGCCCGGGTCATGTGCTCGCAGGCGGCCAGCAATTGCCGGGCGAATTCGCCAAAGGCCAGGCAGCGCCAGGTACCCTGCCCCTGCCGCGCATAAACATCGGAAAGGTAACGATGGCTGCCCAGATGGTCGCGGCGGTCCACCAGCACGAAAAACTGCTGCTCATTAGGCAGGCTGATGGTGAGTGGAATGCCCTTCCATTGCCCGCCATCCACGAAGCTGCCCGGCGCAATACCTTGCATGCCCTGGGGCCAAGTGTAATGAAGGCATTGTTCAGGCAGTGCGAATTCCTTGATCAGGCAATTGAGTAATGCACGAGTGGTTGCCAACTCGCTCACCATGTTTGATAAAACGGTGCGATCGGTATTAGTCATGTCTGCTCCACAGTCGCCTTGACGCTTACTGTTTAAGTGACGTCGCAACAAGCGTTGATTTATCGCTTGCGGCACAACGGCTTAACTGTCGGTGTGGCTTATTATCTGCAACAAGCCAATTGATAATCTGTGCACGACGTGCGATGGGGTCGCTCAGTCAAACGTTGTGTGCGTGTTCTGTTTCAAGCGCAGTGATGTCCTCACTGTTAGTACTGCTTACGCGCTGTTTTACAAGCTGCTTACTTGCGCAGCTGGGCCAGTGCAGCCTTGAGGGCGTCCTCGAATCGCTGGATGACCAGTTGGCATTGTTCTTCGGTAATGATCAACGGCGGCAGCAAACGGATCACGTTGCCATTTCGGCCGCCGCGCTCAAGTAACAGCCCCTGCTTGAAACAGTGCTGCTGAATGGCAACTGCCAGTTCCGGATCCATTGGCAAGCTGCCGAGGCGGTCCGCCGGTTTGCGCTCATCGACAATCTCGATGCCCAGCATCAGCCCGCGTCCGCGCACCTGGCCCATCATCGGATAACGTTGCTGCAAAAGGCCAAGCTGTGCCTTGAGCCAGTCCCCGCGCTTTGCGGCCTGGGCAGCCAGGTTTTGCCGTTGCAGCACTTCAAGGGTCGCAAGGCCGGTAGCCATCGCCATTTGATTGCCGCGGAAAGTACCCGCGTGATTGCCCGGAGCCCAGGCGTCGAACTCGCGCTTGAAGCCGAGCACGGCCAACGGCAGGCCGCCACCGACGGCTTTGGACATGACGATGACGTCGGGCTCGATCCCGGCGTGTTCGAAGGCGAACATCTTGCCGGTACGGCCGAAGCCGGCCTGTACTTCATCCAGAATCAGCAGAATGCCGTGCTTGCGGGTCACTTCGCGAATCTGCCGCAGCCATGCAGCGGGCGCTGGATTGACACCCCCTTCGCCCTGCACCGCCTCCAGAATCACGGCGGCCGGGAGCGACACGCCACTTTCCACGTCTTCGATGAACTGGGTGAAGTAATAACTCAGCGCCTCGGTGCCGGCTTCACCGCCAATACCCAGCGGGCACCGGTACTCATGAGGGTAAGGCAGGAATTGCACGCCGGGCATCAGGTTGGTGACGGCGTTTTTCGGCGCGGTGTTGCCAGTCAATGCCAGAGCCCCGTGGGTCATGCCGTGGTAAGCGCCGGAAAAGCTGATGATGTTGTGCCGGCCGGTGGCAGTCTTGGCAAGCTTGATTGCGGCTTCGACAGCATCGGCACCGGACGGCCCGCAGAACTGCAGGCAGTAATCGCGTCCCTGGCCCGGCAGCAGGCTCAGCAGCGTCTCGCTGAAGGCATCCTTGACCGCGGTGGTCAGGTCAAGGGTGTGCATCGGCATTCCGGACGTCAGGAAGCTGTCGAGACTGGCCATGATAGCTTCGTGATTGTGACCCAGAGCCAGTGTTCCGGCACCGGCCAGGCAGTCCAGATACGTGGTGCCTTCAACATCAGTGACCCATACGCCATGTGCCTTGGCGATGGCCAATGGCAACTTCCGCGGGTAACTTCTTACATTGGATTCAAATCTGCTCTGCCTGTCCAGATAGTTGGCATTGGTTTTCTGCGACGTAGTAGACTGCAATAAGCCATTATTCAACATCGGTTAGTCCTCGCTAAATGCTGGATGCAAGCTATTATCATTTCCTTGAAAGTGCAACCCGTTGTTTCAAAAAACAAGATGAAATTTAAATGAACGTTATTGCTTACTTGAAAAGTAGCCAGGCACACGAATACGCCGCCCTATAAGTCGGAGTCATTCAAAGTGCTATCACTCAGTTGGACGATTGTTATTTATGCAAGGCACCTAAAGAGAGTCTTATATAACAGACTCTTCTATGCTTATACTTAGGTTAATTATTTATATAGCCGCACACGTTATTCCTCGATGAGGACTGCCAGTTTGTTTACTACGCCGGTGAGCCCTTCCCTGGGCGTCGCGGTCGACTCAGAACCCGATAGTCGCTGACAGCAGATAGGTCCGGGGTGTCGACAGGGTCAGGCCCGGCTCGCTGTCATCCGACGCTCCGGCCGAACTCCAGTAATACTTGTTCATGACGTTCTCGACGTTGGCCCGCAGTGTGATGTCCTTCTGATCGACCTTGAACGCATACCGCGCGCCCACGTCGAAGCGCTCGGAAGAATCGATGCTTTTGCTGTTGGCCTGGTCCAGGTACTGCGAACTGGTGTAGATACCCCGCCCGGTCAGGGTCAGGCCCTTGACGCTCGGCACGTCCCATTCTGCGCCCAGATTGACGTTGTACTCGGGGGTGGCAGGTGCGCGATTGCCATCGAACGTGCCGTTGACGGTATTGGTCAGCTCGCTGTCGATGTACATCACCCCGCCCAGCAGACGGAAGCCCTTGAGCGGTTCGCCGAACATGGTCAGCTCGACGCCGTCGTTGCGGCGCTTGCCGTTCGGGCCGAAGACGCGCGAGGTTGTGTTGGTCTCGTAGGCCGGTTGCTTGATACGGAATACGCTGGCAGTGAAGGCGTATGACCCCAGGTCATATTTGGCCCCGACCTCGATCTGGCGGCTGACGAAAGGCGGGAAGATCTGGTCTTCGTTCACCGACGTCGACGGCGCGATCTTGCCCTGGCTCAAGCCCTCCATGTAGTTGGCATACACCGAGAAGTCGTCGGTCACTTTGTACAGAATGCCGCCTGAAGGTGAGACCTTTTCCTCGTCGTAGGAGGTGTCGCCCTTGACGTTGTCGGTCCAGTCATCAACCTTGACTCGCTGCCAGCGGGCACCGAGTGTCAGCAGCAGGCGGTCATCGAAAAAGCCCAGTGTGTCGGTCAGAGCCACACCGCTGAAGCGGTTCTCGGTGTAAACCTTGGAGTCGGCCCGCGTGGGGTTGGAGGGGGTCGGCGTGTCGACCGGATTGTAGAGATTGCTCGGCGCGGCTGCGTAGCGTGCACCACCGTTTTCAAAGTCCATGTAGAAATAGCTGGCGGCCAGATTGACCTCGTGGCTGACCGGCCCGGTATTGAACCAGCTGCGTGCGCCGGCAGTGGCTGTGCGAACATTTTCCTCGCGGGTGAAGTCGCGCGGCTGAACGCTGAAGTCACCTGCATCGTTGGTGACCGATACCGCATGGCGCAGGAAGTCATGGTTACTTTTGCGCGCGCCGACACCGCCGTACAGCATCACCGAGTCGCTGAGGTCATATTCGGCATTCACTGCGCCGAAGGTATCCTTGGTGCGCGCCTTGCTCCAGGACTGCGCATAGTTGTCGCGAACATCGTTGGCGTTGGGCACCTTTGCATTGGCACCCACCTGTACGCGCTCCTGCGGGGCATCGGTATCGCGCTCGGTGTGCCCGATATCCGTCGACAGGCGCAAGCGGTCGCCGCGGAAATCCAGGCCCAGCACGGCCATTTCGCGATCAACGCTCTGATGATCCCATTCAGTGTCGCCAGACTGCTTCACGCCATTGAAACGGATACCGAACTTGTCGTCCTCGCCAAAGCGACGGGCCACATCCACCGCCGCGCCTGCCTGCCCTTTGGACGCATAGCTGGTGGTCAGCTCGGTGATGGGTTTATCCGTTGCGCGCTTGGGGACCACGTTGATCCCACCACCGACACTGCCACGCGGCGAAATGCCATTAATCAGCTGGCTCGGGCCCTTGAGTATGTCTACCCGCTCGGCCATTTCCATGTCGATGGTGTATGTGGGCAGGATGCCGTACAAGCCGTTGTATGAGACGTCGCTATTGAACAGGCTGAAGCCGCGAATGGTGAACTGTTCGTAACGCCCGCCTGCCGGGTTGGTGGCACGCACCGACGGGTCGCTGGCAATCAGGTCGCCAAGAGTACGGGCCTGCTGGTTTTTCACCGCGTCCTTGGTGTAGGTGGTCATGCTGAACGGCGTTTCCATGAAGTCCCGCGAACCCAGCATGCCTTGCGAGCCTTTACGTGCCACTTGGCCGCCTGCGTATTCCTGGCCATCGGTAGAGCCGCTATCACCGACAATCGAGGTGGGTGCGAGTTGCAGGCCTGCGCTCGCGCTGTCAGGTGCCGGGATCAGCGTGTAAGCGTGCTCTCCGACGGGTACCAGTTGCAGACCGGAACCTTGCAGCAAGCGCGCAAAGCCTTCCTCGACCGCGAATTCGCCGGACAACCCCGAACTGTTTCGACCGTTCACCAGCGCGGGGTCTACCGAGAGGTTGACCCCGGCCTGACCGGCAAAGCGGGTGAGCGCGGCGCTCAGGCTGCCAGCCGGCACCTCATAGGCACGTTTGCCCGAGGTTTCGGCCCAACTGGTCGATACAAACAACGGACTGGAACTCAACGTCAGCAACAGGCTGAAATGCAAAAGCGGACGCAAACGGTAGGAAGACACTGCGGACATAGAGGGAAACTCTCGTATTTTTTGTGCACTTACCTGAAATGACCAGCGAGACAAAAAAAAGGGACAGCTTCACGCATTATTTTTTGTCGAAATGTTTTTTCGAGGCACCAGCGTGACCCAGTAACGGGTCCGCATCTGCACGTCCACCGGCAGGCTGGCAGCCAGTAACGAAAGCACGCGGTCGGTATTGTCGAGTCTGAAACTGCCCGTCACTCGCAGGGTTTCAAGTGCCGGCTCCCCGCGCAGCAAGCCAGGGCGGTAGCGGCCAAGCTCGCGCAGGAAATCGCCTAGAGACTGGTTCTGTGCGGTCAATACATCGTCGCGCCAGCCGGGCAGCAAGGCGTCGAAGGCGCTGACAGCGCCCGGCTCCGCCCTGTTTGAGGCTGACCTGTTGTTGTGCATGCAATACCAGCACCGGCCCCTGCAGCGGATAGAGTTGCACCGCGCCGCTGACCACCGACACACGGCAGTCGCTCTGGTTGAGACGTACACAGACTTCACTCTGACTGACCACGACGCGCCCGTAGGGGCCCTCGATGGTCAGTGCTGCCCTGCCCGGCACCTTGAGTGCGATCTCGCCACGCACAAGGGTGACTCGACGTGCACCCAGATCAACATTCACCGCGCTGTCGGTGTTCAGTTGCAAGGTGCTGCCATCGGCCAGGGACAGACGTTTGTGCTCGCCGACGGAGGTTTGCAGGTCGGCACGCCAGACATCCAGCGGCAACTGACGGCCCACCAGCCAGGCGGTAGGGACCAATGCCACAGCGCCCAACGCCCTTTTGAGCGCCGCGCGTCTTGCTTTGTCGGGACGATCCAGAGTAGCCATAGCCAGATTGGCAGGCAGGCCGAAAAAACGCTGCCGCAGCTGTTGCGCCTTTTGCCAGGCGCGCTCATGACTGGCAGAGCTGTCGCGCCAGTGCTGCAGCATGGCGTGATCTTCTTCGCTGGCGCCGCCGGATTCCAGAAGCGCCAACCACTGCGCCGCCCTGCGTACTACCTCGCGTTCTTCGTTAGAAGGTGCCGAGCGAATCACCAATCCACCAGCAGGCAGTGTTCGTAGGCTTGCGCCATATAACGTTTGACGGTGCGTTCGGAAACATCCAGGCGCTCTGCGATTTCCCGATACCCCAGCCCCTCGAGCTGGCTCCAGAGAAACGCCCGGCGCACCACTGCCGAAAGACCGTCGAGCAACTCGTCCAGCGCCTGCAGGGTTTCCAGCAACAGCCAGCGCTGCTCAGGCGACGGCACGCTGTCTTCAGGCAACTGCGCCAGCGCTTCAAGGTAAGCCTGTTCCAGGCTGCGGCGAGTATAGAAGTTACTGAGCAGGCGCTTGCCCACCGTCAGCAGGTAAGCGCGTGGCTCCTGCATATCGGCGATCTGCTGAGAGCTGGACAGTACACGCAGGAACGTATCCTGACTCAGGTCCGCAGCATCCCAGGCATTCCCCATGCGTCTGCGCAACCAGCTTTCCAGCCAGCCATGATGATCGCGGTAAAGGGAATGCAAGGTCTGCTGTGATAGCGTCGCTGCTTCAGTCATGTCAAAAGCCTTGAGCGATGGGTGCGCCAAATGAGACTGATTCTAATTAGTGTTATATCCCGAGTCCACGCTCTTTTTTTCAAAAAGCCCGCCGCCGCTGCGTAAAATCGGGGTCATTGGTCCGCAACACGTTTATCTGCGCTGTATGCAAGTGATTCACTCGAGCGACAAATAAACGCGATGTGTATCTTTTTCGTACCACTTTCGACGTAAATTTCTTCCGGGAAATCGATCAGTGGTTCGCCCCCGCCAATACGCCAAGTGCCGCACGATCAAGATGTCGCTCGACACGTCCCTCGCGGATCAACAGTGCCCTGTCACACAAATGGGCAACGGTATTCATGTCGTGACTGACCAGAATCATGGTCATGCCCGTGTCGCGACGCAGGGCCTGGAGAAGATTGAGTATTTCCGCCTGAACGGTCATGTCCAGCGCCGAGGTCGGTTCGTCCAGTAACAACAGTGCTGGATTCAATTGCAGCGCACGAACGATGGCAACGCGCTGACGCTGGCCGCCGGACAGTTGATGCGGGTAGCGATCGAGCATGTCACCCGACAGGCCCACCTGTTCCATCGATGCAACCAGATTGGCCTCATCGAAAGGCAGGCCGTTGATCTGCCGCGGCTCGCGCAGGCTGCGGCGGATCTGGTGCAGCGGATGCAATGATGCATAAGGGTCCTGAAACACCATCTGCACCTGCTGACGCAAGGTTCCCGTGAAGGCTTGCTGCGCGTGAAGCGGCTGCCCGAACAGGTTCACACTGCCCTGCCAGTCGCGCTGGAGGCCGGCGAGCACTCGCAACAAAGTCGACTTGCCAGAGCCTGACGCGCCGATCAGACCGAAGCATTCGCCCGGTTCGATTCTCAACTCTGCCATCTGTAGTGCAGTAAAGGCATGCAGGCCGCGTTTGAAACTTACCGTCAGTTCACTGATATCCAGCACGCTCATGGCAGCGCCTCCATTAGTTTGCGATCAAGGGTCGCAAGTGCCTGACCATAGGTCAGAGCAGAGGGCTGACAGCGCCATAGCGTCTGCGTGTAGGGGTTACTGGCAGTTGCCAGTTCGGCGGCGTTGCATCGGTCGACAATCCGCCCGCGGTACATGACCAGCGCCCGGTCACAATATTTCGCCACCAGAGGCAGATCATGACTGATCAGCAGTAACCCCATGTTGCGTTGTTCGACAAGGCCCAGAATCAACTCCAGAATCTGATCGCGCAGGCCGCTGTCGAGTGCCGAGGTGGGTTCGTCGGCAATCAAAAGGCGCGGATCATTGATCAGCATCGCGGCGAGCATCACCCGCTGCCCCATGCCGCCGGACAGTTCGTGGGGGTAGCTGTCATACAGCGCCAGCGGGTTGGGCAAGCCTACAGCCTCCAGCATGTCGAGTACTTTTTCGCGACGCTCACGGCGTCCCAGCCGGGTATGCAACACCAGCGCCTCTTCAACCTGAGTGCCGACCCTGAGCACCGGGTTGAGCGAATACCTGGGGTCCTGCAACACCAGTGACAGACGAGTACCGCGCAGGCCCTGCCATTGCTTTGCCGTCAGGCTGCGCAGGTCATCGCCTGCCAGGCTCATGTGTTCGGCGGTCACCTGACCGGGGCGTGCGACAAGCCCCAGCAACGCACGCGCGGTGAGTGACTTGCCCGAGCCGGACTCACCCACCAGCGCGACCTTTTCAGTGCCCACAGTGAAATCGATCCCCTTGACCACCTCGATCAGTTCCGGGCCCGAGCCTGGAAAACCGATCCGCAAGCCCTGCACGTTCAACAGCGATTGTTCAAGAGTCATGACGAGGATCCAGTACATCGCGCAGACCGTCGCCCAGCAGGTTGAAAGACAGGCTCGTCAGCAATATCGCGATTCCCGGTGCAGCGGCGACCCACCACTGATCAAAGATGACCCGGCTGCCGTCGGCAACCATCGAGCCCCATTCCGCAGTCGGTGGCTCGACACCCAGGCCAAGAAATCCCAGCCCTGCGGCGGCCAGAATGATGCCGCCCAGGTTCAGTGCTACACGCACGATTACCGAAGGCAGGCACAGCGGCAGGACGTGACCGATCAACAGACGCATGCCACGTATGCCCTGCAAGTGAGCTGCGGCCAGATAGTCGCTGTTGCGCAATACACTGGTTTCCGCCCTTGCCTGACGGGCATACGCGGGCCATGCCGTGAGCGACAGTGCCAGTGCCCCGTTGAGCAGGCCCGGCCCCAGAATTGCGACAAACGCCAAGGCCAGCACCAATTGCGGAAAGGCCATGATTATGTCGGTCAGGCGCATCAGGATTCGCTCGGCCCAGCCGCCGTAAAAGCCGGCAGTAACGCCCACCAGCAAACCGATGGGCAAGGTCAGCAGCAATACCAGCGTTACCAGCAGCAAGGTCGGGCGTGTGCCGTAAAGCAGGCGTGTGAACAGATCCCGGCCAAACGCATCGGTGCCCAGCCAGTGGGTGGCAGACGGCGGCAGCAGACGCTCCTGAATATTCTGCGTATTGGGATCAAAACCACTCAACAGCGGCGCCAGCAACGCCACAAGTACCAGCACCCCGATAATCGACGCGCCGATGAGTAATGCGGGTGAGCGACGCCATCCGCTGCGAGCCACTATATTGTCGAACGCTACGGAAACACTCATGACACCCCCCGTGTTCGCGGATCGATCATGCCAGCCAGCACATCGGCGATGCCGTTGACGACCACAAAACAGAGTCCGATAACCAGCGTGCTACCGAGGATCGCTGGTACGTCACCGGCAAACAACGCCGTGGTGAGGTAGCGGCCGATACCCGGCCAGGCGAAGACCGTCTCGGTGAGAATCGAGCCTTCGAGAAGACTGGCGTAAGATAGGGCAACGACGACCACCAGCGTCCCGGCAACGTTCGGCAACACATGGCGCAACAGCACCCGACCACGTCCCGCCCCCTTGGCCAGCGCAGTCACGACGTACTCCTTGCCCATTTCTCCCAGCAGCGCGGAGCGTGTCATGCGGCAAATGCCTGCCATCGAGTAAAACGCCAGGACTAGAACAGGCAAGACCAGATGACTGAAGGCGTTGGCCAGCGCGCCGCTTTCGCCAGAGCGCCAGGTGTCCCACAACATCAATCCACTGCTCAATTCAAGGGTGTACAGGTACGAATCGTCCAGACGGCCTGGCCCGCCAGTCCATTGCAGCCTGGCGTAGAACAGCAGGAGCATCAGCAGACCGAGCCAAAAGATCGGCACCGAATAGCCAATCAGCGAGACCAGCCGCACCAGCCCGTCAACCCAGCCTCCCGGCCGCCACGTTGCCAGCAGGCCCAATGACAGGCCGAGGGTACTGCCCAGCAGAATGGCCAGGGTCGCGAGCTCAAGTGTGGCTGGCAGCGCACGGCTCAAACCTTCCAGCACGGGCTGCCCGGAGGTAATGGAAACCCCCAGATCGCCCTGCCTGAGGTTGTCCAGATATCGACCGAACCGCGCTGGCCAAGGTTGATCAAGGCCCAGATCGGTTCGGACCTGGGCCAGCGACGATTCGCTGGCGTGATCGCCAGCAATCCGTAGCGCCGGATCGACTGGCGATAGAGTGGTCAGCATGAATGTGAAGAACAACAGGCCGATCAGTGTTATCGACAACGACAACAGTCCGCTGGCCGCCACTTTCACTCTGCGTGAAGCCCCTGCTCTCACTTGCTTTTGCTCACCTGATCAAAATACGGCAGCGAAACGATGATGTTCTGTAACACACCTTGCACGCCGTCATGTACCGCGACCTGGTTCTGACCTTGCAGCGCCACGACAAATGGCGAGCTTTGCTGCACAGTTTTTTGCAGGTCGGTATACAGCGCAACACGTTTTTGCGGGTCACGTTCGGCAGCAGCCGTGCGGGTTTCCTGGCTCAGTTGCGGGATATCCCACTGAGTGCGCCAGGCGATGGTTTTCGGACCGTTGGCGACGTTGTAAGTGAAGGCGCTCGCGTTGGAGTGAGGATCCAGATAATCCATCCCCCAGTAGGTGAAGATCAGCTGAAAGTCCCGGGCGCGCATTTTCGCCAGTAGCTCGCTTTCTACCAGCGGACGCACTGAAATCTCTATGCCGGCTTTGGCAAAACTGGCTTGCAGCGCCTGGGCAATATCCGTGTAGGGAGGTTGATTGAACACATTGAGTTCGATTTTCGTGCCTTCGGCAATACCACCCGCCTTTAAGGCGGCCTTGGCTTTATCGACGTCCAGTTTGAACGGTTTGTCGACCAGCGAGCCGATGACGCCCGCAGGGAGGAATGCCTGGTGGATGCTGTACTGGTTTTTCAACAGATCTTTGGAAATGCCCTGATAATCAACCAGCCAACGAGCAGCTTCCCAGAACGCCGGGTTCTTCAGTGCAGGCGCCTGCGTGCTGCCACTGTTGATGGCCAGGTAATAGATCATTGAGGACGGGAATCGCTGCACACTGACGCCCTTCTGCTTTTCCAGAGCGCTGAACTGGTCTGCGCCCAGATCGAACGCAAGGTCAGCATCGCCCTGCACCACCAACAGACGTCGGGTTGCCGGGTCAGTAACGTTCTTGAGGATTACTGTTTTCAGCTTGGGGGCCTTGATGGCATTAGGGTTGGCCTGAAGCACCAGCGCCTCGTGCGGCACGTAGCTGCGCAGCGCATAGGAACCCGTACCGGCTGAATGATTTTTCAGCCAGCCGTTGCCCAGATCAGCGTCTTTCGTATGCTTGCCGACCTCTACCGCGTCGACAATGAAGCCCACTGGCGTCGCAGACAGAATGCTCAACGCAAATGAACTGCCTACCGCTGCTGGCCAGGAAATCTTCACATGCTGGTCATCCACCCGGGTCAGGAAGCTGTCGACGTTTTCCGCCGTCCAGCCCAACTCACCCAGGATGAATGCAGGCGACTTGTTCAGTTTGACCACGCGGCTCAGTGAGTAAATGACGTCTTCCGGGCGAACACTGTTGCCCGAGGCAAATCTGGCACCGTCACGCAGTTCGAAAACCAGACTCTTGTCGTCGTCACCCGCCTTCCATCTGGATGCCAGGGCAGGCACCAGGCTGGCCGGGTTCTGCCGGTCTGGCTCAAGCAAGCGCTGATAGATATTGGCCAGGGTGTTGGTCGCGGTTATTTCAAAACTTTCGGCGGGGTCCAGGCTGGCAATGTCGTCTATTGAACGCGCCACCACCAGCGTATCCGGGGGCGTCGCAGCCCAGGCTGAACCGCTGATTGTGATTGCCATAGCCAGAGCTGTCAGACGCCGCATCTTGAATTCCCTTATGAGCTTGAGTTATTGGGAGCAGACGATATAGCGCATTTGGTAATATAAAAAAGACTGTTTAGTCATTAACTTAGAACGTTTCTCCGGGTTGAGACGCTCTGGGATAGGGCTGCGTTGCGGTTTGGGGAGTGGTGCGCAATAGGTTGCGCAATCAGCGGTCGCTTTAGATCACTTAAGCGCTTGCGAGCCTCGCTTAGCGGCGCTTTGACGGCGTTGCGCAATATCTTGTAATCGCACGCAGAATCTCGCGCAGGTTTTATTGGATTTTCGACTGAGAAATCACTCTCGAATTACATTTAAAATTAACCTTTTGATTTATATGAATAAAAAATATTTGGCACTGTTCTTGTTAGCTCTCACGGCATTCAACTAGCCCAACTGTCCGTTTCTGTCTGGGCCTCGACGGTATCGATCACCAACGCCAGAGCAGGGAATTCACACAATGACCAACGGCAGCCTTAGCGCTGGACCATCCTGCGAAATGGACAAACTGATCGTCCAGATCGTGGGCAAGAAGCATTCGGACCAGCAGCAGGTTTTGCTGCTCGGTTCTGATGGGACCCGTATCTATTCACCCAAATCGGAAGTGCTGGAAAGGGAGCTGTTCAGCAGCACCCTGAAGGTCTGGGATCACATCGAGGGCACGCACCTTCATCTGCAGATCGCGACCCTTGAAGGCGAGCCGATTCGCCTGCCGTTGCTCAGCGGCACGAAAGTCACGCCGCGACAGGCCGATGCGCAGTTCAACCAGATCGTTCCGGTATTACCGTTCGTGGCATTGCCCGGTTCGAAAACGGTGGACGACATGGGCACACCGGTGCTGGCTCGCGCGGGTTATGTGTATGTGTTTTATCAGGAGAAGCTGTGGCGCGAGCTGGAGATCCACGTCAGCGAAACCGGCAACACGTATCACGACATCGACGTGGCCCGATATCGTCAGCAAAGCGGGTTTCTAGCGGGCGAGCGCAAGGCCACTGGCCAGGCGCTTGAGGACATCTGGCTGCCGGCACTCTGGAACAACCGGCACGTGCAGACGCTACAGTTGTGTTTCTCGGAAATACAGCTCAGCGCGGCACGCCTTGAGCGTCTGGAAAAAGACGCGGCTTCAAGAGATCAGCGCTGCAACAGCCCTGACCTGAGCGGGTCGAAAATGCGCTTCAAGGACCTGTACAAGGGCAAGCCCGATGGCAAAGCGATGCTCGATGCGTTTTCCGGCTTTGATGCCAAAAACCCTGTCGCCCAGGCACTCATCGCCCCGATCAAGGCGACCCGGCTGAATCTGCAATACAACGCGTTCCCAGTCAGCCTGGCTGCACCGCAGCGCGCCCGCCAGCCCGGTTATGAAAGGCTGCTCGATCATCCGGCGCGGTATCTGTGTGATCTGTCGGGGCAGTTTCCGGTCGAGTCCTTCAGAGAAGCCAAGGCATTTCTCGCTCAGACTGGCAGAGGTGTTGCTGTGCAGGATGTCAGGCGCCTGGAGCTGACAGCGATGGCCGACGCGCTGCTCGCCAGTTTGCCGATCGAAGCGGATGCCGAGCCCGTCGATGCGGGGGTGCTCTGGGAAGCGCAGGCCGGTGTCGTCGATGTGCTGGAAAACGCCCGCCAGCGGCAGGTCTGCGGTGTACTGCTGGACGATGCCTGCTATCGCCTGCGTCATCTGCGACAACGTGTCGATACGTGCCAGCAACTGTTCGCGCTGTGCGCCCGACACGCCGTTCTTCACCCACACCATGCCAGCGCGTTGCTGGTGCAGCAACTGGTGGTGCCGCGCAGTATTCGCGGTCAGGAAAACCCGCTGCACGCGGCGATGGCCAAGCTGCATGAGCCTGGCAGACGAGCGATCAACCAATGCACTGCCACGGTCCAGCGCGCGGCGGTCTGGCGGCACATGCGCAGTGCTCAGGACGCACTGGTCGCCAGCCTGAAACAGAGCACTACGGAGCAAATGCTGGCGGATCATCTGAGCCTTGAAGGTTTCGACTACGTGGCGGCGATGTATGAGTTGAGCCGGACGCTGGCGACTCTCGCGCTGCTGCCATCCAACGTCGATCCGCTGGCACCCGGTGGCGACATGGTGGATGCGGTCACGGGTGTTGGGGTATGGGATCAGGCCGTGAGCCTTGGGCAGAAATTTTTGAACCACATCGCCAGCGATGACACGTCGCCCCTGCACCTCATGCTCTGGCCCGAGTGCGATCTACAGACCGCTTGCGCGCCTTATGTCGTGCCGGTTACAGATGATGAGAACAAAGGCGACGGCCGTTTTCGCGCCACCGAACTGGCCCGTTTCGAGACTCAGCCAGCGCCTGACCCTATCGCCCAAGTCACACTGGACGCCACCACCCTCGCTAACTTGCTGGCGGGCGACAGCCTGCAGAACTTCTTCCTGATCAACAACGGCAAAGCTACAACAGCGGCGCTGGTCGGGATCTTTGAAAACCTGCAAAGCGCCGCAGATGGCGCTGCGAACGCCGTCGCCAAAGCCAGCCAGACTCTTGTGTCAGCCAAAGGTAATGCAAACAGCGCCAATGCCAACGTCCGGTCGGCAATCGACCGACTGGCCCAGATGCAAAAACGCCTCGGTGCAAACGCCGACAAGATCAACGTCAACCGCCAGGGCCGAGGCGTACAACAACTGCGCAGCATGATGCCCGAGCATTTTGGTGCTGCTTTCCTGATCCGGCGTAATCAGGTCACTCCACAACACTATGTATTCGGCCTGGAAGACCTGCCCGGCCGTGAGTCATTGCCGAAAACACGCTACGGCGAATACCTGAGACCCGACGGAACGCCATTTGGCGACATCGCCCCGCCGCATCCCTCTTCTACCCGCCTGGCAAAAGGCGACCATCTGGTGCTGGTGATCCCACGCGGCCACAAAACCGCGCAGGTGGTCGGCGACATGAACCGAACGCTCAAAAAAGCTCGTGAGGCGGCAGGTGCGGTGGGTGATGCTGAACGGGGTCATATTCGGGCGAAGAGCGGGTTGAGCGAGGCGATTGAGGGGCTGGATTCGGAGAAGAACAAGGCGGCTTATCGGGTGCTGGGGTCGACACCGTTTTGTCTGGCGGTGTTGATGTTGGAGGTTTGGAATGTGAGTTCGGAATATGAAGCGTTGAGACAAACTGCTAGAGAAAAAAATGATTTGAGAGCAATTGGTGGTATTGGAGGTGCGTACCTGGACTTGGCAATTGCTTTGGAGGCTCTGGCCGTCAAGCTGGCAGGCCAACGATCATCACTATCTATTGCCAGAAAAACGCTATTCAATATCTCCTCGAAAAAGGCGGCTACTTTTTTTGGTGAAACTCTAGCCAAAAAGTTAACTGAAAAAGTGACTGGTCGAATCATAGGTATTTTTTTCTCCGGAGGAATTCTTTCCGTAGTCAATGCTATTGACGCATGGCACGCATGGCAGTGGAACGATCAAGCCCTGTACGGATATTTGCTGATATCTATAGGTGGGCTAGCAGGTTCGCTGGGAACCTTGTTCGGGGCGGCTGCAACGCTCCTCAATCTCACGGTATTGGGCTGGGCCGCATTATTGCTGATAGGCGTGGGCGTAGGAGTGGTTATCTTGCTCAGTTCGACGCCATTGGAGTCATGGTTGGCAAACGGTCCGTTCGGCGAGAGCCATTCAATTGACCGGTATTTACAGGAACCTTCAGAGGCCTTTTATCGACTGACAAGCCTGCTTGCCGGCATCAGTATCTCAATAGAAAAAAAACCGGTTTATGAGCCACAAGCCGCATTTTATCCTCGCACAGAGATACCGCATGCCATACGTAGCGCGGACACAATCATTCGCCTGCAGAGTCGTTTGCCGGGACTTATCGGCAGTCTCGAAAACCTGAGCATTCACGCTGTCTGCAAGCTGTGCCGGATTACCGAAAGAGCGAATAATCAGGGTGTACCTTATCGCGCAGGAATTGAAATCGCTGACAGATCTGAAGCGCCCAAAGCCCAGCGTCTTCACCTGGACGCATTGGAGTTATTTTTTGCCACGCCAGCTAGTCAAGCTTCACCTACTGGTAGCAGTAGACACTATTACCAATGGGCAGTGAGGGCACAATTCATCTTGACCCGCGGAGGAGAGCAACGATATTTCCCTGCTCCGCCGATCAAGGACCCGACTCAATATAGCCAAGATTGGGCAACGGCCAACTTTAACAAAATCAACCAGCCATTCTGGGCTGACGAAGAAGCTCACAAGGCCTCTTCCAATGATTGATCCGAATGAGCGCCACTACGAAAGCCTGGCCTACCGACCTGGCAATATTCCCGAGCAGGCATCATTGCGCACGGAGCCATATCACTCTTGCTCGGCCCGACTCCCTTGGGGAAAAACTCAACAGACGACATCAATGAAACTCCTTGAGGAGTCCACCCCAGAAAAAATGAGGATCTGGGAGCAAGTAGCGAAAGAAAAAGAGAAAAACAAAACAGCTGGAACCGATATGCCGGCACTCCATCAAGAAGTCGAACTTCACAATATGTTGTAGTGGTCTAATGGTTCCGGACACTCATTTAGGCGAGAATATCGCCAGATAGAGGTGTCTGATGACCAAACAACGCCGTACCTTTTCCGTTGAATTCAAACGCGAGGCCGCAGGCCTCGTGCTCGATCAAGGCTATAGCCATATCGAAGCCTCCCGCTCGCTTGGGGTGGTCGAATCTGCGCTGCGTCGCTGGGTCAACCAGCTTCAACAAGAGCGCAACGGTGTCACTCCACAGAGCAAAGCCCTCACGCCCGAGCAGCAAAAAATCCAGGAGCTCGAAGCCCGGATCGCCCGTCTTGAGCGGGAGAAATCCATTTTAAAAAAGGCCACCGCGCTCTTGATGTCGGAAGAGCACGAGCGCATGCGCTGATTGATCAGCTCAGTGTCCATGAGCCAATCGAATTGCTGTGCGAAGTGTTCGAGGTACCTCGCTCGTGCTACTACAACCATTGCCTGCGGCGTCGGTCTCCAGACGCCGAGCGGGTTCGTTTACTTAGCCGAGTCAATGAGCTGTTCGGGCAAAGTCGAGGCGCTGCCGGCAGCCGCAGTATCGTGTCGATGATGCAGGCGGATGGCGAGCAAATCGGTCGGTTCAAGGTGCGTAGCTTGATGCGGGAGCTGGGATTAATCAGCAAGCAACCAGGCTCGCATGCTTATAAAAAAGCAACAGTGGAGCGGCCTGACATTCCGAACATTTTGAATCGGGAGTTCGATGTACCCGCGCCCAATCAGGTCTGGTGTGGCGACATCACCTACATCTGGGCGCAAGGAAAATGGCATTACCTGGCGGTGGTTATGGATCTTTACGCGCGTCGGGTGGTGGGCTGGGCGTTTTCGAACAAACCGGATACGGACTTGGTGATCAAGGCGCTGGACATGGCTTATGAGCAACGCGGCAAGCCTCAGGGCCTGCTGTTTCATTCCGACCAGGGCGTCCAATACGGGAGCCGACAGTTTCGCCAGCGGCTTTGGCGATACCGCATACGCCAGAGCATGAGCCGCCGGGGTAATTGCTACGACAACTCGCCGATGGAGCGTGTGTTCCGCAGCTTGAAAACTGAGTGGATACCGACCGTGGGCTACATGACGGTCCAAGAGGCTCAGCGGGATATCAGTCATTACCTGATGCATCGTTACAACTGGATTCGGCCACACCAGTTCAATGATGGAATGGCGCCCGCTCAGTACGAGAAAAACCTTAACGTCGTGTCCGGGATCAGTTGACCACTACACGTACTGGGTCAGGTCGGCGATCTTCTTCAGATCGGGAGCCTTGGGCTTGAGGTTGCGTTTGGCATCGCCTTCGACCAGATAACGTGGCACATACCAACCTTCGGTGGCCCCGATAATCGGGCCCCCACACCGACTACCTTCCCACTGGCCGCCGCCTTGTTCCAGACCTCGCTTCGCCCGATCCACTCCTCCGCCAGTACCTGAATGTCGTTATTGCTCAAGGCGCTTTCCATGGTGATGGAGTTGCCCGGCAATGTATCGATCGCACAGCCATAGCCGTCCTTGAGCAATATCTGCAGTATGTCGGTGAGCAACATGCCGCTTTCCCAATTGAGCCCGGCAAATTTGACCGGTTTACCCGACTCGCACCAACCGGCGGCCTGGCTTGCAGCACTGCCGGCAAACAGCCCGAGAGCAATCAGTGTGGCGGTAAGGTTTTTTCTGATCTTCACAATCGCACGCTCCAACACAGTGAACAGGGTTATGGCAGTGCAAATGCTCGTCACATCAGTGGCGAACCTGTTTCATCTACATGAAACTCAAGCTCCTTGATGTATCGTCGGGAACCAATCTTCGCGCAGTCTCTGACCGGTCTGCATCGCATGCCCTGGATACGGTGGAGAGGTCCGTCCTGGACGCTCGAAGTAACGTATATCGTCGCCAAGCCAGCGCAGCGACAAGACACGACGGCGCTGAGCCGACGCATTGCCTCTAGCACCATGCACGGTACGGAAATCGAACAGCACCGCGTCGCCCGGCTGCATCTCCCACTCCAGTACCTGCAGGCCTTGCTCGGTATCAGTATCTGGATCCGGCGCGTCGCGGTACCCGCCAGCATCTTTGTAGAAATCGCTTTGATCGGCCCAGTGCACCGGTTTTATGCCTTCTCCCAACGGTGTGAGCCGGCAAGCAGCCGCAGCGTCGACTCGCGCACCGGGTCCACGGGGATCCAGAAGCTCACGTTCTGGCTACCTTCGACAAAATAGTAAGGGATGTCCTGGTGCCATGGCGTGGCCTTCTGCGCGCCGGGTTCCTTGACCAGAACATGATCATGAAAAAACTGTGCCGATCTGGAGCGCATCACGGCAGCCGCGACAGACGCTGCCGGTGAATCCTCGACCATGGCGCGAAACTCTGGAATCCGCTGCCAGTTGCAATAGTCGTCGAAAAAGCCGCCCGGTTTGTCATCCTTCTCGACGTAACGGCTGGCGTAAGCACCCGGCTCGGCGAGGTTGCGCTCGATTCCGTCGGCAATGGTGCCGATCCAGTCGCGGAAAACGCCGCGCAGGCAAATTGCGCCATCGCGCTGAAAGGCCTCAATGTTTTCTGTCGTGAGGGCAAACGAATGTTGTGCCATGACCTGAAACTCCCTCGAAGAAGAATAAATGTGGGCAAGGGGCAAATATTTCATGACACTCAGCGAAGATAAAATAATATGTATTGATTTATCACCCAAGAAATTCTTATGAAGTTCAGCCTGCGACAACTCCGTTATGCGCTCGCTGCCGCCAAACACGGCAATCTCACGTTGGCGGCCGAAGAGCTGCATGTTTCCCAACCGTCAATTTCAACGGCGATTACCGAACTCGAGCAGCTTTTTGGTCAGCCGCTGTTTGTTCGTCAACGCGGACTGGGCGTATCGCTTACGCCTTTCGGGCGTACAGTGATGGCCCAGGCCAGGCGGGTTCTGGCCGAAGCCCGGACGTTTTCAGACATCGGCAGCGACAACAACGACTTTTCCGGAGAGCTGGTACTGGGTTGTTACGAGGACCTGGCACCCTATTGCCTGCCGCAGATCCTCAGGCGCCTGCAACAGGAACATCCGCGAGTGAGGGTCGACATGCGCGAAGGCGGCTTCGACTATCTGGGCAAGCGCCTCGCCGAAGGTACTCTGGAGCTGGCGCTGACCTACGACCTGGGGCTGCCGGCAAACATGGCGTGTATCGAGTTGCGTCAACTGACTGCCCATGCCCTGCTGGCGGCTGATCACCCATTGGCAAACGAGCCCGATGTCAGTCTGCACGCACTCAGTGAAGGCAATCTGGTAGTTACTGATCAGGTCCACAGCTGGCAGCACGTGCTGGACTTGTTCAACATGCATGGACTGTCGCCTCAAAGCCTCCAGCGCACCCACAGCTTCGAGTTTCAGCGCAGCCTCGTCGCCAACGGATTCGGTGTTTCCCTGACCTATACCAGGCCCTTCGGCGACCGCAGCTACGACGGTCAGCCCTTGGTGTGTCGCCCTATACGCGAAACGCTGCCCACCCAGCGCATCGTACTGGCTTACGATCAGCGCTACCCGTTAACGCCGCCCGCCGAAGCATTCAAAAACCAGGCCGTTGCCTGGTTCCAGGAAAGAGTACCTTTTGTCTGAGGCAGCGCCCGGGCGCCTATGACGCTGAAGCGGCGACAACCCGCCAACAACAAAATAAACAAATGCATTTTTAGCAAAAATACAATTATTCTTTGCCCATGATCAAAGAACTGAAAACGTTTATCGCCGTGGCAAGAGAAGGCACGTTCGCTGCGGCGGGCAGCAAGATCGGGCTCACCCAGGCCGCTGTCAGTGCGCAGATGCAGCGCCTTGAAGCTGAACTGGGCGTCGAGCTGTTCGACCGAAAAGGACGTTCAGCCCAGCTCAACCGCATGGGGCAGCAGGTGTTGTTACAAGGTCAGGATCTGGTGCGCCAGTTCAGCAGCCTTGGCACTACGACAGTAGGGCTACCCGCGAGCGTGCTGGTGACCATCGGCGCAATTGCCTCTGTACAACGCTCCTTTCTGCCGGAAGCGCTGGCTCGGTTTCATCAGCAATTCTCCGCGTGCAGGACGCGCGTCATTCCCGGCCTGTCCATGGACCTGGTCAATCAGGTGGACGCTGGCGAGATCGACATGGCAGACTGGGCCGAACTGATTTCGGCTCATCCATTCATTCGTTACGATCGATCGTCATTTGGTGGCCGACAGGTCGATAGGTTCCTGCGCCAGACCCATGTCTCGCTGCGCGAAGTCTGCGAGCTCGATGAACTGGATGCGATTATGAAACTGGTCGCCAACGGCGTCGGCGTCGCATTGGTTCCGGAAACGGCAACCCTGCAGAGATGGCACGCCGGTGTGCGCTCTATCGACTTGAAAGAACATACGTTCCATCGCGATATCGGGCTGGTACATCGCGCTCGCCGCAGCCTGACCGAACCGGTAACCGCGCTGGTCCAACTGATCAACGAACACGCTCTGACTCGTTAGCGCTGCGCCCGCTCTAGCAAGCCTGGCGCAACGTAGTGTGCGCCAGGCTTTTACTATTTTGCGAACAGCTGACTCATGTCTTTGAACGCCTTGAACTCAAGCGCATTACCGCAGGGATCGAACAGGAACATGGTGGCCTGCTCACCCACCTGCCCCTTGAATCGAATGTAGGGTTCGATGACGAACTCGGTGCCGAAGGATTTCAAGCGCTCGGCCAGAGCTTCCCACTGAGCCCATTCCAGAATGATGCCGAAGTGCGGAACCGGAACGTCGTGACCGTCTACCGGGTTGCTGTGCACACTCTCTTGAGAGGCGGTTTTCGGGTGTTCATGAATCACCAACTGGTGTCCGTAGAAATCGAAGTCGACCCACTGATCGCTGGAGCGCCCTTCGGAAAGACCGAACACTTCACCGTAGAAGGCACGTGTCGCGGCCAGGTCATAAACCGGAATTGCAAGGTGGAAAGGAGAAAGACTCATCAGGACTCCGATTTCAGCTCTTGGTGGCGTGTGAAAGCGGGCAGCGTGCTCGCTGTCCGGCGACTTATTCAAGTTCCACTCATGCTAAGGCCGGGCGATACCAATAAAAATCAATATATATTTTAAAGATGCACAAATTATTTTTGTGATAGCGGCCACGCTCAAGCACCGGGCCAGCTCACGAATGCAGGCTGATCCAGCCGTTGACCCCTACATACATCCCAACACAAATAATCAGGACGCTGGACAGGTAAGGTGCGCGTCGAGCAGCTGCACTGAGCCAGGGATTCGAGGCTTTTCGCGCACCGATGGCGGCGGCAGCGCCAACGGTGACCAGCGTGACGGCGAGACCCAGGCTAAAACAGATCACCATCATCGCGCCCAGGGTGACCTGCATCACCTGCAGGCACAGCAGCAACACGGTGATGGCTGCCGGGCAAGGGATAAGCCCCCCGGTCAAGCCGAACATCAGGATCTGGCCCAGATACATCCCGCCGATTGCCACCAGCCAGACGACGGCGGTGTGCGAAACGGTAGCGGCGACACCGAGCATCACGGCCTGCTTCACAGAGCCACGAATGGCCACAATGAACGCCGCCATCATGGTTTTTGAATGCCCGGGCTCCAGCCCGTGCAACGCTACCAGCAGAATGGCACTGGGGAAATACAGCCAGGCGTGCGACCCCCCTTGCTGCAACAGCTCGACGAAGTTGAGCATGTGAGACCTAGAGGTATTTGGTGATTTGCTTGAAGGCTTCCAGTGGTGCGCGCTCGCCCCTGGCAAGTGAACCGAGCGTGTCTTCAAGGCAGTGATCGATATGATCCTGAATCAACGTACGCTTGGCCTGGCGCACCGCTTTCTCGACCGCGTGCAGCTGCTGGGCGATATCCACACACTCGCGCCCTTCTTCGATCATGGTGATGATGCTGCGCAAATGACCGTCGGCCCGTTTCAGGCGCTTGATAACAGCTGTGTGGGACAGGTACGTATGGCCGTGGGGGTGGTCGTGTTCACTCATGGCTTGAGCTCTGGCCTGGACAATTCAGACCGGCGCTCTATCCCCCCTGGGAGGATAGAGTCAAAGGTAATGCAGGATTGGAACCGGAAGCGAGCCCACCTATGAAAACCTGTTCAATTCATCCCGTTGAATGCCAGCTCGCTGTCCTTGATGTTGGCAATCGGCCCGAGAATGGCTGGATCGAAGTCGCGGAGTGGCTCGCCCTGACGCAACAGCTGTGGCAGGTCCGGATTGGCCAGCGCGCCCTTGCCCACCGCGATGATGTCCGCCCCCTGATGAAGCACCTTGTCGGCTTTTTCCGGGTCGTGCAGGCCACCATTGGCGATCAGCGCAACGCCTGGCGCGTAGCGTCGGGCCAGTTCGACCAGGCTGGCTTTACCCTGGGCAAAGGCCGGCTGCCATGCTTCGTGTTCCGTCACATGAATGTAATCGACTCCGGCATCTGCCAGCGCACCGAAAATGATCTCGGCATCGCGCTCGCCTCCCGCCCATTTATGTTGAAAGTCGTTGACCTTGCCCTGTGAAAGGCGCACACCGACCGGCGCCTGCCCGGCCATTTTTTTCACCTCGGCAATGACATCGAGCGTCAGGCGCAGGCGCTGCTGAACATCCCCTCCCCATCGATCGGTACGCTGATTGCTGTAATCGGTCAGAAACTGGTCCAGCAAGTAACCATTTGCGCCGTGAATCTCGACACCGTCAAAACCCGCAGTGCCTAAAGCCAGCTGCGTGGCACGGGCGAACCCGTCGATGGCCTCGGCGATATCCTTGTCGCTCATGGCTCGCGGAATCCGGTAGCTGCCCGCGCCGTAATAGAACGCCATCTGTTCGCCCTTGGGACGAATGGCCGAAGGACCCGCCGACTCGCTGACGAAGCGATTGGCCTGGCTGAGTGCGCCTGCGTGCATGAGCTGCGCAATCATGACACTGCCATGCCGGTGCACAGCATTGGTCGTGGCACGCCATGCCTGAGCCTGCTCGTCATCGGTGAGCCCGGGCTGGAAGCGGTAGCCTTGGGAAGAACTGCGATCTGTATAGTTGCCCTCGGTGATGATCAGGCCAAAACCACCCTTGGCGAACCGCTCGTAATAGCGCGTCATGTTCTGCGTTGCACTGCCCTGCTCGTCCGCGCTCACGCGTGTCATGGGTGCCACCGCAAACCTGTTCTTAAGTTTGAGATGACCCATGTCGAACGGGGCTGTAACGTGTTTGTTTATCTCGCTCATACTTCAAACCCTCACTGTGCAGATCGCCTGCGAATTGCCCGCAGTCATGGACAGAACCTGTAGCAACGGTAAGGGCTGGCGAAGACCATTGGAACCCGGCCGTGCAGATAAGGCGCTTTAACGAAAATGGATAGAATCCGTGCAAATATCTGATATAGAGGTGTTCGCCGCCATTGCTTCCAGCAGAAGCCTGTCGGAAGCGGCGCGTCGACTCGGGTTGTCACCGATGGCAATCTCCAGACGTCTGGCTGCGCTGGAAAACGACCTGGGCGTCAGGCTGTTTCACCGTACAACCCGCTCGGTATCACTGACGCCAGAGGGCGAAGTTTTTCTGCCTCATGCCAAAACCATACTGGAAGCAAGCGAGGCCGCCCGCACCACGCTGAAGGCTGATGCAGGCTCTGCCAGTGGCGTTTTGCGGGTTACGGCGCCGAGTGTGTTTGGTCAGACAGTCATCATGCCGTTGCTGCCCGCATTGATGCTGGAAAACCCGGCACTGAGTATCGACCTGACGCTGTCGGACAGCATTGTCGACATCGCCGGACTGGGAATCGATGTCGCCATCCGGATTGCCACGATACGCGACTCGGCACTGGTGGCCAGGTCGCTGGCGCCCAACCCACGGGTGGTGTGTGTAAGCCCAGACTACCTGGCGAGGCACGGCAAACCAGCGCTACTGGAGGAACTCAGACACCACCCGTGCATTGCCTTGCAAGCAATGCCCTGGTGGCCGTTCACAAGAAACGGCGAGCCCATCACCATTCGCGCTCAGGGCCCCTTCTCTGCCAACAGCGTCGAGGCCGTGCGCACGGCATGTAAACAAGGTATGGGACTGGCCATGCTGACCTATTGGGATGTCCGACAGGAAATCAACGAAGGCAGCCTTCAGCAGGTGGACTTCGAAGATGCAATGCCCGAACAGCTGTCTGTCACGGCAGTGCTGCCAACACGCCAGCGCGTTCCTCACAGGGTGCGCCTGTTCATTGACCGCCTTGAAGCAGCGCTCAAGAGCAAGGCAGGCGCGGCGGGAGCCACCTTGTAAACGAACGAACCGGCATCAAGCCGGTTCGCAAACCATCCACTGCAATCAGACCTACAGGGGCTGCGTGATCAGGGCACGATTCTAAACGCGTAGTTAGCGATGGTTCTGGCGTCAAGCGGTTGTCTGTTCATCGGATGCTCAGGCTTGCCTGCGAGGAATTGGGCAAGCTTTTTCATATCCATGAACGCCAGCTCCTTATTTCCCTGCTGACTGTAAAGCTCCGACGTGTCCGTCGGATTCCCCGCCAGGCCGATCACCTGCCGATCAGGATTTTCCAGCGACAATGGTTCACCAAAAAGGCAATGGGTCGCATCGTCCGGGTGATGGTGTGCCGCGTCCATGAAGGGCGGATTTTGGGATTCAGCAACGGCCTTGGAGACCGTACGCAGTTGATTGAATTGTGAGGTTATAGGGTCCCGGGCTGCGCGGATATCGTCCACAACTGCCGGCCGGGCCGCCGGATCGGTTATAAAGGCTGCAACAACCCTCCTTACCCCAACCCCCGGGTTCAGGTTAAGCAAGCGCATTCGGTAAGCCACATTATTTTCATAATCCTCCCGCTCCGGAATTACCCGCAATGCGCTGGAACGCGCGCCATCTGGTCGCCTGGAGGCAGCTGGAGGATGCATCGGAACGGCTGGGCGAGGCGGAGCACTAACGGGACGTGGCCCAAGCACGCGGTGCAGCGCAACACTCAAATCCATCAGCGGGCTTTCCACAAGGCTCTCAGCCGTGTCAACACTTGGGGGAATGCCCACGCTCTGCAACGCGTACGCTATATCCAAGGGGATCGGTTGGTGCCGCAATAGATGTCTTTCAAGCGCCGTGCGCAGGTCTTCCAGATTGACCCCTTGTTGAACCAATCCCTGCAAGGCTGCGGCGGCCTGGTTATTGCCACGATTACGCATCGCAGCCCTGTCGGGGCGTATGGGTACCTGATTGACGCGTGGCGGGCTTCTGTCTACCGGTGTCTGAGAGGTCGATGCGTTTGACGAACGTCTCTGATCAGGCGTCATCAGCCGGGCGAACCGCCCAAATAATGAACGCTGGCTGCTACTCGATGATGATTGCGTAGGGGTGCGGGCCGCCGGGGGCCGCGTCGGTGTCCTTGCTGGAGTTGACGCCGCCTGTTGGCGATCCGCTCTACGGAGCGCATGACGGAGCTCGATAGCGAGCTCTGAATGGGGGTTGATTCCAGTCGCAATCATGTTAGGGAAATGCTCGCGCAAAATACTCTGTTCGGCTCTAGAAAGAGCCATCTCTTCGCCTCTCATGATATTGCGCAGCGTGGTACGAGTATGGGCAAGATCAGCGCCCGCGCTGACCAATTGCTGAACGATGCTATTGGCGTGTGCCATCACCCCTGCGTGCTGCGGCCTGGGTCTTGTCTCGGCAGGTGCATGCGGTGCTGCGGCATCGGCAGACCCATGCGGTCTGCTACGCACTTCAGCCTCCGCCGTTGGCGGCATGCCCTGCTCCAGCCACTCCCTGGTTTCGCGCGACAGCGGTCTGGATCGCAAAAGCCTCTCACGCCGATCTCGCGCCTGCGAAGCGGAAGCCTCTGACGGGGGCGGCGGCACCTGCGGACTGTTCGAAGAGTTGGCGCCGCTGCTGGATTCGCGCGCGCCCTGATGCAGGCTCGTGGTCTGTGTGCCCGGCAATATAAGCGCCCGATGGTCCCCGCTCTATTGATCCCCACCATATGCTGATCCTCCGAGATTTTCTGGCTGCAGGCTGACTCACCCGCAAAATCAGCAATGTGTGGCGATCAGGAAAGAACAGGTTCCACCCCGCTTCTCCCTGGAATCGCTGCGAACCTACACCGCAGACATTAACCAGGCACCATAAAATACCTATAAAGCATAATAAATTATCAAATAAATCATAAAAACCTATATTAGCTTATAATAAAAATACTTTTACAGCCTCCTTACATAAGAATACGGTCTTAAAACCAGCCGGATCGCTGTGCTCGACTTGAAGAGGACTTTTCCATGCACCGCACTCAACCTTCGACTTTCGCCTACAGATTCGTATATCGGAGGACAGCGCGATGACCGTGCGCCCTCTTCTTGCACGCCTGTTATTCGCCGTCATTACTGCCCTCACCCTGCTCGGCTGCTCGCCCTCCGGCCAGGAAAGCCAGGCAAGCAAGACGCTCAAAGTCGCTTTCTTCAGAGACAACACCACGCTGGTCAGCCTTGATCCGTTCCAAGTGTATTGGCTGGAGCACCGCGTGGTGCTGCGTAATGTCGCCGAGTCGCTGACCGATCAGAACCCACAGACCGGCACTATCATTCCCTGGCTGGCAGAACGCTGGGACGTCAGTGAAAACGCGCTGGAGTACACCTTCCACTTGCGCAAGGATGTGACGTTCAGCAATGGCACGCGCTTCGACGCACAGGCCGTGAAGACCGCCTACGACAGCAATAAAGCGTTTGCCGCGCAATTGCCTGCAACCTTTGGCGCGACCTACCTGAAGGGTTACGACCACGCCGAAGTCGTAGATGAATTCACTGTTAAACTGGTGCTGGCCACGCCAAATGCGGGCTTTCTGCAAGCCACCTCAACCACCAACCTGGCCATTCTTGCCCCGGAGTCCTACACACTCAGCGTCAAGGAACGCTCGCTGGGTGCAATCATCGGCACCGGGCCATTCGTGCTGGAGCGCTACACCCCTGAAAGCGGTTTGCGCCTGATCAAACGCAAGGGCTATGCCTGGCCATCGGCCAATGCGCAGAACAGGGGCGAGGCGCATCTGGATGCGGTCGAGGTCAGTTACGTTCCGGAAGAGAGCGTGCGCAATGGCCAGTTCGTTCAAGGCCAGGTGGACATCCTCTGGCCACGCAACCCGTTTTCCGAAGTGGACCTGAACCTGTTCAAATCCAGGGGCGCGACTATCCAGAGCCGCTCGCTGCCAGGGCCGGCCCTGAATATGTACCCCAACATGCGCGGCAATCGCATCCTCGCTGACCGCAATGTGCGTCTGGCGCTACAAAAAGCCATCGACCGCAAGACCTACGCCGCCACTGTCTACAACCCGCAATTTCCGGTGGTGTCGGGTATCTACGACGTCACCACGCCGTTTTACAAGAATCAGGCCGACAGACTGGCCTATGACCCTCAGGGGGCAGAGCACTTGCTCGACGAAGCCGGCTGGCAGAAGAACGCCGACGGCTATCGGTACAAGGACGGCAAACGACTGAAGCTGGCCTACAACCTGTCCCCCGCTGAAACCGCTGGTGATGTGCTGATTCAGGATCAGCTGCGCAAGGTGGGTATCGAGCTCAAGCTCAACGTGGTGACCACCGCCGAATGGGCAGCTGCCAATGCGGCAGGCAATTATGACCTGACGTCCACCTACATGACCCGCGCCGACCCGATCATCCTGCAGACCATCATCGACCCGCGTAGCGCCAATAGCTCGACATTGGCGACCAACCTTTACGCGCCGCAAACACTGCCCAAAGCCCTGGAACTGTTTGACGCCGGACTGACCGCCACGCGCAGCGAACAACGCGCAAAAGCCTATGGCGACCTGCAGGACCTGCTGATCGATGAAGGTTCGGCATTTCCGGTCTACGAGCGGGTCTGGCAAGCCGCCACGGCGAAAAACGTGCGTAACTTCCACTGGACGGCGGAAGGCTTTGCGCTGTTCAACGACATCGAGATCGCCACGCCATGAGCCGTTATATCCTCAGCCGGATCGCCCAGGCGCTGCTGGTACTCTGGGGTGCTTACAGCATCACCTACTTCATTCTGTATCTGCTGCCCGGCGATACCTTGTCGATCATGCTCAGCGCCTCGGGTGTCGAAATCGACTCCCTGTCCGCGCAGGACCTGGCGCAAGCCAAGCTCTATTACGGGCTGGACCGAGGCGTCTTCGAGCAATATGTCGACCTGCTGTGGGGCGCTGTTCAAGGTGACTTCGGCAATTCGCTGACACTCAATCGTCCGGTTTCAGAACTGCTGGTCGAACGTTTGCCGCAAACCCTGAGCCTGGCGGGGCTGGCCATTGTTCTGTCGCTGATTGGTGGCGTCGGGCTGGCTTATCTCACCGCCTACGTGCGCTGGCAGCCGTTGAAGGTCGTCTTGTCCCAGCTGCCGTCGCTGGGTTTCTCAGTACCGGTATTCTGGATGGGCCTGTTGTTCATTCAGCTGTTCGCATTCAGCCTTGGCTGGTTTCCAGCGACCGGCAATCAGGGCTTTTCCAGCTTGATATTGCCCGCTGTCACACTGGCGATCCCCAGTGCTGCAGTGTACGCGCAGGTTTTACAACGCGGCTTTCAGGGCGTCTGGAAAGAGCCCTACATCATTACCGCCTACGCCAAGGGCCTCACTCGCGCCCAGGTTCAGGCCCGCCATGCGTTCAAGAACGCTGCCTTACCGCTGTTGACGCTGATCGGTCTGCAAGTGGGCAACACCGTGTCCGGTGCCGTGCTGGTGGAAACCATTTTCGCCCGCTCCGGGGTCGGTCGTCTTGCCCAGGAGGCCGTGCTGCGCCAGGACATTCCGGTGGTGCTGGCCATTGTTGCGGTCTCGGCAGCTGCTTTCGTCGTGGTCAACCTGATCGTTGACCTGCTGTATCCCGCGCTGGATCCGCGCATCGCCCACACGCCAAAGGTCTCCTGACGCCATGACTATCTTCGACAACCGCCTTGCGCGCCTGACCCGCCTTGTTGATTCCAGTCAAAGCCTTTCCGGCAAAACCGCCCCCGCCGCGCAATGGCGGCGGCGTAGCAACCTGAGTCGCGCCGTAGAGGCCGCCAAGCCCCTGCTGCGTCGTCCGGGGTTTGTGCTCGCGGTGGCAATGGTCGCCTTTGCATTACTGGCCGCGCTGGCACCCAACCTGCTGAGCAGCTACGCGCCTTACGCCACCTCACCCAGCGACAAGCTCACCGCGCCAAATGCCGCGCACTGGTTCGGCACCGACGAACTGGGCCGTGATCTCTACACCCGCGTGGTACACGGATCGAGCCTTTCGGTACAAGCCGCATTGCTGGCGGTGGGCATCGCCATGGCCGGTGGCCTGAGCCTAGGGGTGATTTCCGGTTTTGCGGGCGGGCGCATCGATGCAGTGATCATGCGCCTGATCGATGTATTGCTGGCCCTGCCCGGCCTGTTACTGGCGCTTGCGATTGTCACCGCCATCGGTTTCGGCACCATTCCGGTGGCCATCGCGGTAGGTGTAGGGATCATCCCCGGCTTCGCCCGCACCACCCGTGCCGAGGTGCTGCGGGTCAAGACCCTGCCTTACGTCGAAGCGGCGCGTCTGGGCGGTGCCAGTTGGACCCGAACCCTGCTGCGCCACATTCTGCCCAACGCCTGGGGCCCGGTGGCGGTGCTTGCCACACTGGATTTCGGTGCAGCGATTCTGGCGACTGCCGGGCTGAGTTTCCTCGGCTTCGGTGCCGAACCACCGGCTGCCGAATGGGGCACGCTGATCGCCAACGGTCGTCACTTCCTGATGACCGCGCCCTGGGTGTCGCTGTTGCCGGGCCTGTTCGTGGTCGGCGTGGTGTTCAGCTTCAACCACATCGCCCGCACTCTGGAAGAGACTCAACGATGACCGATACCGCTCAACTGATCGACATTCGTCATCTGAGTGTCGCCTACCGCTTCGACGGCCAGACCAACCAGGCCGTGCGCGGCGTCTCGTTTCAGGTGGCCAGGGGCGAAACCGTGGCAATTGTCGGTGAATCCGGGTCCGGCAAGTCGACCCTGGCCAACGCCATACTCGGCCTGTTACCGGACAATGCCGCCATCACCAGCGGCGAGCTACACGTCGATGGACACGATCTTGGCCATGCCGGCGAACGCGAGAAACGGCGAATTCGCGGCAGCACCATCGGCCTGGTGCCGCAGGACCCGATGGTCGGCCTCAACCCTACCCTGCGCATCGGCCGACAAATCGCCGAAGCACTGATTCAGGCCCACGGCCGGCGTTACCCGGCAGTGGATGCCGATGTGCTGGAGTTGCTGCAACAGGTCGGTCTGGACAAGCCGGTATTGCGCGCCCGCCAGTACCCGCACGAGCTATCCGGTGGCATGCGCCAGCGCGTGCTGATCGCCATCGCGTTGGCGGGCAACCCTCGCCTGATCATCGCCGATGAGCCCACCAGCGCTCTGGACGTGACAGTGCAGCGCAAGATCCTTGATCACCTGCAACGCCTGGTGGCCGAGCGCGGCATTTCCCTGCTGATCATTACCCACGATCTCGGCGTGGCTGCCGATCGTGCTGACCGTGTGCTGGTGATGAACAAGGGCGAGCTGGTCGAACAAGGCCCGCCGCAACAGATACTCATCACGCCTCGCCATACCTATACGCGCGCACTGATCGCGGCAGCACCGGCTTTCGGCCAACGCAAGAGCCCGGCAACAGTGCGCCCGGTATCGAGCAGCGACACGCCTCTGCTGACCCTGAGCAACATCGGCAAGACCTATCGCCTGCCCTATGTGAAAGGTGAAGACACAGGCTTCCAGGCATTGCAGGACGTCAACTTCAAGGTTTATCCCGGCCAGACCCTGGCCATCGTCGGCGAGTCCGGCTCTGGCAAAAGTACTGCACTGCGCATTGCGCTGGGCCTGGAAAAACCCACCCACGGGCGAGTTTTGCTGGACGGCCAGGATGTTACCGACCTGGGCTGGCGCGAGTTCAGACCGCTACGGCGACGCATCCAGCTGGTCCAGCAAAACCCGTTCGCGGCCCTTGATCCACGCTTCACGCTATTTGAGAGCATCGTCGAACCACTGGTCTCGTTCGGCCTGCTCAAAGGCCGCGAACTGGAACAGGCCGCACGCCAGTTGATCGAGCGAGTGCACTTGCCCGTAGCGTACCTGGACCGGCTGCCCCGCGAGCTTTCCGGTGGTCAGCGTCAGCGGGTTGCCATTGCCAGAGCGCTGGCCCTGCAACCGGATCTGCTGCTGCTCGATGAGCCGGTTTCGGCCCTGGACGTGTCGGTGCAGGCGCAGATTCTTGACTTGCTGGTCGAACTGCAATCCGAATCCGGCATCGCCTACGTGCTGGTTTCCCACGACCTGGCAGTCGTCGCCAGCGTTGCCCACCAGGTTCTGGTGCTCAAGCAGGGCAAGACCATTGAACAAGGTCCCGCCAGCGACGTTTTCGAACGGCCTGAAGCCACCTACACGCAAGAATTGATTGCCGCGATACCTGGCCGTCGCGCTGAACTGCAGGTCGCCGCGCAGCAGTAATCGTCCCTAACCGCTCCATAAACCCTCCTAGACAAAGACAGTCGGCGCGCTTAGAAGTATCATCGTGGATTACCCGACGTCGCCAGTGGTAGCCGTTCTAATGCGTGGCGCCGCCACGCATAGGGCTCTTGGCCGTTGGCTTTAGCCGTCTCGACCAAGCTGTAAAGTTGAGCACTGGCCGTCGCGCCTTTGGCGCCTGTCGCTAAACAACCAGTTCTCTCTTCCGATCACGAAGGGTCTGATCACACGCTCAGCGGATTTGTTGTCGATCGGCAAATAGCCTTCCTCGCCCTACCGTTCCAACTTCTTCCGGTTACTCGCCAGATAGCCGATGGCCTTGCCCAAGGTGTTCTGAGCCGCAACGTGTGGCTGCGTCTTTTCCATCCAGCTTTTTAACTTAGCCAGCACTCGCAGACTCAGTTCATGACGGCCGGTTTTCGGTCATCGTCACATGTACCCTTCAGATCACGCTCTGCACCATAGAGTTTGTTGATCAGGTTTAGCGCTGAGGCGACCTCGACACCGGCCATTAAGCATCATTGTTAATAATCTCCTGACTCTTCACGGCCCAATAAATAGGAGAAAAAGCTTGCATAGCTCTCCCAAGAGTCGGGCGGCGTATCGAATTTTTTTGTGTTTATATTTTCAGCATCAATCGAGTCACACCATATCACGGCGGGGATGTTTGAAACATCTAACACTATAATACTTTCAGGCGGTTCGGCCAGAACGATATACTCAGAAGCCAGGCTTATTGATTTTCTAAGGCGCAGCGTTTCGTCAACTATATTTAACGAATTTGCTTCATTTGAAATTGCATGATGACTGATACCTCCGATAAGGCCACCATTGTAAAACAAAGCGATTTCTTTGAAGTCGAGAGGAAGCTCAATAACCAGCTTTCTCTCTATGGACTTTAGTGCTTCTTTCGAGCCACTATCAAGATCATAATACGCCTTGTATTTTTCTTTCAAGTCTTCTATGTTAGGCATATTCCTTATCCTTCATTATTTGCACGCCAGAGATGCCTCGCCAAAGGAAGGTCTGAAGTAGCCGGATGTTTTCCGGCTACCGAGTCCTCAGCACTTTTCAAAAAACGATGCATGTCGAAATTTGCTCAATTATCTTCGCTTTTTAGCTCTTTCGGCCGCTGCAAAGCCTTTTGCGGTAACCATTTCCTGCATTACACGCGCACCTCTCCTGCGCTCGCCAACAAATGTCGGCGGACCATCCACAGGTTTGACAGGGCGAACAACGTCACCATCTGCGCGGTGTTCTTGGCCAAGCCCCGAAAGCGCACTTTTTCATAGCCAAACTGGCGTTTGATGACCCGAAACGGATGCTCGACCTTGGCGCGAACCTGGGCCTTGGCCTTCTCGATTTTGCGGATCGCCTTGTACAAAATACTGCGTTTTCCGTGCTTTTTGTAAGTGCTGCGGCGGGCGGCAATCTGCCAAATGACCTTGCGCCCAGCGTGTTCTTCGCGCTTCTCGACCCCGGTGTAACCTGCGTCGGCGCAGACTACGTTTTCCTCGCCGTGCAGCAGTTTGGCAACCTGCGTGACGTCTGCCACATTGGCCGCTGTTACTACCACGCTGTGCACCAGGCCTGACTCGTCGTCGGCGCCGATGTGAGCCTTGGCGCCGAAATAGTACTGGTTACCTTTCTTGGTTTGATGCATCTCAGGATCGCGTTTGCCATCCTTGTTCTTGGTCGAACTGGGCGCGTGAATCAGCGTGGCATCGACGATGGTGCCTTGACGCAACGACAAGCCACGGTCGCCCAGATAACCATTAATTACGCCGAGAATCCCGGTCGCCAACTCGTGCTTTTCCAGCAGACGACGGAAGTTGAGAATGGTGGTTTCGTCTGGAATTCGCTCCAGGCTCAGGCCTGAAAACTGACGCAGGATGGTCGTCTCATACAGCGCTTCTTCCATCGCCGGATCGCTGTAGCCGAACCAGTTCTGCATCAGATGAACACGCAGCATCGCCATCAGTGGGTAGGCGGGCCGGCCACCTTCTCCTTTTGGATAATAGGGCTCAATCAGGGCAATCAAACCTTTCCAGGGCACCACCTGATCCATCTCGATCAGGAACAATTCCTTACGGGTCTGCTTGCGCTTGCCGGCATACTCGGCGTCGGCGAAGGTCATCTGTTTCATCATCGAAAAGCTCGGCGACTGGTGTCCGGAGATTTTGCCAAATTAGGAAGTCTTTTTCAGAGTTTCCCAAAAAGCTCAACGTCAACAAGCATGAGCTCGGCAAGCCGAACACGCTTGCCCATCAAAAACAATGGATGAACGCGAGTTTTATCGCGCACTGAACATGATATTTTTTCAAGTTCAGAAGAAAAAGCGGAAGCAAGAAGAAAGGTGTTAAGCCCTTGTAATGCTGGAGTTGCTGTATAATTTGCATGAGCCATTTTATGATCTCCTTCATAGATCATGAGTGGTACGACTATGGGGAGGTGCAACTCCCCTAGTCGTTATTTATCGGCAGAAAGCCGAAATTATTTAAGACAGTTAAACATGAGGTGTATAGGGTCGGGCTATGTCAAATCCGAGCCGACGCAACCTTGCTCGATGCGTTTGAACACTCCTAGAACTCAAATCAAAATCCTCTCCTTCTATCCAAAGCTGATAATAAACAGCAGTGGTATAGGCAGATTTTGTGTTAGACAAAATGCCCTCATCAACGAGACGCCGAGTGACCTCACGAAAACTCATAAATCCACCTAATTACCGAAGGATTCAACGGTAATGGGAATGCAATATTGCGTCAAGAAAAATCGCAGGATTATGCGGTAACAAAACAAAGAATCCGAAGTGTTTTGCGGTAAAGTGGGGGTGTAACAGCACCCCCACCCGGCCGGCTAAAAATCGCAGGAGGCGTGATGCACTGGATACTGGCAATAACGATGGCAGGATCAAGCACAGCAACGGTCATGAAGGCGTACAGGACGGAGAACGAGTGCAGGAAAGCACAGGAAGAGTTTTTTAGTAGACCACACGGAAAAATGCAGTACAGCGGCGGATGCTTTGACAAAAACGACGAAAACGGTAGAAAACTCCTGAAGTTGCTCGAAAGCTGATTTAGCCTGGCTGATCGATAGAAGCTCTCCGCCTTCGCTACGAACAGGGGCTCGCCCCTGAAGCCCCGAGGCGCTGCAAGGAAATTGCCTCCGGGACCCGACAACCGACTGTGCTGTGCGATTTGGGTCCGTTGCGGTAAAGCTGGGTGATCATGGCGCGAAGTGATCTTGCGGAGGGCCTGAGAGCGTCACACGCGATCAGGAGAGGTGGTGCCACGCATAATTGACGTTATGGGTAAATCGATCGCCGGGGGCTGCGCAATGGTCCCGACGATCGATTCTGGCCGTTGGCCGCAAGTACCATAACGTCCAAACATTATGCGTACCTCTGGATTTACCTCGAGGCCTCGAGTACAGTCCTTTTAATCACCAAAAAGCATAACTCAACTAAATTACCGTTTAGTCGAGTTATAGCCGGCTGAATGTCATTTGATAGTTCGTTGCGTGCGACTGGTATCAGGAATGATGTGAAAACGTGAAACCTTTTGTGCTTGCGCGCTCTGGTCCACCGCTGCGAGCCCTCGCTGCGGACCGTCGCGCGACTCAAGAGAACGAGTTGATGAAAGACCGGCCGGTGTGGCATACGCTGGCTGCTGCTTAGTGTCATCAAAATATCCGTTCTGTACGACTGACATACAGAAATCAAAAGACGTTGTCATGCGTGTGGCCTGCTGCGAATAGCACTGGCAAACGGTGTCCTCACCATTAAACGTGCCAGTGTTTAAACCTCTCGACTTAGCAGACAAGAGCATACGTACATCGGTCGAAGCCATGCAGGTAGGACGTGGAAAATCACGGGCCTTGTTGGTTTCATCGTACCTGGGCGCAGAAGATTCAACATCAGCAATCCTAGGCTTGTACTGCTGAACATATTCCTGAACAGGTTGAACAGTACGGCCTTGGGTCGTAACACCGGGAGTTGAAGGTACTGATGAAGGTCGCTTAGATTCTGAAACAGTTGTTTGAGAGTCTGAGTGCATAAGAGCCTCACTGTCAGATGTTTTGCTCTTCATAACATACCAAAAGCCAAAACCAAGCAGCAAAATAGGAATAATAAGCACAGCTAGAAAGAGAGGCACTAACTTGTAATAACTAGGCGTGACCTTCTTGTGAGTATGAACGGTTGACGACTTATAAAGGCCAAAATAGTGTTTATCGAACTCTATTTTAGACTCTTGAGCCATTTTAAAGTTAGTTCGACTTTCAGGCTTATCAATACACATCTCATATTCATGTCTGAATATGCCTTTAGTACGACCGTATGGGCGAATAAAGTTTATATGCTTGCCTACCAACTTTCGTACAGGTGAGCAAATAAGTGATGGGTGCTGCGTGATGATATGAACGTCCCAACCATGATGTCGATGTTTCTCAAAGCGAGTAACTTTTTCAACACGTCCACGGATATCAGTACCGAATGTACCCTGAGCCTCGTCTATGACAATAACGGAACCATCAGGCAAGTCATACCAAAGGTCAGGAGTTTCCCATTCAACCCATTTAGACTTGAGCTGATCGACCTTAAGCTCAGGGATGCCATGATAGTAAATAGTACGTGGCGGAAGGCTTGAATCATCGGGATCTTTATGGAGACGTAGCAAAGGGTTGTCGGGATCAACAGCGTGCTCCAAATCGATCTCTTTGATGGTATTAAGAGTTTTGCCGGAACCGGGCAAACCAGTACGAAGAAATAACATGCGCCCTACTCCTTAGGTGTCCATTTCATAGATGTTTTACTACCAGCCTTATTCATACCGGCGAGAAGAGCGCGAGCAATATATGCAGAAAAGAGGATATTCAAACAAACGTCTATCTTGAGCATACCAAGAACTGAAATCCAGTCACTAGGCAAACCACCGAGTTGAGAAAAAGCATATCCCTTAGCTTTGTCGAGAGCAGCATCAATGCCGACATAACTTATTGCTGCGAAGCCAAGTCCGCGAAGCAACTTCCAACCCAAAGGGACTATTGAAAGTCCAACCATGCGCAAGAACAGACCAATAATTGCAGGCATTTATCAAACTCCAGTAGCGATAATTTCAGCTGCCTTACGCATAGCAAAAGCAACCATTAGATAACCCATAAACGTGAGAAACGTGCAAAGACCGGGAACGTTAGGGTCAAGGGTAAATGACCTACCAGACATGAAGGGAACACTTATAGTCCTAAGAACTGGGCATGAAGCACCAAAACGACTACTAGTATCAATCATAGATGTTAGATCGAACGTAGAATCGGAATCAGGCTTGATAGGTTTATAGTCTTCGCCTGCAAATTCAGATTGAAGTTCAGACTTTAAGTCGGCAATCTTTTTTTCGGTAAGGTCTCGATATTCTTTATCAGCGCAGCGTGACTGCTGTTCCTGGCGAAGAACAGCACATTGAATAACGTCACCAGTGCAAGAAACTACAGTTTGACACTGCATATCACCGGAAACCTGAGCGCCATCATCACCGCACTTATCACCTTCACAAGTACCATTACCAGAACCGGAGCCTGAACCTGAACCTGAACCTGAACCTGAACCACTGCCTGATCCAGTACCGGAACCAGAACCAGAACCGCTACCTGATCCACTACCGGAACCTGATCCACTACCGGAACCTGATCCACTACCAGAACCTGATCCACTACCAGAACCTGAGCCGCTGCCAGAGCCGGAACCACTGCCGGAACCGGTATCAGTACCAGTGCCAGGTGTAGTGGGATCAGTTGTAGGTGTTGTAGGGTCGGGAGTCGGTGCAGGGGCGACATATAGTTCGCCAGTTACAGTAATGTCACCGGTACAAGTAAATCCACCTGCTGAGTCGGCAAGACATATAGAAACACCGGATAACGTAGTTGCACATCCACCGGGTGAAGGAGGGGTTGGGGTATCATTAGATTGATGCCAGCTATATGATTTTTTGGTTGTACCTTTGGCGTCTAAACATTTCTGCTGATCGGTAGAGGGAACGTCAGGAGTAGGAGTAACTACAGGCGTAGTAATACATTGACCTGAAACAGAATCGAAAGTCTCATCTGCTGAACAGGAGCCGCCGCCAGCGACAGACCATCCATTGCCACAATCATAAGTTCGACCATATGAATATCTAGGATTAACATCTACACCAGCAGCGGCACCGTCACTTATACACGCCTGAATACCACTGGAATAACTTGCACCCGTATACGGACCAATATAAACAATGGCGGCATAGGAATTAGATGCAAACAAAAAGAAAACAAAAGACAGAAATAACCTAACGACCGGCGCAAAGCATAAACAAAGCAGCCGTAACCCAGAACCAGACGAAGTCATTCGGATCGATATACATTTTAATGGCCCCATGATTTTCTCCAGACAAAAAAAAGCCCGGAGGGAAAGACTCCCACCGGGCAAACAGGGTTAATTAAGTCCCTGCACGCATTGCCTTCTTGGCCGCACCGATAAGTGCAACGAGGCCAAACATTGCAGCAGTAACAGCGGCAGCAGCAACACCACCGGCGACATAGCCGAGGGCCTCAGCGGTGTCGATGTTGGCACCGGCAGCGAAAGACGGCGAGGCAGTTGCAATGGCGACAGTGGCGGCTGCCAACTGAGCGCGGCCAGATTTGCAGAGAACAAGCAATTTGTTTTTCATAAAACACCTTAAAATGAGTTGCGGACGGTTTTGCAGACCCAGCAGAAAACAAAGAGTGCAAGTAAAGCACCAGTTATCTCCATACGCTGTTCTGCGGTAATTGCAGGACTGAGAGAGTCCCGCATTTCTTGGACTGTGAAAGTTTGAAGTTGACCAGTACAGACGGGAGTACCGTCGGCCTGAACTTGCCACATTCCATCACAGCCGAGAAAATTCATGTTAGCCAGCCTTCTGAGAGTTCATTGCATCAGAAAGCGGAGGAATGTTCTTACGACGGCCTTGACGAGGATCAACGGTGAATTGAAGGCGACCATCACGAACGTCGCACATAACATCACACTCATAAGTGCCAGGTTGCGGGCAGTCGTTTTGATCCTGCGCATAGAAGTCAACCTTCTGAGGATATGGAATACCGGGCAGGTGAACGAAAGATTGAAACATGGCATAAGGCTTGCCCTTGGAGGACGTACCTGTACGAACGTTGCCAGTAACCTCTACCATCAGCGTAGGAAATTTGAGAGACATAATATTACCCTTTTAAAGTGTGGGAAGCCGAGAACTTAGGCTCGGATTGCAGTATGCCCAGCTGGGCGGTTTTAAATTAGGTATACGGCGAAACGTAAGAAAATGACGCTTGGCTAATTGCGAGCAAACTTGATCAGCTGATGAAGCCTGTAGAAACAAACGCATAAGCGAACTAGCGAAAGCACTATCATCAATGTTGCCAGAGTTAAAATTAGCAATTTCAGCCTCAACAGAATAACGGAGAATCTGATATTGGGACTTGTCCATTAGTAACCCATCCATTCAGCTACAGAGATAGTGCCTTGCCAACTTGATTCACGATCATGGAACCAAATCTTTTCAGGTTTAACGCCCTGCTCTTTCCGAACTTCAATTACAGCAAGTGTTTCTGCTACTTGCTGGGTCAGAACAGGATTCATGAACTGCTTAACGTGACGCTGCTGATCAAGAATATGGCGTTGCTTGGTTGTAAGTTGAGTTCCCTGAAGATTATTATAAATCATGCCACAGACCTCAAATGAGAAGCGCGCTTGTAGAACAATGGTGGTTGAATGTTCTTAGCAGGTGTAATCTCTTTCATTTCACGAATAAAGACAGTAGAGAACGAACGAATGTCGCAGACATTACGAATATTGATACCAATACGATTAAGCCGAGCAGCATGAGTTTCAAAAGAGCGTTGAGAGAGAACAAGTTCATGATCGTTCATCCAAAGACTTGCGTAATAGGCAGTTGTGTTAGCCTGACGCGGAGTATCCACTACATTCTCAAGTAAAAGCTGTTGTGCAATGCTGGCCTGATCCATTTTAGTCACCTTTAGGCGCTGATCAATATCTAAAAACTCTCGATGGAGTTGGCTATAAATACCTTCGTCAAACAAGCCCCAGAAGGAAAGACCCTTCTTCTTAAGGAACTCATCTTTCAATTCTTGTTCAAAACGAACAATACCCTGAGAAACACAGTAGTCATAAAGACTTTGGGCGTACTTGAGCTCTTCGGATGTTTCACCATAAACAAGCTTAACTTTAGGCAAGTGCTTATTAATGAGGTCAAAAGCCTTGTTATATACCTTTCTGTATTGAAGCCTAGCGCCCTTGCCGTGTCCGGATGTAGTCCAGTCAGTTGTTTGACCGTTTGGATAAAGAAACCCAATAGAATGACCAATTCTTTGAGTTGCTAAAGCGCGTATATAAGACATTTCATTGCCAGATCCAACAGCAACATTGGTAGTCAAATCTATACGATGGATGACACAACCGTCAGACCATAAATGACCGGCCTTCCCGCCTGACTCGCCATCGCGAATTTCAACCCGCGTGCAGCGGGTGAAAGAAGGAAGACCGAGATTGGACATGACCGAGTTAAAGACGGAGATACATTCGGAGACGGTTTCGAACCCGAACAAATTGTCATGCCTGTTGATGCGTGAAGGATTGCCATCTACGGTAATTTTCCGACCAGAGATTTTGATTTTGAGAGTGGAGCTGTAGCTGCCTTCGTATTTGGTAGCACGGTACGACGTGCTCAGGATTTCGTGCGTAGCGGTGTCAACAGCCAAAAAAGCAGTGTCCGAAATGACGGGAAGGTCGAAATCAAACACCTGAGAAACTGTCAACCAATCGATAAACATACAAATCCTTGTCAATACCGGAATAACGGTAGCCGAATGCCGGTATGCCAACCACTGAGGGTCACGACATGCAAGCACTAAAATGCCGGAATAACGGAACTGGACAATTGAACAGTATTTACGATCTGGAAACGATGAGAAACCAGAGCGACAGAACGATGACACTGAGCGAAAACCTGAAGAGGTTCAGGAAGGCGAGAGGCCTTACACAGCCTGACGTTTGGGGGCCAGCAGGCATCGCGAAGTCGAGCTATACGTCTTATGAGGCAGGCACACAGATGCCGTCTGCAGACAAAATCGTTGAGCTTGCAAAAGTATTAGGCGTATCGACTGACGAGCTGCTTTTAGGCGAATCCGAACTGACGGTATCAGAGGATTTAAGGCCTATCTTGAAACGATTCGACTCCCTGCCGCCAGAGATCAGGAATCAGGCACGCATAGCCCTGAAAGGCGTGCTTTTCGGATTTGAGCAAGAAGCGATCAAGTAGAGACCGAAGTGTTTTGCGGTAAAGTGGGGGTGTAACAGCCCCCCCACCCGGCTGACTCAAAATCGCAGGAGCGAGCATGATCGAATGGATGCTGATAATCGCCTTGGGCACAGGGTACGAGCTACACGGCGCTTACAAGTCGCAGGAGGACTGCCAGAAGGCAGGAATCGAACTGATGACTGCACGGTATAGCGTGGGAAAGCCAGGCACTGCCGGGTGCTACAAGAAATTCTCAGTGATGACCAGCAAACCCTAGAAGCTCTCCGCCTTCGCTACGAACAGGGGCTCGCCCCTGAAGCCCCGAGGTGCTGCAAGGAAATTGCCTCCGGGACCCGACAACCGACTGTGCTGTGCGATTTGGGTCCGTTGCGGTAAAGCCTAGTAATCAGTGAAGGGATGGTGAAGCGAAGGAACGGTACCAAATCCGTTCCTGAGCAACGACCTCGAGTCGCCGATCGGCAAACTGAGTGGTACCAAATCAATCAAGCAGATCAAGCTGGCCGGTTTTCTCAAGAAGAAGCGCGGCGGCAGATCGTGCGCCTTCGATAACGCGATTGGCCCTTGCAAGATCAGAAGTCAGCGACTCGATGAGGATGCGCTGATCATCAATTTTGACACGCAGGTGCTGGTACCGATCAGCAGCATGAACAAATGCTTTGGATGCCGTCGTTGTGCCGGTCTGAGACTTGAGGGCTTCAACGAATTCGGGGTCAGCGTCGAGGATTTTTACTAGCATTGGTACCACTCCAGTGAACCAGATGAAGTACCTGGACGAGTTAATGGTACCAAATCCAGTTGAGATCTCAAGTGCTTTGGTACCAAATTTGATGCCGGCTCCGGATCCTGGGCGAGCCAAATGGTACCGCCACGCATAATTGACGTTATGGGTAAATCAGGCACCAGGCTGCGCAATGGTCCCGATGCCTGATTCTGGCCGTTGGCCGCAAGTACCATAACGTACACACATTATGCGTACCTACATGTACATCCTTGGTGAGCCCTGGCCACCAGATTTGAAGCCCGAGAACTGCCTCCTGTGTATTTCAAGAACGTGAAAATCGAAGCCCCTCACACTTCAGTGTCCGACCCATGTGCAGCGTAAACTTCAACACATCGTGATCGACTGTTTGAGACGATCCACAATGACGGACCGAGACATTGCGCCTGGCTCACGTACCCAAGTCAGCACTCGAATTCAAAAAGTTTGCGGTAAAGTGTCCGCCCGACGGTACCAACGCCTGCTAAACCTGAAATCAAGGACTGATGATGAAACGGATAATAGCGACTCTGATTGCCTGCATAAGCTCACCAGCATGGGCTGTAGATCCCGCGACCCTGCCAATGGTCGTGCAGATGCAAAAAGCTGCAAATGCAGCGACATGCGAGTCATATAAAGGCGATACATCGCCGCTGGGCAAAGCTGTTAAAAAACAGTGCCGGAACCGAGCCAAAGCTGAGTTTGAAGACATGCAAGACGAAAAGCCGCTAAGGGACTGCGTCAAGCCAGGCAACGTTATAGACGATGATGTGCGCAAGTGTATGAAAGGAATGTAACAGCACTGCCAAAACCAACCCTGTAGCCTGATGACCTGATAGGTGATAAATATGACAGTTCCGAGGTTTGGAACAGCAACCCTCGCCCATTTATACTTATGCAACAAGCCATATCCTATATAACTCAACTAAACAGACATTTAGCTGAGTTATATAGGTGACCCGATAATACCTGATCCTCCACGCCTCCGTTCGCTCCACTAACTGATCTGAGCAAACTGTCAGACGCACCGCCGACAGCCGTAAGGCAGCCTACCGCCGCATAGGCCCAATCATCCTGATCTGAGCATCCGGGCACTCAAGCTGCTGCCTGCAGCCAGCCATATAAATTCGCATTCTGGTCATGAAAGCTTCATTAAATTTCAATGGCGTTGTCATACGTAACGTCACTTATAAACTTCCACAATTAGCATGACCAAGCTGAACTCAAGCTGTCTGTCTGCGATTACCTAAATGAAAGCTGAACACCACATTAATGATTCTACATATTGTCATGACGACATTGTTATCTCCATATAACTCACCCTACCCTATGGCTGACAAGCGCTGCAATGCGCTACAAAAAACCAACGGCGTCTGGACAATATTTTGATGGTTGAGCCCCTATCTTCGCGACACTTGCTTTCGTCAGCAGGCCGTTTCTGGTGTGCAGCGAGTGTGCCCATGCACATAGCGCCACTTGCAGCCGCTACCGGTATTCCCGTCCTGGCAGCTCGCCATTGATGCACGCCTATGTTTGGGCACCCGTGTTATGCGTTTTTTATGTATTGGCTATGAAACGTAAAGTGGAAAAATATCTATGAGCCAGGCTTTTCTTGCTTTTTCACGGCCCTCCATAGGCGATGAAGAAGTTGCTGCGGTGACTCGTGTACTACGTTCCGGGTGGATCACAACCGGGCCGGAATGTCAGAAGCTTGAGGAGCAATTTGCGGCGCGGGTTGGCGCGCAACATTCGGTTGCGTTGTCGTCTGCTACCGGAGCGATGCATGTTGCGCTACTGGCACTGGGGGTCGGACCTGGCGATGAAGTAATTACGCCTTCGCAGACCTGGGTGTCGACGGCCAACATGATTTGCCTGCTGGGGGCCACTCCGGTTTTTGTCGACGTCGACCGTGGCACTCTGATGAGCAGCGCCGCGCTCATTGAGCAAGCCATCACGCCACGAACCAAAGCGATCGTGGCGGTGCATTACGCTGGCGCCGCATTCGATCTCGACCCGCTTTATGCGCTGGCAGATCGGCACGGGATTACGGTGATAGAAGACGCTGCCCATGCGACCGGAACCGCTTACAAAGGTCGTCCGATCGGCAACCAGGGCACCGCGATATTTTCATTTCACGCGATAAAGAACATGACCTGTGCCGAAGGTGCAATGTTCGTCACTGACAATGCACAACTGGCTGATCGGGTGCGCCAACTTAAATTCCATGGTCTGGGTGTCGACGCCTACGACCGGCTGACGCTGGGTCGCAAACCCCAGGCAGAAGTCATGGAGCCAGGCTTCAAATACAACCTGGCCGACCTGAATGCGAGTATTGCCCTGGTCCAGTTGCAACGCCTTGACGCAATCAATGCAAAGCGTCAGGCGCTCGCCAGCCACTATCTCGAACGGCTGGCCTCTAGCCCGGTCCTGCCCCTCGCCCTGCCCCGCTACGCCCAGCATCACGCCTGGCACTTGTTCATTCTGCGCATTGATCCCGAGCGCTGCGGGCTGGATCGCGACGCGTTCATGAAGGCCTTGCAGGCTCAAAACATCGGCACCGGCATCCACTTCATAGCGACTCACCTGCACAGCTATTACCGCAAACGTTTCCCTGACGTCTGCCTGCCAGACACCGAATGGAATTCATCAAGGCTTTGCTCTATCCCCCTGTTCCCTGACATGACGCTGGATGATGTCGAGCGGGTTGTCAGTGCCATTGAATCGACCGTGGAATCCAGCCATTGAGACCCTACCCAATCAAGTTTGTGTCGATTGTCATCCCTGTCTACAACGAGCGCCAGAGCTTGCCCGAGTTGCTACGGCGTACTGAAGCGGCCTGTAAACAATTGAATCACCGCTTCGAAATCGTGCTGGTGGATGACGGCAGTCGCGACGACTCGGCAGAAATTCTTCAGCAGGCCGCCGAGCGCAGCGCCAGCCCCTTCGTTGCGGTGATTCTGAATCGTAACTACGGTCAGCACGCAGCGATTATGGCTGGGTTCGAGCAGTGCAAAGGTGATGTGGTGATCACCCTCGACGCTGATCTGCAGAACCCTCCCGAGGAAATTCCCCGGCTGGTGGCGCTTGCAGAGCAGGGACATGACGTTGTCGGCACAGTGCGCAGCAATCGTCAGGACTCCGCATGGCGACGTTGGCCATCAAAGATCATCAACGTGGCAGTACAGCGTTCCACCGGCGTGGCTATGAGTGATTACGGCTGCATGCTGCGCGCGTACCGGCGCACGATTGTCGATGCAATGCTGGCCTGCCGGGAGCGCAGCACCTTCATTCCGATTTTGGCCAACAGTTTTGCGCGGCACACGACGGAGGTATTGGTCGATCACGCTGAACGTGAACATGGCGACTCGAATTACAGCCCCATGCGCCTGGTCAACCTCATGTTTGACCTGATCACCTGCATGACCACTACGCCCTTGCGCCTGCTCAGCATTATCGGCTTCAGCATGGCGCTGCTCGGTGTGCTGTTCGCTGGGTTACTGATCATTCTGCGTCTGATCTTCGGTGCGCCATGGGCCGGTGACGGCACGTTCGTGCTGTTTGCGGTGTTGTTCGTATTCACCGGAGGGCAGTTCATCGGTATGGGATTACTGGGTGAATACCTGGGCCGAATGTACAGCGATGTCCGCGCGCGCCCGCGCTTCTTCATTGAAAAAGTCGTGCGCAGCTCGTCCGAAGTTGTCAGCGAAAGCGTTGATTCCTCTGTAACTCCCTATATGAACAAGGTTGCGCCATGAGCCCTAAAGCTGTCGTTTTCGCCTATCACGATATTGGCTGTGTCGGCCTGCAAGCGCTGCTGGGCGCAGGTTATGAAATTGCTGCAGTTTTCACTCGCGCCGACGACCCCAAGGAAAAAACCTTCTTCGGTCCCGTGGCTCAGCTGTGCGCGCGACATGGCATTCCCGCACATGCTCCTGAGGACCCTAATCATCCTTTGTGGGTAGAACGCATCGGTAAACTGGCCCCTGACTTCATCTTTTCCTTCTATTACCGCCAACTTCTCGGTGATCCGTTACTGGCCTGCGCGAAAAAAGGCGCATTGAATCTGCATGGCTCGCTGTTACCACGCTATCGCGGGCGAGCACCGGCGAACTGGGTGCTGGTCAACGGCGAAAGCGAAACCGGCGTGACCTTGCATCAGATGGTCAAACGCGCCGATGCAGGGCCAATAGTCGCTCAGCAACGCGTCTCGATCAGTTCCACCGATACGGCCTTGACGCTCCACGGCAAACTGCGTGAAGCCGCCGCTGGCCTGCTTAGTGAAACGCTACCGCTGCTTGCCCTCGGGCAACTTTCAGGCACGCCGCAGGACGAAACCCTTGCAAGCTGTTTCGGTCGCCGCACCCCGGCCGACGGTTTGATCGACTGGTCGCTTCCGGCCACGCAACTGTACAACCTGATACGGGCAGTCACGCAGCCCTACCCTGGCGCATTTTGCGCGGTAGGCGAAAACAAGTTGATTGTCTGGGCCGCCAGTGCCGAAGCAGGCAACAACGGCGAAGCACCCGGCACGGTCATCAGTCACGACCCATTGCGTATCGCCTGCGGTGAGGGTTCGCTGGTGATCAACGCAGGGCAGCGCGGCGACAACGGCTTGTACCTCAGTGGGGTACAACTGGCTCGCGAGTTCGGGCTGGTGGAAGGCTCGCAACTGCTCGATAAAGAAAAGCGCCGCCCGGCCCGCCGTACCCGCGTGCTGATCCTCGGCGTCAACGGTTTCATCGGCAATCATCTGTCAGAACGCCTGTTGCAGGACGATCGTTACGACATCTACGGCATGGACATCGGTTCAGACGCCATTGAGCGCCTGCGAACCAAGCCGAACTTTCACTTTATCGAAGGCGACATCAGCATCCACACCGAGTGGATCGAGTATCACATCAAGAAATGCGATGTGGTGCTGCCATTGGTGGCCATCGCTACACCGATTGAATACACCCGCAACCCGTTGCGGGTGTTTGAGCTGGATTTCGAAGAAAACCTGAAGATCGTCCGTTACTGCGTGAAGTACAACAAGCGGGTGATCTTCCCGTCAACGTCCGAAGTCTATGGTATGTGCCAGGACGCAAGCTTCAAAGAAGACACATCGAACCTTATCGTTGGCCCGATCAACAAGCAGCGCTGGATCTACTCGGTGTCCAAGCAACTGCTGGACCGCGTGATCTGGGCCTATGGTCAGAAAGGCCTGCAATTCACCCTGTTTCGCCCGTTCAACTGGATGGGCCCACGCCTGGACCGACTGGACTCGGCGCGTATCGGCAGTTCTCGGGCCATCACCCAACTGATTTTGCACTTGGTGGAAGGTACGCCGATTCGGCTGGTGGATGGCGGGGCCCAGAAGCGCTGTTTCACCGATGTCGCCGACGGTATCGAGGCGCTGGCGCGGATTATCGAAAATCGTGATGGGCGCTGTAATGGTCAGATCATCAACATTGGTAACCCCGACAATGAAGCCAGCATCCGCCAATTGGGTGAAGAGCTGCTGCGCCAGTTCGAAGCGCACCCGTTGCGCGGCAACTTCCCGCCATTCGCAGGCTTTCGCGAAGTAGAAAGCCAGTCCTTTTATGGCAAGGGTTATCAGGATATCAGCCATCGCAAACCGAGTATCGACAACGCCCGACAGTTGATTGGCTGGACACCAGGTATCGAGCTGAGCGAAACGATTGGCAAAACCCTGGACTTCTTCCTTCGCGAAGCCATGGCTGAAAAGGCGGATATGCGCTGATGCAGGCAGGCTTAAGAATCGATGTCGACACATACAGGGGCACCCGTGAAGGCGTGCCAAGGTTGCTGGACATACTCGATGAAGCTCAGGTCAAGGCGACGTTCTTTTTCAGCGTCGGCCCCGACAACATGGGACGTCACCTGTGGCGTCTCGCACGGCCGACGTTTTTCTGGAAGATGCTTCGCTCCAGAGCAGCGAGCCTGTATGGCTGGGATATTCTGCTGGCGGGTACTGCGTGGCCAGGCAAGCCGATCGGACGCGACCTTGGCCCGTTGATGCGTCGCGCTCTGGATGCAGGCCACGAGGTCGGCCTGCATGCGTGGGATCACCATGGCTGGCAAGCCAATGCCGGACGCTGGAACGATCGCCAGTTGACCGCACAGATACACCGTGGGGTCGACTGTCTGAGCGACATTTTAGGCAACCCGGTGATCTGCTCCGCAGCAGCGGGCTGGCGTGCCGACCAGCATGTCGTGCAGGCCAAGCAGGCGTTTGGCTTCCGCTACAACAGCGACTGTCGCGGCGCTACCCTGTTTCGCCCGTTACTGGCTGATGGCAGACTCGGCACGCCGCAGATCCCGGTGGACTTGCCGACCTTCGACGAGGTGGTCGGCCCACAGCTCCAGCCAGGTGCCTTCAACGAATACATCCTCAACCGCTTCGCTGCGCAACGGCTCAACGTCTACACCATTCATGCTGAAGTCGAAGGCATTGTCATGGCGGACGGCTTCAGGCAGCTTTTAAGGCAGGCCGATGCACGGGAAATCGAGTTCAACCCGCTGGGCCAGCTGCTGCCGGAATCCATCGAGCAACTGCCTTGCGGACAAGTTGTTCGCGGTCACCTGCCCGGTCGCGAAGGCTGGCTGGGGGTGCAACAGTGATGCACTCCAGATACCGTGATGGCGCACTCCTGTTAGCGGCATTCTTACTGGCCTACCTGCTACCGCTGGGTTTCCATGGTTTGTGGATTCCCGATGAAACCCGTTATGCCCAGATCAGCCAGGAAATGCTTCACAGCGGCAACTGGATCGCCCCGCACTTCATGGGCTTGCGTTACTTTGAAAAACCGGCTGCCGGCTACTGGCTGATTGCCTTGGGCCAAGCGGTCTTTGGCGAGAACCTGTTCGGCGTACGCATTGCTTCGGCGATAAGCACCGGTTTAAGTGTCTTGCTGGCCTACCTGCTGGCAGGAAAGATCTGGAGCGACCCGCGCAAAAGCTTCGCCAGCGCACTGCTTTTCATGAGTTTCGGTTTCGTCGCCGGCCAGGCCGGTTACAGCAATCTCGACCCGCAATTTACCCTCTGGACCAACTTGACGCTGGTAACGTTCTGGTACGCCGTGCACAGCATCGGCCGAGCCCGCCTGGTAGCCTGGACGGTGGTCGGCGTAGCCTGCGGCATGGGGTTCATGACCAAGGGATTTCTGGCCTGGGCGTTACCGGCCATCATCACCCTGCCCTACATGCTATGGCAAAGACGCCTGACTGAACTGCTCAGGTTCGGCCCGCTTGCGGTGGTGATTGCCATTGCGGTCTGTCTGCCATGGGCGCTGGCGGTACACCAGCAAGAGCCCGACTACTGGCGTTACTTTTTCTGGCACGAGCACATTCGCCGATTTGCCGGGGACAATGCGCAGCATGCCCAACCCTGGTGGTTCTACCTGCCTCTGCTGATCGCCGCGTGCCTGCCTTGGGCGCTGCTGCTGCCAGTGACGTCTAAGCAGGCCTGGCAACGAAAAAGCAGGCCCGACACTGCATTCCTGCTGCTATGGCTGGTCCTGCCGCTGGCATTTCTGAGCCTGAGCAAAGGTAAATTGCCGACCTACATACTGCCTTGCCTGCTGCCGCTGGCATTGCTCATGGCTGACGCTCTGGTCGAACATCTCAATCAAGGCCGTGGCAGGGCGTTGCGTGTTAACGGAATAGTTAACGCAGCATTGACCTTCCTCGGACTTTTAGCGCTGATCTACGTGCAGTTGAAACAGCCCGTGTACGAAAACGAACCGATGCACTTGTTGCTGGCGGTCATCGTACTTACCGGGTGGACGCTCACCAACGCCCTGCAAGGCATCCGCCCTTTGACCTTCTGGGCGCTGCCAGCGGTGGGAAGCTGGTTGCTGATCGTATTACTGCCCGCGGCCCTGCCAAACGACGTGGTGTACAACAAGACTCCCGACCAGTTTGTCGCCAGACATCAAGCGGAGCTGGCAGCCTGTACACATTTGCTGAGCAATGATCTGGGCGCTGCCTCTGCCCTGTCGTGGCGCCTGAAACGATCGGACATTACGCTTTTCAATACCTGGGGCGAGCTTGAATACGGCTTGGGCTATCCGGATGTACAGGGCCGCCAAGTCCGTCTGCAGGGCATCGACGCCTGGGTTACAAAAGCCCGAAGCGAAGGCCGGGTCGGCGTGATCATGCGCGGCAAGAGTGATGAGGAGTTGCGGGAGCTTGAACTGCTTCCCAAGGATGGCCAGCGTTACGACGAAGGCAACCTGGCCATCCTCATTTATGAGAAGTCAGCGCCATGACCTGGCTGATGCTCCTGAGCGCATGCCTGCTGACGTGCCTGGGCCAGATCGCGCAAAAGTACGCCGTGGAAGGCTGGCGCGAGACATTTCCCGGCGTATTGGCTGCACTGCGTTCTATGTGGCTGTGGCTGGCGATCGCCTGCCTCGGGCTGGGTCTGCTGGTCTGGCTGTTGGTGTTGCAACGCATGGATGTAGGCATCGCGTATCCCATGCTGGGCCTCAACTTCGTGCTGATCACCCTGGTGGGACGCTATGTTTTCAAAGAGCCGGTTGACCCACAGCACTGGCTTGGTATCGCGTTGATCCTTGTAGGCGTATTTCAGCTGGGACGTCAGGCATGACCCGCCGTAGCGCAACGATGTGCGCCTTGACCAGCGTTGCACTGGTCAGTTCGGCGCAATTGGGCATGCGCTGGAGCATGAGCCGCCTGCCCTCACCTGGACAATGGCTCGACCTGCAGGACATCGGGCAGGTTCAGTCCAGTGCCATCGCCGTCATCTGCGCCTCGATCACAGCCTATGCACTCTCCATGCTTTTCTGGCTGCTGGCGCTGCGCGATTTGCCCCTCAGCCGTGCCTATTCGCTCCTCAGTATCAGCTATGCACTGGTTTATACGCTGGCTGCAACTCTGCCATTTTTCCACGAGACGTTCACGGTATCGAAAACTGTGGGTGTCACGCTGATCGTGGCAGGTGTCTTGACCATCAACCTGCGGCGCATCTCCAGCCCGTCACTTCAGGATCTTTCCCATGAGAATCAGCGTTTTCGGTAGCGGATATGTAGGTCTTGTACAAGCGACCGTACTTGCCGAAGTCGGCCATGATGTTGTCTGCATGGACATTGACCAGGCCAAAATCGATCAACTGCGTCAGGGTCAGGTACACATTTACGAGCCTGGACTGGCCAATCTCGTGCGTGACAATCTGGATCATGAACGTCTGCACTTCACCACCGACGAGCGACTGGCGGTGGAGCATGCCGAGGTGCTTTTCATCGCGGTTGGCACGCCCTCCCGAGCAGATGGCTCGGCCGATCTCGGCGGTTTTTTTGCGGTAGGCCAAGCCATTGCCCGGCATCGCTGCGAGCCGCTGATCATCGTCGAGAAGTCCACCGTGCCGGTCGGCAGTGGCGACGCCTTGCGAGGCCATATCGACAAGGTATTGCGTCAGGCCGGTCGCCTGTTGCAGTTCGATATAGTGTCCAACCCCGAGTTTCTCAAGGAAGGCTCGGCGGTCAACGATTGCCGGCGCCCGGACCGGATTGTCATCGGCTGCGAAAATGAAGCGGTGCGCAAAGTCATGCGCGAGCTGTATGCACCTTTCAACCGCAACCATGACCGCATCATGTTCATGGACCTGCGCAGCGCCGAACTGACCAAGTACGCCGCCAACTGCATGCTGGCGACCAAAATCAGTTTCATCAACCAGATCGCCGAGCTGGCAGAACATCTGGGCGCAGACGTTGAGTCCGTAAGGCTGGGCATCGGTGCCGACTCACGCATTGGTTATGACTTCATCTACCCCGGTTGCGGCTATGGCGGCTCATGCTTCGGCAAGGACATTCGCGCCCTGATTCACAGCGCCAGAGAGGCGCATTGCTCCAATGACCTGCTGTCGGTGGTCGAGGCGATTAACGAGCGGCAGAAAAACAAGCTGTTCGAACGGGTCAATGCGTTCTACCAGGGCGACCTGCGCGGCAAGACGTTTGCCTTATGGGGGCTGGCGTTCAAACCCAATACCGACGATATGCGCGACGCTCCCAGCCGCATGCTCATGGAAGCACTGTGGGAAGCCGGGGCCAGCGTGCGGGCATTCGACCCCGAGGCCATGCAGGAAACCCAACGCATATATGGTCATCGCAAGGACCTGATTCTAATGGGAACACCTGAGTCCGTTCTCAACGATGCCGATGCGCTGATCATCTGCACCGAGTGGCAACAGTTCAAAGCCCCGGATTTCGAGCTGATACAGCAGCGGCTGAATGCACCGATCATCTTCGACGGCCGGAATCTGTATGACACCGAACGGCTGGCAAAGCGCGGCTTTCACTACTTCCCCATTGGTCGTGGTGAATCGTGCGATCTGCCAATCCCGCAGAAGCGGTGGACACCCTATGACCAGTTAACCAGCAGTCAGGCCATATGAATGGCCCTGCTCCGCCCGCCGTACAGAGGGGCTGTCAGTTACTGACAGCCCCTGCCCCTGGTGCCTGACTGACGAAATAGTAGACACGATCCCCGACCTTTACGCTGTCAACAATCTGCAGAGGCGGTTCGGGTGGCTGCATGCTTTCCATCACAGCGACATTGCCGTCAGCGCTGGTAAGAAAACCAGTCAATTCAGCGTTACTATTGAGTGTTTTCATAAGGCTCTGACTATAGAACACGCTGGCCCCCGCCAGCCGTTCGCTGGGCTGGAACAAGGCAACCTGCCGTCCCTGAACCTGCAAGGTATGGACTTTGTCGGTCAGCGGCAGAAATGACAACTGCCTGTCGGCTTGTGGCGCGAGCCATAGGGCTGCACTTAGATAGCTCGCTACAACCAGCACAACGCCTGCAGCCATGAGCGCCTTTCCATTCCTCACGATCGACGCCGCAAAAAATGAGCGTCCCGAACGAGCCTGCAATCGCTCACCCAGAACAAAAGCATATTCCGCAGCAATCACTGCCGCCGCAGGTGCCAGCGACATCAGATAAACCATGCGTTTACTGGAGGCCAGCGACAACAACAGGAACTGCGCGCCCAACCACAGGGCGAAGAACAGCAGATAACGATTGGCCATTAATTGCTTTCGAAAATGCCACAACCCCAGATAAACCAGGATATTCCATGGCAAAAATGCTTCAAGCAGTTTTGTCAGGTAGTAATAGGCAGGTTCGTAGTGCCCCGCCTCTTCGAAGGAACCACTGAAGCGTCCAACGCTGTTGGTCCACAGCACGTCCTTCAATGACTGCGTGCCACCCTGTCCGTACAGGAAACACAGCCACACGAGCAGCGGAATCAGAGCAACAAGGGTGAACATTGCCGGGCGCAACCAGTGAGCAATAGCAATGCGTTTGTTCTGCAACGACTCGCAAACAAGCCAGGCGAAAATCACCACGCCCGGCATTGCCAGCCCCAGCACGCCCTTGCTCAGGGTCGCCAGTGTGATACCCAGCGTGAACAGCAACCAGGGCCCTGTAGAGAGTCCGTCACCACGCAGGCGATTACTGGCATGGAAGAATGCCAGCAAGGCCGTGGTTACCCCCAGCGCCAGCAAGGCGTCCTCGCCCACTTGCCGCGAATTGCTCCAAAAGCTGGCCTGGGTCGCCAGCATGAAAGCAGCTACCCAGGCCACGAATACCGGCCGGCCGAAACGCCGCAGCATGGTGTAAAGCAGCAACACGCTGAGCAGGCCGGCGCAGGCAGAAGCCAGTCTCACCGCCCATGGGGCAGGACCGAACACCCGAATAGCCGCCGCATCCAGCCACACACTCATCGGCGGTTTTTCCAGGAAAGGCTGGTTGTTCAATTTCGGCGTAATCCAGTTGCCACTCAAGTGCATTTCCATGGTGATGCCAGCAACGCGCGGCTCCGTCGAATTTTGCAACTGGTGATTTCCCAGTGCGAGAAAAAACAGCAAGACACACAGCAGCAACAGCAATGGCGAACGCACACGAGACGTCATCAAGGAAGATACCGGTTTGATGAGAAAGAGGACACCGACAGGCACAGGGCATTAAATTATAAACAGTGAGTTGTTGAATAATTGTTGAACAGCTCTTAAACACTTTTCACGCCTGCACAACCCAAGACTCACCCTTGTGTATAAATAAACAGAAATTTGACAACGCGAAAATACACCTCGGTTCAATGCCGCAGCAGATGAAGCCGGGAAAGTTGCGTCCAGTCCTCCGGGTTTATAACCCCCCGGATAACCGCTTTACCCCGACTGTCGAGCGAAATGAAAAGCGCGCTGTCGTACTCGCTGGTGGCAGCATGAGGATACCCATGCAGACTTTCCAGCTGACCGATACAACCGCTTTGCGTCACCAGAATCAGATTTCGATTCAGAGACTTGTGCGCCACGACCTCATTCAGCATTGTCTCGTCACAGTTGTACAACCATTCCTGGGCCTCCACCGGATGGCCAAACATGGCTTGTGCGGTCTGGGCGGTGCGGGTCAAGGGGCTGGTTATTACATCGGTGTGTGCGAGCCCGAGTTCGCTGAACGACCGGCCGACATCTGTCGATACGGAACTGCCGTAGCGAGTGATGCCGTCGTTTGCACCAAGGCACTCGTTGCTGGAGCGGTCGCAGCGTTCGCCGTGGCGAACCAGTACCATCACATCACCTTTCTTCCAGCTGGCATACAAACCGGACATGGCCAGATTCTCGCCCTGAACAAGCCGAACTGGCGAACGCGGCCAATAGGTGTACCCCGTCAACACGAGCAAGGAAATCACAATGGCGGCCGCCATCAGAACAGCGTTTATCCTGCCGCTCAGAAGCGAAGATGCCCTGAACGCGGATTTACCATAACTTTTCATCAAGTTGCCCCGCATGCCTGCCTGTTCAATGGACAGCCGAACACGCTGGCTCTGTCCTTATAAGGCCGCCAGCTTGATCAAGGACGCGTCATCGTCGGGTCAATAACATGTGAAAAAAATGCCAAAGCTGAATGAAACGGTTTTCATGAAACTCCCGCTAGGAATTGAACAGGCGGCTACGTATATTCTGCCTCGCAGAAGACTTGCGCACATCGATATGAACTCTCAAACCACGCAAATGACTACGGAATAAAAAAGAGTGCAAAGCGAAAAATCAAGATTCTATGCGTGGAACTTCGGCGTGCCGATGGCAATAGCGCTGTTGACCTTTGTCGTTTTTGATCTTACTTCGCTCGACGAAGCGATCAGCAACTGGCTGTACTACCCGCTTCAGGTATTTCCGTTTGAGCATGACCGCCTATTTGAAAATCTGACCCACCGCTGGCTCAGGATCATTCCCGACTGGACGGGAGAAGCCGCAGTGATCGGGCTGTTGCTGTCCTTTATATGGCCACTGCTGAAACCCGGGCGCAATGACCGAATGATTGGCCTGCTGGAAACTGCTCGGGTAGCGCCATTGTTACGCTTCACTGCTCGTCACCGTCGTGACCTGCTGTTTGTCGTGGTCTCTTTCGCGGTGATCACCGGCATGATCCACTTTTTCAAAAGTCACACGAGCATTTACTGCCCTGTGGAAACCACTCTGTATGGCGGCACAATGGAGAAAAAGGAGAGGTTCGAAAACTTCAGGCTGTTCCATGAAGCGGGCGCGGGTCGTTGCTGGCCAGGAGGTCATGCTTCGGGTGGTTTTACCATGGTGGCATTGTATTTCGTTGCACGCCGTTACTGCTGGCGTCACGCCAAGGCAATCCTTTACGCATCGACCTTATTGGGCGCAATCTACGGCACCACGCGAGTGGTTCAAGGCTGGCATTTCATGTCCCACACATTGTGGGCTGGCGTGATTGTCTGGCTCAGTGCACTGCTTACCGCGCTCGCTTTTTATGGCTGGCGGCAGTTGGCGCAACCGCTTGAAACCAGAACGGATAAACCACTCAGCTGAATCTGACGGACTCATTGTCCGCATCCTGCGTTGAGATTGAATATATATCCGGCAGAACGCTGTTAGAGTATTTGCTCTTTGAAAGTTGCCCTGTTACGCAGCTGTAGAGCCTCACGATGATGAGGTAAAAGATTGAGGGATGGACTTTACCAACGTGTAGCCGAGGAGGATCTTCACCAACCTGATATCGAACGGCTGAAATAAAAACGGGGAGCGATTAACGCTCCCCGTCTGGTACTTCAGTTCAGTCTTGCTGCATTAGATCAGACAGCAGCAACAACTTTGGCTGGCGGCTGAGTACGACGACCCAGTACACCGGCACCTGCTGCTACCAGACCCGAGATCACGAGAGTGATCAGCAGAATCCAGGCACCTTGCGAAACACGTTTGGCGGTCACTTCAGCCGCTTCACGGGCTTTCTGTTCTGCCTGAGCTTTCAGCTCCTGATACTTGGCATAAGCCTGGCGATAGCTGGCCTGAGCCTGATCGACGATCTGATTGGCTTCGGCATCAGTCTTGTTGCCACGCGCCTTGATCAGATTAACCAGCGCCTGACGGTCAGCAGCATCCCACGCCTGGTCACCTTTGGCTTTGATGCGGTCCATCAGGCCACCCAATTGCTCATCGGCTTGCTGAGGATTTTGTGCACTTTGTTTGGCAGTGTTCTGGGCATCTTCCTGGGTTGCCTGAGCTTCCTGCTTGACGTTGTCAGGGTTCAGCTCGGCTTTACCGGTCTGGCGCATGGCTGTTTCAATTTCACCCTGGATATCGTCCAGATTGAAATCAATACCCTGAGCGCGCAACTGATCCTGAATCTTGCCGCCGACGGCCGGCGCTACCTGAGCAATACCGCTGCCCAGTGCCGACATACCGCTGCCTGCCAGATTGAGGCCACCACGCACGACACCTGTTACCGCACTGGACACCAGATAGACAGTAATCAGCGATACGCTCGCCCATACCAGAAGACCATGAAAAGCGCCTTCACGCTGAGCCAGACGGCCAGCCGCCCAACCACCGACAAACAGCGAGATGACCGAGCTGACAACAACCCAGATACCCGCACCTGTGCCAATTCCGGACAACGGGTTGGCTTCCTGCATTGGGTCAATACTGGCACTTCCAATGGCAGTGCCCAACAGGTTCAACAACAGAGAAACAACCATGGCCAATACAACACCGGCCAGAATAGCGCTCCAGGAAATTCGTTTAAGCAGAGGAGCCATGGCATGCGTGTCTTGATACACAGGGGAGCCTGGAGCGATACGGTCGTCGCGAATCATAATAAGAGTCCTTTGAGTCATTGGCAGTGAACTGCTGAAATGTGTGGCGTACACTTTAATGACCCGGGCGACACTCAAGAAGTTTAAAACTTTTATAGACTTTTTTTCAGGCCTGCAGAATCACATAAAAAGGCGACGAACAGTGATCTCTATCAATGGAACGGAAGGAGACGACAATTCTCCACACGCTTTACAACTTCCCGGCCTGATTATCTGCTTTATTTTACAAGTGAAGTTGTCTGATGTCTGTTAATGCTCGACAGGCATTAACAATCACCGGCACTTCATAAAGCACAGTCAACAGTGGGTATAACCACACACTCATCGGCCTGACCGAGAACAGTCAGGCCTTCAGGTCTTCGTTAGCGGAACAATCAAGCGATACCGTTAGGTCCGTCCAGCACCTGCCTGACCTTCCGGGCAAGGTCTTGAGGCATGCAGGGTTTGGATACCACATCAAACTCGGAACCACCGATATCAGTTCGTTCGATCGAGCTTTCAGCATAGCCGGTGGTCAGCAGCACCTTGATCTTCGGGTACCTGCGCCTCACTTCCCGCGCGAGCATCACGCCGTTCATGCCGCCCGGCATGATCAGGTCAGTGAACAGCAAATCGTACCTGCTGCCGGATTCGAATTTCTTCAGTGCTTCACGAGCGTTGAGTACGATTTCGCAGATATAGCCATAGTCATCCAGCACCATCTTCGCCAGCTCGGCGACGTCGGGCCGGTCCTCGACAATCAGAATCCGCTCGCAGCTGCCAATGCGTCTGTCGACAGCTTTCGGTGGCTCCGCATGGGTCAGCATTGCCTCGTCTACCGGAAAATACAGACGCAGCGTTGTGCCAACACCTTCTTCGGTATAGATCCGCGCCGCGCCGCCCGACTGTTTGGCAAAGCCATAGACCATCGAAAGACCGAGCCCTGAACCCTTGCCCTCTTCCTTGGTGGTAAAAAACGGGTCCATTACGCGGTCACGAATACTCGATGGCATGCCAATGCCATTGTCCGTTATGGCAATACTGACGTAGCGGCCAGGCAGCAAGCCGTCATAGGACATGTTGGCCAACTCATCGACGACCAGATTGCGGGTTTCAATGGATATTTTCGGGTCAGGCCTGCCGATCAACGCATCCCTGGCGTTGATGAAGATATTCAGCAAGGCAACTTCTGCCTGGGTCGGGTCGATACGGCAGTTCTTCAATGCCGGATCCAGATCGGTTTCGATCGTCACGTGCGGCCCGAACGTACGCTCGATCAAGGGCTCGGTGCTGGAAACCAGGCCATTGAGGTTGAGCACCCGTCCCTGCAGTTTTTGTTTACGGGCAAATGCCAGTAATTGCTTGGTCAGCGTACTCGCGCGTTCGACAGCAGACTTGGCGTGATGAACGCTACGCTGGACACGCTGCACATCAATAGTGGGCTTCTCTGCAGCGCTACCGATCAAATCAATATAGCCCCCCATGACTTGAAGCAGGTTATTGAAGTCATGGGCGATGCCTCCGGTAAGCTGCCCCAGGGCTTCCATTTTCTGCGCCTGACGCAAGGCATCCTCAGCATCCCGACGTCGACTGATATCCAGTTGCGACGCAAAGAAATAGATCAGGTCTCCGGCATCGTTATAAACCGGAGAAATAAACAAGGCATTCCAGAACGTAGAACCGTCCTTGCGATAATTGAGAATTTCAGTGGAGATATCGACGCGCTCGTCAATCGCTTCACGAATGGACTGCACCACGGCCCGATCCGTTTCCGGCCCCTGAAGAAACCGGCAGTTGGTACCGATGATTTCTTCTGACGAATAGCCCGTCATTTCCAGAAACGCGCGATTGGAAAAAATGATCGGGTTGTCCGCACGGTTGGGGTCCGTCACGATCATTGGCATCCGTGTCGTTTCCACCGCCGCAAAAAAGATATCTTTTCCCTGATGCTGGATATCTCCCGTTGCAGCATTGTCGACACGGGCTTTTTCTTCCGACACTCCAGAAACTCCACACATATTGGTTGGGTGTAATTCACGTTCTCAAAGCTAGGACTGGCGGAGCCTTGAAAGGGTTCTCAGATTTTGGACAAAAAACGAATTATATTCATATGAGGGGCTAAACACTCAAAAAGCGTTCACGCCGAGAGCCGATTTTTCGTCCTTTTGTCGAATGAGAGCCGCAAATTCACTCGCACTCTCGCGTAACGCCACCTGCAAAGGGTGAAAGGAGGCCCGTTTGCCCTGCCCGTCTGCATAACCCAACAGGCCTGTCGGGCAGTATCGGGCGTCGTCCCAGCCCGGATAATCGAGAATGGGGTACCAGCAGATACCTTCTACCGGTAAGCCTGCCCTGACAGCCTTGCTGACCTCGGCACAAATGTAATTGAACCAGGGCAAACGCTGAACATCTTCGGCACCGGTTTCAGAAATCAATATCGGTCTTGCGTACCGTGTATGCAGCTCGCTCAACATGCCCTGAAAAGGCCTGTATTGCGGGTCGTCCTGAGTGAGCTTTCGCCCCTTGAATTGCCATTGGTTATGGGGGTAGAAGTTGACGCCCAACACATCCAGATACTCGGATCGGCCGCCCAGCCCAGGCAATTGCCGCCCGGATAAAAGATCCCAGGCTTCAAACTGCGCTTGCCTATAGCACTCTGCTGCCGCTATTTGCGCACTACCGCGCGTAGCCGGTACGACATGAATCAATGGTTCGGCCTGAATAAAACGCGCGCCTGGCTCTATTGCACGTATCGCCTCTATCGCCGCAATGCTGGCCCGGACCAGTTGCTGTTTGAGTTCCATGCCGCGCTGCCGACTACCGGGGTTGAAATAAGCAACTTCACCTCCCGCCCAGCTCCAGAACGAAATTTCATTGATTGGCGAATAAAAAGGGGCGGTCTCCCCTTCGTCTTTGACTACCTGAGCCACCGCAGCGGCAAAACGCGCAAAGCGCTCGACAAACTCCGGCCGCCAGATATCCAGATCATCAGGATAACCGTAATGGCATAAGTCCCAGATAACCTGAGTGCCCTGACGCCGCGCGGCTCGTAACATGGGCAGAAAACTGCTCCAGTCGTAACAGTTCGGGCTGGTTTCAATCAGGTGCCAGCGCATACCGTCACGCACGGTACCTATTCCGTGCTCCGCCATTGCGGCAAAATCTTCCGGTGCCCAACGGTCGTGCCCAGTGGAGCCAAGCAGATCGAGTCGCACGCCGTCGCGTCGTCGATGGCTGGCACACTCGAATCCGCCTATGAAGAAGCTGTCAAACAGACCGCCCATACTCAACCTCGCGCAGGTTGTTCAATCGGTTCGGCAATCTGCTCCGGCAACTCATGAGCCAGCCGCTGGTACAGCGCCAATGCCTGACCGACAATCTGGTCCATGTTGTAATACTTGTAAGTACCGAGCCGCCCAAGAAAAGTCACCTGATTCGACTCATCGGCCAAGGCTTTGTAACGCTTGTACAACTCCGCGTTTTCCGGTCGCGGAATAGGGTAGTAAGGGTCGCCCTCGGCACTCGGGAATTCATAGCTGATACTGGTCTGGGCATGCAGTTGACCGGTGAGTTGCTTGTATTCCGTAATACGCGTATGAGCAACTGCCTCATCCGGATAGTTGAACACGGCCACGGATTGAAACTGTGCCCGATCAACGGTCCTGTGCTCGAAACGCAACGACCGATATGGAAGACGGCCATAGCAATAATCGAAGTATTCATCGATCGGCCCGCAGTAGATCAGGTGCCGATACTGCACGGCCCCGCGTATATCGGCAAAATTGACCCCCAGTGCCACGTCGATAAGCGGGTGATCGAGCATCCGTTCAAACAGGTGCGTATAGCCATGCAGCGGCATTTTCTGGAAGGTATCCGTGAAGTAGCGATTGTCCGAAGTGGTACGGGTAGGCACTCGAGAGGTGACCGACCTGTCCAGTTGCGACGGGTCCAGCCCCCATTGCTTGCGGGTGTAGCCACGAAAAAACTTCTCGTACAACTCCCGGCCCACCTGATTGATCACAACGTCTTCGGAGGTTCTTATCATCTCTACCGGCTCGGCCCGGCTGGCAAGAAAGGCTTCGGCTTGTTGCTCATTCATCTGCAAACCGTACAAGCTGTTGAGCGTATCGAGGTTGATCGGAATAGGCAGCAATTGGCCATCCACGCTGGCAAGCACACGGTGTTCGTAGTCGCGCCATTCGGTAAATCGCGAAAGGTATTCCACAATGCGCTCGGCATTGGTGTGAAAGATATGCGGCCCGTATTGATGAACCAATACCCCGGCGCTGTCCAGGTGATCGTAAGCGTTACCCGCAATGTGTGGACGTCGGTCGATCAGCAAAACGCGTTTACCCAACCCGGCTGCCAGCCGCTCCGCCACTACACTTCCCGCAAAACCTGCACCGACGATCAGAAAATCATAATGCGTCTCTGCAAATGCGGCTGATTGAGGATTTATCCGAGGCATTGGGTTTGCTCCCCGGTAGTTACCAGGCCGATTTGCGCCTTCATGGCAGCGCACGTGTTGTCCCAGGACTCACCGGCCAGCACTGCATCAACTTTACGCAGAAAATCAGCAGGATCCCTATGCGCCAGTGCCTCGCGAATCGCGCGCACAAACGCGTCGGCATCATCGGCAATTGCGACGACTCCGGACTCACCGTAAGTTCTGACAACGTCGGCAATCCGGGTTGATACCACTGGACAACCGCCAGCCAGGTACTCCGGCGTCTTGGTCGGGCTGATAAAACGTGTGGAATCGTTCAGGGCAAACGGCATCAATGCGACATCCCAGCCAGACAGATAGGCAGGTAAATCGCGATAAGGCTTGCTGCCCAGATAATGAACGTTGTCCATATGCGGCAGGGTTGCCGGATCGATTTTAACGACGGGGCCGATCAAAATGATTTGCCATGTGGGCTGTGATTCCGCCACCTCTCGAATCAGTTCAATATCGAAACGCTCATCAATGACGCCAAAATAGCCCAGCCTTGGGTGGGGAATGCATTGTTGATCCTCCGGAACGGCAAGCACGTTGCGAGCGGCTGCAAAATGCCCGATATCGACGCTGCTGGGCATGGAGTGTGCATTTGTATGCTGTAGGCGCTTGGCCTCCCAGAGACTGAAGCCGCCGGTAAAGACAACATCTGCGCGCTTCATCAACGCTCGCTCCTGCTCGACAAGCTCTGGCGGCGCACCTTTGAACGCAGACAGCTCGTCCATGCAATCGAAGATCGTCACTTGCGCACGGAGGTGATCGGTAAATACCAGGCTCATCGGGGTGAAATACCACAGCAGCAGGTCGCCAAATTGTTGCGCATCCATAAAGCCATCCAGCAACGTGCGCTGTGCAGCTATGACCTGGTCAGGCTGCATCTGCAAAGGCAGGTGCGGCACCAGTACGGTGACACCGCATGCTTGCGGCAGTGACTCAAGCCAGATGCGAGGCGAGTCTGAAAGAGCAGGCTCCTCAAGAAACAACACCTGATAATCCTGCGCCATGCGCGACATGATGTGCTGCGGGCGCTGATACACAAACCCCCACCTGAGGTGGGACAGGCACAGCAGCAGCGGTCTGACTGCTGCCTCGACCCTGGTTAAGACTGACGTTGCGGATTGAATGTCCTGGACACCGTTCATGAAGTTTCCCTTTTGCTAAAGTCCTGGATGAAACTGAAGGGCTCTGTAAAGGGCTGAACTTCGACGGCATTCATGATGAGGATGTGCGTTGGCGGCTGTTGCATGCATGGACAATCACGTGCATAGAGCAACTATAGATATTCTCATTGGTTTCGAGCACGCGCTCGGACCGCTGTTCACTGATTCCGATAAAGGGTATGCGCCGTCGGGAATGAACCGTTGAACTCGGCGGTACAAATACGCCCCTAGTCTTGAGCGAATGTTTTTTGGCACCTGCGGTACGTTTTCCCCACGCGGTGGTCTGGTCCTGATTTTCGCAAGCAAGGCTCCTCTGTCGTCCTGTTGATAAAGGTCACGACGCCGAGCCCTCAGCGCGCCTCTTACCGAGGCGGCGAACATCCAGGAAGGATAATCATGATTCTGGTTACCGGTGGTGCGGGATACATTGGCGCTCACGTTGCGCTTGAATTGCTTGAAGATGGCCACGATGTCGTGGTGCTTGATAACTTGTGCAACAGTTCGCAAGAGACGTTGAGCCGGGTGGAGACACTCAGCGGGCGACAGGTGGACTTCATCCACGGCGATGTACGCAGCAAAGCGACGTTGAACCGGCTATTCGCCCGCCACCCTGTGAACGCTGTGGTGCATTGCGCCGGGCTCAAGGCCGTGGGCGAAAGCGTCAGAGAGCCGTTGCGCTATTTCGAGACCAACGTGAGTGGCAGCGTAAACCTCTGTCAGGCGATGGCGCAGGCAGGCGTGTTCAACCTTTTGTTCAGCTCATCAGCGACTGTATACGGCGACTGTGAACAAATGCCGCTGGATGAGAACTGCCCACTGGGTTTACCGACCAATCCTTACGGGCATTCAAAACTGATGGCCGAGCATGTGATGAAAAGCGTCGCTCGCTCGGATCCACGCTGGTCCATCGGGCTGCTGCGCTACTTCAACCCCATTGGTGCCCATTCTTCCGGATTACTGGGCGAGTCGCCCTGCAACACGCCGAATAACCTACTGCCCTTCCTGCTGCAGGTTGCCAATCGACGACGCCCTGCCCTGCACATTTTTGGCACCGACTACCCCACGCCGGACGGCACAGGTGTGCGTGATTACCTTCACGTAGTGGATCTGGCCGAAGGCCACTTGAAGGCGCTGGACAGAATACGCAGCGAACCAGGCGTATCCGTCTGGAATCTGGGAACCGGACAGGGTTATTCAGTCCTCGAGGTGGTGCACGCTTTCGAACGTATCTCCGGCAAAACCGTGCCTTTGATCTTTGAGCCGCGCCGGGCCGGAGACATTGCGGTGTGTTGGTCGGATCCGGGGAAAGCATTGCGTGAGCTGGATTGGCGCGCCAGGTTCAACCTTGATTCGATGCTCACTGACGCCTGGCGCTGGCAGTGCATGAACCCACAGGGTTATATGCCGACAGCACTGGTCAGTTGAGGTGCGGCCAAAGGTGTAAAGTGGCGGGGAATTACCCTCGCAGCAGGCTGCTGTGCGCTAAAAATTGGCCGGTGTGTTGGAACTGATGATCTCGGCCTCGTCCTGGCCAATGTTGCGGAAGCGGTGTGGCAAGGTGGTCGGGAAGTAATAACCGTCCCCGGGACCGAGAATATTGACCTGCCCATCGATGGTCAGCTCCACGGTGCCGCGCGTCACCAGCCCGCACTCCTCGCCTTCGCTGTGGACGATGGGCTCTTCACCCGAATCTGCGCCCGGCGCGTACTGCTCGCGCAGAAAACGCATCTGGCGGCTCGGCAGGGTTGCGCCGACCAGCAGCAGGCGAACACCGTTACGCCCCAGGTCAGGCTGGTCACCGGCGCGGAATACATACTGATCCTGCCCCGGTGGCTGGTCGAAGGTGAAGAAATCCGCAAGCGTCATGGGGATGCCCTCAAGCAGCTTCTTCAACGAGCTTATAGAGGGGCTGACACGATTTTGCTCAATCAGGGAAATCGTGGCATTGGTCACACCACTGCGTCTGGCGAGTTCGCGCTGTGACAGCTTGTAGCTTTCACGCACCAGTTTGAGTCGTGCTCCCGTATCCATAATGGCCTTGTGTGAAAGATATCCGATGAGTGAAGCAAAGCCCAGTTGGAATGGATTGTCCATCGCCCAAGGCCGCAAAGCCGGATATTAAATCACGTTTGCCAGCAACACTCAGCAGCTCATCGCACTACCTGCCCTGCCGGTTCCGGGCATACGCCAGGCAGGCTTCACGGAATGCCGTGAACACGTTCAGCGACACAGGGTTGTTCATGAACTCCCACTCCGGGTGCCACTGCACACCCAGCAAAAAGCCTGGCGCACCGGGCAGGGAAACCGCTTCCACCAGACCGTCGGGTGCCAGTGCTTCCGCGCGCAGATCCGATGCCAGACGATCGATACCCTGACTGTGCAGGCTATTGACCTCGAACCCCGGCGCCAGCCCGAGCGCCTCCAGCACCCCGCCAGATCGCACCTGCACCGGGTGTTGCGTCGCATATTGCACAGCCAGCACATCGCTTTGCGGCTCACGGTGATCCAGATAGCCAGGCAATTCCTGCACCCTCTGATGCAGGCTGCCGCCCAGTGCAACATTCAGTTCCTGAAAACCACGGCAGATGCATAACACCGGCACACCCTGGGCGATGGCGGCCCTGAGCAGCGGTAATGTTGTGCGATCCCGAAACACGTCGTGGGCAGTGCCTTCCACGCTTGCCGGGCCGTTGTAATGATGCGGCTCGACATTGGACGGCGAGCCGGTAAACAGCAAACCGTCCAGTGAGGCCAGCAACTGCGCAGGCTCGGTGGGCACGTCGAGCGCGGGCAGAATGACCGGGACACCCGCAAACGCCGCCGCTTCGACATATTTATCGCCTGCGGTATGGGAGGAATACTTGCCCAACTGCTGACGGCAGGCAGTAACGCCGATCAAGGGAGGTCGTGACATACGTTGAATCCTTGTGAATCTGGTGAGCCAGCACGTCAATATGACGCTATCCAGGCGGTATAAAACCAGTCTAGGATACTCATCTGCGCAACAAACATAGGCATTCAGGCAAAGGAACAATGCAGCGATGCAATATGAAATCACCCATGCCGATCTCTCTCTGGTACTGGCGCTGGTACGCGGCCGAACTCTGGCGCGTGCTGCAGATCTGCTGCACGTTGATATTTCTACAGTGTTCCGCTCGATCCGACGCCTGGAGTCAGCCATTGGTGCTGCGCTGTTTGAAAAGAACCGCCGCGGCTACATTCCGACGGATGCCGCCCAGGCCATGGCCGAGCAGGCGGAACACGCCGAACAGGCACTCGCCGCTGCCCGTATTGCCTTGCAGCAAGGCGAACAGGTCGTCAGCGGTACGGTACGCCTGACGTGCACCGACGCGGTATTGCACAGCCTGCTGCTGCCAACGCTCGCGGACTTCATGCCGCAGTACCCTGCCCTCACGCTGGAACTGGCCACCTCGAATGCGTTCGCCAACCTCAGCCGTCGTGACGCCGACATTGCGTTGCGCCTGACCAATACCCCGCCCGAACACCTGATCGGACGATGCGTGGGCAGCGCGGACTACTTCATTTGTGGCCGCCCAGAATACCGCGACGCACTGACGCACAGCCCCGCCTCCATTCCCTGGATCAGCCCGGACGACTCGATGCCCGACCACACCTCGGTGATCTGGCGTAAACAGGCATTCCCGGCGGTGAGCCCGCGCTATCGCTGCAGCAACATGTCGGCGGTCTCTCAACTGGTCGCTGCCGGCCTGGGCGTGGCGGCCTTGACCGATTTCACGATTCAGGGCCTTGGCTCAGTGGAACGGCTGAGTGAACCACTGCAAGGGTGCAGCACCGATCTGTGGCTACTGACCCGTCCCGACTGCCGCGCGTTGCGCTCCGTGCAGACCCTTCTGGAAGCACTCGCGCCCCGTCTGCGAGCAGCATTGCTGGCCTCCAGATCCGCCTGATCGCCAGCCTGTGGATCCATTAAACAATAGTTAATAAAATTAATCATTGGATTAATCTCGATCCTGTGGCATTAATAATCACGAGGAAAAGAACATGATTCATTCTGTGGATCCATAAGACCAATAATCGAACCGTGGAGAACCGTCATGCACCCGAAAAATGCGTGGTACGTCGCCTGTACAGCGGATGAAGTCGCCGACAAGCCTCTGGGCCGGCAGATCTGCAACGAAAAGATGGTCTTCTATCGCGACCAGAACCAGCAAGTTGTCGCCTTGGAAGATTTCTGCCCGCACCGCGGTGCTCCGCTGTCGCTGGGTTATGTCGAGAACGGCCAACTGGTATGCGGTTATCACGGGCTGGTGATGGGCGGCGATGGCAAGACCGCCGCGATGCCCGGCCAGCGTGTTCGAGGCTTCCCCTGCAACAAAACCTTCGCAGCGGTCGAGCGCTACGGCTTCATATGGGTCTGGCCTGGCGACCGGGAGAAGGCCGATCCGGCGCTCATCCACCATCTGGAGTGGGCGGTCAGCGACGAATGGGCCTACGGTGGCGGTCTGTTTCATATTCAGTGCGACTACCGCCTGATGATCGACAATCTGATGGACCTCACCCACGAAACCTACGTGCATGCGTCGAGCATCGGCCAGAAGGAAATCGACGAAGCAGCGCCTGTCACGACAGTCGAAGGCGAGGAAGTCATTACCGCGCGCCACATGGAAAACATCATGCCGCCGCCGTTCTGGCAGATGGCGCTGCGTGGCAACAACCTGGCCGATGACGTGCCAGTCGATCGCTGGCAGATCTGCCGCTTCACCCCGCCCAGCCATGTACTCATCGAGGTAGGCGTAGCACACGCGGGCAAAGGCGGCTATCACGCGCCTCACGAGTTCAAGGCCTCGAGCATCGTTGTCGACTTTATCACGCCAGAGACCGACACCTCGATCTGGTACTTCTGGGGCATGGCGCGCAACTTCAACCCGGCTGACGAGCAACTGACGACCACCATCCGCGAGGGGCAGCGCAAGATCTTCAGCGAAGACCTGGAGATGCTTGAACGCCAGCAACAGAACCTGCTTCAGCACCCGCAGCGCAACCTGCTCAAGCTCAACATCGACGCCGGCGGTGTGCAGTCGCGCAAGATTCTGGAACGCTTGATCGCTGCCGAACGAGCCAGCACAGCTGAACAGATTCCAGTAATGGCCACTAAATGACCGCCTGCTGCCAGCCCGAATGCGTTGAAAACAATCAGAAGTGACCCGTGCTGCGGTCACCCGAGGACATACCATGATCGACGTGACCGTGTTATCACGTAACGATGAAGCGCTGGATATCTGCAGTTTCGAGCTAGTGCGAGCCGATGGCGAGTTGCTGCCGCCTTTCACGGCAGGCGCACACATTGACGTGCACTTGCCTGACGGGCTGATCCGCCAGTATTCGCTGTGCAACGCACCGAACGAGCGTCATCGTTACCTGATTGGTGTCCTCAACGATCCGGCTTCACGCGGCGGGTCGCGCAGCCTGCATGAGCAGATTCAATCAGGCGCGCAACTACGCATCAGCGAGCCGCGCAACCTGTTTCCGCTGGCCGGGAACAGCCGTCGCACGCTTCTGTTTGGCGGCGGCATCGGCATCACCCCCATTCTGTGCATGGCTGAACAGCTTGTGCTGGAGGGTGCCGATTTCGAATTGCACTACTGTGTTCGTTCCGTCGAGCGCGGCGCGTTTATCGAGCGCCTGAAGCGTTCATCATTTGCCGACCGGGTCACGCTGCACCTTGATGAACAGCCCACTACCGCGCTGGATGCTGCCAATGTACTCGCCCAGCCGCAACCCGATACCCATCTGTATGTGTGCGGACCGGGTGGTTTCATGCAACACATCCTCGACAGCGCCCGTGCTGCCGGCTGGTCTGAAGACAATCTGCGCCGGGAGTACTTTTCTGCAGAGCCGGCGGACACCAGCAATGACGGCAGCTTTTCTATCGAGGTTGCCAGCACCGGCCAGGTGCTTGCCGTTCCTGCCAACAAGACGGTCGCCCAGGTGCTCGAAAGCCACGGCATAGATATTCCGCTGTCGTGCGAACAAGGTGTGTGTGGCACATGCCTGACGCGCGTCCTCAAGGGCATTCCGGATCATCGGGATCTGTTTCTGACTGAAGACGAGCAGGCGCTCAACGATCAGTTCACGCCATGCTGCTCACGCTCGAAAACCCCACTGCTGGTGCTCGACATCTGATCAGTTCGAGCGCTGGATGACCTTCATGCGCTCGTTCAAACCGGCACCGAAAATCTCCGCGTAGCGCAGGGTAGCATTGGCATGCTCACGCATGATCGCCTCGGCACGAGCGCCCTGCCCGCTCACCAACGCATCCACCACCGCATGATGCTGCATGTGGGCGAAATTGAAGCGCCGGTATTCGCGAATCAGGTTATCGCGATCCACTGCCAGCGCCGTCACCGAGGCAAAAGGCAGATGGTCGTTGCGTGCCAGCGCATCGGCAATGGCGCGATTACCGCTGCCTGCCACGATCACTCGATGCAGGCGCATATTCATGTCGTGATAGACCTCAAGATCATCCTCAGTGACATAACCCTTTTCGAACAGCGCATCGCCCTGCACCAGGCAGGCTTCAAGCTCGTCCCGAGCCTCCTGCGTCAAGCCACGTTCGGCCATCTGCCGCGCCGCCAGACCTTCCAGAACACCACGCACGTCGACCGCACCGGCGATTTCCATCGGCGTGATCGAGCGCACCTGAAAACCGCGCCCGCCAAAGGGCACCAGCAGGCCTTCCTGCTCCAGGGTACGAAACGCCATACGCACCGGCATGCGCGACACGCCGAACAGCTCGGCGGTCGGCACTTCCATCAAGCGCTCGCCGGCCGCCAGCTCGCCTGACGCAATCATCTTGCGCAACGCAACAAGAATGGTCTGCCCGGGTTTGCTCATTGACAGGATTCCGTGGAGATCGAAAAACGCATCTTACTCCACGTACACAGGGGAATGGTTCAAGCGCAGTCGATCAGATCCGGCACGAGGCTGCATAACCGAAGGTGCGCTCCTCATCCGGCGTTTCGATCCACACCAGGGTTTGTTCAAAACTGATCGGTGGACTGTAGAAATAACCCTGCACCATCGTGCACCCAAGGCTGGTCAGTGCATTCAGCTCATCCTGCGTCTCGACGCCTTCAATCACGCAGCCAAGAGACATGTCCAGACTCAAGGCAACCAGCGATTTCACGATCTTGTAGCTCGCCGGATTGTCATGCACACCGGTTACAAAACTGCGGTCAATCTTCAGTTTGGTCAGCGCCAGCGCATGCAACTGACTGAGGCTGGAGTACCCGGTGCCAAAATCATCCAGCGAGATACCGCAACCCAGTTGCCGGAACTGTGCAATAGCCTGCTGTACCTGGGCAATGTCCTGCATGACCGCCGTTTCGGTGATTTCCAGATCGAGCCGTGAGGCATCGAAACCGCTGTTTTCGATGATCTCGACAATGGTACTGACACTTTCCCAGGTCGCGCAGTCGTGCGCCGACAGGTTGAACGACAGTCTGATGGGCGCCGGCCATGACAAGGCCCTCTTCAATGCATGAGTCAACAAGGGTGCGGTGAGCTTGTTGATCATGCCGATTCGCTCGGCAATCGGAATGAAATGCGCAGGCGATACCGAGCCCAGTTCCGGACTTTTCCAGCGGGCCAGAGCCTCGAAAGCCACCGTTTCGCGTGTGCAGCTTTCAATGATCGGCTGAAACAGCACGTAGAACTCGGTCTCCAGATTGGCGCGCCGCAATGCCTGCTCGGTTACGCCATCGGCGTGCAACTGCTCGCGGTGGCTGGCGGAGAACAGGCAGGTAGTTCCGGGGTTATGGTCTTTGCCCTGATAAAGCGCGTAGTCGGCAAACTCGAACAGTTGGGTGGCATTGTCTGCAGTGGCCGGAAACGTAGCGAAGCCCAAAGTTGCGCCAATCTGGATGGGCATGTCCGACAGCTCGAAGCTTTCATGCATCAGTTCACACAGGTGTTTACCAAACGCCAGCAATGCATCGTTGCTGATATCACCCTTGATAACCAGAGCGAACTCGTCACCGCCCAGTCGCGACACATGCACTGTATCGCTGGAGGCACTGGTCAAACGTTCGGCTACCAGCATCAGCAGACGGTCGCCGGTACGATGCCCATAAAGGTCATTGACTGGCTTGAACCCGTCCAGATCCAGCACGCCGACCGCCAACCCGGTGCGCTGCGCCAGCGCCTCCTGCATGGCCGTGTCCAGTGTCTGAAAGAACTGTCGGCGGTTGGGCAGCCCCGTCAAACTGTCCTGATTGGCCAGCAGAAGGTTCTCATTGCTCAGTTGCTCGGTTCTTATCTGAACATTCACCAGGCTGGTGAAATCGCGGTATTGATACTGAAGAATGATCAGCATGCCAATCGATACCAGCACGATGTTCACTGCTGTGGCGATGAAAGTAATGTTGTGCGTCGACGCGAAAAAAATAACAAACGCAGTGTTGACCACAACTGCAGTGGTCAACGCCGCAGGCCGCAAGTGCATCATGCAGAAGATGCAGACAATCACGGTGATGCCCATGAAAAACGCCACGTGCGCCTGGGCATAGGCATCGCCATAGGGATAAAGCGACAGCGACCAGGCGGCGAAACCGGCAGCGATCACGCCTGCCAGTCCGTTGGTCTCGCGCAACGTCGCCAGAATGGTGGTTGGCGCGGGTGGCGGCCGGTTTACCGTGAGCAGCCACTTGCGCGCACGAATAGCGCAAACAATAGTGAGCAGCGCCGGAACCAGCAGGGTCAGCCACATCGGAGCAGTTGCCCAATGGGTGAATGCCAACGCCCAGGTGTTGACCAGCAGCACGAAATACATCAATGGCAGCTGTCGGGACAACGCAACGTATTGGGCCTGCAACAGCCTGGGATTATCAGCGGGTACAGACATCACGGTGCGCAAGGCACTCACTAGTTTTTTCAGCATCGCAAGGCTTCTCTGTCACTACAGTCAAAGCACACGTGGCTTGCTGCTCATCATGTGAGCCAATTAATGATCGGCCCACTTGTCATGCTCTCGGCAGGTGTGATTAATTCTTTACGGTAAAACCGATCCATGCGTCGGTTTAATGGAAATAAACAGGCGATACCCTTTTCGAGCAGCTGCTCGGGTATATCTAAAACGCTTGCAACCCCCCTCTTTTCAATCGTCCCCTATGGGCAGGGAGCATTACCATGAACAGGAAAGTCATTATCGATACGGACATGGGCTGGGACGACGTACTGTCCATCGCCTACCTGATGAAAAGGCCGGACATCGACATCGTCGGTATCACGGTCACTGGATGTGGCGAAACGGATCTCGGCTGGGGCGTCATCATCGCGCAGCATTTACTGGGCATTGGCAACCGTCTCAGTACTGTTGTGGCAAAAGGCACCGATAAGCCACTTGAGTACGACAACCGGTTTCCACAACCATTCAAAAACGATATGAATGACATCATGGGCCTTCTGGGAACGCTCAATCCGACTGCCTTGCCGGCGTTATCAAACCTTCCCGCGTGGGAGTTCATGTATCAGGCCGTGAATAACAGCCAGGATAAAATCACTGTTCTTTCGCTGGGTGGCTTTACCAACATTGCGAAGATGCTCTCACTGAGTAACCAACCCGCAGACTTCCAGATGATCGAGCAGATCGTCGCCATGGCTGGGGCTGTCTATGTTGACGGTAACGTCGCTGCATTGAACGACGCTCAAAAGGAATGGAATCAGGGTGAGGCCTACAGCAGTAACCACTACGCAGAATGGAATGTGTTCGTCGACCCTGTCGCGGCCGATGCCGTTTTTCAGTCGAGCCTGCCATTGACCCTCGTCCCGCTGGACGTCTGCAACCAGGTCATTCTCGACGCGAGCTACTCGCAAAAGATTACGGCGAGCGACCCTGTCGCCTTGCTGGTCAAGCAAGTGCTTGAAACCAAATCAGGCACGCACGCCGAAGGTTATCCGGTACCGATATTCGATCCGCTGGCAACGATGCTGATGGCAGGCGGTATTGAAGCGACGAAAATTGATAAGCAGTTTCTGTCCGTCAACACGAGCATTACACCGCAGGACAATCACTGCGGACAGATACAACTACAAGGCAGCGGTTCGCGAACCATCACCTCCGTGCTGGGTGTGTCGCAGTTCGCGTTCAGCGCGAATTTTGCTCAGGTCATCAACAACCGGACATGAACCAGGCGAGACCTAGACTCAGTTCGCCGCCACCTGAGCCCTATCGGCTTGCATAACCAGCGCTTTGAGCGATGCATCGAATTGTTTCAGCGCATTGACCTGCAGCTCACGCTGCTGGTCAATCTGTGCGGCAATTTCTGGAGCAGCTTTGCCCTGCACCCAGACCGAGGTCATCTCCTTGACCACCTCACCTTCTGCCTTGCCGATGTATTGCAGATTGGTGTCATAAAACCGGGCCATGAACCGCGCTTCGACCTGACTGTTGCGCTTGCTTACCAGACGGTTGTAGGTATCAAGCATCACCACCACGTCGGGGCGCGCTTTCATCACCGCGTCGAGGTTGTCGTAAACGGTCACCGAGGCGAATTCTTTCTGCAATGAGCCTACCAGCCAGTCGGTTGCCAGTTTCGGGTCCGAACTGCTGATGAATGCATTGCGGATACGCGAATCGAGCGCGCCGTTCTGTCCGCTCCTGAGCGCTACCGAGTGATAGTTGTTCAGGTACTGGAGGTTACTGACGGTGTTTTCGCTGTACAACACCCCCACTGACTGAGTGTGTTGCAGACTGGAGGCGCTGTCGGCCACCGGCATGAAGTGGCAAGACTGCTCTGAGACCGTAGAGACTGACGAGACGGCAGCATTGGCTGGCGCAGTGAGCATCATGCTGGTGCTTAGCACGGCAGCAAACGTCAACAGGTTAAACATTCTCATCGCGTCGTCTCCCTTTGGAGCAGGTGGCTATGGCGCCATCCTCCTCCTTTGCCGGAAAAACAGAACTTGCCTTGCTTGATGATGACTATCGACTGAATAAATGATAGTTGATGCCAACGCACTGCAAGGTTTTTCGCTTTAATTTTCATCCGCCCGGACAGCCGCACGAATAGCCTTGAGCAGCATCCGGCACGCTGGATTGTCATTGTCGGCACGCCAGACCAGATGCAACTCGCTCTGCACACCCTCGCCCAGGTCAATGTCACGAAATACGACGTCCTTGAACACCACATTGGTCGCACAGCGCGGCACCAGTGCCAGGCCCATGCCGGCGTTGACCAGTGCCAGAATAGTCAGTGACGACCCAAGCCATTGGACATACTCCGGCGCAACTCGTGCGGAACGAAACATACCGGTCAGCAGTTCGTTGAACGGTGGATAGGCCGAATGCGAATACATCAGAAACGGCGCGCCTTCCAGGTCCGCCACCGTAACTGAATCAGCGTGAGCCAGCCGATGATTGCCCGGCACCGCCAGCACGAATGGATCTCGCACCAGGCATTCGCCCTCGTAGCCGGGCTGAAACAGCGGCGCTCGCACGATCCCCAGGTCAATGCGTCGCGCCCTGAGCGCTTCGTGCTGCTGATAGGTGTTCATTTCAGTCAGGGAAATCTTCACCTGCGGCTGCTTGAGCCGCGCCTCGGCGATCACTCTGGGCAGAAACTCGTACACCGCGCTGCCGACAAAGCTGATGGTCACCGAGCCGATATCGCCTTCGGCAAAGCGCCGCGCGGAGATGGCAGCCTGCTGCGCGCGCTCCAGCAACGTCTGCGCTTCAATGAAGAACGCCCTGCCCGCTGCGGTCAGGGCCACACTGCGGGTGCTGCGCGTGAACAGCTCGACACCCAGATTGTGCTCCAGTATCTGGATTTGCCGGCTCAGCGGAGGCTGGGTCATATTCAGCCGTTCGGCAGCGCGCCGGAAATTGAGTTCCGTGGCCACCGTGGTGAAACAGCGCAGTTGAGAAAGCTCGAACATTGATCCACTCCCGGTATCAATCAAGTCATTAACTGGATTGGACGGGAATAATATACCCCCTCATGATCGACTCATCCCCAAAAAAACAATGAATGGGAGTCGCCCTTGAATACCGTCCCTGGTACTACGGACCCCACGGTGCTTGCCCGTGCGGCCTCCAAGGTGAAACGCCACGTGTTGCCGCTGTTTGTGGTGATGTTCATCGTCAATTACATCGACCGGGTCAATATCGGTTTTGTACGCAGTCATCTGGAAACCGATCTGGGCATCGGTGCGGCGGCCTACGGGCTGGGCGCCGGATTGTTCTTTGTCGGCTATGCACTGTTCGAAGTACCTTCCAACATGCTGTTGCAGCGCTACGGTGCCCGCGCCTGGCTGACCCGCATCATGTTCACCTGGGGCGCGGCCGCGATGGCCATGGCGTTCGTTCAGGGTGAAACCAGTTTCTACGTGCTGCGTTTCATTCTGGGTGCCGCCGAAGCTGGCTTCTTTCCCGGCATCATCTATTACTTCACCCAATGGTTGCCTTCCAGCGATCGCGGCAAGGCCATGGCGCTGTTTCTCAGTGGCTCGGCAATCGCTTCGGTAATTTCCGGCCCGGTATCCGGCGCGCTACTGGGCATCGAGGGCCTGAGTCTGCACGGCTGGCAGTGGATGTTCCTGATCGAAGGCTTCGCTTCCATAGTGCTGTGCGGATTCGTCTGGTTCTGGCTGCAATCACACCCGCATGAAGCCACCTGGCTCAGCGATGAAGAAAAAACCGCACTCAGCACCGCCATAGCCAAAGAGCAACGTCTGCGCGAAGCAACTCAGACCGTCAGACCCTCGGTATTGCGCCTGCTGGCGGACCGGCAGATCCTGCTGTTCTGCTTCATCTACTTTTCCGTGGCGCTGACCATTTACGGGGCTACCTTCTGGCTGCCAAGCATGATTCGCAAGATGGGCAGTTTCAGCGACTTTGAGGTCGGCCTGTTCAACTCGGTGCCGTGGATCATCTCGATTGTGGCCATGTACGGCTTTGCCGCACTGGCGGCACGCTTCAAGCACCCACAGGCCTGGGTCGCTGTCACGCTGGTGATCGCCGCCGTCGGCATGTTCATGTCCACCATTGGTGGTCCGGTGTTTGCTTTTGTCGCCATCTGTTTCGCAGCAATCGGTTTCAAGGCCGCATCGGCACTGTTCTGGCCGATCCCTCAGGGCTATCTGGACGCGCGCATTGCCGCAGCGGTCATTGCGCTGATCAACTCCATCGGCAACCTCGGCGGCTTCGTCGCGCCCACTACGTTCGGTTTTCTGGAGCAGACCACCGGTTCGATTCAGGGTGGTCTTTATGGGCTGGCTACCACCTCGTTGCTCGCTGCCGTCGTGATTTTCTTTGCCCGCACCCACTCCGCGTGGTGACCTGCGCCACCCGTCCAGAGATGAGCCAGCCAAACCCCACCGCGCCGTCGTGCCTGGCACCCCTTCCAGCCTCAAACCCTGATCACCGGGAGACCGCCCTTTGAAAATCATACGCGTGACCGTAACCCCTATCGCCTTTCGCGATCCGCCGCTGCTCAACGCCAGTGGCATCCATGAACCTTTCGCACTGCGCTCGATCATCGAAGTGGAAAGCGACAACGGTTACATCGGCCTCGGCGAAAGCTATGGCGACGCCCCGGCGCTGGCCATTCAGCAACAAGTGCAGAACCAGTTGATCGGGCTCGACCCGTTCAACCTCAATCAACTGCGCAGCATCGTTCAGGCGACGGTTGCGGCACACAAACCTGCCAGCCTGGCCGGTGCTGAACTGGCACCGGGTTCGCACGCCAGCAAGGCGGTAAGCAACGCTTATTCAGCATTCGAGGTGGCGTTTCTGGACCTGCAGGCACGTTCCATGAACCTGCCGTTGGTGGACCTGCTCGGCGGTGCCATTCGTGACCAGATACCCTTCAGCGCCTACCTGTTCTTCAAATACGCGCAGCATGCCGATGCGCCTTACGCACCCGACAGCTGGGGTGAAGCGCTCAGCGAAGAACAGATCGTCGCCCAGGCACGGCGCATGATCGAAGCCTACGGGTTCAAAAGCATCAAGCTCAAGGCCGGTGCGCTGGAGCCGGAACATGAGGTGTCCTGCATCAAGGCATTGAAAAAAGCCTTCCCCGGCTACCCGCTGCGCATCGACCCCAACGGCAACTGGTCGCTGGAAACCTCGATTCGCATGGCCGAGCTGCTGGGCGATGACCTGCAGTACTACGAAGACCCGACCCCTGGTCTGGATGGCATGTCGGAATTGCACAAGCGCACTGGCCTGCCACTGGCGACCAACATGGTCGTGACCGATTTCAATGAATTCCGACGCAGCGTGGCCCTCGACAGCGTGCAGATCGTACTCGCCGACCACCATTACTGGGGCGGCCTGCGCGACACCCAGGCGCTGGCGAAGATGTGCGACACCTTCGGCCTCGGTGTGTCGATGCACTCCAACTCGCATTTGGGGATCAGCCTCATGGCCATGGCCCACGTCGCTGCGTCCGTGCCCAATCTGGACTACGCCTGCGACACGCACTACCCGTGGCAGGAACCGGACGAGGAAGTCATCAAGGGCGGCAAGCTGCCGATTGTCGACGGCTGCGTCAGCATCACCCGCGCGCCGGGCCTTGGCCTTGAGCTGGATTACGACCAGCTCGGCAAGCTCAACGATCAGTACCACAGCTGTGGCATTCGTCAGCGCGATGATGTGAAGCAGATGCAGAAGTACCAGCCGCAATGGAGGGCTGTAAAACCAAGATACTGAGTACGTCCGGGCTGCGTCAGTCAGGCCTTGGCGCAGAATTGGCCGGCGTGTAGACACTCGGCACATCCTGCCGGGTGCGACCACGGATCAAGGCTTCGGGTTTGCGGCTTATATAATCGGTCAGGACCCGCACCGAGCGGGCCGTACGTTGAACTTCGTCCATCGTCCGGTTGACCTGCTGGCGTACCGGCGAGTCTTCTGCAAGGGCCGCCCCGGCCATCTCCATCGTGCTTCGGGACTGCCCCAGAACAGTGTGAAGTTCGGGCACTACGTCTGCGTTGAACAGCTTGAACGTCTTGTACGCTTCGTCAAGGCTGCCATTCAGATTGCCGGCGATCTCCTGCACCGGCAATTTGCTGACCTTTTCAACGATCAGCTGTACCTGCTCCTGCATTTTCTCCAGCTCTCCCGGTACGGTGGGGATTATCAGCGGCCGTGCGTTGACATCGAATTGAACCGGCGCAGCGTTGGCAAAGAACCCCAGAGAAATATAAAGCTGGCCGGTCAGCAGACTCGCACTGCGAGGCTGTGCGCGCAGGCCCTGTTTGACGAAGTCGGCGATTAACTGCGCCGTACGCGAATCGTCGGGTGTACCTAATGTCTCTAGGATCTTTTCGTTGGCCCGCCCCAGGCGGTCCGGGTAGATCACCGCCCCCACAATGCTGGAAAAAGACTTGCTGGCTGCATCGTAGTCAAGATCGACGGAGACCACTCGCCCCAGATTTATGCCCATGAACTCGACGGGCGAATTGACTTCAAGACCACGCAAAGACTGCCTGAACATCATGCGGATATAACCCGGCTCGCCATCGGGAGGTGACAGCGCCTTTTGCTGATCCTCGAACAGCTTGAAACGTGCATGCTCTGCAGCCCTTGGCGCGCTCGAACCGTATCCTGGCTCAACGAAGGCCACACCTCCGGCCAGTAACGTCGAAACCGATTCAGTCTTTATCTTCAGCCCATCAGCATCAACCGTCAGGCCAATACCGCTGGCGTTCCAGAACCGTGTATCGGTGGTCACAAATCTGTCGTTGGGGGCATTGATGAAAATTTCCGCATCCACACCTTTGCCATCCTCGGACAAATGACAGGCAACCACTTGACCGACTTGAATGCGCCGATAATAGACAGGAGAACCGACATCGAGTGAGCCCATGTCCTCGGCGTGCAGGGTAAAACGTGTGCCTTTTGCGCCAAACGTAAGGGGTGGTGGGCTTTCCTGACCAATAAAGTGTTTTTTCGGGTGCTCGGACGTCCCGCTGTCTGCCGCGATATACGGCCCGGAAAGCAGGGTATCCACGCCGTACACGCCCTTGGCCCCGATACGCGGGCGCACCACCCAGAACATGGAATCCTCGGCAGTGAAGGCACGGGCGTCGGCATTCAGATCCACTGTCGCCACAACACCCGTACGGTCTTTGCTGAGGGCAACAGCTGACACCTCGCCGATCACGACATTTTTGACCTTGACCCTGGTCTTATGCGCTTCAAGCCCTTCGGCGCTTTGAAAACTGATAAAAATTCTCGGCCCTTTCGACAGTGAGCTGCTGATCAGCAGCGATACGCATACCAGGGCAGAAATCACCGGAATCAGCCATACCGGCGAGGCACCGAATCGTCTTTTCCCAGTGGTTGAAGCGCCAATTGTCGATGCAGAAACAGAACCTGAGCGATCAGACATTTTTTCCTCTGAGGCGCCCACACGGGGTGATGCCGACGGTTAATACTGTCGGCAGAACTCTGAACGTCGACTATCAATAAACCCTCAAGGAAATATCAAGATTTGATCAAGGCAGCGGGTCGAACTTCAATTCACTGAGGCTTTGCACCTTGTCTTCACGAACCATTTTGTATTCGGTATTCGGGCCGATCCACTGCGCCCAGATCGCGTCGATTTCACCTGCTGCTTCCATCGCACGCAGCGATTCGTTGACCTTGGCCAGAAATGCCGGCTCGCCCTGACGCATACCGGCACCGATAGGCTCCAGCGCCATCGGCTCCTTGGCGATTGCCAGCTCCACACCACTGGCCTTGGCCTGCCCGACCAGCTTGATCGCGGTCATGGTGTTGGTCACCAGGCCCACCACCTTGTTCTGTTGCAGCGCCATGTAGGCAGAACCGGTGTCCTGGAAGGTCACAGGCGTGGCATCAGCCAGCCGAATCGACTGCTCGGACGTAGAGCCTTTGGTCGAGCTGATGCGTTTGCCTTTGAAAAAGGATTTCGGTTGATCGGCATTGGCGGCGCGCACTACCAGCGTTTCCTTGGCGATGTAGTACGGATCGCTGAACTGGATCTGGTCGGCGCGGCTCTTGGTGTAGGCCAGGTTGGCAAAAATCACGTCAACGCGGCCCATTTTGACTTCAGGAATGCGCGCTTCGACCGACAGCGGCTTGAGCTCCAGCTCGACGCCCATATGTTTGGCCAGCGCCTTGCAGAGGTCGACGTCCATGCCTACCAGTTCACGGGTTTTCGGGTCCGGTGCCGAAAACGGCGGGACGTCAGCATAGACGCCGCAACTCAGGCTTTTCTTGCTCATCACATCACTGAGCTGATCAGCGTGAGCAACCGAAACAGCCAATGGCGACAATGCCAGTGCAACCAGCAAAGACTTCATACGCATGGTGAGACTCCTGGAAATAAATGGAGGGATTGCTGAAACAGGGGCCTGTGCTCAATGGCTGCGCAGGTCGGAAATGAAGCGTTGGGCACGCGGGTGGTCCGGCTGCTGAAAGAAAGCCTCAGGACTGGATTTTTCAAGGATCTGCCCCGCATCCATGAACCAGATGGTATCGGCCACTTCACGGGCAAAATTCATCTCGTGGGTGACGCACATCATGGTCATGCCCTCTTTGGCCAGGGGCCTTTCATGACGCTGAGCACCTCGCCGACCATTTCCGGGTCGAGTGCGCTGGTGGGCTCGTCAAAGAGCATCACGGGCGGTTCCATGGCCAGCGCCCGGGCAATCGCCACGCGCTGCTGCTGGCCGCCGGACAACTGCGCCGGGTAAGCGCCGGCCTTGTGTGCCAGCCCCACCCGATCCAGCAGTTCCATGGCCCTGGCGCGCGCCTCACTGTTTTTCAGGCCGCGCACTTTGGTCGGGGTCAGGATGATGTTGTCTAGCACCGACAGATGCGGGAACAGATTGAAGCTCTGGAATACAAAACCCACCCGACTGCGCAAGCGATTGACGTTGGCGTCGGTGCCGTTCACGTCGTGGCCGTCAAACAGAATCTGGCCCTGCTGAACATCTTCAAGACGGTTGACGGTGCGGATCAGTGTCGACTTGCCCGAGCCCGAGGGCCCGCACAGCACCACCACTTCGCCGCGCTGCACTTCAGCGGTGATATCGGTCAGGGCCTGGTACTCGCCATACCACTTATTGATCCTGGAAAACATGATCATCGGATGCATTGGGCAACCCTCAATTATCGGTAGTCAAAGGCCGGGGAACAGGTGCAGGCGACACGCTGCCCTCCCGTTTGCGGGCAATCCGCCGTTCCACCACTGCGGCCAGCCGGGTCAGGCCGTAGCACAGCACGTAGTAGGTGATCGCCAGAATGAAGAACACCTGAAACGGCTTGGTCAGCAGCTGGTTGTTGATCTGATTGGCGGCGAAGGTCACTTCCTGGACGTTGATCACGTAGCCCAGCGACGTTTCCTTGATGATCGAAATGAACTGGCTGATCAGGCTTGGCAATGCGTTGTACAGCGCTTGCGGCAAAATCACCCAGACCGTGGTGCGCATGTAGCCCATGCCCAGCGAGCGTGACGCTTCGTACTGACCAGCCGGCAGCGCCTGAATGGCACCGCGGATGATTTCGCACAGGTAGGCGCTCTGATAGACCACCAGCGTGCAGAGCATGGTGGTGAAGCCGGTGATGTTATGACCGATCAGCAGCGGGACCAGGAAGTAAGTCCAGAAAATCACCATCAGCAGCGGAATGCCGCGCATCACATAGACCCAGACCGTGGCCGGGTAACGCAGCCAGCGCCACGGCGAGACCCGTGCCAGCGACAGTAGCAGCCCTAGCGGGAACGCCAGCAAAAGCGCCAGCGCAGCCAGAGTCAGCGTTGAAACCAGCCCGCCCATCGGGCCGTGAGGATATTGGCCGACCAGCAGCAAGGTCCAGTTATCGCGAACAATCGTGAACACATCGAACATCGCCGCCTACCTCGCCATGGCGTTGCTGAAATGCCGGGCCAGCAACGCACCCAGGCCCATCAGCATCAGTGAAATGGTCAGGTAGACCACGGTTGCGACCAGATACGCCTCGAAGGTGCGAAAGGTGTAGTTCTCGACCTCGCGAGTGGCATAGGTCAGCTCGACGACGCCGATGGCCATGACCAGGCTGGTGTTCTTGAACAGCAGCACCGTGTGATTGATCAATGACGGCAGGCAGTTGCGAACGCCTTGCGGCAGGATCACGTAACGCATCGAACGCACATAACCCAGGCCCAATGCGCGCGATGCTTCGACTTGCCCGGCCGGAATGGCGCGCAAGCCGCTGCGGATGTCCTCACTGAAGTAAGCCGCCTGGCACAGCCCCAGCGCGATCACCGAAAACAGGTACTCGGTGCTGTAGTTGGCCAGCCAGAGCTGCGTGCTTTCGGTGAGCAACGTCGGAATACCGAAATACCAGAGCATCAGTTGTACCAGTGTCGGCACGTTGCGGTGGTAGGACACATAGCCCGCCACCAGACGCTCGGCGTATTTGTTGCCGGTCAGGCGAATCGACACCAGCAGCAAGGCCACGGCCATTGCCATGCACCAGGCAACGAACGCCAGTTGCAGGGTTGTCTCTATGCCCTTGACGATCAGCTCGGCATACTCGCCCTGCAGGATCGCCGAAAGATCGAATTTACTCGTCATGGTTGTTCCCATTGACATTCAGCCAGGGCAGAAGCAAGGCGCCAGGGGTACTGGCGCGAGTGTCGCATGGCGGCTGGTGCCGCTCTCGTGATGGGTACAGCGCTTGCAGCGAGGCGCAGCCTCAGCCTTCATAGTCCTGCGGGCGCGCGGTCGACAGCCCGCCGGGTACCTGTAGCGTCGGGGTGATTTCCATATGGCCGATGTTGACCGCGATGGGCGCAGCGATCACGTAGGCGATTGCATCGGCAATGTCCTTGGCCACAGGCAGCTCATAGCCCTCGATGAAGCGTTTGCGCACTTCCTCGGAATCGCCATGCACATGGGCAAAAATGTCCGTGGCCACACGCCCGGGGCAGATTTCCGTCACCCGCACGCGCTTGCCGAACGCATCGATACGTAGCTGGCGAGAAAGCATGCTCACGGCAGCCTTGGTGGCGTGGTACGTTGAGTTGCCGCCGAAGTTGTAGGCGGCGGCAATCGAGCTGATGTTGATGATGTGCCCGCTGTCACGCTCGACCATACCCGGCAGCGAAAGCCTGGCGATCTGCAATACCGCGCGCAGGTTCACATCGACCAGCAGATCAATCCCTTCTGCGTCTGCCTTGAGCAGCGAACCGGGCCGGTCGACTCCGGCATTGTTGACCACAACATCGAACTGATGGGCCTGGAACAGTGCCGTCAGACCGGCCAGATCAGTCACGTCGATAGCATGCGCGCTGCGCCAGTGCCGCCAGCTTGTCTGCACTGCGCGCCAGCGCATGAACCTGCAGACCTTCGGCACACAGCCGTTCGACGACGGCTTCGCCAATGCCGGAAGAAGCGCCGGTCACCAGCGCAGTTTTGTAATCGGAAAAAGGCATGTCGGGGTTTCCTTGAATAAGCGTCGATCAGCCGCTTGGCTGTTAATGCTGATCGCCTTGTACTGGACTTTAACGAGCGTCATGGGCAGCGACCAAGACACAATGGTTGTGTGGCAATAAGCTGCGCTTATGACCCGAGCAGCTGTGAAACCGGGGTGATGACACCGCCCTGCTCTTCGATGCTCTGGCGAATGCTGCGCGCAAGCTCCACCGCCCCCGGCGTGTCGCCATGCAACAGGATTGATTGGGCATTGACCGCCACGCGCTTGCCGCTCAGGGTCGTAACCGTACCGTCCTGCAACAGTTGCGCAATCCTGGCGCGGACCTGCTGTGGGTCCTTGATCACCGCCCCGGCAATGCCACGCGGCACCAGCAGGCAGTTTTCGTCGTAGGCACGGTCGGCCAGAAACGTGGTCGCGACTCTCAGGCCGCACGCTTCGGCGGCCTGTTCGATGGCCGCGCTGCTGGATGAACTGATGATCATCTGCGCATCGAAACTGGCGACCGCCTTGACCAGCGGCCTGGCCAGTTCGGCATCGGCCGCGGCCATATTACCCAGCGCGCCGTGGAAGCTCATGTGCGTCACGCGGTAACCGGCAGCGGCTGCAATGCCTGCCAGAGCGCCCAGCTGATACACCACCATGCTGCACAACTCGTTGAGTTCGATGTTCATTCTGCGCCGCCCGAACCCCTGCAGATCAGGAAAACCGACATGTGCGCCGAGATCGATGCCCAGCGCTTTGGCGCGGTGCACGGTGTTATTCATTATCAATGGATCACCGGCATGAAAACCACAGGCCACGTTGGCCGAGGAGATCAGTTGCATCAGTGCCTCATCCTCACCCATGGTCCAGGGGCCGAAGCCCTCACCCAGATCAGCGTTCAGATCGATGCGCATCGTGTCACTCCTCCAGTTCAATCAGCGGCTGGCCGTAACCGACCCGTTCATGCTCGGCAGCCAGAAAACGCGTCACACGCCCTGCCTGCTGGCTGCGCACCGGCAGATAAAGCAGGCCGATGCGCAACAGGCCCAGCAACTGCCCGACTGCAACGGTGTCGCCGGGTTTTACGTAGCTGTTTTTTTCGTCGGGGTGTCTCGATACAAAAACGCCGGGGTTATCCGCAGCTATTACAAGCGCGGTGGCTGGCGGCTGTTCGACTGCGACGTCCACGTCAGGTCGCGATGCAGGGTTATCCGCACGTACACCGCGTCGGATCAACAACTCGAACCCTGGTCGTTTCAGTTCAAGAACCGTGAGCCCGGCATCACGAATCCAGCCTGCCAGTTGGCGAATTTCATTGATGTTCATCAGCGATGTCCTTGCAGGCCGCGCAGCGCAAGCAAGCGCCGGGCGTCTTCGATGAAGGCGTGATTGGTGTCCAGTGCCTCAACGGCCTCCTCGTAGCTGCATTGCACGAAGCGCACCTTGCTACCGATCGGGGCCTGACCGAGACGCCACAGGTCGGCTTCGATAACCGTGGCAAACTTTGGATAGCCGCCGCTGGGCTGGGCATCGCGCATTTGCACAATCGGCTGGCCGCCGTGGGGCACCTGAATCACCCCGGGCACAATGCCGTGAGAGCGAATTTCCAGCGCCTCCCTTGGCAATAGGGGCGTACCTTCCATGCGATAACCATAGCGATTGCTTTGCGTGGTGATTTTCCACTCGCCGGCAAAAAATGTTTGTTGGGCTTCAACGCTGAAGCAGTCGAACTCGGCGGCAGGCAGTACGCGTATGGCCGGTAGCTCGTCGATAATCAACGGCAAGGCCGCCGCAGCAGATTGCAGACCAAAATCACCAGCGCGCGGTTGATTAGCCGCACCGGCGGGAATCAGATCGCCCTGCTGCAAGGCCCGGCCCTGCCAGCCACCAAATGCACCGCGCAATTGCGTGCTGCGCGAGCCCAGAACCTGCGGCACATCCACACCGCCCGCCAGGCATAAATAGGCGCGACTGCCTGTCGTCGGGTAACTCAGCTTCAACACCTGATTCTTGCGCGCCTGAGCGACCCAGTTACCCGGCAGTCGCTCGCCATCCAGCCGTGCAGAACAGGCAGCACCGGTGATAGCAAAAGTGCAGTCCTCGACAAAACGCACTTCGAACGGGAACAGTGGAATTTCGATGCCTGCCGCGTCTTCGTCGTTGCCCAGCAACAAATTGCCGAGCTGCAACGACAGCGTGTCCATTGCGCCGGAGGTGCCGACGCCGTAGCCCAGGCTGCCATGCCGACCCAGATCCTGGATCGTCGCCAGTGCGGTGGCGCTGATAACTTCGATCATCGAATGATCCTCTCGATACGCAAGCGCAGTTGATCGCCGGGCTGCATCAGCGCCGGAGGGTTCTGATCAGCGTCGAAAAACACCATTTCCGTGCGCCCTATCGTGTTCCAGCCACTGGGGCCGGCTGAAGCGGAGATACCCGTCTGCACGCCGCCGATGGAAACCGAGCCGGCACCGATATCGAGTACCGGCACTTTGCGCCGAGGCGTCGCCAGACGCTGATCCATGCCGCCCAGATAGCAATAACCGGGGTGGCTGCCCAAGGCGTACACCGGGTAAAGCGGTTCGCAGTGCAGATTGGCGATGGTCTCGATATCCAGTCCGGTATGGGCGATGACATCGGCCATGTGCGGTCCGCCGTCACCGCCATACACCACCGGCAACTCGATGATCCGGCCTTGCAACGGCAGCGGCTGGCATTGCTCCCAGGCCTTCAGCAAGCGGGTTTTCAAGCCGGTCAGGTCGCGTGGCGGCGCTGCGAAGGTCAGCATCAGGTTGTTCATGCCCGGCACCGATTCGCGCACCTGCGGCCAGTCCTTGCTCAGGCTGGCCAGCGCCCATATGCGTTGCTGCGCTGCCAGCTCAAGCTCGCCGGGCGCTTCGAACAGCAAGGCGGTGGTTCCCAGCAAAGTGATTCGTGGCGGCAACTGCTGGAGGGTCATGGGTGGCTCCTTGTCTGTAACCAGCGCTCCAAGTGGTGAATGTCCATGCCACCCTTGCAGAACACCGGGTCCTGCAAAATGTCGCGATGCAGCGCGATGTTGGTAGAGATTCCCTCAACGTGCATTTCGCTCAGCGCCAGGCGCATACGTGCCAGGGCCTCATCGCGACTGGCACCGTGGGTGATGACCTTCGCCACCATCGAATCGTAATAAGGCGGAACGCGATAACCGTGGCTCACATGCGAGTCGACCCGTACGCCAAAACCACCAGGAATCTCCCAGCGGGTGACTTGACCCGGCGTAGGCATGAAGCTGCGCGGGTCCTCGGCGTTGATCCGGCATTCCAGCGAATGGCCCGACACGCTGACGTCGGCCTGGCTGAAACTCAGGCGCTCACCCATCGCCATGCGAATCTGCTGCTGAACGATGTCGATGCCGGAAGTCATTTCCGTGACCGGGTGCTCGACCTGCAGGCGAGTATTCATTTCGATGAAATAGAACTCATCGTTTTCAAACAGGAATTCGAACGTGCCTACGCTCTGGTAACCGATCTGCCGGCAGGCCAGTGCGCAACGTTCGCCCACCCTGGCCATCAATTCCGGGTCGATGCCCGGTGCAGGAGCCTCTTCAAGCACCTTCTGGTGGCGGCGCTGCATCGAGCAATCCCGCGAGCCAAGCCAGACGGCATTGCCATAGGCATCGCACAGCACCTGAATCTCGACATGGCGCGGCTGGCCCAGAAACTTCTCGATATACAACTCGGGATTGCCGAAGGCCCGGCGGGCTTCTTCGCTGGTCAGCGCAATTGCATCGAGCAATTGCTGCTCTTCCTGAACCACGCGCATGCCCCGCCCGCCGCCACCGCCAGCGGCCTTGACGATGACCGGGTAACCAATGTCACGGGCAATTTTCAGGATACCTTGCGGATCGGCAGGCATGCTGGTGTCCGGGCCTGGCACGCACGGCACGCCAGCCTCACGCATTGCCCGCTTGGCCGCGACCTTGTCGCCCATCACCCGAATGCAGGCGGCACTGGGGCCGATGAACGTCAGGCCAGCCTGTTCGATGCGCTCGGCGAACGCGGCGTTTTCAGACAGAAACCCGTAACCGGGATGGATCGCCTGAGCACCGGTCAACTGCGCAGCGTAAAGCACGGCAGCCTGATTCAGATAACTCTGCCCCGGCGCGGCCGGGCCTATGCACAGTGACTCATCGGCCTGCCGTACATAGCTGGCATCGCGATCCGCTTCGGAATAGACCGCAACCGTACTCAGGCCCAGGCCTTTGCAGGCGCGCTGGATGCGCAGGGCAATTTCGCCGCGGTTGGCGATCAACACTTTATCGAACATCAAAAACCCCTGATCTGTGAACCCGGAAGGCAGCCGCACGGCCACCCAAGACCTTCAACCGATGCTGAAAAGCGCTTGTCCGGCCTGAACCTCTTCGCCGTTGGCAACCAGAATGGCGGTCACGACCCCTGCCTTTTCAGCCGTCACCGGATGAAACATCTTCATAGCTTCAACCACTGCCAGGGTCTGTCCCACTTCGACTGACGTGCCGACTTCAACGAAGGGCGGCTGGTCGGGCGCCGGGATCAGGTGCAAGACCCCATACAGCGAGGCGCAGGCCTGAGCCTCTTGCGCATTGGCAGTTGCACTTGCCTGAGAGGAAGCAGCAGCGTCGGTTGCAGGCGCTTTCAGCGACGTTGATGCAGATGGACTGACGCCGCTGGCGGCCTCGACCGACTCACGCAGCAAACGCAACTGCGTATCGCCTTCAGACAGGCTGAGTTCACTCAGGTCCGATTCGGCCATCAGGTCGATAAGTGCTTTGATACGTTCCGGTTTCATGCAAGAGCCCTTGCCTGGCAAAAGAAATGTGGCTGAGGGCAATGTAACGAGAGCGATTTTTGACCGCCAAGACGGTTTGACTGTGGGGTGATAAGCGCCCCTTATGACGCCGGGGTTACTCTGTACGGCGATTGCCGCGCATCTCTGCGACCAGTTCCAGTAGGATGGCCTTGACTGCCTGGGCCGGAACCGAAAGCGGCAAGTGGCCTGACAGGCACAGGGCCAGCGGCGCTTCGATCTCGGGTTCGACGATCCGGCTCAGATTGACCGCATGCGTATCGGCCAGCACCCGCGCAGCAGACTCGGGAAGAATGGTCGAGCCGAATCGATCCGCTACTGCGGCAGCCAGAGTCGTCGATGATTCGACTTCTGCAACCACCCGGGCACTGCGCTCGATGCGCACAAATGCCTCATCCACCAGACGGCGGATGGTGTTGTAGGTGCGCGGTAACAGCAGGTCGATATCGGCCAGCTCGGCGAGGGCTATTTCCTCACAGCCCTGAAGCGTGTCCTGGGCGCTGACCAGATACAGTTGCTCGCGAATCAACGGCACAAAACTGAGGCCATGCACCTCACGTCCGCCATAAAGAACGGCCATGTCCATGCGCCCGTTCATGATCAGTTCGCTCAGCGTGGTGCCAAAGTTCTCGTTGAGGTACAGGAAAATACCCGGATGACGCTCGCGCACCCGTTTCAGCAACGGCAGCGACAAGGTTGACGCAGCAGTGCCCGGGGCCAGCCCTACCGACACCGGCCCCGACAACGCCAGGCCGCTGGCGTTGACATCACTTTGCGCCTGCTCACACTGACGCAGTATGACCTGAGCATGGCCATACAAAACCTTGCCCGCCTCGGTCGGGGTAACGCCGCGCTTGGTGCGGATCAGCAACTGCTGCTGCAACTCGGCTTCCAGCGTCACCAATTGCTGGCTTAACGCAGGTTGTGCGATGTGCAGTACATCGGCGGCTTGGGTCAGGCTGCCGATGTCGACAATTTTCACAAAGTATTTCAAGCGGCGAAGGTTCAAGGTGCTGCACTCCAGAGTCACGACCCCGATGCCTCAGCAAGACACAGGCCAGCTCTGAAAAAACCAGACATAAGCAATTGCTATGTCAGCAACTGCCGAGCGTGTTTGCAACGCATGGATGCCCCCGCAGGCATTGCTCGCCCGCTTTTGGTGCAGCATTGGTTCATCTGCGGTCATAAGCGCTGCCTATCAACCCAGAACAAACTCGTCTTATGGCCTGCCGTCTGCAGGCTCGTAACGTATTCCCCGTCAAGTCCATCAACGAGGAATGCCAACGTGACCGCATCTCGCATCGCTGCCCGCGTGCTCCGCATCAAACCATCGCCCAGCAGCGCTGCTGCCGTTCGGGCCAATGAACTGCGGCGCGCAGGCAAGTCGATCATCAATCTGGTGGTTGGCGAACCCGACTTCGATACGCCTGCCCACATTCGTCAGGCCGCCTCTGCCGCCATCGAAAACGGTGAAACCCGCTACACGCTCAATGCGGGTACTGCAGCGCTGCGCGACGCGATTGCCGCCAAACTCCAGCGCGAAAACGGCCTGAGCTACGCCCCCGGCCAGATCGTAGTCACCAGCGGTGCCAAGGCTGCGATCTTCAATGCCTTCGCAGCGACGCTGGGCATTGACGACGAAGTGCTGATCCCCGCGCCGTACTGGGTGTCGTACCCGGACATGGTGCTGGCCTGCGATGGTCGCCCGGTGACCTTACCGTGCCCCGAAGACAATCAGTTCAAGCTCACCGCCGAGCAACTACGCCACGCAATCACGCCGCGTACCCGCTGGCTGCTGCTCAATTCGCCGAGCAACCCGACCGGCGCGACCTACAGCGCAACTGAATGGCGGGCACTGGCCGACGTGCTGCTCGACTACCCGGACGTGCTGGTCATGACCGATGATATTTACGAACACATTCGCTATGACGACACCCCGCTCAGCCATCTGCTGACTGTCGAACCCGCCCTGCGCGAGCGTGTGCTGATCATCAATGGTGTATCAAAAACCTACGCCATGACCGGTTGGCGCATCGGCTATGCCGCAGGCCCCAGCGATATCATCAACGCGATGGCTACCCTGCAGTCGCAATCCACCAGCAACGCCTGCTCGGTGAGCCAGGCCGCCGCAGTGGCGGCCCTCAATGGCGACCAGTCGTTTGTCGGCGAGAGCGTCAAGGTCTACAAACAGCGCCGCGACCGCTGCCTGGAGTTGATCAACGCAATTGACGGCCTGAGTTGCATCCAGCCACAAGGCGCGTTTTATCTCTACGTCAATTGCGCAGCGCTGATCGGCAAAACCACCCCGTCAGGCTCGGTACTGGAAGCCGACACCGATGTGGTTCTGTACCTGCTGGAAAGTCAGAGTGTTGCGGTTGTAGCAGGCACCGCTTATGGTCTGGCACCGTTCTTCCGGATGTCTACGGCGACGGCCCTCGAAACCCTTGAAACCGGTTGCACACGCATTGCGACTGCTGTCGCTGCGTTGCGCTGAGCGCCTCGCCATGACCACGCAGAGCCACCCGGCCCTGACCTTCAAACAGGCCCTGCTGGCCATGCTCGGCATTTCCCTGGTGCTGATGCTGTCCGCACTCGACCAGACAGTGATCGGCAACGCATTGCCAAGCATCGTCGCGGAACTCGATGGTTTCGAGCTGTATGCCTGGGTCGCCACCGGCTACCTGCTGGCGTCCATTGTGACCATTCCGATCTTTGGCCGACTGGGCGATTTCTACGGGCGTAAACCGTTCGTGCTGGCCGCTACGGTCATTTTCACCGTTGCTTCGCTGGTCTGCGCGCTGGCCGACAGCATGCTGGTGCTGGTCATTGGCCGGGCCCTGCAAGGCGTCGGTGGCGGGATGCTGATCGGTACGGCATTTGCCTGTGTGCCGGAGCTGTTTCCCGACACCCGTCAGCGGCTGCGCTGGCAGGTTCTGCTGAGTGCGATGTTCAGCGTGGTCAATGCCATCGGCCCAGGGTTGGGCGGTTACCTGTCCGGCGAGTTCGGCTGGCGTTCGGTGTTCTGGCTGAACCTGCCGCTGGGCGTGATTGCGTTGTTTTTTGCCTGGCGTTTTTTACCCTGGTATCGCCCGCCAACAGCCGGTGCGATCAGGCTCGACTGGATCGGCGCAGTGTTGATTGTCCTGAGCCTGGGCAGCCTGCAATTGTTCGTTGAATGGCTCGGTCAGCGCTCTCTGGCGATCAGCCTGCTGTGCGGCGCTATCACTGTTATTGCCTTGACCGGCCTTTGGTTCAGAGAGCGCCGTTGCGCGTTCGCCTTGCTGCCCGCCGGGCTGTTTGCCAATCGCAGCATCCGCCTGCTGTTCATCATGTCGCTGCTGGCCGGTGCGATCATGTTCACCCTGGTGTTTTACCTGCCTCTGCTGTTGCAGGGCAGCTACGGCTACTCGCCGCAGGACGCCGGGCTGCTGCTCACACCGCTGGCCCTGAGTATCACTTTGGGCGCAATCGTCAACAGTCGCATCGTAACGCGTCTGGCAAACCCCAACTGGTTACCGATTGGCGGATTCATTGCCCTGTCGATTGCCTGCATCGCCTTGGCACTGGTCGGACTGCACGCCGGGTTCACGACCTTGCTGGGACTGATTCTGCTGGCGGGGCTGGGTCTGGGGTTCATTCTGCTCAACCTCAATGTATTCACCCAGACGCTTGCCGAGCGGCAATTTCTCGGTATCGCCACAGCACTCACTCAATCGTTGCGACTGGTTGGCGGCTTGCTGGGCACCGCGGCAATGGGTGTGCTGGTCAAGTTGCTGTACGTCGCCAATCTGCAACATGCGCTGGTCTCGGCAGGCCAGATGCAGGCAATAGCGCGTCTGACCGACCCTCAGGTCCTGCTGCAGCACACGCTCACAGATATCGACACCACGTTGCAGCTGGCTCGCACTGCCCTCGCCCATGCAGTCGGTACGGGGCTGTTGATCTGCGCCGCACTGGGCGTACTCGCACTGGTGGTTCTTTACCGCTTACCTCGCGCCACGCTGTATCAAGCGCCTCACGCAACGACACCTGAAACGGATTCAGCTGCAAAACACGCCTCTTAAAACAACAAGAAACCTGACTGCCGCCCGACCCTGCCTCTCACAACACTTAATGACAGCATGAGGATGAACCCGATGGAGCGTATCAATCGCGCCACCCCTTTCGTTGCGGGCTTTTGTGGCCTGCTGATCGCGCAGCAGAGCTTTGGCGAAGGTTTTCTGGAAGACAGCAAGGCCAGCATTCTGGCGCGCAACTTCTTCAGCAACGCGGACAATCGCAGCGGTGCTGCCGACCCGAACTACACGCAGGAGTGGGGCCAGGGCTTCATGCTCAACTACCAGTCCGGCTACACGCCCGGCACCGTCGGCTTCGGTGTCGATGCGCTGGGCCAGTTGGGCATCCGCCTGGACTCGGGCAAGGGCCGCCATTACAACCCGCAAAGTACCGCATTCAACGGCAACATATTCCCGACTGACAGCAACGGCCGCGCGGTCGATGAGTTCAGCAGCCTGGGCGCGACGCTCAAGGCACGCGTTTCAAGAACCGAGTTGAAGTACGGCACGCTGGTGCCGATGCTGCCGGTGGTCATGTCCACTGATCGCATGCTGCAACAAACTTTTCGCGGCGGCCAGATTCAGTCTGGCGACTTGAAGGACTTCACTTTCACCGCAGGCCAGCTGGAACATGTCATGGGCCGCGGTTCGACCAACCAGATGGGCATGTCGATTCCGGGTGCCAACAACCCGCTGACCGGCGAATTCGTCAACAAGTTCTACTACGCAGGCGTCGATTACAAACCGACCAAAGACCTGACCTTGCAGTATTACTACGGCAATCTGGAAAACTTCTACAAACAGAACTTTCTCGGACTGAAATATGACATGCAACTCGGCCCGGGCACCCTGCGCACCGACCTGCGCCACTTCGACAACCGCTCGGACGGTGCAAACGGTCACGATCCGGCGTTCTATACGGTGGGTTATTACGGCAACGGCGTTACCAAGGGTGAAGTCGACAGCCGCCTGTCCAGCGCCCAGTTCACCTACCTCATCAACGGTCATACCTTTGCTGCCGGTTATCAGGCAGTGACCGGCGACAGCGACGCGGTATGGTTGAATCAGGGCGATGGATCAACCGCCTACTTCATGACCGAATCCATGATCGGCAAGTTCCAGCGCGCTGGAGAACGCACCTGGCAGGTCCGTTACGGCTATGACTTCGCCAGGCTTGGCGTTCCCGGGCTGAACTTCCTGGCCATGTATGAAAGCGGTTCGAACATCCAGACGTCCGACGGCGACAAGAAGGAATGGGAACGCAACGTCACCCTGAGTTACGTGGTGCAGTCCGGCCCGGCGAAAAACCTCAGCGTTGCACTGCGTCATGCACAACTTCGTACCGAGTTCGCCAGTCAGCGTGATGCCGACGAGCACCGGATCATTGTCAGCTATCCGATCAATATTTTCTGATCCTGCGAAAACAGCAGATGGAAGTAGCGTCTGCTGTCTGAGCACCTGTTAAACTCCCCGCCGTTATTTTTCACGTCCGGGCATCTTGCCCGGACGCTTCTGCATTCCTGTCTTGGTATACAAGGAGTTCGTGACCCCATGGTTGCAGGTACAGACCTGAGCGCAATGCAGTGAATTGCTGGTCTATTCTGGGGCTGGACGCTCCTTCTGATATTCGCAGTATCAAGCGCCGTTACGCTGTACTGCTCAAACAGAACCGCCCGGACGAAGATCCGGCTGGTTTTCAGCGGTTGCGTGATGCCTATGAGCAAGCGCTAAGCTGGGCTGCCGAAACTCAAGAAGAGCCGGTGGAACAGCAAGGCCCATTGCTTGCGCCGACTCCCGAAATGCCGTCGCCAGCTCAGTCTTCCAGCGCCTCAGATCTTCAACGCCGCAGGGCTGACCTGCTGCTTGAAGGTGTCACTGCGAAGAATCTGGACCAGCGACTGGAACACGCCCGAGCTACAGAGTGTGAGCAGGCGTTCGAAGTAGGCATGCTGGAATATTGCCAGGCGGATGCTCCCGATGTCTGCGAGCTGACCGAGCGCGCAGTCGAGCTTTTTCAGTGGCTAAGTGCCTGGCAACGCATCGACCTGTCCTTGCGGGCGACGCAAACTGTTCTGAACAATCTGTCACGCAATACCGAACAGAAGCTGGCAGAGGCGCTGAACAGCAGCAATGCCGAATCCTTCTCCAGTCTGTACCTGCATCTTGACCAGGCTGCCTGGATGCAGACTCTCGACCAGCGTATATGGCTTAACAAATACCTCGCTGGGTTACTGGCCCACGCTGAAGTCTGGTCCAGCCCTATTTTTGATGCCGTGTGCGAGTGGCAAGGCTGGAAGAAAACCGACGGTCGCACTTTTTGCCCGGAACCCTTCTGGAGTCGGCTGTTGGCACGCAGTCGTCAGGCCTTGTTTCTCGAAGAGCAGCAGCGTCTTGCCACGCAGAAAATCGACAGTACAGGCTCACGTGCAGCCCGCCTGCTGTTCCTGCCCATGAGCGATGACGCTCGCGTGTCAATGACCATCCGCTTCACCCCTGCCGACTGGCAAGCCCGTGAGTCGCTGGCCAACACAGTGGCGCGACATTACCCGGATTTGGCCAGCCATGTGCCCGGCGAAAACGTGTACTTCTGGCGACCGTTGCGCCGACATACATCGTTCTGGGCATTGCCGTTTGCAATCGTTGGCGCAGCGTCCATGACGGCATGGGACAGTTATTACCGACTGGGAAGTGATCCGGGCGAAACAATGATCGCCCTGTTGCTGATTATTGGCGCACTTGGCCTGATGGCGGGTTTACTTTACGTAGGCGGCCAGACGCTCGGCGTTTTTGCCTGGCGCCTTGATGAGCAACTCACCAAGCGCTTTGGTCGCTGGCTCACGCTGCGCCGCCCGGTGCCGCTTTTGCTGCGAGAAAGCACTGTAAGCTGGGCGCCCGCAGTACCCGCCTGGCTGATCGGGGGATGGAAAGCGTTACTGATTTACGCCGCAATACTCACCGTGGCTGCTGCCGGCACTCGCATTGCCTGGCCGGAAGGGCTCAAGCGGACATTTTCAATCGCTCCAGGCTCGCCGGCCAGAGAATTTATGATTGGTATTGTGCTGGGCCTGACAGTCTCGTTGCTGTTCATCTCCGGCACTGTCATCAACTACCGGCCGGTGCAAGAAGGTCAAGGTCTGCAGGCGTGGCCGAAGCGCCTTTGCGCAGCCCTGCTTGAAACAAACCAGCCCTGTCATCCGCCCTCGCGGGACCAGTGGTATGCGCCCGCATCTGCTCTGGAGGCTGGCCATGATCAGTAATCGAGCGTTCATCGCCGCTATTTGTGTTTTCGCGACCATCTTCTGGGCGCATCACAGATTGACCAGCACTCACCGCATTCCGAGAGACACGATTGCAGATACTTCAATGATGCGGGACGCGGCAGCGTGCCTGGTATTTGATGATGCTCTTCTGCTTGAACGCTATGCTGATTATCGCAAGCACTATCAGGCTCTGATTGATGGCAGCGAGGGTGTGGGGCCGTTCATCCAAAGCTTTGCAATGGGTGAGAGCAGTCTTTCCATCGCAATCAATAAGAGTTTGGCCTGCCGTATCCGTTACCCACAACTGCTCTACCCCAAGTCCGATCCGCTGGTCATTGCCGTAACCGAGTACAGCGAGACGCTCGACGCACTACGTGAAAAAACGTTTGATGCCGAGGCGCTCTACAATCAACCACGCCCCGATATCAAGCTTGCCCGGCAGCTGGATGCAGATATTACCCAAGGGATACAACAACTGCAGCAGCGCAGTCTTGCCGTTCGAAAACGCTTCGAGGAACCTCAATTTCTGGCACGCCGCGAACAACTCGCGGCCATTGACGATCGCCTTGGCCACGATCAGCACTGGCACACGCTCAACTTCATGATCCTAGCCCGGCAAACGATCAATTACCTGAACCAGAACGCAGATAACGCTCGCCTGAACCCGGACGCGCTTGAGGCCTTGCACACCGAACTGGTTAACGCATGGCTGGATGCCGAGCGCTATTTCAAAAATATGCCCAACCTCAAGTCTGCCAATGGAAAACGCCCGATATGGCTTGTGATCAAGACGCCCGCACAGAACTGGCTATCAGCTCTGGACACCTTGCAACGGCAGTGGGCCGCTCATGCCGATGTTGACCAATTGAACAAGAGTCTGCTGACGGTAGAGCAGCAGTACGATCAACTTCTGAAGCAATACAACGCATCGGTGCTTGGACAGTACTAACCGCTTCAAGTGAAGCCGGCAGAGAAATGTATCGGCAGATACATTTCTCTTGAGAGATGAATGAACTCAGCCAGACACCTGATCCAGAAATATCAGCTGCGGTGGCTCTGCCAGCCACTCGCCGCTTGCAGCTGCAAACTGTTGGTAATGCGGCGTGGCAACGTGCGCATCCAGTGCTGCCTGATCCTTGAAGCATTCACGCATGTAAAACGTGCCTTGCTCATCGCGCGCCTCAAACAGCGTGTACTCGATATTGCCCGGCTCTGATCGGGAGGGCTCCACCAGTGCTGATAATGCTTCTTTCAATGCGGACTCTTTGCCGGCAACGGCTTTCAGAACTGCGATCAAGGCCAACGGCTTTGCAGGTGTATTCATTATCAATGCTCCGGTATTCAATTAGATCAATGAGTGGGGGCAGGCGCAGCGTCGACTTTCACGCGTAGCAGGCTGTAAGGTTTTGCACGCTTGTCGTGGCCCGAATTGAAACCGGCCTGACGGTGCAATTGGTTGACGATGAAATACAGGTAGCCATCCGGACCAATAGACAACGTATCAGGCCACAGCATGCGAGGATCGTGCGCCACGGTTTGCCAGTTTCCGCTCGGCAGGCGTTTGCGAATTGCATTGTGCTCATAGTCACCTGCATACACAGCACCGTCTGCATCAGCCTCAAGACCATCGGAAGCGCCCTTTTCACCGAGATCCTGAACAGCCGCAGCCAGTTGCTGCTCACTTACACCGCTGTCGTTCAGCAGCTCGGTCGCGACGGAGTACAGGTGGCGGCTGGACAGTGGCGAGAAATACAGCGTTTTGCCATCGGCCGACAACGCAATGCCGTCTGCGGCTACGTGAACCGGTTTGCGCGGTCCGTCCGGGCCATCACCCAGCACGGGGACGCCCTCGACCACGGGCACGAAATCCGGGTCGGCAGACGTCGCCTTCGCGCCGCTCAGGCGACGTACGGCATGCCCACTGGCAATGTCCATGACAATGATTGCGCCCGATCCGCTTACCGAAGAGTCAGTCACATAGACAGTCCCCTGCGATCCTTTGCGGAAGTCGAAGCGCATATCGTTGACATAAGTGCTGGGCAAGATGACGTTATCCGGAAACACCAGCCGCTTGACGATTCGGTTGGTGGCCAGGCCTACCGCAACCAGCTTGGCACCACCCGGACGCGGAGCAGCAAACTGCGGTGCGGCAGTGTCCAGAAGCCAGACGCGTCCTTTACCGTCAGCCACCACACTCTGCACGCTGATCAGCCCGTCGCCAGGGTCCTTCGGATTCTCGTGGTTGACCGCCAGATCCGGGTAGGCAACCACTTTGCCATCACGAATCTCGCCCACCGTAAAAGGCACCTTGTCGCCCCAACGAGGGAAGTTGACGAAAATTCGCCCGGTTTCAGTGACTGTCACACCGGTAGGCATCGCATCGTAAAAGGCATGCATTGTTCAAGCTTGCCTACCGACCTGTCGGCAGGGGCGCTTGCAGGGAGCCCGGTGATGGTCGCGCCGTAGGCCAGTGAGGTGGTGAGTGTGGCTGCGGACAGGATGGCCAGTGCTGCGCAAATTGATTTTCGATGCATGGTGCTCTCCTGATGGGACAGCCAGGGCTGCTCATCGGTATTCAGTAATACGGGCTGTGCGCACGGAAGGTGATGACGTTCATCACTCTACGTGGCTCAAGGACGATGGATAGACAAGACTGCGAGTATTTTGGTCTTTCTCATTACAAAGAAAAACGCGGGGTATACGCTAACACTTTCAACGCCGAGGCGAAGATCACCGCCTTTGCCAAGACACGCAAGCACCACGCTCATGCGGCAACGCTGCGCCTGGAAGGACTCCAGCCGCTCATTTGGCGGCTATAAACAAATATCCGAGTCAGGCCAATAACAACTCAGGCCACTCCCCTTGCACGAGTCTCATCCGACCAATCAGCCGCCGACCTTGGACCAGCGGAGGGATCCAGACTGCTGACCGCATCCAGGCGTTGAATCTGTTCGTCAGTCAGCGTCAGCGACAAGGCGCCCAGATTATCGGCAATCTGCTCGTGCGAACGAGGCCCGATGATAGGAACAGCGCCGTGCGAACCTGCCCAGGCAATGGCAACCTGACCCGCGCTTACGCCAAGCTCACCGGCAACCTCCAGAACAGTATCGAGAATCCGTGTGCGCTGCGCCGAGTTCTCAGGCTGGAATACCTTGCCGCCAAACCCCTCAGCGCGCCCGCTCTCCCCTTTGCGATATTTGCCGGTCAGCATGCCACCCCCCAGAGGTGACCAGGTGACGACGCCAAGGCCAAGCGCGTAAGAAGCCTGAAAAAGATCAGCCTCAGGCTCGCGATGCACCAGGCTATGTTCGAACTGAGCGGCTGCAATCGGTAATGCGCGGCTGATTTCGGCCAGCGTAACAGCGCGAGCAAGCCGCCATGCAGGGAAATTGGACAGGCCTGCGTAAAGGATTTTCCCTGCACGCGCCAGATCCTCAAACCCTCTGACAATTTCCTCGATGGGTGTAACAGCGTCTGGATGGTGCGCCCAATAGATGTCGATGCGATCCGTCTTCAAGCGCTTGAGACTTGCTTCCACCGAGCTGACCATTGCCTTGCGATTGTTGCCGATGGCCAGTCGGCCGGGATTGGCCGAGGCACCGTTGGTAAATTTGGTCGCCAGCACGAAATCATCGCGCCGGCCTTCCAGCAGCGTACCGAGTAACTCTTCGGACTGACCGAACTGATATATGTCTTGAACCGCCCCGGGTTTCTCGGAGACCCTTTTGTTTGAGTCATGCCACGTGGGCAGACTCGGTGAGTTGCTGATAATAGATGGCTTCTGCCTCGACCGGTGGAATATGACCGATTGGCTCCAGCAGGCGGCGGTGATTGAACCAGTCCACCCATTTCAGCGTTTCCAGCTCCACCGCCCCCCGTGTGGGCCAAGAGCGTCGATGAATCACTTCAGCCTTGTAAAGACCATTGATGGTCTCAGCCAAGGCATTGTCGTAAGAGTCACCGACACTCCCGACCGATGGCTCAATACCGGCTTCGACAAGACGCTCGGTATAGCGAATGGACACGTACTGCACGCCACGGTCACTGTGGTGAATGAGTCCACCCTGCTTGACTGGGCGACGGGTGTAAAGGGCTTGCTCCAGTGCATCGAGTACAAAATCGGTACGCGCTGAACTGGACACCTTCCAACCGACGATGAATCGGGCAAAGACATCAACGATGAAGGCCACGTAAACAAAACCCTGCCAGGTACTGACGTAGGTAAAGTCCGATACCCATAGGGCGTTCGGGCACTCAGCCACAAACTGACGGTTGACATGATCCTGCGGGCACGGCCTGGCTTGGTCGCTGACCGTCGTCTTGACAGGCTTGCCGCGTACCACGCCTTGCAGGCCCAGCTCTCCCATCAGGCGTTGCACCGTACAGCGGGCGACTTGCTGGCCTTCACGCAGCAACTGTCGCCAGACCTTGCGCACGCCATATACATGGAAGTGCTCATCCCAGACTCGCTGGATGTGCTCACCCAGTTCCTGGTCACGCTGCGCACGCGCTGACTGCTGGCTGGGGTCAGCCTGCTGAGCAGCGTACCGGTAGTACGTCGACGGGGCGATTGGCAACACCTTGCAAATCGGCTCGACCCCGTAAGACTGGCGGTTTTCATCAATAAACGTCTTCATCGTTTGAATGGGCGGTCGAGCTCCGCCTGGGCAAAATAGGCTGAGGCCTTACGCAATATCTCGTTAGCTTGACGCAACTGACGGTTCTCACGCTCCAACAGCTTGACTCGCTCACGTTCGACTGTGCTCAGCCCATCAAGCTGGCCGCTGTTGCGCTCAGATTGGCGAACCCACAGCCGTAATGTCTCGGGCGTGCAGCCGATCTTGGGGGCAATGGCACTGATGGTGGCCCACTGCGACTCGTACTCAGGAAGGTGTTCGAAAACCATCCTGATGGCCCGCTCACGGACCTCTGGGGAGTACTTCGGTAGTTTTTTCATCGCTCCATCCTCTCAAAGGTTGGAGTCTCCGAGAAACCCGGGGCGGTTCAGTCTGCAGTATCGATGAAGTTGCCACCCGCCTCTACATAGGCGTTGAAAATTGCCTTGCTGGCAACCGGGTCTGCGCCGTAGCCCCAGCCCGTGCCGAAGTTTCCTGTGCCCAGCGCCAGTTGCGAAACATTGAGCCCGGTTTTGCCAAACGATCTGTATTTCATGGTTTTGCTCCTGCCGATTGAGGATCGCCCATGGTGCGATCCTGTTGCCGAGAAACAAGGTGGACAGCTAACAGTCAGCTTTGAGCGGTTATGATTACGATCAGCATCTTAACTGTCAATCATTTTGATGATGGTCAGCATCAATGCTATATTCACGCCCTGCCGAACCCGGACGGGTAAAAACCAAGCAGGCAAGAGAGGCAACTCACATGAGAGTCACCAAGGCGCAGGCCCAGGCCAACCGGGCACACATTGTCGAGACGGCATCCGTCCAGTTTCGCGAGCACGGCTTTGACGGTGTCGGGGTGGCAGACTTGATGGCCGCAGCGGGTTTTACCCACGGCGGGTTCTACAAGCATTTCGGCTCCAAGTCCGATCTGATGGCCGAATCGGCTGCCTGTGCCATCTCGCGCACCGTGGAGCAATCGAAAGACGTCGATCCTGCGCAGTTCATCGAGTACTACCTGTCCAGAGAGCACCGGGATACCCCAGGCACTGGCTGCACAATAGCCGCACTCAGCGCTGATGCTGCACGTCAGTCAGACGACGTCAAGGTAACCTTTGCCGAGGGCATAGAGAGCATGCTTGCCGCCCTGGCTCCGGCAGGCACGTCTCCTGGCGACAACGAATGGAAACAGGCGCGGGCAAACACCATCGATATGTTTGCCCATGCACTGGGCGCGCTGCTGCTATCGCGCAGTTGCCCGAATGACTCGCCACTGGCAGACGAAATACTCGATGTGTGCCGTACGAAAATGCTTGAGCAACTGCAGGCTCTTTGACCGCTTCTATGAAGGAAACAGTTTGCTCAGGCACGCCAACTTCTTTTTGTACGACTTTCGCGCTTCGAGAGCCTCCTCCAGCGTTACCGCCACGAATCGCGCTTTCTGGTTGGGTTGCATCTGACCGATCAGGTCGAGGTCGGCACTGATCACCGTGCCGATCATCGCGTAGCCTCCGCCGGACACCGCGTCACGGTGCAAGACAATGGGCTCAAGCCCGGCAGGCACCTGAATCGAGCCGATCGGGTAGCAGCTGTCGACGATATTTGATGGATCGGAGCCTGCCCCGAAAGGCTGCTCCCTGGGCTGGAACGTCAACGCCCTGCCGCCCTTGAAGCGATAACCGATGCGGTCGGCTTCCGAGCCTACGCTCCAGGACTCGGAGAAAAAGCTGGTGGCTGCGAATTCGGTCAGACGCTCGTAATACAGGCCAGGCACCACACGCAGATACACTTCCCCGCCCAAAGACTGTCGCAAAGCCATCGGCAGGCTCGCCCCGGCCCGGCCTTTGCCGCCAGGAATACCTATCGGCAACTGATCATCAGCCATCAGTCGGCGGCCCTGAAAGCCGCCAAGCGCACCCAGCGTGTAAGTCGACCGACTGCCCAACACCAGCGGCACATCAATCCCCCCGGCAACCGCCAGATAGGTGCGCGCGCCGTCCTTGGGGAAGTCGAAACGCAGCACCTGTCCGGCCTTCACCGCAAAGGCAGTGTCGTGGTGCATTTCCACACCGTCGAGGCGCGCCGTCATGTGCGCGCCACAGACAGCGGCCAATGTATCGCACTGAAACTCCAGCTCCGGCCCCAGCAATGCGCATTCAAGCCCGGCGGCACCGGGTGGGTTGCCGACCAGTTGATTGGCAGCGCTGAGCGCATACTGGTCCAGCGCACCCGAGGGCGGAATGCCCAAGTGGTAATAGCATTCGCGGCCAAGATCCTGCACCGAGGTCGCCAGACCGGGTTTGAGCACCTTGATCATGCCAGCACCTCCTGCAACGACTTGGGATAACCAGCGGGATCAGCCAGAAAGGCATCCAGGGAAAACTTGACCGGACGAATCCGCAAATCGAAGCGTCCGGCTTCAACCTCTGCAACGGCCGTATCATAGGTGTCCCGATCAACCGGTTTGAACTGAACGATGTCGCCTGGCCGGAAAAACACCATGTGCTCTTTCAGATAAGCCAGCCCCTGCTGCGGATCGTAGATCGGAGCGGGCGTAACGCCGAACATCTGGTAGCCACCCGCTCCGCGCACCGAATAGATGCAGCCGAAGCAGCCACCGTGACCTAGCGTAAGCTTGGGTGTATCGGTACGTGGCCGAAGGTATTTGGGCACTTGCAGTTGGCGCTCGCGTTCGACCATCTGAAACATGAACGGCAGACCGGCCACAAAACCGACCATCGAGACGAACCACGGCGCGCCGCTATGAGCCGCAATAAAGGCATCGACATCCGCCAGGTTATTGATGCGCGCAGCGTATTCCAGGTCCGTCGAACCCGAGTCCTGGTGGCGGTCACGAAAACGCATCAGGGTTTCATGGGTCCAGGGATCGTTGTAGAGCACCGGAATCTCGATGATACGGGTTTGCAGCGTACGTTCGGCCACCGCATCGACCTCGGCAGCTCTCACCGCTTCGAGCAAGGCATGCGATGCGATACGGTCTGGGTCGAAGCGGATCTGGAACGACGCGTTGGCCAGGCATACGTCCAGTACCCCGTCCAGTTCCAGACGCTCGACTGCACGGGTCACCGCCAGCCCTTTGAAAAATGCCTCCAGCGACATACTCTCGCTGACTTCCGCGAACAGGTGTTCATCAGCGCCAAAGCTGTAGCGAATCGGATCAGCCATGTCTGTTCCTTGTTGAATTTGTTGTAGAACGGCAGGCAAATATCAGTAACGTAACTCGTGTGTCTGTGCACACGATGCCATTTGACTCAGCGCGGCTTACGCACCGTGATTCCGGCAGCGTCCAGCGCCTTGCGGGTCGCTTCGGCAAGGGCCAGAGCGCCCGGCGTGTCGCTGTGCAGGCAGATCGAATCGAATTCGATGCTCAGGTCCTCGCCCTCGACGGTGAGCACCAGACCTTGCTGGCACGCCCGAACCACGCGTGCCGCGACCTCGGCCGGGTCATGCGCGCGCACATTACGGGTGAAGACGATGGAACCGCTAAGGTCGTAGTCGCGATCAGCGTAGAACTCGCGAATCACCGGCTGACCGAGCTCCTGAGCGATCTTGCAGATAACCGAACCGGGCATGCAGTAAAGCAGTAATTCGGGCTCCAGGCGCTGAAGGTTTTCCACCAGCAGACGGGCAGCGGCTTCATCCCGGGCAAGGTGCATATACAGCGCCCCATGAGGTTTGAAGTGCTGCAATGCCACGCCCTGAACCCGTGCCAGCTCACGCAATGCACCCAATTGGTAGAGCATGTCATCGACCAGCTCCTGCGGCGCTGCGTTGATGTGCCTCCGCCCGAAGCCGACCAGATCGCGGAACCCTGGGTGAGCGCCAATGGCAACGCCCAGCTGTTTAGCCTGTTCGATGGTGCGGCGCATGGTGCCGGGGTCACCCGCGTGAAAACCGGTAGCGACGTTGGCGGAACTGATGAAGGCCATCAATTCGTTATCGACACCATCACCAATGGTCCACGCGCCGAAGCTTTCACCCATGTCCGAATTGAAATCCACCTGCATGGCTTTTGCTCCTGGGGCTATCGGGTTAAGGGTCAGTCCGGAAAAGAAGCTATCCGGCTTCCTGCAAAACACGTTAGATTCGCTTGTACCCCTTGGGTAGATCTATTTATAGATACATCATCTTCTGAAAAACAGATACCTGCCGATTGGAGTGCTTATGTCCCTGACGTTGCGCCAGGTTCGTTATTTCGTGGCAACGGCCGAGATCGGGCAAATCTCGCAGGCGGCCATTCACCTGAACATTTCCCAGTCTGCGGTGACCACGGCCATCAAGGAACTGGAAAGCATGCTCGGCACGCTGTTGTTCCAGCGCTCGGCCCAAGGCATGAGCCTGACCGAAGCGGGTCGACATTTTCTCAACCGCGCCTACGTGATCCTGCGCAGCGTCGATGACGCACTGAACAGCCCGCTACCCGATATTCGCGCCAGCGGCGTATTGCGCCTGGCCGCCAGCTACACCGTGATTGGCTACTTTCTGCCTCACCACTTGCAACGTTTGGAACATTGGCACCCTGATTTAGCCATCGAGGTTCATGAGCGCGAAAGGCAAGCCATCGAACAGGGTCTGTTGGAGGGGCGCTTCGATATGGCAGTGGTGCTGACAGCCAACATCACTCACCCGGATATCGTCTCGGAGACGCTGTTCAACTCCGAACGCCGTCTATGGCTGTCCAGCCATCACCCGCTGTGCCAGCGCGCCGCCGTGAGCCTTGCCGATGTGGCACAAGAGCCCTATATCCTGTTGACCGTCGATGAGGCGGAGCAAAGTGCAATGCGTTACTGGGAACTGGCCGGCCAACGACCCAATGTCAGAGTGCGCACCAGCTCCGTGGAAGCAGTGCGCAGCATGGTCGCCAACGGCAGCGGCGTGGCGATTCTCTCCGACCTGGTACATCGCCCCTGGTCGCTGGAAGGCAAACGTATTGAAACGTTGACTGTCACCGACTCGGTAACGCCAATGAGCGTCGGCCTGGCCTGGCACCGCGAGCGAGAGCTGAGCCCGGCGATGCAGGCGTTTCGTAACTATTTTCACGATGCGTTTCTGGCACCGCAGCAGCTGTCGGCGCGGCGTTGAGCCGGGCAGGAATTATTGAAATCAAGGTGATTGCCAGGTTGCCGGAAACTGCACGCGACTAGCCGCAGCCGGCAGCTCAGTTGCTGCGAATCGGTACCACGCGGTCGCTGGCATAAACAGCCGCGGGCTCTTCAAACTGCTGGAAGAATTTTCCGGACACCACATGATCAAGAAACTGTGCCTGGTCTTCAGTGGCCTGCAGCATCGGCGAGTAGCCATCGGCATCGGGCACTGCAAAAAGACGAGCCTTGCGTTCATGCGCCACAGCGATGAACGCTCTTTTCTCTTCGTCGGACATCGCCGAAAAGTAGTCAGACAGATTTTCCAGCGAGCGTACCGCCAGATCCTGGTCGAGCTGATCGTCATCCGTGAACATCAAATGCCAGACGAAATCGAAAGAAAGCTCAGCGAGGGCACGCATAGACGGGTTCCGTAGTGTTGAGAGACGCGAGAGTCACTGTTCACTTCAATTCGGTCAAGCGCTAAAAGATGACCTGCGTCAAGTGCAGCTCCATAAATGGCTGAATTTCGCGTTAGCGTCATGGATAAGAGGGGCAGGCTCAGTAGGCGATGAATGCCGGATTCTCGATCAGCAGCGCCATGCCCTGCCCGCCCCCTACGCAGGCGGCGGCAATCCCGTAGCGCAGGTTTTTTTCGCGCAATTGCCGGGCCAGGGTCATGACCAGACGCAGCCCGGTGGCTGCCAACGGGTGGCCCAGGCCCAGTGAGCCGCCCAGACAGTTGAGTCGTTCGCTTTCCAGTTCCAGCGTTTGTGTCACCGCCAGCATCTGGGCCGCCTGCGCTTCGTTTATTTCCAGCCGGCCAATGTCGCCCAACGCCAGCCCGCTGCGCTGCAATAACAGCTGAACGGCAGGCGTCGGGCCAATGCCCATGAACTCTGGCGCGACGCCAATCACAGCACTGGCCAGCAGGTGCGCCAGCACCGGTCTTTGTGACTGCGAAGCGCGGCCCACCAATGCCGCTGCCGCGCCATCGACCACCGCACAGCTGTTGCCTGCAGTCTGCACACCATCAGCATGAATAGCACGCAAACGGGACAAGGCCGCCAGGGTGGTCGCTCTCGGATGGCTGTCCTGCGTGACCGTTTCAACCCCTCGCGGCAACTCGATGCTGCGCGGCTGGTACCCCTCCAGCTCAAAGCGCTCGCTGCTGACCGGCACAATTTCGCCAGCCCATTGGCCGCCAAGCTGCGATTGCAGTGCGCGCTGATGGCTGAGCAATGCATAACCGTCGACGGCCTCACGGCTCAAGCCGTAACGTTTTGCAAGATTGTCCGCCGTAGCAATCATGTCCATTGCCGGTGCCGGGTCGTACAGCGCTTCCCAGAGAAAGTCCTTGAACTGCACGGCACCGCCCAGCGGGAAGCCGTCGCGGTGGGTATAGGCCGCAATCGGGTTGCGCGACATCGATTCGGCAGCAACGCACAGCGCCATCTGCCCGCCTTCGCTCACGTGCTGAGCGGCCTGACGCAGCAGTTCGAGACCTGTGGCGCAGATGCGCTGCACGCCCAGCGCAGGAACGCTTTGCGCGACGCCGCTGTACAGGCCGACATGCCGGGGCAGCAGGTACGCGTCGAAACTGGCTTGCGCCATCGAGCCGGTCAGTACGCTGTCGACCTGACCTGGCTGAGTGGCTGCACGCGCCAAAACCTCACGACCGACCTTTATACCCAAATCGATGGGTGAAATATGCCCCAGAGCGCCGCCCAGATCGACCCACGGCGTGCGCACTGCGTCGACAATGGCCACGTCGCTGAACGCCAGATATTGCCCGCCGCTGCTCATGCCGTCGGCTCGGCACTGATTTTGTCCGGGGACTGATCACGATAAAGCGCTTCGACTATTTCTGCCCGCCACTGCAGCACCGCACGCTGGTTGATCGAACCCTTATCGGTGATTTCGCCACGATCAATAGACGCGGGTTCGTCAAGCAGCACGATCCACTCCAGACGGCTGGCATTGCCATTCGCACCTTGGTTCAGGCGGGTCAGCCATTCGCCAAACCACGCACGTAGCGGCGCACTGGCCAACACCTGTGTATCAGAAGCCTGTGCATCCAGCCCGGCCAATTGGCGACATTCGTGCAATCTAGGAAACACCAGCGCACCCAGGCATTCGCGATCAGGCGCGGTGATGACCACATCCTGCACGTACGGCGAGCCTTCCAGCACTGCGCGGTTGCGCATTGGTCCGACGCTGACAAACACGCCGGACGACAGTTTGAAGTCCTCGGCCAGACGCCCGTCGAACATCAGGCCCAGCTCGGGTGCCGCGGGATCGGCGAGCTTGATTGCATCGCCGGAGCAATAAAAACCGTTTTCGTCGAACACGTCGGCAGTCTGCTGCGGCGAGCGCCAGTAGCCTGGCATTATGTGCGGCCAGCGAAAACGGCCTTCCAGCTTGCCGTCCACCGGTACCAGACACACTTCGCATCCTGGCGCAGGCAAGCCGATATAGCCGGCCATCGACAGCGGTCCGGTGGTGAACGTGCAGGAAGGCGCAGCCTCGGTCATGCCCAACCCGGCCATCATGCGAATCCGTTCGCCACAATGCTGCTCGGCGACACGGTCAAGACGATCCCAGATACTTTGCGACAGGCCGGCTGCGGCGAAGAAGAACAGTTTCATGCGCGAGAAGAATCGCTCACGCAGTTCGGCGTCCTGCTCCAGCGCGTTGACCAGCTCTTCCCAGCCCTTGGGCACGGTCAGGTAGGCCGTCGGCGAGATTTCCTTAAGGTTGCGCAGGGTTTCGGCAAAACCCTGGACGGTCGGTTTGCCGTTGTCCAGATAGAACGTGCCACCGTTGTACAACACGATACCGAGGTTATGGCTGCCGCCGAAGGTGTGATTCCACGGTAGCCAGTCGACCAGCACGGGCGGCTCTTCGCCGAACACCGGAAATGTCTGCAGCAGCATCTGCTGATTGGCACACAGCATACGCTGCGTGGTCACTACGGCCTTGGGCAGTTTGGTCGAGCCCGAGGTGAACAGGAACTTGGCGATACTGTCCGGACCACTGGCCAGAAAAGCCGCCTCGGCTTCACGGCCGCCAGGCTGATCGAACAGGCTGGCGAAGCTCAGTGGACGCCTGCCAGCGAGTTGGCCGCGTAGAGTGATGATCGGCGTATCCGCTGGAATGACCGCATCAATGGCGCGCTGAAACGGCGCGGCTTCGCTGACAAACACCAGCCCTGGCTGCAACACTTCGCAAACATGCCGCAGCTTGGCGAAATCCTGGGACATGACTGAATACGCTGGCGATACCGGGCAATAGGGAATCCCCGCGTACATGGCGCCCAGTGCAAGCTGCAAATGCTCGATGTCATTACCCGAGAGCAGCGCCAACGGCCGCTCGGCGGAGAGGCCATACGCCAGAAGGCTCTGCGCGATGGCGCGCACGTCTGTGAGCATGTCGGCGTAACTGACCTTGCGCCAGCCACCACGGCTGTCGCGGGCGGCAATAAAGGTTTGCTGCGGACGGATGCTGGCCCAGTACACCAATCGGTCGAGCAAGCGATCGGGCAATTGCGCCAGTGGTTCCAGAGCGCGCATATGCAAAATGCCCTGCTCTTCCCGCACCTCGATGGGCGGATGACCGATGGAGACCTGGCGATAGCGTGGTGAGCTATCCTCACTGTGCAGCGTTGATGATCTGATATCGGAACTCACGTGCGTTCTCTCCATCAAGGTACGCAGACACCCAACGGCTTGCAGCGGTTCGGGCGGGGCGTAGCAGCACAGGCTGCAGCCTTGTTATTGTTATGCCTGACTTGCTGGCGACACGGTCTTTTGCAACATCGGTGACGCCAGCGCCGGAGGATTCAGATCGGGTAGTGCCGCGGCCCGTTTTGCAAGGTCACCCAGCGCAACTGAGTAAAATGCTCGACAGAAGCCTTGCCACCGAAACTGCCATACCCGCTGGACTTGACCCCGCCAAAGGGCATTTGCGCCTCGTCGTGCACAGTCGGTCCGTTGATGTGGCAGATACCCGACTCGACCCGCTGCGCAAGCGCCAGAGCGCGGCTGGTGTCGCGACTGAAAATTGCCGCCGAGAGGCCGAATTCCGAATCATTGGCCAGCCGCAATAACGCCTCGTCACCTTCGCCACGGATCACCACAGCCACCGGCCCGAAGGACTCTTCGCGGTACAGGCGCATGGTGTCAGTCACGCCATCGAGCAACGTCGGTTGCAGAATGCTGCCCTGTAACTGCCCGCCAATCACCAGCGTTGCGCCCAGATCCGCAGCGTCGTCGATCAACGCCTTGATGCGCGTGCCAGCCCCGACGTCTACCAGCGACCCCAGCACCGATTCACTGTCATCCGGGTTGCTGGCACGCAACGTTTCGATCTTGGCGCTCAGTTTTGCAACAAAGGCATCCGCCACCTTCCGATCAATGATCAACCGTTCGGTGGACATGCAGATCTGGCCCTGATTGAAATAGGCACCAAATGCGGCCGCTTCCACCGCCGCGTCCAGATCAGCGTCGTCCAGCACCAGAAACGGTGCCTTGCCGCCCAGTTCAAGCAGTGCCGGTTTCAGATGGCGTGCCGAGAGCTCACCGACGATACGCCCCACATTGGTCGAACCGGTGAAATTGACTCGACGCACGGCCGGGTTGGCGATCAGACGCTCGACAATCGCCGCAGCATCGGCAGGCGCATTGCTGATCACGTTGACGACACCGTCGCCCAGCCCGGCATCCTGCAATACCTGACCGATCAGCCGATGCACCGCAGGGCTGAGCTCCGATGCCTTGAGCACCACGGTATTACCGCAGGCAAGCGGCATGGCGATTGCGCGGGTAGCAAGAATCACCGGCGCATTCCACGGTGCGATACCAAGTACCACGCCGCAGGGTTGGCGCAGCGCCATGGCAAAGCAGCCGGGCACATTGGAGGGAATGACTTCACCGGTAATCTGCGTGGTCATCGACGCAGCTTCGCGCAGCATGCTGGCGGCCAGTTGTACGTTGAAGCCATACCAGTTGGCCATCGCCCCGGTTTCGCCAGCGGCAGCGATAAATTCGCCACTGCGCGCCTGCAACTGCTCGGCAGCCTTGAGCAGGCGCGCTCGGCGCTCGCCGGGTGCCAGCGCCGCCCAGGCAGGGAACGCAGCCTGAGCAGCCGCGACTGCTGCATCGGCATCTTCCAGGGTCGCTGCGGCCACACGCGAAACCACTTCGCCAGTCACCGGGTTGCAGCGTTCAAATGTACGTCCATCACGGGCGGGGCACGACTGGCCGCCGATCAGCAGGGGCACGTCCAGCATGATCATTCCTCTTTGTTATTGTTGTTCAAGGGCTGCCTCGAACCTTGCAATGCAAGCCTCAAGTCAAAGCCTTACGCGTGCAGCTGCCATCTACCGCTTATAAGCTTCCAACCCTGGTTTGATGCTCTTGTCGTCGAGGAATTGCTTCATGCCTTGCTTGCTCGCGCCCGCCTTCCTTGTCCAGCAGTCGTGACTGATCGAGTTTGGCATACAGGTAGTCTTCGTTCTGCTCCCAGGTCAATTCGCGGCAGCGCTTGAAGCCGTGCTTGGCGGCGCGCAGTACCACCGGGTTCTTTTCCAGCAGGTTGAGGGCCAGGTCGATGGTCATCTGACGCAGTTGTGCCAGCGGCACGCTCTCATTGACGAGCCCCATTTCAGCGGCTTTTTTACCATCGAAGGTCTTACCGGTCATGATGTAGTAAAGCGACTGGCGATGACCCACGGTATCAGCCATAGCCTTGCTCACCAGGTTGCCAGGCGGTATACCCCAGTTGATTTCCGACAGCCCGAAGGTCGCTTCATCGGCGCAGATCGCCAGATCACATGCCACCAGCGGGCTGAAGCCCCCGCCGAAACACCAGCCGTTGACCATTGCGATGGTCGGTTTGGCGTACATGCGCAACATCTTCCATTGCCACTGGGAGGCCTCGCGACGGATTTTTTCCTGAAGAATCTCCGGTCCGGCGTCCACCTCACGAAAGTACTCCTTGAGGTCCATGCCGGCAGTCCAGGCCTCGCCCGCACCGGTCAACACCAGAACACCTGCGTCGGGATCCTGCTCGAGTGTTTCCAGCACATCGATCATTTCACGGTTCAGGGTCGGGCTCATGGCATTGCGCTTTTCAGGCCGATTGAGTATGACCCACGCGATGCCTTGCTCAATTTCGACCTTGACGGTTGCCCAGCGACCTTCGTACTTGCTCATGGCGATACTCTCTTGTTCTTGGCTTGACGATAGCTCAAAGCTAAACGGCAAATATAGTTATTTCAATTAACTGTTATAGATATTAATCAAAAAGTCGGCACTCTGCCTGCACAGGCTGGTCACAGTGACGTATACCCCATAGCTATCGTTCGCTAACCTCGGCAAACTGATCGGCTGATTGACCCACCCCATCAAAAGGACTGCACTTTCAATGGCCAAGCCATCCGACATTGCCGACATTTGCCAGGCCTCCGCACAGGTTGCCGAAGCAGCTTTGCCAACGGATTCTGCGCTGGATGATCTGATCGGTTATGCCATGCGCCGGGCACAGCTCAAGCTGTTCCAGAACCTGATCGGACGTCTTTCCGCCCACGACCTGCGCCCGGCGCAGTTTTCGGCGCTGGCGATCATCGAGCAAAACCCGGGCCTTATGCAGGCAGACCTGGCCAAGGCGCTGGCTATTGAACCGCCCCAGGTCGTACCGTTGCTGAACAAGCTCGAAGAACGTGCACTGGCCGTGCGGGTTCGCTGCAAGCCAGACAAACGCTCGTATGGCATCTTCCTCAGCAAGAGCGGCGAGACATTGCTGCGTGAACTGAAACAGATCGCCGCCGACAGTGACCTCGACTCCACTTCGGCGCTGGATAACCAGGAACGTCAGGACCTGCTCAGGCTGCTGAAAAAGGTCTACCAATCGTAAAAATCCGTCATCAACGGCGATTTTTGCCGTCGATGACGGGCTGATTACCGGAGCGGCAAACTGTACTGAACAATAAAGCACGTCTGGTTTTCATCACGAAAGGCGGCGCTTGCGGGGAAGTCGTTGCGATAGATCGACTTGCGCGCCAGCAGGCCGATATTCTTCAGCGGGCCGCTCTGAACGACGTAGCCCAGCTCCATCTGAAACTCACGTTCCTTGCGATCATCGGCATTGAAAGCGGCCAGTTCGATGTTGTCGCCGCGCACATAACGCAGGCGACTGCGTGACCCGACAAGCCCCACGGCAGTGAAGTCATAGTCGTAAATGGCTTGCCAGGTACGCTCCTTGGCATTGAGAAAGTCAGAACTCATGGTCATCTCGCTCAACCCCATCAGTTCGGTGCCCGATACATAGGGTGTAGCGGTATCGCCGCTCGAATGCATATAGCCAAGGCTGACGCTGTGCCCTCCCCACTTGTAACCCAACAGCGCCGACAGGTTCTGGTTATCCACGTCTCCGGCTTTCGCGCTGCCCGTGTCGCTACTGAAAAAGCTGCGCAGATCAGTGGTCAGCACGCCATCGCCCATTGCCAATTTGTGTAGTAGCGCGAGCGTGTTCTGAGTATAAAGATCAGCCACTTCAGCGTGATACGCGCGTATGCTGAGCTCCTTGTTGACCTGATAGTCGCCCCCGGCATAGGCCATGTGCGATGACGTTGCTGCACCATTGAAGCGCCGGTTCGGCGAAGCGATGGTCATTGCCTGATAGTTGCTGGAATCGCGCTTGTTGACCCGATCAATATAGCCGGCATTGAAGGTCAAGCCGTCGATGTCCTTTGAGGTCAGCGTCGTGCCCCGAAAAGTCTGCGGCAACAGGCGTGAGGGGCTGGCGAAAGCAAACGGCAGAAAAATCGACACGTCGCCAGTCTTGATTGTGGTTTCGCGGAATTTAAGCTTGCCGGTCAGCGCCAGTCGGGAATATTCGTCAGCAGCCCGTCCGTCACTGGCCGATACCGGCACTAGCTCGGTACCGCTGCGGTCTGGCGAAGAATCAAGCTTTACACCCACCAGCGTTCGCGCATCAAGACCGAAGCCCACCGGTCCTTCTGTGAAGCCGGATTCGGCGTTGATAATGAACCCCTGCGCCCACTCCCGTGTGGCTGTTTTGGCACCATCGTCCTTGTAATCACGGTCCATATAATAATTGCGCAGCGTCAAGGTGCCGTGGCTGTCCTCCAGAAACCCCTGAGCCTGTGCGAGGTCAGGTATAGCGCTGACGCCCAGCAGGCCCAGCGCGAGACCGCAATTTTTTCCACGGAAAAAGAGAGTTGACACAGCTTTTGCTGCACCACGAGTGAGCGTTGGCATGTTGGATGTCCACTTATTGTTGTTGTTTTTGGATTCGGTCCGGCGCTGGCCGCAGGCCCGTGGAAGGAGAATTGGAGGATTTCGTATCGACGTCAATCCAGATTGACCGATAATCGAACATTAATAATGTTAACTACTTGACTGCTTTTCTTTCAATTAAAACCTAACTCAATGTTTTAAAAAGAATAAATCCTGCTTTTATTGAATTTTTGGTCCGGATTCATTTTTTAGTTATTTTTGTTACCTTGATCAACACCTGTCACAACGCCTCGTCGGCGCTCGGGAACAGGCTTTTCTCCACAACAAAAACAACAATGAGGCTTGCCATGAACAGTTCGTTGCGTCGTTCGACGCTGACCATCATCTTGTGTTTTATCGTCGCACTCATCGAAGGTTTCGACCTGCAGGCTGCCGGGACGGCGGCGGCGGGACTTCGTCAAAGCTTTGCCCTTGACCCGAAAATGATGGGCTGGGTATTCAGCGCAGGGATCATCGGGCTGCTGCCGGGCGCTTTTTTGGCGGCTGGATTGCGGATCGCATCGGCCGCAAGAAGATTCTGGTAAGCGCAGTACTGCTGTTCGGGGTCTTCTCGCTGAGCACTGCTTATGTCGAAAGCTTTTCTGCCCTGTTGCTGGTGCGCTTCATGACCGGCCTGGGGCTGGGGGCTGCGCTGCCCAACCTGATCGCCTTGTGCGCCGAAGCTGTCGGCGAACGCCATCGCGGGCTCGCCATCAGCGTCATGTATGCAGGCGTTCCGCTGGGCGGAGCCCTGGCTGCGGTGGTCGCGATGTTTACCAGCGAGCACTGGCAGACAACTTTCATCATCGGTGGTCTGGTGCCACTGCTGGTGGTCCCGTTGATGATCCTGTTACTGCCCGAATCCAGCGCCTTTAAAAAGCAGACCACTGCCAGCGCTGTCCGGCATTCAAGTGCCAGCGCACTGTTCGGCGAAGGCAGAGCTCGCACGACACTGGCCTTGTGGGTCGGCTACTTTTTTACCCTGACCGTCATGTACATGCTGCTCAACTGGCTGCCGTCGCTGTTGATCGGCCAGGGTTTCAGCAAACCTCAGGCGGGCCTGGTGCAGATGCTGTTCAATATTGGCGGCGCGCTGGGCGCGCTACTGGGCGGGCTGTTGCTGGATCGCTGCAACGGCACCAAGGTCGTGCTGTTCGTCTACGCCGGTTTGCTGGCTGCGTTGGCGGGCGTGGGCATGTCGGTCGGCACCGTGCCGATGGCAATTGCCGGGTTTGCTGCCGGGGTATTTGTGATGGCCGCGCAACTGGTGCTGTATGCGCTGGCCCCTCCTTCGTACCCGACTTCGGTACGTGCCACCGGTGTCGGCGCTGCGGTAGCCATCGGCCGCCTCGGCTCTGTGGCCGGCCCTTTGGCTGCCGGGCATCTGCTCGGAGCCGGTGCGGGAACCGCTGGCGTACTGTTGGCCACCTCACCCGGCCTGGTGATTGCCGCACTGGCGGCGATCACGGTGCTGTCCAGGTCGGTCGCCCTCGAGAAGCGTGAACTCAAGGTTGCAGAGTCGAGGTGATCAGGTCCATCGTCCTCACGTTCCGCGTGATGCATTTCGTGACACTGTTCGTCACATCGCGGTTCTGCGACTTCAGGTGGATTGAGGTTCGACTCAGGTCACCTTTTCGCCCCTCGGCGACCTACTTTGATGGGGCCAAAGTAGGCAAAACCCTTCGCTCCTGTTTCCGGCCCGACTTCGTCGGGTTCCTTCGCCCTGACGCTGATCCGGGGGTCGCCGCACCGGGCCATCCATGGCCCGGTGCGGCTAGCCTGGCGTCCTGCCAGGCTACCCCCGGATCAGCGCCAGGGCTCAGCCGTCACTAAGGTCGCACTCTGCGTCGTCAGTGCCATCGCAATAAAAAAGCGCTTTGTGACAGCGGCTGACGGCAAATCATGCAGTTTCGCCGCATCTGAGACGAACTGCACGCTACGCATTGGCAGATAACCATACAAACCTTACAACCTGTGCAGAAAATTCAGCACCAGCTTGTTGCCTTCGGTGCGGTTTTCCGCACCCTGCTCGAAGTAGCTGTTGACCGTCAGGACGTTCTCCTTGCTGAAGGCGTACAGGAAGCCGGGGCCGATGGCCCAGACTTTTTCCTTGCGGCCACTGACATCATGGCCATCCACCTGGGTGTCCGTGAACTGCTTGAGCCAGTAGCCGTTGAGCCCCAGCGAAAGCTGTTCGGTCACTGCGTACACGGTCAGGTTGGCATGCAGCGCCTGGCCCGCCTGAGTGTCGGAGACATTGCCGAACCCGGCTTGCGGGTCGTCATTCTTGCCGTTCCACAAGTACATGAAACGCCCGCTGGCCGACCATTTCGGGGAAAACCAGTAAGTCGCTGCGTAGTATGGGTTGAACGACCAGAAGTTGCTGCCGGGGTTGATCGAACGATTGCGATTGTAGGCACCAACCGGGATCGCAATATCCGCCTCGATACGCTGGGTCAACAGTGGGCTACCGTCAGCACGAGTTATCGTCGGTAACTGCAGAAACGGGCCGATGATCACATCGCCAAACCCTGCGCGCGAACTCAGTACGGTGTTATCCAGACCATCGTCCACGTCGACATGCGCCAGCGACGTGTTGATTGCGGTAATACCCGGCATCGCGCCATTGGCCAAAGGCTGGCCGACGTAAATGAGCTGCGTGGTCACGGCCAGTACATCCACATCCTGTTTGGGAAGTTGCAGTTTGTCGCCATTCACGTCATTGAAGCGATCGGCCCTGGCGTAGTTCAGGTACTCCTCCAGATACCAGCCTGGCCCTGCCGGGGCTGGCGATCCGTCGTAGAAGCTGGTGTTGCCCAGATTAAGGCCGGGCAAGTCATAGGCATAGGTGGTCGATGAAAGGCCGATGATTGATACGGTCGCAACGGTACGCAAGATAGACTTGGGCATCTTGTGATTCCTGTACTTATTGTTGTTGTTTTCAATATCCCCGACGTCACGAGCGTGCCATCGGGGTTGCACCGCTTGCAGCCATTACACGTAAGAAGCTGCCAGCCCTCCGTCTACCGGCAAGTTGACACCGTTGATCCAGCGCGATGCGTCGGAACACAGAAACGCAATCACCTCGGCCACCTCATCAGCCAGCGCAGGACGCTTCATGTGCAAGCCGTCACGGGTGACCCGCTCCTGGCCGACCATGCTGACAAAATCCCCCAGAATAGGTGTGAACACCGGGCCCGGCGCGACGCAGTTGACACGCACCGACTGCTCGCGAAACCACTCTTGCGACTGCTGAAAGCTCCAGACAATCAGCGCCTCCTTGAAGTACTGGTAGCAGGTCTCCTGAGCGACCGGATTGGCTGCCAGCCACGCCTGCCCTTCGCTGTAGCTTTCAGTGGCGGCCAGCGCCTTGTGCAGCTCCAGCCGTTTAACCCATTGGTCACCGAGTATCGACGATACGTTGACGATAGTGCCGCCTGGGGCCATGCGCGGCAGCAAACACTGGGTCAGATGGCGCAGCCCCAGGTAATTGACTCGGGCGACCGCCTGAACCGGCGCAGTGCCAGGCACGCCGGCGATGTTGCACAGGGCGTCGATCTGTCTGGGCAAGCGCTCGACCAGCGCATTGATACTGTCAGGATCAGCCAGGTCCGCCTGGAAGAATCCGTCCACGGTCAGTTGCGGTTCATGGCGATCAATGCCAATCACTCTGGCACCTTGAAAGCGCGCCACCCTCGCCAGCTCAGCGCCAATTCCGGAGGACACACCCGTAATGATCAGTGTTTTATTATTCAGGTTCATAGTCACGCGCTCTTATTGTTGTTGGATCACGTTTTGTCGTTGCATCACATCACTACTTGCAATAAAGCATGGAAGCCCAGGCACCCTCAGAATGGGTAGGTCGGAGCCTGATTCTTCACGGTCACCCACTGCCACTGGCTGTACTCCTCCCAGTCTGAAGGGCTGCCTGCGCTGCCGCCGTTGCCCGACGCTCCGCGCCCGCCGAACGAGTTGATGCACTCATCGGCCACGGTCTGGTCATTGATGTGCAGCATGCCGCACCGCAGTCGGTCACCAATCGCCGTGGCGCGGCCCACATTAGGGGAAATAACGGCAGCGGCCAGGCCATATTCAGAGCGATTGGCCAGTTCAATGGCTTCCTCGTCGGTGGAAAAACTGACCACTACAGCCACCGGGCCAAAAATCTCCTCCTCGAATGCACGCATACCGGGCTTCACGCCGCTGAGCACTGTAGGGCGATAGAACAGGCCCTCGTATTCACCACCGGTTTCCAGCTGCGCACCAGCTTGCAGGCTGTCGCTGACCACCTGGTGTACGTGCTGCAACTGGCGTTTGTTGATCAGCGGCCCCAACGCAGCTTCACCGCGTGCCGCATTACCGACCGTCAACGCCCGTGCCTTGTCTGCCAGCTTGCGGGTCAGGTCGGCGACAATCGATTCGTGAACCAGAATCAGGCCGGTGGCCATTCAGATTTGCCCCTGATGGAGCCAGGCTCCAAACGCTGCATTGCTGGCAGCCAGATCAAGGTCGGCGTCTTCGAGAATGACCAGGGGGTTCTTGCCTCCCAATTCCAGCGACACTTTCTTCAGATTGCGCCCGGCAGCCTCGGCAACCTTGCGTCCGGCCGCAGTTGAACCGGTAAACGTGATCATCTGTACATTGGTGTCGCGGCACAGCGCTTCGCCCGCATCCGCCGCCCCCGGCAACACATGCAACAGCCCTTTGGGCAGCCCTGCTTCCTCGAACAGCCTGGCAATAAGAAAACCGCCACTGATCGGCGTCTGCGGGTCAGGCTTGAGCACCACGGCATTGCCAGCGGCAAGCGCAGGAGCAACCGAGCGCATGGACAGCACCAACGGAAAGTTGAACGGCGAAATCACCCCCACCACACCGTGTGCGACGCGCCGTGCATAAGACAGGCGACCGGCAGCGCTGGGCAGCATCAGACCGTGACCATGAGCCTGCGAAAGCATACCCGCGGCCTGGCGCAGCAACACAATAGCCTCATTCACTTCGTGCTGGCCCTTGTGCAGACTGCCGCCGCTCTCCCGAGCCACGTACAAAGCCAGTTCATCGAACGCACAGACCGCGTGATCGGCGGCCAGCAAAAAAATTTCAGCCTTTTCACGAGGCCCCAGCGCCGCCCAGGCAGGCTGGGCAAGCGCAGCTTCCCGGCAGGCAACGGCGATATCCGCCGCGTCAGCCATGGCAGTGTTCATCAACAGCTCGCCGGTCGCAGGCTCGATGACGGGCAATAACGGGGATGAGGAAGGAATCTATTCGCCATTGAATACACATTCGGCTTCAATCGCGCGGTGCAACAGGGGGGTGCCATCAGACGCTGACATATTCAGACTCCGGCTTTTATGGTTGTAATCGCCTGCTCCACTCCAATGGACAGCACGCGCCGTAAACAGGCTTGAGCAAAGCCTGTGCCGGGATTGCAATCAGGTTGTCATATAGCCGCTCAACCGCTCTGGAACAAGACTTTTCGGCAACCTCATTAACGGAGCAAACATCAAGGACCGGAAATACTGCGCGGCCGAGCTTGTTCATTTGATAAAGTTATGTTTATTAACCGAGTCATGAATTGATCATTTAGACCAATGCCGGGCCGAGGTACAAGAATGAGAATTCCTCACTGCGAGCTTCCCGACCACAGCGTCTCCACTGAGCACTTCCTGCCTCGGGGCGACAGCAGTCAGCCAGACGCCAGTGGCTCGCCGACCGCCGAGGAATTGACCGGTTGCCTGTTCTTCTCGCCTGACGATGGGCGCATCTGGCTCAACGATCAGCGCATGTTGCTGCTGCACACCTCATCATTCGGCACCTTGCGCCGCGAGATCATCGAGCGTCTGGGGCAGGAGCAGGCGCGCGGAATGTTCACCCGCGCCGGTTATCTGTCTGGCGCGCGCGACGCCCGGTTGATTCGCGAACGCTGGCCACTGGCTGATGCAACATCGGCGTTTCGTGCCGGTACGCACTTGCACACGCTGGAAGGCATGACCAAGGTCGAGCCGTTGCACTTCAAGTTCGACGCCGAGTCCGGGTTCTACGAAGGGGAGTTTCTCTGGCACCACTCCTGCGAAGCCGATGAGCATGTTGCGGCATATGGCATCGGGCAGGATTCGGTGTGCTGGACCGAAATCGGCTACGCCACCGGTTTTGTCAGCGGCCTGTTCGGGCAGATGGTGGTCTTCCGCGAAGTGAAGTGCCGCGGCATGGGCCACGCGAACTGCCGGGTCGTTGGCAAGACCGCGGAACAATGGGGCGACGTCGAACGCGACCTGGGCTACCTGAGCGTGGTCAAACCAACTGCCCCTGAACAAACTCCTCCACTGGCAAAAGCGAATCATGACACAAGTCCGCCCACCGGCACCGAGCAGCCGCTGATTGGTGCCAGCGCCGCATTCAACGCCGCCACCCAGGCACTGCAGCGTGTGGCAATGACCCCGGCAACGGTATTGATCAGCGGTGAATCCGGCGTCGGCAAGGAAATGTTCGCTCGCCAGTTGCACCAGCTCAGCCGCAACCGCGAAGGCCCGTTCGTGGCGCTCAACTGCGCAGCCATTCCCGATAACCTGATCGAAGCCGAGCTGTTCGGTGTCGAGCGTGGGGCATACACCGGGGCGACGCACTCAAGGCCCGGGCGTTTCGAGCGCGCCAATGGCGGCACGCTGTTTCTGGATGAAATTACCTCCCTGAGCCTGGCCGGGCAAAGCAAACTGCTGCGCGCCCTGCAAGAGCGGGAGATCGAACGCGTCGGGGGCGGCCACGGTATCAAGGTCAATGTTCGGGTGGTGGCGGCGACCAACGTCGACTTGCGCAAGGCGGTGGCCGATGGCGAGTTCCGCGAGGACCTGTTCTACCACCTGAACGTTTACCCGATCACCCTGCCCCCATTGCGCGAACGCCGCGATGACATTCCGCTGCTGATCAACGCCTTTCTCAAAAGATTCTGTCAGGAGTACGGCAGGACGCCGGCCGGCTTGACCATGCGAGCATTGAAGACTTTGCTGCGTTATGACTTCGCCGGGAATGTGCGCGAGCTGCAGAACCTGATCGAGCGTGGGCTGATTGCCAGCGACGAGGGCCAGGCGATTGATCTGGTGCATATCTTCCGCAACGAGTCGTTACCGGAGGACTCCTACTCGTTGAACCCCGAGGGCACGTTGCGGCAGACCTCTGTTTCAGAAACCCGGCAGGCCTCGACTGCCAGACTGCTGGACACTTTGGGGCAGTCAGGCCATGCATTCTCCATCGACGACCTAGAACAGCGCCTGATCCACGAAGCGCTGGACGAGAGCGAAGGCAACCTGGCGGCCGCCTCGCGTTTACTGGGCCTGAGTCGCGCCCAGTTTGCCTATCGTCTGAAGAAACAGCAGCCAGGGGGCGCCTAGATCGGCAAGGTGCTCACCACACGCAGGGCAAGCCCTTCGTAGGCATCCAGCGTGATGGTGAACTCGCCCTGATCGGTCAGATCGCCCTCGACCCGCTCGTTGATGATATCGACCACCGGACCAGGCGCGATGCCAGGCAGGTGCAGCGTTTCGACAATAGTCTCTGAGCTGAAGTTGAGCGCGGTGATCTGCGTGCCCTTGCCGGCAGGCAACTCGTGCACCATGACCAACAGCCCTGGATGCTCGACGTCGGGAATCAGAATCTGGCGGCTTGCTGCAATGTCGTAGGCGCGGCGCACAGCAAGAATTTTCTTGAGCTGCGAGGCAAACGAATCAGGTCGCTGGAGCTGACTGACCAGGCTGCCATACAGCGTCTTCGGACGCGGCATGTCACCAGCAGAAAATTCAGCTTCCGGGTCCAGATCCACCAGATCGTAGGCACCGCGATGAATCCAGCGAGTATCACCGTCCTGCATCAGGTGGTCGACCTGCTCGGCCGGCAGCGTCAAGGCGCCGACCAGGTCCCAGCCCGACAAGGCAAACACGCCCGGCTGCATGGCGTTGTACATCACCAGCAGCAGGTGGATGTGCTGGATCTGCTGAATGTCTGCATCGCTGATCGTGCTCAGATCACGAATGCCCAGCGCCGCGGTGATGATGCTGGCCGTCGTGCAGGAGACACCATTGGTGACGAACTTGAGGTTGTACGGCGCGTGTTCACCAGACAACTTCTCGTACATCTCTTCACGGATGTGCTCGCGCAGGATATTGCCCGGGAACGTCTGCCCTTGGTAATGGAAGGTGTCATGGGCGTGCAGCGTCCAGAAATGCACCAGCTCCAGAGTCAGCTCATCGTGGTTCTGCAAGGCATGGATCAGTGATGCCGGATCGATGCCGTACGCATGCACCTGACGCAGCATCAAGCGCAGGAACTCGGTGGTGCCGGTCAACAGTGCATGCTGATAGGCCGGTCGCGTGATGAAGTCGTAGGACAGGTCAGCGCCGCCCTGCCCCATGGACGCGATGTCATCGATGGTCAGGTTGAGTTCCTGGAAGCTGAAACCGCCTGCCTTGCGGATCGCACCGGCCAGTAGCTGGTTACCGGTGATCGACAGCGGGTGGCTTTCCGACCAGGCAGTGCCTTCGGCGCGACGCTCGACACCAAGGAAGCCGTTGGCGTCCAGACGCAGTACTCGCGCGCCCATCACATCAATGGCATGCAGCGCGTCACCGATGATCATCTGCTGCGCGGCAAAACTTGGGTCCAGCCAGTTCAATGAAGGCTGACCGTCCTTGAAATAATGCAGATAGACCCAGCGGCGAGCCTTGCCATCGACGCCATGCACCACGTCGGTGGCGCTCCAGTCGGTTTCCTTGACGCCAGGCTCGAAGAAAATCACCCGTTGCAACTGACCGACGATGTAATGCTTGTCGCGTAACTGATCGACCACATCGGGCATCAGGTTGACTGCGTCGCGACCGGTCGGCACTTCAGGTAACAGCGGCCAGTCTTCCTCACGGATCTCGACCATGTGGAACAGGCCTGGGTAATCCTCGTACGCCAGCTCGGCAAGACGGAAGTCTGCGCCCTTGCCGGTGTGCGACGGGATGATGTCATCGATGATCACCGCGTTGTGCGCTGCAGCGATGCGCGACAGGCTCAACAGTTGTGCTTCGGTGCCCAGATCAGGGTCGATGCCGAAACTGATGCGGTCGAAGTTGCCATCGATACTCGGAGTCCGCTCGCGGCCTTTCAGCCCGCCGGACAGCTTCAGCGGGCCGTTGTGAATGCCCTGAATGCCGATCTCCGACAGCGCGTGCCACAGGGTTTCATCACCCAGCGCTTCCAGCACCGAGCCACCTTCGCGAGTGACGATAGAAGCCGGATAGGCGGTGAACCAGACTGACGCAATGGCGGATGCATCTCTGGGACGTGCAAGGGCGAAAGGACGCTGCCAGAGCCTGCCCTGCCCCGAATAGGTCTTGGCGCGCTGTCTTGCGGCATTAAGCATCGATTGCTCGACCAGCCAGTCCACGTACTGCTTGTCCGGTATCGTCATAGCGTCCAGTCTTCCTCTCGAATCGGCGACCTGAGACGCTCCGCAGGCGGAGCGCCCTGAATGTATTGCTTACGGATATGAGCCCACAGGGCCCGATTCGTTGCATTCATGTCGCGGTCTGACGCTCGCCGACCGTGCTATGACGAAGTTTTGCGGCATCAATAAGGTTGAGGGATGGCAACAGGAGGCTTTTTCAGTGCCTGAATCACCGCATTGGCGGCATTGGAAAGCAGCGAGGCCGGCCGCGCCACCACACTGATGTGCCGCATCACGGTCAGCGGCAGCGGGATCGACTCCAGCTCACGGAAGCGCCCGTTCAGCAACGCCCTGGGCAGAATCGAAATGCAATGGCGCTTGGCGACCAGATCCAGAAGTGTGTCCAGACAGGTCAGTTCGCCGCGTTGACTGAGCCGCACCTGCGCCGATGCCAGTTGCTGGTGCAAACGCTCGACCCCGGGATGCCGCCAGGCCACGTAACGTGACACCTGCGAAAGCTCGGCGAAGCTTTGCGGCGTTGCCTGTTTGCTGCGCGCCGCCACCAGCACGTAATGGTCCGACCAGCAATGATGCTCGAGATAATGCTCATTCAGGACAGTACCGGGCAGGATGAGGATGTCGGCTACTTCCTTTATCAACGCGTCCAGCGATGGGTGTTGTTCGGAGCGGTGCAGCACGTTCAAGTGAATATCGGGGTAGTGATGGGCGAGAAAGTCCAGCGAGGCGCTCAGGCTGGTCTCGAGGATATGCGAGTGGTAATGAATGGTTACGCTGCCGCTGACCCCATTTTTTTTAGTTGTTCGAGTGTGGCCATGATGTTTCCGAGGGTCTGGTTGATGACCTTGCCTTCAGGGGTGAGGGAGCAGCCCGTACGGCTGCGAATGAACAGGCGTTTTTCAAAGAAGTCTTCGACTTCCTTGATGGCATAGCTGATGTTCGACTGGCTGCAGCCCAGAATGGCTGCGGCCTCCGAGAACGAACCGTGCTGGGCAACGGTTTGAACGACTTTGAAGAAATGGGTTTTCATGTGTCCTGCACTCTGTTTTTGCAAAGGTGGGTGCGGCCCTGCCGCTGAGCCGAAGGCTCGGGAATACAGGAAACCCCCGCTGAAACACCGAACTGGCAGGGTTATCGGCCGTTCGAATAAATGTCTCAAGCGGGGGTAAAGCGAACGCTGGCTATCAGGTTGAAGGCGCGGCTATGCACATTTCGGGTGCACGGCGTCTTCAGGGGTATCCGCAGCGGGACTGAGTGGCTCAGTCGTTCTCGGTCCAGTCGAAATCCATTTGCAGCGCCGTGCGTTCGGCCAATTCACGACTGTGCAGGCGCTCTACCAAGTGAAGGCTCATGTCGATACCGGCAGAGATACCTGCCGATGTCACAAATGAGCCCTCGTCGACCCAGCGCAGGGTGCTGAGCACGTCTACCGAAGGGAACATTTCCTTGAGGTCGTCAATGTCTTCCCAGTGCGTGGTTACTTGCTTGCCTGCCAGCTTGCCGGTCCTGGCCAGCAGAAAGGCACCGGTGCACACGGCAGCCACTACGCGACCGGGTTCCGACTGATCGCTGATCCAGTGGATTACGTCGGGTTTTTCCAGTTCGGCGGTCACGACCCCGCCCGGGACGATCAGACAGTCGATGGCCGGATGGTCGTTGATCGAAAAGTCCGGATCGACCTTGAGCCCGGCGCGGGCACGCACTGGTGCGGTGCTGCGCCCGATGGTGAACACATTGAACAACTGCCGGTCATCGCGGCTGTTGCGAGCATGCATGCGTGTTGCGGTGGTGAACACTTCGTAGGGGCCAGCGAAGTCGAGAACCTCGACGTCGTCATAAACGTAGATACCGATATTGAGTGGCACGAGTTGGCTCCAGGGCCTGCATGGCAGACCACTTGCATCATATTAAGGTTTAAGCAGTTTCAAGCGGTGACAGGGTGCAGATTACCCAGTAGCATCACGCCAAACTACTGGCTGAAATGCCAATATCCGGTAACATCGCGCCATGAAAAATCATCTCGTTGTCGCACTCATCTACAACCAGTTGTGCACCTTCGAATTTGGCTGCACGGTCGAAGTATTTGCGCTGAAAAGACCTGAACTGGGGGTCAACTGGTACGAATTCGCGACCTTCCCGGTCGACGATGGGCCGATTACCGCCGCCGGGGGCATTACCATCGTGCCAACGCCTGGCGAAGTGCTGCTGGAGAATGCCGATACAATCATCGTGCCAGGCTGGCGCGGAGTGGAGTCCGCAGTTCCGCAGCGGCTCATTGAACAGCTCCAGGCTGCTCATGCACGCGGCGCGCGGATCTGCTCGATCTGTACAGGCGCTTTCGTTCTGGCCGCGGCCGGTTTGCTCGACGGGCACAAGGTCACCACGCACTGGCGCTACACCGACCTGCTGGCAACCATGTATCCGGGCCTGACCATTCAACCCAACGAACTGTATGTGGACCAAGGCACTATCGTGACAGCTGCGGGCTCGGCCGCAGGGCTGGACATGATGCTGCACCTGGTGCGCAACGATCACGGCTCGCGCGTTGCCAACATGGTGGCGCAGCGCATGGTCATCCCGCCTCATCGCGAAGGCGGGCAATCGCAATATGCGTCCCGGCAACTGGTGTCGGCCAGCGACGGGCCGATTTCCAACCTGATGGACTGGATCCGCAGCGATCTGCAGCGCCCTCACACCATCAAGGAAATGGCCTCAAGGGCGGCGCTCAGTACACGCACCTTGCACCGCAGCTTTATGGAAAGTACCGGCCTTACGCCTTACGACTGGCTGCTCGGCGAGCGCATTGCCTACGCCAAGGAATTGCTGGAATCCTCGAAGCTGCGTCTCAACGAAGTGGTGGACCGCGCCGGTTTCGGCTCCGAAGAGTCTTTTCGCCGACACTTCCGCAATCTGGTGGGCATCAGCCCGAGCAGCTATCGCAAGCAGTTTGCCCGGGCGTGACCTCGGGCCTCGCGTAGACCGCATCGACAAGCGTATCGGCAAACTCACCCCACGCGCCCGCAACAGCCGTGTTGGTCAGGACGACCATGCTGAGCGCAGAAACCGGATCAACCCAGTAATGACTGCCATACAAGCCGCACCACGACCAGGTCCCGACACCCTGTTGCTGCCCCCGCACCGCAGCGGGATCGGCAAGGATCATCGGCCCCAGGCCGAACTTCCAGCCAGGCCCCCGACTGGCAATGGTTATGCTTCCAATCGCGTTATTCAGCAAGCGCTCGGTACTGACGGCGCTCAATAACGGCGCGCCCCCCAGACGCAGGCACTCAAGCAGCCGAAGGTAGTCATCAGCCGTGCCCAGCATGCCTGCCCCGCCAGATTCATATGCGCCTGCGTCGCTAGCCCGAGCCGACGACAACCGCGCCTGTCCGCTGTCGAGCAACAACACATCATTGTCACCGATACGCTGCGGGCCGTTGACACTGTCCTTGTAGGCGCTGGCCAGCGTTAGTTGCTGGTCGTGCCTGAAGGAAGTCGCATCCATGAGCAAAGGCAGGGTGACCCACTTGGCAACAGCCTCTGACAAGGGCATGCCGGTGGCCTGTTCAATCACAGCGCCCAGCACATCAGTGCCCAACGAGTAACCCCAGGCGCTACCCGGCTCAAACAACAGTGGCAGGCGCGCCAACCGGGTCAGGTTTTCCGGTAGATCGAACGACACCCAATCCAGCCCGTCCGACACCCCCGCCCGCTCATAGGCATTGCCGGGCGTTTGTTCGAAGCCGTAGCTCAAGCCGCAAGTGTGCGACAGCAAATGCTGCAGTGTGATGACAGGCTCACGGCCGCTGACCAGACGTGGGCGAAAGGCTGGCAGCCAGTCCGTTACCGAGGCTTGCAGGTTCAAGGTGCCCAGTTCGCAGAGCCGCAACACCAGCACCGAGGTCAACAGCTTGGTCAGTGACGCCAGACGAAAGCGCGTGCTACGAGTGACCGGAATCTGCTGCTCGCGATCTGCCCAGCCGAGTGCGCTGGCGTAAACCAGGCGTCCCTGCCGGGCCAGCAACAGCACCCCGCCAACGATCCGACGCTGGTCGATGAAGCGTTGCCAGACCTTATCGACACGTTGCACGGCGGGCTCATTCAAGGTAATCATCGCTCACAGGCCTTTCACTGCACGGCTGAAGATCTGCGCATACGCCTCGGCCGAATGACGAATCGGATTGGTGTGCGAGCAGCCGTCGGCAAATGCCATGCGTCCGACCCGCTCGGCGTCGCGATCGTCGATACCGATTTCGCCCAGCGTATGCGCAATGCCGATCTGCTCGCGTAGCGCCAGTAACCAGTCCATTACCCCGGTAAAACCGGGCGTGGGCAACCGCAGGTAAGCCGCCAGATCATCCATTTGCTTCAGCAGCACCGAGCGATTGGCCTCCAGCACGTAGGGCAGCAGAATCGCATTCAGTAAGCCATGATGCTGGTCGTAGAGCGCCCCCAGGCTCTGAGCAATCGCGTGTACGCCGCCCAGACCGCGCTGAAACGCGGCGGCACCCAGGCTGGAGGCCACCAGCATCTGCTGCCGCGCCTCCAGGTCCTGGCCGTCAGCAACAACCCGAGGCAAATATTCCTTGATCATCTGCATGCCCTTGACCGACATCGCTTCGGCCATCGGGTGCCAGGCCGGTGAACACCAGGATTCCATGCAGTGAGTCAAGGCGTCCGCACCCGTCGCGGCAGTCAGGTGCGTTGGCAGGTTCAGGGTCAGCGTGGCATCCAGAATCGCGATGCGCGGCATCATGCGAATGTGCAGGATGGTGCGCTTGACCTGTGCTTGTTCATCGGTAATCACCGACGCACGCCCCACTTCAGAGCCGGTGCCAGCCGTCGTCGGCAGCGCAACTACTGGCGCAATACCGTCTGGATCGGCGCGCAGGTGGTTCTGGCCGATGTCTTCGAAATCCCACAACGGGCGGGTCTGGCCTGACATCAGCGCCACCGCTTTGGCAGCGTCCAGCGCCGAGCCGCCGCCAAACGCGATGACGCCGTCGTAGCCACCGGTTCTGTAGGCGTGCAGGCCCTCGGCAACGTTGGTGCCGGTCGGGTTACCCTTGACTCGGTCAAACAGGCCGCAATGGCCTAATTGGCTGCGGCAATCCTCCACGGCGCTGGCGATCATATCGGTGCTGCCGAGAAAGCTGTCGGTAATCAGTAACGGCCGTTTTATGCCGGTCTTCCGGCAGGCGTCGACCAGTTCATTGACGCGTCCAGCGCCTGCACGGATTGAAGTCGGGTAGTGCCAGTCGTTGCTGTACATGTACGTAGTCCCTTGCAGGTTATTTCAGTAAAAGAAGTTGGCGGGCAGCAAACCGATCAGCAGGCGCAGACCGAAAGCGATCATGAAAAGACCGGTGACGATATCAATGGTCTTTTTCATCCGTTGATAGCGCACCTGCACGGCAGGGATCGAAAACAACGTGGCCAGCAGCACGAACCAGGAAATTGCCAGCACCGCGATGATCGATACACCCGCAGTGCGCACCCACATCGGCATGCCCGGCGTGGTCACGGTGGTGAACACGCTGGTGTAGAACGCCAACGCCTTGGGATTGGTCAGGTTAGTCAGCAGGCCAAACCGATAGGCGCGGCTCAGGCTACCGATGCCCAGCGCACCGATGTTCCTCGGTTTGGGCTGGCTGCCAGCACTGCGCAGGCTCTTGGCGCCGAGCCATGTCAGGTAAGCGCCGCCCAGCAATTGCAACGCTGGTTGCAGCCACGGCAACTGCTGAAACACCAGCCCTAACCCGGTGGCTGCCAGCAGGGCCCAGAGAATGCTGCCCGAGGCGACCCCCAGCCCGGCACAGATGCCCTGCTGCCGTGACTGGCTGAACGAGAGCTGGGTGATCACCAGGAAGTTCGGCCCGGGACTGATGATCAGCACGATGAACGCCCCCGCCAGCGCGGTCAGTAAAGTGACTTCATACATATCAGTAATTCCCTTTTAATTAATAAGTTAAACAGCTTTATTAAACTTGAATGTGATGCAACTTGAGGTGTGCTTTCCCAGCGTCTCCAGGCATGACTCGACCGCCCTGCGCGCTTCGATCAGTGCATGGCAGGTCGGGTCAGGCGTGGGCACGTAGTGGTTGTAAAAGGTGCAGCCTTCTACGGCCGGCCCCAGAACCCAGAGCCGCTGCTGCACCGAACCATCGCGGCCAATGGCACGAGCAGACTCATCGGTTTCAATACCGTCGGCAGGCCAGGCGTGCGCAGCGCGAATCAGTCCTTGCTCGTACAAATCACTGATCAGTCCAGGGCCATTGCCCGACAGACCGCCGTGGGCGACCCGCGCGCCAATCATGCTGTCGGGGCGAAAATCGCCCCTTTGCACATCGTCCATCGGCGGCAGGATCGTCACGACGCCAGCCTCGATCAGCGCCAGCAGATCTTCCTGGCGCTCCTTTTGCGGCCCGCCGACCAGCCGGTTGCTCAACCCGGCCCATGTGCCATAAAACTCCAGGGTCGACGATTCAGTCAGGCCGTTGCGATCTGCGATCAGGCGCAACAGGTCGCGATAATCTCGCCAGACCTCCAGTGCCTGGCAGATCGGACTGCCTGCCGTGCCCAGGCGACTCAGCGCCAGGTCCCGTTTGATCCAGTCGACGAACCATTGGCCATACGCGCCTTGCGCACCCGACCAGCGTTGGGTCAACAGCCATTGCTCAGGGTCAAATTCACCCCACAGCTCGGCCAGCCGCTCAAACGCTGCCGGTGTGGCGGTTGACTCGCTCAGCAGACGCTGCACCGATGCCAACTGCGCTGGCGCATCGAGCCGGACCCTGGCCTGATAAAATACGGCGCGCATTTCATCCTTGATCAGCGGCAGCACATCGGCCCGAAAATCCAGTCGCCCGCCCTCCTTTTGCTCGCGCAAACGGGCTATGGCGGCAGCGGTGAAGAACAGCCTCGGCAAGGGGGGCTGGCTGTAGGCATGCCATTGCGGCCGTGCATGAAACGGCAGCCCTGTGCGCGAGTACAGGAACACCTTGGGCTCGCGGCCGGACGGCAGATATCGCCAACCTGCAAAGCCTCCATCCCGCACGTAGCGCCCGCCGCGCCCTTGAGTCAGGTGAGCCAGTGTGTCCATCGCGGTCAGTCCCAGTCCCTCGATGGCCACCGTATCGCCGACCTCCCGTTGCGCGCCGGTTTCAAAGGCATGCCCGCTGGTGAGGAACACGGCATCGACATCCATCTCCTGACTTCGGGTGTGCAACCTGAAGCCGGGGGCTTCCAATAGCGGCCCACAGGTCATGACCTCCTCGGCGTGATAGCGCACCTGCACATGCGCCGGGCAGCACTGCAGGAGCAGGCGATAGCTGTCCTGCAAATAGCGCCCGAGCAATGCACGCGGCAAAAAGTCGCCAAACGCCACCGCTCTGCCCTGCCCGTCCGTGCTGACATGGCCGCGCTCGTCAAGGCGCACATCCTGGCTGAGGCACCATTGCAGAAAGGTCGGACCCGGCGGCGCACACGCCGGGAATGCGGAAGAAAACGCGGATAATTGGCCGGCCATGGTGTTGAGCATCAGGTAATCCGCCTGCTGCGCATGGTGCAGCCCGCTGCCGGGCGGTTGCGGGTCGAACACTTCGATATTCAGCGACGGCCGCCCGGCATGGCGACTCAGGCCGATCAACTGCTCCAGAATGCTCAAACCACGCGAGCCCAGGCCGATAATCGCGACGGTATGTGTCTGCATGGCCATCACCAGCGCTTCGACTCAAAGAAGAACGTCGGCACCGGCAACGCACTGCCTTCGGCTACTGCCTGGCGATACACGCGCTGGCCTACGGCAAGGTCCAGTACGCCGAGACCGAATGGCGAGAAGATCGAGGCTCGATCCGGGCTCAGTTCCACCTGCCCGGTCATCAGTTGCGCCAACGTCCCGGTGATGAACGATCGGTCCTGATACTGCTGCACGGCGAGATCAGGAGAAGTCTGAGCCTTGAGGCAGTGCTCAACGTCATCAAGAATGTTATTGGCCTGCGCGATGACGTCCGCGCCCAGATCACGCAACGAAATGTTCAGCAGCAGTTGCCCTGGCCGAAACAACGGTTCCAGCACATAAGGGCTCGGCGCGGTGGTAGCGAACACCACCACGTCAGCCTGCAAGGCGGTCAGCAAATCGCTTGGCTGGCTGTTCAACCGATGTCGACTGGCGGCATGCTGCACCAACGCCGATGCCGAGTCCTCGTGTTGATCGAAGACGGTTATTGCGTCCATCGTCCAGCCATCGCTGACGAACATGTCGAGGATGGTTCGGGCGATGAAACCGGCACCGATGAACGCCATTCGTCCGACGTGGCGCTGATGGCGGTTCATCCAGCGCGCACCGAGCACCGCCGAGGCCGCCGTGCGCATGGCGCTTATGCGTGAGGCTTCCAGACAGGCAAACGCATAGCCGGTGAGCGGGTCATTGAGGATCAGCACAGCCGAGGCGCGTTGCAGGCCCGTCTCGATATTGCCCGGAAAACTGGATATCCATTTGATGCCACTGACTGCCTGCTCGCCGGACAGGCTGGCGGGCAAGGCAATGATCCGATTGGCCGGTGCCTCGGGGAAACGCAGAAAGTAACTGTCGGGGTTGATCGTGCGCCCGGCCTCGTGGGCCAGATAAGCTGCCTGCACATCCTCGATGCAAGCCAGCGGATCAGCCGCCAGCAGGCGCGCGACCACTTCGCCATCGACCACATGAAACGCCGCCTGCTTCAGGCGCTCGGCAGCCAGCCAGAAGGTTGAACACTGCTCCTGCGCAAGCGCACCTGCACCCGAAGGCGCTGTCGCCGACCCACCGCTTTCGCGAGCAAGCTCGCTTCCATAAGGGCTCGCGCACGCGCAGACAACAGATTCACACACATCCTGTGGGAGTGAGCTTGCTCGCGAAGGCGTTTTCACGCTTCCCGGAAATGTTGCAGCCTCTGTTGAGGAAAGATCCGCCAGGGTCATGTTCAGCACTTCACGGCCAAAACGCTGCTCGACCCACTGGTCATCGTAGAGGGTGTCCAGATAGCGCTCGCCCCAGTCTGGCGACAATGCCACGACCACCGAACCCGGCTCGATGCGCTCGCGCCAGGCATGTACCGCGGCGATCACCGTCGCGGTGGACCCGCCAACCAGCAAGCCTTTGCTGCGCGCCAGAATGCGACACATGGCGACGGTACGGGATTCCGGAACCATCTCCAGCGCGTAAATACCATCAGCCTTGAAGATCGGCGGATGCTGGCTGGTACCCAGCCCCGGTATGAAGCGACGGCTGGCCGGAGTGCCAAAGGTCACCGAACCGACGCTGTCAACAGCAATAATTCTGGTGCTCGGGTGATGCCGCTGAAAATGCTGAACACAACCCATCAGCGTGCCGGTGGTCCCGGCACCGACGAACAGATAGTCGACATGACCGAAGTGCTGGCTGATCGAGCGTGCCGTAGTCCGGGCGTGAGCACGCGGGTTGGCCGCATTCTCGTATTGATTGAGCCAGACGTATCGCGGGTCGCTGGCGAGCTTTTCCCGAATCAGCGCAATGCGTGTTCCCAGAAACCCGCCGTTGGCGTCCGGGGCCTGAACCTGAATCACCTCGGCGCCATAGCTGCGCATCATGCGGACGTTATGGCTGGAGCTGTTGGGGTCGACCACGCAGGTAAAGGGTATCGCCCGCTCAGCGCAGATCATCGCCAGCGCCACGCCAAGGTTGCCCGACGAAGATTCGATCAGAATCGTGTCAGGGCCCAGCAAACCCCGAGTCTGAAGGTCATTGATCAGCCCTACGGCGGTTTTGAGCTTGATCGAGCCAGCCGGGTTGAGTGATTCCATTTTCAGGAAAAAGTCTGCGCCCAGGCCAGACACCTTGAGGAAGGTCTGATCGTGAACGATGTCGCAAAGAGAGTCGTACATAAGGGTCACTTCCACTGTGCCAGCAAAGGTTCGGCTGCCGGTGTTACAGCCGGCTCAAGCGCATTGGCGATACGCTCGGCGCGCAGCGCCATCAGCGAGAACGACTGACTGTCGCTGATTCCGTGACTGCGTTCGGAAAGACCGTTGACCCAGATATTCACGTCGCACTCGCCCTGCATAGCGACGCGGTAATCCCGATCAATCAGCAGGCCGCCATCCAGATCGGCTTTCAACCATGGCTGCAAACCACTCAATAACGGCGGTATCAGGTACTGCTGATAACCGGTGCCGAGCACAACGGCATCGACTTCCAGCACCTGGGTGCGCTGGCTGAAGGTGTCGGTCAGCTCGATCCGGTAGCCCTCGGCGCTGTGCTCGATGGCGCTGATCAGGCTGTAGGCATGGGTCTGCAGACGCTTGCGTCCGGCGATGGAGTCCTCGTAGATCAGCGAAAACAGCTTCTGACTTTCATCCGGGTCGATCCCGGCGTAGTTGGTCGAACGGCTCCAGTCGAGAAAGCGCTGCCGCGCTGCGGGGCTCAGGCTATGGAAGTAATCAACGTGATCCGGGGCAAACACCCGGTTGGGGAACTGCCCCAGTTGAGTGAGCTTGAAACCGGCAGAGCGATGCACTGACTGCACTTCGATAGCAGGATCGCGGCTGACCAGTTCCAGCACCGACTCACTGGCGCTCTGCCCCGAACCCAGCACCAGCCAGCGCTTGGGCAAGTGTTCGCCAAAGGCTTGCAGGCGGGTCAGAAACTGCGACGTGTGAAACAGAGTCGGGCCAAGCAGCGCCTCGAACGCGTGTGGAATGCGCGGTGCGCTGCCGCTGGACAGCACGACATTGCGCGTCGTGAAGCAGGTTTGCGGCGTGCAGACCCGTACTTCGTGCAAACGACCGTTGCGCAGCACAGGGTCAATCCCGGTGACCGGCGTGTTGAAGCAGGTCTGGCTATCCACTTGCCTGGAAACCCAGGCCAGATAATCCGACCATTCATGGCGACTGGCGGGACGGCCCAGCAGGCCGAAATCGAACATCCGACCCTGTTCCTTGAGGTACATGGCGAAGGAAAAGCGGCTGCGCGGGTTGCGCGGCGTCACCAAGTCGCGAAATACGTGATGGTTGATGTCAGTACCGGCCAGCAACAGTTCGCGGTGCCATTGGCTGTCCTGCGCAGCTTCCAGATAGCGGATGGACAGCGAGCCGAGCGGGTCATTGGCCTCCCGTGCGTCTTCAAAAGCACAGGCCAGCGCGATGCCGGCTGGACCAAAGCCGATACAGACGGCGTCCGAGTGCAACGTGTGTGGTGTCGAGTTACCCATGAAATTCCTATCCTTAGAATTGGCGTGAAGCGGTGTTCTTGGTTTTTATTGCGGCTATCGGGTGACAGGGGTCAGTCCTGTGGGGCCCGGGGTCCAGACGCAGATCATCGCGCCTCGAAGCTCGCCCCGATCAAAGCCAACTGCGCCCAGCGGTGTGTTGAAGGTGGTGTGCTGCAATGCGTCCAGCAGTTGCCCGGCGCAAAGACCGCCGTTGGCCAGTTCAGCCAGCACGTAAAGCATCAGCAGGCTTTCGCGAAAGTAGGTGTGTGGCTCGGCAGCGAACAACGTTTGGTGCAGCGCGCTGGCATGGCAGCCATTTCCTGGGTGGTCAGGAGTGCCGAAACCGATGACGAACGTCTTGCCACGCTGGTCCTCTGCGCAGCCCAGGTACGGCGAGGCAGCGTCGTCAGTCAGCACCAGTGGGCGGTTACTCCCGGCCTGTCGTCGCGCCTGCCAGTGTTCGCGACTGGGCTTGAGGCGGCCGGCAAATACCTCGACATCAGCGTGCTCAGGCTCTTCGACGCGCTGCAATCCCGCGCGTACCAGTGCTTCGCAGATGGCAACGCACAAGGCCTGACCGTGAGCGCTGTCATCAGCCTGAACATGCACGCGGCGCCATTGACGGCTCGCCAGCCAGCTCACCAGATCCCCCGCCAGTTGCCTGTCCGAGGGGCAGAAACGGAATGCGTTGTGGTGCTCAAGCGTCAGGCGATCAATCGTTGCTGCCGGTGTCAGCAGCGCGATACCGGCTTGCCGATACAACGCGGCGGCGCTGACGGCTGCGTCCGAAGAGAAATGGCCGATGACCAGATCGGCTTTCCAGTCGATCATTCGCCGCGCCACTTCGGCCCCACGAACGGCGTTGGCTCCGTCGTCGAGAAAGTGCCATTGCACCCGCGCAAGCCCCGGTACGCAATTGCGCGCCACGGCCAGCGCCCTCATGAAGGTCCGCGCGTGCGGCGTGTCGTGGGGGTCGAACAGTGCGCTGACCCCGACCCGCAGACCCGGCACGGGTGACGCGAGCGGTGTCATGGCTGTATCCCCGCCAGACTGGCAGCGGGCATGTGTCGGCGTGGCGACAATGCCGACCAGCCGAGGCTCGGCCGGTCCTTTCCTGCCAGATGACTGCGCAGTTGCTCGAAAGCGATACCGGCAACACCAGCAGCAAACTTGAACCCCAGTCCCGACATGCCTGCGGCCAGATAAACCGGGCTGTACTCGGCGCAGAAACCCAGCAGCGGACGACCGTCGGCGCTGTAACTGTCGAAACCCGGCAGCACATCCAGCACACGTGGGTGGGTTGCCGAACCACACAGCCGGGCAATCCGCTTGCAGGCGTCTTCGGCATGCCGCGCATCAGGCTGTGCCAGATGCTCTGGCCAGAGGCTGTTATCGCGGCTGCCGCAGCCGGTCTGCACGATATGGCGGGTCAGCGGTATAGCGTAGCTCTGAGTAACCGCATCGATCACCGGCATTGACCAATCGCTGTCAGTCAGTACCCGGGCAAAGGGAATAGAACGGGCTTCCAGCCCCGCCTGCGGCACCAGATGCTGACTCCAGGCACCCGCAGCCACCACTACGGCCCGACAACGCAATGTAGCGTCCCCCATGTCGATATGTACGAGGTCCGCAGCACGACAGTCGATGGACTTGATCTCGCGATGCTCCAGCAGCAAGCCTTGCTGACGAACCACGTGGCACAGCGCAGCGACAGCCTGACGTACATTGCCGACGCAGGCGCGAGGTTCGAACAGGTTGACCCGCTCAACTGCCGGGCAGTGCGGATAGCGACCGCCATCGAGTTCATGGCCCGCCAGCAGACGCATCGGGTAGCGCTCGCTGCCGTGCTGCTCGATAGCCCGGTACAGATTATCCAGCTGGTCCATGGCGGTCCGGTAGATCACCCCGGTACGTCGCAGTGCGCTTGCGTAAGTGGTCGCGAAAATGCCGTCGTCCATCAGGCTGATGGACCACGCCGCAAGCTCCATCAGCAATGGATCGCTGTCGTACAGGCGAACCAGTCCGCCGGAATAACCGCTCGCCCCCAGGCTGCCGGCTGCGCCCTTGTCGATCAGAGCGACCGACACACCTGCGCTGCACAGCTTCGCCGCGATACTGGCGCCGGTAATCCCGGCGCCGATGACCGCTATCTCGTAATCGATGAACATGTGGTGCATCCGTTCAGATAGAGTATTCAGCGGCCGAGCCGTTCATGAGCGTGGCGTTGACCCGGGCTTCGGGCAGTCCGAATTCGGTCATGATCTGCGCTGACATTTCCGGAATCAGCGCCTTGCCAGCCACTGCGATGAACGCCGCTAGATGGCTGACGGGCCGACCTTCGGCCAGACGTGCGTGAGCAATGGCGATGACGTCGAGCAGCACCTGAGCCATGCCCTTCATCGAGAACTGCGCAGGCTCTGCAGCCCTGCTCCATTGCAGGCGTAACGCTTCCAACAGCCCGGCATCGGCCCCACAGATACCGCTCCACCAGTTGTCATCTCGATGCTTTCCAGCGTCCAGCAACGCGGGAAAAAATTCGTCGAATATCTGCTCCCGCCATGCGCGGAAATGCGTCAGACGAAAATCGCCTTCGCTTTGCTCGGGTGCGATGCTTGCCAGATACAGGCGCGCACTGTCGGCACAGGCTTCACGGGCCAGATCGCCGACCCAGATCGCATGATTGCGGCTGGTCGACAGGTTCAGGCCGTCCAGTTTCAGAAACTGATTGGGCATGAAGCGCTGGCGAACTTTGATATCGCGCAGCGCCAACAGCTGCGCCGGGTAGACGATGGCGTGGCTGAACACGCAGTCAAAACCGAGAAAATGCACCAGCGTGCCCTGTCCCGACTGCCAGTACTGACGGAACAGCTCCGGACGCCCGACACTGTCGGCATATTCACGAAATGCCGCCATATAGCCCGCCAGCCCCATGAACCAGGTGTGGACCCGGCACGAGCCGTCGACCTGCAGGTCAAGCCCGCCGTCGCCCGGACGGGTTACGCCCCAGTCATGCAAGTGCTCCAGCGTATCGCGTAGCCAGTTGTCGAGCGGCTTGCGCCATTGCTGGCCCAACAGACGATCACGCAAGTGCGGCTTGAAATCAGCCAGCTTCAGAAATGCACGATGGGCCTTTTTCCATTGCGACGGCTGCCTGCACAATTTGCAGTGCAGACCGGTCATCAACTCAGCGTCAGGGGCCTGAGCGCAGTTCTCGCACTGGCTGGCATCAGAATCGGCCCCACAGTAATTGCAGTTGCCTCGGGCAAATGCCTCGTAGCCCCACACATCGCAATCGGGGCAGTACGGCTCGCTGGAATCGCGAAACTCGATCGAGCCCGCTTCACGCAACGCGTTGAACACCTCGCCAACCGCCTCGGCAAACCATGGGTTATTGTGCGGACGCATCCAGTTGTCGGGTTTGATGTTGATCGCCGCCAGCGACGCTTCGATACAGTCGGAATTACGCCCGGCCAGCTCGACCGGATCAACGCCCTGCTCCAGTCCTTTGCGCAGCATGTAGGACTGGTAATCGTCGGAATAGGACACCAGCACACAGTCGTGACCGCGCTGGCGCTGGACCCGGGTGAACACGTCAGCGGCCAGAAACGGGCCGGCGATATGACCTATGTGCAAATCGCCATTCGGGGTGGGCGGCGTGATGGTCACGATGTACTTACTCATCGAGGCACCCCGTGGTTTCGCTGTGCTGAGCCACGAAAGCATTCACGTAGTTCATGTCCCACCACACCACATAGAAGTGGAAGTCCTCGGCGGAATCATTGATGACGTAATGATTGGTGTGTTTCGGAATCGCGGCGATATCGCCCACGACGAAATCCATTTGTTTTTCGCCGACCACCAGACGGGCGCTGCCCTTGATGGCAATGAAGATTTCCTGATCGATCTGGGTATGCGCTTCGCTGCTGGTGCCCGGACGGACCACGCACCAGCCGCCAGCGAACGGCATCGGGTAGCCTTCCCATGGCAACAGACGACTGCCATCGAGCCCGTACTCGTGTACCAATGAGTCGAAGCGGGTTTTACGGTGTATATCGAACTTTTCCATGCTCAGTCCCGTACGTTTCAAGTCCGGTAAAGCATGAAATTGTTGCCAATTGTTGGCTATCCAATTGCCGGATAGCTCGGAGGTGAGAAATCGATTTTGCAGATGGCTGGCCACGCAAACACGTGCGGGTCATATGTTTTTTGGCAATGTCGGGTATCAATAACGCTGATAATTGAATCAGGGGCGGCGGTGTTACCGTTGTCGGCGATGAACGAACATATCTCCCGGCCTCGCGAATCCGCGTCGCGAGGCCAGTGAATCTCTGCTCTGCTTCATCACTCCTTTGGTTAGATCTTTTAAGCCACCCCGCTTGTGCGAGGTGGCTTTTTTTTGCCTAAAGATCAAACCCGTCCACCACATTGCGGCGTTCGTTCTCGCTGCGCATGTCGTAACTGGCGGTGGTCGAAATATGCGTGTGATGCGCAAGTTTCTGGGCAATCGACAGATCGAACTCTTCGATCACACGAGTGATGAACGAGCGCCGAAAATCGTGAGGCATGATGTTCACCACCACCTGCCGCCCGCGTTGCTTGGCGATGAAGTAAATGGCGTGTTTAGTGATTCTGTCGCGAGTGATGTGACTGCCGCGGCGAATCCGGTTGAACAGGAACGGATCATCGCCCTGCCCCGGCTGCAAGCACGAGCGGCGCAGTTCCAGCCAGTCGTTCAGCGCCTTGAACGCCCACTCGGGGGCGTATTTGATCAACTGTTTGTTGCCTTTGCCCAGCACCCGCAGGCTGCGCTCGGCGAAATCGATCTGTGACAGGTCCAGGTTGACCGACTCCGACTTGCGCATTCCCGAACCGTACAGAATCGCAATGATCGCGGCATCGCGACGCCCTTGCGGCCTAGGGTCCGCAGCACAGGCTTGCATCAGTTCACGAATCAAAGTGCGGCGGATATTACGGCCCTTGGCCAGACGCGTACCGCTGACCGGTTTGATCGAGCGAATCTTCAGTAATTGCTCGTGGCTGATCAGGTCGTGCCGCCAGGCTTCGTTCATTACACCGCGAATAGCGTTCACGTACAGCGAGGTGGTATTTGGTGCGTAGTCGTCTTCACGCAGCGTCGCGACCAGTGCGGTCACGTGGCCAGGCTGCAGGGTGTGCCAGGGAATGTCATGAATATCGACGTCAGCCATGCCCAGACGATCTGCCGCGTCCTGCAAAACGTAAGTCATGGTCAGGCGGCTTGAGGGTGCCAGGCGGTCGAGATAGAGGCGCAGTGGCTTGTTGACGTCGGGCAGCGAAGGCTGGCTGACAATGCGTGCGTCCTGATCGGTATAAGGGTCTTGCGGCATGTGGAACGACGCCTTTTCTGGTGCAAGCGCGCGAACAGCTGCGGCGCTCTTCATTCATATTCAGGCAGCCGACTTTAGCACGAGGGCCCTGGTGCGACACCTCTGGCGCGGCTCGTTCAGCTCAGCAGCTTCAGCCCACCCGGCAATCATCGGTAACACCCTGCGGCTTGAACGACGCGCTGCCTGGGATAGCCTTGGCCGACTTTTCCGGCCCTCAAGGCAAGCACGTATCTTGATTCCGCCCCTCGCTAGCAAAGCACATGGCCGTCGCGACGCGGCTGCGCATTTCTGGTTGCTGGCCCATCAGGTCAGTCAGCGCAGCGAGGCCGAACGCCTGGCGAACATTCAGGCAGGCTTTGCGCATGGCTGGATCCGCGCGGTACGCGACGCGCTGGCCCTCGGCCCGCGGCAAATGGAGGCGCTGTTCAATGCATCAATTTCAACGCTGGAACGTCGCCAGCGCCAGAAACAGCCATTGGACCCCGTGGCTTCGGAGCGTCTGGACCGCCTCGCAATGATCGCCAGTCACATCCTTCGCGTGCTTGAAACACCTGAGCGCGCCGGTCGCTGGCTGGTGACACCCAACGCAGCACTTGGCGGTTGCATCCCGTTGCAATTATGCGAAACCGGGCTCGGCACCGCCCGGATGCATCGCGCACTTGAACATGCGCAGTCAGGTGACAAAGGCGAACCCAGCGTTTTTTGACCGACTCAGCGCCCGGTGTCCACCACAACCCGGCCACGGATCTGGCCCGCGATCAATTGCGGCGCGATGTCGATCACTTCACTCAACCCAACTTCACGACTGATCAGCGGCAGCAGCGCCAAATCCAGGTCGCTCGCCAGCCTGGACCAGGCTTCCAGCCGGTCAGCCCGCGGGCGAGTAACGCTGTCGATACCAGCCAGAGTGACGCCGCGCAGAATGAACGGTGCAACCGAGCCCGGAAATTCCATACCCTGCGCCAGACCGCAGGCCGCGACTACGCCGCGATAACGAATGCCGGCGCACACATTGGCCAGCGTATGACTACCGACAGAGTCGATTGCCGCCGCCCATTGCTCCTTGACCAAAGGTCGCCCCGGCTGCGACAGGGTCGCCCGGTCGACGACCTGCGCTGCGCCGAGTTGATGCAAATATTCGCTTTCCGAAACACGCCCGGTGGAGGCAATCACCCGATAGCCAAGCCTGGCAAGAATAGAGATGGCGAAACTGCCGACTCCCCCATTGGCACCGGTCACCAGCACATCGCCGTGGTCGGGTGTCAAACCGTGCTTCTCAAGGGCCAGCACGCTGAGCATTGCGGTATACCCCGCCGTGCCAATGGCCATCGCCTGCGCGGGCGTGAAAGCATCCGGCAATGGAATGAGCCATTCGCTCTTGAGCCGCGCTTTTTGTGCGAGACCGCCCCAGTGCCCTTCGCCAACACCCCAGCCATTGAGCAGAACCTTGTCGCCCACCTCGTACTCAGGCGTATCGCTGGCTTGCACCGTACCCGCCAGATCAATACCCGGCACCATCGGAAAACTACGCACAATAGGGCTTTGGCCGGTGATTGCCAACGCATCCTTATAGTTCAGCGTGCTGTGCGACACGTTTATCGTCACGTCACCTGCAGGCAACTGTGCTTCGTCGATATCGGTCAGATTGACGCGATAACCTGCCTCGTCCTTGTCGATCAAAATGCCCTTGAACATGTGCGCCTCCAATTTAGACTGATCGTCTTTAAATAGCCCTGAAGAAAAAGTCATTGCGGCAAACCACGAAGATAACCGGCAATAAACGTGTTCAGTGGTGTGTCGCTTTTGACCAGGCGGGCGCGGAGCACCGCCCCTTCCCAGCCTATCCAGAAAAACGCGGCCAATTCATCGCAATCGGCACTTCTGGCCAACTCACCATGCGCCTGCGCGGCCCTGAGGCAGCAGGCCAGCTTTGACTGCCAGTCCAGCAGCGTCTGCTCCAGTACGTCACGAAACCCTTCCGGCAACAGACCGACTTCCTGGCCCAGATTGCCGACCATGCAACCGCGCCGATAATCATGCCGCGCCATGCCGCTCTTGGCGCTTTGGACAAAGCCCACCAGTCGCTCCAGTGGCGAAAGCGCTTCGTCCAGCAGCCAGTGGTCCAACCGCTGTGCAAAATAGCGAGCGTATTCATCCAGTACCGCCCGGCCGAAGGCTTCCTTGCTGGTGAAGTAGTGATAGAACGAGCCTTTGGGAATGCCGATTTCCTTGAGGATGTAATCCAGCCCGGTGGCCGAGAAGCTTTGCTCGTTGAGCACTTCCAGACCGCGGCGCAACAGTGCCTCGCGGGTTTCGAGGTTGTCGCGGTCCACTTTCGGTGGCCGCCCGGGGCGTCTGGTTTTTACCGGCAATTGAGTCATGCAGGAATATTAGACCGATCGTTTTTTATGTCAACCTCGCCGCGCGGTCTATGTGTTGCGCCGGAAATGCCGTTTGCCATTCACGCTATTCTCGCGCTCAATGCCCTGTGCATGACTGCCCGAATACAAGCGGAGAAACACATGAGCCAATGGCCGGATACCCGCATTATTGACCTGTTAACTATAGAGCTGCCGGTGCTGCAAGCGCCTATGGCCGGAGCCACCGGATCACAAATGGCCATTGCTGTCGCGAAGGCTGGCGGGCTGGCATCGCTGCCCTGCGCAATGCTGACCCCTGAGCAAATCGAACAGGAAGTCACCACCTTTCGGCAACACACCGGCAATCTGCCCCTGAACCTGAACTTCTTCTGCCATCAGGCCCCGGCCTACGATGCCGAACGCGCCGAGCATTGGAAACAGGCACTTAAACCCTATTACGAAGAGTTGGGGGCCGATTTCGATGCACCGACGCCCGTCTCCAACCGTGCCCCTTTCGACAGCGCCACCTGTGCTCTGGTCGAGCGCCTGAAGCCGGAGGTGGTGAGCTTCCACTTCGGCCTTCCCGAGCGAGCGCTACTGGAACGGGTCAGAGCCACCGGGGCAAAGATCATTTCATCGGCGACCACGGTCGAGGAAGCCGTCTGGCTGGAGCAGCATGGCTGCGATGCGGTAATCGCCATGGGCTACGAAGCCGGTGGTCATCGGGGCCTGTTCCTCAGCGATCAACTGCACACTCAAGTCGGCACTCTGGCGCTGGTGCCGCAAATAGTGGACGCCGTGCGCATTCCGGTCATCGCTGCGGGTGGTATTGCAGATGGTCGCGGGGTTGCGGCGGCGTTTGTTCTGGGTGCCTCGGCGGTACAGGTAGGTACGGCGTATCTGTTCTGCCCTGAAGCCAGCGTCAGTGCACTGCATCGCCAGGCGCTGCACACTGCAACGGACAGCCAGACCGCGCTGACCAACCTCTTCACCGGGCGTCCGGCGCGCGGCATCGTCAACCGGATCATGCGCGAAGCTGGCCCCGTCAGCCCACTCGCCCCTGCGTTCCCTCTGGCAGGCGGTGCCTTGATGCCGTTGCGCGCACAAGCGGAAAAACAGGGCAGCAGTGACTTTACCAACCTCTGGGCAGGTCAGGCAGTTGGTATCAAACACCAGTTGGGTGCGACCGAACTGACTCGGCAACTGGCTGAAAACGCGCTGAAAATTCTCTCACCCCGGTAAAACAGTGCTTTCAGAACAACAGGCTATCGCTATATATTTAACTATATAGCGAAACGCCTTTATTCCACGGCGTGCGTTTTCATCATCAAGGAGCTGTTCCATGCGAACGACCACGCTGCGCGCCATTCTCAAGTTCTCTGCCCTGGCCTTCGCCGTATCAGCTACAGCCAACGTGTTTGCCGACGAGGTGCAGGTCGCCGTCGCAGCCAATTTCACAGCGCCCATTCAGGCGATTGCCACTGACTTTGAGAAGGACACCGGCCACAAGCTTGTTGCCGCGTTTGGCGCTACCGGTCAGTTCTACACACAGATCAAGAATGGTGCCCCTTTCGAGGTGTTCCTGTCGGCCGACGACACCACCCCGGCAAAGCTTGAGCAGGAAGGCGACACCGTCAAGGGCTCGCGTTTCACGTATGCGGTGGGCACCCTGGCGCTGTGGTCGGCCAAGGACGGTTATGTAGACAGCAAGGGCGAAGTGCTCAAGGCCAATCAGTATCAACACTTGTCCATCGCCAACCCAAAAGCTGCCCCTTATGGTCTGGCAGCGACGCAAGTGCTGAGCAAACTGGGTCTGACCGACGCAACCAAAGCCAAGATCGTGGAGGGCCAGAGCATTACTCAGGCCTACCAGTTCGTTTCCACCGGCAATGCGGAACTTGGCCTTGTGGCCCTGTCGCAGATCTACAAGGACGGCAAACTGACCAGCGGGTCGGCCTGGATCGTGCCGGACGCCCTGCATGACCCGATCAAGCAAGACGCCGTCATCCTCAATAAGGGCAAGGACAACGCCGCTGCCAAGGCGCTGGTCGAGTACCTGAAAGGGCCGAAAGCCGCCGCCATCATCAAGTCCTTCGGATACCAGCTGTAAATGCCACTGGGAAGTGCCGACATCGCGGCGATCTGGCTGACACTGAAGCTGGCGTCATTGACCACCGTCATCCTGTTGATCATCGGCACGCCCATCGCGCTGTGGATGGCGCGCACTGATTCATGGCTCAAGGGGCCGATTGGCGCGGTCGTCGCCCTGCCCCTGGTTTTGCCGCCGACAGTCATCGGCTTTTATCTGCTGCTGTTGCTTGGCCCCAACGGAGCTGTGGGCCAGCTCACCCAGAGCCTGGGACTGGGCACGCTGACTTTCAGCTTTGCCGGACTGGTGATCGGCTCGGTCCTGTACTCGATGCCTTTCGTCGTCCAGCCGTTACAGAACGCATTTGCAGCCATTGGCGCCCGTCCGCTGGAGGTGGCAGCCACGTTGAGAGCGGGCCCATGGGACACGTTCTTCCGCGTGATTCTGCCGCTGGCAAAGCCTGGCTTTATCACTGGGGCGATTCTGGGATTCGCGCACACGGTCGGCGAGTTCGGCGTGGTGCTGATGATTGGCGGCAACATCCCCGAGAAAACCCGTGTGGTGTCAGTACAGATTTTCGATCACGTCGAGTCCATGGAGTACCTGCAAGCACACTGGCTGGCCGGAGCGATGCTGGTGTTTTCCTTTCTGGTGCTGTTGGCGCTGTATTCCAGCGGTAAATCCAAAGCAGGATGGAGCTGAGTCATGGCCTCACCGATAGAAATCCGCCTGCACATGACCTACCCGGATTTTACCGTGCGTACCGACCTGACCCTGCCGGGGTCGGGCATCACAGCACTGTTCGGGCCTTCAGGCTCGGGCAAGACCACCTGCCTGCGCTGCATTGCCGGGCTGGAAAAAGCTGGCCAGGGCTTCATTCGTGTTCATGATGAAGTCTGGCAAGACACTGAAAAAGGCGTTTTCCTCGCTCCGCACAAACGGGCGATCGGCTATGTATTTCAGGAAGCCAGCCTGTTCCCGCATCTGTCCGTGCGGGCCAATCTTGAATTCGGCATGAAACGCATCCCGCGTCAGCAGCGCAACATTCAATTGCCGCAGGCCACTGAACTGCTAGGCATCGACCATCTGCTGGAGCGCAGTCCTGACAAGCTGTCCGGTGGGGAGCGTCAGCGCGTGGGCATTGCACGCGCACTGTTGACCAGCCCGCGCCTGATGCTGCTCGATGAACCTCTGGCAGCGCTGGACGCCAGGCGCAAAAGTGAAATTCTGCCGTACCTCGAACGCCTGCATCGGGAGCTGGACATCCCCATGCTGTATGTCAGCCACGCTCAGGATGAGGTTGCACGCCTGGCAGATCATCTGGTGCTGCTTGAAGCCGGCAACGTATTGGCCAGCGGCCCGATTCGCGAAACACTGGCGCGGCTGGACCTGCCACTGGCCATGGGCGGCGATGCGGGCGTGGTCATTGAAGGCACGGTCAGCGCCTATGATCGTCATTACCAGTTACTGAGCGTGACGCTGCCCGACAGCACATTGTGCATGCGCGTCGCACACGCCGAAATGCAGATCGGCACCCTTCTGCGCGTCAAGGTTCAGGCCCGGGATGTCAGCCTGAACATGCAACCCGACGATCAAAGCAGCATTCTCAACCGCTTGCCGGTCACGGTGATGGAGGAAGCGCTGGCTGACAACTCGGCACATGTGCTGGTGAAACTGGACGCCGGGGGCACGCCTTTGCTCGCGCGCATCACGCGCTACTCCAGTGACCAGTTGAACCTGCACAGAGGCCAGTCGCTCTGGGCGCAGATCAAGGCGGTTGCCGTACTGGCCTGATGCCCTGAAAAACCGGTCAGTCAGCAAATAAACGGCACCACGGTAAAAGACCGAGGTCAGTGTTTTTAACTGCCTTTGGAAATTAGCCATGCCTGACTCGACTGCCATCAGCCAGCCCGCCAGTGACCTGCATTATGTAGACGACACTCAGCCGGGCCTTACGCGCAAGGTACTGCGCGGCAAATTCGCCTACTTCAACATTGAGGGTAAACGCATCAAGGACGAGTCGGAGATAAAGCGCATCAACGCGCTGGCAGTCCCGCCCGCCTACACCGATGTGTGGATCTGTGCCGACCCGATGGGCCACCTGCAGGCTACCGGACGTGACGCACGCGGCCGCAAACAATACCGCTACCATCCGCGCTGGCGCGAGATACGCGATCAGGACAAATACTCGCGCCTGATAGAGTTCGGTCATGCGCTGCCCAAGGTTCGCAAGCAGATAGAAGCACAACTCGCGCAGCCTGGCATGGGCCGGGAAAAGGTCATGGCGACGGTCATTTCATTGCTGGATGCGACGCTGATCCGCATCGGCAACAGCCAGTACGCCAAGGAAAACCGCTCATACGGCCTGACCACGCTGCGCAACAAGCATGTCGAGGTAAAGGGCGGCCAGATCCTCTTTGAATTCCGGGGTAAAAGCGGCGTTGAACACAAGGTCAGCGTCAAGGACCGGCGCTTGGCCAATGTGATCAAGCGTTGCATGGAATTGCCGGGACAAAACCTCTTTCAGTACCTGGACGAAGATGGCGTACGCCACGCAGTGACGTCATCCGATATCAACGCCTACCTGCAAAGCCTCACCGGCTCGGATTTCACCGCCAAGGATTACCGGACCTGGGCAGCGAGTGCGCTGGCGCTCGCGACGTTGCAGAAACTGCATTGGGAGCCGGAGGCCGACGCCAAGCGGCACATCGTCGATATGGTCAAGGCGGTCTCGAAACAACTGGGAAACACCCCTGCCATCTGCCGAAAATGCTACATCCACCCCGCAGTACTGGAAGGCTTCCTGCTCGGCAACCTGGCCAAACTCCCTCGCTCCCGGCAACGCAAAGGCCTGCGCCTGGAGGAAGTGGCCTTGGCGAGCTACCTGCGATTACTGGCTGACAAGGTCGAGGCTGTAGTGAACGATGCGGTGGTGAAAGAGAGCAAAGCCTGAGCCATCTGAACGCGGCACGTCAGCCTTTGCTCCAATAAAATTTCGTAGCCTCATGATTTACCAAGCATTTCCGACAGGCAAAAAAGCGGCATTCCGAGTCATTTGTGACGCTTTCAAGCTTGCTTCATGGGTGCCGGGTGTATATATTCCCTGCTCTTGGCGCTACCGCCCCGATGGCGAAATTGGTAGACGCAAGGGACTTAAAATCCCTCGTCCTTTGGACGTGCCGGTTCGACCCCGGCTCGGGGCACCACATACATATCAAGGGCTTACGGGGCATTTTGCTCAGTAGGCCCTTTTTGTTTTGGCCCGCAAAAACAGTCGTGGTCCGCAATTCCAAAAAACTCTTTCTCCGGCGTCCTGCCGACGAACACCACTCCCCAAATCTGAAAGACTCAAATACTGTATGCACATACAGAATTTGAGAGTCTCCCGTCATGAACATCGACTACGCCGAAGACTGAGTGTTTCGCGGAGTTCGGGTTGAAAGAGAAGAACAGATTGTTTATAAGATTGGATCCAAATATGAGGATTTGAACATGAAACCAGGCTTTGAAATTGGAATCTTGAGCTTCGCCCTTCCTCTGGCTTTTTGCCTCCTATACCTCGCTGGCCGTCAGTTACGAACCCTCGGGGCTTGGATGGACAACACTGATAAACCGAAAGAACGAGCCAAAGCCTACTTAGTAGTGGCCATCTTATTTGGCTTTGTCATGGGGTCGTTGATGCAGCCTCTATACAACAAAGGCAGTGAATGCTCGGCTGTAGGCCAACCACTGGTGCCATGCCTTTTCAATAGCTATCGGTGAAGCTTCAGACCCGATTGGGCGCAAGGCCAGTCGGGTTTCCTTGTCTCTGTTCGCCGGCACGATCGCAAGCATGCGACCCGGCCCCCCCCCAACCGATGACGACGTTACAAATGCGAGACACACGCTGGATTCCTGCTCTTCCTATTGGAAATGTTCAGGTTTGAAAGCATCATCTCCAGATCCCTACCCAGATGCCAGGCGCGGTCGTACAGATCCCGGATCTACTGCCTACTTTCCCCTGAGTACTCTTGTGCAAATTCGATCGATAACAAATGCCATCGCGATCATCCAGCCGACGAAAAATACTGTCCGTGTGCTGTGATCTATTCCAGGTATCTCAAACCCAAGCCAAGCACCTGCAAACATCAGAGGCACAAACAAAACAAGGGCAAGCAATCGTTCTAAAAGCCTGTTCACACTTGAAACTCCACATAAAAAGCGTGAGTCAGTTTAAGCCTCTTCATGTTGCCAGAGCCCAAGGCGCTGACTTCTCGCCCTCGGAAATATGCAAGGCTACTCTTTCAATTGAAATGGGTCGTAAAACCAAAACCATGAAGACGGTTCAGCAAAGTCCACGTGAGATAGCCTATCGACGGGACGGTGGCGACCGTTTCAGGTATCGCTGCAAACTGGAGAGTGAGCGAGTCATTTGGAGAACATCCCTGAGTGATACCGGCGAATGGGATCGCTGGGGCTTGCTCCGCAGTCTTCACGTCTGTCGCTGCACTCCAGTAACCTGAACACCCAGGATGCAAGACGGAACCCGAGCCTGGGAGCACCCTGCGGTTAAACCGCAGACCTTGCAGAATGCCGATTTACTCACCAAAGTCGACATCAAATGCTTGGTAAAACGCCATCGGCGACTGAATCGCCCCGGGTTTCGTAGACACCTCCATGCCTTAAACTGAGGCCAATCAGGAGGTGCCATGAGCAACCCACGTTATCCCGAAGAATTCAAAATCCAAGCGGTCAATCAAGTGACCGAAAAGAAGCTGCCTGTCGCTGATGTGGCGGCGCGTCTTGGCGTGTCGACGCATAGCCTCTATGCCTGGATAAAGCGCTACAGCAAACCTCAGGCAGAACGGCAGCAAGACGATGATCAGCACGCTGAACTGCGTCGTCTGCGAGCGGAACTCAAGCGGGTCACTGAAGAGCGAGACATCTTAAAAAAGGCCGCCGCGTACTTTGCCAAGGAGTGCGGCTGAAGTACGCCTTTATCAAGCAGCGCGCGGGCGACTACTCCATTCGACGGCTTTGCCTGACGCTGAAAGTCCATCCCAGTGGTTATTACGCTTGGTTGTCTGAGCCGCAATCTGCACGCGCTAAAGACGACCAGCGATTGCTGGGTTTGATCAAGCACTCGTGGCTGGAGAGCGGCGGAGTTTATGGCTATCGCAAAATCCATGACGACCTGCGCGAGGTCGGTGAAGATTGTGGTCGGCATCGTGTGGCGAGGTTGATGCGTCTTGAAGGTCTGCGCTCTCAGACAGGGTATCGACGTCGCCCTGGAAAGTACGGCGGTAAGCCAGCGGTCGCCTCACCCAATTTACTGAAGCGCGAGTTCGATGTCGTGGAACCCAACAAGGTTTGGGTCACCGACATCACCTACATTCGTACGTATGAAGGCTGGCTGTATTTGGCGGTGGTGCTGGATCTGTTTTCTCGTCAGGTCGTTGGCTGGTCAATGAAGTCGCAGATGACCAGTGATTTGGCCATTGATGCGTTATTGATGGCGGTTTGGAGGCGAAAACCGAAACAAGAGGTGATGGTTCACTCCGACCAGGGCAGCCAGTACAGCAGCTCCGATTGGCGCAGTTTTTTGAAGGCAAACAATTTGGTTGCCAGCATGAGCCGCCGAGGCAATTGTCATGACAACGCCGTGGCTGAGAGCTTTTTCCAGCTTCTGAAACGGGAACGAATCAAGCGGAAAATCTACACCTCACGGCAAGATGCTCGTAGTGATGTGTTCGATTACATCGAGATGTTCTACAACCCAAAACGCCGCCATGGTTTCAACAATCAGCTGTCACCGGTAGAGTTTGAAAAACGTTACGCAATGAGCTTGCAAGGTGTCTAGAGAATCCGGGGCGATTCATAACCTTGAGGCGCATAAGCGGCTTGTGGAAAAAACGTCTGCAGTAATGCGCAAGGCTGGTTATCCCTTCGTGCTCACGGAGCGTATGGGTATCGCCACAAACTCTCATCAGTGTGGTACGGCAGTGATGGGGAACGACCCGCTAAAAAGCGTTGTAAACCGCAACTGCAAAATGCACGACCTCGAGAACGTATGGATTGTAGACAGCTCATCATTCCCCTCGTCAGCAGCCGTTAATCCAGCGTTGACGATCGCTGCTAATGCACTTCGAGTAGCGGCGACAATTGCTGAAGGTGATCGGTAACAGCAGGACTACCTCCCCTAAAAAAATGGGGCAATATCTAATAATTAGCAGCCTCAGTCAGGAAGTTGTACTAATGAATAAAAGAGATAATTCGCTGGTTACACCGAAAATTCGGCAAGCCCGTATTGCGACCTTTGCCGGTTTTATGATGGTCGGAGCCATGATGTACATCTGGTCGACAGGGGTAACTGCTTTTCGGGAACAGCTCGGATTAAGCGGAGACGCTGGTGATGCTAATTTCGGCATAATCGCCTTTGGCATTGGCTTGGGCAGTGCCGCAGGTTCTTTTCTGGTTGGCCGGTTTCTGGACATTTTTGGCTCCAAGCGGGTGATCTACATAACGGCTATCGCTTACCCACTGTCCATCCTTCCAATGGGATACGCAACAAGCGTAAACTTCGCCGTTGGCTGTGGGGTCGTACTGGGCTTGCTCCGGGGCGCGATCGATACAGCGTTCAATACGCACGGGGTTCAGGTCGAAAGGCATTATCGTCGTCCAATCATGTCAGCATTCCATGCATTTTATTCATTAGGCGGCTTTCTGCTAGGCATGGCAGGCAGTGCGTTTGCTACCCACTTCACAAATAGCGTCCAGACCCCATTCACTGTACTTGGCGGAGCTATGGTGATCGTTGGCATTGTAGTAGACCGCTTTATGTTGGACAGAGATGACATCGCCTCAGAAGTATCCGTCGCTATTAACGATGAGCCCCCCCCACGCGGAAAGCGTAAAGAGCCCAAAAGCTATCATATTGCTGATGATAGGCTTTGGCGTTCTCCTACTGGGAAGTATGGTTGGTGAAAGCGCTATCGGCGATTGGGGGCAGGAATATATCCGTCGTGTTCTGAACACCCCAATCTCGACTGCTGGGATGGCTGTGTCAGTATTCATAGGGGCAGAGTGTATTGGACGCCTTATTGGAGACCGGGTTGCGGAGTACCTCGGCGCTTCAAATATGGTTCTCTTTAGTGCGGTACTAGCGATTAGCGGACTGCTGGTAACAGTGACAGGTCATACCGCACTTTTCGGCATGATCGGTTTTGCCATGTTCGGAGTCGGGTTGTCTTGCATTGCTCCACTGATGCTGTCCTATGCCGGTAGAAAGGATCCACTCAACGCAGGCCGTAACATAGGCATAGTAAACTCCATTGGCTACTCAGGGATGTTGCTCGGGCCAGCGGCTATCGCCACAGTAGTTAATCACTACGGCATCGACAGCCTTCTGTATTTCCCTATGCTGTTACTGATTCCGCTAGGGAAGGTCTGAAGTAGCCGGATGTTTTCCGGCTACCGAGTCCTCAGCACTTTTCAAAAAACGATGCATGTCGAAATTTGCTCAATTATCTTCGCTTTTTAGCTCTTTCGGCCGCTGCAAAGCCTTTTGCGGTAACCATTTCCTGCATTACACGCGCACCTCTCCTGCGCTCGCCAACAAATGTCGGCGGGCCATCCACAGGTTTGACAGGGCGAACAACGTCACCATCTGCGCGGTGTTCTTGGCCAAGCCCCGAAAGCGCACTTTTTCATAGCCAAACTGGCGTTTGATGACCCGAAACGGATGCTCGACCTTGGCGCGAACCTGGGCCTTGGCCTTCTCGATTTTGCGGATCGCCTTGTACAAAATACTGCGTTTTCCATGCTTTTTGTAAGTGCTGCGGCGGGCGGCAATCTGCCAAATGACCTTGCGCCCAGCGTGTTCTTCGCGCTTCTCGACCCCGGTGTAACCTGCGTCGGCGCAGACTACGTTTTCCTCGCCGTGCAGCAGTTTGGCAACCTGCGTGACGTCTGCCACATTGGCCGCTGTTACTACCACGCTGTGCACCAGGCCTGACTCGTCGTCGGCGCCGATGTGAGCCTTGGCGCCGAAATAGTACTGGTTACCTTTCTTGGTTTGATGCATCTCAGGATCGCGTTTGCCATCCTTGTTCTTGGTCGAACTGGGCGCGTGAATCAGCGTGGCATCGACGATGGTGCCTTGACGCAACGACAAGCCACGGTCGCCCAGATAACCATTAATTACGCCGAGAATCCCGGTCGCCAACTCGTGCTTTTCCAGCAGACGACGGAAGTTGAGAATGGTGGTTTCGTCTGGAATTCGCTCCAGGCTCAGGCCTGAAAACTGACGCAGGATGGTCGTCTCATACAGCGCTTCTTCCATCGCCGGATCGCTGTAGCCGAACCAGTTCTGCATCAGATGAACACGCAGCATCGCCATCAGTGGGTAGGCGGGCCGGCCACCTTCTCCTTTTGGATAATAGGGCTCAATCAGGGCAATCAAACCTTTCCAGGGCACCACCTGATCCATCTCGATCAGGAACAATTCCTTACGGGTCTGCTTGCGCTTGCCGGCATACTCGGCGTCGGCGAAGGTCATCTGTTTCATCATCGAAAAGCTCGGCGACCGGTGTCCGGAGATTTTGCCAAATTAGGAAGTCTTTTTCAGAGTTTCCTTAAGCATCTCGCTGTTTTCCAACTCGCAGGTCCAACCCGCCGGGCAATTGTAGAAACGGCCTTTGTCCGGTTCTTCCGGGTCCTTGAAGAGCGCCACGTTGTAGTGGTCTAATGGTTCCGGACACTCATTTAGGCGAGAATATCGCCAGATAGAGGTGTCTGATGACCAAACAACGCCGTACCTTTTCCGTTGAATTCAAACGCGAGGCCGCAGGCCTCGTGCTCGATCAAGGCTATAGCCATATCGAAGCCTCCCGCTCGCTTGGGGTGGTCGAATCTGCGCTGCGTCGCTGGGTCAACCAGCTTCAACAAGAGCGCAACGGTGTCACTCCACAGAGCAAAGCCCTCACGCCCGAGCAGCAAAAAATCCAGGAGCTCGAAGCCCGGATCGCCCGTCTTGAGCGGGAGAAATCCATTTTAAAAAAGGCCACCGCGCTCTTGATGTCGGAAGAGCACGAGCGCATGCGCTGATTGATCAGCTCAGTGTCCATGAGCCAATCGAATTGCTGTGCGAAGTGTTCGAGGTACCTCGCTCGTGCTACTACAACCATTGCCTGCGGCGTCGGTCTCCAGACGCCGAGCGGGTTCGTTTACTTAGCCGAGTCAATGAGCTGTTCGGGCAAAGTCGAGGCGCTGCCGGCAGCCGCAGTATCGTGTCGATGATGCAGGCGGATGGCGAGCAAATCGGTCGGTTCAAGGTGCGTAGCTTGATGCGGGAGCTGGGATTAATCAGCAAGCAACCAGGCTCGCATGCTTATAAAAAAGCAACAGTGGAGCGGCCTGACATTCCGAACATTTTGAATCGGGAGTTCGATGTACCCGCGCCCAATCAGGTCTGGTGTGGCGACATCACCTACATCTGGGCGCAAGGAAAATGGCATTACCTGGCGGTGGTTATGGATCTTTACGCGCGTCGGGTGGTGGGCTGGGCGTTTTCGAACAAACCGGATACGGACTTGGTGATCAAGGCGCTGGACATGGCTTATGAGCAACGCGGCAAGCCTCAGGGCCTGCTGTTTCATTCCGACCAGGGCGTCCAATACGGGAGCCGACAGTTTCGCCAGCGGCTTTGGCGATACCGCATACGCCAGAGCATGAGCCGCCGGGGTAATTGCTACGACAACTCGCCGATGGAGCGTGTGTTCCGCAGCTTGAAAACTGAGTGGATACCGACCGTGGGCTACATGACGGTCCAAGAGGCTCAGCGGGATATCAGTCATTACCTGATGCATCGTTACAACTGGATTCGGCCACACCAGTTCAATGATGGAATGGCGCCCGCTCAGTACGAGAAAAACCTTAACGTCGTGTCCGGGATCAGTTGACCACTACAAGTGTAACCACGAGCATTTCAGATTTGCGCCTCTTCCACGCTGGTCACGGTTTTGGCTGATCTCATTACAACTCGGGAAAGGAGGATTTATCGTGCTCTCCCCTTTCATAGTGCTAGCACACCTGTCTCTGATATCGGTATCCCATAAACCATGGCAGGCGGTAACCGTAGACTTACTTTTAGGGGCCTACCCGTTGTATTTAGGTAGCCCTTTACTGCTTTGGCTTATAGGCCACGTCGTCATTTACCATTTCCCTCTGGTTTGGCTCCGCCCCCCAAAAGGCCCACTCTGGGAGCTTAATCGCAGAACCGGTCTGGTCACGATATTCGACTATAAACGCCATCGAAAAGAAGGTGTGATCGACGAATTCGTTGCGCCTTTTTATGAGTTCGATGCCTACATGACCACCACCCATAATCTTCACGGTCCTACATACGGGCTACTGCTTCAGCATCGCTATGAAGACCGTAAGATCAATTTTCATATGCTGATGAACGCGGACGACTTCCAGCAACGCCCCTGCGCACTCTGGGACTTCCTGCAAAACTACATGGACACCAGCGGCCCGATTCCGGACATTCCACTGTTTGAACCATACCGGCACCTGGATCCGGTCACTGCCAGCTACGATCAGCAGCGCGGTCGCGACCCTCGCTACTGGGTCGACATGGATGACGCCACGTTCAAGGCCGAGGTCGATGCCATGTGGCAGCGGATTTATGCGATCGATACGTTTAGCCGCCCTAACCTTATGGCGCGGTATGTGGATTACGGATCATGAGGTGCCATCTAACGCCTGAGGTGGATCTGCGCTCGATGTCACACGCTGGAGAGGCATAGCGCTTTCGGCAAGTGCCCAAATGCGTCGCGGCAGTCTGCATGTCAGCAGCATCACCTGAACGATCCAGACACCACCAGTTTCAAAATAACTCCGAAGGCGGCGTGCCTTTCAACTGCAATGGCTCCGCCGCTGCTGCTCGCGCACGGTTCAAGCTCTGCGTGCCACGCCAACCCTTCTACTGACGGCCCGCCGGTGCAACAGCGCAACCAGAAACAGCGCCGTAACCGACAGCCAGACACTGACCAGCAGCACCGGTTGAGCGTTGTCGTCAGACACCCACTGCGACGCCAGCAACGGTCCGAATGCGCAGCCGAGCAGTTGCATGCCCGGAATGAGCCCGGCGATGCGTCCCGAGGGGTCGATTTGAAGCGCAATGCGCACCTGAAACGGCGTCAACATCAGGTAGATCAGGGCAAAAAGACCGCACAGGCCCAGAAATACGCTCACGCCCTGATAAGCCGTTACATACATGCCCAGCGCAATGCTCGCCAGGAGCAGTGCGGCGGCTGCCAGCATCGAATAGTCAGGCACCCGGCGCACCAGCAAAATGCCCAGACAGCCGCCCAGGACCTGCATGAACAGCATCGCCGAGACAAGCAATTGCGCTGAGTGCGCATCCAGTCCTGCGTGAATGCCCAGCGGTTCCAGGTACGCCCAAAGCCCGCCTACCGCCGAGAGCTGCATGAACACCAGCATCAAGAGCAGGACCTGCTTCAGGTTCCATTTGAAGCCTGATGTATCCGGTTGTTTGTCAGGCTGTTGCGGCAGGCGTTTGGGTAGCCAGGCAACAAACAGCACGGAGCCTGCGGTCAGAATTCCAAGAAACACAAAGCCTGCGTAGACGCTTTGATCAGGCAATATCAGGTATGCAAGTGTTGCAGCTATCAGCGCCTGAGCCAGTGTCTGGACCACCATGAACACACCTGCGACCCGATCCGGCGCAGGCCCCTGAACGATCAGGCTCACGGCCCCCCATAACAGTAGCCCCTCGGCCAGTCCCGCCAGCGCACGAGCCGCCGTTAACGGCCCGTCGCCAGTAACATTGGCCGTAACCAGGTCCATTCCGGCTGCGCACAGAATGGCGATGACCGTAAGCAGGCGCAGGTTGAGCATTGACCGCAGTAAGTCACCCATTACCACGCCCAGCCCCAGCGCCACGATTTCGCCCATGGCTACCAGCCCTACGCCCTCAAGCGACACATGGTTTTGCGCGAGCAATTCGCCCAGCAGCAGCGGCTGCAGCCCCACCATCAGTACCGCGACAGAGCCCAGTGCCAATGCGGCACTCAAATGCCTGCGAGTTACAGCGGACGACGTTTGCATGGCATGCGCCTCTTGAGAAGCTTTAGTAACCGCGGGTTTCTGGTGGGATCTTGCCTTCGGCAAAGCACTGCGCCGCCCGCTTCTCGTCTTTCATCAGCCTTCCGTTGGCGACCAGCACCACCCACCAAGGCAGCAGCGTGAGGTGTGTGCCGCACGCCTTGGCCAGGGTGTAGGCTTTCGCGCATTTCTCGAACAATTCTGCGTTGAGCACCATTCGAGGGCCTGTGGTGCCCATCACAACCGGAGTTCCATCGATAACGGCGGCATTGCCGCCACGCGTCAATGCATGTGCCAGGGGGCTATCAGCACTGGCGGGCGAACCCATGTGGCCTATATGACGCGCCTGCTCATCAAATAGAATCGGCAGGACCCCGCCAAAATCGACAAGGCTTTTTGCAAAGGCCCCACCGCCGATCAGGATTGCGCCGACATCGGCACGAACCCTATAGATCGCCGCGTGGGTCTGGCGCTCGTCCTCTGCGGAATCGGACAACGCGACAGCCTGGGGTGCCAGGTCGTCGAGTTTCCCCAGCCACATGCCCTGTTCGCCTGGCAAGCGCAAGGAAATACTGCTGTGTGAGTCCACCTGACCCATCATCCGTTCGCGCAGCTCAAACCACTGTTTTCGAAGTAAATCGTGCATGGTGCTCACCTCACACCAATTGAAAAACGGCGTCGAACCGCTCGAGCGCGTCATCAATGACGTCGTCGGTGTCTGCCAAGCTGGTGTAGATACGGCTGCCCGCGAGGGTGATCAGGCCATGAGCGGTATACGCAGCCCCCATCTCCTCCATCATGTGCTTGCGGGTCTTGGCCTCATTGCGTGCCCTCAGCAGCTTGAGCGGATTACTGGTGTCGAGCAGCAACACACCGGAGGTCTGCAGATGAACGATAGAGCCCATGTTGTAGGCTACATAGGGCAAGCCGCGCCGATTGATGATTTCATCAAGTCCTGCGCGCATGCGGTCGCCCGCCCTGCCCGCTAGCGCCGGCGCATTCAGGCGGCGCGCCTCCAGCAGCGCGTAATAACCGGCGACGCACGACAGCGGGTTGGCCGACAGCGTCCCGCCCACGAACGCCCTTCGGGAAGATGTACCAATGCCACCGGCAAGCAGTTGCATCACATCTCTGCGTCCGCCAATGGCACCCGCCATCGGGTAGCCTCCCGTCAGGCATTTACCCAGTACCGTGATGTCTGGCATGACATTGAAATAAGCTTGCGCGCCGCCCAGACCCGCACGGAACCCGGTGACTACTTCGTCGAAAATAAGCAGTGCGCCAAATTCGTTACACAGTGCACGCAACTGTCGGTTGAAGTCGGCGTGTACCGGGCGTGTGCCACTTTCCGGGCCAAAGGGTTCGACCATAATCGCTGCAGTGCCGCCACGAAGGCGATTGATCTGCAGTCTGCGGCGTAATGCATCCAGATTATTGGGCGGGCTCTCCTGGGTGTTTGCCGTAGCGCCTCGCGGAATACCAACTGCCTCCATGCGTCCAGTGCCCGGCAAGCGCATGCCGTAGACCAGTTGATCGCTCCAGCCGTGATAGGCGCCGCCGATTTTAATCACCCACTTCTTGCGGGTGTAGGCGCGTGCCAGGCATACCGCTGCCATCACCGCTTCAGTGCCCGAGCCCAGCAAGCGCAGCATGTCGACACCGGGCATCACTTCACAGACCAGTTCGGCGAGCTTGACCTCGTACTCATGCAGCAAGCCGGTCACCGGCCCGCATTCATCGAGAATACGGTTGACCTGTTCGCGAATGACCGGGTGATTCGAACCCAACAAAGTGGGGCCACCGGCCTGTAGAAAATCGGTGTAGCGGTTGCCGTCGACATCCGTCAGGTGCGCACCTTTGGCCTGGGCGAAGGCCAGCGGAAACGGATAGTTGAACGCAAGATTGTGTTGCACACCTCCCGGTATGACTTTTTTGGCTGCCTCGGAAAGACGCTTGGAGCCCTGACAGCGCTCGTCGAAATAGCCCATGACCTTGCTCATCGCTTCGCGTTTGATCGGGCGAATGGGCTGCTTCACCAGTTCGTCGAACCGGCGGTAGAGGGAATCGACGTCCGGCCATTGCGATACAGCCGATTCGGGAATTGCAGGCATGCTGGCAGGATCAAGAGGTTTGTTCATGATTGAGTCTCTGAAAAAGTCTGAGGGCTGAGTGCGTGCGAGCTGGAACTGGTCAGGGCATTGATCAGGCGGGCCACTGCAGCGCGTGACTCAGGTTTTCCACGGGTATTGACTTTGATATGGTTGACAAGATGATCACGACAGAATGTTTTCAGGTCCTCCAGGCGCGTCAGGGTGGTCTCGATATCCGCACCGCAACACAGAACGCCGTGATTGCGCATCAGGTAAACGTTGTGATCCGGCCGGATGGCCCTGCCGAGCTTGCCGGCCAGCCAGCCGGAGCCGGACGGCGCGTAACCCACCAGTTGAATGCGTTTGCCCAGCGACTTCCATAGCGGCGGGTAAGGCACGTCCAGCGCTTTGCCGAACAATGTGCAAGCGCTGGCCAGGGGTTGGTGGGTGTGGATACTGCAATTGACATCCGGGCGACTGCGCAGGACTTTGGCGTGCAACTCGCTTTCCACCGAAGGCGAACGTTCACCTGACAGTTGCTGCAGATCCTTGAGTCGCAGAACGCAGATATCCTCCGGTCGCATGCTGAAATAATCGGTGGCCGACGGTGTGACCGCGATGTGCAGCGCGTCGATACGCAGCGCAAGGTTGCCGCCGGTGGCGGCGAAGAAGCCGCGGCGTGAGAGGTGCCGCGACAGGTCGACGATCTGTTGTTGGACATTGTTCATGGTGTCGTCTCCTGCGATGGGTTCAACCTGCGATACAGCGGTGCCAGGCGTTTGCGGACTTCCTTGAACGTGGCGAAGCGGTCGTCATACAGGTTTCGGGTTGAGCGGGATGGCTCGTACAGTCGATGCGGCCTTTGCAGTGTCGGAAGATCGTCGAACTGCAACTTCCCGAGCGCTACCGCAGCGATGAACGCAGCGCCGCGGGCGTTGGTCTGAATAGGATTGTGCGGTTGCTGAATGACCCGCCCGCAGACATCGGCCATGATCTGGCACCACACATCCGATTGCGCTCCGCCGCCGGTGGCGACGATGATTCCGCTCGACTGGCCGATAAACCGCGAGAACGGCTCCAGCATCCAGCGTGTGTTGTGGGCAACGCCTTCCATGAAGGCCCGGATAATGTCTTCCCTGGAATGTTCGAGTTTCAGGTTGATCAAGCCGGCACGCAGGCTCGGATCACCAGCCGGGGAGCGTTCGCCACACAGCCATGGCGTGTAGATCAGCCCTCGCGAACCCGGCGGCACACGCGCTGCAATACGGTCAAGCAAGGCATACACATCCGGCTGTTGCTCATCGCTCAACAACTCGTCCGGGTGGTAAAGCACCTTGTCACGCAAAAACGACAGGTTGGCACCTGCAGCCGACTGCATGGCCATTGCCAGATAACGGCCCTTGACCGCACTGGGAACCGCAGCAATATGGTGACGGACACTGGATTTCTTGAACGGTACATGAGCGCCGACCCAGGACGAGGTGCCCAGATAAAGGTGTGGAGCAAAGTCACGCACCGTGGCACCAACAGCCACTGCCGAAGTGTCTACGGCACCCGCAACCACGGGCGTTGATCGAGGTAGCCCCAGTACATCTGCCAGCTCGGGTTTCAATGTGCCAATGACTTCGGTCGAGCCCACCAGCTCAGGCAGTTTGTCAGCGTCGATGCCCAGCGCCCTTATCAGCCCGTCATCGTAGCGAATGCGGTGAGGGTCCCGGTTGTCGGTAATCCAGGCGGTCAGCATCGAGTCGCCTGTCGCACAGTAACGACCCGACAACCGCATGTTCATGTAGTCGAGAACATTCAGGAACTTGTGGGTCTTTTCATACCGTGCAGGGTCATGATCAAGGATGTAGGCCATGTGCCCGGCCGAGTCCATCCCGGACAGAGACGCCACCCCGCCTGTCAGTCGCAACGAACGCCAGAGCTTGAGTGGCCCGTAGCCGCCCAGATTGCACCAGCCTCCGCCCATTCGCTGTTTGATGGAGTCGGCGCCGCGCTTGTCCAGCCACAGCAGTGCCCGGCCAATCGCGGCCCCATTGCGGTCGACACAGACCGTGCCTTCGCTTTGCGTGGAGCAACAGATGGCCACGACCTGACGACGCCTGAGCGGGTCGGCTCCCAGTAACTCATTGGCGCCAACCATGAAAGCATTCCACCAGTCCTCCGGCTCCTGTTCTGCACTCAAGCCACTGACATGCAACGGCACACCGTGAAACGCCCAGGCACGGATGTCTCCCTCCATGGAGACCAGTGCGCACTTGCAGCCGGACGTTCCCAGGTCAATCGCGAGGACGAGTTGCTCCAGGCCGGTAACCGCCTCAGGCGTCCGGGAAATGAAAAGCGAAGTCATAAAGGTCTACTCAGAATGTGCGGGAAATCGACGCCACCCAGCGATTGCCATCCGTGGTTCGCACATGTCCGTCGTCTTCGGCCATATACAGCTCACGCGCCCGGGTCTTGGATGTCACCCAGTCGAGTCCCCAGTCAAAGCCCCACCAGTGATGGACCAGACCTACGCCGTAGTCAGCGAAGTTCGCTTCCGAAAAGTTGGCGATCTGCTGATAACCGGCGTGCAGTTTGAGGTTGGTATTGATGCCCAGCGCGTATTTATAATCCAGGTCATACAACATGCTGCCTCGGGAGTTCTGGTCACCCTTGGCGTAGCATTCCAGGCCTTTGGTCGGGTCCTCGCGGAACTGCAATTGCGCACCGCACACGCCACCGCTGTTGGCGCCCCGGTAGTTCTTCGACAGAACCCTGGCAATTCGGCCTTCAAGTGCGCCATAACCGATTTCCAGCACGGCGAACTGACTGTTGTAATTGGTCGTGTGCTCATCGCCCGGCGTGAAGGTCTCGAAATCGAAGCGATTGGGCGCTTTGAACTGAGCCCCAGGAAACATCTCCGTCGCCAGCCCCACACCATAGTGCCAGGCATCGGGATCGCCAAAGCGATAACCCCCTGCGAGCAGCACTCCCAGACCATCACCGTCGAGGAACTGCTTCTTGCTGACCGTAGAAAATTCGGCGAGCGCCACCAGGCCTGTTTCATGAGCGACCTGAATGGTTACTCTGGCCCCCGGACGATTCAGGGAATCGGAAATGCCGCGGGTGCGAATGTCCGAGCTGGCCTTGGCGGTGATATCCACCGCGTAGCTCGACATTTCATCTGCGATAGCCAGGGTGCTGCCTGCTGCGGAGCACAATGCTGCAGCCATTACATAGCGAGTTGAATAAGTGCGCATGATTCTCTCCCACGCTGAGGGGCCGGATTTACAATTTGCAAACCGGGGCAGGAGGCAGTGTTGCGATACGCTCGAATTGCTCTGTCCTGCCGAGAACTTCGGTGCCGACAAAAGCCCTTACATTGAGGCGTCCGTCCTTGACCCGGACAGCGCCCTTATATTTTTTCTGATCACGGGGGTCGTACACCCAGCCATCGCGCCAGGCATCCTGGTCATAGCGGGTCAGCTGTAGAATCTGTACACCGCAGTCACTCGACGTCGAGGCAACATCCTTGACCCAGACAACCTGCCCGCAGATGGCGCCTACCTTGTCTGCGCAGTCGTCAAGCTTGACCACGGCGTCTTTTTCCGCCGTCAACCAAAGGCCCTTTGCCTCCAGCGGTCCCGCAGCAGCATGAATACCGGTGGAGCACATCAGAACAGAAGAGAGGAAAAGCCATTGCCGTGCGTTCATAGCGTCACCTTTTTTTATTTTTTGTTTTAACAGACCGTCACACTAACGACGCTTCAGTTATGATAGTCATCGCTACACGATAGTTATAGCTATCATTTTATCGTGGAGCAACTGTTTTTTTCGACCGTCCTGCTGACGCCCCACTCTTTTTTGACAGGTACTTATGGCCAGGCTGAAAACTGAACCCTTTCCTGCGCAGGTCGCAGGCAAAACCGCCGAGCGCAAGAAGCTGCCTGCGCAGCAACGCGCTACTGAAACCTACGAACGTATTCTGGTCGCCACCGCAAACACCTTGTGCGAGGTGGGTATAGAGCGCTTGTCGACCAATCTGGTGTGCGAACGGGCAGGCCTTACACCGCCAGCGCTGTACCGCTATTTCCCCAATAAGTACGCGCTGTTGACGGTTCTTGGCGAACGTTTGCTGGAGAAGCAGAACGAGCGGATTGATCACTGGATCACCCCCGAGCTGATCGCAGGTACGCCGCAGGCTCTGGAGCAGGCGCTTGCCGAACTGATTCTGGATACTTACCGGGTTACCGAAGCCACGCTGGGCGGCATGTGGACGCTGAAGGCTTTAAGGGCGGTTCCTGCGCTGGAGCATGTGCGGCTCGACTCTCACCGCAGGGTGTCCAAAGCCCAGGCCGCGATTATTGCCAGCGCCATTCCCGAGGCTGACCCCAAGCAGATAGCAATGGTTGCCCGTGTGGCGGTCGAGATGATTCACGCCACCATCGAATTGCTGTTCGATGAGCCCCTCGACCCGGCGAAGACCTGCGCCATGGTGGCGGCAATGATCGTCAGCCATCTGGATCGCCTTGATCCCGAACCTGCACCTGACAAGTGAATACGCAAGAACAGGTTGACCGTTTCGGCCACTTGAACCGGCCGGATCGCCCCTTCATCGGTTGGCGATGGTTCTGTACGGTTACGTGAGCCAGAACGTAATCGCAACACTGCATCTATCTTATAAAAACACGCAGCCACAGGAGCAGCTTCATGAATCAGCCCGCAAGGATCACGCCCACTACGCCGTCTCCCGCTCCGGGGCTAACCGAGCTGTTTGAGGCGCAGAAAGCTGCAGTTCGCTCTCAAGGGGTGCCCTCTTACGCTCAACGAATCGCCGACCTCAACGCCATTCTGCGAGTGGTCAGCGACAATCAGGACAGGTTGCTCGAAGCGGTCAGCGCAGATTTCGGCAACCGCTCGTTCGCTGAAACCAGGCTCGGCGAGCTGATGCCTGTCATCAATGGCATCAAGCACATTCGCTCGCATCTCAAGGCGTGGATGCGGCCCTCCAGACGCAAGGTGGGTATTGTTTTCAAGCCTGCGACTGCCAGGGTCATTTATCAGCCGCTGGGCGTAGTCGGTATTCTCGCGCCTTGGAACTATCCGCTGACGCTGACGCTGGTGCCCTTGATAGAGGCACTGGCAGCGGGCAACCGGGTGATGATCAAACCTTCGGAATTGACCCCCAGAACCTCTGAGCTGCTCCGGCAATTGCTGGGTGAAACATTCTCCGCCGAGCAGGTCACAGTGGTCACCGGAGATGCCCTGCTGGCAAGCCAGTTCAGTGAACTGCCCTTTGACCACCTGGTGTTCACCGGGTCGACCTATGTAGGTCGCCATGTCATGGCGGCGGCTGCGCGTAACCTGACGCCGGTGACACTGGAGCTGGGCGGCAAATCACCGGTGGTGATCTGCGAGGACTATTCGATTAAAAAAGCGGCACGGATGCTTGCTATCGGCAAACTGTTCAACGCTGGGCAGACCTGCGTCGCACCCGACTACATACTGGTCCCGCGCGAACATGTAAACAGTTTTGCCGGCGAGTGGCTGGCCGCCGCGAAAAAACTTTATCCGACACTCGAAGGTAACCCGGACTACACCTCGATCATCTCCCAGCGCCACCACGACCGCCTCGTGAGCATGGCCAACCAGGCCATCTCAAAGGGGGCGAAAGCATGGCAACACGGTGCGCCGGTGTCGACCCTCGAACGTAAAATTGCGCCCATGGCGCTCACGGATGTACCGCTCGATGCGGACCTGATGCAGGAAGAGATTTTTGGTCCGCTGCTGCCGATACTTGCCTATGACTCCCTGGATGAAGCCATAGCCTTCATCAATGATCGCCCCGCGCCTCTGGCCCTTTACTGTTTTTCCAACGACCAGACGTCCGTGAATCAGGTGCTGAACCGGACACAATCCGGTGGTGTGACCATTAATGGCACCATGCTGCACGCGACTCAGGATGATCTGCCGTTCGGCGGCGTCGGGCAAAGTGGCACTGGGGCCTATCACGGCTATGAGGGCTTCGTTCGTCTGTCCCATGCACGCGGTGTTCTCACGTTGAGTCGCTTCAACATGTCTGACAAGGTCTCGGCACCTTATGGACGGCTGACACGCCTTGTAACCCGCTTCATGCTCGGCAAATAGACGCTTGCCGAGCAACCGCGTCAGGTGACAGGACGTCGCCCCGGCTCGATATGCCCGCCTGCCCTGCCTTTCGCACCGCCAACGATAATCACTGTTTGTGATGACTCATTATTTATGTAACATCAGATCGTTATTCTTGGCTCACTTCAACTAGCCGTGTTCTAAGAGGCATCTAACGCGGGCATCTAGCGGCCACATCACCCACGGCCAAGTTGATGTGACCGCTGTTTGCGTTTAACGTCTAAGCTAGTGTCAGCATTTCTGAAATCATGGATGACTCAATGCCACACACACTACTACCCCACATAGGCAGGGCCATAGCCAGCATCGGCAGCGGCCATTTTTCCAGCATGTTCCACAAGCTTATCGATACTCAGCTTGCCGTGGATGCCACCCACCTCTCCTCACTGCCACAGCCATGGCAAACGTTGCCCGCGTCGGCACCCACGGTTTTCAACGAAACGGTGACGTCCTCACCCGGCACCCTGCTGCTCAGCGACTCGATCCATCTTTATCCCGCGCAGGCCTCGGAGAACTTCAGCTGCAAGATAACCGTCTTCAGGGCGCTGCCTGCGCATGAGTTTTCGGACAATGAACGTCGTCAGCTAAGCACTATCTCCCCGCTTTTATTCTCGATACTCGAAAGACATGTCAATGCCTTGCAAATGACAATGATCACTGTCGAACCGAAAAAAACCGAAAGCGTTGAAGAGCGTTTTCATGACCGGTTGCGCGAAACAGGTCAGACATTGTCCGAGCGGGAAATGCAGGTGTGCATCGGTTTGCTCGCCGGTCATACCGCAATCGAACAGGCCGAACGGCTTGCGCTCAAGGTCAATACGGTAGGCAGTTACCAGCGCCGCGCCGCCATCAAACTGGGCATCAGCGGTCGGCACTCGCTGATGCGCTGGATGTATGGCTCATCGGAAAGCGCTTGTTCAGCCTGTTGAAAAACTTTCAAGAGCGCAATAGGTAGCCAATGCCACAGGACGGGGCGATATCGATCACCCCGCCCATGCCGCCTTACCGCCAGTAGCGCTGGCCTGCCTGTCCTGTCAAACGGTTCATTGCGTTTCTCCCACGCCAATTGCCAATCCGTCGTACCACCAGGCCGCCAGACTGTAAACGTCTGGTGCCTTGAGGACGCTGAAGTGATTGCCCGGTCCCTGCCATAGCGTCAACTGCGGTATCAGGTGTTGCCACCCTGTTGCAGATGACGCCTGCTCGAGCTGATTGTCCAGAGCATCCAGTTGCGGATCATCCACCAGCACCAGGCTGGCCCTGCCGCTGTAGCCTCCCGGCTCTGGTCGATAGACAGTCCGTATCGCGCTGGCAAATGTACGAACAATCCCTTGCAGTGCCTGTGCTGCCAGACGCGGTGGCAACAGCCCGACGCGCACCATGGCCTGTTGCAGGAGGTGCAGTTGAGTGTCTCCATCGCTGTCGGCAAACACTTGAGGGTCGATTTCCAGGCTTCTGCCAGCGGACAACTGCAACGCTTCGATCAGCCGCTCCAGCACTGCCGTCGCGGTATAGGGCTTGCTGCGCAGTCCGTCGCCACCAGGCGCTTCGCTGTCGATCAGGGTCAGCGAGACAACCTCGCGACCACGAGCCTGAAGCTTGACGGCCATGGCATGCGCCGCCCAGCCACCAAAGGAATGCCCAACCAGATGCAATGGGCCGTGTGGATACATTGCTTCGATGGCTTGCACATGGCTCTGCGCTGCAGCTTCCACCCTGCTGTGCGGAGCACTGCGGCCGTCCAGACCTCGCGGCTGCAGACCATAGATAGGCCAGTCAGGCCCCAGCGCTTCGGCCAGGCCGATGAAACTGGTGACGCTGTCACCGGCACCCGGCACGCAGAACAATGGCGCATGTCCATCCCGCCCGCTCTGGATGGCCAACAGCGATTGATAAGCCGGTGTCGACGGCGGTGTATCGGGTACTGCATGCAACGCCGCACTGATACTCCGACCGAGCGTATCCACGTGAGGTGCCTGCATCATTGTCATGTGGTCCCCAGGCACGCTGACACAACGCAACTGGCCTTTTGGCAGGACTTCGCCCCAGCCCAGTGTAGGACTGGTGCCTGTCGGTGCCATTGGACGCTGCTCTGCGCAGAACAGGTGGATCGGCAAACCGAGCGGTTCCAGTTGGTAATGCGCCAGGGCGTGACCGTGCGCCACTTCCCGGTCCAGGTAGTGATGCAACTGTTGATCGCTGGCCTGCGCGAGTTCCTCGTACAGCAGCTCCTCGTCGCGGCAAAGTTTCAGTAGGGTTTCAAAGTCTGGCAGGGTCGTCTGTCCGCTCAATGAGGTCAGACGCGCCAATGCAGCAGCACCCGCCCCGCTCTGGGCTTTCCAGTGCGCGATGCAGTGCGACAGTAATTGCCGCTCAAGCAGGTCAGGTCCTTGCCAGCGGGCCTTGCCCTGATCAGTCAGGCGCGGCACGTAGCTGTCGATCAGGCCGAGAAATGCTACGGGCTCGTCCATACCGAGCAGTTGAGTCGCCACTTCATAGGCCAGAACCCCGCCAAACGACCAGCCTGCCAGCCGGTAAGGACCGCGTGGCTGGACCTGCCGAATACGTTCCACCAGCCGCGCCGCCAGGCATTCCATGGTGCGCAATTGCTGCTGGCCAAGGCCAACCCCCGGCAAGCCGTAGATCGGGAAGTCGCCCTGCAGGTGTTGTCCAAGGACCGGAAAGTAAGCATCCAGACCGGTAAAGTCATGAATCAGGAACAGAGGCGGTTCGCTGCCACCTGCCCTTACCGTGACGACCTCCTGAGCTTCAACCGAGGGTGTCGGACGCTGGTCGAGCAATCCGGCCAGCGCTGCGATGCTCGGATGCTGGAACAACTCGGCCAGAGACAGTGACAAGCCTGCTTTTTGCAGCAGGCTGACCAGACGGATCGCCGACAGCGAATGGCCACCCAGCTCAAAGAAGCTGTCGTGTCTGCCGATTCGGCCCACTTCCAGAACCTCGGCCCACAGCTGCGCCAGACGCTCCTCCAATGCCGTGGTCGGCGCTTGATAAGCATGGTTCGCCAGCGCGGCCATGTCCGGGGCTGGCAAGGCCTTGCGGTCGACCTTGCCATTCTGGGTCAACGGCAGTGCATCCAGACCGACAAAGACCGCAGGCACCATGTATTCCGGCAATTGCCCTAGCAGGTGCGCTCTCAATGCAGCACTGTCGAGCGCAGCGTCGCGACGGGTGAAGTAGCCCACCAGGCGCAACGAGCCATCTTCCAGACGTTGCGTAGTCACAACGGCTTCGCCAACGCCCGGGCATTGCGCCAGGTGCTGTTCAATCTCGCCCAGCTCGATGCGTACCCCACGGATTTTGACCTGATCGTCGTTGCGGCCCAGGTATTCAAGGGTCCCGTCAGCCAGCCAGCGCACCAGGTCGCCGGAGCGGTACATTCTGGCCTCGCTGCTGTCGCTGAAAGGATCATCAACGAAGCGCTCGGCGGTCAGCTCCGGGCGGTTCAGATAGCCACGTGCTACGCCTGTGCCGCCGATATACAACTCGCCGGGCACCCCTAGCGGCACAGGCTGGCCCTGCGAATCCAATACATAAAGCCGCGCATGGGAAACAGGCTTGCCGATGTGCAAGACCTTGCCCGGCTCCATCAGACCGGAGCTGGCAACCACCGTGGTTTCCGTCGGACCGTAGTTGTTGACCACCGCGAAACCAGGGTCGCGATTGAAGTGACGCAAACGGTCGCCACCAATCAACAAGGTTTTAAGGGTCGGATGGCGCAACTCACGACTGAATGCATATTCGGCCACCGGTGTCGGCAGAAACGCGACTTGCAGAGGTTGCGCCAGCCACCAGTCGAGCAACACATCAAGCTGTTCGTTGCCAATCTCCGCAGGCGGCAGATGCAATACCGCACCGGCACATAACGCAGGCCATACTTCCCAGGCCATCGCGTCGAAACCAAACCCGGCAACGCTGGCGGTATGACTGCCCGCACGCAGATCGAATGCCTGACAGTGCCAGTCCACCAGATTGTTCAGCGTCCGATGCTCGACCATCACGCCTTTGGGCAGTCCGGTGGACCCCGAGGTATAAATCACGTAAGCCAGTTGACGCGTGGTCATTTGCGGAACATGCGGGTTGTCGGTGCGTTGCGACCAGTCCGGGCGATCTAGGACAACCACCGGTACAGCCAGGCTGGGCAGACGCGCCAGCAGGCCGGACTGAGCCAGCACCACGACAGGTGCGCTGTCTTCAAGCAGATAGCCGATGCGCTCGTCTGGATGTGCCGGATCGACCGGCACATAGCTTGCCCCGGCTTTCAACACCGCTAGCAAGCCGGTGAGTGTTTCAAGCCCGCGCCGCGCCACTACCGCTACACTGTCATCCGGACGTACGCCCAAGCCGATAAGGTGATGGGCCAGTGCGTTGGCACGGCCATTCAGCTCCGCGTAGCTCAAGCGCTGGTCGCCTGCCTGGGCAGCCACAGCGTGCGGCTGATCAAGCGCCTGTTGCTCAATACGCTGGTGAATGGTCAGCGGGTTCTCTGGGCTGAGCGCTTGGGCATTGAAGCCATCGAGCAGTTCGTTTCGTTCAGTGACCGGCAGAATATTCAGCGACTGAATCGGCGCGGTAAGTTTTTGCTCAAGGGCGATCACCAGGTTCTCTACGGCGCAGGAAAGGTACGCGCAGACACGCCGGGCATCGATGCCCGTCTTGGTCAGCGCCGACAGGTCAAACGCCTCGCCCAGGTCATCGACGCTGAGCGTCAACGGGTAGCTGCTGCGCTCACCGGCCTGCAACAGTTCGATCCCCTGCCAGGCTTTTTCGGCAGCCTCGTCGTGCTCTCCGGGCGCAGTGCTGTGGCGGTAGTTCAACAACGCGCTGAACAACGGCGCGCCCGCAGGCAAGGCGCTGCAACGCTGGGCGATTGCCAGCGAGGCATGCTCGTGGGCAAGCAATCCGGTCAGACGCATATGGGTCTGCAACACCGCATCGCGTGTGCTCTGACCGAAGAGGTCAATGCGCAGCGGCAAGGTGTTGATGAACACCCCGAGCGTGCGCTCTGTCCCCTCGGTGCCGTTCAGGCGACCGAGCAGTACGGTGCCGAACACCACTTTGTCGCGCCCGGACAAGCGGCCCAGTACCTGAGCCTAGGCCAGGTGCATCAGGCTGGCAGGGCTGACACCCAGTTGCCGTACTTGATCGCGTAACCGCTGGCTCAGCGCCGAATCCAGGCGCAGCCTGGCTTCACTCGGAACATCCGGCCCCGGCAGCGAAGTCTGGCCATACGCCAGGTGGGTTCGTCCAGGTCACCCAATTGCTCGCGGAAGAACGTTTCATGCGCGTGCTCACCCGCCCCCAGCAAGGTCTGCGCAATGTAATTGCGGTAAGGCACTGGCGCGGGCAGTTGCGCCTGCTGATCCAGCAGTACTGCCTGCAATTCCCGGCTCAGCAGGTCGAGGGCAACGTGGTCCATGATCAGGTGATGGAACAGCAGTACCGCGACGATACGCTGGTTGTCTGGGTCATCGGCGTGCACCAGACGCAGCAGCGGTGCACGGACAAGGTCCAGCGGTTCGGGATCGGCCAGTGCCGCCAGCGGCAATTCGATCACCGGCAGGTCGGCATGACGCCATACCACTTGCACAGGTGTTTCCAGGCCTTCCCAGCACAGCGACGTACGTAGCACATCGTTACGGGCGATGACCTGCTGCAACGCTTGGCAAAAGGCATCCAGCCGCGAGCGGTCGGCAAATGCAAAGCGTGCCTGCAAGCGATAAGGGTCATCGTCACCGGCTGACAGGTAATGATAGAAAATACCTGCCTGCAAAGGCCCCAACGGGTAGATGTCCTGAACATTGGGCGCACCGCCGGTAACGCTGGCGACGATGCGATCAATACCTGCCTGATCCAGCTTCACCAAGGGCAGCAGGTCCGGGGTGATCGAGGTGCAATCCGTACCGATCAGGTTGGCCGGAACCTTCACCTGACTGCCGTTGCCGATGGCGCGGGCCAGGGCCGCGAGGGTTGGCTGGGCAAACAACACGCGAATATCTGCGTCCATGCCACGACGACGCATGCGAGCGATCAGGGTGACGGCGAGTAGCGAATGGCCACCGAGTTCGAAAAAGTGGTCGTTGCGCCCTACCTGCTCGACCTGCAGCAAATCGCTCCAGATCTCGGCAACGGCTATTTCCAGTTCATCTTGCGGCGGCTCGTATTCACGCCCCGGCAGAGCGTCGCGGTCCGGGACAGGCAAGGCGCGGCGATCCACCTTGCCATTGGCGGTCAGCGGCCAGGCGTCAAGGCGCACAAAAGCGCTTGGCACCATATAGCCTGGCAGACGAGCCAGCATCTCGGCACGCAGTCCGGCGACCTCAATGGCGGAGGCAGCGGCGTGTTCGATGAAGTACGCCACCAGACGTGGTTGCCCAGGCTCGTCTTCGCGGGCCAGAACCAGCGATTCCTCGATACCCGGCAATGCCGCCAACTGCGCCTCGATTTCGCCCAGCTCGATACGTACACCACGAATCTTCACCTGATCATCGTTACGGCCCAGATAATCCAGCGTGCCATCGTCATTCCAGCGCGCCAGATCGCCAGTGCGGTACATGCGCGCTTGCGGCTGCCCACTGAACGGGTCGCTCAGGAAGCGCTCGGCAGTCAGTTGCGGCTGGTTCAGATAACCACGCGCCACGCCTTCGCCGCCTATATACAACTCGCCGGCAACGCCCAAGGGCACCAGTTGCTGCTGGTCGTCGAGCAGGTACACGCGGGTATTGGCAATCGGTGTGCCTATATCCAGGCTGCCATCCGGCAGCAGACGGCCCGAGGTGGCCACCACCGTAGCCTCGGTCGGGCCGTAGTTGTTGATGACGGCAAAGCCCGGGTCACGGTGGAACTGACGCAGGCGGTCGCCGCCGATCAACAGCGTGCGCAGGGTCGGATGATGCAGCTCGCGACTGAACGCGTATTCAGCCACCGGGGTCGGCAGAAAGGCTACTTGCAGCGGTTGCGCCAGCCACCAGTCAAGCAGCGCGTCGAGCTGCTCGTTACCGATGTCTGCAGGTGGAACGTGCAGCGTTGCACCGGCACACAGCGCCGGCCAGATTTCCCAGGCCATTGCGTCAAAGCCGAAACCGGCAACACTGGCAGTGTGGCTGCCTGCATGCAGGTCGAACGCCTGGCAATGCCAATGCACCAGATTGGCCAGGGTGCCATGCTCGACCATCACGCCTTTCGGTTGCCCGGTCGAGCCCGAGGTGTAGATGACATAAGCCAGTTCGCGGGACGTCAGCCCCGCCACCAGCGGATTATCCGCCTGCGCCGACCACTCGGGTCGATCAAGCGCAATCACCGGCACCACCAATGCTGGCAGGCGTGCGATGAAGGTCTGTTGAGCAAGTACCACCACCGGTGCGCTGTCGGTCAGCAGGTAGCCAAGGCGTTCATCGGGATGCGCCGGATCCACCGGCACATAGCAGGCACCGGCCTTGAGCACTGCCAGCAGGCTCACCAGCGTGTCCAGCCCGCGGCGCGCAACCACCGCCACCCGATCATCCGGGCGCACGCCAAGGCTGATCAGATAATGGGCAAGGCTGTTGGCCTGGCGGTTCAACTCTGCGTAGCTTAGCGACTGTTCGCCAGCCCGGGCAGCGACGGCTTCAGGCAGACGTGCGGCCTGAGCTTCGATCAGGCCATGAACGGTCTGGCCTTGCGGGAAACTCACCGCGCTGGCATTGAGGCTTTCAAGCAGATACTCGCGTTCCTGAGGGCCCACCAGCGGGATATCACCCAGCACCGCGTTTTCGTTATTCACCAGCGCGTGCAGCACCTGTTCGAAATAACCGTAATAGCGCTGCACCGTGGGCTCATCGAACAGCGCGGTTGCGTATTCCAACGTGCCAAACAGCGAGTCACCCTGCTCGCCGAGGTTCAACGACAGATCAAACTTGCAGACCTGACTCTCCTGCTCGACCACGCTCAGCGACAAACCGTCCATGTCCGGTAACGAGGTTTCCCCGGCCAGCCAGTTGAGCGTGGTCTGGAACAACGGGGAGTGAGCCAGGCTGCGGGTCGGCCGGACAATTTCCACCACCTGCTCGAATGGCAGGTCCTGATGATCCTGAGCCTCCAGTACCCGCTCCCTGACCTGTGCCAGCAATGCATTACCGGTCAGCGCCGAGGCTGTATCGATGCGCACGGCCAGGGTGTTGACGAACAGCCCGATCAGCCCTTCCAGCGCCGCACGACCGCGTCCTGCAATCGGGCTGCCGACCACCACTTCGGTCTGACCGGAAAGACGCGCCAGCAATGCGCCCCATGCGGTCAGCAAGGTCATGTACAGCGTGACGCCTTGCCGTTGCGCCAGCGCTCGCAAGCCTGCCGTCAGTGGCCCGTCCAGCCGCACGTTCAGGCTGGCACCGGCGAAGTCCTGCTGCGCCGGGCGGGGCCGGTCGGCAGGCAGCGTCAGTAGCGTCGGTGCGCCTTCCAGGGCTTGTCGCCAATAGGCTGCCTGATGTTGCAAGCGCTCGCCGCTCATCCAGCCCTGCTGCCATACCGCATAGTCGGCGTATTGAATAGCCAAAGCTGGCAGGGGATCGTCCTTGCCTTGATGCAATGCCGGGTACAACGCGAGCAATTCGCGAGTCAGCACGCCCAGCGACCAACCGTCGGCGACGATGTGGTGCACCGTCAGCAACAACACATGCTGCTCGTCTTCCACCTGTAGCAGGCAGCCACGAATCAGCGGCCCACGCGTCAGATCGAACGCTGCGGTGGCCTCTACAGCAACACGTTCGGCCAGTGTTTCCGGCATTTGACGCAGATCTTCAACATGCAGGACCGGCATGGCCGCAGGCGCAGTAAACACCACCTCTGCGCCCTCTTCGCAGGCGATGAACCGGCTGCGCAGGGTTTCGTGGCGCTCGACGATCCGTGATACCGCAGCGGTCAGCGCAGCTACATCCAGCAAGCCCTGTATGCGCAGGGCCAGCGGGATGTTGTACGCCTCATTGCCACCCTCCATCTGCGCCAGGAACCACAAGCGCAGTTGGGCGAACGACAGCGGTAACGACTGATCACGCGGTGCAGGCAGGATCAGCGACAGTTCACTACGCCCGGCACCGGCCAGCGCACTGGCGACGGCGGCCAGCTCGCCCAGCGCGAAGAGTTCGCCCAATGGCAACTCCATGCCCATCTGTTGACGCACCTGCGACACCATGCGCATGGCCAGCAAGGAATGCCCGCCCAGATCGAAGAAGTGGTCGTGGCGGCCTACCTGTTCAATCTGTAGAACTTCCGCCCATATCTGCGCCAGAGCCACTTCAATCTCTCCCTGCGGTGGCTCGTAGGCCAGCCCCAGCAGCGACGAGTGATCCGGTTTGGGCAGCGCACGGCTGTCAAGTTTGCCGTTGGCAGTCAGCGGCAGCACGGTCAGCTCTATATAGGCTCCCGGAACCATGTATTCAGGCAGGTTGGCCTGCAGATGTGCACGCATTTGCTCCGGCCCGGGGGCATCGGACTCCGGCTGGCTGGTGAAATAGGCAACCAGACGTACATTGCCCGGCTCGTCCTCACGAGCCAGAACAACGGCCTCTCTGACCCCCGGCAACTGGTGCAGACAATTGACAATTTCGCCCAGCTCAATACGGAAGCCACGGATTTTCACTTGATCGTCGTTGCGTCCCAGGCATTCCAGTTGGCCGTCATCCAGCCAGCGACCCAGATCGCCGGTGCGGTACAGCATGGCGCCAGGCTGATCGCTGAACGGGTCGGCAATAAACTTCTCGTCGGTCAGATCCTGGCGGTTCAGATAACCCAGCGCCACACCGTCGCCACCGATGTAAAGCTCGCCGATAGCTCCCAGCGGTGTCAGGCGCTGATGAGCGTCGAGCACGTAGACACTGGTGTTGCCTATGGGTCGACCGATAGGCACGTACTCGGCCTCATCGGCCAGCGTTCTTACTTGGCAGGCAGTGGCGAAGGTGGTTGTCTCGGTGGGGCCGTAAGCGTTCAGCAGGTGCAGACCCGGTGCCTGGGCAAGCAGTTTGCGGAAGCTGGCCGGGTCTGCGCGCTCTCCGCCTGAAAGCAGCAGGCGCAGACCCCCGAGTGCCTCTGGAATCAGTTGCACGTATTGGTTGAACAGCGCGGTGGTCAAAAACAGCACGCTGACATTGCCCTGACGCAGGGCCGCGCTGAAACGCATCGGGTCAATCAGCGTGGTGTGCTCGATCACCAACAACTGCCCGCCGTTGAGCAACGCGCCCCAGACTTCCATGGTGCTTGCATCGAACGCCGGATTGGAGGCAAAGGCGATGCAGTCCTGCTCGTTGAAGTCGGCATAACCGTTGTTCAACACCAGTCGGGTGATACCGCGATGGGCGACACGTACGCCCTTTGGCGCCCCCGTCGAACCAGAGGTATACATGACGTAAGCCGCTGTATCAGAGGCCTGTGGCAGGCCCGGATCATGCGCAGGCTGGTCGTCAAGAGTCAGGCGGTCCAGATCAATACGCCGCACGGATGAGGCTGTCGACATGGCACTCTGCGTCAACACGTATTTCGCCTGGCAGTCATCGAGCATGTAATGCTGCCGCTCGGCAGGCGCGTGGACGTCCAGTGGCACGTAGGTCGCTGCACATTTACCGATCGCCAACTGGCTGATCACCAGTTCCAGCGAGCGAGGCAGCAGAATCGCCACATGCTCATTGGGCTTCACACCTTGCCCCAGCAGGTAATGGGCCAGGTGGTTGGCACGTTCGTTCAGCTCCCCATAAGTCAGCGAACGGCGGCCATGCACGGCAGCCACTGCATGCGGATGCAGCGCAGCACGGCGCTCAAACAGGCGATGCACGAGCTGCTCGCGGGGGTATTCACGACGGGTGTTGTTGAACGTGGTCGACAACAGCGCGTGTTCAGCCTCCGGCAGCACCGATGATTCGATCAAAGCCGTTTCCGATTGCTGCTCCAGTGCCTGCACCAAATGGACAAGGGCTTGTTGCACATAAGCGCAAATCCGTTGCGGATCAATACCCGGCGCAGTCTGGGCTGTCAGGCTGAACGCATCGCCGAAGTCATCGATACACAGGGTCAGCGGGTAGTTGCTGCGCTCTTCTGCATGCACGACCTCAATCCCTTGCCATGCAGCGTTGCTTGCCTGGTCATCGACCTCAGGCACAGCGCTGTGGCGGTAGTTGAGCAACGTATTGAACAGCGGCGCGCCAGCCGGCAAGGCGCTGCATCGCTGGGCCAGTGCCAACTGAGCATGCTCGTGGGTGAGCATGCCGACCAGACGAGCGTGCAGGTCGAGCACCGTACTGCGCGCGCAATGCCCGCCCAGGTCCATGCGCAGCGGCAAGGTGTTGATAAACACACCCAAGGCCCGCTCGCCGCCTTCGCCACCGCGCAACCGTCCAAGCAGTACGGTGCCGAATACCACGCTGTCGCGCCCGGACAACTGCCCCAGGACCTGAGCCCAGGCCAGGTGCATCAAAGTAGCGGCGCTGACGCTCAGTTGCCTTGCCTGATCACGAACCTGATGGCACAGGTCGATGTCCAGTGTGAGTCGGGCCTCGCCAGGAATCTGATCTGCCGATGCCATTACCAGGCCGTAAGGCAGGGTCGGCTCATCGACATCGCCCAACTGCTCGCGGAAGAACGCTTCATGGGCCTCGTCGCCAGGCCCTTGCAGGACGTGGGCAATGTAATTTCGGTATGGCACGGGCGCTGCGAGCGAAGCTTCGTTGCCCAGCAGTACGGCCTGCAATTCATGGCTCAGTACATCAAGAGCAATATGGTCCATGATCACATGGTGGTAACGCAGAACCGCCGCAATCCTGTGGTTGGCCGGGTCATGGGCATAAACCAGATGCAGCAGCGGTGCCTGAGTAAGGTCCATGCGTGGGGCATTGAAAAGGTCGTGCAACACTGTCTCTTGAACGTGCATGGGAGCCTGACGCCAGACCACCTGCACCGGCGTTTGCAAACCTTCCCAGAACAACGCGGTGCGCAGCATATCGTTGCGTTCGATCACCCGCTGCAATGCATCGCAGAAAGCGTTCAGCCGCGATACGTCGGCGAACGCGAACTGCGGCTGCAACAGGTAGGGATCGCTGTCCCCGGCGGTCAGGTGGTGGTAAAGAATGCCTGTCTGCAAGGGGCCCAGCGGATAAATATCCTGCACATTGGCGGCACCGCCCGGCACCTTCGCGACGATACGGTCGATGGCTGGCTGATCCAGCGCTACCAATGGCAGCAGTTCGGGTGTAATGCGCTGGCAGTGCGCATCGATCAGGTTGGCCGGCACTTTGACTTCAGTGTCGCGACCGACGGCGTCAGCCAGCGCTGCCAGTGTTGGCTGAACAAACAGAACACGAATGTCGGCACGCATGTCCAGACGACGCATACGCGCAATCAGGGTCACGGCGAGCAATGAGTGGCCGCCCAGTTCAAAGAAGTTATCCTGACGCCCAACCTGCTCCACATGCAGCAATTCGGCCCAGAGGCTGGCGAGGGTGATTTCGATCGTACCCTGCGGCGCTTCATAGGCACGGCTGGCGATACTGTCGCGATCCGGTGCCGGCAAACTTTTGCGGTCCAGTTTGCCGTTCGCGGTAACTGGCAGGCTGGCCAGCCTTACAAACGCCGCAGGCACCATGTATTCGGGCAGCAGCCCCGACAGCCAGGCACGCAACTGCTCGATATCCAGCCCGGTTTTATCTTCACCGCAGGTGTAATAGCCAACCAGTCGTTTGTCGCCCGGCACATCCTCGCGTGCCACTACCACAGCGTCGATGACATCCGGATGATCGTTCAGGCGAGACGCGATCTCACCCAGCTCAATACGGAACCCGCGAATCTTGACCTGCTCGTCGTTACGGCCCATGTATTCCAGGCTACCGTCGGCCATCCATCGTCCAAGGTCGCCGGTACGGTACATGCGCGCACCCGGTGCATAGCTGAACGGGTTGTCGAGGAAACGTTCGGCCGTGAGCGCTTCACGGTTCAGATAACCCCGCGCCACACCGGCACCGCCAACATACAGTTCGCCAACCACACCTACCGGCACCGGCTCGCCGCGGGCGTCGAGGACATACATCTGCAAATCGGGAATGCGCCTGCCGATAGGACTGGCACCGACACGCATGGCGTCTTCGGGCTGCAATGGATAATAGGTCACATGCACCGTTGTTTCGGTGATGCCGTACATGTTCACCAGTTGCGTGCCAGAGTTTACGTTGCGTGCATACCACGGCTTGAGCATCGCCGTTTCGAGCGCTTCACCGCCGAAAATCACCTGGCGCAGCAAGTGCGCCTGCTCGTTCTCGCTTTGGGCAGCGATCAGTTGCCGGAACGCGCTCGGCGTCTGGTTGAGCACCGTAACTCCTGCGCTGCACAGCAGGTTGTAGAAGTCTTCCGGCGAGCGGCTGACCAGTTGCGGCACGATCAACAAACGTCCGCCGTGCAGCAATGCGCCCCAGATTTCCCAGACCGAGAAATCGAAGGCAAACGAGTGGAACAGTGCCCAGACATCCTTTTCGTTGAAACCGAACCAGTCATCGGTGGCCGAAAACAGCCGTGCAACGTTGCGGTGTTCGATCATCACACCCTTGGGCTGACCGGTTGAGCCCGAGGTGTAGATGATATAAGCCAGGCTCGTGGGCTTTACCGGCACCTGCGGATTAGAGACGGACTCGTCCTGCAAATCGGCATCGTCGAGACTGATTACCGGCACATCTGACACCGGCAGGGCGTGCTGCACTGACCGCTGACTCAACAACGCCACTGGCGCGCTGTCGCCGAGGGTGTAGGCCAAACGCTCGAGTGGGTAAGCCGGGTCCAGTGGCACATAGGCGCCACCGGCCTTGAGAATGCCCAGCAGGCCCGCGATCATTTGCAGGCTGCGCTGCGTGCAGATGGCAACACGGTCATCCACACTGATGCCCATGCCGATCAGGCGATGTGCAATTTTATTGGCCTGGGCGTTGAGTGTCGCGTAGCTTCAGGATGTATCTTCGAACGTTACGGCAATCGCATTCGGCGTGCGCTGCACTTGTGCTTCAAACTGGCTGTGCAGGGTCAGCCGCTGTGGGTAAACCGCATCGGGTGCATTGAAACCGTCGGTCAACTGCCGACGCTCGCTACCCGACAAGAGCGGAATGTGGTTCACGACCGTCTGGCTGTCGGTGACCATGCCGCGCAATATCGCCTCCAGGTAACCCAGATAGCGTTCGATGGTGCTGCGATCAAACAGCGCTGTCGCATATTCCACGATGCAGCGGAAACCATCGGCGCTGTCGCCGACGCTCAGCGCCAGGTCGAATTTTGCGAAAGCGGCCTGCTCTTCCAGCGGCTCCAGGTGCATGTCGCCCAGTTGCAAATCCAGACCCTGGCTGCCGTCCCAGGTCAGTGATGCCTGGAACAAAGGGCTATGCGAAAGACTGCGAGGCGGCCGCAGGCGCTCCACCACCTGTTCGAAAGGCAGGTCCTGATGGTCCTGCGCTGCTACCACGCGGGCCTTGATGCGGGCCAACAGTGCCACAGCATTCGGCTCACCCGAGGTATCGACACGCACGGCCAGGGTATTGACGAACAGACCGATCAGGCCTTCGATTTCGGCATGGCGGCGGTTGGCAACCGGCATGCCGACGACGACTTCCTCCTGGCCGGACAAGCGCGTCAGCAATGCGGCCCAGGCCCCCATGAACAGCATGAACGGTGTCACCGACTGCTCATGGCAGAAGGTCCTGAGGTCGCTGCTCAGGCGCGGATCGAGCTCCAGCGTGACACTGGCACCGGTATAGTCCTGATGCGCAGGCCGTGGACCGTCAGTGGGCAAGGTCAGCAATACCGGCGCACCCGCCAGTGCCTGCTGCCAGTAATCGCCCTGATGGCTCAACCGTTCGGCATCCAGCCAGTTGCGCTGCCACACTGCGTAATCGTCATATTGCAGCGTCAGCGCAGGCAGCGGATCATCCTGGCCTTGACTGAACGCCTGATAGAGCGCGGTGAGTTCACGGGTCAGAACACCCAGCGACCAGCCATCGGCAACGATGTGGTGTACGGTCAGCAGCAAAACGTGACGGTCTTCAGCCAGGCACAGCAAGCGACCACGAATCGGCAGGTCGCGGTGCATATCGAAGGGCTGCGCTGCCTCTTCCTTTGTTACCGCCTGTAAGGCTCCTGCGTCCTGGCCACGCAAATCCTGCCAGCCAATATCGGGTACTACCGTGGCGGACGCTGCCTGCACCCAGGCCTTGTCGTCTTCCTGGCTGAATTGGCTGCGCAGGCTATCGTGGCGGGCGACAATGCGTTCCAGCGCACGCGTCAAGGCACGGCTGTCCAGCGGGCCGCTCAGTTTCAGGCCCAATGAGATGTTGTAGGCGCTGTTGGCATCTTCCATTTGCGCCATGAACCAGATGCGCTGCTGAGCAGAAGACAGCGGAACAGGGCCGGTGCGTGGCTGTACGTCGATGGCAGGCAACTGGCTGCGCGCGGCAGCCGTCAGGCAGTGCGGCACCGCGATCAGCGAACTGTCGGCAAACAGGTCGCCAAGGGCAAGCTCAAGTGACAGACGCTGGCGGACCTGAGAAACCATACGCATGGCCAACAGCGAATGGCCACCCAGATCAAAGAACCGGTCATGACGCCCTACCCGCTCGACCTGTAGCAATTCGCTCCAGATCTGAGCCAGTGCGTTCTCCAGATCACCTTGCGGTGCCTGGTATTCCCCGGTCGACAGCGCATCGCGGTCGGGGACTGGCAATGCACGGCGGTCGACCTTGCCATTGGCCGTCAGTGGCCAGCTTTCCAGTCGTACCAATGCGCCGGGCACCATATAACCCGGCAGGCGGGCCAGCAGCGCGGTACGCAATTGCTCTACTGTGGTGGTGGGAGCGTCTGCATGTTCAGTGAAGTAACCCACCAGCCGTGGTTGCCCCGGCTCATCTTCGCGAGCCAGGACCAGCGCTTCCTCGATGCCTGGCAATTGGCCGAGCTGGCTTTCTATTTCACCCAGTTCAATGCGCACGCCACGAATCTTCACTTGGTCGTCGTTACGGCCCAGGTACTCCAGCGTGCCATCTGCGTTCCAGCGCGCCAGGTCGCCGGTGCGGTACATGCGCGCCTGTGGTTGTCCGGGAAAAGGGTCGCGCAGAAAGCGCTCAGCAGTCAGTTGCGGCTGATTCAGGTAACCGCGAGCGACACTGTCGCCGCCAATGTACAGCTAGCCTGCCACACCCAGCGGGACCAGTTGCTGGCGGTTATCCAGCAAATAAACCGAGGTATTGGCGATGGGCTTGCCGATGTCCAGGCTGCCATTGGGGAACAGGCGGCCTGAGGTGGCGACCACGGTGGTCTCGGTCGGGCCGTAGTTGTTGATCACTGCGAAGCCTGGATCACGATGGAACTGGCGCAGACGGTCGCCGCCGATCAGCAGCGTGCGCAGGGTCGGATGACGCAGGTTGCGACTGAAGGCGTACTCGGCAACAGGCGTGGGTAGAAATGCGACCTGCAACGGTCGGTTCAACCACCAGTCAAGCAACGCATCGAGCTGTTCATTGCCGATCTCTGCAGGCGGCAGGTGCAATGTCGCCCCGGCGCACAAGGCTGGCCAGACTTCCCAGGCCATGGCGTCGAAACCAAAACCCGCCACACTGGCGGTGTGACTGCCCGCGCGCAGATCGAAGGCGGCGCGGTGCCAGTCGACCAGATTATTCAGCGTCCGGTGCTCGACCATCACGCCCTTGGGCTGACCGGTCGAGCCCGAGGTGTAGATCACGTAGGCGAGATGAGTCGAATTGAGCCCGTCGATGTGCGGGTTGCCTGGCTGTTGCGGCCAGTTCGCCAGGTCAAGGTCGATCAGCGGTACTTCCAGCCGTTGCAACCCTGAAACGACGTTGAGACGTTCCACAAATGCCTGTTGCGTCAATACCGCAACCGGTGCGCTGTCAGTCAGCAAATAGACGATACGCTCATCCGGATGCGCCGGGTCAACCGGTACGTAGCCCGCCCCGGCCTTGAGCACGGCCAGCAAGCCGACCAGCGTCTCTAGGCTGCGTCGTGCAACCACGGCAACGCGATCGTCGGGCTGTACGCCGATGCCGATCAAGTGCTGGGCGAGCGCATTGGCATGCGCGTTCAGCTCGCTGTAACTGAGGCATTGCTCGCCCACCTGCGCGGCGATCGCATCAGGCTGTTGCTCCGCCAGGTGTTCGATGCGCTGGTGAATCGTCAGCCGGCGTTCATAGTCGGCCTGCCGATCATTGAAGCCGAGCAGAAGCTGCGCTCGCTCGCTGGCGGGCACGATATCAAGCTGATCGACGGGCATCTGCGGCGTCTGTTCCAGCGCATCGAGCACACTTTCCATGGTCCATTGCATGTAAGCGCAAATGCTTTGCGCACTGATACCTGCGGTGGTTTGTGCAGTAAAGCCAAACGCTTCGCCCAGGTCATCGACGCTCAGTACCAGCGGGTAGTTGCTGCGCTCCTGAGCATGCAGCACCTCAATGCCCTGCCATGTTTCACCGGAAGCCTGCGCTGGTGAACTGTGGCGATAGTTGAGCAAGGCGTTGAACAACGGCGTCGGCGCTTGCACCCCGCTGCAACGCTGGGCCAGTGCCAGTGGTGCATGTTCGTGGCGCATCAGTGCGGTCAGGCGCTGGTGAGTTGCCCGTACTGCGGCTTGCACGCCTTGATCGTCCATATCGAGACGCAGCGGCAAGGTGTTGATGAAGATGCCCAGCGCTCGCTCCGTGGCCTCGGCACCCAGCAGGCGCCCCATCAGCACAGTGCCGAAGACAACCCGTGATTGTCCGGCAAGGCCTGCCAGCACCCGTGCCCAGCCCAGGTGAAACAGGCTGGCGACGCTTACTCCCAAGGTCCGCGCCTGAGCGCGCAAACGCTGGCACAGCAGCAGATCAAGCGTGACACTGTGCTCTTCGAGCTCATCGGCGTCACCGCTCAAATCCTGCAGGCTGTACGCCAGGGTCGGTTCATCGAGGTCGCCGAGCATGTCGCGGAAGAACGCTTCATGCTGTTCTTCGCTGACGCCCAACAACGCCTGCCCGACATAGTTGCGGAACGGTACCGGTACACCCAGCAGCCCGGCCTGCCCCGACAGGCACGCCTGTATTTCATGACGCACCACTTCCAGCGCACTGTGGTCCATGGCGATATGGTGGAACAGCAGCGTAGCCTGCACCCCCTGACCTTGCGCCGGCTCATGGCAGACCAGACGCATCAGCGGTGCCTGGCCCAGCACCATGGTCATGCCTTCGGCGGTCGGCGAGGTATCGACCTTGAGTTCAGCGTGACGCCAGACCACTTGCACCGGGGTTTCCAGACCGTTCCAGTGCACTGAGGTGCGCAGAATGTCATGCCGGTTGATGACGGTTTGCAGCGCCTGGGCGAATGCCTTCAGACGCGCCTGATCAGAAAAGGCGAATTGCACCTGCATCACATAAGGGTCGCCCTGAGTGGCGGTAACGTGATGGTACAAAATGCCTTGCTGCAGCGGAGCCAGCGGGTAGATGTCCTGCACATTGGCGGCACCTCCCGGTATCGCGTCCAGCAACTGGTCGATGGTTGCCTGATCAAGCTCCACCAGCGTCAGCATCTGCGCAGTGATTTGCTCGCAGCCCTGAGGGATGCCATTGGCGGGCAACGTCAGTGCGCCGCGTTTGCTGTTCTGGTAGTCGCCTTGTTCGATGAGTTCTATCAGCGCCGGCTTGTGCTCGCGCAGGTGCTCCAGCAGACCGTTTTCGGTCAATGCACGGCGATTGCCCTGCACCACCAGTTGTCCGTCCTTGACCGTCAGGTGAATAGCGTGAGGCACAGGCAAGGCCGTCGTCATTCAGCATGCCGTGCCGGTTGAGCGCGCGGTCCCATCGCAGGAGTGTCCACTTGCGATTGGAGTTGACCCAGCCGTGGCTGGCCAGCGTCGCGTTCATCAGAAACAGTGCGGCGTTGCAGGCATAGGCGGCGGCCGCGCGGTATTCGCCACTGCGCCAGGCCCGCACTGAAAAGCAGGCGCTCTGGCGGAAGTCGTCGAACGCTGCCACCGACCAGATCGAACTCAAGTCCTTCTGACTGTCCAGATAAGGAAGCGACTGATCGGTCGACACCGCGCAGACCAGGCGCTCCAGGTACTTTCGCGATACTGCCTGCTGCTTGTCCCACTACTTGAACGCAACGAGTTTCTGTGCGGTAGCTTTGTGTGCGTCCGTCGCCAGTTGGGAGAACGCGTTGTGAACTTCTTCGCGGGCAAATGCCACCACTTCCATATGGTGTTCGTTGTGGTAAATCTGCGAGGCCATCGATTGATCGGACTGCCGATCATCGGTCACACATATCAGGTCTATATCACTGGCCGCATTAGCGATGCCATGTACGGGAGAGCTGCTGATCAGCGCCAGTTGTGCATCGGCATACTGGCGTTTTACAACCTCTTCCAGTTCAGAAAAAGCAAGTTGGCGCGAGGCCAGAAACTGCAGGGCGTTGCCTGAATAAAAAGCACGAAAATCCATGTACACCTTCCACTCGATAACGGTGACTTCATTGGCGCTGCTATTCGGCTTGCCGAGCAACCCCCTGCCTGATCCATGACCATGAATTACTTTGTCGTCGTTAACGCGAGCGCTGACGCAATGGAACAAGCCCCCATTACTTCACGATGTTGTACCCAGCAAGTGGCGTGCCACCGTTATTGATCATCGTGTATTGGCAAGGTGCCAGCTAATCGCCGACGCCGGCCTGAAGCGTGACTGAAAGATCGGCAAGCCTTTAAATTAACTGACTTTTTTACGCAAGCTTTCGAAACATGACAACCTTAATACATGTATCGAATTATGTATAAGCCACTTTTAGAAGTAGCAAAGTGCCATCCATGTTTATTATTTCAGGGCACGTAAGCAACTGCACCACGCCGACTTGATAGCGTCGAAATCGCACTGTTTTGGCTTATCGTCTTCTATACATGTTTATTAGATCACTGCCGTTAAGTTTGTTCGGCCGTCTGATAAAGCAGTGGCACGAAGCTTGCTCAAGCTCTGCTCACACTTCGAAGCCAGGGAAGTTCAACGTGGACACACTTCTTGCACAATTAGCCGACGACACCAACGACACCTTCTATACCGTTGACCCGCGCTGGATCACCCGGAATGCGCAGCAATTCAGTGGCTGTTTTCCAGGTACCGTGCTGTATGCAATGAAGGCCAATCCACTTGAGCAAGTACTTGAAGCCTTGAGCCAGGGTGGTATCAATCATTTTGACGTGGCGTCGCTTGCAGAGGTGCAGACGGTACACAACACGCTGCCCGATGCAGTTCAATACCTGATGAACCCAGTGAAGTCCCGCCATTGCCTGCACGAGGCTTACTATCGGTATGGCGTGCGTTCATTTGTGCTCGACAGTGAGGAGGAACTCTCGAAGTTGCGGGACGTGTTGCCCGAGCGCGACAGCACGATCAGCCTGTTCGTGCGCTACGCACCCTCCGAGTCGACGGCGGTTTATGATCTCAGAGGAAAATTCGGGGCAAGTCCGGTGTTAGCGACGCAACTGGTGCATCAAGTGGCGTCCAGCACCGACTGGTCACTCGGGCTGTCATTCCATGTCGGTTCGCAAGCCCTTGAAGACGGCCCGTGGCTCGCGGCCCTCAATGACGCCGATGCCATTGTGCGCGACACCGCCGAGCACGTCAGGCACCTGGATATCGGTGGCGGGTTTCCGGGTAATTACCTGAACTCCATGGGTAACACGCCAGACCTGGTTGGCAGAGTCTGCGACCATATCCAGACCAGCCCGACACTGAAGGACCTGAACCTGATCTGCGAAGCGGGTCGTGGTCTGGTCTACGGCGGCATGTCGCTATTTGCACGGGTGCTTTCAAGACGCGAGCAGAGCGTTTTTTGTGGTGCCGGTATTTTTGGCGGTTTGCTCTCAGCCCAGCAGTGGCTGCAATTTCCCGCACGCGTGTGGCGAGACGGCACCCCTTACACCGGTGCTGCGGAAAACACGTTCAATATCTTCGGCCCCACCTGCGACAGTATGGATCGCCTGGCCTTCCCCTACTCGCTCGCCAGCGATATCAGGGAAAGCGACTGGCTGGAATTCCAATCGACCGGCGCTTACTCGGTGTCCCTGCGCACCCCGTTCAACGGGTTTTACGCCGACCGCATCATTTCTCTCCCTTCCTGAATGCCTGAAAAGCGATCTGCCGCCATGCTCATAAAAGCCTATTTGTTCCTGCTTGCAGGAATTGTCGCTGAAACAGTGGCGACCATCGCACTGAAAGAAAGTAACGGCTTTACCCGTTGGGTCCCGGTTATTGCCTCTATCGCGGGCTACGGGCTCGGAATCGTCTGCCTGGGGTATGCACAACGGGACTTGCCGATGTCCCTGATCACCTCCATGTGGTCAGGGTTGGGCATTACGCTGATCACTGTCATTGCCGCGTTTCGCTATCAACAGGTGCCCACGTTAATGGCCGTGAGCGGTATCGGCCTGATCATCGCGGGCATCATTCTGGTCAATCTGGCCAAGGAACAAGTGGCCTGACAGCGCATGGTTGCCAGGCTCATATGTCGGTTCAAGCGAAGTCAAAAGGCCCCTCGAAACGGCCTATCGGCACCCAGTGGGTAATAAGACCGGTGTCGACCTTCCAGTGGTGCAGCAACAGCGCGGGAGGCTCGACATAGGAAGCGTCGGCAGCATCCGGGCGCAGTTGCAAGGCAATGGCCGTCGTCGTGCTCGGGGCCGTGCACATCAGCGTGCCGCCAAAGCGCAACTGCATGAAACGATGAATATGACCGCAGACGATTCGCTCGACAGCCGGGTATCTGGAGACCACCTCGGCCAGCCGCTCGCCCCTTTCACAGCGATAGGCGTCGATGCAGTGAATGCCACTTGAAAACGGCGGCTGATGCATCATGATCAACGTCGGTTTGTCAGGCTCCAGCGCCAGTGTACGATCCAGCCATTGGGTGGCGGTATCGGTCATGTCGCCGTGGTGCTGGTCGGGCACGCTGATATCCAGCCCGATGATGCGCATCGGCGCGGAACCCGAGTCGACGAAGCTGCAGTTTTCCTCATTGATGAAGTAATCGTGCTCCGGGAAGGCACTACGCAGGTTCTGCCGATGATCATGGTTGCCCGGTATCATCAAAAGCCTCTGGCGCAGCGGCTGCAGCAGCTCTCGGGCCATTGCGTACTCCTCGGGTCGCCCCTCATCCACCAGATCACCGCTGAACAGGATCAGATCAGGCGGCGGATCCAGGGCGTTTATCGTGTCGACGGCAGCCGCCAGCATTGCATTTGAATCGACAACGCCTTGATAGAGTAGCCCTCTGGGTCGTACATGCGTGTCAGAAATGTGCGCTATCAGCATTCCATTACCTCAATCGTGACCAGGTCGCTTATGTACTAGTACAGCGAACCTGCAACGACCGGGCCAGACTTCGCCCCGGCCATTACTGAAGCGCGGCAGCGATTGAGAACACCGCAGTCTTTAAACCTTGGGAAAGACTGGTTCTCCCAGATTGAGCATGAGCCGATTTGCCCAGGCGAATATCGAGATGGCGTGAATCAGGTCCAGCACCTGCGCATCGTCCAGCCCTTGCTCGCGCAGTGCATTGATATGCCCGGCGTTGAGCGAGGCCGGCTCGAGCGTCAGGTCGATGGCGAACTGCACGATGGCTTTTTCACGCGCGGTCGTACCTGCCGTATGGGGGTCGGCAAATACCTGGGCGATAACATCATTGCGCTTGGCCAGTTGTTCGAAGCGTTGCGCGTGCACTGACGCGCAATAGACGCAGCGGTTGATCCGCGACACGACAGTGCTCGCCAGCTCCCGCTCGGCGCGCGACAGGCCACCCGGTGCGTACATGATCGCGTTGAACGCCTGTGAGCGCTGGCGAAGGATGTCAGGGTGATGTGCCAGGGTCAGGTAGTAATCCGAGGTCTTGGCCTGCGGGTGGCTTTCTTCAAGCACCGCAACCTGCCCGGCGGTCGCGCTGTTCAGGTCCACGGTTGGCAGCCAGGCTTTCCAGCCCAGTACCTGATTGGTGAAACCTTCAATTTCTATGAGTTCGCTCATCAGGCTGCTCCGGCAGACTTTAAAGCACCCAGCCCTGCGGCCAGACGCACCTGGTAGGACAGAAAGGCGATCAGTTGCGCCAGCACCACTATTTCAGCGGTGCTCAGGCCCTGTTTTTGCAGCGCCTGCAACGCGCTTTGATCACCGTGTACCGGAGACTCGATCAGGGTGCGGGTAAAGCGCAGGATCGCAGCCAGGCGCGGGTCCTCCAGCAGGTCGATTCGGCTGGCGCTCACATCGGCCAGTACGCTTGCCTGCGCGCCAGTCGCCTGCAATTGCGAAAGATAATGCTCGCTGAGGGTCGGTTGCAGACTCAGCAGGGTCGCGTAATAGGCAACCCAGAGACGCTCGTTCAACGACAGGTTGTGCTCCAGCGTCGGGGCAAAAAACAAATCCTGACTACCCTGGGTCGCCAGTGCGACCTTGTCCCGCGCATGCCGAATTGCGTGCAACGGGCTGGCTGGCGCGATGCCCAACAGGCTATCCAGAGTGTCCGGAGGCGTCGAATGTTCAGTGGTCGATGTCATGACAGGTCCTGCAATGCTGTGGTTGCATGCGCGCAGCCGCTTCAAGAAGCGGCGCGTGAATGAAAGGAGATCAAGGCTGCTCGGTAACCATGGTTGCCGCCGTGCGGTCACTGACCAGCGGCTCGACCTTCAGGCCTTTGCGCGCCGCCCAGATGTTCTGGTAGTGGAACAGCGGGATGATGCCGACGTCGTCGCTGACCACCTGAACCGAGTCCTGAAGAATCTTGCGCCGTTTGGCCTCGTCGAATTCGGCGGTCGAATCAGCCAGTGCCTTGTCTACCAGCGGATTGCTGTAATGCCCCCAGTTGGACGCGCCCTGGCCCTTGCTGCTGTCGACCGTGGTCAGAATGTTGGTCAGGGCATATGCCGCTTCGCCAGTCCCGTTGCCCCAGGCAATCACACTGATCGCCAGTTCATTCTTGTTGGCCTTGCCCGCGTACACAGCCCACGGCAATACCTCCAGCTGGACCTTGACGCCGATCCGCGTCCAGAATTGCGCCACCGCCTGCATGACCTCCGGTGCCTGCGGATAACGGTCGCCTGGCACATGCACAGTCAGTTGGAAGCCTTCGGGAAATCCTGCCTGCGCCAGCAGATCCTTGGCCTGTTTGACGTCATAGGGAATGTTCTTGATCTGCGGGTTGTAACCGAACGTATTGGCCGGCATCCATTGATTGGCCTCGGTGACGGTGCCTTGCATGATGCGTTCATTGATGGCCGGGCGGTTGATCGCCAGGGACAGCGCCTTGCGCACCCGCACATCCAGCAGCGGGTTTTCGGCCAGCGGCTTGCCTGCGTTGTCACGAATGAACTCATTCGGCCCGGCACGGAAGCTCGGTTGAATGATCAGCGCACGCAAGCCCTGATAGGCGAAGACATTGACACTCGGCGTTTTGCGCAGGCGCTCCACATCGGTTGGCGACACCTTGTCGATCACGTCCACATCACCCGCCAGCAAAGCCGCAGTACGGTTGGCGGCGTTGGCGATGAAGCGAAAATCAACCTTGTCCCAGGTTGGTTTCACGCCCCAGTAGCTGTCGCTACGGGCAAAGATCGTGCGATCACCCGGCACGAATGAGACAAACCGGTAAGGGCCGGTGCCGATCATGGCCTTGCCCGAGTTGTAATCGGCGCTGCTGGCGGTCGCACCTGCATGGCGGCTGACAATGTAGATCGAATCGACGTCCGGCAGCAGGTTGGCGTTAGGCAGACGAGTCTTGATGATCAGCGTGTGCTCATCCTTGGCCTTGACCGATTCAACGGTGCGCATGGCACCTGCATAAGACGCGACACTGCCGGGTACGCTGCGGGCGCGCTCGAAGGAGAAGACCAGATCGTCGGCGGTCAGCGGCGTGCCGTCCTGCCATTTCACGTCATCGCGCAGGGCAAATTCCCAAGTGGTGTCGTCCACGACCTTCCAGCTTTTGGCGAGGCCCGGCAGGGTCTTGTCATCGCGGCGGCTGACCAGCGATTCAAAGGCATGCAGCGCCACCGAACGGTCGCCGGCATAGTTGTTGAGCTGCGGATCGAGCGACGATACCGGGTCGGCATAACCGATACGCAAGTCCTGCGCCGAGACACTGCCAGCGGCCAGAACGAGGGCCGACGCTAACAACGAACGAACGAGTGGTTTCATAGGTGATTCCTTAAACGCAATGGCAGAGGGTGACGAGCTTCAGGCGCTCGTTCAGCGTTGATCATTCAAATGGCACGCGCTCTGGTGGTTCGGCGAAACCTCCCTCAGCGCTGGAACTTCCTCGCGGCAGCGCGCCATGGCGTGCGGACAGCGAGGGTGGAAATGACACCCGGTTGGCGGGTTCAGCGGGCTGGGGATTTCCCCTTTGATCGCGTCATAACGGGTACTGCGGATATCAAATCGCGGGATCTGCGCCAGCAGGGCCTGGGTATACGGGTGATTGGCACGCGCAAACAGGTCATCGACCGATGCGGTCTCGACCACACGGCCCAGGTACATCACGACCACGCGGTCGCACAGATGCTCGACCACGCCCAGGTCATGACTGATAAACAGATAGGTCAGACCCAGCTCGTCGCGCAGGTCCATGAACAGGTTGAGAATCTGGGCCTGAATCGACACGTCCAGCGCTGCTACCGACTCGTCGCATACCAACAGTTCCGGCTGCACCGCCAGTGCACGGGCAATGCCGATGCGCTGACGCTGACCGCCACTGAATTGATGGGGATAACGCTGGCGCAACTGCGGGCTGAGCCCGGCACGTTGCAACTGGGCACTGACGTAATCATCGGCCCCTTTGCGGTCGGTCAGGCCATGCAGCAGCGCGCCCTCCCCGACGATACGGTCGACCCGCAGGCGCGGGTTGAGGCTTGACGACGGGTCCTGAAAAATCATCTGTACTTTCAGGCGCAGCGCCTTGCGCTCCTGCGTGGTCAGGCTGTCGAGCGGCTTGCCGTCCACCGACGCGACACCTGACGAGACCGGCAGCAGCCCGGCAACCATGCGTCCCAAGGTCGATTTGCCGCAGCCCGACTCGCCCACCAGCCCGACCACTTCGCCACGCATGATCCGCAGATCGATTCGATCCACAGCATGGGTCACCGGTTTCGGACGGGTCAGGTGCAGTCGCTGCAGCAGTCCTTGAAGAGAGTGTTCGGCCACCGGTTTGCCGAAGGTCTTGCTGACCTGGTGCAGCTCGATAAGGGGAATCAGATCACTGGGCATCGGCAGCTCCCGGATGAAAGCAGCGAACCGTCTGGCGCGGTCCCGCCTCGTGGGGTTCGGGGTCGCTCTGTACACATATCTGCGACGCTCTGGAGCAGCGCGCCGCAAAGGCGCAGCCGGCAGGCATAGACAGAAGGTCCGGCGCCATGCCGGTTATCTGACGCAGGCGCTGGCCACGCTTGTTGCGACTTGGCAGGCTGTCGATCAGCCCCTGTGTATAAGGGTGTTGCGGGCGATCCAGCACCTCGGCGACCGGGCCTTGTTCGACAATGCGTCCGGCGTACATCACTGCCACGTCATCAGCCAGCCCGGCAATCACGGAAAGATCATGGGTGATCCAGATCAGTGAGGTGCCCTGCTCACGTACCAGCTTCTGCACCTCACTGAGAATTTGCGCCTGAATGGTGACGTCCAGCGCAGTGGTTGGCTCATCGGCAATGATCAGGTCCGGGGCGTGCAGCAGCGCGATGGCAATCGCCACTCGCTGGCGCATGCCGCCAGACAGTTGATGCGGGTAGGCGCGCAGGCGTTCTTCAGGGCTGGCGATGCCCATCAGCGCCAGAGTACGACTGGCATGCTCACGGGCCTCTCGCCTGCCGAACGGGCTATGCGCGCGCACCGCTTCGATCATTTGCGTGTCGACCCGCAGCACCGGGTTGAGGGTCATCATCGGGTCCTGAAAAATCATCGCCACCCGGTTGCCCTGAATGCCGCGCAGTTGCGAGGCAGACAGTTTGGTCAGATCACGCCCTTTGAACAGCACCTGCCCGCCACTGATGCGTCCTGGCTCATCGACAAGGCCGAGAATCGAAAACCCGGTGACCGATTTGCCCGAACCCGACTCACCGACCAGGCCGAGAATACGCCCCGACTGCACGCTCAAGGACACATCACGCACCGCCGGCAGCACGCCTGCGCGAGTATGGAACGAAGTGCACAGGCCACGCACATCAAGGGTTGGCTGTGCTGACACCTCAGGCTGGCTCATCGCTGCAACCTCGGGTTGAGAACATCACGCAGACGGTCACCGACCAGATTGATCGCCACAATGGTGATCAACAGCGCCAGCCCCGGAAACAGGCTGATCCAGTATTCATTACTGAGCATGTACTGAAAGCCGTTGGCAATCAGCAGCCCCAGTGAAGGCTCGGTCACCGGCACACCCAGACCGAGAAACGACAGGGTCGCTTCCAGGGTAATGGCGCGGGCGATTTGCAGCGCGCCGATCACGATCAGCGGCGGCAGGCAGTTGGGCAGAATGTGGCCGATCACAATGCGCAGCGGACCAACGCCCTGCCCGCGCGCTGCATCGACGTATTCGCGACGGCTTTCGGTTAGCGCCTGACCACGCGCTGTAGGGGCGTAGTAGGCCCATTCAAGCACTATCAGGGTAAGCATCACGTTGCCGACGCCCTTGCCCAGCCAGGCGAGAATCATCAGAGCCATGAGAATGACCGGGAATGACAGCAGCAAGTCGACCAGACGCATCAGCAAGGCATCGACCCAGCCGCCGACATACGCAGATACAAGCCCCAACAACGTGCCGATCACTGCCGCAATCAGCGCCGAGCCAATGCCGACCCACAGGCTGATGCGCAGGCCATAGATAATCGCCGAGACCAGATCGCGACCCTGTCCGTCGGTGCCCAGCCAATAGGTATAGCCGCTGTCCATATTGACGCTGCCTGGCGGCATTCGCGCATCCATCACGTTGAGCTGCATCAGGTCGTAGGGGTTCTGCACCACGATCCAGGGTGCCAGGGCTGCAACCAGCACAATGAGCAGCAGGACCACCAGGCCCGTCACCGCAGTGGGCGAGCTGAAGAACTCGGTCAGCACTCGTAGCCAGGGTGACTGGGCCTGCAACAGCGTGCTGCCGATCGGGGCTTTTTCAATGACATTCATCGGGAGGCCTCGATGCGTACACGTGGGTCCAGCAGGTAATACAAGCCGTCGACGATCAGGTTGAGCACCACGAAAATCACCACGACCACCATCAGGTAAGCGACCACCACCGGGCGGTCAAGCATGTTGATGCTGTCGAGAATCAGCTTGCCGGCACCCGGCCAGGCGAAAATGCTTTCAGTCACCACGGCATAGGCGATGGTCGAGCCCAGTTCCATGGCCAGCACCGTCACCACCGGAATCATGGTGTTGCGCATGACGTGCATGCACATCACACGCATCGGCGACAGGCCCTTGGCCCGGGCGAATTTGACGAATTCCTGAGGCAGCACCTCACGCACGCCCGCACGGGTCAGGCGCAGCACCAGCGAAATCTTGAACAGCGCGAGATTCAGCGCAGGCAGTAACAGATGTTGCAAACCGTCCAGCGTCAGCCATGACCATTGCACGCCCAGCCATTCACGGGTTTCGCCCCGGCCACTGGCCGGCAACCAACCCAGCGTGATCGAGAACAGCATGATCATCATCAATGCCACCCAGAACGCCGGCAGCGAAAAACCGACGATGCTGGCAGCCATCATCAGCCGGGAAAGCGGGTGCTCGGGGTACATACCAGCGAACATGCCCAACGGCACACCGATGACTACGGCCAGAAACAAGGCGCTGAACGCTAGCTCAAAGGTCGCGGGCAAGCGCTGCAGAATCAGGCGCATGGCATCTTCGTGGTACACAAAACTTTGCCCAAGATTGCCGTGAACCGCGCCTTTGAGAAAAATCAGGTACTGCTGCCACAGCGGCTGATCAAGCCCCAGGTGAGCGATGGCCTGCAGACGTTCGGCCTGATTGAGGTCTTCACCAACCAGAATATCCATCGGATTACCGATGGCGTTGAGGCCGACGAACACCACCACGGTCATCAACAGAATGACCAGCAAAGACTGAGTGAGCCTGCGCAGCGCCCAGCCAATCATTGGCGCAGCTCTTCAGCGGTCGGCTGGCTGGCCACCCACTCATCGCCCAGCAGCTCTGGTTCGGCGTAATCGAGCATGGTGTCGAAATGCAGAACGATGTCCTCATTGAACAACTGCCCGACCAAGGCATGGGCCAGACGCTTGGAGCCTTCGCTGATGGCAGGAATATCCCCGGATACCGCGCCATAGCTCAGCGCTGCCGGGTAACTGAAGCAATGGATATGGTTAAGCCCCGGACAGGCGCCGGGGGTCTTTTCCTGAAACTCGAAGCAATTGCCCAAATCTGGCAGCACCGCCAGTTCGCTGTCGGTTTCGCCTTGCGGCGCTTCGAAACGATCCTGCCAGACGCGAATCTGCGACGAAAACGGGGCAAATTCAGGGCGCTGGCGGAAGTCGGTACGAAACCCGGTGGCAAACACCACACAATCGGCCTCTATACGCGCTTTGGGCGTGTTCAGCCACACGCCGCCGGCCGGGTTCTGTTCGACTGAAAGCACCGGGCTATCGAGCATGAAGCGGGCTTTGCCCGAACCAGAAACTCTGAGCGTACTGCCGCGTGGCGGTGGCACTTGCTGAGTGTTCAGGTAGTGGCGAATGCGCCATTTCCAGATATCCGGCAGGCGCCAATAACCGTGAACCATTCCCGGGTTACCGACCCCCTTGCCTTTGTTGATGCGAGGCAGCTCGGCGCGCCGGATGAGCAGGTCAACCCGCGTTGCGCCCGCTTCAAGCGCAGTGGCGGCGCTGTCCATGGCCGATGCGCCACCACCGATGACTGCCACACGTTTACCGGTGAACCAGCCATCCTGCAGGCCCGCCGCCGAATGCGTCCACAAATGCTCCGGCAACTGCCGGGCAAAATCCGGCACCCAGGGGCCGCCCAGACCGTCACGGCCCGTGGCGAGCACCACATGTCGGGCCAGCAGGAATTGCGTTTGCACAGGCGTCACGATATCCAGTTCGATCAGGCCGTCCGCTCTGGGTGCGACCCGGCTCACCCGGTGTTCGTTGCGCACGTCCAGCGCCAGCACCTTGCGATACCAACGCAAGTATTCGGCCCATTGCAGGCGTGGAATCTTGTCCAGTAATGCCCAGCCGTCGATACCGAATTGCGCTTCGTACCAGGCGCGGAACGTCAGCGCCGGTAGCCCCAGCGCCGGTCCGGTCAGTTGCTTTGGCGAACGCAGGGTTTCCATTCGCGCGGTGGTTGCCCAAGGGCCTTCGAAACCGGCCGGGGATTGATCGAAAATCACCGCCGCCACGCCGAGGTTGCGCAGTTCTGCGGCCAGAGCAAGACCGGCCATGCCACCGCCGATGATCGCCACATCAAGCACTGCCTGCCCGGCGCTCATCCTGGCTTTGACCCAAGGCCTGGCGGGCAGGTCCAGCCAGGCCAGATCCTGCTGCAAACGAGCTTCCAGGGCCGCCAGACCAGCGGGTGCATTTACATCTGACATTGATCGGTACTCGAAAAAATGTTCGGGCCACAAGCCCAAGCGGTGACTCAAACACTTCAAGAATCATTCCAATGTCGCACTAAATGAATTCTTTAAGCCTTTGAATGCTTAATTCGAATAGTAAGAGGCGCTTTTTTATTCTCGCAATGCGCAAAAAAGCATATTGATATTCCTGAATGGAATTCTAACGGGCTCTGCGTGCGGTGCCGTGGAGCGTCACGACACGCATTGCACCTCACGCTCACTCGGCATAAATGCTCTGCAACAGGGCATCGTGCGCGCTGGCTTCGTGCATGATCATTGCCGGCAACAGGGTTTTTGCGCTGTCGGCAATCTCATCGATCAGCGCGCTTGCCACATCGGACAACGGGCTGGCGAAGGCTGAAATCAGACCGAAGAAAAACGGGATGTTGCAGGCGATCGGCCGGACCACCACACCTTGCAACGGCACGCCGATGGCGGTGAAAGGATCGACCAGCGCAATGCCCAACCCGACTCTGGCCATTTGCATGGCGATCAGGGACGTATTGGTGTCAAGCATGCGCGGCGGCTGACCGCCCGCGTCCTGAAACGCCTTGTCGATGCGTCGACGAAAGCGATACGGGTTGGCCATGGTGATCAGCGTTTGCTGACGCAGCAGCTCCATCGACAGCACTTTGTGGGTGGCCAGCGCAGAATCGGCAGGCAATACCGCCACGCAAGGCGCTTCGCCGATCCAGTGGATTTCCAGGCCGCGATGCTCCAGCGGCAAGCTTACCGCGCCCAGGTCCATGGTTTTCGACAACACGGCCTGAACCACATTTTCCGGGGACATGCTCTGCAACTGGATCTGCTGCGGACGCAGATGTTCAGGCAAGCGCGACAAGGCCGTGGGCAGCAAACCAGCCGCCAGGGCCGAGATCGCTACCAGCTTGATCTGGTGATTTTCTTCCTGGGCAATATGCTGCGCACGTTGGCGGATATTCCGCACGCCCAGCAGCGCGCTCTCCACTTCGCCATACATCATGAACGCCTTGTGGGTAGGCGTGACCTTCGGCCCGCTGCGCTCGAACAAGGCAAAACCCAATTCCTGCTCAAGCTCCTGAATGGCCCGTGTAACCGATGGCTGAGAACGGCCAAGCATTTTCCCGGCAGCAGTGACACTGCCTGCCGACATGACCGCCGCGAAGGCTTCGAGCTGACGCAAATCCATAAGCATGCCTTGATCGATACATAGCCAATGAGGAAGCGCGACGCAATGCGCCCTCTGTTCAAAGCGCGAAAGTCTACACGCTGATGGAGCACTGGGTGAATGAACACCTCACCCGGCGATCATTACCCGGTTTCGGCCTTGTTGTTTGCCCAGATAAAGCGACGTGTCGGCACGATTGAGGGTTATCTGAAAGGTCTCGCCCGCGGCAAGGGTTGCCATGGCAAGGGTTGCGGTGACCGCAATGCTGCGTTCATCGATCTGACCGGCCTCTTCAGCAATACGCCGCCAGATGCGCTCCGCCACCCGCAGTGCATCATCGGGCGCGGTGTCCGGCATCAGCACCAAAAACTCCTCACCGCCCCAACGGGCAGCCATATCGCTGTTGCGCACGCTTGAACTGATGACTTCGGCCACCCGCTGCAACACCGCGTCACCGGTCTCATGCCCGTGAAGATCATTGATCTGTTTGAAATGATCGATGTCGAGCAGGATCAGTGAAGCCGAGAACCCCTGACGCCTTGCCTCCAGCTCGCGTATGCGATGCAGGACTCTCCTGCGCGTATAAAGATTGGTCAGGCTGTCGCGGTTGGCAATATGAAACAGGCTCAGTTGCATCGACGACGTGAAACGTACCGAGAGTGCGGTGGCATAAATCGACAGGACAGTGGCCACCAGCGCATTGACGATACCGAACGCATCAAGCAGGTTCTGGCTAAGGCCTGATTCCTGGCCCATGTGCCGGCGAAAGGCGAAGCATCCGACCAGCGACAGGAGTATCGCCAGGCTATAGGCAATGCGTCTGATAGCGACCAGTTGAAAGGTAAAGGCAATGATCGGGATCACGCAGAACAGGTAGAAGCTGAAGTTGCTTTCCCAGCCCAACTCCCATGTCGCGAGCAGTGCATGACCAATGATTTCCAGACACATCAGCTGTCCGGCCTGGCGATAGCGCTGTCTGCGGATCAGGTAAAGGCAGTTGATGTAGAGCAGCGTGCTGACGATGTTCGCTACCCACAGGACCTTCATGCCCAGCCCCAGGAACACCACCAGCAAGACACAGTGAATGCCCAGCGCGACATACACGATCGGAGTGATGTGTTTCCAGAACTGGATAGCCGTGTCCTTGAACAGCTGGGTGCGGTCTTCCGTCGGGAGGGTCATCATCACGTTATCTCGAAATGCAGGTGGAATATGACCATGAGCGTGGGGTGAAGATCATGATGTGTTGTCGGCCTGAACCGACGCTGCTTGATACGGCGGCTCGATAATATGTTGGCTTGCACAGCGCAAACGCCGCGGCATGTGCCGAAGGAGTCAAATGGACATCACTGATGGCAAGTAGTGCAATTAGATGCCTGATTTTCCTGAACCACTGGCAGCAGGCACGGGCCTGCACATCAGGCTAGTTGGCAAGATCGGTAAGGGATGACGGCTTTTCTTCAATTTGCAGTAGCGATCCCGGTGTTCTGGAAATACTATCGGGACCGGACATTGTGTTGATCGCGCTGCGCCCATCAGCCCGCCAACACGCAGGCAGTCCTGAATGATTCAGAAGGAAGCGTACTGATGGAACGTCTCACTGCAAAAGACTTTGCCCCTGAATTGCTTGAGCTTTACGACTACTACGCGCACGGCCGGATCAATCGACGCGAGTTTCTCGATCGGGCTGCGCTGTTCACCTTCGGCGGCCTGACCGCCAGCGCGCTGCTCGCTTCCCTCAGCCCCAACTACGCGCTGGCCGAACAGGTGGAATTCACCGATCCGGATATCGTTGCCGAGTATGTGTCCTACCCCTCACCCAAGGGGCATGGTCAGGTTCGTGGCTATCTGGTACGCCCGGCAAAAGCCACCGGCAAAGTACCGGCAGTGATCGTGGTGCATGAAAACCGCGGTTTGAACCCCTATATCGAAGACGTTGCCCGTCGTGTGGCCAAAGCCGGTTTCATCGCGCTGGCACCTGACGGCCTGTCCTCGGTTGGCGGCTATCCGGGCAATGACGACAAGGGCCGGGAGCTTCAGCAGACCGTTAACCCGGAAAAGCTCATGAACGATTTCTTCGCTGCCATCGAGTGGCTGATGAAGCATGACGCGAGCACCGGCAAGGTCGGCATCACCGGTTTCTGTTATGGCGGCGGCGTGGCCAATGCTGCAGCCGTGGCGTACCCGGAACTGGGAGCTGCCGTATCGTTCTATGGCCGCCAGCCCAACGCCGAAGACGTGGTGAAGATCAAGGCGCAAGTCATGATTCACTACGGCGAACTGGACACCCGCATCAACGAAGGATGGCCCGCGTACGAGAAAGCCCTGAAAGCGGCTGGCACGACGTACGAAACGTACATCTATCCGGGCGCCAACCACGGCTTCCACAATGACTCCACCCCGCGTTACGACGAAGCCGCGGCCAAACTGGCCTGGGACCGCACATTGGGGTGGTTCAACAAGTACCTGGTCTAAGTTCTGGCCGAACGGCGCGGCACAGATCTGTGACGTTCAGCATCACGCAAGGCATTCCCACGCAGGAGCGTGAGGAACGATAGTTTTGTAACTATCGTGCCCATGCTCCGCGTGGGCATGCCGTTCTGGACGCTCTGCGTCCTCTCTATAGCGCCCTCACCCGTTCCAGCAGTACCTGTAGTGGATGCTGCACCACTTTGCCATCCTGGCGCTTGACCTGGCTGCGGCATGAGTAGCCATCGGCGACCAGTCGACCTTCAACGCCATGCCGGGCCACCAGCGGCTGCCAGGACTGACGATAGATGGTGTCGCTGGTTTTCGCGTTTCGGGTTTCATGCCCATAAGTGCCGGACATGCCACAGCAACCGCTGGCCAGCACATCAAGCCTGAGCCCGGCGCGAGCGAAGGCTTTCTGCCAAAGGCCGACACTGGCGGGCTCGTTGGTCTTTTCAGTGCAATGCGGCAGGAAGTAATACGTCTCACCTGACGGAGCGTCACACTGCTCCTCAAGCGCAGAAGCCAGCCATTCCTGCGGCAGCATGACGGTCGGTACGCTCTCGCTGCCCAGCGTCTTGCTGTACTCCTGGCGATAGACCAGGGTCATGGCCGGGTCCAGACCGATCAGCGGAATGCCGTACCCTGCCAGCTTGCCAAGCGACTGGCTGTTGAAACCGGCAGCCTTCTCGAACGCGGCCAGAAAACCCTGCACGTGCAGCGGCTTGCCGTTGGGTGCGAACGGTGCGAGATAAACCTGATAACCCATGCGCGAGATCAGCTCCAGCCAGTCTGCTGCCAGCGGGGTTTCAAAGTATCGGGTGAACGCATCCTGAACCAGCACCACCGTACGTTTGCGCTCCCGCTCGCCCAACGCGGCCAGACGCTGCGGCGTGGCAATGCCGACATTCCAGCGGGCGCAGGCCGCGCGAAAGTCCATCAGGCTGAGCAATGGGCTGTCGACCATACCGGCGACGTGCTCAAGCAGGTAACGCACCGGTTTTGCGCCCATGATCGCGTTGTACAACCGGGGAAAGCGCGCCAGATGCGGAATGCTGAACTCCAGCGAGCCAATCAGGTAATCCTTGATCGGGCGCAGGTAACGGCTGTGGTACAGCTCCAGAAAACGCGAACGGAACTCAGGCACGTTGACCTTGACCGGGCACTGCCCCGCGCAGGACTTGCAGGCCAGGCAACCGGCCATGGCGTCGTAGACTTCGTGGGAGAAATCCTTCTGCCCCGCCACCCTGGCGACGCTGTTGACGGTTCGCTCGGCAAGGCTTTTCAGTACATTGGCACTGCGCGCCCTGGCGCTGGCGGTGAGGACATTGACGTCCTGCTCGCCTTGCAGACGCAGCCATTCCCTGACCAGCGAAGCGCGGCCCTTGGGTGAGTGAATGCGGTCACGCGTGGCTTTCCATGACGGACACATGGCATCGTCGGTGTCGTAGTTGTAACAGGCACCGTTGCCATTACAGTGCAGCGCGCTGTCGTAGCTCTGCCAGACCCGTTCATCGATAGCGCGATCCAGATCACCGCGCAACGTCACTTCATCCACCAAAGTCAGGCGCGCATCGGGCACCGTAGCCGGTGTGGCGATCTTGCCGGGGTTGAGCTGGTTGAACGGGTCGCACGCGGCCTTGAGCGCCTGCAACGCAGGGTACAACTCGCCGAAATATTCGGGCACGTATTGCGAGCGCAGGCCCTTGCCATGCTCGCCCCACAGCAGCCCGCCGTAGCGCTTGGTCAGCGCGGCGACGGCGTCGGATATCGGGCGAATCAATGCCGCCTGCGCCGGGTCTTTCATGTCCAGTATCGGTCGCACGTGCAGCACGCCTGCATCAACATGGCCAAACATGCCGTATTGCAGGCCGTAGCTGTCCAGCAGCGCCCGAAACTCCTGAATGTAATCGGCAAGGTTTTCCGGTGGCACAGCCGTGTCTTCAACAAACGGCTGCGGCCGCGCTTCACCCTTGACGTTGCCGAGCAGCCCTACCGAACGCTTGCGCATGGCGTAGACGCGGTTTACCGCAGCGCTGCCAGTTGCCAGGGTATGACCTAGGCGCACCACCGAGGTGTCTTTTTGCAGGTGAGCGACGAATGCATGGACGCGCTGTTCCACTTCGTCCAGCTCATCACCACTGAACTCGATCAGGTTGATGCCCAGAGTCGGCGTGGCCGGGTCCTGCGGGAAATACTCGGCCACGCCGTGCCAGACGATATCCTGCATGGCCAGCATCAGCACTTTGGAGTCCACGGTCTCGATGGACAGCGGCTTGTGCGCCATCAACGCCTTGGCATCCCGCAAAGCGTCCATGAAACCGGCATAACGAACGTTGACCAGAATCGAATGTTTGGGGATTGGCAGGACGTTGAGTCGGGCCTCGACGATAAAACCCAGCGACCCCTCGGAACCGCAAAGCACGCTGTTGAGGTTGAAACGCCCGTCTTCCTCACGCAGGTGCGCCAGATCGTAACCGGTCAGGCAACGGTTGAGCGGCGGAAAAACGTCCTTGATCAATTGCGCCTGCGTATCGGCGATCTGCTGCGCAAAGCGATACACATCGCCAGCACGGTCAACACGCGCTTGCTCGCTGGCCAGCTGCTCAGCGCTGAATGCCTGACTGTTGACGTAGGAACCACCGAGCAGCACGGTCGTCAGTTCCAGCACATGGTCACGGGTTTTGCCGTAGGTGCAACTGCCCTGCCCGCTGGCGTCGGTGTTGATCATGCCGCCAATCGTGGCGCGGTTGGAGGTCGACAGTTCCGGCGCGAAAAACAGCCCGTGCGGCTTCAGCGCTGCGTTGAGCTGGTCCTTGACCACGCCGGTCTGCACCCGCACCCAGCGTTCCTCGACGTTGATTTCAAGGATATTGTTCATGTGCCGCGACAGGTCGACCACCACGCCGTCGGTCAACGACTGCCCATTGGTCCCTGTGCCTCCGCCACGCGGGGTCAGCACCACCTGCTTGTGCTCGGGCCGCGCTGCCAGGCGGGCGACAATTGCCACATCATGGCTGTCCATCGGGAACACCGCAGCCTGCGGCAGGCGCTGGTAGATGGAGTTGTCAGTGGCCAGCACAGTACGCGAGCCGAGGTCCCTGGCTATTTCGCCGCGAAAGCCGCCCTCCACCAAGGCATTGAGGAAACGGTCATAGTGACCGACCTGCTCAGAGGTCGGTTTCAACAGCGCAATCATGGGTGGTGTTCCTCGCTAGGCGTTTTATATGCAAAGCACGTATGCTTCGAAACGCTCGAATGCATGACGTTATCAACGGTTAGCGTGATTCTCCGGCCTGTCATGCTTCAGGGCAAACGTAAAACCTGCTGTTTTTCCATGAGCTTTATGAATGAACACCCGAAGACTGACGCCCTCCATGTCGCTGCTGCTTGCCTTCGAGGCGGCCGCCCGGCATGGCAGCTTCACCAAGGCCGCAGACGAACTGGCTTTGACCCAGAGCGCCGTCAGCCGCCAGGTGCAGGCGCTGGAAGCCCAACTGGAAGTCGAGCTGTTCAAGCGTGATGGCAGACGTATCGAACTGACCACGGCCGGTGCCTTGTACCAGCATGAGCTGGCCGCGGCGCTGGGCCGTATTCGCAGTGCAACCCTGCAAACCATTGCGCACAAGGCAGAAGGCGGCACGCTGCACCTGGCCGTGCTGCCCACCTTCGGCTCGAAGTGGCTGTTGCCACGCATGAATGACTTTTACACCCGGCATCCGGGCTATGTGGTGCATATCCACTCACGCATCGTGCATGCCGACCTGACGCCGGCAGCCAGCGAAATGAACGCGATCATCTGTGCGGGTAACGGCAACTGGCCCGGTTACATCGCCCACCCGCTGGTCAGCGAAAAACTGGTGGTCATTGCCAGCCCTGCTGCGCTTGTTGGCTACCAGACGATCACCCCGGCGCAGGTGGCCCAGCATTCGTTGCTGAGCGTGGTATCGCGGCCCAATGCTTGGTCGGACTGGTTCGACAGTAATCGGCTGGACCACCACATCATGCGCCCCGGCCCGAGTTTCGAACTGACCTCGCACCTGATCCAGGCTGTGGCGGCGGGCATCGGTATCGCACTGGTACCGCGCATTCTGGTGCAGGACGAAATCAACAGCGGCGAACTGGTCACCCTGTTCGAGCCGCTGGACAGTGGGCGCAATTACTACCTGGCGTACGCGACGCGCTTTCAGAACCTGCCATCGCTGTGCGTGTTCAGGGACTGGCTGCTATCGACGCCATTTCCCGACCCTTTGTAGACCTGCCCGCAACAGGAGCCGCTGTGCGTATCGAGCCCCTTCCACCCTTGCAGAACCTGATCGCCTTCGAAGCCGCCGTTCGGCACGCTAGTTTTACCCGTGCCGCCAGCGAACTGAACCTCACCCAGAGCGCGATCAGCCGTCAGGTCGCGCAACTGGAGGAATTTCTCGGCCGCGCGCTGTTTCGTCGCGAGCACAAGCGCATTCATCTGACGATCGCCGGGCAGATTTACGCCGAGCAGATCCAGCGCGTGCTGACCCTGTGTGCAGAGGCCACGGCACAAGTCATTACCCATAGCGGCGAACAACAACTGACGCTGGCGTGTTCCAGCGGCGTGGCCGCACTGTGGCTGGGCCCTTTGCTGGGACGCTATCGCGATGCCTTCCCCGCCGTGGATATCCGCCTGCGAGTGGTCGACGGGCTGGACTCGCTGATTCGCGCGGAATTCGATCTGGCGCTGTATTTCCTGCGCGAAACATCACCAACGGGCCTCGACAGTCGTTTGCTGTTCGCCGAATCGGTAAATGCCTACTGCTCGCCAGACTACCTGAACGGCCAGCTGCTGGAACCAGCACAGTTGCTGGACCACTGCCTGCTGATGCTGGAGGACGGGCAACGCCAGCGGCTGTCCTGGGGAGACTGGTTCGGCCGTCAGGGCGTTGATGCGTCGCTGATCCGCAAGCGCATGACCGTCAACCTGTACCCCGTGCTGGTCGACCTGGCTGTCGCCGGGCACGGTATCGTACTTGGCTGGCAACCGATGATTGACCGTCACGTGCAGTCCGGTGCGCTGGTGCCGGCCTGCCAGAAAAGTGTGGGTGCAATAGGCGGCTATTACCTGCTGACCCCCAGCGGCAAGACGCCGCGGCGCGCTGCGCGTGCGTTCGAGAAATGGCTGACAGATGAGATAACCACACTAGCGCCCCGTCTCTGACGCTTGCATGCACATAACGCATGCAAACCTGCGCAATGAGCGTTTTCTTAAAATCGGCCCAGCACCTACTCTCGACTGAAACGGGCAAAAAGACCTGACTCAGCAGCACTTACATCAACCCTGCCCCTTAATCAATGCAGCCACTGCAGGGGGCTTCCCTGCGCGCATCGCATGCAGGAGCTTATCCAGTGAGCACATTACGATCCTCTGCTTCACGCACCCATGAACAAAAGGCACGCCGCGCGGTGACCGCTACGGTGATCGGCAATGGCCTGGAATGGTTTGACTTCACGGTCTACAGCTTCTTCTCGGTGATCATTGCCAAAGTGTTCTTCCCCACCGGCAGCGAGCTGACCTCTTACCTGTTGGCGCTGGCGACCTTTGGGGTCGGCTTCTTCATGCGTCCGGTGGGCGGCATTGTTCTGGGCATCTACAGTGACAAGCGCGGGCGCAAGGCGGCTTTATCCCTGACCATCCTGCTGATGGCGCTGGGGACGCTGATCATCGGATTGACGCCCAGCTTCGCGCAAATTGGCTATCTGGCACCGCATTCCTGACCGAGCATGCGCCTGAGGGCAAAAAAGCCTTTTACTCCAGCTGGATTCAGGCCAGCATCGGCGTTGCAGTGCTGCTCGGCTCTGCGCTGGGTGCCATTCTGTCCAGTTACCTTACCCAGGCGCAGCTGGAAAGCTGGGGCTGGAGGGTGCCATTTCTGATTGGCACACTGATCGGGCCGGTCGGCTTTTATATTCGCAGCCGGGTGGATGAGACGCCTGCCTACAAGGCCGCAAAACCAGTCGAGTCGCCTCTGCGCGAAGTCATCAAGACCTACCCGCGCCAGACCCTGATCAGCTTTTCGCTGGTGGTACTGTGGACGGTCTGCACCTACGCGATTCTGTTCTACATTCCGTCCTACGCCCAACGCGTGCTTGGCCTGCCGTCATGGATGGGCTTCAGTGCAGGAATGATGGGTGGTGCAGTACTGATCGTCGCCACACCGATTGTCGGTGCCCTCGCAGACCGCAGCGGGCATCGCCCGTGGTTGCTGGGCTCGGCAATTGCCATTTTCTTCAGCGCCTACCCGATGTTCCTGTTCATCAACCAGATGCCGGGACTGTTTTCGCTGCTGGTCTTTGAGCTGGTACTCGGCCTGCTGATTTCCGGATACATCGGTTCGATCCTCGCCGCCTTCGGCGAGTTACTGCCCACCCACGTGCTGTCCACCGGGCTTTCGGTGGCCTACAACTTTGCCGTCACCATTTTCGGCGGCTTTGCCACCTTCACCATCACCTGGCTGATTGCCTCGACCGGCAGCAACCTGGCACCCGCTTTCTACATCATGTTCGCGGCCGTCGTCAGCGGCATTGGTGCGCTGCTGTATCGCGACCGTGCGCCTGCTGCCCATCGTCCCCTGTCTGGAGCTTTCCAATGAGTATTGCTGATCCTACACGCCTGATCCTGCGCAACGGCCGTCTGCTGGACCTGCAAAAAGGGCAATTGATTTCCGGCCAGGAAGTCGTGATCGAGGGTGAGCGCATTATCGACGTGCGTGCCGAAGGCGAGCCTGCCCCGGTTGGCGCGCGGATTATCGATCTGGGCGGCAGAACCCTGATGCCCGGCCTGATCGACTGCCATGTGCATGTGCTGGCTTCCAACGCCAACCTGGGCATGAATGCCCTGCAACCCAACGCAATCATCATGTACCGCGCATTACCGATTCTGGCTGCGATGCTCAACCGCGGTTTTACCACTGTTCGTGATGCCGGGGGTGCCGACTGGGCGCTGGCGCGTTCGATCCAGATGGGGCTGATTCCCGGGCCAAGGATCTTCGCTTCGGGCAAAGCGCTGTCGCAGACCGGCGGCCATGGCGACATGCGCCACGGGGCGAATTGCTGCTCAACGAGCCTTGCTCGTGCTGCTTTCGGGCCGGGGCCATCGCACGCGTAGTGGACGGCGTCGATAACGTGCGTCTGGCCGTGCGCGAAGAGCTGCAACAGGGCGCCAACCAGATCAAGATCATGGCTTCGGGCGGCGTCTCGTCACCAACCGATCCGATTGCCAACACTCAATACAGCGAGGCAGAGATCCGCGCCATCGTTGACGAAGCCGCCGCTGCGAACACCTACGTGATGGCCCATGCCTATACCGCACGAGCGATTCGGCGCGCCATAGAATGCGGCGTAAGAACCATCGAGCACGGCAACCTGGTGGATGCCGACACCGCCCGACTGATGGCCGAAAAAGGCGCATTTGCGGTGCCGACTCAGGTCACCTATGAAATGCTTGCCGAGTACGGCGAGCGCTTCGGCCTGCCAGCGGACTCGGTGGCCAAAATCGAGGATGTGCGCCAGGCCGGCCGCAACGCCCTGCTGCTGTTCGCCGAAGCGGGCGTACCGATGGGCTATGGCTCGGATTTACTGGGGGAAATGCACGAGTACCAGACCCACGAACTGAAGATTCGCGCCGAACTGCTCGGTAATCTGGCGGCGTTACGCAGTGCAACAAGTGTTGCGGCGCAGATACTCCAGCGCGAGGGTGAACTGGGTTGCATCAGCGCCGGTGCGATAGCCGATATGCTGGTGGTGGATGGCGACCCGCTGAGCGATATCGGTTGTCTGGTCGGTCAGGGCGAGCATCTGGCGATGATTGTTCAGGGCGGTCACGTGCGTAAGAACACCCTGGTCTGACCGGGCGTCAGTGAGCGTTGTGGTCCCAGATCCAGTTCCATGCGCCGGGTAGCCTTATAGGCTGCCCCGCGTCCTTGACCGTGCGCGCCAGAGCAGCGCGCTGCAATTGCGCGCTGTCGTCGTAGAACGGCTTGTCGGCAAGTCGCACGCCGGTCTGATGGGCGCTGTCGACCAGTATCTGCAGGTACTCTCGCGCATGCCGCGCGGTGTAGCGGTTCAGGTCGTGAAAGGTCACCACCACCGGAATCACCCCGTCCACCGCAGGCAGCTCTCCGGCGGCGATGCGTTCACGTACTTGCGAGAGCTGACTGACCATGTTCGAACGGCGGCGCAGGCTGAAGTTATAGCCCCAGATCTTGCCGTCATTGGCGCTCAGGTCAGTCAGTAATACATGCAGGTCATGACGCTGGTAGGCGCTGAACGTGCGTTTGTCGTAGTTCCAGAACGGCGGGCGCAACAACGTGGTCGGCACGCCGGTAATCGAGGCGATGATGGCGCAGCCTTGGGTCAGGGACTGCTCCAGCTCCTCATCGGTCAACGAACGATGATTGGTGTGGTGCGGCGTGGCGGTATGAAAGCCGAGCAAATGCCCCTCTTCATGCTGACGATGCATGATCGCCCGCCCCTGATCACTATTCCCTGCGCCTGTGGCGCCGGTCTGCACGAAGAACACGGCTTTGATGTTCGGCTGCAACGGATTGTCGGCCAGGCTGTCGAGTACGGTGATACTGGGGTTGTAAAAAGTCGACGCACTGGGGCCGTCATCAAAGCTCAGCAGGAACCGCACTGGTGGCTGTTTCTGCAACTGTTCGGCAGTTTTTGGCGTCAGAGGGACTGGCGCGCTGATGCAGGCCGACAGGCTCGCGGCGATGGCCAATGCGCAAAGAGCCTTGAGGGCTGACTTGATCAATGTACGGGATCCTGTGGCCGGGCTGCTGAAGCCGCTTGGGAAGCGCACGCATGATCATCCACAGGCGCGGCAAACACAATCACTGCCCCCCGAAGTTTATCGGCACCGAAACAACTCATGCGATTGAAATCGGCATGGCTTACCGGCATATGCTGGCAGTCGATGGCCTGCCGATGCAGGCTGTGATCAATATCGGGATCGTGCAGATAGACGAAATCGCTGTCGCAATCGGTGACCATCACCCAGTGCGGTGCCTTGGAGCGTGTCAGGCGATAGCTGCTGATCAGCACCAGCGGCTTGCCGCTCTCGGCCAGTACGCGAGGCAGGTTCAATGAGCGGTTGGGCAGCGTCTCTACACCGCAGGTTCGCAGCTCATGACAGAACTGCTCATGAACCAGGCGAATCACCTGTTTCTTGTTGTCGCTGCGCACGCCGCCCAGAAACAGCGGGCCTGCTACCGACACCAGCAACTTCACGGCAAAGCCCCGTCGCCGGGCAGCCAGCGCCAGCCCTTGAGGGCTGCATCCACCGTGGCCGGAGGTCATGAACACCGTGGTCGCCTCGCGCCAGATCTGCAGTTCTTCGGCGCGATCCATCAAACGCGCAGGATGTAGAGCCTTCATCGCCATCAATAGGCAGGCAGGACCACAGGTGAACTCCAGGGTCTGCTGGTAGTAAGGCACTGAACGACTGTCCAGCCGGGCGTGCTCGACGATACGTTTCTCGTAGCGCAAGGCCGGGGCATGGTCCTGGTAATAGTCGTCGACCTGAGCGAAACGCCGGTAACCATTGCGTTCGTACAGCCCGATAGCCGAGTGGTTATCAGGGCGCACCTCAAGGCGCAGGTAAGCGCAGTCGCGGCCCACGGCCTGCTGCTCGGCACGTTGCAACAACTGCTTGCCCAGCCCCTTGCCCCGCGCCGCATCGGCAATCGCCAGCGAATACAAACGCCCCAGCGAGGTGCCCCGATGAAAAAGCACCAGCGCATAGCCGGTGAGCTGTCCGGCCTGCTCGGCGACGATCAGGCTGGCATTGGCGCGGCGAATCATCCAGTGAAAGCTGCGCGCGGTCAGACGGTCGCCGTCAAAGCACTGGTTCTCCAGAAGCAGCAAGTCGTCGACATCGGTTTCAACTGCATCGCGAAATATAAAGTCCATCTGCACCGCCGTAAAAGTTGTGTAACGAAACGGGACATTTCAAAAAGCACATGCTTAATAGAAAGGACTTGTTTCCCATCGGATCGATTACACATGTCAGCGGCACAGGTGAAGATGAACGAAGTATCTGCGCAACTTGCGCTTTCAGCAACAACCCGACGAGCAGACCCCACAACACTCTTTGCAGCGCAGAGGCAACTGGTGATTATTGTCGAACGGCTCGAAGACTGGGCATCGTACTTCCCCAGCGAAGACTTGATCAGCGCCCAGGATTATCTGGAAAAGCCGCTGAAAGCCACGGCAGGCAAGCGTGTGCAAGTCATCAACCTGTGCCGCAGCTACAAATACCTGGGCCATGGTTATTACTGTTCCCTGCTGGCCGAAGCACGCCAGCACAATGTCATTCCCTCGGTAAAGACCATCAGCGAGTTGACCCGCAAGTCACTCTACGGCCTGGCCCTCGATGACCTGGACAAGTTGCTGGAAACCGCACTTCAGGATCACCCCTATGACGACACCGAAGGGTTTACCCTGACACTTTACTTCGGTCAGACCACACTTGAGCCGTTGAAGGATCTCGCCCGTCAATTGTTTGAAGTCTTCCCCTGCCCGATCCTGATGGTGGAGTTTCGCAAGCGTGACAATTGGCACATTGCCGGTATCAAGGCAGGCGCTCTGCCGCGCCTGCGCGATGATCAGCAGGATGAGTTCGCCATGGCGCTGGAAGGCTTCAGCCGCAACGTCTGGCGCCAGCCCAGCTCCCGGCGCATGGCCCGCTATGACCTGGCGATCCTGCATGACCCGCAGGAACAGCTGCCACCGTCCAACACCGAGGCGCTGGCCAATTTCATCCGCGTCGGTCAGCGCCTGGGCATCGATGTCGAGCTGATCGAAAAGAAAGACTACGCCCGACTGGCCGAGTACGACGCGCTGCTGATTCGCGAAACCACCAGCGTTGAAAACCACACCTACCGCTTTGCCAAGAAGGCCGAGAGCGAGGGGCTGGTGGTAATGGATGACTCCACCTCGATCCTGCGCTGCACCAACAAGGTGTACCTGACTGACCTGCTAAAAAGCCACGATCTGGGCATGCCGCGAACGGAAACCCTCTACAAGGACCGCCCGGAAGAACTGCAGCACGTGGCCACACGCCTGGGTTTCCCGCTGGTATTGAAGATTCCCGATGGCTGTTTTTCCAGAGGCGTGATCAAAGTCAGTACGCCCGAGGAAATGCATACGGCGACAGCCCAATTGTTCGAGCATTCGGTGTTGTTGCTGGCTCAGGAGTTTTTCTACACCGAGTACGACTGGCGCATTGGCATTCTCAACCGCAAACCGATATTCGCCTGCCAGTACTTCATGTCCAAAGGGCATTGGCAGATCTACAACCACAAGGCAATCGGTGCCAAGGTCATTGGCGAATGCCGTACCCTGGCGGTGCACGAAGCGCCGCGCGCCGTGGTCGAACTGGCGCTCAAGACTGCCAACCTGATTGGTGACGGCTTGTATGGCGTGGACCTGAAACAGTCAGGCGATCAAGTGGTGGTGATTGAGGTCAACGACAACCCGAATCTGGATGCCGGCATCGAAGACGCTTATCTGCAGGATGATCTGTACAGCCTGGTGCTGGAAGAATTCGTCCGCCGTCTGGAGCTCAAGCGCCTCGGCCAGGCATGGTGAAACGATGATTCAGGGCCTGAAACTCGACAACAACCAGTTGCTGGCATGTGACCCGCAAAAGGCTCAGGTGCTGTGGTTCAGCAAACCCGATGCCGGGGAACGCAGATTATTGCTGGAGCGATTTCACCTTGATGAGCATGCCGTTGCCTCGGCACTCGACCCCGACGAAATTTCGCGCATCGAGTTTCACCCTGATGCGTTGTTCGTCATCTGGAAACGTCCCGAGAACTATTCGGGCAAGGACAGCTTCTCGTTCGACGTTTCGTCCTTTGGCGTGCTGTTGAGCCGGGACCAGCTGGTGCTGATCTGCGATGACGAGCAACCCTTGAGCGCGCTGGGGGCTCACCGCCCGTTGGACCAGCCGCTGGATATCCTTCTGGAGCTGCTGTTCAACAATATTCATCACTATCTGGGCCATTTGAAAGTCATCAAGATGGTCGCCCGGGAATTGCAGCAGAAATTCAACTCTTCCCTGGAAAACCGCCATTTGCTGCAGATGTTCAACCTCAGCGAAAGTCTGGTGTATTACATCAATGCCATCCACAGCAACGGTGCGGTCCTGACGCGTCTGCGCAACCATGCGCAAGGCCGGCAATACGCAGCCGACAGCCTGGCGCTGATCGACGACATGATCATCGAGAACGACCAGTGCTACAAACAGGCGGAGATCTATTCCACGGTGTTCGCCGGGTTGATGGATGCACGCGGAAATCTGGTCAATAACAGCACCAACACCCTGCTGCGCAAACTGACGCTAATCAATGTGGTGTTTCTGCCCCTGAACCTGATTGCCGGGATCGGCGGCATGTCGGAATTCAGCATGATGACCGCCCCGCTGCACTGGTGGGTGGCCTACCCGGCACTGCTTCTGGCCATGCTCGGGCTGGGGGCGATGATGGTCTGGGGGCTGCGCAAGATGGCTCGCGCAGCCTGAGCGGTTATTTTTCCCATTCAGCCTTGGCAATCTGCAAGCCATGCTGACCGTTATAAGCTGCACGTTCGGGAGACTGCCAACCCTCCAGCAACGCAGCGTCGAGATCGTAGATTTCGACGCCCAGCGGACGGCAAACGCTTAACGGGTCCTGCGCGTCAGGCCCCCACATCGGCAGTGACAGGTCGCCACCCGGACAGGTCGACAAGGCGCACAGCAGGTCGATTTCAGCAAAGAACTCCAGGTAATCGCCCTTTTGCGCCGGACAGGCTTTCATGAAGTACATGTCGTCATGGTTCAGGCCGGTGCACTGGAAGATATTCAACACGTCATGCACATCGAATTCGGTCAGCCCGTGCGGCAACACTGCGCGGGTCAGGTTCGAATGGCAGTGATGATGAAAGTCTTCGCCGGTCAGCATCTTGTTGACGTAGGGATCACAGCGCGTGCCGAGCAAATCGTGCAGACGGCCACCATGCTCGTCGATCCCGTAGCTGGCCAGGCTGTCATCGGTGATGGTGACCAGCGGCCGTAAAAACGGCAGGTTCGACCACAGCCGGTCATGGGTGCTGACATGCGCGCCCTGCAACTGACGCGTGCGCGCCGCCCACAGGCGTTCCCGAGGGTCGTTGGCGTTCCACAGATTGAAATCGCCCACCTGCGGGCCAACCGGTGTGGTAACACGAAACACCTGACCGGCCTTGACCTTCCAGGCCCGCCCGGTACGAATCGGCACTTCGAATTGCTCGACGAGGGTACGCTGCTGCGCATTCGTGCGGATACGCTCGTAAAAGGCCGTATCCACTTGCAGCGCCGCGCCTTTGCTGACCTGGTAAGCGGCTGGGTAGTCTTTGTACATACAGGGCTTCTCGTTGGCAGGATGTACCGATTGCTACTGCAAATTACAGGCCCGATTACTGGAAGTCCCGGCTGCGCACATCCAGTCCAGTCAACAGCGGCGTCAGGTCATAAAGCCGCTGGGCGATCAGGTGCCGTACGCCGCTTTTTGATTCCAGCCTCCCGAACACCTGCAGCAATTGCGAGCCCACCAGCACCTTGCGCTGACGTTCGGCCAGGTCGCGCCAGACCACGACATTGACCATGCCGTATTCGTCTTCCAGCGTCACGAAGGTCACGCCACTGGCGGTGCCCGGTCGTTGGCGGCCGATGACCAGCCCCGCCACGCTGAGGGTTCGGTCGTTTTCCAGGCTCAGCAAGTCTTGTGAGCTGCGAAAGCGTTTGGCAGCCAGTTGCCGACGCAGCAAGGCCAGTGGGTGCGGACCGAGGGTGGTGCCCAGAGTGGCGTAGTCGGCCATCAGGTCTTCGGCCACCGTCGGCAGCGGCAGCGTTACCTGTGTGTCTTCGCTGGGCAAGTCGTTGAACAACGGTCGCTGGGCTTCCACCCCTGCAACTTCCCAACGCGCCCGGTGCCGATGACCAATCAGGCCACGCAAGGCCCCGGAATCCGCCAGTGCTTCAGCGGCGCGAGCGTCCAAACCGGCACGCAGGGTAAGGTCTGTGGCATCGCTGAACAGCCGTTTCGAGCGGGCCGTTTCGATGCGCCGGGCATCATCCTCGCGAAAACCACGCACCATGCGCAGCCCCAGGCGAATCGCCAGATTGCGCGTGCTGTCGGGATGATCGAGCGGCTCCAGCGAACAATCCCAGTCGCTGTAGCGTACATCCACCGGGCGGATTTCAATGTGGTGGCGACGGGCGTCCTGTAACAATTGATCCGGGCTGTAAAACCCCATCGGCCAGCTGTTGATCAGCGCACAGGTGAACGCTGCCGGTTCGTGGCATTTGAGCCAGCAACTGGCGTAGGTCAACAAGGCGAAACTGGCAGCATGGGATTCAGGAAAGCCATAACTGCCAAAACCCTTGATCTGTTCGAAAATCCGGTCGGCAAAATCCACGTCGTAATCATTGTTCAGCATACCTGTGCGCAGCCGTTCGCGATGCGGCTCCAGCCCGCCGTGGCGTTTCCACGCGGCCATCGCTCGGCGCAGCTCGTCCGCCTCGCCCGGTGTGTAACCAGCGGCGATGATCGCCACTTCCATGACCTGCTCCTGGAACAGCGGCACGCCCAGGGTGCGCTCAAAGACGCTTTTTAGTTTAGGCGGATAGGTAATGGCTTCCTCTTTATTACGCCGACGCAGATATGGGTGAACCATGTCGCCCTGGATCGGCCCCGGCCGGACAATGGCGACTTCGATGACCAGGTCATAGAATTTTTCCGGCCTCAGGCGCGGCAGCATGGCCATCTGCGCACGCGACTCGATCTGGAACACGCCGATGGTGTCGGCGCGGCTGATCATTTCGTAGGTTTTCCGGTCGTCTCCCGGCAGGTCTGCGAGGGTCCAGCGCTTGCCCCGGTGCAGATGCACCAGATCGAACGTGCGGCGCAAAGCGCTGAGCATGCCCAGTGCAAGTATGTCGACTTTCAACAGGCCGACCAGGTCCAGGTCGTCCTTGTCCCACTGAATGATCGTGCGGTCGGCCATCGCGGCGTTCTCGACAGGCACCAGCGTCTCCAGCGGATGCTCGGAAATCACGAAGCCGCCCGGATGTTGCGACAAATGCCGAGGAAAGCCGATCAGCTCGCCGGTGAGTGCCAGCACACGCTTGAGGATTGGCATGTCGGCATCGAAGCCGTATTCGCGCAGGCGTTCGGGCGACGGCAGCGAATCGCTCCAGCGGCTAAAGGCATCGGCCAGGGCGTTGATCTGGTCAGGCGGCAAACCCAGCACCTTGGCCACATCACGCACTGCGCCCGAGCCGTGATACGTGCTGGCCACTGCGGTCAGCGCCGCCCTGCCCCGACCATAACGCCTGAATATGTACTGAATGACTTCTTCGCGGCGGTCGTGCTCGAAATCCACGTCGATGTCCGGTGGCTCGTTGCGCTCTTTGGAGATAAAGCGCTCGAACAGCAGGTTGCTCTTTTCCGGGTTCAGCTCGGTGATCCCCAGCGCATAACACACTGCCGAGTTGGCCGCCGAGCCGCGTCCCTGACAAAGGATGTGCTGGCTGCGGGCAAACTCGACGATGTCATGCACGGTCAGAAAGTAGCTGTCGAACTTCTTTTCCGTTATCAGGGCCAGTTCCTTCTCGACCTGCGCGCGGGTGGCTGGCGTCAGCCCGTTCGGCCAGCGTTTGCGGGCACCGCGCTCGGTCAGTTCACGCAGCCACGACGTGGGTGTCTGGCCTTTGGGGACCAGCTCGTGCGGGTATTCATATTTCAATTGTTTGAGATCAAACGTGCAGCGCCGGGCAATACGCACCGATTCGGCCAGCAGCCAGTCCGGGTAATGCTCGGCAAGCGCATCCAGTGGCCGTAAATGGCGCTCGCCGTTGGCAAACAACAGGTGCCCTGCTTCGGCCACGGTCGTGTGATGGCGAATGGCAGTCATGGTGTCCTGCAGGGCACGCCGACCGCGCGCGTGCATGTGCACATCACCGCTGGCAACTGCCGGGATACCCAACGATTGCGCCAGCGCCAGCAAGTCGGCCAGACGCTGCTCGTCATCCGCGCCGCGATGTAACTCCACGCCGAGCCAGAGGCGCTCGGCAAAGCGCTCACGCAACCAGCGTCCATGCGCCAGACAGGCTTGCGCGTCGCCTTCGATGTCCGGCAGCCAGATGGCCAGCAAACCGTCCGACGAAGGCTCGAAATCTTCACGCAACAACCGGTACTCACCTTTTCTGGCTCTGCGGCGTGCCACCGTGATCAATTTGCACAACGCCTCATAACCTGTCTGGCTTTCCACCAGCAGCACGGCTTTCGGCCCGTTCTCGATGTGCATTTCGCTGCCGATGATCAACGGCAGGCCGGTGCTGATGGACGCCTGCCACGCACGTACGATACCGGCCAGCGTGCACTCGTCAGTGATGGCCAGCGCCTGATAGCCGTGGCGCGAGGCACGTTCGAACAGCTCACGGGCGCTTGAGGCGCCGCGCTGAAAACTGAAGTTGGACAGGCAATGCAGCTCGGCGTATTCGCTGGTCATGCGAACCAGCCATGCAGCAGCAGTTCACCCTGCTCGCCCACGCTGCGATAGGCCCAGGCGCGCTGGCCGCTGGAGGTTTCGACCAGATAGTAGTCGCGGCGTACATCGCCGCCGTCCCACCAGCCTGATTCGATTCGCTCGGGCCCCGCCACGATGCGCGTGGCATGAAGTGGCAGCGGCTGGGGTTCTCGCAGCAACCAGCCCGGGCGCATACAAGCTTTGGCCGGCAAGACCGGTTTGCTTGTGCTGTGTGGTTGCCAGGCGCATTCAGGACGGTGATCGGCCTGGGCGCGCAAGCCATTCACAGACTCGTCACCCAGTCGCGCACGCAGGCGCTCGCGCAGTTGCTCCCAAGGCAGGGTCTGCTGCACGCGCTCATCGAACAACTGGCGGTGCGCCGGGACAAAATCCGGCAAATCCTGCGCCAGCAAGCGCACGGCACGTACCGGCGACGCCACCAGCACTTGTTCCAGCCTGCCGCGGGCCAGTTCGAACAGCATCGACGCATCGCGCTCGGCGCTCAGCAGTCCGACTGGCACCACAGTCTCCGGACCTTCAACGTGCTCCAGATGCAGGGAAAATCGCTGCACACCACTGTCGCGTCCGGCCAGGAACAAAGCCAGATCGGCGATCAGCCGCTTGAGCGGAAACAACAGGGCCTGATGCGACTCGACGTCGAAATTCAGCTCAATACGTACATCGAAGAAGTCCGGCGGTGTGTAGCACTCCAGTGCCACCGGTCGTTCGCCAAGCAATGTATCGAGATGCTGCAGCACGCTGGCCGGGAACCGCCGCGCCAGTGTATCGCGCGGCAGGGCCAGCACCTGCCGCACAGAGCGCAGCCCCATGCGTGTCAGGGCCGTGGCGGTTTCACGGCTCAGACCGATGCGTTCCAGCGGCATATGCTCCAGGCTGCGGCGCAACGCCTGCGGGCAATCAATGCTCAGCCCGTCATGCATGTTGGCCAGCATCCGTGCGGCTATCGGGTTGGGCGCAACCACGATGCGATGCCGGAAGCCCTGCGTGGTCAGCTCTTCACGCAAGCGTGCCTCGAACACCGGCCAGGGGCCGAACAGCTTGAGACTGGACTCAATCTCCATCAGCAACACTCGAGGGTACTTGAGGCTGACATTGGAGCTGAAACCGTAGGCCCAGGCCGCGAGCAGTTGCTGCAAGCGCTCGATGTCGGCCGGGTCATGCTCGACCGTGGAGAAGTTCGGCACCAGCGCCTGAGCGGCCGTCAGCGACTGCCCGGCTTTCAGCCCCAACGCACGCGCAGCCGGATTGACGCTCTGCAACACGCGACGTTGAGCGCTGCCGCTGATCAGCGCCAGCGGTTCATCGGGGTTGCCGTGACGACGCATGACGCCGTCCAGCGCCAGTTGCGGCAGCAAGACACAGGCCCAGAGCATAAGAACCTCAAGCGTCGGTCGGGAACGGAATGGGGAAAGGCGGCGCAAGTCCGCCCCGGCATTTGAGCACCCGCAACTGTGCCGGGCGGGTATCTATAGCTATGCGCAGGGCTGCGGGTGAAGGGTTGGCGGCGGCCTGCTGCGGGCGACAGGCAAACGCCAGGGTCTGCCCGGTTTCGGCAGCGACCTGCAAACGTCGCAGCGCACGGTCATCGACCATGCCGGGCCAGCACACGACCGCGCCACAGCTGCCGGAGCGCAGGCATTGTTCGGCAGCCCACAGGGCATCGCGGGGACCGGCCTCGATGACGACCAGTTGGCGCAGATCGACCCCGGCGGCCAGCCAGGCTTGCGGGTACGGAATGTAGGGCGGTGCAATCAGCACAATGCGCTCACCGATCGCGGACAACCTTGCCAGACTTGGCCACAGCAGACGCAATTCCCCACTGCCATTGGCCGGGATGAGGATTTCAGTCAGGGCGGCAGCAGGCCAGCCGCCAGTGGGCAAGGCGCTGTCCAGCAATGCATGGCCACTGGGGTGCGGGCTGACCTGCGGCGCGCCCTGCTGACGGCCTTTCCAGACCCTGCGCTCATCCAGCAAGGCTTCAAGGCTGACCACCGCGCCCATCATTCGCGCCGGACCAGCCCGCAGAATACGCCTTCGATGGCGAAGTCCTGATCAGGCGTGACAATGATCGGTTCGTAGGCCGGGTTGCGCGGCAACAGGCGCACCTGATCGGCACTGCGATGCAGGCGCTTGATAGTGACTTCGCCGTCCAGGCGGGCAACGACGATCTGCCCGTCACTGGCCTGCGGGTTACGGTGCACGCCGACCAGATCGCCATCGAGAATACCGTCTTCGATCATCGAGTCGCCCTGCACGCGCAACAGGTAGTCCGGCACACGGGTAAACGTGCTGCGGTCCAGATGCAGTGTGGTGTGAATATCGAGGTCCGGCCCGATAGGTGCGCCCGCAGCTACGCGCCCCAATACCGGAAGTTCGAGCAATTCGGGCCGTGGCTCACTGTTGAGCAGGCGAATACCACGGGCCTGGTGCGCGACGACCTCGATCAGACCGGCTTCTGTGAGGGCCACAATGTGCTTGCGCGCCACGCTGCGTGAAGCAAAACCGAAAGCCTCGGAGATTTCCGCTAGGCTCGGCGATTGCCCTTGCTGCGCGATGCGATCGCGGATGAAGGTAAGGATTGCGCTGCGACGGGGAGATAATGTGCTCATGGAGTACACTTGTACTCCACTCGTGATTTTATGACTATTACGGTTTGTCGGATTGACGCCGCACGCTCTTGCGCTTCGTGGACGTTAATTATTCGGATTTTCACAACAGTGAAATAAGAAACTCCCGGTTTATTGCGCCAACCAAAGCGTAGAGACTTGATGGCTCTTTCAACGATCAGGAGAGTTCATTGTGATCACGCGCCAACTGGGTCACCACGGTCCGCAGGTTTCTGCCATCGGGCTGGGCTGCATGGGAATGTCGGACTTCTACACCACCGGCATCGACGAGAAGGAATCCATCGCCACCTTGCACCGCGCGCTGGAACTGGGTGTCACCTTTTTCGATACAGCGGACATGTACGGCCCGCACACCAACGAGACGTTGCTCGGCCGGGCTCTTGAAGGCAAACGCGAAGGTATTTACCTGGCCAGCAAGTTCGGCATCGTGCGTGGCGACGATCCGCATGCACGTGGCGTGAATGGCAGCCCGGCGTACATTCACCAATCCATCGATGCCAGCCTGAAACGGCTGAATACCGATTATCTTGATCTCTACTATCAGCACCGTGTCGACCCCAATGTGCCCATCGAGGACACCATCGGTGCCATGGCCGAGCTGGTCAAGGCTGGGAAGGTTCGCCATATAGGTATCTGCGAAGCCAGCGCAGCGACCATCGAAAGAGCCCACAACGTGTATCCGCTGGCGGCCGTGCAAAGTGAATATTCGTTATGGTCACGCGATCCGGAGCACGACAATGTGCTCGCCACTTGCCGTCGCCTGGGTATTGCTTTCGTGGCTTACAGCCCGCTGGGCCGTGGCTTTCTGACTGGCGCATTGCGCACCCCGGACGATTTCGCTGCCGATGACTACGTCGTTTCAGCCCGCGCTTTCAGGGCGAAAATTTCAAACGCAATCTGGCACTGGTAGAAAAGGTCAAGGCACTGGCTGCGGCCAAAGGCGTCAGCGCGTCGCAACTGGCGCTGGCCTGGGTACTTGCTCAAGGCGACGACATCATTCCGATCCCGGGCACCAAACAGCGCAAGTACCTGGAAAGCAACGTGGCAGCGGCTTCATTGACGCTGAGTACCGATGAGCTGGCTCAACTGGATGCGATCTTCCCGGCGCAAGGGGCCGTGTCGGGCGAGCGTTACAGCCCGGAGTCGATGAAGTCGCTCAACGGCTGAAAACGTTTGTGGTTCGAGATCAGGTCGCCTCAGGGCAGGTCTCAGTGCCGTTGTTGAGGCCCTGTTTTTGATTCTTGTAATCGAGCGTGGCCTTGCCATCGACCCATTTCAGGGTGACGACAATCACTGAGTCGAAATCATCGTTCGTCCAGTCATCCAGCAGGTTAGTGCTCTTGCCGGACGCTTCTTCAGCAACCTTGTTGATCAGCTCCGGCAGGTAGCCATGCGACCAGGCGGTGTAGATAACTGCGTTGTGGTACTTGTCCCGCATCAGCTCATCGGCCAGGTCTGCGGTGTCGTTGGCACCAAAGTCGAGGTTGACGGGCAGACCCAGTTTGATTGCGCTGGGCCCTACCGTCATCAGCGGACGCACGTAGCTGTAGGACAGGTCGCCCTCACCCTCCTCCACGTGTCGGCTGGGGTTGGCGGCGAAGATAAAGTCAGCTTTGCCGAATTCCCTGGGCAAGACCTCCGACAGTTCGATGGCCCGGTTGAGCCCTTGGCAGTTCAGTTGCCCCAGCCCCATGGCCGGTTTTTCGGCATGACGAAGAAATACCAGTGTCTGCGTGCCGTTCTTGGGCTCGGCATGAACCCCCTTGCCCATGGTGAACAGGGCCAGGGCAGAAGCCACCAGTAATGATGGGAAGAAGCACCATGCGATGCGGCGCTGGAGTCGGGTGATCGAAGGCATTTTCGGCATATTCATTATTTTCTGAGTCCGGTGCGCATTTGAAAGGGATCAGCCATCTGGCTGGTGCGAATACGCAGGCTTATGCAGCTCGCCCCAAGAATTTCTGCGGATCAGTCAAACAAGGGCGCAGTGGGCGCACACTCATGGATCACGCGCGAATCTTAGTGCTCACATGTTTCGAAATTAAGAATGTGGACGATTAGGAGTGTCAAAAAACGATTCTGTTGCAAACCTAGTGAAAAAAATCACCCGAAAAGCAGAAAAACTGTCAGAAAATCGTCGAAAAACAGGCCGTGAGCCTTGCTGTTTACCAGGCAACAACAGTTCAACACCTTGCTGCCAGATCAACATCACTGACACTGGAAAACTGCTCTGATACCTTGCTGTTCAAGCACCCGGACCCTTGGCACAGAGCATGCAATATTCCATTTGTGAATTTCATGCTCTCTGGACTGCTGTTTTTGAAATATGCAAACCAGTCTTGCAGCCCTTGTCTCCCCGATCTGGACGCTCACTATGCCACAACCCCCTATTTCTTTTTGGTTGCAAACGCCGCGAGCCCTGATTCGCTGGATGGTAACGACCTGCACATTGGCGATTAGCCTGCAGGGAGTAGCGCAGGCCGCTGAAACCGCGCCTGCCGAAGTCCGCCTGGATTACGCCTATTATTCGCCGGTCAGCCTGGCGCTCAAGCATTTTGGCTGGCTGGAGAAAGCCCTGCCGGAGGCGAAAGTCACCTGGGTGTTGAGCCAGGGCAGCAACCGCTCGCTGGAATACCTGAACAGTGGCAGCGTCGACTTTGCTTCGTCGGCCAGCCTGTCTGCGGTGCTGGCCAGGGCCAACGGCAGCCCGATCAAATCGGTGTATGTCTACAGCCGGGCAGAATGGACGGCCCTGGTGGTGCGCAAGGATTCTCCCCTGCAATCGGTTGCCGAACTCAAAGGCAAGAAAATCGCCGCCACCAAAGGCACCGACCCTTATCTGTTCACCTTGCGCGCGCTGCAGAAGGCCGGGCTGAAAAAGGATGATGTCGAGTTGCTGCACCTGCAGCATCCCGATGGACGCACCGCCCTCGAAAAAGGCGACGTAGATGCCTGGGCAGGGCTTGACCCGCACATGGCGGCCAGTGAAATACAGTCCGGCTCGCGCCTGCTTTACCGCAACAAGGACTTCAACAGCTATGGCGTACTGAGCGTCACGGAAACCTACGCCAAGGAGCATCCACAGGCGATCAGAACAGTATTGAGCGCTTATGAGCAGGCTCGGGAATGGGCAGTAAAAAATCCTGATGAGCTGGCCAGGCTGCTGGCGACCGAGTCAGGCCTGCCGCTGGAAGTCGCCAGGTTGCAATTGACCCGTACAGACCTGAGCAACCCGCAACTGAGCGAAAAAGATGTAGAAGCATCCAAGTCCGCAGCACCGATTCTGGTGTCCGAGGACCTGGTGCGCAAAGGCGTGAACGTCGAACAAGTGATCGATCAGTTGATCACGCCAGAGTTTTCCAAAGCCGTGATCGCAACCCCATGACCAGCCCAGACAAGTCCCTGCCTGCCTGTGCGCAGGCGGCCTTGCCTGACAAGGCGCAGCGCACGTTTTGGCAGCGCTACAAAACGCCGCTCAAAGGCCTGGTAGTCCCCGCTGTAATCATTGTTTTGCTGGAAATTATCGTGCGCATCGGCTGGCTGCCCTCCTACCAGATGCCAGCACCCAGCGAGATCGTGCTGACACTGCGCGATCTGGCCGATGGTGCGTTGTGGAAACACATCAGTGCCAGTCTGTTGCGTGTGCTCAGCGGCTTTGTGATCGGCGCGAGCCTGGCCTTGGTATTTGCTGCGTGGGTGGGGCTCAGTCGTGAGGCGGAGGCGTATCTGGAGCCGACGTTCGCCGGGCTTCGTTCCATCCCGAGCCTGGCCTGGGTGCCGCTTCTGCTGCTGTGGCTGGGCATTGGCGAAACATCGAAAATCGTCGTGATTGGCATCGGTGCGTTTTTTCCGGTCTACCTCAACGGCGTGGCCGCGATTCGGGGCATTGACCGAAAGCTGGTGGAAGTCGGCCAGATGTATGGCTTCAGTCGCTATCGCCTGACCCGGCGTATTCTTCTGCCCGCCGCCCTGCCCGGCCTGTTCACCGGTTTGCGCAACGGCATGAGCCTGTCATGGATGTTTCTGGTAGCCGCCGAGCTGATCGCGGCCACAAAAGGCCTGGGCTACCTGCTCAGTGATGGACGCGAAACCTCGCGCCCGGACATCGTGCTGGCGGCCATCATCGTTCTGGCGACACTGGGCAAGTTGAGCGACGGCCTGTTGGCAGGCCTGGAAAAACGCTTTCTGGCCTGGCGGGACACATTCACCGGTCAAAGCCGCGAGGGTCGATAGATGCCGGAATCGTTGATGAACATACGCGTAGACCGCAAGGCATTCGCTGGCAATACCGTACTGCAGGATATCGATCTGTCATTACAGTCAGGTGAGATCGTCAGCCTGCTGGGGCCAAGCGGTTGCGGTAAAAGCACGCTGCTCAGAATTGTCGCCGGGCTGGAGCAGGACTTTCGTGGCTCGGTGGACAACATTGAGGGAGAAGTCGCGTTTGTGTTTCAGGAACCGCGCCTGATGCCCTGGCTGACCGTCGAACAGAATATCGGCTTCAGTGACGATGCTGGCTACGACCGCAGATGGGTCGGTCAATTGATCGAGGAAGTGGGCCTGTCCGGTTTCGCCGATGCCTTGCCAAAAGCATTGTCCGGAGGCATGGCGCAACGCGTGGCCATTGCCCGCGGTCTGTACTCGCACCCTACGGTATTGCTGCTGGATGAGCCTTTCAGCGCAGTGGACGCGTTTACCCGAATGAAGCTTCAGGACCTGCTGCTGCAATTGGCCGAGCGTCACGCTATCACCCTGTTGCTGGTGACTCACGATGTCGACGAGGCGTTGTACCTGAGCGACCGGGTATTAGTGATGGGCAGCCGCCCCGGCACGATCACCCAGCAACTGCCGGTCGGGCTGCAAGCACCAAGGGATCGCCGCGATCCGTTACTGGCTCGACTGAAAGCTCAGGCACTGACCGAGCTGCATCAGGCGCATATCATTTGACGTCGGTCGCCTCGCAGCCTTACTTGTCGGCCTTGAACTCTTTCCAGAGTCCCTGGCGCAACGCCTCGATATTAACCGGGACCTGAGACATCACGAACAAGCGGCTCAGCATGTCGGCGTCTGGATAGACAGTGGTATCCGTCCACAGGCCGGGATTGATCAGGGCGTCGGCCTTTTCGTTACCGTTGGCGTAATGCACCGTATTGGTAATGTTGGCGATCACTTCCGGGCGCAGCAGGTAGTTCATGAACGCGTAGGCACCTTTGACATCAGGGGCATCAGCCGGGATCGCGATCATGTCAAACCACATTGGCGCGCCCTCCTTTGGCACCACATAGCTGATTGTGATGTTGTTGCCCGATTTTTGGGCCTGCTCCTGCGCCAGGGAAATATCCCCTGAGTAGCCTACTGCCACACAGATCTTGCCCGTAGCGAGGTCGCCAATATAATCGGCTGAACTGAAATTGCGCACATACGGCCGTACCTCATCCAGCAGCGCCTTGGCCTTTTTGTAGTCGTCCAGCACCTCGCTGTGCGGTGGCAGGCCGAGGTAGTTCAGAGCGATAGGGATCAGCGCCGGTGCGCTGTCCAGAAAAGCGACACCACACTGGGCGAGCTTTTTCATGTTTTCCGGCTTGAGCACCAGATCCCATGAGTCAAGCGGTGTGTCCTTGCCAAGAATGGCCTTGACCTTCGCCATGTCATAGCCGATTCCGGTGCTGCCCCACAGGTAGGGAAACCCATGCTGGTTGTCCGGATCGCTGCCCTCCAGTGCCTTGAGCAGAACCGGGTTGAGGTTTTTCCAGTTGGGGAGCTGCCGTTTGTCGAGGGTCTTGAGCAAGCCGTTTTCAATCTGTCGACCCATGAAATGAATGGACGGAAAGACCAGGTCGTACCCGGAATGGCCAGCAATCAGCTTTGTGTTCAGCGTCTCGTTGGTTTCGAAAGTCTCGTAAGAGGTCTTGAAACCGGTGGCCGCTTCAAAATTTTTCAAAGTGTCCGGGGCGATATAATCCGTCCAGTTGTAGATATTGACCGTCTCCGCCGCATGGCTGGTCGAGACCAGCAACATCAGTGCAGCAAGGGATTTTCTCAGCATTTTCAGCTCCTCGGGTCAATATCGATAGCTTGCCCCAGACCGGGCATGAAAACCACCTTCGTCAAGCAAATTCAGTTCACTACGGGGCCTTCTCCGGGGTGAATGACAAATGCATGGAACGTGCCCATTGATACCTTGCGATGATGACAGCCATATAATTGATTTTTTTGTGCTGCGTCATAAAAAATTTTTCCAGAACGGTGCTGGCAAATGCTATTTTCAGTACTCGTCAGACCGCTCAGCGATCCTGCTGGAAAGCAACCCGACCGACCGATAGTCCGCTGCGCTGATTATCTTCTCGTCATCATGCTTTACCGGACGAATTCTGGCTGTCTGCCTACCCATTGGAGCAAGGGAAATGCTCGATTGATTAAGGTGGGCCATTGTCATGAACAAAGTCACATTCCCCAATGCGTGCCAACTGATGCGCTGGCACTTCCATCCGGTAGGCTTTGAAGCCTCGATGGATGCTCCCGGCAGCATGATTGCACGACTTTTCGACCGCGCCAGCGGTGAGACAGTCGTCGCCATCGCAGGCCTGCCGTGTTCCACGGTGATGAATGCCGCAGATGTAGAGCGCATCATCGAAGCCATCGAGGATGAGCTGGAATTGTTCGGCACTCATACGCAGCAACAGGTCGCCGGTTTTTCCTGAGATGACAGCCTCAGCCTGTTCGGACTTTACCGCGCAAGTCTTCAAAGAAAGGCTTGTCCTGGGCAATTCTGTCTGAAGCTTTAGGCATCTGGGCACTTTCCCCGCCGCCGGTGCCTTGATCGATATACCAATAGCAATGCCGCGCCGCACGAGTAATGGCGACATAAGCCAGGCGCAAGACTTCATCCTTCTGTGCTGTATCAAAGGGCTGAAGATCGCTCGCATCACCCAGCCCTGCCAAACGGTAAACCTGATTCTTGTAAGGCGAGACAGTCAGATGCTGGCAGTCGCCCAACAAAAACACGGCATCCGCCTGCAAGCCTTTGGAACTGTGGTACGTCAACGTCCTGATGCGACGACCTTGCGCGCCCATCGCCGCGTCAGCATCGATCAATGCCTGCAAACGCTCCGAGAACCGGCTTTTCTCGCTGCCTTTGCGGTACAGCAGCAGAATCGAGTCACCGTCGTTGTAGTGCTCGGCTACACGCTCGGCCAGTTCGTCTTCGTCACGATCCAGCACCGTGACCGGCAGCAACTCTTGCGGCATGCCGCTGGCACGAGCCTTCTTGCCCGCAATCGCCGGAGCTGCCCGGACAATATGCTCTGCGGCATCGATAATGTGCTGATGGCTGCGGAAGTTGTCACTGAGCATGACTCTGGTGGTCGCCGGTGACGAAAACTCCCTGGCGAACTCCATGAAATACTTGGGTGAGCTGCCGCGCCAGCCGTAGATCGATTGCCAGTCATCGCCGACACACAGCAGTGATGAATGCTGAGCGATCCGGCCTGTATGCAGAGCGGGACCACGACGCCGGATTTCGCGCAGGCTGGCGCGTATCCATGAGACGATCTGCGGCGACACATCCTGGAACTCGTCGATCATCAAATGCGACAGCGGTCTGAGCATCTGGTCGCTGACGTGTTTGAGGTTTTCCGGCGATGTTTCACCGAACAACGCAAACATCCGGTTATAGGTCATGATCGGAGGCGACTGAGCCAGCAGGTGCGTTTCGAAAGCTTTCCAGAAAAGACTCAGCGCTTCGAAGAAGAAACGATCCGGGTCGTCGCTGGCAAAGCTCATCTCGGACACGGCATTGGGTACATCCAGTCCCAGGTTCTCGATGAAGCTGGCGGCGGTGACAAGACAGTCCAGTAGCGGCGCAGCACCGAGCTCACCCTTGACCCGATAGTCGAATCCGGGCCCGGCAACTGCGTCGCCCGCCAATGACTGCAATAGCTTGCTGGCAGACTGATAGTTATCCAGCCATATCAAAGGCTTACTGCAGAAAGCTTGAAACAGGGTGCGCTTTATGACCCCCTCGGCCCACACTGGCAATTTGGCACCCGGCCGCTTGAGTTGCTGGTCTTCACTGGCGTCCAGGCCCAGCACAACCCAAGCATCCAGCTCGGCAATATAGCCGTGAAAACAAAAGGAAAATCCATTTATTTCAACAGTTTGGCGCATAGGCTCAATGCCCTTTATAGGCCATGCTCCTGCGCGAATCCACAAGTCCTCGACGGTGTCACACCACTCCTCATCCCGTTTCGAGGATAGCTCGGTCACCGCGACACGCTTCTGCACGTCAGGATGGTCGCGATCCAGTTCCTTGAGCTGCAAGGCATGGCGATACAGCGGCGCCATGACTTCGCGGAAACGCTCATTGCCGGCGTACAGGTCGCGGTAGCAGAGATTGAGTTGCTGACGCTGCGCGTCGTTGATCCGCAGGTCGAAAGGATTGCTGTCCGCCTCTTCCAGGCCGGATGAATGGCTGCTCAGGTTCTCGAACGCCCTGAGCTGCTCAAAACCCGGCAGGCTGCGCACCAGCGGCAGAATACGCGAATGAAAGGTGCGAACCAGGTCACGAGCCTGTTTCTGCCCCGTCACATGCCCCCACAAGGCCATGACCTCGATCAACTTGCCGATGAAGTCCTTGCGCGACTCACGGGTGAAGGTCACGACTGTCATCGCGTTCAGTTCAAAGCCCAGGTAGTGATGCAACAGCAGAATGCGCAGCACCAGCGATGTGGATTTGCCTGCGCCCGCCCCGGCAATGACGTAGGTAGATGGCGTATCGCTGAAAATCATCTTCCACTGCGCCGTGCTGGGCTGAGCATGCGCAGGGAGCTTTTCGGCGACATCGGCCTTGATACGCTTTTTCAGTTCAGGCGTGAGCGCCAGCCGCCATTCGTCGAACAGATGGTCGTCAACCCTGGGGCCGCGATGTCGGACAGGCCGGGTGTCGTTGATGACCAGCACCTGACGCCCTGCTTCTTCACCATCCAGGTAGCCGTCGGCATAACCCTCGCGCACGCCCTCTATGTGCCCATTCAGATAGCCGTCGGCATGGCCCTGGAACCACGACGGCGTGTGCTGCGAGCCCAACGCTGTAAGGCCGCGGCCCATCAGGCGCGATAACAGACGCCTGAAAAACGGCAGTTGCCGAGGCGGCATGAGATCGACATCCAGGTCATGAGGAAGCGCAGAAGGAAGGTCGTCAGGCACGCAGACTCCGGTGGATGGCTTGCAGGCAAAAAGGTCGCCTATGGTGGCCGGATTTGCGCGCAGGTTCCAGCGAAATGCTTGTCTGTCAGTGCGTTAGCCGATCAACTGCATGTTCCGTCGCAGGTGCCATCAGACTGGCATGACCGATTTTGGTACCAGCGCACCCGGGTGTTGAATCACCACACTGGCCAGACGATGACCTGCTTCGGCAGCCTGTCGCGGGTGTTCCCCCATGAGCCGGGCGGCCAGATAGGCAGCGCTGAACGAGTCCCCTGCTGCAGTGGTATCGACGACACGCTCGACCTTTTGCGAGGCAATGTCGAAACGCTCGCCGCCGGCTTCCACAAGACAACTTTGCGCGCCGCGCTTGACGACGATCTCACCGATGCCGCGACCTCGATAGGCCGCCAGTAATTGCTCACTGTCGGCATAACCATAGAGCGCCTGCTCATCGTCTTCGGTGAGCAACGCCAGATCCACATGCTGCAGGCATGCCTGATAGGCCTCGCGAGCCTGCTCCACGCTGGCCCACAGCCGAGGCCGATAGTTATTGTCGAAGGCAACCCTGACCCCACGTTGACGAGCACGGTCCAGTGCTTCCAGCAATCGGGCGCGGCCTTGCTCGCCAAGTACCGCCAGGGTGATACCACTGAAATACAGCACGTCGTAGCTGGCCAGCGCCGCGAGGATCGGCTCGGCCGCAGGCGTCATGAAACAGTCCCGCACGGCGGCTTCGTTGCGCCAGTAGAGGAAACGACGCTCGCCATTGGCATCGGTCTGAATGCAGTAGAGCCCGGGTAAACGCCCCGGCAGGCGTTGCACCTTGCCCAGACCAATGCCCTCATCGGCCCAGATCCGGCACATTGCATCGCTGAAGCTGTCGTCACCCAGCGCCGTGACGTAATCCACCTTGGCCCGCTCACCCAACAATCGGGCAAGGTAAACCGCCGTATTGAGCGTGTCACCGCCGAAGCTCTGACGCAGGCTGCCGTCGGCATGCTGCTGTAACTCGATCATGCATTCGCCGATCAGGGCGACCCGTGGAAGGCTCATGAGACGATTACTCCTGCCAATACCGGAATTAGAAATACGTGCTGAAAGGCTCGATCACTCGCATGTCATTATCCACCAGACAACCTGAACGCCACTTGTCGAAGGTCAGACACGGGTGTGAGGTACCGAAGGAAATGATGTCGCCAACCTTCAACTCGCATCCGGGCGCGACTGTCATGAAAGCGTGCTGATCCATCACGGCGGTCACTTTGCAGGCACTGACGTCGTCGCCTGATGCAGGCTGCACGCCCGCCTTGTAACGCAGCAGCGGGTTGGGCAAGCCGGCATCGTAGGCAACGTCGCGCTTGCCCATGGCGATCACCGCAAAACCCGGCTCCGGCATGGACTGCACATGCGCCCAGACCTCCAGCGCAGGGTGCAGCGCTTCGCTCAGCTCGGCACGTCGGTCCAGCACGCAGCACTGCGCGGCCTTGTAGATGCCGTGGTCATGCACCACATAACTGCCAGGGCGCAGCACGCTGAGGAACCGCTCGCGAACGGCCCGGGCATCGAATGCTTCAGCGATCAGGTCGTACCACGCCGAGCCGGATGCAGTGACAATCGGGCGATCCAAAGCGAATGCGCCCTTGTCCTGCAGGTCGACAGCCAGGCGCACCAGCGACGCCGCAAAAGCCTTGATGCCATCGATGGCATGGTCGCCGTGGATGACGCCTTCGTAACCCTCGATACCCGTCAACGCCAGCGCCGGTTGCGCCTGAACAGCATCCGCCAGGGCCAAGACCTGCTCTTCGGTACGGCAGCCGCAGCGTCCACCGGGTACACCATATTCGATCATCACGTTCAGGCGCAGGCCGCGTGCCGCGAAAAACTGGCCCAGTGCAGCGACATTGTCCGGGTGATCGACCATGCAATGAAACTCGAACATCGGGTCAGCCAACAGATCGGCAATCACCGCCATGTTCGGCGCGCCGACCAGCTGATTGGCCATTAACACCCGCCGTACGCCATGCGCATAAGCGGCCTGGGTCTGGACCGCCGTGGCGAGGGTCATGCCCCATGCGCCCGCGTCCAGCTGTCGCCGAAACAGCGCTGGCACCATGCTGGTCTTGCCATGCGGTGCAAGCTCTGCACCGCTGTCAGTGACAAAACGTTGCATCCAGCGAATATTGTGATCCAGCGCCTGACGATGGATGACCAGTGCAGGCAGGCTGACATCAGTGACCAGGCTGTCACCCGGCTGCGCAATACCCTTGTCCATTACGGCGGTGCTCATCAGTAATCTCCTGCAGTTATTCGTTGATTCGACGAGCCAGGCCGTTGGCGCTGTCGATCAGCACCCGCCGATAATCGTCGTAATGGGTCTTGGCATCGGCACGCGGCGCGACAATGCACAGGGTTGCGATGCACTGACCGTGCTCGTTTTTCACCGGCGCGGCGAAGCAGTGCGTGAAGGTGTCGGCCACGCTATCGAAGGAGAAGAAACCCTCTTCGCCTGCCTTACGGATCTCCCGCAAAAAGGTTTCCAGCGGCAGACGCTCGCCACCCGGGAGGATGAAATCGTCGGGATCAATCAGGTCGATGATCTGCTGATCGCTGAGGTGGCTGAGCAGCAGACGCCCGGAAGCGGTCCACGGGATGGGCGCGTTTTCACCGATGTCCGAGGAAATCCTGAAATGCCGCTCACCCTCTTTCATCAGCGCAACGGTGTATTTCCGGCCGTTGAGCAGGCACATCTGCGCGGTTTCCCGCGTCTGGCTGACGATCTCGCCCAGGCAGACTTCCGCCTCGCGAGTGAAATCGAAGTGCCGCAAATGCGCCTGACCGAGAAAGTACAACTGGCGGCCAAGGTAGACATGCCCGTCCTTGCCGACCGTCTCCAGAATACGCCGCTCCAGCAGCGACGCCACCAGCTCGTAAACCGTCGATTTGGGGCTGCCGATTCCGCCGGCAATTTCGTTGGGACGCATGGGTCTGGCCTTTTCCTTGAGGAAATCCAGAATATCGAACGCCCGGTCCAGTCCACGTGCCCGGCGCTTGATTGTGTCTTCAGTCATGGCTCATTCCTTAAGTAGAGCTGTAAGCCAGATAACCCGATGTTTATGGCTTGAAGCTGCTACTTGCGCCTATAAGCAATACAGTCGATTTCGACCTTGCAGTCGACCATCATGCTGGCCTGCACGCAAGCGCGCGCCGGTGCATGCTCGGGGCTGAAGTATTCACCGAACACCTTGTTGAAACTCCAGAAGTCCCGTGGGTCTTCCAGCCACACGCCGACACGTACTACGTCTTCGAGCGCATAACCGGCTTCGTCGAGGATCGCGATCAGGTTACGCATGGTCTGGTGGGTCTGCTCGACGATACCGCCGACGATAATCTCGCCATCCTGCGCAGGCACCTGGCCAGAAACGTGCAACCAGCCGTCGGCCTCGACTGCTCGGGCGAATGGACGTGGCTGGCCGCCCCCTGCGGTGCTGCCTGCGCCATAACGGGTAATAGTCATGAGTTTTTCCTTGTCTTGAAGCATTGGACGTCGTGAAACGTTAAAAACGGATGTTCTTGAGAAACTCGCTCAAGCGCGTCGATTTCGGTTGTTCGAACAGTGTCTTGGGTGGCCCCTGCTCCTCGATGCGCCCCTGATTCATGAATACAATCTGGTCTGAAACCTCATAGGCGAAACGCATTTCGTGAGTCACCAGCAGCATGGTCATGCCGTCTTCGGCCAGGTCCTTGATAACGCTCAGCACTTCGCCGACCAACTCCGGGTCGAGAGCAGAAGTGACTTCATCGAACAACATCAGGCTGGGATTCATGGCAATGGCACGGGCAATTGCGACCCGCTGCTGCTGACCACCGGACAACTGGCCGGGGAAGTGATTGCGGCGCTCCAGCAGCCCGACCCGGTCCAGCCACTTTTCCGCCAGGGCAATGGCCTGATCCTTAGGCATCTTCTTGACCTTGAGCAGGCCCAGGGTCACGTTCTGCAGAGCGCTGAGGTGCGGAAACAGGTTGAATTGCTGAAATGCCATGCCAGTCATTGCCCGGTGCTGTGCAATAACCCGCTCCGGATGACGGGTGCGCTTGCCGTCTACGTCGCTGTAACCGATATCCTGCCCCTCGAGCCGGATATGACCGCCCTGAAACTCTTCCAGCAGATTGACGCAGCGCAGCAGGGTGGTCTTGCCCGAGCCACTGGAACCGATCAGGGTAACAACGTTGCCTTTCTGCATACGCAGATCGACCCCCTTGAGCACTTCCACTGCGCCATAGGACTTGTGCAGGCCTTCAATGCTGAGCAGCGCCGGGCCGGGGGTTGCGGTATGAGTCTGTGTCATGGCAATGCCACCCGTTTTTCGATTTGCCGCCCAAGAAGCTCGATGGCGTAATTAATGAGAAAGAACAGAAAACCTGCGAACAGGTAGAACTCCAGGGTCATGAACGTGCGCGCAATCACCTGCTGAGTGCTCAACAACAGTTCAGCCACACCGATGACTGAAAGCAGTGTCGAAGCCTTGACGATCTCGGTCGAGGAATTGACCCACGTCGGCAGGATCTGGCGCATGGCCTGCGGCAACAACACATAGCGCAGCGACTGGCCCGATCGCCTTGCCAGCCTCCAGCTGGCCAGCGGGAATGGCCTGCAGGGCACCGCGCACGATTTCCGATACGTGAGAGCCGCAGAACAACGTCAGGCCTATTGCGCCAGCTTGAAACGCGCTGATTTGCCAGCCCAGCGCTGGCACCATATAAAAGACTGCCAGTACCAGCACGAACACCGGCGTACCGCGTATCAGATCCACATAGAGTCGGATCGGCAACCGTGCGAAGAATCCGCCGTAGGTCAGCACCAGACCGGCCAGCATGCCGATCAGCGTGCCCGCAGCAATCGCCAGCGCCGAGCACTGGATACTGGTCAAAAAGCCGGACCAGAGCACTTCTCGCGCGGTCCACAATTCCTGCAACCAGCCAGGGGGTTGATACATGACAGCCTCCTAGCGGCGAATCGCCAGACGTTGTTCGAGGGTGCGCAAGAGCATGGCGATCACATAGCAGGCCACTACATAGAGTGCAGTAGTCACCAGCCAGGTTTCGATCACCCGGTAGCTTTCGACGTTGATCTTGCGCGCGTAGTAGGTCAGCTCCGGCACCGCAATGGCGGCTGCCAGTGAAGTGTCCTTGAACAGCGAAATGAAGTTGTTGGATAGCGCTGGCAACACGTTGCGCAACATGACCGGCACGATGATGTATGCCCTCACCTGCCACTCGCCCAGACCGATGGCCAACCCTGCTTCGCGCTGACCTTTGTGGATGCTCAGCAAACCGGCACGGAAAACTTCGGTCAGATAGGCGCCAGCGTACAGCGACAGCGTGACGATGAACGACGCCAGTTTGTCCAGGCGAATGCCCAGCCCGGGCAAGGCGAAGTAGATCAGCAGGATCAACACCAGAATGGGCGTGTTGCGCACCACGGTGACGTAGATCGACGCGACAATGCGCAGTGCCTTGTAACGTGACAACAGCGCAAATGCGTTCGCCAATCCGATCACACAGCCGATAGCGATCGAGATCAGGGCCAGTTCCAGCCCAAGGCCCAATCCCGCCAGCAAGCTGGGGAAGTCACGCCATACGGCATCAAAATTCAATTGATAATTCATGCTTGCCCGTACCTGGCAGGGAAAGCCCGAAGGCCTGCCCTGCCCTTGAAGGTCAGAGTGGACTTATTTGTATTCCATCGGAAAACCGATTGCAGGCACCGGCAGATCGACACCGAACCATTGCTTGAACGAGGCGGCGTAAGCCGGGAACTCGACACCGGTCATGGCTTCATGCAACGCGGTGTTGACGAAGTTCAGCCAGTCCTGGTCGCCACGTTTGACGGCACAAGCGTAAGTTTGCGGGCTCCAGGCAAAAGCCGGCGAGCGGTAGCGCCCAGGGTTCTGCACCATCAGGTACTTCACTGAAGACTGATCGGTGGCTGCCGTGTCGGCGCGCCCCGAGTTGATCGCCTGGTACATCAGGTCAACGCTGTCGTACTGATCGACCTTGGCCTTGGGCAGTGCCTGATGCACCAGTTCTTCGGCATATACGTTCTGCAGCACGGCAACGGTCACGCCGTCGCCTGCGGCTTTAAGGTCATCTATTTCCTTGTATTTGCTGTTGGCAGGCAGCAACAACGCTACGCCTTCGCGGTAGTACGGCAAGGTGAACGCCACCTGCTGTGCACGACTGGCGGTAACGGTGATGAACTGGCAACTGATGTCGACCTTGTCGGTCAGCAGGTTGGGAATTCGCGCATCCGAGGACTGCACCACGAACTCGACCTTGCTCGGGTCATTGAACAGGCCCTTGGCGATGATCCTGCCGATGTCGATATCGAAACCCTGCAACTTGCCGTCCGCTCCCTGAAAATGCCATGGGGCATTGGTACTGCCTGTACCCACCACCAGATTGCCACGCTTCAATACTGCATCCAGCTTGCTGCCTTCGGCGGCCTGAGCCGCGTTGGCCAGCGTGAATGAGGCTGCAAGGACAAATGCACAAGCTTTCACAAAAGAAGGTCCGCGATGCATGACATAGACTCCGCCGAAGTATTTTTATTCCGCTATAGCGGACAATGGTGTGTAACAACGGAATAGACAGCAGAAAGTGTGCCATACGAGGCCTGCGAAAAACACCGCATAAAAATGTCGAGGCAAATCAAAAGGCTGGAGATGAAGGAATTGATGGCTGGGTGATATTACGGCTTGAGGGCATCGCTACCATTTGTCACGTTTGAGTGGTAAGGCCCCACTCTTGTGCGCGCGCGCTATCGAGTACGCAGTACTGGTGCAGGCGCAATGGTCGCGCCGCAGTGAAGATAGGAGGCAAAGCGCCACGAACTACTTGCCAATGCGGGAGCATTGGCAAGAGATTCAGTCAGAGGCAGGTAGCAATCGCAGCAGATCGCAAGGCGGCCTGGGTATCGCCCTGCGGGGCGTAGAACTCGACAGCAGTGGCAGGACCTTTGGCGTGTACGTCTGCGAAATACCTGGATTCGGTAGTGAACACGGTGAAGCCGCCACCGGAAAGATCATGCAGGAACACATCTGAAGATGTGCCAAACATCGCTTCGTTCTGCCAGGTCACCTGAATGCACTGGGCAACGGCGGCATCCTGCTTGGCACTCGACAGGACCTTGAATGGCCCTGCCGCACGTGCTGAGTTTGAAGGCGCTGCGCACCCGGCCAGAACCGTTGCCGCAATCACCGTTGCGCTCGTCAAAAACAGAAGCTTCATGTCGTGCCTTCGCTAATGAAAAAGCCGATTCTAGCACTGCACGGGCCTATTACCCCTCAGCCAATTGCTCTTCGTATTCCTTCACGTATTCGCCAGCCAGGCTCTGTTTCTGCTTTTCATCAAGTAACTTGCCCGCCATCTGAAAGAACTTCTGCTCTTCTTCCTTCAAGTGGTGATGCACTTTTTCCGACAACTTTTTCGCAGTCGCCAGCCAGGCCGGGCTCGACATCTCGGCTTCATCGAGCTCTTCCATCATCTCGTCCATTTCATGATGCTCGGAAATGGCATGGCGACTAAGGTCCACGCCGTTGTCGTGGGCCATCAGGGGAATGTAGAAAAACCGCTCTTCGGCTGTCTCGTGAGCCTGAAGCTCATCCTTGAGCTGTTTGTAGGCTTTTTCCCGTTCGACACTGTCGCCGCTGGTCTGGATCAGTGCGTCAGCGTAACCGCGCTGACGATCATGGCTTTCACGCAATGCTTCAAAGATATTCAAGGTCTTGTCTCCAGGTCGGCTTCCGGGAGCTGGAAGCATTGTGGACTAGACCCCTGGCGAAGATCAGCAGTTCCGAGAAATGTTGGCAAATGACTACTGCGCAATAACCGCAGGCTCAGGCCAGCTCGAAAACCACATCCTGAGCGCCTTCCCAAAGCGTCTTGACGCCCAGTTTGCGCAAGTTTTCCTTGCCTTGAGTGATGGTCAGAAAGTGATTGCCGGCCAGCTGCCCCATCTTGCTGGCGAAACAGCACGAACCGTACGCCAGGATAATCTCGGTTTCGCTGTAACCGCCCGGATAGAACAGAATGTCGCCCACAGAAGGATGACTGGTCGCGTTCTCGAAACCGATCAACGTGTCATCCAGCTTCAATTGATAATCATCCAGTGGCACCCAGCAGCCCTCACCACTCCAGCGCACATGGATGAATTTCTGCCGATAAGGCAGCAGCTTGAGAAACGCTTCCACCGTTTGCGGCGCATCCGGATTGGCTTCGGCCAGAAACTCGTATCCGCCCGCGGTAATTTTGATGGTGGTCACTGCAACGACTCCTTGAAGGCAACAATGCTCAGAATGATGCGCAAGGATAAACGCGAGTCTTGTGAGGCGTCACGGAGTTCCGCTGCGCTCACAGGGACACACATCTGCAATCGTTGATCAAACAGAATTCCGCGTCAGATTTGACCCGCCGAGCAGTTTGGCGAATAGCCTATTCTCATGCGTTTCGCCCTGAAACTCATAACGTGGCGAACCTTTCACTTCATAACCCTGCCGCGGGTAAAACCCCAACGCGCGCGGGTTGCCAACCCAGACAGTCGCCCACATCAACGCCGCCTTTCTGGCCGTAGCGCGCTGCTCGGCGGCTTCGAGTAACAGTCGCCCTGCTCCACATCCAGTGAAACGTTCCTGCACATAGAGGCGTTGCAACTCGGCAGCCGTTGATACGCCGAGCATCGGGTGATCGACGCACAGCGTTACCTGAGCGAAGCCGATCAGATGCCCTAGGGATTCAGCCACGATAATGAGCGCTTCCGGTTTGCCAAGCAGACGCGCAAACGCCTGCGGGGAGAACGCGTCGAAGGCTTCGCGTGCGATGGACTCACGGATGCCCTGCGTTGCGTAGGTGTCGAGAAAGACCTGCATGCCCAGCGCGCTCAGGCATATAGCGTCAGCGGGCACTGCTTCACGCAGGGCAATCGTCGATGAGAGAGGTTTGATTATCAAACAGGCAGACCCTGGGTCAGGCAAACAGACACGCGAATCATACCCGACACACGGCCTGGCCCGGCAACAAGGCCGGGGCAAGCCGCCAGATCAGTCTCAGCGACCGGTCATGAGCGATTGCAGGCGAGCCTGAGCCTGCTGAGCGTTTTTGCCCTGCTCGTTCAGCTCTTGCAGCAATTTGTTGAGTTCAGCCTGTACGACCGGATCCTTGACGGTTATCGCCGAACCGGAGATATCGATTTGCGATTTGTGCGCGTCCACATAATCGGCAACCTTCAGGCCGCTCGAAAACGTGCCCTTTATTTGCGGCAAGACTTCACGGAACGTGTTGGCGGGCACGCTCACAGTCCGGTCATAAGCCTTGTCGTAAACGACTTTCAAGTCATCGGGCTGCTTGAGTTTGGCATGTGCCGCATCGGCCTTGCCCTGCTCGATGGTCAACTTCTCGCCGACCTCATCCAGACCTGTCTGCACGGCAGCCAGGTCTGCGCGACGTTGAATGACATCGCTTACCGAGCGAAAGGATCCTTTCTGCATCAAGCCAGCGAGAGGCTGCACTGCAGTGTCCATGCCCGCGCCGAAGTCGGAAATAACGGCATAGTGCGAGCTGTAGTCACCAAAGGCTTTCTTTTCATCGTCCGTCAGTTTGGGAACGTGCACACCTGGCTTGTCGATAATTCGGGTTTGCAGAAACTGAGTGAACGCAGTGCGTTGTTCGGGCTCCTTATCCCCGCAGCCAGTCAGCAACAGGGGTAAAGCAACAGCCAGCAGCAAGACTGGACGGAAAAGGGACTTCATGTCAGGAACCTCCGGGTGATGAGAATGCGCGCTCATAGGCACGGCCCGATGAACGCGAGCGTGCTTATAGTCTCGTCGTCACCTCATCTAGTTCCGCGACGGGTGAATTTTGAGAAGTCCCGTCCCCAGACCGGCTCACGGAAAATCCGCTCCTTCTCAGCTATTTGAGTCAACAAACGCGAGTACTTCATAGCTTCGGTGCGACAGCACTAGCCAGGCAAAAGCTCGCCTCGCGGTGCCCGCCAGGAAAGTTCATTAACATTTCTTCATGAGGTGAAACGTTTCAGCGGCTAGTCTTCAGCGGACCGACAAAGTGAACAACAGGAGTCAATCACTATGTTTGCACACGAGGGCCTGGGCCTGATCCTTGTCTCCATCGTCTTTCTGCTCGGAGCGATTGCGATGTTCATTCACCCTTTCCACGCGCTGGGGAGCTGGTTCAGGAGGAAGCGGCAGGAACGGAAATCCGATTAGCCATCAATAAATTCGCCACAACAAGGAGGCCCGGTAATGCCGGGCCTTGCAGCCTCACCCTCTCCCGCCTTCCTTCCCTCGCACAGCGCCAAGACTGTGTGCATACACAGTATTGTTGCGTTAAGTGCATCTAGCGGCAGGAGCATTTACCACTAGTTTGATACTGGCCAATCAACATTAAACAATGCCGCGCGCCATGCCTTACATCCGAGAACATTGTAAAGGAATAGCAAATTCTCAAAAATGAGTCATCAATCTGTGGCGTGATGTTTCCAGTATGGTACGCTTTTGAGACTCTTTGATGTTGAACTAATGGCCACCAGCCAGTAGTATTGCGCGCAAAATGTCCCAACTAATTTGCCACTAGTGCTTACAGGGTAGTCATGACTAGTCAATCCATCAATGCGACTGCTTATCTTCGCAAATCGGCTGAAGACCACACTCCGAAGCCGACCCGCGTACTTGATTTCGGCAAATGTAGAGGCACCAGAAAAGGCCCGGTTCTTCTGATTGGCTCAGGTCAATCTGCCCGAAACTTCCCGATTCAAGATTTTTCGGACGTCCCCATGATTACCATGAACGGGGCGTTCTCGATGTTTGCAGAAACGAACATCAAGCCATTGTTCTACGTGTGTACTGACCGGGACTTTCCCAACCAGCAGCCCGAGCTGTTCGCCGCGGCAATGCGCGAAAGCGAGAATGTCGGCCTCTGGGAAGACCAGTTCAGCTCCGGCATTCCCAGGCCTTCCGGGCGCGCCTATGCGCTGAAGAAATCACCGAGGTTATCCACGGTTGCGGCGCTCTGCTCACGAGACGACGCACTGGTCAGAAAAGTGTCTTTATGGAGTCATAGAAGCAGGGATATCGGCTTCAGCAAAAACCTGGAATTGGGGTTTTTCGACGCTCGCACGGTCATGTATCTCGCCTTGCAATTGTCTTATCACCTTGGTTTTGACAGCGTCTTTCTCGTGGGCTTTGATATGAACCAGTCTGCAGGCCGATTCTATGAATCGTCGACAGATGTGTGCTCGCCTTGTGGACTGGACCAGCACTACGAATCAAGAATTCTCCCGTCACTGGAACTTATGTCGAAGCATGTAGTCGGGGATGATTTTCAAGTGTTCAATTTATCCGACAGCTCGCGAGTTCCGGATGAAGTCATTCCCAAGTTGAGCATTGATGAGGCTCGACTTAAAGTGAGCGTTGCCCGTTAGAGCGCTAGCCGAACGTAAACGACCTCCCGATCAGACAATTTGACGACTCAGTATCTTTCTTCTGCGACTTCTTTTGAAATCGCGCCTGCCTCTGCCTTGTGCACACGCTTTGAGCAAGGCTACCCAACAGGCTCCTGAGCAGGCCGGAACGTGGACAACTCGGCAATCCGGCACTGTCCACCATGTCACTGCCGCCCGACCTATGCGACAATGCGCGCCAATGTCTGGCATGAACCCCCACATTCATATCCCGGCAACGCGGCCATGGCAGGCTGCCGTTGCTGTAGACGTATGCCCGTTGGATCAGCTCATGCTCAGGCGGAGCAGGCTGAACAGCTCCGGTCGTGTCTCGAACACGACACCGCTGACACCAGCGCTCCCCAGTTATTGCCCAAGTTATTGATAGGTAAAGTAATTGATCTCCACAGCTAACATCACAATGCAGTTCGGCCCCAAACCCTTGTTCGAGAATGTCTCGGTCAAGTTTGGCGCCGGTAACCGTTACGGCCTGATTGGCGCGAACGGCTGCGGCAAGTCCACCTTCATGAAAATCCTCGGTGGCGACCTCGAGCCTTCGGGCGGTCAGGTGATGCTGGAGCCGAACGTACGACTGGGTAAGCTGCGCCAGGATCAGTTCGCCTACGAAGAATTCACGGTACTCGACACCGTGATCATGGGCCATGAAGAGCTGTGGAAGGTCAAGGCCGAGCGCGACCGCATCTACTCGCTGCCGGAAATGAGCGAAGACGACGGCATGGCCGTGGCCGAGCTGGAAACCGAATTTGCGGAAATGGACGGCTACACTGCCGAGTCCCGTGCCGGCGAATTGCTGCTGGGCCTGGGTATCGGCATCGAACAGCACAACGGTCCTATGAGCGAAGTATCGCCCGGCTGGAAACTGCGCGTTCTGCTCGCGCAGGCACTGTTCTCCGATCCGGAAGTGCTGTTGCTCGACGAACCGACCAACCACCTGGACATCAACACCATTCGCTGGCTGGAAAACATCCTCACCCAGCGCAACAGCCTGATGATCATCATCTCCCACGACCGTCACTTCCTGAACAGCGTGTGCACGCACATGGCCGACCTGGATTACGGCGAGTTGCGCCTGTTCCCGGGCAACTATGACGAGTACATGACCGTCGCGACCCAGTCCCGCGAGCAATTGCTGTCCGACAACGCCAAGAAGAAGGCACAGATCTCCGAGCTGCAATCGTTCGTCAGCCGCTTTTCGGCCAACGCATCGAAAGCCAAGCAGGCCACGTCCCGAGCCAAGGCGATCGACAAGATCCAGCTGGCCGAGGTCAAGCCGTCCAGCCGTGTCAGCCCGTTCATTCGTTTCGAACAAACCAAAAAGCTGCACCGTCAGGCGGTCATTGTCGATCGCATGGCCAAAGGCTTCGATGGCAAGACACTGTTCAAGGACTTCAGCTTCCAGGTCGAAGCCGGCGAACGTGTTGCAATCATCGGTCCGAACGGCATCGGCAAGACCACCCTGCTGCGCACCCTGGTCAACGAGTTGCAACCCGATGCAGGCACGGTCAAGTGGACCGAGGCAGCGGAAATCGGTTACTACGCTCAGGACCATGCTCACGATTTTGAAGACGAATCTACCCTCTTCGACTGGATGGGCCAGTGGACGCAAGGCGGCGAGCAAATGGTACGTGGCACTCTGGGCCGCATGCTGTTCTCCAATGACGAGATCCTCAAGTCGGTCAAAGTGATTTCCGGTGGTGAACAGGGCCGCATGCTGTTCGGCAAGCTGATCCTGCAAAAACCGAACGTGCTGGTGATGGACGAACCGACCAACCACCTGGACATGGAATCCATCGAAGCGCTGAACCTTGCGCTGGAAAACTACCCGGGCACCCTGATTTTCGTCAGCCACGACCGCGAGTTCGTGTCCTCGCTGGCAACCCGCATCATCGAACTCAGCCCAAGCGGCGTGATCGACTTCAGCGGTACCTACGACGACTACCTGCGCAGCCAGGGCGTTTCGTTCTAAGCCTGTCAGACTGCTACAGCAAAAAGCCCTGTCTTGTGACAGGGCTTTTTATTTTCAAAACCGCTACTGGCCCGGCTGGCTGAGCATTTCAATCCACAACGCACCCTTGCCCGAGGGCGCTTCGCTGACCCGCTGCAAGGCACCGTTCGCCGCAATGGCGTAACTGCCGACCTTGTCGCTTTTCTCACCGCTCACCAGCAACCAGCGCCCATTGGGTGACACAGCGATATTGCGTGGCTGTTTTTCCTGCACCGGATAGTTTTCAACAAACGTCACCTGGCCGCTGGCAGGCTCGACCTTGAACACCGACACGCTGCTGGTAGTGCGCTCGCTGATAAACAGCCACTTGCCATTCGGCGCGAGGCGAATGTCTGCCGCCCAGATACGCGGGGTGGGATCGTCCTTGAGATCGTTGTTGCGCGCATCACGGGCCTGGCCCGGCGCCAGGTTCAAGCGTTTCGGGATACCGTCCGCCTCGCCTGTCTGCTTCAACGCACCGGTTTTCTGGTTGATCGCGAAGGCAGTTACGGTGCCACTCATTTCGCCAACCACGTACAGAAATTTGCCATCGGAAGAGAATGCCAAGTGGCGCGGGCCGTTATTAGCGGCAACGGCAACGTAGCCCTCGCCAATGGGAACAAGCTTGCCGTCTTTTGGCTCCAGCCGGTATTGCAGAACACGATCAACGCCAAGATTACCGGCGTATACAAAACGGTTGCTCGGGTCGGTGCGCACCGAATGCGCATGCATGCCGGTCTTGTAGGTCTGGATACTGTCGCTTGGGCGGTGTTGCGCATCGATGGGCTGTACGCTGAGCAAATCGGCACCATAGGATGCGCCGAACAGGAAGCGCCCGCTGCGATCGGTAGACAAATAGGCCAGGCTCTCGGCCAATGGTGCCTGGCTCAGCGGCTTGAGATGCCCTGTTGCAGGCTCGATGCTGAAACTCAGCACTTGATAAGGCTTGGAACGCAGCGCTGCAAATAACGCTTTGCCGTCCGGTGAGATGGCCATCGGATTGACCTGGTCTCCGGCTTTGGTCTGCTCGACCAGGCTGAGCGCGCCGCTCTGCTCATCCAGACGGTATTGGGATATAAGGCCGTCAGTGGGACTGGAAATGTAAGCAAACGTGGCTGCCTGGGCAGGCAGGCCAAACGAACAACCGACTGCAGCGGCCAGCAACAGAATATTTCTCATGGTGAACCTTTTTATTATTGTGGTGTGATCAGTCATCCTATGACCATATCTACAGAACAGCAACTGCCTGATAATCAGCCCCCATAAAACCGTTAGCCTGCTTTCTTTTAGTCACAGTGCACGCCATGATGAGGCACTCCCACCGCCTGCCAGCGAAGAGCCCAATGCCTGCCGCACACTCCAGTTCCATGACGATTACCCTGCAGATCGTTTCCATCGTTTTCTACACGTTCATCGCCTTCCTGTGCATCGGCCTGCCTATTGCGGTGCTGCCCGGTTATGTTCACGACCAGCTGGGTTTCAGCCCGTTGATTGCAGGCCTGACCATTGCCTCGCAATACCTGGCAACGCTGCTGAGTCGACCTTTTGCCGGCCGGGCGACCGACACGCTGGGCAGCAAGCGCTCTATCGTGTTCGGACTGTGGGGCATCGTCATCAGTGGCAGCATGACGTTACTGGCAACGCTGCTTCAGGAGTTCGCCACGTTGAGCCTGTCGATTCTGATCGTTGCGCGACTGTTTCTCGGCGTTTCCCAAGGGCTTATCGGAGTTGGCACTATCAGTTGGTGCATCGGCAAACTCGGCGCAGAACATACGGCCCGATCAATCTCGTGGAACGGCATCGCGTCCTATGGTGCGATAGCCATTGGTGCACCGCTGGGCGTGATTGTCATCGATGCCGAGGGTTTCAACAGCCTGGGGGTCGCCTTGATCGTGATGGCAGGGCTGGCACTTTGGCTGATCCGCAACAAGCCATCGGTACCGGTCGTAGTCGGTGAGCGCCTGCCCTATTGGTCAGTGTTCGGCCGGATCGCGCCTTATGGTCTGGGACTGACGTTGTCCTCCATCGGCTACGGCACGCTGACCACCTTCATCACCCTGTTTTATCTAAGCCGCGGCTGGGAAGGTGCGGCCTATTGCCTGAGCATGTTTGGCGTGTGCTTTATCCTCGCCCGCCTGCTGTTCATCGGTGCCATCAACCGGCTCGGCGGCTACAACGCGGCCATCTTCTGCATGGCTGTGGAGATCTGCGGACTGCTGATGCTCTGGCTTTCACCGAGCAGCGGCATTGCTCTGGCTGGGGCCGGACTGACCGGTGTGGGGCTTTCACTGGTCTACCCGGCGCTGGGCGTGGAAGCGATCAAAAGCGTACCTACCCCCAGCCGAGGCGCAGGCCTGAGTGCCTACGCTGTGTTCTTCGATCTGGCCTTGGCAATTGCCGGCCCTGTAATGGGGGCTATTGCCTTGGGTCAGGGCTATGACTGGATATTTTTTTACGCGGCGTTGCTGTCGGTGTGCGCGCTGGCGCTGACAATCTGGTTATCACGCCGCACCGCCAACCAAACATATCCAGCATGAACACTACCTTTAGCGCATAAGTTTTTTACTTGTAATTCCAATAGTTGGTAGCAAAAGTTTAAATCTCGCCACCGGTCGGTCAACTTCTTGACGCATCGACCAACGACCTCTTGACTTCGTACTGCGGGCCTTGAAAACAGGCCCGCAAAGCGACCGTCGCCAGCCTTGGGGCGACGTCACTGAGCGTGGCAGTCTGGCGCCTTGATCCGTTTCGATTGCCTCCCTGCTGCCTGCCTGGCCGGGAGAGCTGTCATGAAAATTCGTTGTATTCATCTGTACCACACCCGTAATGTTCTGCCATTCATTATGCTGGCCATTATTCCGTCCTGTGCGGAGGGAGCCTGCGCACTTGAGTCCTCGACGTCGTCCGGCGCTCAAGTCTGCGACAGTGACATCAGCGGCTCATTTATCGGTCTGAGCGGCAATCACATTCTGATATTTCCCAAAGGCGGAACAGGCACGGTCGCCGGCGATATCAGCTATGGGTCAGGAATCGACAGCGTTGATATGCAGTCAGGCCGTATTCTCGGCAACGTCACCCAGAGTGCCGGAATCGACTCATTCACGCTGTCGGCGGGCGAGATCAGCGGCGGCCTGAACCAGGGCGACGATCCCGACGACTTTTTCATGAGCGGCGGTACGCTGGGCTCGCTGGCACAGGGCGACGGGCGAGATACCTTTCTGATGACCGGAGGCACCATCACTCGTGCGTTCGAGGACGGCGACGTTGCGGTGATGACCGGCGGCAGCATTGGCCGAGTTGACATGAAGCTCGACAACAACGTGTTCGAGATGTCCGGTGGCACGATCATCAACAATCTGGTAACCGGCTTTGGCAGGGATACGATCACCCTCTTGGGCGGCTCTGTGGGCGGCAATGTCAGCGTCAGCGGCGGCGACGACCTGATCACCCTCAGCGGTGGCGATATTCGTGGTGAAGTTCGTGCCAGCGCCGGTAATGACAGCTTCAATTGGCTGAACGGTGGCTACGCCCGCAACAGTGTGTTGATGGCCGACGGCGATGATGCGGCGCGGCTGTACAACCTGAGCGAATATTACCTGAGCGCCAATCCGTTGCTTGACGGCGGCCCTGGCAATGACGCGCTGACTTTCGACAACGCTGTATCGTCGCAGCCGGGTCGCTATGCCAACTGGGAGACGGTCAACGTGAGTAACGGCTCGCAGCTGAATCTGGCCGGTAAGCTGGTCCTTGGTGACGGCGTGAGTAACACCGGCGTTCTGAACATTGATTCCACCAGTACGCTGATCTCGACCTCGGGCAGCATTGCGCCCTTGCGCGCCGCATCCCTCGCTTCACTGGAGAATGCCGGAACGCTGGACGTGAGCGATGCAGGACGCGCGCTCACTGGCACATTGACGGTGAACGGCAATTACACCGGCCAGAACGGGCGGCTGCTGTTGCTCTCGGCACTGGGCGATGATGCATCCGCCAGCGACCGACTGGTGGTGGCACAGGGTAGGATCAGTGGTTCTACGCGCATGATCGTCAGCAACGCGGGTGGGCTGGGCGCCCTGACCCTTGGCAACGGCATTGAAGTGGTACAAGCCATCAACGGTGCAACCAGCGATAGCAGCGCCTTTTCGTTGCAAAGTCCGCTGTCTGCAGGCGCTTATCAGTATTACCTGTTCAAGGGCGGCGCCACTGCCGGCTCGGAGAACAGCTGGTTCCTGCGCTCTACGGTGATTGCGCCGCCAACGCCAGCGCCGCCCCCTGTCGAGCCCCTCCCCGAACCTGCACAGCCGACACCTGAGCCGACTCCCGAACCTGCTCCCGAGCCGACACCAACACCGCAACCTGTGCCCGCCCCGCTCCCAAACCCTGAGCCTGAGCCTGCGCCGACCACCCCGGCCCCGGTCCTCCCGGCAGCCGCACTGCCAGTGCCCGCGATCGGAACACCGCCACTGCCGGAACCCGTTCGCGGAGCCGCGCCCATCGCGTTGTACCGCCCCGAGGTCGCCAACTATTCAGTGGCAGCGCCAAGCGCTGCGGTCCTGGCGCTGAGTTCGCTGGGCACCTTTCATGAGCGCCAGGGTGATCAGGCGCTACTGGCCCAATACGGCATGGCGCCTGCCGGATGGGCACGTGTGTTTGGCAGCGACTTCAGGCAACGCTGGTCTGGAGACGTGAGCCCAAGCCTGGACGCTTCATTCAAGGGCTACCAGATCGGCCATGATCTGTATGCCTGGCACTTGGAAAGCGGGCGGAGCCAGCGCGTCGGGCTGTTCGTCGCCCATAACCGTCTGGATGGCAAGGTGAAGGGTTTTGCTGAAGGTTTCAGAAACTACGAAACAGGCCATCTGAAACTGAACGGGGAAAGCCTGGGCGCCTACTGGACGCTGACGACACCCGGTGGCGGGTACGTTGACGCAGTCGCGATGGGCACTCGCCTGGACGGCCGCAGCCGCTCCGTCAGGGGCACAGGCGTCGACATTGAAGGCCATGTGATGAGCCTGTCTGCAGAGGCCGGGTATCCGCTGCCACTCTCACAGCGCTGGGTTGCAGAGCCTCAGCTACAGATCATCTACCAACGCATAGACCTTCAGGATCAGCATGACGGCATTGCCCATCTCGGATTCGACAGTCAGTCTTACACCACAGGGCGCATCGGCATACGTTTCAAGGGGCGCTATCAATTCAGTAGCGTACCGATAGCGCCTTATCTGCGAGCCAACCTCTGGCACACCAAAGACGGCCATGACACGCTGACATTCGATCATGCAGATCAGATAAGAACCGAGCATCGATCAACGACGGGCAGTATCGGCGCCGGGATGATAGCGACATTGAGCAGCAAGGCCAGTCTGCACTGGAGCGCTGATTACCTTGTTGATCTGGGCGAACAAGGAACGGAGGGAGTGAACACCAGCCTGGGTTTCAGGCTGGTGTGGTAATGCGACCGTCAGCGCGGGGATGCACCCTGGTCAGTCTTTCTTCGGTTTGAGGATAAGCACGGCAAGCGGCGGCAGGTTCAGTTTCAGTGAAGCCTCCATCCCATGTGCTGGCTCGTCTTCGGTGTTCACTTCCCCACCATTGCCCATGTTAGAACCTGCGTAGGTTTCCGCGTCGCTGTTCAGCAACTCAGTCCATGCACCTGACACCGGCGCGCCGACACGATAATCCAGGCGCGGCACTGGCGTCATGTTGGCCACCACCAGCAGCGGCTCGCCATCATTGCTCCAGCGCAGGTAGGCAAACACGCTATTGGCCTGGTCGTCGCCGATCAGCCACTGGAAGCCCGCTGGATCAGCATCGCGCTGGTGCAACGCCTTTTCCTGACGATAGATTCGGTTCAGGTCGCTGACCAGCTTCTTCACGCCAATATGTTCAGCGTATTTCATCAAGTACCAGTCCAGTTCACGGTCGTGATTCCACTCACGCCACTGACCGAATTCACAGCCCATGAACAGCAGTTTCTTGCCCGGGTGCGTCCACATGAACGACAGATAAGCGCGCAGGTTGGCGAACTTCTGCCAGTGGTCACCCGGCATCTTGTCGATCAGCGAATGTTTGCCGTGTACCACTTCGTCATGGGAAATAGGCAGTACGAAGCGCTCTGACCACGCGTACACCAGGCTGAAGCTCAGCTTGCCGTGGTGGTGTCCGCGATTGATCGGGTCCTCCTCCATGTACTGCAGCGAATCATGCATCCAGCCCATGTTCCACTTGTAGTTGAAGCCTAGCCCACCCTGCTGGGTCGGCTCGCTGACACCTGGCCACGCGGTCGACTCTTCCGCAATAACCATGGTCCCAGGGGCTTCCAGCGCAACTACGTCGTTCAAATGACGCAGGAAGTCGATGGTTTCGATATTCTCTCGGCCGCCAAAGCGATTCGGCACCCATTCGCCAGCATTACGCGAATAGTCGCGGTACAGCATCGAAGCCACTGCATCCACTCGCAGACCGTCAATGTGATAATGCTTGAGCCAGTGCAACGCCGAGGCCAGCATGAAGCCGTGAACTTCGGTGCGCCCCAGGTTGTAGATCAGCGTGTTCCAGTCCTGATGGAAGCCTTCCTTGGGGTCGGCGTACTCGTACAGCGCGGTGCCGTCGAACTGCGCCAGGCCGTGGGTATCGGTCGGGAAATGCGCAGGCACCCAGTCAAGAATCACGCCTATTTCAGCCCGATGACAGGCGTCAACGAACGCGGCGAAATCTTCCGGCGAACCGTAGCGAGCAGTCGGTGCAAACTGGGCCAGCAACTGATAGCCCCATGACCCCCCGAACGGGTGCTCCATGATCGGCATCAGCTCAATGTGGGTGAAGCCGAGTTCCTTCACATAGGGAATCAAGCGGTCAGCCAGCTCGCGCCAGTTGTACTGTCGCCATTGACCGTCTTCGTGCTGCTCCATCTGCCACGAGCCTGCGTGCAGTTCGTAGATCGACAGCGGCGCGGCAACATCGTGGCGGCCTGTCCGTGATTGCAGCCATTCCTGGTCGTTCCACTCGAATTGCAGTGGCGCAGAGACCTTTGACGCGGTGTCGGGCGGCAGCGTAGTGGCCAGAGCCATAGGGTCGCTTTTCAGCGGTAGAATCCCGTGGGCACCGAGGATCTCGTATTTGTAGACTTCACCGGGCTGCAGACGCGGAACGAAAATCTCCCATACGCCGGTCGGGTGACGCAGGCGCATCGGGTGACGACGACCATCCCAGCTGTTGAAACTGCCGACCACCGACACACGGCGGGCATTCGGCGCCCAGACCGCAAAGCGCACACCGTCGACGCCATCGACGTTGGTCACTTGCGCGCCCAGGCAACTGCTCAGGTCGCGGTGGTTGCCTTCGGCAAACAGATAAAGGTCCATCTCGCCCAGCAGTGGACCGAAGCTGTAAGGGTCCTCGGTGATCTGCTCGCCGCCAGCCCATTGGATTTTCAGCAGGTAAGGCTGTGGCTGCTCGAGATGACCGACGAAAAACCCCGGCACCTCGCTCATTTCCATCTCGCCCAGCTCGCGACCATCATCTTTGGCCAGCAGACGCACGCTCAACGCAGCGGGCAGATAGGCACGAACGCATTGCCCGCTGCCGCCGTCACCGTGCGGACCCAGGATCGAGAAAGGATCACGGTGTTCCGCGCGGATCAGCGCGTCGAGGTCCGCAGCAGCGGGAATCGCGCGGCGGCCTGTGCCGGTTTTGTGAGGCGCACTCATATTGGCTCTCCATCAGACGGTTGCAGCAACCCACGCAAGCCTTGCAAGGGAACGGCCAACCAGGCTGGACGATTCTCGGCTTCGTAGATCACTTCATAAGCAGCTTTTTCAAGGGTGAACAATTCCAGTGCGGCGTCCTCCCCTTTTGCATCTTTCCAGGCATGGGCCATTCCGCTCGTTGCCGAGCGATAACCTTCGATAAAGGCTTCCCGCGCCTGCGCCAGGTAGGTCTCGGCGACACGTTTGCGAGCACCGGCAGCCTCAGGCGAGGTATCGACGCTTTGTGCGCTGCGTACTGCCATGGCGGCAGCGTAGTCAAACGAGCGCAAAATACCGCTGACGTCCTTGAACGGGCTGTGCTTGGCACGGCGTTCTTCAAGTGCGCGGGCCGGTTCACCCTCGAAATCGATCAGGTAGGCATCGCCTTTGACCACCAGCACTTGCCCGAGGTGCAAGTCACCATGCACGCGAATCCGCAGGCCACCTGCCGAGCGCTTGGCCAGACCTTCGACGCGCTGACGAATCTGCTTGCGCTGTGCAAGCAAATCGCTGACCAGTTGCTGATCGTCCTGTTCCAGATCGCCCTTGCGCTGCTCAAGCAGTTGCAAGGCGCGCTCAAGCTGAGCATTGACGCTGGTTCCGGAGGCCTTGCTGTCCTGACTGCTGGTGACTTCAACAGCGAAGTCTGCATTGTCGGTAGGCGACGCCAGAATCTGGTGCATTTCACCGAGACGCTGACCAAGGCTACGCGAAAAGTCCGCCAGCTCCAGCAACGCATTGTAATGCTGTTCCTGGCCGGAAACGCCATGCGCCAACTCATCGCGTACTGCGCGTTCCAGATTGTTCTGTGTCCACTCCCAAGCGTCACCCTGATTGCTCAGGTAGCCTTGGGCAATCATCAGCAGATTCGGTTTTCCGTCGTTGCCGACACGCACCACAGAGCCCAGCAACGGCGAGATATTCTTGAAGCCAGCGTTGGTCAGGAAAGCACCCATTTCCAGCTCCGGGTGCGTCCCGGCACTGACTTTACGAATCAGTTTGAGCACCAGGCTGCCACCGACGACCACCGAGCTGTTCGACTGCTCGGCAGACAGGTAGCGCACTTCCGACTCTGCGGTGAGGGCGAGCGGTGCCAGCTGCGAACTTTGCTCGAAACGCAACTCGCCGTCAGCGCAGGGGATGACCGTATCCGACTGCATGCCCTGAATCACTGCACGAATGAAGGTTTCCAGAGTGAACGCATCGGTGATCAGCCCTACATCACGATTACGCCGCACTCTGGCAAGTGCCAGTTGCTGTGGCAACGCGCTGCTGATGTCGTCTTCGGCGAGCAAGCCGAATGGCAGCTGATAGCGATCGGTCTGGCCGTCTGCAGTCACTTCTATTTCGCTGAGCAACACAGGGTGCGCCTCATCGCCGAAACGCACCGCATACGCGATATTGACCTGCTCTATGTCCTTGCCCTTGCCTGCGAACCAGCGGCGTTTTGGCAAATAAACAGCCAGTGACGTTTTTTCCATGGTGCTGCGCAGCGGCTCTTCGAGCAACTCCTCAAGGCGCTTCTTGAGCACCAGAGTCGGGAAGTCCGGCATGCTCTGCGCGGGTTCAACGTGCCAACTGGGCATTTGATTCTCCGAAGCCAGTAAAAACCAGTAAAAACCATACGGCGGGAGCGTCAGCAAATAGCTTAACTGCCCGATAGGCGGAAATGCGCTGCCACCGAGCATTTCCACCGGCACTGTGCCTGCGTAAGCCGACAGCTCAAGCTCAGCAGCCTGAGCGGCGCTGGAAACGTTGGCAACACACAACACCACTTCGCTGTGACCATCGGGTGCCGTGTACTCGCGGGTATACGCAAGAATGCGGCGGTTCGACGGCGAGAGCATTTTCAGCGTGCCACGCCCGAATGCCTTCTGCTGTTTGCGCACCGCCAGCATGCGTCGATTCCAGTTCAGCAGCGAGTGCGGGTCACGCTCCTGAATTTCGACGTTGACCGACTGAAAGCCGTACATCGGGTCCATGATCGGCGGCAATACCAGGCTGGCCGGGTCGGCCCGCGAAAAGCCGCCGTTGCGGTCGATCGACCACTGCATCGGCGTACGCACACCATCCCGGTCGCCTAGATAGATGTTGTCGCCCATGCCGATCTCATCACCGTAATACAACGTCGGCGTGCCGGGCATCGACAACAGCATGCTGTTCAACAGTTCGACCCGGCGGCGGTCCCGATCAACCAGCGGTGCCAGGCGTCGACGAATACCCAGGTTGATCCGCGCGCGGCGGTCAGCGGCATAGTAATTCCAGAGGTAATCACGCTCACGATCCGTCACCATTTCCAGGGTCAGCTCGTCGTGGTTGCGGAGGAAAATCGCCCACTGGCAATTCTCCGGAATTTCCGGTGTCTGGCGCAGAATATCGGTGATCGGAAAGCGGTCTTCCTGCGCCAGCGCCATGTACATGCGCGGCATCAGCGGGAAGTGAAACGCCATGTGACATTCGTCGCCATCCGGCCCCTTGCTGTCGCCGAAATACAGCTGGGTGTCTTCCGGCCATTGATTGGCCTCGGCCAGCAGCATGCGGTCCGGGTAGTTCGCATCGATCTCGGCGCGAATACGCTTGAGCACCTGATGGGTTTCCGGAAGGTTCTCGTTATTGGTGCCATCGCGTTCGATCAGGTACGGGATAGCGTCCAGACGCAAACCGTCAATGCCCAGGTCCAGCCAGAAGCGCATGACTTCAAGCACCGCATCCAGTACGTGCGGGTTATCGAAGTTCAAGTCCGGCTGGTGAGAGTAAAAGCGGTGCCAGAAGTATTGCCCGGCGACCGGGTCCCAGGTCCAGTTGGACGTTTCTGTGTCGAGAAAAATGATCCGCGTGCCGTCGTACTTCTGGTCGGTGTCCGACCAGACATAGAAATCCCGTGCCTTGGAGCCGGGCTTGGCATGACGCGCTTTCTGAAACCACGGGTGCTGGTCGGACGTATGGTTGATAACCAGCTCACTGATCACCCGCAGGCCACGCTTGTGCGCCTGGGCAATGAAGCGCTTGGCATCGGCCATGGTGCCGTAATCGCTATGCACATCGCGGTATTCGGAAATATCGTAGCCATCGTCCCGGCGCGGCGACGGGTAGAACGGCAGCAACCAGATGGTGTTGACCCCAAGCGCGGCAATGTAGTCGAGCTTTTCGATCAAGCCCGCGAAATCGCCGATCCCGTCGTTATTGGAATCGAAGAACGATTTCACATGAACCTGGTAAATCACCGCATCCTTGTACCAGAGCGGGTCTTTGATGAATGTCGCGTCACCGGGCTTCTTGGCCATTACTGACTCCTTGGGAGTGTTATTGCGCAGCCTGGATACGCCAGATTCCAAACGGTTGTGATGGATCAAGACGCGTGTGCTGATACTTGCCGTACCAGGTCCAGCGGTGTCCGGTCATCAGGTCTTCACCCGACGTCGCCGCGTCATCCGGCAGGCCCATTTCCCACAGCGGCAGCTCGAAATCTGCTTCCTGTGCGTTGAAGGGGTCAAGGTTGACGGCAATCAGAATGAAGTTGCTGCCATCCGCCGAACGCTTGCCGAAGTACAGAATGTTGTCATTCCACGCGTTATACAGTTTCAAGCCCAAGTGCGTTTGCAGCGCGGGGTTCTGCCTGCGAATGCGGTTAAGCTGGGCGATCTCGGCAATGATGTTGCCCGGTGCGGCATAGTCCCGAACGCGAATCTCGTACTTTTCCGAGTCCAGATACTCTTCCTTGCCGGGAATCGGTGCCGCTTCACACAACTCAAACCCCGAATACATGCCCCACAGCCCGGAGCCCATGGTGGCCAGCGCTGCACGGATCAGAAATCCAGGACGGCCAGACTCGTGCAGGAAGCGCGGGTTGATATCAGGTGTGTTGACAAAAAAGTTCGGGCGATAGCAGTCACGCCAAGGCACTTCGTTGAGCTGGGTGAAATACTCGGACAGCTCTGCCTTGGTGTTGCGCCAGGTGAAATACGTGTAACTCTGGCTGTAACCGACCTTGCCCAGCCGCGCCATCATGGCAGGCTTGGTGAACGCTTCGGCAAGGAACATGACCTCAGGATGCTGATTGCGCACCTCGCCGATCATCCACTGCCAGAAAGGCAGCGGCTTGGTGTGCGGATTATCGACGCGGAAAATCTTCACGCCTTCATTCACCCAGCCCAGAACGATGTCACGCAATTCCAACCACAGACCAGGGATGGCATGAGGCGCGTAGAAATCGACGTTGACGATGTCCTGATACTTCTTCGGCGGGTTTTCCGCATAGCGGATCGTGCCGTCCGGACGCCATGAGAACCAGCCCGGATGCTGCTTGAGCCAAGGGTGATCCTGCGAACATTGAATGGCGAAGTCCAGTGCGATTTCCAGCCCGTGATCGGCCGCAGCCTTCACCAGGTTACGGAAGTCTTCACGGCTGCCCAACTGTGGGTGAATGGCTTCATGGCCGCCATCCTCACTGCCAATTGCGTACGGGCTGCCCGGATCATCCGGCCCTGCGGTCAGAGAGTTGTTCGGCCCCTTGCGATGGGCACGGCCGATAGGGTGAATCGGCGGGAAGTACAACACGTCGAAACCCATGTCGCGGATGATCGGCAGACGCGAATGGACATCGTTGAAGGTGCCGTGGCGCGCAGGGTCATCAGTGATCGAGCGAGGAAACAGCTCGTACCAGCTGGCGAACTGGGCCAGCTCACGCTCGACATCCAGCGGAAATTCAACGCTACGACTCAGGAAAGCCTGATTATCAGCCAGCTTCATCAGGTATGCGGTTTCGCTGTGCAACAGCAACGCGACTTTCTCGTCTTTATCGCCCTGCTCCAGCTGACCTAGCAGGCTTTCAATCTGCTGGCGCTGCTCGTGCTGGCTGCGCTCAGCGGCATGCACCAGATGAATGCGCCCCTCTTCCAGTTCCAGGTCGACAGGCACGCCAGCGCCGAACTTCTTGTCCAGTTCATAACGATAGCTGCCGAACTGATCGATCCAGGCTTCAAGGCGAAACACATAGCGACTGACCGAAGTCGGGGTGAACTCACCGACCCAGCTGTCATTGCCCAGTTCGTGCATTGGCGCGCTATGCCAGGTGTCCTCATCGGCAGCACGCCAGCGGATATTGACCGCCATTTTGTCGTGCCCGTCGGCGTAGACCTTGCTGGTCACGGTGACCGGTTGCCCGATGATCGCCTTGGCCGCAAACAGGCCACCGTCGATCACTGGCAGCGTGTCTTCGATCACGATGCGGGGCAATTGCAGCGCCTGGGTCAGTGACAAGGGTTGGGTTGGGTGCGGTACATCGGTGGCCAGGGAATCCGGACCGTATGGCTGTTCACTCATCGAGCATCACTCCTCACGCCCCAGGGACGCTCCTGTGCATTCCATGCAATGGAAAAATTGACGGTATGGCAGCGGACAATCGCGAAATGCAGAAGACTCGTCGAATTCAGCTGCCTAGGTTCCGAGCGGTCAACGAAGGTAAAGTTCAAAGGTTTTGAGGTTGTCAGGTGGGCGAATTGAACATGAGCCAAACGCAGGGCAGAACAATCGGGCAAGGGTTATCCGGTTCAAATCAATTGAATCATCAATCAGGCCGGGGGGGCGTAAAAAGGGTCAACAAGGAGGCTGCAACCATGACTCTACCCAATCCAGTAGAAGTACCTGATCCAAACATCGACGACCCTGTTCTGCCCGAGCCCGTACCCGAGCAGGAGCCACCGCCCTCAACACAGCCCCCCGATCAAACACCGTTAGGCGACCCGCCCGCCAATGCGCCACCTGTAACGGTGTGACGAATCAGTAAGCGGTATCTGAAGGCGCTTGCCAGACCATGCACGCCTTCAGCGCCCGCCCGCCAGATCGATGAACGTTCCTGTGGCATACGACGCGTTGTCCGACAGCAGCCAGAGAATGGCCTCGGCCACTTCCTCCGCCGTACCGCCACGGCCCATGGGCAGTGCGCCCTCGAGTTTGCTGACGCGGAACGGATCGCCGCTCAGGGCGTGAAAGTCGGTGAAGATAAACCCCGGCCGCACCGCGTTGACGCGAATGTTCTCCCCGGCCACTTCCCTGGAAAGCCCGATGGTGAACGTGTCCAGCGCACCTTTCGAAGCGGCGTAATCCACATATTCTCCCGCCGAGCCCAAGCGGGCCGCGAGCGAGGATACGTTGACGATACTGCCACCGTGCCCGCCGTGACTCGGCAGCATGCGTAACAAGGCATGTTTGCTGCACAGCATAGGTCCGACGACGTTGGTCATCATCATTTTGAGCATTCGGAATTCGGACATGTCCTCGACTCTTGAAGCCTGAGCGAGCGTGCCTGCATTGTTGACCAGATGGGTAACGCGGCCGAGTTCCGAATCGACCCTGGAGAACAGGCGCATAATCTCGTCTTCGTTGCTGACGTCGGCCTGCAAGGTGATCGCCTGAGCACCCAGGGCCCTGACCTGCCCTGCCGTCTTTTCGGCTGCGGCATGATCAGACAGATAATTGATACAGATCCGATAGCCCTGTACAGCGGCCAGACGCGCAGTGGCTGCGCCGATTCCGCGCGAGCCACCGGTAATAATGAGGACTTTTTCCATGATTTTTCTCTGAAGCCAGCATCAAGGCGCAGCTAACACCCGCAGGTTAGCCAAACGGTTCTGATCGTGCCAGCCTTTGCCGTCCAGCGCCATCCATGCGCTTCAGAAAGCCGGTTGCCCAACATCGGGCACGTCAACTGCCGCCTTCGCCTCGGCGGCGCGAATTTCGTCGAGAAATTGCTCAGCCGGCAAAGGATAACCGAGCAGAAAGCCTTGCAGGGAGTGGCATCCCAAGTGCGTCAGGAAGCGCTTCTGAACCACTGTTTCTACGCCTTCGGCGACGATCCGCAGGTTCAACGCCTGCCCTACCGCAACGATGGCCGACACGATGGCGGCATCGTCGGTGTCATGCTCAAGGTCACGCACGAAACCTCGATCAATCTTGATTTCATTGGCGGGTAGGCGCTTCAGGTACATCAGGCTGGAGTAACCGGTGCCAAAATCGTCAATCGATAGATCCACGCCCATTTCCGACAGCCTTTGCAACACCGCCAGGCTGGCATCGGCGTCATGCATGGCCGTAGTCTCGGTGATTTCCAGGGTCAGGCAGTTGGCCGGGAGCTGATGTCTGGCCAGGGTATCCGCCACCGCAGTGACCAGCCCGGCATGACAGAACTGCAACGCTGACAGGTTCACCGCAATGCGCCAGTGCGCGTAGCCCTGGGTGTACCACTCACGCATCTGTCGGCAAGCCTCATCCAGTACCCACTCGCCGATCTGAATGATCAGGCCGGTTTTCTCTGCCATGGCGATGAACTGATCGGGGCCCATAACGCCTTGTTCCGGATGGTTCCAGCGCAATAGTGCTTCTGCGCCGAGGGGCAATCCGGTCAAAGCGTCGAACTTGGGCTGGTAATAGATACAGAACTGCCTGTGCTTGATCGCCTTGCGCAAGTCCTGAGACATCTGCAGCTGATTGCGTGCGTTGCTGTTCATCGACGCATCGAAAAAGCTGTAGCCGTTCTTGCCAGCCGCTTTGGTGTGATACATGGCGGCATCGGCGTTGATCAGAAGTTCGTGCTGGGTATTGCCATTGCCCGGGTACATGCAGATGCCGATGCTCAGCGAGATCTGCAATTGATGCTCGCCGATGGTAAACGGATTGCCTATTTCATTGACCTGACCCGTTGCGACAGCCAACGCATCCTGCGGGTCATGCAGTTCGACCAGCAGCACGAACTCATCACCACCGATCCTTGCCAGCGTGTCGTGCCGGTGCAGGTTGTTACGAAGACGCAAAGCGACCTGCCGCAACAGCAAGTCCCCGGTATGGTGGCCGAATGCGTCATTCACCGGTTTGAAACCATCCAGGTCCATGAACATCAACGCAAAGCAGCCGCCGCTTTCGCTGACTTTCTTCATCGCCTGCTCGATGCGATCCGTCAACAACACACGGTTCGGCAGTCCGGTGAGGTTGTCATGCAGAGCCAGGTGGGTAAGCTCCTGATTGGCTTCAGTCAGGGAATTGGCCAGGACAGCGGTACGTGTCTCGAGGTGGGAGTCGAGAATACAACTGAACAACGCGATACCCAGTATCGAAAGACTGGCGACCAGAACAATTCGGTCCAGTCCATTGCTGCTCAACCCATCGGGCAACGCACCACAAAAGCTGCCATCGGCAAAGGTGGCCGCCGCCATGCCGGTGTAATGCATACCGATGATGGCCGTTCCCAGCAGAATTGCCGCTACCGCACGCATCAGGTATACCCTGGGCCTTTGCTGGCGAAGACGAAACGCTATCCATAACGCCGCCGCAGAGGCGGCAATGCTGATCGCCAGGGAAAGCGCAAACAACCAGGGCGTGTATTCGATGCCGGGTTGCATGCGCATTGCCGCCATGCCGGTGTAATGCATGGCGCTGATGCCAAGCCCCAGCAACAACCCACCCAGGCCAATCTGCGCGGCGGATAATAGTGGCCGGGCGGCCAGCCACAGCGCGAAACCGGAAGACAGTATTGCGATCAGCAAGGACAACAGTGCCAACGGCACATCATAGCCAACGTCGATAGGCAGGACGAATGCCAGCATACCGATGAAGTGCGTCGACCAACTGCCAACGCCCATTGCGAATGCGCCGCCCGCAATCCATACATAAACGGCGCGGCCCCTGGCCGAAATAATACGGCCAACCAGATCGAGAGCAGTGTACGCAGCAACAATTGCGACGAGAACGGAGACCACGACGAGCGACGGGGTGTAGCTGCCAATCAACATAAACGCACCTGGAACCCAATGAGCGCGTCCATGCCGATACTGCGGGGGATGATTGTACGCAATAGCTGCCAAATGTCGCGGTATCTGGTCGAAAAGATGGCAACTAGCTATTGATTTTTCATTTATCACGAACAGTTCAAGAAAAACCGCCTTTGCCACGTGAAGCACTCACTCCCTGAGGGTCAAACCTGTTTCGGCATTCCAGCCGCCACCCAATGCGGCAATCAACTGAACGCTGGCAATCAAGCGACTTTGCAGAACGTTCAGCACACTGCGTTCATTGCTCAAAGCAGTGGCCTGTACGTTGACGACGTCAAGATAACCGATCAACCCGGCCTTGTACTGGTTGTTGGTCAGGCGCAACGAGTCGCGAGCCGATACCAGCGCTTCCTGGCGCACGGTGGCCTCCTGCTCGTAGACCTTGAGTTGAACGAGGTAATTTTCGACTTCCTGAAAACCATTCAGCACGGTCTGCCGGTACTGGGCGACAGTCTGGTCGTACACGGCCTCGGTACGATCAACTTCCGCCGTCCGCCTGCCACCGTCGAACAACGTCAACGCCAGTTGCGGCCCTACCGACCAGAAGCGGTTGGGCAGGCTGATCCAGTTGGCGAACGTACTGCTGCTGTAACCGCCGCTCATGCTCAGCGTGAAGTCTGGGTAGTAAGCGGCCTTGGCGACGCCGATGTTGGCATTGGCGGCCATGACCGAGCGTTCGGCCGCGGCAATGTCCGGTCGGCGTTCAAGCAACTGTGACGGCAGCCCTGGCGGGATCTGCGGCAATTGCGGAATCGAAGTGCTGGCCGGCAGATTGAAGTCAGCGGGCGCCATACCCATCAGCACGGCAATGGCGTTCTCGAATTGTGCACGCTGCCAGGCCAGATCGATCAGGTCGGCCTGAGTGCTTTTCAACTGTGTCTGCGCCTGGGCGACAGCGTCACTTCCTGAAATACCGGCGCGGTATTGATTCTGGGTGAGGGTCAGGGAACGCTGATAGGTGTCCACAGTGGATTCCAGCAGGCGTTTCTGTTCGTCAATGACCCGCAATTGCAGATAATTCTGCACCAGCTCCGATTGCAGGCTGAGGCGCATCGCTGCCAGGTCCGCAAGACTTGCCTGCGCACTGGCGGTGTCAGCCTCCAGCCCACGGCGCAACTTGCCCCACACATCGGCTTCCCAACTGACGCCCAGTTGAGCGTTGTAACTGTTGCGAATTCCCGAGGCGCCGGTATTCGTACCGGTATTGGATGTGCCTGTGCCCTGCCCCGAGCGGGTCTTGCCGGTGGTCAGATCCAGTGTCGGCAGAAATGCGCCTCTGGAGCTACGCACCAGTGCTTGTGCCTGCCGGTACTGCGCATCGTACTGGGCGACGGTCTGGTTGGAGGTGTTGAGCCGTTCGATCAGCGAGTTCAGTTGCGGATCCCTGTACACCTCCCACCATGCACCTTTGGCCATCGCGTCACCGGGTGTGGCTGCACGCCAGCCTTCGGCGGCCTTGAACTGCGCAGGCGCGGCCATCGACGGCGTCTGGTAATCAGGACCGACAGCACAAGCGCTGAGCAGCACAACGCAGAGCCCCAGCGCGAGTGGACGAATCAGCCCTGTCGGGCGGGATATAAAGGCCAGGCGTTCGGTCATAGCGGGGTTTCCAGAGCAGCATCGGTACGCACGCCACGCCATTTATTGTAACGGTGGCGCAGACGGTCGAGATAAAGGTAAACCACCGGGGTGGTGTAGAGAGTCAGGACCTGGCTGAAGATCAGTCCACCAATAATGGTCAGGCCCAGCGGTTTGCGCATTTCAGCGCCTTCCGCGGTACTCAGCAGCAACGGCAATGCACCCAGAATGGCGGCCATTGTGGTCATCAGAATGGGGCGTAGGCGTTGCAGACAAGCGCTGCGGATCGACTCTTGCGGCGTCATTCCCTGATCACGCTCAAGGTGCAGGGCCAGGTCGATCATCATGATTGCGTTCTTCTTCACCACGCCAATCAGCAGGAACAGCCCCAACAGGGAGATCAGGCTGAATTCGCTGCCCAGCACGTAGATCGTCAGCAATGCGCCCACACCGGCCGATGGCAGCGTCGAGAGGATCGTCAATGGATGGATGTAGCTTTCATAAAGAATCCCCAGCACCAGATACACCGCCAGCAACGCACCGAGAATCATCCAGGGCTGGCTTTTCTGGGTTGAAGCGAAGGCGTTGGCGGTCCCGGCCATCTTGGAAATGATGTCGGACGGCAGTCCGATGGCGGCAATTGCGCGCTCGATAGCCACCGTCGCCTTGTCGAGGCTGGCACCTTCGGCCAGATCAAAGGAAATGTTTTCGGCAGCGAACTGACCGTCATGCGAAACCCGATCATTCGCCAGACTGCGCTCGTAATGAGCAATGCTCGACAGCGGCACGCGCTGCCCGTCGGCAGTAATCACCTGAACCTGCTCGAGCGTCGCCGGGTCCTGAGCGTATTTGGGATTGACCTCCATCACCACCTTGTACTGGTTAAGGCTGTCATAGATGGTCGAGACCTGACGCTGGCTGTAGGCATTGTTGAGCACCGCCGTGACCATGTTCATATCGATGCCCAGCCGTTTGGCCGTATCACGATTGACCACCAGGGTCACTTGCTGCGCCCCACGCCCTTCCCTGGCGTCAATGGCCGTCAGCTCCGGAATCGATTTGAGCGCCGCAACGATCTTCGGATACCACAGCCGCAGGCTGCTCAGGTCTGCACTTTGCACAATGTACTGATACTGCGAACTGGTCTGCTCGCGACCACCCCCCAGTTGCAGGTCCTGATCAGGCGCCAGAAATAGTCTGCCACCGGGCACATGCGGCATGTTCTTGCGCAGGCGCTCGACCACTTTTTCGGCAGACAGCTTGCGCTCGGCAATCGGCTTGAGGCGTACGATCATGAAGGCGTTATTGGTGCCACCGCTACCGCCGATAAAACCGGCAACGCTCTCCACCGCAGGGTCTGCCAGAATCGAACGGCGAAAGATTTCCATTTTCGGCTGCATGACCGAGAACGAAAGACCGTCGTCACCGCGTACAAAACCCATCAGTTGCCCGGTGTCCTGCTGTGGCAGAAAGGTCTTGGGCACCACCACATACAGCGCGACATTCACCACAACGGTAATCAGCAGGCTGAGCAGTGTCAGCCTGCGATGCCGCATGACCCAGCCGAGCGAGCGGTCATAGCCAGCGACCATGCGGTCGTTGACCCGCTCGCTCCAGCGCTGAAAGGCATTGTCCTTGCCCGAATCGTGGGGTTTGAGCCAGCGCGCGCACAACATCGGCGTCAGGGTCAGGGATACGATCAGCGAGACGACGATCGACACCGACAAGGTAATGGAAAACTCGCGAAACAGACTTTCGACCAGCCCACCCATGAACAGAATGGAAATGAACACCGCCACCAGCGAGACGTTCATCGACAGCAAGGTGAAGCCCACCTCTTTGGCCCCCAGAAAGGCCGCTTTCATGGGGTCGAGACCGTTGTGAATGTGCCGGGAAATGTTTTCCAGCACCACGATTGCATCGTCCACCACAAGTCCGGTGGCGAGGATCAAGGCCATCAACGACAGATTGTTCAGGGAAAAACCGAGCAGGTGCATGATCGCAAAGGTGCCTACCAGCGATACCGGAACCGCCAGAGTGGGGATCAGCGATGCGCGAAAACTGCCGAGAAACAGAAATACCACCATCACCACCAGAACCACGGCAATCAGCAGGGTCATCTCTGCCTCGTGAAGCGTCGCCTTGATCACCGGCGAGCGATCCATCGCGACGTTGAGGCTCACGCTGGCAGGCAGCACGGCCCGCAGGGCTGGCAATTGCGCCTTGATCTGCGCCACGGTTTCAATGATGTTGGCACCCGCCTGGCGGTTGACGACCAGTAACACCGCCCGGTTATTGTTATAAAACCCGCTGTTGTAGCGATCTTCCACGGCATCGCTGACTTTCGCGACGTCCTTGAGGCGCAAGGTCGCCCCATCCTTGTAGCGAATGATCAGCGGCGCATAGTCCTTTGCGGTTTCCAGCTGGTCGTTGGCCTGAACCTGCCAGTTATGCTGATCATCCTCCACAAAACCCTTTGGCCGCCGCACGTTCGCACCGGTAATCGCGGTACGCACGTCGTCAAGCGATACGCCGTACTGGGAGAGCATCTGTGGCTCCAGCTCGATACGCACCGCTGGCAGCGAACTGCCGCCGATCTGCACTTCGCCGACCCCGGAAACCTGCGACAGGCTCTGTGACAGGATGGTGGATGCCAGGTCGTAAAGCTGACCTTTTTCCAGCACCGTCGACGTCATAGACAGGACCATAATCGGCGCCTGGGACGGGTTGACCTTCTTGTAGGTCGGCATGCTGCGCATACCGCTGGGCAGCAGGTTGCGTGAAGCATTGATTGCCGCCTGCACTTCCCGCGCCGCGCCATTGATGTCGCGATTGAGATCGAACTGCAGAATGATCCGTGTCGTGCCCTGGCTTGAATTGCTGGTCATGGTATTGACCCCGGCAATACTGCCCAGCGAACGCTCCAGCGGAGTGGCCACAGTGGAGGCCATTACCTCGGGGCTGGCACCCGCCAGACTGGCGGACACCACAATTACCGGGAAGTCCATATTCGGCAACGGCGCGACCGGCAACAAGCGGAAGCTGACCGCGCCCAGCAGCAGGATCGCCAGGCTCAGCAGTACGGTCGCAACCGGGCGACGGATAAACGGTGCGGACAGGTTCATGCGTCAGCCCGTTCCAGCCGGTCCGGGTCGGCAGGCCTGCGACTCCAGCGACGGCCAAGCCGGTCGAAATACAGATAGATGACCGGCGTGGTAAACAGCGTCAGTACCTGGCTGACCAGCAGACCGCCGACCATCACCAGCCCCAGTGGCTGGCGCAACTCTGCGCCGGAGCCGCTGGCAAGCATCAACGGAATGGCGCCGAACAATGCTGCCAGGGTGGTCATGAGAATCGGCCGGAAACGCAGCAGCGCCGCTTCGTAGATCGCCGTTTCCGGTGCAACACCCCGGTTGCGCTCTGCGTCGAGCGCGAAGTCGATCATCATGATCGCGTTCTTCTTGACGATGCCGATCAGCAAAATGATACCGATGATCGCGATCATCCCCAGATCATTTCCGCTGATCAGCAAGGCCAGCAAGGCACCCACTGCTGCCGACGGCAGTGTCGAGAGGATGGTGATCGGGTGGATATAGCTCTCGTAGAGCACGCCCAGCACGATGTACATGGTCACTACAGCCGCCAGAATCAGCAGCAACGTGCTCGACAACGATGCCTGAAATGCCTCGGCAGCGCCCTGAAACTGGGTCTGCACACCAATCGGCATGCCGATGTCCTGCTCAACCTGTTCGATGACCTGCACGGCCTTGCCCAATGCAACGCCGGGCGCAAGGTTGAACGACATCATCACTGCCGGAAACTGCCCGAGGTGAGCGATGGCCAACTGCGCCTGACGCTGCTCGACGCGTGCCAGGCTCGACAGTTTTACCTGTGCGCCATCGGTGGTCTTGACGTGGATCTGCTCAAGTGCGGCAGGACCGAGCTCACTGCCCGACGCGGCTTGCAGCACCACGCGGTACTGGCTGGCCTGGGTATAGATGGTGGAAATCTGTCGCTGACCGAATGCGTCGTACAGCGCATCGGTAATATCTGCAACGGTGACCCCTACCCGACTGGCCGCATCACGATCGATGTTCAGATATACCTGCAGGCCCTTGTCCTGCAGGTCGCTGGCCACATCCGTCAACTCGGACCGTTTGCCGAGCGCCTCGACCAGCCTTTCGCTCCACAGCGTCAGCAGCTCGGCGTCGGGCGATGACATGCTGAACTGGTACTGAGTACGACTGACCCGGTCTTCAATGGTCAGGTCTTGCACCGGCTGCATGAACAGACGAATGTCCGAAAGCTTGTCTACCTCTGGCTGCAGGCGCTGGATCACCTCGGATGCGGTGAGGTCACGCTCTGCGTGGGGCTTGAGGTTGATCAGCAGACGCCCGCTGTTGAGCGTTGCGTTATCACCGTCAACACCAATGTAGGAAGACAGACTGACCACTGCAGGGTCTTTGAGAATGATGTCAGCCAGCGCCTTCTGACGCTGGCTCATGGCAGCAAAGGAGACCGACTGTGGCGCTTCCGAAATACCCTGGATCACGCCGGTGTCCTGCACCGGAAAGAAGCCCTTGGGCACAACGATGTACAGCAGCACAGTCAGTGCCAGAGTGGCCAATGCCGCCAACAGGGTCAGTGGTTGATGCCTGAGCACCCAGCGCAACCCGCCCGCGTAGATATCGATCAGCCAGTCGATCCAGGCACCGCTGGCACGATAGAAACGGCTCTGCTCTTCTTCCTTTGGCTCGCGCTTGAGCAACCGCGCGCACATCATGGGCGTCAGGGTCAGCGATACCACCAGCGATATCAGGATGGCGACTGCCAGGGTTATCGCGAACTCGCGAAACAGCCGCCCGACCACATCAGCCATGAATAACAGCGGGATCAGTACTGCAATCAGCGACAGGGTCAGGGAAATCAGGGTGAAACCGATCTGTTTCGCGCCCTTCAGGGCGGCCTGCAGAGGTGTTTCGCCCTCCTCGATATGCCGGGAGATGTTTTCCAGCATCACGATGGCGTCATCAACAACGAAACCGGTCGCGATGGTCATGGCCATCAGCGTGAGGTTGTTGACCGAGAAGCCCGCCAGGTACATGACGCCGAAGGTGCCTACCAGTGACAGCGGGACGGCGATAGAGGGAATGATCGTCGCGCTGAAACGACGCAGGAACAGGAAGGTTACCAGCACCACCAAGATAATCGCGATCAACAGTTCGTGCTGAACATCGGTCACCGACGCGCGGATCGTCTGAGTGCGGTCCGTCAGGACCACGACGTCGAGGCCGGCCGGAAGGTTCTCGGTGATTGACGGCAGCAATGCCTTGATCCGGTCGACCACTTCGATCACGTTGGCGCCCGGCTGGCGCTGAATGTTCAGCAGCACCGCCTGACTCCGATTGGCCCAGGCCGCCAGACGTTCGTTTTCGGCACCGTCGACGATTTCGGCCACATCCTTCAGACGCAGGGGAGCGCCATCCTTGTAGGCCAGAATAAGGTTGGCGTACTCCTCTGGAGACTTCAACTGGTCGTTGGCATCCAGCATCGAAACCCGGGTTGGCCCGTCGAAGTTACCCTTGGGCTGGTTGACGTTGGACGCGCCGATCAGGGTCCGCACATCAGACAGGTTCAGGCTGTTGGCGGCCAGCGCTTCCGGATTGACCTTGATCCGCACAGCCTGACGCTGGCCGCCGGCAATGCTGACCATGCCGACACCGCTGATCTGCGAGATTTTCTGCGCCATGCGTGTATCGACCAGATCATTGAGCTTGGGCAGCAGCATGGTTTTCGAGGTAATCGCCAGGGTCAGAACCGGCGTGTCTGCCGGGTTGACCTTGTTATAGACCGGCGGTGCCGGAAGATCGGTAGGCAGAAGGTTGGTGGCCGCGTTGATCGCGGCCTGGACCTGCTGCTCAGCCACATCCATATTGATTTCGAGGCTGAAACGCAAGGTAATGACCGACGCGCCGCCCGAGCTCGTCGAGGCCATCTGGGTCAAACCGGGTATCTGCCCGAATTGACGCTCAAGAGGCGCAGTGACGGAGCTGGTCATGACCTGCGGACTGGCACCGGGATACAGCGTCATCACCCGAATGGTCGGATAGTCGACCTGAGGCAGCGCCGACACCGGCAGCAAGGTGTAGGCGATCAGACCCGCCAGGACGATTGCCAGCATACTCAGCGTGGTGGCAACCGGACGCAGGATGAACAGGCGCGACATGTTCATACGTTTGGTTTTTCCACCTTGCCGAGTGCTGCCGACTTGTCTGTCTTGCTGTCAGGCTTGCCCTGCAGCTTCTGAACCGGACCCGCCGGTACATCCTTGCTGTCGTTGACGACCTCGACTTCAGCGCCGTCGCGCAGGCGGTCGGTGCCTTCGAGCACGACCCGTTCTCCGGCTGCCAGACCTTCGGTAATCACCGTCGATGTCTCGTCGCTCGGGCCTGTCTTCAACAGTTTGAGTTTGACCTTCTTGTCACCGTCCAGGACATAGACAAAGGTCCCGTCGGTGCCGAACTGCACGGCAGCCGTTGGCACCAGCGTCACCTGTTTCAACGTATCGGCGCGCAGACGCACATTGACGAACTGGTTGGGGAACAGGATCTCGTCACCGTTATCGAAACGGGCCTTGAACTTCAGTGTGCCGGTCGTCACATCGATCTGGTTATCGAGGCTGGCGAGTACACCGGAAGCCTGCATTTTCGTATCGCCCCGGTCCCAGGCTTCGACGGGCAGCTTGTCGCCGGTACGGTAGCGGGAAATGACTTTCGACAGGTCCTTTTCCGGGAGCGTGAAGGCGACCGATATGGGCTGGGTCTGGGTAATCACCACCAGCGCCGTGGTGTCGTTGGCGGCAACCAGGTTGCCGACATCCAGCTGTTTGAGGCCGACACGACCTGCAATAGGCGCACGAATGCGTGTGAAGTCCAGGCTCAGCTTCGCGTCAGCCACGGCAGCCTGATTGGTCTTGATCGTGCCTTTGTACTGATTGACCAGCGACTCGGCAGTGTCGAGGGTCTGCTTGGCAATACTGTCCTCGGCAAAAAGCCCACGGTAACGCTGTACGTCGAGCTGAGCATTCTTGAGCAGCGCCTGATTGGTGGCCAGCGTACCTTCCGCCTGCTGCAATGCGACCTGATAGCTGCGCGGATCGATTTCCGCCAGCAGGTCACCCGCCTTGACCATCTGCCCTTCCTGGAAATAAAGCTTGACCAGCTCTCCCGCCACACGGCTGCGCACATTGATGGTATTCATCGCCGTTACCGTGCCAAGCGCCTTGTAGTAGATAGGGAAATCGCCTTCGGTTGCCGGGGCGACCCGCACCGGGACAGCGGCAGCCGATGCACCGAAGCCAGGCCGCGCCATGCCACCTGCACCATGCTTCTTGCTCTCGGCCCCTTTGCCGGGAGTGGAGGCAGGCCAGAGCCACCAGCACAGGGCAACAATGGCCAACAGGATCAACAAACTGATCAACCAGCGACGGGATTTACGAGAGCCAGACGATTGCATGAATAAATCAACCATTACAGGTGGGGTTCTTCAGAAGGCTGAACAATAAGCACAGATGCGTTACAAGCAAAGCGCCTTTACCAAGCGCTTACTTTCGATAAACGTATGAAGCACAAACAAAAAAACGGCCTGAGCGGATTCAGGCCGTCGAAGTGTTGCGGAAAGTTACTTAAGCACAGCCAATGCAGCGTCGTAGTCGGGTTCGTTAGCGATCTCTGTTACCAGTTCGCTGTGCAGCACTTTGTCGTTTTCGTCCAGAACAACCACCGCACGAGCGGTCAGACCTTTCAGTGGACCGTCTGCAATTGCAACGCCGTAATGCTCGCTGAAATCGGCAGCGCGGAAAGAAGACAGGTTCTTGACGTTTTCCAGACCTTCGGAGCCGCAGAAGCGGGACTGGGCAAACGGCAGGTCAGCAGAGATACACAGAACAACAGCATTGCTCAGCTCGTTTGCCTGGGCGTTGAATTTGCGTACCGACGTTGCACAGGTCGGTGTATCGACGCTCGGAAAAATGTTCAGCACCTTGCGCTTGCCAGCGAAGTCAGCCAGGGTCTTGTCGGCAAGACCTTCACCCACCAGCGTGAAGGCAGGTGCCTTGCTGCCGACTTCAGGCAGCTTGCCATTGACTTGAACAGGGCCGCCTTTGAGGGTTACTTGAGCCATGAAACACATTCCTTTTTTGAGATGAATAAAAGAACCGGAAGTTAAACACGAAAGTGTGCCGTGTCCTATATAGGATAATTCCGATTTTTCTCAGGAAACCAGTCTGTCCCTGATATCTGGGTGGGCACATAATTCCACCAGCCAATCGACGAATACCCTGATGCGTCGTGACAACTGGCGATGAGGTGGGTAAAGCACCGTCAACGCCAGCGGCGGCGGACGATGCAACCGCAGCACCTCGACCAGTATGCCGCTGCGCAACTGTGCGGCGACATGGTAACGCGGCACCTGTATCAGGCCGAAACCCGCCTCGCAAGCCGCTACATAACCGTCGGCACTGTTGACCGAAATAGAACAGGCCAACGCTTGATCGACCTCCACGCCACCGGCCATGAACTCCAGACCATAGCGTTTGCCGGTGCTGGTCGAGAAATATTCAATTACCTGATGTTGCGCGAGGTCCGGCAGATTTAGCGGCGTACCGTATCGCTGCAGGTAATCGCGACTGGCGCAAGTGATCTGGGTCAGGCTGCCCAGCGGCCTGGCGACCAGCGTTTCGTCCAATGCTGCTCCGGCGCGCAAGACACAGTCCACGCCCTCGCGGATCAGGTCGGCCGGTCTGTCGCTCATGCCGATTTCCAGCCGGATCTGCGGGTAGCGCCGGGCAAATTCAGGCAAAGCGGGTATCACGATCATGCGCCCAAGGCTCACTGGCAGGTCAACGCGCAGCAACCCCTTGGGCTCGGCACCTGCCGCAGAGAAGGAAGCTTCGGCGTCATCCAGATCGGCCAGCAGGCTTACGCAGCGCTGGTAGTAGGCCTTGCCGTCAGGCGTGGTGCTGACCTGACGCGTAGTGCGTTGCAAGAGCTGCACGCCCAGGTGAGCTTCCAGTTGTTTGATCAGAATCGTCACGGATGCACGGGGCATGTGCAGGCTCTCGGCCGCCCTGGCGAAACCGCCCAGCTCGACGATACGGGTGAATACGCGCATGGCGTTGAATCGATCCATGATTACCGGCAGCCTGAATAGAGAGAGCGTGAGAAGGGTCACACTGTTTTAACAGGGTAAACCGGTTGAACGCAGGCCAGCGCCACTACAGCCGCAGGCCAATATTCAGAAGTCTCTTTTATAGAAAATATCCAGCGAACTGGCAACACCGCTTGCAGCCTCAAGGTACACGCGCTTGCTGAGCAGATAGCGCAACGCAATGGTATTGGCCGGTTCAAACACGCCGACACCATAACGCAGGCTGAGCTTCTCGGTGATTTTGCCGCTGGCAACCACATTGGTCTTGTCGCCGGTTCCCGAGGTATCCAGCTCGAAGTCCTTGATACCCAGATTGTCCGCAAGCTTGCCGGTGGTCGACGAGCTACCGGCAACGCCAAGCGCCAGTGCAGCCTGAGCGACCATGTTGTTGTCTTCGCCCGAGGTACTCAGCGGTCTGCCCATGACCAGATAGGAGAGCGCCTGCTCCTGGCTCATCGCGGGTTCGGAAAACACTTCGGTGGTGGGTTGCTCGGCACTGCCGGTCAGACGAATGCCTGCGATCACGTCATCTGTCTGGCGAATGGCCTCGATATCCAGATAGGGCTGGTCCACAGGGCCTGCAAACAGCAGGCGCGCCTTGCGGATGGTCAGCCGCTGCCCGTAGGCACGGTAACGGCCGTCGTTCAGGTTCAGCTCACCACGGGTGTCCAGGTTGTCGCCAATGTGCACCCTTCCGACCAGATTGGCAGTAAGCCCGAAACCGCTGAAGGCGAGCTTTTCCTGACCAACCTCCACATCGATATCCATGGCCACTGCCAGCGGTGGCGCGCCCTCCTCGGTCTGCTGCCCGACGATCACCGTATCACCCGAGAGCTTGACCGTAGACGGCGGCAGCTCACGCACGGTGATCGCCCCCTTGGGCACCAGCACCTTGCCGGAAATAGCCAATCGCTCACCCTGCATGGAAATTTTCAGGTCAGGCGCTACCTCCACTTCCGCGTAGGGCTCGACATTGATCGGCAGACGCGCGCCCTTGAGGCTCACATCAACGTTCAGATTCTGCCCCCAGGCCACCTGACCGCCGATGCTCCCCTGCCCGGTGCTGCCACTTTTCCAGCCACCGGTGAGCTGTACGCTCTCCCCGGCGATCAACGCCTGCACCTTGAGGTCATGCAGTTCCATCGGCAACTCGGCACCCGCCACTTCACCACCTTCAAGTATCACGCTGCCATTGACCAGAGGTGCCAGCAAGCTGCCTGACAATCGGCCATTGCCGTTCAGGCGGCCATTGAGTTTCTGCACCATTGGCGCAAAGGGTCGTGCCACCGAGATGTCCAGCCCGGAGAGACTGAAATCGCCTGACAGAGGCTTGTCTCTGGCCAGTGGATCGATCTGCGCATTGAGCAGTAACCGGCCCAGCTTGCCGCCTTCGAAATCCAGACGCGTATCGATACGTCTGGGTGCCAGTGTGGTGTCGAGTTTGAGTGCCTGGTACGGAAAGTCCAGCCACTGGTCTTTGTTGCGCACCCGCAGCGTGCCGCCTCCGGCATCAATCGTAACCTTGCCGGAGGGGCCCGCTGCGGGAAGATCAAGCTGAACGTCGGCATTCAGCGCGCCCTTCCAGGCAAAATCCTTTGGCATCCATTGCGCCAGGCTGTCGAGCGGAAAGTTCTTTAGCTGATAGCGCAAACGTGGCTCCGGCATCAGTCGTTGATCGCCACCGCACAGGCTGGAGGCGCCGGACAGCCAGCAATGCGCACCGAAGTTCAGCCGACCATCGGCCAGGCGTTCAATCTTCGCCGGTTGCTGCAAACGCCAGTTCTGTCCGCCGCTCTGTACGGTGCCGCTGGCCAGCCGACCGCGCCAGTCGCCCTTGTCAAGGCCGCCGTCCAATGCGATCGCAAGCTTGAGCAACGGCCCTTGCAGGTCCAGCTTCAATTGTTGCGCCTTGAGCGTACCCTGACCGTCCACCAGCAACGTACCCAACCCGGTGTCGCCTGCTTGAATGCCAACGCCCTTTAGGTTGATGGTCGCGCGCTGCGATTGATCCAGGCGGGCATTGAGAGTCAGGCTTTGCAGACGATTGTCCTGCAAGGCGAGCTGACTGCCCTGCAATGCCAGTTGCCCTTGCGGTGCCTGAAGCGTTCCTGACAGGTCGAGCCTGCCTTTGGCCTGCCCCTGCAAACGTGGCCACAACTGAGCCAGACGCGGCAGGTCAAGATCCAGCTGCCCTTTGAGACGCTCCTGCAAACTGCCATTACCCTGAACCCGGTTGTCACCCAATCGAATGTTCACATTGCTGACATTCCACTGCTGATCAAGACCGTCAGCCTTGGCTTGCAGCAGCGCAGGCTGGCCACGCAGACGTCCCTTGAGGTCCAGGTCGGCAGTCAGTTCAAGCTTCTCGTTGACCCGTTGACCTTTGCTGCGCAAGGGCCCTGCCAGTGTGCCGGGCAATTCGGCAACCCAGAATGAAGGGTCCAGCGCGCTCAGGTCCAGTGCAGTGTCCCAGCCAACGCCATTGGCAAATTGCAGGTTCAGGAAACCGCTGGCCTTGCCCTGCCCTGCGACCAGCTCCAGTTGCGGCAGATGGACTTCCTGCAAATTGCCGCTGAAGGGACTGATCAGCGTGAACGCGCCAGCAGGTCCTTTGAGGCTGGCGTTGAAATTGCCAAGATAATTGCCGTCGGTGTAGGAAATCTCACCTTTGAAGGCGTGCAACGACACTTGCGGTTCGGACGCCAGCGGATACAGACGCTGCCAAGGGAAATCCAGCCAGTCGATGCTCGCATCAGCCGAGAAACCACTCTGCCAGTTCAACGTGCCGTTGATGGCCAGACGCTGTTGATCGTTGGCGGCCAGATCAAGCGCTGCAATGGTTGCCCCGTTGGCATCCGCACGCCCCTGCAACGACAACGCTACAGGGCCTTTTTCTGCGGGCAGGCTGGCAGTGCCGTTGATCTGGTAACCCGAGTCGAGATCGCCTTCGGCAGTCAACAGCAGTTGGTCGAGTTGCAGGGTATCGGGCAATGCTGCGCTGGGTTTGAAATGTTCTGCCGTCAGTTTCAATCGTGCTGGCAAATGCTCGGCCAAAGGTTGCAGCTCACCGGTCAGTTGCCCTGGTAGATAGCCGCTGCTGTCCGCCTTGAGTTGCAGGGTCTTGAGCACGTCACCGTGAATATCCAGCGCCAGCGTCCAGGGCTGACCGTCCTGTGGCGGCAGTTGCAGCTGACCTTTTACGCTCAATGGCCAGTCGCCCTCGGGCTTCAGCAGACCATTGAGGTCCAGCACCAGCGCATCACGTTGCAGGTGCGCGCTGTCGATTTGCAAGCCTTCGGCGGTCCAGTGCGCCGCCAGCTTGAGGTCGCGCAGCTGTTCGACGCCATCCAGTTGCAGGCTGCCCAGCTGTATATCACCCAGTTGCAGGGCGAGCGGCAACTTGACGACTGGCAAATTCATGGGGCCTTCGTCGCTCGGCGCACTGCTTGGAGGAAAGCGCAGCAGTACTTGACTCGCGTGCAGGCGATCAATGCATAAGGTCATCTTCAGCAGGCAGGCTGGCGTCCAGGCGAAATCGACAGAATGCACCTCGACACGGTCTGCGCCTTGCTGCCACACCAGGCGCTCGGCACTCCACTGCCCGCCCAGGCGGCCCTGAAAGTTTTCCAGTTGCACACCGGGCACGCGAGCCAGCGCCCAGCGGCTGCCTGCCTGGGTTCCAATCAACACCCCGACGCTGACGATCACCAGCAGCAGTAACGCGATCACGCTCAGTCCGGCAATCGTTGCACCACGCCTGATGTTCATCCTGTTCACAGTTCCGGCCCCATCGAGAAGTGCAGGCGAATGCCACCGTCGTCATCCAGCGCGTGCGCCAGATCGAGACGCAATGGACCCACCGGAGATACCCAGCGCACCCCAAAACCGACGCCGGTTTTCAGGTCTGGCTTGTCCAGACTGTTGAATGAGTTGCCCTGATCGATGAAAGTCGCGAGCCGCCATTTATCGGCAATGGAATACTGGTACTCGACGCTCCCGGCAAACATGTAACGCCCACCAATGCGGTCGCCGTCCGAGTTGGTCGGTGACAGTTTCTGGTAGTCATACCCTCGTACGCTTTGATCGCCACCGGCAAAAAAACGCAGCGACGGCGGTATCGAGGTGTAACCGTCAGTCAGGTTGCCGCCCAGTTGCACGCGCCCGAGAAAGCGATGGTTCTGAGCGACTGTCGTCAGCCCTTTGAGCAGCACATTGGCATGCACCAGATTGGCATCCGACAACATGCCCTCTTTGGCCACCTGGGTGTCGAACTGTAAACGGTAGCCCTGGTGGGGATCGATACTGTTATCGCTGCGCAGGTACGAATAACTGATGCCGGGCATTAGCAGCGTGCTCAGACCCGAATCGTCGCCCAGCCGGTATTCTTCACGCTGCCATTTCAGTGAGATAACCCGTTCCCAGCCGCTGGGCAGTTTGCTGTGCCATTCGGGCCCAGCAGTCAGCAGCTTGCTGAGGCTGTCGGTTCCAGCAATCTCTTCGTATTGATAGCCACCGGCATAACGCAGTTTATCGGTCAACGGCGGATCGAGCGGCACGTCGTACCACAGGCCGACATTCTGCCGAGGCGCGGATATTTCCGATTCGAACCCGTAGCTGTGCCCTTGTGGATTGGCCCAGTGTCGTGTCCAGTTGGCTTTGCCACGCGGACCGACATCGGTTGAGTACCCCAGGCCAAGGCCCATGGTTCGGGGTTTACGGGTTTCAAGCTGAACGGTTACCGGAATGACCTGATGGTCAGCTGCGGTAGGCGCGGCATCGACCCGCACGCCTTCAAAATAGCCACTGCCCTGCATGGCCTGGGTCAATTCGGCGATCAGTTGTGAATCGTAAGGAGTATTTTCCTTGAACGGCACCATGCGCTTGAGCAAATCTTCATCGAAGGGCGCATTGCCACTGAACATGACCTTGCCCAGCGAGTAGCGCGGACCACTGTCATAGACCAGCTCGATGTCGGCAAGCCCGGCTCGCGGGTCAATAGCCAGGCGCTGGCTGGTAAAGTGGCCGCTGAAAAAGCCGTAACGCGACGCCTGATTCTGGATCAGGCGTTTGGCATCCTCATAATTGCCATGATTGAGCACCGCGCCGGTTTTCAGCGCGTCGCTTTTGGGTACCCGAAAGGCTTTCAGCGATGCTGCCGGACCCTCGACGCGGATTACCACATTGCGCAGGTGAATCGGCTCGCCCGGCTGGATATTGATCACCAGACGCGGCTGGTCAGCGTCCTTGATCTCGCTGTCGATCTGCGCCTGATAATAGCCAAGCGCCTGAGCCGCTTTCTCTGCCTGCTGTTCGGCACCCAGGCTGAAGTTACGCAGTGCCTGAACGTCACGCTCGCCCAGGTCCCCCACATACCCTTCGACGTTGGCCTTGACTTCCGGGTTGGCGGGCTTGATCCTGACGTCGAGGCGGGTCTGTGCAAGCGCCGCTGCACTCATGGTCATCAGAAACAGGCTGCTGAATAGTCTGAAAAGCTTCATGGGCGTAGATGCTAACACGATCGACGGGCCGCACTGGAAGCCCACGAATTGTCGGAGATTCAGACCGTTACGTCAGGCACCGGCAGTGAAACCTGAGGATTGGGGTGAAAAAACACATGCTCTCGGACAGGTCCTACCGCAATCTCGCCGATTTCCTCATAGCCTTGACGCTTATAGAACTCGAGATAACGAGGATTACCCGTGTCTACGACGATGCCCTGAGAGTGCTCATCCACCGCGCACCAATCGTGCAGCGCCCCAAGCAGTTGTTCGCTCAAATCCTGCCCCAGCTTCTGACCCTGAAATTCCGGATCCAGGCCTATCAACGGCAGCACATGCACGGTTTCGGACGGAACACAGGCCAGCACCGCGTTGTAATAAGCCAGATAACGCTGGGTGCAACCAAGGCCGGTGTCCATCACCATGCGCAGACGCCAAGCCCAGCTTTCAGTGACGCCCAGACGACGTTGCGGTGGCGCGATCAGCGCTACGCCGACCAGCCGATCCTGCAAAAACAGACCGAGTGCAGGCTGGTCTTGCAGGAAGTGTTGTTTGACCAGTTGGCGAATGGTCGCCAATACGCGTTGCTCATATCCCTCGCGCTCGGCATTGAACAGATAGGCGAACGTCGGATCGTGCCGATAGGCCCTGAACAGCAAGGAGCGGGTTTCACGGGAATAACCACTGTCGAGTTGACGAACTTCACCCGTGATGGCAGCAGGTAGGGACATAAAGGGCCTCGTGTTAACGGAACTGCGTCTGGCGCAGCAGTTTTGGCAAGCAGGCTTTCGAGTGATGGCACTTGATAACAGTTCCAACGATTTGTCCGGGTCTGTGTTTGCGCGGTGCCTTACACGGTGCTGGTCCTGAAACCACAGGTCAGCTAGCATCGCTGTTTGTTTTTGCTCAGGACCGCCGTTTTATGAAAATCGTCTCGTTCAACATCAATGGTCTGCGCGCTCGACCTCATCAGTTGGCGGCGCTGATCGACAAACATCAGCCTGACGTAATCGGCCTTCAGGAAACCAAGGTTTCTGACGAGCAGTTCCCCCACGCGGAAGTCGAAGCGCTGGGCTATCACGTGCATTTCCACGGCCAGAAAGGCCATTACGGTGTTGCCCTGCTATCACGCAATCCTCCGCTGGCCCTGCACAAGGGTTTTGAAGGCGACGACGAAGAATCGCAGAAGCGCTTCATCTGGGGCACTTATGCCGACAGCAATGGGCAGCCGGTCACCATCATGAATGGCTACTTTCCGCAGGGCGAGAGCCGTGATCACCCGACCAAATTTCCAGCCAAACAGCGTTTTTACGAGAATCTGCAGACCTTGCTGGAGAGCCATTTCAGCAACGAGCAGCCGCTTATCGTGATGGGTGACGTAAACATTTCTCCGCAGGACTGCGACATCGGCATCGGTGCCGACAACGCCAAGCGCTGGCTGAAGACCGGCAAGTGCAGCTTTCTCCCCGAAGAGCGCGAGTGGATGGAACGCTTGAAAAACTGGGGCCTGGTGGACAGCTTCCGTCATCTGTACCCTGAAGTCGTCGACCGATTCAGCTGGTTTGACTATCGCAGCCGCGGCTTTGAAGACGAACCCAAGCGCGGCCTGCGCATCGACCTGATCATGACCTCCACCGGCCTGCAGCCACGCATCAAGGCCGCCGGGGTGGACTACGATTTGCGCGGCATGGAAAAGCCGTCGGACCATGCGCCGATCTGGCTGGAACTGAACTGAAAAAGCGCCCTATCGTGCGATCCGGCTTTATGCATAAACGGGTCGCGCGCGCAGTGGTCGAGCAATCGTCATATTCCGGAAATCTTTCTGTCTTATTCTCCCGGCACCCTCCCGTGACTCATGGTGACGCCGATGTTGCGCGCTTTGCTAACGGCGCTGACTCTGTCGAGCGCCACCCTGCCCGCCCTTGCGCTGGCGGCACTGCCGCTGCCCGCGGGTGAAGTACCGGCCTTGCGCATTCAAGGCTCAAATACCATCAATGCCCAATTGGGCCCCGCACTGGCTGAAGGGTTGATGCGCCAGCAAGGCCTGCAATCAGTGCAGACTGTTGCCGGCAATGTCATGAATGAACAGCGCGTCGTCGGCACTACCGCCGCAGGGCAGACGGTCAGTATCGAAATCGCCGCACATGGTTCAGGCACCGGTTTTACTGCGCTCAAAGCAGGTAACGCCGATATCGCCGCCTCTTCCCGACCTATCAAGGATCAGGAAGCCAAGGACCTGGCTGGCCTGGGCGACCTGAAAAGCGCAGCTAGCGAGCAAACCATTGCCATCGATGGCGTTGCTGTGATTCTGCATCCAGGCAATCCGGTCAGACAGCTGGATACGCTGCAGCTGGCGCGCATTTTCAGCGGGGAAGTCAGGGACTGGGCCGAAGTGGGTGGAAATGCGGGAGCCATTCATCTTTATGTTCGCGATGAGAAGTCCGGCACCTATGAAACATTCAAGGACCTGATACTTGTAAAATACGGCAAGAACCTGTCCGGCACAGCCGCGCGCTTTGAATCCAGCGAACAGCTCTCCGACGACGTCAGCAAGGACATCAATGGCATCGGTTTTATCGGGCTACCATCCATCAGGCGGGCCAAAGCGGTGGCCATTGCCGATGGTGACTCCAGACCGATGCTCCCGACTGTCAGTCTGATTGCCACCGAGGATTATCCTCTGTCGCGACGGCTCTACTTTTATGTGCCCACCTCAACTCATCAACGCTGGGCGCAGGCGTTGGTCCGTTTCGCGCAGAGCGCCGAGGGTCAGGCGATCGTCGCGCAGACCGTGCAGGCACTCAAGGTGCAGCCTACTGCGCAGATGCCTGCGGACTATCAGGCGCTGGCGCGCAAGGCCGAACGCCTGTCGGTCAACTTTCGCTTTGCCCAGGGCAGCGCGAGGCTGGACAACAAGGCGCAGCAGGACCTCAAGCGGGTAGCGGAGTACCTGAAAACCAGCGATAAGCTCAATCAACATGTCACGCTGGTCGGCTTTGGTGATGCCAAAAGCGACCCGGCTCGCGCAGCCCTGCTCTCAAGGCTGCGCGCCATGGCAGTGCGCCGCGAGCTGCTGAAAAGCGGCGTGACATTTCGCGACATCGTTGGCCTGGGAGATGAGATGCCGGTAGCCACCAATGAGATCGATGACGGCCGGATCAAGAACCGTCGGGTCGAAGTCTGGGTGCAGTAGCCTGGGCGCAGTTATCGGCTACCAGCTCAGGACTGGCTGCGCTCCCTGTCTGCCGGCAGGTATTTGCCCAGTTCATACTTGCCGACAGCGGCGCGATGTACTTCATCCGGGCCATCTGCCAGACGCAGTGTGCGCTGCATGGCATACATGTAGGCCAAGGGGAAATCATTGGAAACACCCGCACCGCCGTGCATCTGGATCGCCCGATCGATGACCTTCAGCGCCACGTTCGGCGCTACCACCTTGATCTGCGCGATTTCGCTTCTGGCGACCTTGTTGCCTGCTGTATCCATCATGTAGGCAGCCTTCAGGGTCAGCAGGCGGGCCATATCGATCTCCATGCGCGAATCGGCAATCCTGTCGATATTGCCCCCCAGCCTGGCCAGTGGTTTGCCGAAGGCAACCCGGTCTACGGAGCGCCTGCACATCAGCTCAAGTGCCCGTTCAGCCATACCGATGGAGCGCATGCAGTGGTGAATGCGGCCTGGTCCCAACCGGCCTTGAGCGATTTCAAAGCCGCGCCCCTCACCCAGCAAGACGTTTTCAAACGGCACCCTGACGTTATCGAACACCACTTCGGCATGCCCGTGGGGCGCGTCGTCGTAGCCGAACACAGGCAGCGGCCTGACAATCTTCACGCCCGGCGTGTCGACCGGGACCAGAATCATCGAGTGTTGCTGATGGCGCGGTCCGTCAGGATTGCTCAGGCCCATGAAAATCAGGATTTTGCAGCGCGGGTCGCAGGCACCGGAAGTCCACCACTTGCGGCCGTTGATCACCCATTCGTCGCCATCGCGCTCGGCGCGCGCGGCCATATTGGTGGCATCCGATGACGCTACATCGGGTTCGGTCATGGCAAAAGCAGAACGAATCTCGCCACGCAGCAAGGGTTCCAGCCAGCGGGCTTTCTGCTCCTCGCTGGCATAGCGAACCAGCACCTCCATGTTGCCGGTGTCAGGCGCAGAGCAATTGAACGGCTCGGGCCCCAGCATCGAACGCCCCATGATTTCCGCCAGCGGCGCGTATTCCAGATTGCTCAGGCCGGCACCGAGCGCAGACTCCGGCAAAAACAGGTTCCACAACCCCTCAGCCCTTGCACGGGCTTTCAGTTCTTCCATGATCGCGGTGGGCTGCCAGCGGTCGCCTTCGGCCACTTGCTGTTCGAAAACCGGCTCGGCCGGATAAACGTATGCATCCATGAACGCGGTGACGCGCTCACGCAATGCCTGCACCTTCGGGGAATACGCGAAATCCATGGGCCACTACCTTCTCGATCAGGGTGTCGAATGCATGATCCTGATGCTAGAGAAACGCCATACATTTATCTAATCTATTCTCGGCGTGTATAAACATTCATAACCGATATATGATCCATCACCGCTGCGGCGTCCCCAGCCTGCCGAACAGCGAATCAAAATAACAGCACGAGGCGCTCATCAATGAACCTGAGCAAGGTCGATCTCAATCTTTTCATTGTCTTCGACGCCATCTACACCGAAGCCAATCTGACCCGGGCCGGGCAGATCGTCGGCATTACCCAGCCTGCGGTGTCCAACGCCCTGGCGCGGCTGCGAGAGACCTTCAACGACCCGCTGTTTGTGCGAACAGCTCAAGGCATGGTGCCGACACCGATGGCACAAAACATCATCGGCCCGGTGCGCAGTGCACTCTCATTGCTCAGGGTCTCGGTGCAGGAAAGCCGTATATTCAACCCGTTGCAGGCCAACAAGAATTACCGCATCAGCATGACCGACCTGACCGAGGCCGTGATCCTGCCGACGCTGTTCCAGCGGCTGCGACGCCTTGCGCCTGCAGTGACCATCGAAAGCTTTCTGTCCAAGCGTCGGGAAACCACCAAGGAGCTGGCTGCCGGGCGCCTCGACTTCGCCGTGGATGCACCGCTCAATACCGACCCGCAAGTTCGCCGCGTCAAGTTGATGGAAGACCGCTATGTGTGCGGCATGCGCAAGGCGCATGCGCTGGCAAACAAGGCCACGTTGACGCTGGATGATTACATGAGCCAGGCACACATCCATATTTCCAGTCGGCGTAGCGGACTGGGGCACGTGGACCTGGCGTTGGGCAAGATGGGCATTCAGCGCAGGATTGCGTTGCGCTCGCAGCATTACCTGATGGCGACACAGGTCCTGCAGCAGACTGATATGGTCATGACCATACCTGAACGCTTCGCCCGCCGTAACGATTTGCACTATGTCCACTTACCGGTCAACGATGTGCCTTCGGTCGAAACCCATCTGTACTGGCATGAAAGCACTGATCAGGACCCAGCCAACCGCTGGATGCGCGAACAGATCATCGAGCTTTCACAGCGGGTCGTGGCGCAGGAACAAAGCCTCGAGAAAGCATGAGATAAAAACACCAAGCCATTTTTTTTTAATTAAATATTTGAATTTGTTAAAGTCGTTTCTAATTTGGCAAGCGCGGCTTGGCGCGCCTTGACAACACGACTTCTGCTTGACGCTTACGTAAAGCACGCCGTAGGTTGAGTGCTGAATATCTCATTGAGCGACACCATGAGCAGTCAGACTTACAGCATTTCCGAGCTCGCCCGTGAGCTGGATATCACCACCCGCGCGATCCGCTTTTACGAAGAGCAAGGCATGCTCAGCCCTGAACGCAAGGGACTGGAGCGCATCTACACGGCCCGTGACAAAGTCACCCTGAAACTGATCCTGCGCGGCAAACGCATTGGTTTTTCGCTGGCTGAATGCAAGGAACTGATCTCGCTGTACGACCCTGCCGGTGACAACCAGAAGCAGTTGCAGACCATGCTCGGCAAGATCGCCGAGCGCCGTGAACAGCTCGAACAACAATTGCTGGACATCCGGCAAATGCAACTGGAGCTGGACACTGCCGAAGAGCGTTGCCGGGCTGCGCTCGATAAAACTGCTGCCACTTCACACTGACCACCAAAAGGCACTGCCATGTCTCTTCCACAAAAGGTAAATATCGTTGAAGTCGGCCCGCGTGACGGCCTGCAGAATGAAGCACAACCGATCAGTATCGACGACAAGGTGCGCTTGGTGGATGACCTGACGGCAGCCGGACTGAGCCACATTGAAGTCGGCAGTTTTGTCTCGGCCAAATGGGTGCCGCAGATGGCTGGCTCCGCCCAGGTGTTCGAAAATATCCAGCGGCGTGAAGGCGTTATCTACTCTGCCCTGGCACCCAACCTGCGCGGGTTCGAAGATGCGTTGGCGGCCGGCGTCAGAGAGGTCGCGGTGTTTGCAGCGGCAACCGAAGGGTTCTCCCGGCGTAACCTCAATTGCTCGATCAGCGAAAGCCTGGAGCGCTTTGCGCCCATCATGGCGGCGGCGCAGATGCATGGTGTGCAGGTTCGGGGTTATGTGTCGTGCGTGTTGGGCTGCCCTTATGAGGGCAGTGTCTCGCCGCAGCAGGTCGCAGCCGTCGCCAACGAACTCTACGCGATGGGTTGCTATGAAGTTTCGTTGGGCGACACCATCGGCACCGGCACGCCGGGGGCCACGCGAGCGCTGTTCAACGCCGTCTCTGCGCAGATCCCGCGAGGCAAGCTTGCCGGGCACTTCCACGACACTTACGGTCAGGCGCTGGTGAATATCTACGCCAGCCTGGAGGAAGGTATCCAGGTCTTCGACAGTTCCGTGGCAGGCCTGGGCGGCTGCCCGTACGCCAAGGGTGCCAGCGGCAATGTTGCCACTGAGGACGTGCAGTACATGTTGCAGGGCATGGGCATTGAAACCGGGGTAGATCTGGACCAGGTCATCGCCGCAGGCCAGCGCATCTGCGACGTACTGCAACGCAGCAATGGCTCGCGCGTGGCCAGGGCCCGGCTGTCTGCGTAACGACTGTCACCTGTCGGTAACAGGGTGCGACAACTTGTCACACAGTGTTACCCTGCCCCGCGTTAAGTCGAGACAAACGGGTAACACAGAAACACTCGGCAACTGAATCAGATGGCCCGATGCCCGAAAAAGACGTTCAGCTCCCGGTATTACGGGGCTTTTAAAAAACTGGCACGGGTCCTGCTATATCCTTTGTACAACAAAAATAAAAACACGCAGCAACCCAATAAAAACAACACGTACCGGCTCTGACACAACAAGAACAACACGGACAGAGACGTAGCTAACAGATTTTTTTGAAGTGGACAGCTTTTCTGAACTGCTTGCCTTGCAAGTCGTTCTGCAGCCAGACAGAGAATAACAAAACTGCCCTGAGGCAGCTCCCGAACTGGTTGGATCACATGATGAAAGCTTGATCAGCGCTCAAAAAAATACGTTTGCTCTTGGTCCCGCATGCGGACCGCTCAAAAAAGCAGTAAAGGGCCAGGTCGCCAAAAACAACAACAGGCCACCCGAAAAACAAAAAAGAGCATAGAGACATACCTTGAAGGGGAGCCCAGGCTCCCCTTCGTGCTTTCCAGCGTTTGCTTTTGCCTCCCGACTCACCCCCACCCTCTGCGCACAAGCCTGATTGACAGCACACATCCGCAGGTTTACGTTAACGTAAAGGTCATAGCCAATCCGCATAGAATCATCTCCAAGAATAAAACAGGAACGCTACCCATGAGTTACCCCAGCCTGAACTTCGCCTTGGGCGAAACCATCGACATGCTGCGCGACCAATTGCAATCCTTCGTCGCCGCAGAGCTTGCCCCGCGCGCCGCGCAGATCGACAAGGACAACCTGTTCCCAGTCGACATGTGGCGCAAATTCGGTGAGATGGGCGTGCTCGGCATCACGGTCAGCGAGGAATACGGTGGTGCAGGCCTGGGTTATCTGGCGCATGTCGTGGCGATGGAAGAAATCAGCCGTGGCTCGGCATCGGTGGCACTTTCCTACGGCGCACATTCCAACCTGTGCGTGAATCAGATCAACCGCAATGGCAGCCCGGCGCAGAAAGCCCGATACCTGCCCAAGCTGATCAGCGGCGAGCACATTGGCGCGCTGGCCATGAGCGAACCCAATGCAGGCTCGGACGTGGTATCGATGAAGCTGCGCGCCGACAAGCGTGGTGATCGCTATGTGTTAAATGGCAGCAAGACCTGGATCACCAACGGTCCGGATGCCAACACCTATGTGATCTACGCCAAGACCGACCTGGAGAAGGCAGCCCATGGCATCAGCGCGTTTATCGTCGAACGCGACTGGAAGGGCTTCTCGCGCGGCAGCAAGTTCGACAAGCTGGGCATGCGCGGTTCCAATACCTGCGAGCTGTTTTTCGACGATGTCGAGGTGCCCGAAGAGAACCTGCTGGGCGCGCTTGATGGTGGTGTCAGAGTCCTGATGAGCGGCCTCGATTATGAACGCGTCGTGCTCTCTGGCGGGCCGACCGGAATCATGCAGGCCTGCATGGACGTGGTGGTGCCCTACATTCACGACCGCAAGCAGTTCGGCCAGAGCATCGGCGAGTTCCAGCTGATTCAGGGCAAGGTCGCAGACATGTACACCCAGCTTAACGCCAGCCGGGCCTACCTGTACGCCGTCGCCCAAGCCTGTGATCGTGGCGAGACCACGCGCAAGGACGCAGCGGGCGTGATCCTCTACAGCGCCGAACGCGCCACGCAGATGGCGCTGGATGCCATCCAGATTCTGGGCGGCAATGGCTACATCAACGAATTCCCGGCCGGTCGACTGTTGCGCGACGCCAAACTCTACGAGATCGGTGCAGGCACCAGCGAGATCCGGCGCATGCTCATCGGTCGCGAACTGTTCAACGAAACCCGTTGATTGCGGAGCTACCATGACCATTCTGCAGACTCGCATCAACGCCCGCTCGCCGGAATTTGCCCTTAATCGCACCACGCTGCTCAAGCAGGTCGAAGAGCTCCGTATGTTGCTGAGCATCGTTCGCCAAGGCGGCGGGCCCAAGGCACAGGAACGTCATACGTCACGCGGCAAGCTGCTGCCGCGCGAACGTATCAACCGTCTACTGGACAGCGGCTCGCCGTTTCTGGAAATCGGCCAACTCGCCGCCCATCAGGTGTATGGCGAAGAGGTTCCAGCCGCCGGAGTAATTGCCGGTATTGCCCGGGTCGAGGGCGTCGAGTGCATGATCATCGCCAACGACGCGACGGTCAAAGGTGGCTCCTATTACCCGCTGACCGTCAAAAAGCACCTGCGCGCGCAGACCATCGCCCAGCAAAACCGCCTGCCGTGCATCTACCTGGTGGACTCCGGTGGTGCCAACCTGCCGCGCCAGGACGAAGTGTTTCCGGACCGCGAACACTTCGGGCGAATCTTCTTCAATCAAGCCAACATGAGCGCACAAGGCATTCCCCAGATTGCCGTGGTCATGGGTTCCTGTACCGCAGGCGGGGCCTATGTTCCGGCCATGGCCGACGAAGCGATCATGGTGCGTCAGCAAGCCACCATCTTCCTCGCAGGCCCGCCACTGGTAAAAGCTGCCACCGGAGAAATAGTCAGCGCTGAAGAAATGGGCGGTGCCGATGTGCATTGCCGCACCTCCGGGGTGGCCGATCACTATGCCGACAGCGACGAGCACGCGCTGGCATTGGCGCGACGCAGCATCGCCAATCTGAACTGGCGCAAGCAGGGTCAACTGAACACTGTCACACCGATTGCGCCGTTGTACGCAAGCGATGACCTGTACGGCATTATCCCGGCCGACACAAAACAGCCGTTTGACGTACGCGAAGTCATCGCGCGGTTGGTGGATGGCTCGGTACTGGATGAATTCAAGGCGTTGTTTGGCACCACGCTGGTCTGCGGCTTCGCTCGCCTGCATGGCTACCCGATCGCGATGCTAGCCAACAATGGGATTCTGTTCGCAGAAGCTGCGCAAAAAGGCGCGCACTTTATCGAACTGGCCTGCCAAAGGGGAATTCCCCTGCTGTTTCTGCAGAACATCACCGGTTTCATGGTCGGTCAGAAGTATGAAGCCGGGGGCATCGCCAAACATGGTGCCAAGCTGGTGACCGCCGTGGCCTGCGCGAAGGTGCCGAAATTCACGGTCATCATCGGCGGCAGTTTCGGCGCAGGAAATTACGGCATGTGCGGCCGCGCCTACGACCCGCGATTTCTGTGGATGTGGCCCAACGCGAGAATCGGCGTGATGGGCGGCGAGCAGGCAGCGGGCGTGCTGGTGCAGGTCAAGTGCGAGCAGGCGGAACGTGCCGGCCAGGCCTTCAGCGCCGAGCAGCAGGCCGAACTGAAGCAGCCGATTCTCGATCAGTACGAGCATCAAGGGCATCCTTATTACTCCAGCGCCCGACTGTGGGACGACGGAGTCATCGACCCGGCACAAACCCGCGAAATTCTTGCGCTGGCCCTGTCCGCCTCGCTCAATGCGCCCATCGAACCTACCACCTTCGGCCTGTTCCGGATGTGAGGCGGGAAATGACCATGACTTCGACCTCGTTCGCGACCATAGAGTTGATCACCGACCCACGTGGTTTCGCCACGCTGTGGCTAAATAGACCGGACAAGAACAATGCCTTCAATGCGCAGATGATTCGCGAGTTGATCCTCGCGCTGGACCAGGTGCAAAGTGATGCCGGCCAGCGCTTTCTGCTGGTGCGCGGGCGTGGCAGGCATTTCAGCGCCGGTGCCGATCTGGCCTGGATGCAGCAGGCCGCAGAGCTGGACTACAACACCAATCTGGATGATGCCCGTGAACTGGCAGAGCTGATGTACAGCCTCGCCAAATTGAAAATACCGACGCTTGCGGTGGTGCAAGGTGCAGCGTTCGGTGGCGCGCTGGGCCTGATCAGTTGCTGCGACATGGCCATTGCGACGGCAGATGCGCAGTTCTGCCTGTCAGAAGTACGCATAGGTCTGGCTCCAGCGGTTATCAGTCCGTTTGTGGTACAGGCCATCGGCGAACGCGCCGCGCGGCGCTACGCACTGACCGCCGAGCGTTTCGATGGCCAGCGAGCGCAGCAGATGGGGCTGATAGCTGAGTGCTACCCGGCTGCCGACCTGCAAGCCCGCACGCAGGAGTGGGTCGACAACCTGCTGCTCAATAGCCCGCAGGCCATGCGGGTCAGCAAGGAGTTGCTACGCGAAGTCGGCAGCGGCGAACTCACACCTGCATTGCGCCGCTACTGTGAAAGCGCCATCGCGCGCATCCGCACCAGCGCCGAAGGCCAGGAAGGCCTGCGCGCCTTCCTGCAAAAACGTACACCCGGCTGGCAGCCACACGGCGATCAAACGCCAGCAGCGCTTGCAGCCCGGCAAGAATCACAGAAGGACTCGCAATCATGAGCACCCCCGAGCTGACCACGCTGTTGATCGCCAACCGTGGTGAAATTGCCTGTCGTATCATGCGTACCGCGAAAACCATGGGGCTCACCACAGTCGCCGTGCACAGTGCCATTGACCGTGACGCACGGCATAGCCGTGAGGCTGATATCCGTGTGGACCTTGGAGGCAGCAAGGCAGCAGAAAGCTACCTGGCGATCGACAAGCTTATCGATGCAGCCAAGGCAAGCGGTGCACAAGCGATTCACCCCGGCTACGGTTTTTTGTCCGAAAATGCCGACTTTGCCCGTGCCATTGAAGAGGCAGGGCTGATTTTCCTCGGCCCACCCGCCTCGGCCATCGACGCCATGGGCAGCAAATCTGCCGCCAAGTCGCTGATGGAGCAGGCTGGCGTGCCGTTGGTACCTGGCTATCACGGCGACGCACAGAACATCGAGACGTTCCGCAGCGCCGCTGAACGCATCGGTTACCCCGTGCTGTTGAAAGCCACGGCAGGCGGTGGCGGCAAAGGCATGAAGGTGGTGGAGCACAGCGGCGAACTGACCGAAGCGCTGGCCTCTGCGCAACGCGAGGCGCTCTCATCGTTCGGCGACGCGCGAATGCTGGTGGAGAAATACGTCCTCACCCCACGCCACGTCGAGATTCAGGTGTTTGCCGACCGCCATGGTCACTGCCTCTACCTCAATGAGCGCGACTGCTCCATTCAGCGCCGACACCAGAAGGTCGTCGAAGAAGCACCTGCGCCCGGCCTGACACCCGAACTGCGCAAAGCCATGGGTGAAGCGGCGGTCAAGGCCGCACAGGCAATCGGCTACGTGGGTGCAGGCACGGTGGAATTCCTGCTGGACGCGCGCGGCGAGTTTTTCTTCATGGAGATGAATACCCGCCTGCAAGTCGAGCACCCGGTGACCGAGTACATCACGGGCCTGGATCTGGTGGAATGGCAGATTCGGGTGGCCAGAGGCGAACCGCTGCCTATTACTCAGGAACAAGTGCCACTGATCGGTCACGCCATTGAGGTCCGGTTATACGCCGAAGACCCGGCCAACGATTTTCTGCCTGCGACCGGCACGCTGGAACTCTACAGAGAATCCGCGTCCGGCCCCGGCAAGCGTGTGGACAGTGGCGTTAGCGAGGGTGACAACATTTCACCCTTCTATGACCCCATGCTCGGCAAACTGATTGCCTGGGGCGAAAACCGTGAGCAGGCCCGTTTGCGCCTGCTCGCTATGCTGGATGAGTTTGCAGTGGGCGGTGTCAGAACCAACCTCGCATTTTTGCGCAGAATCATCGCCCATCCAGCGTTTGCCGCCGCGGAACTGGACACAGGCTTCATCCCCCGCTATCAGGATAAATTGCTGCCGCAAACGGGTGAACTGTGTGAGGAACTCTGGCAGGCCGCCGCCGAGGCCTTCAGCCAGAGCGAACCGGCACGTGTCGATCAAGACGACCTGCACTCGCCCTGGGAGGTCACGACAGGCTTTCGTGCAGGCCTGCCTGCGGAGACGGATCTGCGGCTGAGCTGCAATGGTCAAACCCGAACCGTCTACCTGCGCAACAGCAGCGACTCACCATTTAAACTCAGCGACGAGCATCTGACTGTCGAACACAACGGCGTGCGCCGCTCGAATCTGGCGATACGCCGTGGCGGTACGCTTTACCTCAAATGGCAAGGCGACCTGCAAACCATCAACCGACTGGACCCCATCGCGCAGGCCGACCTCAGCGATAGCCAGCATGGCGGCCTGACCGCCCCCATGAATGGCAGCATCGTGCGCGTGCTGGTTGAAGTGGGTCAGGCGGTCGAGTGCGGGGCGCAACTGGTGGTGCTGGAGGCCATGAAGATGGAACACAGCATCCGCGCTGCCAGTACAGGCGTCGTTACAGCGCTTTACTGCCATGAGGGAGAGATGGTCAACGAAGGCGCAGTACTGGTGGAACTGACCTGACCACCAGCGACGGCCGCACACGAAAACGCCCTGAACAGTCAGGGCGTTTTGCGCAGCAGAGAAAGGCTTAGTAGTAAGCGTTTTCTTTCTGCGTATGGTCGGTCACATCGCGAACGCCCGACAGCTCGGGAATGCGCTCAAGCAACGTACGCTCGATACCTTCCTTCAACGTGACATCAGCCTGACCGCAACCCTGGCAACCGCCACCGAATTGCAGGACAGCAATATTTTTTGCCTCTTCTTCAACCACATCGATCAGCGTGACCTGACCGCCGTGACTGGCAAGGCCCGGATTGATCTCGGTTTGCAGATAATAATTGATGCGCTCGTTGATCGGGCTGTCGGCATTGACCATTGGCACCTTGGCGTTTGGTGCCTTGATGGTCAACTGGCCGCCCATGCGATCAGTGGCGTAATCAACTACGGCATCATCCAGAAAGGCTTCGCTGAAACCATCGATCCAGGCGGTGAAGCTCTTCAGGCCGATAGCCTTGTCTTCCGGCTTTTCTTCACCCGGCTTGCAGTAGGCAATGCAGGTTTCGGCGTACTGAGTGCCGGGCTGAGTAATAAATACGCGGATGCCAATGCCCGGGGTGTTCTGCTTTTCCAGCAGATCGGCCAGATAATCGTGGGCGGCATCGGTAATAGTGATAGCGGTCATGAAAATTCCTCGCAGACGTGCCAGCAGTTTACGCCAATCGGCACCGTCACACAAAGTCCTAGTATTTTTGTCAGGTTAATGCCTGCGCCCGGCTGACCGCTCGGCGTCCGTCCAGCCAGCTCCTCATCCTTCGGTAAAGGCCCTTCTCGATCCATTCATAACTGACCCAGGCACCGATGGCGATAATCGGCACGCAGAACGCGAACACCACATAAGGACTGAGGCCAAAGCGCTGCGCCATCAGCAACCCGCCGTACAGCACCAAGACATGCAGCAGGTAGACCGAGTACGAGCAATCGCCCAGTACCTTGAGCAACCTGTTGCCCTGGAAATAAGGTTCCAGCGAGATGCACGACAGCACGATCAAGGCACTCGGCAGGCCCCAGTTGAGCAGACGCTGCTCATTGGTCAGGTGATTGATCGCATACAGCCCTACCGCAATACCCGCTAGCGGCAGCCATAGCGCCTGTTTGATCCAGCCACGGCGATAGAGGATGCCGATGCCGATACCCAGCAGGAATTCGTAAATAATGTCGTTGCCATAGAAGCGGCTGATCAGCCCGGTGCGGGCCAGAACCTCACTGACCGCAAACAGCGCTGCGGCAATGATCAGCGGCCGGTGACGCTGCTGAAAGAGGAATACCACCGAGAACAGCAGATAGAAAAACATCTCATAGTTGAGCGTCCAGCCGACGTTAAGCGTCGGGTAAAGGCCATAACCACCGGGGTTTTCGGAAGGAATGAATACCAGTGACAAGAGGAAGTTCTGCCAGCCGATGACCTGATGCGGGAGCATCGGTGCTGCAATCAGCAACAACAACGCCATGGCGGCGGTATACAGCCAATAGGCCGGAACAATTCGAATCAGACGATGCAGAATGAAGCGCCGTGCAGGCATATCGCTGTTCTGCGTCGACAAAAAGATAACCAGACCACTGATGACAAAGAAGATATCAACGCCGACCGCGCCCTTCGACACAAAGAACTGTCCCACCGGGCCGCTGGCCTTGAAATCGAAAAAAATCTGCATGAAGTGATGACACACCACGACCCACGCTGCGAACGCCCGTAGCGCCTGAACTGAAATCAACATCACAAAAAACCTCTACTGCCTGACTTTCAATCATGGGTCGTTGGATAAACCGGCCTATGACGCGCACCATTTCGGACCACCTTTTTGGAAAAAAGATCGCGCGAGATACATTTCGTTCAGGAAGTAAAGATGGCCGCAGGCCATGTTGCACAAGGGCCTGCGGCGTGAAGCCCCGGTTTTTTCAGAGGTTCTCGTAGCGATTCATGTCCAGCACACCCGCTTCGTGTGGTTCAGTTTCCTGAACGTAGCGATTCAGATCGTGGAAGTAACTCCAGAACAGTGGATGAGTACGACGGATGCCCCAACGCTGGACGATTTGTTCGAAACTCGCCTGATCCTTGCTCTGCTGCATGGCATCGACAAAGGCCGGCACCTGTTCGACCGGAATATTGAAGATGAAATTCGGATAACTGCTGAGCACGCCCGGGTAGACGGTCAGTGTGTCCAGCCCCGGTATATAGCGATAAGACTCGCCCAGCAGAAACGCGACGTTACTGTGCGCACGGTTGCGCAGCATGCTGTAGATCATGCGTTTGCCGTCCCTGCCCTCGATGCGCAGCATGCTTGCTTCCGGCAATTGATCGATGACTTTCAGGCCCGCCGCCGGGCGTGAGGTCAAACGGCTCAGTGCCTGTTCCGCCTGGGCAAAACTGCTGTCGAGGTTCGGCCGAGAACAATACGCCCCGCTACAGCGGTTGATTGGATCAGGCGCGGCATTCAGGCTGCCGGAACGCTCGATCAGCTTGAACGCAAAGTCACGCTGCGGGGCCTTTTCATCGAGTTTGATACCGGTTGGCGTATCGTCATCGATCTTCTGGTAATCCAGCCACATCTTGATCTTGCCGCCATCCTGATAAAGATCGCTGAGTATGTCTTCCCGGCGATCGGCGGGCATAAGGCGCAGGAAGTTGATCTCGGCACCGTTGCGGATCAAATCGAAATACAGCCGGGTCTGTGCCTGATGTGAAACGTTGCCATAGACATCGAAGTTCACCGCCAACTGGTAATAGGTACGCTCCAGCAACGGGAAGTCGAACAACCACATGGAGTGCGGCACGTCGCCAATCAGGCCTTTATTGACCGAAGCGCTGTCGAAATGACGGAAAACGGTCAGCAAGGCATTGTCATTGCCTGCCCACAGCGTGCTCCACCCCGGTGCCGGCATTTTCGTGTAACTGTCGCGGCGCAGGTCTTCATACTCATTGCGCCGGTCGCGGTAGGACAGCCACAGGCTCAGCACGCTGCCCACGTCATCGTTCTGCCCCGGCATGGCCAGCAATGGCGTGGCCTCCCCGCGATAAGTCGCATCGGTGATGTAGCGATCGTGCGCCGGGTCCTGGAACAGCACCCAGAACTGATCGCGAATCACATCGGTCGCGATTTGCCCGCGACAGACCGGTCCGCGAATGAAGGTGCGGACGAAATACTCGGCATTGTCGAGCATGAACTGATAGCGCGACGCTGCCGGGATGGCTTCAAAGGTCAGAAACGGATTGGCCCGATGGCCAGGGCCATAGCCAGGCAGTGCGTTGACCTTCCAGTCGTTACCATAGAACAACTGCCTGACCCGCGTCAGTTTCTGCGGGCTCATGGCATAGGTAATGTGGGTCTTGTGAACGATCACGCCCTGCACAGGAATCAATCGATAATAGAAGTCACTGCCCGGATCATCGTCGGGGCGACGAGTAGCGATCAGGTCCACAGGCTTGCCGCTTGGGGTTCGCGAGCGCACCCACTGAAAGAAGTGCCCGGCTTCGCCGCCCTCGAAATAGATATGTGCCAGAAACAGGTGCTCAAACAGCCAGCGACCGACCAGCGCCTGATTCGCGCCAGGCTCGTTGAGCTGCGCCTCCCAGGCATTGATCTGCGCCGTTTCCGTGACACTCGGGGTAATGGTCTGCTGCTCCACCGGCGAACCGGCAGCCAGCCAGCGCTGCAGCGTCTGGTATTCGGCGTCGGTCAGGCCAGCCACCGCCAGTGGCATGCCTTGTTGCGCATGAGCTGCGGCATAGGCGTTGAATTCGCCGGGCAGCGGGCAGACATTTTCGCGATTGATGCCCAGTGCGATCTCGTCCGGAATTTTGCTGTTGGCTGGCAAAGGCGCGCTGCGCCCCAGATCGAGCATGCGCGCCATCAGGGCTGCCTGACTGCCCTGGGCCTCCAGCACAGAGTAAAAACCCTTGCCGCGCCACGCCTCGGTATCAAGCGCATCATAAAACAGTCGGGTCGGCGCTACCGCCTCACTGCGCTCGCCCTGGTAAACCGGGATCTTGCTGGCACCACGGATCACGCCTTCCCCGCTGCCCAGGTTCAACTGGCAGGGAGCGTCGTTGCAGGCATGGCAGGCAACGCATTTCTCGGTAAGGATCGGCTGAATATCCTTTACGTAGGAAATAGCCGGGCTTGCGGGTGTGGCTGAGGGTGTCTGGGCCTGTGCAGCACAGCAGATAAAAAGCAAGGCGATGCTTGCCAACAAACGGTGCGGCATATCCCGTAGGCTCTGTCATTAAAAATGGCACAATTCTACTAGGCCGTCATTGCCTCCAACATGAATGATTTTCATGCAAAAGCCGCAGCACCACCAAAACCGTTCCGGTTTGCTATCATCCCGTCCTTTAAAGTATCGACCTTCTCAAGGTAGCCCCCATGTCTGACCGCAGCGCCCGCCATCAAGCCTTTCTCACTGCTCTGAAACAGAGGATTCTGATCCTCGATGGCGGCATGGGCACCATGATTCAGAGCTACAGGCTTGAAGAGCAGGACTATCGGGGCAAGCGTTTCGCCGATTGGCCAAGCGATGTCAAGGGCAACAACGACCTGTTGATCCTGACCCGGCCTGACGTGATCGGCGCCATTGAGAAGGCTTATCTGGATGCCGGTGCCGACATTCTCGAAACCAATACCTTCAACGCCACTCAGGTCTCCCAGGCCGACTATGGCATGGAGTCGATCGTCTACGAGCTGAACCTGGAAGGCGCGCGCCTGGCACGCAAGGTCGCAGACGCCAAAACCCTTGAAACGCCGGACAAGCCGCGCTTCGTGGCGGGCGTGCTGGGCCCTACCAGCCGCACCTGCTCGCTGTCGCCGGACGTCAACAACCCTGGCTATCGCAACGTCACGTTCGACGAGTTGGTCGAGAACTACAGCGAAGCCACCAAGGGGCTGATCGAGGGCGGTGCCGACCTGATCCTGATCGAAACCATTTTCGACACACTTAACGCCAAGGCGGCGATCTTTGCCGTGCAGGGCGTGTTCGAAGAAGTGGGTTTTGAACTGCCGATCATGATTTCCGGGACCATCACCGACGCTTCGGGACGTACCCTGTCGGGACAGACTACAGAAGCCTTCTGGAACTCGATCAGCCACGCCAAACCGATCTCGGTCGGTCTGAACTGCGCGCTGGGTGCCAGCGAGCTGCGCCCTTACCTGCAAGAGCTGGCCAACAAGGCCAACACCCATGTATCTGCGCACCCCAACGCCGGTCTGCCCAACGCCTTTGGCGAATACGACGAACTGCCGAGCCAGACGGCGAAGATCATCGAAGAGTTCGCCCAGAGCGGTTTCCTGAACATTGTCGGCGGCTGCTGCGGCACCACCCCGGCGCACATCAAGGCGATTGCCGAGGCAGTCTGGGGCTACGCGCCACGCGAAATTCCGGACAATCCAAAGGCCTGCCGTCTGTCGGGCCTTGAGCCTTTCACCATCGATCGCCAGTCGCTGTTCGTCAACGTCGGCGAGCGTACCAACATCACCGGCTCTGCCCGCTTCGCCCGCCTGATCCGTGAAGACAATTACACCGAAGCGCTGGAGGTCGCCCTGCAGCAGGTCGAGGCCGGTGCCCAGGTGATCGATATCAACATGGACGAAGGGATGCTCGACTCGAAGAAGGCCATGGTGACCTTCCTCAACCTGATCGCAGGCGAGCCGGACATTTCCCGCGTACCGATCATGATCGACTCGTCCAAGTGGGAAGTGATCGAGGCCGGCCTCAAATGCATCCAGGGCAAGGGCATCGTCAACTCCATCAGCATGAAGGAAGGCGTCGAGCAGTTCATTCATCACGCCCGCCTGTGCAAGCGCTATGGTGCAGCCGTGGTGGTCATGGCCTTCGATGAACAGGGGCAGGCCGACACCGAGGCGCGCAAGAAGGAAATCTGCAAGCGCTCCTACGACATTCTGGTCAACGAAGTGGGCTTCCCGCCGGAAGACATTATCTTCGACCCGAACATCTTCGCCATCGCTACCGGTATTGAAGAGCACAACAACTATGCCGTGGACTTCATCAACGCCTGCGCCTACATCCGTGACGAGCTGCCGTATGCGTTGACCTCGGGTGGCGTGTCCAACGTGTCGTTCTCGTTCCGCGGCAACAACCCGGTGCGCGAGGCGATTCACTCGGTGTTCCTGCTGCATGCGATCCGCAACGGCCTGAGCATGGGCATCGTCAACGCCGGCCAGCTGGAAATCTACGACCAGATCCCTGCTGAACTGCGTGACTGCGTCGAAGACGTGGTGCTCAACCGTAACGCCGAAGGCACCGACGCACTGCTGGCAATTGCCGACAAATTCAAGGGTGATGGCAGCGTCAAGGAAGCGGAAACCGAGGAATGGCGCAGCTGGCCGGTCAATCAACGGCTGGAGCATGCGCTGGTCAAGGGCATCACCACTCATATCGTGCAGGACACCGAAGAGTCGCGTCTGGCATTCACCCGCCCCATCGAAGTGATTGAAGGCCCATTGATGGCGGGCATGAACGTGGTCGGTGACCTGTTTGGCGCAGGCAAGATGTTCCTGCCTCAGGTGGTGAAGTCCGCACGGGTCATGAAACAGGCAGTTGCGCACCTGATCCCGTTCATCGAGCTGGAAAAAGGCGACAAGCCCGAAGCCAAGGGCAAGATCCTCATGGCCACGGTCAAGGGCGACGTCCATGACATTGGCAAGAACATCGTTGGCGTGGTGCTGGGCTGTAACGGCTACGACATCGTCGATCTCGGGGTGATGGTGCCTGCCGAGAAAATCCTTCAGGTGGCGCGCGATGAAAAGTGCGACATCATTGGTCTGTCAGGCCTGATCACGCCGTCGCTGGACGAAATGGTCCATGTTGCCCGGGAAATGCAGCGCCAGGACTTCCATCTGCCCTTGATGATCGGTGGCGCGACCACCTCCAAAGCCCACACTGCGGTCAAGATCGAGCCTAAATACAGCAATGATGCAGTCATCTACGTCACCGACGCTTCACGTGCGGTGGGCGTGGCGACCCAGTTACTGTCGAAAGAACTGAAACCGGCCTTCATCGAAAAGACCCGCCTGGAATACGTCGAAGTACGTGAGCGTACCTCGGCACGCAGTGCGCGCACCGAGCGCTTGAGCTATGGCGCGGCGGTGGCGAAGAAGCCGCAGTTCGACTGGGAAAACTACACCCCTGCCCAACCGACCTTCACCGGCACCCGGGTTCTGCAGGATATCGACCTGAACGTGCTGGCCGAATACATCGACTGGACACCGTTCTTCATCTCTTGGGATCTGGCCGGTAAATACCCGCGCATCCTGACTGACGAAGTGGTCGGTGAAGCGGCCACCGCGCTGTATGCGGACGCCACTCAGATGCTGCGCAAGCTGATCGACGAGAAACTGATCAGCGCCCGTGCAGTATTCGGCTTCTGGCCAGCCAATCAGGTCAACGATGATGATCTGGAAGTCTATGGCGACGACGGCAAGCCGCTGGCGAAGCTGCATCACCTGCGCCAACAGACCATAAAGCCTGACGGCAAGCCGAATTTCTCGCTGGCCGACTTCGTCGCGCCGAAAGACAGTGGCCTGACCGACTACATCGGTGGCTTCATCACTACAGCCGGCATTGGTGCCGAAGAAGTTGCCAAGGCGTATCAGGACAAGGGCGACGACTACAACTCGATCATGGTCAAGGCGCTCGCCGACCGTCTGGCCGAGGCCTGTGCCGAATGGCTGCACCAGCAGGTGCGCAAGGAATACTGGGGTTACGCGAAAGACGAGGCGCTGGACAACGAGGCGTTGATCAAGGAGCAATACATGGGCATTCGTCCGGCTCCCGGCTACCCGGCCTGCCCGGATCACACCGAAAAAGGCACCCTGTTCGCCCTGCTCGATCCACTGCCGGAAGGCACACCCGAACATACGCCCGGCAAAAGCGGCGTGTTCCTGACCGAGCACTACGCAATGTTCCCGGCCGCGGCCGTCAGCGGCTGGTATTTTGCCCATCCTCAGGCGCAGTACTTTGCGGTAGGCAAGGTGGATAAGGATCAGGTCGAAAGCTACACCGCCCGCAAAGGCCAGGACCTGAGCGTCACCGAGCGCTGGCTGGCACCGAACCTGGGTTATGACGAGTAAGCACTGACCCGGCTACTTGCCGCCTGGGCGATCAGGCGGCAACATGTTTTTCAGGGAAAACGGTGAGTCCTCGCCAAAAGCCCCCACGTTGAATGCCTGAATATCAAGCCGGTAGCGCTCCTCACGGGTTGCGTTCAGAAAGCGCTGCGTGTCCTTCGGCTCGACCAGGTGCAGTACATCGATAGTGCGCGCGCCGACCTGTTGCCGGGCTTGCCGCTGGGCAGTGTCATAGCGGTGCAACAGGATGATTGCCCATCCGCCAAGGGTGAAATGCCCGGTAGCAACCACGCTCAGGTTGCCATTGAGCTGGGCCTGCAATGAAAGCGAGGTGCCATTAATGGCACTGAACAACACATCTTCACCCGGTTTACCGCCTTTTTCCCGCAATGCATCCATCGCACCGAACGCCATTTGCTCATTGGCAGCCCATACCAGGCGTGTCTGCGGGTAGCGTTTGAACAACACGCGCGCCTGCTCGAGTGCGCGATCCCGACGCCATCCTCCCAGCGCAATTTGCCGCAAATGCACCTCCGGGTGCTCTGACAAGGCGCGCAGCATGCCTTTTTCACGCAACAGGGACACAGGCGTGGTGTTGGTGCCCGAGAACGCGAGCATTTCAACCTCCTGCCCGTCCATGACCGGGTGCGCAAGGCTGATAAGCCTTTTCGCCGTCAGGTAACCACCCTGCTCGTCGTTGCCGACCAGGCTGCCAATGAAATCCGGATAGCGCGACGGCAGATCACCCAGAATACGAATCTGATCCGCCGTCAGTGTATTGTTGACGGCGAACAGCTTGACCCCGCTGCCTGAAGACATACGCAGGATTTCAGGGGCGACATTCAGCTCATTGGAAAACATCAGGTAGTCCGGACGCACATACCCTTGCAGCGTATCGCGCGCCATGGCCAGCAACTTGCGGGTGTCGCGATCGGTATAGAGAATTTTGAGTGACATACCGGTGGTATCGGCGGCCGTCTGCATCACCCGGGCATGGCTCTGCCAATAGCCATCGGTTTCTGTACCTGGACTCAGAAATACCACCGAGGCGGCACATGCGGATCCGGCCCACCAAAAGCCGAATAGCATTAGCCAGCCAACAAATAGCGCCTTCATATCAACGAACCTTGAGGTAGCAGGAATTTATCGCTACACGCGAGTTATCGGCTGCTACAGCAAGGTTCTGGAGACTCCGGCAAATTCTTTGTTCAGCCTGTCACTGGCTGCTGGCCCAGAACATCGCGGCGCCCACGGCCAGTACGACAATGAATAGAATGGCCCAGGTGTCCACGGATCTGCCCGGCTTGGTTACTTTCGGGTGCTTGCTCATCGCATCGCCTCTTGTCGGTCTTATGGGTGATTGCATATGAAAGGAAGGGTTGCGACACTCATTCGGCATCGGTCAATTCACAGTTAAGTCGAGTCTTGCCCACACGGCAAGCAGGGATATCACCGAACGCCTTTTTGCTTATCGCTTTTGGTGATTTGCATATATATAAACATCACTTTTATCGATATCTGCAAACTGCTATCGTCGCCTTCGCTCCCGACGGAGTGCGCGGCCGTGCGCGCAGAATTGACCAGATGAAGCAGGCTACCGCGAGCGACGGGCGTGTGCCCGGACTGACGCAACTGCCCTGCTTCATGACGAAGCCTGAGAACAGGACCTATATGTACGTATACGACGATTACGATCAGAAGATCATCGAGGACCGCGTCAAGCAGTTCCGGGATCAGACCCGACGCTACCTGGCCGGGGAACTGAGCGAAGAAGAGTTTCGACCGTTGCGCCTGCAAAACGGTCTTTATGTGCAGCGCTTTGCGCCGATGTTGCGTGTGGCAGTTCCATACGGCCAGCTGACCTCGCGTCAGGCGCGCATGATGGCCAAAATTGCCCGTGACTACGACAAGGGCTACGCGCACATCAGTACTCGCCAGAACGTACAGTTCAACTGGCCTGCGCTTGAAGATGTACCGGATATTCTCGCTGAACTGGCGACCGTGCAAATGCACGCGATCCAGACCAGCGGCAACTGCCTGCGCAACGTGACCACCGACCAGTTTGCCGGTGTTGCTGCAGACGAGCTGGTGGACCCACGCCCATGGTGCGAAATCGTCCGCCAGTGGACCACGTTCCACCCGGAGTTCGCCTACCTGCCGCGCAAGTTCAAGATCGCAATCAACGGTTCGACCAGTGATCGCGCCGCCATCGAAGTACATGACATCGGTCTTGAACCGTTGCGCAACGAAGCCGGCGAGCTGGGCTTTCGTGTCCTGGTGGGTGGCGGCCTTGGCCGTACGCCGGTTGTAGGTGCCTTCATCAACGAGTTCCTGCCGTGGCAGGACCTGCTGAGTTACCTCGACGCCATCCTGCGGGTCTACAACCGTTATGGCCGTCGCGATAACAAGTACAAGGCGCGGATCAAGATTCTGGTCAAGGCACTGACGGCTGAGGTGTTCGCCGCCAAGGTCGACGCCGAAATGGCGCACTTGCGTGGTGGCCAGACCACCCTGACCGAAGCCGAAGTGCAGCGCGTTTCCCGGCACTTCGTCGACCCGCAATACAAGGCTCTCAGCGACCAGCACGCCGAACTGGCAGCACTGGACGCTCAACACCCAGGTTTCGCTCGCTGGCGTCAACGCAATGTGCTGGCCCACAAAAAGCCTGGCTACATTGCTGTGACCCTGTCGCTCAAGCCCACCGGCGTTGCGCCGGGCGACGTGACCGACAAGCAGCTGGACGCCATCGCCGATCTGGCTGATCGCTACAGCTTTGGTCAACTGCGCACTTCCCACGAGCAGAACATCATCCTAGCCGACGTCGAGCAGGCCGAGCTGTTCACCCTGTGGAACGAGCTGCGCGACAATGGTTTTGCCACACCGAACATTGGTCTTCTGACCGACATCATCTGCTGCCCTGGCGGTGATTTCTGCTCGCTGGCCAACGCCAAGTCGATTCCGATTGCAGAATCCATCCAGCGCCGCTTCGACGATCTGGACTACCTGTTCGATATCGGCGAGCTGGACCTGAATATTTCCGGCTGCATGAATGCTTGCGGCCACCACCACGTCGGCCATATCGGCGTGCTGGGCGTGGACAAGAAAGGTGAAGAGTTCTATCAGGTCTCACTCGGCGGCAGTGCCAGCCGTGATGCGAGCCTCGGCAAGATCCTCGGCCCTTCCTTTGCGCAGGAGGCGATGCCGGACGTGATCGAGAAGCTGATCGACGTCTACGTTGAAAAACGTACCGAAGACGAGCGCTTTATCGACACCTACCAACGTATTGGCATTGACCCTTTCAAGGAGCGCGTCTATGCAGCGAATCATTAAGAACAACGAAGTCATTGATGAAACCTGGCACTTGTTGCCGAAAGAAACCACCTTTGACAGCCTGTCGAACTGCGACGACCTGATCGTGCCGCTGGCACTGTGGCGCGAACACGCGCATGCATTGAAGGCACGCGATGGCGGTTTGGGCGTATGGCTGGACAGTGATGAAGAAGCCGAAGAGATTGGCGCAGATGTGGACCAGTTTCAGGTCATCGCCCTGAACTTTCCGGCTTTCACTGACGGTCGTAGCTTCTCGAACGCGCGCCTGTTGCGTGATCGCTTTGGCTACAAGGGCGAATTGCGTGCCATCGGCGACGTGTTGCGCGATCAGTTGTTCTACATGCGCCGCTGTGGCTTCGACGCCTTTGCAGTGCGTGCCGACAAGGACCCGTACGAGGCGCTGGAAGGCCTGAAGGACTTTTCGGTGACCTATCAGGCTGCAACCGACGAGCCGCTACCGCTGTTCCGGCGCCGCTGATTCAGGCGACCTGCTCCATCGTCCCTTTGCTCACTTGAGATGACTATCGTGCCTGCGCTCCGCGTAGGCATGCAGTTCGTAGTTCTGTGGTGTCAGGTGATTGGCGTTCGGCTCAGATTATCGTTCCCACGCTCCGCGAGACAGCATGACGACGCGGAGCGTCGAGATTATCGTTCCGCACGCTCCAGCGTGTGAACGCGGCTCTGGACGCTCTGCGTCCGATCTTGATGTGCGACGCAGAGCGCCGCACGATAGTTGAGGTTATCGCTCGCAGCGGAGCATTGGCGCAAGTCGTTACCCCCTAAACAATGCCTACCAGAACCGCTGCTGAGTCAAACGTCCCCACCACTTGGTGGCCAGTTGATCCGCCGAGGTGGCTGCAGCCATACCCATGCGCTCTTGCAGGCTCTTGCGTTGCACGTAGTGCAGGTGGAACACGTCTGCATCCTTGGCGCGCTCGGCCAGGTACTCGTCGCTGGTCTTGAGTTCATCGACCAGCAGTTTGTCGACGGCTGCCATGCCCAGCCATACCTCGCCCGTTGCTACTTCGTCGATGGACAGTTGCGGGCGGTAGCTGGCAACGAAGTTCTTGAACAGGTCGTGGGTGATGTCCAGGTCCTGCTGGAATTTCTCGCGGCCCTTCTCGGTGTTTTCGCCAAACACGGTCAGGGTGCGCTTGTATTCACCCGCGGTCAGCACTTCGAAATCGATGTCGTGCTTCTTCAACAGGCGATTGACGTTGGGCAGTTGTGCCACCACACCAATTGACCCGAGGATGGCGAAGGGTGCGCTGATGATCTTGTTGCCGATGCAGGCCATCATGTAGCCGCCACTGGCCGCAACCTTGTCGATGCATACGGTCAGTGGAATACCGGCCTGCCGAATGCGTGCCAGTTGCGAGGACGCCAGACCATAGCTGTGCACCATGCCGCCACCGCTTTCCAGACGCAGGACCACTTCGTCCTTGTCGGTGGCCAGCGTCAGCAGAGCGGTAATTTCATGACGCATGCTTTCAGTAGCCGAGGCCTTGATGTCACCGTCGAAATCTAGCACGTAGACACGGGATTTTGGCTCGGCCTGCTTTTTTTCTTTTTTCAGGGCCTTGCCCTGCTCCTTGCGCAGCGTCTTGAGGCGCTCTTTGTCGAGCAAGGATTGCTCGAGCCGCTCACGCAGGCCTTTATAGAAATCATTGAGCCGGGTGACCTGCAGTTGCCCGGCCGTTTTGCGACGCCCCTTGCCACGCATGGACGCAATGGCAACCAGCACCACCACGATGGCGATCACCAGCGTCACGGTTTTGGCCAGAAAACTTGCGTAATCGACAACGAAATCCACGAATATCCCTCATTTGCGTCAGGCCCTTACCAATCAAGGGCCGCAATAAATGCAGCATACCGACGCCCTGTGCGACGCACCAGCTATCGAGCCGTTACAAACCATTAAAACGATGATTTCAAACGAGCGTATGTTTTTTCATTGACAGTCGCCCGGCATCCCTCATAACCTCGACCCACCTTCAACGTACCGAGACAACACGGACGTGGGCAGCATCTATCTGATACGACATGGCCAGGCCTCATTTGGTGCAGACAATTACGACGTCCTGTCGCCCACGGGCATTCGTCAGTCACAAGTGCTGGGTGCTCACCTCGCGCAGTCGGGCATGACCTTTGACCGGTGTGTATCGGGTGAGCTCCTGCGCCAGAAAGACACGGCACAGCATGTGCTGGGCCAGTACACAGAAGCAGGTATTGAAACGCCTCCCGTACAGTTCGACAGCGCCTTCGATGAATTCGACGCTGAAGGCGTGATCAGGGCGCTGATACCGGCGATGCTTGTCGATGAACCGCAAGCACTGGATATTCTGCGCGACGTCGCTGGCAACCCCGCAGGGTTTCATCGGTTGTTCAACCTGATTACCAAACGCTGGCTGAGTGGCGAGCACGACACACCGGGGCTGCAAAGCTGGCAAGGTTTCGTAGACCGCGTCAAGGCAGGCCTGGACAGAATTCTTCAGGACGCAGGTCCGCATGAGCGTATTGCCGTATTCACCTCCGGCGGCACCATTACTGCCCTGCTCCACCTCGTTACAGGAATGCCTGCAGCAAAGGCACTGGAGCTGCACTGGCATATCGTCAACACTTCGCTGCATCAGCTCAAATTCAAAGGCAGCGACGTTACCCTGGCTTCCTTCAACGGTTACACACACTTGCAACTGCTGAAGACGCCGGCGCTCATTACCTATCGCTGAGCCCGGCCAATCGCGTCCTTGCGGACGCAAGTACTCACCACAAAAGGATCAAGACATGACCTCAGTAGCAGACGCCGTACAAACCATGAAGAACAAGTTCAACCCGGCTGCTGCTGCCGGTCTGGACCTGGTCTTCGGTTTCCATATTACCGACGAAGACAAACACTACGCCCTGATCGTCAAGGACAGCACCTGCGAATTGCAGGAAGGCGAAAACCCGGACGCCAACGTGACCCTGGTCATGGACAGCGAAACCCTCAAGGGCATTGTCAGCGGCGAGACCGATGGCATGCAGGCATTCATGGGCGGCAAGCTGCGCGCCGAAGGCGACATGATGCTGGCCATGAAGCTCAGCGAACTGTTCCCGGTTTAAACACCTGACGCTTTGCAAGCTGCACCCAAATAACCGAAGCCCCGCCGGCTTCGGTTTTTTTGTCTGTGCCGTTCTTTACAAAGCAGCAATCAGAGCCGCTGATTGCCCGGCAACACGCTAGTCTATAACGCTGCCGCGAGCTTGCTCGTGGTTCAGACGATCATTAGATTAGTCAATAGTTTGAGCTGAACATAATAAACACAAGGTATACGTATGGCACTGACTGACCAGTCCACCGGGATTCGCAGCGGCGAAGAACTTGACGCCTCCCTGATAGATCCGTACCTGAAGGCGCATCTGACGGATCTGCATGGCACCCCGGCGATCAGTCAGTTCCCCGGTGGCGCATCGAACCTGACTTATCTGATTCAGTACCCCGAGCGCGAGTTGGTGCTGCGGCGCCCGCCGTTCGGACACAAGGCGCGATCGGCACATGACATGGGTCGTGAATACCGCATTCTCAATCAGCTCAGGAATGCCTTCCCCTATTGCCCGCAAGCGTACCTGCACTGCACGGATGAATCGGTGATCGGCTCGGAGTTTTACGTGATGCAGCGCGTCAGGGGGATCATCCTGCGCTCTGACCTGCCGCCCGAATTGGCGCTGGATGCACGACAGACTGAAGACCTGTGCAAGAGCTTCATCAACAAACTGGTGGACTTGCACCGCGTTGATTACCAGGCGTGCGGCCTGGGTGATCTGGGCAAACCCCAGGGTTACGTGCAACGGCAGATTTCGGGCTGGTCGGAGCGTTATGAAAAAGCGCGAACCCCGGACGCTCCGGCATGGGAGCAGGTCCAGGCGTGGCTGGCAGACAAAATGCCCGCCGACTCGCCCACCTCCAGCATCGTGCATAACGACTACCGCTTCGACAATGTGATCCTCGATCCGGATAACCCGATGAACATCATCGGCGTGCTGGACTGGGAACTGACCACGCTCGGTGATCCGCTGATGGACCTGGGCAATACCCTCGCCTACTGGGTCCAGGCTGACGACCCGCTGCCGGTTCAGTTGACACGTCGCCAGCCGAGCAATGCCCCCGGCATGCTGACGCGCCAGGCGTTCGTCGACTATTACGCCGAACGTTCGGGCATCCGTATCGACAATTTCGACTTCTACTACACCTACGGCCTGTTTCGTCTGGCCGGTATCGTGCAACAGATTTACTACCGTTTTTTCCATGGACAGACTCAGGACAAACGCTTTGCCCGGTTCATTGACATGAACAGGCTGCTGGAGCAGATGAGCCTGAATGTAATCACCAAATCCAGCCTTTGACCGCCAACGCCAAGACAAGGAAACGACATGTCCAGAACCCAGCTTTTCGACCTTGATGGCAAGGTTGCTTTTGTTTCAGGTGCGAGCCGGGGAATCGGTGAAGCCATTGCCAGGCTGCTCGCTCAACAGGGCGCGCACGTTGTTGTGTCGAGCCGCAAGCTCGACGGGTGTCAGGCGGTTGCCGACGCCATCATCAGCGAGGGCGGCAAGGCCACAGCCATTGCCTGTCATATTGGCGAGATGGAGCAGATAACCAGCGTTTTCGCCCAGATTCGCGAGCAATTCGGGCGCCTGGATATACTGGTCAACAACGCAGCCACCAACCCGCAGTTCTGCAATGTGCTGGACACCGACCTCAGCGCGTTTCAAAAGACCATCGACGTTAACATTCGCGGCTATTTCTTCATGTCGGTGGAAGCCGGCAAGCTGATGCGCAAAGGCGGCGGTGGCAGCATTATCAATGTTGCATCCATCAATGCGGTGTCGCCGGGTGCCTATCAAGGTGTCTATTCAATGACCAAAGCGGCGGTGGTCAACATGACCAAGGTGTTCGCCAAAGAATGCGCCGAGTTCGGAATTCGCTGCAACGCTTTGCTGCCCGGCCTCACAGATACCCGATTTGCATCGGCGCTGGTCAAGAACGATGCGATTCTCAATATGGCCCTGGCACAGATTCCGCTCAAACGCGTCGCAGCGCCCAGCGAAATGGCTGGCGCGGTCTTGTATCTGGCGAGCGCAGCGTCCAGTTACACCACCGGCGTTGCGCTTAATGTCGACGGCGGATTTTTATCCTGATGTCTGGAACTGACTGCCACGCTGAAAAATGAATTAATTTTCCATATTTTATATTTATGGAATATATTTTCCGCGTAACAACAATCCTCTCTGGAGAATGTCATGCGGGAAAACCCTTCTACGTCGCTGTCGCAACTGGGCATCGGGCTGATCGGCACCGGTTTCATGGGCCGTGCCCACGCCCTGGCCTTCGGCAATGCCAATGCCGCCCTTGATCTGCCGGCACGCATTCGACTGACCGCCCTGGCGGATGCGGACAGCGTCAGGGCCGAGCAGTGCGCTAGCGCCTGGGGCTTCGATCACAGCCACGCTGACTGGCAGCACCTGATCAGTGATCCGCAGGTGCAGATCGTGGCGATCACAACGCCCAATCATCTGCATTTCCCCATGGCCATGGCCGCCATCGCCGCAGGCAAGGCAGTGTATTGCGAAAAACCGCTGGCGGTGAGCCTCGCCCAGGCCGACGACATGCGCCGTAGCGCCAAGGCCGCCGGGGTTGTTACTCAGGTTGGCTACAACTACCAGCACAACCCTATGATCGGCCTTGCCAGGGAAATGATCGACGCGGGCGAACTGGGCGATATCGTCAGTTTTCAGGGTGAGTTCAGCGAGGACTTCATGGGCAACCCGTCGTCCCCTTGGTCGTGGCGTTGCGAAGCGGCGCATGCGGGCGGCGCGCTGGCTGATCTGGGCAGCCACTTGCTGGCGATGGCTCGCCATTTGCTGGGCGATGTAGAAGCGGTCTGCGCAGACTCCAGCACCGTACACCGCCAACGCCCTGCGAGTAACGGAAGCCAGGAAATGCGCAGCATCGCAGTGGATGACCAGACCCACGCACTGCTGCGTTTTGCCAATGGTGCGCGCGGAACCTTCAGTAGCAGTTGGCTGAAACACGGCTACAAAAACCACCTGAGTTTCGAAATCAGCGGCACCAAAGGCACACTGGCATTCGATCAGGAGCGCCTTAACGAACTGCGCATTTACCGCACTGGCGCAGCTGGGCGCGATGGTTTTCAACGTCTTCTGGCAGGCCCTGCGCAACCCGGTTACGCGGCATTCTGCCCGGCACCGGGCCATCAGCTGGGTTACAACGAACTCAAGGCACTTGAGGTACAGGCACTCATTCTTGCGGTATGCGGCAAGGGCAGCCGTGGTCCGGACTTCGAAGAAGCCTGGCAAATCGAGCGTCTGGCGACTGCCATTCGCCTCGCCGCCGCCGAGCAACGCTGGGTCGCGCTCAGCGATATCTGACTTCCTGCAACGCTTGGCAAGGGGGTAGAATGCGCCACATTCAGGCAGCCATTCTGCCCCCTCCCGCCTCCCCTATAAGCACGCTTGCCACCATGCCTTTTGAACTCAGCGTCGACCTGACCACCCTCGCCATTCTTGCTGTCGTTGCGTTCATCGCGGGTTTTATAGACGCCATCGCCGGTGGTGGCGGACTGCTTACTACACCCGCCCTGATGACAGCCGGTCTGCCACCGCATCTGGTGCTGGGCACCAACAAGCTCAGTTCGACGTTCGGTTCGGCAACCGCCGGTTTTACGTTCTATCGCCGCAAACTGTTTCACCCCAGACAGTGGATACACGCAGTGGTCGGCACTGCGGTGGGTGCCGCAGCCGGCGCAGTCATTGCTCATTACCTGCCAGCCGAATGGCTGAACCAGATGTTGCCGGTCATTGTGTTCGGTTGCGGGCTGTACTTGCTGTTTGGCGGCACGCCCAAGGCACCACTGGATAGCAATGCTCCGATCAAAAAGAAATGGCAACTGCCACAAGGGCTGGGGCTGGGCTTCTATGACGGTGTTGCCGGGCCCGGTACCGGCGCCTTCTGGACGGTCAGCACGCTGCTGCTCTACCCGGTGGATCTGGTCAAGGCCAGCGGCGTGGCGCGCAGCATGAATTTCGTCAGCAATGCCGTGGCGCTTTCGGTATTCATATTTTCCGGCCAGGTGGACTATATCATCGGCCTGAGCATGGGCCTTGCGGTAATGCTGGGTGCCTACTTCGGCGCAGGCACTGCAATCAAGGGCGGTGCCAAATTCATCCGCCCTGTGTTCATCACCGTGGTATTGGGCCTGACCGTGCGCCTAGCCTGGCAGCACTGGTTCGGGGGCGCCTGAGCGCTCGGCCAGATACGCCTCGATAAGATAGCGGGCGATAGAACGGTTGGCCGGTAACGGCGGCAAGTCATCAACATGAAACCAGCGTGCGTCCTCGATTTCTTCCGCCTGGGGCACTATGTCGCCGCTATCATATTCGGCATGGAAGCCAAGCATCATCGAGTGCGGAAACGGCCAGCACTGGCTGCCCATGTATTTCAGGTTCTTGATGCGCACCTGCACTTCTTCCATCACTTCGCGGTGCACGCAGTCTTCGGCAGACTCGCCCGGCTCTACGAACCCTGCCAGCGCGCTGTACATGCCGGTGACAAACCGTGGTGAGCGGGCCAGCAGTATTTCATCGCCCCGCGTGACCAGCACGATCATGCTCGGGGAAATACGCGGGTACAGACGCAGGTTGTCGTGCTCGCAGAACATCGCCCGCTCTCCACGGATCTGCACCGTCGCACGACCGCAGGCTCCGCAAAAGCGATGTTCTCTGGCCCACGTACTGACTTGCGCGGCGTAGCCGAGCATCTGGAAGACCGCAAAATCGCCTTCCAGCATGAACTGACGCAAGCCTTGCCACGAACAGCCCTCGACCGCAACCGAGCGCTCAAGCACCAGCAGGTAGACAGGCTCACCCTCAAAATAGCCGATGCCGTGCTCGCTCTGCACTGGCAAATCCAGCCCCGCCAGCCAGCCTCTGGGGAACATTGCCCCATTGGTATCCAGCAAAAACCCCTGATCACTCTGGACCACAGCCAAACCACCATCGGCCTCGACATCCAGAACTGCAGTTGTCCAACGCTCCGGGTGCGCCATGGAAAAACTCCTTTGCTCAGATTCGAGCTCTATCATGAATCAATTATCGAAGACCGGCTTGTGCTTGTTCATCTGCGCAACCATCGCCAGCTTCAGGTCAGGTGATTGCAGCATGGCTGCGTTCCAGATGGCAACGTGTTCCAGACCGTCCTCCACTCGGTGATCGCGCATGTAGCTGATCATTTGCTTGGTGCCTTCGATGGCAATGGGTGATTTGCCGGCTATCTCCCGGGCCACCGCGAAGACGCCCTGCAACAGACCTTCCAGGTCATCGAAGGTGCGATTGACCAGCCCGATCCTCTGCGCCTCTTCAGCTCCCACGGTACGCCCGGTATAAGCCAGCTCACGCAGCACGCCATCGCCGATGATTCGCGGCAGACGTTGCAGGGTTCCTACATCCGCTGCCATGCCCATGTCGATCTCGCGAATGGCAAACTGGGCGTCGGCGGCGGCGTAACGCATGTCACAGGCCGAAATCAGGTCTATGGCACCACCCAGGCAATAGCCCTGAATAGCAGCCAGAACCGGCTTTCGGCAATTTGCCACTGCAGTGAACGAAGCCTGCATGTCACGGATCTCGCGCCTCAACAGCCGGGCATTACGGCCTGGATCCTTGCCCATCTGGTTGGCAACAGAAGCCAGCAATGCCAGATCGATACCCGACGAAAAATGTTTACCCGCTCCGCTGAGTATTACTGCCCGCACTTCGTCATTGCGCTCAATCCAGTCGAATATGCCGATTATTTCAGTCCAGAAAGCCTCGTTCATTGCGTTGAGCTTTTCAGGCCGGTTGATCTGTACGTGAGCAATGCTGTCAGCCAGCTCGACCCGGAAACTTTGATAATCGGTCACGACGTGATCCTCAGGGCATGTTGAGTATTCAGGCGCTGGACTATAACAACAGCGACGCAATCATCGTAACCGGGCTTAAGTGACATTTGCCGGACCGACCGCCAGCCGCGTTTATATATTCGCTGTACCCGCTACCGTTAAATAGTGTGAACGGTCAGAATGCCGGGAGGTCCAGTAATCAGTGATAGCAAAACCTATATGGGTTATTAGAGGGCGATACTTGAATACGTCAAAAGCGGCAACCGGGATTGAAGGTCTGGATGACATCCTTGCGGGTGGTCTTTCACGCAGTCATGTTTTTCTCCTTGAAGGAGAACCCGGAACCGGCAAGACAACCGTGGCACTGCAGTTCCTGAAGGCAGGCGCAGCAGCAGGTGAAATATCGCTGTACATCACCCTTTCCGAGACTGAAAGCGAGCTACGCTCGGGTGCTGCCTCACACGGCTGGGAGCTTGACGAGCAGATCAATATTTTCGAGCTGACGCCGCCTGAAAGCTTGCTTGATGCGGATCATCATCAAAGCCTGCTGTACTCCTCGGATCTGGAGCTGGGCGAAGCGACGCGGCAGATATTCGAGGTGGTGGAGCGGGTCAAACCCTCTCGCGTGGTGATCGACAGCCTCTCGGAAATTCGTCTTCTGGCGCAAAGTTCATTGCGCTACAGACGCCAGATTCTGGCCATCAAACATTACTTCACGCGTTATAACGCGACGGTATTGCTGCTCGATGACCTGACCACCGAAGCGCTGGATAAAACCGTACACAGTGTGGCCCACGGGGTTATCCGTCTTGAAGCGCTGACACCCACCTATGGTGCCGAGCGCAGACGATTGAAGATCGTCAAATACCGCGGCCAGAAATACCGCGGCGGTTTCCACGACTTCACCATCGCCGAGAACGGCATCCATGTATTCCCACGTCTTGTAGCGGCCGAACACCGCTCCAATTACGCCCGCACTCAGGTCAGCAGCGGCATCACAGAACTGGACGACCTGCTGGGCGGCGGCATAGAAAGCGGCTCCAGCACGCTGATTCTGGGCCCTGCCGGGACCGGTAAATCGCTTATTTCACTGGTTTTCGCGGCGCAGGCAGTGGCACGTGGCGAGCGTGTGGGGCTGTTCATATTCGATGAAGAAATGGGCCTGCTGTTCGAGCGGATGCTCAAGCTCGGGATTGACCTGCGGGCGCTTCAGGAGACCGGCAATCTGGTGGTCGAGCAGATCGACGCGGCTGAGCTTTCTCCTGGCGAATTTGCGCACCGCGTAAGGCGCGCAGTGGACCGCAAGCAGATAAAGACCGTGATCATCGACAGCATCAACGGTTATCAGGCGGCAATGCCGGAAGAGAGCGCACTGGTTTTGCACATTCATGAGCTTCTGCTCTACCTCAATCGCCAGGGCGCATCGACCTTCATGACCGTTGCACAACACGGGCTGGTCGGTGACATGCGCTCACCGGTCGACATTACCTACCTTGCCGACAGCGTTATTCTGTTGCGTTATTTCGAAGCTTTGGGTCAGGTGCGTCGCGCGATATCCATCATCAAGAAGCGCACGGGCACTCACGAGTCCACTATTCGTGAATACCGCATCAGTGCCAACGGTCTGAAGATCGGTAAGCCGCTTGAAGCCTTCCAAGGCGTACTACGCGGGGTGCCGTCATACTTTGGCGACAAGAAACCGCTGCTTGAGGATGACGACCTGTGAGTATTCCAGGACTGTTGTCGGAGCGCGCAATCATTCTGGCGCCCAGAGGTCGAGACAGTCAGATCGCTATGCGGATCCTCGATGAAGCCGGCTACCTGGCAACGGTGGCCCATGACTTGTTCGAACTGGTCAAAGAGTTGAGCTCGGGCGCTGGCCTGGCAATCATCGCCGATGAGGCGTTGCGCAATAGTGACATTAAACCGCTGCTGGACCTCATCAGTCGCCAGCCAGCGTGGTCGGATCTGCCGATCGTCCTGATGACTCATCATGGCGGTCCGGATCACAATCCGTCTGCACGGATGGGTAATCTACTGGGCAATGTGACCTTTCTCGAACGCCCCTTCCATCCTGCGACTCTGGTCAGCCTGGTCGTCACGGCCGTGCGCGGGCGCAGACGTCAGTATGAAGCACGGGCGCGCATGGAGGACCTGCACGAAAGTGAAGGCCGTCTGCAGAATGCGCTCAAGGCCGGCAGGCTGGGCTCCTGGTTGCTGGAAGCGGAATACCTCAAGCTGACTTGTTCGGATATTACTAAAAGTCACTATGGCCGCAACGAACAGGACACGTTCAATTACGACGACTGGCTCGCCGCTGTGTATTTCGAAGATCAGCCCAGAATGCAGTCGGCGCTTCAGCGCAGCCTGGACACCGGTGTTGATCTGATCATCGAATACCGCAACGTCTGGCCGGATGGCTCACTCAGTTGGGTGGATGTGCGCGCCCGCGCCATTTGCGGCAAGAACGGTCTGGTCAGTTCTCTGGCAGGCGTGACCTCTGACATCACCGAACGCAAGCAAGCCGAGTCGCAATTGCGGCGTCTGAATGAAACATTGGAGCAACAGGTCGAAGAGCGCACCTCGCAGTTGCGCCACAAGGAAGACATTCTTCGTCAGTCACAGAAAATGGAAGCAGTCGGCCAATTGACCGGCGGTATTGCCCATGACTTCAACAACATGCTGACCGGGATCATCGGCAGCCTGGAATTGATAAGAAGACGCCTGGCGCGCGGCAATATAGAGGACCTCAACAGCCTGATCGACCTGGGTGTGACCTCGGCGAATCGCGCCGCAGCACTTACCCATCGCTTGCTGGCATTCTCGCGGCGCCAGTCACTGGACTCAAAGCCGGTGGAGATGAACCATCTGGTCAATGCCATGGACGAACTGTTGCAGCGCAGTGTCAACGAGAGCATTCATTTGCAATTGCGCATGGCCAGCGATCTGTGGACTGCAGAAGCGGACCCTAACCAGCTGGAGAGCGCCCTGCTCAACCTGGTGCTCAATGCCCGCGATGCAATGCCCGACGGCGGCACGCTGGTGGTAGAAACCTTCAATCAGCAGCTGGACAGATCGTTTACCAATGCCCATGAGAACCTGCTGCCCGGTGATTACGTGGTGCTGAGCGTCAGTGACAATGGCTGCGGCATGCCGGAAACAGTGATCAGCCGTGCGTTTGACCCGTTCTTTACCACAAAGCCTATCGGTCAGGGCACCGGCTTGGGTCTTTCAATGATCTACGGTTTCAGCAAACAGTCGCATGGTCATGTTTCAATCAAGAGTGAAGTAGGCCGAGGCACCACCGTACAGCTGTTCCTGCCGCGCTTTAAGGGGCTTGCAGATGAAGCCGAGCAGAGTTTCCAGAGCAATGCCGTTTACGCCGAAAATGGCGAAACCGTGCTGATTGTCGAAGACGACCCAGCCGTTCGGACGCTGGTCAGTGAGGTACTCAGCGAATTGGGTTACACCTTCATCGAGGCCGGCGAAGCACTGGATGCCGTGCCGATACTGGAATCAGGCCAGCGTATTGATCTTCTGATCAGCGACGTAGGGCTGCCGGGCATGAATGGCCGACAGCTTGCAGAAATCGCAAGGCAGCTGCGACCGGGACTCAAAGTGTTGTTCATCACAGGTTATGCAGAACATGCCGCGGTTCGCGGAGGTTTTCTGGACACCGGTATGCAACTGATCACCAAACCCTTTGCGTTCGATCACCTGACCTCGAAAGTGCGGGAAATGATAGAAGCCTGAGAAACGCTCAGGCTGTACATGACTCCTGCCTGAAAGGCGGCCTGCTCACTCGACGGTTAAAGCGCGTTGTCAGGCCAGCAGTTCCTGAATACGCGAATGCAGCGTTTCCATGGTGAACGGTTTGGCGAGAATGGGTGCCTTCAGCGCAATGGGGCTGCCCGAATCGAGTATTTCCGCCGGATAGCCGCTGATGAAGATCACTTTCAACTCCGGTCGAAGCATCACCGCAGGCTCGGCAATCTGTACACCCGAGACACCACCCGGCAATCGATAATCGGTGATCATCAGGTCAAGGTGGGGTTTGGTCGCCAGAATCTCGAAAGCCTGCTCACCATTCTCGGCTTTCAGGACTCGATACCCCTCACCAGACAGATAATCGGCCAGGAGCATCAGGATCAGGGGTTCGTCTTCGACGATTAATACGACGTTTTCTGCATCAGCGCTCATTGAACTGCCTTTGATCTTATAAATAGCTGCCAATACGACCACGGCATGCATGGGAGGTTGCGCCGATGTGTGATTAAACTTGATTGCCAGTGGCTATCACCTACATCGCCAACGGCTGTCACCTGTATCGACAGCAGCTGTCATCTATAAAGGCAGGCAGATACGAAAGACCGAACCCTTGCCTTCTTCGCTCTCCACCTCGATACGACCGCCGTGAGCCATGACGATCTGATCGGAAATGAACAACCCCAGGCCAAGCCCGGCAACAGCGTGATTGCTCGATACTCGCTCGAATTGCTGAAAGATGCGCTTCTGGTTTTCAGCAGTAATACCGATGCCTTGATCCCGAACCTCAATGAAGGCTTCGCCCTCCCTGCTGTACACATGCACTTCAATCGGTTTGCGCGCACCGTAGCGCAGCGCATTGGTCAACAGGTTGGCAACCACTTGCTCGATACGGAACTCGTCCCAGACGCCGATCACCGGCTCTTCGGCAAACCGGGTGACCGTCGAATCGGCGGCGGCAATCTGTGCGGCAAAGCTTTCCAGCAACTGACAGACCAGTTCGCTCAAGTCAAACGGGCTCGGCCTGATCGACAGCTTGCCGGTACGAATTCTGGAGACATCAAGCATGTCTTCTATCAGGCGGATAAGGCTCTGAATCTGCCGCTCGTCGCGGTCGACCATTGCCCGCAGCTTTTCCATGGTGAACGCTGAAGCGTTGTCTTTGGCCAGGTGAAGTTTGCGCAGCTGGGTCTCCAGAATCAGACCGTTGAGCGGCGTACGCACCTCGTGGGAAACGATGGACATGAAGTCATCACGCATACGGATCGCGTGTTCCAGTTCGCCCTGGGTCGACTGCAGACGCTTGAGCAAGGCTTCCTGCTCCTGGCGACTGCGCTCCAGCTCTTCGACCTGCAGTTTCATGGCCTTGCGCTGCCGATACAGATCAACGAAAACATTGACCTTGCTCTTTACCGCATGGATATCCAGCGGCTTGTGCAGGAAGTCCACGGCACCACTTTCATAGCCCTTGAAGGCATAATTGAGCTCGCGGCCGGCAGCGCTGACGAAAACGATCGGTATGCTCTTGGTCTTCTCGGTGCTGCGCATCATCTCGGCCAGCTCGAACCCGTTCATTCCAGGCATCTGGACGTCGAGGATGGCCAGCGCGAACTCGTGCTGCAACAGCAGTGACAACGCTTCGTCCGCCGAGAGTGCCTTGTAGACGAGTCGATCACCGCGCTTGATCAGCGCCTCGAGGGCCAGCAGGTTTTCCGGCAAATCATCAACGATGAGCAGTTTTGCCTGAATTTCACTTAACATGCGGTTCGTTCCAACTCGACCAGCAAGCGGCCAATATCGTTCAGGGAAAGAAGGTAATCCGGCGAGTGCAACGCCAGGCCCGCCTCGGGCATGGTCGACGCCTGGGCCTGCGAGGGGTCTTGAATCACCGTGAAACCACCATACTTCTTGATCTGCAGCAAACCTTGTGCGCCGTCATTATTGGCACCAGTCAGCAATACGCCAGCCAGTCGCGGGCCGTAGGCATCCGCGGCCGAACCGAACAAAATGTCGATACTGGGCCTTGAGTAAAACACCCTGTCTTCCTGACTCAATGACAGTGAAAAGTCAGACTCCACCGAGACGTGGTAACCCGCTGGCGCAACGTACAAAGTGCCCGGCACGATATCTTCCTTGTCATCGGCTTCTTTGACCGGGATCGCCAAGCGATTCTGAAATACATGGGCCAACTGGCTGCGCCGGTCATCCGGCAAATGCAACACCATCAATATAGGCAGACTGAAACCCGGCAGCAGATTTCTGAATATTTTCAGCAGGGCCTCTACACCACCCGCTGACGCGCCTACGACAATAGCATCGACCACGGGCAACGGGCCGCAGGACAGGTCATCGTCAAAGGTGGTTCTCATAATTTCCGGTAGATCCGCTCGGGTTTCACCAGCGTCTCGAACGCCCCGCCGTAGGCAGAGAAATCCAGGGTTTCCTTACTGCCCAGCGCCAGAAAGCCGCGATGACACAGCGAGTCATGAAATAACCCGAAAGCTCGATCCTGAAGTTTTTTGTTGAAGTAAATCAGTACGTTACGACAGGAAATAAATTGCGTTTCGGAGAATACACTATCTGTGGCCAGACTGTGATCGGCAAAAGTGACGTTCTCGCACAGTGTCTTGTCGAAGATCGCGTAATCGTAGGCAGACGTGTAGTAATCGGCGAAATTGCGCTGCCCTCCCGAGTTACGGTAGTTCTCCGTATAGGTGCGCAGGTTATCCATGGAAAAGATGCCCTGCTTGGCCTTCTCCAAAGAGCTGGGATTGATATCGGTCGCATAAATGATGGTCCGCTCCAGCAGCCCCTCTTCGCGCAATAGAATAGCCGTTGAATAAACCTCCTCACCCGTACTGCAACCGGCAATCCACACCTTGATCGACGGATAAGTGCGTAGCACCGGCACGACCTCGTTGCGGATCGCCAGAAAGTGCGAGGGGTCACGGAACATCTCACTCACCGGGATGGTGAGAATCTGCAACAGCTGCATGAATGCTGCCGGGTCATGAAGCACACGCTCCTGCAGGGCCGAGATGGTCGCGCAATCGAACTGACGCAACGCATGGATCACGCGGCGCTTGATCGACGCACCGGAATAGTCGCGGAAATCGTAGCTGTACTGGAGGTAGATAGCCTCTATCAGCAGGCGCAGCTCGATCTCTATGCTTCGATCAAGGTGCATGATGCCATCCGTTTTTGCGCCCCGGAAAGCACGGCCACTGAGCCCTCATTCAAATGCGCTCCATCTTCGGCAGCCAGACGCGAATCAGTGAAAACAGTCGATCCAGGTCAATGGGCTTGGCCAGGTAATCGTTGGAACCTGCCTGCAGACAACGCTCCTGATCATCTTTCATGGCCTTGGCAGTAACGGCGATGATCGGCAGCTTGCGCCAGCGCGGGTCTTTGCGGATCTCGATGGTCGCTTCGTAACCGTCCATTTCAGGCATCATCACGTCCATCAGGACCAGATCGATGTCTTCGACCTCATTGAGCTTTGCAATCGCTTCAAGACCATTGCGGGCAATTTCCACCACTGCCCCCTTGTGCTCCAGGGCGCTGGTCAGGGCGAAGATGTTACGCACGTCGTCATCGACCACAAGGATCTTGCGCGCTTCAAAGACCTTGTCACGGCTGCGCGCGGTCTTGAGCATCTTTTGTCGCTCGTTGGACAGTTGCGACTCGACCTTGTGCAGGAACAGCGTGACCTCGTCCAGCAGGCGTTCAGGCGAGCGTGCGCCCTTGATGATGATAGAGCGCGAATATTTCATCAGCTCGGCTTCTTCATCACGGGTCATGTTGCGCCCGGTATAGACAATCACCGGCGGAAAGGCGCAGATGTCTTCCGTGGACATGCGCTTGAGCAGCTCATTGCCGAGCATGTCCGGCAGTTTCAAGTCGATGATCATGCAGTCGTAGACATTCTCGCGCAGCAGGTCCAATGCCTCCTGGGCAAAACCCACCGCAGTGATTTCAATATCATCGTCGCCGATAAGGCGAGCAATGCTGTCACGTTGCAGCGCATCGTCTTCGACCAGCAGGATGCGTTTGACCTTCTGGGTCAGTTTGGCCTCCAGCTTGGCGAATACATCCTTGAGCTCTTCGCGGGTGGTCGGCTTGACGGCGTAGCCAATGGCGCCCATGTGCAGCGCAGCTTCCTGGCGATCCTCGACCGAAATTACATGCACCGGAATGTGTCGGGTAGGTGCCAGCTCCTTGAGACGCTGGAGCACGGTCAGGCCCGAGTGATCCGGCAGGCGCATGTCCAGCAGGATCGCGTCCGGCGTGTAGCGTGACGCCAGGTTGAACCCTTCATCCGCAGCATGCGCGACCAGACAGTCATAGCCCAGCTCATGGGCCAGATCGAAGAGGATCTGAGCGAAGCGCACTTCATCTTCGATGACCAGAATGCAGCGCCGCTGAAACGGTGCCTTGTCACGATCATCGGCAAACACGGCTACAGGTGTTTCCACCGGCACCGGGGCCGACTGCTGGATGACCGGCGCGGCAGGAACCGGCAACGATGGCGCGGGAGGCGCAAGCATGACCGCAGACTCATTGCCTGGCTCTTGAGGGCCTTGCTCGACATAGCTTTCCGGCAACACCAGGCTGAAAATACTGCCCTGCCCTGGCGCGCTGGTCACACTGATGGAGCCGCCCAGCAATGCCGCCAGATCGCGGGAGATCGACAACCCCAGCCCGGTACCGCCATAACGCCGGTTGGTGGTGCCATCTGCCTGACGGAATGCCTCGAATATACCCTGCTGATGCTCCTCGGCGATGCCGATGCCCGAGTCGCGCACGATAAACACGATGCCTGCACCCGGCTGGCGCGAAACGACCATGCTGACGGCGCCCGCTTCGGTGAATTTGATCGCGTTGGACAGCAGGTTCTTGAGGATCTGTTCAAGACGCTGGCGGTCCGTGAACAGCATGGTCGGCGCGCCTGCCTGTATGTCGACCGTGAACGCCAGCTTTTTCTCGGCGGCAAGCGGCTGGAACATGCTGCGCAGGCCTTCGACAAGACGAGATACGCTGCTGTTTTCCGGGCGCATTTCGAGCTTGCCGGCTTCAACCTTGGAAATATCCAGAATGTCGTTGATCAGGTTCAACAGGTCATTACCCGCCGAATAGATCGACTCGGCAAACTTGACCTGTTCGGCGGTCAGATTTTCGCCCGGATTTTCGGCCAGCAGCTTGGCCAGGATCAACGAACTGTTGAGCGGCGTGCGCAGCTCATGGGACATGTTGGCAAGGAACTCGGACTTGTACTTGCTGGCGCGCTGCAGCTCGTCCGCACGCGCCTGCAACTCGGCCTGAGCGATGCTCAGTTCCTCGTTGTTGCGGTCCAGCGCATCACGCTGATCGGCCAGTGCCTGACTCTGATCGGCCAGCTGCTCGTTGGTCTGTTCCAGCTCGGCCTGCTGAGTTTCCAGGTGTGCCTGAGACTCCTTGAGAATACGCGACTGCTCTTCCAGCTCTTCGTTGGCCGTGCGTAATTCTTCCTGCTGCACCTGCAATTCTTCGTTGAGTTGCTGGGTCTCGGCCAGCACCTCTTGCAGACGCTGGCGATAACGGGCCGCTTCAATCGAAGTGCCAATGTTGTCCGCGATCAGCTCAAGAAACTCTAGATCCTGCTCGGTAAGCGGGCGCAGAAAGCCCAACTCGATCACCCCGTTGACCTGATCGTCATTGCTGGTAGGCAGTGCCACTATGCTGCGCGGCGAGCCTTCACCCAAACCGGAAGCCACTTTGAAGTAATTTTCGGGCAGTTCATCCAGCGTGATGATCCGGTCCTGTTGTGCGGCCTGCCCCACAATGCCTTCATCGCTATGAATGGTCTGCTCCTGCTGCTCCTGTTCGCGAGAAAAACCGTAGGAAGCAGCACGCGTCAAGCCGCCGTGATCCTGGCGAATGTAGACCGCCGCCACCGACGCGCCCAGATACTGAGTCAGAAACTGAAGGATGTTTCGACCCAGCATATTGAGTGTCAACTGACCCAGTACCTGTTCGGCCAGTTCGCTCTGACCGTTGCGCAACCAGGCGACTTTTTGCAGACGCTCGGCATTGATTTCCTGCAGCCTGAGGTTTTCGCTGTAGGTGGCCGAAAGCGACAGCAAATCACGTCGTCCGATATACGCCAGGATAGCGCTGACAATCACCACGAATATCAGATAAAGGCAGACGGAAAGAATGGTACTGCGCGTGACCTCTGCGTTGCGGGTCAACCGAAGTTGCTGTTCCATTTCGACAGCCTGATCGTACTCGGTGCGGATCTGATCAGTAATTCGCTTGCCACGTCCGGCCAGCACAGCAGTTTGATAGTCGCCGTTGTTGCGCCGCAGATTGATCATCTCCTGAGCAAACGCATTCCACTCCTGCTGCATCGTGGACAGACGCCTGAACCGGTCCTGTTGCGTCGGGTTGTCTTCGACCAGACTCTTGAGTCCCTCCAGCTCGGCAACCAGCAACGGTTTGGCGATTTCATAGGGGTCGAGAAAGTGTTGATCGCCGGTCAGCAGAAAACCGCGCATGCCGGTTTCCATGTCTATCGACAGTTTCATCGAACGGTTGGTGTTATTGATCACCCGGTCAGTGTGCTCGACCCACTGTATGGCCGTGAGCAGATAACTGATCAGCAAAATGAAGAAAACGGCGCTCAGTACCCCCACACCCAATGGCAAGCCGACGTTACGCCCCAGCAGTTTTCGAAAGCGTTGCTCATCGACAACAGACGTCCGATTCATGAAATATCCCTGACGAGTGGATCAAAACCGTAGAGTTTGCCGTAAACCCACGAAAAACACTCTTATTTCTGACATAGAGGATTGAAATTTCACACATAAATCGGTGATAAGCTCACGCACATATCGCGTTCATGACGTAAAGCCATCAATCACCCTCACAATTCACCGTATTTGTGCGCCGATTGAACTTCCACCCGGTTTTTATTTACTGATACAGGGACAGTATCAACAGTGGACAGGACCGCGCTCGGTTACGCTGAGCTGCCGGAAAAGGAAGCATGGCATTCCATGCTGTCTGCGCTATCACCATTTTTCAGGTTTAAGGAGTCAACAATGCCGGACACAGCCCGCACCATTCTCGTGGTCGAAGACGACGCCATTGTGCGCATGCTGATTGTCGACGTGCTCGAAGAGCTGGAATACAAGGTACTGGAAGCCGAGGACGCCACTTCAGCCCTGACTTTCGTTGTCGACGATACCAGGCACATCGACCTGCTGATGACTGATCAGGGGTTGCCCGACATGAAGGGCACCGCGTTGGCTAAAAAGGTCATCGAACTGCGGCCTCAATTGCCGGTACTGTTCGCCAGCGGTTACTCCGAGAACATCGATGTGCCGCCAGGCATGCATTCGATCGGCAAGCCTTTTTCGATCGACCAGTTGCGCGACAAGGTAAAAAGCATCCTTGACTGACATCAAAGCTGCTTTCAGTCACACCGACACGCACGCCAGTACACGTGTATTGATCATCGGCTACGTATGGCCCGAGCCACGCTCTTCGGCTGCCAGCGGGCACATGATGCAACTGATCCAATGCTTTCTCGAACAGAACTGGCAGATTACCTTTGCCAGCCCTGCCACTGAAGGTGAACATAGGGCCGATCTGGTCAGCCTGGGCATCGAGGAAGTACGAATCGCGCTCAATGACAGCAGTTTTGACCTGTTTGTCAGCAAATTGCAGCCCGATATCGTTGTTTTTGATCAGTTCATGATCGAAGAGCAGTTCGGCTGGCGCGTCGAGCAACAATGCCCCGACGCCCTGCGCATTCTGGAAACGTCGGATTTTCAAAGCCTGCGCCATGCACGCCATCAGATGTTGAAGGACTTGCTGAACAGCGATTCCGCGGGTGATCCGAGCGATATTTGCGACACTTCAACGCCGGGGCTTTTCAAGCAGATCGCCTCCAGCGAGCTGGCGCAGCGCGAGGTCGCATCGTTGTATCGCTGCGACCTGAACCTGATGACATCCGACGTTGAAATGGCATTACTGACCGGTTCCTTTGGGCTGCCCGCCTCGCTGCTGCACTGGTGTCCGCTAATGATTGACGGCGTTCCCGACAGCGTTCGGCCTTTTGCAGAGCGCGCGCACTTCCTCAGCATCGGTAATTTCCGTCACGCCCCCAACTGGGATGCGGTGCTATGGATGAAAACCGCAATCTGGCCGCTGATCCGTCAGCAATTGCCTGAAGCGCAGCTGCATATTTACGGTGCCTACACGCCACCCAAGGCAACAGCGCTGCACAATGCCGCTCAAGGGTTTCATGTGAAGCACTGGGCTGAAGATGCGTTGCAGGTCATGTCATCAGCACGCATTTGTCTTGCGCCGTTGCGTTTCGGTGCCGGCATCAAGGGCAAATTGATGGATGCCATGCTCTGCGGCACTCCGTCAATCACCACTGTGATCGGTGCAGAAGCCATGAGCGGCGGGCTGCCGTGGCCTGGCGTCATCGCCGATAACCCGAAAGACATCGCTGATGCTGCGGTCAGACTCTATCAAGACCAGACCCGCTGGCTAGAGGCGCAGAACGCCGGGCTGGCGTTGCTGCAGGCGCGTTACCAGCATCGGCAACACTGTGCGAGCCTGATCGAGCGCATTCAGACCCTTCGTAAACAGTTGCCCGAGCATCGTCTGGCGAACTTCACCGGCGCCATGCTTCGCCATCATCACCACAAGAGCACCAAGTACATGGCGCAGTGGATCGAAGCCAAGAACCGTAACAAGGCTGAAGATACGGTCTAAGCTGGTTTGCGCAACAGATAAGTATCCATGATCCACCCCCTGCGGTCGCGCGCTTCGGCGCGCAACAGCTTGATCTGCTCACACACGTCATCGAGCCTGCCAGACACCAGTATCTCGTCCGCGGTGCCCAGATAAGCGCCCCAATAGATATCCAGCCCCTGCCCGACGTAACGCTCGAATGTGCACTGTGCATCCAGCATCACCACGACATTGCTGTGTTGCTCAAGCGCTGCCGCCGCCAGGCGTCGCCCTGTGGTGATGTGAATCGACTCACCAATACGATTGAGCGGTATCCGGTGTTGCGCCACCAGGCTCTGGATACTGGTGATGCCGGGAATCACCTGATATTCGAATGTTTCCCTGCCGCGCGCCAATACGCGGTCAAGGATGCGCATGGTGCTGTCGTACAGTGACGGATCGCCCCAGACCAGAAATGCACCAACCTGATCTGCGCCAAGCTCATCGGTCAACAGCCGTTCGAACAATGCAGCGCGCTGCTCGTGCCAACTTTCGATACCCCGCTCGTAGGCATCAGGGTCGCCTTCGCGCCGAGGGTCCTGAACCTGTACCAGACGATAGTCCTGATGAGTGATATGCCGCTGGCAAAGCGCTTTGCGCAGGCGCAGCAGCTCATCGTCGACATAGCCCTTGTCGAGGATGAAGATCACGTCGGCACGGTTCAACGCAGCAATGGCCTGCAAGGTAATCTGCTCGGGATCACCGGCCCCCATGCCAATCAGCAGGATCTGTTTCATCGGATAACCACTCCACTGTGGCAAATCATGTGAGACGCCTGATCGTAGGTGATTTTTGTCAGCGACCGGGCATTGAAGCTCAAAATCAGGCACATTATCGTTCTGGCAACTGCTGAACACGACATAGCCATGAGTAAAACAACAAGAATCGCCGACCCTTCCTACGAATTGATGGACGACCACAACGGGCTGTCGATCATTTATCGCGAGCACGGATTCCCCTGTCCGCTAGTGCGCTGGCACTTTCACAAGGAATACGAGCTGCATTTGATTGTGGCCAGCTCAGGCAAGGTATTTGTCGGCGATTACATCGGCAATTTCAACCCTGCCAGCCTGTTTCTGACCGGCCCCAACCTGCCGCATAACTGGATCAGCCAGATCGATGAGGGTGAAGTTGTGGCCAAACGCGACATGCTGGTCAACTTCACCGATGAACTGCTGGAAAGTGGCAATCAGGTGTTTGCCGAACTAAAAACCCTGACGCCATTACTGGAACGCGCCCGCTACGGCATCGAATTTCGCTGCAAACGTACGATTCGTCAGGCCATGAAGCTGATGCAGAAGATTGCCGACTCACGTGGCATCACCCGCCTGGGTCATTTCTTCATTCTTCTCGAGTTGCTGGCGGCCAGCGACGACTATCAGTTGCTCTCTGGCACTGCGGTCGCCCATACGGCTGACGAGCACAGCGTCGATCGCACCAACCGGGCGGTGGATTACATCTTTGCCCACTATGGCCGGGAGCTGCCGCTGGAGGAAGTGGCCGAGTATCTGGGCATGAAGCCAACCTATTTTTCCAGAGTGTTCAAGCAGGCCACGGGGCGATGCTTTGTAGAGTTCGTCAATCGACTGCGCATCAGCAAGTCGTGCGAATTGCTGGCTGATGGCGACAAACCGGTCACTGATGTGTGCTTTGAATCCGGGTTCAACAATATCTCCAATTTCAATCGGCGCTTCCAGCAACTCAAGGGCATGACGCCCTCGCATTATCGCCGCCTGGCCGTGCAGCGCCTGACCGAACAAAACCTGTACTGATTCACCCTGCCCTTGCGCCTATCGTCTACGCTGCAGTTGCGGCGAAGCCAGCCTATGGGCGATTCGGCTCTATCGGCCTTTCGTGCATCAGTGCAAAAAAGTATCAGTCAGAGTGCGGCGCAGGATTTGTCTTTCCGACCGAACGCCGGTGTAATCAATCCACATCTTCCTCACCTCCGGAAGAGAAAAAAACAATAACCATCCTTCTACTGCTCACTGGGCGTGGAAGAGGAGTGATCAATGAAGAACTCAGCAAAACTTCTGCTCGCCAGTTCCGTCCTCAGTACCTGTTTCGTGTTCAGTGGCAGTGCCACAGCGGGGACCGTGACCATCGCCACGGTCAACAACAGTGACATGATTCGCATGCAGCGCCTCTCCAAGACCTTCGAAGAAAAGCACCCCGACATCAAGCTCAACTGGGTCGTGCTGGAAGAGAACGTCCTGCGCCAACGACTGACCACCGACATCGCCACCAAGGGCGGCCAGTTCGATGTGCTGACCATCGGCATGTACGAAGCCTCACTCTGGGGTCAGAAAGGCTGGTTGCAGGAAATGAAAGACCTGCCTGCCAGTTACGAGCTGGACGATGTGTTCCCTTCCGTGCGTGACGGCCTTTCGGTGGACGGCAAACTGTTCGCCCTGCCGTTCTATGCTGAAGCTTCGATCACTTACTACCGCACCGACCTGTTCAAGGCCGCTGGCCTGACCATGCCCGAGCGCCCTACCTGGACGCAGATTGCCGAATTCGCTGGCAAACTGACTGACAAGTCCAAGGAACAGTACGGCATCTGCTTGCGTGGCAAGGCTGGCTGGGGCGAAAACATGGCGCTGATCACCACGCTGGCCAACGCTTATGGTGCAAGCTGGTTCGATGAGCAGTGGACGCCACAGTTCGATCAGCCAGAGTGGAAGAATGCGCTGAATTTCTACGTCAACACCATGAAGCAGTCCGGCCCTCCGGGCGCCTCCAGCAATGGCTTCAACGAAAACCTTGCGCTGTTCAATAGCGGCAAGTGCGCCATCTGGGTCGACGCCAGCGTTGCCGGTTCGTTCGTGACCGACAAGAAGCAGAGCAAAGTGGCCGACAGCGTCGGCTTCACCTACGCCCCGCATGAAGTAACCGACAAGGGCTCGTCGTGGCTGTATTCGTGGTCGCTTGCGATCCCGACCAGCGCCAAGAACACCAAGGATGCTACCGAGTTCACCCAGTGGGCCACCTCGAAAGAGTACGCCAAACTGGTTGCCGATACCGACGGTGTGTCCAACGTGCCGCCAGGCACCCGTGCCTCGACCTACACCGATGAGTACAAGAAAGCCGCACCATTCGCCAACATCACGCTTGAGTCGCTGAAGAAGGCCGATCCCAAATCGCCATCGCTCAAAACAGTGCCTTACGTAGGTATTCAACTGGTCACCATTCCTGAGTTTCAGGCCATCGGGACCAGCGTCGGTCAGCAGTTCTCCGCAGCACTCATAGGCCAGTCCACTGTGGATCAAGCCTTGCAGAATGCGCAAACAGCGACTGTACGTGACATGAAACGAGCGGGTTACCTGAAAGATAAGAAAGAGTAACCGTACTGTACCAGGGTGAAGGCGTACGCTTTCACCCTGCCGCTCACCTGCGCAACAACTCTGGTGCAATCCGGTTCGGAGCTCCCCATGAATACCTCAGCCTCCCCTGAACGCACGGACCTGTCCGGCGAACAGCAACCGCTCAAAAGCCGTCGATTCAAGCCGGGCTGGTTTCTGGTCAGTCCTTCAGTGGCGCTTCTGCTGGTGTGGATGATCGTGCCGCTGGGCATGACCATTTATTTCTCGCTGATCCGCTACAACCTGCTGTCACCTGGCGAAAACGAGTTCGTCGGGCTGGAGAACTTCCAGTATTTCGTCACCGACAGCGGCTTTCTGCCCGGTGCCGGTAACACCTTGCTGCTGGTCGGCAGCGTGCTGGCGATCAGTGTAATCCTCGGCGTGCTGATTTCGGCGCTGCTCGAAGCCAGTGAGTTTTTCGGCCGCGGCATCGTCCGCGTTCTGCTGATCTCGCCCTTCTTCATCATGCCCACGGTCAGCGCGCTGATCTGGAAAAACCTGATCTTCCATCCGGTGTCCGGCGTACTCGCGGCGGTGTGGAAGTTCTTCGGTGCGCAGCCCATCGACTGGTTTGCCCATTACCCGATGCTGTCAATCATCATCATCGTGTCCTGGCAATGGCTGCCGTTCGCGATTCTGATCCTGATGACCGCCATGCAGTCGCTGGACCAGGAACAGAAAGAGGCGGCGCGTCTGGATGGAGCCGGCCCCATCGCGATCTTCTGGCACCTGACCCTGCCGCACCTGGCACGTCCGATTGCCGTGGTGGTCATGATCGAGACGATCTTCCTGCTCTCGGTGTTCGCTGAAATATTCACCACCACCAATGGCGGCCCCGGTTTTGCCTCGACCAACCTGGCATACCTGATCTACATCCAGGCGCTGCTGCAGTTCGACGTCGGTATGGCCTCGGCGGGCGGACTGATCGCCGTAGTAATCGCCAACATCGCGGCGATCATCCTGATCCGGATGATCGGCAAAAACCTCACCGACAAGTCATGAGGACCTTGCCATGATGACCCTCAAACAATCACGCCGCCTGCAAAGCCTGCTACTCGGGAGCCTGTCCTGGCTGATCGCTGCGCTGGTGTTCTTCCCGATCTTCTGGATGGTGCTGACCAGCTTCAAGACCGAGATCGACGCATTTGCGACGCCGCCGCAATTGTTCTTTACCCCAACGCTGGAAAACTACCTGCACATTCAGGAGCGCAGCGATTACTTCCACTTTGCCTGGAACTCGGTGCTGATTTCCTTCAGCGCCACCGCCCTGGCCATGCTGATCGCCATTCCTGCGGCGTATTCCATGGCGTTCTTCGAAACCAAACGCACCAAAAGCACCCTGCTGTGGATGCTCTCGACCAAGATGCTGCCGCCAGTGGGCGTGCTGATGCCGATCTACCTGCTGGCCAAGACCTTTGGCCTGCTGGATTCCAGGCTGGCGCTGATCATCATCTACACGCTGATCAACCTGCCGATCGTGGTCTGGATGATCTACACCTATTTCAAGGATATTCCCGGTGAGATCCTTGAGGCCTCACGGCTGGACGGAGCCAGCACCCGCCAGGAGATCTTTCGCGTGCTGATGCCGATCTGCAAGGGCGGGCTGGCCTCTACAGCACTGCTATCGCTGATCCTGTGCTGGAACGAAGCGTTCTGGTCACTGAACCTGACCTCGTCCGCAGCGGCACCGTTGACGGCACTGATCGCCTCCTACTCCAGCCCCGAAGGGCTGTTCTGGGCCAAGCTGTCGGCGGTCTCGACCCTGGCATGTGCGCCCATCCTGATTTTCGGCTGGATCAGTCAGAAACAGCTGGTTCGCGGCCTGTCGTTCGGCGCTGTCAAATAGCCCGCCTCAAAGAACAAGAAGGAATCCAACATGGCTAACCTGAGCATCCGCAACCTGCAAAAAGGCTTTGATGGTCATCAAATCATCAAGGGTATCGATCTGGACGTGAATGACCGCGAGTTCGTGGTCTTTGTCGGGCCTTCGGGCTGTGGCAAATCCACCCTGCTGCGGCTCATCGCCGGGCTTGAGGAAGTCACCTCGGGGACCATCGAACTCGATGGCCGCGACATTACCCAAGTCACGCCGGCCAAACGCGATCTGGCGATGGTGTTCCAGACCTACGCGCTTTACCCGCACATGACGGTAGGCAAGAACCTGTCATTCGCGCTGGACCTGGCGGGTGGCGACAAGGCCGAGATCAAGAAGAAGGTCGATGAAGCCGCGCGTATTCTGGAGCTCGGGCCGTTGCTGGAACGCAAACCCAAGCAGTTGTCCGGTGGACAACGACAGCGTGTTGCGATTGGCCGGGCCATCGTGCGCAATCCGAAGATTTTTCTCTTCGATGAACCATTGTCCAACCTCGACGCCGCGTTGCGCGTGCAAACCCGCCTGGAGCTGTCGCGCCTGCACAAAGAGCTGCAAGCCACGATGATCTATGTGACCCACGACCAGGTTGAGGCAATGACCCTGGCCGACAAGGTGGTCGTGCTCAACGGCGGCAAGGTCGAGCAGGTCGGCTCGCCGCTGGAGCTTTATCACCACCCTGCCAATCTGTTTGTCGCAGGCTTTCTCGGCACGCCGAAAATGGGCTTCCTCAAGGGCAAGATCAGTCGAGTGGACAACGCCAGCTGTGAAGTCGAACTGGATGCCGGAACCCGCATCAGCCTGCCGGTCAACGGCGCAGGGTTGAGTGTCGGAGCACCGGTAACGCTGGGCATTCGCCCGGAACACCTGAATCTTGCCCAGAACAGCGATTGCCAGTTGCAGGTTATCGCCGATGTCAGCGAACGCCTCGGCAGCGATACCTATTGCCATGTGCGCACCCGCTCGGGCGAGGCGCTGACCATGCGTATTCGTGGCGACCTGGCCAGCCAGTACGGCGAGACGCTGAACCTGCACCTGGACAGTGCCCAATGCCACCTGTTCGACGCTCAAGGTCTGGTGATTGCCAAAGCCTTGCAGACTGTCGCCGCCTGAGTTCCGGAGAGCCCTTCATGAAACTGACCAAAAACAATCTGTCCCGACTGGACACCGACATTGCCCTGCCCGCCTACACCGTCGACAGCACTCGCCAGGGCATTGCCCATATCGGCGTTGGCGGCTTCCATCGGGCGCATCAGGCGTTTTACACCGATGCACTGATGAACAGCGGCGAAGGCTCTGAATGGAGTATATGCGGCGTCGGTCTGCGCCCTGAAGACAAAGCCGTACGTGACGCACTGGCGCAGCAGGACTATCTGTACACGCTCTACGAACTGGGCGACACGCCAGATACCGAAACCCGCGTCATTGCCTCGATCAGCGGCATGCTGCTGGCCGAAGACAGCACTCAGGCGTTGATCGACAAGCTGTCCAGCCCGGACATCCGCATCGTCTCGCTGACCATCACCGAAGGCGGCTATTGCATCGACGACAGCAATGGCCAGTTCATGGCGCATCTGCCACAGATCCAGCATGATCTGGCAAACCCGGACCAGCCAAAGACGGTATTCGGTTTCCTCTGCGCTGCACTGGCGCGCCGCCGTTCCGAAGGTACGCCAGCCTTTACCCTGATGTCCTGCGATAACCTGCCGCACAATGGCGCAGTCACTCGCAAGGCGCTGCTGGCATTTGCCACTTTGCGCGATGCCGACCTGCACGACTGGATCAAAGACAACGTCCGCTTCCCCAACGCGATGGTCGACCGCATCACCCCCATGACCAGCGCTGCTCACCGGCTGAAGCTGGCGGACGAGAAGCACATCGACGACGCCTGGCCGGTGGTCTGCGAACCGTTCGTGCAATGGGTGCTGGAAGACAAGTTCGTCAACGGTCGCCCAGCCTGGGAAAAGGTCGGCGTGCAGTTCACCGATGATGTAACGCCCTATGAGGAAATGAAGATCAAGCTGCTCAACGGCAGCCACCTTGCCCTGACCTATCTGGGCTTCCTCAAGGGTTATCGTTTTGTCCACGAAACCATGAATGACCCGCTGTTCGTGCGCTACATCCGTGCTTACATGGACCTGGACGTCACGCCGCAGCTGGCGTCGGTGCCGGGCATCGACCTAGAAGGCTATAAAGACACGCTGATCGAGCGCTTTTCCAACCAGGCAATCGCCGATCAGCTGGAGCGGGTTTGTTCGGACGGTTCGTCCAAATTCCCCAAATTCACCATTCCGACGATCAATCGTCTGATCGTCGATCAGGGCAATTTCGAGCGCGCCTCGCTGGTCGTTGCCGCGTGGGCGCTGTATCTGAAGGGTGTCGACGAGAACGGCACGACCTACAAAATTCCCGACCCGCGCGCCGAGTTCTGTCAGGCACTGGTGGCCGACGACGAGCTGATTACCCAGCGGCTGTTGCAGGTTGAGGAAATATTTGGCGTTGCCATTCCGAAATCAGCCGAGTTTGTCGCAGCGTTCGAGCAGAACCTCAATGACCTGCGCACGCTGGGCGTCAGTGGCACGCTGAAAAAACTTCTGGCCAACCGCCTTTGAGGTGCGCCCATGTTTCTTGGAATTGACTGCGGCACCCAGGGCACCAAGGTGCTGGTGCTCGATACCGAAAGCGGTACTGTGCTGGGCGAGGGTTCGGCCTCGCATAGCCTGATCAGCGACCATAACGGCCGCCGCGAGCAGGACGTCGGGCAATGGCTGAACGCGCTGCAACAGGCCACCCGCGATGCCTTGGCACAGTCTGGCGTGTCGGGGCAGCAGATTCGCGGCATCGGCGTATCGGGCCAGCAACATGGTCTGGTGCTACTCGATGCTCAAGGTGAGGTGCTGCGCCCGGCCAAACTGTGGTGCGACACTGAATCGGCCCCGGAAAACCAGCGCTTGCTGGATTACCTGGGCGGCGCGCAGGGTTCCCTGCAACGCCTTGGTCTGGTCATTGCGCCGGGCTATACCGTGTCCAAACTGCTGTGGACCAAGGAACAGTACCCGCAGCTGTTTGAGCGTATAGACAAGGTGCTGCTGCCCCACGACTACCTCAACTATTGGCTGACCGGCCGCTGCTGCACTGAATTCGGAGATGCATCGGGCACCGGTTATTTCAACGTGCGCACCCGTGAATGGGACCTGCCGCTGCTCGCGCACATCGACCCGAGCGGCCGTCTGGGCGAGGCGCTGCCGCAATTGGTGCAAGCACACGAAGCGGTTGGCGTGCTGCGTCCTGAAATCGCCCGACTGCTGGACCTGAACCCCGCCGCACTGGTGTCCAGTGGTGGCGGCGACAACATGATGGGCGCCATTGGCACGGGCAATATCCAGCCCGGTCTGATCACCATGAGCCTGGGCTCGTCAGGCACTGTCTATGCCTACGCTGATGAGGCGCGGGTCAGCGAACATGAGTCGGTCGCTACCTTCTGCTCATCCTCCGCTGGCTGGTTGCCATTGATCTGCACCATGAACCTGACCAATGCGACTACGGCAATTCGTGAGCTGTTCGCTCTGGATATCGCTGGTTTCAACCAGACCGTCGCCGAGGCTCCGATAGGGGCCGAAGGCGTGCTGATATTGCCTTTTCTGAACGGTGAACGCGTGCCCGCCCTTCCTGATGCCACTGGCAGCATCGTCGGGCTGGACAGTACCAATCTGACCCAGGCCAACCTGTCCCGCGCCGTGGTCGAAGGCACCACCTTCGGCCTTCGCTACGGATTGGACCTGCTGCGCGACAGTGGTATCAAAAGTGAGAAAATCCGCCTGATTGGCGGCGGTTCCAAAAGTGCGGTATGGCGGCAGATCGTAGCTGACATCATGAATACTCCGGTGATCTGCACCGACCACGCAGAAGCCGCCGCGCTGGGCGCGGCCGTTCAGGCCGCATGGTGCTGGTCGCATTCCGACGGCAAGGCTGAGGGCCTGCAGCAACTGTGCGAACGCTGTGTAAGTCTCGATCAAAGCAGTGAGACGCACCCCGTGGTGCATAATGTGGCCGCCTATCAGCAGGTCTATCAGCGTTATCAGGCGCAACTGCGCAAGGTTTGAACCGTTTTTTCATGGAGCACTTATGTTTCTGGTTTGTGGCGAAGCACTGTTCGATATTTTTACCCGCGCTGATGACAGCGGCTCCCTGAACAGATTGGGGTTTGATGCGATTGCCGGCGGCTCTCCATTCAACGTTGCGATCGGACTGCGCCGCCTGGGTGTGGAGGCAGGCTTCTTTGCCGGGCTGTCCACCGATTACCTGGGCCGCCGTCTGCGTGCCGTGCTGGAAAAGGAAACGGTCAATACCGATCACCTGGTTGAGTTCGACGCGCCCACGACACTGGCCATGGTCGCCGTGGGCAGCGACGGCTCGCCGACTTACAGCTTTCGCGGCGACGGCTGCGCGGACCGGCAGTTGCGCCTTGAGCATCTGTCGGAACTCGATGCGCAGGTACGCGGCATTCACGTCGGCTCGTTTTCGCTGGTGGTGCAGCCGATTGCCGACACACTGCTGGCGCTGGTCGCCCGCGAAAGTGCGACGCGCCTGATTTCACTGGACCCCAACGTGCGCCTCAACCCGGCACCGGACATTCAGCGCTGGCGCAGCCAGATCGCAGCGTTCGCCGAACATGCGCACCTGATCAAGGTCAGTGATGAAGATCTGCACCTGTTGTACCCGGACAGCGATCCACAAAAAATCGCCGAGGGATGGCTGGGCAAGCGTACGCAACTGGTCATCGTCACCCGCGGCACGCAAGGTGCCAGCGTCTTTACCCGGCAGCATGGTACTTGGTCAGTGCCGGCAAAAACGGTGGTCACCGCCGATACCGTCGGGGCCGGGGATACTTTTCAGGCGGCGCTGCTGACCTTCCTCAGCGAGCGTCAGCTCGATACGCCACAAGGCTTGTCGACGCTGTCACGGGAAACCCTGGACGAGATGCTGAATTTTGCCGTCGGCGCAGCCGCGCTGACCTGCACAAAGGTCGGGCCGGATCTGCCGTATCGGCATCAGTTGGGGTGATTCAGTTTTCGACGAGAAACAAAAACAGCGGTGCATCCGCAACATGTAACGCATGAAATAAAGTCTTCGTGAGCAAGCTCACTCCCACATTCCGAACCCGTTCCAAGCGGGAGAAGTTTCAGGGTTCACTCCCATTTGGAAAGCATTCCATTTGTGGGAGTGAGCTTGCTCACGAAAGAGCCATTACAGTCGCCGAACAAGCAACTGAACCCACTGCCTGGTCAAGCCACCATCCCGGCCTTGATACCTCTGATGCGGGTGTTGATGTCATCCGCAACGTTGTTCTGCTTGTCCTTGAGCGCGTCCTGGACTTTCTGGTCAATGGCCAGTTGGTCCTGAGGTGCCATGGCGTCGTAGTCTTTCTGGGTGACGCCCGTCAGCTTCTCGCGCACTTTCTCTTCGGCTGTCTGCTTCAGAGAGTCCATGAACTTCTGTTCTACCGAATCCGTCGATGCAGTGTCAGTGGTGCTGGTGGCGCTGGCCACTGAACCGATGACACCGTTGTCGCGATCAGCCGTCTTTTCCGACAGTGACGAATCACCGGCAGACTTGAGATTGATCATCATCCGCGCGAAGGATTCGTTGTAACCGCTGTTGTCCTGCTTGCTGTCTTGCGATGTTGAATTGCTGACCGGCGTGGTAACCGGTGCTGAACCTGATGTCAGGCCAGCGGCGGCAACCGAGCTGAATGCGTCCTGAGACACCTCATCTACGGTTTTGCGCCCAACCACAGCCCGGGAAACAAGCTGCTCAAGCGCACTCGTGCCAATAATCATCTTTCACCTCCTGATGAACCTGTTGCGCAGGTTCAACAGCAAGTCCAGTGCCAAGTGCACAGTAAACCCATAAATTACTGATTTTTATAACTTAAATTCAAAAGCTAAAGATCGGCACTGTCAAAAAAACCCATACATTCTGCCGTTTGCGGCAAACATTCGCCGACACAGGCTGCTTTCAGCCTGCCGCACGACCGGTATTGACGTTCAACAGCTCGATCGGCAACGGCTCAGAGAAGTAGTAACCCTGCGCCTGGGTTGCACCGATCTCGCGCAGCAGCTCAAGTGTTTCCAGATCTTCCACCCCTTCAGCGACGACGTTCAGATCAAGGGATTCGGCCATGCGTACGATGGCCCGCACGATGGCTCGGCTGCGTATGCTGGAGGCCAGTCCGAAGATAAACGATTTGTCGATTTTCAAGCCGCTGAAATGGTACTGATGCACATAGCTGAGCGAAGAAAACCCCGCGCCAAAATCGTCCAGCATGACCGACATGCCCTGCTCGGCCAGTTGCTTCATTGACAGGCGTGCCTGCTCGGGGTCGGCCACCAATGCCCCCTCCGTAAGTTCCAGGCACAGACGCCAGGGCGCAACATTCTGTTCAGCAAGCATCGCCAGCACTTCTGCAGCGAATGCCGGGCGGGTGATGCTGTAGCTGGAGCAGTTCACATGCACTGGCGGCCAGTGGCCGTTCTCGGGTTGCGCCAGGATGTTCACCACGCATTTGAGCATGTAGATATCCAGCCGGCCGATCAGGCGCAAACCCTCCAGCGCAGGCAAAAAGCTTTCCGGCCCGACGATTCGTCCATCCGGCATGCGCCAGCGGATCAACGCTTCGAACGCCAGTAACTCTCCGGTCCTGACACAGATGACCGGCTGAAAATAGGGGATCAGTTGATCAGTACGCTTCAGGGCCGTGCGCAAGGCTCCCTCTTGCTCCACCTGATCCGACACCTCCCGACGCAGAGCCTGATTGAACACGGCGAAGCTGTCACGCCCACCATTCTTGACCCGGTACATGGCGGTGTCGGCATCACGCAAGAGGTCCGCCGGCTCCTGATGGAAGCGGCTGTCAGCACCCACCACGCCGATGCTGCAAGAAGAAAAGACGCTGTGATCGTCAATCACGAACGGTTGCTCGAACGCGGTCAGGATCCGCTGGGCTATATCCGTACCGGCCTGTAACGGTGCATCGATGCTTAGCACCGCAAATTCGTCACCACCAAGCCTGGCCAGCAGATCCCCTTCACGCATGCAACTGCGCAGCCGCTCGGCGGCCTGCATCAGGAGGATATCGCCGCAGTGGTGGCCAAGGCTGTCATTGATCATCTTGAAACGATCCAGATCGATGAACATGACAATCAGCTGCTGGCCGTTCAGGCAAAAGTCCTGCCACGCCTGTTTCAGGCGATGTTGCAAGTGACTGCGGTTAGGCAGTCCGGTCAACGAGTCGTGGGAGTTTTCATGCTGCAACCTGGCGTTGGCCTGATCCAGCTCCCGGGTCCGGTCGCGAACCCAGGCTTCGAGGAGCACATTGGCGGTGTGGATCGCCTCTGCCGCGCTGCGCCGGGACAGTGCCGTGTCGATGTGGCGAGAGACAAAGGTCAGCAGTTCCTGATCACGCAAGGTATAGCTGACATCCTTCGAATAGCTTTGCACCACCAGCACGCCGCGCACCTCCTCGCCATCGAACAGCGGGATACCCAGCCAGGAAGAAGAACGACCGGTATTTTTTTGCACCTCGATTTCGCCCAGGCTTTCCAGCCTGCGGGCATCGTCGTAATCGATCAGGCACGGTCGCCGCTGGCCTATCACATACTCGGTAAAGCCGCGCTGCCCACGCCGTGAACGTGGCGGCGTGGGCTGGAATTCGTCGATGTAATAAGGAAAGGTCACTTCGCCTGTAGCGCTGTCGTAAAGGGCGATGTAGAAATTGAGTGCTACCAGCAGCTCGCCGACAATCATGTGCAGGCTGCGAAACAGCTCATTCATATCGCCCGGCTGGCTGGAAAGCTCGGCAATCTGGAACAGAGCACTCTGCAAGTGCTCGGCGCGTTCACGGTCGCGCACTTCCTGGCGCAGGGCGTCATTGGCTGCCGAAAGCTGTTGTGTGCGCAGTGCCACAATCTGCTCCAGGTCGGTACGGCGCAGCAGCCGGTCCAAGGCCATCGCCACATGCCGCGACACCACGGAAAACAACGCGCGATCCTGAGCACTGTAGACGCGGGACACGTCATAGACCTGCATCGCTACCATGCCGAATACTTCGTCCGAGGCGTTTTTCAGGGGCGCGCCCATCCAGAACTCCGGCAGACGCCCCACCCAGAAAAAACGACCTTCGGCTTTTGCCCGCTCGATACAGGCAGCTTCCAGAAACAAGGGTTGCCCGGTGCTCAAGACATACCCGGTGAGCGACATTCGATCGGCGTCGATGAATTCGAACGTCTCGTGGCCCATCGCTTCGTCATCGAAACGGTCGATGTAATACGGATAAGTGATCTTGCGGCTTTGCTGGTCATACAGCGCGACGTAGAAGTTCTCGGCATCGATCAGCGCACTCAACTGCTCATGAATACCCTGCAGAAAAGCCCCGCGATCCAGCGTGGAGCTGGCCAGCAGGCTGATTTCATAGAGAACCCGCTGGGTGTTCTGCGCCCGGATCAACGCAGCGGTCTGCAACAGTGAACCCAGTCTGGCAGCGAGATCCGCCAGCGCGGGATGGTCTTTTTCGGCCATTGGCGCCAGCACCCAGCCCAACACGCCCTCGCCCTGCCCGGCGACTCGGCAATGAAGCTGCAATTGAGCACAGTATGTGTCGAAGTCTTCAGCAGCGATGTGCGCAGGCCAGACGACTGCAGGGTCGCCCTGCCCGAGCAGACATTTCAGCTCGCCTGCAGCGTAGGCCGCCCAGGCGATATCCGGTATCTGTTCCCGTGCAGCGCTCAAAAGTGCGTCGATGGGCGCGTGACTGGCGAATCTGTCATGGTTGGCAGCCAACGTGGTGTCTGGACTGAACGCTACGCTCGGGCATATACCCGTGGCCAGATGTGAGACTGTCATGGAAACACCAGATGCATGAGCCGACGACGGTCATCCGTGAAAACCATGACCAAAGGTAACAAGTGTGCTGCTGCATTGTTGCAAAGTTCATACCTTTTTGGCAGACCCTTTGCCTGTCAGATGACATCCATGTGACGTGGGGCACTACACGGCTGCCATACGGGTCAGATTCAGGTGTGTCGCGAGACCGCCAAGGTGAATGAGCAGGGCTCGGCTATGCTTGCTCGCGGCGTTACATATTCTTCCCCCACTGAACAGGTGACAGTCATGGTCAAGACTTACAGTTACGCAGCGCAGTCTGCTCAGGAAGTGCTCAAACCGTATCAGTTCGAACGCCGCTCACCCGGTGCCGAAGACGTTCAGATCGACATTCTCTACTGCGGCGTTTGTCACTCGGACCTGCATACCGCACGCAATGAGTGGCACAACACACTCTACCCTTCGGTTCCGGGCCACGAAATCGTTGGCCGGGTAACGGCAGTCGGTGCAGACGTCAAACATTTCAAGGTCGGCGACCTCGCGGGTGTCGGCTGCATGGTAGACAGTTGCCAGCAATGTACACCCTGCGCAGAGGGTGACGAGCAATATTGCGAGAGCGGCTTCACAGGTACCTACAACGGCCCGGTATTTGGCGGCGAGAACACCTTCGGCGGCTACTCCGACAAGATCGTGGTCAAGGAGAAGTTCGTCCTGCGCATCTCTCACGACGCCAATCTGGCCGCCGTCGCGCCGCTGTTGTGCGCAGGTATCACCACGTACTCGCCATTGCGCCACTGGAAGGTCGGCCCGGGCAAAAAAGTGGGCATTGTTGGGCTCGGAGGGCTCGGCCACATGGGCGTCAAGATCGCGCACGCCATGGGCGCTCATGTGGTGCTGTTCACGACATCGCCCGACAAGCGTGAAGATGGCTTGCGGCTGGGTGCCGACGAAGTTGTTGTATCCAAAGATGCTGCACAGATGGCAGCCCAGGCCAATAGCCTGGATTTCATCCTCAATACAGTCGCAGCACCGCATGATCTGGATGCATTTCTGTCCCTTCTCAAGCGTGACGGCACCATGACGCTGGTCGGCGCACCGGCAGAGCCGCACCCGTCTCCGGCAGTCTTCAATTTGATCTTCAAACGCCGCAGTCTGGCAGGCTCGTTGATCGGCGGCATTCAGGAAACCCAGGAAATGCTGGATTTCTGCGCCGAACACGGCATCGTTTCAGACATTGAAATGATCGCCATGCAGGACATCAACGAGGCTTATGAGCGGATGCTCAAAGGCGACGTGAAATATCGTTTCGTCATCGACATGGCCAGCCTCAAGCAGGAAATTCCTGCTGACTCAAACGCCGCATGATGCGGGCTGAATGCACCTGAAGAGCCTGGCGCTGCCATGGATGGCTGCGCGCACGAGACATGCCGTACGTCGCAAGGCATGAACTGACTACAGACAATAACCCACTGATACTCATACTCACTGTAAGTGTCGACAACGGCTTGAAGCCCGCACTTGCGCCTGGCCCACCCTGCTTCATGCTGGCATGAGCTTGTCCTGGCCAGAAAAATGAACTATTTATTACATTTTAGTGACTATCATTGACTGCCTTTGGGTCTCAAGTTCACGAAGTCCTTGCAGATACTCATGTCAACGGACGTTTTAACAGGTGAACAAATCATGAAACAACGAGCGACAGTCATCTGCAAACGCGACGGCCAGGTCCTCTACGTGCGCAAACCAAAATCGCGCTGGGCATTGCCTGGTGGCAAGATCGAGGCTGGTGAAACGCCTGCTCAGGCCGCCATGCGTGAATTGTGCGAGGAAACAGGCCTGAAAAATCTTGATCTGCTCTATCTCGAGGTTTATGAGAAAGATCAGGTTACTCACTACGTGTTCACTACGCAGGTCCCGGCCTCAAGCGAGCCTTCGCCACAGAATGAGATTACCGCTTGCAAATGGCTGGCTCCGAAGAAACTTGCAGACTTGAAGGCCAGCAGTGCGACCAAGACCATCGTCAAGTCATATGCCCAGCGGGCCTGAGAGAATTTCGAGCATCTGGCGCAACGCCAAAGGGTGATCAGCCAGATCGGGTTGAACGGTCAGGCCTGAAGCTGTTCTGAGAGAGCAGACGGTTCATTACCTTCATCCCCGTCTCAGGAGATCCCCTATGACTCAGACCGCCCTGGTTGTTGGCGCAAGTGGCATTGTCGGCAGTGCAATCACACAGTTGTTACTGGAAAACGATTGGCAGGTTGCCGCCCTCTCCCGTAGCCCTTCAGCGCGGCCCGGCGTAACTCCGGTGGCTGCAGACCCGCAGAACCCGGAGTCCGTCAGTGCGGCCCTGGCTGATTTGAAGCCCACCCACGTTTTCATCACCACATGGTCGCGTCAGGCCACTGAAGCAGAGAACATTCGCGTCAACGCTGCAATGGTGCGCAATGTGCTGGACGCGGTGCGCCCCGCTGGCAGCGTTAAACGTGTCGCGCTGGTCACCGGGCTCAAACATTACCTTGGCCCGTTCGAAGCCTACGGCAAAGGCACGCTGCCACAAACGCCGTTCAGGGAAACGCAAGCGCGCCTGGATATCGAGAACTTCTATTACGCGCAAGAAGATGAAGTCTTCGCTGCCGCCGAGAAAGACGGTTTTACCTGGAGCGTCCATCGCCCGCACACCGTGACAGGTGTCGCGGTCGGCAATGCGATGAACATGGCGACCACCCTCGCCGTCTATGCTTCGATCTGCAAGGCAACCGGCCGACCTTTCGTGTTTCCGGGCTCACGCGTGCAGTGGGACAGTCTGACCGACATGACCGATGCACGTCAGCTCGCCCATCAGCAACTGTGGGCCGCCACGACGCCTGCTGCGGCAAATCAGGCGTTCAACATCACCAATGGCGACGTATTCCGCTGGAGCTGGATGTGGGGGCAGATCGCCGAGTACTTCGACCTGCAGCCAGCCGATTTTCCGAGCGAGCCAGCCCCGCTGGAAACGCAGATGGCCGATGATCAGGCTGCCTGGACCGATATTGTCCGCGAGCATCAACTCAAGGAAGGTGATATCAATCGCCTGATTTCGCCATGGCACACCGACGCCGATCTGGGCCGTCCGATCGAAGTGGTTACGGATATGTCGAAAAGTCGCAAACTGGGCTTCACGGCGTTCCAGGCGAGTGACGATGCGTTTTTCGAGGTATTTGAAAAGCTGCGCCGTGACCGACTGATTCCCTGAAGCTGCTTGCCCTCTTGTGCCAAGACTCTGCGTTGGCACAAGAGTAGGCACTGGCTTCGAGCGAAACAGACGCAACAAAAAAGGGTCAACCTCTCGGTTGACCCTTTTTTTACCGCCCAGCAGAGCGGATTTTATCTGGTAGGCGCGATTGGACTCGAACCAACGACCCCCACCATGTCAAGGTGGTGCTCTAACCAACTGAGCTACGTGCCTGCTGTGGGTCGGCATTCTACGGATATTCGAATGCCTGTCAAATTCTTTTTTGCAGTAACTCTCTGAATACGCGAAATTTTTACCCTGGGGTTCAGCACCCAGAGACAAAAAAAGGCCAGCCTTTCGGCTGACCCTTTTCTTACCGCCCAGCAGAGCGGATTTTATCTGGTAGGCGCGATTGGACTCGAACCAACGACCCCCACCATGTCAAGGTGGTGCTCTAACCAACTGAGCTACGTGCCTGCTGTGAGTCCGCATTCTACGGATATTCAGATACCTGTCAATCTGTTTTTTCTCTAAGCCTATGAATTACAGCGTTTTTTGCCCGTTGGCAGGGAATGACACTTTTCGCCTGTTGCTGGCAGAGCTTTTGGTTCTCGGGTACGATCGCCACATCGTCAAGAATATTAAACGGAGCCTCAGGATGGCAAATACGCCCTATCCGCAGTCCTACTACGCCGCTTCAGCTAATGCCGCCCCGGAACGTCCAGCGTTGCAGGGTGAAGTCGAAACCGACGTGTGCGTCATCGGAGCTGGCTATACAGGCCTGTCGAGTGCGCTGTTCCTGCTGGAGAATGGATTCCGGGTCACGGTGCTGGAAGCGGCAAAAGTCGGCTTTGGCGCGTCGGGGCGTAATGGCGGGCAGATCGTCAATAGTTACAGCCGTGACATTGATGTGATCGAGCGAACCGTCGGGCCACGCCAGGCGCAGTTGCTGGGGCAGATGGCCTTTGAGGGCGCATCCATCATTCGTGATCGGGTTTCCCGCTACGGTATCCAGTGCGACCTGAAGGATGGCAGTGTATTTGCAGCGCTGACCGGCAAGCAACTGGCGCATCTGGAAGCCCAGCAGCGACTGTGGGAGCGTTACGGCCACACCGGCCTTGAGCTGATGGACAAGCGCCGGATCAACGAAGTCGTTGCCTGTGATCAATATATCGGCGGGCTGCTGGACATGACCGGCGGCCATATTCACCCGCTCAATCTGGCGCTGGGTGAAGCGGCCGCGGTCGAGACCCTGGGCGGCACGATTTACGAGCAGTCGGCGGCCATTCGCATCGAGCGCGGTGCCAACCCTGTGGTCCATACGGCGCAAGGCAAGGTCCGCGCGAAATTCATCATCGTGGCCGGCAACGCCTATCTGGGAAATCTGGTTCCGGAGCTGGCTGCCAAGTCGATGCCTTGTGGCACTCAAGTGATCACCACAGAGCCGCTGAGCGATGAACTGGCCAAAACACTTCTGCCGCAGGATTACTGCGTCGAGGATTGCAATTACCTGCTGGATTACTACCGCCTCAGCGCCGACAAGCGCCTGATCTTCGGCGGCGGCGTGGTCTACGGTGCCAGAGATCCCGCCAACATCGAAGCCATTATCCGGCCGAAGATGCTCAAGGCGTTTCCACAGCTCAAGGATGTGAAGGTCGACTACGCATGGACCGGCAACTTTCTGCTGACCCTGTCTCGCCTGCCTCAGGTTGGCAGGCTTGGCGACAACATCTATTACTCGCAGGGTTGCAGCGGACACGGCGTGACTTATACGCATCTGGCGGGCAAGGTACTGGCCGAGGCGTTGCGCGGTCAGGCAGAGCGCTTTGATGCGTTCGCCGACCTGCCCCACTATCCTTTCCCTGGCGGGCAGATGCTGCGCACCCCGCTTACTGCGTTGGGCGCCTGGTATTACAGCCTGCGTGACAGGTTGGGTTTTTAAGTTCGCTGACAGTAAAACGGCACCTTATCGGTGCCGTTTTTGTTTGTGCCGCGTTTATTTCATTTAACGCCGCGTGCCAGCGTTCGTTTCGCCTCGCCCGCCGCCTGCTCCTGTCCGGACTTCGATAAAGCTTCAGCGGCCTGCAACCAGCGCTGCTGCTCGACGTTGGCGGGCAGCTGCCGGGGCGACTGAACCAGCACCGCCCAACTGCCGGCCTCTTTCCACGCCGATGTGAAGCGGCTGAAACTCATTGAATAGCGACGATCCATGCCTGCATTCAACAATACCGTTTCCTTTACCCGGTTGTAACCAATCAACACGGCATAACGTGGGCTCTTCCACAGTGCAGAGCCCTGGGAAAAGCGCAGCATGACCGGATAGCCCGCCGACACCTGAGTCAGCAGGTCGTGTAATTGACCATCAAGCGGATAGACCATGAACCCGTACTCCCGCGCAACCTTCTGCATATTCTGTTCGAGCCGGTCTTCGGCACCTGGCAGTTGCAGCGGCTTGTCGAGCAAGCCGGGCGTGGTCTGCACCTGTTGGTTGGCCAGCATGCTCGCCAGCACCATTGGTCCGCTCTGGTAGGCGTTCCCACGGAAGAACGGCACCGACGTCAGTTCGACCCGGTCCGGAAGGCGTTTCATCTCGGGCGTGACCATTGAAGAACAGCCGACAAGCCCCATGAGCAAGGCTAAAACCAGCCATGAACGTAATGCACCGGCAGTACCGGAATAGAAAGAGACCGACAAGATGTTCACTCGCTTCAACTGATGCCGGGCAACCCACGACCCGGCCTGGACACCGATCATAGAGCTCTGGGGGTTCAGGGTATAGTCAGGCACTGCGGCTCATCGGGCCGAATGGAGAAAATAGTTCATAGCCCTGCGCCACTGGTCAATTAACCGAAACATGCCCCGTACTAGACTGTCAGTTATCAAGACCGCAACAAAAGCAGGAATGTGGAGGCACTTATGAGCCTGGAACTGACAATCGTGATGCTGCTCGCTTCGTGGCTTGCTGTAGCCAGTGCCATGCTGTGGGGCGTAATGCGTATATCCCGTCGCCATCACCAGCCGCACAGTGCAGCGCCACCTGCGGCAAAACGGCCGAGCCTGGTAAAGGCTGTCAAAGTACCCGCTGCTGTGGCCAGCTGATAGTTCGTTGTGCCGCTCGAATAAAGTTGTCGGCAGTGGAAATGCAAAAAGGTCGACCCGGTTACCCGGGTCGACCTTTTTTCAGCCTGGCCTGCTATCAGTGCGAGGACACCTGAGCAGCAGCCTTTTTGCGTCTTGCTCTGCGTACCAGCATGTTCAGGCCTTCAATGGCTGCCGAGAAGGTCATGGCAGCGTAGATGTAGCCCTTGGGTACATGAGCGCCAAAGCCTTCGGCGATCAGCGTCATACCGATCATGATCAGGAAGCCCAGGGCCAGCATGACCACTGTCGGGTTATCGTTGATGAACTTCGCCAGCGGGTTGGCGGCAACAAGCATCACGATGACGGCAGTAATTACAGCAATGACCATAATCGGCAAGTGTTCGGTCATGCCCACGGCAGTAATGATACTGTCGATGGAGAACACCAGATCCAGCATCAGGATCTGCACGATGGCCGCGCTCATGCTCAATGCCACGACCGAACCCAGGGCTTTCTCTTCTTCGGTCTTGACGTCCATGCTGTGGTGAATTTCCGTCGTCGCTTTCCAGACCAGGAACAGGCCACCAGCGATCAGAATCATGTCCTTCCACGAGAACGCCTGGCCGAATACCTCGAATACCGGCTCTGTCAATTGCACGATGTACGCCACGGTGCTGAGCAAGCCAAGGCGCATCACCAGCGCCATACCGATACCCAGTTTGCGGGCCTTTTCTCGTTGGTGCTCAGGGAGCTTGTTGGTGATGATCGAGATGAAGATCAGGTTATCGATACCCAGTACGACTTCCATGACCACCAATGTTGCCAGCGCGATCCAGGCTGCCGGACTTGTTGCGAGTTCCAATAGGTATTCCATAGATCACTGCCCTGCCTGAGCCAATATTAGTTGTAAGTCAGATTTATTTATCGGTCGTATTTTCGGTTTCAGCCGAGCTTTGTGGTGGCTGCTGCACCGAAAGTTCCTGTTTTGCCTCATCAATGGCCTTGGTTGCGGCTTGATGTGTTTCGTCAATCGCCTGTTTTGCAGTGTCGGCTGCTGCATTCACCACATGCTTGGTGGATGACTCTATCTGATCGCATCCTGCCATTACCAGCAGCGAGCAGCCCAGCAGTGCAGCGTAAAGGGTTTTATTCATGGCTTCCTCGTTAAGCAAGGCTGGGCGGCGTGTTTAGCCCGGCGTTGGAAGCAGATTCTAGACATTTTGAAACATACGGAAAATTCGATTTTATAAGGCTTATACTTCGGTTTTACCGAATCGGCAGAGATCATGCTCAATTACCGTCAGCTTCACTATTTCTGGGTAGTAGCCAAAACCGGGAGCATCGTGCGCGCCTGCGAGCAGTTGAATCTCACCGCGCAGACTGTCAGCGGACAGATAAGCCTGCTGGAGGCGTCACTGGGTGTCGATCTGTTCCAGCGCGTAGGCCGGCAACTGGAAATGACTGAAGCGGGTCGCCTGGCCCTGCCTTACGCCGAACAGATGTTTCAGTTGGGCAATGATCTCGAAAACCTGTTGCGCTCGCAGCCCGATGAACAGCAACTGCTGTTGCGCATCGGGTTAGCTGATGTGGTGCCCAAGTCCATCGTGTACCGGCTGATTGCCCCGACCATGAACCTCAGTGAGTCCATTCGCATCACCTGCCGGGAAGATAAACTGGAAAGGCTGCTGGCAGACCTGGCAATCCAGCGTCTGGACCTTGTGATCTCGGACAGCCCCATGCCGCAGCACTTGGATATCAAGGGCTACAGCCAGAAACTGGGAGAATGCGGGGTCAGCTTCTTTGCGACCCGTGAAGTGGCAGAACGTATCGGGAGTGGCTTTCCGCAGTGCATGCACGGTGCGCCGCTATTGATTCCAGGCCAGGAAACCGTCGTTCGCGGCCGGCTGATGCGCTGGTTTGCCGAACAGAGCATCCAGCCGCGCATCATCGGCGAGTTCGATGACAGCGCGCTGATGAAGGCGTTTGGCAAATCCGGCAGCGGTGTCTTTGTTGCGCCCAGCGTAATCGCCGATGAGGTGCAGAGCCAATATGGCGTACAACTGATAGGCCACACTGATGCGGTGACCGAATCCATCTACGCCATCACCGTAGAGCGCAAGGTCAAACACCCTGGCGTTGTCGCCATCGCCGAAAGCGCACGAAACCAGTTGTTTACCGACGCAAGTCAGGCTGCAAGCGGGCCGGAATCACGTCTGATCAACAGCACTGCCAGCACAATCGCAAGAGCGATAATGCCAGCGGCAGCGAAACCGACGTTCCCCAGACCGAGATGATCGATGACCCTGCCGCCGATCATCGCACCAATCCCGATGCCAAGATTCGCTCCGGCGATGTTAAGCGACGCCGCGAACGCAGGTGCTTGCGGCGCGGCCTTGATCAACCGCACATGACTGACCAGAAACAAGGCTGCCTGGGTGATACCCCATATTGCCAGCGCGACTGGCAAGGCGAACACCGAGTTGATGCTGGGCACCACAGCGACCATGCCGACCACCATGAAGGCGCAGAATACCAGGCTGGCAATCAGCGGATGCCGGTCAACCATGCGCCCGCCCAGCGAGTTGCCGAGCAAGCCGACCGCGCCAAACCCCATCAGGCACCAGCCCACCAGGCTGCCGTCGAAACCGGCGAGACGCTCCAGCATGTCCGCCAGATAGGTGTAGGCGGTGAACATGCCGCTGAATACCAGTACCGACAGCAGCACATGCCCCTGCATCATCCGACTGCGCAATATGCCGAACTGGTTGAGGATCGACACCGGGTTTTTCTTCGCCGCGGTCCGTGGCAGATAGACCGCCAGCAATAGAGCCTTGGCAAATGCCAGACCGGCGAGCACCAGAAACGCACTGCGCCAGCCGAAAGCATCGGAGATCAAAGTACCTATGGGGATACCGAACACAGTGGCGCAAACGATGCCGAAACCGATTCTGGCAATCGCCCTGCCAGCGAACTGCGGCCCGACGATGTCCACGGCGGTTTCACTGGCCAGCGCCCAGAATACCGGCAGCCCCAACGCAGGAAACAGCCGCGCCAGCGCCATCACGGCAATATTGGGTGCCAGCGCTGCCAGTAGATTTGAAAAGCCGAATAGCACAAGAATGCTGATGAACAGACGCTTGCGCTCGAAACGCGAGAAATAAGCGGTCAGAAAAGGACCGAACGCTGCAACCGTGAATACGAACAGGGTGACCAGCAGCCCCGCTTGCGAAACCGTGACATCCAGATCGCGGGCAACCGCAGGCAAAAGACCGACAATGACGAATTCTGTGGTCAGCACGGTGAAACCGGCGGCCGACAACAGAAGTATGGGCAACAACATGAATACTCCAGAACAACACTACAGCCCGAAAAACAGGGCTGACATCCCAACAACTCTCGTTCCCACGCTCCGCGTGGTAATGCATTTCGTGACGCTCTGCATCAGCCAATGCGTGCCAATGCGGAGCATTGGCACGATAGTCAGTTGGATTTGCGCATAACGCCGAGGGACGAGAACATCAGCGAGGCTTCAGCCCCGCACGTTTCAGAATCAGAACTTGCCCATGAAGTCACGCTTGCCGATTTCAACGCCGTTATGGCGCAGTAGGTCGTAAGCGGTGGTGACATGGAAGAAGAACTGCGGCAAGGCGTAGCTGAGCAGATAAGCCTGACCGTTCAGACGCTTTTCCTTTTCGGTGCCGGGACGCAGGACGATTTCGATACCTTCCTTGCCGTCGACCTGCTCGGGCGTGATGCTGCCGATGAACGCAAGCGTCTTGGCAAGCAGTGCCTGCAGTTCGGCGAAGGTGGTTTCGGTGTCATCGTATTGCGGGATCTCGACGCCTGCCAGGCGGGCCGAAGCACCCTTGGCAAAATCGACGGCAATCTGCACCTGACGGGTAAAAGGCAACATGTCCGGGAACAGACGCGCCTGCAGCAGCGCTGGCGGCTGGATTTTCTTCTCGGTCGCGTAGGCTTCGGCCTTGGTCAGAACATCGCTCAGCGCATTGAGCATTTGCTGAAAGACAGGAATGGAAGCGGCGTACAGGGAAATAGACATGACATATCCTGATTGAGAAAGGCGCAATTATAGACCCACCTGATGGCAAACACCGTGACACTTTTCAGCGACCCTGCAGATCAGTGCAACAGACACTGGCAATAATGTGCGCCACGCCCTACGCTGATCCACCGCCATCACTCAGGGAAGCGTCATGTCCATTGAATCGTCCTCCTCCGAATCCTCCCCGAATGCCGACGCCCTGCACCTCAACAGCTCTGAAGTGCGTGTTCTGGGCTGCCTGATCGAGAAACAGGCGACCAACCCGGAAACCTACCCGCTGACCCTTAATGCACTGGTACTTGCCTGCAACCAGAAGACCAGTCGCGATCCGGTCATGAGTCTGACTCCGGGCCAGGTCGGGCAGAGCCTGCGCGCTCTTGAGGGTCGAGGCCTGACGCGTCTGGTGATGGGCAGTCGCGCTGATCGCTGGGAGCACCGGGTCGACAAGGCCGTTGAGCTGGTCCCCGCGCAGGTGATACTGACCGGCCTGTTGCTGCTGCGCGGCCCGCAAACCGTCAGCGAACTGCTCACGCGCAGTCACCGCATGCACGATTTCGAGGACAGCGAGCAACTCATCCATCAACTGGAACGGCTCATCGCCAGAGGCCTGGCGATGCTCGTACCCCGCCAGTCCGGTCAACGGGAAGATCGTTACATGCACCTGCTGGGCGACCCGGATGATCTGCAAGAGCTGCTTGCAGCCCGTCAACACGCGCCTGAGCGTAATGCGGCAAACCCGGCTGCCAGCCAGCGTCTTGATGAGCTGGAAGCGCGCGTCGCTGCCCTTGAAGAGCGCCTTGCCAGACTGGAGTAACGCCCGTCGCCCACGTCCGACTCTGTGCACAGGCCACCACTATCCGGCTCTGGCGAACGCCGCAGCCTGTTGATACTGCTCATCGGTCGGGCGAATGCCGGTATACAGCACAAACTGCTCCAATGCCTGGATCGCCGCGACTTCATCGCCGCTCACGACGCGCTTGCCCTGGCGGCGGGCAGCCTGGGTCAGCGGCGTTTCGGCCGGGGTGGCCACCACATCGAAAATCGTCTCGGCCGCATCGATGGCCTGCAAGTCAAACGACAACTCGTCAGCCTGGGCACCTTGCATGCCCAGCGGCGTGACGTTGACCAGTAAAGGTGGTCGCGCGCTTCCCAGCTCCGCCTGCCAGCGAAAGCCACACGCCTCGGCCAGGCGTCGACCGGCCTGCTCGTTGCGGGCCACGATCAGGCCATCGGTGAAACCCGCATCGCGCAACGCGAACGCAACCGCCTTGGCCATGCCCCCGCTGCCGCGCAGGGCAAAAGCGCTACGAGGGACGGCGTGGCTCTCCATGAGCTGCGCAACCGCGATGTAATCCGTGTTGAACGCCTTCAAATGCCCGTCGGTGTTGACGATGGTATTGATCGACTGGATGGCGGCGGCGGAAGCATCAAGTTCGTCGACCAGTTCAATGCAGGCTTCCTTGAACGGCATCGAAACCGCACTGCCACGTATCCCCAGCGACCGAATGCCCGCCACGGCAGCGGCAAGATCATTGGGTGAGAACGTCTTGTAATAGAAGTTAAGGCCCAACTGCTGATAAAGATGATTGTGGAAACGCACGCCAAAGTTGCCGGGACGGGCGGCCATGGACATGCACAACAATGTGTCTCTGTTTGCAGTAATGGGCATACGGGTTTCCTCCAGACGGTAATGGCTTGAATATTCGATAAAAGCGTATGCTACGCACCAGTGAACGCGAGGACACGCGCCGCACACCTTACATAAAATTTACTCAGCACTTTCGCAGATTCTTACAATTTCGATGTCATAGTGTTATCCCGTGGCAGTGCTTGAGAGTGATGCAGGCGCGCGACAACGGGTTGAGAGCGAGGAACAATCATGATTCGTCAAATCCCCAAGATCGCCTTGTTTGTAGGTGCCCTGGCCCTTGCTGGCCAGGCGAATGCTGACCGTGGCTGGGGTGGCCCTGCCGTGGTAGGTGCTATCGTAGGCGCTGCCGTTGTCGGGGCGGCGGTATCTTCAAGTCGCGATAGAACCGTGTACGTAGAGCGCGAGCCGGTTTATGTGCAACAACAGCCGGTCTACTACGCACCACCACCGGTCTATTATCAGCCGGCCCCGGTCTACCAGGTTGTCGAGCGCTACCCACCGCCTCCACCGCCAGGCTACTACCATCGCTACGGGCCACCACCAGGCCCGGACTATTACTACGGCCCGCCACGCGGCCGCTGGTAACCGAACAAAAAACCCGCCTCTTCAGGCGGGTTTTTCATTGGTGTGCTCACACTATCGCCTGCCGATGCAATGTGCCCGACCCTCGTTGCTATCAATGACCACTATTGAGACTGTCGATTTCTAACTTTCCCGATCGGCCACTACAGTAGCGGCATGGATTGAGGAGGCAGTTATGACCAAGGTACACATCATGTCCGTCGTCGGCAGTGCAGTTCCAGCGCCGCTCAGAGAGCGAGGTCTGCTGGCCTGCTGGTACCTGATTCAGGATGGCGAGCCGGTCAGCGGCCCTCTGGCGTCTTTGCCTGTGGCGGAAGCCTTGTCGCGGCAAATGCAGTGCCACCCCCTCAACAGCTGATTTTTTCTGCGAACCTCGTGCGTTGCTCCGCACATCCCTTTGCCCGCCTCTTTGAAGGCGGGCTTTTTTTGAGCCAGGGAAAGCAGACGATCCGCCTCAGCCGCGCTCGGCCATAGCAGCATTGACCTGACAACGATGTGCCAGCTTCTGCAAGCGCTTTTCCAGTGCCATGAACACCACACGGTCGGTCCGACCACTGTCGAGTTCATCGATCAGGTCATTGGCAACCTGACGCAACTCGTGAGCCAGCACCACGCGATCATCGTTCAGGTCCTGTTTGTGAGACTCGAACAGGCGATGCAGGTAGTCCTGCAATGTGTATTTCAAGCTGTGCCGGTCAGTGGCGCGTAGGTGCGTCAGGTTGAGACTGATACGGCCCTGCAATTCGCTCAGCTCGCCACACAGATACTGCATGCGCCGTGCGTAGCCAACTTCGCGGTCACGTACCTGCTTGCGCGCCTGCTCCGCTTCCTGCTTGCGCTGAATGGCGGGTACAGCCACGGCAACCATCAAACCGACGATCAGGCCAATGGCCTGCATCCAGCCTGCCCAGTCACTGGGGCGTGATGTAAAGCCGACACCCAGCAGCAGGATGACAACCAGCGAAGCGATGATCACCAATACTGCGTAATCCTTGCTGACAAACCCCTTGAGCATTGCATGACTCCTTGAATCGGTGACCTGAATGGCTTGGAATGCTAATCGGTGCAGGCCTTTCACACCACGACTATTCAGTTGTGGTTCGGTTTTAAACAGGTTTGAGAGCAAAAAGCCACTTAACCGCAACTTAACGAAATCCCGTTTCCTGCATTTTTTAATGAAACGCCCTACGACACCCATCGACATACCGCAAAGTCTGCTCATAAAATGCAGCGTTTTGACGCGATCCCTTCCATTACCACCTTTATCGAGTGAGCCTTGCTCTTGAAAATTCGTCTGTCTCTTCTGGGCCTATTATTTGTACTTACCGGCCCGGCGCTTTCCACTACCACGCTGGCAAACGAATCCGCTGTTCTGAATCGTGATCCTTCCAATCTGCACCTCGCCTCAGGCAGCGCAATGGTCATCGACCTGCAAACCGACAAAGTTCTGTACTCCAGTAACCCGGACGTGATTGTACCGATTGCCTCGGTCACCAAACTGATGACCGCGATGGTAGTCCTTGATGCCAAACAATCGATGGACGAAGTCATACCGGTCAATATCTCCCAGACCCCGGAAATGAAAGGTGTGTTCTCCCGGGTTAAACTCGGCAGCGAAATGAACCGCCGCGACATGTTGCTGATCACCCTGATGTCGTCGGAAAACCGCGCTGCGGCGAGCCTGGCGCACAGCTATCCCGGTGGTTATCCCGCGTTCATTCTGGCGATGAATGCCAAGGCCAAGGCGCTGGGCATGAAACATACCGCCTATGTCGAACCTACCGGCCTGTCGGTTTACAACGTATCCACTGCACGCGACCTCACCAAGCTGGTGATGGCGGCACGCAAATACCCGATGCTCAGTGAACTGAGCACCACCGAGCAAAAGACGGTGACGTTCCGTAAACCGACCTACACCCTGGGTTTCAGCAATACCGACCACCTGGTGCGCAAGGACAACTGGGATATCAAACTGACCAAAACCGGCTTTACCAATCAGGCCGGCCACTGCCTTGTGCTGCTGACCAGCATGGCCAATCGTCCGGTTTCCGTGGTTATTCTGGATGCTTTCGGCAAGTACACCCACTTCGCTGACGCCAGCCGTATACGCAAGTGGATGGAAACCGGCCAGAGCGGCCCGGCACCTGAAGTTGCCCTGCAGTACAAGAAAGAAAAGAATCTGGTCATGAGACAGACCGGTATTCAAGCCAAAGACTGACGGGTACGTGCAACAAAAAAACGGTCGCGATGCTTGCACATCGCGACCGTTTTTATTTACCCGTTGCGCACTCAGTTGTACTGAGTGACCAGCTTGGTGTTCAGGTAAGCCTCAATGGCCTCGGTGCCGCCTTCGGAACCGTAACCGGAATCCTTGATCCCGCCGAACGGGACTTCCGGCAAGCCGATACCCTGATGGTTGATCGACAGCATGCCCGCCTCAATGTAAGTACTCAGCGCCTGAGCGGTCTTCATCGAGGTCGTGAACGCGTAGGACGCCAACCCGAACGGCACCCGGTTGGATTCGGCAATAGCCTCTTCAACCGTGTCGAACGGCACCAGCAGCGCAACCGGCCCGAAAGGTTCTTCGTTCATGATGCGCATTTGCGGTGTCAGGCCACTCAATACGGTTGGCTCGAAGAAATAGCCCGGCCCCTCGACAGCCTTGCCTCCGGCAGACAGGGTTGCACCTCCACGCACAGCGTCTTCGATCAGATCGACCAGCGCAGGAATACGTCGCTCGTTGGCTACCGGCCCCATGGTGGTGCCCGCCTCCAGACCGTTGCCGACCTTGATCTCGCGGGTCAGGCCCACAAACCTCTCGGTGAACGCATCCAGCACCTTGCGTTGCACCAGAATCCGCGTCGGCGATACGCAGACCTGTCCGGCATTGCGGAACTTCGCGTTGGCCAGCACGCGCGCAGCGAGGTCGATATCAGCGTCATCGAACACCAGCGCCGGCGCATGACCACCCAGCTCCATGGTCGCCCGCTTCATATGTTTCCCGGCGAGTGCAGCCAGTTGCTTGCCGACCGGTGTCGAACCGGTAAACGTGACCTTGCGAATCACCGGATGCGGGATCAGGTAGCCAGAGATTTCAGCCGGATCGCCGTAGACCAGACCAATCACGCCTGCCGGAACACCGGCATCGGCAAACGCCCGAATCAGCTCGGCAGGCGACGCCGGAGTTTCTTCCGGAGCCTTGACGATGATCGAGCACCCGGCTGCCAGTGCAGACGACAACTTGCGCACCACCTGATTGATCGGAAAATTCCACGGTGTGAACGCCGCAACAGGACCGACCGGCTCCTTGACGACCTTCTGCTCAATGGCCACGCCACGCGAAGGCACGATACGGCCATAGCTGCGACGCCCTTCCTCGGCCAGCCAGTCGATGACATCAGCGGCAGAAAGGGTTTCCATCCGCGCCTCGGCCAAGGGCTTGCCCTGCTCCTGGGTCATGATCCGGGCAATGTTGTCGGCACGCTCGCGAATCAGGTTCGCGGCTTTCTGCATCAGCTTGTAGCGATCATAGGCCGAGGTGGCGCGCCAGGTGGCAAAGCCACGCTCGGCCGCCGCCAGGGCTTCGTCAAGGTCGGTGATACCGGCATGTGCCACACTGCCCAGCGACTGGCCGGTTGCAGGGTCTATGACCGGAATGGAACGGCCATCGCGGCTCGCGCGCCATTGGCCATCGATATAAAGCTGTACGTCTGGATACATGAAAATCTCCATAGGTAATTGAAAAAACGGCGTTACTGAGCGATCAGACTCGCTGCTCGGCACCAGCCATTGGCAAAGGGGCCTCGATATCGTGCTCGCCGCCCATGGCTTCGTATTTCTTGCGCAGGGCCCTGAGGTCCTTCTGCGTGAGGCCGTCGAGGTTCAGCAACGAGTTCTGCGCATCCTTGGTCACGCGCAACAGCTCGTCGACTTTCAGGTGCAGGACATCGTTGTCACGGTTCTGCGTGTTCTGGATCAAGAACACCATAAGGAAGGTAATGATGGTAGTCGACGTATTGATGATCAACTGCCAGGTATCGTTGTAGTGAAACCACGGACCGGTGAATGCCCAGAGACAAATAAGCACGACGGCTGAAGCAAAAGTGGCCGGGCTGCCGGCCCATTTCGAAAGGGATTGGGAAAATCTGGAGAACTTCATTAACAACTGCCTGAACACGGGGTGTCTTACATGGACACCGCTAACGCATTGAAATTTCTTGCAACAGTTGGATCCGTTCAGCTTACTGACAGGCTTCAATGCCCATTAAACCCGGAAAGGTGTGTATCCGCAGTGGCACCGGACCATACATCGCGCCTGAAATATCACGCCTGATGCGGGAGAAACGGCACCCGCCAGGCACCGCTTCAACCGCACAAACGTTCTATGAATTCACAGGATCGGCTTGCCGCCCGTCACTGCATAGCGCGAGCCGGAAATGTAACTGGCTTCGTCCGAGGCCAGCAAAACGTAGATGGGCGAAACTTCCACCGGCTGACCTGGACGGCCCAGCGGGGTCTCGCTGCCGAAGCTTTTGACGTCTTCGTCGGTCATGGTCGCCGGGATGAGTGGCGTCCAGATCGGGCCGGGGGCCACGCTGTTCACGCGGATACCCTTGTCGCCCAGCAACTGCGCCAGGCCACCGGTGAAATTGGCAATCGCGCCTTTGGTGGTCGCATACGCCAGCAGCGTCGGTTTGGGCATGTCCGAATTGACCGAACTGGTGTTGATGATCGAGCCACCCCGCGGCATATGCGGGACCGCGGCCTTGCAGATACGAAACATCGCAGTGATGTTGATATCGAAGGTCTTGACCCACTCTTCGTCGGAGATTTCTTCCAGCGTCTCGTGATTCATCTGGAACGCGGCGTTGTTGACCAGCACATCGATACGGCCAAATTCAGCCACCGTCTTGCTCACGATGTCTTCGCACTGTTGCTTCTGGGCCAGATCACCCGGCAACAGCAGACACTTCCTGCCGGCCTCTTCGACCCAGCGCTTGGTTTCTTCCGCGTCTTCATGCTCGTTCAGGTACGAGATTGCAACCTGCGCGCCTTCTCGTGCAAAGGCTATGGCGACAGCGCGACCGATGCCGCTATCGGCACCGGTGATCAATGCAATCTTGCCCTGCAGGCGCCCGGAGCCCTTGTAGCTTTTTTCGCCGCAATCCGGATAAGGGTCCATCTTGCCCTGCAACCCTGGAACCTCTTGCGGCTGACTGGCAAACGGTGGCTTTGGGTATTCTTCGTTCATCTGAATAAATCTCCCTGGCTCAATTAAAACTGACTGAATAAAAATAGCGCTGCTCCTTGTCGCCGGGCACGGCCAAAGGCGACAAGGGGGTTGATCAGTTGCAGCAATCAGGCACTCGGCTTGAGAACCACTTTGGTCCAACCTTCATCGCGCGCGTCGAAATGCTGATAGGCCGCAGGACCTTCCTCAAGTTTCAGACGATGGGAAATGATCTGCGAAGGCTTGGCCCGATCATGGTGGATCAGCTCGGCCAGGCGACGGTTGTAGGCTTTGACGTTGGCCTGTCCGGTGCGAATCTGCTGGCCTTTGAACCAGAACGAGCCGAAATCGAAGGCCATTTTGCCTTCCTTCGCCAGATCGTTATGCGCGCCCGGGTCCTGTGGCACGAAAACACCCACGACACCGATACCACCAGTGGCCTTGGTCGAGGCCACTAGGTTGTTCATGGTGACGTGATTGGCCTCATGCCCATGACGGTCGCAACACTGATAACCCACGCACTCGCAACCACGATCGGTGCCTTTGCCATTGGTCAGATTGAGAATCTGATCCACCGCACCCTGCTCCAGCGAATTGATCGGCGTCGCGCCCATTTTCGCTGCAAGCGCCAGGCGATCCGGGTGGTTGTCGACCACGAATACTTGCGAAGCACCCTTGATCATTGCCGAGTGCGCAGCCATCAGACCAACCGGACCGGCGCCATAGATAGCAACGCTTTCGCCAGGCAGCAGCCCGGCTAGCTCGGTGGCATGCCAACCGGTAGGAAAGATGTCCGAGAGCATGACGTAGTCTTCTTCACGCTCGGCAGCATCTTCAGGCAACAGCAGGCAGTTGAAGTCGGCGTACGGCACGCGCAATAGCTCGGCCTGGCCACCCTCATGATCGCCCATGTCGGCAAAGCCGTAAGCCGCACCCGCGCTACCCGGGTTGGCGGTAAGGCAATAACCGGTCAGGCCCTTCTCACAGTTTTCGCAAAAGCCGCAGCCAATATTGAACGGCAGGCACACCCAGTCGCCCACTTTGATGCGGTCGACGCCGGCGCCGACTTCGATCACCTGGCCGAGGTTCTCATGACCGAAAATGCGCCCCGTCTCGAAAGACGTGCGCCCTTCGTACATGTGCATGTCCGAGCCACAGATGTTGGTGGAGGTCACTCGGACAAGAGCATCTGTTGGCTTCTGGATCTTCGCATCCGGTACGTTTTTGACACTGACGTCACGCGGACCGCCATAGACGATGGCTTTCATGTTCTGAGTCTCCTTAGGTGAAAAATTCGGTAGGGCTTTTTAAGGCTCACCGAATATCTGTCACGACCAGAAGACGCCTGTTCAAAGTGATTGCCTTCATACCTGACGAGTGGTCATTGATGAGCGCGAGCCAGAGCGGTTCGTGCGTATTGATCCGGGAATATGAGATGAGTCCCGGCCCCTGTATTCACTGCAAAGAAAGCATTTGCACGCCTAATCTTATGGTATACCATCAGACGAAATACAAAAACACTCACTCCGGGAGTCGTTCATGAGTTTTGAAATTCGCAAGATCGTCACGTACACCGAAGAAACCTTTATCGAGGGCGGCAAGGCCGCCGACAAGCCGGTCACCATGATCGGGCTGGCCGCCGTGATCAAGAACCCTTGGCTGGGCCGTGGTTTCGTCGAAGACCTGAAACCGGAGATTCGCGCCAACTGCTCCGCACTGGGCGAGTTGATGGTCAAGCGCCTCACCGATGCGATTGGCGGCGCGCAGAACATCGAGGCCTACGGCAAGGCTGCAGTGGTCGGGGCGGAAGGCGAAATCGAACACGCTTCGGCGGTGATCCATACCCTGCGCTTTGGCAACCACTACCGCGAAGCGGTCAAGGCCAAGAGCTACCTGAGCTTTACCAATAAGCGCGGTGGCCCAGGCACGTCCATCCAGATTCCGATGATGCACAAGGATGATGAAGGCCTGCGCTCGCACTACATCACGCTGGAGATGCACATCGAAGATTCGCCCCGTGCCGACGAAATCATCGTAGTCCTCGGTGCCGCCAACGGCGGACGCCTGCACCCGCGGATCGGCAATCGTTATATCGACCTGGAAGAACTGGCCGCCGAAAAGGCTCAGTAATCCATAAAAGCTGCGATCAATCTTCCAACCTCTGCGCAGGAGCGATCCATGATTCAGCTCACCGCTGAACACACCCCGGCGGGTACCAGCTATCTGGCTACCGGCCAAGGTCACCCCGTGGTGTTGATTCACGGGGTGGGCCTGAACAAGGAAATGTGGGGCGGCCAGATCGTTGGCCTGGCCACGAATTATCAGGTAATCGCTTATGACATGCTCGGCCATGGTGCCAGCCCGCGTCCGGACCCGGACACTGGCCTTCCGGGCTATGCCGAGCAACTTCGTGAGTTGCTGGAGCATTTGCAACTGCCCCAGGCGACGGTCGTCGGCTTCTCGATGGGCGGGCTGGTGGCTAGGGCATTCGCGCTGGAGTTTCCGCAGCTTCTCGCCGGGTTGGTGATTCTCAACAGCGTGTTCAACCGCAGCCCTGAACAGCGTGCAGGCGTCATTGCGCGCACCAGCCAGGCCGCCGAGCACGGGCCGGACGCCAACGCAGGCGAAGCTTTGTCACGCTGGTTCAGCCGTGAGTATCAGGCGGCCAACCCGGCGCAGATTGCGGCCATTCGGCAGAATCTGGCCAGTAACGATCCGCAAGGCTACCTGACTACCTACAAGCTGTTTGCTACCCAGGATATGTACCGCGCCGAAGATCTGGGCGATATTCGCGCACCAACCCTGATTGCAACAGGCGAACTTGACCCTGGATCAACGCCGGAAATGGCCCGTGAGCTGGCCATGCGCATCAGCGGTGCCGAAGTCGCGATACTACCCGATCAACGCCATATGATGCCGGTTGAGTCGCCGCGCCTGGTCAACCAGGTGTTACTCGACTTCTTTGAAAAAACCGGTCTCGACAAATTGGCGACTGCCCACAACCCGATCAAGGGGATAGTTGCATGAGCCTTACCCGCTTTCAGATGTGCATCGACGGCCAATGGGTCGATGCGTTGTCCGGCAAGACTTTCGACAGCCTCAACCCAGCGCTGGCTGAACCGTGGGCGCAACTGCCCGACGCCGACGAAGCAGATGTAGAACGTGCCGTGCAGTCCGCGCAGAAAGCCTTCGAGGGCCCAGCGTGGCGAGGCCTTACTGCCACGGCACGCGGCAAGCTGCTGCGCAAACTGGGCGACCTGATCGCCGAAAACAAAGAGAATCTGGCGCAGCTGGAAAGCCGCGACAATGGCAAGCTGATTCGCGAAACCCGTGGTCAGGTCAGTTACCTGCCGGAGTTCTTTCATTACACCGCCGGGCTGGCTGACAAGCTCGAGGGCGGCACCCTGCCCCTCGACAAGCCGGACCTGTTCGCCTACACCGTGCATGAACCGATGGGCGTGGTCGCCGGAATCATTCCGTGGAACAGCCCGTTGTACCTGACCGCCATCAAGCTGGCCCCGGCGCTGGCGGCGGGCAATACCATCGTCCTAAAGCCATCGGAACACGCCTCGGCCACCGTGCTTGAGCTGGCGCGGCTGGCGCTTGAAGCGGGTATCCCGCCCGGCGTGGTCAACGTCATCACCGGTTACGGCCCGACAACAGGCGCTGCACTGACCCGCCACCCGCTGGTGCGCAAGATTGCCTTTACCGGTGGCGCGGCCACGGCTCGCCACGTGGTGCGCAGCAGCGCCGAGAATTTCGCCAAACTGTCATTGGAACTCGGCGGAAAATCACCGAATATCATTTTCGCCGACGCCGATCTGGACAGTGCCATCAATGGTGCGGTCGCAGGCATCTATGCAGCGTCCGGGCAAAGCTGTGTTTCCGGCTCGCGACTGCTGGTGCAGGACGAAATCTACGATGAGTTCATTGAACGCCTGGCCGAGCGCGCCAGTCGTATCCGGATCGGCAATCCGCAGGATGAAACTACCGAAATGGGGCCGATGGCCACAGCCCAGCAACTGGCCGTGGTAGAAGGCCTGGTGGCGGACGCGCTGGCCGAAGGTGCACGCCTGCGTCTGGGCGGCAAGCGCCCGAGGCTGGACAGCAAAGGCTGGTTCTATGAACCTACGCTGTTCGAATGCGACCGCAACTCGATGAAAATCATGCAGGAAGAAGTGTTCGGCCCGGTGGCATCGGTGATTCGTTTCAAGGACGAAGCGGAGGCGCTGGCCATTGCCAACGACTCACAGTTCGGCCTGGCTGCCGGAATCTGGACCCGTGACCTGGGCCGTGCGCATCGCCTGGCGCGGGATATTCGCTCGGGTATCATCTGGGTCAACACCTATCGTGCCGTGTCGGCCATGGCGCCTATCGGCGGTTTCAAAAACAGCGGCTACGGCCGCGAGAGCGGGATAGACTCCGTACTGGCCTACACCGAACTGAAAACGGTGTGGATCAACCTTTCGCAGGCGCCCATGCCTGATCCATTTGTCATGCGTTAACGAGGCCGCTGCGATGATCGAACCGAGTATCTACAAAGAAGTCATGGCGTCATTCCCTTCAGGCGTCACGATTGTCACCACGCTAGACCCCGAGGGCAATCTGGTCGGTATCACCGCCAGTGCGTTCAGTGCGCTGTCCATCGACCCGGCGCTGGTGCTGTTCTGCCCCAACTACGCATCGGACACTTACCCGGTGCTGCGCGACAGCAAAAAATTCGCCATTCACTTGCTGTCTGCCGACCAGCAGGTCGAAGCCTATGCGTTCGCCAGCAAGGGCAAGGACAAGACCAAAGGCATCGAGTGGCACTTGAGCGAGCTGGGCAACCCGCTGCTGGGCAAGGCAACCGCTATCATTGAATGCGAGCTGTGGCGCGAATACGACGGTGGCGATCATGCAATCATTGTCGGCGCAGTGAAAAACCTGATCCTGCCCGCTGTACCAGTCACACCAATGGTTTATCACCGCGGCAAGATGGGCGCACTGCCAGCCATCGTCTGAGGCTGCGCCGGGCGGTTTTGGTGGTTGCAGGCATCGGCGTGATAAACTCGGCCGCGACCCGGGTTCATCCGTCCGGGCCATGCAGCAGCCCGCGTGGTTTGTGGGCTGCCGACATGAGCGAGACTTTGTTTCCAGCCACGGTTTCCAGTCACGTTTTTACTTTGACAGCCCCATTCCGAGCACACCCGATGAAACGCCTGCCACTCGATGACACCTTCAAGGTCAACCGCAACCCCGTCACCCTGCGGGAGATTGTGCTGGACAAGCTGCGCAGCGCGATCATGAATTTTCAGCTGCTGCCGGGCGATCGTCTGGTCGAGCGTGATCTGTGTGACCGTCTGGGCGTCAGCCGCACCTCGGTGCGCGAGGCGCTGCGCCATCTGGAATCCGAAGGCCTGGTCGAGTTCGCCGATGCCAAAGGCCCGCGCGTTGCCATTATCACCCTGGCAGACGCGTGCGATATCTACGAGCTGCGGTGCGTACTGGAGGGCCTGATTGTTCAGCTGTTCACCCTGCGCGCCAAGCCCAAGGACATTCGCGCCCTGGAAAAAGCCCTGGAGGAAAATCGCCAGGCGCTCAAGGAAGGCGAGCTGCAGCAAGTGATCGATTCGGTCCAGGGTTTCTATGACGTACTGCTGGAAGGCTCCGGTAATCACGTCGCCGCAACACAGCTGCGTCAGTTGCAGGCGCGCATCAGCTATCTACGCGCCACCTCGGTCTCCCAGGAAAACCGCCGCGGTGCGAGCAACAAGGAAATGGAACTCATGGTCGAGGCCATCAAGAGCGGCGACCCGATGGCCGCGCATCAGGCCTCGGTCGATCACGTGCGCAACGCCGCACGCGTGGCACTGGAATATTTGAAATCCAAGCAGGACGAAGACACCAAAGTCCGCGAAATCATCGCGCCCGTGGCACTCAAAGAACCCCGCATAGGGCGCTGACATGGTCACACCGCGCTTCTGCCCTCAATGCGGATGCGCTGACCTGGCTCAGCGCGTCCCCGAGGGCGATACCCACGCGCGGTTGATATGCGGCGGCTGCCAGTACATTCATTACGTCAACCCGAAGATCATTGCCGGCTGCATCATCGAGCAGGAAGGCAAATATCTGCTGTGCCAACGCGCCATACCGCCGCGCCCCGGCACCTGGACACTGCCTGCCGGGTTCATGGAAAGCGGCGAAACCACCGAGCAGGCGGCGCTGCGTGAGGTCTGGGAAGAAGCCGGAGTGCGTGCCGAAATCGTCTCGCCCTATTCCATCTTCAGCGTGCCGCGGATCAGCGAAGTCTACATCGTGTTCCGTGCCATCGCCCTGGAAGTCACCGGCCAGTTCGGCCCGGAAACCCTGGACTACCAATTCTTCGCCCCTGAAGACATCCCGTGGGACAGCATCTATTACCCCGCCATCCGCCAGATACTGGAACGCTATATCGAAGAGCGTCAGGCGGGGGTGTATGGCATCTACATGGGCAACGACGACACCGGCAAGGTCCATTTTATTCGTTAAGCGCAGCTCCAGGCGAAGCAGTCCGGGCCGCATCTGGATTTTGTCTGCTGCTCAAGGCTGCCCCTCGACTATCACGATTTCGGCCTTGGCTGCGCCCTGTCGATGGCTCATGGCGTTCTGGTATTGCGGCGAGTGATAGCAGGCAACTGCCTGCTCGTAGGACTCAAATTCGATAATCACCGTGCGTTGTGGCGTCGCACGCCCTTCCAGCGCTTCGGAACGCCCGCCCCTCGCCAGAAATTTGCCACCAAACAGCACGAACGCTGCGGGGGCACGCTGGGTGTATTCAGTGTACTGCTGAGGGTCGGTTACATCGACGTGTGCAATCCAATAAGCCTTCATCGTGATCTCACTGTTTCAATGATGGGGAATCTGTGAAATATTCTGTCTTATGGTATACCACGATTCGTTTACCCATAAAACCGGGATACTGAACATGGCATTCGACCGCATCGAAGACATCATTGAAGACTACCGCCTGGGCAAAATGGTTTTGCTGGTTGATGACGAAGACCGGGAAAACGAAGGCGATCTGCTACTTGCCGCCGATTGCTGTTCAGCACAGGCAATCAGTTTCATGGCTCGCGAAGCACGCGGGCTGATTTGCCTGACGCTGACCGATGAACACTGTCAGCGTCTGGGCCTGGAGCAAATGGTGCCGAGCAACGGCAGTGTCTTCGCCACCGCGTTCACGGTGTCCATCGAAGCGACAACGGGCGTGACCACCGGCATCAGCGCGGCAGATCGTGCGCGTACCGTTCAGGCCGCCGTCAACCCGCACGCAGTACCGGAAGACCTGGTGCAGCCGGGTCATATCTTCCCGTTACGCGCGCGTGAAGGCGGTGTTCTGACCCGCGCCGGGCACACTGAAGCGGGCTGCGATCTGGCACGTATGGCTGGTTTTTCCCCCGCCTCGGTGATTGTCGAGGTCATGAATGACGACGGCACAATGGCGCGTCGCCCTGATCTGGAACTGTTCGCCGAGAAACACGGAATCCGTATCGGTACCATCGCCGACCTGATCCATTACCGGCTTAGCACCGAGCACACCATCGTCAGGATTGGGGAGCGCGACCTGCCCACGGTACACGGCACCTTCCGCCTGTTCAGCTACGAAGACCGCATCGAAGGTGGCGTACACATGGCCATGGTAATGGGTGATATCCGCCGCGACGACCCTACTCTGGTGCGCGTGCATGTGGTCGACCCGTTGCGCGATCTGGTCGGCGCCGAATACACCGGCCCGTCGAACTGGACGCTCTGGGCCGCGCTGCAACGGGTGGCGCAAGAAGGTCGCGGCGTGGTCGTGGTGCTGGCCAGTCACGAGTCCTCACAGGCATTGCTGGAGCGAATTCCGCAACTTACCCAGCCGCCGCGCCAATACACTCGCTCGCAATCGCGTATCTATTCCGAGGTCGGTACTGGCGCTCAGATCTTGCAGGATCTGGGTGTCGGCAAACTGCGCCACCTCGGCCCGCCACTGAAATACGCAGGTTTGACCGGCTACGATCTGGAAGTGATTGAAAATATTCCGTTTCCCGGCTGACCGGCAAAAGTACCACGGGCACGCCCCACGGCCTCCGCTCGGCAACCGCATGGGTTTACCGCAAAAACACTCGATGAGGGCATTTTGACAGGGCAAAACGCTTGCAGAAATTTTGGAATACCATAATATGACATTCCATAAAAACACGATTTAGTCAGGCGCGCCCGCCAAGGGACAGCACTAATAACAGCTCCTGACCTGTACCAGGTTTCAAGGCCCATTGGACCTACTGCTCCCGATTACGCGGGCAAGAAAAGCCCGCTCAAAACACAACAAATGAGGGCGTGAAAATGGTGTTGAACAAACGTGCAGCAGCAGTTCTGGCGGCCGGCGTGCTGGCTCTCTCGAGTGTCGCCGCGAGCGCCGCCGAGAGCGTCAACTTCGTGAGCTGGGGCGGTTCCACCCAGGACTTTCAGAAAGAAGCCTGGACAGCTCCGTTCAGCAAGGCCAGCGGGATCACGGTCGTACAGGACGGTCCCACTGACTACGGCAAACTCAAGGCCATGGTCGAAAGCGGTAACGTGCAGTGGGACGTTGTCGATGTCGAAGCCGACTTTGCCCTGCGTGCCGCCAGCGAAGGCCTGCTGGAGCCTCTGGACTTCAACACCATCAAACGCGACGAGATCGACAAGCGCTTTGTCACCGACCACGGTGCCGGTTCGTTCTTCTTCTCCTTCGTGCTTGGCTACAACGAAAGCAAAGTGGGTGCCAAACCACCCGTCGACTGGGCCGCCATGTTCGACACCAAAACCTACCCCGGCAAACGCTCGCTGTATAAATGGCCAAGCCCCGGCGTGCTTGAACTGGCCCTGCTGGCCGACGGCGTAGCCCCCGACAAGCTCTACCCGCTGGACCTCGACCGCGCCTTCAAGAAACTCGACACCATCAAGAAGGACATCGTCTGGTGGGGCGGCGGCGCACAGTCTCAACAACTGCTGGCCTCTGGCGAAGTGGCGATGGGCCAGATGTGGAACGGCCGGGTCTATGCGCTGCAACAGGACGGCGCACCGGTGGGTGTGAGCTGGAAACAAAACCTGGTCATGGCTGATTTTCTGGTCGTGCCAAAAGGCGCAAAAAACAAGGATGCCGCGATGAAATTCATCGCCAATGCAACCAGCGCCAAAGGCCAGGCAGACTTCTCCAACCTCAGTGCCTATGCCCCGGTAAACACTCAGAGCGTTGCGCGCCTGGACTCAACACTGGCACCTAACCTGCCGACCGCCCATGTTGCCGATCAAATCACTCTCGACTTCGCATACTGGGCCAAGAATGGCGCAGACATTGCGACACGGTGGAACGAATGGCTGGTCAAGTAAAAATGACAGCGGTCGCTCCTCGTCAACCCATCCCGGCCGGTGGTGCTCCGCACACCGCCGGTGCGGCACACGACAAGGCGACGAGCATGCAGCGATCCCCTTCCCTCGCTCAGCGCTGGCGTGGCAGCCGCAATCTGCTTCCGGCGCTGATCTTTCTCGGACTGTTTTTCTTCGCCCCGCTGATCGGCCTGCTGCTGCGCGGTGTGCTTGAGCCGGTGCCGGGCCTTGGCAACTACGAACAACTGTTCGCCAACTCGGCTTACTCGCGGGTGCTGCTCAATACCTTTTCCGTCGCTGGTCTGGTGACCTTGTTCAGCCTGCTGCTGGGCTTCCCGCTGGCTTGGGTCATCACCCTGGTACCGCGTGGCTGGGGACGCTGGATTCTGAACATTGTGCTGTTGTCGATGTGGACCAGCCTGCTGGCGCGCACCTACTCGTGGCTGGTGCTGTTGCAGGCGTCCGGGGTGGTCAACAAGGCGCTGATGGCGATGGGCATTATCGATCAGCCACTGGAGATGGTGCACAACCTGACCGGCGTGGTGATCGGCATGAGCTACATCATGATTCCGTTCATTGTCCTGCCGTTGCAGGCGACCATGCAGGCCATCGATCCGATGGTGTTGCAGGCCGGCTCGATCTGCGGTGCCAGCCCATGGACCAACTTCTTCAGGGTATTCCTGCCGCTGTGCCGTCCGGGACTGTTTTCCGGTGGGCTGATGGTGTTTGTCATGTCGCTCGGTTACTACGTTACCCCGGCGCTGCTGGGTGGCGCGCAGAACATGATGCTGCCCGAATTCATCGTCCAGCAGGTGCAGTCGTTCCTCAACTGGGGGCTGGCCAGTGCCGCCGCTGCGTTGCTGGTGCTGATTACGCTGGTGCTGTTCTACTTCTACCTGAAGCTCCAGCCGGAATCGCCGGTCGGTGCCAGTAACGCGAGGTAAACCGCCATGCTCCTGACACCCAATGCCATGAGCCCCGGCCTGCGTACGGGTCTGTACCTGACCACTGGCCTGATCGCGCTGTTTCTGTTGCTGCCGATCCTGTTCATCGTTCTGCTGTCATTCGGTTCATCACAGTGGCTGGTATTTCCGCCACCCGGATGGACACTGAAGTGGTATCAGCAGTTTTTCTCCAACCCGGACTGGATGGCGGCCGCCATGTCGAGCCTCAAGGTCGCGACTCTGACCACCATTGCCTCGGTGGCGCTGGGCCTGCCCACCGCTTTCGCGCTGGTGCGCGGCCGTTTCCCCGGGCGCGATTTCCTGTATGGCGTCTTCACCTTGCCGATGATTGTGCCGCTGGTGATTATCGCTGTTGCCGTGTATGCCCTGTTTCTCAAACTCGGTTACACCGGCACATTGTTTTCCTTCGTCGTCAGCCATGTGATCGTCGCCTTGCCGTTCACCATCATCTCGATCATCAACTCGCTGAAACTGTTCGATCAGTCCATTGAAGATGCTGCGGTAATCTGTGGCGCGTCACGCCTGCAGGCGATCTACAAAGTGACCTTTCCCGGCATCCGTCCGGGCATGATGGCTGGCGCGCTGTTCGCGTTTCTGGTCTCGTGGGACGAAGTGGTGCTGAGTGTGATGATGGCCAGCCCGACCCTGCAAACCCTTCCCGTAAAAATGTGGACCACCCTGCGTCAGGACCTGACGCCGGTCATTGCTGTTGCCTCAACGCTGCTGATTGCCCTGTCGGTGCTGATCATGTTCATCGCCGCGACCCTGCGTCGCCGCAACGAAGCCAGGAGTACTTCATGAGTGCCGTGATCAAAGACCCCGCCCATCAGGATCAGAAAACGCTGGTCAGCCTGTGCAACCTGAACAAGCACTACGGTGATTTCGCCGCTGTCGACAACATTTCCCTGGATATTCAGGACGGCGAATTCCTGACCTTTCTAGGTTCCAGTGGCTCGGGCAAAAGCACCACGCTGTCAATGCTCGCCGGTTTCGAGACGCCCAGTTCGGGCGAGATTCTGGTCAGTGGCAAATCGCTGGTCAATGTGCCGCCGCACAAGCGCGACATCGGCATGGTGTTTCAGCGCTACTCGCTATTCCCGCACCTGTCGGTACGCGACAACATTGCTTTCCCGCTGGCGATCCGCAAGTTGCCTGCGGCTGAGCGCGAAAAGAAAGTCGATGCGATGCTCAAGCTCGTCCAGCTGGAAGAGTTTGCTCACCGCCGCCCTTCGCAACTGTCCGGTGGCCAGCAGCAACGAGTCGCCATTGCCAGGGCGCTGGTCTACGAGCCACGCATCCTGCTGATGGACGAGCCGCTGGGCGCACTGGACAAGAAGCTGCGTGAAGACCTGCAGGACGAACTGCGTCAGTTGCATCGTCGGCTGGGCATCACCATCGTCTATGTGACCCACGATCAGGAAGAAGCCATGCGCCTGTCCCAGCGCATCGCGATTTTCAGCCACGGCAAAATCGTCGGTCTGGGCTCGGGTTATGACCTGTATCAGGACCCGCCAAATGCCTTCGTTGCGTCGTTTCTCGGCAACTCGAACTTCCTCAGGCTCAAAGCACAGGGCAACGCCGTAGCTACGTTTGAAGGCCTTGCGCTGGCGATTCGCCTGACCCCGGGCCTGAAGACCGATCAGGACGTTCTGCTGATGGTTCGCCCGGAGAAAGCCCAGGCGCTGAGCGTTGAACAGGCTGCTGGAACACCACTGGAAGCAGGCTGGAACGAAGTGAGTGCCAAGGTCAATGAGGTGCTTTTTCTCGGCGAGAGCCAGACCTGCTCGGTGGTCACCACAGGCGGTACTGCCATGACTGTCAAAGCGCTTTCAGCGACCGGCATGCGGCTCAGGGCTGGCGACCCGGTGCGGGTACGCTGGGCCGCTGCCGACGCGTGTATCTACACTGAATGGACGGACAGCGACCTGAACAAGGCAGCGGGATCGCACTGACGCCGGTCTGCACGGGTCAGCGGTTTGCCGGTGAGGGATGCAAGGCGAGGTAGTCACGCAGAAACTCCACCGTGACGCGGACCTTGGCTGAACTCATCAGCGGCGAGGTATGCACCGCCCAGATGTCTGCATCCTGACGGTATTCCGGCAGCATCTGAACCAGCCGACCCTCGGCCAGGTCAGTGCGCACATCCCAGAGCGAACGCAGCAACACACCGCGCCCGTCCAGGCACCACTGGCGGGCGATTTCGCCGTGGTTGGTGGACAGGCTGCCGGTTACCTTGACGGTTTCAGCGCCTTGCGGCCCATTGAGATGCCATATGCCGAACGGACGGTCGCGCTCCTTGATCACCAGGCAATCGTGGTTGGCCAGCTCACCGATACTCAATGGCACCCCATGATCTTTCAGGTAAGCGGGGCTCGCGCACAACACGCGCCAGTTGCTGGCCAGGTGTCTTGCACGCAGGTGCGGGGCAATTTCGTTGCCGACGCGGATGTCCAGGTCGACGCCCTCCTCGATCAGGTCGACCAGCCGGTCCTGAATATCCAGACGTATATCCAGCTTCGGATAAAGCGCCGCCAGCTCCGACAAGGCAGGCGCTACGAAACGGCGACCGAAGCCCTGGCTGCTGACCACTCGCAGCAAGCCACTGGGCTCGCCGTGCAGCGCGGCAACTTCGTCGCCCATCTGCTGCACCGACTCCAGAATGCCTTTAGCCCACTCATAGACTCGCTCGCCGTCTTCGGTAATCGACACTTGCCGCGTTGAGCGGTGCAACAACACCACGCTCATATTCTGCTCCAGCAGTTTGACCCGCTTGCTGACATAAGCAGCGGACATGCCCAGCTCATTGGCAGCACCCACGAAGCTCGAGCGTCGAGCAACGTGGATGAACACGTTCAGGTCATCAAGGTTTGGATAATTCACGATTCGTGTTTTCTCAACCCATTAATCGACTGATTATCTTTATATCGTGTGCTTATAGCATGGATGGCCTGTGTGACTCATCCCTGACAAGCCGTCCGACAAGAGTGCCCGACATGAACAACAAGAAACTGCGTATTGCTGCCATCGCCGGTGACGGCATCGGCCTTGAAGTACTGCCCGAAGGCGTACGCGTGGTTCAGGCTGCCGCCGCGAAGCACGGTCTGGAGCTGGAGTTCGAATACTTCGAATGGGCCAGCTGCGATTACTACCTGAAGCACGGCAAGATGATGCCGGACGACTGGTTTGAACAGCTCAAAGGCTTCGACTCGATCTTTTTCGGTGCCGTGGGCTGGCCGGAAAAAGTGCCAGACCACATCTCTCTCTGGGGCTCATTGCTCAAGTTTCGCCGCGAGTTCGATCAGTACGCCAACATCCGTCCGGTGCGCCTGTTTCCCGGCGTGCCCTGCCCGCTGGCCAATCGCGAACCGGGCGATATTGATTTCATCGTGGTGCGGGAAAACACCGAAGGTGAATACTCGTCGCTGGGCGGGATCATGTTTGAAAACACCGAAAACGAGTTCGTGTTGCAGGAATCTGTGTTCACCCGTCGCGGTGTGGACCGTATTCTCAGGTTCGCTTTCGAGATGGCCAGCAAACGCGAGCGCAAGCACGTGACTTCCGCGACCAAATCCAACGGCATGGCGATCAGCATGCCCTATTGGGACAAGCGCACCGAGGCGATGGCCAGTCAGTACCTGGACATCAGCTGGGACAAGCAACACATCGATATTCTGTGCGCGCGCTTCGTGCTGCAACCCGAGCGCTTCGACGTGGTGGTGGCGTCCAACCTGTTCGGCGACATCCTCAGCGACCTCGGCCCGGCGTGCGCTGGCACCATTGGCATTGCGCCGTCGGCCAACCTCAACCCGGAGCGTAACTTCCCGTCCCTGTTCGAACCGGTGCACGGCTCGGCGCCCGACATCTTCGGCAAGAACATCGCCAACCCGATTGCGATGATCTGGTCCGGCGCGCTGATGCTGGAATTCCTCGGCCAGGGCGATGAACGCTTCACGGCGGCTCATGACGAGATCATCACTGCTATCGAGCAAGTGATTGCCAGTGGCGACGTCACACCGGACCTGGGCGGCAAGCGTTCGACCCAGGAAGTGGGTGCAGCGATTGCCGGACGGGTATCTGCCGCGCAGTAAGTGCTGACGTTACCTCATCCGGCTTGCGGCGGTCTGGCCTGTTCTTCCAGCAACTCCACGAAGCGGGTCAGGCTGCGCGATACGGTGCCTCGACGCCAGATCAGCCAGGTGTGCAGGTAACGAAACTTTTCGGACAAGGGCCAGACACTGACTGTGGCACAACCGGGCATGCTTTCCAGCATGCTGCGTGGCATCAGCGCCAAGCCGGCACCGGCGCTGACGCAGGCCAGCATGCCGTGGTAAGACTCCATTTCGTGGATCTTGCCCGGCACTGCGGCGTCCTCGGTAAACCAGCGTTCGAAGTGGTGCCGGTACGAGCAGTTGGCACGAAACGCGTAGATGCTTTCACCGCTCACATCCCGCCCGCGCTTGACCGGCGCATGGTTGAGTGGCGCGATGATGACCATTTCCTCTTCGAATACCGGCACACCCTCAAGTGATGGATGCAGCACCGGCCCGTCGACAAACGCAGCAACCAGGCGCCCGGCAAGCACACCGTCGATCATGGTGCCGGACGGCCCGGTGGACAGGTCCAGTTCGACCTTGGCGTTTTGCTGGTTGTAGACCGCCAACAGCGCAGGAATCCTCACGGCCGCCGTGCTTTCCAGCGAGCCCAGTGAAAAAGGCCCTTGCGGTTCTTCGCCAGAAACCGCCAGCCGCGCCTCCTGTACCAGGTCCAATATGCGCCGCGTGTAATCGAGAAAATTCCAGCCTGCGGGAGACAGGCGCAAGCGGTGCTTCTCGCGAATGAACAGGTCGACGCCCAGATCCTGCTCCAGCTGTTTGATACGCGTCGTCAGGTTCGAGGGCACGCGATGATTATGCTGCGCAGCAGCGCTGATGCTGCCGTGTTCAGCCACCGCCTTGAACATCTCCAGCTGAACCAGATCCATTTCATTCTCCAATCATGAACGATGCGATCATTATTATTCAGTTTTAGAAAGCATTGCACACCTATATTCTGGTCCCACTTCCCACCTCAACAGGATGGCGCAATGACTACTGTCACCAGCAACACCCACGCAATCTCGATCAACCCCGCCTCAGGCGAACAGATCGGCCACTACGCCTTCGAATCCGACGCCATGCTGGATCGCAGCCTGTCGCGTGCGACGGCCGGCTTTGCAGGCTGGAAGCGCACGCCTGTCCAGCAACGTGCGCAACTGATCATCGCCATGGGCCAGGCCCTGCGCGACGACGCCGAAAACATTGCCCAGATGATCAGCCGGGAAATGGGCAAGCCTGTGACGCAGGCCAGAGGCGAAGTCGAGAAATGCGCGCAGTTATGCGATTGGTATGCAGCGCAAGGCCCGGCAATGCTGATGGCCGAGGCGACTCAGGTCGAGCATGACAAGGCACGCATCGAGTACCGTCCGCTGGGCCCTGTTCTTGCGGTGATGCCGTGGAATTTCCCGATCTGGCAAGTATTGCGCGGCGCAATTCCGACATTGCTGGCAGGCAATACCTACGTGCTCAAGCATGCACCCAACGTCATGGGTTGCGCATACCTGATGCTCGACGCGTTCAAGCGCGCCGGTTTCCCGCAGGGCGTTTTTGAAGTCATCAACGTGGCTGCCGAGGGCGTCTCGAAGGCCATTGCCGACCCACGCATTGCGGCCGTCACGCTGACCGGCAGTGTTCGCGCCGGCCAGGCCATTGGTGCTCAGGCCGGTGCGGCGCTCAAGAAGTGCGTGCTGGAGCTGGGCGGTTCCGACCCGTTCATCGTGCTCAATGACGCAGACCTGGATCAGGCTGTGAAAGCGGCTGTCATCGGTCGTTTCCAGAACACTGGGCAGGTCTGTGCCGCGGCCAAGCGTTTGATCATCGAGCAAGGTGTGGTCGAGGAGTTCACGCGCAGGTTCGTTGAGCAGACTCGCCAGTTGGTGATCGGCGATCCGTTGTCCGGCGAGACCTACATAGGTCCGATGGCACGCTTCGATCTGCGCGATGAACTGGATGCTCAGGTTCAGGACACCCTTGCCGAAGGCGCGAAACTGTTGCTGGGCGGCAAGAAGGCTGATGGCCAAGGCAACTACTACGAGCCGACCGTACTGGGCGACGTGACCGACCAGATGACTTCCTTCAGGCAGGAGCTGTTCGGCCCGGTAGCATCGATCATTACCGCCCGCGACGCGCAGCACGCTCTGGAGCTGGCCAATGACAGCGAATTCGGCCTGACCGCGACGGTCTACACACGTGATCTGCAACTGGCAGAGCGCATGACCGAAGAACTGGAAACCGGTGGTGTGTTCATCAACGGCTACAGCGCTTCAGACCCGCGCGTGACGTTTGGCGGCGTGAAGAAAAGCGGCTTTGGCCGTGAACTCTCGCACTTCGGTGTACGCGAGTTCTGCAATGCACAGACCGTATGGCGCGATCGGCACTGAGGGTTGGGAAACACCAGTACACATGTCCCAGTGGGAGCGAGCTTGCTCGCGAAGGCGGACTCACATCAGCATAAATCTTTGGCGGTCATGCGGGTCTCTTCGCGAGCAAGCTCGCTCCCACAAGACCCTCTGGGTGCGTGAACTTCAACTATCGTGCGACGCTCTGCGTCGACATGCCGTTCTGGACGCTCTGCGTCCAGTCTTCCAAGCGTCCAGGGCGATTACTCCTCGCCCGTTTCCACAATCGCAGGCTCACCAATCGTATAGAAATGCCCGCCCGCCACGTAATGAAGGCTGCGCCATTTCGGGTCGGCCTTTTCGAACTCCCAGTGCCCGTCGTTGAACACACGGGTGTCAGCCCAGGCGCCGATGACTTCGCCAATGAACAGGTCGTAGGTCTGTTGATTGTGCGGCTCCGGAATGACCTTGCAGATCAGCCAGGCAGAGCAACCGACAACCAGCGGCGTGACATGATCTTCAATCAGAAACAGGTCGACATTGGCTTTATCAAGCTTGTCCGGGGTGAAGACCTTGCTCTGGGTGCCGACGTCGAAGGTCATCTGCAATTGATCCAGATTGGGCACCTGCAACGCAAAATAACCACTCTTCTCCACCAGCCCACGGGTTTTGGTCATCTTGTCGATCACCAGTGTCACCTTGGGCGGCGAGAAATCCAGTGCACAGGCCCATGCGGCAGACATGACGTTGTGAGTGCCTTCATGACTGGAGGACACCAGCACCGTCGGGCCGTGATTGAGCAGACGGTAGGCTTTTTCCAGCTCGACAGGACGAATGTGATTGTCCACTTGAAACCCTCGAAAACATGATTCGTACCGCTACCGGCAGAGCAGCGAAATAAGGCATTCTGCGTACACCAGCCGTACTGCATGGTGTGGCTGCACGCGAACCCTCTCACGACTCATAAGGCATCGGATTGAGCAGCATAGACAGCCAGAACCCCAAAGTGTTCGCCTTGGTACTGGCGGCAGGCCGAAGCAGGCGTTTTGGTGGCGATAAAAGACAGGCAGCATTGCCCTGTGGACGTACCTTGCTGACCGCAAGTCTTGAAAACGCTAGAAACGAATTCGGCAACGTGGGGCTGGTACTGCGTACGGACGATGACGCTGAAGCACTGGGTATTCCCGCAGACGTAACAATCATCCGCAGCGAACATGCCGACCTGGGCATGGGCCACAGTCTCGCCAGCGGCATTGCCGCCTTAATGGACTCCGCTGCCGAGGCCGTCGCCATTCTGCTTGCAGATATGCCCTAGATAAAGCCGCAGACCCTGCGTGACCTGGCCGCAATGGCCAATCCTCAGCGCATTGCCGTGCCAATGCATGGCGGCCAGCGCGGCCATCCGGTGATCATTGGTCGGCAGTTCTGGCCGACACTGCAGACGCTGGAAGGCGATCAGGGCGCTAAAGCCCTGATCATGAACAACCCGGAGGTGTGTGACGTACTGAATTGCGATGACCCAGGCATTCTGCGCGACGCCGACACTCCGTCAGCGCTGGCGCAAGCCTGTGCGCAATACCTTAAACCTCGGCACGACTGACACCGTTGGCCACGCGCAGGATGTCAGCCATCACCGCAATGGCGATTTCGGAAGGCGTCTTGCTGCCCAGGTTCAGGCCGATGGGGGCATGGATTCTCTTCAGCACCCTGGCATCCAGCCCGCCGATCCGGCCCAGACGCTCCAGACGTTTGCTGCTGGTGCGCATCGAACCCATCGCGCCTATGTAGAACGCCTCAGTGCGTACGGCTTCAAGCATGCTCAGATCGTCCAGTTTCGGATCATGGGTCAACGCCAGTACCGCCGTCGAACTGTGACAGCCACCTTCGGCAATGAACACCGCAGGCAATACACCGCGCACCTCGACACCCGGCATCGAAAACCCTGAGGTGACCTCGACACGCGGGTCACAGACGATGACTTCATAGCCCATCGCGACGGCAAAACTGGCGCAGAACTCCGCCACCGGCGATAGCCCGGCAAGCAGCACGCGATACACCGCCCCCATACGAATGCTGATGCGTTCGCCGTCCACCTGCACCCGCGCTTCGCCCATCGTTGCAGTTCCGATTTCTCTCTGCCCACCGCCCAACTGCACGTGCCTGCTGACCAGCTCGCGTCCGGCAAGCGCCTGCTCGATAGCCCCCAGATGTGCATCCGCTTGCGGACTCGGTGCAATGAACTCGATCAATACACCCAGCACACCACCGCACGGCAAGGCCCGCGTCGGTGCGAAGCCGCCGTCGCCGTAGCGAACGACCTGATTGACCGGCTGAAACTGCCCTGCAGCGACCCGTTCGAGAAAGTCCTCCTCCACACAGCCGCCAGACAGGGAACCGCAATGCTCACCGCTGCTCAGCGCCACCAGCATTGCCCCGGGCCCGCGTGGGGCCGAGCCGAACGTAGAGAGAACCGTGCATAGCCAGACGGCTTTGCCGCCAGCCAGCCAGTCACGAGCCTGTTGCACCACCTGCAAATCGAGCTGTTTAATTGCTACAACCCCGCCATCAGTTTTTCCTTGCTGATCGGCAGGCTGCGCACCCGTTTGCCGGTCGCGTGATACACCGCATTGGCCACGGCAGCTGCAAGCCCGGTCACACCGATTTCGCCGATACCCCGCGCACCGAACTCACCCAGGTTGTAGTCCGGATAATCGAGCAGCAAGACGTCGATATCCGGCTGATCCGCATGCACCGGCACGACGTACTCGGCATAGTTGTTATTGACCGGCATGCCACTGCGCGGGTCATATTCACCGGCTTCGAACAACGCCATGCCGATGCCCATCACGATTGCGCCTTCCACCTGATTGCGTGCTGCCAGCGGGTTGACCACTTTGCCCACGTCAATGGCACTGACCACCCGCGAGACGCGCAGGCTGGAAATGCCCGGATCCCAGCGCACTTCGACGAAATGCACACCGAACGAGCGGAAGGAATACTTGCCCGCCTCCGGCATACCACTTTGAAAATTACCCTCAGCGCGCGACAGGCGCTGCCCCTTCAGCACGTCGACAAAGCTGGCGCGCTGTTCGCCGATCACCAGTTGCCCGTTTTCGACCTTGATCGACTCGGCGTCCTGCCCGGCGAACACCGCATCCTTGCTGACAGCGTACTGGCGCAGCTTCTGCAACGCTTCACGCGTGGCCCCGGCAATCGCCGGCATTACGCTGGCGGTCACCCATGAACCACCGGAAACGGGGCCGGCCGGGAAGGACGAACTGCCCAGCTCTACTTCAACACGCTCAACGGGAATGCCGGTCAACTGGCTGACAGTCTGCGCCACGATGGTGTATGTGCCGGTGCCAATGTCCTGCAAGCCACATTGGGCCAGTGCCGTACCGTCGGAACGCAGGATGACCCGCGCATCGGTGGGCACCTGATAGGCTTCCCAGTTACAGGCACCCATGCCGTAACCAATGATTTCATCACCTTCACGCATCGAGCCGATATCGGCCTTGCGCGCGTGCCAGCCGAATCGCTCGGCGGCTTTGTCGATAGCTTCCGGCAGGTGATTGCTGGACCACGGCAAGCCGACGCTCTGATCCTTGTCGGCTAGGTTCAGCTTGCGAAATGCCAGCGGGTCCATGCCACTGGCCAACGCCATCTCATCAATGGCCGACTCCAACGCAAACAGTCCTGGTGCCGCACCCGGCGCGCGCATGGAAGTCGGCGTACCCCGGTTGATGGAGCTGATCTTGTGGCTGACCAGCACGTTGTCGCAGGCATACAGGCTTTTGGTCACGCCACCGCAGTTTTCGGTGTAATCATCCAGCATCGACGTGTTGTTGAACGACTCGTGACGGATCGACACCAGCTTGCCGCTGGCATCGGTGGCCAGACGCAAGCGCTGGCGGGTCTCCGGACGATGGCCCACGGTGGTAAACATCTGCGCGCGTGGCAACACCAGTTGCACCGGGCGACCGGTAACCCTGGCCGCGGCGCAGGCTGCCACGGAGTGCGGCCATGGCCACAGCTTGCCGCCAAAGCCCGAGCCTATGAACGGTGCGCGCACTTCAACGCGGTCGGGCGAAAGGTCGAAAACGTTGGCCAGCAGGTTGCGGTGGTTGACCACGCCCTGAGTGCTTTCGTAAACAAACAGCTTACCGTCCTGCCACCACGCCGTGCTGGCGTGCATCTCCATCGGGTTATGCACTTCAACCGGCGTGGTGTAAGTCTGATCGACTTTGACTTTTGCACTGTCAAACGCGCTGTCCGGCTTACCCCGGTTGTGCCCGGCACCGCCATCACGGGCACCATTGACCCGCATGCCTTCGTCAAGGTCCTTAACCGCCGGGCGCTCGTCATACTCGACAGTCACGCGGTGGGCAGCCGCCCTCGCCTGCTCGAAGCTTTCGGCCACCACCAGAGCGACAAACTGGCCAGGGTAATAGACCCGGTCATCCTCGAACGGCAGGCGATGCTCGTCCGCCTTGCTCGCCGAAAGCATCTTGGCGAAGCTCAGCTTGGTGTTCGGAGTACGGTGCAAAGCAGGAAAATTGCCATGATGGAAGATATCGACAACGCCAGGCATCGCCTTGGCCTGCTGATCCTTTACGGCAACCACGCGCCCGTTGGCTATGGTGCTGTAGACGCCATAGGCATACAGCATCTTGCCCATCGGGTGGTCTGCCGCATAGCGCGCCTGACCACTGACTTTCTTGCCGCCGTCGATACGACGCTGCGGCACACCAATAATGTTTTCGCTCATGAGAGATTCCTACGCCGTGAGGTCACGAAGATTGCGAACGATGACCTGCTGACCCAGCGGGATCTTGAAGGCGTTATGTTCATAGGCCCGGGAGCCCTTCATCGCCAGCGCTGCGACCCGCGCAAAGGTGTCCATGTCAGCACGCTGACCGATCAGTGCACGTTCAGCCTCCACGGCCCGCCACGGCTTGGTACCCACGCCACCCAGCGCGATACGCGCATCGGTGATTCGCTTGCCGTCCATCACCAGAATCACTGCACTGGACGCCAGGGCAAACTGGTAAGAGGTACGGTCGCGCAGCTTGAGATAAGAAGAACGACCGCCTGCCAGCGGTGCATCCAGCGTCACGTGGGTGATCAGTTCGTGGGCCGCCAGCGCAGTTTCACGTTGCGGCGTATCACCGGGCAGCAGATGAAAGTCGGCAAAAGGAATATCTCGCGAACCATTGGCCCCCTGAACGGTTACCTGCCCGCCGATGGCCGCCATGCCGACGCACATGTCCGAAGGATGCGTTGCAATGCAGTGATCGCTGGTGCCCAGCACCGCATGCACGCTGCGGTTCATGCCGCCGATAGCTGCGCAACCGGAGCCCGGCTGGCGCTTGTTGCAGGCTGAAATACCATCGCGGAAATACGGGCAGCGCACCCGCTGCATGACATTGCCAGCGGTGGTGGCCTTGTTGCGCAACTGGGTCGAAGCACCCGCCAGAATCGCTTCGGACAACACCGGATAGCGCTGCTGCACCAGTGGATGCCTGGCCAGATCAGTGTTGCTCACCAGCGCGCCGATGCGCAGACGCCCATCGGGCAGCGACTCGACCTGTTTCAACGCCAGATGATTGATGTCCACCAGTTGCTGCGGTTGCATCACATCCAGCTTGACCAGATCAAGCAACGTGGTGCCGCCTGCCAGATAGAAGCGCTGCCCCTCACCCGACGCAGTGCTGAATGCCTGCGCGGGCGATGCAGCCCGAGCGTAATCGAACGTTCGCATCAGGCAGCTCCTCCCATCTTCGAACGCGCAGACTGCACGGCCGAGAGAATGTTCTTGTAGGCACCGCAGCGGCAGATATTGCCGCTCATGGCTTCTCTGACGCTGGCGTCATCGGAAGGGATGTTCGGGTCCTGGAGAATCGCGACGGCGCTCATTATCTGTCCAGACCTGCAATAACCGCATTGATAGGCATCGTGTTCCCAGAAGGCTTCCTGTACCGGGTGCAGCTTGCCGTTCTCGGCCAGGCCTTCGATGGTTGTGATGCTGTCGCCCTGATGCTGGACGGCAATGGACAAGCAGGAATTGATCGCCACGCCATTGACCAACAGCGTGCAAGCACCGCACTGGCCATGGTCGCAGCCTTTTTTGGTGCCCGTCAGTTGCAGGCGGTCACGCAGCACGTCGAGCAGAACGGCGTTGGCCGGCACGTTCAGGGTATGAACCTGGCCATTGACCTTCAACTGGATGCGCTGCTCGCCCGCTGCAGGCGCGTCACTGTCTTCGATTACAGGAGCCGCCGGGGCTGCCTGCAGCATGCCGTCGGAGGGTATCCAGGCAGACAGCGTGGCCGCAGCAATGCCGGAAGCCCCGAACTTCAAGAAGTTTCGGCGCGAAGGCTGCACGGCACTGCTGTCCACAGCAGAATCCTTGTGCTTTTTGGGTTCACTCATCAGGGTCACTCGGTAATAGCCGACGCTGCTGTAAAGCGACGGGCGTTATTGTCTGGTCAGCGGCCTGGGCGTACTCCTGCTCCACGGCGCGCTGCCTTGATCTTTCATCGGGTTTTCATGGGTGATCAGAGCCAAAACGCTATCACCGGTTAAGTGTTTAACTGGCCAGCGCTGGTAAAGTTCCAACTGTTTGACGGGCGTCTGTATCCGGAGATTGCAGCCACCACACACCACAGTCGTGTATTGACACTAGCAGGTGGTCGGGATGCTGATTAGCCAGGCAAATCCACACACCCTTGTGAAACTGGCTCATGAATGCCGTGCGGCAGTTAAAAATGTGCGCGGGCGACGGGGTCCGGCGGATTGCCACATTCTGGCAAGCGGCTAAAGACCCGCGCATAAACGACGATATAGATGGGGGGCAGGCTGTGAAGCGTCTAAATCAAGGCATTCGCGCCCGATTTGATGATGGCATCTCGCAACCGAGGTGCACATTATGCGAAAATGCCGCGTCTTTGCCGGTATGCCACCGTGGGAATGTCGCAGCACGCGTGCATTAAATTGCACATCAGGCGTGCCTCCATGCCCCGATGCGGCGTCTCAGACTCCGTGAACAGGCTGACCAGGTGTGTTTTCTGGAGGATGCCGAGGGGTGATATTCCCGGGCGTCGCCGCACACCAACAGAGCAAATGTCACTCATGACGCTGAATCCAATGATGATAAGAAGTCAGCGCAGCAGGACATAAATTGAGGTCTCGAGCGGTATTATATTGGCCTTGTATGTCCACCTCTAGTCCCTGTGGGTGCGAGCGTTTGTCGCAGGCTTCGATGCATGTGACAGGCCGTTTCTTCAGGATTAGTCGGCGGATGGCGTTTATCAGATGGATGACAGAATGTTTAAAAAAGTGAACACGGCCCTGCTGGGTCTGGCCATTTCCATGGGCCTGATGCCCGTGCAGGCGGCTGAAACCAAGAAAGTCGACGTATTGCTCGTCGGCGGCGGAATCATGAGTGCAACACTTGCGGTCTGGCTCAACGAGCTGGAGCCGAGCTGGTCGATGGAAATGGTCGAGCGTCTCGATGGCGTGGCCGAAGAAAGCTCCAACGGCTGGAACAACGCCGGTACCGGCCACTCGGCCCTGGCCGAGCTGAACTACACCCCGGAAGACAAGAACGGCAACGTTGATATCTCCAAGGCCATCGAGATCAACGAAGCGTTCCAGATTTCCCGTCAGTTCTGGTCGTGGCAGGTCAAGACCGGCGTTCTGAAGAGCCCGCGTTCGTTCATCAACTCCACGCCGCACATGAGCTTCGTGTGGGGCGACAACAACATCCAGTTCCTGCGCAAGCGTTACGCAGCATTGCAGGCCAGCCCGCTGTTCAGCGGCATGCAGTACTCCGAAGACCACGAGCAGATCAAGAAGTGGGTTCCATTGATGATGGAAGGTCGTGACCCGGCGCAGAAGCTGGCCGTGACCTGGAGCCCGATTGGCACCGACGTCAACTTCGGCGAGATCACCCGCCAGTTCGTCGCCAACCTGAAAGCCAAGCAGAATTTCAATCTGCAGTTGTCGAGCGAAGTCGAAGACATCAATCACAACGACGACGGCACCTGGCGCGTCAAGTACAAGAACCTGAAAGACGGTACTGTCACCGAGACCGACACCAAGTTCCTGTTCATCGGCGCTGGCGGTGCTGCCCTGCACCTTCTGCAGGAATCCGGTATTCCTGAAGCCAAGGAATACGGCGGCTTCCCGGTCGGCGGTTCGTGGCTTGTCACCGACAACCAGACTCTGGCCATGCAGCATATGGGCAAAGCCTACGGTATCGCGTCGACTGGCGCGCCACCCATGTCGGTTCCGCACCTTGACACCCGTGTTCTGGATGGCAAGCGCGTGATCCTGTTTGGCCCGTTCGCGACCTTCTCGACCAAGTTCCTGAAAAACGGTTCCTACTTCGATCTGCTGACCAGCACCACCACGCATAACGTGTGGCCGATGACTCGCGTTGGTATCGAACAGTACCCGCTGATCGAATACCTGGCAGGTCAGGTAATGATGTCTGACGACGATCGCTTCGCTGCTCTGCAGCAGTACTTCCCGAACGCTAAGAAAGAAGACTGGCGCCTGATGCAAGCCGGTCAGCGCGTACAGATCATCAAGCGTGACGAAGAAAAAGGCGGCGTTCTGAAGCTGGGTACCGAAATCGTTGCTTCCAAGGACGGCTCCATCGCCGGTCTGCTGGGCGCATCGCCAGGTGCTTCGACTGCAGCGCCGATCATGCTGGGCGTGCTTGAGAAAGTCTTCAAGGACAAGGTAGCGACTCCGGAATGGCAGGCAAAACTGCGCCAGATCGTGCCTAGCTACGGCACCAAGCTGAACAACAACCCGGATCGCGTTGCCGAGGAATGGGCTTACACAGCAGAAGTCCTGCAACTGACTCCACCGCCGCCGGTGAACAAGACAGGTAATGCTCCAACACCTGCACCTGCTGCACAGCCAGCGGAAAGCAATCCAGCCAGTGACATGGCGCTTTAAGGCTTTCACAGTTTGAAGCAAAGCCCCGTCAGACAATGTCTGGCGGGGCTTTTTTGTAATTGGCGCGACTATGACTTGGCCATTCTGGATATCAATATCATCGGCGGTAACTCGTTCCCGATAGCAGCGGCCATTGCCCATCGCGGCATACCCTTCATGTTTTGCTCCGGGTATGGGCGACTGGGCATTCCCGAGGTATGGGTTGACCGGCGCTGCGTCGCCAAACCGTTCAGTGCAGAGCAGTTGAATGAGGCCTTGAGCGAACTGCTTCAGGCCTGACCGGGTTCGCTCTCAATCAGCCTGTTATCGGCTGGCGAAGGTTTCCGCTCACGGTAAGTCGCCACCACCACCACCACCACCAGCGCCAGCAACACCGCGAGCAACACTGCGGACGACCCTATCGTGCCGAAATCCAGCCCGCCCTTCTCGTAGGGCTTGGTCAGCACATCACCCAGCGTTGCCCCGAATGGCCTCGTCAACACAAAGGCTATCCAGAAAAGCATGATCGAGGACAGTCTGGTAGTGAAATGCAGGACGACGACCAACGCTATCGCAGAACCGATCAGCACTGCCCCCCCCCCGGCAAAACCGAGCCCCGAGTCGTCGGCCAGATAATCGCCGAGCGCTGTGCCCAGCGTGTTGGAGATGAGAATCGCGAACCAGTAAAAAAGCTCACCTTTCAGCGTCGAAACTCTGTTTACCGACAACGATTTCTCGCTGACATACCACGCGTAAAAAATGACCATCAGCAGGGTAATCAGAATTGCAGAGCCCGTTGCGTAGCCAAGCCCGAGTGTTCGGTCCATGAAGTCCGACATCGTGGTGCCTGCAGTACTGGTGGAAAGAATGACCAACCAGTAAAGCACCAGAAGGCGCCAGCAAGGCGGCACAGTCTATTCAGGCCGACGGTTTGACCAGCGATCTCAACGATCTGGTCGCCGCCCCGTCGAAGATCAGCGACGAGAATAACGCCCTCGCCACCAAGGACCTGTTCGGCCTGCTCAAGGCAGAGCTCAAGGGCTTTCTGAGCTTTGCCGGCGGTGCCAGCCATTTTGTAAGTCTGGCTGATCAGGTTGGCGACCTGATGGGTAAAGGCGGCCTGGTGGACATGCTGGGGCTGGACAAGACGTTACCGGAGATATGGGGCAAGGAAAGCTTTGGCAAGGCCAAGGAAGTCAGGGTCAGCGGCATTTCCGCAAGCAACCTGAGCGAGATCCGCACCGCACTGGATGCGACTGATGAATATCGGCTCAATTCGACGCTGGGCGACATGGCTGGCGGTGCAGAAGCGGAACGCCAGGCCATGGGTGGCATCACCCAGCGGCTGGATGACGCCGTGCAGGCTTCAGGGGCCAAACTGTCTTCTGGAACTGCCAATAAAATCGCGGCCTCGGTCGTCAAAGTACTGGGGCCTGCAACGGATCTGGCTGGTGGTTTTGCCGATATCGTACTGGGTGCATTCACCATCAAGGACGGCGTGAAGTCAGGTGACAAGCTCGCTCAGGCCGCAGGCGGCCTGCAAATTGCCGGCGGCGCCTTCGGCGCGTCAGCCGGCGTACTGGGAACCGCGGCGCTGGTGGGTGCAGGCGGCGCGGCGGCCACCGCGCTGGCCGGGCCATTCTTCCTCGTCGGCGTTGTGATTGCTGTCGTTGGCGGGATCATTGGCTATTTCGTCGACCATAACAAAAAGCAGAAAGCATCCGAAAAGGAAAACGACTGGTATCGCGATCTGGCGGCAGACGGTTTGCTGCAGTCCGACTGGGGCGACAAGGTCGAATATGCACACTACTCGATCCACCACTATCGCGAACGCGAAGCGCCTGAAGACGACAACCTGTTCCGCTTCCAGAGTGCCGAGTGGAAGCATTTCGACGAAACGCCGCAGGAAGGCGGCTCTTCCACCAACCGTCTTGATGACACGTTACACGTGGAATACGGCGAGCCACACAAATCGCCGGATCAACAGAAGCGTGACGAATTGAGAGAAGCACCGCGCTGGAGCGGCTCGAAGGTCTGAGCCATTCATGCATGTTCGACAAGCCGCCGTTCAGGCGGCTTTTCGGTTGATCAGGGAGCGCCGAACAGCATGGTCCAGTACACACCGTAATCGGCGTTGGTAGCCGTCGCATAGGCCGCGCCGACCTCGGTAAACATCGGGTTCATGAGGTTGGCGCAATGTCCCGGGCTGGCCAGCCAGCTGGCCATTGCCTTGCTGACGGTGCTCTGCCCTGCTGCGATGTTTTCACCGATCTGCCGTCCGCCGTAACCTGCCGCACGGGCGCGATCTGCCGGTGAGTCGTTATCAAAGCCGCGATGCGTGAAGTAATTCTCGCTGGCCATCGACTGGCTGTGCCCCTGTGCAGCCATTTCCAAGGTCGTGTTCCAGCTCAGCGGTCTGGCCGAAGGAAACGGCTGCTTGCCACACATGCGCGGCTTGGCTCGCGCGGCATTGACCTGCGCCAGAAGTATGCGGCCAGCCGAGCGTGCATCCTCCAGGCTTTCGTCGATCAACGGTTTCGCCAATACCACACGCCAGTCGCCACGCTCGCGAGTGATACCGATGTCGGCGTATTGCGGGTCAAGCAAAGCGCCGCAATAGCGTTTTTCGAGCATGCCGAACGCCTCACCAGCGCTCTGCGCACCCGCAAGTCGTATGGTCCGGACGGTGACCGCCTGGTAACCGGATGCCTTGAGCGCATCACGTGAACTGCCAGCGAAATTGATCGGCAACGCTACGCTGGTGTTGAGCGTCAGCGCCCTGGAGATTTTTGTCATCCGTGCTTCGCAGCGCTGAGGTTGCCCCCGAAAATCGTTGATGACCTGGACCAGTTGTCGCTCGTCACTGGCACAGGCATGGCTGGCGTACATGGGCAGCAGAGGCACGAGGTACACGCACATGCGCCAGAAATAACGGTGCGATTCAGGCATGAACACAGACTCGAAAAGGAAAAGGCACGCCATGAATTTCAAGGCCCGAATAGGACCCTGAAAAAGCCTCTTGGTTCATGCTGCATGTTCAAGTGCAGTGGTTATTCAAATGCCTGTTCCGGCAAAAAGCACCGCTGATCCGGGCCTCTCGCGATCACGTTGAATTTACCCGGACCATCACGATCTTCCTTACAGACCTCCTGTAACTGCCGAGAAAGGATTCTTTCACCATGGCCACTCCTCCCGAAACTCCGTCGCTGCGCCGGGCAATCACGGCACCGATGCTGACACTGTTCATCCTCGGTGACGTGCTGGGTGCTGGCGTCTATGCATTGGCAGGCACCATCGCCGGACGTGTCGGCGGAGCCATCTGGGCACCCCTGCTGATTGCCCTGTGCTTCGCCTTGCTGACCGCTGCGTCCTATGCGGAACTAGTGACCAAATACCCTCGTGCGGGCGGTGCAGCGGTGTATGCCGAAAAAGCCTTCGGCAAGCCGCTGCTGTCGTTTCTGGTCGGCTTTTCCATGGTGGCGGCAGGTGTCACCAGTGCGGCCGGGCTGGCGGTCGCGTTTGCCGGCGACTATTTCCAGGCATTGGTGAGCTGGCCGGCGCAGTGGGTATGTGTGGGCTTTCTGGTGATTGTTGCGCTGTTGAATGCGCGTGGCATCAAGGAGTCGTTGTCGGCCAATCTGGTAATGACCCTGATTGAGCTGAGCGGGCTGGCAATGGTGATTGCGGCCGCAGTCTGGTTTGTCAGTCAGGGTAATGGTGTGCCGCAACGTGTATTCGAACTGGACACGAACTCACCCGCCACCGCGATTCTTGCCGCATCGCTACTGGCATTTTATTCATTTGTGGGCTTTGAAACGTCTGCCAACCTGGCCGAAGAGATCAAGGATGTGCGCAGGGTTTATCCACGGGCGCTATTCGGTGCACTGCTCATTGCAGGCGTGGTTTACATGCTGGTCGGCGTGGGCGCGGCCATGGTGCTGCCCGTCGAACAGTTGAAAGCTTCGCAGGCCCCGCTGATGGATGTCGTCAGTGCTTCAGGGTTGGGGATACCTGCCCCATGGTTCGCGGTGATCGCGCTGATTGCGGTTGCCAATGGCGCACTGCTGACCATGATCATGGCCAGCAGACTGACCTTCGGGATGGCTCGTGAAGGACTGTTGCCCGCGGTGATGGGCTCGGTTCTGCCTCAACGGCGCACACCCGGCGTGGCCATTTTCGCAACCACAGTGGTTGCCATCGCGCTGTCCTTTACCAGCACCCTCACCACGCTCGCTGAAACCGTGGTGTTATTGCTGCTGTTCGTGTTTCTCAGCGTCAATATCGCGGTTCTGGTGCTCAAGCGCGACAAGGTCGAAGCCGGCCATTTTCAGGTTCACTGGGTCATTCCGGTATTGGCGATTCTTTCCTGCCTGCTTTTGCTGACCCAGCAAGGCCCTGAAACCTAGTTGCGTGCCAGCATGATGCTCGCTGTCGGAGCCGCGCTTTATGGACTGACCCGATTAGGCAGTTCAGTGCTGGTTTCACACCCGCGCTGAACGGCATTTGTGATGCATGCCACGCGCGTGATTCAGGCTTTACTTCAGTGTGTAGCGACGATGTCTGAAATCGGATTGCGCCACCGCTCTTCGATTCTCGCATCGTCTGCTCGATAGCCAAGAGCGATAACCAGCGGTATGACGGCACCACGTGGCAGCTGGAGAAGTTTGGCAACTTTCGCGCCTGAAAATCCTTCCATCGGGCACGTATCGATGCCCTTCGCGGCTGCACCAAGCATGATGGTTTGAGCTGCGAAGATGGCATTGCGTGCCGCCCATTGCCGACCGCCGATATGGCCGATGGGGAGTAGCGAGAGGGTCGGTCGGATCAGCGCTGCAACCGCAACAATGGGCGACCACAAGACAGAAGATCCCACTCCGAGAACCTTCTGAAACATACCTATCTGTTTGCGGTAGCAGACCTTCGAATCTGTTCCCAACACAGACGAACCTTCAACGTGGGCAAGTTGTGCGTTGGCTGTACGCAACCCCAGCGCAGGACTCGCCACGATCACGATGAGCTCGGCCGCTGATGCTGCAGCTTTCTGGCCGTTGCAAGCGACCGCCAAATTCGCTTTGAGCCCAGGATCGCGAACCCAGTGCAGTTGATAAGGCTGCATGTTCCCGCTGGAGGGGGCATAGGCTGTGCGCCTGCACCGCCCGGTTCAGGCGCTTGCGCTAGGCATGAAGCAACTCGATCCGGAAAGCCTTTCGCAACGCCTGCCAGTGCAATACGACCAGGAAGAACTCAAAGACATTGCCTGCGGTATAAACGCACATCTGGAACGGGTCGAGCAATTCATGGCCCGGGAACGCGCCCTTCTCGATCAGGCCAGTCATGAGTTTCGTACGCCGATCGCGGTGATCAGCGGCGCGCTGGATGTGCTGGCCAGGCAAGCGCTACCCGCGTGTGCAGCGCCACCGATTCAACGCATGCGGGCAACCGTGGATAACCTGACCGAGATCATGGTCGCGCTGCTGTATTTGTCGCGCGAGCCCATGTCCTCGGCGCCGGACGACCCCGTCGAGCTGGACCGCCTGTTGCCAGGCCTGGTCAAGGACCACCAACACCTTCTGGACGGCAAACCCGTGCAGTTTTCGGTGCACATCCACCAGACGCTTTGCCTGCAAGTGCCCGAGGCGATGTTACGCATTGCCATCGGCAACCTGTTGCGTAACGCTGCCGAAAACACCTATGACGGAACAATCACCGTGCGCCTCAAGGACGGTGTATTGAGCGTGACCGACTCGGGCGAAGGCTTCGACACTGCGCAGGCGTCCCTCCATTACCTGTCTCTGCTGAGAAACTCGACCAGAGCGGGCACCGGGAAAGGCCTGGGGCTTTTTCTGGTGCGGCGCATCTGCGAACGATTTCGGTGGACGCTGACCCTGGAGTCGATGCCGACGCTAGGCACCAGAGCGGAGCTGGATTTCCGGACTCGGCTAGTGCAGTACCGGTAAATTCGACAGCAAGCCTCTATAACTTCAGCGTCGTCATGAATGGCATGAGAAACATCATGAGATTAACGGTGCGACACTATTAATAAGCACGCTAAGTTAAATTTTTTTCACAGGCCAAAAAACACCCTTACCGTCATAAAAAAAAATATACATTATTCACGTGGCCGATAACCTGCCATTCAGCAACTTTAATGCAGTTATTTGTAGCCACCCCATCATTAAGCCACGCAGAGAAAACATCATGAACCGAGTAACAGCAAAGTCCGCATTGAAAGCTCTCGTTGTGACAACCATTGCAATCATCGGCCTGCAGGGCACGGCATTTGCCGCCACCGGTATACAAACCGCACCAGCTGTCGATGGCAAACACGCGCTCGTGCAAGAGGCCGGCAAGACTGAAGCCACCCGCACCACCTCTGCACCACTGCAAGTAGCGACGAGGCTGAAAAACGGCTTCCGTATCAACACCGCCTGTGACGATACCGGCCTCCCTTGCCCGCCTCGCGGCTAAAAGCACCGGTTAAAAAACAGCCGCAAAGTAGTCACTTTGCGGCTGCACCGTTATAGAACAATACCGTTGTTACCTGTCCACTCTGCAAGTGATCAGTCCCCTGAACTCAGCCGCTACTCGCATCTCCATCCATGTCGCTCATGCCCTCGCGACTAAACAGCAATGCCATAACAGCGGCCAACAGGTTCAGCGACGTTTCAGTCGGTCGATGATCACCGCCAGCAACAGAATCGTGCCGCGAATCACGTACTGGTAGAACGTATCGATATTCTTCAGGTTCATCGCATTCTCGATGATCGCCAGAATCAGCACACCAGCGATTACATGGCGGATCATGCCGATGCCGCCGCTCAGCGAAACACCGCCCAGTACGCACGCCGAGATGATGGTCAGCTCGAAGCCCTGACCGATCATTGGCTGCCCCGAGGTCATACGCGAAGCCAGCACCACGCCAGCCAGTGCCCCGACAAGCCCGTGAACCGCGAAGATGATGATCTTGGTGCGATCGACATGCACACCCGCCAGCAATGCAGCTTCCTGGTTGCCACCGATGGCCATGGTGTTGCGCCCGTAGGTGGTGTAGTTGAGCAACCAGCCGAAGAATATGAAACAGGCGATGGTGATCAGGATCGGCACCGGCACGCCATATATCTGGCCATTGCCGAAGATGAAGAAATCCTCGTTGGAGACGCCGACGGCCTTGCCGTTGGAGAAGATATACGCAAGGCCGCGCACAATCTGCATGGTCGCCAGGGTCGTGATCAGGGCATTGATGCGCAGCTTGGCAATCACGATGCCATTGATCAGACCAACCACCAGCCCCAGCGCCAGCGCGGCAGAAACACCGAGAAACACGCTGTCGGTGTCGCGGATAACAATACCGGCGATGACCCCGGAACAGGCCAGCACCGAACCGACCGACAGGTCGAAGTGCCCGGACGCCAGACAAAAGAGCATGGTGCAGGCAGCAATGCCCACGGTGGAAATCGCAAGGCCTAGCCCCCGCATGTTCAGCGGTGACATGAAGTTGTCGATGAACACGGCGCACAGCAGGAAGATTCCCACGGCAGCCAGGAGCATCACCCAGTCATCGGCAAAACGACGCAGGTTCATGCCCTGACGGGGAGCCTGCAGGCTGGATTCGGTAGACATATGCACCTCTTTATTATTGTTCATGGTCAGGGGACCGGTTATCAGCTGCGCGTGCGAGGCAGAGCCAATTGCAGGAGTCGCGATTCATCAGCCTCATCGCGGTTGAGTTCACCAGTGATCGCGCCTTCGCTCATCACCAGAATGCGGTCGGAAATACCCATGACTTCCATCAGGTCACTGGACACCACAATGACCGCAATCCCGTCGGCGGCCAGGTTGTGAATGATCTCGTAGATCTCGGACTTGGCACCGACGTCAATCCCGCGGGTGGGCTCGTCCAGCAACAGGACCTTCATCGGCATCGACAGCCAGCGACCGAGAATCGCCTTCTGCTGATTGCCGCCGGAGAGGAACATGATCTGTTGCTCAGGCGATGGTGTCTTGACGTTCATCGACTTGATCTGGCTGCGTGCGTTGTCGCGCTCCCAGCGGCCCTGAATCAGGCAGCCGAGATTCACATGCCGGGGCCGTGCACCGATGTTGATGTTCTCCGCGACGCTGGACAGCGGCACGATACCTTCCTTCTTGCGGTCCTCCGGGCAGAGCAGAATGCCTGCTTCGATCGAATCGCGTGGGGACTTGAGCGTCAATGGCTTGCCGTCCAGCTGCAACGTGCCTGCCGTGCTGCGCGTCAACCCCGACAGCAGACGGAACAGCTCGGTACGCCCGGCGCCCACCAGCCCGAAGAAACCCAGCACTTCACCTTTCTCTACGGCAAAACTCACGGGTTCGTGCAGCCCCGGCCCCAGTAACCCGGTCACTCGCAGGCTAGGCCCTTGATGCTGGCGCGGACGATAATTGTAGATGTTCTGAATATCCCGGCCGACCATGCAGGTCACCAGCCGGTCATGATCCAGATCAGCCATCTGCTCGAAGGTTTTTACAAAACGACCGTCCTTGAACACTGTTACGGCATCACAGACACGGAAGATTTCTTCCATGCGATGAGACACGTAGAGAATCACCCGCCCCTCGTCGCGCAGCCGCACGATAATCGCCATCAACCGGTCAATTTCACGTGCCGACAGGCTGCTGGTGGGTTCGTCAAAGGCGATGACGTGCGCATTGCGTGACATGGCCTTGGCGATCTCCACCAATTGCCGCTGGCCCAGTGAAAGATCACCCAGGCGAGTGCGCGGGTCGATTTCGTCAGCCAGGCCTTTGAGCAGCTCACCTGCCCGACGGTACATCGCACCACGATTGATCAAACCGAAACGATTGGGCATGTGCCCAAGCAGCAGGTTCTCGGCGACGGTCATTTCCGGCACCAGATGCAATTCCTGGTGAATCACCGCCACACCCGCCGCAATACTCTCGGCGGTGGATTTGAACTGGTAGCTCTGCTCACCGATCTGCAAGGTGCCGCTATTGGGCTGATAAGAGCCGCCGAGGATTTTCAGCAGCGTGGATTTACCGGCACCGTTCTCGCCCATCAAGGCGTGAACACTGCCGGGGCGCGCTTCGAAGCTGATGTCCGAAAGCGCCTTTACGCCGGGGAAGACCTTGCCGATGCCATTGAAGCGCAAGGCACCGTTTATGGATGTTTGCTCGATAGCCTGTTGCATGAAACCAACCTCCTCGCACGTGTGAGGGGCCTGAAAATCAGGCCCCTCAGTCAACTCACTTCCACAGACCAATCTTGGTCAATACTTCCTGGAAGTTGGCGCGGGTAATCAGTGTCACATCGTCCATAGCAGTATATTTAGGCGGTTCAACACCCTCGGTGACCCACTTATACATATACAGCGCGGTGTTGTAGCCTTCCTTGTCAGGGCTTGGCAGCATGGAGCCAAAGAAGCCACTCTCTTTTTTCTTCAGCTCATCAATGGCATCGGTGCCGTTGATGCCGATCCCGATAACGTTTTTCGCGCTGAAACCATTGCTCGCCGTCGCGCGTACGCCCCCCAGAACAGTGTTGTCGTTCATGCCGCCGATGATCAGGTTTTTCGCATCGCCAGGCAGTTTTGGCAGCGCCGAGTTGGTGGCGTCCATGCTGCCTGGTACATCAAGAGTTTTCTGCGCGGTGAACAGGATGTGATCTTTCGGCAAACCGGCCTCTTCTAGCGCCTTCACCGAACCATCAGTGCGTTTCTTACCGGTGTCGAGCTCGTTGTAAGTGTTGATGATCGCGTAGGTGCCTTTCCACCCGCCCTCATCCCACTTGCGGTTCTTCGCTTCGGTGGCCATCGCGGCACCTTGCTTCTGGCCCACTTCAAAGGCTGCCATGCCCAGATATGGCACGTCCTCCATGAATTTGCCGTTGGCGTCGACAAAACGATCGTCCACGGCCATGACTTTCAAACCGAGCGCCTTGGCCTTGGCCACGATTGCAGGGCCCAGAGAGACATCAGGCGGGCAGATCACAAAGCCCTTGGCACCGTTGGCGGCCAGGCTGTCGATAGCGGAAAGGGTCTTTTCACCATCTGGCACGGCAATCTTGAGCACGGTAAAACCATGCTCCTTGCCTGCCTTTTCAGCAAACGCCCATTCGGTCTGGAACCATGGCTCTTCAGCCTGTTTGACCAGAAAGCCGATTTTGACTTCATCAGCAGCGGAGGTGATGCCACTCATGCCCAGAATGGCGGTGGTGACGGCGGCACAGCACAGGGAACGAATCCCGTGACGACTCAACATAGCTAACTCCTTATTTTTATTGAATAGCTACAGCGTTCAGCGAGGTGGCGGTTGCAAACGCGGAGGCGTCCGAGAACCGATTAAATAGTCATACCATATAATGAATGACCGCTATGTAACCGAATGTCACTCCTGCATTTTCCACCGCGACGCCGCCGCAGAAAAGGCGACGGCGCGGCATTTTTTTCAACCGCTGAAGCGCTGACACAGCGTTCCTTTGACGCCAACATGCGCCATCAGCACCGCGCCATCGAACCGTCCATGAGCATCGGCAGGCGCTGCACTGGTGACATACAGTGTCTCCAGGTCAGGACCACCGAACACACAACTGGTGGGATGGCTGACGGGCAGCTCGATGACCCGGTCGACACTGCCGTCGGGGGCAAAGCGGATCAGGCAGCTGCCTCCCCAGCGCGCGTTCCATACATAACCTTCGGCATCCATTGCCGAGCCGTCGGGCGAACCCTGGCCCTGCTCGGCCGCCCATACCTGACGTGGTCCCAGCGAGCCATCTTCCTGCACAGGGTATTGGTAGATCACTTCGTCCAGGGTATCGGCGCTGTACAGCACGCTGCCGTCGGTATTCCACAGCAGGGTATTGACGATCCCCTGCCCGTCCAGCAAACGCGTCACGCGGGCGTCGGGTTCAACCCGGAACAGCCCGCCCGAACGACGGACCAAAGGTACGTCTTCGCCTTCGGCATCGATATTGTTTTGCATGCTGCCCAGCCACAGGCGGCCACGCGCGTCACAACGGGCCTCATTGGCGCGATTGCCAGGGGTGGGGTCTGCGACGCAAAACAACGCCAGTGAAGTTTTTTCGGATGTGAGGTCCAGGCGATACACGCCGCTGGCCAGAGTCACCAGTGCGTCGCCCTGCCCGGTCGGTATAAACGCAGACACCGGCTCGGGCATGCGCCATTGGCGATACTCCCCGGCAACCAGCCGACAAGCCAGAAAACCGGCAATGTCGACCCAGTACAAGGCCTGCTCTGCGGCATCCCAGAAGGAGCCCTCGGCCAGCTTGAAACGGTGCTCGGAAACGGGCAGCCAGTTCATGAAAAATGTCCTTTGTTATTGTTGTAAAGGCACTTTTTGGATGTTTGCGTCGCAGTCTTGTCCAACCTGCGTGCCCAGTCGACCGGTTTCGCAGGCATCCAGCGGATCGACCGGCTTCAGTGAAGCTGGCACTACTAAATAGTATTACAATTTATTTTTCAAGTGGCATTTTATAGGCTATAAATCCATGCATCGGCTTTAATCCGATCAAATAGTCTTACCAATAAAAATAAAAGCAGGCAGATCAGATGAAAAAACATGCTCTCCTCAGCACCCTTGGACTGTCCTTGATGATCAGCACCTTGACTGCACAGGCCGCAGCACTCTCCAGCGAGCACAGCACTTTCGGCCAACTGCCCGACGGCACTGCCGTCGAGAAATTCACCCTGCGCAACAGTCGTGGCGTGCAGGCCAGCATCATCACCTACGGCGCGACGCTGCAATCGCTGCTGGTGCCTGACAAGGCCGGAAAGGTCGAGGACATCGTCCTGGGCTTCGACGATGTTCAGGGCTACCAGAACAACGGCACGGTTTATTTCGGCGCGACCATCGGCCGATTCGGCAACCGCCTGGCAGGCGGCAAGTTCAGCCTGGATGGCAAGACCTACCAGGTCCCGCTCAACGACAAGACCAATGCCCTGCACGGCGGCACTCAGGGTTTTGACAAACGACTCTGGAAGGCAGAAGAAACCAAGACCGGTGATTCGGTCGGCGTGAAGCTGACCTACGTGTCGCCGGATGGCGAGATGGGCTTTCCGGGCACATTGAAAACTGAAGTCACTTACAGCCTGAATGAGAAAAACGAGCTGAAGATTGACTACCGCGCCACCACTGACAAGCCGACAGTGCTGAACCTGACCAACCATAGCTATTTCAACCTAGCGGGTGCAGGCAGTGGTGATGTACTCAAACAGGTCGCCACCCTGCACGCTTCGCACTACACACCGGTCAACGACAAGCTGATCCCGACCGGCGAACTGCCTGCCGTCGCGGGCACGCCGATGGACTTCCTCAAGCCCACCGCGTTCGGCAAGCACATAAAGGATGATCACCAGCAGTTGAAATATGCCGAACCCAAACAAGGCGGTTTTGATTTCAACTGGGTGCTCGACACTAAGGGTGATGTGAAGAAACTGGCCGCCGAGGTCAGCGACCCGCAATCAGGCCGCAGGCTGCAGCTGTTCACCACAGAGCCAGGCATACAACTGTATACCGGCAACTTCCTGGATGGCAGCATTCATGGCAAGGCGGGCAAGGTCTACCCGCACTGGGGTGCCTTTACCCTGGAGACCCAGCACTATCCTGATGCGCCCAATCAGCCGAAATTCCCCAGCACACGACTGGACCCAGGCAAAGCCTACACCCAGACCACCGTGTTCAAGTTTCTCAATAACTAGGGACGTTGAAGTCGCCCAGCCCCTGAAACCCAGGGGCTGGCGACTCTCGAGGTTACTGATTGCGCTTCATTGCCGCAGTCAGGGTATCGACGTTGTAACGGAACATCTTCGCGTAGGTTGACGCAGGGCCGTCGGCTGGCGACAAGGCTTCGACGTACAGCTCACCGCCTGGCTGGGCACCACTGGCTTCGGCAATCTGCTTGACCAGACGCGGGTCGCTGGAGTTTTCGAAGAAGTAGGCACTGACATGCTCGGCCTTGATCTGGCGAATCAGTTTCGAGACATCAGCTGCCGACGCTTCCGATTCGGTAGACAAGCCCAACGGTGACAGGAAAGTCACGCCATAGGCATCGCCAAAGTAGCCGAACGCATCATGAGAAGTGAGGATCTTGCGCTTGGCGGCCGGAATCGAATGAATCTGATCGCGGGCGTAAATGTCCAGTTGTTGCAGCTCGACGATGTAGCGATCGCCATTGGCTTGATACTCGCTTGCTCCTTCCGGGTCGGCTTTCTTCAGCGCGGCGATAATGTTACGCACATAAATCACCCCGTTGGCGGCGCTGTTCCAGGCGTGCGGGTCGACAATACGCTTGCCATCTTCGTCCATGCTGCGGGTCTTGATCCCTTCAGAGAGCACTACCGGCTTGCCCTTGTAGCCCGACGCTTTGATGAGACGATCCATCCAGCCTTCCAGATGCAGGCCACTGACAAACGCCAGGTCGGCATTTTTCAATGCCTGAGCATCACTTGGCGTTGGCTCGTAGACATGCGGGTCGCCGTTCGGGCCGATCAGGGACTTTACGTGAACACGGTCGCCGCCGACCGTACTGACCATGTCCGCGATGACCGTGAACGACGCGACGGCTTCCAGCGGTTTGGCCTGGGCCAGGCTGGCGAACGCAGACAGCGCCAGTGCAGCTATGGAACTCAACACCATCAATCGTTTCATGACGTACCTTTTCAGTTAGCCAGGTGAGGTTTGGGAAACAGTCGGCGCACGATTCCCGTGCGCCCGAACAACAGGGAAAGGCCGTAGAACGCACTGGCGGTAAGCACGATGGCCGGGCCCGAGGCGACGCCAAGGTGGTAGGAAACGATCAGGCCGATCAGGCCTGACAAGGTCGCCAGCAGTGTCGAAATCACCATCAGGCCGCTCAGCGAGTTGGTCCAGAAACGTGCCGCGGTTGCCGGCAGCATCATCATGCCCACGGCCATCAAGGTGCCCAGCGCCTGAAAACCTGCGACCAGGTTCAGCACCACCAGCAGCAGGAACAACACGTGGTACAGCGAGCCGCGCCCGCCGACCGCACGCAGGAAGCCCGGATCAAAGCATTCCAGCACCAATGGGCGATAGATCACTGCCAACAGAATCAGCGTGAAGGAAGCAATGCTGCCGACCATATAGATAGCCGTGTCATCGATGGCCAGAATGGTTCCGAACAGCACATGCAGCAGGTCGACACTGGAGCCATGCAGCGAAACGATCAGCACCCCGGCCGCCAGAGAGGTCAGGTAAAAGCTGGCAAAACTGGCGTCTTCACGCAGCGAAGTCAGCCGGCTCACCAGCCCTGACAGCAAAGCCACTGCCAGCCCGGCGATCAGCCCGCCGAAGCCCATCGCGGGCAACGACAGACCGGCGACCATGAAGCCCACCGCCGCGCCGGGAAGCACCGCATGGCTCATGGCATCGCCCACCAGACTCATACGGCGCAGCATCAACAGCACGCCCACCGGCCCGGAACCAATCCCCAGTGCCAGACAAGCCACCAGCGCGCGGCGCATAAAACCGAATTCGATAAAAGGCTCGACGACCAGGCTATAGAGCATCATGAGCGCTCGTCCTCGCTATCACACAGCAAGGCGTCCGGGCTCCAGTACTCGGCCATGTTGCGCGCCTTGCGCAGGTTGGCGGCGCTGAGCACTTGCGAGGTTTCGCCCCAGGCAATGGCTTCACGGGCCATCAGCAGGGTTTGCGGAAAGTGCTGACGAACCTGTTCGATATCGTGCAGGACCGCGATCACTGTGCGCCCCTGCCCATGCCAGGCGCGCACCAGCTCCAGCAGATCACGGGTGGTGCGTGCGTCGATGGCGGTAAATGGCTCGTCGAGCAGAATCACAGAAGCATCCTGCAGCAGCAATCGGGCAAACAGCACCCGCTGGAACTGGCCGGACGACAACGAACCGACGCTGCGCCCTTCAAAACCCTCCAGGCCGACCGTGCTCAGCGCTTCTCCGGTCAGTCGCGCATGATTGCGTGTCAGGCTGCGAAACGGCCCGATGCTGTGCCAGGCCCCCATCGAAACGGTATCGGCGACGCTTAGCGGAAAACTGCGATCGATTTCTGCGGCCTGGGGCAGGTAGCCGATCGTGCGGGTCGCCAGGCGGCCACGGTCGACGCGCCCCTGCGCAGGCTTCATGGTGCCGGCGATGGCCTTGATCAAGGTCGATTTACCCGCCCCGTTCGGCCCGACGATGGCCGTCAGGCTGCCCGCCTCGAACCGCCCGCTGATGTGGTGCACCGCCGGGCGGCGCTCATAGGCCACAGTAAGGTTTTCCAGAGCAATGGCTGCACTCATGGAATGGCCACCGACCAGCCGATGGCCAGCCAGAGCAATATCAGCACCGCAAGAGAAAACAGGACCCGCTTCCAGGCCGATTGGGCCAGCACGGAGCCTGCTATCGAGGCAAAAGGAGTTTTCACGCGAAAGTAACCTGCAACTATTTGTTACAGTATTACATACCAGTCACGAAAATGTTATTAAATAACATTCATGCGAGATTGTACCTCCAGACAAGCGTCAAATCCTCGCTGCAAATCCTCTATCAGCGCCGACACATCTTCCAGTCCTATGTGCAGACGCAACACGGTATTGAGTTGGCTGCCCTGCTCGCCTTGCCGATTACCCAGTTCGGCAACCGTAACCAGACTTTCATAACCGCCCCACGAAGCCCCCAGACCGAACAGCTGCAAAGCGCTGATAAATCGCTCTGCCAGCGCGGGATTGTCGTCACGCAACTCGAACGATAGCAAGCCGTTGCTGCCGTTGAAATCGCGTTTCCACAGCGAATGCTGCGGATGCTCGGGCAGACCCGGATGAAAAACCCGGCCGACCTGAGGGTGCGCAGCGAGCCACACCGCTACGTCCAGCGCCTGACGCTCATGAACATCCATGCGTGAAGCCAGAGTGCGTGCGCCACGCAGTATCAGCCAGGCATCATCGGGACTGACCGCGTTGCCCAGGGTGTCGCCCATCCGCCCCAGCGGCGACCAGACCTCTTCACGCGTACAGACGCTGCCCATCACCACATCGCTATGGCCGCACAGGTATTTGGTCAGGGCCATGATCGAAATGTCCGCGCCCAGTTGCAGTGGTTGGTACAGGTAGCCGCTGCCCCAAGTGTTGTCCACCGCCAGAAGAATGCCGCGGGGTCGGCAAAGGCCAGCCAGCGCCGGCAGGTCGCACAGCTCATAGAGCAGCGAACCCGGCACCTCGGCGTAGACCATTCGCGTATTGTCCTGCAGTTGCGCTTCCAGCCCCTGGCCATCGGCAGCGTAATAACTGACTTCGATGCCGAAGGGTTGCAGGAACTCCTGCGCCACGCGCCGCACCGGCGAGTAGACCGCATCGGTCAACAGCACATGATCACCGGGACGCAGATAGGCCAGAAACGTCTGCGCCACCGCAGCCAGGCCACTGCTGAACAGCCGGGTGCGATAACCACCTTCAAGTTCTGTGACCAGATCTTCCAGAGCGAAGCCTGTGGGGTTGCCCCGCGCGCCATAACTCAACAAGCGCTCGCTGTCGCGACGTTTACGTACATCGCGCATCTCGCTCAGGCTGTCGAACAGCACCGTGCTCAAGCGCGTGACCGGCACATTCACGCCACGCACCCCGCTGCCCTTGACCGTGCGTGCGGCATGCACCAGGCGGGTGCGCACCAGCGGGTCACGCTCCTTGCCGATTGCATGGTCGGGCTGCAATGGCTTGAAGCCAGCGATCTCCTCGTCGGTCATTTGCCCCAGCAAGCCGATCTCCCAAGCCAGGTACTGACGTGCAGCATCCTTGTTGCCTGAATGTCGATCGTGGGTAAAGAACAAAAAGTCGATGCATTGCTCATCGGCCAGACTCGCCTTGCCCTCACTCATCGGCAACCCGGCTGCCTGCCAGGCATCAACTCCGCCTTCGAGCAGGCGAACCTGCTGACGCTGCGCAAACGGCAGTTCCTGCACGGCCAGTTGCGCAATCATCGGGTCGTCGGCCACCAACACAACCGGCCTCGTTTCAAAGGCCAGAGCACTGGCCAGCAACGGACGAATCGACCAGCGCGCGCCATCGATACGGGCCTTGCGATAGCGCGTGCTTGAACGCAGGTCGATCAGTGCCACCGCAGCGTCTTTCAGCGCATCCGCCAGTGCCTGTACGCCGATGGCAGGCACCTCAACGGTAAACACGTCGCTGACCGTCACATCCGGCAACGTCGTGGGCAATGACAACCCGCTGTCGACACCGTCAGCCAGCACACAAGCGTCATGCCCCAGTTGTCTGAGCCAGCTCGCCACAATCGGTGCGCGAATGCCGTCGGAGTCCAGCAACACAAGCCGCGCGTTACGCACCCCGATGTACAGATCAGTGGCCTGGATGAGCTGCCCACCCGGTGTGTGCCGCGCACCGGACAGGCTGCCTGTGGCAAACTCCTCAGCGCTGCGCACATCACACAGGAACAGACTGCGCGCTGAATCCTGCGCCCAGCGCCTGACCTGTTCGGCGGTCACGGTGTGTACCTGAGCCCGTTTTGCCAGCGCCTCGGCAGCGCTGCGCTGACGGGGTAATGCCGCAGGCGCGACCTGATCCGGGTAACGCCGCACGCTGCCGTGCTCCAGTTGCAGATCGGCCAGATACCAGCCTTGAGTGCCGTTTTCCAGAGCATAGACGGGGTTCTTCACGCCCATGTCGATCAGGGTCTGGGCACCGATAATGCTGCGCGTGCGCCCGGCGCAGTTGACGACGATCGGCGTGCTTTCATCACTAACCAGTTCCGGGATGCGATAACCCAGCTCGCCGTTGGGGCAGCACACGGAACCGGGGATGGTCATCTTGCGGTATTCGTCAAACGGCCGACCGTCCAGCACCACCAACGGCTCGCCACTCGCCTGCCACTGCGCCAGCTCGATGGCAGTGACGTGCGGGGTATGGCTGACCTGCTCGACCAACTCGCCAAATGCCTTGGACGGCACATGCACACCGGCGAACAATTGTCGCCCCGACGCTTGCCAGCCCTGCACACCGCCCTCAAGCAGGTGTACGTTGCAGTATCCCGACGCAACAAGGCGCAAGGCTGCGCGCGGCGCTACGTCGCTACCTGTCTGATCGTAAATCACCAACCGGACATTGGGGTTGGGTGCCAGACGACGGATGTCCAGTTCAAGACGGCTGTAGGGCAGCGTTACCCCGTGAAACAAATGCGCATCACCATACTGGCCGTGCTCTCGTACGTCGAACAGGGCAATTTCCTGACCGTCGAACAGCCATTGTTGAAGTTGCGCCGGGGTGATGATCTGGCTCATTGGGTGGCTCGTTTGAATTTAAGGGAAACAACGCTGAACGCAGGCGGCGTCGGCTCAATACGCCTGAATTGAAGGTGCCATCTGTGAAGCGTTGTAATTGAGCACGCGCCCCTCCTGGTTGACTCCATAGCGGCCGTTGAGCGATTCCAGCGGACGCCCGTAGAGGTGGAAATGCAAGGTCGGCTGATCGCCTTCGACCTTGATGCCGTGCAGGTCTTCACCCAGGAACGAAATCGGCGTGCCCGGCTGAACCACCACTTCTTTTTCCAGTTTCAGCCGGGCAAAGGCCGGATCGCTGCCATCATCGGTACGGGCCCACACGTAATTGATTTCCTGGCCCTGTACCGCAACGATCACCGCCCAGGTTTCATGGTTGTGCGGCAACGTGCTTTTACCGGGCAGCAGCGAATTCATGTACAGCGTCGGGGTTTCCCCATCGTCGTTAAGACGATAGCGGAACGCAGTATCGCCCTCGCCCGGAACCGGTGCGGGAAACTCGCTGAAATTGAACAGGTCGTGACGCTCGGCCAGGGTCTCCAGCAGCGCAACGATTTCAGTCAGGGCCTTACGGTCTACGCCGCGCTGATGGATGATACGTACCTGTTGCAGAAATGTTTCTATTACGTGGGTTCGGTCGTGATGACTCATGCAGTTGCTCCGGTTTTTCAAGTTCTGGCGCTGGAAGTTCTGGCTCAAACGGACAAGCTGTAGCGGCTGATATTGCTCAATAAAAACGGATCGCCTACAGGCGCTTGTCGACGTCCCGATTCGCCCAATGCATGACGCAGAAATTCTGCCGTGCGTTCGCTGGTCGGGCGCTGGAATATCTGCTCGGCGCTGCCGTGTTCGACAATCCGCCCGTTCTCGGTGAAATACACCCGGTCGCTGATCTCTTCGGCAAAGCGCATCTCGTGGGTGACCAGCAAACAGGTCATGCCCTCTTCGGTCAGTTCGCGGATCACAGTCAGCACCTCGCCGACTGTCTCCGGGTCCAGCGCTGATGTCACCTCATCGAAAAGGATCAGTTCCGGGCGCATCGTCAGCGCACGAGCAATGGCCACGCGCTGCTGTTGCCCACCGGATAACTGCCCTGGATAGGCATCAGCCTTGTGTTCCATGCGTACTTTGGCCAGCAATGCACGCGCCTGTTTTTCAGCCTCGCCGCGCTCGATGCCCAGCACCTTGCGTGGCGCTATGACCAGGTTCTCCAACACCGATAAATGCGGAAACAGGTTGTATTGCTGAAACACAAAACCCACGCGCTTGCGCAGCTCGATACGCTCGGCTTCACGCGTCAGCTCATCAACTTGCGTCTGGCCCACACGAATGCTGCCGCCCTGCGCCTGCAACAAACCGGTGATGCAACGCAGGATGGTCGACTTGCCGGAGCCGGACGGCCCGATGATCGACACCGCCTGGCCGCGCTCGACATCCAGGTCAATGCCTTTGAGCACACGGTTACTGCCAAACGACAAGTGCAGGTCGCGCAGGCTGACCAGTGAGCGTGCGGCGGGATCAATGGAAAGCATAACGTCGCTCCAGATAGTGAGTCAGACGGGAAATGGGGTAGCAATAGGCAAAGAACAGCGCCAGCAGGCTGCAATAAATGATGACGGTGAAGCTTGTCTGGTTGACCGTATTGCTGGCGATCTGCGCTGTGTCGATCACATCATGCACACCCACCAGCGAAGCCAGTGCAGTGCCCATGGTGATCACTGCATACAGGTTCATCCACGGCGGCAGCATGCGTTTCAGGCACTGGGGCAGGATGATCGAGCGAAAAATCTGCCCGCGGGTAAACGCCAGCGAGCGCGCCGCTTCCCACTGGGTAGCGGGAATCGACGCCACAGCGCCACGAAAGATTTCGGCCACGTTGGCGCTGGCCGGCAGTGCCAGGCCAAGGGTGACTTTCACCCAGTCAGGAAAGGCAATGTAAGTCCCGGCGACTTTTATCTCGAACGGAAAAACATAGGTAGTAAAGTAGATCAGCACCAGCCAGGGCGCGTTACGAAACACCTGCACCCAGAGCCGTGCCGGCAGACGCAGCAACCTGAATGGCGAAAGCCCCAGCGCCCCGACCAACAGGCCGAATATCGAACCCAGAGCGATGGCGACCAGGCTGATCAGAATGTTCTGTGCAAATCCGGCCGCCAGCGCAGGCGACCATTGCAGCAGCGCGCTGAACACCGGACTTTCCGCAGTCCACCACGCCAGCGCGATCACCAGTAGCACCAACAGGCTTAGTGAAACCAGGTGACGACGCGACCACGCAGGGAGCGTCGTCAGTGAAGAATCAATCGCCATAACCAGGCATCCTCAAACGGGCTTCCAGGGCACGCCCCGCACAATTGACCGCAAAGCTGAGTAACGCGAAAAAGCTCAGCAGAAGAATCATCAGTTCCAGCACGTTGTCACTCTGTGTCCAGATCATGATTGATGCGTAAGTGATGTCATTCACCGCAATGGCCGACGCCACGGCGGTCATCTTCACCAGATCAATCAGGTTGTTGACCAACGACGGCAAGGCGAAGCGCACGGCCAGCGGCAACTGGACGTTCCACAACAACTGGCGACTGTTAAAGGCCAGTGAACTGGCAGCTTCCAGGGTCACGGCGGGCACTGCCTCGATACCGGCCCGCAGCGCTTCGGCGTGGAATGCACCCTTATGCAGGGAAATCACGATCACCACCCAGGCGAAAGGCGTCAACGGGTTCGCTGCACCGACCGCCTGGGTCAGCAGCATGTTCAACACCAGAAAAGCGCAGTACAGCTGCACCAGCGTCGGTGTGTTGCGAGTCACTTCGATAAATACCCGCGCAGGCACTGCCAGCCAGGTCTTGCCCGAGGTCAGCATTGCCGCCAGACCGACACCCGTCAGCAAGCTGCCAATGATGGTGAACAGGCACAACCACAGGGTTGTGACGGCCCCCTCCAGCATCGTGCCGCGCTGATAGGCATCGAGCAAAAAGGTGTAGTTCAAACCGATGCTGGCCGCCCACTGCACCCACGACTCAAGCCAGTGGTTCATGTGGTTTCACCGGAATGCAATTGCGCACAGGCGCGGGCAATACGTCGACCGGCTTCGCGGACCGTATCAGTCGCCGTCGCGATGGACAGCCGAAACCAGGGCGACAAGCCATAGGCGCTGCCTGCCACACCGGCCACTCCGGACTCCAGCAGCCAGGCAACCACGTCGGCATCGCTGTTCACGCGCTGGCCGTCCGGACGATAACGCCCCAGCAACCCGGCACAGCGCACAAAAACAAAAAAGCCACCTTGCGGTACCAGCACCTCAAGCCCGGCCACCTGCCCCAGCGCCGCCGCCTGGCCCACCGATGAAACACCCGAAGTCGATTGCGACTGAACGACCGTCATCGCACTGGTCAGGTCCTGCGGACCGGCACCGAAACCTATACGCCAGCCCGTCATGGCATAGGTTTTCGACACGCCGCCGACCAGCAGACAGCGCGACTGCAAGTCCGCAGCTACATTGAGCAGGCTCAGGGCCGCTTGACCGTCAAAGCGGATATGTTCGTACAACTCGTCCAGAAGAATCAGCACGTTCGGGTGACGACGCAGCACATGCGCCAAAGCCAGTAACTCCTCTCGGTCATACACCGCACCGCTGGGATTGCCCGGCCCGTTGAGGATCAACCAGCGGGTGCGTTCATTGATGTGCTGTTCCAGTTGCTCCGGGGTCAGCTTGCAGCCCTGCTCCAGCCCGCACTCGATGAATACCGGTTCGCCACCATTGAAACGCACGCTATCCGGGAACGACGGCCAGTAAGGGACAGGTATCAGCACCTCGTCGCCGTCATTCAGCGTCGCGGCAAAGGCATTGAAGATGATCTGTTTGGCACCGTTGGCGATCACGACGGAAGCCAATGAGTAATCCAGATGATTTTCCCGTCGCAGTTTGCGCTGCACTGCCTCACGCAATGCACGCCCCCCCGGTGTTGGCGTGTATTTGGTGTCGCCACGGTCAATGGCCTCGAACGCAGCGTTCTTGATGTGCTGCGGGGTATCGAAATCAGGCTCGCCGGTGGTCAGGTCGAGGATATCGGCACCACCCTCACGCAAGGCCGTCGCCTGTGATTTGGCTGCAGCATTGGCTGACAGCGAAACGCGCTGCACTCGCTTTGACAGAACGATACTCATGTCCGAGCCTCCAGTACCTTGCCCGGATTGAGCAAATTGAGCGGGTCCAGCGCGTGCTTGATACGATGCATCAAGTCCAGCTCCACCGGACTCTTGTAATCGGTCAACATGTCCCGCTTGCGTTGCCCGATGCCATGTTCGGCGCTGATCGAGCCGCCATGTGCATACGCGCTGTAATGCACCAACCGGCTCAACGCGGCGTAGTTGACCATGTGTGCCTCGACGCTGGAGCCCAGCGGATGTGCGACGTTGTAATGCAGATTACCGTCGCCCAGATGCCCGAAGGTGAAATGACGGACACCTGGAAAGTGCGCTTGCAACAAGGCATCGGTGTGGGTCACGAAGTCGACGACGCGAGAAATCGGCACAGAAATATCGTGCTTCATATTGCGACCGGCACGTTTCTGCGCCTCACTCATGTTTTCCCGCAGCAACCACAGCGCCTGCCCCTGCGCCAGGCTCTCGGCGATCAGCGCATCAGCCAGCAAACCCTGCTCGATCGCATCACCGAGCACCGATTCAAACGTTTCACGGGCGTGTTCCTCGCTGCGGTTATCCGACAATTCCAGCAACGCGAACCAGGGTTGCGGTGCGTTACGAAACGGCTGCGCCCCCTGCGTGAACTGCTCACGCAGCAGCGCAAGACAATCGGCGCTGAGCAGCTCGAAAGCCGTCAGCCCAGCGCCAAGGCCGGCGCGGGCGTGAGACAGAAAGGCAACCGCATCGGCCAGGGAGTCAAACGCCAGAAAGGCAATTGCCTGAGCCTTGGGCAACGGAAAAAGCTTCAGCGTCGCAGCGGTGATGATACCCAGCGTGCCTTCGCTGCCAATGAACAGATCCCGCAGGTCATAACCGGTATTGTCCTTGCGCAGACCACGCAGGCCATTCCATATTTCGCCCTGAGCGGTAACCACCTCAAGCCCCAGCGTCAACTCGCGCATGTTGCCGTAGCGCAACACCGCATTGCCTCCTGCGTTGGTGCCCAGGTTGCCCCCGATAGTGCAACTGCCTTGCGCGCCCAGGCTCAACGGAAACAGACGATCCGCCTGCCGGGCTGCATCCTGCAAATCTTGCAGGATGCAGCCCGCTTCGACCGTCAGGGTGTCATTGTCAGTGTCGATTTCGCGCACCTGATTCATGCGATCCAGCAACAACAGCACCGCCCGACCACTGGCATCGGGTGTCGCAGCGCCCATCAAACCGGTATTACCGCCCTGCACCACCACCGGCGCTGAATGTGCCACGCAGAGTCGTACCACCTCGGCAACCTGCGCGGTATCACCCGGATGCACCACAGCAATCACCTGCCCGGTATAGCGCCCTTGCCGGTCGATCAAGCGATCGCTGGCCTGGGCACCCCGCTGCACATGGCTGTCGCCCAACAATTGCTGCAACGCAGCGAACAACGGCTCGCTCATGGTGTGACAGCCAGTGGCGCACTGTCGCGAAACTTTTCATGCAGATCGCGCAGCGCCTGCGATGGCTCCATACCGGTGCGCTTGCCCAGCTCTATCAGCCAGCCACTGCGATGCCAGTCACGGACAATGGTATCCAGGCGAGCCTGAATATCGTGCTCACCCTTGCGAACCCAGATCACCGAGCTGGACGGGATGAGATCGGTCGGCATGGGTATTTCATAGCCGGACCATTCCTTTTCGGACAGCAAGGTGCGCATGGTCGGGCTGACATGCACGGCCGCGACACAACCATTGCCGCGCAGCGACAGCAGCGATTCGGACTGGCTTCGGAACGCCTTGATCTGCGCGCCGTAGAGTTCCTGCAAGGGTTTGATGAAATTACTGCCCTGCGACACGCATACCGGCTTGCCTTTAAGGTCCTCCCACATGCTGATGCCCGAGCCCTTGCGCACCAGCGCCGCGCCACCCACTTCTTCATAAGGCGTGGGCACGTAATCCAGAATCTGCGCCCGCTCTTCGGTGAACTGCATGTTGGCAATCAACAGGTCGACCTTGCCTTGCTGCAAAAACTGCACACGGTTGGGTGCCAGCACCGAAACTGTTTCCAGGTCGACACTCAGTCGTTTGGCAAGCTCTTTGGACAGCTCGACGTTATAGCCCTGATGGTCGCCGGTTGCCGGGTCGATAGTGCCGAACGGCGGACCGCTGAGAAGGACTCCCACACTGACCTTGTGGCGCTCGTTGATACGCTCCAGTGTCGCATCAGCCTGGGCCAGACCTGCACACAGTATCAACCCGAGTGCGGTCCACGTCCTGCCCGAAAAAATGCTGCTCATGAATGCCTTCCTTATTGGCCGAGGTCGTGCGAATCGGCGTGGGAATGGTGAAACGGGAAAGGTGAGATCAGGCGCCCTTGCTCGTGAACTGCTCATGCAGCTCGACCAGCGCTGGAGAAGGAGGAGTGATGTTGTAGCGTTTTTCCAGCTCGATCAGCCAACCGCTGCGATGCCATTCCTGAACGATACTGTCCAGCCGCTTCTGCGTGTCGGCCTCCCCGGAACGGGTCCAGATCACCGACGGGGCCGGGTTGAGTTCCGGAGTGATGGCGCGATAGTCCTTCCATTCGTCATTTCCAGCCAGCAGCGGGTTGACCAGCGTGGCGTCGTGCACAGCAGCCACGCAATTGTTGCCTCGCAGCGCCAACAGCGATTCGGACGAACTTTTGAACGCCTTGATGTCGGCACCGAACTCAGTCAGCGCCTTGATATAGCTGCTGCCTTGCGAGGTGCAGACTGGCTGGCCCTTGAGGTCTTCCCAGCGGGTTATCTTGCTGTCCTTGAGCACAGCGGCCGTGCCACCGACGCGGTAAAACGGCGTTGGCACCGAGCCCAGCAGCTGGCCGCGCTCGGGCGTCCATTCCATGTTGGCAATCAACAGGTCCACCTTACCCTGCTGCAGAAATTGCACACGGTTGGCGGTCAGTACCGACACCAGTTCAACGTCGACACCCAGACGCTTGCCGATATCTTCGGCCAGTTCCACATTGACGCCCTTGGGCTTGCGGGTTTGCGGGTCGATAGAGCCAAACGGTCCACCCGACAGCAACACGCCGACCACCAGACGATGGCGCTCCTGAATCCTGTCAAGCGTGGCATCGGCCAGCGCCGCGCTGCTCACAGTCAGGCTGGCCAGAACACCCAGCATGGCGGGAAAAAAACCTGAAACGGATGAGCGCTTGTTCGACATGAAATTCCCCGGCTGATGATCGGCGTCCCCCGACCTGATGCCGCGACACTACGGATCGCCATCCATTAACGGAAATTCAAATATCAAATATGGTTATAACTTTAAGTACGGCAAGCGATTCTGCAGGCTTAAAACTCAATAAACGTTGATAGCTATGGAAGTCAGTCACACAGACTGCACAATAAACATAAAACTACGTAATGTATTAACCCACCGCCCTGATATGAGTTCGACCTTGAAAACGCCCGACTCGACAATGCCGACATCGACCCTCGACCTGGAACTGCTGCGCACCTTCGTTGCGGTGGTCGACTACCACAGCTTCGCCCTGGCAGGTGCACAACTGGCGCGCACCCAATCCTCGGTAACTCAACACATGCAGCGCCTGGAACAGCAGGTCGGCGTCAGCCTGTTTCAGAAACAGGGGCGGCAGAAACACCTGACCGAATCGGGTCGGCAGTTGCTCAGGCATGCCCGGCAAATGCTGTCGCTCAACGACGACGCCCTGAATTCCTTGCGCGACAGCAGCCTTAGCGGCATCTTGCGCATCGGCTCACCACACGACATCGCCGACACCATTTTGCCGCCGCTGCTCAGCCACATCGCTCGCTCAGCTCCGCGCCTGAGGCTGGAAATCGACGTGGGGCGCAGCCCGTTTCTGATGGACGACCTGCATCGTGGCAAGGTCGACATGGTTATTTCCACTCGTGAAGATCCGACCCTGGAGGGCTTCGCACTGCGCACCTCTCCGGTCTGGTGGATCTGCTCGGCGCACTACATCCATGTACCCAGCGAGCCGCTGCCGTTGATTCTGGTCGACGAACCGAGCATTTACCGGCGCTATGCCTTGCAGGCGCTGGAAGCTGCCAACATTCCATGGCGTCAAGCGTATCTGGCGTCCAACCTGATCGGTATCAAGGCTGCAACCCGAGCAGGCCTGGGAGTAACGCCGCGCAGCATGGAAATGCTCGGCCCGGATATGCGCGTGCTGGGTGAGAACGACGGCCTGCCACGGCTACCGGACGTAACCTACCACCTGTGGATCCGGCCCAATACCCTGAACCCGCTGGTGCGCAAGGCCTATGAGTTGATAAGGACAAGCCAGGGCTTATAACTCCGCCGTGCGGTACTTGTGGCGAGGCGCACAGCCCTATACTGTACATGCAAACAGTAAAGGGGTACTTCATGCAGCTTATCGACAAGCTCAGCATTCTGGCGGACGCCGCCAAGTACGATGCGTCGTGCGCCAGCAGTGGAGCACCCAAGCGCAGCTCGCAGGACAAATCCGGGCTGGGTTCCACCAACGGCATGGGCATCTGCCATAGCTATACGCCGGATGGCCGTTGCGTGTCGCTGCTGAAAATCCTGTTGACCAATTTCTGCTTTTACGACTGCCAGTACTGCGTCAACCGCCGCTCCAGCGACGTGCCCCGTGCGCGCTTCACGCCCGAAGAAGTGGTCACCCTGACGCTGGACTTCTATCGTCGCAATTGCGTCAGCGGGCTGTTTTTGAGTTCCGGGATCATTCGCTCTGCGGACTACACCATGGAGCAACTGGTCGAGGTCGCCCGGTTGTTGCGCGAGGTGCACGAGTTTCGCGGTTATATCCACCTCAAGACCATCCCCGACGCCGATCCGGCGCTGATCGAAAAAGCCGGTCGCTATGCCGACCGCCTCAGCGTCAATATCGAGCTGCCGACCGACCTGAGCCTGCAAACCCTTGCACCGGAAAAAGACGTCGCGTCGATCAAACAAGCCATGCAAACCATTTACACCGGCGAGCAAACCGTGCGCAACGAGCCGCGCTCGCCGCGCTTTGCCCCGGCCGGGCAAAGCACGCAAATGATCGTCGGTGCCGACGCTACCGACGACAGCACCATCCTGCACAGCGCGCAGTCGCTGTACAGCAACTTCAAACTGCGCCGGGTCTACTATTCAGCGTTCAGCCCGATCCCCAACAGCCCCAACAGTGTGCCACTGGCTGCACCGCCGCTGATGCGCGAGCACCGGCTGTACCAGGCCGACTTCCTTTTGCGCGGCTACGGTTTTACTGCAGGTGAATTGCTCAGCGGCCCCGGTGACCTGGCGCTGGACATTGACCCCAAGCTGGCCTGGGCGCTGGGCAACCGGCAGGTGTTTCCGCTGGACCTGAACAAGGCCGACGCGGCGCTGATTGCCCGGGTGCCAGGCATCGGAATTCGTACCACCCAGCGGCTGGTCGAGCTGCGCAGGCAGCGGCGTATCCGCTACGAAGACCTCACCCGCATGCGCTGCATACTGGCCAAGGCCAAGCCGTTTATCATTACCAGCGACTACCACCCGCCGCATGCGGAAACCACCAGCGAATTTCTGCATCACCAGCTGCGAGACCGGCCGCAGCCTCAGCAAATGGGGTTGTGGGGATGATCTGCCTGGACTGCGACGACCTGTTCGGCACCTGGCGGCAACAGGCACGCTGGCTGCTGAGCCATGAGATCGACCCCAGCCAGGTCAGCTGGAAGTCACCGGACGCCGCCGACCTGTTTGGCAGCGAAGAAGAATACCCGCAGGAACAGGGCCCCTTTCAGGCCCGGGTTCCGCTGGAATTGGTGCAACTGCTGGAAAGCGCCTCGCGCTACCGGGGCGATCAGCGCTGGAGCCTGTTGTACGAAGTGCTGTGGCGCGTCACCCACGGTGATCGCACGGCCATGATGGCCGGCGACAAACTCGGCAGCGAGCTGCACCGTCGTCTCAAGTCGGTCAGACGTGAGGCGCATCATCTGCACGCGTTTCTACGTTTTGTCGCCTTGCCGCCTGTCGCTGATGACGCGGCCATCATGCGCCCGCAATACGTGGCCTGGCATGAGCCGGCGCACGATATTCTGCTCAGTGCCAGTGAGCATTTCATCGGCCGCATGGGCCAGCACCGCTGGATGATCGCTACCCCTCAGGACGGCGTGTATTACGACGGCAAACAGTTGTTCCACGAGCGCCGCTGCCCTGAAGCCTGGCAGACCATGGCCCGGCAGGTCGAAGACCCGCATGGCGAGTTGTGGCTCACCTATTACAGCCACATCTTCAACCCTGCACGCCTGAACCCCAAAGTCATGGAGGGCCACTTCCCTTCGCGCTTCTGGAAGAATCTGCCCGAAGGCCCTTTGATTCCAGCGCTCATCACCCAGGCCCGGACTGGCAAACAACGCGACGGCCAGGCCAGCGATATCGCCGCCAGACGTGGCAAGAAGATTGCGCACAGGGATTGAGTCTTTCGCTCTCGGGCTCTTGTTACCCGGCACTCTGTGCTCTTCAGGTGTTGTCTATGACGACAAGCGCCTAAAGCGAAACGCGCCCTTCAATGCAGGTAACCGTCGAGCCGCCCACCCAGATATCCTCACCTACACGCTGAATGGAGACTCGCCCCTTGCGGCCGAGCACGGTGCCTTGGCTGACGATGTAATTGTCCGGTGCCAGCCCCTCTTCCAGAAACCAGCGAGCGATTCCGGCATTGAGGCTGCCGGTCACCGGGTCTTCCGCCATACCGTCGCCCGGGATAAAGGCACGCACTTCAAATTGCGCCTCATCCCCATCGATTGCCGGGTCCCATGGCGCAACGACGCCGAGTATCAGGCCGCTCAATAGTGTGTAATCCGGCTGCAAGCTCAGAACACTGGCGCGATCTGCCAGCCTGAAGGCGACCCAACCCGGGCCGTTATCCACCCAGCGCGCATCCAGAATCTCACCCGCCCCCAGCTTCATACCGAGGCGGATCTGCTCGATCAATTCAGGGTCTACAGTGCCCGAACGCAACAAAGGCGGCGCAGTGAATGCCAGCCCGCTGCCCTCGCGACGAATGCGCACCAGACCGATCCCGCACTCCTGGATAATTTCCTCACCGTGCGCCGCGCCACCGCTTTCGAGCCAGGCGTGACAGCTGCCCAAGGTGGGATGCCCAGCGAAAGACAGCTCTTCAAGTGTGGTGAAGATACGCACACGATAGTCGGCACGCGGGTCTGTCGGTTTGAGCAGAAACGTGGTTTCACTCAGGTTGGTCCAGCGTGCAAAGGCGGCCATCTGTTCATCACTCAGCCCGTCCGCGCCCAGCACCACCGCCAGCGGATTACCGAGCAAAGGCTGATCGCTGAACACATCCAGTTGTTTGAAATGAAACGAGCGCATCTGAGCTTCCTTGGCAAGGTGTTAAAGAACCAAGGTTGCCACGCACGCCACCGGGTAGACAACGGTCTATTGAACCAACGCTCGCCTTGGCCGCTCACAGCTCGCACTCGCCTGCTAATCTGGCAGACACAGGTCCGGACAACATGAGTCATTCGAGGTTTGAAGATGCTGGACACTACCACCTACAGTCAGCTCGAAACACTTTGCGAGACAATGACCGGCAAGTCCTTTCTGGTCGTCACCGGCGCAGGTATCAGCACCGCGTCCGGCATTCCGGACTACCGCGACAAGGACGGCGTGCGGCGTGGCAAACAGCCGATGATGTATCAGGAGTTTGTCGGCAACCCCGCTGCGCGCCAACGTTACTGGGCGCGGGCAATGCTGGGCTGGCCGCGTATTCGCGCGGCGCAGGCCAATACCGCGCATCGGGCACTGGCTGCATTGCAGGTTGAAAATGCCATCAGCGGACTGATTACCCAGAACGTTGATGCACTGCACAGTCAGGCCGGAAGCCAGGACGTCATCGAGCTGCACGGCAGCCTGCACCGTGTACTGTGCCTGGATTGTCAGCAACGCAGCGAGCGGGCGGATATTCAAGAGCAGATGCTGGAGCAAAACCCCTATCTGCTAGGCGTTGATGCCAAACAGGCACCCGATGGCGACACACTGCTGGACCCGGCTTTCGAGGCTGGTTTCAAGGTGCCCCGTTGCCCGCATTGCGAGGGCGACAGACTCAAGCCGGACGTTGTGTTCTTTGGTGAGAACGTCGCGCCGCAGACCGCTGCCAAGGCAACGTCGAGTGTCGAACAGGCGGGAGGCTTGCTGGTGGTTGGCACGTCATTGATGGCCTGGTCGGCGTTCCGCCTGTGCAAGGCAATGGTCGAACAGGGCAAACCGGTCATCGCCATCAACCACGGCAAGACCCGCGCGGACGAATTGCTTGAAATGAAGATCGAAGCATCATGCGAGCAGGTACTGCCGTGGATCGCCGAGCAGCTCGGCGCGCGTTAGAACAACCCTAATTGCCCGCCGATCAGCGTGCTGAAATCATCGTCGACAAACGGCAGGATCGCATCCGCCAGTGGTTGTAACTGGCGAGTCACGTAATGGTCGTAGTCAATCGGCACGTGACGAATCTCCAGTGGTTCCGGCCCGGCAGTGGTCATCACATAGCTGATCCAGCCGCCGCTCTGATATTGACGCGGACGCCCCTGCTGATCGTTGTATTCATCGGCGAGCCGCGCGGCGCGCACGTGTGGCGGCACGTTGCGCTGATAATCATCGAGCTTGCGGCGCAGGCGCTTGCGGTAGATCAACAGGTCATCCAGCTCGCCTGACAAGGTGCGTTGCACGTAGTCACGTACATAATTCTGATACGGCTGGCGCTTGAAGATGCGCAGGTATAGCTCCTGCTGAAACTGCTGAGCCAGCGGCGACCAGTCGGTGCGCACGGTTTCCAGGCCCTTGTAGACCATCTCCTCGGAACCGTCGGCGCGAGTGACCAGTCCGGCGTAGCGTTTCTTGCTGCCCTCCTCCGCTCCGCGCACGGTTGGCATCAGGAAGCGGCGAAAATGCGTTTCGTATTGCAGCTCCAGCGCGCTGTGCAAGCCATATTCATTGTGCAGGTGCTCGCGCCACCACTGGTTGACCTGTTGCACCAGCGTCTTGCCGATGCTTGCCGCTTCTTCCTGCCCGTGAGGACGGCCCAGCCAGACAAATGTCGAGTCGGTATCGCCGTAGATTACGGTATAGCCCTGTGCCTGGATGAGGTCGCGGGTCTTGAGCATGATTTCATGCCCGCGCAAGGTGATCGATGAGGCCAGCCGCGGATCGAAGAACCGGCAGCCACTCGACCCCAGCACGCCGTAGAAGGCATTCATGATGATTTTCAGGGCCTGGGACAACGGCGCATTGTGCTCGCGCTTGGCGGTCTCCCGACCTTGCCACACTCGTTCCACGATCGCTGGCAGGCTATGGCGGGTGCGGGAAAAGCGCGCGCCGCGAAAGCCTGGCACCGACGCGCTGTCCTCGGGATGACGCATGCCTTCGATCAACCCCACCGGGTCGATGAGAAAAGTGCGAATGATCGACGGATAAAGGCTCTTGTAGTCCAGCACCAGCACCGACTCATAGAGCCCCGGCTGGGAATCCATTACAAAACCACCGGGGCTTGCCTCCGGCATGCGTTCGCCCAGATTGGGCGCGACGAAGCCCTGGCGGTGCATCAGCGGAATGTACAGATGGCAGAACGCGGCCACCGAACCGCCGCTGCGGTCAGCGGGCAGGCCCGTTACGGTGGCGCGTTCGAGCAGAAAGGTCAGCAACTGAGTCTTGGCGAAGATGCGCGTCACCAGCTCGCAATCCTTGATGTTGTAACGCGCCAGCGCAGGCTTGTCCTCGGCGAACATGCGGTTGATTTCGTCCATGCGCTGGTAAGGCGTATCAATGGCCTTGCCCTCGCCCAGCAGGGTCTGCGCGACATTCTCGAGACTGAACGACGGAAAGCTCCAGGTCGCGGAACGCAAGGCCTCGATCCCGTCGATGATCAGCCGCCCGCTGACCTCGGCAAAAAAATGATTGTTACGGCTGCCATGCTCCCGCCAGCCCATTGCTTCACCGCCACGCCCGAGCCGCAATGGCACTTGCAGGCGCTGGGCATGCTCATGCAGAACCCGCAGGTCGAACTGCACGACGTTCCAGCCGATGATTGCGTCAGGATCGTGCAACGCCAGCCAGCCATTCAGGCACTCCAGCAACTGCGCGCGGGTATCGCAATAATCGAGCTGAAAATCCAGCTCCTCGTCGCCACCATTGGGTGGCCCCAACATGTACACCTAGCGCTGACCACAGCCCTCCAGCGCGATCGAATACAGCTCGCCACGTGCCGTGGTTTCGATATCGAGCGACGCCAGCTTCAGGCTGGGACGGTAATCGGGTGCCGGCCTGATTTGCGCGTCGCAAAGCACGCCCTCGGCATTCGGCGTACCGCTGAATTGCACGGGCGCGGTGATGAAGCGCTCCATTAGATAGCGCTCGGGCGGGCGAATGTCTGCCTCGTAAACATCGACATTGCCTCTACGCAGCAGTTTTTCGATGTTCATCAACTGGCGGTGCTGCTGGCAATACACACCGAGCACAGGTCGATGGCGAAAATCGCAAAGTTCCAGCGGACGCAATTCCACCCCGCGCTCGGTACGCAACAGCGACCGCGCACGCTCGCCCTGCTCGGCGGGAATAAAGGCGACAGAGGGCTGGCAAGGCAGGCGAATATGGCGAGGCCCCTGATCGGTGGCCAACCAGAAGTCGACCTCGGTCCCGGCGGGCGTATCTTGCCAGTGCCGACTCAGGATGAAGCCCTGCTGTAAATCCAACGCTGCTACCTCGACCGCATGGCGAAACCGTTGATTCTACTTGGCTGTGAGATCAAGCGCGCGGTCTGCAGTCGAATTCAGGCCATTTTCAGGCGCTGTCAATTAATTGCGTCTATGCCCTTTATCCCTATTTATTTGTTGCTCGATTCTGCGCGCTGCACGATTCTGTAGTGCGCCTGAAAATGCACTACAGTCTTACAGGTCCCGATCACGGAGAGCACCATGAAAACCGTCGCCCAACTACTGAAATTGAAAGACCTGCAAAACCAGCAAGTGCATACCATCGGCCCGGACCAGATGGTGCTCGATGCGCTCAGGCTGATGGCGGAAAAGAACATCGGTGCGCTGCCGGTGGTCGAGGGCAACGTGGTGGTCGGCGTAGTCAGTGAGCGCGACTATGCACGCAAGGTGATCCTCAAGGGGCGCTCCTCGGTGGGCACGCCGGTCAGAGAAATCATGAGCAACAAAGTCATTACCGTCGACTCGCAACAGAGCGTCGAAGCGTGCATGGGGATCATGACCGACAGCCATCTGCGCCATCTGCCGGTCGTGGAAGACGGCCGGCTGCTGGGCCTGCTGTCGATCGGCGACCTGGTGAAGGAAGCCATTGCCGAACAGGCCAGTCTCATTCAGCAGCTTGAGCAGTACATTCGCGGCGAGTGAGCCGAACGGCACGCCAGGCGCAACGCGCGATTACCGCACGCTGCGCCGGTCACTCAGTCATCCAGCGTCTTGCCAGGTGCCCCGCCCTTGACTGACTTGGCCGGTTTTTCGGCCGGTGCAGGCTTGGCCTCTGGTTCTGGTGGCGGCGCGGATGCCTCTTTCTCGCGCATTGGCATCTGGTCGATGGTGGCGAAGATCTCTTTAAGGTCTACCGATTCTGACTTGCCGATAGTCTTGTCGATCTTTTTCTCGCCGTCCTTGCCCACCAGAATGACCTTGGTACCGACACCCGCGCCCAGCTTCAATTCACGAATCAAGGCCATGGTCGACTGGGGGTCCATGCTCTTGCCGTCACGCTCGCCGATAGTGTTCACCACCGTGAACAGCACCATATTGCGCTCTGTGAAGTCTTTATGATTGGCAGACTCCTTCAGCGCGTCCTTGAGGTGGCTCAGCGCCGGATCAGCCGGGCTGGGTGCGATGATGATCAGCGGGCGCGACTTGCCGCGCTCCTGGGCCAAAGGGCCATCGCTGTCAGCGGCAAGTGCTGTACCGGCAGCGACAAGCAGGGTGGCGAGGGTCAGGGACCGGATTAACATGGTGGGCTCCTTTCAAATCCATTGGGTAGCCATCGCGCGCAGACATACGCGATGCTGGACTGTTCTACCGCATATGGGTCATCCCGGTACAGCCCGATGTAGTCCTTTTCCTTAATCCCTTGCTTCAGGCAGAGCGCTCAAGCGATTTGTAAAGGGCGCTGTCGAGGCTCGCCAGCAGGCCTTGAACGATCTGTTCCACCTCGGCAGCGTTCAGCACCAATGGCGGCAGAAGACGGATGACCTTACCGCGCGTGACGTTGATCAACAGGCCGTAGTCCTCGGCCGCGATCCGGGTCAATTCGGGTACGGCCTGCCGCAATTCGATACCGATCATCAGCCCGAGGCCACGAATCTCCAGCACCTGCGGGTGAGCGCCAAGCACGTTGCGCAGCCGCTCCAGCAAGCGGCTGCCTTGCAGGGCAGCGTTCTCCACCAAGGCCTGCTGTTCGATGATGTCGATCACCGTGCAGCCGACCCGACAGGCCAGCGGATTACCACCGAAGGTGCTGCCGTGGCTGCCGGGGGTGAACAATTGCGCCGCCCTGCCCCTTGCCAGACAGGCACCTATCGGCACACCGTTGCCCAAACCCTTGGCCAGGGTCATGACGTCCGGCACGATGCCCTCGTGCTGAAAGGCAAACCACTTGCCGGTCCGCCCCATGCCGGTCTGGATTTCGTCGAGCATCAACAGCCAGTCACGCCGCGTGCAGCGCTCCCTCAGCGCCTTGAGATACTCGGTTGGCGCGACCTGCGCGCCGCCTTCGCCTTGAATCGGCTCCACCAGTACTGCGGCAATGCGGTGCCCGTGAGTCACGCAGACCTTGTCGAACGCCGCCAGATCGCCAAAGGGTACTTTGACGTAATCCCCCGGCAAGGTGCTGAAGCCCAGGCGCACAGCCGGTCCGTCACTGGCCGACAGCGTGCCCAGCGTGCGGCCGTGAAAGGCGTTTTCCATGACCACCACCAAAGGCCGTTCGATGTACTTGTGCCAGCCGTGCAGGCGCGCCAGCTTCAGCGCAGTCTCGTTGGCCTCGGCACCAGAGTTATTGAAAAACACCCGATCCAGCCCCGACAAACCGGTCAGTTTCTGCGCCAGACGCTGCTGCCAGTCGATGCTGTAAAGATTGGAAGTGTGCAACAGCAACCCCGCCTGATCCCGAATGGCCTCAACCAGCAGCGGATGCGAATGGCCGACATTGGTCACCGCCACGCCCGCCACAGCATCCAGGTATTGGCGCCCGCTCTGGTCCCACAGACGCGTGCCCAGGCCTCGGGTGAAGCTCAGGGCCAAAGGCTGGTAAGTGCTCATCAGGCAGGCATTGGTCATGACGTGAAGCTCCTTGGGTATGTTTCGGTTTTTGCAGTATCGTTAACCACTCTTTATGGATAAACAGCGAAATACTTCAATCATTTTAAAGCAGGGCTTGATAATGGATTTGTTTCAGGCGATGCGTGTGTACGTAAAGGTGGTCGAAGCAGGCAGCCTGACGGCGGCAGCGCAGGCGTGTTCGATTTCTACCACCATGGTTGGCAACCACCTGCGCGCACTGGAACAGCGCCTGGGCGTCAGCCTGTTGCAGCGCACCACTCGCCGTCAGCGCTTGACGGAATTCGGCACGGCGTATTACGAGCGTTGCCTTGAAGTGCTGGGGCTGGTGGCCGAGTCCGAGCAATTGGCCGAGCAGGCCCAGGGCGATCCCAGCGGCACATTGCGCATCACCGCGCCGCTGACGTTCGGTTCGGAAGTGCTGGCACCGGCCCTTGCCGGGTTCTCGCTACGTTTTCCCGAGGTCAAACTTGATCTGGTGCTGACCAACCAGCGTCTGGACATGATCGACAATGGTTTCGATATCGCTATACGCTTGGGAAACATCCCGCAATCCTCGCCACTGATTGCGCGCCCCATGCAGGACTACACCCTGACCATCTGCGCTGCGCCGAGTTATCTGGCTCGTCATGGAACGCCTGCGCACCCCGAAGACCTTGGTGCGCACAATTGCCTGGCGTTCTCCTACCCGGCAGGAGACGAGTGGCGCACGGCTGGCACCCAATGGCGTATGACCGGCCCCGAAGGTGAAGTGCTGGTGGATGTCGACGGCTCGATGGTTGCCAACACCTCTGCCGGTCTTTATCAGGCTGCGTGTGCTGGAATGGGCGTAGTGATGCTACCGGACGCGCTGGTTCAGCGAGACTTGCAGGAAGGCCGGCTGGTTGCGCTGCTGCCGGGCTATCACTTGCCCAGACGACCGACGAACCTGCTGTATGTGCAGGATCGTTATCGGCTGCCTAAAGTGAGAAGTTTTGTGGAGTACGCGATGAGGCTCTGGGGGCGGTAAGCACTTACCGCCCAAATGTCATCGAACCGACGCCGGTGCGCGCGTTGCTGCCCGCACCGGAGTTTGCCGGTCAGACCTTGAATCGGCTGACCATGCTCTGCAGATGCACACCCAGGCGCGCCAGCTCGACGCTGGACGCAGCGGTCTCTTCACTGGCGGACGCCGTTTGCTCGGAAATGTCGCGCACGTTCAGAACGCTGCGGTTGATCTCTTCGGCAACCGCACTCTGCTCTTCGGCAGCAGCGGCAATCTGGTGGTTCATCGTCTCGATGGTCGAGATCGCCTGGGTCATGTTATTGATGGAAACCCCAGCATTGCGTGTCAGCTCGACACTGTTTTCAGTCAGAGCCTGGCTATTGTCGAGGATAGTAGCCACTTGCGATGTACGGCTTTGCAGGCCACTGATCAACGCAGCAATTTCTTCCGTCGATGTCTGCGTGCGCTGGGCCAGGCTTCTTACTTCGTCAGCCACCACCGCGAAGCCTCGTCCGGCTTCACCTGCACGCGCCGCTTCAATGGCAGCATTGAGCGCCAACAGATTGGTCTGCTCGGCAACGGCCTTGATCACGTCCAGCACGCCGCCAATCTTGTTGCTTTCGCTCTTGAGCTCGTCCATTGCAGATTTGGAGTGTTTGACTTCAGTCGCGAGCTTCTCGATCTGGACAACCGCCTTGGAAACCACACCTTCGCCATCGCGGGCTTCCTTCGAAGCATTAACCGCCGCATGGGAAGCCTGCTCTGCGTTGCGTGCGACCTCCTGAACAGTCGCAGACATTTCGTGCATTGCAGTGGCAACCTGATCCGTTTCACTCTTCTGACTGTTCACCCCGGCACTGGTCTGCTCAGTGACAGCCGACAACTGTTCGGCTGCGCTGGCGATTTGTGTCACACCATCGCGCAGGCCGCCAATCAGCTCGCGCAGGTTGCTGGTCATGCGCAGCATGCTGCCTTGCAACAAGCCCAGTTCATCCTTGCGCGTGACCGGCTGGTTGTACGTCAAATCGCCATCCGCTACACGCTCGGCCAGCTTCAGTGTGTCAAGCAACGGGCCGACGATCAGACGAGTGATCACCCAGGCCGCCAAAGCGCTCATGATTAACGCTGCAATCAGCCAGACAGACAGAAGGGTCTTGGCCTCGCCCACGTCTTCTATTCTCAGACTGACCTGATTGGCTGACAGCTTGTCGGCAGAATCAAACAGAATGGCGATAGTTTTAGTGATCCCTGCCTGTGCCTGATCGATCTTTTCCTGCGCCGCAGTGAACTGATTCAACGTGTTCTGATAGCCGAGCAGAGCATCCACAAGGTGCTTGATCGTCGCTGACTGGCCATCGAAGCCTTTCAGATTTTTAACAAAATTAATAACCGTGTTCATCGACGTTTCAGCCGGTGCCCGGTTCTCGGTTTTCAGGGAATAGGTGTAACCACGCAAGTCGAAGCGCATTTTCTGAAACAACGTCATCGCCTGAATAATGTCGTCACGCTGCGAGGCGCTGCCGTCATCTGATCGGGCAATGGCGTTCAGTTTTTGCAAATCGTCAGCGGCTGCGTCAGCGTACTGGCCAAACACTGACCGGGTCGCCTCGCGGGCGGCAGTGGCCTGCATCAGATTGTCGTAGTGGACACGATAATCCTTCATCGCTTCAGCAGAAGCATTTACCAGCGGGGTATTCAGCGGAGAGTCGAAAACTTTCTGCGCATACTTCACATGATTTTCGAGACTATCGATAGCTTTCAGCCAGTTGCTGGCGCGCTCGGCATCGTAGTTGAGCGCATAAGCCAGGCGGGCTATACGGACATCACGGGTCAGCGTGCTCAGCTTGCCGATATCGGCAATCCTCTCGCTTCGTTCGCTCAGCGAACTGATCCCCGTCCAGCCGGTGAGTGCAATCAGCACGGTCAGCACAATGACCAAGGCAAACCCGAGCACAAGCTTGGACCTTACAGAAATATTGTTCAGCATAGTGTTCACCGTAAATTGCTCTTGTCTGGTCATTGTGGGGGTTATAAGCGGCTTGTCCTTGCCATTGATACAACCCACAGTTGTCGGCGGGGCAGCTTCAAACTTTAAAAGTTGACGTCAAAAATCATGCTCGAAAATAAACATCGGCTCGTCGAATAACCCGTATGGCCTTTCACGCCAGTCGGTTAGCATGGGCCGCTGTACCTACACATCGAGTATTTCGGAGAATTGCATGAGTCTGGAGTTGACAGCTTCTCGAGACGGCCTGACCACAGAGGAACGTTCTGCGATTGCCGAAATAGAGGCAACGACCAACATTTTAAGGCTGGTCACCCGACTGACAGGCATGCGCTTTGCAGGTATCGCAAAGTTCACCGACGCGGACTGGATCGCCTGTTCTGTATACGACCCGACTGACCTGGGCATCGACGATGGGGACGTGTTCAAACTGGAGACCACGCTGTGCAGTGAGTTTTGCGTCAACCCCGAAGCGTTGTTCGTACCGCAGATCAGCAAAAACGGCCGCTACGCGAACCGGCCGGTGGTAAAGCGCTACGCCATCGAGAGTTATGCAGGCGTGCCGATCCATCTTCCGAACGGACAGTTGTACGGCGCGCTATGTGCGCTCGACTCCGACGTGACGTTGTTTGACGACCCCGATCTGGCGGAAACACTGACTCTGTTTGCCAGATTGATCGGCTGTATTTTCTTCGCCAACATCAGCGAAACAGACTGATGTAGCTGCCGCTTGATGCGGGTGAAAAACACGTTTCATGCGGACGAAGCGTTGATTTTGCAGGAAAGGATGAAGTCGCTCGACTGAAAAATCTCTTCGCCCTGTGTGAAGTTTCCGAGAAGACTTCAGTTGCTTGCGCGGGCTGTATCGAGGATTTAAGGTGCGCCGTCGCTGCAAAATCAGCGGCCGGATTTAGCGATCCGAATCTCTATTCTCGACATCGCGTTTCATGCTCAACATGAACATCGCGTTATGGCGGCTGTGCGTCGGAGACCTTCGGGTCTGCCGGTGTGCGAAAGATTAGAGACCGGTTCGCTAACCTTCGCACAGCTGCCACCTTCTCGTTTAGCGACGTGATTGGGGCTCTATGTTCGCTATGGAGCGTTTAATCAATGGATCTCCCATTCCCCCTTCTTCCCTGCACCGAAAACCACCAACCCACCCTCTTCCTGCGCCACCGTCGCATGTTGCGTGCTGTTGTCATGCACGCAGAAGCCTGGTTCCCGCTGGAAGACATCGCCCGCCTGATGGGCAAGCGTCTGGACGAGCGCAACACCCGCAAGCTCGACGCCGATCAGCGCCGCACCGCATGGTTGTTGACCCACGGCGAATGGCAAAAATGCCTGCTGATCAGCGAGTCTGCGGTATTCGCCCTGTTGATTCACCATTACATCCCGGAAAACCGCGCCCTGCGACGCTGGCTGACACAAGACGTGCTGCCCGCACTGAGCGCCCGCGCCTTTGATATCAATAACGACGGCCCCACTCACTGCCAAATGCAGTGGCAGGGCACAACCCTGAGTACGCTGCAATGGCGCGGGGATATCTGGGTGAAGTTGCGCGACATGCCGGAAATCGTTCAGGTCCAGACGACCGGCAAGAAATATGGCTGGCTGAAACGCCTGAAGTTGCTGGGCAAACGGGCTGCCTGAGCGCTTCAAACAGGCTCTGTACAAAAAGTGGCCACGCTGGCCGACTTTTCGTACACAGCCTACGGTTTACTCTACGGTCGCATACATGGGCACGAGCTCAAGCATGGCGCTGCTGAACTGGCTTTCATCAAATTGCGTTCGGTGTCGAGGCGACACAGGTTTGACCGGGCGCTCGCCTTCCAATAACGCCTCGGCAGGCAGATCAATCCCGAAATGAGGAAATGGCTCCTGAGCTACCCAGCCTCCGGCCGCCAGAACCAACAGTAGAAATACGCCCGCGATGGGCTCTTTAGGTCTGCACATTCTCGTTTCTCCAATCCGGCAAAACGATTCAGCTCACAATGAGCAACTCGATATAACAGCCACGGCGTCACCCGTGTGTCGCGCCCGGCAGATCACTCGAAAGGCTCTTCGCCCTGCAACTTGGTGCGGTGCATCATTCGCCCGCACGCGGGGTCGTAAGCTTCCGCACGGTGCATGGTGCCGGTGTTGTCCCATATCACCAGATCACCCGTCTGCCACGCATGGCTGTAACTGAACGCCTCGGCTGTAGCCCACTCGCGAAGGCCAACCAGAATCTGCGCGCTTTGCGCCAGGCTGACGCCGACGCCAACGACCTGCTGCGCAGTGCATCCCAGAATCAGCGACTTGCGACCGGACCGGTGCCTCCAGACCAGCGGCAACTCCTTCTCGCCGATAGCCTGCATGGCCTTGAGCATCGCAAGGCCAGGCTCGGGATTGTAATAGAGTAACGATGCCCATGGCGCGTGAATTACTCGTAAGCGTTCGTAACGTTGTTTATCGGCGCTCGATAACGCCTCGTAAGCCGCATAGGTATTACAGAAACCGGTATTGCCTCCCCAACTGGCGGGCACCTTGCAAGACAGCAACGACGCCAGAATGGGCACATCGCTGCTCGTACCGTCGATATGCCAGTAGAGCGAGCCCTTGAGAAACTCAGCGCCTGCCGGGTTCTCTTTGACATCAAGGCTGATCTTGGTGATGTTCTGGCCATCACTGGCTTCCGGACAGCAAGTACCCAGCGTGCGGGTGAAAGCGATCTGCTCTGCATCGGAAAAATCAATCTGCGGAAACACCAGCACACCTCGCTGCTCCAACAGTTCCCGGATTTCCCCGGCGAATTGACCCGACAGCAGTTCCTGCTTGCTGTTGAAAATACGCGTGCCAATACCTGGCTTGATGGGCTCCTGGGACAGCTGAACGAGCGAAGTGGCTAACATGATGCGACCCTCTTCATAAGTGAACACAACGGTACACTTATGAAAAAGTCTGCGCAACCTCTTATTGATCCGACTGGCCGCACACCTTGCCTGCGCCTTACACTGGCCAGCCACTGACCGTTCAAGGAATGAATCAACGTGCACGCCCCTGCCCCGCAAATCCTCATTCAGCGCATGGCCGAAATCCACATTGAAGGCGTTACTGCGCTCTACAACGAGCCTGCGGTCTGTCGTCAGGTGCTACAAATGCCGTTTCAGTCCATCGACGTATGGCGCAAACGCCTGGCAGCCAGCACAGAGCGACATGTGAAACTGGTCGCGCTGAGTGGCGGCGAAGTCATCGGCAGCCTCGGCCTGGAACAATATTCGCGCAGCCGACAAAGCCATGTCGGCGCTATAGGCATGGGCGTCGCGTCGGCCTGGCACGGCAAAGGCATCGGCTCGAAACTGCTGGCGGCAGCGCTGGACATCGCAGACAACTGGATGAACCTGCACCGGGTAGAACTGACCGTGTTTGCCGACAATGAGGCAGCACAAGGCCTTTATCGCAAGTATGGTTTTGAACAGGAAGGACGCCTGCGCAACTACGCCGTGCGCGATGGCGTATTCGTCGATGCCTTGAGCATGGCACGGCTGAGATAAGCCGTGCCCCTGAAGCTACTGCTTGAGCGATAGCTGAAAGCATGCAAGGATCAGCCATGAATCAATTTCTTAAAAGTAACCGACATCACCCTCAAGGCCCCACCTCAGGTGCCGCGGTTGCTTGCGCTCATCGATTGGCCAGACATAGATCCACGTTCTGACCCATCAGTGAAACAAACCAAGGCGCCCACGGCGCCTTTTTTATTGCCTATTACTTTGAAAACAACCACCTGAAAACAACGGAGATCACCACCATGACCATGCTACGCGGAACCCGCATCGTGACCGGAACAGAAGCCGCAACCCTGCGTGAGACAGAAAGCCGCTTCCGGAGCTATCTTCATCGAAGCGGGTGCTGAAGAAGCGATAGTCCCCGCGTTGTGGGGTCAGGACACTTTTATCGAAAAAGCCGGCGGCAGCGAGATCATCAGCCAGATGTGGGCATTCAACGACAAGGCCGGACGCGCCTGTTGCCTGATCCCGGAAGCAACGGCCCTGTTCCAGGAGCGCAGTGAAGCCCTGCTCAACGGGCGACGCGAAGCAGTGTTTTTCTATGTCGCACGTTGTTATCGCTACGAGCGACCGCAGGCCGGACGCTACCGTGAGTTCACCCAGTTGGGGCTGGAAATTCTCGGCCCGTCACCGCAGCAAGCCTTGCAACGCAGCCAGGCCATCTGCACAGGCTTTCTGGACTCGCTGGGTCTGGACTATGAACTCAATACCGCCGTCAAACGCGGGCTGAGTTACTACGTGAACGGCAACGGCTTCGAGGTACGCTGCTCACGCCTGGGTGCACAGCAGCAGGTGGTCGGCGGCGGAGCCTACAGGGAAGGTGCCGGGTTTGGCATCGGGCTGGAGCGGCTGGTGTTGGCGCTTGAGTGTAATTAATCCCGCTTGGCCAGGAGCGCCTTTGCAAGGAGGCGCTCCTCTGCTCTGCTGCAGGTATTTATCGCACTTCAAACCAACGAGGATGAAGTTTCGGAAAATGTTCTTTCAGCCAGGCGACGAATGCCTGCACCTGCGGCGCAAGGTGTGTACGGCTCGGGTACAGCACAGAAACCGGGCGCGGCAACGGGCGAAACGCTTCAAGCACTTCGACCAACTCTCCGCTGGCCAGAAACGACTCAACGGTAATGCCCGGAGCCTGAAGAATACCGAACCCGGCAAGGCCGCACTGCACGTAGGCGTTGGACTCGTTGACAGTAATGCCACCACGCGGCAGAACAGGAAAGTCGTCGCCATTCAACGAGAAATGCCAGGGTAACGGTCGATTACTCTGACCCGACAGAAAGCTGACACCGCAATGACCTGCCAGCTCGTCCAGCGTTTCCGGCGTGCCAAAGGCTTGCAGGTAGGACGGCGCGGCGCAGGTGACCATCGTGGCCTTGCCAATTTCCCGGACCACCAGACTTGAATCGGGTAAATCCCCAATGCGCAGCGCGCAATCGATGCCCTCTGCGACCAGGTCCACGGTGCGGTCCGTTACTCCCAGGGCCAGCTCGATGTCGGGGAATGCCTGGGTAAACCCTTTCAGGCTCTCCATGAAACTACGCTGGCTGAACGCTGCCGGGATATCAATCCGAAGACGCCCCCGCAGGGTCGAGCCGTTTCGGTCGAACATGGAAGTAGTTTCGGCAAGATCGGCCAGATTGTTCTTCACGCGCTCGTAAAAACGCTGACCTTCCGCAGTGAGTTTTACACTGCGGGTCGTACGTTGAAACAGCCGGACATCCAGCGACGCTTCAAGGTCCTGAATGATCCGGGTCACATGGGGACGCCCTATCTGCGTGGCCTCCGCCACTTTAGTAAAACTGCCCAGCTCGGCAAGTTTCGTGAACACCTGCATTGACTGTAAAAGGTCCACCGCTGAATTCCCCCGAACAAATACCGAGCGATTGTTGCCTGACAGGATAACAATCCTGTCGATTTGCGCCCATTTATCTGTACTAGCGTTTTACCAACAATGACTTCAGCGCCCACAAGGCAACCGCCTCTGTGAGCCCACACATGATTGCTGGAGACATTGAATGAAAGCGTGGCTGTTAAAAGATTTCGGGCTCGACAATCTGGTGCTCGGAGAAGCTGAAACGCCGGTTCCCAAAGCGGGTGAACTGCTGGTGAAAGTCGGTGCGGTATCCCTCAACTTTCGTGACAAGGCCATCGTCGACGGTATCTACGAGCCGCATCGCATACCCAAACCATTGATTCCGGTCAGCGATGCAGCCGGTACTGTCGTGGCGGTAGGCGAAGGCGTCAGTCGCTTTACAGTAGGCGATCGCGTGAACTCGCACCTCTACTCGCGCTGGATCGACGGCCCACCAGGCCCGGACGAGCCGGATTTCTGCTTCGGTTCGCCGTTGCCGGGTGGCCTTGCTGAATACATGATCATCCATGAAGACAGTGCCGTACGCGCACCGGACGCCATGTCGGATGAAGAAGCCGCCACATTGCCGATTGCCGCACTCACGGCCTGGTACGCGCTGGTCGATTTCGGTCAGATCGAAGCTGGGCAAACCGTCCTTGTACAGGGCTCAGGCGGCGTATCGATCTTCGCTGTACAGATAGCGACAGCCCTGGGTGCCAAGGTCATCGCGACTTCCAGCAAGGACGAAAATCTGCAAACGGTGAAGAAGCTGGGCGCTGTCGCCGGAGTGAACTATCGAACCCATCCCGAGTGGGCAGAAGAAGTATTGAAGCTCACCGACGGCAAGGGTGTGGACCTGTTACTGGACGTCGCCGGTGGCGACGGCATCAATCAGTCGGTTGCGGCCACCAAAGCGGGCGGGAGCATCGCGCAGATCGGTTTTCTGACCGGCCAGACTTCGGCGCTGAACCTGATGCCGATGATCTTCCGCCAGACCACCTTTCGCGGTATCGCCGTAGCACCTCGCTCGTCGTTTGACCGGATGAACGCCTTTCTTAACGAGCACAAGATTCGTCCGGTAATCGATCACGCTTACCCGTTTGAGCAAGCTCGCGAGGCATACGAGCACTTGGCCAGAGGCGCGTTTGGCAAGGTGGTGATCAAGGTTGATCAGGCCTGATACGGTCTTGAGGTTGCGACGCGCGGGCACTTCCTGAGCGTCGCACGCTACAGTCCCCCATCAACCATTCGAACTCAAAGGGTTACACTGCCTCCCTACCCTGCTCCTGACCCGAGGCCCCTGATGAAAGTTGGCGTGATTTCCGACACCCACGGACTGCTTCGTCCTGAAGCCATTACGGCGCTTGAGGGCTGCGAAGCCATCCTCCATGCCGGTGACATCGGCAGCCAGGACATCGTCGACCAACTTAGCGCCATCGCCCCGCTGCACATCGTGCGCGGCAACAACGACCAGGACGCCGAGTGGGCAAAAAACATCGCCGATCACCTGCGCTTCGACATCGAAGGCTGGCAAACCCTACTGGTTCACGACATCGCCGATGTTCCGGCACTACTTGATGACAGCGTGAAACTGGTCGTTACCGGCCATTCACATAAACCCCTTATCGATTGGCGCGGCGACACGCTGTATCTGAACCCGGGCAGCGCCGGGCGGCGGCGTTTCAAGTTGCCGGTGACGCTGGCGTTGCTTGAGATGGGCGCAGATTCGATGGAGCCGACGCTGGTGCAGTTGGTTGACTGACAACTCAGATAGGCATCAAGTGCGAGAGCCCATCTGAATATCATCACAGCTGAGCAGGCATACGAAAATCGCGTAATGCACTCATATCAAAAGGATTCGGCGCACGCTGGCTCGACAACAGATAGTTGGCCCGCATGCCTCCGACATCGGCCTTGAGCACAAGTACATCACGGCCCTTCAGGGGCTCGGTCTGCATCAGGTCAAAGAGGCGGAACAGCGACCATGGGCCGCTATTCTTTTCGATGCCCAGCGGCCGGCCGACCATGCCTTCCATCACCAGACTTGTACGTCCATCCTCAGTATCAGCGGGCCACCTGAATAACATCGGTACGATGGGGCCATGACGATACTCAAGTGACTGATCACCCAAGCGGAACTGAGCGCGGCGTACAGCAGGATCGAGGGTGTGAGGTTCTAGAGTGAATTGCACCTGCGGTTCCTGCGTGCGGTGAGCAAAGAAGCTACTGCGGATTTTATAAACACCCGCCATCTGATCCAGATAGGCACGACTCATCGGCAGGCTGTAGCCGTCAATCGTGCGCAGTCGATAACGACCAGGATCGCCACTGACGAAGGGCTTCAGGTAGCTATCGAAGAAGCGCTCGGCTATGCCATGCGCGCCGAAGAACTCGCGAAAATCATTAAGCGCCACATCACTGCTGCTGTGCGCATGGAATGGATAGCGTTTGGCGAGAGACTGTTCATAGAAACTGTAAAGCTCTGCCTTGTAGCGTTGGTTGAGGTAATGGTGAGACTGATACAGCACAAAGCTCCAGGTATCTTCAGCCAACGCGCTCAACCAGCCGCCCAGAGGCTGGGGTAACACAGTCGCGGCATTACGCAGATTGCTCAAGGCGTCTCGCTGTCCAGACATTCGTCCCTTTGCCATCTCGTAGGCCGCCAGTTCGGGCTGACCGGATCGGCCCAGTGCGGCCATTTGCATCTGCAATTCATTGATGGCGTTCAATGCTGTAATCAGATCGGCGGCAGGACCATTTTCTTCATCCAGCAAGCGGTGCAAAGGATCGAAGCGACGCTGCAATGATTGCTTCGCAGTTGTGGGCAGGCTATCGGTAACCGTCTGCTGCAACGTATCGCCAATCGCAGCAACCTGGGTGAGCGCCACAGGGCCCGGTGCAATCTTTTCAGCCTCGGCTTTCATAGCTCCGAGACTGTCTGCAAGGACCGGGAAAAGTGTGTTGTCACGCACCTCGACCAGCAACTGCAGCAAAGGCGAATGCGCTGCCGTCAGCCCGGCCAGTTGCACGGCAGCCTGGCTGGCTCCTTCAAAGGGCTGCAGTGAAACCCGACCGATCGCTTCGGCCCAATGATCGGCGTAATCACGAAAGTACAATTTTTCCAGTTCGACCATCAATGCTCGCAACTGATGTGCGTTGTACTGTTCACTTTCACCCAGGACCCAGTTGTCACGCATGATTTCAGTTACCACGGCTGTACCACGGGTAACGAAATACTGCTCGTAGCCCTGGCGTGTATAGAACCCGGGAATCCGATAGTCAGTACCAGCCAAATGCTTTGCCTGAGGGCCGGTGTGGTGGCCAAGGCTGTAGTCCGGAAGTACACGCGCTTTTTCACGCAATACCCGATAAACCACGTTGGCGAAGGATTCGTTACGCAGCACCTGCCGAGCCTGCGCCACTAATGTGTCGTTTAGCGGATAGGCAAAAGACTGTTCGAGCAAACGCCCAAAATGCTGATTCAACTCGTGCTGAGCCTGTGCATGCCCGACATAACGAATTGACCAGTCGGTCGCCACCCGCTCCTTCAGCGCAGAAGGTATCCGGTGTTCACGCTGAACCAGCATCAGATAGGCGCGCAAGTTGTCCAGTAACTGCTCGCGATCCTGCAGGCTGGCCATTATGCGGGCTTCAAACATCCGCACCACTCGTGGCAGCAACTGGCCCTGCAACTGGGCATGATAAGCGCGCAAAAGCACATCATTTGCAGGCTCGCCCTGATAAAGACCGTTGCGCTCATACAGAGTGACATCACTGTTGTCCGGAAATACCTGAGCGGCCTGGTAAAGGGTGTTCAGGCTATCAAGGACTGTCAGTAGATCATCCTCGGCGATGAGCGATGAACGCTGTTGCGTCCACTGTTCACCCAGAATACGAAGCCGCTCCAGCCGGTCGTGGTTAGCACTGAAACCAGTCGTCCATAGCACTCCGAACACAGATAAAAGCAATAGCGCGGAGCAATACACTGCCCTCTGACGCCAAAGAATCTTTCCGCGTGCTTCCTTGTTGAGAACAGCGAGATCGGACTCAGGGAAAATCACATGCCGCAACAGATCGTGAATGAACCGTGCTTTTCCAGGTTGTGGAACCTGTAATCCGGTACTGCCCTCCCCATCAGCTTTTTGAGAGCTCTGAACAAGTTGCGGCGCACGGGTCAGGTAGAACCCACGAAACTGGCTGGCGCGCTGATAGCGATTTCCAGAGAACGCGAGTTCGACAAAAACACCCAGTCTGTGTGCGACACCTCCAAGCAGGTTGGGGAGTTCAAGCATTTTGCCACGGCGCTGGCTGTCTCGTTCCTGATGAATGCGAGTGATGACCTGGCCGCCAAGCCGTTGCAGCAACGTCTCAAACTCCTGAATGAGAACACCGCTGTCGGTGCCACTCTGGCCGTTTTGGAACGTGACTCCAAGGACCTGCTCACTTTCCTCACGGGACAGTTGATCAAAAAAATCATCGAAACCTGCTATCGAGTCAGCCTTGGTCAGTACCAGATAAACCGGCACATCAACGTGCAGTTGCTGAAAAACTTCGTCCAGGCGCGCGCACGTCTTCAGCCGTTTTCTCCAGACGCTTGTCACGCTCGTCAAACAAAATGTCCACTGGCAACGTCACCAGCACACCGCTGAGCGGCTGTACGCGGTAGCGGCCCCGTAACAACCCCAGAAGGGTCATCCAGGCGCTGCCGTCGACCTCGGGTACAGGCTGGTCAAGATAGCGGCCCGATGTATCCAGCAAAATAGCCTGCTCGGTAAAATACCAGCCACAACTGCTGGTGCTGCTCGTGTCGTGCGTCAGTTTGCGCCCACGCCTGTGCAGGGGAAAGTCGAGCCCGGAAGAGTCCAGCAGGCTGGTCTTGCCGCTGCCCTGCGGGCCGATCAGCGCATACCAGGGCAGCTCGACTCGACCCCGGGCACCCAATTTGCCATACAGCGCAGAATCCTTGAGAACGCGCAGGGCATCCTTGAAACGACTGGCAAGCTCCAGGTGCTCTTTTTCCATGGCGACAGACTTACGCAGAAGTTCTTGACCTGCGTGACTGTCTTGCGCCTGTTTTTTCTGCAAACCAATGCGCCAGTTGTTGAAGACAATCCCGAGACCCCAGACCAGAAACAACACACTGATCGATACGAGTCGCGCAATGGGGCTCTCCCAAAACCTGTTATCCGCCACCGCCAGCAGTGGCCCGAATATCCATATACAAGCGGCCAGCACGAGCACCAACAGCAGCGACCAGGCCCAGGTACTGCACAGCAGCGCGATAAGTTTTTTGAACAGGGTTTTCATTGCATCTCTCATTTCAAGACCGGAGCTCAAGCGCTGCCAGATACGCTGTCTGATAGGGTTTGAGCACGACCTCACGCTGCTCACCGAGTACCCAGGTAAATCCGCAATACAGCACAGCCAGGCTGATAACCGTGAACAGCATAACCAGCCATACCGGTGCGACACGCAGCCGTTCAGAAGACTTGGATTGCGCTCCCTGCCAGCGAGGTGAAAGAGTTCGGGACACGTCGCCTCTCACATGCCTTATCTGCCGATAGAGGCTATCGCGGATGTCCTCCAGTTCGTGGCCATTAAAGCGGTGCGAGCGGTATTTCCCCTCAAACCCGAGCGCCAGACACAGGTACATCAGCTCGAGCATCGGCAGATGCTTGAACGGATTGGCAGAAAGCTTTTCGAGGAGGTGAAAGAATTTTTCGCCGCCAAATGTCTCCTTGTGAAACCGGCTCAGCAGACTGATCTTCGACCAGTCACTCTTGCTGCCCCAGGGCGTGTTCAACACAGCTTCATCCACGACTGTACAGAGCACGTAGCGCGCAGCCAGTAGCTGATCATTTTCTATAGCGTTTCGCCGGCCCTCGGCCTCGAACAGCTTGATCTGGTCCGATAGCTGTACGTTCAGCAGCGCAATATCGCCAAACTCTTCGGCTGCAGACAGCCTGGACACCTGAGCCAGCAATTCGCTCGCGGCAGCAACCAGCGAATTGACATGGATACTGACCCGCTTTTCGGATACTTGCAGGGTGTTGTTGATCAACCGTTCCTGCAGACCTTCGAAAAGATTCGCATCGTGGGGACTCGTGAACATGTCATCACCCGGCCAGACATTGTCCCGGCCATAGGTAACGGCATGGTCTTCGCGACTGCTTTGCATATCCATCACTCTACTCAATTTCTGATCGCCCAGAACTGCAACTCAAGCCCCGGGAATTCACCTGATACATGGAAAGCAAATCCACCTGACTTATCGATTCCGCTTTGGACCCGGTCATCGATATCGAGAATGAAATAGGCTTTTGCAGCGTGAAACGGTATTTGCCGCGGAGCCACAGGCAGCGGCCTGAGCCGCATACCCGGCAGGTGCAGACTCACCAGTTCGCGAATACTTTCCACAGAGCCCACTTTGAGGTGCGAAGGCAGTCGCCCACGCAGCTCTTCGGTATCGCAATCAGCACGAGCGGCAATGACAAATGAGGCATCCCCCAGCAACTCACGATCCACCCGAGGCGAGACCAGAATGCCGTACTGCCTGGGCTGCAACTCAAGTTCCTGCGCGTGCTGCTCGAGAACCATCGACAGCATTTGTCGAATGGCAAACATTAAACGTTTGAACGTTGCGCCCTGATCACTGTGCTGATAGCTGCCCTCCAGTCGAGGACGTCTGCTTTCATCGCCGAACGTCGACAACTCGCCAAAAAGAGATAACAGCGCCCGATACAGTTCTTCGGGGTGCACCTGCCGGGTAGTGAGATAGTGTTGAAGTACCAACGCGTTGCGATTAATCAGTTGCAACATCATGAAATCGCCCGTCTCTGCACCACGCGCCTGGCCGTATGTTCCGATGCGCTCGGCGATGATGTCGCCTCGATGCTGCAGCAGACCTACAACTTCCTTGAGGCACGACATCAAGTAGCGTGAACCACTGGCGTTGATGAAGGCCGGTGAAAAACCGGTGTCCAGCGTTATTGCCTTGTCAGGGCTGCAGATAAGAATATGCCCCAACTTGAGCAAGGTGTAGGCGTGCTCTCCGCGAGGTTCTCCCACTAACAGACGAAATTCCGGGCGCGCGCATAACACCGAAGTGGAACAGTCTGCTCCGGCGTTCGAATCCAAAACATCCGTTGCGTAGGCTGTAAAGCGTGCGATCACCTCCGGCTGTTCGTGGCTGCGTGTCTCAATGCAATTACCCGCCATTGTCGGCAGCGCTATGTACACTGGCATGTTTGAAGTGTTTGCAGGAATATCCAGCGCCAATGGACTGTTACGGTCGCATATGTCGAACACGCTACCGTCCGGCAGGATACCCGAGGCCTGAGCCAGTACGATCTGTCCCGAGCCCAAAAAATGCGGATCTATTTCCAGGGCCGTGAACCCCCAGTTGTAGGCGCCCGCCAACCGAGTGCGAACCCGCAATTGATGGTCGTAGTAACGATCGTTATGTTGAAAGTGCTGCGGCCGCAGCAACATGCCTTCCTGCCAGATAACCTTGTGCGCGTTCATGTAGGATTTCCTGTGCCTGTCTGGCTATCTGCCCGTTGAAGGCCGGATTCACCCAGTACGAAAACGGCTCGATTCTGCTGTTTGGGGTGAACCTTGATCACGTGACGCCATTGGGTTTCCGGCAAATTTCGATAGGCAGCCAGTACACCGATGTAACGACTGCCTTGATCCAGTTTCAGCTTCAGTTCAATACTCTCGCCTGGACGAAGTTCAAACTCTTCGCTTGCAATCAGGTCTTGCCCGAGTGCCTGAGCAGTCCGTTGGTAAAGCGAAAAGAAATCCATATTCTCGAAGGTCACCGGACGCCTGAGCTCCAGGACCTTGAGAACAATCGGCGAGGGCCTGCCATTGACATCAGGGTTAAGCTGATTGTCTGCATTCAGTCGTAAATCCAAACGGGTTTGCGTTGAGTACGGTGAGAGTGCTGAACAACCATTGAGCGTGAGTAACAGCAGTAACACTAGTGACCGTTTGACTCGGCTAACGTGAAGACTCATTGAATTCAGCCCTGTAAATCCTGATGGAGGCAGCGATACAACCGAACGGCGGCTCATAACAGCTCACGCCTATAGAATGCGCTGACACTGGGGTGGGGAATGTCCAGGAGCCCCACACTCGATTCGTCTACTACTTCGTTTCGGCTGGTGGGTTCAGGGCTGCCCAAAGCCCGGTATTGATCATCGCTGAACTTGAAATGGCCAGTGCACCCTCCAAGGCAAATCATCACAGCGAGCATAAAAGGCGCAGAGCGCCGACAATGAACGTTCATTGGAAAAAGGTCCCAGATAATGAGTTAGGCAATCGTGGTGATTCAGCAGTTAATCAGGCCGTCCGTGAGCAGCACCGATCTTCAAATGCGCCAGGCGATAAAGCAGCGTGCGTCGTGACACCCCGAGAGTGCGTGCTGCACGACTCCGGTTGCCGTTACAATCGCGCAAACACTCAAGCAGTACGTCGCGTTCGAACTGTTCGATGCGCTCACGTAGCGAAAGGCAAGCCAGATGGCTTATCGGGTTGGCGGGGATGGGAAAGTGTTCCGGTTTCAACTCACCGTCATCGCATAACAACACTGCGCGCTCGACGAACCCCTTCAACTGCCGAACGTTGCCCGGAAAGGCGTATCCCGATAAAGCTCTCAATGCAGCCTGCGACCATTGCACCAGATCTCGTTGTGAGTGCAGGCATGCCTTGTCGGAAAAATGCCGGGCCAATATTTCTATATCACCCACGCGCTGACGAAGCGGAGGAAGCTCAATGGGAAACTGTGCCAGACGGTAGTAAAGGTCTTCACGAAAACGCCCTTCTGCAATGAGCGTTGGCAAATCGCGATGAGTAGCGGCAATGATTCGCACATCGACCTTGCGAACCTTGTTGGCGCCCAGCGGCCGAATCTCTCCTTCCTGTAACACTCGCAGTAGCTTTGCTTGCAGCAGCATCGGCATATCGCCAATTTCGTCGAGTAGAAGCGTGCCGCCATGAGCAATGTCGAACAGGCCAGGTCGATCACGATCAGCGCCGGTAAACGCGCCCCTGCAATAGCCAAACAGCTCGCTTTCCAGAAGAGCTTCGGGAAACGCAGCACAATTCTGCACAACAAATGCGTTGGAGCGGCGAGGTCCATGCTCGTGGATAGCGCGAGACACAACCTCCTTGCCCGTTCCGGTCTCGCCAGTGAGCAATACAGTGCAGGTGCTGTCGAGAATCTTGCCCAGAAGATGGGTTGTTCGGCCCAGGGCAGCGCTACGTCCTGTAAGCCCATAGTTATTCGAATTCACAGACAATTCCGCCTGGCATGAACCCTGCATAAGGCTTTACCGCTGCTCATGGCGCTGAGCAAACGGTCCGCTATCAACGGGGTCAGGGAAGACTCGAGTAACTGATCAATCAGTCGGGCGCCGCTGTCGCTTTGTGTGCAATGCTCCAGCAGATGACAAACCAGACTCTGCGAGTAGCTGAAGGTGAGAGCACGGGATTCAAGTCTCTCTCCAAGGCGACTCAGCTTTAGTTCAACCAGTTCACGAAGCGCTACACCCGTAATGGGGTAGTAAGGCACAACGCGCATTCTGGCCAGTAATGCCGGTTTGAAATGGGCGCTGAGTACCGGCTCCAGCCGCATCGCCAGCTGTTTGGCATCCGGGAGCGTGCTCTCGTGGCAGTTGGCATGGATCACCTCAGCGCCGAGGTTGGAGGTCATCAGAATTAGCGTGTTGCGAAAATTGATTTCCCGGCCCTCTCCATCGTTGGCTACGCCTTTATCGAATATCTGATAGAACAGATTCAGCACATCCGGGTCCGCCTTCTCAACCTCATCAAGCAGAATCACCGAGTAGGGCTTCTGTCGAACAGCGTCAGTCAACATGCCTCCCTCGCCATAACCGACGTAGCCCGGCGGTGCGCCGATCAAACGGGAAACGGTGTGTTTTTCCTGAAATTCGGACATATTGATCGTCGTGAGAAAACGCTCGCCGCCATACAGCAGGTCAGCCAGAACAATAGCTGTTTCGGTCTTGCCGACTCCGCTTGGGCCGACCAAAAGGAATACTCCGGTTGGAGCACCGGGTGTATTCAAACCGGCAGCCGATGCCCTCACCGATTTTTCAATCGCCTGCATCGCCTGCTCCTGTCCCCTGATGCGCAAACGTAGCTCCGAAGAGAAGCGGTCAATCCGTTCACTGTGCTCCTGAGCCAATCGCGATACCGGAATTCCAGTCCAGGCACTCACCACTTCTGCGATCAGTCTGGGGCACACTTCAAAGCTCACCAGACGCTCGTCCACTTGCGTATCGATCAGAGCCTGCCGGACTTCAGTCAACTCGGACTCCAGCGCGTGCGTGTATTGAGAGTCGCTCCCCTCGCCTGCCTGCTGTACTTTTCGGTCAGCCAGTTGACTGCGCAGATTAATGAGCCGCTTGACGGCTGCGAGTTGATCAACCCACCTGCACTCAAGCGCATCCGCGTCGCTCTGCATTAGTGACAGGTCAGAAACCAGCGTATTCAGCAAGCTTTCATCAACCGACAACCCGGCATCGGCATCACGCTGTATTGCCTCGAAATGCCTTCGTTGCCGAGCAAGTTCACCTCGCAGATGCTCAAGACGTTCAGGCACGGCAACCAGACCGATTCGCACACGAGCACACGCTGTATCGAGCAGGTCAACTGCCTTGTCCGGCAACTGACGCCCGGAAAGGTAGCGGGCCGAAAGCCGGGCAGCGGCAACCACAGCGTCATCGCGCAGATAGACGCCATGACTGCGTTCATATAACGGCGCGAGCCCACGCAGAATGGTGATGGCCTGCTCCACCGTGGGCTCCATTACGCGGACCGGTTGAAAGCGACGTGCAAGCGCCGGATCCTTTTCGAAATATTGTCTGTATTCGGCCCACGTTGTCGCTGCAATGGTCCGCAGCTCCCCGCGTGCCAGCGCAGGCTTCAACAGGTTGGCGGCATCCGACCCTCCGGCCTGAACACCGGCCCCGATGAGTGTGTGGGCTTCGTCAATGAACAGAATGACAGGCCTGAGTGAAGACTGGACTTCCTCAATGACCCCCTTCAAACGACGCTCGAACTCACCCTTGATACTGGCACCCGCCTGGAGCAACCCCATATCCAGCGACAGTAGCTCGACATCCTTCAACAGATCAGGCACTTCACCATGAACGATCCGTAGCGCCAGTCCCTCGACAACTGCCGTTTTGCCGACACCCGCCTCGCCCACCACAATCGGATTGTTCTTGCGTCGACGAGCCAGTATGTCGACCATCTGGCGCAAGCAGTCATCACGACATAGTACGGGATCCAGCAAACCCTCTCGGGCCTGCTGCGTCAGGTTATGAGTGAAACGTGCAAGCAGCGATTCACTTTGATTCCGGGCTGGCTTTGCTACGTCCGGTGATTGCTGGGCAAGGGCGTAATCGCGAAAGCGTTCAATCTTGATCCTGCCCAATAACGGCTGGTATGGACGGTCCGCATAGCGCGAAGGATTGCGCAGCAAGGCAAGAATCAACGCAGCCTGGTCAATGAGGCTTTCGCCCAAATCCAGATTGGAAATCAACAGCGCGTCTTGAAGCCACTGAACAAGCTCGGCAGAGAATACCGGGTTACGGATTGCACTTTGCTCGATCGGCTGGCGAAGGAAGACTGCAAATTCGTCAGCTGCAACATCGGCCTCCAGCAGCGCACGCGCAAGCATTCCATCAGGCCGTTCCAGTAGGGCAACCAGCAGATCCTCAACCGAAATTTTACTACTGCCTCTGGAAACACAACGTTCGGCGGCACCCTCAAGCTCGCTGCGTGTAGGGGCATCAAGGGCTCTGACGAGCTGCTGCAGGTCTACATCGATCATGAATAGTCCTTATTAGTCGGTCTGTTGAACGTCACAAGCCCTTGGGCATGCTCGCGCCCGAGCCAACTGGTCCAACCCAGGTGGCAAGTGTTCGATTGGCCAATGCGCAGATCCCTGATATCCGAATTAAGAAGCTCGAGACAAACGTCGTAATCCAGTGGATCGCGCAACGTGAACCGCACAAGTGCGCCCAACGGTTGGTAGCTCCGGCCGGCGGGTAGAAATTCGTGGAAGCGCTCCCAATCAAGCTGTTTTATATGAATGCGAAACTTGCCACTCCGATCTGGAACACGAACACCCAGCACCATATTCCGCCCTGGCTGGTTGTTGGCTTTGCCAAGGCAATTGAGCTGAGCACGACTGATCTCAACCGTTCGCTCGACACATTGTTCGATGAACATCCGGGCATGCTTGAAGTAGTAACGAAGCACCGACTCGATCAACGCGGCAGAATGAGCACGCAGGCTCAAGAGCCCCAGATAGGGCAACAGCCGCTTCCAGTTCAACTCGGTTGTTTCTCGAATGCGCGCGCCATGTAAACCGATCAATGCAAAGAGATGTTCGGAAAAAGGATCGGTTGCGCCACTGGCGAACACCGCGTGATAGCGGTACTTGCGCCAGACAGGCAACATCAGTTTTTGCAGGCGATGATTAAAAATATCCAGGAAATCCCGAGTGGCATTAGGCTTGTCCCGTTCCCCCAACGCCTGCTCGGCATAGAAAGCCGGCAGCGGTGAACCGGACCCGACCAGGCTCATCACGTTGAGGTACAACCGGACATACAGGTCAGTGTGCTCATGAAAAAAATCCAGACGTTCTATGTCGCTACAGGGAAGGTCTGAAAAAGCCTTTTCTTCAAAAGTCGAAGCCAGTAAATACAGGCGCTCCAGCCCGGTTCCTCTCCAAAAAAATGGACTTTTTCAGAAGATACACAGGGAAATCCAAGACTGGGATTTGCCCTTAATTCAAGAAAAGCATGCAGCTGCTCATCATCGGCATCCGGGTGAACTTCACGTAAAACCCCGAGGATCAAAGGTACCGCCTGATACACCGAATATTCCCGTATATGCTGGCTGAGCGTAGTCAGAGCAGCGGCTGCTGCCCCATGCGTGGCGTCCATTCGTAAGCACCTCCCTGAGCGGTTTTTACATGCAGTTCATGGAAAGAATTCAAACTGGCATAAAGCGCAAAGAATTCATTTAGGACTGAAGCAAACAGAAACAGACTGGCTTCGTCTGCAAGCGCGCCTGGGGCAATGAGCAGCTCGGTTTTAATGCCTCGCACCGGCCGGCCATCATGCAAGCGATCAACGTGCTGGTGACGTATCGATTTCAGTCCATTCAACAAATGCTGACTGACCTTCTCCGCTTGCTTGTCGTAATAACGCGGCAAGTCATAGGTTTCGATAATGACTTTTAACGCTTCGATACTTGCCAGAGACAGATAATTCAGCGACATGTTACTAATGACGCGCCATAGAAAGTCACGCCCTATGGGTGGCGCATAGCTTTTAGTTGCTGGTGTAATATTCCTGAACCTCAGGAAGTCTGGAGTGCCCTCGCACGAATTGCATATTTCACCGACCCTGATCTTCTGTGGAAGGTTAAGGTTGGTGCAGGTTAATCCAATCGAGATTGTTTCGTTGTCTCGATCGCCACGCGTATCGAAGCTCAGGTACGTATCCAGCCCTCCATGCGCTACAGAGTCACGATGACGCACACTGTAATAAGGGGAGTTGCTCTGCACATCGACGGCCGGGTCATGTTCGAATGACTCGAAGGGCACATAGTTCTGATATCCCCTGCCTCCCGGCTGCCATCCGGTAACGGTATCAACCGAGTAAACCCCGCAGTTGTCGTGACCGTAATGCGCAGGAATCAGCAGGTATTCATCCTGTCGTGCATCGGCCAGAATGGGTAGTGCATCCTGTTTAAATAGGTTGACCACAGGTGTGCAATATAATTTTATATGCTCAACACTCGGCCGAAGGTGCTGCATGTCCTCGCCATGCATTTCAAAGATCAGCTGAAAGCCACGAGCAACTTTCAATACATCTTCACTCACTGATGTGATGATCTGAAGACCGCCAATATCAGAAAAAAGGAATTTCTCCGGAAAGCAAAAATACTCTTGCAGGTAGCGATAACCGCGAAAAGTGTTCAGCGGATAAGGGATCAATGACTCATCTTCTGCAAAGCCCACTGGCTGCACTTGATCTGCAGAAATGCTCAGTTCATATGATTTGCCATCCCCATTCAGAAGCGGCTTGCCCTGTTCATCCAACAGTAATAACTTAACGCTTTTAAGTTTGCGCATGAGGCCAAGATACAGCGCTTGGCTAATAGCGCGATCGCCGGCAAAGTGCAGGCGTAGCCTATTCAGCTCCAGCGCCCCCAGGTGTTCATCACCTGTCATCACCAGAGACAATGTCAATGTCGCCGCCTCCGCGCTGGCCGAGTAGGAAACATTTGCCAACTTCAGTGGAAGAATGTCGGTTGGAAAACAGGTACGAAATTGACAGACCTGCCCCTTCACGGGCTCACTTTCTACCGGGGTATCGCGCTCGACCCTTATGCCAGGCCCTACAGCCATCAACGGATCGAATTGCAACATGCTCACTGCCGGCATCGGTCGCATATAATTGGGCCATAACAACTGCATAAGCGAATGAGTCAACTCAGGCAGATCATCATCGAGCTTTTGACGCAAACGACCCGTCAGAAAAGCAAACCCTTCAAGCAACCGTTCAACGTCAGGATCCTGACCTGCCTGCCCCAAAAAAGAAGCCAGTGCCGGATTGCGATCAGAAAACTGTCGGCCCGACTGACGCAGGGCCATTAGTTCCTCTTGATAGTAATGGTTAAATGACAATGCTCACCTGCTGGATCTTGTTTTGTGAATGAATACGGAGTTTATGTAGAGAAACAGGAGACCACTGATTCGTGAGAACCACTTGGCATACTCAACTCACCCTCACCTTCCCGGATTCGCTGACAGTTGCGGAAAACCGAACAGCCTTTTTAAGGTCGTCAGCTTTTAAAGTTGCGTCAATAAAAAATTGCAGTATCAGTCTATTTTCCGAGTGCCCTTCAGACATAACGTAAACCTCTGACAAGCGTGGCTCATAGAGCCTGACAGCGTTTTCAATTGCCACACGGGATTGCCTCAATATCTCGTGAGCGCTCATACTCATGTTATTCAAGTCAGGCAAGCCATAATCAGGTAGCATTTTCACGCTTCCTGCTCGAGCGCCAAGCATGTTCGACAAATGTGCCGCTATCGATGCCTTTAGCTGTTCTTCCTCAGAAATACCTGGCTGCTGTAACGTCACTCCGGCAAGGCGTTCAAAAAGGCTACTGAGAGATCCCATAGCACTACCTATTCCTTCTCCATTTTCCCGACCAGCGACAGAGTAAAATCAGCCCCCATATATTTGAAATGGGGGCGGACATTCAAACTGACACGGTACCAGCCAGGGTCACCTTCCACGTCGCTTACAATAATTTGCGCCGAGCGTAACGGGCGTCTTCCTCGCACTTCCGCGCTCGGATTTTCCTGGTCTGCAATGTACTGGCGAATCCATTTATTAAGTTGACTCTCCAGATCCGCTCGCTCTTTCCAGGACCCGATCTGCTCTCGCTGCAACACCTTGAGGTAGTGCGCGAGGCGGTTGACAATCATCATGTAGGGCAGTTGGGTCCCCAGCCTGTAATTAAGCTCGGCTATTTTGCCTTCCGAATGGTTGCCAAAGAACTTGGGCTTTTGCACGGAACTGGCGGAAAAGAACGCGGCGTTATCGCTTCCCTTTCTCATGGTCAACGCGATAAACCCCTCTTCTGCGAGTTCATACTCACGGCGATCAGAGACCAGGACCTCCGTCGGAATCTTTGTCTCGATTTCACCCATGCTGTGGAATCGGTGCAAGGGAAGGTCTTCCACCGCACCACCACTCAGTGGCCCGATGATATTGGGGCACCAACGAAATTTGGCAAAACTGTCTGTCAGCTTCGTCGCAAATGCATAGGCCGTATTTCCCCATAGATAGTGCTCGTGGCTGTTCGCAACGTTTTCCTTGTAGGCAAACGTTTTCACCGGGTTTTCCTCTGGCTCGTAAGGACTGCGCAGCAGGAAACGCGGCACCGTCAAGGCAAGATACCGAGCGTCCTCTTGCTGCCGAAAGCTCTGCCATTTGGCGAACTGCGGGCCTTCGAAATGATCGCTCAGATCCTTGAGATCAGGCAGACCGGTGAACTGCTCAAGCCCGAAAAAATTGGCACCCGCAGCAGCGATGAAAGGTGCATGCGCCATGCAGGCAACGCTTGAAACGTATTGCATGGTCTTGACATCAGGGGCGCTTGGCGAGAAGAAGTAATTGGCGATGATTGCGCCAACGGGATTACCGCCAAACTGGCCGTACTCAGCGGTGTAGACGTGTTTATAGAGGCCCGACTGAACCACTTCAGGTGAATCTTCGAAATCTTCTAGAAGGTCTTGTTTGGAAACGCTTAATAACTCGATTTTTATATTTTCACGAAAATCGGTTCGATCAATCAGTAACTTCAAACCACGCCATGAAGCTTCCAATGCCTGAAATTCTACATGATGGATGATCTCGTCCATCTGGCGACTCAGCTTGACGTCAATCTCGGTAATCATCCGGTCAACCAGCGCTTTTTTGACCGGCTCGTTGTTATTACGCGGCTTCAGCAACTCTTCAATAAATGCAGCCACCCCTCGTTTGGCAATGCCATAGGCGTCGTCACAAGGCTCTAAGGAAGGTCTGAAGTAGCCGGATGTTTTCCGGCTACCGAGTCCTCAGCACTTTTCAAAAAACGATGCATGTCGAAATTTGCTCAATTATCTTCGCTTTTTAGCTCTTTCGGCCGCTGCAAAGCCTTTTGCGGTAACCATTTCCTGCATTACACGCGCACCTCTCCTGCGCTCGCCAACAAATGTCGGCGGGCCATCCACAGGTTTGACAGGGCGAACAACGTCACCATCTGCGCGGTGTTCTTGGCCAAGCCCCGAAAGCGCACTTTTTCATAGCCAAACTGGCGTTTGATGACCCGAAACGGATGCTCGACCTTGGCGCGAACCTGGGCCTTGGCCTTCTCGATTTTGCGGATCGCCTTGTACAAAATACTGCGTTTTCCGTGCTTTTTGTAAGTGCTGCGGCGGGCGGCAATCTGCCAAATGACCTTGCGCCCAGCGTGTTCTTCGCGCTTCTCGACCCCGGTGTAACCTGCGTCGGCGCAGACTACGTTTTCCTCGCCGTGCAGCAGTTTGGCAACCTGCGTGACGTCTGCCACATTGGCCGCTGTTACTACCACGCTGTGCACCAGGCCTGACTCGTCGTCGGCGCCGATGTGAGCCTTGGCGCCGAAATAGTACTGGTTACCTTTCTTGGTTTGATGCATCTCAGGATCGCGTTTGCCATCCTTGTTCTTGGTCGAACTGGGCGCGTGAATCAGCGTGGCATCGACGATGGTGCCTTGACGCAACGACAAGCCACGGTCGCCCAGATAACCATTAATTACGCCGAGAATCCCGGTCGCCAACTCGTGCTTTTCCAGCAGACGACGGAAGTTGAGAATGGTGGTTTCGTCTGGAATTCGCTCCAGGCTCAGGCCTGAAAACTGACGCAGGATGGTCGTCTCATACAGCGCTTCTTCCATCGCCGGATCGCTGTAGCCGAACCAGTTCTGCATCAGATGAACACGCAGCATCGCCATCAGTGGGTAGGCGGGCCGGCCACCTTCTCCTTTTGGATAATAGGGCTCAATCAGGGCAATCAAACCTTTCCAGGGCACCACCTGATCCATCTCGATCAGGAACAATTCCTTACGGGTCTGCTTGCGCTTGCCGGCATACTCGGCGTCGGCGAAGGTCATCTGTTTCATCATCGAAAAGCTCGGCGACTGGTGTCCGGAGATTTTGCCAAATTAGGAAGTCTTTTTCAGAGTTTCCCTAACAATTCTGACTCTATGTAGCTCGAGTGAACCTCCGCCTTAAAAGAAAATGAATCATACCCGTTAACAATGCCATCCCTAATTAGCGAAAAAATCTCTTGTACCACTTCAAAATCTTTGGCAATCATAATCACTCCAACGGCGGTGCTTTTGCTTAATTCTTAAAATCAACAGTCTTTACTTTACCATTAATTGTATATGTAACTGTAGAGAATCTGGCCCAGGAGAGCTCGGACCTTTTCTTTCATACTTTATAGTTATTTTACCAACCACTTGAGCAGGATCATTCAAAGCTGCTTTGATTTTATTTTCATAAAATACTTTATAAACAGAGTTATTAAAACTTGCATCTTGTGGAAAAAGATTATAACCATCACAAGTACCACCTTGACTACACGCCTGAGCATGTCCGCCAACATCATGAAGGTTTTGTAGTGGTCGGCTGTGTAATATATTTCGCCGCCTTTAACTACCACAATTCGCTGAGGTCCTGGCCCTACTATACCGGGCGTAGGGATGCTGGGTTACCTGCCAGTGTTGCATCAGTAGCAATCGAACAATTAACGCAGTTGTGGGTTCGTCCAGCATCTGGATAACCTGGGTTGACGTTCCTAATTGAACCTGCAGTTTCATCCGCAACGCCTGTCGCTTTTGCACCTACTCAGGAATAATTTTTAACTCACTCAATAGTGGTTTCAGTCCTAAACTTTCCATATAAGTCCCATAGTCGAAAAAGGCCCTAACCCAATGTATTCGTATAAAAAACATGACGCCTCGCACTCTTGACATACGAACAGACAAGTGTCGCTAGCTATAACTTTAGCCTTATCAATATCTCCCTACCCACATCTTGGACACAACATATAAAACCTCTTTATTTAACAGGATAAGCGGTAATGACCTGATTGGTCCTAGGCCGAACAATAATTTTGATACTCGTTTCTCCCGAAGTACCAATCGCTCGCCCACTCGGGACAACATATGCACCCGGATCATCTACTACAGAACTACCTTTCTTGAGCCATGCTTCATCGACAGCGCCTAAAATCTCTTTTCTGTCCATATTAAAGACGCTACGTGTTGTCTTGGCCGGATTCGGCTCCGCATGCTCTAAAACATGCAAAACTCTCTTTCCTTGAACCGATCCTTGTCCATAGTCTAGACCGGCTGGAGTTGTCCAGGTCCGGGTAGACTTGTCAAACGTTAGCTCTACTGCACCACCTGTCGCTTTTGCACCAAGCAATCACAACAGGATATATATCACAACGGTAAAAGCAGAAAAGCTAGTTAACCGTGGCCTACCCCCGACTTTTCTGGGACCTCAATATAAAATAACTCTGAATGAATCTCCCAAGACATCCAGCCTGGCCCTGGCGAAACATTTAGAACCCCCTCTAATAAATACTCTCTAGAAGATTGCTCAATATAAGCACGACAGCCAAACTCTTCGACTGTTTCATTGCCAGTTGATCTTTTACGATCCGCTGCGTATTCAGTAGTTATCCTTTTTGAAAAGGAAACACCTTCAAAAACAAACCAGCAGCCACCTACAAACTCATGCATGGCATATTGGCTATCAGCCTTGCTTCCATATTGAACCCACTCGCCAGCGTCAGTGCGGGCTCTTAAAAGCCCATCACTTAACTTCCATTCAACATATTCAGTCTGCCTTGACGGATCGTAAATATAGTGCCTCGGAAATATATCTTCTATACCACTGCCTTTATCTTTATCACACTTGACAAAATGAACCCCACTTGCTTCTTTTGAAAGAAAGCCATATGGAAGTGCTAGCCCTCCCTCAACAAAAACCCTAAGCACTCCAAGCTTCTCTTCTGAGAACCCATATGTGCAATTAAATGTATCAATATCATCAAAACCAACAAAAACTATCACTTGAGTTTCTCCAGAACAATAGTTTTCATGCTATCTAGATTCGTAATTACACTTCCATCTGTACGAAGGAATGTTTGCCCTGCGAATCGAGAGTCAAGAGAGCCATTTTGTATAACTCGCAACCCTAGAGACTCTAATTCAGATGTACTTGGTATTTTTCCGTAAGGGTTCGCAGCATTTGCGTTGACAAATATCTTTCCACCAGGTTCAACCACGCGAGTAGCTTCAGGAAGAAAATCCATCATTGAGTTAGTACCACCTGCACTCTTGGGAATGAATGGATTACTAGCAACAATCTCTCCCACCGAACTATCCTTGAAAGGAAGTTTCGTTGCGTCCGCTCGAATACCAGACTGAATATCTGCTCGGATATCCACGTTTATAGCACCAGGAGTTTGAGCATTTTTCCCACCAAATAATTCAACGGCGGGTTTCCCACCAGAACTAGCTAATTCTCCTGTCGCTTTTGCACCTGCCCCAAAAGCATCCAACAGAAGCTTACCAGCTCCTCGCAAAATAATCGCCTCTGCGACCGAAGCAGCAGCGTTGATGGCCATCGCCGCCAGCGCACTTTCATCTGGCGTTTTGCTCGCCGGGTTGAACGAGCTGAGTACCCGTTGTCCCTCGGTTGAAACATAAGGCTGAGTGATAGCGCCAGCAGACTCTGCTGCGTTGTTAAACGACAAGGTTGCAAGACCGCCAAGGGCCGCAGGAGCCAGACAGCCTATGATAGAAGCACATCCTGGCAGGGTTATGACGGCTCCTACCGCTGAAGTCCCTCCAATGTAGGTGTTCACGCTGGTATCAATGACAGCACCGGTTCGCGTAACCGCCTCATCATGCCGAGTGATAAAGTCGTCAGCGCTGTCAATGTAGCCGTAGTCAAACTGACCTGTTGCCTTGAGATCAGCCAGCTCACGGGTATAGCCAGCTCCCTTGGCTTCCAGCGCTTTCAGTCCTTCGTAGTTTTTATCCGAAGTAGGTACAGAGGCGCTGCAATGGACCAAGGCGCACGCAGCGGCATCTAACCTTTCAGCACGATCCGGATTTTCATTACGCGCTTTTTCAAGCTCCATCGCAGCCGGTTCATGTAACCCCTTGTTGTATTGCGTAGCGTTCCTGGCTACCCAACTCCCCTTCTCAATCGAGCTGGCATCAGCGTCTTTCTGAGTGGCCGCAGCCAGAGCGCCGACTATCTGAGAACTCATGGTCAGAAGGTTTTTATTACCGTTGACCAGACTATTCAGGTGTCCAACCAAAGCTTCGTTAGCTCCTGCAGCCAACGCTCCCGTTCTGAAATCTCCGCCAGTGGCCTTTGATAGCAGACCTCCCACCATCGCGTGAATGATGACCTTGGGAGGTGTACCTTCCGCAAAATTGCCGTAGGTATAGTCACCCACTGCATTGAAACTCGCCGCCGCCAAGGTATTGAACAACGCAGTCTTGAGTGCATCACTGCCACTGCCGCCCTTACCAAGAGCATTACTCAGTAACGTAGACGTTCCGTTCTGCAGAACCTGATTACCGGCAAACTGACTCACGCCTTCCCAAGTGGAGAGTTTGGCTCCAACAATCTTGCCGGTGTTCGGATCACTATGCGTACCCATCCAACCATCAAAGTACGCAGCCGTCAGACCCGCCGTCACTCCCGAGATGACATACCCTTTTATGGCATCGGAAGAAGTTACATCTTTAAATACCGCCCCAAGGTTTCCACGGTTATTAATAACGCTGACCGTTGCGTTGGTAGCGGCACCCGCTGCAACAGCGCCCGCACCCGCAGAGAGGAACGCTGCCGTGTTGGCACTCATCGTACCTGCCGTGACTGCTGCCCCTGTGGATGCACCTACCGCGCTCATTGCCATAGGTCCCACAACAGCAGCCATGATAATCGCGATGATAATTTGCGAGGCTGGACCAAGACCCGAGTTGCTGTACTTGAAGGAGTCGTGAATCTCCTTCACTTGCCGCCAGTCCACGTCACCGCGTTTTTCAGCATCCTTGAGCCAGGCAAGTTGTGGATCGGCTTTGACCATTGCATCGATGCTCTGGGTGACCGTTTGCTGATCAACCTGCCTGATATCGATCTGCAATCCATTGACGGCTTTAATGGTTACTTCACCGGCGGCAACCAGTTCGCTCTGGCGTAAAGTCTCGTCGGTATTACCTTTACCTTTGGAAGAAACCCAAAAGGCGTTGTTGTCACTCTTCTCGTGACTCTCCTGATGCAGGTCCTTAACGCCCTCAAACGTAACCGCACCACCACTTTCAATCGTCAGGTCCTTGCCACTCTTCAGCTTCGCAGCTTGATATTTCTGATCGCCTCCGCTCGACAGCAGCAAATCACCACCCGTGGTGATTTCACTACCAATGTTTTTCACATCAGTAACTTCGTCACGCTTGGTTTTCTTCGCCCCAAAACGCCCCTTCTTCTTTTTGTCATACAGGGAATAATCACTGTCCTGCGCAGCCAAGATGTCGAGGTTTTCACCGGCAACCAGGTACGCCTCTTTACCCGCAGTAATACGGCTGGAGATCACGGAGAGGTTCTGGCCCGCCTGCAAGGCAACGCTGCCCCCGGCATCAAGATCAGAAGAAACCTGGCTGACGTGATCTTCCTGACGGGTCAGTTTTTTGCTTTTGGACAGGGAGTGCTCTTCGTCCGCCGCAGAGCTGATGGTGAGGTTTTCGGTCGCGGCCATGGCGATGTCGCGTTTGGCGTCGATCTGGCTGGCGATGACGGAGATGTCGCGTCCGGCCTGAACGGTCAGGTCGCGCCCTGAACTGGCGGTGGAGCCCAGTTGGGTGATGTCGCTGCTGTTGTGTTTGCTGTCCGAGAACAGGCTGTTGGTGACTTCGGTCGGGGCGATGGTGACGTCGCGTCCGGCCTGGATGGTCATGTCACGACCGCTTTCCAGCACGCTGCCTTTGTTGATGACGTCGCGGCCTGCCGAAATGCTCATGTCGTTGGCGGCTTCGATGCGCGCGGCACTGTCGGCGAACTCGTTGTGGCGCTGACCGAGCACACTGTTGTCCATCGAGGTGATGCTGCGTTCGTTGATCACGTCGCCGTTGATCGCGGTCAGTGAAACATCGCGGCCTTTGATGATGCCGCCAGCGGTGTTGATCAGGTCATTGCCCGCGAGCAGATCGAGCCGGTTGCCGGCTTCTATCAGACCGATGTTGATCAGGTTGTTACCTGCGACCGCCGAGAGATTGTTGGCGGCGTGCAAGGTACCGACGTTGTCGAGGTTCTGGCCTGCGATCAGTGAGACGTCGTTACCCGCAATCAATGCCCCGGTCGGACCAAGGCGATTGTCGGCCTGTGCCAGATACAGCGCCGGCACCGGCACCAGCACTTTCTCGCCATTCACTTCATGCTCTTCAAGCCAGACGATGTCGTGGGTCAGCGCTGCGACCTGTTGTGAACTCAGCGATACGCCGACAGCCAGGTTCAGTTGCTGCTTGCTGGCGATGGCGTTGTTCATCAGGTACTTGAACTGCGCCTCGTTGGAGGTTTGCCCATCGATGAAGGCCTGACCAGTGCGGGCCACGACTGCCTGCTGAACGAGGCGTTGTTCATACAAGCCGTCGCCCAAGCGCTTGGCGCTGACTTCCGGGTCGTAGCCCAGACCGGCCAACAGGTAGTCCGAGCTCATGAACTGCTTAAGTTCGGTGAGGACCGGGTTGGTTTCGATCAGGTATTTTTGCGGTTTGGAAACAAACGAACTGCTGGGCAGGCCCTGCACTCGGGTAACGACTTGTGCTGCTGCAGCAGCGACCGGGCTACTGACCGTTGTAGTTACCGGACGAGCCTGAGCGTCGGTTACAACCTGACCGACCTAAGTAATCAGCGGATCTACAGCCGTCGTGGTATTAGCAACCTTGGCGCCTGCGGCAGTCGCTGACGCCCCCGTTTTCGGTTTAGCTTAGCGCGCTGATTTACGTGGCATCGACAATGGCATCTGCAATAACGACAGGCCGCATTACCTATGTAGCCGTTATTTACGGCTAAAATGCTAATAGTAGGCAACTGGTGCTTTTCCAGCAAACAAGGGTATGCTTTCGTTTGTCGACGTTCTCAGCGCCAGCAAATGCCATGCACTTCATCGGATAACTTAGCAGATGTTTTCGAGAAGCTTTTCCAAAACAGCACATCTCTTTCAGAGCTTTCTCACGCTAAAAAATCATCAAAATCGCTTCCAACTTTAGAGGCTTTATACTGAAAAGCCCCTACGCCAATTATCTCTTAAAATCAAATCGCCCGACCAATGATCTCTTGAAAATCATTCGCCAAATCTCGAATCCCCATATCAGGATTAAGACTGAAAAGCTGATCCTTAGTGATCGTCAGCGAAAAGAATACTTCTTCCATCACTTCGTAATCGATTTTTTTTTCATAATACCTCTCAACTAAAAACTTATACGACTTGCATCCACCCACTAAGAAACCTAATAACGGATATTCTTCAAGATTATTAGGAGACGCGCTCCACCCTGACTGCTCGACGCCTCGCCAAAAAAACAGGCTAGCATTGTTATTAGAAAAAGCAGGCTCATCTTTGAATTTTTCAAAAGCATTAGGAATTAAACTCAAGTGCTCGAGCGCGTTAGATAACGCTGAAGAAAATAGGACTTTTCCTGCAACTCCCTCATTAGAAAAGTGTAAAAAAAACTCGCTACCTGAACCGTCTCTCATCGACGCCATCATTTCTCTCTCACTCCCATCCCAATTAGAGTTAAATGAAAAATACCTATACTCCCACTCAGGCATGATTATGGCATCCAAGAGTGCCAAGCCTTGGGCTACTCGTTTAACATTATCAATAGATGGTAGATCATTTATATCCCGCACGGAGTTATTCATCTATTATCTCCTAATTATCAGATTTAGCTCTATTTTCTTGCCGCGACAAGATTTGAAGATTTGAACTGCAGTTAGTACCGTCGCAACTTTTCGGCTTTACATGATCAAACTGCCACTCGTTAGGGTCTGGAGTTACTCCACGCTGGCTTTTTTGCGGCCGAACTAATTCTATACCACTGGCATCTGATCTAACCACACCATCGTTAGCTGCCTTATTCAACTCAAGCGCCTCTTGCTTTTGTCGCAATGTGAAATCTTTACCGGGTCCTACGTTCGGTGGATTCTCAATACTTGAATAATCAACTTTTGCAGGAGCCCTCGCTTTTTGCGCTCCGGATTCGATAACAGGATTGCTCAAATCAACATGATTTTCTACCAATGTTTCGCCGCTTTTTGCAAGGCGGTCTGAAGCTTTCGCAAGTACCTTGCGAAACGCGACCCCCCCCCCCAGCAGCGGCTGCTAATCCTCCCCCAATGGCCTCCGCCAACGCAACAGTTTCTTCGGGCGTGAGCTTGAGCTTGGCCTGGAGTGTTTCTGCCACGGCCTGCGCGCTAGCACCGGTCGTCGCAACTGCCAAGGTCTCCTGAAACTCCAGGTTCTCATTGATCAGGATCTGCAGCGAGTCCTTGGCGTACTTAGAACCATCACCCAAAGCATCGTAGACACTCGAAAGATCGGCTACCGTGTTAGCAACATCCCTTGAGGACGGTTTACACAGAGATACGTCGAACCTGCAATTGATGATCGCTTCAATCGTTTGATCCTCGCTTACTTTTTTGTAAGCGGCCACAATCGAATCGCACTCGGAAGGGGCGCATTTCCTTAACTTTTCGGCTGCCTCTTTCAACTGGTTATGGGCAAGATAGTTGTACTGCGTACTGTTAGCCGTCACCGCCGCTGCTGCCGATGCGTCCCCGCCCGTTGTGGCAGCAGTCAGAGCACCGATCAACTGCGAGGCAGTCATCAGCTTGCTGACACCTGCCTGATACGCTTGGGAGTTTTTGTCTAAATCACTTGGCAGCATCCTCTCCGCCAGATAATCGACAACCATTTCATTCGCGCCGGCGGCCAAGGCACCCGTTCGGAAATCGCCGCCCATGGCCTCGGACATCAACCCGCCAAGCACGGCATGCATGCCAACTTTGGTGAGTTTGCCCTCATCGAACAGAGTGAAATCACCGATCTTGCCTGCGGCAATGGCGCCACCCGTAGCGATTCCCGTAGTGACTATGGAAGAGCCAAGGTTATCCTTGAAACTCCCGCCCATGATCGCGGTCTTGATTACAGATTCGGTGATCACCTTAGTCGCAACGGTCTGAACACTCGCAAGGTCCAAGCCCAGATTTTTCGGATTGATGGTCGGTACAAAACCTGCCATGACGCCCGCCATGGCGTATCCCTTGATGGCGTTGGAAGACGTGACGTCTTTGAAAACAGCGCCAAGATCACCCTTGTTGTTGATCGTGCTCGTCACTGCCGTCGTCGCAACGCTGGTTGCTACAGCGCCGCCAATACCAGCGCTTAAACCAAAGCCTGCTGGGCCCATCACCGCCGCCATCAGGATGGCGACTACAATCTGCGCAGCAGGCCCAAGGCCCGAGTTGTCGTACTTGAAGCTTTCGTGGATTTCCTTGACCTGACGCCAGTCGATGTCACCTCGTTTCTCGGCATCCTTGATCCAGGCCAGTTGCGGATCAGCCTTGACCATTGCGTCGATGCTCTGGCTTACGCTTTGCTGATTGACCTGTTTCACATCAATGCGCAGACCGTTAACGGCCTGAATGGCAACTTCGCCTTTGGCCACCAGTTCGCTCTGGCGAAAGGTCTCGTCGGTTGTCCCTTTGCCTTTTGTCGAGAACCACGCTGCACTGCTTTTGTTCTTGGTGTGGCTTTCGTCGTGGAGGTCTTTCACGCCCTCGAAATCGATTGCGCCGCCACTGTTGATCAACAGGTCGTTGCCACTGTTCAGTTTGGCAACCTGATAACGCTGGTCGCCGCCACTTGCCAACGTCAGGTTACCGCCTGTAGTGATTTCACTGCTGATATTGCGCGTGTCGGTCACTTCATCGCGCTTGAAGTTTTTAGCCCCAAAACTCCCCTTCTTCTTTTTGTCATACAGCGAATAATCACTGTCCTGCGCAGCCAAGATGTCCAGGTTTTCACCGGCAACCAGGTACGCCTCTTTACCCGCGGTAATACGGCTGGAGATCACGGCGAGGTTCTGCCCGGCCTGTAAGGCAACACTGCCCCCGGCATCAAGATCAGAAGAAACCTGGCTGACGTGATCTTCCTGGCGGGTCAGTTTTTTGCTTTTGGACAGGGAGTGTTCTTCGTCCGCCGCAGAGCTGATGGTGAGGTTTTCGGTCGCGGCCATGGCGATGTCGCGTTTGGCATCGATCTGGCTGGCGATGACGGAGATGTCGCGTCCGGCCTGAACGGTCAGGTCGCGTCCGGAACTGGCAGTGGAACCCAGTTGGGTGATGTCGCTGCTGTTGTGTTTGCTGTCCGAGAACAGGCTGTTGGTGACTTCGGTCGGGGCGATGGTGACGTCGCGTCCGGCCTAGATGCTCATGTCACGACCGCTTTCCAGCACGCTGCCTTTGTTGATGACGTCGCGGCCTGCCGAGAGTCTCATGTCGTTGGCGGCTTCGATGCGCGCGGCGCTGTCGGCGAACTCGTTGTGGCGCTGACCGAGCACACTGTTGTCCATCGAGGTGATGCTGCGTTCGTTGATCACGTCGCCGTTGATCGCGGTCAGTGAAACATCGCGACCTTTGATGATGCCGCCAGCGGTGTTGATCAGGTCATTGCCCGCGAGCAGATCGAGCCGGTTACCAGCTTCTATCAGGCCGGCGTTGACCAGATTGTTACCGGCAACCGCTGACAGGTTATTGGCCGCATGCAAGGTGCCAACGTTGTCGAGGTTCTGGCCGGCGATCAGTGAGACGTCGTTACCCGCAATCAATGCCCCGGTCGGGCCAAGGCGATTGCCGGCCTGTGCCAGATACAGCACCGGCACCAGCACTTTCTCGCCATTCACTTCGTGCTCTTCGAGCCAGACGATGTCGTGGGTCAGCGCTGCGACCTGTTGTGAACTCAGCGATACGCCGACAGCCAGGTTCAGTTGCTGTTTGCTGGCGATGGCGTTGTTCATCAGGTACTTGAACTGCGCCTCGTTGGAGGTTTGCCCGTCGATGAACGCCTGACCGGTTCTGGCCACTACTGCCTGCTGAACGAGGCGCTGTTCGTACAAGCCGTCACCCAGACGCTTAGCGCTGACTTCCGGGTCGTAGCCCAGACCGGCCAACAGGTAGTCCGAGCTCATGAACTGCTTGAGTTCGGTGAGGACCGGGTTGGTTTCGATCAGGTATTTTTGCGGTTTGGAAACGAACGAACTGCTGGGCAGGCCCTGCACTCGGGTAACGGTTTGTGCTGCGGCAGCAGCGACCGAGCTACTAACCGTTGCAGTTACCGGGCGGCCCTGAGCGTCGGTTACAACCTGACCGGCACTGTTGATACGCGTGCCCTGCACCATGCCGGCATTCTGGACCGCCGAACTACTGGATCCTGTGGCGGTTATAACCGGCAGACCCGTCGAACCTGCATTTTGCACAGGCAGCAAAGCACCACTTCCCTGATTGCCCGTCGCCATACCGGTGACGCTGTCGACGCTGGTTACACCTGTGGAATCAGACGTATGGCCTGGTAGTACAAATCCGCCAATAGGCGAGGCACTTGGCGCGCTGGCGTCGAAGGAGGATGCATTGGCGCTCACGCCTATGCTTTGCCGTGTAACCGAAGCAAGCTGACGAGTAGCGTTGGATATCTGGCCTACCGAGCCGATCTGGATGGTGCTTGCCTGTGCATCGGAAACGGTTTGCTCGCGTTGAGCGACGGAGACCGCTGCGCCGCCCATTGTCCAGCTTTGAGGCAGGCCGATGGGTTGGGCAACAGCGGCTGCGGTACCGGTCTGGCCGCTCAGACGGAACAGTCCGTTCTGGCCGGTGGGCAGGCTGAAACCTGGCAGGCTTAGTGGGTTGACTTGTTGTTGGGCCAGGTCGGGGGGGAGCTGGGCGTTAATTAACACTACCGTAGGTGAAGCACTTCCGCTGAGTTGCGTTACGCCTAAGCGGGCGGCACCTGTACCTAACGTAATACCTTCACGAACCACACTATTACTTAAATCCTGGGTGGCATTTATGCGAACAGTACCGCCTGCCTGCACTACCGCATTCTCAGAACTTGACGCATCATTTGCAACTACAACATTTTCAAAAAAACTAGCATTCTTCACTACATCAGGTGCTTCAGTTCTAACCCCATTACTATACGTCGGCAATGGAGGAGAAAAGGCATGCTCTCCGGTTTCAGAGGGAACCCAGATCCAGCCGAATGTAGTTACGTGGCTCGATTCCCGACCATTTCCGCTTGTTGCCTGAATAAACTCTGTCCCATCAGCAGTCCATAAATGTAAATTTGCCCTAGAAAACTTCCCACCTACATAATTATCAGAGCTCTCATAGCTTGGGTCATTAGCGGCATTATACGCCAGCACGCTGTACCAAAGGAAGGTCTGAAGTAGCCGGATGTTTTCCGGCTACCGAGTCCTCAGCACTTTTCAAAAAACGATGCATGTCGAAATTTGCTCAATTATCTTCGCTTTTTAGCTCTTTCGGCCGCTGCAAAGCCTTTTGCGGTAACCATTTCCTGCATTACACGCGCACCTCTCCTGCGCTCGCCAACAAATGTCGACGGGCCATCCACAGGTTTGACAGGGCGAACAACGTCACCATCTGCGCGGTGTTCTTGGCCAAGCCCCGAAAGCGCACTTTTTCATAGCCAAACTGGCGTTTGATGACCCGAAACGGATGCTCGACCTTGGCGCGAACCTGGGCCTTGGCCTTCTCGATTTTGCGGATCGCCTTGTACAAAATACTGCGTTTTCCATGCTTTTTGTAAGTGCTGCGGCGGGCGGCAATCTGCCAAATGACCTTGCGCCCAGCGTGTTCTTCGCGCTTCTCGACCCCGGTGTAACCTGCGTCGGCGCAGACTACGTTTTCCTCGCCGTGCAGCAGTTTGGCAACCTGCGTGACGTCTGCCACATTGGCCGCTGTTACTACCACGCTGTGCACCAGGCCTGACTCGTCGTCGGCGCCGATGTGAGCCTTGGCGCCGAAATAGTACTGGTTACCTTTCTTGGTTTGATGCATCTCAGGATCGCGTTTGCCATCCTTGTTCTTGGTCGAACTGGGCGCGTGAATCAGCGTGGCATCGACGATGGTGCCTTGACGCAACGACAAGCCACGGTCGCCCAGATAACCATTAATTACGCCGAGAATCCCGGTCGCCAACTCGTGCTTTTCCAGCAGACGACGGAAGTTGAGAATGGTGGTTTCGTCTGGAATTCGCTCCAGGCTCAGGCCTGAAAACTGACGCAGGATGGTCGTCTCATACAGCGCTTCTTCCATCGCCGGATCGCTGTAGCCGAACCAGTTCTGCATCAGATGAACACGCAGCATCGCCATCAGTGGGTAGGCGGGCCGGCCACCTTCTCCTTTTGGATAATAGGGCTCAATCAGGGCAATCAAACCTTTCCAGGGCACCACCTGATCCATCTCGATCAGGAACAATTCCTTACGGGTCTGCTTGCGCTTGCCGGCATACTCGGCGTCGGCGAAGGTCATCTGTTTCATCATCGAAAAGCTCGGCGACTGGTGTCCGGAGATTTTGCCAAATTAGGAAGTCTTTTTCAGAGTTTCCCAAAAGGGTAAACCATCACCAGCAGCAAATGAGCGGCGTATTGTATAATTGCCAGTTGTAGCGCCTTTATTGGTAAACTTCTGCACACCAATATATAAATCTCTTACAGCATTAAGTGTTGACGCATTATTGACAAACTCACGCCCCACCCCCGTCAGATTACGCCCTGCGGTTATAGTTGATGACGCAGAATTCTTTGTAATTTTGGACGAATAGCTCTCGACCCAAACCATATGACTAGACTCAGCTTTCATGCGATAGGAAGAGCACGAATAGCATTGAACGCCAATAGCACCTGAAACCAAGCCTCCTACAGCCTCAAACACATCCTTACGGTTTTCAAGATAATCAGCGGCAAGTGATAAGTCCCCACCGCTCTCTATAGTCGCAGACACATTATTTATCGAAGAGCTCCAGCCATTATTATCATCACGAGCAATACTGAGATTGCCCAAGCTGTAAACATCTGCAAAGCGATTGGTAAAGTTACCAACGCGCAAGGCCATATCACCGCCACTGAACAACAATCCATTCTGATTACTCAATGAATCGGCATTGATTCGCAGATTACCGGTGCTGCCCAATGTACCTTGGTTAATCAATGAAAATGCATTGACTGTAAGATCGCCCATTGACGTCAGACGTCCAAGGTTGGTTAGGCTTGAACTGCTGGTAACTGTTCCACGTGAGCCTGCGGTGATTGCGGTAGCAGCATTTAGATCAATCTGCGCAGCGCTGAGCCCAAGAGTACCTACGCTGCTCATGCGACCACTACCGCGATAGCTGCCCAGATTGACGCTTACATCTCCATCACTCGCAATCAACCCATCATTCGTCCAGTTCCCCCCACTCCCACTAAACGAATTCGACGCCAGCAACTGCCCACCCGCCGTCTGATTCAAGGTTCCGACATTCACCGTCAATCGCCCGGCCTGAATCACGCTGCTGTTGGTCCAGCTATCGGCACTAAGCGTCAAACCACCACGGGTAACAATGCTGCCGCCAGCATTGGTGACGTTGGCCGTAGAAATATTAAACGTGCCATTACCCGTATGCAGCAGCGAACCGCCACCATTGAGGAAGTTGCCAGCATTGAGAGTCAGGTCGCTGTTGGCGCTTTCCAGGGTGCCGTTGCGGTTGTCGAACAGGTTGCCGATCTGGAAGTTTGTGGCACCGCCACCGCCCAGCGCGCGCAGTTGTCCGGTCTGGTTGTCCAGACTGGCAGCGGTCACGGCCAGGGTGCTGTCGCTTTCGATGATGCCAAAGCGGTTGTTCAGTGCGCCGCTCAGGTTCAGCTCGACCTGGCCACCGGCGATCTGGCCGTCGTTGTCGCCGCTGTTGTCGAAGTTGCCACCGTTGACCCGCACCAGACCTTTGGCGTACAGGCCGCCGTTGCGGTTGTCGAAACCCGGGGTGGTGATCAGCGCTTCGCCGGTGCGTGCGGAGACTCGCCCGCCGTAGTTGTCGAAGCCGCCCAGCGCGGTCAGGTTGAGGCGTTGCGCCTGGATGACACCGCCCTGACGGTTGGCGTCATAGCCATTTTTCAGCACGCCGGCCAGTTTCGCGGTGAACAGACCTTGCAGGCTGGACAGCACTCCGCCCTGACTGTAGAGGTTGGCACCGGTCAGGTTCAGGTCGCCGCCCTGGGCGATGATCCGGCCGTTCTGGTTGTCGACAGTATCAGCGACATCCACAACCAGTGCGCCGACGCTCTGTACCGCGCCACGAACGTTGGAGAGGCTCGCTGCATTCAAATGCGCATCGGCGTTCTGGCTATAGATCAAGCCATCAGCATCGTTGAGGACACTGCCACCCGCGACGACTGTCAGTGTGTTGTTGGCTGCGATTGTGCCGCGATTGCGGTTATCCAGTTGCCCGGACGTGTTGAGGGTCATCAGGCTCTGGCTGATCAGTTGCCCGGCCTGGTTGTTGATCGCCGCGCTGCGCCGCAACAGCAGGTTACCGCCGCTGGCCAGCTTGCCGCTGGTGTTGGTCAGGCTGCCCAGCAGGTCGAGTGTCATATCGGCCTTGCTGCTCAGGTTACCGGCGCTGTTGTCGAGGCTGCTGCCTTCGAAGCTGAAACCCTGTTGGGCCGTCAGGTTACCGGCCGCGTTGTTCAGGACATTGGCTTTGATGGTCAGCCCTGCACCACCGTCGATCAGGCCGTTCTGGCTGTTGTTCAGCAGGCCCGCGACGGTCAGGGTCTGACCGGTTCCGCTGGAGAGGATGCCGCCGCTGTTGTCGAGGCTGTCAGCGGTAACGCTCAGTGTGTTCTGGCTGACCAACGCACCGTTGCCGCCGTTGAGCAATTCACCGGTCAGGGTTGTAACAAGGTTGCCGTTGCGGCTGGACAAGGTGCCGTTGGTACGGTTATCGAGGCGGTTGCCAGAGACGTTCAGGCCCTGCCAGCCGGATATCAGGCCGTTCTGGTTGAGCAGGTTGGTCGCGTTGACTGTCAGCACGTTGCTGCTGATCAGCTTGCCGCTACTGTTGTTGAGGGTGCGGCCATCGAACCTGAAACTCTGTGCGCTGGAGACCTCGCCAGACTGGTTATTCAGGTCGCGAATGCGGTTAAGGGTCAGCGAACCGTCTGCCGTGATCAAACCGCCGAGGTTGTTGAGGTCGTTGCCTTGCATGTCGATGGACAAACCGGCGTCGCCCATCACGCGTCCGCCATTGAGCGACAGTGCATTGAGGACCAGGGTCATGTCGCGCGTGGCCGACACTTCGCCGCTGTTGCCGGATTCCAGACTGCCCGCCGTCAGGTTCAGGGTGCCGGTACTGTTGATCAGGCCTTTGGCGGTGTTGTTGATCGATGTGGCGTTGAGGATCAGGCTGGTGCCGCCCAGCACCTGGCCGTTCTGGTTATCGAGGCTGGCCGCGCCCACCTTGAGCGCCTGAGCAGCGTTGATCAGGCCTTTGTCACGGTTGGTGAGCAGGCCGGTAACCGCCAGGTCCAGATTGTTGCGGCTGGTCAGCGTACCGCCTGTGTTATCGAGGGTATTGGCGGTGGCGTCGACACCGGCTGCGGCGATCATGCCTTTGACGTTGGTCAGCGCACGGGCGATGCGCAGGGTCAGCAATTGGTTGCTGAGCAGTTTGCCGCCGCTGTTATCCAGTTGTTGCGCGTTGACGGTGAACGCCTGAGCGCTGGAGATTTCGCCGTTCTGGTTCAGAACCTCGTTGACGTTTTTCAGCAGCAGTGCGCCCGGCGCGTTGATCAAACCGCCCTGGTTGTCGAGCTGGCCGTTGTTCAGGTCCAGGCTCAAGGAGGTGTTGCTGAACAGGCTACCGCCCTGCTGACTCAGGCGGCTGACACTCGCGGTCAGTGCCTGGCTGCTGCCGATGCTGCCGCCATCGCTGTTGGTCAGTTGTGCGGTCGTCAGGTCCAGACGATCACTGCTGCTGACGCGACCGCTATGGCTGTTGTCGAAATTCCCGGTCTTGAGGGTCAGCAGGCCTTTGCCGCTGATATTGCCTTTCTGGCTGTTATCAAGACTGGCACTTTTCAGGTCCAGCGCACCATCGGTCAACAGCTTGCCGCCCTGGTTGCTGATCGCCCCAGTGCTGTCGAGGGTCAGTTTTCCAGCGCTGGAAACGCTGCCTGCGGTGTTGGTCAGGCTGGCGGCCTTCAACGTCAGGACGTCTTCGTTACTGATCAGGCCTTGAGTGTTATCGAGCGCTGCAGACAGGTCGATACCCAGAGCGTTAAGGGCACTGATCGCGCCACCGGTGTTGTCCAGCGTACTGCCCACCAGCGTCAGACCGGCTTTACTGGAGAGCAGACCGTTGGTTCGGTTGGTGATCTGCGCAACGTTCAGCGTCAGGGCTTTCTGTGCCAGCACCTGACCGCTGTCGCTGTTGTTCAGTTGCTGGCCGGTCAGGGTAATCACGTCCTGACTGGACAGTTCACCGCCACGGTTATCGACAGTAGTGACATTGATATCGAGGGCTTGGGTTGCGCCAATGAAACCGTTCTGACGGTTGTCCAGCGCGTCGCCGCGCACGGTCAATGTGCCTTGAGCAAGCATCTGACCGCCCAGTTGCCGAAGGCTGCCGATCTGTGCGTTGAGGTTCTGTTTGCTGGCGATCTGGCCGAGACCGTTGTCTGCTGTCGCGGCACTCAGCGTCACATCGCCGTCGCCAATCAGCGTGCCCTTGACGTTGGTCAGGGCGGTATTGACCATCAGGTCCAGGCCTGCGCGGCTGCTGATCAAGCCTTCGGTGTTGTCCAGGCTGTCGCTGCGAGTGTTCAACGCGGCGGCGGAAATCGTACCTTTGATGTTGCTCAGCGCCTTGTTCATGATCAGCGTCAGGGCCTGACTGCTGAGCAGTTTGCCGCCACTGTTATCGAGACTGTTGGCGTTCAGGGTAAAGGCCTGTGTACTGGAAATTTCGCCGTTCTGGTTGGCCACGCCGTTGAGATTCTTCAGCAGCAACACGCCGGGGGCGTTGATCAAACCGCCCTGATTGTTCAACTGGCCGTTGTTCAGGTCGAGGCTCAGCGAGGTGTTGCTGAACAGCTCACCACCCTGCTGGTCGAGGCTGGTGACGCTGGCCGTCAACGCCAGCGCACTGGCAATACGTCCGGCGCTCTGGTTGATGACCTTGCCTGCCGTCAATCGCAGGGTATCGCTGCTGGTCAGACGACCGCCCTGGCTGTTGTCGAACGTGCCGGTGGTGACCTGCGTGGCACCCTTGCCAGCCAGTTTGCCCGCCTGACTGTTGTCCAGGCTTGCGCTGGTCAGTATCAGTGTTGCGTCGGTGGTGACAGAACCCGCCTGGTTGTTCAAAGCCCCGGTGGTGGTGACGCTCAAGGCATCAGCGCTGGAGAGGCTGCCCGAGGCGTTTTGCAGGGAAGCAGCGCTGACCGTCATGGCCGACTCACTGCTGAGCAGGCCGCCCGTGTTGTCCAGCGCGCCATTGCTCAAATCGAGACTGACGTCACTGTTGCTGTACAGACGGCCATCATTGGTCTGATTCAGGCCGGTGACCACGGCGGTCAGGGCCATGGCGCTGGCAATACGACCGGCGTCACTGTTGTTGACCAACCCTGCATCGAGTTGGAGGGTTCCGGTACTGGTCAGGCGGCCGCCTTGCTGGTTGTCAAAAGCACCGGTGACAAGCTTCACGCCCTTGCCGGCGATGCGACCGTTCTGGCTGTTGTCGAGACTGCCACTGGTGAGCACCAGCGTTGAATCGCCGAGAATCTGCCCGCCGCGGTTCACCACGGCACCATCGACCGTCAGGGACGAGACGCCGGAGCTGGTGATACTACCGGCAGTATTGCCCAGAGAAGCGGCGCTCAACGCCAGCGTGCCATCGCTGCGCAATATCCCTTGATCGTTGTTGAGGACGCCCGTGTCTTTCAGACACAGACTGTTTTTGGCGTAGACGCTGCCACCGCCCGTGTTGATCAGTTGCCCGACGTTCAACTGCACGCTCTGCTGGCCGGAAACGGCACCAGCGCTCTGGTTGTTCAGGCTGTCGGCATTGAGCAGCAACGCACCCTTGGCCAGCAAACGGCCCTTGCCACTGTTATCGAACTGGCCGACGGTTGCGGTCAGCTCTCCAAGGCTGGAGAGCTCCGCGTTGCGGTTGTCCAGCGTCGCGGCACTCAGCTCGACACCGGTGGCGGAAATCAGGCCGCGCAGGTTGGTCAGCAACTGGGCGACACGCACGATCAAGGCTTTGTCGCTGATCACCGAACCTTCGGTGTTGTCCAGCGAAGTGGCCGCCAGCGTGAAACCGTTGGCGCTGGATATCTTGCCGCTCTGGTTGTTGACGACATTCAAGTTTTTCAGCAGTAACTGGCCCGGCGCATTGATCAGGCCGCCTTGGTTAGTCAGCAGGCCGTTGCTCAGGTCGAGGCTGACATCGCTGTTGCCATACAGACGGCCATCGTTGGTCTGATTCAGGCCGGTGACTACGGCAGTCAGGGCCATGGCGCTGGCAATGCGACCGGCATCGCTGTTGTTGACCAGCCCGGCATTTAGCTGGAGTGCGCCGGTACTGGTCAGGCGGCCGTCCTGATGGTTATCGAAGGTACCAGTGGTGAGTGTCAGACCATTACTGGCGATACGCCCGCTCTGGCTGTTGTCCAGGCTGGCGCTGGTCAGCGTCAGGGTTGAATCGCTTAGGATCTGCCCGCCGCGGTTGACCACCGCACCGCTCGTGCTGACTGACGCCGTGCTGGCACTGGTGATGCTGCCGGTGTTGTTGCTCAGAGACGCCGCACGTACCTCCAGGGTGCTATCGCTGCGCAGTGTGCCCTGGTCATTGTTCAACGCGCCGCTGACAGCCAGGTTCAGACTGTTTTTGCCGTAAACGCTGCCGGTGGCGGTATTGGTCAGTTGCCCCAAGTTCAGCTGTACGCCCTGCTGCCCTGCCACCGAGCCGTTCTGGTTGTTCAGGTGGTCGGACGTCAGCTGTAACGCGCCATTGGCCAGCAGGCGGCCTTTTTCGCGATTGTCGAACTGGCTGACGGTCGAGGTCAGGCTGCCAAGGCTGGAGATTTCTGCGTTGCGGTTGTCCACGCTTGCCGCGTTGAGCAGCAGATCGCCATTGGCGCTGATAAGCCCCAGCTGGTTGAGCAACGGCCCGGAAATACGGGCGGACAAAGCGCTGCTACTGGACAGTTTGCCTTGCTGGCTGTTGTCCAGAGAACCGGCGGCGATGGTCATAGCGCCATTGCTGCTGATCAGCCCGCTCTGACTATTGAGCACCTGAGACGCATTGATGTCGACAGTGCCGCCCTGGCTCAGAATCCGGCCTGACTGACGATTGTCGACGGTTGTGGCCACGATGCGTGTGCTGGACTGCCCGTTCAGTGTGGCACCCTGGTTGTTCAGGGTCTGGGTAATGGTGGCCTGCAAGGCGCGACTGGCGGTTATGCTGCCGCTGTTGGTCAACCCGTTGGCAGACAGCGTTACATCACCCGAACCATTGCGGCTGTTGTCGGCATTGACGCCCGCCTCGATCACCGCCGAGTTGTTGAGTTGTCCGCCTGCGGAAAGGCTCAGCGCATCGCGTGCGGCGACGTTCTGCCGGGTGGTGAGATCGCCCGCGGTGCTCATGGTCAATGACGACCCCGCATAGACCGGGCCGTTGACTTCGGCACTGTTGGCCCTGGCCGTGACGGCGCCACTTGCTGCGGTCTGCGTCATGCTCAAATGGCCGTTGGCATCAATCTGGATATCACCGCCACTGGCCGCAAGATTTCCCGCAAGCCTGACCCCGACGCCTGCCTCGGTGCCCACCAGACGGATCGCGCCCGCATACATCCCGCCCAGCGCCGAGCTGTCGACGGCCAGTTCCGGTTTGGCACTGCCGTCATCAGGCAGGGCTGTGGGATTGAGGGTCTGCGCGTCGACATCGTTACGACCGGAAATGATGTTGAGGCGCTTGGCGTGCAGCTCGGCATTGATCTTCGCGCTGCGGGTGATGATGTCGAACTGGTCGACGTTGTCTGCGTTCAGCCCCACGCCATCAATGGATATGCTGCCGCCCTGCACATTGAAACGCTGCAACTGCCCGTTGGCATCCAGCACCGGTTTACCGGTGGTCAGCGTGACCTGCGGGGTATTGATGAAACCGCAGCCGTTGCAACTGATGCCATACGGGTTGGCGACAATGACCCGCGCCGCTTGCCCGGCCACTTCTGTGTAGCCCCTGAGCTGGCTGGCGTTGGCCCCGACCACTTCGTTAAGAATGGTGGTAGCGGCCGTGCCACGCAGGTTGGAGTTGCCAACGATAATTCCGCCCAGTTGGGTGCTCTGGGTCTGATTCGTGGAGTTGTTGAGGATGACGCCTTGGCTGTCGACGTTGTACTGCTGGAACTGGTTGTGCGACAGGCCGCTGGCATTGGGCGTGGCAATATTGATGATAGGTACGCCATTGCCGGCCTGATTCAGGCTGGTATTCGGCCCACTGACCACGATGCCTTCGGCCTGAACCAGCAGCGGCTGCCAGAACAGGGCATTGGCCAGGATCAGCGCGAGACCGCGTTTGGGCATTCCCCAAAAGGACTGGCGCTCAATCAGCACAGCAGAAGGCTGACGAGCAAGCAGAGCCAGTTGGTGAACGTCCATGTAGGCAACCTCGATACAGTGTGATTGAAAACAGCGTTGTTAAAGGAAGAAATCCATACGGAAATAGATCGGCGCTTCGCGCTCGATCACATCGGGACGTTCCAGGGAATGAGCGAAGGTCACTGAGGCCGCAACGTGCTGGCCACGCGTAAACAGCTCGAACGAGTTACTGGACAAGCGCCCATGCTGATTGCCGTTGTAACGGTCATTGCGAATAACACCCTGGTCGTAACCGGCAGCCGCGCCATACTCGGCGAACACCGGGCGCAGCCAGTCCAGCGTGACCGGGCGGGTCAGGCGTACTTCATTACGCCAGTAACCGCCGCTGTCGCCAGACAGAAACTCATCTTTGTAACCGCGCACCGACGATGACCCGCCCAGGCTGGTACGTTGCGAGCTGAACAACACATCTTCGCTGCGCTGCCCGGTGGCCAGGCTGGTGAAGCTCAGGTTCTCGCCCCACAGCTGAAAAGGGTGCAGGTAGCTGAGGGTGCCGGTGTATTTGCGATAACGCGCATCGGCCTGGCCCGGGCCAGGATCATGGCTGCCCTGCGCATCCAGCGCGCCGATGCCCTGCTGCATGCCCAGGTCGATGTTGATGAACGCCGAACCGACCCGCCGACCGTGGTTGATGCCGAACTGCGCCTCGGTGATGCGGTTACTGCTAAGCGCCAGTTTGCTGTCTTCTACATAATTGTTGGTGCGCAGGTAGGACAAACCGGCATTGAGCGAGGTCTTGCTCAGCGCGTCGCGGTACACGACCCGCTCGGCCTTGAACTGGTGGTTCTGGCTGTCGCCGTCCTGCTTGAAGTTGATGTTCGAGGCCTGGGCCACCGAGCGGTATTCGCTGGTGTTGTACAGATAGCTGAATGTCCACCAGCCCCAAGGCAAACTGTAGGCAAGCGAGGCATTGCGCGAGGCTTTCTGCCGGTCGCTGATCGCATCATGGCCGCCGCGCAGGCTGAACTGGTCGGCCAGCCCCAGCGGATTGTCCCATTCAAGCCCGGCGTTCCATTGCTGCTCACCGGTGCTGCGCTGCCCCTCGTTGGTACGCGACAGGTTAGCCCGCCACGGTTTTTGCGGAGTGTTCTTGACCACCACATCGCTGCCGCCGACGACCTGGCCGGGGGTCAGCTCCATCTGCGCCTGATTGGACGGCAGACGGTTGAGCTGATCGACCATCTGCTCGATTTCGCGCAGGTTGACCATCTCGCCTTCCCTGCCGGGAAAGGTCATGGCCAGCACACGCGCCGACAGGCCGCTGGCAGCATCGCCGCGCAGATGCTCCAGCTTGCCTTCAATGACCAGCACTTGCAGGTCGCCTGTGGACAGGTCCTGTTGCGGCAGATAGGCGCGAGTCGTCACCAGGCCTTTTTCAAGGTAATGATCGGTGATGACTTTCAGCAACTCGTTGAGCTGGGCGACGCCAAGACACTTGCCTTGATAAGGCGCAATCAGCTCATCACGCTCGGCAGACGACAGTGAATCAGCGCCCTTGAGCTCTATACGCTGGATGGTGAAGCAGCGGGTGTCGACAGGCGCGCCTGGTGCCGCGGGTACAGCTTGCTTGCCCGGCAGGTCCTTGAGTTCTTCAAGACGACGGCGTTGCTCTTCTAGCAAGCGGTCCTGACGATCACGAATAAGGTCTTGTTCGCCTGGCAAACTGGCGGGAGGGCTGGCTGCAAGCAAGGGGAAAGACGCGATGGCGAGCATGAGCAGCAGGGCCACTCTGGGAGCATGAGGGTACACGGTGCGTCCTTGCAGTAGCATATTGATATCAAAAGGTGAGCAATATTAGAACGCCATCATCATGGCGTCAAATATTTGTATCGACCCTGTATCCGATTTGTTGAAATTTTTTGAAGTTGATTTTGACAGTACCGACCTCTAGCCCGCGTCAAAGGATCGTGTGCTTAGTCTTGACAGGGGACAGCCTATCTTTTCGACATGGTATTAAGGTCATAATTAAATATATACAGAAATACCAACCGGCCAGCGCGCGAAAACCGGCTCGCGCCAAGGCCGCGGACGCACTGATAAAATGGCCATGGTTTAAAGGAAACAGGTGAAAGCACGCTGACCCTCCAAGGCTCTGGAGCCGCAACGACAGCTTTTCTGTATCGCTAAGGTGTAAATAAAGAGGCTGCAGGTTATCGGTCAAATCCTGCAATGTGACGCATGAGTAAACACGGGGATGGGTCATGACAACTAGTTGTCGGCAAATACCCGACAATGAACCGCTATTCCAGCCGCCTCCCGTTGTATGCACTATCGGGACTCTGCAGCCTTGTATCTGTTTAAAAGCGCGTCATCGACTCTACAGCCTCCCGCGCCTTGCGCTCATCGTTATACACAATCTAACTGCTTATTGTTCCAATGCGGAGCGCGAGGAACGAGAAGCGTGCGGAAAACACTTCTCATTACCCTGCGCGGGAGGCTTTTCGAATCACTGTTGCCCGGACAACTTCATGATCATCCGTGACAGCAGATAGATCCGTGGCGCGACACTGCCCACCTCGGCGTACTCTTCAGGCGTATGAATGTTGCCACCGACGATGCCGAAACCATCCAGTGTTGGCGTTCCTACGCTGGCAGACAAACTTGAATCAGCCGCCCCGCCGCTGCCCTCGATGGTCAGGGTGCGCCCCAGTTCACCATAGATGCCCTGTGCCATAGCGACCAAAGCATCGGACTGCGGGGTCTGCGGCATAGGTGGCAAGCCACGGACCAGACTGGTCTTGACCTCGGTGTCAGGCACCAGTTTGTTGGCCGACACCCTGGCCAGGTCCTGCTCGACGCGATCGAACTCCTCCGGCACTGCGGCACGCACGTCGGCCTTGGCGCTGGCCTGATCAGGAATCACGTTGGTGCGATCACCCGCCTTGAGCACGGTGAAGTTGACGGTGGTTTTCTTCTCCTCGTCGCCCAGTTTGCCGAGTTGCAGGATCTGATGCGCAACCTCGGTGGCAGCGTTACGCCCCAGTTCCGGCGCAACGCCCGCATGCGAGGCTTTGCCCTTGACTTCGACCAGTGCCGTCGCAGAACCCTTGCGCCACACCACCAGACCATCAGCAGGACGACCCGGCTCCAGATTGAGCGTGACATCGTGCTCTTTCGCTGTTTTCTTGATCAGCTCGGTAGCGACGCCTGAACCGGTTTCTTCGCTGGCGTCGAGCAACACTGTGATCTGTGCGTAGTCGGTGAATTTCAGGTTGTGCAGCACCTTCAGAGCATAGATAGCAGCAACGATGCCGTCCTTGTCATCCATAACACCAGGGCCATAGGCACGACCGTCCTTGATATGAAACGGACGCTCGGCCGCAGAGCCTTCCTTGAACACGGTATCCATGTGTGCCATCAGCAGAATCTTCGCCTTGCCGGTGCCTTTCAGGGTCGCAACTACATGATTGCTGGCCTCTGGTGTATTCGGAACGAGCTCGATGGTGGCACCGAGCTTTTTCAGTTCTTCAATCGCGATGTCACTGACTTTGGTCAGGCCCGGTACGTACCCGGAGCCTGAATCGATGTTTACCAGACGCTCCAGCAGCTTCAAGGCTTCGTCCTTGTATTGCTCGGCATCGGCCTGAATCGCCTTATGCGGTTCGGCCATGGCCGCTGGTGCCAGAGCTGTCAGCGCAAGCGCCAAAGCGAGATGAGCTGCCAGTGGCGAGCGGGAGAATGAGCGCATGTTGTTCCGTCCTTGTGTTTGGTTCGTCGAGGTTTTCAGGACCATACCTTACACAAACACCGGCCGTAATGAGTCAACTCGCGGTACGCCAGCGTTCGAACGTGTCAAACAGCAGCCCATACAGAATCGGGATCAACCCCAGCGTCACCAGCGTGCCCAACGCCAGCCCGCCCATGATCGTGATCGCCATACCCTCCCAGAGCGGGCCGGCAAAAAGCATCAGTGGGACCAAGCCGATGATGCAGGTCAGTTTGGTCATCACGATCGGTCGCAACCGCTTGATCGCTGCGTTGACCACCGCCTCACGAACCGACAGCCCGTGCCCGCGCTCAACCTCAATACGTTCGAGCAATAACACCGCATTGTTGACAATAATGCCGGCCAGCGACAGCAGTCCAAAGGTCGCCATGAAGCCGAACGGGTATCCGGTGAGCACCAGGGCCAACGCCACGCCGATGAGCACAAAAGGCACACTGGAGATGACGATCAGCAACTTGCGAAACGAATTGAACTGCCACACGAACAACAGCAGCATCGCCACCAGCGCGTGCGGCATGTATTGCAGAAGCGCCTGGTTGGCTTCGGCCGAATCCTCTATTTCGCCACCCAGTTCGATGCGATACCCCGCTGGCATGTTGAGCGTCGCAATCTGTAGTGCCAGATGCTCAATGATCGAGGTGGCGGTCAACGACGGGTTGTGTCCGACGACAGTAATCGCACGCTCCAGGTTGCGGCGCTGAATGGTCGATGCCTCGGCCTGGGGCTCGACCGTCGCGATGGCGGACAACATCAGCGGTGCCGCCCCGGAAGCCGGGTAAATCAACGTGCTGTCCAGATCATTGGCAGGCGTAATCGGTGTGCCCTGCTCACGAGCCACAATCGCCACAGCCGTTTCGCCATCCTGCAGCGATGACACAGACAGCCCGTTGTTTCTCAGTTGCAGGGCCTAAGCGATGTCCTGAGTGGAAACACCGGCATGCAGCGCCTTGTACTGATCGACGACTACGTCGTAACGCAGCAGCCGGGTACGCCAGTCATCGCGTACGTCCAGAGTTCCGGGCAATGCCGACAAGGCTTGCTCGATCTTGCGGGCAATATTTCGCAGCACTTTTTCGTCAGGACCAATGACCCGGTAGACCGCAATCCCGGCTTCGGTGGTGCCCATGGAAAACCGCTTGGGCTGCGCTTCGACTTCGGGGTGCTGAGTCAGGATGAAATGCCGGGTTCGCTCAATGACTGCATCGAGGTTGGCACCGTCACGCACGCTGACCGTGAAGTAGGCAATATTCGGCGCAGGCAGAGGCGGATTGAGCCCCAGAACAATTCTCGGCCCGCCATTGGCGACATAGCCGATGCTCTGTTTGACGTCCTGATCGCTGCTCAGCCACTGACTGATATCGCGCACGGCCTGAGACGTGGCACGCGAGCTGCTGCCGGGTTCCAGCACCAGCGGAATCTGGAACTGCATGCGGTCGGACTTGGGCAGAAAGTCATAAGGCACCTGGGTCAGCACGACGACCGCAACTGTCAGCAATCCCAGCATGCTGGCGATGAAGATCAAGGAGTTATTCAGCAGACTCTCGATGACTTTTCGATAGCCTCGATAGAACACCGATGCATACTCATCGGCGTTGTCAGTCGCACCTGAGACTGCCGGTGCCTTGGCGAAGTAAAAGCATAACAGGGGCGTCACGGTGATGCTGAGCAGCCACGAGCTGATCAGCGTGGTGGCGAGCACAATCGCCAGCGAACGCAGGTATTCGTTAGTGCTGGTCTGCCCCAGAAAGAACGGCGAAAACGCCAGCACAATGACCAGTGACGAGGTCAGCAAAGGGATCATCAACGTGCGCCCGGCTTCCTCGCAGGCCCGCCGTCGGTCCTCCCCGGCGTGCAGACGCCGCTCGATGTCCTCGGCGATGACAATGCCATTGTCCACCAGCAAGCCGAGGGCCAGGATGATCGCGGCAATCGACACCGTCTGCAGCTCGATCCCCAGCGAGCGCATGACCAGCAATGTACTCAGGATGGTCAGGGGCACAATCACCCCGACCACCAGGCCGGTACGCCAGCCCAGAAACAGCATGACCACACACATCACGATGACGACCGTTTCGGCCATGACGTGATACATCTTGTTCATTTCGTGCTGAACCACGCTGGACTGAAAAGTCACGATGTGCAGGGTAAAACCCGCTGGAAGTTGTTGTTCCAGCTCACCGAGCTTTTTGCGCAGAGCGGCACCGAACGTCTGGATATTGAGCCCGGGCTGCATCGAAACGGCCAGCACCACAGCATCCTGCCCTTGATAGATCGCTTCGGTTTCCGGCGGGTCGACAGGGCTCACCAATATTCGGGTCAGGTCATGCAACGCTACCATCTGTCCGCCAGGCAACTGCACGGGAAACTGACGAAGCTGATCCAGCGACAGCACCTCGCCGCTGACCGAGAGCGTGGTGCTCTGTTGCCCGATGACCGGGTTGCCTCCCGGCGCGATCAGGTTGCGGTTTTGCAATTGCTGGAGCAACTGTTGCGGCGAAAGTCCGGCTGCCGCCAGGGTCTGGTGATCGAAGTCGAGGTAGATTCGCTCGTCCTGCAGGCCATACAGCTCGACCTGATCGACACCCTTGAGCTCATAAAGCTGATTGCGCAGGCGTTTTATCGGCGCGCGCATCTCGCTCATGGTAAAACCCGGCGCCGTCAACGCAACGGAAGCCACTGCCACGCGACCGAAATCATCGTCCACAAAGGGCCCTTGGGTACCAGCCGGGAAAACGCCGTTCGTTTCGTTGACCTTCGCCCGGAGTCGTTGCCACAGCAGCCCCAGATCCTTGATGGTGTCATACGCCGTGACTTGCACAATCACCCGGCCTGGCTGGACCGTGGTGACAATGTTCTTGATCTCGGCCAGTTCACGGATGCGTTCTTCGAGTGGCCTGGCAAGCAGCTCTTCCGTCCGCTCGGTGGAGAGTCCTGGCAGGGATACGCTGACCAGTGCGTCGCGAACCGTAACCGAAGGCTCTTCCTGAGACGGAAACCCCAAAAAGGTCGCGACACCGGCCAGCAAAATCAGGAAGGCCGCAAACAGGGTCAGGCGGCTCGCGCTCATTGCGCGGTAGGTAAGACTCATTGCGTGCCCCCGTTCAAGCGTGTGCCAGGCTGAAACAGGGTGACGGTCTCGCCGTCTTGCAGGAAAGCCGCGCCGGCAGTAACCACTCGCTCCCCGACAGCCAGGCCGCTGGCGATCAGCGCCCGGCCATCTTTAACCGTACCCAGCGAAACAGAGCGCAGGGCGACTGTTCCGCCTGGCTGGTAAACAAAGACCTCGGCGGAGTTGCTGCCGGTGCCCATCCATAACGCCTGGACCGGGACCGACAAGGGCTGTGTACCGGTATCGGGATGCATCTGCACCAGCAGCGTGATGCCACTGGGCAATCTACTGGCAGGTCGCAGCACACGAAACACAGCCGTTCTGACCAGCCCGTCATCGGCACGGGGTGAGATGCCTTCAAGTGCCAGATCAAACCCTGAAGTGCCATCTGCCGTGCTTGAGGCTCTGGCCAGGTCACCAGGTTTGAGGGTTTCGGCAAGCGCCAGCGGAACAGCAGCCACCACCTCCTGCCCGGCAGCGGATTCGATGTCCAGCACCACTTGCCCGGCGGGCAAAACAGTACGCGGCTGTGCATGCCGTGCGACTACTCGCCCGGCAAAGGGCGCGATCAAACGGGTGCGGTCCAGTTCGCGATGAGCCAGAGCCTGTTCGGCCTGGGCCCGGACCTGCTCGGCTTTGGCCTGCTCGCTGGATGCCAGTGCCGACTCGACCACACTCTGGGCGACACTGCCTGCCGCAAGCAGACGCTTCTGACGCTGATAATTAAGCTCACGCTCAACCGCCTGCGCTCTGGCCAGACGCAGACTGGCCTGCGCTTCTTGCAGACGCAGCTGCGCAGGCTGTCGGTCAACGCTGGCGAGCACCTGATCCTTTTCAACGGCATCGCCAATGTCGACTCGCAGCTCTGTCAGGGTGCCTGCCGATTCAAACGCCAGACTGGCGCGCTCCTGCTGCCGAACGGTGCCGATAAAGCGCACCGTGGTTCCCTCTCCTGCCCGTGCAGCTTCAACCTTGACGGCACGGACGGCCGAGACGCTGGCCGTATGCTTATCGCTGCACCCACTGACCATCAGGGCGATCATTACGATACTGCAAGCGTGTAAAACACATCGCTGTAGATCAGGAAACCCATCGGGATGTAATCGCATGGCAGGCTTCACCCCTTTAGAAGGCGTAGTTCAAGGCAATCAAACCGCTGCCTTCAGCATCGGTCTCGACCAGCGGGCTGCCGCGGGTCTGATCGGTGTAGTGAGTCACCCCCACGCTTGCAACGGTTGACCAGTGGGCATCAAAGGCGTGCTGCCAGGCGAGCGCAGCCGAGTACGCGTAAATCCCGCTGTCTGCCGTGAATCTGGAAAAGCCGGTGCGCTGACTCTGGATCGGGCTCACACCGAAGTAGGTCTGGTTGTAACGGCCGTCACCGGCATGCGCATCGATATCCAGCGTCACCGTATCGGTCTGGCTGTGGTAGGCGATGCCCTCAAAACCCAAGCGGCAACGGTTGCCACGCTTTTCACCGGCCACACGCAGTTCGGCCTCGGCACTGGCCGACAACCATGGCGTGAGCTGTTGAGAGATCATGAAGTCGCCAACCGTTGCCCCCTTGACGGTGCCCATCCCTATGAGCTCATTGGAACTAGGGCGGTTTGTACTGTTTTTCTCGGTACGGCCGAAATCGTAGTTGAGCGCTGCGCTGGCCCCGAATCCGGAATCGGACTGCCATTGCAGCCCCACTCCCCGTGCGGTATCCGCAAAAAAGATACCGCGCTGGACAGTGAGCATCGGCAACACCTGACTGCGGTATTCATCGGCCCCCATGTAGCGTGGCAGCAAGGCCATGCCGAGGCCGAAATTGACGTTGAACCTGTCGCCGAAAATAGACTGGCCTTGCGTGGACGCGCTGTCCTGAGCACAGGCCTGACCGACCAGTGTCATGGCCACTGAGGCGATCAACACGCCAAGTGCAGGCTTGAGCAGTGCAGGACGAACGTGAGGACGAGCGATTTCAGGACTCATGGTGATACTCCGGTTTCATTCAGGATTGAGGTGGGGTTGTCGGTTCTGCGCCGCGAAGCACTCGAAACAGGTCGATCCGGTTTTGTTGCAGCTCATCGAGTGACTTGCGACCGGCTGCATCGGCTTCGGCGATACGGATGGTGGAGCCCAGCAATGCCGTGCGTTCAGTAGCACCGGCATTGAGTTCGAAGGACAGGCGGCGCACTTTTTCCTGGACCAGCGCGACGCGCTCGATCTCGTTGCGAACATGGCCCAGGGCCTGCTGACGACGGGTCAGCACACCAGACATTTCACGGAAGGCGTTCTGAATGGCTTTTTCATACTCGGCGACCGCGATCTGCTGGCGCACATGCGCCAGATCCAGGTTGGCCTGATTACGCCCGCCGTCGAACAACGGCAGGTTCAGTTGCGGGGATAACAGCCAGGTACCGCTGCCATTGCTGAACAGCGTGCGCAGACTGTCGCTTTGCAGACCTACGCTGGTACTGAGTTTTATGGACGGAAAGAATGCAGCACGGGCGGCACCAATATTGGCGTTGCTGGCCTTGAGTGCTTCTTCGCGCTGACGAATATCAAATCGCTCAAGCAAACGCTGAGACGGCAGATTCGACAGCCAGGCCGGGGTCTCGACCAGCGCGGCGGTCAGCGCCGGCGTATCCGGCGTGGTGACTGGCAAAACTGCCGAGTAGCCGGTGAGCAGCAGCAAAGCCTGGGAAGCATTCGCGTGATCGCTTAGCGCATCCTGCACCTGTTGCTGTGCAGTCAAGGTATCAAGGCGCTGCGCCATCAGATCGTCGAGTGAAATGGCACCCTGGCGCTGCTGCTCTTCGGCCGCCTTTACCAGCATCAGCCGGGCATCATGAACGGTCTGCGCATCCTGCTGCACGGCGGCGGCCAGACGCTCGGCCAGCCAGGCGCGAGCCACTTCGGCAACCAGCGCACTGCGCGCCGCCTGCTGGCCATACGTGCTGGCCAGATAATCATGCCGCACGGCCTCGGACAGGCTGCGCACGCGCCCAAAAAAATCCAGCTCAAAGTCCGAGACGCCCACCGATGCGATGGAAAGGTCCTGGCCGTAACGCTCATCGGCAGCCGCATTATCGAAGTGTTGACGGTTACGCTGGACGCCTGCTGCAATCGTCGGGAAACGATCGGCACGGGTTATGCCGCGCATCGCCCTGGCTTCATCCACTCTCAGCAGCGCCACGCGAAAATCGCGGTTGAACGTCAGGGCTGATTGCAACAGAACCCGCAATTCACCCTTTGGCGACAGCTCGGCAGCCAGCGCTTCTTCGTCAGCGGTCAGCGCGATGGCAATGGACGCATCACCGGCCGGGACGACAGCAGACAACTGGTCTGCAGGAACCGGCAAGGCCGGGCGCTGATACTCGGGAATCAACGAGCAACCCGAAAAAACCAGGCTCAGCAGCATAGTCAGGCAACAGCATCCGAGGTTGCGGATACGCTTGGACAGCGGTGTACTCATCAGCATAGGATCTGTCCGCGACAGTGGGCTCTGGACGCAATCCTGAACGTCGACTTTCAATAAACCGTTCGTGAATTATCAAGATTTGATCAAGAGGCATTCTTGTGTCAGGAAAACGCATTCTGATCGTCGAAGACGATGCCGACAGCGCCAGCATTCTCGAGGCTTATCTGCGTCGTGACGGGTTCAGCGTAGGGCTGGCCGAAAACGGGCAGCGCGGTATCGATATGCATCGCCAGTGGAAACCCGACCTGATTCTGCTGGACGTCATGCTGCCGCTGGTCAGTGGTACGGACGTGCTGTCGGCAGTGCGCCGTTGCAGCGACACACCGGTGATCATGGTCACGGCCATGGGCGACGAACCGGAAAAGCTCGGCGCATTGCGCTACGGGGCTGACGATTACGTGGTCAAACCCTACAACCCCAAGGAAGTAGTGGCCCGTGTGCACGCGGTGTTGCGCCGCTCCCAGCAGAACGCCAGTAATGACCGCCATTTGCGTTACCAGAACCTGCTGGTGGACCTGGATGCAGTCACCGCCATCATTGAAGGACACGACGGCACAGACACACTGCTCGACCTGACACCCACCGAGTTCAAGATCCTTTCGACCTTGCTGAAAACACCCTCCAAAGCCTTCACCCGCGAAGAATTGCTGGAAATCTGCCTGCCCGACAGCGAGGCGCTGGCCAGGGTTGTCGATGCGCACGTGCACAATCTGCGTCGCAAACTCGAAATTCACGGCGTGGATAATGTGCTGGTGACAGTCCGCTCTGTCGGCTATCGATTCAGGTGAGCCTCATGCGACGTTTTTTCAGACACCGGCAGAAACCTTTATGGCACTGGGTCGGCATGCGCATGAGCATGCTGGCAGTCGGTGCGGTCATCGTGATCGCGTTCTGCATGTGGCTGCACGTCACGGTGTCTGACTGGCTCACACTGCAGGCAATGCCAGCCGATGTGCGCACGGAGTTCATACGATTGCAGGCCGAACCTGCCATGGACATGGTCAAGCTTCGCGAGCTGTTCTTCGAGTATTACCCGATCGAAAACCTGCTGCCGGGCATCGCCAACAAGGAATGGTGGGTATTGGCAGCGCTGGTGATGATGGCCATCCCTATCATCATCTTTTTCGGCTTTTTGTTCTCCCGCCCGCTTTCCAGCCAGTTCTCTTCGATTGCCAGAGGCGCACGTCAGGTCGCCCAGGGCGACTTCAAGACGCGCCTGCCAATGAGCGACAAAGACCCGGACGAGCTACAGGCGCTGGTCAGCGACTTCAACACCATGACCACCCAACTGGGCCGTTACGAACTGGAAGTCAGCGAGTCCAGCGCGATGATCGCCCATGAACTGCGCACGCCACTGAACGCGGCCATGGGGCGCATTCAGGGCATGATCGATGAAGTGTTCCCGCGCGATCTGGCACAACTGGAAATGGTCCACCGCCAACTTAACCAGTTGAACAAACTGGTGAGCGATCTGCACCTTCTCTCGCTGGCCAGCGCTGGCCAGCTGACCCTGGACAAGACGGTATTTTCCCTTGAGAAACTGGTGGCCGAACGCCTGAGCTGGTTTGCCACACAGCTCGATGAAGCGGGCGTTGTCGTGACGATCGACATCCCTCAACAACTGACCGTCAACGCCGACCGTGACCGGATCGGCCAAGTAGTCAATATTCTCGTCGATAATGCGCTGCGCTACTCGGCGATGGGCGGTGAACTGCTGATTGTCGGCAGGGCCCGCGCACGGAGCATGGAACTGACCGTCTCCGACCGCGGGCCCGGCTTCGGCTCGGAAAACCTTGAACAGGTGTTCGACCGTTTCTGGCGCGCCGAACGTTCGCGGGCGCGCTATTTGGGAGGCAGCGGCCTTGGCCTGTCCATCGCCCGGGCTATTTGCCTCGAGCATGACGGCACTATCGGGGTGCGCAACAGGCCTGGCGGCGGGTCGGTGATCCGCCTGGAAATCCCGGCATGACCCTGCTGACCCGAACCTGCGGATCAATGCCCCATCAACGAATCGATAGCGTCCGGTTTGTCGTGCACGCCAAACCGATCCACCAGCGTGGCCGTCGCCCGGTTCATACCTACAACGTCCACACTGATACCCGCCCTCCTCAGCTTGAGCACCACCTTGTCGAGCGCGGCAACCGCAGTGATGTCCCAGAAATGCGCCTCGCGCAGATCAATGGCGAGTGTTTCGACGTTTTCGCGCAGGTCGAAGGACGCCATGAAGCGCTCGGCAGAAGCAAAAAACACCTGACCGGTCACGTAATAAGTGCGGTGGCTGTGCTCGGGGTCGCGTTGCGAAGTGACGTCGAGATAACGGGCGATCTTGCTGGCAAAGAACATCGCGGCCAGCAGGGACCCCACCAGCACACCATAGGCGAGGTTATGGGTGGCTACCACCACGATCACCGTCACGACCATCACGATATTGGTCGAGAGCGGGTACTGTCTGAGGTTGCGGATCGACTCCCAGCTGAACGTGCTGATCGACACCATGATCATCACCGCCACCAGCGCCGCCATCGGAATACGCGCCAGCCAGTCGCCCAGAAACAGCATCATGATCAACAGCAGCAAGCCCGCGCTGAGGGTCGAGAGTCGTGTTCTGCCCCCCGACTTCACGTTGATCATTGATTGGCCGATCATCGCGCAACCGGCCATGCCGCCGATCAGACCACTGGCGATATTGGCAATACCCTGCCCTCTGCACTCACGATTCCTGTCGCTGGTGGTATCGGTCAGATCGTCGACAATGGTTGCGGTCATCATCGACTCAAGCAGGCCCACCACCGCCAAAGCCGCGGAGTACGGCAGGATGATCAACAGCGTGTCGAGATTCAGCGCAACGTCCGGCCACATGAACACCGGCAGACTGTCAGGCATCGCGCCCATATCACCAACTGTTCGTACATCAAGGCCCATGTAAATGGACATTGCCGTGAGCAGCAGAATGCACACCAGCGGCGACGGCAGCAGCTTGCCCAGCAACGGCACGCGCGGGAACAGATAGATAATTGCCAGGCCCGCCGCCGTCATGGCATAGACCGGCCAGGTCGCATGGGTCAGTTCTGGCAGTTGGGCCATGAAAATCAGAATCGCCAGCGCGTTCACAAAGCCGGTCACCACCGATCGTGAAACAAAGCGCATCAGCTCTCCGAGGCGCAAGTACCCGGCGATGATTTGCAACACGCCGCACAACAAAGTGGCCGCCAGCAAATACTGAAGACCGTGCTCTTTCACCAGGTTCACCATCAGCAGTGCCATCGCACCTGTGGCGGCGGAAATCATCGCCGGGCGGCCGCCCACGAAAGCAATGACCACACAAATACAGAAAGAAGCGTAAAGCCCGACTTTCGGGTCTACCCCCGTGATGATGGAGAACGCAATGGCCTCTGGAATCAGGGCCAGTGCAACGACAAGCCCGGCCAGAACATCGGCCCGGACGCTGGAAAACCACGTAGCTTTTATTTTTTCGAGCATGGAAATACCTGTGTCGAACACAGCGGGACGCGCAGCAGCGAATGCCGGACGTACGTGTGCATCGGTTTTCGAATGAGTAGTGATGGAGGTGGCGGCGACCGTCAAACGGACACAGCAACGGGTGACCGCGGTCAGTGGCAGTCAGGGTGTGGCGAGGGGGCGAAGCGCTAAGGCGGCGTAGGCAGCCAGCTGGAACGGGACAAAAGTGATTCCTTCGATGGGTCGCAGGACGTGAGCATCATAGACCCATACGTTTGAGGGGTTCAAGACGCAGATGCCTGCCCGACAGCGACACAGCGCAGCTGATATGCTTTTTCCAGGATAACTTGCCCCTGTTTGCAAAGGCGGTTTTCACTCATGATGCAGGCATCATTTGCCCCCGATGCCTTCTATGAAACGCTACGAAAAATTCGCCGCCGACATTTCGGAAATGATTCGCAGCGGCGTGTTGCCCGCCGGTGAGAAAGCGCCCTCCGTCAGGGTTGCCAGTCGCACCTATTCGGTGAGCCCCGCCACCGTCTTCAAGGCGTATTACCTACTGGAAGACAAAGGCCTGATTCAGGCTCGTGCACGCTCCGGGTATTACGTGCGCGAGCATGCTGCCAATGCGCTGACCGAGCCTGAACTGATCAGGCACACCAGCGAAGGCACCGAACTGGGCGTCAGTGACCTTATTTTTTCCGTGCTTGGCTCGCTCAAGAACCCGGACACCGTCCCTTTCGGCTCGGCATTTCCCAGCCCGCACCTTTACCCATTGCCGCGCCTGGCCAAGTCGATGTCTTCAGCGGTGCGGGCGATGACGCCAGCGGGCATTGTCAGCGACATGACCACCGGGAACTCCGAACTGCGCCGACAGATTGCTCTGCGCTACATGATCAGCGGCGTGCGCCTGCCCGCCGATGAACTGGTAATCACCAACGGCGCGATGGAAGGCCTGAATCTGTGTCTGCAATGCGTCACCGAGCCCGGCGACCTGGTCGCCATCGAAGCACCTGCGTTCTATGCCTGCCTTCAGGTGCTGGAGCGGCTCAAGCTAAAAGCCGTCGAAATCCCCGTGCATCCGCGTGACGGCGTGGATCTGGACTCTTTGCAGGACAGCCTGACACGCTTGCCGATCAAAGCCTGCTGGTTCATGAGCAGCTTCCAGAACCCGCTGGGCGCGAGCATGACCCAGGCGAAAAAACTCAAGCTCTACAACCTGCTGGAACGACAGCAGATCCCGTTGATCGAGGACGATGTGTACGCCGAACTGTATTACGGCGCCAATGCACCCCATCCGGTCAAAAGCCTGGATCACAGCGGGCTGGTGATGCACTGCAGCTCGTTTTCCAAGACCCTGGCCCCCGGCTACCGTGTCGGCTGGGTGGCAGGCGGGCGTTATACCGAACAGATCAATCGGCTGAAACTGATGACCACCATTTCACCCTCTGTCCCAGCCCAGGCAGCGATTGCCGACTACCTCAAACATGGCGGCTACGATCGCCACCTGCGCAAATTGCGCGACACCCTCGAACTGCAACAAGGCGCGATGCTGGCTGCTGCCGCTCGTTATTTCCCGGCAGCGACACGCGTCACCCGCCCCGCTGGCGGGTACTTTCTGTGGTTCGAATTCCCCGAGCAAGTGGACTCGCTGCAGGTGTTCCAGATGGCCCTGGCCCAAGGTATCAGCCTGGCACCCGGCCCGATCTTCTCGGCCTCGCAGCGCTTCAAGAACTGCGCACGCCTGAACTACGGCACGCCTTGGGATGAACGCAGCGAGCAGGCCATGGCGATGCTTGGACGAATCATCGCGTCGTTCTGAAGTGTTTACGTTCGGCCCACGTACAACTGATCCGTATTTTTAAGCTGTTTCTGAATCTGTACCAGAATCTGCCTGCGCAGGATAATGGCCACGCATTAAAACGCGCAGGAAACCGTCAGAAGCCGGAACCTGCAACTCGTTACAGACAGATCGATCAGCAGGAGACGCTCATGGGCAAGCTCGGACTTTCATTGATAGGTTTTTTGTTGCTGGCGATAGCGGTGGGTTTGCTGGGGACTATTTCGCCGTATTGAGCATTGATTATCGCCGTGATAGTCATCGCTAACGGTTATACACACGTCCTGATGACTATCGCGCCCATGCTGCGCATTGGCGCGAAAATCTGCTCCAGACTCGTTCAGCAGCCGATTAATTAGTTTTCTTCGTATACCCTTGCCGATTTACCCGTCTAGTCTTGCCACTGCCTCAACTGGTTTATGCACCCCGCAGTTTTATAAATAGTGCTGATGCGCTGCTTCTGGAAATCGAGCAAATCATTCGCCATGCCAGACCCGGGCTGACGGCTGAAGAGCTCGCCAAAATGTTGGATCTGAGCGAGCGGACAATGCATCGACAATTCAAGAAATTAACCAATGAGTCGCCTGAAGAGCTCATTACCCGAGTGAGGATAGAAACGGCTTGCGTCCTCCTCCAGATACCGGGAGCCAGCATTAAACAAGTGGCACTCAAGTTCGGCTACAACGAGGATACCTCGTTCCGACGGGCTTTCATTCAACTTACCGGGATGACGCCTGCGGATTACAAGCGCAGGTCTAAAGCGCAGTCCTCCGATGCGAGCGGATCAACGACGCGTTCGGTGCAGACGTAAGATTCATTTCTGGTACTGGAGGCGATTTAAAAACTACTCAAGGTGTTTTCTCTGCCAAGTCCATGAATTGTCGCGTTGCCAGTGCTCGGCGCCAAAACTAAAAACCCGCCAGAAGGCGGGTTTTCAGTGTTTCAAAGATTTTTAAAGTCTTCTCTGAAACCTTGTCTGGCTCCACGACCTGGACTCGAACCAGGGACCCAGTGATTAACAGTCACTTGCTCTACCAACTGAGCTATCGCGGAATGAGCGCTATGTTACTGATTAGGAAAAGGAAGTCAAGCGAGGGACTGAAAAAATTTCGGCGCTGCGGCTTGCGCGCGCCCAGCGTTACGAACACGTCGCAAAGTGGCCATAGAACGAGCGTCTGCCCGAAGGGCGTAGGAGTTTCAGGAGGTTACGACGGCTACGATGGGCTGCGAAGCGGTTCCAAAATGGGCTACGGTTGTACCAGACGTACCACGTGCACCGTTTATGCTGCCGGTTCCCGGCAGATCGCGGACAAGTCCGCTCCTACACTTGAGAGATCGCGGACAAGCGGGCATCGCCCAGCCCATTTGAACGTACTGAAATTGGCGTTTATGTCACATCAAGAAACATCTGCATCAGCCGACACCTCGGTCAGATAGTCCCTTTCCCACGGCTCAGGTATAACAAAAAAATGGCCTCGCTCAAGACAGTGCAAGCTCGCTACACCGCAACCTTCGTGGGGTTCATGGCCTTGGTCATCGTTCTGACGGTTTATGGAATCGGTCAGTTCGTCTCCCCCAGGCTCACCGCCAACGATGAAAACATGCTGACCGCCAAGGCAGCAGATATCAGTAACGAGATCAAGACCGAACTGGCCCGCGTACAGGCGCAGGCGCGGGTCATTACCGAACTGGTGCCGCAACTGTCCAGTGACGACATCGACCGCCTGCTACCGTTTATGGTCAACCAGTACGGCGAAGCCAAGGTGTTTGGCGGCGGGATCTGGCCTTTGCCGAACGTGCGCACGCCCGGTCGTGCCAAGCACAGCACCTTCTACCACCGCGATGCGTCGGGAAAATTGATCGTCAACACCCATTGGAACTCGCCTGAGTCGCTCAACTATTTCGAACAGGGCTGGCACAAAGGCGGCTTGAACTCGCCTGCTGGCCAATGCGCTTGGGCGCCCGCCTATCAGGACGCCGCCAGCCCGGAACCGCGCACCAACTGCGCCATGGCCATCACCAAGGACGGCCAGCCGTGGGGCGTGTCGACCATCGACGTGACGCTGGGTTTCTTCAACAAGCTGGTTGAAGCCAAAGAGCAGGAAGTCCATGGCCGGATCATGATCATTGAGGCCGATGGCAAGATTCTGTCCAACGTACCGGGCAGCAGCGACAAGATCGTGCTGCGCAATGTCTCCGAACTGGCGGCGCAATCGCCGTTCATCAATGGCATCAAGTCGGCACTCGCCGTCAAAGGTACTGGCACCTCGCGTCTGACCTACCAGAACAGCGATGGCGAGGAGTCGACGCTGTTTCTGATGCCGGTTGCTGGAACGCCTTGGTTGCTGGCCGTTTCGCAAAACACCGACCTGCTGAAAAGCCAGAGCGAAACCGTCCTCAAGACCCTGGCCTGGCTGCAGATCCCGATGGTTCTGGTGCTGCTGGTGCTGATGATTGTTGCGTTGCGCACGCTGATGAACCGCCTGGGCGTGCTCAAAACCAATATCGACACGCTGTCGGCCGGTGATGCCGATCTCACCCGGCGCATTGCTGTCAAAGGGCACGATGAAGTGGATCAGGTGGGTGAGTCGGTCAACAACTTCATTGCCTACCTGCAACGCATGATGCTCGACGTCAGCAGTTCCACCAGCGAGATTGCCAGCGGTATCGAACAACTGCGCAGTCAGGCGGGCGTTACCAGTGCCATTCTGATCCGTCACGCCAACGAAACCGATCAGGCCGTTACTGCGATCATCGAGATGTCCTCCACCGCGGACGAAGTGGCCCGCAGCGCGGCGCAGACCGCAAGCTTCACGCAGTCGGCCAATGAGAACGCGCAGGTATCGAAAACCGTGGTTGCAGACGCTTCTGACAGCGTGAATGCACTGATCAGCGAGGTCGATTCGGCCACCAGCAAAGTGCAGTCGATGGAGCAGGACGCCAAGCGCATCAACGCGGTGCTGGCGGTGATTGGCGAAATCGCCGGGCAGACCAACCTGCTCGCGCTTAACGCCGCCATTGAAGCCGCGCGCGCCGGCGAACAGGGTCGTGGCTTTGCGGTCGTAGCCGATGAGGTGCGCGCCCTCGCCGCTCGCACCCAGGCCAGCACGTCGGAGATCAACGAAATGCTCGGCAGCCTGCAACAAGGCGTCAGCGCCGCAGTAGCCGCAATGGAAAAAACCCGCCAGAGCTGCCAGACCACGGCGGGCAAAACCACCGCCGTAACAAGCGGCCTGGACGACATGACTCGCTCGGTTCTGCAGATCAACGACCTGAGCACGCAAATCGCCACAGCGGCCGAGGAGCAAAGCGCGGTGTCAGAGGAAATCAGCCGTAACATCATTGCCGTTCGGCACATCGTCGAAGAGCTGGTCGAAGGCGGCTCCAGTAACGAACGCAGCACCGCTGCCCTTTCCGAGTCCAACACTCGCCTGATTGCGCTGGTACGGCGCTTTAAGGTCAGTTAAAACCTGTGCGGGCCTGCCGCAGCTTGCGTCAGGCCCGCTGTCTATTTGATCCGGTAGTGGAAAGTATTCTTCACCCCGGACACGCTCACCGCCCTGCCCTCGACAACCCGTGGCTGATAACGAAAGGTTTGCGCTGCGGCCAGTGAAGGACGGATGAACAATGGATGGCACGCACCCTGCACTTGCGGGTTGACCACCGTGCCTTGCGGCGACACGTCGTAGACCACCGTGCAATCACCCTCGATGCCTTTGTCCAGAGCCCGTTCGGGATAGTCCGGAGCCTCCTTGCTGAGTGGCTGATACTGGCTGCTGTCAGCGGCGGCCTGCTGTTGTGCTGATTGCTGCGCCTGGCGGGCGCGCTCGGCAGACTGACGCGCCTGCTCGGCCTGACGTTGTTGCTCAACCTGCTGACGTTGCTGCTCGGCCAGCCGCTGCTGTTCCTGGCGCTTTTGCTGCTCGGCTTCGTGCAGGCGCTGAACGCTCTGTTGCTGTTCGCGCTCGCGCTTTTGCTCGTCAATGCGCTTGCGTGCCAACGCCGCCTGTTCGACCTGGCGCTGCGGTTCTGCCTGCGGTTTTGCAGCTTCTACCGGCTGGGTGATCGGCAGCGAGGCCGGTGCAGGTGACGGCAGCTGAACAGGCTCGACAACCGACGCAGCGGCGACTGGAACCGGCTCAGGCGCTGGCGGCAAAATCACTAATTGCGTGGTCAGGGTTCTGCTCTGTGCGGGCGGTGCTTCGTGCGGGCTCCAGCCGAACATAAGACCGCCCAGCAGCACGCCATGCAATGCCAGCGCGATGGCAGCGGCCAGGCCATTGCTGCGCAGCCAGGGCCCATTCACCCATTCGCGGCGCGGCGGGTGGTAATCGAGGGCCAGGGTGTTCATTGCGGGGCCTCGGTCACCAAGCCCAATTGCGTTACGCCACTGCGTTGCAGCGCCGCCATGGCGGCGACTACCCGGCCATAATCAGCCTTGTCATCGGCACGGATGAACACTTGCGTGTCCTTGCGCTCGGCAACCAGTCGGGCGATGCGCTCCTGCATGTCTTCAAGGCTCTCGGCCTGATCGGTCTGCGTTTGAGTATCGACCGTGTCGCCCAGGTTCCAGTAGTAGCCGCCCTGCGCCTTGACGGACAGGGTCACGATGCGCTGCCGGGTATCGGTGGCGAGTGCTTCGCTGGCCACTTTGGGTAACTCGATTTTCACGCCTTGGGTCAGCATCGGAGCCGTGACCATGAAAATCACCAGCAGCACCAGCATCACGTCGATATAGGGCACGACATTCATTTCGGCTTTCGGGCCATGTTTGCGTTGTGGTTTGACCAGCATGACAAGTCCTCAGGCCGCAGCGGCCATGTTGCGGGTCAGGCCTTGCAGGGTGCGGTTCAGGCGCACCTGCAGTTCATTGCCGAAGCTGTAGTAACGGGCCGTGAGCGTCTGGCCACGCGCGGCAAAACGGTTGTAGGCGATAACGGCAGGAATGGCGGCGAACAGGCCGATGGCCGTGGCAATCAAGGCTTCGGCAATACCCGGCGCGACCGTCGACAGTGTGGCCTGCTGCACTTGAGACAGGCCGATGAAGGAATTCATGATCCCCCAGACCGTGCCGAACAGGCCGATGTAGGGGCTGACCGAGCCGACCGTAGCGAGAAACTGCAGGCCTTTTTCCAGTTGCAGCTCCTGCTCGCTGATCGCGACTTGCAATGCGCGTTCGACGCCTGACAGCACTACGTCAGGCTCGATGCCGGGACGTGGCTTGAGTTGCACGTACTCGGCATAACCGGCGTTGAAGACGCGCTCGATACCGTCAGCGCCCTCCTGAGCCGAACGGCTTTCGGCGTACAGCGGTGCCAGCTCGGCTTCAGCGCGAAAGCGCTGCTGAAATGCATCCAGCGTCCGCTCGTAATGGCCCAGCGCAAGACTGCGCTGAATGATCAGGTACCAGCTGACCAGCGAAGCGAGCAACAAAATCAGCATCACGGCCTTGACCAGCAGGCTGGCATCGCTGATCAGGCCCCAGATAGTCATGTGTTCGAGGGTGGCGTGCATCGTGGTAGTCCTCTGTAATGGAACGAATGATTAGCACCGCTTGATGACAAACGACTTACGGCAGCTTCAAGGTTTTCATCACCTCGGCCCACGGCACGAACTTGAAGTTCTGCGCCTGCTCGGGCATGCGTTTACGCCCGTCCTGCACCACCAGCATGCCTTTGCTCCAAGGGCCGCCGAGGTTCATGGAGGTCACTTCGATGCCGTCGGTTTCCGAGGTACCGTCAATCCCCGCGTTCGCGTTGAGACCGACCCGAAAAGCGCCGCGCAGTGCGTAAGGCGGCTCGGCATCGACCACCACGTAGCTGTCGTTGCCCTGACTGGAGATCACCAGATAGTCGTGCTTGTCACTCTGATACAGCGCCAGCCCCTCGACATCGGCATGCACCGCCTCGCCCACCTTGATCACACTGGAAAGCGTCGCAGGCTGATCCGCCCGCGCATCGACTTCCCAGACGCCAACGTCCTCTTCACCGAGAAACAGGCGTTGACGCTGGTCATCGGCCACGCAGCCTTCCGGCTGGGTGTCGACCTTGAAGCGGCGTACCAGCTCGCCTTTTGCCTTACCGTCGGACGCGCTGAGCCGATACTGGAGAAAGCTGCCGTCTTTACCGTTGGCGAAGGCGTATAGCTCGCCACTGGCAGGTTTGAACAGGCAGACGCCATAGATTTCCGCCAATGGTGTGGGGATCTCTCCCGCTTCACGAATGACGCCGCTGACCCGGTCGATGCTGAACAGGCTCAGGCTGTTGTGATCCCGGTTACTGGCTACCGCCAGATCGACAGTCTTCTTGCCGAGCATGAAGCCTGGGCGTAGATCGACGTTGTTCAGGCGGCCTACCGGTAATTCCTGCAACTGCTTGCCAGTCAGGTCATAAGCCAGCAGGCCCTGCTTTTTGTTGGTGCCCAACACGCGACTGAGCGCCGGATTTTTCGGGTGGACCCAAATGGCCGGGTCGTCGGCGGCGTCACCCTGACGCCCGACCGGCTGGCTCTGACTCGCCGCCATGACAGTCGGCAACGGCTTGGCGTTATTCACCGGTTTGGGCGACCAGCTCAGTTCCCCCTGATACAGGCGCTCGCCTTCATTGTCGTTGACCAACACCTGCAAGCTGTTCTTGCTCTCACGCACAGAAAGCCCTTCCGGCTTTTTCAGGCTCATCAGCGACAGATCGGCCACCGGCGTCCAGCTCTCCAGCGAATCCTGCTGCTGATAGAGATGCAACGCCTTGCCTTTCGGGTCCAGCGCCAGCAAACCGCCCGGAACAATGGCCATTGCCCCCGCCGCCTGTTTCAAATCGCCAAACGGTTCGCGTAGAGCCACAGGCTGACGCGAGACCTCAGCCTCGGGGTGCGCCGAATAAGCCCACCAACCGATGTTTTGTTCATTGACGAACAACCTGTGCGCAGCGTCATCGACCTGACAAAACTCGGCTTTGGGTGGTAGCGGCAGGTTGCGCACCAGGCGTGGCGCGTCGTTCAGTCGATTATCTGCGCCAATCAGCCATTGTTCGCCCTTGCCCTCCTCACCCACCAGAAACACAAACAGGTTGCTGGCGTCATCGCGGTACAGGCACAGACCGGCCACTGAATAATCGCGTGCGGGCAGATAAACCGGCTTTGACCAGTGTGCTCCGGTCGGATCGAGCTGGGTCAGCATGGCCTGCTGGCGGGCATTATCCAGCGTTGCAATGAGCACAATTGAGCCTGTAGTACGGCTGTCGAGCCCTTGGAACGACCCCGGCATTTTCGCCAGCTCGCGGCCCTGCTCATCCAGCAGCAACAGACCGGCCTTGACGCTCGCGGCCAGGCGGCGGGTGCCGTCACTGCCCGGCAGAAAGCTCGCCGATTGAGCCTTGAACGAAGCATTTTCAGCCCAGCGTGTCAGGTTCAGGTCCATCGGCGGCGAAGCGTGCGCAGCCCCGGCCGCAAGACAAAGCAGTAGCGCCAGGCACGCTGGCTTGGGTGATAACGAAATGATCATGAACGGTTGAATCCTTTGAATGAGCGCGTCAGGTCGATCAGAAGTGAGTGAAGGTCAGGCCGACTTTGTAGGTCGGGCCGTATTCTTCGTACTGGCCGTTGTAGGCGCGATGACCGCTGTAGACGAAATACGGCTGATCGGTGAGGTTCTGCGCCTCGAAGCTGACCTTGAGGTTCTTGGTCAGTGAATAGCGGGCGCTGAAATCGACGAAAGTCTGCGCATCCACGTACTGGTCGTGGTCCTTGTCGCCGATCGACGCCAACTCGTAGAGATAGGCCGATTTGTAGTTGGCGGACAGACGCAGACTCAGCTTGTCGTTCTCCCAGCCGAGCATGACGTTACCGACGGTTTTCGACTGGCTGGGCAGGTCGATGTCGCGCTTGCGGTTGGTGCCGGTGCTCTGGTCGAAACCGTTGATGCTCGCGTCGGAACGGCTCAACGTGGCGTTGGCGCCCAGCAGCAGACCGTTCCATGGCGATGGCAGCCAGTCGAGCTTTTGCGAATAGGCCAGTTCCAGGCCATAGAGCTTGGCCTTGTCGCCGTTGGCGTAGGTGTTGGCTTCGGAGAAGTTCGCCCACTGCCCGGTGCCCGCCAGGTCGGTGTTGTAGACGAAATTCTGGATGTCCTTGTAGAACACGAACGCCGACACCGTCCCCGCTCGGCCCATGAAGTGTTCGATGCCCAGGTCAAGGTTGCTCGACTCCAGCGGCTTCAGATTCGGGTTACCGAAAGAGGCTTCGTCATCGTCGATCACAAAGCCCGGCGCCAGTTGCCCGAACGTCGGGCGCACCACGGTTTTGGTCCAGGCGGCGCGTAACTGGGTGCTCTTGTCGATCTGATAACGGGCATGCAGACCTGGTAACCAGTGGTGATAGCGGCGGTTGGTGGTACTGGACTCGAATGCCCCATCGCGCACGCCAGTTCCTTTGGCGTCCATCTCCGTGCCCTCGTAACGCAGACCGGCGATGAAGCGCCATTTATCGACATCCAGCGTATTCATGAAGTAACCGGCATTGATGTCTTCGTTGATCTTGAAGTCATTGGCCCGGCTTTCCGACGCGTCGTAGGCGTCGGCGGCGTTCAGGCCGCCGATCAGGCCCTTGACCGCAGTGGGACTGATACCGCTGCCGAAATTGCCCAGTCGATAGTCGATGGTGCCTTTCTGGAACTGTGTCAGGTTGAGTTGCTGATCGCTGAAACCCTGGTCATCGAAATTGTCGTATTTCCAGACTTCCAGATCGTTGCTTTTGTCGCGTCGGCTGACCTTGCCGCCAAACTTGAACTGCGAGGCATAGCCCTTGAAGTCGTAATCGCGGGCCAGGTCGAGGCGCACGTTCTTCTCGGTGTCTTTGGTGTACTGCTTTTCCCGGTCGACCTTGTCCAGAGTAAAGTTCGAATTGTCGTAGAACGAGGGATCGACGATGGGCCTTGGCTTGTCGCGGTCGTAGAAACCGGTGTCGGCAAAATCATCGTTGCCCACGAATGTGGCCCCGGCAATATGGCTAGGGCTGTCTTCACTGGACTCGCTGTAACCGGCCTGGCCGCTGAGCGTCCACAGGCCGACCATACGTTCGCCACCAAACACGTAGGACTGGATTTCCTGAGTTTCGGTGCGCGCCTTGAGCTTGCGCGTGCCTTCGGCATCGCCGGTCTGCCCTGCGCTTTGGGCATTGGCAAATTCGAAACCGTTGGTGGTGCGCACCTCATCATCCTTGAAACGGCTGTACAGGGTGCGCAGGTAGTATTTGCTGAGGTCATCGGGTTTGTAATCGAAGTTAAGACCACCCCCGGTGCGCTCGCGGCTGATGTCGTAGTCGCGTTGTTCAAACGATTGCAGTCGCGAGCCGTCCCAGTCTCCGCCGGTCTCGACGTTGTCGGAGCCGAAATCACGCTTCTGCCAGCTCAGTGCTGCCGCCACACCGAAGTTGTCGATGCCGTCGCCAAGGCTGAAACGATTGCTCGCCGCGCCGGAAAACTTGGGGCTGGTCTGGTGGGTGTTCTTGTCGTAGCTGGCTTCGCTGCTGCCGGTGTAGAACAGCCCTTTGTGGTCGAAGGCAGAGAGGCTTTCGACATCGACTGTACCGCCCAGCGAGTTGGCGTCCATGTCCGGGGTCAGGGTTTTGATCACTGACAGTGACTGCACCAGTTCGGCAGGCAGCACATCCAGCGCCACGGCGCGTCGGCCACTTTCCGGGGCAGGCACCAGCGTGCCGTTGATGGTCACGCTGTTGAGGTCAGGCGCCAGTCCCCTGACGGTGACAAAGCGCCCCTCGCCCTGATCGCGCTCGACGCTGACGCCCGGCATGCGTTGCACTGCTTCGGCGACGTTCTGGTCCGGTAGCTGCGCAACACCGTCGGCATGCACCACGCTCTTGATGCTGTCGGAGCTGCGTTGCTCCTTGAGCGCGTTGTCGATACTCGCCGCCTGCCCGACCACTTGCACGTGCTCGGTGGTATCGGCTTCGGCCGCCTGTAAGCGTTCGCTGGCAATGGCAAATGCCAGCGCGCTGAGTGTGAAGCCGACCAGTTGAGCCCTGCTGCGACGCCTGTGCATGTTAATTACTCCCCCATAATCCCGACAGGCCAGGCAAATAACCCGGCAACTGGAGGCGCAAGCTAGAGTCGTGCAGTGACCGTTCTGTGACAGGTAACGGGCGCAGGGGCTGGAAACAGCGGGTTTGAGGGTGATTTGGCAGGCAAATGAGCTGATTTGACTTTCAGGCGGGGCTGGCCGGAATCAAAAGCCGATGTGCGTATGACTCTCGTTCCAACGCTCCGCGTTGGAATGCAGTTCGTGACGCTCTGCGTCGCCAGTGCCGCCGTGATCGAGAAGCACGTATGGCAACCTCCTGCAGACGCAGCATGACATTGTGCAGCTCCGGAGACTTGTGACGCAAAGCGTCACGAACCGCATGCGCTTGGCAGGCGAACCAGCCGGGTGGCGGTCAGGCGCGTAGAAAAAACCTGCAACACACGTGAGCTGATTCGACCTTTCGCGGTCCGCGTTACCCGTCACCGAAGTGTCATGTACATCTGTTCTGCTGGCCGATAACCAGCAGCTCGGGAGCCGTCTTTTCATGTTCAGGATCATCCAACCCCATCGCTGGAAACTCGCTGCGCTGATGGTCGCTTCCAACCTGGGCCTGCTGGCCTTTCTGGCATTTGGCAACGTCAAACAGGTCAGCGAATGGCAATGGCTGGACATCGTCGGCGAAGGCGGCTCCGCGCTGCTGTCGCTGGTCTGGCTGTTTCTGGTGTTCAAGAGCCGACCAGCCGGTCGGGTCACCAATTACCTGTCGACAGGCCTCAGCTGTGTGTTCTTTTCCTGGTGGATCGACGCGCTGGACGAGTTCATTCGCCTGCCCAGCCACATCCAGTGGGGTCACTGGCTGGAATCCGGACCGATGCCAATCGGCCTTATCCTGCTGACCCTCGGTATCTATCACTGGCATCGCGAGCAACTGGCGATCAGCGCGCAGATGGAAAAGCGCGAGCGTGGCTTTCGTGAGCATCGGCTTTACGACAAGCTCACACCGCTGGGCAGCGCCGACTATCTGAAACGCCAACTGGTCGTCAGCCTTGAAGAAAGCCTCTGCCAGCAGCAACCGTTGTCGCTGCTGGCACTGGATGTGGATGACTTCAGCGCGATCAATAACGCATTCGGTCATGCCGAGGGCGATGAGGTTCTATCGGCGCTCAGCCATCTGCTGGTACTCAATTTGCGCCGCCAGGACCTGCTCTGCCGTCTGGCGGGCGACCGGTTTGTGGTGTTGTTGCCCAATACTGGAGAGAGTCAGGCGAAACTGCTGGCGCTGGAGCTGCAACAGGCGGTTGCCAGCCTGGCGCACAAGACTCGGCAACAAGGTGAACGCATTCAACTGTCGGCCAGCGTGGCGGTGGTCATGGCCCTCAATGAAACGCCGGACAACCTGCTGCGTCGCCTCAACCTGTCGCTGGCCCGCGCCCGACGTCCCCTGACCCGTACTGCCTGAGCGACTGCCGTGACTCTCAAAAGTGACTGGTACGAAGCCGACAGCCGCTTCATCCCCGGCCATTACCAGCCGGCTACGCTGATTGATCTGGCCTTGTCGCGCGGGATCGACAGCCATCGCCTGCTCAAAGGCACAGGCCTGTTCTACGAAGACATCGTTGCGGGCAAGACGCGGCTCAGTGCGCAGCAATTCTTCGTTCTGATCGGTAACGCGCAACGCCAGATGGAAGCCGACGACACCAGTTTCCTGTTCGGCCAGCGACTGTTTCCCGGCCATTACGGCGCCGCAAGCCATGCGCTGCGTCATGCGCAAAACCTGCATCAGGCGCTGGAAATCCTGATCCACCAGCATGCGCTGCTCAGCCCGCTGCTGACGCCGCGTCTGGAGCTGGATGAGCATTTTGCCTACCTTTACTGGCTGGACAGTTGCGGCGCTGGCGAACAGCAACGCTTCCTGCTGGAGGCCGGTATGACTGCACTGGTCGCGATGAGTCAGTTGCTCAGCGGGGAACGGCTGCCGTGGGAATGCAGTTTCTGTCACGAGGAACCGCGCTACATCGAACAATACTGGGTGCATCTGGGCGAGAACACGGCATTTGGGCGCCCGCTGGACATGATGCGTCTGCCCCGGCATTACCTCACCCGCGCGTGGCCAGGCGCATCACCCATCGCCGTACAGGTCGCACAACAGGAAGCCGCCGGGCAACTCGCTGCGCTGGGTATGCCATTCAGCCTGCTGGACCGGTTGCACCAGCACCTGCGTGATAACGTGCGCCAGGCTACCAGCCTGGAACAGGTTGCAAATGCCTTCGCCATGAGCCCGGCTACGCTGAAGCGCAAGTTACACAAACACGGCACCAGCTTTCAGGCCCAGCACGACCTGGCGCGCAAGCATGTCGCGCTGTACCTGTATCAGATCAAGGGGCTGAGCAACGAGGCTGTGGCGGACTACCTGAACTTCAACGATCCGGCCAACTTCCGCCGCTCGTTCAAACGCTGGACCGGCAGTACACCGACCTTGATCCAGCGCCTGTTCAATTTCGACTGAGCAGGCCTCAGCGCTGGACACACAACTTGTAACCCAGGCAGTGAGCGGTATGCAGCAACGGCGTCTCGTGATCGCCGTCCAGTACCCGCCTGAGGATATGAATGTTGCTGCGCAGGCTACTGCTGTTCGGGGCATCACGCCCCCAAAGCACTTCTTCCAGCTCGGATCGCTTCACGATATGGGGACTTTTGCGCATCAGCAATTCCAACAGTTTCATGTTGGTCGGGTTGAGCTTCAAAGGCACACCGTTGCGGGTTATCTCAAGGGTATCCAGATCGAAGTGCAGGTCAGCGACCACCATCACCCGGTTATCCTTGCGCTGGCGTCGGCCCACCACCGCCTCGACCCGGGCGAGCACCTCGGACATTGCAAACGGCTTGGTGATGTAATCATCGGCACCCACCTTGAAGCCAGTGAGACGGTCATCCAGCTCATCCCGCGCACTGAGCATCACAATGGCGACTTCGGACTTCGAATACTGGCGCAGACTGCGGCAGATCTGGTTGCCATCAATGCCCGGCAACATGATGTCGAGAATGATTGCATCGAAGCGCTTCGAGGCGGCCAGGTGCAGCCCGCTCAGGCCGTCCAGCGCACCTTCGACCGCGTGCCCCCTGAGTTCGAAGAATTCCAGCAGGTTATCGTGAATGTCACGGTGATCTTCAATAACCAGAATGTTCATTGCAGCGCCTTCTTGTTTTTCTACCCGGCCGAGCGGGACCCTGTTGCCATTGAATCGGCAGGTTGAGTAAAAAATTCATCACGCCGACCGGAAACCGCTGCGTTACGAATTGGCTGTTGCAACCTGGATCGTCCATAGAAGCACAGTGCGACCAGCAGCGTGCTCAGCCACACCACGATACCCGCCCAGAACGTGTGCGACATAAAGTGCCAGCCTTGCAGCACCCGCGTAGTGCCGTAGATCATGCCGAGCACAAGAATGCCCGCCAGCAGGGCGTTGGTATGTTTCCAGCAGTAGCGCCGAGCCACGAAGTACAAGGCCAGCAGACTGAATGCGCTTGACGCATGACCACCCGGCCAGCAACGCCCGGCACCGGCCTCATGCAGAAAATTGAAGTTTCGGAACCACTCGATGTGCGCCTCGCTGCCACCATACAAGGTGGTTTCAACGGGGCAGTACACACTGGTGTGGCTTTTCAGGTAATGGATCACGCCGGTGCTTAACGCAAAGGCAACGATCACGAAAAAGAAGTCCAGCCGATGCCTGCGCGTAAAGCGCAGAAACGCCTCTGTCCGGGACCCCGACAGGCGCCTCACGAAGCGCGAACCGGCCTTTTTTTCCAGTAAAGGCCAGACAAACGACAGCATTGCTCCAATGATCGCCAACTCGCCGGTCCAGTCCGGGATGATTCGCGCCCACTTGTGCGTGATGGTCTCGAACAGATGCATCTGCCCGATGGGAAATACACCGGCTGCCGAATCAAAAAACAGATTACTCAACTGTCGGTCAATACTGGTCAGGTCGAATGTCACGAAGACCAGTAGAGCGAAAAAAACGGGTACACCCAGATTGACGGCGTAAAACCGCAGCCTGGGGCTGGAGGATGTCATCAATTGAATTGCTCGCTGCTGAGGTTGGCCCATTGCCCGGAGGTCAGGGAGCCGAGAATTTTAGGACGGTGGGTACCATCCATCTGCACGAAAAATGCCTGAGCGTATTCACTTGAACGCTCGCCGCCGATCACGCCGACCTTGCGTTCAAACTGGTCGATACAGCCGCTGTGCGTTACCAGCACCAGGTTCTCGCCACTGACCTTGTGGTCTTCGACGACCTTCATGAAACTGCCGTCGCAGTCGTTGATCCAGTCCTGAGCGGCCACGGAATGGCCTGCCAGAAGTTGTGCAGTCTGTTGAGTACGGGTCTTGGTGCTGGCGATCATGCGCACATGGTCCATGCCCATTTTTTGCAAACCGGCGCCCACTGCCAGCGCCGCATCCCGCCCGTTGGAAGTAATGCCGTCAGCATCACCCATGCAAGGGTTGGTCGAGCGGTCGCAGCGTTCGGCGTGCCGAACCATCACCACCACATCACCTTGCCGCCAATGCTCGCGAAGACCGGAAACCTTCAGGTTGCTGCCAACGCCCAGATCCACTACATGCACGCTTGAGAACGCCGTATAAAACCAGACGCAGATCGCCAGTAATACGACAGTCACCGTTATCGAGACGATGTGCTGATGCACTTTGTGGCGCTGCTGAATGCCCGAATCGGCAAGCACATTCTTGTTTATTGTCGTGTCAGCCAAGTGACCACTCCTGCCATGAACCTATGTGTGGTGTTGACTCGGGAGGTGCCCGATGTCTTCACCGCTCCCGTGCAGGCAAGATAGGTTCAGCATCGTGCTGACGCAGTGAAGAAGATGTGAAAAACGTGTTGTGGCCCAGCGCCATGTTTTTCTGCAAGCGCCCTGAAAACGGGTGTTTGCAGCTTTTCTGATTTGAACATGAAGATAATTTAAGCGTTTTGCGAAAAATTCAGCGCGTTGCCCTGCCCTGCACGCGGCATTCCTGGCGCGACGACAGGTTCCGTGCAGGCCTCAATGCTATTAAGGGGCTAAAGGTATAACGACTTAAGCGCGGTCATGCCGCTCAAACATCCCACAGCAGGCACCGCTACTCGCTCATACCTGCCTATAACGCCCGTCAATACAGGAAATAGTCGTCATACGACTATTGACATCGTCCTACAAGGCTGCGAATAATCACCTCAATGTTGTATGACGACATACTAATAACCTGATAACAACAATATCCATGAAGGTCCTCATGAAAATCACCTCGGTCAGTGTCGACGTTTTTTCCTTCCCTTCACGCCGCGCTGTGGACAGCGCAGGTCATGCCCATCCAGGCGAAGAAAAATCGGTCAAAATGGCCATGCTGCGTATCGCCTGTGACGAGGGCAGCGAAGGATTTTCCTTTGGCTCGCCCGAACTGATTCGGCCACACATCATCGAGTCGTTCGTGAAAAAGGTGCTGATCGGCCAGAACCCGATGAATCGTGAAAAAATCTGGCAGGAACTGGCCCACTGGCAACGCGGTAGCGCCAGCCAGTTCACCGACCGTGCGCTGGCACTGGTAGAGCAGGCGCTGTGGGACCTTGCCGGACGCGCCTTGAAACTGCCCGTGCACAAACTGTTGGGCGGCTATCGCGACAAGGTACTGGCCTACGGCTCGACCATGTGCGGTGACGACTTGCCCGGCGGCCTGTCCACTCCGGACGAATACGGCCAGTTTGCCGAAAAGCTGGTAAAGCGCGGTTACAAAGGCATCAAACTGCACACCTGGATGCCGCCGATCTCGTTCGCGCCTGACCCGCGTATGGATGTACAAGCCTGCGCTGCGGTTCGTGAAGCGGTCGGCCCGGACGTTGCCCTGATGCTCGACGGGTATCACTGGTATAGCCGCACCGACGCGCTATACATCGGGCGTGAACTGCAAAAGCTCGACTTTGCCTGGTTCGAAGAGCCAATGATGGAAGACTCTGCCGAATCCTACGCTTGGCTGGCGGCCAACCTGGACATTCCGGTGCTTGGCCCGGAAAGCATTGCCGGCAAGTACCACAGCCGCGCCAGCTGGGTGACCAACAAGGCCTGCGACATCCTCCGCGCTGGCGTGGCTGGCGTCGGCGGCATCGGACCGTGCCTGAAAGTCGCGCATCTGGCCGAGTCGTTCGGCATGGACTGCGAAGTCCACGGCAACGGCGCTGCCAACCTCGCCGTGGTCGGCGCGATCAGCAACTGCCGCTGGTACGAACGCGGCCTGCTGCACCCGTTTCTTGAATACGACGATGTACCGGCCTACCTCAATACGCTGGTCGACCCAATGGACAGCGACGGTTTCGTGCACCTTTCCGGGCAACCGGGACTGGGCGAAGACATCAACTTCAGCTATATCGAGACACATACCGAACAGCGTTACTGACTGGCAGCATCGCGAAGGGCACGCCGAGCGCCCTTCGCTCGACATCCCGACACAGCGTCTTATAAATATAAAAAAGGACTGCCCCCATGAAGCTCTGGCTCAAGCGCCTGCCCTGGCTGCTATGCCTCGCCCTGACGGCGACACTCGTGCACACCCCGCCCGCTCTGGCGCGCGGTGAAACACCGGTCGATCAACTGGTGGTCGGCATGAGCATGATCAACCTGCTTTCCCTGGACCCGGCAGGTGCCACCGGCCTTGAGGTGTCCGAGGTCAACGCCAATGTCTATGACATGCTGCTGGAACAGGACGCTGCCCGCCCCGACCAGCTGATTCCGGCACTGGCCGAGCGCTGGGAAATCAGCTCCGACCGCATGCGCCTTACCTTCCACCTACGCCCGGGCGTGACATTTCACTCCGGCAACCCGCTTACTGCCCAGGACGTTGCCTGGTCGCTGCAACGTGTGGTCACACTCAACAAGGCCCTGGCTTCCACCTGGAAAGCCTACGGTTACACCGCTGACAACGTCAGCAAACTGATGCGCGCCGAAGGACCATCGACCTTCGTGCTTGACCTGCCCAAAGCCACCGACCCCATGCTGGTGCTCAACACGCTGGCAACCTCGCCCAGCGCCTTCGTCATTGATCGGCTGACCGCGTTGCAACATGCCAGGGGTGATGATCTGGGCGCCGCCTGGCTGACCACCAACACAGCGGGCTCCGGCGCATTCAAGCTGGACATCTGGCGTGCCAACGACGTGATTCTGATGAGCCGCTTCGAGCAATACTGGCGCGGCCCGGCCAGACTGCGCCGGGTGATCATGCGCAACATGACCGAATCCCAGGCGCTGCGCCTGATGGTGGAGCGCGGAGACCTGGACGTGGCGCGCGGTATGGCGGCCACCGATATAAAGGCACTGACCCGCTCGAAAGACGTCAATGTGCAGACCATCCCGCGCGGCACTCTGTACTACATCGCACTGAGCATGGAGCAGCCACTGTTTCAGGATATCCGGGTGCGCCAGGCGATTCGTGCGCTGATCGACTATCAAGGCATCAACTCCGTGGTCATGCCGCATTACGGGCTGATCAACCAGCGCCCGCTGCAACTGGGGCTGGCGGCCAGACTGGATGATCCGGGCTATGCACTCAACGTCGCCGAGGCCAGGCGCCTGCTCGCCGAAGCCGGGCACCCGAATGGCTTCAAGATCACCATTCGTTCGCTGACCGATTCGCCCTTCATCAACATCGCCACCAGCCTGCAATCGACCCTCGCCCAGGCAGGTATTCAGGCGTCGATCATTACCGGCACCGGCAATCAGATCTACGGCGCAATGCGTGACCGGCGCTTCGACATTCTGGTCGGGCGTGGCGGTGGCGGTGCCGAGCGCCATCCGCACTCCAGCCTGCGAGCGCTCATTTACAACCCGGACAACCGCGAAGAAGCCAGGTTGAGCAACTTTCAGGGCTGGCGTACCTCATTCTACAACGCCGAGATCAACCAACTGATCGAGCAGGCCGAACGCGAGCGTGACGCCAGTAAGCAACTGGCCGACTACCAACGCATCCAGACCCTGTATGACCAGAAAGCCGGGCCGATCATGCCGATTTCGCAGATGACCGATGAAGTGGTCATTCACGCCGATGTCCAGGATTACCTGGGTCACAGCGCCGCGACCACGCGCCTGCGTGACGTCTACAAGCAACGCTGAACCCATGCGTTCAATCGCTCAAGCCAAGGCAGGAATAACCATGTCGAGTGCATCGATTTCAATTTGGAGCAGTCGGGTTGCCCACGGCACCCGTCGCAGCGGATCAGTGGCGGCGACCCTGTTCGGCCTGCTGTTGCTCACTTTCTTCATTGGCCGGGTCATGCCGCTGGACCCGGTACTGGCCATCGTCGGCCCTGACGCAGATGCGGCCGCCTACGCTCAGGCGTATCAGGAACTGGGCCTGGACAAGCCGCTGACCACCCAGTTCGTCATGTACCTCAGTGACCTGCTGCACGGTGATCTGGGCAAAGCCCTGCTGACCGGACACCCGGTGATAGACGACATCGCGCGGGTCTTCCCCGCCACACTGGAGCTGGCCACCCTGGCAATCCTGTTCGGAGTATTGCTGGGCTTGCCATTGGGGGTGTATGCCGCCACCCATCAGGGCCGCAGCGGCGACCATATTGCCCGGGTCATTACCCTGTTTGGCTATTCCACGCCGATCTTCTGGCTGGGCATGATGGCTTTTCTGGTGTTCTACGCCTGGCTGGGCTGGGCCGGAGGGGTTGGACGCATCGGTCTGGCTTATGACGGCCTGATCGAAACCCGCACCGGCCTGTTGCTGATCGATACCGCGCTGTCCGGCGACTGGGAGGCCTTTCGCAGCGCACTGCGCCACATCCTCCTGCCTGCGGTAATCCTCAGTTTCAATTCGGTGGCGTATATCAGCCGCATGACCCGCAGCTTCATGCTCGAACAGCTCTCGCAGGAATACATCATCACCGCCCGGGTCAAGGGCCTGTCGCAGCGACGCATCGTCTGGGGCCACGCGTTCCGCAACATTCGCGTGCAACTGCTGACCATCGTTGCCCTTGCCTACGGCGGCCTGCTGGAGGGCGCGGTGCTCATAGAAACCGTGTTCGCCTGGCCCGGTTTTGGCCAGTACCTGACCAGCAGCCTGCTGCTGGGCGACATGAATGCCGTAATGGCCTGCGTCCTGCTGATCGGGTTGATCTTCGTGATCCTCAATCAGATCAGTGACGCCCTTTATAAAGTCTTCGACCCGAGAACCCGCTGATGACGACTTCCATTGCAAGCAGCGCCACGCCCATGGTTCAGGCGCCAACCTCCAGCCTCGCAGCATTGGCCGCCAGCAGTGCGCGCCTGATGCGTTTTCTGTTGCGCAACCCGATGACGCTGGCGGGGCTGATCGTCATCGGCACGCTGATGATCGTCGCGCTGTTCGCGCCATGGATCGCAACTCATGACCCGCTGGCTCAGGACCTGTCGGCCGCGCTGCGCATGCCCGGTGCACAGAACTGGTTCGGCACCGATGAATACGGCCGCGACGTGTTCAGCCGATTGGTCTACGGCTCGCGCATCACGCTGTACATCGTGATGCTGGTGACGGTGATCGTCGGCCCGATCGGCCTGCTGATCGGCACTGTGTCCGGTTATTTCGGCGGCTGGGTCGACAGCCTGTTCATGCGCATCACCGACATCTTCATCTCGTTCCCCAGCCTGGTGCTGGCACTGGCCTTCATCGCCGCCCTGGGCCCTGGCCTGGAACACGCAGTGATCGCCATCGCCCTGACTGCGTGGCCACCGATCGCCCGCCTGGCGCGGGCCGAAACCCTGTCGCTGCGCAACGCCGACTTCGTTGTCGCGGTGAAGCTGCAAGGTGCCTCGGCAGTGCGGGTGATCGGCCGTCACATCATTCCGATGTGCCTGTCTTCGGTGATCATCCGCCTGACCATGAACATGGCCAGCATCATTCTCTCCGCCGCCGCACTGGGCTTTCTCGGCCTGGGCGCACAGGCGCAGTTGCCGGAATGGGGTGCGATGATCTCCAGCGGCCGTCGTTACATGCTGGAAAGCTGGTGGCTGGTGGCGGCACCCGGCGCCACCATCATGCTGGTCAGTCTGGCGTTCAACCTGTTGGGCGACGGATTACGCGATGTACTTGACCCACGCAGCGAATGACACGCATCGAACAATAATAAAAGGGGCTAACACCATGTCACAGACAGCCATGCCACAGATAAAGCTGGCAGTAGAAGATTTACGCGTCGAGTTCAGTCATGCGGGCAAGGTCACGGCAGCCGTTCGCGACGTGTCATTCAGCCTTGGCCGGGAAAAGCTGGCGATTGTTGGCGAATCGGGATCGGGCAAATCCACGGTCGGTCGCAGCCTGTTGCGTCTGCATCCGGCAACAGCCAGGGTGACGGCAAAAACCCTGCGTTTCGGCGATATCGACTTGCTTGAATGCAGCGAAAAACAGATGCAGAGCATTCGCGGGCGGCGCATGTCGATGATCATGCAGGACCCGAAATACTCGCTGAACCCGGTGATCAAGGTAGGCGAACAGATCGCCGAGGCCTATCTGGCGCATCACAGGGTTTCGAAAAAGGAAGCCCGCGAACGCACGCTGGACATGCTCGCCAAGGTGCACATCCGCGAACCGGCGCGGGTCTACGAACTGTATCCCCATGAAGTTTCGGGCGGTATGGGCCAGCGGATCATGATCGCGATGATGGTGATCACCGACCCGCAAGTGATCATCGCCGACGAGCCGACTTCCGCACTGGATGTGTCGGTGCGCCGTCAGGTGCTCAACGTGCTGAAAGAGCTGGTCAGCGAGCGCGATCTGGGCCTGATCTTCATCAGCCACGACCTGAATATGGTCCGTCACTTCTGCGACCGGGTGCTGGTGATGTACGCCGGACGAGTCGTGGAATCGCTGAACGCCAGCGAACTGGATCAGGCGCGTCATCCCTACACGCAGGGCCTGTTGGCCGCCCTGCGCAGCCTGGATCACCCGCGTGCCAGCCTGCCGGTTCTGCAACGCGATCCCCTTTGGCTCACTCACTGAGAATGCTCCCATGGCAATGATCACAGTCGATTCACTGAACTTGAGCTTCGGCACTGGCCCAGCGCTGAATCAGGTGCTGCGTGACGTCAACCTGCAGGTCGAGCAAGGCCAGTCGTTCGGCCTGGTCGGCGAATCCGGCTCGGGCAAGACCACCGTGCTGCGCTGCCTGGCAGGACAATATCATCACTGGAGCGGCGCACTGAGCGTGGCCGGCCAGACCATGCAGCGCAAGCTCGATGCCAGTCACTACCGCACCGTGCAGATGGTCTTTCAGGACCCCTATGCCTCGCTGCATCCGCGCCACACCATCGACGCGGCGCTCAAGGAGCCATTAAGCATCCACCGGATCGGTGACCGCGACCGTCGCGCCTGTGAAGTGCTGAACAAGGTCGGTCTCAACGAGAGCTTTCGTTTCCGTTATCCGCATCAGCTGTCCGGCGGCCAGCGCCAGCGCGTCGCTATTGCAAGGGCGCTGATTCTCGAACCGCGCGTACTACTGCTCGACGAACCCACCTCGGCACTGGACGTTTCGGTGCAGGCCGAAATTCTCAACCTGCTGGCCGACTTGCGTCATCAGCAAGGCCTGACCTACCTCATGGTGACCCACGATCTCGGCGTAGTGGCGCACTTGTGTGACCGGGTTGCGGTCATGCAGCAAGGCCAGGTGCTGGAAACCCTCGATAGCAGCCAGTTGATCAACAACCAGGCTCGGCACGAGTATTCGCGACTGCTGATTCAGGCCAGCCGCGACATGGACCTGCGCCCGACAGGATGACCCGCCGCCGGGCTCATGAGCGCTGAGCCCGGAACCCTGCCGACACTGTGATCCCCGGCCCTCTCGGCCAAGGGATCCGGCTGCCTGCGATTTACCTGAACACACCCAAAACAGCCATCAAACAAGAATAAAAAAATGAAAAAACAACTCGCACTGATCTCTCTGACTGCTCTGTTCCCCGGCGCCTGGGCGCATGCCGACAGCGCGTACATCAACTACCGTCACCAATATGCAGAAAGCACCCGTATGCATGCTGACCGAGTCAAATTCGGCAGCCGGCTGGACAGCGGCTGGGGCTTCGAAGGCGAGCTCAAATACAAGACCGCAGGCGACCGCCAGGACGTAGCGTTCGACAACACCGTCGGCAACGGCCACGAATTGACGGTCAGCTATCAATACCGCCTCGATGAAAAATGGCTGCTGACGCCTTCGTTTGCACTGGAAAGTATCGAGAAATCGACGGCCTATAAAATGGGCCTCAAGCTGGGCTACAAAGTAAACGATCAGTTGAGCGTATCAGGCCGTTACCGCTACGACTCGATCAAGCTGGACAGGGACAAGGTCAACCATGAAATGCCTGACAACCAGATGGATGATCAGTCGATCAATCGTTACGACGTCTGGGTCAACTACGCCAGCAAAGGCCCGTGGGCGTACGAGTATCAGTTCACCTACTTCGACGCCGACTACATTCGCTATGACAGCGGCAAGACCGACTACGAACAGAATGCGGCCTTCAAATACAAATGGGACAAGCACTGGGTGCCATTCTTTGAAGTCGGCGACATCAAGGTCGATTCCGAAGATGACAAGCGCCAGCTGAGATTGCGCGTAGGCGTGCAGTACAACTTCCTGTAGCGCGCGATAATCTCACCATCGTGCGACGCTCCGCGTCGCATGCAGTTCTGGACGCTCTGCGTCCTCTTTGTCTGGCAGAAACTCCGCATCCGGCCCTGAATCGCTCAGTCGCTGTACAGCGCCTGAGTGCGACGCAGGCGCATGCGGCTGCCGTTGAGGTGCAGGTACATCGCCGAGCGCGCTGCGTCGACGTTGCCTTCGGCGATGGCGTTGTAGATTTGCCGGTGTTCGGTGTTGATTCCGGCCAGGTAGGCGTTGCGATCGCTCTGCCCTGTGTAGGCCGAGTTCATCCGCGTGCGGGGAATAAGCTTGGTGCCCAGATGTTTCATGATGTCGATCAGGTAGGCATTGCCTGACGCCTTGGCGATCTTGAGGTGAAATTGAAAATCGGCATTGATGGTGGTTCCGGATTTCTGCGGGCCTTCGAGCAGCGCATCGAACGCCCGCTTGAGCTCAAGCAACGCTTCAGGGCTGCGTCGTTGCGCAGCCAGCCCTGCTGCCTCGACTTCCAGGCTCAAGCGAAACTCCAGCAGGTTCAGCACATCGGACAAGGTGGCGATGGTCGCAGGCCCTACCGAAAAACCTTCAGGCGGTGGCATGTCTAGAACAAAGGTGCCGACACCATGCCGGGTTTCCACCAGTCCCGCGGCCTGCATCCGCGACAGCGCATCGCGCACCACCGTGCGGCTGACACCCTCGGCTTCCATGATGTGGATCTCGGAAGGCAATTTCTCGCCGCGCACCAGCACACCGTCACGCATGCGCTGGGCGAAGCGGTCGACCAGGGTTTCTGCCAGGCGTCGATGGTTCTTTTGCGAGGAAAGCGCGTTGTCCGACATTGCAGCCTCAGTTCTGTCCGATACGCGAGTATAGGCTGCGATCCCCACACAAAACACGCCTTGAGTACGGTTATACTCAGCCACCCGACACGGACCCGATCACCCGCCATGGAACAACCTTCCACATCAAAAGGCCGTCGCTCCAGCCTGACTCAGCAACTGGTCGCCGAGTTTTCGCGCAGAATTCGCGAAGGCGAGATCCAGAGCGGTGAAAAGCTTCCTACCGAACAGGTGATCATCCGTGAAACCGGGGTCAGCCGCACCGTGGTTCGTGAAGCGATGTCGCGTCTGCAAGCCGAAGGTCTGGTCGAAACCCGGCATGGCATCGGCACCTTCGTGGTCGATGCCGCGCAGCCAGGGCATTTCCAACAGGTTGAACCGCCAATCGGTACACCCGGAGACGCGGTATCCATCATCGAGCTGCGCCTGAGCATCGAGCCGGAATCCGCCGCGCTCGCGGCTCAACGCCGCACGCCCGAACAACTGGATGCCATCCGTCAGGCACTCGATGAGCTGCATCGCTGTGCGCGCCTGGGGCACGACACCATGAAGGCCGATTTCGAGTTTCACCGGCAGATATCACTGTGCACAGCCAATAGCTTCTTTACCGACGTAATGAGCCAGCTCGGCAGCAGCATCCTGCCCCGCACCCGCAGCGGCTTCGGCAATATCACGTCGTTGCACGCAGAGGACGACCCAGGCATCCAGCAACGCGAACAGGAGACCATCTTCGACGCCATTGTCCATCAGGATCGGGATGCCGCCCGAGCCGCGATGCGCCTGCATCTGATCAACAGTCTGCTGCGCCTGCGCGCAAAGGATTAGCCACTAAAACGCTTATCGTTTACCATGCCGCCCGTCGGTTTCCGAGAGGAACTAACAGGGAATTCGCACGCTTTGTCTGCACAAGGCCAAAACGAAACTGCCCCCGCAACTGTAGGCATCGAGCCTGCTCCATGACTGCCACTGGATTAAGCTCCGGGAAGGCCGGAGCCCGGCGATGACATGCCAGTCAGGAGACCTGCCGACCTGCTTCAACCCACTAACCGGCGGGGTGTCCGGGAAGGACATCCGCACGCGGCGGCATTTCCCGTCGTGCCCGGTCATTTGCCGGGGATGTGTTTCCTGATGTGCATTGCGCCTTGGCACCTGCTCCAACGGAGACCGCATTTCATGTCGCTGCCCCGCCTTGCCGTACTTGCCGCCAGCCTGACGCTGTCCACCCTGACCCTCGCCGCGCCTACTCAGTATCCGCTGACCCTCGAAAACTGTGGTTCGACCCTGACGTTCGCACATGCGCCGACCAAGGCAGTGACCATTGGCCAGGCCGGTACTGAAATGCTCTACGAACTAGGCCTGGGCGACCGGCTGGTGGGCACTTCGCTGTGGTTCAACAACGTTTTGCCACGCTTCAAGGCGCAGAACGACAAGGTAGAACGTCTGGCCGACAACGACCCAAGCTTTGAGGCGGTGATTGGCAAACGTCCGGAACTGGTGGCGGTGCAGCTGGAGTGGATGGTCGGCAAACAGGGCGTGGTCGGCACACGCGAGCAGTTCCATGACCTGAAAATACCCACTTACATTCTGCCGTCCGATTGCGAAGGCAAAGACAATCTGGTCGGTGCCGACGGCACACGCCTGGAGCCGTTCCGCATCGAAACCATCTACAAGAGCATCGAGCAACTGGCGCAGATTTTCGACGTACAGGACCGCGGTGACACGCTGGTCGCCGACCTCAAGGCCCGCCTGAGCGCCGCGATTGCCAACGTCAAACAGAACAAGGCGAACGACGTCTCGGCGCTGTTCTGGTTTTCCAGTTCCGACCTCGCCAGCGACCCGTTCGTGGCAGGCCGCAAAGGCATCCCGGACTTCATGCTCAACAGCCTGGGCATGCGCAATATCGTCAAGTCCGACGAAGAATGGCCGACAGTGGGCTGGGAAACCATTGCCAAGGCCAACCCAAGCATTCTGGTGATTGCGCGCATGGATCGCCGCCGCTTCCCGGCCGACGACTACCTGAAAAAGATCGAATTCCTCAAGAGCGACCCGGTGACGCGCAACATGGACGCAGTCAAGCATGACCGGATCGTGATCATCGACGCCGAAGGCATGCAGGCTGGCCTGCGCCTGTTTACCGGGTTCGAGGAACTGGCTGAGGCCGCCAACCGTTTCAACGCTGCACAATGAGATTACAGGTAGCGCTGGGCCATGTGCTCTGGGTCTCGGCAGTGCTGGTGCTGGCGATCATGGTCGGTGCAGCGATTGGCGAAACCTCGATCAGCCTGAAGGTGGTTTTTCAGGTGCTGGCCAACAAACTCTGGGCTGCCGGTTATGTGCTCGACCCTATCGACGAAGGCATCGTCTGGAACTACCGGCTGACCCGCGCGATTGTCGCGGCAGCCTGCGGGGCCGGGCTGGCGATCTGTGGCGTGGTGTTGCAATCCTTGTTGCGCAACCCGCTGGCAGACCCCTATTTGCTGGGAATTTCCGCCGGGGCCTCGACCGGCGCGGTGCTGGTCGCCATTCTGGGCTTTGGCGCGGGGGCTATTTCGATGTCGGCAGGCGCTTTTGCCGGGGCCGTAGCGGCGTTTTCGCTGGTCGCCCTGCTGGCGCACTCGTCGCGAGGCACCACAGCAGCCGGGCAGATCATTCTGGCCGGAATCGCCGGCTCACAGCTGTTCAATGCCCTGACGTCGTTTCTGATCACCAAATCCGCCAGCTCCGAACAGGCACGCGGCATCATGTTCTGGCTGCTGGGCAACCTCAGCGGCGTACGCTGGCACTCGGTCTGGCTGGCAGTGCCGACGGTGCTGGTCGGTCTGCTGGTATGCCTCTGGCACCGGCGAGCGCTGGACGCGTTCACCTTCGGCAGCGACTCGGCGGCGTCACTGGGGATTGCCGTGCGGCGCGTGCAGATCATCCTGATCGCGACCGCAGCCCTGGTCACCGCAGTGATGGTATCGATCGTCGGCTCCATCGGTTTTGTCGGGCTGGTGATCCCGCACGCGGTGCGTATGCTGATCGGTGTGCGCCACGCACGGCTGGTGCCGTTGAATGCATTGAGCGGCGCGCTGTTCCTGATCGCTGCTGACATCCTCTCGCGCACGCTGATCAAGGGTCAGGCGCTGCCGATTGGCGTCATTACCGCGCTGATCGGCGCACCGGTCTTCGCTTTGATTCTTATCCGGGGCAATAGCACGCGATGAACGCCTTTCCTCATCTGGCCAACGCACCGGTGCTGGGCTGCACGGGGCTGGGTTATTCGGTGCGTGGCACTGCGCTGCTGCGCGACGTCGACTTGAGCATCGCAGCCGGCGAGACACTGGCCGTTGTCGGCCCTAACGGTTCGGGAAAATCCACCCTGCTGAAACTATTGGCCGGAATTCAGAAACCGGTCAGCGGCACGGTCAGACTGGGCGGGCAACCACTTGAGACAATGAGCCGCAGAGACGTGGCGCGCTTGCTGGCGGTGGTCGAACAACAAGCGGAAACCAGCGATGCCGTGACGGTTCTGGATGCCGTCGAGCTAGGCCGCACGCCCTGGCTGTCGGCACTCGAGCCGTGGAGTGCGAACGATGACGCAATCGTTCGCCAGGCGTTGCAGGATGTGGACATGCTGCACATGCAGAAACGTGCCTGGCACACCTTGTCCGGTGGCGAGCGGCAGCGCGTGCACATCGCCAGGGCGCTGGCGCAACGACCCAGGATCCTTCTGCTGGACGAACCGACCAATCACCTGGATATCCAGCACCAACTGACCATTCTCGGTCTGGTCAGGGCTTTGCCGGTAACCACTGTGATAGCCCTGCACGATCTGAATCAGGCGCTGGATTGCGACCGCGTGGCGGTCATGGAGAAAGGCCGGCTGGTCGCACTGGGGGCGCCGGTCGAGGTGCTGACCCCGGAACGCCTGCTGAGCACCTTCGGCGTCGTGGCGCACTGGCTGACCGACCCTTTCGACGGCGCGAAAATCCTGCGTTTGCGCTCACACTGAAGACTCGCCGATGGTCAGCCGGTCGCCTGACGCACGCTTCAACAGGTGCGCCGCGCGGCCTGTAGCACTACAATGCGCGCTTTGCCCGCCGCAGGATCGCGTTGCCATGTCGTTACCCAAGCACCACCTGGAGTTGCTCAGCCCTGCACGGGACGTAACCATCGCCCGTGAAGCCATCCTGCATGGTGCCGATGCGGTGTACATCGGCGGGCCGAGCTTTGGTGCGCGACACAACGCCTGCAACGAGGTCAGCGACATTGCCGAGCTGGTCAAATTCGCTCATCGCTATCACGCGCGGATCTTCACCACGATCAACACCATCCTGCATGACGACGAACTGGAACCAGCCCGCAAGCTGATTCACCAGCTCTACGACGCAGGCGTGGACGCATTGATCGTGCAGGACCTCGGGGTGATGGAGCTGGATATTCCGCCCATCGAGCTGCATGCCAGCACCCAGACAGACATCCGCACCCTGGGCCGGGCGAAGTTCCTCGATCAGGCCGGTTTCTCGCAACTGGTGCTGGCCCGCGAGCTGAACCTGCAGGAAATTCGTGACATCGCCCGTGAAACCGATGCCGCTATCGAGTTTTTCATTCATGGCGCGCTGTGCGTGGCGTTCTCCGGGCAGTGCAATATTTCCCACGCGCAAAACGGCCGCAGTGCCAACCGCGGCGACTGCTCGCAGGCTTGCCGCCTGCCCTACACGCTCAAGGATGATCAGGGCCGCGTCGTTGCCTTCGAAAAGCATCTGTTGTCGATGAAAGACAACAACCAGAGCGCCAACCTGCGCGATCTGGTGGACGCAGGCGTGCGCTCGTTCAAAATCGAAGGTCGCTACAAGGACGCAGGCTACGTCAAAAATATCACCGCCTATTACCGCCAGCGTCTGGACGAGATTCTCGAAGACCGTCCGGACCTGGCACGCGCTTCCAGCGGCCGTACCGCGCACTTCTTCGTGCCCGACCCGGAGAAGACCTTTCACCGCGGCAGCACCGATTATTTCGTCAGTGACCGCAAGATCGACATCGGTGCGTTCGATACGCCGACGTTTACCGGTCTGGCAGTCGGCACCGTCGAAAAACTCGGCAAGCGTGACCTGATCGCCGTGACCCATGAGCCGCTGTCCAACGGTGACGGTCTCAATGTGCAGATCAAGCGTGAAGTGGTGGGCTTCCGTGCCAATATCGCCGAGCTCAAAGGCGAGTTCGAAGAAGACGGCCAGAAGCGCTGGCGCTACCGTGTAGAGCCCAACGAGATGCCTGCGGCCCTTTCCCGTGTGCGTCCCAACCATCCATTGAATCGCAACCTGGACCACAACTGGCAGCAAGCGCTGCTCAAGACCTCGGCCGAGCGCCGCATCGGCATTCAGTGGCAGGTTACCCTTCGTGAAGACCACCTGCGCCTGGAAGCCATCAGTGAAGAAGGTGTGAGCGTCGCGGTAAACCTTGACGGCCCGTTCGGCGCAGCCAACAAGCCCGAGCAGGCGCTGGATCAACTGCGTGACCTGCTCACTCAGCTGGGCACCACGATCTACCATGCTCAGGATGTCAGGCTCGACGCGCCGCAGGCGTTCTTCGTGCCCAACTCGCAGCTCAAGACCCTGCGTCGCGATGCCATCGAGGCGCTGACCGAAGCGCGCATCGAGGCGCATCCACGCGGTGGCCGCAAGGCTGAGACTACCCCGCCGCCGGTGTACCCGGAGTCGCATTTGTCCTTTCTGGCCAACGTCTACAACCAGAAGGCCCGCGATTTCTACCATCGCCACGGCGTGCAACTGATCGACGCGGCCTACGAGGCCCACGAAGAAACCGGTGAAGTGCCCGTGATGATCACCAAGCATTGCCTGCGCTTCTCGTTCAACCTGTGCCCGAAACAGGCCAAAGGTGTGACGGGCGTGCGCACCAAGGTCGCGCCTATGCAATTGGTGCAGGGGGATGAAGTGCTGACCCTGAAATTCGATTGCAAACCTTGCGAAATGCACGTAATCGGCAAGATGAAAGGTCACATTCTCGACCTGCCGTTGCCCGGCAGCGCTGCGGCTAAATCGGTGGTCGGCCACATCACCCCGGAAGACCTGCTCAAGACTGCGCGTCAGCGTTCCACTCGCTGATCGGTATAAGGGGGGTTGGCGCCCTGCCAGCCCCTTGCGTCTTCTGACAAAGCAATCTTAAAGAACGCGCTCCATGTGGGTCGTGTTCCACACCGGATCGCTCTCCACATAGGTCACGGCAAAGCCCTGTTTCTCCCAGAAACGGATCGCGCCGGGCAGGAACGGATGAGTATGCAGGTACAAAACCTCTATGCCACCTGCCTCGGCATGGGCCCAGAGCGCCTGACATAAACGGCTGGCCAGCCCGTCGCCGCGAAACTCCGGCGTGACGAACAGGCGCACGATCTCAACGGTTCTGCGCCCGCGATAATCGAGCTGCGGGAAACGATGATCGAACGGCAGGTAGCCCACAGCCGCGATGATCTGCCCTTCACTGCGGGCGATCAGAAACTTGCCGTCCTCCCCGTCCAGATACACCTGCTCGAAACCGGCCAGATCGGGCGGAACGGTGACGGTGTCGAGCAAGGGAAAGATCCCGGCACGTGCACGCATGACGAAATCGACGGTGTGCGGGATTTCGGAGGGGTGTACCTCAGTAATAGTGATGTTCATGAGCACGGACTTATTGGGGGAATTGCAGGGTGATACAAATGTTACGCCAGAGATGGGCCTTTGGACGCACGGCTTAACTATAGAGCAGGCGGCGCGGCGCAGAATTGTGACGCGGAGCGTCACGACAGGCATTCCCACCCGGTGCGTGAGTAACGATATGTGCCTGGAGCGACTGGGGCGCCCGGAGGCAAAAACGCCGGTTATCGTGAGCGGGCAATGCGGCGCACAGCTTTACAGCGCAAACCCTTCGATGCGCACCAATGCAAGGCAGGAAAAATCATGCGCCGGACGCCGTTGTAAACGCTGCGCAGCCTTGCGGGCATTGGCAATTCGGGCTTGGAGCACTGCCGACGCAAGCTGGCACAACCTCTGCATAATCCTCAACAACCCCACCATGAATGTGGTCGGGCCGCCCCGGTTGATCGACGTTGATCGCCAGTCTCGAAGAGACCAGAGGGCGACATGGGTGCATCCGGCAACGTGGCTTGATGGCATCCCCGAACACCCAATAAGAGAACAGGCAAAGGCGCCTGGAACCGAAAGGTTCCGGGCGCTTTTTTTTGCTTCAAAAAACCTGATTGGCCTCGGCCGGGACTTGCTATGAACACCACAGTCTTCCCCATGAACGATGTAAAAACCCTGATCGTCGTCGGTAATGGCATGGTCGGGAACCATTGCGTCGAGCAGTTGATCGCAGGCGGCGCACTGGAGAGTTATCGCATCCATGTATTTGGAGAAGAAGCACAGCGTGCCTACGACCGCGTGCATTTGTCCGAATACTTTACCGGCCGCGATGCCGAGTCGCTGGCCATGAGTGAAATGTCTGTCTACCAACAACCCGGCCTTACGCTGCACCTGGGCGTACCGGTGCTGGAGATTGATCGTGATCGTCATGAAATCATCACTGCCGAAGGCTGCTTCAGCTACGACAAGCTGATCCTGGCCACCGGCTCCTTCCCGTTCGTACCGCCGATCGAGGGCGCACAGGGCAACTCGCGGCTGGTCTATCGCACGCTTGAGGACCTGAACACCATTCGCTACGCCGCCTCGAAAGCTCGCCGTGGCGTGGTAGTCGGCGGTGGTCTGCTCGGGCTTGAAGCGGCCAACGCACTGAAGTCGCTTGGCCTGGAAGCTCATGTTGTCGAGTTCGCCCCGCGCTTGATGCCGGTGCAACTGGACGAGCACGGCGGGGCCGCCTTGAAAGCGCGTATCGAAGCGCTGGGCGTCGGCGTACACCTGTCGCGCGCCACACAATCGATCAGCGACGGCAAGCAATACCGCTATCGCATGAACTTCGCCAACGACGAATTTCTGGAAACCGATCTGATCGTGTTCTCTGCCGGTATCCGCCCGCAGGACGCTCTGGCTCGCCAGTGTGAACTGGAACTCGGCCCGCGTGGCGGTATTGCAATCGACGAGCACTGTCGCACCAGTGACGCCGATATCTATGCAATCGGAGAGTGCGCGGCCTGGAACGGCAGCGTATTCGGCCTTGTAGCACCCGGTTATCAGATGGCCCGTGGCGTAGCTGCACAGTTGTGCGAAAAGGACACTGAGCCGTTCTTCGGTGCCGACATGTCCACCAAGCTCAAGCTGCTGGGCGTGGATGTCGGCTCCATTGGTGACGCGCACGGTGCGCTGGCCGGGGCTGTCAGTTATCGTTTCATTGACGAAGCCACCGCCAGCTATCGCCGGCTGGTGGTGTCGGCAGATGGCAAGCAAGTGCTCGGCGCTGTGCTGGTCGGCGACAACAGTTACTACGACACCCTGCTGCAATATGCGCAGAACGGCATCCCGCTGCCCGCCGATCCATCGAGCCTGATTCTGCCGCGTGGGGAAGGCGCGCCGACGCTGGGTGCCGATGCCCTGCCCGCCACCGCGACCATCTGTTCCTGCCATAACGTCAGCAAGGGCTCTATCTGTTCGGCAATCGACAATGGCTGCACCGACCTCGCCGGGATCAAGGCCTGCACCAAAGCGGCCACCGGCTGTGGCGGCTGCACCGCGCTGCTCAAGCAGGTGTTCGAGCATGAGTTGATGGCGCGCGGTGTGGCGGTCGACAAAAGCCTCTGCGAGCACTTCGCCTACACCCGCCAGGAGTTGTACTCGATGGTCCGCGTCGAAGGTATCGAGACCTTTGACGAACTGCTGACTCGCCATGGCAAAGGCGCGCATGGCTGCGACATCTGCAAGCCTGCGGTCGGCTCGATTCTCGCTTCGTGCTGGAACCGCCCCATCACCGAACCTTCGCTGGTGCCACTGCAGGACACCAACGACACCTTCATGGCCAACATGCAGAAAAACGGCACCTACTCGGTCGTACCGCGTATTCCGGGTGGCGAAATCACCCCCGACGGGCTGATCGCGATTGGTGCCGTGGCCAAGAAGTACGACTTGTACACCAAGATCACCGGCGGCCAGCGCATCGACCTGTTCGGCGCGCAACTGCATGAACTGCCGGACATCTGGAGTGAGTTGATTGAGGCGGGTTTCGAGACCGGGCATGCCTACGGCAAATCGACCCGGACGGTGAAGTCCTGCGTCGGCAGTACCTGGTGCCGCTATGGCGTACAGGACAGCGTCGCGATGGCACTGCGCATTGAGGACCGTTACAAGGGGCTGCGCTCACCGCACAAACTCAAGTTCGCCGTATCCGGCTGCACCCGCGAGTGCGCCGAAGCGCAGAGCAAGGATGTGGGTGTAATTGCCACCGAGAACGGCTGGAATCTGTACCTGTGCGGCAACGGCGGCATGCGTCCGCGCCACGCCGAGCTGTTCGCCACCGACCTGGATGACGAAACCCTGATTCGCTACATCGACCGTTTCCTGATGCTCTACATCCGCACTGCCGACAAGCTGCAACGCACCTCGGTCTGGAGAGAATCGCTGGAAGGCGGCCTCGACTATCTCAAGGCGGTCATCATCGACGACAGCCTGGGCCTGGCCGCAGAGCTGGAGTCGCAGATGCAGCTGGTGGTCGACCGCTATGAATGTGAATGGGCCAATGCCCTCAAGGACCCGGAGAAGCTCAAGCGCTTCCGCACCTTCGTCAATGACGGACGTGGCGACCCGGACGTGCATTTCGTCAAGGAGCGCGCCCAGCCTCGTCCGGCAAAACCCGAAGAGCTGGCCCTTATCCCGTTGTTCAAGGAGGTGGTGTAATGAATTCGTCCAACACCGTATTGGCGGGCGAAAACGCCCATTCTGCACTGCAACTGCACTGGCATGCCCTGTGCGGACGCAAGGATCTGGTCGCCAACTCCGGCGTGGTAGCGTGGCTGGACGGCGCGCAGGTAGCGCTGTTCTACCTGCCTGAAACCCCTGAGGGCGAACAGCTCTTTGCCATCGACAACCGCGACCCCAAGTCCGGCGCCAATGTGATCGGTCGCGGACTGATTGGCCATATCGCTGGCGAGCTGGTGATTGCCTCGCCGTTGTACAAGCAGCATTTTCGCCTGCACGACGGTAGTTGCATCGAGTACCCGGAGCAACGTCTGGAGGTCTGGCCGGTACGGCTTAACGGAGATCAGGTAGAGATTGCCGTCTAGCTGATAACAATAGGGCCAGACAACCTGGTCGCTGGCCGACCAGGCTGTTGCGTGGGATGAATGACCGACTATTGCAGCTCGGACACCAGCGCTTTATTGAAGCCCTGCGGATCTTCCATCTGCGGGGCATGCCCCTTGCCCTTGAACTCCACCAGTCTGGCGCCAGGGATCATCTGCGCCACCTGCTTGCCCAGTACCTTGTAATTGCCGATCTTCGCCTTGACCTCGGGCGGCGCGATGTCGCTGCCGATGGCGGTGGTATCGGCATCGCCGATCATCAACACGGTCGGCACCTGCAGCCTGGGAAACTCGTAGAACACTGGCTGGGTAAAAATCATGTCGTAGATCAGCGCCGAGTTCCAGGCAACGATCTTATGGCCCGGCCCCTTGTTCAGGCCCGCCAGCATGTCGACCCATTTGTCGTATTCAGGCTTCCAGCGCCCGTCGTAGTAGGTCTTCTGCTCGTAGGCGCGAATGCCTTCGGCGGTGGTCTTCAGTTCGCGCTCATACCACTGATCGACGCTGCGGTACGGCACGCCAAGAGCCTTCCAGTCTTCCAGACCGATCGGGTTGACCATCACCAGCTTCTCGGTCTGTTTCGGGTACATCAGCGCGTAACGCGTGGCCAGCATGCCGCCGGTGGAATGGCCGACCACCGACACCTTGTCGATACCCAGCTTTTCAAGCAGCGCATGGGTGTTCATCGACAACTGCTGGAAGCTGTATTGATAGTGCGCAGGTTTGGTCGAGGTGCAAAAACCGATCTGGTCAGGCGCAACAACGCGATAGCCCGCGGCACTCAGCCCCTTGATAGTGTCTTCCCAGGTCGCGGCGCAGAAATTCTTGCCATGCATCAGCACCGCGGTGCGGCCATTGGCCTTGCCGTTGGGTGCGACATCCATGTAACCCATTTCCAGCGTCTGGCCCTGGGACTGAAAACTGAATTTGTGCAGCGCGTGGGGGTAAGTGAAACCTTCCAGTTGCTGGCCATAACCGGGCGTTTCAGCCAGTGCTGCGCCTGACAGCGTCAACGACATCAACATGCCGGCAATCTTTGCAGCCCGCATAAGGGGCACCTCCTGTAGCCTATGGATAGGGGTCGAAATCTGCAGCCGCTTCCACGTTAAACCGCAGACCAGCAAGTAGACCTTGTTTCCCACTACAGATTCGCCCCTTTCCTACCTGTAGAACCGTAAGCAGACGTTTCATCATGCCAGCCCGACGGCGGCAAAACGCTGGACGCCCCCTGCCACGCTTGCCTAGACTGAGCCGTCGGTTACAGGCCGTCGTGGTCAGCCAGGTCTGATGCCAAGGAACAGCAATGAATCGAAATGAACTGCGCAAGGCCGACATCAACCTGATGGTGGTCTTCGAGACATTAATGCAGGAGCGTAACGTCACCCGGGCAGCCGAAAAGCTGTTTCTCGGCCAACCCACGATAAGCGCCGCACTGAATCGCCTGCGCAACCTGCTCAATGACCCGTTGTTCATCCGCGTGGGGCATCGTAAGGAGCCGACCGCGCGTGCCCATGAAATTCTCAAGCACCTGACGCCAGCGCTGGATGCCATGTCTACCGCGCTGAGCCTGACCACCGATTTCGATCCTTCGGTCAGCAAGATGACGTTTCGCATCGGCCTGACCGACGACGTCGAATTCGGCCTGTTTCCCGCCATGCTCAAGGCCATCCGCGAGGAGGCGCCTGGCGTGGTGATCGTGGTCAAGCACGTCGACTACCTGAATATCTCCGAAGTGCTGATGTCCGGCGACATCACCGTCGGCGTCTGCCTGACCCATGAACTACCGGCCAATGCCAAACGCAAGACGCTGCGCAACATGCAGCCACGGCTGGTGCGCGCCGACAAACCGCGCGGCCCGATGAGCATCGACGAGTATTGTTCACGACCTCATGTGGTGGTGTCGCACGTGGCCAGCATCAGCAGCTTTGCCGATGAGTGGCTGACCGCACTGGGTCGCAAGCGTCAGGTCGTGTTGTCAGTGCCGCAGTTCGCCACCCTGCCCGCACTGATGGCTGGCACCGACATGATTTCGGGCCTGTCCGACTACGCGGCCAAGGCCATGAGCGCCTTGGGTCTGCTGTATGACGAGCCGTTGCCCTTCCCCACGCCGGGGCTGGACCTGTCGATGACGTGGCTGAGTGTGATGGACAGCGACCCTGCCGAGCGTTGGCTGCGCAGCAGGATCGAGGAGTTCATGGGCGAGCGCCAGGAAGCGCCCGCCCTGGCCGGCTGATCAGCCGAAACGACCGGTAATGTAGTCTTCGGTCTGGGTCTTGGAGGGCTTGGTGAAGATGGTGTCGGTGTCGCCGTGCTCGATCAGTTCACCCATGAACATGAAGGCGGTGTAGTCGGAGCAACGCGCCGCCTGCTGCATGTTGTGGGTCACGATGATCACGGTGAACTGCTCCTTGAGTTCAGTGATCAGCTGTTCGATACGCCCGGTCGAAATCGGGTCAAGTGCCGAAGTGGGCTCATCGAGCAGCAACACCTGAGGGCGCAGCGCGATGGTGCGGGCGATGCACAGACGTTGCTGCTGACCACCGGACAGACCGGTTGCGCTCTGCTTGAGCTTGTCCTTGACCTCATCCCACAACGCCGCACCACGCAGTGCCTGCTCGACGCGATCTTCCATTTCCCGACGCGACAGCTTTTCGTGGTGCTTGATAGCATAGGAAATGTTGTCGTAGATCGACATCGGGAACGGCACCGGCTTCTGGAACACCATGCCCACATGACTGCGCAGGCGGTTCATCGAGTAGCCTGGCGCCAGGATGTTTTCGCCATTGAGCAGCACTTCGCCGCGCGCTTCCTGTTTCGGGTACATCGCGTAGATACGGTTGAAAACGCGCAGCAGGGTCGATTTACCGCAACCCGACGGGCCGATGATCGCAGTGATGCGCTTCTCGGGGATGGTCATGTCGATGGACTTCAACGACTTCTGGTTGTTGTAGAAAAACTCCAGACCGCGCACTTGGATCTTGGTCTTTTCGTTGGCCAGGGAAAGGTTGTTCATCAGGACGCCCTATTGCGCAGAAGAATTAAGCGAGACAGCAGACTCAGTATCAGTACGAACAACGTCATGACCAGCGCACCGGCCCATGCCAGGGAGTGCCAGTCATCGAACGGGCTCATGGCGTACTGGAAAACCACCACCGGAACACTGGCGATTGGTTTGAGCAGATCACTGCTCCAGAACTGGTTGCCGAAAGCGGTGAACAGCAGCGGCGCGGTTTCGCCGGTGATACGTGCCAATGCGAGCAATACGCCGGTAACCACACCCGCCTTGGCAGCGCGCAGGACGATTTGCAGAGTCAGCTTCCATTGCGGCACACCCAGCGCCAGTGCGGCTTCACGCATGGTCGAGGGTTGCAGTTGCATCATTTCGTCAGTGGTACGCACCACCACCGGGATCACCAGCAATGCCAGAGCCAGCGCACCGGCAATCGCCGAAAAGCCCACTTGATGGCCTGTGACTGCGTTGAGCGGCAGTACCACAACGGTGTAAACGAACAGGCCGAGCACGATGGAAGGTGCCGACAGCAGGATGTCGTTGATGAAGCGTACTGCGTTACCCAGCTTGGTGTAGCGAGCAAACTCGGCCAGCCAGATGCCGGCCATCAGGCCGATTGGTGTACCGATCAACAGACCTATGCCCGACATCAGCACGCTGCCATAGAACGCGTTGGCCAGGCCACCCTCGGTGCCAGGCGGCGGGGTCATGCCAGTGAACAACTGCAGGTTGAGCGCGTCGATACCCTTGATGATGGTGGTCAGCAGAATCCACACCAGCCACAGCAGGCCGAAGGCAGTGGCACCACAGCTGAGCACCATCGCAATCTTGTTCTTGATGCTGCGAACCCGATACAGGCTCTCGCTGCCTGTCACATCCTTACTCATAACCCCTCCTTACGCGAAAGGCGCGACAGCATAAGACGTGCAAGGGCCAGCACGATGAAGGTGACCACAAACAACAGGAAGCCAAGGGCGATCAGTGCCGAACGGTGCAAGTCGGTATAAGCCTCGTTGAACTCGTTGGCGATTACCGAGGCGATGGAACTGCTTGGCATCATCAGCGATGCAGAGAACTGGTGAGCGTTACCCAGTACAAAGGTGACCGCCATGGTTTCGCCCAGCGCGCGTCCCAAGCCGAGGAACACACCGCCGACCACTGCCGAACGGGTGTAAGGCAGCACGATGTCCCAGACCACTTCCCAAGTGGTGCCACCCAGTGCGTAGGCCGACTCTTTGAGGGCTACGGGTACAGTGCGGAAGACTTCCTGCATGACCGAGGTAATGAACGGCGTGATCATGATCGCCAGCACGATACCGGCGGTCAGCATGCCGATACCCAGCGGCGGGCCTTGAAACATCGGACCGATCAGCGGCAGTGCGCCGAGGTTTTCGGTGATCCAGGGTGACAGGTGTTCAGCCATGAACGGGCCAAAGACAAACAGCCCCCACATGCCGTAGATGATCGATGGGATACCTGCCAGCAGCTCGATGGCCGAGGCAATCGGCATGCGCAGCCAAGGCGGAGCTACTTCGGTCAGAAAGATTGCAATGCCGAAACTCACCGGGACGGCGATCAGCAAAGCCAGAAAAGAGGTAACCAGGGTGCCGTAGATCGGAACCAGTGCGCCGAACTTGCCGGCGTTCACGTCCCACTCGGTGCTGGTCAGAAAGCCAAACCCGAAAGTCTGGAATGCCAGACTGCCGCCCCACAGGGTCGACAAGGCAATACAACCCAGCAAAGCAAGCACCAGCATCGCTGCGGCCTGCAATGAACGCTTGAACCACAGGTCATGACGATGATCCCGTTTGGCGCGCTTCTCGCCCTCGGACTCACCAGCGGAGACGTTAGCGGACAGGTATTGGGTGTTTTCAGTCATGTTGAGGCCACTCGCAAGGAAAAGCCCCTGTCACCGAGCCGATATCGCGGCTGATGACAGGGGTGGTACGGGTTGAATCACTTACTTGGTGAATTCCGTTTTCCAGTAGCTTTCCACGCGTTCAACCAGCGATTTCGGCAATGCTACATATTCCAGCTTCTCGGCCTGTTTCTGGCCGTTTTCCAGCGACCATTTGAAGAAGTCGAAAGCGGCTGCGCTTTTCTCTTCGTTCTTGGCTTTCTTGTACATGATGATCCAGGTGGTCGCGGTGATCGGCCATGCAGCCTCACCCGGCGCGTTGGTCATGATCAGGTTGAAGTCTTTGGCGCTCGCCCAGTCGGCAGTGTCAGCAGCGGCAGCAAAAGCCTTGGCGTCTGGCTTGATGAATTTGCCGGCAGCGTTTTTCAACTGGGTGTAAGACAACTTGTTGGTCGTCGCGTAGGAGTACTCAACGTAACCGATCGAACCCTTGATCTGTTTCACGTAGGCAGAAACACCTTCGTTACCCTTGCCGCCCACACCGGCTGGCCACTGCACGGTCGAACCGAACTTCAGCTTCTCGTTCCACTCCGGGCTGACTTTGCTCAGGTAGTTGGTGAAGTTGTAAGTGGTACCCGAACCGTCCGAGCGGTGAACAACGGTGATCGCAGTATCAGGCAGCTTCACGCCCGAGTTCAGGGCAGTGATTGCCGGGTCGTTCCACTTCTTGATGTCGCCCATGAAGATCTTGGCGATAGTTGGGCCGTCCAGCTTCAGCTCGCCACTTCCAACGCCTTCGACGTTGACGATCGGCACGATACCGCCGATGACGCTCGGGAACTGACCCAGACCGCCAGCCTGCAGGTCCTCAGCGGACATAGGGGCGTCGGATGCACCGAAGTCAACAGTCGCTGCCTTGATCTGGGCAATACCGCCGCCCGAACCGATGGACTGATAGTTGATACGGTTATCCTTGGTTTTACTGTAGTCCTGGGACCACGCTGAAATAACCGGGTAGACGAAACTCGAACCAGCACCTGTGACATCAGTCGCATGGGCCACACCGCTGAGGCACAGCGAAGCGATCAGAAGCGACAAGCGTTTTTTAGTCAGCAGTATCACGGTAATACCTCAGTCCAGGAGATTGTGTGGTGGCCCAGTTAGGGAGGCCCGAGGCGGATTTAAAACCTGAAATGTTGCTGTTTCATGACAATCCAACGAATCGTGTCAGCGAAGGAACTTTTTTGTAGGCGATTTCCTACGCTGTCGACGTTGAAAAACCCTGTAAAGCCCAGTGTTTACGGCGAAATCACACACTCAAGCGCTAAATAGCTTTTTGCCACCTCTAGATGGATAGCTAAACGCCAGCTGCGTTATAAAAATGTAAGAAAGTATGATTTTAAGAATCGTTGGGGATGACCGGGCGGTCAGCTTATAGCTAAATCAACTTAAAACTGTTCCAAACGCGCTGATCAAGCCTATGTAAACAGACGAACGCGAAAGGTTTGAAACCGCCGAATCAAAGAGTCGGTACCAAGTGCGCGCGCGTGGCACACAGCTACCGTTCGTCGGGTTAAAGGGCACCTATGGCCACTGGCCAATGACCAATATACGTACTTTAAAGAACTACTTTAAAACAACGGAGTAAGCATCATGATCAAGACCAAACTGACTGCCCTCACCCTGGCAGGCCTGATGGCCGTCGCTTCGGGTGCAGCCTTTGCCGAATCGACCACCAGCTCTGAAACGCCAATCAACAAGAATGCGACCAAGCTGCCGGGCACTAACACCCAGCCGATGGACCGCACCTCTTCCGAAACTCCTGGCGCGCAAACAGACAGCAAAAAAGCGGCTGCCGAAAAGTCGATGAATCATGACAAGGGCGCACATGGCACGCACGACAAGAGCAACGTTACTGAAAAAACCAAGACTCAGTAATCATGCTTCTGACGCGGGCAGGACAACATGTTTTGCTCGCGGGTCAGTGGCAGATTCCGTAACACCGTTCTACCCCATTGCACTCACGGAGGTTGCAGCATGATCAGGAATAGATTGGGGGCATTAGGCCTTGCAGCACTGCTGGCGCTCTCGTGCGCAAGCGCATTCGCAGGCTCTACAGGCCCAACGAACCCGGTAGGCGACGGTCCGAAAGTACCCGGCACCGGAGCGGAAAAGAACGTGGACGGAACCAGTCCCGGCGCGCCAGGAACAAGCCCCGGCACCAAAGGCATGGACCCGCTGCCCGGAAAGAACGGCAGTGCGGCTGACAAGCCTCATGACTCGAAACAACCGCATGACGCCAATCACCAAGACAGTCAGGGTGAACACAAAGCGCCTTGATGACAGGCCAGCTCTTCAATGACTTCGGCAGCATGTTCAGTTGCCCACTGCACATAACACACCTCCACCGGCATACCATGCTCGGCGCAGAAATCCAGCCAGCGCAGTTGGTTGTCCTGGAGACGATCCCCTGGTCCCTTGACCTCTATCATTCGATAGCGCCGCTGCTCCGGGAAGAACTGGATCAAGTCCGGCATTCCGGTCCGGTTGGCTTTTACATCCTGCAACAGACGACGAAACCAGTGACGCAGATGCTCAGCGGGCAGGCAGCGCAGTGCCTGCTCCAATAGCTGCGGCGTCAATGCAGCCCAGAATACGAAGGGTGACTGCAGGCCGAATTTGCTTTGAAAATGCTCGCGAATGGTCGCCAGGTATTCGCCTGACTCCAGTTGCATCAGGCAGGCATCGAACAATGCCACCCTGCGCTGATAGAAGTCCGGGCTGTACAGATCGCTGGGTGCACTGTGAAACGGGTGAAAGAATGCGCCAGGCAAGGGCGCGAAAATGGCCTTCCAGCACAGCAGACCAAACAGGGAATTGACCAGCGCATTCTCGACGTAATGCACTTCCCCACCCTGCTCTTGTTCAAGGTGCTGGCGTATCAGACGTTCGACACTCACCCCCGCCAATGGCGCAACCTGCACGTCCAGCCGCGAGACGATACGCGCCGCGCGCCTGCGCTCGACCGTCAGGCCGAGCTTGCGTTGCAGTCGTGGCAACACGCGCGACAAATGCTGAACCTCGGCATCACTTTCCGGGGCACTCCGCGCCTGCTGCACAAGCGTCATGGCGGCTGCGTATTCGGCGTTGCGTTCCAGCACCCGGATCTGCCGCGAACGCGCGCCGGGGTAGCTGGACTGACGGTACACTGCCATCGCCAGAGGCCAGTCCTGCAGGCGCTCGGCCTGCTGCCCGATGCGAAACAGCAGTTTGGCGCGACGCATATGCAACCACGCATTGCCGCACTGGACCGCGATGACCTGTTCGGCCAGCGCATGCAGATCGATGCAGGTTTCCAGCGCTTCTCGACAGGCATGCAATTGCAGGCACGCATCGATGTCGGCGCGCTGATTGATGACGCGCGACTGCACCGAAAATTCGACCTTTTCGTAGCGGTAGATGCCCAGATCAGCCAGCACGAACTCCGACCACTCCTGATACAGATTGCCGAAGTACAACAATCGCAGGCGGTCACAGAGCGGCATGATGTTCAGGCCGAACACGACGTCAGACAACGTCGGGTGCCAATGCTCAAGTGCCTGTGGCGCTTCATACAACGGCTGCAAGCGCTCCAGCCATGCCTGCTTGCGCTCTGGCCCCTTGACTGCATGGGCTTTGAAGCACTGGGTCAGCTCGTCGCGGCGCAGCAACTGGAACAGTTCGCTCAAACCCAGTGGCGGGCTGGTGACGACCCAGCCGCGATCCAGCAGCGGCTGCACTGCCTCACGAGGGTCGCCGATTTCGACGTAACTCAGTTTGCTGGCCCGAAACAATACGCCCTTGCGCATCACCATGCGTACCAGCAGACCCTGGGCACGCACGGGCGCCTCGGCAAACTCGCTGATGAAACGGCGCTCGGCTGCGTCGAGCAGGTCGTCGTAGCGCAGGGCAATCCAGGTAAGGACCTGCCGGAAGTTTTCCAGGTAATAGAACGGATTGTCGAGAGGAGCAGTATTCAAGGCCAGCGTTCACATGAAAATGATCAGACTGGACAAGAATACTGGTTATCCGTACAGATTCCAGCTCAAATACCTGCTGAGCGCCGGTCGGCCGATCAATGGCACGTATCGCGGCCAGACAGTCGGCCTTAGAATCAGTGGGATAACCTCTGTAGCCAAGAGTCGGATATGCAAACGCCACTGGTTTATCTCGCAGGCTTCGACGTGTTCCGGCCAGACGCCGTCGAGTACGGACGCTACCTCAAGGCGTTATGCTCGGCACACGGGCTTGAAGGTTTGTACCCCTTCGACAATGAAGTGACGCTCGGGCGCACGCCGCATGAAACTGCGCAGCAGATTTACTCGATGAATATCGCGATGATTCATCGCTGCTCTGCCGTACTGGTCAACCTGAATGTGTTTCGCGGTCTGGAGCCGGATTCGGGCAGCGCATTTGAAGTCGGTATGGCGGTGGCATTGAACAAGCCCGTTTGGGCGTACTTCGAGCCAGTGACCTCGTTGCGCGAACTGGTTTCTCATGATGAACACGGGTTTGATCGCGACGGCTTTATGGTTGAGGACTTCGACTTGCCCCGCAACCTGATGCTCGCCTGTAGCTGGGCGGGTACCAGCTCTACCGTGGAGCTGGGTGCCGAGGCACTGGCAAGGTACCTGAATGGCTTAAAGGTCATGCCCGGCGAGTAGCTGAACGCACGCGCTCACCCCCAACCCAGAAAGTCCCCGCCGTTGTCACGCAGCATCTGCAACATGCCCTCTGCCGCTGGCGACAGGTAGCCGCCCTTGCGCAGGGTCACGCCGATGGTGCGCTTGAGCGTGGTCTGTTCCAGGGGCACTTCACGCAGGTGTTGCATGGTCTTGCCAAACTCCAGCGACTCGCGGGCGATGAAGCTCAGCAGGTTGCTTTGAGCAATCAAGCCTGGCAACAGGGAGATCGAGTTCGCCTCGATCTGCACTGTCGGCAGCGGCAGGCCGTTGGCAGCAAAGGTCGCGTCCAGCCACTTGCGTGATGAAACGCTGACCGGCGGCAGTACCCAGCGATATGCGCAGAGGTCACTCATCTTCAATGAGGTCTTGAAGATCGGGTGTTTTTTGCTGGCGACCACCACGGCTTCGTCCCTGAGTATGGCAAAGCTGGTGACGTCTTCGCTGTCGGGTGCCAGTGCGCAGATGATCATGTCCAGCTGCCCTGAACGCAGCGACTCACGCAACAGGTCATCCTGGCCTATCACCAGCTTGAAAGTGACATCCGGCGTACGCTGTAACAGGGCCGAGGTCAGTTTCGGCATCAGGTATTCCGCCATCGTCGCGGCGCAGCCGACGCGAATGTTGCCCACCATGCCACTGGCGAAATCCCTTACTTCCCGCTGGGTCTGGGCAATGCTCTGCTGCAGTTCCTTGCCGCGTGCCTGCAACAGCTCACCCACCGGGGTCAGTTTGATGCGTCGACCGTCACGCTGAAACAGCCGCGTTCCGAATGATTCCTCCAGCCGCTGAATGCTTTTTGTCAGCGCGGGCTGACTGCGATTGAGCTTTTCCGCGGCTCGCCCGAGGTGGCCCAGTTCGGCAATGGTTTCAAAATAAGTGAGATCGCGCAGGTCCATATCTATCAACCAAAGTTATCAATTCATGATTATTAGAAAATAGACTTGATCGGTTGCCAAGTCGATACTGTTTGCATGTGATCCACCCGATTCAAGGAGAACGTCCTTGTCACACGCTTCACGCTTTTCGCTTTCCACCCTTGCCCCGCTCACTCAATGGGCGGGCCTGATCCTGATGGCCGGTGCTGCCGGTCAACTGCTCAAACTGTTCAACATGCCTGCTGCGATGTTCCTCGGCCCCATGCTGGTTGCTATCGGCTTTGGCGTGTCGGGCGCCACCATCCGCATGCCCAAGCGGGCGTTTCAGCTCGGCCAAGGCACCGTTGGTGTGCTGATTGCGCATGCGATGTCAGTCAGCGTATTGCTCACGGCGCTACAGTCCTGGCACGTCATGCTGCTGGCCACGATCCTGACTGTGGTGCTGAGCGCGGCGGTAGGCCTGGTACTGGTGCGCTTTGGCGGAATCCCGAGTAACACTGCCGCCTGGGGCACGTCGCCCGGCGCTGCTTCGGCGATGGTCGCCATGTCCGAGGATTACGGCGCAGACTCGCGAGTCGTTGCCACCATGCAATATGTGCGCGTGGTCTGCGTGGTCACCATCGGCGCGCTGGTCAGCCATTTCATCGGCGCACCTGATTCCGGGGCTGACCTGCACAGCACCGCAGCAGCCTTACATAGCCTGAACCTGATCGACCTCGCCCTGAGTCTGGCAGTGATCGTAACGGGCGTGGCACTGGGCTCGCGCCTGCCAGCGGGTGCCTTACTGGTGCCGTTGATGCTGGGCGGCGCGCTGCAACTGAGCGGCGTCATGCAGATCAGCATTCCTGACTGGCTGCTGCCAATTGGCTATGGTGCTATCGGCTGTTATGTAGGGCTGCGTTTCGACCGGCCGACAGTGCAATACGTGTGGCGACGACTGCCGATGATGATTCTGGCCTCACTGCTTCTGATCGTACTGTGTGCCCTGTCGGCCTGGCTGATTGCAGCGATGATGGGCAAGGATTATCTCTCGGTGTACCTGGCAACCAGCCCGGGCGGCCTGGACACCATGGCCATTATTGCCATCGATACTCATGCCGATGTCGGCTTCGTGCTGGCCATGCAGACCCTGCGCCTGTTCGGCGTGATCCTGACCGGCAGCTTCCTGGCCCGGCAGATTATCCGCCTGAGCGACAAACGCATCCCTGCGCTCTGATTGCCGATGCCAGGCTCAGCCGTTCACTCATGCCCCGCCAGAGCACTGGTCAGGCTGGGTGCCAGCGGCAACACCGGCAACAGCGTGGCCTGATAGGCGTGATAAAGGTCAGGCTTGCCCGGCCAGATATCAGCACTGGGTTCGTTGCGCTGGTTCAGCTCATGGCGCCAGCTGCCATGCTCATGATCGATGAACAGGGTCTCGTTGAACTCCCAGAAGCAGCGATACCAGTCTTCATACTGTTGCTCGCCGGTACGTTGCAGCAACGCGGCGGCAGCAGCGGCCGCTTCGCAGTGGGTCCAGTGCAGACGATGACGGACCACTGGCTGGTTCTGCCAGTCCAGGGTGTAGACGATACCCGGCGCACCGTCGACATCCCAGCCGTAGCGGCAGGCATTGGCAAACAGCTGGCGGGCGTCATCCAGTAACCATTCCGGATTTGCGCGCCCGGCGTGACGACGCGCGGCCTCCAGATGCAGCACCAGCCGTGCCCACTCGAAGGCATGCCCCGGCGTGGTGCCGAACGGCCGGAAGCCATCAGCCGGGTTTTCGCGGTTGTAATCGGGCAGCGGTTGCCAGTTTTGTGTGAAGTGCTCGATGACCTGAAAATTGTTGGCCCCGGCATGTTGATGGATCACCCGCTCGACAATGCTCAACGCCCGGTCGAGCCATTGAGCATCGCCGGTTACGTCGGCCAGCGCGAGGAAGGCTTCGGTGCTGTGCATGTTGCTGTTGGCGCCGCGATAGGCCTCTTCGTTGCTCCAGTCCTGCGCAAACGACTCACGCATGGCACCTTCCTGCTCGCTCCAGAAACGGGTCTGGATGATCTGGATGGCCTCGGACAGCAATGCTTGCGCGCCAGGCCGCCCCGCCACCACGGCAGAACTGGCCGCCAGTGCGACGAAAGCGTGCAGATACGCCTGTTTGTCGGTTTTGCCGCCGTCTTCGAGCGCGGCACTGAACCAGCCATCGTGTTCGGCATCGCGCAACGGGCCACGCAATGCGGCGATGCCATGATCGACCAGTGCGGCACAGCCGGGTATGCCTTGCGCATGGGCCATGGCAAAACAGTGGGTCATACGTGCGGTATTCATGGTTTCGGCCGTGGCGCCGACCATCAGACGGCCGTAGTTATCAAGACTGCCAAAACCGTTGTCGAGTCGGGAAGCCTTGGCGAAGGTCAACAGACGGTTGCCTTCCAGTGCCAGCCATTGATGATGGGCTGGCGAGCGCAGCCAACTGCTGAAGGTGTGATTATTATTATCCATGACGCGATGCCGCCCCCTTCGATAAGGTTGTGCCCAGACTGTACCGGAGGTCATTTCGACCGAGGGCATAATGCGCGCCCGGTCGATCGTCGGCAAGCGGACACAACCTGTATCAATGTAGGGTTTTACACCTTGAAGCGTGAGACCACCTGATTCAGGTCAGCAGCAAGACGCGACAATTCATGACTCGACGCACTGATCTGGTTGGCACCCTGAGTCGACTGCATGGACAGATCGCGAATGTTGACGATGTTGCGGTCGACTTCACGCGACACTTGCGCCTGTTCTTCCGCAGCGCTGGCAATCACCAGATTACGCTCGGAAATCTGATTGATCGACGATGTGATCTCACTCAACGACTCGCCCGCGCCCTTGGCCAGCGCCAACGTCGAATCGGCCCGGTCGCGGCTGGTGTTCATCGAGTCGAGCGCCTGCGCAGAACCGCTGCGCATGGCATTGACCATCGAGTCGATTTCCAGCGTCGACTGCTGGGTGCGATGCGCCAACGCACGGACTTCATCCGCCACTACCGCGAAACCGCGGCCCGACTCGCCCGCGCGCGCCGCCTCGATGGCCGCGTTGAGCGCCAGCAGGTTGGTCTGTTCGGCAATCGAGCGGATCACGTCCAGCACCTTGCCGATATCCTGAGACTGATTGGCGAGGTTTTGCACCAGTGTCGAGGTGGCCTGCACGTTGTCGGTCAGTGTCTGGATCGACTGCACCGTCTCGATCACCCGCGTCTGGCCTGCCAGTGCCGAGGTGCTGGACTGGGTGGAGGCGTCCGACGTGGACACGGCGTTACGCGCAACTTCTTCTACCGCCGAGGTCATTTCGTTGATCGCCGTGGCGGCCTGATCGATCTCTGCATTCTGCTGGTTCAATCCGCGATAGCTGTCCTCGGTGACCGAGTTGAGTTCAGTGGCCGCCGACGCCAGCTGGGTAGCCGAGCTGCCGATGTGGCGCATGGCTTCACGCAGATTGACCTGCATCATTGCCAAGGCACGCAGCAGTCGGGTGACTTCGTCTTCGCCGTCGACCTCGATGGTATGGGTCAGGTCGCCGTTGGCAACCTGCTCGGCAGCAGTGACGGCACGTTGCAACGGCCCAACGATACTGCGGGTCAGCCAGAGCGCCAGACCGATGGTGCACAATGCGGCGATAACGACAAAGACAATGACGATGTCACGCGATTTGTCGTACTGGGCTTCGGCCGACTTGCCTTCGGCATCCACCTTGGTGACGTAGAAATCAGCCAGATCATTGAGCTGTTTGCCGGAACCGTCGACGATCTGTTTCATATCGACCAGCAGCAGCTTGTTCAGACCGGTGCTGTCGCCCTGCCCGGCGAGAACAAAAGAGCGATCCAGCGCGCTGCGGTATTGACCCATGGTGACCATGAACTGGTCAGTCAGGGTCTTCTCTTCAGGGGTGTCGACGAACGTCTTGAGAATGCCCAGCTTCTTGTCCAGATCACCCAGACGTACGTCCAGTTGCCCGCGATAGGTCGGAATGCTCGCAGGGTCGGTGTCCAGCGCCATGCGCAAGGAGATGGTCCGGATACGCAGCATGATTTCCCGGATATCGTTGACCACTCGCATGCTGGGCAGCCAATTGCTCTCCACTGCCACTTCGCTCTGGCGAATGGTCGACATCTGTGCCAGCGCGAACCATCCAAGTAAAGCCACCAACAGGGAAATCAGGGTAAAACCCAGACCGGCACGACGAGCGATTGTGAGTGTGCGTAGATTCATGACCAGTGCTCTTTTGTATTTGGAGGGCAGTATCTGACGCCAAGTTGTCAGACAACCGAGAGCATATCGCCCTTGTCCGACAATTCTTTAGGATTGCTGGTGATAATCAGGTTTTTTACTCAAAAGGCCGATCGGCCAACTGGACCGAGCCTGTGCAAGGCGCTGCCCGAAGGGCAGCCTTCAGCGTTCTGCCGCCATTTGCCAGAGCCGCGCCAGGTCACGCGCGCGGTCGTGCAGCAGGCGACTGGCATCGCGACAGGCCTGTTCAAGGCTCATCGGCCCGCTGGCCAGCGCGAAGGCCGCGCCAATGCCGTGCGGGTAAAGCTGCTCGTAGCCTTCGCACAGCGTTCCAGCCAGCACGATCACTGGCACTTGCTGGCGCTTCGCGACGCGCGCGACGCCAAGCGGCGTCTTGCCGCGCAAGGTCTGCGCATCAAAACGGCCTTCGCCGGTGATGACCAGGTCGGCCCCGGTCAACGCCTGCTCCAGCCCGGTCAGCTCGGCAACCACCTCAACGCCTGCGCGAAAGGAGGCATTCAGATACGCCTTGGCAGCAAAGCCCATTCCGCCTGCCGCGCCGCTGCCAGGGCTGTTGCGTTGGTCCAGACCGAGGATCCGCGCCGAATGGTCGGCGAAACACCCAAGTGCGGCATCCAGCGCCACAACCTGCTCGGGCGATGCGCCTTTTTGCGGGCCGAAGATATGCGAGGCGCCATTCGGTCCACACAGAGGATTATCGACGTCGGCGGCAATCTCGACGCACACGTCAGACAAGCGCGGATCAAAGCCGCTCAGGTCGATACGGGCCAGATCGGCAAGCGCGAGACCGCCCGATGGCAAGGGCTGATCGTCGGCATCTAGAAAGCGTGCGCCCAATGCCGAGAGCATGCCGCTGCCGCCGTCGTTGGTTGCGCTGCCACCGATGGCCAGAATCACGCGACGGGCACCCGCATCCAGTGCCGCCGAGATCAACTGGCCCGTACCTGCTGTGCTGGTCACACAGGCGTCGCGCTGTGCCAGCGTCAGTAATTGCAAGCCGCTGGCCATGGCCATTTCGATGATTGCCGTTCTGCTCTCGGCCAGCCAGCCCCAATGAGCCTGGACCGGATCGCCCAGCGGTCCGCTGACCCGGGCGCTCATCAGTTCACCATTGCAGGCTGCCAGCAGCGCTTCGATGGTGCCCTCCCCGCCATCTGCCATCGGGCATTTGATCAGTTGGGCATGCGGCCAGACCTCGGCCAGACCACTGGCGATGGCGTCGGCAACGGCCTGTGCACTGAGGCTGTCCTTGAACGAGTCGGGGGCGATGACTATTTTCATTGTTGTTCTCCATATCCGATGCTCGCATGCTCTCATCCGCCACCAGGTTTGCCGCCAGCCCTTCGCACAACGATCGGCAACCGTTATCGGGCATTTGAACAAAAACCGTGTTCAGTCGTGACGAGTGATCATCTGCGCGCCCAGATACAGACGCAGCAGGTCATCGGTCTTGTAAGGATCGCAGCCGGTCAGCTCGCCGATCTTCTCCAGCCGGTAACGCAGGCTGTTGCGATGGATGCCCAGGGCTTCGGCGCAGGCCTGGCTTTCGCCGCTGTACTCGAACCATTTGCACAGGGTGTCAAGCAGTTGTACGTGGTTATGCAAACGGCCAATCGGCTCGGCGACGTCTTCAGCCAGCCAGTCGTGGCGGTAGCGCCAGAACAGCACCGGCAAACGGTACGCCTCAAGACGCAGCAAGCGTTGCCCCGGCAGAGCCTGACTGGCGTAATCGAGCAGATCCCGCGCCGCCGCACAGGCATGACGCAAGGCAGGCAGATCAGCAGACTGAGCCACGGTGGCCATGCGCAGCACCGGCCAGCGGTGCTCATCGAACTGCTTGAGCAGCAGCGCATCGTCACGTTCCTTGCCCGTCGCTCGGCACCAGTACAACAAGGTGGGCTCGCGCAGCACGCACCAGCTGTCGGCGTAACGCGTGCCAAGCCAGGTTGCCACCTGGCTGGCAACCTGCCCTTGCTGGTCAAACTGGATCAATACCACCTGACGCGCCACATGCGGCTGCAAACCAAGCTGGCGGGCTTCATCCACCAGGCTATCGGGGCAATCCGGCAGCAGCAGGCGCGCCAGCAGGTCTTCGCTGCGCTGTGCCCGCCATTGCAGGTCAGCCTGCTGACGGCGGTGCTCCATAAGCATCTCGGCGGTCATCTTCACCAGCTCGCCGTACACCCGAACCTCGTCCGGCTCGCCGGTGATGCCGAGCACGCCGACCAACTGATGATCGAGCATCAGCGGCAGATTGACCCCCGGCTTGACGCCACCGAGCTGCAACGCAGCCTGCGAATCAATTTCCACCACCTGCCGGTTGGCCAGCACCCGCTGCGCGCCCTCATGACGGGTACACAAGCGCTCGGGGTCGCCACTGCCGATGATGATGCCCAGGTAGTCCATGACATTGACGTTGTAGGGCAGAATGGCCATGGCCCGGTCGACGATGTCTTGGGCCAGCGCCCGATCAAGGGCGAACATGAAAAGCTCCAGACACGTGGCGAGGCTTGCAATGGTTAGGCATATGGATACATTTTGTTGAAGTTATAGAACGCCCGAGTGTGCCTGAAAGTGGTCACCGGCGCGACGTACATGGCAGAGTGCCCGCGTCGACCTTTTGAATTTCCACACACGTGCACAGGCCCCCTTTTGATCAAATCCCGACTCGCCAGTCTGCTGTCGCTATTGACCCTGCAAGCCTGCACCTCAATGGCGGAAAGCGAAGCACCGACGCAGCGTTTTGAAGACTACCGTCAGCAAACCATTGAACTGATCCGCAAGCACCGCAACTTCCAGACCGCCGACCATGAGGCCGAACTGGGCTGGAACGCGCCGCGCCAATGGACCCCGACTGGAACGCCTAAAGGCGGCGTTCTGCTGGTGCACGGGCTGGGTGACTCAGCGTGGTCCTTCAATGATGTGGCACAGAAACTCGCCGCTCAGGGCTATCTGGTCAGGACTGTGCTGCTGCCGGGGCATGGCACCAGGCCCGAAGACATGCTTGATGTGCGTCTGGAGCAGTGGCAGCAGGTGGTGCGAGAGCAAACGCAACAGCTGAGCCGCGAGGTGCCGAAAGTCTATCTGGGGGGCTTTTCAACCGGGGCCAATCTGGTGCTCGATTACGCCTATGACCACGAAGAAATTGCCGGGCTGGTGTTGTTCTCGCCGGCATTTCGTTCCAACAGCGGCTATGCCTGGCTGACCCCGTGGATCGGCTGGGCCAGGCCGTGGCTTGCCGCCCCCAACGACGGCCTGCGCCCGATGCAGACGCCGGTTCGTTACATGAACATGCCCACCAACGGTTTCGCCCAGTTCTATCGCAGCAGCGCGCTGGCTCAGGACCGCCTGCATCAACGTCGCTATGACAAGCCGGTGTTCATCGCCATCGCCGAGCACGACTCGGTACTCGACACTGATTACGTGCTGGACAATTTCAGCCAGCGCTTCAGTAACCCCGCCAGTCGCCTGATCTGGTACGGCGACCTGCCCGCCCGCGCTGCCAATACGCCGCGCGTCGAGGTGCGCAAGGACTACCTGCCGGAATACCGCATCAGCCGCTTTTCCCACATGGGCCTGCTTTTTTCAGCGGATAACCCGCTTTATGGCGTATCCGGTAGCCAGCGCATCTGCTGGAACGGCCAGAGCACACCGGACACCGCGAAATGCATGGCGGGCGAGCCGGTGTGGTATTCGGACTGGGGCTATACCGAACCGGGCAAGATCCACGCACGCCTGACCTTCAACCCGTATTTCGAGTGGCAAACCCAAGTGATGCTCGGCGTGCTGAATGCAACACAGTAAAACTCAAAGGCTCTTACTCCAGCGGCACCAGTCGCTCACGGCTGTTGCTCAGGTGCGTCCACATCGCCGCACGCGCTGCATCCGGGTCCTTGCGGCGAATAGCGCTGAGCAGTGCTTCGTGTTCAAGGTTGGCCAGATAGCCTTGATGCGCGAGGTTATTGCCCGCCCGCTCGCTTGACGCAATGCGGCTACGCGGAATGATCGCGCTGCCCAGGTGCTGCATGATTTCCATGAAATACGGGTTGCCGGTGGCTTCGGCGATGAGCATGTGAAAGCGTTTATCGGCCTCCACACAGCTGTCGTCATTGGCCAGCAGGTCCTGATAATCGTCCAGTGCCTGACGCATGGCCGCCAGTTGCTCATCGGTGCGGCGCACAGCGGCCAGCGCGACGGCCTGGGTCTCCAGGCCAATACGCAGTTCGATGATATCGCGCACCCGTGAAACGGTTTCAACCTTCAGACGCAGGCCGGTCTGGTCACTGCGCTCCAGCACAAACGTACCGATGCCGTGGTGGGTCACCACCAGCCCTGACGCCTGCAACTTGGAAATGGCCTCGCGCACGACAGTGCGACTGACGCCGTGCTCACGAACGATCTGGTTTTCGGAAGGCAGCTTCTGACCGGGTGCGATTTTGCCCAGCAAAATACGCTGGCTCAGTTCGGTGACCAGATCGGTGGCCAGGCTGTGCTGACGACGTTTGGGCGCTGCGCTGACAGGCTCTTGCATGGCGAATGAATCCTGACTTGTCTGGTTGGGCTGCCGTATCACGGTCATAACTGCGCGAATGTTAGGTTGAGTGCGCAAAAAGGCCGGTGGCATCGGCCTGCGCGGTTGTCTTACTTGTATTACAAGCTATCTGTCACTGTCAAAGCTCTTGATTAACCTCGAAGCGTTTTTTTCAACAGCACAGCTTGAAAGAAACGGCCCGTGAATAGGTCATACCCGACTCATAAAAAAGGCTAATACCCAGCAATCAATGGGTAAAAATATTAAATTAACATCGTCATACTGACGTGCCCTGCGCATGTACCTGCACCCAGAAAAACTTTCCCAATCGTCCAAATCATCAGCATCAGGGGATTGCACAAGCCTTTTTTACTTGTATGATGACCGACAATGCGAGGGACACACTTCGCACATACCCGCATAAAAACAACGAGTGGGAGATTCAACTGTGAGCACATCCAATTCCAGGATGGCCGACGGCACTGATTCGGTTCTGAGTTCAGCCGTATCGAAGGTCAAACGTCACGTCCTGCCGCTTTTCGTCATCATGTTTATCGTCAACTACATCGACCGGGTGAACATCGGCTTTGTGCGTTCGCACATGGAGCATGACCTGGGTATCGGTGCTGCTGCCTATGGCCTGGGTGCCGGACTGTTCTTCATCGGTTATGCCCTCTTCGAAGTCCCTTCCAACATCCTGCTGCAGAAAGTCGGCGCACGTATCTGGTTGACGCGGATCATGCTTACCTGGGGCATCGTTGCTGCCTGCATGGCCTTCATCCAGAACGAAACCCACTTCTACATCCTGCGCTTTCTGCTGGGCGTGGCCGAGGCAGGCTTCTTTCCAGGCGTGATCTACTACTTCACCCGCTGGTTGCCCGGGGTTGAGCGCGGCAAGGCAATTGCCATTTTCCTCAGCGGCTCGGCCATCGCTTCGCTGATTTCCGGACCACTGTCAGGCCTGCTGTTGCAGATCACCGGTTTCGGAATGAAAGGCTGGCAGTGGATGTATTTCATCGAAGGCATGTTCTCGGTGGGCCTGTGCTTCTTCGTCTGGTTCTGGCTGGACTCCAAACCGCACGACGCCAAATGGCTGACCCGCGAAGAACAGGACGCGTTGGTCAGCGCCATCGATGCCGAACAGGCTGCCCGCGAAGCGGCGACGCCAGTCAAAGCCTCCATCGGCAAGTTGCTCAAGGACAGCCAGATCATTCTGTTCTGCCTGATCTACTTCTTCATTCAGTTGACCATCTACGCAGCGACCTTCTGGCTACCGAGCATCATCCGCAAAATGGGCAGCCTGACTGACTTTGAAGTCGGCATGTTCAACTCCATTCCATGGCTGCTGTCGATCATCGGCATGTACGCTTTCGCCACGCTGTCCGCCAAGTGGAAGCGCCAGCAGGCGTGGGTAGCGATTGCGCTGCTGATTGCCGCTGCCGGGATGTTCATGTCCACCACTGGCAGCCCGATCTTCGCCTTCGTTGCCATCTGCTTTGCAGCACTGGGTTTCAAGTCGGCTTCGTCGCTGTTCTGGCCCATCCCGCAAGCGTATCTGGATGCACGTATCGCCGCAGCGGTCATTGCGTTGATCAACTCGGTGGGCAACCTGGGTGGCTTCGTGGCGCCGACCACTTTCGGCTTGCTGGAAGAGCACACCGGCTCGATCCAGGGCGGGCTGTATGGTCTGACGGTCACATCGATCATTGCCGCAATCATCGTCTTCGCTGCGCGCAATACGCCCAAGCCAGGCGCGACGCCGGTAGCCGCCATCCATACCCCGGCCACGCATTGATGCAGGTTCGAAGCGACGCCATTACAGGCCATATTTTTTACGGGATCAGCTATGAACATTCAACAAGCCAACATCACCAGCAAGGCCCCTGTCATTACCGAGATGCAAGTAGTGCCAGTGGCTGGCTATGACGACATGCTGCTCAACCTCAGCGGCGCACATGGCCCTTACTTCACCCGCAATATCGTGATACTCAAGGACAATGCCGGGCATGTCGGCGTCGGCGAAGTGCCGGGTGGCGAGTTGATCCGCCAGACGCTGGAAGACGCACGCTCGCTGGTGGTGGGCAGCAGCATCGGCACTTACCAGAAGATCCTCAATGAGGCACGCAAAGCCTTCGACGATCGCGATTCGGGCGGCCGCGGCCTGCAGACCTTCGACCTGCGCATTGCCATTCACGCTGTCACCGCGCTGGAAGCCGCCCTGCTCGACCTGCTTGGTCAGCACCTGGACGTACCGGTTGCTGCATTGCTGGGCGAAGGTCAGCAACGTGATCAGGTCGAGATGCTCGGCTACCTGTTTTATGTCGGCGACCAGCGCAAAACCGACCTGGCCTACCGCAGCGAGCCCGACGCCGATAATGACTGGTTCCGCATTCGTCATGAAGAAGCGCTGACTCCGCAGGCGGTGGTCCGTCTGGCTGAAGCTGCGCACCAGCGTTACGGCTTTCAGGACTTCAAGCTCAAGGGCGGCGTACAGAGCGGTGACGCAGAGATCGAAGCTGTCACGGCGCTGGCTGAGCGTTTTCCCGATGCGCGTATTACCCTTGACCCCAACGGAGCCTGGTCGCTCAAGGAAGCCATCCGCCTATGCCGCGATCAGCATCACGTGCTGGCGTATGCGGAGGACCCATGCGGCGCGGAAAACGGTTATTCCGGTCGTGAAGTGATGGCCGAGTTCCGCCGCGCCACCGGCCTGAAGACTGCCACCAACATGATCGCCACCGACTGGCGGGAAATGGGCCATGCCATTCAACTGCAATCGGTGGACATTCCACTGGCTGATCCGCACTTCTGGACCATGCAGGGCTCGGTACGTGTGGCGCAGATGTGCAACGAGTGGGGTCTGACCTGAGGCTCGCATTCCAACAACCATTTCGATATTTCTCTGGCGATGTTCACCCACGTTGCCGCTGCGGCACCGGGCAACATCACGGCGATTGATACCCACTGGATCTGGCAGGACGGCCAGCGCCTGACCAAGGCCCCGTTGCAGATTATCGGCGGCAAGGTCGATGTGCCCAAGCAGGCGGGGCTGGGCGTCGAGCTGGACATGGACCAGCTGGCCAAGGCTCACGAACTCTACAAAGGCATGGGCCTGGGCGCACGCAATGACGCAGTGGCCATGCAGTTTCTGATCCCGGACTGGAAATTCAACAACAAGCAGCCCTGCCTGGTGCGTTGAGCCAGCTTAAAAAAACACTCGCCGCCTGCTGACAATCTGGCTGGCACACGGCGCGCACCCCCCTTGCGCGCCGTTTTTTTCAAATCCGGCTTGGCATGCAAAATGGGCATGCTACTGTCTCGTAATCTCCTGTAACGACTAGACCGCATGCGCCATCTTGCCCGCACCCGCCCTCGCCTGACGCTCGCAGCTTTGGTTGGCCTCACCGCCGGCATTGCCTGGTCCTGGCTGATCCCCCACGCAACACTCACTCAGAGCCTGCTGACCGGCTGGGACACAGGCGTATGGCTGTATCTGATCCTTATTTTCGTTCGCACACTGCGCAGCAATGCTGACGATGTCCGCCGAGTCGCGATGATGGAAGACGAAAACGCGGGCGTCATTCTGGTAACGGTCTGCGTGGCGGCACTGGCGAGTCTGGCGGCGATCATCTTCGAAGTCGCGAGCAGCAAGGGCCTGTCCAGCGACGCCAAAATGCTCCATCACGCCTTTACCGGTCTTACCGTCATTGGTTCCTGGCTGATGATCGGAGTGATCTTCAGCCTGCATTACGCACGCATGTTCTATACTTGGAAAGGCAAGGAGCCCGCGCTGGCGTTTGTCGGCGGAGAAAAGCACCCCGACTACTGGGACTTTCTGTACTTTTCGTTCACCCTCAGCGTTGCGGTACAGACCTCCGACGTCGGCGTCGCGACCCGCGAAATGCGCAAGGTTGTGCTTGGTCAGTCGTTGATCTGCTTTGTGTTCAACACCGCGATTCTGGGCTTTTCGATTAATATCGCTGCCAGCCTGTTCAATTAGTGCTCGGTTTCATACAAACCCGTCAAGAGGCCTTCAGACAATGACCCCGTTGAAAATCGCAGTGCTCGATGATTGGCAAAACATAGCCAGCGATGTGGTGGACTGGTCGGTGCTCGACTCAGTGGGCGACATCAGCTTTCTGCACGACTTCCCGGCCGACACCGCAACCATGGCGCAACGCCTGCAAGGCTTCGACATCATTTGCCTGATGCGTGAGCGAACCCTGTTCGATGAGGCACTGCTCAGCCAACTGCCTGCGCTCAAATTGCTGGTCACAGGCGGCATGCGCAATGCGGCGATTGATATCCCTGCGGCCAAGCGGCACGGCATTGTGGTGTGCGGAACAGAAAGCTATAAACACGCGGCACCGGAACTGACCTGGGCGCTGATCATGGGCATCACCCGCAATCTGGTGGCCGAGGCCAACTCTTTGCGCGCGGGCAACTGGCAGGTCGGGCTGGGCAGCGACCTGCACGGCAAGACCCTGGGCATTCTCGGGCTGGGCAGTATCGGCAAATGGATTGCCCGCTACGGTCAGGCGTTCGGCATGCAGGTCATTGCCTGGAGCCAGAATCTGACACCCGAAGCCGCTGTCGAATCGGACGTCACGTACGTCAGCAAACAGCAATTGTTCGAACAGGCGGACGTGCTCTCGGTGCACCTGGTACTCAGCGACCGCAGCCGTGGCCTGGTGGACGCAGAGGCACTGGGCTGGATGAAACCGAGCGCCTACCTGATCAACTCGTCACGCGGCCCGATCATCGATCAGACTGCGCTGCTTGAAACACTGCAACAGCGCAACATCGCAGGCGCCGCACTCGACGTGTTCGACATCGAACCGCTGCCGGCCGATCACCCGTTCCGCACGCTGGACAACGTGTTGGCAACACCGCATATCGGGTACGTCACCGAAAACAACTACCGGACCTTTTATGGGCAGATGATCGAAGACATTCAGGCCTGGCATGCGGGCTCGCCGATTCGGCTGCTTGGCTGACACGTTGTACGCCGTCAAAACGGTAATCTGTCGGCTCAGTCACTCAGACTTTTTGTTGCTCTAAAAACCCTGTTTATGCGACCCTGCTCCGCTAACAGATAACGCTCAAAACAGGATTACGCTAGGAAGCCATATTTCAAGGAAGAACAGAAAAAGAAAAACGTTAATAAAAGCGTCATCTTAAGTTTCCCTCCCCGTTATATGAATACTGCAATCCACTAAGTTATAGCTGGCCTGGCGACTTATTCTCCTGTTTCGCAGGGCGCAGCCACTTGTCGCACGGGTCCTACAGAGACATTCGATGAATATTCGCTCAGACAGGTCCTATGACCCCCTCAAGGCCACCAGTGAAAAGCCTGCAACGGCATACAGAACCACGCGGGCCGTGGACGCTGGCGTTACTGAAGCGAATCCGGATACGCAGGCGAAGCTCGACACCTACACCGCCTCTGACAGCCGCTCCGCCGAGGCACAGGAAGCTTTTCCGGTCTACACGAGAACCATGCTCAGTCGAAATGCTCGGTCACTGGAGAGCGAAGCATCCCCGTCGGATATGGCATTGCTTGCCAGTCAACAGACGCTTGCCACTCAGGGCGATACCAAGGCTCTGCGCGACGAAGTGGCCGCTGTCAAAGACAACGCAACCCCTTCCGCGCCAGAAACGAAAGTCACAGACAAAGACAAGGTCGCCTCTGCAGAGCCTGTCAAAATCGCCGAGAAAGTCTCGCGCGGGGGAGCCAACGCCAATCCTGATGACATCGCCACACCTGCTGCTGCCACGAAGATGATTCAGGACCTGAAAACGATTGGAGGCGGGACCTTACGCTTCCAGATGACGCATGATCAGATCAAGGACGCCAGGCAGATGGATAAGCTCAGGGCATTGCTTAGCGAAGGAGACAAACAGGGTGTGAAAGTTCAGTTCACCTTTCGCGACAATGCGAACCAGGGTGGCGGAAACGTGCTGACCGGAGAAAAGTTGAAGCAGGCCTCGGCCGACATCAGTAATGTGGTCAAAAAGTTTGGCAGTCGTACCAGTTTCGTACTGGACACTTTCAATCAGGGCGGCAAAAGCGCCAGTCAGGACTGGGCTGACATGCAGACCACATTAATTAAAGCCGCGCGCAATTCCGGCTATAAAGGAACTTTTGTTGTCGAGGACAGCAACTGGGGGGGCGGCCTGACTGCTGGCCCGCAAAGCGGCCTGGTCAAGTTTGCCGATCAATTAAAGGCCGCCAATGGCGAAGGCAACCCTGCCCTGATTGGCAGTTTTCATGTGTACGCCAGGGAAAGCGAAGCCTCTTCCAGGCTCGGAAAACAGATCAAGGCACTGCGAGAGGCTGGTTATAAATTCCAGATTGGCGAAGTGGGTAACGCCAAATTTCTGGTAGGAAACACGCTCCAGCAAAAGGACGAAGCCACCAAAGCCTTGCAGGATAATATGACCGCTCTCAAAGCAGCCGGAGCGGACATTCTACCTGGCAAGGACCAGTTCCAGGATGGCAAACTACGCCGCCGTGCCGGCTTTTCAAAGTCAGATCAGTTCTTATGATTCAATACGGCGCGTGATCAGGGTCCGGTATCCATGACACACGCTGCTGAACCTGCCCCTCAAAGGGTCAGGCTTTGCATCTCAGGTACCTGCACCATCACAACGTATAAGCAATCCCCACCTGCACCGTCCGCGGCGCCCCCGGATACGCATAGACGTTGCCAAACGCACCTTCCTCATACTCGGTATCGAAGACGTTCTTCAGGTCCAGGTTGAGCTTCACGTGCTGGTTGACCTTGTAGTAGGCCAGCAGGTCGAACACGGTGTAGCTGTCCATCGAAAAGGCGACATTGGCGGTGCGCCCGGCGCGCTGGTCGACATAACGACCGCCGCCGCCCAGACCCAGGCCGCGCAAGGCACCCTCCTGAAACTCGTAGACGTTGAGCAGGCTGAAGGTCTGCTCAGGGATGTTCATCAACCGCGTGCCGGAGCGCAGGGTGTTGTCCTTGGTCACTTCGGCGTCGACGTAAGCGTAGCTGCCCATCATCCGCCACTCGGGCGTCAGGTTGCCGACCACGTTGAGGTCCAGCCCACGGCTGCGCACTTCGCCTGCCGCTACACTGAATGTGGAATCAACCGGGTCGGTGGTCAGCACGTTACGCTTCTCGATCTGGTAGATCGCCGCATCAACACTCAACTGGCCTTCCAGCGCTTCCCACTTGGTGCCGATTTCGTAAGACTTGCCCTCTTCCGGCTTGAAGCCGCCACCCAGCCGGCTCGCGCCGCTGTTGGGTTTGAATGAACGTGCGGTATTGGCGTAGACAGCGATGGTGTCGGTCAGGTCGTAGCTCAGGCCCACACGCGGTGTGACGGCATTATCGCTGGCGGTCCAACTGCTGGTGCCGGGCAGAAAGGAATCGTAGTCATGTTCAAAACGTTCCAGACGCACGCCGCCCAATAGCTTCAGGCGCTCGGTCAACGCCATCTGGTCCTGCACGAAGGCAGCCCAGGTCTTGAGGTTTTCCTTGTCGTGGGTCGTGGTCCGGGTAAGTGCTGGCCGGGCCTGGCCATAGACAGGGTTGAAGATGTCTATGGGGTAGGCACCGACGGCGCCGCTGGAACGCTGGATGATCGACTTGTAGTCATAATCCTCATACTCGACCCCGGTCAGCAGCGTGTGGTCGAAACCACCGGCGGAAAAGTGCCCGGTCAGGTTCAACTGCACATCGCGATCTGTCCATTCCAGCTTGCGATAGTTGAAGTTGCGCCCGAGGGTGCGACCATCTGCCGCCAGGCCGTTGGCCTCGATGGCATTGCCTTGCAGGGAACCGTCGAGAAGCTGGACGCCGCCACCCAGCTTCCAGTCGGCATTGAGGTCATGGTCGAAGCGCAACTGAGCCATGTTGTTGTCGTTATGCAGCTTGCCCACGCTCTTCTCGCCGAAGAACGTATCGCGCGAGGCGGTACTCGCCTGGTTGGCATAACGCGTCAGGCCACGATCCAGCGGTGCATTGTTGCGCATGAAGTCGCCTTCAAAGGTAATGCGCGTGGCGTCATTGACCTCCCAGCTCAAAACCGGAGCCACGCCATAGCGTTCGGTCTCGACGTGATCACGAAAGGTATCGCCGCCTTCGCCCACGACGTTGAGGCGATAGGCGAAACGCCCTTCGTCATCGAGCGGACCGGACGCGTCCAGCGTGCCGCGCTTCATGCCCTGATCATTGAGCTGGCTACCCAGCGTGACCTTGCGCTCGGCCAGTGGCTGCTTGGAGACCACGTTGAAGGTGCCGCCCGGATCGCCCCGGCCGTACAGCGTGGTGGCCGGACCGCGCAACACTTCAAGGCGCTCGATGGTGTTGGCATCCGGCATGTTCGGATAGCCGCGATTGATCGGGAAGCCGTTGCGATAGAACTCGCCGGTGGTAAAACCGCGCACCGTGAATGTAGTCAGCCCTTGACCGCCGAAGTTGTTGGCCCGCCCCACGCCACCCGCGTAGTCCAGAGCGTCCTGCAATCGTGTGGAACCGATGTCTTCTACCGCGTCGCGGGTCACAACGCTGACGGACTGTGGCGTTTCATGCAGCGAGGTATCGGTGCGCGTGGCGCTGGCGGAGCGTGTGGCCCGATAGCCTTCGACCGGCCCTTGCGCCGTTTCGGCATTGGCAGCGCCCTGGATGTCGATATTCTGCAACTCTACGGAAGGTTGCCCGGCAGTAACCTGGTCAGCCCAGGCGGCTTGAGAGATCGCTTGAATGACGCAAAGTGAAACGAGAGTACGACGCATCGACGTGCAGCCCTTGGCAAGAAACCAGGCCTCTTGGGACCCGGCAGGATTTTTCGCGAATAGTACAGATTCGTATTAACACCTGATACAAATTCGCAAAAATATCTTTTGCCCATGCTGCGCATGACACTTCGCAACCGTGGGAACAAACAGGCAAACTGGCGCTCATCGCACCTGACAAGAGAACCGACAATGCCTCTTTCCAACAAGCCCGCCGACCCGCGTTGTGCTTTGCTGGTGATCGACATGCAGTACGACTTCATGCCCGGCGGACAACTGGCGGTGGCTGACGGCGACGCGTTGCTGCCGTTGATCAATCGTCTGGGCGCGCGTTTTACCCGAGTGATCATTACGCAGGACTGGCATCCTGCCGGGCATATTTCGTTTGCTTCAAGCCACGCTCAGCGCCTGCCGTTCGAGAGCATCACCCTGCCCTACGGCCCGCAAACCCTGTGGCCGGACCATTGCGTGCAAGGCAGCCACGGTGCGCAGTTGCACGCTGATCTTGACCTGCCTCACGCACAACTGATCCTGCGCAAGGGCTGCAATACGCATATCGACAGCTATTCGGCATTTCTGGAGGCAGACCGCACGACCAGCACAGGACTGGCCGGGTATCTGAAAGAGCGCGGCATCGACACGGTATTCGTGGTCGGTCTGGCGCTGGATTTCTGCGTCGCCTGGTCTGCTCAGGATGCACGCAGTGCCGGTTTCAATACGTATGTCATCGAAGATGGCTGTCGCGCCATCGACATGAACGGCTCGCTGGAGAATGCCTGGAAGAACCTCCTGAGCATGGGTGTAGAACGCGTGCAAAGCGCAGATCTGCTGGGCTAGACGGGCGCACCCTGCAACCGGCGCAAACAATCGTTGATACGTCCCGCTGTTAGCGAACGACCGCGCGCGGCGCCTGTCTGAACCATCGGACCGGCAATGCCCGTGCCGATCCCTTTCATCACTGGCGCTGAGGATGTTGTATGGATCACGAAGTAGACGGCAAGACCCTCGGCCTGTCAGCCGAGGAAGAGCGCGAGATTGATGAGAACCAGCCGCCCCGCGCGGCGGTGCTGCACGAAACTATCCGTATTCAGGGCGATCACGAACTGGAGCGCAGTGTTGCCGCCCTCTGGTGGTCGGCACTCGCAGCCGGGCTGACGATGGGCCTGTCGTTGATGGCGATGGGGCTGTTCAAGTCGCGGCTGGAAGGCATACCCGGCAGTCACGTCATCAGCAGCCTTGGCTATTCGGCCGGGTTTCTCGCGGTCATCCTGGCGCGCCAGCAATTGTTCACTGAAAACACTATTACCGCCGTGCTGCCGATCATGAGCAAATTGAACCTGGCCAACATCGGTCGATTGTTTCGGCTCTGGGGTGTGGTATTGGCGGGCAACCTCGCAGGAACGCTGCTGGTGGCGTATGTCATGCTCAATCTGCCGATTTTCGACACCAGTACAGACAAGGCATTTCTGGAGATTGGCCACAAGGTCATGGAAAACGACGTCAGTCAGATGTTTTCCAAGGGCATCGTGTCCGGCTGGATGATCGCAACCATGGTCTGGATGATTGCATCCATGGAAAATGCCAAGATCGCCATCATCATTCTGATCACTTACCTGATGGCGCTCGGCGACTTCACGCACATTGTCGTGGGCTCGGCCGAAGTGTCCTATCTGGTATTTGCCGGAGAGCTGGGCTGGAAGGATTTCTGGTTTACCTTTGCCGGTCCTACATTGGCAGGCAATATCATTGGTGGCAGCTTTATCTTTGCCTTGATCAGCCATGCACAGATCCGCAGCGAAAAAGACACGACCGCCAAACTGGAACGCGATCGTCAGGAAAAGGCAGAAAAAAGCCGCCGGGAAAAGCAGCAGCAAAAGCTCAAGGACGCCGATATCAGCATGCAGAATGACATATGATCCCTATCATTAAACTTTCTTTCAGGAAGCGCAGTGGCTTTTAAAGGCAGAATGAGTTTTTGAACGCACTTATTCAGGCAGGGACCATGACCCGAATTCTGGCAATCGAAGATGATGCCATCACAGCAAAGGAAATCGTGACCGAACTCAGCAACCACGGACTGGAAGTGGACTGGGTGGACAACGGCCGTGACGGTCTTGCACGTGCAGTGAGCGGCGACTATGACTTGATTACTCTGGACCGCATGCTTCCGGAGATGGATGGTCTGACCATCGTCACCCATCTGCGCGCCCAGGGTATATCCACGCCAATCCTGATGATCAGCGCTCTTTCCGACGTGGACGAGCGGGTGCGCGGGCTGCGTGCAGGTGGGGATGATTATCTGCCCAAACCGTTTGCTTCCGACGAAATGGCGGCGCGTGTCGAAGTGCTCCTGCGCCGCAGCAACCCGGTCAGCGCGGGCAAGACAGTGCTACAGGTCGCTGATCTGGAACTGAACCTGATCAGCCGCGAAGCCTGCCGTGGCGGTGAGCCGCTGACCCTGCTGCCCACCGAGTTCAAGCTGCTGGAATTCCTGATGCGTAACAGCGGCCAGATCATCACCCGCATGATGATTTTCCAGGAAGTCTGGGGCTATCACTTTGATCCGGGCACCAACCTGATCGACGTGCACATTGGCCGTCTGCGCAAGAAGATAGACCAACCTGGCACCGCACAGCTGATCCAGACCGTGCGAGGTTCAGGTTATGTTATTGCCGAACCCGTCTAAGGGCTGGCGATCTTCAACAAGCCGATTACTGGCGCTATACAGTTCCCTGTTTGTCGCCTGGAGCGTGATGCTGCTGGGCGTCCTCTACTGGGAGGTCAACTCCTACCTGGACAACCTCGCTCGCCAGTCACTCACTCACCGCCAGCAGCTGTTTTCGCGCTTTGAAGGCCAGGCCCTAGTTGATGCTCTGGCCACCAGCATGACCTTCGATACGCGCGCAGTGGACGCCTATGGCCTGTTCGACCGAAACTTTCGTCCCGTGGCAGGCCCCATCACCCGTGTGCCGAAAAATCTGCCCATCGACGGCCAGATCCATGTACTGAGCGACTGCATCGAATCGGATGACCCGGGCCTGCCGCAAGGCAGCTGTGATGCGATAGTCAACCGAACGTCCGACGGGCGCTGGCTGGTACTGGTGCGCGAGAATGGCTCGTTGCTTGCCGTCAGCACTCTGATCCTGCATGCCTTGCTGTGGGGCATCTCTCTGACCATTATTCCCGGGGTCGCCGGCTGGCATTTGCTGCGCCGCCGCCCGTTGCGCCGCATACGCGCCATTCAGGCCAGCGCCGAATCAATCATCGCCGGCGACATGGCTGGCCGACTGCCGGTCTCGAACAGACGTGATGAGCTGGACATGCTGGCGGTGATCGTCAACGCCATGCTCGACCGTATCGAAAAGCTCATGAACGAGGTCAAGGGCGTCTGCGACAATATCGCCCATGACCTGCGCACGCCACTGACCCGGCTGCGCGCCCAGCTTTATCGCATTCAGCAGCAATCAGCACACGATTCGCCCCATTCCACCCAGATTGCCCAGGTCATCAGTGAAGCAGACACGCTGATGGCGCGTTTCCGTGGGCTGCTGCGCATTTCGGAACTGGAAGACCGCCAGCGACGTTCGGCGTTCGTTGAGCTCGAGCTGCAACCACTGCTGCAGGAACTGCATGATTTCTACCTGCCACTGGCCGAAGAAGACCAGATCACCCTGCTGCTGGACCTGCACGACACATTACCCACGCTGGTAGGCGACCGAGCGCTGCTGTTTGAAGCGCTGACCAACCTGCTGGGAAATGCAATCAAGTTCACCCCTTCCGGCGGGATTGTAAAAATCAGCGCCTACCCCTCCAGCGACGGCATCACGCCGTGCATTGAAGTACAGGACTCTGGGCCCGGCATCCCCGTCGCCGAGCGCGCAGCCGTCTTCCAGCGCTTCTATCGCAGCGAAACCGGCACTGAACAGAGCGGCTTCGGGCTCGGTCTCTCCGTAGTCGCCGCTATCGTCAATCTGCATGGTTTTACGCTGCAAATAGGCATCAGCGAATACGGCGGCGCAAGCTTGTTGCTGGAATGTCGCACCGTAAACACTCTGGCCTGAGATTCAATCGCGATCCCCTGCGCAAAACACTACGTGCCTGCTTTTTGACGAGCTTGAAGCGTCTGGGTCGGTGGTTCCAGAGCTTTCGATAGTTATCTGGCGCAGCCTGCCAAGCGCTAATTTGTAACAATACATTTCAAAAAACGCTGTAGCTTGACCGTTTCAGCGCTCACAAGTTCCACTCAATAAATGCGCTTTTCTGGCTTTATATGACGGTTTTCCCCGAATAAATCACCCCATCGAGCAGATGGCGGTTCTTCGCCTTCCAGGCAAAATGTGAACGAATAGACATTTTTATGACGTCAGCGTCTTGTCGCTTCGCTGGCACTGCGCTATCTATAACCGGGCAAACAAGGTTCCTGCTGCACCGCTTGGCTGCACCCAAAATAATAACTCACCGGATTTCGCCACTAACAAGGCGAGGCTTTGACATGGCTGCCAAAGCAGAGAACGCTGTACTAATTAGTTGGATCAACATCGGCTGGGAGGCTGTTATGGGCGCACAATCAAAGATTTTAAGCGTAGGTCAGTATAAGGTTTACACCGAGACTTACTGGAAAGGCAGCGAGGCCAAGACCATCTTGCTGGTCAACGGTGCGTTATCGACCACCGGCTCTTTCGGGCAGACCGTCAAGTACCTGCAACCGCACTACAACCTCGTGCTATTCGACCTGCCGTTTTCGGGGCAGTCCCGAGCCCACAACCCGGACGACATGATTGTCAGCAAGGAAGATGAAGTAAACATCCTGCTGCAGTTGATCGACCTTTATCAGGTGAACCACCTGCTGTCGGTATCCTGGGGCGGTGTATCGGCCCTACTGGCCCTTTCCGAGTGCCCGCCATCCGTGGAAAAGGCGATCATCAGCTCGTTCTCGCCGGTCCTCAACGAGGCCATGCTCGATTACATCGATAACGCCCAGATCTATCTGGCCGCCCGCGAGAAACGCAAGATCGGCTCACTGCTCAATGACACCGTGGGCAAGTACCTGCCGCGCCTGTTCAAACTTTATAACTACAAGCACCTGATCAGCCTTGCCGAACACGAATATCGCCAGATCGACTTTCACATCAGCCAGATTCGCAAACTAAGGAAGGTCTGAAGTAGCCGGATGTTTTCCGGCTACCGAGTCCTCAGCACTTTTCAAAAAACGATGCATGTCGAAATTTGCTCAATTATCTTCGCTTTTCAGCTCTTTCGGCCGCTGCAAAGCCTTTTGCGGTAACCATTTCCTGCATTACACGCGCACCTCTCCTGCGCTCGCCAACAAATGTCGACGGGCCATCCACAGGTTTGACAGGGCGAACAACGTCACCATCTGCGCGGTGTTCTTGGCCAAGCCCCGAAAGCGCACTTTTTCATAGCCAAACTGGCGTTTGATGACCCGAAACGGATGCTCGACCTTGGCGCGAACCTGGGCCTTGGCCTTCTCGATTTTGCGGATCGCCTTGTACAAAATACTGCGTTTTCCATGCTTTTTGTAAGTGCTGCGGCGGGCGGCAATCTGCCAAATGACCTTGCGCCCAGCGTGTTCTTCGCGCTTCTCGACCCCGGTGTAACCTGCGTCGGCGCAGACTACGTTTTCCTCGCCGTGCAGCAGTTTGGCAACCTGCGTGACGTCTGCCACATTGGCCGCTGTTACTACCACGCTGTGCACCAGGCCTGACTCGTCGTCGGCGCCGATGTGAGCCTTGGCGCCGAAATAGTACTGGTTACCTTTCTTGGTTTGATGCATCTCAGGATCGCGTTTGCCATCCTTGTTCTTGGTCGAACTGGGCGCGTGAATCAGCGTGGCATCGACGATGGTGCCTTGACGCAACGACAAGCCGCGGTCGCCCAGATAACCATTAATTACGCCGAGAATCCCGGTCGCCAACTCGTGCTTTTCCAGCAGACGACGGAAGTTGAGAATGGTGGTTTCGTCTGGAATTCGCTCCAGGCTCAGGCCTGAAAACTGACGCAGGATGGTCGTCTCATACAGCGCTTCTTCCATCGCCGGATCGCTGTAGCCGAACCAGTTCTGCATCAGATGAACACGCAGCATCGCCATCAGTGGGTAGGCGGGCCGGCCACCTTCTCCTTTTGGATAATAGGGCTCAATCAGGGCAATCAAACCTTTCCAGGGCACCACCTGATCCATCTCGATCAGGAACAATTCCTTACGGGTCTGCTTGCGCTTGCCGGCATACTCGGCGTCGGCGAAGGTCATCTGTTTCATCATCGAAAAGCTCGGCGACTGGTGTCCGGAGATTTTGCCAAATTAGGAAGTCTTTTTCAGAGTTTCCCTAAGCGCCACTAACTACGTCGAGCGTTTTTCCTCGATCAAGATTCCGGTGCTGTTCATCAGCGGTGAAAAAGATGAGTACACCACCGTTGAAGATGCGCGGATGTTTTCCAACTACATCGCCAAAAGCAGTTTCAACGTCGTTCCGGACACCGGGCACTTTCTGGACCTTGAGAGCAAGGCGGCGTGGCACCACTCGCAACGCACCGCACTGACGTTCCTGCGCACCGAAGCCACTCAACAGGTGTGGCCAAGCGTCACCGCGATGGCCTGAAACACGCTCGCCTGCGCCCGGGAAGCCGTGCAGCTTTTCCGGCGTGACGCAGTGGTTCACCGGTGTTGGTTTCTTTGATCGGGCAGTGCTATTCGTTGATGACTTTTCCCTTTGCAACGCGCTTGCGTTGGTACTGCCGTGCTACCGGAAATGTCCGGCTATCGCACCTCATACCTGTTCAGCCCGGCCTGGTGCTGGGGTTCATTTCACTGCTCTCGCTCAGCGCTTGTTCCGCAGGGAAACCTGCAGAAAAGGCGCTGGTGCGAGTCGAGGTACAGCCAGTTGCCTTGGTGGACGTCTCAAGCAGTGTGACGCTGACAGGCGATATCCAGGCGCGCAAAGTAACCGAGCAAGCGTTTCGCGTGTCGGGCAAGCTGATCAAACGCTACGTGGATGTCGGGAACCGCGTGCGTGCCGGGCAAGTGCTTGCCAGGCTGGACCCGCAAGAACAGAAGAACGAGCTGGCGTCGGCCAATGCCGAAGTGGCCATGCGACAGTCGCGCTTATACCTCGCCGAACAAAATTACCTGCGTCAGCAGTTACTGCTGCCCAAGGGCTATACCAACCTCAGTGAATACCAGAAGGCACGCTCCGGCCTTGAGAGTGCGCGAGCTGAATTGGCAGCGCTGCAAGCTCAACAGGCCAATGCACGTGATCAAGTCGGTTACACCGAACTGCTCGCAGTAGCTGATGGCGTCATCACTGCACGGCATGCAGAAGAAGGTCAGGTGGTCCAGGCCGCCGCACCGGTGTTCAGTGTCGCTCACGATGGCGAACGCGAGGCCGTATTTTCCGTGTATGAATCGCTGCTGCGCTCCGATCAGACAGGCGCTACGGTGATCATTAGCCCTATCGCTGAACAGGGCCTTCAGTTGACCGGCATCATCAGGGAAATCACGCCCATCGTTTCCGCCGCTAACGGCACATTGCGAGTGCGCGTTGCGCTGCCGGACGTCGCCGTTGCACCTGCACTGGGCTCAGTGGTCAGCGCCCGCCTGCAGGTTCGATCACAACGGGCGTACGCTCTGCCCTGGTCAGCGCTGAGCCGCGCCAAGGGTCAACCGGCAGTCTGGCAGGTGGACGCTCAGGCAAGGGACAAGCTGACGCGGGTCAACGTGCTGCGCTATGAACAGGGCCAGGTGATCGTTTCCGAGGGGCTGTCCGAGGGCGATCGGGTGGTTTCCCGAGGGCTGCAGTTTCTCTACCCGGGGCAACGGGTCGAGATCGCCGAGCGAGTGCCAGTCGAGGTGGCCGTCTCGTTGGCGTCATCGGCACCAGGGCAATGAGCAGCACACCTGCAGAACCACGACCGACACATGCTTGCTGGCTGCTCTGTTTGCTGATCATGACGCTGCCGGGCTGCCGCGACAAACCGCTTCGCGAAGCGGTCGAGCGGCCCGTGCTGTTCACCGAAATTGCCGATCAGCACAGCGCCTCTTATGCACGCTTCGCCGGAGTCATCCAGCCGCAATACGAGGTAGCACTGGGTTTTCGTGTGGCCGGACGACTGGCAACCCGGCATGCAGAGGTCGGTGACCGAGTGTGCAAAGGCGATCTGCTCGCCACGCTGGAGCCAGGCGATCAGCAACATCGTTTCCGTGCCCCCCATGCAGAACTCGGCAGAGCCCGGTCTGCCTGGCAGCAGGCGCGCGATGAGCAAACGCGTTACCAGCAACTCTACGAGCGCGGTATCGGCTCGCGGGCGCGTCTGGACCAGTTGAACAGTGAAGTGCGCACTCAGGACGCACTTCGCAGTCAGGCCAGCATTGCGCTGCAACAAGCTACTGACCATGTGTCCTACACGCGCCTGTCAGCCGAATTCGACGGCCTGATCACCGAATGGCAAGCCGAAGTCGGTCAGGTCATCGCGACCGGTCAGGCAGTGGTCAGCCTTGCGCGTCCGGAAAGCCGCGAAGCGGTGGTCGATTTGCCGCTGGGGGCACTGGATGACAATCAGCGCATCAGGGTGATTTCGCAACTCGATGAGCAAGTCTCAGTGGCCGCAAAAGTCCGCCAGCTTGCACCGCAAATCAACGCCGAAACCCGCACTCAACATGTCCGCCTGGCCTTGCAGCACATGCCCGACAGCTTTCGTCCGGGCTCGACGGTCACGGTCGAAATCAGCGGCGACGCACCGCCGTTTCACGAGCTGCCCGGCAGCGCCGTTGTGGAGCGCGACGGCCTGTCTCAGGTATGGGTCATCGACCCATCGACCTCGACACTCGTTGCGCGCACGGTGCAGGTACTTACGCGCACGGGCTCGAAGGTACGGATCAGCGGCGAGCTGCACGAGGGCGAAAAAGTGGTGACTGCCGGCGTTAACGGCATGCAGTCCGGACAGAAAATACGCATGCAGCGAGAGGTCAGTTTGTGAGGGAGCGTTTCAATCTGTCGGCCTGGGGGCTCAGGCATCGCACGCTGGTCTGGTACATGATGTTCGTTTCACTGCTGATGGGCAGTTGGTCGTTTCTGAATCTGGGCCGCGAGGAAGACCCTTCCTTTGCCATCAAGACCATGGTCATTCAGGCGCGTTGGCCGGGTGCTACGTTGCCCGACACCTTGCAACAGGTCACCGACCGGCTGGAAAAGAAGCTAGAAGAAATCGACGCGCTGGATTACGTGAAAAGCTACACGCTGGCCGGCGAATCGACGCTTTTTGTCTTCCTCAAAAGCGAGACCCGTAGCGCCGACATCCCGGCAGCGTGGTATCAGGTACGCAAGAAGATCAGCGATGTACGCAGCGAATTGCCCAGCGGCATTCAGGGCCCTGCATTCAACGACGAGTTTGGTGATGTGTTCGGCAGTATCTATGCGTTCACCGCTGACGGCCTGTCGTTCCGCCAGTTGCGCGATACGTCGAACAGGTGCGCGCCGATATCCGCAGCGTGCCCAACCTGGGCAAGATCGAGCTGCTCGGTGCCCAGCGCGAAGTCATTTATCTGAATTTTTCGATCCGCAAGCTCGCGGCGTTGGGCATCGATCAGCGCCAGGTGCTGCAAAGCCTGCAAGCGCAAAACTCGGTAACGCCCGCCGGGGTGATTGAGGCAGGCCCGGAACGCATTGCGGTGCGCGCCAGCGGTCAATTCAGCAGTGAAGAAGACCTTGAGGCCGTCGATCTGCGCTTCGGCGAGCGGTTCTTTCGCCTCAGCGATCTGGCGACTATCGAACGCCGCTACGCTGACCCGCCCTCCTCGCTGTTCCGTTTCAACGGCCAACCGGCCATCGGGCTTGCGGTGGCCATGAAGCAAGGCGGCAACATTCAGGCATTCGGTACGCAGTTGCAGCAGCGCATCGACGAGCTGACCACCGAGCTACCGTTGGGCATCGACGTGCATCTGGTGTCCAGCCAGGCCGACGTGGTTGAAAAAGCCATCGGCGGCTTCACCCATGCACTCTTTGAAGCAATCCTGATTGTGTTGGTCGTGAGCTTCATCAGCCTCGGCATTCGCGCAGGTCTGGTGGTGGCCTGTTCGATTCCACTGGTGCTCGCGCTGGTCTTTGTGTTCATGGAGTACAGCGGCATCACCATGCAGCGCATCTCGCTGGGTGCGCTGATCATCGCCTTGGGGCTGTTGGTGGATGACGCAATGATTACCGTCGAAATGATGGTGACCCGTCTGGAAAGCGGCGATTCGTTGCCACAGGCCGCGACCTTCGCCTATACCTCGACGGCCTTCCCGATGCTGACCGGCACGCTGGTGACGGTTGCCGGTTTCGTGCCCATCGGCCTGAATTCCAGTTCAGCGGGCGAATACGTGTTCACCATGTTCGCAGTCATCGCAGTGGCGCTGTTGCTGTCCTGGCTGGTGGCGGTGCTGTTTGCGCCACTGATTGGCGTGCACATTCTCAAGGCGTCGGCGCCGCATGCCGCGCCGGGGCGCTGGATGCGCGGTTTCAGCGGCCTGCTGGTCAAAACCCTGGAGCACCGCTGGTGGGTGATCGGCATCACGTTACTGATGTTCATCGGCTCACTGTTTGCCACCAGAATGCTGCAGAACCAGTTCTTTCCGGACTCCGACCGCCCGGAAATTCTGGTGGATATCTATATGCCGCAAAACGGCTCCATCGAAGGCACACGCCAGACCATGGATCGCTTTGAGGCCAAGCTCAAGAACGATCCCGATGTGCTGCGCTGGAGTTCCTATGTAGGCAAAGGAGCGGTGCGTTTCTACCTGCCACTGGACCAGCAACTGAGCAATCCCTTTTATGGGCAACTGGTGATCGTCAGCCAGCGCGTGATCGCCTGATCGAGCGTCTGCGCCAGCGCCTTCGTGACGATTATGTCGGGGTGGGCGGCTACGTCCAGCCATTGAACATGGTGCCGCCAGTGGGCTGGCCGGTGCAATACCGGGTCAGCGGGCCGGACATCGAACAAGTGCGCAGCCAGGCGATGGCACTGGCGGCCATCCTCGACGCCAACCCGAACATCGGCCAGGTCATCTATGACTGGAACGAGCCGGGCAAAGTGCTGAAGATTGATATCGCGCAGGACAAGGTGCGTCAAGTCGGCCTGTCTTCGGAAGACGTGGCGCAAATCCTCAACAGTATGGTCAGCGGAACGACCATCACTCAGGTGCGCGACAGTACCTACCTGATCGACCTGGTCGCGCGCGCAGAAAACGATGAGCGCAACTCGGTACAAAGCCTCGGCAACCTGCAGATCCCGACACCCAACGGTGCGAGCGTGCCGCTGCTGGCGTTCGCCACGCTCAGCTACGAGCAGGAACAGCCGCTGGTCTGGCGTCGCGACCGGCTGGCGACCATCACCCTTAAAGCCAGCGTGCTCGGAAAACTGCAACCGGCCGCGCTGGTCAGGCAATTAAAACCGGAAGTCGACGCCTTCAGCGCCCGCCTGCCACTGCGTTATTCGCTGGCTACTGGCGGTGCGGTCGAGGCCAGCGCCCGCTCGCAAGGGCCCATATTGAAGGTCGTGCCACTGATGTTGCTGCTGGTGGTGAGCTTTTTGATGATCCAGCTGCACAGTGTCAAAAAACTTCTGCTAGTAGTCAGCGTGGTGCCGCTCGGTCTGATTGGCGTGGTCGCAGCGTTATTGATATCCGGCTATCCGCTGGGCTTCGTCGCGATTCTTGGCGTTCTGGCGCTGATCGGCATCATTATTCGCAATTCGGTGATTCTGGTCACACAGATCGACGAGTTCATCGCTGCCGGTGAGAGTGCCTGGACATCGGTGGTCAAGGCCACCGAACATCGCTGCCGGCCGATTCTGCTGACCGCAGCAGCCGCAAGCCTGGGCATGATCCCGATTGCCCGCGAGGTGTTCTGGGGCCCGATGGCGATCGCCATGATCGGCGGTATCGCCATTGCCACCTTGCTGACGTTGTTTTTTCTGCCTGCGCTGTATGTGGTGAGCTACAGGATCAGGCCGCCTGCGGCTTAGCGGGTCAGATTTCGATTGGCAGAAAATCGAACAGCCCCTGAGGAGCCTCGACCAGCAACATGTTTTTGAGCGGTTCCGGGCATTCAAGCGCCCGGAACTGCTCGACCACACTGGCGTAACTGACCTCTTGCTCATGCTGGGTGTGTGGCCAGTCGCTGCCCCATACCAACCGGCGCGGACCAAAGCTTTGCAGCAGCAGAGGCAATGCAGCGTGGGCAAACGCCGCATTTTGCTCGGCAGTGCCGCCCAATCGATAGATTGCCGAGACTTTCATCCACAGCTGCCCGCTCAGGCCCAATTCCAGCAATGCCTGGAACGCCGGGTCATCAATACCAAGGCGCGCATCGGGCCGACCAAAATGGTCGATCACAATCTTGCAACCGAATGGCAGCAACTGCCGGATCAGCCCCGGCAAGTCCGCAACCTCACGGTGCAGTTCAACATGCCAACCAAGGGTCCAGACGTTCTTGAACAACGACTTCCATTCAGGTGCGGTGAAGTCAGGCAATGCCCTGCCGATGAGGTTCAGGCGAATACCGACAATGCCCAGCCCCGCCATACGCTGCAAGGCACCACGGCTGATATCGGTGTCAACCACCGCCACACCGCGCAACCGATCAGGGGCCTGCGCCAGAGCGTCGAACAGAAATCGGTTATCGGTGCCCAGAAAACTGGGCTGCACCAGTACGCCATGACTCAAACCATGTTCGTGCAGGTGGGCCAGATACGCTTGCACAGTGGCATCGTAGTCCGGGCTGTAACGTCGTCCTGACGTCAGACTCAAATCCTTGCTGAAGACATGAGCATGGGCATCAATGCCCAGGATTGGCGTGGTACAGGGGTCGGTCATGAGTTCATCTGTAGTCAACGCAGTGCCGTAACACCGCGGGTGAAAGGATATTCAAGCCTGCTGCGCTGCGCCCTTATCCAGCGGGTCGGCAGCAATCAGCGTGGCATCAAGATTGCGTCCACGGGTTTCCGGCAGGCAGAAAGCAGCCACCATCGCCACGCCATAGGCAATACCGGCATCGATGCCGATGGCAGTGCCCAGCGACATCGATTCGCTCATATGGCCCACCAGAAACGGGAACACAGCCGACAATACGCGCCCGAAGTTGTAACAGAAGCCAACCCCTGCCCCACGTACGTCTGCCGGGTACAACTCGTTGAAAAACGAACCCAGGCTGGCCGGAATGCCAGCGGCGAAGAACCCCAGCGGAAAGCCAAGAAACAGCATTTGCGTGTTGCTCAGCGGCAGCATCAGATAGCACTGCACCGTGACCACGCAGCACAGCGCGAACAGCATGATGTTCTTGCGTCGGCCAATGCGGTCGATCAACAGACCGCTGCATACGCAACCGCACCAGAATGCAACGATAATGACCGCCAGATAGCCGCCGGAGCTCAGCACTGACAGGTTACGTTCGGTCTTCAGAAAGGTGGGCAGCCACGTCATGACCGCGTGATAACCGCCGTGCGCACCAAGGCCCAGCAAGCCGCCAAGCAAAGTGACGCGCAATAATTCGGGGCGAAAGATTCCGCCCATCGACTTGAAGAAATTACCCTTCGGCGCAGCGTTTTTCTGCATGCGCTGGAAGCTGTCCGGCTCCTCGACGTTGCGGCGCACCCAGATAATCATCAGTGCCGGCAGCAGGCCGACGAAAAACATTACCCGCCAGGCAATATCCTCCGGCACAAACGAATAGATCAGGGTAAACAACACCACCGCCAGCCCCCAGCCGACAGCCCAGGCGCTTTGCACCGTTGCCATCACCTTGCCGCGGTAGCGCGACTGGATCGTCTCGGCCATCAACACCGCGCCCGCCGCCCACTCACCGCCGATGCCAAAGCCCTGCAGCGCTTTGATGATCAATAACTGATTGAAGCCGGTCACGAAGGCAGACAGAAAGGTGAAGAAGGAAAACCACAGGATCATCCATTGCAACGTGCGAACCCGGCCATAGCGATCCGACAACGTTCCGCCGACCCAGCCACCCAGTGCCGACGTCACCAACGTCACGGCGCTGATCAGCCCTGCGTCGCCTTTGGTCAGGGCAAAGGCGGCAATCAAGGCCGGAATGGCCAGACCGAACATCTGCACTTCCAGAGCGTCCAGCGACCAGCCGCCGAAACAGGCCCAGAAGGTCTTGCGCTCCTTGGGAGTGACTTCGCGATACCAGTTGAACATGGCTTCCTATCCTTATGAGCGTTGAATGAGTCGGGGTGATTGCAGTGCGATCAGCGAATTTCCACGCTGTAGCGGAAATGGCTGGCGTGCCCTCGTGAACGTCGCCACTCCAGAGGTTCACCGGCGTAATTACGCGCCAGTCGTTCAATGACCACTACCGGGCTGCCGGCCGAAACCTGCAGCAACCGGCCGTACACCTCGTTGACCGCTTCAGCCGTCAGGCTCTCTTGCGCATAAGCCACAACCTGACCGCAAGCCTCTTCATAGATCGGATAAAGCAACGGCCCCTGGGTATCGAGATCCAGATCCAGCAACGCCTGGAAGCGGATCCGAGGCAGCCAGATTTCTTCAGCCAGCACCGGCTGACCATCCAGCAAGCGCAGCCGGATCATCCGAATGACCGGTGCATTGGCCACCAGGCCCAGCGCCTGACTGACCGCTGAAGGCGCAGACACAGGCTCTATTGATAAAATCCGGCTTTCCGGTACACGGCGCTCACCCGCTTCGGTCTGAAAACGGAAAAAACGAAACAGCGACGACTGAAACCTGGCACGCCGAATAAACGTGCCACGCCCCTGCTGGCGCTCCAGAACGTTGTCGCTGACCAGCAGATCGATGGCCTTGCGCACGGTGCCGGTGGACAGGCAATACTCAGCGGACAGCGCCGCTTCAGTAGGAATGGCTTCACCCGGACGCCAACGATTATTGGCAATCTGTTCGGCCAGACTGTCGCGCAGGCGTTGATAAAGCGGAAGGCGTTCGTCGCTGGAGAGCTTGTTCATTGTTGTAGTTATCCAGTCATATATATGAATATTTGAGCGGATTATTGGCACGTCGCCGTTGGGCGTCAAGGGCCGATAGTCAGCACGTCAGATCGGAGATATGAGTTCAAAAGGTTTCTTGGTGGTGCGGAAATAGCCGGGTCAACGCTGTCGAGCACGCTGGATGCCGATAATTACATTCACCAAAACAGGAGAAAAGGGCTGAAGCAACTGCTGAGCATTTACCTCCAGCAGGTCGTTTCTTAGCAGATCGAGAACCTCATCCTCCTCAGTAAACAGCTCAGCAGGGTCAATGCTGCAAGAAAACAGCAGCGCATCAATCATCTGCTTGCGCTCTCCCACAAGACCCCGGTTCGATTCATGGGTATCGCCTAAATTGAGCACGTTGATACTTGCGCACGCCCGGGGCGTGGTGCCTGCCACAAGACCGGAAAGCTCAAACTGCAGCTCTTTTTCACATTCGATCATCAGCGGTGTAAGCGGCAGAGTCTGATGGCCATGAGCGGCGTCACACCGCCCCGCTTTGGTGCAGCTCGCGACAATGTTGCCGAAATCCAGAGTGCGATGCGGTGCTAGATGCTGCGCTTCAACATGTTCATTGCAGGCACTGCCTTTCTCTGCGGTGATCCTGCAGCAGCAATAGGCGCACAAGCCATGCTGCTCAGTGACACAGGCGTGGCGAATGGCATCCTTGATATCTTCATGCCCCACCAGGTCGCCGTATTTCTTTCCCTTGTTCGCGCGCTTCCATTTTTCCAGCACCGCGAGACTTCCCTTTTCAATCTTTCTCACGGCGCACTTCCAGCTTACGAATCAGCAGCGAAGCTTTCGCCAATTCGATGTGATTTGCAGGTAACTCGTCAGCCAACTCTGTGTAGAGAGTACGAGCTTCATCGAGCTCTCCTCTCATCAAAAAGTGCTGCAGTTTATCCAGAGCTGTTTGAATCTCCTCATTTCGAATATCAGTGTCCATGACACTCGACAGCACCTGATTGGCATCAAGACCATAAAGACTGTCCTGCTCACGTAACTCGCCATCGTCCATGACGTACACCAGCACATCCTTGCTGTCGCTGATGACCAACGGCGAATGGGTGGTCAGGAGGAACTGGCAATTGGGGAACGTTGTAGTGAGTTGGGCGATGAGACTGCGTTGCCATTTGGGGTGCAGGTGCAGATCAACTTCGTCGATCAGGACGATTCCATTGCCGTGCAATGGGTTTTCCAGCGCCGGGTTCATCATGGCGAGGCGTCTGGCGATGTCGCCGACGAGCGCCATCATCGACTTTTCGCCTTGGGACAGCTGGGATACGTTTAGCGTCTTGCCTTCTTTATCAATAGCCATGTGCAAGCGCGGCTTACGCCTGACACGCAGTTTTGTTAAGCCTGGCATGAACGCCTCAACCGCAGTTCTGACCGCAGTCAGCTGGCGGTCACGTGAAGAGGCATGCTCCCTGGTCAGCACTTTCCAGAGTTCTGTATCAATCAAGATCTTTTGAGACAGCTCATTCAGCAACTCTGTCGAGATACCCGTTTCATTCTCGCTGTCTTCGCGCTCCCGAAACCACTCGAAAAAGCGGCGAAAATCCACGCCACGCCCCAAGGCGTTGTCGTAGCCGTCGAGTTGATCAAAGGTATGTCTGGCGAGGACTTTGAGCGGTATCTCGATGACAGAGCGCTCGACGGGGTAGAAAGCCAGAAGAGGAAGAGACGTATCACTTTTTTCAGTCAACTTTGAGCGATAGCCATCAGCAAGTCTGTTGAGCTCGCTTAATACTGTGGATGAGGTGGCGTTTCGGCCTTTCCGAGTAGCGGTTATTGCCCATTCAGATTCAAGTGGATTGATCTCGTCATCCGAAATCAACACATCCTCTATCCGAATGGTAATCGAGGATGTAGCGGTGCCGTTCTGAACCATATCCTCATCGATACGACTGCCAGCACCTTTCGGCGTCCTGACTCTCGCTACCAGCCAGCTCAACGATGTAGCGACAGACTTGAGCAGCGTAGTCTTCCCCGCCCCATTATTGCCGACCAGTACGGTCACCTTCGACGCGTGTCTTTCGGTAGGCGCCAGAGCGACTTCCAGATCGCTGAAACGCCCAACGTTAACAAGCTTGAAGCTTTTGATTTCCATGAAGGTCTCTGAGGGGATTGATACAGAACACACTGACGGTCGGCATTATGGCACTCCTGCACGCTCCGTGAAGACCTCGCCATAAAACGACTTACATCAAATCATCATTCCTGGAAATATCCTGTATCAACTCGCCGCACCTACTTAATCCCCGACAAAACCGTTAGCCTGCTTGCCATCAGTCAAAAACCCGCCTGACAGATGCGCCTCGCGTGCCTGTCAGGTATACGCTCAAGCGAGAATCTTCATGCCCCACTCGTCCCACGCGGCGCACAAAGCCGTGAGCATGACCCCGGCCATGGTCATGCTGTTTGCCTTCTGCTGCGGCGCGATTGTCGCCAACATCTACTATGCGCAGCCGATCATCGAGCTGATTGCCCCGGACATCGGGCTGTCGAGTACGGCGGCGAGTCTGATCGTTTCGTTAACGCAGATCGGTTATGCGCTGGGCTTGTTCTTTCTGGTGCCACTGGGGGATTTGCTGGAGAACCGCAGGCTGATGCTGATCACCACTGCGGTTGCGGTGCTCAGCCTGCTGGGCGCTGCTTTTGCCGAGCAGCCGAATCTGTTTCTGCTGGTGTCGCTGCTGGTGGGTTTCAGTTCGGTGTCGGTGCAGATGCTGATCCCGCTGGCGGCGCATCTGGCACCGGAAGAATCCCGCGGCAGAGTGGTGGGCGGAATCATGGGCGGGCTGTTGCTGGGGATTCTGCTGGCGCGGCCGATTGCCAGTCTGGTGGCCGACTATTTCGGCTGGCGCGCAGTGTTCGGGGCAGCTGCCGTGGTGATGATCGGTATCAGTGTGGTGCTGGCAACCACCATGCCCAAACGCGTTCCGGATCATCGTGCATCCTACGGCCAGTTGCTGTTTTCGCTCTGGACGCTTTTGCGCACCCAGCCGGTGCTGCGCCAGCGGGCTTTTTATCAGGCATGTATGTTCGCGACTTTCAGTCTGTTCTGGACCGCCGTACCTCTGGAGCTGTCACGCAATCACGGGCTGTCGCAAAGCCAGATCGCGATCTTTGCCCTGATCGGCGCAATCGGTGCCATTGCGGCCCCCATCAGCGGCCGCCTGGCAGACGCCGGTTACACCCGCATCGCGTCTTTGGGCGCACTTCTGTTCGGTGCACTGAGCTTTCTTCCGGGCCTTATTCATCCTGCCTACAGCGTGATAGGCCTTGCGGTAACGGGCGTGGTGCTGGATTTCTGCGTGCAGACCAGCATGGTGTTGGGCCAGCGAACCGTCTATGCACTGGATGCCGCCAGCCGCAGCCGGCTCAACGCCCTGTACATGACCAGCATTTTCATCGGTGGCGCGATTGGCTCGGCGGTGGCCAGCCCGTTGTTTGATCATGGCGGCTGGACCTGGGTGCTGATCGCAGGCACGGTGCTGCCGTTGACTGCCTTGCTGGCGCTGCTCAGGGATCGATCCAGACAGAATGCGTAAACGCTGCACTTTGTAACTGATTTGCAGGATAATGCCGCGGCGATGGCATGGCTCATCGCCCTTCTGGCTCTCTCTCGCACCTCAAGGCTCGCGTATCCGGCACCTCTGGATCTGCGCGATTGAACACGGATTGTACAGATGCCTCATCCCAAGGCCCCGAATCCGCCGATACTGCTTTTCAAGCGCATCGGTACGCACTTGCGCAACCCGAACAAGGCAAAACAGCAATGGACGCAGCACCACGAACAAGCAAAATTTCCGCGATTTTCGCCAGGATATCGCTCGGCATCAGCGGCATGATCGGGGCTATCTGGAGCATCTTCACCTACCTTTTCCCGGACCCGGCCGTTCTTGGCCTCAGCATTGACTTCATCAACTGGAAGACACTGGTCATTATCGTCGGCACCGGTATGGTGATAAGCGGGCTGTACATCGCAATCATGGCCAGAAAGCTTCCATCGCCGCTCAAGCTCGGCGTGTGGCTGGCGCTGTCACTGTTTCTCTGCGCGGTGTTCTTCAAACTGGGCGGCGAATACGCTAAACCTTCGGTCGATTTCGCCCGCGGTCAAACACTGTTCACCGAGAATGAAAGCGCCAACCTGTTCGGCAAACGCTCCGAGACGGTCGACAACGTGAGTATGGAGTTGCTGGGTTGTGATCAGAATGGCCAGTCGCCTACCTGCATGCTGGAGCTGACCAACAAAAGTACAGACCGCGACTTCCGTTTTCTGAACCCGATCAGCCTGTTCGAAGAAACAGGCGGCGCTCTGGGCCTTTCGCAACTGCGTGTCGGCGATGCGAAATACGACCGCTGGGACAGCTTCCAGTTGATCCGTAACGTCCCTACCCGCGTGACGCTGATCTTTGAAGCGGCCAAGGGCCGGGTCAAGCAGTCACCTGCTTTGAAGCTGACCTTCCGTGATCGCGAGAACAAGGACAACGTGCTCAAGTTCAACGAGGTCAAGGTCAATTAAGTAGCAAACATAGAGGGTGCGTCGTCTTGAGTATGACGACGCACGCATTCGCTACCGGACTGACTGCTGCAGCCAGTTAGCCAAGTCAATGACTTCGGCTTCGTTGATGCTGTGCCCCAGCCCTTCATACCCATGAAATTGCGGTGACAGGCCAAGCGACTTCAGCGTGGCTTCGGCTTGCGGGCCGCTGGCGTAGGCCACCTGGCGATCCTGTACCCCGTGACCGATGAAGACGTTCAGGCGCTTGAGGTCATCAGAGGCTTTTAGCTCGGACTGCACCACTGGCAACAACCGCCCGCTCAACGCCGCAATCCCCCCTACCAGCTTGGGCTGACGCAGAGCGACTTCGTAGCTCATCATCGCGCCCTGGCTGAACCCGACCAGAAACACCTTGCCCGGCTGCGTGTGGAACTTGCCGGTGGCCTGGGTGATGAATGCGCTCAACTGCTTGCCGCTGCTCTTGAGGTCTTCGGTCACGCCATCGTAGTCAGGCACGCCTGGTTTCTGGGTGAACCACTTGTAACTGTCAGCGCGCAATTCCACTGGAGCCTGCACCGACAGGTAGTTGTAACCGGCCGGAAGATGTTCCTTGAGCCCGAACAAGTCAGCCGCATTACTGCCGTAGCCATGAATGAAGATCACCAGCGGCCGGTTCGGGGTTTCGACGTTGACCTGTGCCAGGTAATCCAGCGGCAGATCAGTGTGCAGGGTGTCCTGCGCCTGCGCCATGCCGGCAACGGCAAACAGCAAGGCAGTGAAAAATTTCAGCATCGGTTCATTACCTCTGTTTGACGCTGTCAGCAAGCAGCGTCGTGAGTGGGCTCGGAAGCAGAAACTGACACAGCCTCAGTTCTGCATGCTGGTCCGCGAAACTTCCGGCTTGATCAACTGCATCTGCTGACGGTAGTCATCCGTCACCTGACGTGCCTGGCTACTGCTGGTGATGACTCGCGGCGTGATCAGCACGATCAGCTCGGTACGGCCCTTGGACTTACTGGTACTGCCGAACAGCCACCTCAAGCCCGGAATGCGTCCCAGATACGGCACAGCGTTGACCGTCTCGGCGTTATCCTGCTTGATCAAACCGCCCAGCAGCACGGTCTGGCCACTCTGCGCGGCCACCTGCGTAGCGACCGAGCGCGTGGAGATACGCGGATTGCCGTTGGCGTCGTTGTTAGTGGAATTGGTGTCGGCGCTACTGACCTGCTGCTGAATGTCCATGTACACCAGTCCGCCCGGATTGATGCGCGGCACGACGTCGAGAATCACACCGGTCTGCACATATTCGACGCTGCTCAATGTGGTGTTGGTGGAGGTGTTAGTGTTGATCGAAGTCTGGCTGATCGGGATGTTGTCACCAACCTGAATCTGCGCCTGCTGGTTGTTCATCACCACCAGCGATGGTGCCGACAGGACCTGGGTTCGACCATTGGTTTCCAGCGCACGTAAGGCGACCTGCAAGTTGTTGCTGACAAAGGAGTAGAAGAACGCGTCAGTAGAAGCAAGCGCAGCCCCGCCGGTACCAATCGCACCCTGACTGCCCGCAGTGTTGGTCACGTTGCCGGTTGTACCCGAGTTGCCCGCCAAGCGTCCCAGATACCACTGCACGCCCATGTCCAGCTCGCCAGTCAGCGAGACTTCCAGAATGCGCGTCTCGATTTGCACTTGTAGCGGCGGATTGTCGAGGCGCTTGATCGCCGACTCGATTTCCTTCCACTGCGCCGGACGGGTGCGTACCAGCAACTGGTTGCTGCTCTTCTGCGCAGTGATGCGCGTGCTGGCGTCCAGCGACTTGCTGTTGCCGTTCGCGCCTCCACCTTCCTGGCTGGCCGAATCCGATTCACCGCCGCTCTGATCGTCGCTCTCGGATTCACTGTCGCCACTGTTCTGGCTGTTGTTCATGCCCTGGCTGTTGCCAAAGCCGCCGCCATTACTCATGCCACCGCCGTTGCTGCCCAGCCCGTTGGAACTGCTCATGCCGCCAACACCGCTGCCGCCATTGGAGTTGAGCGATGACAAGGTGGTTGTGCGCAGCCCCGGCGCGACCTTGGCTGCCGAGTCTTCCTTGATGGCACCCGACCCGTAGATCTGCCGCAGGTATTTGGCCAGATCGGTAGCTTTCATGTTGCGCACGTCGTACACGTACATCTGCGGCTCGTTACCGCCGCCTTCATCGATGGTATGAATCCACTCGCCGACTTCGCGCAGGTATTCAGGCTGCGAGGAAATCGCCACCACCGAATTGGTCCGCTCGATCGGCAGGAAACGCACCATGCCCGCCAGCGGCATGCCGCTCTCCGGACCGAACATTTTCTGCAACTCAGGCATCAGTTCACCGACCGAGGCACGTTGCAGACCGAATACGCCGACCGACATGCCCTTGAGCCAGTCCACATCGAACGTGTCGATGGTGTCCTGATAGTTGGACAGCTCTTCGGGCGTACCCGCCAGGCTCAGTACATTGCGCGCCGGATCAACCAGCAGGAACGCGTTTTCCCGGGCGAACGGCTTGAGCAGCTTCTGCATTTCGGTCGCCGAGATATAACGCAACGGGAACAACCGCGCCGACATGCCCGCAGACGGTTGCGCCACCGGCATTTCCGGCACCAGCTTGCCGGCAACGGCCTGATTCGAGGGCAGGATCACATAGCGATTGCCCTGTTTGATCATGGCGTTGTCGGTCCAGGACAGCAACGTTTCAAGAATCGACAACGCTTGCTGCTTGTTGACCGGCTTGGAGGTCGAGAAGCTGACATCGCCCTTTACACCTTGGGCAATGCTGTAATTCTCGTGCAGCAGATCACCCATGATGCTGTTGATCACCGCCTGAATCGGCTGATTGGTGAAATTGAAGACGATGTCACCGGTTTCGGCCGGACGCGCCGCCGGAGCAGCAGCGGGCTGGCGGATGAAACGCTGGTTGCCCTTGATGATCTGGCGCTGCGGCGAGCTCGCCGGTTGCTGTGAAGGTGGCTCGACTGGCGGTCGTTCGCTGCGCGGGTCTACCGGCGGGCGTTGTGAACCGGTTCCCTGGAGCGCTTCCTGCAGCATGCCATTGTCGGGATCGAGAGTGTCGGGCTTTGACGCGCAGCCGCCTAGGGCGACGGCAGTAGCCAGGCAAAGCAAGGGTGTGCGCAAGGTAGCGATGGCAGAAACTCCAGAAAAGGTACCCATCACAGGGTGGAATCGTTGGTTAAGGTAATCGGCGGTGTACTCGACGGCGGCGGCAGACGCAACGCGGGCAGGCGTAGCATTTGCGTACGGCCATCGAGTTGAAAGGTGGCCTGGGTAGGCTCCAGACGGTCCAGCGTCCAGCCGTTGGGCAGGCGATCGCCCTGACGGATCTTCAACGCTGGACCGCTGGCTTGTTTGATCAGTGCGACACGCAGCGAGCCGTCCATGATCACCCCGGTCAGGGTCAGGCCGGCCAGGCTGGTGGCCTGCGCGTCGGCTTTGCGAACCGTCACATCCGGGCTGCGGTCAGGACTGAACAGCGGGGTTTTCCAGGTATTGGCCAGGCTGTCCAGCGTCGCCGACGGCGCATTGTGGGTCTGCGCCTTCTGATCGATCGGGTTGCGCGGTGCCTGCTCCGGCAGCCAGTCGGGCGAGTGTGCAGCGCCACTGAAAATCAGGGCGATCAGCCCCGCCAGCAGCGCGGCCAGAGCCAGTAGCGACCACTCCAGCGGGCGTAAGGAACCGATCATTGCTCACCCTCCCCGGCGCTGGCCGGTTGCAGGTAGCCGCGCACCAGCAGGTGCACCACCAGTTTGCCGGCGGCACCGCTGGCCGGAGCATTGGCATCACGACGCATACTCATCTCGTCAATGAACAGAAACGGGCGCTGGTACTCCAGCGCATGCAGAATGGCCGTCAGTGGTTCGATAGCGCAGTTCAGGGTCAGGCTGACCTTGACCTGCCGATACGGCTCGGCGCTGTCCTGCTCTGGCGTGATCGGCATGCGTTGGGTCAGCTCGCAGCCGCCGCCGGTGCTGGCCTGACTGCTGATCAGGTCGGCAATACGCTGCATCAGATCCGCCGCCACAGCGCTCGGGTCTTCGCCCGGCAACAAGCTGGTGCTGCTGGCCGGGTCACGACGGGCCTGTTCCAATTGCTCACGCAATGAGTCGCCCTGCTGCAGAAGGCCGGCGTAACGCTGCTGCTGTTCGCGCAACTGGTCGGTCTGCTCGCTGATGTCGCGCAAGGGTCCGGCGAACCAACTGTCGATCAACAGCCAATAAGCCAGGCACAGCACCAAGGCAAGAATCATCAGGGCCGCGCCCCGCCGCTCACGGCTTGTCAGTGGACGGCGCATCGGCGTTCTCCTGATGCTGGTTCTGGTGCAAATGCGCACGCAGTGAATACTGATCCTTGCCGGTCTTGGTGTCGGGCTGGATCACGCCCTGAAACTGCGCGTTGTCCAGACTGTGACAATCCTTGACGCGGCCGATCAGGGCACTGGCCTTGGCGCTTTGCCCGGAAAACGCGACTTCGGCGCTGTCACTGATTTCCAGATGCTCGATCCAGGTGTCCGAGGGCAGGCAAGCGGTCAATTCACTGAGCAGCGCCGACAGCGGCGGTTGCGCAGCCTTGCGGCGGATCAGGTAATTGGCTGCGCCCAGCGTGTTGGTCAACTGCTGACGCAGCTGTTGAATCTCACCCACCTGGGCCTTCTGCGCCTGGACACTGGCCTGCATGTCATCGAGCAGACTCTGCCGGTCATTCAGCCACAACAGCATGGCGCTCAGCAGCAAACCGGCACACAGCCAGAGCAGCCAGCGCTGCAAACGATGACCGGAGTGCGATTGCTGCGGGCGCAGTGGCATCGGCAACAGGTCGATGCCCATACGCTGCCCGCCAGTACCCATGGCGGCAGTCCCCATGTCAGTGACGACATCTACCGCATCGGGACGCAAACCGCGCTCGGCGCACTCACTGAGTATCGCGTCCAGCCGCTCGCGCAATATCGCCACCAGTGTGACCTGCACAAAGCTGGCGCTGCGACTGTCCTGACGGGCCACAAAATACAACTGGCCAGCGTCGAACGGGGTGAAGCGGTCCAGCTCGTAACCGACGACAGTCGACAGATTGCGCGCCGCGGCAGCTGGCAGTTGCAGGGGCTGCACCAGCACCGCCGACGCTGGCAGCAACAACACACGTCGTGCCTGAGGCGATGCATCGGGCAGCGGCTCGACCAGCGGCCAGACGTGCGCCTGCTCCAGGGTCTCGCGGCCCAGCCAGCGACGCACACGCGGCGGCAGGCAGGCGCGAAGCTCCGCGACCCACCATTGCCAACCGTGTTGCGCCGGACTGCCACGCCACTGCCGGGCGACCTGTTCGCGTAACGCGTAGACAGGCGCCAGACGTGCAGAAACTGATGAATTCATTCTTGCCAACGCAACACCCTGTAGGGCTGTGCGCCTCCCTCCGATGGGCTCAATAAAACAGTGGTTTGTAACAGGGCAGTCACACCGCCCGGTCGTTCTGCGCGGCTGTCGATGGCCAGCACTTCACCTGGATCGGCCCCGACCGCGCTCTGGTTCGGCAGGTTCAAGGCCCGTCGCAGCAACGCCGAAGCGAATGCCGGGTCGGGCCGATACAGGCCGCTCCATAATGTTATTTCCGGCAACAGCCGGGCATAAAGCGCCTGACTCATGCCCGGCAACTGGCGTACTTCCTCAACCACCCGCAACGGTGACTGACCGCCGTTGCGCTGTTCTTCCAGCACCTGGGCAATACCGCTGGCCTGATTCTTAGCTGCGCCGCAGGCCTGCAACAGCCGCGATATATCCGCCACCGGCGCGCTGTTGAGGTCCAGCTTGCCGCGCTCGCTCCTGATGCTGACGAGCAATTGCGTATCATCCATCCGCAACGACACCAGACGCCCATCGGCAATCCAGCGTTTGCGCTGCGCAGGATCAAGCAAACCCTGCACAGCCATATTCATGCCAGCTTCGGCGGCCATCAGTGCCTGAGTGTTCTGGCGCAACCAGAGTGCCTGCCGGCTTTCCAGTTGCACCCACCCAGCCAACCCGCCGAGCAGCAGGCTCAACAGCGCGAGCACCCAAAGCACCACCAGCAGCGCAACACCACGCTGCTGTCGACTGGCTATATTCATTCGCCGCCCGCCCCACCGGACAGGTCCAGACGCAAAGCGACTACTTCAGGGACCCACTTCACCGCCCCGCTGGTCTTCAGGTCGATCCTTACAGCACCGGGCAAACGATTCGGCCAGGGCCATTCGGCCATCCAGCCTGTCGGCTTGCCCTTGGGGGTCAGCCCGCGATAACTGAACGTCAGTGACTCGACGTTTTGCAACAACACCTGAGGCTCACCCCAAGGTTTCAGGGCAATGCCGTTTGCACCAGACTGGACCTGAGCAAAAGAGACTTGCAAAGACCGATGGCCTTGCGGCCCTCCAAGTTCCAGGCTGTGCACCTGTATGCCACCGCCCAGCTCACCGGGCAACGTGGCGACAAAGCGCAACTGCTGCGCCGAGCCTTCAAAAAAACCGCTGTTGACGTCGTCTTCGGCAGACGTATCCAGCGGCAGGGCCTGACCAATCGAGCTACGCAGAAACGCCTGCGCGGCGCGGACTTCGTCCAGGTTCACGGTGTAACGTTCGGCCTTGAGCACCGCACGGTTGGCACCCAGCAGCGCCCCCGCAACCAACACCAGCAGCACGCCCAACAGACTGATCACCAACAGTACTTCCAGCAGCGTGAAACCACGCTGGGTACGGGTCATGATCCGGCCCCGCTGACAGCGCCGCGCAGTTTAAGCGTACTGAACTGCGCTTTGCGCTGGTGCTCGCTGAGCATCAGGTCGAGGCGAAACATCCGTGCCTCACCATTGGCACCCGACAGTTGACGGATATCCAGGGTCCAGTCGATGCCTGCGAGTGTTCCCTGACGCGTACCGTTTTCCAGTGGGCCGGCGCTTTCTTGATCCATAATCGTGCGTGCTGCATGGCTGATCCGGTCACTGCGCGAAACATGTTGCAGGGAGCGAGCGCTCTGCCCGAATGCAACCAGCAGAACGCCGCTGCACACTGCCATAACGGTCAATGCAGCAAGCATCTCCAGCAGGGTGAACCCCGACTGCGATGTTTTCATTAAAGCGACCGTACCTGAACGCTACCGGTCAGCCAGCCAATATCAATACGCCAGCGCCGGTCGCCGTCGGCGACAACCACGTTGCCGCCACTGGAACCGCCATCCGGGTAGAACTCCACGGACGAGCCGAGATCCGACGCGGTCTGCATGGTCACATGCAGATTTTCAGGCCAGTGCACCTCACGCTTGCCGGGCGCCTTGAAAGTCGCCTTGCGCAGATTGAACTCGGTGCGCGCAGGCTGACCGGTAACAATCGCGCGCACTCTGGTTGCCCTTAGCGCCTCGACCATGTCGCCGACCGCGCGTCGCTCACTGGCGGTACTCAAACCCTGTTGCAGACCGAAACCCACCAGACCGACGGCAATGCTCATCAACACCAGCACTACCAGCATTTCCATGAGGGTAAAACCCCGGCTTGCGACAGGCGTTCTCATGCTGAACGTTACTCCCAGTTGCCCAGGTCGGCGCTGTACCCTTCGCCGCCCGGCTGACCGTCCTGGCCGTAGAAAATCAGGTCGAAACTGCCGTGCTGGCCCGGGAAGCGGTAGCCGAACGCGTGGCCGAACGGGTCTTTAAGGTCCGAAGGCTTGGCGTAAGGGCCATTCCAGTTCGAGGCGTTGCCCGGTCTCTCGGTCAATTGCTGCAAAGTCTTGGGTGGCGAACCGACGTCCAGCGCATAGCTTTCGATCTTCATGCCCAGGCTGGCCAACTGAGCCTTGCCTGCGCCGTATTTGCCCTTGTCGACGTTGCCACCTACCTGGCGCACGACGATGGTCGCAACGATGCCCAGCAATACGATAACCGCGAGCATTTCCAGCAAAGTGAAACCGCCCTGTCGGCGTGCGGGTTTGAAGCGTGTGCGGCTAAAAGTCATCGGAGTGGTTTCCTCTTTCATGGATTCAGATATTGCTGGTCAGGCTCATCAGCGGCAGCATGATCGCCAGCATGATCACCGCGACCATGCCCGCCATAACCACCGTCAGCGCCGGTACGAGCGCGGCCAGCATGCGGTCGATACCGCGCTTGGCCTCGACGTCGAACACATCGGCGACCTTCATCAGCATGGTGTCCAGTTCGCCCGCCTGTTCGCCGACCTCGATCATTTGCAGCGCCAGATCCGGCAGCAGCGGTTGCGCGCCGAACGCACTGGCCAGCGTGCCGCCGCCCTTCACCGACTCGGCAGCCTGCTCCACCTGCGCCTGCAAGGCGCGGTTGGTGCAGACCTGGCGAGCGATCACCAGCGCCTGCAACAACGCCACTCCATTGGTCAAAAGCGTGCCAAGCGTTCGAGTCAGACGCGCTGCTTTGATGCGTTGCAGCAAGGGACCGATTACCCGAATGCCGAGTATGCGGCGGTCGCGGCGTTCACGGCGCTGTGGGTCGCGCATGCGAATGGCCATGCCCCAGATCAGCGCGATCAGGCCCGCCAGAACAGCCAGGCCGTAGTTGCTCAAAAATTGTCCGAGGTTGAGAATGACCTCGGTGATCAACGGAATCGGCACGCCGAGATCCTTGAAGATCGGTACGAATTGCGGCACTACATAAGCCAGCAACAGGGCCAGCGAGCCCAGTACGCCGACCACCAGAAAGGCCGGATAGATCAGCGCGTTGATGACCTCGCCACGCAGCAGCTGACTACGTTCAAGGTAATCACTCAATTGACGCAGCGTGCTTTCCAGCGCGCCCCCGGCTTCACCGGCGCGGACCATGCTTATATAAAGTGGCGAAAACTGTGTGCCCTCTTCTTCCAGCGCAACGGACAATGGCTTGCCGGCCTTGACCTGTTCGCGGATGCGCTCGATCAATGCCTTGGTCTGCGGTTGTCCAGGCTGTTTGAGCAGAATTCCAAGAGATCGTTCCAACGGCTGTCCGGCACCGAGCAACGTTGCGAGCTGCTGCGTGAAACTGACCAGCGCTGCCCCATTGAGCAAGCCGCTGCCCAGTGCGCGGCGCAACCCGCCCATACCGGCCGCGTCAATCTGCAAGACCATCAGGCCACGTTTTTGCAGCGCGGCGATTGCAGCATCCTGGTCGCGGGCTTCCAGCGTGCCGTTCTGCGACGCACCTTGAGCATCCAGTGCGCGGTACTTGAACAGGCTCATGTGCCTTCACCTCGGGTGACGCGCAGCACTTCCTCCAGCGAGGTCACCCCGGCCACGGCCTGGCGCAGGCCCTCTTCATGCAGCGTGCGCAAGCCGCCACGTCGGGCAGCTTCTTCCAGAGTCGACGCATCGGCGTGGCGCATCAACAGACTGCGCAGCTCTTCGTTCATGACCAGCAACTCGGTGATTGCACTGCGCCCCCGGTAACCGCCGCCAGGTGCATCGGCACGCGGGCGATACAGGCGAATCGGGCGTTCGTCAGTGAAGCGCTCCAGCCCGTGCTCGGCAATCAACTCCGGCGGCGCATCGAAGGCTTCCCGGGTTGCCGGATCAAGACGGCGGACCAGACGCTGGGCCAGAATGCCGTTGACCGTCGAAGCGATCAGGTAGCTTTCGACGCCCATGTCCAGCAGACGGGTAATACTCGCCGCCGCGCTGTTGGTGTGCAGCGTCGAGAGCACCAGGTGACCGGTCAACGAGGACTGAATGGCGATACGGCAGGTTTCCAGGTCACGCATCTCACCGATCATGATGACATCCGGGTCCTGACGCACGATGGAGCGCAGTGCCCCGGCGAAGTCCAGGCCGATGGAAGGCTTGACCTGAATCTGATTGATGCCCTCGAGCTGATACTCGACCGGGTCTTCGACGGTGATGATCTTGCGCTCGGCGGTATTGAGCCGTGAGAGCGCAGTATAAAGAGTGGTGGTCTTGCCGGAGCCGGTCGGCCCGGTGACCAGCAGAATGCCGTGCGGACGCTCCAGCACGTCGAGAAATTCATCCAGCCGCTCGCCGTCGAAACCCAGGCTGGGGAAATCGAAATTGATGGTCTGCCGGTCCAGCAAACGCATGACCACCGATTCGCCGAAGCTGGTGGGCACCGTAGACACCCGCAGGTCCAGCTCCTTGCCCTGGATGCGCAGCATGATCCGGCCATCCTGCGGCAGACGACGCTCGGCGATGTCCAGCCGCGCCATGATCTTCACCCGGGAAATAACCGCCGCCGAAGAACTGGACGGTGGCGCTTCGGCCTCATGCAACACGCCGTCGATGCGATAGCGCACTTTTAGCTGGCTCTCGAACGGCTCGATATGAATGTCCGACGCACGCTGTTCGACCGCGCGTTGCAGAATCAGGTTGACCAGACGAATGACCGGCGCTTCGGAGGCCAGATCCTTGAGGTGCTCGATGTCTTCCAGCGAGCCGCCCTCCTCATCCAGGTTCTCGATCAGGGTGCCCATTGCCGAGCGGCCCTGTCCGTAATAACGCTCAATAAGGGTTTCGACTTCATTGCGCGGCCCGATGGACAGCCGCACCGGCACTTCGCAGGCATAAGCGATGGCCTGGAACGGGTACAGCGTACCGGGGTTGGCGCTGAGCACTTGCAGCCCTTGATCGCTCCAGCCTACGGGCACGACTTGATAGTGGCGCATGAAGCGCTCGGTCAAAGGCGGCAAGGGGTCGAGCAGCGGCGGCACAGCGTCAGCAAGTAGCAGCGGTGCCTGCAACAGGGCTGCCCATGCGCGGGCCAGTTCAAATTCGGAAATCAGACCCAGACGAGTCAACAGCCCGAGCAGCTCGGTGCCTTCAGACTCCTGCTGCAAACGTTGCGCCCGCTCCAGATCGGCCATTTTCAGACCCGCGTGCTCGGTCAGCCAGGCGCAAACCTGCGCGGCATCCGGAATGAGGAGGCGGGAAACATCGACGGGAACTGGCGGCATGAATGAGGGCATTTTGCTACTTCGGAGGGACATGTTACAGCACTCTCCGACAGGAAAGTGCTGTGTTAAAAGGCTTCAAACGATCAGTTTGACTGCTTTTGAGGGGTTGCGTTCTGCGGGCGACCACCTTTTGTCGTTTCGGTCTTCTGGTTTTGCGCCTTCTGCGCTGCCTTGGCGTCCTGGGTCTGAGTCATGACCGTCGAATCGCTTGCACCGGATGTTGCATCGTCATCGGTCGCTTCAGCGGCAACTACTGCACCACTAAGGGCCAGACCCAGAACAACGCCCGCACTGATTACAGAGAATTTCATCGTAGTTAACTCCACAGAAAAAAGAAGTGAATTCTGCAAAAGGCAGAAATCGGATAAAGACCGGGCAAGAAATAGCGTACAGCACGCATCGCAACTTGCGAGCTGTCTTTCTTCGTCCTGAAAAATCTTAAACCCATCGAACAGTAGGTTTAACAAGAGCTCCTAAATTGTAAAGAAAAAATACGAAATGAAAGAAAAATACGCTTTTATTTGACATTTATGCCTTGTTTTAGGGTTAATTGTAACTGTTTTGATATTCAAAGTGCCACCATGCGATAGCAATTTGATGGCTTTCGAGAAGTAGAAAAGATAATAAATAAAACATCGAAACAGTAATTAAACAGCCATAAGTCGCTCCCCTGTTAAGAGGGGAAAAAACGCGACAGCGGGCAACTTTTGCCCGGAGAAAAGAGTAAGCCGCAAAGGCAAATGACGACGAGTTAGTCCTTCGCACGTGCGCAGGCAACCAGTTAATTGAAACGTAGTTGGAGAGCAATATGAACAAGCGAAAGATGATAGGCGCGCACTCGGCGCTGGCCTTGCTGGCATTGGCAGTATCCCAGGTGCACGCCGCTGACCCTACTGTGCAACAAGGTCGCGAGGACCGCGCTGAAAAAGCCGCGCAGAAGACCCTGGCGAAGATGACCATGGAAGAAAAGCTGGCCTACATCGGCGGCACCGGCGGCTGGGATGTCAAGCCGCTGACCAACTACGGCGTTCCGCAGATTCACGGTGCCGACGGCGGCGTGGGCGTGCGCTACACCAGCGAAGGCAACGATCAGGGCGTGGTCTATCCGTCCGGCCCTAACCTGGCAGCCACCTTCAACCCGCGTCGTGCCATCGACCTCGGCCGTGCGCTGGGCTATGACACTGCCGTCGGCGGCTACCAGTTCATCACTGGCCCCGGCGTCAACCTGTACCGCATGCCTTACGGCGGCCGCGCGTTCGAATACCTCTCCGGTGAAGACCCGTTCCTGGGTGCCAGCCTGGCACCGGGCGTCATCAACGGTATCCAGTCTCGTGGTGTATGGGCCAACGCCAAGCACTACGCGGCCAACGACCAGGAAAGCAACCGCTTCAACCTGGACCAGAAGATGCCAGAGCGCGTCCTGCGCGAAATGTCGCTGCCTGCATTCGAGTCGTCCTCGAAGAACGGCAACGTTGCGATGATGATGTGCGCCTTTCAGAAAGTGAACGGTGATTTCGCTTGCGAAAGCGAGCACCTGATCGCGCAGATCCTGAAAAAGGAATGGGGCTTCAAGGGCTTCGTACAGAGCGACTACAACGCTGTCGTGCACGGCTTCGAAGCCGCCCGCGCCGGGGCCGATCTGGACATGATGGGCTACCAGATGAACAGCTCCGTGCTGAAGCCTCATCTGGACGCCGGTGACCTGAGCGCTGCGACCATCGACGACAAGGTCCGCCGCATCCTCAAGCAGATCTACCTGTACAAGTTCGACAGCAAGACGCCGCTGACCACGCACAACATGAACAGCTCGACCAGCAACAAGGTTGCTCTGAATGCTGCACGTGAAGGCATCGTGCTGCTGAAAAACCAGGGCGATCTGTTGCCGCTGGACAAGCAGAAGGTCAAGAAAATCGCCGTTGTCGGCACCCTGGCCAAGTACTCGCCACCGACCGGTTTCGGCAGCGCCAACGTCATGGCCAGCCATTACGTCAGCGAATTGAGCGGTCTGCAACAAATCGCGCCCAACGCCAAAGTCGACTTCATCGAAGGCCTGTCGCTGGACCCAAGCACCAGTGCCTGGACCACCACCGACGCAACTGGCAATGAAGTCCAGGGCATGAAAGTCGAGTACTTCAGCAACACCAACTGGTCTGGTGATGCAGCGGTCACCGTACCGAGAAGCATGTCGACCTGGACTGGGCCAACGACAAGAACCTGCCGTTCGAAAGCAACACTTCGACGTCCGATCCGTACACCAGCAAAGGTTCGACCGCTGGCGAACTGAATGGCGATACATCGTCGACTTCGATTCGCTACACCGGCAAGGTCACCCCGACCCAGAGCGGCGAGCAGGTGTTCAAGGTTCGTGCCGACGGCGCCGTGCGTCTGTGGGTCAACGGCAAGAAAATCATCGACAACGGTGACGGCAAGCCATTGCCGGGCAACAGCATCCCGCCGACCATTCCAGAGTTCGCCAAGATCAATCTGGAAGCTGGCCAGTCTTACGATGTGAAGCTCGAGTACTCGCGTCGCGCCGGTTACCTGTCGACCATGGGTGGCCTGGTAGGTGTGCAGCTGAGTTCGGCTTCGCTGAACGCTCCTCAGGACCTGTCCGGCTACGATGCGGTCGTGGTTGCAGTGGGTAACAGCAACGAATACGAAGGTGAAGGTTTCGACCACAGCTTCGATCTGCCTGAGTTCCAGAACGAGCTGATCCAGAACATCGCCAAGGTCAACCCGAACACCGTGGTGACCATGTATGGCGGTACGGGTCTGAAGATGAGCGACTGGATCGAACAGGTTCCGGTAGCGCTGCATGCCTTCTACCCGGGTCAGAACGGTGGTCAGGCCCTGGCCGAGATCCTGTTCGGCAAGGTCAACCCATCGGGCAAGCTGCCGATCAGTATCGAACGCAACATCGAAGATAACCCGGCTTACGCTTCCTTCCCGAAATTCGACAATCAGAACACTCTGACCGACATGGATTACAAGGATGACCTGATGCTGGGTTATCGTGGTTACGAGAAGAAAGGCATCAAGCCGCTCTACCCGTTCGGTTACGGCCTGTCGTATACCACGTTCGGTTACAGCAACATCAAAGTGACGCCGGGCGTTGCGGTGGGCAATACGCCGATCAAGGTGTCCTTCGATCTGACCAACACCGGCAAGGTTGGCGGTTCTGAAGTCGCTCAGCTGTACGTGGGCCAGCAGAACCCGAAAGTCGAGCGTCCGATCAAGGAACTCAAAGGCTACAAGAAAGTGTTCCTCAAGCCGGGCGAAAGCAAGCGCGTGACCATTGAGCTCAATGATCGCTCGCTGGCCTACTTCGACGTTAAAACCAATCAGTGGGTGGTTGATGCCGACACCTTCAACCTGTCGCTCGGTGGTTCGTCGCAGGACATCCGCCTGAACGCCAAGCTGGTCAACTCGTTCCGTCAGGAACTGTCGACCACCACCAGCAACCCGCTGCCACGCTCCGCTCTGAACTCGGTTCTGGTCGAGAAACCACCGATCAAGACCGGCGGTGTATTCAAGCAGACCGTCGAGTAAGCGTTAGCTGACTGAAGGGTAAACGGACAAATAAAGGCTCAGGGACGAGCCCTTACCGCTGCATCGACCTGCGCAATGTAGGTATCGAAACACTCGACCAGGTCCACCTGATCGGGAAAGCGTAACCACTGAATCTGCAAGCCATCCATCATCGCCAGAATCTGCCGGATGATCTTGTCCAGATCCACATCCGCACGCACCTCCCCGCGCTCCACCAAACCTGCAAACTGTCCCATCAAGTGCGCGTGAATACGCTCGTAGCGCGTCTGGAACCATTCAAAGGCTGGCTGGTTTTCCAGCAGACTTTCAGCATTGAGAATCGAAAAGGCACGCACCACGCCGGGCGCCGTGGCGTTTGAACGGTTGATTGCGCGCAGGCCGCCAAGCAGGCCGGTCAACGTGTTGTCGGTGCGCACCTCGGCAGCAATTCGGCTATTGACCTCATCGCGTCGGTCCAGCACGCCCATCAACAGCGAAATCTTGCTGGGAAAATGGTGCAGCAGCCCGGCGACGGAAATACCGACAATGGCCGCTACCTTAGCCACCGAAGCGCCGGTATAGCCCTCAAGGGAAAACACTTGCAAGGCCGCATCAAGCAGCTCTTTGCGGCGCTTTTCACCCTTTGGCGCGCGCCGCTGCCGGGTGACTGCCGTGCCCGTTTCCGTGGGGTCATGCAGAGTCATATCAGGCTCCTTCTTGAACAGCCGCGTACCCTAACCATTCAGGCGACTACTGGCAACGCTATTGAACCGGATTGTTGGACAATTTCATTTTGCGCGGCCATTTAGATTCAATGCAATTGCCACTGCAATCAACATCAGGCTGATCGCCAGCGACAACCACAGCAGGCCGCTACCGCCCTGCGCTTCACGCGCCCACGCAAAAAACCACGGAGCGCCAGCTGACAGCAGAAAGGCAGGAGCCAGCAATCGGCCCTGCAGGTGTACGTAATGCGAATGTGCAAACAGCTCAAAGGGTAGATTCGCCCTCAGCAATGTGGCCAGTCCGTTCATCGCGCCATAACCGAACAGGAACATGCAGGCCAGCAGGGTATGGCCCTGACTGAGCAGCCCCAGGGTAAAACACAGCACCATTCCGGCAGCGACCCAGACATTCAGGCGTAGTGCAGGCATCGACTGCGCCAACAAAGCTTGCGCCAGACGCGCGCAGGTCTGACCGATGCCCCACAGCGCTGCCAGCACGACCGGCACGCCCAAACCAGCCAGCAACGCGGGTAAATGGGCAGACAAGCCGGCTGACAGGAACGCGATCAGGGACATGCTCAGGGCGTAGCCGAACTGAGGTATCCAGGCCGTGGTGTCAGCGGGCGCAGGCGCGGCTGGCCCGGCGTTCAAGACCGGCAACCGGGAGTCCGGCAGGCCGCTGACCAATAACCCGCTGAGCAATGCCAGGCAGCCGTAGACCGCAATCGCACTACGCCAGCCCAACGCATTCAACAAGCCGTGGCCCAGCGGCCAGAATACCGCCGAGGCCAGCCCGCCCAACAAGGTAATCTGCACCATCAGCGCCCGCGAGCGTGCACCGAACAGCGCTGCCAGGGCAGCAAACAGCACATCGTAAAGTGACAAACGCATGCCGACGCCCAGCACTGCCCAGCCAAAAAACCACGACTGAGGTGTCTCGCACACAGCCAGCATGCAGCAGCCAAGTGCGTTGAGCCCGGCCCCGTATTGCAACACCTGCCGTGCACCGAGACACTGGAGCAAACGCGCACTGGAGATCGAAACCAGGCCCATGATCAACAGTGCGACTGACAGCCCGGAAAAGACCTGCTGGCCGCTCCAGCCCAGATCATCGGCAATCGCATTGCCGAAAGCCCCCGGCAGATAAAACGTCACACCCCAACTGATCAGTTGCGCGAGCCCCAGTTTGACTACCGCCAGCCTGGACAGATCAGCGCGGTCCACGTCAGTCAGGCCCGCTCGGAAGGTGCACTGCCCGAGCCGGCGCCGAGCATGCGCTGCATCAGCACGGTGTCCACCCAGCGACCGTGCTTGAAGCCGACTGACTCGAATACCCCGACACGGCGAAAACCCAGGCGCTCGTGCAGACGCAGCGACGCGATATTCTCGCTATTGCCGATCACCGCGACCATCTGCCGCCAGCCGCCCTGCTCGCAGCGCTGTACCAGCTCGCCAAGCAATGCCAGACCGATGCCCCGCCCGCCCATACCGTCCCGTATATAAACCGAGTCTTCTACGGTAAAGCGGTAGGCAGGACGCGGACGATAGGGTGTGGCGTAGCCATAGCCGACCACCTCCCCGGCGAGCTCGGCCACCAGATATGGCAGGCCGTTGACGAGCACCTGCGCACGGCGCTGCAGCAGCTCGGCGACACTCGGCGGATCGAGTTCGAAACTGGAAATGCCATGCAGCACATGATCGGCGTAGATCGCCTGTACGGCAGGCATGTCTTGATCACACGCATCACGCAGGATAAAGGTCGGGGTCATATCGGGCTCTGGGCAAATGTCGTTGGATGAGTGCAATCATGCCGCTCACCAAACTGTTAAAAAAGCTATGATTTATCATTCACAGCATAAGAAATACTTTGCCATGCGCCGACTCAACCTGAATCACTTGCACACCTTCTCGCTGGTCATAGCGCATGGCAGCTTCTCCGCAGCGGCCGAGCGACTGCACCTGACCCAGCCAGCGGTAAGCCTGCAAATTCGGCAGCTGGAGGACCAGTTGAACCTGAAATTGATCGAGCGCGTAGGCAAGCGGCTCAAGCCCACCTCGGCGGGCACTACGCTGCTGGAGCATATTGCGCGCATTGAGGCGGTGGTCGAAGACGCCCTGCTGGAGTTGTCCAGTCACGCCAGCGGCGTTGCCGGAAAGGTTGCGATCGGTACCGGCGCGACCGCCTGCATTCATCTGCTGCCGCCCATGTTGCAGGCACTGCGCCGTCGCTTTGCACAACTGGATGTGCGGGTCAGCACCGGCAACACGGACGGCATTCTCAAGGCTGTGGAAGAAAACCGTCTGGATCTCGCACTGGTGACGCTGCCCGCCTCGGGTCGCAGTCTGCATATCACCCCGCTGCTTGAGGATGAGTTCGTGGCGATCTTCGCCAGCAGCCAGCAGCCGATTGCCGCTGAAATGACCCCGGAGCACCTCTGCGAACTACCGCTGGTGGTCTTCGAAGCAGGCAGCAGTACGCGGCTGCTGATCAATGAATGGTTCTTGCAGGCCGGGATCCGGATAAAACCGGTCATGGAACTGGGCAACATCGAGGCCATCAAGGAAATGGTTGCTGCGGGCCTGGGCTACAGCATCGTGCCGCGCATGGCGGTTGCTGCAGTCCATCACCGCCGCGGTTTGCAGGTGCTGCAGCTGGTGCCGGGGTTGAGCCGCACGCTGGGAATTGCATTGCGCCAGGACAAACCGGTCAGCAAGGCGTTGCGCCAGGTGCTGGATGCATTGCACAACCTCAACGCCACACCACCTTAAAAGGTCACAAAAGCGCGCCACGATAGAAGCCTGATCGCGCCCATGCGCTATAAAGAGCAGCGGCGCTTGACTTGGCAAATCAGGCCGACAGTTGCATCAGCAGCGAATCAAGTTGTACGATGACTGCCCACTGGTTTTAGAAAAAATGATCGCTGGCCTGCTTTTACACGCCACATCACTGACAATCTGTAAAGCAACTCGGCAACCCATAAGGAGCGCCGGTCCGGATACCTTCCATACCGACCTCCAACCTCAAAACAACAGGAGATACCGATGCCTAACATTCTCGGCCAGAATTTCATCGCTGGCGGCCGCAGCGCTCTTGGCCAAAGCCTGCAAAAAAGTCTGGATGCCACAACAGGCGAAGAACTGCCTTACAGCTTCCATCAGGCTACCGACGGCGAAATCGACGCTGCCGCCCTCGCCGCCAAGGCTGCCTTTCCAGAATTCCGTCAACTGAGCCCGGCCCGTCGCGCCGACTTCCTCGACGCCATTGCCGATGAACTGGATCAGTTGGGTGATGATTTCGTCGCCATCGTCTGCCAGGAAACCGCTCTGCCCCAGGCACGTATTCAGGGTGAGCGCGGTCGTACCAGCGGCCAGATGCGCCTGTTTGCCAAAGTTCTGCGTCGCGGGGATTTCGTCGGTGCACGCATTGACCTGGCCCTGCCGGATCGCAAACCGTTGCCACGCGTCGACCTGCGCCAGTACCGCATCGGTGTGGGCCCGGTTGCCGTGTTCGGCGCGAGCAACTTCCCGCTGGCGTTTTCCACTGCTGGCGGTGACACCGCTGCTGCACTGGCTGCCGGTTGCCCGGTGGTGTTCAAGGCGCACAGTGGCCACATGGCGACTGCCGATCTGGTGGCCAGCGCTATCATCCGCGCCGCAGAACGCACCCAAATGCCGAAAGGCGTATTCAACATGATCTTCGGTAACGGCGTGGGTGAAGGTCTGGTCAAACACCCGGCTATCCAGGCCGTCGGTTTCACCGGCTCGCTGAACGGCGGCAACGCTCTTTGCAAAATGGCCGCCGAGCGTCCACAGCCGATTCCGGTGTTTGCCGAGATGTCCAGCATCAACCCGGTAGTCTTGCTGCCAGGTGCCCTGCAGGCACGCGGCGAAACCGTGGCCAAAGAGCTCGCCGGTTCGGTGGTGATGGGTGCCGGTCAGTTCTGCACCAACCCCGGTGTGGTCATCGGCCTGCGCTCCCCGGCGTTTTCGACGTTCGTCGAACAACTGACCGAACAGATGGGCAGTCAGGCACCGCAGACCATGCTCAACGCAGGCGGTCTGCGCAGCTACAGCAAAGGCGTCGAGCATTTGCTGTCGCATCCGGGCGTGACGCATCTGGCTGGCAAACCGCAGGAAGGCAAAAAGGCGCAGGCTCAGTTGTTCAAGGCTGACGTCAGTCTGCTGTTGAACGGCGACCAGTTGTTGCAGGAAGAAGTCTTCGGCCCGACCACGCTGATAATCGAGGTCGCTGACGATGCGCAGTTGAAAGACGCGCTGCAGGCCTTGCGTGGTCAGCTGACTGCGACCGTGATCGGCGAGCCTGCGGACTTGAGCCAGTACAGCTGGCTGCAACCGATACTCGAAGAGAAAGTCGGGCGCATTCTGTTCAACGGCTACCCGACCGGTGTCGAGGTCTGTGAAGCCATGGTTCACGGCGGTCCATATCCGGCAACCTCGGACGCACGCGGTACTTCGGTAGGCACTCTGGCCATCGACCGTTTCCTGCGCCCGGTCTGCTATCAGAACCTGGCCGACAGCCAGTTGCCGCCTGCATTGCAGAATGCCAACCCGCTGGGTCTGCGTCGTCTGGTCAACGGTGAATGGAGCGATCAGCCTCTCGTGTAACAACCATCGCTTGACTCGTAAAAAAAGCAGCGCGACCTGATGAGGGTCGCGCTTTTTTTTGAAAAATATTTCTTTTTTGTGCTTTAAATCGCTTATAGCGGACCTGTTTTCCAGCCTGGTGGCAGCACCATGGAAGTGCAAGACATGAGCTGTTCATAAAATAACCACACAGCTGTAAGCCACGTGTAACAAGGGTTTCAAAAAGTTACCCACAGACATACCCACGATTTCCGTGGACAACTTTTCATCAATTTCGGACCTTAAAAACCCGGAGCAGCGCAAGCGTAAATTTTTACAGGTTCCCCACACCCTCATGTGTGATGGCACTGGTAATGGCCCTTGGGGCTTCGTGACATAACCTTATGCACGTTTGGCGGTTGATTCGGCAGACTGTCCGGCGTGAAATAAGAGATTTATCGAGGCATTCCGATTATGCAGCAGCGTTGTGAAGTGGCCGTGCTCGGTCTGGGTGCCATGGGTGCAGCCACTGTCTATCAACTGGCGAAGGCCGGGGTCGGTGTAATTGGCGTCGATCGCTACGCCCCTCCGCACACACAAGGCTCCAGCCACGGCGATACCCGCATCACACGACTGTCGGTTGGCGAGGGCCCGCAATACCTGCCGCTGGTACGCAGTTCGCACAGCATCTGGCGCGAACTTGAGGCGCTGAGCGGCGAGTCGCTGTTCGAGCAGTGCGGTGTACTGGTGATGACTTCCAGCCCTGCGTACGATCCTGAAGACAGTAACGACTTCACCCACAAGACCATCGCCCTGGCCCGCACCTATGGCGTGACGCACGAAGTGCTGTCGGCGGCGGCCATTCGCGAGCGCTTTCCCCAGTTCACCCCTGTTCGGGATACCTCCATTGGCTACTTTGAACCCGAAGGCGGATTTGTCCGTCCAGAGCGCTGCATCGAGGTACAGCTGCGGCTGGCGAGGCAACACGGCGCAAGGTTGCTGACCCATGAAACGGTTACGCACTTACAGGCACAGGGTGATCAGGTGCGCATTACCACCGACAAGGGCTCAATCATCGCCGACAAAGTCATGGTCAGTGCGGGCATGTGGTCAGCCGAATTGCTCGGCGCGCCTTTTAGCGATCTGCTGCGGGTGTGTCGGCAAAAGCTGTTCTGGTTCGAATTGCAGGAGAATGCCGCTTTTGCACCACGTTCGCCGAGCTTCATTCTGACTCACGGGCCCGGGGAGGATGATGTCAACTATGGCTTCCCGCCCCTGCCCGGTGAAAACAGTATGAAGGTCGCCACCGAGCAATACATTGAAGCATCCGCTGCCGACCAGCTGGATCGCACTGTTACGGCAAGGGAGGAGCAGGAAATGTTCCAGACCCAGGTGAAGGGCAAGATTGCGGGACTGACGCCAAACGTGGTCAAGTCTTCGGTCTGCGCTTACACCGTCACGCCGGACTATCACTTCATCATTGATGAACACCCCCATCTGAAGAACGTGACAGTGGTTTCGGCCTGCTCCGGTCACGGCTTCAAACACTCAGCCGGGCTCGGGCTGGCCCTTGCGCAACGCTGTATTCACGGCACCAGCGATGTAGACCTTTCAGCCTTCTCGCTGGCGCGTTTCACCGCGCAGAACTGACCAACGACATTCAGCGCGCCACAACGAAGGCCTCGTCAATACGCGCCAGATCGGTGTCGCGCAACGTACCGGCGTAGTAATGCAGTTTGATCCAGGCCATCAAGTAATCGTAACGGGCTTTCGCCAGATCACGCCGGGTGCTGTAAAGCTGCTGTTCGGCGTTGAGTGCGTCCAGGCTGATGCGCTCGCCGCCGAGAATGCTCTGACGTGTCGACTCGACCAGTGCCTGCGCAGAGACCAGTGCTTTCTGATAAGCGCGCAACTTGCTCACCCCTGACGCACAGGCGTTGAACTGGCGACGCAGCTCGATCAGGGTTTCGCGGGTCTTGCCCTCCAGCTCGTATTCCGCCTGCTCGCGCTTGCTGTTGGCCTGACGCACCGAGGCGCTGGTGCCGCCTCCGGCGTACAGCGGCAGACTGAGCTCGATACCTATCGTGTTGGTGTCGTAACGCTGATTGTAGGTGTTGCCGCTGTCCGATTCGTTCTGACGGATGCTTGCATAAGCATTCACCGTCGGCAGATGCCCGGCGCGATTGCGCTCCACCTCGTATCGCGCCACTTCCAGCGACTGGCGTTGCGAGGCCAGGATCGGGCTGTTGGCCATGGCCAGCGCATGCCACTCGGTAAAGCTGGACGGTGCCAGCACCAGCGCCTGAAAACTGTCTCTCAACGGCTCCAACTGCGCAACATCGATACTCGACTCCCCCAGCAACGCGGCCAGTTCGCGCAAGGCCGCGTCCTGCTCGTCGCTGGCTTCTATCTGCTCGGCAATCGCCAGCTCGTTGCGCGATTCCGCTTCAAGAATGTCGGTGCGGGTACCCTCGCCTTGCTGGAACATTTGCCGGTTCTGTGCAAACTGGCGTTCGAACGCCTGCTGTTTGGCGCGGGCTATATTGATCTGGTCCTGCGCGAACAGTGCCTGGGTATAAAGGGTCAGAACCCGCACCAGCAATTCCTGACTCTTGCTGCGAAAGGTCTCGTCGGCAAACAACGCCTGAGCCAGGCCTTTGCGGTAATTGGCGTAGGCCTCGTAATCGATCAGCGGCTGCTGAATCGTCAGGCTTGAACCAAAGCTGTTGTAGTGGCGATGGTCAGTGGTGTCTTCACGGCCGCCTTTGAGGGTGGCCTTGGAGTCGTTGCGTCCTTTGTTGTAGCTGTATGAAACACGCGGCAACAAGCCTGCACGACCAATCACCCGGTTTTCCAGGCCCGCATCGCGCTCCTTGAGCGCGCCCAGGTAAGTCGGGTCGTTGCGAAGCGCCAGCTCATAGACCTGAAACGGGCCCATCGCATGACTCAATGAAGCAGTGCCCAGCAGGATGGCCGTCAGCAAAGCGGCTTTCAGGGGATGACGAGACATCCTATTCCTCCGTCAACGCGGAGCCGGCACGGTCCAGCAAAGGTTTGAACAGATAATTGAGCAGCGAGCGTTCACCCGTGCGCACAAACATTTCAGCGGGCATGCCCGGCTTGATCACCAACCCGTTGAGTTTTTCCAGTGCCGCATCGCCCACCGAAGTGCGCAGCACGTAATAGGGCTGGCCGGTTTTCTCATCCTGCATCTGATCGGCAGAAATCAGGTTTACCTCACCGGAAACCCGCGGCGTGCGACTTTGATTGAACGCAGTGAAGAGGATATCGACCGGTAAATGGCTGGCGACCTTATCGATCAACTGCACCGGCAGACGCCCTTCGACTTCAAGCCGTGTGCCCTGCGGTACGATTTCCAGCAGGGTTTCACCGGCACGCACCACTGCGCCTTCGGTGTGCACGCCCAGGTTGACGGCGATGCCATCAGCAGGGGCAAGAATTGCACTGTGCTGCAGACTGAAACCTGCCGAAGCCAGTTGTTGCTCAAGGGTAAGCGCCTTGACCTGGGCATCGGCCCACTGGCTGCGCACTTCTTTCTGATATTCCTCGCGCTGCTGCTGAAGACGCAACCGCGACTCGACGATCCCCTGCTCTATCCGCCCGGTTTCGCCTGCGTTCTGCGCCAGGCTCTGCTGCACTTGAGAAAGCTGGCGTTGAAACTCCAGCAGACGGTTGCCCGGAATGAAACCGTTCTGCGCCAAGGGTTCCAGGTTACTCAGTTGCTTGCGTAGCGAGTCAGCCTGAGCCAGCAGGTCCGATCGAGCGCGGCGCATACCGGCGAGTTGCAGCCCGGCACCTTCGATACTCGCCTGCAAACCTGATTGCTCTCGAGCCAGGGCCTGTCGCCGACTGCTGAACAGTTGCCGCTGGCCCTCAAGCACCAGCGCCAGACGCGGGTCGGGGTTCTGCCCCTGCCCGGCGGCAATCAGTTCTGCGGGAAAGTGCACCTCATCCAGGTTGTCGCGCTCGCTCTGCCAGCGGGCCAGGCTGGCCCAGGCCATTCGATACTGGGCACGCAACGATTGCACGTCGGCCTCGACCTGAGTCTGATCAAGGCGAAACAGCGGCTCGCCCTCCTTTACCGACTGGCCTTCGCTGACGAGAATTTTGCTTACAACGCCGCCATCCAGCGACTGCACGGCCTTGCGCTTGCCCGACACCACGACGGTGCCTTGCACGGCAATGCCCTGATCCAGCGGGGCCAGACTGGCCCACAGAAAGAAGCTGCCCGCCCCTGCCAGCATGAGAATCCAGCCTGCGCGAACGAAAAACTGCACGCCGCGCTCCTTGCCTGGCACGGCGTAATGAGTGTCGATGGGGCTGTTCATACGTCGGACTGCCTGTTCTGCGTGCCGTACTGACGGCTCATGGAAAGCCCGGCGGGTGCAGGGCGAGATTGCGATTGAGGGTGCGCTTGCGGTGCTTGCCCGGGCGATGCCTGTCCGGACAAGGCCTGCAACACCTGAGCCGTGGTGCCGAATGCCTGCATGCGACCTTCGCTCAGCACCAGCAGACGATCGGTCTGGTTCAACGACTGAGTGCGGTGAGTGACGAGCACGACGGTACAGCCGCGAGTCTTGAGCTCAGCGATCGCCTGAGTCAGGGCCGCTTCGCCAGCGGCGTCCAGATTGGAATTGGGCTCATCAAGCACCACCAGTCGCGGATCGCCATACAATGCTCGGGCCAACGCGACGCGCTGTTTCTGACCGCCTGACAAGCCAGCGCCATCGTCGCCCAGCCGCGTGTCGTAGCCCTGCGGCAGGCGCAGAATCAATTCGTGTACGCCCGCCAGTTGCGCAGCAGCAACCACGGCGCTCGCGTCGCCCTCGCTAAAACGCGCGATGTTTTCTGCCACGGTGCCACCGAAAAGCTCGATGTCCTGCGGCAGATAACCGATATAGGGGCCCAGCGCCTCGCGGTCCCAGCGATGCATGTCGGCCCCGTCCAGACGTACCGTTCCACCCAGCACCGGCCAGACACCGACCAGCACGCGTGCCAGGGTCGATTTGCCGGAACCGGATGCTCCCAGTACACCGAGCACTTCACCAGCTTGCAGTTGAAAGCTCACTTGCTGAATCGTCGGCGATGTTTTGCCCGGAGGCGCAGCGCTGACCTGTTCCGCGCTGATCTGACCGCGCGGTGCTGGCAGTGGCATGCGCGGCGCGGGCTCGGCGTAGGTCTTGAGTAACTGGTCCAGACGTCCGTAAGCCAGGCGTGCAGAACTCCATTGTTTCCAGACTGCGATCAGTTGATCGATGGGGCTGAGGACCCTTCCCATGAGGATCGAACCGGCGATCATCATGCCTGCGGTCATGTCTCCGTTTATCACCAGCAGTGCGCCCAGGCCCAGCACCAGCGACTGCAGACAAAGGCGCAGGGCCTTGCTGATCGAACTGATCACCGCTCCAGTGTCACTGGCACGGTTTTGCAAGGCCAGAAAGCGCCCATGCACATGGAACCAGCGACGCCGCAACACTTCGAGCATGCCCATCGCCTGGATCGCCTCGGCCTGTTGCAGGTGCCGGGTCGCCAATTGCGCAGACTGCTGCGAGTACCCGCTGGCCTCGGCCAACGGTTTGCGGGTCAGCCATTCGTTGAGGCAGGCCAGTCCGACCAGCAACACTGTCCCCACACTGGCCAGCACGCCAAGCCAAGGGTCGAAAAGGAAGATCACCGCCAGGTAGATGGGAAACCACGGGGCGTCGAAGAACGCGAACAACGCCGGCCCGGTGAGAAACTGACGGATAAAGGTCAGGTCACCCAGCGCCTGCCCAGCCTGACGCTGTCCGGCGTGCAGGTTGCTCTCGAACGCAGCCTGATAGACGCGCAGATTGAAACGCCTCTCCAGCTCGCTGCCGATGCGGATTACCACAAAGCTGCGGACCATCTCCAGCAGGCCGATAAACGCAAAGAACCCGACCACCATCAGCGTCAGCATGGCCAGGGTAGTCTGGTTCTGCGACGTCAGTACACGGTCATAGACTTGCAACATGTAAATCGATGGAGCGAGCATCAACACGTTGATCAGCGCGGTAAAACAACCGACACCAATCAACGCGCTCTTGTAGTCAGCCAGCGCTTTATAAAGCGGCGGCCGGGCGCTTTGGGGCAACGCACTCATGGTTGTTCCTTGATGGTCTTGCTGGTGACGTAGTGACATCCCTGGGTTTTAACAAAACAACTCGCGCAGGTCCATGAAACGCTTAATCGGCGAGCCGTCCAAGAACCAGCACTTCACCGCCGGGCAGACGCGCCTGGTAGATCTGCTCCCCCATGTTATTGAGGTGAATCAGGCGATTGCCTTCCTTGTCGGTAAATGCCAGGCCATCCGGAGTCGGAAACCAGCCAGTGGGGGCTTCGTGCAACCACTTTACTGCGCAGGCGAGATCGCCCGTCAGTTTCGGTACATCAGTGTTGAGGTGCAGCTCACAAACTTCGTCCGTGTTTCCCTGAAGCGAAAGTCGCCACTTGCCACTTAGCTCAGCTGGGTCGGGCAGTTTCAAACTCATGGCCATGCTTGCTCCAGAAATACCCACCAGCAGCGCAAAGGCCACTGGCACGATTCGAACAACGTGATTGATCTTCATGATGGGGTACTTTCCAAATCATGGACGACAGCAGGGTCGTCCATGATTGTTACAGATTAAACCACGATATCAGTAGCCAACGCTTGACCAACAGTCCCTACGAGGAAGTCCCCCACACCCTGACCCGTGAAGTCGATCGCCAGGCTACCCAGGTTGCTGCTCTGGTTGTAGCTGAGGATCGCTTCGCCGACATGGCCGCTGAACGCGTTGACGAACTGCAGAGCGCTCAGCGTGGAAATGGCCGATACATCGATTTTGTCCTGACCGCTGACAAAGTCACGAATCGTATCCTGCGCTGCACGGTTGGAATCGGAACTGGCACCAAACACAAAAATGTCTGCACCAGCACCACCGGTCAGGCTGTCGGCACCGCCACCGCCGTAGATGATGTCGTTGCCGGCACCACCTTTGAGGTCGTTGGCAGCGGCATTGCCGATCAACAGGTCGTTGCCCGAACCGCCCACCGCGTTTTCAACCACCACGCCTTTGGCAATTGAGACGTTGCCCACCATGCCACCCACGTCCGAGAACGAGGCCGCATTGAGGTTGATCTTCTGGTTCTGGGTGAAACCCGAGAAGTCGAGGGTATCCTTGCCCCCGCCGTCCCACACCGAGAACACCACCTTGGAAGAGGCAGAAGTGGCGCTGTAGAAATCACGCCCGGCGGTGGAGTTGAAACCGTAGACCGTATCACCGGCACGGGTGCTCATGTTCGCGCCATAGAGCTGTTGAACAGCCGCAATATCGTCCAGCAACGGTGCCGAGGACTACGCGGCAACGCCGCCCTTGACGAAGTTCTGGTCGGTGTTGGACTCACTCCAGTAACTCATGACGCTGTAGCCACGCGTATCTTCTGCGTAGCTGGCATCCTTGTAGGTCGGGTTGCCTTCGCCAGCGTTGTAGTCGCCAGGGTGAGACAGGCCCAGGGTGTGGCCAATTTCATGGGTCAGGGTCTGACGACCGTAATTGCCATTGTCCGGTGTCGTGTTGACCTTGTAGCTGTTATCGACAAGGTACCAGGACTGACCGTCAGTACGGCTGTTGCCGCTGGGCAGGTAGGCAAAAGCCGCCCCGCCTGCGCTGCCGTTGCTGTAGTTACCGAAGGTCATATGCCCGTCGCCGCCGGAAGCAGCCTGGGTAAAGCTGACCTTGGCAACGTCTGCCCAGGATTGCATCGACAATACGGCCTGTGCTTTCTGCTGTGCGTTGAACGCACTGAAAGTCCCCAACGAATTGTCGAACCCGGCAGGTTTGGCGGTCAGAAAGGTGTATGTGAGGTTGATAGTGCCGTTGCCATCGCGATCAGTCCACGCAGCGTTGTCGCGAAGGATGTAATCGGCGGCCTGATCGACCGAGTACGAAGGCTTGCCATTGATCGTGAGGTTACCGCCACGGTCATACTGGTGAGCGAACGTATTGATCTGGTCGAAAGAGGTGCTGGTAGCAGCAGAGAGTTGAATTGCAGCATTTTCTTTGTCTTTCGTCATGACACTTCCTTGTTTGCTGATTAACAGGTTAGGTACGGCGGGACTCCCCCTGTAGCGAGAGAGTCCAGTCACTCGCCTTGTGATGCGTAATGCATTGAAGCGTAACAAAGCTGACACATTTAGAAATCTTGTGTCCAGCTCTGTTCCATGATGTCAATTAGCCCAAAACGAGGAAGTGCCCACAGGCCTTGGGGAATCGTCCGATATTATTTTTTGTGATGATCAAAAGCTGATAAGTGCTTGAGCAGACGAGGACAATCTTGATAAAGATGACTGATCGGTCAAGTTGCCCACCATGCGTAATTTGACTGGACGGACAGTCTCTGACCAATCCGGCTTGCCCTTCCCAGGCTGCCGGAAAGGCATATCGCTATCACCTGGGATCCTGACACTTCTCAAATCCCGGAAATGCAAAAGCCCCGAAAGATCGGGGCTTTTGTTTAACACGTTTGAAGCGCAACGGCCTGAGTACTCAGGCCGAAGTCATCAGTCGTCGCGGCTCATGATGCCGAAAATCTGCAGCAGGCTGATAAACAGGTTGTAGATCGATACATACAGGCTGACCGTCGCCATGATGTAGTTGCGCTCACCACCCTGAATAATCGCGCTGGTCTGGAACAGAATGCAGACCGAAGAGAACAGCACGAAGCCTGCGCTGATCGCCAGTTGCAAACCGCTGATCTGGAAGAACATGCTGGCCACTACTGCGCCAAGCAGAACGAAGAAGCCTGCGGTGATGAAGCCACCCAGGAAGCTCATGTCCTTGCGGGTGATCAACACGTAAGCCGACAGACCGCCGAAAACCAGTGCGGTCATCGCGAAAGCGGAGCTGACGACTTCAGCGCCACCGGCCATGCCCAGATAACGATTGAGGATCGGGCCCAGCAGGAAACCCATGAAACCTGTCAGGGCGAAGGTCGAAACCAAGCCCCAGACCGAATCGCGCAATTTATTGGTCAGGAAAAACAGACCGTAGAAGCCGATCAGTACCACGAAAATGTTCGGATAGCCGACGCGCATCTGCTGAGCGACAAATGCCATGACACCACTAAAAGCCAGCGTCAGAGCGAGAAGACCGTAAGTGTTGCGCAGGACACGACTAACCTCTAGCTGGTCGGCCTGCATGCCGGTTTTAAGGCTGTAATCCTGTTCGCGCATGGCGAAACTCCTTCCTGTTGAAATGTTGAGTTGCAAAGATCATAACAGAGGCGCTGCAACTGGCTAGTCACAGAGTTTGACAGCTTGTTTCATTCCGGTATTATGGCGCCCGCAACGATAGTGGAGGTATGGCCGAGTGGTTTAAGGCAGCAGTCTTGAAAACTGCCGACTGTAACAGGTCCTAGAGTTCGAATCTCTATGCCTCCGCCATATTTGGTAGCGCAAAGCCCTGATTATTCAGGGCTTTGTCGTTTCTGGGGTTTATGAAAATACCCCCTCTCCTCCCCTTTGCCAGCGGGCCCGCGCAACCTGATATATTGATGTCCATACCGAATCAATAATCCTGGTCATGCAATGCCCATCAATTTCGACCTCAACGACCTCCAGGCATTTCGTGCCGTGGTCGAGAATGGCAGCTTCCGCAAGGCCGCTGAAACCGTGCAGATCACCCAGCCTGCACTCAGCCGCCGTATAGAAAAGCTTGAGTCTGCGCTGAACGTGAAGCTGTTCGAACGGACCACCCGCAGGGTCAGCCTGACCACGGTGGGCCGCGCATTTCTGCCTCAGGTCGAGCGAATACTGGATGACCTCGACATCGCATTGATGACCATCGATGGCGTCGGTTCCACCCGGATGGGTAGCGTCACCATTGCTTGCGTGCCGTCAGCCGCCTACTACTTCATGCCGCAGGTCATCAGCGAGTTTCATAAGCTGTTTCCAAAAATCAGAATCCGCGTCATGGATGCCAGCGCCAACGAGGTCAACAGCGCAGTTGCCCTTGGCGAGGCAGATTTCGGGGTGAGTTTCAGCGGCAATCTGGCACCGGAGGTCGACTTCGAATTGCTTCTGCAGGAACGCTATGTGATGGCCTGCCGCCGGGATCACCCGCTTGCGACCTGCGCCAGCGTGAGCTGGGAGGAAATGTACCGCCACGACTACATCGCTCTGGACATAACGTCAGGGAACCGGCTGGTACTGGATCAGGCACTGGCGCTCTCACGCCCGAACAAGGAGAGTGCATGTCACCACCATGATCGGCCTTGTGGAGGCCGGCCTCGGCGTGGCGGCGGTGCCCTCGATTGCCATGCCGATGACCGCTCACCCGTTTCTGGTGAGCGTGCCATTGGTTGCACCTGAAGTGGTTCGCAACGTAGGGCTGATCAAACGTCGCGGGAGGACATTGACGCCTGCAGCCCTTGAACTGGAACGACTGGTCAGGAAGATGCCGCTACGTTCAGCGGGGAACTGAATCCAGCCCGGTAGACTGCACCGTGGCCTGCGCTTTTGGGGACGCCAGGTAATCGAGCAATGCCTTCGCCTGCTTCGGGTGCTCGGCATTGACCGGAATGCCAGCGGCGTAGCGGGTAACCGACTGAACGTCTTCCGGAATCTTCGCCACGAATGTCACGCCGGGAACCGGCAACAGTTCGGCCACCTGTTGAAAGCCCACTTCGTAGTCGCCCTTGGCAACCACTGAAGCAACCGGGATGCGCTCGATCATCTTGCCCTTCGGCGCGAGTTCCTTCTCGATACCGAGCTTTTTGAAAAGCTCTTTTTCGATGTACACACCACTGGCGCTGTCGGAGTAAGCAACCGACTTCGCCTTGAGCAGCGTGTCTTTCAACTCGCTGTCGGTACCGATTGCAGGCTTGGCCGCCCCCTCCTTCACCACCATCCCGATCCGCGAATCGGCCAGCTCGACCCGCGATGCCGGGTCTACCTTGCCTTGCTTGATCAGATCATCCAGCGCATAGCCGACCATGATCACCACATCGGCATGCTCGCCACGAGCCAGGCGGTTTGGAATGGCCTCGGGGGCCTTGCCCATCGACGGGCCAAGGATGGTGTCCAGTGTATCCCCGGAAGACGTCGCGTATTGCGGCCCCAGCAGTTTATATGCAGCAGTAAAGCCGCCTGATGTCATGACCTTGAGCTCTTCAGCCTGAGCGGCAACGCTGACTGCCATACAGCCCAGAAAAAGCACCGCCAATTGATGTTTATGCAACAGTTTCATAGTTTTTTCCTTTATTAAACAGCCAGTTGCGGGCGAACCGAAAGGTGCCGGTAGAGCAGCAGGGTCGCGCCAAGCGCGCAAGCTGCAGCGAACGTCATCCAGTAAGCAGGTGCGGCCTTGTCACCGGTCAGATGGATCAACCAGGTCGAGATTGCCGGGGTAAAACCGCCGAAAACCGCTGTCGCCAGGCTATAGGCCAGAGAAAAACCGGCCACCCGTACCTCTACCGGCATGATTTCAGTCAGTGCCGGAATCATCGCGCCGTTATACAAACCGTAGAGAAACGAGAACCACAACAGCACTTCCAGCATATGAGCAAAGCTTGGCGCCTGAGCGAGAAAGGACAGCGCCGGATAAGCGCTGATGATGGTCAGCAGGGTCATCGCTACCAGCAGCGGCTTGCGTCCGAAACGGTCGCTCAACATGCCGCCGACCGGCAGCCAGATAAAGTTGGATACACCGACCAGCAACGTCACCAGCAGCGCATCGGAGGTACTCAGATTGAGTACGGTTTTGCCGAATGTAGGTGCATAAATGGTGATCAGGTAAAACGTGGTGGTAGTCATCGCCACCATCAGCATGCCGGCAATCACCACGCGCCAGTTTTGCAGCAGCGTCGCGAACACCTGTCTCATGGTCGGACGGTGAGCGCGCGTGGCGAACTCTTCGGTTTCCTGCAGGCTGCGGCGTAGCAGGAAAATGAACGGGATGATCAGGCAGCCGATGGCGAACGGAATTCTCCAGCCCCAGTCGGCGACAGCAGCAGGTGTCATCCATTGGTTCAAGCCGTAACCCAGCGCGGCGGCGACAACGATTGCCACCTGCTGGCTACCTGACTGCCAGCTGGTGTAGAAGCCCTTGCGGCCGGGTGTCGCCATCTCTGCCAGATACACCGACACGCCGCCCAATTCCGCGCCGGCGGAAAAGCCTTGCAGCAAGCGGCCGACCAGCACCAATGCCGGTGCCCACAAGCCGATGCTCGCGTAACCGGGCACCAGGACAATCAGTAACGTGCCACTGGCCATGATCGACAGGGTCACGATCAAGCCTTTGCGCCGGCCCACGTCATCGATGTAAGCGCCCAGAATCACGGCACCCAGCGGGCGCATCAGGAAGCCCGCACCGAAGACCGCGAAGGTCATCATCAGCGAAGCAAACTCACTGCTGGCCGGGAAAAAGGCGGAGGCGATCTGAGTGGCGTAAAAGCCAAATAGGAAGAAGTCGAATTGCTCGAGGAAGTTGCCTGAAGTGACGCGAAATACTGCTCCGGCCTTCGACCGGGTGTTGCCTGTTCCTGATGGGGATGAGTTGTGCATCAGTGTTCTCCAGCGATCTTATTAGAGTGTTGTAAGCGCTTATGGGGAAGGAGTCTGCCGGACACACTTTGAAACGATAAGTGCTATGTTTTCATCGATTGATGCCCGATGAACATCAATCGACACTCAGACGGTTTCGCCCTGACCCAACGCTTGCAGGTCGAACCGCGCCAAACTCACACGTCGGCCCTTGAATTCTTTATCATTGCGGATGTTTTGTTGGCAGAGCCGATCATGAAATTCGCCATCTCACTTTTTTCCGCCGCCCATGCGCCCTCCTCGCGAAGAGCCTTGCTGTTCGCCAAAGCCGTACTCGCAGGCGGACATGAGATCGTCCGGTTGTTTTTTTATCAGGACGGCGTACACAGCGCGTCGGCCAATGTCGTGACGCCTCAGGATGAGCAGGATATGGCCCTGCAATGGCGTGACTTCATCGCCGAACACCACCTGGATGGCGTGGTATGCATCGCCGCCGCGCTGCGTCGTGGCGTGCTTGATGCCCAAGAGGCCGAGCGTTATCAGCGGCCAGCGGCGAATCTGCGGGAGCCTTGGGAATTGTCTGGGCTGGGGCAGTTGCACGATGCCGTGCAATCGGCTGATCGTTTGATCTGCTTTGGAGGGCCGTGACATGCCCAGATCATTATTGGTAGTCAGCCGCCAGTCGCCGTGGTCCGGTCCCGGTGCCCGTGAAGCGCTGGACATCGTGCTGGCGGGTGGTGCATTCGATCTGTCGGTCGGACTGCTGTTTCTGGATGACGGGGTTTTCCAGTTGTCGCCGAAGCAGTTGCCCGACGCCCTGCAACAGAAAGACCTGACCGCAAACCTCAAGGCCCTGTCGATGTTCGGCGTTGAAGACCTGTATGCCTGCGGGCAAAGCCTGACCGAGCGCGGCATCCCTGCCAGCGCATTGAGCGAAGAAATCAGTCAGTTGTACACACGCTCCGAACTGTCGGCACTTTTTGACCGCTACGACGAGGTGATTACGATCTGATGGCTACTTTGCACGTTCTCTCCCATTCGCCTTTTGCTGACACCCGACTGGACAGCTGCCTGCGCCTGCTGGGGCGTGACGACGGCGTATTGCTCTGTGGCGACGCTACTTATGCACTGACGCCGTCATGCGCACCATTGAAATCCCTACAGCCCCTGGTCGATTCATTGCAGTTATTTGTGCTTGATGAAGACATCAAGGCACGCAATCTGCCACTGCCCACCGGAGTAAACAGCATCGACTACCCTGCCTTCGTGGAACTGTCCTTACGCTTCGACAAGGTCAATACCTGGCTATGAAACAGTTGACGATTGACGGGCATAGCATCGAACTGGACAAGGATGGCTTTCTGCAGGACCTCAACGACTGGTCGCTTGACGTCGCCCACGCCCTGTCCGCCGAGGAAGGTATCGCCATGAGTGCCGAGCACGTAGAAATCCTCCAGTTGCTGCGGGATTTCTACGCCGAGTTTCAGCTTTCGCCGGCCACTCGGCCGCTGATCAAATACACCGCACTGAAGCTGGGTACGGAAAAAGGCAACAGCATGCACCTCAACCGCCTGTTCAACGGCACTCCCGCCAAACTCGCCGCCAAGCTGGCGGGCCTGCCTAAACCGACCAATTGCATATGAACGATTACACCGCGCTTGTTACCGAAACACCTGAAGAACATCCCTTTGCGACATTTGTGCGCATCCTGGGCAAAGGCAAACGCGGTGCGCGCAACCTGACGCGCGAAGAAGCGCGAGAGGCCATGGGTATGTTGCTCGATGAAAAAGTCGAGGACACCCAGCTCGGGGCTTTTCTGATGCTGCTGCGCCATAAGGAAGAAAGCCCCGAGGAACTGGCGGGGTTTACCGAAGCCGTGCGCGAACGCCTCAATGCTCCGGCGATTCAGGTCGATATCGACTGGCCGACCTACGCGGGGAAAAAGCGTCATCTGCCGTGGTACTTGCTGGCGGCCAAGTGTCTGGCGCAAAACGGCGTGAAGATCCTCCTGCACGGCGGCGGTGCCCATACTGCGGGACGCCTGTACACCGAACAATTGCTCGGCCTGCTGAATATTCCCCTGTGCCGCAACTGGTCGGCAGTCGAAACCTCGCTTGAGCAAGGCAATATAGCGTTCATTCCGCTAGGGGACTGGGCACCACAGCTGCAACGCATGATTGATCTGCGCAACACGCTGGGCCTGCGCTCCCCCATTCATTCTCTGGCACGCATTCTCAACCCGCTTCAGGCCCGTTGCGGCCTGCAAAGCATCTTTCATCCGGGCTATCAGAGCGTGCATCGCGATGCCAGCAGCCTGCTGGGCGACAACGCCATTGTGGTCAAGGGTGACGGTGGCGAAATCGAGATCAACCCGGACACTATCAGCCATTTGTACGGCACCACTGGCGGCCAGCCTTGGGACGAGGAGTGGCCAGCGCTTTCGCCGCGCCGTCACGTAAAACCAGCGACACTCGACCCGCAGCAACTGTTGGCCTTGTGGCGCGGGGAAATCGAAGACAGCTACCCGCAACTGGCGTTGATATCGACCATCGCGCTTGCCCTGCGCGGCCTGGGTGTCGCTCGCGACGAAGCGTTCGAGCAAGCCCGAGTGTTCTGGGATCGCCGCGACAAGAACCTCTGACCTATCGGCTGTGACGATCACCAGCCCCCATAATCTTGCGCTTTTTCGGTCGAACCGATGCGCCCTGGCTGACCTCCAAGCTCTATAACCTGGAAATGGGAGTCAGACATGGGCCTTCTGGTCGAAGGACACTGGCAAGACCAGTGGTACGAAAGCAGCAAAGATGGCGCCTTTCAGCGAGAAAACGCGCAACGACGCAACTGGGTCACAGCCGATGGACAAGCGGGGCCATCCGGTGAGGGCGGTTTTGCTGCACAGGCCGGCCGCTACCACTTGTATGTCTCACTGGCATGCCCGTGGGCACACCGCACGCTGATCGTACGCAAGCTCAAAGGCCTGGAAAGTCTGATCGGTGTTTCAGTGGTCAGTTGGCTGATGCTGGAAAATGGCTGGACTTTTGATCAGCAGAAAGGCTCCAGCGGCGATGCGCTGGATGATTTCCAGTTCTTTCACCAACGCTATACGGCCGATGATCCCAGCTATACCGGACGCGTTACTGTCCCTGTGCTGTGGGACAAACAGCGGAAATGCATCGTCAGCAATGAGTCTGCGGAAATCATTCGCATGTTCAATGACGCATTCGACGAACTGACCGGCAACACGCTGGATTTTTATCCGCAAGCCTTGCGGGCGAGCATCGACGAGCTCAACGAGCAGATTTATCCGAACGTCAACAACGGTGTCTACAGGGCCGGGTTCGCCACCTCACAGGGGGCATACGAAGATGCATTCAATGATGTGTTTGCCGAACTGGACGTGCTGGAAAACCTGCTCGGGGAAAAGCGCTACCTGACAGGGAAGCACCTGACCGAAGCCGACATACGCCTGTTCACCACCATCGTGCGCTTCGATGCGGTGTATTACAGCCACTTCAAGTGCAACCTGCGGCGCATCGCGGATTACCCGAACCTCAGCAATTGGCTACGTGAGTTGTACCAATGGCCAGGTATCGCGGAGACCGTGAACTTCGAGCACATCAAGGGCCACTACTACGCGAGCCATCGCACCATCAACCCGACCGGCATCATACCCAAGGGGCCAGCGCTTGATCTGCAAGCAGGTCACGACCGGCAGCGGCTGTCCGGTGAGGGTGTCTGGAGCAATTGACAGATTGGCAAAAAAGGATGGATAGCCCGAACGGGCTATCCGCAATCGGCTTCAGACAGTCGCTTGAGCCCCTTCGAACCATGCCAGTTTTTCACGCAACTTGACCACTTCGCCGATGATTACCAGCGTTGGCGCATGCACCTCATGCTCGGCAACCAGTTGCGGCAGATTGGCCAGAGTGCCGGTAAACACACGCTGATTGACCGTCGTGCCCTGCTGGACCAGCGCAGCAGGCGTGTCGGCAGAGCGACCATGCCTGATCAGCTCTTCACAGATGACCGGTAAACCGATCAGCCCCATGTAAAACACCAGCGTCTGAGCAGGCGCAACCAGGTCTGACCAGGGCAGGTCTGTTGTGCCATCTTTCAAGTGACCGGTAATGAAACGCACAGACTGTGCATGATCACGGTGCGTCAGCGGTATACCGGCATACGCCGCACAACCGCTGGCGGCAGTAATACCTGGAACCACCTGAAACGGAATGCCATGCGCAGCCAGTTCTTCGATTTCCTCGCCGCCACGGCCGAAGATAAACGGATCGCCGCCTTTGAGGCGCACTACCCGCTTGCCTTGCTTGGCCAGTGCAACCAACTGCTGGTTGATCTGCTCCTGCGGAACAGCATGCTCTGCACGACGCTTGCCGACATAGACACGCTCGGCATCGCGACGGCACAGGTCAAGAATCGTCGGCGCGACAAGGCGGTCATACAGCACCACATCCGCTTGCTGCATCAGGCGCAACGCACGGAAGGTCAGCAAGTCAGGATCACCGGGGCCAGCACCGACCAGATACACCTCGCCGGTCTCCGGCGGCGGCTCGCCAGCGATCTTGGCGATCAGCAGACGCTCGGCCTCGGCCCCCTGCCCGGCCAACTGGCGGTCGGCAATGGCACCCTGAAAAACATCTTCCCAGAACGCTCGGCGTTGCTGCACATTCGGAAACAGACCTTTGACCTGATTGCGAAAGCGCGCAGCCAGCCCGGCGAGCTGCCCGTAGGTGGAGGGAATCCAGGTTTCCAGCTTGGCACGGATCAGACGTGCCAGCACCGGCGCATCGCCGCCACTGGACACAGCGATCACCAATGGCGAGCGGTCGACAATCGCCGGAAAGATAACCGTACACAACGCCGGGGCATCCACCACATTGACCGGAACGCAGCGCAGCCGGGCGTCATGGGAAACCTGGGCATTGAGCGGCTCGTCATCGGTCGCGGCAATAATCAGCACACAACCATCAAGATCGCTTTCGCTGTAGCCACGCAGGATCATCTCACCGCCGCTCTGGACGACCAGCTCGCTCAGTTGGGCCTCGATTTCTGGCGCAACCACGCGCAGCACTGCGCCAGCGTCGGCAATCAGGCGTGATTTGCGCAGGGCAATTTCACCACCGCCGACCACCAGCACCCGGCTGCCACGCAGGTTATGGAACAGCGGCAGAAATTCCATTTAACCGATGACCTCAAGGCCGCCCATGTAAGGCTTGAGCACCTCGGGCACACGAATCGACCCATCCGCCTGCTGGTAGTTTTCCAGCACCGCGACCAGTGTACGACCCACCGCCAGCCCCGACCCGTTGAGGGTATGGACCAGTTCCGGCTTGCCGGTTTCCGGATTGCGCCAGCGGGCCTGCATGCGGCGCGCCTGGAAATCACCGCAGTTGGAGCACGAAGAGATTTCGCGGTACTTGGCCTGGCTTGGAATCCACACTTCCAGGTCGTAGGTCTTCACGGCACTGAAACCCATGTCGCCGGTGCACAGCGCCAGCGTACGGTACGGCAGTTCCAGCAACTGCAGAACGCGCTCGGCGTTGCCGGTCAGCGATTCAAGCGCAGCCATGGAGTCCTCAGGCGCAACAATCTGAACCATCTCGACCTTGTCGAACTGGTGTTGGCGGATCATGCCACGCGTATCACGACCCGACGCGCCCGCTTCGCTGCGGAAGCAAGGGGTATGGGCAACAAACTTGAGAGGCAGCTGTTTGTCATCAAGAATTTCACCCGACACGATGTTGGTCAACGATACTTCCGCGGTCGGAATCAGGTACAGATCAGCTTCGCCTTCGCGGGTGATCTTGAACAGGTCTTCCTCGAACTTGGGCAACTGGCCCGTACCCTGCAACGCAGGTGCCTGCACCAGGTAAGGCGTGTAGGTCTCTTCGTAACCGTGTTCGTTGATATGCAGATTGATCATGAACTGCGCCAGCGCACGGTGCAGGCGCGCGATTGGGCCACGCAGCAACGCAAAACGCGCACCGGACAGCTTGGCAGCGGTCTCGAAATCCAGCCAGCCGAACTTCTCGCCCAGAGCGACGTGATCCTTGACCTCGAAATCGAAAGCAGTCGGCGTACCCCAGCGACGCACTTCGACGTTGCCTTCTTCGTCAGCACCGACCGGCACCGATTCGTGAGGCAGGTTCGGAATGCTCAGCACCAGCGCATCCAGCTCGGCCTGAATGCCGTCCAGCTCGACCTTGCCTTCGCTCAGCTCGTTGCCCATGCGCTCGACGTCAGCCATCAACGGCGCAATGTCTTCGCCGCGCTGCTTGGCCTGACCGATGGACTTGGAACGTGCATTGCGCTCGGCCTGCAGCTGTTCGGTGCGGGTCTGCACCACCTTGCGCTGGGCTTCCAGCGATTCAATGCGCGCCACATCCAGTGTAAAGCCACGGGAAGCCAGGCGATCCGCTACGTCCTGAAGTTGAGTACGTAACAGTTTGGAATCGAGCATATCGTTCTCTCGTCTATAAAAGTCTGGTCAGGGACAGGCCAACCCATGTTGCGAGCAGCCCGCCGAATACGCTGATACCGGCATAACCAAGGGCCAGCGGTACTTGCCCGCTTTCCAGCAGGCGCAGCGTATCCAGTGAAAAGGATGAAAAGGTCGTCAGACCGCCTACAAAGCCGACAATCAAGCCGGCACGAATTTCGATGGGCACTTCCGGGCGCAGCAGAAACAATCCATACAGTACGCCGATTATCAGGCACCCTACGATGTTGACCGCAAGCGTTGCTGCGTAAAAATGTCGTGGCCAGTTGGCGCTTACCCAGATACCCGCTGCAAAACGCAATAATGTACCAGCGATCCCGGCAATCGACACCGCAAGAATGGTCTGAATCATCACTTTCTCCGCTGGCGGGGACTGGCATCGTCCAATGCGCTCAGATGCCTGAGCTTCTCACCGATCTTGAGTTCCAGACCGCGTGGCACAGGCTGGTAATACTGCCGTGGTTCCAGCTCGTCCGGAAAGTAGTCCTCACCCGCCGCATAGGCTTCAGGCTCGTCATGGGCGTATCGGTATTCTTCGCCATAACCGAGCTGCTTCATCAGCTTGGTCGGCGCATTGCGCAAATGCAGCGGAACCTCCAGCGAACCATGCTCGCCGGCTTCGCGCATTGCTGCCTTGAAGGCCATGTAGACCGCGTTGCTTTTTGGCGCACAGGCCAGATAGACGATGGCCTGCGCTACCGCCAGTTCGCCCTCGGGGCTGCCCAGACGCTCCTGTACGTCCCAGGCCGACATGCACAGCGGCAAGGCGCGCGGATCTGCATTGCCGATATCTTCACTGGCCATGCGCACCACGCGACGCGCCAGATACAGCGGATCGCAGCCGCCGTCGATCATCCGGGCAAACCAGTACAGGGCTGCGTCGGGGTCAGAACCACGTATTGACTTGTGCAAGGCCGATATCTGGTCATAGAACGCCTCGCCGCCCTTGTCGAAGCGGCGTCGGCTGTCACCCAGCAGGCTCTGCAGCAGCTCGACGTCGATCTCGCTGCCGTCTTCGGCAAGATCGGACGCGTTTTCCAGAAGATTGAGCATGCGCCGACCATCGCCATCAGCGGCGGCCATGAGAATCGTGAAGCCTTCATCGCTCAGGGTCAGTTGGCGCTTGCCCAACCCGCGCTCCTCGGTCAGAGCACGATGGACCAGCTTGCGCAGCGCCGCCTCGTCCAGGCTTTTGAGCACATAGACACGGGCACGGGACAACAAGGCATTATTGAGTTCGAACGAAGGATTTTCGGTAGTAGCGCCGATAAAAATCAGCGTGCCATCCTCGACATAAGGCAGGAACGCATCCTGTTGCGACTTGTTGAAACGGTGCACTTCGTCGACGAACAGAATCGTGCGTTTGCCATATTGCCCGGCCTGCTGTTTGGCGACTTCCACTGCCTGACGAATTTCCTTGCCCCCCGCCAGCACGGCGGAAACAGTCTCGAAATGCGCGTCCGACACCTTGGCCAGCAGCCTCGCCAGGGTGGTCTTGCCCACACCGGGCGGGCCCCAGAAAATCATCGAATGCAGCGCACCCTGCTCCAGCGCCTCACGCAGAGGCTTGCCGTGGGCAAGCACGTGCTCCTGACCGACGTATTCATCCAGATTGGTAGCACGCAAACGTGCAGCCAGAGGCTGAGCTATCGGTTCGCGGCTGAACAGATCCATGATCAGGAATTAACCCTTTTACTCTTGAATGACATCAGCACCCTTGGGAATCTGGAACTGAAACTTGCTGGCCGCAACAGGCTCGTTGGCCTTGACGCCGGTGAACAGGATATTGGTGCGCTGGCCCACGCTGTCGATCAGTTGCATGTCGTTGATGATGCCGTTACGAAACGACAAACGCAGGCTGTCGAACAGGGTGTCCTTGGTCTTGGGCTTGAGCACGAAGTCGATCACACCACCCGCCTCTTTCGCCGTGATATCGAAGCTTTCGCTGATCTTCGACACGTCACCGGACAGCAGCAAGGCTGGGGTCTGGGTCAGGCGCTGATCGAGCTTCTTGATGGTGACCTGCTCCAGATCAGGGTCCCACAACGACACTTTCTTGCCGTCGGAAACCATCAATTGCTCCTGTGGCGCATCGGTGTGCCAGTTGAACAGGCCTGGACGCTGCAACGTCATTTCGCCGGTAGTCTCTTGCAATTGCGTGCCGCCACCGTCCAGCGTCAATTGCGAGAAGCGTGCGGTCAGGGTCTGGGATTTCTCCAGCAACTGGGTCAGGCGAGCCACGTCCTTGCTGTCGGCATGGGCGGACATCACGGAGAAGGTCAGTGCGGTGGCCAACAGCATGCGGATAAGACGCATGGGATTCCTCTTTGAAGTCGATGATGATGCGGCAGCGTGCCTGGCACGCTGCCGCCGCAGTTCGGGGTGATAAAAATCAGTCGCGCACCGGTCCTGGAGCCAGAACTTCACGCGAGCCGTTGGTGTTCATGGAGGTCACGACGCCAGCCATTTCCATCGCTTCGATCATGCGCGCAGCGCGGTTGTAGCCGATCTTCAGCTTGCGCTGCACTGCGGAAATCGATGCACGACGGCTTTCGAGTACAAACTTGACCGCCTCATCGTAAAGCGCGTCGCTTTCGCTGTCTTCACTGCCTTCGCCGCCACCGCCATCAAAGCCGCTGCCGGGCTCTTCCACACCGGCGAGAATATCGTCGTTGTAGTCAGGCGAACCACGTAGTTTCCAGGCTTCTACCACGCGATGCACTTCCTCGTCGGAAACAAACGCGCCATGCACGCGAATTGGCAGACTGGTGCCCGGCGGCATGTACAGCATGTCGCCATGGCCCAGCAGTTGTTCGGCACCGCCTTGGTCGATAATGGTCCGGGAATCGATCTTACTCGACACCTGAAACGCCATGCGCGTCGGGATGTTGGCCTTGATCAGACCGGTAATCACATCCACCGAAGGACGCTGTGTCGCGAGGATCAGGTGGATACCTGCCGCACGAGCCTTCTGGGCGATACGGGCGATCAGCTCTTCGACCTTCTTGCCGACAATCATCATCATGTCGGCGAATTCATCCACCACTACCACGATCGTCGGCAGCTTGCTCAGCAACGGCGCTTCGTCATGAATGCTTTCCCGCTTGTACAGCGGATCGGCAAGTGGCTCCCCGGCATCCTGCGCATCCTTGACCTTCTGGTTGAAGCCCGAAAGGTTACGCACACCCATTTTCGCCATCAGCTTGTAACGGCGTTCCATCTCGGCAACGCTCCAGCGCAAGGCGTTGGCAGCGTCCTTCATGTCGGTAACGACCGGACACAACAGGTGCGGAATGCCTTCGTAGATGGACAGCTCAAGCATCTTCGGATCGATCATGATCAGCTTGGCGTCTTCCGGGCCGGACTTGAACAGGATCGACAGGATCATGGCGTTCACACCAACCGACTTACCGGAACCGGTCGTACCGGCCACCAGCAAGTGGGGCATCTTGGCCAGGTCGGTAATCACCGGCTTGCCGCCGATGTCGTGGCCCAGCGCCAGGGTGACCGGCGACTTGGCATTATCGTATTCAGGGGTCGACAGCACCTCGGAGAAGCGCACGATCTGGCGGTCTTCGTTGGGGATCTCGATACCGACGGTGGTCTTGCCCGGGATCACCTCGACCACGCGCACGCTGGTGACCGCCAGTGAGCGGGCAAGGTCCTTGGCGAGATTGGCAATGCGACTGACCTTGACGCCAGCGGCCGGCTGAATCTCGTAACGGGTGATGACCGGACCGGGATGGATGGAGTCAACCGAGACCTCGACACCAAATTCCTTGAGCTTGATTTCCAGCAGATGACCGACCGCCGCCAGGGACTCTGGCGAGTAGTTGAGCTGCTTCTTTTCTGCCGGATCAAGGATGGAGATGGGCGGCAAGGTGCCTTCGACTGCGCTGTCAACGAACAGCGGGGCCTGTTTTTCCTTCATGACCCTCTTGCTCGGTTCTGCAGGCTTTGAAGGGGCTGGCGCAATAACCGCAGGCACGTGCTTTTCGCGCTCGGTCATGTGTTTGCTCAGCGACACTTCGCGCTCCATCAGGCGCTCTTTGGCCTTGGCCTGCTCGCGACGGTCAGGGGCAACGGGCGCGACAACATCGTTGACGCGCATGTCGACTTCACGCAACTGCGCGACCATCTGCTTGCGCTCGGCACGGGCGGTCCACCAGCGGTTCGCCGCTCCCTGGAACAATTCGAACAGGTCAAGGGTGATCTTGCCGGTGACGTCCATCACCTTGAACCATGACAGATCGGTAAACACTGTCAGACCGAATAGAAACAGGGCGATGAACAGCAAGGTGCTGCCCTGGATGTTCAGGGCTTTCTTGGCCAGATCGCCCAGCACTTCGCCCAGCACACCGCCCGCCGAGCCCGGGAAGCCTGCCGAAAAGTGAAAATGAATGTGCGCCAGCGCCGCGCCCGCCAGTATCAGGAATACCAGCCCGATCAGACGCCAGGAGAAGAGCCAGCCGCTCCACTGCCAGGGTTCGTGACGATGACGAAACACCTGCCAGGCCTTGATTGCCAGCAGCAGCGGGAAAATATAGGCGAAATAGCCCAGGATCATGAACAGGATATCGGCACAGAAGGCACCGGCACGCCCCGCAGCGTTCTGTACCTGCGCGGCGTTACTGCTGGTGTGGCTCCAGCCGGGATCACTCTGATCGTAGGTCAACAATGCCATTATCAGGTACAGGCACAGGGCGCCAAAGGCGATCAGGGCCCCTTCCTTGAGCCGGTAGTGCAATTGCTGCCGCCAAAGCGGAACAGCGCTGGGTGCTGGGGTGGATTTCTTCAAAACGCTTTAATTCCTGCGCTGTAGCGCGAACATCTCGTTGATTGACCAGAAACGGCTGTCGGACGGCGCTGAATGCTCCCGCATGAACAGGGATAGCAGACATCGGGAAGCCCGTTCGGCAGACGTTTGAATGATAACGCCCAAAGCAGGCATTGTACGGCTTTACGGGCGCTTGGGTCTGTACGAAAACGCGTCAGACCGACTTCAGCCAGTTCCGCAACGCCGGACATGCTTTCATGTTCGTTGATGATGTTCAATTTGAGCATGCATTCCGTTTTGTGACAAAGGCTTATGACGTGTTTCTATCAACCGCCCACAACTTCAAGGGCTGCACCATCATCACCGCGCCCTTGCCCTACCGTATGTGTCAGGTACGCGCCATAATGACAACCGCTTGTGACCACGCCTGCCGCACAGAGTTGCACTGACAGGCGGGTGCGCCCTCCCCTTCCGCAAAGTTGTGATGCCATGCTGACCTGGTTGAACCGCAATAGCCTGGATTTCCCGCCATTGGAGAAAGCCCTCCGCGAGCCCAACGGATTACTTGCCGCCGGTGGAGACCTGTCAGCCGATCGCCTGATCAATGCCTACCGGCACGGCTGCTTTCCGTGGTTTCAGGACGGCCAGCCGATTCTCTGGTGGTCTCCCGATCCGCGTACCGTACTGTTTCCCGAAGAACTGCATGTTTCGCGCAGCCTCGGCAAAATGTTGCGCCAGTCTCGCTACCACGTGACCTTTGACCGGGACTTTGCGAGCGTGATCAAGGCCTGCGCTGCGCCGAGAAGTTACGCCAATGAAACCTGGATCACCGGCTCGATGCAGGATGCCTATCTTGAGTTGCACCGACGCGGCCATGCGCACAGCGTCGAGGTCTGGGATCAGGATGAACTGGTCGGCGGGCTGTATGGCCTGGCAATGGGCCAGCTGTTCTTCGGTGAGTCCATGTTCAGCCGTGCAGACAACGCCTCCAAAGTCGGATTCGCCACACTGGTGCAGCACCTGACTGACTGGGGTTTTGTATTGATCGATTGCCAGATGCCGACCCAACACCTTCACAGCTTCGGCGCACGCTCGATTCCTCGGCAGACTTTTGCCGACTATCTGTCCCGGCATCTTGATCAGCCAAGCGGTGCCGACTGGTCATCTAGGGGAGTTTGACAGGCTGGCATACACTCACACGTAAGGATTTACCATTAGGCGACGACCATGACAGAGCTGGCGAGGCTGAAGTTTTATGCCACTCAACCGCACACCTGCAGTTACCTGCCTGAAGAGCAGGCGACGACCCTGTTTCTGGACCCCAGCCAGCCAATGGATGTGCAGGTCTACGCCGACCTCTCGGACATGGGCTTTCGCCGTAGCGGCGATCATCTTTACCGCCCCCACTGCCAGAACTGCAGCGCTTGCGTGCCCGCACGCATCCCCGTGAACCTTTTTGTACCCGACAGACAGCAAAAAAGGATTTTGAAACGTAATGCCGATGTACAGGTGCAAAGCGCCAGACCGGCTTTCACCGAGGAATATTTCGATCTTTATCAACGTTACATAGAGCAACGGCATGCTGACGGCGACATGTTTCCACCCAGCCGCGAGCAGTTTTCGACATTTCTGGTTCGCGACCTGCCCTTTTCGCGTTTTTACGAATTTCGCGTCGACCAACGACTGCTGGCAGTTGCGGTCACCGACCTTTTGCCCAACGGCCTTTCCGCGGTCTACACGTTCTACGAACCTGATGAAGAGCGCCGCAGTCTGGGCCGTTACGCGATTTTGTGGCAGATCGCCGAAGCCGCCAGACTTCAACTGCAGGCGGTGTACCTGGGTTACTGGATCAAAAACTGCAAAAAGATGAATTACAAGACCCAATATCGGCCCATTGAGCTACTTACCAATCAAAGATGGGTCACTCTGTATTGAACCCCTTGGCTTAAACTGGTTTTTTCGGGCACAATGCACGCCGCTTTTGCCTGGCGCCACTTGCACCGGGCCACTCATTTGTATACCGAGGGCTTTACTGCATGTCGAAAGAAGACAGCTTCGAAATGGAAGGCACTGTCGTCGACACCCTGCCCAACACCATGTTCCGCGTGGAGTTGGAAAACGGGCACGTCGTAACCGCGCATATCTCCGGCAAGATGCGCAAGAATTACATCCGTATTCTGACCGGTGACAAAGTGCGTGTAGAACTGACGCCCTATGACCTGAGCAAAGGGCGCATCACCTACCGCGCTCGTTAAACAGGCATTGACGAAAACGCCCGGCATAAGCCGGGCGTTTTTGTTTGCCTGTTTCATACAACCAGAGACCTCGGCCTGCCCCGCATCCATTCACGATGCGGAGCGAGGCTTGGGCGTCAGGCCATTTCTGCTGTGGTTTCGAAGTCGAAGGTAATCTCGCCATCCTTGATATCGATGTGAACCACACCGCCGTGCTCTGACAATTCGCCGAACAGGATCTCTTCGGCCAGTGGCCGCTTGATCTTGTCCTGAATCAGGCGAGCCATCGGTCTGGCACCCATCGCCGCATCGTAACCACCCTGCGCCAGCCAGCTTCTCGCCGCCTCGGACACTTCGAGCAGTACGCGCTTGTCTTCCAGCTGGGCCTGAAGCTCGGTAAGGAACTTGTCGACCACGCTCTTGATGACTTCGTGGCTGAGACGGCCAAACTGAATGATGGTGTCCAGACGGTTGCGGAACTCCGGCGTGAAGCTCTTCTTGATCACTTCCATCGCATCAGACGAGTGGTCCTGATGCGTGAAACCGATCGAAGCACGCGCGGCGGACTCAGCCCCGGCATTGGTGGTCATGATCACGATCACATTGCGGAAATCTGCCTTGCGCCCATTGTTATCGGTCAGCGTACCGTGGTCCATCACCTGCAAAAGCAGGTTGAAGACTTCCGGGTGAGCCTTTTCGATTTCATCGAGCAGCAGCACGCAATGCGGTTGACGAGTGATGGCTTCGGTCAAAAGACCGCCCTGATCGAAACCGACGTAGCCCGGAGGCGCGCCGATCAGACGGGAAACGGTATGCCGCTCCATGTACTCGGACATGTCGAAACGAATCAGCTCGACACCCAACGCCTTGGCCAACTGGCGAGCGGCTTCGGTCTTGCCGACACCGGTAGGGCCTGCGAACAGGAACGAACCGACCGGCTTGTCAGGCGACTTGAGGCCTGCACGCGAAAGCTTGATCGCCGTCGACAACGAGTCAATGGCTGCATCCTGACCAAACACGGTGAGCTTCAGATCGCGCTCCAGGTTACGCAGCAGCTCCTTGTCCGAGCTGTTGACGTGTTTTGGCGGAATACGCGCGATCTTGGCGACGATGTCTTCGACCTGAGGCACATCGATGCGCTTGACGCGCTGCTCGACAGGCTGCAGACGCTGGTAGGCACCGGCTTCATCAATAACATCGATCGCCTTGTCGGGCATATGACGGTCATTGATGTAACGCGACGCAAGCTCAGCTGCGGCGCGCAGCGCTTCGTCACTGTACTCGATGCTGTGATGCTGCTCGAAACGGCTTTTCAGGCCACGAAGGATGCCGATGGTGTCTTCGACCGAAGGCTCGGACACATCGACTTTCTGGAAGCGACGCGCCAAGGCGCGGTCTTTTTCGAAAATCCCGCGAAACTCCTGAAAGGTCGTAGAGCCGATGCAACGAATCTCGCCAGACGACAGCAACGGTTTTAGCAGGTTAGAGGCATCCATCACCCCGCCTGATGCCGCACCAGCACCAATGATGGTGTGGATCTCGTCAATGAACAGGATCGCCTGAGGACGCTTGCGCAGCTCATTGAGCAACGCTTTGAAACGCTTCTCGAAATCGCCGCGGTATTTGGTCCCGGCCAGCAGGGCACCCAGATCAAGCGAGTAGACAACGCTGCTGGCGAGCAAATCAGGGACCTGATTGTCCACGATACGCTTGGCCAGGCCTTCGGCAATAGCCGTTTTACCGACCCCAGCCTCACCGACCAGCAACGGGTTGTTCTTGCGACGACGAGCCAGAATCTGAGCTACGCGCTCGACTTCGCTTTCGCGACCGACCAGCGGATCGATGCGCCCCTGGCGCGCCAATTCGTTCAGATTGCTGGCATAGGCATCCAGAGGATTGCCTGAGGAAGATGCTTCACCGCCCTCGTCGTCCTGCATATCCTGTTCACCTTCAGAAGAGTGTTCGCCATGCCCCGGAACCTTGGAGATACCGTGGGCGATATAGTTGACGACATCAATCCGGGCCACGCTCTGCTGCTTGAGCAGAAACACGGCCTGGCTTTCCTGCTCACTGAAAATTGCAACCAGCACGTTGGCGCCGGTTACTTCGCGCTTGCCGGAGCTCTGCACGTGGAAAACTGCCCGTTGCAGCACACGCTGGAACCCGAGCGTCGGTTGTGTCTCGCGATCCTCGTCATGAACGGGGATCAGCGGAGTGGTGGAGTCGATGAACTCCTGCAGATCATGCTTGAGTTTATCGAGGTTTGCACCGCAGGCACGCAGAACAGTGGCTGCAGCCTCATTATCCAATAGAGCCAGCAGGAGGTGCTCGACCGTCATGAACTCATGACGCTTCGAACGTGCCTCCTTGAAGGCAAGATTGAGGGTGACTTCGAGCTCACGGTTTAACATAGCTTCACCTCATACCCAAGTGGTCGGCGTTTAACCGTCCTTCTCGATCTCACAGAGTAGCGGATGCTGGCTCTCCCTGGCGTATTGATTGACCTGCATTGCCTTGGTCTCGGCGATGTCGCGGGTAAACAATCCGCAGACTGCCCGTCCCTCTGTATGGACGGCCAGCATGACTTTGGTGGCCAGCTCACGATTCAGGTTAAAAAACACCTCGAGTACTTCTACGACGAAATCCATCGGGGTGTAGTCATCGTTGAATAAAACCACCTTGTACATCGGTGGCGCCTGCAGGGTCGGCTTGGCGTCCTGCACCGCGATGCCTGCCGCGTCGTCCTCGTGCGACTGCGGACTGTCCTGATTGAATGTTAGTCGAATCTTGCTAAATGCATGCATGGAAAGAAATGTTCGTTTGAGGGCGGATTGAGCTGTCAGTCGCAGTTTGGACGCTTTTCAAACAGACCGCCACATGACCTTGACTATCAGCTAAACGGTGTTACAAACAATAGAGCCCACATTGGGTAAAAAGGGTCCGCGCAGTCAACCAAAATTTTTGGGGAGGCGGATTGAAGTGGATGATACTCCTGACGGAGTCCTTTGCAGAGGGATATGGCGATGCTTAACGGAAAAGTCAAGTGGTTCAACAATGCAAAAGGTTATGGATTCATAATCGAAGACGGCAAGCCGGATGACGACTTGTTCGCCCATTTTTCGACCATCCAGATGGAAGGTTACAAGACCCTCAAAGCCGGCCAGCCGGTCAGTTTTGAAATCATTCAGGGGCCAAAAGGGCTGCATGCCGTGAATATCGCGCCATTGCTGGCTAAAGCAGGTGAGCCTGTGAAGGAAACCCATGCTGCGTCTGAGCATGAACCTGAACATGCACACGCTTGAAATCCTCCATGGAAACAGCCTGACAGCAGATCAATGGCCTTTCGCGCCAGCTGACTGAGTAATCAGAAACACGCAATGAGCCTGTACCGGATCTTGAGAAACCGCAGCTTTGGTAGCTTGAACCGATGCGACTCCACAGGGTATCGAATTAGCGGTTATTGCACCGCGGATGCCCCTACCGTGACAGAGCCATCAGCGCCCCACTCCTCCGCCAGATCCCGCCTCTTGACGCCTGATTGACACCTCGTAGACATCCCGGTCGTTCGACCAACGGCGGATGTTCATTATTCGATAGCACGCATAGCATTAATGCCTCGCGCCAATGGTTTGATATACTCGCGCCGTGACCGAAGAGTCATAAAGGCTGACCCGTCTGAAATCAGACCCTCAACCTTCCTATGCGTCGGGTCGCTACCTGGCCTGACAGCTTGACGCTCGACTGATGCACCCAACATCACCGCGAATGAACCTCGACCTGGGCCCATGGCCGAACCGTGGGCAAGAGTGCATACCCTGCGCGTATCGAGATTTTGTGCATGCTCAGCAAAACAGAGAGTTAATACGAATGTCCAACCGCTCGAAGATCATCTACACCTTCACCGACGAAGCTCCGGCCCTCGCCACCTATTCGCTGCTGCCTATTATCGAAGCTTTCACAGCCTCCTCCGATATCGACGTGGAAACGCGCGACATCTCCCTGGCGGGCCGTGTTCTTTCAAGCTTCCCGGAGTCGCTTGGCGCCGATCAACAAGTGCCGGATCATCTCGCCGAGCTGGGCAAACTGGCCACTACGCCAGAAGCCAACATCATCAAGCTGCCTAACATCAGTGCCTCGGTCCCTCAATTGAAGGCGACCATCAAGGAGCTTCAGGATCAGGGCTACAAGATTCCCGACTACCCTGAAAACCCTGCCACTGACGCGGAAAAAGAAACCCGCGCACGCTACGACAAGACCAAGGGCAGCGCCGTGAACCCGGTGCTGCGCGAAGGCAACTCCGATCGTCGCGCACCGTTGTCGGTCAAGAACTACGCTCGCAAGCACCCACACAAAATGGGCGCCTGGTCTGCCGACTCCAAGGCCCACGTTGCGCACATGAGCAACGGCGACTTCTACGGCAGCGAAAAAGCAGCCCAGATCGCAGCCGACAACACCGTTAAAATCGAACTGATCGCTCAGGATGGCACCACCACCGTTCTGAAGGAAAAAACCGCCGTCAAGGCTGGCGAAGTCGTTGACTGCTCGGTAATGAGCGCCAAAGCTCTGCGCAGCTTCATTGCCGCCGAGATCGAAGACGCCCGCAAGCAAGGCGTTCTGTTCTCGGTGCATCTGAAAGCCACCATGATGAAGATCTCCGACCCGATCATGTTCGGCCAGATCGTTGATGAGTTCTACAAGGATGCATTGACCAAGCACGCTGACACGCTGAAGCAGATCGGCTTCAGCCTGAACAACGGCATCGGTGACCTGTACGAGCGTATCACCAGCCTGCCTGCTGAAAAACAGGCCGAAATCAAGGCTGACATCGAAGCGGTCTACGCCACTCGCCCACAACTGGCGATGGTCAACTCCGACAAGGGCATCACCAACCTGCACGTGCCGAGCGACGTAATTGTCGACGCATCGATGCCAGCGATGATCCGTGACTCCGGCAAGATGTGGGGCACCGACGGTCAACTGCACGATGCCAAGGCAGTGATCCCGGATCGCTGCTACGCCACCATCTATCAAGCGGTCATCGAAGACTGCAAGAAAAATGGCGCATTCGACCCGACCACTATGGGCAGCGTACCGAACGTTGGCCTGATGGCTCAAAAAGCCGAAGAATATGGCTCCCACGACAAGACTTTCCACATCCAGACCAACGGCGTGGTTCGTGTAACCGACAGCCAGGGCAACCTGCTGATGGAACAGAACGTCGAAGCGGGCGATATCTGGCGCATGTGCCAGGCCAAGGACGCGCCGATCCAGGATTGGGTAAAACTGGCCGTCAACCGCGCTCGCGCCAGCAACACACCGGCTATCTTCTGGCTGGATTCGTCTCGCGCCCATGACAGCGTGATGATCGAGAAAGTCCGCAAGTACCTGGGCGACCACGACACGTCGGGCCTCGATATCCAGATCCTGTCACCTGTCGACGCGATGAAGCTGACCCTGGAACGCACTCGCGCCGGCAAGGACACGATCTCGGTAACGGGCAACGTGCTTCGCGATTACCTGACCGACCTGTTCCCGATCATGGAACTGGGCACAAGTGCGAAAATGCTGTCGATCGTTCCGCTGATGAACGGCGGCGGTCTGTTCGAAACCGGCGCTGGCGGTTCGGCTCCCAAGCATGTGCAGCAGTTTGTTGAAGAAAACTTCCTGCGCTGGGATTCGCTGGGCGAGTTTCTGGCTCTGGCGGCGTCCCTGGAACACCTGGGCAATGCCTACAACAACCCGAAAGCGCTGGTTCTGTCCAAGACCCTCGACCAGGCCACTGGCGAGTTCCTGGACCGCAACAAGTCGCCTTCGCGCAAGGTCGGCGGCATCGACAACCGCGGCAGCCATTTCTACCTGACCCTGTTCTGGGCTCAGGCACTGGCTGCTCAAAACGACGATGCAGACCTCAAGGCACAGTTCACGCCTTTGGCCAAAACCCTGACTGACAACGAAGAAAAAATCGTTGCCGAGCTGAACGCTGTTCAGGGCAAGCCGGTGGAAATTGGCGGCTACTACTTCCCTAACCCGGAAGTCACCAGCAAGGCCATGCGCCCAAGCGCCACTCTCAACGCAGCTATCGATGCGTTGAAAGCGTAAGCGGCATGAGACCGGTGCGACGCATTACTGCGTCGCCCAGCCAAAAGCCCCGGCCCGCGTGTCGGGGCTTTTGCATTAAGGCCAAAGACAGACCGGCAGCCCACGTACTGAACATTCTTATCTGGCAGCAGAGGATCAATCCATGACCTGGCAAGCCCACGTTACCGTCGCCACCATCGTCGAAGATCAGGGACGCTTCCTGTTCGTCGAAGAAATGAAAGGCGGACGCGCCGTACTCAACCAACCCGCCGGGCACCTTGACCCGAACGAGAGCCTGCAACGTGCGGCAGTGCGGGAGACTCTTGAAGAAACCGGCTGGGATGTCGAACTGACCAGCGTGGTGGGCATTTACCTGTACACCGCGCCGAGCAACGGCGTGACCTACCAGCGGATATGTTTCGCCGCCAAGGCCATACGCCATAACCCTGAATATCAGCTGGACGAAGGCATCGTTGGCGCCGTTTGGCTGACTCGCGACGAACTGCTGGCCCAACAGGAACGCTGGCGCAGCGAGCTGGTACTGCGCTGCCTGGACGATTACCTCAATGCCGAACATTTCAGTCTCGACCTGCTGCGCGACAAGGCGTGAGACTCGACGCCCTCAGCCTGATAGAATCGCGTCCTTTTACAGGTCAGCCGTTGAATCCCCATGCGTGATCCAGCCCCCTCGAACTCAGAAATGAAGCGCGTCATAGTCGGCATGTCCGGCGGCGTGGACTCTTCCGTTTCCGCCGTACTGCTCATGGAGCAGGGTTATCAGGTGGAAGGCTTGTTCATGAAGAACTGGGAAGAAGACGACGGAACGGAATATTGCACCGCCCGCGAAGACCTGGCAGATGCCCAGGCCGTATGTGACAAGATCGGCATCAAACTGCACACGGCCAACTTCGCTGCCGAGTACTGGGACAATGTCTTCGAACATTTCCTTGAAGAGTACAAGGCCGGGCGCACCCCCAACCCGGACATCCTCTGCAACCGGGAAATCAAGTTCAAGGCGTTTCTCGACTATGCGCTGATGCTGGGTGCCGACCTGATCGCCACTGGTCACTACGTGCGCCGTCGCGATATCGATGGCCGCACCGAACTGCTCAAGGGCCTGGACCCGAACAAGGATCAAAGCTACTTCCTGCATGCCGTCGGTGGCGAACAGATCGCCCGGACGCTGTTTCCGGTGGGCGAGCTGGAAAAACCGGAAGTACGTGCCATTGCTGAGAAACACGGCCTGGCGACGGCCAAAAAGAAGGACTCCACCGGAATCTGCTTCATTGGCGAGCGCCGTTTCACCGACTTCCTGCGTCAGTACCTGCCCGCCCAGCCCGGAGAGATCAAGACCACCGAAGGTGAAGTCATCGGTCGTCACAGCGGCCTGATGTATCACACCATCGGCCAGCGCCAGGGCCTTGGGATTGGCGGCCTCAAGGACGCCAGCGATGATCCGTGGTACGTGCTGGTCAAGGATCTGGACAACAACGAACTGATCGTTGGCCAGGGCAACGACCACCCGTGGCTGTTCTCCCGCGCACTGGTGTCTTCGGAAATCTACTGGGTCAACCCGATTGATCTGAGCAGCCCGCGCAAACTCACGGCCAAAGTCCGTTATCGTCAGGGCGACCAGCCATGCACACTGGAAAAGACCGCCGACGGCTACCGAGCCACATTCGATGATCCGCAGCGGGCCGTCACACCCGGACAGTCCGTGGTGTTCTACGATGGCGAAATATGTCTGGGCGGCGGCGTGATCGAAATTGCCGAACCCTGGACCAGCAAGGACAAGCGTTGATGACCCCGATTCAGGAACAACTGATCGCTCTGGGTGGCGTATTTCAGGCCGCCGTACTGGTCGACCGGATCGCCAAGACCGGACAGGTCAGCGAAGCCGCGCTGAGCTGCATGCTCGGCAGCTTGCTGGTGGTTGACCCGAAAGATACGCTGGACGTCTACGGCGGCGATGACCTCAACCTGCACGAAGGCTATCGCGCCATGGCCAGCGCTCTGGAACGCGACCCTGCAACACTGCAGCGCGAACCGCTGCGTTACGCCCTGTCGATGCTCGGCCTGGAGCGACAGCTGGCCAAGCGCGACGACTTGCTCGAAATCATCGGCAGGCGCATCCCGGTGATTCAGTCTCAGGTCGAACATTTCGGTATCGCTCACGAAAACGTGATCGCTGCGACCGGCGCCCTTTATGAAGACACCCTGAGCACCCTGCGCCAACGCATTCAGGTCCAGGGCGACATGCGCAACCTGCAGCAACCGAACAACGCGTCGAAGATTCGCGCCATCCTGCTGGCAGGCATTCGCTCCGCACGCCTGTGGCGACAAGTTGGCGGTCATCGCTGGCAACTGGTGTTCAGCCGTCGCAAGCTATTGAAAGAACTCTACCCATTGCTGCACGGCTGATCCGCCACGCACCAATGACCTTCACCACCACAGGCACGGCGCTGTCTACGCTGGTCAGCGGGCTCCGGTCCGAGTGACTTTTCATGTATGATATGCGCCCTTTTCGTTGCCCGACTGTCCGAGAGCATCCCATGCAGCTTTCTTCGCTCACTGCGGTTTCCCCTGTTGATGGCCGCTACGCCGGCAAAACCCAGGCCTTGCGCCCTATTTTCAGCGAATACGGCCTGATCCGTTTCCGTGTGATGGTTGAAGTTCGCTGGCTCCAGCGTCTGGCGGCCCACCCGCAGATTACCGAAGTCCCGGCGTTCTCTGCGCAAGCCAACGCCATCCTCGACACCCTGGCTGAAGACTTCTCGGTTGAGCACGCCGAGCGCGTGAAAGAGATTGAGCGCACCACCAACCACGACGTCAAAGCCGTTGAGTATCTGCTCAAGGAGCAGGCTGCCAAACTGCCGGAGCTGGACAAGGTCAGCGAGTTCATCCACTTTGCCTGCACCAGCGAGGACATCAACAACCTGTCTCACGCCCTGATGCTGCGTGAAGGCCGTGACACTGTGATGCTGCCGCTGATGCGCCAGATTGCCGATGCTATCCGTGAACTGGCGATCCGCTTCGCCGACGTGCCGATGCTCTCGCGTACCCACGGTCAGCCAGCGTCCCCGACCACGCTGGGCAAGGAATTGGCCAACGTGGTTTACCGTCTGGAACGCCAGATCAACCAGATCGCCGCAGTGCCATTGCTGGGCAAGATCAACGGTGCGGTCGGCAACTACAATGCCCACCTCTCCGCTTATGCCGATATCGACTGGGAAGCCAACGCACGCGCGTTCATCGAAGACGAGCTGGGGCTGGGCTTCAACCCGTACACCACGCAAATCGAACCGCATGACTACATCGCCGAGCTGTTTGATGCGATTGCGCGTTTCAACACTATCCTGATCGACTTCGACCGCGATATCTGGGGCTATATATCCCTGGGCTACTTCAAGCAGCGCACCATTGCTGGCGAAATCGGCTCGTCGACCATGCCACACAAGGTCAACCCGATCGACTTCGAAAACTCCGAAGGCAATCTGGGCATCGCCAACGCGCTGTTCCAGCATCTGGCGAGCAAACTGCCTGTCTCTCGCTGGCAGCGCGACCTGACTGACTCCACCGTACTGCGCAACCTGGGCGTCGGTTTTGCCCACAGCGTTATTGCTTATGAAGCCAGCCTCAAAGGCATCAGCAAGCTGGAACTGAACGAGCAACGCATTGCTGCCGACCTGGACGCGTGCTGGGAAGTTCTGGCAGAGCCGATTCAGACCGTCATGCGTCGTTACAACATCGAAAACCCGTACGAAAAACTGAAAGAACTGACACGCGGCAAGGGCATCGGCCCGGAAGCGTTGCAGACTTTCATCGACGGTCTGGACATGCCTGCCCAAGCAAAGGCCGAGCTGAAGAAGCTCACGCCAGCCAACTACATCGGTAACGCAGCGGCTCAGGCCAAGCGCATCTGACACGCAAAAAAATTGCACACGCCCGGCTGTGCCGGGCGTTTTCATTTCAAGGGCTTACACATGAATCCTGATATTCCTCTGCAACTTCTGGGCGGCATCAGTGCACGCGTTTTTCTGCGTGACTACTGGCAGAAAAAACCGCTGCTGATCCGCCAGGCTCTGCCGGACTTTCAAAGCCCGATCGATGCGGACGAGCTGGCTGGCCTTGCTCTAGAGGAAGAAGTCGAGTCCCGCCTGGTCCTCGAACACGGCGAGCGTCCCTGGGAGCTGCGTCGCGGTCCCTTTGCGGAGGATGAATTCAGCAAGCTGCCCGAGCGCGACTGGACCCTGCTGGTGCAGGCCGTGGACCAGTTCGTTCCGGAAGTCAGTGAACTGCTGGAAAACTTCCGCTTCCTGCCAAGCTGGCGCATTGACGATGTAATGATCAGCTACGCCGCCCCAGGTGGCAGCGTCGGCCCGCATTTCGATAACTATGACGTGTTCCTGCTTCAGGGCCACGGCAAGCGTCACTGGCAGATCGGCCAAATGTGCGATGCAGAAAGCCCGCTGCTGCAGCATGCCGACCTGCGCATCCTTGCCGAATTCGAAAAAACCGAAGAGTGGACGCTGGAATCGGGCGACATGCTTTACCTGCCGCCACGTCTGGCTCACTGCGGCGTTGCCGTCGACGACTGCCTGACCTACTCGGTCGGTTTCCGCGCGCCAAGCGCTGCCGAGGTCCTGACTCATTTCACCGATTTCCTCAGCCAGTTCATCCCGGATGAAGAGCGCTATACCGACGCTGACGCGCAACCGGTCAGCGATCCGCATCAGATCCAGCACGATGCGCTGGACCGACTCAAAGCGCTGCTGACCGAACACATGAGTGACGAGCGCCTGCTGCTGACCTGGTTCGGCCAGTTCATGACCGAACCGCGCTACCCTGAACTGGTGACCGGCCCGGAACTGGAGGAAGACGACTTGCTCGATAGCCTCGAGCAGGGCGCGGTGCTGATTCGCAACCCGAGTGCAAGACTGGCCTGGTCTGAAGTCGACGACGATCTGCTACTGTTTGCCAGTGGTCAGAGCCGCCTGTTGCCGGGCAGTCTGCGCGAATTGCTTAAACTGATCTGTGCCGCCGACGCATTGCACAGTAAAAACCTCGGCCAATGGTTGGCCGATGACGATGGACGCAATCTGCTTTGCGAACTCGTAAAACAAGGAAGTCTGGGATTTGCCGATGAATAAAGTCACCGTAGCTGTCGCACAATGGCAGAAAAACAACGCCGACATCCGGCGCATACGCGATTCGGTATTCATCGCCGAGCAATCGGTGCCACCGGAGCTGGAGTGGGACGCTGAAGATGCGACTGCTGTGCATTTTCTCGCCTATGAAGGGGAATACGCAGTAGGCACCGCTCGCCTGCTGCCCGACGGTGAAATCGGTCGGCTGTCGGTTCTCAAGGACTGGCGCGGCATGAAAGTCGGTGAAGCGTTGCTCGGTGCGGTGATCCACGAGGCCGAACAACGTGGACTGGAGCCGCTGAAGCTCAGCGCTCAAGTGCAGGCCGTCGAGTTTTACCAGCGCTTCGGGTTTGCCGTGGTCAGTGACGAGTTTCTCGAAGCCGGTTTACCGCACGTCGAGATGCGCCGCGAGACACCTGAAAACTGAGTATGTAGGCGCGTTTCAAAGCACTACATGATGATCGCCCTGCCCTTTTTCGCTAGACACTTTTCAGGTCGAGAAGAAAAATGCCAGGGCGTTTTTGTGTCGCCCCATTCAGCTTGCCCGGCTATAGCCGATACACTGGCAAACTCATGCTTTACGCGCTTATCGCGGAGAATGATCATGTCAGTCCGTAACCTGCTTAATGTGGTAATCACCTCAGTGCTGATCGCATTCAGCACTCAGGCCCTTTCAGCGACCGAAGTCGTTCCTCTCAATTACCGCACCAGTGCCGATCTACTACCCGTAGCTAAATCCTTTCTAGGCACCGAAGGCTCCGTCAGCGCTTATGGCAATCAACTGATTGTCAATGCAGAGTCGCGCAAGATAGAAGAGCTTCGCAGCCTTATCGCGCAACTCGATACCGCGCCTAAACGGCTGCTGATCAGCGTCGACACCAGCGAAAACGCGGCGCGCAACAGCAGTGGCTCACGCGTCATAGAATATGGCACCGCCAGCCGTGAGGGCGGCGTGCAGCAAGTACAGACCAGCGAAGGTACGCCAGCACTTATCCAGATCGGCCAGAGCGTTCCGCTGACCTCCTCGTCCACGGATTCCTATGGATACTCCCAAAGCAATACTGAATATCGCAATGTAACCCAGGGCTTTTACGTCACTGCCAGTGTGACCGGCGATACCGTTCACCTGAGCATCAGCACCAACCATGACCGCATGAGTCAGGAGCGCGCTGATGCCATAAAAGTGCAAAGTACCGATAGCCAGGTCAGCGGCCGGCTCGGAGAATGGATCACGCTGGCAAGTAATAGCGATCAATCGGTTGCTGATCAGCGTGGCCTTGCACAACGCTACTCCACCCAGGGTCGTGAAGACATGGTTTTGCGCGTAAAGGTCGAAACCCTCGAGTAGCCTGCGCTAGCGCGAAACCCAGCACCTACGGGCCTTTTAGTGACTCACCAGTCTGATTACGTAATTATGTAGTGAGATTAAAAAAGTACTACAAATAGTTTGACGACCCCGATACCCCGAGGCATGATTGCCTCGCTCCCGCTGATCGGAGGCTGCGCAAAAAGCCTTTGATTGTCGCTCTCCGAGCAGCGAGCAGCCATCTACAGTGCCTTCGATAAACGAGGCGTTTTGGCGGAGCAGGACTTCTAATCAAGACCTACTTCTCGGGGTTTACAAAATGGCACTGACACGCGAACAACAAATAGCCGCTCTCGAAAAAGACTGGGCCGAAAATCCGCGCTGGAAAAACGTGACCCGTACTTACTCCGCAGCCGATGTGGTCCGCTTGCGTGGCTCGGTTCAACCCGAACATACCTTTGCACGGCTGGGCGCTGACAAACTGTGGAATCTGGTGACCCAAGGTGCCAGGCCGTCTTTCCGGCCAGACAAGGACTTCGTCAACTGCATGGGCGCTCTGACCGGCGGTCAGGCCGTGCAGCAGGTCAAGGCCGGTATTCAGGCCATCTACCTTTCCGGCTGGCAGGTTGCTGCCGACAACAACTCTGCCGAATCGATGTACCCGGATCAGTCGCTGTACCCGGTCGACTCGGTGCCAACCGTGGTCAAACGCATCAACAATTCGTTCCGCCGCGCCGATCAAATCCAGTGGAAAGCCGGCAAGGCTCCGGGTGACGAAGGTTATATCGACTATTTCGCGCCCATCGTGGCCGACGCAGAGGCCGGATTCGGCGGCGTGCTCAATGCGTACGAGCTGATGAAAAACATGATCGAGGCGGGGGCCGCGGGGGTGCATTTTGAAGATCAGTTGGCATCAGTGAAGAAATGCGGCCACATGGGCGGCAAAGTGCTTGTCCCGACTCAGGAAGCGGTTCAAAAACTGGTTGCTGCGCGCCTGGCCGCCGACGTGGCCGGTGTGCCGACGATCATTCTGGCCCGCACCGACGCCAACGCTGCCGACCTGCTGACTTCCGATTGCGACCCCTATGACAAGCCGTTCGTGACCGGCGAACGGACTCATGAGGGCTTCTACAAAGTACGTGCCGGTCTGGATCAGGCAATCTCCCGCGGCCTCGCCTACGCGCCTTATGCCGACCTGATCTGGTGTGAAACCGCCAAGCCGGATCTGGACGAGGCACGCCGCTTCGCCGAAGCAATCAAGAAGGAGTACCCGGACCAATTGCTTTCCTACAACTGCTCGCCGTCCTTCAACTGGAAGAAAAACCTCGACGACGCAACCATCGCCAAGTTTCAGCGCGAGCTTTCGGCCATGGGCTACAAGTACCAGTTCATCACCCTGGCGGGCATTCACAACATGTGGCACAGCATGTTCAACCTGGCGCACGACTACGCCCGCAACGACATGACTGCCTACGTGAAGCTACAGGAACAGGAATTCGCCAATGCTGCCAAAGGCTATACCTTCGTGGCCCACCAGCAGGAAGTGGGCACGGGGTATTTCGATGACATGACCACCGTGATTCAGGGCGGCGTATCGTCGGTAACCGCACTGACCGGCTCGACGGAAGAAGAGCAATTCCACTGAGACACCGCGCAACGCGTTGAAAACACAGACCGTCCGTAAGGGCGGTCTGTGTTTTGTGTCAGATAGTGCCTGTATTGATTTCGGACAATGTGCAGCTCGTGAAAGATGCTATAAAAACCGCACTTTATAAGCGGTGCCCTGCATAACTATGCTCCGACTATCCTTTTGCGAACTATGCAGGCCCATTTAAATGATATTAATTATCATTCAAATTGCCTTTCGTTCCTTTTCGTCACCGAGAAACATAATTAGCCAAAACCTTGCTGACGCCCGGCTGGCATGCCTTACAGCCCTGATAAAGGACGGCGGGAGATTAATTTCGTAAATAAATTTCATGTAGAAAATTTACTTGCCAACTGTTTGCACATAAAATCAATCCGTTGACCGCACTGCGACATTTCGTCACTGCCTCGACTCTTTATCAAGCACAGAGACCTTTGCTCTCTAACAAGGACTGCCAGCATGCCCGAATCGACAGGTCTGATTGCCCATAACTGGGGCTTCGCCATTTTCCTTTTGGGTGTTGTCGGCCTCTGCGCCTTCATGCTCGGCCTGTCCAGCCTGCTCGGAAGCAAAGCCTGGGGCCGCAGCAAGAACGAACCTTTCGAATCCGGCATGCTGCCTACCGGCAGTGCGCGCCTGCGGCTCTCCGCAAAATTCTATCTGGTCGCGATGCTCTTCGTGATCTTTGACATCGAAGCCCTCTTTCTCTTTGCCTGGTCTGTGTCCGTCCGCGAAAGCGGCTGGACCGGATTCGTCGAAGCTCTCGTTTTCATAGCAATTCTGTTGGCAGGTCTTGTCTACCTATGGCGGGTTGGCGCTCTTGACTGGGCTCCTGAAGGTCGCCGTAATCGGCAAGCGAAGCTGAAACAATGAGGCTTTGGCGATGCAATATAATCTCACCAGGATCGACCCGGACGCTCCTAACGAGCAGTACCCCATCGGCAAACGGGAAACCGTTTCCGATCCGTTAGAAGATCAAGTCCACAAAAACATCTACATGGGCAAGCTGGAAGACGTGCTGAATGGTGCGGTCAACTGGGGACGTAAAAACTCCCTGTGGCCCTACAACTTCGGCCTGTCGTGCTGCTATGTGGAAATGACCACCGCCTTCACGGCCCCTCACGATATCGCGCGTTTCGGTGCGGAAGTCATCCGGGCGTCGCCACGGCAGGCGGATTTCATGGTCATTGCCGGTACCTGCTTCATCAAGATGGCACCGATCATCCAGCGTCTCTACGAGCAAATGCTCGAACCCAAGTGGGTCATCTCCATGGGTTCATGTGCCAACTCCGGTGGCATGTACGACATCTACTCAGTGGTCCAGGGGGTGGACAAATTCCTTCCCGTGGATGTCTACGTGCCCGGCTGCCCGCCCCGCCCCGAAGCATTTCTGCAAGGCTTGATGCTGCTGCAGGAATCCATCGGCAAGGAGCGTCGCCCTCTTTCCTGGGTCGTTGGCGATCAAGGCGTATACCGCGCCGAGATGCCGTCGCAAAAGGAACAGCGCCGCGAACAGCGTATTCAGGTGACCAACCTGCGCAGCCCCGACGAAGTCTGATCCAGCCCGTTCTTCTTATAAAAAAGACAGGAACCGGGGTTGATTCTGTACGTTGACCGAAGTGATTGAGACCTATGACTGCAGACAACGCTCTGTACATCCCGCCTTACAAGGCTGACGACCAAGACGTCGTCGTTGAACTGAACAACCGTTTTGGCGCCGAGGCGTTCACTGCCCAGCCAACCCGCACCGGCATGCCGGTGCTGTGGGTCGAGCGCGCTCGGCTGTTTGAAATTCTGACGTTCCTGCGCAACGTCCCCAAACCCTACTCCATGCTCTATGACCTGCATGGCGTGGACGAGCGTCTGCGTACCAACCGTCGCGGCCTGCCCGGTGCAGACTTCACCGTGTTCTATCACCTGCTGTCGATCGAGCGAAACAGCGACGTGATGATCAAGGTAGCGCTGTCTGAAAGCGACCTGAGTGTGCCAACCATCACCAGTATCTGGCCAAATGCCAACTGGTATGAGCGCGAAGTCTGGGACATGTTCGGAATCGACTTTCCGGGACACCCGCATCTAAGCCGCATCATGATGCCGCCAACCTGGGAAGGTCACCCGCTGCGCAAGGACTTCCCTGCCCGCGCGACGGAGTTTGACCCCTACAGCCTGACACTTGCCAAACAGCAACTGGAAGAGGAAGCCGCACGTTTCCGTCCGGAAGACTGGGGCATGAAACGGTCTGGCGCGAACGAGGACTACATGTTCCTCAACCTCGGGCCGAACCACCCTTCCGCTCACGGTGCGTTCCGTATCATTCTGCAGCTGGATGGCGAAGAAATCGTCGACTGCGTTCCGGACATCGGCTACCACCACCGTGGTGCAGAGAAGATGGCCGAGCGTCAGTCCTGGCACAGCTTCATCCCGTACACCGACCGCATCGATTATCTCGGCGGGGTGATGAACAACCTGCCTTACGTACTCTCGGTCGAAAAACTGGCAGGCATCAAGGTGCCGGAAAAGGTCGACGTCATCCGCATCATGATGGCCGAGTTCTTCCGTATCACCAGCCATCTGCTGTTCCTGGGTACCTACATCCAGGACGTGGGTGCCATGACGCCGGTGTTCTTTACGTTCACCGACCGCCAGAAAGCCTACACCGTGATCGAAGCCATTACCGGTTTCCGTCTGCATCCGGCCTGGTATCGCATCGGCGGGGTTGCCCACGACCTGCCTCGTGGCTGGGAGAAACTGGTCAAGGACTTCGTCGACTGGCTGCCCAAGCGCCTCGACGAATACACCAAGGCTGCCCTGCAGAACAGCATCCTCAAGGGTCGTACCGTGGGCGTTGCCGCGTACAACACCAAAGAGGCCCTGGAATGGGGCGTCACCGGTGCAGGCCTGCGCTCCACCGGCTGCGATTTCGACTTGCGCAAGGCACGCCCTTACTCCGGCTACGAGAACTTCGAGTTTGAAGTACCGCTGGCCGCGAACGGCGACGCTTACGACCGCTGCATGGTCCGCGTAGAAGAGATGCGCCAGAGCATCAAGATCATCGATCAGTGTATGCGCAACATGCCGGAAGGCCCATACAAGGCGGATCATCCGCTGACCACGCCGCCACCGAAAGAGCGCACCCTGCAGCACATCGAAACCCTGATCACGCACTTCCTGCAGGTTTCGTGGGGCCCGGTCATGCCGGCCAACGAGTCCTTCCAGATGATCGAAGCGACCAAGGGTATCAACAGCTATTACCTGACGAGCGACGGCGGCACCATGAGCTACCGTACCCGGATCCGCACCCCGAGTTACCCGCACCTGCAGCAGATCCCTTCGGTGATCAAAGGCAGCATGGTCGCGGACTTGATCGCGTACCTGGGTAGTATCGATTTCGTTATGGCCGACGTGGACCGCTAAGCATGAATAGCCCGCTAATCCAGACTGACCGTTTCGCCCTGAGCGAAACCGAGCGCTCGGCCATCGAGCACGAGATGCATCACTACGAAGACCCGCGTGCGGCGTCCATCGAGGCCCTGAAGATCGTTCAGAAAGAGCGTGGCTGGGTGCCCGATGGTGCCATCTACGCAATCGGCGATTTGCTCGGCATCCCCGCCAGCGACGTCGAAGGTGTTGCAACCTTTTACAGCCAGATCTTCCGCCAGCCGGTCGGACGTCACATCATTCGTGTCTGCAACAGCATGGTGTGCTTCATCGGCGGCCATGAAAACGTGGTAGACGAGATCAAGAGTTCACTGGGTATCGGCCTGGGTCAGACCACCGCTGACGGTCGCTTCACCTTGCTGCCGGTCTGCTGCCTCGGCAACTGCGACAAGGCACCGGCCGTGATGGTCGACGACGACACTTTCGGCGATGTACAGCCTGCTGGCGTTGCCAAGATGCTGGAGGGTTACCTATGACCATCACTTCCTTCGGCCCTGCCAACCGCATTGCGCGCACGGCAGAAACCCACCCGCTGACCTGGCGTCTGCGTGACGACGGCGAGCCGGTCTGGCTCGACGAGTATCAGGCCAAAGACGGTTATGCAGCAGCGCGCAAGGCGCTGACGCAACAGTCGCCTGACGATATCGTCCAGTCGGTCAAGGACTCGGGCCTCAAGGGCCGCGGCGGTGCGGGCTTCCCTACCGGCGTTAAATGGGGCCTGATGCCCAAAGACGAATCCATGAACATCCGCTATTTGCTGTGCAATGCGGATGAGATGGAACCCAATACCTGGAAAGACCGCATGCTGATGGAGCAACTGCCCCATCTGCTGGTCGAGGGCATGCTGATCAGTGCGCGTGCGCTGAAAGCCTATCGTGGCTATATCTTCCTGCGTGGCGAATACGTAACGGCCGCCAAGCACTTGAACCGCGCCGTGGCCGAAGCGAAGGCTGCCGGCCTGCTGGGCAAGAACATCCTCGGCACCGGCTTCGACTTTGAACTGTTCGTGCACACCGGTGCCGGTCGTTACATCTGCGGTGAAGAAACCGCGCTGATCAACTCGCTGGAAGGCCGCCGCGCCAACCCGCGCTCCAAGCCGCCCTTCCCTGCTGCCGTAGGCGTCTGGGGCAAGCCGACCTGTGTAAACAACGTCGAAACCCTGTGCAACGTGCCCGCCATCGTCAATAACGGCAACGACTGGTACAAGTCGCTGGCCCGCGAAGGCAGTGAAGACCACGGCACCAAGCTGATGGGCTTCTCCGGCAAGGTTAAAAATCCGGGTTTGTGGGAGCTGCCATTTGGCGTACAGGCTCGCGAACTGTTCGAAGACTACGCCGGTGGCATGCGCGATGGCTTCAAGCTCAAGTGCTGGCAACCCGGCGGCGCCGGTACGGGTTTCCTGCTGCCAGAGCATCTGGACGCCCAGATGTACGCAGGCGGCATTGCCAAGGTCGGTACCCGGATGGGCACCGGTCTGGCGATGGCCGTCGACGATTCGGTCAACATGGTTTCACTGCTGCGCAACATGGAAGAGTTCTTCGCTCAGGAGTCCTGCGGCTTCTGCACCCCATGCCGCGACGGTTTGCCATGGAGCGTAAAAATGCTTCGCGCCATCGAGAAGGGTCAGGGGCAGCCGGGGGATATCGAAACCCTGCTGGGTCTGGTCAATTTCCTCGGCCCAGGCAAGACCTTCTGCGCCCATGCACCGGGCGCTGTTGAACCGCTGGGCAGTGCGATCAAGTATTTCCGTTCGGAGTTCGAAGCCGGTATTGCGCCGGCCAGCGCAACCACGCTCGTTCCGGGCAAAAGTCCGACCGTGGTCGGCGCATAACAAGACACAACGGTCGGCGGCTGTTCGGGCTGCCGTCCTCGTACCTGCTGACGCCCCTTGGGCTGAACGATACGGGTACTACCGAGATTCCATTAGCCACGCCCGCTGACAACGGGCCAACGAAGACCTTTGAACCATGGCTACTATTCACGTAGACGGCAAAGCGCTCGAAGTCGATGGTGCAGACAACCTGTTACAGGCATGTCTGTCGCTGGGCCTCGATATCCCTTATTTCTGCTGGCACCCCGCCCTTGGCAGCGTTGGCGCCTGTCGCCAGTGCGCGGTCAAGCAGTACACCGACGAGAACGACACCCGTGGTCGTATCGTCATGTCCTGCATGACGCCAGCCACCGACAACACCTGGATCTCCATCGAAGATGAAGAGTCCAAGGCCTTCCGGGCCAGTGTCGTCGAATGGCTGATGACCAACCACCCGCATGACTGCCCGGTCTGCGAAGAAGGCGGTCACTGCCACCTGCAGGACATGACAGTGATGACCGGCCACAACGAGCGCCGTTATCGCTTCACCAAGCGTACTCACCAGAATCAGGAGCTGGGGCCGTTCATCGCGCATGAGATGAACCGCTGCATCGCCTGTTATCGGTGCGTACGCTTCTATAAAGACTACGCAGGCGGCACTGACCTGGGCGTTTACGGCGCTCACGACAATGTTTACTTCGGTCGCGTTGAAGACGGCACGCTGGAAAGCGAGTTCTCCGGCAACCTCACCGAGGTCTGTCCGACCGGTGTGTTCACCGACAAAACCCACTCCGAGCGCTACAACCGCAAGTGGGACATGCAGTTCTCGCCAAGCATCTGCCACGGTTGCTCCAGCGGCTGCAACATTAGCCCGGGTGAGCGTTACGGTGAATTGCGCCGTATCGAAAACCGCTACAACGGCTCGGTCAACCAGTACTTTCTCTGCGACCGCGGCCGTTTCGGCTACGGCTACGTCAACCGCACAGACCGTCCACGTCAGCCGCTGCTCGCTGAAGGCCAGGTCAAACTGAGCCTTGACGAAGCACTGGACAAGGCAGCGGATCTGTTGCGCGGCCGCAACATCGTCGGTATCGGCTCACCTCGCGCCAGCCTTGAAAGTAACTACGCACTGCGCGAACTGGTCGGAGCCGAGCATTTCTACAGCGGCATCGAAGCCGGCGAGCTGGAGCGTGTGCGCCTGATCCTCAAGGTGCTGAATGACAGCCCGCTGCCGATCCCGACCCTGCGTGACATCGAAGATCACGATGCCATCTTCGTCCTCGGCGAGGACCTGACCCAGACGGCGGCACGTATGGCCCTGGGCTTGCGCCAAGCCGTCAAAGGCAAGGCTGAAGACATGGCTGCGGCGATGAAAGTCCAGCCGTGGCTCGACGCGGCCGTGAAGAACATCGGTCAGCACGAGCTCAATCCGCTGTTCATCGCCAGCCTGGCTGAAACCCGTCTCGACGATATTGCAGAAGAATGCGTACATGCAGCGCCCGATGATCTGGCGCGTATCGGTTTTGCCGTAGCCCATGCACTGGATGCCAGCGCACCTGCCGTAGAAGGTCTGGACAGCGAGGCGCTGGAACTGGCGCAACGTATTGCCGACGCCCTGCTCGCGGCTAAACGTCCGCTGATCATTTCCGGCAGCTCGCTGGGTTCGACAGCGCTGATCGAGGCAGCAGCAAACATTGCCAAGGCCTTGAAGCTGCGCGACAAGCAAGGCTCCATCAGCCTGATCGTGCCGGAAGCCAACAGCATGGGTCTGGCAATGTTTGGTGGCGATTCTGTCGATGCCGCTCTGCAAGCGGTGATTTCCGGCCAGGCCGACGCCATCGTGGTACTGGAAAACGATCTGTATCGCCGTGTAGACGCCAAAATTGTCGACGCTGCGCTGAGCGCTGCGAAAGTCGTGATCGTCGCCGACCACCAGAAAACCCCGACCAGTGATCGTGCGCATCTGGTTCTGCCCGCTGCCAGCTTCGCGGAAGGCGACGGCACGCTGGTCAGCCAGGAAGGCCGCGCCCAGCGCTTCTTCCAGGTGTTCGATCCGACCTACCTGGATGCCAGCATTCTGGTTCACGAGGGCTGGCGCTGGCTGCACGCCCTGCGCGCCACTTTGTTGAACAAGCCGGTCGACTGGACGCAACTCGATCACGTCACCGAAGCCTGCGCCAGCAGCACCCCGCAACTGGCGGGTATCGTCAACGCTGCGCCGTCTGCCTCGTTCCGGATCAAGGGCCTTAAACTGGCTCGTGAACCACTGCGCTACAGTGGTCGCACGGCGATGCGCGCCAACATCAGCGTGCATGAGCCGCGCACCTCGCAAGACATCGATACAGCGTTCTCCTTCTCCATGGAAGGTTATTCAGGTTCCGCCGAACCTCGTCAGCAAGTGCCGTTCGCCTGGTCTCCGGGTTGGAACTCGCCGCAGGCCTGGAACAAATTCCAGGACGAAGTCGGCGGTCACTTGCGCGCCGGCGACCCGGGCACTCGCCTGATCGAAAGCCAGGGCGATGGTCTATCGTGGTTCTCCAGCGTGCCACGTGCGTTCTCTCCAGAGCGCGGCACCTGGCAGGTCGTGCCGTTCTTCCACCTGTTCGGCAGCGACGAAACCTCGTCTCTGGCCGCGCCGGTTCAGGAACGCATCCCGCAGGCCTATGTCGCAGTGGCCAAGTCCGAAGCCGATCGTCTCGGCGTCAACGACGGTGCCCTGCTCTCCTTGAGCATCGGCGGTGAAACGCTGACCTTGCCGTTGCGCATCAGCGAAGAACTGGGCGCAGGCCTTGTGGCATTGCCGGCAGGACTGCCTGGCATTCCGCCAGCACTCTTCGGCAAATCCGTTGACCGTCTGCAGGAGGCAGCGCAATGACCTGGTTTACCCCTGATGTGATCGACGCAATCATTGCAGTGGTCAAGGCCATCGTGGTGTTGCTGGCGGTCGTGGTTTGTGGTGCCCTGCTGAGCTTCATCGAACGTCGTCTGCTGGGCTGGTGGCAGGACCGTTATGGTCCGAACCGTGTGGGTCCGTTCGGCATGTTCCAGATCGCAGCCGACATGCTGAAGATGTTCTTCAAGGAAGACTGGACCCCACCGTTCGCCGACAAGGTGATCTTCACCCTGGCGCCGGTGGTTGCCATGAGCGCCCTGCTGATCGCCTTTGCGGTCATCCCGATCACCCCGACATGGGGCGTGGCGGACCTGAACATCGGTCTGCTGTTCTTCTTCGCCATGGCGGGTCTGTCGGTGTATGCGGTGCTGTTCGCCGGCTGGTCGAGCAATAACAAGTTCGCCCTGCTGGGCAGCCTGCGAGCTTCGGCACAAACCGTATCCTACGAAGTGTTCATGGGCCTAGCGCTGATGGGCATCGTGGTTCAGGTCGGCTCGTTCAACATGCGCGACATCGTTGAATATCAGGCGCAGAACCTGTGGTTCATCATTCCGCAGTTCTTCGGCTTCTGTACGTTCTTCATCGCGGGTGTTGCGGTCACTCACCGCCACCCGTTCGACCAACCGGAAGCCGAGCAGGAACTTGCTGACGGCTACCACATTGAATATGCCGGCATGAAATGGGGCATGTTCTTCGTGGGCGAATACATCGGGATCATTTTGATCTCGGCGCTGCTAGTCACGCTGTTCTTCGGTGGCTGGCACGGCCCGTTCGACATTCTGCCATCGCTGGCATTCTTCTGGTTCGCCTTGAAAACCGCGTTCTTCATCATGCTGTTCATTCTGCTGCGCGCTTCCATCCCGCGCCCGCGTTATGACCAGGTCATGGATTTCAGCTGGAAGTTCTGTCTGCCGCTGACCCTGATCAATTTGCTGGTGACTGCTGCGATTGTGTTGTTGAACACACCGGCAGGCTCGGTTCAGTGAGGATTTGACCCATGTTCAAATATATTGGTGACATCGTTAAGGGTACAGGTACCCAGTTGCGCAGCCTGGTCATGGTCTTCGGCCACGGCTTCCGCAAACGCGACACCCTGCAATATCCCGAAGAACAGGTATATCTGCCGCCCCGCTACCGTGGCCGCATCGTTCTGACCCGCGACCCTGACGGCGAAGAGCGCTGCGTAGCCTGCAACCTGTGTGCAGTGGCATGCCCGGTCGGCTGTATTTCGCTGCAGAAGGCCGAGACAGAGGACGGACGCTGGTACCCGGACTTTTTCCGCATCAACTTCTCGCGCTGCATTTTCTGCGGCCTGTGTGAAGAAGCGTGTCCGACTACCGCAATCCAGCTTACACCGGACTTCGAGATGGCCGACTTCAAGCGTCAGGATCTGGTGTACGAGAAGGAAGATCTGCTGATCTCCGGTCCCGGCAAGAACCCTGACTACAACTTCTATCGCGTTGCCGGTATGGCCATCGGCGGCAAGCCCAAGGGCTCCGCACAGAATGAAGCCGAGCCGATCAACGTCAAGAGCTTGCTGCCTTAAGGAAGTAAAGATGGAATTCGCTTTCTACTTCGCATCCGGTATCGCTGTTGTGTCCACCCTGCGGGTGATCACCAACACGAATCCGGTGCATGCCCTGCTCTACCTGATCATCTCGCTGATCGCTGTGGCCATGACTTTTTTCAGCCTCGGTGCGCCGTTTGCCGGTGTGTTGGAAGTCATTGCCTATGCGGGCGCGATCATGGTCCTGTTCGTGTTTGTGGTGATGATGCTGAACCTCGGCCCAGCCTCGGTTCAGCAAGAGCGTGCATGGCTCAAACCCGGCATCTGGATTGGTCCGGTGATTCTCGGCACGCTGTTGCTGGCCGAGTTACTGTACGTACTGTTCGCCAATCCAACCGGCGCTGCAATCGGTCACACCACAGTCGACGCCAAGGCAGTCGGCATCAGCCTGTTCGGGCCTTATCTGCTGGTGGTGGAACTCGCCTCGATGCTGCTGCTTGCTGCAGCCGTCACGGCATTCCATCTGGGCCGCAACGAGGCCAAGGAGCCAAGCCAATGAATGCTATCCCTCTTGAGCACGGTCTGGCGGTCGCCGGGGTCCTGTTCTGCCTGGGTCTGGTCGGCCTGATGGTGCGCCGTAACATTCTCTTCGTTTTGATGAGTCTGGAAATCATGATGAACGCCTCTGCACTGGCGTTCGTAGTTGCCGGCAGTCGTTGGGCGCAACCGGATGGGCAGGTCATGTTCATCCTGGTGATCAGCCTTGCGGCAGCCGAGGCCAGTATCGGCCTGGCGATCCTTATGCAACTGTATCGCCGCTTCCACACTCTCGATATCGATGCTGCCAGCGAGATGCGCGGATGAATCTTCTCTTTCTGACTTTCGTATTCCCCCTCATCGGCTTTCTATTGCTGTCGTTCTCTCGCGGACGCATCTCGGAAAACCTCGCGGCGCTGATTGGCGTCGGCTCTATCGGCCTGTCAGCCATTGTCACGGCCTGGGTCATCTGGCAGTTCAACGTTGCGCCACCGGAAGGTGGTAACTACACCCAGGTGCTGTGGCGCTGGATGGACGTTGATGGCTTCCAACCCAACTTCGCGCTGTATCTGGACGGTCTGTCCGTCACGATGCTGGGCGTAGTGGTTGGCGTCGGTTTCCTGATTCACCTGTTTGCGTCCTGGTACATGCGCGGTGAAGCGGGCTACTCGCGCTTCTTCTCCTACACCAACCTGTTCATTGCCAGCATGTTGTTCCTTGTTCTGGGCGACAACCTGCTGTTCCTCTACTTCGGTTGGGAAGGTGTGGGCCTGTGCAGCTACCTGTTGATCGGTTTCTATTACAGCAACCGTAACAACGGCAACGCAGCACTCAAGGCATTTATCGTTACGCGTATCGGCGACGTGTTCATGGCCATCGGCCTGTTCATCCTGTTTCAGCAATTGGGTACGCTCAATGTGCAGGAGTTGCTGGTCAAGGCACCGGAGCACTTCAAAGTCGGCGATTTCTGGATCGTGCTGGCAACGTTGATGCTGCTGGGCGGTGCTGTCGGTAAATCGGCACAACTGCCACTGCAAACCTGGCTGGCAGATGCGATGGCCGGTCCTACACCGGTTTCGGCACTGATTCACGCAGCAACCATGGTTACCGCGGGCGTCTACCTGATCGCGCGGACTCACGGCCTGTTCGCACTGGCACCGGACATACTGCATCTGGTCGGCATTGTCGGCGGCGTGACGCTGGTTCTGGCGGGTTTCGCCGCACTGGTGCAGACCGACATCAAGCGTATCCTCGCCTACTCGACCATGAGTCAGATCGGTTACATGTTCCTGGCATTGGGCGTAGGCGCTTGGGAAGGCGCGATTTTCCACCTGATGACACACGCCTTCTTCAAGGCGCTGCTTTTCCTTGCTTCCGGTGCGGTGATCGTTGCCTGCCATCACGAGCAGAACATCTTCAAGATGGGCGGCCTGTGGAAGAAACTACCATTGGCCTATGCCAGCTTCATCGTCGGCGGTGCAGCACTGGCTGCCCTGCCGCTGTTGACGGCAGGCTTCTACTCCAAGGATGAAATTCTCTGGGAAGCATTCGCCAGCGGTAACAATGGCCTGTTGTATGCCGGTCTGGTGGGCGCGTTCATGACGTCGCTGTACACCTTCCGTCTGATCTTCATCGCGTTCCACGGTGAAGCCAAGACCGAAGCACACGCAGGTCACGGTATTGCTCACTGGTTGCCGCTGTCGGTACTGATCGTGCTGTCGACGTTCATTGGCGCGCTGATCACCCCGCCACTGGCAGGTGTTCTACCGCAGAGCGTCGGCCATGCCGGTGGCGAAGCCAAACACAGTCTGGAAATCGCCTCTGGCGCCATCGCCCTGGCCGGTATCCTGCTGGCAGCGCTGCTGTTTCTCGGCAAGCGCCGCCTGGCGACGGCTATCGCCAACAGCGCTCCGGGCCGTTTCCTCTCGGCCTGGTGGTTCGCGGCATGGGGCTTCGACTGGATCTACGACAAGCTGTTCGTCAAGCCGTATCTGGCAATCAGCCATGTACTGCGTAGTGATCCGTTCGACTGCACCATCGGCTTGATCCCACGTCTGGTCAAAGGCGGTCATGACACCATGAGCCGCACCGAGACCGGCCAGTTGCGTTGGTATGCTGCCTCGATCGCCGTGGGTGCCGTTCTGGTACTCGGTGCCGTCGTTCTGGTTGCGATCTGATATGAACCTTGCGAATTTGCGAAAGGAATTGAGCCCGTCATGATTCTGCCCTGGCTAATCCTGATCCCCTTTATCGGCGGCCTGCTGTGCTGGCTGGGTGAGCGCTTCGGCTCTACCCTGCCGCGCTGGATCGCGCTGCTGACAATGACCCTCGAACTGGTTCTCGGCCTCTGGCTGTGGGCTACCGGCAATTTCGGCTATGCGCCGGTGCCTGGCGCCGACCCGACCTGGGCCCTGGAATTTCACCACCCGTGGATCACCCGCTTCGGCATCGACGTGCATCTGGCACTCGATGGCCTGTCTCTGCTGATGATCCTGCTGACCGGCCTGCTCGGCGTGTTGTCGGTACTGTGCTCGTGGAAGGAAATCCAGCGCAAGGTAGGCTTCTTCCACCTGAACCTGATGTGGATTCTGGGCGGTGTGGTCGGCGTGTTCCTGGCCATCGACCTGTTCATGTTCTTCTTCTTCTGGGAAATGATGCTGGTGCCGATGTATTTCCTCATCGCGCTCTGGGGTCACAGCTCTTCGGACGGCAAGAAGACTCGTATCTACGCCGCAACCAAGTTCTTCATCTTCACTCAGGCCAGCGGCCTGATCATGCTGGTGGCGATCCTGGGTCTGGTGCTGGTGCACTTCAATCAGACAGGCGTGATCACCTTTGCCTACGCTGACCTGCTGAAGACCAAACTGGCACCGGGGACCGAATACATCCTGATGCTGGGCTTCTTTATTGCCTTTGCCGTGAAGCTGCCAGTGGTTCCGTTGCACTCCTGGCTTCCGGATGCGCATGCCCAGGCACCGACTGCCGGTTCTGTCGACCTGGCAGGTATCCTGCTGAAGACCGCGGCCTACGGCCTGTTGCGTTTCGCCCTGCCGCTGTTCCCCAACGCATCGGCCGAGTTCGCACCGATTGCAATGACGCTGGGCCTAGTCGGTATCTTCTACGGCGCATTCCTGGCGTTTGCCCAGACCGATATCAAGCGCCTGATCGCGTTCTCAAGCGTCTCGCACATGGGCTTTGTACTGATCGGCATCTACTCCGGCAGCCAGCAAGCGCTGCAAGGCGTACTGATCCAGATGATTGCCCACGGCCTGTCGGCTGCGGCACTGTTCATCCTCAGTGGCCAGTTGTACGAGCGCCTGCACACTCGTGACATGCGCGAGATGGGCGGTCTGTGGTCGCGTATCGCCTACATCCCGGCCATCAGCCTGTTCTTTGCTGCCGCCTCTCTGGGTCTGCCGGGCACGGGCAACTTCGTGGGTGAGTTCCTGATTCTGCTGGGCAGCTTCGCCAGTTCGCCATGGATCACTGCAATTGCCACGTCCGGCCTGGTGTTCGGCTCTGTCTACTCGCTGATCATGATCCACCGCGCCTATTTCGGCCCGTCGAAGTCCGACGAGGTTCTGAAGGGTATGGACGGACGTGAAATGATCATGGTGCTGGGCCTTGCCGTGTTGCTGGTCGTGCTCGGGGTTTTCCCGCAGCCGTTCCTCGACACATCGGCAGCGACCATGCACGGCGTGCAGCAATGGCTAGGCACTGCCTTCACTCAACTCGCTTCGGCCCGGTAAGAGCGCTATGGACCTGACGATTCAACACTTTATTGCGCTTGCGCCACTGCTGATCACCAGCCTCACCGTTGTAGTGGTGATGCTGGCGATCGCATGGCGCCGCAATCACTCGCAAACGTTCCTGCTTTCGGTAGCAGGTCTCAACCTGGCCCTGCTGTCGATCTATCCGGCGCTGAAAGTTGCCCCGCTGGTCGTGACACCACTGCTGCATATCGACAACTTTGCCTGCCTGTACATGGCGATCATTCTCGCCTCTACCCTCGCTTGCGTGACCATGGCGCACGCCTATCTGGGTGACGGCAAGGCTGGGTATCCAGGCAACCGTGAAGAGCTTTACCTGCTGATCCTGCTGGCGGCTGCCGGTGGTCTGGTGCTGGTCAGCGCTCAACACCTGGCCGGGCTGTTCATTGGTCTGGAGCTGCTCTCGGTGCCGGTCTACGGGCTGGTGGCGTATGCCTTCTTCAACAAGCGCTCGCTGGAAGGCGGCATCAAGTACATGGTGCTATCGGCCGCAGGTTCAGCGTTCCTGCTGTTGGGCATGGCGCTGCTGTACGCAGAAGCTGGCTCGCTGAGCTTCGAGGGTATTGGCAAAGCCATTGCCGCGACAGGGATGCCAAGCCCGATTGCCAGCCTGGGTCTGGGCATGATGGCCGTCGGCCTGGCCTTCAAGCTGTCGCTGGTGCCTTTCCACCTGTGGACACCGGACGTTTACGAAGGCGCCCCTGCGCCGGTCGCGGCCTTCCTGGCTACCGCCAGCAAGGTGGCGGTATTTGCGGTACTGGTGCGTCTGTTCCAGATTTCACCGGCAGCCAGCAGTGGCGTACTGCATGACGTGCTGGCAGTCATTGCCGTAGCGTCGATTCTGGTCGGCAACCTGCTGGCGCTGACTCAGACCAACCTCAAGCGTCTGCTGGGCTACTCCTCCATCGCCCACTTCGGTTACCTGATGATTGCGCTGGTGGCCAGCAAAGGCATGGCGGTCGAGGCGATTGGTGTCTATCTGGCAACTTACGTCCTGACCTCGCTGGGCAGCTTCGGCGTGATCACCATGATGTCTTCGCCTTACAACGGACGTGATGCCGACGCGATGTTCGAATACCGCGGTCTGTTCTGGCGTCGCCCTTACCTGACGGCAGTCATGACCCTGATGATGCTGTCGCTGGCAGGTATCCCGCTTACCGCAGGCTTCATCGGCAAGTTCTACATCATTGCCACCGGTGTCGAGTCGCAACTGTGGTGGCTTATCGGAGCACTGGTGATCGGTAGCGCCATTGGCGTGTTCTATTACCTGAGAGTGATGGTCACCATGTATCTGGTCGACAACAAGCTTCCACGCCACGATGCAGCGATCAACTGGGCGCAGCGCACTGGCGGCGTTATGCTGCTGGCCGTCGCGATCCTGACCTTCGTGCTGGGCGTGTACCCGCAACCGCTGCTGGATCTGGTGGTCAATGCCGGTCTGCACGTGGCAGGCTAATCATCTGCAAACAAAAAACCCTGCTATCGAGCAGGGTTTTTTTTGCCTTCGGAAACGGCTGAAATGGTTACCCGTCGACGCTTTTCGCGACCCGCACAGCGCCTGGCGATATGCCCACCGTTCTTTTGAATGCGCGACTGAAGGCCGCCAATGAACCGTACCCCAGCTGATTGGCAACGGCCTCCACAGAATGCTGCTCGCGGCTCAGGCTGTGCAATGCCAGGCGCATTCTCAGCTCCGTCAGGTACTGCAATGGCGGCTTACCCGTTGCTTCGAGAAAGCGCTGTGCGAACACTGATCGAGAATGCCTGGCCTCATGGGCAAGCGTAGCTACCGTCCAGCGTCTGCCTGGATGCTGGTGCATCATAACGATGGCTCGACTCAGCCGAGGGTCTTGCAAAGCACCGAGCCAGCCCGTGGCATTCCCACAGCCGCCTGCAACCCAGCCACGCACCAGCAGCGCGGCCACGACTTCAGCAAGACGTGCCAGAATGCCTGCGTGCCCAGCCTGTAGCATCAAGGCTTCACGCTCCATTGCCGCGAGCATGGGCCGCAGCTCGGGACACGTCTCCAGCAGAGTGCTGACCTGCATGACATCCGGCATGGCGGCAACAAGCGGCTGCATGCCGCCCAGCTCCAACTCCATGCAACAGCTGAAGATAATCGCCTGATCAACAGCTCCGCCCTCCCCGGCATCTGCCCGATCTTGAACGCCATCGCTGATGCCGGTAGACGGATCAAACCGCTGTACATCGCTTGCAGACGTGTTTTCGATCGTCAACATAGCGTGGTGCCCACCGCGCGGAATAAGAACCGCGTCTCCGGTATCGAGTTTGTATAGAACGTTCTCAGCGCTGCGTAGCCAGACAGGCCCACGTCCGACGAAATGAAACTGTGCTCGTCCGATTGCGTTAGTGAAGCCAACACCCAGAGGCGGCACAACTTCCAGCCTGCGGAATTGAACGCCGAAAAGACGCATACCGAGCAGCAGCTCGCTGATGGGGTCATTTGACGGGGATTGCATGGAGAAAGGCCACTTCGAGTTCAGGACGATCAATCAATTTATCAGGATCTTACGTCATAGACCGTCCTACATCATCGACCTACAGTGCGCCCATCACTTCTGCCGCGTGGAAATAGCCTCATGAATCACATTCGCTTCGTTCACCTGCTGCGCAATACCTTGCTTGCTGCGCTGCTGACCGGACTATCGTCACTGGCCCTGGCAGTAGACAAACACTACACCGTCACAGCCCCTGACGGCGTCGAACTCGCTGTGCAGGAATCAGGCGATCCGAACGGGCAAGCCCTGATTTTCATTCACGGTTTGCTGGGCAGCCGCCTCAATTGGGAAAAGCAGATCGTTAGTCCGCAGCTGCAGCGTTATCGAATGATTACCTATGACCTGCGCGGTCACGGGCTTTCCGACAAGCCCGCTAATACCGAGGCGTACCGTAACGGGCGTCGTTACGCGGACGATCTGGCAGCGGTACTTGAAGCCACGAACAGCAAGCGTCCAGTATTGGTCGGCTGGTCATTGGGGGGCGTGGTCATGTCTAACTACCTCGCCGCCTATGGTGACGCGAAGATCGGCGGCGTTGTGTATGTTGATGGTGTCATTGAGCTTAATGCTGCTCTGATTACAGCCCATCCTCATGTATATGCCGGCCTGAGTTCAGAGGACCTGAAGACACACCTTGATGCAGTACGCACTTTTCTCGGACTGTGCTTCCACACACAGCCAGATGCACCGACTTTCGAACGGCTTTTGTCGAATGCTGCGATGGCATCGTGGACGATGACCCGCGCCACGCCTGCAATGACTGTCGATGTGGCCAAAGGCTTGCCCAAAGCAAAGGTGCCGGTATTGATGCTGTATGGTGCCAAGGATGAGCTGGTCAACGTTCAGCCCAGCATCGCACGCGCCCGGCAACTCAATGCGCGAATTCTATCGAAGGTGTACGAAAATTCAGGTCACGCGCCATTTCTGGAAGAAGCATTGCGCTTCAATACCGATCTGGCAGCCTTCATGGAGTCGGCTGTCATTGCCGCAAGGGGCTCTGAATGAAGTCTGTTCAAGGCCTGTTACATAAATGAATAACCCGCGCATACCCCTGCCTGATAACGACAGGGGCATTCGCGGGTCTGTATCGGCCACGCGTACCGGTATGTCAGCCTGGCAGCCTGACGGGCTTCTTGGCACCGCTGAACAAACCCCAGCTGGAGATGAACAGTGCGGCCACCAGAGGCCCTATGACAAAGCCGTTCAGACCAAAGACCGACATACCGCCCAGCGTGGAAATCAGGATCAGGTAGTCCGGCATTTTCGTGTCCTTGCCCACCAGGATCGGACGCAGCACGTTATCCACCAGACCGATCACGAAAACACCGAACAACCCCAGCACTACACCTTGCCAGATCATGCCACTGAGCAGGAAGTATACAGCCACTGGCGCCCAGACAATCCCCGCCCCTACAGCGGGCAACAGCGACAGGAAGGCCATGATCACCGCCCACAGCAACGCACTCGGGATGTCCAGCGCCCAGAAGATAAAACCGCCCAGCGCACCTTGCGTCACCGCGACCACGACGTTGCCCTTGACCGTGGCACGTACCACTCGAGTGAACTTGAGTTGCAGACGACGCTTCTGCTGTTCGCCCAACGGAAAGGCCGTACGTATCTTGCGTACCAACTCCTGCCCATCTCGCAGGAAGAAGTACAACAGGTACAACATGATGAACACGCTCACCACGAAATCGAAGGTGCCCTGCCCGAAGCTGAACGCTTGAGTCGCCAGATACTGACTGCCCTGCATTGCCCCTTTGGTGATCTTGTCGCGCAATCCTTCAAGATCGCCCATGCCCAGTCGGTCGAGCAGTGCCTGGATCGAATGCGGCAGCAGGTCCTTGAACTCGGCGAGATAACCGGCGATATCCAGTTGCCCGGTCTCGACATTCTTGTACAGCGTGGTGCCCTCCTGAACCAGCAAGGCGCTGATGACGATCACCGGCAGAATCGCAATCACCAGACAGATGGTCAGGGTGCACAGGGAGGTAAGATTGCGTGACCAGTTGAACTTGATCTGCAACCTGCGCTGCACAGGCGCAAAGATGATCCCCAGAATGACCGCCCAGAATACTGCGCCGTAAAACGGCAGCAGAATCCATATGAAGGCAATGGTGACCAGCACCAATAGCATGATGAGGGTTTTGTATTGCAACGTGGTTTCGTTCATGTCCTGTCCATGTCAGTAGACCGCGCCTCGCGCCCGGTCTAGAGCTTAGTCAGCACTTGAACGTACGAGTGCCATCTTCTATGAAGGCAATATGACCGCGATGGCAGGCGCAGGCTGTTGCGGACATCAGCGCCCCTGCCACGCAGGCATCAGATACGGAACTGGCCGACCAGACTGTCAAGGCGCGAGCCCAGTTCGGCAAGGCTGCGTGAGGTCTGTGCACTTTGCCGGGTTTCGTCGGCGACGCTTTCGACTGCACCTGCGATCTGATGAACACTGCGATTGATTTCTTCGGCAACTGCCGTTTGCTCTTCGGCTGCGCTGGCAATTTGCGCGTTCATCGAATTGATCGTCGCGATCAACTCACCTATGGTCACCAGCGATGTTCCTGCTTCGTTGGCTTGCGCAGAGGTCCCGTCGCCAGCTTCGCTGGAACGGCGCATTGCCGTAACAGCCTCCTGAGTGCCCTGCTGCAGACGGTCGATCATCCCTTGAATTTCCTGCGTGCTTTGCTGGGTGCGGCTGGCCAGCGCCCGAACCTCGTCGGCAACCACAGCAAAACCACGCCCTGCTTCCCCTGCCCTCGCGGCCTCGATGGCTGCATTGAGTGCGAGCAGGTTGGTTTGTTCGGCGATAGAGCGAATGACGCCCAGTACGCTGACGATCGAAGAAACGTCCTTTTGCAGAACATCCAGTGACGAGCCACTTTTGCGGATGTCGTCTACCAGCGCATGAATCTGTCTGATGCTGCCATCCACAACGCGCTTGGCGGCGCGCCCTTGCTCGTCGGTCTGCTGAGCAGCCACGGAGGCACCCTGCGCGCTCTTGGCGACCTCTTGAGCCGCAGCCGACATCTGATTGATTGCGGTCGCCACCTGATCTGTTTCGTGGCGCTGACGGTCCATGGCGGTTTCCGAGCGCTGTGCCTGGGATGACACTTCTCCGACCAGTCCATTGAGTTGCCCGGTCATTTCACTGACCTGACGAACCATACCGTGGATCTTGTCGACAAACCGGTTGAACAAACCAGCCAGATCACCAAGCTCGTCATTACTGGTAATGGCCAGACGCCGAGTCAGATCGCCTTCACCCGCCGCGATGTCATCCAGATTGTTTTTCATCAAACCGAGCGGACGTAGCAGAGTGCCGGCCATCAATATCCCGATGACGCCAATGATGACCAGCACCAGGACGGTGATACCCAAAATGCTGTACAGCATTTCCTTCAGGCGCGCTTCGACGTTCTGCCTGACTTCGGCAACTTTAGCGTCAATGCCGTCTATATTGACGGCAGAACCGATGATCAGATCCCACTTCGGCAGATAATCCGTGTAGCCAATCTTGGGCACAGGTTCAGTCTTGCCAGGCAGGGCCGAGGAGTACATCACATAGTGAGTGCCCGCCTTGCCGACCGCCACCAGTTCGCGGTTGATGTAGACCCCGTTCGCATCGCGGGCGTCATTGAAACTCTTGCCCACGCCATCAGGACTGTTGCTACGGAATATCCGGATTACCTGAGAGTCATAGCCAAAGATATAACCATCCTTGCCATAACTGATGGAGGAAAGCAGCTTGATCGCATTAGCGCGCGCAGTTTCATCACCCGGCGCTGCCGCCTCGTAAAGCGGCTTGATGGCCGTCATGGCGATCGCAACGTAGTTCTGCAACGTTGCTTTGGCTTCAGAGAGCAAACGCTCTCGCGTATCACTGACCTCGCGCTCGGCCTGTCGGTGCAGCATGAACACCGTGGTAGCACTGATCACCAGCGCAAATATCAGAACCGGCAGAACTGCCAGCGACAGAACCTTGGCTTTCAGACTGAGACGCATAGGAGTGGCCTTATGGTTATTTTTATGAGTCAAAGATACCTGTCAGGCTATCGGCGGCATCCGACGGACATTAAGACCTGGCGTATTTTTTTGTACGAACACTCTGAGAGTTGCAGGCTGGCAACTTATGGAGCAGTGCGCTCGGGAAGATCAATGCGTACGCGAAGCCCTCCAGCGGGGCTCTCCTGCAACTGCAGTTGGCCGCCCCAGGCCTCAACGATATCGCGCACAATCCCCAGGCCCAGGCCATGACCGGTAATCTGCTCGTCAAGGCGAGCGCCACGGCTGAACACCTCTGCGCGCTGCGCTTCCGGAATACCGGGCCCGTCATCGTCCACCAGCAGGCTGAAGCCCTGAGCCTGACTGAAAATGTTCAGACGCACTTCGCTGTCGGCCCACTTGCAGGCGTTATCCAGAAGGTTGCCCAGCAATTCGAGGATATCCTCCCGGTCCCACGGCAGGTGCATGCCTGCTTCGACATCGTTGACCAAATGAAGGTGAGCGCCATGAATCATGCCCAACGTGGAAAACAACCCGGGCAGTTCAGCATCACAGTCGAAACGGGCTCCGGGCAGCGCGTCCCCGGAAAGACGGGCCCGATTGAGTTCACGCTCCAGACGCAGACGGATATTTTCCAATTGCTCCTGCAACGTCTTGCGCAGTGCCGGGTTGCCGTCCAGCTGTCCACTAAGGGCCAGGCTGAGCAATACCGCAAGCGGTGTCTTCAAGGCGTGCCCCAGATTGCCCAGTGCATTGCGTGAGCGTTTCAGGCTGTCTTCAGTATGCGCAAGCAGGTGGTTGATCTGAGCCACAAGGGGCTCAAGCTCAAGGGGAACCTGATTGTCCAGTTGCGAACGCTGACCCTGCTGAAGCTGGAAGATCTGTTCGCGAACGGTTTCCAGGGGACGAAGCGCCCTGCGCACAGTGATGCGCAGCAAAACCAGCACCAGGATCAGCGCCGCGAGGCCGAGCCCGAGCCCGATCTGCTGCATGAGACGAAAGCTCGCCCTGACCGGCGTGTAATCCTGGGCGACGGTAATTGAAATCTGCTTGCCGAACTTTCGGTATTCGCTGGTCAGCATCAACAGCGATTGACCGGTCTTGCCGAGCTCAAGGTTAGCGTGCAACCCCACCCCAGGCTGAGGCAGCTCAAAATCCCACAAAGAACGGGAGCGCCAGTGGCCATGCGGCAAGTCCATGCGGAAATAGTGGCCGGACAGCGGACGCTGATAAGCACCCGACAAACGATGTTCATCCAGTTGCAGCCCGGCAGGACCCCGCACCAGCGCCACCAGCAGGTTCTCGCTCTCATTGCGTAAGCCAGACTCCAGATAGCGCTGCAGGCCCACTTCAAACAACCAGAGACTGGTCTGCGCCATCACCAGGCCGACAACGACCATAACGGCGATAAGACCCAGGCTCAGACGCCGTTGTATAGATTTCAACCTCCGGCTCCGCCGTACAGATAGCCTTGGCCACGGCGTGTCTCGACCACTGCGCGGCCTAGTTTGCGCCTCAGGTGATTGACATGGACCTCGATGACATTGGAGTCACGCTCGTTTTCGCCATCGTACAAGTGCTCAGAGAGATGGCTTTTGGAGAGAATCTGTCCAGGGTGGAGCATGAAATAGCGCAGCAGACGAAACTCTGCAGACGTGAGCTGGATATCAACGCCATCCCGGCTGACACTCTGGCGACCTTCATCCAGATTAAGGCCGGCAGACTCCAGGGTTGGCTGGTTGGCAAGCCCGTGCGAACGCCTCAACAGGGCCTGAATACGCAACTGTAGTTCTTCAGGATGAAAAGGTTTGGTCAGGTAATCGTCAGCCCCCGCCTTCAAGCCTTCTATACGCTCTGACCACGAACCTCGTGCCGTCAGAATCAGTACGGGGGTAGCCAGGCCCTTGCCGCGCCATTGCTGGAGAACCTCAAGCCCGGGCATGCCGGGCAAGCCCAGATCCAGAACAATGAGGTCGTAGGGCTCGGTTGCGCCTTGATAAACCGCATCACGACCGTCAGCCAGCCAGTCGACTGCGTAGCCTTGCCGTCCCAGCGCAGCGAGTAACTCATCCGCGAGAGGAACATGGTCTTCAACCAGTAGCAGGCGCATCAGTCATCATCCTCGTCTTTCAGCAATCGGCTATCGCGCGCATCGAACTTGAGCTCACGGACAACACCCTGCGGGGTCAGCAACTCGAATTCATACACGTACATGTTATTTTTTTCCTCAAGCTCAGCCTCCAGCAGGCGAGCGCCGGGATGAAGACCCAGCGCGCGCTCGATAAACTGTTCGAGAGGCAGTATCACCCCACGCTGCCGCAGACTGAGCGCTTCATCCTGGTTCAGATCTCTGGCATAGACAAAAGAGCAGGTCAGACTCAAACCAAGGATGACACAGAGAAGCTTGTCGACATTCATTAGTTATCCTGATGATTCCTGTAGACTTGGCCCGTAGCGGCGTCTATTTCTAGAACCCACTCAATATCGTGCTTGTCACGCAGCTCGACATTGTAAACGTACCTGCCGTATATATTCTTGAACTGTGTATCAAGAATGCTGGCACCAGGGTGCTTGCTGAGGGCGTTAGCATCGAGCTTTTCAGCAGACTGGAGAGTGCCCGCATTACTGAGGCGCAATACCTCCTGCGGATCGACACCACGCGCCTGGATGACACAAGACGTCAGAACACATGTCAGGGCCGTCAGCAGGGTTGTCAGCGTTTTCATTACTGGAGGTGTCCATAGCGGTCGATGCTTCTATGGCGATTACCTTACCCCGTACAACTTAACTCAAACTGAATTAATCTGGCCGAGTGCCATCAATCGCACTTGAAAGAATCGTCACACCCAAGCCCTGCATGGAGTTTCAGGCCATTGCTGTTAAACTCGTCGACTGCATTTATCGCGTCTGCGATCGCCATTTTTCCGGGGCCAATACACAGTGGAAATTTTCAAAGAGTTTACCTTCGAGTCAGCACACCGCCTCCCTCACGTACCAGAGGGGCACAAGTGTGGACGTCTGCACGGCCATTCGTTTCGTGTCGGCATACATCTGGCAGGCAAGGTTGATCCTCACACAGGCTGGATTCGCGACTTTTCGGAAATCAAGGCTATTTTCAAACCGCTGTATGAACGCCTTGATCATAATTACCTGAATGACATCCCGGGCCTTGAGAATCCAACCAGCGAAAACCTGGCGAAATGGATCTGGGATGAGCTGAAGCCCCTGCTGCCGGAGCTGTCCGCCGTTCGTATTCACGAGACCTGCACCAGTGGGTGCGAATACCGCGGGGATTGATTCTCCCTGAAAATAAAAAACCACCTCGACCAGGTGGTTTTTTTATATCTACACGGTACGAAAATACTTTAACGCGCCAGAAAAACAAAAACCCTCAACACGTAAGCGAAGAGGGTTTCTGGAATTTAATCTTGACGATGACCTACTCTCACATGGGGAAACCCCACACTACCATCGGCGATACATCGTTTCACTGCTGAGTTCGGGATGGGATCAGGTGGTTCCAATGTTCTATGGTCGTCAAGAAATTCGGGTACCGAATCGTGCCTTGCGGCGCGCTTCAGCAAATCGGGTATGTGATAGCTCGGTGCGGTTGTGACGCAAACTTTCGGTTCGTGTCATCTTCACAGTCACCGCAATCTGATGCTCCTGTCAGGAAGTCCATTCAAATTGCTTGGGTGTTATATGGTCAAGCCTCACGGGCAATTAGTATTGGTTAGCTCAACGCCTCACAGCGCTTACACACCCAACCTATCAACGTCGTAGTCTTCGACGGCCCTTTAGGGAACTCAAGGTTCCAGTGAGATCTCATCTTGAGGCAAGTTTCCCGCTTAGATGCTTTCAGCGGTTATCTTTTCCGAACATAGCTACCCGGCAATGCCACTGGCGTGACAACCGGAACACCAGAGGTTCGTCCACTCCGGTCCTCTCGTACTAGGAGCAGCCCCTCTCAAATCTCAAACGTCCACGGCAGATAGGGACCGAACTGTCTCACGACGTTCTAAACCCAGCTCGCGTACCACTTTAAATGGCGAACAGCCATACCCTTGGGACCGGCTTCAGCCCCAGGATGTGATGAGCCGACATCGAGGTGCCAAACACCGCCGTCGATATGAACTCTTGGGCGGTATCAGCCTGTTATCCCCGGAGTACCTTTTATCCGTTGAGCGATGGCCCTTCCATACAGAACCACCGGATCACTAAGACCTACTTTCGTACCTGCTCGACGTGTCTGTCTCGCAGTCAAGCGCGCTTTTGCCTTTATACTCTACGACCGATTTCCGACCGGTCTGAGCGCACCTTCGTACTCCTCCGTTACTCTTTAGGAGGAGACCGCCCCAGTCAAACTACCCACCATACACTGTCCTCGATCCGGATAACGGACCTGAGTTAGAACCTCAAAGTTGCCAGGGTGGTATTTCAAGGTTGGCTCCACGCAGACTGGCGTCCACGCTTCAAAGCCTCCCACCTATCCTACACAAGCAAATTCAAAGTCCAGTGCAAAGCTATAGTAAAGGTTCACGGGGTCTTTCCGTCTAGCCGCGGATACACTGCATCTTCACAGCGATTTCAATTTCACTGAGTCTCGGGTGGAGACAGCGCCGCCATCGTTACGCCATTCGTGCAGGTCGGAACTTACCCGACAAGGAATTTCGCTACCTTAGGACCGTTATAGTTACGGCCGCCGTTTACCGGGGCTTCGATCAAGAGCTTCGCTTGCGCTAACCCCATCAATTAACCTTCCGGCACCGGGCAGGCGTCACACCCTATACGTCCACTTTCGTGTTTGCAGAGTGCTGTGTTTTTAATAAACAGTCGCAGCGGCCTGGTATCTTCGACCGGCGTGGGCTTACGCAGTAAATGCTTCACCCTCACCGGCGCACCTTCTCCCGAAGTTACGGTGCCATTTTGCCTAGTTCCTTCACCCGAGTTCTCTCAAGCGCCTTGGTATTCTCTACCCAACCACCTGTGTCGGTTTGGGGTACGGTTCCTGGTTACCTGAAGCTTAGAAGCTTTTCTTGGAAGCATGGCATCAACCACTTCGCGTTCTAAAGAACACTCGTCATCAGCTCTCGGCCTTGAGATCCCGGATTTACCTAAGATCTCAGCCTACCACCTTAAACCTGGACAACCAACGCCAGGCTGGCCTAGCCTTCTCCGTCCCTCCATCGCAATAACCAGAAGTACAGGAATATTAACCTGTTTTCCATCGACTACGCTTTTCAGCCTCGCCTTAGGGACCGACTAACCCTGCGTCGATTAACGTTGCGCAGGAAACCTTGGTCTTTCGGCGTGGGTGTTTTTCACACCCATTGTCGTTACTCATGTCAGCATTCGCACTTCTGATACCTCCAGCAAGCTTCTCAACTCACCTTCACAGGCTTACAGAACGCTCCTCTACCGCATCATCATAAGATGATACCCGTAGCTTCGGTGCATGGTTTGAGCCCCGTTACATCTTCCGCGCAGGCCGACTCGACTAGTGAGCTATTACGCTTTCTTTAAAGGGTGGCTGCTTCTAAGCCAACCTCCTAGCTGTCTAAGCCTTCCCACATCGTTTCCCACTTAACCATGACTTTGGGACCTTAGCTGACGGTCTGGGTTGTTTCCCTTTTCACGACGGACGTTAGCACCCGCCGTGTGTCTCCCATGCTCGGCACTTGTAGGTATTCGGAGTTTGCATCGGTTTGGTAAGTCGGGATGACCCCCTAGCCGAAACAGTGCTCTACCCCCTACAGTGATACATGAGGCGCTACCTAAATAGCTTTCGAGGAGAACCAGCTATCTCCGAGCTTGATTAGCC
>NZ_CP085684.1:3830000-6169857 GCF_024584585.1 Pseudomonas ficuserectae
GTGCGCTCTTCCTCGTTCAACATCGAGACCTCGATGCAACGCGTATCGATCGGGCAAAGTGTCAGGGTTTCAAAACGCAGGAACTCGCCGAACTCGGTAGTGCCCGCTTCCTGATTAATCACCAGGTTTTCGATGCGCACACCCCAGCGCCCGGGCCGGTAAGTACCAGGTTCAATAGACGTGATCATGCCTGGGAGCATTGCTGTCTGCGGCGTTGCAGGTGCCTGATAGGCAATAACTTGTGGCCCTTCGTGGACGTTCAGAAAATACCCGACACCATGCCCGGTGCCATGACCGTAGTTGACGCCCTCACTCCAGATTGGCGCTCGGGCAATGGCATCCAGCAACGGCGAAAGAATGCCCTTGGGAAAATGCGTGCGCGATAACGCAATAACGCCTTTGAGAACCCGCGTACAGTCCTGCTTCTGCTCGGCACTCGGCGTTCCGATCGCAACCATGCGCGTGATATCGGTGGTGCCACCAAGGTATTGACCGCCCGAGTCGATCAACAGCAAGCCATCACCTTCTATCTGCGCATGCTCCGCCTCAGTCGCTCGGTAATGCGGCATCGCGCCGTTGGCATTGAACCCTGCAATGGTTGCAAAGCTGGGTGAAACATATCCAGGACGTCGCTCCCGTGCCTGAGTAAGCTTTTCATCAATCGTCACTTCGCTGATGGGCTCACGTCCCAGTGCACTGTCCAGCCAGGCGAAGAACTCGCAGAGCGCCGCACCATCCTGCTCCATTGCCTGACGGATGTGACCTGTATCGGTCTCGGTTTTTTGCGATTTCAGCAGCGTACTCGGATTAAGCCCTTCAACCAGGGTGACTTCACTGTCCAGGTAATCGAACAAGCCGCAGGTTACACGCGCCGGATCAACCAGCAATCGTGCGTCTTTCGGCAGCTCGCGCAAGGCTGCGCCAATCTGCGTGTATTCCATGAGATTGATGCCGTCGCGCTCCAGACGCGAGCGCACCGGGTCAGGCACTTTCCTTGAGTCCACGAACAGCGTGACGCTATGCGGGCCGATCAAGGCGAAGGCGATGAAAACCGGATTGTAGGAAACGTCAGCGCCACGCAGATTGAACAGCCAGGCTATGTCATCCAGTGTTGCGATGAAGTGCCAGTCAGCGTTTCGCTCGGCAACGATCTGGCGAACACGAGCCAGTTTTTCAGCACGGTCCAGAGATGCCTGAGGGGGCAAGTGTTCGTAGATTGGGTGAGACGGCAAGGCAGGACGGTCCTGCCACAGCTCGGTGAGCAGATCGATATCCGTGCGCAGGCGAGCACCACGCGCGTAAAGCCTGCTTGCAAGAGTGCGCGAAGAGGCAACGGCCAGGACCGCACCGTCTACGGCAACTACACTTTCGGCTTTGGCTTCGTCCGCCAGCCATTCAAGCGGCCCCTGCTGGCCCGGCAACAGTTTCACCAGCTCGATACCGCTACCTGCCAGTTCCTTGGTTGCCTGCTCCCAATAGCGACTGTCAGCCCATATGCCTGCAAAGTCCTGGGTAATGATCAGTGTACCGACCGAACCGTGAAAACCCGACAGCCACTGGCGCCCCTGCCAATAGCCGGGCAGGTATTCGGAGAGATGCGGATCCGCTGACGGCACCAGATAGGCATCGATGCGCTCCCTGCTCATCAAGGCGCGGGTTTGCGCCAAACGTTCTGCCACTTCTGAACTGGCATTGGATTGCGTGCTCATTGACTCTCCTGCTGACCCGGAAATTGACTGCTTTCACCGGTTCAGATAATGGAGCACTCATCGAGACTGAGCAACCGCCCAGAACGCTGGCTGAATCAGACAGGCATGAATCGACTCGGCCGCACGCTCGATATCCTGATCACGAGTGAAGCGCCCCAGGCTCAGACGTATGGTCTGACCGGCAGCCTGCGGGCTCAGCCCCAGAGCCAGCAGGACGTGTGAAGGCAGGTTCTTCGCCGAGTTACAGGCCGAGGTAGAAGAGAAGGCAAGTTTGTCACCCAGCGCTGCAACGTCGAGATCATTGTGGGTGAATGTAAAACTGAGGGTGTGGGCAATCCGCTGGGTGGGACTGCCGTTGATACACACACCCGGAATATCGGCCAGTCGCTCACAGAGAAGACTGTTGAGCCGCTGTATTTCAACAACTTCTTCTTCAAGCACTTCGGCCGCCAGGGCAAAGGCCGCACCCATCCCGGCAATCTGATGCGTCGCCAGGGTGCCGGAGCGCAGACCACATTCATGCCCGCCTCCGTGAATCTGGGCGAGAACCCGTTGCTGCGCGCGCGGGCCGACATACAGCGCGCCAATCCCTTTGGGCCCATAGATTTTGTGTGCAGAAAGCGACATCAGGTCTACCGCGAGCTGACTCAAGTCAATCGGCAACTTGCCAGCGCCCTGCGCAGCGTCGACATGCAACAATGCGCCGTGAGCCCTTACCCGCCTGCCGATTTCCGCGATGTCGTTGACCGTACCCAGTTCGTTGTTGACCAGCATCAGCGAGACCAGAAACGTATCATCGCGCAAAGCGGCACTGACCGCGTCGGCGCTGATCAGGCCATCGCTGTCCGGTGCCAGCCAGGTAACCTCGACGCCCTCTTCCTCAAGTTGCCGCGCAGTATCAAGGGTTGCCTTGTGTTCGATCTGACTGGTGATGATATGACCGGATCTGCCTCCGGCGAATGCTGCCTGCCTCTTCGCGCGTTCTTGAGCCACACCCTTGAGCGCCAGATTGCTGGATTCGGTGGCACCGGAGGTCCAGATGATCTGCGAGGCCTGAGCACCTACCAGACGGGCAACCTGCTCACGGGCAATCTCTACCGCAACGCGGGCCTTTTGTCCGAATGAATGAGCGCTGGATGCAGGGTTGCCAAAATTGCCTGACACACCCAGACAATCGACCATGACCCTGATAACACGCTCGTCCACAGGCGTAGTGGCGGCGTAATCAAAATACAGCACTGGCTCTTTCATGTTCGTTCTCCTGCCTGCAGTCCATGAACACGATCATGCACCAAACCGCATAGAACCAAAAATTATTAATTGATATTTAAATAGATCAATTGGAAATATAAAGAGGCGCAAATTGTAAAATCCAGCGACTTATTGACGTCCTGCAAAGCACGTTCAGCGTGTCATTTAAATACACCTGCAAGATGATATTTTTTTGACACCCTTATAAATCAGTTAGTTATGAAATCTGCTTTACCATTTATGAAAAATATAACAGAAAGATGACGAAATAATTTGACAGATACCCTGCCGCGACCGATATATAGGACCGTCAGGCGCATTCCGTTGTCACGCACATGCCGCAGAGCATGGCGTCGGGATAATCAAGCCGAAGTTGACCGCTGTTCCGTCCCACGCTTTCAGTTATTTCCACGGTGCTCAGCAGGTGCCGGCGGATGTCTGTTGACTCTCCATTCTATTTTTAAAGTACTGAACACGTTCGGTGTGGCGGTAGCGTTGCCTGAAGCAATGCAGCGCCCGTACGCGAAAAAGATGTCTGGTCACTCACTCGGCAATACCCCGATTCAGAGAAACATGGAGGCTTCGATGATTAATGTGACCAAGACGTATCTGGGTGATATCGACCAGTTCAAACGCTACGTTGAAGGTATCTACGCCCGCGGCTGGCTGACCAATCACGGCCCGCTGGCCAAGGATCTGACGGACCGGCTCAAGGACTATCTGGGCGTCAAACACATTATTCTGACCAATAATGGCACTCTTGCGCTGCAGATTGCCTATCGGGCTCTGGGCTTGAGTGGCAGCGCTGTTACAACGCCATTCAGTTTCGTCGCCACCAGCAGCTCGCTGCAATGGGAAGGTATTCGCCCGGTCTTTGCCGATATTGATCCGGACACCTGGAATATCTCGCCACAGCACATCAAACGCAGCATCGCCGAAGACACTACGGCAATCGTGGGCACCCATGTGTTCGGCAATCCTTGCGACGTAGAAGCCATTCAGCAGATTGCCCGCGAACATAAGCTCAAGGTGATCTATGACGGCGCACATGCATTTGCCGTGCGTCATGCCGGCCAGTCGGTGCTCAATCATGGCGATATCAGCACCTTAAGCTTTCATGCCACCAAACTGTTCCACACGATTGAAGGCGGCGCGATCATCACCAACGATGACGAACTGGCCAGAAGCGCCCACCTGATGTGCAACTTTGGCATATCGGGAGTAGACCGAATCGACGGCATCGGCATCAATGCCAAGCTCAACGAATTCTCCGCAGCCATGGGGCTGTGCATTCTCGACAACATAGGCAACATCCTTGAAGAGCGCGCGCAAATCGCTCACCTCTATACGTCAGCGCTGGAAAGCTACCTGGATCTGCAAAAACCCCAGGCCGACAGCGAACTCAATAACAGCTATTACCCGGTGGCGCTGCGTAACGAGCAACAGCTGTTGACGGTGCGCACTGCGCTCAACCTGCGCAAGATCAACCCTCGCCGCTATTTTTACCCCTCACTGGACACCCTTGAATACCTGCAGCCACAGCCCGGCCAGCCTGTGTCCAGAGCATTGAGCGAACGAGTGCTGTGCCTGCCGATCTATCCCGGCCTGCTGAAAAGCGAGCAGGACCTGGTCATACGCACGCTGATCGAAACCTGTGCTGTGACAGATATGGACTACCCGGCTTGCTCCGCTGCCAGGGTCTGCTGACTATCATGCGTGACACAAGCCCGGTCATTCGCAGCCGTTCGATCATTCGCAACACCGTCCTGAACTACAGCGGACAGGCCTATGTAATGTTGGTCGGGATTCTGATCATGCCGTTTTATCTGGGCCATCTGGGTGCCGAGGCCTACGGCTTGATCGGTTTCTTCACCCTGCTGCAAGCCTGGCTGCAACTGCTGGACGCGGGACTGTCTCCCAGCCTGGTGCGCGCAGTGGCACATCAGCAAGGCACTCCCGTGAGCGAGAAAAGCCTGGGCCGTCTACTGCGCTCATTTGAACTGATATTTCTACCGATCACGATGCTCTGCGGCCTGCTTGTCCATGTCGCCAGTCCCTGGATCGCAGCACAATGGTTGAACGCCAATACGCTGCAACCCGACACTCTGGCGCAGTGCATCACCTTGATGGGCATCATCATCGCCTTGCGCCTGTATTCGACACTCTATAAAAGCGCCATTCAGGGCCTTGAGCAGCACGCCTAGCTGAACGCTGCCAATGTGTCGATTGCAACGCTGCGCTACTTCGGCGGCTTGCTGCTGGTCAGTCAGTTCTCCCGAGACCCACAAGACTTTTTTGTATTTCAGCTCGTGGTCGGGCTGCTCGAAGCCCTGCTTTTTGCCAGCAAAGCCCGCAGGCAGATGCCTGCGCCGCGCTGCCTGACCGGCCTGGACTGGCAACTGATCAAGCCGCTACTGCCGTTCGCCGCCAGTCTGTCGTTGAGCGCAGTGCTGTGGATTGTGCTGACTCAGGTGGACAAGGTGCTGCTGTCGAATCTGCTGCCACTGGACCAGTACGGCTACTTCTCACTGGTTGCGTTGATCGCCACGGGCATCGTGATGCTGAGCAACCCGCTGGTTCAGACGCTCTTGCCGCGCCTGACTGTGTTGGTGGCCGAAGGTAGGCGCGACGACATGCACACGTTGTTTCTGGCAGCCAATCGCCTTGCCTGTACCTTTCTGTTCCCTCTGGCAGGCGTAATTGCTCTGTATGCCGAGCCGCTGATTATCGCCTGGACGGGTGATGACGCCGCTGCGCGCTGGAGTGGACCGGTGCTGGGCTGGTACGCGCTGGGCAGCGCAATCATGGCTGCCACTGCTTTCCAGTTCTACCTGCAATACGCCTATGGCCGAATGCACTTGCACCTGTGGTACAGCGTGATTTCGACACTGATCAGCGTGCCTGTAATGTTCGTGGCTATCCATTATCAAGGCGTTTACGGCGCAGCGCTGGCGTGGTTTTTCCTGCGTGCGACGTCCTTCGCCATATGGCCCGTCATCGTCCATCAGCACTTGGCACCGGGTCTTCATCGGCAATGGTTGAGCGACATTCTGCGTATCAGTGCGATGACCGCTGCGGGCCTGGCGATCAGCGCGCCTGTGTTCCATCTGATTGCCGATGAAAGCCGTGGCAGCCTGCTGTTGGCGCTCGCCGCCAGCGGCCTTGTCACTCTGGCACTGGTGGCGGCAAGCCATGGGCCGCTAGCGTCAAAAATCTATGTTTTGTTCAGCAAACCGAGTACCTGAGCCATGGACGACACTGCAAAAAATACCGGCGAACCCTGCGTGGCATCGCCGTTGCTGAGCATCATATGCCCCGCCTACAACCAGGAGGCCTTCATTGCTCAGGCACTGGAAGGGTTTCTGTCACAGCAGACCGATTTCAGGTTTGAAATCCTGATCAACGAAGATGCATCCACGGACAGCACTGCACGCATCATTGCGCACTACGCCGAGCGGTATCCGACAATCATTCGGCCCTTCTATCAACAGGTCAACCAGTACAGTCAGGGCGCACCTTGCGTTCCGGGCCTGTTCGCCGAAGCCCGCGGCCGTTACATCGCCTACTGCGAAGCCGACGATTACTGGACTGATCCGCGAAAGCTGCAGCTGCAAGTGGACTTTCTCGAGAGCCATGCCGATTACGTCATCACCTATCACGACGCGTTCGCCTTCGACGAATACGGCCAGTACGGCGTGCAACTGCAAGGCCTGTTGCGCAACGATGCTACGGCGCTGGAGCTGCAACAGGCCAGACGCCTGTCGACCCTGACCGTCTGCTTTCGCAATGTGTTCAGCACAATGCCGCCCGAATTGAGCATGTGCGGTGCACCGTTGAACGATATGTGCTGGTGGTCATTGCTGGGGGCCTACGGCAAAGGCAAGTTCATGGCGCAGATCAAGCCGGCTGCCTATCGGCTGCACCCCGGCGGCGTGTTTTCCATGCGCAGCGACAAACGCAAATTGCATATGAACCTGCAGACCTGTTCAAGCCTGGCCAACTATTACAATCGTCTGGGCAATCAGCCCCTGTACGAACACTTCCTGATGCAGACGGTGTGCCTCTCGCTGGCCGCGCTCGCCCCCCGCCACAAACTGCAGACGTTGTGGAAAGTGGCCGGCAATGTTGTCGTCAACCTGAGCAGACGCCTGTTCCAGACCAGTGGCAAAGCACATGTTCAGTAACGTACTGGTGTTGTGCGTCGGCAACATCTGCCGCAGCCCGATGGCCGTCGCGATACTGCATCAACGCCTGGAGGCCACGCAGGTGCGCGTTCAGTCAGCAGGCATCGCCGCGCTGTCAGGTTCGTCCATCGACCCGGCGGCTCGGCAGGTTCTGCAAACGCACCGGGTACAGCCACAGCGCCATGCAGCTCGGCAGATGAGCCGTGATCTGCTACGCCAGGCCGACCTGATTCTGCTGATGGAGCAGGCACATTTTGCCGACGTCCTCAAACTCGCACCCGAAGTACGCGGCAAAGCCTTTCTGATCGGTAAATGGCAGCACCCGCTCGACATCGCCGACCCTTACCGACGTCCCGCATCAGCCTTTGAACAGACCTACACGCAGCTCTCACGCTGCATTGACGACTGGCTTCCTCATTTTCAGTCAGGAGCAACAGGATAAATGACCGTCATGAACCGTCCTTCGCTGGATATCCACCAGGACTCCCGGATTGATCTGGCAGCGGTCCTGCGCATGCTGTTCGATCACAAAGCGCTGATCCTGTGGACCGTCAGCCTGTTTTTTCTGATCGGTCTGGGCTATGCCATTCTGGCCACGCCGGTGTATCAGGCCACCGCCATGATCCAGATAGAGCCCCGAAAAATCGGCATCGAGGGCACCCCGGAGGTCAGCGCCAAGCCATTGTCAGTGTCGCAGGCGACCACCGAGATCGAGCTGATCAAGTCGCGCGCATTGTTGGGCAAGGTCGTCGACGATCTGAAGCTCAATACGCTGCAGACACCTGATTTCTTTCCGGTAATCGGCCCTTACCTATACCGTACCTTCAAGCCAGTGCGCGACGGTGAATTGGCTAAGCCGTTATTCGGCCTGACGCAATACGCGTGGGGTGGCGAGAAAATCGAGGTATTCCAGCTGGAGGTGCCGGAGCACCTGCTGGGCGAAAAACTCACCCTCATCGCAGGCAAGCCTGGCCAGTTCTCGCTCTACGACAACGAGCACAATCTGCTGCTTGGCGGCACCATCAACCGCATTGTCGAAGGCAACGGGGTGAAGATTCAGGTCGCTGCGCTGCGGGCGCGTCCCGGTACCGATTTCAGTGTCTCCAGACAGCGCACGCTCAGCACCGCGCTGGTTTATCAGAACCGGTTGAAAATCGCCGAAGCCGGCCGGGACTCGGGCATCATCTACCTGTCCATCGAGGACCAGGACGCACAGCGGGCCAACCAGATTCTCGACGAAGTCAGCCATCTTTATGTACGCCAGAACGTGGAGCGCAGTTCGGCCGAGGCCGCGCAACGGCTGCAGTTTCTACGCTCGCAGTTGCCTGCCGTGCGCAAACAGCTGGAGGACGCGGAGACTGCGCTGAACACCTTCCAGACCAGCGCCAGGTCGGTGGACCTGAGCATCGAAACCAAAGGCGTGCTTGATCAGGTGGTCAGCCTCGACTCGATGCTTTCCGAACTGAAACTCAGGCGCGTAGAGCTGGAACGGCTGTACACCCGTGAGCACCCGACCTATCGCAGCCTGATGAGCCAGATGAACCAGCTGGAACAACAGAAACAAGGCCTGTTGAAGAAAATCGACGCGCTGCCCATGACCCAGCAGGAGTTGCTGCGTCTGACCCGCGATATGCAGGTCATCAGCCAGACCTACACATTGATGCTCAACAAGAGTCAGGAGCAGGACATTCTGCGTGCTGGCAGCATTGGTAATGTGCGGGTCATCGACAACGCCGACACCAATGTCGAGAAACCCGTCAAACCGATGAAGACGCTGATTGTGCTGATCGCCACGCTGATCGGCGCACTGGTCGCGATGACCATCGTATTCGTGCGCCAGGCGTTCTATCGGGGCATCGAGAGCGCCGAAGTCATCGAAAGTCTGGGCATGCCGGTCTACGCATCACTGCCCCACTCGCGTCAGCAGGAACGCCTGGAAAAGCGCGATCAGGACAGCAAGGATTCAAGACTGCTGAGCATTGCCGCACCCGGCGAGCTGGCCATCGAATCGCTGCGCAGCCTGCGTACCAGCTTGCACTTCGCCATGCTGGAGGCGCGTAACAACGTACTGATGATATCGAGCCCGACACCAGGCGCCGGCAAATCGTTTGTATCGAGCAATCTGGCAACCATCATTGCCCAGACCGGCAGGCGGGTTCTGCTGATCGATGCCGATATGCGCAAAGGCTACCTGCATCGGCTCTTTGGCCTGCAGCCCAAACACGGTCTGTCCGACACGCTGGCCGCCCGCTTGCGGTGCACCGAAGTCATCCATCAGACGCGGGTCCGGCATCTGGATTTTATGTCCTGTGGTTTCGCTGCACCCAACCCCTCGGAACTGCTGATGCATGACAACTTCAACAAGATGCTGGCCGAATTGTCGCCGCTGTATGACCTGATCCTGATTGACACGCCACCCATCCTCGCTGTGACCGACGCGACGCTGGTGGGTCGCCAGGCAGGCACCTGTCTGCTGGTTGCTCGTTTCGGCATGACCACCGCCCAGGAAATCGAAGCCTGCAAGCGCCGCCTGGGCCAGAACGGAATTCTGATCAAGGGTGCCATTTTCAACGCGGTAGTGCGCAAGGCCACGACGTCCGATTACGACTACGCGGCCTATGGCTACAACTACCACCCTGCGCCCCGATAACCCGTATTGACGCCTGCCGTTCACTGAGCTGTTTCATTTAAAAGGAATTAATCATGGCCCTCTCCGCCCAGGAAGCTCGCTGGTATCTGATCCAGACCAAACCGCGTCAGGAGGCCCGCGCCGAAGAGCATTTGCGACGCCAGCATTTCCATTGCTACCGACCGCTGCAGGTCGATGTGAAAAAAACCGCTGCCAGGGTTCAGGCCGACGAGCCTTTGTTTCCCGGTTACCTGTTCATTCAGATGGATCAGGTACAGGACAACTGGTACCCGATTCGCTCCACACGCGGCGTCTCGCGCATTGTGACGTTCGGCGGGCACCCGGTGCCGGTCCGCGATCATCTGATCGAGCAGATCCGCCAGCGACTCTCCACACCTGCGCCCAAAGCACGATTTATTCAAGGTGATCCGGTAATGATCACGACGGGCAGCTGGAGTGATGTGGAAGCCATCTTTCTGAGCGAAGACGGTACCGAGCGTGCGGTGATTCTGCTCAACATGCTGCAACGCCAACAAAAAATGGTGTTGCCCATCAGCAGCCTGTCAAGGGTCGAAGCCCGCGCGTAAGGCCTGCCGCACCTGTAGGAAACTGCCCAAGGCGTGTGCCTGAAACATGCCTCTCAGCCTGCTTAACCAGCCCCGGAACCACACCATGCCCCACCAGACCACCTTGGTGACGCTCACCTATGGTGACCGTTTCAGCTATCTGCACACATTGATCAGCCGCTCGCTGGAGAGCCCGCTGATCGGCCGTGTGATCATTGTCAGCAACGCTTCCGTTGCACCATTGCAGGCGCTGTGCGATGAGTGGCCCGACCGGGTTCAGGTGCTCTGGCTGCCTGACAACACCGGCTCGGCCAACGGCTATTCGACAGGCATCAAGGCCGCGCTGGAAACCGGCGACGATTACATCTGGTTGATGGACGACGATAACGCGCCGACCACCCATGCCATTGAGGTGTTACACCGGTCTCTTCATGAACGTGAAACGATCGACGGCAGGGACAATTGCGCAGTGCTCGGCTTTCGCCCCACGCATCAAGCGGACATCGCCGCGGGTGTACCGCTGCGTTACGCAATTCAGCGGCGCTCAAGCTTCTTCGGCTTTCACATCGCCCAGTTGCCATACAAGATCTGGCGACGCCTGCCCTTCGGAAAGCCCGGTGCCAGCGTGCCCATGCCGGAACGGGTGCAGCTCCCTTTCGCCACCTACGGGGGGTTACTGGCCCATCGCAGCCTGTACAAGAAAATCGGTCTGCCACTGGACGCGCTCAAGCTGTACAGCGATGACACCGAATACACCTGGCGCATTACCGACGGTGGCGGGAAGGTATTTCTGGTCCCCGAAGCGCTGCTGGAGGATCTCGAGGATTCATGGAACATCAAGGCGCGCACCCGCAACGTCTATGAAAGCTACTTGTCGGGCGGATCGGACCTGCGCGCTTATTACGCCGCGCGTAACCAGGCGTGGTTCGACAGGCATATCTGGGCGTCCTCCCCACTGCTCTATCAAGTCAATCGCCTGGTATTTCTCTGCCTGTTGAGCCTGTATGCCTGGCGCTATGACGCCGATGCGCGCCTGAACCTGCTCAACGACGCCATTCACGATGGGGAAGCCAGCGTGCTGGGCCTGAACAAGGCCTACTCGTTATGAAAATTCTGTTTATCAGCAGCCTTTATGCGCCCGATATCGGCGGCGGCGCAGAGATCATTCTGCAACGTACTGTCGAGGGCTTGCAGCAACGCGGGCACAGCGTCGCCGTGCTGGCCACCACCGACCGGCCCGGTTTGCAGTTGGCAGAGGTCAATCGGGTCAAGGTCTATCGCGCAGGCCTGCTTAACCGGTACTGGCACTTCATGGCCCAGCGTCCGGGCCGTCTGGCGCGGCTTGCCTGGCACTGGCGTGATCGCTACAACGCCGGCATGCGCGAATACGTAGGGCGGGTGATGGAACTGGAGCAACCGGAGCTGGTGGTGTGCCATAACCTGACCGGCTGGTCGGTGTCGGCGTGGGACGAAATAACCGGGGCCAATCGCCCGATCGTGCAGGTCCTGCATGACTTTTACTTGCTCTGCCCGGCCAGCACCATGTTCAAGAAGGGTCATAACTGCCAGCGCCAATGCACGATGTGCACGCAGTTGCGCAGCAATCATGCACAGCAGTCAGAACAGGTCGACACGGTCGTGGGTGTCAGCCGCTTCATGCTCGACACCTTGCAGGCGCAGGGCTATTTCAAAGGCGCGCGGGGTTACGTAGTGCATAACGCCAGCCCGTTCACTCCACCGATTTCGGGGCAGCCCAAGGCACCCGCCGATGATGCACCGTTGCGCTTCGGTTACCTGGGCACGCTGTCCACAAACAAGGGGCTGGGATGGTTGATTGATCAGTTTCAGCATCTGCCGTTCAAAGCCACCCTGCAGATTGCCGGGCGTGGGCAGGCATCTGATGAAAAGCACTTCAGGACCATGGCCACATCACCGGACATCAGCTTTGTCGGCGTCCAGAAGCCCGAAGACTTCTACCGCCAGATCGACGTGGCAATCGTCCCCTCCCTGTGGAATGAGCCGTTCGGCATGGTGGCCGTCGAGGCCTGCGCGCATGCTCTGCCAATCATCGCCAGCCGCATGGGCGGGTTGACGGAAATCATTCAGGAACCGCTCAACGGCCTGCTGTGCAGCCCCGATGACCCGGACTCGTTGGGGCTGGCAATGCTCAAACTGCACCAGCAACCCGAATTGCTTAAGCGCCTCGGCAGCCAGGCGCGCAACAGCGTCGCCTCGTTGATGAACCTGGACCTCATGCTGGACCAGTACGAAAGCATCTTTGCCCAGACCCTGCAGGACCGCCGCACGTACGTCACACAGTGAAGGGGCGCAATCTGCCCCATCAAGCCCGTTCAAGGACAGGATCTGGCACCAGCCAGATCACCCTCATCAGCAGGATGCTCGAGATGATTGTCATCAATTCACGGTTCCTCACCCAGGATGTCAGTGGTGTACAGCGTTACGCAGAGCATATGTGCAGAGCCCTGAAGCGGCTGCGCGACGATCTGGTATTCGTCGCTCCGCGCACCATCAGGCTGCATGACTGTGCCAGCGCACTGGAGGCCCAGTGCATCGGTCATTCCACCGGGCATATGTGGGAGCAGATCGACCTGCCGCTTCACCTGAAACGTCAGGGCAGCCCGCTGCTGATTTCAGTCAGCAACACAGGGCCAATGTTCTATGGCAACCAGATAGCGACTCACCACGACATCACCTATGTGCGCTATCCGCAAAGCTACACCCGGCTATTCCGCCTGGCCTATCGGACCATCACCCCGATTCTGCTGTCACGCGCCAGAACGCTGATTACCGGCAGCAACTTCTCGCGAAGGGAAATAACCTCGTTCTATGGCTACGCCGAGGACAAGGTGCTGGTCGTGCCCGCTGCGGTCAGTGGCGAATTCACGCCGAGGCCGACACCTGTCGATCAGCCGAAATACTTGCTTGCAGTGTCCTCACCCGCCGTACACAAGAATTTCAACCGGATGATTCAGGCATTTCTGAGTTTGCGTGGCCACACCGACCTGCAACTGCATATTGTCGGCGCAGCCAGCGCATTGTTCGCCGACCCTGATCTGCAAAACCTCGCCTGCCGTGACCCGCGCATCCGTTTTCTGGGGCGACTCAGCGATGCCGAGCTGATCAGCCAATATCAGGGTGCCGTCGCGTTCGTATTTCCTTCGCTTTACGAGGGGTTCGGCATTCCGCCGCTTGAAGCCCAGGCCTGCGGTTGCCCGGTGCTGGCCGCCAATGCCGCTTCGATCCCAGAAGTCCTGCAAGGCAGCGCATTGTATTTCGACCCGCTTGACGTCAGCCACATGGCCGCAGCAATGCAGCGCGTGCTGGTGGATGCGCCGTTGCGCAATGCGCTGCGTGCTCAGGGGTTGCATAACGTGCAGCGTTTTTCCTGGGACCTTTCCGCGCAGCGCCTTTCCCAGCGTATCGATGCGCTGCTGGAGTCTGCTCCTGCGTCGCCAAGCAAGCAGCACGTCGTACCCGAGTCGTCCGCCGGCAAACCCTGACCCCACAACAGTAACGCCAGGATGCGCCCTGTCGCATCCGCATTAGCGCGGGCCATTACAGCAAGGAACGCCCATGAGAATTGCTATTGTCCACGACTGGCTGGTGAGTTACGCCGGTGCCGAGCGCGTGCTTGCTTCACTGATCAACGTCTGGCCCGATGCGGATCTGTTTGCAGTCATCGACTTTCTCAGCGATAAGGACCGCGCGCAGCTGCGCGGCAAGGTAGCCAGAACAACGTTCATCCAGAAGCTGCCCGGCGCGCGCAAACATTATTCACGCTACCTGCCGCTAATGCCGCTGGCCATCGAGCAACTGGACCTCTCCGGCTACGACCTGATCATCAGCAGCAGCCACGCAGTGGCCAAGGGCGTGCTTTGCGGCCCGGACCAACTGCACATCAGCTATGTGCATTCGCCAATTCGCTACGCCTGGGACTTGCAGCACCAGTACTTGCAGGAATCAGGGCTGGGCAAGGGAATCAAGGGCAGTCTGGCGCGCCTGGTCCTGCATTACATGCGCCTGTGGGACCAACGTACGTCGACCGGTGTGGACGCATTCATTGCCAATTCGGGCTTTATCGGCGCACGCATCTCCAAGGCATATCGACGTGACTCCACCGTCATCTATCCGCCAGTGGACACGCTCGGTTTCACCCCCCAAGGCGCGCGTGGGGACTTCTACCTGTGTGCATCGCGGATGGTGCCCTACAAGCGCATGCCAATGATCGTCGAAGCCTTCGCCGCCATGCCGGACAAACGCCTGATCATGATCGGTGACGGACCGGACCTGGCCAAGGCGCAGGCCATTGCCAGGCAGGCGCCTAACATAACGCTGCTGGGTTTCCAGCCTAGCGCGGTACTGCTGGAACATATGCGCAGCGCCAAGGCGTTCGTCTTCGCCGCCGAGGAGGATTTCGGCATCAGCCCGGTTGAAGCCCAAGCCTGCGGCACGCCGGTAATCGCGTTCGGCAAGGGCGGCATCATGGAGACCGTGCACGGCCTGGATCAACCGCAACCGACCGGCGTGCTCTACCGGCAGCAAACCGTGGCAGCGCTGAGCGCCGCCATCGGCGAGTTTGAAGCTGCGCAATCACGCATCTCGCCGCAGGCCTGCCGGGCCAACGCCGAACGGTTTTCGGTGGCGCGTTTCGAGCAGGAGATCAAAGCCTTCGTCGAGAACCGTCTGGCCACCTCGCATCTTGTGCATCTGGCTCGCCTGCCCCACCCGCACCGCGTCGCTCAACCAGCGCCGGTCCCGGGCAGCGAACTGCCAGGCCGTGTCGTCCCCATAAAAACCGTCTGAGCGAGCCCCTCCAATGCGCACTTCCGTCCGCGGCATTCTGCATGCCCATCAGTCAGCGCTGTCGCTCGCCCATCGTCTGCTGGACCTGATCATCATCGTATTGATCGGTTACTGGCAAACCGGGCTGCAGGTCACCGACAGCACCGAGGCCTGGTCGCACATTATCCTCGCGGTACTGGTATTTCATTGGGTCAGCGAATATCACCAGCTATATGGTTCATGGCGTGGCGAGCGCATCCTGCGCGAACTGACCAAGGTCTTCAGTTACTGGGCGATGACCTTCATTACCCTGCTGTCACTGAACAGCCTGCTGCTCAACCAGACGCAATTGCCCGATAACGGCCAGATGAGCTGGTTCGCCCTGACGCTTGCGGTGCTGTGCGGCTATCGACTGCTGATCCGCCTGGCCCTGCACACTCTGCGTCGGCACGGCTTCAATACGCGCCGGGTGGCAATTGTCGGGACCGGTCAGGTCGGCGAGCGACTGGCCCGCTCCATCTCCCTCGCGCCGTGGATGGGACTGAACCTGCTGGGGTTTTACGACTCGCACCCGCAGCAGATGAATCTGCAGGCTGAAAAACGTCGTCTGCCAGTGCTGGGTGATCTGGACCAGTTGATAGAGGATGCCCGTGCAGGCCGTTTAGACAAGGTGTACATCACCCTCGCGTTCAGCGCCGAGCCGCAATTGCGCGAGCTGATTACCGGTTTGAGCGACACCACCGCCTCGGTGTACCTGATTCCCGACGTGTTCATGTTCGACCTGCTGCATGCCCGCAGTGAAAGCATCAATGGCCTGGCCAGTATCAGCATTTTCGATTCGCCCATGGACGGTGCCTGGAGCCTGGTAAAGCGCGCCGAAGACATCGTCCTGTCCAGTCTGATTCTGCTGCTGATCGCCCTGCCACTGCTGGCCATCGCGGCGGCCATCAAGCTCACCTCTGCGGGCCCGGTGCTGTTTCGCCAGCGCCGCTATGGGCTGGACGGCCGTTCCATCATGGTCTGGAAATTTCGCAGCATGAGCGTCCAGGAAAACGCCAATGTGGTGCTTCAGGCAACGCGCAATGACGCGCGGGTAACGCCGCTGGGGGCATTTTTGCGGCGCACTTCGCTGGATGAACTGCCGCAGTTTTTCAATGTGCTGCACGGCGATATGTCCATCGTCGGCCCGCGCCCTCACGCCATCGCCCATAACGAGCAGTACCGCAAGCAGGTCAGCGGCTACATGTTGCGCCACAAGGTCAAACCCGGCATCACCGGCTGGGCGCAGATCAATGGCTGGCGCGGTGAAACCGACACACTCGACAAGATGCGCATGCGCGTGGAATTCGACCTGGAATACATCGAGCACTGGTCGATCTGGCTCGACCTCAAAATCATTCTGCTTACGCTGTTCAAAGGCTTCGTCAACAAGAACGCCTTCTGACGCTTCCCCTGAGTGAACGAACGCGCCGAAATTCGTCGGTACGCCGAAAGAAAGGAGCAATGCCATGAAAGGAAAAACGCAATGAATCCAAGGTTAGTTGCTTTACTGCTCACCAGCCTGGCGCTGCATGGCTGCGCATTCGCCCCGGGGCAGCACATGACGCCGGACGACGTTAGCACTGGCAAACCGGACGAGCCCCGGGCGCAACTGGTCGAGGTCACACCGAAAAGCCTTCAGCAACAGCAACAACGCGCCACCGCAGATGCCAAGGCACTGCCGCAGGCGCTGCTTGACTACAAGACTCCGGAATACGTGATCGGCGCTGGCGATACCTTGCTGGTCACCGTGTTCGAACACCCGGAACTGACCGCGCCAGGCTCGCAAGACCAGCTGGATGCCAACACCCGGGAAGTACTGAACGATGGCACGCTCTACTTCCCCTACGTCGGACGCATCCGCGCGAGCGGCAGAACGGTGAACGAGGTGCGCGAGCAATTGCGCATGGGGCTGGCGCCGCAATACACCGAGGTCAAGGTCGACATCAAAGTGCTGCGCTACAACAGTCAGCGAATACTCCTGTCCGGCTCCTTCAAAGTGCCCGGCCCGCAACCTATTACCAATATTCCGTTGAGCCTGGTGCAGGCCGTAAGTGTCGCGGGCGTTGACCTGACCGATGCCAATCTGGCCGGTCTGACCCTGCGCCGCGATGGCCGCGATTACCTGATCGACATCGATTCGCTGAACCGCAGAGACTCGCAACTGAGCAGAATCTTCCTGAAGGATGGCGATTACCTGCACCTGAACAGCAATTCGCGAAACAAGATCTACGTGCTGGGCGAAGTACGTAACCCGCAAGTGATCTCCTTCGGCACCACCCGCCTGACATTGCTGGAGGCACTGGGCAACTCCGGCGGCCTCAGCCCGGACAGCGCAGATGGCGATGCGGTGTATGTGATACGCGGTGCGGAAAACTTTGCCGAAGCGACGTCTACCGTTTACCACCTCAATGCCAGGAAGCCCACCGCCTACCTGCTGGCGGGGCAGTTCGAGCTCAAGGCGCAGGACGTGGTATTTGTCGGCACGGCCGATATCACCCGCTGGAGCCGATTCATCAGCCAGTTGCTCGGTTCGGCCAGTGTGGTGCAGACCGGCGCAGCGTTCCGCCACTGACGCTGACGAAGCTTTGAAAATCTTCCTGCAAGCAGTTTTGCGGGATTTTTTTGGCCCGCCGAACAACGCAAAACTGTTGCCTGAGCAACAGTGGTTCAACAGTTGGCTGGCTTTTCGTCAGCATGGCAACGCCGCACCATCGGTATGAAAAGCGCGCAAACCCAATGTCTGCGAGCCATCGCCGGACCTTGCGAAGGCTGGCACACAAGCTGCTTTACAGACACACGCTTATCGCAAGGAAATCCCATATGCTCGTTGTTTCACTTTCCGGCAGCCCTTCGCCCAAATCCCGTTCCGGCGTAGTGCTGGCTCATGCCAGCCGCTGGTTACAAAGCCGCGGGGTTGAAGTCACCACGCTGCGCATACGCGACTTCAATGCCGAGGACCTGCTTTTTGCCCGCTTCGACAGCCCACAAGTGCTGGAATTTATCGAAGCGGTCAGGCAAGCCGATGGCCTGCTGATTGGTACGCCGGTCTACAAGGCGTCATTTTCAGGCGCACTTAAAACCCTGCTCGACTTACTGCCCGAGCGCGCACTGCATGGCAAAGTGGTCTTGCCGCTGGCCACCGGCGGCAGTATCGCGCACATGTTGGCCGTGGATTACGCGCTCAAACCGGTACTGTCGGCGCTCAAATCGCAGGAAGTGCTACACGGCATCTTCGCCATCGATACCCAGATCAGCTACGACGACAACGAAGAAGGCGGCACCCTGGACGAAATCCTCACCGAGCGCCTGCATGAGGGGCTGGAGCACTTCCATCACGGCCTGCAACGTCGTTTGCAAGCACGTCACAAGCAGGCCGGCGGGCATTTGCAACTGGCTTTATAGCTCGGCATCAATGCTCGACAAACAGCGGATACAACGAGGCCACCAACAGCACGGCCATCACGCCGTTGAAGATGCGCAACCCCAGCGGGTCACGCAGAACATTGCGCAACAAACTGCCAAAGCCTGCCCAGATGCCGACACTGGGCAGGTTGATCAGCGCAAACACCGCCGAGATCACCACCACATTGTAGAAATAGCCCTGCATCGGCGTGTAGGTGCTAATGGCACCAATCGCCATGATCCAGGCCTTGGGATTGACCCATTGAAACAGCGCTGCACTCATGAAACTCAGCGGCTTGCCCTGACTGTCGACGTTATCGGAGGCAGGACCTGACGTGGCGATTTTCCACGCCAGATACAACAGATAAGCGGCGCCGACATAGCGCAGGATGGTGTAGAGAAGCGGCCATGCCTTGAACACACTGCCCAGCCCGAAACCGACGGCCAGCACCAGGACAAAAAAACCGATGCTGATACCCAGCATGTGCGGCAACGTACGGCTGAAACCGAAATTGACGCCCGAGGCCAGCAGCATCATGTTGTTCGGCCCAGGGGTAATAGAGGTGACGAACGCGAAGAGTGTGAAGGCAAGAAGCAAATCGAAAGAGAGCACCATACAGCCTGTCCAGATCAGTGAGTCAGGCATTTACCCTATAGAAGGCGCTGCAAGAAACACACGGACAGTTGACCGGTAATTATTACCGTACAGTTTGATAAAAAACTCTTTTAAAGCGGACTGTTAACCTTGTGGCTGCTGGCCAGTCACATTCAGGTCAACGCTTGCTTCGCCTTTATCATCGAATTCGCGCGCCTGCTGTGCCTGCGGATCAGCCATCAATTGCGCCTTGCGTGCCTGGTATTCATCAAACGACAGGCCGCGCCGGTTAAGGTCTTCAAGCGCCAGTTGATGGCTTTCTTCGGCGCTGAAGGGACGCTGCTCGACAGCATGGTGGGTGGAGCAGCCGGAGAGCAATGCAACGGTGAATGTGAGGACAAGCGCAAGGGCAAGTATACGGTTCATCTGGTGCCTCCGGGGCAGGCTTCATTTCAGGAATGACGCAAGGTTACGCCCGCCCCCGACGCAGCAAAAATCATCCGCCGTGATAGTCGCTATCGACTATTGCGAGCATCCTCGATCAATACCTCGCGCAACGCCTGAGCCGCAGCGGAAAGCTTGTGATCGGCCAGCATCATCAGGCCGATACGACGCTCGATACGCGGCCCTACCAGCGCGATGCAGCAAGCACCCAGTTCCTGCATCTGCCCGATGCACAGCGACGGCACCGCGCTGACACCCAAGCCATTGGCAACCATGCGCCCGATGGTGGACAGCTGATGGCTTTCAAACGCCACCGCCAGTTTGCCGTGCATCGGCTCGATGGCCTGCTCCAGTAGCAAACGCACAGCCGAAGGCCTTTGCAGGGCAATGAAGTCTTCGCCCAACAGCTCGGCCCAGGACACTTCGCCAAGCCCGGCCAGCGGCGAATCCTTCGAGACCACAGCCACGAAGCGATCCATATAAAACGGAGTGAACGACAACGCGTTGTTCGACTCGGGCTCAAAGCCGATGCCCAGCTCGACACGGCGGTGACGCACCATCTCCAGCACCTGTTCATTGATCACGTCATGCACCGCGACATTGACCCGTGGGTAGCGCCCGCGAAACACCTTCAGCGCTGCCGGTAATCGATTGCCGGCAAACGACGGCATGGCGGCGACCGAAACCCGGCCCGTCTGCAAGGTAAACCGCTGTCGCAGCAGCTCTTCGGTGTTGTCCCAGTCAGCCAGCAACTGGCGCGCCAGCGGCAACAGGGTCTCGCCCTCGGGTGTCAGGCCGACGTTGCGAGTGGTGCGTGTCAGCAATTGCCCGCCAAGGTCCTCCTCCAGGCTTTTGATGGTCAGGCTCAACGCCGGTTGCGAGATGTTCAGTCGTTCCCCGGCCTGGGCGAAGCTCAGGTACTGCGCCACCGCTAGAAAAGCCCGAAGCTGCTTGATGTTCATATATTTGTTTTTCTTATCAATTGATCAGAAAAACAAAATTAACAAATCAGTCGCTGCGAGAGAAGATGCAAGTCACCCGATCCTCCGACAGTGCGACTGTCGGTCAACAACTATAAAAGGCGGATCATCATGGCTGGACTCGATAAACGAGTAATGACCTACGAAGAAGCCCTTGCCGGGCTGACCGACGACATGACGGTACTCTGCGGCGGCTTCGGTCTGTGCGGCATTCCGGAAAACCTCATCGCGCAGATCAAGCGTATGGGCATCAAGGGCCTCACCGTCGTCTCCAACAACTGTGGCGTTGACGGCTTCGGCCTAGGCATCCTGCTTGAGGACCGGCAGATCCGGAAAATGATTTCGTCCTACGTGGGCGAGAACGCCTTGTTCGAAAAGCAGTTGCTCAGCGGCGAGCTGGAAGTTGAACTCACCCCGCAAGGCACCCTGGCAGAAAAACTGCGCGCAGGCGGCGCGGGCATCCCTGCGTTCTACACCGCGACCGGCTATGGCACGCCAGTGGCTGAAGGCAAGGAAACCCGGCAGTTCAATGGCCGCAATGTGATCCTGGAAGAGGCCATCACCGGCGACTTCGCCTTGGTCAAGGGCTGGAAAGCCGACCACTTCGGCAACGTGATCTATCGTCACACCGCGCAGAACTTCAACCCGGTAGTAGCCACTGCTGGACGAATCACGGTGGTTGAGGTCGAGGAAATCGTCGAGCCAGGTGTGCTTTTGCCGACGCAGATCCACACGCCTGGCATTTACGTCGACCGTGTGATTCAGGGCACGTTCGAAAAGCGCATTGAACAGCGCACCGTCAGAAAATCCTGACAGAGCAGCTCGGCCATACAACAACAAAGAGATTTCAGACCATGGCACTTTCTCGCGAACAAATGGCTCAACGCGTCGCCCGTGAACTCAAGGACGGTTATTACGTAAACCTGGGCATTGGCATTCCGACCCTGGTGGCCAACTATGTACCGGACGACATCGACGTCATGTTGCAGTCGGAAAACGGTCTGCTGGGCATGGGCGCATTTCCGACCGAAGACACCATAGACGCTGACATGATCAATGCCGGCAAACAGACGGTTACGGCGCGTATCGGCGCGTCGATTTTCTCGTCGGCCGAATCCTTCGCCATGATCCGCGGCGGTCATGTAGACCTGACTGTGCTCGGCGCTTTCGAGGTGGATGTCGAGGGCAATATCGCGTCGTGGATGATCCCCGGCAAGCTGGTCAAAGGCATGGGCGGAGCGATGGACCTGGTGGCAGGTGCCGACAACATCATCGTGACCATGACCCATGCCTCGAAGGATGGCGAATCCAAACTGCTGCCCCGCTGCAGCCTGCCACTGACCGGCGCGGCCTGCATCCGCAAGGTTCTGACTGACCTGGCGTATCTGGAAATCGACAACGGTGCCTTCATCCTCCGCGAACGTGCGCCGGGGGTCAGCGTGGAAGAAATCGTGGCAAAAACCGCGGGCAGGCTGATTGTGCCGGATAATGTGATCGAGATGAGTTTCTGAACGCGGGCATCTTCGAGCAGGATGGATACATCTCTGTGGAAGATTCTATGATTTCGTTTTGCTGCCGGTTCCCGGCAGTTCGCGGACAAGTCCCGTCCCACAGATTCCGGACAGTTGTGGGAGTGAGCTTGCTCACGAAGACGTTGGTTCAAACACTCGATATCCAGGGACTGTACTGGCCTCTTCGCTCCCACAGGATTTGTCGTTCTGGACGCTCTGCGTCCGCAATAGTCGGCTGTTCAAGTAACTCCCCGATAATAATTACAAAAAGAGGTGCCCCTAATGGCCGCCAACGCCAACATAGAAGAAAGCCGCTCTGCCCGATTCGCCTTGCGCTGCGCCGCATGGGCTGAACGCTGGTTTCCCGATTCATGGGTATTTGCCGCGCTGGCGGTGATCATCGTCACACTGGCAACACTGGCCATTGGCGCACGTCCGGCCGAGGCTGCCAAAGCGTTCGGTGACGGGTTCTGGAGCCTGATTCCGTTCACCATGCAAATGGCCTTCGTGGTCATCGGCGGTTACGTCGTGGCCAGTTCGCCGCCCGCAGTGCGCCTGATCGACCGCTTGGCCCTGGTGCCGCGTAACGGTCGTTCGGCAGTGGCATGGGTGGCGCTGATTTCCATGCTGGCTTCGCTGCTTAACTGGGGGCTGTCACTGGTGTTCGGCGGCCTGCTGGTGCGCGCCCTCGCCCGCCATACCGACCTGCGCATGGATTATCGCGCAGCCGGTGCTGCCGCGTATCTGGGGCTGGGCGCAGTCTGGGCGCTGGGGCTGTCGTCTTCGGCGGCACAGTTGCAGGCCAACCCGGCCAGTCTGCCGCCTTCGATCTTGGCGATAACCGGCGTGATCCCTTTCACTGAAACCATCTTTCTCTGGCAATCCGGGGTCATGCTCGCCGCGCTGGTAGTCATATCGTTGATCGTGGCCTATGCCACCGCCCCTGGCTCGAACAGCGCCCGGGACGCCAAAGCCTGCGGTGTCGACCCGGCATTCAGCCTGCCGCCACTGGCACCTCGCACACGGCCCGGCGAATGGCTGGAATACAGCCCGCTTTTGATCATCCTGATGGTGCTGCTGGGGGTCGGCTGGCTGTTCAGCGAGTTTTCGAGCAAACCGGCGATCACCGCAATTTCCGGACTCAACACCTACAATTTTCTGTTCATCATGCTCGGTGCGTTGCTGCACTGGCGACCACGCAGCTTTCTCGATGCCGTAGCGCGGGCCGTGCCCACCACCACCGGCGTGTTGATTCAATTCCCGCTTTACGGCTCGATCGCTGCGTTACTGACCACAGTCAAAGGCGCTGATGCGCAGACCCTGGCGCACTACATCTCGACATTCTTTACCAGCATTGCCTCCCACGACACCTACGCGATTCTGATGGGCGTCTATTCGGCCATTCTGGGCTTCTTCATTCCGTCGGGCGGCGGCAAGTGGATCATTGAAGCGCCTTACGTGATGCAAGTCGCCAACGACCTGCAGTATCACCTCGGTTGGGCGGTGCAGATCTACAATGCAGTCGAAGCGCTGCCCAACCTGATCAATCCGTTCTACATGCTGCCGCTGCTGGGCGTACTTGGCCTCAAGGCGCGTGACCTGATCGGTTTCTCGTTCGTGCAGTTGCTGGTCCACACGCCGCTGGTGCTGTTTCTGCTCTGGGCATTGGGCACTACGCTGGTCTATACGCCACCGGTAATGCCCTGATCGTCAGCCGTTGAACGAGTAATCACGCTCGACCTTGCAGATTCGCGTGGTGAACGCCTGATACCAGCGCGCGCGTCCCTGTTCGCGGACCTGGGCGTGATCGGCCTGCTGTTTCCAGGCCAGAATCGCGGTTTCGTCGCTCCAGTAGGACACGGTGATGCCCAGTCCGTGTTCGTCGCGAGCCGATTCCACGCCCAGAAAGCCGGGCTGCTGCCTGGCCAGTTCTACCATCCGCTGCGCCGCGTCTGCGTACGCCTGACCCTCTTCAGACGTACGCAGTGAGGTGAACACCACCGCAAAGTAGGGTGTGGGAAAGCGCGCTGCCATCATGATCGATTCCTCTGCGCGGCCTGGCTGCACGCGCGGACGAACGCAGCAACCACAGGAGATACCTTGCCCTGCAACGCAGCCCGCTCCGGCTGGAACAGTGTGGCGACGAAGAACGGGTGGCCCTGCAATTCGATACTGCGCACTTCGCCTTCAGGGCCGCGGCCGCTGACTTTCAATGCATCGCCGAACAGCGCTGGCTCAAGCTCACGACGCAGACCGTAGCGGCAGTGATAACGTTCCTCGATATTCAGCGTGCCGTAGGCTTGGGCAATCAAAGTCTCGGGTTGCAGGTGAATCGCCGCCACGGATTCAACCAGCGAGCAGCTCAATGGTTCGATGATGACGTTTGCCGCCTGCGGCGCAGTTTCGCCGTGCTCGGCATCTGCCCAGCCCAGTTGATTGCGGGCGTACTCCACCAGTGCGTGCTGAAAGCCGCCGCACGTCCCCAGAAACGGTACGAGACGCTCGCGTGCGAAACGGATGGCCGTCAACGCGCCCTGCATGTCCAGGTACGGGCTGGCCGGTACACACCACAGACCATCGAATTCGCCAGGCCGTGCGCCGCTGCCGATCTGTGGCGTCGGTAGCCATTCAAAACTGACCGGCACGTGAACGGTCTCAGCCGCCATCGCCAACGCCAGCGGAATGGCCTGATGGGCTGGCACATCGGCGTTGAAATCGCCCACCAGCCCGATCTGCAAAGTGTTGCGTACGTTATTGATTGTGCCCATGCCCTGCCCCCTGTTCGATTTTCGTATAACCCGGGCGGACTATAAACAGGCAGCAAAACCAGCAGAATGGGCATTGCAGCAATGCCTGGCGTGCAGCGCTGCACGTTTCTTCAGCCAGTTACCGGCGTCAGCACCGGCTGCCCGGAAAAGAACGCCAGCAGGTTATCGTTGACCATTTGCACACTGTCTCTGGAAGCCTCGGGCGACAGGCCTGCGACATGGGGCGTAAGCACAACATTGCCCAGCGTTTTGAGTACGTCCGGCACAGCGGGCTCATCGTCGAACACATCCAGCGCAGCCCCGGCAATCTGCTCGTTCTGAAGTGCACTGACCAGCGCATGGGTATCCACCACACTGGCACGCGCAATGTTGACCAGAAAGCCGTCAGGGCCCAGCGCTTCAAGCACACCGGCATCGATCAGGTGCTGCGTGCCACTGCCACCGGGTGTGGCAATGATCAGGAAATCCGACGCCGCAGCCAGCGCCTGTGCGGTGGCGTGCCAGGTGTAATCGCAGTCGGTGCGCGGTTTGCGATTGTGATAGCCGATGGCGATGTCGAACGCGGCTGCACGCCTGGCAATCGCCAGCCCAACCGCTCCCAGTCCGACGATTCCCAGGCGCTTGCCTGCCAGCGACGGTCGAACCACCTTGCGCCACTCGCTAAGGCGTACCGACGCATCGGCCTGCGGGATGTCGCGCACCAGCGACAGCAACAGCGCCAGCGTATGGTCAGCCACTGTGGCGGCGTTGACGCCTGCACCATTGGTCACGGTGATGCCGCGTGCCTGCGCGGCGGGCAAATCAACCTTCTCGTAGCCGGCACCGCTCACGCAAATGATGCGCAGGTTCGGCAGTGCATCCATTTCCTCGGCGAAAAAACCCAGTGGCCCACGCGTCATCACGGCGCTGATGCTCTTCCCGTGTGCAGCAATTGCCTCGGCGCGCAGTTCGGCCGTCGGCGCACGAATCAACTGATAACCGCTGCTTTCCAGAATCGGCAAATACATGTCCAGATTTTCCACCAGCACCAATACCGTTGTCATGCGCACTCCCGTTCGGTCAGCAAAACGCTGACAGTAACGCGACTTCGTGCGCTTGTGCAGAGCCAATGGCGCTCGTTGGAAAAAAACCTTTCGCGATAACGCCAGGTGTTCATGAAGTGGACGCATTTGCCGGACAGACTGCGTTACAAGCAACCTCGCCAACGCGATAGTGCGCTATCGTTGCGTGCAACGCTGTGACCAGTAACGGTATTGGCTGGTGCAGTCGAACACCTTCCAACCATAAGGAACCAACCGCCCATGCAAGGATTTTCCGTCACTCTGTCGACCACAACCCTGTTGAAAAAGACCTTCCTGGCCGCAGCGGTCATGTCGGGCCTGATGCTGTCATCCGGTATGGCAGCGGCGGCGGATGCACCGGGCAAGGTGCTGAGCGAAAAATACGGTCTGCCCTGGCCAGCCGTGATCGCCCATCGCGGAGCTTCGTTCGACGCTCCGGAGGAGACCATTCCGGCCTATACCCTGGCACGCGACTTGGGCGCGGACTATCTGGAGATGGACATCCAGCGCACTAAAGATGGCGTGCTGATAGCGCTGCACGATGACGTACTGGAACGCTCGACCAATATTGCCGAAGTGTTCCCGACACGGGTCAAGGACCCGGTCAGCACCTTCACCCTGGCGGAGCTCAAGCAACTGGACGCCGGCTCATGGTTCAACAAGGCTTACCCCGACCGGGCGCGCGCAAGCTACAGCGGGTTGCAGATCCTGACGCTGGATGAGGTCATCGACATCGCCGAAGGCGGCGCGAACAAGCCTGGGCTGTATATCGAGACCAAGGTGCCGAACAAGTTTCCCGGTGTCGAAGCCGATCTTAAAAAGGTGCTGACCAAACGTGGCTGGCTGGCTCAGCGACCTGCTGCTGCGGCCGGTCATGTGAACGTCGCGCACATGCCGGGGCGAGTGGTATTGCAGACGTTCGAGAAGCAGAGCCTGGAACTCCTGCAAAAAGAAATGCCGAAAGTGCCCAAGGTCATGCTGCTGTGGATTGGCGAAGGCTCGATAGAGCCTAAATCCAGCGTCGCGTTCAAAGACTCGGGGGCCAAGGACAAGGCCAGCTACTACGCAGCGCAGGAAGTCAAATCGCCGGAGGAATTCCAGAAGTGGATTGACTGGGCCAAGGCTCATGGTGCGATCGGCACCGGCCCTTCTTCGCAACTGGCCAAGGGTGGCGATCAGAGCTACATGGACCTGGTCAAACCCTGGATGAACAACCTGACCCACGAGAAAGGCATGGTGATCCACCCTTACACGGTGGACGACGCAGAGGACTTCAAGCGGATCAGCAATGATGGAGTTGACGGTTTCTTCACCAACCGCACTGCCGAACTGTTGAAGTTCTACGGGCGGCCAGCGAAAGAGAGCATCGAGACGATTCTGAAGCGTAACGGCTACTGATCGACTGGCTGGCCGCATCCTGCGATGCGGCCAGCGCCGATTGATCAGAAATCGATGGTGCCGGACAGCTTCAAGGTGCGTGGCTCGCCTTGAGTCAGATAGCCACCATTGGCCGATGCCCAATAATCCTTGTTCATCAGGTTTTCGACGTTGGCACGCAGCGTGACGTCCTTTTGCGCTACGTTGAAGGTATAGCGCGCGCCAAGATCGAAACGGTTCCAGGTCGGAATGCTCAGATTGTTGGCAGCGTCGACATATTGCCCGCCGGTGCGCAGCATGCGCGCGTTGATGGCTGCGCCTGCGATGCCTGGCACATCCCAGTCGGCACCCGCGTTGAACTGGAAGGTCGGCACACCAATGGCTCTGTTGCCATCGTTGCTGCCACCCGACGTGCCGCTCACCTCGGTGTCCATCAGAGTAAGACCGGCCAGCAGACGCAGGCCGCTGACAGGCTCTCCGAACACGTTCATTTCCACGCCACGGTTGCGCTGCTCGCCATCACGGACGTAGCGCGTTCCGCTGCCATCCTGAATCTGGTAGCCATCAGTCGGTTGTTCGATGCGGTATACACCCAGGCTTGCACCGAAGGTGCCCATGTCCAGCTTCACGCCCGCTTCAATCTGTTTGGAACGCGCCGGCGCGAACACCTCGCCAGGGTTGATTGTCACGGTGCTCGGCGCCGTCGGCCCCTGCGCAAGGCCTTCAATGCGGTTTGCATAGAACGACACATAGCGCCAAGGCTTGAACACCAGCCCGTAGACCGGCGTGGTGATTGCCTCGTCATACAGTGCGTTGCGCGGGCCGCTGCCATAGTCGTAGCCCTGGACGCGCAGTTGCTGGCGACGCAGGCCTGCGGTCAGCAGCAAGCGATCATCGAAAAAGCCCAGCGTGTCGGAGAACGCTACGCTGCGCATACGACTCTTGCCGATGATACCGGGATCACTGAGATCGCCACCCGAGAAGCTGTCCAGCGCAGGACGTGTTGTTTCCACTGGGCTGTACAGGTTGCTGCCAGCCGGACTGCCGAACAGGTAGGCACTGCGCTGCTCGGTCCAGATGCCGGACAGACCGAAGTTGACCTTGTGACTGACCGCGCCGGTCTGCAGCTTGCCGTTGATGCCGGCCATGGCTGTCTTGTTGTCTTCGTCATGCGGAATGGAAGACGGTGACGCCGTGATGTTGCCTGCGGCGTCATTGATAGTCGGCGAGCCATAGATACCGTTTTCACGGGTGTGCTTGGCACCGGCTGCAGCGTACAGCGTCCAGTCATCGTTGAGGTCGTATTCGGCCCGGCTCATGCCGAAGGTGTCTTCGGTTTCGGTCCAGGTCCAGTTCGGCGCGTAATTGGTGTCGGCATCCGGTGCATGCGGCACACGGGTCAGGCCACTGCCAACGAACACCATGTTGCGATTCTGATTGATGCGCTGCTTCTGGTAGGCAAAATCGCCGGAAAGACGGAAGTTGTCACCCTGATAATCAAGCCCCAGCGCGAACAGCTTGCTGCGATGCTCTTCGTCTTCAACGCCGGTCTCGCCTTCGCGCTGAGACAGGTTGAGGCGTGCGCCGAATCGATTGCCTTCGCCAAAGCGCTGGCCGAGGTCCAGGTGCTCGCCGACCCGACCGTCGCTGCTGATGTCGGTGGTAAAACGCCGTGTCGGCGTGTCCTGAGCGCGCTTGGGTTGCAGGTTTACGCCGCGGAGCCGGTCGGTGTTACGCCGTTGATGAAGGCATTGGGGCCTTTGAAAACCTCAACCCGTTCCAGCGCATCGGTGGAGATGATCTGGCGTGGCAGCACGCCGTAAATGCCGTTGTAGGAAATATCATCGGTGGTCAGTTTGAGGCCACGAATGACGAAGATCTTCGAGGCGTTGGCATAGCCGCTTGACTGGCGAACCGATGCATCATTGAGCAGCACATCGCCGATGTCTTCAGCCTGCTGGTCCTCGATCAATTGTTCGGTGTAGCTGGTCATGGTGAACGGCACGTCCATGACGTCGGCATTGCCCAGAACACCCAACTGCCCGCCGCGAGCCACTTGCCCTCCTGCGTACACGGGCGGTAGCGCGTGCGGGTCGGCCTTGTCGGCACTGATATCGGTCTCTCCGAGAACCATCGGGCCTTCCTGCTGACTGGCGGCAGCAGTAGCGGCCCAGGCCGGAGAACCAATGGAACAGCAAAATGCGAGCAACGTGAGGCGCATCGGGATCGATGGGGTGTGCATGAAAAGGTCCTGCTGACGAGATGAGCGAGATCGGAAGAAACCTTCCTGGAGATGACCGACTCAGTGGATGCGAAATGCTACCATATGTTACTGGGAATGCTTATCATTAATTTATGTGTGGGGCGTCACATAACCAACGCTCATCGCTACGTCTCACACAGCAATGCTTTGAAACAGGTAGGGGACAGCCACCTGAGTGCGACTCTCGTGTAAGCTCGTACGCTATTGGTTTTCCCATCGAGAGGCCTATGCAATCCACTTTCCGACGCTCGACACTGGCAGCACTTCGTGGTTTTGCCTTGCCAAGCGGTGCAATCTCCATTGTTCCTTCTGCCGCCGACTATCGGCGCTGTCTGCTGGAAAGGATCGCTTCGGCCACCCGGCGCATCTATATCATCGCGTTGTATCTGCAACAGGATGAAGCTGGTCAGGAGATCCTCGACGCACTGTACGCGGCCAAGGCTGCACGGCCTGAGCTGGATGTCGTGGTGCTGGTTGACTGGTTCCGCGCGCAGCGGGGCCTGATCGGTGCCGGGCGGCAACCGGGCAACTCGACCTGGTATCAGGCGCAGAACCTTGAATACGATGAAGAAGTGCCGATCTACGGCGTGCCGGTGCAAACCCGTGAGCTATTCGGCGTGCTGCACCTCAAGGGCAGCGTGATCGACGATTGTGTGATCTACAGTGGCGCAAGCATCAATAACGTCTACCTGCACAAGCTCGACAAATACCGTCTGGACCGTTACCACCTGATCGAAAGTGCGCCACTGGCCGACGCCTTCCAGAACCTGGTGCAGCGCGAAATACTCCCTTCACCGGCGGTGCACCGCCTCGACCTGCAATCGCCACCTGGCTCGCGCAGCATTCGCAGCGAGATTCGCGCTTTTCGTGCGGATCTGAAACGCGCTGCGTACGACACTTCAGCAGGCGAAAAGGAAAACGGCGAGCTGCGGGTGATTCCGCTGCTGGGCGTCGGGCCGCGTAACAATCTGAATCGTGTCATCTGCGACCTGATCGCCTCGAGCAAGATCCAGCTGACCATCTGCACGCCGTATTTCAACCTGCCGGTGGCGGTCACCCGCGAAATCAATCGGGCGCTCAAGCGCGGTGTGCAGGTCGATATCATCATTGGTGACAAAACCGCCAACGACTTCTTCATCGACCCGGACGAGCCGTTTAAGGTGATCTCGGCCCTGCCCTATCTGTATGAAATCAGCCTGCGACGCTTTGCCCACAAGCATCAGAAGGCAATCGCGCAGAACCGCCTCAACGTGCACCTGTGGAAACACGGCGATAATACGTTCCACCTCAAAGGCATCTGGGTCGATCAGCGCTATACGCTGCTGACAGGCAACAACCTGAACCCTCGCGCCTTCAATCTTGATCTGGAAAACGCCTTGCTGATCGATGATCCGCAGGGCCAGTGGAGCGAAACGCGCGAGGCGGAAATCGCCCATTTGATGCGCAACACCCAACGCGTCAACCAGTATGACGAACTCGACACACTGGCCAATTATCCCGAAGGGGTACGCAAATTCCTCAAGCGCGTCAGCCGTGTGCGGGTCGAGCGATTGTTGTACCGGATACTCTGACCCTCAAGCCTGAGGCCGACATGCCTGGCATGTCGGCCATACAACCAAAGAAACAGGGTGTGTCAGGGCCGTTTCGCCCCCAACTGCTTCCACATCTTCTGCGTGATTTTGCGGCGGTTGCTGTAGCCTGCCCACGGGTCGGCCTTGAGTTTCTTTAAACGCTGCTCAAGGTTGGTGATGTCCCACTGCGCCGAGGATTTCAGGCCTGCCAGTTCATCCAGAGCAATCGGCACCGAGACCGGCAAACCTGGCCGGGCGCGCACCGAATACGCAGTCACGGTGCTGCCGCCACGGCTGTTGCGCAGGTAATCAATGAAAATTTTCCCTACCCGGTTTTTCGGCCCCATGGTCGCGGTGAAGCGTTCGGGCAATTGACGGCTGACGAATTCGGCGATAGCCTTGGCGAAGGCTTTAACCGTGTCCCAGTCAGCCTGCCGCGCCAATGGCACGATGATGTGCATGCCCTTGCCGCCGCTGGTCTTGAGAAAAGCTTCCAGCCCAAGTTCCTCCAACACGGCGAGCACAATTTGCGTGGCTTCGATCATGCTGCGCCAGGGCAGCGCCGGGTCGGGATCGAGGTCCAGTACAAAATGATCCGGCGTTTCGATCCTGTCACGCGTAGCGCCCCAGGTGTGCAACTCGATGGCCCCCATTTGCGCGGCACCGACCAGCGCCTGCAATGAATCGATCTCCATCAGCGCGGCATGCCCGGGGTCCAGAGCACGATCCAGCTGTTTGATGTGTGGAATCGCAAGATGCTCGGCGTGCTTCTGGAAGAACTGCTCGCCGTCGATGCCTTCCGGGCAACGCAACAATGCCACAGGACGCTTGTTCAGATACGGCAGAATCCATTCGGCAATAGACGCGTAGAACTGCGCAAGTTCGACCTTGCTGGTGCCGGTCTTGCTGTCGATCACCCGATCCGGATGGCTGATGCCCGTGCCCGCCACGTCCACTTTGCCTTTGCCGGCAGCGGTTTTCTTGCCTGAACGCGGCGCTGCCGATGTCGATTGCGTCCGGGTCTGGCTGGCAACCCTGGCGGGCTGAGCGTCTTCGCGCACCACCTCACTGGCAGGCTTGTCACTGCGCAACCCAACAAATGCGGCTTGTCGCACAATGCCTTCGCGGGTCCACTGGGCGAATTCCGCCTCACAGACCAGCTGCGGCTCTACCCACTGCACGCCGCAGGCCTGAGCCGAGGTCAGTTTTTTCGCCAGGGGCGAATCCTTGCGCTGCAGCGGTTTGAGTTGTTGATAAAGCTGTTCAAGCGTCACCTCACTGAAGCCGGTGCCCACCCGCCCGGCATAGACCAGCCCGTTATCGCCTTCATTGACCGCCAGCAACAAGGCCCCGAATGCGGAGCGGCTGCCTTGTGGGGCGGTGTAGCCGACGATCACCAGTTCCTGACGCAACCGGCATTTGAGTTTGATCCAGTCGGCATTGCGCTTGCCGATATAAACACTGCCGGCCCGCTTGCCGATGACCCCTTCCAGGCCCATTGCCGCAGCGCTTTTCACGATATCCTGATGCCCGGCCTGAAACGCATCCGAATAACGCAGCAGGCGACTGCGCTGGGCGTCGAGCACTTGTTTCAAGGCGTCGCGGCGCTGTTCAAGGGGTACTTCACGCAGATCCTCCGCACTCAGGAACGGCATATCGAATAGGTAATACAGGATGTTTTTGCTGTTCCCTGCGTCAAAGGCATTCTGCAACCCCTGAAAGTCGGGCAACCCTTGCTCGTCGAGAACCACTACTTCGCCGTCGAACCAACTGTTTTGCAATTTCAGGCCCTTGAGCGCCTTGACCAGCTCGGGCAGCCGTTCGGTCCAGTCGTGGCCGTTACGGGTGAACAGGCTCACTTCGTCGCCCTGAATGCGGGTCAGAATGCGATAGCCATCGAACTTGATCTCATACAGCCAGTCACCCGCTGGCGGTGCATCTACCAGCGTGGCCAATTGCGGAGAAAGGGTTTCCGGGAAAACCGTTTTCGACTTCTTTTGCGCGGGCTTGCGCGCAGGCTTCGCTGCACCGGCTTTGGCTTTTTCGTTCGCGGCGCTGGCTTTTGACTTCGCTGGCGCTGCACGCCCTGCCCCTACGTGCGCGCCGCTGATCACGCTCTGCGGTTGCTCCAGAGTGATGTCATATTCGGCAGCAGGCCGTGCAATGGCGTCCTTTTCTTTGATCAGCAGCCATTGCTCCTTGCTACCACTGCCAGTGAGCCGCGTGCGCACCAGCGCCCAGTCGCCGCTGAGCTTCTCGCCGACCAGGGTAAATTTGAGTTTGCCTTCCTCATAGGTTTTTTGCGGATCACCGTGCGGCTGCCAGACGCCACGGTCCCAGACAATCACATCACCGCCGCCATACTGCCCTTTCGGGATGCTGCCCTCAAAATCGGCATAGTCCAGCGGATGGTCTTCAACATGCACCGCCAGACGTTTTTGCTTCGGGTCCAGACTCGGTCCTTTGGGTACCGCCCAGCTCTTGAGCGTGCCCTCCAGCTCCAGTCGAAAGTCATAGTGCAGGTTGCGTGCGTCATGCTTCTGAATCACGAAACCCAGCGCCTTGGCCTTGGACGAAGACTTGCCTTTGCGCGTGCTTTCGGCAGGCTCGGAGGTGATGGCGAAATTGCGCTTGCGCGTGTATTCACTGGCGGGCTTGGCCATGTCCGGTGTCTCCGTCTGGCTCAAGAGGCTTTGCTGGTTTTCTTGCGGGCTGCGGGCCGCTTGGGCTTGGCCGCGGCCTTGTCAGCAGGTTTTTCTTTTGCTGCGGGCTTGCTCGCTTTGCCTTTACTGGCGCCCCCCTTGCCCGCCAGACTGCGTCGCAGCAAGTCGGTGAGGTCAATGACATCGGCACTTTTGCGCTCTTCCTCGGCCGGATCCGTCTCGACATCCTCGATCTCGCCTTCGTCTGCCTTGGTTTTGACCAGGTGCATGATCTTTTCCTGAAAAGTGTCGCGGTACTGCTCAGGCTGCCAGTCGGCGCTCATGTCCTTGACCAGACGCTTGGCCATGTCGCGTTCACTTTTGTTCAACTGTACGTCCGTCACTGCGTCGCTCAGTTCCAGTGTGTCCAGCTCACGCACGTCGGCAGGCCAGCGCAGGATCACCATGACCAGCGCCGACTCCAGCGGCATCACCGCCGCCAGGTGTTCGCGGGTATGCAGCACGACATTGGCCAGCGCCACCTTTTTGGTGTCGACAAGGGTTTCGCGCAGCAGCGCGTAGACTTTTTCGCCGCGTTTATCCGGGGTCAGAAAATAAGGCGTGTCGATGTTTTGCAAAGGAATCTGCTGGCTGTCGACAAAGGCGAATATGTCGATGGTCTGCGTCGATTTGGGGTGCGCGGAGCGAATTTCCTCTTCGCTGAGTACGACATAACGATCCTTTTCGTACTCCACGCCCTTGACGATATTTTCGCTGGTGACCTCCTTGCCGGTGACCTTGTTGATTCGCTTGTAGCCAACCGGGTCCATGCTGCGCTTGTCGAGCCAGTCAAAGTCGACACTGGTCGACGTTGTCGCCGACACCAATGCGACCGGTATATGCACCAGCCCGAAGCTGATTGCGCCCTTCCAGATTGCCCTTGCCATGGTCTGACTCCTGTTGATCCTGAAAAAGTGACTGGACCGGTCGAACAAAAGTTTCGACAGCCTGACGAGTGCCGGAAAATCCGCGCAGGCGCAGCCCGTTTTTCATCTTGGCAATCTGACTGTCAACGTTTTGGCTTTTGGTGCGAACTGTATTAACGGGATGCTTACAGCCGTCAAAGCCTTGTAGTAGAGGGGTTCGCGCAAAGAGAAGCAGGATTTTTCAAGTCACATATGCGTTTAAGATCTAAAAATATGGTTTAACGTTCTTTTGCGGAATAAATCAGACGTTCTATAAATGGCCCCACCCCGAACGCTGTTGGCGAACTGTCTGCGAATCAACAGTTGGTCCCGTCAGCTTTCACTCAGCTGATCACTCCCAAGGATTTGTCATGAACGTTTTCTGGTTTCTTCCGACTCACGGCGACGGCCATTATCTGGGCACGACAAAGGGCGCACGTCCCGTCACCCTCAATTACCTGAAACAGGTGGCGCAGGCCGCCGATGACCTGGGCTATTACGGGGTATTGATTCCGACCGGTCGCTCTTGCGAAGACTCGTGGGTCATCGCCTCGGCACTGGTGCCATTGACCGAGCGTCTGAAGTACCTGGTGGCGATCCGTCCGGGAATCATCTCCCCTACCGTCTCGGCACGCATGGCGGCCACGCTGGATCGTTTATCCGGCGGCCGACTGCTGATCAACGTGGTGACTGGTGGCGACCCGGACGAGAACCGCGGCGACGGCAGCTTCCTCGATCACAGCGAACGCTATGAAGTCACCGACGAATTCCTGAAGATCTGGCGTCGCGTATTACAGGGCGAAGCAGTCGACTTCGAAGGCAAGCACCTGCGCGTGCAGAATGCCAAAGCGCTGTATCCACCGATTCAAAAGCCCTATCCGCCGCTGTACTTTGGTGGCTCTTCCGATGCCGCGCATGACCTTGCGGCCGATCAGGTGGACGTTTACCTGACCTGGGGCGAACCTCCGGCAGCTGTGGCCCAAAAGCTGGCCGATGTGCGTGAACGGGCAGCCCGCAAAGGTCGTACCGTAAAGTTCGGCATTCGCTTGCACGTCATCGTGCGCGAAACCAGTGAAGAAGCCTGGAAAGCCGCCAGCACATTGATCGAACACATCAGCGACGAAACCATCGCTGCGGCCCAGAAATCTTTCTCGCGCTTTGATTCCGAAGGTCAACGCCGTATGGCTGCGCTGCATGACGGACGCCGCGACAACCTGGAAATCGCGCCTAACCTGTGGGCGGGCGTGGGTCTGGTTCGTGGCGGTGCTGGCACGGCACTGGTCGGCAACCCTCAGGAAGTCGCGGCACGCATCAAGGAATACGCAGACCTGGGCATCGAGAGCTTCATTTTCTCGGGCTACCCGCACCTGGAAGAAGCGTACCGCTTTGCCGAACTGGTCTTCCCGCTGCTGCCTGAGCCGTACGCCAGCCTCGCCGGGCGCGGCATCACCAATTTGACGGGCCCGTTCGGCGAAATGATCGCCAACGATCTGCCCCCGCAGGCCAAGTGATGTCAGGGCAACTGCTGACCTTACCGCACTCGCCTGCGCTGGCGACCTCGATCAGAGCCACTGCGCAGGTGTTCGAGGACCCCAAATCCAAGGATTTGCTCGCTCACGTACGCCAGGTGGCGCCCAGCGATGCCAGCGTACTGATCATTGGTGAAACCGGCACTGGCAAGGAACTGGTGGCACGGCACGTCCACGAACTGAGTGCCCGTCGCGACAAACCGTTCGTGGCGGTCAACTGCGGCGCGTTCTCCGAGAACCTGATCGAGGCCGAGTTGTTCGGCCACGAGAAAGGCGCCTTCACCGGCGCGATCAGCGCGAAGGCCGGCTGGTTCGAAGAGGCCAATGGCGGCACGCTGTTTCTCGATGAAATCGGCGACCTGCCCATGACTCTCCAGGTCAAGCTGCTGCGCGTACTTCAAGAACGTGAAGTGGTCCGCCTAGGCTCGCGCAAGAGCGTGCCGATTGACGTGCGGGTGCTCGCAGCCACCAACGTACAACTGGAAAAAGCCATCAATGCCGGGCATTTTCGCGAGGACCTTTACTACCGGCTGGACGTGGTCAATCTGGAATTGAGCCCGCTGCGCGACCGGCCCGGCGATATCCTGCCGCTGGCCCGGCATTTCATAGAGGTCTACAGCCAGCGTCTGCGCCATGGCCCGGTGCGCATTAGCGCCGAAGCCGAGCACAAGCTCAAGACCTACAGCTGGCCGGGCAATATTCGCGAGCTGGAAAACGTTATTCATCACACCTTGCTGGTCTGCCGCGAAGGAGTCATTCAGCGTGACGACCTGCGCCTGTCGAACCTGAGGATCGAGCGTCAGGACGAGCAGAATCCGGCTGACGAGTCAGCCGAACAGTTGCTCAATCGGGCGTTCCAAAAGCTGTTTGAAGAACAGGCAGGTGCCTTGCACGAGAAGGTCGAAGACACGTTGCTCAGGACCGCGTATCGCTACTGCCATCACAACCAGGTACACACCGCCAGCCTGCTGGGCCTGACCCGCAACGTGACGCGCACTCGTCTGATCAAGATCGGTGAGCTGGCGGTCAACAAACGCAGGCCGGGTGAAAATATACAGGGCGACCGGATGCTGCATTTGTCGGTGTGAAGATCCAGACCGATGACGCGGAGCGTCATGAACGGCATTCCCACGCTGGAGCGTGAGGAACGAGCGCTGTCCGCAAGAACGCTATCGTGCCCATGCTACGCGTGCGTATGTCTTTCTGGACGCTCTGCGTCCTCTCCTGATCACGCGGCGCTTCACGACAAACGCATCGCCAGCGCCTTGGCCTGAATCGCCACGTCGGTCACTGCGGTGCTTTCCCACCACATGCCGCGCAGTGGCGGGCCCATGGCGAACAGGCGTGACGAGCAGTGACCTTGCGCGTCGAGCACCGCGCCACCGGCGTCGGCAGCAATGCCCAGCGCAAGCGGTCCGGGCTGAATCAAACCTCGCAGCAGCAACTGCCGAGGCAACGGGCGATCCACGCGTCGCCAGTCGTACTCGATGCCGGTGGAGTTGATCAAGGCATCGCCAACGATCTGCGTCGGTTCGCTATCACCGCGCCGACGCACGCTGATCTGCACCTGGCCTGACGGCAGGCTCGCAACAGTTTGCAATGAAGCGGCGTCAATGCTCAGCCGACCTTGCCTGATCAGCCGCGCCAGCAGTGCGGCGCTGGGCGGCGGCGAGCGATGGTGATGACTCTCCCACCATGGTCGTACATGACGGACAAACTGACGGCGCTGCCTGTCACTGGCCTGATTCCATAGCCTGCCGATGTTGGCGCGCACAGTGTCCAGCGGGGCCTGCCAGTCAATGCCGCTTTCGATGGCCAGCTCGCACTGCTCGCGCACCTTGCGTACCAGTTGGCGAGTGCTGCGGATACTCGGGTCCTGCGCCAGAAAATCAGACCATTCCGGGGGCTGGCGTCGCACATGGGGCAGCAGGCCATGCCGGGAATAGATCTGAATCGGCCCGCGGTGCCCGGCCTTTTCCAGCGAGACCAGCGCATCGACCATGGTCAGCCCCGAGCCAATGATCAACACCCTGGACTGTGCATCGAGCTGTTGCATTGCCTGTACATTCCAAGGGTCCAGCGCTGCCGCGTTCAGTGCGTTCGACTCACGCTGCGGTGTGCGTGAAGCGGCGTACATACCGGTCGCCAGCACGGCCCGACTGCCACGCAATAGACGACCGTCGGCCAGCGTCACGCTCACGCCGTGTTCATCGATCTGTACATCAACCGCTTCGCCGGGCACATGCGTTGCCGTCGAGCCAAACACCTCGCCAGCGCCACGGGCTTCACGCAACCGCTGCTGGACATAAAGCCCGAACACACCGCGCGGCGGGAACAGCTCGGCGACCGGGACCTTCTGCCCGGCCGCTTCAGGCCAGCCGCCCTCGGCCAGATAGGCCGTCAGCCAGCGCGTGAGGTCGTCCGGGGCATCGGGGTCGACGCTCATGCGCGCCGCATTGCCATTGAGCGTATGGCCCGGCTCTGTTGCGCTGTAGGCCTCGCCCCGGCCAAGCTCGCTGCGGGTTTCGATGATCAGGATCCGGCGCTGGCCAGGCCTGCGTAGCAACTGCGCCGCCAGCATGGTGCCGCTCAGACCGCCGCCGATGATCAGAATGTCAGCTGTCTGGTTAGGGTCTTCGCTCATCGAACAGCGCCTCGGTCAGTTGCGATAATAGAACAGGAAGGTCAGAGCACGACGTTGCGCACAAAGCGCAAGGGCACGTCAGCCTCATTGCAATAGCGGTGCGGCTGATTGCTGGGGAACATGAAAAACTCGCCTGGACCTATCTGTTGCACGGCCGCAGGATCGGAGAGGCGCAGAGTCAGATACCCTTCTACGATATACACCTGCTCACTCCAGCCGTCCGGATCGGCTTCCGAGACATAGGCATCGCCGGGCTCCAGGCAGAACTCCCACAGCTCGACTTCCCGGCGGGCAATCGCTCGGGCCAGCAGCACGGCCTTGCTGCCAGAAATCGTACCCGCCCAGGCCAGTTCGTTGATACGGCTGTAATCGCGATTTTCGGGGGCCTGGATCAGATCGCTGAACGCCACCTCCAATGCTTCTGCTACCCGGTCCAGCGTCGCCAGACTGACGTTTTTCTCTCCCGCCTCGATAGCGACCAGCATGCGGCGGCTGACCCCGGACTTTTCTGCCAGGGCGGTCTGGCTGAGGTCAGCGCAGTTGCGCAAGCGCCGTACGTTCTGGCTGACGTGCTGCAACACGGCTGGGCGCGGGGAATTTTCTTTGTGCATGGTGGTGCTCACATCAAACCGTTGCGCATTATACTGCCCAATTCGAGACCATTTTCAGGGTGCTCAGCCTCTCATCAGGCGCATCGTCATTTATAGCCGTTCACAGGAATCTGGAGCTGACATGAAGTCTATCAGCCGATTACCCCGCATCAGCAAGGCAGAAGCCGTTCTGATTCTGATTACCATGCTCTGGGGAGGCACTTTTTTACTGGTACAGCATGCGCTGACCGTCAGCGGCCCTATGCTCTTCGTCGGTGTGCGTTTCGCCGCAGCGGCGCTTATCGTAGCGCTGTTTTCAATGAAGGTGCTGCGCGGACTGACCTTTCTTGAACTCAAGGCCGGCGTATTCATCGGCACCGCGATCATGCTTGGTTATGGCTTGCAGACCATTGGACTGCAAACCATCCCAAGCAGCCAGTCCGCCTTCATCACAGCGCTCTACGTACCCTGCGTGCCTTTATTGCAATGGTTGGTGCTTGGCCGTCGACCGGGCCTGATGCCGACACTGGGCATCCTCCTCGCCTTTACCGGGCTGATGCTGGTATCAGGGCCGCAAGGTGCTTCCCTGCAACTCAACTCCGGCGAGATCGTCACGCTGATCAGCGCGGTGGCCATCGCCGCCGAGATCATCATGATCAGCGCCTATGCCGGCAAGGTCGATGTGCGGCGGGTCACCGTGGTGCAGCTGGCAACCGCCTCCGCCCTGGCCTTTCTGATGATTGTGCCGACTCAGGAACGCTTGCCGGATTTCTCCTGGCTGCTGGTGCTCAGCGCGGTGGGACTTGGCGCGATGAGTGCGATTATCCAGATCGCGATGAATTGGGCACAGAAAAGTGTTTCGCCTACACGCGCCACCGTGATTTATGCCGGTGAACCGGTCTGGGCCGGGATTGTCGGAAGACTTGCCGGGGAGCGCTTGCCGGGTATCGCCCTGCTGGGCGCAGCACTGATTGTGGCCGGGGTGATCGTCAGCGAAATGAAGCGGCGTTCTGCCCCCGGTGAACAGAGCCTTGCTGAAGAAGATGGCATACGCAAAGCCGAGTGAACGGCGGCTATTGTGCGCCGTGAAACACATGTCCCGTGACAACTTTTTGCTGTCTTAAAAACAGCAGACACTTTTTGTAGGAAATTTCGGAAACAGTCCCTTTGGTATCGGGGTGTCTGGCACGTATGATGCTTGACATTCCCCTGCAGATTAGAAGCCTATGTCCCTGATAGTTCTACTGCTTCTGCCTTTCATCGGCAGCTGTCTGGCGGCCTTTTTGCCGCACAACGCGCGTAACGCAGAATCGTTTCTGGCCGGTCTGGTCGCCCTCATCGGCGCTATCCAGATGGCATTGTGGTTCCCGCAGATCGCCGACGGCGGCGTTATTCGCGAAGAGTACTTCTGGCTGCCGAGCCTTGGGATGAACTTCGTTCTGCGTATCGACGGCTTCGCCTGGCTGTTTTCGATGCTGGTGCTGGGCATTGGTGCGCTGGTCTCGCTCTACGCCCGCTACTACATGTCGCCGGATGATCCGGTACCGCGTTTCTTCGCGTTTTTCCTGGCTTTCATGGGCGCCATGCTCGGCCTGGTGATGTCCGGCAATCTGATTCAGATCGTGTTTTTCTGGGAGCTGACCAGCCTGTTCTCGTTCTTGCTGATCGGCTACTGGCACCACCGCGCCGATGCACGGCGCGGCGCGTACATGGCGCTGATGGTCACCGGCGCAGGCGGTCTGGCGCTGCTGGCCGGCATGATGATCCTCGGCCATGTGGCCGGCAGTTACGACCTGGACCGTGTCCTGGCCTCCGGCGACGCGATTCGTGCGCATGCCCTGTACCCGGTGTTACTGACCCTGATTCTGATCGGCGCGCTGACCAAAAGCGCCCAGTTCCCGTTCCATTTCTGGCTGCCCCACGCAATGGCCGCCCCTACACCCGTGTCGGCGTATCTGCACTCGGCGACCATGGTCAAGGCCGGGGTGTTTCTCATGGCACGAATGTGGCCTGCGTTGTCCGGCACTGAGCAATGGTTCTGGATCGTCAGCGGCGCAGGTGCCTGCACGCTGATTCTGGGTGCCTACGCGGCCATCTTCCAGAATGATCTGAAGGGCCTGCTGGCCTACTCGACCATCAGTCATCTGGGCCTGATCACGCTGTTGCTGGGCCTCAACAGCCCGCTGGCTGCGGTAGCTGCGGTCTTTCACATTCTCAACCACGCTACCTTCAAGGCCTCGCTGTTCATGGCCGCCGGGATTATCGACCACGAGAGCGGAACGCGAGATATCCGGCGTCTCAGTGGGCTGGTGAAGCTGCTCCCCTACACCGCAACACTGGCGATGGTCGCCAGTGCATCGATGGCAGGCGTGCCGCTGCTCAACGGGTTTCTGTCCAAGGAAATGTTCTTTGCCGAAACCGTGTTCATTTCCGCCACTGCCTGGGTCGAAATTGCCTTGCCAGTGATCGCGACCATCGCCGGGATATTCAGCGTTGCCTATTCGCTGCGCTTCACGGTCGATGTGTTTTTCGGTCCGGCGGCCAAGGACCTGCCGCACTTGCCGCATGAGCCGCCGCGCTGGATGCGTGCGCCGGTAGAACTGCTGGTGCTGACGTGCCTGATCGTGGGGATTTTCCCGGCGCAATCGGTCGCTCCCCTGCTCGCCGCCGCTGCGCGCCCGGTAGTCGGCGGAACATTGCCCGAATACAGCCTGGCGATCTGGCACGGCTGGAACCTGCCGATGGTTATGAGCCTGGTGGCGATGGCTGGCGGTATCATCCTGTATCTATTGCTCCGCAAACCTCTCAAGCACGAGCGCATTACTGCCCCGCCGCTGGTGGGCAGACTCAACGGCAAGCGCTTTTTCGAACGCAGTCAGGTGGTGATGATGCACTGGGCGCGGCGTTTCGAGCGCAAGGTCAGCACTCGTCGCTTGCAGCCGCAACTGTTTCTGCTGGTACTGGCAGCCGTACTGGGCGGCTTCATACCGATTTATTTCAGTGGCCTGACCTGGGGCGACCGCCCGAAGATTCCGGGCTCCGGGGTTTTTGTCACGCTTTGGCTTATCGCAATTGCCTGCGCAATAGGTGCAGCCTGGCAAGGCAAGTATCACCGTCTGGCAGCACTGGTCATGGTCAGCGTCTGCGGCCTGATGACCTGCATCACCTTCGTCTGGTTCTCGGCACCTGATCTGGCGCTGACTCAACTGGTCGTGGAGGTAGTGACGACGGTACTGATCCTGCTCGGTCTGCGCTGGCTGCCGCGACGCAATGAAGACGTCGCCCCATTGAGCGCGCGCCTGCGCGCTCGTACCCGGCGAATACGCGACTTCGGGCTGGCGGTTCTTGTCGGCCTGGGTATGGCGATATTGTCCTACGCCATGCTGACCCGTCAGACACCCAACGCTATTTCGTCCTTTTACCTGAGCCGCGCGCTGCCTCAGGGCGGTGGTACCAACGTGGTCAACGTGATGCTGGTGGATTTCCGCGGCTTCGATACGTTTGGCGAAATCACCGTGCTGGCGGCGGTAGCGCTGACAGTGTTTGCCCTGTTGCGACGCTTCCGCCCGCCGAAGGAAAGCATTCTGCTGCCCACACAGCAACGCCTGCTGGCCCGTGACGTGGTGACTGATCTGGTTAACCCGCGCAGTGCCAGCGATACCGCACTCGGTTTCATGATGGTTCCGGCAGCGCTGGTGCGATTACTGTTGCCGATTGCCTTCATCATCTCGATGTACCTGTTCGTTCGTGGTCATAACCAGCCAGGTGGCGGGTTTGTGGCCGGTCTGGTGATGTCGGTGGCGTTCCTTCTGCAATACATGGTGGCAGGTACCCAATGGGTCGAGGCGCAAATGAGCCTGCGCCCGTTACGCTGGATGGGCACAGGCCTGTTGTGCGCGGTTCTGACCGGAGCCGGTTCCATGGTGCTGGGTTATCCGTTCATGACCACGCACACCGCGCACATCGATTTGCCGGTTCTGGGCGATATTCACATTGCCAGTGCGCTGTTCTTTGATGTCGGCGTGTACGCCGTGGTCGTTGGCTCGACGCTGCTGATCCTCACCGCACTGGCTCACCAGTCGGTGCGCAGCCACCGTCCGACGCAACTGCCCAAGCCCGTTGCCAACCCGCAAGGAATCCTCTGATGGAAGAAGTCATTGCAATCGCCATCGGCGTGCTGGCCGCCTCGGGCGTCTGGCTGATCCTGCGCCCACGCACCTTTCAGGTGGTCATGGGGCTGTGCCTGCTGTCCTACGGGGTCAACCTGTTCATTTTCAGCATGGGCAGCCTGTTCATCGGCAGAGAACCGATCATCAAGGACGGCATTCCCCAAGACCTGCTCAATTACACTGATCCATTGCCGCAGGCGCTGGTACTGACCGCCATTGTCATCAGCTTCGCCATGACCGCGCTGTTTCTGGTGGTATTGCTCGCCTCCAGAGGCCTGACCGGCACCGACCATGTAGATGGCCGGGAGCCCAAGGCATGAGCTGGATGAATCAACTGATCATTGCGCCGATCCTGCTGCCTTTGCTGACCGCTGGGCTGATGCTCTGGCTGGGCGAAAAGCATCGGCCGCTCAAGGGACGTATCAATCTGTTTTCCAGCATCCTCGGGCTAGGCATTTCCGTGGTGCTGTTTCTCTGGGTGCAGCACAGCGGCAGCAGTGGTTCGATCGGTGTCTACCTGCCAGGCAACTGGGGTGTGCCGTTCGGTATCGTGCTGGTGGTAGATCACCTGTCGGCACTGATGCTGGTGCTGACCGGCATAATCGGTGTCTGCGCCCTGTTGTTCGCACTGGCGGGCTGGGACCGGGCCGGTGCCAGTTTCCACGCACTGTTCCAGATTCAGCTTATGGGGCTATATGGCGCATTCCTGACCGCCGACCTGTTCAACCTGTTCGTATTCTTTGAAGTGCTGCTGGCAGCGTCATACGGCTTGATGCTGCATGGCTCCGGCCGGGCGCGGGTGTCGACCGGCCTGCATTACATTTCGATCAACCTGCTGGCTTCATCGCTGTTCCTGATCGGCGCTGCGCTGATCTACGGCGTAACCGGCACGCTTAACTTCGCCGATCTGGCGATCAAGATCCCGCAAGTGGCAGAGTCCGATCTGGGCCTGCTGCATGCAGGCGCTGCCATTCTGGCCACGGCATTTCTGGCCAAGGCAGGTATGTGGCCGCTGAACTTCTGGCTGGTCCCGGCCTATTCGGCAGCCAGCGCGCCGGTAGCGGCCATGTTTGCGATCATGACCAAAGTGGGCGTTTACACCCTGCTACGCCTGTGGACACTGCTGTTTTCCGGTCAGGCCGGGGCCTCGGCATTCTTCGGCGGCGACTGGTTGATCTACGGCGGCATGGCGACGATTTTCACCGCTGCTATTGCAATCATCGCTGCCCAGCGCCTGGAGCGCCTCGCCAGCCTGAGCATACTGGTATCAGCGGGCATTCTGCTGTCAGCGGTCGGTTTTGCCCAGCCGAGCCTGACTTCGGGTGCGCTGTTCTACATGGTCAGCTCGACGCTGGCGCTGAGCGCAATGTTCCTGCTGGGCGAATTGGTCGAGCGTTCCCGCTCGGCCAACGAGATCCCTCTGGAGTACGACGTGGATCAACTGCCCCGCACCCTTGAGTCGCTGCATCCGCCACCCGGCACCAACCTGGACGACGAGCAGAAAGTCGTAGTCGGTCAGGTCATACCCATGACCATGGCATTTCTGGGCCTGAGCTTTATCGCCTGCGCGTTGCTGATTATCGGCATGCCACCGCTATCGGGGTTCATCGGCAAACTCACGCTGCTCAGCGCGTTGATGAACCCGCTGGGGCTGGACGTCGCGCAGGACGAAGCGCTCTCGACCCCGGCATGGATGCTGATCGGCCTGCTGATCTTCTCCGGGCTGGCGTCGCTGATCGCTTTTTCCAGGCTTGGCACACAGCGCTTCTGGACACCACACGAGCGCCCTTCGCCGTTGCTGCGACGCAATGAATGCTTGCCGATCATCATCCTGCTGGGCCTCTGCGTTGCGCTGACGTTCAAGGCCGAGCCCTTGTTGCGCTATACCCAGGACACCGCCGCCGCGCTGCATGAGCCCAAGCAGTATGTGCAGTCGGTCCTTGCCACACGTCAGATACCCGGCCCTACCAGCCAGGAAATCAGTTCGGAGGGGCAGCCATGAAGCGCCTGTTTCCGGCTCCTCTGCTTTCTCTGGCACTGTGGCTGTTGTGGCTGGTGCTGAACCTGTCGATCAGCCCCGGCCACCTGCTACTGGGTGCGGTGCTGGGCTTGCTCGCGCCCTTGCTGATGGCACCGCTGCGCCCGCTGCCGGTGCGCATCCGCAAACCTGGCACAATCCTGAAGTTTCTATGCCTGGTCGGGTGGGATGTGGTGGTGTCCAATCTTCAGGTCGGTTTGAGCGTATGGCGGCTCGAAAGTCGTCCGCCACGCTCGGCTTTCGTGCGTATCCCGCTGGACCTGCACGATGCCCATGGCCTCGCCGCGCTGGCGATGGTCACCACGGTCGTACCCGGAACGGTATGGTCGGAACTGGCGCTGGATCGCAGTGTGCTGCTGATGCATGTTTTTGATCTGGAGGATGAAGCGCAATTCATCGAACACTTCAAGACCACCTATGAGCGACCGTTGATGGAGATCTTTCAATGAGTGCATTGCTCGACAACGCGATCCTGATCAGCCTGCTGATCTTCGCCCTGGCGATGGTGATCACCCTGCTGCGCCTGCTCAAGGGTCCGTCAGCCCAGGACCGGGTGCTGGCGCTGGACTACCTGTACATCATTGCCATGCTGATGATGCTGGTGCTCGGCATCCGTTACGCCAGTGACACGTACTTCGAAGCCGCCATGCTGATTGCCCTGTTCGGCTTTGTAGGCTCCTTCGCTCTGGCCAAATTCCTGCTGCGCGGAGAAGTGATCGAATGACCGGACTGCCGAACACCGTGCCCTTCTGGGCTGAGATACTGACCGCCGGGCTACTGATCGCCAGCAGTCTGTTTGCCTTGACCGGTGCCCTCGGGCTGCTGCGCCTTAAGGACTTCTTCCAGCGCATGCACCCGCCAGCCCTCGCGTCGACGCTGGGCGCCTGGTGCGTTGCGCTGGCGTCGATCATCTATTTCTCTGCACTGAAGGCAGAGCCGGTGATTCACGCCTGGCTGATTCCGGTGCTGCTGGCAATCACCGTGCCTGTGACCACGCTGCTGCTGGCACGTACGGCGCTGTTCCGCAAGCGCATGGCCGGTGACGATGTGCCCGCAGAAGTCAGTAGCGGCACTGGCAATGGAGAATCGGCAGGCGGCTGAATCTTCAGCCTGGCCAGCGTTACTCGCTGGCCTTGAAGGTCAGCTCGCCCTTGCGCCATTTGGCGGCCTTGCCGACTGCGCCTTTGAGAACCTTGCTCATACCGGTCTGCAGCTGCTCTTTTGCGGCAAACACCATGACCACAGCCTGACCTTCCTTGAACACAATGCCGTGGCCTTCAGGGATATCGACGAATGCATATTCGCCCAATCCATACACAGTCATTTTGATTTCACGGAATTTCAATTCGAGCTTGCCGCCTTCACGGCTTGGCAATACCGACGCGCGGAAATGATCGCCCACCTTGAGCTCCAGGCGCGGCTTGTCGTCGACGACCAGAGCGGTTTCGGTGTCGATTTCAGCGATATAGATACCTTCGGCTGACTGCTCGGTGATGTAGACAAAACGGGACTGAAACTGCTTGACCAACTGTGCGCGGAGATCGCCGAGCACGAACAAGGCATGGGTATCCAGATTACTTACAGCCAAAGTACAAACCCTCAAACATAAAAATGAGGCTGCCTGATGTCAGGGCAGTCAAGAAAGTGGTTAATCCATAGACCGCGTCAAGCGACCGGATTTTTTCCGGCACGCTGCACGCGGAAGCGCTGAAAGCGCCACCGCAAACCTTGTGCAGGCGGGTGGCGGATTCTACCGGCTCATGGCAGCTACGGGATATATACCTTTTGTACACTGCAGTGTCGCAAAAGCGCTGGAGCCCTGAAACCGGCGGCCAGCTTGACCACGACTTAAAGGCTGGACGGGTTCCAGCCAGGCGATCAATGTGCATTCGGCGATACTGGAAACATATCACTTGCAGGCAGAGCACAAAAGGCCATCTTCTCACACGGCCAAATGCATCGAACTCTTGCATACGTCGGCCACTCCCATAAGAACTGATGAAGACGGGGATATCCCCCGGCGAGGAGATGACATGGAACAGACTACAACGACCATCAACGACCTGTTCACCCAATTGGGACTGGAATCGGACGATGAGAGCATCGAAGCGTTCATCGCCAAGCACCCACTGCCTGACGACGTGAAGCTGATTGATGCCGACTTCTGGACGCCGCAGCAGGCTGACTTTCTAAAGGAACAGCTGCATGAGGATGCCGAATGGGCGATGGTGGTCGACGAACTGAATGTGCGCCTTCACAAATAGCCCGAGTGAACCACTCGGGCGTTGATTCCTATTGCGGATAACCGGGCTGGCCGACATTGGGGTGCAATGTCCTGCCACCCGGTTGCGGGGCATGCACAAAAACAGCGTCACTAAAGGTGCCCATTCTGCCCACCACTGCGTTCCAGTGCGCAGACTGATGGATATAGCGCCAGCGCAATAGCTGCTCTTCATGACTGTCCAGTGAGTAAGGCCCGCCTCGCGCATAATCGATCAGGCGGGCTGAAATGCCTTCGAGCTCGGGAGGAAGCTGAAATTCAGGGCTGTTCGGCACCGGGTCGAAAGGTACCCCCTCATCACAGGCCAGTGCATGCATGACCTGTAACGACACCCTCGACAAGTGACCAAAGACCTGGCGGTTCATACCCACTGCAGCAACGATCGTTTTCATGCCACTCAGGTTTTTTCTGCACGGGTAACATTTGCTTTCGCAGGTCTGAACCCTCAGAAATGCCTGTCTGTCCAGCGGGTCGATCCAGTCATCCCGGCTCATGGCACTTAACAGGGCCTGGGCGTTCTTCCAGCAAGGCGCCGCCTCACATGGGCTGTCACGGTTGACCAGGCTGCTTTGCGGACGCGTGAGCAACACGCTTTCTTCCATCTGAGGAGGATAACCACCGCCGATATCGGAATGGGCACCGGGTAAAACGATTTCTTTCGGCCATTCCGGCAGGACGCTGTTAAGCGCGAAGTTGCGCCGTGATTCATCACGAGCAACCAGATGCAGCACCTGTTGGGCACAACCCGGCGGCAGGTACAGATTGACCCTCCTGTTGCTCGCGTCCCGGGTATTGCCCATATCCCTGAAACTGCCGATGGCGGCGACCGTGTCGAACAGGCCGATAACCTTGAGCTGTACACTGCCGTTGCGCCAGCTGAAATGCTCACTCAGCCTGACTTTGCGGCTTTGAAGTATCGGCTCAAGCATTCCTGCCCGCTGTTTCAGGATTTCGTTGGCCAGGTGCCTGGCCGACGCAGCCCCTCGACTGAAGCCGAATATGTCCAGTTCAAGCGCTTCCAGTACACAATCCGGGTTGTCGTGTGGAAATGCCTTCAATACCGTTTCAAGCTTTCTGAATGCATTTTCCACTTTGCATATCACACCAGTGGTGCCACGGCCGAAACTCTGTCCCGGCCATACCGAATCACGCCCGCCGGAGGTAGTACCCGCCCCGCTTACATAGATCGGGTAGTACACCTTCAAGCCTGCACTGTCATTTTCGGCGACACGTTGCAGCCGATAAAGATCAACCAGCCTGGCTATATTACTCAGATCATTACTATAACTACTGCCAGGATGAACATGACGACCCGCACACTCTTTAATGTGCTGACCACCATTCATTTCAATCAATGCCTGACAGTCAGCCCCGATCTGGCTGTTGACGCGATTATTTCCCGTGCCGTCGAAGAAAATTCCGATCCGTGCGGTAACACGCCGCGTTACCACATCCGAGATTGCTGCTGTTTGTTCGACACTCCATTTATCGTTCATATCTTTTCCATCCTTAGAGGCAGGCCAAGAAAAGGCCGCACTTAAATCAAAACGTAAATAACGTTGATTTAAACAGCTTGCTTAAAGACGGTGATCAGTCAAGTCATGCAGCGTGCATTCAGAGTATTCCTACAACTTCTGTCGTCAGGTATTTATTATTTATAAACAAACACCTACACGTTTGTGCAAACGGGTTTCAGAACCCGCAATTTCACCAAACAGAAAAACCAACCGGGCAGGTTATTTAATACTTGATCTAAGGAAGGTCTGAAGTAGCCGGATGTTTTCCGGCTACCGAGTCCTCAGCACTTTTCAAAAAACGATGCATGTCGAAATTTGCTCAATTATCTTCGCTTTTCAGCTCTTTCGGCCGCTGCAAAGCCTTTTGCGGTAACCATTTCCTGCATTACACGCGCACCTCTCCTGCGCTCGCCAACAAATGTCGGCGGGCCATCCACAGGTTTGACAGGGCGAACAACGTCACCATCTGCGCGGTGTTCTTGGCCAAGCCCCGAAAGCGCACTTTTTCATAGCCAAACTGGCGTTTGATGACCCGAAACGGATGCTCGACCTTGGCGCGAACCTGGGCCTTGGCCTTCTCGATTTTGCGGATCGCCTTGTACAAAATACTGCGTTTTCCGTGCTTTTTGTAAGTGCTGCGGCGGGCGGCAATCTGCCAAATGACCTTGCGCCCAGCGTGTTCTTCGCGCTTCTCGACCCCGGTGTAACCTGCGTCGGCACAGACTACGTTTTCCTCGCCGTGCAGCAGTTTGGCAACCTGCGTGACGTCTGCCACATTGGCCGCTGTTACTACCACGCTGTGCACCAGGCCTGACTCGTCGTCGGCGCCGATGTGAGCCTTGGCGCCGAAATAGTACTGGTTACCTTTCTTGGTTTGATGCATCTCAGGATCGCGTTTGCCATCCTTGTTCTTGGTCGAACTGGGCGCGTGAATCAGCGTGGCATCGACGATGGTGCCTTGACGCAACGACAAGCCACGGTCGCCCAGATAACCATTAATTACGCCGAGAATCCCGGTCGCCAACTCGTGCTTTTCCAGCAGACGACGGAAGTTGAGAATGGTGGTTTCGTCTGGAATTCGCTCCAGGCTCAGGCCTGAAAACTGACGCAGGATGGTCGTCTCATACAGCGCTTCTTCCATCGCCGGATCGCTGTAGCCGAACCAGTTCTGCATCAGATGAACACGCAGCATCGCCATCAGTGGGTAGGCGGGCCGGCCACCTTCTCCTTTTGGATAATAGGGCTCAATCAGGGCAATCAAACCTTTCCAGGGCACCACCTGATCCATCTCGATCAGGAACAATTCCTTACGGGTCTGCTTGCGCTTGCCGGCATACTCGGCGTCGGCGAAGGTCATCTGTTTCATCCTCGAAAAGCTCGGCGACTGGTGTCCGGAGATTTTGCCAAATTAGGAAGTCTTTTTCAGAGTTTCCCTAACCTGAGCCGCCTGTTTTAAAGAATCAGCGGCTTTGCGGTTTGTACCCAAGGCGCAGACCACCCCAATGTCGCCCGTTGACCACAATAGGCACAGACAGGTCATGCATCAGTTCGCCGGTGTCCCGGGTGTAGGTTTGCAACAGAACAGGCTGTTGATGGCTGCCGCAGCGAATGCCGGTACGATCATCAAACTTGCGCTTGCTTCGATTACGCGCATTGTCCACCGTCGCATCGCCGGTCAAAGGCTGACTGAAAGCGTTGTTGTGCGTCGGCACATACCCTTGCTGCGTGCAGGCAATAGCGAATACCAGACCTTCATGGCGCGAAAGCAACGGTTCTTGCAATGCCGGCAATACTTGATCGGTGTAGCGATCAAAACGCGTGGTAAAGCGGGTGGGTGAGGTATTGGGGACGGGTTTGTAGTTGCGATCAAACAAGTCATCCAGGCTGACGCGCCCCTGCACAATGTCAGCCTCGAATTTTTCCGCGATCAGCCGCGCACCTTCGCGGGCCAGGTCGTAGATACGCTGGTGATAGTCATCCAGACCGACCTGAGCCAGCCGCTGGCTGATGGTCTCGGCCTGCCCCTCCATCTGTACTGATGCTTTGGCCAGTTGCCGGGTTTGTTCATCACTGACGGCAAGATCACTGCGCATGTGCTCGACAGCATCGAACAGGCTGGCCAACTGGTCCTGGTTGCTCCTCGCGCCTTGAGCAATTTCGCTGACCTGGCTTTCCACCTCGATCGCAAGCCGGGCGATATTGCCCAGATGCTGTCCGGTCAGCTCGACCTGCTCGACCCCCGCATCGAGATCAGAAGACAGCTCGCGAATCTGCTCCACCACCTGTGCGGTGCGTTGCTGGATATCGGCCACCATCTGCCCGACTTCCCCGGTAGCACTGGCAGTACGGCCCGCAAGCCCGCGTACTTCGTCAGCGACCACCGCAAAACCGCGCCCGTGCTCACCTGCCCGGGCAGCTTCGATGGCCGCATTGAGCGCCAGCAGGTTGGTCTGGCTGGCGATAGATTGAATGACCAGCGTCACACGCTGGATTTCTTCACTGCGCTGGCTCAACGCCTCGATCAACTCACGACTGCCGACAGCACGCTTGCTCAAGAGGTGCATGCGCTCGATGGTCTCATTCAGAACGCCGCTTCCCGATTCGCTGCGCTGGCGCGCCTCACTGGCTGCAACCAATGCCTGTTGACTCAACTGGGCAGTCTGCTGCTCGGTCGCAATCATCTGTTCGGCGCTGTTGACTATCTGTCCGGCAGCACCCAGCTGCGACTGCACCTTGCCCGCCAGTTGCCCGACAGAAAATGCCACCTGAGCGGCCGACAGTGCGTTGTGGCTAGTGGTGCGCGACAGGTCGCGGGTCAGCAGCGCGATATCACTGTCACTTGCCTCGACTTGCAAGCCAGGCTGCCTTCTGCGCAACAAAAGCGGCAGCCAGGCGACCAGCAGCGCTGCGGGAATGACGATATAAAGAGACAAACCGATAACGCTCATGGCGGCGAAGAGCAGGCACAACACGACACTTTGCACCGCTGGCACCCACCACTTCGACGCAGCGCCGCGAGCATCGGCCAGTGGTAATCCGGCTGCCATGGATAGGTTCTCGGCCATGCTGCGTCACCCCCATCTGTATTTATCATTATTACGTTTATTAAACGCTAGATAACGGCCTTATGCCATGCCCCGTTGGTCGTAGCGAGCAATACGTTTTGGACAAATTCCGGGCACAACAAAACCGGGAGGCAATCGCTTGCCTCCCGGTTCGGTCACTCAGCTGCTGCCTGCGTATCAGGCCTGGCGCTGGTGCTTGTCGATCTGCTCGTGGCGCTCTTGCGCCTCGATGCAATATTTGGTGGTCGGGCTGATCAGCAGACGCTTCAGGCCGATTGGCTCACCGCTGTCATCGCACCAGCCGAAGGTATCGTCGGCAATACGCGAGAGGGCCATTTCCAACTGGGGCAGCATGCGCTGGTCGCGGTCGATCACATTGACCAGCCAGTGACGCTCCTCTTCAACCGAAGCGGCGTCTGCAGGGTCGGCAGGCGTGTCCAGGCTCTCGATCGCAATACGGCTCTGCTCGATTCGCTCGTGGATCTCGACCTTCATGCCCTGCAACAGCTCGACGAAGAAAGCGTGCTGCTCGGCGTTCATGTAGTCATCGGCCGGCATGGCCAGCAACTTTTCCTTTGTCATTTATTTCTCTATAAAAAAACGTGCATTGAGGAGCGGCTTGACGTTGCCGTGCAAACCAATAATCTCCAAGCGCCACCTGGCACTCAATTTACGAGGGGCGGCAGTCTAAGGCCGGCTAGCGGGCTCGGCAACACAATTGAAGGATTTTTGTACAACAATTGCCGTAAAACCCTTGAAATGCGGGCGAAAGACACGGCCAGCATGCTGCTTGATGAGGCTCTGACCTGCTGACAGCTAATCGGTTCCTGCAACATTCAACGCACAAAAGGGCCTGAAAAGGCCCTTTGATGCAGATTATTGAATATCAGCGCTTGGTCTTGCGCTTGTTGCGATATTGATCGATTACCACCGCCACTACAATGATCAGGCCTTTGATAATGTCCTGAACATAAGCGTCTACGCCGACAAAGGTGAAACCACTGGCCATTACGCCGAGAATCAGCGCACCGATCACAGTGCCGGTGATTCGCCCTACTCCACCGGACAGGCTGGTGCCGCCGATGACTGCGGCAGCGATAGCGTCCAGTTCATAGGACATGCCCATTCCGGCCTGCCCGGTTGCGGCACGTGCCGAGGCAACCACCCCTGCCAGCCCGGCCAGCAGCCCGGCGATGCTATAGACGATAACCAGGTGGCGCTTGACGTTGATCCCGGAAGTACGCGCAGCCTGCATGTTGCCGCCTATGGCGTAGGTGTATTTGCCGTACTTGGTGTAACGCAGGGCAATGTGGAAGATCACCGCCACCACCAGAAAGATGATCACCGGCATCGCGCCCTGTCCGATAGCCGTGTAGGAGTCAGAGAGCATGCTCACCGGCTGACCTTCGGTGTAGAAGCGCGCCAGGCCACGCGCGGAGACCATCATGCCCAGCGTGGCAATGAATGGCGGAATACCGGTTATGGCAATGATGCTGCCGTTGATGGCACCCGCCAGCAGCCCGACTCCGAGCCCGACCACGATCGGAATCCACACGGGCAGGTCGGTCAAGGAAGGAAATACCGCCCGGGAAAAGTCCGAGGTTTGCGCCAGGCTCGCGGCAATCATCGCTGACAGTGCCAGCACCGAACCGGACGACAGGTCGATGCCTGTGGTAATGATCACCTGAGTCACGCCGATGGCCAGCAAGCCGATGATCGACACCTGAAGGATCATCAGTACCAGACGCTGGGAGTTGAGCAGAAAGCTCTGATCACGGACGATCCAGCCAAACAGCTCAAAGATCAGGCCGATACCGATCAGCACCAGAAAAATACTCAGTTCGGTTGGCAGCCGCCGTTTGTTCCTGGTCGGTGCCAAGGCCGGTTTGTTTTGCGAAATCGCGTTGCTCATGTTCGTTCCCCTTTTGTTCTTCTTCTACCGAGCCCTGTAGTGCGAACTCAATGAACCTTGTGGCCGGAGGCCAGATGCATGACTTTTTCCTGGGTCGCTTCGCCTCGATCGAGGATGCCCATCATTTCGCCTTCGTGCATGACCATCACCCGGTCGCTCATACCGAGGACTTCCGGCAGCTCTGAAGAGATCATGATGACGGCCATGCCTTCACTGGCGAGCAGGGAGATCAGGCGATAGATTTCCGCCTTGGCCCCTACGTCGATGCCGCGGGTGGGCTCATCCAGAATCAGTACCCGGGGATTGGTCATCAGCCAGCGTGCCAGCAACGCCTTCTGCTGGTTACCGCCCGACAAGGTGTCGATGCACTGCTCCAGTGACGGGGTCTTGACCCGAAGTTTTTTGCACATGTCCTCGCACAGCGCACGCAGTGCCTTCTGTTGCACGAAACCGTTGCCGGCATAGTTGGCGAGCACGGCCATTTCCATGTTTTCCATCACCGACAGGCATGGAAACAGCCCAGTCAACTTGCGGTCTTCCGTCAACAGCGCAAAACCCAGTTCAATGGCCTGATGCGGGTCGGCAATGTGTACCGTAGTGCCATCAAAGCGTACCTCGCCGCTGTCGCTGGGGGTTATGCCGAACAGGGTCTCGGCCACATTGGTCCGGCCCGACCCCATCAATCCGGCAATGCCAAGAATCTCTCCGGCACGCAAATCGAAACTCACGTCCTTGAAAATGCCGTTCAGGCTCAGGTTGCTGACTGAAAGCAGCACTTCGCCTGGCGGCTTTTCCCGCTCGGGAAACAGTTGGGTCAACTCACGCCCCACCATCATGGTGATCAGGCTGTCGCCGTCCATACTTTCGGCGCGCTGCAGGCCGATATAGGCGCCGTCGCGAAAAACCGCTACTTCGTCGGCAATCTCGAAGACTTCGTTCATCTTGTGGGTGATGTAGATGATGCCTTTACCCTGAGCGCGCAGGTCGTTGATGATCGAAAACAGGTGAGCGACTTCGGTTTCGGTGATGGCCGAAGTCGGCTCATCCATGATCAGCACGTCCGAGTTATATGACACAGCTTTGGCGATCTCGACCATCTGCCGCTCGGCGATACTCAGGTTGCCCACCAGGTCTTCGGGATCGAGCCTGATGCGCAGGCGCTCCAGCAGTTCGGCAGTGCAGCGGTGCATTTCCCGGTGATCGACAATGTGCAGACCGTTGAGCTGTTCGCGACCGATCCAGATGTTCTCGGCGATGCTCATGAACGGCATCAGGTTCAGCTCCTGATGGATCATCGCAATGCCGGCTTGAAGGGCCGAAAGTGGCGTCTCGAAGCGAATCGGCTTGCCACGCAAACGGATTTCGCCCGAGTCCGGCTGGTAGATGCCAGCGATGATTTTCATCAGCGTTGACTTTCCGGCACCGTTCTCGCCCATCAGCGCCAGCACGCTGCCGGGGCGCACACGCAGTTGGACGTCGTTGAGCGCGATGACACCGGGGAAGCCCTTGCTGATATGGCTGATTTCAAGCAGATAAGGCGGCTGGGCATCCGGCGTCGGGCTATCGCTGTCACTGGACGGCAGATCGCGTTGTGCGGGCGGGTTGGCAGTAGCTGAACCGAACATGATCACAACTCCTCAAGCGGCAGGCTGCGGGAGGAACGATCCTCCCTGGCCTGCCGATTGCTGTTATTTGAAGGTGGCGACGTTTTCAGGCGTAATCAGGCGATAAGGGATGATGATCGCCTGGGGCTCGACCTTTTCCTTTTTCGCCATTTTCACGGCGGCATCAATCGCCCCGTCGGCCTGGCCCTTGGCGTCCTGAAAAACGGAGACTGCGAGGTCGCCCTTGGTAACGGCGCTGAGCCCGTCTGGCGTACCGTCGACACCGGCGACTAACACGCTGCCTTTATCCACATCCACGCCTGGCTGCTTCAGCGCCATCGCCGCGCCAATGGCCATTTCATCGTTGTTGGCCAGCACCGCGTTGAATTTACGGCCCTGGGTAAGCCAGTCGTTGGTCAGGTCCATGCCCTTCTGGCGTAGCCAGATGCCGGTCTGCTCCTGATCTATCTTGATGTCCGGGTACTTGGCCAACACCTCCTTGATGCCCTTGGTGCGGTTTTGCGTGGAGTTGTTGGCCAGGTCACCCAGAAGAATCATGACACTGCCCTTGCCTTTCAGTTTGTCGGCGATGTATTGCGCCTGAAGTCGACCTGCCTCCATGTCATCCGACGTAACGGTGGCGACGCCTGCTGGCAGTTTCGGATCGTCAGGGCGGCGGTTGACGTAGACCAGCGGGATGCCGGCGGCGACCGCGTCCTTGGTGATCCGTGCAGTGGCAGCGGTGTCGACAGGATTGACGATCAGGGCGTCGACTTTCTTGTTGATCAGGTCCTTGACCTGGTCGAGCTGTTTGTTGACGTCCGCGCGGGCATCGACGAACTGCAGGTCCACTTTCTCGGTCGTGGACATGGCTTTGGCCTTGGCATTCATGTCGTCACGCAGGTAGGTCAGCCAGGTGTCATCGAACTGCGACATGGCCACACCGATCTTGATATCGGCCAAAGCTGCACCGCTGCCCAACATCAGCGCCATGGCCAATGAGGTCAAAGCAATCTTGGTCTTCATGAGGATCTGTCTCCAAATTATTGTTGTTCGGATGCAGCGAATCAGCGTGACAGGCGGATCCCGGTCGCTCCAGGAATGCAGAACAGTTGCGCGTCCTTGTGTTGCACGCACATGCCACGGGCAACGATTGTGAGAAATCGCTCCATGGTCCGAATCCAGAATGAAGAGGTGGCAGAACGCTTGGCGGTGAGGCCAGAGGTAGGGGTTTTCATCGACAGTACCTATCTTTTGTTTTGTTTTTGTTGGTGTGCATCTCGTGACTTGAAAGACCTTCAAAGCCCGAGTGATTCGATAGTCGGTAACCTGAAAAAGACTCTATTGGAAAATATTTTCCAATTCAACTGATTTTAGAATTTTATTCCATTTCATTTTTATTCGGCTGCACATACGACAAAGCCCGACGCTTGTCAGGCGTCGGGCTTTGTCCGATGGCAGGCTTGAATGTGCAGCGTGGCACGCGATGATTACAACACCACAACCCGCCCTTCACTGGCGCTCAAGCGAGCTGCATCCATGACCTGTGCCGATGCGATGGCATCATGAGGATCAACCGGATTACCGCCCTGCTCGTCAACGGCGCTCTGCAACAGGCGGTAGAACTCAAGCCAGCAACCGCGCTCCGAAGGCACACGCTCGCGATGGTCACCCTGCTCGAACCAGCCCCAGCGCCGATGCTCTTCGACACCCCAGCGCTCGCCCTCGGACCGTGGCGTGAGGCCGGCAAACGCAGCCTCCTCCTGACCGTCCAGTCCTTCGACGCTGTAACAGCCCTTTGATCCACTGACCCTGAAACGCGGCTTGGGGGTATTTTGCAGACAACTGCCTGACAGGTGCGAAGTCACACCGCTGGCATGCCTCAAGGACACGAAGAACGTGTGGTCCAGTTCGTCTTGCGGCGTAGCGAACTGCAATTCTGCATACACCCGCTCGACCGGCCCGAACAGTACCAGTGCCTGATCCACCAGATGACTGCCCAGATCACGCAGCATGCCACCACCGCTGGCCTTGCCTACCGAGCGTGGCGAATAGCGCTCGATGCTGGACTCGAAACGGCTGATCTGCCCCAGCGTCTTGTTGTCGATCAACTTGCGTACGGTGAGGAAGTCGGAATCCCAGCGCCGATTCTGATAAACGCTAAGCAGCACGCCCCGCCGTTTGGCCGCTTCCACCAGCTCGCGCGCCTGGGCGGCGTCGCTGGCAAAGGGCTTGTCGCTGACCACCCCGACGCCCAGCTCTATCGCTTCAAGGATCAACGCTCGGCGTGAAGCCAGGGGCGTGGAAATCACCACCACATCTACCCCGGCAGCGACCAGCTCGGCCAGCGTGTCGAAGGTTGCCACGCCGGGATGATCGTTGACCACTTCCTGTTTTCGCTCGGGTGAACGGGTGACAACGCCTGCAAATGTGGCACCGGGCAAACTCGAAATCAGCGTTGCATGAAAGTAACGCCCGCCTTTGCCGTAGCCCACCAGCCCTGCTCGCATGGATATCTCCTGTAGTCCATGAACCTCATGGCCGCAGCCATCGGTCGTGTATTGGATGCCACCGTTTCAACGAAGCAGCTCGCTTTTGACCCGCTCCAGCATGAATCGGCTCGATTCATCTGCACGCTCCTCCCAGGCAAATACAGCCACTGTGGCAATACCGTCGAAATCAATGTCCCGCAATGTCGAGAAGAACGCGTCCCAGTCCACCTCGCCCTGCCCGATGTCCAGATGCTGATGCACAGTTGCCGTGACGCCAGGCGGGTTGACGATGTAGCGCAGGTTGGACGAACCCCGGTGATTATAGGTGTCGGCAATGATCAGGTGGGTGAGCTTGTCACCTGCGTACCGCAGCATGGAGGCAATGTCCCCCACGCCATCATCGTAGAAAAAGGTGTGTGGCGCGGCATACAGGTAATTGATCCAGTCCCGGTCCAGGCCGCGAATGATGTCGACTGACTCGTTGTTACGTTCGCAGAAGTCATAAGGATGCGCCTGGATATCGAGCCGGATGCCTTCTCGCTCGAAGTACGGCATCAGTTCATCCATGGATTTCATGAACTGGTTTTCGCACACCAGTGCATGATCGGATTGTCCGCTGAACTCGGTATTCATAAGGTCGCAGTCCATTTCCACGGCCACCTGAATGGCGCGCTTCCAGTTGCGCACCGCTGCAATACGCAAGTCCTCATCCGGCGCAGCCCAATGGTACAGCGGCAACAGCGAGGAGAGTTTCACACCAGCATCGCTCAGGGCTTTGCGAAACTCCCTGATTCGCGCACGATCCACGCGCGGGTACTTGTAGAACGGCATGAAATCTTCGCGCGGTGAAAGCTCTATGTAGTCGTAGCCCAGTTCCGCCGTCTTATCGACCATCGCACCCAGCGACAGGTGGCGATACATATAAGGATCCAGTGCGATGCGCATGATGCCCTCCCTTTTACTGTTTGAAAGACAGCCCGATTCCAGATACCTCTGTCAGTCATAAAACGCGGGACGCATCTCCAGGGCAATCGGCACGACCGCTCCACTGTTCTGCGCCTGCACACAGGCATCGGCGGCCACCGCAGCGGCATAGCCATCCCAGGCAGAAGGTCCGTAAATCGTGCCCGCGTTAACGCCATCGATGAAGTCCTGCAACTCGACGTCATAGGCGGCAATGAACCGGTCTTTCCAGTCCATCAGGATCGCGTTGGACAATTTCGCTTCGCTACGCAACTGCACCTGAGAAGGCTCAGGCAGTTTGGCAATGCCGCTCTCGCCGACCACTTCACACTGGATGTCGTAGCCGTACTGGCAGTTGACGAACACTTCGACGTCGATGCGCGTGCCTCTGGCCGTTTCCAGCATCACGATCTGCGGATCTTTCATGTGCGCAAGGGCCTTGCTGGTCTTGCGCGGGAACACCACCTGTACCGACACATAGTCATCGTTGAGCAGCCAGCGCAGCACATTGAGCTCATGAATCAGCGTGTCGGTGATCGCCATGTCGGTCTTGTAGTTCTCGCCGACCCGAGGGTTGCGGTGCGCACAGTGAAGCATCAGCGGTTCGCCGATACGGCCGCTGTCGATCACCGATTTCAGGGTGCGATAGCCCTGATCATAGGGGCGCATGAAGCCCACTTGAACCAGACGCCTGCCGCTGGCGATCTCGGCCTCGACAATGTGCCGGCAACCCTGGGCGGTAACGGCCAAAGGCTTCTCGCAGAACACCGGCTTGCCTGCGGCAATGGCCGCCAGCACGTACTCTTCATGGCTGGGGCCCCAGGAACAGACCAGCACCGCCTCGACGTCGGGCGCGGCAATCAGCGCGTGGCCATCGGCATACACTTCGGCGCCGATGTCCAGCTCGCGCACCACTTTGGCTGCCTGCTCCAGGTTGATGTCGGTGACCGCTACCACCTGACTGCCAACCAGCGTTTTGCTGCAACGCCGGATATGATCCTGACCGATTGCGCCTGTACCGATCACGCCGAGTTTCAATGCCATTTTCATGTTCCTTTTTTTATTGGATGTTGCCGTGAACGGGTCACGGGTGCTGAACGATAAACAGTGATCAGTACTGTCGAGCCTTGGCCAGTTCGCGGTTGAGTTTTTCGTAAACCTGGGCCGTGGTGCCGGTCGTTGATACTTCGGCAACGCCGACACGCCACCACGACAGGTATTTGTGGATCATGGTCTTGGGCAGGACCTTGATGTCGATCAGCGTCGAGACCGTCTGACGTTGCGCATCGACGAGCGCCTGACGCAGTTGTTCGGCGGTGCTGACCTTATAGGTCTTGCAGCCATAGGCGGCAGCGCTCATGGCGAAATCCACCGGTACAAAGTCGCCGTCGAGCTTGCCTGTGTCGGGATTGCGAAAGCGGAACTCGGTGCCGAAACTGTCCATGCCGTGCTCCATCTGCAGGTTGTTGATGCAGCCGAAGGTCATGTTGTCCAGCAACACCACGTTGATCTTGCGCCGCTCCTGAATCGAGGTCGCCAGCTCTGAATGAAGCATCATGTAAGAGCCATCACCGACCAGCGCGAAAACCTCGCGGTGCGGCGCAGCGAGCTTGACGCCCAGTGCGGCATTGACCTCATAGCCCATGCATGAATAGCCGTATTCGACGTGATAGGTGTCGACCCCGGTGCTGCGCCATGCACGCTGCAGGTCGCCCGGCAAACTGCCCGCCGCCGCAACGATCACTGCGTCAGAAGGCAGGTTCTGGTTAAGGATGCCCAGTACGCCGCTCTGGGTCAGACACGAGCCGGTCAGCTCGATGAACTCGCGCAGCACGGCCGGATCCAGGTGATCGTTGATTTCCGGGACGAAATCCTCGCTCTGGTACTCGACCGCATACAGGCGATCAACCTCGGCATCCAGCTGCGCACGGGCTGTCTGCGGCGCATCGCCCCAGGCAGCACGGTAACCGCTGGCTTGCAGGCTTTCGGTCAGTGCCTGCAATGCCACCTGCGCATCAGCCAGGACCTGCACGCCATCCAGCTTCTGCACATCGAAGGCACCGACATTGAGGTTGAGAAACTGCACGTCCGGGTTTTGGAACAGCCATTTCGACGCGGTGGTGAAATCGCTGTAGCGGGTGCCGATGCCGATGATCAAGTCCGCCTCTTTCGCCAACCGATTGGCCGCCACCGTGCCGGTTTCGCCGATGCCGCCCATGTTCAGCGGGTGCGCCGAAACGATGGCACTCTTGCCTGCCTGGGTTTCGGCGAACGGGATATCGAAGCGCTCGGCAAAGGCTTGCAAGGCATCGGCTGCGCCGGAATAACGCACGCCACCACCGCAGATCAGCAGCGGTTTGCGCGTGCCGGCCAGCAGCTTCAACGCGTCGTCAAGCATGGCCTTGCTGGGCGGGCGGCGGTCGATACGGTGCACACGTTTTTGCAGGAAGCTGTCCGGATAATCGTAGGCCTCGGCCTGCACATCCTGAGGCAGCGCCAGCGTGACGGCACCGGTATCAGCCGGGTCGGTCAGTACGCGCATGGCATTGAGCGCTGCGCTCATCAACTGCTCGGGACGGTTGATACGGTCCCAGTATTTGCTCACCGCCTTGAACGCATCGTTGGTGCTGATGCTCAGGTCGTGAAACTGCTCGATCTGTTGCAGCACCGGGTCAGGCTGGCGGCTGGCGTAGACGTCCCCCGGCAACAGCAGCAACGGAATGCGGTTGGCCGAGGCGGTTGCGGCGGCGGTGATCATGTTCGCCGCGCCTGGCCCGACCGAAGAGCTGCACGCGTAGATCTTGCGCCGCAGATGCTGCTTGGCAAAACCGATGGCGGCGTGGCACATGCCCTGCTCGTTACGGCCTTGATGAACCACCAGGTCGCCGCTGTCCTGTTCCAGCGCTTGCCCAAGACCCAGCACGTTGCCATGCCCGAAAATGGTGAAGATGCCAGCGACGAATTTGCTCTGCACGCCGTCGACTTCGACGTACTGATTATCGAGAAACTTCACCAGGGCCTGGGCCGTGGTCAGTCGGGTTGTACTCATGTTCACACCTTGTTGTTGTTTGAGGTGGCCAGGGTTTGAGGTGGCCTGACGGCTGACGTCAGTGACGCTGCGAAACGGCTCGTGACAAGTGCGTCATGCTCGCCGCTATCGCCTGAGGGATGTCGGCCAGCGCATGGACGCTTTCGGCGAATGGTTCGAACGACAGATGGCCCTCATAGCCGCTGTCCAGCAGACGCTCGATCTGCGATGCATTACCCAGAATGTCAGCCTCGCCGACCAGCACGCGATGGCCATCGCGAATGCTGTTGAGCGGTGCCTGCGCATCCTCGACACCGGAGATATGCACCAGCCCGGTCAACTCTGGAAACAGCTCGACCTCACCGGCCAAGTGGTGGTGAAAGGTGTCATGAACCAGCCGATAAACGTCCAGCCCACCCACCGCCCTGATTGCGTCCACCGCCTGACGTTTGAGGCGCAACGAGCACTCCTCGAAGCCCAGCGGTTCGACGAAGCCGAGAATGCCGTGCTCACGAAGAATCGGTGCCAACGCAGTCAACGCGGTGCGCACCCCCGAAGCGCGCTGCGCGCCGTTACGCGGATCTGCACGGTCATTGAGCGGACATAGCACCAGACCGCGCGCACCGCAGTCGCGAGCGTACTGCGCCAGCTTCGTCGCCTGGGCTGCGCGCTCTTCATTCCAGACATCGAATGGGTACAGGGCGTTGATGGACAGCACCTTTACCCCTCGGGCAGCGCAAAGGTCACGAACGACCTGGGGTGCAGTGCCGTCCTCGATCTCGATACCCTTGAGGTCGTTGCGAATCTCGATGGCATCGGCACCCAGCTTCACCGCCAGATCGACGAAACCTTCCAGAGACAGGCGCGGCGCGACCATTCGATTAAGGGCGAAACGCAGAGGTTGGTTCATTGTTCTTGTTCTCCGCAACATTCCATTGATGAAGACTATTTGGCAGTCGGCATACTGAACTCGGGGCCTTTGGCGATGCTGTCCGGCCAGCGCTGCATGACACTCTTGTAGCGACTGTAAAAGCGCAGGCCTTCTTCGCCATACGCGTGGTGATCGCCAAACAGTGAACGTTTCCAGCCGCCAAACGAATGCCAGGCCATGGGCACCGGGATAGGCACGTTGATACCGACCATGCCGACCTTGATGGTCCGCGCAAACGCACGGGCCACACCACCATCGCTGGTAAAGCACGACACACCGTTTCCGAATTCGTGTGCGTTGATCAGCTCGACGGCACTGGCGAAATCCGCGACGTGGACGATGCCCAGCACCGGGCCGAAGATTTCTTCCTTGTAGATCTGCATCTGCGGCGTGACGTGGTCGAACAGCGTCGCCCCGACGAAAAAGCCCTGCTCGGCACCCGGCACCTTGAAGTGGCGACCATCGACAATCAGCTTCGCCCCCTCTTTGACGCCCTGATCGATGAAACCCTCTACCTTGGCTTTGTGCACGGCGGTGACCAACGGCCCCATGTCCGAATCGGCCTGCATGCCATTGCCGACCTTGAGCTGATCGATGCGCGGCAGCAGCTTGTCGATCAGTTGCTGGCCGACATCGCCTACCACCACTGCAATGGAAATCGCCATGCAGCGCTCACCCGCCGAACCATACGCCGCCCCGATCAAGGCATCGGCGGCTTGATCCAGGTCCGCATCGGGCATCACGATCATGTGATTCTTGGCCCCGCCCAGCGCCTGCACGCGCTTGCCGTGGGCCGTGCCCTGCTGGTGGATGTACTCGGCAATCGGCGTCGAACCGACGAACGAAATGGCCTCGATGTCAGGGTGCTGCAGCAAGGCATCGACCGCGACCTTGTCGCCCTGCACCACGTTGAATACGCCATCAGGCAGACCGGCCTCCTTGAGCAGGCGCGCCATCAGCAGGCTGGCCGACGGATCGCGCTCGGAAGGTTTGAGGATAAAGCAGTTGCCGGTCACCAATGCCATAGGGATCATCCACAGTGGCGCCATGACCGGAAAGTTGAACGGCGTGACCCCGGCGCAGACGCCCAGAGGCTGGCGCAGGTTCCAGTTATCGATACCACCGCCAATGTTGTCGCTGAAATCACTTTTCAGCAGGCTGGGCGCACCGCAGGCAAATTCGACAATCTCGATACCGCGCACCACTTCACCACGCGCATCGGACAGCACCTTGCCGTGCTCGCGGCAAATGATCTGCGCCAGCTCGTCGTGGTGCCGGTCCAGCAATTCCTTGAACTTGAACATGACCCGCGCCCGGCGCAGCGAGGACTGATCGGCCCAGCCGGGAAAAGCAGCCTTGGCCGAAGCGACCGCTTCATCCACGGTTTTCACGCTGGCCAGCGCAACGCGCGCTTGAACAGTGCCGATTGCCGGGTTGAAGACATCGCTGTAACGCTCACCATCGCCGTCATTCAGGTGTCCGTTGATGTAATGGCCGATTACCGGTGACTCGTTCATCTCATGCCTCCAGAGTAAAAAGGGGAAATCAAAGATCCAGCAGCCAGCTGTGCTGCGGGTCGTTGTGGAACTGCCAGGCGCGTGTCGGACCGGCCATCACGTTCAGGTAATACGATTCGTAACCGTAGGGCACAGACACCGGGTGATAGCCTTTGGGCACTGTCACCAGATCATTGTTTTCCACGGCCATGGCCTGATCGATACTGCGGTCGTCGGTGTAAACCCGCTGGAAAACGAAACCCTGCGGCGGGTTGACCTGGTGGTAGTAGGTCTCTTCGAGAAAGCTCTCGTGGGGCAGATTGTCCCGGTCGTGCTTGTGCGGCGGGTAGCTGGACGAATGTCCCGAAGGAGTCCGTACCTCGACCACCAGCAGCGAATGCGCCGGTTCACTGTCCGGCAGAATGTCGCACACGTAACGGGTGTTGGCCCCTTTGCCACGTACGCTGCGTTTCATGCTGCCCGGCATGATCAGCCGCGCCGCAAGCTGTTTGCCCGCATCGCCCGGCGCCGTGCATACGGCCAGATGCAGCGGACCACGCGCAACGAACTCTGCCTGACTATGCGGTGGCAGGTAGACCGCAAACGGCGATTTTTCCTCGAACACCGATTGCCGATCGCCGATGTTTTCCCAACTGAAAGCGCCCTGCCCCGGTGCTTCGCCATTCACGCTGGCGTACCCGGCCAGCAAGACCACGCACAGTTCGTTTTCTTCTGCAGCGAGAGGCAGGCGCTCTCCGCCCTCCAGTCGGTAGGCGGCAAAGTTCACGTACTCGAGCGAGCCGGGCGCCAGCGCCACGATGTCACGGCCCTGGGGTTTGCTCTTGGTCAGCAGATTCATGGTTCAATCCTCCTTATTGCGCATCGGCCAGCAGTTGGCGCAAGGTGTCATAGCCCTTTTTGGCATACACATAACTCGGCGCTACCGCTGGGTCCTGTTCGGCCTCGACCACCAGCCAGCCGCTGTAGCTGGCTTGCAACAACACCTTGAGCAGCGCAGAAAAGTCGATATCGCCGTCGCCTGGCACCGTGAACGTGCCATTGATGATGCAGTCCGGAAAGCTCCAGAGATTGTTGCGCGCCAGTTGCACCACAGGTTTGCGCACATCCTTGAAATGCACATGGCAGACACGCTCGATGTGCTTGCTCAGCACCTGCAAAGGCTCGCCGCCGCCCATGTAACAATGCCCTGAATCGAACAGCAGTCCGACTTCCTTGCCGGTCAGTGTCATCAGCCGATCAATATCCTGTGGCGACTCGACGTAAGCGCCCATGTGGTGGTGATACGCCAGGCGTACCCCTCGGGACAGGGTGAAACGCGCCAGTTCGGTGAGTTTTTCGGCATATTCAAGCCAGGCTGCATCGGTGTGAAAACGCGGTCGTTCAACCAACGGAATGCGCTGCCCCTGAATCGAGTCAGCCACTTCACCGTACACCAGTACCGAAGCGCCATTCTCGGCGAGCAATTGCACATGCGGGGTAATGGCTTCGATTTCTTCGGCCACCGAGCGCTGCGCCAGACGGCTTGAATACCAGCCGGAAACCAGCGCCAGATCATAGGGCCGCAGCACATCGCCGACACCCTTGGCATCTTTCGGAAATTTGCCGTTGAGCTCAAAGCCCTCGTAACCAATGGCTTTGCCCTCGCTCAAGGCTGTGCTCAGAGGCGTCTCTCCGCCGAGGGCCGGCAAGTCATCGTTGCTCCAGGAGATCGGGTTGATGCCGATGCGGATCCTGGGTGTGGAAATGGAAACGGGCATGGCTGCACCTTTTTTGTTGTTATCGCGACGTCAGATCAAGAAAGAGTCAGGCGCGGCTTTCGCGCCAGGACTCGATCAACCAGTTGAAGGTGCTCTGCACCCGACTGACCAGCGCCGCATCGTCTATTTCCCCGGCCATCCAGGCCCGGCTTGGCTCGCGAAATATGGTCCGGCCCACGGCAAAACCCTGGCAAACGCGGCTGTGTCGTGCTTCGGCAAAACCGGCAGCGAGGTCTTCTACAGGCGCATTGAGCCCGAGCAGTACCACGCCACGGCAATACGGATCGCGCTGCTGGATCAATTCGTCCAGCTGCTGCCAGACCTGCGCGCTCTGCGCCTCGATCTTCCACCACGCCGGGTAGATGCCCAGGTTGTACAAACGCTTCAGCGACCGGACCATCACGTCAGGATGAGACGAGGGGTGATCCTTGGGTGGAATGATTTCCAGCAGCAGTTCGTGACCACTGACTTTCGACGCGTCGTAGAGCGCCTTGATCTGCGCTTCCTGTTCCAGACGCAGCATGGGCTCGTCATCGGGGTGATATTGCACCAGGCACTTGATGATCTGCTCTTGCGGCCAGGCGAGCAGATTGCTGCCGATGGAGCGGCCATGCTCGAACGCCAGGGGTCTTGAACCCTGCACTTCCACCGGACGCGCCACCCACCAACCGCGACCGGTCGCAGCGTTAAGTGAATCCTGACCGAAGCGCTGATCGGCAAGCAGCCCGACATCGGCTTCGATGCCACGCTGGCGCAGGCCGGCTTCGACCCGCTCAACCGCCTGCACGAATAGTTGCTTGAGCTGGCTGATGCTGCTCAGGCCGCGCCCGGCCTGTTGGGCCAGCTCGACCAGTTGGCCGCGATGATCGAAGGCGAAGATGAACAACTGCCGCCACTGCTTGCGCGGCACGCTGACCTGATGCAGCCGTTGCAGGACAACATCCTGATCAGGCCGGGTAATGGGGTACGGGCTGCTGAACAGGTAATCCAGTTCGGCAGGCGTCGGCATCGCAGGCGCGCAGGCATGGCGCGATACCACCAGCCCGCCACAGGCATTGGCCAGCTGGCAGCAGCGCTCGTCGCTGGCATCCTTGAGCCAGCCGCTGAGAAAACCGGACATGAACGCATCGCCAGCGCCCAGCACGTTGAGCACTTCAACCCGCACGCAGGGGTAGATTGCGCCGTCTTCAAGCCGCGCAGGAATCGCACCGTGAATCACTGTGCAACCTTGCGGGCCGAGCTTGACCACAAGCGTCGCGGCCGTCAGTTCGCGCACGGTACGCAGGGCAGTGAGCAAATCGGTAGAGCCGCCGGCAATCTGAAATTCTTCTTCAGTACCGACAATCAGGTCAAAACGCGGCAGGATGCGCTGCACATGCTGACTGACCTTCTGATCGGCAACAAAACGTGTCTCGCCATCAGCCTTGGCCGCCAGGCCCCAGAGCACCGGGCGATAATCAATATCCAGCACGCGTTTGACGTCGTGCTTTTCGGCGTAGTCGAGCGCCTGGCTGCTGGCCTTGAACACTTGATCGGTAGAAAAATGCGTGCCGGTGATCAGCAGCGCCTTGCTCGACGCGATCTGCTGTTCGTCGATGTCCTCGGCGCGCAAAGCCATGTCGGCGCAATTTTCGCGGTAGAACACCAGGGGGAACGTTTCACGGTCTTTCAGCCCCAGCAGCACCATGGCGGTCAGGCGCTCGGGATCGCGCTTGATAGCGCTGACATCACAGCCTTCGCGGGCCAGCGACTCGACCAGGAAGCGACCCATATGGTCATCACCTACCCTGCTCAGCATGGCCGACCTGAGCCCCAGCCTGGCAGTACCGAATGCGATATTGGCCGATGAGCCGCCCAGGTATTTGGCGAAACTGGAAACGTCTTCCAGCCGCGCACCTACTTGTTGCGCATAAAGATCGACGCCCAGGCGTCCGAGGCAGATCAGATCCAACTGACGCCCAGTGGCAAAGCATGTCTGGCCCATGGTGGCTCCTGTTATTTTTATCAGCCTGCAGCGCCTGCATCATGTGTACACGCTGCTTTGTGAATGCAGCGTAAAACGTCGAGCCTCATCAATCAATATTTATTCTATAATTATTTTTAGTGGAATATTTTTTCCATACCGCTATTCAAGTGCTGGCACAATGCACAGACGGGTAAGCTATAGTCGTCCCGGCCCAAGGCAGCCTCCATCGTCGGGCACACAACTGCGTTACCTTGAAAGATGTTGCTCTGTAAGAAATTGCCCTGAAAGAACAGGTAGAAAGGATTTGAATATGACCCGCGCCGATCAGCCCACTCTGCCCGAGACGAGCGTCGACATGCCGCCGACCAATGCCGAAGGCCTGCTAAGGCTGATCACTGATGAGTACGACGGTTTACCGCGTCAGCTCAAGCGCATCGCCAGCTATATGAGCCAGCAGAGCGACCGGATCATGGTTGACCGGATCAGTGACATTGCCCGCGAGTGCGAAGTCCACCCGTCGGCCATTGTGCGCTTTTCCCAGCGTTTCGGGTTTAGCGGCTTCAGTGAGATGCAGGCGTTGTTTCGCGAGGCTTACACGCACAAGACCACGCCGGTGCAGAACTACCAGCAACGCATCCGCAGCATGATCGCCAATAAGTCTCAGAAGGCCCACTCGGGTGATCTGGCACGCGAATGCGTGAGCGCAACGCTCTCCGGGCTGGAGCGTTTGAGTGCAGAGCTGGACGACGATGAGTTCGAAAAGGCTGTAGATCTGGTGGTCAACGCCGACAATATCTACGTGGTGGGTGTGCGCCGCTCATTTGCCGTGGCGGATTATCTGGTCTACAACCTGCAACACACCAACAAGCGTATTCACTTGATATCGGGCCTGGGGGGCAGCTATCGAGAGCAGATGCGCAGCGTGCGTGCCAACGATCTGGTGATTGCCATCAGCTTCACGCCCTACGGCAAGGAAACCCAGCATTGCCTGCGCATCGCCCAGCATCATCAGGCCAAGACGCTGATCATCACCGACAGCAATCTGTCGCCGCTGGCCAAGCGTGCTAACTCGGTGTTGCTGGTCAATGAAGGCAGCTCGTTCGCCTTCCGCTCGCTGAGCGCCACCCTGTGCCTGTGCCAGGCACTGTTCATTGCAGTGGCGTATCGGCTGGAGCTGAAAGTGGACGAGATCCACGAGCAGGTCGGGTTTGATGATTGAGGGCTGAGATTCCCGGCCCTCAGGTCTTCGCTTCCTGCCCCATTCGCTGCTGGTTCTTCTGGCCCATTTTCTTCGCGCGTTTTTCCAGCACCAGATACACCACCAATGCAATCAACAGCGGCAGCAGGAAGTAAATGGCGCGGTAGCCGATCAGAGCTGCCAGCAGACTGCCCTTGGAGAACTGGTGAGCCAGCAAGGTAATGAATACAGTCTCAAGCACGCCCAGCCCGGCTGGAATGTGAGTAATGACACCCGCGATGCTGCTGATCAGCAACACACCGAGAATCGCCGGGTAAAACGCCTTGTCGGGCAGCAGCGTGTAAATCACCGCAGCCATCAGCGACCAGTTCAGAGCCCCCAGGCTGGCCTGCATCAAGGCCTGCTTCATCGACGGTAGATTGAATTCCTGATCACGAACGGTCCATGAGCGCTTTTTGGAAAACCGGCAGGCCAACAGGTAGGCAAAACACACGGCCAACAGTCCGAAACCGATCAATTGCAGGGTCGTGGTGCCGATCGACCATTCCTCTGGCAACTCCAGAAAACGCATCGAAAACACGAAACCAGCCAGCAGCATGTAACCCAGCCAGTTGGTAATCAGGCTGAGGCTCAGAATCCGGGTGATGGTCGACACGTCCAGCCCCAACCGGGAATACAACCGGTAACGCAAGGCGATGCCGCCAACCCATGAACTGAGATTAAGGTTGAATGCGTAGCAGACAAAGGTCACAGGCACGATCTGCTTGATCGACAATGTGTGGCGGGTGTAATACCGCGCCAGTATGTCAAAACCGCAATAGGTTGCGTAACTGGCAAAGGCCACAACAGCGGCAATGGCCAGAGTGCTGGCCTTGTAGGACGAAAGCGCCTGCTTGACCTCTTGCCAGTCAAGGTTCTTGACCAGCAGAAACAACAGGACCGGGACAGCAATGAAGAAAAACAGATTGAATATCCGCTTTGCCCATTTCCATTTGGCTCCCTGCGCACTTCGCGGCGCTGCATTTGCGGCCTGAGTCATGAAGTTTTCTCCTGGTCCATCTCGTGGTTGTTCTGTTGCTGTTCGATGACTTTCGCTTCCGGCACCACGTCACCGGCCCGTAACGGCTTGAGGCGCACACCGTGAACCGGGAACAGGCCGGCAATGGCCGGAAAACGCCGCAGAAAAAAGAAGCTTAAAACGATCATCGGCGCACGCCACCACTGACCACGCGCCGCGCCCTTGAGGCTCATCTGCTTACTGTGCGCAGCGGCAAGCTCCATCAGATGGTTTTGCAGATGCTCATTGAGCCCGCGATCACGAATGAACAGATTGGCCTCCAGGTTCAGCGCCAAGCTCAGCGGGTCGAGATTGCTGGAGCCCACGGTGGACCAGTCCTGATCGATCAGCGCGACCTTGCCGTGCAATGCACGTTGCTTGTACTCGTGAATGACCACGCCGTCGCGCAGCAGGTAAGTGTAGGTCAGCCGCGAGCAGACCCGCACGAACGGCATGTCGGGCTGACCTTGCAAAATAAGGGTGACCTTGACGCCCCGCCGTGACGCATTGCGCAGCTCACGCAGAAAACGGTAGCTGGGATAAAAATACGCGTTGGCCAGGGTGATCCGTTGCTTCGCAGTGCGAATCGCCTCAAGGTACTGCTCTTCGATATCGGTACTGTGCTCGTCATTGTCGCGCTCGGCGAGCAGCATGCTGGCGTCACCGGCACGGTCCAGCTTCAGTGCAATGGGCGGCAATTTGTCACGAACGACCTTGCTGAGCATATTCAACGCGCTGTGGTGAATATCGCCAACAATCGGGCCACAGACCAGAACGGCATAGTCCTGTTTGGCCGTCACCCCCGTGTCAGTCATGTGATCAACGCTGTAGTTGATGCCGCCGATAAAGCCCAGTTCGCCGTCAATGACGACCACCTTGCGGTGCAGACGGCGGAACAGGTTGGTGCGCATACCCATGAATCGCGGACGCGGGTCGAACAGCTGAATCTGAATACCGGCATCGATCATGGTTTTGACAAACACCGAACTCAGGTCCGATGTCCCGTAGTCATCTACCGTGACAACCACTTTCGCGCCGTTGGCCGCAGCTTGGAGCAATGCCTGTTGCAAGCCCTCGCCAATCCGGTCTTCAAAGATGATGAAAGTCTCGATCAACACCTCTTTGCGCGCGGCCCGTATGCACTCAAACACCCGGGCGTAGAAGTCTTCACCGTTGATCAGCAGCTCTACCGAGTTACCATCACACCACTGCCCTGTCGTATTACTCATAAGGTCAACTCCACCGCCAGCGGTGCATGATCGGAAAGATGAGACCACGGGCGGCTGGACAATACTTTCGGCCTGTGGGAAGTCGCGTTGCGGATATAAATCCGGTCCAGCCGGAGCAACGGCCAGCGGGCCGGAAAGCTTTTGGCCGGCGCGCCGAAGCGCTCGACAAAAACCTCGTGCAGCCCGGTGCCCTCCAGCAAAGCATCGGCGCGCTGACGCCAGTCATTGAAATCACCGGCAACGATCACCGGCTCACCCTCGGGAAGACGCTCCATCAGCTCGGCGAGCAGGTTGAGCTGCTGACGCCGATGACTTTCACGCAAGCCCAAGTGAACACACACCGCATGCACCCGACCGGTGTATGGCATCTCCAGGATGCAGTGCAGCAAACCGCGCTGCTCGGTGCCATGAATGGAAATGTCGAGGTTCTCGTGCTGGATGATCGGGTACTTGGACAGCAGCGCGTTACCGTGATCGCCATCCGGGTACACCGCATTACGACCATAGGCAAAGTCGTTCCACATGCTGTCGGCGAGGAACTCGTACTGGGAAATCTTCGGCCAGTCCTTGACGCTGCGCGCATGGCTCTGGTGCTCGCCGTGCACTTCCTGAAGAAACACGATATCGGCCGATACAGTACGCACAGCCTCACGCAACTCCGGCAAAATGAAGCGGCGATTGAAAATGCCAAAGCCCATGTGCATGTTCATGGTCAGTACATTCAATGAAACACTGGCGGACACTGGCGTTGCTGGGCCGACAGGCGGATTGGCACTGGTCAAGACTCGCTCCCGGGTGAATATTCACGTCATATGAAGCCACCCATCGGCACAGGTTCCGTCCCGTGTCGCCTGTGCTGCGTATTTGCCATATTCAGTCGGGCATATTCAATGGCACAGATCTGACGCTGAAAAAAACGCGTACAAATGAAACGCAGGATCCCGGCAACTGCCTAAACTGCTTACCGGACCTGTAAAAAGCGACAAGGAATCCAACCGTGGATGCACCGACTTCTCAACGCTACACCGCACGAGCCAGATGGCTGCACTGGGTCATGGCCATACTGATTGTGCTGGCGTATACCCTGATTCTGAGCCGCAGTCAGTTTGGCAAGGGTTCTGAATACCGCACACTGGTCGTGCAGAGCCATTTCTGGGTGGGGATTGTGATTCTGGCCATGGCGTTTTTCCGCGTCGCCGAACGTCGACGGCATCGTCCGCCCGGCATAACGCCGCCGCTTGAAGGCGCGTTGCGCTTAGCCGCGACACTTACGCATTACGTGCTGTATGCGTTCCTGTTCGCTCAGCCTTTATTGGGCCTGCTGACGGTGATGGTGGAAAAAGGCGCGTTACCCATTCCCCTCACCGACCTGCAGATACCCTGGCCCCTGCCGACCTCGGATCGCAGGGCCGAAACGTTCGAAGATGTGCACAAGCTGCTGGGCTCGATCTTCTATTACGTCATCGCCCTGCACGTAGTCGCCGCGCTCTGGCATCACCTTGTGCGCAAGGACAACACCCTCAAGCGCATGCTGTAAGTCAGGAGGCTGACAGAACCCGGGCGAGCGTGGCTTTTACCTTGCCCATACCATCGCGCAGGGCCTGTTCGATTTCTGCCATGGTTATGACAGTGGTCGACTTGCCCGCTGCCGGATTGACCACCAGCGCCAGGCAGGCGTATTCCAGCTCCAGCTCACGGGCCAGAGCGGCCTCGGGCATACCAGTCATGCCGACGATGTCGCAGCCATCACGCTCAAGGCGGATGATTTCGGCGACCGTCTCCAGGCGCGGCCCCTGAGTACAGGCATAGACACCCCGATCAGAGAACTCGCACCCTTCAGCGGCCAGTGCTGCAACCAGCCGCGCCCGTAACGCTTCGCCGTAGGGATAGCTGAAGTCGATGTGCGTGACCTCTTCCAGATCATCGGCAAAGAACGTGTGCTGGCGACCGCTGGTGTAGTCGACCAGATCATGCGGCACGCAAAAGTGCCCGGTGCCCATCGCAGGATGTATGCCACCTACCGCATTGACCGCCAGAATCGCTTCGGCACCAGCCTGCTTCAAGGCCCAGATGTTGGCCCGGTAGTTGACCTGATGCGGTGGCAAACGGTGCGGATGACCATGCCGCGCCAAAAACATCACTTCGCGACCGGCATAATCGCCGATCTGGATTTCGCCGGAAGGTGCGCCATAAGGCGTGTTCATCGGCAAGGACTGCCGAATGTTCAGGCCTTCCAGCTGGGTCAGGCCAGTCCCACCAATAATCGCGTAAACAGTCATCGCAAATCCTTAATCGATCAGTTGAGCAGCGCGCAGGGCCTGAAGCGCGGCCTGCCAGCGCGGGTGTTGCCGATAATCAGTACTGGCTGATGCCTGACCGCGCATACGCGCGATGCGCGGCGAAGGCCTGACTTTCAGGCGCTGGGCCGCACCGAGGGCCAGCTCTGCCGCAGCGCGGTCATTACATACCAGCCCCATGTCGCAACCCGCCGTCAGCGCAGCCTCGATACGGCTGGCGACATCACCGACCACATGGGCACCGGCCATCGACAGATCATCGCTGAAAATAACACCGTCAAATTTCAGTTCGTCGCGCAGGATGTCTTGCAGCCAGCGCTTGGAGAAACCGGCAGGCTGCGAATCGACTTTCGGGTAAATGACATGAGCAGGCATCACTGCAGCGAGCTGTCGGCTCAGGCGTGCGAACGCCACCAGATCGCTGGCGCGAATCTGTTCCAGACTGCGCTCGTCATTCGGGATAGCCACGTGAGAGTCGGCTTCGGCCCAGCCGTGGCCAGGGAAATGCTTGCCGGTCGCAGCCATGCCAGCCGCGTTCATGCCACGAATAAACGCCCCTGCCAGCAGCGCCGCACGCTCCGGGTCGCCCTCAAACGAACGCGTCCCGACGACCGCGCTGCGCTGGTAGTCCAGGTCCAGCACCGGAGCAAAACTCAGGTCCAGGCCGACAGCCAATACTTCGGTGGCCATCAGCCAGCCGCAATGCTCGGCCAGCAGTACAGCATCTGGCTTGTCGGCAATAGCGCGCATCGGCGGTAGACGCACGAACCCCTGCCGCAGGCGCTGGACCCTGCCGCCCTCCTGATCCACTGCCAGCAGCAAGTCCGGGCGAACGGCGCGAATCGCCGCACTCAGTTCACGAACCTGACGGGGATGCTCGATGTTTCGGGCAAAGATAATCAAACCGCCCACTTCGGGCTGACGCAGAAACTGACGGTCTTCGCTGGTCAGCCAGGTGCCGGCGACATCGACCATCAGGGAGCCTTGCAGGCCAGAACTCATAGAAAAAACCCTTACACACCAGTGCCCATTTGCAATCCGGGCATGGTGCTTGATCCTGAAGCCTGACGCAATGCGATGCGCCGGTACATTAAGGCTTGGAGCGTCAGGCCTTGGCGACCGCAGGCGTGCCGGTGCTGCTCTTGCTACGCGGCCTGAGTTGAGCGGCGATCATAGTCGGGTCACTGACGCCGGTGTCGGCACGCATGCCTGCGGCCAGAAACGGCACCATCAGGCGCATGACCTGCTCGATGGAGGTATTGACGCCAAAATCGGTTTCGGCAATCGCACGCAAGGCCTTGATGCCGGACATGCTGAATGCGGCGGCACCGAGCATGAAGTGCACGCGCCAGAACAGCTCGATAGGCGGAATACGGGGGGCGGCTTCGTTGACCAGCATCATGTAACGACGGAACACCTTACCGTACATGTCTTCAAGATAACGGCGCAGGTGGCCCTGACTCTGACTGAAGGCAAGCCCTAAAAGACGCATGAAGATCGAGAGGTCGTTACCGCTTCGCGGTTGCACGACAAGCGCCTGCTCGACGAGGATCTCCAGCAGTTCTTCCAGGCTCGGCTTGTGTTCGGGTTTTGCCTGGCGACGCTCCAGCTCGCGATCGAGACTGATGCAGAACGGGCCGAGAAAACGTGAGAACACCGCCTGAATCAGCGCCTTTTTCGAACCGAAGTGATAGTTCACCGCAGCCAGATTGACCGAAGCCTTGCTGGTGATGAGACGCAAGGAGGTTTCAGCAAACCCCTTTTCTGCGAATAACTGCTCGGCAGCATCAAGAATGCGTTCAACGGTTTCCGACTGGGCCATGGCTCTCTGCCTAACAAACGAACGTTTGAAACATACGTATCAGGCGCCCCGTTTGTCAAGCGGACCCGTTCATTTTGTGGCTGAACAGTCACGAAACTGGATGTTAAATGACAATAGACAGCTTATACAGCGCTTTTTGACGCAAGGCTTCGCAACCCCCCACCGCACCGCCTGGCGGCGAAAGTAAAAAGGATGATTGCCAACGCGGGTTCACTGTATATAATCCCAGTCACTGTATAAAAAGCCAGAGCGCCCATCATGATCAAACTGACGCCACGCCAGGCTGAAATCCTGGGCTTCATCAAACGCTGCCTGGAAGACAACGGCTTTCCACCTACACGTGCGGAAATCGCCCAGGAGCTGGGTTTCAAATCGCCCAACGCAGCGGAAGAACACCTTAAGGCATTGGCTCGCAAAGGCGCCATCGAAATGACCCCTGGTGCCTCACGCGGCATCCGCATTCCCGGCTTTGAAGCACGGCCGGATGAAAGCAGCCTGCCGGTCATTGGTCGCGTAGCAGCTGGCGCGCCGATTCTGGCTCAGCAACATATCGAAGAGTCCTGCAACATCAACCCTTCCTTTTTCCATCCCAGCGCCAACTACCTGCTGCGCGTTCACGGCATGAGTATGAAGGACGTCGGAATTCTGGATGGCGACCTGTTGGCGGTGCACACCACTCGCGAAGCACGTAACGGCCAGATCGTAGTTGCCCGGATTGGCGACGAAGTCACCGTCAAGCGTTTCAAGCGTGAAGGCAGCAAAGTCTGGCTGCTGGCTGAAAACCCTGATTTTGCCCCTATCGAGGTCGATCTCAAGGATCAGGAGCTGGTGATCGAAGGTTTGAGCGTCGGCGTCATTCGCCGCTAAGGAGGCGTTATGCAGTTCCATCAAGCACCGCATTCACAATTGCCACTGTTCGAGGCGTTTCTGGCTCAGCCCATCGCCCCGCTGCTTGCCGATGCAGTCGAAACACCCTGGGGCAACGAGCCAGAACTCTTCAGTGAACTGTCTTTGCGCGGCGCCGCCGGGAACTGCCTGAACCTTCTGGCCCCTATCCTTCGGGAACTGAGCGAAGAAATCGACGCACGCTGGCTGACGCTGATTGCGCCACCCTCAAGCCTGACCCAGACCTGGTTGCGCGATGCAGGACTCAACAGGGAACGGATTCTGCTACTGCAGCCGCGCGGCACACAAAGTGTACTGGAGCTGACTCGCGAAGCACTGAGACTCGGTCGTAGCCATACGGTTGTGAGCTGGATCAATCCACTTGGCACCGCAGCGCGTCAGCAATTGATCAGTGCTGCAAAAATCGGGGAAGCACAGAGCCTGAACATCCGGCTGGGCTAAAAAGCCCGGTCGTCGATCAGTGCAGGACGTGGGGCACGTCATCCTTCTCGACTTCGCCCTCAGCCAGACGGCCAGCCATCTGTACGCCCACACTCAACATGGCCTTGGCGACTTCAACATGCTGACCTTGCATGAACGCTTTGGCATCCGCAGAGAAATCAAGCGTCACCAGAGAACCCTCGTCATCGGCACGACGCAGTTCAATACGTCCGTCAGGCAGTTCGACAATTTCCAGGAAAGAGGTAGGCATTACAGTTACTCCGCAAGAGGCGGGCATTGTAACAGCCTGCCAGCCTGCACTTCATTGGTTTTCAGCACTCGCTCAGGCCTTCACGAAAACGGATGGCCAACCCTTTGAGTTGCTGACGCCAGTTTTCGAGCTCTTCACGTGTCAGTTCAGACTCCGGCTCAGCGTCCAGGTTCACAGCCTGTATCATCGGCTGTGTGACGTCACCCTTGAGCTTTTTCGGTGCACGCGGCGGCTCATACAACGCGTTATAGGCCGTCAGCAACTGAGCCAGCCATGTCTGGCGGTTCTGGGCAAGCTCAACCAACTCGGCCATTTCGGGAATTGCTATGGCGTTCAGCACTTCCTGAGTCAACAAGTCCTCCGCACGACGCGAGCCGGCCTGCGGCAGTCGGTAGAACCCCGCGATCTCGTGGCACAAGCCGAGCAGCGCGCCATACAGATGAAACAAGGCGGACTCACGCTCGGCCTGCAACAATGCAGGCGCGTTCACCGCCTGCCCCTTCTCCGCCTTCCCCAACGCTTCGAGCGCAAGCCCTGCAAAATAGATCTTCTGGTTGGTACGGGTATAGAGCTCATGAGCCATGGCGAGACTCTCCATAACAATGGGATAGAGAACAGCATAGCCTGTGGCGTCGGATCAGTCTGGCACCGCAGGCCGTGCCTGTCGAAAACAGCGCCCGACACGTTTGCGTCGGGCGCTTGCGATCAACGCTTGTCTTCAACCTTCCAGGCGCTGCCGTCGTAGAACGCACGCCAGCCCGTAGGCTTGCCCTCTACTTCGGTCTGGACATACTGCTCTTTGGTCTTGCGACTGTAACGGATCACTGTTGGACGACCGTCCGGATCCTTCTTCGGCGCTTCGCAAAGGAAGTGGTACTTGGGATCGATTTCGTCCTTGTGCGGCGCGATCTCGATAACAAGCGGGGCACGGGTTTCACGGTTTTTCGGGAACTGGCTGGCAGCCAGGAACAGGCCCGAAGCGCCGTCACGCAGAATGTAGGTGTCGTCGACCTTGTCGCACTTGAGCTCCGGCATCTTCACCGGGTCCATCTTCGGTGGTGCTGCGTCGCCGCTTTTCAGCAGTTTGCGGGTGTTCTTGCACTCCGGATTGGTACAGCCGAAGAACTTGCCGAAACGACCGGTCTTGAGCTGCATTTCGCTGCCGCACTTGTCGCATTCCAGACTCGGGCCTTCGTAGCCTTTGATCCGGTAAGTACCTTCCTCGATCTCGTAACCTGTGCAATCGGGGTTGTTGCCGCAAATGTGCAGTTTGTGCTTTTCGTCGAGCAGATACGCGTCCATCGCCGTGCTACAGATCGGGCAGCGATGTTTGCCGCGCAGAACCCGCGACTCGGACTCGCCCTCGTCATCGTCGGCAATTTCGTCACCGGGGGTCAGATTGACAGTCGCCTTGCAGCGTTCCTTGGGCGGCAGGCTGTAGCCGGAGCACCCCAGAAACACACCCGTCGAGGCCGTGCGAATCTGCATCGGGCGGCCGCATACCTTGCACGGGATATCGGTCATCACCGGCTGGTTGGCACGCATGCCGCCATCAGCGGCCTCGGCCACGTCGAGCTTTTTACGGAAATCACCGTAGAACTCGTCCAGGACGTTTTTCCAGTCGCGCTCACCCTGAGCCACGTCGTCGAGGTTTTCTTCCATCCCGGCGGTAAAGCCATAGTCCATCAGGTTGGAAAAGCTTTCGGACAGACGTCCGGTGACGATGTCACCCATTTTTTCCGAGTAGAAGCGGCGATTGTGCAGCGCCACGTAGCCACGGTCCTGAATGGTCGAAATGATCGCGGCGTAGGTCGACGGGCGACCGATACCGCGCTTTTCCATTTCCTTGACCAGACTGGCTTCGGAATAACGCGCTGGCGGCTTGGTGAAGTGCTGGCTGGGGTCGAGCTTGTTCAGCTTCAGCGCTTCGCCCTGCGCCATGTCCGGCAAAACGTCGTCATCGCCCGGCTTGGCCATCTGTGGCAACGCACGGGTATAGCCGTCGAACTTGAGGATGCGGCCCTTGGCGCGCAGCTCGAAGTCGCTGGCGGCGACCGTGACGGTGGTCGACAGGTATTGTGCAGGCAGCATCTGGCAAGCCACGAACTGGCGCCAGATCAACTCGTAAAGGCGCTCGGCGTCACGCTCCATCCCGGCAAGCTTGGTCGGGTGGGTGTTGACGTCGGAAGGTCGAATCGCTTCGTGAGCCTCTTGCGCGCCTTCCTTGCTGCTGTAGACGTTAGGCGATTCCGGCAGGTACTTCTTGCCGAACTCGGTTTCAATGTAGTCACGCGCCATGCTTACCGCGTCGGCCGACAGGTTGGTCGAGTCGGTACGCATATAAGTGATATAGCCAGCCTCATACAAGCGCTGTGCCATCATCATGGTCTTCTTGACGCCGAAGCCCAGGCGATTGCTCGCCGCCTGCTGCAGGGTCGAGGTGATGAACGGCGCCGAGGGCTTGCTGCTGGTCGGCTTGTCTTCACGCTTGACGATGCTGTAGCTGGACGCCTTGAGCTTTTCAAGGGCTGCCATGGCCTGGGTTTCGTTCAGCGGTTTGAACGCTTCGCCGTTTTCACGCGCCACTTCGAACCGCACATTGGCGCCTTTGGCGGTGCCCAGATCGGCGTGGATTTCCCAGTATTCTTCAGGGTTGAACGCGCGAATTTCACGCTCACGCTCCACCACCAGCTTCACCGCAACCGACTGCACACGACCGGCAGACAAACCACGGGCCACTTTCTGCCAGAGCAGCGGCGAGACCATGTAGCCTACGACGCGGTCAAGGAAACGACGCGCTTGCTGAGCGTTGACACGGGCAATGTCCAGCTCGCCTGGCTTGGAAAACGCTTCCTGAATGGCTTTCTTGGTGATCTCGTTGAACACCACGCGCTTGTAGCGGCTGTCATCCCCGCCGATGGCTTCGCGCAGGTGCCAGGCAATGGCTTCCCCTTCGCGGTCCAAGTCCGTCGCGAGATAGATGGTGTCGGCATCCTTGGCGAGCTTGCGCAGCTCTTCAATGACCTTTTCCTTGCCAGGAAGGATCTCGTACTTGGCCTTCCAGCCATGTTCCGGATCGACTCCCATGCGCGAGACCAACTGGCGCTGCGCCTTTTCTTTAGGCGTCAGTACCGGGCCCTCGCCCGCAGCAGCCTTGCCACGCTTGGCGGCAGGGTCTTTGGCGGCACTAGCGGAACCGCTGGTGGGCAGGTCTCGGATATGGCCGATACTCGACTTCACCACGTACTGGTTGCCCAAATACTTGTTGATGGTCTTGGCCTTAGCCGGGGATTCCACGATGACCAGCGATTTGCCCATGGATCAGAAAATTCCTGAATAACTAGATGAAAGACAGTGAGGAGCTTGTAAAGGCCACGCTATATATAGTGGCTACAAGGTGAGGTCAAGCACAGCCTGTTGTGCAATTCCTTCTCACGTTGGTGAAAACAGGCTGGGTTCAGCCTCAACCAGAGCAAAGCGCGGGACGTGCTCGCCGTCAACCTCGACCGACTCCAGAAACATGCTCAAGGGACGCACCCACATCCCGAAATCGCCGTACAGAGCCTGATAGAACACGACTTCCTCTTCGGTTTCGGAATGCCTGGCAACACTGAAAACCCGGTACTGCGGGCCTTTGTAATGGCGATAGAGCCCTGGTTGCAGTTGCATGCTGCGGTCCTCTTGTAACACGTTCAAAAAATTTGGCTGAAGAAACCTTTTTTCAAAAAACAAAAGCCGGGGCACCAAGCCCCGGCTCGCATCACACACAGGAATCAGACGCGTTCGAAAACGGTCGCGATGCCCTGCCCCAGACCAATACACATGGTAGACACACCGAAGGTGCCGCCATTTTGCTTCATGACATTGAGCAAGGTGCCGGAGATGCGCGCGCCGGAACACCCAAACGGATGACCCAGAGCGATGGCGCCGCCGTGCAGGTTAACCTTCTCGTTCATCTTGTCGAGCACTTTCAAATCTTTCAACACCGGCAAGGCCTGTGCAGCGAAGGCTTCGTTGAGCTCGATGAAGTCGATATCGGCGATCGTCAGACCTGCACGCTTGAGCGCTTTCTGAGTTGCCGGAACCGGACCATAGCCCATGATCGCTGGGTCGACACCGGCCACGGCCATCGAGCGAATCACCGCCAGAGGCTGGATACCGAGGTCCTGGGCGCGCTGCGCCGACATGACAATCATGCACGACGCACCGTCAGTGATCTGCGAGGACGTACCGGCAGTCACGGTGCCACCTTTTGGATTGAACGCCGGCTTGAGCGCGGCGAGACTTTCCAGGGTGGTGTCCGGACGAATGGTCTCATCGTAGTCAAAGACCTTGAGGAAGCCGTTCTCGTCATACCCCTGCATCGGGATGATCTCATCCTTGAACTTGCCTTCCAGCGTCGCCTTGTGGGCCAACTGGTGGGAACGCAGGCCGAAGGCATCCTGCTGCTCGCGGGTGATGCCATGCATTTTGCCGAGCATTTCAGCGGTCAGGCCCATCATTCCGGAGGCTTTGGCAGCGTGCAGGGACATGTGCGGGTTCGGGTCCACGCCATGCATCATGCTGACGTGGCCCATGTGCTCCACACCACCGATGACGAACACGTCACCGTTGTTGGTCATGATCGCCTGCGCAGCGGTGTGCAGCGCGCTCATGGACGAACCACACAGACGACTTACTGTCTGCGCAGCCGAAGTGTGCGGGATCTGGGTCAGCAATGACGCCATGCGCGCGATGTTCCAGCCCTGCTCCAGGGTCTGGTTGACACAGCCCCAGATCACGTCCTCGACTTCAGCCGGATCAACCTTGTTGTTGCGCTCGAGCAATTTGCTGATCAAATGCGCGGACATGTCTTCAGCGCGGGTGTTGCGGTGCATGCCGCCCTTGGAGCGACCCATCGGGGTACGACCGAAGTCGACAATCACGACGTCTCTTGGATTAAGGCTCATTCGTTCATTCCTCGGAAGACGCTTGACCGAAGAAGCTCTGGCCTTTACTGGCCATTTCACGCAGCTTCGCGGTCGGTTGATACAGGGCACCCAGCTCGGCGTATTGGTCAGCCAGGGCTACGAATTCGGCAACACCGATGGAGTCGATATAGCGCAGCGCACCGCCACGGAATGGAGGGAAACCAATACCGTAGATCAGGCCCATGTCGGCTTCGGCAGCGGTTTCGACGATGCCGTCTTCCAGGCAGCGAACCGTTTCCAGGCACAACGGGATCATCATCCAGTTGATGATGTCTTCATCGCTCACTTCACGCTGTTCGTAGACGATCGGCTTGAGCACATCCAGCACAGCCGGGTCATTGACCTTCTTGGGCTTGCCCTTCTTGTCGGTCTCGTAGGCGTAGAAGCCCTTGCCGTTCTTCTGTCCCAGACGTTTGGCTTCATAAAGCGCGTCGACCACAGAGCGGCGATCATCCTTCATCCGGTCAGGGAAACCTTCGGCCATGACATCACGGCCATGGTGGCCGGTGTCGATACCGACAACGTCCATCAGGTAGGCAGGCCCCATCGGCCAGCCGAATTTCTCCATGACCTTGTCGATGCGCACGAAATCCACGCCTGCGCTGACCAGCCTGGCAAAACCGCCGAAGTACGGAAACAGTACGCGGTTGACCAGAAAGCCCGGACAGTCGTTGACCACAATCGGGTTCTTGCCCATTTTCCTGGCGTAGGCAACGGTCGTGGCGACCGCTTCTTCGCTGGACTTCTCGCCACGGATCACTTCCACCAGTGGCATCATGTGCACCGGGTTGAAGAAGTGCATGCCGACGAAGTTTTCCGGACGCTTGAGGGCCTTGGCCAGCAAGCTGATCGAGATGGTCGAAGTGTTGGACGCCAGAATGGTGTGCTCACCCACGTTGGCTTCGACTTCCGCCAGTACCGCCTGCTTGACCTTCGGGTTTTCGACAACCGCTTCGACCACCAGGTCGACGTTGCCGAAATCGCCGTAGGAAAGCGTAGGACGAATCGCGTTAAGCGCTTCGGCCATCTTCGCCGCAGTCAGACGGCCTTTTTCCAGACGGCCGCCAAGCAGTTTGGAGGCTTCGTTCAGACCCAGCTGAATGGCTTCTTCGCGGATGTCCTTCATCAGGATCGGCGTGCCCTTGACTGCCGACTGATAGGCAATGCCGCCGCCCATGATCCCGGCGCCCAGTACGGCGGCCTGTTTCACGTCCTTGGCGACTGCGTCGTAGCCCTTGGCTTTCTTTTTCAGTTCCTGATCGTTCAGAAACAGGCCGATAAGGCTCTGCGCAGCAGATGTCTTGGCCATTTTCACGAAACCGGCGGCTTCGATTTCCAGCGCCTTGTCACGACCGAAATTGGCGGCTTTCTGGATGGTCTTGATCGCCTCGACCGGTGCCGGATAGTTCGGTCCGGCCTGACCTGCGACAAAACCTTTGGCGGTTTCGAATGCCATCATTTGCTCGATGGCATTGAGCTTGAGCTTGTCCAGCTTGGGCTGGCGCTTGGCCTTGTAGTCGAACTCGCCGGAAATGGCGCGCTGAATCAGGTCAAGCGCTGCGGCCTGAAGCTTCTCGGGTGCAACTACAGCATCAACGGCACCAACCTTCAGAGCATCCTCTGCGGAGCTTTCCTTGCCTGACGCGATCCATTCGATTGCGTTGTCAGCACCGATGATGCGCGGCAAACGCACAGTACCGCCGAAACCAGGGTATAGGCCCAGCTTGACTTCGGGCAGACCGATGCGAGCACTGCTGGAGATGACCCGATAGTCTGCGGCCAGGCACATTTCCAGACCGCCGCCCAGCGCAATGCCGTTAATAGCGACAACGGTGGGGACGCCCAGATCTTCGAAATCGCTGAAAATCCTGTTGGCTTGCAGATTGCCCGCAACCAGTTCGGCTTCCGGCAACTTGAAGTTGTCGACGAACTCGGTGATGTCGGCACCGACGATGAACACGTCCTTGCCACTGCTGACGATCACGCCCTTGACCGAGGCATCGGCCTTGATTGCATCGACTGCCTGACGCAATTCATTGAGGGTGAGGCGGTTGAACTTGTTGACGGACTCACCCTTGAGATCGAAATTCAATTCGACGATGCCACTTTCAAGAGCCTTAACCGTGATGGCTTTACCTTCGTAAATCATCAACTGATCTCCACAATATGGAAGCTGAACAATACCCGCCGGACATTAATGTCCGACGGGGCTACGACGTCGCCGTCGATGAACTCGCCAAATCACACGTTTACCCGCCGCGACGTGGTAGCCAGGATTCTGTCAGAGCCTTCTGACGACCAAACGATCATTTCATACGCCCGTTTGATTTGGGTACGCACACCATCAGGCATAACCGAGAGATTGTCAATTCGACTAAACACTCGAAAATATTCGTTTTCGCGGGAATATGCAGGCACTCCATAATGCCCACGCCTGTGTGCGATCCGCCATCATTCGCCAGCGTGATAGTAGCCGAACTCAGGTGCTGTAGCCTGACCTAGAGAGCGTGACACGAGACAGTTGTAGGCCAGGAAAATCAGGCGCGGACGCACCGCCTGAGGGCACATACAAAAAATATTTGCAGGAATCGCGACAAAATGGAGCAAAAGGGCTAGAGTCGCAACACTGCGCCACAAGAGGCTCGCAATGCAGCTGATTTGCGGGTGCGCAACAGCGAAGGCCGACATGGCGGCGAAAGCCTGTCGGCACGCGACGAATTATCGGCCTGCCTGGCCAACCCCGGCCCGATGTTGTTATCGGGCTTTTTAATGCCTGCGATTTAATGCCTTTGAGTCAGGCTCAGGCCAATTCCCTGAGCAGCTTATCAATACGCTGCAACACTTCTGCCTCGCCCCGCTCCGCCCAGTACACGGCAACCATCTGCCCGTCAGCCTCGACCTTGTAGGCATCTGCGGGTAACGTCTGCAAATGAGGCAGCAGCTTTGGATCTTCGCAGACCTCACGCCAGCGGTTGCGCCAGACGCCCGGCTCGCTCTGCCAGTAAACCCAGGCATCTGCATGCGAGCTCAGCCGCGGGCGATGGTACTGTGCGCAAGGGCTTGGCGGCTCTTTCGTCAGCCAGTGCGGCCACTCTTGCGGGGCAAGCTGCATACCCATTCCCAGACGGCGCGCCTCCATGCGCAATGCCATCCTGCCGCTCTGATGACGCGACGGGCGCAACCACACAAGCGGGCTCAGCATCACACCAATGATTGACAGGACTATCCAGACCGTCATATTTCTTGCCCCCCACCCGATCTCGGACTTCTCACAACATTTTTGAAAACAATGGCTTGCACAAGGGTCTGCCCAGATGCGAACGAAAGAGCCATACTCCCACCATCGCAATGTTCCCGGAGGACACCCTCATGCCATACGAACACATTCTGGTTGCTATTGACCTCACCGATGAGTGTGACCCGGTCATCCGTCGCGCCAGCTTGCTGGCCAAGGCCAGCGAAGCAAAACTGTCGGTAGTGCACATCGTCGAACCAATCGCCATGGCGTTCGGCGGTGACGTCCCGATGGACCTTTCGCAATTGCAACAGCAACAGATGGATCAGGCCCAGGAGAAGCTCGAAAAGCTCAAACTCAAGTACCCGCAGCTGAAAACCAGCGAAAACCACATAGTGATTGGTCAGCCACGGCAGGAAATCCACAAACTCGCCAAGAGCAAGGCTTGTGACATGATCGTCGTCGGCAGCCATGGCCGCCACGGCCTGGCCTTGTTGCTTGGCTCCACTGCCAACGACGTCCTGCACGGCGCACCATGTGACGTGCTGGCAGTGAGCCTTAAAAAGCCCGAGTAATCTGGCCTGCTACAGCGAAAAGCCCGGTTACCCGGGCTTTTTTGCATCACACGAACGCGTCAGCGATCACTCGTCCAGTTCGGCCCAGCGCTCCAGCAGCTTGTCCAGCTCGGCCTGCAGGTTTTCCAGCTGCGCCAGCACGGCAGCAGTCTGTTCCGCAGAACGCTGGTAAAAGCCCGGCTCGGCCATTTCTGCAGTCAGGACGGCCATCTTGCCTTCAACCTCATCGATCTGCGCAGGCAGCGCCTCCAGCTCGCGCTGAAGTTTGTAGCTAAGCTTCTTCTTTGCGACCGGCATGTCCTGCGCGGCAACCGGTGCGGCCTGCACCACAGCGCTGGCCAGTTCGGCCTTGCCCGACTTGGTGTCGGCAACACCCAGAAGACGCGGCGAACCGCCCTGACGCAGCCAGTCCTGATAACCACCGACGTATTCGCGAACCTTGCCTTCACCTTCGAACACCAGCGTGCTGGTGACGACGTTGTCGAGGAATGCCCGGTCGTGGCTGACCATCAATACGGTGCCCTTGAAGGTCAGCAGAACCTCTTCGAGCAGCTCCAGAGTTTCGACGTCCAGGTCGTTGGTCGGTTCGTCGAGCACCAGCAGGTTGGCAGGCTTGCTGAACAATTTGGCCAGCAACAGACGGGCACGCTCGCCACCGGACAGCGCCTTGACTGGCGTGCGGGCACGTTGCGGGCTGAACAGGAAGTCACCCAGGTAACTCAGGACATGACGGCTCTGGCCATCGATGTCGATGAAGTCACGCCCCTCGGCAACGTTGTCGATCACGGTCTTTTCCAGGTCGAGCTGGTGACGCAACTGGTCGAAATAGGCCACATCGAGACGCGTACCGACTTCAACCTTGCCACCGGTCGGCTGCAGGTTGTCGAGCATCAGCTTGAGCAATGTGGTCTTGCCGGTGCCGTTCGCGCCGAGCAGACCGATACGGTCTTCGCGCTGCAGAACCATGGAGAAATCCTTGATCAACATCGGGCCACCCGGATGGGCAAAGCTGACGTTGTCGAGAACCATGACCTGCTTGCCGGACTTTTCGGCAGTATCGAGCTGGATATTGGCCTTGCCGGTACGCTCACGGCGCTCGCTACGCTCTACACGCAGCTCCTTCAGAGCACGCACGCGGCCTTCGTTACGGGTACGACGAGCCTTGATGCCCTGCCGGATCCAGACCTCTTCCTGAGCCAGACGCTTGTCGAACAGTGCGTTGGCAGTCTCTTCGGCTGCCAGTGCGGCTTCCTTGTGGACCAGGAAACTGGCGTAATCGCCGTCCCAGTCGATCAGGCCACCGCGGTCCAGCTCAAGAATACGGGTCGCAAGGTTTTGCAGGAATGCCCGGTCGTGCGTGATGAACAGCACCGCACCCTGGAAATCCTTGAGGGCTTCTTCAAGCCAGGCGATAGCGCCGATATCCAGGTGGTTGGTCGGCTCGTCGAGCAACAGCAGATCCGGCTCGGAAACCAGCGCCTGAGCCAGCAGAACACGGCGACGCCAGCCACCGGACAACTCGGCCAGGGTCTTGTCGGCAGGCAACTGCAAGCGGCTGAGAGTGCTCTCGACCAGTTGCTGCAGGCGCCAGCCATCACGGGCTTCGAGGTCTTGCTGAACATGCATCAGCTTGTTCAGGTCTTCCTCGGTGACGCAGTTCTGCGCCAGATGGTGGTATTCGGCCAGCAACGCACCGACGCCATCCAGACCTTCGGCCACCACGTCGAAGACAGTCCGTCCATCGGCTACCGGCAATTCCTGGGGCAATTCGCCGATCTTGAGGCCGGGCGCACGCCAGACAGCCCCGTCATCAGGCTTCTGAACGCCTTTTACAAGCTTCAACATGCTGGATTTGCCTGTGCCGTTACGGCCGATGATGCACACCCGCTCACCACGGGCGATCTGCCAGGACACCTTGTCCAATAACGGCATGGCGCCGAAAGCAAGGGACACATCGCTGAATTTGAGCAGGGTCATGAGCTTCTCCAAAAACCGGGCGCGCATTCTACCTGAGATAACCGGCGGATGTCGGGAATCGTGGCACCCGTGACAACTTCCACATCCCCTTCATAACCGACAATTATTTCCATATGAGACAAGCTCGTCGGCAATGCTTTCACCATGAGCTGGCAAAAGGCTAAGCTAGCAATACTTTTCACGACTCATCTGCTCGGAAGTCTCATGCGCAGTCGTTTGTTCAGCTTTTTATCGTGCCTGCTCCTCTCCACCACCGCCATCCAGACTGCTCATGCGGTAGACCTCAACCAACAACGCAAGTATTACGACGAAGCCAAGCGTGCGCTGGCCAAGGGCGATTCAGGCCCGTATCAGATGTACAGCACGGCGCTGGCCGATTATCCGCTGGAGCCCTACCTCGAATACGACGAGCTGACGGCGCGCCTGAAGACTGCCAGCAACGCGGAAATCGAGAAGTTTCTTGCCGAGCATGGAGACCTGCCGCAGGCCAACTGGATGAAGTTGCGCTGGTTGCGCTGGCTGGCGGAACGCGGTGACTGGCAACCGTTCGTCAAGTACTACGACCCGAAAATGAATTTCGTCGAACTGGATTGCCTGTACGGCCAATACCAGTTGAGCAACAACAAGCGTGCCGAAGGCTATGCCAGTGCACAAAAACTGTGGATGACCGGCAAGACACTGCCAGCCGCCTGTGACGGCTTTTTCGCGCAATGGGCAGCCGCAGGCCAGTTGACAGAGCAGAAACGCTGGCAACGGGCCAAACTTGCCGCTCAGGAACGCAATTACAGCCTGGCCAACACCCTGGTCAACAGTCTCAACTCCCTGGCCCCGCAAGGACGCCTGCTGCTGGCCGTCGCCCAGAAGCCGGAAATGATCAACAACCCCGCGCAGTTCGCGCCGGTGGATGAAGCCATGTCCGATGTGGTCGGCCTTGGCCTGCGCAGACTGGCCAAGGAGGATCCGCAGAAAGCCCTGTCGATGCTCGATGGCTACGCGGCAACCATGCACTTCTCCCGTGAAGAGCAGGTGGAAATTGCCAAGGAAATCGGCCTGACCCTGGCACGTCGCTACGACGACCGCGCCCTGGAGGTCATGACCCGGTACGACCCGGAGCTGCGCGACAATACGGTTACCGAGTGGCGTATGCGTCTGCTGCTGCGGCTGGGTCGCTGGGAAGACGCCTACGAACTGGCACGTCGACTGCCCAAGGACCTTGCTGCAACCAATCGCTGGCGTTACTGGGAAGCCCGCTCTCTGGAACTGGCGCAGCCCAACAGCCCGCTGATTGCCGCTCTGTACAAGGACGTGGCCAAAGAGCGCGACTTCTACGGTTTTCTGGCGGCCGACCGCACACAAAGCCCCTATCAGCTCAACAACAAGCCCCTGGTGCTCAGCCAGGCGCTGATCAACAAGGTACGCAATACCCCTGGAGTGCGTCGTGCGCTGGAGTTTCATGATCGCGGCGAAATCGTCGATGGACGACGCGAGTGGTATCACGTCAGCCGCCAGTTCAACCGTGACGAAATGGTTGCCCAGGCCAAACTGGCCTACGACCTGAAATGGTATTTCCCGGCCATTCGCACGATCAGCCAGGCGCAATACTGGGATGATCTGGACATCCGCTTCCCGATGGCCCATCGCGACACACTGGTACGCGAAGCCAAGGTGCGTGGGCTGCACTCAAGCTGGGTATTCGCCATTACGCGCCAGGAGAGCGCCTTCATGGATGACGCTCGCTCGGGCGTCGGTGCCAGCGGGCTGATGCAGTTGATGCCTGCCACCGCCAAGGAAACTGCCCGCAAGTTCAGCATCCCGCTGGCCTCGCCGCAGCAGGTGCTGGACCCGGACACCAACATTCAGCTGGGCGCTGCCTACCTGAGTTCGGTGCATGCCCAGTTCAACGGCAACCGCGTGCTTGCTTCAGCCGCCTACAACGCCGGGCCAGGCCGCGTACGCCAATGGCTGAAAGGTGCCAATCACCTGGCCTTCGATGTCTGGGTAGAGAGCATACCGTTCGATGAAACCCGCCAGTACGTACAGAACGTGTTGTCCTATTCGGTGATCTACGGCCAGAAGCTCAACTCGCCTCAGCCGCTGGTTGACTGGCACGAGCGGTTTTTCGACGATCAGTGACCGGTCGGCAGGAGTGCTTCTCAGAGCACTCCTGCCGCCACGCAACACCTATTCCAGCACTTCGACCGGCATACCCACTTCAAGCTCGCCCAGCCCCTCGTTGACGACGTTCTGGCCAAACAGCACGTTACCCTCCACCTCCCGATAGGTCTTGAGCGTGGCGAAGGGCTCGCGATCCGCGCTGCGCTCGCCGGTAGCGGGGTCGATAGTGGTGAGAATGCAGCGCGCGCAAGGCTTGAGCAGCTGGAATTCGATGTCGCCGATACGGATGCGCTTCCAGCCATCCTCGGCAAAGGCCTCAGCCCCTTCAACCACCAGATTGGGCCTGAAGCGCAGCATTTCCAATGGCCTGCCCAGGCGGGCCGACAGGTCATCGAGCGAGCCCTGACCAATCAGCAGCAACGGGAAGCCATCGGCAAAACTCACCCGGTCGTTAATCGTCTGATAGCCCCCGGGCAGCCAGCGCGCACGCTCCACCGGCAGATAGACCATGCGGGTGGGCTTGCCAATAAACCGGCTGACCCATTCGGCAGCCACATCGCCAGCGTCCGGCACCTGCAACGAATCACGCCAGACTGTCACACCGCGCAGGTTTGACTCGATATCCAGCGGAACCGCGACGTCCAGAGGCTCGAAACCGGGTGCCGAAAGGGTTACACCGCCGCGGGCATTCCACAACACCGTCAGTTGGGACATGTGCGACAGGGCGCGCTGGGTGAAGAACCGACCGTTGCTTTCGTCGACCAGCATCCAGCGTCGGTCCCCCGCCAACCCCAACTGGTCGAACGACGCGCGTTGCAGCGTCTCCGCCTTGCAGGATTTGAGAGGGAAACGATAGAGAGAGCTGAGACGCAACATGAGAGCCGGTTCCTTTGATGGCGGGATAAGCTTTGACGAAGACATCGAAGCTTATCCGAAGCCGGAGCGGCAGGCATCCGCGATCAACAATCGCGCAAGGTATCAGCCAATCATCAAAAGACGTTCGCGCACTACTTCGACCAGCTTGTCGGGCTGGAATTTGGAGAGGAAGTTGTCGCAACCGACCTTCTTGACCATCGATTCGTTGAAGCTGCCGGACAACGAGGTGTGCAGAACGATGTACAGACTGCGCAAACGCGGATCGTTGCGAATCTCGGTGGTCAGGCGATAACCGTCCATTTCCGGCATTTCGGCATCGGTGAATACCATCAGCAGCTTTTCATGGACGTTCTCGCCCGCGTCCGCCCACCCCTTGAGCATGTTCAACGCCTTGAGACCATCACTTGCCACGTGCAGCTTGAGGCCCAATTGAGACAGCGTGTCGCGCAACTGCGCCAGTGCCACCTTGGAGTCATCGACCAGCAACACCTCACGACCACGGGCATTTTCCAGTACCGGGTCTTCGAGCTTCTCGCGGGACACCTTGGCGTTGTACGGCACGATCTCGGCAAGTACTTTTTCGACGTCGATGATTTCTACCAGTTGGTCATCGACCTTGCTGATCGCCGTCAGGTAATGCTGACGACCGGCGCTGGCCGGCGGCGGCATGATCGCGTCCCAGTTCATGTTGACGATGCGATCCACACCACCGACCAGGAAGGCCTGAACCGAGCGATTGTACTCGGTGACGATGATCGTGCTGCCAGGCCCCGGCACCAGCGGCCGCATACCGATAGCCTGGGAAAGGTCGATCACCGGCAGGGTCTGGCCACGCAGGTTGACCACGCCACAGACGAACGAGTGACGTTGCGGCATGAGGGTCAGCTTGGGTAGCTGCAATACTTCCTGGACCTTGAACACGTTGATCGCAAACAATTGCCGACCGGCAAGGCGAAACATGAGGATTTCCAGGCGATTCTCGCCCACCAGTTGTGTGCGCTGATCTACTGTGTCGAGAATGCCTGCCATTATTAGCTCCTGAAGCAATGGTCACGATGAGTCTGTTGAGCCTGTATCGGCTGAAACCAGCCGGACCTTAATGGCGATGAAAGGCCATTCTCAGCATTGATGTCACTTTACCATCATGATTTACTGGTGTCGCTTTCCTGCCAGACAAATACGACGATGAGCGCGTTCTGGAAAAGCCTGAACATACCCAGTCGCCCAAGGTAAAAATCAAAGAAGCACAAAAAGTCAATCGGGGATAACCTGATATGATCGACATCTAATTGCCACTATTGTGACGCCATTCTCAATACAAGAATGGCGTCAGGTTCGTGTCCGCTTTTCAAACCTTGTAATCAAGCGGCGCTGGCAACATTCAGAAATGCCCTACATACTTTTGTTTGAAATCGACATTAACTGTCAGCCATTCGCCGCGGGCGGAAGTTCGCTATCCATGATCAGTGGAGACAAAGGATGCTGAGCAACAACGATTGGCAGCATAAGCACGACCAGTTCCTGAGCACCTCTCAGGCACTTCTGTACAAGTCGGAAGAATGTCTTTCGCACCTGGAGTTGATCCCCAACGACGAGGACGCCACCGGCTGCCTTCTGACCACCCTGCGCACGCTGGCCCAGGAGGCGGAAGCCGCGCCTGTGCCTTGTATTGCCGAGTTTTCACGCCAGCTGTGTCAATTATTGAAAAGCGGCGACCAGGCCAACGAACTCTCACAGGAAACCCTGCTGACCGTCAAAAACTGCCTGATGCTTATGTCCTGGCAGGTCGAGCTTCTCGATCCGCAAACGGGTGAGTTGACGATGGACAACAACGAACAGTTGGAACTGTTGGAAAAGCTGGCCAGCGCTTCCTCGCAATCGGCAGCGGTGAAGGATGCAACCCAACGATAACGCTCGACTGTCGAGCATCACACACGCAATGTCATTGAAGTGATGTTGTCACGTCAGGGTTTTCCGTCCTATTGTCTTCACTGCTTTCAAATCGTCTTAAAAGTTGACCAGGGACTGAAAGCACGCCTCGGCGGTCCCATTTACACAAGAAGCCACAATGACCTGCAATCTGTTACTGGTCGACGACCACTCCCTGATCAGAGCCGGCGTGCGAGCGCTGGTTGCAGAAATGCCGGGCTACGCCATTATCGGTGAAACGGCGGACGGCGCGCAGTTGTCGAGCCTGGCGCAGCGACTCAAGCCCGACATCATCCTGCTCGATATCTGGATGAAGAGCGTTGACGGCCTTGAGGCGCTCCAACACTTGTTGAAAGTACAGCCACATTGCAAGGTATTGATCCTGTCGATGCACACCGACCCGGACATGATCATGCGTGCGCTCGACATCGGGGCTCGCGGCTATCTGCTCAAGGACACCACAGCTACCGAACTGGAACAGGCACTGGAAGCGCTGCGCAACAACGAACGCTATCTGAGCCCGGCCATCGCTCATACCGTTATCGAGCGCGCCCTGCGCGGAACACGCTCGGACAGGGCCCAGGCGGCCAAGGAGCGATATCACCTGACCGCTCGCCAACTGGAAATCCTGCGCCTGATCGTGCGTGGCAAGTCCACGCGTGAGATCGCCGACGGCCTGGGGCTGAGCATCAAGACTATCGAGACCCACCGCTCCCAGGTCATGAAGCGGCTGCAGATATTCGATGTCGCCGGGCTGGTCCTGTTTTGCGTTCGAGAACGGATTATCAGTCTGGACGATTGAGCATCGGTGCACGGCTCAGCACCGGTGAATCGGCCGGCAAATGCACCTGTAGCGCGCCCGGTCGTGCCTCAAAGCGCAGGTCCTCGCCAGATAACGGCTCGCCATCGAGGTTGATATCCAGCCCCTGAGCCGACTTGAGTTCTACCCAGGGCAGACGCGCGCGGATGAACATGTTGTCGATGCCCAGTCCGCCTTCCAGCAGACTTCTCAGCGTGCCGACCACTTCCTGAGGCGCTGGCAGGATACTGATGTCGAGCAGGCCATCATCAGCCAACGCGGTCGGACACAGCTCGTGTCCACCGCCAGCCTGCCTGCCGTTACCGATACCCAAGGCAAGAAGATCGCCGCGCCAGTGGAAATCCGGCCCGGTGAGTTCGCCGTGGGCAGCATGCAATTCGCTGAACCTTGTCAGGCCGGTAAACAGATAGGCCGCGCCGCCCAATACCTTTTTCAGGTCTTCGGATGTGTTGGCCGTTACCTGACTGCCAAAGCCGCCGGTAGCCATGTTGAGGAACAGTTTGCCGCCGACTTCACCCAGATCGACGGCACGCGGTGCTACGTCCATCAGTTGCAGAGCCTTGGAGACCTCAAGAGGCACCCCGGCTGCGCGGGCAAAATCGTTGGCAGTGCCCAGCGGCAAAATAGTCAGGCTGGCTTGTGTTTCAGCCAGCGCCAGGGCCTCGGCGATATCTCGCAAGGTACCGTCACCACCGCCCGCCACGATATGCCGATGCCCGGCGGCCAGCGCTTCGCCAACCAGGCGCTGGGCATCGCCAGCTTCCCAGGTGAGCCTCACGTCCAGCTCCCAGCCCTGCTTGCGCTTGTCTGCAACGGCATCACGTACGTCTTCGTTGAGCGCCTGTTTACCGTGAAGAATGAGCATTGCCCTGCGTTGTGTCATGACACCTCCTCTGACGAACCCTACGAATTGAAGCCTGCGAGCGACGCTCTTTCTGTAATCAGCGCCCGCATACATTTCGCACGACGCATGACTGTGACCCCGCACATGTCAAAAAGGCCCACCCGTCACAGAAATTTTTTTCACGTCATCAAGAACAGATCAACCCCCGCCAATACTGGGCAAAACCCGGAAGCAGAAGCTCTGGAGCAACGATTACATCAGAGTTGGCACGCTTTTGTACTGACGCTATTTGTTTCATGAGCTTTACTGACAGCAGGCCCCTCACTTGAGGGAAGTTTCATCTACAAATGGTTGAAAAGTCTTAAATAAAATTCGGAACAGGACGACATATATAAAGTGATATTCACAAAAGACAGTCCGGATTCGTCATGACCTCGACACGTAACTGGCTACGCTTGGACACTATCTGTGAACAGATGCCTATTTGAAGCTGCAAACGCGTCATTGCAAATCGCCTGGGATCAGCAGGATCCAGACGCATACAGGGAGTAAGGGAGTTCTATGAGGTTGCAGCCGGTCGACAGTCTTTCGCTCACCCGCACCAGTCTGGTCGAATACTTTCTTTTCGGTATTCGGCTGGCCCATGGCATTGCCTGCATTCTGCCCGGCCTTGCAATCATGATGCTTATCAAGCATGACGGCCCGGAAACACAGCAGGGTTATATGACCATGCTGCTGTTTTTCGGCTTTGTCGGCGTGTTGGTGTTTCAGGCCATGGGCGTCTATTCCGAAGCGTTGTTCAGCAACGATCTGCGCATGGGCGCGCTGGCAGTTGCCTGGACCGCAGCCTTCGGGCTATTGCTGTTCATGCAACAGGCAATGGGGCTGTTCGGCTATCTCTCTCCCGAAGAATCGCTGATCTGGTACCTGACCAGCCTGGCGCTGTTCGGCATCATTCGCCTGCTGCTGTTGATGCTGTTCAAGCGGCAGATGCGCAAGGGTGTATTCCTGCAACACGCTGTGATTCTGGGCGCGACGGAAAATGGCCTGCGCCTGGCCGAGTACCTGCTTGAGCATCAGGACATCCGTTCGGGTGTCACCGGCTTTATCGACGACCGGATCGGTCGCATGCCCAAGACCGTGGCCAACCTGCCTCTGCTGGGCAATACCAGCGACCTGGAACGGCTGATTCGCGAAGAGAAAGTGACCCAGGTGCTGGTCGCCCTGCCCTGGACGGCGGAAAACCGCATGGATTACATCATTCGCGAACTGCGCAGGCTACCGGTCAACGTGTTGCTGGTGCCGGACATGATTGCCTTCCGGCATACCCACAACCGCATTACCGAAGTGGCCCGGCTGCCGATGTTCAATGCGTCGGATCTGCCGCTCAGTGGCTGGTCTCCATTCATCAAGCGCGCCGAAGATATCGTTCTGTCGTCGCTCGCTTTGCTGGTGTTGTCACCGGTAATGCTGCTGGTTGCGCTGGCGATCAAGCTCGACTCCCCTGGCCCGGTGTTTTTCCGCCAGAAGCGCTACGGTTACAACAATCGCCTGATCGAAGTATTCAAGTTCCGCTCCATGCATCAGCACCAGGCCGATGCAACGGCCGAGCGCCAGACCACCCGTGGAGATGCCAGAATCACACGGGTAGGGCGCTTCATTCGCAAGACCAGCCTGGATGAACTGCCACAGCTGTTCAATGTAGCGGCAGGCAGCATGTCAATGGTCGGGCCACGCCCACATGCGACGGCCACCAAGGCTGCAGGGATTTTATTCGAGCAGGCGGTGAAAGAATACACGTCGCGGCATCGCGTCAAACCGGGGATCACCGGGCTGGCGCAGATTAACGGCTATCGTGGTGAAACCGACACCGTGGAAAAAATCGAAAAACGCGTCGAGTTCGATCTCGAGTACATCGAAAACTGGTCTGTCTGGTTCGACCTGTACATCCTTATGCGCACTGTGCCTGCAGTGCTATTCACTCGCGAGGCTTACTGATGAGCACGCTTATTCCCTGCATCATCGCCGGTGGCTCCGGCACCCGTCTGTGGCCGGTCTCGCGAGAAGCCATGCCCAAGCCGTTCATGCGCCTTCCCGACGGCCAGAGCCTGCTGCAGAAGACCTTCCTGCGGGCGGGCGGCCTGCCCGGAGTCGACCGCCTGCTGACGGTTACCAACCGGGAGGTGTACTTCCGCACAGTGGACGACTACCGCCAGTTGAACAAAGGCAATGCGCGTCTGGATTTCATCCTAGAGCCCTTCGGGCGTAATACCGCAGCGGCGGTCGCTGCCGCTGCGCTGCATGTCAGCCAGCTGTATGGCGATGACGCGCAGTTGCTGGTTTTGCCTGCTGATCACCTGATTACCAATGTCGAGGAATTCTCCAGAGCAGTGACGGCCGCGCAGAAGCTGGCCACTGAGGGTTGGATGGTGACGTTCGGCATCGTGCCGACCGCAGCGGAAACCGGTTTTGGCTATATCGAAAAAGGCCCGGCACTTGACGCCGATGCCTGTCAGGTCGCCCGTTTTGTCGAAAAACCCGATGCAGTCACCGCCCAGGGCTATGTGGACGGTGGTCTGCATTTCTGGAATGCCGGGATGTTCTGCATGCGTGCCGATGCCGTGCTTCAAGAGCTGCGTAATCACGCGCCTGACGTGCTGAATGCGGTCAGCAGTTGCCTGGCATCGAGCCCGCGCAAGGAAGGCAATCGTGAACTGCAAGTCGAGCTGGACAGCGAATCGTTTGCCCTGACCCCGGACATTTCCATCGACTACGCGCTGATGGAGCGCTCCGAAAAGGTCGCCGTAGTGCCCTGCCAGCTCGGCTGGAGTGATATCGGTTCCTGGCAGGCCGTGCGTGAGCTGTCTCCCGTCGACGCTCAAGGCAATTACTGCAATGGCGAAGCCGTGCTGCATGACGTCAGCAATTGCTACATCGACTCACCCAAACGTCTGGTGGGCGCTATTGGCCTCGACAACCTGATCATCATCGACACCCCCGACGCCTTGCTGATCGCAGACGGACGCCGCAGTCAGGACGTCAAGGTCATCGCTCAGGAGCTCAAGCGCCAGGGCCATGATGCCTACCGTCTGCACCGCACCGTCACGCGTCCGTGGGGCACCTACACGGTGCTCGAAGAAGGTAAGCGTTTCAAGATCAAGCGCATTGTGGTTCGCCCGCAGGCATCACTCTCATTGCAGATGCACCATCACCGCAGCGAGCACTGGATCGTGGTCAGCGGCATGGCCACCGTCACCAACGGCGAGCGTGAATTCATGCTTGATACCAACGAGTCGACGTTCATCAAACCGGGGTTCACGCACCGGCTGGTCAATCCGGGTGTCATCGACCTGGTGATGATCGAGGTGCAGAGCGGTGAGTACCTGGGCGAAGACGATATCGTGCGTTTCACCGATATTTACGGACGTGTCCCCGACAAGACTGTGAAGAGCTGATCCACGAGCGGCAAACGCCGCTTGATTCACTCGGTTTTCAATTGATAGCAACCGGAACAGGCAGTACCCGCCAACATGAATTTATTACCCGCAAGGGAGCCGTATTTGTGCTCGACAGGAGTTCAGGACCAATGAAAAGCATGATGCTGATCGCAAGCTTATTGCTGTTGAGTGCATGTAACACCCCGTCCAGGGTGGGCTTGCCGGATGACCGTGCGCAAATTGAAGCCGGTCAGGCGGCAGGTCGCGCACTGGCGGGCAAACCGCTGCCGCCGGAAAGAATCCGTCCTGGCGATACCCTGCGAATCGTGCGCAACAGTGGCGAGGCACCGTCGATTTCGGCGTTTACCGCCAACTCCATCTACGAGCTGACCCTGTTTCAGGTGCTCAACGACGGCACCTTTTCCTACCCTTACATCGGCACTGTCAAGGCTGCGGGCCTGACACTCCAGCAGTTGAATGACCTGCTGGAAAGCAAGCTGCAGAATGTCTACCGCGAGACTGCACTGACCATCAACATTTCCCAGTCACCGGGCAATACCGTGTTTGTCGGCGGTGCCGTTCGCAACTCGGTGACATTGCCGGTCAATGTCGCCACCAATCTCGATCAGGCGATTGTCGGCGCGGGCGGTGTGGCGCTGGATGCCGATGCCGGTCAGGTCGCGCTGCTGCGTCAGGAAGAAAACGGGCTCTACAAGACCTATTTCTTTGATTACAGCAAGTTTCTCTGGGCGGGCGGTGCGGGTGGCCCTACAGCGCCGGTACTGCTGAAACGTGGCGATATCGTGTTCGTTCCCAAATCATCGGTCGGCAACAAGGTTGACGGCGTATCCCTGTATTTCAACCAGCTGATCCCCTTCGCGAAGTCGATCGGACTGGGCATGAACTACGAGCTGCGCAACAACAATTAATTGTCAGGGAAACAGACATGATCAACATCCGCTCATTCCGCGACCTGCTGCGCCTGCTGTTCATTTTCAAGCGCGAAGTCAGGATCACCGTGCTGGCGACCTTCGTCATCATCCTTCTGGGCGCGTTTCTGCTCCCCAACCGCTACGAGTCCACAGCTTTGCTGCTGGTCAAGCCCGGCCGTGACAGCAGCACTGTACCTATCGAGCTGTCCGACCGTCAGGCTATCGTTATACCGAGCGGCCTGCGTGATCCGCTGCTCGACGAAGAGCGCATGCTCAGCGGGCGGCCGATCATGCGTGCCGTGTCCGAAAAATACCTCGCCGAGCTGTCTATGGTGCCGCCTGAAACCGGCGTTCTGGCGTCGGTGAAAAACGGCCTCAAGGCAGTCGTCAACGGCGTACGCAACGTTCTGCAATTTATCGGTCTGGTGGAGCATCGCTCGCAGGCCGAACGCCTGGCCGAGGATCTGGAGAAAAACTTCAAGGTCAGCCACGAACCGGGCTCGTCGGTGATGGAGCTGAGATTTACCTGGAACGACCCGGACATCGCCCAGACCGTGCTCAGGACCTGGATCACCGAGTACCAGTTGCAACGCACAAAGACACTGGGCCGGGTCAGCCTGTACGCGTTCTATGAATCGGAAGTGAAAACGACCGGCGCGAACATCATCGAGTACAAGAAGCAAATCCAGAATTACCTGAACCAGTTGAGCGCAGTGAGCATTTCCCAGCGCCTGGCGGATACCTCGCAGGGGCTCAACGATCTGCGTACCGAGCGCAACAACACAACCCGTTCCATTGCGTCTACCAAGACCGGCCTGGACCTGCTGAAAAAGCAGTTGGCAGAGCAGCCCAAGACAGTCTCGGCAGGTCGCGAACTGGCGTTGAACCCCAATCGCCAGGACTTGCAGAACCGCATCAATGGCAAGGAAGTGGAGCGTCAGGAAATGCTCCGCTCGTTCAAGGAAGAGGCGCCGCCAATCCGGGCGATCAATGAGGAGGTCAACAACCTCAAGAAGCTGCTCAAGGAACAGGAAGCCACCGTCCAGCGCTCTGAAAGCATCACTCCCAACCCCATCTACAACCGCATGCAGAACGTGTACGCCGATCAGCAGACCAGCTACGCGCGCCTGCAAACCCAGCTCGTTCAGCAAAATGCGCAGATCGCGCAGCTGGAAAGCGACCGCCAGCAGGCACTGAATCTGGAGCCGGAGCTTTCGCGCCTGCAGAACGAACTGGATGCGGCCGAGAAAAGCTATGCGCTGTACAAGGACAGCCTGGAAAAATCGCGTATTGACCGTGAGCTGGACAACAGCCAGATCAGCAATATCGCGACCATCGAAGACGCCACCTTCAACCCCAGCCGGGTGTTCCCGAAAAGCCTGCTGATGCTGTTTCTGGCATTCCCGCTGAGTATTGTGGTCGGTGCCGTGGCGCTTTACTTCTTCTACCTGCTGGACCAGCGCATCCACGACGGCGACAAGATCGAGAGCAGCTTCGGCGTCCCGGTCTGGACCAGTCTGCCCGACCTGGAACGTGCTCAGGAGCGCAGTGCAGCCTTCACCTCCAATTTGCACCGGGTATACGGCATTCTGCCGCTCGATCAGGTAGACGAGCGCGGCCTGACCATCGGCTTCACCTCGGTCAAGTCAGGCGCGGGCGTGTCGTTCGTGATCGAGCGGCTCAGCACCTTGCTGATCGAACAGGGTCATCAGGTCCGCACCGAAGGCCGCGGGCCGGCCAGTCCTGGCGAAATCGTGTTGATCAACGCTTCGGCACTTTCCGCCAATCAGGATGCTTTTGTGCTGCTACGCAAGGCTGACCTGATCGTGTTGGTGGTGCGTGCCGAAGACACCACCGTGCCGATGCTGGAAGACACCTTGAATAACCTCAACACCGCATTCAAGAAAGTCGACGGCATCATTATCAACCGCCGTCGTTTCGAGGTACCGGAGCAGGTACTTAACTTCCTCAAACGGATCGGGAGCCGAGGCTGATGCGCATTGCCCTGCTTGCGCCGCTGCCACCCGAGCAGAACGGCATCGCCGATTATGCCGGTCACCTGCGGCATGCGCTCGAAAGCCTCGGCCTGCAGGTCAGTACACCGCTGCTGGGTGTCGGCAACGATCCACGTGCCGCAGAACGGCGCGTGGCCGAAACGGACTGGAGCGAAATCGATCTGGTCCATGCCGAACTGGGCGGCGGACGGCTGGCAGAGTTTCAGGCCCTGCGTGCCTTGCGTCGACGCTTCCCGAAGCTGCCGTTGACCGCGACAGTGCACGATCCCGAGCGGCTGGTGTGGCGGCGCGAAAAACTGCCATGGCCCTTATCGATCGCCAGCGGCATGCGCTCACCGCTGCCGGAAATGGCGACGGTGCTGGCCGACCCGCTGTGCCTGCGTGAAGAACGGCAATTGGCGCAGCACATGACCCGTCTGGTGACACTGACCCAGGCGGGCAGCCAGAGCCTGCGTCAGCGCATGGGGCTGAAAACCGCACAGATGGCGGTGATCAGTCACGGCAACGTCGCCATCGCTCCCGCCCCGCTACCACCTCTGAAGCCATTGCGCCTGCTGTATTTCGGCTTCATTTATCGCGGCAAGGGAATCGAAGACCTGCTTGATGCGCTGGCCAGCGTTTTCACCGCGCAGCCTGCGTTGAGGTCGACCGTACGCCTGACCCTGGCAGGCGGCAGCGAGCCGGAAATGGCCTTCGGCCCGTCCGGCAGCTACCTGGAGCAACTGCGCCTGCGTATCCGCCAACTGGGCCTTGTCGATCTGATCGACTGGCAACTGGACCTGCCTGCCGAGCAGATCCCGCAGGTAATCCAGGCCCATCACGTGATGGTCCTGCCTTATCGCGAATCGAGCAAACTGAAGCTTCTGGGCAAACTGCGCGGCACCAGCGGCGCGCTGTCATGGGCGGTGGCGTGTGGCAGGGGCGTGATTACTTCTGATGCACGCTCGTTTGCCGAAGAAGTCTCGCACGGCAACGGCATGATTTATCCGCAAGGCGATGTGGACGGACTGGCAAAGGCTCTGACGCAAGCTTGCGCGGATCCGGAGCTGGTCAAAAAATGGGCCGAAAACGCCTCGCACATGGGCAAGGCCAGAGTCTGGAGCCACACCGCAGAGCATTTTCGGGATGTATTCCGCCAGGCGTGCGAGGAGAAGTGACATGCAGCGTCCATCCAGATTCCGGCAAATCGTCGCGAGCGCACTGCTCAGCGCAGCAATGACTGGCGCGGCCCACGCGGCAACGGTCCTCAAGGCACCTCGCGAGGTGGTCTGGGCGGACTTTCTGGGCGTCAATGTGCAGTTTCAGTACTTTGCGCCTGATATCTATCAACAACAGATGAGCCGCCTGGACGAACTGGGCCTCAACTGGGTGCGCCTGACCATTCACTGGCCGGTGATCGAGCCGCAAAAGGATCACTACGCACTGACCGAGCTGGATGCCGCCATGGCCGCAATCAAGGCGCACAGCTACAACACGGTGGCTTATCTGGTGGGCGCGGCACCTTTCGCCAGCAGCGCACCGGCCGGTGCTAAAAGCCGCGATCAGTATCCGCCCACGGATTTCAACGTATTTGCCGCACGCATGACCGCCCTGGCCCAGCGCTATCCACAGGTGAACAACTGGCAGGTCTGGAACGAGCCGAACATTGTCTGGCTGCCCAAGGAGGACCCGACCGCCTATGGACGCCTGCTGACCACCACTGCCAGCGCGATTCGCGCCGCCCTGCCGGACAAGACCATCGTCACTGCGGGCATGGCTTATTACAGTCAGATGCACAGTACCTCTGGCTACATGATGCAGGCCCTGCTCGATAATGGCCTGGGCCAGCAGAACATCGTGGCGGCATACCATCCGTACTCCGAGTACCCCGAAGGCGATTCGCTACCGGACCGCGATTTTCTGGTGCGCGCCAATGCCATGAACCAGTTGCTGCACAGCAATGGCGTCAAGCAGGTGTGGGCCACTGAATGGGGCTGGTCAAGCTATGCAGGCCCAGTGGAGATGCAACATTTGATTGGCACTTCAGGTCAGGCCGACTACACCCTGCGCCGTCTGGCACTGATGAGTGCGATGGATTTTCAGCGCATCTTCCTGTTCAATCTCAGTGATCTGGATGAGCGCGCCTCGGCCCGCGATCAGGGTTACGGCCTGCTTGACCTGCAAGCCAGCCCCAAGCCGGTCTACACCGCACTGCAGAATTTTCTCAAGATCACCGGCCCGCGCCTGCAACCCGCCGAGCCGCCCGCAGTGAGCCGTGTACCGGACGATCTGTACGCAGTGCCGTGGACCCGTGACGATGGCACTCATCTACTGATGTTCTGGAGTGCGACCGGCACCTCGCTGAATTTCCCGAACATCACCGACGCGGTCGTGCATGACCCGCTGAGCGGCAGCCGCACTCCATTGTCCGCAAGCCAGGGTGTCACTCTGCTGCTGAAGCCGACTCTGCAAATTCTGGAATGGAAGCCCTGAGTATGCGAATTCTATGGACGCTCCCTTACCTGCCCTGGCCTACCACCAGCGGCGGCAAAACCCGGGAATACCATTTGCTGCGCAATCTGGCAGCCCGCGGCCATCGCATCACCCTGCTGGTGCAGTCCAAGAACGCGCTGGACGACAGCGCTCGTTCGGCACTGGAACCCTGGCTGGAGCGCTTGATCGTGATCGATCGACGCCCGCTGTTAAGCCTGCGCACGTTGCTGGCCGTGGCGTTTGCACCTGCGCCGATGCTCGCCAGCGTCAACGGCTACGCCCCGAAACTGGAAAAAGTCTTCGAGCAATTGCTTGAAGAGGACTGGGACATCATCCAGTTGCAGCACACCTATTTCTTTCAGCCATTTGAACGCGTACTCAAGCGTTCGGGCAAACCGTTCGTGCTGACCGAACATAATGTTGAATCAGACCTTGGCGCTGCCAGTTACGACCGCCTGCCACGCTGGGCCAATGCCTTCGCCGTGTATGACCGCTGGCGCTACCGGCGTTGGGAAACCCGGGTATTTCGCCAGACCGGCGAGTTGATCGCGGTCACCGAAGACGACGCCAAGGTGCTGTCGCGCTTGAGCGGCAGGGCCACGTCTTATGTCGTCAACAGCGTCGACTGCGCTTACTACGCCAGCGTTCATGCGGACCGAAACAGCCATCGCCTGCTGTTCATCGGCAACTACGAATATGGCCCCAATATCGATGCCATCGAATGGGCGCTGGACGAAATCATGCCGCTGGTCTGGGCTCAGGCACCTGCTGTGCGCTTTGCCATCGGCGGCTTCGGGCTGCCTGAAGCCTGGCGTGAACGCTGGCCTGACCCGCGTATCGAATGGCTGGGTTTCGTACCTGACCTGCGCGTCTTGCAGGCCAGTGCCTCAATGTTCTTCGCGCCCCTGCGCCAGGGCGGCGGCTCCAAGCTCAAGACGCTGGAAGCCATGGCCGCCGGACTGCCGGTAGTCACTACCGCGCAAGGCGTTTCCGGGTTGTCGGTCACCAATGGCGAACATTACCTGGGCAGCGAAGACGCGTCCGGGCTGGCAACCCTGATCGTTGAATACACCGATAAACCGTTACGGCTCGACCAGATTGGCGAAGCCGGCCGCGTTTATGTGCGTGCCCGGCACGACTGGTCCGTTTCGGCCGCCCAGCTGGAAGTGATCTACACCCGCTTTTCGCTCCCCAAGCAAGGATCGCGCTCATGCGTATAGGACTCGACTACCGCGCGGCAGCCGGCTACCCCATCAGCGGCATCGGTCGCCAGAATTTCGCGCTGGAACAGGCGTTTCGTGAACATCCGGACGTGCAATTGCAGCTGTTCGGCGTGGCCCCCTACGATCATCCGGTACGCCGTTTGATGCACACCCCACGCTGGGCGGCACCACTGGACTCGGTTCATCGCCTGCCGGATCGCTTGCGCTTCGAAGGCATGTTCCTGCCGCGCGCCCTGCGTGATGCCGGGGTGCAGATCTACTTCGCCAACATCAACATGGGCCTGCCGCTGGGGCGCAAACCGGCTGACATGCGCTACGTATTACAGCTGCACGATCTGTTTCAGATCACTCAGCACAACAGTCACGGCTCACGACTGAAAGCCAGGATTTACCGGCTGACCGACTACCTGTCGATTGCCTGGTCGCTGAAAGTGGCCGACCAGATCTGGGTGCCGTCGCAATTCACTGCCAACGAAGTCGCGCGCCTGTTTCCCAGGGTCAAAGGCAAGCTGCGCGTGGTGCCGTTGCTGGTAGAAGGTTTCAAGGGTGAGCCGGCTGATATCAGCCAACTGCGAATGCCCCTGCGTTACTGGCTATGCGTGGGCACACGCGAACCGCGCAAGAACATCAAGTGGTTCGTGGATGCCTGGCAGACCGCACGCATGCAATTTGTCGACACCCCGGAACTGGTACTGGTCGGTGGCGACGATCCGCTGACCGAAGCCCAGCGCCAGTTACCGGGCCTGCACGTGCTCAGCGGCCTGAGCGATGCAGAACTGCACGCGGTCTACCAAAGTGCCGAGCGACTCTGGCAGCCGTCCAGAAGCGAAGGCTTCGGGCTACCGGTGATCGAAGCACTGAACACAGGCACGCCGGTTGCCGTGGCCACCGGCTCTTCGCTGGATGAAATCGCTCCGCCCGACAGCCCGCGCTTTTCACCTGTCGACAGTGGCAACCTGATCAGACTGATGGGCACGTTGTCGCATGCGCCCGAAGAGGACCCCGCAGTTGCCAGGGAATGGACAGAGCGCTACCAGTTGAAAGCCTTTTGCGAACGCGTGCACGCGACGCTGGAGGAATTGCGCTGATGCCACTGGCCTTACCCCTGGGGCTGATGTTCAGCCTGATATTCGGTGTGATGATCTGCATGCTGCCTGCACCGTTCGTCGTGGCGGCAGCAATCGGTCTGGCAGCGGCGGCCACGATCATTCGCCGCCCGGTCCGTGGGCTCGTGCTGTTCTGCCTGATCGGGACCTTCCTGCCCTACTCTACAATTCAGATTGGCGTTCGTACCACGGTGTCCGAAGCGCTGATCATGCTGACCTGGGCCAGCTACCTGCTGCATGCAGTCTTTCAGGAACGCAACACTGTGCCCAAAATGCTGAGCACCGAAAAATTGCTGGTGGCATTGATGCTGTTCAGTGCGTTCCCGTTTCTGGTCGGCCAGTTGACCGTCGTCGCCGACGGCAACGGTCCGATCAACTGGGTTCGCTGGCTGTTCAACCTGTCTATCCTGTTTCTGGTACCGCGCTTGCTGACTGACCTCAAGACCCTGGAAAAGGCGGTCATGGCGCTGCTCGGCGGGACTTTGCTGCTTTTGGTGCTGTCGATCTCGGTGTATGTGACCAAAGGCTCGGCAACTGCCATCATTCCGATCCTCGGCAGCCTGGGCTACAGCGGTGCAGACATCTTGAGCGAGAGCCTGCTTTCGCTTGCCAGCCGCATGGGCTCACCGTGGATGCACCCCAACGTGGCAGGCGGTGCCCTGGCCATGTTGCTGCCGCTGGCGTTCTGCTTCGGCATGACGCGCACCGGCTCGGCGCGCAGGCTGGGCCTGACTGTGGCGGCACTGGGTGCCATCGGTCTGTTGCTGACCGGCTCACGCGGCGCGCTGCTGAGCCTGATCGCCGTGATGCTGTTGATGGCCAGGCGACGCATTCCGCATCTGGGACGGCTGTTGATGGGCGGGCTGGTCGCCGGTATTTTCCTGCTGGCATTCTACCCGCCGCTGCAGGACCGACTGATGGGGTTGTTCACCTCCGACGACGCCAGTACCGCGATTCGCTTCCTGGAATACAGTCATTTTCCCGACGCAGTCGCCACCTTCCCGTTCGGCATCGGCTTCAAGGTCGACCCGCCGGTACTGGGCTATACAAAATTCGGTATTTCCAACCTGTGGCTGAACTTCATCTACAAGATCGGCCTGCCGGGCATGTTGCTGTTCATCGCCGTGACCATCAGTTGGTGGAAAGAAGTTCGCCCAGGCAGCGACCGGGTAGTGCTGACTCGGGAAAACGCCATTGCGCTGGGCTGCACCACGGGCGTGCTGTCTGCTTTGTTCAGCGGCCTGTTTGACCACTACTTCAGTTTCACCAGCGTGCTGGTTGCCTTGTTCTGGCTATTTGTCGGCATCAGCCTGCACGAAACCAGACGCCTGCGCGCCAAGGCCGAAACGACTCCTCAACACCCTGACGCCTCACACGAGCCGGGAGCCTCCTCATGAAACACCGCATGATGCATTCTCATAATCTCAGAGAGGCACTGCCCGACTACGCGCGCAAGATGGCGGTGCCGCTCGAAGAGCTGGAAGCCGCCTACCAGTGGATGCTGGACAACGAAGTGTGTTTTGAAACACGTATCAAGGATCGAACCCTGTCGTTCATCTGCTACCTGAATATCGAACCAAGAATCGAAAACCCGCTGGCGCGGCGCTTCTACAAGCTGCTGTCCAGCGAAACCCTGGGCGCGCTGATTCCTTTGTACGGAATCAACTGGCCGACCCTGCGTGACCGCATGTTGCGGACCTGGGAACAGGCTTACAACATCCTGATCTGCAAGATCCCCAGCCATACCCTGCGCCTGCTGTGGTTGCGCATCGGTGGAGCGAAAATCGGCAAGGGTTCGACGGTGTGGCGCAATACCGAGGTGCTGGGCGTCGATAGCCTGCGCATCGGCAACGACACCACTGTGGGCTGGCACTGCCAGCTTGACGCCCGTGGCGGGCTGGTGATTGGCGATCACGTCACCATCGCTTCACACGTGCTGATTATCGCGGGTGGACACGACCTTGCCGAGCCCGAATTCTGGGCGGTCGGCGGGCCGGTGTTCATCGGCGACTACGCATGGATCTGCAGCCGCGCGCTGCTCTCGTTCGGTGCAGACATCGGCGAAGGCGCGGTAGTGGGCGGCAACAGTGTGGTATCCAAACCTGTCGCGCCATATGCGATCGTCAGCGGGCCGAATGCCGAGGTCAAGGGTGAGCGCGCCCGCGGCCTCAAGTACAAGGTGGGCGGCAAAGGCCTGTTCACCCTGTTTCACTGATCGGCAGGGCGCGCGATGCTGGGCTCGACACTTTGGCTGACACTGGCCACCCTCACCGGCCTGGCAGCCGGTTTTGCCCGTGAATGGCTGTTGGTGGCAGCCTGGGGTGCCGGCAGTCAGAGCGATGCCTTTCTGGTCTCGATGTTTTTGCCCGAAGCGCTGCGCATGTCACTGGCCGCGGGGCTGCTCAGCGCTGCCGCCCTGCCCCTTTATCAGCAACGTCCGGCTGACCGGCAACAACGCTGGCTGGGCTGCATGGCACCGCGTTTGTTATTGACCGGGGTGGCATTGAGCTCAGTGCTGGCGATCGGTGCAGGGTTTCTGGTGCGTCTTATCGGCCCAGGGCTGGACGCCGACGGCTATGCACAGGCAGCCAGCGGCCTGCGCTGGCTGGCCTGGTGCGCGCCCGGTTTCATGCTCCACGCGCTGTTTTGCATACCTTTGCAGGCCCGTTCGCGCTTCGTGCTGGCCGGGCTCGGCTCGCTGCTGTTCAACCTGCCGCCCGTTATCTACCTCGCCACGTTCAGCCACGCCGCAACATCGACCGGGCTAGCCAGCGCGTGCGTACTGGGCAGCGTGCTGATGCCGGGCGTGTTGTTGCCTGCCCTGTATCGTTCGGGATGGCGACCCTGGCAGTGGCAATCAGAAGCCGGTGCCGTGCGCGAACTGCTGCAACGCATCGGTCCACTGCTGAGCAGCAACCTGGCCAGCCAGGGCCTTGCCTTGCTTGAGCGAATGGTCGCGTCGTTGCTCGGTGAAGGCGCGGTAACCTGGGTCAATCTGGCGCGCAAACTGATCAACCTGCCGCTCATTGCATTGATGAGCCTGAACCAGGTACTGCTCGGACTGATGAGCGGCAGCGCGGGCGAGCAGCGTTTGTCGCTACTCAGACGCGGGCTGGGCAGCGCCACATTACTGACCTTGCCGGCCGTAGCCGGGCTGATCGGTGCGGCCGGTGCGCTGGTGACCCTGTTGCTGCCCAATCAGAGCCATGAGGGTCCGCTACCGGAGCTGTTGGCCTGGTTTGCTGTGCCGCTGATGTTTGGTGCCTGGAACGCCTTGCTGGCGCGCTACGCCTACGCCGCCGGTGACACTCGCCTGCCGCTCAACTGCGAGTTGATCGGCAGTCTGTGTAACGCGCTGCTGCTGGCGACGCTGCCCTTTGCCTTCGGCCTGACCGGTATCGCCATCGCGGCGCTGGGCGGCGCGATGGTCACAGGCGTGCTGCTGATGCGCCGTCAGGCGTTGCTCGGCGTTTTGCCGTGGCGCAGTCACTGGCTGCTGGCCAGCCTGCTGATGATCTTCGCCGCCCTGCTCCTGCACCCGCTTCACGACACCTGGCTGCAATTGGGCCTGAGCTGTGTTTACGGCGCTTTGCTGCTGCTCGGGCTGGCGTTGTGGCTCAAACCATGGCGCAACGTGCCTGCCTGATCGGCAGACTGCCGACAGGCCTCCCTGAACCGCTCCAGGCTCGGTGAGACGAACTTGTCGCGGTGAGTGATCATGAAGAACCGACGATTGAGCGGCGGCAGCGGGCTGGCGAGTGTGCGCAACTGCCCGCTCACCAGCAGATCGGCGACGATACGCCGGGACAGACAACTGATGCCAATGCCTTGAGCAAGGGTGCGCATTATCGCTTCAGAACTGCCTACCTGGCGCATGTCCTGCAGATCGTGCAAATGCCTGAGCAACAAGTGCTCGACCTCCTCCCGGGTCCCCGAACCCTGCTCACGCAACAGCCATTCAGCGTTTTGCAGCTCCCCCAGTGAAACCTGCTGTTGCCGCGCCAACGGATGAGCGCTGCCGGCAACAATGACCATTTCATCGACCAGCCACGGCTCAGCGATCAGCTCTGGCAGATGGCACGGTGCCTCGATGAGGCCCATATCGATTTCAAACTGCGCGACCTTGCGAGCAATCAGTGTGCTGTTGCCGATGTCCACATCGACTCGCAGCAGAGGCGTCGAACTGCGCAGTGCGCCGACTATCTGCGGCACGACGTAATTGCCAATGGTGCTGCTACTGCCGATTCGCAGGCGAGCATTCAAGGTCGCGCCCGGCAATAGAAAGCTGTCTTCGATCTGCTGGGCGTTTTCCAGCATCTTCTTGGCACGTGGCAGCAATGTCTGGCCGTTATCGTTGAGGACCAGCCGCTTGCCCACTCGGTCGAACAGCCGGGTGCCCAGCGCACTTTCCAGCTCGTTCAATGCCGCACTGGTAGCCGACTGGGACAAAGACAAGGCATGACCCGCGCTGGTGGTACTGCCACAGCGGGTGATTGCGCAAAAAATCTGTAGTTGACGCAGGTTGAGTCTCAAGACTGAACTCCGTAGCCGAGCAAACCTACCTGAAAATCAGGTAACAAGAAGATAGATTACCCGTTTAGAAGATTTTCTGTGACTGCGTAGACTGAAACCTGTTCCCCATTCAGCAGCAGGATACGGTCGTGAGCAGGTTCGCTATTATCAACAAGGTCAACGCGCCTCTTGCAGAGCTGACGAGCCCGCTGGAGGCCGTTCGACAATTCACCCCCAACTGGTTCGCAGTGACCATGGGCACCGGAATTTTGTCACTGGCGCTGGCGCAACTGCCGGGGGACATTGCTGCATTGCGCACGCTGGGTGAAGCGTTATGGTTCCTGAACATAGGCCTGTTCGCCCTCTTCAGCCTCATGTATGCCAGCCGCTGGCTGCTGTTTTTCGACGAGGCGCGTCAGGTGTTCGGGCACTCCACCGTATCGATGTTCTTCGGCACCATTCCCATGGGGCTGGCGACTGTCATCAGCGGCCTGCTGGTGTATGGTCCGGCGCGCTGGGGCACTGCCATCGTGCCGCTGGCCGAAGCATTGTGGTGGCTGGATGTAGCAATGGCCCTGGCGTGTGGCGTGTTGATTCCGTTCATGATGTTTACCCGTCAAGAACACAGTATCGAGAAGATGACCGCTGTCTGGCTGTTGCCCGTGGTGGCAGCAGAAGTTGCAGCAGCCTGCGGCGGACTGCTGACCCCGCACCTCGCAGCCGCTGATTCGCAGTTCACCGTGCTGATCACCAGCTACGTGTTGTGAGCCTACTCGGTACCGGTGGCATTGAGCATTCTGGTGATTCTGCTGTTGCGTCTGGCATTGCACAAACTGCCTCATGAAAGCATGGCGGCGTCGAGCTGGCTGGCACTTGGCCCTATCGGCACAGGCGCATTGGGCATGCTGGTGATGGGCAACGAGGCCCCGGTCATCTTTGCCGCCCACGGCCTGGCGTCGCTCGGCACGGTGGTGGCTGGCATCGGTGTGATGGTCGGTACGCTGTTCTGGGGGCTGGGGCTGTGGTGGTTGGCGCTGGCTGTATTGATCACGGCGCGTTACTTCAAGCAGGGTATCGAATTCAATCTGGGCTGGTGGGCATTTACCTTCCCGCTCGGCGTGTATGCGCTGGCGACGCTCAAACTCGGCGCTACCCTGCACCTGAGCTTTTTCGACGTGTTTGGTACCGGGCTCGTCGCGCTGCTGGCACTGATGTGGTCGGTGGTGTCGGCACGTACTCTGGCAGGCGCCTACCGGGGACATCTGTTCGTCTCGCCCTGCATCGCTTCGAGCCAATGTGTCCGCCGGTAATTTCCCTTGAACTTACCTCGCGGACGAAGCGCCTGAGAGAAACATCTTCAGGACAAAGAGCACTCATGCATATCTCAGAATTTTCCGATAACTACGGCGCTCGCGATGAAAACATCGTTATCAATTCGTATACCACGGTGTTGCGCAGGAACGGCGTTCCCCATGACCTGTTCGCCACCTACTGGCGCGATGTTCACGGCCCTCTGTGCGCGAGGCTTGAGGGCCTTGGCTGGTATGTGCAGCATCACCTGACGCGTGAAAAGGATGGTCATTTATGGCCGCTGATCGAAGGCGTCACGCCACTGCCGGGCTACGTGCTGGATGGCGGTGTGGAGATCGGCTTTCTATCCGCCGAAAGTCAGCGACAATTCAAGGACGCCAGCGCTCTGCTGTTCTCCGACGAGCAGAACATGTTTGAGCAAACCATTGCTTACGACGTGCCGGATGGCTCCAGCACACTGGTGGATCGACTGCCCGATCCGATTCCCAACGAAACGGCGACGCTGGACAAAATGCACCTGCATTTTCATCTCGCCAGCGATGAGCTGCCCGCCGCCCGCAAGGCCATTGAAAAGCTCGCGAATGAAATGGCCGGTGCCGATGCCGTACTCAAACTGCGCCTGCACCTCGCGCAACCCTACGACAACGCGCAGCCGGCACCGCCTGCGCCCGACGTTGATCACAAGGTCGAGGCGCCACGCCTGAACATCATCATGATGGAACTGGTGTTCGAATCGGCCTGGGCCCGTCGAACCTATTACGCCAGCGAGCACTTCAAGGCCATCACTCAAGGTATCAGCGAGCACGTGCGTTACATCACGCCGTTTGGCGTCAGCGGTGTCTATACCTACGTGCGCGACGCGGTCATGACCACCGCAGGCATACGTGGCAGCAGACAGGCCGAGCTGATCCGCCAACTGGGTGCGATCAATCAGACCCGGCCCGAGATCGAGCGCCTGTTTGGCGCGGCGCCCTGAAGGGCTTTTGAGCTGACAGTTATCTCATCCTGCACGCTTCGAAATCGTGCTTTACTCAAAAAAATGGAATCGGGTGACGCCTGTGGAAGCTCTGACGACTCGTGAGGTGTATCAGCAACTGCGGGATGCTGCGATGGGCACACGGTCGTTGAGGCTTATCGGCACAACCTCCGGCTCCGGACTGCAAAAGGTCGATATCGACGGCTGGCTGCTGACGCTGGAAATAACCGATGGCAGCCCGACGCGCTGTCGGGCGTGCTGCTGTCCGCAAGGCCGGGAGGGCTCGTTCGAAAGCTGGCTGCGCACCGACCCGGTCAGTTTGCTCAGTGGCTGGGAGCATTCGCAGATCGAGCGGTTGTTGGGTGAGGCGGCCGATCAGTTCCGGGGGCAGTCACCTGAGCCTCAATGACAGTTCCTGCAACGCATCCGTTATTAATGGCTGAGTACCGCAGGTTCGAAAACGGGCGTCGGGCAATCCAGGTTACGTGCCAATGCGCGCTTGGGTCACTACACGTTTGGCAGAGGCACCTCTCGTTTCTCACGCTCCGCGTAGGAACGCAGTTAGTGACGCTCTGCGTCACACGGCGGTTCTGTTATTTCAGGTGGATTAGCATTCGGCCCAGATTCTCGTTCCCACGCTCCGCGTGGTAATGCCTTTCGTGACGCTCTGCGTCACACAGCGGTTCTGCTATGTCAGTTATGTTTGTGTCCGGCTCAGGTTACCTTTTCGCCCCTCGGCGACCTACTTTGATGGGGCCAAAGTAGGCAAATCCCCTCGCTCCTGTTTCCGGCCCGACTTCGTCGGGTTCCTTCGCCCTGTCACTGATCCGGGGGTCGCCGCAACGGGCCATCCATGGCCCGGTGCGGCTAGCCTGGCGTCCTGCCAGGCTACCCCCGGATCAGCGCCAGGACTCAGCCGTCACTAACGTCGCACTCTGCGTCGTCAGTGCCATCGTGATTGAAAAGCGCTTAGAGCAATCCGGTTAAAGGCACAATTCAGATATGACTATCGTGCCGACGCTCCGCGTCGGCACGCAGTTCGTGACGCTCCGCGTCACACGCCGGTTCTGTGGTGTAAGGTGAATTGGGGCTCGACTCAGGTCACCTTTTCGCCCCTCGGCGAGTTACTTCGATAACGTCGCACTCTGTGTCTTCAGTGCCATGGTGATTGAAAAGCGCTTTGCCTGGACTCGGCCCATTGCTGAATCGATTAACTAGGCGTTAAATAGCTGTTCAAACGATATGCAGCACCATAATTCCAATAATTACAGAAGGACCACCACCATGAAATCCCTTCCCCTGCTCGTGGGCCTCGGTGCCCTCACAGCCGCTTCCAGTGTGTTTGCCTGGGATTACGTGCTGCTCGATACCGACAAGGCTGCGCAGAATCAGCAGATCACCAGTCAGCAACTGGGCGTCAAGACCGACAAGCCGTTCACTGTCACGATGCGAACCCTGCACGGCGGTCGTCAGGAAGGCGTGAGCATCATTGATATCGATAACGGCACAATGAAGATTTCAGTGGTGCCTACCCGCGGCATGAACGTGCTGCAGGCATCGGTGGGTGATGTACGCATGGGTTGGGATTCGCCAGTCAAGGATGTGGTTAATCCGGCGTTTATCGAACTCAATGGCCGCGGCGGCCTGGGCTGGCTGGAAGGTTTCAACGAGTTAGTGACCCGCTGCGGCTACGAGTGGGTGGGCCATCCGGGCATGGACAATGGCGAACTGCTGACCCTGCACGGTCGCGCTGCCAACATTCCGGCCAGCAAAGTGACGCTGCAGATCGACGAAAAGCCGCCTTACGCGATCCGCCTCAAGGGTGAATTGAAGGAGCAGGCGTTCAAGAAGGTCGACTTTTCGGTGCAGACCGAACTGGTCACCGAGCCAGGCAGCACGAGCTTTTCGCTCAACGATACGCTGACCAACAATGGCGATTATCCGAAGGAATACCAGGCGCTGTACCACAGTAACTTCAGCACACCGTTCCTCGAGCAAGGGGCGCGCTTCGAAGCACCGGTCAAGCAGGTTTCACCGTTCAACGAGAAAGCCAAGGGTGATCTGGGCGATTGGCAGACCTACCGTGCGCCGACGCCGGATTACGACGAAACGGTCTACAACCTCGTGCCTTATGGCGATGCCAAGGGCGATACGCTGACCGTGCTGCACAACAAGGCGGGCAACCTGGGTGTGTCGGTTGGTTTCAATACCAGGCAGTTGCCGGTGTTCTCACTGTGGAAAAACACTGATACCAAAGGCCAGGGTTACGTGACCGGGCTGGAACCGGGCACCAGCTTCTCCTACAACCGCCGCTTCCAGCGTCCGCTGAATCTGGTACCGACCATAGCGCCCAAAGAGCAACGTCAGTTCCAGATCAGCTACAGCCTGCTGGCTGACAAGGGCGCGGTCGACAAGGCGCTTGGCCAGGTCAAGAGCATTCAGGACGGTCGCGAGACTGAGGTGCGCAAAGAGCCGCTGGTGGATCTGACCAAGGAGCAATGATCCTCATCTGACGTTTCTCCAACGCAGCGGTGAAACAGGGCCGGATGTCGACGCAAGCCATTGTGTCGATATCCGGCCCTGCTTGTTCCTGAGGTAAAAAATTTTCACAACACTTGAGGGTTTCGCCTGTCTACACCCTCTCACCCCTTCGAAGACGAGCATGCACATGAAAATCCTGATGGTTTTGACATCCCATGACCAACTGGGCGACACCGGCAAGAAAACCGGTTTCTGGCTCGAAGAGTTCGTCGCGCCGTATTACGCATTCAAAGAGGCCGGGGCCGACGTTACGCTGGTCTCTCCGAAAGGCGGTCAACCACCGCTGGACCCGAAAAGCGATGAGCCTGACGCTCAGACCGACGACACCAAGCGCTTCTCCAAAGATGCTGATGCGCAGAAAACGCTCGCCAATACGGGCCTTCTGTCTGGCGTCAATGCGGCCGATTTCGATGCCGTGTTCTACCCGGGCGGTCACGGCCCGCTGTGGGACCTGGCTGAAGACAAGGACTCCATCGCGCTGATCGAGGCCTTTGCCAAGGCAGACAAGCCACACGGGATGGTCTGCCACGCACCCGGCGTATTGCTTCACGTAAAGTCGCCGGACGGCCAACCGCTGGTCAAGGACCGCCGTGTCACAGGCTTCACCAACAGTGAAGAAGAAGCGGTCGGCCTGACCAATGTCGTGCCTTTTCTGGTTGAAGACACGCTCAAGCAACTGGGCGGTGACTACTCCAAGGGTGAGGACTGGGGCGTCTACGTGCTGACCGATGGCAAGCTGGTGACTGGCCAGAACCCGGCCAGCTCTGCGCAGGCGGCCAAAGACTTGATCACTCTGTTGAGCTGATCGATGTGCGCGGTTCAGCGTCCGACGCTAACAGCACCGGACAATGAACCGCGCGTCATTTAAATCGAATCTTGCACCCGCCACACTGACCAATCACCACACCCCCCGACAAAAAGGAATACGGTCATGGCAGATGAATCCAAACGCGAAGACCTCGAGCACAAACCGGAAAACGCCGGCAAGGTGGGCGAGAAGAACAAACAGCTCAATCAACAGGGCGAGCAACCGCGGCCTGGTACTTCGCCAGATCCGCAGAAAGACAAGTCTGGCAACTGACCACGCGTCAGAGCAGACCGCGCTCGGCGCAGACCTTCACGACTTGCTCACGCAGCCAGCCACTGGCCTCGTCCTGATCGGCCTGGGCGCTCCACAGCATGTCCAGACTGAAACCAGGCAGATCCGGCGGCAGCTCGAACACGGCAATCCATGGCTCATTGCCCAGCAGCGTCTGAATGCGCCTTGGCAGCACCAGAATGAAATCTGTGCCCTCGAGTAATTGCAACGCCGCGCGGTAACTGTTCGCGCGCGCGACAATGTTGCGCTCCAGCCCCTGACGTTGCAGCCAGCCATCGACCATGTTGGTGTCGGACGTCCATGGCGTCGGGTACACATGGCGGTGCCCGATGAAGGTCTGAATGTCGATCAGGGCGCTGAGCGGCGCGAACCGGGCGTCCATGACGCAGACCAGGTCATCTTCGAGCAACACTTGTGAAACCAGGCCGTCCGGGACTCGGTGAAAGCCCGGTCCGAAGCACAGGGCGAGGTCAAAACGACCATCGTTCAATTGCTCGGCGGGTAACTGCTTCTCAAGCTTCTGCACATTGACCGTTACCGAAAAGCCAGCGGCGACAAAGTCGCGCATCAGGTGCGGCAATACCAGCAGTTCAAAATACTCTGGGGCACATACCTTGAAAGTGGTTTGCCTGCGGGTCGGATCAAACAGGCCCAGGCCGTCGTGACACAAATTGACCGACTCGAGAATCTGCTTTACATGGGCGTGCATGGCCAATGCCTTGCGGGTCGGACGCATGCCATTGCGGGTGCAGATGAACAGATCGTCTTCGAAGTTGGCGCGCAGCTTTTTCAGGCAGTAGCTAACCGTTGACTGACTGACATGCAGCGCATCTGCGACCAGGGTCAGGTTGCGCTGTTCATACACCGAGACAAAGACCATCAGGTCCTGCATGTCCAGCTTTCTCAGGGCATTACTGTTGAGCATTGAGGCATCTCGCTGGCGCTGCGACCGGACGATCAGGTCCACGCGGACAAGATAGCATCAAAATGCAATCATGCCGCCCCCTCGCCAATAGTGACCGGTTTGACGCCGGCGCTGCGCAGGTGCTCAGCATAGCGTCGGGGATCGAGTCGCACCACCATCAACAGCATGATCGCGACCAACGCCATCAGTGACCACCATGCGCCTGCAAAGCTGCCCGTCAGGTCGCGGATTATTCCGGCAAACAGCGGCGACAGGCTGGCAATCAGATAACCCACGCCCTGCACGAATGCGGTCAGGCCGCCTGCCTGTCGAGGATCATCGGCATGGTCCATAGACACAATCAGGCTCATCGGAAACAAACCGCAGATACCCAACCCCAGCAAACAGGTCCACAGCAGGCCCAGCCGCTGCGGCAGCAGAATCAGCCCGGCAAAACCGATCATCATCAACACCAGCAGCACCGCCAGCGCTACGCGTTTATCGCGACTGCGGTTGGCCAGCGCCGGAACCAGCAGACCCGATACGACCTCCATCAGGGTCAGAAAGCCCAGCAACAGGCCGGCATCCTGCTCGCTCCAGCCGTTCTCCAGGTAATAAGGCGCAAGCCAGGCCAGTACACAGGTATAGGACGCAGTACCGAGGCCGAAGAAAACTCCCAGCATCCAGGCCCGAGGTATATGGAAAAAAGCCTGCCGGGGCCCGGCAGCGTTTGAAGTGTCAACCTGTAACACGCGCCGCTGGGCGAACCAGACGCACACTGCCAACAGTGCCAGAAGCGACCACACCGCCAGACCAGCGCGCCAACTGCCGCTGCTGCTCATCACCAATGGGCTGAATGATGCGGCAAGGGCCGCGCCACCCATGATCGCGGTTACGTACAGGCCCATGCACAATGAGACGTTGGCCTTGAAACGCGATTTGATCAATGCGGGCATCAGCGCCTGAATCAAGGCAATGCCAAGACCTGCCAGCACAGCGCTGAAAATCAGTTCGACAGCAGAATCGAGAACCAGACGCGCCAGGGTTGCCAGGCCGATAAGCACCAGTGAAAGCAGGATGCTGCGATGCGTCCCCAGGTAACGCGCGATGCCGATGCCGAAAAACATCGCCAGCCCCATGGCCATGATCGGCAGCATGGTCAGCAATGACGCCATCCCGAAGCCCAGCGGCACCTCCAGACGAATCGCCGCAAGCAACGGACCGACCGCTGCCATCGATGGGCGCAGGTTGAGCGCCACCAGTACGATACTGACCATCAACCCCATATTCCGAACCGCCAAGCTACGCACCTGCATACCGTCACCATTACTTTCGATGATCAGGATTAGGCCGGGCGCGTGCTCATATGACAAATCAAAATCTGGGTGCTGCTATTTAAAAATCAGTTCAGCAATGGCGCGGGCAGTTTCAGGCATTCTGCCGAGGGCATTTGCAGTTCGTTACTCGGCCGTGCTGCTCGGGCTCGGGCTCGGGCTCGGGTTCAGGCTCGGCAACTTCATCGACGCCGAGCCACCATGTCAAACCGCGACACGGGTATTGCACATAGAACGGCTGGCCCATCACCGGCGTGGTGATCGAAACATTCTGCTCCCAGGCCAGCGCCAGGATGCGATCGAACGGTTCGTGCCAGGCGTGCATCGACAGGTCGAAGGTGCCGTTGTGAATCGGCAGCAACCAGCGACCACGCAGGTCCAGATGCGCCTGCAGCGTCTGCTCGGGTTGCATGTGCACATGCGGCCATTCGACGTTATAGGCCCCGGTTTCCATCAGCGTCAGGTCAAACGGCCCGTATTGCTCGCCGATGGTCTTGAAGCCATCGAAATAGCCGCTGTCGCCACTGAAAAAGATCCGCTGATCGCCGTCGATTATCACCCAGGACGCCCACAGGGTACGGTTGCTGTCGAGCAGCGTACGCCCGGAAAAATGCTGCGAAGGCGTAGCGACAAATTCGATGCCCGCCATTTCGGTGGACTGCCACCAGTCCAGTTGGCGGACCTTGTGAGCGGGTACGCCCCATTCAATCAGCGTATCGCCTACACCAAGTGGTGCCAGAAAATGCTCGGTCTTGTCGGTCAGCGCCTTGATCGCCATACGATCCAGATGGTCGTAGTGGTTGTGCGAAAGAATCACTGCCTTGATCGGTGGCAAATCTTCGAGGCTGATCGGCGGCTGATGAAAGCGCTGCGGCCCCGCCCACTGCACCGGCGACGCGCGCTCGGCAAACACGGGATCAGTCAGCCAGAACTGGTCGCGTAATTTGAGCAGGACCGTCGAATGCCCGAGGCGATACACCGTGTTGTTGGGCGCTGCCAGCAACTGCTGACGCGACAGCGGCTGCACCGGAATTTCGCCTGCGGGGCGCGTGTCCTTGGGCTTATTGAATGCCTGATCCCAGAAAATGCGGAGCGTTCGCAGCAGACTCGCCGGTTTCATCGTCGCGTGATTCCGATATCGCCCCTCATGACGGGACAGGACAGGCAGTGAAGAAGCATCCTTTTTCTGATGTGTCGAGGCCATGGTTTGCTGACTCCTGGGAACAGGTTGAGGCTCCAGCCGTGCATACTTTGTACGTGATCCCGTTGCAGGATGCTCGATGAAAGATAAGTAACAGTGTTTTACACTACACGGTGTAGTTTTAAGCTTGCATGATTCTTGGCGACAAGTAAACTGCTGAGTGTAACTTTCTCTAAACGTCCGTTTGAAGCGAACCTATGACCGCACCCATGCGCCTCACCGATCAGAAACGCGAATCCATCGTCCAGGCAGCTATTGCCGAATTTGGCGATCGTGGTTTCGAGGTCACCAGCATGGACCGCATCGCTGCTCGGGCCGAGGTGTCCAAACGCACGGTCTACAACCATTTCCCCAGCAAGGAAGAGCTGTTCGCCGAGATGCTGCAGCGTCTGTGGAACTGTGCCCCGCCGCAATCGGAAGTGATTTATCACCCCAACGTCAGTCTGCGCGAGCAACTTCGAGACCTGCTGTGGGGCAAGATGCGCAACCTCACCAACAGTAATTTTCTCGACCTGGCGCGTGTCGTGGTGGGCGCTACCATTCACTCGCCCGAGCGTGCTCAAGTGTGGATGGCCCGTATCAATGAGCGCGAAGAAACCTTCAGCGCGTGGATCCGGGCGGCCCAGAAAGGCGGTCGCCTGAAGCCTGTCGACCCCGGTTTTGCGGCGACGCAGATGCACGCGTTGCTCAAGTCGTTCGCATTCTGGCCACAGGTAACCTTCAATGCCGCACGGCTCAACCCTCAGGAGCAAAGTGATGTGGTCGAGTCGGCGTTGAACATGTTTCTGGGCTGGTACGAAGTGACTCCCTGAGGCTTCTGATCCGGTTTTTCAGTCGAGTACTACGCCCCGGCACTCGCCAAAGCCAATCGACACCTGCCCTTCCCGATGACAACGGGCACGAAGGATGACCTCGTCGCCAGCTTCCAGGAATATGCGTTTTTCACCGTTGGGTAACGCCACTGACTGCTTGCCGCCTGCGGTCATCTCCAGCAGGCTGCCGTACTGACCTGTCTGAGGGCCGGACAGCGTACCGGTGCCAAGCAGGTCGCCCGGTTGCAGCTTGCAACCGTTGACGCTGTGGTGCGCGACCATCTGCGCCACGGTCCAGTACATGTTCAGCGAGTTGCTCAGACCCAACCGGAAAGGCTCCAGCCCCTCGGCCTTCATCTGCGCGGTCAGCAGCAGCACTTCCAGCTCGATGTCCAGCGCGCCACCCTGCTGATCATTCTGATCAAGCAGGTACGGCAGCGGCTGAGGATCGCCCTCCGGACGCAGTGGCTGGGGGCTGCGGAAGGGTATCAGCGCTTCGGCGGTTACCACCCAGGGCGAGATCGTCGTGGCAAAGCTCTTGGACAGAAACGGTCCCAGCGGCTGGTACTCCCACGCTTGAATGTCACGCGCCGACCAGTCGTTGAGCAGACAGAACCCGGCGATGTGCTCTGCGGCGCGGTCAATCGCGATGGCATCGCCCTGCGCATTCCCCGGCCCGATCCACACACCCAGCTCCAGTTCGTAATCCAGGCGTTTGCAGGGACCGAAAACCGGAACGTCCTGACCCGGCGCAAGGGTCTGCCCATTGGGCCGCCGGACCGGCGTACCGGATGTACAGAGGGTCGATGCCCGGCCGTGGTAGCCAATCGGCACATATTTGTAGTTGGGCAACAGCGGGTTGTCCGGACGGAACAGCTTTCCGACGTTCAGCGCATGGTGAATACCAACGTAGAAGTCAGAATAATCACCTACCCGCGCCGGCATGTGCAGGCTGCACTCGCTCATCGGCAGCAGCAAACCTGCAACGGCCTGCATACTGTCACGTTGCGGGTTGTCCGCATCCAGCAGTTGCAGCAATGCGCTGCGCAATGCCTGACGGGCTGGCGCGCCCAGCGCAAAAAAATCGTTGAGCTGATCGCGGCTGGCCACTTCGGCAGCCTCGGCGGCCTGCCCGTGAAAAACCCCCGCGGCTGTTGCTGCGCGCAGATCGACAATCAGATCGCCAATCGCCACGCCACCACGCGGGCCGGTAGTGCCATGGCTGAACACACCCAGCGGCAGGTTCTGCAACGGAAAATCAGCGTGCTCGTTGGCCGATGCCACCCAGCTACGACGATTGAGAGAGCCAGTCATTGGCGCGGTTCCTTGTTGAATGTCCTGGTCATGTCGTTCCAGCAGGCATCGTAATCGGCTTGCAGTTGCGGGCAGCCGAGCGCGTGGCGGCTGGGACGCAATACCTTGCCGGTCTCGAACATGAAGGCCATGGTGTTTTCGATTTTGTGCGGTTTCAGCTCGGCAGCAATGGCATTTTCTGCCGTGACATTATCCGGGCCGTGCGCGCTCATGCAGTTGTGCAGCGAGGCCCCCCCGGGCATGAAGCCTTCAGCCTTGGCGTCGTAGGCGCCATCGATCAGGCCCATGAATTCGTTCATCAGGTTGCGGTGGAACCACGGCGGGCGAAAGGTATTTTCCGCCACCATCCAGCGCGGCGGGAAGATCACGAAATCGATATTGGCCTGGCCGTGGGCGGCACCTGGTGAAGTCAACACAGTGAAAATCGATGGGTCCGGGTGATCGTAACTGACCGTACCGATGGTGTTGAAACGCCGCAGATCATATTTGTACGCAACGTTGTTACCGTGCCAGCCCACCACATCAAAGGGTGAATGCTCCAGGTGTGTCGACCACAGTTCACCAAGGAACTTCTGCACCAGCTCCACCGGTTGCTGATTGTCTTCAAACCAGGCCACTGGCGTCAGAAAATCACGTGGATTGGCCAGCCCGTTACTGCCGATCGGACCAAGCTCCGGAAGGCGCAAGGCGCAACCGTGGTTCTCGCAGATGTAACCGCGGGCGCTGCTGTCGAGCAGTTGCACGCGAAACTTCATGCCTCGCGGCAAGACGGCGATTTCCAGCGGCTCGATGTCCAGCAGACCTAATTCGGTGATGATTCTGAGTCGCCCCTGTTGCGGCACAATCAACCATTCGCCATCGGCGCTGAAAAACGCACGCTGCATCGAAGTGTTGGCTGCGTATACGTAGACGCTCACACCGTCTGCCTGATCCGCCGCCGAGGTACTCGCCAAAGGGATCAGGCCGTCAATGAAATCGACAGGCTCGGCGGGGATATCGAAGGCGTTCCAGCGCAGCCGGTTGGGGTTGATCGGGCCCTGCTCCTGACCGGCGATCTGCCGACCCATGCGTTGGTAACGCGGATGGGCCGCCGAAGGTTTGATGCGATACAACCAGGTACGCCGGGCTTCGCTGCGCGCGACCGTGAAGGCAGTACCCGAGAACTGCTCGGCATACAGCCCCAGCGGGTGCTTCTGCGGAGAGTTCTGACCAATCGGCAATGCTCCGGGCAGCGCCTCGCTGCTGAACTGGTTGCCAAAGCCCGACTGATAAGCCAATGCGTCGGAACGGGAGTGGATAGCCATCTGGACCTCTTGTTGTTATGGGGTCGGGCAGAGACGGGTAAAACATCATTTAACGTAAAACTATTACGCATAACGTAATTTGAGTTTGCCAGCCGGTCAAGCTATAAAGCTGCCTTTCCCGATCGGCGCACAGCACCCATGACCCAGGACATCGAAAGACCGACAGGCGGACGTCAGCAAAAGGTTCAGGCCGCCGAAGTTGGGCTGGGCGTGCTCAAGGCGCTGGCCGATCTGTCGCCCTCCACTTCCCTGTCGAAACTGGCCGAGCATCTGGGCATGCCTGCCAGCAAGGTTCATCGTTATCTACAGGCGCTGATTGGCAGTGGCTTTGCCGAGCAGGATGCTGTCAACAATCACTACGGGCTGGGGCGCGAAGCGTTGCTGGTCGGGCTGGCCTCACTCGGCAAAATGGACGTGCTGAAAGTATCGGCACCGTGGCTGACCAGCCTGCGTGATGAACTGAACCAGACCTGCTTCCTGGCGGTATGGGGCAACAAAGGGCCGACCGTGGTGTATGTCGAAGCGTCGATGGGCGCAGTGACGCTGGTGACGCAGATCGGCTCGGTGCTGCCGTTGCTCGGCTCGTCTACCGGCCTGGTATTCGACAGCTTTCTGAACGAGCGCGAAACCGCTGCGCTTCGCGAGCAGGAAATACCTTTGCTGAGTGCCGACCAGTTGCGCGACGTCAAGCTGCATATCGAGCAGATCCGTACGACGGGCGTCCACCAGATTCAGGGCTTGCTGATGCCGGGCATAAACGCAGCCTCTTCGCCGCTGTTCGCCATGGGCAACAAGCTGGTAGGCGTGATCACCGTGGTTGGGCCGGGATCGGTGTTGAACGACGAGACGCAGAATCTGGCGGCCAGGCGGCTTTTGCAAACGGCGCAGGCCATCAGCGAGCGTATGGGCGGTAGCCGTCCGTCAGACTGACTCAGGAAGAGGCGGTTGATACCCTGGCAAAATGGCTCGCTCCATGCCAGCCGTGAATCAGCCGACCTTCGACGCGGTTACGCCCTTTGGTTTTGGCCAGGTAAAGCAACCGATCCGCTTCCGCTAACGCGGCGGTATGTCCATCCTTCTCTGCTGCGTTGATCGACACCACGCCCGAGCTTATGGTCAGTTTGCCCAGCGGGCTGGCCGAGTGCTCTATATGATTGGTTTCAACGGATGATCTGATTTTTTCCGCGATCTTCAGCGCCCCTGCCAGGTCGGTTTCAGGCAGCAGAATGACAAACTCTTCGCCGCCGTAACGTGCCGCGATATCCCCAGCCCGGTCAAGACTGTTGCCTATGAGCCCAGCCACTTGCTTCAGGCAGTCGTCTCCCTGCAGATGACCGTAGGTGTCGTTGTATTGTTTGAACCAGTCAATATCCAGCAGAATGATCGCGATAGTTGCAGTATTCCGGCTCGCCCGCCCCCACTCCTGCTGCAAGGCCGCATCGAAGCAGCGTCGATTGGCCAGGTGCGTGAGGCTGTCCGTGTGAGCGATGATCTCCAGCTCGTTCCTGGCGATGTTCAGTTCACCTTCCGCATTGATCAACTGCTGGATTTGCCGGTACAGCAGGACACCAAGCAAAACCAGCGCAAGGATAATAATGCCGGTGATGGTCATGGACCGGTGTGCATAGGCCCACCAGGGCGCGAACACATGCTGACAGGAGACGCCTGCAGCGGCGACGATCGGCAACCCGGACACCCGCCGATAGGCGTAGATCCTTTCCACTCCGTCCACCACGGAGTTGATCACCGCGGTGCCGCTGTCGCTGTAGGGCAGATAGCGAGTGAAGATATCGCCCTTGGCGACATTGGTGGTCATCAGTGCGGTTAATGTGGGGCGCCGCGCCAGCAGGTCGCCATTGTTCAGAGCGAGAAAGATCACCCCCTTGTCGTCTACATCCATGCGCTGGAAAAACGCCTGGAAATAAGCCACCGGTACGGTGGCCAGTGCAACGCCAGCAAAACTGCCATCCGCAGCATTGATACGCCGACTGACCGGGATGACCATATCCCCGGTATTACGGCTTTCTACGATAGACCCTACATGAATGGACGGGTCAGGGTTACCGCGATGGTAAATGAAGTAATCGCGGTCTTCGTTGTTTCTGGTGTGCACGCCGTTGGCAAAGGAATTGGCGACCCAGTTGCCCTGAGCATCGTAGATGAACAGCCCCTGAAGCCCTTTGACGTTTATCAGGTCTTGAGCCATCAGCCTGGTCAAGCGGCTTTGCTGCTGGCCTGCGACCCCGTCCTGTTCCACACGCTCGACAAGGTCACGCAGCGTATTGTCAGCCTGTTGCAGGGTGTCCTGAGCCTGCTGCTCAGCGGCAAGCACGATATTGGACACCGCAATCCTGGCGGTGGCCGCGCGCTCGAGCTTCGACTGGTTCATCTGCCAGACGGTAGCCAGGGTCAGCGATAGACAAACCAGGGCAATGAAGCCGATCAACGCTTTGCTGAGCGCCGAAGGTGTAAGCCTCGTCGAAATAAAGGAAAACCGTTTCATAGGGTTGTCATCAAATTGGCAGTGAACCCCGCCATGCAGTTTCCATACCTTAGCGCCACTAACCCGAATACGTTGTTACACCGAGGTCACGCGGGGCTTAGTTGAATGAATGCCCCGCAGGCTAGTTGCTCAAGAAGTCATTACAGGTATTCGGTTTTTTGACGATACAGCTTCTAAGCTGCTAGAGGCAGCTACCGATACACTACTGTGAGAGGTGCTGCAATGTATCGAACTTTGCTTTTCCGGCATGGCGCAAGCGCGTGTTGGCAGGGTGTTTTCACCGATGCCGGCACAGCGGCATTGTACATCGATCGCTTCGCGTTTCAGGCGCGATCAGCTTATAGCGATGACCTCAAATGAGTACTTACCCAGTCGGCGATGACGACGAAGAGCGTATTCGGATTTTGAATACTTTTTCGTTGATGGATACCCCACCTGAGCACGAATACGATCAGATCGTGCAAATGGCATCGCGGATTTTCGATGTGCCCATTGTGCTGATTTCGCTGGTTCATCGCGATCGGCAATTCTTCAAGGCGCGTATCGGCCTCGATGTCTGCGAAACGGGTCGTGACGTCTCATTCTGTAATTTTGCACTCATGGGCCGTAACGTTTTTCTGGTGCCTGATGCATTGCAGGATGAGAGGTTCAGCTCAAACGCCTTGGTAGTAGGCGCTCCCTATATTCGCTTTTATGCCGGGGCGCCGCTGATAACCGCCAGCGGTCATGTGCTGGGCAGCCTGTGCCTGATCGACAATAAACCTCGGGAGACTTTCTCGCAGCGAGATCAATGGGTTCTTCAGGATCTGGCGGTCATAGTCATCGAAAGAATGGAGTTGCGTCGGCTTGCGCTTGAGAATGAAGACAGCCACGCCCGCTTCATGAATATCACCTCGACTTCACCCGACGCGATTATCTGCTCGGACAGCAAAAACCGGATCATCTCATGGAACAACTCGGCCGAGCTCATTTTCGGGCATCGATCCGAGGACGCCATGGGAAAGCCTCTCGACATTATTATTCCGCCCGAAATGCGCTCCAGGCATCATGCAGGTTTGTCGAGGGTGGCGTCAGGCGGCCCGACATTCATTATCGGAAAATCCATTAACCTGACGGCCATACATCGCGACGGTCATACAATCCCGATCGAGCTTTCGCTCTCACAATGGACGTATGCCGGCGAGCCACAATTCGGGGCGATCATTCGTGACGTCACCCAGCGTGTCGAGGCGGACAAATTACTCAAGCATGCGGCTGAATACGATCATCTGACCGGGCTTGCCAATCGATCGACACTCAAAAGGCGGATCAAGGAGGCGTGCGATGCGCAGCTGCCAGCAGCTATCCTGCTGATCGATCTGGACGGTTTCAAGGACGTCAACGACACGCTGGGCCACGCTGCGGGTGATTTTGTGCTCAAGGTGACCTCTCAGCGTCTTCGCGAACACGTACCGGCCTGCCATATGGTCGCCCGTCTGGGCGGCGATGAGTTTGTCGTATTCCTGTCAGACACGGCAGACCCTGACAACGCAACCAGGCTGGGCCTGGCGCTCATAGCGGTCATCGAGGAGCCGATTGAGTTTGAAGACAATTCAATCTACATCGGTGCCAGCATCGGCGTCTCCGTAAGGTCCGGCTCCGACTACGACGAGGAGCAAATGCTCGGCAATGCGGATCTGGCGCTCTACCAGGCGAAGTCTGACGGACGCTCCCTTGTTCGCACCTTCACCTCCGAGCATCGACAGACCGCGTCAAGAAGAGGCGCGCTCAGCTCATCGATGCGTCAGGCGTGGGCCAACAAAGAGTTCGAGCTGTACTACCAGCCTCAGGTACGACTTGCGGACGGTCGTATTACCGGAGCCGAAGCCCTTATACGCTGGAACCATCCGACACTGGGTGTGGTGTCTCCGGCGGTTTTTCTACCTGCACTGGAAGCGGGTCTTCTCGCGGTACCGGTGGGCGAATGGATCCTGCGCTCGGCCTGTGAGCAGGCAGCACAATGGCGAAACACCGGCTGTGACGAATTTCGCATCGGCGTCAATCTGTTCGCCGCTCAGTTTCGCATGCGTGACTTTGCCGAAATGGTTGAAAGTGCGCTTGAAGACTTTTCCTTGCCGGCACACTCACTCGAGCTGGAGATCACGGAAAACATCATCCTGCGAAACGAACAACGCATTATGGAACCGTTGCGCCACCTTCGCTCATTGGGTGTAGGCATTGCATTCGACGATTTCGGTACCGGCTATGCGTCCCTGAGCCTGCTGAAAGACTATCCGGTGACACGGCTGAAAATTGACCGCTCATTCGTAAGTGGCGTGGAGCGCAGCAAGAAAGACGAAGTCATCATTGAGGCCGTTATCAGGCTGGCGAACGGCTTCAATCTCCAGGTCACGGCAGAAGGCATAGAAACCCGCGAGCAGGAAAGTCTGATGCGCCATTATGTGTGCGACGAGGGTCAGGGCTATTTGTATGGTCGTCCCATGCCAGCGCATGAATTTACCGAGCGTTATATCTCGTCTCTCAATCGGCAGGCTGACGTGCTCAAGCACAAATGACTCAGAACGAGCCTGAGCAGGCTCGTCTGATCGCAAGGCGGACACTTCCGGTTATCGCTCAATCCGGCGTCAGTACGCCACGCTGTATCTGGTCACGCTCGATGGATTCGAACAGCGCCTTGAAGTTGCCTTCGCCAAACCCGTCGTCGCCCTTGCGCTGAATGAATTCGAAAAACACCGGACCCATCAGCGTTGCGGAGAATATCTGCAACAGCAAGCGACGCTCGCCGCCTTCGGAAGAGCCATCGAGCAGAATACCGCGTGACTTGAGCTCGGCCTCCGGCTCACCGTGATCGGGCAGTCTTCCCTGAAGCATTTCGTAGTAAGTATCCGGCGGCGCCGTCATGAAACGCATGCCGGTTGTCTTCAGCGCGTCCCAGGTCTTGATCAGGTCATCGGTAAAGAACGCTACATGCTGAATGCCTTCGCCATTGAACTGCATCAGGAACTCTTCAATCTGCCCCGCACCCTTGGACGACTCTTCGTTCAGGGGAATGCGGATCATGCCATCCGGGGCGGTCATGGCCTTTGAGGTCAGACCGGTGTATTCGCCCTTGATGTCGAAATAGCGCAGCTCGCGGAAGTTGAACAGCTTTTCATAGAACCCTGCCCAGTACGCCATGCGCCCGCGATACACGTTGTGGGTCAGGTGATCGATGAATTTAAGGCCGGCACCGACCGGGTGGCGATCGACGCCTTCGATGAAGTTGAAGTCGATGTCGTAAATCGAGGTGCCCTCACCGAAACGGTCGATCAGGTACAGCGGCGCGCCACCGATGCCCTTGATGGCGGGCAAGCGCAATTCCATGGGGCCGGTGGCGATTTCCAGCGGTTGTGCGCCCAGTTCAAGTGCCCGGTTGTAAGCCTTTTGCGCGTCTTTCACGCGGAACGCCATGCCGCACACAGAAGGGCCATGTTCGGCGGCAAAGTATGAGGCCAGACTGTGCGGCTCGTTGTTGAGGATCAGGTTGATCGCGCCCTGACGATACAGGGTCACGTCCTTGGAGCGATGGGTTGCGACTTTGGTGAAACCCATCATCTGAAACACAGGCTCCAGGCTGTTGGGGGGCGGTGACGCGAATTCGATGAACTCAAAGCCCATCAGGCCCATGGGGTTTTCGTAGAGATCAGCCATGACTGGCTCCTTGCAGGAAAAGTGAGAGTGGTTAAACCAGCGCAATCACTGTCCTGCGGGCGGCGCACACGGGATCCCTCGCACGCTGTGCGCGAGAAAATCACCGAATATCAGTTGCAGACCAAGAATCTTCATGAGGGCAGCCTACTCCGGCTTGTCCGATTGTGCATCAGGGTGTGCCTGTTGAAAGGCCGGATGTTGCATGGCCAGACGCTCGACCCGCTGGATACGCGGGTATGCACTCAGTTGGACGTTGTAGCGATGGGCTGCATACAGCTGTGGTAACAGGTAAATGTCCGCAAGGCCGGGGCTCGTACCAAAACAGAAACCATCCTTTTCGATCAACTGCTCGACGGCCTGCAAACCTTCGCCGATCCAGTGCTCGATCCAGCTCAGAATAGCGGGTTCGTCGTGACCCAGACCGCGTAACCGGTTGAGTACCGAAACGTTGTGCAAGGGGTGAATGTCACAGCCGACCAGCGCCGCAACGGCCCGCTGGCGCGCACGCAGAACAGCATCCTGCGCCAGTAACGCAGGCTGCGGGTAGCACTCTTCCAGGTATTCAATGATCGCCAGTGACTGGGTGATGACCACGCCATCGTCCAGCCTCAATGCAGGCACCCTGCCCTGCGGGTTGACCGCCTTGTAGCCGGGTGTGCGCTGCTCGCCGCCATCAAGCAGCAGGTTGACCGGGATCGCAGCGTAATCCAGCCCTTTTAGGGCCAACGCAATACGCACACGGTAACTTGAGGTCGAGCGGTAGTAAGTGAATAGGTCCACGGAAGTCGCCTGCCTGACGCACGGGTGCTGTGTTTATTATTTTCGTAACCACATTACGTAATGCGTAAATTGCGCGATCCGCCTGACGCTGTCAACTCAAGCCTTGTGCTGAATGAGCTAGGATGCATTAACCCGATAAAAACAACGCTGGGTGCCTGCATGAATATTCTTTATGACGAACGCATCGACGGCCTGCTGCCCGCAGTCGACAAGCAACAATTGCTGCACGAGCTACGACGCCAACTGCCCGACCTGGACATTCTGCACCGCGCCGAAGAGCTTCGGCCCTACGAGTGCGACGGGTTATCGGCCTATCGCACCACGCCGATGCTGGTGGTGCTGCCACGGCATGTCGAAGAAGTGCAGACGCTGCTCAAACTGTGCCATGCGCATCGCGTGCCGGTGGTCGCTCGCGGCGCGGGCACCGGGTTGTCGGGTGGCGCACTGCCACTGGAGAAAGGCGTGCTGCTGGTGATGGCGCGCTTCAATCAAATCCTCGCTATTGATCCGGCTGCTCGTCTGGCGCGGGTCCAGCCCGGCGTACGCAACCTGGCCATTTCCCAGGCAGCAGCACCCCACGGTCTGTATTACGCACCCGACCCTTCCTCGCAAATCGCCTGTTCCATCGGCGGCAACGTGGCAGAAAATGCAGGCGGCGTGCATTGCCTCAAATACGGACTGACCGTGCACAACCTGCTCAAGGTCGAGATACTGACCGTCGAAGGCGAGCCAATGACCCTGGGCAGCGACACGCTGGACTCACCGGGCTTCGACTTGCTGGCACTGTTTACCGGCTCCGAAGGCATGCTCGGTGTCATTACCGAAGTCACGGTCAAGCTGTTGCCCAGGCCGCAAGTGGCCAAAGTGCTGCTGGCGGCGTTCGATTCCGTGGAAAAAGCCGGCGGTGCGGTGGCCGATATCATTGCCGCAGGCATCATCCCCGGCGGGCTGGAGATGATGGACAATCTGGCGATTCGTGCCGCCGAGGATTTCATTCACGCAGGCTATCCGGTTGATGCAGAAGCCATCCTGCTTTGCGAGCTGGACGGGGTCGAAGCCGATGTACATGCCGATTGCGAACGGGTTCGCGAGGTATTGACACTGGCTGGCGCGACCGAAGTGCGTCAGGCGAAAGACGAGGCCGAACGGGTGCGCTTCTGGGCTGGGCGCAAGAACGCCTTCCCCGCCGTGGGCCGTCTGTCACCGGATTACTACTGCATGGACGGCACTATCCCACGACGCGAGTTGCCAGGGGTATTGCGCAGCATCAAGGAGTTGTCAGCGCAGTACGGCCTGCGCGTGGCAAATGTGTTTCATGCTGGCGATGGCAACATGCACCCATTGATCCTGTTCGATGCCAATCAGCCGGGTGAGCTGGAGCGCGCCGAGGCGCTGGGCGGCAAGATCCTTGAGCTGTGCGTCGAGGTCGGCGGCAGCATCACCGGCGAGCATGGTGTCGGTCGCGAGAAGATCAACCAGATGTGCGCGCAGTTCAACAGTGACGAACTGACTTTTTTCCATGCCATCAAGGCCGCATTCGACGCCAGCGGCCTGCTCAACCCCGGCAAGAACATCCCGACCCTGCATCGCTGCGCGGAATTCGGTGCCATGCATATTCATGCCGGGCAATTGCCGTTTCCCGAACTGGAGCGCTTCTGATGAGCGAGATGGACAAAGACGTCAGCCAGGCTCTGCTCGATCGGGTAGGTCAAGCGCTGCGGGACAGCACGCCGTTACGGATTCAGGGTGGCAACAGCAAAGCCTTTCTTGGCCGTGAGACAGCAGGCGAGGTGCTCGATACCCGCGAACACCGTGGCATCGTCAGTTACGACCCGACAGAACTGGTGATCACCGTCCGCGCCGGTACGCCGCTGAGCGAGCTGATGCAGGTGCTGGACGCCGCAGGCCAGATGCTGCCCTGTGAGCCGCCCGATTTTGGCTGCGCAACGCTCGGCGGCATGGTCGCCGCAGGACTGTCGGGCCCGCGCCGCCCCTGGAGCGGGTCGGTGCGTGATTTCGTGCTGGGCACCCGGGTCATCACCGGCCTCGGCAAGCATCTGCGCTTTGGCGGCGAAGTCATGAAAAACGTTGCAGGCTATGACGTTTCACGCCTGATGGCAGGCAGTTTCGGCTGCCTTGGGGTGCTGACCGAGGTGTCGCTCAAGGTGCTGCCCAAACCGCGTCTGTGCAGCAGCATCGCGTTGCAGATGGACAGCTCGCAAGCCTTGGCCCGCCTCGCTGAATGGGGTCAGCAACCTATGCCCATCAGCGCAGCCAGCCACGACGGTCAAGTGCTGCGCCTGCGTCTTGAGGGCGGCGAAGGCTCGGTGGCAGCAGCCCATGAGCGGCTCGGTGGCGAAGTGTTCGATGGTGCTTACTGGCAGCAATTGAATGAGCAGCGTCTGCCCTTTTTTCTGGACCCGCGACCTTTATGGCGGCTCTGCGTACCTGCCCAAAGCGCCGTACCGGAACTGCCAGGCGAGCAACTGCTCGACTGGGGCGGCGCACAACGCTGGCTGAAATCCGACGCAGACGGCGAAACCATTCGAGCGATCACCACGGCGGCTGGCGGGCATGCAACCTGCTACAGCCAGGGCGTTGTCGACAACCCGTTCCAGCCGCTGGCCGCACCTGTACTGCGTTACCACCAGGCCCTCAAGGCCCGGCTCGACCCGCAGGGCATTTTCAACCCCGGCCGACTGTACGCGGAGTTTTAAGCATGCAGACCACATTGAGTGAACACGCCAGAACCCTGCCCCGCGCCGAAGAGGCCGAACACATCCTGCGCAGTTGCGTGCATTGCGGTTTCTGCAATGCCACCTGCCCGACCTATCAACTGTTGGGTGATGAGCTGGACGGCCCGCGCGGCAGGATCTACCTGATCAAACAGGTGCTCGAAGGCCAGCAAGTCACCGAAAAAACCCGCTTGCACCTGGACCGCTGCCTGAGCTGCCGCAATTGCGAAACCACCTGCCCGTCCGGCGTGGATTATCACAACCTGCTGGACATCGGCCGTGCAGCGGTTGAGGCCCTGGTGCCCCGCCCGCTTGGCCAGCGGTTGCTGCGTGAAGGCCTGCGCCAGGTAATTCCCAATGCCGGATTGTTCCGTTTGCTGACCGGAATGGGCATGAAGTTCAGGCCCTTGTTGCCGCAGACACTGGCAACCAAACTGCCTGCAACAGTCCATGCTGCCGGGCTGCGGCCGACCACTCGTCATGCGCGTCAGGCGCTGCTGCTTGATGGTTGCGTGCAGCCAGGTCTGTCACCTAATACCAAAGCTGCCACGGCACGCGTGCTTGATCGTCTGGGCATCGGTATTACTGCGGTCAGCAAGGCCGGATGCTGCGGCGCCGTGGATTACCATCTGAATGCACAGGAGGCAGGTCTGAACCGGGCGCGGCGCAACATCGACGCCTGGTGGCCCGCGCTCGAAGGCGGTGCCGAAACCCTCATCCAGACGGCCAGCGGTTGCGGTGCATTCGTCAAGGACTACGGTCATTTGCTGCGCCACGACCCAGCCTATGCAGACAAGGCCGAGCGCATCAGTGCGTGCACAAAGGATCTGGTCGAGGTACTGCGTGACGAGCCGCTGGAAACCCTGGGCATCAAGGTCGACACGCGACTGGCGTTCCACTGCCCATGCACCTTGCAGCACGCACAGAAACTTGGTGGTGAAGTGGAACGCGTACTGACTCGTCTAGGCTTCAACCTGACCCAGGTGCCGGACGGCCATTTATGCTGCGGCTCTGCCGGCACCTATTCAATCACTCAGCCGGCCTTGGCCCGTCAATTGCGCGACAACCGCATGAACGCGCTGGAAAGCGGCAAACCTCAGGTCATCGCCACCGCCAATATCGGTTGTCAGACTCACTTGGCCAGCGCCAACCGAACTTCGGTACGGCACTGGATCGAGCTGATTGATGAAGCGCTTGGCACTCTAGAATCTCGCTGAACTCCTATCCAATAACCACTGCTCCGGAGCAACCCATGAAAATCAAAGCCGTCCTTACCCAAACCGAAGTGAGCCTGATGCTCGGTGCCGCACGCGACGAGGCCCAGGCCAATGGCTGGGCTGTGGCCATCGCTGTCGTTGATGACGGCGGCCATCTGCTCGCATTCGAGCGACTGGACGACGCGTCGCCGATCAGCAGCTATATCTCGATCGAAAAAGCCCGCACCTCGGCACTCGGCAAACGTGAGTCCAAAGGTTACGAAGAAATGGTCAACGGCGGGCGTACGGCATTTCTCAGCGCCCCGCTGCTGACCTCGCTGGAAGGCGGCGTTCCGGTCATCGTCGACGGCCAGGTGATTGGCGCGGTGGGTGTTTCCGGCGTCAAGGCCGAGCAGGATGCACAAGTGGCCAAGGCCGGCATCGCGGCGCTGAATGCCGACTGACAGCGCAAGCCGCCGATGACTATATACAACCGGCCACTGCGCCCGCGTCATCCGCCTTGGCAGGTTTGGCAGGCGCACCTACAGCCTGTAGATCGAAATCCAGCTCATGTCCGGGTGGGAGGAGTAGATATACGTACCGGTCCTGTTGAGTACTGCGCCGCCCACCGAAGGAAAATAGGCGATACAGGTGGCGATTCCCTTCACAGTGTCGATCCGGTAGACGTCGTAATTGCAGGTGTAGATCGCATACACATAGCGCTCATCCGGCGTGACGCCTATGACTTTTACCGGATAGCCCTGGGTACCTATCTTCTCCCGATAAAACATTTTGTTGGTGGCGGCATCGATAATGTACACCTCGTCGATTCCGCCCACATACAGCCAGGCGCCATCGGAACTGAAGGCCATCGACCGCGGATCGGAAAACCCGGGAATATCATGCTGCAGGTAATCCACCCTGCTGATTGCAAGAACATCGGTGGGTGCCGTCCGGTCGACCAGCATCGTTGCGTAAAACCGGTCATTCAGGGGGCTGATCCCGAGGGCCAGCGACGCATTGGTCAGGGCACCCAGATCAAACTCGTTTTCGACCGTGTAGTTCTCGGTCTCGATCAGGCGGATAAGCCCGCCAAGCGCATTCTGAAAGGACAGGCAGATAAACCGGCCATCCGGGCTGCACAGGATGCGGTTGACGTTGGCAGCCGGAAGTATCCTGATGACCTCGCGCAAGCGAGTGTCCACCACGTAGCACCTCTTCTGACCAATGGTATAAAGCCGTTTCCCATCGGGGCTCAGGGTAATCGCACCCGCGCCTGCCCGCTTGATACTGCCAACCACGCTTGCACTGGCGATGTCGACCACGCTGACTTCGCGGCCACTCTCATGAGCGACATACAGCGTAGTTTCATCGGGACTGATAACGATCTCAGCGGGTACAAAGCCCAGCGGGATAATGCCGGTCAACCATGCGATGTCCAGAGGGACTCCTGAACCGACCGGGTCTGCGATGTGAGTCAGAGCTCTAACGTTTTGAGATGCTTTTTTTTGCATTTCTCTCACCCTTCAATAGGTCTTGTAAGACCGCCAGGACGGGGAATAGATAAGAAGATATATCCCCGTCATCCAACGATGCGGCCAAGACACTTATGCCGCTCCGATCCAAAAACGTAGGGTCATTGAATACTCAACACGAGGGGATGGGTACTGTCAGAAATAACAGTCCAGACGCACCGAAACCGTTCGAATGAGGGTATCAGCAGCGTTGCAGGACAGGGCCGTCGGGCACTCCAGCCCAGCGCCGGGAAAGCCCGGAGCGCAACGACCACTGGTCAGCGTGATAGCCAGGGGGGAAGCATGCAGGGATGGCCTTAATAAATACTCAGGAGCTCTCCCGTACCATCAGCTCAAACCCCAGATCCACCTGCGAATGCTGCGTGACCCCGTCGAGCAGGCCCAGCAGCACCTGTGCAGCACGCTGCCCGACTTCCTCCCTGGGCGTGCGTATCGAGGTCAGGCGCGGCACCATGTGGGCAGAACCGGGCAGGTCGTTAAAGCCCACCAGCGATACGCGTTCGGGAATGGCGACGCCCAGACGCAAAGCCTCAAGGGCAGCGCCCTGCGCCAGGTCGTCATTGCAGAAGAAAACTCCGTCGACATCCGGATGTTGCTCCAGCAGGCGGGCAAACAACTCACCACCCAAGCCAATCGAGGACGACTGAGGCGTCGAGACCTGCAGCTCGGGGTCGAACAGCCCGGCGTCTTCCAGCACCTGGCGAAACCCGGCCCCGCGCTGCAATACGCGAGGGTCGAGCTGAGCGGCCATGTAAGCCAGTCGACGACGACCACGCCCCAGCAGATGGCGTGCGGCTTCTGCCCCGGCCTGCTGTTGCGAGAAGCCAACGCAATAGGCACCGAGTCGATTATCGAGCTCCATCATGTGCACGCAAGGCACGCCGCTGGTTTCAAGCATCTGGCGCGACGCTGCGGTGTGATCGAAACCGGTCAGCAGAATACCGCGAGGACGATTGACCAGATGGTTGCGCAGCAGTTTCTCTTCCTCATCGGGCGAATAGTGATAGTTGCCGATCACCACGTCCAGACCACGGATGCGCAATACGTCCTGAATGGCCTCCAGCGTCTCGATAAACAACTGGTTGGAAAGTGAAGGTACCAGCACAACGACGGTCTGGCTGAAGGAAGAGGCCAGCGCCCTGGCTGCAGAATTTGCGACATAGCCCAGGGTCTGTGCCGCAGCGCGGACCTTTTCCGCCAGCTCCGGCGCAACGGTGGTAACGCCGCGCAGCGCCCGGGAGGCCGTGATCGGCGAAACGGCAGCAAGCCTCGCCACCTCATTGAGCGTAGGGCGACCAGTAGAGCGGGAACCAATGCGGATCATGCGTTGCCAACTAACATAGGGGTTGCCAAATGTGTCGAATGCCCCATAAGGTAGCGCTGTCTCATGGAAGGTGACAATGCTTTATCGCTGGTTTCACATGGGCCACCCGGTCAGGGTCGCCGCGGAGAACAGCCTCCAATGCTTATTGACGAGCCCAAAACAACGACAAAAACTGGAACAGCCCGGGCTGAGCCTGATGTCCACCGGACAAAGACAGCGCTGTCTCCAGATGAGGTGCCTACTGTGACAACTGCGAATACTGCTATTTCCGCCCTTGTGGTAATGGGTGTCTCTGGCTGCGGCAAAAGCGCCGTCGGTGCCGAGATCGCCCGCAACAGCGGCGGTCGCCTGATCGAAGGCGATGCGTTCCACCCTCCCGCCAATATCGAAAAAATGAGCGCCGGAACCCCTCTCAATGATGACGACCGGGCCGGCTGGCTGACCCGCCTGGGCGAAGAGATGGCTGCTGCCCTGGCAAACGGTGAGCACCCTGTGCTGACCTGCTCCTCACTCAAGCTTATCTATCGCCAGCGTCTGCGCGATGCCGTACCCGGCCTGGGTTTTGTTTTCCTGGAACTTACCAAGGAACTTGCCGCCGAACGTTGCTCGCACCGGCCGGGGCATTTCATGCCCGCCAGTCTGGTGGACAGCCAGTTCGCAACCCTCGAGCCGCCTTACGGCGAGCCGCTGACGTTGATCGTCGACGCATCGCAGCCTATCGATGTCATCGGTGAACAAGCCGCAGCATGGTGGAAGGACTCCCACGCCTGATAAAGGCGTGAGCGCAGAAGACAGCGCTGTCTTGCGTACACACGATAAACGTCGGCGCTGTTAACAGCTCCTTAAAACAATAAACCGGAGAAACACCCATGTTCGGTATGACCCATGAGACGTTCCTGCTCGTCGATGCGCTGGTGACCATCGTCGGCCTTGTACTGTTGATCACCACCTTCAAGGTACACCCTTTCGTCGCGCTGACCCTGGCGGCAGGCTTTCTTGGCCTGACCTCTGGAATGCCGGTTGAAAAAGTCATGAAATCGTTTCAGGACGGCTTCGGCGGCGTACTGGGGTTTGTCGGTATCATCCTCGGCCTGGGCACCATGCTCGGCAAGCTGATGGCGGACTCGGGCGGCGCGGACCAGATTGCGCAAACGTTGATACGCACCTTCGGCAAGCAGAAAGTGCACTGGGCCATGATGTTCTCGGCCTTTCTGGTGGGCATCCCGCTGTTCTTCGAGATCGGCTTTGTGTTGCTGATCCCGTTGGTGTTCATTGTTGCCCGTCGTACCGGCGTATCCATCGTCAAGATCGGCATTCCATTGCTGGCAGGCCTGTCAGCCGTGCACGGCCTGGTTCCGCCACATCCGGGTCCGTTGCTGGCCATCGGCATTTTCGGTGCCGACATTGGCAAGACCATTTTCTACGGACTGATCGTTGCACTGCCGACGGCCATCATCGCTGGCCCGATCTTCGGTAGCTGGATTTCAAAAAGCATCCCTGGCACTCCTTCAAAGGAACTGATGGACCAGATTGCCAAAGAGTCGAGCACTGAGAACCTGCCAGGCTTCGGTATCACGCTGGTGACCATTCTGCTGCCGGTCTTCCTGATGCTGCTCAAGACCTTTGCCGACGTGGTGTTGCCGGAAAACAACATGTTCCGCATCTGGATGGACCTGATCGGTCACCCGATCAGCGCCCTCCTCGCAGCGCTTTTGCTGGCGTTTTACACCTTTGGTGCGGCGCGTGGCTTTGACCGTACAAAAATCATGAAACTACTGGACCAGAGCCTGGCACCGGTTGCCGCAATCGTTCTGATCGTGGGTGCAGGCGGTGGCTTCAAGCAAATGCTGGTCGCCAGCGGCGTGGGCGACGTGATCGGACACATGGCTGTGCAGGCTCAGATCAACCCGATCATGCTGGCCTGGCTGGTGGCTGCCGTCATCCGTATTGCAACCGGTTCGGCTACCGTGGCAACCATCACCGGCGCAGGGATCGTGGCACCCGTGGTCGGCCTGATTCCTGGCGTCAACCGCGAACTGCTGGTGCTGGCAACCGGTGCCGGCTCGTTGATCCTCTCGCACGTCAACGATGCCGGTTTCTGGCTGGTGAAGCAGTACTTCAACATGACGGTTGCCGAAACCTTCAAGACCTGGACGGTGATGGAAACCATCCTGTCGGTGGTCGGCCTGATCTTCATCATGTTGCTGTCGATGGCGCTTTAAGCCCAATTCCGGCAGGGCCTTTGCGGGCAATGAAACCCGCGAAGGCCAACGCCTTGCTGTACATCGCATCTCTGCGCCACAGCGCGCACTCCGGATCGGCCACCCAGTGTCCCTAATAGCGTCAACAAGCCTGAGCGTAGTAGCGATGGCGACCCGGCAGCCCTTTCCTACATCCTCGTTCGACACTTTCAACTGAATTTTCAGAAAGTCCGAGCAATCTCGCAAAGTCATGCCTACGCTTACACTCATGCCGAGATGGGCTTATCCCGCCTCGTCGAGTGAGACGATGACGACCTCACAGCGTGCAGCGGTTCACGATACTTTTTACATGACGCCAGTAAATACGGGCATTTTCACGTCGAAACGGGCAGAATTGGCGCGCTCGTCGTATCGCAGATGCAAATCTCGATGACAAGAAAATGAACCGAGGGAATTTAATTCACCCATGTGACGTCATAAGACGGATGCATTTGGATGCACTCGGCAACAATCACCACGCAAAGGCAAACGCCAGCCTCTTGAGAGAGGCGTTTTCAAGAGGCCATCAAGGAAAAGATTATGTTGATACTCACTCGCAAAGTAGGCGAAAGCATAAACATCGGTGACGAGATCACTGTCACGATTCTTGGCGTTCAAGGGCTTCAGGTCCGCCTGGGCATCAATGCACCAAAAAATGTTTCAGTGCATCGTGAAGAAATCTACAAACGTATCCAGGCAGAACTGGCTCCGAACCAGGACCCACAATAATTCCTGCAGTACCCCTTATTCAATGTTGATTTGCCATTTACTGGCAGACAGCCGTACGGCGTCCCTGGGGCGCCGTTTTTTATGGTGCTGTTTACCTGTAATTGCTGCCTAACCCGCCTGAATGTGAAGCGCTGCCTGCATGAATAAGTCCATACCGATCATCTCGGGAACAGCAGCTGGACAGGACAGCCTGCTGGTGACGGCCTCAACCACTGCTCGGCTTGCATCATGGTGAAACTGCCAGACGCCGTAGATACGTCCATCGAAGGCGGGTTCACTGCCCAGATGCGGATCGACGCCAAGCCCGGCCCCCAGACCAAAAATATACAGGCCCTTCATTCGACGACCCTGCTGGTCCAACGGACAGCCGCAAGCGTCGGACTCAAGACCGCCCTTTGTCTCGCGCAGGCTGATGAAGTTGCCTTCGGCATCTTTTATCGTCGGCAGCACAGGTTGATAGCCAGAGCACTGCACGATCACCGCCGAGTCGGCAAGCGCGAGTCGGGCCGGCTCGTGGTCATCAGGTCGCCCGCCCAGCGTTTGAAACATCTGCACCCGCACGCCCGTCTTGCCGACACGGCCGCTACACAGCGCCTCGCGCCCAATGTCCAGCGCTCTATAACGCAAGCCGCCGGAGCGGTTGACTCGGCCTGATACCGGACACACATCGTGTTGGGCGTCGAAAAGGTAACCAGCTGCCTGTGCTTGTTCGACACTTTCGTAAAACAGCCTGATGCGGCTTCGATGAATAAGCGTCAGTTCCTGCAAGCCCGCGAACTCTAGTGCATCTGCCAGATTTTCCAGCATTGAAAAGGCACTGTGTGATCCACCCACAATCGTGATTCGCCCTTTACCGGCCAGCGCGGGACCGAACACTTCGCGTAATTGCACCGCATTCATACGCAGCAACCTGTCCGCGCTCTGAATACTCACATTGCCTGGCAGCACCAGCCCCTGCCCGGCGAGAGCGTCAATCAGGTGCTGTGGGTCCTGACGCCCACCCAGATTGAGTACCAGCGCCCGGCAGCGCACACGTCTTTTGCCGTACGGACCGTCAACGTGCAGGCAAAATGTGTCGCCGTCACTGACCACTTCATTAATGGTCGTACCGGACCAGACTTTTACTCCGTAGCGTTGCACGATGTGGTCCAGCACCAGCCTGGCGGCCTCGGCCATGAGCAGACCGGCATCAGACAGCTGCGGCGCGCTTTGCGCCTGCGCTTTGATACGCCAATACGCTGCCGAGTTTTCCAACGGCTTGAATACCTCACGTAATGCCGGATCGCGCAGGCAATCGATGAATACATCGCCCACAGAATTGGCGGTAATCCGATACTCCCCCAGCACGCCTGCTCCGGGCCGGTCGCTTGCATCAATGACGACCAATCCTTTCGCGGCAATTCTTGGCATTGCGCCGGTTTTCAGGGCATTGAACAAAAAACCCATGCCGGCGAGCCCGGCCCCTCCGACGACGCAGCCGCAGGTTGTTTCCATACCGTTATCAAACATGATGATGCTCCATCGTCATTTCATACGTTGGTGCAGCACAGAAGTTCTGGATGATCGAGTGCCTGGCTGATCAGGCGAACCAGCGTCCCTGCACGATTCGAGGCGAAACACATACAACCGAACACCGACAAAGGCTCATTCACCGAAGTGATGAGTCGTCATGAAACAGTGTTTTTTTACAGAAAGTTACAACACGTAAAACAGGCGGGACCTTGAAGTAACGGAGTGGGCAGTAAAAACCGCTCAATGCTACCGCCCGTTTTTTAAGGCGGCGTTTTTATCAAGTGGAAAAGCGTGACAATGCGTTACGCATTCAGGAGGCAATCGAATAGTTGCAAAGAAACGCAAAAGTGTCAAATAGGCAGGGCGTTGAGCAACCCGTTCAATAGCGCGCTATAACCTGATGATTTCACGGCGCTTGTACCTTTTTAAAACCTTGACGTGCGCATGGTTCAAGACGGTTAAAAAGTTTCATGAATTTCTATTATTTTTTTATCGCCCATCTCCGAAACAGCATGACTCCGACGCTGTTAAATTGACGGGCTACCGGGCAGCGAGTTTTGCCCGAAAAAAGTAGAACCGGCAACCGCACCTACGACAAGGCCCCGATCAACACTGATCGAGGCCCTGCTGCGTGATGCCTGGGCATCAGAGGGATGAAGCAGTATCAGGCAGCGCTGTAATGCGCTTGTGACGCCTTGGCTTTTGCCGGTTCTTCACGCAACCCGGCTACCAGTGCAGAGATATCCCGGACAGTCTTGATACGGCTGAGCGGGAGGCTCGTCTGACGATGGGTACGCCCGGACACCGGATCGCTTATTTGCACCGTCATCTGATCGTTGGCAATGGTGCAGGTGCAACGCAACGGCAGGAATGCACGTTCAACGATACTCCTGAGTTCTAACTCAGACAGTCCACTCGTAATCATCTCTTTATCTCCTTATGGGTGTAAGCATGTCTCTTTATCTCCTTATGGGTGTAAGCATGTCCCGACCATGACAAATTTTGACAATTTTTATTGTTGATGACTCTTTTAAAAAACGGCCCAGACCAGCCCGCCAATTATCTGTCGTCACTCGCGTTATGCTTAAGCGAGTTATACACCTCTCGCAGCCCCTCTAGCAACTTCCACAACCGAATATCCTTGCTCCTTTTAATGCTGTCCCTTATTGAAGAATCAACAGAAAAAACGATTCACCGTAATGATTTCCAGCGTACTACGGCCTGACGTGAATCACGGCGTACAGAACTCACACTAGAAAGCAGCATAAATACTGACGAACGGTCGACTGTCGGGACGGCGTTATCTGAAAAAATAACCAGACACTGTTATCGAGTCGCTTGAAAAACGGGTTGAAGATAAAAGGCACGCCCGGGCCGATGCAATAATGGCCGTGCGTGCCCCCGCATGAAAAACTTACTGTTCCGAGCCAGACAGACGCAGATGGATCAGCGCCACCCGGGCACCTTTTTTATCGCGTTTCTCTTCGATGGCATAAGGGCGAAAGCCCATCCGCGGGTAAAACAGCAACCCGGGGACGTTATGGTTGTAGCAGGATGCAATCAGCTCAGTCGCTTCGTGCTTGTCAAATGCGATCCCCATCATACTGGTAATCATATAACGCCCTACCCCTTTGGAGCGGGCCTTCGGAGCGATGATCACATTACCCAGCGAGCAACGGCCGCGAAATTTGCATTGAGAGAAATTGGCAAAACCGACAACTTCGCCATCCATCTCGATGACGGTCGAGTCGTGTCGGGTCTCCAGTGCTTCGCTGAGTTGCGAGGCAGTCAGCGGGTAAGTCGCTCTGGGGAACATGTAGAACAGTTCGTCGGCATTCTGCGGCAGTTCGCAAATCGTGGGGATGTCTTTTTCTTCCAGGGGGCGGTGATGGAACATGAGCGATAACCTCTTGAAGAAATTGAAGAAAGCGCGAGTAAACGTTAAGCAGATCGGCGATTTGGGCGACAGCTGGTGACAAAAATACAGCGCCTGTCCCTTCACAGCATAATCCCCGGCTATCGAAAAGGGCACCTCAATAACGAATTGTGCTATTGAGCGCCTTTGTTGACGCTGCATTCGGACCTCTTGGCGCAACGTATTGAAGCGTAGGGGGTTGCGTGTACATCATGATTGCTCAGCTTGAAAACATACCCGGAACCCCGCTGTGCAATATTCTGTAACCCATGTTTGGTGGTTCATCTTGCAACCCTGACGCAGAACCGGCATTTATTTCACTTTGTTGACTGGATCATGCGTCTTATGCCGATTTCGCCCCTGGCTCGCTTCAAGGCTCGTCCGATCAAATGGGTCTGCATGTTAGCCATCATTATTGGCCTCCCGGTCGGCTGTGCAGTGCTTGAGCACAAGGAACGCGAGCTGGTGTTTCGCATCGAGCCCGGCACCGCAAGCTGGTACAGCGGCCTGCCCGCCGATGTGCAGGAGATCGAACTCAGCGCACCGTCATTTGGACCATCGCAGAATATCCACGCCTGGTGGTGGCCCGCATCGGATAAGAACGCCCCGGCCGTGCTTTACCTGCATGGCTCAAGATGGAACCTCACCGGCCAGTTGTTCCGTATCCAGCAACTCAAGGCACAGGGCTACTCGATACTGGCAATCGATTATCGGGGTTTCGGTCAGAGCATGGGCCAGCTGCCATCCGAGAAGTCGGTGTACGAAGATGCACGCATCGCCTGGGCACGCCTGAAACAACTGCAGCCCGATCCGCAACGCAGACTTATATATGGGCACTCGCTGGGCGGTGCAGTTGCGGTGGATCTGGCAGCCGAACTGGGCAATGACGCAGAAAAAGACAACGCGCCGATTCAGGCCCGCGGGCTGATAATAGAATCCACCTTCACCGACCTGGCCGATGTGGCCACTGCGCTGGCCAATACCTCGCTGCCTGTGCGCTGGCTGCTGTCGCAGAAGTTCGACTCTCTGGACAAGATTGCAGACATCCACATGCCGGTGCTGATCGTGCACGGCACCGAGGATCGCTACGTACCGGCACGCTTCAGCGAGCAGCTGTTCGAAGCAGCGCGGGAACCCAAGAAGCTGATACTGGTGCCTGGCGGTACACACAACAACAGCATGCAGATCGGACAGCCCGCTTATAGTCGGGCCATCCGTACGTTGCTCGATACACCGGCATCACTGCCCAGGGTCACAACACAGGACCAGCCGTCAAAGAACGCCGGTTAGACATGGCCGGACACGACGCAGTAGTCTCTGGGCTCATCACTCAGAGACCGCGCAATGAACTGCATTGTCGAGTATTCAGACCCGCATCACCGCCTTGCCGTCATCGAGCTGTGGAAGACCGTCTTCAATGACCCCATGCCGCATAACCGTCCGGAGTTGTCGATCGACAAGAAACTGGCTGTCGGGGACCGGCTGTTGTTCGTCGCCGTCATGGACGCCCGCGTGACCGGGACCATTCTTGCCGGTTACGACGGCCATCGCGGCTGGCTGTATTCGGTTGCAGTTGCCCCGCACCAGCGTGGCAAAGGACTGGGAACAGCACTGGTCAGGCACGCAGAACAGGCTCTTACGGACCTTGGCTGCGTCAAGATCAACCTGCAGATTCATACGTTCAACGAAAGTGTGCAGGCTTTTTATCAAACATTGGGGTACACGCCCGAGCCCATCATCAGCATGGGCAAGCGGATTGACGCCAACGTCGATAGTCATTGATAACCTGAAAGGCCCCTGTTTGCAGAGCACCGGGCTCAATCATTTATTTACATGAGAATCAGTATCAAATTACAATTATTGCTATTAACGTCCTTGCTGAGCATTTCCCTTGAGCACCTCCTCCCAATGCCCTCGCCGTCCCGGCCCTTTTTTGCTGTCCGCACTTTCACTGGCGATGTGCGCCAGCGGCGCAGTGCATGCTGCTGAAACCGCAACCTTGCCTGCCACGCAGGTATCCGCCGCCGCTACCGAAGGGCGGGAAGGCTACAGCGCCGAAAGCACCAGCACCGCGAGCAAAAGTGATGTACCGATCAAGGAGGAGGCACAGTCGGTCAATGTGGTAACGCCGCAGACCATCGCCGACTACAACGTGCGCTCACTGGACGATGCCATGAAGTTTGTCAGCGGCGTCAGCCAGGGCAACACACTGGGCAACACCAAGGACTCGGTGATCAAGCGTGGCTTCGGTACCAACGACGACGGCTCGATCCTGCGCGATGGCGTACGCTCGGTGGTATCGAAAAACTTCGGTGCCACCACCGAGCGCGTTGAAGTACTCAAAGGTCCGGCATCGCTGCTGTACGGCGCGATGGAGCCGGGTGGCGTGATCAACGTGATCAGCAAACAACCGCAATATGTGCAAAGCACCACGCTCAGTGGCTCGGCCTACAGCGAAGGCGGTGGCAGTTTCGGCATCGACACCACCGGACCGCTTGGCGATTCCGGGCTGGCCTACCGACTGGTGGCAGAGCGTCAGAGCGAGGACTATTGGCGTAACTATGGCGTCGATCAGCACACCCTGATCGCGCCCTCGTTGTCCTGGACCGGAGAACGCGCCAGCCTGACGCTCGCCTACGAATACAACGACTACATCAGCCCGTTCGACCGCGGCACGGTGTTCACAGGTGGTCATCCGGCCGATATCAGCTATGACAAGCGGCTCGACGAAAAGTGGGCCAATACCGTGGGCATCAGCGAAACCGCAACCGCGCGCTTCGAGTATCAGCTCAGCGATGACTGGAAAACCCGTCTGACCTACGGCTGGAACAACGACCGCTACAGCCTCTCGATTGCCCAGCCAAGCACATTGTCCAGCAGCGGTGTGCTGCGTCGTCAGGCCAATGGCGGCCACTATGATTATGAAACGCGTTATGCCAGTTGGGACTTCATCGGCAAGCAAGAGATTCTTGGCCAGCAACATGATCTGTTGATCGGTGCCGAGCAGGAAGACTCCGACAAGTATCGTGGCAAGACCTACCGCAACACGGCTCAAAACGGCTTCAATATCTTTTCGCCCAGCTACGGCAGCCTGGCTGAACCCAGTGTCGTCAGTACGACCACCAGCAACCTGAGCAATCAACTGACCTCGTCGTCCATTTACCTCAAGGACAACTGGCACCTCGATGACCGCTGGATTCTGGTCCTGGGTGGTCGCTATCAGCATTATGACCAGTACATCAAACAAGGTCTTGGTGCTAGCCGAGTCACCAATCTGGACAAGAATGACGATGTATTTCTGCCAATGGCCGGTCTGGTATTCAAGGTCAATGAAGACCTCTCGCTGTACGGTAACTACAGCCGTTCGTTCGTGCCCAACGACGATGTGAACGATGACGGCACGACCTTCGACCCGGAAGAAGGCCGCAGTTACGAAGTCGGTGCCAAATATGCACTGGCACCGGCGCTTAACCTCAACCTCGCGGTGTTCGACATCGAGAAGAAAAACGTCGTCACCCCCACTGGCGTGACCGGCGTCAGCGAAGCAGCTGGCAAGGTCGGCTCACAAGGTGTGGAGCTGGACGTGACCGGGCGCATAGCCGAGCGCTGGGACATGATCGGCACTTACGCTTACACCCACACAGAAGTGCTGGATGATCCAAGCAACAAGGGCAATCGTCTTAGCCAGGCACCCAAGCATACGGCCAGCCTGTACCTCACCCACCATCTGCAAGTCCCGTCCGGTCTGGGCGACTGGCATGCAGGTGGCGGCGCACGCTATGTGGGCGAGCGCGCTGGTGATGATGCCAATACCTTCTGTACGAGCAGCTACACCGTAGCCGATGCGTTTCTACGCTGGGATGTGCCGATGGCCGGTTACAAGACGCGCCTGCAATTGAACGTCGATAACCTGTTCGACAAGCAGTACTACCCGTCCAGTACAGGCAGCCAGTTGCAGGTCAACGTTGGCGAGCCGCGCACCGCGCGCCTGAGCGCAAGTGTCACTTTTTAACCAGTTACAACGGAGCAGGCCTGCAACGGCCTGCTCCACTCCTAACCAAAGGGACGAATCAGGACTTCATCCGATAAAAACTGATCAGCGTTTCATTGTCTTGAATGTATTCGGTCTTGCCAATGAAGGCGCTCTTTTCCAGCCATTCATTAGGCCCAAGGGAAACCTTGAAGCGCGGCGTGCACGTGCATTGGTAATGGCCGTCACTGATCGGCCAGACCCCGTTCTGCAATTCCTGCTGACCCAATTCGTCCATGAGCAGAACACCCTGGCTTTCAACGCTGATCAATTCACCCAATTGCGTGACCAGAGTGAAACGAGTGTCCAGAAAGGCAAGCTCGGATGACAATTCAACCTGCATACTGCTGCCGCCAGCCTGCACCAAGCCGCTGAAATATTCGGCATGGAACTCTCCGCCCAGAATCCTGCTGCTGCTACGCAGTCCATCGCTGCATATGCCCATAAGCACAGGAACGTCGGTCTTCAGAATGACGGTGAGCACTTTCTCAAGCTGAGGCACCACTGCCGTATTACCACGAAAAGAGCGTTTGACGGGTTTCTTGAAATCGATGATGTTCATGGACCTGTTCACTCCATCGTTGAATGAATTCGGGCAATGGATGGCTGGGCCCAGCCATCGGATTTGCAAAATATAGAGCGCCTCGATACGTCGGCATTTATCTGCGCTGTCTTTTCCAGTAAGCTCCTTGAAACCGGCTGAAATCGTACCGAACGGTTCAGTTCCAGTCTAGAGAATTTTGCATTTACTGTACTACCCGGTTCACTAAGGGATTGAGGATATAAATGAAGGTGCGTACTGAAGCACGCCGCGAAGCCATCATCGATGCCGCAGCAAGTGTCTTCCTTGAAATGGGCTACGAACGTGCGTCGATGAATGAAGTCACCAAACGGATGGGCGGCTCCAAAGCAACGATCTACAGCTACTTCCCCTCCAAGGAGGAGCTGTTCATCGCCGTGGTCAACAGGGTTGCAACCGCTCATCTTGCCGAGGCCGTTTCGGAACTGGCGATCTCTGTCGACAAGGACACAGATGCAGAATTAGACCTGCGAACGCTGTTCACGCGCTTCGGGGAGCGAATGTTGATGGTACTCATCAATGATGACAGCGCGTTGGCGGTGTACCGCATGGTAGTGGCCGAATCCGGGCACTCCGACATCGGCACAATGTTCTATGACTCAGGCCCCAGGGAGTTCCTGCAAACGGTGACGACGCTGATGAATGCGGCCATGCAACGTGGCCAGCTACGTACCACTGATCCGCATATCGCAGCGCTGCAACTCACCTCGCTGCTGACCGCGGAAACCGACATTCGCCTCTATCAACAAACACCCGCACGCTTGAGCGTCGAGCAGATTCAAAGCATGGTCAAACGAGCAATTGATACTTTTATGCTGGGCATGGAAAAGCGCTGATTCACCGGGCTGCGACAGGTAGCCCTCTTTAAATGCTGGTTAAAATGTAAAGCTGCCAGGCCGTGACATATTTGCTTACGATTTATCCGGACAACCTGATTCAAACCTCGATTCCGGGCCCGTATAGCTCATAAAGAAAACCCGAAGACAGGCGATAGCCTGATGCCCACTTCGGAGAAATAATAATGATCCTGCGAAAACTCAATCTTGCACTGCGTTCGGCTTTATGCTTCGGTATTTTTTGCCTGATGATCGTTGCACTGGGCCTACTGGCTTTGCGTCAGGCAGCACTTCTCAACACAGCAGAAAAATTCATCGAAACCAACGTGCTACCCAGCGTAAAACTGCTCGGCTCTCTGGACAGGGAGTTTGTCGGTATCAGGGGCAATAACGCCCGACTTCGTAACCCCCTTGAGCCGCAGGATCGCAAGACCAAGGCACTTAGCGACATTCAGCAGGCCCGCTCGCTGATTGCCGGTCTTTCGGACTCTCTCAGCAAACTGATCGTTACCCCTCAAGGGCGTCAGGCATTCGACGAGCTCCGCAAAGCCAACGCCGACTATCAAACAGCCCAGGATCGCTACCTGGCCTCTGTTGCAGCGGGCAATCTGGAAGGGGCAGTTGCCATTTCCAATGGCGACATGAAAGTTGCGGCGGATCAGGTCGAAAACGCGCTGAAAAAGCTCATCGGCATCAACGACAGCAAAGCGGAAAAAGCGGGTGATCAAGCCGAATCTGCTTATCAGCAAACCTTGTTGATGGTGAGTATTTTTATCGCGGTCGGCGTGATTACTACCCTGCTGCTGGCCTGGATGTACACCCGTAGCCTGACTCAACCGATCGGTGAGTCGCTGAACATTGCGCAACGCATTGCGGCCAATGACCTGAGCAAAGACATTCCACAAGACGGCAGTGATGAAGCGGCCAGGCTGATCGCCGCACTGGCGTTGATGCAAGCCAACCTGCGCAGTGCCCTGACTCTCATCGGCGACTCGTCCACCCAACTGGCCGCTACTTCCGAAGAGATGCACGCAGTCACCGAAGATGCATCGCGCACCATTCAGCGTCAGAGCAATGAGATCGAAATGGCAGCTACGGCCGTCAACCAGATGAGCGCGGCGGTAGAGGAAGTGGCCAGCAACGCCGCATCGGCATCGGAAGTGACGTCTCAATCGAGCACCGCAGCCATGGCCGGACGTGCGCAGGTCGATGAGACTGTCACGGCGATCAACCTGATGGTCTCCAAAGTGCAGATCACCTCAACCGAGGTGCAGGGCCTGGCGGTCATGGCAACGGACATCAGCAAGGTGCTGGATGTGATCCGCGCCATCGCCGAACAAACCAACCTGCTGGCACTCAACGCTGCGATCGAGGCGGCCCGTGCAGGCGAAGCAGGGCGAGGTTTTGCCGTGGTCGCGGACGAAGTACGCGCATTGGCACACCGCACCCAGCAATCGACCCGCGAAATCGAACAGATGGTCGGCTCGATTCAGACCGGCACCGGCAACGCTGTCACTGCCATGGAGCAGACCAGCGTTCAGGCACACAAGACCCTGGAGATGGCCAATGGCGCCGGCAAGGCCCTGCTTGAAATTACCGACTCCATCAGCCAGATCAACGAACGCAATCTGATGATCGCTACCGCTGCCGAAGAACAGGCCCAGGTTGCTCGTGAGGTCGACAGGAGCCTGGTCAGCATTCGTGACCTGTCCAGTCAGACGTCCGAGGGCTCCAATCAGACCGCCATCGCCACTGCCGAGTTGTCGACGCTGGCGTCAGGCCTGAACCGTCTTACCAAGCAGTTCCGCGTTTAATCTCTATCGCCGGGAAGCGCGCTTCCCGGCATCTCTCCTTGTCGAATGGCCTGCCCTGATCTAAGTTGTACGACGACAGATGAATTACTCATCTACGCGGGCTTCGCTCACATTCAATAACGACAAGAAAAAGGGATGAACATGAAAAAGCTGACACTGCTAATGGCGTTTCTGTGCCTGTTTACCGGCTACGCCGCTGCGGCAACTTCTGACGAGACTGATGTTGCCGAGGCGGTAGACAAGCTCACGCAAGCCATGTGGCACAAGGACATAAAGCAACTCAATGCGCTGACCGCCGACAACCTCACATACGGACACTCCAGCGGCACCATTCAGGACAAGAAAGCGTTCATCGCAGACATCGAGACCGGCAAGAGCGCCTTTAACGAACTGAAGATGCTCAATCAGAAAATCATTCTTTCCGGCGACACCGCCCTGGTGCGCAATCATTTCTCGGCACAGGCAGTGAACAGCGGCAAGGTTGTGCCGACCGAAATCGAGAACTTCCAGATCTGGCAGAAGCAGAATGGCCAATGGCTGCTCATCGGCCGTCAGGCATTCCGCTTCTAAACCCACCGGTTCAAGGCAGCAGCAGGCGCTACTGCTGCGTGCCGAACATCGTCGTCCAGTAAATCCCTGCGTCACTTTTCGGGTCCATCGCGTAGGCTGCTCCCAACTCGCGGAAATCAGGACTCATCAGGTTGGCGCAGTGGCCGGGGCTCAGCAGCCAGCCATCCACCACCTTGCGCGCGCTGTCCTGGCCTGCAGCGATGTTCTCACCGACCTGCTGGCCTATATAGCCAGCAAGTTCGGCCCGATCGCCAGGCGTACGGCCGTCGCGATCCTTGTGGTCAAAAAAGTTCTGATTGGCCATTGCCTGCGAATGACGTTGTGCGGCACTACCTGCCAATCGCCAAGACGCGAAGCCACCAGCGAGCGTGCCAGGACAATGCGCCAGTCTCGCCCCTGCCGGCTAACCCCGATGTCGACAAATTGCGGGTCCAGCACTACTCGGCAAAAACTCTCCAGCACCGCTTTAAGTGCCGAGTCAGCGTCATTGGGGCCGGACAGACTGATCGCCTGCACAGTGACCATTGGATAGGAGGCACGCGTCAGCGCCTGTTGCAGGTCCAGATTGCCACTGGCGGGCAGCACCAGACGTGCATCACTGGTCAGTGGCGGCAGTTCCATGGATACCTGCTCGCCACAGCGCTGTGCCTGACCACGATAGGCGTTGATGGATTCGATCAGTTGCGTATCGTCGCTGGCCAACGCAGCACTGGCAAAGATTCCACAGCACAGCACGGCCACAAATGATAACGATACTCTCGGGAGCGACAGGCGCAGGGTGTTGAAAATGACAGGCATGAAAAGTCTCTCTCGGGCTGAGTCCGCCTATGATGCGCGAAATGACCCGGTCGGGCGCAACGCCTTTTTCATGTCAGTGCGGAAATTAGCCACCGAAAAGGCAAAGACGTGCGCCAGACAGTACCGTGTTGAAACGGCTCAAAGCTTGAAGTTGGCGACCAGCGAATTGAACGAGGTGGCCAGTCGCGACAGTTCCTGACTTGAAGCGCTGGTCTGGTTGGCACCTGCGGCGCTCTGGGTCGAAAGGTCCTGAATGTTGATCAGGTTGCGGTCCACCTCGCGGGCGACCTGGGCCTGCTCTTCGGAAGCCGAAGCAATGACCAGGTTACGCTCGTTGATGGTCGCCACACCCTGGGTGATTTTTTCCAGCGCGGCACCGGCACGCAGCGCCAGCTCCTGAGTATTGGTGGCCAGAGACAGGCTCTTGCCCATCGCAGCAACGGCACCATCGGCCCCGGACTGCACGGTGCTGATCATGCCTTCGATTTCCACTGTCGAGGCCTGGGTACGGTGTGCCAGGGCACGAACCTCATCAGCCACCACCGCAAAACCACGACCCTGTTCGCCGGCACGCGCGGCTTCGATGGCGGCATTCAACGCCAGCAGGTTGGTCTGTTCGGCGATACTGCGAATCACGTCCAGCACCTTGCTGATCTCTCGCACATGCCCGGCCAGTTCTGACACAGCGCCAGTGGACTCGGTGATCTCGTGCACCATGGTGGTGATGCCCTTGACCGTATGATCCACCTGACCACGTCCATCGACTGCATCATCGGTTGCAGCCTTCGACGCCTCGGACGTCGACACCGCATTACGCGCCACTTCTTCCACGGCAGCAGTCATCTGATTCACGGCAGTCGCAGCCTGCTGGATTTCGTCGTTCTGGCGAGTCAGTCCGCGGGTGCTTTCATCGGTAACGGCGCTCAATTCTTCGGCAGCAGAGGCTAACTGGTCTGAAGCACTGGCAATTTGTTGAATGGTATTTTTCAGACCGGTCTGCATGTCGGACAGTGCGTCCAGCAGCTGCCCGGCCTCATCGCCACGGTCAGAAACAATCGGCTGGGTCAGGTCACCACCGGCAATGCGCTGAGCACTTGCCACCGCGACCGCCAACGGCCGGGTAATCATGCGGGTGATCAACAGCCCCAGCATGATTGCCACCAGAAAGGCGATGGCCACGCCGATTTCCAGCATCATCAATGAAGAGTTCCGCAGACTCGCAGCGGCCGCAGCACCCTCTTTGATCTGACGGTTGTTGGAATCAATCATAGTGCGCAAATAGCTGCGCACCTTGGTAAAGCCTTCCGAGGACAGTGTGTTCAGTCGGGTGCGGGCAGCGTCTTTATCACCGGCCCTTATCAGATCGACGACCTGTTGGGCGCCGGCAACGTAGCCGGGCATCATCAGCTCAAACTGGTCACCGGCAGCACGCTCGTCATCTTCCAGCGGCGTGGCACGGTAAATCGCAAATACCTTCTGCGCGCGAGCCAGATCCTCGCTCAACGCCTGTCGAACACGTTCCTTGTCGGCTTCAGGAACACCGCCATCCTGCGCATCCAGCAAACGGTACAGTCCACGGTTGTGAGCGGTGAGGCTGGTCAGCGTTTCATTAGTGTTGCTGACAGAAACAAGGTTGTTGGAAAAGGTAAGCTCAAGCGCGTTGCCCAAGCGGGTAACCCCGACCATGCCCAGTCCGCCAACGGCCAGTGTGATCAGTGCACAAACAATGAATGCCGAAAGAAGCTTGGTCGAAAACTTGGACTGACGCAGGAAATTCATGGGGCTTACCTGTTGCTGAATGAGGGACGACATCCGTGCCTGAGAGTGGCCAAATAGTCATGATGTCATAATGACTTCGCTGCATTTGGATCGTTCCAACGCACTCTCCACTTTTTTGATAGATAGCGCTTGTGCAACTACTTCCGTCTATCAATACAGGTCTGCCCGCGCGACACCCTGGCTGTCAGTGCAGCCTTGACGCTTGCGCAACACCTTCCGGCACGCCAGGGTTTTCAAGACGCTGCTCGGCGAACGCCCTGGCATCCCGGGTCATACGGTCGAGATGACGGTCACGCTGCTTCTCTGCATCGACCATCGCTCTCTTGCCGTGCTGTTTGAGCAGGTACGCATGAATCTGACGCACTTCCACCGAGCTGTAGATCGGAGCGATGTCCATGACCGCAAGCAGGCCATCCGTTCCGTGATCCAACGTGTTCATGATGACCTGCGGGCCGCGTGCGCCCAGGACCTGGAAGCCCAGCGCTTCGAAATACGCCACTTTGCCCACCACGCAATACAGTTCTGCGTGCGGGTAGCGGCCGACCATCTTATTCAGCATCGAGCGTGCAATGCCCTGGCGACGATGGCTTTCGCGCACCGCCATATAGGCCACGGCACAAGCCTGTGGATCATCCTGCACAGGCAGGTACAGTAAAAACCCCAATACGGTTTCCGGGTCCTCATCGTCCAGCGCGACGATCAGTTCGACCGCCAGGTTTTGCGAGCCGTCCATGGCGTTCAGGTAGAGATGCACTTCATACCCCACGCCATACTGATACAGGTTGTACAGCGGATTGCTCGGCGCAATGGCTACCATGCTGATGTCGGTCACGTAGTCCACGACCATCTGCTGGATCTGGCTACGGATGAACTCCGGTGGCGGGGTTTGTAGCAACATGATGGTGGGCATGAGACGAGGGGCTCCATTAAACGCGGCGTGGCTGCACAAGGTGTGGCCACATGATAGCGCGTCAACGCTTTCAAAACCGATAATGTCACTTTGCCGCAGGATAACTTAGTTGTAACTTATACGACGACCTTAGAAGACAATATCAAAAAGCCAGCAATCTTGAACATCGCATTATTTAGTTGCACGATCGTTCCACACCGGGACGCCAGCACTTTATTATTGACGAGCTTTCAAAATGATAATGATTACTATTAACCCTAGATGGCGTTATTAAACGCGCCTTTGATTAATACCAACATTTAATAAAAATTCCTTTATTTTCAAGGTTATACATAACTAAAACCATGATTTTTTATACGTTCACCTGTAGCCCGCCTTCCTCATATCCAAGGAAATTATTCAACTAATTGTGAAAGTTTTTACTCGGTTCCTCTCCCCTCTCAGTATTTATCTTAATCACCCCGATATATTTTTATAATCACCGCCCTGCCCTCACGCGCCTAAGATAAACCGGCCTACTAAAAATATGAGGGATTCAAAATGCCGTTATTAAACTGGTCCAGACATATGGTGTGTCTGACTGCAGTCGGTCTCGTTACTGTTCCGACCGCCTATGCAGCAGACACCCTGACTCGCGACAATGGTGCCGTCGTCGGCGACAATCAGAACTCTCAGACTGCAGGCGCCCAAGGGCCTGTCCTGCTGCAAGATGTGCAGCTGTTGCAAAAGCTGCAGCGCTTTGATCGCGAGCGTATTCCGGAGCGCGTGGTCCATGCTCGCGGCACGGGTGTCAAAGGTGAGTTCACCGCATCGGCCGATATCAGCGATCTGAGCAAGGCCACGGTGTTCAAATCGGGCGAAAAAACCCCGGTCTTCGTGCGCTTTTCCTCCGTTGTCCATGGCAACCACTCGCCTGAAACCCTGCGCGACCCACACGGCTTCGCCACCAAGTTCTACACGGCAGACGGTAACTGGGACCTGGTAGGCAACAACTTTCCAACCTTCTTCATCCGTGACGCCATCAAGTTCCCGGACATGGTCCACGCCTTCAAGCCTGACCCGCGTACCAACCTGGACAACGATTCGCGTCGCTTTGACTTCTTCTCGCATGTTCCAGAAGCCACCCGTACGCTGACACTGCTGTATTCAAATGAGGGTACACCTGCAGGCTATCGCTTCATGGACGGCAACGGCGTACACGCCTACAAACTGGTGAATGCCAAAGGCGAAGTGCACTACGTCAAGTTCCACTGGAAGACCCTGCAAGGCATCAAGAACCTTGATCCGAAAGAAGTCGCTCAGGTCCAGTCCAAGGACTACAGCCATCTGACCAACGATCTGGTCGGTGCCATCAAAAAAGGCGACTTCCCGAAATGGGACTTGTACGTTCAGGTCCTGAAGCCTGAAGAGCTGTCGAAATTCGACTTCGACCCACTGGACGCCACCAAGATCTGGCCCGACGTCCCTGAGAAGAAAATCGGTCAGATGGTCTTGAACAAGAACGTCGACAATTTCTTCCAGGAAACCGAACAGGTCGCCATGGCCCCGGCTAACCTGGTTCCTGGTATCGAGCCTTCCGAGGACCGTCTGCTGCAAGGCCGTGTGTTCTCCTACGCCGACACCCAGATGTATCGCCTGGGCGCGAATGGTCTGAGCCTGCCGGTCAACCAGCCCAAGGTTGCGGTGAACAACGGTAATCAGGACGGTGCTCTGAATACCGGCCACACCACCAGCGGCGTCAACTATGAGCCGAGCCGTCTGGAGCCACGTCCAGCCGACGAAAAAGCGCGCTACAGCGAATTGCCGATCAGCGGCACCACCCAGCAGGCGAAGATTACGCGTGAGCAGAACTTCAAGCAGGCGGGTGATCTGTATCGCTCCTACAGCCCTAAAGAGAAGACCGACCTGGTGCAGAGCTTTGGCGAGTCGCTGGCTGACACCGACACCGAAAGCAAGAACATTATGCTGTCGTTCCTGTACAAGGCAGATCCGGACTACGGCACTCGGGTAACCGAAGTCGCCAAGGGCGATCTGAGCAAGGTCAAGTCGCTGGCTGCAAGCCTCAAAGACTGATGATCTGACGTCCCGCTCCAGCGTTTACGACGCCGGGGCGGTTCCAGCCAGGAGAACGCCTGTGAAAAATCTGATCTATGCCTTGCTGCTGTTTGCTGCAGCCGCAAACGCAACCCCACCCGCCCCGGCACCCGCTTCCGAACTGACCGCTGAACAGACCGCCAGCCAGTTGCGCACGCTGTTTTTCGACGCGTCCCGTGAAGGCAACAACCCGATGCTGGACACCTTCATCGAAGCCCATTACGACCTCAACGTGCGTGACGAACAGGGCTATACCGGCCTTATTCTGGCCGCCTATCACGGCCATGAAGATTCGGTGGAACGCCTGATCAATGCCGGTGCTGACCCTTGCGCCAAGGACAATCGCGGCAACACTGCACTGATGGGCGCGATTTTCAAGGGTGAACTGAGCATCGCCAAGCGCCTGGTTCAGGCCGATTGCGGCCCAAACCTGACCAACAATGCCGGGCAGACGGCGGCCATGTACGCGGCGCTGTTCAAACGCACTGAAGTGCTCAAGGCGTTGACCGACCAAGGTGCCGACCTGACCATCCGTGACAGCATGGGCAACGACGTGCAGGGCCTGTCGAAAGGTGAATTCCAGACGCTGCCTGCCCGCTGACGTTTTTTGGACTCAATCCTTGCGTTCGATCATTTCGTAGATGCGGCTGGCGAACGCGTCCATGGTGAACGGCTTGGTGAGCACCCACATCCCCGGATCCAGATGGCCGTTACCAATGATGGCGTTCTCAGCATAACCGGTGATGAACAGCACTTTAAGGTCTGGTCGAATGATGCGCGCAGCATCCGCCAGTTGCCGACCGTTCATGCCGCCAGGCAACCCGACGTCGGTTACCAGCAGGTCGATACGCATATCGGACTCCAGCATCTTCAGCGCAGACGCGCCCTCGCCCGCCTCGATCGGGATATACCCCTGATCCTCCAGCACTTCGGCCACCAGCATGCGGATGGTCGGCTCATCGTCGACAATCATCACCGTACGCTCGGTCTGCGCAGGCGCCGATTCGCAAGTCTCGACAGCCTCGACCTCTTCCGGAGCCCCAAGGTAATGACGCGGCAGGTACAGGCACATGGTCGTGCCCTGCTCAGGTTCAGAGTAGATACGCACCTGCCCACCGGACTGGCGCACAAAACCGTACACCATCGACAATCCCAGACCCGTGCCCTGCCCGAGTGGCTTGGTGGTGAAAAACGGGTCGAACGCGCGGTTGATAACCTCAGGCGACATGCCGGTACCGGTGTCACTGACACACAGCGACAGGTATTGCCCCGGTGTCAGGTCACGGCTCTGGGAGCCGCGCTCGTCAATCCACCGGTTAGCGGTTTCGATGGTGATTCGCCCGCCTCGCGGCATGGCATCCCTGGCATTGATACACAGGTTCAACAGCGCATTTTCCAGTTGCGGGGCGTCAATGAACGTCGACCACAACCCGACTGAGGTCACGACTTCCAGCGTGATGTGAGTTCCGACCGTACGTCGAATCAGCTCTTCCATCCCGATCACAAGCCGGTTGATGTCGACCGGCTTGGGGTCCAGCGTTTGTCGACGTGAAAACGCCAGCAGCCGGTGAGTCAGCGACGCTGCACGCTTGGATGCATCCTGCGCAGCCCCTATGTAGCGATCTATTTCAGTGAAACGGCCCTGGCTCATGCGCGTCTTGAGCAGTTCCAGCGAGCCGGTGATACCGGTCAGCAGGTTGTTGAAGTCGTGGGCGATACCGCCAGTCAACTGACCAACCGCTTCCATCTTCTGCGACTGGCGCAAGGCATCCTCAGCCTGAGCCAGGCGTTCCTGCTCTCGCAACCGTTCGCTGACATCGTAGGCAAACAGATACGCGCCAATGGCCTGGCCTTGTGCATCGCGAAGCGTGCTGTAACGCATTTCGAAGTGGCTGGCCGGATCCTTCGAATCGCTGAAGCTGACGCTTTCCGCAAACTCCTCGCCTGCCAACGCCCGCGTCCAGCGCTGCTTAAGGCCCGCTTTGCTCTGCGGACAGTCGTCCAGCAGGTCGAGCATATTGTCGCCTACCTGAGGACGGACGCCAAAAAGACGCTCGAACTCGCGTAGCGCTGAGCCATTGATGGCCATCCAGCGGTAATTGGCGTCGATGACATGGATGAATGCATTGGTGCCATTGACGACATCGGCGAGCACATTGCGCTCGGCGACGGCCTCGACAATACGAGCCTCCAGCGTTTCATTCATCTGCTGTAACGCCAGCTCTGCGCGCTTGCGTTCGGTGATGTCTTGAAACAACACCGCTACCTGCTTGCGGCTGGCCGGCTCGATGCGGAACGCGGTCAGTGCCAGGTAGCGCCCGGTCGCCACCAGCTCGCGCTCGAAGCGGACCGGCTCACCGGTGCGCAATACCTTGCCGTAGAACTCGACCCAGCCATCCGCCTCTTCGCGAACCATCTCGCGCAGCTTCTTGCCCACCACATTGGGAATGCCGGCGTGATACTCGTAAGCCGGGTTGGCTTCAATATGAATGTAATCGCTCAACGGGCCGTGCGGGCCGTCAAAGAACTCGATGATGCAAAAGCCTTCATCCATCGCGTTGAACAGAAAACGATAACGCTCCTGAGAGTGCGCCAGGGCGTTTTCGGCCTCCTGACCACTGACGCTCAGGCGCTCTTTAAGCGAGGCGTTTTCCTGCTCCAGAGCCGATAATCGGCTCTGGAGATGTTGTAGATCTGTCGGGGTCACGGCGGAGGCACCTGCGGTATGGGTTGCGCCGCGTTCCCTTCAGGCAGGGCGGCACGAGCACGCTACGAGAAAAAACGCTCGGTTGCAAAAATAATGGCATTTTGCACTCGAAAATCGATGATTTTCGAAAAGTCAGAGCGGTATGTGCTTCTTGATACAGACAGAGCGAGCCCGGGCGGGCAGCCCTCCAACAGCCACAACGTCAGCTCATTCCGATCCTGCTGTTCGCAGACGCAACCATTCATCCACGACCTGGCCCATGTTTTTGGGCTCGCCATTAGTGATCCACGCCATGAATGGCCGGTCGAACCTGAACGACGGCCCGCATTGTCCGGTCATGAAGCGCCTCACGTTCTGCGTATTTCGGTAGCGGTCGTCCACCGGGGTATCACGTGTAACAGGATCGGAGTGCCAGTCGAATGTCATGCGTTACCCTACCCGACAGTGTTGAAAGTCTGTGCTTTATAGCTGGAAATCAGCAAGCCCCGCGACTGCTGACTGCCGGTTATGAGAGCCGATCCGCTTACTCTCCGGCAAACGGCACCAACGACTCCAGCAGCCATGCACCTGCTGGCCCCAGGCTGCGCTGGAATGACCAGATGACATCGACCGCCGAGCGACGCGGCCAGCCCGAGACTTTCAGCTCTTTGAGCAGCCCGCCCGAATAGCGCGACACCAGCCAGCGCGGCAACGCCGACCAGCCAAAACCGAAGGCAGCCATGTCCATCAACAGCAGGTAATTGGGCGCTGACCAATGACGGTGACCGCTGGTGGGCAGGTCGTCGGTGGGGATGCTGTGCTCGACCAGCGTGTTGAGGCGCAATGCGCGGTAACCCGCCAGTTGCTGATAATCGACCCGTTCCAGCGCGGCAAGCGGATGTTTATGCGAGACGAACAGACCGAAATCGGCACTTTCGTCGATGGTCGCGTGACCGATCTCCAGTGGGTAGCTGGCTTGCGCCGACAGCAGCCCCAATGATGCCCTGCCCGACTGCACCAGGCTGATGGCATCACCGTGCTCGGCGAATACGCATTCCATCTCCAGCTCCGGAAAGCGCTGATCCAGCTCGGTCATCAGCCGCTCGAAATCGGCGAACTGGTTGGCGTCCGACAGCACCAGCGTCAGCCTTGGCTCGACGCCTGCCGCAAGCCTTGCAGCAGCCCGGCGCAGTCGGTCCGAGGCGCACAACAGGTCATCGACACGGCCAAGCATGACCCGCCCGGCTTCAGTCAGAACCGGTTGCCTGGAAGAGCGATCGAACAGCTCCAGCCCAAAATCGATCTCCAGGCGCGCAATTGCTTCACTGATCGTCGACTGACTCTTGCCCAGACGGCGTGCAGCTGCACTGAACGAACCCAGTGCGGCAATCTGGGCGAAGGCTTCCAGGGCTTCCGGTGAATAACTCATGACACTCTCTTATCGGCTTTACCGATGGTATTGATTTTCAGGTTAACGCAAACACCGATGATAATGCTGCCACCCACGAGCACAAAGGACAGTCTTATCATGAGCAACAGCCCACAACACGCCAGCCAGCACGCATCCGTAGCGTCCAAAACCCTGCGTGAAAGGGCGCTGCACGCCAGCCTGTTCGAGATCGGTGGCGTGATTCTGGTCGCACCGCTGCTGGCCTGGCTCATGAACCATTCGCTGGCAATGATGGGCGCCATGACAGTGATGATCTCCACCATCGCCATGCTCTGGAACATGCTCTACAACGCCCTGTTCGACAAACTGCGCAACAAGTACGGGTTTGCCATGAGCCTGACCACTCGCGTGCTGCACGCAACAGGTTTCGAAGCCGGACTGATTCTGGCCGTCGTGCCACTGGCCGCATGGTGGCTGACGATCAGCCTGATGGAAGCATTCTGGCTGGATATCGGTCTGCTGCTGATGTTTCTGCCTTACACCATGCTGTTCAATTGGGCCTACGACGCACTGCGTGAACGTGTAGTGCAGCGGCGTATGGCAAGGTGTGAGGTGCCTTGAGAGGAGAGGCCTGCGCGGGCGCTCAGGCATCAGCTATATAGATGCACCGCATCAGTTCTTCTCACTGGATTATCAAATCAGCTCCGTTGCAAACTGTCGCCCAATGACCACGGCAAGGACATCCTTCAATGACAACTGAAATACTCAAACTGGCGGCATTCAGCGATGGCGATCGCGGTGGAAACCTGGCAGGCGTGTGGATTGGCGATGCGCTGCCCGATGACCTCGTCATGCAGCAGCTTGCCGCCGAGGTCGGCTTTTCCGAAACCGTGTTTGCCGCTCCTGTGGAAGGTTGCTGGCGTGTACGTTATTTCTCGCCGCTGGCAGAGGTCCCGTTCTGCGGACACGCGACCATCGCTTTGGGCGCAGCGCTGGCGGCACGGCAAGGCGACGGCGTGTTCAACCTGACGCTCAATCAGGCGCAGATCACTGTCGAGGGTCATGCGCAAGGCTCCCTGACTTCGGCAGCACTGCAATCGCCACCGACCTTCAGCAAGCCGATCAGCGCGCAGTTGCTGGAAGAAGCCCTGGCGCTATTCGGCTATACGCACAACGATCTGGATGAACGCATCAAGCCAGCGCATATCAACGGCGGTGCCGGGCACCTTGTGCTGGCGCTGAACAGCCGGGCACAGCTCAAGGCTATGCACTATGACCAGCAGGCCGGTCGAGAGCTGATGGTACGCGAAGGCTGGGCGACTATTTTGCTGGTATGGGCCGAAACCGAACAGCTGTTCCACACTCGCAACCCGTTTGCCTTCGGCGGCGTTTATGAAGACCCGGCTACCGGTGCGGCCACGGCGGCCCTGGGTGGTTATCTGCGCGATACAGGCTGGCCGCACGGTGGCCTGATAGACATTATTCAGGGCGAGGACATGGGCAGCCCGTCACGTCTGCGCGCGGAAATCCCCGAGCAGCCCGGGAGTTCGATCCGGGTGTCGGGGATGGCACGCACGTTGTAGTCAGAATCAGGTCCTGAGCTTGCTGCCGCCGATAGCCACGCCCAAGAGCATCACGGCAACGATCATGAACGCCAGCTCAAGGCTGCTGACATGGGCGATGAAACCGATTGCCGCAGGACCAATCAGAATCCCGGCGTAACCAACCGTGGTGATCGCCGGAATCGCCACGCTTTCCGGCATGGTCTTCTGCCGACCGACTGCGCTGTAGCAGACCGGTACGATGTTCGAGCAACCCGCGCCTACCAATGCATACCCCAGCAGCGCCGCCTGCCAGACCGGGATCAATGTCGCGACGGCCAGCCCCGCTGCGGCACACAGCCCGCCAAGAATGATCACTCGATTGGAGCCCACCCGTTTTACCACCGCATCGCCAAACAACCGCCCCAGGGTCATGGTCGCGGCGAATACCGCATAGCCCAGTCCGGCATACGACGCTTCGACACCACGCAACGAGGTCAGGAATACCGCGCTCCAGTCAAGCATTGCGCCTTCGGCCAGAAACACGGTGAAGCACAGCAGGCCGATGAACAGCACCACGCCACGCGGGATGGCAAAGGCTGGCCCATCGGCCGGACTGCCGTAAGGCAACAGATTCGGCGCCGCTTTGGCCAGCGCAACCAACGTCAGAAATACCACGATCAGCATCGCCGTGAACGGCGAGATGCCCAGACTGAGCAAGCCGGCGACACCCGCGGCACCGACAATCCCACCGAGGCTGAACAGGCCATGGAATCCCGACATCATGGTCTTGCCGCTGGCACGCTCGACAATCACCGCCTGAACGTTGGCCGTGCAATCCACACCCCCCATGCCCGCGCCAAACAGGAACAGCGTGGCTATGAGTAGCGGCAGACTGGATATCGTCGCCAATAGCGGTAGACACAGACAGATCAACACCGTCGAGCAGACCAGCAACCGCCGACAGCCAAACCGCGCTGCCAGCGCACCGGCCAACGGCATCGAGAGAATCGAGCCTACGCCGAGGCACAGCAACAAAAGCCCGAGCGTGCCCTCATCAAGGCCCATCCGCTGTTTGACGTAAGGCACAAGCGGCGCCCAAGAGGCGACACTGAAACCGGCAATGAAAAACGCGATACGCGTCGAAGACTGCTCCGCCCGAGCCTTGGCATCATGGGCTGCGGTGCTAAAAGAGGTCATGCATGCTCCTTGTAATTTGCCGAGTACGGTCACACCGGCCAGCGCGACAGCCTAACAAAGCTGATCGATTAGCCAAAACCTCTGATGCACTTGCATGAGGCTCGTTCCATCGTCGTGCAAGGGCCGTCCGATTTGCAGCTTTTTGCACCTCAGGCCAGTAGACTGACGACCACGCGCACCAGACAGGTGCGCAATCTGTCGAATCAGCTGTCGCGGAGGCCGTCGTGTACAAAGGTGTAGTGCTGTCGATCCTGGCGTCAACGCTGTTCGGAGTCATGTATTTCTATACGTCACTAATGACCCCGCTCGACGGTGAAGAGATCTTCGGCTGGCGCATGCTGCTCACCGTGCCATGCGCGACGCTGTTCATGCTGGTCAGCGGAGACTGGCGGCGAGTCCGCGAAGTGACTGTCCGGCTCAGGCAGCAACCGCTGCTGATCTTCGCGCTGCTGCTGTCTTCGGTGCTGCTCGGCGCGCAATTGCTGATCTTCATGTGGGCACCGCTGCACGGGCGCAGTCTGGAGGTATCGCTGGGTTATTTCCTGCTGCCGCTGAGCATGATTCTCACCGGCCGCATCGTGTACGGCGAGCACCTTTCGTATCTGCAAAAGGTCGCGGCGGTATTTGCCATGATCGGTGTTGGCCATGAGCTATGGCGGCTGGGCAGCTTTTCGTGGGAGACGCTATTGGTCGCGGGCGGTTATCCGCTGTACTTCGTGCTGCGACGCAAGCTCAAGACCGGCCACCTCGGCGGGCTCTGGTTCGACATGCTGCTGATGCTACCCATCGGCCTGTGGTTTATCGCCAACGGTCATCCACAAGCCATCCAGCAGGCACCGCTGCTGTACCTGCTGATTCCCGTGCTCGGGGTCATCAGTGCCTCGGCACTGGTCAGTTACATCGTTGCCAGCCGTTTGCTGCCGTTCAGCCTGTTTGGCTTGCTCAGTTATGTCGAGCCGGTGCTGCTGGTCGGCGTCGCCCTGTTGCTGGGCGAGAGCATCGGCCGCGATGAATGGCTGACTTACCTGCCGATCTGGCTGGCCGTCGTGGTGCTGATGATCGAAGGTGCCAAACACGTGCTGACCCAGCGCCGTCGGGATGCAGCCTGAAGCTCAGGTCTCGGTGAAACGCTCCAGTTGCATTTCCTGAAGCCGACTCAGGGTGCGCCGAAAGGCAAACGACAGATAACCCTGGGTGTACAGTTCGTCTATTGGCACAGGCGCTTCGACATACAGCGGAATGCGCCGGTCGTAACATTCGTCCACCAGCGCAATGAAACGTCGCACGCCGTCGTCGTTGGGCGATAACTGCGGCAGCTCGCGGTCGCCTGCCGTCACCTGCTCCACGCCATCCTCGGTGCCACGGGCAATCTTCGCCTCGCGCTGGGCGGCGCTGAGGGGCGGCACTTCGCTGAGCAGAATCACCGAGAAACGATCACACAACGCGATAAAATCCATCGCCGCCAGCGGTTGTTCACACAGGTCACGATAGCGGCACCACACTGCCGTATCGGAATGCTGAACCACATTGATGCTGCGATAGCCGAGCATGACCTGCGAGTCGTGAACCGGCTGGCCAGCGCTCAGCGCTTCGAATATCCCCTTCAATGCACTTGGCTGACCGGCCTGTGCAACCCAGTAACGCTGGTGCAACTGTCCGGGGTGCAGGCGATGATCCTCGCCGCCGTCGACCGCCACCACATTCATGTATTTCAGGATCGCGGCGACGGCTGGCAGGAAGCGCTCACGATTATGGCCGTGGCTGTACAACTTTTCCGGTGGCTGATTGGACGTACAGACCAGCACTACGCCCTCTTCGAACATCACTTGCAGCAACCCGCCGAGAATCACTGCGTCGCCGATGTCAGTCACGAACAACTCATCGAAACACATCACCCGCACTTCCCGCGCCAGCTCTTTGGCGACCACGGTCAGCGGCTGAGGCGTGCCCATCAGCTCGAACATGCGCTTGTGCACCCAGCGCATGAAGTGATGAAAATGCTGCCGCCGGGCCGGCACGCTCAGGCTTTCGAAAAAGCGGTCCATCAACCAGGTCTTGCCGCGCCCGACCGGCCCCCACAAATAGACGCCCTGTGCCCGACCCCGCGCATCGGCCAGGGCCTCATAGCACGCCTGCAACTGTCGGGCAGCCTGCAACAGCGCCTGATCGGGCTGAAAACCACGCCGGACGGCACGTTCGTAGGCTTGCAGCGGGGAAACGGCATCCATCAGGCACACACCTTAGGTATCAGAGAAAAGACATCCTGCCTGAAACGAGGCTCATGCGTGCTGCACGCCGGCGCGCTTGAGCAGCCGCTTGCAGCGCTCGGACAGATGCACCACGCGCAAATGCTTGCCCGCTTTGACATAGCGCTCGCGCAAGGTCTTGAGCGCAGCAATGGCCGAGTAATCGACGAAACTCAGGTGGCGGCAATCCAGTGTCACCTGCGCCGGGTCTTCGGCCGGGTTGAACTGGTCGAGAAACGGTGTGGTCGAGGCGAAGAACAGCGTGCCATGCAGGTGGTAGACCTTGCTGCCGTCGGCTTCGACATGGCTGTCGGCGTACAGCTCACGAGCCTGCTGCCAGGCGAAGTTGATCGCCGCGATAATGATCCCGAACAGCACCGCAGTGGCCAGATCGGTGAGCACCGTGACAACGGTCACGGCAATGATCGCCAGTACGTCATTGACCGGCACCTTGCGCAGCACACGCAACGATGCCCAGGCGAAAGTCTGCTGGGCAACCACAAACATCACCCCGACCAGCGCCGCCAATGGAATGCGCTCGATCAGCGGCGACAGAAACAGCACGAACATCAGGATCATCAAACCCGCCACCACGCCCGACACACGACCGCGGCCGCCGGAACTGAGGTTGATCACCGTCTGGCCGATCATCGCGCAGCCGCCCATGCCGCCAAAGGCACCGGACACCACGTTGGCAGCGCCCAGTGCCACGCACTCGCGATCCGGGTAACCACGGGTTTCGGTGATCTCGTCGGTCAGGTTCAGGGTCAGCAGGGTTTCCAGCAGGCCGACCAGCGCCATCAGGATGGCGTATGGGGCGATGATGCGCAGGGTGTCCAGGTTCCACGGAATGTCCGGCATGGCGAATACCGGCAGGCCACCGGCAATGTGCGCCATGTCGCCCAGGGTGCGGGTCGGCAGGCCGAGCAGGTAGACCGCCAGCCCGACGCTGAGGATCGCCACCAGCGCTGGCGGCGCAATGCGGGTCAGGCGTGGCAACAGATAGACAATCGCCATGGTCAGCGCCACCAGCCCGAGCATCACGTAAAGCGGCGTACCGCTGAGCCATGACTCACCCACCTTGAAGTGCTCCAGTTGCGCCATCGCGATGACAATCGCCAGGCCGTTGACGAAGCCCAGCATCACCGGATAAGGCACCAGCCGCACCAGTTTGCCGAGCCGCAGCAAGCCGAACAGGATCATGATCAGGCCACCCAGCAATACGGTCGCCAGTAAATACTGCACACCCTGCTGAACCACCAGCGCGACGATTACCACCGCCATCGAACCGGCCGCGCCGGAAACCATGCCCGGACGCCCGCCGAACAGGGCCGTCAGCGTACAAATGATGAACGCGCCGTAGAGCCCCATCAGCGGGTTGAGATGGGCCACCAGTGCAAAGGCAATGCACTCGGGCACCAAGGCAAAGGATGTCGTGAGCCCGGCCAGGACTTCGGCGCGTATACGGATTGATTTCATGGGTTACCTGAACCGCGCCCCGTGGAGGAAGCGCAAAAAAGGAAGCATATTACGCAAACCCGCCGCCACCGACCACCGCAGCAAGGCTTCAAAACAGCGTTCTTCGATGATCTGCGGCGACCCAGAACAACAAGGAATCATGTGATGCCAAGGAATAAGACACTGTTATGCGCGGCGCTTGTGCTGAACGCTTCCCTTGCCTGCGCTCAAGACCCGGCACCTGACCTTGATGCCGTTGTGCAGCAAGCTGCGCAGCAGGTGATGCAGGAAAACAACATTGCAGGCATGTCCATCGCCATCACCCGCAACGGTACACAACAGTTCTATAACTACGGCGTCGCCTCAAAAACAACCGGCCAGCCGGTGTCCAGCGATACGTTGTTCGAACTGGGCTCGATCAGCAAAACCTTCACTGCCACACTGGCCACCTGGGCGCAGGCCAATGGGCAGTTGTCGCTGACCGACAGCATCGACACCTACCTGCCGCAATTGAATGACACACGTCTGGGCAAAATACCGGTCTTTCACCTCGGCACCCACACAGCAGGCGGTTTCCCCCTTCAAGTGCCCGACAAGGTGCAGAACACTCGCCAATTGATGGACTATTTCAAGGCCTGGCAGCCCGACTACCTGCCCGGCACCCACCGCACCTATGCCAACCCCAGTGTGGGCCTGCTCGGTATGGTTGCGGCGCGCAGCATGAAGCTGCCGTATGAAAAAGCCCTCCAGAAGCGTCTGTTTCCGGCGCTGAACCTGAGCAACACCTACGTGACCGTGCCCGACGAAAAGCAGGCGTTTTATGCACAGGGCTACAACAAACTCGACGAACCGGTCAGGGTTAACCCAGGTCCTCTGGCGAGTGAAGCCTACGGCGTGAAATCGAGTGCGCGGGACATGATTCGTTTTGTCGAGGCACACCTTGGGCCTGGTCAGTACGACGCGCCGCTGCAACGCGCTCTCAGTGACACACGGATCAGCTATTTCAAAGTCGGCGGCATGACTCAGGACCTGATCTGGGAGCAGTATCCGATGCCGGTTGGCTTGGGGCAGCTGCTTGAAGGCAACGCCAGTGCCATGCTGAACACCCTCAAAACCGAAGTGATCGAGCCGCCGCAGGCAGCGCAATCTGCGGTCTGGGTCAACAAGACCGGATCAACCAACGGTTTCGGTGGCTATGTCGCGTTCATACCGGAAAAACAGCTCGGCATCGTGATTCTGGCCAACAAGAACTATCCGAATGAAGAACGGGTAAGGCTGGCCTACCGGATTCTCGGCGAGTCAGGCTGCTGTTCAAAGCCCTGAAAGAAGCCCTGTTCCCCCGGCAGCTTCGATTTCAAGCAGCTTGCGCTTGCGCTCGACACCCCAGCGATAACCGGATAACGACCCGTCGCTGCGCACGACCCGATGACAGGGAATGGCAACTGCCAGCGTGTTGGCACCGCACGCATTCGCCACTGCGCGAACTGCGCTGGGCATACCGATACGCGTGGCGATATCGGTGTAGGTTGCGGTCGATCCGGCAGGTATATCCCTGAGCGCCTGCCATACCCGCTCCTGAAAAACCGTGCCGCGGATGTCCAGCGGCAGCGCGAGTCCGGTCGCAGGCGACTCGACAAAGCCCACGACCCTGGCGACAAGTTGTTCAAACTCTTCATCCCCGCCGATCAGGTTGGCATTGGGGTACTGATCCTGAAACTTTTCGACCAGCACACTGGGGTCGTCTCCGAGTGAAATGGCGCAGATACCCTTGGGGCTTCTGGCCACCAGAATCGAACCCAGCGAGCTTTCACCCAGTGCAAACCTGATGTCGACATTGGCCCCGCCTGCCCGGTACTCAGAAGGTTTCATGCCCAGCATTTTTTGCGAAGCCTCATAGAATCGGCTGTTGGAGTTGAAACCTGCTTCATACAGCGCACTGGTGATGGTCACATCGTGGGAAAGCTGGACTTTCACTCGCGAGCGCAAGGACGCGACGCTGTAGGCTTTGGGCGTCAACCCGGTGAGTTTCTTGAAAGTGCGATGAAAATGAAAACTGCTCATCCCGACCTTTTCTGCAAGCGCAGCGAGATTGGGCATCGAGTCGCAGGCGTCTATCAGCCTGCAGGCTTCGGAAACGGCCGAAGCATGCTTGAGGTCCACGCTTTGCTGATCACTGCCACTGCGCCGCGACAGGCGAAACCCGGCAGCTTCAGCCTCGCTCGCCGAAGAAAAGAACACGACGTTTTCCGGCCTTGGAAGTTTGCTAGGGCTGCCGGGCTTGCAATAGATACCGGTTGTCAGCACACCGTAGACGAAGTCAGCGCCCGCGCCTGAACGACGATTGAGCAGGATCTCCCAGCGCGGGTCCTCTTCGGTTCGTGGCGCACGCGTTTTCAACGTGCCTTTCATGTTTTCCATGCTGATGGCCTGTCTTGGGTTTCGATGAGCCTATCCCTGTCGCAACACACAGGCACTCCGAGTCTTGCTCTCAAATTCGAGATAAATCGATGTCGCTGAAGTTGGCCGGTACTCGCCACAAATACCAGGCGGCAATCGTCCTGTAAGGGCCGAACCGTTCGCCAATTCTGGCCATTTCCCTATGACCCGGTTTGAGTTCAAGAGCATACAGCCGTCGATAGCCTTCGCACACGCCATAGTCGCTGGCGGGCATTACGTCCATCTGGCCCAGACCGTAAATGAGCATCATCTCAACCGTCCAGCGACCTACGCCCGGCAACTGTATGAGGCGTTCGACAAGCGCTTCATTGCTCATGGCCAATGCAGCGCTGACATCGGGGACAAGACCATCGACCCGTGCCGCGGCAATGGCTTTGATCGCTCGACATTTGGACGCCGAGAAACCGCAGGAGCGCAGTGTTTGCTCATCCAGATCGATCAATGCCTGCGCGGCCGGAAAGGTTGCGTCTGGAAACAGCGCGCGCAGCCTCATCACCATAGCGTCACCCGCTTTGGCATGCAGTTGCTGATAGGCGACGGCCTTGATCAGCGCCTGAAATGGATCCTGCGCGGCAGTGACCGGGTGCAGGCAGGGGCCGACGTGATTGATCAGTAATTCCCATCGCCTGTCGATGGCTTTGAGCATTTCGACCGCCTCTGCATGTGCAGCAGCGTTCGCGTCACGTGGCGGTACGCACTCGCTATCAGGTGCGTCTGATTCTGATGACATCGTGTTTTCCCAAATTGAAATAGGCATGTCAGACCACACAGTAGGCCGCCCCGGTATTTATTACGCTCAAGCCAGCCCAGCTGAACCTGACCTGAACAACCTGCCAAAACCGGGATGCAGATAAAAAACAACTACCCGCAGTCAAGAATGAGTATCATTATGTTACGCAGTGTTTCCGGCTTATAGCTCGCTGAAGCACGTTCAGCCTACAGTTTTGACCCGGTGAGATATGCTCGTTCCGTTTTTGATCATGCTGCGCGAAGGCATCGAAGCCGCGCTGATTGTTGGCATTATCGCCAGTTACCTGAAGCAGACCGGCCGCGGCGAGTGGATGCCTGCGGTGTGGATCGGCGTGTTCCTCGCTGCCGCGCTGTCGCTGTTCGTCGGTGGCGGGCTTGAGTTGATGAGCGCCGAGTTCCCGCAAAAGCAACAGGAATTGTTCGAAGGCATTGTCGGCATGATCGCCGTGGGCATTTTAAGCTCGATGGTGTTCTGGATGCGCAAGGTCGCCCGCTCGATCAAGCACGCTTTGCATGAGTCTCTGGACGCTGCCCTCACCGGCTCGAAAAACCAGACCTACGCGTTGATCGCCATGGTGTTTTTCGCCGTGGCCCGCGAAGGGCTGGAGACCGTATTCTTTCTGCTCGCAGTATTCCAGCAGAGTGAAGGCTCGGGCGCGCCGCTGGGTGCCCTGCTCGGGCTGTTGCTGGCCGTGGGCTTCGGCGTGGCCATTTACAGCGGCAGCATGCGTCTGAACCTGAGCCTGTTTTTCCGCTGGACCGGGCTGTTTATTCTGGTGGTGGCCGCGGGCATTCTCGCTAATTCCGTTCAGGCGCTACATGAAGCCGGAGTCTGGAATCATCTGCAGGAAGTGGTTTTCGACATCAGCGCACTGTTGCCGATGGACGGGCCTGCCGGCTCGGTACTGGCTGGCATGTTCGGTTACCAGGACGCTCCGACCGTCAGCACCTTGAGCGTCTACCTGATTTACCTGATCGGGGCGCTGCTGCTGTTCTTCATGCCGCACACCCCGGCGTCCGGCAAGACCGTACAGCCGAAAACATCTTCTGTGACGAACGAATAAGGGCACCCATGTCTATCCGTACCCCAGGGCCTTCCGAGAACGCCCGGCCGCCCCGTGTCCTGCAATTGGCTGTCGCCGGTTCGGTGATCCTGATGATTGCCGCAGGCGGGCTGTTCTATTACGCCTCGCAGGTCGCGGCAAAAAAGCGCGCGGCCAATGCCGGCACTGAAACCGTGGTCAATATTCACGCCCGCAACTGTGAGCCAAATGTGCTGACGGTGGCGGCGGGCAAGAATGCCTTCCGCATCGTCAACCGCTCGGAACGCGCCGTCGAATGGGAAATTCTCGATGGCGTGCTGGTGGTTGAAGAGCGGGAAAACATTGCGCCGGGGTTGAGCCAGGTGATCAATGCCAACCTGGCACCCGGCGATTACGCGATTACCTGCGGCCTGCTCAGCAACCCGCGCGGCACCTTGCACGTCACCCCGACCGCCGAGTCCGATGCAAAAGCCAAGGCGCGCCCGTCGATGACCGCCTTCATCGGCCCTCTTTCCGAATACCGGGTGTACCTGAGCCTGCAAGGTTCGGCGCTGATCAAGGCCGTGACGGCTCTGCAACAAGCCATTGAAGCTGGCGACCTGAGCGCCGCTCAGGCGGCCTACCTGCCCGCCCGCACCGCGTATCAGCGTATTGCTCCGGCTGCTCAGCGCCTCTCGGAACTGGACAACGCCATCAACGCCCGCGCCGATTACTACGAGAAGCGTGAACAGGATCCGGGCTTTACCGGCTTCCATCGCATTGAATACGCATTGTTCGATCAGCACAGCGTCGAGGGCCTGTCGCCCGTCGCGCAGCGCCTGCAAACCGATGTCACTCAGCTCAAACAGCAGTTGATGGCGCAATCGCTGGCCCCCGAACAACTGGCCGCCATCGCCACCCGCACGATGCGCAGCCTGGCTGACGTACGCAGCAACGGCGAAGAAGAACGCTACAGCCACAGCGACCTCAACGGCTTTGCCGCCAATCTGGACGGAACCCGCAAAATCGTCGATCTGCTGCGTCCGTTGTTGACCCGCAGTGCTGCCGATCTGCTGCAGAAGATCGATGCGGCCATGGCTGATCTGGACACCACACTTGATGCGTTGAGCACCACTGAGGGAGGCATGCGCCCCTATGACCAGGTGGACGAGACGCAGCGCAAGCAGATCGCTGCCAAGGCTGGCGCTCTGGCTGACGCACTCAATGGCATCGACGCGGCACTTGGCCTTTCTGACCTCTGATTCACTGGAGCACAGCACACTACGATGAAAAACCCAGACAACAGTCCAGAAGCCACTAACGCCCCCGCTTCAATACAGCGTCGCCGTGTCCTGATGGGTCTCGGTGCTGCCGGTGCCGCGCTGGCTGGCAGCAGCCTGAGCGGCAACGTACTGGCCGCAACGCCGGCGCAAGTCACCGAAGCACCGAACAGTGAAAAGACCCAGGACCACAACGACTTTCATGGCCTGCATCAGACCGGCATCGTCAACCCGCGTCCGGCCGCAGGCATGCTGGTCGCGTTCGACGTGCTGGCTGCCGACCGCGAAGATCTCGAGCGCCTGTTCCGCACGCTCAATGAGCGCATCGCGTTCCTGATGACCGGCGGCCCGGTGCCGGAGATCGACCCGAAACTGCCACCGCCTGATTCCGGCATTCTTGGCCCTGTGGTCACCCCGGATAACCTGACCATTACCGTGTCGGTAGGCGAATCGCTGTTCGATGAGCGCTTTGGCCTGACCCCGGTCAAACCCAGACGCCTGATCCGCATGACCGGCTTCCCCAACGACGCGCTGGATCCGGCCAGTTGCCATGGCGACCTGAGCATCCAGTTCTGCGCCAACACCGCCGACAGCAACATTCACGCCCTGCGCGACATCGTCAAGAACCTGCCTGACCTGTTGCTGGTGCGCTGGAAACAGGAAGGCACCGTGCCGCCCCAGGCACCGAAAAAGCCCGGTCAGCCGCCGGAAAGCGCGCGCAATTTCCTCGGTTTCCGGGATGGCTCGGCAAATCCGGATTCCAACAACCAGAAGACCATGAACGAGCTGATCTGGGTGCAGCCGGGTAGCGACGAGCCAGCGTGGGCCGCCAAAGGCAGCTATCAGGCCGTGCGAATCATCCGTAACTTCGTGGAACGCTGGGACCGCACGCCATTGCAGGAGCAGGAATCGATTTTCGGCCGCAGCAAAAGCACCGGTGCACCTATGGACGGGAAGGTCGAGACCGACGTACCCAACTACGCGGCAGACCCGGAAGGCAAGAAAACCCGACTGGATTCGCACATCCGCCTGGCCAACCCGCGTACCGCAGAAAGCCAGCGCAACCTGATCCTGCGCCGTCCGTTCAATTACTCCAACGGGGTGAACAAGAACGGTCAGCTGGACATGGGCCTGCTGTTCATCTGCTATCAGGCTGACCTGGAAAAAGGCTTCATCACCGTTCAGAGCCGCCTCAACGGCGAGCCGCTGGAGGAATACCTCAAGCCGGTCGGTGGTGGTTATTTCTTCACCCTGCCGGGGGTAACCGGTGACCAGGATTTCATCGGCCGCTCGCTGCTGGCAGCTGCTTCGCCCACTAAAACCGCATGACCTACCCACTCCAGACCCGGAAGACACCCATGAAAAAGACGCCCCTGGCTTTGCTCTTGACCCTTGGCCTGCTCCAGACGCCACTGGCTGCCTTTGCCGCCACCGCGCCGCTGGACCTGGTAGGTCCGGTTTCGGACTACAAGATTTACGTGACCGAAAACATCGAAGAACTGGTCAGCCACACTCAGAAGTTCACCGATGCCGTTAAGAAGGGCGACATCGCGACGGCCAAAAAGCTGTATGCCCCTACCCGCGTGTACTACGAGTCGGTAGAGCCGATTGCCGAACTGTTCAGTGACCTGGACGCGTCCATCGACTCACGCGTCGACGACCACGAACAAGGCGTCACGGCAGAAGACTTCACCGGTTTCCATCGTCTGGAGTACGCGCTGTTCTCGCAGAACACCACCAAGGACCAGGGCCCTATCGCCGACAAACTGATGAGCGACGTCAAGGACCTGGAAAAGCGCGTAGCCGAACTGACCTTCCCGCCTGAAAAAGTCGTCGGTGGCGCAGCCGCCTTGCTGGAAGAAGTGGCGGCGACCAAGATCTCCGGCGAAGAAGACCGTTACAGCCACACCGACCTGTACGACTTCCAGGGCAACATCGACGGCGCGAAGAAAATCGTCGACCTGTTCCGCCCGCAGATCGAGCAGCAGGACAAAGCCTTCTCCAGCAAAGTCGACAAGAACTTTGCCACCGTGGACAAGATTCTGGCCAAGTACAAGACCAAGGACGGTGGCTTTGAAACCTACGACAAGGTGAAAGAGAACGACCGCAAAGCCCTGGTCGGCCCGGTCAACACCCTGGCCGAAGACCTCTCGACCCTGCGCGGCAAACTGGGCCTGAATTGATCCGAAGCGCCGCGCCTGTTCGAAGTGCGGCTTTTTGCCGTACCAGCGGTTACTGCACCTGAAAGCGCTTTTTTACCGCGATGGCACTGACGACGCAGAGTGCGACGTTAGTGACGGCTGAGTCCTGGCGCTGATCCGGGGGTAGCCTGGCAGGACGCCAGGCTAGCCGCACCGGGCCATGGATGGCCCGTTGCGGCGACCCCCGGATCAGTGCCAGGACGAAGGAACCCGACGAAGTCGGGCCGGAAACAGGAGCGAGGGGGTTTGGTTACTTTGGCCCCATCAAAGTAACTCGCCGAGGGGCGAAAAGGTGACCTGAGCCGAACCTCAATCCACCTGACAAAGAAAAAACCGCCATGTGACGCAGAGCGTCACGAACGGCATTCCCACGCGGAGCGTGAGGAACGATAGTCAAAATCGCATTAACTACCACCGAAATGCTTTTCAACCACGATGGCACTGACGACGCAGAGTGCGACGTCAGTGCCAGGACGAAGGAACCCGACGAAGTCGGGCCGGAAACAGGAGCGAAAGGATTTGGTTACTTTGGCCTCATCAAAGTAACTCGCCGAGGGGCGAAAAGGTGACCTGAGCCGAACCTCAATTCACCTGACAAAGAAAAAACCGCCATGTGACGCAGAGCGTCACGAACAGCATTCCCACGCGGAGCGTGAGGAACGATAGTCTCACTACCGCCATCGTGCGACGCTCTGCGTCGAATGCCCTTCTGGACGCTCTGCGTCCGCGCCTAGATCCCGCTGAACCAGTTGTAGCCCTGATCCTCCCAATACCCGCCAGGATTCTCGTTGCTGACGAAGATCTCGACGATGTGCTTGGGGTTCTTGAAGCCCAGCTTGGTCGGCACTCGCACCCGCAGCGGGTAACCGTAATCCGGTGGCAGGGCGACTTCACCGAAGTCCAGCGCCAGCAATGTCTGCGGATGCAGCGCAGTAGGCATATCCAGGCTTGAATAATAGCGATCGGCGCACTTGAAGCCGACGAAACGTGCCGTGGTATCGGCACCGATGTACTCCAGAAAAGTCTTCAGCGGCACACCGCCCCATTGTCCTATCGCGCTCCAACCCTCAATGCAGATCAACCGCGTGATGTCGGTGCGTTGCGGCAATTTGCGCAGTGCATCCAGCGTCCACGGCTGCTTGTCACGCACCAGCCCGGACACCGCCAGCCGATAGTCGGAAAGCTCCACCTCCGGCACGTTGTATTCGGGGTAGAACGCATTGAACGGGAACGGGTTGGTCAGCTGCGCCTTGCTGTAGGTCGGGGCCAGTTTCTGGCCGTTGAACAGCCAGGCCTGAACCCGGTCATTCCAGCGCGACATGGCCCACAGCACTTTGTCGACCTGATCGCCATCCTGCAGGTTGCAGCCGGTGAGCATCGACATCGCCCCCACTGTCAGCCCGGCGCGTAGAAACGAGCGGCGCTGAATATCGACCAGTTGGCTCTGCTGCGCAGGCTCCAGACGAATGCGCTGGGTGATGCGTTTACGAGGTTCGTTCATGGTTGCGCAGTTCCGTCTTCGTTCGGCTGGCGGCCGCCGGTAATCATGGGTAACAAGGTACTGGGCACCAGCACGACCAACACCAGATGAACAACAACAAACGCGCCGATGGCCGTCATCGCGCCAAAATGCACCCAGCGGGCAAAATCGAACCCGCCCAGCAGGGCAACCAGGCCCTGAAACTGCACCGGTTTCCAGATAGCCAGCCCGGACACCACCACCAGCACGCCCATGATCAACACCAGCCAGTACATCAGCCGTTGCACCGCGTTGTAACGGCCTTTGACGTGGGCCAGGCGAAAATGCAGCGCATCACTCATGTCACGCTTCACTTCAGACGGTCGAACAGGTAGCAGATCGCGTTTGAAGTGGCGGCTGAATACGCCATACAGCACATACAGCAGGCCGTTGATCACCAACAGCCACATCACCGCGAAGTGCCAGGCGATCGAGCCGCCCAGCCAGCCGCCGAGTGTCAGGAATTTGGGAAAGGTGAATGGCATCAGTGGCGACGCGTTATAAATAGCCCAACCGCTCATGAACATGCAGACCATGCCCACGGCATTGACCCAATGCGTCAGGCGCACCGGCCACGGGTGAATAGGGCGGGTTTTCATGCGCAGATCCCTCTAGATCAGGTGTAATCGAGGATGTCAGCAGCAGCCTGCCACTGACAGCCTCGGCTGCGATTACATCGGCGGGGTAAACCCGTCCTTGCCGACTGCCACACCGCGTGCCGACTTGCCGTCGTCAGCCGGGAACACCACGACCTTGGCGCCTTTGGTCAACTGATCAACCTTGCCTGGCTCGACGTAGGCGATAGGCACATCCTGCGGCACCACCAGCTTCTTCTCGCCACCCTCGTATTTGACGGTCAGCGTGCGGCCATCGGTGCCAGCCAACGTGCCAACGGTGCCATTGGTCATGGTGCCGGTGCTGCCATCAGCGTTTTCCCAGCCATAGTGGCCTTCGCCGCTGCCTTTGAGGCTGGCTTCAAAAACGGTCACCTCCAGCGCTTTCAGTGTGCCGTCCGCCTGCGGGATGGCAGCCGAACCGACAAAACTGTCACCTTTGATTTGCTTGAAGTCAGCTTCGGACACAAGACGAATACCGGTCTTGTCAGTCAGCTTGATACTTTCGTGCTGACCCGAGCGGGTGGTGAAATCGAGGGTGTCGGCGCTGACGCTGTCGACGGTCCCGCGCATCGGTTTAACCACCTTCATGTCAGCAGCCTGAGTCATGACAGCAGCGCTGAGCAACAGCAGGCCGAACGTTGTAGAGAGTGCAGTCTTCATCGGTACTTCCTTGGCAGTTGATATCTGGAACCCATCCTTGCACCGTTACCGGCACCGCAGAATGACCGGGCAATGACATTTTTGTCATTCGCCGGACACCTTGTCGGCAACTGGTTAGACTTCGGCATCGGTGCACCGTGGGTGCCTGCAAAAGCGTAGCGGACAAAACGATGCATATCCTGCTGATTGAAGACGACACCAAAACCGGTGAATACCTGAAGAAGGGCCTGGGTGAATCCGGCTACAAGGTCGACTGGACCCAGCACGGTGCCGACGGCCTGCACCTGGCACTGGAAAACCGCTACGACCTGATCGTGCTGGATGTGATGCTGCCAGGCATCGATGGCTGGCAGATCATCGAAGTGCTGCGCGCCCGGCAGGACGTGCCGGTGCTATTCCTGACCGCTCGCGACCAGTTGCAGGACCGGATTCGCGGGCTGGAGCTCGGCGCTGACGATTATCTGGTCAAGCCGTTTTCCTTCACTGAACTGCTGCTGCGCATCCGCACCATCCTGCGCCGGGGCGTGGTGCGCGAGGCAGACCATTTTCATCTGGCCGACCTTGAACTGGACCTGCTGCGCCGCCGCGTGACGCGTCAGCAGCAGGTTATCGTGCTGACCAACAAGGAGTTCGCCCTGCTGCACCTGTTATTGCGCCGCGAAGGCGACGTACTGTCCAGGGCACAGATTGCCTCGGAAGTCTGGGACATGAATTTCGACAGTGACACCAATGTTGTGGACGTCGCCATCAAGCGCCTGCGCAGCAAGGTCGACCTGCCCTACCCGGTCAAGCTCATCCACACCGTACGCGGTATCGGTTATGTGTGCGAGGTGCGGCCATGCGACGCCAGCCTTCCCTGACCCTGCGTTCTACCCTCGCCTTCGCGCTGGTGGCGATGCTTACGGTCAGCGGCGCGGGGCTTTATCTGTACCAGTCCATAGAAGAAACGGTCATGCAACGCAGCGACCACGCGGTACTGGCGCGGCTCGATCATTTCCGCAAGCTGTTGCGCTATGACCTGACGATGGACAACCTCAAAGGCAGCCCGCAACTGTTCGAGAACATGCTCGACAGCGAGGAAGATATTTTCATCATCGGCGAACCGGGCAAGCCACCGGTGATATCGGTCAACCCGCAACCCGCGCCACTGCCAGAACTGCCGACCGTGGCGCAGGATCAGCCTTTACGAGTCGAGGACCTGCGCAGCGGCCTGAGCCTGCAAGGCGTGCCGTTGCGTGCCGCGGCGGTGCAAGTAATGTCCAATGGCGTTGCAGTGCGTTTGCAGGCCGCGCACCTGATGGTCAAGGAGATGGCCATGCTCGCCAGCTTCCGGCAGAGCATTTATATCGCCGTTGCGCTGGCGTTCCTGATTACCGCCGTGCTGGGTTACATATTGCTGCGACGCGGCTTGCGCCCACTGCGCAGAATGGCCGCCCACGCTGCCGCAATAACCCCGGCCAGCCTGCACAAACGGCTCGACAGCCACGACACGCCTGTCGAGCTGCAACAATTGAGCGATGCCTTCAATGCCATGCTTGACCGTCTGGACGATGGCTATCGACGCCTGATGCAGTTCTCCGCCGATCTGGCCCACGAGATTCGTACGCCGGTCGGTTCGCTGATGGGCCACTGCCAGGTTGCCTTGCGCCAGAACCGTAGCGCCGACGAATATCAAGCCCTGCTGGCTTCCAATCTGGAAGAGCTGGAACGTATTTCAAGGCTGGTGGAAAGCATCCTGTTTCTGGCACGAGCGGACGAAGCCCAGGCCGCGCTGGAACGCCAGCCGCTGGACCTGCACGATGAATTGCAACGCGTGGCCGGTTATTTCGAAGGGCTGGCTGAAGAGCGTAATCTGCGGCTGAGCCACAGCGGACAAGGCACGTTGCTGGCCGACCCGATCCTGCTGCGCCGTGCACTGAGCAATCTGGTCGCCAACGCAATTCGCTATGCGAATGAAAACAGCGAAATCCTGATTCGTGTTGCGGCAGTTGATCGTCAGTGGCGAATCGAGGTAGAAAATCAGGGCCCGGTATTACCCCAAGCCACGCTCGCGCGACTGTTCGACCGCTTCTATCGGGGTGACGCCTCGCGCCATGAGCGCTCGGACTCCAACGGCCTGGGGCTGGCCATTGTTACAGCAATCATGCACCTGCATGGCGGGCGGGTCGAAGTGGCTCAACCCGCAGCCGGCAGAATCTGCTTCAGTCTGATATTTCCAGCGGTCTGAATCTTCCAGACCGTAACGATCAATTCTTTTTCTCGTGGGCAATGGCCAGCTTGTAGAAAGTGGCCGAACCGCCTTCAGTGGTGTAACCGGTATTGTCCTGGGTATAGACCCCTGCCTTGAAGTAGAACAGTTTACTGGCCCAGGCTGAATCCAGCTTGGCGTACCAGACTGCGTCGAAGGCATTGACCGTCAGGTCGCCGCTGGGCGACAGGTTGATGGTGTAGTTGAACTGCTTGTTGAGCGGCACGCCCTGCGCAATGGTAATGACCTCGATTTCCGAGTCTGGCGTACGACGAAACTTGGCGACGATATTGCCGGTCTGCAGCTTCTCCTTGTACTGGTACTCCACCTTCAGCAGCGGCTCGGTGCTCTGGTAGCAGTGAATCTGACCGATCACGATTTTGCCCGTGGAAGGCACTTGATCGACCTCCAGCGTCGCGCGCAGAAAATTGTCAGCGCTTGAGTAGGCCCAGTTGAAGACCCTGCCATCGGACGTCGTCTCGCGTAATTCGGAGCGCGGGTACTTGGCGTTCTCTGTGGTGGAACCGGTCACCGGTGCCCAGAAAAACAGCGTATCCCCGGATTGAAAATAGCCATCCCGATAACCCTTAACCAACTTGGGGGTTTCGATGATGGTCGCGGGACTTCCGACAGGGACGGAAAGATTCCAGGTGGCAAGGTCGATCATGGAGTAGCTCGCAAGGTACGCATTGCGCACCGACAGAATGGCTCTGGAACGGGCGTGCTGGCCCGTTGTGGTCAACCAGACTATCGGCTCAATCGTTTATTTTTTAAACAGCAACGACAACGAAATGACGCCAATAAACCGCCACAAAAAGACCGATGCCACTACTTTGATGCCAGATCACGACACAAGGCAGATTGCCATCCATTTGCTGCAGACGGCGATTCATCAGGACCCTCTTATCGGGTGCCGCGCCATTTTTTTGAATGGTGCTGCGTAGATGCGCGGGATTTTTGGGCTTATTACCGACGAACGGTAGCAATTATTTTTTGAAATAATGAACTTTCCCCGCTAAAGGCGGACGCAAACAGCCGTTCATCGCCTCTACGCCCCCTCAAAAAACCCTTTCCGGCGTGCCTGCAACCCAAAAAGCCCCACTGGGCAGTTACGGGTTGACTGTAAGAACTTGTTACGAGATATTAGTTAGCATCCTACTAATATCCTCCCTAACAATATTGTTCCTAACTAAATTGTTCACGACTCAGCCCCCGGTGATTCATGCTTGTCGACCCACTGCATCGCGCTGTCAGTAGCGGCCTGGTAGCCGCCTCTCGCCAATGGCGACGCATTTGCCAGAAAACACTGGTCACCTATGAAATTTCTGAAGCATGTGCCGGGCCACTGCTGGCCATTGCGCGCCTGGGTGACGGCGTGCATCAGGTAAAAGTCGCGCAGGCGGCCGGCATGGAAAGCCCGACACTGGTGCGCCTGCTCGACCAGCTGTGCAAGGCCGGCATCGTCTGCCGCAGCGAAGACCCCAATGATCGCCGCGCCAAGGCCCTCAGCCTGACCGACAAGGGTCGTGCGCTGGCTGGCTCGATAGAACTGGAGCTGACGCGTCTGCGGGCGGATGTGCTTCAGGGCCTTCAACCTGCCGATCTCGAAGCCACCTTGCGGGTATTTCAGGCCTTCGCCGAGGCTGCACAAGGTGAGCACGGGTGGCAGGTTTGAACGGATTTTTCTCCAGCGTCCCACCGGCACGCGACTGGTTCTACGGCGTGCGTACCTTCGGCGCGTCGATGCTGGCGCTGTACATCGCGCTGTTGATGGAAATGCCTCGCCCCTATTGGGCCATGGCCACGGTGTACATTGTCTCCAGCCCCTTTGTCGGCCCGACCAGCTCCAAAGCCCTGTACAGGGCCGCCGGCACCCTGGCCGGTGCAGCGGCGTCGGTGCTGCTGGTACCGATGTTCGTACAGACGCCCTTGCTACTGGCCATCGTGGTCGGACTGTGGACCGGCACCCTGTTGTTCCTTTCCCTGCACTTGCGCACCGCCAACAGCTACGCACTGATGCTGGCGGGTTACACCATGCCGCTGATTTCCCTGCCGGTGGTCGACAACCCGCAGGCCGTGTTCGACATCGCCGTGTCGCGTACCGAAGAGATTTTCCTCGGCATCATCTGCGCCGCCGTCGTGGGTGCAATGTTCTGGCCCAGACGTCTGGCACCGGTATTTCAGGCCACCACGGAAAAATGGTTCAGTGACGCCTCGACCTACAGCCAGCGCTTTATCAGCCGCACCTGTCAGCCCGAGGAAATCGGCGCACTGCGCAATTCGATGGTTGGCAGCTTCAACTCTCTGGAAATGATGATCGGCCAGTTGAGCCACGAGGGCGCACGCAAGCAAACCGTACGCAACGCCAATGAGCTGCGCGGCCGGATGATCCATCTCTTGCCGGTCATCGATGCACTGGATGACGCATTGTGGGCGCTGGAGCGACGCACGCCTGAGCTGTTGGCCAGCCTGAAACCCGTGCTGCAAAAGGCTTGCGACTGGCTTGAAAGCACTGCCGACGGCCCGCAACGGGAGCAATGGCAACAGCTGCATGATGAGCTGGAACGCCTTGAGCCGAACTCTACGCAACTGGACGACCGCGATCAGCTGCTGCTCTCCAACACGCTTTTCAGGCTCGGCGAGTGGATCGACCTGTGGCTGGATTGCCGGACCCTGCAATATGCGATCAAGACAGACGATCAATCGCCATGGAGAGCGGTCTATCGCCACTGGCGTCTGGGTCGGTTGACGCCGTTTCTGGACCGCGGCCTGATGCTCTATTCAGTGACCTCGACGGTGCTGGCGATCATCGCTGCATCGGTGTTGTGGATTCTGCTGGGCTGGAAAGACGGCGCCAGTGCCGTGGCGCTGGCAGCGGTGTCGTGCAGCTTCTTTGCAGCCATAGACGACCCTGCCCCGCAAATCTACCGGTTCTTTTTCTGGACTCTGCTTTCGGTGGTATTTGCCAGCCTGTACCTGTTCGTGGTGCTGCCTAACCTGCACGACTTTCCGATGCTGGTGCTGGCCTTTGCGGTGCCCTTCATCTGCGTCGGCACCCTGACTGTGCAACCGCGCTTCTTTCTCGGCACGCTGCTGACCATCGTCAACACCTCGTCGTTCATCAGCATTCAGAGCGCCTACGACGCGGACTTCATGAACTTTCTCAACTCCAACCTGGCCGGACCTGCCGGGCTGTTGTTCGCCTTTATCTGGACGCTGGTGTTCCGCCCGTTCGGGGTTGAACTGGCGGTCAAGCGTCTGACCCGTTTCAGCTGGCGTGACATCGCCAGCCTTAGCGAAGACGCGTCTCTGGCCGAACACCGGCGCATGGGCGTGCAAATGCTCGACAGTTTGATGCAGCAGTTGCCGCGTTTGACACTCACCGCGCAGGACACCGGGATTGCCCTGCGTGAATTGCGCGTCGCGCTGAACATGCTCGACCTGCTGGCCTACACCCGACGCGCCACGCCTGCGGCCCAAGTGCTGTTGCGTCAGGTGATCGATGAAGTCAGCGGCTATTTCAAACACTGTCGCAAGGCCGGTGAAAGGCTGCCCGCGCCCCGCGGCCTGCTGATGGCCATGGACCGCGCACGCCGTTCGTTGACGGCTCAGGAGATGGGCGACAACCCGGCCCGGTTGCATCTGTTGCACGCCCTCAGCGGCCTGCGTCTGGCCTTGTTGCCGGGGGTCGAGATTGTCACCGTGGGCGGCGAACTGACCGAGCAACTGCCGCATAACATCGATGGAGCGCCCCTGTGATCGGTGATCTGGATATCAGCGGGATCTTCATCCCCACGTTCCTGGCGATGATGGGCATCGCCTATCTGCTGTTTCTCGCCGTGCACGCGCTGCTGTCGCGTGCCCACTTCTACCGTCTGGTCTGGCACCGGGCTTTGTTCAACGTAGGTCTATACGCTTTGTTGCTCGGCGCCGTGGATACTCTAAGTCGATACCTGATGACATGAAAAAACCGATACTGACACTGGGCCGCGTGGTCCTGACCCTGCTGGTTGTCACTCTGGCTGCCGTCGTTGTATGGCGCATGGTGATGTATTACATGTACGCGCCGTGGACCCGCGATGGGCATATTCGCGCCGATATCGTGCAGATCGCGCCGGACGTGTCCGGGCTAATCCAGAAGGTCGAGGTCACCGACAATCAGCCCGTACACAAGGGCCAGGTGCTGTTCACCATCGATCAGGACCGCTTCCGCCTGGCCTTGCGTCAGGCGCAGGCGACAGTCGCCGAGCGCCAGGAAACCTGGGAGCAGGCACGCCGCGAGAACAGGCGTAACCGTGGCCTGGGCAACCTGGTGGCGCGTGAGCAACTGGAAGAAAGCCAGTCCCGCGAAGCGCGTGCCCTTTCTGCGCTCGGTGAATCAAAGGTCGCAGTGGATGCCGCGCAGCTGAATCTGGATCGTTCGGTGATCCGCAGCCCGGTGGACGGCTACCTTAACGACCGCGCGCCCCGCGACCATGAATTTGTCACCGCCGGGCGTCCGGTGTTATCGGTGGTCGATGCCGCATCGTTCCATATCGACGGCTATTTCGAAGAAACCAAACTGGACGGCATTCATGTCGGCCAGGGCGTCGACATTCGCGTCATCGGTGACAACGCACGGCTGACCGGCCATGTGGTGAGCATCGTTGCCGGCATCGAAGACCGCGACCGCAGCAGTGGCTCGAACCTGCTGCCCAACGTCAACCCGGCCTTCAGTTGGGTGCGTCTGGCACAGCGCATTCCGGTACGCATTGCCTTTGATGACGTACCTGCCGACTTCCGTATGATCGCCGGGCGTACTGCAACGGTGTCAATCATCGACGATACGCAGGAGGGCACACGATGAAACGTGCCTTACGCATGGCCGCACTCGGTTTTACTGCCGTGTTGTCGGCCTGTCAGGTAGTCGGGCCGGATTACCAACTGCCCAAGGATGGCGCGATCAATCGTCCGGATTTACAGGGCGAACTGGCCGGGCGCTCGGTCAATACGGTATCGGCCCCGGTGCCTGCGCACTGGTGGCGGCTGTATCAGGATGCGCGTCTGGATGAACTGGTGCGCCAGGCCATTGCCTCTAATACCGACCTGCGCATCGCCGCCGCCAACCTGCAGCGCGCCCGCTACCAGACCTCGGAGGCCGAGGCGGCGGGCGGATTTACCAACGGCGCGAAAATCGGCGCACAGCGCGTGCAGGAATCAGGCGAAGCGTTTCTGCTGACCAACAAGGTGCCGGTCGCCAACGTCGGGGATGTGGGTCTGACTACGTCGTATCAGTTCGATCTGTTCGGCACCTTGCAGCGCGGCATCGAAGCAGCGCAGGCCAATGTCGATGCCAATCAGGCGGCGGTGGATACGGCACGTATCACCGTGGTCGCCGATGTGGTGCGCGCCTACACGCAGATTTGCGCTGCCAACGAAGAACTCGATATCGCCCGCGAATCGCTGGACCTGCAGCAACAGAGCGTGCCCCTCAACCAGCGCCTGCGCGATGCCGGGCGTGGCGATGAAACCCAGGTCACTCGTTCACAGACGCAGTTCAAGTCATTGCGCGCCGAAATGCCCCGTTACGAAGCGCGGCGTCAGGCGGCGATGTTCCGCCTGTCGATGCTGCTGGCCAAACCTGTAGAGCAACTGTCCGCCGGGGTCAGCAGCTGCAATGCGCTGCCGCACATTGCGCAGGTCATGCCGGTAGGCGACGGCGCAACACTGCTCAAACGCCGCCCGGATGTGCGTCAGGCTGAACGTCATCTGGCGATGTCGACTGCGCAGATCGGTGTTGCCACCGGCGAGTTGTATCCGGACATCAGCATCGGCGCGAGCATCGGCACTACCGGCCTGATCGAGAACCTCGGCAAACCGGCCGCCAACCGCTGGGGCTTCGGGCCGCTGCTGAACTGGACCATCCCGTCCAACGGCTCACGCGCACGCATCCATCAGGCCGAAGCTTCGGCCCAGGCTGCTCTGGCGCGCTTTGACGGTGTAGTGCTCAACGCCATCCGTGAAACCCAGACTGGTCTGGCGCAATACACCGCCCTGCTCGACCGTCGCGATGCTCTCAAGGAAGCCGAACAATCGGCCAAGGAAGCGGCTGACCAGACCCACCGCTTCTATCAGGCCGGACGCGCCTCGTTCCTCGCTGACCTGCAAGCCACACGCACTTACACCGACGTGCGCGCACAAATGGCCGAAGCCAACACCCAGGTGGCCATGGGACAGATCAACCTGTTTCTGGCGCTCGGCGGCGGCTGGGAGAAGGATGACGTGGCGCAGAAGTAGGAAAGGCGCTCGCCTCGCCATCAGGCCTCGTTCGGATTGATCAGTGCCCTCAGGACATGGTCTTCCCAAACTCCGGCAATTTTCAGGTAGGCGCGCGCGTACCCTTCCTTTTCGAAGCCGAGTGATTGCAGAAGTCGCTCGCTGCGTACATTGGCTGGCATGTGGCTGGCCATGATTCGATGCAGCCCCATCTGTTCGAAACAATAGCGATTGCTCACCTCAAGCGCCCTTTGCATCAAGCCACGCCCCTGAGCAGTCTCTGCCAGCGAGAAGCCGAGGTTGCAGGCCTGAAAAACGCCCCTCACGATATTCGTGTAACTGCACCGCCCCAGCAATTCGCCGCCGTCTGAGTCGATGACGAGGAAGAAAACCGCGCTGCCGGACTGCATGCTTTCCCACTGCTGCTGAACCCTGGATCTGGCGTTTTCGAGAATGAAATAGTCATCGTCCCTGAACGGTTCCCAAGGCTGCAGATGCTTGCGATTGGCCTTTTCGTACCGGTTGATCAACTCGCAATCATCAAACGCCAATACTCTGATCGAAAAGCCCTCACCTGAATACTGCATGCATCCTCCCGCGTCAGTCATTGCCGACGCTCACCACCTGGCTTGTTATACCTGATGATTCCAGCACTGGACGCTCTACGCCACAAGAGGACGCAGAGCGTCCAGAACGGCATGCGACGCAGAGCGACGCACGATAATTGAGGCTGTCGTTCCTTACGCTCCAGCGCCGATCTGTCTACGTAGGTCTTACAAGAACCCGAAAAGCGGGAGCTGCCGCCTGTCGAACTGTGAGTAAAGACTTCTGTGGGAGTGAGCTTACTCACGAAGACGTTGCTCCAAACACCCTGTTTACGCGGGCTATAACGACCTCTTCGCGAGCAGGCGAAGCGTCGCACGACTCGCTCCCGCAGGTGTTGTGTGCTTGCACTCACCTGCCCAATGCTCCTAGGCTCTGCCGATATTCGAATCGGGAAGCACCATGGACACCTCTCTCAGCCGCCGCGAGCGGTTGCATATCGTTATTTTCGAGGCGAATACGCCTGCCGGCAGAACGTTTGACAAGATTGTGCTGGTCGCGATTCTGCTCAGCCTGCTGGTCACGGTCATCGACAGCATCGAGAGTATTCATCGCGATTACGCAATGCTGTTCGCCTGGATCGAATGGGGCTTTACGCTGCTGTTCGCGATCGAATACATCCTGCGCCTGTACTGCTCGCCCCGACCGCTGAAGTACGCGTTCAGTTTCTACGGGCTGGTCGACCTGCTGGCCATTGTGCCGGGGGTTCTGTCGATCTATTACAGCGACGCGCAATACCTGCTGATCGTGCGGATCATCCGTATGCTACGGATTTTCCGGGTGCTCAAGCTCGGCACTTACCTGCGCCAGGCCAACTATTTGCTGGCTGCGCTGCGCGGCAGCAAGCAGAAGATCATCGTGTTTCTGGTCACCGTTTCCACTCTGGTCACGGTGTTCGGTACGCTGATGTACGTGATCGAAGGCCCGGAGCACGGCTTCACCAGCATCCCCAAAGGCATTTACTGGGCTATCGTGACCCTGACCACTGTGGGCTTTGGCGATATCGTGCCGAAGACGCCGGTCGGGCAGATGCTCTCGTCGCTGGTGATGATCATCGGCTACTCGATCATCGCCGTGCCCACCGGTATATTCACCGCCGAACTGGCCAACGCCATGCGCGGCGAACAGTTGAAACACGATTGCCCGATGTGCTCGAAGAACTTCCACGAACACGGCGCGGCGTTCTGCTCACGCTGCGGTAATCAATTGTTTGCAAAAGTAGAGTCCAAGGCATAAGCAAAGACCTTTTCAGTCTTTAAACAGCAGGCGCGATACTGATAGTGTCGCGGCATTACGCCATCAGGCTTTACACACGACTCTTCATCTCAAGGACCCTGCAGTGAATAAACTCTTCGCCGCCTCGCTACTGGCCGCTGGCCTGGCCTTTGCCAGCGCTGCCCAGGCAGCCCCGACGCTGCTCAACGTCTCCTACGACGTGATGCGTGATTTCTACAAGGACTACAACAGCGCCTTCCAGAAGCATTGGAAAGCCGAGAAAAATGAAGACGTGACCGTGCAGATGTCCTTTGGCGGTTCGAGCAAGCAGGCGCGCTCGGTCATCGACGGGCTGCCGGCTGACGTGATTACCATGAACATGGCGACCGATATCAACGCGCTGGCCGACAATGGCGAGCTGGTGCCGAAAGACTGGGTCAGCCGCCTGCCGAACAACAGTGCTCCGTTCACCTCGGCCACTGTGTTTATCGTGCGCAAGGGCAACCCGAAAGCCCTGAAAGACTGGCCGGACCTGATCAAGGACGGCGTGGAAGTCATCGTGCCTAACCCGAAAACCTCGGGCAACGGCCGCTACACGTACCTGTCGGCCTGGGGCTACACCCTGAAAAAAGGTGGCGATGAAGCGGCCGCGAAGAAATTCGTCGGTGAACTGTTCCGCCATGTGCCAGTACTCGACACGGGCGGTCGAGGCGCGACCACAACGTTCATGACCAACCAGATCGGCGACGTGCTGGTGACCTTCGAAAACGAAGCGGAAATGATCGCTCGTGAATTCGGTCGCGACCAGTTTGAAGTGGTCTACCCGTCCGTGTCGGCAGAAGCCGAGCCGCCAGTGAGTGTGGTTGACAAGGTCGTGGACAAGAAAAAATCCCGCGCCTTGGCCGAAGATTACCTGAAATACCTGTGGTCACCGGAAGGTCAGGAAATCGCGGCGAAAAACTACCTGCGCCCACGTGATCCGCAGGTCTTGGCCAAATACACCGACCGCTTCCCGAAAGTGGACTTCCTGTCGGTCGAGAAAACCTTCGGTGACTGGCGCACAGTGCAGAAGACCCACTTCATTGACGGTGGTGTGTTCGACCAGATCTATCCGGGCAAATAAGTCCCCCGAAACGCAAAACGGCGACCCATCAGGTCGCCGTTTTCATTTGCAGGCTTGAATCAGTTACTGAACTGCTTACCCAGCCCGGCCGGAACGCCGCTGGCATCGGTCGCCTGCCACGGACCGTTAGGGTTGGTTGCCCAGCTCCAGCCGTTGTTCCACTGATAGTAAGTACGCTGGCGATAGAAGGTGTTGGGCTGATCGTCCATCACGTACACGCCCAGGCGCGGGTCCCAATGGCTGCCACCGCCCGGTGGCGGGGCGAAACTGGCCGAGGTCTTCGGCGCTGCGGCTGGCGCTTTGGCAGGCTCGGCAGGCGCCGTGTTCGGGCGCGGTGCGCCGGGTTGCTGGCCGCCCGGCAGGTTAAGGATCGGATCCTGGCTGTGAGGCGGTGCCGGATGCTGGACAGCACAGGCACTCAGGCCAACGACCAGCCCCAACAAGGTGATGCGTGCGGTACGGTACATAAGCAATTTCTCTAGTTATCCGGACTGTCGATGGTCACCAACTGCTGCGCCGCGATGTCGCTGGCCAGCGGCTGACTGCGGCCAACCCACTCACCGGTGGTTGGCTGCCCTGCGCGAGACACTCGCGCAACCAGTTGGACTTGCGCAAAGTTCGACAGGTTCAGTTGCGGCATCATTGCATCGGCATCACTCAGTTCAACCTCGGCAGGCAGGTCCGCCACCGTGATGCGTTTGACCGCCAGTGGCGCGGCCGGGCCGTTGATTGCACGGGCGAAGATGAACACGCTGTCACCCGGTTGAACGTTACCCTTGAGCAAGGCAGCCAGCGTGACACGCACTTTGAGCGCCCTGGCCTTGACCGGCGCGGCCTGCCCGGCAAGGTTTTCTCTGGCGCGGGCTATGCCGCCTTCCAGCGCCGAGCGCGAAGCGTCCTGCGCGGGCAACGCCGCCAGCAGGCGGGTCCAGTAATCCACCGCTGCCTGATAACGCTGTGTTTCGAACGCGGCAATCCCCAGCAGGCCGAGGCTGGTGACTTCGTTGGGGTCGGCCTGCAGCGCTTCGTCGGTCAGCGCCTGCACCTGTGCGGTGAAGTGTTTGTCGCTGGCGAAATACAACGCCTGCGCCCATTGCCCGAGCAGCTCTGGCGATCTTCCGGCCAGTGTCACCGAGCGCTCGAACATCTGCGCGGCGTCACCGGGGCGGTTCTGCGCCATGTAGCTGCGCGCCAGAAAATACAGGTTTTCGGCTGAATCCGGCTGAGCCTGCACGCTGCGCTCCAGGCGCTGGGTCAGGTCTGCCAGCGAGGTTGGTGGTCGAGAGAATGCGCGGCTCAGTTCAACCCGGTCACTGGCACCCAGTTGCAGATAACCCGCCAGCCCCAATACAGGGACCAGCACCGCAGCCAGCACCAGCGAGGGCTTGCCCAGACGCGATGTGCGGGCAGGCTCTGCGCCTTCAGTGTCGGCGAGCAGCTCGCACGCAGCTTCGGCACGAGCGCCTTGCAGTTGCGTCACCGACAACACGCCCTGCTCTTGCTGAACCTGCAACTCGCTAAGCCGTTCCTGATACAACGCCACGTTCAGGGCTGTGCGGTCTTCTTCACGTTGCGCACGATGGCCGCGCAGCACCGGTATCAGCAGAAAACCCAGCGCCACGAGCAAAAGAAGCCCGGTAGCGATCCAGAAATCGATCATGGGCGGTGGTCATCCAGCAAAGCGGCGAGGCGTTGTCGCTCATCCTCGGAAAGCACATCGGCCTGTTCGGAGTGCGCCTTGCGACGCCGCCCGACGATGAAACCGATCACCACCAGACCGCCGATCAGCAGACCGGCCGGGCCGAACCAGAGCAGCCAAGTGCGCGCATTGAGGCTGGGTTTGTAGCGAACGAAGTCACCGTAGCGATCAACCATGAAGTCGATGATCTGCTGATTGCTCTGCCCTTCACCCAGCATGCGGTAGATTTCCTTGCGCAAGTCAGCGGCAATCGGCGCGTTGGAATCGGCGATGTCCTGATTCTGGCATTTGGGGCAGCGCAGCTCCTTGGTCAGTTCGCTGTAGCGGGCACGCTCGGCATCGTCGCGAAAAGTGTAGGCGTCGATGGCGGCGCGGGCGATGCCTGAGCACAGCACGCTGAGCAGGACAATCATCAGGCAGCGCTTCATGGCTGCGCCTCATCAACCAATTGCTGGTAACGGGCAGCGAGCTTTTCTCGCCACACAGCATCATTGATGACCCCGACATGCTTGTAACGAATAATGCCCTGACGGTCGATCAGGAAGGTCTCCGGCGCACCGTACACGCCCAGGTTCAGCCCCAGCGAGCCGTCGTCGTCACGGATATTCAGCTGATAAGGATCGTGAAATTCCTTGAGCCATTTCAGCGCGTCGGCGTTGACGTCCTTGTAATTCACGCCGTAGATCAGCACGCCCTGCTGCGCCAGCCGGGTCAGCACAGGATGCTCGACCCGACAGGCCACGCACCAGGTGCCCCAGACATTGACCAGCGCGGGTTTGCCCAGCAGGTCGGCGCGGGTCAATACGCGGCTGCCTTGAACTTCGGGCAGCGAAAACTGCGGAAACGGCTTGCCGATCAGCGCCGACGGCAGCTCGGCGGGGTCCAGATACAAACCGCGATACAGGAACGCCGCCACGCCGAGAAACAACGCCAGCGGCAGGAGCATGACCCAGCGCTTCACAGTGCAACTCCCGACATGCCCAACGCCTCGCGCACTTTGCTTTTGACCCGCGTGCGATAACGACGGTCAAACGCCGCCAGCACACCACCCAGACCGGTCAGCAGACCACCAAGCCAGATCCAGCGCACAAACGGTTTGACGTGAACCCGTACGGCCCATGCGCCATTGCCCAGCGGTTCACCCAATGCTACGTAAAGATCGCGGCTGAAACCGGCATCAATGCCTGCTTCGGTCATCATTGACTGCTGCACGCTGTACAGACGTTTTTCCGGGTGCAATTCAGTGATCTGCGCCCCGTTGCGCAGAACGCGAACGGTGCCGCGATCGGAGGTGAAATTCGGCCCTTCATAATGCTTCGCGCCCTCGAATACAAAGACGTAACCGCCCAGCTCAGTGGACTCGCCAGGGGCCATGCGCAAATCGCGCTCGGCGCTGTTCTGGCTGGACAACACCACGCCCAGCGCGCACACCACAATGCCAAGGTGCGCCAGCTGCATGCCCCAATAACTGCGGGTCAGGCCAAGCGCGCCGCGAAGCAGGCCCTTGTGACGGGTCTTGTCGAGCAGGTCGCGAACCCCGGCCAGCAGCACCCAGGCGGCGAGCATGAAGGTGGCCAGCACCGCCCACTGGAAATCGCCCATTAGCAGAGCGGCGAGCACTGCCAGCACGGCGCTGCCAACCAGTACCGGGGCAAGCATACCCAGCAGCCATTTCAGCGGTGTGTCCTTCCAGCGCACCAGCACGCCGACCGCCATGACCACCAGCAACAGCCCCATCAACGGTACGAACAGCGCATTGAAATACGGCGGGCCGACCGACATCTTGGCTCCGCTCATGGCATCGATCACCAGCGGATAAAGGGTACCCAGCAGGATCATCGACGCAGAAGTCACCAGTAACAGGTTATTGCCCAGCAACAGGGTTTCCCGCGACCACAGGCCGAAGCCGACATGGCTTTTGACCACCGGCGCACGAATCGCAAACAGGGTCAGCGAGCCGCCCACCACGACCAGCAGGAACATCAGGATAAACACGCCGCGTGCCGGGTCCGAGGCGAAAGCGTGCACCGAAGTCAGCACCCCGGAACGCACCAGAAACGTACCCAGCAGGCTCAGGGAAAATGCGGCAATTGCCAGCAGCACCGTCCAGCTCTTGAACACACCACGTTTTTCCGTGACCGCCAGCGAGTGAATCAGCGCAGTGCCCACCAGCCATGGCATGAACGAGGCGTTTTCCACTGGGTCCCAGAACCACCAGCCGCCCCAGCCCAATTCGTAATAAGCCCACCATGAGCCAAGGCTGATCCCGACACCGAGAAAGGCCCAGGCCACCAGCGTCCATGGCCGCGACCAGCGCGCCCAGGCGGCGTCGAGTCGGCCGCCAAGCAAGGCGGCGATGGCGAAGGCAAAGGCCACGGAAAAACCGACATAGCCCATGTAGAGCATCGGCGGATGCACGATCAGGCCTATATCCTGCAACAGGGGGTTAAGATCGCGTCCGTTGGCAGGCATTTGCGGCAGAAGACGGGCGAACGGGTTGGAGGTGAGGATCAGAAACAACAGGAAGCCCAGGCTGATCATGCCCATCACGGCGAGCACCCGCGCCAGCATTACCTGAGGCAATTGCCGGGAAAACACCGAAACAGCGAAGGTCCAGCCGCCGAGAATCAGCGCCCAGAGCAGCAACGAGCCTTCATGCGCGCCCCACACGGCGCTGAATTTGTAATACCAGGGCAGCGCCGTGTTGGAATTCTGCGCCACATAGGTAACGGAAAAGTCGTCGGTCATGAACGCGTAGGTCAGGCAACCGAAGGCAAAGATCAGAAAACTGAATTGGCCCCACGCCGCCGGACGCGCCAGGCTCATCCACAGGCGGTCGCCGCGCCATGCACCGATCAGCGGAACAATGGCCTGCACCAGCGCAAAGCCGAGTGCCAGAATCATCGCCAGATGGCCGAGTTCGGGAATCATCGATCAGCCCTGTTTCGCAGGTGTGGAAGAGCCGCCCGGTGCCGCCTGGCCGCTGTCGCGCAGCGCCTTGGTGACTTCGGGCGGCATGTACTTCTCGTCATGTTTGGCCAGCACCTCATCGGCCACCACCACACCCTGCGCATTGAGCTTGCCTAACGCGACAATGCCCTGCCCTTCGCGGAACAGATCGGGAAGAATGCCGCGATAGGTGATGGTCACCGACTTGTTGAAATCGGTGACCACAAAACGCACATCCAGCGAGTCCGCCGAACGCTGCAATGAGCCCTTTTCCACCATGCCGCCAGCACGAATGCGCGTGTCCAGCGGTGCTTCGCCGTTGGCGATCTGGCTTGGGGTGTAGAACAGATTGATGTTTTCCTTCAGCGCACCGAGCGCCAGGGTCAGGGCCAGCCCGACGCCAGCCAGCAGGGCGGCAATGATCAACAGACGTTTTTTGCGCAACGGGTTCACCAACGATTCTCCCGCTTCAGGCGACGCGCCTGTTGTTTCAGGAACCGCCGGCGCGCCACCAGCGGCATTGCCACGTTGATCAGCAACACCAACAGGCACAGACCGTAGGCCGACCAGACAAACAGCCCGTGGCGGCCCATGGCGAGAAAGTCGCTGAATGACGCGAAGTTCAAGACCTGCCCTCCGACGGTGCTGGCGTTTGCCCCAGGCTCCGCAGAACCTCGGCCTTGACCCACTGGGTGCGCGACTCGCGACGCAGCACTTCAAGGCGCATACGCAGCAGCAATACGACGCCGAAGAAGCAGTAGAAACCCAACACCGTGAACAGCAACGGCAGCCACATTTCGGCAGGCATGGCCGGTTTTTCCGTAAGGCTGAACGTCGCGCCCTGGTGCAGGGTATTCCACCACTCGACCGAATATTTGATGATCGGGATATTCACCACGCCGACGATGGCCAGCAGTGCACAGGCCTTGGCAGCGCTGGCGCGGTTGCTGATGGCATTGCCCAACGCGATCAGGCCGAAATACAGGAACAGCAGAATCAGCATTGAGGTCAGGCGCGCGTCCCAGACCCACCACGCGCCCCAGGTCGGCTTGCCCCAGATCGCGCCGGTCGCCAGTGCCAGCGCGGTCATCCACGCGCCAATGGGTGCAGCGCATTGCAGCGCGACATCGGCCAGTTTGATTTTCCAGACCAGCCCGACCACGCCGCACAGGGCCAGCATGACGTAGCAGGACTGGGCGAGCATGGCGGCAGGCATATGGATATAAATGATCCGGAAGCTGTTGCCCTGCTGGTAATCCGGCGGCGCAAACGCCAGCCCCCAGATGATGCCGATGCCGAGCAGCAGTGCAGCGGCCACACTTAGCCACGGCAGCAGACGTGCGCTGATGCGGTAAAACCCTTTCGGTGAGCCGAGTGTGTGCAGCCAGGCCCAACCGATGCTGCTTTTCATGGCGTTGCTTTTCATCAGGTGTATCCAGGGTGTTGACCGGCATCGAATTCTCGATCCCGGAACCTCAATTTATTCACCGACGCTGATTTTCAGGCCAGCGGCTATCGCAAAGGGGGTCAGAGTGATCGCCAGCACGCTCAGGCAGCCCAGCCACAGCAGATAGCCAGTCGCTGGCATGCCTTGCAGCGCGGCTTGCAACGCACCGCTGCCCAGAATCAATACCGGGATGTACAGCGGCAGAATCAACAACGCCAGCAACAGGCCGCCGCGCTTCAAACCCACGGTCAGCGCCGCACCGACTGCACCCAGCAGGCTGAGCACTGGCGTGCCCAATAGCAGCGACACCATCAACACCGGCAGGCACCGCACCGGCAGCCCCAGCATCAGCGCCAGCAAGGGCGACAACAATACCAGTGCCAGCCCGGAAAAAACCCAGTGTGCCAGCACTTTGCTCAGGACCAGAAGGGCCAGCGGGTGCGGCGAAAGGACCCACTGTTCCAGCGAGCCATCCTCGAAATCACTGCGAAACAGCCCATCCAGCGACAGCAACACGGCCAGCAGTGCCGCGACCCAGACCAGCCCCGGTGACAAGGCTTGCAACAATTGCGTCTGCGGCCCCAGTGCCAGCGGGAACAAGGCGACCACTATCGCAAAGAACACCAGCGGGTTGGCAAGCTCTGCCGGACGCCTGGCCAGCAGGCGAAACTCACGAGCGATCAGCAGGGCAAAGACGTTGCTCATGCTGCCCACTGCCCCAGATCGATGTCCCGATAGCCCGCAGGCAGGCGGCTCAGGGTGTGATGAGTGGTCATGATGATCATGCCGCCCTTTTCACAGTGCCCGGCGAGATGGTTTTCCAGTTGGGCAATGCCCTGGCGATCCAGCGCGGTGAACGGTTCATCGAGCAACCAGAGTGGCGGGCCTGGCAGATACAGACGCGCCAGCGCGACGCGACGCTGCTGCCCGGCCGACAAGGTGTGACACGGCACATCTTCGAAACCTGCCAGCCCGACCGCGTCGAGCGCATTGAAAATGGCATCGGCATCGGCCGGGTGATGAAGCGCACAGAGCCAGGAAAGATTCTCCAGCGGTGTCAGCAGGTCCTTGAGCGCCGACGCATGGCCAACCCACAACAGATTGAGCCCCGGCGCTGTCGGCTGGCGGCCCGCTGGCTGGCCGTTGAGCAGCACGTGCCCGGCCGTGGGTTGCATCAGCCCGCACAACAGGCGCAGCAGGCTGGTCTTGCCACTGCCATTGGGACCGCTGACCTGCAGCATGTCCCCCGTGCGCACCTGCAGATCAAGGTTTTCGAACAGCATCCGCCCGTCCCGCTCACACGTCAGAGCCGTCGCTTGCAAAAATGGGGGGGCTGGGATCATCGGGCGTTTCCAGTGCTGGAGCGTCGCGAAATGTACCAAAACAGACACATACGCAGTAAAAGGCGGTTCAAGTCGGGGGTGATATGGCCGTTACATGAAGAGAAGTTAATGGCGGCTGGTCCGGTTTTGGCCGGTATTATACATGCGAGTCCTGTTATCAAAGGGGCAATTTCCTCAGGTCGATATTTCAATGACAGGCGACATCACCAGCGTCCCGGCGACAATCCCTACCACAACCCTGCTGCGCGCCGGCATCTCCCCTGCGCAGGTGCTGACCCTGCTGCAATCGGCGGATAATCTGATTCCCGAAGGCGAAACCGTCGACGCCGAAGTGCTGACCCTCAAGCAGGTCAACCAGAACTTCCAGTTGCTGCTGCGGCTGGTACTCGCCAATGGCAGCCTGACCAACCTGCAGGTCACCAGCAGCGTACCGTTCACGCCCGGCAGCCTGTTACAGGTGGCGCAAGCCTCGCCCAACGAGCTGACACTGACGCTGCAACAGATCAACAGCGCGCTGAAAAACTCGATGACCAGCATCGATACGCAACAATTGCCGGTCGGCACGCTGTTGCAGGGCAAGGTCATGACCAGCCAGGTGATCGCGCAGGCAGTCAATCAACTGGCCACGCAAAACCCGGGTGCCGCAACGCCCACTTATCGCTCCATCGTGATGCTGCTCAATACTGCGCTGGCGGGCTCCAGCCTGACCATCGAAAGCCCGCAGCCGCTGACGGTCGGCAGCCTGCTGAGCGCGCAGGTACAAGGCAACCAGGCGCTGAACTTCGTCGCCCTGCCCGGTCGTTTCGATCAACTGGCCGTGGCGCAGCAACTGGCCGCCCAGCAGAACCGCCAAGGCTCGCTGGATAACCTGATCAACGCCCTGCAAAACCTGCAGTCAGCCAATACAACCAGTGCCAGCCCTGCCAGCAACTCAGCGATCAGTTCCCCGCTGCAAGCCGCCATCAGCCAGTTGCTGGACGATCTGCCCGACATAGAGCAGATGAGCACACCGAAAGGCGTCGCCCAGGCCCTCAATGCCAGTGGCGTGTTTCTGGAAGCAAAGCTGCTTGCCGGGCTCAATCCGGCTCAGGTTCCGGACATGAAAGCCAACCTGATGCGCCTGATTGCGCAGATTCTTCCGGGGTTGCCGGACAACACCACTTACAGCGCCGCCGCTGCTTCCAACACCCTGGCGCGGGCCATGCCCAATGCGATTCGCAATGCCCTGGGCACCCTTGGGCTGGTTGCCGCACGCACCCAGCCGAGCATCTTTCCGCTGCCGTCGCGCAACGTCAGCGGTGGCGAAAAAGAGGACGACCTGGAGATTCTGCTCAAGCTGGCTGCGGCAGCTGTTTCGCGCCTGCAAAGCCACCAGTTGGGCGGTCTGGAGCAGACCCGCACCAATGCCGACGGCACTCAGGTGACTACTTGGCAATTGGAAGTGCCAATGCGTAACGCGCATGACATCGTGCCCTTGCAGGTCAAGGTGCAGCGTGAAGACAAGCCGGATCAGGAAGCTGCCGAAGACCGTGACGATGTCGAGGTCAAGGAAACCCGGGAAAAGCTCTGGAAAGTCGATCTGGCATTCGACCTTGAGCCGTTGGGGCCGCTGCAGGTGCATGCGCAGTTGTTGCGCGGCACGCTGTCCAGTCAGCTGTGGGCCGAGCGGCCCGACAGCGCGGTCTTGATTGAACATGAATTGGGATATTTGCGCGAGCGGCTGATTGCCTGCGGCCTAGCAGTCGGCGAACTGGCCTGCAGCCACGGCGCACCGCCCAGTGGCCGGCGCACCGCCCTTGAACAACGCTGGATTGACGAGAACGCCTGATGTCCCTACCCGACCATGTCCCGCGCCAGGCTATTGCCCTGAGCTACGGCGGCCAACAGGCCCCGACGCTCAGCGCCAAGGGCGACGACCAGCTGGCCGAGGCCATTCTGGCCATTGCCCGTGAATATGAAGTGCCGATCTACGAGAACGCCGAACTGGTCAAACTGCTGGCACGCATGGAACTGGGCGATAGCATCCCCGAGCCACTGTACCGCACGATTGCCGAAATCATCGCTTTCGCCTGGCACCTGAAAGGCAAGTTTCCGGCAGGCCAGGACCCGAATGCGCCGCCTGTGGAGCGGGATATTACCCCGCGCTACTGATAGCGCAGGAACAAGGGCGCATCACAACGCAATCGGCTTGCGCCCTGCAAACGAGTGCGCCAGGGTGCCGCCGTCGACCAGATCCAGCTCGCCACCCAATGGCACACCGTGAGCAATGCGCGACGCGACCAGGCCTTTTTCGTGGAGCAACTGGGCGATGTAATGCGCCGTCGCTTCGCCTTCCACCGTCGGGTTGGTGGCGAGGATCACCTCAGTGAAGGTGCCCTGCTGGCTGATACGCTCCATCAGTTGCGGAATGCCGATGGCTTCCGGCCCCAAGCCGTCGAGTGGCGACAGATGGCCCTTGAGCACAAAGTAGCGACCGCGATAACCAGTCTGCTCCACCGCGTAGACATCCGTCGGCCCTTCCACCACACACAGCAGCGTGTCATCACGGCGCGGGTCGGCGCATTGCGGGCAGAGCTCCTCTTCAGTGAGGGTGCGGCATGAGCGGCAATGACCAACGCCATCCATCGCCTGCCCCAAGGCCAGCGCCAGCCGTGAGCCGCCGCTACGGTCGCGCTCCAGCAGCTGCAACGCCATGCGCTGAGCGGTTTTCTGACCGACGCCCGGCAGCACGCGGAAGGCATCGATCAACTGGCGAATCAGGGGGCTGAAGCTCATGGAGAAAAATCCGACAAAAACACAAGACGCAGTTTATACCCGCGCCTTGCCGTGAGCGTCAATTGAGGTGTTCGATAATGCGACCAACAGCGCCTACGTGATTAGCGTGATCAGCCCTTCAGCGCCGTCTCCAGAAACTCCGTCAGTGCCTGCACCCTGGCGCTGCGGTGCTTGCGCACGGGCACCAGCAGGTTGATCGGCGCGCTGGCCAGTTGCCAATCGGCGAGCAACCTCACCAGCCTGCCGCTGGCAATGGCGTCGCTGACGTCCCACTGCGAGCGCAAGACGATGCCCAGTCCCTGCTCGGCCCAGCGCCGGGCAACCGAGCCGTCGTTGCTGAGCAGCGCAGGCTCGATGCGCAGGGTCTTTTTCGCCTGGCCCTTGCTCAGGTGCCAGAGGGTCACGTCTTCATCGTTTTCGCGAATGCAGATGCAGCGATGACACTCCAGCTCGTCAGGCGTCGAAGGCGCGCCGTGCTGCTCCAGATACGCCGGGCTGGCGCACAGCCAGCGATGGTTGTGCGCCAACGGTCTGGCGATCCACAGGCTGTCATTGAGGCTGCCGATATGAATCACTGCGTCGCTGTCATGCCGATCGGGCCACGGCGTTTCGCGCAGGTCCAGGTGCAGACGCAATTGCGGGTGCAGTTTGGCAAAGCGCGCCAGCAAAGGCGCAATGCGCTGGCGACCGTAACCAAACGGAGCTGCCAGACGCAGGGTGCCGACCAGTCGCTCATCGTGCTGCTTGAACGATTCCGGAAGCGCTTCAAGCTGTTCCAGCAGGTGCGCGCTTTCCTGTGCGAAACGCTCGCCATCGGCCGTCAGGCTCAGGCGTCTGGCGTCGCGATTGGCCAGGGTAATGCCCAACTGCGTCTCCAGCTTGCGCAAGCGCATCGACAGCGCGGGCGGCGAGACATTCAGGACTCTGGCCGCAGCACTGAGGGACTCGCAGCGCGATAGCGCCACGGCCAGACGCAGGTCTTCGATAGCGATCATTCAGCTCAGCTTAAGGATTGATGACAAAGCATTGAACCACAGCTTCATCACCCGTGAGTAGAGTGGCAGCCGTACCCAGTCACGCGAGCTCTGTCCATGTCTGCCCTCTTGTCTTCTCTCGATACGCCTGTCGCGTTGCTTGATGTGCCGCGTATGCAGCGCAATATCCAGCGCATGCAACACCGCATGAATGAGCTGGGTGTGCGTTTGCGTCCGCACGTGAAGACCAGCAAATGCCTGCCGGTGATTCAGGCGCAGATAGCTGCAGGTGCCAGCGGCGTGACGGTCTCGACCCTGAAGGAGGCCGAACACTGCTTTGCCGAGGGCATCGACGACGTGTTCTACGCCGTCGCCATCGCACCTGGCAAACTGGACCAGGCACTCAAACTGCGGCGCAATGGTTGCCGCCTGAGCATCCTGACCGACAGCGTGGCCGCTGCCCAGTCGATTGTCTCCTTCGGCCAGCGACATGATGAGAACTTTGATGTGTGGATCGAAATCGATTGCGACGGCCATCGTTCCGGGCTGACCGTCGACGACCCTTCGCTCGTCGAAGTCGCGAGAACGCTGATCGAGGGCGGCATGCACCTGCGAGGGGTCATGACCCATGCCGGGTCCAGTTACGACCTCGACACCCCCGAAGCGCTGCAAGCCCTCGCCGAGCAGGAGCGCAGGCTTTGCGTCAGCGCCGCCGAGCGCATTCGGCAAGCGGGGCTGCCCTGCGCGAAAGTCAGCATCGGCTCAACGCCTACCGCGCTGTCGGCGCAGAGCCTGTAAGGCGTGACCGAAGTACGTGCCGGGGTCTATGTATTCTTCGATCTGGTGATGCACAACATCGGCGTGTGCCGCGCCGACGAACTGGCCCTGAGTGTGCTGACCACGGTCATCGGCCATCAGCAAGACAAGGGCTGGATCATCGTTGACGCAGGCTGGATGGCCATGAGCCGGGATCGCGGCACCCAGCGCCAGCGTGAGGATTTCGGCTACGGCCAGGTGTGCAGCGAAACCGGCGAGTGGATCGACGGCGCGCGGGTGACGGGTGCCAATCAGGAGCATGGCATCATCACGCTCGCCACCGGCAGCCAGGCAGACATTACTACGCGCTTCCCCATCGGCAGCCGGCTGCGCATTCTGCCCAACCACGCCTGTGCTACCGGTGCGCAGTTCCCGGACTACCACGCCTGCGATGCCGAAGGCGCAATTCACACCTGGAGTCGATTGCATGGCTGGTGATATCGAACTGATTCGCACACCCCTGGCCGCCGCACCAGGCGGGCATTATTCCCAGGCAGTGTTGCATGAAGGCACGCTGCATGTTTCCGGGCAACTGCCGGTGCGCGCTGACGGCAGCCACAGCGTCGACGAGCCATTCGAGGTGCAGGCCGCTATTGCGCTGGACAACCTGGCTGCCATTCTTGAGGCAGCAGGATGCACGACCGATGACCTGCTGAAAGTGACCATTTACATCGCAGGCATCCAGCACTGGCCGGCCTTCGACCGCATTTATGCAGGCTATCTGGGCGACCATCGCCCGGCCCGCGCCGTGGTGCCGGTTCCAGAATTGCACCACGGCTACCTGATCGAGATCGAAGCCCTGGCGCGCACCGTACGATGAACACTATCGGGAGCACCTCATGACCCCGCAAAAAAGCGACGTTCTGATTATCGGCGGCGGCTTCATGGGCTCGTCATCAGCGTTTTTCCTGCGCCAGCACGGGCGCTCGGTAACTCTGCTGGAGCGCGACCAGATCGGCCAGTACGCCAGCGGCGTCAACTTCGGCAATGTGCGCCGCCAGGGCCGCTTTCTCGGCCAGCTGGAACTCTCCAATCGCTCCTGGGCGCTGTGGAAACGCCTGCCCGAACTGATCGGCGAAGACCTGGAGTTCATTCCAAGCGGCCATATGCGCGTGTGTTATCGCGAAGACGAAATCGCTGAACTGGAGGCCTATGCCGCCGCACCCGAAGCCCGCGAGCTGGATTTGCAGGTGATCAGGGGCAAGACGCTGCATGAGCGCTTCCCGTTTCTCGGCCCGGAGGTCAAAGGCGGCTCTTATGCGCCCCACGACGGGCACGCCAACCCGCGCCTGGCCGCACCCGCCTTCGCCCGTGCGGCGATTCGCGCCGGGGCAAGAATCGAAGAGCGCACCGAGGTGGCAGAGGTGCAGAAGGTCGGCGGCGAGTTTCACGTCAGCACCACCGACGGCCAGTTGTTCGTCGCCGAGCAATTGCTGATCACCGCCGGGGCCTGGGCGGCCAAGCTGGCCGAGCAGTTCGGCGAGCCGGTTCCGCTGGAGCCCAACGGGCCGCAAATCTCAGTGACCGAACCGGTGCCCTACGCCCTGCCGACGGTGATCGGAGTGTTCACCAAAATCAAGGAAGAAGTGATCTATTTCCGCCAGATACCGCGCGGCAACATCATCATCGGCGGTGGTAATCGCAACAAACCGGACATGCTCAACCGCCGCGCCTACTTCAAGCCGGAAAGCCTGATCAACCAGATGAAGCAGATGAAACGCCTGTTACCCGGCGCAGAGAAGCTGAACATCATCCGTGTCTGGAGCGGCATCGAGAGCTATACGCCGGATTCGCTGCCGATCATGGGCCGCAGTGGCAAGGTGGACGGCCTGTTCTACGCGTTTGGCTTCTGCGGCCACGGCTTTCAGCTCGGCCCCGGCGTCGGCGATGTCATGGCCGAGCTGATCAGCGCCGGCAGCACGCGCACGCTGATCTCCCCATTCGATATCCGCCGCTTCACTGACCCGACGGCTATCGAGATGCCGTTCACGTCCAGCCTGATGAGCACAGGCAAGCTCATATGAGCCGAAACGACCCACTTCGCCCTTGCAACGGAGGCTCTATGCACGCGACCCCAGATACCCTCTATCGATATCGCCCGGTGACTGAGGCGGACATTCCTGCGGCCCATGCCCTCTCGGTACACCTCAAATGGCCGCACCGCGAAGAAGACTGGGCCATGGTGCAACGCACCTCCGAGGGTTTTGTCGCCGAACGTGATGGCCAGCTGGTGGGCGTGGCATTCACCTGCCACCAGGGCGACTGGTCATCCATAGGTTTGGTGATTGTCAGCGATGAACATCAGGGCAAAGGCATCGGCCGCCGCCTGATGCATCTGTGCCTTGACGCAACCGCACCGCGTACACCGATCCTCAATGCCACGGAACTGGGCGCGCCGTTGTACCGGAGCCTTGGCTTTGTCGATTTTGCGCGGATCCAGCAGCATCAGGGCATTGCTGACCTGTCAGGGCTGGCGACGCCGAGCGATGGTCTGCCGATTCGCACGCTGGGTCCGGCCGACCATGCCGAACTGATCAGGCTGGCCAACGCAGGCAGCGGTCTGGATCGCACTGTCGTGCTGAATGACCTGTTGTCGCGCGATGCAGAACAGGCGGTGGGCATCGACCATGAGGGGCGCCTGACAGGCATCGCCCTGCTGCGTCGCTTCGGCCGCGGGCATATCATCGGCCCGCTGGTGGCCGGTGATGCAGAGCAGGCCCGGCAATTGATTGCCAACCTGCTGCAACGGATACCAGACATGTTCGTGCGCTTCGACATTCTGGCTGATTGCGGCCTGGCACCGTGGCTCGAAAGCCTGGGCCTGCCGTGTGTCGACAGGGCACCGCGCATGGTGCTCGGAACGCCACCGCCATCAAGCAAGAACGTGCAGCAGTTTGCACTGGTGACCCAGGCCATAGGCTGAAATCAGCGCGGATAAAGCCACGGAACAGGTCCGCAATGTTAGCGGGTTGCATACAGCAGATTATTCTTTGCAGCCCGGCAGATCGGCGCTTTTTATCCAGACCGCTTTGTTAGCTTATAGGCATATAACGGCCTGATATCAAACGGCCTGACCTCGCCCATTATCGCTCCAGGGAGCCCACTGGATGACCTCACAGTCCTTGAACAGCCATCGCGTTGATCCAGACACCGCGCAGAAATTCTATATCGATGGTCGCTGGTCGGCGCCGCTCAACCCGGCCAGTATTGCGGTGATCAACCCGGCGACCGAAGAAGTGGTGGCGCACGTTGCCAGTGGCTCGGCCGCCGACGTCGACCGCGCGGTTGCAGCGGCGCGGGCAGCCTTTGCGGGCTGGTCCGGCACCTCGGCGCCCGCCCGGGCGGAGATAATCGGGCGCATCCACGAGCTTATCCTCGAGCGCAAGGAACAACTGGCGCAGGCCATCTCGCTGGAGATGGGTGCAGCTATCAGTTCTGCGCGGGCGATGCAGGTGCCACTTGCCGCAGAGCACGTTCGTGTTGCGCGTGACCTGCTGGCGACCTATCGCTTCAAGAGCGTCGAAAGCGGCACCGCGATTGAACGCGAACCCATCGGTGTGTGCGGGCTGATCACGCCGTGGAACTGGCCGCTGTATCAAATTACTGCAAAAGTCGCCCCGGCGATTGCCGCTGGCTGCACGGTGGTGCTCAAACCCAGCGAACTCTCGCCATTGAGCGCCTTGCTGTTCGCGCAACTGGTGCACGACGCGGGCCTGCCGCCGGGAGTGTTCAACCTGGTCAATGGCAGCGGCCCTGAAGTGGGCGGCGCGATGGCTGCGCACCCTGACATCGACATGATCTCGATCACCGGGTCCAACCGTGCAGGCGCATTGGTGGCGCAGGCCGCCGCACCGACTGTGAAACGGGTAACTCAGGAACTGGGCGGTAAATCACCGAACATTCTGCTGCCCGACGCCGACTTCGCCAAAGCGGTGCCGCCCGGCGTGATGGCCGCATTCCGCAACGTTGGCCAGTCGTGCAGCGCGCCGACCCGCATGATCGTGCCCAGGAACCGACTGGCGGAAGTTGAGGCGCTGGCAGCCGAGACGGCCAAGGCGATCATTGTGGGAGATCCGCAGCGGGAGGAAACGGTGCTGGGGCCGATCGCCAACGAGGCACAGTTTCACCGCGTACAGGCGATGATCGATGCCGGGCTGAGTGAAGGCGCGAAGCTGGTCTGCGGCGGGCCAGGGCGTGTGCAAGGCCATGAGCAAGGCTTCTACACCCGGCCGACGGTATTTTCCGAAGTGGACTCGTCCATGCGTATCGCCCGGGAAGAAATATTTGGTCCGGTGCTGTGCCTGATTGCCTACGACGCGGTTAATGAGGCCGTGGCGATTGCCAACGACACCGTTTACGGTCTGGGCGCGCATGTACAGGGGCAGGATCTTGAGCAGGCCCGTTCGGTGGCTTCGCGCATTCGTGCCGGACAAGTGCATCTGAACTACCCCGCCTGGAACCCGATGGCCCCGTTCGGCGGCTACAAGCGCTCGGGCAATGGCCGCGAGTATGGCGTGCATGGCTTTGAAGAGTATCTGGAGACCAAGGCTATTGTGGGGTTTGGTTGAGTGGCGCTGGTGCTGAAAGTCCAGAAAATGGGGCTCAGACTACGATGAGGATCGTTCCAACGCTCCGCGTGGGAATGCAGTTCGTGACGCTCTGCGTCACACATCGGTTCTGTGGTTTCAGGTGGATTGAAGGTCGACTCAGGTCACCTTTTCGCCCCTCGGCGAGTTACTTTGACGGGGCAAAGTAACCAAACCCCCTCGCTCCTGTTTCCGGCCCGACTCCGTCGGGTTCCTTCGCCCTGACACTGATCCGGGGGTCGCCGCAACGGGCCATCCATGGCCCGCTGCGGCTAGCCTGGCGTCCTGCCAGGCTACCCCCGCATCAGCGCCAGGACTCAGCCGTCACTAACGTCGCACTCTGCGTCGACAGTGCCATCGCGGGTGAAAAGCACTGCATTGGCAGCGACTGCGTGTAAGGCATGACATTGTTTCGTATCGAAGATTTGTGACGCAGAGTCTCACGAACTGCATACCTACGCAGAGCGCAGGCACGATAGTCACTAAAGCATGCGGCGCGAGCGTGAGAAATTACTTTCTCGCCGCTTTGGCCACATCAAGCCTGCGCAGGTGGCAGGTGACTTCTTCGCGGTCGTGGTAGAGCTGTTTGCAGCCGATCGACACCCGTACGCCACGCGCCTGAAAGCCTTCTTCGATACGGTCGAGCAAGCGGCGTACTTCGGCGTAGCGCTGTTTCATCGGCAGTTTGAGGTTGACCACTGCTTCGCGGCACAGGCCTTCACCCAGCCAGGTTTCCAGCAACGCGGCATTGCGCGCAGGCTTCTCGACGATGTCGCAGACCATCCAGTCCACCGGGTGCCGGGGTTTGTAGGTAAAACCGTCAGCCATCAAGTGCTGGACCAGCCCGGTATCCATCAGGCTTTCCGCCATCGGCCCGTTATCGATGGCCGTCACCAGCATGCCCCGGCGCACCAGTTGATACGTCCAGCCACCCGGTGCGGCGCCAAGGTCCACGCCGGTCATGTCGCCGGAAATGCGTTCGTCCCACTGGTCTCTGGGGATGAAATGGTGCCATGCCTCTTCCAGCTTCAAGGTGGAACGGCTAGGCGCCTCGCGGGGAAACTTGAGGCGCGGGATGCCCATCGGCCACATGGCAGAGTTGTCCGCATCGGCCAGACCGAGAAACACTTCACGGCCACTCTTGAAGGTCAGTAACAGACGCGGCTTGCGCGGATCGTCAACCAGCTTGCCTGCCTGCATCAGAGCCTTGCGCAGCGGTGCCTCGAACTTCTTGCAGAAATTCGACAGCTCCTTGCCGTCGTTGGTATCCACGACCTCAAGCCACAGGCTGCCGCAGGCCGGAAACGCCGAAAGCTGCGCAAGGATCACACTGATGCGATCGGTTTCCGGCAACTCGAGAAACATCCCCCGCGCCCATTGCCGGGGAAAGATCAGCGCGTCGAAACGCTGACCATTCATCAACCGTTCGGCACCATCCGCCTCGGTGCAGATGAATTCGGCACAGGCTGTATCGGGGCGTGCCTTGGCATACCCGGCAACGTCAAGGCGCGCAGCGTGATCGGATATCTCCGAGCAGACTTCACCTTCAAAACCGGGTCTGCAATGCATAAACAGTGTATTCATGGGTTACTCCTGGGCAGTGGGCACTCGGGCGTAACCCCGCAGACTTGAAAGCCGCGCATGATAGCCCAATCCAGGAACCACTGGTGCTGCACAACAGTCCACAGCAGTTGAAGCCTGATGCGGCGCTCCCGACCTGATGCACATGGAGCCCGTGAACCGATGTTCGGAGAACAATCCAGAAAGGAGACATTCATGCCCTCCCTTGATAGTCTGAAGAGCCTGAAAACGCTCGAAATCGACGACAAGACCTACCATTATTTCAGCCTGCCGGAAGCTGCCCGCTCCCTTGGCGACCTCGACAAGCTGCCCATGTCACTCAAAGTGCTGCTGGAAAACCTGCTGCGTTGGGAGGACAACAAGACCGTCACCGGTAACGACCTCAAGGCTATTGCCGACTGGCTGACCGAGCGCCATTCGGACCGGGAAATTCAATACCGCCCTGCCCGCGTGCTGATGCAGGACTTCACCGGTGTGCCGGCAGTGGTCGATCTGGCCGCCATGCGCGCTGCCGTGGCCAAGGCTGGTGGTGACCCGCAGCGCATCAACCCGCTGTCCCCGGTGGACCTGGTCATCGACCACTCGGTGATGGTCGACAAGTTTGGCAACGCCGAAGCGTTCGGCGAGAACGTCGACATCGAGATGCAGCGCAACGGTGAGCGCTACGCGTTCCTGCGCTGGGGTCAGAGCGCTTTCGATAACTTCAGCGTAGTGCCGCCCGGCACCGGCATTTGCCATCAGGTGAACCTCGAGTACTTGGGCCGCACTGTGTGGACCAAGGAAGAAGACGGCCGCACTTACGCGTTCCCCGACACTCTGGTCGGCACCGATTCGCACACCACGATGATCAATGGCCTTGGCGTGCTGGGCTGGGGCGTGGGTGGGATCGAAGCCGAGGCGGCGATGCTTGGCCAGCCAGTGTCGATGCTGATCCCGGAAGTCATCGGTTTCAGGCTGACCGGCAAATTGAAGGAAGGCATCACCGCTACCGATCTGGTGCTGACCGTCACCCAGATGCTGCGCAAGAAAGGTGTGGTCGGCAAGTTTGTCGAGTTCTACGGCGACGGCCTGGCTGATCTGCCACTGGCAGACCGGGCGACCATTGCCAACATGGCACCGGAATACGGCGCGACCTGTGGTTTCTTCCCGGTCGATGAGGTGACGCTGGACTACCTGCGTCTGTCCGGTCGTCCTGACGAGACCGTCAAGCTGGTCGAGGCGTATTGCAAGGCTCAGGGCCTGTGGCGTCTGGCAGGTCAGGAACCGGTGTTCAGCGACAGTCTGGAACTGGACATGAGTACCGTGGAAGCCAGCCTTGCAGGCCCCAAACGTCCTCAAGACCGTGTCGCGCTGCCGAATGTATCCAAGGCATTCAGCGACTTTCTCGGTTTGCAGGTCAAGCCTGCCAAGGTCGACGAAGGTCGTCTGGAAAGCGAAGGCGGCGGCGGTGTCGCGGTGGGCAACGAGGCTCAGGTCAGCGGTGAAACCCAGTATGAGTACAACGGCCAGACCTATAACCTGAAGGACGGTGCCGTGGTCATCGCGGCGATCACCTCCTGCACCAACACCTCAAATCCCAGCGTCATGATGGCCGCCGGGCTGGTGGCAAAAAAAGCTGTCGAGAAAGGCCTGAAGCGCAAGCCCTGGGTGAAAAGCTCGCTGGCCCCCGGTTCGAAAGTAGTCACCGATTATTACAACGCGGCAGGTCTGACCCAATACCTCGACGCCCTGGGCTTCGACCTGGTGGGTTACGGCTGCACCACCTGTATCGGTAACTCCGGCCCGCTGCTGGAGCCTATCGAAAAAGCCATTCAGCAATCCGACCTGACAGTGGCCTCGGTGCTCTCGGGCAACCGCAACTTCGAGGGCCGCGTCCATCCGCTGGTCAAGACCAACTGGCTGGCATCGCCGCCTCTGGTGGTTGCCTACGCGCTGGCAGGCTCGGTACGCATCGACATCAGCAGCGAGCCACTAGGCGAAGGGTCGGACGGCAAACCGGTTTACCTGCGCGATATCTGGCCAAGCCAGCAGGAAATCGCCGACGCGGTGGCCAGCGTCAACACCGGTATGTTCCACAAGGAATACGCCGAAGTGTTTGCCGGTGACGAACAATGGCAAGCCATCGAAGTGCCACAGGCCGCCACTTATGTCTGGCAGGACGACTCCACGTACATTCAGCACCCGCCGTTCTTCGAAGACATCGGTGGTCCATTACCGGTTATCGAAGACGTGGAAAACGCGCGCATCCTCGCCTTGCTGGGCGACTCGGTGACCACCGACCACATCTCCCCTGCCGGGAATATCAAGGTCGACAGCCCCGCCGGACGCTACCTTCAGGAAAAAGGCGTCAAATATCAGGACTTCAACTCCTACGGCTCACGCCGCGGTAACCACGAAGTGATGATGCGCGGCACTTTCGCCAATATCCGCATTCGCAACGAAATGCTCGGCGGTGAGGAAGGCGGTAACACGTTGCATGTGCCCTCCGGCGAGAAGCTGGCGATATACGATGCAGCCATGCGCTACCAGGCAGAAAATACGCCGCTGGTGATCATCGCGGGGCTGGAATACGGCACTGGCTCCAGTCGTGACTGGGCGGCCAAGGGTACTAATCTGTTAGGCGTCAAGGCTGTCATCGCCGAAAGCTTCGAACGGATTCACCGCTCGAATCTGGTCGGTATGGGCGTGCTGCCTTTGCAGTTCAAAAACGGCCAGACGCGCAAGACACTGGGCCTGACCGGCAAGGAAACGCTGAAAATCACCGGACTGACCAACGCCGACGTGCAACCGGGCATGAGCCTGACTCTGCATATCAACCGCCAAGACGGCAGCAAGGAAACCGTTGACGTGCTGTGCCGCATCGACACGCTTAACGAGGTGGAATACTTCAAGGCGGGGGGCATTCTGCATTACGTGTTGCGACAGCTGATCGCTTCCTGACACGCATTGCCTGACACGCAGCCTACCCCCGCTTAGGGGTCAGGCTCGTGCATGAAAATTTGTATAAGCTCAAACCGGCATCGCGGGACGTCGGATAGAATCCTGCGCTTCTTGAAGCAGGATGTATCTCATGAGTACGAGGCACTGGCTGGTTCTCTTTCTTCTGAGTGCTGGCTACGCGCTTGCACTGTCCTATGGCAGCCTTGCCCCTTCTGCGGCCGCAAGTTTCGGCCTGTTGCTCGTCGCCTGGTTATGCGTGGCGTTGCCCTCCCATCAATACATCCGCCTTTTTGGTCACGCGCTGTTTATTGTGACGGGCCTCGCGTTGGCTTTTCATCTGGCACCCGGCTTCAGTAGCGCGCAAGTCATCGAGGCCACCCGATTCACGGCCGATGCCCAGGTTTTTTCCATGTCGCTTTATCTGGACAAGCCTCTGATCGGCTTCTGGCTGATATTGGCCTGCCCGTGGATCATGCCCAGGGTCGACATGACCCATTCGCTGCAAACCGGCGTTCTGGCGCTGATCGTGACGTCAGCGTTCTGCATGACAGCAGCCGTCATTCTCAACGTTGTAGGCTGGGCACCCAAATGGCCTGATCAAGGCCTGATATGGCTGCTCAACAACCTGTTGCTGGTGACCCTGACCGAAGAACTGTTTTTTCGCGCATATCTGCAAGGCGGTCTGCAGCGCCTGTTCAAGGGCTCTAGGTTTGCGAGCGCACTGTCGATCACCCTCGCTGCAAGCCTGTTCGGGCTCGCTCACACAGGCGCCGGCTGGGAGTGGATAGTGTTGGCGAGCATGGCAGGTGTGGGTTACGGCATCGCGTTTCGTTTTGGTGGCCTGCAAGCGGCGATCATCAGTCACTTCGGTCTGAATCTGGTGCACTTCGGGCTTTTCACCTATCCCATGCTAAGCCGGTAATGCTGACTGCCCGGTCATTTGTGACGCACCGCTCAATTTATCGACACGCCGGCCGATAACACGCCATAGTCTTCCGGATCGAAGGATCGAAACCCAATGCGCAACAACCAGCCTATCACTCAACATGAGCGGACTTTTCCTGCCGAGCAGCGACTGATCTCCACCACCGACACCCGCGGTACGATCACGTATTGCAACGATGCCTTCGTCGACATCAGTGGTTACAGCGAGGCGGAACTGCTCGGTGCAGCGCACAACACCGTGCGTCACCCGGACGTGCCACCTGCGGTTTTCGAGCACATGTGGACCACTCTCAAAACCGGGCAGCCGTGGATGGGCATCGTCAAGAATCGCTGCAAGAACGGCGATCATTACTGGGTCAACGCCTACGTGACGCCGATGCTGGAAAACCGCAAGGTGGTGGGTTTCGAGTCGGTACGCATCAAACCGACCGCCGAACAGATCCGTCGTGCCGAGGCGCTTTATGCCCGGATCAACAAGGGCAAGAGCGCGATACCGGGCCGCGACAAGTGGCTGCCGATACTTCAGGACTGGCTGCCATTCATTCTGGTCAGTCAACTGAGTTTCCTGATCGGCGTATGGCTCAACTCGCAGTGGGGCTTTGCCCTGGCGGCGGCGCTTTCAGTGCCACTGGGCCTGCTGGGGTTGTCCTGGCAGCAGCGCGGCACCAAACGTTTGTTGCGCCTGGCCGAGCAGACGACCTCTGACCCACTCATCGCACAGATGTATACCGACAGCCGTGGCCCACAAGCGCGCCTGGAAATGTCGATCCTCAGCCAGGAAGCACGTCTGAAGACTTGTCTTACGCGTTTGCAGGACACCGCCGAACACTTGACCAGTCAGGCTCGTCAGTCCAACTCGCTGGCCAATGCCAGTTCGACCGGGCTGGAGCGCCAGCGTGTGGAAACCGAGCAGGTCGCCGCCGCGATCAACCAGATGGCCGCCACCACTCAGGAAGTCGCCAGCCACGTAAACCGCGCCGCCGATGCCACCCAGCAGGCCAATGAACTGACGCGTCGCGGCCGCGATATCGCCGGTGAAACCCGCGAAGCCATTCAGCGCCTGTCCACCTCGGTGGGCGAAACCGGCCTGACCGTGACCCGACTGGCCAAGGACAGCGATGAAATCGGCGGCGTGGTCGATGTGATCAAAGGCATCGCCGACCAGACCAACCTGCTGGCCCTAAACGCCGCGATCGAAGCGGCGCGCGCCGGCGAGATGGGCCGCGGCTTTGCGGTCGTGGCGGATGAAGTACGCCAGTTGGCGCAACGCACCGCCGAGTCCACCGGGCAGATCCATGGTCTGATCGCCAAACTGCAGCAGACCGCCAACGACGCGGTACAAACCATGGACGCCGGTCGCCGTCAGGCAGAAGAAGGCGTGGCCCGGGTGCTGGAAGCGGACTAGGCACTGGTGGGCATCAGCGAGGCCGTCGCCAACATCACTGACATGACCACCCAGATCGCCACTGCCACTGAAGAGCAAAGCGCCGTCGCCGAGGAGATCAACCGCAATATCGCCACCATCGCCAGCCTTGCTGACCAGACATCGGACGAAGCCCATCGCTCGGCAGTGTTGAGTGGTGAACTGACCGATACGGCAAACTCGCAGTATTCGCTGGTGGAGCGGTTTAATCGCTGAGACTTGAGACTGTTTTCAACGCCTCGACAAACTTCGGTTGGTCGGGGCTTTTTTATGGGGTGCCAGTGTTATGCGCGGTTAGCTTTAAATATAAATCTGACAGAATCCGGGAAGCGATCTGAAGACTGCGTAGGATATTTCTTTAACACCTTCGACGACAGCAACTTAGCACTTTTTACAGTTGACAGCGCACTCATACTCCGATGAGTTGAAATTCAAGTGGTGCGGTAGTTATTTATTACCCCCGTAACTATCGTTTATCACTTGAGTAAAAACTTCAGCTCTGCGCCATGTGGCGCCTGCCTTTTTAATTGGAGAGACAACCTGCAGAATTTCAGCGAGTACTATCAATTTTCCACACCCGTGTTCCAGCAGCAAGCCCTATAGATAGCTTTCAGTCAGAGGTTCCTGCCAGCGACCATGTCACGATCAACTATAAGGTCATCGACTGCGCGGACAATGCGTCACTGCTCTCGCACTCCGTGACGCTGTCAATGCAGCTTTAAGCACAGCAGCCTACATTTCTTGCCTACAACCTTGACGGTTTCGCACGCTGATACGTGCGAGACCCTAATGATAAAGTTGAGTGAATATTCCTATGCATGAGTGGGAATCTAGACAAAACGCAGTTTTTTACCTTTTGTAAGATTTATCTGTAGTTAACGTCCTACAGGTATTTCACGCAGAAAAAGTTCAAGAAAAATACCTGCATCCAGCTTTACCCTTTATTTACAGCATCCTTGACACTAATGATCAATAATTTAGTACGCACATGCTACAAAATGTAACTGCACAACCATACACAACCCATGCATGGCTTTGAAATGGGCAGACACTTGACCTGAACACTTATGTGCCTTGTAATATTTCCGCTGCCGACAACTGCCGGCATATACATAACAACTCAACTTAATGTCAATAAAAGAGTTTACGATGGATAAAGAACAATCCACGGATGTAGCGGCGCGCACCCAAAAAGAAAAAAACAACCCCAAAAGCGCGAGTGCTGTTCAAGAAGCCCCACTCCACGAGAGCCTCTACCGACAGGCGAGCCCCCTCCATCTTCCGTCCGATATTTCCAGTACGCTGAAAGCACCTGTGCTGCCTGACATCGATCCTGATTCCATCAGTCACGAGCAGGCACATGCGGGCATTACCATTCATATCCCCGGGTCAGTCAAAATGTGCTGGGGTGACGAAATCCATTTCTATTGGGGGAAAAACCTGTCATCGACAACGCTTTTCCATCGGGTAGGCGAAAACAGCGTGGTACGTGTGCTGTGTATTTCCTACAACTTCACGCCCTATGTTCAGTACGGTCTGGTTGACCTGTATTACGAGCTTTATCGCGATCATCGCCTGATCGGCACATCGCCGGTGTTGCGGGTGAACGTCAACTACGCAGTGCCTGTCACGTCCCGACAGAGGCAACGCAAACGCAGGTTTACCGATCAATAACTGAAAAGCCCCCGGTGATCACTCACCGGGGGCTTTGGTGTTGCTCAGGCACTGGCCTTAAGAATCAGAATGCCAGGCGTAGCCCCACATTCGCACCCCAGGGTTGCTCGATATGCCGACCTTTCATGTAATCGAAGTCTGCATGCAGTTTCATACGCTCGGACAGCGACACCGATACCCCGGCGCCCAGTTCGCCGCGCGAACCGAACAGGCTGTTATCGAACGTCACGTCGTTGACTTTCACCTCGTTATGGCGCGAAAACTCCTGCGCAATGGCGACACGCACATAAGGCTGCAGCACTCCGCCATCCTTGAGCGCAACACTGCGGCCCAGCGAGGTGCCGACCTTGCCCAGTACCGACTGGGTGTGGTCGTTTTTCGCCTTCATGCCATTATCCAGACGCAGCTCCTGTCCCTGAACGACGACACTGGACAACTGAGCGAAGGGCTCAAGGAAGTAATCGTCCGCCAGCTTGATGTGGCGGCCGAACTCTACCCAGCCCCCTACCCCGTTGTTGGTGTAGTCACCCTTGGCCTTGCTTGCATCGCTCATGGCAACATCTGCCTTGTTGCGAAAGCGGTTGAGTTTGAGCACCCCATCAACGTAGTAGCCGTCGTCCGACAGCCAAGTGGCATAGGCACCTGCATAGTAGCTGTCGACTTTTCCCGTAGTACCACGGCTCAAATCGATACCGGACGTGCTGTACCCTCCCAGCACACCGACCACCAGTTGGCCATTGCTGACCTCGACGGGCGCATCGGCACCCAGCGACAGGCCACTTTGCTTCTGCCGATAGTCGACACCATCACTGGTCGTGGCATTAAGCCTGTTGCCATAGGCACGCATCCAGCCGCCCGCCCTGCCGCTCGCGCGAACCTCGCCCATGCGCGAACGCAGGGTAGACAGCTCACTCATCCAGATGGCAGGTGCCGCGCTATAAAGCGCAAGCGCGCTCTGGGTCGAGGGGCTTATGACCTTGTCTTTACCGACGATGAACCAGTCATTGCCCTGTTGCTCCAGCAGATACGAATAGGCGCCGAGGTCGACACGCCCGCCCAGCAGGCTGAATTGCGCGTCACCACCTTCGGTATGCACCACCTTGAGCGGTGCCATGTCAGCAGAGACAACCTCCACCCCCGTGTTGCGCACCCGCAACCCGAACTGACCACTGGCCTGGCCGTTGACGTCGATGAGATCTCCGACACCGTTGTCCAGATCCACGCGCAAACCAAACGTGCCGCCCCCTGACAACTCATTCAGCGAAAGTGTATGGAACCCTTCATCAGCGAACGAAACCCTCCCCCCGTGCAGGGAAAGCGACCTGACGGCATTGTCGCCCTGCATCTGCCAGTGACTGCCCGAGGTAATCGCCAGACGGTTGCCATTGACGATGTCGCCGTTCAATTGCGCGCCGTTTTGCAGCGTGATGTTCAGGGTGCTGGTGTCATCGGCGACAAGGTTGCCATTGAGGGTGCTGTTGTCGACGTTGAAGTTGACAGTGCTGTGATCTTCCACCTCCAGCAGGTTGCCATTTCCGGCCCATAGCTCGGAATGGTTTTGCACAGCAATGTCGGCCTCGATGTCGAACGTAGCGCGTTGGTTTACTTTGATAGCGGCCCCGGCCAAACCCTGGACTATCGATCGGTCAATCACAGCAACGGACTTGTTTCCGACCAGTATTCCGGCTTGGGATCCATCTACCAGATGGATTCCATTCATGTCGCCTGTCACATGACTGTTGTCGGCGATCAGCACATTGGCGCCAGAAACAAAAATCCCCTGGCCACTTTTGCTTTGCGACGCAAACCCGCGCACATCGGTATTGAAAATACTCAGCGCCCCCCACAACCCGACTGAAATACCGTAGCCCGATCCCGATACATCGCTTGAATGAGCCGATACCGTGGAGCCAGGGTTGATAGAGCCGATCACTCCATGAAGAACGATGCCGCTATCTGTCGCGTTTTTCACGGTAGCGTTGGAGAGATTACCCAGCGCATCGGAAAGGCTGATACCGCTCTCAACCACGCCGGACTGAATATTGACCGTAGCGTCTCTCACGACCACCTGGTCTGCTCGCCCACCGACAATATTAAGAATACTTTGATCACCAATATGATAAGAATCGAAGGGAGTATCAGGACCTACGGTAATGATTTCAGCCCGTCTAACGGTTTCATCTGGCAACTCTTCATCCGGCCACAATCCGGTGACTGCTTCAGTGTCTAAAGACAGACCATTATTATCGCTCGATGCCGCTGCCGACGCCTGCACATTAGCTAGAGCACCAAAGGCAATCACGGCAAGTTGAAACGCGCCACCCCGCGACTTAACGACATTACTTTTTCTACTAGACACCGTCCATCTCCTCGTTTTTTTGAGAGTGGAAAGATAGCTCACTTAATTCATAAACTCTGGCCCTGCTCAATACCCAAAACGTAGGAGCATTCCCAAAATAATATAAGAACTTTCTTACAGCGAGCATCCAAATGGACGCCAAGCAAAAAATTCGCAAACCAATTAAATAATTCCCACGTAACCACTTGACCAACCCACTAAAACCCTATTACGTCCAATTGTGACTGAGAACATCATTAGCTCTTTCGCCAAGTACCAGCCAAAAAACCTCATTCAGAAACACGTTCGAAAAAGTAGGAAATCCCCTACAAAATTTTAATGACAAGGCATCTACACATGAAAAATTGCTCAAACAACTATCTCCCAACACCTGTTTCAGTTTCCGGAAACAGGCATCGAAACTTGAATCTTGTATTGACTGCACCCGATATTGCAGTCGCATTTCATGATCAGGATACGCCAGGGCTCATACCGGTCGCTGACGCATCCCAAACGTTGACGGTCGATCTCGTTGTATGGCCAGCCGCACTTCCTGGTTACACCTATCAACTGCTGTTCAACAGTATCGCGACCGGTCCCCGAAAACTGATTCTGCCCTCACATGCACCAGGAGACCCCCTGCACCTGGAGATCCCGGCCGAACTATTGCTGGAAGGTTTCCACGATGTCGCGTACGTCGTTGTCAATCCGATCAATCAGGCAGAACAGAAATCGGAAATTTTCCGGATTCAGATCGACCGGACAGCGCCAGGCGCTCCGGAGCTTGCTGCCATACAGTTCCCAGCCGAGATCCAGAACGGTCTGACTGCCGCCGAGCTCGATCAACTGGGTGGCCAAATTGATGTACAGATTGCCGGCTACACCGGTATGGCCAAGCATGACCGCATTCTGACCAGGTGGGGAGATATCGTAGGCCCCACTGCTGTCGTCAACGAAACCGACATGGGGCTGGACAAGGTCTCGGTCACTTTTACACGAGCGTTTCTGCAAACGTTGGGGGAGGAAGAAAAGCAGGTTTGTTACCAGGTCATCGACCGTGCGGGCAACCCTTCAATCCTCTCGAACACTGTAGCGGTGAAATTAAGGCTGAAAGACTTGCCTTCTGATTATCCGGCACCTGTCATTGATCAAGCGGTAGGCGATCTGGTTGATTATCTGGAAGCTCAAGCGGGAGTACTTGTCGACATCCCCCATTACCCGGGCGCAGCGGCGCTTGATAGCATCCAGCTATTCTGGGGCACCAGTAATCCCTTGACCCCTGTATTCGTCGCGCCTGGCGACGAAGATGAAGCCGTCATACTCACGTTGAAACTGCCATTTGAGGCCATTGCCCAAGGTCCGCAAGGCGACACAGCGGTTCATTATGAAGTGTTTCGCAACGGCGAACTGACGGGCACATCGCTGGACACTCATATAGACGTTTTTACAACACTTCCCTTCCCCACCCCCTTGAACAATTTGACGGTACAAGGGACGAGCGTACAAAACCCGAACACTCAGGACAACTTTATCGATGAAGACGATTACGAGTTGAACGGCAGAGGGGTGGTGGCCTGGAATACGGGGTTCGAAATCAATGACGATCTGAACCTGTACTGGGGCAATCAGGTAAAAACGCAGTGGTATCAAATACGGTCTAGCGACGTTGCAGCGGCAAGAGACTTGATTATTCCGATTGATAACGAGCTGATGAAGTTGCAAGGCACCGGCGAAGCCATTCCCGTGTATTTCACAGTCACGCGTACAGGAAACCCAAACAGTATGACGAGTCCGACTCAGCCTGTAACAGTACGGTCTCGGGAAGAGCAACCCGGTGGCGAAAACGGATTGACCGGGCCCACTTTCAATCTCACGTCCAACGGAGTGCTGGGCCCCAATGAAAATCCGGACGGTGCCGATGTAAAAGTTTCACCTTATGTCAATATTGCCGAGGGCCAGAAGATCACCTTCACGTTCAAGGGTTTTGACGACTTCAATAATCCCATCGAAGCCGCTACTTATGTGACGACTCGTAAGCTGGATGAAGTGGATGTTGTGCAAGGGCATGTATTCAAGGTCCCTCAGATCAACACACTGTTTATTTGCACAGGGTTTGCGGAGGCGAGTTATACCGTCGACCCTGTCGAAGGCAGCAATCAAAGTCCGGCAAACTCCACGGTCACTCGCGTCATCGTGCATATGCTTAAACCTACCGACTTTACCTGTCTGAGTCGCTAAACCGTTGCGGGCTCACAAAGCCCGCAACTTTTAAACTTATAAGGAACACCCATGTATAACCTTGCGACTGAAAAAAAAGAACCCGTGCTGACTGCGCCAGTCATCGCAGCCGCCTTGAACGATGGGCTATTACCCATCGACAGTTTGAACACGCCCCTCGAAGTGCTGTTGAACGTCTGGCAAGGCGCGCGCCCCGGCTATACCTATCAGCTGTACTTCGATGGAGTGCTTATTGGTCTCAAGAAAGAGATCCTGCTTTCGCAGATGCCAGGTGACGACCTCATGCTGCACATTCCATCCGAGCTGTTGACCGAAGGCCGTCACTCTGTGGCTTACGCGGTCGAAAACCCGATCAATATGGTCGTCGAGTTTTCTGCCGAGACAGTTGTAATCGTAGACCTAACCCCGCCTGGCGATCCGCTGCTGGCCCCCATCATTTTTCCCACGCAGGTACAGAACGGTCTGATCTCAGAAGAACTGCAAACCATGGGTAACGTGCTTTCAGGGACGATTGCCAGCTACAACGGCATGCAGGAGGGCGATGTTGTCCGCACCTACTGGAATGATCTGCCCGGTCCGATGGCGGTGGTGAGCAGTGATGACGTGGGTCTTAAACGAACAATGGTCGACTTCGCCAGGCCGTTTCTGGAGTTGATCGGCGACATTGAGGCACCGGTTTACTACACGATTACAGATCTGGCAGGGAATCTGTCCATGGCCTCGGAGGCGGTGGATGTGAAGCTGCAACTCGCGCAAGCGACGCCCCTGCCCACCCCAACCATAAAAGAAGCCGCCGGCAACACGCTAGACCCGGCTAACGCCCCATCCGGGGCAACCGTGGTGATCGACGCCACCGCCAACCTGAAAGCCGGCGATCAGGTGATCGTGCAATGGCAAGGGCCCAACGGCAATGACACACGGGAAAAGACGCTGACCGGCGCGGACGCGGGCAAGACGCTGGAGGTAGTGTTTGCTGCGGCGCTGGTAACGGCAAACGCCGGGCAGACGGTGGCGGTTTCTTATGTGGTCAATCGCGTCAATGGTCTGGTACAGGTATCCGACATACTGGCCTTGCAGATTCTGATGGGGCAGCCCGAGCTGGTGCTGGACACTTCGCCGGTTACGCTGGCCGGCAAGGTGTATCTGCTCCCAGGCTTGCCGGAACTGTTGCCGAACTTCCCGGCCGACACCACCCTTCAGCGTCAGGCCAGTGGCGGACAGGCGCCCTATCAGTACACCTCGAGCAACCCGCTGGTCGCGAAAGTGGACAGCAACGGGCTGGCCTCGGTTCGAGGCAACGGCACGACCACCATTACGGCGACCGATGCTTCGGGCGCGAGTAAAAGCTACCTGATTACCGTCGTCGGCGTCATCCATTGCATCGGCCTGGGCAGCGGGAGCTTTTCTCAGATCAGCAAAAACGCAGGCAACAATGGCGCAAGGATTCCGACCATTCACGAACTGGTGGAGATCTATAATCTGTACGGCAATCGCTGGCCGATGGGCAACGGTAATTATTGGTCGTCCACTGTTTCAAGCGCCGGCATCGGGGGCTGGAACTGGTACTACGTGAAGAACATGGTCTCTGGCGGAAACTTCAAGTTGAAGAGCCACAACTCCAGTCTTGGCGTTGGCATCAGATGATCGAAAACTGATGAACCTGTAATCATCAAACAGGGCGTTACCTGAGAGGGCAACGCCCTGCTTCTATTCATACGTTCTACAGAGTCAGGCCATGCACCACACCACATCCCCAGCCAAACGCTTTGTTCGTCCCGCGTCGTGTGAAGGCAGCTTTCAGGCCTGCGTCAATAAGCGACCGTTCAAGGTGCTTGCCCTGGCGGGCCAATTGACCCTGCGGGCTGAGCTGGAACAGGCACCCGATCAGTGGGTATGGAAGCTGATCGTCGACGGCAAGGTGGGCACAAAACGAACGACTATCGGGCTGTTTCTGGACAACGACCTGAAACCCGGTGATCACAATCTGCCAGGCCATGCCCAGATCAAAGTGATTTACAGCGAGACGCAGCACCGGCAGAACACCCTCTATCATTCGGCACACTTTCAAAACGGCACCCTGAGCCTGTTGGAAGCCAATCCCTATACTCTGCGCCTGCGCGGACGCTTCAGTTTCAGCATGTCATCGATTAATTTCGAAGTGACCAACGGCTTTTTCGACGTACATTGCCGATAAATCAGGTGCGCAGAAAGCGGGCAATCACTTGCGCCGACTCGACCAGGCATTGTTCATGGCTGATACCTGAGACTTTCAATGGTTTGAGGTCGTGATTGGCGGTCGGCAACCAGTGCAGTTGAATAGCGCTGGACAACGCATAACCCTCCACTGCTTCGCGATTACCCAACGCATCGCGCTCGCCCTGAACGATCAGAGCAGGTGTCTTCAATTCAGCCAGATGGGCCACGCGCGGTTTCTCCGGCTTGCCCACGGCATAGAACGGATACCCCAGGCAAACCAGCGCATCCGCCTCGATCTCATCGGCAATCAGGCTGGCCATTCGCCCGCCCATCGACTTGCCGCCAACAGCCAGTCGCCCAGCCACAAAAGGCCTGACCAAGGCATAGACCTCTCGCCAGCATTCCAGCAATTGCGCCTGCGGATTGGGCGGACGCTTGCTGCCGCCGTGACGCCGCAGGGCCATGTAAGGAAACTCGAAGCGCAGGACGCTGACGCCTTGCGCCGCAATATCGGTGGCCATGTGGCTCATGAAATCGCTGTCCATCGGTGCGCCTGCGCCATGTGCCAGCAGCAAGGTGGGCGCCTCGTGCGCGTCTGCCCGCAGGGTGGGCGTCCATAACCAGCCTTTTTCGTTGATCAGTTGCAGCCATTGATCCTTGCCGATGCCGGGCTGTGGGCCTTTGCTCATGCTTGCCTCGTTCAGATGAGTCTCAGAGTAGCCCGCTACTATAACCGCGAAGCCTGCGTGAATCGCGCAAGCGCAGAGCGCGTGGACGCATCGACAGGGACGCCCTGCCGGACAGCCACCATTCAGGTCCGCCCGGTTAATCTGCCAAGGTGCACAAGGTAAAAGTACCAAGGCGATGAGCGCCCCAAACCTGACACCGCCGGGCGGTTTCATTGACGGTACTGGCCTCGCACAATTGCAACAGAACCGCTGAGTCGGTCGCCAGAGTCATATGCCTGCTCAGGCCAGTTTGCTGGGCTATGACAGATGCAACCGCCGATTGAACATGCGTGACAGTCTTTGCGCGAGTCCTGATCAACTCGTCTGTACGCGAGGGGTCGCCACCGCTTTGCTCCAATCCAGCGGCGATGCGTGAACTCCGCACCCTGCAACGGGGTGCGGAATACTCGCTGACAATACAACGCAGATTATCCGCTCCGCGCTGCGGCTTCCCACACCCTTCTTTCAAAGCTAAACTCGTCGACACACGTCTGCTGCAACCATTTGACGCTCGCTAATGTGCCTGTCTGTTCCTGCCCCTGCCTTTTCGTGTGCCTCGATGCCATTTCCAGCGATGCATCGCCCGAGCCCGATTACGTCTGCGGTCAACATCTGAATCGTGGAAGTCTGTAATGAACACAACAACCAGTCCGACGACCTACAACTACACGGTGGTGCGCCAGTTTGCCATCATGACCGTGGTCTGGGGCGTGATCGGCATGAGCCTGGGAGTGTTCATCGCTTCGCAGCTGGTCTGGCCGGGACTGAACCTGGAACTTGAATGGACCACCTTCGGACGCCTGCGGCCGTTGCACACCAACCTGGTGATCTTTGCGTTCGGTGGCTGCGCGCTGTTCGCCACCTCTTATTACGTGGTGCAGCGCACCTGCCAGACGCGGCTTGTTTCCGATGGCCTGGCGGCGTTTACCTTCTGGGGCTGGCAAGCCGTGATTGTCGGCGCCATCGTGACGCTGCCGATGGGCTACACCACTACCAAGGAATATGCCGAACTTGAATGGCCGGTGGCCATTCTGCTGGCGATCGTCTGGGCCGCCTACGCTGCGGTATTTTTCGGCACCATCGTCAAACGCCGGACCCGGCATATCTATGTCGCCAACTGGTTTTACGGCGCATTCATCGTGGTGACCGGCATGCTGCACATCGTCAACCACATCTCGCTGCCGGTCAGCCTGTTCAAGTCCTATTCGGCCTACGCCGGAGCGACCGACGCCATGATCCAGTGGTGGTACGGGCACAATGCCGTAGGTTTTTTCCTGACCACCGGCTTTCTCGGCATGATGTATCACTTCGTGCCCAAACAGGCCGAGCGCCCGGTGTACTCCTATCGTTTGTCCATCGTGCATTTCTGGGCATTGATCACCCTGTATATCTGGGCCGGCCCGCACCATCTGCACTACACCGCCCTGCCAGACTGGGCACAGTCGCTGGGTATGGTCATGTCGATCATTCTGCTGGTACCCAGCTGGGGCGGGATGATCAACGGCATGATGACGCTGTCGGGTGCATGGCATAAGTTGCGGACCGATTCGATACTGCGCTTTCTCGTGGTCTCGCTGGCGTTCTATGGCATGTCGACCTTTGAAGGCCCGATGATGGCAATCAAGACCGTCAACTCGCTGTCGCACTACACAGACTGGACCATCGGCCACGTACATGCCGGGGCATTGGGCTGGGTGGCGATGATTACCATCGGGTCGGTTTATCACATGATCCCGAAACTCTACGCCCGTCCGCACATGCACAGTGTCGGCCTGATCAACACGCATTTCTGGCTCGCGACCGTCGGTACTGTGCTGTACATCACCTCGATGTGGGTCAATGGCATCACCCAGGGCCTGATGTGGCGTGCAGTGAACGACGACGGCACGCTGACCTATTCCTTCATCGAGACCATGCAGGCCAGTCACTCCGGCTACATCGTGCGCGCCATCGGCGGTGCCATCTTCACCAGCGGCATGCTGTTGATGGCCTACAACGTGATACGTACAGTGCGAGCCTCTGACCCGCAGGCGGCCGAGGCAGCTGCGCGCATTGCCGTCGTGGGAGCGCATTGATGAAACATGATGTGCTCGAAAAAAACATCGGCCTGCTGGCGTTCTTTATGGTTATTGCCGTGAGCATCGGCGGGCTGACGCAGATCGTCCCGCTGTTTTTTCAGGATGTGACCAATCAACCGATCGAAGGCATGAAACCACGCAGCGCGCTGCAGGTAGAAGGCCGCGATGTATTCATCGCCAATGGTTGCGTAGGCTGCCACTCACAGATGATCCGGCCATTACGCGCCGAAACCGAACGCTACGGGCATTACTCGGTGGCGGGCGAAAGCGTCTGGGACCATCCGTTTCTATGGGGTTCCAAACGCACCGGGCCGGACCTGGCCAGGATCGGCGGTCGCTACTCGGATGAGTGGCACCGTGTGCACCTGAATAACCCTCGGGACGTGGTCCCAACGTCGATCATGCCCGCCTATCCGTTTCTGGCCGAGAAAAAGATCGACAGCACGCAGACGGCAAAAAAGCTGCAAGTGCTGCGTACCCTTGGCACCCCGTACACCGACGCGGACATCACCGGTGCGGCCGCCGCCGTGCAGGGCAAGACCGAAATGGACGCGCTGGTGGCCTATCTGCAAGGCCTCGGCACGCTCATCAAGAGCAAACGGTGAACATTATGGACATCGGAATGATTCGAGGCCTTGGCACACTGGTCGTGATGGTCGCGTTCATCGGCCTGATGCTGTGGGTGTTCAGCCCTGCCCGCAAGGCGCACTTCGACGATGCGACCCTGTTGCCTTTCGCGGATGACCCCGAGGCCATAGGCAGGGTCGAGCGCGCCAGGGCTGAACGGGAAGACCAACCATGAGTACGTTCTGGAGCCTGTACGTCGCGGTCCTGACGCTGGGCACAATCATCGCCATGCTCTGGCTGCTGCTGTCCACGCGCAAAGGTCAGCCCGACGAACCGACAGATGAGACCGTCGGCCATGCGTTCGACGGCATTGAGGAGTACGACAACCCACTACCCAGATGGTGGTTCTATCTATTCATAGCGACCATCGTTTTTGCGCTGGGTTATCTAGTCCTGTACCCAGGCTTGGGCAACTGGAAGGGTTTGCTGCCCGGTTACGACTATCGGGACAAGGATAGCAAAGTGCAATTCTCCGACGGCCAGCAAGGCTGGAGCAGTGTCCACGAATGGGAACGGGAAGTAGCCGTTGCCGAGGCCCGCTATGGCCCGCTGTTCGCCAAATACGCCGCCATGCCCGTCGAGGAGGTAGCCAAAGACCCGCAGGCACTGAAAATCGGTGCTCGCCTATTTGCCTCCAACTGCTCGGTCTGCCACGGCTCTGACGCGAAAGGCGCCTACGGCTTTCCCAATCTGACCGATGCCGACTGGCGCTGGGGCGGCGACGCTCAGGCGATCAAGACGTCGATCATGGCCGGGCGCATGGGCGTGATGCCCGCCCTGGGCGAAGTGCTGGGCGAACAGGGTGTGCGTGATGTGTCGGCCTACGTGCTGACCCAACTGGACGCCCGGCAGTTGCCCGAAGGTGCCAAAGCTGACCCGGTCGCAGGCCAGAAGACCTTCGCGACACTCTGCGTTGCCTGTCACGGGCCAGAAGGCAAGGGAATGCCGATTCTCGGCGCGCCGGACCTGACGCATCCCAACGCGTTTATCTACGGTTCCAGCTTCGCGCAGTTGCAGCAGACCATTCGCGATGGCCGCCAGGGCCAGATGCCTGCTCAGCAAGCACTGCAAGGCAATGACCGCGTTCACATTCTGGCTGCCTATGTTTACAGCCTGTCCCGCCAGGAGCAGCCACCTGAATCCAGGTGACAAAGCTCCGGTCAGCCTGTGACCGTAGCATTCTGAAAGAACAAATTCTTTGTAGTTACATCTCTACATGACTAGACTCGTTCATGACCACGACACTCTGTCTACTCATTCTGGAAGTCGCGCACATGCCCACTACCCTCTCCAGCCGTGAATTCAATCAGGACACCAGCGGGGCCAAGAAAGCGGCTAACGAAGGTCCGGTGTTCATTACCGATCGCGGCCGCCCGGCCCATGTGCTGCTTTGCATCGAGGATTACCTGAAGCTGACCGGCAGTGCGGCAAGCATCGCCGACATGCTGATAATGCCCACTGACATCGATATCGAGTTCGAGCCTCAGCGCGCCGTGATCACGCCCCGACAGGTTGATCTGTCCTGATGTTCCTGCTCGACACCAACGTGGTGTCCGAACTCAGAAAACGCAACGCCGATGCGAACGTGCTCCGTTGGTCGCGAACCCAGATGGCGTCCAGCCTGTTCATCTCGTCCATAACGATTCTTGAGCTCGAAACAGGTATCCTGCGTATCGAACGCCGCGACCCGGCACAGAGCGCAGCATTGCGAATGTGGCTTGAGCAGCATGTATTGAAAGCGTTCGCCGGGCGTATCCTGACAGTCGACACTCAGGTCGCAAGGCGCTGCGCCCAACTGCATGTCCCCGACCCGCGCAGCGAATGCGATGCGGTGATCGCGGCTACTGCGCTGGTGCATGGCATGACCGTGGTCACACGCAACACAATCGACTTTCAGTCGTGCGGGGTCGCGCTGCTCAACCCCTGGGTCAGCCAGTTGAATGAAGAAGCGGCCGTTTATTCACGTGCGCCACGTTGAACGCGGATGTAAACGTGCCTGACCTGTATCGGCCCGGGCTACTCCACCGCCGCTGGACCCATCAATGAGCAACCAGATTCCAGTACACGACATCACACCGCCATCTGAAAAAAGCGGCGAATTCATCGACCTCTATGCCTCGCGCCAGAAAATCCACACCCGCGCGTTCAAAGGTCTGTTTCGCAATGTGCGCATGCTGGGCGGTGCCGTGTTGCTGCTTATCTTTTTCGGCACGGTCTGGCTCAATAAAGGTGGGCACCAGGCGGTCTGGTGGGACCTGCCGCAACGCAAGTTCTACATCTTCGGCGCGACGTTCTGGCCGCAGGATTTCATCCTGTTGTCCGGCATTCTGATCATTGCAGCCTTCGGGCTGTTCTTCATCACGGTCTATGCCGGACGGGTATGGTGCGGCTACACCTGCCCGCAAAGCGTCTGGACCTGGATGTTCATGTGGTGCGAGAAAGTCACCGAGGGCGATCGCAACCAGCGTATCAGGCTTGACCATGCCCCGATGAGCACCGGCAAACTGGCGCGCAAGCTCGCCAAGCACAGCCTGTGGCTGCTGATCGGTTTTGCCACGGGCATGACCTTCGTGGGTTACTTCTCTCCCATTCGCGACTTGTGCATTGATCTGTTCACGGGCGAAGCGGATGGCTGGGCGTATTTCTGGGTCGGCTTCTTCACCCTGGCCACTTACCTCAATGCAGGCTGGCTGCGCGAGCAGGTGTGCATCTATATGTGCCCCTACGCGCGGTTCCAGAGCGTGATGTTCGACAAGGACACGCTGATCATCTCCTACGACCCGAATCGTGGCGAAACCCGAGGCCCGCGCAAGAAGGAGGCTGATCCTCAGGCACTGGGGCTGGGTGACTGCATCGACTGCACGATGTGCGTTCAGGTCTGCCCAACCGGCATCGACATTCGTGACGGCCTGCAGGTGGAATGCATCAGCTGTGCGGCGTGCGTCGATGCCTGCGATACAGTCATGGACAAGATGGACTACCCTCGCGGCCTGATTCGCTACACCACCGAACACAATCTGTCCGGGCAGCGCACCCGCACCTTGCGCCCGCGCCTGATCGGTTATGCACTGGTTCTGTTGCTGATGATCGGGCTGCTGATCGCGGCCTTCTGCATGCGTGGGCTGGTGGGTCTGGAGGTCAGCAAGGACCGTATGCTTTTTCGGGAAAACGCCGAAGGCCGTATCGAAAACGTCTACACCGTGAAAGTGATGAACAAGGATCAGGTGGATCATGACTATGTGCTGGAAGCCAGCGGCCTGCCCGACCTGAAACTGCAGGGCCGTCGGGAAATAAACGTCCCGGCAGGCGAGATCGTCAGTCTGCCGGTGGAGCTGTCCAGCGCGCCGGAAAAACTCCCGGCACACAGCAACGAAGTCACCTTTACCCTCAAGGGCATCGACAGCGACACACATGTCGACACCAAAAGCCGTTTCATCGGCCCACCTCTTCGTTAAGAGCACCGTCATGCCCGTTGCGACTGCTGCAAGCCCTTGGTACAGGCACCTCTGGCCATGGATCATCATCGCCATTCTGACCTGCTCGGTGACGTTGAGTCTGTCGATGGTGTTCATTGCAGTCACCAACCCTGACCCGCTGGTTACCGATAATTACTACGAGGCCGGCAAAGGCATCAATCGCTCGCTGAATCGGGAAGTGCTTGCGCAAAACCTCAAACTGCACGCCCGTGTACATCTGGACGAGTTGACCGGCGAAGTCGAGCTGCGCCTGAGCGGCAACAGCAACCCGGAGCGTCTGGAGTTGAACCTTATTTCGCCGACGCGCCCTGCCAGTGATCGCCGTGTGTTCATGACCCGCAGCCCGTCTGAACCGGGCCGTTACATCGGGCAGTTGCAAGACCGGGTCAAGGGTCGGCGCTTTGTGGAACTGCTGGGTGTCGAAGGCGACCAGACCTGGCGTCTGTTCGAAGAAGAGCAGGTCGACGCTGCTGACCTGACCTTGGGCGACGAACCCCTGCAAGCTGCGCAACGCCGGAAAGACTGAACATGGCGACGCTACCCCCCGCCACTCCAATGTGCTGTTACCACTGCGGCCTGCCCGTTCCAGTCGGTGACTGTTTCACGGCGGTTGTACTCGGTGAACCCCGGAAGCTGTGCTGTCCCGGCTGTCAGGCGGTGGCCGAGGCCATCGTCGCCAGCGGTCTGGAAAGCTACTACCACCATCGCAGCGAGGCTTCGGCCAACCCGGAAAGTCTGCCCACGCAATTGATCGAGGAACTGGCACTCTACGACCGCCCTGAAGTACAGGCTCCTTTCGTGCGCCACGAAGGCGATTTGTCAGAAGCCACTTTGCTTGTCGAGGGCATCAGTTGCGCAGCCTGCGGCTGGTTGATCGAAAAACGCCTGAGCCGCTTGCCCGCAGTGGCCGAAGCGCGCATGAACCTCTCCACCCATCGCCTGAACGTACGCTGGCGCGGCGACCAGCTTGCCCTCAGTCAGTTGCTGAGCGAGCTGCACGCAATTGGTTATGTCGCTCACCCCTGGCAGGCCGATCGCGCCGCCGAACGTCTGGCAAGTGAAAACCGTCTGGCCTTGCGGCAACTGGGTGTCGCTGGTCTGCTGTGGTTTCAGGCAATGATGGCAACCATGGCCACCTGGCCGGAGTTCAACATCGACCTCAGCCCGCAGATGCACACCATCCTGCGCTGGGTGGCTCTGTTTCTGACCACTCCGATCGTGTTTTACAGTTGCGCACCGTTCTTCCGCGGCGCGTTGCGCGACCTGCGCAGCCGTCAACTGACGATGGACGTCTCGGTGTCGCTGGCAATAGGCGCGGCTTATGTCGCCGGCATCTGGACTGCGGTCACCGGCGCTGGCGAATTGTATTTCGATGCGGTAGGCATGTTTGCATTATTCCTGCTGGCCGGACGCTACCTGGAGCGCCGCGCCCGCGAGCGCACAGCGGCAGCCACGGCGCAGCTGGTCAACCTGCTGCCTGCCTCATGCCTGCGCCTTGGTGACGATGGCCAGAGCCAGCGCATCATGCTCAGCGAACTGCGTTTGACTGATCGTATATTGGTGCGCCCCGGTGCGGTGATCCCGGCTGACGGCAGGATCCTCGAAGGTCATTCCAGTATCGATGAGTCACTGCTGACCGGCGAGTACCTGCCACAAGTGCGCAGCGCGGGCGATGCGGTCACCGCAGGAACGTTGAATGTCGAGAGTCCGCTGACCATTGCCGTGTCGGCGCTGGGTCAGGAAACCCGTCTTTCGGCCATTGTCCGCCTGCTCGAGCGCGCTCAGGCGCAGAAGCCCCGTCTCGCGCAGATCGCCGACCGGGCTGCACAGACCTTTCTACTGTTTTCGCTGATGGCGGCGGCGCTGATCGGCGTTGTCTGGTGGCAAATCGACGCATCCCGTGCATTCTGGATTGTCCTGGCAATACTCGTTGCCACCTGCCCCTGCGCGCTGTCGTTGGCGACACCGACCGCGTTGACAGCAGCCACCGGCACGCTGCACAAGCTTGGTCTGTTGCTGACCCGAGGTCATGTACTGGAGGGCCTGAATCAGATCGACACAGTCATCTTCGACAAGACCGGCACCCTGACCGAGGGACATCTGGCGCTGCGCAGCATTCACCCGCTACGCGAACTGGACGCCAGCCGCTGTCTTGAGCTGGCGGCGGCGCTGGAAAACCGTTCCGAGCACCCTATTGCCCGCGCCTTTGGTCGAGCGTCAAGGGCCGCCGAAGAGGTGCACAGCACACCGAGGCTAGGGCTGGAAGGACGTGTTGACGGGAAACTGCTGCGCATCGGCCAGGCGCCGTTCGTCTGTGCGCCGAGCGGCACTGAACCGCCGGTGATCACCGATGAGTCCGGCCAGTGGCTATTGCTGGGCGATGCGCAAGGGCCGCTGGCCTGGCTGGTACTCGACGATCGACTGCGCGACGATGCCGGCACCTTGTTACAAGCCTGCAAGGCACGAGGCTGGAAAACGCTGCTGCTGTCCGGAGACAGCTCACCGATGGTCGCCAGTGTCGCGCAGGCGCTGGGGATAGACGAAGCGCGTGGCGGTATGCACCCGGACGACAAGCTGGAGGTGCTGCGGCAACTTCAGGCTCAGGGACGCAAGGTGCTGATGATCGGTGACGGGGTGAATGACGTCCCGATCATGGCCGCTGCCGACATCAGTGTGGCAATGGGCTCGGCCACCGATCTTGCAAAAACCAGCGCTGACGCCGTGCTGCTGTGCAACCGTTTGCCGGTGCTGATCGACGCACTGAATCTGGCCCGACGTACGCGCAGGGTCATTATCGAAAATCTGCTCTGGGCCAGCCTGTACAATGGCCTCATGCTGCCATTCGCGGCACTGGGCTGGATCACCCCGGTATGGGCGGCCATCGGCATGTCGCTCAGTTCGTTGACCGTAGTGCTCAACGCCTTGCGCCTGACCCGCATGCCGCGCCGCGCCCTGACGTCACAACCTGCCCCGGAGGTTTCATGCCCGCGCTTTACATCATGATCCCTGCTGCGCTGCTGCTGGTGGGTGTCGCGATCTACGTGTTCTTCTGGGCGGTGGACAGCGGCCAGTACGACGATATGGAAGGCCCGGCGCACAGCATATTGTTCGATGATCCGCCGTCAGTGGATCATGCCCGGCCAGAACAGCAACGGCCTGGCGCTGACGAGAAACACGATGTTTGAACTTGCTTCGACGCTGCTCTCGGCGCTCATTCTCGGGCTGCTGGGCGGCGGCCATTGCCTGGGGATGTGTGGCGGCCTCATGGGAGCGCTGACACTGGCCATTCCCAAGGAACAGCGCAGCCGTCGATTCCGGCTGCTGCTGGCCTATAACCTTGGGCGCATTCTCAGTTACACGGTTGCTGGCCTGGGTTCCGGGCTGGTCGGCTGGGCAGTCGCGCAAAGTCCGCTGGCAACGGGTATGCGGGTCATCGCCGCAGTGTTGCTGATCGTGATGGGGCTGTATCTGGCTGGCTGGTGGAGCGGGCTGACGCATATCGAGCGCCTGGGCCGAGGCCTGTGGCGACACCTGCAACCGCTGGCCAGCCGCTTGCTGCCGGTGTCCAGCCTGCCCCGCGCCTTGTTGCTCGGCGCGCTGTGGGGCTGGCTGCCCTGCGGGCTGGTTTACAGCGCCCTGCTCTGGGCCGCCAGCCAGGGCAATCCTCTCCATAGCGCCTTGCTGATGCTGGCCTTCGGGCTGGGCACCTGGCCCGTTCTGCTGGCCACCGGACTTGCCGCCGAGCGCACCACTGTCCTGCTGCGCAAACGAGGTGTTCGCATGGCCGGAGGGTTGCTGGTAATCGTGTTTGGCCTCTGGACCTTGCCGGGGCCGCATCAGCATTGGCTGATGGGGCACTGAGGCCGGGCAGCTCACCCCGTTTGATCTACGTCAACGCACGCCCTTGAGCGCCTGCGTATGCTCGCGCCATCGCCAGCCTGACCGGGAAACGTGCGCATGCTTGACGCCATTCGTTGGGATTCAGACCTGATCCATCGCTATGATGTGGCAGGACCGCGCTATACGTCCTATCCGACAGCAGTGCAACTTCACACACAAATAGGCGCATTTGACCTGTTGCATGCTCTGCGGGAAAGCCGCAAGGCGTTGCGCCCGCTGTCGCTCTATGTGCATCTGCCCTTCTGCGCGAACATTTGTTACTACTGTGCCTGCAATAAGGTCATCACCAAGGACCGCGGACGCGCCCAGGCTTACCTGCAGCGGCTCGAACACGAAATACAGATGCTCGCCTGCCACCTGGCACCCGGCCAGGTGGTGGAGCAACTGCACCTGGGTGGCGGCACGCCGACCTTCCTGAGTCATGCTGAACTACGTCGGTTGATGGCGCAGCTGCGCGCGCATTTCAATTTGCTGGAAGATGACTCCGGCGACTATGGCATCGAGATTGACCCTCGCGAAGCGGACTGGTCGACCATGGGCCTGCTGCGCGAGCTGGGTTTCAACCGGGTCAGCCTTGGCGTGCAGGACCTGGACCCGACCGTGCAACGGGCAATCAACCGCATGCAAAGCCTGGAGGAAACCCGCGCCATCGTCGAAGCCGCCCGCACGCTGCAGTTTCGTTCTGTGAATATCGACCTGATCTACGGCCTTCCCAGACAAACCGCGCAAGCCTTCAGCCGCACAGTGGATGAAATCATCGAATTACAGCCCGACCGGTTGTCTGTGTTCAACTACGCCCACCTGCCGGAACGCTTCATGCCGCAGCGGCGCATCGACACGGCCGAACTGCCGGATGCCCGGAGCAAACTGCTCATGCTCGAGCGCACCGTCGAGCAACTGGGCAACGCCGGTTATCGCTACATCGGCATGGACCATTTCGCCCTGCCCGACGATGAGTTGGCTATCGCCCAGGAAGACCTGACCCTGCAACGCAATTTTCAGGGCTACACCACGCATGGTCACTGTGATCTGATCGGGCTGGGCGTCTCGGCCATCAGCCAGATTGGCGAGCTGTACAGTCAGAACAGCAGCGACCTGAGCGACTATCAAAGGCTGCTGGACAGCGACCAGCCAGCAACCAGACGAGGGCTGATGTGCAGCGATGACGACCGGATAAGACGCGCAGTCATTCAGCAGTTGATCTGCCACTTCATGCTGGATTTCGCCGAGATTGAAAAAGCATTCTCCATCGATTTCAGAGACTATTTCAGCGACGCATGGCCACAACTGCTTGGCATGGCGGAGGACGGGCTGATTGCGTTGAGCGCCGCGGGAATTGAAGTGAAACCGGCAGGCCGGTTGCTGGTGCGTGCTGTGTGCATGGTCTTCGATGCGTACCTGACCCGGCAGAACAGGCAGCAGTTCTCCCAGGTGATATGAGCAGCGGCCTGGTTCTACATTTTGGCCAGAACCAGCATGCCCGCCTTGGTCTTGTCGGCGTCGCTGGAGTTCAGGCTGTTCATCAGCGACGACAAATCGGCCGTGGAATTGCTCACCTGCGCCTGCAATGTGGTGAGCACGGTCTGTAGCGCCGCGGCCTTGGTGCGGCGCTCCTCAAGACTCAGACTCGGGTCCTTCAGAGCCTTCTGGATCTGCTCCATGGTTTCCGCGATCCTGCGTTGAAGCTCGCGAATAGCCTTGAGGATCTTCTGCACGGAAGCCGGCAGGCCGCTCTGCTCGATATCGGCATTTCTGGAAGACGACGCAGCGGCAGCCTTGCCTGCTGACGACAGATTGACTTCAACGCCCTTTGCCTCACCGGCAGGCGTCTCGACGCTGCTTTCGCTGGTCTGGCTGCTGTACGTAATCTGCGAGGTCGCAGTACGTATCGTAATACTGTTGATCAACGGAAGTGTCGTTGACATGCCAAGGCATCCTGGTTCATCCGAGGGAATACAGGCTTATCGGCAGCCGCTCTGGAACCTTGATGGTACAGAGGGCTTTGTAGGCTGGCCCCGACAAGCAAGGGTGAGGTACCCTTACGGCTTATGTGTGTTTTCCCACAAGGAATTAAGTGATGTCCGAGCCAGTAAAGTTGCGCGCTCAAAACCAGGCCCACTGCAAGGATTGCAGTCTCGCTCCACTCTGCCTGCCCCTCTCGTTGAACACGGAAGACATGGACTGCCTTGACCAGATCGTCAAACGGGGCCGTCCGCTGAAAAAAGGCGAGTTTCTATTCCGTCAGGGAGATACCTTCGAGTCGGTCTATGCAGTACGCTCTGGCGCGCTGAAAACCTTCAACATCAGTGACAACGGCGAAGAACAACTCACCGGCTTTCATCTGCCCAGCGAACTGGTCGGAATGTCAGGCATGGACGCCCAGGCTTACCCGGTCTCGGCGCAGGCACTGGAAACCACTTCAGTGTGCGAAATACCATTTGAACGCCTGGATGAGCTGTCGGTGCAGTTACCGCAACTGCGTCGCCAGTTGATGCGCGTCATGAGCCGCGAGATCCGCGAAGATCAGCAAATGATGCTGTTGCTGTCGAAGAAGACCGCCGATGAGCGTATTGCCACGTTTCTGATCAATCTGTCTGCGCGCTTCCGGGCCAGAGGTTTCTCGGCCAATCAGTTTCGTCTGAGCATGTCGCGCAACGAAATAGGTAATCATCTGGGCCTGGCCGTCGAGACGGTGTCGCGGGTATTCACCCGGTTCCAGCAAAACCAGTTGATTGCTGCAGAAGGCAAAGAGATTCATATCCTCGCCCCGATCGAGCTGTGCTCGCTGGCGGGCGGCGCAATGCAAAGCTGATACGTGCGATCTGTGGCGGGTCGGCTTAAACTATCGGCCAAACCTGCCATGGATCCCCCTGATGACTTTCGATCAATCGAACTTCAAGTCCCTGATACGCCCGGTCATAGACTTTCCCAAGCCGGGCGTGGTCTTTCGCGACATCACTCCCCTCTTTCAGTCGCCCAAGGCTACCCGTCAGGTAATCGACAGCTTCGTGCAGCGCTATATAGAAGCCGATTTCAGCCATATCGGCGTCATGGACGCGCGTGGTTTTCTGATTGGTTCGGTGGTGGCGTATCAACTCAACAAGCCGCTGGTGCTGTTTCGCAAACAAGGCAAATTGCCCGCCGACGTACTCTCCGAGGCCTATCAGACCGAATACGGCGAAGCGTATCTGGAAGTGCATGCCGACAGTCTGTGCGAAGGTGACTCAGTCATCATGTTCGATGACCTGATCGCGACGGGAGGCACGCTGATCGCCGCCGCCAACCTCATCCGCCGCATGGGCGCCGAGGTACATGAAGCCGCTGCGATCATCGACCTGCCGGAACTGGGTGGCTCCAAGCGTCTTAACGACCTGAAGATCCCGACGTTCTGTCTGACCGAGTTTGCGCTGGACGAGCAGTAAGACCGGCGCTGACCGTGGCTCCGCTTTGCACGGTGGTTCTGCGATGTCAGATGGATTGGGGTTCGACTCAGGTCACCTTTTCGCCCCTCGGCGAGTTACTTTGACGGGCCAAAGTAACCAAACCCCCTCGCTCCTGTTTCCGGCCCGACTTCGTCGGGTTCCTTCGCCCTGTCACTGATCCGGGGGGCGCCGCAACGGGCCATCCATGGCCCGGTGCGGCTAGCCTGGCGTCCTGCCAGGCTACCCCCGGATCAGCGCCAGGACTCAGCCGTCACTAACGTCGCACTCTGCGTCGTCAGTACCATCGCGATAAAAAAGCACTGTATGGCAGCATTAACAGGTAAGGCATGATGTTCTGCCGCACCGGAAATTTGCAACGCCAAGCGTTAAGAAGAGCATGCCAATGCAGAGTGATTGACACGAGAATCATACTCAAAATCGGACGCAGAGCGTCCAGAGCGGCATGCGACGCAGAGCGTCGCACGATAGTTGAGATTATCGTTGCAGTTCTGGATGCTCTGCGTCCGATCTTGAATGGGCAGCGCAGGCGTGTACCGAAGAGAAACTAGCTCGCAGTATTGCTGTGCAGTTTGGTCATCAGTTGCGCTTCGGCCTGGGTCAGGCCGCAGGACTGGGTCAGCTCATCGATGCTGGCACCCATGCCGACCAGGCGTGCAGCCTGGGCAAAGGACAGCGTGGAGGGATCGCGCTGTTCCAGTGCAGTGAGCTTGTCCGGCAACGGCGCAACGATGGCACGCAGCTCGTGCAACGCTTCGCCCATGCGCACCGTGCCGTTCTGGTAGTTGTCCAGGCGTCTGGCCAACTCCTTGATCCGCTGATCACGCAAGGCAGCCGCCTCATCACGCTCGGCATCGAGCTTGCGCTGACGCCTGGTATGGGCCAGGAACATAAACAGGGTGACTACCCAGAGAATGCCCAGGAAGACGACAGCTACCTCAAAGATCAATCAGATGTTCTCCAGTTCGGACCACTCTTCTTCGGACATCATTTTGTCCAGTTCAACCAGAATCAACAGTTCGCCGTTCTTGTTGCAAACGCCCTGAATGAATTTGGCCGACTCATCGTTACCCACGTTTGGCGCAGTTTCGACTTCAGACTGACGCAAGTAAACCACTTCAGCCACGCTGTCGACCAGAATCCCGACCACTTGCTTGTCGGCTTCGATGATCACGATACGCGTATTGTCGCTGACTTCAACCGGAGCCAGACCAAAGCGCTGACGGGTATCGATCACGGTGACCACGTTACCGCGCAGGTTGATAATGCCCAGTACGTAGCTTGGCGCACCCGGGACCGGGGCGATTTCAGTGTAGCGCAGCACTTCCTGCACCTGCATCACGTTGATGCCATAGGACTCGTTGTCCAGGCGGAACGTAACCCATTGCAGGATAGGATCTTCGGAACCTTGTGCAGACGACTTATTCATAACCCCAACCCCTCACGTGTGTTCTTTGCAGGTGATGCCACTGGCATCGACCCATGATTATTTCGACTTATTCAACTGCTTGACCGCGCCACTGGCTATCAGCTCGGCCAACTCTGCAACATCCAGCAACGCGCACATGTGCTCGATAACCGTGCCCGCCAGCCATGGGCGCTGACCTCGCTGCGTGCGCCATTTGATCTCATTCGGATCAAGACGCAACGAACGGCTGACTTGATGCACCGCCAGTCCCCACTCGTATCCCTGCACCGAAATCACGTACTGCAATCCCTGGCGAAAATCGTCGCGGTATCGATCAGGCATGATCCAGCGCGCGGTATCCAATACTTTCAGGTTGCCCGCCTGGCAAGGCAGGATCCCGAGAAACCAGTCCGGTTGACCGAACAGTGGCGTCAGCTCCTGCCCTGCCAGCGGGTAAATCGACCCCAGGCATACCAGCGGCACTGCCAGCGTCAGCCCGGCCACGTCGAACAACAGGCATTCGAACGGCTCGGCGGCCCATGCCGGGCGACCATCACTGGTAGGCGGCGGCGTCGGCGTGCGCTGGGTCACCAGTGTGCTCAACTCAGCGACCGGCTCGACCAGCTCAACGGTCGAAACTGCTTTTTCAACCTTCACCACTTCGGCAACAATCACCGGAGCGACTTCAATCACCGGCGCAGGCGCTTCAACCTTTACCGCTACAGCCACCGGAGCCGGCGCGGCCACCGCAACCGCCAGCGGTTTGATCTGCGCTTGCATCCGCGCATCAAAGGCTTGCTCTTCGAGCACAGCCGCCTGAAATTCATCGATGCTGCTGACAGGCTCTTCAAGCACTTCAGTCGCGTCGTACAGCAATGCGTCCAGATAGGACTGCAACGCCAGCTTGGGTCGTGTTGCTACTTCTACAGGGCGGTTCATACCGGGGCCCAACAAAAAATGGAGCAGGTGCAACCTGATAGAGTTATCGGCCGCATTGAGGCATCACTTGAGCAAACTGTGTAGAAAGAATGGACGTTCACGTCAGGCCACCTGAGCATTGAGCTGCTCGGCGAGCATATGCTTGAGCAATGCCCGATAAGCAATCACACCGCGACTCTTACTGTCATTCTGCGACGGCGTCAGCCCCAGACGGCTGGCATCGCGCAGCCGCGTGTCAACCGGCACGTAGGCTTGCCAGACATGATCGGGAAAACTGTCGCGCAATAATTTCAATGTGCCCATCGACGCCTGAGTACGACGGTCGAACAAGGTCGGCACGATGGTGTAAGGCAACGGCACCTTGCGCGAACGGTTGATCATGGTCAGGGTATTGACCATACGCTCCAGGCCTTTCACAGCCAGAAACTCGGTCTGTACCGGTATCGCCAACTGCTGGCTAGCCGCCAGCGCATTGACCATGAGAACGCCCAGCAGCGGCGGACTGTCGATCAGCGCATAGTCAAAATCCTGCCACAACTGCGCCAGACTTTTAGCGATCACCAGGCCCAGGCCGCTCTGGCCAGGGGATTGACGCTCCAGTGTGGCCAGCGCCGTGCTGGAGGGTATCAGCGAGATACGCTGGTCGCTGGTCGGCAGCAGCAATTGGCCCGGAAGCCCCTCCGGAACCGCACCCTTGTGGAGAAACAGATCGAAGGCACTGTGTTCCAGTTCGTCCGGGTTATGCCCGAAATAGCTGGTCATGGAGCCGTGGGGGTCCAGATCGACCACGACCACACGCTTGCCTGCATCGGCCAGCAGGCCGGCCAGGGCGATGGTCGTGGTGGTCTTTCCGACTCCACCTTTCTGGTTGGCTACTGCCCAGACTCTCATTGATGTTTTTCCTTGCGTACAGCAACGACCATACCGATACGATGTTAGGGGGCAGGTGACGGAGAATTGACGGCGTTCGCACGTACCGGCGGCTTTGCTGGCACCGGTGCAGTTTGTGTGCCAGCACGCCTCAGTGCGGCATCCGGTTGCATATTGGCCGACCCTGAACTGGTCAGGCTGCGACGCACATCCAGATTTCGCGAGATGACCAGCACTACGCGGCGGTTCTTGGCGCGTCCGGCGGCAGTGGTATTGGGCGCGATCGGTTGAAACTCACCGTAGCCCACAGAGGCCAGTCGCGCTGGATTGACACCGTCCATCGCCAGCATGCGCACAATGCTGGCAGATCGAGCCGAAGACAGTTCCCAGTTGGTCGGAAACTGCGCAGTGCTGATCGGCTGGTCGTCAGTGAAGCCTTCAACGTGTATGGGATTGTCGAAGCGTTTGACGATTCCGGAAACCTTTTCAATGATCGTGAAGGCCTTGTCGCTGGGTATGGCGTCGCCGCTGACGAACAACAGGCTGGAGTTGAGTTCGATCTCGATCCATAACTCGTTGCCGCGCACCGTCATCTGATCGGACTTGATCAGGTCGCCGAACGCATCGCGAACATCCTGAGCGATGGTCTGCAGCGGATCATCAGAAGCCTGGCCAATTCCGGCATCGGTCTGTTCGCTGTCCTTGACCAGCGGCTCGGCGGGCTTTACCGAGACCGGGCGCTGCTCACCAATAGGGATCGGTTTCATAGTGCGCTCGGTATCGTTGAATACGCCAACCAGTGCCTGGGACAGAATCTTGTATTTGCCTTCATTGACCGAGGAAATCGAGTACATCACCACGAAAAACGCGAACAGCAGGGTAATGAAGTCGGCATACGACACCAGCCAGCGCTCATGATTTTCGTGTTCTTCGGCCTGACGTCGGCGAGCCATGCGCTGTTACTCCATGAAGCCTTGCAGCTTGAGTTCGATGGAGCGCGGGTTTTCACCCTCGGCGATGGACAGCAAGCCTTCAAGCAGCATTTCGCGGTAACGCGACTGACGGTGGGCAATGCCTTTAAGCTTGTTGGCCACCGGCAGCAGAATCAGGTTGGCCATTGCAACGCCATAAATGGTGGCAACAAAAGCCACCGCAATCCCGCTGCCCAGTTGGCTCGGGTCGGCCAGGTTACCCATGACGTGAATCAGACCCATTACCGCACCGATGATGCCCACGGTCGGCGCATAGCCGCCCATGCTTTCGAATACCTTGGCAGCCTGAATATCGCGGGTTTCCTGAGTGATGAAATCCACTTCAAGAATGCTCCGGATCGCTGCAGGTTCGGCACCATCGACCAACAGTTGCAAGCCTTTGCGGGCATAACTGTCAGGTTCGGAATCGGCGACCGTTTCCAGACCGAGCAAGCCTTCCTTGCGGGCGGTCATGCTCCAGCCGATCACCCGGTCGACACCGCCGGGCAGATCGATACGAGGCGGGAAAATGATCCAGCGGATGATTTTCATGGCACGCATGAACGCGCTCATCGGTGACTGCAACAGCGACGCACCCAGTGTGCCGCCCAGTACAATCAGGGCTGCCGGGCCATTGAGCAACGCACCTAGGTGTCCGCCTTCAAGAAAGTTGCCGCCAATGATCGCGACAAACGCCAGGATCAGGCCGATAAGACTGAGTACATCCATCAGAGACAGGCCTCTACCAGGTGGCGACCTATGTCATCCAGACTGTAGATCGCATCTGCAAGCTCAGCCTTGACGATTGCCATCGGCATGCCGTAAATGACGCAGCTCGCTTCGTCCTGCGCCCATACGGTACTGCCCGCCTGCTTGAGCAGGCGCGCGCCCTCACGGCCATCGGCACCCATGCCGGTCAACACCACCGACAGCACCTTGTCACCGTAGGACTTGGCGGCAGAGCCAAAGGTGATATCTACACAAGGTTTGTAATTCAGGCGCTCGTCACCCGGCAGAATCTTCACCGTACCGCGCGCATCCACCATCATCTGCTTGCCGCCCGGTGCCAGCAACGCCAGACCAGGGCGCAGAACGTCGCCGTCCTCTGCTTCCTTGACGCTGATCTTGCACAGCTTGTCGAGACGCTCGGCAAAGGCCTTGGTGAAGGCTGCAGGCATGTGTTGAATCAGCACCAGCGGTGCCGGGAAGCTGGCTGGCAACTGGGTAAGTACCCGTTGCAACGCAACCGGACCACCGGTTGAGGTGCCGATGGCCACCAGTTTGTATGCCTTGCGCTTGGGCGTGCCTGAGGTGGTCGGGTGTGCCGGAGCATGGTGAGCATGAGCCGCAGGGGCCGTGGCAGGCGCTGCAGTGCGCGTCGGCACGGCACGGGCTGGCGCGGTGGGCGCAGGTGCACGGCTGGACGACGTCGGCGCTGCCGGTGCAGCCGCCGATGCAGCGCTGGCCGCACCAAACCCGCTTGAACGGCGGTTACTGCGCGAAATGCTGTTGATCTTCTCACACAGCAGTTGTTTGACCTTCTGCGGGTTGCGCGAGATATCTTCGAAATTCTTGGGCAGGAAATCCACGGCACCGGCGTCCAGAGCATCCAGCGTCACGCGCGCACCTTCGTGCGTCAGCGACGAGAACATCAATACCGGGGTGGGGATACGCTGCATGATATGACGAACTGCCGTAATGCCATCCATCATCGGCATTTCGTAGTCCATGGTGATGACATCAGGTTTGAGCGCCAGCGCCTGCTCAATCGCTTCCTTGCCGTTGGTGGCGGTGCCAACCACTACAATGTTGGGGTCCGAAGAAAGAATTTCCGTAACACGGCGGCGGAAAAAACCGGAATCATCCACCACCAGGACCTTGACTGCCATAAACACTCCAATAGGTGTTGCAGGCAGCCAGGCTGCCCGCACCCCCGGGTTCAGATACGCCGTGCGGCGTAACGCTTGAGCATGCTGGGTACATCGAGAATCAAGGCGATGCGACCGTCACCGGTGATGGTGGCGCCCGACATGCCTGGCGTACCTTGCAGCATCTTGCCCAGCGGTTTGATAACCACTTCTTCCTGGCCGACCAGTTGATCGACAACGAAGCCGATGCGCTGGGTGCCTACCGTCAGGATCACAACGTGCCCTTCTCGCTGCTCTTCATGAGCCGCCGAACTGACCAGCCAGCGCTTGAGATAGAACAGCGGCAAGGCTTTGTCACGTACGATCACCACTTCCTGACCGTCAACCACGTTGGTAGTGGACAGGTTCAGGTGGAAGATTTCGTTGACGTTGACCAACGGGAAGGCAAAAGCCTGGTTGCCCAGCATCACCATCAGGGTCGGCATGATCGCAAGGGTCAACGGGACCTTGATGACAATCTTGGAACCCTGGCCCTTGGTCGAGTAGATGTTGATCGAGCCGTTGAGCTGGGAGATCTTGGTTTTAACCACGTCCATGCCCACACCGCGACCTGACACATCGGAAATCTCGGTCTTGGTCGAGAAGCCCGGTGCAAAGATCAGGTTGTAGCAATCGGTGTCGCTCAACCGATCGGCTGCATCCTTGTCCATGACACCACGTTTGACCGCAATCGAGCGCAACACGTTGGGGTCCATACCCTTGCCGTCATCGGAAATCGACAGCAGGATATGGTCGCCTTCCTGCTCTGCCGAAAGAATTACCTTGCCGCCGCGGGACTTGCCCGAGGCTTCGCGTTCTTCCGGCGTTTCGATACCGTGGTCGACCGCGTTGCGCACCAAGTGGACCAGCGGGTCGGCAAGCGCCTCTACGAGGTTCTTGTCGAGGTCGGTTTCTTCGCCGACCAGTTCCAGATTGATCTCTTTCTTGAGCTGGCGAGCCAGGTCACGTACCAGACGCGGGAAGCGACCAAAGACTTTCTTGATCGGCTGCATACGGGTCTTCATGACCGCGGTCTGCAGGTCGGCAGTGACCACATCCAGGTTCGAAACCGCCTTGGACATGGCTTCATCGCCGCTGTTGAGACCCAGACGCACCAGGCGGTTACGTACCAGTACCAGCTCGCCGACCATGTTCATGATCTCGTCCAGTCGGGCGGTATCCACACGAACCGTGGTTTCGGCTTCAGTCGCAACCGGCTTTTCACCAGTGGGTGCAGGAGCGCGTGCAGGTGCTGGAGCAGGCTTGGCGGGCTCGGCCTTTACCGCAGGTGCAGGCGCCGCAGCAGGCTTGGCAGCCGGTGGCGGAGCAGCAGCTATGGCAGCTGCCGGAGCAGGTGCCTTGGCAACGACCGCATCAGGCTCGAACTTGCCTTTGCCATGCAGTTCGTCGAGCAGGCTTTCAAATTCGTGATCGGTAATTTCGTCCGATGCCGCTGCAGCAGAGGGTGCCTTGGCAGCAACGGCCGCAGGTGCAGGTGCAGGTGCAGGTGCAGCAGCAGCAGCAGCCGTAGCGGCTATGGCACCGTCAAACGAGCCCTTGCCATGCAGTTGATCAAGCAAGGCTTCGAATTCGTCGTCGGTGATTTCATCGCCGGCAGGCGCTGCACCCTTGCTCTGTGCAGCAGGTGCCGGGGCTGGAGCGGCTACAGCATCGGCCGCAAACTTGCCCTTGCCATGCAACTGATCAAGCAGGGATTCAAATTCCTGATCGGTAATTTCATCGCCAGCTGGCGCGACCGCAGGTGCCGCTGATGGTGCCGCAGACACCGGACTGGTGCCGTGCAGCGAATCGAGCAGTTGCTCGAACTCATCATCGGTAATGTCATCGCTGGCCGCTTGCTCGGCAACCGGAGCCTCGGCTTCAACCACCGGCTCGGGCTCGGGCGCCGCGACTTCGTCGGCAGATTGTGGCTCGGCCAGTCGCGAAAGCGCAGCCAGCAGTTCTGGCGTCGCCGCAGTTACGTCAGTCCGTTCACGTACCTGACCGAACATGCTGTTGACGGTGTCCAGAGCTTCCAGGACCACATCCATCAGTTCGGAATCAACGCGACGCTCACCCTTGCGAAGGATGTCGAACACGTTTTCGGCGATGTGGCAGCACTCCACCAGCTCATGGAGCTGGAGGAAGCCGGCGCCCCCTTTTACAGTGTGAAAACCGCGAAAAATTGCATTGAGCAGATCAGCATCATCCGGTCGGCTTTCCAGCTCGACCAATTGCTCTGACAACTGCTCCAGAATTTCGCCGGCCTCTACCAGAAAATCCTGAAGGATTTCTTCATCGGCGCCGAAGCTCATGGGGTGCTCCCTAAAATTAACCGTCAACAGATCTTAGAAGCCGAGGCTCGATAGCAGATCGTCTACATCATCCTGTCCGGATACGACGTCTTCACGTTTATCGGCATGAATCTGCGGACCTTCACCCTTGGCGAGATGTTTTTTAGGATCTTTTTCAGCAAGGATGGATTCTTCGTCATGTTCGATGCCTGCGAAGCGATCGACATGGCTGGCCATGAGCACCAGTTTGAGCAGATTGCTCTCGACTTCCGTAACCAATTGCGTCACGCGCTTGATAACCTGCCCCGTAAGGTCCTGGTAATCCTGGGCAAGCAAAATATCGTTGAGATGCCCGGAAACCCTATCGGCCTCCTGCTCGGTGCGCGTCAGAAAACCATCGACCCGCTTGGCCAGCTCACGAAATTCTTCAGCACCGATTTCGCGGCGCATGAAACGACCCCAGTCGTCACTCAATGCCTTGGCATCGGAGCTCAGACCGCTCATGAGCGGTGTGCTTTCCTCGACCAGGTCCATAGTGCGGTTGGCCGCATTCTCGGTCAGCCTCACCACATACGACAGGCGTTCGGTTGCGTCGGTGATCTGCGACACTTCCTCGGCTTGAGGCATGTGCGGATCAATATGAAAGTTGACGATTGCACTGTGCAGCTCACGAGTCAGCTTGCCCACTTCCTGATAAAGGCCGCGGTCGCGTGTCTGGTTGAGTTCATGGATCAGCTGCACAGCGTCACCGAAGCGGCCCTTTTCAAGGCTGGTGACGAGTTCCTGCGCGTGTCTCTTTAAGGTCGACTCAAAGTCGGCCATCGAATCATTGTTATCCATAGCGCCCTCGCGGCATGCATCAGCTATTGACGCGTTCAAAGATCTTTTCGATCTTCTCTTTAAGCGCTTGAGCCGTGAATGGCTTGACTACATAACCGTTCACCCCGGCCTGGGCAGCTTCAATGATCTGCTCACGCTTCGCTTCGGCAGTAACCATCAGTACAGGAAGGCTCTTGAGACGCTCGTCCGCACGGACCTGACGCAACAAGTCGATACCGGTCATGCCAGGCATGTTCCAGTCCGTCACCAGAAAGTCAAAGGCACCACTCTGCAGCATCGGCAATGCGGTCAGACCGTCATCCGCTTCAGATGTGTTGGTAAATCCCAGATCACGCAACAGATTCTTGATGATCCGCCGCATCGTTGAGAAGTCATCAACGATGAGGATTTTCATGTTCTTGTCCAATTCGACCTCCAAGCAGTCTTTAACGCGTTCAGCACCTGAACACGCTGTTCACTCAATACTGGCACAGCACACCCCCAGCTATACGAAACGACGACGGGCTTGGCACAACGACAGTCAAGACTGCGACTAAAGCCCATCGAGACATTGCCCGACAGGCCCTTGCCTCGTCTATCCTGCTACCACGTAACGCTTTGCACAGCCGGCATGCAGACAACACACGACAAACGTCGCGCACTGCCGTCAACGCGCTCGCCACTCCCCCAAACGCCCCCGCAAACGAGCTGCGCACTGGCTGTGTAACTGACTGACCCGAGATTCGCTGACCCCAAGAACCTCTCCGATTTCCTTGAGGTTCAGCTCTTCGTCGTAGTACAGCGCCAACACCAGACGCTCACGCTCTGGCAAATTGGCAATTGCATCGGCCAACGCTGCCTGGAAGCGCTCGTCTTCCAGGTCGCGCGACGGCTCAAGCGAACCGCTTGCGCCATCCTCATGCAGCCCTTCGTGATCGCCGTCCTGAAGCAGGTCGTCGAAACTGAAGAGGCGGCTGCCCAAGGTGTCATTCAAAATCCCGTAATAATCATCAAGACTCAACTGGAGTTCGGCCGCAACCTCGTGATCTTTAGCGTCACGGCCGGTTTTAGCTTCAATTGCACGAATTGCGTCACTGACCATTCGGGTATTGCGGTGCACTGAGCGTGGTGCCCAGTCGCCCTTGCGCACTTCATCCAGCATCGCACCACGAATGCGAATGCCGGCGTAGGTCTCGAAACTCGCACCTTTGGTTGAATCATATTTGGTGGAGACTTCAAGCAGACCGATCATGCCAGCCTGGATCAGATCCTCGACCTGCACGCTGGCCGGCAAGCGCGCCAGCAGATGATAAGCGATACGCTTGACCAATGGCGCATAACGCTCGATCAACTCGTATTGCGAATTACGGGAAGCCTTGCTGTACATCTGGTAGCCGCTCGCAGTCATTGCACAGGCCCTGCACTGGTCTGGTGAACGAGTCGCTCAACGAAGAACTCGAGATGACCCCGCGGGTTGGCTGGCAGCGGCCAGGTATCAACCTTCTGGGCAATGGCCTTGAACGCCAGCGCACATTTGGATCGCGGGAATGCTTCGTAGACGGCGCGCTGTTTCTGTACGGCCTTGCGCACGCACTCGTCGTACGGCACGGCACCTACATACTGCAGCGCGACATCAAGAAAACGGTCCGTCACTTTGGTGAGTTTGGCGAACAGGTTGCGCCCTTCCTGCGGGCTCTGCGCCATGTTGGCCAGCACCCGGAAGCGGTTCATGCCGTAGTCGCGGTTGAGCAGTTTGATCAGGGCGTAGGCATCGGTGATCGACGTGGGCTCGTCGCACACCACCAGCAACACTTCCTGAGCGGCGCGCACGAAGCTGACCACCGATTCGCCGATACCGGCAGCCGTGTCAATCACCAGCACATCAAGGTTGTCGCCAATCTCGCTGAACGCCTGGATCAGACCCGCATGCTGGGCCGGGGACAGATGCACCATGCTCTGGGTGCCAGAGGCGGCAGGCACGATACGCACCCCACCCGGCCCCTGCAACAGAACGTCGCGCAACTCGCAACGGCCCTCTATCACATCGGCAAGTGTACGTTTAGGCGTCAGCCCAAGCAGAACGTCGACATTGGCCAGACCCAGATCGGCGTCCAGCAGCATGACACGACGGCCAAGCTCGGCAAGGGCCAGTGAAAGATTCACTGACACGTTAGTCTTACCGACGCCACCTTTGCCACCGGTCACCGCGATAACCTGTACGGGATGCATGCTGCCCATGTTATTTCTTTACCTTGTCTTGCGTAGACCGAAACCACATCGAGGGCTGCACGTTCGCAAATGAACACCGCATGGCAGACCGTTGACGCAGGGACATTCCAATAATATCCATCACTTAACCCACTCTCTTGCCAGGGGTGTGATAGAGGTCAGCAAACATATCAGCCATCGCTTCCTCGCTCGGCTCATCCTGCATCTGCACACTCACCGCACGGCTCACCAGTTGATGACGACGCGGGGTGTGCAGGTCGTCAGGAATACGGGGTCCGTCCGTGAGGTAGGCCACAGGTAATTCATGACTGATCGCCAGGCTCAGGACTTCGCCAAGGCTGGCTGTTTCATCAAGCTTGGTCAGAATGCATCCGGCCAGGCCACAACGCTTGTAACTGTGATAAGCTGCGGTCAGCACCTGCTTCTGGCTGGTGGTCGCCAGTACCAGGTAGTTACGCGACTTGATGCCACGCCCTGCCAGACTTTCCAGTTGCATGCGCAGCGCGGGATCGCTGGCTTGCAGCCCGGCGGTATCGATCAACACCACGCGCTTGCGCAGCAGCGGCTCCAGCGCCTGGACCAGCGACTGGCCAGGATCGACATGGGTAACCGGCACGTTGAGGATGCGCCCAAGGGTCTTGAGCTGCTCCTGTGCGCCGATACGGAAACTGTCCATGCTGACCAGAGCGATATTCTGCGGACCGTACTTCAACACGTAACGTGCCGCCAGTTTGGCCAGCGTGGTGGTCTTGCCCATGCCGGCAGGCCCGACCATGGCAATGACTCCACCCTCTTCTAGCGGCTCGATGTCCGGCACGGCAATCATGCGCGCCAAATGGGCCAGCAACATGCGCCAGGCCTGACGAGGCTCGTCAATCTCCGGGATCATCGACAGCAGATCGCGCGACAGCGGGCCGGACAAACCGACACGTTGCAGGCGGCGCCACAGATTGGCCTGCTGCGGACGACTGCCCTGCAGCTGGTTCCAGGCCAGAGAGCCAAGCTGGACTTCCAGCAGCTCGCGCAAGCCGTTCAACTCGGAGCGCATCGAATCATAGGCGCGCTGGCCGACAGCAGGCTCTGCGGGCGCAGGCGGCGTGTACGCGAATGGTCGTGGCGGCTCTTCGAGCGTCGGCTCGATGTGCGTATCGACAGCGCTGACCGGTTTGCCGGAAAACAGCTGAAGATTGATCGACGCGTCACTGTCGCTGCGGTTGTTCAATTCGGCCTGAGCAGAGACGATGCGCGACTGGGTCTTGCGCAGCTCGTCTTCGAGCTCCATGTTCGGCACACGCGGTGCCAGGGCGGACAGCTTGTAATCCAGAGCGGCAGTCAGCTCTACGCCACCGGCAATGCGCCGGTTACCGATGATGGCCGCCTCGGCGCCCAGCTCATCGCGAACCAGTTTCATGGCTTGACGCATATCGGCGGCGAAAAATCGCTTAACTTGCATGACTCACTACCTCAGCCGTTCGGCCCGACAGTCGCTACGATGGTTACTTGCTTGTTGTCCGGAATTTCCTGATACGCCAGAACATGCATGTTCGGTACAGCCAATCGTCCAAATCGTGACAGCATCGCCCGGACAGGCCCTGCTACCAGAAGAATTACCGGCAACCCTTGCATCTCCTGACGCTGGGCGGCCTCAATCAACGAACGCTGGAGCTTCTCAGCCATGCTTGGCTCAAGAAGAACGCCTTCTTCCTGACCCTGACCAGCCTTCTGCAAACTATTGAGCAATATCTGTTCCAACCTTGGTTCCAGAGTGATAACAGGCAGCTCCGGCTCAACACCTACAATGCTTTGGACGATTGCGCGGCTCAGACCCACTCGCACGGCAGCCACCAAAGCGGCGGTATCTTGACTCTTGCCGGCGTTGTTGGCGATAGCTTCTGCAATGCTGCGAATATCACGCACAGGTACATGCTCAGCCAGAAGCGCTTGCAGCACGTTGAGCAACGAGGACAGGGACAGCACACCAGGGACCAGCTCTTCAGCCAGTTTGGGCGAGCTTTTGGCCAGCAATTGCATCAACTGCTGGACTTCTTCGTGACCAATCAGTTCATGAGAGTGCTTGTAGAGAATCTGGTTCAAGTGGGTTGCCACCACAGTACTGGCGTCCACCACGGTATAACCCAGCGACTGCGCCTGGCTGCGCTGGCTGATTTCGATCCAAACGGCCTCCAGACCAAACGCCGGGTCTCTGGCGGTGATGCCGTTCAGAGTGCCGAACACTTGACCGGGGTTGATCGCCAACTCGCGATCCGGATAAATCTCGGCCTCGGCCAGAATCACGCCCATCAGCGTCAGACGGTAGGCGCTGGGTGCCAGATCAAGGTTGTCACGGATGTGTACGGTCGGCATCAGGAAGCCCAGCTCTTGCGACAGCTTCTTGCGCACGCCTTTGATACGCGCCAGCAGTTGACCACCCTGATTGCGGTCCACCAGCGGAATCAGGCGATAACCCACTTCCAGGCCGATGATGTCGATAGGGGTGACGTCATCCCAACCCAGCTCCTTGGCGTCCTGAACACGGGTCGGCGAAGGCAGCAGGTCCTGTTGGCGTTGCACTTCGGCCAGCGCCTCGACTTTCACCTGGTTCTCTTTCTTCCAGAGCAGATACGCACCACCCGCAGCCACCAGGCCGAGGCTGATGAAGGAGAAGTGCGGCATGCCCGGCACCAGCCCCATGACGATCATGATCGCAGCGGAAACTGCCAGTGCCTTGGGCGAGGCGAACATCTGACGATTGATCAGCTTGCCCATCTCTTCCGAACCGGAAGCGCGGGTCACCATGATCGCTGCGGCAGTGGACAGAAGCAGTGATGGCAATTGCGCCACCAAACCGTCACCGATGGTCAGCAGGGTATAAACGCGGCCTGCATCAGCGAACGTCATGTTGTGTTGCAGAATACCGACCAGCATGCCGCCGATCAGGTTGATGAACAGAATCAGCAAACCGGCAATTGCATCGCCGCGCACGAATTTGCTGGCACCGTCCATGGAACCGTAGAACTCGGCTTCCTGAGCGACTTCAGCACGGCGACGCTTGGCTTCTGGCTGGTCGATGAGACCGGCGTTGAGGTCGGCGTCGATTGCCATCTGTTTCCCTGGCATCGCGTCGAGGGTGAAACGCGCGCTGACCTCGGAAATACGGCCGGCACCTTTGGTGATTACTACGAAGTTGATGATCATCAGAATCGCGAACACCACGATACCGACAACATAGTTACCACCGATCACCACCTCACCGAAGGCCTGAATCACCTTGCCCGCAGCCGCGTGACCGTCCTGACCGTGAAGCATGACCACTCGCGTGGAAGCAACGTTCAGTGCCAGACGCAATAGCGTGGCGACCAGCAGAATGGTTGGAAACACCGAGAAGTCCAGCGGCCGCAGAGCGTAAACACACACCAGCAACACGACGATGGACAGTGCAATGTTGAACGTGAAGAACACGTCCAGCAGAAACGGCGGCATAGGCAACATCATCATTGCCATCATGACCAGCAACAACAGCGGAACGCCCAACTGACCACGGCCCAGGCCAGTGATATTGCTGCGTGCGCTACTGAATATCTGAGAACGATCCACTGATTGTTTACCTGCGCACTAGATCAAAACATTGACGCCGATGGCGACCTGTATCGACCCTGGTGCAAAAAGCTGTCCAACTTTTACAAAGCCAGTGCTGGTAAGGCTTTAGAGGCAGAATTAACGTGAAACCGGCATACCTTGCGCAGTCAGAAAATCTTCAAGAGTGGACGCAGAGCGTCCAGAACGGCATGCGACGCGGAGCGTCGCAAGATAGTGAGATGATCGTTCCTAACGCTCTGCGTGGGCATCGCACAGAGCGGACGCAGAGCGTCCGGAACGGCATGCGACGCGGAGCGTCGCACGATAGTGAGATGATCGTTCCTCACGCTCTGCGTGGGCATCGCACAGAGCGGACGCAGAGCGCCCGGAACGGCATGCAATGCGGAGCGTCGCACGATAGTTGAGATGATCGCTCCTCACGCTCTGCGTGGGAATCGGACAGAGCGGACGCAGAGCGCCCGGAACGGCATGCAATGCGGAGCGTCGCACGATAGTTGAGATGATCGTTCCTCACGCTCCAGCGTGGGAATGCCGTGGGTGACGCTCTGCGTCACAAATCTGCGCCGCACCACACGCCCAAGAGCGGACGCAGAGCTTCAGGAACCGCATACCCATGCGGAGCACGGGCGCGAGGGTGGTCTGCTGGCGACAAAGCAAATGGCTACGCATCGCGCTGCAGGTCGGGCGGGATCTTGATGTCACCCAGTGGGTCTGGGCGCTTGCCTTGACCGGCGCGGAATTGGCGGATCTGGTAGACATAGGCCAGCACCTGGGCCACGGCCAGATAGAGCCCGGCAGGGATTTCCTGGTCCAGCTCGGTGCTGTAGTAGATGGAACGGGCCAACGCCGCAGATTCCAGAATCAGTATCTGGTTATGCGCGCCGATTTCGCGAATCTTCAGCGCCACCAGGTCCGTACCCTTGGCCAGCAACATCGGCGCCCCGCCCTGCTCGGGATCGTATTTCAAGGCTACGGCAAAGTGCGTCGGGTTGGTAATAATGACATCCGCTTCCGGAATCGACGCCATCATCCGCCGCTGGGACATTTCGCGCTGCAACTGGCGAATACGCTGCTTAACCTCAGGGCTGCCCTCGCTGTTCTTATGCTCGTCGCGCACTTCCTGCTTGGTCATCAGCAACTTCTTGTGCGCCTCATACAGTACAAAGGGCACGTCGGCAGCAGCAATGAATATCAGACCACAGGCCATCCAGAAGCTGCTCCAGCCGACCACCAGCAGGCTGTGTATCATCGCCTGTTCCAATGGCTCATGAGCGATGGCCACCAGATCATTGCGCTCGTTGCTCAAGACCACCAGCGCAACGGCGAGGATGATCAAAAACTTGCCGAAAGATTTGAGCAGCTCGACCAGCGCATGCGGTGAAAACATGCGTTTGAGCCCTGCCGCCGGGTTCATCCGGCTGAATTTGGGCATCAGCGATTTGGTTGCGAACAACCAGCCGCCGAGCATGATCGGCCCCACCAGCGCCGCCACCAGCATGGCGATCAGAAACGGCAGCATCACGACCAGCGCGTGCAGGCCGGAGCTGAGCAACGCCTTGCCCATGTATGACTGATCCATGAGCGTTTCGCGGCTGATCGTAAAATTGTCGCGCATCAGCTCGGACATCATCTGCGCAATGCCTGAGCCGAACATCAGCAACCCGCCCGCCCCCATCAGCATGACCACCAGCGTGGTCAGCTCCTTGGAGCGCGCAATCTGCCCATCCGCTCTGGAGTCCTTGACCTTTTTTTCCGTGGGGTCTTCTGTCTTGTCCTGGCCATTCTCGTTTTCTGCCATCTCAACGAGCCCTCACCATGTCGCGCAACGATTGCAGTGCCTGACTGGCAATCGGCTGATACTGATTGAGAATATCGCCCATGCTCATCCACAGGATGACCATGCCCAGCACGAGGGTCAGCGGGAAACCGATCGAGAAGATGTTGAGTTGCGGCGCTGCACGGGTCATGACGCCAAAAGCGATGTTGATGATCAGCAACGCAGTAATAGCAGGTAACACCAGCCTGAGTCCGGAACTCAACGCCCAGCCTAGCCCGTTCGCCAGCTCCCAGAAATTATTGACCAGCAGACCACCACCCACCGGCATCGTAGTGAAGCTTTCGACAAGCACTTCCAACACCACCAGATGGCCGTTCATGGACAAGAACAATAGCGTGACCAGCATGGTAAAAAACTGGCCGATAACAGCTGAAGATACGCCGTTGGTAGGGTCGACCATCGAGGCAAAGCCCATGCCCATCTGCGTCGAGATGATCTGCCCGGCAATCACGAAGATATGGAAAAACATCTGCAGGGACAGCCCCATGCCAGCACCGATGATGATCTGCTCGCCGATCAGCAACAGCCCACTGAGGTCAAGCGCCTGAACCGGCGGCATGGCTGGCAGCGCTGGAGCGACCACCACAGTGATGGCAAATGCGAGGTAAAGACGCACGCGTCGGGGAACCAGCGTGGTGCCGATCACCGGCATGGTCATCAGCAGCGCGACGATACGAAACATCGGCAGCATGAAGCTCGCTACCCAGGTACTGATCTGGATATCGGTCAGCGCAAGCATCGGCTGCATGCGGCGCTAGCCGATCAGCGTCGGAATACTGGTGTACAACGACAGCATGTATTCCATGAAAATTTTCAGCAGCCAGGGGCCGATGACAATCAGCGTCACGAGCATGACCAACAGGCGCGGCAGGAAGCTCAGGGTCTGTTCGTTGATCTGCGTGGCCGCCTGAAACATCGCCACCAGCAGACCGCACAACAGGCTCGGCACCACAAGAATCGCGACCAGCACGGTGGTCAGCCACAGCGCCTCGCGAAACAGATCGACAGCTACTTCCGGCGTCATCGGGCAGACTCCTCAGTGAAACGGCTCATACGCCACCAAAACTGCCAGCCAGGGTGCCGACGATCAGCGCCCAGCCATCCACCAGCACGAACAGCATGATCTTGAACGGCAGCGAAATGATCAGCGGCGACAGCATCATCATACCCATCGCCATCAACACACTGGCCACCACCAGATCGATGATCAGAAACGGGATGAAGATCATGAAGCCGATCTGAAACGCCGTCTTGAGCTCCGAAATCACGAACGCTGGAACCAGAATGGTCAGCGGCGCGGCATCCGGGGTGGGGATGTCGGTACGCTTGGACAGGCGCATGAACAGCTCAAGGTCACTGGTACGGGTTTGCGCCAGCATGAAGTCCTTGATCGGCACCTGCGCCTTGGCGACTGCATCCTGTGCACTGAGCTTTTCAGCCAGATAAGGCTGCAGCGCATCCTGATTCACGCGGTCGAAAACCGGCGCCATGATGAACATGGTCAGAAACAGCGCCATGCCCGTCAGGATCTGGTTGGAAGGTGTCTGCTGCAAACCGAGGGCCTGACGCAGAATCGAGAAGACGATGATGATCCGGGTGAAACTGGTCATCAGCATGACAAACGCCGGAATGAAGCTCAGCGCAGTCATGATCAGCAGGATCTGCAGACTGACCGAATACTCCTGCTGACCATCCGCACCATTGGACAGCGTGATCGCCGGTATCGATAGCGGATCGGCTGCCAGTACAGCAGGCGTCACCATGACCAGCAACAGCAGTATCACGAAACGCAGCGCGCCCATCACTTCTTGTCCTTATCCTTGCCCATCAGCTCCATCAGGCGCTGAGCGAATTCAGGGGTCGCCTGCTCACGCACTGGCACCTGTACCGGTTCCTTGAGCACATGCAGGGGCGTGATCCGCCCTGGCGTGATACCCAGCAAGATCTGCTCACTGCCGATCTGCACCAGCACCAACCGATCACGCGGACCGAGCGCGCGCGAACTCACCAATTCGATGACCTGACCATTGTTCGGCCCCACTCGCTGCACGCGGCGCATCAGCCATGCGAGCACGAAAATCAGACCGATCACCAGTATCAGACCGAACAGCAGCTGCACCAACTGCCCGCCCATACCGCCGGATACCGTATTGGCTACCTGCGCAGGTGCGGCCTGAGCAGCGGGCTCGGCAGCCCAGGCCAGCGACGGCAGGGTTAGCAGAACACTTAGCCAGCGCCTCATTTAGCGCAGCTTCTTAATGCGTTCGCTCGGGCTGATCACGTCGGTCAGACGGATGCCGAACTTCTCGTTGACCACCACCACCTCGCCATGCGCGATGAGCGTGCCGTTGACCAGCACATCCAGCGGTTCGCCAGCCAGGCGATCCAGTTCGATCACCGAGCCCTGGTTGAGCTGCAACAAGTTACGAATATTGATATCGGTGCTGCCCACTTCCATGGAGATCGACACCGGAATGTCGAGAATCACATCCAGGTTGGGACCGTCCAGAGAAACCGGACCCGTGCTTTTCGGCACGCTGCCGAACTCTTCCATGGTCATCCGGCTACCCGAATTCCCCGCATCCGCCGCCAGCAACGCATCGATATCAGCCTGACTGTCGCCAGCTTCGCCCAATGCAGCAGCCCACTCGTCGGCCAACGCCTGATCTTCAGCAGACGTCATATCGTTTTCATCAGCCATCAGTTGTCCTCTGCACGCAGTATTTCAGTTACGCAACAATTTCCGACGTTGACCCGACAGGTCAGCGTCGCGCTATGGGTTCGATTACTTGCAAGGCCATCTTGCCCTTGTGCGAGCCAAGCTTGACCTTGAATGACGGTACGCCATTGGCACGCATGACCAGCGACTCGCTCAGTTCCACCGGGATAACGTCACCAGGACGCATGTGCAGGATGTCCCGCAACGGCAACTGGCGCTGAGCGATGGTCGTGGTGAGCGGCACATTGACATCAAGAACGTCTTCCTTGAGCGCGTTGATCCAGCGCTCATCCTGATCGTCCAGATCCGACTGAAAACCGGCATCGAGCATTTCGCGGATCGGCTCGATCATCGAGTACGGCATGGTCACGTGCAGATCGCCGCCACCGCCATCCAGTTCGATATGGAAAGTGGAAATCACCACGGCCTCGCTCGGCCCGACGATGTTGGCCATGGCCGGGTTCACTTCCGAGTTGATGTACTCGAAGTTCACTTCCATGATGGCCTGCCAGGCTTCCTTGAGGTCGATGAACGCCTGATCCAGCACCATGCGCACGACGCGAAGTTCGGTCGGCGTGAACTCACGGCCTTCGATCTTGGCGTGACGGCCATCGCCGCCGAAAAAGTTGTCCACCAGCTTGAACACCAGCTTGGCATCGAGGATGAACAGCGCAGTACCACGCAGCGGCTTGATCTTGGCCAGGTTGAGGCTGGTCGGCACGTACAGCGAATGCACGTACTCGCCGAACTTCATGACCTGAACGCCACCCACCGCCACGTCCGCCGAGCGGCGCAGCAGGTTGAACATGCTGATACGCGTGTAGCGGGCGAATCGGTCGTTGATCATTTCCAGCGTCGGCATGCGCCCGCGGACAATCCGGTCCTGACTGGTCAGGTCGTAGCTTTTGACGCTGCCAGGCTCGCTGACGGTGTCGGTCTGGACCATCCCGTCGTCGACGCCATGCAGCAGCGCGTCGATCTCATCCTGGGAGAGCAGGTCTTGCACGGCCATGTGAGAGTCCTACTGCAATACGAAGTTAGTGAAGAGCAGCTGTTCAATCACAGTCTTGCCGAGTTCTTTCTGTGCCACTTCCTGAATGCTCGCGGTCGCTTTCTGACGCAGCATTTCCTGGCCGATCGGCGAGGCCAGCGACTCAAAGGGTATAGCTGCAAACAGCATGACCAGGTTGTTGCGGATCAGCGGCATATGCGCCTTCAGCGCTTCCATGTCGGCGGCATTGCGCGCCAGCATGGTGATACTGACCTGCATATAGCGCTGACGACCATTGGAGTTGAAGTTGACCACGAAGGCCGGGGTCATGGGTTCGAACACCGCCACTGGCTTGACGTTAGCTGCGGCAGCGGCAGCAGCCGGGTCTGGTGTGCTTTCGCTCTTGTGCATGAGGAACCAGGTCGCGCCCACCGACAAACCTACCGCCAGCAGCAACGCCACAACGGCGAGGATGATGAGCTTGAGTTTGCCTTTGGTTGCCGGGTCTTTAACTTCTTCGCTCTTCGCCATGCCAATAATCCGTCACTATTCAAGAGGTTCTTCAATACGTGACAGAGGCAGAGCAAGTGTTATGCCAGAGTTGTACGAGATGGAGATGTATTGGACACAACCGGTTACGCGGCTGGGCGCGGAGGGATGGTAACGCTTGTGTCAGTGCCGAATCAGCCCGACCCGGGAGCTGATGACTATCGTCCCCACGCTCCGCGTGGGAATGCCGTTCGTGACGCTCTGCGTCACACAGCGGTCCTGCGAGGTCAGGTAGATTGGCGTTCGGCCCAGATTCTCGTTCCCACGCTCCGCGTGGGAATGCCTTTCGTGACGCTCTGCGTCACACAGCGGTCCTGCGAGATCAGGTAGATTGGCGTTCGGCCCAGATTCTCGTTCCCACGCTCCGCGTGGTAATGCCTTTCGTGACGCTCTGCGTCACACAGCGGTTCTGCTATGTCAGTTATGTTTGTGTCCGGCTCAGGTTACCTTTTCGCCCCTCGGCGACCTACTTTGATGGGGCCAAAGTAGGCAAATCCCCTCGCTCCTGTTTCCGGCCCGACTTCGTCGGGTTCCTTCGCCCTGTCACTGATCCGGGGGTCGCCGCAACGGGCCATCCATGGCCCGGTGCGGCTAGCCTGGCGTCCTGCCAGGCTACCCCCGGATCAGCGCCAGGACTCAGCCTTCACTAAGGTCGCAATTTGCGTCGTCTGTACCATCGGGATCGAAAAGCATTTCTGCCTTAACAACTAGCAGACAAGGCATGAATTCGCGTCGCGGCTGCCATGTGAGGCAGGAGCATCACGCGTAATAATCGATCTCGCTGCTGCCGATCACGCGCGCAGCCGGCTGGCTGACCGGAACAGCGGCATCGACGCCTGCAATTTCATCCGGAGTGTCGCCTGAGCTCACGCCATTGCCACGACCGTTGCGCTGGGCACGGCTGGCCTGCTCTTGAGCCTGTTGCTGGGCCTGCTGTTGCGACTGGTCGGAAACGTTGACGTCGACGTTGCCAAGCCCCTGCTGAACGAACGACTCACGCAACCTCGACATCTGGCTTTCCAGTGCGTCACGCACGCCCATATGGGCGCTCATGAACGTTACCTGGGTCTGCTGCTCAGGTGCCATGTTGATGCGAATGTCCAGACGTCCGAGTTCGGCGGGCTCCAGCTTGATATCGGCGGTTTTGAGGTTCTGGCTCGACAGGTACATGACGCGGTCGACAATGCCTTCGGTCCAGCCGCTTTGGTGCATGGCCAACGGCTGATTCATCAACGGCGCTGCGGCAGGTGCTGCCGCAACACGGGCCGGTTGCGCGGCCTGACTCAGCGCAGCGAGGCGATCGGCAAAGTTGTCGACGCGCGTGTCGCCCGCGGCGCTTTTGACATCCTTCAGTCCTTCGCCGATCAAGCCGCTGAACGACTTGTCACTGCTTTCCGTGCTGCTCTCTTCCGAGGGAAGCTGCTCGCTCAGGGCCGACAGGTTATTGACGAGATTCTGGTTTGGATCGGCCTCTGCGTTGGTCGGCGTTGCTTTGTTGGCAGCATGGGTATTCTGCGCAGCCAGCTGCGTTTTGGCGTTGGCATTCTCCAGCGCCAATTGCACTGCATCCAGACCATCAAGCGGATCGGCGTCCGGATTGAATGCTTCTTCAGTCGCTGCGGGCGGAGCAGCCTGAGTGACCGTGAGCACGATAGCTACGGGCGCAGCCGTGACGTCAGGGCTTTGTGGTCTGGCGACCGGCAACGCAGGCGCTTGAGCAGCCATCGCCTGCAACGCCGGGTCAAGCACCGGATCGACAATCGCCAGCCCTTCAGTCAATGCAGAGTCGGCAGATGCCTGTGCATCATCCTGCTTTGAACCGGAACTGGCAGCATCATCCTCAGCGGCAGTCGATCGGGTTGGCAAATCATTGCCGCTATCGGCAACACTCGACGTGTCAGCAGCATTGGCCTGATCACTGGCAGGCTTGTCCTTGCCGGCGGCAACCTTGTCCTTGTCAGGCGCAGCCTTGTCGCGAGCCGGCTTGACCGGCGCATCATCACGCGACGGAACGGCATCCTTCGCCTGTTTGGCATAGACATTGGAAAAGCTGGAGGCCCCGTCTTTGCTGCTGTCAGCAGACTTGACCGCATTATTGGCCGTACCGGACCTTGAGGTCGCAGTGCTTGTGGCCTGAAGAAGCGCATTGGTAGCGAGGGGCATTTCGGTCTCCGCATAAGCTGCTGGTTATCGCCTTACCAGAACACTGAGCAATATGCGGGCCAACCTTCCACACCCACTTGAAAGGTTGCCGATTAAAGGAAGATCGGGGATCTGGAAGTCAGTGATCAGCTGACAAACAACTGCCGCTCTGCGTTAAACAAACCGCGAATAGTCATGTATTCGCTGTCGATTTTACCGATCAACTCTGTCAGACCTGTGAACAACTGCTGACGGGACTGCTCTTCCAACTGACGACACAACTCGGAAAGTTGCAAGGCACCCATATTGGCGCTGCTGCCCTTGAAACTGTGCGCGGTGAGGCTCAATTCCTGAAAGTCAGGATGGCTGACTTGAACAGCAAGACGCAGTTGCGCGATACGCTGCTCGGAATCCTTGAGGAACACATCCAGCAAGGTCGGATATTCGTCCTCCATGACTTCCTGCAAGGCATTCAGCACGCTGTAATCCAGATGAATCGACACTTGTTCACTCCTTGATCAAGACTCCAGGGGGGATTATGCCACTCCCTCCCAGGAAAATTCCACGCAGGCCGTCCTGCCATCCGCGGACCATCGAGCCTCACGACTCAATTCACACACCAGGCGGAGCCCGCGACTATACAGCTCATTGCCCGCAGGTATCTGCATCCGGACTTTTTCAATATCAAATCCCTGACCACTGTCCTCCACGCTGAGGGTCAGCCGACCACCCGCTGCGACCGGCTCGACCCGCACAGTCACGCGGATAAACCCGGTCTGAAGCATGCCAAGACGCTCGGCGCGCTGCTGATAATACAGGGCGAAACCTGCTGCATCATGCTTTAGCGCCGAATCCAGCCCTAGTACACCATGTTCCAGCGCATTGCTATAAAGCTCGCCGAGCACCATGTGCAATGCAGCACCCTGATTGCGCAGGCCATGAACTTCAAGCAGCAACTGCAAGACGTACGGCAACGGGTTGAAGCGCCTCAGGGTCGAAGCGCGAAACTCGAAGCTGGCCGACCAGTCCAGTGGGCTGGAGGCACCGCTGTCCGAATAGGTCAGGGCAGGCAGACTCTGCAATGGCTCATCGACGGCACTGATTTCCAGCAAACTGACATCGTCACGTGCCTTGCCGCCAAAATCGTTGAGCGCTTCGAGAATTTCCTCGATCAGCAAGTGCGGCTCGCGGTTGGCAGAAAGCACCTGGCGCAAACGCTGCGCACCGAACAGTTCGTCATTGCTGTTGCTGGTGTCGAGCACCCCGTCGGACAACAGGAAGATGCGATCGCCCGGCGCCAACGGATAGACATCGGTGCGTGCATCGAAAGCATCAACACTCAGCACGCCCAATGGCAAGTGACTGGAAGCCAGCGGCACATGCTCACCCTGCGCGCCGCGCAACAGGTAACCGTCCGGCAAGCCACCGCTCCAGACCTCGACCTGCCGTTGTGCAAGGTTGATACAAAGCAGCGTTGCACAACAGAACATGTCGACAGGGAGGATACGCTTGAGCTTGGCGTTCATTTCACGAAGGATTTCAACCAGGCCGTAGCCCTTGGCCGTCATGCCGTAGAACACCTCGGCGAGCGGCATCGCCCCGACGGCAGCCGGCAAGCCATGCCCGGTGAAATCCCCAAGCAGCACCTGCATGTGCCCGGCCGGCGTGTAGGCGGCCAGCATCAGGTCGCCGTTGAACAAGGCATAAGGAGACTGCAAGTAGCGGATATTGCCGGCCCCCAGGCAACCGGCATGGGCAATCTGATCGAACACCGCCTTGGCCACACGCTGCTCGTTGAGCAGGTAATCGTGGTGTTTGCTGATCTGGTCACGTTGTTGACGGACAGTTTCGTGCAATACCCGCAAGCGGTTCATGGCATTGAGCTTGGCGGCCAGCACCAGCGGGTTGTAAGGCTTGGACATGAAGTCGTCGCCACCGGCGTCCAGGCAGCGTGCAAGCGCCTCACCTTCAGTCAGCGAGGTGAGGAAGATGATCGGCACCAGCGACTCACCACTCATCGCCTTGATCCGTCGCGCAGCTTCAAAACCATCCATGACCGGCATCATGGCGTCCATCAGAATCAACTGCGGACTTTCAGCCTTGAAGATGGCCACAGCCTCGACACCATTGCCAGCACTGAGAACCCTGTGGCCCTGCCGCGCAACGATGGTTGAAAGCAGCAACCGGTCACTGGCACTGTCATCGGCGATCAGAATGCACAGTTTTTTCGGGGATGACTGCACTGGGTATGCTCAGTTCGAACAACTTCGAGAAATTGGAAATAGCCAGAATCTTCAGTACATCAGGCGTGCAATTGACAAGGTGCACCACCGCTTTATCGCCACCGGCATGGTCGCGTAACAGCAACAGCATCCCCAGCGCAGAACTGTCCAGGTAATGCGTGCCCCGCAGGTCGACTACATAGTTCAGCGTCTGCGGGTAATCCTCGTAGGCTGCGCGAAACGCCTGATGGGATTGAAAATCAAAGCGCCCTTCGATGTAAAGGGTCAGCGTCTGGCCATCGGCAGAGCGTTCGGAAGTGACTGTCATGGGGAACCTCGAGGTGTTTCATTACCGAGACATTGATAGCGTAGACCAGCCAGAGAAATCACCGCGGGTCTGATTGGGTCAAACGTCAGAATTGTTCGTGACGAGGCAGACGCTGCGACAACTCGTCGAGCAATTTCTGCTCCCGCTTATCCTCCAGCCTGCGTGCTTCATCCATATAACGCTGCACCAGCTTACGCAAGCCTTCGACCCGCGCGTAACAATCCTGCCAGGCGCTCCGCGCCCTATCGAGATTGGCCTTGTGCCACTCAAGGCTTTTGTATTGCTGGGCAACGGCGACATCGAGCTGGCTGAGAAAGCGCTGATAACCCAGTAACCACTGCCCGGAAACCCCGGCACTGCCGCGTTGCAACCATTGCTGCTGATAATCCTGACGAAACTGGTCAAGCTCCTGCAGCTTGTTGTTGGCCAGATTGACCTGCCCCTGAAAATGCCCAAGCCGCTGAGCCGCCGTTCGCTCGGCGGCTTCCGCCATCTCGACCACTGGCGCAAGACGCGCCGCTCGACTCTGAGCCATAAGCTATCAGCCGCCAGGTGCCGGTGCGAATATAGACGCCAGCGCCTCGCCACTGCCTTGCATGCTTTCGTTGTCTCGCAGGCCCTGGCGCTGATAGCGCACCAACACCGGGTGCAACGCAATCGCCATGTCGGTCTCGCGATCACCACCCGCCACATAGGCACCCACGCTAATAAGGTCGCGAGTCTGCTGATAGCGCGACCACAACTGTTTGAAATGCTGCGCACGCGCCATGTGCTCGGGGCTGACCACCGCAGGCATGACCCGGCTGATGGAGGCTTCGATATCGATGGCCGGGTAATGGCCTTCTTCAGCCAGACGCCGGGACAGCACGATGTGGCCGTCGAGCACACCACGCGCGGAGTCGGCAATCGGGTCCTGCTGGTCATCGCCTTCCGACAGCACCGTGTAAAAGGCCGTGATAGAACCACCACCCGCCTCGGCATTGCCTGCGCGCTCCACCAGCTTGGGCAACCGGGCGAACACAGAGGGCGGGTAGCCTTTGGTGGCTGGCGGCTCGCCAATGGCCAGGGCGATTTCCCGCTGAGCCTGAGCAAAACGGGTCAGCGAGTCCATCAGCAGCAGGACATTCTTGCCCTTGTCACGAAAGTATTCGGCGATCCGCGTGCAATACATGGCAGCGCGCAGCCGCATCAGCGGCGCATCATCGGCTGGCGATGCAACCACCACCGAGCGCTTCAGGCCCTCTTCGCCAAGAATGTGCTCGATGAACTCCTTGACCTCACGACCCCGCTCACCGATCAGGCCGACGACGATGATGTCCGCCTCGGTGAAGCGCGTCATCATGCCCAGCAGCACACTCTTGCCCACACCGGTACCGGCAAACAACCCCAGACGCTGACCGCGGCCAACCGTCAATAAACCGTTGATGCAGCGAATGCCGACATCCAGCGGCTGGCTGATGGGGTCACGCTTGAGCGGGTTGATGGTCGGGCCATCCATTGGCACCCAGTCTTCAGCCTTGATCGGCGAGCGGCCGTCCAGCGGCCGGCCCGCGCCGTCAAGCACACGGCCCAGCATGCTCATGCCCATTGGCAGGCGACCGGTATCGGCCAGTGGCACGACCCGCGCACCGGGCGCAATGCCCGCCACGCTGCCGACCGGCATAAGAAACACCTTGCCGCCAGAAAACCCCATCACTTCGGCTTCGACTTCGACCGGGTGATGACTGTCATCGTTGATGACCACACAACGGCTGCCCATCGCAGCACGCAGGCCCTCGGCCTCTAGTGTCAGGCCAACCATACGCAGCAGGCGGCCCTCTACAACGGGCTGGGCAGGCAGACTGATCGACTCGGCGTAGGAGCCGAGGCGCTTGCCGAAACTGGTGCGATCAAGGCGCATCGAGCGTGTCCGCGTCAGCTTCGGCTGCACTGGAAGCCTTGCCGGGCGCAGCCTCCAGCTCGACGCTGAGGTCCGCCGCAGCCGGATGCGTCACCTGCTCATGCAACTGGTCATGCATTTTGGAAATAGCCAGGGCGATTCGCGTTTCGACACTGGCATCAATACGACTGTGCTCGGTTTCGATACGGCAACCACCCGGCAGCAAGTCTTCGTCTTCGACTATTTTCCACGACTCTTCATGACGCTCGCGCATGGCCTTGACCAGCAGGAAGTCCTGAGGATTGATGAAAATTCGCAGGTTCTGCGCACCCATCGGCAATAGCTTGAGGGCATCGCGCAACACGCTGGCGATCTGCCCGGAATCAGTGACCAGTTCGCGCTGAATGACCTGCCGCGCGATGTGCTCGACCAGATGAATGACGGCCTTTTCGATCTGTGTGTCCTGCTCGGCGATAGGTGCCAACAGGTGGCCCATCAGTTGTTCCAGGCTTGCGACCTTGGCCGCAAGAACGACTTCCGCTTCCTGGCGCACTTTTAGCTGGGTGCTGTGAAAGCCTTCCTTTTCACCGGTGGCGAAGCCTTCGTTCCACGCCTCCTGGCGGATGCTTTCCAGCTCCTCCAGGGTCAACGGCTGAACTTCATCCAGCGGTACTTCTTCCATCTCGGCCGGTTCATCGACCGGTTCCGGTTCGGGCTCAGGCTCGGGTTCCACATGTGGATCGAAGCTGGGCAACGACCAGATATCGAGTAGCCCGGCGTCCTTGGCGCGAATGAGGTCGCTGGCCGATTCTTTATTGGAACTGGACATGAGTCGGCTGAATCCTTAGATCATTTCCTCGCCACCCTTGCCACCGAGTACGATCTCGCCGGCCTCGGCCATACGACGCGCAATGGTGAGGATTTCTTTCTGGGCGGTTTCCACATCGCTGACACGCACCGGACCTTTTGCTTCCAGGTCGTCGCGCAACAGTTCGGCGGCACGCTTGGACATGTTCTTGAAGATTTTTTCCTTGATCGCCTCGTCCGAGCCCTTCAGCGCCAGTACCAGCACGTCCGAGGATACTTCGCGCAACAGCGCCTGAATACCGCGGTCGTCCACGTCGGAGAGGTTGTTGAAGACAAACATGAGGTCTTCGATCTGTACCGAAAGGTCTTCGTCGACCTCGCGGATCGAATCCATGAGCGCGCCTTCGATGGAGCTGTCGAGGAAGTTCATGATGTCGGCTGCACGCTTGATACCACCCAGGGTGGTACGCGACGTGTTGGCGTTACCGGAGAACTGCTTCTCGAGAATCTGGTTAAGCTCTTTGAGCGCTGCTGGCTGCACTGTATTGAGCGAGGAAACGCGCAGGATGATATCCAGACGGACCTTGTGGTCGAAATGCCCAAGCACCTCGCCCGCCTGGTCAGCGTCAAGATACGCCACCACGATGGCCTGAATCTGCGGGTGCTCGAAACGGATCACGTCGGCGACGGCACGCGGCTCCATCCACTTGAGGCTGTCCAGACCGCTGGTGTTGCCACCCAGCAGGATCCGGTCGATCAGGCCGTTGGCCTTGTCTTCGCCCAGTGCCTGGGTCAGCATCTTGCGGATATAGCCATCGGAACCGACGCCAAGGCTGGTCTGGTCGCCGACGATGTCGACAAACTCGCTCATGACCTCTTCGACCTGCTCGCGATGCACATTGCGCATCTGAGCCATCGCTACGCCCACTTTCTGGACTTCCTTGGGACCCATGTGCCGGAGCACCTGAGCAGCGTCGGTTTCGCCGAGGGAAAGCAGCAACACTGCAGCTTTCTCGACTTTGGAGAGTTTGGCTACCATGGCTCGATCATTCATCAGTGTTAATCCACTCTTTCACGACCTGGGCCACACGACCCGGATCTTCGGCCACCAAGCTCTTGATTGCGTTCAGCTGTGCGTCATAACCCTCGGTCGGGCTAGGCAGCAGAATACTTTGCGGGCCACCCAGACTGACGCGGTCGTTGGACAACTCACCATCCAGGCCGCCCATGCCACCCAGCTCGGCGTCGCCACCGAAACCGGCCAGCTCCTTGCTCTTGCCGGTGGTGATGTTGGTCAACACCGGACGCAACACGCCGAACACCAGGATCAGGATGAAGATCACACCCACCGCCTGTTTGACGATGTCCCAGAACCACGGCTGCGAGTAGAACGACGCCTCTGGCAACACTTCAGCGCGCTCGCTGGAGAATGGCACGTTGATCACGCTGACGCTGTCGCCGCGGCTGGCGTCGAAACCGACGGCATCCTGCACCAGACGGGTAAAGCGAGCCAGGTCCGCCGCGCTCCACGGAGCACGAGTGACTTCGCCGTTGGCGGCGTTGGTCTTGACCATGTCGTCGACTACCACCGCAACTGACAGACGAGTCAGACGGCCCTGCTGCTGCTTGGTGTGACTGATCGAACGGTCCAGCTCGAAATTCTTGGTCGACTGCACGCGTTTGTCGGCCGGGTAAGGAGCCAACGCTGGCTGACCGGTCGCCGGGTCCATGATCTGTTGACCATTGGCATCCAGCAGCGGTTGGCCTGGAGCGATAGGGCCGGCAGCACCGGCCGCACCGGCCGTTGCATTCTGCGGAGCCGTCGCAGGACCTGGCGGCTGGTTGCTCAACGCGCCCGGAACGCCGCCCGTGCTTGAACTGCTGGAGCGCTGTTCGTTGACCGACTGCTCGCTGCGCAAGGCAGGCTGGTCAGGGTTGAAGCTTTCGGCGGTCGATTCGACGGCGCTGAAATCGACTACTGCCGAGACTTCAGCCTTGTAGCGATCGTTGCCCAGAATCGGCTGCAGAATGTTCTGCACACGCTGGGTCAGCATGCCTTCCATGCGACGGCTGTAGTCGAACTGCTTGCCAGCCATGGTCAGTTCGGAGTTTTCCGCCTGATCGGACAGCAAAGCGCCCTTCTGGTCGACAACCGTGATCTGCGACTTGCTCAGCTCGGGAACACTGGTGGCCACCAGGTTGATAATGGCCATAACCTGGCTGGGCTCCAGCGAGCGGCCAGCATACAGCTCGACCAGTACCGAAGCGCTTGGCTTGCGGTCGTCACGGACAAACACCGAACTCTTCGGAATCGCCAGGTGCACACGGGCACCCTTGACGTTGTTCAGGGCAGAGATGGTACGTGCCAGTTCGCCTTCCAGACCACGACGATAGCGCGTGGCTTCCATGAACTGACTGGTCCCCAGGCCCTGATCCTTGTCGAGGATTTCGAAACCGATGTTGGCGTCGTTCTGCACCACGCCTGCCTGCGCCAGCTGGATACGCGCACGCTGCACATCATCGGACTTGACCAGCAACGCGCCGGAATTGGGTTCGACGGTGTAGTTGATATTCGCCGCAGTCAGAGTGTCCATGATCTGCTTGCTGTCCATGCCCGCCAGGCTGCCATAAAGCGGACGATAGTCAGGCTGCTGGGACCAGAGCACCACGGCAAAGCCGATGGCCACGCTCGCGGCAAGACCGACCATAAGGCCGATCTGACGCAGCATGGTCATTTCGGAAAGGTTTTCCAGAAAAGACAAACCGAACAACGGTTTCTTATCGGAAGCGCCCGCTCTTGCTGGAACGGGATCGGCAGTTGCTTCGGCCATGACTCAGTACGTCCCTTAAACCGGCATCTGCATGATGTCTTGATAAGCTTGAACCAGCTTGTTACGCACCTGGGTCAACGCTTGAAAAGACACGCTGGCTTTCTGCGACGAAATCATGACGTCGGTCAGATCCACGCCGCTCTTGCCGATTTCAAATGCATTGGCCAACTGGCTGGAGGCCTGCTGGGTCTGCGCGACCTTGTTGACGGCCTGGCCAAGCATGTCGGCAAAGCTGCTGGCGCCGGCTTCCTGCGCGCCGGACACGGGCTTGGGTGCAGACATCGCATCCATCTGCATGGCCCGCATATCCAACATCAAGCGATTAAATTCAACACCTTGGCTCATGGACGTTTCTCTCGTAAGGCCCGCAAATTTTTGACACTGATTCAGCGGGTACAGAAGACATAGCAACAACGGTGCCAGCTAGATGGCGGCTATTTGCCACACCAAATGGGAATACCATGTTGCCCGACATGAAATCACTCCAGACCTCCCGTATTCATGGGGGTATCCGGATATTTCCGGCTTGCGCCGTTTATACGAATATTCAGTGACCGGCGATCACAACCACCGATCAGCGCCACCGGTTCAGGTAGCGAACAGATAGGCTTCCACATCCATCCCGGCATCGCGCATCTGCGCCAGCTTGTAACGCAAGGTACGCGGGCTGATACCCAGGCGCTCGGCGGCCTCCTTGCGACGACCGCGCTCGGCACGCAGCGTGTCAATAATCATCTGAAACTCGCGACGCCTGAGGTCATCACCCAGGGCACCGACAGACTCCGCATTGCCACCAGCACCTGCATTATCAGGCGAGGATGTGACAGGCAAAGACGGCACAGCCTCCACCACGGCAGCGGCTGGAAGACTTGTCACCGGCCCGGAGAGACAGAAATCCTGCGCCTGTATCACCCCGCCCTGCTGCAGAATCAAGGCTCGCTGCACGGCGTTATCCAGCTCACGCACATTGCCAGGCCAGGGGTAGCTGACCAGACACTGCTGCGCCTCGGCAGAAAGACGAACCGGCGCGTGCTTCATTTTATTGACGTGCTTGGCCAGAAGCCGCTCGGCCAGTGGCAGAATATCGGCAGTCCTTTGACGCAGCGCCTGCCAGGCCAGTGGAAATACCGACAGGCGATAAAACAGATCTTCGCGAAAGCGCCCCGCCGCCACTTCCCCTGCCAGATCGCGGTTGGTAGTAGCCACAACGCGAATATCCAGAATGATCGGCTTGCGCGCACCCACGCGCTCGACTTCCCGCTCCTGCAACACACGCAACAGTTTGGCCTGCAGCCCCAGTGGCATTTCGGAAATCTCGTCAAGCAGGATTGTCCCGCCGTCAGCCTGTTCGAACTTGCCGGCCTGCGCGGCAATGGCGCCGGTAAACGAGCCCTTTTCATGACCGAACAGCGTCGCTTCCAGCATATTGTCCGGAATCGCAGCGCAGTTGATCGCAATAAAAGGCTTATCGGCACGCGGAGAATTTTGATGAATGAAACGCGCCAGCACTTCCTTGCCTGTGCCGGACTCACCGGAGATGAGCACAGTGGAGTCGCTCTTCGCCACACGGCTGGCCAGGTTCAATAACTGGATACTGGCGGGTTCAACAGCAATCGGCCCGTCGCGCTCGGCAGGCTCCAGACGACCCAGTGCATGTCGTGCAACCAATGCAATCAGGGCCTTGGGCTCGAAAGGCTTGACCAGATAATCGGCCGCGCCCTGACGCATGGCATCGACCGCGCGATCAACGGCGCCGTGAGCGGTCATCAGCAATACCGGCAGTTGCGGATGCCGACTGCGCAACAGGCTCAGCAACTGATGACCGTCCATACCCGGCATGTTGACGTCGCTGATCACCAGACTGAACGGTTGCGCCTCGGCTGCGACCAACGCCTCTTCAGCAGAGCCGACCGCCTGGTATCCATAGCCAGCCAATTCAAGGGTTTCCCCAAGTGCCTCGCGCAGCGAACGGTCGTCCTCGACCAACAGCACGTTGATCGACATCAGTTGTTACCCATCGAGCCGGAAGCCGGAATCAATGGCAGGCTGACAATTGCACAGGTGCCACGACCGACCCGCGACAGATAATGCACGCCGCCCTGATGCGCACGCGACACCGCCGTCACCACAGCCAGACCAAGCCCGGTGCCGGTGGTCTTGGTGGTGAAAAACGGCTCGCCGATACGCGCCAGCGCAGCCTTGTCCATACCACTGCCATTATCGCTGAAGCATATGCGCAACACATTGCCGCGGCTGTACACATGAACTTTCAGCAGTGTCCGGCCAGCACTGGCCTGGACGGCGTTTTCAATCAGGTTGAGCAACGAACCAACCAACGTGTCGCGATTGCACAGCAACTCGCCTTCAATACTGTCGCACTGCCAACGCACCGGTACGCCCTGCACATGGGTGACCGCAGCGTTTTGCAAAGCCTGAAACAAGGCAACGGGCGTCAGGCGATCCGTCAGCGGCAACTCGCCACGGGCAAACACCAGCATGTCGCGAACCTGATGCTCGAGCTCATGCAGACGATCCTTGAGCCGTGCGGCAAAGCGCTGCTGGGTTTCCACCGGCAATTCCTGCTCGGTCAGATGACTGGCGTAGATCATCGCGGCCGACAACGGTGTACGAATCTGATGCGCCAAAGAAGCGACCATCCGACCCAGCGATGACAAGCGCTCGTGACGCGCCAGTTGCTCCTGGAGATGGCGGGTTTCGGTCAAGTCATTAAGCAGCACCAACTGCCCGGGTTCAGCGTCCAGCGAGCGGGTTGCAATGGAAAGCCTGCGGCCGTCCTTGAGCGAGACTTCGTGGCCATCGTCTTCACGCGGGGCAAAACACCGACTGATGACGTGACGCCAGAGCATGCCCAGCAATGGCTGACCCAGCAGATCAATTGCCGCAGGGTTGGCTTCGCGAACCACGCCCATGCCATCAATAACGATTACGCCACCGGGGAGCAGATCAAGCAGGTTCTGCAGGCGGTTGGCCAGCCGCTCCTTTTCCGCCAGCTCTTGCAGGCGCTGGGCACCGGCATGGGCCAGTTCGCCCTTGAGTTCAGTGACACGCGCTTCGAGCAGACCATAGGAGTCAGTCAATTGTGCCGACATTTGATTGAACAGCGAGAACGCCTGCTCAAGCCCCTGACGACTTTCCAGCTCCGGGGAGTATTGAGCCTGAGCAGATAGGGCAGAAGTCAGTTGGGCGGCCTGGGACATAGTTCATCTCTCTCGTGGCGAACCGTCAGTAAACGGTGTGTTGAGAGGGACTTTGCAATCCTCGTGCCGAAAAAAAAACCCTGAAAATTCAGGGGCTTGATTTTTGGCGCTACAGACAGGCGTCAATCATCTGCCTGTTCATCACCTTCGCGACGGCTCATACCGTACTTGCGCATCTTCTCGACCAGCGTGGTGCGACGAATCCGTAAACGCTCTGCAGCACGGGCAACAATACCGTTCGCGTCGTCGAGCGCCTGCTGAATCAGACCCTGCTCCAGACCACCCAGATAGTCTTTCAGGTCCAGACCTTCAGGCGGCAGCATTGCGCCCGACGCGAAATTCGGCGTGTTGCTGTTGATGGCGACGCGCTCTTCGATATCGCTGCGCATGCTGTCGACCATCTGCTCGTCTTCGTCATCGACATAGCGGAATTTCTTCGGCAGCTCGGCCACGCCGATCACGCCGTACGGGTGCATGATCGCCATGCGCTCGACCAGGTTGGCCAGCTCGCGAACGTTGCCCGGCCAGGCATGACGACACAGCGACATGATGGCTGCGGAATTGAAACGAATCGAGCCGCGCTTTTCATGCTCCATGCGCGAAATCAGTTCGTTCATCAACAGCGGAATGTCTTCAACACGCTCGCGCAACGGTGCCATCTCGATGGGGAACACATTGAGACGGTAATAAAGGTCTTCGCGGAAGCTGCCAAGCTCGATCATGTTTTCGAGATTCTTGTGCGTCGCGGCAATAATGCGCACGTCGATGCTCTGCGTCTTGTTGCTGCCCACGCGCTCGAAAGTGCGCTCCTGCAACACGCGCAGCAACTTGACCTGCATGGGCAGCGGCATGTCACCAATTTCATCAAGGAACAGCGTACCGCCGTTGGCAAGCTCGAAACGGCCGGCACGACTGGTGATTGCCCCGGTAAACGCGCCCTTCTCATGCCCGAACAACTCGCTTTCGAGCAGCTCGGCCGGAATGGCACCGCAGTTGACCGGCACAAACGGCGCATCGCGGCGCTTGGAGTGATAGTGCAGGTTGCGCGCTACCACTTCCTTGCCAGTCCCAGACTCACCGAGAATCAAAACGCTGGCGTCAGTGTCAGCGACCTGCTGCATCATCTGCCGCACATGCTGATTCGCGCGACTGGTTCCCACCAGACTGCGGAACAGGTTCGGCTCACGATGACGTCCACGCTCGCGGGCCTGGTCGTACATCTCGCGATAGACCTGGGCACGGTGCAGGGAGTCGAGCAGCTTGCTGTAGCTGGGCGGCATCTCAAGCGCGGAAAGAACCCGCCTGCGCAGGTCCTCCGGCAACTCGACAGAAGAATTTTCACTCATAAGCAGCACAGGAAGGAACTCATCCCATGCTGCGATGGTCTTAAGAAGCCCTTGAAGGCTGCCCGGCGCGTTTACGCTGCCGACCAGCACACAAAGGACTTCTCGCGGAGATGCCAGAGAGCCGACCACCTGCTGCCAGTCCTGGCTTGAACAGGAGAGGTTTTCTTCGCCAAGAAAATTCAGTATAACCGCCAGATCCCGGCGGCGCTGGCTATCGTCATCGATTAGCAGAATCTTGATTTCACGCAACATGCAATAGCAACTTCCCTAGTCAACTCAATGCCCATGATTGGGGGGCAGCTTGGCATCTCAGCTGTATAAACCTTGAGACGCCAGAAAATAGTAAACATCACTAGTTAAGTCAAAAAAACGAACACAGTCAAATTTATGGCGAAATTCTTGTCGAACAATAAAAATGACAATTAAACATTAACCGAACAGATGGTATACCTTCGTCGCGTTCTTCGCATTCTGGATTTGAGTCATTTCATCGACGACTGCTTGACGCTCCCCGGTTGCAACATCAATCAGTTGCCTGTAGACCCCCAATAACTCCTCAAGGTTGCTGCGCAGAGCCGGTTCGTCAGCAGGCGCTTCGCTGACCACCGCATCGACACATTCGCGACACGCCAGGTCAAGTTTGACGATAGCCTCCCAGTCGCGTTCGGCAAGCGCCCCCACCAGTGCTTCCCGGGTTTCTTCGATACGCTTGAGCGCAGCACTCATCTTGTTGTTCTCCTCAGGGCAGCAACTTATTGTTGTGCTTGTGCGGTACCGATAGCATCCCAGCCTTCCTTGACGGTGATCAGCAGCCCGGCAACCTCGTCGAGCATCTTCTGATCGTTGCGTGCGTTGGCTTCGGCCAGACGCGTCATCATGTAGTGATAAAGGCTGTCCTGCCTGACCAGCGCTTCGCTGGGGGCGTTGTCCAGGTCAAGCCCTTCACGCAGACCACCTACGATGCCGATCGCCTTGCTGATGAACACGCCTTTGCTGGCGACGTCCTTGCGCGCCATGGCACCCTTGGCTTGAGCGATACGGTCGAGGCCACCCTCCATCAACATTTGAACCAGACGGTGAGGACTGGCTTCCGAGGTCTGAGCCTGGGAGCCGATCTTCTGATACTGCCGCAACGCTAACATCGGATTCATAAGGGGGACCTCGTCGCAAATCCATAATACTGATACTCAAGCTATCGACGCATGGCGCAGAAACTTTAGCCCAAAAGCAGAAACCCGACACGGAGTCGGGTTCTTGATACTTCTGTAAAACGAATTTACGAAGCGTTTTTCTGCGCGTTCATCGCTTCGAAGATCGACGTGATGCTGGTAGCGGTCGCCTTGAGCTGCCCTACAACCAGGTCCATCGCGTTGTATTTCTTGGTCAAACTCGCCGTCAAGCTTGTAATACGACGATCCAGTGCGTCCTGATCACTGGCAATACGAGTCTGTATTTTATTAAGACTGCTCGTCTTGCTGGCCAGAACACCGTCAGACTTTGTGTAGGGCAGAAGCGCCTTGGTCATACGCGAAACCAGGCCGCCATCAACCGTACCGTCGGCATTTGTTGCCCCCGTACCAGTGAACATCGTCTGAATCTGACTGCCCAGTTTTTTATCGTTCAGCGCTGCTGTGAATGTAGCAGTGTCCAGTGACAGCGTACCGTTGGACTGCTGGGTCTTGATGCCCAACTGCGAAAGAGCACTGAGGCCGGCACTTGAAGAGGCACTCGCCAGCTGATCACGGATAGTCGCCAGCAGCGCGCGCGGCGTGGCATCGCCAGTCAGCGCGGCCGCCGTGTAAACACCTTTGTCGCTGATCGACCCCTTGGTCAGGGAAGTCACTAGGGTGGCCAGCGTGTTGTAAGAGTCCACGAAGGACTGCAGCGACGCTTTCAACCCATCGGTGTTGGTGGCGACGGTGACGGTAGTGGTTGCTCCAGCAGCAGTTGGCGCAACCAGATCGAAAGTCAGGCCGGAAATCGCGGTACTGACTGTATTCGTCTTGCTGGTCAGGCTCAGGCCGTCAACAGTGAAAGCAGCATCCTTGGCGGTCGCAGTAATAGCGCCAGCACCGGGAATCGCCTTGCCGTTGGCATCGGTCCCCGTGCTGGTATCGCTCATCAGCTTGGTGCCATCGATATTCAGCGCTTCCTGACCGGAAGCACCCACTACCGAAATATCACTGCCCTTGCCGGTGGTCGTCGAGCTGAATACCAGCCTGGCACCATTGTCGTCGTTGATGATGTTGGCAGTAATGCCTTTACCCTGCAGCGACGAGTTGATCTTGTCGCGCACTTCCTGCAACGTCGAGGTCTTGTCGATCACGACACTGTAGTCAGTGCCATTCTGAGTGATTTTCAGGGTACCACTCGGAATAGCACTCGCCTGCGTGGAATTCAGCGCAGCTGTGGCCACCTTTGAAGGCGTTGCCAGCTGGGTGATACCGATCGCGTAAGTACCGTTGACGGCCGTGTTGCCGGCCGTTGCCTTGACCACCGCCTCGTTGGCAGATGTCGCAGCAAAGCCCTGAAACGCAGGCGTCGTTGAGCTACCCAGGGTATCCAGGGTTTTCTGGAACGCGGCCAGTGCCGACGTCAGCTGACTCACACCCGACAACGATGCGGTTGTAGCGGCGGTCTGCTTGTCGATCTGGTTTTGCTTGGGCGCTTTCTCGGCACCCACAAGACCTTCAACGATGGCCGTGATTGCCAGACCCGAACCCAGGCCTGTTGTAGATGTAATTGGACTAGCCATTTGCTTCTCCCTTCAAGAATGTCGCCGGTTTCACCGCCTTTTCACAGGTCTCGCAAAACGGCAACAAATACCGTACTGACAATCAGGCCTTGGCGCGGAACAACAAGCTGTTCGCATCACTCAGGCTATCGGCCAGTTTCAGGATTTCTGCATTGGGAATTTGTCTTACCACTTCACCCGAGTCACTGGCAATGACCTTGACGATCACTTTGCCAGAAGCTTCATCAATCGAAAACTCGAGATTGCGCTTCACCGAGTGAAAAAATTTCTGGATGTCTTCTGCCGCGGCTTTGACTTTCGCCTCGTCGTGGGAGTCATCCTTGTGCAGATCTGAGCCTTTACTTTCCGCCGTGGCGGCAACACGCTCGACTGACGGCGTATCGGCAGGCTTGTCAACAGACTTGTCTGGCACTGGCGCCTGACTCGCCGGTTGAGCGGCCGGATAAGACACGCTCAGCTTTACACTCATATCCATGACCATCACCTCCGAAAGTAAAAAAGCGAGAGAGCGCTATTACGCACTCCCCCGCTAAAACTCATGCCGATATTACTGAAGCAGTTTCAGTACAGCGGATGGCAGCTGGTTAGCCTGAGCCAGAACAGAGGTGGAAGCCTGTTGCAGGGTCTGTTGCTTGGTCAGCTGTGCAGTTTCAGCAGCGAAGTCGGTATCTTGTACGCGACCCAGTGCAGCACTGGCGTTTTCGTTGATGTTCTGCAGGTTGGAGATGGTGCTGGTCAGACGGTTTTGTGCAGCACCGAGGTCAGCACGGGTGGAGTTGATGGTCTGCAGAGCCGAGTCGATGGCGGCGATAGCGGCAGAGAAGTTGGTCTCTGCAGTGGTGCTATCGGAACCAGCGATGGTCACAGCCGAACCGACACCCAGGGTGTTGGCGTCGAAGCTTGCGCTCAGAGCCAGAGTGATCTGGTTCGAAGCGCCCGAGTTGGAGCCGACCTGGAAAGTCATGGTGCTGGCGGAACCGTCGAGCAGGTTCTTGCCGTTCAGGTTGGTACTTTGAGCGATACGGGTCAGCTCGGAACTCATCGCGGTGAATTCTTTGTTCAGCGCGTCACGGTCAGTCGAGCTGTTGCTGTCGTTTCGCGACTGAACAGCCAGTTCACGCATACGCTGCAGAATGTTGGTCGACTCTTGCAGTGCGCCTTCAGCGGTCTGCGCCAGAGACATACCGTCGTTGGCGTTTTTGATCGCCATTGTCTGACCACGGATCTGCGAAGTGATCTTGGTAGCGATTTGCATGCCGGCAGCGTCATCTTTGGCGCTGTTGATTTTCGAACCGGAAGACAGACGAGTCATCGAGGTCGAAAGTGCGTCGGAAGCGCGACCCAGGTTCTTCTGGACGTTCAACGATGCTACGTTGGTGTTTACTGTTAAAGCCATGATGAATTCCTCGTTGGTTTGGTACTACGTGGCTTCCGGCCCCTGCAAGCGCCGGGTGTGCCTAGAGAACCTTCGTAATAGTTATCGTCGCGATGGCAGGTTGCTTGAGTGTTTTTTTTTGAATATTTTGCCATCATGCATGCACCCCTTATAAAACAAGGGTTTGGGGCGAAACCAAACCAACATGACGCGAGAAAACCCGTTGTCTGAACTTCACGTTCCAGAAAGAGCAGGCCACTGTAGAAGTTCAAAAATGTGACCAGAATCGATTATTCAAAAAAAAGCGCCCGGTGAACTAGTCACGGGCGCTGTTTTTAGCCTGCGGCGATTCAGGCTTTATAGATAATCGCAGAACCCCAGGAAAGCCCCACGCCAAAACCGCTCAGTGCTACTCGATGCCACGAAGAGTTGAGTACGTGCTTTTCAATCAGCAATGGAATGCTCGACGACACGGTGTTACCCGTTTCAACCATGTCCTTGAGAAATTTCTCGGGTTTGTCTTCAAAGCGGCGTGCCACGGCATCGACAATAGCAGCGCTGCCCTGATGAATGCAGAATGCATCGATATCGTCAGGCGTCAGGTCTGACTCTCCCAACAGTTCGTGCAGGTGCGCCGGTACTTTCAGCAGCGCAAAATTGAACACCTGACGACCGTTCATGAAAAACACGCCGTTGCTGACCTTCAAGTGCGGCGCACCCGAACCATCGGTGCCGAATTTTGCCTTGCCCAGTTGCCAGGCAGCGTCCTCGCCCATCCAGGTCGCTGTGGCTGCATCGCCAAACAACATGGTGGTGTTGCGGTCCTGCGGGTCGACGATTTTCGAATACGGGTCAGCGGTTATCAGCAGGCCGTTTTTCAGCCCTGCTGCCTCCATGAACCCCTTGATCGCGTAGATGCCATAGACATAGCCGGAACAGCCCAGTGATATGTCGAACGCAGCGACATTGGTCGACAGACCCAGCTTGTCCTGAACGATGGCTGCGGTATGCGGCAGCCCCTCTTCGTCACCGTTCTGGGTGACGACGATCAAAACGTCAATACTTTCGCGCTTGAGCTGCGGGTTGTTGGCAAACAGGGTATTGGCCGCCTCAACGCACAGGTCCGAGGTTTCCTGGCCAGCGTCTTTACGCGGCAGGAACGTGGAACCGATTTTCCCGAGGATGAAATCTTCATCCTTGCCGAAACTGGCACCTTGAGCGTAGTTATCCACGCCAGCAGTGGGCACGTAACTCGCTATGCTTTTAATGCCAATCATCATGGCTTCCCGATGAGTAAACAGGTCATTTTTCGTCCCGATCAGAATCAGGGCGCTACCGAATAAGGGTGATTGCAGACATTTTCAGGGCGCAAGGCGTGTGAAAGCAAGCCAGGCGCGTGTCGCTCCCTGTAACACAATACAGTGAAGATGCACGTTATGACCCGCAGGTCACGCCGGTTTGCACGCTTTGCGATTATTGGCGGAGGGAAAAAACAAAATGCTGCCGCAGCAGGAGGGCGACGATCCGGCCGTAAAACAGCCGGATCGCGTGATGCATGCAGCTTAAACCGCCAGTGTGAACCCCTTGCCATCGAGATCGAGATTGGCGTTATAGGCTTCGTCCTGGGCAAACTGCGCCGCCCACTTTCCGGCCAGCGCGCCAAGCGCTGGTTGGGGAGCATTTACCACGCCTGAATGCACCACCTGAACATGCGGGGTCCAGACCGTCAGATAGCCCGCCTGCGCCGCCTTCAGGCACAGGTCGACATCGCCCAGAGACTCGGCAAAAGCCTCTTCGTCCAGCCCGCCCAGTGAGTCGTACAACGCTTTGGCAATCATCAGGCAGGCCGATGACACCGCGGAGTAGTTCTGCTCGACCACCAGCCGCTGCATATAACCGCGCGACGTCTTTGGCTCGCCAACGAAACCGGAACCGACACCGCCATTAAGTCCCAGAACAAGACCTGCCTGAGTAATGGTTCCTTCACGATCAACCAGACGGACCCCGACCACGCCCACTTCCGGACGTTGTGCCTGGTTGAGCAGTGACTCGATCCAGCCGACATTGACGATCTGGCTTTCGGCATCCAGCAGAATCAGGTACTCGCCCTTGGCTTCCTGGCTGACCAGATTGCGCAAGGCGGCCGTGCTGACACGCTGCTCGGCGCGGAATACGCGTACCCGGCTGGACAGCTGTTGCTGCTGATCAAGCCACGTCGATAATTCGGCAGAGGTGCTGGCGTTATCACCGATCAACACTTCATAGCGCTGATAGCGGGTGCGTTGCAGGATACTGTGCAGGCAACGTTGCAGTTCCGGCAGATTGTCCTGGCTGTGGAGCAGAATCGAGACCACCGGCCGATGGGCATGGCGATAATCGATCTTGTAGGTGCCGGGCAACGCCGAGCTGACCTCAGCCTGATAACCCCGCTGCCCCAGATGACGCGTCAGCGCCTTTTGCTCGTCCTGATTCTCTTCAAGCTCGGGGGCATCGCAGATCAGTACCGGCTCGCTCAAATGCGCCAGACCGCTCATGCCGCCTTGCTCGATCAGGCGCAGCAGCAGGTCGAATTCCAGCGCCTTGGGAAACTCTCGCGAATAGCCGCCCGCCTCGACCAGCAGTTCGCGGCGAATCAGCCAGTGCCGAGCGGCCAGCGTCGGCACACTTTGCAGCAGATCGAGGTTGAAGCCCGGACGGAACACCGGCGCCAGGGTGCCGTTGGCTTGACGGTGAATTTCATCCACAGCAACGGCTCGGCACTGCCCGGCGTCAATCAGCTCGGCGCTGGCCAGCAGCAGACCGCTGCGGGTGAACTCTTCACCCGCCTGCGCCAGCATCAGCCAGTCGCTGGAAGCCTGTTTGACGACCTGATTGATCTTGTCGACATAGTTGCTTTCGGTGACTTTGACGAAGTGCAGTGTGTCGTTCAGGCTGGTGGTTGCCGGCAGCTCACCGGTGGTGAATACCACGACCTTGAACGCTCGATAATGGCTGTTGATAAGGCTGTCGAAGGTTGCCTGCAGCTTGAACACATCGGCGTCCAGATCAAGCAGCAAAATACCGATTTGCGATCCTGCTGGCCGACGCGTCAGCTGCGTGGTGAGCTTTTTCAGTTGTGCCGGTGCCGGATCACGCGCATCGAGCCAGTCGAGCAACTTGCCGGAAGGCATGCCACGCAACAGCTGGCTGTTATCGAAAGCGGAATCAGACTGCAGGCGCTGGCCCCAGGCAACGATGCGCTCGGCGCGCTCGATGTCGTCCTCGTCCTCGGACTTGCCCAGCTCATCGGCCAGACGTTGCACGACGCTGTGACTGAAGGAGTAGTGTGCATAGGCTTGCCACAGACGGCTCAAAAGCGACTCGGCGTCCGGGTTGCTCTGTACACGCAACAGCTCGGCCTGCTTGACCAGCACGGACTCCAGCCCTTCCATCTGCACCTGCCCTGCCGGCAAGAGATGGATCAGAAACTCGATTTGCGCCAGTTCGTCGAACAACGGCTGGTTGTAGAACGGCAGTTCAACGAACTGGCGAGGCTCGAACTGCGCATCTGCCTGCGTCAGGGCAACGTTCCACGCTGAACTGATGATTTTTTCGCCGCCCTGATACGGCTGGGTTTCGAGGCATTCAGCCATGGCTGCCAGGCCGGCCAGTACAGCGTGCTCGCCCTGCTCACCTTGCAGATCGCGGCTATTGCCGAGCGACGAAACAACCAGGCGCGCAAGCGTTTCGCGCTCGGCTTTGGCCTTGGGGTCGATATGCTTGACTGCGCCTGCTATGGCAGTGCCATAGCGATGCTCTGCCTCCTTGCCGGCGTTGACGTGCAACGCATAGGGAATGGGCAGGATGCGCAAGGCAGCAGCCGCAACCATAAAGGCCATATGGCCGATTTCCTGCCAGCGCCGCTCGGTGCCCTCAGGCACTGACGTGAACCACTGACGCGCCAGCCTGGTCCGGGTCACGGCGTTGAGCAGTGACACGCTCTGACCCATGAAGCTCAGAAGCCGCTCGTCGGCCTGATCAGACGCGTAGTCCTCATGAACCTTGCGGTCGCGGCGGAAATAATCCACGTGATCGACGTAAGCCTGGTAACCCAGGCTATAGCCCTGGCAAGCACCGTAACGCTCGTTGCTTTCAAGGAAACTCACGGCCTCGGTCAGTGCGTCAGGCAGCAGGAAACTGTCGACCTGCGCGTACACCACAAAGGGCGTAGACACCTGCTTGAGGCCTTCTGCAATTCTGGCGCTGAGCCCGGTTTCACTGAGGGCGGCGTTGTGGATGTACTGCAGCCCGGCACGCTCCGCAACCTGCGCGTCGGGCGCAGGCGAGGCATCGACCACAATCACATTGCACGGATAACTGCTGTAGTACTTCAGCGCACGACGCAGGAAATCCGGCTGATTCTCGGCGAGCAACAGCAGGGTCAAACGCTGGCTCAACGGGGTGGTTTCATTTCCAGAATGGCTTTGCATGAGCTTTCCTTGATAGCGTGCCGATCGCGTCTCTAATCCTGGTGACCAGAAGAAACCCTGATAACCAAAAGACCCGGTCAACGCAAGAGCGAACAACACAGCCCCAGCCATAAGTGACTGGAGCGCATTAAACAGGTCGGGTCAGTCGGGCAACCAGCCGTTAGCCCAATATTGCAGGTTTTCTCCGCGCAACATGAAATCGCGCAAGACGGTTTCGCGCAATTCGTCGCCCATACGATAGCTCGCATTGGGGTCTGACAGGTGCATGCGAATCGCCTGCAACCATTCTTCGGAGCTGTTGGTGTAGACCCGCGTAGCCGGCAAATGCCCGCGGTACGCCTCGGTGTCCGAACAGATGACCGGGTAGCCGCACGCACCGTACTCCAGCAGCCGCAGATTGCTCTTGCAGTCATTGAAGATATGAAATTCCAGCGGTGCCAGGGCCAGATCAAGGTTCAGGCTGGCCAGTTTGGCCGGGTAGGTTTGCAGGCTTACAGCTGTGTGATACTCATGAATGTAAGGCTTGAGCAAGTCCGGGCACATGCCGAAGAACACCCATTCGACCTCATCGGCCAGTTCACGCACGACATCGACAATCAATTCCAGGTCGCCCCGATGACTGGTCCCGCCGCCCCAGCCGATGCGCGGCTTGCCGGAGGTGCGACGCTGGCTTTTGAGGCTGCTCCACAAGTGCGTCGCCAACATGTTCGGTACGACACGAATATCGCTGTGCATGCTCGACAGCACCTGAGCCAGTGGCTGGGTAGACACTACCACTCGGTCGCACAGGCCTATGCCCTTGCGCAGCATCTCGGCAATGTTGTCGGGCATGCTGCGCCTGTGCTCGTTGCGCTCGGGCACATCGATGATGTAGTCATCCAGTTCAAAAATGCGCATGGCACTGGAGTAATTCTTGGCCAGAACGATATCCTTGATCTTGGGTTCTGAATAACGCCCTTGAAAAACGATGACGTCCGGACGCTGGCGCTCGATCTCGACGGGCGTAGTCGACTCATAGGACATTCGGCCTACCACTCGCCCGGCTGCCATCAACTCAAGCAAGGGTTGGCTGACACGGTAGTGGCCTACCGCCGACGAGTTGACCAGCATGCCCAGAATCGAAGGCAGATGGCGGGTGCAGAACGGTTCCCAGCCCATTTGCAGACCTGGGTCAAGATCGAACGCCTGCACTTCATTGAGCTGAAGACTGGGGTTATAGGCCGGGTCCCGAGCCATTTTCGGCAGCCATTTTTCAAAGAACGATTGCTGCTCTTTATCCAGCGCCTGACGAGACGTTTCAGAACGCTCGGCGGCGGCAGGCTCGGCCAATACCAGAGACGAATCGGGTGTGCCGACAATCAGGTAGCCGTCACGCCCGACCCGCATGCACAGGTCCAGATCCTGCAGCCCCTGAGTGAAGGTTGCTGCTTCCATGCCGCCTGCGTGGTCGAACACTTCCTTGCGGACCATCAGGCAATTGCCACTGACCGCGCTCCAGTTCTGTGTCAACTGCAAGCGCTGCATGTAGCTGCTTGAGCCTGTCGGATAATTGATGAAGGGCCGACCCGCCAGCCCGTCCATGCCCATCACCATCCCTGCATAGAGAATATTGCCCTGAGGGGTGAGGATTCGTGGACCGACGATACCGACTTCGGGGCGCTGAGCATGATTGAGCAGGCCTTGCAGCCAGTCAGCCTGATGCAGCACGGCATGCGGGCTGAGCATAAGCAGATAATCGCCGTTGGCGTGCCGGGCGGCAAGGTTCTGGGCGCTGGCTTCGCTGCCGGGCTCGGTCAGCGCATAAATGCGCAGCTTGTCGCTGCCCAGCTCACTCATCGCGGCAAACCAGGCGCGGGTATCGGCGCTCTCGCTGGCATTATCGACGATCAGCACTTCAAAATAAGGGTAAGTCGTGTTGCTGAGCAGGCTTTCTACACAGCGCTCCAGGGCTGCCAGTTGATCCCGGGTGGTAATGATCACCGATACCAGCGGGCTTGTAGCATGCCGGTACTCGATCCGGTTCAGCAGTGGCAACTGATCATGGTGGATGACGTGCTCTCGGCCAATGCGCGAAAGATGGGCCGATACGACCGACTCGTTATGCTCGATCACCTGAGGCAGCGAAAGCCATTCAGCGTAGGTCAGGGTCGATTCAACCTGAACCTCAGCGATGTGTTCCACAGCCTGAGGCCCGACGCCTTCCACCAGGCGCCAGATGAAATCGTGCGGTGCCAGCTCGCCGTGCACAGGGTCGAAGCCGCCTGTGTCCAGCAGCTTGCGGCGCTGGAACGCCAGCGTGCGGCCAACGTAAGGATAGGCCCGCATCAGGTCCAGGTTGAAATCAGGCTTGAAGATCGGCTCGCTGGATTTTCCATCGACCAGCGCGCCTTCGTCGCTGTAAATGCACAACAGGCCCTCGCTTTGCGCGACTCGCTCTGCCAGCACCAGCAGTGACGGCTGAGTCAGCCGGTCACCGGCACGCAGCAGATAAACCCAATCGGCGTTCTCCAACAGCGGCAGCACTTCATTTAGTTGGCGCGCCCAATCTGGCTGCAACGAGAAACGCAGCACCTGCGGATCGTCAACATCGGCATTGGTCAACACAACCACTGAGTCAGCGGCGTAATCCTGCTCGGCAATGCTGCGCAGGGTGATATCCAGCCCTTCGGCATCGCCAAACGGGTCAACGACCACCGGAACGATGCGCGGCTGCCATGTCCAGTGTCCGATGCGTTTCTCGATCAGTTTTCTCTGCGGGGCGGTAAATTGCCGACACGACAGCCATTCAGTGTAGAGCTCGGCGTAGGTTTCGCTCTTGCTGCCCACCCTGCTGTGCATGCCCCCCTGACGACTGGCCATTATCCCGTAAAGGCCGACCTCGTCCCACTCGCGGGGCTGCTCCAGCGCCTTGCGCAAGGGCAAAAAGCGCACCCAGCCCTGGGCCGGGGCCTGCTCACCGCTACGTGCCTTGAGCATTTCGCTCAGCCAGCCCCATTCAGTGGCGGCCTTTTGAATCACGTCGGGCTGGCCGCTGAAACGATCCGGGTGCCGGCGCTCGACGTTTTGAATAGTGTGCAGCGCGACCAGATTGCCACGGCGCAACAGACATATGAACAGCGCAAAATCCAGCAGCGCGATAAACCCCTGTCCCGACTGGGCAATCGAAGGCAGGTACTCCATAACATCGGCACGGCGCATCAGAGCAGCACTGAACCCACCCAGATAATTGCGTGGCGTACGCTCGAAAATCGCCAGCATGTCCTCGCCTTTGAACACGGCGTCGTAGGGCACGAGCCCGACGTTTTCCAGACGGGGTGGCAATACGTAGTCATCGATGTCGACCAGATGTCGTCGGCCAACGACCAGACTCACGTCTTCATAGGCATCCAGAACGCCTGCCTGGTTAGCGATGAAGTACGGAAAGAGTCGGTCGTCGTCACACAGAAACTTGATGTATTCGCCGCGTGATTCTTCAAGGCACTTCAGCAGGTTGCCCTGAAACCCCAGCCGCTGCGGGTTGCGCACGTAACGCGCGAGGTTGCCGGATGCGGGCACCAGTTCGTCGAAAACGGCCTTGATTTCATCGGTGCGGCAATCGTCGCAGACAATGATTTCCAGGTTGTCGTAAACCTGATTCAAGGCACTTTGTAGCGCGGCGCGGAAGAACCGGGGATTGAGGGCGGGAATGACGATACTGACGAGGGGGACTGAATTCACTATTGCAGACTCGCGAGCGGCGGGAAGCTACCGGTCAAGTAACCTCCCTCACCGCTGAAATAAAGACGGCGGATGCTCAATGCCAGGGTTACAGCTGGCTGAACAGGTTCAGCTTGGACAACTGGACGAATACCTGCTGAGAGGCATCCAGCATAGTCTTCTGCAACGTCAATCGGGTGGTGGCCTCAACGATATCGGCGTTGACGTAGGTGCCTTGCTCAACTGTGTTGTTACCCTTGAGCAAATCGTTGGTCGTGCCCTGCGCCGTCGCAGCCAATTGCCGTGCGCCGCCGGCGGAGCGCGCTGTGGACGCCTGGTCGATGCTGCTGGCAATGTTGCCAAGCGCCGAGCCCAATGCGGCATCAAGCTTTTGCGAGGCAACCAGATTGCCGTCAGTGGGTGTCGACAACGCCTTGATCGCTGCGGTCAGCGTATTGAGGATGTTCTCGGTCTGGTGCGTGCCGGACTCCACGACAAACTGGTCACCGGCTGCTGGCGTACCGCTGACCGTAAAATTGACGCCCGACGCATTAGCCGTCGAACCGGTCAACGTGCCACTCGACACCGGCTTGCTGCTGCTGGTGACGGGCGACGCATACAGGTCGTAGGCAGTGGCACTGGTGAACTTGAGAATCGCACCATTGGGCGGAAAGGTGTTGTTGAACGCCGTGCGGTCAGCCGTTGTATTGCCTACTGCCGAACTGCTGATAGTAGCGGCCGACGTGTTACCCGGGCTGCGCGACGCCGAAACCGTGTCCGGCGTCGAGGCCAGTTCATAGCTGCGATTGGTCAGTGCAGTAGCGGCCGTTGCAGGTGTGGCAGATTCGGCAGCTGACAGGTTGATGTTCATGGTCAGCTCGACACCGCGGAAGGTGAAGGTCTGATCAGCGAACGAGCCATAGCTGAATTTACCGGCAGTTGACGCATCGGTCGTGACATCGGTGCCGCTGGCATCGGTAATCTTGAACTGCGTGCCACTGAGGAACGTCATGGTGTACGGTTCGCCAGCCTGATAGCCCGAGCTGTAGGCGCTGGTGGACGTCACCTGACCGCCAGTCAGGCCGACCTTGCCGTCGTCGGTCGCAGGCGAAAGCAGCGTCGACGACGTACGGGTAGTGTTGACGGCTTGCTCGAACGCTTCATAGCCTGTGGTGTTGCTCGGCAAAACCAGGCCATCACCAATCGCCAGATTGACGCTGGTCTGGTCCCCGCTGTAGCTGTAAGTGCCATCGGCATTCTGCGCGTACGGCGGCGCCGAAGACTTGGACCCGGCAAAAATATACTGGCCGTTGGAGTCCTGGCTGTTCATCAAGCCGAGAAGCTGGCTCTGATACTGCTTGAGTTCAGCAGCCTTGGCCAGGCGGTCGGAATCGGTGTAGGCACCGTTGCCTGCCGACACGATCACTTCACGGGCCGTCTGCATCGTATCGACGATGCTGGTCAGCGCGGTCTCGGAATTGACGATGTTGGTATTGATCGTGCCGATGTTCGACGCGTACTGGGTCAGCATGGAGTTCTGCTGAGCCAGTTGCAGGACACGTGCAGCGCCTACCGGATCATCGCTGGCGGTATTGAGTTTGATGCCGCTGGAGACCTCTTCACTGGTCTTGAGCACATTCGAATAAGTACGCTGATAGTTGGTGTTGGTGGATTCGTAGAACTGGGTAGTTGAGATCCGCATGGTTCACGACTCCTTAAAGGCTGTTGATCAGCGTGCTGAAAATGGTTTGGGCCGCCTTGATGATCTGCGAAGAGGCGGTGTAGTACTGCTGATACTTGATCAGGTTGGCCGCTTCTTCATCAAGCGACACGCCGGAGACCGAATCACGCGCCGATTTGGCCTGTGCAACGACGGCAGCGCTGGCGGTGACATCGCTCTTGCCCTGCCCTGCCAGCGTACCGACCACCGAGACCAGATCGGCGTAAGCGCCGGACAGGCTGGTGCCCACGCCGCCGTTGGTGACGCCGACAGTCTTGGCCGTCTGCAACCCTACTACTGCCAGCGCGTTGCGGTTGTCCGAAGAGCCGGCACCCGTCAGGCCGATGCTGAACGTGTCATTGACCAACGGCGAACCGGAGAGGGTCATCTGCACTTCGAATGCCGTCTTGCCGGCTGGCGTGGTGGTGTTGTCGGTGTAACCGATGCTCAGCTTTATGGCGTTGCTCTGGCCCTGAATGATCGTGCCACTTACCGCGCTGCCATTCTGGTCGAGCACGGGCGCACCACTGGCATTGATCAGCGTGTAGCTCTGCACACCGGTACTGCTGACCGCGCCCATCACCAGCTTCATCGGCGCGGAGTCTTTGATCGCGTTACGCAGGTCAGACGTCTGAACGCTGTTATAGATGTCCGATTTGGTATTGAGCACTGGCTGCGTGAATCCACCTGTACCCGAGTTGCTGGCCCCGGCAGTAGCGGTCAATGGCGCGGCGGCTGCAATGTCCTTGGGATCGGTCAACACCACCGAGATACCCGAGGCGCCGTTGCGTGTCGCAGTGACCTTGAAAACGTCGCCAGCAGCCAGCGCATTGCCATTGAGGCTGACACTGAAGCCATCGAACTGTTTAGGCGGGTTGTCAGTCAGCGCACCGGTGCCGACGCTTTCGCCGTTGGGCAGGCGACGAACCGTGAAGTTGGAGGCGTCGCTGAAGGTGACTTCATAATCGTCGGCGGTCAGTTTGCTGGTATCGCCAATGGTCACGTCCAGGTTGCCGGAACCGGCACTGTTGGTGGTCTTGCCGGTACTGCGCTGCGAAATGGCGTCGGCACTGTTGATGTTGGAATACAGGCTGGAACCGAAGTTGCCTTTGCTGTCGATGCCCTGGCTCATCTGGCTGTTGACCTGATCGGCCAGCACCATCGCGGCACGGCCAAGCTCATTGGTCGCAGGCACCAGCACGTCCGAGCGATAGCGCAGCAGACCGCCAATCGAGCCACCGCTGATCACCGAGGTGACGTCAGTCTTGGTCTGGCCGTAAGCGATTTGTACGTTGTACTGCAGAGGATCGGCAGGGCTCGGGGTCGCCGACATGGTGTACGACGTGCCACCGCTGACCAGCGATTGGCCGGTGCCGGTGTAGATATCGTAGTTGCCGTTGTTCTCGATTACTTTGACACCCACCAGCCCGTTGAGCTGGCGCACAGTCTCATTGCGCGAATCGAGCAGCGAGTTGGGCGTAGTGTTACCAGCCCCTGCCTGAGTGATCTGCTTGTTCAGGCTTGCCAGGGTCGTGGTCAGCTCGTTGACCTGTTTGGTGAAGGTGGTGAGCTGGGCATTGACGTTGTCATTCTGCGACGACAACTGTGAAGCGACCGAATTGAAGCGTGAGCTCAACGCAGAAGCCTGAGTCAGAAATGCCGAACGGTCCGACGACTGAGTAGCGTTGGTGGCAATACCCTGCATCTTGGTGAAAAAGTCAGCCAGCTGCGTGGACACGCCAGTGGCGCTATCGGACAGCAGCGTATCGGTCTTGCTGGCCTGGCCGGAGTACGCAACCGCGTCGGCGCTCAGGGCAGTACTGGTTTGCAATTGGGCATCAAGGTAGCTGTTGTAGATACGACGCACGTCGGACAGCGTCGTACCGGTGCCTATGTAACCGACACCCAGGCCGATATTGATCTGTGCCGAAGCCGTGGTCATTACCTGCTGACGCGAGTAACCGGCGGTATCCACGTTGGCCGTGTTGTTACCGATGGTGTTGATCGCGGCACTGCTGGCATTGATACCTGAGAGCCCAATTGAAATCAGCGACATGATTCAAAACCTTATAAAGTCGTGGAAGAGCCCGATGCAGCAGCGTAAGTCTGGTAACTCTTCATCTGCTTCGCGATCTGCGAAATCTTGCTGGCATAGTCCGGGTCAGTGGCGTAACCGGCCTTCTGCAATTCTTTTACAAACTGTTCCGGTTTATCGGCCGAATTGACCACTTCTTTATACCGATTGTTGTTCTGCAGCAGGCTGACCAGGTCATGGAAGCTGTCGGCGTAGGAATCGTAGGAACGGAAATCCGCGGTTTCCTTGACCATCTTGCCGTCACGGAACTCGCTGGTAATGGCGCGCGCTTCAGCGCCTTTCCAGCTACCCGCTGCCTTGATACCGAACAGGTTGTGACTGCTGCTGCCATCCTGCTGACGCATGATCGACTTGCCCCAGCCGGTTTCCAGCGCAGCCTGCGCCACCAGCATCACTGGATCGACGCCGATGCGTGCGGCTGCTTCCTTGGCCAGCGGCAGCATGGTCTCGACAAACTGATCGGCGTTGCTGAATGCGCGCTTGGCCGGTGCCAGCGGTGGCTGGGCCATGGAACGCACGTACTCAGGCGCGGGTGCCAGGTTGGGGTCGAGCGTCCAGTCACCGTTGTTGCCGTTGCTGCTGGCCGTTGCGCGAGCAGGCACCGGGCTATTGCTGACGGCGGCTGTGGCGGAAGGCACGATGCCGGCCAGCAATCGGTCGGTGAGTTTGGTTGGCAACGACAGACGACGCGAGTTGAGCGCCGCCATGTCATTGCGTCCATCACCGGATGCCGAAACTGCCGCAGCCGCCTGATCTGCCGCCGCCGAGCGCGTGGCCCACAGCGGACGCTGATAGACACTGGTCGCCAGCCCGGTTTTGGCCGGGGTTGCATCGGTGGTCGTTGCAGGCGTGGCCGTCGTATCGGTCGGTGCTGCGTGCTGAATACCCTTGTCCTTGGACAGTTGACGCATCAACACGTCCTGCAAACCGATGCCGTTGCCACGGGTGGACAGGGTGACCGCCAATTGCTGGTCATACATGTCCTGATACTGGCGCGTCGCCGGGGTGTTCATCGGGTTGTCCTTGGCCAGCACTTCGTTGGCCGAGCGCATGGCCTTGAGCATCTGGCTGACGAACAGCGACTCGAACTCGCGGGCCACCTTCTTCTGGTTTTCCACACTGTCCTTGTCGCCATGCTTCAGCGACGCCAGACGGTTGACGTCGGTGTAGGCACCCGAATCGACCGCCGACGAAATTCCGCTCTTGGGCATATCCATGCTCGAGTCCTCAGATAACTATCAGGTCGGCTTGCAACGCGCCGGCCTGCTTAAGGGCTTCGAGAATGGCCATCAGGTCACCGGGCGCAGCGCCCACCTGATTGACCGCACGAACAATCTCGTCCAGCGTGGTGCCTGGGCCGAATTTGAACATCGGGTGCAGTTCCTGCTGGGCATTGACCCGCGAACGCGGCACGACCGCCGTCTGCCCACCGGACAAGGCGCCCGGCTGGCTGACAATCGGGTCTTCGGTGATGGTCACGGTCAGGCTGCCGTGCGTTACCGCAGCAGGCGAAACCTTGACGTTCTGACCGATCACGATAGTGCCGGTCCGCGAATTGATGATGACCTTGGCAGCGGTCTGGCCCGGATCGACTTCCAGGTTTTCCAGAATCGACAGGTAGTCGACACGCTGGCCCGGATCAAGCGGCGCGGTCACACGTACCGAGCCACCGTCCAGCGCCTGAGCAACACCAGGACCAAGCAGCTCATTGATCTTGTCCACAATCCGCTTGGCAGTGGTGAAGTCGGACCGGTTCAGGTTAAGGGTCAGGGTATTACCCTGATTGAAGCCGCTCGGCACCGAGCGCTCGACCGACGCACCACCGGGAATACGGCCCGACGACGGAACGTTGACAGTGATTTTCGAACCGTCACGGCCTTCCGCGTCAAAACCGCCGACCACCAGGTTGCCCTGTGCGATGGCGTAGACATTGCCATCGACACCCTTCATCGGCGTCATCAACAGCGCACCACCGCGCAGGCTCTTGGAGTTACCGATCGAGGAAACGGTGATATCGACCGTCTGACCCGGCTTGGCGAACGCTGGCAGATCCGCGTACACAGCAACTGCTGCAACGTTTTTCAACTGCACAGTGCCGGAACCGGACGGCACCTTGATGCCGAACTGCGACAGCATGTTATTGAACGTCTGCAGGGTGAACGGAGTCTGGGTGGTCTGGTCGCCCGTACCATTGAGACCCACGACCAGACCGTAACCGATCAACTGGTTGGCCCGCACGCCGGAGATGCTTGCGATGTCCTTCAGACGCTCGGCGTGAACGCCGAACGCTGTGGACAACAACAAGGTCGCCGCTATCAGTTGCTTGAGCTTGATCATGTTTATCCCGCTATCAGAAAGGGAACAACGGGCTGAGGAAGAACCGGTCGAACCAGCCTGGCTGGCTGGTATCGGCAAAGGCTCCAGTCCCCGAATAGGTAATACGTGCATCGGCAATACGGGTGGACGACACGGTGTTGTCGGTGGCGATGTCATCAGCCCGAACCAGCCCGGCAATCCGCACCAGCTCGTCACCGGTATTGAGGGTCATCCACTTCTCGCCACGCACCGCAAGAATGCCGTTGGGCAAAACATCCGCCACAGTCACAGTGACCGAACCGGTCAGGCTGTTGCTCTGTGCGGCCTTGCCATCGCCCTTGGTAGTACGAGCGCCGTTGTAGCCTGCGTTGAGGCTCAAGTCATTGCCACCAATCGGGTTGTTGGTGGTCAGGCCCGAACCGAACAGCGAGGTAAGACCAATACTGTTGGTGCTGTCCTTGGTCATCGCCGAAGTGGCCGCCTTGCTGGCTGCCATACGCTCGGAAAGCGTGATGGTGATGATGTCGCCGATACGGAAAGCCTTGCGGTCGCCGTACAGGTTCTGCTCGAAACCGGCCTGATAGATGGCACCATTGTTGGCAGCGGCCGACATGGGTGTACGCGGCAACACCGGAGCGTAATAAGGGTCATTGGGCTTGGCCGTCGGCGCAACACAGCCAGACAGCAGGGTGATCCCGCACAATGAAGCGATCAACACTGAAAAACGCGGAACACTAATGCGGTTCATGACACTTGAAACCTCGCGGTGTAACAGGCGCTTATCGGGCGCCCTATCGGATTGAGCAGTTTTACGAGCAACAACATCAAACACTTACAGGTTCTGAGTCAGGTTCTGCAGCATCTGGTCGGCGGTCGAGATCACTTTGGAGTTCATCTCGTAAGCACGCTGGGTGGTGATCATGTTGACCAGTTCTTCAACTGTGCTGACGTTGGAGTTTTCCAGGGTGTTCTGCAGGGTCGGCCCCAGGCCGTTGAGGCCAGGCGTGCCGATCTGCGGCGCGCCGCTTGAACCGGTTTCCAGATAAAGGTTGCCGCCGATGGCCTGCAGGCCGGCCGGGTTGATGAAGTCAGCGGTCTGGATGTTGCCGATGATCTGCGGTGTGGCGGTTGCACCGGCCAGGGTGACGGAAACAGTACCGTCCTGACCGACAGTGAAGGTCTGGGCGTTCTGTGGAACGACAATCGCAGGCTCAAGAGCGTAGCCGTTGGCAGTCACGATCTGGCCGTTGGCGTCCAGGTGAAAAGTACCGTCGCGGCTGTAGGCAACAGTGCCGTCCGGCTGGGTCACCTGAAAGAAACCACGACCGTTGACCGCCAGGTCCAGCGGGTTGTTGGTGGTCTGCAGGCTACCGGCTGTGAAGTTCTTCTGCGTACCGACAATGCGCACACCGGTACCCAATTGCAGACCGGATGGCAGCTCGCTGTCCTGAGTGGACTGGGCACCCGGCTGGCGTTTGATCTGGTACAGCAGGTCCTGAAACTCGGCACGGTCACTCTTGAAACCTGTGGTCGAAACGTTCGCCAGGTTGTTGGAGATGGTGGTCAGGTTGGTGTCCTGAGCGGCAAGACCGGTTTTAGCGACGTATAGTGCAGGAAGCATGTGTGTTCTCCTCAAGCGCCGGTTTGTCGGCGCAAGCTGTCATTGATTAGCCAAGTTGCAAGACGCGAGCCATCGACTGATCGTCTTCTTCGGCGGTCTTCATCATCTTGACGTGCAATTCGAATTGACGGGACAAGGCCAGTACCGAGGTCATTTCCTCGACCGCATTGACGTTACTCGCCTGCAGAAAGCCGGATTCGACCTGAACGGTGGCATCTGCGTCGGCAGGCCGACCGGTCTTGGTGTGGATCAGGCCATCGGGGCCTTTTTCCATGGTCTTGAGGTCAGGCTTGACCAGCTTGATACGGTCGACCTGCGCCATCACCTGTGGGCTTTCGCCCAGTGAGCGAATGCTGATTGTGCCGTCGGCACCGATCTCGATCTGCTGCTGAGGCGGCACGGCAATCGGACCGCCATTGCCCATTACCGGCAAACCGCTGCCGTCGCGCAACACACCCAGAGCATCGATGTTCATGCCGGAGCTGCGGGTGTAGGCTTCGCCACCATCAGGGGTCTGCACTGCAATCCAGCCATCACCTTTGACGGCGATGTCCAGTTCACGGCCGGTCTCGACCATGGCACCGGCGGAAAAGTCGGTCCCCGGACGTTCGCTCATCGCATAGGCACGCGACGGAATGACCTCGCCAAACACCGGCATCGAGCGGGCCTGTTCAAGGTCACGCATGAAACCGTTGGTTGATACGTTTGCCAGGTTGTTGGCGTGAGCCTTCTGCGCGATTGCGTTTTCGGATGCACCGCTCATTGCGACGTAAAGCAACTTGTCCACAGTCTTCCTCCTCCGACAGACGCTTGCCGCCTGTAGCTGTTCTGAAAGGGTTAAAGCAATTTTTGAACCAACTTGTCAGGCTCGATACAAATGCCTGATTAACCAGCAAAAACCGGCATTCGATGAGGCCCTTCGGGCAAAGCGCCACCCAATAGCGGCGGAGGACTGCCGCCTGCCGATCATCAAGCAGCGAGCACCGCCAAAAAAACTTCATTGGTATGGGCTGACAAGCGGATCGACAGTGATAATCTTGCCGACACCACAGCCCTGAACGGGAACCCTCATGCTTTTTCGTGCATGCATTGCCGGCATCGCCAGCGCGAGCCTGATGACCCTCGCCCTCCTCGCCCAGGCCGCCCCCGCCCACTATTACAAATGGCAGGGCGACAGCCGGATTGTCTGCGCCCAGACCAGCCCCGGGCCTGGCTGGACACGGCTGAAAGGTCACTTCATCAAATCCGACTGCTCAATCTGATCAGGTCGACTGAATCAGCGTCTGCATCACGGTCGCCTCTGTCGATATAGCTTTGGAGTTGGCCTGATAAGCCGTCTGCGCCTGGATGAGAGCAATCAGCTCATCAGCCAGGACGACATTGGCCCCCTCCAGCCCGTCGCCAATGAGGCTGCCCAGCGTGCCGACACCCGGCACATCGTAATCGGCAACGCCAGAGTCGGCGGATTCGGTCCAGCGCGTATCACTGCGCACCTGCAACCCCTGCGGATTGGCGAAGCTGGCGAGTATCACCTGACCGATATTCTTGTTCATGCCATTGGTAAACCCGGCACGCAGGATGCCATCGCGCCCCACGCTCAAGCTGCTCAACTGCCCCGCCGCGTGGCCATCAACATGGGTGGAAGAACGCGAACTGGCGGCGTTGTGCTGCAGCAGGTTGTTGAAGTCGATCGTAATGCCCTTCGCACTGCCAGCCGCACCGTTGGGCACCCATTTTTCTGGCCCTGTGACCCGCTCGGCAGGCATGGCCGGTGTCCAGCCGGTTAGTTGCAGACCGTTGCTATGGGTACTCGCAAAACCAGGGCCGCCGGTCAATGACTGTACCCAGCCGCCAGAATCAAACACGATGTTTGCCGTCAGCGGGTCGGTGGAATCAGGCATCTGCGGGTTGCGGCCATCAATCAGCGCATGAATGCGCCAGCTGTTGGTGCCGTCCTTCACGAAATACTGCTTCAGCTCGTGCTGATTGCCCTGGCTGTCGAAAATCGCATTGGCAAACATATCGCTGTACGTCTTCAGGTCCGATGGATCGAACGCCGGAACCGGGCGATCCATCAACGCATCACCAGGGTCAAGCATGCTGATCGATCCATTATTCAACGGCAGCGACACTGTGCCGCCATTGGCAGCGCCGTTACTGACCCAGGCACCACCGACCTCTTCAGCCGGCCGCCAGCCTTGCAGGGCAAATTCGGTGTCCGAGATTTTACGAAGGTGCTGGCTATTACCACTGTATGACAACGATCCGTTTGGCCTTTGCTCAAGGGTGACGTGCAACGGCGCCACGCTGTTCGGATCCACCGGATTGCGCCCATCGATCAGCACATACATGGACCACTGACTGTCGCCGGTCTTGACGAAGTACTGCTTGAGTTCATGATCCGCCGCAGGCAAAGCAGTAGCCCCTGCTCCAGACCCCGCGTCCTGAATGGTACGACCAACGGCCCGCGTGTAGGTCGCAGGATCGGCCGGATCGAAGACCGGCAAACGCGCGAGCGAAGGCAGCGAGGCGTCCAGGTTGATGTTCTCGGCAACCCGCGTGGTAGCTCTGGCAGACACATTCGACGTGTCAATCTGCAAGTCGGTACGCAATCCCCGTTTGATCTCGCCCTGCTCGTTTGCCGCATAGCCTTGCAATCGTCCACCCTCGCTGTCGACAACGAAGTTCGCCGCGTCCTTGAGGAACGCTCCGGCACGGGTATAGGCAAGAGACCCACCGTCACTCACCACAAAAAAGCCGTTGCCCTGAATACGCATGTCGAGCGGATTACCCGACGTGGTCATGCTTTCTCCCTGATTGAAGTTTTGCTGCATTGAAGCAAGACGTACGCCATCACCTACAGCATTGCGACCACTGCCCAACTGGCTGGCTGAATACAGCGCCGAGAACTGCGCACGCGACGACTTGAACCCGATAGTGCCGGAGTTGGCAATATTGTTACCGGCCACCTCCAGCCTTTTGTTCGCGGCATGAATGCCGCTAATCGCGGTATTGAACGACATGAAAACTCCTTTACCCCAAAGGGCAACTCATAGAGGAGTTTTGATTCTCACATCATCGCGCGTAGGAGATTTCCAAGTACATTGACTGAACTTTCTGCAAGTTTAATTAAACTCGAGCGTGCATCACTTTGTAAAAAACAACCAAAATAAAGCCCCTTCGAAAAGGGGCTTTATTTAACGCTCTACACTATCAAGTCATCTGAATAGTGGTTTGCATGATGGTGCTTTGAGTGGAGATAGTCTTGGCGTTCGCCTGGTAGTTGCTCTGCGCCTTGATCAGGTTGACCAGCTCCATGGTCAGATCGACGTTGGACTCTTCCAGCGCCTGACCAGTGATGTAGCCGAGGGTGCCCGATTGCGGCGTGCCGCTGACCGGTACGCCCGAAGCGAAGGTTTCACGCCAGTTGGTGCCACCTGCCTGCGCCAGGCCTTGCACGTTGGCAAAGTTGGTGAGCGAGGTTTGCCCGATCACTTGGGATTTGCCGTTGGTGTAGGTCGCGAACAGGTTGCCGGTCGCATCAACGCTCATCGCGCTGAGCTGGCCAGTGGCGTAACCGTCCTGGTCCTGAGTGATCAGGCCCGACACCGACGCGGTCTGGGTAATACCGGCCATGTTCAGTTTGATAGAGGCACCCGTAGCACCGTTCGCGCCCCAGCTGGTGGTCGTGCCGGTGCCGGATTGCACACCTGGTACCCAGTTGGCGACAGTAAAGGTGCCATCAGTGTTGAACTTGATGTTCGCACTGTCGGTCGGTACGGTGCCCGGCGCTGCGACGACCAGATTACCCGAGGAGTCGAATGTCAGGTCGTTCTTGTCGGCCGTAGTAGTGGTCGGGTTGGAAATGCTGCGACCGTCCATCAGCGAGTACATGGACCAGGTGTTGGTGCCGGTCTTGACGAAATACTGATCCAGCGTATGCGCATTACCCTGAGTGTCATAGGTCGGCGTGCTGTACTTCATGTTGTACGACTTGGTGTCAGTCGCGTCGAACGTAGTGAGCGACGGCAAGGCAGTGGTCGAATTCAGGTTGGCAACGTTGGTAATGGCGGTGGTTGCCTTGGGCTGAAGGTTGGACGAATCCACCCGCAGGTCGCTCAGTGCACCGGTTACCACACTGCCGTTGGCATCAACGTTGTAACCCTGCAACTTCATACCGCCGCTGTTGACGACGTAGCCTTCCTTGTCGGTGTGGAATGCACCGGCACGGGTGTACAGCTTCTCGCCGTTATTGCTGAGCATGAAGAAACCGTTGCCGTTGATGGCAAGGTCGAGGCTGTTGGCAGTACCGGTAGTCAGGTTGCCCTGCGTGAACTGCTGGGAAACCGCTGCGGTTGTTACGCCGCTGCCCACATTGGTCTGGCCGGAAGTGCCGCGAATCGATTGAGCGTATTGATCGGCAAACTCCGCGCGCGAAGATTTGAAGCCAGTGGTCGCAACGTTGGCAATGTTGTTGCCGGTAACGTCGAGACTTTTGTTTGCAGCATAGAGCCCACTAAGGCCGATATTGAAAGACATGTTTCACTCCTGCGCCTGGTAGGCTCTACAATCCGATGGTTTGAACTTTGGACAGGGCAACACTGCCGCTGGCCAGATTGAGCATTGTTTCTGCACCATTCACACCCAACGTGACGCTGTTGACCGTGGCAGGCAGGTAAGTCGAAAGCTGTGTGTTCTTGCCGTCAACCGAGCCTTCAGCCTTGAAGGTATAGTTGCCCGACGCAAGCGCTGTACCGTCGCTGTCCGTACCGTCCCAGGAAAAGCTGGTGGTGCCGACTTTCTGCGCGCCCAGCTCGACGGTGTCGACCAGATTCGATTGCGAATCGTAAACCTTGATACTTGTCGCCGTAGTGGCGCTCGGAATAACGATCGAACCGGTCATACCCTTGGTGGTATCCACGGTGGTGGAGCTCGAATCGATGATCACCGAGCGACCTACCAGCGACGATGCCTGCAACGCCTGGGACGACTTGTAACTGGTTGCAATCGTGTCAACCGTCGACGTCAGGTTCTGCATGCTTTCAAGGCTGCTGAACTGCGCCAGTTGGGCCACGAACTGAGTGTTGTCCTGTGGGTCCAGCGGGTTCTGGTTCTTCATCTGCGTCACGAGCAGCTGCAGGAACGCGTCCTTGCCCAGCGTACCGGTGGAATTCGTCGCGGTCGGCGTCGGATTCTGCAGTGTGTTCAAGAACGTCGATGAGACGCTGCTTGCTGTGGTGTTATCAGCCATAACGTTCGCCTTCTATCACTGACCGAGGGTCAGAACCTTCTGCATCATGGATTTAGCGGTGTTCATGATTTCGGCGTTGGTCTGGAAAGACCGGCTGGCAGAAATCATGTCGGCCATTTCTTCCACGACATTGACGTTGGGGTAGTAGACATACCCGTCCTTGTCAGCGGAAGGATGATTGGGCTCGTAACGTGCTTCCAGATTCGAGCTGTCTTCGATGATGCCGTTGACCTGAACGCCCTGCCCGGCTTCCCCCTGATCCTGGAACAACGAACCGCCTGTGGACTGCTGACCCTGCATCACGGTTGCAAACACCGGGTGACGGGCGCGGTAGGTCTGGTCCATGCTCGAAGACACGGTCTCGGCGTTGGCGATGTTACTGGCCGTAGTGTTCAGACGCGTGGTCTGGGCACTCATGGCGCTACCGGCAATGTTGAACACATTGGCTAGTGACATGAATTATTCTCCGCGAAGGGCTGCAACCAGCCCTTTGAACTTGCTGTTGAGCAATGTGAAGCTGGCTTGAAAGCCCATGGCGTTCTCGGTGTAGCTGGCCTGCTCGACCTGGGAATCGACGGTGTTCTGGTCCAGCGAAGGCTGGGACGGGGTGCGATACATCAGCGTCCCGTCATCATTGCCCATGCCTTCGGCTTCGATATGGCGGCTGTTGGTCTTGTTCAGCGCGAAATGACCGTTCTGCACCTTGTCGTTTTCGGCAGCCAGCACCGACGAGAAGTCCAGATCGCGAGCCTTGAAGTTCGGGGTATCGGCGTTGGAGATGTTGTTGGCCAACACCTCTGCACGCTGAGCCCGGAAGTTCAGAGCCTTTTCATGTATGCCTAGCGCTTTATCGAAGCTGATGCTCATTTCGGGAAACCTTTGCCGGTTGACCTGATTCTGTTGTTACTGACAAAGCAATCAGCGTGCCATGTTGCAAAAGCCAATGATTGCGGGGGCCGCAGCCAGCGGCGAGGCGGCGATGCCAGAAAAGCGGCAAGGCATTTCCGCTGTGGGAGAAGAAAGCGGCAAGAGGGGTGCCGTTTTTTTGCCAGTATCGGCTTGCCGCCTGACAATGGCGGCACTTCATTACTGCCTCATTCGGACACCCAATAAAAAAGAGACCCGAAGGTCTCTTTGACGACTGAATCAGAGGCCAAGCTCACTCAACCCAGGGTGGTCATCAGGTCGGCGCCCCAGTGGCCAATGGTATTTGCGCTCGGACTCGGCGATCGGCAAATCGTTGATGCAGGCAAAGCGCCGCTGCATGAGGCCGTTTGCAGCGAACTCCCAGTTTTCGTTGCCATACGAACGGAACCAGTTGCCAGAGTCGTCATGCCATTCATAGGCATAGCGCACGGCAATGCGGTTATCGGTAAATGCCCAGAGCTCCTTGATCAGCCGATAGTCCAGTTCCTTGCGCCACTTGCGTTCCAGAAAGGCCTGAGCCTCTGCGCGGCCATTGATGAACTCGCTGCGGTTACGCCAGTAGGTGTCTTCGGTGTAGGCCAGCGCAACTTTAGCCGCATCGCGAGAGTTCCAGCCATCCTCGGCGCCACGGACCTTCTGAACAGCCGTCTCCAGGGTGAAGGGTGGAAATGGCGGTCTTCCTTTATCACTCATCTCAGCGTCCTCAGAACGGTTTGTAGGGCAGAAATTTTCCATCAAGGGTTATCACGGCTCGCTCACCCCCTTCCGGATCTTCGACTTTCTTGATGTCGAGCTTGAAGTTGATTGCGCTGATGATGCCGTCGCCGAACTGCTCATGCACCAATGCCTTCAGCGTAGTGCCGTAAACCTGAACCATTTCGTGGAAGCGATAGATCGTCGGGTCATTGGAAACGTCCTCGACATTGCCGCGCAACGGGATGGTTTGCAGTTCGGCGACCGCATCCCTGTCCAGCCCGAGACGCTCGGCGACCACTTCGGCCACCGCTTCCGGCAATGGGTGCTGACCGAGCAATGCAGCCGTGACATACACCACGCTCAACCCCGTACCCTCTGCAAGCCCTGCCCACGTCAGGTTCTTTGCGGTCTTGGCCTGCAGCACACGTTCAGTCAGATTCTGGCGCGGCGCTCTGGAAATGTTGCTGTGCGGCATAGGTAACCCTCCGGAATGAATGCACATCAATCACAGCATCAGCAACTATCATCATAAGATCCAAGACTGATTTATGATCATCGCCATAATCCTGCCTTATGGTGATGCCGTGCTGTTACGCCATATACGTTATTTGCTGGTGGTCGCCGACCACGGCAATTTCACCCGGGCGGCCGAGGCCCTGCATGTCTCGCAACCGGCGTTATCGCAACAGATCAGGCAACTGGAAAGCAGCCTGGGTGTACAACTGTTCGACCGCACCCGCCGCAGCGTCGTGCCGACCGATGCTGGCCGCGTGTATCTGGACCACGCGCGTCGCTGCCTGCTTGAGCTGGAGGCCGGGAAGCGTGCGCTCAACGATGTCAGCGATCTGTCACGCGGACAATTGCGCCTCGGCGTCACGCCAACCTTCAGTGAATACCTGATAGCGCCGTTGATCGACCGCTTCAACGCGCTGTACCCCGGCGTGGCGATAATCCTCACAGAGCTGCCTCTGGAGCAGATTACCGAGGCATTGATCAATGACGCGCTCGATCTGGCCATTGGTTTTGCCGGCAGTCATGCTGTCGAGATAGACAGCCAGCCTCTGTTCGATGAACAACTGTGCCTGGTCATGGCAAAACCTGCCCCCGATAAGCAGACCGCGCTGACACTTGAGGACCTGCAAACGCTTCGCTTTGCCTTGCTCGCCCCCGGATTCGCCACTCGCCAGCTGCTGGATGCCTGGTGCCAGACGCAGAATTTCAAGCCTGCGGTCAACCTGGAGGCGAACTCGATCGCCATTTTGCTCAAGGTTGTTGCCCAGGGGCGTATGGCAACCATTCTTCCCGATGCCATCGTTCGCGAGCAGCCCGGGTTGCGCGAAGTTCAGACGATCCCTGCCCTGCCTGGGCGGACGGTTGCGCTGCTGCTGCGTAAAAACGGCTACCAGAGCGCCGCCGCCAACGCTTTTGCCAAACTGGTGAGTGATATCTGAACGTAAACATGAAACCGATAGGCAAACGAAAAACTGCTGTTGTCTGCCCATGAAAAAAGAGACCCGAAGGTCTCTTTGTTCATGGCAAGCAACTGACAGACCGTCACTTGGCTTTGTAGATAATCCCCGGGCTGCACTGAACCATCTGGTAATGATCCGGCAGACCATTAAGCGCTTCGGAGGCACCCAGAAACAGGTAGCCACCTGGCTTGAGCGTGCCGTGGATGCGCAGCAGGATGTCTTTCTTCACTTCGGCGGAGAAGTAGATGAGTACGTTGCGGCAGAACACGATGTCGAACTTGCCCAGCGCAGCGTAGCTGTCGAGCAGGTTGAACGAGCGGAACTCCACACGGCTCTTGATCGGCGTTTTGACGACCCAGCGACCCGGACTTTTCACGTCAAAAAAGCGCTGTAGGCGATCCGGCGACAAGCCGCGGCCGATAGCCAGGCTGTCGTACTCGCCAGTCTTGCAGTTGTTGAGCATTGCACCAGACAAATCGGTGGCAACAATCTGCACGCCCGATTTGAGCTGGCCCTGATTGGCGCGCTCGAACTCATCGATCGACATCGACAGTGAGTACGGTTCCTGGCCCGATGAGCAGGCCGCCGACCAGATGCGCAGTCGCTGACCAGGGCTGGCCTTGATCTGCTCGGGCAGCACTTTGTTCTTCAGCACTTCGAACGGATAGGTATCGCGAAACCACAGGGTTTCGTTGGTGGTCATCGCATCGACAACCTGTTCGCGCAACCCACTGCGCGGCTGGGTCTGGATGCGCTGAACCAACTCGCCAAGCGACTTGATGCTTTGCTGCTCCATCAGTTTGTTGAGGCGGCTGGACACCAGATACTGCTTGTTTTCCCCAAGCAAGATGCCACAGGCTTTTTCCAGAAATACCCGGAACTGATCAAAATCCAAATTACCCGTAGACAAGGTGCCGCCTCTCAAATCATGTGAATCACCGGGGACGACGCCCCCGGCTGGTTATTCTGCTGCCTTGATCCGCGCAACGACCCTGGCCGCAAGATCATCAGGCCGGAATTTCGCGAGAAAATCATCAGCGCCGACTTTCTTGACCATCGCCTGGTTGAATACCCCGGACAGAGAGGTATGCAAGGTGATGTGCATCTTCTGCATACGCGGGTCATTGCGTATCGCAGCTGTAAGGGTATAGCCATCCATCTCCGGCATTTCAATGTCGGAGATCATCATCAGAAACTCTTCTTCCGGTTTTTTACCCTCTTCGACCATTTTGCGCAGGTAATCCAGCGCTTGACGGCCATCGTTCAGGGCAACCACTTCCACACCGACGGTTTCCAGGCAGCGGCTGACCTGCTTGCGGGCTACCGACGAGTCATCGACCGTCAGGACACGCAGCGAAATCGCCTTGTGCTGAACCTCGGCATCGATCACACCGACTGACACTTCTTCGGAAATAGGTGCGACTTCGGCAAGAATCTTCTCGACGTCGATAATTTCCACCAACTGATTATCAACCCGGGTGACGGCGGTCAGGTAATGATCGCGCCCGGTCCCCTTGGGTGGTGGATGAATCTCTTCCCAGTTCATGTTGACGATGCGTTCTACAGAATGCACCAGAAACCCCTGAACCTTGGTGTTGTACTCAGTAATGATGACGAAGGAATTGACCAACGAAATCATGCCCGTGGAACCCGTCGCCATCGCCAGATCCATGATCGGGATCGTACCGCCACGAATATTGGCCACACCCCGGACGATCTTGCTCGATTTGGGCATGATGGTGAGTTTCGGGCATTGCAGTACTTCTTTTACCTTGAAGACGTTGATCCCATAGAGCTGCTTGCCGTCGAGACGGAACAAGAGCAGCTCCAGGCGATTCTGACCCACCAGCTGAGTTCGCTGGTTTACCGAATCCATTACACCTGCCATGCCGAACCCCCTTACCAAAATGACCGCCGCCCAGACACCAGATCAACAAGCGGCACGGGCTTTGCTATTTATTACCTCATGAACGCAAAGACGACAATTTCTCGACACCTCGCATTAGAAACCCGCAGGCTTCTGTGCGCAATCGCTCTGCTGTGCCTTTGTGGCACGGTGAGCCTCGCTCGCGCAGAGAATTTCACACTGCCTGAACAGCTTATCGGCGTCACCCAAGGGTTTCTTGAGTTCACAGTAGAAGACTATTTGGCAACCAACCAGATTGACGGGCGTCATGACATACAGGTCAAGCAGCTCGACCCGCGTTTACGGATGGGTGCCTGTGACAAGGATTTGACAGCCACACTGGAAAGCCCGCGCCCGGTCGGCCGGGTTACGGTGCGGGTACGCTGCGAAGGTTCTTCGCCCTGGACAGTGTTTGTGCCAGCCCAGGTGCTGCTGTATCGCAACGTCGTAACCGTGATGCGCCCGTTAAAACGCGACGCCATCGTTACTGAACAAGACGTTGCGCTACGTGAGCGCGACGTGAGCAGCCTGGGCCAGGGATTCCTGGCCTCCCTTGATCAGGCAGTCGGTCAGAAGGTTGTCCGACAAATGGTCATCGACCAGGTCGTTACCCCGGTGGCGCTGGAACAGCCACAAATGATTCACAAGGGCGACCAGGTGGTCATCATCGCCCGCAGCGGTTCGCTGGCGGTGCGCATGCCCGGCGAAGCGATGTCCGACGGTGGTTTCAACGAACAGATACGGGTGAAAAACCTTAATTCCCAGCGGGTGATCAAAGCGAATGTCACCGGCCCAGGGCAGGTGGAAGTGGCCATGTAATGCATTGATGCTGGCGCAGAGGGTGTGTTTTTTTAGACTGCGGGGAATATCCGACGGTGAAAAGCGTCTATTGGGAAGCTTTCTCACAATCGGCCTAAAGTTTGATAGGGGTTGGCCGAAAACAAGGCAAGCGTCCAAACACCCAGAGGTTTTTTCAATCATGGTCATAGATTTCAGTCGCCTTAACAATTCACAGTCTGTTGCCGGTACAACACGTACCAGTGCCAGTAAAGACACCGTCAAAACCGATGCGACAGCTCCTGCAGCCACCGCAGGTATCAAAAGCACCGGGGAAACTTTTTCTTTGAGCAGTGAGGCTCAACAGTTGCAGAAAATCACGGACAAGCTGACCGATCTGCCAACCGTCAATAGTGCTCGCGTTGCCGAGCTCAAGCAGGCCATCGCCGACGGTAGTTACACAGTGGACAGCAACCGTGTCGCCAGCAAGCTGTTGAATTTCGAAACCCAACGCTAAGCCAAGGCTGGCGCTGGATATTCTGGACGCTTAAAAACCAGAGCATGCGATGCAAGACACTACTTTGTTGCAGATGATCACTGACGACATGGTTTCGGCCCGACAGCTTCTAGAGCTGCTGCAGGCCGAATCCCTGATTCTTCACGGCCGCGACATGGGTGAGATGGAGCAGGTGCTGGCGCAGAAACAGGCGCTGGTCATTCTTCTCGATCAACATGGGCGCAAACGTAGCCAGGTGCTTGCGGGCATGGGGCTGCCAGCCAATCGCAGTGGTCTCCAGCAACTGGCCAGCCAGTCGGATGTCGGCGAGCAATTGCTGATGGCCGGTGACGAACTGAATGCGTTGATCAATGAATGCCAGACGCTGAACGAGCAGAATGGTAGTCTGATCCAGCTGCAACAGATCAGCACCGCTCATCAGCTTCGCATACTGAACGGCGGTGAGACGCCCACGCTCTATGACAGTCGCGGGTCAACTGCGCTTAGAGCAAAACCACGCCCTCTGAGTCAGGCGTAACTTCCTGTATCAAGGTTTCGTGCGTAGTGGCAGAATGCCTGTTGTTGCGTTGCCGTAGTATTTTGCCTGGAGATTCAAGAACGTGAATGGCTCAAGCGCGGACGATGCTCCGCAGCCCCCGAAGGTCCTCAACACACCTTTGGAAATTGCCGCTAACCTGCGGTTGCTACTCGAGAGTCATGATCCTCTGATCATTACCTTCCATGAGCGTGCTCAACGCTTTCAGAGCTACCTGCTTGAAGTCGACCGTGACAGCAACGTCATGGCGCTCGACGAAATGATCCCCCGTGATGGCGAACGCTTTTTAAGTAATGGCGAATCTTTCCGCGTCGAAGGTTTTCACGACGGCGTGCGTATCGCCTGGGAAAGCTCGTCTCAGATGGAGATTGTCGATACCGACGGGCAGCGCCTGTACCGCGGACCGATGCCTGAAGAAGTGATTTACCACCAGCGGCGCAACGCATTTCGTGCAGCGCTGAAGCTGGCACAGCTGGTCGACATCGAGATCGGCGGCGACCGTTTGAAATCCCCTCTGACTGGCAAACTGCTGGACATCTCTGCAACCGGTTGCAAACTGCGCTTTGAAGGCGATGTGTCCGAGCGCATGCAGTTGGGCCAGGTATACGAACGCTTTATTGCGAAGTTGCCATTCGGAGCAATGACAGCCCCCGTAGAGCTGCGTTATCTGCACTTCGAAGAAAGATTTCACACCACCTTTGCCGGCGTGCGCTTCCACAACATGAGTGGGCTTGTGCAGCGTCAGGTTGAGCGTTTCGTCTACCAGTTGCAGCGTGAAGCTCGCCGCTTCGACAAAGACGACGACTTCTGATCCCCGCTTCTGCTTGCTGGTGATTGCGGCAACCTGCCGCAATCACACCGTAATCCCCTGCTCTGCCCCCCGCTACACTCAAGCCTTCCAGGTCTCGCTTTCACGCTCGCGTTCGTGCTCTTCAGCTTCGGCTGTTTCCGTGCCCGCGACCGGCTCGGCCTGTGCCTCGGTTTTTGCGTCGGCGTCGGCCACCACTTCAGACTCAGGTTCGGACTCCGGCTCGACGGTGGTCTGCATCTGCTCCTGAACCACCTGCTCATCGACGCGCGGGTCCAGTGCAACCACCAGCGGCGAACTGGACATGCTGTCCGGCATGGCGACGTGATGCAGCGGTGCGTTTTCGACCTGATGCAAATGGGTAACGGCCTTGGGTCTGATCAGCAGCACCAGAATCACCCCTGCACCACAGACGAACGCATACAGCATGTGGCCGCCAAACAGCTTCATGACCACGCCGGCAGCCAACGGGCCGATACTCGCGCCGATGCCATAGGTCATCAGCAACATCGCCGTCAGCGACACCCGGCGCTCGGCCTCGACGTGGTCATTGGCAAATGCCACCGCCAGTGGATAGAGGCAGAACTGCATCAGCGAGGCGAGAAAGCCGACGCCGAACAGGACTTCGACAGGCACACTCGGAAACACCGCCAGCGGCAATGACGCCACCACCAGTGCAGCGGCAAAGATGCGCATCAGTACGGATCGGTCATAGCGGTCGGAAAGCAGACCCAATGGCCACTGCACCAGGAACCCGGCCAGTATGCAGCAGCCCATGAACAGACCGACCTGCTCGGTGGACAGCCCCTGTTCGGCGGCGTAAACCGGTGCCAGACCGTAGAACGAACCGATGATTAGCCCGGCACCCAACACCGCCGTCAGCGACTGCGGCACACGCTTCATGAAGAAGAGCGGCTCCAGCGGTGCCGGGTGCAACGGTGCGGGGTGAATTGCCCGGGTCATGGCGACCGGCACAAGACACAGCGCGAAGCACAATGCCACCAGCATCAGCAGCTCAGGGCCCAGTTGCGGGTGGACCACCAGTACCAGTTGCCCCAGCACCAGGCCCAGATAGGACGCAATCATGTAACCGCTGAACACCATGCCGCGCTGTTTGGCGGCGGCCTGCTCGTTCAGCCAGCTCTCGATGACCATGTATTGGCACATCATGCCAAGGCCGACAATCACCCGCAGCACCAGCCAGGCGGGCAACCAACTGATCAGGCCATGCCCGAGCACCGCAGCACCAACGATACCGGCGCAGGTGGCATAGGCCCGAATATGACCGACACGGCCGATCAGACGGTGACCGATCTTGCCCCCCAGGACCAGACCGAAATAGTTGGCGGCCATCAGCGCACCGACCCACAGACTGTCGACCTGATCAGCCGCCAGGCGCAGGGCCAGATAGGTGCTCAGCAGACCTGAACCGATCAACATCATCAACGAGGCAAAATAAAGCGCTCGAAAGGACTTCCAGATTTGGCGCATCAACTTTCCAAAAATAGGGAGTCGCCCCACCGGGCGAGCCCAACACTGCGATTCTTAAACCTGAGCAGCCAGAACGCGCCGTTCCCAGGGGGTTATCTCGTCAAAAAAACTGGTCAGTTCCAGGGTCTTCGACGCGATGTAGCCTTCGATGAATTCATGACCAAACAGTTCCTTGGCCAACTGACTGCTTTTCAGACGCTCCAGAGCGGCGTGCAGGGTACACGGCAATGACAATTCTTCCGGCACCTCAATCGCGCCTTGCATGGGCGGGGTGGGTTCCAGCTTTTGCTCGATGCCATGCAGCCCGGCCGCCAGGCTTGCGGCGATGGCCAGATAAGGATTGGCGTCGGCGCCTGGCAAACGGTTCTCCACCCTTCGAGCCGCCGCTGCACTCGACGGGATGCGCAGGCCGGCTGCGCGATTGTCGTAGGACCAGCAGGCGTTATTGGGCGAAGCATAGGGTTGGCACAGGCGCTGATAGGAATTCACATTGGGCGCGAACAGCGCTGTGAAATCAGCCATGCAGGCCTGCTGACCCGCAATAAAGTGACGAAACGTGTCAGTCGGTTGGCCATCTGCACCACTGAAGACGTTTACCCCGGAGTCTGTTGCTACAACGCTCTGATGAAGATGCATCGAACTGCCCGCCGTGTGCGCGAGCGGCTTGGCCATGCAGACCACAATAAGCCCGTGCTTGAGCGCGACCTCCTTGAGCAGGTGCTTGAACAGAAAGGTCTGGTCGGCGAGCAGCAGCGGGTCGCCATGCAGCAGGTTGATCTCGAACTGGCTGACGCCCATCTCGTGCATCACCGTGTCACGCGGCAGACCCAACGCCGCCATGCAGGCGTATACCTCGGCGAAAAAAGGCCGCAAGCCATTGTTCGAGCTGACACTGAACGCTGAATGCCCCTGCTCGCGTCGTCCGTCCAGCCCTGTCGGCGGCACGAACGGATACAGCGGCTCGGGGTTGGGCGCAAAGACAAAGAACTCCAGTTCGGTGGCCACCACCGGTGCCAACCCCCGTGCGGCGTAGCGGGCGATGACGGCCTTTAGCTGGCTACGCGTCGAGAGCTTGCAACGCTCGCCGCTCAACTCTTCGGCATCGCAGATGGCCAAGGCGCGCGGTTGCTCGCTCCAGGGCAGACGATGGACCTGCTGCGGATCGCTGAGCAGCGCGAGGTCGCCATCATCGCTACCGTAAAACCGTGACGGCGGGTACCCGCCCATGATGCATTGCAGCAACACCCCCCGCGCAAGCTGCAATCGCCTGCCCTCCAGAAAACCGGCAGCGGTCATCACCTTGCCGCGAGGCACGCCGTTCAGGTCCGGGGTCACACACTCCACTTCATCAATGCCCATCAGCAGCTGTGCCAGCGGATGGGGGTCATTGCGTGTCATGGTTCAATCCTTTGTCATGGGCCAGGCCGCTTGGCGGCAACCCGTACAAAATACGCAGCGGGCGTTCGGGATATCAAGCACTGAAACACCTTCGTGAGAAGGATCACTACCCGACCTCTACCTGATCCGGCAAAAGCGGTCTTGGCCGGGTTCTTGCTGTGTACCCCGGTCACAACAGTTCGACTGTCATTTTTATGTCAATGGCAACGCCTTTGCCGGAAGCCCTTGAAGCAGATGCCCTTTCGAACAGCAATCGGATAAAACACGAGCAGAGAACTCTCCATGAGCGCACCGATTCCAGTAACTCGTCCTCTGTTACCGCCTCTGGAGGAGTTCATTCCCTACCTCGAACACATATGGGAAAGCCGCCAGCTCACCAATGGCGGTCCGTTTCACCAGCAGCTTGAAAAGGAGCTGGCCGAGTACCTGGGCGTGCAGCATCTCTCGCTGTTTTCCAATGGCACGCTGGCGCTGATGACCGCCATTCAGGCGCTGCGCATCAAGGGCGAAGTCATCACCACGCCCTACTCGTTCGTGGCAACCGCCCATTCACTGCTCTGGAATAGCCTGACGCCGGTGTTTGTCGACATCGACCCGGGTACTTACAACCTGGACCCGGAGCGCATCGAAGAAGCCATCACTCCGGCTACCACGGCGATCATGCCCGTACACTGCTACGGCATCCCGTGTGACGTCGACCGCATTCAGCAGATCGCCGATCGCTATGGCCTGAAGGTCATCTACGATGCCGCCCATGCGTTCGGTGTCCAGCATCGCGGGCAAAGCCTGTTGAATCACGGGGATCTGTCGGTGCTGAGCTTTCACGCCACCAAGGTGTTCAATACCTTCGAAGGCGGGGCCATCATCAGTCCGGATGCCAAGACCAAGCAACGTATCGATTACCTGAAGAACTTCGGCTTTGCTGACGAAGTGACCGTGGTCGCGCCGGGAATCAACGGCAAGATGAGTGAAATCAACGCTGCGTTCGGTCTGCTTCAGTTGAAGTACATCGATGAAGCGCTCTTGAAACGGCAACGTATCGATGAACGCTATCGCGATGCGCTGGCAACGGTACCGGGGCTGAAAATTCTCTGGAAAAGTACCGAAAAACACAATTACTCGTACTTCCCTGTGCTGGTCACCGAAGACTTCGCGATTTCTCGCGATGACCTTTATCAGCGGTTCCGCGACCACAACATCCTGGCGCGCCGTTACTTTTACCCGCTCATTTCCACATTCCCGATGTACCGGGGCCTTGACTCGGCAAAACCTGATCGCCTGCGTGTCGCGACCGGTCTGTCCAGTCAGATCCTGTGCCTGCCGATCTACGACAGCCTGACGGATGAAGCCTTCGACAGCATCATTGATGTGATCGTCACAGCCAGTAAAGAGAACTGCTAATGCGAACGTGCCCGGTCTGCTCCTGTCGTTTTCCGAACTTCTATCCGCTGGGTAGAAGCCATCTGGAAATCCTCCACCGCCTGAACGTCCACTACTGCATCGAAGACTTCGAGACCCTTAACGTCGGGCAATACAGCTGCCCCGAATGCATGGCGTCGGACCGTGACCGGCTTTACGCGCTGTTTGCCATGAACATGCTCGACAACCCGCCGGGCAAACCACTGCGCATTCTCGATATCGCACCGGCAGTGGTGCTCTCGAAGTTTCTGCGCAGCCTGCCCAACGCCCGATATCGCTCGGCCGACCTGTTCTCGCCGCTGGCTGATGACGTGGTCGACATCATGGACATGCACATGTATGCCGGCGAGTCCTTCGATTTCATCGTGTGCTCACACGTACTTGAGCACGTACCTGATGACCGCAAGGCCATGTCCGAGCTGTTTCGGGTACTGGCCAAAGGCGGCTCTGCCATCCTGATGGTGCCGATTCTGCTGACCGCCACCGAAACCGAAGAAGACCCGGACGAGGCCAGCGTCGATGAGCGCTGGGCGCGCTTCGGCCAGGACGATCATGTGCGGATGTACGCCAGACAAGACTTCCAGTCCCGTTTGACGCAGGCCGGTTTCGACGTGAAGGCCCTCGGCTCGCAGGCATTTGGTGAAGGCGTCTTCAAGCAGCACGGCATTACGGAGCAGTCGGTTTTGTATATAGGCCAAAAAAGCTGACGACAACTGCAGATCATGGACGCCGACTGCTTTGCCCGGTTGTTTTTTAAAACTTTTTCAAAAGTGGTATTGCGATGAGTTCTTCACGCCTGGTCAGTATTGTCATCCCCGCTTACAAACCGGCTTTCTTCGAAGCAGCGCTTGCCAGCGCGCTGCGCCAGAACCACGACGACATCGAGATCATCATCACCGACGACTGCCGTGACGATGGCATCAAGGCTATTGTCGAAAAGCTCAGCCCGAACAGCCGCTGGCCCATTCACTATTTCAAAAATGCAACGCCGCTGGGCGAACCTCACAACATCGCACACGCCATAGCGCGTGCGCAGGGTGAGTACATCAAGTTTCTCTACGACGATGACATCCTTCTCCCGGACTGCGTGCGCCTGATGTTCGATGTCATGCACGACAGCCCGGACATCAAAGTCGTGTCAGCGACCAGAAAGAGGATCGACGCCAACGGCGCTCTGCTGGCAGACAACCTCTACACGGCCTACCCATTCGGCAAAAACGTCGTTCTGAACGGTCCCGAGCTGGTGTCCTTTCTGGCCAGTCACCCGATCAACTTCGTCGGCGAGCCCAGTGCAGTCATGTCTCGTCGCGAAGACCTGCTGGTATTCGGGCAGGACATCATGTCTCTGCAACAGGTGCTGATCTGGGGGCTGGGTGATTTGGCCATGTACGTAAAGCTCTTGCGTCATGGCAACCTGGCGATGCTCGCCCGTCCCCTTTCCTATTTCCGGGTGTCGGATCAGCAGAGCAGCGAGGCATTCAGAAAAGACCCGACCCTGCCTCGCGAAGGTCACGCCAACTTCAGGCGCATTCCCACAGAGCTGGGCTGGGTAAGGCCTGACGAGTTCAATGGCAAGGTCAAGGTTGCTCCGCTGTCACAACGCGACAATATTCAGGAAATGGACCTGCTGGCCTATTTCGACAGAAGGCCCGAAGCCACTGTTCGGAATACCCGTGTCGCCGGCTGGCTGGCTCAGCGTCGACCTACGCCAGCCCAGCATGTGTTGCTTGAAGAGTACCTGCAACAACACAACGGCGGCCCTGCGGTTGCGATTGTCGTGTCGGACTTCAATCAGCAGCCCGAGAGCGTGCTGAGCACGCTGCAAAGCCTGGCGTCCGATGCGCCGCTGCTCGACAAGCTCAAGGTGTTTGTCCTTGCCGACTACGACCGGGAACAGCAGACGCCGCTGCAAGCGCAACTGCCCTGGCGGGATGCCAGCATGGAAAACCGCGCGACGGTCATCAACGCGTTGATGCAGGAAAACGACCAAGCGTGGTGGATCCTGGTTGACGCCGGCACGACGTTCACCTCGAGCGGCCTGCTGTGCGCTGTCATGAAAATGATCGAAACACCCGAAGCCTGTGCAGTGTTCGGCGACGAAGTGACCCTGCATGCGCAGGCAGGTGCTCATCTGGCCTTTCGCCCGGACTTCAGCCTGGATTACCTGCTGACCTGCCCGGCGGCAACCAGCCGCAATTGGCTGTTCAATCGTGAAAAAGCTCTGGAAGTGGGCGGCTTCGACCCAGTCCACGCGCAGGCCATTGAACTCGACCTGATCCTGCGCATGATTGAGGGTTCGGGCTATACCGAATTTGCGCACTCTTGCGAGCCGATGATCATCTCGCCCTTATGGCAGGCGCAGGAGAACTACGATCAGGCGCGCACCGTGCAACGGCATCTGCACGTGCGTGGCTACCCAGGCAGTAAGGTGCATGCGCTGGAATCGGGACTTTACCGGATCGATTACGGCCATGCCGATCAGCCTCTGGTCTCCATTCTCGTCACCTCGCAGGATCAGCTCGAAACGCTGCTGCCCTGCGTAGAGAGCATTCTGGAACACACGACATATCCGCACTATGAAATTCTGATCTGCGACAACAACAGCCAGTCGGCACAGACCACGCAATGGCTGGCGACCATCGATTCGATGCAGTCGGAACGGATTCGCATCGTTCGCCACGAACAGGCACTGAGCCCGTCGGCGCTGCTCAACTCCGCAGCCGAACACGCGCTGGGCGACTATCTTGTGATGCTCGACAGCCACGCCCTGATCATCCAGCAGGACTGGCTCAACCACCTGCTCAACCACGCACTGCGCCCTGAAGTGGGTGTTGTCGGCGCGAAACTCATTTCGACGGATGGTAATGTCGTGCAGGCCGGCATCATCATGGGCCTCAATGGCACCGCGGCCACCGTCACTGCCAGCGACATCGCAGGATCTGCGAGCGATGCGCAACGTCTGGAAACAGATCAGAACTACAGCGCTGTCAGCGGCTCCTGCCTGATGATTCGCAAGTCCGTGCATGAAGAGGTGCAAGGCCTGGACGAACACTTGTTCCCCCTGCACTTCAATGATGTGGACCTGTGCCTGAAGGCGCGCAGCACTGGGCATCTGGTCGTCTGGACACCGCACGCCATCGTCGCGCTGCGCCCGGACGACGCACAGAGCGACGCTGAAGCACTGGACTTCGCGACGCGCGCGCTCTACCACCGCTGGCTGCATTACATGGCCTGGGACCCTGCATACAACAAGAATCTGACGCTGACTGAAAGTTTCGTCGCCCAGAGCAACCCGCAGTTGAGCTGGCGGCCATTGACCCACCGTCCACTGCCGGTGGTCCTTGCTCTGCCCTGCAATCATGCGGCTGCCGGCAATCGCATCAGCACCGCGCTGCAAAGCCTGAGCGCAGAGCGCGAGACAGACGGCATCATCAGCCATGCGCCGCTTCCATTCGTGGAAATTGCCAGACTCAGCCCGGATACGGTGGTTATCCAGGGGCCAGTAAACGAAAGCCTGATTGCCAGCATCAACGCGATCAAGGACCACACCAATGCCTGGGTGGCCTACGACCTGCCGCACTACCCGGCGTACGCTGAAATAGACAAGAGCGCTGTGCCACTCGCAACAGTGCAGGCCTCCCTGCGCCACGGGCTGGCGCGGGCAGATCTGATCACAGTCCCCACAACAGCGCTGGCGGAGCTGCTGGAGGGCTCACACCCCAACGTTCAGGTGATTGAAACCCGACTTGCGCCTGAGCCATGGCGCAATCTGCAAAGCCAGCGCCAGACTCGCCCCAGACCTCGTGTAGGTTGGGTAGGCACGGCGGCAGAAACGGGCGACCTGCTGATTCTGTCAGAAGTCATCAAGGCGCTGGCAGACCGTGTGGAGTGGGTCATCATGGGACCCTGCACGCGCTGGCTACGCCCTTATATTCATGAACTGCGTTCGCCCGTGGAGGGCACTTTGTTCCCCGGGACGCTGGCCAGTCTGAACCTGGATCTGGTGTTGGCGCCTGCAGAATCCAACCTGATCAATACGAGCAAAAGCCCGGTGGCCCTGCTGGAGTTCGGTGCCTGCGGTTTTCCAGTCATTTGCAGTGATGTGCTCAGCGTGCCTGAAGACCTGCCCGTCACTCGGGTGGAAAACGAGACGAATGCCTGGGTCAGTGCCATCGAGCAACACATTGATCAGTTGGATGAGTGCGCACGCAAGGGCGACGCCTTGAGACAGGCTGTCATTGATAACTGGATGCTTGAGGCCGATCACTTGCAAGCCTGGCGCGATGCCTGGCTGAAGGGCTGATCAGAAAGGATTAAAACCAACAACAAGCTCTGCGTCCGGGCGGTGACGCAGAGCGATGATGTTTACCAGCGTATGACGCACGCCCCCCACGAATAGCCCACCCCGAACCCGACCGCAGCAACCCGGTCGCCCGGTTTCAGCGTACCGCGGTTCAAGGATTCCTTCAGCGCAATGGGAATGGTGCACGACACCGTATTGCCACAGTGCTGGAAGGCAGAAACGAACTTCTCGACCGGCAACTTCAAACGCCGACGCAGGGCATCCAGCATGAAGTGGTTGGCCTGATGAAACACGAACAGATCGACATCGGCCACACCCAGTTCGTCATCGAACAACGATGCGAACAACTGCGGTACGCGGGTCATGGAAAACTCGAAAATCGCCGGGCCATTCATGTACAGGTGTGCATCGGTACGCACACTGCCACCGTCATCCTGATACTCGGCAGGCTGAAGGTTTTCCGCCGAGGGCCTTCGCGCACCGCCAATCGGGACCATCAGGTTTTCCGCCCCGGAGCCGTCACTGCCATAACGAAAACGTTCCAGGAAAGGCCCGCCCTCAGTCGCGCTGAGCAGGGTCACAGCCGCGGCGTCACCGAACAGGGTACGAACACTTTTGTCCTGCGGATGAATGTAGCGACTGTAGGTTTCCGCCGTCACCAGCAATACGTTCCGGCATTGCCCTGACTCGATCAACCCTTTGGCGATGCCAAGCCCGTAAATGTAGCCTGAACAGCCCTGATTGAAATCGAAGGCGGCGCAGTGGGTGGGAAGTTGCAAGCGGTGCTGCAGAATGCAGGCGGTGGCGGGCAATACATAATCCGGGCTTTGCGTGCAGTAAATCAATGCGTCTACTTCGCTGCGCTGAATATCTCCGTTGAGAAACAACTTCTCGCAGGCGCGGTACGCAAGGTCGGACGCAGTTTCATCCTTGTCGATGATGCGCCGCTCGCCAATACCGGTCTTCGAGAAGATTTTCTCGACATCCCATTCGGGAAATTCGCGCGCCAGTGTTTCATTGTCCAGCGAATGAGCAGGCAGTTCATATTCTATGTTCACGATCCTGGCATGAGCGCCCATGAGCGTTACCCCGATATGCGTGTGGCAGGTACACCGAATACTGTAGTGCCAGCGGCGACATTGCGTATTGCAACGCTACCCGCTCCGACCACAGCCTGTTTGCCAATCCTTACCTTTGGCAGGACGCTGGCATGCGTCCCCATGAAAACACCCTCCTCCAGCACGACACCGCCAGTGATATCGCAATGCCCGCTCAAGGTGGAGAAGTCGCCGATGTCTGCGTCATGCCCCACCAGACAGCCAATATTGAGGGTTACAAATGCGCCGATGCGAAGATCGACCGTGAGCACCGTTGAAGGACAGATCACCGCACCCTGGCCAATGGAAACATTTTCGCCAATGATGACCGAGGGGTGAATGAGGGTGAAAAATTGCGCGCCCCTGGCAAGGAGTTTTTCCACGACCAGGCGCTTGCCGCTCGGGTCACCAATCGCGCAGACCAGATACTCTTCGGGCTTTGGCTGGTAGCCGTCCACCGTCGAAACGACAGGCGGATAATGGTCGAAGCGCTCGGTTGAGCCGGGGCCGTCATTGATGAATCCGGCGATGAGCCATCCCGGATTGTTCTCCACCCAATCCGTCAGCCACGCATGCACTTCACGGCCGAAAGCACCGGCACCTACGATGAGCAATCTATTGGCATTCATTGCGCCAGGTATCCTCCATCCACAACCATCGCTGTTCCGGTCACCCAGCGAGCCGCCGGAGACAACAGGTAATTGACCGCATAGGCTATGTCCAGCGGCTCACCAAACCCCAGCGGGTGCTTCTGCTCAACCACGGCCATGGAATCGATACCGACCAGTTCTTCAAGCTTGCGGGTCATTTCGGTTCGCACTATGCCCGGCGCAATGGCATTGACCCTTATTCCGTCTCTGGCCAGTTCAAGTGCCGCAGCGCGGACCATCGATTCCACTGCGCCTTTACTGGCGCAGTAGGCCATCAGGGAAGGCTGGGCGGCCTGAGCCATTACCGATGAAAGCAGAACAATACTGGCCCCTTGAACGAAGACGCCTTTCTGCCTGAATGACTTTATCAGCGAAAAGCCAGAGGTCACGTTGGTGGCAAATACCGTTTCCCATTGCTCGATTGCCAGGGCTCGAATCGGTAGCGGCATCTGTACACCGGCAGCATGCACCAGCCCGTCGAAAGGCCCGTAGGTGCTGGCCAGGGTTTTCATCCAGGCCGGGACTGCATGCCCGTCAAGCAAGTCAAAAGGCTCGACCCCGTGACTCTCACCGTGAAGCTGGCGCCTTGTTGCTTCAAGCCGTTCGGTGTTCCTGGCAACCAGTACCACCCGGGCGCCCTGCTGGCTCAGCCATATCGCAACCTGGCTGCCGATGCCGGAAGAGGCACCTGTGACCATGATCAATTTGCCGCTTAATGAAAACGGATTACTCACCACCCAACGTTCCTCTTCAGGGCTGACCGGCACCGCCTGGAAAACCCCTGATCGCTTATGACTCTGTAACGAGACCGATGACGTCATCCACACTCTTGCAAGCGTTGAGACGGTCGGCCGACAGGTTCTTATCCAGCCGTTCATTCGCAAGCGACATGAAGGTCAGGACCGCAATGGAGTCCCAATCCAAACTTTGTCCTTTGCTCAAGGTGCCTTCGCCTGCTTCCATCGCTTCTTCGATCAGCTTAAGTACTTTGTCTTCCATCTCGATGCTCCCGGACAGCCTGCTATTGGATTAAAACGCGCGCCGACCAAAGCCTGCGCCTGACAGGACGTTAGCAATAATCGAACCAAGCCATTGAGCACACGGGGAAGCCCCTGTTACCGGGCTGGACAGGGGCAAAAGGCAGGCATTGAGGACACGAAAGTCAAAAACATGACAGGCTTATCGACAACGGGATAACGCAAGTGCGCGGCACCGCGTCAATATAATGCTGGTGCGCGGCTGTCTCATATTTCGCAGCAATTGCAGTTCGGGTTTCAGGGCAGATAAATGCTGAACATTGCCCCGCCCAGCACGCCGCCGTTGGCGATTTCGATTCGCCCGCGCATGCCGTTGCGCACATGCAGCCGGGCAATGTGCGCAGCAAAGTACAAGCCCAGGCCGGTACTGCCACTGCCCTGATTGATGCCCTGCACGTATTCGGTTTGACGCTCGATCAGATACGCCGGGTAACCGGGACCGTCGTCATTGAGGGTGATCTTCAACTGACCGCCTTCTTCACCGATGCTGATCACGATCTGCTCGCGGGCAAAGCCGATGGCATTGACGATGATATTGCCGACCACCGAGCCCACCAGTTCACGGTCAAAAAAACCCAAGGGGCTCATGTCATCGATTTCATAGCGCGCGGCGATACCGCGGCTGGCCAGCACGTCCTGATGGTGCGCCAGCTGCGCTTCGATGAAATCGTCCAGTTCGTGGTAATCCGGACGCAACGGCAGTTGGTTGACACCGAGTTTATATAGGCTCAGCAGTTGCACGAGCATGCCGTTGAGGTTGGCGAACTCATAGTCGATGACGCCCTGTTCCGGCATGTCACGCTGCTGACCGGAAAGCTTCGCCAGCCACTCGCTGTGCGCCTGTGTCAGGGTCGCCAGCGAGTTTTTCATGTCGTGCACGGTGGAGGCGATCACCATGGAAAAGTCGAGGCCCTGCTCTGTCTCTTCACTCATGCGCCAAACGCCCTCTCCCTGAGTTTCTGGTAACGCTCATAACGCGGATCGCTTTCCGGAATCTTGCCCAGCACCTTCAGGCTGGCACGGCATTCGTCAATGCCGGCCTGCCCGAGGTTCTGCCCCGGATGAAGCAGCGACTGCACCATGTTCAGCACAATACTGATGTTCTTCGGCTGCAAGCCCAGCGCGCTGCGGAAAAACGCCTGCGCCTCGGTGAGGTTGCCGGCCTTGTAACTGCGCACGCCTTGCAGGTTGAAATCGATTGCAGCCTTGCTGGCGCCCAGAATCGCGGGATCGTCGGTCATGCTGGCGACGCTTTTCATCACCGCCGGATCATCGCCATAGGCTTCAGCACAGCTCTTCAGAACACTGGCGCCCGCTTCTTCCTGCCCCAGCTTCTTGAGCTGCGCAGCCACCATCAGGGCGGCATCGGCGCTGAGCACCTGCTCCATGCCATCGAGCCTGGCCATCGCCTGTTCGGTGAGCTTGGCTGCGGTTTCCGGGTCCGAGTGCTGCAGGCTGGCAGCCTTCATCAGGCGGGTGCGCACTTGCAGACCTTCGTCGTCGGTGTGTTCCTTGGCAACGTCGACAAGGGCGTTGTTGATCTCGACACGCGTGCGCGCATCCAACCCCTGCTCGCCGCCCTTGCTGATCAGAGCATGTGCCAGACCCAGGTTGGTTTCCGGGTCCTTGAAGCGCGAATGCTGGCCTTGGGAAACCGCCTGGCGATAGGCTTTGGAGGCACTTTCAAAATCCTCGTTGCCCAGCGCCAGCTTGCCCAGCAGCTTCTGTCGACGGACTGCCAGAGGCGACAGGCGCACAGCGCTTTCCAGAACCGTCTGCGCCCGCTTGGCATCGCCAAGCGCCACCAGCACATCAGCCAGGCCGTCGAACAGCGCCGGCATGGCCGGAAACGCCTTGATTGCCTGTTCATAGACGGCCTGCGCTTCGGCAGTCTTGCCGCGTTTCAGCAGCAGACTGCCCAACGCGCCGTAGGCCCACGGCGTGGCACGATCAGCCAGAATGGTCTTGAGAAAAGCTTCCAGTGGCTCGTTCTGCTTCAAATCACGCAAGGCATCCGCCTTGTAGCGCAAGCACAACGGCGCATAACGCGGGTCCTGCTCGATCAGCTTGTCGCACGCGGCCAGTACCTCGGCCGGTTTGCGCCGGTCGAGGGCCTGCAGAATCGGCTTGAGCAAGGTCTTGCGCTGCACCAGCTTTTCCAGGCGCTGGGCCAGCCCGGCACGGTTGAACGGCTTGGTCAGGTAACCGTCCGGCTCCCACTCAAGCGCACTCATGACCATCGCCTGACTGTTTTCGGCGGTGACCATAATGAACACGCTTTCGTAGCTCAGCAGCCGCTCGACCATCAAGTCTTCCAGCACCTGCTGGCCATTCTTGCGGCCATCACCCAGATTGAAGTCATGCAATACGAAGTCATAACGCTTTTGCGAGCACATGCGCAGCGCCTGCTCGCCGGTGTCGGCGGTATCCACTTCCTTGACGCCCAGTTCACGCAGCATCGACCGCACTGAACTGCGAAAGTCAGAGAAGTCATCAACGATAAGAAAGCTTTTTTGGTTGTACGCCAGCATCCGGATTCCTGCACAGGAGAGGGTGAAAATATGAGACCCACGGCCTGAAAACCACTCAGACCCGACTCGGCAGCCCATTTTTCAGGACGCACATAATAACTGATGGCAACATGCCATAACACAGTTCGCCGTTGCCGCCCTCCCCGCAACAAGCCACGCGGTTCAGGGCAACACTCAGTTTTTCGACCATACGGGCAGAAACTGTAGAACGAACATCAACTTCGCGCATTGTCCGGGCGGCAGGCATGCAGACATTTTGCGAGCTGGATCGTAATTGCAGGAGCAGGAAGGGAGTTTTAGCGGAGGCTCATCACCTTTCGTTCATGCCTGCGCGCGGCGCCAGCATGAACAGGTGTTTCGGGCAGGTTTACACCCAGCCATCGTTCTTCTTGCGACCCTTGGTCAACGCCGGAAGGATCAGGCCCACCAGCAGGCCTGCACCGGCAATGCTGCCGCCATAGACCATGTAGCGCATCATCACCTGCTTGTTCTCGTCGCCGAGCCGCGCCTGAGTGGCACGCAATTCGGCCTGAGAATCAGCCAGTTGATCGTTAAGGGTCTTGGTGCGGGCTTCCAGTTCGTCGACCAGTTTCTTGCGCGCATCAAGAGTCTCTTGCATGCCTTGCACACGGGTCTTCCAGGTATTGTCGATGCCTGCCAGTTGATCGGTCAGTTCGCTGACCTGCTGGGTCAGTTGCGGCACACGCTCGGCCTGACCAGGCACCTCCTGCAGGTCAGTGCTGGGGATCCATACCGTGGAACCGCCTTCGCCGCGCACCTGGCTGAACTTGCCCGAAGAGCTGAGCAGCTCGACCTTCTGCCCGGATTTCAGCGTCCCCACAATCCGATGATCATCGGTTGGTCCGCTGCGTACGTAGGTGGTGAGGCTGTCGCTGACCCAGCGATCGCTGCCTGCGGCCTGCGCGTTGCCAGGAACGACAACGGTCAATGCAGCGCCAAACAGGCCTGCGCCGAGCAAGCGACGCGAAACAGCGAACAGGCCAGGGGCTCGGGAAAGAAGTGCGGAGAAATGACGAGACATGGCGATAATTATCTTTATCTGAAATGAAAATAAAGCCTCGTTTAACGGGCCGGCTAAGGATGGGAGCGGCAGGCGATCAAAGGTTTTGCAACTCCTGCCCGGACGGAATGTCTGCCTATCAGGCGCGCTTAAAAAGCACCTGATGATCCCTTTCGTGCAGGCCGTCCAGAAAGTCCATCAGCTAACAGACTCCGTTAACGGGGTCAGGTTCACTATTGCCCGTTGTCCGCGTCAAAATTCAGCCGCACGGTCATGCCGGGCAAGTGCCTGCTTTCAAAAGAATTCGCTTGCCGATTCAATCCTGCGATGGCGCACAAAGGCTCAAACAGGGGACGTCTGCGGTCCGGCGTTTGCTTTCCCGGCCAAGTGCTGTAGAAAAGGCTCCACAGGGGTGAATGTTCTCAATGTTCACCATCCTGATGCTCGACTGCATCGCTCTAATGGAAAATAGAATGATCCCAAGACAAGTGATTAACGCCACCGTAAGCCCGAAAGGCAGCCTTGAAACCCTGTCCCAGCGTGAAGTGCAACAACTCAGCGCGGCCGGTTCAGGCAGCACCTACACCCTGTTTCGCCAGTGCGCCCTGGCCATTCTCAATACTGGCGCCCACGTCGATAACGCCAAGACCATTCTTGAGGCGTACGAAAGCTTTGAAGTACGAATTCATCAGCAGGATCGCGGTGTGCGCCTGGAGCTGCTCAACGCTCCGGCCGATGCGTTTGTCGATGGTGAAATGATCGCCAGCACCCGCGAGATGCTGTTCAGCGCCCTGCGTGACATCGTTTACACCGAAAGCGAACTGGACAGCCAGCGCATCGACCTGAGCAATTCTCAGGGCATCACCGATTACGTGTTCCACCTGCTGCGCAATGCCCGCACGCTACGCGCTGGCGTAGAGCCGAAGATGGTGGTGTGCTGGGGTGGTCACTCGATCAACACTGAAGAATACAAATACACCAAGAAAGTCGGCCATGAACTGGGCCTGCGCAGCCTGGATATCTGCACCGGCTGCGGCCCTGGCGTAATGAAAGGCCCGATGAAGGGCGCGACTATTGCCCACGCCAAGCAACGCATTGTCGGCGGTCGCTACCTGGGCCTGACCGAGCCGGGCATCATTGCGGCCGAAGCACCCAACCCGATCGTCAACGAGCTGGTGATCCTGCCGGACATCGAAAAACGTCTCGAAGCCTTCGTGCGCGTTGGCCACGGCATCATCATCTTCCCCGGTGGCGCAGGCACGGCTGAAGAATTCCTCTATCTGCTTGGCATTCTGATGCACCCGGACAACAAGGACGTACCGTTCCCGGTAATCCTGACCGGTCCGAAAAATACCGAGCCGTACCTGCAACAGTTGCACGCGTTCGTCGGTGCCACGCTGGGTGAAGAAGCGCAGCGTCATTACCAGATCATCATCGACAACCCGGCAGACGTCGCCCGGCAGATGACTCAGGGCCTGAAAGAAGTGAAGCAGTTCCGCCGCGAGCGTAATGACGCGTTTCACTTCAACTGGCTGCTGAAGATCGAAGAAAGCTTCCAGCACCCTTTCGATCCGACTCACGAGAACATGTCGAAGCTGCAACTGAACCACGACGTGCCCACTCACGAGTTGGCCGCCAACCTGCGCCGGGCGTTTTCAGGGATTGTGGCGGGCAACGTCAAGGACAAGGGCATTCGCCTGATCGAAGAGCACGGTCCTTATCAGATTCAAGGCGATCCTTCGATCATGGGGCCGCTGGACAAGCTGCTGCAGGCGTTTGTCGATCAGCATCGGATGAAGTTGCCCGGTGGCGCGGCCTACGTGCCGTGTTATCAGGTCGTGGCCTGATCTCACGGCAATAACCGGCAGGCAAACGGGGTGCCCTTGAGCGCCCCGTTTCTATTTCTGCTGACGAAACGCTTTGGGCGACTGCCCGGTGGCGCGTTTGAAGAAGCGCGAAAAATAAGCGGGTTCGGAAAACCCGAGGCTGTCGGACACCTGATTGATGGTCATGGTGGTGTAGATCAGGTTGCGCCTGGCCTCCAGCAACAGCCGCTGGCTGATGATCTGCAAGGCCGACTGGTTGCACAGGCGCCGACACAGCGAATTCAAATGCGCGGCGCTGATGCCCATGGCCTGCGCATGCTGGTGAATGGACCAGTGCTCGCGAAAACTCGCCTCCAACTGATGCATGAACACCTGCAAATGCTCACGGCCGCGGTCCATGGCGTGAATTTCTTCGCCAGCATGCTCGCTGCTGCGCCGACTGAGCCAGACCACCAGCACGTTGATCAATGAATGCAGCATCAGATCGCGACCAGCCTTGGGCTGCCGGTACTCGCGGGCGATGGCGCTTAACAGCGTATCAACGTAATGGCTGTCCGCCCCTAGCTCGTAACACCGTGCCGTGCGCATTGCCGAGCTGTCGAGTGCCGTCTCAAGCTGCTCCACCAAGGGTTTGGCCAGACTGAGAATGTGCCCCTGAATATCTTCGGCAAACCTGAAGGTGTGCACGCTTAACGTCGGAACTACCTGCAGCGAAGGTGTCTCGACCTCGGTGACCACATCCTCGACCTTGAGCATCGCCCTGCCGGACTGCACATACAGCAACTGCACCAGATCTCCATGGCGATGCGGCTTGATCTCCCATTCGTGCATCTTGCTGCGCTCGGGGATCGACTCGCAATGGATCAGGTCCGGGGTCGGCCAGGCCGCGGTTTCCCCGTAAAGCTTGAACACCGGTATCGTTGCAGTGGCAGGTCTGGCCATGTGTTCTTCTCCCGTCCTGACCCTCGAAAAGTCCAGATAATGCGTCGAATATTGCCTTCTTATCTCGATGGCATCCATTAAAAATGCAGGAGACAAAAACAATCATATCCCGCTGATGACACTTGGCAGGGATCAAAAACAGGACCATCGCCATGAAAACCCAGGTTGCCATTATCGGTTCAGGCCCTTCAGGGCTGCTGCTGGGCCAACTGCTGCAGCGTGCCGGCATCGACAACGTGATTGTCGAGCGCAAGGACCCCGATTACATCCTCTCGCGCATCCGCGCCGGCGTGCTTGAGCAAGGCATGACCGACCTGTTGCGTGAAGCAGGCGTCAGCGAACGAATGGACGCCGAGGGCTTGATTCATGGCGGTTTCGAGCTGGCCTTCGACGGGCGCTGCGAGCGTATCGACCTGAAAACCCTGACCGGTGGCAGAACCGTGATGGTCTACGGCCAGACTGAAGTCACCCGCGACTTGATGGCCGCGCGCGCAGCAGCAGGTGCGATGACTGTCTATGACGCGTGTGACGTGAACATACACGATCCAAAAACCGACAGTCCCTATGTCACGTTCGTGAAAGACGGCGAAACCGTGCGCCTGGACTGCGACTACATTGCCGGCTGCGACGGTTTCCATGGTGTATCGCGGCAATCGATTCCTTCTGAAACGCTGAAAATCTTCGAGCGCGTTTACCCGTTTGGCTGGCTCGGCGTGCTGGCCGACACGCCGCCGGTCAATGAGGAGTTGGTCTACGCCAATCACCCGCGTGGCTTTGCCCTGTGCAGCATGCGCTCGGCCATTCGCACCCGCTATTACGTGCAGGTCAGTGCCGAAGAGAAAGTCGAAGACTGGTGGGACGAACGCTTCTGGACCGAGTTGAAAGCCCGTCTGCCAGAGCATCTGGCAGACCGCTTGGTGACCGGCCCGTCCATCGAAAAAAGCATCGCGCCGCTGCGCAGCTTCGTGGTTGAACCCATGCAGTACGGTCGCCTGTTCCTGCTCGGCGACGCTGCGCACATCGTCCCGCCTACCGGCGCCAAGGGCCTGAACCTGGCGGCCAGTGACGTCAGCACGCTGTACCGGATTCTGCTCAAGGTTTACCGCGAGGGCCGCACCGACCTTCTGGAAAAGTATTCGCAAATCTGCCTGCGCCGCGTGTGGAAGGCCGAGCGTTTTTCCTGGTGGATGACCTCGGTGCTGCACAACTTCCCCGACACCGATGCGTTCAGCCAGCGCATCCAGCAAACCGAGCTGGACTACTACGTCGGCTCGCAAGCCGGGCGCAGAACCATTGCAGAAAATTATGTGGGTTTGCCGTATGAGGCGATTGAGTAGCGTATTTCACCTATTGCGTATGAGGACGCAGAGCGTCCTGAAAAGCATGCCGACGCCGAGCGTCGCACGATAGCGGTAGTGAGCTCTGCGTCCGGTCTTGAGCAGCTTCGCCAAGAGGATGCGCAGCCACCTGATGCAGGCCTGCGCAGAGCCCTGCGTTGTGCAATCACACAACGCACGCCCTCCACAGCCGTGCAAAACCCCAAAGCGTTTTCATGGACGCCACCCTATGATCGGCAGTGCACCAGACAGCTCCATAGCTGCATAAAAACAACAAGCACAGAGGAACACACACCATGACCGCTACCTCGACCCACGAGGCGGGCGACGCTGACGGCAATCATGTCTACCGTCGTATCACCCTGCGCCTTATCCCGTTTATCTTCATCTGCTACCTGTTCAATTACCTGGACCGCGTGAATGTCGGCTTCGCCAAGCTGCAGATGCTCGACGCCCTGAGTTTCAGCGAGACGGTCTATGGTCTCGGTGCCGGTATCTTCTTCATTGGCTACGTGCTGTGCGGCTTGCCCAGCAATCTGGCGCTGAACCGCTTCGGGCCGCGCCGCTGGATCGGCCTGATGATGATTACCTGGGGCATCTTCTCGACCTGCCTGCTGTTCGTCACCACGCCGGTCGAGTTCTACGTACTGCGCTTTCTGACCGGCATGGCAGAAGCCGGTTTCTTCCCCGGCATTGTGCTGTACCTCTCGCGCTGGTACCCAAACCAGAGGCGTGGGCGGATCATGGCACTGTTCATGTCGGCCATTCCGGTCTCCGGGCTGTTGGGCGGTCCGTTTTCCGGCTGGATCCTCAACCACTTCGCCGCGGGTCAGGGCGGCATGGCGGGCTGGCAGTGGATGTTCCTGATTCAAGGCCTGCCGACCGTGGCGCTCGGTGTGCTGGCGTTCGTTCTGCTGTGTGACAAGGTCGAGGACGCACGCTGGCTAACGCCCGAGCAGCGTCAGCGGGTCAAGACCGATATCACCAACGATGAACTGAGCCGTCCGGTGCAGGGTAAAAGCTCGGTGGCCTCGGTACTGAGCATGCCGTTCATATGGATTCTGGGCTTTATCTATTTCTGCATTCAGAGCGGCGTCTACGCAATCAACTTCTGGCTGCCGTCAATCATCAAGAACCTCGGTTTCAGCGATGCCTTGGTGATCGGCTGGATCAGCGCCGTGCCTTACCTGATGGCAGGCGTGTTCATGCTGCTGGTCGGCCGCTCCGCCGACCTGCGCAATGAGCGCCGTTGGCATTTGGTGGTGCCGATGCTGATGGGCGCCACGGGCCTGATCATCGCCGCCAACTTCGCGACAGTGCCCATCATCGCCATTCTCGGTCTGACCATCGCCACGATGGGTGCCCTCACCAGCCTGCCAATGTTCTGGCCCTTGCCAACCGCACTGCTCAGCGCCAGCGTTGCAGCGGGCGGGCTGGCGCTAATCAATTCGATCGGCCAGATGGCAGGTTTCCTCAGCCCGTATCTGGTGGGCTGGATCAAGGACCAGACCGGCTCGACCACCCTTGCGCTGTACTCGCTGGCCGCGCTGACCATCGTCGGCAGCCTGATGGCCTTGCGAGTCAGTCGTCAATCGACAGGCAAGGTTGCGGCGACCGCCTGAACTTAACTACACCGTTCTCTTGAGCCAGGCCATGTGCCTGGCTTTTTGATTGAACCTGTCACTTTCAGCCAGAAACCCTACCCACACGTGAAAAAAACGATCAAAACGGCTTGCCATAAATGATTGATTCAATCACTATCGTTTTACTAAAAATAAAACGAGAACCTGGCCATGCAATTTCGCGGCATCATTCCAACTCTGGTCACACCCTTCACTGCTGATCAGCAACTCGACGAGCAGGCCCTGCGTAATCTGATCGAAAACCTCCTGAATGCAGGCGTTCACGGGCTTTTCGTACTGGGCACCAATGGCGAATTCTTCACCCTTTCCGAATCGGAAAAACTCAAAATAGCTCGAATCACTGTCGAAGCCGCAGCAGGACGTGTGCCGGTTGTGGTCGGTACCGGCGCGTTCGCTACGCATGAAGTGATTGAAATGAACAAAAAGATGATTGATGTGGGCGCAGATGCCCTGTCGATCATCACGCCGTACTTCAACGCTATCAGCCAGTCCGAACTGATCAAGCACTACACCGCCATCGCCGACGCTGCCGAGCTGCCGCTGATGATGTACAACATCCCGGCCAAGACCGGCATGTCGATCGGCATCGGTGCCGTCGCAACCCTCAGCCAGCATCCGCAGATCAAGGGCATCAAGGACAGCGCCGGCAATTTCGACGCACTGGTGCAGATGATGCAGTACCGCAGCGACGACTTTGCGGTGTTCGCCGGAACCGACTCGCTGATCTACTGGAACCTGCTGGCTGGCGGTGACGGCGCTATTGCCGCAACCGCCAACGCCGTGCCGGAGGTGGTCATGTCGATCTGGAACAACTTCCAGTCAGGCAACCATGAAGCGGCCCGTGCCGCGCAGGAAGCCCTGCGCCCGCTGCGCGATGCCTTCGCGCTGGGCACCATGCCGGTGGTGCTGAAAACCGCAACGCAACTGCTCAATGTCCCGGTCGGCCCATGCCGTGCGCCCGTGCAGCCGCTTGATGCCGCCGCACTGGAAAAACTCCAGAACCTGCTGGCCGTCTACCGCCAAGCCTGAGGTAATCGCGATGTCTGCTACCTACCACTTCCAGACTGTGAAACATGTGCTCCACGGCCCCGGCAGCCTCGACCTGCTGAGCGAAAAACTGCCGCTGCTCGATGTGCCGGTCAAAAGCGTAATTCTGGTTACTCAGAACGCCATGCATAACCTGGGGGTTACCCAGCGCGTCACCGAGCAACTCAGTGCGCAGAATATCCGTGTGCACATGCTTGATAACGTCGAAATAGAACCGACGCTGGAAAATATCGAGCGGGTATTCCGCGAAGATGTCGCGCCGCACGCCCCGGACGCCCTGATCGCGATTGGCGGGGGCAGCGTGCTGGATGCCGCCAAGCTGTTCGCCGTCATGCTGACCAACGACACACCGCTCAGAGACCTACTGGGCATCGACAAGGTGACTCACCCCGGCAAGCCTATGGTGCTGGTCCCGACCACGTCCGGTACGGGGTCGGAAGTGACGCCCAATGCCATCGTCACTCTGCCCGATGAAGAACTGAAGATAGGCGTCGTCAGCCGTCATCTGCTGCCGACGCTGGTCATTCTCGACCCGCTGCTGACTCTCAGCCTGCCGCGCCCGATCACCGCCGCGACCGGGATGGATGCCTTCACCCATTCGCTGGAGTCCTTCATCTCCACCAAGGCCAACCCGATCAGCGATGCGTTTGCGCTGGAATCGATGCGCCTGATCGCAGGCAGCATTGTCGAAGCCTGGCAACAACCGGAATCGGTTCGCGCACGTGGCGACATGCTGCTGGGCTCGATGTATGGGGGCCTGGCGCTGACCGCCGCCGGAACCGCAGCGGTGCATGCACTGGCTTACCCGCTGGGTGGCAAGTTTCACGTCACCCACGGCGTGGCCAACGCCATGCTGTTGCCCCACGTGATGGCTTTCAACCTGGACAGCTGCGCCGAACGCCTCAAGCGCGCGGCACTGGTCTGCGGCGTGGCGCAGCAGGACGACAGTAACGAGACCGCTGCTCACAAGCTGATCGAACAGATTCGCCAATGGACCCAGGTGCTGAACATCCCACAGAACCTGCGTGAATTCGGGGTTGCCGAAGAGCATCTGGCGGACATGGCGGTAGCGGCTTCCAAGGTCACACGCCTGATGACCAACAACCCCAAAGCCCTCAGCCTGGATGATATCCAGCAACTGTATCGGTGCCTGCTGCCATGAGCCGCGCCGAATTTCCGGGCCTGCTGATCATTGCTGACGACCTGTCGGGGGCAGCCGATTGCGCAGCGGACTTTGCTTCACGGATCGACACTCATGTGGTCCTGACCGGCAATGCCAAAGACTTGTCGGGGGTGATCGCCATTGATGCCGACTCACGTCGCCTTGACCCGCAACAGGCCGCCGAAAACAACCGCGCAGCCCTGCAACAGCAGTCCCGAATCGGTATGGCGCTGTACAAGAAAATCGACTCCACACTGCGCGGCAACGTCGCCAGTGAGGTCGATGCCTTGCAAGGCCTGCGCGGCATGGCGCTGGTCGCTCCGGCGTTCCCGGCCATGAAACGCACGACCGTTCAGGGTGTGCAATTGATTGACGGTGTGCCGGTCGATCAGAGCGATGTCTGGCGCAACGAGAACCTGCAAGGTACCGGCAACCTGCTGGATCTGTTTGTCGCGCAGGGCCTGCGTACCCAGTGGCTCGGCCTGGACACCCTGCGTGATCCTTCACGGCTCAAAACCACGTTGCGCAACGCACTTGAACAGGGTGTGCAGGCGCTGGTCTGCGATGCAGAGCTGGACAGTGACCTGCTGCAACTGGCTCAGGCATCGGTGGCCTGGCATGACGAACTGTTCTGGGTCGGCTCTGCCGGGCTGGCTCGCCATCTACCGCACGCTTTCGAGCTGGCCGAAGCCTTGCCGATCAAGGTCGAGCCGCGTTCACCGGTGCTGACCGTGGTGGGCAGCATGTCCCGGCATTCCCAGGCCCAGGCCGACCGGCTCGCACAGGCCAGCAAGCCACTGTGCCTGACACTGCAACCGGCAACGTTACTCAGTGAAGATGCGCACGCCGAGCGCGCCGCAGCGTACCTGCAACTCCAACAACACCTGGCTGCCGGGCGAGATGTGCTGGTACGCCTCGATCAACAACAACGCGACCCGGCGCAGGCGGCCACATTGAGCAACGCGCTGGCGCAGTGGCTGGCCCACGCCCTGCCCCATGCCGGCTCAGTGGTAGCCACCGGTGGCGAAACCGCCAGAGCCATTCTGATGGCAGCGGGTATCAAACGCTTGACGCTGTTTGGCGAACTGGCCACCGGCGTGGTTCTGGCCGAGGCCCGACTGGGCAAACACACGCTCAATGTCGTGACCAAAGCTGGGGGGTTCGGCAACTCCGACACCTTGCTCACCGCTTGGCAAATGCTCCACGCACCGGCTGCGACCGGCACCCCTTTCAACGAGGAAGCTTCCTATGTCTGAGCGTCTGTCTGAACGTCCCGTCATTGGTATCACCATGGGCGACGCCGCCGGGGTGGGACCGGAAATCATCATGAAAATGCTCACCCACGCCTCGGTGTACGCCACCTGCCGTCCGCTGGTGATCGGCGATGCCCAACGCCTGGAAGACGCCAACCGCATCGTCGGTAGCCAGTTGCGCGTCAACAGCATCGCCAGCCCTGCAGAAGCCCGTTTCACCCAGGGCACGGTGGACTGCATCGATCTGGGCCTGATACCCGCTGACCTGCCCTACGGCAAACTGTCAGCGGTGGCCGGCAATGCAGCCTTCCGCTACATCGAGCGCACCGTGCAACTGACTCAGGCCGGTGAGCTGGACGCCATATGCACTGCCCCGCTGAACAAGGAAGCGCTGCACGCAGGTGGGCATATCTTCCCTGGCCACACCGAAATGCTCGCGCACCTGCTGGGCATCGAAGAAGTCTCGATGATGTTGATGACCCCGACCTTGCGCGTGATTCACGTCACGACGCACATCGGCATCATCGACGCCATTGCGCGGATCGAGCCGGGGCTGGTCAAGCGCACCATTGAGCGTGCCCGGGAAACACTGATTCGCGCCGGTATCGAAAATCCGTTGATCGCGGTGTGCGGCATCAACCCGCATGCAGGGGAAAACGGCCTGTTCGGTTATGGCGAGGAAGCCACAAAGATTCAGCCCGCAATCGATGAACTGCACGCCCGCGGCTGGCGTGTGGAAGGCCCGCTGCCCGCCGACACGCTGTTTTTCCGCGCCGGACGTGGCGACTTCGATGCAGTGGTTGCGATGTACCACGACCAGGGCCACGGCCCGGTCAAGGTCATGGGCCTGGAAGCCGGCGTCAACGTAACCATCGGCCTGCCAGTGATTCGTACCTCGGTGGACCACGGCACCGCCTTCGATATTGCCGGCAAGGGCATTGCCGACGAACGCAGCCTGATCGAAGCCATGCGTCAGGCCGTGGAACTGGCAACCCGTAAACGCGACACCCGCAATTCCATCGCCGTCTGAGGTCGTTACCGGTACTGACCCAACGATCCCCAGCGGCACCCCATAACGCGCCAGAACAACAACAATGGAGCGAGACTGATGGATACCTTCAACGCGCAAGACACCTCGATCATCATCGGCATGGTGGTCGTCTATATCGTCATAACCACCTGGATGAGCATGCGCCTGCGCAGCAAGACCAGCGAGCAATACATGGTCGCCTCGCGCACCATGCCCGCCTTCGTCGTCGGCGTGCTGATGATGTCCGAGTTCATCGGTGCCAAGTCGACGGTCGGTACGGCACAGGCCGCATTCGAGAGTGGTTTCGCCGCCTCCTGGTCGGTGATCGCCGCGGCCATCGGCTTCCCGCTGTTCGGCCTGTTGATGGCACGCAAACTGTACAGCTCCGGTGAGTTCACCATTTCCGGCTTCATCGCCAAAAAATATGGCACCTCCACCAAGCTCGCGGTCTCGATCATCATGATCTACGCGCTATTGCTGGTGAACGTCGGTAACTACGTCAGCGGCGCGGCAGCCATTGCCACGGTATTGAAAATAAACCTGACCACCGCGGCGTTCATTACGGCGATCATCAGCACGCTGTACTACGTGTTCGGCGGCCTGAAAAGCGTGGCCTACATGAGCATCCTGCACACCGGGGTGAAATACATCGGTGTGTTGATCGTGCTGGGTGTGGCGCTGAAAATGACCGGCGGCTTCAGCCCCGTGGTGCAGAACATGCCCGAGCATTACTTCACGTGGGACGGTGCCATCGGCGGCTCGAAAATCATGGCCTGGATCATCGGCACGGTCGGCGCGATTTTCTCCACGCAGTTCATCATTCAGGCCATCTCCTCGACCCAGAATCAGAACGCGGCACGCCGCTCGACCTTCTACGCCTCGCTGCTGTGCATCCCGATTGCCCTGGCGCTGGGCTTCATCGGTGTCGCCTCCAAATACCTGCACCCGGAAATGAGCAGCCTGTACGCCCTGCCGATCTTCCTGCAATCGATGAGCCCGGTATTGGCAGGCGTGGTGACCATCTCGCTGGTTGCCTCGATTTTCGTCAGCGTCAGCACCGTGGCGCTGGCCATCGCCTCGCTGGTGGTCCGTGATTTCTACGTGCCGTGGCGCAAGCCGTCGGTGGATCAGGAGTTCAAAACCACCCGCCTGATTGCACTGGTGATCGGTTTTGTGCCGCTGTTCTTCGTATTCTTCGTGCCCGAGATCCTTAACCTGTCGTTCTTTACCCGTGCCCTGCGCCTGTCGATTGCCGTGGTCGCCATGATCGCGATCTACTTGCCGTTCTTCGGTTCGGGCCGAGGCGCTACCCTGGGGTTGATCGCTTCAGCCATCACCACCAGCGTCTGGTATCTGCTGGACAACCCCTACGGCATCGACAACATGTATATCGCGCTGGTGACACCGGCTATCGTCATTGCCATCGAGCGCCTGCTGCCGCAGTCCGCGTCGTCCAAACCTGCTCAAACCGAGGTTCCCCATGCCAACCGCTGATACCCGCCAGGACGCGTTCCTGCCAACGCCTTACGCGCAGAACCATGCCGCGAACCTGCACGAGCTGGCCGACGGCACGCTGCTGTGCACCTGGTTCGCCGGTACTCAGGAGGGCATGGCCGACATCTTCGTGCTGCTGTCGCGCCGCGACCCGGCCACCGGCGTCTGGAGCGAGCCGCAGAAGATGTCCGAAGATTCGTCCCGCTCGGAACAGAATCCGATTCTGTTCCAGGCACCCGGTGGCCCGTTGTGGCTGATCTGGACAGCACAGATTTCCGGCAATCAGGAGACCGCCATCATCCGCCGTCGTCTGTCGCTGGATAACGGCCAAAGCTGGGGGCCGATCGATACCCTGTTCGACGAGCCCGGCACCTTTGTGCGCCAGCCGCCAGTGGTGCTGGATAACGGCGACTGGTTGCTACCGGTCTGGTACTGCATCACCGGGCCCGGCGAAAAGTGGGTCGGCAACCATGATGTCAGCGCGGTGATGATCTCCACCGATCAAGGCCACAGCTGGACGCGCCACGATGTGCCGGACAGCACTGGCAGCGTGCACATGAATGTTCATCAATTGCCGGATGGCAGCCTGCTCGGCCTGTTCCGCAGCCGCTGGGCGGACTTCATCTACAGCAGCAGCTCAACCGACCGTGGCCGCTCCTGGAGCGCCCCGACGCCGACCGAACTGCCTAACAACAACTCGTCGATCCAGTTCGTGAAGCTGGCGACCGACGAACTGGCCCTGGTCTACAACCCGGTCAGTGCCGAAGGCCACGCCCAGCGCCGGGCCTCGCTGTACGACGAAATCGAGGATGAGAGCGACGACCGCGTCACACCGGGCGCACGTCAGGACGGCAAGGCAGCGGTGTGGGGCATCCCCCGCGCACCGATGAGCCTGGCGATCTCCCGCGACGGCGGGCACAGCTGGCCAACCCGGCTGGACCTGGAGCTGGGTGACGGCTTCTGCCTGACCAACAACTCGCAGGAAAAGCTCAATCGCGAGTTCTCCTACCCCAGCATCATTCAGGCCGCCGATGGCAGCCTGCACGTCGCGTTCACCTACTTCCGGCAGAAGATCAAGCATGTTCACCTGCCGCTGAACGCGATCCGTTGACACTCCGCGTCGATTGGCCTGTTGCTGATCGACGCCTTTGCGGAACCCATGTCATGCCCGAACCGATCCAGTCCGTACTCGTCACCGGTGCCAGCTCCGGCATCGGCAAAGCCATTGTCACGCGCCTGCTGGAACAGGGCTTGCAGGTCACCGGTCTGAGCCGTCGTGCGCCAGACCTGCAACACCCGAACTTCACCTGGCGCGAGTGCGACCTCAATGACTTCGCCGCGCTGGACAAGGCGCTGCAACAGACGCCGCACATCGATGCGCTGATCCATGCGGCAGGCTTCATGCGCACCGCGCCGCTGGGCGAGCTGAACGACGCCGATGGCCAAGCCATGTGGCATCTGCATGTCGCCGCTGCCAGTCACATGGTCAACGCGCTGTACCCACGGCTGCGCGCCGGTTCGCGGATTCTGATGATCGGCAGCCGGACCATGCAGGGTGCCGCCGGACGCAGTCAGTACGCTGCCAGCAAAGCGGCGCTGCAAGGCATGGTTCGTTCCTGGGCCATCGAACTGGCGCCACGCGGCATCACCGTCAACCTGATCGCCCCCGGTGCCACCGAAACGCCCATGTTGCTGGCCCCCGGACGCAGTGGCACGCCACCGCGAAAACCACCCATCGGCCGTTTTGTGCAACCGGATGAAATCGCCGGTCTGGCGGCCTTTCTGCTTGGCCCCGACGCGGGTGCAATTACCGGGCAAAGCCTTGTGGTGTGCGGCGGTGCGTCGTTGTAAGGTTGCATCCCGTTTCCAGGCTTTAACGCAAGGGCTGTAATGAAAGTCGCCAACCGTCGTCAAGCGATACTCGAACTGGTTCTTTCCGGCAAATCCAACGTGGACGAGCTGTGCGCCCAACTCGGCGTCTCGGAAGCCACTGTACGCCGCGACCTCACAGCCCTGGCCGAAGACGGCTTGATCCTGCGCACCTATGGCGGCGCGGCGCATGTCGGCCAGCGCGAACCGGAAACCTCGCTGGAAGAGCGAAGCCGCCAGCACAGCCAGGAAAAAATGGACATCGCCCGTGCCGCGTTGGCGCATATCAACGATCACGACACACTGTTTCTTGAAGGCGGCACCAGCACCAGCGCGCTGGCGCACATTCTCAATCAGCGACGCGGGTTGCATGTAATCACCAACAACCTGTTGGCACTCAGCGATCTGGCGCTGATACCCGATGGCCGTATTACCGTGCTGGGCGGCACACTGCGGGCATCGAGCATGTCGACTTATGGCGTGGCGGCGCAGGCAGCGCTGGAACACCTGAGCGCCGACAAACTGTTCATCAGTGCCGACGGCGTGGTGGCCGAACTGGGCCTGTGCGAGGCCAGCGCCGAGCAGGCGTACCTCAAGGAAAACATGCTGGCGCGTGCCGCACAGGTCTTCGTACTGGCCGACATCACCAAGCTGGGCCGCGCGCGTCAGCAGCACTGGACACCGTTGCGCCAGCCCTGGACGTTGATCACCAACCCGGTGGATGACGAGTCACTGCTCGCCCCATTCAGGGCTCGCAAGAGCATTCAGGTGGAAATTGCCCTGCCCGGCTGACTTCACGCTCATGGCATAAAACCGTGATGTGCAAATTCTTGCGCATCACCTGACGCTGAAACTGGTCACGCCCCATACACAAAGCCCTCCAGCACCTAAACGAGCTTGCGCATACATGCGCAAAAGCCTGCGCACTATTTCGCGTTTTTTGCCTGGCCATTGAGCTTTTTTTAAACTTTTAAACGCTATCTATTTGTTTTAAATAGATAAAAAAATTGTCGGCACACATCTTGGAATGTACTTCTGCATACAGCGGGCGAAATTGCCCGTTTCTGCGCAGAGAGTTTCCCGCATGACCGATAAACACGGCACACACCAGCAACGACGCGCCGCACTGTTCCCCAAGACTCCGGCGACGGCCACCAGCCTTTGTCCTTTCAGAGGACCGAACGTCGCCATCGTGCCGGTGCGCTACGCGCTGGATCGCTCCCGCTACGACGCCGCGCCGGAGCAGCTGAAACCATTGCCGAAACAAGGCAAATGGGCGCTGATGCCGACACTGAAAACACGCAGCTACACCCTTCGCCAGCTGTATGACGGCTACGTCTATGTGTTCGACGAAACGGCCGGGACGCTGCATGAATATGTCGCTTCAGCAAACAACGGCCATCTGAGCCGCATTGTCTGGACGGACGCGCAGATCGGCAGTGATCAGCGAAGCGGCGCCAGCGATGGCAAGCCGTTTCTGCTCTACCCGAGACGTAGCACACTGCACATCGCCTTTTCCCCGCAGCAATGGACATGGCGAGTTTGTGAGCATATGCGCTCCAGCGCCCCAAGCCGTGCGCTGTGGATGAAAGCGCTGGATCTGGCCAGCTACTGCATCACCATGGCCGAGCCGGACACTCTGCCGGTGAACCGTATCGCCGAGGCGGTGGCGGACATCGACAAGAGCCATGTTGCCGACGACGGCCGTTTCGCTGACTCGGCAATCCCCACTGCTCGCCCGCTGGCGGAAGATGCAGAAACCAATCCGTTATGGACACCGCTGGGTGCTGACGTTTTCTGGCAAGGCAGCGTCGACGATCAGGACAGTTCCCTGCTCATCGCCCTTGATGACCCGCTGGCCGTTTTCAATGATCTGGGCATGCAACTGGCCGCTGATCAGGCGGCTTTTCGCGACTGGCAAGCCAGGCACGAACACAAAATCCAGATCGCCCAGACTGTCTCCGGACTGTGCGGTGCCGAGAGCGACCCGCTAAAACTGCCAGCGTCGGTGCGCGGCAATGCGGCTCGCACGCACCAGTACCTGAGCGAGGTCGAAGCGTACTTCGAGCAATGCATCCTTGAAGAAGCACAGATCAGCAGCAGCAACGTTCCCGGAGATTTTCTGCTGCTGCCGGACATGTTCAAGAGCCTGGACATGCGCAAATCGATCGAAGCGCGTTACGGCAGCGTCCCTACCGAAAAGGCCGCGCAGGCCTGGAAAGATCGCCACAAATGGCGGCGCGAAGTCGATCTGGCCAGCGCGCGTCAGTATCTTCAACAGCATCTGCCAAGCGGAGACGCACTGCTGCAGCAGGTGCGTGACACACAAAGTGATTTTCAGCTCTGGGCGACACATATCGGCACAGACCCGCTCAAGCTGTTTATCGATACCACCCGCCCAACACAACTGCTGTACCTGCAAACGATCATGCTCAACCTGCAGATCATTTACGCCCAGGACAGCGCGGCCACCACCTGGCTGGCCGAGCAGGAAGCCAACGCCACCACGCTGTTTGGCAGCTTGCGCTACGGCTTCTCACCCGCGCTCAAACAAGCACTGCACCAGGAGGCCGACGCGCTGCTGAACGGCCTTGGCGACGTAACCAACCTGGCTACACGTATTGGCGAACTCAATGGCGCCCTCAATCACCAGGGCTTTGCCGACAAGCCGTGGATGAAGGCGCTGAAGCAACCTGTTCAAGGTACCTTCAAGGCTCTCGGCGAACTGGCCAGAGGCGCAGGCAAGGCAACGCTCGAGAGTATCCTGCTGGCCTGGGTACCCATCGACAGCCGCATGGCCCTGGGCAAACAGCAGAACATCGTCGCATTGCTTCGCACCCTGTTGATCGGCCAGATTTTGCTTGATTCGAAGGCGCGTATTGCAGTCGATCAACAGGTATTCACCAAGCTCAAACAGTGGATACGCGAGTGGCAGGTCCTCAACAAGCAGATCAGCGATACCCGTCGCAGCTGGCTTTATCCAACCGCTTACAACACCCGCAAAAGCAACGCCAGCCACCTTCGCGTCCTTGAGGAAAAACTTCGTCTGCATGAATTGAGCATCCCCGCCCTGCTCGACTATCAGAACAACCAATACGCAAAGCAGTTGCAGGACGAGATTCGCCTGCACTTCCAGTCCGGCAAAACCCTGGCCAAGGACTGGCTCGCCCAAGCCAAACGCTGGACCGACCGACTCGGCGGCGCTGCAGGCTCGATCACCTGGGGCGTGATCATGCTCAACTTCATCAACACCGCACTTACTTATCGTGATCTCACCCGAGACGGAGACTTCAGTGCCAAGGATATTGGCAAGGTTACCTATGGACTGGGGTATAGCTTCAATCTGTTGATGGCGGTGTTTGTTGAAGCGCCGTGGAGCGTAATAAGGGATGCGACACCGGTACTGATCGATGGCAAGAATGTGGGGGTTCTGGACAGGTCCAGTGCGTATTGGAAAGCCAAGGGAAATGTAACTTGGGGTGATGCAATACGAGGGTTCAGGGTTTCGATGGTGGCGATGGGTGGGTTTGGGATCGCGGCGGTTGTACTTGAGCTATTTGATATCACAGATGATTTTCACGAAGCAAAAACATCAGGAGAAGAATACGGAATTGGCATTAAGGGATTTTCTGTATTGGTAATGGGATTGGGTTCTGCAGCCCAGTTATTGGCAGGCATTTTTCCCGCTGGTGTTTTTACGATTATCGCGATGAATCCGTGGTTCAGCGTAGCCTTGATGGCAACTGGTTTTATTTATCTCATCGCTACGATGGCCCTGAATTATTTCAAGCAAGACAGTGTTGGCTGGTGGCTACGCAAGTGCTGTTGGTCGAGAACCCTAGCCTATCGTTACGCTGAGACCGCCGAAGGTGAGCAGGAAGAAGTGCGCGCGCTGATGGAAATTCAATTATCTCCGCAGGTCCATGCAAAAAGCACCGTGCATTACGAAGACCGTTACCTTGGCAAAGGCGATTACTACAGCGTAGCCGTACAAAATGGCGCAGGGGTACAAGTGCGCTTACCCAATCTGTTACGCGGGCAATCTGTGCACTTCAACATAGTCAGCAGCAAGCGACCATGGGGAGTGCTACCTGTAGAAAAAATGGACGACCCTCTGCATGAAGCTTTTCTGGACCGCGGACAATTCAGGAAGGCCGAACAGTTCGGGACGCTTACCAACAAGCAAGCTGGCAAGACGAGTGAAGATTTCACCTATCCTCTCATGCCACCTGAAAACGAAGACCTCATCTGGGAAACCTGGGTGCCGCTCGACAAGGACGCAACGTATCTTGAGCTGCAAATCTGGTATCCGAACAATCTGATCAATCCTAGTGAGGACGATAGAGGCTATCTGTTTCAGATGGAGCTTGGCACAAGGGGCGATACCGCTATTGATGGTTTGGCTGCTGTGGAGCTTGAAGTACAGGCATCAAGCAGAATTGGCACCCTGACTCTGGAAGTCGCAGAGAGTACTCCCTTATGATTCAACAGACGCCCTCCCCATGCCTGCTAAAAGGCCGAGATATTCTAAACTGGAAAATAAAAACGCTGGCTAAATCACCTAAAGAAATCATGATAGCGCAGTCCATATTTGCCGCAATTCATCTGACCGGGAGCTCAATTTTTATTTGGGGGGGGCTGGAAAGTATTTTTAAAAAACCCGCCTCTACTAGCGGGCTTGATACTTGCTCTTGGAGGGGTTCTGGCTTACTTCATAGGCCTGCTCATCCGCCAAAAAACCATCTACAACTACACCATAAAAACCAACTGTGCCCACCTGGAGTACTACCTTCACTACCCCGACTTCGCCTCGTCCTTCTTCAAGGGCATTGCCATAGCCGTCATCCTGATATTCGTCTTCATCGCCGCTCTCACCGGCTTACTGCTTTTCCTGGTCGGGCCGGCAGCCATCGCCTGTATCACAGCCCTCAAGCTACTCAGCTGGGAAAACCCCATTCACCATGAACAAAGCCTGCCCTGGGATGAGTACAACTTTGTGACCGTCGACCGTAAACGGCTGATGATCGTCACACACCGCACGGATGTCACACTGGGCTTTGAGGCCCGATTCCAGCATGAGGTGCTGTTCAACAAATACCTCGCGTTTCTCCACACCGTGCTCCCCCCAACAACTGAGTTCACGGAAAAAGCCTGGAAATGGTAGCCCCGTTGCCGACCTCAATAAGCACTCCCTTAAGGAAACTCTGAAAAAGACTTCCTAATTTGGCAAAATCTCCGGACACCAGTCGCCGAGCTTTTCGATGATGAAACAGATGACCTTCGCCGACGCCGAGTATGCCGGCAAGCGCAAGCAGACCCGTAAGGAATTGTTCCTGATCGAGATGGATCAGGTGGTGCCCTGGAAAGGCTTGATTGCCCTGATTGAGCCCTATTATCCAAAAGGAGAAGGTGGCCGGCCCGCCTACCCACTGATGGCGATGCTGCGTGTTCATCTGATGCAGAACTGGTTCGGCTACAGCGATCCGGCGATGGAAGAAGCGCTGTATGAGACGACCATCCTGCGTCAGTTTTCAGGCCTGAGCCTGGAGCGAATTCCAGACGAAACCACCATTCTCAACTTCCGTCGTCTGCTGGAAAAGCACGAGTTGGCGACCGGGATTCTCGGCGTAATTAATGGTTATCTGGGCGACCGTGGCTTGTCGTTGCGTCAAGGCACCATCGTCGATGCCACGCTGATTCACGCGCCCAGTTCGACCAAGAACAAGGATGGCAAACGCGATCCTGAGATGCATCAAACCAAGAAAGGTAACCAGTACTATTTCGGCGCCAAGGCTCACATCGGCGCCGACGACGAGTCAGGCCTGGTGCACAGTGTGGTAGTAACAGCGGCCAATGTGGCAGACGTCACGCAGGTTGCCAAACTGCTGCACGGCGAGGAAAACGTAGTCTGCGCCGACGCAGGTTACACCGGGGTCGAGAAGCGCGAAGAACACGCTGGGCGCAAGGTCATTTGGCAGATTGCCGCCCGCCGCAGCACTTACAAAAAGCACGGAAAACGCAGTATTTTGTACAAGGCGATCCGCAAAATCGAGAAGGCCAAGGCCCAGGTTCGCGCCAAGGTCGAGCATCCGTTTCGGGTCATCAAACGCCAGTTTGGCTATGAAAAAGTGCGCTTTCGGGGCTTGGCCAAGAACACCGCGCAGATGGTGACGTTGTTCGCCCTGTCAAACCTGTGGATGGCCCGCCGACATTTGTTGGCGAGCGCAGGAGAGGTGCGCGTGTAATGCAGGAAATGGTTACCGCAAAAGGCTTTGCAGCGGCCGAAAGAGCTAAAAAGCGAAGATAATTGAGCAAATTTCGACATGCATCGTTTTTTGAAAAGTGCTGAGGACTCGGTAGCCGGAAAACATCCGGCTACTTCAACCTTCCCTAATCAGCCCAGTGGCGATGGCCTTTATCACAGCCATCAAACTGCTGAACTGGGAAAACCCTGTCCACCATCGACAAACCGCCCCCTGGCACCTGCATGAATTTGTCACGGTCGATCACAGACGCCTGATGGTCATCATCCATTGCGACGATATCACCACCGGCTTCGCCGCGCGCTTTCCCAGCAAGGCGCTTATGGACAAATACCTCGCGTTTCTGCGCAAGGCCCTTCCAGCCAACGCTCAATACATCGAAAAAGCCACTGACTGGCATCAGGGCTGATGCCGCTCAGGCTTGAGTCATCTACGCCTCAAGCCTGAGAAAGCAATCAATGCGCAATTGGCACAGTAAAGCGGAACTCGCTACCCTCACCCAACTGGCTTTGCGCTCCCAGTTCTCCGCCGTGGGCCTTGATGATGCCTTGGGAGATGTATAAGCCCAGACCGGTGCCGGTCGGGTTGCCCTCCTTGACGGTCCAGTAGCGTTCGAAGATGTGCGGCAGTTGCTCGGGTGGGATGCCCTCGCCGGAATCACGCACGGTGAACACGATTTCAGTGCCGTTGGACATCGCCGCCACGCCGATCTTGCCCAGTTTCGGGGTGAACTTGATGGCGTTGCCGATCAGGTTGGACAGCACCTGAAACAGGCGCTCCGGGTCGGCCTAGACCTTGAGGTCGGGCTCGGCATTGAAGGAAATCTCGATGGATTTGTCCATCGCCAGCGGGGCCAGCAAGGTGTAGGCCTCTTCGAAAATCTGGCTGACTTCCAGTGGCTGCGGCGTAATGGTGTAACGGCCCGCTTCGATTTTCGACGTGTCGAGCAGGTCTTCGAGCAACACATTCATGCGGCTGGCTGCTTGCTGCATGGTGTCGATTGCCGTGGAAATACGCCGCGAGGTGTGTGGCCCATCGGAGCTGAACGACTTCTGCATCATTCCGCAGAGCATGGAAATGACCGTCATCGGGTTGCGCAAGTCATGGGAAACGACCGCTACCAGTTCGTCACGGGCACGAACGGCCTGTTGCTCCTTGCGCACCTGGCGGGCAAGGTCGTTTTCCAGCGCGGAGCGGCGCAGGTCATTGGCGGCGAACACATCGCCATAGCTCCACTTCGTAGCGATCCCGGTCATCTCGACTTTCCAGATCTCAAACGAGGTGCGCGGCCGAAGACGCATGCCGCCTGCCGAGCTCTCCATATCCAGTGGCTTTTTCGGATTACCGCTCCACTGAACCGTTTCCTTGACCTCGGGGCGAAACCAGATAACGCCGTTGTCGACAGGCTTTGGCAGGCTCATCGCCAACACGCCGCTGGCAATTGGCTGATAGGCCTCGGCAGGCGGATAGACACTGGATAGATGATGACTGGCATACACCGGCTCGCCGCCTGCAATCATCCATGTATGCAGCGCACGTATATCCGAAACCTCCGGGCAGGCCCCGTAACAATGCGTCTGCCGGTCTTCGATGATCGCGACACCGGTCGCACCGACCAGATCCATCAGCAATTGTGGCTGCTGTGCCAGACCGTCAAAGACGTTTTCTTCGGACTCGGCCATGGCTTGATGCAGTTGCTCAAGCGCTCTGACTTTCGCCTCGCGCTGACGGCTTATTTCCAGAGCTTCCATTGCGCTGATCTGCAGCGACAACACCTGACCTATCGCTTGGCAGGCACTGCGCAGTTCGTGGGACACGTACAACGGGGTACGGTGCCCGCAACTGATCAGCCCCCACAACTTGCCGCCCTGAATCAGCGAAACACTCATGGACGACAGCACGCCCATGTTTTTCATGTACTGACAGTGGATCGGCGAAACACTTCGCAGCGTCGAAAAACTCAGATCGAGTTGCTGCTGAGTGTCGGGGCGCAATTGAGGCACCAATGGCACCGGGGTGTAATCGGCATCAGGAATAATGCGCAGCCAGTTGCGGCGGTACAGTTCGCGCGCCTGCTCGGGAATGTCCGACGCCGGAAAGAACAGGCCGTTGAAGAGTTCCATGCTGGGCGCAGACGCTTCAGCGATCACCTGACCATGGCCTTCTTCTTCGAAACGATAGATCAGTACCCGGTCGTAACCGGTCATACGCTGGATCTCGCGGACACTGACTTCATACAGCGTTTGCAGATCACTCGCAGCGTGCAACTGACGCAACATACGGCCCATGTTGCCAGTGCGCTCGGTATAACTGACCGCTTGCGCGTCCTTGTCCTGAATCTCGAGTTCCAGAACCAGTACATCCTGATTGCGGTGCATCAAGGCTTCGAACTCGATGCCATTGACCGTCATCAGCAAGCGTTGCGCATCAACGAACAAATCATGAGCGCTGGCGCTTCTGATCACCTCGGCCCAGCCGGCCCCCAGAACATGCTCGAGGCCTTTACCGAGAACGTGTTCGGGTGCATGGCCCAGCACGCTCTGCACGTTCGCACTGACCTGCAGGATCGTCAGGTTTGGCTCTTCCAGAGTGAACAACAGACCGTGAGGCTGAATGGCTCCGGGAAACTGAATAGGCTCATCCGCACAATTGGCCAGGAGGACTTCAAAAGCGTCCTTGTCGAGTTGGCTCATAGCAGTACCTCTTGACCATCGAGCCATTGCTCGAAACATGCAAATGTGGACTGCGCCGCAAACGCTGCGGCGTCAATAAAAACAACTTCTCGCGGCACTGCATCCAGGTGGTTCAAAAACGCCCTCCAGCGTGGCCCGGTATCGGCACCGTAAACATCGAGAAAGGCCGCTCCACTCTGCTCATCCAGACCCAGTCGCCTGTTTATTTCGCGCCGTAACACCTGCCCGCCCAACGTTGCACCTTCAAGGACGTACATGACTCCCAGGCATGAACCGGGCGTATCCACTGCTGGCAATTGCTCGCAGCGAGGCAGTTGCCTGATGTCGTCATCAGACAGACCCAGAGCACGCAGGTCCTCGACCAGCACAGCGGTTTTGACCCGATCTTGCGGGATAAGCTCCGCAGGCATCAAGGCACTGTCGTGCAATGCAGCTTCAAGCGGTGCATAAAAGCCGTAATAAGCCTTAAGCAAGCGAAGGTAAAGAGCATGATCCAGCGCGGGTGAAAAAAACGGCATGCGTTTTTCGAGCTTAACGTGAAGCTGACTCGTTTCAGCACGCAGTGCAGCAAGCAATTTCGGCGGGGTAACACATGAAAAACTTGCCGGCATCCAGGAAGGCTCTTGAGTGTGCAATAGACAAAAAACGCATCCGAGCGAAAACAGGCCGCCAAAATACAGATTCGAAGCAAAATCCGACAGTTTTTTCCGGTATTAGCGATGAAATACCATAATCCACCAGAAAAATAGCCAGTGCCTCGGGCAGCTGTTTATACCGCCCGAAGAACTTGCTCTTGACTGGTGACGATAGTCGAAAACAGCGCCATGTACGTCTTTAATCCGTGCAGGGTTCACATTGGCAAGCACTTTAACATCATCAAATACAGATGCCATCATTACGCGAGCATACGGCCTTGACCATAGGCTTGCGCAATATCCTGCGCCTGGCGCGGTTCGGGTGATCAGCGCACGTTCTGATACAGCATCATTCGCGAGGTTTCATGCAGGCCGCGAGTGAGGTCACGCAGCCGCTCGAACTCTTGCGGGTTCTGCTCGGCGACGTTATCCAGCGGCGTGGGGGAAGACAGATCGTGAAGCGTGGGCGAACTGCCATCGTGCTCCATTTGCAGCAGGTAGTTACGGGTGACACCGCCAATCAGCGGGAACGTGCCTTCACGCAGTACCAACGGCACCACACGTTCGCCTTCGGGGGCGGGCTGCTGAATGTCACGGCCCATCGTGCCGCTGGTGAATGGCATACCGGTCATTCCCGCCAGTGTTGGCAGTAGATCCGCAAGGCCGACCGCGTCATCGACTACCCGGGTGCCCAGCAGGCCGGGCGCATGAATCAACAGCGGAACGTTATTGCTCTCCAGCCCCAGTTGTTCGAACGCCGGGGCCATGTGCGGGATCTGGCTGATGCGTGTGTTGTGATCACCAAACAGCACAAAGATGGTGTTTTCGTAATAACCGCCCGCCTTGGCCAGTTCCATCAACCGACCGATATTGAAGTCCAGCAGACGCACCGCATTGTATTGCTCCACGCTTCGCGAACCGGCGGCCTGGACCTGCTCCAGTGTCTTGTCGCTGACCTGAAAACCATCGTTGTCTTTGGGGATGGTAAATGGCCGGTGATTGCCAGCGGTCTGCACGTAGGCAAAGAACGGTTTGTCAGTTGGCAACGCGCGCAGAATCCGGTCGCTCTCCTTGAACAGATCCAGGTCGGAAATCCCCCACACATCCACCTGCGGCGACTTCCAGTCGCGCTCGTCGTAAAGGCGCACGTCATCGATACTGCGGCGGATCAACGCGTTCATGTTGGCCCAACCGGAATTGCCACCAATCATGTACAGCTTCTCGTAGCCCTTGAAGTCATTGATGATGGTGTTTTGACGCGTCAGCAGCGGATGACGCGTGGCCGTTTCCTGGCGGGTGACATCGGGCACCCCGGTGATGCTTGCCCAGACCGTTTTTGCGGTGCCGGTCACCGGCACATAGAAGTGCTTGAAGAACCAGCTTTGAGTCGCCAGGTGGTCCAGATTCGGCGTCGGGTTCAGCGGATTGCCGTAGGCACCGACAGCACTGGTGCCCAGTGATTCAAGCATGACGAACATGACATTCGTCGGCCGCTCGCTGCGCACTCGGTAAGGCTGCACAGGCTGGTGACGCTTGAAGCTCAAGGCCTGCGCATCTGGCTGCTGGACACCCAGATAGCGCGCGACCGACTCATAGTGCTCACGCACCTGGGCTTCATCGAAGTGGGACTGGGAGACCTTGAGCGTGTCGTACAGGAACAGCGCCGGGTTGAGCCCCAGTGCCGCGACCTGGCTGTTGCCGGAGAAGAATGCATCGCTCCAGCGCAACGGTACGGGATTTTCCAGATTGAGATTCTCGACCCGGCCCAGCAAACCGAGAAAGGTCGCACAGACCACCAGTGCCGAACCCCAGACCACGGACCAGCGATTGAGCGGCCGGGCCTGGCGGTCCAGAGTGACACGTTCAAGCCTGAGCAGCGCCCAGCCAAGCGCTGCAACGGTCAGCAACCAGCCGGCAGTGATCCACAGCACCGGATAGGTCTGCCAGAGCATGTCCCGGGAAATCTGCGCATCCTCCAGATAGCGCATCACGCTGGCGTTGAGCCTGACCCCGAGATAGGCGTAATGACCAAAGTCGACGATATGAATCATCGTCAGAACAGCCAGCGCAACAATCAGATAGCCTCGCGCCAGCCAGCGCAAGACCGGCTGGCTGACCATGTTCCAGCGCGGCAACCAGAGCAGCACTGCGACCGGCAGCAGTATCAGCAGCGCCAGACGCAGGTCGAAACGCACGCCGATACCCAGCGTCTGCGCAACCTCGCCATGGGTAAACAGGGCGCCCGGCTCGACGCCAGAAAATCCGAAGAAAAACACCCCCCTCAGTAACGCCGACAGCAGGAATACCAACATGACCGCGCCCAGCCAATAATGCAGGCGTCGCGATTGCAACCAACTCATCGTCATTCCTCTAGACATTGCCGGCAGACAGGGTGGCCGAACGGCGCGACTCCGTTGCCCGGCGATAAACAAAACGGATGCCCAGGCTCAGCAAAGCCCCGCAGCAGTAAAGGGCGAGAAGCGGGTCTATCAGGTAATCCCAATAATTTTCCGACGGTTTGATACGAAATGTGAATGCCAGCGTCGCAGCAGCCAGCATCACTACAGCCAGCGCATTACGCATCAAGACCAGCCCCAACGCGATAACGGCGACAATAATGATCATCGGTCGCGGATTGTAACCCCAGCGGTAGGGGTCGAAGTACGTCAGACCCAGCGTGCCCGGATACAACGTCAGCGCCAGCACAGCGAACACCAGCAGCATCACCCATCGCCGGGACACTGCCATCGGTCTGAGCACACCCAATCGCTGCAAGGTCAGCCAGCCCAGCACCACCAGACTGCTGATTGCCAGATCGTCGGTCAGGCTGCGAGCGTACGACGCCATCGACAAACCGTCGAATGAAATAACGCTCAACAGCGAGGTCGCTGCCAGCAGGCCACAGCGCCACCATAACGATGCGGTCAGCGGAGCCAATAGCACAAACAGGGTCCAGGCAAACGCCAGATGAGCCAATCCCAAAGCGATCATAAAAGTTGCTCCGCCAGCCAGGCCTCGTTGAAGCTGACATGTTTGATGAAGGTGTTATTCCACGAGTAGACCAGGTGATACAGGCCGTCCGGGCTGCGGATGAAGTACGGGTATTCGTATTCGAAATCACACCCCTGCGCGGAACAGACACGCTGGTCCAGATTGCTCAGAAACTCGGCTTCCATCGGTTGGCGACGTGCGCCACTGGAAGCGCGAAAGCCTTGTAGGCTTCCAGGGCAAACGGTGTACCCAGCGGATCGGGTGACTTGTCCAGATCCGGCAGTGGCCGCCAGACCTTCATCTGCTCGTCGGTGCTGTACAGGCTGAGCTTGAAGCGACCTTCATTCAACGCCACCAGCAAGCCCGTACCCGGTACGCCGACGGCGGCCAGCGACGAGTTGGGATTGCTGGGTGTCAGCGGTTGCGGCTCGCTCCAGGTCTGACCGCCGTCTTCGGTACGGCTGGCCAGTACCCGGTGAAACGTCTCGCCGGCATAACGCAGCAAGGCTACGGCGCGTTGGCCGTCCAACGGTACGACGGTGGGCTGCAGGGAATTTTTACCGCGGCTGATGCGAAACTTGTCGATGACTTCGCCATCTGCGCTCAGATACAGGTATTCGGCAAACTTGCCGAGAAACTCGTGGTAGACCGGCAGGCCGATCGAGCCGTCGGTATGAAACACCGGCGCGCCACGTACCAGCGTGCTGATGTTCAAAAACGGCGATGTCACCAACTGCCAAGGCGGCGACCAACTGGCCCCCATATCGCTGGACACCATGGCATTGACGGTACTGCGCGCCCAGCCGCCGACCGAGACTGACACGTAGAACAGCCACAGGCGATTGTCCGGAGCCAGCGCGATCACCGGGTTGCCCAGTTTGCGGATGTATTTGCCAGTACCTGACTGAGTGGACGCCCGGGTCGCCAGGACCTGCTCGCCACCCCATTCACCGTTGGACGCATCGAACCGCGAGGTACGTATTTCAACGTCTCCCGCCCCTTCGCGAGAACCGGCGAACCATACCGACATGAGGTCGCCGCCAGGCAATGCCGTCACGGCTGACGAATGCACGAAATCTTCCAGATCAGAAGACGCGAAACGCGAAATGTAGGATGCCTTGGGTGCCACACTTTCAGCATCGACCGGTGCGGTGCTCACGGCAAAGGCAGATATCCGGTGCTGTGGATGGCTTAGCCATGCACTGAGAAAAATCACTACAACAATCAGGCCTGCGCTCCATGCAGTCAGGTTTTGGGAAATAACACGCATCAGGAGGCATCACTGTGATGAAGGGCAAGGAGGTGGTTTCAGCGATGGCGATCTTCAGGTAACGGACGTCGTTTGCCTGTCAGCATCGACAAGGGCAGGTTGTCACGCACTTGAAAGCTTTCGAAGATGGCCGCGGCCATGTGCAGCACTACCAGGGCACACAATGTATTGGCGAGAATTTCATGAGCCTGCAAAGGCCAGTCAGCACCCCACAAGGCATCGACTTCCTCCATCAGGAAGCCGGTCAGGCCCATGCCGAAGATCAGCGCCATCATGAGTACCATGACCAGCGCACCGAGCGGAGAATGACCGAGCCTGTGTACCGGCTGCCGGTTGATCAGCGACCGGACATGCGCACGCAGGCGCGCCGGGCTCGGCCAGAAATCGCTCCAGCGCGCGCTTGTTGGTCCGATGAATCCCCACACCACCCGCACCGCCAGCCAGGCAACCGCGTAATAGCCCAGCCAGACGTGCCAGTCGTCACCCGCCTCATTGAAGAAGTAATTGGCAACGAAAACACCCGCGATCGAGATATGAAACAGTCTGACCAGCGGGTCCCACAGGCGCAGGGAAACCCGGTTCATTACTTGATCTCGGTCTTGACCGCTTTACCAGTGACCGGATCGTGATAGATCTCGACCTTGCGCTTGTCCTTGTCGAAGCCGTAAATCTCGTAGCAGTTGCCGTCAGTCACTTTGAACTTGCTGATCTCGTAACCCTGAGCCTTGAGCTGCTCCTGGAATTTGGCCTGATCCTGCCATTGGGACTTTTCAGCGGTGGTGCATTGCGGACCGGCAAGGGCCAGCGGGCTGGCCAGCAACAGGGAAACCAGCAGGACTTTACGCATGACAGATACTCACAGGCAGTTAAGGAGCCGCTACTGTGCGAAACCAGTCTTAGGAAAAGCTTAATACGCAACAGCTCGTAACATCTTCCCGGACACACGGCACTTCGCGACACTGCCTGCTGACGGCATGATGGCGTCCTTCTTACCCTCATTCATTGGTCACAACCCTATGCGCCTGCTTCTTGTCGAGGATGATCGTGCGATTGGCCAAGGCATCCGTGTGGCCCTTAACACCGAGGGCTACACGCTGGACTGGCTGGAAGACGGGCTGAGCGCGCTGCACGCCCTGCGCAGCGAACCCTTCGACCTGTTGCTGCTCGACCTCGGCCTGCCGCGCATGGATGGTTTCGATCTGCTGCGCCAGTTGCGCGCCGAAGAGCTTGCCCTGCCGGTGCTGATCCTGACCGCGCGCGACGGCACCGCCGACCGCATTGCCGGTCTGGACGCCGGTGCCGACGACTACCTGATCAAGCCGTTCGACGTCGATGAACTCAAAGCCCGGGTCCGGGCTTTGCTCAGGCGTAGCCAGGGACGTGCGCAGCCGTTGCTGGAACACGCCGGGATCAGCCTCGACCCGGCTTCGCAGCAGGTCAGTTTTCAGGGCAGCGAAGTGCCGATGACGCCAATGGAATATCAACTGCTGCACCAATTGATGATCCGCCCCGGCAAGGTGGTCACCCGCGAGCGCTTGTCCCATACCCTGTATGGCTGGCAGGACAAGGTCGAAAGCAACACCCTGGAAGTGCTGATTCACAACCTGCGCAAGAAACTGTCCACCGAACTGATCCGCACCGTGCGCGGCGTCGGCTACTTGCTGGAGCTCAAGGCATGACCTCGGTACGCGCGCGCATTCTGGTCCCGGTGCTGGTGCTGTTGCTGCTCGGCAACCTGGCGATCAGCCTGCTCGCGCTGCGCGACAGCCATCACGAAATAGAAGAAGTCTACGATGCGCAATTGGCCCAGAGCGCGCGCCTGTTGCAGGGTGTGCTGCGCCAGCGCGCTACGGGTGAGCAGGATCTGGACAAGCTTTATCAGGCGTTCGATCAGGCCATGAGCCGTGTCGGCACCAGTGGCGTTGCCCATCCGTACGAAACCCGGCTGACGTTTCAGGTCTGGCGCACGTCGGGCGAGCTTTTGGTGCGTTCGGCCGAAGCGCCGCTGCTCAGTGCGCCTCCCGCAGAAGAAGGCTCGCATGATCTGGTCGAGAACGGGCATGAGTGGTGCGGCTTCCTCCTGGCCGACCCGCAGCAGGGTTTCCTGATCTGGGTCGGTGAGCGCGACGATGTGCGTCAGGACCTGATTCAGCGCATTGTCAGCCACACCTTGTGGCCGACGCTGATCGGCGTGCCGCTGCTGGTGGTCGCGATCTGGCTGGCGATCGGCTGGGGCCTGCGCCCGTTGCAGTCGATGGCCAGGGTCATTCGCCAACGCGATGCCGAAAGCCTTGAGCCGCTTGATATAACACCGCTGCCCAAAGAGCTCGAACCCATGCAACACGCGCTCAACCGTCTGCTGACCCAGATCGAAAGCGTGCTGGAGCGCGAGCGGCGGTTTATCGCCGACGCCGCCCACGAACTGCGTACACCGCTGACCATTCTGCGCATCCACGCACAGAACGCCCGCCAGGCTGAAACCCCGGAACAGCATCTGGAGGCACTGGATTTTCTCGTGCACGGCGTCGACCGTGCTGCCCGTCTGGCCAGCCAGCTGCTGACGATGGCCCGACTTGAACCGCGCCTTGAAGTCAGCCAGTTACAAACCTTTGAACTGAACACTTTGGTGCGCGAGGAAATGGCCGAGCTCACGCCGCTGGCACTGGAGAAGCGTGTCGATCTGGTGTTCGAGGCGGGCGATGACTGCGTGATCCACAGCGACCCATCAGCGATCACCATCGCACTGCAGAATCTGCTGACCAACGCGCTCAACTTCGCCCCGCCGGCCAGCGAGATTCGCGTGATGCTCAACCGCCAGGAAGACGGCAGCGCACATTTGTCAGTCGAAGACGCAGGGCCGGGTATCGACGAGAAACAGAAAGCACGCCTTTTTGAACGCTTCTACAGTCAGGGCCACAGCAATGGCGGTGGGCTGGGGCTGGCGATCGTCGATATGATCGTGCGCAAACTGGAAAGCAGCCTGCACCTGCGCAATTCAGCGCAGGGCGGGCTGTGTGCGGAGCTGCGAATCAAAAGCAGAATGGCTTGAAAGCCAGTCGGCTCAGAGCACCACGCGTAAGCACTGGCCAGCGTGATACAGCGTGAAACCGGCGTCGTAAGCCAGCGTACGCAGGCCATTGGCCGAGACCTTTTTGCTGCTGGAAAAGCTCACCGGCAGCGCAGTTGCGTCGTTGCTCAGCAGGTAATCAGCAAAGCACTTGCCCATCAGCGTTCCGGTGGTTACGCCGCGGCCATTGAAACCGGTCGCGGCCAGCAAGCCGGGCGCAGGCTCGAACAGACGCAGCAAATGGTCGGGCGTGAAACCGATGCGGCCAGTCCAGGTGCTCTGCCACTCAACCCGACCCAACTGGGGAAAGTAGTGCTGCTGGATGCGATCAGCCCACTGACGAATAAACCACAGCGGATAATTGCCAGCGTTGCCAAGGCTGCCCAGCACCAGTCGCCCGTGGGCATCGCGACGAATACTGCTGAGCACCGTGCGCGTGTCCCAGGAACCCTGCCCGCCACGCAGAATGCCCGCCTGCTCGCTGCCGCTGAGCGGCTGTGAAGCGACCTGATAGTAGTAGCCTGCGAAGATGTGATCCTTGACGTCGGTCCACTCACCTTCGGTGTAGGCGTTGGAGGCAATGATGACCTTCTCGGCGCGCACACTGCCCGCGGCGGTGGACACTTTCCAGCCATCGGCAGTGCGTTGCAGCCCGTTGACGGGAGACTCGCCAAACAGCTGACCGCCCAGCGCCATGACATTGAGCGCCATGCCTGACACATACGCCATCGGGTTCACCGTACCGGCACGGTGATCGAGCAACGCACCGCTGACCTTGTCGGTGCCACAGGCGTCTTCACAGGGTTTTCCGGTCAGCAGTTCGACCCTGGCACCGCGCCGCTGCCACTGCTCGGCACGGCTGCGCAGATCAGCCAGTCCTTTTGCATTGTGGGCCATGTGCAGGTTGCCGGTGCGGGTGTCCTGACACTCGATGCGGTACTTGTCGATAGTCGAAAACACTAGCGCCGGAGCCGCGCCCAATGCGCTATTGAGGCGGCTGGCCTCGACACTGCCCAATACCTTGTCCAGTTCGTCGGGTGCCACCCAGGTGCCTGCATTCACCAGACCGACGTTGCGCCCGGAGCCGCCATGACCAACCTGATGAGCTTCCACCACACACACCGATTTGCCGCCTTCCAGTAACCGCAACGCCGCCGACAAACCGGTGAAACCTGCGCCGATGATGCACACGTCGGCGCTTCGTTCCCCAATCAAGGCCGGACTGACCGGTCGTTGCGGAGTCAATTGTTCCCACAGACAGCCTTCAGCAAACTGCACCATCGAAAAACTCCAGCAATGCCCGTCAAGTAATAGCCTGGTACAGATCAGTCGAAAACGATGCCCTGGGCCAATGGCAACTCGCGGGAATAGTTGACGGTGTTGGTTTGCCGGCGCATGTAGGCGCGCCACGAATCGGAGCCGGACTCGCGTCCCCCACCGGTTTCCTTCTCGCCACCAAATGCCCCGCCGATTTCCGCACCGCTGGTGCCGATATTGACGTTGGCAATACCGCAATCGCTGCCCGCGGCACTCTGGAAAGCCTCGGCCTCACGCAGGTCGGTAGTGAAAATGCACGACGACAGGCCCTGCGGCACTTCGTTGTTCAGGCGCAAGGCCTCTTCGAAGTCGTCGTAAGCCAGCACGTAGAGAATCGGCGCGAAGGTTTCGTGACGCACGACTTCGCTCTGGCCAGGCATTTCGGCAATGGCCGGCGTGACGTAGTAGCCGTTCGGGTATTTGTCCTGCAACTGACGCTCGCCACCGAACACCTGACCGCCCTCGTCGCGCGCCTTGGTCAGCGCATTCTGCATGGCCGAAAATGCTTGCTGGTCAATCAGCGGACCGATCAGATTACCTTCACGAGGATCACCGACACGCACCTTGGCGTAGGCCGCTTTAACCCGGGAAACCGCTTCGTCCTTGATTGAGCGATGCACAATCAGACGACGCAGCGTGGTGCAGCGCTGACCGGCAGTGCCCACGGCGCTGAACAGAATGCCGCGCACGGCCAGGTCCAAATCGGCGCTGGGGGCCAGAATCATCGCGTTGTTGCCGCCCAGCTCCAGAATGCTGCGCCCGAAACGGGCAGCAACACGCGGACCGACTTCGCGGCCCATGCGGGTGCTGCCGGTGGCGCTGATCAGCGGCACGCGCGGGTCATCGACCAACGCTTCACCGGCGTCACGATCACCGATCACCAACTGCGCAAGCGCTGCGGGTGCATCGCCGAAAATCTTCAGCGCCTTGTCGAACAGCGCCTGGCAGGCCAAGGCGGTCAGCGGAGTCTTTTCCGAAGGCTTCCAGATCACCGGGTTGCCGCAGACCAGCGCCAGCGTGGTGTTCCAGGCCCAGACTGCAACCGGGAAGTTGAACGCGCTGATCACACCGACCACGCCCAGCGGGTGCCAGGTTTCACGCATGTGGTGGCCGGGACGTTCGGAGGCAATGGTCAGGCCATATAGTTGGCGCGACAGGCCGACGGCGAAGTCGCAGATGTCGATCATTTCCTGGACTTCACCCAGGCCTTCCTGAGTGATCTTGCCTGCTTCGACCGACACCAGTTCGCCCAGGTCAGCCTTGTGCTCGCGCAGCACTTCACCAAAGATCCGCACCAGCTCGCCACGCCGCGGTGCCGGTACTGTGCGCCACTTCAGAAACGCGCTGTGGGCGCTGTCGATGCGTGCCACGACCTGCGCCTTGCCCTCAAGCGTGACCGAGGCAATCTGGCTGCCATCAATCGGGGTGTAAACCGGATAGTCCCCTTGTGTGTGGGCACTGTTCGCCACGCCCAGACGTGCTAATAACTCGGCAACCATGTTGATTCTCCTGTCATGGAAACGGTGGAAATCACTGATGAACCCAGTATTGATCCACTCGGGGCTAACCCACAAACGACGTTTTTGAAAAACATGATTCCTTTTAGGAATGAACTACCAGCAATTAACAGCAACGAAAGCCGCTACATCGGGAATTATTGGAATGACCCGGTGATTTTATTTCGTTTGCGAGCGTTGCCCGATGTTTGTTTGGATAAGGCCATCATGATCCCCCGGAGTCAGGGCCAGGCCGATGAGCGAACACATCAGCGAATCCATTTCGTTTGTCCACAGCATAACGTTGTCCCACGGCCGCAATGCCGAAGTATGGGGCACCACCGGCAAGCGCTACATCGACTTTGTCGGCGGTATCGGCGTGCTCAATCTGGGGCATTGCAACCCTCAGGTGGTCACGGCCATTCAGGATCAGGCGGCAAAGCTGACCCACTATTGCTTCAACGCTACGCCTCACGATCCGTATATCCGCTTCATGCGGCAACTGACGGAGTTCGTACCGGTGAGTTACCCGCTCAGCGGCATGCTCACCAACAGCGGTGCGGAAGCGGCGGAAAACGCCTTGAAGATCGTACGTGGCGCGACGGGCCGCACGGCTGTGATTGCCTTCGATGGCGGCTTTCACGGCCGAACACTGGCAACCCTGAACCTCAATGGCAAGGTGGCGCCCTATAAACAGAAAGTCGGCGTGCTGCCCGGCCCGGTGTTTCACATTCCGTTTCCCAGCAAGGACAACGGCGTGACCACCGAGCAGGCGCTAAAGGCACTGGAGCGACTGTTCAGCGTAGAGATCGATGTCAACGATGTGGCCTGCATCATCTTTGAACCGGTGCAGGGCGAAGGCGGTTTCCTGGCCATGGAGGCGGATTTCGCTCAGGCGCTGCGAGCGTTCTGCGATGAACATGGCATCGTATTGATCGCCGACGAAATTCAGTCCGGTTTCGGCCGTACCGGGCAGCGCTTTGCGTTCAGCCGCCTGGGCATCGAGCCGGACCTTATTCTGCTGGGCAAAAGCATCGCAGGCGGCATTCCGCTGGGCGCCGTGGTCGGTCGCAAGCATTTGCTCGACAACCTGCCCAAGGGCGGGCTCGGCGGCACCTATTCCGGCAACCCGATTGGCTGCGCTGCGGGCCTGGCCTCGCTGGCACAAATGACTGATGCCAATTTATCCACCTGGGGTGAACAGCAGGAAAACGCCATTGTCTCGCGCTACAACGCCTGGCAGGCAGGCAAGCTGTCGCCGTACCTAGGCAGGCTGACCGGCGTGGGCTGCATGCGCGGTATCGAACTGATCACAGCGGATGGCGAGCCAGGGACCCGGCAGCTTGCCGACCTATTGGCCTCAGCGAGGGACGCTGGCCTGTTGTTGATGCCCAGCGGCAAGTCGCGGCACATCATCCGCCTGCTGATCCCGCTGACCATCGAGCCCGATGTTCTGCACGAAGGGCTGGATATTTTCGAGCGTTGCCTGGCAGCGCTGGCTTGAACACGTACGGAGAAACCATCCTGATGAGCACTGCACGCTTTGCCGACCCGGACCAGATCCGCGCGGGCTTTTCTCGCGCCATGTCGCAGATGTACCAGCACGAAGTGCCGCTGTACGGCACGCTGATGGGGCTGGTCAGCGAGGTCAATGCGCAGGTCATGAGCCGCGACAGCGAGGTGCTGAGCAGCCTGCGCCAGACCGGCGAGATCCAGCGGCTGGACATGGAACGCCACGGCGCGATCCGCGTCGGTACGGCTGAGGAACTGGCCACCCTCGCCCGCCTGTTTGCGGTGATGGGCATGCAGCCGGTGGGTTATTACGACCTGACCGAAGCCGGTGTGCCGGTTCACTCCACAGCTTTTCGTGCCGTGCATGAACAGGCGTTGCAGGTCAGCCCGTTTCGGGTGTTCACCTCACTGCTGCGCCTGGAACTGATCGAGAGTGACAGCCTGCGCGAGTTTGCCAGTCAGGTGCTGGCCAAGCGCAGAATCTTCACGCCCGGTGCCCTGGCGTTGATCGACAAGCATGAGACAGACGGCGGGTTGAGCGAGCCCGACGCTGCCGAGTTCATTCAGCAGGCGCTGGAGACCTTTCGCTGGCATAACACGGCGACGGTCTCGCTTGACGAGTACCAGAAGCTCAATGTCCAGCATCGCCTGATCGCTGATGTGGTGGCATTTCGAGGTCCGCATATCAATCACCTCACCCCGCGCACGCTGGATATCGATGCGGTGCAAAGCGGCATGCCCGGCAAAGGCATCACACCCAAGGCCGTGGTTGAAGGGCCACCGCGTCGCCAGTGTCCGATTCTGTTGCGCCAGACCAGCTTCAAGGCGCTTGAAGAACCCATTACGTTCATTGGTCAGGGGGGCAGTCAGTCGGGCAGCCATTCGGCACGCTTCGGCGAGATCGAACAGCGCGGCGCAGCCCTGACGCCCAAAGGTCGCGCGCTGTATGACCGGCTGTTGAACGAAGCTCGCGACGAACTGGGTGAGTTTCCCAACGAAGCCAACGCCGTGCGCTATGCAGAATTGCTGGAAAAGGCATTTCAGGCTTTTCCGGACAATCATGATGAAATGCGCACGCAGGGGCTGGCCTACTTTCGCTACTTTCCGACTGAATCAGGCATTGCCGAGCGTGCATCCGGCAGCCTGGAGCAGCTTGTGGAAGCAGGTCATGTGCGTTTCGGGCCGCTGGTGTATGAAGACTTTCTGCCAGTCAGTGCGGCAGGCATCTTCCAGTCCAACCTGGGTGACAACGCGCAGGCGCATTACGCGAAGAATTCGAATCAGCAGGATTTTGAGCGGGCACTGGGGCGCAGCACACTTGATGAACTGGCACTGTACGCCGACACCCAGCAGCGTTCGCTCGAGGAATGCGCCAGGGCGTTGGGGCTGAAAGCACTGGCCTGATCTGATCTTGAATGCAATACCTTGCTCGCGAAGAGGCCGGTTCAGTCGATAAAATTATCGTTCCTCACGCTCCAGTGGAATGCGGTGTCGCACGATAGTTGAGGTTATCGTTCCTTACGCTCTGCGTGGGAATGCAGTTCGCGACGCTCTGCGTCGCAAAAAGAGGACGCAAAGCGTCCGGAACGGCATGCGACGCGGAGCGTCGCACGATAGTCATTTTCAAGGGCGGTGCAGCCCTTTCTGTGTTCTGTTTAACGCAACGATAAATAAAATTCGCAATATTGGTGTGCAACCTCGCGCTATGCATACTGCGATTGCGTGTGGACAGCAAAGTGCCGTATTCAAAGGCTCATCCCTTCAAATAACGCACCCTGTAATCCCCTTGCAAAGGCTCGAAGCAGCCTGGGTCCGGATCACGTTCAGACCTCATAAAAATACTTGGCCGGATAACGGCCTCCATGACTTCATGGACTTTCCAACGCTGCCCTGGCGCCTCATCGCGCCGACCTGAAAAACAGAATAACGATTGATAAGGCCTGAAAAAGGCCATTCAGCAGGCAAGGGGATCATCATGCAAAACTCACACGCTGCAGTGTCGGGCGACAATCAGGCCGTTTCATCGACGGTGAAGCTGTATCTCTGGGCCGCCGTTATCCTGATCATTGCCGAGATGATCGGTGCCGTCAGTATCCCGCTGGGCCCAGGCAAGGTGGTGCTGCTACCGATGGTATGGGCGCTGTTGCTGGGCGCGATGGTGGGTATCGCCAGTCGCCGCCTGCCAGGCAGCATCGGTATCGATCACGGCATCCAGCTGCGCTCGGCCTCGATCCTGCAACCCGCCCTGCTGATTTTCATTGCCAAACTCGGTCTCGTCGTCGGCGGCTCGCTGCCGGTAGTGTTCGCCTCGGGATGGGCGCTGGTGTTTCAGGAGTTTGGTCACTTTGTCGGCACCGTGGTGCTCGGCCTGCCGGTCGCGCTGCTGCTGGGCATCAAGCGTGAGGCAATCGGCGCGACGTTCTCGGTTGGCCGCGAGCCCAGTCTGGCAATCATCGGAGAGCGCTACGGCATGGACTCCCCGGAAGGCCGCGGCGTACTGGCCGAGTACCTGACCGGCACCCTGTTCGGTGCGCTGTTTATTGCCATCGTTGCCGGCTTTATCGCAAGCCTGGGGATCTTCCATCCCAATTCGCTGGCGATGGGCTCGGGCATCGGCTCGGGCAGCATGATGGCTGCTGCAGCCGGTGCAATTGCCGCGCAGCAAACGCCGGAAGTCGCCAAGGAGGTCATGACGCTGGCGGCGGCATCAAACCTGATCACCACCACCATCGGTACTTATTTCACCCTGTTTATCTCCCTGCCACTGGCAGTGTGGGGCTATCGGGTGCTGGAGCCGCTGATCGGCCGCATCACCAAGGCGTCCATGACTGATGAAGGCCTGCGCCACAGCGATGTGTCACTGGAAGTTCCGGAACTGGGCTGGGCGGGCAAGATCAGTGCGTGGCTGGCAGCCGGTGCACTGGCGCTGATTGCCAACTATGTCGGCTACAAGACGCTGTCGGCCGATGCATTCACCGGCATGGGCATCATGATTTTCTGTGCCTTCGTCGGCGAAGCGCTGTGCAACCTGATCCGTCGCAAGATCCCGGCAGTGTGCATGGTGTCGCTGGTGGCGATGTTCCTGACTTCACCGGCCTGCCCCTGGGCGGCCGAGATTGCCCGGATGACCAGTTCGATCAACATGCTGGCGGTCATTACCCCGATGCTGACCTTTGCCGGCCTGTCGATTGCCAAGGACCTGCCAGCCTTCCGCCGTTTGGGCTGGCGAATCGTGCTGGTATCGTTCCTGGCCAACTTCGGTACCTTTATCGGTGCCGTGCTGATTGCCGAGATGTTTCATTGATTCTGGAGCGGACTAGATCACTGCTTCGTTCACCAGCCAGTCATGCACAGCGCGGCGTGCCGGAGTAGAGAGCGCACCCTCACGATAGGCCAGGACGTATTTCTTCCTGGCCTTGATCGGATGCCCGAACGGCACGATCAACAAGCCTTGCTCCAGCTCATCAGTAATCAGCGCCTTGCGGGCAATGGCCACGCCCATGCCCATGCGCGCGGCGTCGATGGTCAGGTGGTTGCGGTTGAAGGTGTGACCACGGCGCACGTCGATACCATCAGCGCCGATGGCGGTCAGATAAAACTCCCACTCAGCGTATTCATAGCTGCCGCGCCAGGCAGTGATGTCATGCAGCAACGGAAAGTGCACCAGCTGGCTGGGCGTATCGAGTGGCGGCTTGCCCACCAGCAGGCTTGGCGAACAGACCGCAAACAGCTCTTCTTCCAGCAACGGCGTGGTCGACAGCCCCGGATAGCTGCCGTCGTTCAGGTCGATGGCCAGATCGAAATCGTCATCGCGCAACGACCCGCTGCTGTCTTCGGCAATGATCCGCAACTGGATGTCCGGAAACGCTTCCTGCAAGCGTGGCAGGCGCGGCATCAGCCATTTGCTGAGGAATGAGGGGATGCAGCGCAACTTGAACACCCCGCCGATGCGCCCGGAATACAGCAGACGCAGCTCTTCGCTGATACGGCTCTGCACCTCGTTGGCGACCACCGCCAGACGCTGGCCTTCGGCGGTCAGCTCCAGCCCGCGCCCGACCCGGTGAAACAGCGCGAAGCCCAGGCGCTCTTCAAGCTGGCGCATCTGCTGGCTGATCGCGCCGGGAGTGACGTGCAGCTCTTCGGCGCACCGGGTGAAGGAAAGATGTCGGGCTGCGCAGGCGAACACCTGTAACCAGGCGTGCATCTGTGCGTTGAAGATTCTGCTCATTGAAGAGTTCCGCTAAAGCGTTGCATAGCAACAATCGTTTGTCGTTTCGACAGCCGAAGCCAAAGATGAGTAACAGAAAAAGGGGAATACCAAATTCCCGTGCATCATCTCACCTGAAGGACCTTCGTGATGGCTATCAGCGTCTTCGACATGTTCAAAATCGGCATCGGGCCCTCCAGTTCTCACACCGTCGGGCCAATGCGCGCCGGGGCACTGTTCGTGACCGAGCTGCGCAACCAGAACCGGTTGCACAGCGTAGAACGGATCGAGGTGCGATTGTACGGCTCTCTGTCGGCCACCGGCATCGGACACGGCAGCGATCGCGCAACAGTCATGGGCTTGATGGGCGAATGGCCGGACCAGATCGACCCTGGCCAGGTCAACCAGCGCATCGACGCGCTGCGTGCCGATAACCAGCTGATGCTGGCGGGCGAGCAGGCCATCACCTTCGTCTGGGAGCGGGACATGTGCCTGCTCAATGAAAACCTGCCGTACCATCCCAACGGCATGACGCTGTGCGCCTACGGCAAGACCGGTGAAGTTTACGAGCAGACCTACTATTCGGTGGGTGGCGGCTTTGTGATCGACGCCGAACAGGCAGCCAGCGGCGTGCTGGACAACGACACCACCGTCCTGCCCTACGATTTTTTCAGTGGCGCGCAGCTGCTGAAGCTGTGCAAGACCCACGGCATGAGCATTTCCGAACTGATGATGGCCAACGAGAAGGTCTGGCGCAGCGAGGAAGAAATTCGCGAGAAAATAATGGTCATCTGGGCCGCGATGCGCGCCTGCGTGGACAAGGGCCTGCTTGAAACCGGCATCCTGCCCGGCGGGTTGAACGTGCGCCGTCGCGCCTACCGCCTGCATCAGAGCCTGCAGAACCTCGATAACCCGAACGTGATCGGCTCGACCCTGAGCGCCATGGAGTGGGTCAACCTGTTCGCCCTGGCGGTCAACGAGGAAAACGCCGCGGGCGGGCGCATGGTGACCGCGCCCACCAACGGCGCGGCGGGTATCGTGCCTGCGGTGCTGCATTACTTCATGAAGTTCAAGCCTACGGCCAATGATGACGACGTGGTGCATTTCTTCCTGAGCGCTGCTGCGGTCGGCATTCTGTGCAAGAAGAACGCGTCCATTTCCGGTGCCGAAGTGGGTTGTCAGGGCGAAGTAGGATCGGCCTGCGCAATGGCCGCCGCTGGCCTGGCGGAAATTCTCGGTGCCACGCCCGAACAGGTGGAAAACGCGGCCGAAATAGGTCTGGAACACAACCTGGGACTGACCTGCGACCCGGTCGGCGGGCTGGTGCAAATCCCTTGCATCGAGCGCAACGCGATTGCTGCCGTGAAAGCAATCAACGCTGCACAAATGGCGCTGCGCGGCGACGGCGAGCACTTCATCTCGCTGGACCACGCCATCCGCACCATGCGCGACACTGGTGCGGACATGCACGACAAATACAAGGAAACTTCACGCGGCGGGCTGGCAGTCAATCTGATCGAGTGCTGATCGGCGCAGGCGTTTACTGATTCAACAGTGCCGAGCCCGAATAGAAGATTCCGCCCAGCGCGATCAGCAGCAAGGTCACGCTGGAGGCGACTTCGATCTTGCGCTTGTACTTCAAGGCCAGCTTCTGACGCATCAGGAAGATGTAGGCAAACAGGATCGACAGGTCAATGATGATCCACAGCAACGACAACAAGGCAATGCTGCCCTTGAACGATTCGGTGACGTGAATGAACTGCGGGAAAAACGAGACGAAGAAGATAATGTCCTTCGGATTGGAAATCCCCACCAGAAAACCGGTCACCAGCCCGCTGTGCCTGCTACGCGCAGGCAACGGCGCTGGCGCTGCTTCAGGCGGCGTCGGGGTGTAACGCAACGCCTGTTCCAGCGCCTGCATCGACAGATAGGCGATGAAGAAACAGCCCACCAGGCTGATCCAGTTGAGCATGCTTACGCTCACCGACAGCGTGCCCGTCAGAATCAATGCCGCGACCAACACCAACACCAGTGATGCCCAGTTGGTGCCCAGCGCCGTCAGCATCGCGCGTTTCGGCCCGCACGCCAGGCTGGTATTGACGATCAGTGCCACCACCGGACCAGGGGTGATGATCAGCATGAAGACGCTGAACATGTAGATCAGCAGCAACGATATATCCATGGGTACTCAACGCTCGTTCAAATGGTCAGTCTTGTCGACTTTGATATGCAGAGGACAACGGGACAGTGAAAGCCCGCCTTCTTCATACAGTTGGTATTGCTTCCATTCCAGGCTGCTACGGTCGCCGAAAAAACCCAGCGTGTCGGGTACCACGCCGTTGTTGTAATCGGCGATTCGCTGGCGAATCTTTTCCCTGACCTTGCGACCACTTTCCGTCTCGGCGCTTGCCACCTCGTCAAAGTTCTCCCGAGGGTTGACCACAAACACAATGTGCCCACCCAGCGAACGGCTTTTCATCGCGCTGTGACGGGGAAAGCTCATGTTGATGAACACCGGCAGTCCGGCGAAGTGATAGGTCCACTCGAACACTTCAGGGTCTGTGCAGGCTTTGGCCGACCAGGGCGTTCGGTCACCGTCATGTAAATGCTGCAAGGTGGCCCACGCATAGGCCTGCTCTTCGGCCAAGGTGTTGAAATCGGTTTTCTCGAAAATGACAATCAACGGGTTGAACAGGCGATCTTCAAGTGGCGTGTCATTAACGAACTTTACATACGCTTCCATGCCGTCACGTAGCGCTTGTTGCTCATTCTCACAGGGGATGAACAGCAGCAGACAGCTTCCGGACTTGTTGGCACGGCGGCCAAACAGACAAGGAAAGCCCTTGTCACTCAGCACCTGCTCGAACTGCCTGTAAGCCTGAACCCTCCAGCCCATTTCCAGGGCGGTGTCACTTTCCAGCAAATGTCTTACAACAGATTGGCGTAACAGCTTTTCGGACTTGGGCAGCATATTCCCTCACGCACGCAGCAGATAAGAACACCGCCTTATTGTTTGATTTTTACGACAGTGGACGAGCCGGCGATTCTGACCGGAGACACGTGCGCGGAAAAATGGAAAAAGGTGTAACCTACTATGACAAATAATCATGGTTAGTTATCACATGACTGAACGTATACCGCCTCTTTACGCGCTGAGAGCCTTTGAAGTCGCGGCTCGATCATGTTCATTTACGCGTGCTGCGCAGGAACTCTCCCTTACCCAGAGTGCCATCAGTCGTCATATTCGTACCCTGGAAGAAACCCTTGGCTGTCGATTGTTCGAGCGCAATGGCCCGCGGCTTTCGCTCAGTGACGAGGGCCGGCGGCTGTCCAGTCAACTCAAGATCGGCTTCCGGATTATCGAGGACGCTTGCCAGCCCTTCCGGGGTCAGGGCGCGAATCTGCGCCTCAAATCACCATCCACCCTAACCATGCGCTGGCTGCTGCATGCGCTGGAGTCCTTTAAAAAGCCTGCACCCGCCCTGCCGGTGCAGCTCTCCAGCGTATGGATGGACTTTGATAGCGTGGACTTCTATTCGGAGCCTTTCGACTGCGCGATTCTGCTGGGCAATGGCAGCTTTGGTGCCGAGGTGGAAACCTGCAAGCTGTTCGATGAGTGGCTGATTCCGATCTGCTCGGCAGACACGTTAGGCGACCAGCCGTGGGGAACAGAGAGGCTGCAGGCCGCTGAACTTATCCATCCTTCCAGCGACCGCCACGACTGGCGGCGCTGGCTGAACCGGATGGACCTCTCTGGTCAGGTGACGTTGAGCAAAGGCAAGGTGTTCGACACCCTTGATCAGGGCATTACCGCTGCAGTCAGAGGGCACGGTGTGTCGATTGGCGATCTGTTTCTGGTCGCTGATGACCTGAACGAAGGTCAGGTCTTTCTGCCGTTCAACTCGGCGGTTGGCACCGGAGATGCCTATTACCTGGTCTGGCTGCAGGACAGCTTCAAGCGCCAGCGAGTACTGGAACTGCGCGACCACCTGCTGACCTGCCTGCCGGACATATCCGGTATTGCAGTGGAGTTGCTCGCGGCACCTTGAAGGAGTCCGTTCCCGGTGGGAGTGAGCTTGCTCACGAAGAAGCCGGACAACCCCATAAAAAGGGCGTCTGGACCATTGCCTTCGTGAGCAAGCTCACCCCTACGGCATAGTATGCAAGCCATTCAACTCAGCGGCAGACACTGCTCCACCAGCGACGTCCAGACCGCCACACCCGGTTCGATCACCTGGTCGTTGAAGTCGTAATACGGGTTATGCAGCGCCGCTGACGGCTTCTCGCCATCGACGCCCATCCAGATGTACGCACCCGGGCAGGCATGCAGCATGAAGGCGAAGTCTTCGGAGGCCATCGACGGGTTACAGCCCCACTGCACGTTGGCCTCGCCGACTGCGGAGACTGCTGCACGACGGATCGTGGCTGCTGCTTCGACATGGTTTTCGGTCACCGGGTAGCCTACGTTGTAAACCAGTTCGCCACGCACCCCGAAGGCCGTCGGCAAACGCTCGACGAACTCGCCGATCAATCGCTGGACCTTTTCCCGCACAGGGGTTTGCAGGCAACGCACGGTGCCACGCAGCGTGGCGGTTTCCGGGATCACGTTGATCGCCTCTCCGGCATTGAACTGAGTGATGCTGACCACCGCCGAGTCGAGCGGTGACAGGCGCCGGGAAACAATGGTTTGCAGCCCCAGCACCAGCTCGGCTGCGGCCACGATCGGATCATTGCCCTTGTCCGGCATGGCCGCGTGGCTGCCCTTGCCGGTCAGGGTGATTTCGAAGGTGTCCAGCGATGCCATCATCGGCCCTGGATTGATGACCACCTTGCCAGCAGGCACGCCCGGCCAGTTGTGCAGACCGTAGATCGCTTCCATCGGAAAGCGCTCGAACAGACCGTCTTCGATCATCCGTTGCGCGCCGCCGAGGTTTTCCTCGGCAGGCTGAAAGACAAAATGCACCGTGCCAGCAAACCGGCGGGTTTCCGACAGGTGCCGGGCGGTGGCCAGCAGAATTGCCGTATGGCCATCGTGTCCGCAGGCGTGCATGCAGCCCTTATGGGCCGACTTGTGCACGCTGTCGCCCAGCTCCTGAATAGGCAGGGCGTCCATGTCGGCGCGAATGCCGATGGTCGGGCCGTCGCCATTGCGCAGGGTGCCGACCACGCCAGTACCGCCCAGACCGCGGTGCACCTGAATGCCGAAGCTACTCAGCAGATCAGCCACCTTGTCCGAGGTTTTCAGCTCCTGAAACCCCAGCTCCGGCGCAGCGTGGATCGTGCGGCGCCAGACAGTTGCTTCGTCGATCAGTGTCTTTGAAATGGGCATGTACTTACTCCAGACTCGCGCCGTAGCCAAAACTGGCGGCAGGCTTGGCGGCGGTTTCGACCCAGACGCTTTTCACTTCGCTGTACTCGCGCAGTGCATCCAGACCGGAAGAACGGCCATAACCACTCTCACCATAGCCGCCAAACGGCGAGCTGACGTGGATAGTCTTGTAGCCGTTGACCCAGAACGTCCCGGCACGCACCTGTCTGGCAACGCGATGGGCGCGCCCGACATCACGGGTCCAGACGCCACCGGCCAGACCGAAACGGCTGTCGTTGGCGATGCGGATCGCGTCTTCTTCATCCTTGAACGGAATCGCTACCACCACCGGGCCGAAGATTTCTTCCTGCGCACAATGCAGCTCGTTGGTGCCCGCCAACACCGTCGGGTTGACGTAATAACCCGGCTTGTTCGGGATCGGATCAGCCTGCTCGCCAACCAGTCTTGCGCCGTCTTTCAATGCGCGCTCGACCATGCTCTTCACATGGTTGTACTGCTTGGCATTGTTGATCGGGCCGATCTGGGTGTCCGGGTCGCCGGGGTCGCCGACCTTGAACTGAGTCGCCGCCACCGCCAGCGCTTTGGTGAACTTCTCGAAAATCGATTCCTGCACCAGCAGCCGTGAGCCGGAGACACAACTTTGCCCGGCACCGGAGAAAATCGCCGCCTGCGCGCCACGCAAGGCCACTTCCAGATCCGCATCGTCGAATACGATGTTGGCTGACTTGCCACCCAGCTCCAGCACCGCGGGAATACAGCGCTGCGCCGCAGCCACGGCGATATGCCGACCGGTCGCTGGCGAGCCGACGAACACCACTTTGCGGATGTCAGCCTTGGCAATGAACGCCTGGCCGATGGAATGGCCGAAACCGGCAATCACGTTGACCAGCCCTTTCGGTACTCCCGCGCGCTCAATCAGCACACCGACCATCAAAGAGCTCAGCGGCGTCAGTTCGGACGGTTTGAGGATGACTGCGTTACCCGCCGCAATCGCCGGGGCGATCTGCCAGCCGCAGGTGAAGATCGGCGCGTTCCACGGGGTGATCTGCAACACCGTGCCCAGCGGTTCGTAGGTCACGTAGTTGAGGTGGGTGGTCGGCACCGGGATGATTTCGCCATGCAGCTTGTCTGCCCAGCCGGCGTAATACTCGAACATCTCGGCTACCTTGAGCACTTCAACGCGGGCATCGCGGATCGGCTTGTTGGCGGTCAGGGATTCGATCTGCGCAAGATGTTCCAGTTCTTCACGAATCAGATTGCCTACCTGGTACATGGCGCGACCCCGCGCCTGAGCGGTCAGCGCCCACCATTGCTGCTGCGCAGCCTTGGCCGCCTTGTCGGCGATGTCGACCAACGACTCGTCAGCGTCCGGAAAGCTCAGCAACAGGCTGTCGTCATGGGCATTGCGCACTTCAACCGGCGCGCTGTGGCCTTCAATGAACTGGCCGCCGACGTAGCTGGCAATGACACTGCGATCGCCCCAGTAAGGACGCATCAGTTCAAGAATTTTTGCAGTGCTCATCGCTTATTCTCCATGACCGTAAAATTTGCCATCGGTGCGTTGCACGATGGCGCAGAAGTCTTCGTTGTCCGCCAGGGTTTCACTGCTGGCCTGCCACAATTGCGCGACGACGCGCGACAGCGGCAGGTCCATGTCGAGGCTGTCCGCCAGATCGCTGGCCAGGCCGACGTCCTTGCGCATCAGGCCCATGGTGAAACCTGAGTCATAGGCCTTGTTGAGTACCCAGGTCGGGAACATCACTTGCGTGGCACCGCTGCGTCCGGAACCGGCATTCAGGCCCTGCAGAAGTTTTTCCGGATCGACACCTGCACGCGCGGCCATCGCCACGGCTTCGGCAGTGCTGATCAGGTGGCAGGCGGCGAGCATGTTGTTGGCGATCTTGGCCACATTGCCTGCGCCGCACTGGCCGACGTGCACGCGTGTGCCGCTCACTCCTTCCAAAATCGGCATGGCGCGCGCAAGATCGGCATCTTCAGCGCCGATGACCATCGACATGGTGCCGGTAGCTGCGCCTTTCGGGCCGCCCGAGACAGGTGCATCGATAAAGGCAATGCCGGTTTTGGCCAGTTCGGCGGCGACCTTACGGCTCATTTCCGGTGTTGATGTGGTGGTATCGACCACGATCAAGCCCTTGCGACCGAACTCGCTGATACCGCCCGCACCGAGACACACCGACTCCACATGCTCGGCCTTGGGCAGCGACAGGATCAGAATATCCACGCCTTGAATCAGTTGTTTGCGGTCGGCAACCGGCTTGACGCCTTTGCTTTCAGCCTGGGCCAGCGCAGCCTGCGACAGGTCGAAGCCGCTGACATCAAAGCCCTTGCCCGCCAGCGTGGCAGCCATGCCGCCGCCCATGTTGCCCAATCCGATCACACCTGCTTTCAAAGTCATGTCTGCATCCCGGTCAAAGGTTTTGTACGAATTCGAGAACGACGCTGCGAGCCTTGTCGGCGAGCAATGTGCTGATGATCCGAGTATGGACAGCGCTCTCCCCTCTCAGCAATAATCCTCAAATCGAATTTATGTTGCCTTTGGCGCAACACAGAGCCTCTACAGGAGCCTTATGAGCCTGGTGCAAGATCGACGCATCCTGTATTTCTTCGAAGCCGTGCGGCTGTGCAGCGTCAGGGCTGCCGCCGACTTCCTCAACGTCGCGCCCTCGGCGGTCAGCCGCCAGATCGCGCAACTGGAACAGGAGCTCGGCTCGCCATTGCTCGAGCGCCATCGCCGAGGGGTCAAACCCACTGAAGCAGGCGACAAGGTGCTGGCCTACTACCGCCAGCGACTGACGCAGCAGGAGGTCCTGCTGGATTCGATCCAGGCGCTGAAGGGCCTGCACAGCGGCTCGGTGACATTGGTATCCGGAGAAGGTTTTCTTGAAAGCCTCGCCCAGCCGCTGGCCCGGTTTTCCGAGCTGTACCCGCGCATCGAACTGCTCGTGAACGTTTGTGGCAGTAACGAGGTGATTCGCCAGGTGGTGGAGGACGAAGCGCATATCGGCCTGGTCTTCAACCCCGCTGCCGACCCGAAAATCCGCTCTCACGCCCATCAGCGCAAGCCAGTGTGCGTGATCACCGCACCCGATCATCCGCTGACGCAAGAGCAGGCTCCGATAGAGCTGCGGGCACTGGAACACTACCGTGTCGCGCTGCCTGCCGTGTCTTATGGCATTCGCCAGATTCTTCTGCAGGCCGAACATCAACTGGGTATTACAGTGCAGCCGACACTGACCTGCAGCACCTTCGCCATGCTCAAGCATTTCGCCATGCAGGGTGGCGTCACGCTGTTGCCGACCTTTGTTGTGGAGGAGGAGATAAAGGCCGGAAAACTGCGCGCCCTGCCCTTGCAGCATGAGGTGTTCAGCAGCCCGCAGACGCATTTGATCAGCCGTCTGGGTCGGCAGCTCAGTGTCGGTGCCAACCGCCTGATGGGCATGCTGTTGCAGGACATGACGGCGTTTCGCAATTGACCTACCGTTAGTCCCGCTTCGACCAATCGCGCTGAACCAACAAAATCCTCATGGTTCATCTTCAGTACGGATCAGAACTTCTGCTGCCATCGAGGATTAATCATGAGAGCTTTGACTTACCACGGCGCGAACAGTGTGAAGGTCGACACAGTGCCGGACCCGGAAATACAAGAAGCTGACGACATCATTTTAAAAGTCACCGCGACCGCAATCTGCGGCTCTGATCTGCACTTGTATCGCGGCAAGATACCCACGGTGGAACACGGCGACATATTCGGCCATGAGTTCATGGGCATTGTCGAAGAGACTGGCCCGGCGGTCACCGCTGTGCAGAAAGGTGATCGTGTAGTGATCCCTTTTGTGATTGCTTGCGGCAGCTGCTTTTTCTGCAACATCGACCTGTTCGCAGCCTGTGAAACCACCAACACCGGGCGCGGCGCGATCATCAACAAAAAGTCCATTCCGCCAGGGGCAGCACTGTTCGGTTTCAGTCATCTGTATGGCGGCATTCCCGGCGGTCAGGCTGAGTACGTGCGCGTGCCAAAGGCCAATGTCGGCCCGTTCAAAGTGCCGGGCACACTGGCTGACGAGAAGGTTCTATTCCTTTCCGACATCTTGCCCACTGCCTGGCAGGCGGTAACCAATGCGGGCATCGGCCAGGGTTCCAGCGTTGCCATCTATGGCGCTGGTCCAGTGGGTCTGATGAGCGCCGCATGCGCGAGAATGCTCGGCGCCGAGAAGATATTCATGGTCGATCACCATCCGTATCGCCTGGCCTATGCGCAGAAAACCTATGGTGTGATCCCGATCAATTTCGATGACGACGATGACCCGGCCGACACCATCATCCGTCAGACAGCTGGCATGCGCGGCGTGGACGGTGTGGTCGATGCAGTCGGTTTCGAAGCCAAGGGCAGCACCACCGAAACCATTCTGGCCACGCTGAAACTGGAAGGCAGCAGTGGCAAGGCATTGCGTCAGTGCATCGCAGCGGTAAGGCGTGGCGGCGTAGTGAGCGTACCGGGCGTTTACGCAGGGTTTATCCACGGTTTCATGTTCGGCGATGCGTTCGACAAGGGCCTGACGTTCAAGATGGGCCAGACCCATGTCCATCGCTTCATGCCTGAACTGCTCGAGCACATCGAAGCCGGACGACTCGAACCGGAAGCCATCATCACCCACCGCATGTCGCTGGAAGATGCTGCAAAAGGTTACAAGCTGTTCGACAAGAAGGAAGAGGATTGCCGCAAGGTAATTCTGACTCCGGGCAACAACACCATTGTGGTGCCAGACGCCACGACAGAAGCGCTGGTTGCGGGTGGCGTGCCGGCCATGTAAGGCGCATCCTTGGTGCTCAAGATCGGACGCAGAGCGTCCAGAAGTGCGCCACCACGCGGAGCGTGGGAGCGATCGCCACACGCTCCGTCGCTAGAGAACGCGGAGCGTCCAGAAGGTAGTGGTCGTTGAGACTATCGTTCCCTACGTTCCAGCGTGGGGATGCCGTTCTGGACGCTCTGCGTCCGATCTTTGTGCCGCGGAGCATCACCCAAAGCGTGTGTCAGTGCATTTGCGAACGCACATTTTATCGACTCAGGTAGGCAAATCGCCCTTTGAACGGTTTGCCGATGGGGTCGGCCAGGTCGCCGTGTTTGCTGGTACTCAGCCCAAGGTCCACCAGCGACTCTGCCAGTTTCACCGCCGCCGCCACGCCGTCGATCACCGGCAGACCAATCGCTTCACTCAATTGCCGACCCAGATCGGCCATCCCGCCGCAGCCCAGCACAATGGCACCTGCCCCCTCTTCATCACGTGCCCGGCGAGCCTGTTCGGCCATGCACTCGATCAGCTCAGGCCCGCTCTCTTCCAGCGCCAGCACCGGTAGATCGATACAACGTACCGAGGTGCACAGTTCGCTGAAGCCATAGCGCTGCAACAGGTGCTCGGCGATGATCCGCGTTCGGGTCAGCGTGGTGACCACTGCGAAGCGGGTGGAAATCAGACTGGCCATATGGAAAGCCGCTTCGGCAATGCCGATCACAGGTGCGCTGGCGTACTCGCGGGCTGCCAGCAGGCCAGGATCGCCGAAACAGGCGATGATGTGCGCGTCGACCTGTTGCTCACGGCCTTTGCGTATCTCTTCCAGCACGCCAAGGGTCGCTATCGCTTCGTCAAAATGGCCTTCGATAGACACCGGGCCATCATCGGGACTGCACGCAAGAATCTGCGTACCGGGGCGCGCAATGGCTTGCGCCGCGAGGCCAATCTTGTGGGTCATGGCTTCGCTGGTGTTGGGGTTGATCACTTGAATACGCACCGGAACTCCTTCAGCGCCGTTTGAAAATGCTATGAAAATCTACTGTCTCGCTCACCGGTGCATCTACATTCAGGCTGGCGCGGATACGGCGCAGATGCTCGGCCATCCACTCTCGGGCCTGTTCGCCCTGCCCGGCTTCGAGCAAGGTCAGCAAGTCAACGTGCTGACCACAATCACAGCCGACGCTGCGCCGCGAACCGTACACCGCCACGATCAGCGAAGAACGCGTAGTGAGCTGCGCGACTTGCTCGGTCAATACCTGATTGCCCGCCAACGCGCTCAATTGCACATGAAATCTGGCCGACAACTGAATAGCTTCGCTGTGACGCCCGGCGTGTTGCGCCTCATGTTCCTGTTCACAGAGCGCACGCAGTGATTCCAGACGCTGGCCGCCTGCCCGTGCGGCGATATCGGCCATCAGCGCGGGTTCGATCAACTGCCTGGCACCCAGCACATCCTGCGCTTCCTGCGCCGACGGTTGCGCGACCTCTGCGCCGCGCTTGGGACGCAAGGTCACCAGCCGTTCCAGGGCCAGGCGCTGCAAGACCTTGCGAATGCCGGTCCGGCTGATCTCGAACACTTCAGCCAATGCGTCCTCGGGCAAACGCGTGCCTGGCGCAAGCCGGTGCTCGACGATTGCTTCCAGTACGTGCTGATAAATTTGCTCGTCGCGGCCTTTTTCATCGGCAGCGGGCGTCAGGAACAAGGGAGCGCTGGCAGGTCGAGTCATGGTTTCAGATCACTTTTTCGGTACAGATCGTATACAGGAATAGTGCCCGATGTACCACTTGATGAATAGCGCTATCTAAGCCGCCAAGCAACGCCCATGGGCTGGGCAGCCTGCAAAATCGCACCGAAAATGGGCCATTGCGCTCCGTTAGTGTGCGCTTTAAACGCTATGACGGACGTGCCCACTGTGCTGACTTTTCTGGACTGGAACGCCAGCTGGCATAGCGCGCATTGACTTTTTACCTATGAAAAAACGTATGGCACATCTTTTGCGTACACGATCGTATACAAAAATATCATCGATCGTACCCCGATCCCGCCACGATCCATCGAGGGAGTAACGCTATGACAGACCAACGCCCGGCCGGATACAGCCCGCGCCTGCACAACCATGATCTGGGGCCGGTGCCGCAGAAGTGGACCTGGTACAACATTCTGGCGTTCTGGATGAGCGACGTGCACAGCGTCGGCGGTTACGTTTTCGCCGCCAGCCTCTTCGCGCTCGGTCTGGCCAGCTGGCAAGTGTTGATTGCGCTGCTGGTGGGCATCTGCATCATTCAGGTGATTGCCAATCTGGTCGCCAAACCCAGCCAGCAAGCCGCCGTGCCCTACCCGGTCATCTGCCGCCTGGCCTTCGGGGTATTCGGTGCCAACATTCCTGCAATCATCCGCGGGCTTATTGCAGTGGCGTGGTACGGCATTCAAACCTATCTGGCGTCCAGCGCACTGGTGATCGTCGTTCTACGCTTCTTCCCGGAACTGGCTGCGTATCAGAACCTGACCTTTCTCGGGCTGTCGTGGCTTGGCTGGTTCGGTTTTCTGGCGTTGTGGGTGTTCCAGGCTGCTGTGTTCTGGACCGGCATGGAATCGATCAGACGCTTCATCGACTGGGCCGGTCCTGCCGTTTACGCGGTGATGTTCGCGCTGGCAGGCTGGATTGTATGGCGCGCCGGTTGGGATAACATCAGTTTCACCCTGGCTGAAAAAGAGTTATCCGGCTGGGCGGCATTCGGGCAAGTGGTCATGGCCATCGCGCTGGTGGTCTCATACTTCTCCGGCCCTACCCTGAACTTCGGTGATTTCAGCCGCTATTGCCGCAGCATGGCTGACGTGCGCCGCGGCAATTTCTGGGGCTTGCCGGTGAACTTTCTGGCGTTCTCGCTGGTGACCGTGGTGATTGTCTCGGGCACGCTGCCGATTTTCGGTGAAATGATCCACGACCCTATTGCCACCGTATCGCGTATCGATAACACCACCGCCGTGCTGCTTGGCGCATTTACTTTCGTGACCGCCACTGTCGGCATCAACATCGTCGCCAACTTCGTTTCCCCGGCCTTCGACTTTGCCAACGTGGCCCCCAGCCGCATCAGCTGGCGTGCAGGCGGCATGATTGCTGCCGTAGCTTCGATCTTTATCACGCCCTGGAACCTGTTCAACAACCCTGAAGTGATCCATTACACCCTGGACGTGCTCGCGGCCTGCATCGGCCCACTGTTCGGCATCCTGCTGGTGGATTACTACCTGATCAAGAAGCAGCAGATTGATGTCGACGCCCTGTTCAATGACGACACGCCAAGCGGTCGCTACTGGTACACCAATGGCGTGAACTGGATTGCGGTCAAAGCGCTAGTGCTGACGGCGCTGGTGGGTCTGTGCTTTACCTTTGTCGAGTGGTTCAAGCCCATTGCCAACTTTGCGTGGTTCACCGGGTGCATCCTGGGTGGCGCGCTGTTTTATGTGATGACCCGATGGTCGCCCGTGCAGACTGCCAACCTGCCTGCGCCTGTCGGCCAGAACTAAGAGCTACTGTAGAGGCGCTGGCACCTGACCGGGACCAGCGCCTGCACGTTACACAAACACCGGTCGCCTCGCGAAATCAGCGCTTTCAGCTGGCTCGGCAAGCCCGATATGACCTGAAAGCACTGCCCAGACTGCCTCCGTAGAAAATACTGCACTTATCAGATGATATTAATTTAATATCACTCTCAGGCCAAACCCATGGAATGATGAAGTGTCACTGATCGCCTGTAAGGCCTGGGGCACAAAATAGAATAAAATTTGTACAACTTTCAGGCCGCTGCGCTGCCCTATGACTGAGTCTTTGTGAACCAGGCGTTCAAGTGGGTCGATAGTGATGAGCAATGATGTTTCCGGCGGCATGCCATTCGCCCCCCAGCCACTCCCGCCTTTAGAGCAGGAAGCGGCCGAGCAGCTACAACTCGCCCTTGATTCAGGGGCAGTTGTCGGCACTTGGGTGTGGGACATCATTGCCGATCAGTTGACCGGCGATGAGCGGTTTGCCCGGACCTTCGGCTTGTGCCCGAAGCTGTGCGCCAAAGGCTTGCCACTGGAGCTGGTGATAGCCTCCATTCATCCCGACGATTCGGCCAGAGTCGACAAGTCAATCGAGGACGCGCTTCAGAACAGCGAAACCTACCGATGCGAATACCGGGTTCTGCATGAAGACGGCCTTTATCGCTGGGTTGAAGCCAGCGGAAAAATCGAGCGTGATAGTCGCGGCAAGCCTGTTCGCAGTCCGGGCGTATTGCTTGATATAGACAGCCGTCGCATGGCTGAAGACGAGCGCGACCGGCTCAACGAGTTGCTGAGGATATTCACGGCTGCCGTTCCGGGCGTTGTCTACGCCAAGGATCTAGAAGGTCGCATGCTGGTCGCCAATCGTGGCACCGCAGAACTGATCGGCAAGCCGCCCGAGTTTTTCATCGGCAAGACGGACCTGGAGTTTCTGGATGATCAGCAACAGGCACGGGTGCTCATGGAAACCGACCGCCGGATCATGCAGAACAATGTCAGCGAACAGATCGAAGAACAGGTCAACCTGCCTGACGGCTCTGCAGCGACGTGGCTCTCGACCAAAGCGCCCTTGCTCGATGAAAACGGCGAGGTGATCGGTCTGATCGGCTCGTCTGTTGATGTCACCGCCAGAAAAAAAGCCGAAGAAGCGGTCAGAGAACTCAATCAGACACTCGAACAGCGCATCGAACAAGCCGTTTTCGAACGTGAGCAGGTCGAAGACGCCCTGCGCCATTCCCAGAAGATGGACGCCGTCGGACAACTGACAGGCGGCATCGCACATGACTTCAACAACCTGCTGGCCGGCATTTCCGGCAGCCTTGAACTGATCACCAAACGACTGGCTCAAGGCCGTGTCGGTGATGTAGACCGGTACGTGTCGGTCGCTCAGGGCGCAGTACGGCGCGCGGCTTCGCTGACCCACCGGCTGTTGGCGTTTTCGCGGCGTCAGAACCTGTCCCCGAGAGTCACCAACGTCAACGTGTTGATTCAGGACATGGAAGAACTTATTGCACGCACGGTCGGCCCGGAGATAGATATAAAAGTCGTCGCCCACGATGACTTGTGGCCTGCACTGATCGATCATGCCCAGTTGGAAAGTTCGTTGCTGAACCTGTGCCTGAACGCCCGTGACGCAATGCCCAGTGGCGGGCGCATCGTCATCGAAACAGCCAATGCGTCCATTGAAGAATGTACCGACCCTGATCACGGCATTCCTGCCGGCGAGCACCTGAGCATCCGCGTCACAGATACTGGCATGGGGATGAGCCCGGACACCGTCGCCAAGGCGTTTGAACCGTTCTTCACCACCAAACCCATTGGCGCCGGGACCGGCCTGGGCCTGTCGATGGTCTACGGTTTTGTGCGCCAGTCCGGCGGTCAGATCCGCGTCGAGTCGGTTGAAGGTCAGGGCACCAGCGTGGTCATGCACCTGCCACGCCATATTGCTGAAAATGCTCCACGCGCTGCCGAGCCCGAAATAACCGAAGAGTCAGCGCAGCACACCGGCGAAACCGTTCTGATCGTTGATGACGAGCCGTCGGTCAGAATGCTTGTCGCCGAGGTGATCACCGGCCTGGGCTACAACTGCCTGGAAGCAGGCGACGCTCAGTCAGGTTTGCAGATCCTGCAGTCAGATACCCGCATCGACCTGCTCATCAGTGACATCGGTTTGCCGGGCGGCATGAACGGCCGGGAAATGGCTGACGCTGCGGGCGACTGCCGACCGGGGCTGCCGACCCTGTTCATCACTGGCTACGCCAAGACTTCAGTGCTGGACGACTGCCACCTGCGGCCCTGCACACAAGTTTTGACCAAGCCGTTCGGGCTGGATGCGCTCGCCGGGCGAGTGACAGGCCTGATCGGCGCGGATGCAGCCACTCGCTGCTATTGATAGCGTGCACCCTACGACACCCGATGGCCGGTATTTTGTGGTCAAGGGACAACTCTGGCGATGTTCCAATCCGTCCCTGAGCGAAGAGGTTCGTCAGCGATTAGTGAATGAGTTGATGGCTGCCCGGCGCGAGGTCAAGGCAGCCAAGGCAAGCGCGGATTCAGATGCACTGAAAGCCGCCCGGGCCGGGGTTCACCAGGCCAAGGTTGCACTTGGGGAGCGCGGCGACGTCTGGTGGACTGACGGGGCGAGGGATTTCAATCGGTGCAAGGTTGAAAACACACCGTATGCGCAGTGGTATGTAGGGTCAGAAGCACAACGATCGGCTAAGTAAACGCCTTCGATACAGCGGCAAACCTCATTCATTACTATTCACCGCCCCGCTTGATCATCGGATTAGGCCTCGCCTTGCCCCTGAGGCGCTGTGATAGACGCTCCGCGAAGCATTTATATGATAACCAGCATTCATTAATCGGCGCGCCCGCCGATAAACCGCTATTGCTTTCGCTGTACTTCACCTCTCGGCACTCCCCCTCTAAAGGCCCTTATCGGCATGACAAAATCGCTAAAATTCAGCCATAAAATCCTGTTGGCGGCGTCTCTCGTAGTGATCGCCGCATTCACCCTGTTCACGTTTTACAACGACTATCTGCAACGCAACGCCCTGCGTCTGCAATTGAAGGAGAACCTGAATCAGACGGGTGACAGCACCGCAGGCAACATCCGCAACTGGCTTTCAGGGCGAATTCTTCTGGTAGAGAACCTGGCGGAAAATGCGTCTTCGCCGCAATCAACCGACGCGCAGAATCTTGCCCTCGGCCAACCCACGCTTATCGACACCTTCATGAGTATTTACCAGGGTAAGAGCGATGGTTCTTTCGTCACTCAGCCGCCTGATGACATGCCGGCCGACTATGACCCCAGGACCCGGCCGTGGTATGTCGATGCCGTGCGCGCAGGCAAGACGATCCTCACCGAACCGTATCTGGATGCTGTGACCAAAGGGTTGATCGTGACCCTTGCCACACCGGTCAAAAGTGCATCGGGTGTATCCGGGGTCATTGGCGGTGATCTGAGCCTGGAAATACTGGTGAAAATGATCAGTTCGCTGCGCCTTCATGGCGACGGCTACGCGTTTCTGGTCGATGCGAATGGCCGCATTCTGGTCCACCCGGACACTTCGCTGGTAATGAAAACGCTGGCAGAAGTCTACCCGGCGAATACGCCGAAATTGTCCCAGAACCTGAGCGAAAGCGAGCATGCCGGAAAAGCTCAGATTCTTACGTTTGCCCATGTAGACGGGCTGCCTTCCGTCAACTGGTATGTGGGCGTGGCGATGGACAAAGAGATCGCCTATGCATCACTGGGCGAGTTCAGAAACTCGGCCATCGTGGCGACTGTCATTGCGGTGGTGCTGATCATCCTTCTGCTGGGGATGCTTCTGAGCGTACTGATGCGGCCGCTCAACCTGATGGGCCGCGCCATGCACGATATCGCTGCCGGCGAAGGTGATCTGACCAAACGCTTGACGATTCAGAGCGAAGACGAGTTCGGGTATCTGGGCAACGGCTTCAACCTCTTTGTAGAACGAATCCACGACTCGATGCGTGAAGTAGCCTCCTCCACGGTACAGCTCAATGAAGTTGCCCAGCGGGTAGTGAATGCCTCCAACTCGTCGATGCTCAATTCCGATCAGCAGTCCAACCGTACCAACAGCGTGGCCGCAGCCATCAATGAGCTGGGCGCTGCAACCCAGGAGATTGCCCAGAACGCCGCGCGCGCCTCTGGCCATTCAAGCGATGCACGCACGCTGGCCTCGGACGGTCAGGACGTGGTCGGGCAGAACATCGCGGCCATGAGCCGCCTGTCAAAGCGCATCAGCAACGCAAGTGAACAGATTGAAACGCTCAATACAAAAACCGCCAACATCGGCCAGATACTGGAAGTGATTACCGGCATCTCTCAACAGACCAACCTGCTGGCCCTTAACGCAGCCATCGAGGCGGCACGCGCGGGTGAAGCCGGCCGAGGTTTTGCCGTGGTGGCCGACGAAGTACGCAGCCTGGCCCACCGAACGCAAGAATCGGCGAGCCAGGTGCAAGAGATGATCGAGCAGCTGCAATCGGGCGCTCGCGAGGCTGTTGCGCTCATGAACGAAAGCCAGCGTGAAAGTGTTGAAACGGTCGGCATCGCCAACAAGGCCGTTGCAAGCCTTGAACACGTTACCGAACGCATTGGCGAAATCGACGGCATGAACCATTCGGTTGCCACGGCGACCGAAGAACAAACTGCCGTTGTGGAAGCGATCAATGTGGATATCACAGAGATCAATACCCTGAACCAGCAAGGCGTGGAGAACTTGAACGCTACCCTGCGCGCCTGCACTGACCTTGAACAGCAATCCACCCGCTTGACGCAGCTGGTGGGTAGCTTCCGTATATAACGCTCAAGCCGCTGCCAGAGAATTTCTGGCAGCGGCTCTACATCCCGACTGCCAGGAAGCACGCGCAACTAAGGCAACTGCTGTTCAATCACCCCCAGCCACCCCATGCCGGGATAAGTCTCAAAGCCCGGGGTCATTGAATACCCTTGAATGCTGTTGTTGGGCAGTGTGCTGTAACCGGTGGCCTGCCCCGCCCTGGTCTGCAAGTCGATACTGTGGCCCAACGGGCTTTGGGGGTCGGAACTGGCAATTATCCTGTGGCTGGCATCGACCATCATCACTCGGGTGCGGGTGCGCTCTTCATCACTCAGACGCACGCCATTGATCACCGAGTCCGACTGATTCTTCCAGTCAAAGAAAATCCCGATGACGCCGATCACAGGTGAGTGTTTGCCAGCGTTACTGCGCACGGCTGCACTGAACGCACAGGTTTGCGAGCCGTTGAGCAAGGGCTCCACAGCGACTTCACCGGCAAAGTATTGATCGCCAGACGAGTGCCGCACCGCCTGCTTGAACCAGGTCGCCTCATTTACATTCGCACCGATAACCTTGTCGAAGGTATCGGGCCGACCGGACGCAATCACGCAGCCGGTTGTATCGGCAACCCAGATGTCCAGATACACCGTATAACTGTCCAGAATGACGCCGAGGCGCTCACTGGAGTGTGCGCGACTCTGCGCAGTTGGGGTCATCAGTACATCAACCAGCGATGCATCGGTCGCCCACCAGCGAACATCGCACGTGCGCTCATATAGATTGCGATCAATGATTTCGATCAGGTTCAGTGCGAGGTCTGCCAGCCGTTGTCCTCGCACATCAAAACACATGCCCTTACCAAGCTCGGTCAGTTCATTGACCGATGCTTGCAGGTCTTGAGTCAGACCGCTGGCAATCTTCGAAATCTGCTCGGAGATATTCTTCACCTCCTCGGCCACCACCGCAAAACCCCGACCGGCTTTACCTGCATGCGCCGCTTCGATCAGCGCGTTTATTGCCAGCAATCGAGTCTGGCGGGTGATCAGTTGTATATCGCTGACGCCACGAGTTGCCAGAGATTCCACTTCACGGGACAGGGTCACAATTCGTTCGGGTTCGATCATTTTCTTTCTGCTTCAATGAGTTACCGTAGGCGGCAGCCATCGCACAATCGTCGTGCAAAAAACAGAGGGAAAGAAGTTGTCATTCTCAAGGGCGCGGAAGTCTGGGCTTCCTGTTTTTATCGACTGATGTCGTAATGCCCTCAACCCCGCTAATCTAGTTTTGAAGGTCGACAATCTGCAAGCATTGCGCACGGAACGTTTGCACGACGGGTTTAAGAAGCATGTATGCGGAAGGGCTTCGGGCTGAGTGCGGACGCTCAGCTGTTGACGCTTTCGATCTCAGACTTTGTTGCTTGCACTACAGCCTCGCCCACCTCGGTAAGACCGAAAATAATATGCTGCACATAGGGAAACGAAGCGTCGCAGGGCAATACGGCACCTGAAATCAACAGGCCTTCTTTCACGAGATGATCAATCATCTCCATGAACTCCCCTATTGCCGGAACCGCTGGCTGGAGACGAATCAAACTCAGGTACAGCTGACCAGACGTCATCTTTCCAGGGCGGAAAAAATGGGCGTTGTTAACGATTTCCAGCACTGCCAACTCATCGGAAAAATGATGATTGCTCACAGTGACCTCCAGCTTCAGGAACCACGACCCGCGTCTCCAGCCAGGTCATGGTTCAATCGGCGTTGGCAAGTGACTATCCGGCTTCAGAAACTCCATCACTTCAGCAGTAACGGAGGGGTGATCAATCAGCCGGTTATGGCCCAGCCCTTCCGTGGTGAAGAGACGTGCTCCGGGCCATAGCTTTGCGAACCGAGCACCCTTTTCCCACGGGGTTTCGCGATCTCGGCGGTCATGAATAATAAGCGCTGGACGATCAAGCAACTGCAGTCGCGCAGAAGCGTCGTAATCCGCGAAGCGGCGGCCGCTCAGCGCATGCAAGTATCCTTCAAAAGGTGCGAAAACCTTGTGCGCGATACCAAAAGTTTCAAACTGATGAAGCGCGTTGTCAGCCGGGGCCAGGAACGGCGCAATCAACACAAACCGGTCGGGACGCCACTGCTCTTCCTGAGCGAAAACGATTGACGAAGCGCCCAACGAATGAGCGATCACGGCCGCAGGCTTTCCGAAATGGCGTCCTACCTGCTGAAGCACTTCCACAAACTGCGGCATGTGGCTGATATCGCCAGAGCTTAATCCATGGGCAGGCTGATCAAAACCAACCACCGCATAGCCCATCGATCGTAACAACGGCACCCAGCCGACAAAACGCATCGCGTAGCTTGACCACCCATGGGAGAACAACACATAAGGTTGACTGGAAGGATCTCCCCACACGTAGGTGCAGATCTTGATCCCGTTCAGTTCCAGAGTACCCGTTTGCACATCCGCCGATGCGCTCAGCGCAGCCGCAGCCTCGGCACGTCCTGCGGCCTGGGGTGTGACGAAACGTCGGACAAGGTATCTTCCGGTGGGGCCAGGTAGAATACGGCTGGCAAGCATGAAGGTGCCCCGCAGCGTCAATAATCGAAGCCTGTTGGTAAGTTTGCTCATCGGTATTCTCCGCACCAGCCATAAGACCTGGAGCAATTAGAGCAGCCTATCTTGTCACTGACAAGATAAGCTGTACGATGGCTATATAACTTTTATTTCATGACAGGGAGCTTCGTATGTCGACCTCAGATACCCCGCGTACTTACCACCATGGCAACTTGCCGACCGTCTTGCGGCAGGCGGCCTGGGACATCGTAGGGGAAGCAGGCATGCGAGGACTCTCACTGCGTGAATGCGCAAGACGGGCGAACGTTTCACACGCCGCACCTGCGCACCATTTCGGCTCTCTGGAAAACCTTATGGCAGAGGTGGTGGCCGATGGTTATGAACGGATGGTCGACGCTATCCGTGCCGCGCAGCGGGACCTTGGCGACTGTATGCTGGGCTGTGGGATAGGCTATGTCAATTTCGCTAAAAACTACCCACAGCACTTCCGGTTGATGTTCGGAATGGGCGGGGTCAACCGCACATTACCCAGGTTGCTCACTTCAGGCGAAGCCACGATGCAACTGCTTCGTCAGTCGATACGTACAGCATGGGTCGCAAAAAACGGTGCCGAACCAGACTCGACAGTGCTTGAGCAACGCACCTTCCTCGCCTGGAGCACTGCGCATGGGTATGCCTCATTGGCAATCGACAGAAAGCTAGATGAACTCTCTGTAGTCTCGGCCGAATCGATACTCAAACCGATGGCGTCTTTTTTGCTTACACCATAGCGCTCCGCGCCCCCCAAAAGCGCCCAGGCCTATACGCCCACTTCGCCCTCTGAAACGCCCTCTGCGCCGCATCTCCCGAGCGGCCAAAGCGCCTGCGCGCGAGATTTCTCTTCGCCCCTCTCGCCTATGAATGCAGACGCACACGACCTCGCCATATTTTGATGTCGACCAACATCAATACGTTGACATTTTAGATTTTGATCGTAATCATAACGCCAAGGATCAATTGGCAGGGCCTTTCAGCGTCAGCGTCGAAGGCCCTGCCGGGTGACCGACAATCGCAGGCGCAAACGCCTGGCTGAACCGCCCCGGGTTTCTCGGAGACTCCAACCTTTGAGAGGATGGAGCGATGAAAAAACTACCGAAGTACTCCCCAGAGGTCCGTGAGCGGGCCATCAGGATGGTTTTCGAACACCTTCCTGAGTACGAGTCGCAGTGGGCCACCATCAGTGCCATTGCCCCCAAGATCGGCTGCACGCCCGAGACATTACGGCTGTGGGTTCGCCAATCTGAGCGCAACAGCGGCCAGCTTGATGGGCTGAGCACAGTCGAACGTGAGCGAGTCAAGCTGTTGGAGCGTGAGAACCGTCAGTTGCGTCAAGCTAACGAGATATTGCGTAAGGCCTCAGCCTATTTTGCCCAGGCGGAGCTCGACCGCCCATTCAAACGATGAAGACGTTTATTGATGAAAACCGCCAGTCTTACGGGGTCGAGCCGATTTGCAAGGTGTTGCCAATCGCCCCGTCGACGTACTACCGGTACGCTGCTCAGCAGGCTGACCCCAGCCAGCAGTCAGCGCGTGCGCAGCGTGACCAGGAACTGGGTGAGCACATCCAGCGAGTCTGGGATGAGCACTTCCATGTATATGGCGTGCGCAAGGTCTGGCGACAGTTGCTGCGTGAAGGCCAGCAAGTCGCCCGCTGTACGGTGCAACGCCTGATGGGAGAGCTGGGCCTGCAAGGCGTGGTACGCGGCAAGCCTGTCAAGACGACGGTCAGCGACCAAGCCAGGCCGTGCCCGCAGGATCATGTCAACCGTCAGTTTGTGGCTGAGTGCCCGAACGCCCTATGGGTATCGGACTTTACCTACGTCAGTACCTGGCAGGGTTTTGTTTACGTGGCCTTCATCGTTGATGTCTTTGCCCGATTCATCGTCGGTTGGAAGGTGTCCAGTTCAGCGCGTACCGATTTTGTACTCGATGCACTGGAGCAAGCCCTTTACGCCCGTCGCCCAGTCAAGCAGGGTGGACTCATTCACCACAGTGACCGTGGCGTGCAGTACGTGTCCATTCGCTATACCGAGCGTCTTGTCGAAGCCGGTATTGAGCCATCGGTCGGGAGTGTCGGTGACTCTTACGACAATGCCTTGGCTGAGACCATCAATGGTCTTTACAAGGCTGAAGTGATTCATCGACGCTCTTGACCCACACGGGGGGCGGTGGAGCTGGAAACGCTGAAATGGGTGGACTGGTTCAATCACCGCCGCCTGCTGGAGCCAATCGGTCATATTCCACCGGTCGAGGCAGAAGCCATCTATTATCAGCAACTCACCGAGTCTGCCCACGTGGCATGACTCAAACAAAAGGGTCTCCGAGAAACCCGGGGCGGTTCAGGCTGCCCTCATCGCATTACTTGTCAGGACATCACCAATGACTACTCTCCCCACTGTTCTCATCACTGGCGCTTCCAGCGGTATTGGTGCCATTTATGCCAAGCGATTTGCCCGTCGCGGCCACAACCTGGTGCTTGTCGCACGTGACAAGCCACGCCTCGATGCTCTGGCAGCAAGGCTGGGTAAAGAAAACGACGTAGCTGTCGAAGTGCTTCAGGCCGACCTGACCAACGCTGCCGACCTCACAGCGCTTGAAACTCGCCTGCGCGACGATGCCCGGATCGGCGTCCTTATCAATAACGCAGGTATTGCTCAGTCCGGCGGGTTCATTGAGCAGAGCGCTGAGGCCATTGAAAAACTTGTCGCCCTCAACATTGTTGCGCTGACGCGACTCGCTGCCGCAGTGGCCCCTCGCTTCGCGCAGTCCGGTACCGGTTCAATCGTCAACCTCGGGTCGGTGGTGGGCTTGGCGCCAGAGCTCGGCATGACCGTTTACGGTGCCACCAAGGCTTATGTGCTGTTCCTGTCCCAAGGCTTGAACCTGGAACTGGCACCCAAGGGCGTGTACATCCAGGCGGTCCTGCCGGCAGCTACCCGCACCGAAATCTGGGAGCGCGCCGGGATCGACCTCAACACCCTCCCCGAGGTGATGGACGTTGAAGAACTGGTCGATGCAGCGCTGGTGGGCTTCGATCGTCGCGAACTGGTGACCATTCCGCCACTGCACGTTGCGGGTCGTTGGGACGCGCTTGATGGCGCGCGGCAAGGGTTGCTGTCGGACATTCGACAGGCGAACGCCGCAGAGCGCTATCTGACCAAAGCCTGAAACCAGGGTACCCATCATGAGTAACTCAAATCTGCAGACTCATTCGGCGCAGTCGTTTGTCCAGGCGCCTAATAAAATCGCAACAGTCGCAGGCATTGCCTTCGCCTATCGCGAGTCAGGTTTGCGTGGTGGCGTGCCGCTCTTGTTGCTCAACTACTGGGGCGCGGTACTGGACGATTTCGACCCGCGCATTGTTGATGGTCTTGCTACCAGGCATCACGTTATCGCCATCGACTATCGCGGGGCTGGTTTATCGACCGGCACCGCGCCGCTGACGATAGGCGAGATGGCTCGCGACACCCTCGAGCTGGTGCGGGCAATGGGCTACAGACAAGTGGATCTGATTGGCTTTTCAATGGGCGGTTTCGTGGCCCAGGACCTGGCATTGAAAGCACCCGATCTGGTACGCAAAGTTATTCTGGCAGGCACCGGACCGGCAGGCGGACACGGTATCGAGCGCATAGGTGCGCTGTCCTGGCCACTTATTCTCAAAGGCTTGCTGAGGCTGCGAGACCCCAAGGTCGATATGTTTTTCACCTCCACGCTCAATGGCCGACGCGCTGCCAGAAACTATCTGAGCAGGGTGAAGGAACGTACGGTTGACCGCGACAAGCCGCCAACGCCTCGCTTGCTGCTTCGCCAACTCAAAGCAATCAAAGCCTGGGGCAAACAACCCGCGCAGGATCTTGCACGCCTGCGGGTGCCTGTACTTATCGTCGTCGGGGACAGCGACGTCATGGTCGCAAGCGAGTTGAGTCGCGATATGAGCCAACGTCTCCCGCAGGCGCAACTGGTGGTTTATCAAGACGCAGGCCATGGTTGCGTCTTTCAGTATCACGCCGACTTCGTCTCAACGGCTCTGGAGTTCCTTGCATAAAGCGTTCGAACTTCAACTGCACATCGTTTTTAAAAACAACCCATCACTGTCAGACGACCCTGGAAACCTAGCGTCATGAAAGCACTTACCTTCGAAAGCTATGGCAAGTCGCCTGAAATTGCGATAACGCATGTACCTCTGCCGACCATCAAGCCTGATGAACTGTTAGTGGAAGTTCACGCGGCCGGGTTGAACCCGATCGACAACATGATTACCACGGGCACGTTCAAGGCCGTCCTCAAGTACGAATTACCCGCCATTATGGGCAGCGATCTTTCCGGCGTGGTCATCGCGGTAGGCAAAGCCGTCACCCGCTTCAAGGCGGGTGACGCCATTTTCGCCAGTCTCTTTGACCTCGGCAAAGGTAGCATCGCCGAATTTGCAGCCGTTCCTGAGCACGCTGCTGCACTTAAACCGGCGAATCTGGATTTCGTACAAGCGGCCTCTATTCCAATGGTCGGGCTTACATCCTGGCAAGCCTTGAAAGAACGCGCCAATCTTCAACCCGGCCAGAAGGTATTCATACCTGCGGGGGCTGGAGGCATCGGCACCTTCGCTATTCAACTGGCTAAACACCTGGGGGCCAACGTCGCCACGACCACCAGTACCGGCAATGTAGAGCTGGTGCGCAGCCTGGGTGCAGATGAAGTGGTGGACTATAAAAAGCAGGCATTCGAGCAAGTATTGCGCGACTACGACCTGGTGCTGGGTACAACGCGAGGAGACACGATTAAAAAAGCCGTCGGCATCCTCAAGTCAGGAGGTTTGATCGTATCCCTCGTCGGGCCACTGGATAAGGCGTTCGCCAAGGCACGCCGGATGAATGCCTTCTTCACTTTACTCTTCGGGCTGATGAGCCACTCAATCAGGCGCCGTGCGAAAAAACACCACGTGACCTACTCGTTCCTGTTCGTACGCCCGCAGGGGGCTCAACTCGAGAAGATTGCCGTGTTACTTGAAAGCGGGCAAATCAAACCCGTCATTGACAGGGTCTTTGCGCTTGAGCAGGCCAAAGAAGGACTTGAGTACCTGGCCCGGGGGCGTGCCAAAGGCAAAGTAGTTGTGAAGATCAGGTAAGTGTCGGTGACCCGCGTTTTCAATTCCCCACATAAGCAACTTGTCGGCCCCCAGCCTTTTGAACACTGGAGCATTACATGAGCACATCTTCCGGAAAAACGGCCATTGTCACCGGTGCATCATCCGGTATCGGCCACGCAACGGCCGAGGCGCTGGTGCGCTCGGGCTATACCGTATTCGGCACCAGCCGCAAGATTGGCGAAAGTGCAACGCAGGTATCCATGCGTACTTGTGACGTAACTAACGATGACTCGGTCAGCGCGCTCGTTTCCAGCGTACTTGCGCAGACCGGGCGGATCGACCTGCTGGTCAACAATGCTGGTATTGGCCTGATAGGCGGCTCCGAGGAATTCTCGATACCCCAGGTGCAGGCGTTGTTCGACGTCAATCTGTTCGGCGTCATCCGCATGACCAATGCAGTATTACCGTCGATGCGCGAACGTGGCCAGGGGCGCATTATCAATATCGGTTCGATTCTGGGCTTGATACCCGCGCCCTACTCTTCGCATTATTCGGCGGTCAAGCATGCGCTGGAAGGTTACTCGGAATCTCTGGATCACGAAGTGCGCGCCTTCAATATTCGCGTCTCGGTCATTGAGCCGGCTTTTGTACGAACCGTCTTCGATCAAAACGGCCTTGAGCCGGACCGGTTATTGAAGGAATACGATCAGGCCCGAGCAGGATTCAAGGCGTTGCTCGCCGATGTAATGCCGAAAGCCGATTTGCCGGAAGTGGTGGCGGCTGTAGTGCTTAAAGCGGCGAGCGATGTACTCCCCAAGCGGCGCTACACTGCCGGCAAGACAGCCCGACAAATCAGCATGCTGCGTCGCTTAGCACCTGCCGGGGTGTTTGACAAGAGCCTGCGCAAGGAGCTTCGTTTGCCGGTTTGAAATGCAGGTGAGGCGGTCACTTCAGGGGCGGTGCTTGAGCTGGACAGTCGGGGAATGCAGGGGCGTACGATGACAATTCAGACACCAGACCACACCGCTGACCAGCAAGGCAATGGCCGCCAGCTCATAGCCGTCGGGTAGCCGGCGCTCCCATAAAAAACCGAAGACGAGCGCCGCCAGCGTTTCAATCACGAGCACTTGCCCGCTGAGTGCCAAGGGCAGAAGTCGGCTCGCCTGATTCCAGCAGGCACCACCCACCACCGAAGACAAAAGCGCAACGCCACCGGCCACCACGAGAAAATGCAGCCATTCGGAAATACCATAGGTGCCCACTTGAGAACCCAGGACCGGCGCTGCCAAAAGCAGTGATTGAGCGCCCGTCATGACCCCCATAAGCAACGCCCAGTCATGCGCGGAGACGTTGGCGACCTGTACCAGCCGCCGGGCATTGCTCACCGCAAACCAGCTCCACGTCAGCAACGCACCTGACGCGCATAAAATCCCGACAATATTCGCCGCTGTATCGGGCCTTTGGTCATTGATCAGCGCGTGCCAACTGATAAGCACAACGCCCCCCACTGCGCAGCACAGTGAGGGGAAGAGCTTGCGCAGAGAAACGGCATTTGCGTCATGACGACCTGCCAGGGTTACGAGCACCGGAATAAGTCCGACAATCAACGACGTTGTGGCGATGCCGACCAACTGCACGCCTGTGCCCACTAGCGAGTAGTAGATGAGGTTGCCGACCAGGCTAAGCCAGAAGAGTGACTTCCAGTCGGCCATGGTGAGACTGGCGCAAACACGCCGCCAACGCAGCATCAGCAGGGCCGCAGAAATGGCGCCGTAGCAGAGAAATCTTATGACCGCGAACTGCACACCGCTCAAACCTGGAGTCAGCTGCGGGCCCAGGAAAATCACGCCCCAGCACAGACCGGCGCAAACGCCATAAACAATGCCCTTGGGCAATGATCGATCAGCAAACATTTCACCTGCGCTCCAACGCCTAAAGCATGAAGTCTGGAGCGTCGGGCCTGGAGGGTCTTGTCAGTAACTGCGGAATTTTTTACCCGGACTGTTTTTGCGCTTTACGATAAACCGCCGGGGTCGTAGCGCTCAAACGCTGCATAGTGCGCGTCAGCGATGCCTGATCGGAAAAGCCCGCACGCATGGCAATCTCGGCTATCGGCAGCGAGGTGCCACGCAACCACCGTTTAGCCTCCTGTATGCGTAGTTCAGTCAGCCAGGCTTGAGGACTCATCGCGAATAATTGCCGGAATCGCTGGTGCAACTGGCTCATGCTCATGTTTGCGACTTGGGCCATGGCCTGATTGCTCCAGTGTGCCCCAGGATTTGCTCGCAGACGGGCTATCAAGTGCTCTACAGGGGACGAAAAACGGCAGGTGTCCGAGCCAAGGGATGACAGAAGCAGAGGGCCCAGCTGTGAGGCAGCAATGGCCAGTTGCTGGTTACCGATCAGCTCGGCGAATTCGATAAGGCGACGGGTCGCGGGCGAAACAGGCACATATATTTTCTCGGCCAGACGCCCCATCTGGATTGTCTCCAGCGTCGTCGGTGCGCAGTCCAGCACCAGAAAACGGCTGTCGACGTGAGTGTCCTGCGAGTGCCGCGAACCAGGCTTTACCAGCGCGGCCAGTGACTGATCGATAAAGCCACCGCGACCGTCCACGTCAATTTCCATTCGGCCACGAATCGGCAGTACCAATTGAGTATGGTCGTGGCAGTGCTGAGGGCTTTGCGTCTTGTAGCTGCGAACTTCAAGGCTTAGAAACATTAGTGCACCCCTTGCCGTCGGGTGATTCGAGGTCTGGCGTTCCATAGTGTCTGCGCGCTTACAGGTTCAGCGGCGTCAGCAACAGGTCAACTGGCTGGCAATCCTTATCCCGCTTGATCAGCATCTACTTAAGCCGGCAGCGGCCCGCAGGCACGATAGGTGTCGATCAGCGTATCAAAAAGGGCAATGTCTGACCGGCTTCTCGCAATGAGTTGAGCGCCCGCCACAGCCGAAAAAATCGCCTGCGCCCGCACCTCGCTGGCCGCTGGCATACACACATTCGCCGCCACCAGAAGCTTGCTCAGCCAGGCAATATTGACCTGGGCAAAAAGCTGAATTTCCTGAGTCATCTCTGGCGGCAATTTATCGGTTTCAGCGCCGATAAAACTGCCCAGACAAAGGCGGTTTTCAGCCTCTAGCGAGCGGCGGAAAATTTCCGGGAAACGGTACAGCGCTTCGACAGGGTCTGGAGTTTCTTCAGAAATAGCCTCAAGAGCAGCAGCACCGTCCTGCCAGTAGCGCTTGGCAACCGCCACACCCAGGTCAGCCTTGCTTGGAAAGTGGTAGTAAATACTGGCTGGTTTGATTCCAACCTGAGCCGCCAGATCGCGAAAGTTCAGGCCGTTATAACCCTGAGACTGAGCGATGTTTCTCGCGGCAAGCAGAATGGCCTCTCGTGCGTTGATGGTCATCGTGGTGCCTTGTGCTTCGGACAGGTTTCTGCAAACGGGCGCATGCTAATTCAAAAACCTGACTGTTGTCAGGTAGAACGGTTGTGCGAGGCACGGGGAAGTCGAGAACGCCATGCAATGACGGTCCCGACGATAATGTGCGCGCGCAACAGGTCGGTCACTCGGCCGGCGAGTCCAGTTCGGGTATACCGCTGCTGCGATCAGCATAGGCGGCCTGGAAACCCGGGCGTTTCTGCCAGCGCTTCCAGTACAAGTCCAGGAACTCGAAACGCTCATCCAGCGGCATGGCGTTGACCGGAAACTTGGAGAAGGCAATGGCGGTTGCAAGGGTGATATCCGCGAAAGTCGGCGCCTCGCCGCCCAACAGCCACTCGCGGCCATCGGAAAGATGACGGTTGACCAATGCGGCGTGTGTCAGCGCCTCTTTGCGGCAGTGCTCGCCCCATGCTTCGTTCTTCGTCAGTTCAAGTTTGAAGCCGAGCCCGGTGTGCAATACATGAAACGCGGTAACGATCCGGTAGAGAATATGCACCCAGATCCGGTTATCCCACATGTTATCAAGGCCTTGTTCCAGAGCGCCTTCCCCCATGATCTTGCGGCCCGGATAAGACTGATCCAGATAGCGAGCGATAGCGGCGGTCTCGGAAATGAAGCTGCCGTCTGCCAGTTCAAGGGTGGGCGTTTCTCCCCAAGGGTTCATATTGAGATGACGCCAGCCACGCTGCTCTCCGCCGGGGGTCATGTCGTAAATAGTCTCATCGAACTGATCGGCAATGCCTTTTTCGTGGATGAACAGGCGCAGGCGCTGGGGGTTCGGAAAAGCCGAAGGAGATGTGAAAAGTCGCAATCTGGAGGTCATGGTCGGGCCTGTGAAATGGAGTGGGCATCTACCTAACAACTGCTAGGTAGATAGACCGTAGCACACTCCTGAGCCCAGTCAATACCCTACCTAACATTTGTTAGGTAGATGACCGTAGCGCCCTATTTTCGCTGGCCCGTGTTTTCAGCACTCAAACACGAAGTCCTTGATATTCTATTGGCTGCGCTCCAGAGACTCGTGAGTGCAGCTCAAGACAGACAAGGCCCGTGCCTGAAATACACAGGTTTGCCAGGCCGCACAGTGCAAAGAAGGGAAAAGAATGCAGCATGCTTCGCTTAACCGTTTTCATATTGGGCTGCTCGCCTTGCTTTTGCTGTGCGTGACCTTGCCAGCCCTGGCCCAGAATAGCCCGGCACCTCAAACCGATAGCACCAGTAGCGCATCCCCCGCAGTGGATGCACCGAGCCTGGATGACTTGAGCGAACAACTGGATCAGATCCGTCAAAAAGTGACGGGCAGTGCCAACGATGACCTGCTTTCAAGCCTGCGGCAGGCCGCTTTGCAGGTCCAGAAACAAGCCGACAATCTGACTGCCCGACAAGCTGTCGACATCGAACACCTGAATGATCAGCTCAACATTCTCGGGCCGGCGCAACCGGACGAAGCGCCAAGTCTGACCAGTCAGCGCAAGACATTGACCGCTCAGAAAAACGCGCTGGTTAATGATGAACGCCAAACCAACACGTTAAGCCAGTCAGCCCGTGATTTGGCTACGCAGATATTCAATCTGCGCCGCAGCCTTTTCGATTCGCAGATCAGCACGCGGACAGCGAGCCCGCTCAGCTCGGCGTTCTGGTCCACGCTGATTCGTCCTACCGATGACGACCTGGGACGCTTGAACAGACTTCTGGTGGATGTCCGCCAAGTGCTCAGCAGCACGCTGGCACCGGAAAACCGTGTGCAATTCATCAGCATTGTGGTCGGCGCGCTGTTCGTATGGGTCGTTGTTCGCCGCCTGCTGGAGCGCTTGCTGATCTGGTCGATGATTCGCTGGCTACCCGAAGGCCGCCTGCGGCGCAGCGCCCTGGCACTGGCTGTAGGGCTATCGACCATTCTCACCATTACCGTTGCCACTTCCTTGTTGCGCTGGGGGATCGTGCGCAATGCGGTGCTCAGCAACGACGTGGTCAACCTGCTCGATCAGGTGCAGACGCTGATCACTTTCTGCGCTTTCATCGTCGGTCTGGGCCGCGCGTTGTTGATGCGGGCACACGCCTCATGGCGTCTGCCGCAAATCCCTGACCAGATCGCCACGGCACTGGGCCGCTTCCCGCCTGCCTTGGCGCTGGCACTCATGATCATCGGCACGCAGGAGCGCATCAACAGTGTCATAGCCAGCAGCCTGGCCCTGACGGTAGCGGTCAATGGCCTGACAGCGCTGGCGGTTTCGCTGGTGTTTTTCTACGCCCTGGTGCGCTACCGCCGAACCCGCCGACGCTTCGAGCTGGAGCGGCCAGCAGGTTTCGTCGGACTGCTTCCCTTTATCGTTGCGGTATGGGTCGGCCTGAGCTTGCTGGCGTTGCTCAGCGGCTACCTGACGCTGGCTTACTTTCTGGCGGTGAAACTGCTTTGGGTGAGCGTGGTGGCGTCCACTGCGTATCTATTGATCGCCTGCTTCGGTGACATCTGCGAGACCCTTCTGTCGCCCAAACAACCTGGCGGCATGGCGTTGGGTTCGGCGCTGGGCTTGTCCGCCCGTCACCAAGCCCAGGCAAGCACCGTACTGGCAGGCATAGGCCGTACCCTGCTGTTGCTTACCGCATTGCTGCTGGCTTTCCTGCCTTCGGGTTCCAGCCCGGGCGACCTGCTCGCAAGTTTCACTCAAATGGACGTCACGTCCAAATCCCTGGGCAACCTGAACATCGTCCCCAGCGATATTCTGATGGCACTGATTTGCCTGGTCGTCGGCCTGCTGGGCGTGCGGGTACTCAAGGAGTGGTTCGGAGAACGCCTTCTGCCCGAGACCAACATGGACGCGGGCATGCAGGCCTCGCTGGTGACCTTGATCGGCTACATCGGCTTTGTGCTGGTGGTGGCCGTGGTGATGTCCACGCTCAAGATCAGCCTGACCAATTTGACCTGGGTGGTCAGTGCGCTGTCGGTGGGGATAGGTTTCGGCCTGCAAGCCATTGTGCAGAACTTCATCTCCGGCCTGATTCTGCTGACCGAGCGTCCGGTCAAAGTCGGCGACTGGGTAAGCCTGGCAGGGGTCGAAGGCGATATTCGCCGGATCAACGTCCGCGCGACCGAAATCCAGATGGGCGACCGCTCGACAGTGATCGTGCCGAACTCGCAGTTCATCACGCAAAACGTGCGCAACGTCACCATGGGCAACGCGTTGGGGGTAGTAGGAATCACGCTTACCCTGCCCCTGGAAACAGATGTTCTGCAAATACGCGAGCTGCTGTTGCAGGCCTTTACCGAGCATGAAGCGATACTCGACACGCCTGCACCCTCAGTCACCTTCAAAGACCTGACCAATACCGGTTTGATCATCAGCGCCAGCGGCTACGTAAACAGCCCGCGTTCGGTGGGTGGCGCGCGGAGTGATCTGTTGTTTACGGTCCTGGGGCGTCTGAGGGAGCTGGGTGTAGCGCTGTCTGCGCCGCAGAGCATGGTGTTGATCAATGAGGGGGCTGGGAAGGAGGCGACGGAAAAGAACCCGTGATAGTTCAGGGCTGGGCTGGAGTGGATGAAGCAGTCAACTGTGCTCACCTCGGTTCAGGCGGCTGCCACATACTCCTGAAAACCGGCGCTGTGCACGTCATTGCAGCGCTGGAGCAGGATCTGGTCGCTGAAGTGAACCGTATGACTGATGGCAAAGGCGCGCATGGCCTTCGACCAGGTTGGCGGTCCTGAGGTTGCAAACATCCTTCGCGCACTGTCGTATCTGGGGGTTTTCTTCCAGTATGGAGCGCTTGAGACCGCAAACCTGAGTATTCCTGTCATGGAGATACTGTCCAAGGAATCTGACCATTCGTGGCTGCAAGCTCTTTGAGATTAGCTAGAATCCTGAACACCTGAACTGTGCCAAGGGCTTCATCACCAAGGGCTTGAAAGCGGTACTATGCAGCTAGTGGTCCGTTGTTTTCGACATTTGCGCAAATCAAGACTCGATGATTTTCTCTCGCTCTAGAACTTGGCGGATTTCCTCAAACCTAGGGAAGGTCTGAAGTAGCCGGATGTTTTCCGGCTACCGAGTCCTCAGCACTTTTCAAAAAACGATGCATGTCGAAATTTGCTCAATTATCTTCGCTTTTTAGCTCTTTCGGCCGCTGCAAAACCTTTTGCGGTAACCATTTCCTGCATTACACGCGCACCTCTCCTGCGCTCGCCAACAAATGTCGGCGGGCCATCCACAGGTTTGACAGGGCGAACAACGTCACCATCTGCGCGGTGTTCTTGGCCAAGCCCCGAAAGCGCACTTTTTCATAGCCAAACTGGCGTTTGATGACCCGAAACGGATGCTCGACCTTGGCGCGAACCTGGGCCTTGGCCTTCTCGATTTTGCGGATCGCCTTGTACAAAATACTGCGTTTTCCGTGCTTTTTGTAAGTGCTGCGGCGGGCGGCAATCTGCCAAATGACCTTGCGCCCAGCGTGTTCTTCGCGCTTCTCGACCCCGGTGTAACCTGCGTCGGCGCAGACTACGTTTTCCTCGCCGTGCAGCAGTTTGGCAACCTGCGTGACGTCTGCCACATTGGCCGCTGTTACTACCACACTGTGCACCAGGCCTGACTCGTCGTCGGCGCCGATGTGAGCCTTGGCGCCGAAATAGTACTGGTTACCTTTCTTGGTTTGATGCATCTCAGGATCGCGTTTGCCATCCTTGTTCTTGGTCGAACTGGGCGCGTGAATCAGCGTGGCATCGACGATGGTGCCTTGACGCAACGACAAGCCACGGTCGCCCAGATAACCATTAATTACGCCGAGAATCCCGGTCGCCAACTCGTGCTTTTCCAGCAGACGACGGAAGTTGAGAATGGTGGTTTCGTCTGGAATTCGCTCCAGGCTCAGGCCTGAAAACTGACGCAGGATGGTCGTCTCATACAGCGCTTCTTCCATCGCCGGATCGCTGTAGCCGAACCAGTTCTGCATCAGATGAACACGCAGCATCGCCATCAGTGGGTAGGCGGGCCGGCCACCTTCTCCTTTTGGATAATAGGGCTCAATCAGGGCAATCAAGCCTTTCCAGGGCACCACCTGATCCATCTCGATCAGGAACAATTCCTTACGGGTCTGCTTGCGCTTGCCGGCATACTCGGCGTCGGCGAAGGTCATCTGTTTCATCATCGAAAAGCTCGGCGACTGGTGTCCGGAGATTTTGCCAAATTAGGAAGTCTTTTTCAGAGTTTCCCTAGATTTGATATCGCCTTTCGGAAAGCGGATTTGGCCAAGTCCTTGGATATTCGAAAATTCTTCGCAACCTTCCTCCAGTAACACGATTGCCCTAGTGAACCCTAGGCGCCCCTGGAAAAGCCCCACCTCGTGTATGACGTTGGTCCGGGCCTCCATCTTACCGTCTGCCTGCTCGTCTTCAGCTGTCATGACTATGAAGGCGACCACAGCGGAATCTAGCATTTCTGATAATCGCGCTATATTAGTAATGCCAGCTACAGGGACTCGATTGAACTCATCAAACGGCAATTTAAGTCTCTCAGTGACAAAATCTTTTAGGTCACGCCATACATGCGATCGTCCGTGCCCAATAAAAACGTTCGTTCCGACCAGCGAGTCTTTAACCATTTTCTTCCGCGACCTGAGGATGTAGGAGTATGCTTTTTTTAGAACAGGAAGAAGGCGACCTATCGCTTCGTGTGGCAGCCTGAAGGAGAACGCCTTGGCCGCGACGGAGACATGAGGAGGGGTCTGAATTCCTTGACTTATTGCGAGGTTATCACTGCTTCGAAACTGCCCTTTTGGTCCGGCAATTTTAATAAACAGATCGTCTGGGAGTATTTTTACTGCCCCCAACTCCTCGAGAAGAGATTCAACGTAAGTATCATTTACTTCACTTAAAAAGACCCTTAGGGAAGGTCTGAAGTAGCCGGATGTTTTCCGGCTACCGAGTCCTCAGCACTTTTCAAAAAACGATGCATGTCGAAATTTGCTCAATTATCTTCGCTTTTTAGCTCTTTCGGCCGCTGCAAAGCCTTTTGCGGTAACCATTTCCTGCATTACACGCGCACCTCTCCTGCGCTCGCCAACAAATGTCGACGGGCCATCCACAGGTTTGACAGGGCGAACAACGTCACCATCTGCGCGGTGTTCTTGGCCAAGCCCCGAAAGCGCACTTTTTCATAGCCAAACTGGCGTTTGATGACCCGAAACGGATGCTCGACCTTGGCGCGAACCTGGGCCTTGGCCTTCTCGATTTTGCGGATCGCCTTGTACAAAATACTGCGTTTTCCATGCTTTTTGTAAGTGCTGCGGCGGGCGGCAATCTGCCAAATGACCTTGCGCCCAGCGTGTTCTTCGCGCTTCTCGACCCCGGTGTAACCTGCGTCGGCGCAGACTACGTTTTCCTCGCCGTGCAGCAGTTTGGCAACCTGCGTGACGTCTGCCACATTGGCCGCTGTTACTACCACGCTGTGCACCAGGCCTGACTCGTCGTCGGCGCCGATGTGAGCCTTGGCGCCGAAATAGTACTGGTTACCTTTCTTGGTTTGATGCATCTCAGGATCGCGTTTGCCATCCTTGTTCTTGGTCGAACTGGGCGCGTGAATCAGCGTGGCATCGACGATGGTGCCTTGACGCAACGACAAGCCACGGTCGCCCAGATAACCATTAATTACGCCGAGAATCCCGGTCGCCAACTCGTGCTTTTCCAGCAGACGACGGAAGTTGAGAATGGTGGTTTCGTCTGGAATTCGCTCCAGGCTCAGGCCTGAAAACTGACGCAGGATGGTCGTCTCATACAGCGCTTCTTCCATCGCCGGATCGCTGTAGCCGAACCAGTTCTGCATCAGATGAACACGCAGCATCGCCATCAGTGGGTAGGCGGGCCGGCCACCTTCTCCTTTTGGATAATAGGGCTCAATCAGGGCAATCAAACCTTTCCAGGGCACCACCTGATCCATCTCGATCAGGAACAATTCCTTACGGGTCTGCTTGCGCTTGCCGGCATACTCGGCGTCGGCGAAGGTCATCTGTTTCATCATCGAAAAGCTCGGCGACTGGTGTCCGGAGATTTTGCCAAATTAGGAAGTCTTTTTCAGAGTTTCCTTAGACAAACTTCCGACTCCTGCTTGGCCTCTGCGAAAAGCTTTTCCCCTTCTTTTTTATAAGAATGAGCCTCTGAAAGATCAGGACTTTCAGCGATCTCATCTATGTAATCTAAAACGTCATCAAAAACATACTCAGCCCAATCGCCTGTCGTGCCATCCCCATAATGCGGTCTAAATCCTGAAATCTTACTGAAGTTCGCACCAGGCTCTGGCGGGAGAAAATCTCGGTAATAGACCCTTGAATGATATCCGAGCCATGACCCGCTGGCGGATTTGGCCACTTCCTCTGCGGCCTCATTCAATAGGGTCGGCGCGGACAGCTTTTCTTCGCTAACGTCCTGATACTTTTCTAGACGATTGATTACCTCCGATAGCCCTGCGTATTCCTCCGCCATCACCACCATCCTTTAATCCTAGATATTTACATGAGTATGCCGGATGCTGGATTTTCCCACCACGGTATGCCTGAGCTGATACACGCAAATATCAGTTTATTTCAGCCTTTCGCTTGATAAGTAACACCCAAAGTGCAACAGTATTGGTGAGACACCTAAACTGATACGGGACGCACATCATGTTCATCCGCGCATACCTCAGAGCATCGACCGAAGAGCAGGACGCCAGCCGCGCCCAGGCATCGCTTGAGCAGTTCGCTAGCGACCACAATAAGGTCATCGCCAGCGTGTACCTAGAGAACGCCAGCGGCGCGGCGGCAGACCGGCCGGAGCTGCTTCGCCTGCTCAAAGATGCGCGCAAAGGAGACGTGTTGCTGGTTGAATCAATCGATCGGCTATCCCGCTTGCCGGTGGATGACTGGCAGAAGCTCAAGGCTGCCATTGACTCCAAGGGGTTGCGCATCGTCGCCCTCGATCTGCCGACCAGCCACCAGGGGATGCAGGACACTAAAGGCGACGAGTTCACCGGGCGGATGCTGGGCGCGATTAACTCGATGCTGGTGGAGATGATGGCCGCAATCGCCCGCAAAGATTATGAGCAGCGGCGCGAACGCCAGGCGCAGGGAATCGAGAAGGCGAAAGCCGATGGCAAGTATCAGGGGCGACCAGTAGACGCCGATCTGCACAAGCGCGTTTCGGAACTGCTAGGCGCCGGCCTGGGCATTCGTGCGACAGCTCGGCACGCCAACTGCTCGACCACAACGGTTCTCCGCATTCGGGACATCGCAGCGATTGCCAAATGACGAGCTAGCCGCTTAATGTGATGAGCAACGCTTTTCCGCCCAAGAGAAAGGAAGTTCAGTGGCCGACTACATCAATAAAAGCATCATATGCCAGGCATACCTTCACATTGACCCAGTGCCAAAGGACTTAGACGAGGCCGCCCTCAAAGCAGAGCTAGAAAGCTTTCTGGGCGTGAGGGCGGAGTTCTTTCTCTACAAAGACGTCGGAACCGAGGTTGAGCTCAAGGAAGGATCACTCAAAATTTATCTCACAATTCTGGGGACCTTATACGCGGGTATAGCCCAGTATCCCGACTTCCGGCAGGGCGTAGAGCTATTCGCAGCAGACTCCAAGCGCGTATCGGACTACGCGATATCCGAAAGCCTGTTTTTGACGAAATCTCGCCATGATTGCGTGCTGCGTACGGAAGCACGAACCGGCGTATGTGGGACGCTGAAAAAAATTGCTGATGAGATCGACTACATCAAACGCGAATCTGGCGCCGCCGATCCCAGTCGTTTGATCGCTCGGATGGAAGCGCTGAAGAAGGAAATCTTTGTTTTCAAGGACAACGTTACCGACCCGGCAGACAAGGAGTGGGTTTTTCCACAATTGAAACAGTACGCAGACGAACAGATACCTAAAAGGGCCGTGCCTAAGGAGGACGAGTTCGTAAGCGCAGAGATTGCAAGTGCCTACATCCGTGAACGTGGGCTGCTTATGCGCTCAATGAATTTGGAGAATTAAGACACGCGATGACAGATCAAAACGGCAGACCGTAAAGTATGCCGCTGTCACCCTGCTGTCATGGCCACCGTTCGGAAATATAAGAAGTCGTTGAAAGTGCTGAATCATATGGTGTCCCAGGCGGGGTTCGAACCTGCAACCTTCCCCTTAGGAGGGGGATGCTCTATCCAATTGAGCTACTGAGACACTGCGTGCCAGCACACCGATCGGTGCCAGCGAGGACGGCGTGCATCTTAGCGGCATGTGCCGCTTTTGTCATGTCGTCATTGCCCTTCAGGGCTGTAGCCGATGTCGCCCCGAAACGCGGCTGAATAAACCGATCATGCAATTTGCAATCCCCCAAAAAGCCATCATTGCAAAACGCACTGCACCCAACTTTTTTCAATTGATATGTCATTGATTTAAAAGGAATTTTTATCATTTTCTGATTGGCATGCAGACTGCATTATCAGTATCAGTGAACACATCTCCTCCCAAACGGTCGGGCACAGGTACTGGAAAATGAACAAGACTCTCTCAGTGTTGAATGCGGCAGCTCTGGTGGCTCTGGTGGCATTTCATTTTCACGACTCAGGTGCCAGTGACACGCAGGTCACCGCACCTGCTCCTGTCCATCACCAGATCAGCCATGCGCCTCAGTTGGCCATCATGACTGACCGCATTGCTAGCGCAGCGGTATTGGCCAATGACGATGATGATTCACTTCAGATGCCACGCGCCGAGCAGCGCTGGATTTTCTGAGAACGTTTGAACCAGCCATTTTTTATAGAGAGAGTAGCCATGTCAAAATCCGCGTTGTCATTTCTGGTCCTGGCGATTATGGCTGTGATCGTTGACCTGTTGCTCCCTGTTCAAGCGCACACCCTGAGCATCGCTGCCAACATCGCTGCAGGCGTGTTCGCCAGTCTTTTTGTAGTAGCGCTTTTTCTCGGCCGTCGTATCAAATTTGACCCTGTGCTTCGCTAATCTAAAAGGCATAGCACCAAAAGCTCACAACCCTCTCGCTCAACCCGCTTATCGCGCCGAGCACCGCGCTCATATCCTCCAAATCCTCCTTTCGCCCCGTCCTCGCAACCCTTGGTCGGGTAGCTTCGTTTGCGCTGAATTCCGACCTACTCTCAGAGTCAAATGGCCATGATGGCAAAAAGAAGCTCGGTGACGTGCCCGGTTATTCAGGGGCAAATGCGAGGACTTTGCAAATTTGCTCGCATTTCTGATAATTGGTGCTGGCCAAACGCCGCCACCTGAGTCAATATTTGTCACAGAATTGACGCCAAGGATTCGACGTATTACGGCATGATGTCGGCCCCTTGGAACCCCGGTTGAACATTTGGCCAAAATGACTGTCTCACGATGACAATCTTGCGGCCACTTGCTAGAACCGCTTCCCCTGAACTAACCGGTTAAATATATGAGCCCTATGAAACAGGCTACTTATTCCAGCCGCACGGCTGACAAGTTCGTCGTTCGCCTACCAGACGGCATGCGTAATCGCGTGCAAGAGGTAGCCAAGAATCATCACCGCAGCATGAACTCGGAAATCATTGCTCGTCTCGAACAAAGCCTGATTCAGGAAGGTGCACTTGGTGATGAACCAAGCCTGCGTCTTGACAGTCCTGAGCTGTCCTTGCACGAACGCGAGCTGCTGCAACGTTTTCGTCAGCTTTCACATCGTCAACAGAATGCACTTGTTTCGCTGATTGCTCATGACACGGAACTCGCTTCCGAAGAGTCCTGAGACTTGGTGTAACAGACAAAGGCCAGCGAAAGCTGGCCTTTTTCGTTGTAGCCTTTTTCGTTAGTAGTCGTAGGCCTAGTGGCAGTACATGGCAAGCCGAAGACTTCGTCAGGGCATAAAAAAACCGCCTGATCATGGCGGTTTTTTTATTTTAAGAGCCTATCTTGAAACAGAAAGCTTAGAGCAGAAAGATCGTCGCCAACCCCAAGAAGATGAAGAAACCGCCGCTGTCGGTCATCGCCGTAATCATGACGCTTGCCCCCATGGCAGGGTCTCGCCCCAGGCGCGCCAGCGCCATAGGGATGGAAACGCCCATCAGCGCCGCCAGCAGCAGATTGAGCGTCATGGCTGCGGTCATGACCACGCCTAGCGACCAACTGCCATACAGCATGTAGGCAACCACGCCGATCACCCCGCCCCAGAGCAAACCGTTGATCAAGCCGACAGCCAGTTCCTTGCGCAGCAAGCGGGCGGTATTACCGGTATTGACCTGATCCAGCGCCATCGCGCGAACGATCATGGTGATGGTCTGATTACCGGAGTTGCCACCAATCCCGGCCACGATAGGCATCAGCGCAGCGAGCGCCACCAGCTTCTCGATGGAGCCTTCGAACAGGCCGATCACGCGCGAAGCCAGGAAGGCCGTCACCAGATTGACTGCCAGCCAGGCCCAACGGTTGCGCAGGGAACGCCATACCGAAGCGAAAATATCTTCTTCTTCGCGCAGACCCGCCATGTTGAGAACTTCGCTTTCGCTCTCTTCACGAATCAGGTCGACCATTTCATCGATGGTCAGACGGCCGATCAGCTTGCCGTTCTTGTCCACCACCGGCGTAGAGATAAGGTCGTAACGCTCGAAGGCCTGTGCCGCATCGTAGGCATCGTCTTCCGGGTGAAAGCTGACCGGATCGTTGGCCATGACTTCGCCAACCTGCTTCTCCGGATCATTGACCAGCAGGCGCTTGATCGGCAGCACGCCCTTGAGCACGCCTTCGGAGTCGACCACAAACAGTTTGTCGGTGTGGCCCGGCAGCTCTTTCAACCTGCGCAGGTAGCGCAGTACGACTTCAAGGCTGACATCCTCACGGATCGTCACCATCTCGAAGTCCATCAGCGCACCGACCTGATCCTCGTCATAGGACAAAGCCGAACGGACACGCTCACGCTGTTGTGAATCCAGTGCCTCCATAAGCTCGTGAACGACATCACGGGGCAACTCGGGAGCAAGGTCGGCCAGTTCGTCGGCGTCCATGTCCCGTGCCGCCGCGAGCAACTCGTGATCATCCATGTCGGCGATCAGGGTTTCACGAACGGAATCGGATACTTCAAGAAGAATGTCGCCGTCACGCTCAGCCTTGACCAGCTGCCATACGGTCAGACGATCTTCCAGAGGCAGGGCTTCGAGGATATAAGCGACGTCGGCAGAGTGAAGGTCTTCAAGCTTGCGTTGCAACTCGACGAGGTTCTGCCGGTGAACCAGGTTTTCTACACGGTCCTGATGCTGACCTTCCTGACGATGGGTCAGGTCTTCAACAATACGCTGGCGCTGCAGCAGATCGACAACCTGAGCCAGGCGATCCTGCAAGCTTTCCTGCGTTTTTTTTACTTCTCTTTCGGTCATAGGCGAACTCCACTCCCAGCAGCGGAGCACGCCGGGAGATCAATCAGTTAATTCATGATTGTTGAAAAACATTATTGAGTAACGACTGGGTAAGTCCATGGAGGTGTTCCACAAGCCCCGGCGGAGCTGACGGGCGCAATGATACACCGCTTTTAGAGAAGCGCATGCGAGAAATTCGGCCTATAACAACCGTTTGCAGCACAAACCTGTAAAACTCTGTGAGCTGGCCCGGCCTCAACGTCACATTCAGCCAAGAAAACCTGCTCGCCGCCTCCAGAGGCTGCGGCTAGGCTTGCACGACACCCTGTCATGGAGGACTTGAGCATGCGCACGGCCGTTCATCTATCCCTGTGGAGCGCTCTACTCTGCGCTCCTGCACCCGCGACCGCCAGCACTGTTCATCGCTGCGAAGACGCTTCCGGAAAAGTCATGTTCACCACTCTCGGCTGCCCCGAAGGCCACAGCACCAGCATGCAAAGGGCCTTCAATGCGCCACCGGGAACCAACATCGGGTTACTCCCGCCCGCAAACCTTTCAGCGCCAACACGCAGGAAGCCCGCGAGCCAGGAACTGGTCGTGGTCGACACGCGCGATGATGGTTGCGGCAACCGCCTGAGCGCCGAACAGCGTCGGGCAGCTATCATCAACCAGCGCACCCCTCCCGGCATGACGCAGCGTGATGTCGAGAGCCTGCTGGGACGCCCCGACAAAATCACCAACCGTAATGGCGAATTGCATTACGTGTACAACCAGAAAAAAGGCCGCAGCAATAATGTGACATTCGACGGGAACGGATGCGTTAAAGGAAAACGCTAGAAAGCAAAAAGCCCACATCTTTCGATGTGGGCTTTTCGTTGTATGGTGCACTCGACAGGATTCGAACCTGTGACCGCTCGGTTCGTAGCCGAGTACTCTATCCAGCTGAGCTACGAGTGCATTGGTGTTTTTAGACCAGATCACCTCTGGTTGAAGCCAGTTATCGGAAACCTTGTAATTGCTTACAACACTTCAAACAACTTTAAATGGTGCACTCGACAGGATTCGAACCTGTGACCGCTCGGTTCGTAGCCGAGTACTCTATCCAGCTGAGCTACGAGTGCATGTGTTGGTGCCGCGCATTATAGGTCGTAAAATTGTTTAGTCAAGCACTTTTTCTAGTAAATTCAACAACTTACCGATCAAGACCAATCTTACGCACTACATAAATAATGGCGGAGAACGGGGGATTCGAACCCCCGACACCCTTTTGAGGTGTACTCCCTTAGCAGGGGAGCGCCTTCGGCCACTCGGCCAGCTCTCCGCAACACGGGGCGTATAATAACCACCCTTTTCCCCGTTTGCAAACCAAAAATTCAATAAAAATTAATGGCTTGGTTCTTCGTCCTTCTCTTTCTTGATGCGAAGGTAAATCTCTTCACGGTGGACAGCGACTTCCTTGGGCGCATTGACACCAATACGCACCTGATTACCCTTCACTCCGAGCACGGTCACGGTAATCTCACCGTCACCAATGATCAGGCTTTCCGCGCACCGACGAGTCAGAATCAGCATACTTTTCTCCTTACGCCTTTATTCAGGGACAACAGTCTGCAAACCAGTAGGCATCGACCTGTAGCACAAGGCCACAACCCTTACCTGTGTATCGACTAACGCAAAGAAAACCACAGCCTTTCTGCGCAGCACCCGAAAGACGCGGTCAGACCGCGCCCTTCGACGACAGGATCACTCACCCTGCCGCGGAGCATCCAGCTCAAAAGCCGTGTGCAACGCGCGCACAGCCAACTCCAGATACTTCTCTTCGATGACCACGGAAACCTTGATTTCCGACGTGGAGATCATCTGTATATTGATACTTTCCTTGGCCAATGCTTCAAACATACGGCTGGCAACGCCTGCATGCGAGCGCATGCCGACACCGACAATGGACACCTTGGCGATCTTGGTATCGCCGGACACTTCACGAGCGCTGATCTCACGTGCGGTGGACTCAAGCACCTGCAAGGCCGCCTGATAGTCGTTGCGATGGATCGTGAAGGTGAAATCGGTGGTGTTATCGTGCGAAACATTCTGCACGATCATGTCGACTTCGATATTGGCCGCGCTGATCGGGCCGAGAATCTTGAACGCTACGCCGGGGGTGTCTGGCACACCACGGATGGTCAGCTTGGCTTCATCGCGGTTGAAGGCGATGCCGGAAATGATCGGCTGTTCCATGGATTCCTCTTCATCGATTGTAATGAGGGTGCCCGGCCCCTCTTTGAAGCTGTGCAAAACGCGCAGCGGGACGTTGTATTTGCCGGCGAACTCGACCGCACGGATCTGTAGCACCTTGGACCCGAGGCTGGCCATTTCCAGCATCTCTTCGAAGGTGATCTTGTCGAGGCGCTGAGCCAGTGACACGACACGCGGGTCGGTGGTGTACACACCATCGACGTCAGTGTAGATCTGGCACTCGTCAGCTTTCAGCGCTGCGGCCAGCGCAACACCGGTAGTGTCCGAGCCACCACGGCCGAGGGTGGTGATGTTGCCGTGCTCATCGACGCCCTGGAAGCCGGCGACCACCACCACACGACCGGCTTTCAGGTCGGAGCGGATCTTCTGGTCGTCGATCTGCAGGATGCGCGCCTTGTTATGCGCGCTGTCGGTAAGGATACGGACCTGATTGCCGGTGTAGGACACCGCAGGCACGCCACGTTTCATCAGCGCCATCGCCAGCAGCGCGATGGTGACCTGCTCGCCAGTGGAAACGATCACGTCCAGTTCACGGGGAACCAGCTGATCACTGATCTGCCTGGCCAGCTCGATCAAACGGTTGGTTTCGCCGCTCATGGCCGACAGCACGACCACAAGGTCGTCTCCAGCCTCACGGAATTTCTTGACCTTGTCGGCCACCTGCTCGATGCGCTCTACAGAGCCCACCGAGGTGCCGCCAAATTTCTGTACGATTAAAGCCATCTCAAAGCCGCCTCAGAACCCGTTAAGAGCACCTATTAACCCATTCAAATCCTTGCAAGGCCTGCCGGCAATCGACAGGCCTGCAGACTCGACTCAGATACCCTGCTCTACAAAAGGAACGGCCAGTGCCAGCGCTGAATCCAGCGCACCTGCATCGACACCACCGCCTTGAGCCATATCAGGACGCCCACCGCCTTTACCACTGACAGCGGCAGCCGCCTGCTTCATCAAATCACCGGCTTTGAGTTGGCCAGTCAGGTCCTTGGTCACGCCTGCGACCAAGACAACCTTGTCCTCATGAACACTGCCGAGCAGGATCACTGCGCGGCCGAGCTTGTTCTTCAACTGGTCGACAAGCGCCAGCAGCGCCTTGCCGTCCTGGCCATCCAGGCGCGTAGCCAGAACCTTGACCCCTTTGACATCCAGCGCGGCAGCCGACAGGTCGTCGCCGGCGGCACTGGCTGCCTTGGCTTGCAGTTGTTCCAGTTGTTTTTCCAGCAGACGGTTGCGCTCAAGCACAGCCGTCAGCTTGTCCAGCAGGTTGTCGCGATTGCCTTTGACCAGCGTCGCGGCTTCCTTGAGTTGATCTTCGGCCGCATTCAGCCAGGCCAGCGCAGCAGCACCGGTAACCCCCTCGATACGCCGCACACCTGCAGCGACACCGCCTTCACTGACGATCTTGAACAGCGCGATGTCACCGGTGCGGCTGGCGTGAATGCCACCACACAGCTCGACGGAAAACTCGCCGCCCATGCTCAGTACGCGAACACTGTCGCCGTACTTTTCGCCGAACAGCGCCATGGCGCCCTTCTTCTTCGCCGTGTCGATATCGGTTTCTTCGGTCATTACCTCGGTGTTCTTGCGAATCTCGGCGTTGACTATATCTTCCAGCGCACGCAGTTGCTCGGGCTTGATCGCCTCGAAATGGCTGAAGTCAAAGCGCAGGCGCTGACTGTCGACCAGCGAGCCTTTCTGTTGAACATGCTCACCCAGCACCTGACGCAATGCGGCGTGCAGCAAGTGAGTGGCCGAATGGTTCAATTTGGTTGCATCGCGAACTTCATCGGCCACCTGTGTTTCAACCTGGGCGCCGACGCTCAGGCTGCCGGAGGCCACAACACCGTGGTGCAGGAACGCACCGCCAGTCTTGGTGGTGTCACTGACATCAAAACGCACATCACCGGCATGCAGGAAACCACTGTCGCCGATCTGACCGCCTGATTCGGCATAGAACGGGGTGGTGTCGAGAATCACCACGCCCTCTTCGCCTTCATTCAGGTGAGTGACCGACTGACCTTCTTTATACAGCGCCACAACGCTGGCGCTGCCAGTCGTTGCAGAGTAACCGGTGAACTGCGTGGCGACGTCAACCTTGACCAGGCTGTTGTAATCCATGCCAAACGAGCTGGCCGAACGGGCGCGCACGCGCTGGGCGTCCATTTCACGCTCGAAGCCGGCTTCGTCCAGGGTCAGATTGCGCTCGCGGGCGATGTCACCCGTCAGGTCCATCGGGAAACCGTAGGTGTCGTACAGCTTGAACACGACTTCACCCGGCACCACGGTGCCCTTGAGGTCAGCCAGATCCTGTTCAAGAATTTTCAGACCCTGTTCAAGGGTCTTGGCGAACTGTTCCTCTTCACCTTTCAGCACGCGCTCGATATGCGACTGCTGTTGCACCAGCTCAGGGAACGCAGACCCCATCTCGGCAACCAGCGCGGCAACGATCTGATAGAAGAAGCTGCCCTTGGCACCCAGCTTGTTGCCGTGACGACAGGCGCGCCGAATGATGCGGCGCAGCACATAGCCACGACCTTCGTTGGAAGGCAGCACGCCGTCTGCGATCAGGAAACCGCAAGAACGGATGTGGTCCGCCACGACCTTCAGCGAAGCCTGGTTGTCATTGCTGCAACCAATGGCCTTGGCCGACGCAGCCAGCAGGCTCTGGAACAGGTCGATTTCATAGTTGGAATGTACGTGTTGCAGAACGGCACTGACACGTTCAAGCCCCATACCGGTATCGACCGAGGGCGCCGGCAGTGGGTGCAACACGCCATCAGCCGTACGGTTGAACTGCATGAATACGTTGTTCCAGATTTCGATGTAACGGTCACCGTCTTCTTCCGGCGAGCCTGGCGGGCCACCCCAGATTTCAGGGCCGTGATCGAAGAAAATCTCGCTGCAAGGACCGCATGGCCCGGTATCGCCCATCGTCCAGAAGTTATCGGAGGCGTAAGGCGCGCCTTTGTTGTCGCCGATACGAACCATGCGCTCGGCAGGCACGCCGATCTCTTTGGTCCAAATGTCGTAGGCTTCGTCGTCGGTCGCGTAGACCGTGACCCAAAGCTTTTCCTTGGGCAGGTTCAGCCATTTCTCGGAGGTCAGGAAGGTCCAGGCGTAGGTGATGGCATCACGCTTGAAATAGTCACCGAAGCTGAAGTTGCCCAGCATTTCGAAAAAAGTGTGGTGACGAGCGGTATAGCCGACGTTTTCCAGGTCGTTGTGCTTGCCACCGGCACGCACGCATTTCTGACTGGTAACGGCGCGGGTGTAGGCGCGTTTTTCCTGGCCCAGGAAGCAATCCTTGAACTGGTTCATGCCTGCGTTAGTGAACAGCAGGGTTGGGTCATTGCCCGGAATCAAGGAGCTTGAAGCAACACGGGTGTGGCCTTGCTCTTCGAAGAAGCCAAGGAAGGCTTCACGGATTTCTGCGCTTTTCATAGGTTCTTCCACGGAGACTGCGGCCAGAGGCAAGTGCAAAACGTCAAATGACGTAGCGACGGCAAAGGGCCGCATTATATAGGCGTTGCGCCCTCGGTACAGTGTGTTTGTGCGATAGAAACAAGTAACTGGATTATCGTGATCTCATGAGTGTTCAAAGGCTGCAAATGCAGCGATGACCTGTTCAACCTGCGCACGCGACACATTCAGATGGGTCACCATGCGCAGCCGCGCTGCGGCTGTGAGCACGATGCCACGCTCGGCGCAGAACGCCTTGAGTGCTGCAGCGCGCTCACCAATCTGCACGTAGACCATGTTGGTCTGCACCGGCTCGACAGCGTAGCCGAGCCCGCTCAGGCCTTCGGCCAGAAACGCAGCATTGGCATGGTCATCCGCCAGCCGCTCGACCTGATGATCCAGCGCGTAGAGCCCTGCGGCAGCCAGCCCTCCGGCCTGACGCATGCCGCCACCGAGCATTTTGCGCAAGCGGCGCGCTCTGGCGATCAACGACTGCGATCCGCACAGCACCGAGCCGATCGGTGCGCCCAGGCCCTTGGAAAGGCACACCGATACCGAATCGAAGTGCCGGGTAATCTCGCGGACATCGACGCCCAGCCTGACCGATGCGTTGTACAGCCGTGCGCCGTCCAGATGAAGGGCGAGGCCTTTTTCCAGCGTCAGTGTGCGTGCGGCGGCCAGGTATTCCAACGGTAGCACCTTGCCCTGCATGGTGTTTTCCAGGGCCAGCAGGCGTGTGCGGGCGAAGTGAAAGTCATCGGGTTTGATGGCGTCGAGCACCTGCTGCAAGTCCAGCGAGCCATCGGCCTGCACGTCCAGTGGCTGTGGCTGAATAGAGCCCAGCACCGCTGCACCGCCGCCTTCGTACTTATACGTGTGGGCCTGCTGACCGACAATGTATTCATCGCCACGCTCACAGTGCGCCATCAGTGCCAGCAGATTGCTCATGGTGCCTGACGGGACAAACAGCGCGGCATCAAACCCGAGGCGCTCGGCGAGCGTCGCTTCGAGCAGGTTGACGGTGGGGTCCTCACCATAGACGTCATCGCCGACGGGCGCACGCGCCATGGCATCCCGCATACCGGACGTAGGCAGAGTCACTGTGTCGCTGCGCAGATCGATGACAGTCACGAAAACGCTCCCTGAAGTTGAAGATCGATAATGCATGCAACCTTTGGCTTGCAACAAGGCATTACTGAGGCCACAGCACATGATAATCAAGCGCCGTCACTCTCGATACTCTGTGCCCTTATAAGAAAAAGGTAGGTACACCGTACGAAAGTGTCCATGCATGATCCGGCGAACTGTGATAAAAATCCTGCGCCGGCCACGTAAAGTGCCGGCAACGTTCTCAGGGCGGGGTGCAATTCCCCACCGGCGGTAATGGCGCGCAATGCGTCTAGCCCGCGAGCGCTTGGGGGTCGCAGCTTTGGCTGGCGATCGGCAAGGTCAGCAGACCCGGTGTGATTCCGGGGCCGACGGTCATAGTCCGGATGAAGAGAGAGCGGGATTGGTGTCTGCAAGAACGTCTGCAAAACCTCATCATGAACGACATCGTTCAGGAGGCTTTCCTACGCGACTTGAATCCCTTTCGATCCAAACGCCCTGTTTTTTCCATAAACAGGAGTCAGAACACGTGCAACCTACTGCAATCGACAGCAAAAGCAAAAGCCACCCGAACGAACGCGTCGCCTTCATCCAGGCCTGCTGGCACAAGGATATCGTCGATCAAAGCCGTAAAGGTTTTATCGCCGAGATGGCCAATCATGGCTATGCGGAAAGTGACATCGACATCTTTGAAGTGGGCGGTGCCTTCGAAATTACGCTGCATGCAAAACTGCTGGCCAATACCGGCCGTTACGCTGGCATCGTCGGCGCTGCACTGGTAGTGGACGGCGGCATCTATCGCCATGAATTCGTTGCGCAGTCAGTGGTCAGCGCGCTGATGCAGGTCCAGCTGGAAACCGAAGTACCGGTGTTTTCCGTGGTCCTGACACCGCACCACTTCCATGCGGGCGAAGAACACCAGAAGTTCTTCTTCGATCACTTCTCGCACAAAGGCGAAGAAGCGGCCAAGACCTGCGCTGACACCTTGAACAAGGTACGCAGCCTGCGCCGTCTGGACGCACAGCAGAAAGCGGCCTGCTGAAACGCGTAGCAGCGGCACGAGAGGCGTTCGTCAGGACGACTCTCGTTGCGCAGGTTCTATGTCGCAAAGAGGACGCAGAGCGTCCAGAACGGCATGCCGACGCGGAGCGTCGCACGATAGTCGAGATTATCGCTCCTCACGCTGCAGCGTCGCACGATAGTTGAGATTATCGTTCCTCACGCTCCAGCGTGGGAATGCAGTTCTGGACGCTCTGCGTCCGGTCTTGAGGGTGCCCAGCGATCAGCCAAGGCTACCCGCATCAGTCGGCACAATCAGAATCCCCGCCCGCAGGCCGTTTTTGACCTTCGGGTTGGGGAAGATGATTCTCGCGCCATCCTCCTCTACCACCCAGCGTGAACCACCCGCGTCTTCGGCCAGCACGTAGCCCTTTTCCAGCGGTGAGAAGTTTTCTACAGCATCGGCTAGGTTGAACGTGAATGCATCGGTGCGCTTGATGACTTCGCGTGCCACGCTGAACAGTTGCAACCCCTCAAGATTTTCATCCAGCTCGGGCTCGCGGCCTTCGATGATCTGCTCCAGACGCAGACGCAGCGGCGCAAGGTTGACCTGTTGGTTCTGGCCGAACGGCCGGGCCTTGCCCAGTTCCAGAGTGAAGGCCTCGGCACCCAGCTGATCGTAGGTATAGGCGCTGAACACAATGGACGGCTTGTTCTGCAACAACACCGCACTCATCCCCGCAGCACGCAGCCGGGCCAGTTCGAGACGCGAGTGCTGACGGCCTTCTTTCCACGGGTACAGCGCGAACTGCTCGATCTTCGAACCGCGAATGGCAGTGTGCAGGTCGTAATGCAGGCGGTAGCGATCCGGCAGGCTGAAAAAGCTGGCGGCCAGGTGCTCCAGCTCGCAGGCACGCAGGGCTTCTACACCGCCACTTTGCTCGTGACGACCGTTGAACAGCCGATTGACGTCCTGCTCGACAAACCGGGTACCGCGCCGCATGGCGTCGGGATTGCCAAACAGAAACAGAATACGTGCGCGCGGTTTAAGGTCGCCGCGCGCGATGCTGCGGATCAGCTCATCCAGCAGCTCGATGGGTGCAGTCTCGTTGCCATGAATACCGGCAGAGAGCAGCAGGTCCGTGCCATTGTCACGGACCTCCGGCGGGCGGACCTCCAGAGCCCCCTCGCCCATCCATCGCATTCGCACGCCTTCGACGGTCAGTTGAGTCTTTTCCGCTGGCTCACGTCCAGCCAGGGTCAGTTCAAGCAATTTGCCGAGGGCGAGCATAGGGCAACTTCCTTAGTGGTTGCAGTCAGGACCGTGAACGTGACCGTCTTCGTCGGCACCTACGTCGGCCGGTTCCATTTCCAGTTGCAGGCTGACCAGGTTGGTTGCCAACGGGCGCAGCAGCAGGTTGGCGTACTCGGCATCGTCTTCTTCGACATCAACACCGATCAGCAATTGGCCACGGCCATCCTGCTGAATCCACAGCTCCTTGCCCTGCCAGATAATGGCAACGCGGGTGCAAGAGGTTTCCAGCTGGGTGCCATCGGTGTCTTCAAGGATCAGTTGCAGGGCGTCGCTCATAGTCGGAATGCTCTAGATAAAGAAATCATGCGCCAGACATTTGCCCGGCGCGCAGGGTGTTTCAATTCAGTTGAAACGGATAGGCGGCACCCAGTTTAAGGATTTGCGTCAGTTCATCCAATGCCGTACGGCATTCGGTCAGCAATCGGGGATCGGCCAGATCGTTTTCACTCATGCGATCACGGTAGTGCCTGTCGACCCATTGCGTCAGCGTGTCGTACAGCGGCGCGGTCATGATCACGCCAGGGTTCACCGCAGCCAGCTCGGTTTCCTTGAGCGCTACACGCAGTCGCAGGCAGGCAGGGCCGCCGCCGTTCTGCATGCTTTGCTTGAGATCGAACACTTTGACCTGGGCAACCGGGCTGTCATCGGCAATCAACCGCTGCAGATAAGCCCAGACGCTCGCATTGGCCTGACACTCCTGCGGCACGATCAGCAGCATCGAGCCGTCCGGGCGTGACAACAACTGGCTATTGAACAGGTAAGAGCGCACCGCATCCTGCACCGAGACGTCGGCACGCGGTACACAAATCGCCCGCAACTGCCCGCCGACACGGCCGAGTTTGTCGCGCAGCTCATTAAGCATTGGCTCGGTGTTGAGGAATGCATCCTCGTGATAGAACAGCACCTCACCGTTGCCGACCGCGATCACATCGTTATGAAATACACCCTGATCGATGACAGCCGGGTTTTGCTGAGCATAAACCACACCGCCCTCGCTCAAGCCATGCAAACGCGCAACAGCTCGTGACGCTTCCAGGGTCTGGCGGGCCGGATACTTTTGCGGTGCCGGGTAGCGGGTATCGAACGCACTGCGGCCAAAAACGAAAAACTCCACGCCGGGCTGGCCGTAGTCCTGACAGAAACGGGTGTGGTTGGCCGCGCCTTCGTCACCGAACTGCGCGACTGGTGGCAACGCAGGATGATGGGCAAAGTGCTTTGCATCGGCAAACATCGCCCCCAGCACGCGGCTGGTGGTCGGGTGCTCGATGCTGCGATGGTATTTGCAGTTGAGGTTGGCTGCCGTGAAATGCACGCGCCCATCTGCGGTGTCGGCACTGGGGCTGACCGTCGCCGCGTTGGCCACCCACATGCTCGACGCCGAGCAACTGGCAACCAGCAATGTCATATCCTGACGGGCGGCTTTTTCAATCACCTGTTCATCGCTGCCGGTGAAACCCAGCTGCCGCAAACCGGCCACATCAGGGCGTTCCTGCGGTGCCAGCACGCCCTGGGTAAAGCCCAGGTCCATCAGCGCTTTCATTTTCGCCAGGCCTTGCAGCGCTGCTTCACGCGGGTTCGCGCATTGCTGGCTGTTACTCTGGGAGGCGACATTACCGTAGGACAACCCGCCGTAGTTGTGGGTTGGCCCGACCAGACCGTCACAATTCACTTCACAGGACTTCATCGGCAAGGCTCCGTGGATCTGTTTTTATAAGCAATCGTGCGCACCCTGTCAGCTCAGCCTGATGCCGGGGGTCAGTGTCGACGGCAGGGTCAGGCTGCCCGCCTCCAGCGAAGCCACCGGATAGGCGCAATAGTCGGCTGCGTAATAGGCGCTGGCACGGTGGTTGCCCGAGGCGCCGACCCCGCCGAACGGTGCGCTGCTGGCGGCGCCGGTCAGCTGTTTGTTCCAGTTGACGATCCCGGCGCGGCTGTGCAGCCAGAACTGCTGATAGCGTGCTTCGGAGTCCGAGAGCAAGCCTGCCGCCAGGCCATAGCGGGTGGCGTTGGCTTCGGCAATGGCGGCGTCGAAACCGGCGTAGCGGATAACCTGCAACAGCGGGCCGAACAGCTCTTCGTCAGGCCGCTCGGCGACCGCGCTGACATCGATAATGCCCGGCGTCAGCAGCGCTGCTCCGGGCTGCGGCTGACGCATTTCCAGCAAGGTCACTGCGCCGTTGGCGAGCAGGTTGCGCTGCGCGTCGAGCAAGGCGTGTGCGGCCTCCAGTGAAATGACCGAGCCCATGAACGGAGACGGCTGCTGATCGAACGCCCCCACCTCGATAGTCGCGCTGACGGCAACCAGCCGCGCCAGCAAGGCATCGCCCCAGTCGCCCTGGGGCACCAACAGGCGACGCGCGCACGTGCAGCGCTGGCCTGCAGAAATGAACGCCGACTGAATGATGGTGTAAACCGCTGCGTCGATGTCCTGAACCTGATCAACGATCAGTGGATTGTTACCGCCCATTTCCAACGCGAGAATTTTGTCGGGACGCCCGGCGAACTGTTGGTGCAGCGCATCACCGGTGCGGCTTGAGCCGGTGAAGAACAGCCCGTCGATGCCTGGGTTGGCAGCCAGTGCGATACCGGTTTCGCGCCCGCCTTGCAGCAGGTTGAGAACACCGGCAGGCAACCCGGCTTCGATCCAGCACTTGACGGTCAGTTCGGCGACTTTCGGCGTCAGTTCGCTGGGCTTGAACACTACCGTATTGCCCGCCAGCAAGGCCGGAACGATGTGCCCGTTAGGCAGATGACCAGGAAAGTTGTACGGCCCGAACACCGCGACCACGCCATGTGGCTTATGACGCAATACTGCCGTGGCGTCGCCTAGCGGCCCGCTCTTTTCGCCGGTTCGTTCGCGATAGCTCTGCACCGAGATGGCAATCTTGTTGACCATGCTGGTTACTTCGGTCGCTGACTCCCACAAAGGCTTGCCGGTTTCTTCACCGATGCAATGCGCCAGTTCATCAGCGCGGCCCTTGAGGCTGGCAGCAAAGGCCTCCAGCACAGCAATGCGCTGATCCAGAGAGCGCTGCGCCCAGCCGGGAAATGCCTGACGCGCAGCCTGCACAGCGTAATCGACTTGTTCTGCTGTAGCGCTTTGCCCGGACCACAAAGTTTGCTGGCTCACCGGGTTCAAAGAATGGAACAGCTCGCCCTGCCCGGCCCGCCATGCACCTGCAATGTAGAGGGTACTCATCAAACGCCCTCCCGCGCCGCTGACAAAGGCACGGCGCGCACGTTGTCGCCTGCACTCATGCGCAGCCGCTTGGCGGTTTGTGGCGCAACCACCAGCGTGCCAGCGGCGAAACGCGCAGCGCCTACCGTAATGCGGCAGTCTTCACGCTTGCGGTTGTAAATCAGAAACTGTGGCGCATCGTCACCTGGCGTGCCGATGGCCAGTACCAGCGCCTGGCTGTCCTTGATTGCGCGAATCTTGCCGGTCTCGCACTCGATGGCAGGTCCCGCATCGAAGATGTCGACGTAACCCTGATACGAGAACCCTTCGCCCTTGAGCATGGTCAGCGCAGGCTCGGTGTCGGCATGCACGCGGCCGATCACATTGCGTGCGTCTTCGGAAAGAAAGCAGCTATAAAGCGGAAATTTGGGCATCAGCTCGGCAATGAACGCCTTGTTGCCAACGCCGGTCAGGTAATCGGCCTGGCTGAATTCCATCTTGAAGAAATGCCGTCCCAGACTTTCCCAGAACGGCGACCGGCCATTCTCGTCGGACATGCCACGCATCTCGGCAATGATCTTGTTACCGAACAGTTTCGGAAATTCGGCGATGAACAGCATGCGCGCCTTGGACAGCAGGCGGCCATTGAGGCCATTGCGTGAATCGCTGTGCAGGAACAGCGAGCACAGCTCGGAATTGCCGGTCAGATCGTTGGCCAGGAACAGGGTCGGGATTTCCCGGTAGATGTTCAGTTCCTGCGAAGCACTGACCGTAAGGCCGACCCGGTAGTTGTACCAGGGCTCACGCAGGCCGACCGCCCCGGCGATGGCAGAAATGCCGACCACCCGGCCATCGTCATCTTCAAGCACGAACAGATAGTCGGCATCGCCACGCTCGGCTTCTCCGCGAAAGGTCTTTTCAGCCCAGCCTACCCGGTGCGCGAGACGCTGCTCATTGGCGGGCAGTGTCGTCAGACCGGCACCGGTGCTGCGCGCCAGCTCGATCAGCGCAGGCAGGTCACTGCTGCGTACAGGACGAACGATCATGTTATCTCCTCAGCGGCTCATCGAGAGCCTTGAAACTCGCTAATCGGCTATCGAACGTCTGGCTCAGACCGCGACGATCCGCACACTGGCACCTTCACCAACGCCCAGTGCGTCGGCGGCCTGCAGGCTCAGAACCACCGGTCTGCCAGGTGCCCAGTCCAGTTCCAAGAGCACCGCGCGGTAATCCTGCAACAGGCCGTTGGCAACCAGATAAAGACGCCCGCCTGTGCCGACATCGCTGCTTTGCGCGGTTTCGACCTTGACCGGCACCAGACGGCTCTGCGCGATGGACCGGATTCCGGATACCTTGGCATGCAGGGTCGGGCCACCGTCGAAGATGTCGATGTAATGGTCGGTTTCAAAGCCTTCGCGCATCAGGATGTCGAAGGTGATCTGCGCACGCGGATGCACCTGGCCCATGGCCTCCTGCGCAGCGTCAGGCAGCAATGGCACGTAGATCGGGTAATGCGGCATCAGCTCGGCGAGGAAGGTCCGGCTTTTCAGCCCGCACAGGCGCTCGGCAGCGGCGTAGTTGAGATCGAAGAAGTTGCGCCCAATGGCATCCCAGAACGGCGAATCTCCCTGTTCGTCGCTGTAACCGACGATCTCGGTGACCACTGAATCGGCAAAGCGCTCGGGGTGACTGGCAACAAACAGCAGGCGGCCGCGAGAGTTGAGCTCCGACCAAGCAGTGCCAACCATTTCCGGGACCACGTAGAAACTGGTCAGCAGGCTGTTACCGGTCAGGTCGTGACACTGGGACAGAACATGGATCTTGTTATGGATCTTCAGTTCGCGGGAAGCATGCACGAAGGTTTCGTTGCGAAAACTGTAAAACGGCTCGGAGTAGCCCGCCGAAGCAACAATGCCCGAGCAGCCCACCAGCTTGCCGCTTTCGCTGTCTTCGAGCACGAAGAAGTAGGTTTCTTCGCCGTTGAAGCTGACCTCGGCGGCGAATGATGCCTCCGACGAGCCGATCTTGTCGGTCAGGCGGCCAGCATCGTCGGGCAAGGACGTGACACCGATAGGGCTGTCGGCAGCGAGGCGTTGAACCTCGGCCAGATCAGCCATTTGCGCAGGGCGCATCACCAGCATGGTGCCACTCCTTGTAGATCGACCGGCATTTACGACCGGCATTGGTAAAAGCACCACACGGCATCATGCCGCACAGCACAGGAAAATGTCCGGTGTTTGCCGATCAGGCAGACACCGGGATAAAGCGGATGAATCAGGACGTCAGCTTGGCGATGGCACGCTCGAAGCGGTTCAGGCCTTCTTCGATGTCTGCGTCTTCAATCACCAGGCTCGGCGCGAAACGGATCACGTCGGGACCGGCCTGTAGAATCATCAGATCCTGGGCTTCAGCGGCGTTGAAAATGTCCTTGGCCTTGCCTTTCCAGGCGTCGGACAGCACGCAGCCGATCAACAGGCCCAGGCCGCGCACTTCGGTGAACACGCCATATTGCTGGCCGATGCTCTCCAGGCGGGTCTTGAATTGCTGATGCTTGCGCTGCACGCCAGCCAGCACTTCAGGCGTATTGACGACATCAATCACCGCTTCACCGACCGCGCAGGCCAGCGGGTTGCCGCCATACGTGGTGCCGTGAACGCCGACCGCAAAGTGTTTGGCAAGTTTTTCAGTGGTCAGCATGGCCGCCAGGGGGAAGCCGCCACCGATGCTTTTAGCGCTGGAAAGGATGTCCGGGGTCACGCCGTAATGCATGTAGGCGAACAGATGGCCGCTACGGCCCATGCCGCTCTGCACTTCATCGAATACCAGCAACGCGTTGTGCTCGTCACACAGCTTGCGCGCGCCTTGCAGGTATTCCAGCTGGCCCGGCAACACGCCGCCTTCGCCTTGAATCGGCTCCAGCACCACAGCGCAGGTCTTGTCGGTAACAGCCGCTTTCAACGCTTCAAGGTCGTTATACGGCACGTGGCTGATGCCGGTGATTTTCGGCCCGAAACCATCGGAGTATTTCGGCTGGCCACCGACGCTGACAGTGAACAGGGTACGGCCATGAAAACTGTTTACCGCCGAAATTATTTCGTATTTTTCAGGACCGTGCAGGTCGTGCGCCACTCGGCGCGCCAGCTTGAAGGCCGCCTCGTTGGCTTCAGCGCCCGAGTTACAGAAGAACACGCGCTCGGCGAACGTCGCATCCACCAGCTTTTTAGCCAGACGCAGGGTTGGCTCGTTGGTGAATACGTTGGACACATGCCAGAGATTATTGGCCTGCTCGGTCAAGGCACCGACCAGCGCCGGATGGCAGTGGCCCAATACGTTGACGGCGATCCCGCCCGAGAAATCCACCAGTTCGCGTCCCGCCTGATCCCAGACCCGGGAGCCCGCACCGCGCACGGGAATGAACCCGGCCGGGGCGTAATTGGGGACCATTACCTGGTCGAAATCGGCGCGTTGCACCGCAGCATGCTCAACGGACATAGGAGTCTCCTGATGAGGAACGCCTGCCTGAAACTGGCGAGCGATGGGAAGATTGTAAGGACTGAATTGTGTTCGGCCTTGCCGCCAGGCGACAACTTGTTACAGCGCAAAACCGGGTTTTTTCAAGGTTTTCGGCAATGCGACATATTGCGTCACAAAGGCGCAGTTTAAACGGATTGAGGCCGGCCTGTCTGGACCAGAGCTGTCGCGGCAGCACTTCTATCGCGACAAGACAATCAACCGCGCTCGGCAGGCACCGGCGAAAGTTCGAACGGGCTGCTGCTGCGTCGCTGGTTGCGGTCTTCACGCGGCGTGGCGCCGAAGAAGTTGCGGTAGGCGCTGGAGAAGTGCGGACCCGAGGAAAAACCGCACGAAAGACCGATCTGAATGATCGACTTGCTGGTCTGCATCAACATCTGACGCGCCTTGTTCAGGCGCAGCTCCAGGTAATACTGACTGGGTACACGGTTGAGGTACTGCTTGAAGATTCGCTCCAGCTGACGGCGCGACACACACACGTGCTGGGCGATTTCGTCAGTGGTCAACGGCTCTTCGATGTTGGCTTCCATCAACAGTACAGCCTGGGTCAGCTTTGGATGGCTGGAGCCCAGACGGTTCTGCAACGGAATGCGCTGACGCTCGCCGCCTTCGCGAATGCGTTCGACCACCAGCTCTTCGGAAACCGCCCCGGCCAGTTCCGCACCGTGATCGCGAGACAGCACCGCCAGCAGCAGGTCGAGCACCGACATGCCACCGCAGGCGGTCAGACGATCCCGGTCCCAGTCGAACAAATGGCTGGTGGCGATGACTTTGGGGAAGCGTTCGGCGAAGTCGTCCTGCCAGCGCCAGTGCACGGCAGCGCGATAGCCGTCCAGCAGGCCCAGTTGCGCGAGCGGATAAACGCCCGCCGACAGCCCGCCAATCGAACAGCCGGCACGCACCAGTTGCTTGAGCGCGCTGCCCAGCGCCGGGGCCACGGCTGCCGGAGGCTCATCAGCGAGCAGAAACAGCTTCTGAAAACCGTCCAGTCGCCCGGTCCAGGGCTCGCCCGGCAATTGCCAGGCTCCGGCAACCGCTGTCGGCTCCCCTGCCTCGGCCTGTAGAAACGACAATTCGTAGACCACTTCAGGATGAACGCGCTGAGCGACACGCAAGGCTTCCTCGGCAAGTGCCAGAGTCAGGGCTTTGGTGCCAGGCCAGACGAGAAAACCTATTCGATGGGCAGTCATTGGGACATCCGATACGTATTGCCGCAAAAGCCGAGCCTCAGAAGATGGCTCGATCTGGAACATCCAGGTCATGTCGCGCGTCGCGCAGCATGCCCTGTTCTGCCGTAAAAAGGCATCGCCATGCGATGCCGATCGTCACTTGAGGCTGCCTGACAGGAACTGCTGCAGACGCTCGGTCTGCGGGTTGGCCAGTACCTCGCGCGGGTCACCACGCTCCAGAACCACACCCTGGTGCAGGAAAACCAGCTGGTTGGAGACTTCCCGGGCAAAGCCCATTTCGTGAGTCACCACCACCATGGTCCGGCCTTCCTGAGCCAGCCCCTGCATGACCTTGAGCACATCGCCAACCAGTTCAGGGTCGAGCGCCGAGGTAGGCTCGTCGAACAGCATCACTTCAGGCTCCATCGCCAGCGCGCGGGCAATGGCCACACGCTGCTGCTCGCCACCGGACATGTGTCCTGGATAAGCGTCCTTACGATGGGACACGCCGACCTTGGCCAGGTAGTGCTCGGCTTTTTCCAGCGCTTCCTTTTTCGACACGCCCAGAACATGAACCGGCGCTTCGATGATGTTCTGCAGCGCCGTCATGTGCGACCACAGGTTGAAGTGCTGGAACACCATCGACAGACGTGAGCGCATGCGCTGCAACTGTCTGGCGTCGGCAGCTTTCAGACCGCCGTCCTTGTTCGGCACCAGCTTCAACTCTTCGTTGTTGAGCAGGATCTTGCCGGCATGGGGCTGTTCGAGCAGGTTGGTGCAGCGCAGAAAGGTGCTTTTGCCCGAGCCGCTGGAGCCGATGATGCTGATGACATCGCCAGCTTTGGCGGTCAGGGACACGCCCTTGATCACTTCGTGACTGCCATAGCGCTTGTGCAGGTCCTGCACTTCCAGTTTGTTCATGCTTTGGGTTCCCACAGAACGGTCAATCACTGAGCAGACGTCCATGACGCAGCGCGGTGCGCCCCGCCACTTTGGCCAGCCAGAAACCTGGTTGAGCGTAACGAAGCCGCTCGATGGCAAACAGCACCCCGGCAGTATTCGCACAAATGGTACTGACCTGATCGGACAGCGGGTCGATGACTTCGAACAGCGCATCGCCGATTTCGACTTTATCGCCTGCGGCACGCAGGAATGTCACCACGCCAGGATGCGGCGCATAGAGCAATTCGGTACCTTCGAATGGCAGACCTTCGCAGGCTTGATGTGCCGGCTGCGGCCAGTCACCGCCGATAAAACCCTGTTCGGCCAGAAACGCCAGAATGCCTTCGGCGTGCGCTTGCGCCTGAGGCTTGCCGGTGTCGGCCTGACCACCCAGCTCGATAGTGGTCGCCAGACACGCCAGCGGGATCTGCGCCTGCGGGAAGGTCCGTGACAGACGCAACCACGGCAGCGAACAGGCTTCATCGAAGGAACTGCCACCGGAATCCTCGGCCAGCAGTGCCACCTGAATATTCAGGTGCGCCGACAGCGAGCGCCATTGCGGCCAGTGCTGTGGCAAGGCATACATGTGCAGCGCGGCATCGGCATCGCAATGCAGATCAAGCACCACATCAGCGATGCAGGCATGCTTGAGCAGGATGCGCTGCATACCTTGCAACTCCGATTGCGCGGCAGGCAAGCCTTCAAGTGCGGTCATCATCGCCTGACGAATCAATTGGGTATTGGCGCGCGGGTCATCGCCCAACTGGCCTTCCAGCAAATCGGCGACCGGCTCGCTCAGCTCGGTGAAGTCACGGTTGAAATTCTTGCCGCTGCCGAACTCGAAACGCCCCTGGTGCGCACCTTGCAGCAACTGCCCCAGCCCCAGCGGGTTGGCCACCGGCACCAGCTCGACGACGCCCTTGAGCACGCCTTGCTGTTCCAGCTCGGTCAGGCGTTTCTTCAACTCCCAGGCGGTGCGCATGCCGGGCAGTTCGTCTGCGTGCAGACTGGCCTGAATGTAGGCTTTTCGCTCGCCAGTACCGAAGCGAAAGACACTCAGCGTGCGTTCGGTGCCGAGGGTGCTCCACGGCAATACATGATCGATTCTTTGCATTTCAGACCTTCCGTGGGGCCAGATAGCCCAGCCAGCGGCGTTCGGCAATTTTGAACAGCCGCACCAGAATGAATGTCAGGCACAGATAGAAAACGCCTGCGGTAACGTAAGCTTCGAACGGCAGGTAGAACTGCGCGTTGACCGTGCGGGCAGCGCCGGTGATGTCGATCAGGGTCACGATGGAGGCCAGACTGGTCGTCTGCAGCATCATGATGACCTCGTTGCTGTACTGCGGCAGCGCCCGGCGCAAGGCCGACGGCAGCAGAATGCGCCGATACATTTTGGCCTTCGACATGCCCATGGCCCGCGCAGCCTCGATTTCACCGGCCGGCGTGGCCTTGAGGCTGCCGGCAATGATCTCGGCTGTATAGGCGCTGGTATTGATAGTGAACGCCAGACAGGCACAGAACGTAGCACTGGACAGCCAAGGCCATAAAAAGCTTTCGCGCGCCGCGTCGAACTGGGCCAGCCCGTAATAGATCAGGAACAGCTGGACCAGCATCGGCGTGCCGCGGATCACATAGGTGTACAGCCAGGCCGGCATATTGACCCAAGGGTTTTTCGAGACCCGCATCAGGCCCAGCGGCAACGCCGCGAGCAGCCCAAACGCGAGGGAAATCGCCAGCAGTTTCAGGGTGGTCAGCAAACCGCCGAAGTACAGCGGCAGGCTGTCCCAGATCACGTTGTAGTCAAAGATCATAGGTCAGCCGCCCTCACGCCTACCGAGTAGCGTTTTTCGAGGTAACGCAAGGCGAGCAGCGACACGCTGGTGATCACCAGGTACATCGCCGCAACCGCCAGAAAGAAGGTGAAAGGCTCGCGGGTGGCATCGGCCGCCTGCTTGGCCTTGAACATCATGTCCTGCAGTCCGACCACGGAAATCAGTGCAGTGGCCTTGGTCAAGACCAGCCAGTTATTGGTGAAACCGGGGATCGCCAGACGAATCATCTGCGGCACCAGAATGCGGAAGAACACCTTGCCGCTGCTCAGGCCATACGCCATGCCTGCTTCGGCCTGCCCCTTGGGGATGGCCATGAACGCACCGCGAAAGGTTTCCGAGAGATAGGCACCAAAAATGAAGCCCAGAGTGCAGATCCCAGCCAGCAAGGGGTCAAGATCGATGTAGTCATCAAAACCCAGCAGCGGCGCAACGCGGTTAAGCAGGTCCTGACCGCCGTAGAAAATCAGCAATATCAGGACCAGATCGGGAATGCCGCGAATTACCGTGCTGTACAGATCGCCCAGCCAGGCAATCCAGCGTACCGGCGACAGACGAAGCGCCACGCCGATCAGACCGAGAACGATCGCCAGAGCCATCGACGACAGGGCCAGCTGCAACGTCAGCCAGGCACCTTCGAGGATGACAGCTCCGTAACCTTTCAACATGATGTGCGGTCCTCAAGCGTGGAATAAAAATGGCGCAAGCCAGGCAATTCTGTTTGCGCCATTGATCAGGATCGGTATGACGACTTACTTGCCGTAGATATCGAAGTCGAAATATTTGTCCTGAATCGCTTTGTACTTGCCGTTGGCACGGATGGCTGCAATGGCGGCATTCAGGCGCTCAAGGTTGGCCTTGTCACCCTTGCGCACGGCGATGCCGATGCCGTCACCGAAGTATTTCGGGTCGGTAAACGATGGACCTGTGAACGCGTAACCCTTGCCTGCGTCGGTCTTCAGGAAACCGTCCTGCAGCAGGGTGGCGTCGGCGATGGTGCCGTCCAGACGACCCGCACCGATGTCCAGGTAGATTTCGTTCTGCGAACCGTACGGCGTCACTTCCACACCTTTGGGAGCAAGAACTTCACGGGCGAAACGCTCATGGATCGAACCGCGCTGCATGCCGATTTTCTTGCCCTTGAGTTCCGCCAGGCTGTCGCTGATCACGGTGCCGTCTTTCATGACCAGACGGGCCGGGGAATTGTAGTACTTACCGGTAAAATCCACAGACTTCTTGCGGTCGTCGGTGATCGACATGGAAGAAAGGATCGCGTCGATCTTGCGCACTTTCAGCGCCGGGATAAGACCGTCGAATTCCTGCTCGACCCAGGTGCACTTGACCTTCATTTCTTCACACAGCGCATTGCCGATGTCGTAGTCAAAACCGACGATGCTGCCATCCGGAGCCTTGGAAGCGAACGGAGGGTAAGCCGCTTCGATGCCGATTTTCAGCGGTTTTTCATCAGCGAAGATCGGCTGGGCGAGCACGGACAACGCCATCGCGCCAATAAGCATGAGCTTCTTCATTTCCAGGACTCCATCGGTAAAGCACGACAAGTGGCAAAGTGAGCAAGCGCCCAATGTGCGAAAGGACAATCTCGGGGGAGAGCGACGCCGGGGGCGTGACACCGCATTGGTGGCTCACGGACCTTCGGCGAATGACGGGCATTTTAACGACAGGCTCGAAGTCGATATTTCTTCAATGCGACAACTAGTTACAGATGCACCGAAAAACCCACTACTAGCTATTGACGAAGCATATTTCTGCTGATCCAGCACAGCCAGCTAAACCTGTCATAACAGCAAAAAGCGCGCCCATTATTGGCAAACCCTTCTAATCCGGCAAGCCCAGCGTTCCATATGGCGGATGAAACGCCCTGATGCGTCGCAGCTTCCTACAAGAAAGCCAGAGAACGTCCCACAATGAAGCACCGTCCGACAACGCCGTGTAAACCCGTAACAAACCGATATATATCTCGTTTCCGATACCGGGCCGCACAAACAAAAGCGCCCCGCCCGGCGTTAACCGGACGAGGCGCGCTCAGTCAATGAGCGGTCAGGCAGCGTTCATGGTCTTGTGCGTGTCAATCAGGTGCTGCACCACACCCGGATCGGCCAGCGTCGAGATGTCACCCAGCGCATCGTACTCAGCGGTGGCAATCTTGCGCAGGATACGGCGCATGATCTTGCCCGAACGGGTCTTCGGCAATCCAGGCGCCCACTGGATGAAATCAGGCGAAGCAATCGGGCCGATCTCCTTGCGCACCCAGTTGCGCAACTCAGTGCGCAGAGCATCGCTCGGTTCTTCACCACCGTTGAGGGTGACGTAGACGTAGATGCCCTGCCCTTTCAAGTCATGCGGCACACCGACCACTGCGGCTTCGGCGACTTTCGGGTGCGCAACCATCGCGCTTTCGATCTCGGCGGTGCCCATGCGGTGTCCGGAAACGTTGAGCACATCGTCTACGCGCCCGGTGATCCAGTAATAGCCGTCCTCATCGCGACGGGCACCGTCACCGGTGAAGTACATGCCACGGAAGGTCTTGAAGTAGGTGTCGACGAAACGGTCGTGATCGCCATACAGCGAGCGTGACTGACCCGGCCAGGAATCGAGAATAACCAGATTGCCTTCCGCCGCGCCCTCAATGAGGTTGCCCAGGTTGTCCACCAGCGCCGGAATCACGCCGAAGAACGGACGTGTCGCCGAGCCAGGCTTCAGCGCTGTTGCGCCTGGCAGCGGGCTGATCAGAATGCCACCGGTTTCGGTCTGCCACCAGGTATCGACAATCGGGCAGTTCTGTTTGCCAACGGTGTTGTAGTACCAGCCCCAGGCTTCAGGGTTGATCGGCTCGCCCACCGAACCCAACAGACGCAGACTGGACCCGTCGGCACCTTCAACGGACTTGGCGCCCTCGGCCATCATGGCGCGGATCGCGGTCGGCGCGGTGTAGAGGATATTGACCTTGTGCTTGTCGATGATTTTCGACACACGCGTGATGTCCGGGTAGTTCGGCACACCTTCAAACAGCAGCGTGGTTGCACCATTGGCCAAGGGGCCATAGACAATGTAGCTGTGCCCGGTGACCCAGCCGACGTCCGCGGTGCACCAGTAGATTTCGCCCGGCTTGTAGTCAAACACACGCTCGTGGGTCAGCGCCGCATAAAGCAGATAACCTGCGGTGGTGTGCAACACACCCTTGGGTTTGCCGGTCGAGCCAGAAGTGTAGAGGATGAACAGCGACTCTTCGGCCCCCATCTCTTTTGGCGCGCAGGTGCTGGAGGCCACTTCCAGAAGCGAGTGGTACCAGATGTCACGATGACGGTTCCACTCGATTTCGCCACCGGTACGTTTGCAGACGATGACCTTCTGCACGCTGCTGGTTTCCGGATTGGTCAGTGCACGGTCGACATTCGCCTTGAGCGCAGTCTTCTTGCCACCGCGCAGGCCTTCATCCGCAGTAATGACAACTTTGGAGCTGCAATCGATGATCCGGCCAGCCAGTGCTTCCGGCGAGAAACCGCCGAATACCACCGAGTGAATCGCACCGATCCGGGCGCACGCCAGCATGGCGACCACAGCCTCGGGGATCATCGGCATATAGATAGTGACGACGTCACCACGGTGCACGTCCTGGCCGCGCAGTGCGTTGGCAAACTTGCAGACTTCGGCGTGTAGCTCGCGGTAGGTGATTTCACGGTGCTCGGAAGGGTCATCGCCTTCCCAGATGATCGCAATCGTGTCGCCGCGCTCTGCCAGATGGCGATCCAAGCAGTTATAGGCAACGTTCAGCGTACCGTCGGCGAACCATTTGATATCGACCCGATGGTCGTCGAACGAGGTTTGCTTGACCACACTGAAAGGTTTGATCCAGTCGAGGCGCTGAGCCTGTTCACGCCAGAAACCATCAGGGTTGACCACCGACTGCTGGTACATGGCCTTGTAGGTCGCTTCATCCGTCAGCGTAGTCGCTGCGACTTCTGGGCGGACGGGGTACAGGGAAGCTGCACTCATCTTGGTTACCTCGGTGGATAGTTGTTGTTTTATGCACCCGTTGTATCCCGCCCCACCCGGTGGGGCCATTCGACGTTGGTATTACCGGGCAACGCCGGAGCCTCAGGCGGCCTCCGGATTATTACCGTTTTGATGAAAGCGCTTATCCAAAGTCTTTATATATGTCGTCTTGCAACAGGCCTAGAATTCATCTCGCCAACACGGCAACTATCAGCTGCCCCCACGCAGCCCGCTTCTAGATATCAAACAGAGTTCGCACATGACGCTAAAAGCGTGATGCGCACGCGCTCACTTTCAAAAAGGTAAAACACAATGAAAGCTTTATTAGTGACATTGGCACTGTGCGGTGTCAGCAGCTTCGCCATGGCCGAAGAATCGCAGACTAAAGTTGCTGCCCAGCAAGCCCGTGTCGAGCAATACACGTATGGCACTCATCTGGATATCGCCCGGGTTATTTCCATCAGCCAGATCCCCAATGTCTGCGAAGTGGTCCCGGCGCGCATGGTCTATGAAGACTCGCAAGGCGCAAGGCACACCATGAGCTACCAGGTGATGGGCAACGGCTGCAGTAACGGTTGATGCTTTTCGCTATTGCGACCCGTGCTCGACGCCTCGCAGATATTGATTGCGGGGCGTATACACGAGCGTTGATTGCCGGGCGGTCAATCAGCGGATTGTTGATCGGCTGCGTGCCGGCCTGACTCACGCCCCAACTCATAGCCACGCAACTTGTTGGCAATGGTTGTATGTGACACCCCCAGGCGTTTGCCCAATTGGCGACTGCTGGGATATTGCGCATATAAATGTTCCAGCACCGATTTTTCGAAACGCCCGATAATAGCGTCCAGCCCCCCTTCCAGAGACACGTCACTCAGCCCTGGCCGCACACCGTAATCCGGCAAACGAATATGCTCGGCCTGCACCTTGCTGCCGTCACACAGCGATACAGCCTGAAACAATACATTTTCCAATTGCCTTACATTGCCGGGCCAGTGGTACTGATTCAGGCGCTTGATGGCACCCGGCGCAATGCCTGGTAACGGGCAGCCGATCTGGCGGCTGGCGTGATCCAGAAAGTGCTCCACCAGCGGCTCAAGACCGTCCAGGCAATCGCGCAACGGCGGTATGTGCAGCGACAGCACATTGAGGCGATGATAAAGGTCCTGCCTGAAGACCCCTTGGGCGCATAGCTCCGACAGGTCGACCTGGGTCGAACACATCACACGCACATCGAGAAACATGTCCTCGTCGCTGCCGACCCGGCGAAAGCTGCCGTCCTGAATGAAACGCAGCAGCTTGGCCTGCATTCGCGCACTCAGCTCACCCACACCATCAAGGAACAGCGTGCCGCCTGCTGTCAGCTCCAGCAACCCGAGCCGGCCTTCCGCTCGCGCGCCCTCGAACGCACCCGGGTCGTAGCCGAACAGCTCAATCTCGGCCATGGACTCCGACAGCCCGGCACAGTTGAGCGCCATCAGCGGTGACTGGCCACGAGGGCTGGCCAGGTGACAGGCACGGGCGAGCAATTCCTTGCCGGTGCCGGTTTCGCCCTCGATCAGCAGCGGCGCATCCAGTGGTGCCATGCGCCGCGCCTCGCGGACCACCGCAGCCATGACCTTCGAACTCTGAAAGATGCTGTCAAAGCCGCGTAACTCCTGTTTGCGCACATGGTAGATGCGCTCACCAACCCGATCAGCGCGGTGCAGGGTCAGTACGGCCCCGGCCATGGCTTCGCTGTCATCGTGCTCCGATTGCAACGGGGCGATATCAGCGAGAAACACATCGCCGCGCACCTTGACCCGCAGACCATTGATCCGCGACTGGCTGGCCCGCACCAGCTCAGGCAGGTCGAAATCCTCGGCATAGCGCGACAGCGGCATCCCCGGCACTTCATCGACCCGCACGCCCAGCAACTGCGCGGCTGCACGATTGGCTGCGACGATTGCACCGGCCATGTCGATGGACAGCACAGGGAACTCCAGCGCACCGAGCAAGGCGTTGAGCTCCATGTGCCGACGCTCGCTGGGCATCAGCCCGACACGCTTGACGCCGAATACACCGGTGATCGCCTCAAACTTCGGGCGCAGGGCCTGAAACTGCAGATTGATCAGGTTCGGGCAATGCAGATAGATAGCGTCGCCATGCTCGCCCCCCACTTCACCACGCGCCACGTTGACGCCGTAGGCCACCAACAGATCGAGAATGTCGCGAAGAATGCCGATCCGGTTCTGGCAATGCACCTTGATGCGCATGATTCATTCGCCCCTGTGAGCGTGGTTTTTTAGAGAGTGGCAAAGTTTTCCGTCAACAATACGTTACAGAGGCACGCTTCGCGAGAGAGCAATCTGCTGAATTCATGGTCCACGGGAACCACACGTAAAGTTTTCGTTACGAATTTGGGCAACAAGATGGGAGCGCGACGGCTTTCACAGGCAGACCCATCGTCGAAAGCGGGTTATTCCTGCAGGCAGGCTTTTACAAAAATACGTTTACAAGAGCAGCCTTTCGAGGACATCAGCATGGCCCAGACGCTTTACGTGGCACGCGAGCCGGACGCTTCGGGTTTCATTGATTACACAGCAGCCGAACATGCGGTATGGAACACCCTGATTACCCGGCAGATGACGATTATTGAAGGCCGAGCCTGCCAGGAGTATCTGTACGGTATCGAGCAACTGGGCCTGCTCCATGACCGTATTCCGCAGCTGGGTGAAATCAACAAGGTGCTGGGTGCAACCACCGGCTGGCAGGTTGAGCGAGTGCCAGCGCTGATCCCGTTCCAGACGTTCTTTGAACTGCTGGCCAGCAAGCGCTTCCCGGTGGCGACGTTTATTCGCACCGAGGAAGAACTGGATTATCTTCAGGAGCCGGACATCTTTCACGAAATCTTTGGTCACTGCCCGCTGCTGACCAATCCTTGGTTTGCCGAATTTACTCATACCTACGGCAAACTCGGCCTGAGCGCGAGCAAGGAACAACGTGTGTATCTGGCCCGGCTGTACTGGATGACCATCGAATTTGGTCTGGTCGACACACCACAGGGGCGCAAAATCTACGGCGGCGGTATTCTTTCTTCGCCCAAGGAAGCGGTGTACAGCCTGTCGCCGGCTCCCGAACACCAGCTATTCGACCCGCTTGAAGCGATGCGCACGCCGTACCGCATCGACATTCTGCAACCGCTGTATTTTGTTCTGCCAAGCCTCAAGCACCTGTTCGACCTGGCGCAGGAAGACATCATGGCGCTGGTAGAACAGGGCATGCAGTTGGGCTTGCACGCTCCCAAATTTCCACCTAAAACCAAAAGCCACGCCGCCTGACCCTCGGCCAGGTATCTGAAAAGGAAACCCTGTTTATGAGTACCTTGAATCAAGCCCATTGCGAAGCCTGCCGAGCAGACGCCCCACAAGTCAGCGAAGCCGAGCTGCCGGAACTGCTCAAGCAGATCCCCGACTGGAATATTGAAGTGCGCGACGGCGTCATGCAGCTGGAAAAAGTATTCCTGTTCAAGAACTTCAAATTCGCTTTGGCGTTCACCAACGCGGTCGGCGAGATTGCCGAGGCTGAAGGCCACCATCCAGGCCTGCTGACCGAATGGGGCAAAGTGACGGTGACCTGGTGGAGCCACTCGATCAAAGGCCTGCACCGCAACGATTTCATCATGGCCGCGCGCACTGACGAAGTGGCCAAGGATGCAGAAGGCCGAAAATAAAATGTTCAACGGGCCGCGGACCCTGCTCACGCGGTCTGGCCCAATGAAATCAAGCTCGTCAGCGCCTCGCGAGATAAAAAGCCGGACAGTAAAAAAGCCATTTTGTTTCACAATCAGGGCAATCGGGGTAAAAAAATATCCTGATTGTCATTTTCGGTGGGTTATCCTGCGCAGGCTTTTTAAAGCACGGTTCTATCTGCAACCCCTTGCGAGGAGCGACGACGATGCATGAAATCCCTAACTTCCCACCAGGCCAACAGGAACCACAACAGTCGACCCTGGCTCAACAGGAGCTCGGTCAACCTGTCGCAATGAAAGCAGCACCCTCGGCTCAAGACAGCCAGAAAGCCGGAAGCAAAGACTGAAGGCGATTGTTTTCAGGCGTATCGAAAAACGGTTCTGCCGATTTTCAATACGCCTGGAAAACCAGTAACAGGCAAACAGCAGATTTTTATGAACGACTTCACTGAAACGCAAGCCAATGCCCTGATTGGCACCGCCGAGAAAATGATCGAAATCTGGTCACGCCTCAGCCCGGAAAAACAGAGCGCCCTGCTCGCCCGTTTCGGTACTCAGGAAAACGCCTTGGCCGCCCTCGTGACCACACAGCTTGTAGCCCCGGCAAACAAATAATCCTCCATTCGCCGTTTATTTCACTTCGTTGCACCTGCATGACGCGATGCGTCGGTATGATAAGCACTTCGAGAGCTTGCTAAGGGTTTTCCCCTGCCCGCTCGAACGCCATACCCGCATAGAATGAAAGCCTGCCCCATGCCCGAGACACAGCAAACCACGCCGCAAACCCCTATGGCTGTTACCCAAACCGTCATTTCCATTGTGATGTTCACGTTTATCGGCTACCTGAATATCGGTATTCCGCTTGCCGTACTGCCAGGCTACGTCCACAGCGATTTAGGCTTCGGCGCGGTTATCGCAGGCCTGGTGATCAGCGTGCAGTACCTGGCGACATTGATCAGTCGACCATGGGCGAGCCGTATCATCGACAATCTAGGCAGCAAGAAAGCCGTGCAGATCGGCCTGACCGGCTGCGGGCTGAGCGGTGTGTTCATGCTGGTGCCGGTCTGGCTGGACAGCTGGCCGATGACGAGCCTGATCATTCTGCTGATTGGCCGGGTGATTCTCGGCAGCGCGGAAAGTCTGGTAGGTTCGGGCTCGATTGGCTGGGGCATCGGCCGGGTCGGCGCGCAGAACACTGCCAAAGTGATCTCCTGGAACGGTATCGCCAGCTACGGCGCTCTGGCCATCGGCGCACCGCTGGGTGTCTGGATGGTTGACTCACTCGGGTTGTGGACAGTAGGTGTCAGCATCATGCTGCTCTGCGCGCTGGGCCTGTACCTGACCTGGCACAAGCAGGCCGCACCGATTGTGCCAGGTGAACGGCTGCCCTTCATGCACGTACTGGGGCGAGTGTTTCCACACGGCATGGGCCTGGCGCTGGGCGGCATCGGCTTCGGCACCATAGCCACCTTTATCACCCTGTATTACGCGAGCAACCACTGGCCGAATGCGGCGCTGTGTCTGACCCTGTTCGGTGGCAGCTTCATCGCGGCGCGCCTGCTGTTCGGCAACCTGATCAATCGTCTGGGAGGCTTTCGGGTAGCGATTGTCTGCCTGTCAGGGGAAAGCCTGGGGCTGTTGCTGCTGTGGGTGGCCCCCACTCCGGAGCTGGCACTGGCTGGCGCGGCGTTGACCGGTTTCGGGTTCTCGTTGGTGTTTCCCGCGCTGGGCGTGGAAGCTGTGAACCTCGTCCCTGCCTCCAGCCGAGGCGCTGCGGTCGGTGCTTACTCGCTGTTCATCGACCTGTCCCTGGGCATCACCGGCCCACTGGCAGGCGCGATTGCCGCAGGCTTCGGCTTTGTCTCGATCTTCCTGTTTGCGGCGCTGGCGTCACTTACCGGACTGGCGTTAAGCGTCTATCTGTACAAGCAGACGCAGGTATTGCGCCACTGATGATCGGTTCCGGTCATCGTTCCCACGATCCAGAACGGCATGCGACGCGGAGCGACGCGCGATAGTTGGGATTATCGTTCCGCACGCTCCAGCGTGGGAATGCAGGTCTCGACGCTCTGCGTCGCCGAGAGGACGCAGAGCGTCCGGAAAGGCATGCGACGCAGAGCGTCGCACGATATTCGGGCTGATCGTTCCCACGCTCCCGCGTGGTAACGCCGTTCTGGACGCTCTGCGTCCGATCTTGAAGGGCCAGCCGTACTCAGAAATCCACTTTCCCGCGTCCGGCCTTGATCGAGCCGCGTTTGCTCTTGGACTCCAGGCGGCGGGTCTTGGAACCCAGGGTCGGCCGTGTCGGGCGGCGTTTCTTTTCGACTTTGGCGGCGTTGACGATCAACTCGCTCAAGCGCAATAACGCGTCGGCGCGGTTCTGTTCCTGAGTGCGGTATTGCTGGGCCTTGAGCACGATCACACCATCGCTGGTGATGCGACTGTCACTCAACGCCAGCAGCCGCTCCTTGTAGAACGGCGGCAGCGACGAGGCGTTGATGTCAAAACGCAAATGCACGGCGCTGGAGACCTTGTTGACGTTTTGCCCACCCGCGCCTTGGGCGCGAATGGCCGTCAGCTCGATCTCGGCGTCCGGCAAATGAACATTGTTGGAAATCACCAGCATCGGGGCATCTTCTTTTCTGCAACAGGCACGGTTATTTGCCAGTCTCGGCATTCATGACAACGCTACGCCTGTTCTTGGCCCGATAACACACCCACATGACCGCCAGCCAGACCGGTATCGCATAAACCGATATCTGGATGCCGGGAATCATCAGCATGATGCCGAGGATAAACAGCACAAACGCCAGACACACGTAGTTACCGTAGGGATACCACAGCGCCTTGAACAGCGGCACTTGGGCGGTGCGGTTCATGTGCTGGCGGAATTTCAATGACCAGCGTGGCCACTACCAGCGACATCAACAGCTCCAGCGCCTGCTGCGGCACGAAGTAATTGAGCAGAACCGCCACCACGGTCACCGCGGCAGACGCAAAGATAGCCTTGACCGGCACCCCGCGCCTGTCGACCTGCGCCAGCGCTTTGGGCGCATCGCCCTGCTCGGCCATGCCTACCAACATGCGGCTGTTGCAATAAGTGCCGCTGTTATAAACCGACAGCGCTGCAGTCAGTACCACGAAGTTCAGGATATGCGCCGCCGCATCGCTACCCAGCATCGAGAACACCTGCACGAACGAGCTGCCGCTATAGGAGTCACCCGAGGCATTGAGGCTGGCCAGCAGGCTGTCCCAGGGTGTCAGCGACAACAGCACCACCAGTGCGCCGATGTAGAAAATCAGGATGCGGTAGATGACCTGATTGATCGACTTGGGGATCACGGTCTTCGGCTGTTCGGCCTCGGCAGCGGTGAAGCCGAGCATTTCCAGACCGCCGAACGAGAACATGATGATTGCCAGCGCCATGACCAGCCCGCCGACACCATTGGGAAAGAATCCGCCATGCTCCCAGAGGTTGCTGACCGACGCCTGCGGGCCGCCACTGCCACTGACCAGCATGTAACTGCCCAGCGCGATCATGCCGATAATCGCCACCACCTTGATGATCGCGAACCAGAACTCGGTCTCGCCGAACACCTTGACGTTGGTCAGGTTGATGGCATTGATCAGAATGAAGAACGCAGCCGCTGAAACCCAGCTCGGGATGTCCGGCAGCCAGTAATGAATGTACTTGCCGACAGCAGTCAGCTCCGACATACCGACCAGGATGTACAGCAGCCAGCAATTCCAGCCGGACAGGAACCCGGCGAAACCGCCCCAATAATTGTGGGCAAAATGGCTGAACGACCCGGCGACGGGTTCTTCGACGATCATCTCGCCAAGCTGGCGCATGATCATGAAAGCGATGAAGCCACAAATCGCATAACCGAGAATCATCGAAGGCCCGGCCGATTTCAGCACGCCCGCCGACCCGAGAAACAAGCCAGTGCCGATAGCGCCGCCCAGAGCAATCAGCTGAATGTGCCGATTCTTCAGACCTCGCTTCAATTCACCCGAGGGTGCAGTTGTTTCACTCATTCGATAGCTACCTGATTGTTCTTGTTCTGTGACCGAAAAGGACCTGCCGCGCTTGTGACGCAACAGAATTGCAGCACCCCGGACGGGTGATCCGAAGTATTGAGCAGCAATGATTCACAGAAAAAAGCGCGGCATTGTACACCTGCATCCAGGTTGAGGTTGAAACAGGGAAATGAATGCAGCGGGGCTGTATGACAAGGTTTTTCACATCGCCAAAAACGACAACGCCAGCCCTGGGGGCTGGCGATGCCATTCATTCACACCACAGGATCACTCAGGCTTGCGACGACCGAAGCCAGGACGCTGACCCGAACCTGCCGGTGGACCGCGACGCTTGCCTGACGGCGCATCGTCGTTGACCAGCTTGATGCCGACACGCTTTGGCCCAGGCTTGGCCGGGCGCTTATTCATCTCGCTCGGACGCTCGGCGACCGGTGTGCCACGGCTGTTGTCTGCCGGACGCGGTGCACGCGAACCGGGCTTGCCCGAGTCCTTGCGCGGCGAAGGACGCTGCGTGGAGTCGCCGCCACGCGGACGATCACGTTCGCTGCCGGTAATTTGCGGCTGACGCGGTGCGCGATCGCCGGTCGCCGGAGCGCCAGCAGCCGGACGCAAGGTGCGAACGCGCTCGCCTTTGCCCAGGGGGCGCGACGATTGACGCTGCAGACGTTCCATCTTGTCTTTGGTCTTGGCATTCATCTGCGGCTGGGCCACAGGTTGCAGACCGACTTCGGCCGCCAGAATGTCGACTTCGTACTGGCTCATTTCGCGCCAGCGGCCCATCGGCAGGTCGGAGTTGAGGAACACCGGCCCGTAACGCACGCGCTTCAGACGGCTGACCACCAGCCCCTGGGATTCCCAGAGACGGCGCACTTCACGGTTACGACCTTCCATTACCACGCAGTGATACCAGTGGTTAAAGCCTTCGCCGCCCGGTGCCTGCTGGATATCGGTGAAACGTGCCGGACCGTCTTCAAGAATCACACCATTCTTGAGGCGCAGCAGCATGTCGTCATCGACTTCGCCACGTACACGAACCGCATATTCGCGGTCCATTTCAAACGATGGGTGCATCAGACGGTTGGCGAGCTCACCGTCAGTGGTGAACATCAGCAGACCGGTGGTGTTGATGTCGAGACGGCCGATGTTGATCCAGCGACCCTCTTTCGGGCGCGGCAGACGATCGAACACGGTCGGACGACCTTCAGGGTCGTCACGGGTGCAGATTTCGCCATCGGGCTTGTTGTACATGATCACGCGGCGAACCGTTTCGGCTGCTTCTTCGCGCTTGATGACGCGACCATCGACACTGATGGCGTCATGCAGGTCGACGCGTTGACCGAGGGTCGCGTCCTTGCCATTGACCTTGATGCGGCCTTGGGTAATCCAGGCTTCTACGTCACGGCGTGAACCCACGCCAATGCGCGCCAGAACCTTCTGCAGCTTTTCGCCTGCGGGTCCGATTTCCTGGCTGTCCTGCTTGTCTTTTTCACTCATCTGGGCACCTCCCGGTGTGTCGAATCAGGGCTGGCCGAGAACCGGCAAGACCTGTGCCCGGCACGCTGTGGATAGCGGCAGGGCGAAATACTTGAAAGCCCGGGCGACACTTGATCGCCGAGGGTCGGCCATCATACGCCCCTGCGCCGGTTTACGCATCCAGCGTCAGTGGCAAATGCCCGAATCACTTCTTCTTTTTACGACCGGCGGTCTTGAGCTTCGCCAGCCGCTTGGCGGACTCATCGAGTACCGTGCGCTTGTCATCCTTGTCGAGTTTCTTCCAGGACTTGATTTCACGCTTGCTGCGGCCACAGCCCAGGCAGATGTCATCATCGAACTTGCACAGGCTGATGCAGGGGTTCTTGGTCGAACTCATGGGCAGCGGTTCTCATGGCGAGGGATATCGTATGTGACTCTGGTCAGGCGTATGAATTCGACCGAAGTGCGCTGCACGCTCCAGGACGAGGTATCAAGAGGACGCAGAGCGCTCATGGCTACATACAGGTCTTGTGGGAGCGAGCTTGCTCGCGAAAGGGCCCTTACAGAATCCGAAAATAGCGAGCCTGCACCATCGCCTTCGCGAGCAAGCTCGCTCCCACGAGACTTGCGTATCACGCTGAACGCTTCAGCGTGGGAGCGATAGTCAATCAGACCTCATCGTCGCCTTTGTCGTCTTCAGACTCTGGCTCTGGCTCCGCCCGCAGCAGGTCGTCGAAGTCGGTCTTGAGGCCCTGCTCCATCGAATCCAGTTCCACCAGCAGGCTGCGGAAGCTGGTTTCGTCGCGAGGTGCTTCGGGTTCCGCTTCCGGATCGAGGCTGGCGTCTGCCAGGGCCTGCAGGTGCGCGGGTACGGGGGCGTCTTCGAAATCCAGGACCGGCTCGGTTTCCATCTCGCGCAGGTCGGCCAGCGGCGGCAGCTCGTCCAGGCTTTTGAGGTTGAAGTGATCCAGAAACCCCTTGGTGGTAGCAAACATCGCCGGCTTACCGGGCACGTCACGATAGCCCACCACCCGAATCCACTCGCGTTCCAGCAGGGTCTTGACGATGTGGCTGTTCACCGCAACACCGCGCACGTCTTCAATTTCGCCCCGCGTGATCGGCTGGCGATAAGCGATCAAGGCCAGGGTTTCCAGCATGGCGCGGGAGTAACGCTGCGGCCGTTCTTCCCACAACCGTCCGACCCATGGGGAGAACCGGTCACGAATCTGCAGGCGATACCCCGAAGCGACTTCCTTGAGTTCGAAAGCACGCCCCTCGCAAGACTTACGCAGCACATCCAGCGCTTTTTTGAAAATCGGCGGTTCGGGACGCTCGCCCTCTTCGAACAGCTCATACAGCCGCTCCAGTGTCTGCGGCTTTCCGGAGGCCAGCAGAAAGGCTTCAAGCAACGGGGCCAGTTCACGCGGTTCGTTGAGGTTCATGGGTGTGTTCTTGCTCTACTCGGCTCGCGCCCGGACATGGATCACCGCAAAGGGCTCGTTTTGGACCAGCTCGACAAGGGATTCCTTGACCAGCTCCAGCACCGCCATAAATGTCACGACCACGCCCAGACGACCTTCTTCTGCGGTAAACAGCTCGGCGAACGGTACAAAACCGCTGCCCTTGAGACGTTCCAGCACGTCGCTCATGCGCTCACGCGTCGACAGCGCCTCGCGGCTGACCTGATGGCTTTCGAACATGTCGCCGCGGTGCAGCACTTCGGCCATCGACATCAGCACTTCTTCAAGACTGACATCCGGCAGCAACTTGCGCGCACGGGCTTCGGGGGCGTCCAGTTTCGGCACGATGACATCGCGGCCGACCCGGCTCAAGCCATCTATGCCTTCAGCAGCGGCCTTGAAGCGCTCGTATTCCTGCAAGCGGCGAATCAGCTCGGCGCGCGGGTCGCCTTCTTCCTCTTCGACTTCCGCCGAGCGCGGCAGCAGCATGCGCGACTTGATCTCAGCCAGCATTGCGGCCATGACCAGGTATTCGGCCGCCAGCTCAAGGCGCACGGTTTTCATCAACTCGACGTAACCCATGTACTGCTTGGTGATCTCGGCCACGGGAATATCGAGGATATCGATGTTCTGTTTGCGGATCAGGTACAGCAGCAGGTCGAGCGGCCCCTCGAACGCTTCAAGAAAGACCTCAAGCGCATCGGGCGGGATGTACAGGTCCAGCGGCATCTGCGTGACCGCACGCCCGTAGACCAGCGCGAACGGCAGCTCCTGCTGGGCGTCTGCCTGGCTGTCGACGGACTCGACGACGGTCATTAAGCGCGTTCACCGAACGGCGTTGGATCACCGCAGCCAACCCGAACCACTTCTGGCTCTCCGCCAGCCAGGTTGATGACTGTGGACGCCGAAATACCGCCGATCCCGCCATCAATGATCAGGTCCACCTGATGCTCGAGAATCTGGCGCATCTCGTAAGGATCGCTGAGCGGCACAGTGTCACCCGGCATGATCAGGCTGACGCTCATCAGCGGCTCGCCCAATTGCTCGAGCAAGGCCTGGGCAATGGGGTGGCTCGGCACGCGCAGGCCGATGGTGCGGCGCTTGGGGTGCAGCACCAGGCGCGGCACCTCGCGAGTGGCGTTGAGAATAAAGGTGTACGGCCCCGGCGTATGCGCCTTGAGTGCGCGGAAAGCGCCGGTGTCGACCTTGGCAAAAAGCCCCAGTTGCGACAGATCGCAGCACATCAGGGTGAAGTTGTGCTTGTCGTCCAGCTGACGCAGACGGCGGATACGCTCGATGGCGCTCTTGTCACCGATCTGGCAACCCAGCGCATAGGACGAATCTGTCGGGTACACCACCAGCCCGCCGGCTTTTATGATTTCCGCGGCCTGTTTGATCAGGCGCGGCTGCGGGTTTTCCGGATGGACCTGGAAAAATTGACTCACGGTAACTTCCTGTTCAGACGGCGGCGGTAGGCTGTTCATGTTTGAATCTGCACCACAAAGGCGGTAGATCTTCAGGCACGGGACGATAAGTGCCGATCTCGCCCCAGTTGCCAGGACCGTGGAAGTCGCTGCCGGCAGTAACCAGCAGACCGAACTCGCGTGCAAGGATGGCAAGGGTCCCGACCTGATCGGCAGGCTGCATGCCATTGACCACTTCTATGGCGTGCCCACCGGCCTGGACGAAATCGCCGACCAGTTTACGCCGTTTACTGCGAGTAAAGTCATAATGTGAAGGATGCGCGAGGCTGACCCATGCACCCGATGCCCGCAAGGTGGCGACGGTTTCTTCCAGCGTTGGCCAGTGCTGCTTCACATCGCCCAGTTTGCCAGCACCCAGCCATTTGCGAAACGCCTCGGCGCGGTCCTTGACGAAACCTGCGCGCACCATGAAGTCAGCAAAGTGTGGACGCGCAGGCGCATTACCGCTGTCACCCAGCTCCTGCTGGATCGCGCGAGCACCTTCCAGCGCGCCAGGCATACCTTTGATCGCCAATTTGCGGCTGATTTCTTCAGCACGCAGCCAGCGTCCCTCATGCAAACGGCTGATAGCTTCAGTCAGCGCCGGGGCCTGGGTATCGAATCCATAGCCCAGAATATGGATGGTCGCACCGCCCCAGGTGCAGGACAGCTCCACCCCGTTGACCAGCTGCATGCCCAATGAATGCGCTACCGCGCGGGCTTCTTCAAGCCCTTCGAGGGTGTCGTGGTCGGTCAGCGAAAGGACGCGCACGCCGTTTTCATGAGCACGGGCAACCAGTGCCGTGGGCGAGAGCGCCCCGTCGGAAGCGGTGCTGTGGCAGTGCAGGTCAACATTCATAGTGGTGCTTTCGTGTTCATTGATGTTTGTTATTATGCCGCCACATCCTGCTTCTGGCTGCCATTGTGAAACAATTCATCGACTTCATCCCGCTGCTCCTGTTTTTCATCGTTTACAAAACCGAGCCGCGTGCCGTGGATATCCTCGGCAATACCTATATGGTAGGCGGCATTTTCAGCGCAACGGCGATGCTGATCATCAGTTCGGTGGTGGTCTACGGCATTCTTTACCTCAAACAGCGCAAGCTGGAAAAAAGCCAGTGGCTCACACTGGTCGCCTGTCTGGTGTTTGGCAGTCTGACACTGGCCTTCCACAGCGAAACCTTCCTGAAATGGAAAGCCCCGGTGGTCAACTGGCTATTTGCCGTGGCTTTCGCCGGCAGTCATTTCATCGGTGACCGCCCGCTTATCCAGCGCATCATGGGCCACGCATTGACCCTGCCAGCGGCAATCTGGACCCGGCTCAACATCGCCTGGATCGTATTCTTCCTGTTCTGCGGCGCGGCCAACCTGTACGTGGCCTTCACCTATCAGGAATTCTGGGTCGACTTCAAAGTATTCGGCAGCCTGGGCATGACCCTGATCTTCCTGGTCGGCCAGGGGATCTACCTGTCACGCCATCTGCACGACACCGCACCCAATACGACCAAATCCGAGGACTGACATGCTCTACGCAATCATCGCCACCGACGTCGAAAACTCGCTGGAAAAACGCCTCAGCGTGCGCCCGGCACACCTTGAGCGCCTAAACGCGCTCAAGGATGAAGGCCGTCTGGTGCTGGCCGGTCCACACCCGGCAGCCGACAGCAACGACCCGGGTGCTGCCGGTTTCAGCGGCAGCCTGATCGTGGCCGAGTTTGAATCGCAAAGCGACGCCAAGGCGTGGGCCGAAGCCGATCCATATGTTGCGGCAGGCGTTTATGCCAATGTCGTGGTCAAGCCATTCAAGCTCGTCCTGCCCTGATCACCTCCTCTGACACCCTTACGCGCTCTGCATCAACCGAGGCAGAGCCGTATTGAACCCCGCCTCTTGCTCATCCTTCCTGACACCCTGCCGATACCCTGCTCAATGTGCGAATTTATACGGCTCGGTAAAAGGGAGTTCAGATGCGTTCAGGTACGTGGTTTCTGTTGGCAGTTTTGATGGCGACAGGGTTTCAGGTGAACGCCGAGACGGTCAATGAGAGCGGCGCAGTGCAGCCTTTGCACCTGCCCAGCCCCGCCAATCAGATTGCCGACCTTCAGTTGCGGCTCAAGGACAGCGAGCGTCAGCGCGACGAGCTGACACGGCAGTTGCAAAACGTCGATCCGGAACGCGACAACGCCTTGTTGACACGTTTGCGCCAGGAGAACCAAAAGCTCAAGTTGCAGCTCAAAGAAGCACCGTCGGCAGCGCCTCCTCGCTTGCTGACCGAGCAACAACAATGGTTCGTCGCAGGCGGTGGCGTTGCGATGTTCGCCCTTCTGTGCGGTATATTGGTCAGCGGTTGGCGTAGGCAACGTCGGCAGTGGCTAAATTGAGTGAGTCATGAGCGAGCTGTTACTAATTGATGATGATCAGGAGCTGTGCGAACTGCTGAGCAGTTGGCTGAGCCAGGAAGGCTTTCAGGTGCGCGCCTGTCACGACGGGGCCAGTGCGCGTCAGGCTCTGGCCGATGCAGCTCCGGCGGCCGTGGTGCTGGACGTAATGCTGCCTGATGGCAGCGGCCTGGAACTGCTCAAGCAATTGCGCAATGACCACCCGGACCTGCCGGTGGTCATGCTCTCGGCACGCGGCGAACCGCTGGACCGCATTCTGGGACTTGAACTGGGCGCTGATGACTACCTGGCAAAACCCTGCGACCCGCGTGAGCTCACCGCCCGCCTGCGCGCCGTGCTGCGTCGCAGTCACCCGGTGGCGTCGTCTACGCAACTGGAACTGGGTGACCTGACCTTCAGCCCGATGCGCGGCGTGGTCAGTGTCGACGAAAAGGAACTGACCCTCACCGTCTCCGAAAGCCGTCTGCTTGAAGCACTGATGCGCCAGCCCGGCAAACCACTGGACAAGCAAGAGCTGGCGCAACTGGCGCTGGGCCGCAAACTGACGCTCTACGACCGCAGCCTGGACATGCACGTCAGCAACCTGCGCAAGAAAATCGGCCCTCACGCTGACGGTCGTCCACGCATCGTCGCCCTGCGCAGCCGCGGCTATTATTATGCTTTGTAAGCAACTGCCCCCTTACACAAGCTTTACCAAGCGCTGACTGCGCTTGACCTTGATCTCCCTAAACTGGGCTCATCGGCATCGAGCCGCACTAGAGACAAGGAGATACACAATGCGCAAGACCCTGATCGCTTTGATGTTTGCCACTGCCCTGCCGACCATTGCCATGGCCGCACCACCAGCGCCACCTGCTGGTGGCCCGGATGCTGACGCACCTGCCATGCACATGGATCGCGATGACCGCGGCCCTGGCCCTGGCCCACGTATGGATCGCTGCCCTGGCCCGATGGGACCGATGGCTGAGCTGGACCTGACACGTGAACAGCGTCAGCAGATCGAACGCTTGATGCGCGAGCAACGGCACGATCGCCGCGAAATCACTCAAAGCTACCTGGAAAAAATGCCTGCTGCCGACCAGAAAGCAATGCACGACGAAATCGAAGCCAAACGCTCCAAGACCGACAGCGAAGTTCGTGCACTGCTGAGGCCTGATCAGCAGAAGCTGTTTGACGAAATCAAGAAGAAAGAAGATGAGCGTCGCGCCGAATGGGCCGAGTTCAAGGCCTGGAAAGCAGCAAAAGCGGCAAAAACGCTGTAATCATCAGGCCTCGCGGCCCGATGAGCTGAACACAACCCGGCATGCACGCGCATGCCGGGCTTTTTTACTGAGACCGAGGAAATCCCGTGCGTTCATTGTTCTGGCGAATCCTGGCCAGCTTCTGGCTGGCCATCGCTCTGGTAGGCGGCCTGTCGGTGCTCATGGGGCACATGCTCAATCAGGATGCGTGGATCCTCAGTCGTCACCCGGTGCTCAACTCGTTGCCCGAGCAGTGGACGCAACGCTTCGAGGACAAGGGCGCGGATAACGCTCAGGAATTTCTTCAGGACATCAAACGTCGCAATCGTATCGACACACAAGTGCTCAGCGACAGCGGCGAGCCTATGGTGCGTGGCACTTTCCCGCCGCGCGCAGCCGCGCTGGAAGCTCGACAGCAGGCCGACGAGGACCAGGGCCGCAAACTGCCCTGGCGCCGCCTGGCCACTGAATACAGCAGCCCGAAAACCGGTGAAACGTACCTGTTCATCTACCGCGTTCCACACCCGGAGCTCGACGAGTGGCACCGCCAGAGCCTGATGTGGCCGCTGAGTGCGCTGGGCATTGCGCTGGTGGTGCTGACCCTGTTCAGCCTGTTCGTGACGCTGTCGATTACACGACCGCTGAGTCGCCTGCGCGGTGCAGTGCATGATCTGGGGCAGACCAGCTATCAACAGCACAGCCTCGGCCAACTGGCCAATCGGCGTGACGAATTCGGCGTACTGGCCAAGGACTTCAACCGCATGGGCGCGCGCCTGCAAAGCCTGATTGGCAGTCAGCGTCAGTTGCTGCGCGATGTGTCTCATGAATTGCGCTCACCGCTGGCCCGATTGCGCATCGCCCTGGCGCTGGCTGAACGTGCGGAGCCTGCCGAGCGTGAAAAGCTCTGGCCACGGTTGGGTCGTGAGTGTGACCGGCTGGAGGCGCTGATCAGCGAGATCCTGGCCTTGGCGCGCCTCGACGCCGAGCTTCGCGGCCCTGAGCCTGTCGACCTCGAAGCGCTGCTGCAGCGCCTGAAGAACGACACCCAACTGGACGGTATCGACCAGAACATTCGCGTAGAGGTGCAGGACAACCTGCAGTTCAAAGGCTGGCCGGACATGATCGAACGTGCGCTGGACAACCTGCTGCGCAACGCGCTGCGCTTCAACCCCTCCGGTCAGCTCATCGATCTGCAGGCAACTCAGGTCGGCGATCACGTCCGTTTGAGCGTCCGCGATCATGGCCCGGGGGTTGCCGACGAGCATCTGGCACAACTGGGCGAGCCGTTTTACCGCGCCCCCGGCCAGACCACGCCCGGTCACGGCCTGGGGCTGGCGATCGCCAAACGCGCAGCGGAGCGACATGGCGGCACCCTGATGCTGGGCAATCACCCGGAAGGCGGGTTTATCGCCACGCTGGATCTGCCCAGAGAGCCGCTCAGTTTATCGTCTGTCTGATCAGCCCTGCCACTCGCTGACAAACCCGCCCACATCGACTTTCGGCGCTTCGCGCGGCGGGTTCAGCGGGGTGCCCAGGTACAGAAAGCCGAGCACTTCTTCGCCGGCTTCAAGGCCGAAGCCCTTGGCCACCTGCGGCGCATAGGACAGCTCGCCAGTCCTCCAGACCGCACCGATACCCAGTGCATACGCTGCCAACAACACGCCATGTGCGGCGCATCCGGCGGTGATCCGCTGTTCCGAGTGCGGGACTTTGAAGTGGTCCTGCAAGCGCGCGATCACGACCACCACCAAGGGTGCGCGCAACGGTCCCAGACGGGCCTTTTCCAGCGCCTGCGGAGTAACTTCACCACCACTTTGCTGCAGCGCTTCCACCAGCAGCTCGCCCATGCGCTCACGGGCCGGGCCTTCGACGGTCAGGAAACGATAAGGCTTGAGCTGTCCATGATCCGGTGAGCGCAGCGCCGCACCGAACATGATTTACCGCTGCGCAGCATCCGGGGCCGGGTCGACCAGTCGCGGAACCGATACGCGATTGAGCAAAACGTCGAGCGCCTGCATGGACTGTCTCCTTGAAAAGTGATCGAGCATTCTAGAGCCTGTTTACCGTCAATAACGAGTGCGACGGACAATTCGTTACCTCTGCGCTCGCAGCCGGTCCTCGGCGGCGCCGGTTTACATGCCCTCAAGCGCAGGTAGAATGGCGCCTTTCCTCACACCAGCCAGAGCCTGTCATGTCGTTGCCGACCTTGCGTATCATCGGTTTCATTATCGGCATCTTCCTGATCACCTTGGCTGTCGCCATGATCGTGCCCATGGCCACGCTGGTCATCTACGACCGTTTCGAGGACCTGCGCGAGTTCCTGTGGGCCAGCGCCATTACCTTTATCGCCGGCCTGGCGCTGGTGGTTCCCGGACGCCCCGACAACGTCCAGTTGCGCCCGCGGGACATGTACATGCTGACCGTCTCCAGCTGGATCGTGGTGTGTATCTTCGCCGCCCTGCCCTTTCTGCTGACCCAGCACATCAGTTACACCGATTCGTTCTTTGAAAGCATGTCAGGCATCACCGCCACCGGCTCGACCGTACTAAGCCATCTGGACAGCATGTCACCGGGCATTCTGATCTGGCGTTCGATGCTGCACTGGCTTGGCGGTATCGGCTTTATCGGTATGGCCGTGGCGATTCTGCCGTTGCTGCGCATTGGTGGCATGCGCCTGTTCCAGACCGAATCGTCGGATCGCTCGGAAAAGGTCATGCCCCGCTCGCACATGGTGGCCAAGTTCATTGTGCTGGCTTACGTCGGTTTTACCGCGCTGGGCAGCCTGGCCTTCTGGGCGGCGGGCATGAGCCTGTTCGATGCGATCAACCATGCGATGTCGGCCATTTCCACGGGCGGGTTCTCCACCTCCGACCTGTCGCTGGCCAAGTGGCCGCAGCCTGCGGTGCATTGGGTCGCGATTGTAGTGATGATCCTCGGCAGCCTGCCCTTTACCCTGTATGTCGCGACCCTGCGTGGCAACCGCAAGGCGTTGATCAAGGATGAGCAGGTGCAGGGGCTGATCGGGCTGCTGTTGGTCACCTGGCTGGTAATGACTGTCTGGTACGCCAACACCACCGACCTGCCGTGGACAGAGGCGCTGCGTCATGTGGCCCTTAACGTGACGTCGGTGGTGACAACTACCGGTTTTGCACTCGGTGACTACAGCCTGTGGGGCAACTTCTCGCTGATGCTGTTCTTCTATCTGGGTTTCATCGGCGGCTGTTCGGGCTCGACGGCGGGCGGGGTGAAGATCTTCCGCTTTCAGGTCGCCTATATCCTGCTCAAGACCAACCTTAATCAACTGATTCACCCACGCGCGGTGATGAAGCAGAAATACAACGGCCATCGACTGGACGACGAAATCGTTCGCTCGATTCTGACCTTTTCGTTTTTCTTCACCATCACCATCTGCCTGATCGCATTGATGCTGTCGCTGCTCGGGCTGGACTGGATGACCGCACTGACCGGGGCTGCCAGCACCGTATCCGGCGTAGGGCCGGGGTTGGGCGAGGTGATTGGGCCTGCGGGCAACTTCTCTACCTTGCCCGATGCTGCCAAGTGGATTCTCTCCGGCGGCATGCTGCTCGGCCGCCTGGAGATCATTACCGTGCTGGTGCTGTGTGTGCCGGCGTTCTGGCGGCATTGAGGTCTGGCTGGGCGCAGGAGCGGACCGGGCGACGCTTCGCTTATTCGCGAAGACGGCATTTGATTTATCGTTCCCAAGCTCGGCGTGGTAATGCAGTCGCACTCTGCGTCGTCAGTGCCATCGCGGTTGAAAAGCGCCCTGGGGAGGTTTGGCCAAGGCTCGATTCAGCCAGGCGCATAGCAACTAATGCCCGCCCCCCGCCGCTGGCCCCGCCTTGGCGCCAAACGGCGGTTTGGCCAGCCAGACCAGCAGTATCAGCCCCGCGAATACCCAGCCCAGCAGGTAGAAATAATCCACCGTGGACATCATGTAGGCCTGCGCGTTGAGGGTGCGTTCCAGCTGTGCGTAGGCCTGCGGGCTCGCGCCGCCCAGGCTGTCGAGGGCATGCCGGGTTGTCGGGTCGAAGGTGCTGATGTTTTCACTCAGATAGGCATGATGCTGGTTGGCGCGACGGATCCAGATCCAGGTGGTCAGCGACGCCGCAAAGCTGCCGCCCAGGGTGCGCAGGAAGGTTGCCAGCCCAGAGCCGTCGGCGATCTGATTGGGTGGCAGGTCGGACAACAGAATGCTCAGGGTCGGCATAAAGAACAGCGCCACACCGATGCCCATGAACAACTGCACCATCGCCACGTGCTCGAAGTCCACGTCGGTATTGAAGCCGGCACGCATGAAACAGCTCAGCCCCATCGCCAGAAACGCCAGCCCTGCCAGCAGACGCAAGTCGAACTTGTGCGCGTACTTGCCGACAAAGGGCGACATCAGCACCGGCAGGATGCCAATCGGCGCGACGGCCAGCCCCCGCCCAGGTCGCGGTGTAGCCCATCTGGGTCTGCAACCACTGCGGCAGAATCAGGTTGATGCCGAAGAAGCCTGAATAGCCGCCGATCATGACCAGCGTACCGATACGGAAATTGCGGTAGGCAAACAGCCGCAGGTTAACGATCGGGTGCTTGTCGGTCATTTCCCAGATCACGAAGAAGACCAGCGCGACCAGCGAAATCAGCGAAATCAGCGAACCGAAGATGATGAAGTTCGACTCGAACCAGTCCAGATCATTGCCCTTGTCGAGCACTATCTGCAGCGCGCCGACACCGACAATCAAGGCCAGCAAGCCGATGTAATCCAGCGGTTGATGAGCAGTGCTGACCGGCCTTTTAGCCATCTGCGAACGCACCACCAGCACCGCGAACAAGCCGATGGGGATGTTGATAAAGAAAATCCACGGCCAACTGTAACTGTCAGTGATCCAGCCACCGAGGATCGGCCCGGCGATAGGCGCAACCACCGTCACCATCGCCAGCAATGCCAGCGCCATGCCCCTTTTCGCCGGAGGATATACGGCGATCAGCAATGTCTGGCTCATCGGATACAGAGGACCGGCCACCATGCCCTGCAACGCCCGGAACCCCACCAGTTCCGGCATGGATTGGGAAATGCCACACAAAAACGACGCCATCACGAACAGAATGGTTGCCCACAGAAACAGCTTCACCTCACCAAAGCGGCGACTGAGCCAGCCGGTCAGCGGCAAGGCAATCGCGTTGCTGACTGCGAACGAGGTAATCACCCAGGTGCTCTGCTCGGAGCTGACCCCCAGGTTGCCGGCGATGGTCGGCAACGCCACGTTGGCAATCGTGGTATCGAGCACCTGCATGAAGGTCGCCAGCGACAGACCGATGGTGCACAGCAACAGGCTTGGCGGGGTAAAAGAAGCGGGGGCGTTGTTGCTCATCGCAAATCCCTGAAGACGAGTGCGACACCCCGGCCAAGTGGCCGGGGTTCACGGATTGGCGGTTCAGCGCTGAACGGCAGTCTTGCCACTGGAAGCACTGTTCTCGTGAATCAGACGGGCGATCAACGCATCAGCGTCGGCCAGCTGCGCGGCGTAAACCTGAGTGCTGAAAGCGGCCTGCTTGCGCGGCTGTTGCGCCAGCACCGGACCGCTCTGGTCATGCAGATTGACCTCGACGGTGGTCGACAGACCGATGCGCAACGGATGCTTCGCCAGTTCTTCAGGGTTGATATGTACACGGACCGGCACACGCTGGACGATCTTGATCCAGTTACCCGTCGCGTTCTGTGCCGGCAACAGCGCAAAGGCACTGCCGGTGCCTGCGCCCAGGCTGTCGATGGTGCCGCTGTACTTCACATCGCTGCCATACAGGTCGGAGCTGATCTCCACCGGTTGACCGATGCGCATCTTGCCCAGTTGGGTTTCCTTGAAGTTGGCATCGATCCACAACTGATCCAGCGGGATCACAGCCATGGTCGCGGTGCCCGGCTGGATGCGCTGGCCCAGTTGCACGCTGCGCTTGGCCACATAACCGGTGACCGGCGCTACCAGCGTACTGCGTGCATTGGCCAGAAAGGCCTGACGCAACTGGGAGGCAGCAGCCTTGACGTCGGGATGTGAAGAAACAACCGTGTCATCGACCAGCGCCACGCTGGTGCTCAACTGCTGCTGAATGTTGTTCAACTCACTTTGCGCGCTGGTCAGGCTGTCTCTGGAATGCGACAGCTCTTCCTGGGAAATCGCCCCGCCCGCAGCCAGACTGCGCCGACGGTTGTAGTTCTCCTGAGCGGTCTGCACGGCGGTGCGCTGCGCAGCCAGTTGTGCCTTCATGCCATCGACATTGCTGTACAAACCACGCACCTGACGCACAACCTTACCCAGACTGGCCTCGGCGCTTTGCAGCGAAACTTCGGCATCGCTCGGGTCGAATTTGAGCAACACCTGCCCTTCGTGCACCAGATCCCCGTCGTCGGCACCAATGCTGATAACGGTTCCGGTAACCAACGGGGTGATTTCGACGACATTGCCATTCACGTAGGCGTCGTCGGTCTCTTCGCTCCATTGGCCGTAAAACTCGTACCAGGCCCAGATGGCCAAACCAAGAATCACGACGATGACGGCGAGCCCGATCAGCAGGAACTTGCGCTTGCCGGGCTTCGGCGTTTGCTGCGAGGACGGGGCAGATGTGTTTTCAGTGGCGGCAGTGGCCATGGCAGTTACCTTTTTATCAGCGAAGCGGCGAGACAGGAACGAGCGGCAGGCGCACGCCTGCCGACAGGTCTGCCGCTCAGCTTTTAGCTTTGGGGTTGAAGCTCAGACGAGTCAGGGTGATGTGGTCATCGGCGGCCACCAGTACCTTGGTGAGAATCCTTGTCAGGGTCTCGACCTCATCACTGTCGAGCGCTGCAAAGGTGTCATTCATGGCGTCCGCACCAATCTGCGGCAGCAGGTCCGAGAGCGCCTGACCCTGCTCCGTCAGCGCCAGGCGCACCTGGCGACGATCAGTCGCTGACCGCTGGCGCACGACCAGCCCTTTCTGCTCCAGACGATCGAGCATGCGGGTCATCGAACCGCTGTCCAGCGACAGGTGACGACACAATTCCACAGGGGTGTCGGTCGAGAACTGGGCAATGATGATCAGCACCTTGAACTGCGCGAACGTCACGTCATAAGGCAGCAGGTACTTGTCGAGCATGCGGTCTTTAAGCGCATTGGTACGACCGACCAGCAGCCCGATCAGGCTGGAATCGAAATTGTCGGAGCTGAAATGTTTCAAGAAATCATCCAGATAGCTGCCTAGGCAGTGATTGCAAAATATTACTGCCTAGGCAGCCGTTGTCAAAGCATTTATTAGCTTGCTTACTAAATACCCATAAAAAAACGACCGCTGGCAAGGCGGTCGTTTTTGAAGGTGCGCGCGGGGAATCAGGCGGCGACGGGCACACCACTGTGAAAGCGAAACTCTTCGTCAGGGCTTTCGATCAGCTCACGCTCGGCCAGACGGATTTCCTCGATCTTGGCATCGACATCAGCCTTGTCGCCGTAGCTGTAAGCCAGCTTGAGATAATCCTGAAAATGCCGCGCTTCGGATTTCAGCAGGCCGCCGTAGAATTTGGCCAGTTCTTCGTCCAGGTGAGGCACCAGCGCAGCGAAGCGCTCACAGGAACGGGCCTCGACAATGGCACCGACGATCAGCGCGTCGGTCAGTCGGTAAGGATTGTGATTGCGCACAAGTTTGCGCAGCGCTCCGGCATAACGCGCCGAGCTGATGTTGGCCATAGGAATCTGGCGCTTTCTGATGATGCTGATCACTTGCTCGAAATGGCGCAGCTCTTCCCGAGCCAGACGCGACATCTTGCTCAACAGGTCGAACTTGTCGTTGTACTGAAACATGAACTGAAACGCAGCCCCGGCCGCCTTCTTCTCATTGTTCGCATGGTCGATCAGCAAGATATCCAGGTTGCGCAACGCGGCCTGAACCCAGCTGTCGGGGGTGCGGCAAAGCAGGAAGGCTTCGATTTCGGGGATCGGGTACATAAGCTCACAGAATGACAGAGAGACAAAGCCCGGCATTATACGAGGAGCGACGATGCCTCGCGATACAAATGCATGCAGTGAAGGACGTCTGCCCGATCAGGCCCCGAACGCATCGCGCAGAAAGCCCGGTGCGATGTAACGCTGATAATGCGCCTCGGACAGCAGGAAAAACTCGCGATCGATCGCATCGCGCAATTCCGGCAGCGTCCAGTCACGAAACTCCGGCAGCAGCACAAAGCCGTAGGCCTCAACCTGACTGATGACCCGTGCGCCGCGCGCGATCAACTGGTAGGCCCAGCAATACTCGGACTGGTGCGGCACGAAACGGATCTTGCGCTGGGTGAGCTGCGCGCGCAGCTTGTCGGCATCGAAGACTTCAAGCTTGGCAGTCATCACCTGGACCAGCAATTGTTCCAGACGCAGCCATACCGCTCTTTTTTCATCCTCGTTATAGCCGTTCCAGTGGATGACCTCGTGGTGGAACCGCTTGCAGCCACGGCACACCAGGTCCCCGTAAACAGTGGAGCAAAGGCCGACGCAGGGGGTTTTGATAATGTAATCAGGCATGTCAGGCAGGACTGGGGAAGTCGAAACAGGGGCTCATGTTAGCTCTTTGTCTAAGCAAGTTCACCCCCGAAGATGTAGGGGCTAACTTACCTTTAGCGAAGTTTTGGCGTAGAATCAGCGAGCCTTTTAAGGCGCCAATGTCCGTTGGAAGCTGTTTTCAAAGCGTCACGAGCACAGTCAGGTTAACCCCGCATTGCGGCGTCGACAGGCCATTCCCTCATCAAGAATGGCCGTGTCGACCGTCACTCCCCCCGTTCTGCAGGCGTAAAACTTTGAAAACAGCTTCTGTTAGGAATCGCCTACACCCTGCCAACAAGGCTCAATAAGCCTTGCTTGGGTACGGACGATTTCTGGATGAGCGTCCCGGACACCCATTTGGGACCACTGATGAGGGTTAATACTGTGCTTGAAGCCTACCGTAAACACATCGAAGAGCGTGCCGCCCAGGGCATCGTGCCCCAGCCGCTTAACGCCGAACAAACTGCAGGCCTGGTCGAGCTGCTGAAGAATCCCCCGGCTGGCGAAGAAGCTTTCCTTGTCGATCTGATCACCAACCGCGTTCCGCCAGGCGTTGACGAAGCCGCTTACGTCAAGGCCGGTTTCCTGTCTGCCCTGGCCAAGGGCGAAGCCACTTCCCCCCTGATCGACAAAAAACGTGCAACCGAACTGTTGGGCACCATGCAGGGCGGCTACAACATCGTCACTCTGGTTGAACTGCTCGACGACGCCACCCTCGCGCCGGTCGCCGCCGAACAGCTCAAGCACACCCTGCTGATGTTCGATGCCTTCCACGACGTGGCCGAAAAAGCCAAAAATGGCAACGTTCACGCCAAGGCTGTCCTGCAGTCCTGGGCTGACGGCGAGTGGTTCAAGAAGCGTCCGACGCTGGCCGACAAGATCAGCCTGCGCGTCTTCAAGGTCACCGGCGAAACCAACACCGATGACCTGTCCCCGGCACCTGATGCCTGGTCCCGTCCGGATATCCCGCTGCACGCCCTTGCCATGCTGAAAATGGCCCGTGACGGCATCGTTCCAGACGTTCAGGGCTCTATCGGCCCGATGAAACAGATCGAAGAAATGCGCGGTCAGGGTTTCCCTATTGCCTACGTCGGCGACGTGGTCGGTACCGGTTCCTCGCGTAAATCGGCAACCAACTCGGTACTGTGGTTCTTCGGCGACGACGTTCCTTACGTGCCGAACAAGCGTGCCGGTGGTTTCTGCTTCGGCAGCAAGATTGCCCCGATCTTCTACAACACCATGGAAGATGCTGGCGCCCTGCCAATCGAATTCGATGTCTCGAACATCAACATGGGTGACGTGATCGACGTCTACCCGTACGCCGGCAAGGTGTGCAAGCACGACAGCGACGAAGTCATCACCACCTTCGAAATGAAGACCCCGGTGCTGCTCGACGAAGTTCGCGCAGGCGGCCGTATTCCGCTGATCATCGGCCGCGGCCTGACCAGCAAGGCACGCGCCGAACTGGGCCTGCCTGAGTTCGACCTGTTCAAGACCCCTGACCAGCCAGCCGAAAGCACCAAGGGTTACACCCTGGCGCAGAAGATGGTCGGCAAGGCGTGCGGCGTTGCAGGCGTTCGTCCTGGCACCTACTGCGAGCCAAAGATGACCACCGTCGGTTCCCAGGACACCACTGGCCCGATGACCCGCGACGAGCTGAAAGACCTGGCATGCCTGGGCTTCTCGACCGACCTGGTCATGCAGTCGTTCTGCCACACTGCAGCCTATCCAAAGCCTATCGACGTCAAGACGCACCACACGCTGCCTGACTTCATCATGACCCGCGGCGGCGTTTCCCTGCGTCCGGGCGACGGCATCATCCACAGCTGGCTGAACCGCATGCTGCTGCCGGACACCGTCGGCACCGGTGGCGACTCGCACACCCGCTTCCCGATCGGTATCTCCTTCCCGGCCGGTTCCGGTCTGGTGGCGTTTGCCGCTGCCACCGGCGTCATGCCGCTGGACATGCCTGAGTCGATCCTGGTTCGCTTCAAGGGCAAGATGCAACCCGGCATCACCCTGCGCGACCTGGTTCACGCCATTCCTTACTACGCCATTCAGGCTGGCCTGCTGACCGTAGAGAAGAAAGGCAAGAAGAACGCATTCTCCGGCCGCATCCTGGAAATCGAAGGCCTCGACAACCTGAGCATCGAGCAGGCTTTCGAGCTGTCCGACGCCTCTGCCGAGCGTTCGGCTGCCGGTTGCACCATCAAGCTGGCCAAAGAGCCGATCATTGAATACCTGAATTCGAACATCACCCTGCTGCGCTGGATGATCGAACAGGGTTACGGTGATCCGCGCACCCTGGAGCGTCGTGCTCAGGCGATGGAAGCCTGGGTTGCCAACCCGGAGCTGCTGGAAGCCGACAAGGACGCCGAGTACGCCGAAATCATCGAAATCGATCTGGCCGACGTCAAAGAGCCTGTGCTCTGTGCGCCGAACGACCCGGACGATGCCCGCCTGCTGTCTTCGGTACAAGGCGAGAAGATCGACGAAGTGTTCATCGGCTCCTGCATGACCAACATCGGCCACTTCCGCGCTGCGGGCAAGTTGCTGGATCAGGTCAAGGGCCAGCTGCCAACGCGTCTGTGGCTGTCGCCGCCGACCAAGATGGACGCTCACCAACTGACCGAAGAAGGCTACTACGGCATCTACGGTAAGGCTGGCGCGCGTATGGAAATGCCGGGCTGCTCGCTGTGCATGGGTAACCAGGCGCGCGTGGAACCGAACTCGACTGTAGTGTCGACGTCGACCCGTAACTTCCCGAACCGTCTGGGTGACGGCGCGAACGTCTACCTGGCCTCCGCCGAGCTGGCGTCCGTTGCTTCGATTCTGGGTCGCCTGCCGACCGTCGAAGAGTACATGGGCTACGCCAACCAGATCGACACCATGGCAGCGGACGTGTACCGCTACCTGAGCTTCGATCAGATCGCCGAGTTCCGTGAAGCCGCTGCGAACGCCAACATCCCGGCCGTTCAAGTGTAAGCACGAAAGCAGGCGTTAAAAGAACCCCATCCTCGTGATGGGGTTTTTTTGGTTTGAAGCATCCCCGTACATATATTTTTCACGTTCGGATGGCTATAGTGGCGGCCCTTGTTGGGGAGTAGCCTGCTCTTGACTCCGGTCACTGAGCGTTCGCATCAACATTCTCGGCTGCATGCCGTGGTGCGGACACCTTCTGGTTGGCGAGACCAACGATGCATCCATGCCTAAAGTCGGGCGTGTGGTTGCGTCGTTGACTCATAGCCCGACTGGATATAACCGTGAACCCGATTTCCCTCCTCTTTCTTGCGCTTGCCATGTCCACGGACGCTTTTGCTGCGGCCCTTGGTAAAGGAGCAAGCCTGCACAAACCGCGCTTTATCGAAGCGTTACGTACCGGTCTGATATTCGGTGCCATCGAAACCATCACACCGGTCATCGGCTGGGGCATCGGCCAGGTGGCTGCGCGCTTCGCCGAGAGCTGGGACCACTGGTTAGCCTTCACGCTGTTGCTGGTGCTCGGCCTGCACATGATCTACAACGGCCTCAAGCATGACGACGAAGAAGAGCAGGAAAAACCCGGCTCACACTCCTTCTGGATACTGGCAGTCACCGCATTCGCCACCAGCATCGATGCACTGGCGGTCGGCGTAGGCCTGGCGTTTGTCGACGTCAATATCATGGCCGCAGCGCTGGCTATCGGCCTGGCCACCACCGTGATGGTTACCATAGGCGTGATGCTCGGTCGCGTGCTCGGCACCATGGTCGGCAAGCGCGCTGAAATCGTTGGCGGCATCGTGCTGATCGTGGTTGGCGCAACGATTCTTTATGAGCACTTGTCTGCGGCGGCCTGATTGAGGGCCCGAGACCTATAAATGCAGAATCGAGTAGGAGGCGGGTTCACACCCGCCGTCCTCTCACACCACCCCCCGCCGACCAGCCAGAACCTTTCAGGCACTAAGATTTGTTACCACTACAACGATGTCACCCAGCACAGCCAGAAATATAGATGACATCCCGATCAGACTCTCAAGGCACTACGCGAAAATTAAGACTTCTCCTACAGACCACCTTTCACGTTTCCGATAGCCTCCCATGCGTCAACTAAACGCTGGTTATTGTTTACGGATCAAAGACATAAGGACGGCCTGCAATGATTTTTTCAGCTCGATTGGGTGACAAGCACGCCTGCCCATTGCCGGGTCACGGTACAACGCCAATCACTTCTGCATCCGGTGACGTCAACATCAACGGCATGGGCGCGGCACGTGTGGGTGATACCTGTGGGTGCGGGGCGGTCATCACTTCGGGTTTCCCCTCTATTCAAGTGAATGGCCGTCCTATGGCGCACCTGGGAAGCCCAACCAGTCACGGCGGGACAATCATCACGGGCTCCAATAATGTTGGTGGCGGCTTCGTCATGGGTGACGCGGGTGGCGCGACCATTATTAACTTCATGGCGCTGGGGGCCTTACGACCAGACGGTTCCGTGGACGACGAGAAGATGGCGACCTTGTTGGCTGACCCGAAGCTCACGGAGAAAGCCTTGGCGGCGAACGCTTTGGTAAATCCAAATGCGGCCCGTGAGAAACCTGAAGAGGAAGCTGTACCAAATGATGGACCTGAAGGCTGTACGCATCCGAACATGATGGAAAAGCTGGCGACCTACATCGCAGACGAGATGAACAACAATATCCACCACTCCTCCGTCTTGAAGATGAATAAGCTGCTCAACTATGACGTTGCGGAAGAGACTCGTAAAAAAATGGACTTGCCTTGGTACGCCCAAATAGGGAACACCAGCCCTCAAGCTATCGGCGCTTCAAACGTGGCGGCAGCCATGATCCTTTGGACTGAGCGAGTAGGCCAGGGTCGTGATTGGAACCACAAACCAAAGATCCACGCGAAGTTTGGCAGGTATCGCCATAGGCAAGGCAAGTACGACTACTACTACGATATTTGGTCCAACATTCATTACGGCTATGTGGGCATGGCCGGAGGACTCAGTGAGAGCGTCCTTTTAGACGGCGCGGGTGTCGAGCAGATTGTTTCTGATCAATTACGACGGTGGGGAGAGCAGATATTCGAAGCCAAAGAAGATCAGAGACTCAAAGGACCTCATGCCACTGAGGGCGTAGAAGGGATGCGCGCATGGGATGACGTCCCGGATCGGATTTCTATTAGCATTGGCGTTAAACTCTTCTATGAGAATCCAAACGGAGGCGTCACGGCAAGAATGATCATGGACAAAGTACTCGCTGTCACACCGTCAGAATGGGGAGATGGCGCCAGTGTCCATGTCTGTGAAAAATATTAAGGCCCGGTATCTTATTGGGGCATTCATAGTTATTCCAGCGCTGTTCTGGTACGTGGCGACCCCAGTCGTTCGTGTCCATTATTCTAAAGAAGCTACAGACGAGCTTCGTGTGATTTGGAACACCCAGCACAACATCCATAAAGAAGGAATGCTACCGGGTCAGGGCACATACGATACCGGGCATATTTTCCCCAATGAGAAATTCTTTATGAACTTTGATTGGTGGAATGAAAAGAGTCTGCGGAGGTGTATAGCAATTACGCCAAAATGGGGCGGCGTGATCGACATCTACCTCGATGGCAGAGGCCGCATCGAAACTGCTAAAACTGGCCCTGATGTTATTGCTCGCTTGAAGAGATGTGAGGGTGACGCTGATCCTTTCCGGCCTTAAGGTGCCCAACCAGCCGCCCAAGAATGGGGAACACGTGTTATTGAGCACAAATGCAAAAAAATCAAGGTCCGTTACTTGTTCCTTTTCCTATTGATAGCTCCGCTGGTGGCTTGGTATTTTGCTGCTCCCGGCGTAATTGTCCACTACCCTAAAGAAACCCCGGACGAACTGCGCTTAATTTGGAACACTCACGACCAGATTACACGACAGCGAATGCTACCGGGGGAGGCGACATCGGAGTTTGGTCATGTATTCCCTGATGAGAACTTCTTCATGGTGTTCTTTTGGTGGACCGACAGAGGTTTACGAAAATGCATCGACATCACACCTAAGCGCTGGGCAACGATAGACATCTACCTTGATAGGCTGGTAGGGTCGATATCGAAAAAACATCTCCTAAGGTTATTGCCCAGCTGAAACAATGTGTGGGTGAATCTGACCCCTTTCTGCCCTAAAGAGCCCTGCCAGCAATACAAAAAAGACAATCAGCACGGCCATCATGCAGACCGAGACGACCTCCTTACGGAACACCACATCCAAGCTGGTTGCGCTTAGGCGCAACGCGCCATGCTTGTCGCACCACAAAAAAACCGCATCTCTCGATGCGGTTTTTTCATGGCTCTACCGGTTACAAGCGGATCAGACCGTGAGGCTCTGCCCGCTCATGGCCAGGTCCAGCAGCTCACGGTTGGCAACGGCGTACATGGCGTAATCCGTGCCGCTTGCCGCACGAAGCTCGACCAGCATGGCACGCCAGCGCTCGACCATCAGCGAGTGCTGTTCCAGCCACAGGGCCAGACGCGCATCGATTTCCGAAGGGCCGTCAGCCATTTGCAGGACCGACACGGTGATCGCCCGTTGCTGCCAGTCGACATCGTCACGGAACGCTTCACGCGCCAGGGCCTGCCAGTTGTTTTCCACCGGCAGGCTGCTGATCTGTTGCAAGTACCAGGTGATGTCCAGCGCGCTGCCCACGGCAAAGTACGCCTTGGCCACGTCGGCAGCGTTCTGCCCGGTAACGTCGGAGGCTTCGATGATCGGCAGCAGCGTGTACAGATGCGTCGTACCCGCCACCATACGCGCCAACAGTTCCGGCACGCCGGCTTCGACATAAGCCTGATAACGCGTCTGCCAGATCTCGCGGGTAGGGCCGTCTTCCAGCAACTCGTCAAGCTTGAGGCCCAGTGCAGCGAGGTGCGGACCGAAGTGCGCCACGTCACGACCGGCATCCAGCTCGTTGCGGCGGCTGCGCAGGAACCAGCGCGTCGCACGACGCCCCAGACGCATCAGTTCATCCATCAGCGCCAGCTGGATCTCGGCGGAAACCTTGTAGTCCAGAGCTTCGATCTGACGGAACCAGTGCGGCAGGTGGAAGATGTCGCGCACAATCACGTAAGCACCAGCCACAGCCGCAGCACTCATGCCGGTCGACTCCTTGAGCCGCTGCACGAAGGTAATGCCCATGTGGTTGACCAGATCGTTGGCAATCTGGGTGCTGACGATTTCGCGTTTCAGACGATGACTGCGCATGGCCGTTGAAAATCTGGCACCCAGCGACGGCGGGAATGCAGTTTCCATATCGCGCGCCAGATAATCGTCATCCGGCACTCGGGATTCCAGCAACGCTTCCTTGAGGTCGATCTTGCTGTAGGAGATCAATACCGACAGTTCGGCACGGCTCAAGCCCTGTTTGGCCGCCACCCGCTCGGCGATCTGCTCTTCAGCAGGCAGGAACTCAATGGCGCGGTCGAGCTTGCCACGGGCCTCCAGGTCATTCATCAGACGCTTGTATTCAGCAATCCGCTCGTAAGCACGGCGTGCTGCCAGCGACAGTGCCTGAGTCTGCTTGTAGTTGTTACCCAGCACCAGGTGGCCCACTTCGTCGGTCATGCTTTCGAGCAGCTGGTTGCGCTGCTTCTCGGTCATGTCACCGGCCTGCACCACCTCGTTGAGCAGGATCTTGATGTTCACTTCGTGGTCGGAGCAGTCCACACCACCGGCGTTGTCGATGAAGTCGGTGTTGGTCGCGCCGCCATTGAGGCCGAACTCGACACGGCCCAGCTGGGTCATGCCCAGGTTGCCGCCCTCGCCCACCACCTTGCAGCGCAGCTCGTTGCCATCGACGCGTAGCGCATCGTTGGCCTTGTCGCCCACGTCGGCGTGCGATTCCTCGCTGGACTTCACGTAGGTGCCGATACCGCCGCTCCACAACAGATCGACCGGTGCCTTGAGGAGCGCGTGGAGCAATTCGGTCGGGGTCAGCTTGTCAGCCTTGATGTCGAAGCGCGCCTTCATCTGTTCGGTAATGGCGATGCTCTTGAGACTGCGCGGGAAGATCCCGCCGCCAGCGGACATGATGCTGGTGTCGTAGTCGGTCCAGGACGAGCGCGGCAGATTGAACAGGCGCTGGCGCTCGACAAAGCTGCTGGCCGGGTCCGGATTCGGATCGATGAAAATGTGCAGGTGGTTGAATGCGGCAACCAGTTGCAGCTTGTCGGACATCAGCAAGCCGTTGCCGAACACGTCACCGGCCATGTCGCCGATGCCGATCACACTGATGCTGTCCTGCTGGACATTGATGTCGCGCTCACGGAAGTGACGCTGCACGCCTACCCAAGCGCCCTTGGCGGTGATGCCCATCTTCTTGTGGTCATAACCGGCCGAACCACCGGACGCGAACGCGTCACCCAGCCAGAAGCCGTAGTCGATGGCGATGCCGTTGGCGATGTCGGAAAAGGTAGCGGTGCCCTTGTCGGCTGCGACTACCAGATACGGGTCATCGTCGTCATGACGCACCACATTGACCGGCGGTACCAGCACGCCTTCCTTGAGGTTGTCGGTGATGTCCAGCAGCCCCGAGATGAAGATGCGGTAGCAGGCAATCGCTTCAGCCTGCACCTCATCACGGTTGCCAGTGGTTGGCAGACGGCGCGGCACAAAACCGCCCTTCGCGCCGACCGGCACGATGACCGAGTTCTTCACCTGCTGGGCTTTTACCAGGCCCAGCACTTCGGTACGGAAGTCTTCTTCGCGATCAGACCAGCGCAGGCCGCCACGCGCCACGTTGCCGAAGCGCAGGTGCACGCCTTCGACGCGCGGCGAGTAGACGAAAATTTCAAACTTGGGCACCGGCTTTGGCAATTCGGGGATCAGGCGCGGGTTGAACTTGAAGCTGAAATAGCCCTTGCTCTGCCCGTTGGCATCAGCCTGATAGAAGTTGGTCCGCAGGGTCGCCTTGATAAGGTCCAGATAGCGACGCAGGATGCGGTCTTCGTTGAGCACCTGAACGTCGTCCAGGGCAGTCAGAATCGCCTGTTCCAGACGCAGCTGCTTGTCATCCAGATCGTCGGAACCCAGCTTGCGCGCCAGGTAGAAACGGGTCTTGAACAGACGCGTCAGCTCGCGGGCAATGTCGGTGTGGTTGTTCAGCGTGCTGGCGATGTAGCCCAGATCGAAGCCCAGACGAATCTGCTTCAGATAGCGCGCATAGGCACGCAGCAGCGCCACGTCGCGCCAAGGCAGACCGGCAGTCAGCACCAGACGGTTGAACGCATCGTTTTCGGCGTCGCCGCGCACGATATGCACGAACGCATCCTGCAAGGTGTCATTGAGCTGCTGAATATCTAGGTTCAGACCTTCGCCATAGGTAAAGGCGAAGTCATGAATCCAGAATTCGCGACCATTGGCGTGGTGCAGGCGATACGGGAACTCGCCCAGTACACGCAGACCGAGGTTTTCAAGAATCGGCAACACATCGGACAGTGCCAGCGGTGTGTCGGCGTGATACAGCTTGCAATGCAATTGCTGGCGGCCACCGGCCAGTGGCTGATAGAAGCTCATCACCAGCGGATTGGTTTCGCTCAGGCTCAGCACGTGCTGCATGTCGACCACCGCCGAATGCGCAGCAAAGCGCTCGCGGTAGCCGGCCGGGAAACCTTTCGGGAAATCGGCCAGCACGTTGGTGCCGTGGGCCTCGCCAAAGCTCTCGACCACCAGACTGGCGTAGTCGTCTTTCCACGAGCGGCAGGCCTGAATGACTTCGTTTTCCAACTGGGCAACGTCGATGTCCAGATTGACCTTCGGATCGACCCGCAGGATCAACTGCACACGCGCCAGCACGGATTCAGAGAAGAACGTCCAGAACTCGCAATCGCTGGCTTTCAGGCGATCCATCAATACCTGCTGGATCTTCTGGCGCACTTCGGTGGAGTACACGTCGCGCGGCACATAAGCCAGGCAGTAGCAGAAACGGCCGTATGGGTCCTTGCGCAGGAACACGCGAATCTTGTTGCGCTCCTGAATCTGCACGATGGACATGACCGTAGTGAACAACTCGTCCACCGGCGTCTGGAACAAGTCGTCACGGGGCAGCACTTCGACGACCTGCGCCAACTCCTTACCCAGGTGCGCCTTGGCGTCGAAACCGGAACGGCGCTCGACTTCTGCGACCTTGCGACGGATGTACGGGATCTGCCGTACGCTCTCGCCATACACCGACGAGGTGTACAGGCCCATGAAGCGACATTCCTTGATGACCTTGCCCGAGGCGTCTATCTGCCGGATCGACACGTAATCCGGATAGGCCGGACGGTGTACGCGGCTTGGATGCGCAGCCTTGGCAAACGACAGCAGCACCGGCTCTTGCAGGTATTTCACTGCGTAGTCTTCGATGTGCAGCTCTTCGCGGGTCAGACCGGGGCGTAACAGTCGGGTCAGCCCCAGGAAAGACGACTCGTCATACACCAACTGGCCGCCTTCGGCGTCGTTGCGTACTTCAAACTCTTCATAACCCAGAAAGGTGAAGTGGTTATCCACCAGCCATTGCAGGAAGACCTTGATCTCGGCCTTCTCTTCGACGTCGGTATTGGATTCGTTGGCATCGATACTGGCCAGCAGCTCATGCAGACGCGCTTTCATCGGCCCGAAGTCTTCGACGGCAGCACGCACCTCGCCCAGCACCTGCTCCAGCTCGCGAGCCAGCACATTCAACTCGCTGACGTTGGCGCAGCGGTCGATCTCCAGGTACATCAGCGATTCCTGCAGCACGTCCTCGCCGGTGGTGCCCTTGGGCAGCAGCTCCAACAGTTCGCCAGCAGCGCCGCGACGCACGCTCAGTACGGTGGTCTGCAGGGTGTGGATGCTGTAACCGCGACGGTTCAGCTCGGTACGCACGGAGTCGACCAGAAACGGCAGGTCGTGATGCAGCACTTCAACGGCAGTATGAGTCGACTGCCAGCCGTGGCGCTCGTAATCAGGGTTGTAGACCCGGACCTGCGGGTGAGCGTGTTCGAAACGCTCCAGCAGGCGCCATGCGGACAAGGTGCAGCCTGCCAGGTCGGACAGACGCCGCTGGGTGAGTTCGTCGAGGGAAATGATGCCGAAGAATTGCTCGGCAAACAGCGCCACTTGTGGCAGTGCCTGTTCGCTGATGTGCTGAGCCAGTGCCGCTTGCAGTTGATGCTGGAAGTCGGCCTTGCTGGCTGCGGTGAAGAACGCCATCTGTGGTACTCCGCTTTGGCTTTTATTGGGGAGGCTTGAAGAAGGTGTTGCGACCGGTGTGCCCTTACATTCACTTGCGTAGGCATAACCTGATCGAGTGTAAAGCTAAAGTACTAACGCGCGCTGTGTCAGGGTAGTCACATTTGAATGCGGGAATAAAAAAAGCTGCGCGCATCCGACACCGTACACCACTCGTCTGCCATGCAGCTTAACGAGAGCTGACGGCGTGCTGCTTACGAGGCTGCGACATATTCGGTCATCAGGTCGCGTTAAAATCCGCACGATGGTGCCAAACATCCCCGACAAAATTTACTCGGGACTGGCAAAATCCCCCTCACGCCTCAGTTGCCAAGACCCGGAGCCCCCTCATGCAAATCAAGACCGCCAGCCTCATCGCCAACCCGTGCGACGACGAATACGACGACATGGCGCTGCTTTGCTGCCACGCAGAGAACGGCGTGCTGTTTTCCCTGACCCGCTTCCCGGACGAGAACGAAGTGGAAATCACTGTCAGCGATGAAAAGTCACTTAATGTGTCCAGCCTGAAAGTCAGCTTCAGTGCCGAGCGCCTGTTGGTGGAAATCACCCCGGAGGACGCGAAGCAGCTCGATGGCCACCACCAGTATGAAATTCTCCACGGCACCGACGCAGCCGAGCTGCAGGATGTTCACCACACGCTACAGATCATTCTTGAAAACGTGGGCGAGTACACCAGCACGATCAGTTAACGGGCAAAACCGCTAGAGTGAGTACTTCGCCGTACAGGAGCCCGTCATGAACCGCATTTTCGACGCCCACTGCCATATCATCGACCCGCACTTCCCGCTGATCGCCAATAACGGCTACCTGCCGGACCCGTTCGGCGTCGGAGACTACCTTGCGACGGTCCAGCCGCTGGGCGTTCAGGGCGGCGCGGTGGTGTCCGGGTCCTTTCAGGGCTTTGATCAGGGTTATTTACTTCAGGCGCTGCGCTTGCTGGGGCCGGGCTTCGTCGGTGTCACTCAACTGCCCGCCAGTGTCACCGATACTGAACTGGACACCCTCAATGCCGCAGGCGTGCGCGCCCTGCGTTTCAACCTCAAGCGTGGCGGCTCGGAGCAGCTCGACCAGCTGGAAGCGCTGGCCGTGCGAGTGCATGAACGCGCAGGCTGGCATTCGGAGCTGTACATCGACTCCCGAGAACTGGCAGAAATAGAAACCCGTCTGCTGAAATTGCCAGCGATCAGCATCGATCACCTGGGATTGAGCGCCGAAGGATTGCCCGTGGTGCTGCGACTTGCCGAGCGCGGTGTGCGGGTCAAGGCCTGTGGTTTTGGACGCGTTGACTTCCCGGTGCGCGAAGCACTCAGGGATATCCATGCCGCCAATCCGAATGCGTTGATGTTCGGCACCGACCTGCCCTCCACGCGAGCGCCCCGCCCTTTCCAGCCTGACGATATCGAATTGCTGATCGACGCACTGGGTGAAGGCGGCGCCCGTCAGGCGTTGTGGGATAACGCCGCTGAATTCTATCGGCTCTAACCCTGCCGCATTCGACGGCCTGACCCTGTCGTCCTACACGCCCATACACAGAACATGTAGGGCAATTCCCAGTTAAATGACGTGTGCGTCTCTAAATGCAATAAAAAACGCGGTAGTCGTTAGTCGATACCTGCCTGGATGGATTAAAGTATCGCCCCCAGCTCAGCAGTCACCAGACACAGCTGATTACCCTGCCAGGAACCGTCACCGATGGAACATCGTGAAGCGCTGATTGCGCTGCGAACCTTTCTTTCAACGCAGATCCTTGGCCAGGAAAAGCTGATCGAACGTCTGCTCATCGCCCTGCTTGCCGACGGTCACATGCTGGTCGAAGGCGCACCCGGCCTGGCCAAGACCAAGGCCATCAAGGAACTGGCAGAAGGCATCGAAGCACAGTTCCACCGCATTCAGTTCACCCCCGACCTGCTGCCTGCCGACATCACCGGTACGGAAATCTATCGCCCGGAAACCGGCAGTTTCGTATTCCAGCAAGGGCCGATCTTCCACAATCTGGTACTGGCCGACGAAATCAACCGTGCGCCGGCCAAGGTTCAGTCAGCGCTGCTCGAAGCCATGGCCGAACGCCAGGTGAGCGTGGGCCGCAGCACCTACGACTTGTCACCGCTGTTTCTGGTCATGGCCACCCAGAACCCCATTGAGCAGGAAGGCACCTACCCGTTGCCCGAAGCCCAGCTCGATCGCTTTCTGATGCACGTCAAGATCGGTTTCCCGGATGCCGCCGTCGAACGCAAGATCCTGCAACAGGCGCGTGGCGAAGCCCTGAATGGCGAAACCAAGCCGGAACGCCGTGTCAGCCAGCAGGCGATCTTTGCCGCACGCAAGGAAATTCTCGGCCTGTACATGGCCGATGCGGTCGAGGAGTACCTAGTGCAACTGGTCATGGCCACCCGGACCCCGGCCAAGTTCGACCCGGAGCTGGCCGAGTGGATTGCCTACGGTGCCAGCCCGCGTGGTTCCATTTCGCTGGACCGCTGCGCCCGCGCACATGCCTGGCTGGCCGGACGTGACTTCGTCAGCCCCGAAGACATTCAGGCAGTGCTGTTCGATGTATTGCGCCACCGGATCATCCTGTCGTTCGAAGCCGAAGCTGCCGGTATCGATCAGGATCGCGTGATTCAGCGCATCCTCGATGTCGTGGCCGTCGCCTGAGCCCATGCAACCCTACCTGATCCCCCAGCCGGGCATCCGCGTCAGCCTCAGCGAGCTGATCGAAATGCGTCATCGGGTGCGGGAAGTGCAGCTGTTCTCTACGCCCAGCCAACGCAGCCCGTTGATCGGCCTGCACCACTCCAAACTGCGCGGGCGCGGCGTGGATTTCGATCAGGTGCGGGTCTATCAGGCTGGTGACGACGTGCGCAGCATTGACTGGCGCGTGACCGCACGCACTCAGGAGCCGCACACCAAGCTGTTCCACGAAGAACGCGAGCGGCCGATTTTCATTCTGGTGGAGCAAAGCCGTCGACTGTTCTTCGGCTCCGGCCTGATGTTCAAGTCGGTACTCGCGGCCCAGGCTGCCGCGCTGATCGGCTGGGCAGCGCTGGAACACAACGACAGGGTCGGCGGGCTGGTGTTCGGCGATAACGAGCACTACGAGATCAAGCCCCGACGCAGCAAACAAAGCCTGTTGCAGTTGCTCAACCGACTGGTGCGGGTCAATCAGTCACTGCACACCGAGATCCCGGCAGACCGCGATGCCTTCGGCACTGCGCTGCGTCGCGCCCGGGAAGTGCTGCGCCCTGGCAGCCTGGTCATCGTTTTGTGCGACGAACGCGCCCTTTCCGATGCTGCCGAACAACAGTTGAGCCTGCTGTCACGCCACAGCGACCTGCTGTTGCTGCCATTGTCCGACCCACTGGACCGCGCGCTGCCCGCTGCGGGCCTGCTGCGCTTTGCCGAACGCGGCGCGCAGCTGGAACTCGATACCCTCAACCCCGAACTGCGCCGCGCCTACCGGCAGCAGGGCGAAGACCGCTCTGCGCGCTGGGAATTGCTCGCGCAGAAACTGCGGGTATTGCTCATGCCCTTGAGCACCCAGGCGGAACTCGTTGAACAATTGCGCGAATACCTCAACGCAAAGCGTCCGGTGACGCGCAAATGAATCCGCTTGATCAGCTCGAGCCGCTGATTGCTCCCGAGGCCGTCGGCTTTTGGCCGCTTGCCCCAGGGTGGTGGCTGCTGCTGTTGCTGATCCCGGCAGCAGGCTGGGGCCTGTGGCGTTTGCGTGTACTGCTGCCAGTCAAGGCGCGCAAGGTTCGCAGCGAACAACCGCTGGACCCGGTTCGCCTCGCCGCCCTGGCGGAACTCGCCAGCTTGCCCAAGCCCTACGATGGCGCTCCGGCAGGTGCCTGGCTGCAGCAGATCAACGGCTTGCTCAAACGCCTGTGCCGCAACCATTATCCGCATAGCCAGAGCCACACGCTGAACGGCCGCAAATGGCTGGCATTCCTCGACAATCGCTGTCCGGCGGCAGGCCTGACGCGCTGGATGATTCTGGTCGAAGGTGCCTACAAGCCCGAGTGCAAGCTGGACGACAAGGCGATCACCGGGCTGACTCAGGCGGTCGATACCTGGATCCGCAAACATGTTTGAGTTCGTCTGGCCCTGGGTTTTCGCCCTGCTGCCGCTGCCGTGGCTGATGCGTGCCCTGCTGCCCATGGCGGACAGCGGCGAGCCGGCGCTCAAGGTCAGTTTTCTCAGTGAACTCGAAGGGCTGAGTGGACGCCGCACCAAGGCCAATCTGCCGGTCTGGAGACAGCGTGCGCCCTTTCTGCTGATCTGGCTGTTGCTGTTGATTGCCACCGCGCGACCGCAATGGCTGGGCGAGCCACTGCCAGTGGCTGCCAGCGGGCGCGACCTGCTGGTGGCGGTCGACGTGTCCGGTTCCATGGACTACCCGGACATGCAGTGGAAAAGCGATGAAGTCAGCCGACTGGTGCTGGTGCAACAGTTGCTCGGTGACTTTCTCGAGGGCCGCAAGGGCGACCGGGTTGGTTTGATCCTGTTTGGCACTCAGGCTTTTGTCCAGGCACCGCTCACCTATGACCGGCGCACTGTAAGGGTCTGGCTTGACGAGGCAAAAATCGGTATTGCAGGCAAGAACACTGCGCTTGGCGATGCTATCGGTCTGGGCCTGAAACGCCTGCGCCTGCGCCCGGCCACCAGCCGCGTGCTGGTGCTGGTCAGCGACGGTGCCAATAACGCCGGTCAGATCGATCCGATCACTGCCGCACGGCTGGCTGCCGAAGAAGGCGTAAAAATCTACCCTATCGGTATTGGCGCGGACCCCGACAAGGACGCGCTACAAAGCGTCCTCGGCCTCAATCCGAGCCTTGATCTGGACGAGCCGACGCTCAAGGAAATCGCCAGTCTCAGTGGCGGCCAGTATTTCCGTGCTCGCGACGGCGACCAATTGGAAAAGATTCGCGCCACCCTGGACAGCCTGGAACCGGTTGCCCAGCAACCCACCCAGGCACGTCCGGCGCAGACGCTTTATCAATGGCCGTTGGCAACAGCCCTGCTGTTGAGTGTGCTGCTGGTGCTGCGTGAACTGTGGCCAAACAATGCGCTGCAACGCCTGCTGACTGTCGTGCGCTCCGTCAACTGGCGTGAGCGCGTCAAAAGCCTCTGGAGGTCGCGATGATCGCCTCTCTGTGGCCGCACTGGTTTCGCCCCGAGTGGCTGCTGATCCTGCCGTTGCTGGCGCTGTTGATCTGGCGGCTCTGGCATCGGCAGAAACGCGCCGGACGCTGGCAAATGCTTCTGCCGACCCATTTTCATGCCGTCCTGCTCAACGGTGGGCGCGGCAGCAATAGCAAACTGCCGTGGGTCGCACTCGGGCTGGCATGGCTGCTGGCGCTTTTCGCGTTGCTGGGCCCCAGCTGGCAACGCGTCGAACAGATCAGCCAGAAACCGGTCGATCCGCTGGTGGTGATACTTGAACTCACCCCGCAGATGCTCGCCACCGACACTGCGCCCACCCGCCTGGAACAGGCGAAACGCAAACTGCTGGACCTGTTGCAAAAGCGCAGCGATGCGCAGACCGCCATCGTCGTCTATGCGGGCAGCGCGCACACGCTGGTGCCGCTTTCCGATGACCTGGTCACCAGCCATAACCTGCTGGAAGCCATCAGGCCGTCGATCATGCCCATGACCGGCCAGCGTGCCGATCTGGCGGTCCAGAAAGCCCTGCACCTGCTGAAACAGGGCGCACTGGGCCAAGGGCGAATTCTGCTGATCACCTCTTCACTGAGCGAACAGGAACGTCAGGGCATCCGTACGGCGTTGCGCGGGCAATCGCCGCCGTTGCTGATCCTTGGCATCGGTACGGCTGACGGCGCGCCGGTCATGCAGGAAAACGGCAGCCTGCTCAAGGACGACCAGGGCGCCATTCTGGTGTCGCGCCTGGACAGCAACAGCCTCAACGAATTCGCCGATCAGGTCGGCGGCAGCTATCGTCAGGCACGAGGCGATGAAGAAGATTTGCGCAGCCTTGGCCTGCTGGCCAGCCCCCAGCACATGAGCAGCGACGGGCAGGTCGTGCAACTCGATACCTGGGCCGATCAGGGCCACTGGTTCCTGCTCCCGCTATTGTTGATCGCAACCCTGGCTGGTCGGCGCGGCTGGCTGTTCTGTCTGCCGCTACTGTTCATGTTTCCGCAAAACAGCCAGGCGTTCGAGTTTCAGGACCTGTGGCTGCGTCCCGATCAACAGGGCCAGCGGCTACTGGAACAGCATCGGCCAGCCGAGGCCGCACAACGCTTCGAAGACCCGCGCTGGAAGGGCATGGCCTTTTACCAGGCGGAAGACTACGTCAGCGCCGCCCAGCAGTTTGCCGAAGGCAACAGCGCCGCCGACCATTACAATCGCGGCAATGCCCTGGCGCGCAGCGGCGAACTGGCGGCAGCACTGGATGCCTACGAACAGGCCCTGGACCGCCAGCCGGAGTTTCCCGCTGCACAAACCAACCGGGCGCTGGTACAAAGCCTGCTGGACAAGGCCGATGTCCAGAAGCCTGCCGAGGATGAACAGAACAAGGCCGATCAGGGCGAAGAAGGCCAGCAAGCGTCACAGGACCCCAACAGCAGTGCATCGCCAGCCGATCAGAACCCGTCCCGCTCGGATCAGCCCGGTGCCAGCGAGAGCCTGCCGCCAGACGTCAGCGGTCAGGCCACCTCAGGCGAATCGACGGACGACGAGCAAACTACCCGCCCACCGCTCCAGGCCGCAGACACCCCTATTACCGGCGAGCGGCGTCAGGAACTGGAACAGTGGCTGAGGCAGATTCCGGATGATCCGGGCGAACTGCTGCGGCGCAAATTTCGCTACGAACAGCAACATCAGGAAAAGACCCGATGAGTCGCGTGTACACCTTATTGATCGGCCTGCTGCTGAGCCTGATCAGCTTGTCATTGCAGGCTGCGCAACTGACCGCCAGCGTCGACCGCACGCGCCTGAACGCCGGGGAAACTGTCGAGTTGACGCTGGAAACCGATGATGTCACCCAGTTTGGCAAGCCGGACATGAGCGCTTTGGAGAGCAGCTTCGAGGTGCGCGATACGCGTCAGCTCAACAGCCTGAAAACCCTGGACGGCAGCAGTCAGGCCACCACTCGCTGGATCGTTACCCTGCTGCCTCGCGAGACCGGCAGCGTGTTGATCCCGTCGTTGCAACTGGGTGAGCTGAAAAGCCAGCCACTGACGCTACAGGTTCTGCAAAGCGAGCCCCAGGACCCAGGCAGCCATCTGGCGTCGATCTTCATCGAAGCGAGCCTTGATCAGGACAGCGTCTATGTTCAGGCCCAGACCGTGCTGACCCTGCGCGTCTACCACTCGGTGTCGCTGTTCGACGACAGCAGCCTGAGCCCTTTGCAAGTACCGGACGCACGGGTCGAAAAACTGGGTGATTCGCGCACCTACGAAAAGCTGATCAATGGTGTGCGTCATGGCGTGATCGAAACACGCTACGCGATCTATCCGCAGCAAAGCGGCGTGCTTAAGATACCGGCACAAGTGTTCAGCGCTACGCTGGTGCAGACGCCTGCCGAAGGCTCGCAAGGCCAGGAGGCCAACCCGTTCGGCCCGCAACCAGGTCGATCGGTACGGGTCAAGTCCGCCGAAGTGCCGTTGACCGTCAAACCCAAACCCGTCGACTACCCGGCTGATGTCGCCTGGTTGCCGGCGCGCAGTATCAGCCTTGAAGAAAACTGGAGCCCGGAGCCCGGCACCACTCAGGTCGGCGATTCACTGACCCGCACCCTCATACTCAAGGCCGAAGGCCTGGCCGGTGCGCAACTGCCACCCTTGCCGCCCACCGAAGTGCCCGGCCTGCGGCGTTATCCGGATCAGCCACAGTTGCGCAACCTGCCCAGCGAACGCGGCCTGATCGGTACCCGTGAAGAACGCGAGGCGCTGGTGCCAACCCGCGCCGGGGCAATTGACCTGCCTGCGGTTGAAGTGACCTGGTGGAATACCCGTGAAGATCACCTGGAACACACCAGCCTGGCCGCACGTACCCTGCAGATCAGCAGCAACCCCGGCCTGGCAGTGGACACGCCGGTGAACAACGACATGAGCGGCGTGACGGTGATCGGCGCGCCGGTCTGGCCGTGGCAACTGAGCACGCTATTGCTGGCCTGCACCACCTTTTACGGTTTCGCCCTGTGGTGGCGGGCCCGCGGGCAGCCGGCAATCGCCCGGGCCGTGCAGACCGGGCCCAGCCCGCGTACCGTCCTGGATGACCTCAAACGCGCCTGCCTGGCCAACGACCCTCAAGGCACCCGTCAGGCACTCGACGCGTGGGCACGCCAGCAGCCGGAAACCCTGGCCGAAATGGCCGCGCGTTTCGTGCCGCTGTCCGATGCACTGGACGGTCTGAACGGCGCGCTTTATAGCGAAACCGGCAAGCTGTGGCTGGGTGAAGACCTCTGGCGCGCCGTGCGCAAGCTGCCTGCCGCCGAACATATCAAGGACCCGGCAGGCGATGCCGGGTTGCCACCGCTGTATCCCAAGTGAGGATGCAGCTCAGGCAACACCTCTACACGACAAGGTAAACCAATGCGTCTGTTTCACACCTCTGACTGGCATCTGGGTCAGAACCTGCACGGTCAGGAGCGGGATTTCGAACACACCTGCTTTCTGACCTGGCTGCTGGCCCGTCTGGCCGAACGAAAACCTGATGTACTGTTGATCGCGGGCGACATCTTCGACACCGTCAACCCGCCGGTCAAAGCGCAGGAACGCCTGTACGACTTCATCGTCAACGCCCATGAACGGCAGCCGCTGCTGACCATCGTGATGATCGCAGGCAACCACGACTCCGGCTCGCGTATCGAACTCCCTGCACCCCTGATGCGCCGTTTGCGCACACACGCACTGGGCAGGGTGATGTGGCTGGACGACGGTGTGCTGGACGCCGAACGCCTGCTGCTACCGTTGCCGGACGCCGAAGGCAACGTCAAAGCCTGGTGCCTGGCGCTGCCCTTCCTGCGTCCTGCCGAGGTCACCGGCCCGACGCTGGGTGACGACTACCTGCGCGGTATTGGTCGGGTTCATGAGCTGCTGATCGAAGCAGCCAACCTCAAGCGCCAGCCAGGTCAGGCACTGATCGCCATCAGCCACGCGCACATGGCGGGCGGTTCGGTCTCGGAAGATTCCGAGCGCAGCCTGATCATCGGCAACGCCGAAGCCCTGCCCGCCAGTCTGTTCGGACCTAGCATCACCTATGTCGCGCTTGGCCATTTGCACAAGCCGCAACGAGTCAATGGTGAAGAGCGCATTCGCTACAGCGGCTCGCCGATCCCGCTGTCCTTTTCGGAAATCAGCTATCAGCACCAGATTCTCGAGATCAATTGCGACGGTGAGACGCTGACCAGTGTCGAGCCGTTGCTCATCCCTCGCGCCGTCAACCTGCAACGCCTGGGGCCTGCGTCCTTGGCCGATTTGCTGATACAGCTCAAGGCACTGCCGGACATCGACCTGCTCGCCGACCCGGACCGCCAGCCGTGGCTGGAAGTGCGCGTGCGTCTTGATGAACCGCAACCGGACCTGCGCAACCAGATCGAAACCGCGCTGCAAGGCAAAGCCGTGCGGCTGGTGCGCATCGGTGCTGAATACGCCGGTAAAGGCAGTGCCGACGGCAACGAAGGTGAAGCCGCCCTGATCGAGCTGGACCAGCTCACGCCTCAGGAATTGTTCAGCCGTGCCTGGCAGGACAACTTCGGTAGCGAGGTCGACGAACAGACCCTGACCGATTTCGCCACGCTGCTGCGTGAAGTCCAGCAGGAGAGCGAACAGCCATGAAAATCCTTGCCATTCGCCTGAAAAACCTTGCCTCGCTGGCCGGGCCGTTTGAAATCGATTTCACTGCCGAGCCGCTGGCCAGCGCCGGTCTGTTCGCCATTACCGGCCCGACCGGCGCAGGTAAAAGCACCCTGCTCGACGCCTTGTGCCTGGCGCTGTTTGGAGCGATTCCGCGGCTGAGTAATATCGGGCAGTCCAAGGTCCCGGACATCGACGGCGACATCACCACCAGCGACCCGCGCACCCTGCTGCGGCGTGGCACGGGCAGCGGTTACGCAGAAGTGGACTTTATCGGCATCGATCAGCGCCGTTATCGCGCCCGCTGGGAAACCAACCGCGCACGCGACAACGCGACCAAAAAGCTGCAGGCCAGTCGCCAGATCCTGACCGACCTGGACAGCGAACAGGTGCTCAGCAACCAGAGCAAGCGTGAATTCGAGCAACTGATCGAGCACCGTCTGGGGCTCAACTTCGAGCAGTTCACCCGTGCCGTGATGCTTGCCCAGAGCGAGTTCAGCGCCTTCCTCAAGGCCGACGACAAGGAACGCAGCGAACTGCTGGAGAAGCTGACCAATACCGCCATCTACAGCCAGCTCGGGCGGCGCGCCTACAGCAAGAGCAAAGAGGCCGAGGAAGCGCTTAAAACCCTCACTGCTCAAGCCAGCAACATCGTCCCGCTGGCTCCGGAGCTGCTGGCCGAACTGGAGCAACGCCTCAACGACGCACAGCAGCAGCTCAAGGCGCACCAGGCACAGCAAAGGCAACTGGAAATCAAACAGCAGTGGCTGATCGAGCTACACCGCCTGCGCGATGAACAGCTTGCCGCGCAGGAGGCGATCACCCGTGCTCAACAGGCCTGGGACGACCAGAGCGGTGCACGTCAGACCCTTGGCCAACTGGAACGCCTGGGCCCGCAACGCCACCGTTTCGCGCGTCGAGTCACGTTGAACGCCCAGCTCAACCCGCTGGCGGAACAGATTCTTCAGCATCAGCAACAGCAGGCTTCGCTGCAAGATCAGCAGCGACAACTGGAGACCCGCCGCACCCAGGCGCAGGCCAGTCTGCTGGAGGCCCAGCAAAACCACAGCAGCGCCAAGCCACTGTTGCAGCAGGCTTTTGACACACAGAACACGCTTAACCACTTGGCTCAGGAACTGACCAAGGTGTCTGACCTGCATCAGCAAACCGGGCAGCTTTGTACTGAGGGTCAGGCCAGCCTGCACATTTTGCTCGACCAGCAGCAACAGGTTTCGCAGCGCCTTGAACGTATTGCCGGGCAGCTGGAGCACAGCAGCGAACTGGCCCCCCTGGCTCAGGCCTGGAGCGCCTGGCGCGACCGGCTGAAATCCCTCACGCTGATCGCCAACCGCCTCAAGCACGGACAGAGTGAACTGCCTGCACTGCAGCAACGTGCCAGCACGGCCGATCAACAGTTGACCGAGCAACGCAACGCGCTGGAATTGCTGTACCGCGAAGCCGATTGCGAAGTGGATGCGGTCACCGAACAGGTACAGATTCTCGGCAGCCTGCTGCAGGATAATCGCAAGCAGCAACGCGCGTTCGAAGACCTGGCTCGTTTGTGGACCAGCCAGCAGGACGTAGACCGGCAACTGGCCGATCTGGCGCAGCAACAGCAAAGCGCTCAGCAGCAACGCGAACAGCTCAACAGCGAAGGCATTCGCGTTCGTGATGAACTGACCGTCGCCGAACAGACCCTCACCGTTACCCGGCAACTGCTGGAACGTCAACGCCTGGCCCGCAGCGCCAGTGTCGAGGAATTACGCGTCCAGCTGCAGGACGACCAGCCCTGCCCGGTCTGCGGCAGCATCGAACACCCTTGGCATCAGCCGGAAGCGTTACTGGAAAGCCTCACGCAGCATGACGACAACGAGCAGGCCAGTGCGCAGAAGGCGGTGGACCAGCTGACCGAACAGCGCAACCAATTGCGCGAGCAGGTTGGCGGCGTGATCGCCCGCCAGAAAGAGCTGCTGCGTCAGCACGAACAGCTCACCCTGCGCCATCAAACCCTGGCACCGGACCTGGAATCTCATCCCCTCGCGGCTCAATTGCTCGACCACGACCCAGGCAGGCGTGACAGCTGGTTGAGCCAGCAATTGAATAACCTGAGCGAAGTCATCACCCGTGACGAGCAACGCCAGGAAGCGTTGCTGACCCTGCAGAAAGACGCCGCCCGCTTGCAGCAGCAACTTCAGGCAGCCACAGAAGCCAGTCAGACTGCGGCGAGCCATGTTGCCGAGCAGCTCAAGCAGCTGGACGTCGACAGGCAGCGGCTGGAGGAAGAACTGAGCGCATTCACGCCGCTGGTCTCGCCACACGTGCTTGAAGGGCTGCGCAGCGATGCATCGGCGACAGTGATGCAGCTTGAGCAGCAGGTGACTCAGCGTCTGGATCAACTTGAACAGCAACACGAAGAACAACAGGAGCAGAGCGAGCGCCAGCAGAAGATCGAAAAGCAACAGATCGAGCAGCAGACTCGCCTGCACCGCCAGACCGAACTGGCGCAGGAAGTCGCCCGGCTAGGCGAGCAGCAACAGGCCAGCCAGCAGGCACTGACCGGCTTGCTGGGCGAGCATGCGACTGCCGAGCACTGGCAACAGGCGCTGGAAAACGCCATCGAGCAAGCCAGGCAAACCGAAAGCTCGGCCGCCGAGGCTCTGCAGCAGATTCAAAGCCAGTTGATCCAGCTGGCTGCCGAACTCAAGTCCGCCCAGCAACAACAGCAATCCTTGCAGCAGGAACTGGCTGAACTTGATGTGCAGATCAGCGAGTGGCGCGGCCAGCATCCCGAGCTGGACGATACCGCGCTCGACACACTGCTGACCTACGATGACGCGCATGTCGAGCAACTGCGTCTGCAACTGAACGCTACCGACAAAGCGCTGGAGCAGGCAAAAGTATTGCTGCAGGAGCGCGATCAGCGCCTGCAACAGCATCAGGCGCAATACAGCGACCTTAGCGACAGCACGCAACTGGCGGCAGCGCTGCAACAGGCCCATGAACAGTCCGCGCTCGGCGAGCAGCAATGCGCCGACCTGCGTGCCGAACTCAGCGAAGATCAGCGCCGTCGCAACGCCAACAGCGAGTTGCAGGCGCGCATCAACGATGCCAATGACGAATACCTGCGCTGGGCACGCTTGGCATCGCTGATCGGCTCGGCCGAAGGCGACAAATTCCGCAAGATCGCCCAAGCCTACAACCTTGACCTGCTGGTCCATCACGCCAATGCGCAGCTCCGGCAACTGGTGCGCCGCTACCGCCTGAAACGCGGCGGCAGCATGCTCGGCCTGCTGGTCATGGACACGGAAATGGGCGACGAACTACGCTCGGTTCATTCGCTGTCGGGTGGCGAAACCTTCCTGGTCTCGCTGGCGTTGGCGTTGGGACTGGCGTCGATGGCCTCCAGCACGCTGCGTATCGAATCGCTGTTCATCGACGAGGGCTTCGGCAGCCTCGACCCGGAATCGCTGCAACTGGCGATGGACGCACTGGACGGCTTGCAGGCACAGGGTCGCAAGGTCGGCGTGATCTCCCACGTACAGGAAATGCATGAACGGATTCCGGTGCAGATCAAAGTGCGTCGTCAGGGCAATGGGTTGAGCACAATCGAGGTGGGTAACTGAAAGACCTGTGACGCGGAGCGTCACGAACGGCATTCCCACGCTGGAGCGTGCGGAACGATAATCTCAACTATCGTGCCGTAGCTCTGGACGCTTTCAACTATCGTGCCGCGCTCCGCGTCGCATGCCGTTCTGGACGCTCTGCGTCCGGTCTTGAATACGCCATCGCCGTCAATGCTTTCGCGAACAGGCTCGCCTGACATTCCGTGCATGGTCTGCCGCGCAGTGGGCAGTAAGTCGCAGGGACCTGTGTTGGCGAACATGCTCGCGAAAGCGTGACGGCTGATGAATCATTGAGCGGATTTGTGATCCAGCGCTGCGTAGAAATTAGCGCTCTGTTGCAGATATTTCGAGGTGTAGGTCTGAGTGTAGGTCTGAGCAGCGTGAGCTTTTTTGTCAGTTACATCGACACTGGCACTGGCTGGAAGCGCAACGCTTGCGGAAACAGCCGATGCAGCAATGATGGAGAAAAGATTGAAATTCATGTCGGTCACCCCTCGTTATCCGGTTAGCGTTTGCTTGAAGTGTTAGCCGTCTTGGCCGTGACTCAAACTTACGCCCGAGGGTGGTTCAGCAGAAATCTTTTGTAGCACTAACCCATATCATCAAGAATGATAACGGCTCCAGCCCTTGTATCTAGAGGGCTGGAGCTGGAAAGGCTTACTTGTCAGTCAGAAAACGCAGATAAGAAGGTGAATCTGCATCAAATTTCTGCACAGTTTCACCGATCTTCCCGCTCTGCGGATCACGGCGCACGGTCACGATCTGGTTGCTCTTCTGATTGGCGAACAGCATGTACTTGCCAGTCGGGTCAAAGGCGAACTCGCGTGGCTCCTTGCCTTCCAGGGAACGGCGCTGAATTTCTTCCAGCTTGCCGCTGGCCTGATCGATACGGAATACCACGACCTGATTCGCGTCACCACGATTGGTCACATAGAGAAACTTGCCGTCCGGTGAGGTGTGCAAGGCACCGCCACCGTTCTTCTCCTGCACACCCTTGTTCTTCATATCAACCAGTTGGGTCTGCTTGAAGACGCCGTCATGGTAGTCAAACACCGCGACCTGCGCCGTCATTTCCAGCACCAGCCAGGCATGCTTGCCATCAGCACTGAACAGGGTGTGACGTGGTCCGGAGCCACCCGGCAATTGCACGGTCGGCTCCTTGGCTGGCTGCAGTGGCTTGGCCTGGCTCGCGTCGTAGCGATACACAAACAGCTTGTCAGCGCCCAAGTCAGCGCTCACTACGTACTTGTCATCCGGGGTCGGCACGGCCAGGTGCACATGTGACGACATCTGCCGCTCACTGTTGACCTTGCTTCCGGGGCCCAACGGCAAGACCTGCACAGCCTCGCTCAACATGCCGTCCTTGCCCACCGGCACCACGGTCAGCGCACCGCCCGGGTCCGGGTTTACCGCATAGTTGGCCACGAACAGGTAACGACCATCGTAGCTCAGGCTGGAGTGCGTCGGTTCTTCACCGCGGCTTTGAACCTGATTAATCGGCGTGATCTGACGGGTTTTCGGGTCGATCGCAAAGCTGCTTACCTTACCCACCACGTCTTTTTGCCCTGGGCCGTTTTCATTGACCGCGAACAGATAACGCTGGTCTCTGGAGACGGTCAGCCACGAGGGGTTTTCGGTTTTGACCACTTGCAGCGGCTTGGCATCGATCATCCCGGTTTCGCTGTTGAAGGCAAAACGATAGATCCCTTCACTCTTGCCTTGTGTGTAGGAACCTATCAGCAATTCAGTATCGGGCATGGCTTGGGCCTGCAGGGTAAACGCGCTCATGGCACTGGCAATCGCCAGCCACGGCAGAAATTTATGGGGCATGGGGGCATCCCTTTTTGTCGAAATTATTGATGCCTGTTACGGCACTGTCGGGTCTATGACAGCGCCAGCCCGCATTTACTCAATCCTGGGCGGAATCATCTTCATCGGAGGGGGTAAAGGCATCCAGGCAGATGATCCGGTGATCGGCGTTGCCGTCATTGATCACCCAGCTTTGCAGGGATTCATCAAAGGTCGCGGCGTCGACTTGGGCTTTGCTGAAGCGCCATACCTTGCGCTCGCGGCCGTCCATGCATTCGACGTTCAGTTCATCGCCCAGAGAGAAATCCCAAGCGTGCAGACCGTCAATTTCCAGCATGGTAGTGGCTTCAAGGGCAGCAAGCAGTGTGGTGGGTGTGGTAGTCATGAAATTCATCCGGCCAGCAAAAGCGCGAATGATAGGGCAAAAGACAGGCGTAGATACAGTCGGAGCGTAAGTAGAGCCGTACCAGCGCCGAGCGCTGGCACGGTGAGCAATCAAACAGGGACTGCGCTTACAGCTTGCCGATGCCGCCCGGCTGAAACACCGGCTCGCTCGGTGCCAAACCGTTGACCAGCGGCTTGCCGAACTCGGCCTGACTGATCTCGAAACGATCGCCCGGCTGGGTGCGCACGCCATCGGCAAACGACAGGGTCGCGGTGCCGAAGAAATGCACATGCACATCACCGGGCCTGAGGAACTGTGCGTACTTGAAGTGATGGTATTCAAGGTTTTCCAGGCTGTGGCACATGTTCGCTTCGCCACTAAGGAACTCTTTTTCCCACAGCATCTTGCCGTCGCGCCAGACCCGACTGGTGCCCGACAGGCTTTGCGGCAAGTCGCCCACGCGCAACTCCGGACCGAACGAACAGGCGCGCAGTTTCGAATGCGCCAGATACAGGTAGTTGCGACGTTCCATGACGTGGTCGGAGTATTCATTACCAATGGCGAAGCCCAGACGATAAGGCTTGCGGTCATGACCGATCACATACAGGCCACTTAGCTCGGGCTCTTCCCCGCCATCTTCGGCAAAAGGCGGCATCGAAAACGAATGTCCGGGGCGCACGACAATGCTGCCATCACCCTTGTAGAACCACTCTGGCTGAACACCGGCCTGCCCCGCCACCGGCTTGCCGCCTTCAACGCCCCATTTGAAGATACGCATAGTGTCGGTCATCGAAGCTTCGTCGCCGGACTGCTGGTGCATCTTGTCGCGTGCCGACGCACTGCCCAGATGGGTCAGCCCGGTGCCGCTGACCAGCAGGTGCGCCGGATCAGGATGGTCGAGCGGCGGCAGGATCCGCAACGCCTCAAGCAACTGCGAATAGTCGTGCGTCTCGCCAACGCCACGCTGCTCGACCTGGTGCGCCAGAGCCGAACCCGCCTCGATTGCCGCCAGCGCCAGCTCGCGAACACTTTCGACACCCTGGACCTCACGTACCTGATCACCGTCGACCAGACCGACCCGGCGCTGACCGTCGCTCAATTCAAACTGTACTAACCGCATGAAATTCTCCTTCCAGATAATGGGCCGCTGAAAACCTATCTCGCCTTGGCACTCGCCGCGAAGTCGGACACTGGCAGCACATGCTTGCGCTCCAGCACGTGATAGACGATGCCGGTCAGCAGCAGCCCGAAGACCATGACGCCCGACAGAAAATAGAGGCCCGATGCCAGGCTGCCGGTGATTTCCTTCAACGCACCGATCACGAACGGCCCGATGTAGCCGCCCAGATTGCCGACCGAATTGATCAGCGCGATACCGGCTGCGGCACTGGCACCCGCGAAGAACCGCCCTGGCAATGTCCAGAACACCGCCGTGCAGGAGAACAGCGCAAACGCCACGACACACAATGCAGCCAGCTGCGCCACCGGCATGGTCAGCCAGGCGCTGCAGAACAGGCCGATGGCCCCCAACACATAAAGCACGGCCAGATGCCCGTAACGGTCATTGAGGCGGTCGGAACTGCGCGGCACGATCAGCAGGCCAATGATGCCGAAAATGTAAGGCACCGAAGACACAAAGCCGGTGGTCAGGTCACTGCCACCGAACTGTTTGATCAGCGTCGGCAGCCACAGGCCCAGACCGTAGATACTTAAGGTCACTGGCAGATAGAACAGCGCGAGAAGCAACACACGCTTGTCTTTCAAGGCGTGCAACGGATTGCCGTGGCGGGTCTGGCCGTTTCTTCCAGGTCCTTTTTCAGCTCACCGGTCAGCCAGTCTTTCTCGGTCTGGTCCATCCATTTGACCTGTTGCGGACCGTCCGGCAACCAGCGCAGCACCGGCCAGGTCAACAGAATCGCTGGCGTGCCGATGACGATGAACAGCCATTGCCAGCCATGCAGGCCGAGTATGCCGTCCATGCCCAGCAAACCACCGGACACCGGCCCGGTGATCATCATGGCGATGGGTTGCGAGAGGATGAAAAGGCCAAGGATCTTGCCGCGATGGCGCACCGGAAACCACTGGGTGATGTAGTACAGCACACCGGGAAAGAAGCCCGCCTCGGCAGCACCGAGCAGAAACCGCATCACGTAGAAGCTGTGCGGCCCTTGGACGAAGGCCATGCCGATGGTGATCGCGCCCCAGGTGATCATGATTCGCGCGAACCAGCGGCGTGCGCCAAAACGCTCGAGCATCAGGTTGCTGGGGATTTCAAACAGGAAGTAGCCGATGAAAAACAGCCCGGCACCCAGCCCGTAGGCCGCGTCGCCGATACCGATGTCGGCGCCCATGTGCAGCTTGGCAAAGCCCACGGCAGAGCGGTCCACATAAGCGATCAGGTAAAGCAGGATAAGAAATGGAATCAGTTTGAACGTAATGCGGCGTATAAGCCGCAGTTCCTGGCTCATGTAGGCGGTCTCCCATTGTTTTTGTTATGGAACCTGCGGGGATCACCTCTGTGCCTGGGTGCCGAATGAAGCTGCACATATGCCAGGATGATCCCTCGTCTACGATTGACTATATAGTAATACTATTTGAACTGACAACTCTTCCAATACGCGTTTTTTAGGCTTACCTTAGCCAGCAGCATCGCCATTAAGTCTTACAATAAGAGAGCCGATCATGTCTGACTCCGATAAAAAACCAACCCTCCGTTCTGCCCAGTGGTTTGGCACCGCTGACAAGAATGGCTTCATGTACCGTAGCTGGATGAAGAATCAGGGTATTGCCGACCATCAGTTCCAGGGCAAACCGATCATCGGCATTTGCAATACCTGGTCGGAGTTGACCCCCTGCAACGCGCATTTCCGGCAGATCGCCGAACACGTCAAACGTGGCGTGATCGAAGCAGGTGGCTGGCCGGTCGAGTTTCCGGTGTTTTCCAACGGCGAATCCAACCTGCGCCCTACCGCAATGTTCACTCGCAACCTGGCGAGCATGGACGTTGAAGAAGCGATTCGCGGCAACCCCATTGATGGCGTCGTGCTGCTGACTGGCTGTGACAAAACCACGCCTGCCCTGCTGATGGGTGCCGCCAGTTGCGACATTCCTGCCATCGTCGTGACTGGCGGACCGATGCTCAACGGCAAGCATCAGGGCAAGGACATCGGCGCCGGCACCATCGTCTGGCAGATGCATGAGTCCTACAAGGCCGGCACCATCAGCCTGGATGAATTCCTGTCCGCCGAAGCCGGCATGTCTCGCTCGGCAGGCACCTGCAACACAATGGGCACGGCCTCGACCATGGCCTGCATGGCCGAAGCGCTGGGCACTTCATTGCCACACAACGCCGCCATTCCTGCGGTGGATTCGCGGCGTTACGTGCTGGCCCACATGTCCGGCATGCGTGCAGTGGACATGGTTCGTGAAGACCTGCGCCTGTCAAAGATTCTCACCAAGGCCGCATTCGAAAACGCCATCCGGGTCAATGCGGCCATTGGCGGTTCGACCAACGCCGTTATTCACCTGAAGGCGATTGCCGGGCGCATCGGCGTCGACCTGGACCTGGACGACTGGTCGCGCATGGGCCGCGGTATGCCGACCATCGTCGACCTGCAACCCTCAGGGCGCTTCCTGATGGAAGAGTTTTACTACGCCGGTGGCCTGCCTGCCGTGCTGCGGCGCATGAACGAAGCCAATTTGCTGCCCAACCCGGACGCACTTACGGTCAATGGTAAAAGCATTGGAGAAAACACCTGCAATTCACCGATCTATGGCGAGGACCAGGTAATCCGTGCGCTGGACAATCCGATCCGCGCCGATGGCGGTATCTGCGTATTGCGCGGCAACCTCGCCCCCCTCGGCGCAGTGCTCAAACCGTCTGCCGCCACGCCAGCACTGATGCAGCATCGGGGCCGGGCGGTGGTGTTCGAGAACTTTGAAATGTACAAGGCGCGGATCAACGATCCGGATCTGGACATCGACGCCACGTCGGTCATGGTCCTCAAGAACTGTGGCCCCAAGGGTTATCCCGGCATGGCCGAGGTCGGCAACATGGGCCTTCCGGCCAAGCTGCTGGCGCAGGGCGTGACTGACATGGTGCGTATTTCCGATGCACGTATGAGCGGCACGGCCTACGGCACAGTGGTTTTGCATGTGGCACCGGAAGCCGCAGCCGGCGGTCCGCTGGCGGTGGTCAAGGAAGGTGACTGGATCGAGCTGGACTGCGCTGGCGGACGTCTGCATCTGGACATCCCGGAAGCCGAACTGGCCGCACGCCTCGCCGATTGGCAGGCACCGCAGCAGCTGTTACTCGGTGGCTATCGCCAACTGTACGTGGACCGTGTGATGCAGGCGGATCAAGGCTGTGACTTCGACTTTCTGGTCGGTTGCAGAGGTTCAGAAGTGCCTCGCCACTCGCACTAAAAGAAGCGGCGGTCCCTTGTTCTGGCGACCGCCGTCACTGTTGTGCGATGGTATGATGCCCAGCAATCACTGCCAGGACCCAATTGCGCTCTCATGGATTATCGAAAGCCTTCCGACCGAAAAAGCATGCACGCGCGCATTGTTCAGGAACTGGGCATGCAAATCGTATCCGGCCGTTTCAAGCCTGACGAAAAGCTGCCTGCCGAAGCGCTGCTCTGTGAAGAGTACGCCGTCAGCCGCCCGGTACTGCGCGAGGCCACACGGGTTCTGGTCGCCAAGGGGCTGGTCTACTCGCGGCCGCGTGTCGGCACGGTGGTCAAGGCCCGACGCGAATGGCACCTGCTGGACCCGGATGTGCTGCACTGGGTGATGCAAAGTTCGCCGCAGAATGAATTCTTCAACCTGCTGACCAGTGTGCGCGCAGTCATCGAACCGGCTGTTGCAGCACTGGCTGCGCAACATGCCACGGAAGCAGAAATCGAGTCGATTCACGAAGCCTACCTGCGCATGGAGGCCGCACCGACCCCGGAAGACCTGCTGCAACCCGATCTCGACTTCCACAGCCGCATCGCCGATGCCACCCATAACGACCTGCTGGCGCACTTGTGCAACATGCTGTCGCTGGCGTTGCGTGAAGCGCTCAAATACTCCAACAAACGCCCCAACCTGCACGAACTGGCCATGGCCCGCCACAAAGCCATCCTCACCGCCATACAGAACCGCGACGCGCTGGGCGCACGCCATGCTTCGCTGGTGCAACTGGACGATGCGCGCAATGCGCTGAGTGTGGTGCTGGGTGGCGGTTGATTGGCTCGACCGAGTCGATAACGCTTTGAGTCTGTATGTTCGCCGTGTTTATCAATCAAATATGGCGAACCCTCCTTATTGCTGACACCCGCCTCTGAATATTCTATTTATGTGGAAAATATCCATACTATTTGTAAGAGCCTTATCAGCCCAGCGTAAGCTCAGTCCTTAATTATCGCAAATGACGCTCCGCCATTTCCGAAAACATAAGGTAATGATATCTCTCCCTGCCTATTAATTAAAACGCTGCGCCTGTTCATAAACGTCGATTAAACCTATCAGACGTCAGAGACTCGTGCTGCTGATAAAAGTGTGCAAGGAGCATTGCATGAAACTTCTGGCTATCGTTCAGGGCGATACAACAGACCACGGAGGGTCTGTTATCAACGGCGATCAAACAAAGCGCATCAATGGTTTCCCCGTGGCGCACAGGGGCTGTGACGTCATCTGCCCACTGCATGGGGCCAGCAAAATCATCGGAGAAGAAAACAACTTTCATATCGAAGGAAACATCATCGCACTGGAAGGCGACCTGACCAGTTGCGGGGCTCGGTTGATATCCAGGCAACAAAGTTTCTTTCGGGTTGAGAGGCAGTCGAGTGTTGTGCAGTCTGCGCCCGATCATTCGGTTGGTAATGATCAGGAGGCGGCCAGCGAAAGTGTGGTGGATCGGGTTGTGCATTCAGTTAATTCGCTGGTGGGCCAGCGAGAGTCAATCATGTGCGACGAACGTTTTCGTCTGTTCAATCAAAAGCGTTCCAGCCTAGGTCATCTGGGCTATGTGGTGATGCAAGACCAACGCTGCACCTGCGTTGGCGCGCTTGACCTGCAAGGCTACAGCCGCAGCCATAAAAGCCCGGCTGTCATCGCACTGCAACTCGCAACCACCGCCCCTTGGCCGGTCATGGAGTAACCTCAATGTCTCTGAACGATTTCCAGCGTACCGACGCCTTGGGCCCCGACACTTACTTCGCCTTGCCCCAAGGCGCCTCACACACCTACGCCCCGACAGACACCCCGGCCAAAGAAGTCATCATCCAAAGCCTAGCCCTCTCCCGCATACCCGGAGCCATGCGCAGCATGGGTTGGAACACGGCAGCGGCGCTGATGCAGCGATGGTTTGACAGTCCCGCGTGGGAGATGCCGGAGGAGTGGAAGGAGCCAAAAACCCAACCTGACCCTTTGAGCTTACCTGCAATACAGTGTGACGAAAGTATTGTAAAAATGGAGTGGGCAATGCAGTTTGAGCGTTGTCGGGAAGCAGTAGATGAGGCCGAGTCCATCGTATCCTCGGCAAAAGCGGTTGAAAGATTGAGAAAACTTTTGAAACGTGCCGGATGGGATGAGAATAGCTCATTTGAACTGGGCAACAACTTACTGTCTTCTCGGCAGATAGATGTTTTATCCCAAGTAAATTTTCGTATATTCGGCAGTACGTGGGACTCACTGGACGATATGTACGGTGCGCTGGGGTCTGCAACACTAAAAGTTGGTGTTACAGGACGAGCTTTCAGTAAGAAAAATTTCATCACCCAGCAGACCGAGCTGTATTTCCAGATAAAAAACCTAGGCTTCTACATACGGGACCATTACGACTTTAGCGGATTACAATATCTCGGCACGTGGACAGAAGATCGCGTGCTGACCAAGGCAGAAACCGCTATAGCCTTGACGCCACAAGGAAATCTGGTCATCCGTTTAAAAGACGGACCATTTGCTGCAGTTACAAACTCCCACTTTCGCAACTATCGTGGCGACACAGGTCAAGGGGGCGATTTTTTTATTTACTCAAACATTTTGTGGAAAAAATCTGATCAGATCATAAAGTTGGGAGTCCGTAAATGAAACCACTTCCACAACGGCTCAAATTTTTTATAGCCTAAATTATTATCGCCGGTAGTCTCTGGACCGCATCGGAATGGTGGGAAAAAGGGTTAGCGGAACGCTCTGGCGAGCCTGACATAAGCCCTGGAGGCTGTTACAGAGTGGAGCTGTTCAAACCACTCTGGGTTCTTCCGATGATGTTTCATTCGATGCCACACCCGGATAGTGAGGTGCCAAGAAGGTGGCTACCCTGGTGGGAGTACCCTGCGTTTTTTCGGCTCTATGATCATCGCACTGGCGAGTTAATTTCAGAGACAGAGGTTTACGATCTGGCGTCAGCGAGTGGACCGCTGGACTGGGGGGGCGGATCGGGTGAGGTATCGGCTGGAATGATCTCAATTGGCCCCAATCTCCCTGATTGTCTGGGTGACCGCCCTACTCCAGTAAGCCCTCAATAACGAGAGCATCACGATGCTGGACGTTTTTAAATGATCGTTCCAACGCTCAGGACGCTCTGCATCCTGTCCCAAGTAAGCGGCGCGGCGCAAATTTGTGACGCGGAGCGTCACGAACTGCATGCCAACGCGGAGCATTGGCACGATAGTCATCTTGAGGCGTAAGTCATCGTTCCAACGCTCCGCGTGGGAATGCCGTTCTGGACGCTCTGCGTCCTGTCCCAAGTAAGCGGCGCGGCGCAAATTTGTGACGCGGAGCGTCACGAACTGCATGCCAACGCGGAGCATTGGCACGATAGTCATCTTGAGGCGTAACTCGTCGTTCCAACGCTCCGCGTGGGAATGCCGTTCTGGACGCTCTGCGCCCTGTCCCAAGTAAGCGGCGCGGCGCAAATTTGTGACGCGGAGCGTCACGAACTGCATGCCAACGCGGAGCATTGGCACGATAGTCATCTTGAGGCGTAACTCATCGTTCCAACGCTCCGCGTGGGAATGCCGTTCTGGACGCTTTGCGTCCTGGCCCAAGTAAGCGGCGCAGCGCAAATCTGTGAGGTAGAGCGTCACGAACTGCATGCCAACGCGGAGCATTGGCACGATAGTCATCTTGAGGCGTAAGTCATCGTTCCAACGCTCCGCGTGGGAATGCCGTTCTGGACGCTCTGCGTCCTGTCCCAGGTAAGCGGCGCGACACGAATTAGTGACGCAGAGCGTCACGAACTGCGTGCCAACGCGGAACATTGGCACGATAGTTAATAGTTAAAAGGACCCAGAGTTACAGGCCGCCACAGCCTTAATGCGAAAACAACGAATTGCCCACCTTCCCCGCCATCTTCTCCGGCTTGATCAGAAACCGTGCCAGCGCGGGCAGCAGCCACAGTGCACCGAACATGTTCCACAGCAGCATGAAGGTCAGCATCAGGCCCATGTCGGCCTGAAACTTGATCGCCGAGAAGATCCAGGTGCACACGCCGATAGCCAGGCACAGACCGGTGAACAGCACGGCCTTACCGGTGGACTTCAGGGTTTCGTAATAGGCTTGCTGCAGCGGCAGACCGGCGCGCAGGAAGCTTTCCAGGCGGCTGTAGATGTAGATGCCGTAATCGACACCAATCCCCACTCCCAACGCCACAACCGGCAGGGTCGCGACCTTGACGCCGATGCCCATGAACGCCATCAGCGCGTTACCCAGCACCGAGGTCAGCACCAGCGGCAGGACGATGCACAGGGTCGCGGCCCATGAGCGGAAAGTGATCATGCACATGGCTGCCACGCAGAGGTAGACCAGCACCAGAATGACCAGCTCGGACTGCTTGATGACCTCGTTGGTCGCGGCCTCGATCCCGGCACTGCCTACGGCCAGCAGGAACTGCAGGTCCGGCGTGTCGTTCTCTTTGGCGAAGTCCTGGACGGCATGTACGGCACGGTCCAGGGTTTCGGCTTTATGGTCGTTGAGGAATACCAGCAGCGGGGCCAGGGAACAGTCGGTGTTGTACAAACCATCAGCGCGGGCGATGGAGTTGTTCAGCACGTCTTTGTTGCGCGACAGGCTTTCCCACTTCAGGTTGCCCTCGTTCATGCCCTTGATGACCTGCTTGGAAACGGTCACCAGCGAAATGGCTGACTGCACGCCTTGGGTGTTTTCCATCTTCCAGGCCAGTTCGTTGATCGCTGACATAGTCGAATACGCCGAGCAGCCCTCGGGGGCTGTCTTGACCATGACCACCAGCACATCGGAACTGGTCGAGTAGTGATTAATGATGAACGCGTTGTCCTTGTTATAGCGCGAGTCGGGGCGCAGCTCAGGGGCGCCCTGGTCCAGATCACCGATCTTCAGGTTCTGGCTGTACCAGAGCCCGCCACCGAAGGCCAGCAACGCCAACACAATCGACACCGGCGCGACTTTGGCACTGGCAAAGTTCGACAGCAGTCGCCAAAAAGGATGCTCGCAGACCGCATCCTGCTTGCTACGGCTCACCGCCCGTTTGCTGATACCCACGTAGGAAATGGCCACGGGCAACAGAATCAGGTTGGTGAACACGATCACCGCAACGCCTATGGACGCGCCGATGGCCAGTTCGCGGATCACGCCGATGTCGATGATCAGCAACGTGATGAACCCGACGGCATCAGCCAGAATGGCGATCATGCCCGGCAGAAACAGCTGACGAAACGTGCGACGAGCAGCAGTCAGAGCGTTTTCGGCCTCGCTGGATTGCAGGGCGATACCGTTGATTTTCTGCACGCCGTGAGAGATGCCGATAGCAAAAATCAGAAACGGCACCAGCATCGAATACGGGTCAATACCGAAGCCGACGACGTGCATCAGCCCCAGTTGCCAGATCACCGCAATGAGCGTGGTGCTCAGAACCGCCACGGTACTGCGGATACAACGGGTGAACCAGATCAGCAATACCAGAGTGATCAGAAACGCGATGCCAAAGAACATCACCACCATGAACAGACCGTCAATCAAGTCGCCGACTTTCTTGGCGAAACCGACGATATGAATCTTGATATGGGGGTTTTGTGCCTGGTATTTGTCGCGGATCTTCTCTTCAAGCTGATGAGAGAATTGCTGGTAGTCCAGCGCCAGCAAAGTGCCCTGGTCTGCCGGATCCGGGTAAGACTCCTGCAGCGGAACCTCAATGATGCTCGACCTGAAATCGTTGGCGACCAGTCGCCCGACCTGCCCGGACTTGAGCACGTTGTTGCGTAACTGATCCAGACTGGCGTCCGAGCCTTTGTAACTCTGCGGTATGACTTCGCCCCCTGCAAACCCCTCTTCCGTCACTTCGGTCCAGCGCACGCTGGGGCTCCAGAGCGATTTGAGACCGGAGCGGTCCACCCCGGGAATGTAAAACACCTCGTCACTGATCTGGCGCAGGGTCTCCATGTACTCTTTGGAGAAAATATCGCCATCCACCGCCTCGACAGAGATGCGCACGGTATTGCCCAGGTTCGCCAGATCGTTGCGGTGCTTCATCATGTTCTGAATGAACGGATGAGACAGGGGGATCATTTTTTCGAAACTGGTGGAAGGCCGAACCTGCGTAGCCTGCCAGAACAGAAAAATACTCGCCAGCAGACAAAGGATAATCACCGCAGGGCGATGATTGAAAATCAGGCGTTCAAGGAAGGTTGCCTTTTCGTCCGAGTGTTGCGTGTGTTGAACAGTGCTCATGCCGGAATGTCCCCGCCCTGAAAGGTCTTATTGTTGGGTCGTATCGGCGCCCGTCGGCGAGGTGACGCGCACGCCGCCTTGTCCTACCAGAATCAGATTGCCTTGAAGGTTGCCGGTGACCCCGGCCAGCGAGATGCGATCGGGCCGATTGAACACCTCGAACGTTTCGCCATCATCATTGCTGCGCATGACGCTACCGCCGTTACCGACCAGCACCAGCGAACCATCGGCCAGCAATGTGGCGCTGGCCAGACCGAACTCGACCGGGCCGCGTGCGCCCTTCAGTTCTATAGGCCGCCAGCTGTCACCAAAATCGCTGGAACGAAACAGATTGCCGCGCAAACCATAAGCCAGCAGCGTAGAAGGCTGAGCCGTGCCGATCACGCCGAATAGCGAGCCTTGATAGGGGCCTTCGAGTTTCTCCCAGGTCTGCCCTTGGTCATTTGAGCGAAACATGCTGCCCGCCTCGCCGACAATGAACAGGCCTGCGTCTTTGACCTGAGCAATGCTGTTCAGGTGATACTGGTCTTCGTTGTCCAGCCGCTCGCTGACATCTTCCCAATGCTGACCGCCATCAACGGTGCTCAACAGCGCACCATAAGCGCCCACGGCAAAACCGGTGTCGAGGTCCTTGAACCAGACGTCCAGCAGTGGCGCCTCGCGCTTCAAGTCCTCGAACTGCTTGCTCCAGCTCTTGCCACCATCGTTACTGGCCAGTATCTGTGCGTCATGACCCACCGCCCAGCCATGCTGTTCATCCACGAAAAACACGGCCGTCAACAGCTGACGGGTCGGCACGCGAGCCTGGCTCCAGGTCTTGCCTTGATCATCGGAGAACAGAATATGCCCATGATCACCCACCACGACCAGCCGTGCGCCGGCATGGGCGACGTCCAGCAACAAACCGCGTGAGGCTCTGGCCGATTCGACAGCATAAACAGCCTTGTCTGCAGCAGCGGCTGATGTCGATGCAGAGTCGGACCCGGCCGTTGCAGAGACGGCAAAAGAACATGAAGTAAAAATCGCCAGGGGCAGGCCCGCGTATAACCGGATGCGTCGATGGAAAGGGGCACGCATGAACTTCTCCGCTCTTATTATTATCAGGTGGCTGCTATCGACTGCGGGTATCAACCGACTCGTATTGACCCGGACGTCCACAGCCGTCCGGCTTTACCTGTGTGGAAGACCGTTCATCCTAGTGCACTGGTTGCGAAATAAGTTACCAATGCGCGACAGAGCAAACCATTGATAAATTTTGATTTTTTCAAGGATTACCAACTGATTTTTTCGAAAACAGTACACTAGGGAAACTCTGAAAAAGACTTCCTAATTTGGCAAAATCTCCGGACACCAGTCGCCGAGCTTTTCGATGATGAAACAGATGACCTTCGCCGACGCCGAGTATGCCGGCAAGCGCAAGCAGACCCGTAAGGAATTGTTCCTGATCGAGATGGATCAGGTGGTGCCCTGGAAAGGTTTGATTGCCCTGATTGAGCCCTATTATCCAAAAGGAGAAGGTGGCCGGCCCGCCTACCCACTGATGGCGATGCTGCGTGTTCATCTGATGCAGAACTGGTTCGGCTACAGCGATCCGGCGATGGAAGAAGCGCTGTATGAGACGACCATCCTGCGTCAGTTTTCAGGCCTGAGCCTGGAGCGAATTCCAGACGAAACCACCATTCTCAACTTCCGTCGTCTGCTGGAAAAGCACGAGTTGGCGACCGGGATTCTCGGCGTAATTAATGGTTATCTGGGCGACCGTGGCTTGTCGTTGCGTCAAGGCACCATCGTCGATGCCACGCTGATTCACGCGCCCAGTTCGACCAAGAACAAGGATGGCAAACGCGATCCTGAGATGCATCAAACCAAGAAAGGTAACCAGTACTATTTCGGCGCCAAGGCTCACATCGGCGCCGACGACGAGTCAGGCCTGGTGCACAGCGTGGTAGTAACAGCGGCCAATGTGGCAGACGTCACGCAGGTTGCCAAACTGCTGCACGGCGAGGAAAACGTAGTCTGCGCCGACGCAGGTTACACCGGGGTCGAGAAGCGCGAAGAACACGCCGGGCGCAAGGTCATTTGGCAGATTGCCGCCCGCCGCAGCACTTACAAAAAGCACGGAAAACGCAGTATTTTGTACAAGGCGATCCGCAAAATCGAGAAGGCCAAGGCCCAGGTTCGCGCCAAGGTCGAGCATCCGTTTCGGGTCATCAAACGCCAGTTTGGCTATGAAAAAGTGCGCTTTCGGGGCTTGGCCAAGAACACCGCGCAGATGGTGACGTTGTTCGCCCTGTCAAACCTGTGGATGGCCCGCCGACATTTGTTGGCGAGCGCAGGAGAGGTGCGCGTGTAATGCAGGAAATGGTTACCGCAAAAGGCTTTGCAGCGGCCGAAAGAGCTAAAAAGCGAAGATAATTGAGCAAATTTCGACATGCATCGTTTTTTGAAAAGTGCTGAGGACTCGGTAGCCGGAAAACATCCGGCTACTTCAGACCTTCCCTAGGCAGCTTTGCAAATGCCTGACAATCGACATGTCGTTATCTTTTGTTAAGCGCACGAATGTGATTGATGGATCATCACGATGGTTAATCGCGCAGCTTCCCCAGACGCCTGTCAGTGAATACCCCGGCGACGCAATGCGGCGGGTTTGAAGGCATTTACGCTGGGCACAGGCTGGGAGAAATCACTGGTGCCGGGCTCCTGATTGTCCAGGTTCTGTACGTGGTAACGGCGTGCCTGCAAGTCATGGAAAACGTCCAGTGCAGACCAGGTGGTCGGTAGCTCGTAATAGTTTTTCAGGTACGCCATGGAGACCCGCCACAATTGTCCTCTGCCGTCATATTGATCGACAACTGCGGCCTGCCAGCTGTCTTCATCCAGGTACAGCGTGCGCCGGGAGTAGACGTGCCGCGCGGTAGGTTTGAGCCTGCCCTCCACCACCCATACACGATGCAACTCATGGCGTGTATAAGCCGGGTTGAGGTGGCCGACCTGCAATAACTGTCGGTAGGTAATATCAGGGCTGGATATCCGGTAGTTGTTGTAAGGAATATAAATTTCGCGTTTGCCCAGCAACGTCCACTCGTAACGGTCCGGCGAACCATTGAACATGTCGGTATCATCTGCGGTACGCAACCCCTCGGAGGCCGGGATCGGCATATCGTAAGCCAGACTCGGCGCCCGTCTTACCCGACGTTGCGCAGCACTGTAAGCCCATGCTTGCCGAGGCTCCTGCACCTGATCAAGTGTTTCATGGACCAGCACGGCGGAACCGGCCATGCGGGTCGGGCACTGGATAAACGACAGGTAATAAAACAGCACATTATCCAGACTGGCAAAACTGCCCGCGGGGTCATAAAAGCGGAACAGCACTTTCTGACGCGAGGTGTTTAATTTGAAACTGCCGTCACGCTGTATGGCGACCTCCGAAGTCCCTCGCACCACGTAATGACCGCGATAGCGGGCAATATGATTCCACACAGCCTGAATCCCCTTTTCCGGAACAGGAAATGGAATGCCGCCATAGGCATCGATAAAACCGTTACCGCCACCGATCAACCGGGCGTTTTGTGCATTATGCCGTGTATTATCGTACACCCATTGCGGTGCCGATCCGGAACGTCGGGTGGTGTATATCGGCATCTGATAACTATCAGGCCAGGTTTCGAACATCGCCACCTGCCCAAGTGTAAGGTAGCTGCGATAGTGCTGCATATTGGCGTGCGTAATAGTGAACAAGGGCTTGTCTGCGGCATACGGGTCGACATGCCGCGTACCTGAGCCCTTGTATCCAGGCGGAGGCCGAGTGATTCCGCCGCGCCATGGCGGGATGGTCCCAGCTGCGTTACCCGCCACCTCGCCTCCCAGCGGTGTCAGGCGGTTTCCGAGCAGCGTAGCGTCAGCTGCCAGACTGGTGTTGAGCGCGAGCAGCATCGCCAGCGCGAACCCCGGCAGTTGTTTCATGAGCATGTGAGCTCTCCTTGCGTGGCCTGTCCGGGACAAGTGTCCGAACTCAGGCCGATAGTATTTGCGATGTATACGAGGTGTCGTGAGAGACGAATAGACTTACCGCCCGTTCATAAAGACTTATTAAACGGATGAACCCGTCAATGTAATTATTGATCCCGCGAACACTGTGGAGGTCAGGCAAGAGTCTGTAGGAAACTTCCTAAACTTACGATACTTTACAAGATGACCGACACAGCAGGCACCCAGAGTTGTCCGCAGTAATGCAACGCGAATGCCAATAAGCGTCAACATACAGATCAACATAGAGAGCCGGCACAGATCAGTTCATTAACGGACCTTCTGTATCGCCAGAATTAAAAATACGAGCACAGCCTGTGTGATTGTCAGACATAGCATCAAAATAGTAACCGCTTGATGCCGGTCATTGCGGACTCTATAAACGTTCGGTAACAGCGAGGTGTTACGTGTATTGGACAAGTAACACTTATTGAGAATAAGCAGCGTTCAGTCGATGACCACGTGGGGCAGGAACCGGCTGGTGTCCTTGGTGATCAGACTGTCGTCTTCGCGAATGCCGATTCCGGAGGCAAGGTCGCCGATGACCCAGGAGCCGATCAGCGTGTAGCTGTCACCGAATCGCGGCAGCGGCGAGTACGCCTGCAAAATATAAGGCGCATCAGTGTAAGGCCCATCGACTGAAATCACCTGATCGCCAGGCGTGCGCATTTCAATGTTGGCACCTTCACGGGAAAAGTAGGGTTTGCGTACCCAGCCCTTGGGAACCGGTCTGCTCGGGTCCTGATCGACGCGCGAAGGCAGCAGGTTCGGATGGCCCTCATTGAACTGCCACAACAACGGCAGAATTCCCTTGTTGCTGAGAATCGACTTCCAGGCAGGTTCAACGAACTGAGTGCCACTGGCTGGAACGTGCTGGCCAAACTCCTCGTGAAAGATATGTTCCCAGGCGTGAAGTTTGAACAGCCGCTCGATCCAGCGTCCGTCCAGGTCGACAAAACGCCCCTCGGCACTGAGCCCGATGTCCTCGATATCGATATGCCGGGCATCAATGCCCACGTGCGCAGCCATGCGCCGCAGAAAGTCGGTAGTACCACGATCCTCGACAGAGCCGGACATCGCCGAAAAGTAGAACGGGCTCGCCCCCGGAAACTCGGCAAACGCCCGAACAAGATCCTCGGCAATCGAATTGAACTGGCTGGCATGCGCAGGCAGAACACCGCGCGCCATCTGCTCGTCCAGCCAGAGCAACTGGAACGCACCTGCCTCCATCAGACTGGTGGGCGTATCAGCATTGATTTCGTACATCTTTGCCGGGCCCGTACCGTCGTAGGCGAAGTCGAAGCGCCCGTAAAGGTGTGGATGCCCCTGTTTCCATGACGCGCGGATCACATCAAAGAACGCTTCCGGAATCGCCAGGCGGTGCAACAACTCTTCGCTGTCCACCACCCGCGCGACTGCGTCCAGACACATCTGGTGAAGTTCCTGGGTAGGCACTTCAAGGTCGCGGGTAATCTGCTGCTCGGTGAACAGATAATACCCGCGCTCATCCCAATAGCGCTCGCCGTCGATGGTGTGAAAGTTGAACCCTTCACGTTCCGCCGTTGCGCGCCAGTCCGGGCGTTCCTCGATACTGATCTTTTTCATGGCCCGGACCGTCAGCCTCCGAAACTGCTGCTGCCACCGCTGCTCTTGCCGCCCCAGCCACTGCGTGCCGAGGCCTGGCTGCCGAAGCCGCCGCGCGAGATAGTCGACGACACAGAGGACGAGCCGGAGCCCGAACTGCCCAGGTTGCGCCCCAGTGTGCTCTTGCCATAGCTGCGATCCGGACTGGATTGCGCCTGGGTAGAACGGCCAAAGGTTTTGCCGCGATCAATCTGACTTGGCAAGGACGAGCTGTAGTAACCGCCGCGGTCATCGCGCGTCTGGTAGATAGGTTGCGAGTAATAGCGATTGTTGCCGAAGCCATTGCTGAGCAGATTACCGATCAGCAGACCGGCCATCAGCCCGGTGGTGCCGCTCATGCCTGCGGGAGCGGACTGGGCGACTTCCTGATTGGCCCGGTCCAGCGCCTCTTTGGGCACACGCCCGGAAAAACCCAGCTCAAAGCCGCCGAGTTTCGGCATGTACTTGCCATCCGAAGTGACCTGGCAATAATCCGGTACAAAGTCCGCGTCGCAAGACGCCTTGTCATCATAGGTCGGCGCTATGCGGCGATGGTCGGACAGCGCCTGCATGTAGGCATCCGAACAGACATTTAACGGCACTTTGGCATCAACGCACTCCTGCACCGAACTGAAGTTGGCCTGCGCGTTGAAAGTATCCTTGTCTTGCGACGGGCCACACCCGGCAAGGGCCAGCGGAAGCGTGCTGGCAAGTACCAGCTTTACTGAACTGCGTCTCATCGTGAGTCTCCTTGTTCAAGGCTGCCGTCAGACCGAAGGGGTCATGCAGGCTGCGTTGAGAAGACCGACGCTGATTGCGACGCTGGCCGAGTAAATGGCGGCAGCCATTTCGCCCTTGGCAATACGTGTCGACAGGCCCTTGAGCACCAGGCTGGTAACACCGAACGCCAGCAGTTGCACAACGGCTGCAATCACCACCCAGACGATCACATCCAGAATGCTGATGCTGTAACTGATGATGTTGCTGGCTGGCAGTGCGAAACCGATCAGCGAACCACCCAACGCCAACGCGGCAGCACTGTTGTTCTCGCGGATCAGCGCAAATTCCTTGTGCGGCGTGATCCTGCTGTAGATGAACTGGAACAGGGCGAACAGAATGGCCGCTACCAGAATGTACATGATGAAGCCAATCACGGCAGGGGCATTGAGCGACATACGCAGCGCGTCGATCATGAAGATTTCCTTGTCAAAGAACGTTGATATCAGTGGATTGCAGCGTTATGCCAACGGCCGTGGTGAGGGTAATGCTGCCCTCTTGGTCTTCCTCGACGGAAAACAGCAGAAACTCGCGGCGGTTGATCAGCCCCGTTTCGCGGGCGTACAGCATGCTCAGGTGTTTGACGCGATACGCAGCATCAGGGCTGACAACGTCCTCATCCAGCGGCGTCAGCTCGGTCTGGCCGGGCGACGTGCCCCATTGCCGTTCGAATACTTCGCCATCGTGTTCGTAGGTGGGCAGGCCGATCTTCGACGACGGACCGGTCAGGCGCAGCAACTCATCCTTGCTGGTGATCGGCTCGGCGCTGTAGTAACCGAACAGAATGATGTCCTGCACGTCTTCCGGATTGGGGCCGTTGCTGACCACCTGCAGGAAATAGTCCTCGTTATCCAGGTAGAAGCGATGCAACGCCATCGACTGGCCCAGATCTACGCGCCCCACGGCCCAGACCTTTTCATCGCCTGGAACAACCACTTGCGAATGCCCGTCGAGCAACAGCTTCAACGAGCTGTCCAGACACAACATGCGACCGGACGCCAACCCTAACGGGCTGACCGTGTTGACGGATTGCACGCCATCACGACCTGATGCCTTGGGTGCTTCCAGCCCCATGGCACGTTTGAACCAACTCATAGTGCAGTTCCCTTGAAGTCGACTGGAGCCGGTATGGACATGTCTTTAACCGGAATAAACACACTGTTCAAAAGACTGGCTCACTTCTGCGCCAGCAATGCCTTGGAATGCATCAGCCACGCTACACAAATACCCGCCAGTGCGCCGGCAATATGTGATTCAAACGATATGCCAGCTACCGGGACAAAGCCGAAAACCAGTCCGCTGTATCCCGCCAGTACCAACAGCGCGACCAGCACACTGGCGATACTGCGCTGATACCATGCCCGCGCGAGCAGGTAAGCCCACAAACCAAAAATCAGACCGCTCGCACCGACATGGATATTGCTGCGACCGAAGCTCCAGACCAGCAACCCGCCCAGCAGACAGACCAGCCCGGCGACCCATGCATAACGCCTGACACCCTCAGTGGCGACCAGCCAGCTCAGCACAATGAACGGCAGCAGGTTGCTGAGCAAGTGCTGAATCGAACCATGCAGAAAAGGCGCAAACACAATGCCGCGCAACCCGGTCGCATTGCGCGGAATGATACCGAAATGAATCAGGCCGTTGCCGGTGATCGAGTTCAGCACTTGCACCGCAATCATAACTGCTGCCAGGGCGAGGATGACCTTGAGTCGTTTGGAAAACTCCATTCACCACCCTCGCCTGCCCTGTGGCTTCGCTTACTGAGCCGGCGTCTGGTTTTTGGCTTTCAGACGTGCCAGCACATCTTGCGCACCGCCACTTTTGGCACCAATACCGGCATCCTGCAGACGACGCTCCAGATCGCTGCCGCTGGACTGGCTGGCCAGTTCTTCGGCCGCTTCGAGCTTGGCGTCCTGTTCATCCTGACGTTGCTTGAGACGCGCCAGCGAGCCTACTGCGGTTTCGACTGCGCCGCTGGCACCACCGGTTGCAGTGGCCGTTGCAACGCGAGCTTTTTGCACGGTTTCACGGGCCTTGGCCATCTCGACCTGCTGCTTGAGGCTCTTGATTCGCGATTCGGCCTTGACCACCTGTTCTTGCAGCAGGCTGACCTGCTTGTTGAACTGATCGGCCAGTTCCTGCTCCTGATCACGCAGGGCCTCGATCTCGGCGATCTTGTTCGCGCACTCCACAGCCAGCGCTTCTTCACCCTTGTTCAGAGCCTGCATGGCGCGGCCTTCCCAGTTGGCGATGCTGGTGGCATGTTCTTCAAGACGTTGTGCCGAGAGCTTGTGCTTGGCCTTGATGGTAATCAGCCCGTCGCGGGCCTTGACCAGCGCATTGTCGGCGTCACGAATTTCCTGATCCAGAATGCGGATGGCATTGGCATCGGCAATCGACTCGCCCACTTCGGAAGCGCCACCACGAACGGCGGTCACCAGTTTTTTCCAGATACTCGTAGTCATGAATAGTCTCCGCCTGACAGCGCTGTTCAGTAGATGAAATGATCTTCAAAAGCATCGGCCGCACGGATCACGTTGTCCGCGAGGGTAAGGATTTCCTGCACGACTACTGTGAGCGACGATGCTGCGCTCAACGCGCCAAACAGGCAGTAGACTTCCTGACCGTCACCCAGCTTTTCGATACCGACCGATGACAGCGGAAACAGATCGCGGCTGCGCAGGACGACATCGTTGAACGCCTGCACGTTCTTGATCTTGTTCACCTCGATCAAGGTCGCGTCAGCCAGAATCTGCTCGCCTTCCACCGCGATATAAATCGGCAGATCGCCATACTCTGCCATGGTCAGCCTGATGCCCGAGGCATCACCCTCGGTTACATCGAGCTCGATCTTTCCATTCGTCACCAGCTCCAGTTCGCAAAGTGCCTTCTGCAGAGAGCTGATGGTCCAGTGGGTATTCTCGGTCATGAAATCCTCCAGTTTTATTCTGTCGCCCAAAAAGGGCTGTCTTAAGGCTTTTTCAATGCCACGCAGGGCATCGACGTTCTCGGGCCGGATCCAGAATTCCCGCTTGACCAGCCCCGCCTCTTTGAGTCGCAGACGCATTTCACGCATGTAATCGGTGGAGCTCTTCGAAGCCTTGGCCGGGACCGCTGCGTTATCGCCCTGGGTTTTACGAGGCATTGGCGCTTCCCCCTTGCTGCTGGCCGTGGATCAGGTGAGCAACGTATCAGATGTTTTTGAAGATAGATACGCATCACATGTGAGATTTTTATGAACACCAAAAATTCTCGTTCCAGCCATGGTGTATCGCTCAATCAGGCCCTAGATACAGGCAGCACCAAAGCCTGAGACTCCTTTGCGCCTGATACCGCGCCAGACTGCAGATTTGTGACGCGGAGCGTCACCCGATGCATGCCAACGCGGAGCATTGGCACGATAGTCAAAACACCGCACGGCGACGCACACTCCAAAAAAAAGCGCTGTCCGCATCAGCGGACAGCGCCTTTCTCACAAGTGCCTGTCAGGCACTGGACAACCCTCATTCAGCCAGGCTTTTGCTCACCACTTCATACACGTCCGCCGACAGTTTGCCGGAGGCGAGGATACGCTCCAGCTCGGCCTTCATCAGCGCCTGACGGGCGCTGTCGTATTTGCGCCAGCGGGTCAGTGGTGCCAATTGGCGGGAGGCGATCTGCGGGTTCAGGGCGTTCAGCTCGATCACAAGGTCCGCGAGGAAGCGATAGCCGGAGCCATCCGCTGCGTGGAAATTGATCAGGTTCTGCCCGGCAAATGCACCGATCAGGGCGCGGACCTTGTTCGGGTTCTTGATGCTGAATGCAGGATGCTTCATCAGTTCCTGCACGCGTTGCAGGCCGCCCGGCTGAGTGCTGGCCGCCTGTACGCTGAACCATTGATCCATGACCAGCGCGTTGCTCTTGAAGTTCTCGGCGAACACGGCGAGCGCTTTGTCGCGTTCGGCCGTAAACGGCGAATTGACCAGTACAGCCAGCGCAGTCAGGCGTTCGGTCATGTTGTCACTGGTATCGAACTGGTCGATGGTCGCCGCCAGTACTTCAGGTTTGCCGCTAAGCATCAGGTACGACAGCGCAATGTTCTGCAGCGCGCGACGGGCGAAATGCGTGGACTCGGCGACGTATGGCGTGGCTCTGGATACCTCGCGGTTGGCCTTGTAGCGCGTCAGCAGACTGTCAAACAGGCCATCGGCCAGTTGTTGGCGAGCAAATTCGCGAGCGGCGTGAATGGCATCGACATCCGCCACCTCGCTGATCTCGGCGAGATAAGCCTCACCCGGCAACGAGAGCATTTCTGCGACCATCGCCTGATCCAGACGCTCATCCGCCAGCACGGTGCCCAGCGCAGTGATCAAACGCTGGTCCATGACCAGTGGCTGACCTTGCTGGTGCTGACCGATCAGCTCCTGCAATACCTGAACCGACAGTTGCTGACCGGCATCCCAACGGTTGAAACCGTCGCTGTCGTGTTGCATCAGGAAAATCAGTTGATCACGGTCATACGGAAAGCTCAGCTTGACCGGCGCAGAGAAACCGCGCAGCAGTGACGGCAGTGGCTTTTCGGCAACGTCAACGAAGGTGAAGGTCTGCTCGGACCCGGTAACCGAGAGCACTCGCGTGGTGCTGGAAGCTACGGTTTCGTCCGCCAGACGCAGAGCAATTTCGCCGCCTTTGCTGTCCAGCAGCCCCAGTTCGACCGGAATCACAAACGGCTGTTTCTGATCGCCAGGCTGGCCTGGTGTGCTTGGGCAGCTCTGCCGGAAAGTCAGGCTGTAGGTTTTCGCAGCAGCGTCATACGACTCGCTGACCGCCAGACGCGGCGTACCAGCCTGGCTGTACCAGCGCTTGAACTGGGTCAGGTCGACGCCGTTGGCGTCTTCCATGGCCTTGATGAAGTCGTCGCAGGTCACGGCCTGGCCGTCATGACGTTCAAAATACAGATCACTGCCCTTGCGGAAGCCTTCGGCGCCCAGCAGGGTGTGGAGCATGCCAACCACTTCCGAACCCTTTTCGTAAACGGTCAGGGTGTAGAAGTTGGAGATTTCGATGAAGCTGTCCGGACGCACTGCGTGGGCCATCGGGCCTGCGTCTTCGGCAAACTGGTGAGTTCGCAGGTAAGCAACGTCCTGAATACGCTTGACCGTGGCCGAGTTCATGTCCGCCGAGAAACCGGCGTCGCGGTACACCGTGAAGCCTTCCTTGAGCGACAGCTGGAACCAGTCACGGCAGGTCACGCGGTTGCCCGACCAGTTGTGGAAGTATTCGTGGGCAACGATCGCTTCGACCCGCTGATGCGCGGCATCGGTTGCGGTCTCGGCACGTGCCAGCACGGCACTGGAGTTGAAGATGTTGAGGCCCTTGTTCTCCATCGCGCCCATGTTGAAGTCGTTGACCGCGACAATCATGAAGATGTCCAGGTCATACTCACGACCGTAGGTTTCTTCATCCCAGCGCATGGATTTCTTCAGGCTGGTCATGGCGTGCTGGCACTTGTCGACGTTTTCTGGCTCGACATAGATGCGCAGGGTCACTTCCCGCTGGCTCATGGTGGTAAAGGTGTCTTCGATGCACCACAGATCACCGGCTACCAGCGCGAACAGGTAAGCCGGCTTCATGAACGGGTCTTCCCACGTCGCCCAGTGCCGTCCGCCGTCTTCTTCGCCGCTGGCAATCGGATTGCCGTTGGAGAGCAGAATAGGGAAATTCTGCTTGTCGGCGCTGAGCGTGGTGGTGAACTTGCTCATCACGTCGGGGCGGTCGAGGTAATAGGTAATCTTGCGAAAGCCTTCGGCCTCGCACTGGGTGCAGAACATGCCGCTGGATTTGTACAGGCCTTCCAGCGCGGTATTGGTTTCAGGATGAATGCGCACGGTGCTGTCGACCGTGAAACTTTCGGCTTGCGGATGCAGCGTCAGGTGATCTTCTGTCAGTTGATAATCCGCAGCGCTCAGCTCCACATCACTCAGCTTGACCGAGACCAGTTCCAGATGCTGACCGTCCAGCACCAGCGGCGGCAGGCCTGCGCCGCGCTCGGGGTTGCGGCGCATGACCAGTTGGGCATGGACCAGCGAGTGGTCGTCGAACAGTTCGAAGGTCAGGTTCGTCTCATCGATGAGGTACTCGGGAGCCTGATAGTCCTTCAGGTAAATCATTTTCGGTTGCTCGGTGCGCATGCTGGAATCCTTCTACTGATGCACGGCCAGCTGATAGGCCGTGTACTTGCGAATATTGATCACGCCGGTATCGAAAATCAGGTATTGGCCCTTGATCCCCAGCAGCGTGCCCTCGGCAATCGGGTTCTTGTCCAGATTGAAGCTGACAATCTTGGTCGGATACGCCTCGACCGGGTAACGAAACTCGACAGGCTCGGCGTCATGTAGCAATTGGATGGCTTGCAGACCGAATCGTTCTTGCAATCCCAGCAGGCCCGCGCCGCAACTGTCGAACAATTCCTGGCGAATGGCCTTGAGATCGACCGGCTGGGCATCACCTTTGAGCAGCGCACGCCAGTTGGTACGGTCGGCCACCTGACTGCGCAGCAAGTCTTCGACAAAGCCTGACTGCTGACGGGTGGCCACACGCAGAATCGGCAACGCCTGACTTGCGCCCTGATCCAGCCAGCGGGTCGGCAACTGCGTGGACCGGGTAATACCGACCTTCACGCCTGACGAATTGGCCAGGTAGACGATGTGATCGGTCATGCAGAACTGTTCGCCCCATGCCGGATCGCGACAGGTGCCCTGATCGTGATGGCATTTTTCCGGGCTCATGATGCACATGTCGCATTGCGCCAGCTTGAGCATGCACGGGTAGCAGTAGCCCTGGCTGTAGCTGGACTTGGTCTTGCGCCCGCAATGACTGCAATGAATGGCACCAAGAAACTCCAGGCGCAGCGTCTTGCCGATCAGCGGGTTGACCGCAATCTCGGTCTCGCCCAGACGAAAAGCGTATTGCACACATGACGCATCATCCTGACGCGCCGACATTTTGTTGACTGCTCCGCGACCAATTTCGATCAATGAATAGCATCCGATTTGAACAGGATATTGGACACTGGCGCTGATTTGGAGGCGCATTCCTGCGGCCCCATGTAGCCCGTGCGCTGGTCTTCCGGCAGGTTCTGCACTTCCCAGGCGATCAGCGCCTGCAACGACAGCTCACGCTGTTCCTGAGTAAGCTTGCGGCCATCGGACCATTTGCCGATTTCCACGGCCAGCTTCAGGCTTTCGTAGATATCCGGGGTGATGTTTTCGATCATTTCTATAAAAGACGACATGGCGCACTCCAGAAAATAGCGGGTAATTTTACGACTTGCGGCGCGCAATCGCACCGCCGACCAGGCCGGTAGCACAACCGATGATCAGACCGCCGACATGCGCGCCGTTGGCGATCTCGCCGAAACCGAGCATGCTCACCAGGCCGGACAGGCATAGCGCCAGCCAGATGAGCATCATGATCAATACCCCGCGCGGCAGGCGATAGACCGGGTTGGGCGCCAGCATCTGGAAAATCCAGCAATGCCCGAGCAGGCCATACAGCACGCCGGACAGTCCGCCAAACAGGCTTGGGCCGCTGAACAGGTACTGCACGTAATTTGAAACAGCTGAAAACAGCAGCGTGAGCAGCAATAAAGACAGACCGCCCTGACGAATTTCGATGCGCCTGCCCAGTTCCCAGAACCACATGCTGTTCATGGCCAGGTGCAGGATGCCGAAGTGAATCAGCATAGGTGAGACGATCCGCCACCATTGCCCGGCGGCCAGGCTGTCGGACAACGGCAGAAACATCGCGTACTCGCCACTGATCCGGAAATCCTGAAAGGTCAGCCAGCGGATGACTTCGAGGTTGTCGCCCAGCAGCGTCATACCCGCCACCAGCAGGGTGACCAGCAACACCAAGGCCGTTACCGGGCTGTTGCGTAGCTGCTCGATCAGGCCCGGCGACTTGTACGTCATGTTTGGGGCGTCTTGCGCCAGTTGAAAATGCTCGTCCCCTTCAGGGAAGCGTGTGTACAAGTCGCGCACCTCATCGGCCAGTTGCGGCGCATCCGGCACCCAAAGTACCTGCTCGCCAGACTCTTCGCTGACCCTGTGGGGAATCCGCAAGCGCTGCAACAGGCTGACAAACCCGCTCAGGTTGGTGGTCAACGGCAACCGCAGGACTGCAACAGCACTCATTCTGAAACCTCGGGACGCTGCACGTCGACCCAGACGAATTTGTCCGGGTCGATCTGTGTTTCCTGGTCCAGCCGATAGGCGACCAGCTTGCCGTAGAGCACGGCGCTGTAATCCAGACAGGCCAGATTAGGCCGGATAGGCGCGGGGACGCCGCTGCGCCAGTAATGACCGACAAACAGCAGCGGCTCATCGATACCGTAACGCAGCAATGCGTTTTTTTCGGACGTGGACAGCGGGGTCTTGGCTACGCCTTCAGGCAGCGCGTCGGGCTGAAATACCACGTCGCCATAGGTCTGCGGGTCATCTTCCCAGAACTTGGTACGAAAGAACTCGCGGGTCAGCCCGTCGCCGCCGGTCAGGGTAAGACCGTGCGGCAAACGCATGTCGGTGCCGCGCAGCAGACGGTTGAAGACATTGCTGGCGAAACTGCCGGGCACTGCCGAGGCCTGGACAAAATGCTTGTCGATACAACCGGTGCCATGCAGGCCGCGCAACGGATCGATCAGAGTCGCATCCCAGCAGGCATGCACCACCCTGAAGCGACCGGCGTCCATGTACAGCGGCAGCTCATAGAACCAGTTGACGAACTCGCTCCATTCATCCGGGTAGCGCTCGAACTGCGCCAGGGTTTCGCCGATCAGCCGGGCATGGCGCGGGGTGTGCTCACGTACGAACTCATGACCGCTTTCCGGCAAGGCTGGCGTCATCCAGCCCAGCGCGTTGAACTCATGGTTGCCCATGATGCACAGGGCATGACCGGCCTGAACCATATCGCGGACGATATGCAGCGACTCGCGAATACGCGGGCCACGGTCAATGATGTCGCCGAGGAAAATCGCAACACGCTCAGGGTGACGCCAGACGCCAGCCTGCAGACGGTAGCCGAGAAGCTCCAGCAAGTGCTCCAGGGTATGGGCGCACCCGTGCACGTCACCGATCAGATCGTAGCCACGCGCCGGATCGAGCATTAATCGCCCCCGCCGCCGAGCTTGCTGCCCCAGCCAAGCTTGGTGCGGCAGACTTCGTAATAATTGTGATCCAGCGGGTGAATCAGACGCAGCTTCTGCGGTTTCTTGCTGACCGTGATGGTGTCACCCGGTGCGCAGGTAAAGTGATTCTGGCCATCGCAGGACACTTGCGGATAAATGGTCATGTCCTTGGACACCACGATTTTCAGCTCGCTGTTGCCGTCGACCACGATGGGCCGCCCGGACAAGGTGTGCGGGTACATCGGCACGATAACGATGGCGTCGAGCTTGGGATGCATGATCGGCCCGCCCGCCGACAGCGCATAGGCTGTCGATCCGGTCGGCGTGGCGACGATCAGGCCATCGGCCTTCTGACTGCACACAAACTGACCATCTATATAGATCTCGAACTCGATCATGCGCGTGGACTTGCCGGGGTGCAGCACAACGTCGTTGAGCGCATCGCCCTGACCGATGGCCTCACCGTGGCGGCGCACTTCGGCCTGAAGCAGGAAGCGGTTTTCGACCAGATAGTGCCCGTCGAGCACTTCAGCGCATTTGACCTCCAGCTCGTCAGGACGAATGTCGGTCAGAAAACCCAGGCTGCCGCGGTTGATACCCAGCACCGGAACGTTGTGCCTGGCCAGTGCCCGTGCTGCCCCTAACAGGCTGCCATCGCCACCGACCACGATGACCATGTCACAGACTTCACCGAGCATCTTGCGCGACGAGGTTTGCAGGCCATGACCGGGCAGGACTTCGGCAATCGTCTCTTCAAGAATGACGTGCAGGTGGCGGTCCAGCAGGAATCTCTTGAGTCGGCGAACGGTATCGAGCACCTGAACACTGCCCAGGCGACCGATGATGCCGATATTGCGAAATTGCTCCATGAGGCTCCTGCTGCGGTTTCGAGACGACTTAAAACAGCGATTATGGGCGAAACGGCCCGGTAGCAGCAAACCGGCACGTAAAGATCTAGCGAAACGCCTCATCACGAAGCGCTTCAATCAGCCGATTGGCTCTGAACGAATGAGCGAATTCCCGCAAAAAAACCGGATTTACCTTACATACCCCACAGAAGATGTTCATTAGCTTCGTCCGTTTTCAATACACCTAAGGACGACACATGATTCCCTCAGGCCGCCAGGGCGACATGCACCTCTGCCCGTTGCCGGGCCACGGTTGCACCCCGATTGTCACAGCCTCCTCCGACACCCTGATCAACGGCATGTCCGCCGCCAGAGTAGGCGATATGTGCGGCTGCGGCGCGGTGATCGTCACCGGCTTTCCCTCGATCTTCATCAACGGTCGCCCGATGGCCCACCCTGGGCAGCCCGACCAGCCACGGCGGAACGATCATTTCCGGCAGCCCCGATGTGGGTGGCGGCTCCGACTTCGGCGATGCCGCTGGCCCAGCCATCGATTTCTCCAGGCTCGGCATCCTTCGCAAGGACGGCACACTGGACGAACCGAAGCTGAATCAGCTTATGAACGACCCTGGATTGCAGGAGAACGCCAAAGCGGCTGAAGCACTATTCCCACCTGCAACGTCCAACACGGCCATAGCGCCAGCCTGCAACCACCCGGATCAAATGGAAGAACTGACCCGCTACATCGCTGACGAGATGAACCGAAACCTTCTGCATCCCACCGTGCAGAAATTGAAACAACTGCTGAACTACGACACCGCAGAAGAAACCCGTAAATGGATGGAGTTGCCGTGGTACGCGCAGATGGGTGCGCATAATAATCCACAAACGATTGCGGCTTCGAATACTGCGGCGGCAATGGTGATATGGGCGGAAAAGGTAGGACAGAACAGGGAGTGGGATCACAAGCCAAAAATACTGGCAAAATTCAACAACGATTCTCGTCATAAACAAGGCAGGTACGCTTATTACTATGACATCTGGTCGAACATTCACTATGGATACATCGGAATGGCTGCCGGGTTCTCAGAAGCCGTGCTTCTGGACGGTGCAGGACTTGAGCAAATCGCGTCGGAAACATTGGGGAAAATAAAAAGACCACTCAAGAACGATTGGCCAGCACCCTCTGAGGGAGCCGATGGGCTACGAGCCTGGGATGACGCCCCCGACCGAATATCCATTGGCATAGGTGTGTCGCTCTATCGCCGCTTCCCGAATGGCGAAATACAGGCCGATGAAATCATGAAAGACGTTTTACAGATACCCAAGAGCAGCTGGGGTAAAGGAGTGGAACTGCACTCATGCTTTGACAAGCCTGAAAACAAGAGCACTGCATGAACCGAAAAATCCTGATACACGCCATTGCCCGCTGGCCGAAGTTAACGGCGACCTTTCTCATCCTCGCACTATGGGATTTCGCTACGCCCTACGTAAGCGTCTATTACTCAGACAAGGCAGACGGAGAGCTTAGCTACACATGGATTACCGATCATCGCATAAGCAGAGGTGGCATAGAGCCTGGAGGAGCAACTGGGGACAGCGGCCACATATTTCAAAAAAAGAAATTCTTCATGTATTTCTTCTGGCACAACTCAACATTCAGCGGCTGCGTGAACATAGATCCACAATGGCCAGAGACTACAATCTTCATAGATGCCAACGGCCGCATCGACCTGAACGCCAAAGGGGCAACCGACGTCAAGCGATTCTCGCCTTGTCCCGGTGAAGACGCTGATTTTCTCGGGCTGGCCAGGCCCGTTGGATAGCACCGCATCTTTTCGCCTTCACAATCAGCTCACCTGCACATCAGCACCCTGCTGCACCTCAACTCACGCTATCCTCGGCAAATGACTCTAATCCCAAGCCTGATCGACCTCCCACGCCAACTACGGCACTCCGAAGTGCGCGACCTTGCCTGGGTGATCCTCGCGCCGCCCATGCTGGAAGTCGCGCCGTGGCCACAGCGTCATCCGCTGGCCGGCAGTGACTGGGTACAGGACCCGCAGCGACTGGCGGACTTTCTCTGGCAACTCGACCGTGACAGTCGCCCGCTGGAAGACTGGCTGGCGCTGGCAACCACACGCCGGCTGGGCCGCTATTACGAACGGCTTTGGCAGTTCGCGGTGCAGCACGCGCCGGGGGTGGAGATCATTGCCGCCAACCTGCCGATCCGGCTCGGCAGCCAGACGCTTGGCGAACTGGACATGCTGCTGCGTGATCGTGAAGGCGTGCATCACGTTGAACTGGCAATCAAGCTCTACCTTGGGCCGCAGGACGGAGACGGCCGCGACCCGGCCAGCTGGCTGGGGCCTGGCTGCCAGGATCGGCTGGACCGCAAGCTTGCCCACCTGAGCCAGCATCAGTTGCCGATGTCTGCACGTCCTGAAAGCCGCGCGGCCCTGGCAGCGCTGGGTGTCGAGGCCTTCAGCGCGCAGTTGTGGCTGGGCGGTTATCTGCTGTATCCGTGGCCAGGCTCATGCGAATCGCCGGCAGGTGTTCACCCGCAGCATCTCAAGGGCCGCTGGTTGCATCAACGTGACTGGAAACCGTTTGTGGCGCAGAGCAGCCCCTGCCGCGTCATGCCTGGCTGGCACCAGCGCTTTACCACGATGCGTGGAGCGATCAGCAGCTACGCGACTGGCTGGCCGAACTCGACCCGCTGGCTCCGGCGCAATTGCTGGTGCGCCTGAAAGAGAATACCGAGGGCAACTGGGAAGAAGCCGAGCGCTTGTTTCTGGTGTCGGACATGTGGCCGAATCTGGCCGACACCAGCCACCTGCTCAACTCAATCGAAGTGCCAGCGCAGCCAGTGTAATCAGCAACACTGGCACGGTCAGTACGATGCCGACCTTGAAGTAGTAGCCCCAACTGATGGTGATGCCCTTGCGCTCCAGCACATGCAGCCAGAGCAGCGTCGCCAGACTGCCGATCGGGGTAATTTTTGGCCCCAGGTCGCTGCCGATCACGTTGGCGTAGATCATCGCTTCCTGAATGGCCCCGCTGGCATGGCTTGCATCAATGGACAGCAGCCCGATGAGCACGGTGGGCATGTTGTTCATGATCGAAGACAGAAACGCCGTCATGACGCCGGTGCCCATCGCTGCGCCCCAGATGCCATAGCCGGCAAACCAGTCCAGCAGACTGGCCAGATAACCGGTGAGTCCGGCGTTGCGCAGACCGTAAACCACCAGATACATACCCAGCGAAAACACCACGATGTGCCACGGTGCTTCTTTCATCACCTTGCGCGTCTTGATCGTATGCCCTTTGGCGGCAATGGCGAGCAGCAGCAACGCGCAGACCGACGAAATCGCACTGATCGGGATGCCCAGCGGCTCAAGAGCGAAACAGCCCACCAACAAAATCAGCAGTACGGCCCAACCGGCCAGAAACGTAGCGCGGTCATGGATAGCCGTTTCGGGCTTGTCCAGATGTTCGGGCTCGAACTCGCTGGGAATATCCCGACGGAAATACCACATCAGCACGGCCAGAGTGGCGGCGACACTGGCCAGGTTCACCGGCACCATGACGGCTGCGTAACGGTTGAAACCGATCTTGAAGTAATCCGCCGAAACGATGTTCACCAGGTTCGATACCACCAACGGCAGGCTGGCCGTATCGGCAATGAAGCCGGCCGCCATGACGAATGCCAGGGTCGACGCAGCGGAGAAGCGCAACGCCAGCATCATGGCAATGACGATAGGCGTGAGAATCAGCACGGCACCGTCGTTGGCGAACAAGGCTGATACCAGCGCACCGAACAACACGAACAGGGCGAACAGACGACGTCCCTTACCCTTGCCCCAGCGCGCCACATGCAGCGCGGCCCAGGCAAAGAAACCCGCCTCATCCAGTAACAGCGTGATAATGATCAGCGAAATGAACGTCGCCGTGGCATTCCAGATGATGCCCCACACCACAGCGATGTCGCTGAGGTGCACAACCCCTGTCAGCAACGCCAGAACCGCCCCGAGTACAGCACTCCAGCCTACGCTCAGGCCTTTGGGCTGCCAGATGACCAGCGTAATGGTGAACAGGAAGATCAGCGTTGCTATCAGCATTATTTGGTCCGGGGTAGAAGAATGGCGAGGATGCCAAGCAGCGGCAGGTATGAGCACAACGTGTAGACGAACAGAATGCCGTGGCTGTCAGCCAGATAGCCGAGCAAGGCTGCGCCAATGCCGCCGAAGCCGAACATCAGGCCAAAGAAAAGCCCGGCAATCATGCCCACGTTGCCAGGTACAAGCTCCTGGGCGTAGACGACGATGGCGGAAAAAGCCGACGCCAGTACAAAGCCAATGATCACGCTGAGCACGCTGGTCCAGAACAGGTCTGCATAAGGCAGGGCCAGGGTGAACGGTGCAGCGCCAAGGATCGAAAACCAGATCACGGCCTTGCGGCCAATGCGGTCGCCGATCGGACCGCCGAAAAAGGTCCCGGCCGCCACTGCGCCCAGAAACAGGAACAAGTGCAACTGCGAACTGGCGACTGACAGGTCAAACTTCTCGATCAGGTAGAAGGTGAAATAGCTGGTCAGGCTGGTCATGTAGAAGAACTTGGAAAACACCAGAAATGCCAGCACTGCCAGTGAGGCAATCACGCGTTTTCTGGACAGTCCATGAGTGGCCGCCTGACCTGCCTTGAGTTTGAACAGGTTGAGGTGCGCGCGATACCAGCGGCTTATCGCATACAGCAAACCCAGCGAGAACAATGCGAACAGGCCGATCCAGGCCACGTTGCCCTGGCCGAACGGGATGATGATCGCCGCCGCCAGCAATGGCCCGAACGCGGAGCCGGTGTTGCCGCCCACCTGAAAGGTCGACTGCGCAAGCCCATAACGACCACCGGAAGCCAGTCTCGCGATACGCGAGGCTTCCGGGTGGAATGTCGACGAACCGATGCCGATCAAGGCGGCAGCCAGCAGAATCAATGGAAAACTGCCCACCATCGACATCATCACAATGCCGACCAGCGTACAGATCGACCCTACAGGCAGTACCAGGGGGTTAGGATGGCGGTCAGTGTAATAACCGACCCAGGGCTGCAGCAGCGATGCTGTGATCTGAAACGTCAGGGTAATCAGGCCGATCTGGGTGAAGCTCAAGTCGTAGCTGGCCTTGAGCATCGGGTAGATCGACGGAAGAATGGCCTGAATCAGGTCGTTGATCAGGTGAGCAAGGGCAACGGCACCAATAATGCGCATCACCAGCGGGCTGGCTTGAGGGGGGGTCGAGGCCTTCGCCGTCACGGGCTGAGCGCTGGTCGCCATGGGTATTCATCCGTAAAAAGGTTTTCAGGTTACCCCGGACGGATGATTACAAGATGTGTCACGCGTACCAAGGCGCGCCAATGTGCCATTTTTCAGGGCAACTGTGCCATGTTTTGTTGCGTTTTTGCTGACGGGTCGAGAAGTGCTCTGCGTTGCACAGCGGCTCTGTGATGTCAGGTGGATTGAGGTTCGGCTCAGACTCTCGTTCCCACGCTCAGCGTGGTAATGCCTTATGCCAACGCGGAGCATTGGCACGATAGTCGTAAACATCAGCAAGCTAGTCACGTCCATCGTGCCCACGCTCCACATCGGCACGACAGTCGGCTAAATTTGTGTATAACAAGAAGAACCAACACGAGGGTGCGCGCCGTGGATACCATCAAGCGTTTCTCAAGCTTTGCCGAGTTCTATCCTTTCTACCTCGCCGAGCACAGCAGCAGTACCAGTCGGCGCCTGCACTTTGTGGGCACCTCATTGGTGATCTTCCTGCTGGCGTTCGGTGTGGGCAGCGGTCGCTGGGGGTTGTTGTGGTTGTTACCCGTCGCGGGTTACGGTTTTGCCTGGGCCGGGCATTTCTTCTTCGAGAAAAACCGGCCGGCCACGTTCAAGCATCCGTTCTACAGCCTGCTCGGCGATTTCGTCATGTACCGCGATATGCTGTTGGGCAAGGTGTCGTTCTAGCCGGTTGAATCAGGCAACCGTTTCGCTGACCGGCTCCTGAACCACCGGCTGGCTTGCTTTCAAGTGCGCGTCCGCCAGACGAAACAGTTCGATAGTGCCGTCCAGGTGTTCGATCAGGGCGGTACAGGATTCAACCCAGTCGCCGCAATTGAGGTATTCCACGCCACCCACCTGGCGGATTTCCGCATGATGGATGTGCCCGCAGACCACGCCATCCAGGCCGCGCTTCACGCATTCGTGGGCGATGGCTTCCTCGAAATCGCTGATGAAATTCACCGCACTCTTGACCTTGTGCTTCAGGTAAGCCGACAGCGACCAGTAACCATAGCCGTACTTGGCGCGCCAATGGTTCAGCCAGCGGTTGAGGGTCAGGGTGAATTCGTAGGCCGAATCGCCGAGAAAAGCCAGCCAGCGGTGATAACGGGTAATCACGTCGAACTGGTCGCCGTGGATGACCAGAAGACGACGACCATCGGCCGTCACGTGCTCGGCTTCGTCCACCAGCTGGATGTTGCCCAGAACCAATTTGGAGTAACGACGCAGGAATTCGTCGTGGTTGCCCGTGACATAAATGACTTCGGTGCCGCGCTTGCTCATGGTCAGCAGCCGACGGATCACGTTGGTATGCGCCTGCGGCCAGTACATGCCGCCGCGCAGCTTCCAGCCGTCGATGATATCGCCCACCAGATACACCTTGTCAGCCTGATAGCGCTTGAGAAACGCGGACAAGTGCTCGGCCTGGCAATCGCGCGTGCCCAGATGAACGTCGGAAATCCACAAGGTGCGCACGCGTTGTTTGCGGCTGGGTGTGGCGAGCTGAGCACTGGTCATGGGATGACCTCCGGCAGGGTTTCCAAGAGAGTGGAGCATGCCGGTTAACCGAATGTGACACGTGCGTGGCGATGTCGTGACAATGGCCTGTATTACTGAGGACTGGCGGGAGTATGACGGTCGTTGTGGCCCAGATCACGGGCCGGGTCGATCTGGTCGCGGAGCCGCTGCTTGAGCACCTTGGCCTCGGGAAAGCCGCCGTCAGCCTTGCGTTCCCAGAGTTGCACGCCATCGCAGGTAATGCGAAACACACCACCGGTGCCCGGCTGCAACGAGACCTTACCCAGGTCGTCACTGAACGTGCTCAACAACTCCTGGGCGAGCCAGGCGGCGCGCAATAACCACTGACATTGAATGCAATAGGTGATGATGACTTCGGGCTTTTCGGCAGACATGGACGTCCCCTCCAGAAATTCAGACGCCCATGATACGCACCCTGCGCAGGATCAACGAGCATTGGCGAAACGACGCAGTGCGCTGAGCGTCACGTCGTGGGCTGGCTCCTGCGTTGCAGTATCGGCAGCCTGCGTCTTCACGCCCAGCAAACCCAGCAAGCGGCTACGAATTGCCTGAAACCCGGCCTGCCCGCTGTCACGTTGGCGTGGCAGGTCAACGCGGATGTCATCGGCAAGTTTACCGTCGGCCAGAACGATGACCCGGTCAGCGAGCAGGATCGCCTCATCGACATCGTGCGTTACCAGCAGCACCGCCGGGGTGTGCTTGCGCCACAGGTCGATGATCAACTGGTGCATGCGAATGCGGGTCAAGGCATCGAGGGCGGCGAAAGGCTCGTCGAGCAACAGCAGTTTCGGCTCACGGACCAGGCCGCGCGCCAACGCTACACGTTGCGCCTCGCCACCGGATAATGTGGCCGGAAAGGCATTCAGCCGATGGGCCAGACCGACTTCGGTCAATGCTGCTTCGGCCCGAGCCTTGGCATCGTTGATGCGCAGGCCGAGAACCACGTTTTTCCAGGCGCTTTTCCACGGCATCAGCCGCGGTTCCTGAAACACCGCGGCACGTGCCACCGGCACACGCAGCTCGCCACTGTCGATGTCGTCCAGCCCGGCCAGAGTGCGCAGCAAGGTGGTCTTGCCGGAGCCACTGGCACCCAGCAAAGCGACAAACTCGCCCGCGGCAATGTCCAGGTCCAGCCCGTCAATCACCCGTTGTGGGCCAAACTGGCGAACCACGTTACGCAACTGAACCGGGGGCGTGACTGATGAAGTGTTACGCAACTCAAGGGTCGCCATGCTCAATTCCTCACGAAGGTCGGTCGCCAGGCCAGCGCATAGCGCTCCAGCGTGCGAATGATGCCGTCGATCACCAGGCCCAGGACGCTATAAATCAACAGGCAGATAACGATCACATCAGTGCGCATGAAGTCGCGGGCATCGCTGGCCAGAAAGCCGATTCCCGCGGTGGTGTTGATTTGTTCGACAAACACCAGCGCCAGCCAGGAGATACCCAGTGAATAGCGCAGCCCGACAAAAAAAGAAGGCAGCGAACCGGGCAGAATCACGTGCCAGATCAGCTCGCGACGGCTCAGCCCCAAGGTGTTGGCGGCCTCGATCAGTTTCGGGTCGATGTTGCGGATGCCGGAAAACAGGTTCAGGTACACCGGAAAGGTGGTGCCCGTCACGATCAGTGCCACTTTGGTGAATTCACCAATGCCGAACCAGAGGATGAACAGCGGCACCAGTGCCAGCGACGGAATGGTGCGCAGCATTTGCATCGGCGAGTCGAGGGCGATTTCGCCGCGCCGGGAAAGCCCGGTTATCAATGCAGCGACCACACCAATACTGACGCCGATGCTCAAGCCCAGCAATGCGCGCTGCAGCGATACCCACAGGTGCACGGCCAGTTCGCCTGAAACAATCATCGACCAGAGCGTACCGCCGATCTGCGACGGTGCGGCGATCACTCGGCTGGGCAACAGACCGGTTTGTGAGGCCAGCTCCCAGAGCAGCAACAGCGCCAGCGGGCTGAGCAGACGCAAAACAGAGCCCGGCACTTGCCGACGCTGGCGATGCTGTTCAGGGGCGCGACGCTGTTCAGGCTTGTTGACCAGCAGAAAACCGGAGTCGGCGGGGTTGAGCGTTGTGTCAGACATGGGCGCATCCTTTCTGGGCAAATCGGGCATGACGCACCCGACGCAGTATGAACACCATGCTAAGAGCATAAGAAAGCCGAGTGAAATTCTATTTAGCTCTAAGCTAATAGTTAAAATATTTGATTACCAATAAAACTTATAATGCATATTTTTTATAATTAACTTAGACCAAAATCGAATTTCACAGCCTCGTCTGCTTGCCTTTATGGTGCTTCTCGACAAGGTCGAACGGACCTCAACCATTGGCAGGAGTTTTCATGAGCATCGAATTCATTGGCTATATCGCCACGCAACCCGGTTCTGAAATCCACCCGCGCAGCGGCGCGATCATACAGCCCGACTACGTGAAGACAGTGGCCAAGGCTCATGAAGACGCCGGTTTTGATCGTGCGCTGATCGCATACCACTCCAACAGCCCGGACAGCACACTGGTGGCCGCGCATGCCGCCAGCGTGACCAGCACACTGAAGTTTCTTGTCGCGCATCGTCCCGGTTTCATCTCCCCCACCGTGGCAGCCCGGCAATTTGCGACGCTGGACGTGTTCAATGGCGGGCGCACTGCGGTGCATATCATTACCGGCGGCGACGACAAGGAGCTGCGCGCCGATGGCAGCCACATCGGCAAGGACGAACGCTACGCGCGCAGCGATGAATACCTCAGCGTGGTGCGTCAGGAATGGACCAGCGACAAGCCCTTTGACCATCAGGGCACTTACTACCAGTTCGAGGGCGCGCACTCGCTGGTCAAGTCCCCGCAGCAGCCACACATCCCGCTGTACTTTGGCGGTTCTTCGGCAGCGGCGATTGCGGTGGCTGGCAAGCATGCCGACGTCTATGCCTTGTGGGGCGAGACGTACGAACAGGTGCGCGATGTGGTCAAACAGGTGCGCGCCGAAGCCGCCAAACATGGCCGGACCATTCGTTTCAGCCTGTCGTTGCGCCCGATTCTGGCCGACACCGAAGAACAAGCCTGGGCACGCGCCGACAGCATTCTGGAAAAAGCCAAGGCATTGGCAGACCGCAACGGCTTTGTCCGTCGCGAACCACCCAACGAAGGGTCGCGTCGCCTGCTGGCCGCAGCGGCACAAGGTTCACGTCTGGACAAGCGCCTGTGGACCGGCATCGCTGGCCTGCTCGGCGCGCAGGGCAATTCCACGTCGCTGGTCGGCACCCCGGAACAGGTCGCCGAAGCGCTGCTGGACTATTACGACCTGGGGATTACGACCTTCCTGATTCGCGGCTTCGACCCGCTGGAAGATGCTATCGATTATGGCAAGAAGCTGATCCCGCTGACCCGCGCACTGGTGGCTCAGCGTGAACGGCAGGCTCGCGAACAAGTGGCCTGATTCAACGCCATGCGGGCGGGCGAGGCTTCTGACTGAAGACTGCCCGCCCGCAATGACGTTTCAGGCGGCTGCTGAAACCGGCTTGAGGGAGCGCGCCACCAGCGCGCCAAAAGCCTCGACCGGTGCTTGCAGATTGCCCAGAAAACGTGGGTAGAACAGCCACAGGTCCATCACCGGTTTGAAGTCCTTGAGCGGTAGCACCACCAGTTGCTCGCGGTGAGCGCTGCGCTCCAGCAACGGCCTTGGCACCAGACCCAACCCCATGCCATCGGCTACCAGCCCCAGTTGCAGCTCGGTGCCGAAGGTTTCCAGATTGACCTTCATGCTCAGCCCCTGATCGGTCAGCGTACGCTGCAAACCTGCGCGAAAACCGCAGCCGTCGGGGTTGAGTACCCAGCCCTGCTCGTAGCAATCCGCCAGCTTGCCGGGCTTTTTCGGCACCAGCCCCTTGGCGCAGACCACCACCAGTTCCATCTTGCCGATTGACTGACCGACAATGTTGTCCGGAAATATCTTGCCAGCAGGGAACAGCGCTGCCGCAGCATCCAGCTCACCGTTTTCGATTTTGCCGATCAGGTGACTGCCCCAGCCGGTGCTGACCTGGGCGCGCAAATCCGGGAATTCTCCGCGTAGCTGCTTGAGCGCATCGAGCAGCACCACGTCACCGATGGTTTGCGGCACACCCAGACGCAATAGGCCGCTGGGCGGCGTGTCGCTGGCCACCAGCTCGCGCAACGCATCCATCTCGCGCAGGATTGCCAGGCACTTCTGGTACACCTGGATGCCCATCGGCGTTGGCTTGAGCGGCTTGGTATTACGATCGAACAGCTCGACCCCAAGGGCCTGCTCGAAATTCTGCACCCGGCGAGTAATCGCCGGCTGGGTCAGATCCAGCGATTCAGCGGCATGGCTGATCGACTGACAGCGGATGACTGCAACGAACGCATCGATATCATCAATTTTCATTCGGACCGCACATAAAGAAGAGAAGAAACACAGGCAAAAAGAATAGTCCCGGCAGACGTCCATTCATAGCCCGTCCAACAGACCGACGCTAGATTTCACGCATTGCAGCACGGAAGTAAAAGACGTTTTCGTTATAACCTAATCATTAAAAAATAGCATATTAAATATCCATATTATGCTTATATCAAACCATTCCCTGACCCTGATCTGGAAATGGACATGACTCAGAACCGACACCCGGAACGACTCGGGGCCTTTATCGACGCGCTGGGCGAGCTGATTGGCAGCGAGCCGCACGAAGGCGATCTGTTGCGTCGCGGCGGCAAGCTGCTGGCGCAACTGGTCAGCCACGATGACTGGTTGGCAGAAGAATTTGCCGTACCCGACCCCGACCGTTATCAGCAATTTCTGCTGCATGCCGACCCGCAGCAGCGCTTTTCAGTGGTCAGTTTTGTCTGGGGGCCGGGGCAACGCACGCCGATTCATGACCATCGCGTCTGGGGCCTGATCGGCATGCTGCGCGGTGCCGAGCATTCACAGGGCTATACCCGCAACGCGCAAGGACGCCTGGAAACCAGCGGCCCGGCAATTCGCCTGCAACCCGGCCAAGTCGAAGCGCTGTCACCGAAAAGCAACGATGTGCATCAGGTCAGCAATGCTTTCAACGATCAAGTGTCGATCAGCATCCACGTTTACGGCGCCGATATTGGCACCGTGAAACGTGCGGTCTACGACCTGGACGGCACAGAAAAACTGTTCATCTCCGGCTATTCGAATGCCGCAGCCATCACCCACGCCACTCAGGATCAGCCAACAGGGAGCCCCGCCCGATGACCACCCCCGCCACCCGATCATTCGCCGACGTTCGTCAGGCATTGCTGGACCGCCAGGAACTGGCCTTGGTAGACGTCCGCGAAGAAGCACCCTTTGCCCAGGCCCATCCTCTGTTTGCGGTGAACATCCCGTTGTCGAAGCTGGAGCTGGAGGTGTTCCCGCGCATCCCGCGACGCGACACAGCCATAACCCTGTACGACGATGGCGAGGGCCTGGCGCAGGTTGCGCTGCAACGTTTACAGGCGCTGGGCTACAGCGATGTGAGACTGCTCGACGGCGGCCTGCAAGGCTGGCGTGAGGCTGGCGGCGAGTTGTTCATTGATGTAAATGTGCCGAGCAAGGCGTTTGGCGAACTGGTGGAACACCATCGCGCTACCCCGTCTCTGGCGGCTGAAGAGGTCAAGGCCCTGCTCGACAACAACGCCGATGTAGTGGTGCTCGATGCCCGGCGCTACGACGAGTACCAGACCATGAGCATCCCCGGCGGCATCAGCGTACCGGGCGCGGAACTGGTGCTGCGGGCACGGGAGCTGGCACCGGACCCGAACACCCGAATCATCGTCAATTGCGCCGGTCGCACGCGCAGCATCATCGGCACTCAGTCACTGGTCAACGCGGGCCTGCCCAATCAGATCAATGCGCTGCGCAATGGCACGATTGGCTGGTTACTGGCCGGTCAGACGCTGGATCATGGTCAAGACCGGCGTTTTGCAGCAGTCAGTGAGGAAACCCGCGAAACCGCCAGTGCCGATGCGCGCAAGGTGGCTGATCGCGCCAAGGTCAAACGCGCCAGCCGCGCTGACCTGCAACGCTGGCAAGCCGAGACTTCGCGCACCACGTACCTGTTCGATGTGCGCACACCGGAAGAGTTTGCCAAAGGCCATCTGCCCGGTGCGCGCTCCACACCGGGCGGGCAACTGGTGCAGGAAACCGATCACTTCGCCAGCGTACGCGGCGCACGAATAGCCTTGGTGGACGACGACGGCGTGCGCGCCAACATGTCGGCTTCCTGGCTGGCGCAACTGGGCTGGGACGTGTCGGTGCTCGATGATCTGCATGCAGCAGACTTCAGCGAAACGGGTGACTGGGATGCGCCGTTCCCTGCGCCACCGCAAGTGGAGGCGATCAGCGTCGAGACGCTTGTTCAATGGCAGACACAGGTCAAGGTGGCGGTGCTGGATTTCACCGCCAGCGCCAATTACGTCAAACAGCACATTCCCGGTGCCTGGTGGACCTTGCGCGCCGACCTCAAACAGGCGCTGGAAAAAATACCTGCCGCCGACCGCTACGTATTGACCTGTGGCAGCAGCCGTCTGGCGCGTTTTGCCGTGGCCGACGTCGAAGCGCTGACCGACAAGCCGGTGTTTTTGCTCGATGGCGGCACCGCCAGCTGGATCAAGGCTGGCCTGCCGTTGGAGCATGGCGAAAGCCGAATGGCCTCGCCACGCATCGATCGCTATCGCCGCCCGTACGAAGGCACCGATGCGCCGCGCGAAGCCATGCAGGCCTACCTGGACTGGGAGTTTGGCCTGGTGGAGCAATTGGGCCGGGACGGGACGCACGGGTTTTACGTGATTTGAGCGTGAGGAACGATAAGTGTCTGGCCGACCGATCAACTCAATGGAGAAACACCTCAATGCTGCCTTTTTTCAAATCACCTCTACCGCTCAAAAGCCTGCTGCTGGGCGCGTTGCTCAGTGTGCTGGCAGGCCAGCAGGTGGTCGCTGCCGAGCAGGCTCCGCTGTTGGTCGCCAATCAGAAGTCGCTGCTGAAAATACTGTTGCAGGTCTCCGGCGAACTCAAGGACGTGCCTTACGAGATCCAGTTTTCCGAGTTCCCCTCGGCGGCCCCTCTGGGAGAGGCATTGAACGCTGGCGCTGTGGATATCGGTGCGCTGGGTGATGCGCCCTATGTGTTCGCGCTGGGCGCGGGTGCGCCCTTGAAAGTGGTCAGCATTACCCATGCCCAGGGCCGTTTCACCACGGCGGTGCTAGTCTCGAAGGACTCGCCGATCAAGACCGTTGCCGACCTCAAGGGCAAGCGCATCGTCACCGGGCGCGGCTCCATCGGCCATTATCTGGCGATCCGCGCCCTGCATGAAGCCGGGCTGAAAACCAGTGACGTCACCTTCATCAACCTGCTGCCCAGCGAATCGCGTCTGTTGCTGGACAGCGGCGACGCCGATGCCTGGGCGACCTGGGACCCTTATACGACGATTTCCATCGCGCAAAGCGACGCTCGTGTGCTGGTCAGTGGCAGCGAGTTGCTGAGCAATCACCTCTACCTCGCCGCCACCAGCAAGGCCATTGAAGGCAAACGTGCCCAACTGGATGATTTTGTAGCCCGGGTGGAGCGCGCCTTCAACTGGTCCAATGCTCATCCCGAAGAGTACGCGGCCGCTCAGGCGAAGGTCACCGGCCTGCCGCTGGCGGTGCATCTGGCGGTGGCCAAGGCGACGAAAATGCAACGTACGCCGATTGATGATCAGATCGTTCAGGGACTGCAGAACACTGCGGACACCTATCTGGCTGAAGGCATCCTGACTAAAAAAATCGACGTTTCAACCGGCTTCGACAAGAGCTTCAACGCCTCGCGCGCGCAGATCGCTCAGGCCGCCACGCAATGACCGCTGCATAACCGCTGCGAAAAGGACCCCGCATGACACTCTCGACCCTGCGCCCTACCCCGCGCCAGCATTATCCGGCAGCCGAGTCGGCTGAAGACTTCAGCGAACGACTGGCTACGCTGACCGCCACATTGGCTGAAACTGCCGAGCAGTACGACATCAGCGCCCAGTTCCCGCATGCCAACTTTCAGTTACTGCACACCCACGGCCTGCTCGGCCTGACCGTACCGGCTGAACTGGGCGGCGGCGGTGCCGATCTGCCGCGCGCGCAGCAAGTAGTCAGCGCAGTAGCCAAGGGCGAACCGTCGACGGCGCTGATTCTGGTCATGCAATACCTGCAGCATTCAAGGCTGCAAGAGAACCGTAACTGGCCGAGCCATCTACGTGTACAAGTTGCCGAAGAGGCGGTACGCGAAGGTGCGCTGATCAACGCCCTGCGCGTCGAGCCTGACCTGGGCACCCCTGCGCGTGGCGGCCTGCCTGGTACCGTCGCCCGCCGCAGCGCCGACGGCTGGCGCATCAGCGGCAGCAAGATCTACTCCACCGGCAGTCATGGCCTGACTTGGTTTGCCGTGTGGGCGCGCAGCGACGACGATGACCCGCTGGTGGGCAGCTGGCTGGTCCACAAGGACACGCCGGGCATCAGGATCATCGAGGACTGGGACCACTTGGGCATGCGCGCCACCAGCAGCCACGAAGTCCGCTTCGACGACGTGCTGGTGCCGCTTGATCATGCCGTCAGCGTCAGCCCATGGAGCGCCCCGCAATCCGAACTTGATGGGTCGGGCATGCTGTGGATGTCGGTGCTGCTGTCGTCGGTCTACGACGGCATCGCCCACTCCGCCCGCGACTGGCTGGTGCACTGGCTGGAACAGCGCAAGCCGTCCAACCTCGGGGCTGCGCTGTCGACCCTGCCGCGCTTTCAGGAAACCGTCGGGCAGATCGACACCTTGCTGTTCGCCAACCAGAGCCTGCTGCAGTCCGCGGCCCAGGGCCACACGCCCGCACAGCATGCTGCGCAGATCAAATACCTGGTGACCGGCAACGCGATCCGTGCGGTGGAACTGGCCATCGAGGCCTCGGGGAATCCGGGACTTTCACGCAGCAACCCGCTGCAGCGCCATTACCGCAACGTGCTGTGCGGCCGGGTGCATACGCCGCAGAACGACGCGGTATTGGCGGGTGTGGGCAAGGCGGTTTTTGCGGCACGTAATAAAGAGCAGTAAAACGCACTCAGAGCAGTGACGGCGGCTCGAACGCCGTCACTGGCGGCAGCGCCTGATTCCATTTGACGATGTCCACCGACGCGGTCTGCGCCGCACACCCTTGCGACAGGCTGGAAGCACCGATGTCCTGGGTGATCACATTAGGGTTGCCGTGCTTTTCCAGGCTGCCCGGCTCGCCATGCACCAATGGATCGAACCAGGCACCGGTGGCAATCTGCACCACGCCGGGTCGAATACTGTCCGATACGATTACTCCAGCCAGAAACGCCCCCCGCTCATTGAAGACCTTGGCCACATCACCATCGACCAACCCGCGCATTTGCGCATCCAGCGGGTTCAGGGTCAGCGGCTCGCGTGCCTGAATTTTCGAGGAAAGGCTGTAGCTGCCGTGGTCGTACTGACTGTGCAGGCGGGTTTTGGGTTGATTGGACAGCAGGTGCAGCGCGTGGGTAGGCGCAGGTTTGTCCAGCCATACCGGATGGCCAGGACAGTCCGCATAAGCGAAGCCCGCGATGCGCTCGGAGAAAATTTCGATGCGCCCGGACGGCGTCGGCAGTGGATGCGCGTCAGGGTCATCGCGAAAGGACTTGAGCAGTACGTTATCGGTCTGGGGATAGTCTATTTCCAGTAATCCGTCACGCCAGAACTGCTCGAAATCCGGCAGGGTAATCCCGAAGGTTTCAGCGCGCTGCCGGGACTCATCGTAAATAAAATGCAGCCAGGCCTGGGCATCACGACCTTCGGTAAACGCCTGTGCCACACCCAGCCGCTCGGCCAGCCCGGCCAGAATCGAATAGTCATCACGAGACTCGCCCACCGGCGCGATGGCCTGCTGCATGGCAATCATGAAACGATCGGACGCCGAGCTGCCGATGTCATTGCGTTCCAGCGCCGTGGTGGCTGGCAGCACGATGTCGGCATAGCGTGCCTGAGCGGTCCAGAACTGCTCGTGAACGATGATGGTTTGCGGCCGCTGCCACGCCTCCAGCAGCCGATTGAGGTCTTGATGGTGGTGAAAGATATTGCCACCCGCCCAGTACACCAGGCGAATATCCGGGTAAGTCTGCTGCTGCCCGTTGTAATCGAAGGGTGTGCCGGGGTTGAGCAACATATCTGTCACCCGCGCAACCGGAATGAAGTCCTTGACCGGATTACTGCCTTGGGAAAAGCGCGGCCCGGAGAACGCTTTGCGGCCGCTGCCGGTGTTGTTCATGCAGCCATAACCCAGGCCAAAGCCGCCACCGGGCAAACCGATCTGCCCCAACAACGCCGCCAGGGTGACGGTCATCCAGAACGGTTGCTCGCCATGTATAGAACGTTGCAATGAATAAGCGACATTGATCATGGTGCGTTTACTGGCCATGCGCCGCGCCAGGTCGACAATCTGCTGCGCAGGGATATCGGTCAATGCTGCGGCCCACTGCTGGTCCTTAGGCTGGCCGTCGACGTGACCCAGCAGATAATCGCGAAAACGCTCATAGCCCACGGTGTAGCGCTGAACGAAATCTTCGTTGTGCAGCCTTTCGCTGATCAATACCCAGGCAAGCGCCATCATCAACGCCGTGTCGCTGCCGGGGCGTACCGCCAGCCACTGGTTATGCGTCGGGCCAGCCAGGTCATCACGCAGCGGGCTGACGTTGACGAACTCCACGCCCGCGTCGGACATGCGTTGCAACGCGTCGGTCAACAGATGGTCACTGGCACCGCCGGGGCTGGTCTGCGCATTCTTGGCGGGCAATCCCCCGAAGGCGACGAACAGCTCGCAGTGCTCGGCAAGGTTCTTCCAGGACGTATGCGCCGCCAGCAGCCAGTCCATGTTGCCGACAATGTGCGGCATCAGCACCCGCCCGGCCCCCAGGCTGTAGCTGTCGGTACTGAATACATAACCGCCGATGCAGTTGAGGAAGCGATGCAGCTGGCTTTGTGCGTGATGAAAACGCCCCGCGCTGCCCCAGCCGTAGCTGCCGCCAAAAATTGCCTGATTGCCATACTCGCCTTTGACGCGCTGCAACTCACTGGCGACCAGATCCAGCGCCACCTCCCAGGAGACCTCGACGAACGGCTCCTGCCCACGCAGATCGGGTCGCCCGCCGGCTTGCTGAAGAAAACTGCGACGTATCGCCGGGCGCATGACGCGTGTGGGCGAGGTAATGGCATCGGCAACCGAATCGCCAATCGGTGAAGGGTCCTTGTCCCACTCCCCAGGCAGCAGGGCTTTCAACTTGCCTTCCTCGACCTGCGGGCGATAAACACCCCAATGCAATGACGTAAAACTCATGGTGAAGGCTCCAGGACAAGGCAGTCGTTCAGCGGGCAACCTGCGCTTGGCTGTCCAGCGCCGCATTGAACGACTCGTCAAACACGCTGGCAGCAGGATAGCGTTTGGTCAGCCCGGCGTGGTTGAAAAAATCGATAGTCTGCTATGCGCCTGCCACCACTTGCGGGGTGATCGGCACCACCACGACCTGAGCGCGGGAAAACCAGCGGCGCGCTACTTGTGCATCGGCTTTGGTCAGCGCAGCCCAGGCGTTGGCGTAGATTTCATTGTGCTGCGGGTCGCTGACCGACCAGGCGCGCGCGGCTTGCAGGCGCTGCAGGAAATCGCTGATCTGCTCGCGCTTGTCCTTGATGGCCTGATCGTTGGCGACAATAAAGCTTTGCGCAGGGATCAAGCCGTCGGCAGTTGCAATGATTCGTGCGCCCTGACGCTCCTGTTGAGTGACATAGGGCTCCCAGGTCGCAATCGCGTCCACCGAGCCGCCATCCAGCGCGTGAGAGGAATCCAGTGCACTAAGGTAGCGATAGTCCACGGCATCGCGGGCGACACCCGCCTTGTCCAGCGCGGTGAGCATCAGTTGCTGGCTGAACGAGCCTTTCCAGATGGCGACTTTCTTGCCGGCCAGATCCGCGACGGTTTTGATCGGCGAATCCTTGCGCACTACGATCGCAACGCCGTCAAGGTTCTGCCGCGATACGCCGATGACCTTGATCGGCGCACCCAGCGCGCCCATGAACAGCGCAGGCGAATCGCCCAGCAAACCGATGTCCAGGCTACCGACGTTCAACGCTTCGGCGACCGGGGAGCCTGCGGTGAACTGCTTCCATTCAAGCTCGTAGGGCAGATCCTTGAGTACACCGGCCGCTTCCATCACGGTCCGGGCGCTGTAACTCTGATCACCGACAATCAGGTCGGCAGCCTGGGTGTTCAGCATGGCCACAAGGCCCAGCGCCAGGCCCGTCAGCAGGCGTTGGCTCCAGCAGATGATAGTTGTCGGCACAGGCAGGGTCTCCAGAAGCATCGGGCAGATCGAATTGATCGGCAACGACCCTAACACCCGAACAAAAATTAGCTAAATTCATTTTTGTTCTAGCCTAAGATGCAAAAAAATTATCTAAACCTGTGCGACGAAGCGCTCACCCAGGCGGTTCATTGAGCTCGACACCTGATTCCAGACGTTCGTGCAGGAACTCAATGAATGCCTGCACTGGACGTGAGGCCTGACGGTGCTGGGGATAAACCGCTGACAGCGTCAAGGGCTCGGGCCGCAAGTCATCGAGCACCCGCACCAGGCTGCCGTCACGCAGCGCCGCGCCAACAATGAACGTCGGCAGGTAGATGATGCCCAGCCCGGCCACCGCCGTGTCTCTCAGCAGCTCGCCATTATTGGCGCGCATCCGCCCGCTGATGTTCAATATCAAAGGCTTGCCCTGCACCTGAAAACGCCATTGCGCCTGACGGCTGTGGCCATAGGGCAGGCAATCATGAGCGTGCAGATCTTCAGGTTTTTGCGGCGTACCGCGCTCGGCCAGGTAGGCAGGGCTGGCGCAGTAGACCCGATCAATCGAGGCAATGCGCCGGGCGATCAGGCTGGAGTCTTCCAGCACCCCGATACGCAGCACCAGGTCATAACCTTCGCTGATCAAGTCCACCGCACGGTCGCTCAGGTCCACCTCCACCGCCACGTCGCGGTAGCGCTGCAAAAACAGCGGCAGCAGACAGCCCAGATGCGCAACGGCAAACGACAGCGGCGCACTCAGGCGCAGGGTGCCGCGTGGCTCGCTGTTCTGCCCGGTAATCCCCTGCTCGACCTGTTCGATCTCGGCCAGCAGGCGCAGGGCAGACTCGTAGTAACTCTGCCCCAGCGGCGTCACATCCAGACGTCGCGTCGAGCGGTTGAGCAAACGTACGCCCAGCCGTTCCTCCAGTTGCATCAGGCGCCGACTGACAAATTGCTTGGACAGGCCCAGCTTGTCGGACGCCGCCGTGAAGCTTCCGGACTCCATGACCTGGCAGAAAATCCGCATGTCTTCAAAAGGGTTCATGTGTCGTGGCCTGAGTGAACGCTGGGTGCTGTTCGACAGAGCGTAACGTGCCACCCGGCACTGTCAACCACAGCGAGACAGTCATTCATGTTCCAGCTACTTATTGCGACAGTCGATAAGCCGTAACCTTTGTCTCACTTGATCGATTGCTGAATGTGCAGCGTCGATAGACGGATGGAGAAAGAATCATGCTGACTCTTCGTAAAGCTTCCGACCGCGGCGCTGCCAACCATGGCTGGTTGAAATCCTTTCATACCTTTTCCTTTGCCGGTTATCGCAACCCTCAGGAGCAGGGCTTTTCCGATCTGCTGGTGATCAACGACGACCGCGTGATTGCGGGCAAAGGTTTCGGCCAGCACCCACACCGTGACATGGAAATCTTTTCCTACGTGCTGGAAGGTGCGTTGGAACACAAGGATACGCTGGGCACCGGGTCGGTGATTCGCCCTGGCGACGTGCAATTGATGAGTGCCGGCAGCGGCGTGGCGCACAGCGAGTTCAACCATTCGCACACCGAGGGCGTGCATTTTCTGCAGATATGGATCGTGCCGAATGTTGCAGGCGCAACCCCGAACTACCAGCAGGAGCATTTCAGCGCTGAACAGAAACGCGGTCATTTGCAGCTGATCATTTCGCCAGAAGGCGAGAACGGTGCGCTCAAGGTCCGTCAGGACGCTCGTGTGTATGCCGGTCTGTTCAATGGCAATGAAACTGCGACCCTGGAACTGGCTGCCAACCGATATGCCTACGTGCATGTCGCCCGTGGCAGTGTGGTGCTCAATGGGCAGCCGCTTGACGAAGGTGACGGGGTGCGTTTGCGCAACGAACAGGTCATTAGCCTGAGCGAAGGCGTTGACGCAGAAGTGTTGGTTTTTGACATGCGGCCCAATGAACTGCCGCAAATGCCCTGATGCATCGGGCCCGTTACTCGGACCGACATGGCGTTTCTTTCACTTGATCGACGCCTGCATCTGAGCCACGCTCCGCCGACAAGGCATAGTATTCACTCCCCCTGCCCTTGCCGGGCAGCGGGCCGGGTGGGTCAGCGCTATCGAGCATCAGGCGAGGAGAAAACCGTGGCCAGCGATCAACTTGATTGTGTCCTTTTGAAACCCGCCAAGCCCTCTCAAGGCAAGCAGGGTATGGATTATCAGGTCGGCATCTCCGCACAAAGTGCAGGTGCCCGACATATCCATATGCAGCTGCTGACAATTGCCCCTGGAGGCAGGGGTAAGGCTCACAAACATCAGGAGCATGAAACCGCCATCTATGCCCTGAGTGAAGCCACCGGCTGCTGGTATGGCGAGTCGCTGGAAAAGCATGCCATCGTGGAACAAGGCGACTTCTTTTATATCCCGGCGGGAATGCCGCATGTGCCCTATAACCGCAGCAACGAGCGCGAAGCAAAGGTTCTGGTCGCGCGTACTGATCCCAACGAGCAGGAGAGCGTGACCCTGATGCCGCAGCTCGACGAGTTACTGGCATCCAGACAGGACTGAGCGTGACATGCGGGAAAGATGATCTTTTATAAAGATGCTCAAAACGCACAAACAAAAACGCCGCTCTGATGAGCGGCGTTTTTGTGAATTTGGAGCGGGAAACGAGACTCGAACTCGCGACCCCGACCTTGGCAAGGTCGTGCTCTACCAACTGAGCTATTCCCGCAATATGGCGTCCCCTAGGGGACTCGAACCCCTGTTACCGCCGTGAAAGGGCGGTGTCCTAGGCCACTAGACGAAGGGGACACTGCCTGAAACACAATGGTGTGTGTTTCAGTTCGAGACATCATCCGAAGATGTGTTCTGGTTTCACTCAACCCTGCCCTGAGGCAAAGCTGCTTAAAATTGGAGCGGGAAACGAGACTCGAACTCGCGACCCCGACCTTGGCAAGGTCGTGCTCTACCAACTGAGCTATTCCCGCAATGGCGTCCCCTAGGGGACTCGAACCCCTGTTACCGCCGTGAAAGGGCGGTGTCCTAGGCCACTAGACGAAGGGGACACACGTACAACATTCACTACTTATTTGCGCTACGCTGTGTGCTTTACGCTGTAAGTGGCGCGCATTCTATGGATGGATTGAGGGGTCGTCAACCCCCATGTGAAAATTTATTGAAATCAATAACTTCGATGCCGTTCGGACGCTGACCGACTGTCGCCAATCGTTCAGCTGCCTAATCTATATAGAAGAGATGCCGACAAACTCCAGGAGGGACATCTATGCGCAGTAGTGCTTAGCCACTACACTCGCACTAAAACTAATTGAACAAATGAGGTTTGCACAGTGACTCCACTCATGATCACGCTGATGGTATTAGCAGGTATCGCTCTGCTCATCGCGATCGGCTACCTGAATCACGTCGCTGAAAACGGCAAACTGGAAAAGGCCCGCACCAAGGTCGAACTCAGTGATCGCTTGCGTCGCTGCAGCGAAATCACCGAAGTATTCCCCGGCCAGTTGATGTCGCCAGCCTTGAAGCTGCTGCTTACGCGTCTGGAACTGAACGTCGTGCAGCGCATGCTCAGCCTGGACAAGGGTAACGCTCAACTCAAGCACCGCATCGGCGAGCTGGAAGAGCAGATCGGCAAAGGCGAACGCATCGACATCCCCAACCCGGTCACGCCGATCCAGACCGAAGCCAAGGCCAAGGACGTGCGTTTCCTTCTGGAAGCCCTGCATGGTCAGGTGACCCGAGCTGCACATGACGGCTTTCTGCAAACCAGCGAAGCCAAACACTGGATCCGCGAAATCCGCACGATTCTGGTCACCCTACACATCGAGTTCTTCAACAACCTCGGTCAGATGGCCCTCAGTCAGGACCAGCCGGGCCAGGCTCGTCTGGCGTTCGAACGCGGCGTGCAGTATCTGCGCAACCAGCCGGACCCGGTGACGTACCAACAGCAGTTGCTGGCGATGGAAAAACAACTGGCCCGCGCCAACTCAATGGTACTGACCAATACCGCGCCATCCGAAGACGACGACAACGCGCTGACCGAAGGCTTGAAGGCAGACGAAACCGAATCCGAATGGAAGAAGAAAATCATCTACGATTGATGACTGCCCCGCCGCTGCCGGACCTGTGCTCCGGACAGCGGCAGGTCGAGCGGCTCAACAGTCGGTCGATGACAGAAAGATAGCCGCCAGACGTTCGATCCCCGCCTGATCCACCTCGTTGAAACGCCCCACACTCGGACTGTCCAGGTCCAGTACGCCGATCAGACGCCCATCCTTGACCAACGGCACCACCAGCTCGCTGTTCGATGCGCTGTCGCAGGCGATGTGTCCGGGAAACTCGTGAACGTCCTGAACACGCTGGGTTTGCCGACTCTGCGCCGCCGCCCCGCAAACGCCGCGACCAAAGGGAATGCGTACGCACGCAATCTGCCCCTGAAACGGACCCAGTACCAGCTCTTCGTTACGATTGAGGTAAAAACCCGCCCAGTTCAGATCGTCGATCTGCGTATAGAGGAATGCCGAGAACTGCGCCGCATTGGCGATGAAGTCGCGCTCGTCGGCCAGCAATGCCTCAAGCTGGGCGGCCAGCAGACCGTAGCCATTGAGGCCGGCACCGGTGTTTTGCAAATCGATCATGTGTGTTGCTCCAACAATTCAAGTCCTACCCAGTAACGTGCAAATTGATACGCGCAGCGGCCATTGCGATTGCCACGCGCGGTCGCCCAGCGAATCGCAGCCTTTTCCAGGCTTTCGTCGCGCTGCCATTGCAAGCCGGCTTTGTCTGCCAGTTGCGTGATCCAGTGCTCGACCACGTTCAGGTAATGCTCCTGAGTGAATGGATAGAACGACAGCCACAGGCCGAAGCGGTCAGACAACGCGATCTTGTCTTCCACGGCCTCGCTGGGGTGCAACTCGCCGTCGACGTGCTTCCAGTCAACGTTGTCGCTTTCCTTTTCGGGCACCAGATGGCGGCGATTGGAGGTGGCATACAGCAATACGTTATCCGGTGCCTGCTCCAGCGAGCCGTCAAGCACGCTTTTCAGTACGCGATAATCACCCTCGCCCGACTCGAACGACAGGTCATCGCAGAACAGTACAAAGCGCTGCGGCAGTTTGTGCAGTTGTTCGACCACACGCGGCAAGTCGCCCAGATGATCACGCTCGATCTCGATCAGGCGCAGACCGGCCGAGGCGTGCTCGGCCAGCAGAGCGCGGATCAGGGACGACTTGCCGGTGCCGCGCGAGCCCCAGAGCAAGGCATGGTTGGCAGGCAGGCCATCGATAAACTGACGTGTATTGCGCCCCAACTGATCGCGCTGCAGGTCGACGCCGATCAGATCGGTCAGGCGCGTATCCAGGCTCACCTGCAACGGCATCAGGTAGCCGCTACGGCCCTCTTGAACCCAGCGCGCCGCAAGCGTCTGTGACCAGTCGACCGGCTCGCGCACGGCTGGCAACAGCGGTTCCAGCCGGGCCAGCACGGCATCGGCGCGTTGCAGAAAAGCATCCAACCGAGAATCCACGGGATCTCCTTATATTTAACTGATTGGTCAGCAGTGCCTATCAGCTATGCTTGGCCAACCAGAAGTGGCAGTAAGTACTCATGGATATATCGCTCAAAAACAGGCTTTCGTTCAAGCAGGCGCGCCTGGCTGTACTGATCGGCTTCGCGCTGGGGACCTTGCTGAGCCTGTTCCAGATTGCAATCGATTATGCCAGCGAAGACGCGTCCATCAATCGTGAAATCAAATCACTGCTGGAAATCATCCAGAACCCGGCATCGCGCATTGCCTACAACATCGACTCGGAGCTGGCTCAGGAGCTGACACTCGGGCTGCTGCGCTCGCCTGCCGTGGTCAGCGCCAGACTGACCGATAACAATGACGCCGTGCTTGCAAGCGTTGAACGCCCCATGGCGACAGGGCGCTATCGAGTGTTCAGCGATTGGCTGTTCGGTGAAAGCCGTCAGTTTCAGGAAAAACTGCACCTCAACCATTTGCCCGATGAAACCATCGGCACACTGTACCTGACCGTGGACACCTTCGCTTTCGGCAGCCACTTTCTGCAGCGCGCCGAGATCACTCTGCTCAACGGTTTCGTGCGCAGCCTGGCGCTGGCCGGCATTCTGACCATTCTGTTCTACGCCACTCTGACCAAGCCGCTGGTAAGGGTGATCCGCGAACTGAGCAGTCGCGACCCGCGCAACCCCGACCAAGGGAAAATAACCTGCCCGCCTCACCATGAGCAGGATGAAATCGGCGTATTGGTCGCGACCTTCAATCGTCAATTCGAAACCATGGGCAGCGAGTTCTCCAGACGACGCGCGGCCGAAGATCGGCTGACCGAACATCTCAACGAGCTGGAAAACATTGTTTCGGCACGCACCAATGAGCTCAAGGCCAGCAACATACGCCTGCGCGAATCCAACGAGGAACTACAGATAGCGCGCAGTACGGCGCTGGACATGGCCCATGCGCGCTCGGCGTTTCTGGCACACATGAGCCACGAAATCCGCACCCCGCTCAACGGCCTGCTGGGCATGCTGGCGCTGTCACTGGACAGCCCGCTCAGCGCCGAGCAGCGCCAGCAACTGATGATCGCCCACGACTCCGGCAAGGTGCTGGTCGAACTGCTTAACGATATTCTCGACATGTCCAAGTTCGACGCAGGTCATCTGGAGATCGAGCGCATTCCCTTCGACCTTGGGGTGTTGATCGAGGACACCGCCAACCTGCTGTCACAGAATGCGGCCCCCAGCGTGGAGCTGACCTGCCTGATTGCGCCGGACTTTCCGGCCATGGTTACTGGCGACCCTACCCGGGTGCGGCAGATCGTCAGCAACCTGCTGTCCAACGCACTCAAGTTCACCCGTTTTGGGCGCGTGGATGTGCGTCTGACTCACCATAAAGATGTCAGCGGAGAAAACCGGGTACGCATCGAAGTCCGTGACACCGGTATCGGGATTGCGCAGGACGCCCAAGCGAAAATATTCCAGCCGTTCACTCAGGCAGAAACCGCCATCACTCGGCAGTATGGCGGCACCGGGCTGGGTCTGGCGCTGACCAACAATCTCTGCGAGGCCATGAATGGCACGCTGAGTATCCAGTCACAGTCCGGTTTCGGCAGTCAGTTCTGCGCCGAGCTGCCGCTGCCGGTGCATGTGTCCGCAGTCACTCAGACCGCGCTCAGGGGCCGGGTCACTGTGGTCAGCTCGGCTGGCAGCGGCCTGGTGGAGCTGCTTGGCAACCTGCTGCCAACCTGGGGGGTCGATCTCAAGCGACGCAGCATTGATGATCGCCCGGAAGACGTGGACCTCGACAGCAGCCCGGACCTGGTCATTACCGACTGCCCCGAATGCCTGTTTGCGATTCGCCCCACTACACCCGTGCCGATCCTGCTGGTCACCGCCTATGGCAATTTCATGCCCGGCGAACAGGTTACAGCCCTTGCCCCGCTGCAACAGCAGGCTCGACCACTGGCGCGCAACGCGCTTTACCATACGCTGCGGCGTGTACTGGGTCAGGAAGAGACAGGCGTCAGGGACACAAAAGCGCCAGAGCAAACGGCTCAGCGCATGGCCAGGGTACTGTTGGTGGAAGACAACCCGGTCAATCAGCTGGTGGCCAAGGGCATACTTGGCAAGCTGGGGTGCGAAGTGATCATCAGCAGTCACGGCGGCGAGGCCTTGGAACAATTGGAGCAAGGCCACTTTGATCTGGTGTTGATGGACTGCAACATGCCCGTCATGGACGGCTATGAAGCCAGCCGCCAGATCCGCAGCAGCGGCCGCTGGCCAAACCTGCCGATCGTGGCACTTACCGCCAACGCCATGCCCGATGAACGTGAGCGCTGCAAGGCGGCAGGCATGAACGACTACCTAGCCAAGCCATTCCGGCGCGCCGAACTGGCGGGCATTCTGGACCAGTGGATCCCCATCGCTGATATCCGCTGAAACGGCTTAGCGCAGCAGCGCTTCGATTTCACCGGTCAGTTCCTCGGGCTTGGTCAACGGGGCGAAACGCTTGACCAGCGCGCCATTCCTGCCAATCAGGAACTTGGTGAAATTCCACTTGATTCGCTCGGTCCCCAGCAACCCCGGTGCCTGCTGCTTGAGCTGAACGAACAAGGGATGGGCCTGAGCGCCGTTCACGTCGATCTTCTTGAACAGCGGGAAGCTGACCCCGTAGTTCAGTTCGCAAAACCCGGAAATCGCGCCCTCGTCACCCGGCTCCTGCTTGCCGAACTGATTGCAAGGGAAGCCCAGCACTACCAGCCCTTTATCCTTGTAGTCCAGCCAGAGTTTTTCCAGGCCTTTATATTGCGGGGTAAAGCCGCATTTACTGGCCGTATTGACCACCAGCACCGCCTTGCCAGCGTAGTCGGCGAGGGTTTTCTGTTCTCCCTTGATCGTAGTGACCGGGATACTCAGCAGGTTTTCGCTCATCAAAAGAGGCCTCAAGACCAGGCGGTGGCGGGATCGGAATGTGAGCACTGACCTTAGCCTGCAACGGCGTGCGGCGCACCCCAATTTTCGGTATTGATACAGGTCGATAAGCCCAGAGCCGCTGCGTGCAGCGGCACAGCAATCGCCCGGCTACTGGCGCGGGACCAGGTCCAGGCACACCGAGTTGATGCAGTAACGCAGCCCGGTCGGTGGCGGACCATCGGGAAACACATGACCCAGGTGAGCGTCGCATTTGGCACAGACCACTTCGGTACGAATCATGCCGTGGCTGACATCGCGCACTTCGACCACCGCGCTACCTTCCAGTGGCGCATAAAAGCTGGGCCAGCCGCAGCCCGAATCGAACTTGGTGGTGGAATCGAACAGCGGCTCATTGCAGCAGATGCAGTGGTAGACGCCTTCTGTCTTTGTCTCGTTGTACTTACCGGAAAACGGCCGCTCGGTGCCTTTCAGGCGGCAAACCTGATACTGCGCCGGGTCGAGCATCTCTTTCCACTCTTCAAGCGTTTTCTGCAACTTGTCCACAGGTACACCTCCGAATTCGAAAAACCCCGATCTGTACCTTTTCCACAGATCAGGTGGCACGTATGATTGCGCCAGGTCAGACGTCAGTCTGGCACCCGCGTTTGTCGCATACAAACCCATTTTCATGGCGAACGTGCTGCGACCTTCATTGCAAGCCGGCAACAGCTCGTCCATTTTCGGGATCATCACCATGCAGTTCAACAAATCGAACAAGCTCGCAAACGTCTGCTACGACATTCGCGGGCCGGTGCTCAAGCACGCCAAACGCCTGGAAGAGGAAGGCCATCGCATCCTCAAGCTGAACATCGGCAACCCGGCACCGTTTGGTTTCGAGGCGCCGGACGAAATCCTGCAGGACGTGATCCGCAACCTGCCGACAGCCCAGGGCTACAGCGACTCCAAGGGCCTGTTCAGCGCCCGCAAGGCTGTGATGCAGTATTACCAGCAGAAGCAGGTCGAAGGCGTAGGCATCGAAGACATCTATCTGGGCAACGGCGTGTCCGAGCTGATCGTGATGTCGATGCAGGCGTTGCTCAACAACGGCGACGAAGTGCTGGTTCCGGCACCCGATTATCCCTTGTGGACCGCAGCAGTGGCGCTGTCCGGCGGCAGCCCGGTGCATTATCTGTGCGACGAGCAGGCCAACTGGTGGCCGGACCTTGAAGACATCAAGGCCAAAATCACGCCGAACACCAAGGCCATGGTGATCATCAACCCGAACAACCCGACCGGCGCAGTGTATTCCCGCGAGGTATTGCTGGGCATGCTGGAGCTGGCTCGCCAGCATAATCTGGTGGTGTTCTCCGACGAAATCTACGACAAGATCCTCTACGACGACGCCGTGCACATCTGCACTGCCTCGCTGGCACCGGACCTGCTGTGCCTGACCTTCAACGGTCTGTCCAAGTCGTATCGGGTCGCAGGCTTCCGCTCCGGCTGGATTGCCATTTCCGGACCGAAACACAACGCACAGAGCTACATCGAAGGCATCGACATCCTGGCCAACATGCGCCTGTGTGCCAACGTGCCGAGCCAGCACGCCATCCAGACTGCGCTGGGCGGCTATCAGAGCATCAACGACCTGATCCTGCCGCCAGGCCGTCTGTTGGAGCAACGCAACCGCACCTGGGAGCTGCTCAACGATATTCCCGGCGTCAGCTGCGTCAAGCCGATGGGCGCGCTGTATGCATTCCCGCGCATCGACCCGAAGGTGTGCCCGATCTTCAACGACGAAAAATTCGTCCTCGACCTGCTGCTTTCTGAAAAACTGCTGGTAGTTCAGGGCACCGCGTTCAACTGGCCATACCCTGATCACTTCCGCGTCGTGACACTGCCACGTGTCGACGAACTGGAGCAGGCCATTGGCCGCATCGGTAACTTCCTGAAGGGTTATCGTCAGTAAACAGACATCGTCCCCTCTCGCGCCGCATCCCTGCCCCGACCTGTTCGGGGCAGTTTATTTGTGCCCTGCCAAAACAGCATCACCGCCCTGCCCTCACCCCCTCAGGCATCGACCACTCTGGCTCAGGCGCCGTTCAGCTTTGCGGGATTACCATCGATTGCGTGAAGAGGACACAGTTTGAAATAGTCCCTCTGTTGAATAGCAGCGGGCATCACCTTATACACCCGGCATCGAGTTACATATTTACCTGAGGAGAACGTTTCGACCATGATGCGCATTTTGCTGTTTTTGGCCACTAACCTTGCGGTCGTGCTGATTGCCAGCATCACCCTGAGCCTTTTTGGCTTCAATGGGTTCATGGCGGCCAACGGGGTTGATCTGAACCTCAATCAGCTGCTGGTTTTCTGCGCTGTGTTCGGTTTCGCGGGCTCGTTGTTCTCGCTGTTCATCTCCAAGTGGATGGCGAAAATGAGCACCGGTACTCAGATCATCAGTCAGCCTAGTACCCGCCATGAGCAATGGTTGCTGCAGACCGTTGAACAACTGTCCCGCGATGCGGGTATCAAGATGCCGGAAGTCGGTATTTTCCCGGCGTATGAAGCCAACGCATTCGCCACGGGCTGGAACAAGAACGACGCACTGGTTGCGGTAAGCCAGGGCCTGCTCGAGCGGTTCTCGCCGGATGAGGTAAAAGCTGTACTGGCGCACGAAATCGGCCACGTTGCCAACGGCGACATGGTCACACTGGCGCTGGTGCAGGGTGTGGTGAACACGTTCGTGATGTTCTTTGCCCGCATCATCGGTAACTTCGTCGACAAGGTGATCTTCAAGAGCGAGAACGGTCAGGGTATTGCCTACTACATCACGACGATTTTCGCCGAGCTGGTATTGGGCTTTCTGGCCAGCGCCATCGTCATGTGGTTCTCGCGCAAACGAGAATTCCGCGCTGACGACGCAGGGGCTCGACTGGCCGGTACGGACGCGATGATCGGTGCGCTGCAACGCCTGCGTTCCGAGCAGGGCGTACCGGTGAACATGCCTGACAGCCTGACGGCGTTCGGCATCAACGCCGGCCTGAAGAAAGGCCTGGCAGGGCTGTTCATGAGCCACCCGCCGCTGGAGCAACGTATCGAGGCGCTGCGCCGCCGCGGTTGATTCAGGGTTTCGAGATGACTATCGTGCCGGCGCTCTGCGTCGGCACGCCGTTATGGACGCTCTGCGTCCGGTCCTGGCAGGAAAGGCGGCACGGTCGTAAAAGGCTGCACAATGACCAATATCGTGTTGTCCCAGGTCCCGATTGACCTGCGCCTGATGAAAGCCAATCTACCCTGCCTTCCAGCGCCGCAGCCAAAACTCCGCCTGCATGAAACCTCCTGAAAATTAGATCAAAAAGCGCCAGAACTTATATTAGATTTAGATCATGAGAATGACCGATTATGGGGCATTCCCATATTCTGGAGCTGTAAATGTTCCCAAGCCTGTTTATTTCCCATGGCTCTCCCATGCTCGCGCTGGAGCCCGGCGAGAGTGGCCCCGCCCTGACGCGATTGGCCGCCAGCCTGCCCAGGCCTCGCGCCATCGTAGTGGTGTCTGCACACTGGGAAAGCCACGAACTGATCGTCAACGGCAATCCACAACCCGAGACCTGGCATGATTTCGGCGGCTTTGCGGCTGAACTGTTTGCGGTGCAGTACCCGGCGCCAGGTCTGCCTGAGCTGAGCCGCACGATAGTCGAGTTGCTGGCCGCCAGCGGTCTGCCCGCACGCATCGACAGCAGACGACCGTTCGACCATGGTGTCTGGGTGCCTTTGTCGTTGATGTACCCGAACGCCGATATTCCGGTGGTGCAGGTCTCCCTGCCCAGCCGCCAGGGCCCCGAGCTACAGACACGGGTGGGCCGCGCGCTGGCCAGCCTGCGCGCACAGGGTGTATTGATTATCGGCTCCGGTAGTATCACGCATAACCTGCGCGATCTGGACTGGAACGCCGGCCCTGGAAGCACAGAGCCATGGGCTGCGACGTTTCGTGACTGGATGATCGACAAGCTGCAAAACGACGATGAAGCCGCACTGCACCACTACCGCAGTCTTGCTCCTCATGCGGTGCGAGCGCACCCGAGTGACGAGCATTTGCTGCCGCTGTATTTCGCACGGGGCGCAGGCGGAGCATTCAGTGTTGCCCATCAAGGCTTCACCATGGGTGCGCTCGGAATGGACATCTATCGGTTCGGCTGATACCGAAAACGCCTTCCCGCCTGAATCCTGAATCCTAAATTCAGCACAAAAAAATCCCCGAACCAGTCGGGGATTTTTTATTGACCTATCAGCTCAGAAGCCGATCAATCTTCGCGATAGCGACGCAGCTTGAGCTGCTTGCCAGCAACACGTGTGTCCTTGAGCTTGGTCAGCAGACGCTCAAGACCATCTTCCGGCAGCTCGACCAGGCTGAAGCTGTCACGCACCTGGATGCGGCCGATAGCTTCGCGGGCCAGGCCGCCTTCGTTGAGGATGGCACCCAGCAGGTTCTTGGCAGCGATACCATCACGCGCACCCAGCGCGGTACGGCAACGAGCACGGCCTTCGGCCAGCGGGACCGGCGCACGACGCTCACGCTCAGGACGATCACCGCGATCGCTGCTGCCGCTACGCTCTGGACGATCACCGCGAGGGGCGTTGTTCGGAACCAGCGGGCGCTCGCGCTCGATAGCTGCCAGGGTCAGGGCCTGACCGTTGGTAGCCTTGCGCAACAGCGCAGCAGCAAGGGCACGCGGGCTGCAACCGATGTCGGCAGTCAGACGATCCAGCAGATCGCCATGAGTCGATTCGGCATCGGCAACCAGTGGCGACAGGCTGTTGGTCAGTTTCTTGATGCGAGCATCCAGAACGGCCTGGGCATCCGGCAGGCGGACTTCAGCAACCTTCTGACCGGTTACGCGCTCGATCACCTGCAGCATACGGCGCTCGCGAGGAGTTACCAGCAGCAGTGCACGACCTTCGCGACCGGCACGACCGGTACGGCCGATACGGTGAACGTAGGACTCTGGATCGTAAGGCATGTCCACGTTGAATACGTGGGTGATACGCGGAACGTCAAGACCACGGGCAGCAACGTCGGTCGCTACAACGATGTCCAGACGGCCATCCTTGAGGGAATCGATAACGCGCTCGCGCTGGTTCTGAGCGATGTCACCGTTCAGTGCAGCAGCCTTGTAGCCTTTGGCTTCAAGGGCGCTTGCCAGGTCCAGGGTCGCCTGCTTGGTGCGGACGAACATGATCAGGGCGTCGAAGTCTTCGACTTCCAGCAGGCTCAGTACAGCGGAGGTCTTCTGGTCAGCGTGAACCAGCAGGTGAGCCTGCTCGATCGCGGTAACGGTCTGGGTCTTGGTCTGGATCTTGACGTGCTTCGGATCGCGCAGATGGCGCTCTGCGATGGCACGGATCGACTGTGGCAGCGTTGCCGAGAACAGTACGGTCTGGCGGGTTTCAGGCATGGCCTTGAAGATGACTTCGAGGTCGTCCATGAAGCCCAGCTTGAGCATTTCGTCCGCTTCATCGAGAACCAGATGGTTCACGGTTGCCAGGACTTTCTCGTCACGACGCAGGTGGTCGCAGAGACGGCCCGGGGTGGCGACAACGATTTGTGCGCCGTTGCGGATGGCCTTGAGCTGCGGGCCCATTGGCGCGCCGCCGTAGACCGCAACAACAGTCACGCCCGGCATTTGTTTGGCGTAGGTCTCGAACGCGGTGGCAACCTGAAGTGCCAGTTCGCGGGTCGGGGCCAGGATCAGTGCTTGCGGCTCGCGCTTGCTCGGGTCGATGCGATGCAGGATAGGCAGTGCGAACGCGGCAGTTTTACCCGTACCGGTTTGCGCCTGACCAATCATGTCGTGACCGGCGAGAATAATCGGGATCGATTGCTGCTGAATGGCCGAAGGCTCTTCGTAGCCAGTGGCGACGACTGCTGCAACGATATTTGGATGAAGTTCGAGAGCGGCGAAGCCGCCGATTTCCTGGGTCATGGGTCTGCCTCTAGTGCATCCGCAAAGACCCATGCTTCAAAGCTGCGCGTGCCGTGTACGACCTTGAGGTCACCCTGGCTGCTTTGTCGGCGGGGATTTGCGAAAACGTTTGATGAATGGATCGTCCAGGCTAGTCCGTTGTGCGAACAAGCAACCGAAGCTGGCTTCGGGGTACTGCAATACCTTGACGAGGGCCCTGTTAAGGCCGGCGCGCACTATACCGGAAATATGCACCTTAGTGAGTCTTTTTTTGCGAAACATTGCGCCATCCTTGAGCAACCCAAGGCCCTTGGTCCGGGCAGAGGGCTGGCCGACAAGAGCGCGGGCCCGAGATTGCGGGCGTTGCCGCTTAAACGTTTAATCTGCTCTTGCGGATGGCCGGTATCCCGACCTGCGGGGTGTGGCGAATTGTCTCACCCCTGATTTCAGACCAGTCAGCACATGCCTCGCCCGCTCAAGTCGCGGAACGGACCGCCCTGATCAACGACTCCAGCGAGTACCCCAGATGCGGCGCAAGTGCCTCGGCACGCGAACTCAATGCCTCGATATCCAGCGTCTGATCGAGGTCGGCAGGCACGATCAGAATGACGTTGCCCTCCTTTACCGGCAGCTCCCAGTAATGACGGTGGTACAAACCCCGCAGCAAGGCCGCGCCCAGCGGCTTACCGTCGTCGGTGGCCCACTGGTTGATGATCAGCCAGCCACCGGGATTGAGGCGTTGCTGGCAGCCCTGCAAAAAATTCCAGGCCAAATGCCCGACGCCCGGCCCGACATCGGTGTACAGGTCGACAAAGATCAGGTCGGCAGGCTCTGCGCTGTCCAGCAAATCCAGCGCATCGCCGATGCGGATATACAGACGCGGGTCGTCATCGAGCCCCATGAACTCCATGGCCAGGCGCGGCACATCAGGGCGCAGCTCGATGACTTCCACGTCTTCAAGCGGCAGGAACTTCATGCAGGCCTGGGTCAGCGTACCCGCACCCAGCCCTAGAAACAGCGCGCTGTCCGGCGCATCGTGACACAGTGCGCCGATCAGCATCGCGCGGGTGTAGTCGTATTCCAGCCAGCTCGGGTCAGCCGTAAACGTGCAGCTCTGCTCGATGGCCTCGCCAAACTCCAGAAAGCGATAATCCTCTACTTCCAGCACGCGGATCATGCCGAAGTCGTCGTGGACCTCGGCCAAGATTCGTTCTACGCGCTCACGCTCTTCCGTCATTACCGTTCCTGGTCATCGCTGCGCCGAGCGCAAAACGCGAATTGTCGGGCAAGCGCGCGGCTTTGTCACACATTGCCGGGCGTGATGCCGTCCCGGTGGTCTGCCCTACGCTGGCAGAGCAACAGCGAACTGCTAACATGCGGACCCGATTGCACAACCCTAGAGCCAATAATGAGCCAACCCTGGAGCCCCGACAGCTGGCGGGCACTGCCGATTCAGCAGCAACCTCACTACCCTGATGCCGCGCATCTGTTGAAGGTCGAACAGACCCTGGCCAGCTATCCGCCGCTGGTGTTTGCCGGCGAAGCCCGAGAGTTGCGCCGCCAGTTTGCCGAAGTAACCCAGGGTCGCGCGTTCCTGCTGCAGGGCGGCGACTGCGCGGAAAGCTTTATGGAGTTTTCCGCAGCCAACATTCGCGACACGTTCAAGGTGCTGCTACAGATGGCCATCGTCATGACCTTCGCAGCCGGTTGCCCGGTGGTGAAAGTCGGACGCATGGCCGGACAATTTGCCAAGCCTCGCTCGGCAAACGACGAAATCATCGACGGCGTAACGCTCCCGGCGTATCGCGGTGACATCGTCAACGGTATCGGTTTCGATGAAAAAAGCCGTGTGCCGGACCCCGAACGCCTGCTGCAAGCCTATAACCAGTCCACCGCCACCCTGAACCTGCTGCGCGCCTTCGCACAGGGCGGGTTTGCCGACCTGCATCAGGTACACAAGTGGAATCTGGACTTCATTGCCAACTCGGCGCTGGCCGAAAAATACAGCCAGCTGGCCGGACGCATCGATGAAACGCTCGCGTTCATGCGCGCCTGCGGCATGGACAGCTCGCCGCAACTGCGTGAAACCAGCTTTTTCACCGCCCACGAGGCATTGCTGCTCAATTACGAAGAAGCCTTCGTGCGGCGCGACAGCCTGACCAATGATTACTACGATTGCTCGGCACACATGCTGTGGATCGGCGACCGTACCCGGCAACTGGATGGCGCGCATGTCGAATTCCTGCGTGGGGTGAACAACCCGATCGGCGTCAAGGTCGGCCCGAGCATGAATACTGACGACCTGATTCGCCTGATCGACATCCTTAACCCGGACAACGATCCGGGCCGTCTCAACCTGATCGCGCGGATGGGTGCCAACAAGGTCGGCGATCACCTGCCACAGCTGATTCGTGCGGTTGAGCGCGAAGGCCGCAAAGTGCTGTGGAGCTCCGATCCGATGCACGGCAACACCATCAAGGCCAGCAGCGGCTACAAAACCCGGGACTTTGCGCAGATCCTTGGCGAAGTGAAGCAGTTCTTTCAGGTGCATCAGGCTGAAGGCACTTATGCCGGAGGCATCCATATCGAAATGACCGGGCAAAACGTCACCGAATGCATCGGCGGCGCCCGCCCCATCACCGAAGATGGCCTTTCGGATCGCTACCACACCCACTGCGACCCGCGCATGAACGCCGATCAGTCACTGGAGCTGGCGTTCCTGATTGCCGAAACCCTGAAGCAGGTCAGGCGCTAAGCAGAGCAAACCGCCCGCTCAGCGCTTGAGCGGGTCATCCCAAAACGGACGCTCGGCTTCCTGCTGAATGTCGGCCCTGCTCAGCCCCAGGTCCTTCAGCGTGTCATCACTCATCTGCGCCAGATAGCGGCGCTGACGGTGCAGCTCCAGCCAGCGCTGCAAGTGATGCTTCAACCACACCAACGCCTTGCCAGGCTGAGCATGCCCGGCAGGCCTTGCGATCAATACACACTCTTTTTGACCATTCATCATCTTGCCCTCCGTGTGAGATGACTAAAGTCTCGCGCCTGACCCAAGATCAATCCAACGAATGTTTCTTATGCAATACATCTTTGAAATTGATGCATTGATCGACCCAAATGTGCTGCCGATCACACCGGCAGTCGATAATTACTTAATTACCCACTTGCCCCGACAGACATATAACCAATATATAAAAACCCAAGCCAGACATGCAGTAACCTTAGAGCAAGCCAAACGCTTTCGTTATTACAGAATAGACTAGCGTTTCAATTGACAGCCCCCGTGAACGTTCTAGAATTCTGAAAACAGCTTCTTGGGTAACTACTATAAAAACCATTATACCAATACCCATTATAAAAACGGCTGACACCCGTCCATTGAAAATAATAGCTAACCGCTGAGGGTGCTAAGAGACGCCCCCTAAACGAGAAGACGTGCATCGGTAATATGTAGCGTTCTGGAGAAACACATGGGCATGGAAGCCAATCGCATTTTATTCAACGCCGAACCGTTTGGATTCGGTCCCTCTGCGGCAATTGCCGCCATTGCACCTTACTTTATAGGCAGCGGCTGCCATGCCTACGCGGGTGAAGGGCACTCACTGGATCTGCAAAAGCACCTTCCCTATCGAAAAATCCATGACATGACCGGAAGCAGCCCGAGAGACTGGGATAAATTAATCTCTGATGTCGATATCGTTGTAACAGCCATGGATCTCGACATAGCAATTCGATCACTGTCCTTAGGTAAACGCGTTGTTTTTTATGATGCCTTGACCTGGTGCTGGCAAGCAGAAACACGCTGGCCCCGCATCGAAGAACTTATTCACCGCCCTCGCTTGCTTTATATTGCCCAGAACTTTATAGGCGTAGTTGAACGCCTGGCGGGTATAAAATCAAAAAATCACTTTGTCGTCCCGCCCATCACATCCCGAGCCAGGTACGCACCTCGAAATAGCCAGTCCAACGTTGTCCTGCTTAATCTGGGCGGACTTAAGAACCCTTATACCGATGAGGCGATGCTTATCGACTTTGCCCGCGCGATTACGCTCGCCTTGCGTGCAGCACTCGATCAGGGGGTGAAGCTTCACATCGCCACCAGCCAAACAATCGCAGAAGCACTGGCATCAGACGATGCCAGCACTTACCCCCTTACGGAGGTCGCCCGGATGATGCATGACTGCCAATTTGCAGTTTGTACACCTGGCTTGGGCAACATCTACGAATCGGCTGTTATGCAAACACCGGTCATATGGCTGCCGCCGGTCAACAATACGCAAGGCCTTCAGCTGGCTCATCTGCGCAACGCCGGTATGGTTGACGCGGAGCTAGGCTGGGAAACGCTGGGCGTCAACATTGATTACACAACATCCACACAAACCTGTCTGGCTAGCATCGACGAGGCAATTTCAACACTGGGAGACACTGAGCGAAGTGCCGTTCTCAATGAAAAAATGGCAGTTGCAGTTGCCCGCATGCGCCAGTGCACAGGCGGCAAGACTTCTCGGCTGATCGAACGCTTCGGCAGCGGAGGTGACGCAGTGGCCGCTCAAAAAATCAGGGAATGGATAAACGTACCCGAAAACGGAGATCGCTTATGAAAATTGCCCAGGTTGCCCCTTTGTTCGAGGCGGTCCCGCCTCAACGCTACGGAGGTACGGAGCGAGTGGTGTCCTACCTCACTGAGGCACTTGTTGAACTAGGCCACCAAGTGACGTTGTTCGCCAGCGGCGACTCATTGACGTCTGCAGAGCTTGATGCAGTCTGGCCCGCCGCTCTGAGGCTCGATTACGGAAGCTTCGACGTCATCAGCCCGCACCTGGTCATGATGGAACGCGTGAGGCGTCGCGCGCAGGAGTTCGACATTATTCACTTCCACCTGGACTTCTACCCCTTCTCCCTGTTCAGCCGCCAGCCCACACCGTTTGTTACCACCTTGCATGGTCGAGTCGATCTGCCCGCACTCAAACCGGTGTTCAACACCTTTGCAGACATGCCGCTTATTTCGATTTCCAACGCTCAACGCAATGATCTGCCAGCCGCCAACTGGGTGGGCACGGTGTATCACGGCTTGCCGCTACAACTCCATACACCCCGGCAAGTGGAAAGGACATACCTTGCTTTTCTGGGACGAATCACGCCTGTGAAGCAGGTCGATGCGGCCATTCGCATCGCCCAACAATGCGATATCCCCATCAAGATTGCTGCCAAGATAGACGCCGTTGACAGCGCTTACTTTGAACGAGACATACGTCCGCTATTGGATTCTCCGCTGGTCGAATACATAGGTGAGATCAATGAGCAGGAAAAAACCACTTTCCTGTCAGGTGCCTTGGCACTTTTGTTTCCTATTGATTGGCCAGAGCCTTTCGGTCTGGTCATGATCGAGGCAATGGCGTGCGGTACTCCAGTGATCGCATTTCCCTCCGGCTCAGTCCCGGAAGTCATAGAAGACGGAGTCACAGGCTTCGTTGTCCGCAACGAAGCAGAAGCGGTAGCCGCCGTCCATAAGGTGGGCCAGCTATCTGCCATGCGAATACGCGAGCAGTTTCAAAAGCGTTTTTCAGCGCGTCAAATGGCCGAAAACTATGTCCATGCCTATCAGTCACTCATTGACCGGTCCTCATCCTGTTAAAAGTCGTCATCGCAAAAAATAGAGCTGACGCATAAGATCAGCTTGAAGAATGTTTCTTATGCAGTCCATCTGGGAGATTGATGGTTTGGCCAGCTATCCAGGCATCGATACAGAGCTACTTCGTACCTTTGTGGCAATTGCCGACCACGGCGGTTTCACCCGCGCAGGTGAAGCCGTGAACCGCACTCAATCGGCGGTCAGCATGCAAATGAAGCGTCTGGAGGAGGATGTCGTACAGCGTCAACTGTTCCAGCGTGAAGGCCGGACCCTGAACCTGACGGCAGAGGGGCAGGTGTTACTTGGCTATGCGCGGCGCATCCTCAAGCTGCACAGTGAGGTGTTCAATACGCTGCGCGAGCCACACATGATCGGGGTGGTAAAAATCGGCTCGCCCGACGACTACGTGATGCGCTTTTTGCCCGGCATTCTTTCGCAGTTCGCGCAGGCCTACCCGCTGGTTCAGGTAGAGGTGCATTGCGAACCGTCCGACCTGCTGCTGCAACGCAATGACCTGGACCTGACCATCGTTACGCGCAAGCCCGGCACCGAGATCGGTACGCTGTTGCGTCATGAGCGTCTGGTCTGGATGGAAGCCAGCGGTTTTGCTCCGCATGAGCAAAACCCCATTCCGCTGGCGATGTTCAATACGCACTGCTTCTGTCGCGACTGGGCATGCAACGCACTGGACAGCGTGGAGCGTGATTACCGCATCGCCTACAGCAGCTCCAGCATGGCAGCAATCACAGCAGTGGTCAGCGCGGGCCTGGCAGTCACTGCACAGTTTCAAAGCCTGATCACTGCAGATTTGCGCATCATCGGCGCGGCCGAACAATTGCCCGAGCTGCCAACGGCCAGCATCGTACTGCTGCGCAATCCGAAAAACCCCTCGCCCATCACCGAATGCATGGCCGACTACATCATCGACGGCTTCAAACCTTGAGCGCGAGAATGACTGCGCAGAGCACCAGAAACACGCAGAACATCAGGCGCAGCGTTCGCTCCGGCAGCGAATGCGCCAGCTTGACACCCCAACTGATGCTCGCCAGACCACCAATGGCCAATGGAATGCCCATCGACCAGTTGACGTGATCGTGCAGCGCGTAGGTAACCAGCGTGATCCCGGTGCTCGGGGCTGCGAGGGACAGCGCCAACCCTTGCGCCACAACCTGTGTCGTGCCAAACACGCTGGTAAGAATCGGCGTGGCCACCACTCCCCCGCCAACGCCAAACAGACCTCCGGTCATACCGGACCCGACGCCCAGCAGCCATAGCCATTTTTCATGGCGCAACCCGCTACCGGCCTGATGGCCGCGCCAATACATCTGCGCCACGTTGAACACGGTCAGAACCACTAGAAAGCCGACAAAGCCCAGGCGCATGCTTTGCGGATCCACGCGCACCGCCAGCAGCGACGTCAGCCAGGCAAAAATAAAACTGGGAACAATCAACATCAACGCATTACGCAGCAAAATCCGGTTGCGCTGGTTATAGCGCCACAAGGCGAGTAACACGTTAGGCAGCACCATCAACAACGCTGTCCCTTGCGCCAGCTGCTGATCCAGACCGAACAGCACACCCAGCGCGGGAATTGCCACAAGACCGCCACCGATTCCGAACACCCCCCCCAGGGTGCCCATCGCTGCACCCAGTAACACAAACATCACAATTTCAATCACACTACGTCCCCGCCCAGTCAATGGCCAAATGCTACGCAGTCCTGCGCGCAACCAACACCCGGTGTTACCTGTTTTTTTTGCGCGCGGCGCACGCTGTCAGCGCTTTGAGCCTGCACACTCGAAATTATCTGGCACATTAAAGAATGCAACACTAAGTTAAACTCATTCGACTGAGTTTGAGGACCTGATATGAGTGCCGAAGAAAACCATGCCCATGCTGCACCTGCCGATTGCGATTCGCTGCTGCTGGATAACCAATTGTGCTTCGCCCTGTATTCCACCTCATTGATGATGACCAAGGTTTACAAACCTCTGCTGCAGGCGCTTGGGCTGACCTATCCGCAGTATCTGGCAATGATGGTGCTGTGGGAAAAAGACGGCCTTACCGTAGGTGATGTCAGCACGCGCCTGCTCACTGATCCGGGTTCTCTGACACCTTTGCTCAAGCGTCTTGAGGGCCAGGGCTTTATCAGCCGCACCCGCAGCAAGGAAGACGAACGCGTGGTATTGCTGCACCTGACTGAACAAGGTCGTGCACTGCAACACCAGGCACTGAGCATACCCGGCTGTATTTTATCGGCGAGCGGCCTGAACATGGAAAGGCTTCGTGACCTGCAGACACAGTTGCTGGACTTGCGTGACCATCTGCACCAGAGCCTTTAAGACAACGGGTCACGCCCCCCCGGACTGACCTGTTGCTCGTCTCGCCAAAGCCCCGCACATCAAGGGGCTGGCAAGATTTCCAGCTGCCCGCCCTGGTAGCTTTCCTCCTCCGGAAAAGACCTCTTTCGACTTTTCGCAAAATTTAGCTTGCGCGCTAACTATCCTTGGGCTACCTTTGCCCTGCACTTAGTTAGCTCGCAAGTATTTTGCGCAATTAACCCTACCGAACGAGGAAAAATCATGGACACTCTTTACACCGCAGTTGCAACCGCCACAGGCGGCCGTGATGGTCGTGCCGTATCCAACGACAAGATTCTCGACGTCAAACTCGCCACTCCGAAAGAGCTTGGCGGTGCTGGCGGCGCAGCCACCAACCCGGAGCAACTGTTCGCTGCCGGTTATTCGGCCTGCTTCATCGGTGCCCTCAAATTTGTCGCCGGTCAGAGCAAACGCAGCATCCCGGCAGACGCCTCGATCACCGCCCACGTAGGGATTGGCCAGATTCCCGGTGGTTTCGGTCTGGACATCGACCTGCATGTCAGCCTGCCCGGCCTTGAACAAGCCGACGCTCAGCAACTGGTCGATGCCGCTCACGTGGTCTGCCCTTATTCCAACGCCACACGCGGCAACGTCGATGTGCGCCTGCATGTAACCGTCTAACCCACCGGCCATAGATACGAACATGAGCAAGGGAACGAACATGAAGACCTTCAGCAAAGTCATGACGGGTACGCTTCTCGCACTGTCCATCGGCAGCGCGTTTGCCGCAGGCGATCCTGCCATCGAGCACAACACTCAGGCTTTTCTCGATGCCTTGAATTCGGGCACTGGCAAGCCCATTGAGCAGTTGTCGCCGAAAGATGCCAGGGCCGTGCTGGTAGGAGCACAGGCAGGGGTCAAACTGACGCTGCCCAAAGCCGATGTCAGCGAAAAGACCATCAACGTCGATGGCCAGCCGATCAGCCTGAATATCGTGCGCCCTGCTGGCGTAAAAGGGACCTTGCCGGTTTTCATGTTCTTCCACGGCGGCGGCTGGGTACTGGGTGATTTCCAGACCCACGAGCGACTGGTCCGCGACCTGGTCGTGGGCTCGGGCGCGGTAGCGGTGTTCGTCAATTACACGCCTTCACCCGAAGCGCATTATCCGACGGCGATCAACCAGGCTTATGCAGCAACCAGATGGGTAGCTGAGCACGGCAAGGAAATCAACGTCGACGGTAAGCGCCTGGCTGTGGCGGGTAACAGCGTGGGCGGCAACATGGCAGCGGTCGTTGCACTGATGGCCAAAGAAAAAGGCACTCCGGCGCTCAGGTATCAGGTGCTGCTGTGGCCGGTGACTGACGCCAACTTTGATAACGATTCATACAACCAGTACGCCGAAGGCCACTTCCTGACCCGTAACATGATGAAGTGGTTCTGGGACAACTACACCACCGATGCCGCGCAACGCAACGAGATCTACGCCTCGCCGCTGCGCGCCACCACCGAGCAACTGAAAGGTCTGCCACCGGCGCTGATTCAGACCGCCAGTGCCGACGTGCTGCGTGATGAAGGCGAAGCCTATGCGCGCAAGCTGGACCAGGCGGGCGTGCCGGTCACGGCGGTACGTTACAACGGCATGATCCATGACTACGGCCTGCTCAACGTGGTCAGCCAGGTCCCGGCTGTCCGCTCTGCCATCCTGCAGGCGTCTCAGGAGTTGAAAGAACACCTGAAATAACGGCAGGGGCTCAAACTTCAGCCGTAAAAAAACCCGCAGCAATGCGGGTTTTTTGCGTAACGGGGTTACAAAACCATGCTTACTTCGCACGGCCTTTGTAGGAACCGCCTTCACGGGTATCGATCTCGATCATGTCGCCGATTTCGATGAAGTCAGCAACGCTCAGCTCGGTACCGTTTTTCAGTTTGGCAGGCTTCATGACCTTGCCCGACGTGTCGCCACGAGCGGAGCCTTCGGTGTAGTCGACCTGACGCACGATAGTGGTCGGCAATTCTACGGAAACCAGACGGTCTTCGAAGAATACGGCTTCACAAACGTCGGTCATGCCTTCTTCGACGAACGGCAGAACGCTTTCGATATCTTCGGCGTTCAGCTCGTACATGGTGTAGTCAGTGGTGTCCATGAACGTGTAGGTGTCACCGCTGATGAAAGACAGGGTGGCTTCCTTGCGATCGAGGATCACATCGTCCAGCTTGTCGTCGGCGCTGTAAACGATCTCGGTCTTGTAACCGGTCAGCAGGTTTTTCAGCTTGGTCTTCATGATCGCGCTGTTACGACCGGATTTGGTGAATTCAGCTTTCTGAACCAGCCAAGGATCGTTTTCGAGACGGATCACGGTACCGGGTTTCAGCTCTTTACCAGTTTTCATTGCATATATCCGAATTTGGATGGAATTAACCAAAGGCTCTGTACGAGAAACAGCCTGCGCAGGCCTTTTTCGTACAGAGCCTTGTATCAAGGCCGCGTATCATAGCGAATTTCCATAAAACTGCACCAGCGCCGTGGCAAGATCAGTCTGTGCGGCTTGTTGCAGGCACCAGTGCCCGGCGTGCTTTTCAATTTCAGCCCAGTGTTCGGTGAGTGCCAGCCAGCTTTCGCTCAGGTCGCTGCCGATATTCCAGTTCTGCCAGAACTGATTCACAGCATGCGCCGCCTCAGGCTCAAGACCCGCCAGGTAGAGCGCTAAAAACGCATCAAGCTTGGGCAGGTGCGCGTCGTCTTCCTGCTGATAGATGTGCCAGAGCATCGGCCGCCCCGCCCATTGCGCACGGACGAATGAGTCTTCGCCGCGCACGACGTTGAAATCGCAGCTCCACAGCAGTTGGTCGTAGCGTTCCTGACGGATGAACGGTAACACCTGAACCGTCAGCCCTCCCCTTACCTGCATGAAACCTGCGTGTAACTCATCGTCGACACCCAGCCAGCGCCGCAGATCGGCGAGAATGCGTCCCTCCGGCACCAGCAGGTGATTCGGCCGACTGTCGCTGGCCAGCGCGTCAAGCCAGCTGCCCAGCCCGGGATTTTCATAGGCAAATACCGAGATCAAGCGGGCATCAGGCAACGGCTCGACACCCAACCCCTGCAAGAAACCTTGCCTCGCGGCCTTGTCTTGCTGAAATCGCTGGCGCTGTTCGATCAGGTTTCTTTCGCGCAGCAGGCCGCCCGTGGCGTCGGAAAAACCGGGAAAGAAAAAGAACTTCTTCAAACCGTTCAACTGTGGCGAAGGCAAACCGTGGCAACCCGAGACCCAGTCTTCGGCGCTGAGGTACTCGAGGTTCAACCACAGCGGCCTTGGCGAACGCTGCAGCATCGATTCGGTATAGGCAGGCGGCAGGCGGCAGGCAAAGGCCTCGATGACCACGTCAGGAATATCACTGCCTGCCCATTCAGCGGGCCATTGGCACACCCTCACACCCTCTTGCCATTGCTGCAGAGCCTGAGGATCAGCGGCGGGGCACAAGCGAACGAAAGCCGACAGGTCGTCGATCCATAAACGCACGTGCAGCCCCTGCTCGGCAACCAGTTGGCGTGCCAGACGCCAGGTCACGCCGGCATCACCGTAGTTGTCGACTACGCTGCAAAAAATGTCCCACGAGACTTTCATCGTGGCTCCCTGAGGCTGGATGGCAAAAACGTTGATTGTCGTTCAGAACGCCCCGTTGCCACCAGCCTGATGCCACTGGACAGCACAGTTTTCATGCCCGGCCATCAGGCATGGCACAATCGCATCTGTTGCCCTGCAAGGAGTTCAGCCATGTCATCCACTACCCGCCGTCGCGACCTGTATGTGTCGTTGAAATTGATTGTCTGCATTGCGCTGGGTATCTGGCTGGGCGCAATGGCGGTGTTCCTGACCGCTCTGCTGTATTACAAGAGCCTGCCCCCGGCGCAAACCCAGGCGTTGGAAAACGCCGCCGCCCAGCTCACCGCCCCGCCTGCGCAAAAAACTGCCGCGCCGTCTGGCCCGGAGACTGAAATGTTCCGCAAATACGAGCAAAGCCTGCGTGAAAGCGAGGCCCGTCAGGCCCGTGAACAGGCTCAGGAACAACAACAGCGCACCTTCAACCGTTCCAAGTGTGATTTCTGGATACAGCAGGACCGCACTGCGCCGAGCGAAAAAAGTCGCGCCAGCATCAATCAGTACTGCGGATAAACCATGAACAAGCAGGACGTGCTGCAATCGATCATCGACAAGCTGGAAATCGATCTGGACATCGCGCAACGGGCGGCACAGACCGCCTACGAAACGGCAACCCACGAAGAGAATATTGCCGAGAACAAATACGACACGCTGGGGCTGGAAGCATCGTATCTGGCAGCAGGCCAGGCACGGCGTGTCGAGGAGATTCGCCAGTCGCTGGCGGCGTATCGGAAATGGTCGCTCAAGCCATTCGATGAATCACGCGGCATTCAGACCGGTGATCTGGTCGCTGTCGAAGCCTTGGGCGGTCAGACGCAATACCTGTTTCTCGGCCCTGATGCTGCTGGCCTGAAGGTCAGCGCAGGTGAACAACTGGTCACGGTCATCACTGCCAAGGCACCGCTGGGGCAGAGCTTGCTGGGAAAATTCGAAGACGATGCCGTACAGATTGTCATCAACGGCAGCGGACAATCCTACGAGATCACACAAACGATGTGACACACCCGGCATCTGCAGGGTTGATTGCACCAAGTTTTTGTGGGTAAGGTGAAGCGTCGCCATCATCACCGCAACCGGGGCAACATCAAAGCAAACAAGGACTAAAACCCAAGGAGATTTTTCATGACGAACGTCATCGCTTTCCCTGACGCCCATGAACGTGATCGCCTGAAGTCCAGTCAAGATCCGGCGTTGAGATACCTGAACAAGAAAGAGCGACAGCTGATCGACCAACTGCGTTCCACCAGCCATGCGGGACGTCAGTACGTCTATGACTATGCCAGCATCATGCATTTGTCCAGGCCGTTGTATCCCGAACCTGTGGATTGACCCTGATTGCAGAGCCTGGCCAAAGGCTGCGCCGGTATATCGGCGCAGCTTTCTGGGTCATGTCTGCCGGGTTCAGCGTGTCAGCGAAAAGATCAGTGCAGAGATCGCCACCACACCGGCGGCCACCACAAAGTAGTTCGACCATGCACCTGCATATTTGCGCATGGCTGGCACCTTGTAGATAGCGTACATCGGCATCAGGAACAGCAGAGCTGAAATCACCGGCCCGCCCAGGGTCTCGATCATGCCCAGAATGCTCGGGTTCAGCGTTGCGACCAGCCAGCACACCACCAGCATGAAGACTGCTGTCAGACGATCCAGAGCCTTTGGTGCAGGACGACGCCCGGTTTTCAGAACCAGCCCTTTCAGGCCCTCGCTTGCACCGATGTAGTGGCCGAGAAACGACTTGGAAATAGCCACGAACGCAATCAGCGGCGCCACGAAGGCGATGGTCGGGTTGTTGAAGTGGTTGGCCAGGTAGGAGAGGATCGAAATGTTCTGTGCTTTGGCCTCAGCCAATTGGGCTGGCGACAGCGTCAATACGCAGCTGAACACGAAAAACAGCACCATCACCACCATCAAACCGTGAGCGCGGGCCAGTATCTGCGAACTGCGTACCTCGGCGTTTTCTCCATACTGACGTTTTTGATCAACGGCAAACGCCGAGATGATCGGCGTATGGTTGAACGAAAATACCATTACCGGAATGGCCAGCCACAGGGTAGGCAGGAACGCTGAAGGCTCGGGAAAGGTGGTCGCGGTACTCAGGATGCCACCGGTCCAGTGCGGAATCAGGAATACCGCCAGAAACAGCAGTGCGACGATGAACGGGTAAACCATCAGGCTCATGGCCTTGACGATGATCCGCTCGCCACAACGCACCACGGCCAGCAGGCCCATGATCAGCACGAACGCCAGCGCTGCGCGTGGCGGCGGCGCTATGTGCAACTGATGCTCAAGAAAACTGCCCACGGTATTGGTGAGGGCCACGCTGTAGATCAGCAGGATCGGAAAGATCGCAAAAAAATACAGCAAGGTGATCATCGCGCCGGCGCTTTTTCCGAAATGCTGCTCGACCACTTCAGTGATATCGGCCCCTTCACGCCCGGACAATACGAAACGGGTCAGCCCGCGGTGAGCATAGAACGTCATGGGAAACGCCAGCAGCGCCAGCGCCATCAGTGGCCAAAAACCACCGATGCCTGCATTGATGGGCAGGAACAGCGTACCTGCGCCAATAGCAGTACCGAACAGTCCGAGCATCCAGGTGGTGTCATTACGGTTCCAAGAGGCGATGCTCTCGGGAGCTACATCCAGGCGTTCTACGACGCCGTTAGCCTGATCATTCATCCGGTCGACTCTCCGTGGCCGGTTTATCAAAAAGGGCAGCGCGTCGAAAAAGCCGGCAGTTCAGCGCTCCCCTCGAAAACAGCGGGCGAGATTCTCCGGGATTGACGCCAGAAGTCAAAGGCTTGTAGGACAACAATTTCCGGACTGTAGGCAGGCAAACCCGTGCACGCCTTCTGCACAAAGGGCTGGCGAATGATCGACCTCTTGTCGACGACGTCGTGGTTTTACAGGGCAGCGCGCTCATTCAAGCAACGAGGGCCTGCATTCTGCGCGGGAACAGTTTGCGTTTTTCAGCCAGCCTCACTCATTAGCTGGATAAGCAGACAGGCGTTCTTTCACTTGATTCCGGTACAAGTTCTCATCACGATTGAAAGCCTGCTGCATCGATTCATCTATCCATGTATAAATGCTGTTACACATTGGCCCATCTCTGGAGACTCAGCGCATGCGTTACGCGCTCGATCATAAGGCCCAAACCCACCAACGTATCGTCAAGGAAGCGTCCATGCGCTTTCGTCGCGACGGCATTGGTGCTACGGGCTTACAACCTTTGATGAAGGCACTAGGCTTGACCCATGGCGGTTTCTACGCGCATTTCAAATCCAAGGATGATCTTGTTGAACAGGCATTGAGTCACGCCCTCGACAATGTAAAAGGAATCACCAGCGACGTTTTCGCCAGACAGGACTCGCTCAGTGAATTCATTGATCTCTACCTCTCTTTGGACAGTCGCGATCCACCAGACGGCGGCTGTCCGCTACCGACCATGTGCCTGGAACTGGGTCAGCGCGACCAGCCCAGCGCGACGACGGATAAAATCATTCTTCACTTGCTGGAACTGTTCGATCAGTCTCTGTCGCAGACGGGTACTGAATCCAAGAGCCTGCCAGTACTGTCTACACTGGTAGGCGGCGTGGTACTCGCCCGCGGTGCTTTTAACGAAGAATTGTCGCAGCGCATTCTGGACACGACCCGGGACTATCTCAAACAGGAGATAAAGAAGAGCGCCAACTGACTTATCGAAAGCAGAACGTTATCAAGATCCGGTCTCGATAAAGCGTGCATAAACAGACAGGCCGATCATTGATCGGCCTGTCTGTTTAGTGGATAGGGCAAGGGTTAATCAATTGCCAGCTTCTCGCGATTCCTCTCCAGAATAGCCTTGCCAATGCCCTTTACTTCGATCAATTCATCGACGGAGGTAAACTCGCCATTGGCGTCCCGATAAGCAACGATGGCATCGGCCTTGTTTTTTCCTATACCCGCCAGTTCTTTCTGAAGCATTTGCGCATCAGCGGTATTGAGATTGACCTTATCGTTACGTTGCTCGCGAACGGCAGCGGGCGCTGCGTTTTCCATGGTGGCGGGCGACACGGCGGAGGAAGACGGTGCCGCAGTGGCGTTGACCGCAACCGAGGCACTGGTAAGCAAGGCAAAGATCAAAGCACTGAAGATACGGGTTCGCATAGATAAGGCTCCATAACAGTTAAAGGCAGCATTTCACATGCTGTGCCTGAAACTTAGAGCACTGCTGCCGACTGGAAAAGAAGTCGAGCGTTGCTGTCTATGTCCAGATCAATCAACGTATGTCTGCCGTTGCCGGGCCCTCGGTAATCGTTGATCAAATCACGGTTCGCCGCTGCGCTCCTGATACATCCAGTCAACGATTTCACCTTCCGGCGCATACCCGTTTACGGTTTCTCGCAGCAATTGACGCACGCTGTTGTAATCGTCGCGGTCCACCGCATCCAGCAGTTTTACAAGACGGCCCTTCAAGACATCCCACTGCAGGAAATCTTCATTCGCACTCATGATCATCGGGTGCTCGGTGGCAACGACGTTGTCCCCGATCAACAGCTCTTCATAGAGCTTTTCACCAGGACGCAGCCCGGTGAATTCGATGGAGATATCTCCCTGCGGGTTTTTCTCGGAGCGAATGGACAGACCGGACAGGTGGATCATTTTCTCGGCCAGTTCGACAATCTTGACCGGCTCGCCCATGTCCAGAACGAACACATCCCCACCATGCCCCATGGAACCCGCCTGAATGACCAGCTGCGCGGCCTCGGGGATGGTCATGAAGTAACGGGTGATCTTGGGATGCGTCACCGTCAACGGTCCGCCTGACTGGATCTGCTTGTGAAACAGCGGAATAACCGAACCGGACGACCCGAGCACATTGCCGAAACGAACCATTGTGAAGCGCGTCTTGTTGACCTGATAAACGTTGGCCTTGTCACCGAATATCACCGGCGCGGTCTCGCGACTCAGCGCCTGCAGTATCAGTTCGGCAAGGCGCTTGGTGCTGCCCATCACGTTGGTCGGGCGCACTGCCTTGTCGGTGGAAATCAGAACGAAGTTGGAAACACCCGCCTGCAACGCCGCCTGTGCGGTATTGAGCGTACCGACGACGTTATTGATGACTCCCTCGGCAATATTGTGCTCGACCATAGGGACATGCTTGTAGGCTGCAGCGTGATAGACCGTGTCGACCTTCCAGGTTTTCATGATCGACAGCAGCTTGGGGTGATTGCGTACCGACCCGAGTATGGGCAGCAACTTGACCGAGAGAGACTCGCGAGCCGCTCGCTGCTCAAGCTCGGTAAGAATGCTGTAGAGGTTGAACTCGCTGTGGTCGAGCAACAGCAACTGGGTGGGCTGCAACAGTAATATCTGTCGGCACAACTCTGAGCCGATCGAGCCGCCTGCGCCGGTTACCAGCACCGTTTTGCCCTTTATGCAGTGCTCAAGCAGGTTGTCTCGGGCCGGAACTGCATCGCGACCCAGAAGGTCCGCGATATCGACTTCCTGAAGATCGTCTACCTTGACCCTGCCGGCGGCAAGGTCCATGAAGCCGGGAACGCTTCGTACGTGGAGCGGAAAGCCTTCCAGAAAGCCCAGAATTTCCCGGCGACGCCCGCGCGATGAAGACGGGATCGCCAACAGGATTTCCTGAGCTCCAGTGGAATCTATCATTCGCTGGATATTTCGGGGCTTGTAGACCTGAAGGCCGGAAATCACCCGATTGGAAATCGACTCGTCATCGTCAATGAACGCCACCGGATGCATAAGGCGTCCCATGCGCAAGGCAGCAACCAATTGGTTTCCTGCCGCGCCAGCACCGTAAATGGCGACCTTCTGCAGACCGTTGTCACTCTTGGCAAAGGGTACGTGTTGCGCTGCGGCGAACCAGTCGCCGAGAAAATACTGCCGCATGGCCAGGCGCAGGCCGCCGATCATCACCATGCTCAGCCACCAGTAGTTGAAGATGACCGAGCGCGGCACCAATTGCTGGTGATTGCTGTAAACGTAGACCATGCAACCGAGGATCAGAGAGGACATCGTGACGGCCTTGATGATCGCAATCAGGGCGTCGTTACCGAAATAGCGCATCACCGCGCGGTACATGCCAAAACGAATGAACAATGGGATAGCAGCCAGCGGCGCACTGATGAAAAGCCAGGTATGTTTTTCCAGAGGATTGATCAACTCATCAATTCCCAAGCGCACGACAAACGACATCCACAGCGCGAGCCAGACAAGAAGAACGTCAGCAGCGACCTGAATTATTCGCTTTTTGCGGCGTGGTAGAGCCAGCAAACTGGCCCGCAACCTGCTCATCAATTGTTTAATGCTCCGTTATGATACCGGCTGAACCATCACCTCATACCAGTATCTGTGAAACAGCTACGAGCCTGAGACAACCAGAAAACCGCTTCGTTACCTGATTTCCGCCTCACCGGCGCGGAACCTTAGCGCCAGAAAAACAAGGGGGATGTACGCAATTACCGTCCATATCAGCCCTTCGCCATCGCCCAGTGCCACCCACATCGCAATAGGTAACAACCAGACCAGATTGATCAGCCCCACAGCGAGCGTGACCGGCGAATGCCTGCCGTAATGACGTGACGCGAACTGATAAGCATGGCTGCGATGGGCCTCATAGAGCTTTTCCTTGCGCAACAGACGCCGGACAAGCGTTACCGTGGCGTCGACAATAAACACACCCAGCAGAATCAGCCAGGACCAGAGTAACTGAGGCGAGGCCCAGGAACCCTGAATGGATAGCACACCGAGCACTATTCCGAGAAATCCGCTGCCTGCATCGCCCATGAATATCTTCGCCGGCGGAAAATTCCAATAAAGGAAACCGGCAACGGCGGCAGCCAGCAAAAGCACCTCCAACGACAGCCCGACATAGTCACCGAGCGCATAAATGATGCTCATGCCCAGGCACACCGTAACTGCCTCGATACCAGCGATCCCGTCAATACCGTCCATGAAGTTATAAAGATTCAACATCCATACCAGGTAGAACGCCGCGAGTACCTGGCCGACTGCACCAGGGGTGAATGTCCACCCCAGGATGTCAACCGGAGCGAGCCCGTCCAGCCAGAACAACGCCCAGGCAGCGGCAAAAAAATGCCCCAGCAGGCGCCATCGTGCGGCGATGTGCCCATGATCGTCCATGAAACCGATCACGGCGACCAGCCCTCCCGAGCCGACGATTGCAGCAAGAGCCGATGCAGATAGATCCCCCGCCCAAGCCAGAACTGCCATCGCCATGACAAAGGTAACGACGATAGAAACGCCACCGCCCCTGGGTGTAGGTGTGGAATGTGAGCTGCGGGCATTTGGAACGTCGATCAAACTTCTGGCGAGGGCATACTTGCGCAGCAACGCCGTCAGAAGCAGAGACACAAAGGCAATAGCAATGACTGACAGCCACTCAATCATGTTTGTCGTGTTCCAGATAATATCGAGCAGTATCCTGCATGGCGTGTTCAATACTCACAGGTGGATGCCAGTCCAGCATCGTACAGGTTTTACTGATATCGACCTGCAGCGAGCTGCATAACCGTTGTGAAAAGGCTTTCTTGCCAAGCAATGCAGCAGCGCTTTTCAACAGCCCTGCAGGCACCGGCAGCAAGCGTGCCGGTTTTCCGAGGGCCTTGCCCATTTCACGCAGAAGTCGGGTAGTGGACAGGTCTTCCCCGTCACTGACCAGAAATGTCTGGTCACCTGCAGCAGGATGATCGACGCAGACCATGACCAGATCAGCCAGATTATCCACCGCCACCAGGCTTCGACGATTATTGATGGACCCGAGCGGAAGCGGCAGCCCTTTGTCGAGCCAGCGCATCATGCTCTTGAAGTTGGCCTTGACTCCCGGGCCGTAGACCAGAACCGGACGAATAATCACAACCTGCATACCGGATCGGGCAGAAAGCTCGCGTAGCCCCTCCTCGGCCTTCTGCTTGGAAACGCCATAAGCGTCCAGTGGATTACAGGGATCGTCGGCTCTGAACGGCGCACCGGGATGGGTGAACTCGCCGTTGGCCTTGATGGAGCTGAGGAAGATAAAGCGCCTGACCCCCGCTGCTGCAGCTTGCTCGGCAAGATTCAGCGTCGCAGTGACATTGGCGCGAAAGTATTCCTGATCCGGCTCGTCAGCAGTCTCATTGAGTACATGGACCCGGGCAGCACAATGAATAACCACATGCGCCCCGGTCACAAGATCAGCCCATTGGTTATCCGGGGCCAGAGACTCTGCGCTGACAACATTGATGCGTTCTGAAGAGCAGCTATAGGCCCCTCGCACCGCGACCCGAACAGAATGACCGGTGTGCTCGATCAATCGGCGCACCACCGCACTGCCCACGAAACCTGTCGCACCTGTTATTGCAACCAATGCAACATCACCGCTCATGCAAGAACGCCCTTCCAAATTAGCCAAATATTCCGTATATGACGCTTTTTGACAACTGAAATATCTTCAATTCATTTTATAACTTTCCAGCTGGCGTAAGAACCCTTTTCGGCAACGCACCTGAATCAACTCCCTGCATCAGTGCCCACCGGCCTTCAGTGTGGGCCAGAGGTGATTTACACTAAACCGGGTCAGGTGCACACCTTGAAAATTCAATTACACCCCAACCGTAACTAGCGCGCTCGCCCCTCAAGGAATAAGCAGTTCCACGGTTCTTTTTTCAAGCGAGTATTTACGACCCAGAATATTCCCCAGCATCTTTTTCGCAGTTGCCTCGCCATGCACCAGTCGAATCTGCGCAGGCCACTCTTTCATGCCGGTCACGAAACTGACAAGTCCTGCCTGATCCGCATGGGCGGAGTAGCCTTTGGCAGTATGAACCCCTGCGTGGATATCAAAGCGTTCACGGTCGAGTTCGACATAGCCACCCAAAGGACCGTGCATCTGAATGGCTGCACCGGGTGTTCCCTTGCCCTGATAGCCGACAAACACCACGTTATGCCTGGCATCGCCCAACATGGCTTTCAGGTAATTGACAATTCTGCCGCCGGCGCACATGCCGTTGCCGGCAATCACGATGGCCGGACGCGCAGTGCTGGTCAGGTAGTTGACGGTACGCAGGTGCTCCTCATGCGTATCGACGGTGATCAGCTGCTCGAAACCCAGCGGCTTTCTGCCAGCGTCAAGCCTTAGCCGGGCATCCTCATCCCAATAGTCTTCGAATGCCTGATAAACCTTCGTGAACCGGCTCGCCAGAGGTGAGTCAAGAATGATCGGCAATCTCGACCAATCGGCAGGCGGTACCTCACCTCCAGCCGGGAGCGCACTGTTTTCGACAGAGTGATTCAACGGCATTTTGCGCCGCAGAATGTCCTCCAGCTCGTAGAGCAATTCCTGAGTACGGCCGATGCTGAACGCAGGTATCAGAACGGTGCCGTTATCTTCGAGTGCCTTGTCAATGATCCGCTCAAGTGCTTGCTGGCGAATGCTGCGATCCTCGTGAAGGCGATCCTTTCCAGAATCAGAACATCCGCGCGCTCCGGAGGCTTGGGGGCGGGCAGAAACGGTGTATGACTTGCCCCCAGATCACCGGAGAACACCACACGCATGGAACGCTCTTGCACAGGGTAATGCAGATCGCACTCGATATAGGCAGAACCGAGTATATGTCCGGCACGCTGCAGACGAACCCGGCAGTGCAATGTTTCGTGATCGACCAGACTGAACCAGTTATCGAATGGCAGCGCGATGATTCTCTTGTTGATGAGCTCCAGGTAGCGCTGTATTTGTTCGGGGTCATGCGCAAACTCGATCTTCAGAATATCTTCCATGACCAGTGGCAGCAGATGAGCACTGGGCTCGCTGCACAGTATGGGTCCCTTGTAGCCAGAGGCCAGCAACTCGGGGATACGCCCGACATGGTCATTGTGCACATGGGTGACCAGCAGCGCCCTGATCGTCTCGGGATCAAACCCGAACGAGGCGGCACGCTCACCGCGCTCCTGCACCGAGCCGCAGTCGATCAACAGGTTACTCGAGGCATCCATACACAGTTGATGGCATGAGCCCGTTACCGTATCGACAGCACCATGATGAATAATTTCCGGATAAGACATGCAGTCACCTTTTCTTGCCAGCCTTTACTTGATGTTTGCAACATCCAGCATCGGATCTGAACAGTAAGTTTCGGCGCATTCTGCACGTGAAAGGCTTATTTTCAAGACTTGACACAAAGCCGTCAGAACAGCAGCAATAGACGCTGCTAAAGAAGATAACCGGATACCCCTTTAGAATGGGCACCTTAATTAAAAAAGAGAATATTCCTACATACCGAAGTAACTATTCCTGGCAAAACATAAGAATAAACTGACAGAATTATAAGTCGGCTTTTTTTGAAAAATACCGACTGTAGACATGAATTACACGCCAGCCTCAAAACGCCGCATGGCATTCAATTGAGCGCAAGGGCGTGGAGAATGCGCATATCACGTCGCCAGAAATGCCTGCGGCGACGCCTGATCAGCGCTGCTGTGATGCTCAGACGGAGCGAGGGGAAGGCGCACGTTTTTTTCGAAGACTGGTTATCCATGTCAGCACTGGGCCGATAATCATGCCCAGCAGCAGAGCGAGGACAACAGGCAATGCCAACGGAAGCTGAGGCGCTGACCAGCCGAAAAAAGTTACCGCGACAGATTGCCGGTTTTCAAGAACGAACACGGCTGTTGCCAAAACAGCAAGCAACACGGCGACGATCAAAATGACTCGTTTGAAGATACGCATCTGATGATCCTGTGGTGAATGGCTTCAAAAGCCCTCTTCTTCATCCTCATTGACCCGATCCCGCAGCTCTTTGCCCGGCTTGAAATGCGGGACAAACTTGCCGTCGAGGCTGACCGACTGACCGGTCTTCGGGTTGCGCCCTACTCGCGGTGCACGGTAATGCAGCGAAAAGCTGCCAAAGCCCCGAATTTCAATTCGGTCACCGGTCGCCAGGCACTGGGACATTTGTTCAAGCATGGTCTTGATGGCCAGCTCGACATCCTTGGATGAGAGCAGCCCTTGATGGGTGACAATTCGTTCGATCAACTCCGACTTCGTCATATTTTTCCCTTCTTTTTCAAGCAGCTAGATCAGCGCTTGGAAGGTTTTAGCATGACCGGATGAATTTGAACAGCCCATCTATTGACTTATGTTCAACACTGTCTACCAGGCATGAAAAGATTACACCCACATTACAGGCGAGACGTATCGGAAGGGAGCTGAAGCATTCGAAGAATAGAGACGGCCTGAGAGGCCACTGAAGACATTTGGCAGCTAGGGCAGTGCATGTGCAGACATTCCTGAAACAAGGACCTGTGAGGCCTTAGCAGCAGAAATAAAAAAGGACGACCGAAGTCGTCCTTTTTGTGGTCAAGCAGAACTTAGTTCTGTTTTTCCATTTGCGCGCGCAGCAGGTCACCAATGGTGGTAGGACCAGTGCTTTCAGCGACTTCAGGCTTGCTACGCAGGCTCTGAATGGCTTCTTTCTCGTCTTCAACGTCTTTCGACTTGATGGACAAGCTGATTACACGGCTCTTGCGGTCAACGCTGATGATCTTGGCTTCGATCTCTTCGCCTTCTTTCAGAACGTTACGCGCGTCTTCAACGCGGTCACGGCTGATTTCGGAGGCTTTGAGGGTCGCTTCGATGTCGTCGGCCAGGGTGATGATGGCGCCTTTGGCGTCAACTTCTTTAACGATACCGCGAACGATAGCGCCCTTGTCATTGACAGTGACGTACTCGGAGAACGGATCGCTTTCCAGCTGCTTGATACCCAGTGAGATGCGCTCACGCTCAGGATCAACAGACAGGATCACGGTGTCGAGCTCATCGCCCTTCTTGAAGCGACGTACGGCTTCTTCGCCCACTTCGTTCCAAGAGATATCGGACAGGTGAACCAAGCCGTCGATGCCGCCGTCCAGACCAATGAAGATACCGAAATCGGTGATCGACTTGATGGTGCCGGAGATTTTATCGCCCTTGTTGAACTGGCCAGAGAAATCTTCCCATGGGTTGGATTTGCACTGTTTGATGCCGAGGGAGATACGACGACGCTCTTCGTCGATGTCCAGAACCATGACTTCCACTTCGTCGCCAACCTGAACGACTTTCGAAGGGTGGATGTTCTTGTTGGTCCAGTCCATTTCGGAAACGTGTACCAAGCCTTCCACGCCTTCTTCCAGCTCTGCGAAGCAGCCGTAGTCGGTCAGGTTGGTAACACGCGCGGTAACGCGGGTGCTTTCCGGGTAGCGAGCCTTGATAGCAACCCATGGATCTTCACCCAGTTGCTTCAGACCCAAGGAAACACGATTGCGCTCGCGATCGTACTTCAGGACCTTTACATCGATCTCATCGCCAACGTTGACGATTTCCGATGGATGCTTGATGCGCTTCCAGGCCATGTCGGTGATGTGCAGCAGGCCATCGACGCCACCCAGATCGACGAATGCGCCGTAATCGGTGAGGTTCTTGACGATACCCTTGACCTGTTGGCCTTCCTGCAGGGACTCGAGCAGAGCTTCGCGCTCGGCACTGTTCTCGGCTTCCAGGACACTGCGACGGGAAACGACAACGTTGTTGCGCTTCTGGTCCAGCTTGATGACCTTGAACTCGAGCTCTTTGCCTTCCAGATGAGTCGTGTCACGCACAGGGCGGACGTCAACCAGAGAACCAGGCAGGAACGCACGGATGCCGTTAACGTCGACAGTGAAGCCGCCTTTAACCTTACCGTTGATAACGCCCTTGACCACTTCTTCAGCTGCGAAAGCCGCTTCCAGAACGATCCAGCACTCGGCACGCTTGGCTTTTTCGCGGGACAGCTTGGTTTCGCCAAAGCCATCTTCGACCGCGTCCAGCGCAACGTGAACTTCATCGCCGATCTTGATGGTCAGCTCGCCAGCGTCGTTGTGGAACTGTTCCAGCGGGATGAGGCCTTCAGATTTCAGACCGGCGTGAACCGTAACCCAACCTGCCTGGTAGTCGATATCCACGATGATAGCGGTGATGATCGAACCAGCCTGAAGGTTGAGGGTCTTTAGGCTTTCTTCAAAAAGTTCTGCAAAGCTTTCGCTCATTTTAATTCCTGTTGATCAAGGGCGAAGAATACGCCCATCTGCCACGCTCCAGACAACGTGGGTTTCGTTCAAGTAAAAGAAAGCCTGCGGGACTATGACTGGTCTCCCACACGCTTCTTCGTCATCCGGCGATACCGCGAAGCGCGATTTCGCTCAGAATGCGTTCCAGCACCTGCTCGATGGACAATTCAGTGGAATCCAGCTGTATGGCGTCGTGCGCCGGCTTCAGCGGGGCTACCGCTCGCTGGGTGTCACGCTCGTCGCGTGCACATATCTCATCTAGCAGACTCGACAGACTAACATCATCGCCCTTGGCCTTCAACTGCAAGTAACGCCTGCGCGCACGCTCCTCGGCACTGGCAGTGAGGAATATCTTCAGTGGTGCATCCGGGAACACCACGGTGCCCATGTCGCGACCATCCGCAACAAGGCCCGGCTCCTCCTGAAAAGCGCGCTGGCGCAACAGCAAGGCGTCGCGCACCGCCGGCAGCGAAGCCACCTGAGACGCACCACTGCCTACCTGCTCGTTGCGAATGGCGTGGGTGACATCCTCGCCTTCCAGAATGATGCGCTGCCCCTGCCCTGCCGCAGTCGCTTCGAACTGGACATCCAGGTGAGCGGCCAGAAGCTTGAGCGCTTCTTCATTGGTCAGGTCCACGCCATGATTGCGCGCGGCAAAAGCCAGCAGACGATACAGCGCACCGGAATCAAGCAGGCACCAGCCGAGTTTTCTGGCCAGCAATCCGGCTACAGTGCCCTTTCCGGAACCGCTGGGTCCGTCGATGGTGATAACGGGAGCTTTGATTTTCACTTTTTGTCCTCTTGCGCTACACGCATGCCAACTTGAGCGCACAGCGCCAGAAAATGGGGAAACGATGCGGCGGCATCCGCGCACGCTTGAATACGGATGGGCGCCGAAGCCCTCAACGATGCAACGCGAAACGCCATGACGATACGCTGATCGCTGCGAGCATCAACCTCGCCGCCACCTGGCACATCGCCTTCGATAATAATGCCATCCAGCACAGGCTCGGCCTCGATACCCAGAGCCAGCAGACCATCGGCCATCAGCCTGACGCACTCTGACTCGTCGGCTTGCAGCGCCTGTGCGCCGCGCAGAATGGTACGCCCTTCTGCACACGCTGCGGCAACAAGCAGCACCGGAAATGTATTGATCGCCAATGGCACCAGCGCTTCAGGAATATCAGCCCCTTTCAGCCGGGCGGAGCGGACATGCAGGTCTGTGAGCGTCCCGCTCGCCAGTTTGCGGATATTTTGCAGCACGATGTCGCCGCCCATCAGGCGCAGGATATCGATCGCCCCCTCACAAGGGGAACTGACCGGAACGTCCTCGAGCAGCAAGTCGCACCCTTCGCTGATCGACGTCGCCACCATGAACAGCACCGCAGACATGACATCCACCGGCCCTTTGATGTGGTGGCTCACGCCATCCGCAGGCCCGCCGCGAACCTCACGATGGTCGCCAGACGCTGTATCGACCCGGGCACGACTGGCCAGAATTCTGCCGAAGTGCTCCCTGGCTGCGCGAGCGCGGGTGAACACATCCTTCAGTTGTGCGCCATCGCCAACGTCTACCGCATCGCGCAAGGCATCGAGATCCGTACGAAAGCTGTCCAGCGTGCGCAGTACTGCCTGCCGATTGGCCATGAAGATGTCGTGCCACATGGTCGGATCGCTGCCTGCAATACGCGTGAAATCACGGAAACCGCCAGCGGCATACCTGAATATGTCCAGGTTTTCATTACGCTTGGCCAGTGAGTCGACCAGACCGAATGCCAGCAAATGCGGCAGATGGCTGGTTGCAGCCAACACCTCATCGTGACGCTCGACCTGCATGTGCTCGACATCGGCGCCCAAGACAGACCACAACCGGTCGACAATCGCCACCGCTTGAGGATCGGTCTCAGCCAGCGGAGTCAGAATGACTTTATGACGCCTGAACAGCGCCGCGTTGGATGCTTCAAGGCCGCTCTGCTCGGACCCGGCAATCGGATGCCCGGGCACAAAACGTGTCGGCATATGGCCGAATGCCTGGCGCGCAGCGCTGACCACATTGCCTTTGGCACTGCCGACATCGGTGAGAATTGCGTTACCCAGATCCAGCGGCGCAAGCAGCGCGAGGAGCTTTTCCATAGCTAGAATCGGCACCGCCAACTGAATCACGTCGGCACCATGACAGGCCACGGCAAGATCAGCCTCACAGCGATCCACTACCCCCAGTTCGACAGCCAGCTTTCGCGACTGCGGATCAAGATCGACGCCGACGACTTCACGACACAGGCCGCTTTCGCGCACGCCCTTGGCAAAGGAGCCGCCGATCAGCCCAAGCCCCACGACCACCAGACGACCGATCAAGGGCCGGGCCGGTTGTTCCGAAATCACATCAACCACGCGAACACACCTGACAGCCCGACAAGACAACAAACAAACGGATCATGCACAACGCCCTCAAAGAACCGCTTTCGGGTAGGAACCCAGCACCTTCAAGGCAACGGCTTCACTTCTGATTTTTTCCAGCACGGCCTTGACCAGCGGGTCTTGGTGATGGCCGACAAAGTCGATGAAAAACACATAAGTCCACTTGCCACTGCGCGACGGGCGGGTTTCGATGCGTGTCAGGTCCAGGCCGCTCTCGTGAAACGGCACCAGCAGCTCGTGCAGCGCACCCGGCTTGTTGCTCATCGACACAATGATCGAGGTCTTGTCATCGCCGGTCGGCGGGACTTCCTGGTTGCCGATGATGAGGAAGCGCGTGGAGTTGTCCGGGCGATCTTCGATCTTTTCCGCAAGACGCGTCAGACCATACAGGCCTGCCGCCATATCGCCAGCGATAGCCGCCGAATTCCACTCGCCCTTGACCCGCTTGGCGGCTTCGGCGTTGCTGGCAACGGCCACACGTTCGACATTCGGGTAATGAGCATCCAGCCATTTGCGGCACTGGGCCAGCGACTGAGCGTGGGAATAAATGCGCGAAATGCTTTGCGTCTTGGTGCTTTCGCCAACCAGCAAATGGTGGTGGATACGCAGCTCGACTTCTCCACAGATCACCATGTCGTGCTCAAGAAAGCTGTCGAGCGTGTGGTTGACCGCGCCTTCGGTGGAGTTTTCCACCGGGACCACGCCAAAATTCACGGCACCGGCAACCACTTCACGAAACACTTCGTCAATCGCAGCCATCGGCAGACTGATGACTGCATGCCCGAAGTGCTTCATCGCGGCGGCCTGGGTAAATGTACCCTCAGGGCCGAGATAGGCGACCTTGAGCGGCTGCTCAAGCGCGAGACAGGAAGACATGATTTCGCGGAACAGACGCGCCATTTCTTCATTGCTCAACGGCCCGCGATTGCGGTCCATGACTCGCCTGAGCACCGCAGCTTCACGCTCCGGACGGTAGAACACAGGCACTTCACCTTCGGCCAGCGAGGACATCTTGACCCTGGCCACTTCCTGGGCGCAGCGGGCACGCTCGCTGATCAGCTCCAGAACTTTCTCATCGAGGCTGTCGATACGGACGCGAAGCGCCTTGAGTTCTTGCTCGGACATCAGCCGTGCTCCTTCTCGAAATCTTTCATGTAGGCCACCAGCGCGTTGACCGCGTTGATATCGACAGCGTTGTAGATGGACGCACGCATGCCGCCCACCGAGCGATGGCCTTTGAGGTTGAGCAGGCCGTTTGCATCAGCACCTGCCAGGAAAGGCTTGTCGAGGCGATCGTCAGCCAGACGGAACGGTACGTTCATCCACGAACGATCAGGCTTGTTGATCGGGTTGCTGTACAGCTCGCTGGCGTCGATGAAGTCATACAGCGTGCGCTGCTTGATATCGTTGCGCCTGCCGATTGCCTCGACACCGCCCTGCTCCTTGAGCCATTCGAAGACCAGCCCCGACAGGTACCAGGCGAGAGTCGGCGGCGTGTTGTACATCGAGCCATTGTCGGCAGCGACTTTGTAGTCGAGCATGGTCGGGCACAGCGAACGTGCGCGGCCCAGCAGGTCTTCACGAATGATCACCACCACGATGCCGCTCGGGCCGATGTTCTTCTGGGCACCGGCGTAGATCATGCCGAAACGCGAGATATCCACCGGACGCGAGAGGATGTCCGAAGACATGTCAGCCACCAGCGGCACGTCGCCCGTTTCAGGAATCCAGTTGAATTCCAGACCGCCAATGGTTTCGTTTGGCGCGTAGTGAACGTAGGCAGCATCCTTGGACAGCTTCCATTCGTTCTGACCGGGAATGGCAAAGTAGTCGTAAGGTTTGGCGCTGGCGGCGACGTTGACCGTGCCGTAGCGCGATGCCTCGTCGATAGCCTTCTGCGACCAGATGCCGGTATCGATGTAATCGGCCTTGCCGTTTTCCGGCAGCAGGTTCAGCGCAATCTGCGCGAACTGCTGGCTCGCGCCGCCTTGCAGGAACAGCACCTTGTAATTCGAAGGAATGGACAGCAGGTCACGCAGATCCTGCTCGGCCTTGGTGGCAATGGAGACGAACTCGTCACTGCGGTGGCTCATTTCCATGACGGAAAGGCCTTTGCCGTGCCAGTCGAGGAGTTCCGCCTGGGCACGCAGCAGAACAGCTTCAGGAAGCGCAGCAGGACCTGCGCAGAAGTTAAAGGCTCGCTTGCTCATATCCACTCTCGTCAAATACGTTGGGTCTGTACGCGCTTGTTTCTGGTTGCTTGCCACGAGCAGACAGACGCCGCAGCGACTGGCAGCTCCTTGCTGAAATTCTGATCCGGCTGCAGGGCTGGCCGAATGTCGCAAGGGCTGGACTTGCCTGGAATGCAGATGCACTCACAGACGAGCCAGCCCTTACCTGATTTACGTTACAACTCAGTTCTGCGGTTCGTCTTCGTCTGGCGCAGCGTCCGCTTGCAGGTCTTCACCGGCGTCGCCCACTTCAGCTTCAGCGGCATCGACAATCACGCCGTCGATACCTTCTTCGCCTTCAAGCTCTTCGCCTTCGACTTCCGACGGCTCCTGAACACGCTCCAGACCGACCAGTTTCTCGTCGCTGGCCAGCTTGATCAGGGTCACGCCCTGAGTGTTACGGCCGAGACTGGACACTTCGCCCACCCGGGTACGCACCAGCGTGCCCTGATCGGAAATCAGCATGATTTCTTCGCCATCAAGCACCTGAACTGCGCCAACCAGACGGCCGTTACGCTCGTTGCTGACCATGGCGATGACACCCTGACCGCCGCGCTTGTACTCAGGGAACTCGGAAATGGCCGTACGCTTGCCGTAGCCGCGCTCGGAAGCGGTGAGGATCTGGCTGCCTTCTTCCGGGATCAGCATCGAAATGAGCTTTTGCCCTTCTGGCAGACGCATGCCACGCACGCCACGAGCGGTACGCCCCATGGCGCGCACATCGGATTCCTTGAAGCGGGTCACTTTGCCGCCATCGGAGAACAGCATGATTTCCTGTTCGCCATCGGTAATGGCAGCGGAGATCAGGATGTCGCCCTCGTCCAGCTCAAGGGCAATGAGGCCCGAGCTGCGTTGACGACTGAATGCAACCAGCGGGGTCTTCTTGACGGTACCGTTGGCGGTGGACATGAAGATGAACGGAGCCTTCTTCTTGTCGGCGGCCTTGATACGGGCCTTGCGCTCTTCTTCGGTCTCGCTGCTGTTTTCAGCGTCGTCCAGCTCGCCTTCAAGGGCTTCGCCTTCTTCGTCGGCACGCTTGCGCATGGCTTCGAGGTCAACCGGCAGCATGGTGGTGATGTATTCGCCGTCGCTCAGCGGCAACAGGTTGACCAACGGACGACCACGGGCAGCGCGGGACGCTTCCGGGATCTCATAGGTCTTGAGCCAGTACACCTTGCCCTTGCTGGAGAACATCAGCAGTGTCGTGTGGCTGTTGGCGACCAGCAGGTGAGCAATGTAATCCTCATCCTTGATGCCGGTGGCCGACTTGCCCTTGCCGCCACGACGCTGAGCCTGATAGACCGCCAATGGCTGGGTCTTGGCATAGCCGCCATGAGAGATGGTGACCACACGCTCTTCTTCGGTGATCAGGTCACCCAGGGTCAGGTCCAGACGTGCATCGAGGATCTCGGTACGACGGGCATCGCCGTACTCGGAGCGGATCACTTCCAGCTCTTCGCGGATCACTTCCATCAGGCGCGTTGCGCTGTTGAGGATGCGGATCAGCTCGCCGATCTGGTTGAGGATTTCCTGATACTCGCCCAGCAGCTTCTCGTGTTCCAGACCGGTCAGGCGATGCAGACGCAGTTCCAGAATGGCCTGAGCCTGTTCCGGTGACAGGAAATACTTGCCTTCACGCAGACCGTATTGCGGGTCCAGGTTCTCAGGGCGGCACGAATCGGCACCTGCACGCTCGACCATTTCGACAACTGCGCTTGATTCCCAAGGCGTCTTGATCAACGCTTCCTTGGCTTCTGCAGGTGTCGGAGAGGCCTTGATGAGGGCGATGACCGGGTCGATGTTGGACAACGCAACAGCCTGACCTTCAAGGATATGGCCACGCTCACGCGCCTTGCGCAGCTCGAATACGGTACGGCGGGTAACCACTTCGCGACGGTGACGAACAAAGGCTTCCAGCAGGTCCTTGAGGTTCAGGATGCGTGGACGACCGTCAATCAGGGCAACGATGTTGATACCGAAAACGCTTTGCAGCTGGGTCTGGGCATAGAGGTTGTTGAGAACAACCTCTGGCACTTCGCCACGACGCAGCTCGATGACCACGCGCATACCGTCCTTGTCGGACTCGTCACGCAGCTCGGTAATGCCTTCGAGTTTCTTTTCCTTGACCAGCTCGGCGATCTTCTCGATCAGACGTGCCTTGTTAAGCTGGTACGGCAGTTCGGTGATGACGATCTGCTGACGTCCGCCGACCTTGTCGATGTCTTCGACGATGGAGCGGGCACGCATGTAAATGCGTCCACGACCCGTGCGATAGGCTTCGATGATACCCGCACGGCCGTTGATGATCGCCGCTGTCGGGAAATCCGGGCCGGGGATGTACTGCATCAGCTCATCGATCGTCAACTCGGGGTTGTCGATCAGTGCCAGGCAACCGTCGATGACTTCACCAAGGTTGTGCGGCGGAATGTTGGTCGCCATGCCCACGGCAATACCGCTGGAACCGTTGACCAGCAGGTTGGGAATACGGGTCGGCATGACCGCGGGGATCATTTCGGTGCCGTCGTAATTCGGCACCCAGTCCACGGTTTCCTTGTGCAGGTCGGCCAGCAGCTCGTGCGCCAGCTTGGTCATGCGTACTTCGGTGTATCGCATGGCCGCAGCGTTGTCGCCATCGACCGAACCGAAGTTACCCTGACCGTCTACCAGCAGGTAGCGCAGCGAGAATGGCTGAGCCATACGAACGATGGTGTCGTACACGGCCGTATCGCCGTGCGGGTGATACTTACCGATCACGTCACCAACCACACGGGCGGATTTCTTGTACGGCTTGTTCCAGTCGTTACCCAGCTCGCTCATTGCGAACAACACGCGCCGGTGCACGGGCTTCAAGCCGTCGCGCGCATCGGGCAGTGCTCGACCGACGATTACGCTCATCGCGTAGTCGAGGTAGGACTGCTTCAGCTCGTCTTCGATATTGACCGGGAGGATTTCTTTGGCCAGTTCGCCCATGAGAAGCCTGATTCCTTTTTCTGGTGAAACCTCGCAAACCCATTCGGGGTATACGAAGCTCGCCGCTGCCAGCATGTGCAGGGCAGCGACTTACGACAAATCAACGAGTTATGCCATGAATCTACGCAGCGTGGGCGACTACAATCAGTGTCCCCGATAACCGCCGGATATTACCACAATCGCCGAGGCGCTCACATCCTTTGCAGGCGCTGAAAACGAGCCACCGGCGTGCAAGACGCCTGAGAAACGCTTACAGGCACGCCCAGCCGCATTGCACAGCGGCAACGGCTCGAGCCCGACCGCATCAGTGAAGGTGTTTACGGCTCATCAATTGCGCCATCCGGGCGGTATCGGGACGCTCGACAATGCCCTTCTCGGTCACAATCGCATCGATCAGGTCTGCCGGTGTCACATCGAACACCGGATTGAAGGCCTCGACCTGTGCACCGACCCGCTGACCGCCCACTTCAAGCAGCTCACGGCCGTCGCGCTCTTCAATGATGATGTCGTCGCCGCTGGCCATCTCCATATCGATGGTCGAACTCGGTGCCACCACCATGAAGCGCACCCCGTGGTGCATCGCGGCTACGGCAAGCTGATAGGTGCCGATCTTGTTCGCAACATCGCCATTGGCGGTGATGCGATCAGCCCCGACGATGACCCAGGTAATGCCCTTGGTACGCATCAGGTGCGCAGCGGCGGAGTCTGCATTCAGGGTGACCGGGATGCCTTCATTGGCCAGCTCCCAGGCGGTAAGCCGCGAACCCTGCAGCCAGGGCCGGGTTTCATCGGCATAGACCCGCTCGATCATGCCTTCCAGATGCGCTGCGCGGATCACGCCCAGCGCAGTCCCGAAACCACCGGTGGCCAGCGCTCCGGTATTGCAGTGGGTGAGCACCGTCTGCAAGTTGCCTTGATGCCTGCGGATCAGGTCGGCGCCCAGTTGCGCCATGGTCAGATTGGCCTCGCGATCACTCAAGTGAATCGCCACGGCTTCTGCCTCAAGGGCCACGAGCGGATCGTCACCGTCCTTCACACGCATCAGACGATCACGCATCCGGTTCAGCGCCCAGAACAGGTTCACGGCGGTCGGGCGTGAGTCGGCCAGCAACTGCATGTCTTCTTCCAGCGCCGGATACCAGTCCTCGCCTTCGGCAATGCGCGCACGTGCGCCCAGCACCGCACCGTAGGCGGCACTGATACCGATAGCCGGTGCCCCGCGCACGACCATCGTGCGAATCGCCTCGGCGACTCCCTCGGCGGTGGTATAGCGGTGCCAGACTTCCTCGAACGGCAGTACCCGCTGGTCCAGCAGGTACAGAGCGTCGTCTCGCCAATCGATGGCCTTAACTTTCTCTGCAGCCAACAGTCGATCGCGCATCGCCAACTCCATCTTGAACATCCGAAACCCAGCATCAAAAGCCGCTGATTATAGCGAGCCGCCTGCGAAGACGCTCGGGTATACTTCGCCATCAACGTAATAAACGATGGAAACCTTCTCATGCCGAACGCTACAGCACCGCTCGACCTTTTGCTCCTGCCCGCCTGGCTGGTGCCGGTCGAGCCCGCAGGCGTGGTGCTCAAGGACCACGGTATCGGCGTGCGCGACGGCTGTATCGTCCACATAGGGCCGCGGGCCGAGGCATTGAGGCAAAACGCAGTGCAGGTGCAGGAGCTTCCCGGCATGCTGCTCAGCCCCGGCCTGATCAACGCCCACGGTCATGCAGCCATGACACTGTTTCGCGGGCTGGCCGATGACCTGCCACTGATGACCTGGCTGCAGGACCATATCTGGCCCGCCGAAGGCAAATGGGTCAACGAAGACTTCGTTCGCGATGGCACCGACCTGGCCATCGCCGAGCAGCTCAAGGGCGGCATCACCTGCTTCTCGGACATGTATTTCTACCCCAAGGTGGCTGCCGAGCGCGTCCACGCCAGCGGCATGCGCGCGCAGATCACCGTTCCGGTACTGGATTTCCCGATTCCGGGGGCTCACACAACGGATGAAGCACTGCACAACGGTATCGAGCAGTTCAACGACCTCGCCCATCATCCACGCATCAAGATCGCCTTTGGCCCGCATGCGCCCTACACCGTGGGCGACGAGAATCTGGAGAAGGTACGGGTTATCGCCGATGAACTGGACGCCATGATCCAGATGCATGTCCATGAGACCGCGTTCGAAGTCGAACAGGCTGTCGAACAGCGCCAGGAGCGCCCTCTCGCCCGCTTGAATCGCCTGGGCATGCTCGGCCCGCGCTTCCAGGCCGTGCACATGACGCAGATCAGCGACGACGATCTGGCCCTGCTGGTGGAAAGCAATACCAGCGTGATTCATTGCCCAGAATCCAATCTCAAACTGGCCAGCGGTTTCTGCCCGGTCGAACGGCTGTGGCAGGCCGGAGTTAATGTTGCGGTGGGCACCGACGGTGCCGCCAGCAACAATGACCTGGACCTGCTCGGCGAAACCCGCACCGCCGCCTTGCTGGCCAAGGCTGTCGCCGGCTCGGCCACGGCACTGGATGCACACCGTGCGCTGCGCATGGCGACGCTGAACGGCGCTCGCGCCCTGGGTATTCAGGCCGAGACCGGCTCGCTGGAGATCGGCAAGGCGGCAGACATGGTCGCTTTCGACCTGTCGGGCCTGGCCCAGCAACCGATCTACGACCCGGTGTCGCAGCTTATATATGCCACTGGCCGCGATTGCGTGAGTCATGTCTGGGTGGCCGGCAAGCAATTGCTCGACGCTCGCCGGCTGACTCGCATGGATGAACCCGCACTGCGCGACACCGCGATTGCGTGGGGCCAGCGTATTTCCGGTAAAGCCGAATAATTCGATTCGGACCGAACACATGCCAGTCAGGCTTATCTATAAGCCTGACTGATGAAAAAGAATTTTGAGTTCAAGAGGGACACCCATGAGCAACGTCGACCGCGCAGAAATCGCTAAATTCGAGGCCTTGGCCCATCGCTGGTGGGACCGCGAAAGCGAATTCAAGCCGCTGCATGACATCAATCCGCTGCGCGTCAACTGGATCGACGAGCGTGTCGGCCTGGCAGGCAAGAAGGTGCTCGACGTCGGCTGCGGCGGCGGCATTCTCAGCGAGGCGATGGCCCTGCGCGGCGCAACGGTCACCGGCATCGACATGGGCGAAGCGCCGCTGGCCGTAGCACAGCTGCATCAGCTTGAATCAGGCGTCAGCGTCGAGTATCGGCAGATCACCGCCGAGGACATGGCCGAAGAGATGCCCGAGCAGTTCGATGTGGTGACGTGCCTGGAAATGCTTGAGCACGTACCGGACCCATCGTCGGTGATCCGCGCCTGCTATCGCATGGTCAAGCCGGGCGGTCAGGTGTTTTTCTCGACCATCAACCGCAACCCGAAAGCTTATCTGTTCGCTGTGGTCGGTGCCGAATACATCCTCAACCTGCTGCCACGCGGGACCCACGACTTCAAAAAATTCATCCGCCCTTCCGAACTGGGTGCCTGGAGCCGCGATGCAGGCTTGCAGGTCAAGGACATCATCGGTCTGACCTACAATCCGCTGACCAAGCATTACAAGCTGGCCTCCGACGTCGACGTCAACTACATGATCCAGACCCTGCGGGAGGCATGACAGATGCGCCTGAGAGCGGTTTTATTCGACATGGACGGCACCCTGCTCGACACCGCACCGGACTTCATCGCCATTGCTCAGGCGATGCTGGCCGACCGCGGCCTTCCCCCCGTACCGGACAAACTGATCCGCGATGAAGTTTCAGGTGGCGCCAGGGCCATGGTGGCAGCGACCTTCGCGATGTCGCCGCAAGCGCCGCAATTCGAAGCATTGCGCCTCGAGTTCCTGGAGCGCTATCAGCGTGACTGCGCCGTCCACAGCAGACTGTTCGATGGCATGGGCGAGTTGCTGGTCGACATCGAGAAGGCCGGCCTGATCTGGGGCGTGGTGACAAACAAGCCGGTGCGCTTCGCTCAGCCGATCATGGAACAGCTCGGCCTGGCCGAACGCTCCGCCGTACTGATCTGCCCGGACCACGTCACGCACAGCAAGCCACACCCCGAGCCGATGATTCTGGCCTGCAAGATGCTCGACCTCGACCCGGCCAGCGTCCTGTTCGTAGGCGACGATCTGCGCGACATTGAGTCCGGCCGCGACGCAGGCACCAAGACTGCTGCCGTGCGCTACGGCTACATCCACCCCGACGACAATCCTGATCACTGGGGTGCCGACGTGGTGGTCGATCATCCGCTGGAACTGCGCAAGGTGCTGGATAACGCACTGTGCAGCTGCTGAACGAGGTTTTACATGTTTGACTACTCAGCGCACCCGGAACTGCTCAAGGGCCGGATCATTCTGGTAACCGGTGCCGCTCGCGGCATCGGTGCTGCAGCCGCAAAAACCTACGCAGCGCATGGCGCGACTGTTCTGCTGCTGGGCAGAACTGAAGCCAGCCTGGCTCAGGTCCATGACGAGATACAGGCAGCAGGTCATCTGCTGCCGTTGGTCATACCCTTCGATCTGGAAAGCGCCGACCCCGCGCAGTATCACGACCTGGCGACCATGATCGAGCGCAAAGTCGGCCGTCTTGACGGGCTGCTGCACAACGCCTCGATCATCGGACCGCGCACTTCAGTGGAACACCTGCCAGGCGAAGACTTCATGCAGGTCATGCACGTCAACGTCAATGCCACCTTCATGCTCACCCAGGCATTGCTGCCACTGCTTCGGCGCTCGACCGATGCATCGGTGGCCTTCACTTCCAGCAGCGTTGGTCGCAAAGGCCGCGCGCAATGGGGCGCGTACGGGGTATCGAAATTTGCTACCGAAGGCCTGATGCAAACCCTCGCCGACGAGCTTGAAGGCGTCACCAGTGTGCGGGCCAACAGCATCAACCCGGGCGCTACCCGTACCGGTATGCGTGCGCAGGCCTACCCTGACGAAAACCCGCAGAACAATCCCGCGCCTGAAGACATCATGCCGGTCTACCTGTACTTGATGGGACCGGACAGCAAGGGCATAAACGGGCAGGCGCTGAATGCTCAGTGAGCAAAAATAACCAGACATTGCCGTGACGGAAAACTGTCACGGCAGGCGTTTTTAGCGGCATTTTAAGTCAAGGAATTGCCGACTCGCCCTCACTGTCAGAGAGATGGCGTCAGCTAAACCACTGATTTTAATAAGTCCGGGCAAAAATGAACCGAATGGCACGACATCCCCTCTAACCCAGCCAAGCCAGCAATATGTGCTGAGGAGCGAAGAGATGAATTTTCCTACCCAGACCCATGCAATCGATTTCGATACGGCTGAACTGCAACGCCTGGGTTTTCGAAATCGACCCGACGCCATACTTCCACCCCCGTCACTGCCCGAGCTGGTTTATCAGCTTGGGCGACAATTGCAGACCAGCCTGGAAGCCGAGCGGATACTGACCCTGTTTTTTCAGGGTGTGCAACGGTTCCTGCCATTGAGTGGTCTGGCCTATCGACATATCGAAAGCGACCTGAATCTGCGTCTGGGCGAGATGTCATCCGACAGCGCCACTTTTCACCTGCGTCACGAGGGCAAGTGCATCGGTGAGCTGGAGTTTCAAGGCGCCAAGCCATTTGATACCCGGCAGCTGAGCGACCTTGAATCGCTGCTGGTCTGTCTGGTGTACCCGCTGCTGAACGCCCTGCTGTATCGCATTGCGACACAGACAGCGCTGCGCGACCCTTTGACCAGTACCGGTAACCGTATCGCAATGGATCAGGGCCTGGCTCGCGAGATAGAGATATCGCGTCGTCACAAGCAACCGCTTTCATTGCTGATGCTGGATATCGATCATTTCAAGAAAGTGAACGATGAGTACGGCCATCATACTGGCGATGATGTACTGAAAACCGTTGCGCAAAGCCTGAAAGCGCAACTGCGCAATATCGATCGTGTGTTCCGCTATGGCGGTGAAGAGTTCGTGGTGATTCTTTCCAACACCGGAGCCAGTTCGGCTGAACTGATCGGCGAACGCCTGCGCCAGGCCGTGCGGAACCTCGAGTTTCGCGAGCTTGACCCAGCTCTGACCATGACCGTCAGCCTGGGATGCTCAACACTACTGCCGGCAGAAACCGCCGACAGCCTGCTGCGCAGGGCCGACAACGCCCTGTATGTTGCTAAACGCGAAGGTCGCAACCGTCTTGCCATGGCCAGCTAGCACTCTTTCCTGCCTTTCTCGCCCAGCCGCTATACTTCCAGCGCGGCAACACGCCCACGCGCAGGCTTGACCTTGTCCAGCTGCATGCAGCGCTCCAGGAACAAATGCATGTAATCGTAACTCTTGGTAACGGCCTGACGCAGCTCAGCTTGCAGCTGCAGGCTCGGTTTATTACCCACCAACGTGCAAATGATCTCGAGCGCCTCCCAAGGGTGCGCGTCGTCGTACTGTGCATGCATCTTGAGCCATTTCATGGCTTTCTTGCGGGTTTCTTCAGGGAATGCTTCGGCGTACGCACCATTGGAACAGACCACTGCCGACCACTCGCCCGTCGCTCCTTCAATGGCATAGTTGGTGGCCGCCATCGCAACAGCCAGTGAGTCCGAAGAGCTGGTCTGCCAGCACCAGTGGCTCAGTGCGTGCAGCTCAGGCGCAACCCGTTGATCGTGGAGGTCTTCAAGCGTCACATCGTGCGCTGCACACCAGTTCACCCAGTAGTCAGCATGATTGAGTTCGACGCGAATATTGCGCATCAGCCAGCGGCGCGCCATGTCTTCGCCAGGATGACGACCAAAGCGGGTCTTGGTGAGGTTCTTGGCCATGTACACCGCGAACTGCTCGACAACCGGCCAACCGCCGATCAGGTAATGGCGCATGATCTGCGGACTCAGCTTCGCGTCACGCATCTGCCGGTACAACTCGTGCTCGACCACCCGTGCCTTTGCAGCGCTGCAATCCTTGATCAACTGCTGCGCCCAGGCCGGATAACTGCTGGCTTCCATGAGCGGACCGGTTCTCTCGAAAGTGTCGATCACTGGGTATCTCCTTATAGGGTTTCAACTGATTAACGTAGCGTTCCTGGCGCGCCGAACATCAGGGGGTCAGGCCGTACGGGCTGAATGTACAGACTCTCGCAAGTGAACAATTCAGGGCGTGATATCAGATACCCTTGTGCAAAATCCACGCCCATTTCCTGCAACGCAAACTCTATCTGCGGCGTTTCTACGTACTCGGCAATGGTGCGTTTGCCCATTACATGACCAATATTGTTGATGACCTCGACCATAGCCTTGTTGATCGGATTGTCGAGCATGTCCTTTACAAAACTGCCATCGATTTTCAGAAAATCCACAGGCAAGTGTTTGAGATAGGCAAAGGACGACATGCCCGAGCAGAAATCATCAAGGGAAAACTGACAGCCCAGCCCCTTCAACTCGTTGATAAAGCGAATCGCGCTGTCCAGGTCTGCAATGGCACTGGTTTCAGTGATCTCGAAACAGATCATTCCAGGCGATACGGCAAATGCCTTGAACTGCTGCTTCAGGTATTCGAGGAACGTATCATCGCCGATACTTGAACCTGACAAATTTATAGCACATAGCGCCTGCGGTGCCTGATGCCGATCATCACTCTGGCATTGGGCGATCACTTTGAAGACATTGTGCACCACCCAACGATCCAGCGTCGTCATAAGGCCGTAGCGCTCGGCAGCCGGGATAAAGTTGTCCGGAACCACCATTCGTCCGGACTCATCACGCAGGCGCAGGAGGATTTCTATGTGCCGCACCTCATCGCCTTCACCTTTGATCGAAGCGATTTCCTGCGCATAAAGGCAAAAGCGATTTTCATCCATTGCCATGTGCAGACGTTGTATCCAGGCCATCTCGCCGAACCGCATCGACAGAGTCAGGTCGTCAACACTGTAGACCTGAACCCGGTTGCGGCCTCTCTCCTTGGCCATATAACAGGCCATGTCGGCAGCAGACAACGACCCTTCAAGCTTGGCGGGTGTATCGCCGAGCTGCACCAGACCGATACTTACGGTAGTCATGAATGGCCGACCTTTACACATGAAATGCAGGGTCTGCACGATCTCGCGCAACCCCTCGGCTATATCGAGGGCCGTGTCGGCAGGACAATCGACCAGCAACACGCCGAACTCGTCACCTCCCAACCGGGCCAGTGTGTCACCGTCGCGCAAGCCCTGCGGCAGTGCCCGGCAAAGCTGGCGCAGCAGCTCATCGCCCGCCGCATGACCACCGGTGTCATTGACCAGTTTGAACTGATCCAGGTCAAGAAACATAAGGCAGTGGCTGCTCGCCTGATCGTCAATACCATCCAGTACCCGCTGCAGGCGATGCTCGAATTCACTGCGATTGACCAGCCCGGTCAGCGGATCATGGGCGGCCTGCCATGACAGATCGGCGATGTACTGACGCTCCTGTGTCATGTCATGCAGTACCAGCACCGCCCCGCTGACCACCCCCTCGTTGTAGATCGGCGTACCGACCAGTGCTACCGAGACCGTACTGCCATCCAGCCGCTGGATAAGCTTGCTGTTGGCGCTGCCGCCCTTGAGCTTGCCGGTGACGATCTGTTCGACCAGCGTCGAGGTGTCCTTCTGATCGTTTTCATCCAGCAGATTGAACAGCGCTGTCAGCGGAAGCCCGCTGGCCTAGGTGCTTTTCCAGTGCGTCAGGCCCTCGGCTGCGGGGTTCATGTAGACAATGGCCCCGGCCACGTCGATGGTGATCACTCCGTCGCCGATGGACTCCAGGGTAATCTGGGCGCGCTCTTTCTCAAGTTGCAGGGCATCAGCAAACACGCGCCGCTGGACAATCAGACGACGCACACGCAGCAGCGCCAGAAGAATCAGTAAAACGGCAGTGACCAGATTGACCGCAATCAGCAGGTTGAGGATGAACCGGGCCCCCTCGCCCAGCGCATCACTGAACGCCCGCGCTGCGGGTGTTACCCCTTCATTGATGACATTGATCTGCACTCGCCACTGATTGACCTCGGCGGCAGTCACCTCACCCTCACCGACCCGGTCGTGAATATTCCGCGCAAGTTCATTGAGCTGCATGAGGTAGCCATCACCCACCTCCCAAAAGTGAATGGCCTGCTTCATGAAGCTGAAGTTATGGAAGTTCAGGTACATCCAGATGATGCCGTTCGCGTCATCGGGGTGATTGCCGCCCTGAATGATCCCGGCCCTGGCATCCGCCATGGACGGAATAGGCTGATCGAGCGCCTTGCGCAAGGCGTGGCCGCCCTGAGGGACGGAAAATGCGTTTTGATACTTCAGATAGTCACGCTCATCATGCGTGATGGCGTATAGGCTCAGGTAATGGATGGCGTCTTTCTGGCCCTTGGACCAGAGACTCTCGCCCGCCACATAGCTGCGCACCGCAGACATGGTGTAGAGACTGACACACCCCAGCAACGCCTGAAACAGCGCGACGGCAATGAATGGCCATACGATGCCCAACAGACGGGGCTTGGAGAAGGTCCATGGTTGATTCATGGGTTTCACCTCACCACATGCCTGAATAAACGTCTAGCGCAGAGACTAGGCTAAATTCATAAATGATGGCAGGTGATTCTCCCGCAATCGAGCCAACCTGTGCGCTGATCGAGGCATCGCACATCAGATTTGTTGCAAGTGTCCGTACAGCTTTGCGTAAAGACCTCCATCGGCAATCAACTGTTGGTGTCCGCCGTCTTCGACAATCCGCCCGCCATCAAACACCAGCACCCGGTCAGCCTGCTTCACGGCCGACAGGCGGTGCGCGATGATCAGCGTTGTGCGACTACGCAGAAAACGTGCGAGGGCCTGATGCAGGTTGTACTCGGTAGCCGCGTCCAGCGCCGAGGTAGCTTCATCGAGAATAACCACTTTAGGGTCGGACAATACCATACGTGCGATGGCCATGCGCTGACGCTGGCCACCCGACATTCTGACCCCGGAGCGCCCTACCACGCTGTCCAGACCTTGTGGCAGATCGCGGATCGCAGAATCGAGTTGCGCAACTTCCAGCGCACGCCAGCAGGCTTCGTCGCTGCAGTCACGACCCATGGTCAGGTTGGCGCGCACCGTGTCATTGAACAGGGCGGGATGCTGCAGTACCACGGCAACGTTCTCGCGCACAGTGTCCAGACCGATATCCTGCTGACTGACGCCGCCAAAACGGATCACTCCGGTGCGGGCCGTGTACAAGCCCAGCAGCAACTGCACCAAGGTGCTCTTGCCGCCACCACTGGCACCGACGATGGCGACTTTTTCACCCGGCGCGATGCTCAGGTTCAACTGATCCAGCACCAAGTCTTCGCCATAACCGAAACTCAGGCCACGCACCTCGACCCCCACGGTCTCGCGCCCTGCGAAAGGGTCAGTGCCGCCGACATATTGCGGCTCATCGGCACGCGCCAGCAGCTCGTTGATACGCGTCAGAGCACCACCCGCCGCGTAATAGGCGTATTGCAGATTCAACAGTTGCTCAACCGGCGTCATCATGAACCACAGGTAGCTGAACACCGCGAGCATCTGCCCGATCGACAGGTCCGAGAACAACACCGTGAGCATTGCGGCGGCACGAAAGATATCGATACCGAACTGGAACAGCAGCCCGCTGGCACGTCCCGAGGCGTCGCTTTTCCATTGCGAATTGATGGCGTAATCACGCACTTCCTGCGCCCGCACGCCCAGCCGACCAAGGAAGAAACCCTGTCGATTACCCGCCCTGACTTCCTGAATCGCATCCAGTGTTTCACTCAGCGCCTGGGTAAAACGCGACGTGCTGTCGTTTTCCAGCTTCTTGAGATGCTTGACCCGCTTGCCCAGCTTTACCGTGAGCAGAATCACCAGCGGGTTGAACAGCATAATCAGCAGCGCCAGCTTCCAGTGCATCCACATCAGAATGCCCGCCGTGCCTGCCAGGGTCAGCGTGGCTACCAGCAGTCGGCTGAGGGTTTCGCCGACAAACTTGTCCAGCGTGTCCAGGTCGGTCACCAGATGCGTAGTCACCGTGCCGCTGCCCAGGCTTTCGTACTCACGCAGGGAAATGCGCTTGAGCCGTTCGATCAAACGTAGCCGGATACGGTAGACGATATCCTTGGCCAGCCCGGCAAACAGCCGCGCCTGCAGAACGTTGAACACCAGCGCTCCGACACGCAGTACCAGAGTCAGCAAGAGCATCAGGCCGATGTAGCCCGCCGCCTTTTGCAGGCCGTCAGGCAGCAAGTGATTCATGACTTTCAGTGCCGCATCGCCGCGCCCCAACAGCACTTCGTCAACCAGCAACGGCAGCAACAACGGGATCGGCACGCTGCACAGTGTCGCCAGAACCGCGACACCATTGGCCAGCCACAGGGCTTTTTTATGACGCAACGCAAGACGCCGGATCTCGGCCCAACTCAACGCATCGCCATGCTTGGCTTGCGACTGCCGGGCGGCATCGGGCGATTCATCACGCACTGGCTGCACGCTCCAGCCATCGACCCAGCAAGGGCGAAAGGCTGCTCAACGGCTGATAACCGTTGGTCAACAGCGCCAACTGGCCGTTACGCTCGGCAAGCAGGGTCGGAAAACCGGCGATGCCCAGATCCTGCGCCCAGGCGAAATCAGCTGCCGTGGCAGCTTGCCGCTCCTTACTCTCGAATTCATCGGCAAATGCCTGACGCGACAGCCCCGCCTGCTCGGCCAGTTCGACCAGCAATGAAGGGCGTGTTACGTCACGACCTTCGCTATAGAAAGCCCGCTGAATCAGCCCTACCAGTTCCCAGGCGCGGTCCGGGTCCAACTGCCGTGCCGCAGTGACGGCCAGACAGGCAGGCGTGGTGTCGTAGACAAAACCTTCCGGCAGCGCACCGTAGCGAAGAAACGGCTGGCCGGTGGCCTCTTCGACCGCCTGCCAGTGCTCGAGAATGTAACGACGCTTGGCCGGCTCCAGCGCTGCACCCTCAGAGCGCAGACCGCCCATGACCAGATGCAGCGGCACGCCCGCTGCCCGAGCCTGTTGCACCAACGCGTCGGCAACTGGAGCGAAGCCCCAGCACCAGGAGCACATAGGGTCCATGACATAGATCAGGCGGGCAGACATGGCTCAGGCCTCGGAGGGCAAACGATAGTTGCGACCAATCGGATGGGGCTGGTTACGTGCCTTGGCCAGTTCGATCTGTTTTTGTCGGTCGATGGCGCTGCGACGAGTCTTCTCGCTCAGCGAATCCCAACAATGCGGGCAACTGACACCCGGTGAGTAATGCTCGCTGGCACGATCCTCGGCACTGATCGGCGTGCGGCAGGCATGGCATTGATCATAATCGCCTTCGGTCAGGTCGTGGCGCACCGTAACCCGGTTGTCGAACACGAAACACTCGCCGCGCCACTGACTTTCCTGCTCGGGGACTTCTTCCAGATATTTGAGAATCCCGCCCTTGAGGTGATAGACCTCTTCAAAACCTTCGCCCAGCATGTAACTGGAGGCTTTTTCGCAGCGAATGCCACCGGTACAGAACATGGCGACCTTCTTGTGCACCGCCGGGTCGAAATGCGCCTTGATGTACTCCGGAAACTCGCGAAAAGACGTGGTCTTCGGATCTATGGCGCCCTCGAAGGTGCCAATCGAGACTTCGTAGTCGTTGCGGGTATCGATCAACAGCACTTCAGGGTCAGTGATCAGCTCGTTCCAATCCTTGGGCTCGACGTACGTACCGACGCTCTTGTTGGGGTCGACACCCTCTACGCCCAGGGTCACGATCTCTTTCTTGAGCTTGACCTTGGTGCGATAGAACGGCTGCTCGTCGCAGTAGGATTCCTTGTGGTCGATGTCGATCAGACGCGGATCGCTCTTCAACCAAGCCATCAGGCCGTCAATGCCTTCGCGGCTGCCGGACACCGTACCGTTGATGCCTTCATCGGCGATCAACAGCGTGCCCTTGATGCCGTTGTCGACCATCGCCTGCAACAGGGGCTCGCGCAGTTCCACGTAATCGCTGAGGGTGACGAACTTGTACAGCGCGGCCACGACGATCGGCTGAGTCATCGGCTCTTGAGTCATGTGTCTCTCCAGTGGCGACCCTCGCAAAGGGCCTACCGGGTAAAAATGTGCGGACAAAAAAACGCACCGGCCAGGCGGCGCGGTGCGGATTCTAGCAAAAACCGGAGTGCCGCAGGCAGGTCAGCGGATCAATAGCCCCGGTAAAAGGGCGCAAATCAGCCAAAAACCCTGATCAGTGACCGCCAGCGCAGGTCGGTGAAGCAGGTGCTGCACCGACCTTCGACCATTCTTCAGGCGTGTAAGTGTGCAACGCCAGCGCATGAAACTCGCCCATCAGGGCACCCAGCGTGGCGTAAACCTTCTGGTGCCGCTTGACCGAATTCAGGCCCTGAAACTGATCACTGACCAGAACAGCCTTGTAATGGGTCTGCTGACCACGACTGTGCATGTGGCTCTCGTCGAGCACTTGCAGATGGTGCGGTTGCAGCAGCGCAAGCGCCGACTCGATTCGTTGTTGCATGGTCATGGCAGCAATCGCCTGTCAGGGCTTTTTGGCAGGAGCTGGAGCGGCTGCCTTGGCAGGTTCCAGTTCGGCAGTCATGTCAGCCAGAAGCTTGTTGACGACCGGCACTGCGCTTTCCAGTTTGCTTTGGGTCAGTTGGGCCGATTGCTGAGCCAGCTCAGGCATTTTGGTCATCACTTTCTTGCCCAGCGGAGACTGGTAGAACGCAACCAGGTCCTTCAGCTCGCTTTCGGTGAAGTTGGCAGTGTACAGCTTGACCATCTCAGGCTTGAGCTTGTTCCAGCCAATAGCCTGGTCCAGAGCGGTGTTGGCCTTGGCCTGATAGGTTTCAAGCAGGGCTTTTTTCGATGCAGGTGCCTTGGTTTCAGCAAAACGCTGGGCGAACATCTGTTGAACCTGTGCATAGACCGGAGCGCCCAGGCGATCGGCGTTGGCAAGCTTCAGGAACGTTTCGGCGCTCGCGTTGTGACTGGCGGTGTCGGCGAAGACCTGGCCGCTGGCACAGACCAGGGCTACCGCGGTACAAATGGCACGAAGACGGGTCATCGAGTTTCCTTATCTAGCAAACGAGGCATTACCCCAGGGCCGACCATTCTGCGCTTATCTGGGCTTTTGGCTCAACCCCCGGTTCACCCAGCGGTTAAAAAGCACTGCGCGGGAACCCTGTAGGCATATGGACACCTAACCCTGCAACGCACTTAAAGGAGTAAGAACAGTGAGCCGCACCGAAACCGACAGCATTGGCCCGATCGAAGTCCCCGAAGATGCCTACTGGGGCGCGCAGACCCAACGCTCACTGATCAATTTTGCGATTGGCGATCAGCGTATGCCACTGCCCGTTCTGCACGCGCTGACCCTGATCAAGAAAGCCGCGGCACGCGTCAACGACCGTAACGGCGATCTGCCCGCCGACATTGCCCGCCTGATCGAACAGGCCGCCGATGAGGTGCTCGACGGTCAGCACGACGCGCAATTCCCGCTGGTGGTCTGGCAGACCGGCAGCGGCACGCAAAGCAACATGAACGTCAACGAAGTGATCGCAGGCCGAGCTAACGAACTGGCAGGTCAGGGCCGTGGCGGTAAATCACCAGTTCACCCCAACGATCACGTCAACCGCTCGCAAAGCTCCAACGATTGCTTCCCGACAGCCATGCACATCGCCACTGCCCAAGCGGTCAAGGAACAGCTGCTGCCCGCCATCGCCGAGCTTTCCAGCGGGCTTGCCGAACAGGCTGCGCGGCACATGAAACTGGTCAAGACCGGGCGCACGCACATGATGGACGCGACGCCTATCACCTTTGGCCAGGAGCTGTCGGGGTTTGTCGCGCAACTGGATTACGCAGAAAAGGCCATTCGCGCTGCGCTTCCCGCCGTCTATGAGCTGGCTCAGGGCGGTACTGCGGTCGGTACCGGGCTCAACTCGCCGAAAGGCTTCGCCGAGGCCATCGCAGCAGAGCTGGCTGCACTGTCCGGGCTGCCGTTCGTCACTGCGCCCAACAAGTTCGCCGCACTGGCCGGTCACGAGCCGCTTGCAGCACTTTCCGGCGCATTGAAGACCTTGGCCGGAACCCTGATGAAAATCGCCAACGACCTGCGCCTGCTGGGTTCCGGCCCGCGTGCCGGGCTGGCCGAAGTCAGGCTGCCAGCCAATGAGCCCGGCAGTTCGATCATGCCCGGCAAGGTCAACCCGACCCAGTGCGAGGCCTTGTCGATGCTCGCCTGCCAGGTCATGGGCAACGACGTGACCATCGGCTTCGCCGCCAGCCAGGGCCACCTGCAACTGAACGTCTACAAGCCGGTGATCATCCACAATGTGCTGCAATCGATCCGCTTGCTGGCCGATGGCTGCAGCAATTTCAATGAACACTGCATTGCAGGCATGCAGCCGGATGCTGAAAAAATGGCTGAGCACCTGGAGCGCGGACTGATGCTGGTTACTGCACTCAATCCGCATATCGGTTATGACAAATCGGCGCAGATTGCCAAGAAGGCTTACACCGAAGGCCTGACCCTGCGTGAAGCCGCATTGGCGCTGGGTTATCTGACCGATGAGGAGTTCGACGCCTGGGTGCGTCCGGACAAAATGCTCGAGGCAGGCAGTAATGGCTGATGCCAGAAGCGGCGCAACGCCACTGGAAGGTAACGGCAAACGGATTCTGATGGTTTACGGTACGCCGAAAGCCATCAGCCTCTGCCATGCCCTTGGCGAAGCCTATGCACAGGCTGCGCGCAGTAAAGGGCATGTGGTGCGGGAACTCAAGCTGGGCGAGCTGGATTTCGATCCTATTCTGCACAACGGCTACGATCAAACCCAGACACTTGAACCGGACCTGCTCGACGCCCAGCGCCAGATTCACTGGGCCGAGCATCTGGTATTCGTCTATCCCGTCTGGTGAGGTGGCTTGCCGGCGCTACTGACGGGCTTTTTCGACCGGGTACTGACGCCAGGTTTTGCGTTCAAGACCCACGGCCGCAAGCATTCCTCCAATGAGCTGCTCCGAGGCCGCACTGCGGAGCTGCTGGTCGCCATGGACACGCCGCCACGCTATTTTCAATGGATTTACGGCGCGCCGGCTCACCGGCAGATGGTGCGGACGATATTGGGCTTTTGCGGGATAAAAACCAAACGCCTTACCGAATTTGCCCCGGTGCACAGTGCCAGCGAACAGCAACGCCAGGAATGGATTCTCCAGGCACAGGCACTGGGCAAGCGCTGATCTGTCCGGGCGGTGAATTCAGGCCTGTGCGAGCCTTGCCTTGCGCGCTCTGAGGCCAGCGACCAGTGAAGGGCCAAGCGCGGTCAGCGCCGACCCCGTCACGACCAGCAGCGCGCCGCCATAACCTATCACGTTCAATTCCTCTGCCTGCACATAATCAGGCCATAGCCACGCTGCGGCAGCCACGGCGGTCAGCGTAACCAGCGGCGTCAACGCAAGCGTCGCGCTAACCCGTGATGCCTCCCAATGCGCGAGCGCCTCAGCGAAAGCACCATAGGCCACCAGTGTATTCAGACAGCAGGCGAGTAGCAGCCAGCCCTGCAACGGGCTCAACAATAACGCCTCGGCGGGGTGCGCCCAGGGCGTTAGCAACAGCGCACAGAACAGGTAAATCACCATCATCACCTGAAGCGAATTCCACACGGTCAGGAGCTGCTTCTGGCTCAATCCATAGAACGTCCAGATGGTCGAGGCCAGGAGCACCACCAGCACACCAAGGGTGTAATCGCCCAACGAGGTGAACAGCTCCACCAGACGCTGATTGAAAAAGAAGCCGAAACCTATCAGCAAGACGGCCAGACCAATGCCCTGCCCCAGACTGAAACGTTCCTTGAACAAAAAGATACTGCTGATCAACAGGAAGATCGGGCCGACCTGAACCAGTAATTGCGTGGTACCGGGGCTTAGCAGCCGCAAGCCGATGAGGTACAGCACGTAGTTGCCGACTAGGCCGAATACCGCCAGCCCCACCAGTACCTGACCCTTGCGTCCCAGCACCTTGAAGCTGGGCAGGCGCTTGACCGACGCCAGCCAGATGAACAACAGCGCGCCGGAAACAGCCAGGCGAAACCAGGTCACAGTGACAGGGTCCATCACCTGCAGAACCTGCTTGAGCTTGATTGGCAGAATGCCCCAGAGCAACGCAGTCAACAACGACAGACAAAGGCCATAGACCCAGCGACCAGACGAGATGTGCATTGAACCTTCCGCAAGAGATAGAACCAGTTGCTCATTCTAGGCGCTGATCTGCAAAGCAACAGTTACAGCTGGGCGCAGTTAACGCCGCCAATTGTGTTCTTTACCCCTGACCGCCGTGATTGCGCTGATACGTCTCGCTGCCCATTGCCTGAATCTGACCTTCGATCAAGGCGTCGAAAGGCTTCAGCAGCGCCTCGAAAGAGCGTGGCGCTTCCAGCGTCTGCAACGTATGAACGATAGCCTCAAGCGTCGATAAGGCATCCGGACCCGGCGCTTTGCGCAAGCGATAACGCGAAACCGGCACAATGCCTGGTGTGACCCTTGGCAGGCCCGCCAACAAGGGGTTGAGGTGCAGCAGTTTGCGCGCCTTGCGCCAGGTGCCATCCGGCACGACCAGCAACATGGGCAGCGAGTTCTGCACATAGGGCAGCAACGTCTCGGCAGCGTCACCCGGAAACAGCAACCGCGCCTGGTAGCCGGTCGGGTTCAAAAGCGTTTGCAGATCATCGAACACTTCCCCCACCCGCAACTGCGCATTGACCAGACCCAGTGCGGCCAGTCGCGCCGTATTCAACGCATGGCCGGCTTCATCGGGATGCTGCAGGATCAACACTCGCGTGCGGCTGTCCAATTGCGGAATCAAGGCGCAGAGACAGTGCGGGACGGGACGCAGGCAACGTTTACAGCGGGCGCGGGGCATCGGTTCTTACTCGGACAATCCAAAAGGGTTAAAACATGCCGCGCTGCGCCATGACCTTGAGCTCATCACAACCGCCTGTCGAACTGCGGCGCAGTTTAACCGGATAGCCCCCATTGCGCGGGGGTAAACCGTAGCTGCAACAGCGATTTGAGCTAGCCTTGAGGTCTGGGCTGGTGAAATGAAGTACGCCTGCTGAATCTGACAAGATCAACCTCAGGGGCTTTCATGAATCGCGAAGAAATCAAACAGAAGGTGTTTGACGCGCTAGGCATCATTCTAGTGGATAAAAGCATGATTCACGAAGGTGCCACCTTCATCGACCTGGCTTTTGAGGACGATGACATAGAGTGCCTGTTCGCGGCGCTGGGGGACGTCTTCAACTTCGCGTTTCCTGACCAGATCAAGGAACAGGCCATCACAAAGCCCGAGGACTTTTCCCTGCACATGATCATCGAGCTAATTCTGTTAATGGGAAGCGAAGGCAACAAAACCAAGGGAAAACCTGAACATCGGCATTGAATGCCAGCCCTTGTATCGGGACACTCCTGTGCGTCCCGACCAGATTCAATATGCGCTCTGCCCAGCGAAGAGGGTCAGGCGAGAGGTTTACCGGCGTTGGCGACGACGATCATCATCGGCACGAACCGGAATGGGCTGCAGTTTTGGTCGTTCTATAAGACCCAATGCAACGCCTGCGTCATGGAGCCATTCTTGCAGTTTGCTATTCATAGAGCCCCCTTGAGGGAAATACCCGGCAGTCAATCTGTACACATCACTCACTAGAGATCATAGAAGCAAATGAACCGTTAGCCGAGTGCTACGGAAAACAATTTTCCGATAGAGCCAATGTGACATTTGTACAGGTTCGCTTCTAGTCTTTGCGACGGACGGCCTGTTACTGAACGTTGCGCCGACGAGCCAAACTGATCATTCAGGCGGACTGATCAGGCCGTCATTGTCAGTCATAGCCCGTTCGAGCAAGTCTGCGGGCAGACTCTTGCTGGCACGCGCACCCAGCAGCTTGAGTTGCTCGCTACGGCTTATCAGGTTGCCGCGCCCCTCCGTCAGCTTGTTGCGCGCCGCCGAGTAGGCCTTGTCCAGTTGCTGCAGACGGTTGCCTACCTCGTCCAGGTCCTGAATGAACAACACAAACTTGTCGTACAGCCAGCCTGCCCGCTCGGCAATCTCGCGCGCGTTCTGGCTCTGACGTTCCTGCTTCCACAGGCTGTCGATGACCCGCAAGGTGGCCAGCAGTGTGGTGGGGCTGACAATCACGATGTTGCGATCAAAAGCTTCCTGAAACAGATTCGGCTCCGCCTGCAAGGCTGCAGAAAAAGCCGCTTCGATAGGCACGAAGAGTAGAACGAAATCCAGACTGTGAAGCCCCTCAAGACGCTTGTAATCCTTGCCCGAGAGGCCTTTGACGTGATTGCGCAGCGACAGCACATGTTGCTTGAGCGCAGCCTGACCGATAACGTCGTCATCAGCCGATACGTACTGCTGATAAGCCGTCAGGCTGACCTTGGCATCGACCACCACTTGTTTGTCACCGGGCAGCATGATCAGCACATCAGGCTGAAAGCGCTCGCCATCCGGCCCCTTGAGGCTTATTTGCGTCTGGTATTCACGGCCCTTTTCAAGCCCGGCATGCTCCAGCACCCGCTCAAGAATCAGTTCACCCCAGTTACCCTGGGTCTTCTGCCCTTTCAAGGCGCGCGTCAGGTTGGTGGCTTCATCGCTCAAACGTTGATTCAACTGCTGCAGACGCTCTAGCTCCTTCGCCAGCGAAAAACGTTCGCGGGCTTCGTTCTGATAACTTTCCTCGACGCGCTTTTCGAACGACTGGATGCGCTCCTTGAGCGGTGTGAGCAATTGCCCCAGTTGCTGCTGGCTGGTTTCGGCAAAACGCTGCTCACGCTCATCAAAGATCTTGCCTGCCAACTCGGCGAACTGCGCGCGCAGCTCATCCCGGGAACCCTGCAGATCATTCAGGCGCTGCTGATGGCTGTCCTGCTGTTCACGCAACTCGGCATTCAATGCCGCGCACTGCGCATCCAGACGACGCAACTCGGCTTCTCTGCCGGCACGCTCATGATTCCAGGCATGCGCCGTTTCGCGAGCGCTATCGCCTTCCTGACGCAGCAACTCGACCTCGCGCCGCAGCGCTGCAAGGTCGGCCTGTTTGGCCGCATTGGCCTGGCTGAGGTCACTCACCTCGTCGCGGCAGGCATCCAGTTGCGCATTGAAGCCTTCCTGCGCCATCTGCGCCATGCTCAGGCGCTCGTCCAGCAGCGCGCTCTCGGCCTGACGAAGTGCCAGACGACGCTGCAACTGCCAGAGCAATGCCAACAAGGGCACAGCAGCTGCAGCAAGCCCCAGTAACAGGCTGTTCAGGTCCAGTGCCATAAAGACTCCATGCAGGCTGAATCATCGCCAGCGGCAGTGTGGGTAAGCGCGTGATAGTGCAGCAGAAACGTCGTCTAGGGCGAGGCAAGATCAACAGGCGGGGGCAAATCGGGGGAACGGATTGTACGCGCTTTCAGCAACGTGCACAGCCCCCATTTCGGGGACATTTCAGCCGGGACAATCCACAGAAGCTGTGGATAACTCAGTGGACAACCCCCCTTTAACTTCCGCAAACGCAAGCAGGATGCGGCCTGCGCTCAAACTGACGATTTTTTCACCAGCTAAAAAAAACGATGTTTTTCATTGACTTAATAATTCACCATCATAAATCAAACCCTTAGCAACGCTTGTGACAGTGATATGGCAGCTTGTTCAGCTAATGTGCACAACTCCTTGCCGGGGCTCTTTTCAGCCATTTCGGGCATCATATGATTGTTGCTCGATTGCATCTTATTCTCAATGAATACGTGGCTTTCAGCAGCCTTTCAACCACTGGGATCGACCTGTCGCCGACGCAATCCACACCTCACCAGACGCCTTGAAAACAATGCAGGCGACAAATCGTGCATCTCGCGGTCCAAGCACTGCCAAAAAAGACCAAATATCAGCCACCAAGGATTCAGTGAAGGCCCCATGAGGGAGATAGTGAAGTTCTTCCTGCTGCTGATGGCCGTCTGCATCGTCGCCCTGGCCACCAGTATTGTCCTGCCACCACCGGACGGCGGCGGCTTCGCCTACAGCGTGCTGTTGTCTGCAATTGTGCTGCTACTGATCATCTGCAGCGACCTGAGCAATGGACGTATCAACAAGACAGGCGACATCATGCGCGCCATCGAAGGCCGCAAGTCCCTGCGGCTGACCATCGCTGCCTACCTGCTCGGCTGCTCGATGGTCGCATCCGTGACCGTGCTGATCTTCCGTATGGTCGGGCACTGGTGAATTTTATTTACCGACGCTTGCAATACTTCGAAATGGCGGGTAGCATCACCGCCGTTAGTACCAAGCTGAAAATCAATTCCGGTCGACAAGTCCCCCGACAGACACTCCTCCATGCGACGAGAATGTTGGCAACAAGGGATCGACCACCTCGATGGTTTCCAGACATGAACCTTTCGCGCTGATGCACCATTTGGGGTGACAGTGCAGTCATGGCTTTCATGGTCTGCTTCAACCAGCCTGCAATTGATCAGGATCTTCACCCGGAGCGTAGAACCTTTGCTCCTGTTGTGTTGCCTGCCCTCCTAAGTACCTACCGGTCAGCCAGAGCGCCATACGATAAAGCGCGCTTCAACTGCCTGTCTTTGTTCCAGTCAGGTTCTCCGCCCAGCCAGGCTTTTGTATCAAATGTCGGCCCGCGTTTACTGGAATCTTTATTTATGCACGGTATTGTTCCGTGTTGTTTCAGGAAACACCTTGAATATGAATACTCAAACCCAACACGCAATTCACACATTGACCAATGCTTTTGCCCCGATGAACTGCCTGATCATGGCCGCTCGCAAAGGCTGTTTCAGTTTTACAATCGTCAACGAACACGGCATCGCCCGTCACAGCGAACGCCTGTACCCCGATCAGTACGCAAGCGCCGAACCGCTGCAAGCCGTGATCGAGCGTACTCGTCAAGCACTCATCGCCTGACGCAAACGATTCACCGCTCGCCAAAAGCCCCGCCCTGCAAAGCGGGGCTTTTTTATGCCCGCTCTATATTGAATTGACGACATTAACCAATGTGCAGCACTGGGACTTCGTCTAAATTGCAATTCCCACGGCTTTATCAAGATTGTCCTACAAGAATAGCTCTAAATCGGGCTCCTCAGCCTATAGCGCGCCATCGAAAATGTTGGTAATTTTCGACCGGTGAACAACAAGGAGTTCTAATAATGAAAATAATGACAAAAACACTGAACCGGACAACACTTGGACTCGCCCTGGGTCTGGCTTCTTCTCAACTGCTTGCAGCCGGTTTTGCCCTAAACGAACAAAGCATCAGCGGCATGGGCACAGGCTTTGCAGGTCGCTCCTCGTCAGCCGATGATGCAAGCACCGTATTCGCCAACCCTGCCGGCATGTCCCGAATCAAACGCGAACAAATCAGCGTCGGCGCCGCAGCCGTGATTGCCAAGACCGACATCGACAACGGTCGCGGCACATTCGGCGGCAGCAACGACGGTGACATGGTTCCGGTGGTCGGCGTGCCAATGGGCTATTACGTCAAACCTATCGATGATCACTGGGCATTTGGTCTGGGCGTGTACGTCCCGTTCGGCCTGGTCACTGATTACGAAAAAGGCTTCGCCGGCCGCTACTGGGGCGACAAGAGTCACGTGCAGGTCGTGACCTTCCAGCCAACCGTCAGCTATGCATTCAATGACAAGGTTTCCATCGGTTTCGGCCCGACCATCAACCGCATCGACGGTGAACTGACCTCGGCAACATTGAACGCCGCAACACCTGGCCGTAATGACGGCAAGGTGAAGATCGAAGGCGATGACACCGCAATCGGCTTCAATGCCGGCATTCTGGTGCAGGCTATCGACACCACTCGTCTGGGCCTGACTTACCACTCCAAGGTCGATTACAAGCTCAAGGGCAAGACCAAGATCGAAGGCTCGGGCTTCGGCCCGTTCGGCGGCCAGAAGTACGATGCTTCGCTGGACATCTCCACGCCTGAGTCGGTGGACTTCTCTATCACCCAGCAACTCGACGAGAACTGGACTGTTTACGCAGGCAGTACCTGGACTCGCTGGAGCCGCCTGCAAGACATCACCGTCAACAACGATGGCGTCCCTGCTCTGCTGGGCGGTTCTGCCGGCCCAATCGGCACTATCACCGAAGAACAGAACTGGCACGACACCTGGGCGCACGCCATCGGTGCCTCGTACAAGGTCAATAAAGAGTGGACCCTGCGCACAGGTTTCTCCGTTGATCAGTCGCCGACCAACAACGTCAACCGCTCCCCACGCATCCCGACTGGCGATCGCAAGATCATCAGTTTCGGTGCAGGCTGGAGCCCGACCGACGACCTGACCATCGACGTGGCGTACTCGTACCTGCGTGAAGACGAAACCAAGATCCGCGACTCCAGCGCGACCAAAGGTTCGTACAGCGCTGACTACCGCAACACCGCTCACGGCCTGGGCACTTCGGTTACCTATCGCTTCTGATAGCAACTGCCAGGCTGAAAAAAGCCCGCAACCAGTAATGGTTGCGGGCTTTTTATTGCGTGCCTGATGCGCTCAGATCCGCATTGATTGACTGCCGTACAGATACTCCGCGTCATTGACGGGCTACCGTACAGATGCTCCGCCTCATGACTGACTATCGTGCCGACGCTCCGCGTCGGCATGCAGTTCTGGACGCTCTGCGTCCTCGTTGTGGCGCTCCGCGTCACACAAGGCTTCTGCGATGTCAGGCAGATTCAGACAACACTCAAGCCCGCCCTAAGGCTTCGACGCAATCGCCTTTTCAATGGCTGCGATCAGCTCAGGATCATCCGGCTTGGTCATGCTGGAGAAGTTGGCAATGACTTTACCCTGGCGATCAACCACGTACTTGTAGAAATTCCAGCGCGGCGCACTGCTTTGCTCGGCCAGCACCTTGAACAAATGAGTCGCATCATCGCCGCGTACGGCCTGCGGCTCGGTCATGGTGAAAGTCACGCCGTAATTGACATAGCAAACCTTGGCGGTCTCCTCACCATCCTTGGCTTCCTGTTTGAAGTCATTGGACGGCACGCCCAACACCTCAAGCCCCTGCCCCTTGTAGCGCTGACTCAGCTCTTCAAGCCCTTTGAACTGCGGGGCAAAGCCACAGAAACTGGCGGTGTTGACCACCACCAGCGGCTTGCCGGCAAAGCGTTTGCACAGGTCGATGTTTTCCTTGGCGCGCAGCTTGGGCAACTCGCCCTGCAGCAGCGGCGGACAGTCGGCAGCCATTGCAGCGCCACTCATGGCCAGCAGCAGAAGAGGAATCGAAACAAAGCGAATGTTCATCATGGCGGCCCTGGATAATGTTGTCGTTTGTCGACACGCTACCCCATGCCAGGCTGTCTGCCTAGCAAGCGCCCATTCCCAGTTGCAACGCAGCCAGTCCAACGTGCTGCCAGGCCCACCACACCAGCCCCAACACCACCGCGCCTGCGAGCACCGCCGCCAGTAGAGGCCAGCGGCGGCTCATGCCAGGCTACCCTGCGCCTGCAACCTGGCCACCGGGAGCTCACGCACCGGCCAGTTCAACGCGGCGGCCAGCAGACTCAGCAGTATCGAGACTTGCCAGACGAGGTCGTAGTTGCCGGTACGGTCATACACCAGCCCGCCCAGCCAGCCGCCGAGGAATGCGCCTAACTGGTGAAACAGAAAGACGATACCGCCCAGCATCGACAGGTTACGCACACCAAACAGTGTCGCTACCGTGCCGTTGGTCAGCGGCACAGTCGACAGCCACAGCAGGCCCATTGCTACGCCGAACAGATAGGCAGTGGTCTGGCTCAGCGGGACCCAGAGAAACAAGACGATCACCACCGCGCGCAATAGATAAAGCGCGGTCAACAGTCGAGGTTTGGACATGCGCCCGCCCAGCCAGCCAGCGGTGTAAGTGCCAAAGATATTGAACAACCCGATCAAGGCCAGCACCGTTGTACCGACCTTGGCGGGCAAGTGTTGATCCACCAGATAGGCTGGCAGGTGCACGCCGATGAACACCACTTGAAAGCCACAGACGAAGAAACCCAGTGCCAGCAGCCAGAACCCCGAATGCGAGCAGGCTTCACGCAGCGCCTCGCCCAGCGTCAGCTCGATGCCGGTAGACACGCTCGGCGTATCCTTGAGCATGCCTACCAAGGGCAGGATCAGCGCCACCATCAAGCCCAGCACCAGCAAGGCACCGGACCAGCCCAACCAGCTGATCAAGCCCAGTGTGCCGGGCAACATGGCGAACTGGCCGAATGAACCCGCCGCGCTGGCGATCCCCATGCCCATGCTGCGTTTTTCCGCAGGCAGCGCGCGCCCGACGACACCCAGAATGACCGAAAAAGACGTGCCGGACAGACCAATACCGATCAGCAAACCAGCACTAAGGGAAAGACTGAGAGACGAATCAGCCATACTCATGCACAACAGCCCTGCCGCATACAGCACACCGCCAACGAAGACGACTTTGGCCGCGCCAAATCGATCTGCCAGCGCCCCGGCGAACGGCTGCGCCAGACCCCACATAAGGTTCTGCAAGGCGATGGCAAAGGCAAAGACCTCACGCCCCCAGCCAAAATCCGCGCTCATGGGCGCCAGAAACAGGCCGAAACCGTGCCGCGTGCCCAGCGAAAGCGCAAGGATCAACGCACTGCCCAGCAGAACCCAGCCGCTGGTACGCCAGATCGATGTCATGGTTAAGCTCCCTGCACTTTGTTACATGGTTTTACCTGCGAATCGCGAAGCTACGCGCTGCCGGTAAAAGCTGTCAACAAAGCATTGGCAGGGCTGTTAAAGCAGCGCCAGCGTCAGCAGGACTGCCAGCTCCAACAGTTCGAGCAGCGCCCCGGCGGTGTCGCCCGTGCAGCCGCCCAGACGGCGCATCATCAACTGCCGCAGCCAGAAGAAACAAACGGCGCAGACCAGCAATACAGCTACCCCTGACCAGCCGGCGAGCAGCACGCACGCAATGGCAGTGGCGGCCAAAACCCTGCGTCCAGGGCCACGCGGCAGGTGATCGGCGAGCGCCTGCCCCAATCCCCCGGAACGCACATATGGCGTTCCCAGAAACAGCCCAAGCATGGCAGCGCGTCCGATCAGCGGCGCCAACAGCAGCCCGATACTGCTGTGACTTTCGATCAGCGCCAGAATCGCTGCAAATTTGAGCAGCAGCACCAGCACCAGCGTGACCACGGCAATCGGCCCGCTACGCGGGTCCTTCATGATCTGCAAGGTACGTTCGCGATCACCAAAACCGCCCAGCCAGGCGTCGGCACTGTCGGCCAGACCGTCCAGATGCAAGCCGCCACTGAGCAGCACCCAGGCGCTGAGTACCAACGCGGCATGCAGCATGAGCGGCGTACCACTGAGTAGCGCGCTGAAACCCAGCAGCAGCATGCCGAACACCACGCCTACCAGCGGGTAGAACAACAACGAACGCCCAAGCTCTTCCGGGCGCGGCATGCCGGGCAGACGAATCGGCAGGCTACCGAGAAATTGCAGGGCGATCCAGAACGGCAGCATCTCAGACCTCCGTGATTACGCCATCAGCTGCGACCTGAATCGACAGCAGTGCGCCATGGCCGACCACTACCTGCAACAATTGCTCACGCGGCAGACCGCGCGCCTGCGCCAGCAGCAGGCGCATTACACCGCCGTGACTGACCAGCAACACACGTTCATCGGCATACGCCTTATGCAGACGCGCCACCGCATTCAGCACCCGTGTCGAAAAATCGATCACTGGCTCGCCATTGGGCGGCGTGAAGGCGTAGGGATCGGCCCAGAACAGGCCCAAGCCTTCGGCATCGGTTTCCATGAGCTGCGCAGGGCTGTGGCCTTCCCAGTCGCCGAAATGCAGCTCCTGCAAACCCGGCTCCAGTTGCATGGGCAGCGACAGGCGCTGCGCCAGCTCTTCGGAAAAACGTGCACAGCGCTGCAATGGCGAGCTGACAATCCGTTCCCAGGGACCGCCATCGGCCACTGCCGCACGCATCTGCTGCCAGCCGAGTTCGGTCAGAGCATCGTCGAGGCTGCCGCGCAGACCACCGCCCAGCTCTGTTTCGCCATGACGCAGCAAGTCCAGACGCAAGGTCATGCGGGGCGATCCGCCACTGCCGCTTCGGCAAACGTTGCCATGCCGTTGTGCAACTCACAGGCCAGACGCACCAACGGCACCGCCAACGCTGCGCCACTGCCCTCGCCCAGACGCAAGCCGAGGTCCAGCAGCGGTTCGGCCTGTAGCGTTTCCAGCAAGTGCCGGTGGCCCGGTTCGGCGCCACGGTGGCCGAACAACAGCCAGTTGCGGCAAGACGGATTCAGGCGCACCGCCACCAACGCGGCCACGCTGCAAATGAAACCGTCGACCAGCGCCACGATGCCTTCCTGCGCACAGGCCAGATAAGCGCCGGTCAGCGCGGCAATCTCGAAACCACCCAGGCAGAACAGGCTATGCAGCGGGTCGCCCGCCTGCTCGGCATGCAGCGCCAGTGCGCGTTCGATGACACGAGTCTTGTGCTCGATGCCCTCGGCGTTCAGCCCGGTGCCGGGACCGACCAGCAACGGCGCGGCACATTCCAGCACCGAGCAGGCGACGGCGCTGGCCGCCGTGGTATTGCCGATGCCCATCTCGCCACCGATAAACAGCTCGGTGCCGACCGCCTTGGCGCGCAACACGCTGTCGCGCCCGGCCTGTAGAGCAGCAAGCCCCTGTTCGGCGCTCATGGCTGGCCCGTGGGAGAAATTGGCGGTGCCCGCGCCGATGCGCAAATGACGCACGCCCGGCAAATCCAGAGGCGCCACGGTACCCAGATCCACCACGTCCAGCTGCGCCGAGAGCTGGCGCGCCAGCACGCTGATCGCTGCGCCACCGTTGACGAAGTTATGCAGCATCTGGCCGGTGACTTCCTGTGGATAGGCCGATACACCTTCGGCCACCACACCATGATCGCTGGCAAAGATCGCGATCCACAATTTGTCGGCAGCCGGACGCTCGCGCCCTTGCAGGCCGGCAAGCTGTACCGCCAGACGCTCCAGTTGTGCCAGCGAACCCGCCGGCTTGGTCAACTGTTGCTGACGGGCCAGTGCCGCCTCGCGCATTGGTACATCAATAGCCTGTGCAGGCTTGAGCCACCAGGAATTACTCATAGCGCGGTTCCTTTCAACGTCAGGGGCAAGCCGGCAACGGTCAACACGACACGCTGGCAACGCTCGGCCAGCGCCTGATGCAACAGGCCGGCTTCATCGACATAGCGACGGGTCAGTTCGCCGAGCGGCACGACGCCAAGCCCGGTTTCGTTGCTGACAAAAATGATTTCACCCGGCAGCCCGGCAAGGCTGTCGAGCAGGGATTCACGTTCTTGAAGCAGGCGCTCGGGGTTGTCGAGCATCAGCAGATTGGTCAGCCAGAGGGTCAGGCAATCGACTAGCAGGCAGCAATCGGGCGCCGCATTTTCGCGCAGCACCCGCGCCAGCTCGATCGGCTCTTCGACCAACCCCCAGTGTTCGGGGCGACGGGCGCGATGGCTGGCCACGCGCTGATTCATTTCGCCGTCCAGAGGCTGACTGGTGGCGATGTAGGTCACCTTCAGCGTGCTGTCGGCGGCCAGTTTTTCCGCCAGGCGACTCTTGCCGGAACGCGCGCCGCCGAGGATCAACTGCAGCATTCAGTTCGCCTCCAGGCCACACAGTTCGCGAAGCAATGGGCCGTCCAGGTGTTTTTCCACCAGGTCCGCCAGACGTTCGATGTCGCACTCGCGCAGGGCGTGATAGTCGACGGACTGCACGTTCGCCAATCCCGCCCAGCGCAGTAACGCGCTACAGGCCGCAGGTGATTCGAACAGGCCGTGCAGGTAAGTCCCGAGCACCTGCCCGTCGACACTCTGCGCGCCATCGCAACGCCCGTCGTCCAGTTGCACGGCAGCCTGCTCCAGCGCCGGCCCTGTCGTTACCCCGGCATGAATTTCGTAGCCGCTGACCTCGGCGTCTTCCAGGGTCAGACGACCGCGCACATTGCGCAGTTGCTTTTCCGCTTCCAGCACCGTGCTCATTGCCAGTAGGCCAAACCCGGCGCTGGACCCGGCTGCGCCTTCCAGCCCGAGAGGATCGTGCACCTGCTCACCGAGCATTTGCAGGCCGCCGCAGATCCCCATCAGCTTGCCGCCATAACGCAAATGCCGCTCGATGGCAGTGTCCCAGCCACTGTTGCGCAGGTAGTTCAGATCGCTGCGCACGCTTTTCGAGCCGGGCAGAATGATCAGGTCCGCAGGAGGAATCGCCTGGCCGGGACCGATGAACTGCAGATTGACCTGAGGGTGCAGGCGCAGCGGGTCGAAATCAGTGTGATTACTGATGTGAGGCAGCACCGGGACCACCACGTTCAGCACATGCTCGACCTTGTCGGTCTGACGCTGGTCCAGGCCGTCTTCGGCTTCCAGGTGCAGGTCCATCACGTAGGGCAGCACGCCAACCACCGGCTTGCCGGTGCGTGCTTCCAGCCAGTCCAGGCCCGGCTGCAACAAGGCGATGTCACCGCGAAAACGATTGATGATGAACCCCTTGACCCGCGCCTGTTCGCTGGGCGACAGCAACTCCAGCGTGCCGACCAGATGGGCAAACACCCCGCCACGATTGATATCGGCAATCAGCAACACCGGGCAGTCGACCGCCTCGGCAAAGCCCATGTTGGCGATATCGTTGGCGCGCAGGTTGATCTCGGCCGGAGAGCCCGCGCCTTCTACCATGATCACCGGATAGCTCTCGCCCAGCCGCCGATGCGACTCCAGCACCGCCTGCATGGCGATCTCTTTGTAGCCGTGGTACGCCACCGCGTTCATGGTGGTGACGGCGCGACCGTGAATGATCACCTGCGCACCGGTATCACTGTTGGGCTTGAGCAGCACCGGGTTCATGTCGGTGTGCGGCTCCAGAAAGCACGCCTGCGCCTGCACCGCCTGGGCGCGGCCGATTTCGCCGCCGTCCGCCGTTACAGCGCTGTTGAGCGCCATGTTCTGCGGTTTGAATGGCACGACCTTGACGCCCTGTCGGGTCAGCCAGCGGCACAGTGCCGTCACCAGTGTGCTTTTGCCGGCGTCGGAGGTGGTGCCTTGTACCATCAGCGTGGTCATGGGTATTCCTTGCGGTATTCAAGCAGAACAGTGTGCAAACGCAGCCAGTCGGCCTCGTCGCGGGGCAGACCGAAACGCAGACTGGACGACTCGGAGGTGTCACCCTTGAACAGACGCAGCAGCACGCCGCGCCGCGCACAAAACTCATAGAGCGTCTGCGCCTCAGGGGTCACCAGCCATTGGAACAGCGCACAGCCGCCTTGCGGGGTCAGGGCGTAGCGGTCGAGCAACGCCACCAGCCGGTCGCGGGCCTGGTCACAGCGCTCACGTTGACGCGTCTGCCCTTCCTGATCATTGAGGCACACCTGACCGATGATTCGTGTTGGCCCGCTGACCGACCATGGGCCGATTTCCTGCGCCAGCATCCTCAGCAATACCGGCTCGGCCATGACAAAACCGAGCCTGACACCGGCCAGGCCAAAAAACTTGCCGAACGAGCGCAGCACAATCAGCCCGGTGCGCCACGTTTCGGCAGCCAGGCTCAGGCCCGGCGTGTTATCCATAAACGCTTCATCGACGACCAGCCAGCCACCGCGCTCGGCCAGTCGTGCATGCCATTCCAGCAGGCGCTCGGCGCTCAGGTGCAGGCCGGTCGGATTGTTCGGATTGACCACCACCAGCACATCAAGAGAGTCGAGAAAGTATTCGACCTCCTGCTCGCCTACCTCGCGGACCACGAAGCCGTTCTTGCGCCATGCATGTGCATGCTCGGCGTAGCAGGGCGACAGCACGCCAACCCGACCTCCGCTGCGTACCCGCGGCAACGCTTGAATCGCGGCCTGCGAGCCGGACACCGGCAATAAGCGAGGTACGCCGTAATAGCGGCAGGCCGCTGCTTCCAGGCCATCATCGGTCTCGGGCAAACGCGCCCAGGCACGCGTCGGAATCTCCGGGATGGGCCACGACCAGGGTGCAATGCCCGTGGACAGGTCCAGCCAGTCAGCCAGTTCGATACCGTAATGCTGCGCTGCGGCGCGCAACCGACCGCCGTGCTCAAGCATAGAATTCAGCTACCACGCATATGACCAGCAACCACAACCAGACGCCGCGCTGCACCAGTTGCCAGCCGCGATCAATGGAGTCTGCATCGGCAGGTGCACCTTCACCCAATTGCGGACGCTGATGCAGCTCGCCGTGGTAGATCGCCGCCCCGCCCAGTTCGACACCCAGCGCACCCGCGCCAGCGGCCATCACCGGACCTGCATTCGGACTGTCCCAGGCCGGGGCCTGCGTACGCCAGCAACGCAGCGCCAGTCGGGTCTTGCCCAACAAGGCGTAAGTCAATGCCACAAGACGTGCGGGAATATAGTTGAGCAGATCGTCGATCTTCGCCGCAGCCCAGCCAAAACGCTCGAAGCGCTCGTTGCGGTAGCCCCACATGGCGTCCAGCGTGTTGCTCAGCCGGTACAGCACCACGCCGGGCGCACCGGCCACGACAAACCAGAACAGCGCGGCGAACACCGCATCACTGCCGTTCTCCAGCACTGATTCGGTAGCCGCGCGAGCCACTTCGGTGGCATCCAGTTCGCTGGTCTGGCGACTGACCAGATAACCGACCCGCTGGCGTGCCTCGACCAGATCGTCACTGCGCAACGCTTGCGCCACCGGCTGAACATGTTCGCCCAGGCTGCGCATGCCCAGCGCGCCATACAGCGCCAGAATCTCGAACAGCCAGCCCACGCCAGGCAACCAGCTCAGCAGCGTGGCCAGCAGCGTCAGCGGCACAACGGTGATGACCCAGGCGGTAACGCCGTGACTGCGCCAGCCACGGCCGCCACTGTTGAAACGCTGCTCGACCCGATTGGCGAAGTTGCCGAACGCCACCAGCGGATGCCATCGTTTTGGCTCACCGAGCAGCGCATCCAGCGCGACCCCGGCGACGCTCAACAGCGCCACACTCATTGATTCACTCCCCATTGATTCTCGTACAGCAGCTCGTGCAGCGGACGCGCCTGCGCCCAGCCTTCCATCACCAGCATTGGCGCAGGATAGAATTCCTTGACCGGCCCCAGGCAAATGATCGCCAGCGGCTTCGCGCCGTCAGGCATGCCCAGCAGTTCGGCCAATGCCTCGGGGTCGAACAGCGACACCCAGCCCATGCCCAGGCCTTCTGCACGCGATGCCAGCCACAGGTTCTGGATCGCGCAGGACAGCGATGCCATGTCCATTTCCGGCAAGGTGCGGCGGCCGATAATATGCTGTTCACGGCCTTCCATCAGTGCGGCGACCAACACCTCTGCGCAGTCATTGATTCCTTCGACCTTGAGTTTCATGAACTCGTCGGTGCGCTCGCCCAGTGCCTGGGCAGTGCGGATACGTTCATCTTCTACCTGCGCCTGCATTTTTCCGCGCAACGCCGGATCGCTGATGCGAATGAAGCGCCACGGCTGCATCAGCCCGACACTGGGTGCCTGGTGTGCGGCTTCCAGCAAGCGCGCCAGCAACTCGGGCGCCACCGTGCCGCCGACGAAGTGGCGCATGTCGCGACGCTCGGCGATGGCCCGGTACACCGCAGCCCGCTCTTCAGGGCTGAACGCTTGTTCGGTCATGGTTTGAACAGCGCCGCAATCGCCTGAGGGCAGGAAGGGAAATAGAAATGCACGTAGGAAGCGGTCAGACGACCCAGGCGATAGACTGCCTCTGCGCCACGCCCGCCGTTGGGGCTGACGCCACGGGCAATCAGCTGCAACTCGGTGCTGGTCAGCGAATGGTGATACGTGTGACCGTGCAACGTACCCTCGGGCAGCTCAACCGCTTGCAAGGCCAGAGCCGCCAGACGCTTCTGCATGACCGCCTCACCGGACAGCAAGCCGACCAGTTCGGCGCGCACGCCCTCCACATCGGTCAGGGCTTCGAGTAAATAAAGCATGCCGCCGCACTCGGCCAGAATCGGCTTGCCAGCGATATGGTGAGCCCTGATCGATGCCTGCATCGTCAGGTTTTCCGCCAACGCAACGTGGTGCAACTCCGGGTAGCCACCCGGCAGGTACAGGCTGTCGGCGTCGGGCAGCTCGCGGTCATGGATCGGCGAGAAGAAACTCAGCTCTGCGCCCATGTTTCGCAGCAGGTCCAGGCTTGCGCCGTACAGAAAGGCAAAGGCCTCGTCGCGGGCAATGGCGATGCGCACACCGCTGAGCAACGGCTCGACCTGAACCGGGTCGGGCGCGGTAAAGGTTACGGCTGGCGGCAAGGCCACTTCGCAGGTGCTGGCCAGCGCGGCGGCAGCCATGTCCAGCCGCACATCCAGATCATTGAGTTCGCTGGCCTGGACCAGCCCCAGATGGCGGCTGGGCAATTCGAAACCGACTTCCCGGGACAGTGCGCCATACCATCGCAGGCCTTCGGTCAGACTGTTTTCCAGCAACTGCGCGTGGCGTACCGTGCCAACCCGATTGGCCAGCACGCCGGCAAACGGCAGATCCGGCTGATAACGCGCCAGCCCGAGCGCCAGCGCGCCAAACGTCTGCGCCATCGCCGTGCCGTCGATCACCCCCAACACCGGTACGCCAAAGTGGCGGGCCAGATCAGCGCTGGACGGTGTGCCGTCGAACAACCCCATGACGCCTTCGATCAGGATCAGGTCCGCCTCATCTGCGGCTTCCCACAACAGGCGACGGCTTTCGTCGGCACCCACCATCCACATATCCAGCTGGTAGACCGGTGCGCCGCTGGCCCGCTCAAGAATCATCGGGTCGAGAAAATCCGGCCCGCACTTGAACACCCGGACCTTGCGGCCCTGGTTGCGGTGCAAACGTGCCAGTGCCGCGGTGACGGTAGTCTTGCCTTGCCCGGAGGCAGGCGCGGCGATCAAAACCGCCGGGCAATCGCGCGGAGCTCTCATTGCAGTGCGCCCAATAAAGGATTATTCACAGCTCGATACCTTTCTGCGCCCGGATACCGGCCTGGAACGCATGCTTGACCACGCCGATATCGGAAACCGTATCAGCCAGGTCGATCAATTCGGGTTTGGCACCGCGGCCGGTCACCAGTACATGCTGCATCGGTGGGCGGGCCTGCAGGTCACTCAGCACCTGTTCAAGGTCGAGATAACCATGCTTGAGGGCAATGTTCAGTTCGTCGAGCACCACCAGACCAATGGCCGGGTCGCGAAGCATTTCCCGAGACACGGCCCAGGCGGCTTCGGCAGCGGCAATGTCACGCTGGCGATCCTGGGTTTCCCAGGTGAAGCCCTCGCCCATCACGTGATAGCGCACCTGCTCGGGGAAACGGCGGAAAAACATTTCTTCGCCAGTGCTGTTGCGGCCCTTGATGAACTGCACCACGCCGCACTGCATGTCGTGGCCCATGGCCCTGGCAAGCATGCCGAATGCCGAGCTGCTCTTGCCTTTGCCGTTGCCGGTCAAGACCAGCAGCAGGCCGCACTCGTTGGGTGAGCTGGCAATGCGCTCGTCCATCACGGCTTTCTTGCGCAGCATGCGCGCCAGATGGCGTTCGTCGCGTTCGGGGGATTCGTTCATCCGGGTTCTCCGCTCGTGGCAGTCGACAACAGACGGAAGGACAGCACTGGACAGCACGGCAACGCCCTGCACAGAGCATCACCCTCCGTGATGCCATTGAGTGGTTCAGGCCGGTCTCCGGGCTCATGAGCGGGTTACCCCGGCTGCGCGCCTTCCCATGTCGAAACACAGTGGCGTCAGGCACAGCCTTGACTCATTTACCGTTGCGGGGGCAGCGCCGGGATCGGATCGATTGATCCACACCGGCTTCCCTGTTTCACCCTGCCAATCAAGGATTGCAGAGCACCTGAAACAAACCGCGAAGGGTAGAGGGTTGGGCTGGGAGCGTCAATCGACACCGACGCTGTGAAACGTGATTGAACCCAGACGGTTCGCAGTGCCTCTATCAATTATCGGACCACGCCCTTGCTTATGGAGATTCACCATGTTCAGACTCAGACCCCACTACGCAGTGTTGCTTCTGGTTGCCGGTGGCCTCGCTGCCTGCGGCGAGTCTTCGACCCTGCAAGTCTCGGATGGAACAGGCCCCTCGCCCAAACTGCCGGAGCCTAACAAGACGCTGATCCCGACCGTCAACATCGCCCCTGCCGTAGGCTGGGAAAAAGGCGCAAAACCGGTCGCCGCGCCGGGCACACAGGTGGCAGCGTTCGCCGAAAACCTCGACCACCCGCGCTGGCTGTATGTATTGCCCAATGGCGACGTGCTGGTGGCGGAAACCAATTCGCCGGCCAAACCGGATGATTCCAAGGGTATTCGCGGCTGGGTAATGGAAAAAGTCATGGGCCGCGCCGGTGCGGGCGTGCCAAGCGCCAATCGCATTACTCTGCTGCGCGACGTGGACAAGGACGGCGTCGCAGAGACCCGCACCGTGTTCCTGCAAAACCTCAATTCGCCGTTTGGCATGACGCTAGTGGGCAACAAGCTCTATGTCGCCGACACAGACCGCCTGATCAGCTTTCCGTATGAAGCCGGCCAGACCTCGATCAGCGCGCAGCCGACCAAAGTGGTCGATCTGCCGGGCGGCACGCTCAACCACCACTGGACCAAAAACGTCATTGCCAGCAAGGATGGCAGCAAGCTGTACGTCACAGTAGGCTCCAACAGCAACGTGGCCGAGAACGGCATGGACAAGGAAGAAGGTCGTGCAGCCATTTGGGAAGTCGACGCTGCCACCGGCAATCACCGCATTTTCGCCTCGGGCCTTCGCAACCCCAACGGCATGGACTGGGAGCCTAAAACCGGCAAGCTGTGGACGGCGGTCAACGAGCGTGACGAAATCGGCAGCGACCTGGTGCCAGACTACGTGACCTCGGTGCAGGATGGCGCTTTCTACGGATGGCCCTACAGCTACTACGGCCAGCATGTCGACGAGCGCGTCAAACCTCAGAACCCGGCACTGGTCGCCAAGGCCATCGCACCGGATTACGCAGTCGGTCCGCACACCGCTTCGCTGGGCCTGGTGTTCGCCGACGGCAAGACACTGGCTGCACCGTTCAACGAAGGCCTGTTCATTGGCCAGCACGGCTCATGGAACCGCAAACCGCACAGCGGCTATAAGGTGGTGTTCGTGCCCTTCAGCGGCGGCAAGCCCAACGGCGCTCCAGTCGATGTGCTGACCGGTTTCCTCAACAAAGACGAAAAAGCCATGGGCCGCCCGGTTGGCGTGGTCAATGATCAGCGCGGCGGCTTGCTGGTGGCAGATGATGTCGGCAACAAGATCTGGCGCGTGACCTCGGCCAAGACTGCTCAGTAATGCCGAGCGTAGAGGGTTGACGCAGAGCGTCGTACGTTAGTTGAGTTATCGTTCCGCACGCTCCAGCGTGGGAATGCAGTTCTCGACGCTCCGCGTCACAAGAGGACGCGGAGCGTCCGGAACGGCATGCGACGCGGAGCGTCGCACGATAATTGCGATGATCGTTCCGCACGTCCGGATCGATATGTCGACGCAGAGCGCCGTACGGCAGTTGAGATGATCGTTCCCTACGCTCCAGCGTGGGAATGCAGTTCTCGACGCTCCGCGTCGCAAGAGGACGCGGAGCGTCCGGAAAGGCATGCGACGCTCCGCGTCGCACGATAATTTCTGGTCAGACCGCGAGCAGGCGACGCGCTACGGCCGAATCTGCGCCAGACTGGACGGCTGAATGACGCGCTTGGCGTTGAGGTAGGCTTTCTGCCAGTAAGGCTTGTCGAGGCTGTCGAGCTTGACCGTGCCGCCGCTGGCCGGGGCATGTACGAAGCGGCCTTCGCCGACGTAGATGCCCGCGTGGGACACCTGCGAGCCGCCCGAGGTGGCGAAGAACACCACATCTCCTGACTGCAATTGCTCGCGACGGATATTCGGCGCGCCCATCACGATCATCTCGCGCGTGGAACGCGGCAGGGAAATGCCCGCGGCATCACGATAGACATAACCTATAAGACCGCTGCAATCAAAACCGGAGTCAGGCGTGTTGCCACCCCAGCGATAAGGCGTGCCAACCAGCCCCAACGCACGAAACAGCACGTCTTCGGCAGCCGGAGAAAGAATCTGAGGGGGAGCAGTGACCACCGGACGCTGAACGACCCGGGGAGCTTTGGGCGGTGGCGGCGCACTGGCGCAAGCAGCCAGCAACGCAGCAACAGAGATGACTATCAGGCGCAACGCAATCGACATAACCACAACAACCTATCCGGATGCGGCTTACGCTGCCGAGAAGCTCAAAAACGCAGAAAGACCCGAAGGTCTTGTTCTGCGCGTTCTATTTTATTTACGCCGCTTTGGCGCGGTCTTGACTGTAGTCGAAGTCATCGCCGTTGTCTGCGTGGCATCAGGCGTCGACTTCACAGCGACTCTACCTGACGCCATTGCCAGAGGCCGCTTGGCCTCGATAAAGGTCTTGCTCCAGTAGGCGTCATCGAGGCTGTCGATGCGTACACCGCCACTGCGACGGCTGCTGGAGTGAATGAACTGCTGATTACCGGCATAGATTGCTGCATGGCTTACGCGACCACGGCCACGGGTACTGAAGAACAGCACATCGCCACGCTGAAGGTTTTTGCGCGATACCAGCGGTGCGTCAACGTTAATCATTTCACGCGTGGAGCGCGGCAGGCTCATGCCAGCCTCTTCGCGAAACAGGTAACCAATGAAACCGCTGCAATCGAAACCCGAGGAAGTCGACGTGCCGCCGAACTTGTAACGCGTGCCGATCAGGGATTTGCCACGTTCAAGGATGCTGTCGGCCAGAACCGGCAGCTGGTAGGACGTATTGTCAGCGAAATGAGCGAGTTCGTCTTCGGTGGCAATCTCGTCCTGCAAGGCCGCGGCGTCGGCGCGACGTGCTGCGGACTGAGCGTTTGCCGCGCTCTGATAACGCGCAACGGGCTGAGCCTGTTCTTGCTGTGCGACCGGCATATTGGCCGAGCAACCGAAGAGAAATGTAACGAGTGCGAGAGGCACGAGGGGTGCGAAGCGAACAACCTGCATGGGCACAACCGTGGCTGACTAGTTAAGATGGCGAGACTATGCCTTTTATGAAGGTGATTTGCAAATTCAATCGAACTAGATGTGACTTATGAGTTCCGCCATGACATGTGCTGCCCGGCACTGCAAAAAGACGTCCATCTGCGCGCTGTGATCGGTCGGCTGCGGATTGATTTCCGCCGTAAAACCCCCGGAAACTCTGGTGCGAATGACAGGTTCGTGAATATAGGGGAAGCTTGCCGTGGTACCGATACTCAGGACTGCGTCATAGCCTTTAGCCAGTTGTTCATACAGTGTTTCCAATGCCTTTTCAGGGAGCATTTCCTGAAAAAGAACGACGGGCGGTCGCATAACGCCACTACATGCCGGGCATAAAGGGGGCAAAGGACGCTGCAAGTGCTCACTCAATTGCGGATCTTCAGCGCCACAGGATTGGCAAAACAGTGGCGAGAGCTGCCCGTGAATTTCGATCAGGCGTTCCGGCGGGCTGCCAGCGGCGCGGTGATAGCCGTCGACGTTCTGGGTCAGCACCCAGCACTCGGGTTTGATGCGCTGCAACTGGGCGATGGCGTAATGCGCGACGTTGGGCTCACCTCCCAGACAGGCCTTGCCCAGCTCGGCGATGTACTTCCAGCACAGCTCGGGGTCACGGCGCAGCATGGGCCCGGACAAGGCCATCTCTATAGGCAGGCCGTCGTCGGTCTTGCCGTTGTACAGCCCGCCGACGCCGCGATAGGTCGGCAAGCCCGAATCAGCCGACAGGCCTGCCCCGGTGATCACCAGAATCCGTTGTGCATGGCGCAAGGCTGCCGCCGTTTGCATCAACAGCGCCTGATCTACCACCCCAACGTCTCTTTAAGGAAGGGAATGGTCAGCTTGCGCTTTTCCTGGAGTGACGCTTGATCGAGGCGCTCAAGCAATTCGAACAGAGCGCTCATGCTGCGCGTACCACGCGTCAAAATGAAATGGCCTACCTCATCGGTGAGGTGCAGGCCGCGCCGTGACGCACGCAGTTGCAGCGCACGCAGCTTGTCTTCGTCGGACAGGCCACGCATCTGGAATACCAGGGCCATGGTCAGACGGGATTTCAGATCGGGGAGTTTGACCGGCAGTTCGCGGGGCGATTTGGACGCTGCAATGAGCAGACGACGCCCGCTGTCACGCAAACGGTTGAACAGGTGAAACAGGGCTTCTTCCCACTCCGGCTTGCCGACAATGGCTTGCAGGTCATCCAGGCACACCAGTTCGTACTGTTCAAGATGGTCGAACAGCTCGATACCTTCATCGATAACTTCGGCAAGCGGCAGATACACCGCAGGTTCGCCCAGCTGCTCGAAACGCAGGCACGCAGCCTGAAGCAGGTGCGTGCGCCCTACTCCATCCTTGCCCCACAGATAGATGAGGCTTTCCGTCCACCCAGCGTCGGCTTCGCACAGCCGCTCGACATAGCCGAGTGCAGCGGCATTGGCGCCTGGATAGTAATTGACGAAAGTGGCGTCATCACGCAGACGCACACTCAGGGGCAGCTGAATCGGTTTCATGCTTACTAACGGCTCATGCAAACCGTCAAGGGCCTCTGTGTAAAGAGCGCAAAGTTTATACCCGTGTAGCGGGTCGCACAATGCGACAGACCTCAAGCAAAATCAAAGGTTTGCGTCAGGGTGCGTAAAGCGCGGGTCGAGAAAGGGCGTTTTGAGGTGATGCATGCATTGCCTGCACAGGCCTCTTCACCGGGCAGTGAAGAGGCGTGCGATGCCCTTACAGCTCGGGATCTTCCGCACCTGCATAGATTTCCGAGTCTTTATAAACGTCGTGCATGTGGCGCACCAGCACCATGATCACTGCAGCGACCGGCAACGCCAGCAGAATGCCGGTGAAACCGAACAGCTCGCCACCCGCCAGAATCGCGAAGATCACCGCCACCGGGTGCAGACCGATGCGATCCCCTACCAGCAATGGCGTCAGAACCATCCCTTCGAGGGCCTGACCGATCATGAACACCGCAACAATCCCCATCATCGGGTACAGGTCGCCGCCAAACTGGAACAACCCGGCGACCAGCGCCGAACCAATGCCGATCACAAAGCCCATATAAGGCACGATGGCAGCCAGACCGGCGATCACCCCGATCAACAGGCCCAGTTCCAGCCCGACCAGCATCAGACCGGCCGCGTAGATCACCCCGAGACCGACCATGACCAGCAATTGCCCGCGTATGAATGCGCCCAGCACCTCATGGCACTCGCCCGCCAGCTTGACGATTTGACCTTCACGCTGACGCGGCAGCAGACCGCGGATCTTGCCGGTCATGATGTCCCAGTCACGCAACAGGTAGAAACACACCACCGGGATCAGCACCAGATTGGTCAGCCAGCCGATCAGCGCCAGGCTAGACGCCGTAGCCTGAGACAGCACCACAGAGACGATATCCCCAGCCTGCCCCATGTGCTCGGAGATGGCTGCCTTGATCTTGTCGAACTTCCAGAACCCGTCTGCCAGCCCGAACTTGGCCTGCACCCACGGCAAAGCCGAGTGTTGCAGCCAGTCGAGGATCTGCGGGGCCAGCTCATAAAGACGAAACAACTGCTTGGCCAGCATCGGCACCAGCACCAGCAGCAAGGCCATCAGCACCAGCGTGAACAGACCGAACACCGCCACCACGCTCAAGGTTCTGGACAGCCCGGCGCGCTCCAGACGATCCACCAGCGGATCGCCCATGTAGGCCAGCAGCAGTGCCACCAGAAAAGGGGTGAGGATCGTGTGCAACAGCACCACGAATGCGACCAGCAAGGCCAGGCCGCCGATCCAGAACCAACGCCGTGTATCAGTCATCAACATCCCTCAACCCAATGGAAAAGCGCTTTGCCGGTTTACCAGCGGAAATAAAGCTGTGGTGCAGACGCCGGAGCAATCATCGGTGCGGACGCAGGTGCCGGAACAGCAGCAGCTCCATTGGCTGGCGCAACCGGCGCAGTCGCATCGACAGGCGCAGCAGGCGGTGTTGCGGCGGCTGCTGCCTCGGCTGCGGGCACTTCCTGCAATTTGGCCAGCGACAACTGCGAGCGTAGCTGATCGGTGCTGCCACTGACCTCAAACACCACCTTATCGCCGTCAACAGAACTCAGACGCACGCCGAACGGATCAAGTAACTGAAGCAGTTGTGCATAGCGCTCCAGTGTCATGCCCTGAACCTGCACCAACAGGCCCGTCGAGGCACCGGGCTTGGCGACGAAACGTAGGGCCAGACGCTGGCTGACCGACAGCAGCACAGCGTCTGCCAAGGCTTCGGAAGTAGCCCCGGTCGCGGTGCCCTGCTCACGCTGATCGCCCAGCCACAAGCGCCATTTGCCCTGCCACTGGCCTGCGTCTTCCTTGGCGTGCACCGCCAGTATCGCGTCAGCACCGTAACGCTCGGAGGCTTCCTTGAGCGGTGCAGCATCAGTGCCTTCCAGTGTCTTGGCGTTACCGATGCCCTGCTCGCTCAAATCAGCCAGCGGTAAACGCAACGGCAAACCGCGGTGTTGCGCAGCCCGGCGCAGTGGTTCAGCAGCGGCCTGACCGTCACCGACCAGATTCGAGCCTTCGACCGAGTCGTTCAGCCACCAGCCGAGGATCGACGGGCGATTGCTGCCCCAGATCGACAGGCCGGCATCACGCAACGCACGGTCTGTGGTCGCTGGATCGAAGTCCACCAGCAGGGTTTCCGGCGGACCGGCCTCATAGCCGTACTGGCTGATGATTTGTTGCGGGTCTTTGCGCAGCGCGGGGATGGCCGAACCCTGCGCGGCCTTGGCGTCGCCGGTCAGGCGCAGCACCAGCGTTTCGACCGCGGCCTGGGTGGCCCGGGTGCGCTCATCGGGCGACTGGCCAGTCACCGGCTCGCGGACCTGATAAAGGTTGCTGACCGTTTCGGCAAGGCAGGGGAGGCTGATCAGGGACAGACAGCCGACTAGAAGAACTCTGGAAAAACGCATGGACAGTTCCCGAACGGAAAAAATAAAAAGAAGCTGTTTCAGGAGGTGTACAAGTCTGGGACAGCCTTGAACCACCAATCATTCAATTTGCGCATAAAGTACACCTTAAACGGCGGCACTCGCACTGACCGGAGCTGCCGGATCAGGTTTATTTGGCGCAACACTGCCCTGTTGTCGGCGCAAGGATGGCCCCTGGGGAGCAAGCCTGATAAAATCGCGCGCCTTCGCAGACCGGCAATCGCCACGGCCCAACATTACCATCGCATGACTGCGCGGTGCTGAACGGGTCCCAACGCAGCGGTCGATACCTCCGAATCCCCCCTAAAGGCCTGGATTTTTTATGAGCAAGCAACCCTCCCTGAGCTATAAAGACGCCGGTGTAGACATCGACGCCGGTGAAGCATTGGTCGAACGCATCAAGAGCGTCGCCAAGCGCACCAAGCGTCCGGAAGTCATGGGCGGCCTGGGAGGCTTCGGCGCCCTCTGCGAAATCCCGGCCGGCTACAAGCAACCGGTCCTGGTTTCCGGCACCGACGGCGTGGGCACCAAGCTGCGTCTGGCCCTGAACCTGAACAAGCACGACACCATCGGTATCGATCTGGTCGCCATGTGCGTCAACGATCTGGTGATCTGCGGCGCAGAGCCTTTGTTCTTCCTTGATTACTACGCCACCGGCAAACTGAACGTCGACACCGCTGCCCAGGTCGTCACCGGCATCGGCGCTGGCTGCGAACTGGCTGGCTGCTCGCTGGTCGGCGGCGAAACCGCTGAAATGCCGGGCATGTACGAAGGCGAAGACTACGACCTGGCTGGCTTCTGCGTCGGCATCGTGGAAAAGGCCGAGATCATCGACGGTTCGAAAGTCGCTGCCGGTGATGCCCTGCTGGCCCTGCCATCGTCCGGCCCGCACTCCAACGGTTATTCGCTGATCCGCAAGATCATCGAAGTGGCCGGTGCCGATATCGAAAGCATCCAGCTGGACGGCAAGCCATTGACCGAGCTGCTGATGGCGCCAACTCGCATCTACGTCAAGCCGCTGCTCAAGCTGATCAAGGAAACCGGCGCGGTCAAGGCCATGGCCCACATCACCGGTGGCGGCCTGCTCGACAACATCCCGCGTGTTCTGCCGGAAGGTGCTCAGGCGGTGGTCGATGTTGCCAGCTGGCAGCGTCCGGCCGTGTTCGACTGGCTGCAGCAGCAAGGCAACGTCGCAGAAAACGAAATGCACCGCGTGCTGAACTGCGGCGTGGGCATGGTCATCTGCGTTGCTCAGGAACACGTTGAAGCCGCGTTGAAGGTTCTGCGCGAAGCTGGCGAGCAGCCATGGGTGATCGGTCAGATCGCTACCGCTGCCGAAGGTGCAGCACAAGTCGAGCTGAAAAACCTCAAGGCGCATTGATGCCAGCCACCTGCGATGTCGTGGTGCTGCTGTCCGGCACCGGCGGCAACCTGCAAGCGATGATCGACAGTTTCAAGGACGGGTCCAGCCCGGTCCGCATCCGCGCGGTGATTTCCAACCGCGCCGATGCGTTCGGCCTGCAACGCGCCAGGGATGCAGGCATCGAAGCCTGCGTGCTGGATCACACTGCTTATGAAGGCCGCGAAGCCTTCGATGCAGCGCTGATCGAACTGATCGACACTTTCCAGCCACAGTTGGTGGTACTGGCCGGGTTCATGCGCATTCTCAGCGCAGGCTTCGTGCGCCATTTCCATGGTCGCCTTCTGAATATTCACCCTTCCCTGCTGCCGCGTTACAAAGGCTTGCACACGCACAAGCGTGCGCTGGAGGCTGGTGACGCCGAGCATGGCTGCAGCGTGCATTTCGTCACCGAGGAACTCGATGGCGGCCCACTGGTCGTACAGGCAGTTATTTCGGTACAGTTGCACGACACGCCCACAACGCTCGCGCAACGGGTTCATGTTCAAGAGCACCGTATTTACCCACTGGCCATTCGCTGGTTTGCCGAGGGCCGACTGAGCCTTGGTGAACAAGGTGCGTTACTCGATAGCCAGTTACTCCCGGCCAGCGGCCATCTGATTCGACATTAGGAGATACTATGCGTCGCGCTCTGCTCTTCGCTTTCGCTCTGCTCGCCTTGCCTGCCGTACAGGCCGCAGACCTTCAACCTTTCTCCGCCAGCTACACCGCCGACTGGAAACAGCTGCCCATGAGTGGCACCGCTGAACGCAGCCTGGAAGCCGGTGCCAATGGCACCTGGACCCTGAGCTTCAAGGCATCGATGATGATTGCCAGCCTGACTGAAGTCAGCACGCTGAAGGTCGACAAGGAAACCTTGCTGCCACAGACCTACAGCTTCGAACGCAGCGGCCTGGGCAAATCCAAAAAGGTTGATCTGGCGTTCGACTGGAACACCAAGTTCGTCACCGGCACCGACCGTGGCGATGCGATCAAGCTGCCACTCAACCGCGGCATCCTCGACAAGTCCACGTATCAGCTGGCGTTGCAACACGACATCGCTGATGGCAAGAAGAGCATGAGCTACCAGGTGGTCGACGGTGATGAAGTCGACACCTACGACTTCCGCGTACTGGGCTCGGAAAAGGTTACCACCAAGACTGGCCAGGTCGATGCGATCAAGGTCGAGCGCGTGCGTGACCCGACGCAAAGCAAGCGCACCACCGTGCTGTGGTTCGCCAAGGACTGGGATTACCTGCTAGTGCGCCTGCAACAGGTCGAAACCGACGGTAAGGAATACAACATCGTGCTGCTCGACGGCACCGTGAACGGCAAGGCCGTCAAAGGCAGCTGATTGCCCTGACCGCCCCCGTAGCACCGAGCCCCGCTTATTAGCGGGGCTTTTTATTGGCTGCAAACAAGAGGACGCAGCGCGTCCAGAGCGGCATGCCGACGCGGAGCGTCGCACGATAGTGGCGGTGCTCTCCCGGACACCTGGCGCGCCCTACGCTCCGGGTGGGAATGCCCCGACGCCGAACCTCGCGCTATACGGACACCTATCGTTCCCTACGCTCCGCGTGGGAATGCCGTTCTTGACGCTCCGCGTCATCTTTTTGCACCGCTAAAGGCACATGAAAAATCCTTCACTTTGCCGCAACCAAGCTGCAAGCCTCGCCATGCAAGGGCTGTAGGCAAACGACCATTTTTTGCTCACTCGGGAACCTGAACAGGCTATTTACTTAGGCAGCTAACAAATTCTATAAAAGAGTCCTGCGACACATCGCCGCAGTATCCAGAGGCCTAACCATTCAGGCCATCAAAGTCAGGAGCTTACTACTATGACTGTCAGAGTTACTGAACGCGACGACGCCCACCTCTCTCACGAAGCCGTTGCCGACGGCATCCAGATCTGGGACGTGCATCAACAGGATCAACTTGTCGGTATGTTCCACGTAGAGTCCGATGCTCTACGCTACAAGGAAGAGCTGGAAGCACTGGAAAGCCAGGGCAACCACTAAGCAACTTCCCTGAACCGCAACCACCCAGAACAATAAACGACAAAACCCGCTGAATGCGGGTTTTGTTTTGACGGGTCAGCGCGTTACCACATCAGGTCGTCAGGCACCTGATACGCAGCGTACGGATCGTCGGCATCCGGCGCTTCGGTCGGGGTGTTGAGCAACACGATACGGCGCGGGTCGCGCTCCTGGATCTTCAGCGCTGCCTCACGCGGAATGATCTCGTAACCGCCGCCATGGTGAACGATGGCCAGCGAACCACTGCTGAGCTTGTTGCGCACCAGCGCGTTGACCGAGATCCGCTTGACCTTCTTGTCGTCAACGAAGTTGTAGTAATCCTCGGTAATCAGCTTGGGCAGACGCGACACTTCGATCAGTTGTTTGACCTGAGCAGTACGGGCCTTCTGCTCGACCTTCTCCTGCTGCTGACGGTTGAGCTCCTGGTCACGCTTGGCCTTCTCGGCCATGGCTTCCTGAGCCGCGCGCTTTTGCGAGTCGTCGGCCTGGGCCTGACCCTTGTGCACCAGACGCTGCTCTTTCTGCTTTTCTTTGCCGACCTGCTTGGCCTGCTTTTGGTTGACCAGACCTGCCTTGAGCAACTGATCGCGAAGGGAAAGGCTCATTGTCTACTCACTTATACCGTTACCGCACACTCAGCCGCAGCCGGGCGTGCTCTTTTCCTGACGTTTGGCTTCGCCCCACAATGCGTCCATTTCTTCGAGCGAGCACTCTTCGATAGGACGCTGGATGTGGCGCAAGGCCTGTTCAATGAATCGGAAGCGTCTGTCAAACTTGCTATTGGCCGAGCGTAGCGCAGTTTCCGGGTCGACTTTAAGGTGCCGGGCCAGGTTCACGACGCTGAACAGCAAATCGCCGACTTCCTCGGCAATGCCTTCGGCGTCATTGTCGACCATGGCTTCGAGAATTTCATCGAGTTCTTCGCGTACCTTGTCGACCACCGGCAACGCTGCAGGCCAATCGAAGCCGACCTGCGAAGCGCGCTTCTGCAGTTTGGCGGCACGACTCAACGCAGGCAAGGCCACCGGCACGTCGTCGAGCAGCGACAACTGCTCGGGGGCGCCAGACTTTTCGGCACGTTCCTCGGCCTTGATCTCGTCCCAGCGCTGGTTGACCTGCTCGTCGGTCAGGCGCGGCGTTTCCGCCGGCGCGTACAACTCGCCGGTCGGAAACACGTGCGGATGGCGACGCAGCAACTTGCGGGTAATGCCGTCGATGACGTCGTCGAATTCAAACCGGCCTTCTTCCTTGGCCAACTGGGCATAGAAGACCACCTGAAACAGCAGGTCACCCAACTCACCCTTCAGATGGTCGAGGTCGCCCTGCTCGATGGCATCGGCCACTTCGTAGGCTTCTTCCAGCGTATGCGGCACGATGCTGGCGTAGGTCTGCTTCAGGTCCCACGGGCAACCAGACTGCGGATCACGCAGCCGGGCCATGAGGTTCAGCAGGTCTTGAACTGTATACATGGGGCTCCCTGTGAGCGCAGGCAAGGCTTATGGCGTCCTGTTCCTGCGCGTTTCAATGATGTTCGGCAGCTGGGAAATACGCCCCAGCAACCGCCCCAGTGCGTCCAGGCCCGGAATCTCGATGGTCAGCGACATGAGCGCTGTGTTGTCTTCCTTGTTCGAGCGGGTGTTGACCGCCAGTACGTTGATACGCTCGTTGAGCAGCACCTGGGTGACGTCACGCAGCAGGCCGGAACGGTCGTAGGCGCGAATGATGATGTCCACCGGATACGTGAGCACCGGCACCGGCCCCCAGCTGACCTGAATGATCCGCTCGGGCTCGCGACCACCCAGTTGCAGCACCGAAGCGCAATCCTGACGGTGAATGCTGACGCCACGGCCCTGGGTGATGTAACCGACAATCGCATCGCCCGGCAGCGGCTGGCAGCAACCGGCCATCTGTGTCATCAGGTTGCCAACGCCCTGAATCTGAATATCGCCACGCTTGCCAGGCTTATAGCCCGTAGCTTTGCGCGGGATCAGTTCCAGCTGTTCATTGACGCGATCAGGTTCAACCTGCTGCTGAGCCAGATTGACCAGTTGCGCCAGACGCAGATCACCCGCGCCCAGGGCGGCAAACATGTCGTCGGCGGTCTTGTGGTTGGCCTTGTCCGCCAGCTTGTCGAAGTCGACCTGCGGCAATGCCAGGCGCGCCAGTTCGCGTTCGATAAGGGTTTTACCGGCCGCAACGTTCTGGTCGCGGGCCTGCAATTTGAACCAGTGAACAATCTTCGCCCGCGCCCGCGAGGTCGTGATGTAACCGAGGTTGGAGTTCAGCCAGTCACGGCTCGGCGTGCCGTGCTTGCTGGTGATGATCTCGACCTGCTCGCCGGTCTGCAGGCTGTAGTTGAGCGGTACGATGCGGCCGTTGATCTTCGCACCACGGCAGTTATGGCCGATTTCGGTGTGCACCCGATAGGCAAAGTCCAGCGGTGTTGCGCCCTTGGGCAGATCGATGGCATGGCCGTCAGGGGTGAAGACGTAGACCCGGTCAGGCTCGATATCAACCCGCAGCTGATCTGCCAGGCCACCGATGTCACCCAGCTCTTCATGCCACTCAAGTACCTGACGCAGCCAGGAAATTTTCTCTTCGTAATGATTGGAGCCGGATTTGACGTCAGTGCCTTTATAGCGCCAGTGCGCGCAAACGCCCAGTTCGGCCTCTTCGTGCATGGCGTGGGTGCGTATCTGCACTTCCAGGACCTTGCCTTCCGGCCCGATGACCGCTGTGTGCAGCGAGCGATAGCCATTTTCCTTGGGGTTGGCAATGTAATCGTCGAACTCTTTGGGAATATGCCGCCACAAGGTGTGCACAATGCCCAGCGCGGTATAGCAATCGCGCATTTCCGGGACCAGTACACGCAACGCGCGCACGTCATAGATCTGGCTGAATGCCAGGCCTTTGCGCTGCATTTTGCGCCAGATGGAGTAGATATGCTTGGCTCGGCCACTGATGTCAGCCGTCACGCCGGTGGCTTGCAGTTCGTTGTCGAGCTGGGACATGACGTCGCTGATGAAGCGCTCGCGGTCCAGCCGGCGCTCGTGCAGCAGCTTGGCGATCTGCTTGTACTGATCAGGCTCCAGGTAGCGGAAAGACAGGTCTTCCAGCTCCCACTTGATATGCCCGATACCCAGACGATGGGCCAGCGGCGCGTAGATGTCGAAGACTTCCCGGGCCACACGGTTGCGTTTCTCGTCGTCGGCGTTCTTTACCGCACGAATCGCGCAAGTGCGCTCGGCCAGCTTGATCAGCGCAACGCGAACGTCGTCGACCATCGCCACGAGCATCTTGCGCAGGTTTTCAACCTGCGCCTGACTGCCCAGCACCAGAGATTGACGAGGGCTGAGACTGGCGCTGATCGCGGCCATGCGCAGCACGCCGTCGATCAGTTTGGCGACCGTCGCGCCGAAACGCTGCTCGACCTCCGGCAAAGGGATGACGCCTTCGCGCACGCCGCGGTAAATGACCGCTGCAACCAGCGAGTCCTGATCCAGCTTGAGGTCAGCCAGGATCTCCGCGATTTCCAGACCGGTCTGGAAACTGGAGGTGCCCTCTGCCCAGTGATTCTTGTGGGCCTTGTCGTTCTGCTCGGCTTGCCGGGCAAACTCACAGGCCTGTTTCATGACTTCCCGGTCCAGGACCAGGTCGACGCTGACAATATGATCGAGCCACGCGTCGAGATTGATACTGCCGTCTGTGTTTATCGGCTGGTTCGCTCTCACCTGTACCATGCTGCTTACCTTCCCTACGGCGCGATGAATAGCGCCATCAGTCGCCAGCCTTCTGAGCGAATGCCACTTGCCGGGCAAGCAAGGACCGGCATTCGCGGGCCAGTCGGATTAAATGAGGTTCCCTGTCAGCAGCGACCTCGATCCAGTGAACGCTGCTCACTTACTCATTTCAAATAAAGCCATCGCCTCGACATGCGCCGTCTGTGGAAACATATCGAGGATTCCGGCACGTTTTAATCGGTAGCCCTGACTGATCAGTTCGACCGTGTCACGAGCCAAAGTTGCCGGGTTGCATGAAACATAAAGCAGTCGCCGGGCACCCGTTTTTCTGATCTGGCGAACCACTTCAAAGGCCCCGTCACGCGGTGGGTCCAAGAGTACCGCAGAAAACCCTTCCGCCGCCCAGTCGGCGTGTGTCAGCGGCTGGGAAAGATCCGCCTGAAAAAACTGCACATTGTGCAGATCATTACTCATTGCGTTGACGGCTGCACGCTCGACCATGGTCGCAACGCCTTCGACCGCCACCACTTCCTTCGCCGGACCCGCCAGTGGCAAGGCAAAATTGCCCAGACCGCAAAACAGGTCCATTACCCGTTCATCTTTGGCAGGCGCCAGCCATTGCAGAGCCTGCTCGATCATCGCGGTGTTAACCGCCGCGTTGACCTGAATGAAATCTCCCGGTCGCCAGGCCAGTTGCAGGTTCCACGGCTCCAGCCGGTAACCCAGCGTATCGCCGGGGCTGGCCGGTTGGGGCTCGCCCTCGCCGTGCAGCCACAGCTGCGCGCCGTGCTTGGAGCAAAACGCCTGCAACAACGTCAGGTCGGCCTCGGCAAGCGGCGCGGTGTGGCGCAACAACACGGCAGTCGCAACCCCACTGAACAACTCGACGTGACCCAGCGCCTGCGGTTTGCTGAAGTTTTTCAGCATGCCAGGCAACTCATTCATGATGGGTTGCAAGGCCTGTACCAGCACCGGACAGTGTTCGATGCTGACGATGTCCTGACTGGCGGCTGCGCGGAACCCCACGTCCAGCCTTTTGGCCTTGGCATCCCAGCGAACCGCGACCCGCGCGCGTCGACGATAGGCCAGCTCGGCACCGCTCAACGGCGCCGCCCATTCATCCGGCACAGCATTCGCCACGCGCAACAATTGCTCGGCGAGCATGCGCTGTTTCAGGGCAAGCTGTTCTTCGTGGGGCACATGCTGAACACTGCAGCCGCCGCAGCGACCGAAATACTCACAGGCCGGAGCGCGACGCATGGTGCTGGCGTTGAAGACCCGCTCGGTGCGCGCCTCGACGACCTTGCCGCGCGCATTGAGCACCCGCGCCTCGACCTCCTCGCCCGCCAGACTGCCGGCGACAAACCAGGTCTTGCCGTCGAGAAAAGCGATACCGCGACCGTCATCGGACAGGCGCTCGATGGTCAGCCGCTGTTTTTTACCGGCAGGAATCTGCACGGTCTTAACGCCGCCCGTGGGCTGAAAGCGCAGACCTCGTTCATGCTTGGCCATCAGTTGGGCGAATCGTAGATGCCAGTCGACAGGTAGCGGTCGCCTCGGTCACAGATGATCGCCACAATCACGGCATTTTCGACTTCACGGGAAATGCGCAGTGCTCCAGCGACCGAGCCGCCGGACGACACGCCACAGAAGATGCCTTCTTCGCGCGCCAGTCGGCGCATGGTGTCTTCGGCCTCGGTCTGGCCCATGTCGATAATGCGATCGACGCGGTCCGACTGGTAAATCTTCGGCAGGTATTCATGCGGCCAGCGGCGAATACCGGGGATCGAAGCGCCCTCCATCGGTTGCAGACCGACGATCTGCACCTCGGGATTTTGCTCCTTGAGGTAGCGTGAGGTGCCCATGATGGTGCCGGTGGTGCCCATCGAGCTGACGAAATGGGTCACGGTACCGCCCGTCTGCCGCCAGATTTCCGGACCGGTGGACGTGTAATGCGCCTCGGGATTGTCGCCATTGGCGAACTGATCGAGCACCTTGCCGCGGCCTTCGGCCTGCATGCGCTCGGCCAGATCACGGGCACCTTCCATGCCCTCGTCCTTGCTCACCGAGATCAGCTCGGCACCGTAGGCGGTCATTGCGGCCTTGCGTTCGGCACTTGAGTTGTCCGGCATGATCAGAATCATCCGGTAACCCTTTATCGCTGCGGCCATGGCCAGTGCAATCCCGGTATTGCCGGAAGTCGCTTCGATCAGCGTGTCACCCGGATGGATCTGGCCGCGCAACTCGGCACGGGTGATCATCGACAGGGCCGGACGGTCTTTTACCGAGCCAGCGGGGTTATTACCTTCAAGCTTCAACAGGAGGGTATTGCTGGTATTACCCGCCATGCGTTGCAGACGCACCAGCGGAGTGTTGCCGACGCAATCGGCAATGGTTTGATACTGCAGGGTCATGGCGTCTTCGCAATCCAGACTGCGGGGGGTGCCTATCATAACGGCAAACGGCCAAAGCCCATATCACGCAAAGTGCGCTGCTTATTCCCAAAAAGAATAAACACTGTTTTTTTTCCACTGAGGCCTAGTCCTCCACAGAGAGTTAGGTGCCCATGCTGGCGGTAAATGGCTAAACTCAACCCCTTGTGCCGATACAGCCAGGCAGCCGATGCCTGATATCGACGGACTGATACGTGTTGCCGGAGAACGAGCGTGCTGACCAAGCTGGGTATAAAAGGCCGTGTGCTGCTACTGACTATTTTGCCTGCCAGCCTGATGGCCGCAATGCTTGGTGGTTATTTCACCTGGATGCAGTTGAGCGAACTGCAAAGCCAATTGCTGCAACGCGGCGAAATGATCGCACAGGATCTGGCGCCATTGGCCGCCAACGCATTGGGGCGCAAGGACAAGGTCCTGCTAAGCCGCATCGCGACCCAGACCCTGGAGCAGACCGACGTGCGCGCCGTGTCGTTTCTCGACGTCGATCGCACGCCACTGGCCCACGCCGGACCGACGATGATCAGCCCTTCGCCCATTGGCAGCGGCTCGCAGTTGCTCAATTCGACCGGCACCGACGCCACGCGTTATTTGCTCCCGGTATTCGGCAATCAACGCCACCTGACCAGCCCGATCATTCCGGCCGAAGCCGACACCCTGCTGGGCTGGGTCGAACTTGAAATATCCCATAACGGCACGCTGTTGCGCGGCTATCGAAGCCTGTTTGCCAGCCTGCTGCTGATCCTGACCGGACTGGCCTGCACCGCGACTCTTGCAGTACGCATGAGCCGCACCATCAACGGGCCGATGAGCCAGATCAAGCAGGCGGTATCGCAGCTCAAGGACGGCAACCTCGAAACCCGCCTGCCGCCGCTGGGCAGTCGGGAACTGGACGAACTGGCGTCAGGCATCAATCGCATGGCGGCGACCTTGCAGAACGCGCAGGAAGAGCTGCAACTGAGCATCGATCAGGCGACCGAGGATGTACGCCAGAACCTGGAAACCATCGAAATCCAGAACATCGAGCTGGACCTGGCTCGCAAGGAAGCCCTTGAAGCGAGCCGGATCAAGTCCGAATTCCTGGCCAACATGAGCCACGAAATCCGCACGCCGCTCAATGGCATTCTGGGTTTCACCCATTTGCTGCAAAAAAGCGAGCTGACGCCGCGTCAGTTCGACTACCTGGGCACCATCGAGAAGTCGGCCGACAACCTGTTGAGCATCATCAACGAGATTCTCGACTTTTCGAAGATCGAGGCTGGCAAGCTGGTGCTCGACAACATCCCGTTCAACCTGCGCGATCTGCTGCAGGACACCTTGACCATCCTCGCCCCGGCGGCGCATGCCAAACAGCTGGAACTGGTCAGTCTGGTGTACCGCGATACACCACTGGCGCTGTCCGGCGACCCGTTGCGCCTGCGGCAGATTCTGACCAACCTGGTTAGCAACGCGATCAAGTTCACCCGCGAAGGCACCATCGTCGCCCGCGCCATGCTTGAAGACGAAACCGAAGAGCACGCGCAATTGCGCATCAGCGTGCAGGACACCGGCATCGGCCTGTCCAGCCAGGATGTGCGGGCGCTGTTCCAGGCCTTCAGCCAGGCCGACAATTCGCTATCGCGCCAGCCGGGCGGCACGGGTCTGGGCCTGGTGATTTCCAAGCGCCTGATCGAACAGATGGGCGGCGAAATCGGTGTCGACAGCACGCCGGGCGAAGGTTCGGAGTTCTGGATCAGCCTGAAACTGCCCAAGGCCCGCGAAGACAAGGAAGAATCGTTCAACATCCCGCTGGAAGGGCTGCGCGCAGCAGTGCTTGAACACCATGACCTGGCGCGGCAGGCGCTGGAGCATCAGCTGGAAGACTGCGGTCTGCAAACCATCGTGTTCAACAACCTGGAAAACCTGCTCAACGGGGTGACGGCGGCGCACGAGACCCCGTCGGCCATCGATCTGGCGGTGCTCGGCGTGACGGCGCTGGAAATTTCCCCGGAACGGTTGCGCCAGCACATCTGGGATCTGGAAAACCTCAACTGCAAGGTCATGGTGCTATGTCCGACCACCGAGCACGCGCTGTTCCAGTTGGCGGTCCACGATGTCTACACGCAATTGCAGGCCAAGCCCGCCTGTACCCGCAAACTGCAAAAAGCGCTGTCCGAACTGATCGCGCCGCGGGCGATCCGCGCCGATATTGGTCCGCCGTTGTCTAGCCGCGCGCCGCGGGTGCTGTGCGTGGATGACAACCCGGCCAACCTGCTGCTGGTGCAGACCCTGCTCGAAGACATGGGCGCAGAAGTCGTGGCCGTCGAGGGCGGCTATGCAGCGGTCAACGCGGTGCAGCAGGAAGCGTTCGATCTAGTGTTGATGGACGTGCAGATGCCCGGTATGGACGGGCGCCAGGCCACCGAGGCGATTCGGGCCTGGGAAGCTGAACGCAACCAGAGCTCACTGCCGATCGTGGCACTTACCGCCCACGCGATGGCCAATGAAAAACGCTCGCTGCTGCAAAGTGGCATGGATGACTACCTGACCAAACCGATCAGCGAGCGGCAGCTGGCACAGGTGGTCCTCAAGTGGACGGGGCTGGCACTGCGCAACCCTGCGCCAGAACGCCAGAACGAAGCACCTGAAGGGCACGTCGGGCCGCTGGTGCTCGATCATGAAGAAGGGCTGCGCCTGGCTGCGGGCAAGGCGGATCTCGCCGCCGACATGCTGGCCATGCTGCTGGCCTCGCTGGCCGCCGACCGCGAGGCCATCCGTGCGGCGCGGGCCAACCAGGATGTACAGGCGCTGATCGAACGCATTCACCGTCTGCACGGCGCAACGCGCTACTGCGGCGTCCCGCAGCTGCGCACCGCCTGTCAACGCGCTGAAACCCTGCTCAAGCAGAACGCCGCGCACACCGAAGAAGCTCTGGACGATCTGGACAAAGCCATCATTCGCCTGGAATCCGAGGCGCGGGTGACAGCGTAATGGTAACGCTCGCTCCTCACACTTCAGCGCAGCAATGCCGTTATCGTTGTGGGTGCCCTGCGTCCGGTCCTGAAGGCGTGGAGCATGATAGGATGCGCGCAATTTTGGAGGACCCATGGTCGAACACGATTTTCGCTACAGCATGCTCAACCCGCAGCACACCTTGACCGAATGCCGCACTTTGGCGCCCGGTCGCTATCAGGTCACCGGTAACGGCGGCTCGATTCACGACAACGACCAGTTGCTGGTGACGATCAAAGGCAGCAAAAGCCTGCACATGCGCCTGACCGTCGAGAAAGTCCGGCACCTGATCAACCCGCCGGGCCAATGGATTGCAGTGGCCAAAGGTCCGGTGTTCGACGAGTTGGCGATTCATCAGTGGAAAGTGAATTGCGACAGCTGCGCCGCCGAACTGAATTTCGAGTTCATGGTAGAGAGCAAGCTGGGCGTCAAGGCGCAGAAACCTGCCGCCATCGCGCGCATCGCGGAGCTGGGCTGGAAAACCGAAGGCGAGAAGCACCTCTGCAAGAAGTGCCAGGAGAAAGCGGCATGAAACAGTTTGCGCTCCTGAGCCTGATCGGCGGCGCGCTGCTGGCCGGTTGTACCGCTGACCCGCTGCCGATCCGTCAGGACCACAGCTACGTGATGGAATGGATTGGCGAACGTCCACTCATCGACAACAGCCGCCTGACCATGACCCTGGGCGCCGATGGCCGCGCATATGGCAATGCAGGCTGCAACCACTGGTTCGCGCCGTATACGCTGAACGACCACAGCATCAGCTTCGGTCCGGTGGGCAAAACCCGCAAAATGTGCGCCCCCGCGCTGATGGAGCAGGAACAACGCTTCATCAAAGCCATCAGCAGCGTGCAACGCTGGGACATCTCGCCCATCGAGCAACTGCGCCTGTGGCCAGCCCAAGGCAAGCCGCTGCGCTTCTGGCTGGAAGATAGCTGATCCGAAGCTCCGCGTAACTTGCGACGCAGAGCGTCTAGAACTGCATTCCCACGCTGGAGCGTAGGGAACGATCACTATCCTGCGACGCCCCGCGCAACGCCTGGATCACAGCCGACTGCTCGCGCATTTCACTATCGTGCGATGCTCCGCGTCCTCGTTGCGGCGCAGAGCGTCGCGACCTGCATTCCCACGCTGGAGCGCAGGGAACGATAATCCCTACTATCGTGCGATGTTCTGCGCAACGCCTGGATCACAGCCGACTGCTCGCGCATTTCACTATCGTGCGACGCTCCGCGTCGCATGCCGTTCTGGACGCTCCGCGTCCTCGCTGCGGCGCAGAGCGTCGAAAATCGATCCGATCACCCCTCCCCGCGCAATGCCTTGAGCTTCTGGATCACGGTCGCGGCTGACTGCTCACCGAGCAGTTGCTCGCGCATCTTGCCCTTGTCGTCTATGATGTAGGTCACCGGCAGCGCTTCGGAGGGCGGAAGGCTGTACTGCTCGGCTGGGTCCTGAGCCAGCACGGTGAATTTGATACCCAGTGCGTTGGCAGCGTTTTTCAGCTCGTCGCCCTGCAGATTGTCAAAGTTGACACCCAGCACTGTGACCTTCTTGTCCTTGAGCTGTTCGGACAATGCGTTGAATTCCGGCACCTCGGTACGGCACGGGCCACACCATTCGGCCCAGTAGTTCACCACCAGCCAATGCCCCTTGATTCGCTCGCTGGCCACCTTCTGGCCGTTCTGGTCATTGCCCAGGTCCACGCCACATCCGCTGAGCAGCAAGCTGCCGAAAAGTATCACTGCTGCTGTTAATCGCCTTGCCATTTGTTTCCTTCCTCGCCCCGTTCAACCTGCAATCACTTATATCCAGGCTACGACTATTGACCATTCGATATGTCGGACAGTGCCATCGCTGGTTAGAATACGCCACCCCACACAAGATGCGACGTGCAAATGACCGATCTGACGCTGTATCACAACCCGCGCTGCAGCAAATCCCGCGGCGCGCTGGAACTGCTTCAGGCCCGCGGCCTGACGCCCGATATCGCCCTGTACCTGGAAACCCCGCCCGACGCAGAGCGTTTGCGCGATCTGCTCGGCAAGCTGGGCATCACTGCCCGGCAACTGCTGCGTACCGGCGAAGATGATTACAAGCAACTCAACCTGGCCGACCCGAGCCTGAGCGACGAGCAACTGATCGCCGCCATGGCCGCGCACCCCAAACTGATCGAGCGGCCAATTCTGGTCGCAGGCGACAAGGCTGTGATTGGCCGCCCACCCGAGAACATCCTGGAGCTGCTGCCGTGAGCACACCTTACATTCTGGTCCTCTATTACAGCCGCAACGGTTCCACCAGCGAAATGGCCCGGCAGGTTGCCCGCGGCATCGAACTGGGCGGCATGGAAGCTCGGCTGCGCACCGTTCCTGCCGTTTCCGCCGACTGCGAAGCGACCGCCCCTGAGATCCCGGAAAACGGCGCGCTGTACGCGACCCTCGACGACCTGAAAAACTGCTCAGGCCTGGCGCTGGGTAGCCCGACGCGCTTCGGCAACATGGCCGCCCCGCTGAAATACTTTCTCGACGGTACCAGCAACCTTTGGCTGACCGGCGCACTGGTCGGCAAACCCGCAGGCGTCTTCACTTCCACTGCCAGCCTGCACGGCGGCCAGGAAACCACGCTGATGTCGATGCTGCTGCCGTTGTTGCACCACGGCATGCTGATCATGGGTCTGCCCTACAGTGAATCGGCGCTGCTGGAAACCGCCGGGGGTGGCACGCCTTATGGTGCCAGTCATCACGCCGGTGCCGATGGCAAGCGCGCGCTGGACCGCCATGAGACTGACCTGTGCCGTGCACTAGGCCAGCGCCTGGCCAAAACTGCCTTGCAGCTGGACACAACACGCAGCTGAATCGGCAGGGCGTGGTCTGACGCTTTCAGTTAAATCGCAAACTTGCAGCGCAAGGGTCGGTCTGAACCCTTGACCTGCCTGTTGAATTTCTTTGGAGAACCGATGCAAGACTACAAATGGCTGAACGAGTATTGCCTGAATCGATTCGGCTCCGCCAAAGCACTGGAAGCCCACCTGCCCACCCCGAAGACACCGAAACAACTGCAAGCCATCAGCGCCGACCGCTATCTGTCGACCATGGCCCTGCGCGTGTTTCGCGCAGGCCTGAAACACAGCCTGGTGGACTCTAAATGGCCGGCATTCGAAGAAGTCTTCTTCCGCTTCGACCCGGAAAAAGTCGTGCTGATGGGGGCTGATCACCTGGAGCGGCTGATGCAGGATGCGCGCATCATCCGTCACTTGGGCAAACTCAAGAGCGTGCCGCGCAATGCGCAACTGATTCTGGACATCGAACAGGAGCACGGCAGTTTCGGCAAATTCATCGCCGAGTGGCCGGTCGATAACATCACTGGCTTGTGGCAGTACATTGCCAAACACGGCAACCAGATGGGCGGACTGTCAGCGCCACGCTTTCTGCGCATGATCGGCAAGGACACGTTCATTCCGACCTGGGACGTGGTGGCCGCGCTGAACGCGCAGGATATCGTCGACCGCGTGCCCACCAGCAAACGCGATCAGGCGATTGTGCAGGACGTGTTCAACCAATGGCACGCAGAAAGCGGTCGGCCGATGTGCCAGCTGTCAGCCATGCTGGCGTTCACCGTCAACCACTGAGCACCCTCAGATATTCACCACATTGACGAACCGCGACGCAGCGGTTTCGTCGATGCGCAGGTTGCTGAAGTCGAACAGGTTGCGGTCAGCCAGTTGCGAGGGCTGTACGTTCTGCAGGGCGCGGAAGATGCTTTCCGTGCGACCCGGTGTCTTGCGCTCCCAGTCGATCAACATGTCCTTGACCACCTGACGTTGCAGGTTCTCCTGAGAGCCGCAGAGGTTGCACGGGATGATCGGAAACTGTTTAAGGTCCGAATAGGCCTGAATGTCCTTTTCATGGCAATACGCCAATGGACGAATCACCACGTTACGGCCATCGTCGGCACGCAGCTTGGGTGGCATGGCCTTGAGCGAGCCGTTGAAAAACATGTTGAGGAAGAACGTCTCGACGATATCGTCTCGATGATGCCCCAGTGCCATCTTGGTAGCACCTATTTCATCAGCGAAGGTATACAGCGTGCCACGACGCAGCCGTGAACACAGCGAACAGGTCGTCTTGCCTTCAGGAATCAATTCCTTGACCACTGAATAGGTGTCTTTCTCGACGATGTGGTACTCGATACCCAGCTCTTTCAGATACGCAGGCAGCACGTGCTCGGGGAAGCCAGGCTGCTTCTGGTCCATGTTGACGGCCACGATGTCGAATTTGATCGACGCGACTTTCTGCAAGTGCATCAGCACATCGAGCATGGTGTAACTGTCCTTGCCGCCGGACAGACAGACCATGACCTTGTCACCCTCTTCGATCATGTTGAAGTCGGCAACGGCCTCGCCGGCCAGCCGACGCAGACGTTTCTGCAGTTTGTTCTGATTGACTGAAAGGGTGCCCATTTATGGAAATATCCGCTGACGGTAGCTTGAGAAAAGCCGGGCATTTTACCTATAACCGACCTTTGGTTAAATATGCTGCGCGCGTGCTGTTCAGGCTGGCAATCGCCCTTGATCAAAAACGACCACCGGGCGGCCAGCATTTTCAGAGCGTAGTCACATTGCGGCATACTTGGCGCACTGGAGAATCCTAAAGCATGCCCGACCAACTCAATTCACGCGTTGAAACCTGTTACCAACAAGCCGAAACCTTCTTCAAACGCACCTTCAAACGCCCAGTGGTCAGTTTCCAGTTGCGCGGCCAGAAGGCAGGTGTCGCTCACCTGCACGAAAACCTGCTGCGCTTCAATCCGCAGCTCTACAAGGAAAACGCCGAAGACTTCCTGCGCCAGACCGTGCCGCACGAAGTCGCGCACCTGATTGCCCACCAGCTGTTTGGCGGCAGCATCCAGCCACATGGCGAAGAATGGCAACTGATCATGCGCGGCGTCTATGAACTGCCACCCAACCGCTGCCACACCTACGCCGTCAAGCGACGCAGCGTGATCCGTTACATCTACCGCTGCCCTTGCCCGGACAGCGACTTTCCGTTCACTGCCCAGCGTCATAGCATGGTTCGCAAGGGCCGGCGCTACCTGTGCCGCCGCTGCCGCGAGCCGTTGGTGTTCAGCGGCGAGACGCGCACGGAATAACCCCCGCGCAAACGACAGGCATAAAAAAACCCATCCGAAGATGGGTTTTTTTATGGCCTGACGGTTAATCAGACGGTTTTGGTGGTATTCACCGCATTGGCCGGAGTCGGGCCTTCGGCAACGCCGAGGTCGTCTTCAGGACGGGTTTCCAGGATGGCACTGCCACCGGAAGCCAGCTCGGATTGCAGCTTGTCGGTGTCCAGCTCGCCGACCCACTTGGCAACCACAACGGTGGCAACAGCGTTACCGACCAGGTTGGTCAGGGCGCGGGCTTCGGACATGAAGCGGTCGATACCCAGAATCAGCGCCAGACCGGCAACCGGCAGGTGGCCGACAGCCGACAGGGTTGCAGCCAGAACGATGAAGCCGCTACCGGTTACGCCAGCAGCACCCTTGGAGGACAGCAGCAACACCAGCAACAAAGTGATCTGGTGGGTGATGTCCATGTGCGTGTTGGTCGCCTGAGCGATGAACACGGCAGCCATGGTCAGGTAGATCGACGTACCGTCGAGGTTGAACGAGTAACCCGTCGGGATAACCAGACCCACGACAGATTTTTTGGCGCCCAGACGCTCCATCTTGATCAGCATGCGCGGCAGGGCCGATTCCGACGAGGAAGTACCCAGTACGATCAACAGCTCTTCACGGATGTAGCGAACCAGCTTGAAGATGCTGAAACCGTGAGCGCGGCAGATGGCACCCAGCACCAGCACCACGAACAGCGCGCAGGTGATGTAGAAGCAGATCATCAACTGACCCAACTGCACCAGCGAGCTAACGCCGTAGGCACCGATGGTGAAGGCCATGGCACCAAACGCACCGATGGGTGCCAGCTTCATGATCATGTTGATGATGTTGAACATCACGTGGGCGAAGCGATCGATGAAGTCCAGAACCGGCTTGCCGTACGAACCCAGACGATGCAGGGCGAAGCCGAAGATCACCGAGAACATCAGGACTTGCAGGATATCGCCGTTGGCAAACGCGCCGACGATGGTGTTCGGAATCACGTTGAGGATGAAGCCGACGATGCTCTGATCCTGACCGGCAGTCACATAAGCCGCGATCTTGGATGCGTCGAGCGTGCTGACGTCGATGTTCATGCCGGCACCCGGCTGAACCACGTTGACGACGATCAGACCGATCAGCAGAGCGATGGTCGAAACGATCTCGAAGTACAGCAGCGCATAACCGCCGGTCTTGCCGACCGACTTCATGTTCTGCATGCCGGCGATGCCGCTGACGACGGTACAGAAGATGATCGGCGCGATAACCATCTTGATCAGTTTGATAAACCCGTCACCCAGCGGCTTTAGAGCCTTGCCGGTGTCCGGGTAGAAGTGACCGATCAGGATACCGATGACAATCGCAACGATTACCTGAAAATAGAGGGATTTGTAGATGGGCTGACGAGTCGTCATTGCAGTTTTCCTCAAGGGCGTCGTCGGCATCTTCACCTGATGCACGCGAGCCTATAAAGCGCTAACCCTCCTGCACTGGAGGGATTTGTTTTGTCGAGCTGCGCAAGGCAGGCCTCTGCCATGTAGATAGCAATAGGCGTGCCATAGAATCAAATAGCCATCAAAACCCCGCATTACAAGGCGCAGACGGGTAACGGTAGACGCAAACCGAAAAAGACGTGGCGGTTTTCCGCCGTATGGTGGGAAAAATGGGCACACAGTGGCGGGTATCCGCCGTTTTTCTGTGGTGACAGGAGTGCTCGGTGACGCGCAGAGGTGTGACGCAGAGCGTCACGCACGGCATTCCGACGCTGGAGCGTGAGGAACGACAGGTGTGATAACACTATCGTGCCAATGCTCCGCGTTGGCATGCCGTTCTGGACGCTCTTGAAACTGGGGTGAACACACCCTTACTGCGCCAGAAAATGAATCCTGAACGCCGCGCCGCCCAGCGGGGAATCGCCCAGGGTCAGTTGTGCGCCGTAGCTTTCGATGATGTCCTTGACCACCGCCAGACCAATGCCTTGCCCAGGGTTCTGGCGGTCCAGGCGTTCGCCACGCTCGAGAATGCGCGCGCGCTGGCTTTGCGGAACGCCGGGGCCGTCGTCTTCGACGCACAGTTCATCGCCGTCCGCTGAGCGGGTAAAGCTCACGCGTACTTCGCTCAGGCACAGCCGATAGGCGTTTTCCAGCAGGTTGCCGAGCATTTCCAGCAACGCGCCCTCTTCCATGTGCACCTGACAATGCTCCGGCAGGTCCAGCGTGGCCTTGACCTGTTTGTCGCGATACACCTTGTCGAGTGTGTTGCACAGGCTTTCGACCACAGGCCGCAGCATGACGTGATGGCGCACCAGACCGCTCTTGCGCAGGCTGGCCCGTTGCAGTTGATAGCCGATCTGTTGGCTCATGCGCTCGATCTGCGATTGCAGCACCCACGCCTGCTCGACATCCTCGGGACGCTTGGCGATGTTTTCGCTGACCCCCTGCAAGACCGCCAGCGGTGTTTTCAGGCTGTGGGCCAGGTCATCCAGCGAATCGCGGTAACGAATCCGCTGTTCACGTTCGCTGCGCAGCAGGCGGTTGAGCGAGTCGGTCAGACGCAGCAGTTCGCTGGGATGCTCCTCGCTCAGGCTGTCGCGCACGCCGGCTTCCACCTGATCCAGTTCCTGGCTCAAGCCGCGCAAGGCACGCAGCCCCCAGGTCAGGCCCATCCACAGCAACCCGAGCAGCACCGCCAGTGCTGCGCCAAAGCCCAGATAGAGCTTGCGGCGCAAACCGTCGATAGTTTCCTGATAGCCACGCAAGGGCTGCACGGCGACGATACTGAACGCGGCATTGCGCCCGCCGAGCAGCCGGATCTCGACGTCATAGACGAAATACTCATCGCCGTTGATTTCCTTGATCTTGGTGAACTCGCTGCCCTGCCCGTCATACTGCGGGCGGTAGTCGATGTTCTCGCCTTCGGTGGACAGTGAGCGCCAGACCATCTGCCCCTGGCGGTTATAGATGTAGCCCAGCAGACGGCTGCCCGGCAGGTTGAACTGTTCGCCCGGCAGTACGGACGGCATCAATAGATGACCGTCTTCGACGCGCGCCGCCGAAATCATGGTGGTCACGTCGGAAGCCAGGCGTTGCTCTATCGCCCCGCGCAGCGCCAGGCTGAACGCCCCCTGCAAAGCAGGCAGCATCAGCAGCATGAAGATCACCGCCAGAGTGGCGGCACCCAGCATCAGGCGCAGGCGAAGCGAACGAATCACGTACAGCGCTCATTGAACAGATAGCCCATGCCGCGCACGGTTTCGATAGGTTTGAACGCCACGTTGCTGTCCAGCTTGCGACGCAGGCGGCCGACCAGCACTTCGATCACGTTTGGGTCGCGCTCGTCGTCATCAGGATACAGCTGCTCCATCAGGCGCTCTTTGGGCACCACTTGCTGGTGATGGAGCATCAGGTATTCGAGGATGCGGTATTCGTAGGCGGTCAGCGCCAGCGGTTGTTCAGCCAGCGCGGCGTGCTTGCGATTGAGGTCCAGCAGCAGCGGGCCAGCCGTGATGGTGGACTGAATGAAGCCGCTGGAACGCCGCAACAGGGCGTTGAGCCGCGCTTCCAGTTCTTCGAACTGGAAGGGTTTGACCACGTAGTCGTCAGCGCCGGCCGCCAGCCCTTCGACCTTGTCCTGCCAATTGCCGCGCGCGGTCAGGATCAGAATCGGAAACGCCTTGCCCACGGTGCGCAACTGCCGAATCAGGTCCAGCCCACCGATGCCCGGCAAGCCCAGATCGATCACGGCCAGGTCGTGATTGAATTGCGTGACCTGATACAACGCTTCCTCAGCGTTGGCCACCGCTTCCACCACATGCCCCGCTTCGGTCAGACGGGTTCTCAGGTGGTGGCGCAGCAGCGCTTCATCCTCAACTACCAACAACTTCATGCAGCTCTCCCAGGCACAATCGCAGCCTCAAGACAAAGAATGAAACGACATCGTCGCATCAGTACTCAACAGGCGGGCGCTGACGGGCACGTGTTGTGTCACATCATAGCTGCCCAGCAGGATTTCGCGGCTGACAGGCACACCATTGTGAGTCCCTGTCAGGGTGCCGTAAACCGGCGGTGAATAAAGTGTGCCCACAGAAACATTGGTATGTGCCTGTTCCCCGAGCGCATGCCCCCAGCTGTTGGCGTCATCAAGCCTTTCGCTGGTCTTGCCGAACTCGATACGAGCCACGTCAAGCCGACCATCGCCCGCCTGCGCTGCGGCGCTGCCACTCAGAAAAGCCAAGGCCAGGAAAAACTTGTTGAGATTCAACATATCGACTCCTTTTGCGCTCGGGGACGCTGTCAAGGTACGGCCCAACAGTAATCGCGCCGGGCTGAACCCCGACTGAACACGCCATGAACCGGCGCTGAACAGTCATCTACACCGGATGCAGCGGAATCGGCTATGGTTGTTTGCGACCTCAAACTATCAAAAGGAGCTGACCATGCGTGTGTGGATTGCAATGATCATGATGGGCCTGACCGGACTCGCTCAGGCAGCGATCAAGACCGAGCAGATCGATTACAAGAGTGCCGACGGAACCAAACTGGTGGGTTACTACGCTTACGACGACGCGGTAAAAGGTCCACGCTCAGGTATTCTGGTGGTTCACGAGTGGTGGGGCCTGAACGACTACGCCAAGCGCCGCGCCCGCGACCTGGCTGAACTGGGCTATAGCGCCATGGCCATCGACATGTACGGCGAAGGCAAGAACACCGAGCACCCGAAGGACGCGATGGCATTCATGCAGGCTGCGCTCAAGGACAGTGATGCGGCTGACAAGCGCTTTGATGCCGGGCTGGAGCAATTGAAGAAGCAACCTCAGACCGACCCGAAAAAAATTGCAGCGGTCGGTTACTGCTTCGGCGGCAAGATCGTGCTGGACGCGGCGCGGCGCGGCGAACCGTTGCTGGGCGTAGTGAGCTTCCACGGCGCACTGGTCACCAATACCCCGGCGAAACCGGGTATCAAGGTGCCAATGCTGGTCGAGCACGGCGCCAAGGACAGCATGGTCACCGCTGAAAACGTCGCAGCCTTTAAAAAGGAAATGGACGACGCCAAGGCTGACTATAAATTCGTCAGCATCGACGGTGCCAAACACGGCTTCACCAACCCCGACGCCGACCGCCTGAGCCACGGCGACCACGGCGACCACGGCGGCCCTGACATCGGCTACGACAAGGCTGCCGATGAGAGCTCCTGGGCGGACATGAAAGTGTTTTTCAAAAAGATATTTGGTTGAGCGATAACTGAAACTCCGCGTCCGCCTGAAACGGGGAGGACGCGGAGCGTCCGGAAAGGCATGCGACGCGGAGCGCCGCACGATAGTTGAGGTCATCGCTCCGCACGCTATGCGTCAATACCAGCGCTGAATATCGATCAAACCGCGCTGCCCCTCATAATCGCGAGCGCTGGAGTACCTCCAGTGCTCACCGATGTCCACATAGCCTCTCTTTACCGGGTTGTGGTGAATGTAATCGAGCTTCTGCCGCATAACCTTTTCACTCCACACAAGCTCGGCATGAGCTCCTTCCTGCCAGACCTGATACACCCTGTCGCTCTTGTGCAGGCGTTTGACGAATCGCAGACGCTCCAGCGTGCTCTCGGCGTTGGCGTTCTCAAGTGCTTCGATTATCTGTCGAGCCGTAAATGACTTGAAACTACTCACACATTTGTCCAAGGCGGGCGCTTGGGCCACGAAGTGCAAATGGTTTTCCAATACGACATACCCGAAGAGCTGCAGTCCTTGATGAGCCTGTTGGTAGCGCCAGGCGTTGAACAGAATGTCTACCAGAACAGGCCGGGTAAAAAGCGGTAACCACTCCACCACCGTGCACGTCAGGAAATGAGGCTTCTCAGGTTCGGTGATGGTGTATCTACTCCGGCCCATGTGTTCATCCTTGAATCATCAGAGCCGCGAAAGGTACCTTCCGACCGAGTACGTGGAAATAATGAAAGTGTGACCAGTTTTTTGCTATGCACCGCCAAGAGGACGCGGAGCGTCCAGAAAGGCATGCGACGCGGAGCAACGCACGATAGTTGCGATGATCGTTCCTCACGCTCCAGCGTGGGAATGCAGTTCTCGACGCTCCGCGTCGCAAGAGGACGCAGAGCGTCCGGAAAGGCATGCGACGCGGAGCAACGCACGATAGTTACGATCATTCCGCACGCTCCAGCGTGGGAATGCAGGTCGCGACGCTCTGCGTCGCCAAGAAGGGCGCGGATAGTTACCAGTGCCCTTCCCTCAAACCCGCTCCCCCGGCAAAATGCCGCCCATGACTCAATTACCCGACCTTCCCGCCTGCTGTCCCGAACTTGTCCAGCACTGGCCGTTGCCGCATGCGCTGCCTGGCGCGGTGCTGGTCAGTGGGCGGTTTGATCCGCACACGCTGATCGACGGCGACTTTCAGCGCTGTGCGGTGCAGATGCCTGCGAGCATTCAGCGCTCGGTCGCCAAGCGTCAGGCCGAATTTCTCGCCGGTCGGCTCTGTGCCCGCGAAGCCATGTGCCAACTGGATGGCCGTCTGCATGTTCCTGCTGTGGGTGAAGACCGTGCGCCAGTCTGGCCCGCTGATGTCTGTGGCTCGATCACCCATAGCACCGGCTGGGCCGCCGCTGTGGTGGCGCACAAGCGACAATGGCGCGGGCTGGGGCTGGACACGGAAAACCTGCTGAGCCATGAGCGTGCCTCGCGACTGGCCGGGGAAATTCTGACGGCTGCCGAGCTGGCCGACATGGCGGCAGGCGCGCAGGATCAAGTCGCGCTGCGCGTGACCCTGACCTTTTCGATCAAGGAAGCGCTGTTCAAGGCGCTCTATCCCATCGTGCAAAAGCGCTTCTATTTTGAAGACGCGCAACTGCTTGAATGGTCCGCCGACGGCAACGCCCGCTTGCGCCTGCTCATCGATCTGTCCAGCGAGTGGCATGCAGGCAAGGAACTCGACGGCCAGTTCAGTGTGCTGGGCGATCATCTGTTGAGTCTGGTCGCAGTCGAAGGCTGATCAGCCGGACAGCGGACAATGCTCGCAACGCCCGCCCCACTCCACCCGATGACTCAGGCAGCACACACGCCGTTGCCTGCGCGGTTCATCACCCTGCGCCTGCGAAACGTAACGCACCGCCTGAAACAGAGGATTGGCCCGCCCATCCGGCATTTTCCTCTCGCTCAACAGCGCCAGCCCTGGCACCAATGACGCAGTGCTGCACGTGGCCAGTTGCACAAGACAGCCTTCCAGATAATCCCCGGCGCTGCTCCACAACACCGCGCAGGGCAGCCCGCCATAGGCGCTCAATGCGGCAATAAAGGGCTGCAAATTGTCATCAAGCAACCCGGCAAACCGTTGAAACGGATCAGCCGGAATGCCCCGCCAGGCCTCTCCCTCCCCCGCCAACCGAACACCATTCGGCAGGCCACGTTCATCCACTGCCAGTGCGACCTGCTCAAGCGCCAACGGCCAATGCCAGCCATGCACCAGACTGGCAACCAGCACCGGCGGAATAATCTGCATGAAGTAAAACTTGGCCCACTGCGACACCAGCACCGGCAATTGGCTGGGCATCAACTGCGGCCCGTAAATGCTCAGCAGTAACTGATCAAGCCGCTCGGCTTGCAGCAGATCAGGCAACGCCACTACAGGGCGCGAATCATCTGCCGCCAGCAACGTCTGCCCGAAGCACTCAAGCGGACCACTGAACAGCTGAGCACTCAACGCGGCACCTGCGTGCGCGGCCAGGACAGGCTGAAACACGCGCCACCCAGGCTGACACTATGGCCAATCAGCGCGCGGCCTTCGTGCCAATGGATGATCCGCCGCACAATCGACAGGCCCAGCCCATGCCCGCCTGACGCTCGGGTGCGGCTGTCATCGATACGCATGAACGGCGTGAAAATCTGCTCCCAGGCTTCTTCCGGAACGCCGGGACCGTCATCGTCCACATCGATACGGCACTGCTGCGCCTCCAGTCGGTAACTTATGCGCACCTCGTTTTCTGCATGGCGCATCGCGTTGCTCACCAGGTTCTGTACCGCACGATGCAGATAACGCGGTTCTGCCTCGACCCAGGCGGCTTCGCCCTCTTCAGAGGTCAAACATTCGCCCCGTGAAACCCGCACATCGGCGCGCAAGGGTGCCAGTTCGGCGATCACCTGATCAATCAGCGCATCCAGATCGACACGCTGGAAATTCAGGGTCGGCGCGCCTTGCTCAAGGCGCGCGTAAGTGAGCATTTCATCGACCAGTTTGTCGAGGTCCTGAATGTCGCTGTCCATGCCGCGCATGTATTTGCGCCGCGCCTCGAGAGTGGTGGCGTCGCTGACCATCTCCAGACCGAAACGCAAGCGTGCAACCGGTGTGCGTAGCTCGTGAGACACCGCGCGCACCAACTCGCGCTGGATCATCAGCGAGCGTTGCAGGTGCTCGGCCATGCTGTTGAACGCCGCCGCCACACGCCCCACCGAGTCGGAACCCTCGGTCGGCACGCGGGTTTGCAGGCTGCCTTGGGCGATCTGCGTCGCTGCAGCTTCCAGCTCCAACACGCGCCGCTCCAGACGCCGCACCAGCAAGTACACCACCAGACCGATAAAACACAGGCCCATCAAGGCGATCACCAGCAGCCAATGCAGCGGATAGGGGTTCATCTGATACAGCGGGCCGATTTCCAGCACCCAGTTGGTGTCGACGATTCCGGCCAGCACGCGGATCGAGTCGCCGCCCTTGCCCAGCGCCATTACCGTGTCGCCTTCATAGATGCGGCGGCGCTGGTCATCGTCCAGGTCAGCCTGGTCCAGCGCCAGTAGATGCAAGTCGAAACCAAAGCCCTTGTCGATGCGCAGGGCTTGCAGGCGTGCCGGTTGCTCATCGACCGGAAAGCGCACCAGCTCGTCGATCAGCAGGTAAATAGTGGCTCGCGCCAGTTGCTCGGTGATCTGCTGCACCTCGCCGCTCAGCAGCAGCGGTTCCTTGTCACTCAACTGACGATAGACCCTGGCGGCGTGCGGGCCGATCTGCTCGACCACCACCTGCCCACGCGCCAGACGACCGCGCGCGCCGCTGTCCAGTCCAGCCTGCTCGATGCTTTGCAGGCTGAGGGGAATGCCCAGCAAGCGCTCCCAGATCGCCAGGGCGCGGCGGCGCTCGATGTCGTTGAGCGGCACAAGGTTATCGGCCATCACCGTAAAGGTGCCGTGGGCCAGACGTTCGCGGTATTGCTCGCCGCGCGACTGATTGAGCACGTGCAGGGCGAACACGCCAAGCAGCGCGACCAGCACCAGTACGCCGAGCATGCCGCCGTAGATCCGCAGAAAGATCGAGTTCATAAGGTCAGCCGCTGAACACGTGGCCGCTCATGTCCTGCGCCGCTTCGGGCACAAACAGATAGCCCTTGCTGCGCACGGTCTTGATCAGACGCGGGTGGATGGGGTCGTCGCCGATTTTCGGGCGGATGCGCGAGATACGCACGTCGATAGAGCGATCCTGCCCGTCATAACCCACACCGCGCAGCGCAGTGAAGATTTCCTCGCGGGACAGCGTGCGCCCGGCGTTGGCCACCAGCAGCCACAGCAGGTCGAATTCGGCGCCGGTCAGTTCGATGCTCTGCTCGCGCAGCCAGGCCTCGCGCAGGGCGTTGTCCACCACCAACGGGCCGAACACCAACCGCCGCAGCTCTGCAGCAGGCACCTGCGGCGCTTCACTGCGGCGCAGCAAGGCATGAATACGCGCCAGCAGCACGCGCGGATGCACCGGTTTGCAGACGAAATCGTCAGCCCCGGTATCGAGCCCCTGAATATGATCGGTGTCATCGGTGCGCGCGGTGAGCATCAGAATCGGCCCGTCGTAACGGTCACGTACCGAGCGACAGATACTGAAACCGTCCTCACCGGGCAGCATCAGGTCGAGGATCACCAGATCCGGCTGTTCGGCAATGATTCGCGCCGCCGCCAGCGCGCCATTGCCCTCAATACTTACGCGCAGGCCGTTGTTGTGCAGGTAATCGCTGGTCAGCTCGGCCAGTCGCTGGTCATCTTCGACAATCAGTACATGCCAGGTGTGTGGCTCCAAAGCAATCTCCCCTTGTTGTGGTTGACCCATTGTTGTTATTCAAAACAAGGGTTGCGGCACCGCGTCGCAGGCGAGTGTAGCAACCGCCGCCCACCTCGCACGACATCCGGCGCGGCTTAGCACATCACATGCCAGACAGGTCTTGCAGCAGCGTTTTTTTGTGATAGGGTTCGCGCCCTCAAAAATCAGCAACCTGTCGCCAGCACCTACAGAAATCGGTGACAAACGGTCACGATCCAGTAGTTATGCGGCCTACACGCATGGTGTGCGATTCATACACAAACTACACACACTTTATCCACAGGCGGTGCGTTGCAATTCATGTCCAAAACGCATTATCTTGTAGCCCGGCGACGAGACACACCCTACATGTGGGGTTTTGCGCAAAAACACCAGCACAACTCAAATGGGAAATTCAAGCATTTTTGTTGCGTCTGAGGGGTTGAACTTCAAGCCGGTTTAGGCACCCAAACCGCTCGCGCTTGAGCCAGAGCCATCCCGTACACGTTTTGCAACATCGAACACGCATTCTTCATCAGATTTTCAAAGGATCGGGCACAGCCCGGTCCTTTTTGGCTTCAAAACCTGGAAGCGGCTGCACCTCCCGCTTTCACCTTCGTTTTGGAGCCCTTGAGTCGCCTTTTGCGACTTACTGCTCGAAACGAAACGGTGGGCAGCAATGCCCGAACAAACTTAAAGGAACGTGGAGTCACACATGCAAACAGACACAACTCGCGAGAACTCGCCGACCGGCGCGCCGCAGGCCAGCCAGACCCCACAGGACCTGTCTGCCACTGCTCCCGGTCAACTGCGCGTGATCAAGCGTAACGGCACTGTCGTTCCTTACACGGATGACAAGATCACCGTTGCCATCACCAAGGCGTTTCTTGCAGTTGAGGGCGGCAACGCTGCCGCCTCGTCGCGCATCCACGACACCGTTGCACGCCTGACCGAACAGGTCAGCGCCACGTTCAAACGGCGCATGCCTTCGGGCGGCACCATCCACATCGAAGAAATCCAGGATCAGGTTGAACTGGCGCTGATGCGTGCCGGCGAGCAGAAAGTGGCTCGCGACTACGTCATCTACCGTGATTCGCGCGCCAAGGAGCGTGCCGTTCGTGCCCCTGAAGATCAGGTACAGGCTCACCCGTCGATCCGCATCACCCTCGCGGACGGCAGCTTTGCGCCACTGGACATGGGTCGCCTGAACACCATCGTTACCGAAGCGTGTGAAGGCCTGGCTGAAGTCGACGCCAACCTGATCCAGACCGAAACCCTGAAAAACCTGTACGACGGCGTTGCGCTGAAAGACGTCAATACCGCACTGGTCATGACCGCACGTACCCTGGTCGAGCGTGAGCCGAACTACTCGTTCGTCACCGCCCGCCTGCTGATGGACACCCTGCGCGCCGAAGGCCTGGGTTTCCTCGGTGTCGCCGACAGCGCCACCCACCACGAAATGGCCGACCTGTACGCCAAGGCGCTGCCTGCCTACGTCGCCACCGGTATCAAGTTCGAACTGCTCAACCCTGTACTGGCCGAATTCGACCTCGAAAAACTCGGCAAGGCCATCAACCACGAGCGCGATCAGCAGTTCACCTACCTGGGCCTGCAAACCCTGTACGACCGTTACTTCATCCACAAGGATGGCGTGCGTTTCGAACTGCCGCAGATCTTCTTCATGCGTGTGGCCATGGGCCTGGCAATCGAAGAGAAAGCCCGTGAAGACCGCGCCATCGAGTTCTACAACCTGCTGTCGTCGTTCGACTACATGTCCTCGACCCCGACGCTGTTCAACGCCGGTACCCTGCGTCCACAGCTGTCCAGCTGCTACCTGACCACCGTGCCGGATGACCTGTCGGGCATCTACCACGCGATCCACGACAACGCCATGCTGTCCAAATTCGCAGGCGGCCTGGGCAACGACTGGACACCGGTTCGTGCGCTGGGCTCATACATCAAGGGCACCAACGGCAAATCGCAAGGCGTCGTGCCGTTCCTGAAAGTGGTCAACGACACCGCCGTTGCGGTCAACCAGGGCGGCAAGCGCAAGGGCGCTGTCTGTGCCTACCTGGAAACCTGGCACATGGACATCGAAGAGTTCATCGAGCTGCGCAAGAACACCGGTGATGATCGTCGTCGTACCCACGACATGAACACCGCCAACTGGATCCCTGACCTGTTCATGAAGCGCGTCTTCGACGACGGCCCGTGGACCCTGTTCTCGCCATCCGAAGTACCGGACCTGCACGACCTGACCGGCAAGGCCTTCCAGGAGCGTTACGAGTACTACGAAGCGCTGACCGAATACCCAGGCAAGGTCAAACTGTTCAAGACCATCCAGGCCAAGGATCTGTGGCGCAAGATGCTCTCGATGCTGTTCGAAACCGGCCACCCTTGGCTGACCTTCAAGGACCCGTGCAACCTGCGCAGCCCGCAGCAGCACGTGGGCGTGGTTCACAGCTCGAACCTGTGCACCGAGATCACCCTGAACACCAACAAGGACGAGATCGCGGTCTGCAACCTGGGCTCGATCAACCTGCCGAACCACATCGTCGACGGCAAGCTGGACACCGACAAGCTCAAGCGCACCGTCGATGTAGCTGTGCGCATGCTCGATAACGTTATCGACATCAACTACTACTCCGTGCCGCAGGCCAAGAACTCCAACCTGCGCCACCGTCCGGTCGGCCTCGGTATCATGGGCTTCCAGGATGCGCTGTACCTGCAGCACATCCCGTATGGTTCCGATGCTGCCGTGCAGTTCGCCGACACGTCCATGGAAGCGGTCAGCTACTACGCCATCCAGGCGTCCTGCGACCTGGCCGACGAGCGCGGTGCCTACGAGACGTTCCAGGGTTCGCTGTGGTCCAAAGGCATCCTGCCGCTGGATTCGCAACAGATCCTGATCGAGCAGCGTGGCGAGAAGTACATCGATGTCGACCTGAAGGAAACCCTGGACTGGGCGCCGGTTCGTGCCCGTGTGCAGAAAGGTATCCGTAACTCGAACATCATGGCCATCGCACCGACCGCCACCATCGCCAACATCACTGGCGTGTCGCAGTCGATCGAACCGACCTATCAGAACCTCTACGTGAAATCGAACCTGTCCGGCGAATTCACCGTGATCAACCCGTACCTGGTTCGCGACCTCAAGGCTCGCGACCTGTGGGACTCGGTCATGATCAACGACCTGAAGTACTACGACGGTTCGGTACAACAGATCGAGCGCATCCCGCAGGAGCTCAAGGAGCTTTACGCGACTGCTTTCGAAGTGGACACCAAGTGGATCGTCGACGCGGCAAGCCGTCGTCAGAAGTGGATCGACCAGGCTCAGTCGCTGAACCTGTACATCGCTGGCGCTTCGGGCAAGAAGCTGGACGTGACCTACCGCATGGCCTGGTACCGTGGTCTGAAAACCACCTACTACCTCCGTGCCCTGGCCGCGACCAGCACCGAGAAGTCCACCGTCAATACCGGCAAGCTCAACGCAGTATCGAGCGGCGGCCACGGCCCGGACGACTCGGCGATCACCGCCCCGCGTCCAACCGAAGCAGCACCGGCCGGCCCGGCCCCAGTGCCAAAGGCTTGCGCAATCGACGAGCCGGATTGTGAGGCTTGCCAGTAAGGCAACCCCACCTCGCCCCACAGGATAAACACAACCCTGTGGGAGCGAGAAGCCAACAAGCCGAATGCTGACTTGTAGACTCCTGTAGGAGCGGACTTGTCCGCGAAGAGGTCGGCAAGGGCACACATGCCCTTGCCACCCTGCTCCTCACCCAAAGGCCTCAAAAGCCAAAAATTCATGTTCCTTGCACGCAACACCTTAAAAGCAAGCAACACCCCCTCTGGATCCAACAGGCCAGTCCACCCGACTGACCCTCAAGCAGGAGAAGTACACCATGCTGAGCTGGGACGAATTCGATAAAGAAGACGGCGAAGTAGTCGCCAAAGCGACCAACGCCGGTCACGCCAACGAAGCCAACATGGACCGCCTCGATAGCGCCGGTGGCCTGGCTGCACAAGAAGCCCGCGCCGTTACCGCCGCCGACTCCGCTGCCCTGATCCGCGCCAAGAAAGCGCTGGACGCACTGGACGTCGCTGAAGGCCTGGCCGAACTCGAAGGCGCCAGCGCCCGCGTCGCCGTTGATGAAAAAATGATGATCAACTGCCGCGCCGACCTCAACCAGCTCGTACCTTTCAAGTACGACTGGGCCTGGCAGAAGTACCTGGACGGTTGCGCAAACCACTGGATGCCGCAAGAAGTCAACATGACCGCCGACATCGCCCTCTGGAAAAACCCGGAAGGCCTGACCGACGACGAGCGCCGCATCGTCATGCGCAACCTGGGCTTCTTCTCCACCGCCGACTCGCTGGTTGCCAACAACCTGGTGCTGGCCGTGTACCGCCTGATCACCAATCCGGAGTGCCGCCAGTACATCCTGCGCCAGGCCTTCGAAGAGGCGATCCACACCCACGCCTACCAGTACTGCATCGAATCGCTGGCCATGGATGAAGGCGAGATCTTCAACATGTACCACGAGATCCCATCGGTCGCTAAAAAGGCAGCTTGGGGCCTGAAGTACACCCGTTCGATCTCCGATCCGAAGTTCGAAACCGGCACCGTCGAAACCGACAAAGAGCTGCTGCGCAACCTGATCGCCTACTACTGCGTACTGGAAGGCATCTTCTTCTATTGCGGCTTCACCCAGATCCTCTCCATGGGCCGCCGCAACAAAATGACCGGCGTCGCCGAGCAGTTCCAGTACATCCTGCGCGACGAGTCCATGCACCTGAACTTCGGCATCGACGTGATCAACCAGATCAAAATCGAAAACCCACACCTGTGGGATGCCGAGATGAAAGAAGAAGCCACGCAGATGATCCTGCAAGGCACCCAGCTGGAAATCGAATACGCCCGCGACACCATGCCCCGCGGCGTGCTGGGCATGAACGCTGCGATGATGGAAGACTACCTGAAATTCATCGCTAACCGTCGTTTGAGCCAGATTGGCTTGAAGGAAGAGTATCCAGGGACGACCAACCCATTCCCTTGGATGAGCGAGATCATGGACCTCAAGAAAGAGAAGAATTTCTTTGAGACTCGGGTTATTGAGTATCAGACTGGTGGAGCGTTGAGCTGGGATTGATAGGCTCGGTTTAGAAAAGCCAGGAAGTAAAGGCTTCCTGGCTTTTTAGTCAAAACGTATCAATGACCGACTTAACCAAAGCCAATCAGATTTTGCGTGAATCCAACTCACTCTCTAAAACTCTTATTCTTTCTTGCAACTTTTCATTTTCACTTTGAAGAACACTTCTAGGGAAGGTCTGAAGTAGCCGGATGTTTTCCGGCTACCGAGTCCTCAGCACTTTTCAAAAAACGATGCATGTCGAAATTTGCTCAATTATCTTCGCTTTTTAGCTCTTTCGGCCGCTGCAAAGCCTTTTGCGGTAACCATTTCCTGCATTACACGCGCACCTCTCCTGCGCTCGCCAACAAATGTCGACGGGCCATCCACAGGTTTGACAGGGCGAACAACGTCACCATCTGCGCGGTGTTCTTGGCCAAGCCCCGAAAGCGCACTTTTTCATAGCCAAACTGGCGTTTGATGACCCGAAACGGATGCTCGACCTTGGCGCGAACCTGGGCCTTGGCCTTCTCGATTTTGCGGATCGCCTTGTACAAAATACTGCGTTTTCCGTGCTTTTTGTAAGTGCTGCGGCGGGCGGCAATCTGCCAAATGACCTTGCGCCCAGCGTGTTCTTCGCGCTTCTCGACCCCGGTGTAACCTGCGTCGGCGCAGACTACGTTTTCCTCGCCGTGCAGCAGTTTGGCAACCTGCGTGACGTCTGCCACATTGGCCGCTGTTACTACCACGCTGTGCACCAGGCCTGACTCGTCGTCGGCGCCGATGTGAGCCTTGGCGCCGAAATAGTACTGGTTACCTTTCTTGGTTTGATGCATCTCAGGATCGCGTTTGCCATCCTTGTTCTTGGTCGAACTGGGCGCGTGAATCAGCGTGGCATCGACGATGGTGCCTTGACGCAACGACAAGCCACGGTCGCCCAGATAACCATTAATTACGCCGAGAATCCCGGTCGCCAACTCGTGCTTTTCCAGCAGACGACGGAAGTTGAGAATGGTGGTTTCGTCTGGAATTCGCTCCAGGCTCAGGCCTGAAAACTGACGCAGGATGGTCGTCTCATACAGCGCTTCTTCCATCGCCGGATCGCTGTAGCCGAACCAGTTCTGCATCAGATGAACACGCAGCATCGCCATCAGTGGGTAGGCGGGCCGGCCACCTTCTCCTTTTGGATAATAGGGCTCAATCAGGGCAATCAAACCTTTCCAGGGCACCACCTGATCCATCTCGATCAGGAACAATTCCTTACGGGTCTGCTTGCGCTTGCCGGCATACTCGGCGTCGGCGAAGGTCATCTGTTTCATCATCGAAAAGCTCGGCGACTGGTGTCCGGAGATTTTGCCAAATTAGGAAGTCTTTTTCAGAGTTTCCTTAGACTTCTTATCCGGGTTACTGTACTTGGGAATCTCAAACACCAACTCCAACTCATCTTTGTAAGGCATCACGGGTTGATACAGCTGATAAAATGCCCTGCCCACCGCGCCGCGAAACAGCTCTAATACCGGCCTATCGATTCCAACCGAAATCACGTGATCAGTAGCTATCCCTGGATAAGGATCAATAAAAAATATCTTTTTTATACCTAGCTGGTAGGCTTTCTTTGCACACAACTCACAAGGGCTAGCAGTGGTAAACAATATACCACCCGATACCTTCTGTCCCCCGTGCTTTGATATCTGAAGAAAAGCATTTTCTTCCGCATGCAACGAACGAGTATGAACTTGATTTTTTTCTCCTTCAATCTCATTCTGGACATTCTTAAAACAATAAGCCAAATTGCGACCATTATCTTTAGCGATCAAGCTAAGATCTTTATACTTGAGCTCCATAGCATTATGAAAAACCTTATCATTCAATTCGTAATCGCTGTAATCTTCTGGATTAACTCTATCAAGAAGATCACTTGCACTTCGAAGTAGACAGGGAGTTTGCCCCTGAGGAGTGCTATTCCAACCAACCGCCTTAATACTGTAACTGGCATCAGTTACTACAGCACCAACCTGTCTAGATATACAACCAGAGCTATGTTTAGCGGAGTATGCTATCTGCATGCAATTTTCCGCCGAAGTAGGCATGACTAATCCCGGATGAATCATCAACGTAACATACCAAGCCAGCTGGCTAACTAGATCATTATGAGTAAAATTACTGACCTTGGAGTTATGGATATGTATATCTGAATTTTCGATACATTCTTGTATATTTTGAGCTATAAACCTATTGGCACCCGAAAGCTTCTGGGGGTACTCTTTTTCATCCAGCTCTTTTATCTGAGCATCAGAAAAACCTCTTACAGCCCTCAAACTAAGAAGGCGCTGAGAGTTATCGGTATTTATAGAAACCAAATAGTAATTTGCATACCTACGCTTCAGATAGGAAGCCTCGTATGGATTTCTGATCGCGTCTATTACAACCCTGCACTCAACCTTCCGTAGTCTTGCATGTGCGTGTGCTACTTTTATTATTAAATTTATATGTTTAGGAAAGTTAAAAATCTCTGCCGAATTGAAAACATTGTCATTGGCACGGCCCGACGAGCGAATATTATCACCCGTCTTCTGATATAGCTTTGTAAATTCCGAGTCTGTTAAAATCTGTCTAAAGCTGCTCGTAACTGCAGGAATATCTTGAAAATACAGGCGATACCAATCCGTTGCAAAATCAGCTACAAAAGTGTACCCATGTGACATACGCTCGACAACGGCTTTGCGCACTTCTGAAAATTCAACACTGAATAACTCTGATATCTTAACTACCGAAGCATCCGTCAAAGAAACTCCGCGCAAGTAACTATCCAGTTCCAAATCAGAAAGCAGCAGGAGATGAAATGTTATTAAGCCACTTACCTCCAACTTATAGAAAGGCGTCCAACTTATAGAATCGATATACTTCTTTATTATTTTGTGCTTTTTAATTTCATTTATTGAAAGCCCATCATATCCATCAGATGGAATACCGAAACTGGGAGATGCTAATTTCTGGGCGGCAGTGGTACAGCCTGAGCCAGTTCTACCAGTCAGCCCGACTATTAAAAACTCTTTAGTTTCGTGATAAATATTTTCTATCGCCAGCGTGGTAGCAGACATAATCTCTCCTTGAAATCGTCAAGTTTGCGCACTCCATATGAAAGCATATAGCCATCAAAAGGTCTATTTATATCATTTGCCTTGTACATTCTCCAAAACCATTCCCCCTATAATTTACATACTGAGCGCAAGAAAACTTATACGATACTCAGTTAATAGCTCCTTTAGCTTCATAGAACTCATTTTCATTGTCGTGTGATTTTCTCTATAACTATAGTTTTTTCAGAGATCAAATCAAACGGCACCACCCACAACCTCAACCCCTCCGAAAACTCAAAAACCGGCAACGCCTCCTGAAACGCCCCACGCTTCGGATAAATCAGCACCAAATCCCCCTGCCTGCCTAAATACTTCTGCCCATACGCAAACAGTTGATAAAAATCAGCCTGGCTCAGGCCATAATTTTTGCTACCCAGCTCGCTGTCCAGCCGCTTCCATTTGGTGTCCAGAACCCAGCTCTTCTCTCCCTGAGTAATCATCAAGTCAGGCCGTAGCTGAAAGACCTTTGTAGTGGTCTAATGGTTCCGGACACTCATTTAGGCGAGAATATCGCCAGATAGAGGTGTCTGATGACCAAACAACGCCGTACCTTTTCCGTTGAATTCAAACGCGAGGCCGCAGGCCTCGTGCTCGATCAAGGCTATAGCCATATCGAAGCCTCCCGCTCGCTTGGGGTGGTCGAATCTGCGCTGCGTCGCTGGGTCAACCAGCTTCAACAAGAGCGCAACGGTGTCACTCCACAGAGCAAAGCCCTCACGCCCGAGCAGCAAAAAATCCAGGAGCTCGAAGCCCGGATCGCCCGTCTTGAGCGGGAGAAATCCATTTTAAAAAAGGCCACCGCGCTCTTGATGTCGGAAGAGCACGAGCGCATGCGCTGATTGATCAGCTCAGTGTCCATGAGCCAATCGAATTGCTGTGCGAAGTGTTCGAGGTACCTCGCTCGTGCTACTACAACCATTGCCTGCGGCGTCGGTCTCCAGACGCCGAGCGGGTTCGTTTACTTAGCCGAGTCAATGAGCTGTTCGGGCAAAGTCGAGGCGCTGCCGGCAGCCGCAGTATCGTGTCGATGATGCAGGCGGATGGCGAGCAAATCGGTCGGTTCAAGGTGCGTAGCTTGATGCGGGAGCTGGGATTAATCAGCAAGCAACCAGGCTCGCATGCTTATAAAAAAGCAACAGTGGAGCGGCCTGACATTCCGAACATTTTGAATCGGGAGTTCGATGTACCCGCGCCCAATCAGGTCTGGTGTGGCGACATCACCTACATCTGGGCGCAAGGAAAATGGCATTACCTGGCGGTGGTTATGGATCTTTACGCGCGTCGGGTGGTGGGCTGGGCGTTTTCGAACAAACCGGATACGGACTTGGTGATCAAGGCGCTGGACATGGCTTATGAGCAACGCGGCAAGCCTCAGGGCCTGCTGTTTCATTCCGACCAGGGCGTCCAATACGGGAGCCGACAGTTTCGCCAGCGGCTTTGGCGATACCGCATACGCCAGAGCATGAGCCGCCGGGGTAATTGCTACGACAACTCGCCGATGGAGCGTGTGTTCCGCAGCTTGAAAACTGAGTGGATACCGACCGTGGGCTACATGACGGTCCAAGAGGCTCAGCGGGATATCAGTCATTACCTGATGCATCGTTACAACTGGATTCGGCCACACCAGTTCAATGATGGAATGGCGCCCGCTCAGTACGAGAAAAACCTTAACGTCGTGTCCGGGATCAGTTGACCACTACAAACGTAGATGCAGTGAGTTCACGCATAGCTCCAGATTCCAATCGTTCTAATTGAACGGAAAATCTCGGCTTTGCTGATTCGCTCAGTTGGGTTTTCTTACGCCCGCTCTACGTTGGTCTTTAACGTCATTTCAGTTCACACGTAGAGGTCAGCATGTTAAGCAATCTATTTCGGGCAAGTGCTCGTCAGCCGCACGAGGTGTGTGTCGGTTTAAACCCAACCCCCTTCCACCGTCACAACCGCCAACTCCTCGCCCTCCTCCTCGAAAACCAACCCTGGTTCAGCGCCCGCGATCTCGGTCGCATGATCGGCTGGCCGTTGAACGAGCGGACGCTGCGCAAGCTGGACGCTGACCAGCACCGGATGATCACGCTCGACCTGCACGGCGAAGCGCAGTCAGAGCTGATGATCAGTGAGTCGGGGGCGTACGCGATGATGGTGCATCACTATCACGCGGAGAATCGCGGGTTGCGGCAGTGGCTTACTAATGAGGTGGTGCCTGCGTTGCGGGATGGGCAGGTGCCGTTTGATGACTGCACGCCGCACCTGAGCATGCTGCGGTGGCCGGGGTTGTCGGTGAGTATGTTGCACTGGCACGGCGAGCCGTGGATACGGTTGCGGGATATGCCGATGCTCTTGGCGCATCCGCAGATGCGGGTTGAAGCGCGGCCACGTAGTTTAGGCAGGCCTTGGTGGCGGGCGGTGCTGCCTGCGTCTCGGCTGGGTTGAATGCGTGGTGATGGCCGTGCCATGTGGGTAACGGCCATTGTGTATCGTGGGATCAGTCTTTCAGGCGGCGGCGGTAGTCGTTGATCATTTCTTTGGTGACATCTTCCTTGTAGCAGATCGGTGCGTAACCGCCTTTGCGGCTGTACGCGCTGCGTTTGCCGCATTGGCTGCCATTGCGAGCGGAATTGTAGGGGCACGGACAATTACCGGGGTAGCTGTCGATGGATTCCTGGATGATGGCTTTGACGATTGAGGCGTCTGTGACTTGGGTTTCTCTGGCGTTTGCGGAGAGGGCACAGAGAAATGCGAGTATGGCGACGAAGCCTGTCCCTGTCTTTTTCATGGCTATTCCTTAGCGAGCGCAGACGGGTGTCTGTTGCAAGGTTTTACCATGATACCAATGGGCCATCAATTCTTTAGCAGAGTCCTTGCCTGGGTGTTCTCACATCGTGGGAGGGCATTTTGAGATGTGTGAAGTTTTTGTAATAGCGAGGGTCGCCATATGGGTAGCAAGTGGATGCGCTTGTCGCTATACAAAAATCCGAGAGGGTTCGGAAAAGTGCCAAAAAACGACATAGCAGACTAGATGTAACCCCAGAGGGGTGACCTAAACCTTCTGCCAGAATCGAAAACAGACTTATGTATAACAACGAGCGCTCTATGTGGGGATGATGCTTGGGGAGGTTCTGTGTACAATTCAGAATGTGCAGTGCAACGAAGACTCGTGATACACATCGTCATCTTGACAATACCAGTTTTAAAAGTCAGGAAATCACATCAAGACGTCCGCAGGAGAAACTAATCATATCTCCGACGTTGATGTCTCCGGGTAGTACATCATCCAATTCAATAGTGATTTCACCTGCAATCACCAGCGATTTTTCAACACTAGCCACCTCAGCCAGAATTTCATGGACGAATCCATCGTCAATACGTAGTACGTATGGCTGAGAGCCTGCCGCCATCTTGGCTACATTTTTTATTGATATCGCAAGGACAGGCTCTAGCAGCATGTCCCCGACATTCATATGACATGGATGACAAAAAGCTACGCACTGAGTTTCAGTATCACCGATTGTCAGCATTGCTTCCAAAGCATCTTTCGAGATCCACTCACACTGTTTAATTATCATTTGGAAAATCCTAGACTTGGAGCCTTTCGCGCAAGCTCACTCACAGTTTTAACGTGAAACGTTGTTATATTACCAGTCGCTCTATCAACGCCTACAAATCCATATTTAGCACTACCTTCACCGCCAATCATCTTCACATAGCCATTCATTTCAGGCACAAAATCGCCATTTCTAATCACATGATTTGCGTCATCTAAATAGTTTTTAATATTATATTCACTTTTTCCAAACGCACTCATTAACTCTGAGCCGTGCTTTTCAAAGTGCTTAACTGCCTCATCACCTTTAAAAAATCTAGTTGCAGAATAGTTATTTAAAAGCTTTGGACTATCGTCGGCAACCTCTTTTTCATCTAAAGTCGAACCTGACCTACCTTGTTCAGGTGATTCTGATTCATGACGGCTTGATGATGAATATGAGGGTCCCTGTTTATCAAGCGCCCCCCTACGCGGCTCCGGCCTCTGCAAATCAGGTCGCTTCTTCAGGTCATCTTCATGCTCAAGCATCCACTGGCCCAGTCGCTCGCCTTTGGCGCTGGCCCGCATTTCATTTGCCAAAACACGAGCGTTACCGCGGCCGCGTGTGATGTACTGAACCATCGCGCCCAATAGCAGAATCACAACTTCAACGTGCCCTTGTGCGATTTCCTGAACCGCGCTGTTCTGTGCGACCGGGTCGTCTACCATGAAGGAGCTCCACCCTTGTTCGCGGGGGCCTTGCCATGCTGTGCTGATACCGCGAGTGTAGTAATGAATGATGCGCGGAAAGCCATCGATGACGGATTCAGCGATGGACTCCAGACCAAGAATCCCCAGTATGAAAGTACTGGCCTGCGCCCCTAATGTAGCGCCCATTAAACCACCGGGAGCAGCACCCACCCCGAAAAAAAGCGCGCCCGCGCTTGCACCGGCTACCCCTCCGACAAAAGCACTGCCCACGACGATCATGGCCATTTGGGCGACTACATCGATCAAGTCCTTGATGATGCTGGAGATGTCGAGGTCAACGAAACGTTGTCCCAGTATGCGACAAGCCTCCGATTCGGCGCGGTCGAACGCGGACCTGACACAATTGAAGCGGCGAATGATCAGCGCGGGCGACGGGACGGGTTCATTTCGATGCGTGCGAAAATGGCCCCCTCTGTAGGGCGCGATATCACGGTCAAGCTTTCGCCGTATGTCATCCCATGAGGGCAGCATGTGAAAAAAGAACATTCAGTGTCTCCCTGACAACTCTTGATACAGCTCTGCCTGAGCAACTTAACAGAAGAAGTGTAAAAAAATCCGAGGGGTACATGAAGCCCGCAAAAATTCGGAAAATTCGTACAACCGCTTTGGCGGCTCAAAAGCAGCCGTTGACTGACTCCGGTTTCCCGCGTGTGGTGCAGGCGTGAAGCCGAACTTGGCCAGAATCTCCGCGCAGTCTGGATACGAGCCTTGGCAAGCCCGGAGAGCAGGCTTCTACCCCTCAAAATAGGGAGTTTTGGGAAGAAGTTACGACGGTTGCGAAGCGGCCCTGAAAAGGTCACCTCGGTTGTGCCTGATGTACCGCATACACAGGTTTTGCTGCCGGTTCCCGGCAGATCGCGAACAAGTTCGCTCCTACGCCCTGCGGGCAGAAGCCTGGACTTATGAGTGATCCAGCATTCGCGTGATGGTTGGATATGACGCAGAGCGTCACGAGATGCGTGCCAACGCGGAGCATTGGCACGATAGGTATTACCGAGTGCCTGCGGGGCTACTGCACCCCGCAGGCATCCTCCATCAGAACTGCCAATCCAGCGACAAGCCCACGCCGTGGGTTTTATCCCGTGCACCGAGCAAGCCGTTGTAGTCCAGGTTGATGCGTGCATCCTTGCCCAGCGCCAGGCTGGCGCGGGCGCCGACTACGGCGGCGTCGCGGTCCATTGAGACGCTTTGCACGTTGAAGCTGTTGCCGGCGCTGGCGAAGGCCAGGTGTTGTTCCGACGAGGTGTCGCTCAGGTTGTGCTGCCAGCCGAGGGTGGCGGAGACGTCGAGTTTTTGTGTGTCGTTGAGGTTGAAGCGGTTTCCGGCGCGCATGCCCAGGGTCGAGAGCACGGTGTCGCGGTTGTCGTCGCTGCCTTTGAGGGCCGTGGCGCCGCCTTTTTCGGTGAAGCTGTCGCTGTCGAAGTGGACGTAAGCCAGGTTGGCGAATGGCTCCAGTGCCAGCGGTTGCAGGTTCAGGCGGTAGGCGGCTTCGGTGAAGACCTGGCTCGACTGGGCGTCACACTTGACCTTTTGACGGTCGGAAAACGCGCCGAATTGCAGGTCGCGTTTCACGTCGATGCGGTGCCAGCTGTGCGACGCGCCTGCGGTGAGGCGCAGTGCGCCCTGTTCGTGGCCGATGTAGGCGCCCAGGTGGTAGCTGTCTGCCGATGCCCGCGAGTGGGTGTCATCGCCCAGGCTCAGCGAGGTGTCGCTGTAACCTGCCATCGCGCCCAAGCGGGTGTGCTCGCTGATCAGGCCGTCGACGCCTGCCAGCAGGCCGCCCAGCGATGAGGTCGAGCTGGCGCTGTCGCTGCTGCCGCTGTTTTTGCCCCATGCGCCGAGCGCTTTGACCCACACCGAGTTATCTTCAGTGCCCGGTGCTGGCTGGTCGTACAAGCCTTCCACGCGCAGACGGTCACCCACGGCGTCGCGCAGTTGGCGGCTGTCGTTGATCAATTGCGTGGCGATGGCCGGGTGCACTTCGCCGGACAGTTGGGTGAATGCGCGGCGTGCGCTGGCGGCGTCCTGGCTGAGGATGATGCTCTCGTAGACCGAGTTGCCTGCACTCAGTTGCTCAATGGCCTGGGCCACGCTGCGCTGGTTGTCGGTTTGGCCTGCGCTAGCGAAGCTGTCGCCGTTGCGCTCAAGAGCCAGTGTCACACCGGTACCGCTGTAAGCCAGGTTGCCGTCGAGGAATGCGTAGTTATCCGTCACCGAACCAAACTGACCCTGAATGCCGCCAGCCGCCTGCAGTACGTTGAATTGCTGACCGAGTACGCTGCGGGTCTGGTTGCTGCTGAGCAGTGCTGCGTTGTCGTTTTCCAGAGACAGGGGTCGGTGCGCCGTCGTAGCGAAACGCGTCGCCCGCCTTCACCGGGATATACGGGTCGGTGTATTCACGGATACCGCTAGTGACCAGGTTGATCACCTTGTTGGCGCTGGAAAACTCTGGATGCGGGGCATAGACCGGCTGGTCGAAGATGCCCAGTTTGATGCCCTTGCCGGAGTAACCAGCGGCGTAGGCTTGATCGGCATTGATCGCGCCCAGGCCCCAGTCGGCATTGAATTCGGCACTGCGCCAGCTGGCCGCATTGCCCGCCTGCCCTGCTTCCACATAGGGTGCGGCATGTGCCACGCCCAAGGTCGCGAGGTAGCAGGCCAGTGCGCCGCAAGAGGCGCGGTTGATGGCGTGAATGGCCTGACCGAGGGGTTTGACAGAGGTGTGTCGAGTGGTGGATGCATCTTTCATGAAACGACCGTCCTTAGTTAACGCGCACGAATCTCCGCGCGCATGCATCTGCATGCGCGTCGTTCTTTTGGTTGGGGGGGTGGTTTGAGGGTTGGTTTAGGTGCTGCCGGGTTTAGAACTGCCAGTTAAGGCTCAGACCGACACCGTGGCTTTTTTCCCGGCTGGCCAGTTGGCCGCTGTAGTCGAGGCTGACCCTGGCGTCCTTGCTCAATGCAACGCTGGCATGAGCACCGACCAGCGCGGCGTCACGGACCAGCGGCGAGCTTTCGATACCGAAACTGCCACCGCCCGAGGCAAATGCCAGGTGCTGCTCGGAATCGGTGTTGCTCAGGTTGTGCTGCCAGCCGAGGCTGCCCGACAGGTCGATTTTCTGTCGGTCGCTGATCGCGATGGTTTTCAGCGCCCGTACACCGAGAGTGCTCAGCACCGCATCGCGGTTATCGCTACCGGCAGACAGCGCCGCCGCATCGCCCTTCTCGGTAAAGCTGTCGGTGTTGAGGTGGACGTAGGCCAGATTGGCGAACGGCTCGAGGGTCGCGGGTTGCAAGTGGATGCGATACGCCGCCTCGGTAAACACTTGCGTGCTCTGGGCATCGTGTTTGGTTTTCTCTTTGCCAGCAGCACCGCCGACCTGCACGTCGCGTTGTGCATCAATGCGATGCCAACTGTGCGCGCCGCCGAGGGTCAGGCGCAGTGCGCCGATTTCATGGCCGAGGTAAGCGCCCAGGTGGTAGCTGTCCACCGAAGCCCGGGAATGCGTGCCGGAGCCCATGTTCAATGAGCTGTCGCTGTAGCCCGCGACCACGCCCAGACGTGTGTCATCGGCAAGGTTGCCATCGACACCGGCCAGCAGGCCGCCAATCGAGGTGGTGTAACCGGCGGTATCGTCACGCGAGTCGGTCTTGCCCCAGGCACCCAGGGCTTTGATCCAGACATTGTCTTGTGCGGCCGTGTTGCCATCAGTGCCGAATACGCTGGCCCCGAGACGCTCACCCACTGCATCGCGGATCTGCCGGCTGTCGTTGATCAGCACGCTGCCAATGGCCGGGTAGATCTCGCCGGACAGTTGCTGAAAGCTGTCTCGGGCAGCAGCTGCGCTTTGAGTCAGCAACAGGTTTTCGTACACCGCGTTGCCTGCGCCAAGCTGTTCGGCAGCGGTTGATACGGCAGATTGATTCGGGGTTTGGGCGACGCTGCTGAATGCGCTGGTTTGCTCGACGTTCAGCGCGACGCCGGTGGCTGCGTAGTCGAGTCGGCCACCCAGAAACGCGTAGTTCGAAGTCACTGAGCCGAACTGGCCGTTTACGCCATTGGCGGCTTGCAGCACGTTGTACTGGCGACCTACGACGCTTTGGATCGGTGCAGAACTCAAGGCCACCGGCGTCGCGTTCTCCAGCGCCAGCGTCATGTTCGCGCCTGACACGGTGGCGCTTCCGGTGGCGACGATACGGTCACTGGCGGTGGGCGAAAGCTCCACGGCGTAGGTCGAACCCGGCTCGAGGGTCACATCACCGTTGACCTGCAACGTACCGATGGAATTACCCGGCGCGACGATACCGCCGTTGCGCGCTGTCAGCCCACCGATCTGGCCATTGCCGCCCAGCGTGCCGCCCGCATTGACCTGCACAGCGGAAACCAGCGAGCCGTTGACCGACAGCAAGCCGCCATTGACCAGGGTATCGCCACGGTAGGTGTTGGCGCCTTGCAGAATCAGTCGACCGGCACCGGATTTGACCAGGCTACCTTGGTACTGACGCTGAGCGGCTGCGGCGGCACGCGCGGTGCCGGTGGCGTAATCGGCCTGATCCTGCTGGCTGGCGGTACTGGCAACGCCGTTTTGCCAGCCTTTGCTGATCAGGGTTTGCTGCCAGGTGGCCTGCTCGGCAGTGTCTTCGGCCTGACGCTGAAGCAGCGCCTGATCGGAAATATCGTTGCTCCATACGTCGCTCACACCGGCACCCAGGTTGGCGTCGAAGGTGCCGAGCAATTGACCGGGACCGCGCATCGCCCGCTCAAGATTGGTCACGCCCCAGCCCACGCTGTTGGTCGGTGCCTGAGTGACCGAGCCATCGAGCTGGGTGGCGGTGGTCAGCAACACTTGCAGCGCCTGCTCGTTATTCAGGTACGGGAAGCGTTCCATCACCAGTGCCAGCGCCCCGGTGGCGTGCGGTGCAGACATCGAGGTGCCGGACTTGATCCCGTAACCGCCGCCGGGCACGGTGCCGTTGATCAGTCGCCCGGGCATGGTGATGCACCAGTATTTGGACAGGCCGCACTGGTTGTAGCGCTGACCGTTGCTGCTGTCGAGGCCCGATACAGCCAGCCAGTGGCCTTCGAGGTCTGGCTCGAAATACGGCAACGACGCCCGCACGCTGGCATTGGCGTAACCGCTGTTGCCTGCACTGAACACGTTTATCACGCCCTTGCGCGAGACGTTCGCCGCTTCGTCCAGCCAGGTTCCACGGTTGTAGTGCTGAGCGTAGGCCGCACGCACACCTGCCTCGGTGGCGTAGGTCACATCGGATGGCTGGCTGCCCCAGCTGTTGTTGATGGCGCGTACTCCGGCATCCGCCAGCGCCCCATACACCGCCTTGAAATACTGCGGGTCCGGGCTCGGGCCGAACAGGAAGCTGTCGTTCTGATTGGTGTTGCCGACGTAGATCTGTGCGTTGTACGCCACGCCATGCACGCCGACGCCATCGCGCGCCGCGCCCATGGTGCCGGTAACGTGCGTGCCGTGGGTATCGTTGTTCGGGTTGAGGGCGCCAGTGATGCTGAAGGGCGAACCGTCAACGTAAGTACCGGTAGCGGTGACTGCGTGATAGCGGGACGAAGTGGCTTCAGGGTGGGACGAGTCAAAACCCGAGTCCAGCGCACCGATCTTGACGCCTGCGCCAGTGATGCCAGCGGCGTAGGCCTGATCAGCCTGAATACGCCCCAGGCCCCAGTCGCTCTGGAATTCTGCCGAACGCCAACTGGCAGCGTCACCCGGTTTGCCCTGCTCGACATAATCCGCGTAGGCAGAGCAGCCAAACGTAAAAGACAACGCACAAAGAGCGCCGCTTGCTACAGGTTTAAACGAATAACGGACAGCACCCAAACGCTTGGACTTTCGCATCCCTGCATACCTGATAATGGTCGGCTCTTCATTGAGCGATTCCAGAACATAGTCTGCGGTTATGCACTTGGCAACAGATTTATTTCAATTCTAATACAAGTTTCAGGACATAAGGATAATGCATTACTGGATATATAGTTCAGTGATATCCGTTTGAATGTATTGAGTTTGTTTGTTTTTTTGATATGGAGGTAATTGAATTGAGTAGTGGCAATTTAATTGCACGCCCTCCACTTTTTCTAGTTTTCCAGCCGATATCTTCAACAACTTCAGTTAAGCGCCTTATTTATTCGGATATACCAATAATTGTCCGACAATAATTGATAATCACCCAAATGGAGTCTGCGTTACGGCAAACAGATGACGCGGAGCGTCATGAACTGCATGCCCACGCGGAGCGATGGGCACGATAGGTGGTGGGGTTGGGTTTTGCGTAAACGCACGCAGCCGCAATACCCCCGACTCTCGTTACCAGGCTGCGCGTGGTAATGCCGCTCAGGACGCTCTGCGTTCTCTTCGGGCTACGTCTTCTGAGGTCAGGCTGGGGTCTGGGTAGTGGGGTTGCTGTGTGAACGCAACCAGGCGCAATACCCCCAACTCTCGTTACCACGCTCCGCGTGGTAATGCCGTTCCGGACGCTCTGCGTCCTCTTCGGGCTACGCCTTCTGAGGCCAGGCTGAGGTCCGGACAGTGGGGTTGTAATGTGAACGCACCCAGGCGCAATCCCCCCAATTCTCATTACCACGCTCCGCGTGGTAATGCCGTTCCGGACGCTCTGCGTCCTCTGCGCATGCTTAGCGACTGAACCGCTCGGCCAGGCTGTGCAGGTACTGCGCCATTTCTTCCAGTTCGCCGCTGATCTGCGAGCCTTGCTGCGCCTGGCTGGCACTCTCGTCGCAGAGTTGCGCGATACGGGTAATCTGCTGGCTGATGTTTTCCGCAACGTGGCTCTGCTCTTCGGATGCCGAGGCCATTTGCTGGCTCATGCCGGTGATGCGGGTCACGGACTGGCTGATGCCGTCCAGGGCCTTCTGCACGGCTTCGACGCTGGCAACGCTTTCCTGGGAGATCTGCTCGCCTTTGTTGGCGGTCTGCACCGCACGGTCGGCACCATCACGCAGCGAGGTGATGATTTGCTGGATCTGCTCGGTCGAGGACTGCGTACGGGAAGCCAGTGAGCGAACCTCATCGGCCACCACCGCAAAGCCACGCCCCTGCTCGCCGGCCCGGGCCGCTTCGATGGCCGCATTGAGCGCCAGCAGGTTGGTTTGTTGAGCGATGGAGGTGATCACGTCAACCACGCTGCCGATTGACTGCGTCGCGCTGGCCAGTTCACCCACTGCGTTGCCGATGTCGGTGACCGAGTTGGCCATGTGCCGAATCGCCAACAGGCTTTCATCGGCCAGACCACGCCCCTGCTGCGCCAGTTTGTCCGCTTCCTCGGCGGCGTGGGCGGTGTTCTGTACGTTGTGGGTCACTTCCTGAATGGTCGCCGCCATCTGATTGATGGCCGTAGCCGATTGATCCGCCTCACTGCGCTGCTGGTCCAGCGACTCGGCCTGACGCAACGACAGTTGCGCAGAACGCCCGGCATGCTGGCGTACGCTCTCGCCGGTATCGGCCAGGCGCGTCAGGGCAGTTTGCAGCCGGGCTTCTTCGCTGAGCATGGCCAGATCGAGTTGCGCCTGCGGGCCACGGTTGTCGCTGTAGGTCAGCGCAACCAAAGAACTGGTGAACGCTTTGGGGTGTTCTTCAAGGGTGTTGCGAATGCTGCGGCGCTGACGCATTTCCAGAAAACCGCCCAGCAGCACCATTACAATCGGAATCATGATGATCGAAGGCAGATCGTCGAGCAGGTAGACGCCGACAGCGAGTGCCAGGGCGCAGAGGATCATCGGTAGCTGGCGAACCAAGTGATAGGCCGCCGAGCTGGTTGCCGACACCGCCGATTTGCCAGCACGCAGCCGTGCATACAATGCTTCTGCCCGACGAACCTGATCGCGGGTAGGCAACGAGCGTACGGACTCATAGCCGACGATTCGACCGTTTTCATACACCGCCGTCACGTAGGCGCTGACCCAGTAATAATCACCTTGCTTGGAGCGATTCTTGACCACGCCCATCCACGGCTTGCCCTGCTTGATGGTTTCCCACATATGGGCGAACACCGAAGCCGGCATATCCGGGTGGCGCACAAGGTTATGCGGCTGGCCGACCAGTTCTTCGCGGGTAAAACCGCTCAACGCGACGAAGGCATCGTTGCAGTAGGTAATGTGGCTATTGAGGTCGGTGGTGGAGATGAGGCGTTCAGATGCCGGAAAAGTCCGTTCAGTCTGCGTGATAGGCATGTTGACGCGCATTAATAATTCACTCCGTGATAATGCTTGATATGCCGGGCGTGTGCTGAAGGTGTAGCACAACCTTTCAGGGTGGCAACCGGCAGTCCTCGTGCACTGTTATCGCCCACAAAACGCAGGGCTTTAGCCACAGGCGGCAATTAGGTGTGGCGGGGAACAGCAGACGGGCATGATCGCCACGTAGGAGTTTGCGTCCTGACGAGGATGCCTGCACCATGCTGCTCCTGGACGCGACGCGACTCAAGGCACCTTTATGGCACGCAACACGACATCTGCTCTGGCGGCATTGATCCGCACGTTTCGCAGGCTACTGAGCAGGGTTGCCGGTCAGACAGCGGATCAGCAACAGCATGTGCAGCCCACCAAACCCGCAGCACACTCACCGCAACCGCAAAAGCCTGTCAAAACCAGCCGCGCCAAGCGCCCGGAAAAGCGTCGTGAACCGGCCACACCAAAGCTGCCGGCAAAGCCCGCAGCGCCCGCGTGTCCGCACTGTAAAAAAACCATGGTGATCAAGGTAGCCCGGACCGGCAAGAATGCCGGTGAGTTCTGGGGCTGCGTGGCGTATCCGAAATGCCGGGGCATTCGGCCGATCTTTCGTTAAACGCCAGACCGGTCACGCCTGCTCAAGGAAACAACGGGTTCAGCTGATGCCCACCAACAGTTCCCGCGCCATGCGCCGATGCTCCTCGTCGGACTCGGCAATGACCTGTTGCAGAATTTCACGAGCCGACTCGAGATCGCCCTCCTCGATCAGCACCTGCGCCTGATTGATCTGGCTGAGTGGTGGCTCTTCAAGGTCCAGCAGGTCGAACTCTGCGTCGTCGCTCATGAAACTGTCGAGAAAGTCATCGCTCAGGTCGTCAGCAACTGCAGGTGCCACCACTTCGATGGGCTCGATGACATCGGGTTCGGAGAAATCACTGAGGAACTGCTCATCCGAGAGCTCAAAGACTTCCGGCAGTTGAGTCAGGTCCGAAGAAAAACCAGGGTCGACGTCAGCGGGCGCTGGCGCAGCAGTCGCCGCTGCTGGCTTGATGCGCGGCGGCGGGCTGTCGAACGGATCGACCAGATCCCAGTCGGCATCCATCGACAGGTCATCGAGGTTCAACTGAAACTCGTCCTGCGGATTCAGCGCCGCTGCGGCGGTTTCGTCCAGCTGCGCCGCGGGTTCAGGCTCCAGGTCGGGCTGCAGATAGGCGGCAGATTCTGGCTCGGGCTCGGACTTTTCGAAAGACAGCGTGGTAGCCGCGACCGCAGCGGCAGGGACGACCGCCGCCACAGGCGCAACTTCGGCGGCCTTGATTTGTGGAAAGCGGTCGCGGATGTCTTGAATGGTCTGCGGATCAACACCGTGCTCCAGCGCTGATTGCTCTTCCCGAACAAAACCGCTGCCGTCGCCCTGCTCCGCCAGCAATTCCAGCAAGCGGATGCGAATGTCATCACGCTCCGGCTGATTTTCCAGGGCGCTGCGCAGAATGCCCATCGCCTCGGTAAAGCGCCCGTAGGCGATGTAAATGCTGACGCCGTCCAGCGCATCCGGCGTAGAGCCAGCCGAACGTTGCGCTGCCGGTGGTTTGGTCGCTGCCGGGGTCGGTGGTGGCTGCACCGCGGGTTGTGGCGCAACGGCGGGCACTTCGAACACCGGAAGCATGGTCGCCTGAGCAGGTTTGATCAGTTGCTCATCCGGCGCAACAGCAGGTGCTGCGGACTGTTTGCGCTGCTGGCGTCGTCTCGAATAAGCAAACGCTACAAGCAGAAGCACAATCAACACGGCAGCAAGCAGTATCGGCAGGCTCAGGAATGAATCGGTGCCTGGCGTCGGGGCAGCGGCCGGTTGAGCAGGAGTAGCCGGAGTTATTGCAGGTGCGGCAGGCGTGGCAGGTCGGGCAGCGGATTGCGCAACGGCAAGATCACTGCGCAGCGCGGTGATTTGCTTGTCCTTGCCACTCATCTGCTCTTGCAGTTCTTGAGTCTGGGCCTTGAGCGCCTCCAGCGATTGAGCCAGTTGCTGGTTTTCAATGGCGGCCGCCGACAGTTGCTCGGCGGTGCGCTGCAACTCGGCAGGCTTGGGTGACGACGCCTCCGGGCTGGCGGCAGGCGCAGCGGCACTTGGCAATACAGCGGAATCGGGCAGCAACAAATCCTGGCCAACTTTAAGCGCGGAACCGGCGCCCGCCGCGAATGCCTGCGGGTTGAGCAAACGAATGCCGTCTGCCAGCTGGCTTGCCGAAACCTTGTTACCCGGCCCTTGCAAACGGCTGGCAATGCCATTCAGGGTATCGCCATTGACAACCGTGTAATGCTTGCCCTGCACGGCGGCCGGTGGCGCGACCGGCATGCGGCTTTCCTGCGCAGAGGCCGTCGAACGTTGCGTGTTGCGGCTGCGCGTGGCGGCCAGACCTTGCGGTGAGGTGGCAGGATCAAGCAACACCGTATATTCGTGCAGCAAATCGCCATTCGGCCGCGCCAACTGGACGAGAAAACTCAGGTAGGGTTCGGTGACCGGTTTAGTGGATACCACCCGGATCACGCCGCGATCGCCGCGCAGCACAGGGGTGAAGCGCAGGTCGTTGAGAAAGAACACCCGCTCTATGCCCGCCTTGGCAAAAGCCTCGGGCGACGCGAGCCTGGCGACAACATCTTCGTTGCTCAGACCACCAGTCTCCAGCAGCTGGATCTCGGCATTCAGCGGCTGGTTGAGCGCCGAGTGCAAGGTGATTTCACCCAGCCCCAACGCAGACGCCAGCGTAGAGCAGGCCAGCAATGACGCCGCTATGACGCTCTTGCAAAACACCCCGCGCGCCCTGCGACCTGCACCTTCGACAGCAGCCAGTGAACTCTTCAGCATGCGAACCCTTATAGAAACCACAGCAGGCTTCTCACGTAATCAGTTGGACTTCAGTATCCGTTGCACGATTATGGTTGAGAACGCCCGGCTTCGTCTCAGGATCTTTCCAGATTGGCCAGAATCTGCGAGTGCACCCGCATGCTGACGCGCAAATCTTCCTCGCTCACGCCCTCGAACAGCTCGATACGCAACACATTGGCGATGGTTTCAATCTTTTCAATCAGTGGCAAGGCAGTATCACTGAGCAGGATTTTTTTCGCGCGTCGATCCTCGACTACTGCCTGGCGCTGAACCAGGCCCTGCTTTTCAAGACTGTCGAGCAAACGCGCCAGAGTCGGTCCTTCGACGCCCACACTTTGCGCAAGCTCGCGCTGGGTGGGCGGCTCGGTGAACCGGGCGAGGTGCAGCAGGACCAGCCAACGCGCCTGAGACAGGCCAAGATCGGCAAGCCGACGGTCCAGTTCGGCGCGCCAGCCCCGGGTGAGATGTCCGAGTTGCATCCCGAAACGGTGTTCATCAGTCAATGGCATAAGGAAACTCATGATTCAAACTAATTATTAGCGAGCTAAGCATGGTCCCTATGTTCAGGCAAGCGCGGGACGGTGACGTTTCGTCGCACGCTGTTATACCTCAAATTCCGATTGCAACGCCGCTCGCACGCAATACAAAACGCCCTCCGGCACCCGCCCGGCAAACTGCTCGGCAATCGCCGACACCGGTGGTAGTTCTCCTTCGCCATCGAGAAAGGCATCCTGAACCTCGCCCAACAGGTCTTCCGGTAAGTCCAGTGCCTGCTCGATGGACAGCTGCTGCTTGCCGATGGCCTCGGCCAACAGGGTGTAGACATTCTTTTCCGAGCACTGCAACTGACCGGCAATCTGCGTGGGGGTCATGCCGGCACGCGCCAGGCTGATCAGCTCGTGTCGTACATCGGCCACCACCCGTGGTGCCTCGGCCTTGCCACTGAGCACTTCAAGAAAGGCCTCGCCGTAACGCTCCAGCTTGCGCGCGCCCACGCCGCCCACTCGGGCCATCTCGGCCATTGATCCGGGTTTGCTGCGCAGCATTTCCAGCAGGGTCGAGTCCGGGAAAATGACGTAAGGCGGCACGGCATGTTCCTCGGCCAGCTTGCGCCGCAAGGCACGCAAGGCCTCCCACTGCTCGCGCTCTTCGCCGCGCACCAGTTGGCTCGCCGGGCTGCCGGAACTGCTCTTTGAAGTGGTTTGTGGCTTGAGGTCGCGGCGCAGTTCCAGAGTAACTTCGCCACGCAGCAGAGGCCGGCACGTGTCGCTCAGGCGCAGGCCGCCATAGCCTTCAAGGTCGATGTCTGCCAGCCCGCGCGCCACCAGTTGGCGGAACAGCGAGCGCCACTCGGCCTCGGTGCGTGCCTTGCCGACCCCGAACACCGACAGATGCTGATGGCCGAAGCTTTCTACCTTGTCGTTGGATTTGCCCAGCAGCACATCGACCAGATGACCGACGCCATAACGCTGGCCGGTACGGTAGATGGCCGACAGCGCCTGACGCGCAGGCTCGGTGGCATCCCAGGTCTGCACGCCATCGACGCAGTTGTCGCAATGCCCGCATGGCTTGGGCATGTCTTCGTCGAAATAGGCCAGCAGGGTCTGTCGACGGCAACGGGTTTCTTCGCACAGGGCGAGCATGGCGTCGAGCTTGTGCTGCTCCAGACGCTTATGGCGCTCGTCGCCTTCGGAGTTCTGCAACATCTGCTTGAGCATCAGCACGTCTTGCAGACCGTAGGCCATCCAGGCATCGGCAGGCAGGCCATCACGCCCGGCCCGACCGGTTTCCTGATAGTAGGCCTCAAGCGATTTGGGCAGGTCCATGTGCGCCACAAAACGCACGTTGGGTTTGTCGATGCCCATGCCGAACGCGATGGTCGCCACCATGATCAGCCCTTCCTCATTAAGGAAGCGTTTCTGGTTGGCAGCACGGGTTTCCGATGGCAACCCGGCGTGATACGGCAGCGCGGGATAGCCGTTTTCGCTCAGAAAAACGGCCACTTCATCGACTTTCTTGCGCGACAGGCAGTAGACGATACCGGCATCGCTGCGCCGTTCGGAGAGGAACGCCAGCAGCTGTTTGCGCGGCTGTTCCTTGGGCACGATGCGATAGAAGATGTTTGGCCGGTCGAAGCTGGACAGAAAGCGCTCGGCGTTCTGCAGGTGCAGGCGCGTGACGATTTCTTCGCGGGTACGCTTGTCGGCGGTGGCGGTCAGCGCGATGCGCGGCACATCCGGAAACAGCTCGGCCAGTTGCCCCAATTGCAGGTACTCAGGGCGGAAATCATGACCCCATTGCGATACGCAGTGCGCTTCATCGATGGCAAACAGGGCAATTTGAAGGTTTTGCAGGAACGACAGCATGCGCGGCTGCACCAGGCGCTCCGGGGCGAGGTAAAGCATTTTGACTTCGCCCAGGCGAATGCGGTTGGCCAGCTCACGCTGTTGCTCGGCACTGAGGGTGGAGTTGAGCGCAGCAGCGGACACACCGAGTTCATCCAGCGTGGCGACCTGATCGTCCATCAGCGCAATGAGCGGCGAGACGACCACACAGAGCCCCTCACGCAACAGCCCCGGCACCTGAAAACACAGGGACTTGCCACCACCGGTCGGCATCAGCACCAGTGCATCGCCACCGTTGGCTACACGCTCGATAATGGCACCCTGGCGACCACGAAAGCTGTCGTAACCGAAGATGTCTTTAAGTACGCGTTGTGCCTGCTCAAGCATAAAAACCCCGGAATATCCTGCTGCACTGCAAAACGGGGGAGTATACCCGAGCGCTCGGGAGCAATGGATGGCTCGGACATGAGCGGTCGAAATTAACCGCAATTGGCCTGCGCGCTGGCGCCAAGGACGCTCAGGGCCTAGAATCCAGCATCGTTTATTTTCAAGGTAGCGCTTCCATGTCCTTCGCTGAGCAATTAACCCGCCTGCAAGTCTTCCTCGATGCAGATGAACTGCACGAAGAAGCACTGGACTACGTGGCCGCTCATGGCTACCTGACCGCCCTGTCCATTTGTGCCGAAGACGTGCCGGAGCGCGAGTGGATCGACGCGCTGTTCTCCGAGCCGCCGCAGTACAGCAGCGAGGCGCAACAGACAGAGGTCGAAGCCACTCTGATCGCACTCAAGGCACACATTGCCCGCCAGCTGGCGTCGGACGAAGAGTTCGAACTGCCATGTGATCTCGACCTGGGCGACGATCCGGATGATTCGGACCTGCGTGGCTGGTGCATCGGCTTCATGGAAGGCGTGTTCCTGCGTGAAAACGCCTGGTTCGAAAGTGCCGAGGAAGAAGTCAGCGAAATGCTCCTGCCGATCATGGTCGGTTCGGGCCTGTTCGATGAGCAGCCGGAGTTCGCCGACATCGCTCAGGACGCCAACCTGATGGACGACATGATCGTGCAAATCCCCGAAGCACTGACCGCCCTGTACCTGCTCTGCCAGGCTCCGGACGAAAAGCCGGCGATCCTCAAGCCCCGCCACCACTGAGTCGGCGCCTATGGCGCAAGACTCACCGCGCACCAGCCGTCACCGCTCGGTGCGCTATCTGCTGATAGCGGTTGGCTGGTTGAGCGTGGTATCGGGCGTCATCGGGATATTCCTGCCGGTGCTGCCCACCACGCCCTTTCTGCTGCTGGCAGCTGCATGCTTCGCGCGCAGCTCTCCACGTTTCTACCACTGGCTGGTCGACCACCCGCGGCTTGGCCCATGGATTCGAGACTACCTTGAAGGCAATGGCATCCCGCTCAAGGGCAAGGTGTACGTAATCGGCCTGATGTGGCTGAGCATCAGCCTGTCGTGCTACCTGATCGCACAGCCTTGGGCACGAGCTTTCATGCTGACCAGCGCGGTGCTGGTGACCATTTACATCATCAGGCAGAAAACGCGCCCGCCTCGCAAATGATGCCCCGCTGCGCCCGCCAGTGCCGATGCAGACAGGCACGCGGTTCAGACGATCACTTCTTCTTGTCTTTGCCAAACGCCTTTTCCAGCGCCTCGTTGATCGTGCGTAACACCTTGACCCTCGCCCAGCGCTTGTCGTTGGCCTCGATCAGTGTCCACGGCGCAATTTCGGTGCTGGTGCGATCCACCATGTCGCCCACTGCCTGGCGGTAATCCGGCCATTTCTTGCGGTTGCGCCAGTCGTCTTCGGTGATCTTGTAACGCTTGAACGGGATCTTTTCGCGCTCTTGAAAACGTTCCAGCTGGGTCTGCTGATCGATGGCCAGCCAGAATTTGACCACCACAATGCCTGCGTCCGTGAGTTGCTCTTCGAAGTCATTGATTTCGGCGTAAGCGCGCTTCCAGTCGGACTCACTGCAAAAGCCCTCGACCCGCTCGACCAACACCCGGCCGTACCACGAGCGGTCAAAAATAGTGAATTTGCCGCGCGCCGGTATCTGCCGCCAGAAACGCCACAAATACGGCTGAGCACGTTCATCCTGAGTCGGTGCAGCAATTGGTACGATAGCGTACTGCCGCGGGTCGAGCGCCGCTGCAACACGACGTATCGCGCCGCCCTTGCCTGCCGCGTCGTTGCCTTCGAACACGGCCACCAGTGCATGGCTTTTCATGCGTTTGTCGCGCATGTTGCCGGACAGGCGCGCCTGCTCGGTGATGAGCTGCTGTTGGTAGTCGTCCTTGCTCAGGTGCAGGCTCAGGTCGAGGCTGTCCAGCAGGGTCAACTCATTGTCATGGATCGCCAACGGGCCAACGGTGAGCGCAGCGGGCTCGGGCTCGACCTTGTTCAGCGCGGCCTGCATGCCTTCCAGCAGCAGACGGCCGACCGTCAGGCTGCGGTAGTTGGCGTCCACGCCTTCGATCACATGCCAGGGCGCATATTCGCGGCTGGTGCGACGCAACACCCGCTCACCGAAGCGCACGAACTTGTCGTAAGTCTTGGACTGCTGCCAGTCCAGCGGGCTGATGCGCCAGCTGTGCAGCGGATCATCCTTGAGGGTTTTGAGGCGCAGCTTCATCTGTTTCTTGGACAGGTGGAACCAGAATTTGAAGATCAGCGCGCCTTCGTCACAGAGCATCTTTTCCAGGCGCTCGGCACCGCTGATGGCCTGATCGAGCACCGCGTCCTTGAAACGCCCATGGACCCTGCCCTGCAACATCTGGCTATACCAGTTACCAAAGAAGATTCCCATGCGCCCCTTGGCAGGCAGTTGTCGCCAGTAACGCCAGGCGGGTGGATGGGCCAGCTCTTCGTCGGTCTGCTGATCGAAGGTGCGTACCTCGATCAGGCGCGGGTCCATCCATTCGCTGAGCAGTTTGACGGTCTCGCCCTTGCCTGCGCCCTCTATGCCGTTGATCAGCACGATGATCTGCCGACCGGCCTGCTCGTGCAGGTCTATCTGCGCTTCCAGCAAGGCTTCGCGCAACTCGGGCAAAGCAGCTTCGTAGGTCTCGTCGTCAATGGCATGACCGATTTCAGCGGATTCAAACATGCACAACTCCTGATTGGGGATGGCTCAGAGAACGCCCGGTGGACAACCCTCAGTGAGCATTCTGACCACCGATTGCGGGCATCGGTCAATCGGCGCAGCAGTGATCGCACTTTTATCCTCGCACACGGCTAAAATGCGCCCACTGCCACCGCTGAGCCTGACATGACCATTACCCGCCACGCCCGGATAGACTGGGACGAACAAGGCAACCCGCGTTCCCGCGATTTCTCCGATGTCTACTTTTCCACCGAGTCCGGTCTGGACGAGACGCGCCATGTGTTTCTGGTGCAGAACGACCTGCGCCGGCGTTTCAGCGAGCTGCCGGAGGACGGCAGGCTGATCATTGGTGAAACCGGATTCGGCACCGGGCTGAATTTCCTCTGTGCCTGGCAGTTGTTCGACGAGTGCGCGCCCGCCAATGCGCGCCTGCAGTTCGTCAGCGTCGAGAAATACCCGTTGAGCCGCGCCGACCTGCAACGCGCGCTGGCATTGTGGCCGGAGCTGTCGCCGTTCGCGGGTCAATTGCTCGATCAATATGTGGCTGTGCATGAAGGCTTTCAGCGTCTGGTATTCGATGACGGCCGCGTGACCCTGACCCTGCTGATTGGTGATGCGCTGCAAATGCTACCGCAGCTGGACGGGCAGATTGATGCGTGGTTTCTCGACGGGTTTGCGCCAGCGAAAAACCCGGAAATGTGGACACCCGAACTGTTTGCCGAACTGGCGCGCCTGTCTGCACCGAGCGCCACGATAGGCACGTTTACCAGCACCGGCTGGGTGCGGCGCTCGCTGAACGCAGCAGGCTTCAAAATGAAGCGGGTGCCGGGCATCGGCCATAAATGGGAAGTGCTGCGCGGCGCGTTTATCGCCTGGCCTGAAGATGCTGCACCCTCTCCTGCCGCCAAACCCTGGTTCGCCCGCCCCGCTCCGATTAGCGGCGAGCGCAAGGCGCTGGTGATCGGCGCAGGGCTGGCAGGCTGCGCCACGGCGCAGAGCCTGGCACAGCGGGGTTGGCAGGTCAGCCTGCTGGAGCGTCATGCCGCACCGGCGCAGGAAGCCTCGGGCAATCCGCAGGGCGTGCTGTACCTGAAGTTATCGGCGCATGGCACAGCGCTTTCACAGTTGATCCTCAGCGGTTTTGGCCACACGCGAAGACTGCTTGAACGCTTGCAGCGCGGTGTCGACTGGGACGCTTGCGGCGTGCTGCAACTGACCTTCAATGACAAGGAAGCGCTGCGTCAGAAACAGCTGGCCGATGCCTTCCCCGAATCACTCCTGCACCTGCTGGACCAGCCTGCGGCCGAAGCGCAGAGCGGCGTTGCGCTGAACAGTGGCGGGCTGTTTTACCCCGAAGGCGGCTGGGTTCATCCGCCTGCGCTGTGTCACGCACAGGCCGCGCACGCCAATATCCGTCTGATCGCTCATCAGCAGGCATTGGAGCTGAGACGCATCGATGATCAGTGGCAGGTCTGGAGTGACGAACAGTTGATCGACAGTGCTCCGGTCGTCGTGCTGGCCGGGGCGGCGGATATCAAGCAGTTTTCGCAGAGCGCCGATTTACCGCTCAAACGCATCCGCGGGCAGATCACCCGTTTGCCGCAGACTCAGGCCAGCACGGCATTGCGCAGCGTGGTGTGCGCCGAGGGTTATGTGGCTCCGGCGCGTCTTGGCGAACATACGCTGGGGGCCAGTTTCGATTTCAACAGTACTGATCTGCCCCCCAACCTGGCCGATCATCTGGACAATCTGGGGCTGTTGCGGGAGATTTCAGAAGACCTCACTTCGCGCCTCGACACCGCCGATTTGTCGCCCGAGCAATTGCAGGGTCGCGCAGCCTTTCGCTGTACAAGCCCGGACTACCTGCCCATCGTCGGGCCGCTGGCCGATCGCGAAGCATTTCTTCAGGCCTATGCTGCCCTGGGCAAGGACGCGCGCCAGGTGCCCAACATCGCCTGCCCGTGGCTGGACGGCCTGTACGTCAACAGCGGCCACGGTTCGCGCGGGCTGATCACCGCGCCGCTGTGTGGCGAGCTGATCGCCGCCTGGCTCGACAACGAGCCCCTGCCCTTGCCGCGTAGCGTTGCCGAAGCCTGTCACCCTAACCGGTTTGCCCTGCGCGGGCTGATTCGTGGCGGCGGGAAGTAGCTTTATGATTGTCGTTCGGGAATGCTGGTCGCGACGCTCTGCGTAGCAAAGAGGACGCAGAGCGTCCTGAACGGCATGACGACGCAGAGCGTCGCACGATAGCTGATATCTGGTCGCGACGCGCTTGCGCTCAGGCGCTACTCTTTTAACTCAGTCAGAACCATTGAGCCGCTCATGCTGCAAGTGCGAAACGTATTCAAGCGCTACACCACGGCCCAGGGGCCGCTGAATGTATTAAAGGGCGTGGACCTGCACCTGACACAGGGCGAAAGCCTGGCGTTGATGGGCGAATCCGGCAGTGGCAAAAGCACCTTGCTGCATCTGGTCGCGGGCCTTGATCAGGTCGATGACGGCAGCATAGAGGTTGCCGGCCAACGCCTGGACCTGATGAACGAAAGCCAGCTGGCGAACTGGCGGCGGACTGAAATCGGTCTGGTGTTTCAGCAGTTCAACCTGATCGGCAGCCTGAAGATAGCCGACAACCTGGCGTTTCAGGCACGACTGGCCGGGCGCGTAGATGCAGCTTGGCAGGCGCATTTGATCGAGCGTCTGGGTCTGGCCGCACTGCTGGATCGCTATCCCGAACAGCTCTCCGGCGGACAGCAGCAACGAGTGGCAATAGGCCGCGCGCTCGCCTCTCGACCCGGCCTGCTGCTGGCTGACGAACCCACCGGCAATCTCGACGAAGCCACCAGCGACGAGGTGCTGCAACTGCTGCTGGATATTCTCGCCGACAGCCCCACCAGCCTGCTGATGGTCACCCACAGCCCGCGCGTCGCGCAGCGCCTGTCACGTAAAGTGGTACTGCATATGGGGCGTCTGGCTGACGAAGGCGAACGCTGATGCGGGTTTTCTATTGGACGCTGCGCGCCCTGCTGAGCCATTGGCGCCGTCATCCGGTGCAGTTTTTCAGTGTGCTGACCGGCTTGTGGCTGGCCACCGCGCTGCTGACCGGCGTGCAGGCGCTCAATAGTCAGGCACGGGAAAGCTACCAGCGGGCCAGCCAGTTGATTGGCGGCGAGCCGCAGACCCGTATCGCCGCCAGCAGCGGCGGGCTGTTCCCGCAGGCATTGTTTATCGAGTTGCGCCGCGAAGGCTGGCCCGTATCGCCCATGCTGCAAGGCCGTATCGTGCTTCAAGGGCGCGAAGACCGTCGCCTGCAACTGATGGGTATCGAGCCGGTGACCTTGCCGACCGGCTCGGCACTGACCGGGCAGACGCTGAACGCCGAACAGGTCGTGGACTTCCTCACGCCGCCGGGCATGACCTGGATCGCGCCGCAGACCCTGCAAGCGCTGGGGCTCGAAGAAGGCCAGCAACCGTTGACCGAAACCGGTGTTCGGCTGCCCCCCTTGCACGCTAAACCCGATATGGCGCCCGGCGTTTTGCTGACTGACATAGGCTTTGCGCAATCGTTGCTGGACCAGCCGGGGCAATTGTCCGGAATGCTGCTGGCCAAGGATTTTGCCCGGCAGAACCCTGCGCTGCCGGCAGCCCTGAATGACCTGCTGGTGATCAAGAAAAGCGGCGAAGAAAACAATCTGGAGCGCCTTACCGAAAGCTTCCACCTCAATCTGAATGCGCTCGGGGTGCTGTCCTTCATCGTCGGCCTGTTCATTGTCCACGCGGCCATTGGCCTGGCCCTTGAACAGCGCCGTGGGCTGTTGCGTAACTTGCGTGCCTGTGGCGTCAGCGCACGCCTGTTGATAGCTGCGCTGGGCGTAGAGTTGGGCGCACTGGCTCTGTTGGGCGGTATTTTCGGCGTGGTCAGCGGCTACTTGCTGGCCAGCCTGTTATTGCCGGATGTCGCGGCCAGCCTGCGCGGCTTGTACGGCGCGGAGGTCGCCGGCCAGTTGAACCTCAGTCTGTGGTGGTGGCTGAGCGGTATCGGCCTGAGTCTGCTTGGCGCGTTGCTGGCCGGTGCCAATAGCCTGTTGCGGGCTGCGCGCTTGCCGTTGTTGGCACTGGCCGATGCCCAGGCATGGCAGCAAGCCCATGCACGCTGGTTGCAGCGCCAGGCGTGGGTGGCGGTGCTGGGCGCGTTGGTGGGCGTGAGCGCGCTGTTATTCGGCACCAGTCTGATGCTGGGGTTTGTGATGATGTCCGCCCTACTGCTCAGTGCCGCGCTGGCCCTGCCGGTTTTGCTGGACACCATGCTTGGCGGTCTGTTGACGCGCAGCCGCTCGGTGCTCGGGCAGTGGTTTCTGGCGGATTGCCGTCAACAGTTGCCCGCCCTGAGTCTGGCGCTGATGGCCCTGCTGCTGGCGATGGCCGCGAATATCGGCGCAGGCAGCATGACCTCGGGTTTTCGTCAGACGTTCAACAGTTGGCTGGAGCAACGCCTGACCGCCGAACTGTATGTCAGCCCGCAGAATCCGGAGCAGGCCGAGCCGCTGAACACCTGGCTGAACCAGCAACAGGATATCCGCGCCGTGCTGCCCAACTGGCAAGTGCCGGTGCAAGTCCAGGGCTGGCCTGTGGACCTGTTTGGCGTTATCGATCACGACACCTATCGCCAGCACTGGGCGTTGCTGGAATCCGTCGCCGGTGATCCGTGGAATCTGTTGCGCGATGAAGACACAGTCATGCTCAGCGAACAATTGGCACGCCGCCTTCAACTGGGTCTGGACGATACGCTGAACATCCCGGTGCCCACTGGCAAGTGGACCCCACGCATCGTCGGGATCTATGCCGACTATGGCAACCCCAAGGGCCATCTGCTGGTCAATGCCCGGCACCTGCTCGCCCACTGGCCGCAATCGATGCCGGTGCGTTTCAACCTGAGGGTCGATCAGGCGACAATCCCGTCGCTGGTCATCCGGCTGCAAGCGCGTTTCAAGCTGGACGACAATCACATCATCGATCAAAGCCAGCTCAAGGGCTGGTCGAGCCAGGTCTTTGAACGTACGTTTGCCGCCCCTGCCGCACTCAACAGCCTGACACTGGGCGTGGCTGGCGTGGCGCTGTTCATCAGCCTGCTGACCCAGAGCCAGAGCCGCCTCGGGCAGCTCGCCCCGTTGTGGGCGCTGGGCGTCACGCGACGGCAATTGATGCTGCTCAACCTGGGGCAGACCTGGCTGCTGGCGGTCCTGACACTGGTGCTCGCGCTGCCACTGGGGCTGCTGCTGGCCTGGTGCCTGGATGCGGTGATCAACGTTCGCGCCTTTGGCTGGCGCCTGCCGCTGCAGGTGTTCCCGCTACAACTGCTGCACTTGATGGCGCTGGCGATGCTGGCGACTTTGCTGGCCTCGGCCTGGCCGTTGCTGAGGCTGTACCGTAGCCGTCCAGCGGATCTAATCAGGACATTCGCCAATGAACAGTAAATGGCTGGTGCCGCTGGTCATCGCAGCGCTACTCACCGCCTGCGACGACAAACCGCAACCTGAAAGCGGGTTCGCCGGTCTGGGCAATACGGCCGACAGCTATGCGCAGGTGACACCCGGCAAGGTCTTTTCATTCCCGCAGGACCACGGCCAGCACCCCGGCTTTCGTATCGAGTGGTGGTACATCACCGCCACCCTCAAGGATGACGCGGGCCAGCAGTTCGGCGTGCAGTGGACGTTGTTTCGCAATGCCCTGCGCCCCGGCCAACAGACCGGCAGTGGCTGGAACGAAGGCACGATCTGGCTGGGCCATGCAGCAGCCACATCAAGCAGCGGCCATTACGTGGCGGAGCGTTACGCACGGGGTGGAGTCGGCCAGGCAAATGTGACGTCGACGCCCTTCTCGGCGTGGATCGACGATTGGGCATTCACCAGCACTGCTCAAACCGGAGACCCGCTCGCATCGATGCAACTCAAGGCAAACGGCAAGGATTTCCGCTACGACCTGCACCTGACCTCCAGTAAGCCGCTGGTGTTGCAGGGCGAACAAGGCTACAGCCAGAAATCGGAAGCGGGCCAGGCGTCGTACTACTACAGCCAGCCTTTCTTCGACGCCAAAGGCAGTGTGGTAATTGAAGGAAAAACCTATCAGGTCACCGGTAACGCCTGGCTGGACCGGGAGTGGAGCAGCCAGCCACTGACCGCCAACCAGAGCGGCTGGGACTGGTTCTCGCTGCAACTGGCAGGCGGCGACCGCTTGATGCTTTACCGCATCCGCCACAAGGACGGCACACCCTACCTGACCGGCAACTGGATCAGCGCCGATGGCACGACAAGTTTGCTGCACGCCAATGAAATCGGCCTTGAACCACTCACGGAGACCTCAATAGGCGAGCATCAGGTACCGACCCGTTGGGCAATCAAAATTCCCGGCAGGAACCTGAACATCACCACCGAAGCGCTGAATTCCAAGGCCTGGATGGGCACCAGTATTCCCTACTGGGAAGGCCCGGTGAGGTTCAGCGGTAGCCAGGAGGGAGTCGGGTATCTGGAGATGACGGGCTATTGATACCCGTCTCTTCTCCTTGCGGACATCAACTAATCAATCAAGAAGTTGACGGTTACAGAGCGCCCTCGTTCATCACCCTGCGGCAGGCGTACTACCAGCCTGACCAGTGGCGTGCCCCGCTCATCTGCCTTGATGACAAATGCCAAGTTTTCCAGGGTCTGCGTGGGGTCGGCGCAGGTCAATTTAACCTGCGCGTCCTGCTGTTCTGCAATATAAACGCACGGTTGTTCCGGATAGAAGCCATGGCCGGCTTCCTGCGCCCATCTGCGCGTTAACTCCGCATCGAAACAACTCACCATTACGGCCTCGCCATCGTACACGATGTGTTCATCAGCCATGCCGACTTCGAATACGGTAGCTGTTGGCAGGAGCGCCCCGTCCAAGAGATCTTCTAAAGGACTGACGCTATAGCAGTAAGAGCCGTTCTCACCTTTTTGATGATGGATACAAAGCGAAAAAACAGGCAGTGTCACCGTATAGGGGGAGCCATTGATATTGATGTCAGACCAGGCACCGCTGCGGCTTTTCACCTCGATAGTCACGGTAGGGCGAGACCGGAAATATGCCAGCGTATAGACGAAGCCATCATGGTAAACGGCCTGAATATTGTCAGCCGTCAGCGAGCCCTGCTCAAGTGTATGCTCTTGATTGTCGATCGTCAGGTACCTCACCGGACCACGTGCAATGCACTGATTGACACAGGTAACCACCGGAAACATGACAGAGCGAGTATCAATTCCGGTCCCCATGCAAGTCACACGATCACCGGTCGCCATGACCGTCTTATAGGCATGAGTCACGTTTTTTCTGGACAACTCCATGGACAGAAGGGTTCTCTTTCCATCACTCACGCCTCCTGCAAAGTCGTGAGATCCCCACATGTTTACCCCCCAGGCAGTATTGGGCCATTTGAAATTCGGAACTTGTTCGACCGTCGTCCCCGGTAGACGTTGCCAGTCCCAGACCGGCTGGATGCCCTCATACTCTTTGCCATGATGAGTCAGAAAGCAGGTGCCCGCGCCCATGTAATAACCTTTTGGGTTCTCGCCGTTGCCACTTTCTCCACCCACTGTACGAGTGGAAATCGCCTTGGCCCACACACAGTAGTGAGAACCGATATGGGCCAGATAGTCATTGACCCAAAAAAGACGTCCACCTCTGTAGTATTGGTTGTTTGATTCATCGCCACTTGTGCGTCGAATCAATTCATTGAGTGCTTCTTTGTTGGCAGTATCTGCAAAGGGCAACAGTACTTCAGCCCATATCGCAATGTGAGCATTGGAAGGAACACCGCGACTGATCGCCCTTCCATTGACGTGGAAATCCTTACGGCTGGCGTAGCCCATCCATCCCATACCCTCCACCACAACATTGACCAGTTCGGACAGTGCAGTCGCTGTGAGTGAAAACTCGCTGACCAGTACCACTGCGCCTTCAACAATTCTGTTCAACAACTCAGCGCCATAGGATCCTGAGTAAAGCTGCATGCAGTACTGACTGCCGTTGAGGGCATTGTGTTGATTGATAGCGTAATCCACGCTTACCCCTTCTCCATGCTCCTTGCCCTCGCGTTCGACTGGCTGGCACAGCCCGGACAGCACATCTGCCGCAGCGCGCAGATACAGTAAATAGCTGCCCTGCCCAGAGTTCTTCCATGCGCTGACACTCCACAGAATCTGAACGGACGCAAAGTCAGCCAGATTGGCGCCAGTCTGGGTGTAGGCATAGGTGTTTGTGGTCTTCATGGCGTAGGGGATGAACTGCTTGATCAGCTCTGAGCCGGTCAAATGTTTGGCGAGTAGCACAGCCGTGCGGCCAGCCTTTTTGGCAAGACCAATCTGTCGATTCCACCAGCTGATTTTGTAGTCCTGTCTGGCGTAAAAGTTCAGTGCTTCCAGCGCATGAGACAGATAATGCGCAGGCGATGCAGTTGCCTGACTGAAGAGATAGCAGGCGATTCTGAAGGCCCTGTCCAGATGCAGATTGAGCCCACTGATATCCTCGACTGTCGAACCTTGCGCGGGGTAGGTGATGTCTCGAAACTTACCGTCAGAAAAACCGCTCAACCAGGCGTCTATATCCTGCGCAGACGGAATAGACTTGGGTATCTGATCACAAAGACGCGTAAACACCTGCGCGGCACTTGCCAATGCGGCTGGCGAAAAGCCGACATCGAATTCGAGCGTCAGCGGTAATCCGGCCGGAGCCCAAACGTGGTTACGAAAACTGCTGCCAATAGGAACGAACTTTTTCTGGGCGTTATCCTTTTCTCCAGCGCGTAGCAGCTCTCCTCTGTTGTTAATCGTCTCGCTCAAATAGGCAGGCTACCAATATCTGCCCAAACGCTCAGTCGGGACATGACATTGAACGGTCTGGTAGAGGTCGCCTGTCGACTTGTTGAGAAGATTACACGTGATAGTCGTACCTTCAGGCAACGCGCCTACCGCGTTGACTGTATATAGATCCGACCACTGACTGAAACGGCATGCGGTGGTGAGCGCAACGCGATCAGGCGCTGAATCTGTCCATATTTTATTCAAGTAACTGCTGTGCTCGGTCTTGAATGTCCCATCGGTCTGCAGGACGCCTGCACGTAGGTGCACGGCCGTAGCGTTGATGTAATCTGCGAAAGCTTTCGTCCAGTCGTACTGCCCCACTGCAGGCGTCGGGGAGAACCGAACGGTTTCTACCGGTTCTCCCGTTGCGGTATTGATAAGAGTGATCTGTAGACTCTCCCCTGCGATCAGGTCCCGCTCAGAGTTTATTTCCCTCATCGAAACCCAAGTGTTTGCGTCCATTGCACTATCCCGTCCTGGTAGCAGCAGGTGCTATTTGGCTGAATCATGCGCTGCCTGGGCATTTAACCATCACTAGCAATCTTGATAGGTCCAGTCGCACCCGCCGGGCTGCAGCAAGGGATAAATCCCAAACGCTTATAACTTTTTGATCTAAAACTACCATGCCCGCACTGGGTCAGTTTCTGGGTGACTGCACTTTCTCAGTCACCTCCCCAACGGAAACCCGGTAAGGACTTATGTGCGGATTAGCAGGTGAACTTCGTTTTGACCATCAACCAGCGGACCTGGCCGCTGTTGAGCGCATTACCCATGAGCTGGCGCCTCGCGGCCCGGATGCGTGGGGGTTTCACAGCCAGGGGCCGGTTGCCCTTGGTCATCGCCGTTTGAAAATCATGGACCTGTCGGATGGCTCGGCGCAGCCGATGATCGACAGTCACCTGGGCCTGTCCATGGCCTTCAACGGTGCGATTTACAACTTCCCGGAATTGCGTGCCGAGTTGGAAAGCCTTGGCTATCAGTTTCATTCCGGTGGCGACACCGAGGTGTTGCTCAAGGGCTATCACGCCTGGGGCGCAGACATGCTGCCCAAGCTCAATGGCATGTTCGCCTTCGCCATCTGGGAGCGTGACAGCAAGCAGCTGTTCATCGCCCGTGACCGCCTCGGCGTAAAGCCGTTGTACCTGTCGAAAACCGACAAGCGCCTGCGCTTCGCGTCTTCGCTACCTGCCCTGCTCAAGGGTGGTGATATCAGCGGAATGCTTGATCCGGTGGCGCTCAACCATTACCTCAACTTCCACGCGGTGGTGCCTGCGCCGCGCACCTTGCTGGCCGGCGTCGAAAAACTTCCGCCAGCCAGCTGGATGCGTATCGACGCCAGCGGCAAGGTCGAACAGAAAGTCTGGTGGACCCTGCCCTACGGCCCGCACGAAGACGAGAAAAACCTCACGCTCGAAGACTGGCGCGACCGCGTATTGGACAGCACCCGTGAAGCAGTGGCGATTCGTCAGCGTGCCGCGGTAGACGTCGGCGTGCTGCTTTCCGGCGGTGTCGACTCCAGCATGCTGGTCGGCCTGTTGCGTGAAGTGGGGGTCGAAGACCTGTCGACCTTCTCTATCGGCTTTCAGGATGCCGGTGGCGAGCGTGGAGATGAATTTCAGTATTCCGACCTGATCGCCAAGCATTACGGCACACGCCACCACCAGTTGCGTATTCAGGAAAGCGAGATCATCGAACAGCTGCCTGCGGCGTTCCGCGCCATGAGCGAGCCGATGGTCAGCCACGATTGCATCGCCTTCTACCTGCTGTCGCGTGAAGTGTCCAAGCATTGCAAGGTGGTACAGAGCGGTCAGGGCGCTGACGAGCTATTTGCCGGTTACCACTGGTACCCACAAGTGGACGGCGCGAGCGACCCGGTTGTGGCCTACCGCGATGCGTTTGTCGACCGCAGCTATGCGGAATATGCCGAGACGGTGCAGCCGAAGTGGCACACAGCCAACGACGCAGCCGGTGATTTCGTTCGCGATCATTTCGCCCAGCCCGGTGCCAGCGCGGCGGTCGACAAGGCGTTGCGCCTGGACAGTACGGTGATGCTGGTCGATGACCCGGTCAAACGAGTCGACAACATGACCATGGCCTGGGGCCTGGAAGCGCGTACACCGTTCCTTGACTACCGTCTGGTTGAGTTGTCTGCGCGTATTCCGGGCAAGTTCAAATTGCCTGATGGCGGCAAGCAAGTGTTGAAAGAAGCGGCGCGTCTGGTCATTCCTTCGGAAGTGATCGACCGCAAGAAGGGCTACTTCCCGGTTCCCGGCCTCAAGCACTTGCAGGGCGACACCCTTAACTGGGTGCGTGAACTGTTGACCGACTCCAGTCAGGACCGCGGCCTGTTCAATCCGGCCATGGTCGATAAGTTGCTGACCAACCCAGAGGGCCAGCTCACGCCATTGCGCGGCTCCAAGTTGTGGCAACTGGCAGCGCTGAACCTGTGGCTCAGCGAACAAGGACTGTGATTGATGAAACAGAACGCGACGACTTATAGCCAGCGCTTGTTGCGTGGCCAGTCGCCCTCGTACGAACGTCTGCAAGCGCGTCTTGCCGAAGATGGCAGCCAGATAGATGCAGACCCTCTGGCGCTGCATTGTGGCTGGGGACGCTTGCTGATCGGTCATACTTACCCTGATCCGGCAGCACTGGCCCAAGACCTGCTCAACGAAAAGCCCGGCGAGCGTGACATTGCCTTGTATGTGGCGGCGCCGCAGCAGGTATTGGCGCAATCGCCGCAGCAGTTGTTTCTCGACCCGTCGGACACGCTTCGTCTGTGGTTCAGCGACTACCGACCGGCGCACCGGGTGTTTCGCGGGTATCGCATCCGCCGGGCGCATAACGAAGCGGACTGGCAAGCCATCAATAACCTGTATCTGGCACGCGGCATGTTGCCCATCGACCCGGCCCTGCTCACGCCGCGCCATGAAGGTGGCCCGGTATATTGGGTGGCCGAAGATGAGGGCAGCAACACGATCATCGGCAGCGTCATGGGCCTTGATCATCAGAAAGCCTTCAATGACCCGGAAAAAGGCAGCAGCCTCTGGTGCCTGGCGGTTGACCCGCAATGCACACGTCCCGGCGTGGGTGAAGTGCTGGTGCGGCATTTGATCGAGCACTTCATGAGCCGCGGTCTGAGCTACCTTGATCTGTCGGTGTTGCATGACAACCATCAGGCCAAGGCGCTGTACGCCAAGCTGAATTTCCGTAACCTTCCGACCTTCGCCATCAAGCGCAAGAACGGCATCAACGAGTCGTTGTTCCTCGGCCCCGGTCCGCAGGCGGATTTCAATCCATATGCGCGAATCATCGTCGAGGAAGCCCATCGTCGTGGCATTGATGTACAGGTGGATGACGCGGATGCCGGCCTGTTTACCCTCAGCTATGGTGGTCGGCGGATCCGCTGCCGCGAGTCGTTGAGCGATCTGACCAGCGCGGTGAGCATGACCCTGTGTCAGGACAAAAGCCTGACCCATCGAGCGTTGAAGGCTGCCGGCCTGCGCTTGCCCGCACAGCAGCGGGCAGGCAGTGCAGACGACAACCTTGCGTTTCTTGAAGAGCACGGGCAAATCGTGGTCAAGCCGCTGGATGGCGAGCAAGGCCAGGGTGTCGCCGTCGATCTGCGGACCATCGAAGACGTTCAGAGCGCTATCGAACAGGCCCGTCGGTTCGACACGCGCGTCATTCTGGAAAGCTTTCATGAAGGCCTCGACCTGCGCATCGTGGTGATCGGCTTTCAGGTGGTGGCTGCAGCGATCCGTCGTCCGGCTGAGGTCATTGGTGATGGACGCCATACCATCAAACAGTTGATCGAGGCCCAGAGCCGTCGCCGTGCCGCCGCGACTGATGGCGAAAGCCGTATTCCGATGGACCAGGAGACCGAGCGCACAGTGCGCGAGGCCGGTTTTGAGTATGCCGATACTCTGCCGATGGATCAGCGTCTGGCCGTGCGCCGCGCTGCAAACTTGCACACCGGTGGCTGCCTTGAAGATGTCACGGCGATTCTGCACCCGGTGCTCAGCGATGCAGCAGTACGTGCAGCGCGGGCTCTGGACATCCCGGTCGTCGGCCTGGACCTGATGGTGCCGGCCGCCGATCAGCCCGAGTACGTGTTCATCGAAGCCAATGAACGCGTGGGCCTTGCCAACCATGAACCACAACCCACCGCCGAACGTTTCGTCGATCTGTTGTTTCCGCACAGCCTGCCTGTGCATATCTGATCGCAGTTGCGGACACAGGCTGCAAAAGGGCTATCAGCCCTTGCAGCCTTGTGGCTTGCAACTGTTCCATAAGGAGCATCCATGACCCCTGCAAATATCCCCGATCCGGATCTGAAATACCTGCAGAAAGTTCTGTTGGAAATGCTCGCGATTCCAAGTCCGACCGGTTTTACCGACACTATCGTGCGTTACGTGGCCGAGCGTCTTGAAGAACTGGGCATCCCGTTCGAGCTGACCCGCCGCGGCACGATCCGCGCCACGCTCAAGGGCAAGCAGAACAGCCCTGACCGTGCAGTATCAGCGCACCTGGACACCATCGGTGCCAGCGTTCGGGAAGTCAAAGACAATGGCCGCCTGGCACTGGCGGCAGTCGGTTGCTGGTCAAGCCGGTTTGCCGAGGGCAGCCGTGTCAGTGTATTCACCGACACGGGCGTGATTCGTGGCAGCGTTCTGCCGTTGATGGCGTCCGGTCATGCGTTCAATACCGCCGTGGACGAGATGCCGATCAGTTGGGACCACGTCGAGCTGCGTCTGGATGCCTATTGCACCACACGTGCCGACTGCGAATCGCTGGGCATCGGTATCGGCGACTTTGTGGCTTTCGACCCGCTGCCGGAGTTCACCGAGAGCGGTCACATCAGTGCACGCCATCTGGATGACAAGGCCGGTGTCGCGGCGCTGCTTGCGGCGCTGAAATCCATTGTCGACAGCGGTGCAGAGCCGTTGATCGATTGCCACCCGCTGTTCACCATCACCGAAGAAACCGGTACGGGCGCAGCGGGCGTACTGCCTTGGGACGTGAGCGAGTTCGTCGGTATCGACATCGCGCCGGTTGCACCGGGCCAGCACTCCAGCGAGCACGCGGTGAGCGTGGCGATGCAGGACTCGGGCGGTCCGTACGACTACCATCTGTCCCGCCACTTGCTGCGTCTGGGCGTAGAGAACGAACTGCCGGTACGCCGTGACCTGTTTCGCTATTACTACAGCGATGCGCATTCGGCAGTGACGTCAGGGCACGACATCCGCACGGCCCTGCTGGCCTTCGGCTGCGATGCGACTCACGGGTATGAGCGTACGCACATCGATAGCCTGGCAGCGCTGAGCAAACTGCTGGGTGCTTACATATTGAGCCCACCTGTGTTCGCCAGCGATGCCAAACCGGCCCAGAGTTCACTGGAGCGGTTCAGCCATCAGATCGAACATGATGCGCAGATGGAATCCGACACCCGTGTGCCACCGGTCGACAGCCTGATCGGGCAGAATCGCGAGGAAAGTTGAGGGCCTGTGAATTGCGGTGCCTGGCACCGCAGTTCTATCATCGCTGCTCATCGACACGAGAACCGCCATGCTGATCCCCTACGACCAACTGGAACCCGACACCCTCACCCGCCTGATTGAGGATTTCGTCACCCGTGAGGGCACCGATAATGGCGACGAAACACCGCTGCAAACCCGCGTGCTGCGTGTGCGACATGCGCTGACCAAAGGCCAGGCGGTAATCTTTTTCGATCTTGAGAGTCAGCAATGTCAGTTGATGCTCAAGCACGATGTGCCCAAGGAGTTTTTTGAATAACCTTGGGCGGGCCTGAATCGGGGTTTTCAATGAGGCGAACAACGTCGCCTATTGAAGCGGCGTTGTCGCTTGTTGCGAAAGTTTGTTGGCGATGCGCTTGTAGACCTCGGCTCGGTGAACCTTGATGTCTTTCGGGGCATTGATCCCGAGCCTCACCTGATTGCCGTTGATACCTAGAATCTGCACGGTGATGTCATCACCGATTGAAAACGTTTCACCAATTTCCCGCGTCAGTACCAGCATTTTTCCCACCCTTCTCGTTGCGCAAAAAGGCAGGGTGCATCGCGAAACCGAGCGCTTCAATGCGCTGATGGCAAATCAGTAACGCCCTTCAAACGCATCGGAAAAGACTGAAGGAAGGGTCTTACTTTCTAGCTAAATCTGTAGGAAATATCGCTGGCAGCCGCAGTTTTCATGGAGCTGACCAGCGCGGCCCGAGCAGGATGATAGTCGCGCCGATCACGCAGAAAGCCAGACCCAGCCAGTCCGTGCCCAGCGGCCTGATCCGCTCGACCAGCCCCAGCCAGGCAATCGACGCGACGATGTAAATTCCTCCATACGCCGCATAGGCTCGCCCCGCATAGGCCGCTTCCACACGTGTCAGCAACAGCGCGAACAGTGTCAGGCTGATGAGTGCCGGAATGACCCACAGCGCGCTTTTGCCTTGGCGCAGCCATAGCCAGAAGGCATAGCAGCCGAATATCTCGAACAGGGCTGCGAGAAAGAACCACAGGTAATTGAGCACGATGGACTCGCTGAAAGGGGCTGAAAGGATGGGCGCAACCCTAGCAGAAAACAGCGCCCCCATGACCTTAATGACCCTGAACACCCAACGCGGCGCCACTCAAGAGGACGCAGAGCGTCCGGAACGGCATGCGACGCGGAGCGTCGCACGATAGTCAACGTACGCAACGACATGCCGACGCGAAACGTCGCGCGATAGTGAGGTTATCGTTCCGCACGCTCCAGCGTGGGAATGCAGGTCGCGACGCTCTGCGTCGCAAGAGGACGCAGAGCATCCGGAACGGCATGCGACGCGGAGCGTCGCACGATAGTCAACGTACGCAACGGCATTCCGGCCCGAAACGTCGCACGATAGTGAGGTTATCGTTCCGCACGCTCCAGCGTGGGAGCATCGCACGATAGTGAGATGCTCGCGTCCGCTTTTGAGCTGTGTCAGGCGTGCCCTTTCTGCGCCTTGGCGCGCATCTTTGCGCACATGATGGTCATTTCGTCATACATCGCTTGTGGCTGGTTGCGCTTGAGGTCCCAGGCCATTCGGCCTTCTTCGTGGGGCAGGATCATGAACTCGCCTGCGGCTACCTGCCTGAAGATGTAGTCGGCAATATCTGCGGCAGTGATCGGTGACTTCTCCAGCAGTCTGCCGATCTGCGCTTTCATGGCAGGCGTCGGGCCTCGAAACGAATCCAGCAAGTTGGTCTGAAAGAACGACGGGCAGACCACATGCACGGCGACGCCCTGATCATGCAGTTCAACCAGCAGGCTTTCAGAAAGTGCCACAACCCCTGCCTTGGCGACGTTGTAATTGCTCATCGCCGGGGCCTGCATCAACGCGGCCATCGACGCAATGTTGATGATTTTGCCTTTGCTGGCCTGCAACATAGGCAAAAACGCCTTGCAGCCTTTGACGACCCCCATCAGGTTGATCGCGATCTGCCAGTCCCAGTCTTCCAGCGACAGCTCGTTGAAGAAGCCACCCGACGCCACGCCCGCGTTGTTGACGATGATGTCGATGCCGCCCAGTCGCTCTTCACATGCCTGAGCAAACGCCGTGAGCTGACTGTAATCGCGAACATCGCAACGCTGAACGAACCCGTCACCACCCGCCTCGCGCACCAGCATCAGGGTTTCCTGCAGACCGGCATCGTTGATGTCCGACAGCGCCAGCCGCCAGCCTTCGCGCGCCCAGCGCAGTGCAATTTCACGACCCAGACCTGAGCCGGCGCCAGTAATCATGATGCGGTTTTGCATAGCCGAGTGCCTTGTGATGTGCAGGAGTTGCCTGAGTGTAATCACAGCCGGGGCCCTACAACCCCACCATCAAGGCGCTGAATGCCTGGAGCAAACCCGAAGCTTATGAATGCCGCACGCGTGATAAGAAACGCATCAATAACAGGCCGTACACCGACACATTGACCAACAGCACAATGCCCCCCAGCCACAGCTGTATGCCCGGCGTAAGCCCGGCCGGGTAGATCAGCGGAATCAGATAATGCTCGACGAAGCCGCCGTCATATCCTTGCTCACCGGCTGTGCGGCGCAGTGTGTTTTCCAGCGGTGTCAGTGGGCAATAAAGATGCAGAAACTCAACCGCAGCCCCCCACGCAGCTGCCGGAACGTGTAGTAATGCCAGCCACGGCCTGCTCACTACCAGCAGACCGCCGAATAGCACGAATACGATGAACAGTAGATGAAACGCGACCACGGCATCTGCCGCCACTCGATAAAACATCTGCGCGCCCTCTGCTGGATTTCAATCAGGTCATCTGTGCAAATCAGCGGAGAATTTTCACGCCATTTAGTTCAATGATTTTTAAGATCATTTCAGGCACTTTCCATCAACTAGACCCGAATTTTTGTCGGACAAAAACACATCAAGCCCATGATTTTAATGATTTTTTAGATATGTAAGAAATTATTAAAAATAGATGAAACCTTTCCCGAGCGGCCATAGTCGGATGAGTCAAGCAGGCAAATTCAGTGCCGTTGGGTATGAAATTCTGTACTGCATCTGTTAACTAACTTAAATGAAAGAGGGAACTCATCATGGGCATCGGCACTATTCTTATCATCGTTCTGATTCTGTTGCTGGTTGGCGGTCTGCCGGTATTCCCGCACTCGCGCAGCTGGGGCTACGGTCCGTCGGGCATCATCGGTACTATCCTGGTGATCCTGCTGATTCTGGTATTGCTCGGCAAGATATAACCTGTTGCTTCAAGCAACAGGCAAAAGCCCCGCCTCTCCAGGCGGGGCTTTTTTATGGCCCATGAAAAAGCAGCCCGAAGGCTGCTTCATTTACTGCTTCAGCACTTAGTGCGAAACCGCACCGCTGGCACCCAGGCCTGTTTGTGACCGGACGAATTGCGGGTAGAACAAGGCGCGCTCGCCCTCTGCCGCTTTCGACTTGTCGGTGATGGAGAAGAACCAGATACCTACGAAGGCGATGGCGATAGAAAACAGCGCCGGGTATTCGTAAGGGAAAATGGCTTTCTCGTGATGCAGGATCTGCACCCAGATGGTTGGCCCCAGGATCATCAGCACCACGGCACTGATCAGGCCCATCCAGCCGCCAATCATAGCGCCACGGGTGGTCAGGTTTTTCCAGTACATGGAAAGCAGCAGGATCGGGAAGTTGCAGCTTGCAGCGACCGAGAACGCCAGACCCACCATGAACGCGATGTTCTGACTTTCGAAGGCAATACCCAGAAGGATCGCCACGACTGCCAGCGCAATGGTGGTGATTTTCGAGATACGGATCTCGTCTTTCTCGTTGGCCTTGCCCGCTTTGATCACGCTGGCATACAGGTCATGGGAGACCGCCGAAGCACCTGCCAGGGTCAGGCCGGCAACCACTGCCAGAATGGTGGCGAAGGCGACTGCCGAGATGAAGCCCAGGAACAGGCTGCCACCGACAGCATCGGCCAGGTGAACCGCTGCCATGTTGTTACCGCCCAGCAAGGCACCCGCTGCATCCTTGAACGCCGGGTTGGTGCTGACCAGCAGGATCGCGCCAAAACCGATGATAAAGGTCAGGATGTAGAAGTAGCCGATGAAGCCGGTTGCGTACAGCACGGACTTGCGGGCTTCCTTGGCATCGCTCACGGTGAAGAAGCGCATCAGAATATGCGGCAGGCCAGCAGTACCGAACATCAGCGCCAGACCCAGCGAGAACGCTGAAATCGGGTCTTTCACCAGACCGCCAGGGCTCATGATCGCTTCACCTTTAGGGTGAACCTTGATCGCCTCGGAGAACAGCATGTTGAAGTCGAAGTTAACGTGTTTCATAACCATCAGGGCCATGAACGACGCACCGGACAGCAACATGACCGCCTTGATGATCTGCACCCAGGTAGTGGCCAGCATGCCGCCGAACAATACGTAAAGGCACATCAGGATACCGACCAGTACCACCGCAACCGTGTAGTCCAGACCGAACAGCAGCTGGATCAGCTTGCCGGCACCGACCATTTGCGCAATCAGGTAGAACGCCACTACCACCAGCGAGCCGCAGGCGGACAAGGTGCGAATTTCCTTTTGCTTGAGGCGATACGACGCAACGTCGGCAAATGTGTATTTACCCAGATTACGCAAGCGTTCGGCGATCAGGAACAGAATGATCGGCCAGCCCACCAGAAAGCCGATCGAGTAGATCAGGCCGTCGTAGCCGGAGGTGTAGACCAGTGCGGAGATACCCAGAAAGGACGCTGCCGACATGTAATCACCGGCAATTGCCAGACCATTCTGGAAACCGGTGATCTTGCCGCCTGCCGAGTAGTAGTCCGACGCGGTCTTGTTCTTTTTCGACGCCCAGTAGGTGATGTACAGCGTGAAGGCGACGAATACCACGAACATGACAATCGCGGCGATGTTAAGGGGTTGCTTCTGCACGGCGCCCGTCAATGCGTCTGCCGCCCAGAGAGTCGGCGCGAATGTGGCCAGGCCAAGTGCTGCTGATAGGCGCCGGATCATTGCTGAGCCTCCTTCAGGATGGCGTTGTTCAGATCATCGAATTCGCCATTGGCACGGCGAACATAGATGGCGGTCAGCACAAACGCGGAGAGGATTAGCCCTACGCCTATCGGCATTCCCCAGGTAATGGTTGAAGTCGGGCTCAACTTGGCCCCCAGAATATGGGGTCCGTACGCAATCAAAAGAATAAAGGCCGCATACAGGCCAAGCATGATCGCCGAGAGAATCCAGGCGAACCGCTCTCTTTTGGATACCAGCTCCTTGAAACGCGGGCTGTTTTGAATCGAGAGGTAAATGCTGTCGTTCATTGTTTTTGTCCTCGCAGCACAGATGAGATGTCACGTAACGCACTTTAGTCGGGTCCGGCGCGCACTCCAGACGACCTTAGTATTAGAACGACACTAGCCGCAGATGAACCTCTTTGCACGGCACAGGTCCGCCACAAGTCAGCCTGTGCAGAAAATACCGTGGTCCAGAAACGCCAAAGGCCGTCTGGCGATGGCACCAGACGGCCTTGAAACGGCTTTTGCAGAGGGCTGCAGAACTATTTAGCGGTCCATGCAGCAACCCGATCCGGGTGCTTGGCTACCCAGTCCTTGGCAGCGGCTTCAGGTTTGGCACCGTCCTGAATCGCCAGCATCACTTCACCGATTTCATCCTTGGATGCCCACTGGAATTTTTTCAGGAAGGCCACGACCTCGGGGGCTTTTTTCTCCAGGCCAAGGCTGGCGACGTTGTCGACGGTTTCAGCTGCACCGTAGACGCCTTTAGGGTCTTCCAGGAAACGCAGTTTCCACTTGGCGAACATCCAGTGCGGTACCCAGCCGGTGACGACGATGGCTTTCTGCGTTTTCTCCGCACGAGTCAGCTCGGCAATCATGCCTGCGCCGGAACTCGCCTGCAGTTTGTAACCGTCCAGACCGTAATCCTTGATGGCCTGATCTGTCTTGAGCATGACCCCTGAACCGGCATCGATCCCGGTGATCTTCTTGTTGAAGGAAGCATCGGTCTTGAGGTCTTCGATGGTTTTGGCTTTCACGTATTCAGGCACGATCAGGCCGATTTTGGCGTCCTTGAAGTTGGGCCCGTAGTTGACGACCTGATCCTTGTACTTGGTGTAGTACTCGCCGTGAGTGCCCGGAAGCCAGGCAGACAACATCAGGTCGAGCTTGTCGGTGGCCACAGCCTGCCACATGATCCCGGCCGCGACCGATTGCAGTTTGACGTCGTAGCCAAGCTTCTGCTTGATCACTTCGGAGGCCACGAAGGTGGTGGCGACGCTGTCGGACCAGCCTTCCACATAGCCGATGGTCAGGGTTTTGGTTTCAGCAATCGCCAGCGTGGAGCTGACAGCAAGCACCAGAGCGGCACCCGCCCCCAGTATTTTTCGCATCATCATTGTCGCTTCCCCGGAAGTCTGCACCGACGGTTGTCGGGCTTCGTCAACGTTGTTTTCAAGCGCACACCCACGCTTGGCTCTCATCGTCATACACACGTTGCTTGTGATTCTGGCTGAAGGCCGTGGGAGCGAACTTGTTCGCGAAGGCTGTATCTCAGACGATGCATATTCAGAGATTGTACCGGCCCTTTCGCGAACAGGTTCGCTCCCACGCCCTGCGGGCAGAAGCCTGAAAGCATCACTTCCCGGGCTCTCCGGGGCTGATGTATAACGCTGAGCGTCCAGTTTCGGGGCACGCTGCGCTCTGATCGCCGCCACGCGCAGTGACACGCAGCAAATTGCCACCGTCATCATCAACCTGCCGGGCAAGCAGACATGCTCTGGCTACGACACTCGGGCAACGGGAAACGACAACATGCAGTCATCAGCGACAAGCGCTGCTGAAAAACGTCTCAGCCTGCTCGTTTTATAAAAGGAAACAGGATGTGTTACCGCCGACTCACATCCACCGGCCCGAACGGGTAACACGGGAACAGTTTTTCCAGCGCAGCCCACTCACCTCTTCCCGCAGAACAGCTAAATCGTTGTTTTAAAAGCACTTTAAAAAGTTGGCACAGCTTCTGCTATCTCTCTTGTACAACAAAAACAAGAAACGAAGCGGCAAACCAATAAAAACAAGACGTAACGGCTCTGACATAACAAGAACAAAACGGACAGAGGCGCAGCTAACAGATTTTTTTGGAGTGGATCAGCTTTACAGGGACCTTTCGGTGAAAGGCCTCGCGACCGGACAGAGAACAATAAAACTACCTTTAGGTAGCTTCCGAACCGGTGGGATCACGATGTTGTGCAGACAGGTGATTAAAGCGAGTCAGCGCTCAAAAAAATACGTTTGCTCTTGACCCCGGATGGGGGTCGCTCAACAACGCTGTAAAGGGACTGGCCATCAACAACAATAACAGGCCGCCCTACAACAATAAAAAGAGCAGGTAAAACACATTGGAGGAGAGCTACGGCTCTCCTTTGTGTTTTTCGTCCCCAGAAAGCTGCAGCGTAGCGGCATGTAGCGGCAGTCAGTCCCCCGCCTGTATGGTCAAACCGAGCCAATCTACGTCGCCTGCGAAAAATAAACCGCATAACTGCATTGCAAATTCCAAAGAACGTGTATTGTTCCGTCATAATTTACACGGTTAACCGGTGGATGCGGCACTTTGGCACTACACCTTGGTCATAGCCTGCGTATCTCATCAGCACTTCTTTCCCAAGGGATTTAGTCATGCTCCGTTTTCTGCGCTTCGCTACCGTTATAGGTGGCTTGTGTTTAAGTGCGTCCGCTCTGGCAACCACCGTCGACTCTGCCACCTATGGTTACCCGCTGACTAATCCGTTTGAAGCGACCATTGCGACCACACCGCCTGATCTGCGCCCCGATCTGCCTGACGATGAAGACATCGATCAGGACGTCTACACCCTGAACCTGCATCCCGAGCGCGAGTTCACCCTGCCGGACAACTTCTGGGCGGTAAAAAAGCTGCACTATCGCCTGGCGAAGCAGGACCACGCTGCCCCGCTGATCTTCCTGATCGCCGGCACCGGTGCGCCGTATAACAGCACCATCAATGAATTCCTGAAAAAACTCTATTACGGAGCGGGCTACCACGTCGTGCAGCTGTCTTCGCCCACCAGCTATGACTTCATGAGCTCGGCCTCGCGCTTCGCCACTCCTGGTGTCTCCACCGACGACGCAGAAGACATTTATCGCGTCATGCAGGCCATTCGTGCTCAGCAGGCGCAACTGCCGGTAACCGACTATTACCTGACCGGTTACAGCCTCGGCGCACTGAATGCCGCCTTCGTCAGCAAGCTGGATGAAACCCGCCGCAGCTTCAACTTCAAGAAAGTGCTGCTGCTCAACCCGCCGGTCAACCTTTACACCTCGATCAGCAACCTCGACAAACTGGTGCAGACCAACGTCAAGGGCATCAACAACACCACCACGTTCTACGAGCTGGTGCTGGCCAAGCTGACCCGTTATTTCCGGCAAAAGGGTTACATCGACCTCAACGATGCACTGCTGTTCGACTTTCAGCAGTCCAAGCAGCACCTGACCAATGAGCAGATGGCGATGCTGATCGGTACCTCGTTCCGCTTCTCGTCGGCCGACATCGCGTTCACCTCGGACCTGATCAACCGCCGCGGCCTGATCACGCCACCAAAATTCCCTATCTCTGAAGGCACCAGCCTGACGCCGTTCCTCAAGCGTGCCCTGCAATGCGACTTCGATTGCTACCTGACCGAACAGGTCATTCCGATGTGGCGCGCCCGCACTGACGGCGGTAGCCTGCTGCAGCTGGTCGACCAGGTCAGTCTTTACGCACTCAAGGATTACCTGCACAGCAACACCAAGATTGCCGTCATGCACAACGCTGACGATGTGATTCTGGGCTCGGGTGATCTGGGCTTCCTGCGCAAGACCTTCGGGGATCGTCTGACCGTTTATCCGTACGGCGGGCATTGCGGCAACCTTAATTACCGCGTCAACACCGACGCCATGCTGGAGTTTTTCCGTGGCTAAACGTCTTTTACTTCTTGCCGCTCTGCTCTGTGCCGGCACAGTCCAGGCCGCTGACGCGGATACCAGCAACAAGGCTCAACACCCGGCCACTGTGGCCCGTCAGACCGATGCTGACGGTTTCACCCAGCCGCTGAAGTCGCTGCAATTCAACCCGGGGCTGGATCAGCGTGAATTCGAGCGCGCCTCCATTAACGCGCTGGAAGTCTACGACCCGCTGGAATCCTGGAACCGTCGGGTGTACCACTTCAACTACCGCTTTGATGAATGGGTGTTCCTGCCGGTCGTGGACGGCTATCGCTACATCACACCCGGCTTCGTGCGCAGCGGCGTGAGCAACTTTTTCAGCAACCTGGGCGACGTCTCCAACCTGCTGAACAGCCTGCTGCAGTTCAAGGGTGAGCGTTCGCTGGACACAACCGGTCGTCTGCTGCTCAACACCACCATCGGCATCGCCGGTCTGTGGGACCCGGCGACCATGATGGGCCTGCCGCGCCAGAGCGAAGACTTCGGCCAGACGCTGGGCTTTTATGGTGTTCCTGCCGGCCCTTATCTGGTGTTGCCATTGTTCGGTCCATCGAACCTGCGTGACACGGGCGGCATGCTGTTTGACTACACGGCTGAAAACCAGATCAACTTCCTGAACGTTGCCGAAGTCAGCGACGACCATCCGGAAATCACCGTGCTGCGTGCGATTGACCGCCGGTATGTCACCAGCTTCCGCTATGGCCAGCTGAACTCGCCATTCGAGTACGAGAAGGTGCGTTACGTCTATACCGAGTCGCGCAAGTTGCAGATCGCCGAGTAAGCGAAACGCAGTAAAAGGACGGCCAGCTGGAGTGATCCTGCTGGCCGTTTTTTATGGGCACTTTTACCTGCCGGGCCACTCACATTCCTCGGGCACACAGGCCTCGATCCATCTCCATTTAACAGACAAACAAGGAATTTCCATGCGGTCTTTCGGTTTCAAGGCAATCGTTGTGTGTGTCGCGCTGGCAGCCTGCCAGAGCATGGTCAGCGTTCAGGCCGCGACCAAGCCCCAGGCCGCCGCGCCCGCTGCCGCTGCGGTACAAAAGGCTTCGCTGCTGGGTGGCAAACTGGCGTTTACCATTCCTGCGGGCTACGTGCAGGGCGAGATGCCCGAGATTGACGCGAAGGCCAAGGCTCAGGGGGTGACGGGTGCGCTGTACACCAATGCCGCTGAAAAGCGCGTGCTGATCGTTACCGAGACGCCTATGCCAATGGGCGTGCAGGCCAGCGACAACGACGGCGTAGTGCTTGATGGCCTGGTCACCGGGATACTTGCCCAGCAGAGTACCGGCTACAAAGACTTCAAAAAGCTGGGTGACAAAAAGATCGTCAAGAAGAACGGTCTGGGTGTACGGCAGCTGGATACCTCGGCGACCATGAGCGACGCTCAGGTTCTGAGCACATCGATCATTGCCGCTTCGGGTGCCCGCGCAGCCGTGCTCAACGTGGTCTCCAACGCGAAAAACCCGAAGGAACACGCAGCGCTGGTGAAGGCCGTCATAGGCGAATGATTCGAGCATCGGGTGGCTCTGACCTGTATGGCTTAATCCACCCGCAACGCCTCTGACAGTCGCTCAACCAGCGCCTGCACCTTGGGCAATGACTCGCGGTTGCGCGGCCAGGCCAGATGCAGCGCCAAACCGTCAGTGGCCAGTTGTGGAAGGATCTCCACCAACTCGCCACGCTGCAACTGCTCCCTGATCAGCCAGGTCGCCAGCTGCGCAATGCCCCACGCCGAAGTCACCGCAGCCACCTGGGCTTCGCCGTTGCCGATAACCAGCCGCGCTTCGACAGCGCGAGCCTCACGCTGCCCTTGGTCGTCAACAAACAACCAGGGGCTGGTGCTGCCATCGCCACGACCAAACAGAATACATGCGTGACTGGCAAGGTCCTCGAACGTCGTCGGTACGCCGTGGCGCTCCAGATAAGCCGGTGCCGCACAGAAGATCACCCGCTCGGTGCCCAGGTAACGGTGCGCCACGCCCGCTGGCCAGACAGCAGGACCGCCGATGCGCACGGCCAGGTCGATACCTTCCTCAAGAATGTCAACGAAACGATCAGTGAAGGTTATCCGCGGGCGCAGCTTGTGATGCTGCCCGGTGAAGGCGAGGATCAGTGGCAGAGCGTGCAAACGACCAAAGGTCGCGGGCAGATCGATACGCAGTTGTCCGGCGGGCTCTGTACGCTGCGCCGCCAGCGCGGTTTCGGCAGCCTCCAGGTCGGCAAGCATGCGCGTGCATACCGCATGATAGGCCGCACCCTCCTCGGTCAGCGCCAGACTTCGGGTAGTGCGCTCGAACAGACGCATGCCCAGGCGGCTTTCCAGGCGTGCAACGCTTTTGCTGACTGCGGAATTGGTCAGACTCAAGCGGTCAGCGGCTGCCGTAAAGCTCCCAGCATTGGCAACGGCGACAAACGTTTATGCCCTTGAGGCGGTCAGTGGACAGCACATGGAAGACCAATTAGTGAATTTAAGTCCACAATGTACGGAATATTTGCCAAAGATAGGAATCATTTTCTGCAATAAGCTGGCGAACTTATTTTTTATGGGTTCGTATCATGCCGTCTCTGGAAACTGCCGCCTCCGGCACCAAGAGCGAAAGCTCGACCGGTGCTGGCTTGTCCATCGCGATCCTGGCGCTGGCTGGCTTCGTAATCGTTACCACTGAATTTCTCATCATAGGACTGCTGCCTTCACTGGCCCGCGATCTGGGAATTTCCATTTCTACTGCCGGTTTGCTGGTCACGCTATTCGCCTTCACGGTGATGCTGTTTGGCCCGCCGCTGACAGCCATGCTTTCGCACCTGGACCGCAAGCGTACGTTCATCGTCATCCTGCTGATTTTCGCGGCCTCCAACGCTCTGGCTGCGGTGTCGAGCAACATCTGGGTGCTGGCACTGGCGCGATTCATTCCAGCATTGGCGTTGCCGGTGTTCTGGGGCACCGCCAGTGAAACCGCAAGCCTGCTGGCCGGACCGAAGCGCGCTGGCAAGGCTGTGGCGCAGGTCTACCTCGGTATCTCTGCAGCCATGCTGTTCGGCATCCCGCTGGGCACCGTATTTGCTGATGCAGTGGGCTGGCGCGGCGCGTTCTGGGCGCTGACGCTGCTGTCTGCATTAATGGCAGTGCTGCTGGCGTTGTCGATGCCACGTATTGAACCTACCGCAAAGGTAGGCCTCGCCGAGCAGGCAAAAATCCTGCGAGATCCGCTGTTCCTCGCCAACCTGCTACTGTCCATTTTGCTGTTCACTGCCATGTTTGGCGCCTACACCTACCTGGCAGATACGCTGGAACGCATCGCAGGTATCGAGTCGGCTCAAGTAGGTTGGTGGTTAATGGGCTTTGGTGCAGTCGGCCTGATCGGCAATGCGTTGGGTGGCCGGTATGTGGACCGCAGCCCGCTGGGCTCAACCATGGTGTTTGCGCTGCTGCTGGCGCTGGGCATGACCGCAAGCGTACCTGCCGCAGGCTCGATGCCGTTACTGGCCGTGGTGCTGGTGATTTGGGGCATTGCCCACACAGCGTTGTTCCCTATCTGTCAGATCAGGGTGATGAAAGCCGCACCGCAGGCCCAGGCACTGGCAGGAACCTTGAACGTCTCGGCCGCCAACGCAGGTATAGGTCTGGGATCGATCATTGGCGGTCTGACCATTGAGCATCTGGGCCTGAATGCAGTTGGATATGTCGCAGCCGTCGTTGCATTGCTGGCCATTGCTGTCGCCTGGATGACCGGGATTCAGAAAAACAAGGCAGCCGCATAACCTGGCCCGGCTCGATTAGCCGGATGTCACCGGGCAGTACTTTTGCAAAGACGCAACTACACTGCCCGGTTATTCCAGTGTGCCGCTGCTTGTATGTTTCGTCATATTTTTGAACCTGTTTCCTGGCTGTTTTTGTCAGTTAATTGACTCCGGAACAGGCAAGCCTTCCCAATGTGCAGCTAATTGACACAGCACTGCAAAATGCTCTTCCCATGACACTGTCGAACGCTCAAACTCCAGCCTTTCGGTCAAGGAGTCATGGTTTCTGACCGATTCAAGACGTTATGTCCGGTAAGGAACTATGAGCTCATATCACCGCAAGGGACTGGCATTCGCCAAGCGGATCTACGCGCCGAGATCTCTCGGTGTCAGCGTTGGCTTTATTACTGTCGCTGTGTCTTTGTATTACGTGAATGCCGCACACTGGCTTTGGACGCTGGCACTGCTCAATGCCTTGGTCTGGCCACATGTTGCTTACCAGATTGCGAAAAAGTCGCGCGAACCCTATCAGGCTGAATGGCGCAATCTGCTCTTCGATTCGCTGATGGGCGGGTTCTGGATTGGCGCGATGGGCTTCAGTGCCGTTCCCGGCGTTACGGTCATCGCGATGATGGCCATGCATAACATGGCTGCTGCCGGGCCACGCCTGATGCTGCAAGGCTTGTGCGCACAGGCACTGGGTGTACTGATCTCGCTGGCCTTGCTCAACCCTGCTGTCAATCTGCATGGCAACATGGCACAGATCTACGCCTGCCTTCCCGTACTGGTGATTTACCCTATTTTCATCGGCTGGATGAGCCATCAGGTCACCCTGAAGCTCTGGGAGCATCGCAACATCCTGCGCAAAATAAGCCGCACCGACAGCCTCACTGGACTGCTCAATCATGGCGCATGGAAAGACCTGCTTGATCTGGAGTACGTAAAAAGCCAGAACCAGCATCAGCAGTGCGTCATCGCACTGATCGACATTGACCATTTCAAAGTCATCAACGATACCTATGGCCACCTCATGGGCGATACAGTGCTGCAGAACATCAGTGAAGCACTGATGGAAAACCTGCGTGACTCGGATCTGATCGGACGTTGTGGCGGGGATGAGTTCTGCGTCATTCTGCCGGACACCCACTTGTTTCAAGCGCGGGAAATCCTGGAGCGCACGCGTCTGGCGATAGATGAAATGACCTACTCTCTGCAGCGCGATCTCAAGGTCAGCCTCAGTATCGGCATAGCCGCCTACTCTCCTGAACTGCCGGATGCCTCATCCTGGTTGCACGAAGCAGACAAGGCGCTTTACCTCGCCAAAAGCACTGGTCGCAACTGCGTGGCCAGCGCTCAGGATATGCCGTCAGAGCTCCAACCACTGAGTGCCGATGCCTGACCGGTCAACGCCGGTTCTTGAACAGGACGTCAAACAGGGATGAGAAGTTCTTGATGCCCATCGCCTTCATGAACGAGTTGCGCATGTCTTCTCGCAGGCTTTCCAGGGTGATTTCCTTGGGTTTTGTGGTTTTTTGAGCGGGGATGCCGGTTTCCCGAATGTCACCCTCGCCAGGGGCGTACTTTTCCTTTGACAGAGTTCTAAGGAAACTCTGAAAAAGACTTCCTAATTTGGCAAAATCTCCGGACACCAGTCGCCGAGCTTTTCGATGATGAAACAGATGACCTTCGCCGACGCCGAGTATGCCGGCAAGCGCAAGCAGACCCGTAAGGAATTGTTCCTGATCGAGATGGATCAGGTGGTGCCCTGGAAAGGTTTGATTGCCCTGATTGAGCCCTATTATCCAAAAGGAGAAGGTGGCCGGCCCGCCTACCCACTGATGGCGATGCTGCGTGTTCATCTGATGCAGAACTGGTTCGGCTACAGCGATCCGGCGATGGAAGAAGCGCTGTATGAGACGACCATCCTGCGTCAGTTTTCAGGCCTGAGCCTGGAGCGAATTCCAGACGAAACCACCATTCTCAACTTCCGTCGTCTGCTGGAAAAGCACGAGTTGGCGACCGGGATTCTCGGCGTAATTAATGGTTATCTGGGCGACCGTGGCTTGTCGTTGCGTCAAGGCACCATCGTCGATGCCACGCTGATTCACGCGCCCAGTTCGACCAAGAACAAGGATGGCAAACGCGATCCTGAGATGCATCAAACCAAGAAAGGTAACCAGTACTATTTCGGCGCCAAGGCTCACATCGGCGCCGACGACGAGTCAGGCCTGGTGCACAGCGTGGTAGTAACAGCGGCCAATGTGGCAGACGTCACGCAGGTTGCCAAACTGCTGCACGGCGAGGAAAACGTAGTCTGCGCCGACGCAGGTTACACCGGGGTCGAGAAGCGCGAAGAACACGCCGGGCGCAAGGTCATTTGGCAGATTGCCGCCCGCCGCAGCACTTACAAAAAGCACGGAAAACGCAGTATTTTGTACAAGGCGATCCGCAAAATCGAGAAGGCCAAGGCCCAGGTTCGCGCCAAGGTCGAGCATCCGTTTCGGGTCATCAAACGCCAGTTTGGCTATGAAAAAGTGCGCTTTCGGGGCTTGGCCAAGAACACCGCGCAGATGGTGACGTTGTTCGCCCTGTCAAACCTGTGGATGGCCCGTCGACATTTGTTGGCGAGCGCAGGAGAGGTGCGCGTGTAATGCAGGAAATGGTTACCGCAAAAGGCTTTGCAGCGGCCGAAAGAGCTAAAAAGCGAAGATAATTGAGCAAATTTCGACATGCATCGTTTTTTGAAAAGTGCTGAGGACTCGGTAGCCGGAAAACATCCGGCTACTTCAGACCTTCCCTAGCAAGAACGGGTATTTTTTTAGAGGCTATTTTTTCATCAAGTTGCCTTGCTGTTACCAGCGCTTCTATTCCAGAGCTAATTACCCGCATAATGTGGACTCCTGGCCTATAGAACCCCTGACGTTTATCGTCAGGGGTCGACAATCAATACGTTAAATGAAAGGTGACTGTTTCCGCCCCCAACGGCTTACTTTGCCAAGGTCCACTTTCAGCGTTGTGCCGAATGATCACATCCGACGCGTAGCTAAAACCGAGATTATTGAAGAGCTCAGTACTACCTGGAGCGCCAGGAATAATAGTTACACAATCGATATCGTGTACACCCGTGGTTCGAAAGCAAAGATTGGCGCGCTCACCTTTACTGTCCGGAAATGATGTCGCCGTCCATGAGATTTTCTGCAATCGGGAGTTATTGGCCGCCCCGCGAGGGTAATCGGACAATCTCAACTGGTGCCTGGAGAATGCATTATGCCCAGGTCCGTTTATAGTCGTAGGTGTTCTTGTAGTTGTCACCGAGTAATCTGCAGCTTGACTGGCCTAAGACAAAAACAACAGCAACAGAGGTACTAATTTCTTCATAACACTTTTCCCAATGATTTATCATTAAAAACACGCGGCATTTGCGATTCTTCTTACTACTCTTTTATTGTATAAGCCACTGATAAAAACATGCGGTATTTAATGCTACGCCTTCAAAAAGCTCGAAAAAATTTAAAACCGTTACTGAAAAAATCGTAAACCCCGAACAGCTTTATATATCCATATCAAATACTTTTCAGAAAAAGCCTTAGCCCGTGGACATCCAGAGCGGGTTCTCAATCAATCGAAAACTCAAAAGAGGAAAGATTTTCCAACAGCCATGCAGGGGTATGTACTTCAAGCAGTGCGCTAATGGGTTGCTCCATGATCAACTTGCCGTAGAGGGTTTCTTCCTGCTCCAGATGAGCAAGCTGGACGGCGCGGTAATTGAGCGGGTAGATGCTCTTTTCGATCGGCAATAATCGGTCGAAGTGTTCGAGCAGGCCGTGGAAGACGATTCGTCGCTCGACCGTGTTCCGTGTGGTGGCAATCAGTTTGACGAAGTACTCGCTGTCCTGATGCCGCAGTGCTTCACCGGCAGTGTAGCGCTCGACCAGCGTGTGCAGCGATGCGTCATCGAACACGATGCAGCACAGGTCTTCGCGTAACAGGCCTTTGAACGGGTTATCGACCGCTGGCCGGCGGCCGTGCAAGCCCAGGATGAACTGTACAGCCTGCTCGGCCAGCCACTTGCGCTTGCGCCCCTCAAGCCGCTCGACCTCTTCGATCAACGGGGCCTGGCGTCCATGCGAGCGAACCTGTCGGCAGAGTTTGGCAAACAGGCCAACGGGGCCGGACAGTTTTTTCTGTTGCTCGGCAAGTTGCGTCACCGAAAGTGCCGACTGACGGGTTGCCAGGCGATGGAAGTCTGTTGTGAGATTCAAACCGGGCCGATGCGGATCCAGCCGCAATGACTGATCGAACTCAGACCGGCCCCGAACAAAACAAACAGTCATGATTGCTCCTTTTTATTCTTTACGGTTTGCCGTAAGGACGAACTTCAGAAATCCCCTGTTCCGGGCAGCCAGATAGCCGAACACCGAAAAGCAACCGTAGTGCAACATTGAGATTATTGACCTTGAGGCACTATCCCGATAACGCTGATCGCCCTGACAAGATATATTCTGTGACAAGACACATTATGTATGTGCTGACTCGTTACGCAATCCGACAGATGTAGGGGGTCGGTTACTTTTTCCCGGAAGCAAGATAGAAACACAACGCGCCATGAGCTCGACACGGGTCTTTACACGGCTCTTTCTTAGTAGCGAAGACACGTGATCGCGAACCGTGTAGTCACTGATACGGAGCTGCCTGGCGATTTCCTTGTTCGTACAGCCCTGCAACAGCAGGCCAAGAACCTCTTGCTCTCTCATTGTCACCTCCATACTACTTCCCCTTGCCATCATTTTGCCCTAGGGCAAATTTGTAGGATGTTTCTTACACTCGTCTTCCATGACCTAAAAAGTAAATCGGCACAGAAATCATTTTATTTAGTATTGTTTTTCATTAAACCCGAATAAAAACCAAAACCTTGCCAAAAACAAAGACCTGTAAGAATAATCGTTAATTAATAAACGACTGAAGAAATCTCCTACAGAAAATACAGAAAAATTACGACTATCAATTTAATGAAATCATAAATAACCCGCCAGCCGAGCCACGTTGGAGTCGTGGCAGGCAAGAGCACACCAGCTCAATAAATAAAAATAATATAGAAGGGCGCAAGATAGACTTGAGCAAACAGAATTACAATCACTTGTTACAATTGACAGCGCCTGACTTGAGGAACTTTCTTGATATGTTTCATTTGCGAAAGCCGCCCACAGAGATGAGCGGCTGCGTGCGAGAAAGAGGCGCGCCAGCAGGAACAGGCTTGGCGCTATCCGCTTCTGCCGGTTGCAAGGTCATCTACCACTACACCCCGGCGCAGGCCGAATACCGCTGCGGTCGTCAGACCCACAATCCCCATGACCAGGCTGTAAAGCACGCAAACCCAGATATTCCAGGGCATCAGCGCGATGAGCAGCAATGGCGTGGTACTCGCCCAAAAAGCGTAGGCAATGTTGTAAGTGAACGAGATGCCTGACACACGAATGTTCGCAGGGAACAGTCCGACCATCACCGAAGGCACCACGCCGACAACCCCGCAGGCCAGCCCTGCAATGGCGTAGGCGATACCCAGCGGCATCCATTGCTGGATGAGGCTGGCGTAAAGCACGCCTATACCCAGCGGCAGCAGCAGGCTGTAGATGATGACCCCGCGCCACGCACCGATGCGGTCAACCAGCATGCCTGCCAGCACGCAGCCGATATTGAGGAAGACGATGCCCACTGCGCTCAGGGCGAAGGTATTGCTGGCGCTGATCCCGAAGCGCTGCTGCATGACCGTCGGGGTAATCACCACCAGCACGACCACCGCGGACGTCAGCACAAACGTCAACAGCGCGGCAGGCAGCAAGGATTGGCGATGATCGCGCAGGACCTGGCCAAGCGGCAGTGCAGGCAGGTTTTCACGCTGGGCGTGCATGGCGATGAACACTGGCGTTTCGTTCAGCCAGCGACGCAGCCAGACGCCCACTACACCGAAAACACCGCTCAGCAGAAACGGAATGCGCCACGCCCAGTCAAGGATCTCACCCGGGCTGAAGACCCTTGCCAGCCATGTTGCGGTCAGCGCACCGAGCAGGTATCCAAACGTCAGACCGGCTTGCAAAACCCCGAGTGCGTAGCCGCGATGCCCTTGGGGTGCGTGCTCTGCCACAAAGACCCAGGCACTGGGTACCTCGCCGCCGACCGCTGCGCCTTGCAGAATGCGTAACGCCAGCAGCACCAGCGGCGCCCAGTAACCGATCTGTGCGTAGGTGGGCATGATGCCGATCAGCAGACAAGGCAGGGCCATCATCAGAATGCTCAGGCTGAACACCCGCTTGCGTCCCAGCCGGTCGGCAAAATGCGCTATGAGAATGCCGCCCAGCGGGCGTGCGAGATAGCCGGTCACGAAGATCCCGAAGCTTTGCAGCAGACGCAGCCACTCGGGCATGTCGGGCGGGAAAAACAGCTGGCTGAGGGTCAGTGCAAAGAATACGAAAATGATGAAATCGTAGATTTCCAGCGCCCCACCCAGCGCCGCAAGACTCAGGGTCTTGTAGTCGCCTTTGGTGAAAGGTTGCGGAGTGGATTGAACGATGGCCGTCATGAAGCCCCCGAAACATGGCTGAAAAAAGCGCCTGGCGCTCACAGGGCGCGAAGAATAGCAAAGCTTGCGGGCGCACTGATACGGAGCTGAGGCCTATAGCGGGAACGAGGATCGCAACTATCGTGCGACGCTGTCGCATGCCGTGCCGGACGCTCCGCGTCCTCTTGACGACGCAGAGCGTCGTGAACTGCATTCCCACGCTGGAGCGTGAGGAACGATCACTTCAACTATCGTGCGGCGCTCCGCGTCGCATGCCGTTTCTGGACGCTCCGCGTCCTCTTGACGACGCAGAGCCTCGAGAACTGCACTCCCACGCTGGAGCGTGAGGAACGATCACTTCAACTATCGTGCGGCGCTCCGCGTCGCATGCCGTTTCTGGACGCTCCGCGTCCTCTTGACGACGCAGAGCGTCGTGAACTGCACTCCCACGCTGGAGCATGTGGAACGAGAATTCCGACGATCGTGCCAACGCTCCGTGCAGTAGAGCCCGTCCACTAAAAGTTGACAGTGGCCGACAATCTCGCCGTTCTGGGTGCGCCCATGAATAGGTAGTCGTCACCCAGATACTCCCCGGCATCACGCCAGTAGCGTTTGTCGAAGAGGTTGTCGACGGTCAGGCGCAGGACCGTGTCGTAGCCGCTGATTCGGGTGCTGTAACGGCTGCCGATATTGAACAGTGTGTAGTCATTGACCTGCACGGAGCCTTCACGGTCAGCGTACTTGCTGGCGCTGTACTGCATCCCGCCGAGTAAGGCGAGCCCGGTCACCGGCAGGCTATAGTCAGCTTGCAGGGTGCCACGGTATTTGGGCACATTGAGGGCCTGGTGATCGTCGTAGGCGTCGGTGCCGCTGCCCTCGACTCGCGCCCGGATGGCCGCCACACTGGCGGATATCTGCAGGCGGTCGGTCACCCAGCCACTCGCGCCCAGTTCAAGCCCGGTGTTTTTCTGCTCGCCTTGCTGCACATAGGTAAACGTGCCGTCATCGTTAGGCCTGGAATACTGGTAAGACTGACGGGCTTGAAACACTGCGGCCGTCAGGCTCATACGCTGCCAGTCATACTTGATACCCGCTTCCAGTTGTCGAGACACGGTGGGCGCAAGAATTTCACTGGCGTTGGTAGTAAACCAGGCAGCTGTCCCGCCCAGCGAGAGGCCTTTGCTATAGCTGGTGTAGAGCGAAACGTTGTCCACCGGTTTGTAGATCAATGCCGCCTGCGGCAGGAACACGTAACGCTCGGTGTGTCTTGCGTCGCTGCCGTCTTCGGTAAACGCCTGCTCGTCGAGCCGCACTTGTCGCCCGCCCAGCACGGTCTGCCAGTGCTCGTTGAAACTGATCCGGTCGGTGATAAACAGCCCGTACTGGCGGCTGTCCAGACGGCGCTCGGTATGTGGCAGTGTCAAAGGCGACGGTGCCATCGATTCAGGCGACTCGTTGATCGTGCCCGAGCCGACGAATTCATTGAAGGTCCCGCGCGTGTCCACGGTGCGGCGGTAGGCGCTGGTGCCGAAGGTCAGCTCGTGCCCCAGTGATCCGGTATTGAACGTACCGGACATTGCCGCTTCGACCTCGTCGTTACGGCGCGTGTCGTCCGGGCTGCGGAAGTCGTAAATGTCGTAGCCACCCTCGGCGCTGAAGTGGTTGGGTACCGCTTCGGCTGCGCAGCTGGCCGAGCCGTAACAGCCCCACGCAAAGGCGCTGTAGTCATCAATGACCACGCGACTGCGCGACGCACTCAGGCTGCCCTTCCAGCTGTCGTTGAACCGGTATTCGAAACGCCCGTTCATGTTCAGCGAGTCTATGCCCACCGGGTTGGACCAGTTTTGATAGCCCAGCAGCTTGCGTGGCGAGGCGTCGTGAGGCAGCACCGTGCCGCCGAGCAATTGATAACCGGCCACCGAGCGCTGCTCTTTGCTCTGATACTCGATGTCGAGTTGCAGCAAGGCGCGCTCGCTGATGTTCCAGTCGAAGGCCAGCGAGGCGAAATCACGCTGGCCATCGGCGTGCTCGACGTACGAGCGAATGTCTTCATGGGCCAGGTTGGCGCGCAGCCCGAACTGCTGTTCGCTGCCGAACCAGCCGCCGACATCGGTCGCGAGGTAGCGCTCGCCGTGTTCGTTGGTAGAGACCGTGACCGACCGGACATCCTGCGCGCGCTTGGTCTGGTAGTTGATGACCCCACCGGGCTCTGAAACGCCGCTCTGCAAGCCGGACAGCCCCTTGAGCAACTCGACCTGCTGCTTGTTCTCCAGCGCCACGTTCTGCTCGCCGGCAATGCTGCGGCCGTTGATGCGATAACTGTTGGCCGCGTTCAACGAGAAGCCGCGCACCACAAAGTTTTCGTAATAGCCTACCGGCGCATAGCCGTCGCCGACCGAGGCATCGTTGCGCAGCACGTCACTCAGCAGTTTTGCCTGACGGTCCTTGATCAGCGCTTCGCTGAACACTGAAACCGAGGCAGGCGTGTCCAGCAGCGAAGCCTGATCAAACCCGTAAATCGACGCCCGACCAGCTTTATAGTCGCTGGCACCTTCCTGTTCGCTGAACCCGGTCACGTTGACCGCGTCCAGAGTGAGCGGATCCGCAGCCATTAGCGGCGAGGCAACAGCCATGCCCAACGGTAACAATCGCCAGGCATGACGCATGGCAGGTCGGTAGGGCGTACTCATCGATCAGACTCCGCAAGGACAGGTGCCTGGACAGACGCGATGCACCTTCCGGCAGGGGGCCAACCTTTTACGTTCACTGCCGGTTTTTTTCAACCTTTACGTGACGGTCTGCCGATAAACGAATGACGCGGAAAAACTCTACTTACGTACCTGGGGAAAGAAGCCACCGCAAAAAACGTTGCGCACCGGAATAATTAAGCGTGAATTAAGTAAGTGTGGCTAATCTGAATTCAACAAAACCGCTGAACCAATCAGCGTGTCACGAATCCATTGAAACAGATCAATCAGAAAGGAATACCCTATGAAACTTATGCCTGCCGTCTTCGCCGCTGTTGCCCTCACTGCTGTTGGAGGTGCCGCCCAGGCCGACGTTGGTCCCGATGAAGTGATCCGCCTTTACAAGTCTCAGGCATTGGGTGACTTTGAACAGTTCAACAAGCAGGCCGTTGCCAAGCACACAGGCTTCACGGTCCACGATACCGAGCTGGAAAAAGAACGCGACGGCCGCCTGGTCTATAAAATCGAACTGAAAGACGCTAAGGGTGTGGAATGGAACTACGACGTCGATGCCAAGACGGGCGAAGTGGTACGTGACGCAAAGGATAATTGATCCGACTGCCCTAACAGTTATCGCACCGAGAAACCATAAGAAAACTCCCACTACATTGTGGGAGTTTTCTTTTTCAAAGGTTTAACAAGCTATTACTGAGCCAACCCGACTTTCAGCAACTTACCCTCGTCTTCATCCGTCAACAAATACAAGTAACCGTCCGGCCCCTGACGCACATCGCGTATCCGCTGTTTCATGCCTTTCAACAGCCGTTCTTCATGAACGATCTTGTCGCCATCAAATTGCAGCCTGATCAATTCCTCAGTGGCCAGCGCGCCGATGAACAGATTGTGATCCCACGCCTTGAACAGGCTGTGGTCATAGAACGCCATACCGCTGATGCCCGGTGACACTTCCCAGACCTGAAACGGTACTTTTGTGCCTTCGACAAACTTGCCTTTGGCTTCCGGAATCGGCTCGCCCGAATAATTGATACCGTGGGTCGCAATCGGCCAGCCGTAATTCTGGCCACGCTCGATGATGTTCAATTCATCGCCGCCCTTGGGCCCATGCTCGTTGGTCCACAACGTACCGGTCCACGGGTTGAGCGCTGCGCCCTGCTGGTTGCGATGGCCGTAGGACCAGATCTCGGGCCGGACGTTTTTCTGCCCGACAAAAGGGTTGTCTTTCGGCACGCTGCCATCCGGGTAGATACGTACGATCTTGCCTTGCAGCTTGTCCAGGTCTTGCGCAGTGGGACGATCGTTGTTCTCGCCCAGCGCGATAAACAGATAACCGTCGCGATCGAATACCATCCACGCGCCGAAGTGGTTGCCCACCGAGAGTTTTGGTTGCTGACGGAAGATAACCTCGAAGTCTTCCAGACGGGTCATGTCTTTGGACAGACGACCACGCCCTGCCGCAGTACCCGCAGTATCTCCCTCGGCAGCGGTTTTGCCACTGCCTTCGGAGTAGGTCAGGTAGACCATGCGGTCCTTGGCGAAGTCCGGGGAAAGCACGACGTCGAGCAGCCCACCCTGTTTTCTTGCCCAGACTTGCGGCACACCGGAAAGCGGCTCGGATAATTTGCCGTCCGCCGACACGATACGCAGGTTGCCGGAGCGCTCCGTCACCAGAATGCCCTGCTTGTCAGGCAGAAATGCCAGTGCCCACGGGTGATCCAGACCTTCGGCAACCGGGGTGACCGTGACGGTGCCTTGTTCGCTTTTGTAGGTTTCCGGGGCGGCGCTTGCCGTCAGCGGCAGGCTCAGAATGGCAGCAGCACACCAAGTGGCGATCAGGGTTTTTCTAAGCATGAGCGTTTCCTTATGCATTGAGTCGACGTCCCGCGGTGAAACGGGCTCGCTTGGTTGAAGATTCAGTTGGCGCGGCTGGGGTCGGTTGTCGGCGTAGAGGGACGCGGAGCATTCTGGCGCGTGGGGTAGCCGTTGCCGATACCGCCGTTCTCCAGCGTAGGCCTGCGCACAGGCGGCGCAATATTGGAGCCGGGCGCGCGGGGCGTGATTGACTCGGTGCCCTGACGGCTGTTGGGGTTGGAGCGCTTGATCGGGCTGTTATAGGGGTTGCTGCTGGCGCCGTTGTTGAGTGTGCTGTTTGGCAGTATCTGCGCCTGAACAGCACCGATGCCACATGACGCAACCAGCACGCCCCCTACAAGATTGCGCAAAAAACTGTTCATCACTACCTCTTGGCAAAGGTGAAACTGCGGGGTAACCGTGAAGACTCAGGCCTTTGACGGCAGCCCAGGCCTCAGGTTCGACCGGACAGTGTCGATGAGCAAGCATAGCGGTGTGAGAGTTTGTAACAAGGATGGTCAAAGCGCATACCTTCAGCCATGCGCGACGCCACGCAGGCTTGGCCCTGGCGCAGAGCAAGGAAGCGCCACGCACAGGTCACACATCGTGGTTTGCGGGCGTATCTACGCCGACTTCAAAGGCATCCTGAACGTGAAGACAGTGCCCTGCTCTTGTGTCGAGCACACTTCAAGCGTACCGCCATGCGCCAGGGCTATCTCGCTGGCGATATAGAGCCCCAGGCCTAGCCCGGCTTGCGGCGCGTCGGTGATTGGCCGTGAGTAAGGGAGGAACAACTGCGAACGAACGGACTCGGGTATGGGCTCGCCCTGATTGGTAACGCTGAGTAGAAACAGATCACCGCGCACGCCCGCTGTCACCTCGACCGGGCTTTGGGGATCGCCGTGACTGATCGCGTTGGACACCAGATTGGACAGCAATTGTGCGATCCGCTCGTGGTCGCAGCGAATACGCTCCAGCATCTTTATATCCGACTTGATCAGCCGGGACGGGTGAACGCGGCGTATCTCTGACACAACATGCTCAAGCGTTTCATCCAGCCCGTGTGCATCGTGCATGCTCAGCGGAATACCATGCCCCATGCGGCCACGGGCAAAGTCGAGCACGTCGTCGACCAGTTGCGAGGCGCGTTTGCCAGACGTCAGGATGTGTTGCACGACTTGCAGGGCCTTTTCATCCAGTGGCCGACGCAGCAGCAATTCGGCACTGGCATTGATGGCAAACAAAGGGTTGCGCAGGTCGTGCCCCAGAACGGCGATGAACTGCTCGCGCAGCTCTGCCACCTCACGCTCGGCCAGAAGGTCTTCACGCACTTGCTGCAGGTTTTCCTCGGCCTCGATCTGCAGTGCCAGAAGACGCGCAAAAGACGCCATCATCGACTCGATGGGGGTACCCGTCAGCTTGGCGGGTTTGGGGTCCAGCGCACAGATAGTGCCGAAAAAGGTGCCATTGGAGAGGAAGATCGGCACCGATATGTAACTCTGGAAGTTGTATAACCGCGGCGTATGGTGCTCACAAAACAGCGGATCCTCAGCGACATGATCAATCACCACAGCCTTCTCGGAGCTGCTAATCTCGTGGCAGATTGTGCTGCTGAGTTCCAGCTCGCCGCCGGGTTTCAAACCAAAATCCAGCTTGTCCAGAACCGCGCAGGCCATCCAGGTACTTTCGGTGACACGCGCCACGGCGGCAAAGCCCAGGCCGGTTGATTCGGTGATGACTTGCAGGATGGCCGGAACCGCGCTGATCCGGCTTATCTTGGCTACATCATTTGAAATGGATTGCCGCATGGAGAACCTGTATCAGCCTTGAGGTAATAGCGCAGCGTTTAGTTTAGGTCTGTAACGATCATTGTGCACCCGTGAATACGCCACGGTGACCGAAAAAAACCTGGCCGCACGTTCACTCATGCAGGAGGGCGCGGGAAGGCCACGGTGAACGTTGTACCCTCCTCAACCGACGAGCGAACCGTCACCTCACCCAGATGGGCTCGAACGATCTCACGAACAATGAACAGGCCAAGCCCGACTGTGCGGGTTTCGTCACTGTCACTGACCACCCGTACGACGGGTTCGTACAGGTCGTCCACCTTCTCCATCGGTATCGGTTCGCCGACGTTGTGCACCGACAGCTTGATCAGCCAGGTATCGAAGGACGACGTGATCAAAACCTCGCTGCCGTCCGTGCCATAGTTGATGGCGTTGCTCACCAGATTGCCGAGCATTTGCAGGAGACGATCCGGATCCGCCAAGCACGCACCCTGTCCTTCGCTGCGATGCGTCAGCACCCTGTGCGGGAAAACCTGGCGCAGCTCTTCGACGCCTCGAGCAACAACCGCGTGCAGATCGATAGCATGAGGGACCACGGCAATACCGCTGCCGACGCGGGCATGAGTAAAATCCAGCAGATCCACAATCATGCGGTCGGCCCGATCAGTGGAGTGGTGGATGTGCCCGAGGATTCGTTCTTGTCGCGACTCGAGTTGCGTGCGCTCCAGCAGCCCGGCCGCCATCTTGATTGCCGCCAGCGGGTTACGCAGGTCGTGGCTGACGATGCCAATCATCTGCTCGGCAAAAATGGCCCGTATTTCAGCCTCGGCGTGAGCCAGACGCAGGCGATTGCGTGCCGAGGTAAGTTCTGTCTGAACAGTCATCTGTTGCTGCAACAGCTCTTCGGCGATCTTGCGCGCAGCAAGCAGTTCACGTTCGTACTTGTTGCGCTCCTCGGCCATGAACACCGCCACTTCATGCAAAACCCCGGTCGGATGCTCGCGGCGTACGGCATTGAGCATCATGGGAATGGCGCGGCCATCGGCATGGATCAATTCAACCTTGACCTCGGCAATCGACCCCTGGGTCTGTAACAGCGGCGCCCAGTGGGTTTGCAGGAAGACTTTGCCTGCCAGACTCAGCAGGTCTTGAAAGCGGCGACCCAGAACAGTTTCACGCTCAAGGCCCAGCCAGCGGCAGAACGTCAGATTGGCACGCTCAATGGTGCCATTGGGCAAGGTAACCAACAGACCGCAGGCCGCATGTTCGTACAGGTCTTCTGTGACTGGCAGACTCACCTGTTCAACCGTCATGTGCAGCGCTCTCGTAAGACGCCAGAAACTGATTCATGGCGGTTATGCATTCCTGCGGCGCGCTCATGTGCGGGTAATGCCCCACGTTGTCGATCATGTGCAAGGTGCTGTCGGCAATGACACGGTGCAGGTACTCGCCAACCTGCACCGGCACCACCAGATCGTCACTGCTTTGCATGATCAGCGTCTTGCTTTTGAGTTTCGCGACATCGGCACGATGGTCGGAAAGAAAGGTTACGCGGGCAAACTGCCTGGCAATCTCGGCATTGGTACGACGGAAGCTGCTGGCAAGCTCTTCACCCAGTTCAGGCCGGTCAGAGGCGCCCATGAGTGTCGGCGCCATGGTGCTGGACCAGCCCAGGTAATTGCTTTCCAGCGTCTCAAGCAACGAGTCGATATCAGCGCGAGTGAAGCCGCCGACGTAATCACCGTCGTTGAGGTAATGAGGCGATGGACCCACCATGATATGGCCGTCGAACCGGCCGGGTGACTGAAGTTCAGCAAGCACCGCAATCATGCAACTTACCGAGTGCCCGACATGCACAATCGGCCCGTCTCCGGCGAACTCGTCGACCAGTTCCAGTAAGTCGCTTGCATAGCCCTTGAGTGACGCATATTTGTGCGGGTACCAGGCCGACACGTCGGAATCTCCGCTGCCTACCAGGTCGAACAGAATAACCTTGAAGCGTTCGGCGAAGTGCGGAGCCATGAAGCGCCACATGTGCTGATCACAGCCGAATCCATGAGCAAAAATCAGAGTGGCCGGTCCGTCGCCCACGATATTGACGTTATTGCGCTGTTGGACCGACATATCGGGCTCCGAAAATAACCAGGCAACCGGCCTGTTGTGTATACCGTAATGATGATGAGAGGAGATTATCACCGTTAAAGGCACACTAGTGGCACAAACAGCACTTTAAGTCCGGAGCGGAAGAAGATTATTGATCGATGATCAGGGTCGGGCCATTGAGGCCTGAGCGTCGGTTATGCACGCTGCCTCGCCAGGCTGAGGATGTGTGACGCAGAATCTCACCAAAGGCATGCCAACGCAGAGCATTGGCACGGCAGGCAAGTATCGCGATGACTATTGTGGCAATTGTGTGGCAATTGCGCTGGTCCGAGCCCGTTCTCGGACTCATGACCTGGAGGTTTCACCCCCCTTACTCGCCGATATCTTCGTTCCACAACTCAGGCTTGCTGGCGATGAAGCCCTGCATCATGTGCTTGCACTCCTGGTTATCAAGCACCTCGATCTGCACGCCACGCGAGCGTAGCAATTCTTCCTCGCCCATGAACGACTGGTTCTCGCCGACGATCACCTTGCGAATGCCGTAGAGCAGGATCGCCCCGCTGCACATCGCACAAGGAGACAGCGTGGTATAGAGCACCGCGTCACGGTACACGCGGGCCGGTTGGCGACCGGCGTTTTCGAGGGCATCCATTTCGCCGTGCTTGGTTGCACTGCCCTCTTGCACACGGCGGTTATGCCCCCGACCAATGATCTTGCCCTCGTGAACAATGACCGAGCCGATGGGGATTCCACCTTCCCTCAGCCCTAGTTGTGCCTCATCGATTGCAGCCTGCATGAATGCGTCCATGGTTTTGCCTCATATCATCGAATGGATGTCAGCGTTGCAGTGCTGCCTGAGCGTTGCCCAGCGCACGACTTACGAATTGTCCCAGCAGCTCCGAGGACCGGGCTTTCATGTCGGCACTGACCTGGGTGTTTCTGGCTCTGAATCTGCTCACCAGGGAAGGCGAGTCCTCGCCCTGATTGAGCGAACGCAATTCCTCGGCCGTAAATGAATGGGCATAGGCCGCTGCCAGATTGCGGTCCCATTGCGATTGATACTCAGGTTGCAGGCGCTGCAACTCTTTTTGCACCAGTTCCTGAGCTTCGGTCTTGCCAATTGCTTGCACGATACCGGCAAACGTCGCTGTGCGCGAGGCGACCTGATAACCCAGCCACGCCAGACCTTCGCCCAGATTTCGCTGTTCCACCAACGCCAGCGCCATGTCATCCGCTTCTTCAGCATTGACCGGGTGCATCGCGTCCAGGCACAGGCAGGCCATGAGTGCCAGACAGGTCTGCCACGCACCTCGCGAGCCCTGGATGTAATCAGCCATGGCTCCTCCTGAGCATGAATTGACTGAGTCTTGAACTTAACAGCTCGGCAGGGCTTTACCACCCGACACGTCGTATACCGGCCATTGATGACGTTATCAGCTATGCCCCTTCCATGATCCTTGCAGCGCAACAGTCACAGACTGTGACTGACTTTGGCGGCAACATCGGCTGGTAACCAGGCTTTCCAGACCTCAGGGTGCTGCTTGAGGAACCTGGCGGCGACGCCGGGGTCCTCATGTTTGTCACTCATTTCACCCAATGTCCGGTTGAGCAGATCAATTGGAAAATCGACGTTTTTGAAGACACTCACCAACTCTGGGTATTGTTTGCTGAATTCTGCCGACACACCAATAGACAGCGTCGCCGCCAGCGAAGAGGTGCCACGCGGGTTGGGATTACTCGCGTCGGTCAGGGTTTTCCAGGCTTCGGCATCGAAAGCGGGCTCTTCCAGTTTGATCAGCTTGTACTTGCCCAGCAGGGGTGTGGGTGACCAGTAATAGAACAGCACTGGTTTGCCACGGCGGATGGCCGATGCGACTTCGGCGTCCAGCGCCGCGCCCGAGCCGGTGCGAAAGTTGACGAAGCTGTCTGTCAAGCCATAAGCCTTGAGCTTCTGGGTGTTGACGATCTCCGAAGTCCAACCGCTCGGGCTGTTCAGAAAACGACCCTTGTCGGGCGATTCAGGGTCTTTGAAAACGTCCTTGTAGCGCGCCAGGTCAGCGACAGACTTCAGATCGGGCGCTACAGGTTTGATACCTTTGGCGGCATCGCCCTTGATCACGTACTCAGGCACCCACCAGCCTTCGGTCGCGCCTTTGACGATGTTGCCCAGGCCGAGCACCTTGCCGTCAGCTTCAGCCTTGACCCACACCGGGCTGCGTCCGGTCCACTCTTCAGCGATCACCTGAATGTCGTTTTTCGCCAGCGCGGTTTCCAGGCTGACGGTGCTGCCGGGCAAGGTATCAGTACGGTAGCCATAGCCTTTCTCGACAAGGGTACGCAGCACCTCGGTGATCAGGCTGCCACTTTCCCAAGTGAGCGCACCGAACTGGATAGGCGCGTTTTTTTCAGCCGCCCCTGCTGTCTGCCCAAGCAGCCCCAGCGCCAGAAGTGAACAGCCCAACAGTCGTGTTATCGATTTCATGCTCACCTCAAATGGCGCGAAAAAAAAACGGGTCTGAAACTATCGACAGCAGCCCTTGGCGATTAGTTGTGACGGCTTTAGCCTCTGTATGATGCGCAGCCCACGTACCGAGCCTGTCCGCGATGTCTGAAATCCGCTTTTACCCGTTACCCGATGCGTGCCGCCCGCTGTTGGGCAAGTTTTACCGCGAGCACCAGTCATCGATGCGTGCGGCCAGCAAAGGGCAGGCGTGGGTGGCGAAGCAGGCAGAAATCATCGGTGCCTTGTGCCTGACGCCCGTCGCTGAGGGACATTGGCTGACCGGGCTGTTCGTAGCGCCCCCCATGCGCGGGAAGACAGTGGCGCGAAGCTTGATCGATGCCGCGTTGCAACCGCTGGCCGGGCCGGTATGGCTGTTCTGCCATCCGGATTTGCTGGGTTTTTACCAGCTCGCCGGGTTTGAGACAGCACAACGTCTGCCACACACCCTCGGCGAGAAATTCATGCGCTACAGCCGCAGCAAACCGCTGATTGCGCTCTGTCGGGAAGCCTGACGGTTTTGCAGAGCCGCCGGAAGATCACTCATCGGCATTGGGGTCCATGTCCGGGAACATTACGTCCATGAAGCCGAACTTGCTGAAATCGGTAATGCGCGACGGGTAGAGACGGCCAATCAGGTGGTCGCATTCATGCTGCACGACCCGTGCATGAAACCCGTGGGCAACACGCTCGACAGGCTGGCCTTCAGGGTCAAAACCTTCATAGCGAATGCTCTGGTAACGACTCACCATACCCCGTAACCCGGGCACCGACAGGCACCCTTCCCAACCCTCTTCCAGGCTCGGGCTCAATGGGGTAATCAGTGGGTTAAGCAGGATCGTCTGCGGGACCGCCTCGGCCTGGGGATAGCGCTCACTGCGCTCGAAACCGAAAATGACCAGTTGCAGATCAATGCCGATCTGCGGTGCGGCAAGGCCCACACCGCCCACGCTGTGCATGGTCTCGAACATATCGGCAATCAGCGTGTTGAGTTCGCTGCTGCCGAACATGTCTGCGGGCACCGGAGGGGCGATGCGCAACAGGCGCTCATCGCCCATTTTCAGGATGCTACGGATCATGGCTGCGTGTTCCTTGCCTAAAAAGCAATCTTGCCACAGAACGCGATCAGGTTTCGTCAGCCTTCTGCAGTGGAACCGAGTGATCGCGGCCCAGGCCGGAAACGTGCTGTTTGCCTGTTTCGCTGCTTTCCTCGCCCAGCCCGTCACCGGCTTCCTTCTCGCCTGCGTCCTTGCCTTCGGCGGACATATGCTCGATCACCGCATTCATTTCAGCCCCCAGCAACAGCACGGCAGCCGAAATATAGAAGTACAGCAACAGGACAATGATCGCGCCGATACTGCCGTACATCGCGTTGTAATCGGCAAAGGTCTTGACGTAAAAACCAAACGCCAGTGAAGCAACGATCCATACCACCACCGCCAGCACCGAGCCTGGGGTAATAAAGCGAAACTCCTGTTTGACGTCAGGCATCACGTAATAGATCAGCGCCACCGCAACCATCAGCAGAATGATGATCGCCGGCCAGCGCAGGATGGTCCACAGCGTCACGATGAAGTCTTCCATGCCGATCTGGGCTGCAATCCAGTTCATCACTTGCGGCCCCAGCACCATGAAAGCTGCGGCCGCGAGCAACATGCCGGCAATGCCTACGGTATACAGGATCGACAGCGGGAGGCGCTTCCAGATAGGCCGCCCTTCGACCACGTCGTAGGCAGCGTTCATGGCACTCATCATCAGGCGCACACCTGCTGAAGCAGTCCACAGCGCGATCACGATACCGATGGACAGCAGGCCACCCTTGGACTGTTGCAACTGGTCGATGACCGGGTTGACCTGCTCGAGCGCCTGGGGCGGCAAGAGGAATTCCGATTGCAGCCGCAACCAGGAAAAAAAGTCCGGCAGGTGCAGAAAGCCGATCAATGCGATCAGAAACAGCAGAAACGGAAACAGAGAGAACAGCATCTGGTAAGCCAGTGCCGAGGCGTAGGTGGACATCTCGTCGTCGAGAAACTCGTTGACGGTTCTCACCAGCACCTTGCTGAGTTTCAATTTACGCAAATGGGGGAAAATCATGGCGCTTCCTCTCGCTCCCTTACTGGAAAACCTCACATCCTGAAAACCGGTACTTCATGCATGCAGTGTCCCGTATGTGGCGCAGAGATGCGAATACCGATGGCACATTGACTGGACAGGTCGTGAAAGGTTTCAGTCCCGCAGAGCAGAAAGCATAACGGCCATCCGCGGATGGCCGTTATCGGTCTTGCCTGACCCCGGAATGAAAGCCCCGGGACCACTCGACTCAAGCCTTGTCCACGCCCTTCTTGATCGCGTCCTTGGCTTTACCTTTGGCTTGCTGGCCTTCGCCTTTCAGCTCTTGCGCCTTGCCTTCAGCCCGCAGTTTGGTGTTGTCGGTAGCCTTGCCAACAGCCTGCTTGACGTTACCAACGGCTTCGTTGGCCATACCTTTGGCTTTATCGCTGGTGCTGCTCATCGTGAATCTCCTGGGTCTGAAGACCGCGCTGGAATCGGATGTCGTACTCGACAAAATGGTTGACCTGCGGCTGTCGCGAAGAGTTTCAACTATTTTCTGGCCGGCTGATGCCACTCATCTGCCATTTGCAATGGCGCGTTTTTAGCGCCGCCGACGGCGAGTTTGCATCGAAGTTTGTGCGAGAATGCGCGCCACTGTTGTCCGGCATGGCCGACACGCTGAACAAACCGATGCACAGGAACGTTATGAAACTCGATAAAAAGCTGGCCATTGCACGCAGAAACCAGGACTTGGGCGGCGCGGTGCTCGGCGACAATAACACGCACTTCGCCGTGCTGGACCCAAAAAGAAACATCTGGTGGTTCGACCTGCCTGTGCCGCGCCTGCAAGTGGGTCAGTACGAATGGCTGCACTTGCTGCTGCACACACCTGAAACCGACCAGTTGCTGCACCTGAAAGTGACCACGGTGTTCATGCGCGATCACATGGAAGGCCTTGAAGTGCGCAATGCGGACAAACGCAAGCCGACCGTCAGCCTGGAGCTGAGCGCCGACAAGGATTCATTCCTCAAGGACATGCGCCCCAAGGGCAGCAACCTGGGTTTTGCCGCCTTCTTGCAAAAATAGCTGCACCAGCAGTCGCCACGTTCCCGCACGGCTCGGGATGAAAGTTGCCAATCGGCAACCTCATCCCGGCCTGCCGCTTCACGTAAACCGACGCACCGCCAGATACCCCGCCGTCCCGGCCAATGCCGACACCACCGTGCCCCACGCAAGGTCTATCAGCGCCAGTTGCGCAGGCCAGCCCTGCAAGGTGGCCCAGTTGGTCAGGTCATAAGTACCGTAGGCAACCAGCCCCAGCAGCCCGCTGAACAAGGTCGCACGGCTCAGTCGCTGCTCTCTGACCGCGGGCATTACGCCGAAAACCACGACGCCTGCCCCGTAGAGCAGATAGAACGCTATTGCAGGCCCAGCCACGGGCGTGGCAAGCATCAGCGGTCCGAGCCATTCACGGTAGGTCGGCCCCATGAGGACGCCCAGCCACAACCCGTCGAGGATCAGAAACGCCAGTAACGTGCCGAGGTAAGCCGTGAGTATTCTTTTCATGGGACGTCCTTGATGAAATTCCGGGCCCGGGCGATATATCAGACAAGGTCGATACGGTCAGCGTGAATCACGATCTGCCCCTGTTTGTACAACGCACCGATAGCTTTCTTGAAGTTACCTTTGCTGACCCCGAACAGGCCGCTGATGACCTGCGGATCGCTTTTGTCGCTGACTGGCAATGTACCGTTGTTCTCACGCAGCTTTGAGAGAATTTTCGAATTCAGGCTGCTCGCTGCTTCTGCGCCCACCGGCTGCAGGCTCAGGCTGATATTGCCGTCGGCACGGATTTCCTTGATGTAGCCCTTTTCCTGCTTGCCGGCGCGCATGAACTTGAACACTTCGTTCTTGTGAATCAAGCCCCAATGCTTGTTGTTGATAATCGCCTTGAAACCCATATCGGTCGCTTCGGCGACCAGCAGGTCAACTTCCTGGCCAACGCTGTAATTGGCGGGGGTTTTGTCCAGATAACGATCCAGACGCGCGGTGGCGGTAATACGCCGCGTGTGCTTGTCGAGATAAACGTGAACCACGCAGTATTCACCGGCCTGCAAGGTACGCTTCTCTTCGGAGTACGGCAGTAACAGGTCCTTGGGCAGGCCCCAGTCGAGGAACACGCCGATGCTGTTGACTTCAACCACCTTGAGGCTGGCAAACTCACCGACCTGCACTTTGGGTTTTTCAGTGGTGGCGATCAGCTTGTCTTCGCTGTCCAGATAGATGAACACATTGAGCCAGTCTTCATCTTCAGTAGGAATATCCTTGGGGATGTACCGATTGGGCAGAAGGATTTCACCATCCTGCGCACCGTCCAGATACAGACCGAAGTTCGTGTGCTTGACGATTTGCAAGCTGTTGTAGCGCCCGATTAAAGCCATTTCCAGATACCCTCATTACGTGGGCGGCATTCTACCCGACTTTACCGCCGGGTTCGCGCCGCGTGGCAGAAGGTGCCGACATGGCTTCCACTCGTCAGTTTCCCCGATCGAAACGGCTTGACGCGCTCGGGCAGCACAAAGGCTACCAGTCATAAACTTGTCTTTTAAAACAGAGTGTTAGATTTAAATCGCGCAGAGCCCAGGCAGCTCCGCCAAACGGCCGACCTCGGGCGAATGCCATATTTGCCAAGCAATAATCAAGCGTTTCCTGTACTCTGGCTGGCCGTATTACGTTTATGAAGGTAAATGGCAGCCATGCGTATCAAAGCATCCCACTCGAAAGCCAAACCCGCCCCAGCCGTTGAAACGAGCGATTCGATCAACGCGCAGATTGCAGCTTTCCTGAAGTCCGGCGGTGAAATCCAGCAAATTGCCAAAGGCGTGAGTGGCCAGACCTTCGCACCTTCCAAGCAGATCAATCTCGGTAAAAAGTAAAACCGCGCCCTGCCTGTCGATCTCTATGCGCCTTGACGCTCAAGGCGCTAGATTGACGATCCTTCGCTGGATATTCTTCCGGTCACGCTGCTACTCTCTCCTCTGATATCACTATGACCACGAGCTGGATCACGCTCTGGACGTTATCTCCTTTGTGGAATGCTCGAATGAAGAACTGGATGCTTTTCGGCGCACTTGTCTACCTTGGCGGCTGCGCATCGCACCACTGCGAAAACGGTCCCAATGACAGTCAGCTCACCGACAGCCCATGCCGGGCGGGGCATCTGCTTTATCAGAACGACATGCTCCAGGCCAAGTTGCTGATCAGCGAAGACGACCGCGAAAACTACGAGCTGGCCGAAGCCATGCTGCGCCGTGCCGCACTCGACGACGCATCGGGCGAAGCCGAGTTCTACCAGGCCGTACTGTTGATCCGCCAGCAGGCCGATCAAAAACAGATTGTCGAACTGCTGCAGACTGCGGCAAAGCACAAGCATCCACTGGCCATCGCCCTACTCTCGCAACAGCTGAGCGTCAGCGACCCGAAGCTTGCTGAACGTTACCAGGCCGAGTACTCCCAACTGGACGTTGCCAAGAGCGGCTACCCGTCATTTCAACAGGCGCTGGTAGTGATTCGCGGCCTGGTCATCCCCTCGGCGCGCACCACTGCGGCTAACTGACACACAACGGATCGACGAACGGTGCGCCCGCGGTCCATTTCAACGGTATCCTTGCGAGGCTCTAGCTCGCGGCTTGTGTCGGCTCCTGAGCCATTTTTGATACGCCATCCCTGACCACACTCCTCGCAGATCAAGGAGTGAGCCATGCTCAGCCATCGCTTACATGTGCTGTCTTTCAGCGCCATGCTTGTCTGTCAGTCCGTCTCTGCTCAGGTTCTGGAGCGGGATTTGGGCGACTTCGACCTGAAACTGGCAACTACGCCCACGCGCAGCATGGCGCAAGGCCTTGTGACGCCCAGCGGCGGCTCGGGCTCTTTTCATGGCGGACTGGACCTGACCCACGAGAGCGGCTTCTACTTCGGCCAATGGGCACCGAACATGGGTTTTGCTTCCGATTCAGGGATGGAACTTGACTCCTACATGGGCTTCAAGAAACCCTTCGATAATACCTTGGGCTATGAACTGGGGATGATTCGTTACAGCTACCCCGATACCAGCCAGATCGACAGTCACGAGTTCTACGCCGGACTGCGCATGCGAAACAGCCGCATCGGCGCAGCATTCAGTAACGATGTTGGCACACGCGACAGCACGGTATTTGTCGACCTGGGGGCTATCGAGCAACTGGGTGTGGGCGTGCGCATGCAATACGCCAATCATCAGTTTGATACCCCGCAGTCTTCCGCCGACGGCGGGTTGATCAACGGTTTCAACGACTGGTCGCTTAACCTGTCACGCCCCTGGCTGGGCATTGACATGAACCTCATCTACAGCGGCTCAAGCCTGAGCGGCGGCGATTGCAGTGTCTACAGCGGCCACAACGCGCGCTGTGAAGGGACGTTTACGCTCAAAGCGGTGCGCTCGTTCTTTTAAAGGCTCAAACCGGTTGAACTGCCAGACGCTACACTCCTCTACTGCACGTCAGTACGCCAAGGAGTTGTCATGCAGTCTTTATTCAAAGCCCTCATCACCCTGTTGATGACCGTTGCGCTGCTTGCAGGATGCAATCAGGTTGGACTGGCGTATCGCAATCTCGACGTCATCATCCCGTGGACGCTCAGCGACTACCTGGACATGAATTCGGAACAGAAAAGCTGGCTGGATGTGCGACTCAAGCAACACTTGAGCTGGCATTGCAGTACCCAGTTGCCGGAGTATCTGACCTGGCTGGACAAGCTTGAGGATATGGTCAAAACCGACCAGGTGACTTACGAAGGGCTGCAAGCCCGTACCAGCGAAGCCAAAGAGGCGATAGCCAAGATCTCGAAGGAAATCACCCCGTCTGCCGTGGAGTTGCTGTCGCGCTTTGACGACAAGCAAGTGCAGGAGATGCAGGAGTCGTTCGCCAAGGACCAGCGCAAGCGCGAAAACAAGTACCTCGACCAGCCACTGGAGCGCCAGATTGCAGAGCGTGCCGACCGGATGGAGAAACGCGTGACACCGTGGGTCGGCAAGCTTAATCAGGCGCAGAAGGATCGCATTCAGGTATGGTCTGCATCACTGGGCGAGCAGAACAAGGCGTGGATTGAAAACCGTACGCGCTGGCAGAACCTGTTCCTGGCCACGGTCCAGCAGCGTCAGGCCAGTGACTTCCCGCAACGCATCGCCGCGCTGCTGCAGGACCGCGAGACGTTCTGGACCCCTGAATACCGCAAGGCCTACGACCAGACCGAGAAGGCCGCGATATCGCTGATCGTCGACATCACCGCCCTGAGCACCCCGGAACAGCGCGCCAAACTGCTGAGCCGCATCGCCGATATGCGCAAGGACTTCACCGATCTGGATTGCCTGAAGTCGCAGAAGTAGTCCGCTAGCCCTATCACCATGACTATCGTGCCCATGCTCTGAAGTGGGCATGCCGTTCCGGACGCTCTGCGTTCTGCCTTGAGTGCGCGGCGCAGGATCGTGACGCAGAGCGTCACCCAATGCATTCCCACGCTGGAGCGTGAGGAACGATGGTCATTTCAGCACAACTATGACTATCGTACCCATGCTCCGCGTGGGTATGCCGTTCTGGACGCTCTGCGTCCTCAGAATCGGCATGTGCAGTGTCAGCGGTTTCAGGCGATCTGCGGCTTTTTGGCGATGGTGTCGAAGAGCGCGGGGTCAAGCGGGTCGCCTGCCTGCTCATTCAGCACCTGACGAGGGTGATCATTTCCCGGAATGCTGCTGTCGATCAAAGAAAGCAGGCTTGCGCCGCGCTTTGTCAGCATGTAGCTCGAGCCATCACCGCCCTCCTCGCCAGGACGAGGTTCGATGTAACCGCGATTAAGCAGCGTCTCAAATTCAGTGGCTGTCGATTTGGCGCCGTCGTTCTGCACTTCGTGCAACAAACGCTCGATAAGGTCCCAGTTGTAAGTCATTTTTCTAAACCTCCGTCCAGCATGGATTGATCGCCCATGACATCCAGCCACAGGCATACGACTCAGAATATGTGACCTGCGGGGTTTGTCGCGGTTCAGAGAAGCTGCTGGAAGGTATAACGGGAGTTGTTCTGCACAGGTGGCAGACAGAGGAGAAGCTGACCGCTCCCGCCTGCGCGGGAGCGATCATGGCAATCACTCGGCAGCCGGGGCCGGGGTGCTGCGTTTTTTCAGCGGTGCCATGCCGTCCTGGCTGACCAGGTCGGACTTGGGACGGTTGACCGTCTTGCGCTTGGTCGGCCCCTTGGCCGCTGTCTTTTTCTTGTCGCCCTTGGCGTCAGTCTTTTTCTTCTTCACGCCTACAGCCTTGCCCGATGCCTTGACCTTCTTCGGCCCGCCGTAGGTGCCTTTGACTTCCTTGATGACACGACGCTCAAAGCTCTGCTTGAGGTAGCGCTCGACGCTCGACATCAGGTTCCAGTCGCCATGACAGATCAGCGAGATCGCCAGACCGTCGCTACCCGCACGGCCGGTACGACCGACGCGGTGGACGTAATCGTCACCGCTGCGCGGCATGTCGAAGTTGATCACCATGTCCAGACCTTCAACATCAAGACCGCGAGCCGCCACATCGGTCGCGACCATGATCTTGGCACCGCCCTGCTTCAGACGGTCGATGGCCGCCTTGCGGTCCTTCTGGTCCTTGTCGCCGTGCAGCACGAACGCCTTGTATTCCAGCGCCACCAGACGGCCATACAGACGGTCGGCCATAGCCTTGGTATTGGTGAAGATAATGGCTTTCTGGTAAGTCTCGTTGGCCAGCAGCCAGTTGAGGACCTGCGCTTTGTGCACATTGTGGTCGGCAGTGATGATCTGGTGGCGTGTGCCGGAAGCCAGTTCGCTGACGCTGTTCACTTGCAGGTGCTGTGGATCCTTGAGCACCTTGCCGATCATTTCCCGCAGGCCAGCGCCGCCGGTGGTCGCGGAGAACAGCATGGTCTGCTCACGACCGGCACATTCGCCTGCCAGACGCTCGACGTCTTCAGAGAAGCCCATGTCCAGCATGCGGTCGGCTTCGTCCAGCACCAGCACTTCAACGTGCTTGAGGTCCAGGTTGCCTGCGTTCAACTGCTCCAGCAGACGACCCGGCGTGCCGATCAGAATGTCCGGCACCTTGCGCAGCATCGCGGCCTGAACCTTGAAGTCCTCGCCACCGGTGATCAAACCGGCCTTGACGAATGTGAACTGCGAGAAGCGCTCGACTTCCTTGAGCGTCTGCTGAGCCAGCTCACGGGTCGGCAGCAGGATCACCGCACGGATGTCGACGCGAACCTTGGCCGGGCCGATCAGACGGTTGAGGATCGGCAGCACAAATGCCGCGGTCTTGCCGCTACCGGTTTGCGCTGTCACCCGCAGGTCACGCCCTTGCAGTGCGAGCGGAATGGCGGCCGCCTGCACGGGCGTAGGCTCGACAAATTTAAGCTCGGCCACAGCTTTAAGCAGGCGTTCGTGCAGGGCGAATTCGGAAAACACGGGTGCTACCTCGACGAAAAACAAAAATACAGCTGCATAGCGTAACGGTTTCGAGCGCCGGGGCCGAGTTTCTTTACCACCAAAGGTCGATTTTGTTTATGAATTGCCCGGTGAAGCACCGCCGCAAGCAGCACAATCGAACCGCTGAAGGTGATCAACCAGCACGCCTCAGCACACCGGCAGCACAATATCCACCACCAACCCACCGCCCGGCCGATTGCGCGCAGCAATCTGGCCACCGTGCATTTCAACGGCACGCAGCGCGATGGCCAGGCCCAGACCGAAGCCTTGCGCGGTATTGTCGGGGCCACGCTCAAAAGGCTGAAAAATACGTTGCAGGCAATCGTCATCCACGCCCGGCCCCTGATCAATGACATTGACCGTCAAGCACGGCGGCTGCGCCTGAACATTGGCAACCACCACCACATCAGTGCCCACCGCCGTGTGGCGAACCGCGTTGCGGATCACGTTTTCGAATGCCCGGTAAAGCAATTCGCTGTCGACCTGTGCCACAAAAGGTTCGGGGGCCTGCAGCCTGACCCGACACTGTTTCAGGCCAGCCTCGAACGCGGCATCCTCGACGATGGCGGCCAGCAGGCTGATGACATCGACCGTCTCTCGCTCCAGGCTTTCGGCATCGCTCTGCATGCGCGCCAGGGTCAGCAGCTCCTCGATGAGTGCGTCCATCCGTTCCGACTCGCGCTCGATCCGCTCGAGCATGTCCAGTTGCGTCGGCGCCTGGCGCAACAGGCCAATGGCGGCGCTCATGCGGGTCAGCGGTGAACGCAGCTCATGGGAAATGTCATGCAATAGTTGCTGCTGAGAGTCGGCCATGACTTTGAGCTGATTGGCCATACGGTCGCAGTCCTCGGCGAGGTCGACGATTTCATCGCGCCGGCGGCCCATATCAGGTTTCACCCGTGTGTCGAATCGGCCTCTGGCGACCTTGCCCATCGCCTCACGCAACTTAATCAGCGGTGCCACCAGATAGGCGCTGAGGAACCAGCTGAACAGCGCACTCATGAAGGTGCCGGTGATCAGTGGGTTAAGGTGGGAAGGCCGATCTTCGTGGTTGGGCCGTTGGGTGGCCCTGATGTTTACGACTGTGCCTTCCCTTGTGTGCACGGCCATTTCGAAACGCGGATTATCTACCGGCTTGCCCGCCAGCAACCGGCCCTTTTCATCGTACAGCCCGACCCGGTCCTGCCCGTCAGGCTGCCAGGCATCGAGCAACGCCTGCCCTGCGGGAATGCCCGACTGCTGAAGCATGCGCACTTCGTTGTCGAACACGGTGCTGAACGAGGGGTCGCCCGGTCCTGACCGGGACAGCATGAACAAGCCCGCACCGACCATGAACGTCAGGCTGGTCGCCAGCCAGAACGCCAGAAACAGCTTCCAGAACAACCGGCTCGGCCTCATGGCGTAATCAACAGGTAGCCCAGATTGCGCACGCTCTGTATCCAGCTCTGGTTATCGTTGCGCGGGCCGAGCTTGTGGCGAATGCTGCTGATGTGCACGTCGATACTGCGATCGTAGCGGGCCAGCGGCCGTCCCAGCGCGTTCATCGACAGATTCTGCTTGCTGACCAGTTGCCCGGCATGACGCGCCAGCTCCTCCAGCAGGCAGAATTCGTTGCCGGTCAGCTCCAGCGTGACGCCCTGCCAGCGCGCTTCACGTTTGCCCGGCCAGAGCGTCAGGTCACCGGCCTGAATCACCTCCCTGACCGTCTCGACCACCGGCACCGCCCTCACCCGGCGCATGATCGCCCGCAGACGCGCCACCAGTTCGCCCGGTGAACTGGGCTTGGGCACGTAGTCATCAGCACCCAGCTCCAGCCCGGAAATACGGTCGATATTGTCGCCACGGGCCGTCAGCAGAATCACCGGCACCTGGCTTTGCGCGCGGATGCGCCGAAGCACTTCGATTCCGGACATGCGCGGCATCATGATGTCGAGCACAACAATGTCGTGACGACCGGACAGCGCCTCGATTTCCCCTTCTTCCGCACTGTTGGTGCAGGTCACAGTGAAGCTTTCACGGGTCAGGTACTGGCTGAGCATTTCGGTCAGTTCCCGATCATCGTCGACAAGCAATACGCGAGTCATGGCAGGCCCTTGATTGGTGGTTGCCGATTATCCCGGCGCCGCTGCAGCGTGTCAGCCAGGCCTGATGATCTTTACCTAACCTTACACCGCGTTAACCGTCCCCAACATGCCCTCCCCCTATGCTGCGCAGCCAACAGCGCCTGCCGGACCGGCCCTTTCTGGCGTGTCATCGGCAGCGCTCAAATGCCTTTGTCGCCGCTTTCTGGAAAGGGTTTGATGATTTCTTCGCGTCTGCTTCTATCGTTCTGCCTGTTATTCAGCGTCCCGCTGGTACACGCCGACATTTTTTCCATCTCGGACATCCGCGTCAACGGCCTGCAACGCGTGTCTGCCGGCAGCGTATTCGCTGCGCTGCCGCTCAATGTCGGCGATCAGGCCGATGAACAGCGTCTGGCCGACGCGTCGCGCTCACTGTTCAAGACCGGTTTCTTTCAAGACATCAACGTTGCCCGCGACGGCAACGTGCTGGTGATCAATGTCGTCGAACGCCCGTCCATCGCCAGCATCGAGATTATCGGCAACAAGGCAATCAGCACCGACGACCTGATGAAAGGGCTGAAGCAGTCGGGCCTCAGTGAAGGTGAAATCTTCAAGCGCGCTACCCTGGAAGGCGTGCGCAATGAACTGCAACGTCAATACGTCTCTCAAGGCCGCTATAGTGCCTCAGTCGATACCGAAGCGTTACCTGCGCCGCGCAACCGCATCGCGCTGAAAATAACCATTGATGAAGGCACCGTGGCGTCTATCCAGCACATCAATGTGGTCGGCAATACGGTGTTTTCAGATGAGGAGCTGGCCGACCAGTTTCAGCTCAAGACCAGTAACTGGCTGTCGTTTTTCAAGAACGATGACAAGTACGCCCGCGAAAAACTCTCCGGTGACCTGGAACGCTTGCGTTCGTGGTATCTGGACCGCGGCTACATCAACATGGATATCAACTCGACGCAGGTATCGCTGACACCTGACAAGAAAGGCGTGTTCATTACCGTCAACATCACCGAAGGCGACCGATACACAGTGGGCAGCGTCAAGCTGGGCGGCGACCTGAAAGTGCCGCAGGATCAGCTCGAACAACTGATTCTGGTCAAACCGGGCCAGGTGTTTTCACGCAAGGTCATGACCGATACCACCAATCTGATCACCCGCCGCCTGGGCAACGATGGCTACACATTCGCCAACGTCAATGGCGTGCCGAAAGCCAACGAGGCCAATCACACCGTCGATATCAGTTTCGTGGTCGACCCCGGCAAGCGCGCCTACGCCAACCGCATCAACTTTCGCGGCAACACCAAGACCGCCGATGAGGTGCTGCGCCGTGAAATGCGTCAGATGGAAGGCGGCTGGGCGTCGACCTACCTGATCGACCAGTCGAAGGTGCGCCTGGAGCGTCTCGGTTTCTTCAAGGAAGTGAACGTCGAAACGCCAGCGGTCCCCGGCACCGACGATCAAGTGGACATCAACTACGCCGTCGAAGAACAGGCCTCGGGCAACATCACCGCCAGCGTAGGCTTTGCCCAAAGCGCCGGGCTGATACTGGGTGGCTCCATCTCGCAGAACAACATCCTCGGCACCGGCAACTTCGCCAGCCTTGGCATGACGCGCTCCGAGTACCAGACCAAGTACAACTTTGCATTCACCAACCCATACTTCACGCCTGACGGTGTGAGCCTGGGCTACAACGTTTTCTATAACGCCACTGATTACAGCAAGTATTACGACGATGACGACGAGGTGTCCTACTACTCGCTCAACAGCGTCGGTGCGGGGGTCAACCTCGGCTACCCGATCAGCGAAACCTCGCGCCTGACCTACGGTTTGTCGATCCAGCACGACACCCTCGACCCCGGCAGCTACAGCGCCGACGAGATCTATGACTTCATCGAGCGTGAGGGCTCGTCATTCACCAACCTCAAGGCCAGTGTCGGCTGGTCGGAATCGACCCTCAACAAAGGCGTGCTGGCCACTCGCGGCCATTCACAAAGCCTGACCCTGACCAGCACCGTGCCGGGCAGTGACCTGCAGTTCTACAAACTCGACTACAACGGCCAGACCTTCCTGCCGCTCAGCGACACCACCTCGCTGCGCCTGCATACCAAACTGGGCTACGGCAACGGTTACGGCGAAACCGACGGCCTGCCGTTCTACGAAAACTATACGGCGGGCGGCCAGGCTACCGTGCGCGGCTTCAAGGACGGCACGCTGGGACCACGCAATACCCCGTCGACCGGCACCTACGCCAGTCAAGGGCAGATTTACTACTCGGACCGCGACACAGAAGCGCTGGGCGGCAACATCCTGATCACCGGTGGCATGGAATACCTGTTCCCGATGCCTTTCGTCAAAGACCAGAAATCCCTGCGCACCTCGCTGTTCTGGGACTTCGGCACGGTCTACGCCGACAAGTGCTACCTGAGCACCACGCAGAACTGCGGCAACATCAATATCGACCAGATGGCCAGCTCGGTCGGCGTCGGCGTGACCTAGTACTCGCCGCTCGGCCCCCTGAGCTTCGACCTCGCCGTGCCGATCAAAAAGCCCGAAGACGCCGAGACCCAAGTGTTCCAGTTCTCGCTGGGCCAGACCTTCTGAAACACTGACCTTTTAAGCATGAATCAGGCGGTCTTTACCCAGCATTACCTGGCCCGGACCGCGCTTTACATCCCGTCGTTGAATACTGCCTGCACTACTCATCAGGTCAGGAGTCGTTACATGAGCCGCGAAGTCAGACAGATCACCCCCGATGTGCAGGAAATCATCCAGCACGCCCTGCGCTCACTGCTGGGCAAAGGCTTCGTCATCGCGCTGTTCGGCAGCGAGGATGCAACCGGGGCCATGCACTACCACCTGCGTATCGACCACGACGCCACGGGGCTTGGCATCGAGCATCACGACAACGTCGAAGACGGTTTCATTGACGACATCTTTCTGCTGGCCACGCGCATGAAAGCCATGCTCAAGCAACGTGAAACCCTGAATCGCATGCACGGCGGTAGCCAGGCTACGGGTCAGGTGCGGGTGCTGACCTGGATCACCGAGGACAGCAGCCAGACAGTGCTGCAAACGGCCGAGGACGCCGGGCGTGAATGTTTGAGCGCGTTGCGGGGGCGGCGCATAGCGAGTTGATACGGGCTGCCCTGGCTAATCATGGTGACAAAAACTGTCCCTGTCGCTGTGTACTGTCACTTCCACACTCACCGGGGGGAGATGACTGATGCAGCGGATTCGCAGTGCCGCGGATTTCGACCAGGCCGGGTATTTCTGACCTGAATCCTGGCCCCGGCAAGTTCATACGCGCCCTCTTCGATCGCAGGCTCAAGCCAATCATAGGTTCGCCACGCGTCGAGATTCTGGATAAGCTGGCCGAAGCCGCCAGCAGGGGCACCTTCAAGATCCCGGTGGGTGAAGTGGTTACCTTGAGCAGCGCAATCACACTGATCAACGAACTTGAGAAAGGTCGCAAGCTCGGTGGCAAAGGTGTTATCGCGATGGAGTAGGCATGGCCAGAAGTCATCGTTTGTTTGAATTGATGCAAGCGCTTCGTCGGCATCGCAGAACGGTATCAGGCGCGTCTCTTGCGCAGGAACTGGGCGTTTCACTGCGTACCATCCGCCGCGATGTTGCGACCCTGCAAGGCATGGGTGCTGATATCGACGGCGAGCCGGGCCTGGGGTACATCCTCAAGCCCGGTTTTCTATTGCCTCCATTGTCGTTCACGGAAGAAGAAGTGCAGGCGCTGATGATCGGTGCGCAATGGGTCAGTCGCCAGACGGACGACAAGTTCGCCTTCGCCGTAAAAAATGCCCTGGCCAAAATCAGCGCCGTTTTGCCTGTAGAGATGCGCCCGACACTGGAAGACGAAACGTTCTACATCAGCAAACCGCTCAGCGTCGCAACGACCATCGACCTGAGTGAGATCCGTCGTGCGCTGCGCGACCAGTGCAAGCTGAGCATCACACTTTCGATAGAGCACGCGCCCAAGGACCCGCAGGTCATCTGGCCGATCATGCTCGGCTTCATCGAGTCCAGGCGTCATTTGGCGGCCTGGTGTGAGGGCGACAGTCGCTACCGGGTAATCGACATGGATGACATCGCGCAGGCGCAAGTCCTGACTGAACGCTACACGCGCAACCGCCGCCAACTTATCAAGGAGTGGCGAGCACTGGAGATTCTGCCTTGCAACGTCCGGGGCGAGACCTGCTGATACACCCGCTGCACTCGCAACACTCTGCCCTGCCCCGCATGAGCAGAAACAGCGGCACTGTTTCATCGGTCAGCTTTTCGATCTGCCCGGATCCGCGCGCTCAGTATCCCGCTGCCTTGGCCAATTGCCGCAACCCGAACTCCGGCGCGATGCGACTCAGCAAATAAAGCATCTGGCTCAAGCCTGGGCGAATCTCGGTCTTACCTGCTGCGATACCTGCCATTGCCTGATCTGCCAGCTTGGCGAGGGGCATCGGTGGCGGGCCTTTGGCAGCGTGCTCACTTGTCAGGTTATTGAATAGCGCTGTGTCGGTACCCGGCGGAGCAATTTCGATCACTTTGAGCGAGGTGTTTTTTAATTGCACGCGCAATGCGCGAGTGTAGGCATGTAACCCGGCTTTCGCGGCGCTGTAGACCGGGGATGCAGTAAAGGGAACGAACGCCAGTCCGGAAGTAATGTTGACGATCATTGCCTGGGGCCGACTGAGAAGGTGCGGGAGAAACTGCTGCACCATTCGAATGGGGCCATTCAGGTCAACGTCGACTTCAAGCGCTACATCATCCAGCGAGCGGGGTTCGGAAAGTTCGATGTTGCGCATGATGCCCGCATTGTTCACCAGAATATCCAGCGTCGGAAATTCCTGCATCAGTTGCTCATGTAACCTCACGATGTCCTCTGGTCGACCGACGTCGCTGCGTATTGCCTTTACATCCGGCAACTCGCGCTGGGCTGCCTGTAATCCTGCCTCGTCACGCCCTGTAACGATGACCACGTTTCCCATGGCCAGAAAGCGGCGGGCGAGTTCAAGGCCTATACCGCGGGTACCGCCGGTGATCAGTACAGTCTTTGCGCTCACGTTCATTACAGCAACTCCCCTACTGGCTTGCTCTCATAAAAAAGATCAGGACTACTTTGAATACTGCGACTGTGAGCAGCGCAGCCTGGAGCGCACGTTTGAAGCTTCAAACCTGTCACGGCCTGCAGACACAGGCCGCGACCCGGTGTTTTGATCAAGCCAGCGTAATGACGAGCTTGCCGGTGACGCGCCCGGCGGCGCTGATCGCTTGAGCATTGGCAACTTCCCCGAGCGAAAAGGTTTGCTCGATACGCAAATCAAGGGCTCCCATCTCATACAAGCGCGCCGCTTCTTTAAACGCCCGCTCGGGATGGTCGAGCGATTTCGCGGAGAAAACCACGCCATGCTGCGGGGCCGACACATCAGAAATGGACACGACCCGACTGGCATCGCCGACAATGGCAACCAGTTCAGGCACGCTGCCAGCTCCGGCCAGGTCCAGCGCGGCATTGACGCCGTTGGGTGCCAAGGCCTGGACTCTGGCGGCCAGGCCGGGTTCGTAGGTGGTCGGCACAGCGCCCAGGCTGCGAAGGTACTCATGCTTGGGAGCACTCGCCGTACCGATCACGATGGCACCGAGATGCAGTGCCATCTGGATGGTGGCAGACCCGACACCACCTGCCGCGCCCGTTATCAGGAGTGTTTCGCCAGCTTTGAGATTGACGTGATCGAGGATGCGGGTCGCAGTTTCAACAATGACAGGCAAACCACCTGCCACCTCGATTGGCATGTTGCGCGGCACAGACGCCCAACTTCTCAGGACGGCCTGTTCCGCCAAAGTATTTCGTCCGTAGCCAAAAACGACGTCACCGACCGCAAATCCTGAAACACCCTCACCGACCTCATCGATGATGCCTGCCGCCTCTGAGCCGACCCCGGCAGGAAAGGTAACGGGCATGAAGTCATGAACATACCCCGCGCGTATTTTCCAATCGATGGGATTGACACCGACCGCCTGCACTTTAATGCGCACCTCACCCGGCCCAGCGTGCGGAGGATCTATGTCGACGATCTTCAATACATCGGTGCCACCATATTCGTTGAACTGAACGGCTTTCATAAGTAGTCCTCTTACTGCGTCAATAACTGTCGGGAGTGGAATTCCCGTCGTTAGGCTGTGCATAAATTCGCTACAGCGACTTTTTGAAACAGATGCGGGCGAAATACCGCCGATGGCGGATGGGCCTTGGTGATCTCGCGGAAATCGGGGTGTTTGAAAGCAGTGCGCCAGGACTGCGCAGACTCGAACACTGCGTAGTTGAGATACGTTGGGCTGTCTCCCAAGGCGCGATGTAGCTGCGTCGAGATGAAGCCAGGCTGTTTTTTCATGAACGCAGCGTCAGTTGCCCACGCGATGAGAAAGGCTGCTTTGTCCTCAGCTGACATCGTGCAGACGTTGACTAACACAATGGGGGCAGCATCGATTCCCATTTGTTGGCTTAATGGAAACGACGGATCAAGCGGCTCAACACTGGACATGGTGATCTCCTCAATCAGCTACTGATTCAATTGCCAAGGCAACGACAGTCTCCGCTGCGTCAAGCGCTCATCAAGGGCTTTGCCTTGTCTGTGCCATGGTAAGTGGGGAGAGGGACAGTTTCTGTCACCAGGGTGCAGTGGCGGTCAAATTTGAAGTCGCAAAAGGCTGACGACGAAAAAGGCCCTGCTGTTGCAGGGCCTTTTGAAGTATTCAGGACGGGCAACAGGCGTCACCGGCGTTCAGTGCATTTGTCGAGGCGGTGAGGTATCGCGGCTAGCACTTCGCGGCCTGTTACTGCGCAGCCTTGATAGCCTCTGCGACCTTGTTCAGCGAGCCTTCGGCAGGCTCGGCGAGCAGTTTAAGTTCGGTGGTTTTGCCGCGCACAATCACTTGCATGCCGGTTGGCGCACCCTGTGCGTCGCCCACAATGCGGTAAGTCGTGTCACCGCGCACGAAGCTCAATGTGTGAGTAGTGTCGTCGTACTTCAATTGCTCACCTTCGGCCTGGGGATACACCAGCCCGACCAGATTCTTGCTGTCCACGGCCGCGTAGAAGACCGGGCTTGCGGCCCCCGAGCGAAACAACACAATGCGCTTGCCGGACGGCGCGAGCCTGAACAACAGAAGAATCTCACGCTGCTGGTCTTCTTCCCAGACGATGCTGGTGGTGTGCGTCATCTTGCCATTCTGGTTGCGACTGACTGTTTCAGTCGGCAGCCCCGACCCGCCGGTGTGTTCAATGACTGTTTGCGTCTCCAGAACCGGCTCACCGTTATGGATGCTGTAAGTGGACATCTGGTGCCAGCAGCAACCACTTTTGGTCATGGTCTCGATCTTGCGGGCTTTCTCATCCACGCTGAACAGGCCGCAGTTGTTTTGCGCCAGTTCGGTAAACGAATCGCTGTGCCGGAAACCATCGGCAGTGCCAAGAAAGACCTGATACGAGGGGCCGTGATAGCAGCTGTTCTGCCCGTCCATCAAGGCCAGGTCCTTAATGCCATCGAAGTTGAAATCCTGATAGATCAGCACGCTCTGTTCGCCATAGGGCAACTCGTGCACGTTGGTTTTGACCTCGCCGGTTTTCGGGTCAGTGCCAAGCACAAGCTCATCGGACTGCACGCGGATCAAAGCCGCACCGCTGGCCTTGTCGTACACGTTGATGACGCCGGGACGAAACACATCGTCCTTGGCAGAAATATCCAGCGTCGCACGGTATTTATCGGAAAAGTCCTGCAGGACATAGTTCTCCCGCGGGGCACCCGCAAAGCCTGCTGCATCCATGTCACCGTAGGTCGGTAGCGCACCGGCGGCACTGACCATTGCCGACGAGGCCAGACCGACCAGTACCCACAAGGCCTGCAACCCAAGGCGTGACGCACAGCGTTGAACGATGGATAGGTGCAAGACGCAACTCCTTTGATAATGAGCGATGAGTCTACTTCAGCAATCGATACAATTTGAAATCATTGCCCAACGTGCACTTTGTGCTGACGGGCCGCCCCGTCCGACCCGGTAAATGTTTTAATCACGCCCCTCTTCGCTCAACGGGCCCGATGCTTTTATGGATATTCACTCGCGTTGGCTCAAGACCCAGGAACTCTGGGACATGCTCGACCAGCACCCGTGGGTACGTACCGGGCTGGCACTGGTCCTGTTGCTGACCGCCGCGCTGGTACTTGGTCGTGTCGCGCGCTTTCTGGTGCTGTACGCAGTGAAGATGCTCGGCCGTCAGCCGTCCCTGCACTGGGTCAACGACTTCCGCCACAATAAGGTCTTTCACCGACTGGCGCAGATGGTACCGTCGCTGGTCATCCAGTTCGGACTGACCCTGGTCCCGGGCCTGAGTGCGGCAGGCAGAAACGTCATTGGCAATATAGCCATGGCCTTCACCATCCTGTTCATGACCCTGGCCATCGGTGCCCTGCCCAACGCCCTGCTGGACATCTACGCGCGCACCGAACACGCCCGCACGCGCTCCATCAAGGGTTACGTGCAACTGTCGAAGATGATCCTCTACGTCTTCGCCGCGATCATCATCGTCGCCACCCTGATCGACCGTTCGCCCCTGCTACTGCTGTCCGGCCTTGGCGCCATGTCGGCGGTCATCCTGTTGGTCTACAAGGACACCCTGCTCTCCTTCGTCGCCAGTGTGCAGCTGACCAGCAACGACATGCTGCGCGTCGGCGACTGGATCGAAATGCCACAAGTGGGCGCAGATGGCGACGTGGTGGACATCACCCTGCACACCGTCAAAGTGCAGAACTACGCGTGAGTGAAAGACAAATTTAACGATTTGTGAGTTCCTACTGATAGACAGACATCCACAACAGCTTCCTTGACAGCCACGACACTGCGCGCCCTTATGCTGTATACCACCACCGAAAAGGCACAACGAACTGGGCTGTAGCAAGTGCTTCAATAGGCTCCTCACACTGGCAAGGCACCTCCTCAAAGACACTTAGACACCGATCAGGCCTTAAAACGGTCCTCACCCGACAGCGAGACTACAACATCGACATAACATAGCGGCTATAAAGGAATGCGGAATAGGGCGAGTAGCTAAGAACCATAGGTTGAGCCACATCGAAAGTGGAGGTAAATGCCAAGACCTAGGGAAGGTCTGAAGTAGCCGGATGTTTTCCGGCTACCGAGTCCTCAGCACTTTTCAAAAAACGATGCATGTCGAAATTTGCTCAATTATCTTCGCTTTTTAGCTCTTTCGGCCGCTGCAAAGCCTTTTGCGGTAACCATTTCCTGCATTACACGCGCACCTCTCCTGCGCTCGCCAACAAATGTCGACGGGCCATCCACAGGTTTGACAGGGCGAACAACGTCACCATCTGCGCGGTGTTCTTGGCCAAGCCCCGAAAGCGCACTTTTTCATAGCCAAACTGGCGTTTGATGACCCGAAACGGATGCTCGACCTTGGCGCGAACCTGGGCCTTGGCCTTCTCGATTTTGCGGATCGCCTTGTACAAAATACTGCGTTTTCCGTGCTTTTTGTAAGTGCTGCGGCGGGCGGCAATCTGCCAAATGACCTTGCGCCCAGCGTGTTCTTCGCGCTTCTCGACCCCGGTGTAACCTGCGTCGGCGCAGACTACGTTTTCCTCGCCGTGCAGCAGTTTGGCAACCTGCGTGACGTCTGCCACATTGGCCGCTGTTACTACCACGCTGTGCACCAGGCCTGACTCGTCGTCGGCGCCGATGTGAGCCTTGGCGCCGAAATAGTACTGGTTACCTTTCTTGGTTTGATGCATCTCAGGATCGCGTTTGCCATCCTTGTTCTTGGTCGAACTGGGCGCGTGAATCAGCGTGGCATCGACGATGGTGCCTTGACGCAACGACAAGCCACGGTCGCCCAGATAACCATTAATTACGCCGAGAATCCCGGTCGCCAACTCGTGCTTTTCCAGCAGACGACGGAAGTTGAGAATGGTGGTTTCGTCTGGAATTCGCTCCAGGCTCAGGCCTGAAAACTGACGCAGGATGGTCGTCTCATACAGCGCTTCTTCCATCGCCGGATCGCTGTAGCCGAACCAGTTCTGCATCAGATGAACACGCAGCATCGCCATCAGTGGGTAGGCGGGCCGGCCACCTTCTCCTTTTGGATAATAGGGCTCAATCAGGGCAATCAAACCTTTCCAGGGCACCACCTGATCCATCTCGATCAGGAACAATTCCTTACGGGTCTGCTTGCGCTTGCCGGCATACTCGGCGTCGGCGAAGGTCATCTGTTTCATCATCGAAAAGCTCGGCGACTGGTGTCCGGAGATTTTGCCAAATTAGGAAGTCTTTTTCAGAGTTTCCTTTGGTGCAGTAATTTAAACGATCACGTTATCAAGAAACGCTCTCAGCAGTCTTCGGTTGGCTAGGACAAGGTGCAGTAGCTCCTGAATACTAATGCGCAGAAACCAAAATTCCAGCTACAAAAATAGCCCGTTCTGAGACGGGCAAAGAAGGGAGGAGCAGCGATTAACCTTTCAGCTTGGGAGGAACACTACAGCTATGGTTTATCGCGCGCTTGCAACACCATTCCGATCACAATCAAAGCTGCGGTCAGCACGGCAGAAACGACGAGCTCGGTCTGTAGTGGTCAACTGATCCCGGACACGACGTTAAGGTTTTTCTCGTACTGAGCGGGCGCCATTCCATCATTGAACTGGTGTGGCCGAATCCAGTTGTAACGATGCATCAGGTAATGACTGATATCCCGCTGAGCCTCTTGGACCGTCATGTAGCCCACGGTCGGTATCCACTCAGTTTTCAAGCTGCGGAACACACGCTCCATCGGCGAGTTGTCGTAGCAATTACCCCGGCGGCTCATGCTCTGGCGTATGCGGTATCGCCAAAGCCGCTGGCGAAACTGTCGGCTCCCGTATTGGACGCCCTGGTCGGAATGAAACAGCAGGCCCTGAGGCTTGCCGCGTTGCTCATAAGCCATGTCCAGCGCCTTGATCACCAAGTCCGTATCCGGTTTGTTCGAAAACGCCCAGCCCACCACCCGACGCGCGTAAAGATCCATAACCACCGCCAGGTAATGCCATTTTCCTTGCGCCCAGATGTAGGTGATGTCGCCACACCAGACCTGATTGGGCGCGGGTACATCGAACTCCCGATTCAAAATGTTCGGAATGTCAGGCCGCTCCACTGTTGCTTTTTTATAAGCATGCGAGCCTGGTTGCTTGCTGATTAATCCCAGCTCCCGCATCAAGCTACGCACCTTGAACCGACCGATTTGCTCGCCATCCGCCTGCATCATCGACACGATACTGCGGCTGCCGGCAGCGCCTCGACTTTGCCCGAACAGCTCATTGACTCGGCTAAGTAAACGAACCCGCTCGGCGTCTGGAGACCGACGCCGCAGGCAATGGTTGTAGTAGCACGAGCGAGGTACCTCGAACACTTCGCACAGCAATTCGATTGGCTCATGGACACTGAGCTGATCAATCAGCGCATGCGCTCGTGCTCTTCCGACATCAAGAGCGCGGTGGCCTTTTTTAAAATGGATTTCTCCCGCTCAAGACGGGCGATCCGGGCTTCGAGCTCCTGGATTTTTTGCTGCTCGGGCGTGAGGGCTTTGCTCTGTGGAGTGACACCGTTGCGCTCTTGTTGAAGCTGGTTGACCCAGCGACGCAGCGCAGATTCGACCACCCCAAGCGAGCGGGAGGCTTCGATATGGCTATAGCCTTGATCGAGCACGAGGCCTGCGGCCTCGCGTTTGAATTCAACGGAAAAGGTACGGCGTTGTTTGGTCATCAGACACCTCTATCTGGCGATATTCTCGCCTAAATGAGTGTCCGGAACCATTAGACCACTACAAGGGGAACACTTACTGTAGCTCCTCCCGCACGCATGCCCCATAGGACATGTCCTAAACCCGGTAGCGATTAACGTTTTTTTTCAGCAAGCATCAATCGCAAGCCGGTGCAATGTCGGGCACTGCCACCAATTGCAACTCGATATCAGCGCGCAGGCCGGTCATCGCAGCCTCCAGCGCCAACCAGCGCTCAGGCACACTGGCTACACACTCAAGCCGCACACTTTCATCGAGCGCCGCGCACGCCTTGGCCAACGGCACTGCGTCAACCAGACTCGCCGCGCCCTTGAGCCGATGCAGGCAAGCGCTCAAGGCGTTCCAGTCATTTGCCAGCACCGCAGGCTCCAGCAAGGCGTGTTCATGCCTGAGATTCTTCCACAACTCGCCCAACAACCGTTGCATCTGTTGCGGGTTGGCCCGGGTCATGTTTTGCAGCGTGCTGATGTCGAACGTCGGCTCACGTACCCGATCCGCCAGCTCCTGGGCCAGACGCGCCAGGGAAAGCGGTTTGATCAGCAGACCGTCCATCCCCGCCTGCTCACACCGTGCAGCCTCGTCGCTCATTGCGTTAGCGGTACAGCCAATGACCGGGCAGCGCCGGCGCTGCTCTTTCTCTTCGGTCTGTCGAATGGCTTCGGTCAATGCATAACCGCTGATACCCGGCATGTTGCAGTCGGTGATGACCGCATCGAACGGCTCTTCGCACCACCTCGACAGCGCAGCCTTGCCGTCTTCGACAGCCACCACCTGATGACCAAGAAACTCCAGCTGGCGGGTCAACACCAGCCGGTTGGCCGACATGTCATCGACCACCAACAAGCGAAGGCTGCGCGTATCCACAGGTGCATCCGGGACATCGCTGGAGGGCGAAACCGGCTCGCTTACCCTGACCAGCGGCAAATCGATGTTGACCAGCGTACCCTCGCCCGGCTCGCTGTAGAGGCTGATGTCGCCCTTCATCAACTCCACCAGTTGCCGGGTGATGCTCAGTCCCAGCCCGCTCCCGCCGTAATGGGCGGCAGTGTCATCGCTGGCCTGAGTGAAGGGCTGGAATATCTTCTGTTGACGCTCTGGCTCGATACCTTCGCCACTGTCCTGGATAGCGATGCGTACGCGAGATGAGTCATCCAGCGCCACCACTCTCAAGACGACCGACCCTTGCCGGGTGAATTTCAGGGCGTTGCCCAGGACGTTGTGCAGCACCTGACGCAGCCTCAGCGGGTCAAGCCAGTAATCGCCCTGAGCCTGTTCGGAAAATTCCAGCCGCAGTTCCAGGTCCTTTTCCCGGGCCTGCGCTGAAAAAAGCTCGATTACGCCCTCGAAAAGAGCCTGCAAGGATGTGACTGTCAATGACAACTGCATGCCGCCCGCTTCGATTCTGGCCAGATCAAGACTTTCGCCAATCAGTGCCACCAGCTCCGTAGCCGAGCGATGGGCGACCTGCAAGCCTTGCGACGGTGTATGCCCCTTGCGTAAAGCGTGTGCGCATTCCAGCTCCAGCAAACCGATGATTGCACCCATTGGGGTACGAATTTCATGACTCATGCTGGCCAGAAAGACACTCTTCGCCTCGTTGGCCTGAGCGGCCAGACGCATTGCTTTCTGGAGCTGCTGCTCAAGCTGCTTGCGCTCGGTGATATCGACCCAGCCGCCCAGCAGCCCCTGCAGCTGTCCGTCGGCAGCGAAGAAAGGGACCGTCCATTGCCAGACGTCCATGCGTTTTCCGGACAGTTCGATGGTGCGGTCGGAAAAGACTGGCTGGTGATTTTCCAGCAAGTTGAGGTAGTCGGTATGCATCTGCTCAGCCAATGCACGCGGTATCAGATTGACATCCGTAAGGCGTCGACCATTCATCTGCTCGAAACTGATGCCAAGGCTCTGCTCGTAGCTACGGTTGCAGGAAATCAGTCGTCCCTTGAGATCGCGAACATAAATCGGATTGGGGATACCATCGAACAAGGCGTGTTTGAAGGCCAGTTGGTCATTGAGCTGCCTTTCAGCCTTGAGGCGCTGGCGAATCTGTACCTTGAGGCGACTGCTCCAGACCAGTGACACCAGCCCGGTCAGTAAGGCCAGGGCCAGTACCCAGAATACCCACTGCGGTATCCGCCCCCAGAGCGAAGGCTGAGGCAGTGCCGAGCCCAGCCACTTCAAGCGGATCGAGCGCAACTCGGCCACCGGGAACTCTTCCAGCGCCTTATTCAGAATGCCCAGCAGTTCGGGCTGGGTCTTGATCACCGAAAACCTGTCGGGTGACCATTGGCCATCGACACTGCGGGCGACCTTCAGTTGCCCGGCCGGGAACAGGTAGGCACCTACTTCATTCTGAATGGTCGCGTCGGCAACACCGCTTTCCACCAGGGCGCGGGCCTGGTCGTAGGTGTCCACCAGACGCAGCTGGATCAAGGGGTGCTCGCGCCTGATCAGGTCCTCGAGCGCATGCCGGGCAGGCAGTGCCAGCACTTTACCGGCCAGACTGTCGAGCGATACTCGGGATGAGCGCTCGGAGCGGACCACGAACATCCAACTGTTGCCTCCGAACGAATAGGTAAAGTCCAGAAACCGCCGACGCTCGGCATTTTCTGCAAGCGAGGTGTTCATCTCGGCAAGACCGGCACGCAGCATTTCAATGCTCTGCTGCGTGGAAGGCACTTCCTGATGGACAAACTGCAACCCGGTCATGCGTGAGATACGGGACAGCACATCTGCGTTCAGCCCCACCCATTGGCCATTCTTGTCTTTGTAGATGTACGGCGGATGCTGTGTGGTGGCGATGGTCACGCTCGGGTGCTTGAGCAGCCAGCGCCGCTCGGCACCGGTAAGGCGAATGCGTTGTCCCTCCACGTCAGCGCCCAGCCCCATCGTCCAGCGGCCGAGCACTTCACGACCGATCGACGGTTCAATACTGTCCAGCGCACGATTGATGAAGGTCAGCAAGCGCTGCTCATCGTCACGCACTGCAAAAGAAAACCCTACCGGAGGCAACCGGCTTTCGAACTTGATCTGCAATCCGAGATAAGGACGCAGGGCGGTGTAGGCCCGGACAATGACTTCGTTGCCGATAAACGCGTCGACCTCGCCTTGGCTCAGGGCCTCCAGAGCACTGTAGAGGTTAGGCGCGATAATCAGCTCGCTGTCAGGATAAACGCGGTGAGCGACGTCCGAGTCGGCATAGCCATCAAGCAGCACAACCTTCTTGCCGGCCAGGCTTGGCGGCGGGCTCAGATCGTTGCCACGACCGACGACAACAGATCGGTCGGCATGTATTCGGTTGAGAACGACAGTCCTTTCACGCCCCGCTCAAAGCCATTGGCGCTGGTCAGCAGGTCTATCTTGCCGTCGTGCAATGCCTCGATGGCCTCGTCACGCCTGGCAAACCCGGTCACCTGCACCGGGATGTTCAACTGGTCGCTGACCAACCCCAGATAGTCGGCACTGATGCCCTGATAACGGTTGCGGTCACTGGTGATATCAATCGGCTCGTAGTCGGCAATCGCAATGCCGACCCGAAGTACCTTGCGCTGATCTAGCCATGCACGATCCTGATCTGTGAGGGCCAGATCCGCTGAAGCCACGAAAGGGGCTGTCAGGGTAAACGGCAAGCTTTGCGCCGCATCGGCTGGCCCGACAAAAACCAGCGCCAACAACATGCATGCCATGCGCGGCCTCTCAATGTGCTGTCTGCCTCCCTGACTACGCTTTGCATGCTTGCCTGCTTCACTACAAATGACCCAACTCTATGGTTCGAAAACCAGCGAAGTTTGGCACGTAGAAACAGAAAGGCCCGCCAAGTGGCGGGCCTAAAGTTGTTACACGACGCTTCTGTCAGAGCGGTTTGCCGCGATTGCCATGCTGGCTGACAAATGCCTGTATGGCTTTCAGGTCATTTGGCAGCACAGTGCAGCGCTCGTCACGCTCGAACAAATCAGACAAATGTGCAGGTAGCTCAAGCGCTTTTCCTACACCGGCCTTCTCCACTGCCTCCGGAAACTTGACCGGATGCGCCGTGCCCAGAATCACCATCGGCGTGTCCAGGCTGCGACGGCATTCGCGAGCAGCCTTCACCCCGATAGCGGTATGCGGATCAAGCAGTTCGCCGGTGCTGGCAAACACTTCAGCAATGGTCGTGCAGGTGTCCTCGTCGCTGACTGCCAGCGAATCGAACAGTTTGCGGGTTTCGGTCCAGCGCTCTTCTTCGACACTGAAACCGCCGCCCTGCCTGAACGTGCTCATCAACTCGGCAATGGCAGAACCGTTGCGACCGTGCATATCGAACAACAGGCGTTCGAAGTTCGACGACACCATGATGTCCATGGAAGGCGACAACGTAGCGTGCAGGGTTTCCTTGACGTACTGATTGCCGCTCATGAAACGGTGCAGAATGTCGTTGCGGTTGGTGGCGACGATCAGTTGATTGACCGGCAGCCCCATGTTGCGTGCCAGGTAACCGGCAAAGATATCGCCGAAGTTGCCGGTCGGAACCGAGAACGATACCGAGCGCGCGGGACCGCCCAACTGCAGCGATGCATGGAAGTAGTAGACGATCTGGGCCATGATTCGCGCCCAGTTGATCGAGTTGACGGCGACCAGACGCGTGCCCTTCAGGAAGCCCTGATCGGCGAAGCTGGCCTTGACCATTTCCTGGCAGTCGTCGAAGTTGCCTTCTACTGCAATGTTGTGGATGTTGTCGCCAAAGATGGTGGTCATCTGCCGGCGCTGGACATCCGATACCCGATTGTTCGGGTGCAGAATGAAGATATCGACGTTGTCACAGCGACGGCAGCCTTCGATGGCTGCAGAGCCGGTGTCACCCGAGGTAGCGCCGATGATCACCACACGCTCGCCACGCTTGGCCAGCACGTAGTCCAGCAAGCGACCGAGCAATTGCAGCGCGAAGTCCTTGAACGCCAGGGTAGGACCGTGGAACAGCTCAAGTACCCACTCGTTGCCATTCAACTGACGCAACGGTGCCACAGCACTGTGGGCGAAGACACCGTAGGTCTCTTCAAGAATTTTCTTGAAATCGGCATCCGGGATGCTGCCAGCCACAAAGGGGCGCATCACCCGGAAGGCCAGTTCGTGATACGGCAGACCGGCCCAGGAAGCGATCTCTTCCTGAGTGAAGCGTGGCAGGTTTTCCGGCACATACAGACCGCCGTCGCTGGCCAGACCAGTCAACAGCACATCTTCGAAGTTCAGGGCCGGCGCCTGGCCGCGAGTACTGATATAGCGCATGGGATCAAACCTTTGGTTTGAGCTGAAAGCCTCAAGCTTCAAGCGTCAAGCTCAAAACGACTGGCGTCTGACTTGTAGCTTGAAGCTTGCAACTGACGGCTCGCAGCTGATGTTAATTAAGATGTTCTACGCGAATACGAACCACCGGGCCAACCACGTCCTGAAGAGCTTCCAGGGCCTGAATGGCGTCATTGATGCGCTGCTCCACAACACGGTGCGTCAACAGGATCATCGGCACCAGACCATCGTGCTCCTCGACTTCCTTTTGCATGATCGACTCTATATTGATGCCGCGCTCGGACAGGATGCTCGCCACCTGGGCCAGCACGCCCGGGTGATCCTTGGCCTGGATGCGCAGGTAGTAGGCACTTTCACAGGCTTCGATCGGCAGAATCGGGTGCGCGGACAGCGAATCGGGCTGGAAGGCCAGATGCGGCACACGGTTTTCCGGATCGGAGGTCATCGCCCGCACCACGTCCACCAGATCGGCCACTACGGAGGAAGCCGTAGGCTCCATACCGGCACCGGCACCGTAGAACAGCGTCGAGCCGGACGCATCGCCATTGACCATCACCGCGTTCATCACGCCGTTGACGTTGGCAATAAGACGATCGGCCGGGATCAGCGTCGGGTGTACGCGCAGCTCGATGCCCTGGGCCGTGCTGCGTGCAACGCCCAGGTGCTTGATGCGATAGCCCAGCGCTTCAGCGTAGTTCACGTCGGCGGTGGTCAGTTTGGTGATGCCTTCGGTGTAGGCCTTGTCGAACTGCAACGGGATGCCGAAGGCAATGGAGGCCAGAATGGTCAGCTTGTGCGCTGCATCGATACCCTCAACGTCGAAGGTCGGATCGGCCTCGGCATAACCCAGCGCCTGGGCTTCGGCCAGAACATCCGGGAAGGTACGGCCCTTCTCGCGCATTTCGGTGAGGATGAAGTTTCCAGTGCCGTTGATAATGCCGGCCACCCAATTGATACGGTTTGCCGACAGCCCTTCGCGAATGGCTTTGATGACCGGGATGCCGCCAGCGACAGCTGCTTCAAAAGCAACGATTACGCCCTTTTCACGCGCTTTGGCGAAAATTTCGTTGCCGTGAACCGCGATCAGCGCCTTGTTGGCCGTCACCACGTGCTTGCCATGCTCGATGGCCTTGAGCACCAGATCACGGGCGATGGTGTAGCCACCGATCAATTCAACGACGATGTCGATTTCAGGGTTGGTCGCAACGGCAAACACATCACTGGTAGTAGGCGTACCGGCAATCTGGCAGTTGGGGTTTGGTGTACGAACCGCAATTTGCGCAACTTCGATTCCTCGCCCGGCACGGCGGGCGATCTCCTCGGCGTTACGCTGAAGTACGTTGAAAGTACCGCCACCGACAGTACCCAGCCCACATATGCCTACTTTGACCGGTTTCACTGATGAACTCCCCGAAAAACAGCTGATGCTTGATCAGCCGTGAAATCCGCCGCACGTTGCCATACGGCTACAAATGTGAAGAGGCGCCAAAAACACGGCCTCGTGTAGCGCATGCTCATATGAAGCATACTGATGTGACAAAGCGTTATTTGGCGCCCATTGCCAGTTTGGCAACCTGAGCAGCAGGCTGATAGCCCGGAATCACCTGACCGTCGGCGAGGACAATCGCAGGGGTGCCGTTGACGCCGATCGACTGGCCCAGCTCATATTGCTTGCTCACCGGATTGTCGCACTTGGCGGCCTTGATGTCCTTGCCGTCTACCATGCGGTCCATGGCGCTTTTGCGGTCCTTGGAACACCACACGGCCTGCAACTGCTCGTCACCCGGAGAACCCAGGCCTTGGCGCGGGAATGCCATGTAACGGACTTCGACGCCCATTTTGTTCAACTGCCCGACTTCTTCGTGCAGTTTGTGGCAATACGGGCAGGTAGTGTCGGTGAATACCGTGATGTGCGATTTGGTCTCGCCCACCGCCGGGTAGATCACCATTTCAGAAAGCGGAATGGCGTTGATGGTCTTGGCAATGGCCAGACGTTCGGTCTTCTCGGTCAGGTTGACCGGCTTGCCGTTCTGCACCTGAAACAGGTAGCCCTGAACCACGAACTGGCCGTCGGCGCTGGCGTAAAGCACGCGACCGCCCTTGAGCTTCACTTCATAAAGGCCATTGAGCGGGCTCGGCGAGATGCTCTCGACCGGCAACTGCAATTCCAGCGAATCAAGGGTCTTGCGGATGGCCTGATCGGGGGCTGCATCAGCCAGGGCAGACATACTGAATGTGCCGGCCAGCAGTAAAGCGGCGGCAGCGAAAATCTGGGGCAAACGCATGGAAACTCCTATGACGACGGGCAGACTGGCGGCGGTCGAAAAAAGGGGCGCCAGCCTTGATATGCGAAACCGGCAAAGCCTACCACATAAGGCTCGCGGGGCCGACTCGGAGCGACGTAAGAAGCTTCGCAAAATACGTCGTGAGTCAACCGCGTGGATGATGCTTGGCATGCATCTCCTGCAACCGCGCCCGTGCCACATGGGTATAAATCTGGGTCGTCGAAAGATCGCTGTGCCCCAGCAACATCTGCACCACACGCAAGTCAGCGCCGTGATTAAGCAAATGGGTGGCGAAGGCGTGGCGCAGGGTATGCGGTGACAGGGATTTGCCGATGCCCGCAACCGTTGCCTGATGCTTTATGCGGTGCCAGAAGGTCTGCCGGGTCATCTGGTCGCCTCGGGTGCTAGGGAACAGTACGTCGCTGGGTTTCCCGCCCAGTAACTCGTCGCGGGCACCGCGCAGGTAGCGCTCGACCCAGACGATGGCCTCTTCGCCCATGGGCACCAGCCGTTCCTTGCTGCCTTTGCCCATCACCCGCAGTACGCCCTGGCGCAGGTTGACCTGTTCCAGTGTCAGGCTGATCAGTTCGGTCACGCGCAGACCGCAGGCATACAGCACTTCAAGCATGGCACGGTCACGCTCGCCGATGGGCTCACTCAGGTCGGGTGCTGCCAGCAGCGCTTCGACGTCGGCTTCGGAGAGTGACTTGGGCAATGGCTTGCCCAGCTGAGGCATATCAATCTGCAGAGTTGGATCGAGCGTGATGAGTTTTTCACGCAGCAGGTACCGATAGAAGCCTCGGGCACCGGATAAAAAACGTGCTGTAGAGCGCGGTTTGTAGGCATTTTCAACGCGCCACGCAAGATGATCGAGGATGACCTCGCGTCCGGCACTGGGCAGATCAACGTTGCGCTCCTGCAGCCAGCCATTGAACAACGCCAGGTCGCTGCGGTAGGATTCGCGGGTGTTATCGGACAGCCCCTTTTCAAGCCAGAGCGCATCCAGAAACCGGTCAATCAGCGGGTGGTCGATGGCAGCCATTTCAACTCAGTATGTGTGCGTGTACGCCAAAAACGAATTTTCAAACATCAGATAGCAAAAAGGCAGCCCGAAGGCTGCCTTTTTTATGCATCGAAAAACTGTATCAGGACAGTTTTTCCTTGATGCGCGCTGCTTTACCGGACAGGTCACGCAGGTAGTACAGTTTGGCCTTGCGAACGTCACCGCGACGTTTCACAGCCATGCTGTCGATTTGCGGGCTGTAAGTCTGGAAAGTACGCTCAACGCCAACACCGTTGGAGATTTTACGAACAGTGAAAGCACTGTTCACGCCACGGTTACGCTTGGCAATTACAACGCCTTCGAATGCTTGCAGACGAGCGCGGTCGCCTTCCTTCACTTTAACCTGAACGACGATGGTGTCGCCTGGTGCAAAGGTAGGGATCTCTTTGGTCATCTGCTCTGCTTCGAGGGCAAGAATGATTTTGTTAGTCATGCTGGTGCTCCTAAGGTAATCCGTATGGATCGACCATCGATACGTTAACTATCGTCCCGCTCGCGGATGTATTCCGCCAGCAGCTTCTTCTCTTCTCCAGAAAGCGAGCGGCTTTCCAGAAGATCAGCGCGTCGTTCATAGGTCCGCCCAAGGGACTGCTGTAAACGCCAACGCCGGATGTGCGCGTGATTGCCACTTAGCAACACGTCGGGAACACGCTGATCCGCATACACCTCAGGTCGGGTGTAGTGCGGGCAATCCAGCAGACCGTCCGTGAAGGAATCTTCCTCCGCGGAGTCCACATGCCCTAAAGCTCCAGGCAGCAGCCGCGTAACCGCGTCAATCAGGACCATAGCCGGCAGCTCGCCACCGGAAAGAACATAGTCACCAATCGACCACTCTTCATCGACATGAGCATCAATAAAACGCTCGTCAATGCCTTCATAACGACCGGCGATGAGGATAATCGCTTCCTCCTGCGCCAGTTCGCGTACCGCAGACTGATTCAGCTGACGGCCTTGTGGCGACAGGTAAATAACCTTCGCCGCATCCCCTGCCGCTTGCCTGGCCTGAACCAGAGCATCTTCGAGGGGCTTGATCTTCATCACCATGCCAGGACCACCGCCAAATGGGCGATCATCCACAGTGTGATGGCGATCAGTGGTGTAATCCCGCGGATTCCAACAAGTCAGCTGCAACAGCCCTTGTTTCACCGCACGGCTGGTAATGCCGTATTCGCTGATGGCGGAAAACATCTCGGGAAACAGACTGATGACTTCTATGCGCAGGCTGGCCATGGCATTCAGAAGTCCGCGTCCCAATCCACCTTCATCTCGCCAGCAGCCATATCGATTGCCAACACACATTGCTCCGTATAGGGCAACAGGCGTTCACGATCATCCAGGCTACCCGCGCAGGGCTTTACAACCATTACATCGTTCGAACCGGTTTCGAGCAGGTGATCGATTTTCCCGAGCAGTTGCCCGAGTTGGTCGATGACCTTGAGGCCTTCAAGCTGGTACCAGTAGTACTCGCCATCGTCCAGATCAGGGAACAGGTTACGCGGCACGCAGATTTCGTAACCGGAGAGAAGACGGGCTTCTTCACGATCATCGAGACCTTTGAGCTTTGCGACCAGAAACTTGCTTTGCAAGCGTCCGCTGACCAGCTCCACCTGTTTCTCAACGCTGCCTTCGCGCCGAAGCGTCCAGGTTTTGTAGTCCAACAGGTTTCCAATCGGATCAGTAAAGGAAAAGACCTTCACTTCGCCGCGAACGCCATGAACCGAGTAAATCTTGCCAATGACGATCAGATCGTCGGCAGATGCAGGCGTCGCGTTCATAAGACTCAGGCCGCGGCCTTGGTCTTGTTGTGCTCTTTGAGCAGCTGGGCAACGCGCTCGGAAGTTTGTGCACCAACGCTCAACCAGTAGTTGACGCGTTCTTCGTTAACGGACAGACGGATTTCCTGACCACGGGCAACCGGGTTGAAGAAACCAACCTGTTCCTTGTGGGAACCGTCACGAGCGTTGCGGCTGTCGGTTACGGTCAAGTGGTAAAACGGGCGCTTTTTGGAGCCGCCAAGGGCAAGACGGATGGTTAGCATTGAACATCGTTCCTGTAGTCGGTGCTGCAAATCTAAGATGCACAGCGGGCATAGGTGCCCGAAAGGCCGCATATTCTAAGGAATATCCCGACTTTTGCAAATGTCTTTTTCCGGCGCCTATCGGCATGCCTTCCAGATTTGCGAGGGAGCTGTCGGTATGACAGCAGGTAAAAGCCCGCATAACGCAGGCTGACCGGGGGTCGCCCCCCGTGTGGGACGCGTGCAAAGAAGCTTGCACGCGACGCAATTACATTTTTGGCATGCCGCCGCCGGGGAGCATTCCGCCCATGCCGCGCATCATTTTTGCCATTCCGCCCTTGGCGGAGAACTTCTTCATCATCTTCTGCATCTGTTTATGCTGCTTGATCAGACGCCCGATGTCCTGCACCTGGGTACCCGAGCCCATTGCAATACGGCGCTTGCGCGAGCCGCTGATCAGGTCCGGGTCACGGCGTTCGCCAGGCGTCATCGAGTTGATGATGGCTTCCATCTGCTTGAACTGCTTCTCGGCCGCGCCCTGGGCATTGCCCATCTGCGCAAGATTGACGCCGCCGATACTTGGCAGCTTGTCCATGAGACCGCCAAGGCCACCCATGTTTTTCATCTGTTGCAGTTGATCGCGGAAGTCTTCGAGATCGAAGCCTTTGCCTTTCTTGAGCTTTTTCGCCAGTTTGTCGGCTTTATCCTTGTCGAGGGTCTGTTCAGCCTGCTCGATAAGGCTGAGCACATCGCCCATGCCAAGGATTCGCGAAGCGATACGATCTGGGTGGAACGGCTCCAGCGCCTCGCTCTTCTCACCCATACCGATGAACTTGATCGGCTTGCCGGTAATTGCACGCACCGACAGGGCCGCACCACCGCGAGCATCACCGTCGACCTTGGTGAGGATCACACCGGTCAGCGGCAGCGCATCGCCGAAGGCCTTGGCGGTGTTGGCCGCATCCTGACCGGTCATGGCATCGACCACGAACAGCGTTTCAGCTGGCTTGGTCGCAGCATGCAGCGCCTGGATCTCGCCCATCATCTCGACATCGACGTGCAGACGACCGGCGGTATCGACGATGACCACGTCAATGAACTTGAGCCTGGCTTCTTTAATGGCTGCCAGGGCGATGTCGACCGGCTTCTGGCTGATATCGGAGGCGAAGAACGTCACACCGATGTCGTTGGCCAGGGTTTCAAGCTGCTTGATGGCGGCAGGACGGTAGACGTCGACCGACACAACCATCACGGTCTTCTTCTTGCGCTCTTTAAGGAAGCGCGCCAGCTTGCCAGCGGTGGTGGTTTTACCCGCACCCTGCAGGCCCGCCATGAGGATGACCGCAGGCGGCGTGACATTGAGCACCAGATCTTCGTTGGCAGCGCCCATCAGGCTTTCGAGTTCGGCCTGGACGATCTTCACGAACGCCTGGCCTGGCGTCAGGCTGCGCGACACCTCGGTGCCGACGGCGCGTTCCTTGACGTTGTTGACGAAGTCTTTGACCACCGGCAAGGCGACGTCGGCTTCAAGCAACGCCATACGCACTTCGCGCAAGGTATCTTTGATGTTGTCCTCGTTCAGCTTGGCCTTGCCAGTAACATGGCGCAGCGTCTGCGAGAGGCGGTCAGTCAGGTTTTCAAACATGCGCGATCCTTTCAGGCTCTCGTCGAACCCCGGTTGATGCGGCCCGGCCCGTAATGCAGAAATGGCGCTCGGCGAGCCTGCGGCTTGAGCAGGTCGCGGATTATAGCGAAGACTCCGCCGCACGGACACCACGCAGTCTGCTTCTTTGGTCTTTCGTGATTTGCCGGTTCTATGCCAAACTCAACGTCTTTTCAGGCCCGTCCATCAGGATCTATGTCCCCTTTGCCACCCAGCCTGCTTCCCAGCCTCGCCGCCGCCGTTCTGTACGCCGCTGCGACCGTCTATCAGAGCCTGCGCCTGAGCCAGGCCGTCAAGCCCGACAAGCGGCTGCTTTGCCTGCTCGGTACGCTGGCGGTGATCGCACACGCCATCGGTCTGTTTTCCCAACTGACGCATTCCGTCGGCCTGGGTCTGGACTTTTTCAACTCCGCCAGCCTGATTGCCGCGTCAGTGATCGTTGTGACCCTGATCGCCACGTCACGCATTCCGGTGGAAAATCTGCTGGTGCTGCTGTTCCCATTGGGAATGGTGACCGTGCTGCTCGCTCAGTTCGCCCCCAGCGGCACCGTACAGCCGATCATGGAAGAACCCGGCATCCTGAGCCATATACTGCTGTCGCTGCTGGCTTACGGAATGTTCACCATTGCCGTATTCCAGGCGTTGCTGTTGCTGTTGCAGGACTACCGACTCAAGCACAAGCACCCTTCCGGACTGATCAAGAACTTCCCGCCGCTGCAAACCATGGAAAGCCTTTTGTTCGGCTTTCTCTGGGCTGGCTGGACGCTGCTTTCGCTGTCGCTGATTTCCGGCTGGCTGTTCGTTGAAAACCTGTTTGCCCAGCATCTGGTGCACAAGACCCTGCTGGCTTGCCTGGCTTGGGTCGTATTCAGCGTACTGCTGTGGGGGCGCAACCGCCTTGGATGGCGAGGTCACAAAGCCATTCGCTGGACCCTGGGCGGCTTCTGCCTGCTGATGCTCGCCTACTTCGGCAGCAAGCTGGTACGCGAATTCATCCTGCACATCTGACGGGCCCTGATCATGGATAATCTGCCCCTTGGCCCACTGCTTGGCGTCCTCGCCCTCCTTATGCTCTGGGCTGGTCTGCTGACGTCAGTCGAAGCCGCGCACCACCAACTCAAGGCAATGCGCGCCGCCAGCCGTTCGGACAAGGCCGCGCCGCTTCCCGAGCTGGCGTTCAACCTGAACAGCCTGATCCTGGGCAATACGCTGATAAGAGTGCTGATCACCGTAATCGCAACACTGATTGCTGCCAATTACTGGTTCTACAACGGCCCGACCGTGGCATGGCTGGGTACCGTGAGCGTCATGCTGGTGTTCGCCGAATACATACCGCGCCGCCTGGCGAACCGTCATCCTGTCTCGACACTGCTACTGGGCAATGGCGTACTGCGCATTCCAATGAAGATCGTCTGGCCGCTGGCCTACGTGTTCAACGTGCTCGCCAAGACGCTGCTGCGCCCGTTTCTGTCACGCCACGTGCAGCAACAGGAGCAGAACTTTGAAGACGATGTGCAGAAAACCAACCGCCACGACATTGTTCACGAGCATTATCCGCGCGCCAGCGTGCTGTCGGGCATCCGCGCACTGGACAGCATAACGGTCAATGACATCCTGATACCGCGCAACGAGGTGGATGGCGTCAACCTTGATGATCCGATGGAGCTGATCATCGAGCGCCTGATCATTTCACGTCACACACGCTTGCCGGTTTATCACAACGACATAAATCAGGTTCAGGGCGTCATCAATACACGCGACATCAGCCACCTGCTGCCCAAAGGCACACTGACCAAAGAGCAGTTGCTGGCAGTCTGCTACGAGCCTTATTTCGTTCCGGAAAGCACTCCGTTGCAGTTGCAACTGCTGAATTTCCACAAACAGCAGCGCCGCCTCGGCGTGGTGGTTGATGAGTACGGGGAAGTGCTGGGTATCGTCACCCTTGAAGACATTCTTGAAGAAATCGTCGGCGAATTCGAAAGCGAGCAGCGGCTGGACAACCCCCACGTCAAGCAACAGGAAGACGGACGCCTTGAGGTAGAAGGTGCTGCATCCATTCGCGAACTCAATAAAAGCCTTGGCTGGCACCTGCCTTCGGATGGTCCGAAAACCGTTAACGGGTTGGTTACCGAAGCATTGGAAACCATTCCAGAGGCTCCGGTCTGCCTGAAAATAGGGCCTTACCGGCTGGAAATCCTCGAGACCGAAGACAATCGCGTCAAGCGCGTGGCCATGTGGCAGAACACCCTCGTTCGCACCTTCAAATAGATTTCTGCCTTCAAATAGATCCCGGCGACACCCTTGTCTCTCGACCCATTCGGGTTACTCTGCTCGACGCTTTACCCACAATCACAATAATGAATGCTAGCCGGAGCACGGTCCTTGCCGCCCGGCGAGTCGACAGCCAGGGAATCCGCATGACCAGCACCCCGCTCTCTCGCGAAAATAACACCGAGTCCGTAAAACCGGTGAATTCGGCAACCCGCGTCGCCACAGCCAGCTTTATCGGCACGGCTATCGAGTTCTACGACTTTTACGTTTACGCCACTGCCGCCGCGCTGGTGATAGGTCCGGTGTTTTTCCCGCAGACCTCAGGTACGGCACAGATGCTGTCGTCATTTCTGACCTTCGGTATCGCCTTTCTCGCACGCCCGCTCGGGTCGGCGCTGTTCGGTCATTTTGGCGACCGGATCGGGCGTAAATCGACCCTGGTGGCGTCGCTGCTGCTGATGGGTATCTGCACCACGCTGATCGGCGTATTGCCCGGTTACGCGACTATCGGCGCGTGGGCACCGATTCTGCTATGTGTACTGCGCTTCGGTCAGGGGCTTGGCCTGGGTGGGGAATGGGGTGGCGCTGCGCTACTGGCGACCGAGAACGCCCCGAAAGGCAAACGCGCCTGGTTCGGCATGTTTCCACAGTTGAGACCTTCAATCGGTTTTCTGGCCGCCAATGGCCTGTTTCTGGCACTGGCCATGACCCTGAGCGACGAGCAGTTTCGCGCGTGGGGCTGGCGAATCCCGTTTCTGCTCAGCGCCGTGCTGGTCATGGTCGGGCTGTATGTGCGCCTGAAGCTGGAAGAAACTCCGGTCTTCGCCAAGGCCATGGCCCGTCACCAACGCGTCAGCCTGCCGATCGTGGAAACCTTCAGCCAGCATTGGCGGCCAATGCTGCTTGGTGCAGCGTCGATGGTCGTCTGTTATGCGCTGTTTTATATCTCGACGGTGTTTTCATTGAGTTACGGCGTGGCCACGTTGGGCTATACCCGTGAAACGTTTCTGGGGCTGTTGTGCTTTGCGGTGCTGTTCATGGCGGCTGCCACGCCATTGGCTGCACTGGCAAGCGACCGCTTCGGGCGCAAGCCGGTACTGATTGTTGGCGGTGTGCTGGCGATTCTGTCAGGTTTCACCATGGAACCACTCTTAACCCACGGCAGCACTTGGGCTGTTGCGTTGTTTCTATGCATCGAGCTGTTTCTGATGGGCATTACGTTTGCCCCCATGGGCGCGCTGCTGCCAGAGCTGTTCCCGACACAGGTTCGCTACACAGGCGCATCGGCGGCGTACAACCTGGGCGGAATCGTCGGCGCGTCGGTTGCCCCCTTCTTCGCCCAGAAACTGGTGGCGATGGGCGGCTTGAGCTGGGTGGGCGGGTATGTATCTGCAGCTGCGCTGATCAGCGTGCTGGCGGTGTTGAGCCTGAAGGAAACTCGGGATAGGGATCTATAAGCCTCAAGCTGCAAGCAAGAGCACCACACTCCTGCTTGTAGCTTGCAGCTGCGCCCTTACAACTTTACGTCTACCGCTTGCGACGCTCGGGTCGCTTTGGCCCGCGCGGCTTCGATGGACTCGTCGCGAGCCAGGGCGACGCCCATGCGGCGTTGACCGTTGACTTCCGGTTTGCCGAACAGACGCAACGCGGTGTCAGGCTCGGCCAGCGCCGCGCCGAGGTTGGCGAAAGCGGTCTGAGTGGACTGGCCTTCGACCAGAATCACTGCGGAAGCAGATGGCCCGAACTGGCGGATCAACGGAATCGGCAGGCCGAGAATTGCGCGAGCGTGCAGGGCAAATTGCGACAGGTCCTGAGAAATCAGAGTGACCAGACCGGTGTCGTGCGGGCGTGGCGAGACTTCGCTGAACCACACTTGATCGCCCTTGATGAACAGCTCGACGCCAAACATGCCACGACCACCCAATGCCTCGGTCACTGCCCTTGCAACACGCTCGGACTCCGCCAACGCTACCGGGCTCATGGCCTGCGGCTGCCAGGATTCCTGATAGTCGCCCTTCTCCTGGCGATGGCCAACCGGCGCGCAGAACGTGGTGCCACCGATGTGACGCACGGTCAGCAGGGTGATTTCGTAATCGAAGTCGATGAAACCTTCGACAATGACGCGGCCCTTGCCAGCGCGACCGCCTTCCTGCGCGTAATCCCAGGCTTTCTGCACGTCATCAGCGCTCTTGAGCAGGCTCTGCCCTTTGCCCGACGAACTCATGACCGGCTTGACCACGCAAGGGAAACCGAGGTCTTCGACAGCCTTGCTGTACGCCTCGAAGGTGTCGGCAAAGTGGTAAGGCGAGGTGGGCAGTTTCAGCTCTTCGGCCGCCAGACGACGAATGCCTTCGCGGTTCATGGTCAGTTGCGCGGCGCGCGCGGTCGGAATCACGGTAAAGCCTTCGGCCTCAAGCTCAACCAGGGTTGCGGTGGCGATGGCTTCGATTTCCGGAACGATGAAATCCGGCTTCTCGGCCTCGATGACTGCACGCAACGCAGCACCGTCGAGCATGTTGATCACATGGCTGCGATGAGCAACCTGCATCGCGGGCGCGTTCTCATAACGGTCAACAGCGATCACTTCAACGCCAAGGCGCTGCAGCTCGATCACGACTTCCTTGCCCAGTTCGCCGCTGCCGCAGAACAGTACGCGAGTCGCGGTGGGCGACAGTGGAGTTCCGATTTGAGTCATCTCAGGTCCTCGTGAAGCAGATATCGAGGGCTGCCTGCCTTATGCAAGCAACCGCTGTGGAGAAAGGCGCGCAATTTACCACGAAGCCCCGGTAAATGGGCGCTCAGCCCGGACAAGCGTTGTTGCGCGCTCGCCAGGCCATGATCATCCAGACCAGGGTCACGCCGGCGAACTTCGATGCCAGCGCAGTGAGCACGACCGGTGCAGTCAGCGCGTCGATCATGCCGAAGAAGATAAAGGTATCCAGCGGGATGCTGAGTGCCGAGCTGATCCATAACCGGTCACGCAACGGGCGTCTGGTGATGCTGAACACCAGCCAGTCAATGCACTCGGAGACCGCGAACGCAGTGGCGCTGGCCAGGGCAATGGTCGGGTCGCTGGTGACATACGAAAGCACCAGCGCCACCAGCATGGCGATGATCGCGCCATGACCAAAGCGAATCTGCACCATATCGCGCAACACAAACACCAGACCGCCCCAGGCAGACCAGATGATGTCCAGATGCGGCGCACTGGAGAAGGCGAAGTTGATCAGCACGACACTGCCGATGTAAGCGATCAGGAAAAGCATGGAGGGTTTGGGCCTGTGCAAGCGAGCGGCAATGATAGCAAACGCGGGCAAGGACCGTGCCCAGGCGTAGGCGAAAGCGCTATTTCTGACGAAGATAATGCATCGACTGCACCGGCCTCTTCGCGAACAAGTTCGCTCCCACAACGCCCACGGATAACCTGTGGGAGCGAACTTGTTCGCGAAGGCTATATTCCAAACGCAGCAAATTCTTCTACTGCACCGGCCTCTTTACGAGCAAGTTCGCTCCTGTAAGGCCATGGGAACGTGAGCGTGCCCCGCCCACCGTCCACATCAACCCGCTGGCCCTGGCGCGCTCGTCGCACAGCCCCAGCACGACACGGCGCTCGTCGTTGCTCATCCGGCTCCACCGGGTGATCTCGTTCACGGTTCGCTGGCAACCGGTGCATATGTCCTGCTCATCGAGCGCACAAATGCTCACGCAGGGAGAACGGACCGGCTTTTCAATCGGGGTATCAGTGCTCATCACTCTTCCTGCACAACCAAGTCACGGGCGTAACGCTGGGCATTGTGTACGTAATGGGCGGCGCTGGCTTCCAGCATTTTCTTCTGCACGTCGGTGAGTTCGCGCACCACTTTGCCCGGAGACCCCATGACCAGCGACCCGTCGGGAATGACCTTGTTTTCTCCGATCAACGAATTGGCGCCGATGATGCAGTATTTACCAATTTTCGCCCCGTTGAGGATGACCGCGTTGATGCCGATCAGGCTGTAATCGTCAACGCTGCAGCCATGCAACATCGCGTTATGCCCAATGGTCACACTCTTGCCGATGCTCAGGGGCGAGCCCATGTCGGTGTGCATTACTGTGCCATCCTGCACGTTACTGTTTTCGCCGATATGGATCAGCTCGTTGTCGCCACGCAACACCACGTTGAACCATACACTTGCTCCGGCTTCCAGCCTGACATTACCGATCAGCACCGCATTGGGAGCAACCCAGCTCTGCGGGTCGGTCTGGACACGGGATTCCCCCAGGCGATATTTCATGCAGCTTCCTCAGGCGGGTCGTACTCATGGGTACGGATTGTTATGAACAGCACTTCCTGTCGACAGCACTTCTGCAGCAAGCCACTCAGGTTCAGGTGGTCGAGCGTTCGGGCGGATGATGCAGACTGATTTTGGTGTCGTACAGCACATTGACCAGCTCGACGATCATGATCGCGGTAAGCCCCCAGATCTTGTAACCGCCGTAACGGTAACTGGGCACGTACCAACTGCGGCCTTCGTAATCGATGCGGTGCGTATGTTCACGGGTGTCCTGACGGAAGAACTCCAGCGGTACGCTGAACACCGCCGCGATCTCGCCGTCATTGGGCTGGTATTCGACAAAGTCAGGTATGACACCGACATACGGCGTGACTTTGATGCCATGTTTGGAGATGAGCGGGCTTAACGGGCCGACTACTTCGACCAGCCCGGGAGGCAGTCCGATTTCTTCCTCGGCCTCGCGCAGGGCAGTAAAAATCAGGTCCGGGTCGCCTGGATCGCGTCGTCCCCCCGGAAAAGCCACTTCGCCACCATGTGTCGACAGACCACTGGCACGCAAGGTCAAAATCAGCTCGGGTTGCTCACTGCGGGTGACAGGCACCAGAACAGCCGCCTCGGGGAATCGTCGATCCGAGTCGAGGGTTTCGGGCGTATGACTGACTACACGGCGAAGTAGCTCATCCAGCATGGGAAATCTCGATCTGTTGCCTGTCTGGCATCATGCACCAAAGCGAGGTTGCGCCCAACCCCTCGCAAGGCAACTCCTGTCACACAGAGGGTTGCCGAGCCGCAGCACGACAGGCCAAGATAGCGACTGCGTTCACTATCGACTGACCCCATGAAATTTTGCAGCCAGTGCGGCAACCCCGTTATCCAGCGTATTCCCGAAGGCGACAGCCGATTGCGGTATGTCTGCGAGCATTGTCACACCATTCATTACCAGAATCCGAACATCGTGGCGGGCTGTCTGGTGACGCTGGGCGACAAGGTCCTGCTGTGCCGCAGGGCCATAGAACCGCGCCTGGGCTTCTGGACACTGCCGGCAGGTTTTATGGAAAACGGCGAAACCATCGAACAGGCCGCCCGGCGCGAAACCATCGAGGAAGCCTGCGCCACTCTGACCGAGCTGCATCTGTACACGTTGATCGACGTTCCGCATATCAATCAGGTGCATGTGTTCTATCGGGCAGAAATGGCGACTGAGGCGTTTGCCGCAGGAATCGAGAGTCTTGAAGTACAGTTATTCGACGAAGCCGACATTCCGTGGTCGGACCTAGCTTTCATGACAGTCGGACGTACCCTAGAATACTTCTTCGCGGATCGGCGTCGGCAGGTCTACCCGGTTCATACCAGCGCCCTTCCCCCGTCACGTCCGTTGCTGGACACCTGAGAGTCAGGGTCGCACACAATATCGGCGCTTTTTATAGAAAGAAGCACCTTCAGGGAAATCGTAATGCGCTGGTTGTTCGCCTTCTTTTGCATGTCATTCGTACCGCTTTCGCAGGCTGCGTTTACCCAGACCATCGTGCCCAAGGGCAGCGAACAGAAAATCATCAACAATAAAGTCATCAATACCGAGAGTATTGCCAGCAAGCCGATCGACAAGGTGCTGGTGCTCAAATCGGTTCGCCAGTTGCAACTGATCAGCGGTGGCGAGGCGCTGAAGACCTATCGAATTTCTCTGGGCAAGAACCCCAAGGGCACCAAATTGCAGGAAGGCGACCAACGCACGCCAGAAGGTTTCTACTGGCTCGACTGGCGCAAGCCCAGCAATAACTACAACCTGTCGATGCACATTTCCTACCCGAACATTTCGGACTCGGCACGGGCACGTCGCGAAGGCGTGAAACCGGGCAGCATGATCATGATTCACGGCACGCCGGTGGATGAAGAGTACCCGGAATGGTACTTCCACACGCTGGACTGGACCAACGGATGCATCGCGCTGAAGAACAACGACATGCGGGAGATATGGGATCTGGTGAAAGACGGGACGATGATCGAGATTCGGCCTTGATCATTGCAGCGAGCAGTCAGGATCAGACGCAGAGCGTCCAGAACGGCATGCCGACGCGGAGCGTCGCACGATAGCTGTCAATCGTTTACATCGTGGGGGCATCCGGGCGACGCGCCCAGCTTGCTCGCGAAGAGGCCAGTACAGCCCCTCAGAACTCTTCCAGCCGCCATACTTCGTAAGCAGGCGTTTCGTAGGGGTGGCTCTGCTTGAGCGCCAACACTGCTTGCTGAATCAGATCATCAGCCACGACCAGCTCGACCTTCCATTCCTCCACCGATTCGACCACTCCGCTCTGCCCGACAAATGGCTGACTGCCATTCAGCGGGCGGAACTGGCCCTGGCCGAGCACTTGCCATGAACAGTGATCGTAAGCGCCGATTCGCCCTGCACCAGCAGCGAATACAGCGCTCTTGACCTCGTCCACATGACTCGGAGGAACAAAGAAGGCGAGCTTGTACATGCGCCTTAGTTAACCCAGGCCCGTGCGTTGCGGAACATGCGCATCCAGGCAGCGTCCTCGTTCCAGTCCTCGGGACGCCACGAGTTCTGCACCGCGCGGAACACGCGTTCCGGGTGCGGCATCATGATCGTCACGCGACCGTCCAGGGTGGTCATGCCGCCGATACCGCGCGGCGAGCCGTTCGGGTTGGCCGGGTAGGTTTCAGTGACCTTGCCGTGGTTATCGACGAAGCGCAGTGCCACAGTACCGGACACGTCCGCCTCAAGCAGCGCGTCCTCATTGCGGAACTCTGCGTGACCTTCACCGTGAGCGATGGCGATTGGCATGCGCGAACCGGCCATGCCTTGCAGGAAGATCGACGCCGACTCCTGAACCTGAACCATTGCCACGCGCGCTTCGAACTGCTCGGAGCGGTTACGCACGAAATGGGGCCAGAACTCGCTGCCCGGAATCAGCTCGTGCAGGTTGGACAGCATCTGGCAACCGTTGCACACACCCAGCGTGAAGCTGTCGGCACGCTCGAAGAAGCCCTGGAACGCATCGCGGGCGCGGCTATTGAACAGTGCCGACTTGGCCCAGCCTTCACCGGCACCCAGCACATCGCCATAGGAGAAGCCGCCACAGGCAACCATGCCCTTGAAGTCGTTCAAGTCGACACGACCGGCAAGGATGTCGCTCATGTGCACGTCAATCGCATTGAAGCCTGCGCGATCAAAGGCTGCCGCCATCTCGACCTGACCGTTGACACCCTGCTCGCGCAGCACGGCAACCTGAGGGCGGACGCCCGTCTTGATGTACGGCGCAGCGATGTCTTCGTTAACGTCGAAGCCCAGTTTGACGGTCAGGCCCGGATTGTCTTCTTCCAGCAGCGCATCGAATTCCTGATCCGCGCATTCAGCGTTATCGCGAAGGCGCTGGATCTGATAGCTGGTCTCGGCCCACTGACGTTGCAGCAGACGGCGCTGGCCGCTGAAGACCGGCTCGCCATGGAAACTGATCGAGACTTCGTCGTTGTTGATCGGCTGACCGATCACCGCAACGCAATCTTCCAGACCGGCAGCGCTGAATTGCGCCAGCACCAGCGGAGTCGCGTCCTGACGCACCTGGATGACCGCGCCGAGCTCTTCGTTGAAGAGGATCGCGCTTAGCTCGGAAACGTTGTCGGCCACACCGTCGAGGTGCAGGTTCAGGCCGCAGTGACCGGCAAAGGCCATTTCCAGCGTACTGACCAGCAGACCACCGTCGGAACGGTCGTGATAGGAGAGGATATGACCGTCTGAATTGAGGCCCTGAATCACGGCGAAGAAGGCTTTGAGGTCTTCAGCGTCATCGACGTCTGGTGCCACACGACCCAGTTTGCCGTGGGTCTGGGCGAGAATAGAAGCGCCCATGCGGTTCTGGCCACGGCCCAGATCGATCAGGATCAGGTCAGTGATGCCTTTATCCATGCGCAATTCAGGCGTCAGGGTCTGACGAATGTCGACCACTGGCGCAAAGCCGGTCACGATCAACGACAGCGGCGAAGTCACGCTCTTCTCAGTGCCTTCATCGCTCCAGCGGGTTTTCATGGACATCGAGTCCTTGCCCACCGGAATGGTAATACCCAGCTCCGGACACAGCTCCATGCCCACCGCTTTCACGGTGTCATAAAGACGCGCGTCTTCTCCGGGATGACCGGCAGCCGACATCCAGTTGGCCGACAGTTTGATGTCAGACAGCTTTTCAATACGTGAGGCCGCAATGTTGGTCAGCGTTTCGCCGATCGCCATACGGCCCGAAGCCGGAGCATCCAGAAGAGCCAGCGGCGTGCGCTCGCCCATCGCCATGGCTTCGCCCGTGTTGACGTCGAAGCTGGTCGCGGTCACGGCGCAGTCAGCCACAGGCACCTGCCACGGGCCGACCATCTGATCGCGAGCAACCAGACCGGTAATGCTGCGGTCACCAATGGTGATCAGGAAGCTTTTGCTGGCAACTGCCGGGTGACGCAGTACACGTTGCACGCTTTCTTCGATATCCAGCGTGCTCGGGTCGAAGTCATCGCCGATCTCGGCTTCGCGCTCGACCGAACGGTGCATGCGCGGCGCCTTGCCCAGCAACACTTCCAGCGGCATGTCCACCGGGCTGTTGCCGAAATGGCTGTCGGTAACGGTCAGTTGCGGCTCGGCAGTGGCCTCGCCGACAACCGCAAACGGGCAGCGCTCGCGCTCGCAGATGGCCTTGAAACGGTCGAAATCTTCGACGCCGACGGCCAGCACGTAACGCTCCTGGGATTCGTTGCTCCAGATTTCCAGCGGGGCCATGCCCGGCTCGTCGTTGGGCACATTACGCAGTTCGAAACGCCCACCACGATCGCCATCGTTGACCAGTTCCGGGAAGGCGTTGGACAGACCACCGGCACCGACGTCATGGATGAAGCTGATAGGGTTACGGTCGCCCAGCTGCCAGCAGCGGTCGATCACTTCCTGACAGCGACGCTCCATCTCAGGGTTTTCACGCTGAACCGAAGCGAAATCCAGGTCGGCAGAACTTGTACCGGTCGCCATCGAGGACGCCGCGCCGCCGCCCAGGCCGATCAGCATTGCCGGGCCACCCAGCACGATCAGTTTGGAACCCACAGTGATCTCGCCCTTCTGGACGTGATCTTCGCGGATGTTGCCCATACCGCCAGCCAGCATGATCGGTTTGTGATAACCACGAACCTCATCGCCGTGCGGCGTGGTAATGGACTGCTCAAAGGTACGGAAGTAGCCGGTCAGCGCCGGACGGCCGAACTCGTTGTTGAACGCCGCGCCACCCAGCGGACCTTCGATCATGATGTCCAGCGCGGTGACGATGCGCTCGGGCTTGCCGTATGGCACTTCCCAAGGTTGCACGAAACCGGGAATCTGCAGGTTGGACACGGTGAAACCGGTCAGACCTGCCTTGGGCTTGGCACCGCGACCGGTTGCACCTTCGTCGCGAATCTCGCCGCCGGAACCGGTCGCTGCGCCAGGAAACGGCGCAATGGCAGTCGGGTGGTTGTGAGTTTCGACCTTCATCAGAATATGCACCGGCTCCTGCACCGCGCCGTACTGGCGGGTTTCGGGGTCCGGGAAGAAGCGGCCGGCAACGTTGCCGACGATCACCGAAGCGTTGTCCTTGTAGGCGGACAGCACGCCTTCGCTGTGCATCTGATAGGTGTTCTTGATCATGCCGAACAGGCTTTTTTCCTGGCTCTGGCCGTCGATATCCCAACTGGCGTTGAAAATCTTGTGACGGCAGTGCTCGGAGTTTGCCTGGGCAAACATCATCAGCTCGATGTCGTGCGGGTTGCGCCCGAGACCGTTAAAGCTGGTGATCAGGTAATCGATTTCATCTTCAGCGAGGGCCAGGCCCAGCTCGACGTTGGCTTTTTCCAGCGCCGCGCGGCCGCCACCCAGAATGTCCACCGCGGTCAGCGGTTTGGGCTGGGCGTGGCTGAACAGGCTAGCGGCCTGCTCGTGATCGCCCAACACCAGTTGCGTCATGCGGTCGTGCAGGCTGTCGGCGATTGCCTGAGCCTGGGCCTCACTGAACTGACCTTCTACATAGAAGGCAATCCCGCGCTCGATGCGCTGGATTTTCGTCAGGCCGCAATTGCGGGCGATGTCGCTGGCCTTGCTCGACCAAGGTGAAATGGTGCCAAAACGCGGCAACACCAGAAACAGACGGCCGCTCGGCTCTTGAACCGGCACGCTGGGGCCGTATTTCAGGAGACGGTCGAGAACCTGCTGTTCTTCGCTGGTAAGAACGTCGTTGACGTCCGCGAAGTGGGCGAATTCGGCGTACAAGCCACTGACAGCTGAAACTTTTTGTTTCAGTTGTTCTAGTAATTTGCTGTAGCGGAAGGCAGAAAGGGCAGGAGCACCGCGCAGGATCAACATCTTCGGGACAGCCTCGAGAAGGGGGTGTGCTTTGAGGCCGCACATTCTAGCCTAAAGCGGGCCTTTGATCACCCAAAACGGCGGCATCGGGTGCGCCCGAATGTCGCTCCAGGCAAAAAAAGTCTGAAAATGCCTGTAAAACCCCCTCGCCTATCAGACGCAGGCTTCACTGTCGAGATATGGCGCCCGGTGCGCTTTGCGTATACTGCACCGATGTTCTTCAGACCAGATTTCCGCCCACGTTGCGCCAAGTGGCTCATCGCAACCGGACTCTTCCTGATGCTCGGCGCCTGTGTGGAGAAACCCACCACACTGGAGCGAGTCAAGGAGGACGGCGTGCTGCGGGTGATCACCCGTAACAGCCCGGCGACTTATTTTCAGGATCGCAACGGCGAAACCGGCTTCGAATACGAGCTGGTCAAGCGTTTCGCCGATGATCTGGGCGTCGAACTGAAGATCGAAACGGCCGACAATCTGGACGATCTGTTCGACCAGATGAACAAACCGGGCGGTCCGGTCCTGGGTGCTGCGGGCCTGATCGAGACGCCAAAGCGCAAGCAACAGGCGCGTTTCTCGCACTCTTATCTGGAAGTGACCCCTCAGGTTGTCTACCGCAACGGCCAGTCGCGTCCCACCGACCCGGGCGACCTGGTGGGTAAACGTATCGTGGTCCTGAAAGGTAGCGCGCATGCCGAGCAGCTTGCGGCGCTCAAGGCGCAGAATCCCGGCCTTGAATATGAAGAGTCGGACGCGGTCGAGGTCGTCGATCTCCTGCGTATGGTCGATGAAGGCCAGATTGACCTGACGCTGGTCGACTCCAACGAGCTGGCGATGAACCAGGTGTACTTTCCCAACGTGCGTGTAGCCTTCGACCTGGGCGAAGCCCGCGAACAACGCTGGGTGGTTGCACCGGGCGAAGACAACAGCCTGCTCAACGAAATCAACGCTTACCTCGACAAGGTCGAGAAGAATGGCACGCTGCAACGTCTGAAAGACCGTTACTACGGCCACGTCGATGTACTTGGCTACGTTGGCGCCTATACCTTTGCCCAGCATTTGCAGGAACGCCTGCCCAAATACGAGAAACACTTTCAGACATCGGCCAAGAAAGAACAGGTCGACTGGAGATTGCTGGCCGCCATCGGCTATCAGGAATCAATGTGGCAACCGGCCGTTACCTCGAAAACCGGTGTGCGCGGCCTGATGATGCTGACCCAGAACACCGCTCAGGCGATGGGCGTGACCAACAGGCTCGACGCGCGACAAAGCATTCAGGGCGGGGCAAAGTATTTTGCCTACGTAAAGGATCAGTTGGACGACTCGATTAAAGAGCCAGATCGCACTTGGCTAGCTCTCGCGTCCTACAACATTGGCAGCGGTCACCTCGAAGATGCGCGCAAATTGGCCCAGAACGAGGGGCTGAATCCTGATAAATGGCTGGACGTGAAAAAAATGCTGCCGCGTCTGGCGCAGAAGAAGTGGTACAGCAAAACGCGTTACGGCTACGCCCGAGGCGGCGAGCCGGTGCATTTCGTTGCCAACATTCGTCGTTATTACGACATTCTGACCTGGGTCACGCAGCCTCAGCTCGAGGGCAGCCAGGTCGCCGATGGCAACCTGCATGTTCCCGGTGTCGACAAGACCCAACCACCTGCGCCGCCTGCACCTGCTTCAGGCAGTAGCCCCGACAAGCCTGCGCTCTAGACGCCGCCCTGGTTTTTATCTGCATCCTTGGCAGCCCGGCGCATTCTGAAAAACTCGCTCAGCATTGCCCCGCATTCCTCGCTCAATACCCCGCCTTCAAACAGCACGCGGTGATTGAGAAAGCCCTGACTGAAAAACTGCCCCTGGCTTTGAACGATGCCTGCCTTGGGCTCAAGCGCGCCGTAAACCACGCGCGCCACCCGCGAATGCACGATCAACCCGGCGCACATGCTGCATGGTTCCAGCGTCACGTAAAGCGTACTGCCTGGCAGCCGATAATTGTCCAGCGCCCTGGCGGCATCACGAATAGCGACCATTTCGGCATGCGCACTGGGGTCGCTTGCGCTGATCGGGCAATTGTAACCACGACCAATGATCTCGCCGTTCTGCACCACGACTGCACCGACGGGCACTTCGCCCAGCAATGCGCCTTGCGCGGCGAGCGCCAGTGCCTCGCGCATGAAGTCCTGATCCTTGCTGCGGTCGATGATTTGCGGCTGACGCATCACGACACCTCGATGGCGGCCATCAGGCCGGTTTCCATGTGATCGATCACATGGCAGTGGAACATCCACACACCGGAGTTATCCGCCACCAGCGCAATCCGCGCCCGCTCGTTGCGGCCCAGCAAGAACGTGTCGGTAAAGTACGGGATGATCTTGCGCCGATTGGACGCGATCACCTTGAAACTCATGCCGTGCAAGTGAATCGGGTGTTGATACTGAGTCATGTTCTTCAATTCAAAGATGTAGCTCTTGCCCAACTTCAATTTGGCGATAGGCCGGTCGGCGCAAGTCTTGTCGGTAATGTCCCACGCTTCGCCGTTGATCTGCCACAAGCTGGGCGGCTTGCCGTTGTCGGTGTTGACCGACATTGAGCCCACCCATTCGAAGTTGAAATTGATCTTCTCGGCGTTATCCATATCCGGCTCGGCCACCGGATTGGCCGGCAGCTCAGCTGGCCATTGGCCGGGCGCGTCGTTATTGGCGACTGACCGGAACGTCCCCAGACGCACAGGGCCGTTGCGCAATGAAATTTCCTCGCCCGCGGGCGGTGCCTTGATCGCCAGACAAAGTCGCATGCCTGGCCCGAGCCAGTATTCATCACCAAACGGACGCGGCGTGACCGGGTTGCCATCCAGCGCATAAATCTGCGCTTCGGCGTCCGGCAGGTTGAGCCGGTAGGTCACGGTATTGTCCAGATTGAGCAGCCGTACGCGAGTGATCTGCCCGGCTGGCAATTCAATGACGGCCTGAGGAACGCCGTTCAGCGTCGAAAGCCGCCCCGCCGTACCTTCGCGCGCCGCCTCACGCAGCACACTGAACTCGGTGAACGCTCCCTGTTCGTCCACATGCCAGCTTTTCAGGCTGACCGTGCGCTCATGGGCAAAACCGGTCGGCTCACGTTCTTCGACAATCAACGGCCCGACCAGCCCGCGCCCCAGCTCTTCGCTGCTGCTGACGTGCGGGTGATACCAGTAGCTGCCAGCATCCGGCACACGGAATTTATAATCGAAATACTCACCCGGTTTGACCGGCAACTGTGACACGTACGGCACGCCGTCCATCTCCAGCGGCAAGCGGATGCCATGCCAGTGAATGGTCGTCTCGACCGGTAACTGATTGATGAAGCGCAACCGCAGCCACTCACCCTGCCGAACCCGCAACTCAGTGCCCGGCGCAGAACCGCCAAACGCCCAGGCAGGCGTCTTGTGGCCAGAGACCAGCTCTATATCCAGCGGTGCAGCGATCAACACAAAGTCCGACCCCGCTTCCGACTCGCGACGCCCCATCCAGTAACGCGAAGCACCACCCGCGCCAAGGCCGACTACAGCAAGACCGGCGATGCCTGTGAGGATCTGACGACGGGTAAAGGACATGAACGGCGGGACCTCGAAAACAACGACTGAGCGCATCTGCGATGCAAATGCGAGGGGCGAATACGATACACCTGCATTTGCGTAAAGATAAGGGTGGATACCACGAACTGAAGTTGAGGCGTAAAAAAGCCGGGCAAGGCAGTGACGCCCGCTCCGGCTTTTTGCATTAATCAACCGCGCTACGACTGACTAACCCGCTCCAGCCATTCGATATATGCCGGCTCTGCATCAGTCGGTACATTGGCGCGGTGACCCTGCAACTCTGCCTGCATGCCAAACCCTTTCCATATCAGCGGTGCGAGGCGCGATGCCGGGCTGTTCGCCCGTTCCAGTTCGCTCAGCACTTGCAGGCTTCGTTGCTTGTGCTCGGCCACTGTATCCGACTTGTAATCAAACGCCTTTCCCAACCCGGAGAGGTACATCAGTTTTGCGGTTTCTATCTCAGGCCACTGGAGCGCCATATTCAGGGGCCATTCGAGCATCGCGCGTTCGCCCCACATCGACGACTTGGGTAAATGGTCGTTCGCAAGCAACGTCAGCATGAATGATTGGCCCAACTGGGTCAGATACACCGGCAAGACCTCAGCGGTGGGCTGCCGGTAAAACACATCCAGTGGTTGCTCACGCGTGAGCCCGATACCGGCCAGCAAGCGCTGTTGAAGATCAAGTACAAGCGCGCCAAGTTCCGCTTTGCCTGCACTACCGTTTTCAACGGTTTGCCGGGTGCGGCTCGTGCAGTTCCACAGGCTCAGTGAAATCCGCCACTGGGCTTGATCGCCCTCACCCGAACACCCCACCTCGCCCGTCACGAAATACTTCGTCGTTGGCGGGACGATATCGAACAATGTGTTGCCGTCGACTTCAACCCCCGATACAACCGGCCCCGCACCCTCCGCGACCTGGACATAACAATTGGCTGCATAGTCATTCCAGTAGTGAACCGACTCAGCCATGTAAAGAGGGATGGCACGCGTATAGCGCCCGATATCATCCTCGCGCTGCGATTCGGCAGGTTCTGCTTTCTCCATGATTTTGGACAAGGCGAAGAAACCGATTTCTGGCGCACCTTCCGGTTTTTGCGCGAAGAGCCAGTCAGCATTGCGCAAACCGTAGTGCCAGACCGGCTTGGTAAGCGCCACGGTATTGATCGTCACGCTGGCAGGATCAATCGGAACGCCTTTGTCTTCCTGCCTGCGCACGTCCTCGAAAGCGTGCGCAAACTGGTCAAGGTGACTTTTGATTGGCGCAAAGCCGAGGGCATACAAGCGAGTAAGCAACGCCTCGCCTTCATCCACCCTGCCCAGCTCCTGATAGGCACGCAGCAAGTTGAGACCTGCCGTCGAATCATGTTTGTGCTCATCGTAAGCAGGCCCGACAAGCTCGACGATCAGCGGGATGTGGCCATTGTTGCCCAGATCCCCCGAGATCATCTGCAGCGCGCTTCGGTCGAACTGGCCACCTGCCAACACTTCTTCATACAGCACGCGCGCCTGCGCGACGTTGCGCTGTTGCAGGTAATGCCGCGCCATCCACAACTGCGCACGCCAACTGCCCGGCAACGCCGCTACTGTGTGAAGAGCAGCGAGATAGGCCGCCTCGCCGCCCCGCTCCTGCTGGATGCTCAGCCACCACATCACACCATTCTCTTGATTCGGATCGGCTTCAACCGCCTGCCATAGCGTTGCCTCTGCAACTGATTGATCGCCACGCTCGGCAAACACCTTGGCCAGATTGGTCAGAATGATTCCCGACACGCCGACTTTCGCCATCCCGGCCCGCAGGGTGGCTTCAGCAGCATCAAGCTGAGCGTTGTGCATCAGCACGATGCCGTTCACCACATGACTGCGCTCGGGATTAGCGTCGATCTCGACCAGTCGTTCGGCTGCTGGCATGAGGTCAGTCGCAAATCCATCGTTCAGGCCCGAAACAATGAGGTTGTAGAGCTCGTCAGCATCACCCCAGTGCTGCTTCAGATTGGGCAGGAACACCTTCTCGCGCCACTCGGCCCGAGTGATCTTTATCTCGCGTCCGTAACTGTCGTAGGCAGTGATCAACTCGCCGTCGTGGGCTTCTGGCGACGTCGTATCAGCAGGCGCGTTATCTGTTGAAGCTTGAGATTTCTTGCCGCTGAGAGCGGACAGAATGCGTTTGAACATGAGTGGAGTCGCCGCGGTTTGGGGTTAATGGGTACTGGCAGATCCAGGGCGAGGCTTGCCAGTGAATTCAACGCTGCACTGGAAGAGGCGATCAAGCCTGGTTTGGCCTGGAGCCACCGGAATCTGGTTTAACAATAGCTTGTCTCGATACCGCTCAATTTGATGAACGGGCCCTCATGCTGAACGTTAGAGCCACCTTCAACCCGGCGAAACTCTCCGACTTTCATCCCGCGCAGGTGGCGTCCATTGATCCAGAAACGCCGCAACCTTTTCTTCTATACGGCTCTCGATGGTCCGCAAACGAAGCAAAGGGATACCGCATTTATTCAGAATGCTGTTTTTCACAGCGTCTCGTTCAATCTGTAACGGATCGTCATGGTGACCACCGTCGACTTCAATCACGCCCAAGGGGGTCTTACCCACCTTGAAATAGAGCACGAAATCGCATCGCGCAGCATTTCTCATAAACTCCAGCTCTCTCTCCGTGAAGCTTGCGCGGGCCACCGATGCCAGTTGCATCAACCGGATCTCACGGTGGAACATGATCCCTTGGCGGGCTTCCTGAGCCAGCGCTTCACGAAGTATCTGCGCCACAATCTGCTCGGACTTGAATAACGAGTCATCGGGATTGAGCCTTTTATTGAGACGCTCAAGTGATCGGTCGTACTCTTTATAGAGCAGATCGAATGCCGAGATAACAGGCGCTCGATGGACCTGCCCGTCATCTGCGTAATATTCCATGTAGCGGATCAGCGCAGCGATATGGCCATTACTGGTTTTGAAAACGTTATCACCCGTGACCAGCGTGAACCTGCTTTTGGCTCTGGAAACCGCGACGTTGACCATACGTGCATCGTCGACGAAACTCAGGCGCTCCGGGCTTTTGTACTTGTCCAGCACGGTAGAAAAGACAATTTCGTCACACTCCCTGCCCTGAAATTTATGCACGGTGGCTCTGACAAAATCAGCTGGCAGGCAGGAACCTGAAAGCATCGCCTGATTCTTGAAGGGGGCAATGAACCCTCTGCCATCTTCTCCCTCCCAGAGGCTTTCCCCGTCGGCCTCAAGCACTGCCAATAAAGAGTCGAGCTCTCTGAGATTGGAATTGTTGCGCGTGTGGTTTCCCTTGGCAGTCACCAGCAGCGTCAACGGTTTTTCGCCATTGTCCATTGTCATCGGTACTAGCTGATTATCGTAAAACTGCTGATTACAGAACTGAATAATTCGGGGATGACACCGATAGTGCTCTTTGAGCAACGTCATCGGTATCGAGTTGCCGAACACACTGACGCATGAGTCCAAAAGGCTGTACTTCTCACAGTCATACCAGGGCGCGGACGCTTCCAGCCCGAGTTTTTCCGGGATGTGTGCAAGTTGCTTCCTGTCCCCCACGATGATCAGATTTTTCGCACAACTGAGTGCCAGTACACCTGGGACGATGTCCTGTTGCGAGGCCTCGTCGATAATCACGTAATCGAGAACAGCCTTGCCGCCAAGGGAGTTGACGATTGAATGCGTACTGCTGCCAATGACCGGGTAGCGCTTCAGGAACGCATCAAGCCGCTTTCTGTAAGTGGTGTCGAAGGTATCGTCATCAGAGATATGACGATGCAGGTGGTGTTTCAGGTGAAGCATGGAAGAAGTGGTCAACTCCTCCAGCAGCGCCTTGAAGTTACCGAGTCGCAACGCTTCTTCATGGGCAGCCAACTCCGTCTTTTTATCTTGCAAGACCTTGTCGTAATAATGGAGCTGCAGGCTGTAGAAGGCAGACATGCGCTTGTCCCAATTATCGAAGGGTCGGGTGCGCAAAATTCTGAAATTGAACAAGAGCTCGATACGGTCCTTGATTCTGATGCGCTCGCTCGCAAGCTGCTCGAGGTAAGCCATCAAGTCCGTCGTCTTTTGTGGCGACAGTTTATATCTGTCCAGAGAAGGACCGGCCACACCGTTATCCCGCTGCCACTCAGTAAGGTAGCGACGCTCTATCTCCAGTTCGCTAATCTCGATCTGCAACTGCGCCACTGCGTTACGAGCGCCCAGGTAGCCTTTGAGCTGTTGCAGCACAGCCTGGATATGCTCAATGGCAGGCGCTGGTGAAGGATCTGTGGAAGGTCGAGAAGGACGGTTGGCAAAAAACTCTTTCTGATTGTCGTTCTTACCCAGCCTCGCGACCAGATAATCCAGGCCACACTTGCCTAGCTTTTCATAAACATTCTCGACCGCGGAATTGTTGTTGGACACCACCGCCACTGTTTTTCCCTGCAAAAGGATGTTGGCAATGATGTTCAGAATAGTCTGCGTCTTGCCCGTACCGGGAGGACCTTCAATCACGCTTACCTGTGAAAGGAACGCTTGCTCCACCGCCCTGAGCTGACTTTCGTTGAGGCCGAAAGGAAAGATGAAATTACCCGACGACTCCAGCTTTCCATGCTGCCCTTTGCAGTAGGCATGCAGCGCCGTGGCCGGAGACAACGAAAGAGTCCCCATTTGGCGGTCAATATTTTCGGCCATGCCCTTTTTATCACCGGCAGCGGCAGCTGCTGACCCTGGCTGTGGCCACTGAGCGAAAATAAGTGAATGCAGGCTCATCAGTGATTGAGGTCGGGGAAACGAAATCGATGTTGTCCATGTTGAACGGGTAGATGTCCGAACTGCCCGGAAACTGAACGAGCGCGTATTTCTCGCCATAGATCACCGCTTTCTCGACGGGACTCAGAACATAGCCTCCTCGTCTCAAAAGAAGCATGCCGTTGACCTCTCGGGTCGGATCGACTTTGCAGTCGTCAAGCGGACGGGTGTAGGTTTTTTTTGAGGGGTAATGGCAAGTCAGAATGAATGCACCCCTGACATCCTTTTTTATAACCCAGTCGCTAATTTGCCGGGTCTTGTCCTCGCCACACACAAAGATGGAAACCATAAATCCCTTAAACAGGTGTGATGACCACCTGTACGCATCCGTGCCGTAAAAATCCGAATTCATTGATTCGGGTAGCCGGTGCCATTCTGGCATTGCTAAGGAAACTCTGAAAAAGACTTCCTAATTTGGCAAAATCTCCGGACACCAGTCGCCGAGCTTTTCGATGATGAAACAGATGACCTTCGCCGACGCCGAGTATGCCGGCAAGCGCAAGCAGACCCGTAAGGAATTGTTCCTGATCGAGATGGATCAGGTGGTGCCCTGGAAAGGTTTGATTGCCCTGATTGAGCCCTATTATCCAAAAGGAGAAGGTGGCCGGCCCGCCTACCCACTGATGGCGATGCTGCGTGTTCATCTGATGCAGAACTGGTTCGGCTACAGCGATCCGGCGATGGAAGAAGCGCTGTATGAGACGACCATCCTGCGTCAGTTTTCAGGCCTGAGCCTGGAGCGAATTCCAGACGAAACCACCATTCTCAACTTCCGTCGTCTGCTGGAAAAGCACGAGTTGGCGACCGGGATTCTCGGCGTAATTAATGGTTATCTGGGCGACCGTGGCTTGTCGTTGCGTCAAGGCACCATCGTCGATGCCACGCTGATTCACGCGCCCAGTTCGACCAAGAACAAGGATGGCAAACGCGATCCTGAGATGCATCAAACCAAGAAAGGTAACCAGTACTATTTCGGCGCCAAGGCTCACATCGGCGCCGACGACGAGTCAGGCCTGGTGCACAGCGTGGTAGTAACAGCGGCCAATGTGGCAGACGTCACGCAGGTTGCCAAACTGCTGCACGGCGAGGAAAACGTAGTCTGCGCCGACGCAGGTTACACCGGGGTCGAGAAGCGCGAAGAACACGCCGGGCGCAAGGTCATTTGGCAGATTGCCGCCCGCCGCAGCACTTACAAAAAGCACGGAAAACGCAGTATTTTGTACAAGGCGATCCGCAAAATCGAGAAGGCCAAGGCCCAGGTTCGCGCCAAGGTCGAGCATCCGTTTCGGGTCATCAAACGCCAGTTTGGCTATGAAAAAGTGCGCTTTCGGGGCTTGGCCAAGAACACCGCGCAGATGGTGACGTTGTTCGCCCTGTCAAACCTGTGGATGGCCCGTCGACATTTGTTGGCGAGCGCAGGAGAGGTGCGCGTGTAATGCAGGAAATGGTTACCGCAAAAGGCTTTGCAGCGGCCGAAAGAGCTAAAAAGCGAAGATAATTGAGCAAATTTCGACATGCATCGTTTTTTGAAAAGTGCTGAGGACTCGGTAGCCGGAAAACATCCGGCTACTTCAGACCTTCCCTAAACAGATTGATGCCAGCGCGAAGTGTGGCGAGGGGCTGTTTGATAGGGCGCGCCACATAACAACAGTGCTTGGCGATGCACAAAGCTGCCAGAATTTGCCAGACCCAAAAAGCCAAAAGCCCGCAATTACGCGGGCTCCAGGGCATTTCTTGCTAGTTGGTGCCGGACAATGCCGGACGCCCAATCATCCCACTCTATTATAAATGGTAGATTTATACCCCTATCTAGAGCGGTTATCGATGTTTTGGCCTTTCTGATACCATGAAAAATACCACGCCCCTATTTAGCTGATTTTTTGCGAGGCCAACCCGGTACGCATCTACTCCAATGACTCGGCTAAGTCTCAGCGCAATTACTTCCGCTCGTCGAGGGGAAGCGCGACAACGCGTCAGCGGGCCAACTCCGCTTGTGTCCATTCAAAATGGCGACACCATATCCAGGCATAAAGCCTAGGTCTCGGCCGGCAGTAGCCCTTGCACGCTCGGTTATTGGTTGGTCGCCATGGTTGCGGCTTCGGCCCAGAACCGCGCCCTTCCCGATAATGAACTTGACGCATTTGTCGACAATCTTGCTCGACGCATCGCGTCGTTCGACAAGCCTGCGCTCGCCGAGGCCAAGGCTCACATCGGCGCCGAGTCAGGCCTGGTGCACAGCGTGGTAGTCACAGCGGCCAATGTGGCAGACGTCACGCAGGTTGCCAAACTGCTGCACGGCAAGGAAAACGTAGTCTGCGCCGACGCAGGTTGCACCGGGGTCGAGAAGCGCGAGCAACATGCTGGCCGCAAGGTCATTTGGCAAATTGCTGCTCGCCGCAGCACTTACAAAAAGCACGGAAAACGCAGCGCTTTGTACAAGGCGATCCGCAAAATCGAGAAGGCCAAGGCCCAGGTTCGCGCCAAGGTCGAGCATCCGTTTCGGGTAATCAAGCACCAGTTTGGCTATGAAAAAGTGCGCTTTCGGGGCTTGGCAAAGAACACCGCGCAGATGGTGACGTTGTTCGCCCTGTCAAACCTGTGGATGGCCCACCGATATTTGTTGGCGAACGCAGGAGAGGTGCGCGCGTAATGCAGGAAATGGTTACTGCAAAGGGCTTTGCAGCGGCCGAAAGAGCTGAAAAACGAAGAGGATTGAGCGAATTTCGACATGCATCGTTTTTTGAAACGTGCCGAGGATTCGGTAGCCGGAAAATATCCGGCTATTTCAGAGCATCCCTAGAGAAAAGCGCTACTTTCTGCATAGCTAGTGGCAATTTTGCCTTTCTGGACGGTCTGAAGCGCTGGTTCGGTAGAAGCCGAGCGGGACTGCTGTAGTAAGGCTCCTACGAGCGTTTAGGAGACATTACACTTCTCGAATCGGCGTCAAGCGTAGAAAAATATTTCAAGACGAAATATTCTGCAGACTGGCTGAAGGCATCAGCTTCCGACCTTTTGCTAGCATTTCTCCGCAGTAGCAGCCGTAGGCGCATTCAAGGATATGTATATGACCATGGGTAGCCGACTTTGACAGCATGTTGAGTGGTCTTGCCGCCCACTGATTGTTTATTTTTCGACTTCAGGAATTCTTATCACATGGACTATGAGTTGCACGAAGGCAGCATCACACTGCCGGAAGGTTTTCAGGACCGCACGGTGAACATGTTTGTGCTGGGATCGACGCTCCCTGCCCCGTTGAGCATTACAGTGTCCAGAGACACCTTGCTGTCCACAGAGCTTCTCAAGACTTACGTTGATCGTCAGGTCAAAATGCTTTCGTCCAAGCTTCGCGGTTATACGCTCCTGAACAGAAAAGCGGTTTCGCTATCGACGGTGGCGCCTATCGAGGGCGTTCAGATTGACGCGTATTACATGACCGAAGGGCGACCTCACTATCAGCGTCAGGCGGCATTTTTGATCGAGCCCGAGCGCGTGATTGTGTTCTCGACAACATCCCAGACAGATTTCAGTGACGAGCAGACCCAGGGTTGGGATCACATGTTGACCAGTTTCCAGCCTCGTGTGCCTCACACCACGCCAACCGACACCCGCGAACAGGAGTAACGCTTATGTTCGAGGCCGCGCGGTTTGGTGACGAAATATCGCATACCGGCGCCCTGGGAGGATTCCTGATCGGGGCTGTACTCGGTATTGCGCTCATTGCGACGGTGGCGATCGCAACCTTCACGTGCGGGTTCGGCGTGGCTCTTCTGGCAGGACTTGCAGCAGGCGTCGGAGGTAGCCTGCTCACCGCCGCAGGAGAGGCAATCGGGAGTATGTTTTCCTCCCCTTCCGGCACCATCATCACGGCCTCGCCCAATGTGTACATCAACAACCGTAAGGCGGCGCATGTCGAGAAAAGCATCGGTGCCTGCGAAAAGCATCCGGGGCCGATCAGGATCGCCGAAGGCTCGACCAACGTCTTCATCAACAGCGTGGCCGCGGCGCGCAAGGGCGACAAACTCACCTGCGGCGCGACCATCTCGGGCGGCTCCAACAACGTGTTCATCGGCGGCGGCAGGTATCGCTATCTGCCGGTAGACGACGAAATTCCAGGCTGGCTGCGCACCACCGTCGATGTGCTGATGGCGGTGGCAGGCGCGGCGGGCGGTATTGCCCAACTGCTTAAGGCAGGGGCACAGGCGGGCATGAAAGCAGTGTTGCCCTGCGCACTTAAATTCACAGCAGGTTTCGTGGCCGGCGAAGTTGCCAGCCGCTATGTGGTAGAACCGGTGGCGCGCAGTGCCATCGGTGGTCTGACTGGCAACCCGGTCGACACCACCACGGGCCGCAAGCTGATCCCCGATGAAATTGACTTCAGCCTGCCTGGCTTGATGCCCATCGAGTGGTCGCGCTTCTACGCCAGTAATCTGGATGTGGACAGCGTGCTTGGCAAAGGCTGGGTGCTGCCGTGGGAACAAAGCCTGCGCAAGCGCGGCAGTTTCGTCTACCTCACGGACAATCAGGGCCGTACCGTCCCGTTCGTGGACATAGCGCCGGGCCAGCGCATCTACAATCCCCACGAGCAGGTCTATCTGGTTTGCACCCAGGGCGGTCATTACCTGTTGCAGACGCTGGATAACATCTTCTTCTACTTCGGCGAAGTGCCCGGCGACAACAAGCCGGTCCCGCTGGATCGTATCGAAAACGCACTCGGCCAGTTCTTGCATTTCACCCGCACCGAACAAGGCACGCTGACCGACATCACTGCCACCGGTGGCATACGCGTTCACCTGCACTACGACGAGGTGACGACACGCCTGACCTCGGTCAAGCGCATCGTCGACAACGAGGCTGTTGAAACCCTGGTTCAATACCACTACGACAGCAACGGTCAGCTCGCTGAGGTGTTCAACCGCAACGGTGATTCAGTGCGCCGTTTCAGTTACACCGATGGCGTCATGACCCGCTACAGCAACGCACTGGGCCTGACCTGTGAGTACCGCTGGGAAATCATCGACGGCCAGCCGCGTGTCGTCGAACACCAGACCAGCGATGGTGAGCATTTCCACTTCCGCTACGACCGTGAGGCCCGCACCACCTGGGTCACCGACGTACTAGGGCGCGAGCTGGAAATTCATTACAACAAGGACCATCGCGTCACCTCGAGCCGCGACTACAGTGGCGATCACTACGTCATCGAGATCGACGACACCGGCAACATGACCGGGCTGATCCTGCCCGATGGCAACCAGTTGGCGTTCGAGTACGACGAGTTTGCTCGGCTGCTCAAGGAGACCGATCCGCTAGGCCGCAGTATTCGCTACCAGTACCACCACCTGACGACGCTGATCACTCAGGTCGATTACCCCGATGGCAGTACCTGGAAGGCAAACTACGATGCCAAAGGCAACCTCGTTGCCGAGATCGATGCGCTGGGCCACAAGACCGAATACCTCAACGGTGAGGACGGCCTGCCGCACACCATCGTCGACCCGACGCTCAAGTCCAAATACCTGTGGTGGAACAACCTGGCGCAAGTGCAGCGCTTTCAGGACTGCTCGGGCAAAAGCACGCATTACCGCTATGACGAGCGCCACCACCTCGTGGCCGTCACCGATGCCCTGAACAACACCACCACGCTGGAACGCAAGCCCGACGGCGAAGTGCTGCGCATCAACCACCCGGATGGCACCAGCGAGACCTTTACCTACAACGAACTGGGCCAGGTCCTGACCCACACCGATGGCAAAGGCCAGACCACCCAACTGCTGCGCAACGGCCGTGGCCTGCCTAAATGGCGACAGGATGCCAAAGGCCAGACCATCACCTACGAATACGACAAAGCCATTCGCCTCGTCGGCCTGACCAACGAAAACGATGCGACCTACCGCTTTGCCTACGACGACGCAGACCGTCTGATCGAAGAAAAACGCATCGATAACCTCACCCGCCGTTTCAGCTACAACCTCGGCGGGCACCTGACACAGGTCGAGGAAATCGGCTACGGCGAGAAAGGCGAACAGCCACGGCGCAGCACCCATCTGGAGCGCGACCCGATAGGCCGTTTGCTGGCCAAACTCAACGACGACGCGCGTCAGGACTACACCTATGACGACGGCGACCGACTGCTGTCAATCGAGCGCAAACCGACGGACACCGGCAGAAAACTGGGCATCACCGCTGAAAAGATCGACTTCGCCTACGACCTGCTCGGCCGCCTCGTCAAAGAAACCACGCCTCAGGGCGCGCTGGCCTACGAGTACGATCCGCTCAGCAACCTGACCACGCTGACCCTTCCTACCGGCCAGCACCTGAACCACCTGTACTACGGCAGCGGTCATCTGCATCAGCTCAACCTCGATGGCCAGTTGATCAGCGACATGGAACGCGACGACCTGCACCGCGAGGTCTACCGCACCCAGGGCAAACTCACCAGTTGCTTCGGCTACGACAGCATGGGCCGCAAAGCGTGGCAGTACGCAACCACCCTGCCTGCGGAAAAACTGTCACAGATCCAGAACCCGCTCATAAAGCCAGAGCGCTACGTCGAACACGCCTACAACCCGATTCACCGCCGCTACGAATACGACCCGGCCGGCGAACTGAGCCGCACCCTCGACAAACTGCGCGGCGAAACCCAGTACGAATACGAAGCCAACGGCCAGTTGCTGGCGCGCAACACCGGTCGCGTGGTCGACGGCGAAGAATTCCGCTACGACGCCGCGGCCAACCGTCTGAACTTCAACACCAGTCGTTTCGACCACGTCAAAGACAACCGCCTCAAACAGTGGGCGAACCACGAATACAAATACGACGCCTGGGGCAACCTGATCGAAAAAGTGGTCGGCATCGTGCGCTGGCAGACCTTCACCTACGACTGCGAAAACCGCCTGGTCAAAACCGAGACCATGGCCGATACGCAGGTGGAAAGCACCAGTAGCTACCAATACGACAGCCTGGGCCGACGCGTTGCCAAACAGTCCGAGATCAAAGGCCAGACCGACCACAAACGCTTCCTCTGGCAAGGCCTGCGCATGCTGCGTGAGGAAAGTCCAGGACAGAGCAGCCTGTATATATACGAGCCCGGCAGCTATGCGCCGCTGGCGCGCGTGGATGAAAAAGAAGGCGAGGTAGAGAACAAGGTTTACTACTTCCATACCGACCAGATCGGCACACCGCTGGAAATGACCGACGCCGAAGGGCAGATCGTCTGGCAGGCGAAGTACCGGGCGTGGGGTGCGGTTGAAAAACTGGTGGTGAACGAGGTTGAACAGAACCTGCGGTTTCAGGGGCAGTATTTTGATGCCGAAACGGGGCTGCACTACAATACGTTTCGGTATTATGACCCGGAGATTGGGCGGTTTATTACGCAGGATCCGATTGGGTTATCAGGAGGCACGAACTTATATTTTCATACATTCAGCCCTAACAATTGGATTGATCCTCTAGGTTGGTGCTCTACCAAGCTGGGTAATAATATGGGAGCAAAGCCAGGTGATGGAATGGCAAACCATCACCTGTTGCCGGAAGAATTGATAAAGAGCCCACAGTTCAAAACCATGTTCGGTAGACTGAAAGGTATTGGCTGGGATCCTGATGGGGCCTCAAATGGTATTTTTCTTCCTGGCTCCAAAAATCTTGCTCAGACTACGGGAATGCCAGGGCATTGGTCAAATCACGGCCAATACACAGAAGCAGTGAAAAACAAATTAGTGAAGCTGAATAACAACCTAGGCAGCTTAACTGATATTGACTTGGCTCTTGGAGTAAAAAATATTCAGGCTTGGGCTTCGCAAGGCCTTGAGAATGGCCTGTTTAAAATAGATGCTATAACCGGCCGATTGCTATGAGGGTAATATTATCATGAAAGATCTATATATAATCAGCTATGAACCGAATGGTGAGGGCGCGCCATATTTTTTTGATCTAGAGTGGGTACCAGATCTTCCAACGTTTCACTATCCAAGCGAAAATCCAGTAGAGAGTTCACTTACTTCTCATTATCGTGCAATTGCTGACACTCCGAAAATTAATGCAGACTGGCTGCCTGATCATTTCTTAGCGTCTAAAAAATTATTGGAAATTTGTGATCATCTTAGGTGCTCTTATATTAGTCGCCCCATTGAACTTAATATTCAAGGCAAAGTCAGTGAGAAAGAATACTTCTTTTTTATTGCTTCCGACAGAATAAATGCAATGGATTTAGATATGTCGACATTCACCCTTGACACTAACCCTAAGATTGACGCCTCAATATCTAATGCCCCGGTATACGAGCGCATTGAGAAACTGGTAGTGCTGAAAAACATAAAATCAGATTTATTTTACTTCGAAGAGATACATGAAGTAGTTTGCTCTAATGAATTTCTAGACAAATATATAGAACAAGGTTTAGCTGGCCTATCATTTAAAAAAATAGATGAGAATTATGAATACGCCCCTTGGGATGACTTTTAAAATCTTGAGAATCGATATTTAATTTTTCAAGAAAATATTTTCGCCCACAGCTCTTTTAAAAATTACTTATCAAGGTAGCTGCCAACTTTGCCTCAGCCACCTATTAATATCTTTTATAACGTTCACTTAAATGCCCCTATCTAGAGGAGACTCTCCGCCCGGAATGACATGACTGATGCAGAATTGCCCCAGCTGCCGAAATTTCGCTGACCCAAGGTTCCACTTCGTAAAGCGTTAGCAGGTCTGACTTGGGACTAAACACTCATGGGGCATTGCCAAGTCGGCAGATGGATCAATTCTGCACCAGCGTTAACAACTCCGGATACCATATCAGCACACATGACCGAACATGGTATCGATATAACTGGCTGAGGATGCCTGCGCTGCAACCATGGCCAATGCCATTAATGACGCAGAAACTATCGTAAATATTGAGAATATTTATATAAAAAATCAAAGCGTTACAAACATGATCTACTCCCACTCTATTATAAATACTACGTAAAGTACCTTTTATATCAGCATGTTAAAATTAGATAAACTGAAAATACCATGAGATATGCCATACGCTGCTACTTTGACGAAAATTTAGCCTCTGCGTCGACAAGCTTCCACTCCACGTCTTGTCCGAACGCTTCAGCCATCTGTCGCAAAAAAATAGTCAGCTCAGCCGGGTCGCCGTTCCGGCGCACTTCACTCAGCAGTTCGGCCGCATAGACCGGATCTAAGCGAAATAGATCAGCCATGGCTTCGTCGTGTGGTCGGCTTTTCATCTGGTGCCATCCTCTTTGTTGACTGCGCAGTACAAAGCTATGCGATATATGCCCTAGAGCGCCATGACTACAGATGCTTTTTCCTCCCGGTTATCCGCCACGTAAATGCATACATTTACACGATAACATGCCAGCCAAATGAGTTCCTGCAGACCAATCATTACATTAAAATTGGCCAAAACATATTGAGTGGAAACCGGCAGAGAGCGGTTCGAAGCTATCGCTTAACGTCTCTTCCTTTTGGGAATGTTTCGATCAGCGCATTTTGCGAGCTGCGAAAAATCATCCATCCCATCAGAATCAAGTGGCAAAAGGATGGATACTTACAGCCCCTACCTTCTCCATAAAAAAGATCGCTAATCATTAGTGCATCGTGATAAATCAGCAAAATCTACTGACAAACTCATTCATACCTACTACTTTTACCGGAAGCGAAAAAGCGGAATAAATATACTTTGCTTTTTTTCTACTATTGCCATCCTCACTAACATAATATGTTGCCTTAGCGGCAAAGATTACACTCAACATATCCCTCACCAGATTAGACGGCTTATTCTTCTTCTTGATTTTTTCTTTAAAAGCAGGATGAAAGTCTAGTAACTGATAGCCGATATGCAGCTTATCTAAATTTTTCAGGTCCTCAATTTTTTTACCACTTATCGACAAAAAACCCTGAACAGCAGCAGGAAATTTGTCCGGATGGTCCGCAGCAGCTTCATCTGCTAAAAACTCAAGAAAGGGCAAAACACTTTTATAATACTCTGATTTTTGGTCAAGAACGGTATTACTCTCGCTCTCAAAATCCTTCTTAAGCCTAAAAATCTGCTCCCTTATATTTTTATACCAATCAGGATCGTCCATCGATACAGCTGCACTTTCAATAAACCTCTTAACTACAGAACTATCAAGCACTCCGTCATTTTCCTCAATTAATTTCTTATATGCAGAGTCGCTATGCATCTTATCCGTATCAATTTCAAACGACTCACCTGTCACATCAAAATCCATTGAAGCAGCGGGTTCACTTTTTAAGTATTCAAAATGCTCATACACATCAGATCCATTTATCACAATATCGTGACCAACAGTAAATGCACCAAATCCTTCTGAAACAAACATAAGATAATCTAGATCTTCTTTTACCTTCGGATTATCATCTTTATCCGAAACTAATAAATCCCGGAGATGACTTTCGGAGTAAGGAAATTTAAACCTTTTTGACAGCTTCTTGAACAACTTCTCAAACTCGAGACCATCATACTTATCGGTTACCACTTGACCCTTCATGTACTTTATTACGTTCCAATCAAGATAAATATATTTCACTTTATACACCCTACTGATTGAATAATTACATTATAGCAATGAAGCGCCCTATGCTTTTTTGCTGCAACAGGGTAGACAGTAATTAGCTAGACCCAGTAACCTCTCGAATAAAAGCCTCACCCAGCTACCGTACCTCTACCTATTGTTATAAGCAGAATATTTAAAATTCTGGCAAAAACGACATGGTAGATAAATTCAGCGGCAACCTTGCCCACCATTATAGTCCATTGATATGTACTCTCTGCCTTTGATCCTGTGTAAGCTTATCCCCACAAAACCAAGTCAAAGCATCGCGATGTAAGCGAGAGCCTGCTCTAATATCTGCGTAAAAATTGTCCACTATAAATACCATGAACGCCCTTAAACTAAGTGCCGATTTAACAGGAATCCTGCACTCCTCGTGGCCTATATGGAGATGCACCTCAGGATGCAACTCGTTGGCATCGTCAGGAGAGTAGTCGAACCTTAAAGGACTTCTGGCCTGAAAGAAACCCGTGTCTCCTTTAGCCATGCGCTCCAAGACCTCATCAATGATGCGTCCGGAATCCATTAGATCGTCTGAGAATTTGACAGGTGAGGGATACCAACAGAGCCGATGGCGAACAATCTCACGTCTGCGCAACCCATAAGAAATTTGAAAAAAAGAACCATCCGTGAGCAACATTGAATACTGTCGATTTTCCACTAACGAGCAGTATTCGCTCAGGGTTGAGAAATCGTTTTCTTTCAGAACATATCCATCGTTACCCCAAGTCACCTCTACCAAACCATTCGATTTTTGATAGGCCTGATGGTTCCTTGAATCGATTATCAACCCGGTTTTTTGCCATTCAAAAATCAGCTGATTAATAGCCCCAATTAACTCTTCAGACTGAATAGGCATGGTCAGTCACTCAAAGATATCACGGAGGTCGTCTGGCAGATCCTCCAAAGCTATTTTCCCTTCCTTCAAAAGACGCTTAATTTTCTTTATCTGTCCAAATCCTTGATAAAGCTCCTGCACCTCATCAGGTGACTTATCCTTGTATGCATTCTCCAGCTCATCCAACTGCTCCCGAGTTGGATATTTAAAATTAAGCATGAAATTATTTGCATAGACTTGATCAATTTCCTTGACCAGAGACTGCATTACAGTACCAACACCAGTAATTCTCACCTAGGCCTTAGCCCTAGTAATAGCAGTGAATAGCGAGTTTCGTTTTTTCCCTAGATCGAAACCAGAACAGCAGTATTGCGCATTCATGACGTAAACCATGGGAGCTTCGTTACCCTTGGCCCTATGGATATGCGTTATCGCTATAGAGTCCTCAACGAAAACCACATCCTGACTGCTATTTTTCCCTACAACATGACAATTTAAACTTAAATTCCTCAACTCGTGCATCACATAAGCGGACTCGCTATTTAAAGTATATGCATCAGGGAAAACTATCAGGATGTCGCTAAACTCAAGTTCACCGCTAGTGACATCGCGCTGAATCTGCTGTGCCACCCACTTACCTTGTAACTCTTTAGTATCGAAAGCTTGATATCCTATCGCTGAATCAACATTCATCAAGCTATAAAAATAGTCGGGAGTTCTTGAAGATGAGCGCTGTAGCGACACTGTTTTCCCAAGGGACAACTCCCCAGACACGAGCTCGAAACCGATGTCTTTCCAAAACCTAGGGTCCGGAAACATGCGTATGGGCCCGCTATCACGATAGATACCCAGTCCTAGAGCCAAAGCGAGGGTGAGTGTCCAAGGAGGGTTCCTGTAACAAATCGGCAGCATAATATCTTGCTGAGGACGACCTGGCTCATTTTCAAGATGCACAAGTGCAACACCCTCAGGGGAGCACCCAAAAAGCTCATCCGCCGGAAGCATGGTGAAGTTGCCTAAATTTTGTAACTCATCATAGGCCCAGATTAATTTTTCAGGACTGCGTACAAATCTATAGACCAATTTAAAGAAAGAAACCGGAAAATCTTGAGCTTCATCTATAAGCAAATAATCATACAAGGGCTCAACTTGAACGCCATTGATTGCATCAAGAGCTTCTTGGCAAGCTCCCTCAAAAGCAGTTTCACGGGTATATTTTTGTTTGGCATCCATAAAATTCAATGGTGAAATGCCAATCTGACTACATATCTCTGAATAAATACCGACTTCTCTAGTACTACCCCAAGCATGACGAATTTTAAGAAAGTTTGGATCCGTATCTTCTTGTTTGTGTTCAAAATAAAATTTATCTGTAAGCCTTTCCAATTGTTGGTAAAGAGATCGGCTTTGGAAAGTAACGGCAATAACAAGCTCAGGATTATACGCATGCAAGTACGCAGCTTTCATAGCAAGAATAATTGTCTTGCCAGATCCAGCAAGCCCTCTTATCCGCTGGGGTTTATCTGGCGACTCAATTGCGGCTTTCTTCTGCCACCGGTCTAAATTCGCAATCTCTTTTTCAATTTTCTTTATAGTTGAACCTAAAGACCCGTCATCTTTAACCTTTGTTCTTTTTTTAGTAGGCTTAAGAACTGATGTCTTTTGAATCGAAGCATTTACGAGTTTGAATTGCTCGTCAGAAATACCAGCAAACTGCTGGACAGTCGAAACAACTGTATCTGGGGTGCATGAGTCTACACCTTCAAGTGTATCCTGCCTAAAAGATAAAACGTTTACTTGGATGGAGAGATCGCGTCTGTTTACCAACCCCTTCTCAGCCAAAAAACGCTTAACCAACCCTCTGTATAAATCGTCTTGATATTCCTCAACAATGACTGGATCATCCTCTGCTGTATTACTCAGATCAAATACCACCACGCCGTGATCTTTTGTCACCATCAGCGCATCAGTAAGCACCGCGTTCTCATTAACTTCAAAAATCGGGTAACCGATATATAGGCTACCCTCAATATCGAGGACTCGGAGGGACTGAACTAACTCATCAACCGCCTGAGGATTTTTCTTTTTGCCGAATACAAAGTCCATTAAGCCTCACTCCAAAAGAATAAAATCCCAGTGATGATCGGTTGCCGCATTCAAAGGCTTGTCAAAACCTATAACTTATCCTTTGACTAACCGAAGAGAGGATTGACTGCCTTTAACGCTTGTCCCCCCTCCGCCTTTTAACACATTCAACATTAGGCCAAATGTAAGCTCATTTATTTCTGCTTGAGGTATAGCCAACTGTTGTGCTACATGATTCTTGCTTATTCCCTCATCTCTCAGCGTCGAAAAGACTTTCTCAAGGATTACTGATTTCTCGTGAGGTATTGATTCAGGCTCGGAAGTCCGGTATCCCTCCTGAACAATCTGAATACATAAAGTTCGATATGTCCAGTCAGTAATCAAACCTAATGTATGAAGGCGATAATTCAAAGCCGCCACCGAGACAGACCAGTATTTCTTAAATTTTATAAGACTTTGAATTGTCGCTGAACGCGGCGCCTTGGCAAGCACGCTGGCTCGCGGCATAAGAAAAGCAGATGCAAAGGCATTAGCCTCTCTCTCCAAGTCTGGCCCTTGTGGGTGCGCGTGTTGGTGTAAAACTAAATGCCCAAGTTCATGAGCAGCATCAAACCGGCAGCGCTCTGCGGACTTATACGTATTCAAAAACATGAAGGGACGGCCACCACTCCACATTGAAAATGCGTCTACTTCTTTAGCATCAATAGCCAACGAGTAGACCCTTACACCCTTCGACTCTAAGGAAACTCTGAAAAAGACTTCCTAATTTGGCAAAATCTCCGGACACCAGTCGCCGAGCTTTTCGATGATGAAACAGATGACCTTCGCCGACGCCGAGTATGCCGGCAAGCGCAAGCAGACCCGTAAGGAATTGTTCCTGATCGAGATGGATCAGGTGGTGCCCTGGAAAGGTTTGATTGCCCTGATTGAGCCCTATTATCCAAAAGGAGAAGGTGGCCGGCCCGCCTACCCACTGATGGCGATGCTGCGTGTTCATCTGATGCAGAACTGGTTCGGCTACAGCGATCCGGCGATGGAAGAAGCGCTGTATGAGACGACCATCCTGCGTCAGTTTTCAGGCCTGAGCCTGGAGCGAATTCCAGACGAAACCACCATTCTCAACTTCCGTCGTCTGCTGGAAAAGCACGAGTTGGCGACCGGGATTCTCGGCGTAATTAATGGTTATCTGGGCGACCGTGGCTTGTCGTTGCGTCAAGGCACCATCGTCGATGCCACGCTGATTCACGCGCCCAGTTCGACCAAGAACAAGGATGGCAAACGCGATCCTGAGATGCATCAAACCAAGAAAGGTAACCAGTACTATTTCGGCGCCAAGGCTCACATCGGCGCCGACGACGAGTCAGGCCTGGTGCACAGCGTGGTAGTAACAGCGGCCAATGTGGCAGACGTCACGCAGGTTGCCAAACTGCTGCACGGCGAGGAAAACGTAGTCTGCGCCGACGCAGGTTACACCGGGGTCGAGAAGCGCGAAGAACACGCTGGGCGCAAGGTCATTTGGCAGATTGCCGCCCGCCGCAGCACTTACAAAAAGCATGGAAAACGCAGTATTTTGTACAAGGCGATCCGCAAAATCGAGAAGGCCAAGGCCCAGGTTCGCGCCAAGGTCGAGCATCCGTTTCGGGTCATCAAACGCCAGTTTGGCTATGAAAAAGTGCGCTTTCGGGGCTTGGCCAAGAACACCGCGCAGATGGTGACGTTGTTCGCCCTGTCAAACCTGTGGATGGCCCGTCGACATTTGTTGGCGAGCGCAGGAGAGGTGCGCGTGTAATGCAGGAAATGGTTACCGCAAAAGGCTTTGCAGCGGCCGAAAGAGCTAAAAAGCGAAGATAATTGAGCAAATTTCGACATGCATCGTTTTTTGAAAAGTGCTGAGGACTCGGTAGCCGGAAAACATCCGGCTACTTCAGACCTTCCCTAATAGAACTATCAAATTTCTGATAGAGTTTTGCCCTAATCCCCAATGAGCCCGCAGCATTTCTGCTGCAGCCTCCGGCTCTTGAATTGCTCCTGCTGCCGGGTATTCCTCAATCTCGTGGGACTTACAATCACCCTGATTTAATATTGAAAAATTTCTATCGCTCCCTAGATCTGGAATATCAGGCTCCGGCAAATCAAATCGTGACTCAATCCAATTATTTAAAAGTAAAGCGATAGCCCCTGCTCCAAGTGCAGAGTCACGCAAAGCAGCCGACATTTTTGAAAGAGAACGGAAACTTGCAATATCTGGAGTCGGGATTTCGGGATCGTCACCAAAGAAAAAACTCTCAGGAAACCCAAGGGCCTCTGCAATTCGATGCAACGTACCAGACTCAGGCTCCTGACTACCGTTCTCGTAGCCCGACACAGAGCGTTCTGTCACCCCAATTGAAATAGCGAGTTCACGTTTTTTCATCCCCCTCCGCTTCCGAGCAAGGGAGAATCGCATGGCATTAAACATGGTAAGTCAAGATGCTTTTCTAGTAATGTTGATATTAATATTCATACCATCGGGCTCAATGAAATCATCCAATTGGATGTCGTCATCGAACGAAATGCTGCTCAGAAGGATACGTTCAGCCCAGGATGTAATTTTACCATCTTCCCCAATATCCCAAGGCTTAGAAAATTCGATACGAATTTCCTTCTTTGTGATGTCGGTATGATGCAGCAAAATCCACGTATCATGATTTGAAGGGCACGTTATAGTTTTTTTCAGGTAGAAGTTCAAGAAACAAGTCTCCTTGTCGGTTTCCCTCAACAGCCTCAACAGTATTTTTTCCCTTCTTGGATCTTGTAGTGGTCTAATGGTTCCGGACACTCATTTAGGCGAGAATATCGCCAGATAGAGGTGTCTGATGACCAAACAACGCCGTACCTTTTCCGTTGAATTCAAACGCGAGGCCGCAGGCCTCGTGCTCGATCAAGGCTATAGCCATATCGAAGCCTCCCGCTCGCTTGGGGTGGTCGAATCTGCGCTGCGTCGCTGGGTCAACCAGCTTCAACAAGAGCGCAACGGTGTCACTCCACAGAGCAAAGCCCTCACGCCCGAGCAGCAAAAAATCCAGGAGCTCGAAGCCCGGATCGCCCGTCTTGAGCGGGAGAAATCCATTTTAAAAAAGGCCACCGCGCTCTTGATGTCGGAAGAGCACGAGCGCATGCGCTGATTGATCAGCTCAGTGTCCATGAGCCAATCGAATTGCTGTGCGAAGTGTTCGAGGTACCTCGCTCGTGCTACTACAACCATTGCCTGCGGCGTCGGTCTCCAGACGCCGAGCGGGTTCGTTTACTTAGCCGAGTCAATGAGCTGTTCGGGCAAAGTCGAGGCGCTGCCGGCAGCCGCAGTATCGTGTCGATGATGCAGGCGGATGGCGAGCAAATCGGTCGGTTCAAGGTGCGTAGCTTGATGCGGGAGCTGGGATTAATCAGCAAGCAACCAGGCTCGCATGCTTATAAAAAAGCAACAGTGGAGCGGCCTGACATTCCGAACATTTTGAATCGGGAGTTCGATGTACCCGCGCCCAATCAGGTCTGGTGTGGCGACATCACCTACATCTGGGCGCAAGGAAAATGGCATTACCTGGCGGTGGTTATGGATCTTTACGCGCGTCGGGTGGTGGGCTGGGCGTTTTCGAACAAACCGGATACGGACTTGGTGATCAAGGCGCTGGACATGGCTTATGAGCAACGCGGCAAGCCTCAGGGCCTGCTGTTTCATTCCGACCAGGGCGTCCAATACGGGAGCCGACAGTTTCGCCAGCGGCTTTGGCGATACCGCATACGCCAGAGCATGAGCCGCCGGGGTAATTGCTACGACAACTCGCCGATGGAGCGTGTGTTCCGCAGCTTGAAAACTGAGTGGATACCGACCGTGGGCTACATGACGGTCCAAGAGGCTCAGCGGGATATCAGTCATTACCTGATGCATCGTTACAACTGGATTCGGCCACACCAGTTCAATGATGGAATGGCGCCCGCTCAGTACGAGAAAAACCTTAACGTCGTGTCCGGGATCAGTTGACCACTACACCGTGACACAACCCGCTTTCATGCTGGAAACCAAGAAAAAGCACTTGAAGTTCAAAAATTGGAACCAGTACAAACCCGGTTTGGAGCAACGAAGACATTCCAGGCTGCTCGTGACCATTTGGAGCGGGGCAGCTTTTACCGTAGCCATCCTGTTGAATTCTTGGGTGTCTATCCTGGGGCACGCAGAAGAAGGCCTCCAAGATGTAATGATCTTTGCCTCATTTCACCTCCATCCTGAAGACTGTGGAATTCAGGGTAGAACCGCAGACACCTGGGCTGCCCTTGTCGCCGAAGGTCGAACAGTGATTGCAACACCTGCCGCTAAAGGTTACTCGTACGAAACCATGGGGTGCAAAATACAGCCCGCAAAGCCCGATGATGCAGTACAGGAGCATTGACGAGACTCCTCCATAAAGGGGTTATCGAGCTGGGCGTGCTGAGCGGGAGCACGAACCTACAAATGCGTCTGGCGAAATCTGGAGAAGCCCTGCGTTAGTAATACGCACGTACTTTGAACACCTTTCAGTCCCCTGCTACGACGCCTAAATACCCTCTGGATCAGCGCTAACGAATTCCTCTCAACCGCACAGAGGCTTCGCCATTAGTAATACGGACGGACTTGTCTCACTGTATTTCCACCTCAGTGCCAGTTGCTTTGGAATGTAATACGCATGCACCTGTCTCAACAGATGGAGCGGCTGGCTTACCAGCGCGATACCAGCTCGCACGGCTCATTCCAAGGGACTCCCAAGGCTTCCGGCGGCTCAATGAGGCGCTTTCATAGCTCTGACGGTCTGTTGCGCCGGCGGCGCGCCTACGGATCTCGTGGCGCTTCTTATCGCGTTCTCGGGCCATCTCCGAGCTGATAATCGTCTTGAGTTGCCGTTGCTCATCTGTAGTGATCCCAAACAGGTTTATGAGGGTGTCGTTCTTAGGGGTGTATAGCGGTGGATAGTCTCTGCCTCCGAAACTGACCCTTTCCCCCGACTCGTAGGCTTTGGCTTTGCTGAACAACGTCATCAGCTCTCTGGAGCGGCTGTTCCATTGTGGATCTAGTTCGCGGGCCAGCGCTGAGGCTTCGTGATACATCTGCTTGCTGTTGGTCGCGCCGGACAGTAGCAGGAAGTTCAAGCGCCAAAACAAGTGTTGCATCCGGCAGCCTTCGTTGACACCGCCGCGCAGCTCGGCGAGCTTGCGCAGGTCTTCGAGTCGATCCCACGCAAGCTGGCGGCCGGAGAATCTGCGGAGATTGTCAGCTTTTCCCCCAGACACCAAAAGGAAGGGCTTAGGCTTGCATTTGACCCGCTCGGCCTGTTCCTGCCGCTGCTGCTCTATTGTCCAGCGGGCAGTTGGTAGCAGGGCCTCGGCCAGATACTCAAACTTATAGCGGACCGGCTGGCCATCGGTGTCGTTGGTGACGTGAACAACGCGACAGACTTCGCCACTCTTGCTGTTGACTGTCTGGATGGTTCGCAGAACGCGGCTCGCGTCTTTGGCCATCGGATCGGCACCGACGTGTGCGAGGCGATCCACTAGGTAGCGTTGGCACGCATTCCAGCGGGGCAATGCCTGACGCGGGATAGTACCGTCGAGTAGCCATTTCGCTTGGATACCCCGGCCGCTGTAGATCAGTACGGACGGTGCCGGCAATCCTTCTTCGGCGCAGAAATACAGCACCGACATCGCCAGTTGGTCAGGCGTGCGACCGGCGAGAGCCGGTATGCGGTAGGTGTCAAGATCGGTGAACAACAGCCCCAAACGGGCAAGGTTCACGACCCGTCGATTGGGCCGGATGAACTCTGCCTGTGACATCCATGTGTCGCGGGTTTTATCCACCAAATTGAGAACGGCGGGCATGTCCGCTAACCGGTGGGAGGACTGGCGTTTTTCGCCACGTACGTCAACCAGCAGCGAGAAAAACCCGCTCCTGTTGCTGTCGTGGTACATCTGCGCCTCGTCCTGAGAACTGAACAGCGCAAGCTGTGAACATTGGTGTCGACCGCAAGCCGTTCTAGCATGCTGCTGCGATATGGGCCCTGCATCGGGCCCGATCTGCACCGCTCAAGCTCCAATTCCGGGCCTGGGCGCAGGGCCGGAGTCCTTACATGCTTCAATCCAATCTTCGACCTCAGCCAAATCCCATACTACTTTGCGACTGCTGATCGCAATGCGGCGTGGGAACTTACCTTTGATTTCAAAGTTGTATATGGTCCGCTCACACAGCGGGATCATCGCTAGCAGCGTCTTTTTATCGATAAGCGTTCTGTTCGTTGATACCTGCATACCCTTGCCTCAATCAGTCACATTGAATGTGTGCCTGATCGTGCCCGGATGTGCCGCTTGCTTCGACGAGATGATTGGCTAAAATGGTTGACATGAAAAATAGATCAACCATCGCCATTTGGAAGGGATGCGACCCAACCGTCGCAGATGCCATTCGACGGTTTCGGGATTGCTGGGAGCCGTACTCCGCAGCTTCGAAGCGTTACCCTATCGCCCGACTTGTAGAAGAACTTATCGACCCTGCCGTAACTACGTATACGGCAACGCTTCCCTCGCCTCATCGGGGGCACATACCGGGAGCCGGTTCAGGCGTAGCCTTCAGCAAAATCATGCGGTTGGTAGGTATTGAGGCAATGCTCCGCGTACAACGCCAATTGCTGAGAGCTTTTGTCTTAACAGAAGACAAACAGTCCGAAGGAGACCGACGATATATCGCCACCCTCGAAACGTTGATAGAGCTTGTATGGGCATGCAAACGCAAACAACCGGCGAAGAGAAAAGTGCGTGGTGGCGGCGTGAATGGTCGACGCTTTAGGGGCTTTTGTAGATTTTGCGGCACCCTTGCAGAGCTGACTTCATTCGCCGAATCCGCAGATGCAGAGGGCAAACGCGGAATAGATGAAGAGCTACGCATGAGCAAAATGCGTGGAGTAGATGAAGACTTACGCCTGAGCAATCTGTACTGCGAGGCCCATCGCCCCAAGTTGCCGGATAAAACGTGGAATCCCGCTTACAGAAAAGCGAAACGATCTATAGCGCAATTCGACCTTGAGTTAGCCAGAATCAGCCGACAATGCGCCTCGCGAGGTACTCCGCAAGCGAAATCAGGTGACGAGCTGGTTGACAGCTACATACACAACTACATGCTTGGCCAGACGTTAACGCTAGGAGAGGAAGCAGAGTTACGGGACCTAGCGCGGCTTATGGTGGATTCAAGGTTATCTGACAGAAAAAAACAAATGCTCATGCTCCGACGGCTTGGCTTCAATCAATCAGAGATTGCGCGCAGGCTGGGTATTGAACGCCAAGCGGTATCCAAAGCCATTGCCTCAATCCCAGAAATACTTTACTTGAGTCAGCCACAACGATCCCGTTAGTGGCTCGTTTTAGTGTCAACCAAAACACACAATCAATAACGGTTCACGCGGCCGCACCGGATCTCAAACCCTCGCTCGTGGTTTTTTTAGCGTCCACTCGTCAATCATATCCGCCCAATCTTGTAACATCGCCCGACGCTGATCGCGGTATTCGGCCTTGTTGTAGACGGTCCGTACGCCCTTCTGCTCGTGCGCAAGGCACTTCTCAATCCAGTCTGAGTTGTAACCCGCCTCATGCAGCAGCGTGCTGGCTGTGCGCCTCAAATCATGCGGTCCGAACTTGCTCAACGGCTGCCCTTCCTTCTGCGCAAGCCGGTAGGTTAGCGTCAGCACCTGATTGATCGTCGCGGTGCTCATTGGCAAATCGGAATCGTACCGGGAGGGAAAGACGTAATCCGAACCACCGGCAAACGTCTTCAACGCGATGAAGAAATCCAAAGCCTGCTGAGATAAGAACACCAAATGGGGGTTGCGGCGCTTCATCCGCTCTTTCGGAATGGTCCACAAGGCTTCGCTGAAATTGATCTCATTCCAGGTAGCGTTGGTCAGCTCACTTTTGCGAACCATGGTCAGCAACAATAACTTAGCGGCCACCCTCACGGATGAGGCGGTGCCGATGCGGTCCAGGTACTGATACATCAACGCGATTTCGTCAGGCCCTAAAGCGCGGTCACGTGGCTCGAATTTAGCGATGCTTGCAGGACGTACCAAATCAGCCGGGTTATCGACCTTCTGGCCGCGCTCAATCGCCCATCGGAACACCTGCATCACGATCTCGCGGGAGTGCACTGCCGTAGCTGGAGCTCCTCGCTCCACGATTGCATCAGTCAGCGCTCGCAAATCCTCATGATTGATTTCCACCAGTTTCTGATTACCGAAGTGCGGCTTTAGCTCGCGCTCGTAAACCGATCGGCGCATGTCACGGGTCGAGTCAGCCATCTGATACCCACGCAGCCATTTCTCAGCCCACGCATCAAACGTCTCTGCCCCTTTGGTGCGCGCCTTGGCACGGGCTTTCTCTTTGGCAGGTGACCTACCCGCCGAAACCATCTTTTTAGCTTCTCCCAGGCGCTCTCTGGCTTCAGCAAGTGTGATGCCACCCACACCATAGCGACCGAACGTGATGGTCTCCTGACGGCCGTTGATGGAGTAGTTGTAGCGAAATGAGATGGAACCGGCAGCAGTGACGGCCACGTACAGCCCGTCGCGGTCGTTCACTTTGTAGAGTTTTTCTTTCGATTTGAGGTTACGCAGCTTGGTATCGGTCAACATGGCAGTTATGGATTCCATGAAAAAAAATACCATGCTCAGAAAAGCACTCATGCACCACGGTAAAATCCAATGAAACCGGGCTGATGATGAGATTTGATACCATGACCTACCTTACTAGGGCGACATGGTATCGAGCACCGAACATGGTATTTGGATCAGTCAATGCCCCGTACCATGCCATACAAACACGGTGCTTGGCGATGCACAAAGCTGCCAGAATTTGCCAGACCCAAAAAGCCAAAAGCCCGCAATTACGCGGGCCTCAGGGCATTTCTTGCTAGATCGTGCCGGACAATGCCGGACATCCAATCATTCCCACTCAATAGTAGCCGGCGGCTTGCTCGACACGTCATAAGTCACCCGCGAGATCCCTTCGATCTCATTGATGATCCGGCCACTCACCGTCTCCAGCAGCTCATAAGGCAAGTGCGCCCAACGAGCGGTCATGAAGTCGATGGTTTCGACAGCGCGCAGCGCGACGACCCAGGCGTAGCGGCGGCCGTCGCCGACGACGCCAACCGATTTGACCGGCTGGAACACCACGAACGCCTGGCTGACTTTGTGGTACCAGTCGGCCTTGCGCAGTTCTTCGATGAAGATGTGGTCGGCACGACGCAGGAGATCGGCGTATTCCTTCTTCACTTCGCCGAGGATGCGCACGCCCAGGCCTGGGCCTGGGAATGGGTGGCGGTAGACCATGTCGTACGGCAGGCCAAGTTCAAGGCCCAGGCGGCGGACTTCGTCCTTGAACAGCTCGCGCAGTGGCTCGACCAGTTTGAGGTTCATTTCTTCCGGCAGGCCGCCCACGTTGTGGTGCGACTTGATGACGTGGGCCTTGCCGCTTTTCGCGCCAGCCGACTCGATGACGTCCGGGTAGATGGTGCCTTGCGCCAGGTATTTGATATTGTCCAGCTTGCAGGACTCGGCATCGAACACGTCGATGAAGGTACGGCCGATGATCTTGCGCTTCTTCTCTGGGTCGCTCTCGCCTTCCAGGTTGTTCAGGAACTGCTCTTCGGCGTTGGCGCGGATCACCTTGACGCCCATGTTCTCGGCGAACATGGCCATTACTTGCTCGCCTTCGTGCAGACGCAGCAGGCCGTTGTCGACGAATACGCAGGTCAGTTGATCGCCAATGGCCTTGTGCAGCAACGCGGCAACGACAGACGAGTCAACGCCGCCGGACAGGCCCAGCAGGACGTTGTCGGTGCCTACCTGGGCGCGAACCTGAGCGATAGCGTCTTCAGCAATCTTCGACGGGGTCCACAGTGCTTCACAGCCGCAGATGTCGAGGATGAAGCGCGACAGGATGCGACCGCCCTGCTTGGTGTGGGTCACTTCCGGGTGGAACTGCACGCCGTAGTAACCGCGAGCATCGTCAGCCATACCGGCAATCGGGCAGCTCGGGGTACTGGCCAGAATGTGGAAGTCTTCCGGCAGTTTGGTGACCTTGTCACCGTGACTCATCCATACGTCGAGGCCAAACAGGCCGTCGGCGTCGATATGGTCTTCGATACCATCGAGCAGACGGCTTTTGCCGACTACATCAACGCGAGCGTAGCCGAACTCGCGCAGCTCGGAACCGGCAACCTTGCCGCCCAACTGCTCGGCCATGGTCTGCATGCCGTAGCAGATACCGAACACCGGAACACTCAGGTCAAATACCGCTTGCGGGCAGCGCGGGCTGTTGGCTTCGTGTACGGACTCGGGGCCGCCGGCGAGGATCACGCCTTTTGGAGCGAATTCGCGAATCGCTTCGTCGTCCATGTCAAACGGATGCAGCTCGCAGTACACGCCGATTTCACGCACGCGGCGGGCGATCAGTTGGGTGTACTGGGAACCGAAGTCGAGGATCAGGATACGGTGGGCGTGAATGTCGAGGGCCATGACTCATTCTCGTCAAAAAACAGAAACGACACGGGGCTGCGTCAACAGCCCCGGCTATAAAAAGTATTGGCCTGCATCGCGGCGCACACCACGATGCAGTCCGGATCAACCAACGCGATAGTTCGGCGCTTCCTTGGTGATCTGCACGTCATGGACGTGGGACTCAGCCATACCGGCGCCAGTAATGCGCACGAACTCGGGCTTGGTGCGCATCTGCTCGATGTCAGCACTGCCGGTGTAACCCATGGAGGAACGCAGACCGCCCATCAACTGATGGATGATGGCCGACAACGGACCTTTATAAGCCACACGGCCTTCGATGCCTTCCGGCACCAGTTTCTCGGCACCTGCGGACGAATCCTGAAAGTAGCGATCGGACGAGCCTTGCGCCTGGGACATTGCACCCAGCGACCCCATGCCGCGATAGGCCTTGTAGGAACGACCCTGGAACAGTTCGATCTCGCCTGGCGCTTCTTCAGTACCGGCGAACATCGAGCCCATCATCACGCAGGAGGCGCCAGCCACGATAGCCTTGGACAGGTCACCGGAGAAGCGGATACCGCCGTCGGCGATCATCGGCACGCCAGTGCCTTCAAGGGCAGCGGAGACGTTGGCGATGGCGCTGATCTGCGGCACGCCGACACCGGCAACGATACGCGTGGTGCAGATGGAGCCAGGGCCGATACCGACCTTTACTGCATCGGCGCCTGCGGCAACCAGTGCCTTGGCTGCTTCGCCGGTGGCGATGTTGCCGCCGATGACCTGCACCTGAGGGAAGTTTTCCTTCACCCAGCGAACGCGGTCGATCACACCTTTGGAGTGACCGTGAGCGGTGTCGACCACGACAACGTCAACGCCGGCAGCAACCAGCGCAGTGACGCGCTCGCCGGTGTCCTTGCCGGTACCGACTGCAGCGCCGACGCGCAGGCGAGCCTGATCGTCCTTGCTGGCCAGCGGGTATGCCTTGGCTTTTTCGATGTCCTTGACGGTCATCATGCCCTTGAGCGCGAAGTTGGCATCCACGATCAGGACTTTTTCCAGACGGTGCTTGTGCAGCAGCTCACGCACTTCGTTCTTGTCGGCGCCTTCACGCACGGTGACCAGACGTTCTTTAGGCGTCATCACTTCGCGGACAGGGACATCAAGACGGTTTTCGAAGCGTACGTCGCGGGACGTCACGATGCCGACCAGGTCGCCATTGTGCAGAACCGGTACGCCGGAAATGTTGTGCATGCGGGTGAGTTCGAACAGATCGCGAACAGTGGCGTCGGCTTCGATCGTGATCGGGTCTTTAACCACACCGGCCTCGAACTTCTTGACCTTGCGCACTTCGGCAGCTTGCTGCTCGATGGTCATGTTCTTGTGAATGATACCGATACCGCCTTCCTGGGCCATGGCAATTGCCAGACGGGCCTCGGTGACTGTATCCATTGCAGCAGAGACCAAAGGTATATTCAGCTCGATGCCACGGGTCAAACGGGTTTTCAGACTGACTTCGTTGGGAAGTACCTCGGAATAACCGGGCACAAGGAGAATGTCGTCGAATGTAAGGGCTTCTTGACTGATACGCAGCATCGCGGGGGCTCCCGGGCGGGAAATTGGAAGCGCGCCATTATACCCACAGACCCCGCCCGGCTCAATGTAAACCTCAGCCTATTATCAAAGCTGTTTATAGACGCACATTAACGCAGGAGACCGGGCGATCCAGACGTTCGGCGAAGTCATCCAGAAAGGTCTGCGTGAACGACGCATCCAGCCAATTGTTGAAGATGAAACCGAGGTTGGAAAATCCGCAGGCGTCGAGAAAAAGAAAGCCGTTGATGTCATCTTCGTGGCGGCATTCGGGGCAGGTGAAATTATCGGTGTGACCGGGCATCCAGTCTTCCAGGCTGTCGAACAGCGCGTCCCCCACTTCGCGACGACACTCCGGGCAACCGGCCTCTTCGGCAAAGTCGTTCAGCGGGGTATAGATGCAGCGCTTGGTGACGATTTCCAGACCATTGACTGTTTGCCCGAAAGGCAATGCATCGGGGTGCTTTACTACCCTTCTCGCTCCGGGTGCCACGGCGTAGGCCATCTTGTTATAGGTGCGCCCGCATGTCGTCAGCTCCGGCTCGACTACATCGAGCTTGACCAGCCAGCGCAGAATCAGCCGCGCCCTGGCCTCGTGCCCGGGAAAGGTGGAAATTTGCGGGACGATAATGCTTTGGGTGTTCATAACGGAGCGTCGCTTAAAGCTGTTCGAGGCCGCAGCTTAATAGGCTGATCATTCTGGTCAAGGTGAAATCATGATCGAAGTGGCGATACGGACCCGTGCGCCAGACCGGCATTGCCATTATGATGCCCGACATGATCAAAGACCCTTTCGCAAGACTCGGCCTCGACCGGGAAGTCCTTACTGTCAGCCAGCTCAACGGCCGTGCGCGGGTGTTGCTGGAGGACGTGTTCAGCAGTATCTGGGTCGAAGGCGAGATATCCAATCTCTCGCGTCCGGCTTCGGGGCACGTGTACTTCACGCTGAAGGACTCTGGCGCGCAGGTGCGTTGCGCACTGTTCCGGCAGAGCGCGGCGCGTGTGCGTCAGGCGCTCAAGGACGGTTTGCAGGTCAAGGTGCGCGGCAAGGTGTCGCTATTTGAAGGCCGCGGCGACTATCAGTTGATTCTCGACACGGTGGAACCTGCCGGTGATGGTGCGTTGCGCCTGGCATTCGATGCGTTGAAAGCCAAGCTCAGCGACGAAGGCCTGTTCAGCGCCGAGCGCAAGATCGCACTGCCGCTGCACCCGCAACGTATCGGGATTATCAGCTCTCCGACCGGTGCGGTGATCCGCGACATCATTAGTGTGTTCCGCCGCCGCGCACCGAGGGTCGAACTGACATTGATCCCCACCGCCGTTCAGGGGCGTGAGGCGATCAACCAGATTGTCCGCGCGCTGAAACTGGCCGACAGCAGAGGCTTCGATGCACTGATACTCGCCCGTGGCGGTGGATCGCTGGAGGACCTGTGGTGCTTCAACGAAGAAGCCGTCGCCCGCGCCATCGATGCTTGCGTGACGCCGATTGTCAGCGCCGTTGGCCATGAGACCGATGTGTCCATCAGTGATTTCGTGGCCGATGTGCGCGCACCGACGCCCTCCGCTGCCGCCGAACTGCTCGCCCCGGACTCCAGTGACCTGCATCGACGCGTCGACAGCCTGCACCGCCGACTGGTGAGCCGTATGCAGGATCGACTGATGCGCGAGCGCTTGCGTCTTGAGGGCATTTCGCGGCGTCTGCGTCATCCTGGCGAGCGCTTGCGTCAGCAGTCGCAACGGCTGGACGACCTGGACATGCGCCTGCGCCGCGCTTTCGAACAGAACATGCACCAACGTCAGGTGCGTCTCGCCCACATGCAGAGCCGTCTCGCTGCACAGCATCCGGGCCGAACCCTGGGTTTTCTGCGTCAGCGTCTGGATGCATTGGCCGAGCGTCTGCCGAGAGCCATTCGCGAACAGATCAAGGCACGCAAGCTGCAACTGCAAAGTCAGGTGCAGACCCTCAACGTGGTCAGCCCGCTCGCCACACTGGGACGCGGCTACAGCATTCTGCTCGACGAGCGGGGCCATGCGATCCGTAATGCCGCACAAACCCGAACGGGCCAGCGACTCACCGCCAGGCTCGGCGAAGGCGAACTGCAAGTGCGCGTCGAAGACAATCACCTCACGCCTGTGACCCTTTCCCTTCTGGACTGACTGCCTGATGCTACGTTTTATTGCCCCGCTGTTCGCCCTGCTCCTGTGTTTGCCCGCCCACGCCGACAGCTTCATCACCCGCGCACTCGACAAACCGGTGCCCGGTGGCGTTGCCGTAATTGATCTGGGCACTGGCACTCAGGCGCCGACTGCCACCTATCAAGGCAAACCGGTGCTGGTGGTCAAGGAACAGGGCACGCGATGGCTGGCCATCGTCGGCATCCCGTTGACGGTCAAGCCTGGCACTCAACAAGTGACCTCGGGCGGGCGCACGCTGAACTTCACGGTCGGCAGCAAGAAATACCCGGAACAGCACATCACGCTCAAGAACAAACGTCAGGTGAACCCAAACCCTGAAGACAACAAGCGTATCGAGGGCGAACTGGCTGAACAGCTACGCGCCTACCGCAGCTTCAGCCCCGGAACGCCGAGCAACCTGATTCTGGACAAGCCAGTCAACGGACCGCTATCGAGCAGGTTCGGCGTACGTAGACTCTTTAACGGCGAGGAGCGCAACCCGCACTCAGGACTGGATTTCGCTGTACCGGCCGGCACGCCGATCAAATCTCCGGCTGCGGGCAAGGTCATCCTGACCGGTAATTACTTTTTCAATGGCAACACTGTATTTGTTGACCACGGCCAAGGCTTCATCAGCATGTTTTGCCACATGTCGAAAATCGATGTGAAAGTCGGTGATCTGGTCCCTCGTGGTGGCGTGGTCGGCAAGGTCGGTGCTACCGGTCGCGCAACCGGCCCGCACATGCACTGGAACGTCAGCCTCAACGATGCGCGCGTGGACCCGGCAATCTTCATCGGCGCGTTTCAGCCGTAACACTGTTCGTCAGCAAGCGCTAAGGCGCTTGCCAACGACAGCGGTTCTTTGCGCACATCGCTTTCGACCAACAATAACCAGAAAATAAACGCTCATAACCCGCTATAAAAAATCGATAACGGCGTATTTTCGAGAATTTATCCCAATCTTTTTCAAGTGCTTGCCATCATTCATTCCAATGGTTACGGTTGGCCTCATGAAAACCTCTCAAACCCTAATTCTGTTGCGCCAACATCGGTGCCTCAGCCTGGTCAGTGCCCGACTGCCAGGCTAGATTGCTGTGCCTCGCCCCTGTGTTCGCAACCCCTGTGCTTTTTAGAACGGAAGGCCGACCCTAACCCGGCCCCGTGAATACAAAAGGATTTCCTGATGACCATGCTCAAAGACCCATCGAAGAAGTACCGCGCATTCCCGACCATCGATCTGCCTGACCGCACCTGGCCTTCGAAGACCATCGATGCAGCGCCGATCTGGTGCAGCTCCGACCTGCGCGACGGCAACCAGTCGTTGATCGAACCCATGGACGCGGCCAAGAAACTGCGCTTCTGGAAAACCCTGGTCAGCGTTGGCGTCAAGGAAATCGAGGCATCCTTTCCATCAGCTTCGCAGACTGACTTCGATTTCGTGCGTACCCTGATCGAAGACGGCCATATCCCGGATGACACCACCATTCAGGTACTGACCCAGGCTCGCGAAGACCTGATCGCTCGCACGTTCGAATCGCTGCGTGGCGCGAAGAAAGCCATCGTCCACCTGTATAACGCGACCAGCCCGTCGTTCCGCCGCATTGTCTTCAATCAGGACAAGGCTGGCGTGAAAGAAATCGCGGTCAATGCGGCCAAGCTGTTCGTCAAATACGCTGCACAACAGCCTGAAACCCAGTGGACCTTCGAGTACTCACCGGAAACTTTCAGCGCGACCGAGCTGGAATTTGCCAAGGAAGTCTGCGATGCCGTGATTGAGGTGTGGAACCCGACGCCCGAGAACAAGGTGATCCTCAACCTCCCGGCTACCGTGGAAGTGGCGACACCCAACATTTACGCTGACCAGATCGAATGGTTCGGCCGCAACATCACCCGTCGCGACAGCGTGCTGATCAGCCTGCACACCCATAACGACCGTGGTACAGGCGTCGCTGCTACCGAGCTGGGCCTGATGGCCGGTGCAGATCGCGTCGAAGGCTGCCTGTTCGGTAACGGCGAGCGGACCGGCAACGTCGATCTGGTCACCGTTGCATTGAACCTCTACACCCAGGGCATCGACCCGGAGCTGGACTTCTCGGATATCGACGGTGTGCGTAAGGTCGTCGAAGAGTGCAACCAGATTCCGGTTCATCCACGTCACCCGTACGTTGGCGACCTGGTACACACCGCGTTCTCCGGTTCGCACCAGGACGCCATCCGCAAGGGCTTCACCCAGCAGAAGGACGGCGAGCTGTGGGAAGTGCCTTACCTGCCGATTGACCCGGCCGACATCGGTCGCAGCTACGAGGCGGTGATTCGCGTCAACAGCCAGTCGGGCAAAGGTGGCATCACTTACCTGCTGGAACAGGAATATGGCATCTCCCTGCCACGCCGCATGCAGATCGAGTTCAGCCAGGTGGTTCAGGGTGAAACCGATCGTCTGGGTCTGGAGATGACGGCCGAGCAGATTCACTCGCTGTTGCGTCGTGAGTACCTGCAAGCCAACGTTCCTTATGCGCTGATCAGCCATAAGTTGCAGGAGGAGAACGGCAACAGTGCGGTCGATGCCGAAGTGCATGTGGACGGTGAAACCCAGCATTGGCGCGGCAAGGGCAAAGGCGCTCTGGAAGCGCTGGTCGCCGGTCTGCCAGTTGCCGTGGAGATCATGGACTACAACGAGCACGCCATTGGCTCGGGCACCACGGCCAAGGCCGCTGCCTACATCGAACTGCGCGTGAATGGCGAGCGTGCCGTGCATGGCGTGGGTATTGATGAAAACATTACCACCGCCAGCTTCCGGGCACTGTTCAGCGCACTGAACCGCTCGTTGAGCCAGACACAAGCCAAGGCCGCCTGAGTCTACAGGCAGGATGGCGGACGCCAGTTCGCCATCCTCACCCAAACCGACCGCGCGACTCCCCTCCTCGCCAGCCTCTTGCATTCCACGCATGACCCTGCCTGTTTCGGCATAATCTTTTTCATTTATGCTGTGGTAGCATGCTGCCTTTATTCTAGGACGGGCCAACATCCAACAGCAATTCATATGCTGACGATGCCCATCCGGACTTACCTGCCAGCTACATCTTTCCTATAAAACCAAGACGACTATTGCATTGATTTCCGGACGAAAAGAATGCTCGGGCAGACCCACCGTGCATTGAAATTACTATCGGCCTCGGTACGCTGAGCTGATCCAATCACATTTGGAGCGATTATGCCCAAGGCTTCCCATCAAGATTTGCGCCGCAGTTTCCGTGCGCTTACCTCGTCGAACTCGTGCTTTCACACCGCCTCGGTATTCGACCCCATGTCAGCGCGAATCGCAGCGGATCTGGGCTTTGAAGTAGGCATCCTCGGCGGTTCTGTCGCATCGCTGCAAGTACTGGCAGCACCTGACTTCGCACTGATCACCCTGAGCGAGTTCGTTGAACAGGCCACGCGCATCGGCCGCGTTGCGCAACTGCCGGTTATCGCGGACGCAGACCATGGTTATGGCAATGCCCTTAACGTCATGCGTACCGTTGTTGAACTGGAACGCGCCGGCATCTCGGCGTTGACGATTGAAGATACCCTGCTGCCTGCGCAGTTCGGACGCAAATCCACTGACCTGATTTCCACGGCCGAAGGTGTTGGCAAGATCCGCGCAGCACTGGAGGCACGTGTCGACCCGGAGATGTCGATTTTCGCTCGCACCAACGCGGCGATCATCCCGGTTCAGGAAGCCATCAGTCGGGTTCAGCAGTATCAGGCTGCCGGGGCTGACGGCATTACCATCGTCGGCATTCGTGACTTTGATCACCTGGCGCAGATATCCGAAGGCGTGACCGTACCGCTGATGCTGGTGACCTACGGCAACCCTGAGCTGCACGACAATGCGCGTCTTGCCGAGATGGGCGTGAGAGTCTGCGTGCATGGCCACGCTGCGTACTTTGCCGCAATCAAAGCCACCTACGACTGCTTGCGCGAGCAACGCCAGATTCTGGGCAGCGAGTCGAACATGAGCGCTACCGAATTGACCCACACCTATACGCAGCCTGAAGACTACGTAGAGTGGGCACGCAAGTTCATGAATGTGAACGAGTAAGGGCTCTGGATGCTGTGACGCTTTGCGTCACAGATCTGCGCCAAGCTGCACACTCAAGATCGGACGCAGAGCGTCGCACGATAGTCAGGTTATCGTTCCGCACGCTCCAGCGTGGGAACGCCTGTCGTGACGCTCTGCGTCACAGATCTGCGCGTACCACATAGCCGGGAGCAGACCCGTAACGTCAGCACCGCATGCCGACGCAGCGCGTCGGCACGACCATCATCCGTGTCAGGACATCAGGCAGTGGTATTCACGCCACCTTCAGTCTCCAGCTGCAACAACGATGCCTGCAAGGTCTGCAGGTTAGCGCTGGTGGACGCAATCTGGCCCTGAATTGCCATGGCTTTCTGGGCCTTTTCTTCCGCTGTGCCATTACCGCTTTGAGCGGCAGCCAATTGCGCCTGCTGTTGAGCCAGTTGCTTCTGGGCGTCCTTGATCTGCTGCTTTATCTGTTCGATCGTCTGATTAAGAGCCGATTTGCTGGAACCGCCAACGCTGCCCCCACCACCGGCCGCTCCGGCCTTACCGCCTTCGGTCGAGGCCTGATCAGAGGTCTTCTCGGTTTCAGTCGTGGTAGTTGCAGACTTGATTGCCTCTGCGTCGGTAGATTTAACCGCTAAGGTCAACGGGCTTGAATAGCTGTTCAATGTGGACGTATTGATGGTAATCATGGCGGTCTCCAGGTTGTCTGCACACACTATCGGCCGACTCGTAACATTCTGAAGTAATTTTATTGAATATTAAAAGAGTCAGCGTCCAGCCCGGCTGGAAAGCGTGTGCGATAGGCTTGTAAGTCCGCCGCGCTTAACGTCGCCCTGAACACTCCATCCGCTTCGCCTGCGCCCAACAGGCTCTCGCCTTGAAAATCCAGAACCTGACTGTCACCGGTGTACGCAAAGCCCTTCCCGTCCGCCCCTACCCGATTGACCGCGGCAACGTAGCACAGGTTTTCGATGGCCCTGGCGGGCAGCAGGCGGTTCCAGTGCAGACGTCGCGCGCCTGGCCAGTTGGCGGTGTACAGCAACAGGTCGGTACTTTCGGCGTCACGGCTCCAGACCGGAAAGCGCAGGTCGTAGCAGATCAGCGGGCGAATACGCCACCCATTGAGCTCAAACATCACCTGACGCTCGCCCGGCGTGTAGTGTTCGTGTTCACCCGCCATACGAAACAAGTGACGCTTGTCATAATGCAGCAACTCACCATCCGGTCGCGCCCACAGCAGACGGTTGCGATAAGTGCCATCGGCAGCGCGAATGATGACGCTGCCGGTCACCACCGCATTGATCCGCTTAGCCTGCGCCAACAGCCAGGTCGATGTAGGACCTGCCTCAGGCTCAGCCAGGGCCTCGGACTCCATCGAGAACCCGGTGGTGAACATTTCAGGCAGGATCACCAGATCAGCGTCATGCGCCTGGCCCAGCAAGTGCTCGAAATGCTCCAGGTTGGCCTCGCGATCATGCCATGCCAGAGTGGTCTGAATCAGCGCAAGGTTCAGGTTTGGCAGTTCGCTTATATCGCGCATAGTTTCTCCGCCGCCTGACGCAATGTGTCCTCTTGCTTGGCGAAGCACAGGCGAATCAGACGCTGGCCTGCTGGAGGGCTCTGGTAGAACACAGAGATCGGAATGCTCGCCACACCGTGTTCACGGGTCATCCACAGCGCCATGTCCACGTCATTCAGGTCAGGCCGTATCTGCGAATAATCGACCAACTGGAAATAAGTACCGCCAACAGGCCGGAAGCTGAAACGCGATTCAGCCAGATGACCACAGAAAAAGTCGCGCTTGGCCTGGTAGAAACCTGGCAGCTCATCGACATGCTCCGGGTGCTCGGCCATGAAGTCGGCCAGCGCGTATTGCAATGGCGTCACGCCACAGAAACTCACGTACTGATGCACCTTGCGCAACTCGGACGTCAGCGCGGGTGGCGCGACCACGTAGCCGGTTTTCCAGCCTGTGACGTGATATGTCTTGCCGAACGAGCTGACGACGAAGGCGCGCTGATACAGTGCCTCGTGATCAAGCACGCTGACATGGCGCGCGCCATCGAACACAAGATGTTCGTAGACTTCATCGCTGAGCAGGTAGATATCACGATCGGCAATCAGCGCGGCCAGTCGATCAAGCTCGGCGCGACTGATCAGGGCACCACTGGGGTTGTGCGGGCTGTTGATGACAATCATGCGGGTACGCGGGCTCAGTGCATCGCTGAGCTTTTGCCAGTCGATGGAGAAGTCATCCAGCCCCAGTTGCACATGGACGCAGCGCCCACCGGCCAGCTCGACAGCGGGCTCGTAGCTGTCATAGCAAGGGTCGAAAATAATCACTTCGTCGCCAGCGCGAATAACGCTATGAATCGCGCAGAAAATCGCCTGCGTGGCACCCGGTGTGATGGTGATCTCGCTGTCCGGATTGACCGTACGGCCATAGCTGCGGGCGATCTTTGCCGCGACCTGCTGACGAAGCGCAGGCAGCCCGGTCATCGGTGAGTATTGGTTATGGCCTTGAGTGACATGCCGACAGACCGCATCGCGCAGCGCCTGCGGCCCATCAAAATCGGGAAAACCCTGGGACAGGTTGATAGCGCCGGTTTCGGCGGCCAGCTGTGACATGACGGTAAAGATAGTGGTGCCCACGTTGGGCAACTTGCTGTCGATCATGGAACCCTTTCCCTGCAATCTCCCGGCACCGGGCGGCACGGGTCAGGCAGGATAGCCCATTAAACGGACACAAAAAAAGGCGCCGAAGCGCCTTTTTCCCAGTGCTGACTCAGCGCTTGTCGCGGCGCTTCTTGTCGGCCTTCTTGTGGTGCGACATCATTCGACGCTTCTTGTTGACCTGACGGTCAGTCAGCGTGTTCTTATTGCCTTCGTACGGGTTCTCGCCGCCCTTGAACTCGATGCGGATCGGCGTACCGACCAGCTTGAGCACGCGGCGATAGGTGTTTTCCAGATACCGGACATAGGACTTCGGTACTTTTTCGACCTGGTTGCCGTGGATTACGATCAGCGGCGGGTTGGCGCCGCCCAGGTGAGCGTAACGCAATTTGATACGGCGGCTGCCGACCATGGGTGGCGCATGCTCGCTGACCGCATCTTCCAGAATCTGGGTCAGACGGCTGGTTGGCCAGCGCGTTACGGCAGACTTGAACGAGTTCTGTACCGACTGATACAGGTTGCCCACGCCCGTGCCGTGCATCGCAGAGATGAAGTGGATGTCTGCGAAGTCGACGAAGAACAACCGGCGTTCCAGTTCGATCTTCACGAAATCACGTTCGCCTGGCGTCATGCCATCCCACTTGTTCAGCGCAATGACCAGGGCACGCCCCGCTTCGAGGGCGAAGCCCAGCAGGTTCAGGTCGTGGTCGACCACACCTTCGCGGGCGTCCATGACAAAGATCACCACGTTGGCGTCCTTGATGGCCTGCAGCGTCTTGACCACCGAGAACTTTTCAACTTCCTCGTGGATCTTGCCGCGCTTGCGCACACCGGCAGTGTCGATCAGCGTGTACTTCTCTTCATTACGCTCGAAGGGAATGTAGATACTGTCGCGCGTGGTGCCTGGCTCGTCATAGACGATAACCCGGTCTTCACCCAGCATTCGGTTGACCAGCGTCGATTTGCCGACGTTGGGACGCCCGATGATGGCGATCTTGATGCCGTCTTTTTCGCTAGGACCAGGAATGCGCTTGGCTTCCTGACCTTCGGCAACTTCCTCGACCTCCTCGCCCTCTTCCAGCTCGTCTTCGTCCTTGGGAAACTCCCGCAGGGCGATTTCGAGCATCTGCGAGATGCCACGACCGTGAGCACCGGCCACCGGAATGGCGTCGCCCAGACCCATTGGGCTGAACTCGGCACGTGCCAGGTTTTCGTCGATGTTGTCGATCTTGTTGGCAACCACGTAGGAACGCTTGTTGCGTTTGCGCAGGTGCTCACCAATCATCTGATCAGCAGCGGTATAGCCCGCACGGGCGTCCACCAGAAACAGCACCACATCGGCTTCTTCAATGGCCAGCAGCGACTGCTCGGCCATCTTTTCGTCCATGCCATGCTCGTCACCGGAGATACCGCCGGTGTCGATCAGAATATAGGAGCGCCCTTGCCACTTCGCCTCTCCGTATTGGCGATCACGGGTAAGACCGGACAGATCACCGACAATGGCGTCGCGAGTCCTGGTCAGGCGGTTGAACATGGTGGACTTGCCGACGTTCGGTCGACCCACCAGGGCGATTACGGGAACCATGCGGCTCTCCACTTCGTTATTTCAGAAAATACAAAAGCCGCTGCAGGGCAGCGGCCGGAGTTCGGGGCGATGCCACAAAGGCACCGCAGCCTTGCCGAAGCAAGGGCACCCGGGGCCATTGGCCCCGGGCATGGACACTTATTGCTTGATGGTCAGGGCTTCCAGTTTGCCGCTGTTGCCATACACGTAAATCATGTCCCCAACCACCAGCGGACGAGCACGCAGGCCGTCGCTGTCGATACGTTCGCGACCGACAAAACGACCGTCCACCTGGCTCAACAGGTGCAGGTAGCCTTCCATGTCACCGACCGCTACATAGCTGGAATACACTTCCGGCGCGCCGAGCTGGCGGCGAGCCAGTGATTCGTTGCTCCACAGTGCAGAGGACGAACGCTCGTCGATACCTTCAACAGTGCCGGAGGCGAGGGTTGCGTAAACGCTGCCAAAGCCTTGGGCTACGCCCGAGTAGCTCGAGGCGTCACGCTGCCAGAGCACACGACCGCTTTCCAGGTCCAGACCCGCGACGCGACCCTGATAGGTAGCGACGTACAGTGTACCGCCGGACAGCAGCAGGCCGCCGTCGATATCCACGACACGATCCAGTTCCGAGCGACCTTGCGGGATGGCAACACGCTGCTCCCAGACAGGCACGCCATTGGTAATGTCCAGCGCGACGACCTTACCGGTCGACAGACCCGCCACGGCGAGACGATTGGTTGCAAGTGGAGCACCGGTACCACGCAGGGTCAGGACCGCTGGAGTGCTTTCGTAAATCCAGAGCTGGGAACCGGTGGAGGCATCGAAACCAACAATACGGTCATCCTGAGTCTGAACCACTACCACAGAACCGTTGGTGGCAGGCGGGGCCAGCACTTCGCTGGTGACGCGAGCGCGCCACTTTTCTTCACCGGAGGTGGCGTCCATGGCAATGACTTCACCCTTGAGGGTGCCGATCATTACCAGGCCATAGCCCACGCCGACTGCACCGGAAACCGGCAGATCGAGATCCTTCTTCCAGATCACATCACCGGTCAGACGATCCAGCGATACAACTTCGCCAGTGACGTCAGCCGCATAGATGCGGTCGCCATCAATGGCTGGCACGAGCATGTTGTACGTCTTGCCCTGACCGTCGCCAATGGAACGGCTCCACTGCTTGTGCAGAACCACTTCTTCTTTGAAGTCGGTCAGCTCGGCCGGAGGCAATTCCTTTTTGCTGTTGCTGCTGCAACCCGCGGCCAGAATGGCCAGAGCCAGCAATGCTGCATGTTTCCAACGAATCACGTCACGCATCCCCTTTCGCCAGATCGTCGAGCTTCATTTGCAGGCCACCCACTGCTGCGTCTTCGGACAGAGCGGATTTGGCCTTTTGGTATGCAGCGTATGCCTCGTCGGTACGACCCAGCTGTACCAGCAGGTCACCCTTGAGTTCTTCACGACTGGCGAGGAAAGCCTTGTCGGCATCGCCGTCGAGCAGCTTCAGCGCGTCATCAGTCTTGTTCTGCGCAGCCAGCACGCGAGCCAGACGCTGACGGGCAATCTCGCCCAGCGTGTCATTGGCAGGCTTGTCGGCCACGGTTTTCAGCTCGGCTGCAGCATCGTCCAGCTTACCGGCATCGACCGCCACCTTGGCGACGAACAGGCTACCGAACTGTGCATAGGTAGTGCCACCGAATTCGCTTTTCAGTTTGCCGGATATCTCGGCGACACGTGCGGTGTCTGCCTGGCCACTGGGCGTCAGTGCGGTTTCCAGCAATTGCTGATAAAGCATCGAGGCGCCTTGCGACTGGCTGGCCTGATACCTGTGCCAGAACTGCCAACCCAAGACCACGACCAACGCAAGCAGACCACCGGTCAACAGGGGTTTGCCGTTACGCTGCCACCAGTCCTTCATTACCGCCAGCTCTTCATCTTCGGTACCCGACACCCCAATACTCCTATTCGCTAAACGGCTGTTAAATCAGCTTCAACCCTGCACAACGCAGGAGGCCAGGTGCTCTGACAGAGCGTCCCAGGCAATATTTTGTTGTTCACCCTGACCGCGCAGGGGTTTGACGCCAATGACCTTTGCCGCCAGTTCTTCTTCACCGAGAATCAGCGCATACAGCGCACCGCTCTTGTCGGCTTTCTTGAACTGGCTTTTGAAGCTGCCGGCACCGGCGTTGACCTGCAAACGCAGGCTCGGCAACTGATCGCGCACCTTTTCGGTGAGAGCCAGCGCAGCCAGCTCAGCTGCTTCGCCAAAGGCGCACAGGTAAACATCGACCTGACGGGCAATTTCTTCCGGGACCTGCCCGAGGGTTTCAAGCAACAGAACCAGACGCTCGATACCCATCGCGAAACCAACGCCGGTCGTCGGCTTGCCGCCCATCTGCTCGACCAGACCGTCATAACGACCGCCTGCACAGACCGTACCCTGAGCACCCAATTGGTCGGTAACCCACTCGAAAACGGTCTTGCTGTAATAATCCAGCCCGCGAACCAGCTTCGGGTTGATGACATAAGGAATGCCGGCTGCGTCCAGACGGGCCTTCAGGCCTTCGAAGTGAACGCGAGATTCGTCATCCAGATAATCTGCCAGCTTTGGCGCATCGACCAGCACAGCCTGGGTTTCAGGATGTTTGGTGTCCAGCACGCGCAGCGGATTGGTTTTCAGACGACGCTGGCTGTCTTCGTCGAGTTGATCAAGACGTGCCGACAGAAACTCGACCAGCGCATCACGATAACGCGCACGCGCTTCGCTGGTGCCCAGGCTGTTCAGTTCAAGCTTGACCGCATTGCGAATGCCCAGCATGCCCCACAGGCGCCAGGTCATGACGATCAGCTCGGCATCGATGTCCGGACCGTCAAGATTGAAGACCTCGACACCAATCTGGTGAAACTGGCGATAACGGCCTTTCTGTGGCCGCTCGTGACGAAACATCGGCCCGATGTACCATAGTTTCTGAACCTGACCGCCACCGGTGATGCCGTGCTCCAGGACCGCACGCACACAGGCAGCAGTACCTTCCGGACGCAGGGTCAGGGAGTCGCCGTTGCGATCGGCGAAGGTGTACATTTCCTTCTCGACGATATCGGTCACTTCACCGATGGAGCGCTTGAACAGCTCGGTGAATTCGACGATAGGCATACGAATCTGCCGGTAACCGTAGTTATCCAGCAGACGTGAAACGGTGCCTTCGAAGTGGCGCCACAGCGGCGTCTGCTCGGGCAGGATGTCGTTCATGCCACGAATGGCTTGTAGAGACTTACTCACAGAAAATCCTTAGCAATCCTGGTTAGCCGCGCACGATGACAGATGCGTCGGCTTCGGCCTTTTCAGCCGCTTTCTCGCGAATCAAGCGTTCAAGCTCGTCCACGAGATTGTCGTTGGTCAGTTTCTGCGCAGGCTTGCCGTCGATGTAAATCAGGTTCGGCGTACCACCAGTCAGGCCGATATGCGCTTCCTTGGCCTCGCCCGGACCGTTGACTACACAACCGATCACTGCGACATCAAGCGGCACCAGCAAATCTTCAAGGCGACCTTCAAGCTCGTTCATGGTCTTGACCACATCGAAGTTCTGCCGCGAGCAGCTCGGGCAGGCGATGAAGTTGATACCACGGGAACGAAGGCGCAACGATTTGAGGATGTCGTACCCGACTTTCACTTCCTCGACCGGATCAGCAGCCAGCGAGATGCGGATAGTATCGCCAATTCCTTCGGCAAGCAGCATTCCAAGACCGACAGCCGATTTCACCGTGCCTGAACGCAAGCCGCCAGCTTCGGTAATACCCAGGTGCAGGGGCTGGACGATCTGTTTGGCCAGCAGGCGGTAGGCTGCGACGGCCATGAACACATCGGATGCCTTGACGCTGACCTTGAAGTCCTGAAAGTTCAGGCGCTCCAGGTGCTCGACGTGGCGCAACGCAGACTCCACCAACGCCTCTGGCGTCGGCTCGCCGTACTTCTTCTGCAGGTCTTTTTCCAGCGACCCGGCGTTGACGCCGATGCGGATCGGAATACCTCGATCACGCGCAGCATCGACCACGGCCCGCACCCGGTCTTCACGACCGATATTGCCCGGATTGATACGCAGGCAGTCGACACCCAGTTCAGCCACACGCAATGCGATGCGATAGTCGAAGTGGATGTCGGCGACCAATGGCACTTTGACCAGTTGCTTGATGCGACCAAAGGCTTCGGCAGCGTCCATGTCCGGTACAGAAACACGCACGATGTCGACACCGGCAGCTTCCAGACGGTTGATCTGGGCGACGGTGGCCGCAACATCGTTGGTATCGCTGTTGGTCATGCTCTGCACGGCAATCGGCGCATCACCGCCGACCGGTACGGAACCGACCCATATTTTTCGGGATTCGCGACGCTTGATTGGAGATTCGCCGTGCATGACTTATTGCCCTAGCTTCAGGCGAGCAGTTTCGCCGCTGGTAAAAGGTGCCACGTCTACAGGCTGACCGTTGTAGCTGACCTGCGCGCCGCGTGCGTAGCCCAGGCGCAGCGTCAATGGCGGCTTGCCGCTGACATCCAGGCTGTCGCCCTTGCGCTTGAGGCCGCTGACCAGCACCTTGCCGTTTCCGTCAGTGACCTGGGTCCAGCAATCGGCGACGAACTGCACAGTAACCTGACCGGCCGCGGCCATGACTGGCGCTGGCTGCTCGGCTGGTGTGGCCGGCATCGACGGTACGGTCGGCGCAGCGACAGGCGCTTGTGGAGCATTTGCTGGCGGCGTAGCGGTGGCTGGTGTCTGCGCAGGCGCATGACTCGTAACACCTGCAGTAGGAGCAGCAGGCGTCGCGCTCGGCGATTCACTGGCAGGCGCACCGGTGTTCAACGGCAGCGAAGTCTGTCCGGCAGTAGGCGTTTCGGCCACTGCGGGCTCTTCCGGCTCGTCCAGCGGGTGAATCTGAGTGGTGCCGTCGGCGCTTTCGACCTCGACGTGCTCCATGTTCAGCCCGGACTGGTCCCTGCCACGCAGAGAAGCCTGATCCTGCCACCAGAAGAAACCGCCACCGACCAGAAGCACCAGCAACAACAGGCTGACGATACGCAGGATGTTGTGTGACAGCCTGACCGGCTCTTCGATACGGCCCAATGCGTGGACCGAACTGCCCTTGCCATCGGTGCCGGTGAACTGGTCGAACTGTTCGACCAGCGCCGCCTGATCGAGGTCAAGCAGCTTGGCGTAGGCGCGTACATACCCCCGGGCAAACGTATGCCCAGGCAGCTTTTCAAAATGTCCGTTCTCCAGATTGCTCAGGGAGGTCACGGTGAGGTTCAGTCTCAAAGCCACATCTGGCAGCGACCAGCTCCTGCTCTCGCGGACCTGACGCAGGGTTTCTCCAGGGTTCACGCGGGTGGTTGCTACAACTTCGGGATGCGCCGCTTTCATCATTGCTCCGACAGGTATTGCTGATATTCCGGCGTACCGGGATAGAGTCTTTTCAACAGCAGACCAAAACTGGCCGCCTTGTTACGATCATCATAAATCTTCGCCAAGCGTGTACCGAGCAATAGACTACGTGCATTTTGCTCGCTGAGTTGGCTAAAACGGTCGTAATAATCACGCGCCGGCACATATTGCTTGTCTTCGTAGGATATCTGCGCCATTTCCAGCAAGGACCTTGGCAACTGACGGTCCAGGCGCAACGCCTTGGTAAAATGCTCACGGGCCTGCTCGCGATTACCCAGCTTCAGCGAAGTCATGCCCAGGCTCTCAAAGACTCGCGACCGCTCAGGATACAGGTTGTCGGCAGCGGCCTGTTCAAAACGCTCGTAGGCTTCCTTGTAACGCTTTTGTTCGAACAGAAAACTGCCGTAATTATTGACGATGCGTGTTTCGTTGTTACTGGAAGCCAGCGCCTTGCGAAAGTACTGCTCTGCAAGCTCCGGCTCCATCTCGGTCTGGAACACCAGCGCCAGTGCGGCATTGGCCTGCGCGTCGGAACTGTCCAGCTCGAGCGCCTTTTTCAGCGGAACCTTGGCGCGCTCGGTCTGCCCCTGCTGAAAGTAACCCAGCCCAAGCTGAACGTACGCTCTGCGCGCTTCCTCGCGCCCCTGCGCCGTTGTCATCGGGTTGACGTTGCCGGTGGATACGCACGCCGTCAGCAACATGACAACACATAGCAACAGCGAGGCACGCACAGACATGGAGTCTCTCTCGATCAGGTTGGCAGTCAGGTTCGAGTCGCCGCAACCGGGGCCGTCTCGGCCTCGGCGCTCAACTCACGCACAGCAATGTAGCGTTCACTACGGCGTGTACGGTCCATCACCTGCCCGACCAGCTGGCCGCATGCTGCATCAATGTCTTCACCGCGCGTGGTGCGCACAGTGACGTTATAACCAGCCTGATGCAACAGGTCCTGAAAACGACGGATCGCGTTATTGCTGGGACGCTCGTAACCGGAGTGCGGAAACGGGTTGAACGGGATCAGGTTGATCTTGCAAGGCGTGTCCTTGAGCAGCTCGATCATCTCGACGGCGTGTTCAACCTTGTCGTTGATATCCTTGAGCATGGTGTATTCGATGGTGAGCACACGCTTTTCGCCCAGACTGGACATGTAACGGCGGCAGGAATCAAGGAGCATTTGCAGCGGGTATTTCTTGTTGATCGGCACCAGCTGGTTACGCAGCGCATCGTTCGGTGCGTGCAGCGACAAGGCCAGGGAAACGTCGATATGCTTGGAAAGCTCATCGATCATTGGTACCACGCCGGAGGTGGACAACGTCACCCGGCGCTTGGAAATGCCATACCCCAGGTCATCCATCATCAGATGCATGGCAGCAATGACATTGTCGAAGTTCAGCAGCGGCTCACCCATGCCCATCATCACCACGTTGGTGATGGCACGGTCGACGGTCGCCGGTACGCTGCCAAAGGATTTGTTGGCAATCCACACCTGACCGATGACTTCGGCGGCGGTGAGGTTGCTGTTGAAGCCTTGCTTGCCCGTGGAACAGAAGCTGCAATCCAGGGCACAGCCCGCCTGGGACGAAACACACAAGGTGCCACGCTTGCCCTGCGGAATGTAGACGGTCTCGACACAGCTGCCGGACTCTACGCGCACCACCCATTTACGGGTGCCGTCGCTGGAGATGTCCTCGCTGACCACTTCGGGACCGCGAACTTCGGCACAGGCCTTGAGCTTTTCGCGCAGGGCCTTGCTGACGTTCGTCATCGCGTCGAAATCGTCGACGCCGAAGTGGTGAATCCACTTCATGACCTGACCGGCACGGAAGCGCTTCTCCCCGATAGAGTCGAAGAATTTCTCCATTTCCTGTTGAGTCAGCCCCAGCAGGTTGGTTTTACCAGTCGATGCAATCATGAATTCACCCTTCACTCGTCAGTCAAAAATGACTTAGCGAGCGGTTACTTCGGTAGCTGCGAAGAAGTACGAGATTTCGCGTGCGGCGGCCGCTTCCGAATCGGAGCCGTGAACAGCGTTGGCGTCGATGGAGTCAGCGAAATCAGCGCGGATGGTGCCGGCAGCAGCTTCTTTAGGGTTGGTAGCGCCCATCAGCTCACGGTTCAGAGCGATAGCGTTTTCGCCTTCCAGAACCTGAACAACAACCGGACCGGAGATCATGAAAGCAACCAGGTCGCCGAAGAAACCGCGAGCGCTGTGCTCAGCGTAGAAACCTTCAGCTTCGGCCTTGGACAGTTGCTTCAGCTTGGACGCGACAACGCGCAGACCGGCTTTTTCGAAACGAGTGGTGATCTCGCCGATTACGTTCTTGGCAACGGCGTCAGGCTTGATGATGGAGAAAGTACGTTGAACAGCCATGGTGAAACTCCAGAAGCAGTGATTGAAGCGAAAAATTAAACCCGCGAATTATACGCGGGTTCTGGTGTATTGCCTAACTGCGTACGTTACTGAACGTCAATCGGCCTCTTCGATCCATAACCCCTGGATCGCCTCGAGAACCTTTTCCCCACTACGGTCCGGGTGGTCATCGAACTCAGGCAACGCCATGACCAGATTACGCAGCCTGGGGAAACTCACAGTCAGCGGATCGACATCCGGGTGGCTTTCAGCCAGCTGGATGGCGATTTCCCGCACATCAACCCATTTGAGACTCATGAGCAATCCTTGAATCAGTGTGGCGCTTCAGCGGCGTGGTTGAGCGAATACTTGGGTATTTCGACCGTGAGGTCTTCGTTGCCGACAATGGCCTGACAGGACAGACGCGATTGCGCTTCCAGGCCCCAGGCTTTGTCGAGCATGTCTTCTTCCAGTTCGTCCGCTTCATTGAGCGAATTAAAGCCTTCGCGAATGATGCAGTGACAGGTGGTGCAGGCACACACGCCACCACAGGCGCTTTCAATCTCGATGTGGTGCTCGTGGGCAATCTCGAGAATAGACGTGCCCGGCTCCACTTCTACAACCAGCCCGTCCGGACAATGCTCGGCGTGGGGCAGAAAAATCACCTGCGGCATCAGTTATTCCTCAATCTCATTCAAGTTGCGCCCGGCCAGTGCGGCTTTTACCGTCGAATCAAGGCGTCGGGCAGCAAATGCGTCGGTCACCTGCGACAGACGCTTGGTCTGCTGCTCGATGGCATAACCATCGGTGCCTTGCATCAATTCACGTAATTCGTCCATCTGCAGGTTGATGACCAGGCGCTCTTCTTCGTCGAGAAGACGCTCACCATCAGCCTCAAGGGCACCTTGAACCGCTTCGAGCAAGCGCTCGGCGTCAACCTGGTGCTCTCGCAGCACACGAGCGACCTTGTCGTCGCCGGCATACTCGAAGGAGTCCTTGAGCATGCGGGTGACTTCGTCATCGGTCAGCCCGTAGGAAGGCTTGACCTGAATGCTCGACTCGATACCCGAGCCCATTTCACGCGCCGAAACGCTGAGCAGACCGTCAGCATCGACCTGAAAGGTGACACGAATCTTTGCCGCACCCGCGACCATCGGCGGGATGCCGCGCAATTCGAAACGTGCAAGGGAACGGCAGTCACTGATCAACTCGCGCTCGCCCTGCAGAACATGAATCTTCATGGCCGTCTGGCCATCCTTGTACGTGGTGAATTCCTGACCACGCGCTACAGGGATGGTGGTGTTGCGCGGAATGACCTTTTCCATCAGCCCGCCCATGGTTTCCAGCCCCAGCGAGAGCGGAATCACATCGAGCAATAGCAGTTCGCCACCGTCACGCTTGTTGCCTGCCAGCGTATCGGCCTGGATCGCAGCCCCGATGGCTACCACTTGATCCGGGTCAATCTGGGTCAATGGCTGACGACCGAACAGCTCGGCCACCGCTTCGCGTACGCGTGGAACTCGGGTCGAACCGCCGACCATGACCACCGCCTCGACTTCTTCAAGCTCGATACCGGTATCACGCACCGCACGACGACAGGCCTTGAGACTGCGCGCGACCATAGGCTCGATCAGCGCATTGAGCGCCTTGCGGGTCAGCGTGCCACGCCAGTCACCGTAGGCGACCTCGACAGACTCGGCGTCAGTCAGCGCTTCCTTGGCCGAGCAGGCAGCCTGCAGCAGGCTGCGTTGCGCGGAAGGGTCGATATCGGCAGACAGACCGGCATCAGTGACAATCCAGTTGGCTATCGCATGATCGAAGTCATCGCCACCCAGAGCGGTATCCCCGCCAGTGGCCAGTACTTCGAACACACCGCCGGTCAGGCGCAGGATCGAGATGTCGAAGGTTCCGCCGCCCAGATCATAGATGGCAACCACGCCTTCGGCTTTCTGATCCAGACCATAGGCAACGGCAGCAGCCGTTGGCTCATTAAGCAGGCGCAACACATTGAGGCCGGCAAGTCTGGCGGCATCCTTGGTCGCCTGGCGCTGAGAGTCGTCGAAATAAGCAGGCACGGTAATCACCGCCCCCACCAGTTCGCCACCCAGCGTGGACTCGGCGCGTTCGCGCAGGACCTTGAGAATGTCGGCAGACACTTCAACAGGACTTTTCGGCCCCTGCACGGTGTCGATGAACGGCATGTGCGACTCACCGCCAACAAACCGGTACGGCAGTTGCTCGCCCAATTGCTTGACGTCAGTCAGCCCGCGCCCCATGAGGCGCTTGACTGACAGAACGGTATTGAACGGATCCTGGGAGGCGGCGATCTTCGCTGACTGCCCTACTTCGACACGATCAGCGTGATAGCGCACGGCAGACGGCAGAATGACCTGCCCCTCTGCATCGGCCAGCGGTTCGGACAGGCCGCTGCGTACTGCAGCAACCAGAGAATTGGTGGTGCCCAGGTCGATACCCACAGCCAGACGACGCTGGTGCGGTTGAGGACTCAGGCCGGGTTCGGCGATCTGCAGTAAAGCCATGCTGTTCAGAATAATCACTGGCGCGCGGCCGAAGCCGCGCGGGGTTAATCGTCGAGGCGCTCTTCTAACTGGCGCACTTCGTGAGAGAGCTTGTCGAGAAACTGCATACGCCGCATCAGCTTTTCAGCGTGCTCGCGTTGTGCAGCATCATTCCAACAGGCCGCGAAGCTCTGGTTCAGCTCGTCCTGAGCGACCTTGAGCTGACACTTGAAGGTCGCAACGCCAGCGAGATCAGCCTCTTCCTGCAAGTCCTCAAGGTGTTCGCGCAATTGCATCTGCTGCAGAAGAAACTCGGGATCATGCACCGTGACTTCGAGCGGCACTTCGTTGCCGTTCATTGCCAGCAGGTAGCGCGCCCTTTTCGGCGGGCTTTTCAGGGTTTGATAAGCCTCGTTGAGACTGGCCGAACGCTCCAGCGCCACACGCTGCTCACGCTCTGGGGCATCCGCAAAACGATCCGGATGCACGTTGCGCGCAAGCTCACGGTAACGAGTGCCCAACTGGTCAAGATCAAGCTGAAACTCGGGCTTGAGATCGAACAGGGCGAAGTGACAGGGAGTACCCACAATAAAAGCCTCAGACGTTGAAGCTTTCGCCACAGCCGCACTCACCGCGCGAGTTGGGGTTGTTGAACTTGAAGCCTTCGTTCAACCCTTCGCGCACGAAGTCGAGCTCGGTGCCATCCAGATAGACCAGGCTTTTCGGGTCAATGATCACCTTGACGCCGTGCATTTCAAACACAGTATCTTCGCCGGCCGCCTCATCGACGAACTCGAGCACATAGGCAAGACCTGAACAACCTGTGGTGCGAACACCCAGACGAACGCCATCACCCTTGCCGCGTCCCTCAAGGGAACGTCGTACGTGGTTAGCGGCAGCTTCTGTCATGCTGATAGCCATCGGAACTCCTTAGCCTGTTGCATTAGCCTGTTGCAGTTGACTCTGTTGCAAGCTTCTCTTGAAAAGCCTGCCTAATTACAGCAGACCTTTCTTCTGCTTGTAATCGCGAACGGCGGCCTTGATGGCGTCTTCAGCGAGTACCGAGCAGTGAATCTTGACCGGCGGCAGCGCCAGCTCTTCAGCCAGCTGAGTGTTCTTGATGGTCTCTGCTTCATCCAGAGTCTTGCCTTTCATCCACTCGGTCGCCAGCGAGCTGGAAGCAATGGCCGAACCGCAGCCGTATGTCTTGAACTTGGCGTCTTCGATAACGCCCTGCTCGTTGACCTTGATCTGCAAACGCATTACGTCGCCGCACGCTGGAGCGCCGACCATGCCGGTGCCGACATCAGGATCTTCCGCGTTCATCTTGCCGACGTTACGTGGGTTCTCGTAGTGGTCGATGACCTTTTCGCTGTAAGCCATGATTCTATTCCTCTCACATCAGGGAGCCGCTCTGCAGGTCACGCGCAATTGCACATGACCTGTGTTGGAGGCGACTTTAAATTAGTGCGCCGCCCACTCGATCTTGGAGATGTCGACGCCGTCTTTGAACATGTCCCACAGCGGCGAAAGTGTGCGCAGCCGGGTGACAGCCTCGCAAACCTTCTGCGCGGCGTAATCGATTTCTTCTTCAGTGCTGAAACGGCCGAAGGTGAAACGAATCGAGCTGTGCGCCAGCTCATCGTTGCGACCCAGGGCACGCAGCACATACGAAGGCTCAAGCGAGGCCGAGGTACAGGCCGAACCGGACGATACCGCCAGATCTTTGAGCGCCATGATCAGCGACTCGCCTTCGACGTAATTGAAGCTCAGGTTCAGGTTGTGCGGTACGCGTGCGGTCAGGCTGCCGTTGACGTACAGCTCTTCCAGATTTTCGACCTGCTTGAAGAAACGATCGCTGAGTGCCTTGATGCGCACGTTTTCAGCAGCCATTTCTTCCTTGGCAATGCGGAATGCTTCGCCCATACCGACGATCTGGTGGGTCGCCAAAGTACCGGAACGCATGCCACGCTCGTGACCGCCGCCGTGCATGGTCGCTTCAAGGCGAACACGTGGCTTGCGGCTGACGTAGAGCGCGCCGATACCTTTAGGACCATAGGTCTTGTGCGCCGAGAACGACATGAGGTCAACCTTGAGGCTGGCCAGATCGATTTCAACCTTGCCGGTCGACTGCGCGCCGTCAACGTGGAACAGCACGCCACGCGAACGGGTCAGTTCACCGATCGCAGCGATATCGTTGATGGTGCCGATCTCGTTGTTCACATGCATGATCGAAACCAGGATGGTGTCGTCGCGCAGTGCCGCTTCAATCATGGCAGGCGTGATCAGACCGTCTTCACCTGGCTCGATGTAGGTAACTTCGAAACCTTCGCGTTCCAGCTGGCGAGTGGTGTCGAGGACCGCCTTGTGTTCGACCTTCGACGTGATCAGGTGCTTGCCTTTGCTGGCGTAGAAATGCGCAACACCTTTAATAGCCAGGTTGTTGGATTCAGTGGCACCCGAGGTCCAGACGATTTCGCGCGGATCGGCGTTGACCAGATCAGCGACCTGACGACGAGCGTTCTCGACCGCTTCTTCGGCCTTCCAGCCAAAGACGTGGGAGCGCGAGGCCGGGTTGCCGAAGTTTCCTTCGACGGTCAGGCAATCGATCATTTTCTGCGCGACACGCGGATCGACCGGGGTCGTCGCGGAGTAGTCGAGGTAAATTGGCAATTTCATTGAAGCTCTCCTATCAGGCAGGCGCACCGCTCATTCATCTGCGTTCATTCGACGGCGGACGTTTCGATCTTACCCAGTTGCGACATGTGGTTATGACCACGGCGCATATCCTGGCGCTGAGCGACTTCTTGTACCTCACGGCGAGTGACAAGATCCGCCAAGCTGATACCGCTTAGAAATTCGTGAATCTGCTGGCTCAGGTCACACCACAAGTGGTGGGTCAGGCAGGTATCGCCAGCATGGCAATCGCCCAGACCCTGACACCGCGTGGCGTCGACCGATTCATTGACTGCATCGACGACTTGAGCAACCTGGATGCCTTTCATGTCGCGCGACAGCTGGTAACCACCACCTGGACCACGAACACTGGAAACCAGATTGCCGCGACGCAGCTTGGCGAACAGCTGCTCGAGGTAGGACAGGGAAATACCCTGCCGCTCGGAGATGTCGGCCAGAGACACTGGCCCGTTCTGCGCGTGCAACGCCAGGTCAAGCATGGCTGTTACAGCGTATCGGCCTTTAGTAGTCAGTCGCATGGCGTATACCGCAGAGGTTCGGAATGAGAGCGAGTATGCTATTCCCGAGTAAAAGAGTCAACTATTAGACCAAGTAAAACAGTCGGGATTAGCGAAAAGCGCGGGCTGCATCATAGCAAAGGTGCGGCGTAATGGCACGCGTCACGCCGCCGTATCGCCTAGCCAACCTTGTCTTCGTGGCGATCCTTGACGCAGTCGAATACTTCATCACGCAGCTCGGGAAGGTCTTTGGCGCAATAATCACTGCCCAGCCTGCCGAGCGCATCGCACATGCCCTCAAGACGGCCGTCGACAGCCTGCAAATGGTCGAGCAACTGGCCAATGGCGCGAGCGATAGGGTCCGGCATGTCGGCGCTGACGCCGTACGCGTCGAAACCGAGCTTTTCAGCCATGACCTTGCGCCGGGCTTCGGTTTCATCGTCGGACTTGACGATGATGCGCCCCGGAATGCCCACGGCAGTTGCCCCCGCAGGCACCGCCTTGGTCACCACTGCGTTGGAACCAATCTTGGCACCGGCACCCACTGTGAACGGCCCGAGCACCTTGGCACCCGCCCCGACCACTACGCCATCTTCCAGCGTCGGGTGACGCTTGCCGGCATTCCAGCTGGTACCGCCCAGGGTCACGCCCTGGTAAAGCGTTACGTCATTGCCGATCTCGGCGGTTTCGCCGATCACGATGCCCATGCCGTGGTCGATGAAAAAACGGCGACCGATGCGCGCCCCCGGGTGGATCTCGATACCGGTCATCCAGCGACCGAAGTTGGAGACCAGCCGCGCGAGCCACTTCCAGCCGTTGCGCCACAGAATGTGCGCAAAGCGGTGCAGCCAGATGGCATGCATGCCCGGATAACAGGTCAGCACCTCAAAGGCGTTGCGCGCAGCAGGGTCACGATGGAATACGCTTTGAATGTCTTCTCGCAGACGCTTGAACATTACTGATCCTTCCGCTTGTAGGGCTCACCGCGTGCGGCTTTCTGGGTTTCGGTGAGCACACCGCGCAGGATACTCAGTTCGGATCGCTCGACCTCGCTACGCCCGTATAGCCTGCGCAGTCGTGCCATCAGATGACGTGGTTTTTCCGGATCAAGGAAACCGATGGCCACGAGCGTGGCTTCAAGATGCGTGTAAAAGCCTTCCATCTCATCCATCGTCGCCAGCTCGGCGTTATGCGCCGAGACTGCCTTGGGCGTTTCGCCCTGCTCTGAGTGTGCCGAAGCCGCCAGCCAGGCCATGCGCACTTCGTAGCTGAGCACCTGCACAGCCGCGGCGAGGTTCAGCGAGCTGAACCCGGGGTCCGACGGGATGTGCACATGGAAGTGGCAACGCTGCAGCTCTTCATTGGTCAGGCCGGCGTGCTCGCGACCGAAGACCAGCGCCACTTCCGCGCCCTCTCCGGCCTGCTCGATGACTTTTTCACCGGAAGCGCGCGGATCGAGCAACGGCCACGGCAAACTGCGATCACGCGCACTGGTACCGAGCACCAGACGACAGCCGACCAACGCGTTTTCAAGAGTCGCAACAACCTGTGCACCTTCAAGAATATCGGTGGCGCCTGACGCACGCGCATCGGCATCAGGCGAAGGAAAGATGCGCGGATCGACCAGCACCAGACGCGAAAGCCCCATGTTTTTCATGGCGCGAGCGGCCCCGCCGATATTTCCGGGATGGGTAGTGCCAACCAGGACAACACGAATGTTCTGCAACAAAGCGAACGCTCACTGACGCGAATTAGGGGGGCAAATCTTACAGAAACGGTTCGACTAACGCTATGAAGCTGTGCGGGCCGGAAGATCGGAACTGACCGCTTGCGACATGAAAAAATCCACACGAACCCGACAACCGTAACCACGCAAGGCTGGAAATAATTCGAATCAGCCCATAAAATGCACGGCTATCTTTAACAACCTTAGGTGAATTATCCATGCAGCCCATGCTGAATATCGCGCTGCGCGCCGCCCGCAGCGCCAGCGAATTGATTTTCCGCTCCATCGAGCGCCTGGATACCATCAAGGTTGACGAAAAAGAAGCCAAAGACTACGTCACAGAGATCGACCGAGCTGCCGAGCAAAGCATCATCACCGCTCTGCGCAAAGCCTACCCGACTCACGGCATTCTCGGCGAAGAAAGCGGCCTGCACGAAGGCAGCGGCGAAGGCACCGACTACCTGTGGATCATCGACCCACTGGACGGCACCACCAACTTCGTTCGCGGCATTCCGCACTTTGCCGTCAGCATCGCCTGCAAATACCGCGGCCGCCTTGAGCACGCAGTGGTTCTCGACCCGGTCCGCCAGGAAGAATTCACCGCAAGCCGTGGTCGTGGCGCAGCCCTGAACGGTCGCCGTCTGCGCGTCAGCCAGCGCAAGAGCCTGGAAGGCGCACTGCTCGGCACCGGCTTCCCGTTCCGTGACAACCAGATGGACAACATCGAAAACTACCTGGGCATGTTCCGCAGCCTGGTAGGCCAGACCGCCGGCATCCGTCGCGCAGGCGCTGCAAGCCTCGATCTGGCTTACGTAGCTGCCGGTCGTTTCGATGCGTTCTGGGAGTCGGGCCTGTCCGAATGGGACATGGCAGCAGGCGCTCTGCTGATTCAGGAAGCAGGCGGTCTGGTCAGCGATTTCACCGGCGGTCACGACTTCCTCGAGAAAGGCCATATCGTTGCCGGCAACACCAAATGCTTCAAGGCCGTACTGACCGCAATCGCACCGCACCTGCCGCCTTCGCTCAAACGCTAAGCTGCAGACATAAAAAAACCGGCGAAAGCCGGTTTTTTTATGTCTTCTAAAGCTCAGCGGCTGGCGTTACTGCGCCTGACCCAATATCAGCTGACCATTCTTGTCGACCGGAATCTGACTGCCCGGATCACGCTCCATACGAACCTGACCCACTTTCTCGTTCAACTTGTATTTGACGTTGTAGCCCACAACCTTGTCGCTCACATCGTTGACCGTCGTGCAGCGGTTCTGCGTAGTGGTGTAGGTATCACGCTCCTGCATGCCTTCCTGAACCTTGTTGCCCGCATAACCACCACCTACCGCACCCGCGACTGTAGCGATCTTCTTGCCGTTACCGCCACCGATCTGGTTACCCAGCAAACCACCGGCAACCGCGCCAATAACGCTACCTACGATCTGATGCTGATCCTTGACCGGTGCCTGACGAGTAACGGTTACGTCCTTGCAAACTTCACGGGGGGTTTTGATCTGCTGGTTGATCGGCTCTACTGCCAATACATCCGCATACTCAGGACCACCCTTGACCAAGCTATAGGTGGCAACGGCACCGCCAGCAGTCACGACAGCAGCACCTAACACAGCACCAACAAGCATAGACTTGTTCACTTGAACCTCCTGACCAATCGAAACGCAGCATGACTGCGCAATGCCTAGCCTTGGAGCATAAAAAAAGGCGCGAGTTCAGCACTCGCGCCTTTTTTATGATGGCCGGACCTACGGGAGGTCGTCAGCCTTCTCGACGACCACTGGAGGAATCAGGTCCTCAGTGGTCAGGTTCAGCCAGATCAGCACCACGTTGGCGATGTAGATGGACGAGTAAGTACCCGCCAGAACACCGATGAACAACGCGATGGAGAAGCCTTCCAGGCTGTCGCCGCCAAACGCCCACAGTGCAACAATCGCCAACAGGGTCGAGACCGAAGTGGCAATGGTGCGCAGCAGTGTCTGCGTGGTGGAGATGTTGATGTTCTCGATCAGCGAAGCCTTGCGCAGCAGGCGGAAGTTTTCGCGTACCCGGTCGAAGACCACAATGGTGTCGTTCAGCGAGTAACCGATGATCGCCAGCACCGCCGCCAGCACCGTCAGGTCAAAGGTGATCTGGAAGAACGACAGGATACCCATCGTCACAACCACGTCGTGGATCAGCGAGATGATCGCCCCGACGGCAAATTTCCACTGGAAGCGGAACGCCAGGTAGATCAGAACACCGCCCAGCGCCATCAGCATGCCGAGGCCGCCCTGATCGCGCAGCTCTTCACCCACCTGCGGACCGACGAACTCGACACGCTTGACCACTGCCGGGTTATCGGCACCGGCCTTGCGCAGCGCTTCGGCCACCTGAGTGCCCAGTTGCGGGTCTTCACCCGGCATGCGCACCAGCAAGTCAGTGGTGGCACCAAAGCTCTGAACAACGGCTTCATGATAGCCCGCCGAAACCAGCTCCTGGCGCACCTTGCCCAGATCGGCTGGACGCTCGTAGGTCAGCTCGATGAGCGTACCGCCGGTGAAGTCCAGACCAAAGTTGAGCCCTTTATGGAACCAGCTGAACAGCGCCAGTGCGGTAAGGAGCATTGTGATGGCGAACGCAACATTGCGAACGCCCATGAAGTTGATGGTACGTAACATGGCAGCCCCTTAAATCCACAACTTCTTGAAGTCACGACCGCCGTAGATCAGGTTGACCATAGCGCGGGTCACCATGATGGCCGTGAACATCGAGGTAAAGATCCCGAGCGACATGGTCACCGCAAACCCTTTGACCGGGCCGGTGCCCATCGCAAAGAGAATGCCGCCGACCAACAGCGTCGTCAGGTTGGCGTCGAGGATCGCCGTGTAGGCACGATCGAAACCTTCGTTGATAGCGCGCTGGACCGTCATGCCATTGGCGATCTCTTCACGAATACGCGAGAAGATCAGCACGTTGGCATCCACCGCCATACCCATGGTCAACACGATACCGGCGATACCTGGCAGGGTCAGTGTTGCACCCAGCAAGGACATCAGTGCCAGCAGCATGACCATGTTCAAGGCCAGTGCGACGGTCGCGATCAGACCGAAGAATCGGTAGATCGCCATGATGAACAGCGAGACGAACAGCATGCCCCACAGGGAAGCATCGATACCCTTGGTAATGTTGTCGGCACCCAGGCTCGGGCCAATGGTACGTTCTTCAGCGAAGTACATCGGTGCCGCCAGACCACCGGCACGCAACAGCAGCGCCAGCTCGGAAGACTCACCCTGACCGTTCAGACCGGTAATCCGGAACTGACTGCCCAGCGGCGACTGAATGGTCGCCAGACTGATGATCTTCTTTTCTTCCTTGAAGGTCTGCACCGGCACGTCTTTCTCGACGCCGTTGACCATCTGCTTGGTGTAAGTGGTGGTCGGACGCTGCTCGATGAAGATCACCGCCATGCTGCGACCCACATTACTGCGGGTTGCGCGGCTCATCAGCTCGCCACCGTGGCCATCAAGATTGATGTTCACCTGTGGACGGCCATGTTCGTCGAAGCTGGCCTTGGCGTCAGTCACCTGATCGCCGGTGATGATCAGACCACGCTCCACCGCCGCTGCCGGACGACCGCCTTCGCGGAATTCGAACATTTCGGTGGTGCCTTTCGAATCATCCGGGCCTGCACCCAGACGGAATTCGAGGTTGGCGGTCTTGCCCAGAATACGCTTGGCTTCGGCCGTGTCCTGCACACCCGGCAGCTCGACCACGATGCGGTTGGCACCCTGGCGCTGAACCAGCGGCTCGGCAACACCCAGCTCGTTGACCCGATTACGCACGGTAGTCAGGTTCTGCTTGATCGAGTATTCGCGAATCTCGGCCAGCTTGGCCGGCGTCAACGCCATGCGCAGCACGGGAATGCCGTTCAGCTCGGCAGGCGTGATTTCGAAATCGGTGAAGGTCTTGCGCACCAGTGCACGAGCCTGTTCGCGCTCTGCGTCATCGGTAAAGCCCAGCTGAATCACATTGCCCAGCTGCGGCAGGCTGCGATAACGCACCTTTTCCTTGCGCAACAGGGATTTGACTTCGCCTTCGTAGACTTTCAGACGTGCATCGATCGCCTTGTCCATGTCGACTTCCAGCAGGAAGTGCACACCACCGGACAGGTCGAGACCGAGTTTCATCGGGCTTGCACCCAGGTTACGCAACCAGGTGGGCGTGGTACGCGCCAGGTTCAGCGCAACGACATAGTCGTCACCCAGCGCCTTGCGCACGACATCCTTGGCTGGCAACTGGTCTTCCTGCTTGCTCAGACGCAACAAACCGCCCTTGCCATTCTCGGCCAGAGAAGAAGCCTTGACCGAGATGCCTGCATCGGCAAGCGCCTTGGCTGCACGATCCACGTCTGCCTGATTGACTTGCAGTGCAGTACTTGCACCGCTGATCTGGATGGCAGAATCATCAGGGTAGAGATTGGGTGCGGAATAAATAAAACCGACCACCAGCACCGCCAGGATCAGTATGTATTTCCACAGAGGGTATTTGTTCAGCATCACGCCGCCCGCTTAAAACGCGGGGCGCCTTGCGCGCCCCGTCGATGGGTAAAAAGTTACTGCTCAGATCGCTTTCAGGGTGCCTTTTGGCAGAGTGGCCGCGATGGCGCCCTTCTGGATTTTCAGCTCAACGGTGTCCGACACTTCGATCACTACGAAGTCGTCAGTCACTTTGTTGATCTTGCCCGCGATGCCGCCGCTGGTCACAACCTCATCGCCTTTCTGCAAGTTGCCCAGCAGGTTTTTCTGCTCTTTGGCGCGCTTGGCCTGTGGACGCCAGATCATCAGGTAGAAGATGACCAGGAAGCCGACCAGGAAAATCCACTCGAAACCACTGCCCGCAGGACCGGCAGCCGGTGCAGCAGCATCCGCAAAAGCGGGAGAGATGAAAAAGCTCATTTGTCGCTCCAGTTACATAATTAGTATAAAAAGCAGGAAAAACTCGTTCTGTTTCAACCCAGAGGCGGCGTTGGAAGGCCGCGTTTGGCATAGAAGGCATCGACGAAGGCGGCCAATGTACCCTGTTGAATAGCCTCGCGCAAACCAGCCATAAGGAGCTGGTAGTGGCGCAAATTGTGGATCGTATTCAGCATGCTCCCCAGCATTTCTCCGCACTTGTCCAGGTGATGCAGATAAGCGCGCGAGAAGTTCTTGCAGGTGTAGCAATCGCAGGTCGGATCCAGCGGCGAATTGTCGTGGCGATGGAACGCGTTACGAATTTTCAGCACACCGGTATCGGTAAACAAGTGGCCGTTGCGAGCGTTGCGGGTCGGCATCACACAGTCGAACATGTCAACGCCGCGGCGCACACCTTCGACCAGATCTTCCGGCTTGCCTACCCCCATCAAGTAACGAGGTTTGTCTGCTGGCATAAGGCCCGGCAGATAGTCCAGCACCTTGATCATCTCGTGCTTGGGCTCGCCTACCGACAGGCCGCCAATCGCCAGACCGTCGAAGCCGATCTCATCCAGACCTTCCAGCGAACGCTTGCGCAGGTTCTCGTGCATGCCACCCTGAACGATGCCGAACAGCGCAGCAGTATTTTCGCCATGCGCAACCTTGGAGCGCTTGGCCCAACGCAACGACAGCTCCATGGAGACACGCGCCACATCTTCGTCGGCCGGGTACGGCGTGCATTCGTCGAAGATCATCACGACGTCCGAGCCCAGATCACGCTGAACCTGCATCGACTCTTCCGGCCCCATGAACACCTTGGCACCATCAACCGGCGAGGCGAAGGTCACGCCCTCCTCCTTGATCTTGCGCATCGCGCCCAGGCTGAACACCTGAAAACCGCCGGAGTCGGTCAGAATCGGTCCCTTCCACTGCATGAAATCGTGCAGGTCACCGTGGCCCTTGATGACTTCAGTGCCCGGACGCAGCCACAGGTGAAACGTGTTGCCCAGAATCATCTGCGCACCAGTGGCCTCGATATCACGCGGCAGCATGCCCTTGACCGTCCCATAGGTGCCCACCGGCATAAACGCCGGGGTCTCGACTACACCACGCGGAAAGGTCAGGCGACCGCGACGGGCCTTGCCGTCGGTGGCCAACAACTCGAAAGACATACGACAGGTGCGACTCATGCGTGATCCTCTGGTGCCGATTCCTGTGGGGCCGTCGGCGCGGGATTGCGGGTGATGAACATCGCATCACCGTAACTGAAGAAGCGGTAGCCGTGCTCGATGGCCGCAGCGTAAGCCGCCATCGTCTCGGGATAACCGGCGAACGCCGAAACCAGCATCAACAGCGTGGATTCAGGCAAATGGAAATTGGTCACCAAGGCATCGACCACATGAAATGGCCGCCCCGGATAGATGAAGATGTCGGTGTCGCCGCTGAACGGTTTCAGTTCGCCATCACGCGCGGCACTCTCCAGCGAGCGCACGCTGGTGGTCCCGACGGCAATCACCCGCCCGCCTCGCGCACGGCATGCGGCCACGGCGTCGACCACGTCCTGGCCAACTTCCAGCCACTCGCTGTGCATGTGGTGATCTTCGATCTGCTCGACGCGCACCGGCTGGAACGTACCCGCGCCGACGTGCAGCGTGACGAACGCAGTCTCGACGCCCTTGGCGGCGATCGCCTCCAGCAGCGGCTGATCGAAATGCAGGCCGGCAGTTGGTGCAGCCACAGCGCCTGCACGCTGCGCGTAAACAGTCTGATAGCGCTCGCGGTCCGCGCCCTCATCAGGGCGGTCTATATAAGGAGGCAACGGCATATGGCCGACACGCTCCAGCAACGGCAGAACCTCTTCGGCAAAGCGCAGCTCGAACAGCGCATCGTGCCGCGCCACCATCTCGGCCTCGCCACCGCCATCGATCAGAATCGACGAGCCAGGCTTGGGCGACTTGCTGGAACGCACATGCGCCAGCACACGATGGCTGTCCAGCACGCGCTCGACCAGAATCTCCAGCTTGCCGCCGGACGCCTTCTGCCCGAACAGCCGCGCGGGAATCACACGGGTATTGTTGAACACCATCAAATCGCCCGGGCGCAAATGCTCAAGCAAATCAGTGAATTGACGATGTGCCAGCGCGCCAGTCGGCCCGTCGAGGGTCAACAGACGACTACTGCGACGCTCGGCCAGTGGATGGCGAGCAATCAGGGAATCGGGGAGTTCGAAGGTAAAGTCAGCGACGCGCATGATCGGGTTCGTTTAGCAGGGCCGGGAAGTTTATCCGGTTTGGCGGCATTAGTAAAAAACCTGCGTAAATCCCTGTTGACCAACGGAAAACTCATCCTTATACTTCGCCGCCATTGAGCCCTGATGGCGGAATTGGTAGACGCGGCGGATTCAAAATCCGTTTTCGAAAGAAGTGGGAGTTCGATTCTCCCTCGGGGCACCACCTTTAAAAAAGACCTTGAAATTCAAGGTCTTTTTTTTCGTCTGGTGAAAAGTGGTCTGACATAATCCGCGATCTGCCCCTATTAACTGAGAATCAGGCTCGAAGCACGAAATAACACGTTCGGCCGCGTTGCTACTTTTTAGCGGCAGAGGGCACGCTGCCGTGGTATTTGTCAGTGTTGTTGTCGTTATCAAGATCGCGATCAGTTCCGCCGAAGGCCGCATCCGTGTGGTTATCGTTGTCGAGATCCTTGTCAGTACCACCAAATGCCGCATCGGTGTGATGGTCGTTGTCCATATCCTTGTCATTGCCACCAAAAGCAGCGTCAGTGACGTTGTCGTTATCCAGGTCCTTGTCGTTACCACCACACATGGCATCAGTACTGTTGTCGTTGTCCATATCACAATCGTTTACAGCGTACGCAGGTAACGAAGTACCTACCATGGTCAACACAAGCAGAAGGCCGCCGATCTTTGCAGTCAGAGCGTTATACACACGCATCAAGGTTGATCTCTAAAGGTAGAGGAAAAGAACGAGGGTGATTGAATACTGTGATCCGTCAGTCAGACCGTCTGGCCATACTTCGTTTACGAGACGCTCTGACACCGTCTAATCCCGAACGTTTGCGCAGTGCAGTTTTACAGTACCGAACTCTATGACCTGTTTTCTTGAAAATTAATCATTGGCAGAGCGATGAGTTTTTTATTGCTTAACGTACGAATCGATACATTATCTTCGTGGAGGCATGCCTTTAGACGACGCGACGCTTCTGGCTTGCCTGACCACCTTTGGCGCCTGTCGGGCGACCGTCTTGACGCCTTCGGCACCCAGCGACATTGCAACACCAACAGCTTCAATTTCCATCTGCAACGCACGCCGTGGATCGTCACTATTCAACTTGTCGCTCACTCGTCGGGCGAACGCCTCATCAAGCACCGACTTTTCCTGCTGATAGCGGCCTCCTTCAAGCGGTGAGACGTTCGGCAACTGATCAGCAAGACGTTTCTGCAGACGGCTTGTCGTGTGGGTCAGAACGTTCTCGGCGGTTTCACGCGCAACCTTGCCGGCTTCAGCTGCCATTGCAAGGGTGAATGAATATGTTCGCTCTACCGCACTGCGATCTTTGGCAAACCGGCTGTCCTCCGCCAAAATGGCTGCGCCGTTAGACCACGGGTCCATGACGATGGGCGAAGAGCCAGCGCTGGAATTATCCGTTTCAGCCCAGACGTGATCTTTTCCGGGCTGCTCGGCCAAATGAATCTTTTCGCGGGGACTACGCCCGCTTTCCTGAGCCAGGGCCCCGTAAGCGAAGCTTGCTATACGAGCATGTTCGCCACAGTTGCCAGCGCCAAACACCTGCCCTGACATGGCGACAAGAACATGCCAGTTCATCTCATCATTCTCGGGCATCGGCTCATGGCCAGCGCGCTCGGCATCTTTTCTCAAGTTTTCTCAAGCGCTTTGCAGCGACTGCGCGAGCGCCGCTTTGCAGGTGGGTACGTTGTGCATCCACATCAATGTTGCCCCTGCCGAAGGGCAACGCGCGGCGTGCTTCACGCACCGCTTCGTCTGCCGGAACCAGAGCCTTGATACTGTCTTCATCCAGTGGACGTCGGTCGAGCCGACGTAACAGCAGGTAACCGGGCAATGAAGATGGCGTGTCAGAAATGGCCTGCCCTGTAGAAGAAACGGGTGGCAAGCGTGTCTTGACTGATGAGTAAGGGTAGTTCGGTCGCACTTGAGTCGAACCGGCTTCAGGACGTTATGTTTGTGAACTGCAAGAAGCGGGGTTCTGGGCCGATGATGATTGAACAGCCTTTTCAGTGGTTTCCACGCTAGGGCCTGGCGCGGGCAGGCTGTGACCAGCACTGTGAATTCTCATATGTTCCTCACTGATTGCGGGCGCTCATCGCACCCGAAAAAGCTCATTACGGCCAACACAGGAACGACCGATCTCAACGCTCTCATCACTGTCAATCAATGCGCCTTGGCAATCCCGAACTGGTCCAGCACCGGGTCAACGTTATGATCGAACGCCTTCTGCGCCTTGTGCTTCTTGACCGCATCAATGATCGCGGAGATACCAAAGCCCAGGGCCATGGCGCCGTCGATGGCCCAGCCGATAACCGGGATTGCAGCACCCAGCGCTGCGCCTGCGGCAAGCCCTGTGGCTTCACCGGCAACCAGACCGACAGCGCGGCCGATCATCTGTCCGCCCAGACGACCAAGGCCGGCGGACGCCTCGCGACCCATCATTTTCGCGCCGGTGTCTATGCCGCCCTTGATTGCCTCCGCGCCCAACCTGGAGCTGTCGATGATGCTCTGAGCCGCGCCCAGCTTGTCACCGCTGGCGAGCCTGTCAGACACTGACGCAAAGCCCATGACCGAGTTGAATGCCTTGCCTCCGATACCTTGCTCGGCGAGCTGCGCGGCCAGCGAAGGACCGCCCTCTTCATCGGTCTTGCCCTCTAGCAACTTGCGGCCTTTTTTGGAGTTCTGCAGCTCGGACAAGGTGCTGGCCGTGTAACTCTCACGCTCACCATTAACGAAATCAGCGGGCAGCACGCTTTCATACGCCGCTTTCTGGTTATCTGCGGTTTGCAGAGACTCACCGGCGTCAGACTTTTTCTGGCCGAGCAGTTGTTTCAGAGCGCCCCCCTCGCTGAAGTTGCGAACGTAGGAATCGGCAATCTTCGTTTGCACTTCATCAGGCTGGTTGTTGAATACTTGCTGGGCAGTGGGCACCTGGGCATCGGGAAACAGGTCTTTTTGCAGTTGCAGTTGAGCCGACAGGCCGGTAATGGCGCCGCTGTAATCGGGGTTGGGGTTGTGTTTGTCGACGGCCTTGTCCGCGGTTGCCAGGTCGGTTTGCAAGGCCTTTCCGCTGTTGACGTTTTGAGCCTGCTCAGTCACGGCCTTCTGCAGTGCCGAATCGCTGCGAACCAGGCTGCGCTCCTGTTCGGGAATGCTTTTGTTGAGGTACTCCTGAACATCGGGATCGGCTTGCAACTGAGCGATTCGCTCGTTAAGTCCCGCCTCGGTCTTCTCGGTATTGCGCAAATCCCGCCCGGCTATCACGCTCTGCTGGGTCTGCTGCAACTTGATCATCACAGCGGCCTTCTGCGCGCCGGTGTAAGCCTTGGGCTTCTCGAAAACCTGAGCGTTGAGTTTGCTGATATCGATACCGGCTACCGAATTCAACGTCGCGGCGTCGCTGAGCATGCTGGCGAACTGGCCACCATTTTTGGGGGCGCTCTTCCTGATCCACTCGCTCATATTGGACGCATCGAACACCTGGTCGGGGCTATGTGCAGCCTTCTTGCGCCCGGTCAGACCGGCTTCATCCACCTGGCTGAGGAAGCCCGCCTGTGACCACATGTTGGACGACTGTTTGAGCGTACCTGACAACCCTGGGTTACTTTTAATCAGCGCTTTCAGACCCTCGGCGCTGACATTACCATCGACATCGGTTTTGTCCGGCGCCCCAACGGCATGATGAGGGTCGGCTGCCGTCGCCAACGGCATATTGGCGCGCATCACCGCTGCGCTGCGCACCATTTCAAGGGATTGAGGATCAGCGCCGGGGTTATTTTCCATGTACTTGGCCAAGTCCTTGTCGGCATTGTCGGCCGCCTTCTCCATATTTTTGGCGAACGCCTTGAGGTCTTTGTTGGTGATTTTCCCATCCGCATTACCGCCATCCTTGCCGACGTCCACAGCCGTCTTCAACGCAGGGTTGGCGTTGATGAACGCCATCGCCTTATCAGCATTGGGGCCGTGCTCTCTGGCCATCCAGGCGGCCGCAATCGGCCGGTTGAGTTCTTTTGCCGCCTGCTCGCGTTCTTCGGGCGGCAGATGGGCGACCATCGGATCCCAGCGCTTGAGGGCCTCGGGCGAAGAGTATTCGGAGTTATCGAGAAACGCGGCATCGGTAGCGCTGGGAGCATTTGCCGGGCCGGAGGCAGACGCCGCAGGTGACGCGCTGGCTGTTGACAAGACCGATGTCATAGGGGACACCTGATCACTGTCCTGATCAACGCTGGAGGTGCTTTCGCTATTACTGCTGCGAGTCAGCAGACTCATCAGCGATGAGCCGCTTTGCTCGGCATCAGAAAAGAAAGATGTATTGTCGTTGGCCTGGCCGAACTGCACAAAGGCCTGATCACCACCTGCGCTGCTCTGCGTGAGCGAGGCCTTGGCTAATGGCGTCTCAGCAGCCAGTTCGCCAGAGGTGGGTTGATTCACGATGCTGCCGAGGGCAGGACTGGGAGAACTGGATATACGCATGGTTGCCATCCAAGTGGTGAGGGATGGCAACTGTGTGGTTTTGCGTGCGAGTTGGTTCCAGACAGATATCCACTCAGGCGAACGGGTCAATCTGCTGCTTCAATTGCACACGTGCCCGGGACAGTCGCGAGCGCACAGTGCCAATCGGAACGCCGAGCGTGTTCGCCGTATCCTGATAATTGCCATCCATCTCCAGCGACACTTCCAGGACCTTTTGCATGTTCGACGGCAAGCAATCAATGGCTGCGATGACGCGTGCCAATTGCCTGTGCCCGTCTACCTGATGAGTGATATCGCCATTCCATTCCAGCTCTGAATGAACGTCGTCTTCCCAGCTTTCCTGATAGGGCTGGCGATACATTTTGCGGAAGTGATTACGGATCAGGTTCAACGCAATACCACACAACCAGGTCTGCGGCTTGCTGGCATGTTGAAACTTGTGCTCGTTGCGCAGGGCCTCCAGAAATACGCATTGCAAGATGTCATCGACATCATCCGGGTTCATTACGCGCTTCTGAATGAACGCTCTGAGCATCTGTATCTGATCAGCCGTCAGTTGACGGATACCGGCAGACGAAGAGTCCTGGCGTGGCTGGGTTGCATCAAGGATCACTAGGTTCGGAAACATGGGCTTACCTTAATTTAATGGTGTGCAAGCCCTATAGCGATAACCGTGCCAGCCAAAATACTTATTTAAGTTACTGATTTATATAATTATTCTAAAATTTGTAATTCTTTGTAATACATTTTTTTGCGCAACGCCGTTTTTATCACTACAGCTTTTGGCACAAACGCGTCAGCCCCTTTTACAAGGGAACCGAATACTGGCCAGGCCCCACTCAGCGGTCATCACCAGGCTCAGAACCGTCCTATGAAAATCGTCGCCCCGCCTATATTGCCAACCCACACGGTCACGCCGATTCGCGCCGTCACGCCCGCTGCGCGAGCGATTCCCGGGACCCTGTCGTCGGAAAAAGGCACGTCATCGCAACAGGTCTCGCGCTTCGCCGCAGCACTGGTGCGAAACAGCCGGATACTGCGCCAGCGCGAACTGATCGCAAGCAGAAATGCACTGCAATCACGGGCCGTCAAACTGGGTGAGCTCTATCAGTTGTTGATGAGCGCCAACGATACCGGTCTGGATAATGCCGCGAGGCTGCTGCGCAAAAAACTGCTGCAAGAGAACGACACAGAACTGGAACAGGTTCTGGAATTTGCCGATGGCGATGCGGCCAAGGCCCACGTGGTGCTGCAAGCGGCACGCAAACAGGCTGAGGAAGATGGCGCTGAAGGCGAGTACGTGGCGCTCACCCAAACGCTGAAACAGTTGCGACGCAAGTTCGGACCACACGCCCGGGCAGGCATTAATACTGCCAGGGCGTTCGGTCGGCAGAACGTCGACAACAAACGCCGTGCCGCGTTGCGCAAACTTTATAGCGTAGCGGTTTCCGGACAGCCAAACGTGACCGGCCTGATCGAAGCCTTGATCAACGAGCAGGAAGAGACCGGAGACTTCGACCTCAACCTGCGCGACATGCGCAGAGCCATTGCCGACGATCTCTCGGCGATTACCCCTTCGGCATCTCATGAACAGCTGCGCACGTTGATGCACGGGCTGACCACAGCACGGCACGTGACGACGTTGTTGCGCGGTTGTGAACACCTGCTTGGGCGCATGCGCAACAAGAACCCTGACCTGAAGGTGGATCCGCCAGCCTTTCTCAAACACTTGCTGACCCTGACGGCCAATGGAATGAACGTGAACCAGACCCTGCAACTGACTCAACACATCGGCGGTGCCAGGCTCAAGAACCAGCTGGCATTTCTCAATGGCTTGCGGCCGATGCTGATGCAATTGCCCATCCTGCTCTGGAAGGACATGAAAAGCCGCCAGGCTGCGCTGAATAACCTGCTCACCCTGATGGCAGAACTGACTCAACAGGAACAGAAGCAGCTTTTTGAGGGGCTTGCCGGATGAATCAAGTCATCAACTTTCTGAACATGATTGCCCTGTCGGCCATGCGCCGGTCAGAGCTGGTCGGCGCATTCTTCGTCATCGCCATTGTCTTCATGATGATCACCCCCCTGCCCACCGGGCTGGTTGATGTGTTGATTGCGGTGAACATCTGTATCTCGTGCCTGCTGATCATGCTGGCGATGCATTTGCCAAGACCGCTGGCATTCTCGACCTTTCCGGCCGTGCTGTTGCTGACCACCATGTTTCGTCTGGCGCTGTCGATTTCCACCACACGATTGATCCTGCTCAATCAGGACGCCGGGCACATTGTCGAAGCCTTCGGCCAGTTCGTGGTGGGTGGCAACCTGGCGGTGGGCCTGGTGATCTTTCTGATCCTGACAGTGGTCAACTTTCTGGTTATCACCAAAGGTTCGGAACGGGTCGCCGAGGTCGGCGCGCGGTTTACGCTGGACGCCATGCCCGGCAAGCAGATGTCGATCGACAGTGACCTGCGTGCCAACCTGATAACCGTTCAGGAGGCGCGCAAGCGTCGCGCCGAGCTGAACAAGGAAAGTCAGTTGTTCGGAGCCATGGACGGCGCGATGAAGTTCGTCAACGGTGATGCCATTGCCAGCCTGATCATCGTTGCAATCAACATGATCGGCGGTATTTCCATCGGCGTGTTGCAGCACAACATGAGCGCAGGCGATGCGTTGCAGCTGTACACCGTGCTGACCATCGGCGACGGCCTGATTGCACAGATTCCGGCGCTGCTGATCTCCGTAACCTGCGGCATGATCATCACCCGCGTACCCAATACCGAGGCTGGCGCGGAGGCCAACATTGGCCGTGAAATCGCCGAACAGATTACCAGCCAGCCCAAGGCATGGATCATCGCCGCAGTGGCCATGCTCGGCTTCGCGGCTTTGCCGGGTATGCCCACGGGGGTGTTCATCACCATCGCGATCATCTGCGGTGCCGGTGGCATGCTGCAGTTGCAACGGGCAAAACCCAAGCCCGACGAACAACGCGCCACTGCCGTCGCCCCGGAAATGAACGGCAAGGAAGACCTGCGTACCTTCTCACCCAGCCGGCAGTTCGTCCTGCAATTTCACCCTGGCCAGGACAGCGCACAGATAGAGGCACTGATCAGCGAAATACGTCGGCGACGCAACCGTCTGGTAGTGCAATACGGTCTGACCCTGCCGTCGTTCATCATTGAACATGCCGATCATCTTCCTCCGGACGAGTTTCGCTTCACCGTCTACGACGTCCCCATGCTCAAGGCGACATTTACCCAGTCCCATGTCGCCGTGGACGCCCGCCAACTGGGTGGTGAAAACCTCCCGGCGGCGATTCCGGGCAATACCGACCGCCAGGAAGATCAATGGGTGTGGTTGCCCGCTGAGCAGTGCGGTGAGCTGAACCCGGTCAGCGCCATGACCCTGATCGTCGAACGCATGGAACGCGCATTGCAGTCCTGCGCGCCTCAGTTCATCGGCTTGCAGGAGACCAAAGCCATCCTCAGCTGGCTGGAATCCGAGCAGCCGGAGCTTGCACAAGAGATACAGCGAGTGCTCACGCTGACGCGCTTCTCGGCGGTTCTGCAACGTCTCGCGTCGGAGCGCGTACCGCTCAGAGCCATACGGCTGATCGCCGAGACCCTGATCGAGCATTGCCAGCATGAACGCGATACCAACGTGCTGACCGACTACGTGCGCATCGCGCTCAAATCGCAGATCTACCACCAGTATTGCGGTGCCGAAGGCCTGCAGGTGTGGCTGCTCACGCCGGAAAGCGAGGGCTTGCTGCGCGACGGTCTGCGCCAGACACAGACCGAAACGTTCTTCGCACTGAGTAACGAGATCAGCCAGATGCTCGTGCAACAAATGAATATCGCATTCCCGGTGCGCGCGCCCGAACAGGCGGTACTGCTGGTCGCGCAGGACCTGCGCAGCCCACTGCGGACCTTGTTGAGGGAGGAGTTCTATCACGTTCCCGTACTGTCTTTCGCAGAAATCAGCAACGCGGCCAAGGTCAAGGTAATGGGTCGTTTCGACCTCGAAGACGATCTTGAGCCAATGGACAACGAGCACGCAGCTTGAGCCTTTCAGGCTTGAGCAAAGGGAGACTTTCAGATGTTTGAATTACGCGTACTGAACGGTCAGCACCAAGGCGCAGCCTTGCCACTGGTGGGCGAGCAATGGTCGATTGGCTCTGCCGCGCAACACGATCTGGCACTGGACGACGCAGGAGTGGAAAGCCTGCATTGCCGCCTGCAACGCCTGGACGACAGCTGGACACTGAACGCTGAAGAAGGCGCAGTGTGCGACGAAGAGGGTAACGCCCGGCCCGGTATTGATCTGACACTCAACACTGCATTCTTGCTGGGCTCAGTGTGGCTATGCGTTTCGCCCGCAGGCGATGAGTGGCCTTCAGTGCCAGCGGTCATCCCGAAACAGCCACAGGCCGACCCCGAGCCCGTGCGCAATGATGTGCCGCTGAAAAAGGTCAAGTCGCGCTCGCAATTGCTCAACCGTACCACAGGGATCATAGCCGGCTTGCTGGTGGGCGTCATCGGCAGCGCCTGGAGCCTGACCCGCCCGCCCGCCATTGCAATGGACCAAAGCCCCGGCCACATGGCCTCGGTCACAGCAGAGGCACCGGTAGAGACATCTCCTACACCGGCAAAGATCATCAAACCCGCGGCCGATAAACGCATACGCCTGACCAGCGCGGATGCGGTCCGCCATCAGTTGGGCACCATGCTCAGCGACCGACTGCTGACCGATGTCAGCGTGGAAGAAACAGCCGAGGGGCTGGTGCTTAACGGTGATCTCAAAGAGGAATCCCTGCTGGTCTATCAACGCATGCTGCAGCGTTTCAAGGACCGCTATGAGTCGCCGGTGACGGTGTTCGACAACGTCGCCAGTACGCGCAGCGCCCTGCCCTTTGTGGTGGTTCAGATCATGACCGGCCCGCATGCGCACCTGGTAACTGCAGACGGCCGCCGTATCTATGTGGGTGACGAAGTGGATGGCCTGCGCCTGACGCGAATCGACAATCAGCGCCTGCAATTCGACGGCAATCGGCACATTGAGGTGAACTGGTGAATGCTGCACTGAGCCAATGGAAAGACGCCCACGCAGCGCGCCTGCGTGACTACTGCGCCGTGCGCGTCAGTGGCCGGGTGAGTGCAGTGCGCGGGATTCTGCTGGAATGCAAGATTCCTGCGGCCAAGGTGGGCGATCTTTGCGAGGTGAGCAAAGCCGACGGCAGTTTTCTGCTGGCTGAAATCGTCGGTTTCACTCAGGAATGTACGCTGCTCAGTGCCTTGGGCGCACCCGACGGAATTCAGGTCGGTGCTCCGATCCGCCCGCTGGGCATCGCCCACCGGATTGGCGTTGACGACAGTTTGCTGGGCTGTGTTCTGGATGGCTTCGGACGTCCGCTGCTCGGTGATTGCCTCGGTGCTTTTGCCGGACAGGATGATCGTCGCGAAACACTGCCGGTGATCGCTGACGCCTTGCCGCCCACCCAGCGCCCGCGCATCACCAACGCCCTGCCCACCGGGGTACGCGCCATCGACAGCGCCATCCTTCTGGGCGAGGGTCAACGTGTGGGGCTGTTCGCCGGTGCTGGCTGTGGCAAGACCACACTGATGGCCGAACTGGCCCGCAACATGGGCTGCGATGTCATCGTCTTCGGGCTGATCGGCGAACGGGGCCGCGAGCTGCGCGAGTTTCTCGACCATGAACTGGACGAAACCCTACGCGCCCGCTCGGTGCTGGTCTGTGCCACCTCTGATCGTTCAAGCATGGAGCGCGCACGCGCAGCGTTCACCGCGACCGCTATCGCCGAAGCATTCCGCGCACGAGGCCAGAAAGTGCTGTTGCTGCTCGACTCCCTGACCCGGTTTGCCCGTGCGCAGCGGGAGATAGGGATTGCCTCGGGCGAACCGTTGGGGCGTGGCGGCCTGCCACCCTCGGTTTACACCTTGCTGCCACGCCTGGTCGAGCGCGCCGGCATGAGTGAGAACGGCTCGATCACCGCCCTCTATACCGTGCTGATAGAGCAGGACTCGATGAACGATCCGGTGGCGGATGAAGTGCGTTCACTGCTCGACGGGCACATCGTGCTGTCCCGCAAGCTGGCCGAGCGCGGGCATTACCCCGCCATTGACGTATCCGCCAGCATCAGCCGGATCCTCAGCAATGTCACCGGCCGCGAACACCAGCGAGCGAACAATCGCCTGCGCCAGCTACTGGCTGCCTACAAACAAGTGGAAATGCTCCTGCGGCTGGGCGAATACCAGGCCGGTGCAGACCCGGTGACCGATTGCGCGGTGCAACTCAATGACGACATCAACGCCTTTCTGCGCCAGGACCTGCGTGAGCCGGTGCCCTTGCAGGAAACCCTGGACGGGTTGTTGCGGCTCACTTCCAGACTGCCGGAGTGACCATGGACGACACACTGGAAGACGACCCACAGCGCGCGGCACTGGAACAGGTGATCGGCTTGCTGACGCCGCTGCGCCAGCATCGTCAGGCGAGCGCTGAACGGGCTCATCGCCACGCGCAGGTGGAACTGAAATCGATGCTCGACCACTTATCAAAAACACGGGCATCGCTGGATCAGGAACGTGACAACCACAAGCGGCGTCGCGAGGGCCTGTCTCAGGAACACCTGGAAAAGGCCATCAGCCTGAACGATATCGACCGATGGCATGAGAAAGAAAAACACATGCTCGACCGCCTGGCCTGTATTCGGCAGGACGTGCAGCAACAGCAATTGCGGGTAGCCGAACAGCAGGCGTTGCTTGAGCAGAAGCGCCTGCAAGCCAAAGCGTCTCAGCGCGCGGTCGAGAAACTCGCCTGCATGGAGGAGACGCTCAACGAAGAAGGTTAAGTGACGATGACCGCACCGATCAAACACCCGGCCAAAGCGCCAACGGCACCACCCGTAGTGCATGCCACCCCGCCTTCTGCGCCCGCGCAGCGCGCACAGGACAAGGCTGATGACAAGCCACCGGCTTTTGGCAGCACAACGCGTACCGACATGCCGAAGGTCCGTTTCGCACAAAACCGTTCGGCGACAGAGACACCGGAGAGCGCCGACGGCCTGTTCTTTTCCCAACTGCTGATACCTCAGGTCGGCGAAGAGCCTGATCAGCAAGGCTTCGGCGGCAGCAGCATCGCCCTGCCCGTGCACGCCGAAAATGTACCGACCCCATTGATCGACGAGCTGGCGCAGCGCTTGCCCGAACAGCCCGCCGGTCCGCTGGCGTTTACCCTGCTGATGCCCAGCCTGGGGACAGTACGCGTCAATGCCGAAAAAACCGAACACCGTTGGAGCATCCAGCTGGGCTTCGCCCGTCGCGACGTTCTGAAACGTTTGCAGGGTCATACCGGCGCATGCCGTGATTCACTGTCGCGGGCACTCGGCCATGACGTTGAGCTGGACATGCATGAAGATCTTGCAGCATGAGCGCGCTGCGTCTGCGCAAGGTCGATGCCCTGCTGGCTCAGGCCACGCGTGAGCTGGGTGCCGGTCAGAGCCTGGGCTTCAGCGCCGCAGGTCAGGACGCCGAACTGACCCTGTTGCCACTGCTTGCCGACACAGGCGAACCGGCAGGTGCTGTCTGGCTGAGCACAGCCATCGGGCCCCTGTTGCTGAGCGACGCCGAAGCGCTGCTCAGCCTGCTGGGCGATATCCCCCTTACGCTCGGGGGCGAGCAACAAGCCTGGTACTGGCAGCTGTTCAATCAACGCCTGAGCCCGACTGTTGCCCGACTGCTGGCACCGATCGAACCCCTGCACAACAAACCGCAAGCACCCACCCTGGGCTGCCGGGTTCAGATACGGCGTGGTGATGAGCAGCTTCACGCGCACTTGCATGCCACGCCCGACACACTGCTCAGGCTGCTGCGATCAGCGTCCTGGCAAGCCCGCACGCGCACTGTGGATGAGTCCTGGTCAGTGGCCAGCCCCCTGATCATCGGTGAAATGTCGCTGACCCTGGAACAGATCGCCTCGCTGCGCCCCGGTGACGTGGTGCTGCCCGCCCACTGCCAGTTCGACAGCGCCGGACAAGGGTTCCTGAGCCTGGCAGGGCGGCAATGGGCGGCGCAGACCGACCAGCACGCGCAGCGTCTTTTTTTGCGGCTCAGTCATGAGGAGCACCGCCACCATGAGTACTGAAGATCTGTATCAGGAAGATGTCGAGATGCTCGACGACTATGAAGACCCGTCGACTGAACAGCACTGGTCCGAAGAAGAAGACGGCGAGCCATCCGGGTATGCGACGGCCGAACCGGACGATCACGCAGCGCAGGAAGAACAGGACGAGCCCCCGGCACTCGATTCGCTGGCACTGGACCTGACCCTGCGTTGCGGCGAGCTCAGGCTGACCCTCGCCGAACTGCGCCGGCTGGATGCCGGGACCATCCTTGAAGTCACCGGCATTTCGCCGGGGCACGCGACACTGTGCCATGGCGAACAGGTGGTGGCCGAGGGCGAGCTGGTGGATGTCGAGGGCCGGCTCGGTCTGCAGATTACCCGCCTGGTGACACGCTCATGATCATGGAGGGCGTAAACCCGATCATGCTGGCGCTGTTTCTCGGCTCGCTGTCACTGATCCCCTTTCTGTTGATTGTCTGCACCGCCTTTCTGAAAATCGCCATGACCCTGCTGATCACCCGCAACGCGATTGGCGTTCAGCAGGTGCCGCCGAACATGGCGTTGTACGGCATTGCCCTGGCCGCCACGATGTTCGTCATGGCCCCGGTGGCCCACGATATCCAGCAGCGCGTGCATGATCACCCGCTGGAAATGAGCAGCGCCGACAAGTTGCAGAGCAGCCTCAAGTTGGTAATCGAGCCGCTGCAACGCTTCATGACCCGCAACACCGACCCGGATGTCGTCGCCCATCTGCTGGAGAACACCCAGCGCATGTGGCCCAAGGAAATGGCCGATCAGGCCAACAAAAACGACCTGTTGCTGGCGATTCCGGCCTTTGTGTTATCGGAGTTGCAGGCCGGTTTCGAGATCGGCTTTCTGATCTACATCCCCTTCATCGTCATCGACCTGATTGTTTCCAATCTGTTGCTCGCACTGGGCATGCAGATGGTCTCGCCGATGACCCTGTCGTTGCCGCTCAAGCTGCTGATGTTCGTGCTGGTGTCGGGTTGGTCCCGACTGCTCGACAGCCTCTTCTATTCGTATATGTGAGGCGGCCATGGAAGCGTTGGCGTTGTTCAAGCAAGGCATGTTTCTGGTCGTCATCCTGACCGCTCCGCCGCTGGGTGTCGCTGTGCTGGTCGGGGTGCTCACCTCGCTGCTGCAGGCACTCATGCAGATTCAGGATCAGACGCTGCCCTTCGGCATCAAGCTCGGGGCGGTCGGGCTGACCCTGGCCATGACCGGCCGCTGGATCGGCGTCGAGCTGATTCAGTTCATCAATATGGCCTTCGACCTGATTGCACGGTCCGGGGTCAATCACTAAATGCCCTTCGACGCCCACGAAGCGTTCCAATTCATGCTGGGCATGGGTCTGGCGATGGCGCGCCTGCTGCCGTGCATGCTTCTGGTGCCAGCCTTCTGTTTCAAATACCTGAAAGGCCCGCTGCGCTATGCGGTAGTGGCCGTGCTGGCGATGGTCCCGGCCCCCGCAATCAGCCGCGCGCTGGGTTCTCTTGACGATAACTGGTTTGCCATCGGCGGCCTGATGATCAAAGAGGCGGTACTGGGCACGCTATTGGGGCTGTTGCTGTATGCGCCGTTCTGGATGTTTGCCTCGGTCGGCGCCCTGCTCGACAGTCAGCGCGGGGCGCTCAGCGGTGGCCAGTTGAACCCGGCCCTCGGTCCGGACGCCACACCGCTGGGCGAGTTGTTTCAGGAAACCCTGATCATGCTGGTGATTCTCACTGGCGGTCTTTCACTCATCACTCAGGTCATCTGGGACAGCTACAGCGTCTGGCCACCGACTGCCTGGCTGCCGGGCATGACCGCAGGCGGTCTGGACGTCTTTCTGGAACAGCTCAACCAGACCATGCAACACATGCTGTTGTATGCCGCGCCGTTCATTGCCCTGCTGCTGTTGATCGAAGCCGCGTTTGCGATCATCGGTCTGTATGCACAGCAACTGAACGTATCGATTCTGGCCATGCCAGCCAAAAGCATGGCCGGTCTGGCCTTTCTGTTGATCTACCTGCCAACGCTGCTGGAGCTGGGCACCGGTCAACTGTTGAAGCTGGTTGATCTGAAGTCGCTGCTGGCGCTTCTGGTGCAAGTGCCGTGAGTGAAAAAACCGAAAAGGCTACCCCCAAACAGATACGTGACGCTCGCGAAAAAGGTCAGGTGGGGCAGAGTCAGGACCTTGGCAAACTGCTGGTACTGATGGTCGTCAGTGAAATCACCCTGGGCCTGGCCGATGACAGCGTCGACCGGTTGCAGGCCTTGCTCGCACTGTCTTTCAAAGGTATTGACCGGAGCTTCGCTGCATCCGTCGAGCTGATCGCCAGCGAAGGCCTTTCCGTGTTGCTCAGCTTCACGTTATGCAGCGTCGGCATGGCCATGTTGATGCGCCTGGTCAGCAGCTGGATGCAGATCGGCTTTCTGTTCGCGCACAAGGCCTTGAAGCTGGACATCAACAAGATCAACCCCTTCTCGCATGCCAAGCAGATGTTTTCCGGGCAGAACATCCTCAACCTGCTGCTCAGTATCCTCAAGGCTGTTGCCATTGGCGCGACCCTGTACATGCAGGTCAAGCCCGCGCTGGGCGCTCTTATCCTGCTGGCCAACAGCGATCTGACGACGTACTGGCACGCATTGGTCGAACTCTTTCGCCATATTTTGCGCGTGATTCTGGGGTTGCTGCTGGTCGTCGCCATGGTCGACTTCGCCATGCAGAAATACTTTCACGCCAAGAAGCTGCGCATGAGCCACGAGGACATCAAAAAAGAATACAAACAGTCCGAAGGCGATCCTCATGTCAAAGGCCATCGTCGACAACTGTCCCATGAAATCCTCAACCAGGAGCCCAGCGCCGCCCCCAATCCGGTGGAGGAAGCAGACATGCTGCTGGTCAACCCGACGCACTACGCGGTGGCGCTGTATTACCGGCCAGGCGAGACGCCTCTGCCGCTGATTCATTGCAAGGGTGAGGATGAAGAAGCCCTGGCGCTGATTGCTCGGGCCAAAAAGGCCGGTATCCCGGTGGTGCAGAGCATCTGGCTGACAAGAACGCTGTACCGCGCCAAGGTGGGCAAATACATCCCTCGCCCCACGCTGCAAGCTGTCGGGCACATCTACAAAGTGGTTCGCCAGCTGGATGAAATCACCGATGAAGTGATTCAGGTTGAGGTGGAGCTTTAAGCTGGGAGCTGCAAGCCGGAGCCTCCATCGCCAGCGCTGCACTCAACGTAGCTCAATCGGCATGATCCGTACACTTATCTGAAGGATGTCCTCACATACCTACCGACGCCGCAGCCGAGTGAAGTTGATCAACTGCTGCCGCATAAGCGGATGCCGTTTCAGTCATGCAAGACGGAGTTGCTGAACGCTTGCGGTTCAGGGAATGGCGTGAGGCGAAGAACGAGCGACGACTCCCATTATCGGCATCCCCCTGGGCAGCTCAACTGTTCAGGGTGAAGTTCAATGGAAAAGAGCGTGCTGTCCCTGGCCAGGTAGCTATGCTCTTGGTGAAACTTGAACCTGCGCATCATAGCCAGCAACTGCGGTTCCTTGCAGGCCAGTTGGTCCAGACCAAGACGTATTCTCGCCTCCATGCTGGCCTTGCGTTCCTCGGAGAGGCTGCTAGCTGGCAAGTCGATCCTGTAGCGGTAGAAGATCGTGTCACCGTACCTCAAACCCACGTACTCAAGGGTGGTAATTGCATCCAGTTGCTTTGGCAGGGTCGCGTCCAACTGGGCGAGGCGCTCGACAAGCAGAGCCTGTTGGGCCACCTTCTCCTGCTCTGCCTTGAGCGAGAAATAGCGCCCAATCCCGGCAACCAGGAGCACCGCAGCGATACCCAGGTAGAAATTACGCGGGTTGCGCCGCTTCTTCGGCGCCAGCTTCATCAACATCTTGAATGACTCGTCCTGAGCATGAAAAAGCCCCTAACGAAACCAGGAGCTATGGGTAAAAACGACATAGTTTGACACCGTACCTCAGGGGGAGCACTCGGCTAATCCCCGGGCGGGCGGGTTATCAGGCGAGCACTGCGTGAGCTATCTGCCCAAGCCTGAACTGACGTTGACGCGCTGCGGCTCCGAATCGAGAAACCAGGAAAAACCTCTAAGTGCCAACCGGTTTCATCACGCAAGGTGTGATGCCCGGACGCTTAACGCTTACCTTGTAGCTTGCCTCTTTCAGTTGCCCCAAAAAAAGACCGCCTCCTCTGCAGGGACGGTCTTCTTTCATGCTGACAGAGTTGCCTAAGCCAGATGTTCCAGACCTGCCAGCATCAACTCATGTCGCCGTATGTCATCCAGGTTGGTGACGGCATCCGGCGCGTCGCTTACGGCATGCCACACTACAAAATCACGCTGTACATCCAGAAACAGAAAGTAGTTACGGAACCGCTCGGCCTCTGAGAACCTCATTTGCAGCGCCTCTCTCAGTTGCTCGGGACGCAGCGCACGCCCTTCGATGTGCAGCGCGATGCCCCAGTCATGATGCTCACGCCGACTGACGAAGGACACTCCGTTTGCCACCGGCCAGACAGCAGGGCTCTGGGCAGCGACGTTGTAGTAGAACGCCGCTTTTTCCTTTACCTCAATCATTTCTAATCCTTTAACTTCACGACTGTGTAATCCCGCTCGTGGTCCTGGTCGTCCAGACCGTCGCGCATGTCCGGCGGCCACCAGATGACCAGTTCGCGGTTTGTGGAGTCCGGACGTTTGCAGGCAACTCCCGTACAGCCATGGGTGGCACACCCCGACAGGGTAGCGAACAGCACCAGCACAACTGCAATGCTACTGATCTTCATGGTTTCGCTCCCTTGAGCAGTGATGGCCGACTCTCTTTCGCCATTTTCGATATCTGTGGCTGGCGCACAGCGATATACACCTCGCTCTCTTCGCCCGGTTGCAGCCAGGCGTGAGGCCAGGCGGCAACGCCGATGACCCAGCGACCGCCGCATCGGCTCTCGTCGATACGTACCGGTTTGTCGGTATTGTTGTGCGCCACGACAACCGCAACACCCCAATCCTTTCTGGCGTACCACTGCGAACGTTGACCGTCGAGCGTCAGCCCCGCGCCCGGATCACAAAGGCTATCGGTTTCAAATGGCAGTGTTTCGCCGGTACGCATACCTACGGGGGCAGTTCCATCGACCATCTGGGTGAAGACCTTCTGGACATCGCCACGGGTCGGCAACTCTCCACCGTCGCGTCGCTCCTTGATCCTTTTCATCTGATCATCGACGTCATGCGGGTTGCCGTTTTGCACATAGCGAGCCGGGTTGACCTGATCACCGATCAGGCGCGGGGTCAGAATGAACAGGCGCTCGCGATTGCTCAATTCACGGCTGCGGGACTGGAACAGCAGCTTGCCAATGTAAGGAATATCGCCCAGCAACGGAACCTTGTGGACCTTGTCATTGGCCTCCAGGCCATGGAAGCCACCGATCACCAGTGAGCCATGCTCAGCGATGACGGCCTGGGTGCTGACGTTGCCTTTGCGCACACTGGGCTGCGTGTCATTGATGTCGGAAATATCGATCTGACCATCCTCGATGTCGACAATCAGCTGCACCTGCGGCTTGCCGTCGTTATCCAGTGAGCGCGGAGTCACCTGCAGGCTGGTGCCGGCGGTGATGGGCTCGATATTGGCGACGCGCTCTGAGGTTGCAGTGAGGTATTCGGTGCGACTGAAATCAATCACCGCCGGTTGGTTTTCCAGCGTCAGGATGGACGGGTTGCCGATCACCGACGCTGAACCGTTACCTTCCAGAGTATGCAGCTCCGCCGTGAACTTGCCTGCGTTCTGAATGAACATAGTGGAAGTGGTGCCTGCGTCGAACATATTGACACCGCCACCCACACTGCCCGCATTGAAGTTCCAGCGGCTGGACAGTTCTGCCAGTTCGTTGCGATCAATATCGAGAATCACCGCATCGATTTCGATCAGGTTGCGCGAAACGTCCAGTTCCTTGATGAGCTTTTCGTACATCGCCTTGCGTGAGGGCAAGTCGTAAATCAGCACAGCGTTATTACGCACATCGGCTGTTACACGAATGGTCGCACGGCCACCCGAGCGACTTTTTCCGCTGCTCTTGCCACCGCCGCCGCTGCCATAGTGCAGCACTTGATCCAGGCCTTGCTCCAATGCGCCGGTATTAATGCCGCTGGCGTTCAGCGGCAGACTCGGGGTGTCCTGACCGTCACCGCCCGACAAGCCGCCGGTACCGCGACCACCTCGCCCTATCAGGTCCGTACCTTTTATAGACTGGCCGCGAGAACGAACATCGAGCAGATCCTGCAGAATGCTGGCGACCCCTGCGACTACCAGCTCTTGATCACGATAGCGAATGGTACGGTCCGCCGCGCTGGCATATTTGAGCGGAAATACGATGATGTCTTGCTTGTCGCCCTTTTCCGGCGTATCGACTTTCTTGCTGTAATCGCGCACCAGCTCCACGTATTTTGCCGGACCGCGCACCAGCACCACGCCCTCGTTCGGTAGCACCCCCCAACCGAAGCGTTTATCCAGCAATCCCACGTCGGTCAAGGCCGTTTGCAAGTCGTCTACCGCGTCGGCTGATACTTCGACGCGCGCCGAGGTGTGTTCGCTGGACGGGCTGACGTAGAGCGTGTCGTTATAGACAAACCACTGGAAGTGGTATTCCTGACCAAGCCGGTCGAGAAACTCTTCCGGGCTCTGGGCACGAATCCGGCCATCCAGAGTTCCCGGAATGGACGGCATGTCCAGCGCCATGCCGAACTCTTTGGCAAAGTCAGCCAGCGCCGTGGTCAGTTCAGTCTGCCGGGCGTCGTAGGCGTAAGCCGTGTGTTTCCAGGCTTCGGGGGTGACCGCCCATGTAACAGGGGTCAACCCGATCAACAATAAAGGCAACCACATCAAGGCCTTGCGCATTTCAAACTCCCGGTTGCCGGTGATTGAGGGTCGTGCGCCCGGATATCGCGGGCGTCATGTCGCCAATGGTGGTCTGCATCAGGCTGAGCAAGGCCGCACGCTGATTGGCAAGGCTTTCAAGGCGATCGAGTAGATCGGCGAGGTTGCAGGGGTTGGGTATCCAGGTGACCAGGACCATGCAGCGGGTCTGCGGATCAATGGCGAAGGCGCCATCACAGGCACACGCAAGGCTGGCACCCCCGTGGCTGAGCAACGCCTCGATGCGTTGGGAGTCATTGGCATCGTAGGGATCGAGCAGCTCAATGCTGCAACGTATTCCATGACCAACCACTTCCAGGCGGACGTTGGCGTCGTCGACCCAGCAGTCCAGCGCAGTCGCCGGACGCTGATCACACCACTGACCGACGACCTCAGCGAACTCACTGAAATCCATCGATGACATTTTTGGTCAATTTGTAACCAGCCTGCTGGCATTGATTAGCGATGCTGGAGCTCACCGCAGCTTGCTGGCTCGCTTCGCTGAAGGCATCGATATCGTCGGCAGTGAACTGGCCGTTACCGCTGTCCAGTACGTCATCCACGTCGGACAAGGCGCGCGTCATCGTGCTGTCGAGGTTAGTTTGCAGGGATTTGAAATTTATCATGTCCTGATACTCCAGCAGAAAGGTTCAAACCTTGAGTGGAGCAAACAGGTGGGGCGGTTCCATTTTTGCTGTGAGAGTCTGTTTCAGGCAGACGGTTCGTTGCCTGCCAGGCCATTGCACAGCGTCGTCCAGTCGATGTCGAAAGCGCCGTTGGCATCGCTCAGGCGCAGGCATTCGGGCGCCAGCGTGGCATCGCGCTTGAGCTGCCAGTGTTCGGCAAAGCGGCTTTCAGCCAGCCATTCGGCGACCGGCTCGGCCATGTCGGGGTGAACGCTGAGAGTTGCCACAGCCTCATTGAGCTGACTGGCAGCCAGGTTTCTGACCAGCGCCCGGGCACGCTCGGCCAATGTTGTTTCATCGAGCAACTGCCGCAACGCCACACTCAACAGCTCCTCCACGGCGACCATTGCCTGCTGCTGCAAGGCGTCGCGCTGCATCTGCAGTTCGCCAAGAAAGGCATTGGCGGTTTCCCAGAACTGTGCAAGAGCCTGCTGATGCTGGCGCTCGGCTTTCTCCTGCTCCAGCACCAGTATCTGCTCTGCCTGCTGGCGTGCATCAGCCAGAATGTTGCGCGCCAGCAGACTGTTGGCAATATCTTCACGGCGCAACACTGGCTCAGGCAGAACCGCGTTGCCGGTCAAGGTAATACTGCGTTTGGCAAGCATGAGAATGTCCTGGTACAGAGCGAACCGAATCGGGATTCAAGCCGCTGTGACACGCCATAAAACAGCCTGCCACAACGTCCGAAGTTTATTCTCGGGTGCCTCGCAGGGCCTGTCGGCAACCGCATCGGGCGCCCAGGCCAGACGCAGGCGCGGCCAGTATTCAGGCCCCAGCCAGGCACCCAGCAGCAAGCGAGCATCTTCAGACTCCTGATCGAGCCAGACACCGGGGCGCAGCGCTTTAGTCAGCGCCCAGCACCACGCCCCATCAGCGCCATCGCTTTCGTTGCGGGAGAAACAGATTCGCTGCGCCAGATCCAGTGCCTGATCACGTTGGGCGGGTGTCAGTGCCAGCCAGTTCAACAGCGGCTCGGCAGGCGTCGGCGGCTGACTGGGGGCGATGCCCATGCGCTGCAGAAATACACTGTGGCGGCTGACCATGAGCGCGTCACACTCCTCCACCGTCAATCCGCACTCAGCGGCGAACCGGCTTTGCCAGTCAGGATGTGCCCACTGCCAGGGGTTGCACCACCAGTGCACACAATGGTCCTCGGCAGCCCGCTCCATCATGCGCGCGCCGGTACGTTCGAACGGCTCTGCTTGCCGCCAAATCCAACTCGCTGAAGCACCGCGTTACGCCAGTCACTGCGCAACAGCAGCGCGGCAATCAGCAACAACAGCACCAGGCCGACCGGCACCAGCCACAGCATCAGGTTCCAGAATGGCAGATTGGCGCTATCCAGCTTGAACGGTCCGAAACTGACCCACTGGGTGGTTTCCTGAAACTCGGTAGCCGGCACGAAAACAATGGAAAACTTTTTTGATTCTGCCGATTGCGTCGACATACCGGGGATACTGCTGGCGACCATTTGTTGAATACGCCCACGTACGCTGTCAGGGTCGAGCGCCGCCGAATGCTTGATGAACACCGCAGCAGACGCCGGTTGCACCGGCTCGCCTGGCGCTATACGTTCTGGCAACACGACATGAACCCTGGCGACGATAACGCCATCAATCTGCGACAGCGTCGCCTCAAGCTCCTGGGACAACGCATAAATGTAGCGGGCACGCTCTTCGAGCGGGGTCGAGATGACCCCTTCTTTCTTGAAGATTTCCCCCAGGCTGGTAAGTGACTGGCGCGGCAGGCCCGCAGCGTTGAGCACCCGCACGGCGCGGTTCATGTCACGGGTCGCGACCGTGACGACGACGCCGGTTTTTTCCAGGCGCTTGCGCGCATCGATATGCTGATCCGCAAGGCGTGCAACCACCTCGTTGGAGTCCTGCTCGGACAGGCCAGTGAACAGATCGGTTTCATCACTGCACCCACCGAGCAGCAGCATGCAAAACAGCAGCAGCCCTGCGCTCAGAAATTTCACGGCAACCTCTACTGCAAGTTAGTCAGCTTATCGATCGCCTGCGCAGTCTTGCTCACGACTTTGGTCGTGAGCGCAGTCTGCAACGAGCATTGCGACAAGGTTCTGGTCATCGCCGCAATATCCAGCGCATCACCGGTACCAGAGGCTTTTTTCATGGAGCGCATGGCTTGCTGGGAGACCTTTTCGGTCTCGCCCAGACCACCGGAAATCGCACTGGCGATATGCTCGGAAAGCGGCGCACCACTCGAAACCTTGTCCGGTTGCGCGGCGGCGGTGAACAGGTCGACATCAGCCTGGTCCGGTTCCAGAACGAGCCCCTGTGGCACATCCTGCCCAAGTTCGGACGGGATGCTTTTAACATTACCAATATGGGAAATGGTCACGTGAGTTCTCCGTCAGGCGGGTGTCCGTCAGGCAGCCGCCTGGTTGCGGTTACTTTGCAGCAGCGCGTTGACCAGCAAGTTGGCAACCTGCGCTGCACTGCTGTTCAGGTCATTGCCGATCTGACCAGTCCCCATGAGCGTCGCTTCCAGCCCTTTACGCACCAGGCCGCCGAGCAACTGATCCAGATTCTGTTCGCTACCCAGCGAAGCGTTTGCCTGCAGACTGACCGGGGGGGTTCCCAGTCCGCCGCCGGACAATACCGACTGCAGGCCAAGGTCGATCAACTCACCGATCAACTGCCCCACGTCACCCGTGGAATTTGTACCGTTCCCGGGGCCGGTGTTGGCTTCGATCAGCGGGTCACCTACCGGGCCGGATGAACCGGCTGAAAAGCTGCCCAAGCCGCCATCGCCTGCTGCGAAATCGCCAGTATCATTCTGCTGGTTGCCAAGCTGTTGACCGATGATATCGAGCGCAGCACGGAACTGAGCGGTCTCGTCGCCATCGAGGAAATTGTCTTCTTTGAGTTCGTTCACCCACGAGCCCGAGTCCGGCACAGGAAACTGTGCAGGGTTGTCATCCATGAACTGCGCGATCTTTTCCAGCATCGGCATGTCGTCATTGGAAAAATTAGCCCCGTTACCTTGCTGGGTCAGAAGATCATCGAGCATCGATTTGGCCAGACCGTTCAACACTTGCGTCATCAGGTCAGGCTGTCCGACACCGCCCAGACTGTCGGCAGCGGCGCCAAAATTGTCACCCAGTTTTTCATGGATCAGCTTGTCCAGCGCGGCGATGACATCCTCAATGCCGCCGCCAGCCATGCCGTCGGCCGCCATCGACTTCGCCAGCAGCTTGCCCAATGGCGAGCTCTCGTCCAGTTGACCATTACGGGTCAACTCTTGAGCCAACTGCACGATGACATCCTGAAGCGCCTTGCTGGATGTGTTCGCACCCGTAACCTCGGTTTCAGGACGAACAAGAACAAGCGCCATCGCCGGGGTCTGCAATGAGCTGTTAAGACTGAGACTCTGCATCACAACCTCCTCAAAGAAACCGCCCCTTCAGGTGTGAAGGGGCGCTCAAGACATCAGAACTGGACGACCGCGTTCTCGATTTTCTTTGCCACGATCTGGTTAGCCAGTTTTTCATCAGCAGCCTCGAAGCCCGCCAGCATGCTTTCTTCGCGACGCTTGGCACCCTCTTCGGTGGAAATGTCCTGCAGTTTATCGTTCTCTTTGTCACCCTTTCTGAGGTTGTCATACACAGAATTTGCGGAATCGTTGGAACCGGTGTTTTTGTACAGCGACGTCTGACGGTCTTTGGCGCTGTTTATGTCGCTCAGACCTTGCGCGGCGTTACCGCCGCCGTTGATCAACTTGGTGCCCATGCTGGATAACTTCATCGTTTGATACCCTTTAGTCAGTACCAGCGTAATTGCTTGGTACAACTAGGTGGTGACAGGCGGTGAATGGGTTCCAGCGTTCACACAAAAAAATCAGATCTGCAACTCCTTGATACGTCGATAGAGCGTGCGGCGTGGCATGTCCAGCTCCAGGCTTGCCGCATCAATGCAGTTACGGTGGCGCTTGAGTGACTGTTGAATCAGGGCCTTTTCAATCGCCCTCAGCTGGGATTTGAGCCCACAGGCCAAGTGTTCTTCACTCTGCGGGTCGACACCCAACACCGGGAAACCCAATACATGGCGCTTTGCAGCAGCCTTGAGCTCACGGATATTGCCGGGCCAGTCATGCCCCAACAGCACCTGCTGAAGCAGCGGACAGACATCGGCCGAGGCGACGTCCAGTTCTTTGGCAGCCGCGGCCATAAAGCGCTTGAACAAGGGCAGAATGCGCTCAGGCTGTGTGCGCAAGGGTGGCAGCTGGAGTGTCAACACGTTAAGGCGAAAGTACAGATCCCGACGAAATTTCCCCTGCTCGACGGCATCATCCAGAGACGACTGGGCCGAAGCGATCACGCAGACATCCAGCTTGATCGTCGATGTCGAACCCAGTCGTTCCAGTGCTCGGGTTTCCAGCACCCTCAGCAGCTTGGCCTGCAGGCTGAGCGGCATGCTATCGATCTCATCCAGATACAGCGTTCCGCCTTGTGCCGCTTCGATGTAGCCGACTCTGGAGCGATCAGCACCGGTGTACGCACCGCTGACCACTCCAAACAGCTCACTCTCTGCCAGCGACTCCGGAATCGCAGCGCAATTCATCGCAACCAGGCGACCTTTACGGCCAGACATTGTGTGAATGCGCTGGGCAATCGTGTCTTTGCCAGTCCCGGTCTCGCCTGACAGCAACACATCGATACCGAGTTGCGAAATGCTTTCAGCGACGATCCCCAGATTTGGAACACGCTCCTCGTCCAGGTCGTCATCAAACCCCTCATCAAGATCCATCACATGACTCCCGAGACATCAGCTTTTTGGACTCCAGCCTTTGCTGCGATCTATGCAGCAACTCCCAACTCCTTCATGCGGTGGTAAAGCGTACGTCTAGGCAGTTCGAGCTCCTGAAGCACGGCGTCGACATTGTGTCGATGCCGTTTCAACGCATCCTGAATAAGCATCTTTTCGATCACGCGCATCTGCATGCGCAGACCTGTCACCGGATCGCGCGCATCCATTGGCTCGGCTCCCAGCAGCGGGAATCCCAGCACAAAACGCTTGGCTGCGGATTTCAGTTCGCGTACGTTGCCCGGCCAGTCATGGCTGAGCAGGATCTGCACACGACTGTTGTCCAGTGCAGGGACGGGACGTTGGAACTCAGCGGCAATCTCCTGGGTGAACTGGTCGAACAATGGCAGGATCTGTTCGCGACGTTTGCGCAAGGCTGGCAAGTGAAGCGTCAGCACGTTGAGCCGAAAAAACAGGTCGCGACGAAAAAGTCCTTGTTCCACCAGCTCATCCAGAGGGCGCTGGGCGGAAGCAATCACGCGCAGATCCAGTGGAATGAATTCGGTTGAGCCCAGCCGCTCGACCCCCCGGCTCTCCAGCACGCGAAGTAACTTGGCCTGGAGGCTAAGCGGCATACTGTCGATTTCATCGAGGTAAAGCGTGCCGCCGCTGGACGCTTCGATGTAGCCCTCGCGAGCGCGGCAGACACCGGTAAATGCGCCATTGACGACACCGAATAACTGGCTTTCTGCCAACGATTCGGGGATGGCGGCGCAGTTCATGCCGACAAAGGGCCCGGACCTGCTGGACAGCTCATGAATGCGATTGGCCAGGGTGTCTTTACCCGTCCCGGTTTCCCCGCACAGCAGTAAGTCCATATCCAGAAACGCGCTGTTCATTGCAATTTGATGACCAGCGGATAATGCAGTTACGTCCCAACACGCTCGGACGTCCTTATCAATGTCTGTGCTCATCGATCACTCTCACTGTGGGTGGCAAGCGGATTATTAATACCACGTCTTACAAGGCATACATATAGTAATTTAGTTCCCCATGAAATGAGAAAAACCTCACAAAGTTGAGAATTATTATCATAGTAATATCGTCATATGAAGCACAACCCCAGCATAGAGCCAGACTGTTTGGATGATTAGCTTAATCTATCGATACTGTATTCCGATCAAGCGCTTACCGCTCAAAAAAACGTTAAAACCCCCGGCTTCCGGGGAGTCAACCGCACTGCCCCGTCTTGGACCTTGGCAAAAAACCATGTAAGCACACGGCTTATTATTAAAAAAACCTCACAGAAAAGTCACTCAACTTATAAAAATTAATTTAACGTTATAGGCCGTTTTACAAGGGCTCACTTAATAACGGGCTGAAAGAAATTAAAACGGGAAACACATACTCAAGCCGTCCCCTTTCAAGGAAAATAAACGTAACAAACTACCCGACTAAAACGAAAAGTTCGACAGTGAAACTTAACTTACTGATGGGGAACGGAAGATGTTACACGTAACGCTCGACAGGGTGACTCATGGGTTTTCATACATTCGGTTTTCCGAACGCCGCTCACCCTTGGCATGGAGGGTTACAAAATCCTCCCGGTTTTTGGGCTCGAAACGAGATAGCTTTTTGCCACCCACCCATTCGGCTATCCGAACGGGTGGGTTTCATAGCATGCGGGCTCAAAATCTGATCGAAGAGATAGTTAACTGAAAGGATTCAGTGTAGGACAATCCGTCAATCGCAAGCTGTCGCCACGCCAAAGGCGGTGACCATAACGAACGGTGATACCTCGTCATCACGGAAGAATGTTTCTAAATGTGTGTAAGCACTAGCTTACAAAACTTTACAAAAGTTCAGCAAAAATAGTCGGGGAGCGTAAAAAGTTCATGGCTACCTGCCGCGAACGAGAACAAAAACAAGGACGTATCAGCGTTGAAATATAGCGTCTTAACGGCGAGTCACACCGAAACGCTAACAAGAAAAAGCACCAAAAAAGGGCATTTTTAAGGTGATTTTGCTAGACATCCGGCTTTAAAACCGCAGGTTATTAGCGTGAACCGCTGGCATAGACCACGATACGCGGGCCGCTTGGCAGCTCGCGCGGGCCCGTACGATCCTCTATATCATCACGCCTGCGAGGCGACGAGCGGTCATCCACGTAGCGCCCGGCTTGTACCACGCTAGGCACCGATAATGCCTCCCTTGCCGGTGTCCGCGGGGTCATCGGCGGCTCTTTATGCTCGACAGCCGGTATCAAGGTTGGTGTTTGCGGCGCAGAAGACTGCTCTGCTACCCGCATGGTTTCCACTGGGTTGGGCACAGGCACAGGTGCCCGTTCAGCTACCTCAACCGGCTGCGCTGGCCTGGGCACCGGCGTTCGCTCGACCACCCTCACCGGCTGTGCCGTCTGGGGTAATGCCAAGTGTTCGACCACAGGCTTATCAATGCGCTGAGGGGTGCCCGTAGTCACAGGAGATTCCCCGGTTATTCGCGCGATACCGGCTGTCAGCACTTGCTTCTGAGTCTTGGGCAACAGCAACCGCCCTGGTCCATCTGGCGTTTTTTTGCGCAGAAACGCCGAGTTGAGTCTCAGCAACTGGCCCTCATCCACACCCGCAGTGGCCGCAAGCTGGGTCAGGTCTACTGCATGGTTGAGTTCGACCACGTCGAAATATGGCGTATTGGCGACAGGGGTGAGTTTTACACCATAGGTAGCGGCGTTGCGCACGATCAGCGAGAGCGCCAGCAGCCTGGGCACGTAATCCAGGGTTTCCCTGGGCAAATTCAGGTGCCAGTAATCAACAGGCAGTCCGCGCCGCCGATTGGCCTCGATCGCCCGGCCGACTGTGCCTTCGCCCGAGTTGTAGGCCGCCAGTGCCAGCAGCCAGTCATTATTGAACTGATCATGCAGGCGGGTCAGGTAATCCATCGCTGCCTTGCTTGAGGCCACCACGTCACGGCGAGCGTCGTACGTAGCGCTTTGATAAAGATTGAAGCTGCGCCCGGTAGAAGGCATGAATTGCCACAGGCCAGCCGCCGCAGCCGGTGAATTGGCCATCGGGTTGTAGGAGCTTTCGATCATTGGCAACAGCGCCAGCTCCAACGGCATGTTGCGCTCGTCCAGGCGCTCGACAATAAAATGCAGATAGGGGCTGGCCCGGACACTTGCCCCACTGATAAACCCACGATTGCTCAGCAGCCAATCGCGCTGGCGAGCGATACGCTCATTCATACCCTGGCCATCGGCCAGCCTGCTGCGTTGCGCAACGCGCTGCCACACGTCCTCGCCGTTATAGACGGGCAAATCGGAAATTTTCTCTGCCGCCCGCGCACCTTCCTGATCATCTCCCCCCCAGTAGACCAGGCCCGTAACCAGACGCGGATTGCGTTCCTGCCGGGGTGCTGAATAGTCCACAGACTGACAACCCACACACAGCGAGCCCAGTGCGAGCACAGCAATTTGAATAGCGCGAGCCAGCAAGCGGGGGCTCGATACGATGGAGGCAACGGCGGGCATGGGGGGAATGTCCTGAACGTGTCCATCCTACGTGGCACGTTCACCGTTACGGTTCCCTTTTGAAACCGATATCAGCCGCGCAAAGCATCTTGCTGAATCATTTCAGCCATAAGTATTTGCGATGGAACCCTCCGTTATCAGGTGCTACTCAGCCAATGAAGGGATTTTCAAGCTTTGCATCAGGCTGCCATCAGTGGTACAAGGACAGGGAGATTCACCGTGCATTCATCCTCGATCCACCGCAACACCGGAAGCATCATTCAGCCGCCAGTCCCGGCAAACACGAACGCTGCAACTGATCTACAGCAAAAAATCGAACAACCCAAACAACGCTCCTCCCACTCACTGAGCAGTGTCGGCAAGCGAGCGCTGAAGAACGTCAGCAAACTGTTCCAGAAATCCAAGGCACCGCAGCAGAAAGCGGCCACGCCTCCCACCGTAAAAAACGTCAAGCCTTCACAGCCCACTTCAAATGCGAAGACAGCCAAAGATAAAGCGCCTGTATCTCAGTTATCGAGCAATAGTCTTGATGACCTGGACGATACGCGCCAGCCAGTGATGCGTGCGGGGCATAGCGGCGCCAGCACTTCCGGCACCAAAGCCCAAGACCCGGACGAGCCGGCTACTATCCAGAGTTCTCGGCAATCGATGATGACGCGCAGCAACGGAGGCCGTTTCGAGCTGAAAGACGAAAAACTGGTTCGCAACTCAGAGCCACAAGGCAGCATTCAACTGGACGCCAAGGGAAAGCCTGATTTCTCCACGTTCAATACTCCCGGCCTGGCCCCATTGCTGGATTCCATTCTCGCCACCCCAAGGCAAACCTACCTGGCCCATCAAAGCAAAGACGGCGTGCACGGCCATCAGTTGCTACAGGCCAACGGGCACCTGCTGCACCTGGCGCAGGACGACAGTTCGCTAGCCTTGATCCGCAGCAGCAAAGAAGCACTGCATATAGAAGGAAAGAAACCGCCAGCGGTGAAACTGGAGCGTGAAGACGGCAACATTCACATCGACACCGCCAGCGGACGCAAGACTCAAGAGTTACCCGGCAAGGCGCACATCGCTCACATCACCGGCGTGCTTCTCAGGCACGACGGCGAGCGTATGCGTGTGCATGAAGACCGGCTCTATCAGTTCGACCCGCTCAGTGCTCGCTGGAAAGCGCCTGAAGGCACGGAGGACATTGCTTTCAATAGTCTGGCCACAGGCGGCAACGGCTCGGTCTATGCGAAAAGCGACGATGTGGTAGTCGACCTCACGAGCCCTTTCATGCCGCACATCGAAGTCAAGGATCTGCAGTCATTTTCGGTGGCACCGGACAACAGAGCGGCATTGCTCAGCGGCAAGGAGACTCAGGCGATCCTGCTCACAGACATGAGCCCGGTGATTGGCGATCTGACCGAGAAGAAAACAAAAGCGCTTGAACTCGACGGCGGCAAGGCGCAAGCGGCTGCGGTCGGCCTGAGCGACAACAAGCTGTTCATAGCAGACACCCAAGGCAGACTTTACAGCGCGGACCGTAGTGCATTTGAAAGCAATGACCCGCAATTGAAGCTGACGCCCGATCAGGCAAACTTTCAACTGGCAGGCCTGCCGCTGGGTGGCCACGACAGCGTCACCGGATTCATCAACGGGGATGACGGCCGTGTGCATGCATTGATCAAAAACCGCCAGGGCGAGATTCACTCCCACGCGCTCAATGAGCAGTATTCAAAACTGGAAAGCGGCTGGAACCTGACCAATGCTCTGGTACTGAGCAACAATCGCGGGCTGAGCATGCCCCCGCCCCCCACCGCCGCTGACCGGCTCAACCTCGATCGTGCGGGTCTGGTTGGCCTGAGCGAAGGACGCATTCAGCGCTGGGACGCGACGCCCGAATGCTGGAAAGACGCCGGTATAAAAGATATTGAGCGCCTGCAACGCGGTGCCGACAGCAACGCCTATGTGCTCAAGGGCGGCAAACTGCACGCGCTCAAGGTGACTCCTGAACACCCCAACATGGCCTTTGACCACAACACAGCGCTGGCCCAGACCGCGCGCTCGACAACAGTCGAGATGGGCAAGGAAATCGAAGGCCTCGACGACCGAGTGATCACAGCCTTTGCAATGGTCAGCAACAAATGCTTCGTCGCCCTTGATGACCAGAACAAGCTGACCGCCCACAGCAAAGATCACAAACCCTTCACTCTCGATATCCCCGGCCTGGAGGGCGATATCAAGAGCCTTGCTCTGGATGAAAAACAGAACCTTCATGCGCTCACCAGTACCGGCGGGCTTTATTGCCTGCCCAAGGAAGCCTGGCAATCGACAAAGCTGGGGGATCAGATGCGCGCCCGCTGGACGCCGGTTGACCTACCTGGGGGTCAGCCGGTCAAGGCACTTTTCGCCAATGACGACAACGTGCTCAGCGCCCAGATCGAAGACGCCGAGGGCCAGGGTCTGATGCGGCTCAGTGCAGGCAAATGGCAAGCTTTCGAGCAGCGCCCGGTAGAAGAAAACGGTTTGAATGACGTGCACTCGCGAATCACGGGATCGAACAAGACCTGGCGAATTCCAAAAACCGGGCTGACGCTCAGAATGGACATCAATGCATTCGGGCGCAGCGGTGTGGAGAAATCCAAAAAAGCCAGCACCCGCGAATTCATGCGCGCCAACGTCTACAAAAACACCGCAGAAGTGCCCCGCTGGATGAAGAACGTTGGCAACAGTATTCAACATCGCCACCACGGTCGTCTGGGTCTGAATGAGGTTTATGAAACCGAGTCCATGCTGTTCAAGCAGTTGGAGCTGATCAATGAGTCCGGCGGCAGGCCGCCAGCCCCGGGCAAGGATTTGAAAGCGCGTATTGCCGCACTGGAATCAAAACTGGGGCCTCAAGGCGCTGCGCTGGTCAAGGAACTGGAAACCCTGCGCGAAGAGCTGGAAAATCACAGCTATACGGCGCTGATGTCTATCGGCCAAAGCTATGGCAAGGTGAAAAACCTCAGGCAACAAGATGGCATTCTTAACCAGCACGGTGAGTTGGCCAAGCCGTCGGTGCGCACCCAGTTCGGCAAGAAACTCGCTGAGCTGGGCACAAAGCTCAACTTCAAAAGCTCTGGACATGACCTGGTCAAGGAGCTTCAGGACGCCTTGACTCAAGTTGCTCCGTCTGCTGAAAACCCCACCAAAAAGTTACTCGGCACGCTGAAGTATCAAGGGCTGAAACTCAGCCACCAGAAAGCCGATGTACCCTTGGGGCAGCGCCGCGATGCCAGTGAGGAGCATGGCCTGAGTAAAGCGCGTCTGGCGCTGGATCTGGTCACGCTGAAAAGCCTCGGCGCGCTGCTCGACGAGGTCGAACAGCTACCGCCGCAAGCCGACATAGATCCGTTACAAAACAAACTGGCGACGCTGCGTGATGTGACTTACGGCGAAAACCCGGTCAAGGTGGTTACAGACATGGGCTTTACCGATAACAAAGCGCTGGAAAGCGGTTATGAAGCGGTCAAGACATTCCTCAAATCGTTCAAAAAAGCTGACCATGCCGTGAGCGTCAACATGCGCGCAGCCACAGGCAGCAAGGACCAGGCGGAGCTGGCCGGGAAATTCAAAAGCATGCTCAAGCAACTGGAGCATGGCGACGACGAAATCAGGCTGCAACGCAGTTACGGACTGAACCTTACCACCCCGTTCATCATGCTTGCCGACAAGTCCATAGGACTATGGCCAACGGCAGGCACCACCGGCAACCGTAACTACATACTCAATGCCGAGCGTTGCGAGGGCGGCGTTACCCTGTATCTGATCAGCGAAGGTGCGGGAAACGTAAGCGGTGGCTTCGGTGCCGGCAAAGACTACTGGCCGGGCTTTTTTGACGAAAACCATCCTGCTCGTAGTGTCGACGTCGGTAACAACCGCACGTTGACCCCCAACTTTCGCCTGGGCGTGGACGTGACAGCCACCGTCGCCGCCAGCCAACGTGCCGGCGTGGTCTTCAACGTTCCGGATGAAGACATCGACGCATTCGTCGACGACCTGTTTGAAGGCAAGCTGAATCCATTGCAGGTGCTTAAAAAGGCAGTAGACCATGAGACCTACGAGGCTCGGCGATTCAACTTCGACCTCACGGCGGGCGGAACTGCCGATCTACGCGCAGGGATAAACCTGACCGAAGACAGAGACACGGATGCCGATCCCAATAGCGATTCGTTCTCTGCGGTGGTACGCGGCGGATTCGCGGCGAACATCACCGTTAACCTGATGACCTACACCGATTACTCGTTGACCCAGAAAAACGACAAGACCGAGTTGCGCGAAGGCGGCAAGAACCGCCCGCGTTTTCTCAACAACGCAACGCTTGGCGGGCAGCTTCGCGGGCAGATCGGCGGCACCCACACGGCCCCCACAGGCACACCGGCCTCCGCCCCGGGACCGACGCCCGCGTCACAGACAGCCGCCAACAATCTGGGAGTAGCGGTCAATTTCAGCGTAGAGAACAGGACTGTCAAACGGGTCAAGTTTCGCTATAACGTCGCCAAGCCGATAACCACCGAAGGTTTGGGCAAGCTGTCTAAAAGCCTCGGCGAGGCATTCAAGGACAGCACGACCAAAGCAAAACTGGCCGAACTGGCCGACCCGCTGAATGCGCGTTACGCAGGCAAGAAACCGGATGAGGTTATTCAGGCGCACCTCGACGGCCTTGAAGAACTGTTTGCCGACACTCAATGGCAGAACGACAAGCAGTACAAAGCGCTTCGTGGTCTGAAACGCGGGGCGGTCGAGCATCGGGCATCAGTCAATAAGCACAGCGTGATGGATAACGCACGTTTTGAGACCAGCAAAACCAACCTCTCCGGCCTGAGCAGTGAAAGCATACTCACCAAAATCATGGGCTCAGTGCGTGAAGCGAGCGCCCCCGGCAATGCGGCCAGGGTTGCCGAGTTCATGCGCCAGGACCCGAAACTCCGCGCCATGCTCAAGGACATGGAGGGCAGCATAGGGACACTGGCGCGCGTACGGCTGGAACCGAAGGACTCGCTGGTCGATAAAATCGACGAAGGTAGCCTGGACGGCACCATGACCCAAAGCGACCTCTCCGCCCTTCTGGGAGATCGCAACCAGATGCGCATCAAGCGCCTGGTGGTATTCCACACCGCGACTCAGGCTGAAAACTTCACCTCACCCACCCCCTTGGTCAGCTATAACAGCGGAGCGAATATGAGCGTCACTAAAACGCTGGGGCGCATCAACTTCATTTATGGCGCAGACCAGGACAAACCGATTGGTTACACCTTTGACGGGGAGTTGTCGCGGCCATCGGCGTCGCTCAAAGACGCGGCGGACAAGTTGAAGCAAGAAGGGTTTGAACTGAAGAGCTGAAAACGCAAACAGTGAAAAAAGCGTCGCTTTTACGCGGCGCTTTTTTATTCAAGCCTGTAGAAATGCGCGAGTCTCACGAGCCTGGGAAATGAAGCCGCGCGTCACGTCGCAGAACGCCGGCTCATCGAGCGATGCCAGTTCGCGCTGGGCGCATAGACGTACATCGCCCTGATCGACAGCAAACCAGCAACCGTGCAAACGGGCGACGTCGAAGTTCAGGCTCAACAGGCGCTGTAGATCAGTGGAACGCTCCGGACAACGGCCTACTCGGCAATGAAAGACAACCATTTCGCTGTGCTCGGGCAATTCGATGACCGCTGCTTCGTTGTTCTGGCCGTCGTAAAGGGCGCATACGCCATTCTGCAAGGCCAGTGATGTACCGAGTTGGACGCCCAGAGCGTTGATGAAGCGGGCAAAATCGGGTGTCGGGTTTCTCATCGTTATGGTCCTTTAAAGTTAAAGCGGCCTGAATCAGCCGGACAGCAGACAGGTACGGACTGTGCCCGGCGTTGGAATCAACGCGGAGCGAGCAAGCCTTCTTCGAGCGCCTGCAATTGCTCGTCGTCAAGCGGAACGGAGGGTGCCGGCCGCTGCACTATTGGGCTGGATGGCGGCGTTGGGGCCGTGTTCCGGAGCTCGTCGACGGACCCGCTAGCTTCAGGCGGTTTTGCTGGCGTAAGCGCAGCGCGTGCTGACGACACGCCGTTCAGCGCACCGTCTGCCAACACTCGAACCGTGTCCACGGCCATCTGGGTTGGCAGCTGCAACGCGCCTCGGCCCATGTGATAAGCGCTTTCCATAGCCCTTGGAATACCGCTCAACGTGCTCGGCTGGAAGGTATGTGGCAGCGATGCCCTGTTCGGATGGCGGATGTTGTTCAAGGCTGTTTCGGTACGATCCAGCATCGGCGTTGCGCCCCCCATGCCCGCGTCCTTCAACGCCTTGGCTTCGGCGGTGACAGACTGGTTGGCGTACAGCGTGGACAGATAGGAAATCGAGCCCGTTGCGGCCAGAGCCATATTGCGCAGGATATTCCCCGAACTGAGCGTACCCCGCGCGCCTTGCGGCTGGGCTGTCACGGGCGGCAGTGCCGAGGTCAGCGCCGAGCTCTGAATACCCGATATTGCCTTGCTATAGAACGTGGTACGTACCGACGCTTCGCGCAGGTCCATACCTTTGGCCAGATCCTTTTTCAGCTCTGCCTCGGCTCGGTCTGGCGTGAATACCGGAATTTTGCGCCCTGCGGGATCGACATACGTCGACTTCAACTGCAAAAGCGTTTGCGAACTGGCAGACACCGCCCCGCCAAAGCCGCATGCCAAGGCTCTTGCACTCAGCGTCTGACCATTGATCTGGTGTAAATCGTTGAGCATCTGGCGCACGGCCTGTGAACCACCAAAGGCACTGTAAGCTATCATTTCACCCACCGGATGGGTGGACGAACCCTGGACCTTCTTCTGATTCAGCACTGCGCGTTCGCCCTTGACGAACGCCTTGTCCTGAGCGATTTCCTCGGGCGTTTTTCTGATCAGCTCACCGTGCTCGCTTTTCAGTTCGAAGGGGTCAGGAATCACCGAATTGGTATCGATAGCCTTGAGTGGCACCATGTTCAGCCGTTCGTTCAGGCCAGTCTTCTGCAAAGCAGCCTGAAACACCGGTTTCACTACGCTGTTGACTGTCTCGTGGGCAATGCCCGCGACCATTCCGGTTATCGCCGCCTTGAGCATGCTGGCGTCGCTGCTGGTCTCAGGCACCTCCTCTCGCAGCTTGTCACTGGTGGACAAACGCACATAACCCAGGTGCGTCATTGACGACAGGAACTGTGGAACCGCAGCCGCGACAATCGGCCCGGCACCTTTCCAGCCGCCAACCGAGTTGCGGGCAGTGACAAGATCACTGACGACGGTGTCCAGTTGTGTATGTGCGGCGACCGAAGCAAGGCGTTTGGCCTCTGGCGATTTGACGAAATCGGCGTGCAGGCCGACCAGAGTGGTTTTGGCATCAACCAGCGCCTGCCTGTTAGCGTGCAAAGCTTCCTTATCGCCCTCTTCGGCACCTTGCAGGCTCACATCCACTGCAGCGATGTGATCATCCAGCGACACGATGCCTTTGCTCAGTCCTTCGCCGATTGCCTTGCTCGCACGACCGGCGTACTCGCCAAGGGCTGTCTGACTGACGGCAAGAGTCGCCCGATCCTCGTTGGCATGCGGGCCTGTCTTGGTGGGCGTAGCGTCATGCATCAACTGAAAGTGCTCCAGTTGATCGGCGACCGATTGCGCGAAGCCCTTGATCAGTTGACCGGCTTCGGCTTTGTCGGGTACCTGACCCGGCTGGGTAAACTTGTCCAGCAGTTGTTGCAAGTCCGAACCATGAAACTGCTTCAGTTGATAGCGCTCAGGGGACAGACGCTCGGCCATGACTTCAAAAGGCAGCTTTTCAGCTTGCAGCAAGCTGCCAATCAATAACGCGGCACGCGAGCTGATCATCGGCGCGCCGCTGACCGGAGCTGTCGCCTGCTCAGCCTTGAAGGCCTGCAAAAGCTGCGTGTGTCGCGCCGCAACATTCAGCCGCGCGGCACCGGTAGCAGAGCTTTCTGCTGCGTGCGGCCCTGCCTGATTGGGAGTCAGCGGCGGATTCATGCCTGGCGTCACTGCATTCGGGTGAGCGGTCTGGGCGGGAATAGCATCGGGCTGCTGGTTTATCCGGGAGAGCTCGATGCCGCCCGATCCACCGATTCGCGGAGTGTTCATTGAAACCTCCCTGAGGCCGACAGGCTCTCGCGTTTGGCTGCCGTGGCAACAGGCTGCTCAACCGGGGCACCTGCTGTTTTTACCTGCCCGATGACCCCATGCTCGCGCCACTCGTTCGCCAAATCAGCGAACGACTTCATCAACAGCAGCACGCCTTCGGCAGAGGCTCGCTCCAGGCTCACGGAACCCATAAGCAATACCCGACAGGTCTGAGCATTCCAGGAGAAAACCGGGCTATGGGCACCCGAGAACATATGAAAATTAATGTCCATCAACGCCAACAATGCAGCGTCACGATTGCGTGTCGGCAACGCTCCCATGTCGCCGTAAATCAAAACAGCACGGCCCTCATCGCGATCCTGATACTGATACTGAAGTGTGAAGTCCACTTCGCTGATTTTGAAATTGGCAGACTCGTAAAAACGTTCAGGCGTGGAAATAAGGCTGAGCGCGCAGATTTCATTTATCAGGGTGTGGTACGGGTCATTATTGGTCATTTCACGGCCTCTGAGTGCGATATGAGACCACGCCGTTTTTCTGTCGGTGTGTTCCGCACTGAGTCGAAGGTAAAAGCGTTTTGGTTCCGTGTGCTCGTCAAGCGCACCAGGGATGGCGTATTGAAAACATCGCCATCAATAGCAGCGAAACGGGAACCGCTCACCTCGCTTTGCCACTCACTTCGAGCAACGTCTGGCGAATTCCTCGTCGACCTATAGAACTGACAGGGAAGCGGCGACCGACGCTGGTAAATCCGGAAGACGACGCTGGTTCATATGTCCACCCCATCGAGGTAAAACATCATGAGCATCGGTATCACCCCCACGCCCTACCAACCCACGTCAGCCGCGCTGGACTTCTCGGCGCTGAGTGAAAAAAGCCCGCAGACAAACACCTTCCACGATGAGAACGTCCCACAGGCCGTAGACGCTGGTGCCATGCTGTTCAACAGCGCCGCACCGAAAAACGTCAGTTTCGGGCAACCTGACAACAGCGTGCAGAGCCCGCAGGATGCCAACAACACAGCAAACCCCGAGTCCAACCTCATCAAGCTGTTCAGTGCATTGATTGTTTCACTGCTGCAGATGCTCATGAACCTTAATAAAAAACAGGACACAGATCAGGACTCGAGCGAGTGGCAGGACCCTTTTCAGAACAATGGCGGGCTCGGTACGCCTTCAACCGATAGCGGGGACAGCGGTGACGGCAGTACGCTAGCCGCAACGGGCGATGGCGGCGGCGATACACCCACTGCAACAGGTGATGGCGGTGGCGATACGCCGACTGCAACAGGCGGTGACGGCGGCGATAGCCCTGCACCCACTGCAACAGATGGCAACACGCCTTCTGTCGAAGGCAGCAGCGAGAACGATGATGGCGTAACACCGCAAATCACACCGCAACTGGCCAACCCCAACCATACCTCAGGCACGGGTCCGGTTTCGGATACAGCGGGCGCCAACGACCAGGCAGGCAAGGTCATTGTGGTGAAAGACACCATCAAAGTCGCTGCCAACACAGTCTATGACGCACACGGCGCAACCTTCACCGCCGACAAGTCGATGGGTAACGGAGACCAGAGCGAAAACCAGAAGCCTTTGTTCGAACTGGCAGAAGGCGCCACCTTGAAAAACGCTAACCTGGGTGAGAACGAAGTGGATGGCATACACGTGAAAGCCAAGGACGCCCAGCAAGTCACCATCGATAACGTGCACGCCGAAAACGTCGGGGAGGACATGATCACCGTCAAGGGCGAGGGAGGCGCAAAGGTAACCAATCTGCAAATCAAAAACAGCAGTGCTGAAAACGCAGACGATAAGGTTGTCCAACTTAACGCGAACACTCATTTGAACATCACTGGTTTCGAAGCCAACAATTTCGGAACGCTGGTTCGCACCAATGGTGAAAAGCAGTTTGATGACATGAATATCAAGCTGGACGGTGTAGACGCTAATCACGGCAAGTTCGCACTGGTAAAAAGCGACAGCGAAGACCTGCAGCTGGAGACCAGCAACATCGCCATGACCGATGTCAAACATGCCTATGATAAAACCAAGGCCTCCACCCAACACACAGAGCTTTGAATCCCAACCGGACAGCTGGAAAAAAGGGGTGGCCTCACTCGTTGAGCCCACCCCTTTTTACCGTCTAATTGCAACTTACAGTTTGCTTACGACCGCCCAGGCTGAAACGGTGTTTCACTTGGAGAAGCCGCAATACCACCCTCTTCGATATCCGCTTCACGAGCGGGACGATGACGCAGGTTATTGACCGTGTTGCGCAAGCTGGCACCGGTATTGACGAGCGCTTCCCCGCCTTTGTCTTTGACGGTTTTCGCCAGTTTTACGGTCTGGTCGGCGACATAACCTGTCGTACTGGACGCAGTCGACTTCACCGTGTCCTGTATGAACGACTCGGTTTTTTAACCGCAGGGTCAGTCGCCAGTGCAGCGGTGGTCCAGCCTGCGAAAACGCCTGCCGAACCCGCCAGGTTGGTCAACTGACTGACCGCAGCACTGGTCGCCGGATGGGTAATGTTTTTCGTCGCCATCTCCTGCAACTTGCCTACCCCTGCGAAACCGCCCGCCAAGGCAACACCGTTTTGTACCAGACTGGTTGCCGAGACCAGACTTCTCACCGCCTTGAGCCCGTCAGTCGCGATGTCCAGTGGCAGGCCGGCCATCCGCTTGCCAGCGTTAAGCGCCGCACCTGAGTAGCTGGCCGACTTGATCGCGTTGTAAGCATCGAGCCAGTCGGTTTCTTCATTCAGGTCAGCCTTGGGCTCTTTATCCTTCAGGCCGAGCACGAATGCACCACCACGCAGGTGATCGCGCGACTGCACACTGAGCATGCGGTTGCCAAAGCCTGCGTTGGCAGCCAGACCACCCGCCGTCGACACGCTGATGTCAACAGCACTCTGGACTGCTGGTCTGGACGCCAGTGCCGGCGCCAATACCGTGCGTACTGCGTTGCGCGCCGAGTACGTTTGCACCGCAATCCCCATGTCCACAACCTGCCTGCCAAGCCCTGGCGAGTGGCGTTTCACGGAAGTAGCCATCGCATCATGGATGCCTGTCTGGCGAGGTGCTCAGATAATGCAGATCACCCGTCGCGCGATCCATCATCTTGGTGCCCACCTGGTCCATCGCTCCCGACAGCGCCCCGGAAATAAAAGGGGTTAGCGGCTTGAGTGGAGCAGGTAGCCAATTGCCCTTGTTAATCGCCGGTTGCATGTACTGAAGCACCGAAGCCGCGGCAAATGGCGTGGCCCGTAACGCGCTTGATGCGGTAGTCGCCAATCGGTCGAACTTTTCCGCCTTGGCAAATGTTTCTCCGATGCTTGCACGGGTTTCGCCCTGCTCGCTCAAACGCCTGGCGCGTGCATCGATCAGCGCATCGATCTGCTCGTTATGAGCATGAATGGCAGCGTGGTCCTCCAATGAGTCGGTCAACGGCAATTTGTGTGCAGCGAACACATGATCCTTCAGGTAATCAGTAATCGCATGCAGATTGTCCTGCGCACCGGAGCTGACGGACCGCACAGAACTGGAAGCAAGAGACGCGTCAGACGCGGTTCGAAAGCTCTCCATCTCAATACCAGGCGGTTGTGGGGCGGATCGGTTGATGTGCATGGAAATTCCCTCTCGGTCTACGGAGTTTGAACAGCAAAACGCTGAGGCGGGCTTGTCCGGAACGAGTAGTTGCGCGAAAGCAATGCAGCGAAGTGTCGATTAAACAACGCCAGAAACAGCGAAACGTCCGGCTACCCGCCAATTGAACAGGATCGACAAAGGCTGTGTGGTCCCGGATCTGTTGACGGTTCCAGTGCATGACCTGTGCATGCCGAACTCAAAGGCTGCAGCCGAAACAGCACAGCAAACCGTGTTGAAGATTACGCACCTGGAAATTAAGCGGGCTTTAAGGCAAGCGGCGTAAGTTCGCGGCATAGCGTGTTCAATGAACATGCACAGCCTTTTTCCAACCCAGCAAGGGAGTGCCGTAATGACGGGTCTTTTCGAAAAAAAATGGCGGTGCATCAGCAGAACAGTGACCTATGTTGGCTGGTCGCTGTTCTGGCTTCTGCTCTGGGACCTGGCCGTGACCATGGATGTCATGCTGATCGAAGGCAAGGGCATCGATTTCCCGCTGATGCCTCTCACGCTGCTTTGCTCGGCATTGATCGTGCTGATCAGCTTTCGCAACACAAGTGCCTACAACCGCTGGTGGGAAGCGCGTACGTTGTGGGGCGCGATGGTCAATAGCTCACGCAGCTATGGCCGCCAGGTGATTACACTGATTGAAGGTAATACCGATGATCGCAACAACCCGGTGAAAGAAGTGCTGTTTCATCGCCACGTGGCCTACCTGCGGGCACTGCGGGCCCATCTCAAAGGCGATGTCGGCACCGCAAAACTCGACGGACTGTTGTCGGACGCCGAAATTCGTCGGGCCTCTGATAGCAATAACTTTCCCAATGACATTCTGAACGGCTCGGCGGCCATCATCTCCGAAGAGTTTGCAGCGGGACGCATCGACAGCATTCGTCTGGCGCGACTGGAGTCGACCATGGTCGAACTGTCCAACTGCCAGGGCGGCATGGAACGCATCGCCAACACACCTCTGCCCTATCCGTACGTCTATTTTCCGAGGCTGTTCAGCACCTTGTTCTGCGTCATCATGCCACTGAGCATGGTAACCACCCTGGGCTGGTTCACCCCGGCGATATCCACAGTAGTCGGCTGCCTCCTACTGGCAATGGACCGTATCGGCACCGACCTGCAAGCGCCCTTCGGCAGCAGTCAGCACCAGATTCGCATGGAAGACTTGTGCAACACCATCGAAAAAAACCTGCGTTCGATGTTTAGTGCGCCGGAAAAGCAGCTGCTGTGGACAGGCTCGCAAAGCGACGACGGTGATGCTTGGAAAGCGCATCGGCTGGCCGTTTGAGGGGCGGATATAAGCGCTAGCGGCCAACCCTGCAAATTTTCACAGCCCAAGGAGGTTTAGAGGCGTAGCGTCGATGATCATCCCGTCGGCAGGTGTGAGGCCGTAGCCTGGGATGAGCGGCACATCATTGACTGCCAAAGCCGAGCTGACAGGAACGACGGCCTTCACCCCGTGCTCTGGCGAAGGTCAGGGTGCCAAGCCATAAGCTTCTGACGCGGGGCCGCCGCCCTTGCCGTGAAGCGGGGCAAGGCATGCTGCAAGTTCGCTTTTGCGAAACGGCTTTGTGAGCCGCGGAAGATCCGGATCAAGGCCCTCACGTTCGGCATACCCGGAGACCAGAAGGACCGCGGTTCCAGGCCTTGAGGAGCGGACCACCCGGGCCAGATCGGTCCCGTTGATACCCGGCATGAGGTGGTCAGTGATCAGCAGATCAAATGCCTGCCCGTTGGCTATCAGTTGCATGGCCTCTTCACCTGACCCGGCCTCGATCACGCGGTAACCCAGCTCGGCCAGCATGTAACAGGTGCTTGCCCGTACCAGTTCCTCATCGTCGACCAGCAGCGCGATCCCGCGCGTCAATTGCGGCTCTGACGCCTCGACAATGTGCAAAGCCGCTGCTGGCACGGTCATGCTGCGCGGCAACCACAGCTCCACTTTCGTCCCGAAACCTGGCGAACTCTGAATCGTGAGAGCACCGTTCAATTGTGATGCCAGCCCATGCACCATCGAAAGACCCAGACCAGTCCCTTTGCCGACACCCTTTGTGGAGAAGAATGGCTCCACCGCTCGGCCAAGCGTGGCAGCGTCCATGCCAGTGCCCGTATCTGCGACAGTTAAACAGAGGTATTCGCCTTTCGGCAGCTTCGAACGATGCCCATCGCCGACCAGCACCGTACCGGCAGATATGCACAGCGTGCCGCCCCCGATCATCGCGTCACGCGCGTTCACGGAAAGGTTGAGAACAGCCATCTCCAGCTGGTTTTGATCGGCAATGGCAGCGGGCAGATTTTCTGGAGCGTCGACGACCACTTTGATTTTCGGCCCGGCCGTTCTGGCCACCAGATCGCCCATATCGCTCAGCAATTTGGCCACATCGACCGGAACCGTCTGCAACGGCTGACGGCGCGCGAAGGCTAGCAGTCTCTGTACCAGCGTCTTGGCACGCTCCGCCGATTGCATTGCGCCCGAGATGAGACGTTGCTCTCGATCGCCACCCACGCCACGTCGCAGAAGCAGATCGAGCGTGCCCACAATGGGCGTGAGCAGGTTATTGAAGTCATGCGCAACGCCGCCGGTAAGCTGCCCCATCGCTTCCATCTTCTGGCTCTGGCGCAGCGTCTGCTGGACCTCCTCGCGCTCGGCGATGGCCTGGACAATTCGCCTTTCAAGGGTGTCGTTAAGCTCCCTCAACTCCTCCTCGGCAGCCTTGCGAGCAGTGATTTCGATTGCGGTGCCGGTGACGCGCAAACAGACACCGGCTGCATTGAACACCCCGCGCCCCTTTGCCGCGATCCAGCGAACGATGCCGTCCTCTCGGCCAACCGTGCGGTAGTCGACCTCGTAGAGCGCGCGACGCTCTGGATCTGCGGCCGCCAGGAAGGCGTCGATCGTCGCATCACGATCCTCGGGGTGCAAACCATCATAGAAATCTTGCAACGTGACCTTCACGTTAGCCGAGATGCCGAACATCGCCTTGGTTTGTGAAGGCCAAACCAGCGTGTCATGAACCAGATCCACGTCCCAGAAACCCACATCGGCGTGGTCGACGGCAAGACGCAATCTCAACTCGCTGATACGGATCGCGGAATCCGTTCGTGCACGGTGAACAATCAGTCCGACCGTATGAGCCACGAAGTTGATGATCTCAATATCCGCTGGCAATGGTTCACGCAGCTCACGGTGGTACAGGACGAACGCACCGAGCAGTGCGCCCTGCGCCGAACGGATAGGAACCGACCAGCAGACGAGCAGCCCATGTCCGACGGCCAGATCGCGGAACTCGCTCCAGCGCGGGTCGATCATGATGTCGGCCGCTGCCGTTAATGCGCTCTGATAGCCCAGGAACGGGGCGACAGCAATGGCTTTGAGAGCGTCAGTGTAAGCGTCAGGCAGACTTGGGCTGGCACAATGCTCCACGTGATACATGTCTTCATCCAGGAGCACGATGCTCCCCACGAATCCCGACGTTGACAGCGCTTCCACTTCGCGGACGATTGCATCCAGGGTAACGTTCAGGGTTGTTACTTCTACAGCCAGCTCCAGGATTCGATTCTGAGTGGTCCTTAGTGCCGCCCCGCGATTGCGTGCCTGGGTCAGGCGCGCATTCTCGATTGCGATGGTTGCCAGTCGCGCCAGACTTTCCAACAGTTTGATCGTATCGGGATCATGATCGCGAACATCGGACCAGTAAGCGCCAAGCGCCGAGAACGGAACAGGTCTACCTATGGGCACCATCACGAGGCTTCGGACAAAGGTCGGCGCGTAAGCGTCCTGAGGGATGCGTGGATCGAGCCAAACATCACGGATCGCAACCGTCTCACCATGGCGCATCGTCCAACCAGATACACAATGGTCAATCAAGAAGCTCTGTCCTTGCCAAAGGGGAGAGACCGCATCTTCGGCTACATAAGAACAGCGGCCTTCATTTTCAATGACGACCACAATGCCCTCCGCGCCTACCGCAGCGCGCGCCGTGTCCCTCAACACAGCGACGACCTCCTCCACCGAGGCCGCACAGGTCAGTCTCTCGCTGGCACTCAGCACGTGAGACAGGCGGTCATCACCGATCAGATCCTTGGGGACATTAAGCAAACGGATCTCCCAACGGCCGCAGAATCCTGTTCCGCGGCGTGGTTCAAATTGAAGAAGTAAAAGAGAGACTGAAGCGCGCCTCTCTTTTCGTACTTGTCGAATTTCAGTCTCTCAGAAAATCTTGTCAAGCATTACCATAGCGATGGTTTACGACCGGCAACACTTGGCCGATTTCTGTTTTTCGTGAGCAGCGTATTCGGGTCGAGAGTCGGCTGGCGCGAGAGGCGAATCTCGACCCATAGCTGCCTGCTGTCGGGGCTTATTTTGGGCTAATTTTTGCTAATCGCTTAATTTCTTATAACCGGCCAGCTTCTCCATCAGCGCTCCAGCAACTTCCAGTTGTTTGAGTTCTTTATCCGAAAGGTAGGCTTCCACCGCGTTGCCCAGCCATTCGTCGCGTCGATCTCTGCTTGTCTGCAATACCAGCCTGCCTTTTTCGGACAACCCTATCCATGTGCGGCGTAGATCACTGGTGTCGTGAGTGCGCGTAATCAGCTCACGAGCTTGCAGGTCGCGCAGCAGAGAGGCCACGTTCGACGACCGCATGTTTTCGGCCTCTGCAATTTTCGAAGGCGTCGCCGTCCCGTCCATTTGGTCAATTGCACTCAAGACCAACATTTGCGACCACGTTTCAGGGTGATTTTGTGCTTCCTGACGCAGACGTTTGCTTAGTCGAGTCACCTGCTCACGAAACAACGAAATATCCATAAAGGTATACCTATAATAAAATAGCTATGTGATTATAGCTAAAACGGCCTACGACAGTACTCTCAGATTCGGCAGGAAAATCATGACGGGAATTAAGATGCCTAATGACCACCCGAGATTCGAGCGGATTCTTCTCACCAATGATGACGGTATTGATGCTCCGGGGCTTAAGGTTTTGGAACGCATTGCGTCTCAAATAGCACGGGAGGTCTGGGTTGTAGCTCCGTTACTGGATCAAAGCGGCACTTCTCACTCGCTGAGTCTTCACACTCCATTGCGGATGAGCTTTCATGGCCCCAGACGCTTTGCAGTCACCGGGACACCGGGGGATTGTGTGGCAATGGCGTTAGGGCACCTGCTCAATCACGACAGGCCTGATCTGATTTTGTCAGGAATAAATAGAGGCGCGAATTTGGGAGTCGAAACAGTTTTCTCGGGCACGGTTGGGGCCGCCATGACGGGGTTGCTGTATGGGGTTCCATCTATCGCGTTGAGCCAGTCGTTTACCGACAGGAGTGCTGTACCTTGGGAAAACGCGCTCAATCATGCGCCACAAGTCATCGCCCAGCTCATGGGTATGGACTGGCCGAAAGACGTTTGCTTGAACATCAATTTCCCCTGCTGCCCCTTGGCCGCCGTGCTTCCATTGAAACTGACACGCCAAGGATCTGGGCGTTTGAGCGGTGTATCCGTACGCACAGAGAATGATCCTCGCGGTCTTCAATATCACTGGTTGAGCCTGGACAGGCACACACAAGCTGATACAGCAGGTACTGAAACGGCCGAGCTTCTTGCTGGGCATATTACCGTAACCCCCCTGCAATTTGAGCGTACCTATGACAAGGCATTAGTATTGCAGGGGCGACAGAATTGAGACTGGCTCGTGGATTAGCACGGCTAGGTTTCTACTTCTTGCGAGCATAGTGGGGGGACGGTTAGAGAATAACCGTCTGTCGTCTCGACCGCTTGAACAGCAAGCCGGAAGCATCCTCTGAGTAAGCGTCTGTTTCCGGCCGATTACGGCTTTTCGCGACCTCCAGCTTTCGGCCAAAACCGTCTTTGGCAGGCGTGATCTGAATGTCCTTGATTTAGCTGTCGTTCAGGACTGCCGGAGTCGCAGCCGTCCCAGCCAACAAACCACCATCAATGTTGAACTCACTGCCCGTGATGTAGGTGGCGTCATCCGACGCGAGCAACAAGGCCAGAGCGGCCACTTCGTCAGGCATTCCGAATCGCCTGAGCGGAGTGTCTTGCACCAGCGCAGCCATTCGGTCCTCACGACCGGCATCGCTACCTAGCAGGGGTTCCCACATGGGGGTCAGGATGGCCGCCGGATGGATCGAGTTGCATCGAACGTTCAGTCCTTGTTCGGCGCAATAAAGCGCCACCGTTTTTGTGTGATTGCGAACGGCAGCTTTGGACGACGCATACGCTGCGGCGCCTGGAATGCCAACCAGGCCGGAGCGAGAGGAAATGTTGATGATGGAACCGGCGCCTGAATGGCGCATGGAGCGAATGGCGTATTTGCATCCGAGGAATACACCGTCGAGATTGGTTTGATGCACCGAACGCCAGTCTTCCAGACTTGCATGTTCCGGGTCATGCCGCTCTGAGCCATTTTCGAATCCGGTGATGCCCGCATTATTCACGAGGATGTTCCAACTCCGGCCTTGATTCGAAATCTGCGCGGCCAGTCGTTGCCAATCCTCTTCACGCCGCACATCCAGACGCAGAAAACAGGCGCGACTACCCAATGAGCTTGCAACCGCATTACCAAGGTCGTCGTTAATATCAGTGACGTAAACGAAGCAGCCTTGTTGCACAAAGAGTCTTGCAATGGCGGCACCGATGCCTTGAGCCGCGCCGGTAACGACTGCGGTCCTGGAAACCAGTTTATTTTCCATAAATGATGACATCTCCATGGTGAGGCTTATTCAGACCGCATGAGAATGAGGCCATGCCCTATGCCATGCTCACGCTTGGCAAAGAGGCTAAAACATAAGCGGGGCGGCTCAAAACACAAACCCCTGCCCTAACTCATGCTCCATCCATTCAAGAAATCTTCTGACTCTGGGGAAGCCGGAATGGGCCTTGGGAAAGACCAGATGATGCGCTGCAACCGGTGCAGTCAATTCTTGAGGCGCAACTTCGATCAGTTCGCCAGTGCCCAGATACTTTTGCGCCAGCAAGGTGCTTTCCAGCGCAAAACCCAAGCCGTGACTGGCGGCTTCCAGCGTCATGTACGAGCGGTCGAAACTCAGCGCATAAGGCTTTTCCGGGCGAGCCAGTCCATGCCGGGCAAACCACTCGGGCCATTTGAGCAACGTGGCTTCGGAGAGAATCAATTCACGCTCGAGCAAGTCCGCTGCGCTGTGCACCGGGCGACGCGCCAGCAGTTGCGGAGACGCCAGCACAGCGAACTTCTCGTCACGCAGGGTGCGCACTTCGTAGCTCGGCCAGTTTGGCCTGCCATGACGGATATCGACATCGATCTTGTCCCGGCTGAAATGCAGTGACTCATAAGAGCACGACAGGTTGATCTGGATATCCGGGTGGCTTACCCGAAACGCCTCCAGCCTCGGCATTAGCCAGAGCAGCCCGAGACTGGGCGCGGAATGCAGGCGCAAGCAATCGAGACTGACATCGCTTGCAGCACGTTCGGTCGCGACGGCAAGGCTGTGCAACACCCCCGAGACATCTTTCAGATACTGCTCGCCGACCGGCGTGAGCGTGACACCACGCGCGGCCCGGACGAACAATTGCCGTCCGATCAAAGCCTCCAGTCTGGCCAGTTGGTGACTGACTGCCGAGGGTGTCAGGTCCAGGACCTCGGCTGCTCTGGCCAGATTGCCGAAGCGGGCAGTCTGTTCGAAGGCCTGAAGCGCTTTCAGCGGTGGCAGGCTCAGAGGTGCATCGTCATCAGGCTGCATGAACACTCCGATGTGTCCGATTATTCGAGTTTCGTGCATTCAACCACTGGTATTGCGGATTGACGAGAGGTGAATTTTTTTCAGCACCCAGTGATTTTTGCGGCATTGCTCAGAACCGGCACCGGGAACACTCTGAAGTCATCGATCACCCGAATCGAACCCAACAACAATAATCAGAGGTATCCCTCATGCTTCTTCAAGGCAAAATCGCAGTCATCACCGGCGCGGCGTCGGAGCGCGGTATCGGTCGCGCAACCGCGGTCACGTTCGCCCGCCATGGCGCACGCGTGGTCATTATCGATCTGGACGAATCCGCTGCACGCGATGCCGCTGCCGCGTTGGGTGAAGGCCACTTGGGCCTGGCAGCCAACGTCGCCGATGAAAAACAGGTTCACGAAGCCGTCAGCAAAATCATCGCGCACTACGGTCGTATTGACATTCTGGTGAATAACGCGGGTATCACACAGCCCATCAAGACTCTGGACATCCGCCCTGGCGATTACGACAAGGTGCTCGACGTCAGCCTGCGCGGCACTCTGCTCATGTCGCAAGCGGTGATCCCAACCATGCGCGCCCAATCCTCGGGCAGCATCGTCTGCATGTCTTCGGTTTCCGCCCAGCGTGGCGGAGGCATTTTCGGTGGCCCTCACTACAGCGCAGCGAAAGCCGGCGTGCTGGGGCTGGGCAAGGCGATGGCACGTGAATTCGGGCCTGATCAGGTGCGTGTCAATTCCATCGCCCCCGGCCTGATTCATACCGATATCACCGGCGGTCTGATGCAGGATGAGCGACGCCACGCGATCATCGACGGCATTCCGCTAGGCCGCCTGGGCGCAGCGCAGGACGTGGCCAATGCCGCGCTGTTTCTGGCCAGCGACCTGTCGTCCTATCTCACCGGTATCACGCTGGATGTGAACGGCGGCATGCTGATTCACTGACCGCGTGTGGACGGGCTGGCAAACAGCCCGTGTTTGTTCTGGATCGACGATACGCCGGGCGAATGCCTGGCGGTCTATAAAAACAAGAGATCAGACCATCATGATAACCACCATGACCCTCGACGCGGTGTCGACCACGCGCGCCAGTGCCTACCGCAAGACCGCCTGGCGACTGATGCCGTTCCTGATGCTGTGCTACCTGTGCGCGTACCTGGACCGTGTCAATGTCGGCTTCGCCAAGCTGCAGATGATGAACGACCTGGCCTTCAGCGAAACCGTCTACGGGCTGGGTGCAGGCATGTTTTTCATCGGCTATTTCCTCTGTGAGGTGCCCAGCAACCTGATCCTTCATCGCGTCGGGGCAAGACGCTGGATCGCCCGCATCATGATCTCCTGGGGCATCATTTCCGCCCTCTTCGCCTTTGTCGAAACCGCCTGGCAGTTCCATGCCCTGCGCTTTCTGCTCGGCGTGGCGGAAGCCGGTCTGGCACCGGGCCTGCTGCTGTACCTGACGTACTGGTTCCCCTCTTATCGCCGCGCGCGCATGACCGTGCTCTGGTTCATCGCCATCCCGCTGTCCGGCATGATCGGCGGTCCGCTGTCGGGCTACATCATGACCCGCTTCGCAGGCGTTCATGGCTGGGCCGGCTGGCAATGGATGTTCGTCCTTGAAGCGATCCCGACGGTGATCGTCGGCTTGTTGGTACTGAGCTATCTGAAGGATGGCGTGCATCAGGCGACATGGCTGTCCGCTGAAGAAAAGGAATTGGTCAACAAGGAGCTGCAAGAGGACAACAGCCAGAAAGTGGTACACGCGTCGGTAGGCGCCTTCATTCGCGACAAGCGTCTGTGGCTGCTGGCGTGCATCTACTTTTGCGTGGTGATGGGCCAGTACGCGATCACCTTCTGGCTGCCGACGCTGATTCGCAACGCAGGCGTTTCCGACCCGCTGCACATCGGCCTGATGACCAGCCTTCCCTACCTGTGCGCAATCGTCGTGATGCTGCTGATGGGGCGCAGCGGCGACAAGCATCGAGAACGCCGCTGGCACCTGGTCGGCCCGATGATCGCAGGCGCTCTGGGGTTAAGCCTGGCAGCGCTGTTCGGCGGCAATCTGCTGCTGTCAGTGCTCAGCCTGTGCATCGCCGCTGCGGGCATTCTTTCGGCGTCCTCCATGTTCTGGATGCTGCCTACCACGCTGCTGGGCGGAGTATCGGCGGCCGCCGGGATTGCCGGGATCAACAGTTTCGCCAATCTCGCGGGCTTCTGTTCGCCCTACCTGATCGGCTGGATCACCACCACGACCGGCTCAAGCGCCATCGGCATGTACCTGATTACCGGCGTGCTGTTCATCGGCGCCTATCTGGTGCTGCGCATCCCTGCCGCCTCGGTCAATCGTTGAGTCAACGGAGTAATCACCATGACAGCCACTACTTTATCTGCGCCTTCAACCTCGCTGGCGCAGCGTGCTCATAACATTCGCCGGCACGCATTACGCATGGGCCAGGTTCAGGGCCAGGGTTATGTCGGACAGGCACTGGGCGCTGCGGACCTGCTCGCAGTGTCCTATTTTCACGCGCTGAACTATCGGCCTGAAGACCCTGAATGGGAGCAGCGCGACCGCTTTTATCTGTCGATCGGCCACTATGCCATTGCGCTGTACGCGGCATTGATAGAGGCGGAAATCGTCCCGCTCGATGAACTGGAAACCTACGGCTCGGATGACAGCCGTTTGCCCATGTCCGGGATGGCGACTTACACCCCCGGAATGGAAATAACCGGCGGTTCGCTAGGTCATGGTCTGGGCATTGCGGTAGGTGCCTGCCTGGGGCTGAAGCGCAAGGCCTCAAGATCTTTCGTTTACAACCTGCTGTCGGACGGCGAGCTGAACGAAGGCTCGACCTGGGAAGCGGCCATGTCCGCCTCGCACTGGAAACTGGACAACCTGATCGCGATCGTCGATGTGAATAACCAGCAGGCCGATGGCCACTCCAGTGAAGTGCTGGCTTTCGAACCCATCGTGGATCGCTGGCAGGCGTTTGGCTGGTTTACCCAGCGCGTCGACGGCAACGACTTGAACGCACTGGTCGCAGCCTTCGACGCGGCCCGCCAACACGTCGGCGCTCAGCCCAGGGTCATCATCTGCGACACGAAAATGGGCAAGGGCGTGGCGTTTCTGGAAACCCGTGAAAAGACCCACTTCATCCGCGTGGATGAGCACGAATGGGACGTCGCACTGAACAACCTCGACGAGGGGAAAACCGTATGAGCTCTGCCAATAACACCTCGGCTCCGTCCGTTGCCCCGAAGAAAAAACTCACTACCTCGGCGATGATCGCGTCCATCGCCTCCGAGGGTCAGGCCACCCGCCCGGCTCCGTTCGGTCATGCATTGGCGGCGCTCGCGGAGCAACGTCAGGATATCGTCGGGCTGTCGGCTGACCTGTCGAAATACACCGACCTGCACATCTTCGCCAAAGCGCACCCTGAACGTTTCTACCAAATGGGCATGGCCGAACAATTGCTGATGAGCGCGGCTGCGGGCATGGCTCGGGAAGGCTTCGTACCATTTGCGACCACTTATGCGGTGTTCGCCTCACGTCGCGCCTACGACTTCATCTGTATGGCGATTGCTGAGGACAACCTCAACGTCAAAATCGTCTGCGGCCTGCCGGGCCTGACCACCGGCTACGGCCCCAGCCATCAGGCCACCGATGACCTGGCGATCTTTCGCGCCATGCCCAACCTGATGATCGTCGACCCCTGTGATGCACTGGAAATAGAACAGGCGGTCCCTGCGATCGCAGCGCATCAGGGCCCGGTGTACATGCGCCTGCTGCGCGGTAACGTGCCCTTGGTGCTGGACGAATACGGTTACACATTCGAGATCGGCAAAGCCAAGACCCTGCGCACCGGCAACGACGTGCTGATCATCTCCACCGGCCTGATGACCATGCGTGCCCTGGAAGCGGCCAAGGCACTTCAAGCCGACGGTGTCGATGTTGCAGTGCTGCACGTGCCGACCATCAAGCCGCTGGACGAGCAGACCATTCTGGCGGAAGCCAGAAAACCAGGCCGTCTGGTGGTGACCGCCGAAAACCACTCGATTATCGGCGGGCTGGGCGAAGCAGTGGCGACGGTGTTGCTGCGCAATGGCGTTACACCGACCTTCAGGCAGATCGCCCTGCCGGACGCTTTTCTCGACGCTGGAGCGCTGCCTACACTGCATGATCGTTATGGCATTTCCACGCCCGCCGTCTGTACGCAAATCAAGGCGTGGCTTTAAACACTGACAGGCGCAGGGGCTTATTTCCCTGCGCCTCGGGAGCACGTATTGAACGCCGATGAATTACTGGACCCGGCCTATCGTTGGTTCATGGACGAGCCGTCGAGCAACTGGACGCTGCACACCCTTGCCGACATCAGGGCTCGCGTCAGCGCCCCATGGGCAACCGCCGCCACCAAGCGCGGCGAGCAACACTGGACCTCCTCCGATTCGGACAACGGCGTCAGGTTATGTCTTTATCGTCCGGACCTTTCGCTCTCTCACTCTGGACTCCCCGTCATCCTGTATATCCACGGCGGCGGCTTTGTTCTGGGCAGCCCGGAGATGGCCGATGATTACCTCGCAGAGCTAGCCGTCGAGCTCAACGCAATAATCGTCGCTGTCGATCACCGGCTCGCCCCCGAGCATCCATTCCCGATCCCGCTGGAAGACTGTTACGCAGTGCTGGAGTGGATATTCAGCCTCGGGCCGACGCTGGGCATGAACACCGGCAACCTGGTGATCATGGGCCACAGTGCCGGTGGCGGGCTTGCTGCCGCGCTCGCCCTGCTGGCAAGAAACAAAGGGCTGCGGACACTCGCCGGTCTGGTGCTGATCTACCCCATGCTCGATCACCGCACTGGCGCGCCTGACGCTCCGCCAGCCAACCCGACTACCGGCACTTTCAGCTAGTCGCGCCAGGCCAATCATTTTTGCTGGGAAAGCCTGCGCGGTGCCTACGCACTGGACGATGATCGCAAGACCCTGTTCTCCCCCGCACTGGCCACCGACCTGAGCGATCTGCCGCCCACTTTCATCTGCGTTGGCGCACTCGATCTGTTTCTTGAAGAGGACCTGGCATTCGCACTGACCCTGTCGCGCTCGGGAGTGCCTGTTGAAATGCACGTCTATCCAGGCGTGCCGCATATGTTCGATCAGTTGCCAGGCGAGCAGACCGGACAGGCGACGCAAGATATTGCCCGCGCCGTTCGCAGGATGATTGCCGCAGGGTTATGCGACTAGAATGACGCACACGTTGCATCACTCGGAAACAAGGGACTGTATGTTCAAGCAATGCCTGTTACTTGCTACGTCCATCTCACTGAGCGGCTGCTGGAGCCTGATGTATCAGCTTGATGGTGAACGTTGCGTCTATCCCGGAACACGACACGGCTGGGCATGGGGTACCAAAGACGTGACATCAACCTGGCCCTGCCTGATAGACGTACCGTTCTCTCTGGCGCTGGATACGCTGTTTTTGCCCTACGACCTCACCGCTTTCCTGCCGGAAAACCTTGGCGGTGATGATCGCGAGTGCCATTTCAATGATGGGCTGAATGTGCTTGGTTGAGAGGGCCCTACAGAGTTAAGGACTCCCCTCTCTTCAGGAATGCATATTTTACGACGGGAAAAGGACACGCCTTGATGCTAGCCACGAAACTTCACCTCCTGTGCGGCAAGATCGCATCCGGTAAATCGACGCTCGCGAAGTCACTCGCGGCTGAATACTCGGCGATTCTGCTGAGTGAAGATCAGTGGCTCTCGCGGCTCTACCCTGACGAGATCAAATCGGTGTCTGACTACGTACGCCTGGCACATAGAATTCGCGACATCATCGGCCCTCTGGTCATAGACATGCTGAAGTCAGACATTTGCTTGGTTCTGGATTTTCCTGCAAACACGCTTGCAGACCGTGAGTGGCTTCTCAGCCTGGCTGAAGACGCTCAGGTTAAGCATCGACTGCACTATCTCGATGTAGAAGATGATATTTGCCTTGCCAGACTGCATGCTCGCAACGAAAAAGCAGATCACGATTTTGCAGCGACAGATGAACAGTTCAAGCTGATCACCGGTTATTTCTGTGTTCCCGATACTGAAGAGGGGCTGGATATTCTTATTCACCGTCGGGGATTCATTAAATAATCCACGGTGAATAAGCCACTGTCGACGTCTTCAACGGCTTGCGAACTCTTTCAGAAATTTCATGTGCGTAGCGTCATCCTCGTCCACTCGCTGGAAGCCACAGCGCGCGTAAAATGCAGAGCCACTTGAAGTGTCGGTAAACAAGCGCAAGACACGGAAGTGTCGAGACGCCTGCGACACCAGGCGCTCCACCAGGATTCTGCCAATACCCTGACCTCTATATGAGCCTGCGATGTACACCCTTCGCAGCCTGCCGGTGTTGCTCTGAGTACGCAGATCACGCGAAACACCTCCGATGCCCACCAAATCGTCGTTCAGAAATGCACCCATGAGGCATTCGCCCTGAGCATCGAATCTGTTATTTCCGGACTCCCAGTCGTCGATCAATCGCGTGACGAACCTGAATCCCTGCGCGACGGCCTCTTTTTCCAATATCAGGAGCTGCGGCGGCAGTTCGATGACTTTCCGGATGTCCACGTGCGTCACTTTTTATCCTCACTGGAATAGTCCGATTTCTGCAAGCTAACCCGAGCCATCGCCGGAGAAAAGCGGTCAGCGGAAGTTATTCAAACACTCGCCTGACTCCGTCATCTGAACCTTCGGCCACTATGACGCTCACTTTATAGGTTGCCTTGTCTCATTGCCGAAAGGAACTCGCATGCTTTCAACCTCGCCATCGATCCCTCTTGTCAGTCCTGTCGAGCGCGAGCTTAGTCTGCGCGCGGTCATTACCGGGGTCGTGCTCGGTATCCTGTTGACGCCTTCCAATGTGTACGCCGGGTTGAAGATTGGCTGGTCGTTCAATATGTCGATCATCGCCTTGTTGATCGGCTATGCGATATGGCAAGGGCTTTCAAAGCGTTCATCCGAGCATCTGCCGTGGACGCTGCATGAGAGCAACATCAATCAGACCGTGGCATCGGCGGCTGCGTCGATCATTTCCGGTGGGCTGGTCGCGCCGATTCCGGCTTATACCTTGCTGACCGGTCAGCAACTGGATGCCGTCCCGATGATCGCCTGGGTATTCTCGGTAAGTTTTCTGGGGATCTGGATTGCCTGGTATTTGCGCCCATCACTGCTCAACGACAAGTCGCTGAAGTTTCCCGAAGGCATGGCCACTCTGGAAACCCTGCTACACATCTACAACCATGGGCGCGAAGCCGCAATACGCTTGAAGGTGCTGCTCAGCACCGCGTTGCTGTCTGCGCTGGCCAAATGGGTCGACACGTTCATATGGGCCTTCCCGCGCTGGTCGCCGAGCGCTCACCTGGAGCGTCTGACCTTTACCGCCGACCCTTCGCTGCTGCTGGTGGGGTTTGGCGCAATTATCGGCATTCGCGTCGGCATGACCCTGCTGCTCGGTGCTCTGCTGGCCTGGGGCGGCGTGGGGCCGTGGCTGCTGGAACAGGGGCTGGTGATATTACCGGCCGACAGCAGCGGCCCGCAGTTCGCAGCACTGGTGGAATGGTTGCTGTGGCCGGGTGTAAGCCTGATGGTCTGCTCGACCCTGGCCTCATTGGTGATTCGTTTGTGGGCACTGCACAAATCCACCAGAGCCAGTGGCGGGACGACGTGGTCAATGCCAAAGGCAGGGCCTGCCGCCGGTTTCGTACTGGCGATCATATTGGTCGTTAGCCTGCAGGCGCTGTTGTTCGGCATTAACCTGTGGATGGCGTTGCTGACCATTCCCCTGGCAATCTGCCTGGCGGCCGTGGCGGCTCGAGTGGTCGGTGCCACCGGCATTCCTCCCATTGGGGCAATCGGGCAGTTATCGCAACTGAGCTTCGGCATCGTCGCGCCCGGGCAGGTGCCGATCAACCTGATGAGCGCCAACACGGCCGGAGGTTCTGCCGGGCAATGCACGGACCTGATGAACGATTTCAAGGTCGGTCGGGCGATTGGTGCCACGCCGCGTAAACAGTTGATCGCCCAGACACTGGGGATTTTCGTCGGCAGCATCGTCGGCGTCCTGGCTTACATGGCGCTGATCCCGGACCCGCAATCGATGCTGCTTACCGAGGAATGGCCCGCCCCGGCGGTGGCCACCTGGAAAGCCGTCGCGCAAACGCTGACCCACGGCCTGGATTCATTGTCAGCGAGTATCCGCTGGGCAATTTTCATCGGCGGGCTGGCGGGGTTGTTGCTGGGCATCCTCGACAGCACGTTACCCGCCCATCGCACCCGGTACATGCCGAGCGCCGCCGCCCTGGGCCTGGCTTTTGTCCTGCCAGCCTCAGTATCTCTGATGATGGCCCTTGGCGCGGTGCTCACCTGGCTGGTGAACTGTCGCTGGCCGTCCCTTACAGAACGCTTCGCCATTACCGCAGCGGCAGGCCTGATTGCCGGAGAGAGCATCACCGGTGTCGGGGCGTCGCTGTGGCAGATGGTTGGGAACGTAGGGTAATCGACGCGTGTATGAGCAGATATTCCAGCTGGTATCATCCACGCATCTGCAAGCGAGTTGAAGAGCATGAATCGTCGTAAAAAAATACAGCAGCTACTGAAAGCCCACGCAAAAAAGGCCAGCGCAAAACTGGCCCCGCAGAGCAAGGCCAAATACATCAGCAAGGCCGACCGCTTGAAGCTGGCGGCCGAAGCGGATCAGGATTCGGTAAGCCTGTCCGAAGGCTGACCAGCAACGTACGCGCCTTGGCGACGCAGAGCGTGCGGAACGATAACCGCAACTATCGTGCGGCGCTCTGCGTCGCATGCCTTTCTGGACGCTCTGCGTCCTCTTGCGACGCAGAGCGTCGAGAACTGCGTTACCACGCTGGAGCATGGGAACGAGAGGTGTCCGGGAGAACACTTCTCGTGACTATGCGCGGCGCCAGCGCCTAAGGCACGGCGGTTACTTGGCGAAAAAATATTCCCCGCCCTGCTCCAAAGCCTTGCGGTACGCAGGCCTGCCCTGCAGCCTTTCAACCCACGCCGTCACATTCGGGTACGGCTGCAGCATTCCCTGAGCCTTGGCGAATTCGCCAATGAAGCTCATCTGAATATCCGCGCCACTCAGATCTTCTCCCAACAGATAAGGCGTCAACCCCAGAGAGTCGTTCAGGTAACCCAGATAATTGGCCAGCTCTGACTGGATTCGCGGATGCAGCGGTGCGCCAGCGTCACCCAGACGTCCTACGTACAGGTTGAGCATCAGCGGGAGAATGGCCGAGCCTTCCGCGAAATGCAGCCATTGCACGTACTCATCGTAGGTAGCGCTGGCAGGGTCCGGTTGTAGTCGGCCATCGCCATGACGGCGGATCAGGTAATCGACAATGGCGCCTGACTCGATGACAACATGAGGGCCATCTTCAATAACCGGTGATTTGCCCAGCGGATGGACAGCCTTGAGTTCAGGCGGCGCAAGATTGCTTTTCGGGTCGCGCTGATAACGCTTGATCTCGTAGGGCAGGTCGAGCTCTTCAAGCAGCCACAAAATGCGCTGCGAACGTGAGTTGTTCAGGTGGTGGACAGTGATCATGTCGGGCTCCGCGGGGTGAAAGTGTCTAGAAAAGACTGCGCTGCCACCGGGGAGTGCCCTGAAATGCTGTTACTTCGACGAGCGTGCCGGAAAAGCTGCGTTGATGAGCTGCACACCGATGAAAATTTCAGGCGCCTCTGTCACTGGAGCCGGCCGCTGGCTCGCCACGAAGTTCTCGCTCCACTGCGGCTTTATCAATGACCGACCAGACGCTGACAATCTTGCCGTCGCTGAATGTGTAAAACACGTTTTCAGAAAAGGTAATGCGCTGGCCATGCGCATCCAGCCCCAGAAATCGCCCCTGCGGCGAGCAGTTGAATATCAGGCGGGCAGCAACCTGTGACGCCTCAACCACCAGCAAGTCGATGTTGAAACGCACGTCAGGGATAATCCTGACGTCGTTTTCCAGCATCGCCCGGTAGCCGGCCACGCTGATCCGCTCGCCGTTGTATTGCACGTCGTCGTCGACGAAATCGCCCAGGTCCTGCCAGCGGCGTTCGTTGAGACAGGCAATATAAGCTCGATATCGCTCGGTCAGATTCATGGCGTGCCCTCCTGTTCAAAAAATACTTGAAGCAGCCTTTTTAAGGGGATGCTTCAAAAGATATGCGCTTCTGCGCATCTGAATGCGCTCAGGCCAACGCCTCGGCCGGACCAAAAAACTCATAATGGCTCTGCCCGTCCGGAACACCCAGCTCGTGCAGCGCGCGCTTCATGAACACCATGAACGGCTTCGGACCAAGAAAGTAGGCCTCGACATCCGTGTCCTCCGGCAACCATTGCTGCAGATGCTCCGTCGAAGCAAGCCCCGTCACGGTATTTGCCGGTACATCACCGGCCGTAGCTTCGCTGTAAACCACGTGCGCCGCAAACTGCGCATATCGCTCGCGCCAATCATCAATGACCGCCTGGAACGCCTGCACGCTGGCATTACGCGCGTAGTGGATAAACACGACGTGTCGGCCACCTGCCTGCAACGCCGCTTCCGCCATGGCCAGCGTCGGGGTGATACCGACACCGCCGCTGATCAGTACCAGCGGTTTGCTGCCTTCGATAAGCACGAACTCGCCAGAGGGCGGGAACAATTCTACGGTGTCGTCCACTGCGACCTGATCGTGCAGGTAGCCGGACGCAACGCCCCCCTGCTCTCGCTTGACGCTGATGCGATAGCTCACACCGTTGGCAGGCGCAGAGAGCGAGTAATTTCTACGAATTTCTCCGCCTTCGGTGTTCAACCGGATACCGATGTACTGACCGGGCTTGTGCGCGATGACCGGTTTACCATCAACAGGCTGCAGGTAGAACGACATGATCTCGCTGCTTTCCGGCACCTTGCGAACAACCTTGAACAGCCGTCCGCCACGCCAGCCACCCGGTGCTGCGGCGATGCTTTCATACACATCGCGCTCGGCATTGATCAGCATGTCAGCCAGTTGCTGATACGCCGCAGCCCATGCATCGATCACTGCATCCGTTGCGATCTCTGCGCCCAGCACCTCGCGAATGGCGCGCAGCAGGCAGGCACCGACAATCGGATAATGCTCCGGCAGTATCTGCAGCGCGACATGTTTGTTGACGATCTGCGCCGCCAGCGGCCCGAGGTTTTCGAGGCGATCAATATTGCGCGCGTACATCAACACCGCATTGGCCAGCGCCCGTGGCTGTGCGCCATTTGCCTGGTTGGCCTGATTGAACAGCGGACGAACCTGAGGATAGTCATTGAGCATGATGCGATAGAAATGAGTGGTCAGTGCCTCCCCGCCTGTTTCAAGGATCGGTACGGTGGCTTTAATGATGTCGCGATGGGCAGTGCTGAGCATGATCCACTCCAGAGTGTGTAGTTTCGTTTATGGAGTCAGAGCAACGCGCATGCCAGATAAAAACCTATTTAAAATCAATTAATAGCAGACTTACCAGTCAAAAAGACTGAGTCTTATTGACCAAAAAATGGAAAATTTTGGTCATTACGACCAGGCGCAGTTAATCGTTTCAGCCATCCTCGCACGCAGAACGCCTTCAAGAATTCAATCCCGACCGGGTTTGTAGGGAACTAGCGCGCAACACATCGCCCTAAGCCTGACATCTACGTACTGGCGCGACGCTGGTTTCAAACGAAGGACTTCAGATTCATGTCTTCAAGTAGCACCTCAGCAGCGGCCGATCCGCAAGGTCGGCAAAGCGCTTCACCGAATCGACTCATTTTTATATCCGTGCTCGTGGCCACCATGGGTGCGCTGGCGTTCGGCTATGACACCGGCATCATCGCCGGTGCATTGCCTTTCATGACGCTACCCACCGATCAGGGCGGGCTGGGCCTGGATGCCTACAGCGAAGGAATGATCACCGCCTCACTGATCGTCGGCGCTGCGTTTGGCTCGCTTGCCAGCGGCTACATCTCCGACCGTTTCGGACGCCGTCTGACCTTGCGCCTGTTGTCGGTGCTGTTCATTGCTGGCGCACTGGGCACGGCCATCGCGCCTTCCATTCCGTTCATGGTCGCTGCGCGCTTCCTGCTGGGTATCGCGGTGGGTGGCGGCTCGGCTACGGTGCCGGTGTTCATTGCCGAAATCGCCGGGCCGTCGCGTCGTGCGCGACTGGTCAGCCGTAACGAACTGATGATCGTCAGCGGCCAGTTGCTCGCCTACGTTCTGAGCGCGGTCATGGCCGCTCTGCTGCACACACCTGGCATCTGGCGCTACATGCTGGCCATCGCCATGGTCCCGGGAGTGTTGCTGCTGGTCGGTACATTCTTCGTACCGCCGTCGCCGCGCTGGCTGGCGTCCAAAGGCCGCTTCGATGAAGCGCAGGATGTGCTGGAGCAACTGCGCACCAACAAGCAGGATGCGCAGCGCGAAGTGGACGAGATGAAAGCGCAGGACGAGGAGGCTCGTCATCGCCCGAAAGCCAGGGAGTTGCTGCGTCAGGGCTGGGTCATCAAGTTGTTGCTGATCGGCATTGGCCTGGGCTTTACCGCGCAGCTCACAGGCGTTAACGCCTTTATGTACTACACCCCGATCATTCTCAAGAATACCGGCATGGGCACCAACGCCGCGCTGACCGCCACCATCGGCAACGGCGTGGTATCGGTTATCGCGACCCTGCTCGGCATTTGGGCGATTGGCCGTTATGGCCGTCGGCACTTGCTGATGACCGGGCTGGTGATGGTCATCCTGATGCAGGCAGCGCTGGGTTGCGTGTTGCAATTCATGCCGCAGAACCTGACCCAGAGCTACACCGCCCTCGCCTGCATTCTGGTGTTCCTGCTGTTCATGCAGATGTGCATCTCGCCGGTCTACTGGCTGCTGATGTCGGAATTGTTCCCGATGCAGGTGCGCGGATTGCTGACCGGCACAGCGGTATCGATGCAATGGCTGTTCAACGCATCGGTGGCATTCACCTTCCCGATTGCAGTCGATACCATCGGTAACCCGACGTTCTTCATCTTTGCGGCCATCAACGTCGGCTCGTTGATATTTGTCTTCCTGTGCCTTCCGGAAACCAAAGGCAAGTCGCTTGAGCAGATCGAGAAGCATCTGAAGAAGGAGCTGTAACGGCTGACCGGATGAGGCCATCAACGGCCTCATCTACCCTCCAGGCAGATCAGCGCACCAGCATCGACGCTGCCGCCGCGACCATGATTGCCGCCGCACCGCGAAACAGTTTTCTCTGGGCGCGCTCGCTCGACAATAAATGTCGAATGCGCAATGCGGCAAATATGAATACTGCCCCTACCCCCAGCAGCACAAATACAGTCAACGGCACCAGAACCAGCCCCTAGGTCTGCAAAGAAACCGTTTCGAGATTGATGACCAACGGTAAAAGCGCCAGATAAAAGGCAATCGTCTTGGGATTGCCCAAGGTGATGGTCAATCCTGAAGCGGCCGCAGACAGCAACTCTGTTTTCTTTGCTGATTTTCCGATTTCTATGGCTTGATGGTCTGCGAACCAGAACTGCCAGGCCAGGTAGCACAGATAAATCGCGGCTCCCCAACGCACGACCTGAAACAACGCATTGAAGTGTTCGGCAATCATTGCAAGGCCGAATACCGCAAATGACAGATAGGTCAGATCCCCCAGGATGAGACCGGCCAGCAGGCAGAAGCCTGACAGCGCACCGCCACTGACACTGCGCGCAACCAGCGCTGCCATGCCAAGGCCGGGAATGGCCGCGGCAATGCCCAGCGCTGCCGAGTACGTAAGAGCCTGAGTCAGATCCAGCATGTAGCACTCCTTGAAATGTAACAGCCAGCTTGAATACAGAGCCTGCTCAAGCTCCATGTTCAAAAATACTACGCGCTTGAAGCCGGAAAAAATCACCTGTTCTTACTGGCTTCGCGGCTGAAACCGGTATAAGTTTCCCCATCCAGGCGGAGTAACGGTATTTATGACCTCAGCGACGTTAAGCTCGATTGATATGAGGATCCTCACGGCCCTGCAACAGGACGGCCGGATCACCAATCAGACCCTGGCCGATCAGATCGGCATGTCTGCCTCGCCCTGCTGGCGACGGGTCAAACAACTTGAAGAGCATCGCTATGTGCTGGGTTACAGAGCGGTGCTGGACCGTCGCAAGATCGGGCTGGGTGTCATGGTGTTCATTCGGGTCAGCATCGACTCTCACAGTGAAGCCGAGGCAAGAAAATTCGAGCAGGAAGTCATGCAACTGGAGAACGTCGTGGCGTGCTACAGCATCGGCGGAGATGCCGACTTTCTGCTTCAGGTGGTGGCACGCGACCTGGATTCGTTTGCTGACTTCGCCATGACGGTGGTCAGAAGGCTCCCCGGGATTAAAGAGATGCAGAGCATGTTCGTCTTGAAGGAGATAAAGCCTTTCGTCTCATTTCCGGTCAAACCTGCGGCCTGACCGCATCAGGCTTAGGCCCTGGATGGCAAGTTCGGGTCAGCAAACATGCATCGCCTGCAAACATCAAACAATCGATCGTTTTCAATAAAGGAATAGTCATGTCCACGACCGAGCAAGCCACTGTGACTTTCGATAGTGCAATCCCGATCCTGCGGATGTTCGACGAACGCAAAGCGCGTGAGTTCTACCTCGACTTTCTCGGTTTCAGCGTCGAATTCGAGCATCGTTTCGAGGCCGATCTGCCGTTGTATCTGGGGATCAGCCGCAATGGCCTGCATTTGCACCTTTCCGAACATCACGGCGACGCCTGTCCGGGGGCTGCGGTGTTTATTCCCACTCAAAACATCGAGCAATTGCGCGATGAGCAGCTTGGCAAGCAGTACGGTTATGCACGACCCGGCATTGTTCAGCAGGGCTGGGGCCAGGTACTTGAAGTCTGCGATCCGTTCGGCAACCGCATCAGGTTCTGCCAGAGTTGAGGCAAACGCATTAACGTCAGCGGAGGCCGATAAACCGGTTGTCCGGCTGACGCCACCACTGCCTGCACAATGGATATGCCGTGATCCATCGTTGTGCACATTGCCGCGTTCAAGCGCAAAGATGACGCATGACTGCGTCAAAAAACTTCGCTAACAGCCTTTAATCCCCTGCCAATCCGCCTTCGGTCAACCTTGGCCCATAACGTGCAAACGTGCCAGTTCATCTTGTATACATGAATGAACACCACTATGACCGCACTCGATATTTCCCAACTTCAGTCGGCGTTACGTTCAGGTCAAACAACCCTGACGGCACTTGTGCAAACCCTGACGGCGCACATTGATGCGGATGACCGGACGGAAGTCTGGATTCATCGCGTGCCCGTGACGCAGCTTCTTGAAAGGGCGGAGACACTGGAAAGCATTGCCGCAGAAGCGGGCGATTCGGTGTATGAGCAACTGCCGCTGTTCGGCGTGCCGTTTGCGGTCAAGGACAATTTTGACGTGGCCGGAATGCCGACCACGGCTGCGTGCCCGGCTTTCGCCTACACGCCCAAGGAAAATGCTCACGTCGTCCAGCTACTGCTCGACAGTGGCGCGATACTGATGGGCAAGACCAATCTCGATCAATTCGCCACCGGTCTGGTGGGTGTCCGCTCGCCCTATGGGGCAGTGCGCAATGCCCAAGACCCGGCCTACGTCAGCGGCGGTTCAAGCTCCGGCTCGGCGGTGGCCGTCGCGCGTGGCTACGTGAGTTTTGCACTGGGCACGGACACGGCAGGATCAGGCAGAGTACCCGCCGGTTTCAACGGTATCGTGGGGCTCAAGCCCAGCCTTGGCCTGTTCAGCAGCCGAGGCGTCGTGCCTGCCTGCCGCACGCTGGACTGCCCGTCGATATTTGCCGGGGATGTACTACAAGCCTGGCAAGTGGCGCAGGTCATAGCGGCTTACGATCCGCTCGACCCGGCCAGTGTGGCCGTGCAGGCATTGGCGGTGCAGCGCAGGGCTCGGCGTGTCGCGGTGCCAAGGCACTGCGAGTTCTTCGGTGATGCTCAGGCGCAAACGGCTTACATCAAAACCCTGGAAGCCCTGCAAAGCGACCCGCTGGTGACTATCGAACCCATCGACTTCGATGTCTTCGCCGAAGCGGCGGCCCTGCTGTACCAAGGCCCATGGGTGGCCGAGCGGCGGGCAGCAGTAGGCAGATTCTTTACCACCCATGCTGACAATATTCATCAAGTGGTGCGCGGCATCCTGCAGAGCGCCGCTTCGTTTGATGCCGTGGACACATTCAATGCCCGCTATCGACTGGCGGATCTGACGCGAACAGCCCAGCAATTGCTGGCCGGGGTCGATGTGCTGGTGGTCCCGACGGCGCCCTGCATGCCGACCATTGATGCAGTGCTCGCCAATCCGGTCGAGCTCAATTCACAGCTCGGCTATTACACCAACTTCGTTAACCTGATGAATATGTGCGCCCTCGCCGTCCCGACAGAGCGCCGTGCCGACGGTTTGCCTGCGGGCATCACGCTGATCGGCCCCGCTGGTGCCGACCAACGCCTGGCAGAAATAGCCGCAGCCTGGCAGCCACTCTTCGGCAAGACAGACCAGAGCGAAGCCGTCGCGATGGCACCCCTGCCCCGCAACAGCCCTGTCGTGCAGGTCGCGGTTGTCGGCGCGCACCTCGTCGGCCAGCCGCTCAACTGGCAATTGCTCGAAGGCAGTGCCCGTCTGCTGCGTACCACAACCACCAGCGCAGATTACCGGTTGTATGCACTGGCCGGGACTTCGCCACCGAAGCCGGGCCTAGTGCGTGTGCCTGACCAGGGCGAGCGCATCGAAGTCGAGGTCTGGGAAATGCCGCTGAACCTGTTCGGGGCCTTCGTCGCCGCGATTCCCGCGCCATTGGGCATCGGTTCTCTGCAATTGGCCGACGGCCAGTGGGTCAAGGGTTTCATCTGTGAGCCAGCCGGCCTTGAGGGCGCGCTGGACATCACTGATTTCAAAGGCTGGCGCGCCTACCGCGCCGCGCACACATCTTCCATCGCTCATTGATCAGGGGTAGCACGCATGTCGAACGTTGATCGTCGCAGTTTCATCAAGTTGGCAGGCATTATCGGCCTGAGCGCAGCACTGCCGTTTGGTCGTGCCTACTCAGCCGACGCGCCGCTGGTGGTGGTGGGTTTCATCTACGTCGGCGCTCGCGACGACTTTGGCTACAACCAGGCTCACGCCCAGGCGGCAGCCATCATCAAGACGCTGCCCAACGTCAAAGTGATCGAAGAGGAAAACGTCCCGGAAACCGTGGCCGTACAGAAGACCATGGAAGCCATGATCCGTCAGGACGGTGCAACACTGATTTTTCCGACCTCATTCGGCTACTTCGAGCCGCATGTGGTCAAGGTCGCGAAAAAGTACCCGGACGTGCGTTTCGCGCATTGCGGCGGCCTCTGGCAGAAAGGTAAGGACCCGATCAACGCGGGCAGCTTTTTCGGTTACATCGACGAAGCGCAATACCTGAACGGCGTGATTGCCGGGCACATGAGCAAGAGCAAAAAACTCGGTTTCGTCGCCGCCAAGCCTGTGCCTCAGGTACTGCGCAACCTGAATGCCTTTGCCATGGGCGCACGCTCGGTAGACCCGAGCATCGTGACCACGGTGATTTTTACCGGTGACTGGTCGTTGCCGGTCAAGGAAGCAGAAGCCGCCAACGGCCTGATCGACCAGGGCTGTGACGTGCTGACCTGCCATGTCGACGGCCCCAAGGTGATCGTCGAGACGGCTGAAAAGCGCGGTGTGATGACCTGTGGCTACCACGCCAGCCAGGCCGCGCTGGCACCAAAAGGTTACCTGACCGGTGCCGAATGGAATTGGGAAACGCCTTATCGCGCCCATGTCGCGGCAGCCCAAAGCGGCGCGCCGATGATCAACTTCCTGCGTGGCGGGCTCAAGGAAGGCTTCGTCAAGACTTCCGCCTATGGGCCTGCGGTAACAGGCGACGCCAAACAGAAAGCGGATGCCATCAAGGCGCAAATGATGGCCGGGCAGTTCGTGATCTTCAAAGGCCCGCTCAAGGACAACAAAGGCGCAGTGGTGATTGCCGATGGTGTGTCACAAGGCCAGACCGACATCGCCCTGGAGAGCATGAATTACCTGGTCGAAGGTGTACTTGGCCAGCTCTGAGGAATGTTCATGAGCCTATCCATTAGTCTGCGTCGCCTCGCCAGCGCGCTGTTGCCTGGGCTGCCTACGGTGTTGGCGGTGTTCTCCTCGTGCGTGCTGTTCGGGCTGTTTCTGGCGGTTCAGGGCAAGCCTGCCTGGCAAGCCCTGCAACTGGTCGGCGAAGGCGCGTTTGGTTCATGGTTCGCCCTGGAAAATACCTTGCAGCGTGCAGCGCCATTGATGTTGACCGCGCTCTGTGTGGCCCTGCCCGCCCGGGCCGGGCTGATCATTATCGGCGGCGAAGGCGCGCTGGTACTGGGCGGTCTGGCAGCGGCAGTGACACCCTTGTGGCTCGGCCCTTTGTCACCCGGGGTGATGCTCGTCTGCATGGCCCTGGCGGCGATGAGCGTCGGCGCGCTGTGGATCGGTCTGAGTGGCTGGATGCGCCAGCGTCGCGGAGTCAACGAAACGATCAGCAGTCTGCTGCTTTCCTACATCGCTCTGGCGCTGTTCCGGCAGTTGGTGGAAGGGCCGTTACGCGATCCTGCAAGCCTGAACAAGCCTTCGACTCCACCGCTGGACGATGCCTATATGCTCGGCACCATCAGCGACAGTTTCGAGGTGCATTGGGGGCTGGTGGCGGGCGTGGTCGCGTGTCTGCTGGCGTATGTGCTGGTGCGCCACAGCATCAAGGGTTTTGCCCTCGCCGTGGTCGGCGGCAACGTACGCACGGCGTTGATGATCGGTCTTCCGGTAGACCGCTTGATCCTGCTCAGTTGCCTGCTGGGCGGCGCGGCAGCGGGTCTGGCCGGCATGTTCGAGGTCACCGCAGTGCAAGGCAGCGCCAACGCCGCGCTGATTGCAGGCTACGGCACCAGTGGCATTCTGGTCGCCTTTGCCGCACGCCATCATCCGCTGGCCATTATCGTTTGTGCCATTTTGCTGGGTGGTCTGGAAGCCAGTGGTGGGCTGCTGCAACGACGGCTTGGCCTGCCAGACGCCACCACGCTGATTCTTGAAGGTCTGCTGTTCACCAATCTGCTGCTCTGGGAAGCCCTGGGTGGGCGTATCGCCGCCTGGAAGATCAGGCTGACGGCGTCGCCCGCGTCACTCGACAAGGGAGCACTGCAACATGGCTGATATCGACCTGACTACCTTTCTCCTCGCCCTGCTGGCCGGAGCTATCCGCGTCGGCACACCTTTTTTGTTCGTCAACCTGGGCGAATGCCTGACCGAGAAAAGTGGCCGGATCAATCTGGGGCTGGAAGGCATTCTGGTTGCCGGCGCGATGTCCGGATACGCCGTGGCGTGCCTGAGCGGCTCGGCGTGGCTGGGCGTTGGCGCTGCCGCCGGGGTCGGCATCTTATTGGGGCTGCTGCACGGCCTGGCGTGCTCATTACCTCGGGTCAACGACATCGCGTTCGGCATAGCGCTGATTCTGCTCGGCACCGGGCTGGCGTTTTTTCTAGGCAAGGCGTTTATCCAGCCGCAAGCGCCCATGCTGCCTTCATTGGCGCTGGGTGCCTGGAGCGACGAAGAACGGGTGCGTTCGGCGCTGAATATCAATGTGCTGTTCTTCGTCGGCGCAGCGCTGGCATTCGTACTGCACTGGGGGCTGCGCACCACACGCTGGGGGCTGATGCTGCGCCTGGTCGGCGACCACGCCGAAACCGCTCAGGCGCTGGGCTATCGACCGCTCAAGGTGCGCATTCTGGCGACAGCGGTCGGCGGCGGATTGGCCGGAATAGGCGGCGCTTACCTGTCGCTTTACTACCCCGGCAGCTGGAATGAAGGGCTGTCCAGCGGGCAAGGATTGATGGCCGTGGCGCTGGTGATCTTTGCCCGCTGGCGTCCACTGGCGTGCCTGTGGGCATCGTTGCTGTTCGGCGCTGCCGGAGCCATCGGCCCGGCCCTGCAAGCGGTCGGTATCAGCACCGGCTACTACCTGTTTGCCGCAGCACCTTATGCGCTGACGCTGGTGGTGATGTATGCCACTTGCCGCCGTGGTCGCACCCTGAACGGCGCACCTGGCGAGCTCAGCCTGACGCGATGAACTGATCTTTTCGAGGAGGCATGCACATGGCCAGTGGTCTTGGTGGTTTGAACAAGTCGCCCAATGGTGTGGTGATCGGCCTGGCGCAACTGGCGCTGCCTGATCCGCACACCCGTGAGGCGTTGTGGGCACAAACGCAGAAAGTGGTCAGCATGGTGGCCAAGGCGCGACGCAGCAATCCGGGCATGGACCTGATCGTGTTTCCCGAGTACTCCTTGCATGGCCTGTCGATGAGCACCGCGCCAGAGATCATGTGCAGCCTCGACGGGCCGGAAGTAATGGCGCTGCGCGAGGCGTGCCGGGAGCAGCACATATGGGGCTGTTTCTCGATCATGGAGGCCAACCCGCACGGCAATCCATTCAACAGCGGCCTGATCGTCGACGATCTCGGCGAGATTCGCCTGTATTACCGCAAGCTCCATCCGTGGGTGCCGGTCGAGCCCTGGGAACCTGGCGATCTGGGTATTCCGGTCTGCGATGGGCCGCGTGGCAGCAAGCTGGCGCTGATCATCTGTCACGACGGCATGTTTCCGGAAATGGCCCGCGAGTGCGCCTACAAGGGTGCCGACATCATGCTGCGCACAGCGGGTTACACCGCACCGATCCGTCACTCGTGGAAGATCACCAACCAGAGCAATGCCTTCACCAACCTGATGCAGACCGCAAGCGTCTGTATGTGTGGCTCCGACGGCACGTTCGATTCCATGGGCGAGGCCATGTTCGTCGATTTCGACGGCACGATCATGGCTGAAGGCGGCGGTCGGGCCGACGAAATCGTCTGCTGCGAACTGCGCCCCGATCTGGTCCGTGAGGCCCGTGTGCACTGGGGCGTGGAGAACAACATCTATCAATTCGGCCATCGCGGCTATGTGGCGGTCAAGGGTGGCGCGCGCGACTGTCCTTACACCTACATGCATGATCTGACCGCAGGCCAATACCGTCTGCCCTGGGAAAACGATGTCGTGCATACCGATGGCAGCTCGTGCGGGTTTGCGGCCCCCGAGCGCGACTTCAAACCTACCCCCAGCAGTTGGGAGGAGTAATGCCATGAGTGAACGTCATATTGCATCGGCGCCCTACCCCTGGCCCTGGAACGGGCAATTGCATGCGCACAACACCGCGCTGATCGTCATCGACATGCAGACCGACTTCTGTGGCGTCGGCGGCTACGTCGACAGCATGGGTTACGACCTTTCGCTGACCCGTGCGCCCATCGAGCCGATCAAGGCACTGTTGGCGGTGATGCGCCCGCTCGGCTTCACCATTATTCATACTCGAGAAGGCCACCGCCCGGACCTCAGTGACTTGCCAGCCAACAAACGCTGGCGCTCGCAACGCATCGGCGCGGGAATAGGCGACCCAGGTCCCTGCGGCAGGATTCTGGTACGTGGCGAACCGGGCTGGGAAATCATCGAAGAACTGGCACCATTGCCTGGCGAAATCATTATCGACAAACCCGGCAAAGGCTCCTTCTGCGCCACCGATCTGGAACTGATCCTGCGCACACGCAGCATCGACAACCTGATCCTGACCGGCATTACCACCGATGTCTGCGTGCACACCACCATGCGCGAAGCCAATGACCGCGGCATCGAGTGCGTGCTGCTGGAAGACTGCTGCGGCGCGACCGATCCCGCCAACCATGCGGCGGCCCTGAGCATGGTCAAAATGCAGGGCGGTGTGTTCGGCGCAGTGGGACATTCCTCGATGTTTCGCGACCTGTTTGGAGCATGAACATGCACGCCCCAAGCCTTGAGACGATTGGTGCCAGCAAGCATTTCGGTACGTTTCGCGCACTCGACGAGGTGTCGTTCAAGGTCCGCGCCGGCACCGTCCACGCCCTGCTCGGCGAGAACGGCGCCGGCAAAAGCACGCTGGTCAAAGGCATCATCGGCTACAGCCCGCTGCAATCGGGCAGTATTCTGGTCAACAACCGCGAGCATGCGATCAGCACCCCGCGCGATTCTCATCAGTTGCATATCGGCATGGTGTATCAGCACTTCACCGTCGCGCCGGGCCTGAGCGTGGCTGAAAACCTGGTGCTCTCACGCGGTGATCTGCCGTGGCGTATCAACTGGACCCGCGAGCACGAGCGTCTCGAAGCCTTCATGGCAAAGATGCCTTTTCGTCTGGATATCCATCGGCCGATCAGCAGCCTGGCCGCCGGTGAAAAACAGAAACTGGAAATCCTCAAGCAGTTGTATCTGCAGCGTCGGCTGATCATTCTCGATGAACCGACCTCGGTACTCACGCCGCAAGAGGCCGATGAAGTGCTGGGGCTGATGCAGGCGATGGCGCATCGCGGTGAACTCACCGTGCTGATGATCACCCACAAGTTTCGCGAGGTTAGCACCTATGCCGATGACGTTACTGTGATGCGCAAAGGTCGCTGGGTGGGCAGCGCAGCAGTGGCTGACACCACCACACAACAGATGGCAGCGTGGATGATGGGCGACGCACAGGTGCGCGGGGTTAGCACCGAGCGCCCGGTGATGGCGGCTCGTCCGCCGCAGTTGCAGGTGGCAGGTCTGGATGTTCCTGGCGACAAAGGCACGCTGGCGGTGAAAAACCTTTCTCTGGCGGTGCATCCGGGAGAGATCGTCGGGGTTGCGGGTATTTCCGGTAACGGCCAGCGCGAACTCACCGAAGCCCTGCTCGGCCAGCGACCATTCAGTGCCGGACAGATATCGGTCGATGGCCAGCCCTACCATGCGCAGCGTGAACAAATGCAGCGCCTGCGCGTGTTCAGCCTGCCCGAGGAGCCCTTGCGCAACGCCTGTATCGGCAGCTTCAGCGTGGCCGACAATCTGGCCCTGCGCAACTTCGACCAGGCGCCACTGTGCCGTCAGGGCTGGCGTCTTGATCGTCATGCAATAGGCGCACAGGCACGCACCCTGATCGAACAGTTCAAAGTCTCGCCCAACGACCCGAACCGCCCTATCGGCACCTTGTCGGGAGGCAATGTGCAGCGCGCCGTACTGGCGCGAGAACTGCCCCCTGACGTCGCGGTGCTGATCGTCGCCAATCCGGTATTCGGCCTGGACTTTGCCAGCGTCGCGCTTATCCACCAGCGCCTGATTGACGCGCGCAACAGCGGCACAGCGGTCCTGCTGCTCAGTGAAGACCTCGACGAGCTGCTGAGCCTGGCAGACCGCATCGTGGTCATTCATGACGGCGAACTGGTTTTTGAAACCAGCGCAGCGGCCGCTGATCGAACCGAGCTGGGTCGACACATGGCCGGTGCCGAACAGCTTGCCGGAGAACCGGCATGATCAGCGTCAATGCGCGTCCGGACTGTTTCACGTTCGCCCCCTCCTGTGCCGCTGTGGTGATCATCGACATGCAGCGCGACTTCCTCGAACCCGGCGGCTTTGGTGACGCGCTGGGCAACGATGTCGCACCGTTGCAAGCCATCGTGCCATCGGAGCAACAACTGCTGGCGCTGGCCCGTGATCAGGGCATAGTGGTCATACATACTCGTGAATCACACAGCGCGGACCTTGCCGACTGCCCGCCCGCCAAGCTGGCCCACGGCTCGCCAGGCCTGCGCATCGGCGACCCTGGCCCGATGGGGCGTATCCTGATTCGCGGCGAACCCGGCAATCAGATTATCGACAGCCTGACACCGCTCGCCTGCGAGTGGGTCATCGACAAACCCGGCAAGGGCATGTTCTTCGCCACCGACCTGCATCAGCGGCTGACCGACGCTGGCATCACGCATTTGATCTTCGCAGGCGTTACCACCGAAGTTTGCGTGCAGACCAGCATGCGCGAAGCCAGTGATCGGGGTTATCGCTGCCTGCTGATCGAGGATGCGACCGAAAGCTACTTCCCCGCGTTCAAACAAGCCACTCTGGACATGATCACCGCACAAAACGCGATTGTCGGGCGTGCAGCGTCGCTGGCCGATCTGCAACAGGCCCTGCAAACAAGGAGTACATCCTGATGGACATCAATCTTGCGCACATCGTCGCCGAAGTGACCCACGCTTTCACTGATTACGAGCGCGCCCTGCTGGCCAACGAGCTGACCACACTGGATGCGTATTTCTGGAATTCCGAACAGACCGTTCGCTATGGCGTCGCGGAAAACCTGCACGGTGCCGAAGCCATCGCGCGCTATCGACGCCACTGTCAGCCAGTCGGGCCCGGTCGCACATTATTGCGCACCGTGGTGAGCACCTTCGGTGAAGACTTCGCCACCGTCAGCACCGAGTTTCACGATGGCGTTACTGAGCGTCTGGGACGGCAGATGCAAACCTGGGCACGCCTGGACGGCGGCTGGAAAGTCGTTGCGGCACATGTCAGCATTGACCTGAGCAGCCTGGAGCCACGCCCTTGAATTCCCCCAACACCACCAACGCGCTGGCAGAGGACGTCTATCGTCGGCTCAAGCAGGAGATCTTCGACTTCTATCTGCTGCCCTACGACCGCTTCACTGAAACCCAGCTGGCTGATCGTTATCAGGTGTCACGCACGCCGGTGCGTGACGCGTTGTACCGGCTACAGCGTGAGGGTTATCTGGATGTCGAGTTTCGACGGGGCTGGTCAGTCAAGCCGCTGGATTTCGACCAGATAGACCAGCTGTACGATCTGCGCATCGTGCTTGAATGTGCTGCGGTCGAGCGCATCTGTGCATCCCACGAGGTGCATCCGGAACTCAATGTGCTGCGTCAACACTGGCTGATTGATCGCAGCCACTGGCAGAGCGACATGCAAGTCGTCGCAGACCTCGACGAACAGTTTCACACCCAACTGGTGGCCGCCTCGGGCAATCTGGAAATGGCCCGTGTTCATCAGGAAGTGACCGAGCGCATTCGCATCGTGCGCAGGCTGGACTTCTTCAAAAGCGCCCGTATCGAACATACCTATCTGGAGCACGCCGCGATCCTCAATGCATTGCAGGCACGCAAACGGGACGAAGCGCTGCTGCTACTGCGCTCTCATGTGGAAATCAGCAAACTCGAAGTGCGCAAGCTGACGATATCGATGCTCAGTGATGCGCGGCGGCGGCATGAAGCATGAAGCATGAAGCATGAAGCGTTGACGGTTATCAGCTGCTTCTGCCGAGTTTGCCGGTGAACGGGCGTCGGGAGATCGTTTCAAGATTAGATTGGCGATACCGCCAATTGTCAGAAACAGATGTCGAATACGGAGCTCAAGCTCGCCCAGAATAAGCGCGTTGGATTTCTGCGACCTGCTATACGCGTCGGGCGAAGAGCGCTTTCCATTCTTGCGAAAAGCGCGGGTCGTTTGCCACGTTCGGAACGTCGATGGTTTTCCCGGTCAATATGCCTAGTCCACATGAGCCGCGCTTGCCGATAGAGATGTTACCCACAAGAGCTTGAGAAAAACCGGACGGCAGATTCGGGAAAATGCGATACGTGAGTTGGACAAAACGCCTTTCAGAGGAAAACAGCGTGCTCGTTGTTGTTCAGCTATTAACGCTATCGTCAGCACTTTCCGGAAATGGAAGCCCACAATGACACGAGCCGTATTATTGGTGCTGTTGATCCTCTCGGTTGCATGGCTGGCGCAAAGTGGTGATGGCGACGAAATGCACTGCCCTGACAAAGATGCGAATTTTTTTGCTGACGCCATCAACGCTTATTTTGACAAACATCCACCAAAAGCCGGTAACGCCGTGACCATTCCTTACAGCGCCCGCTACGACAATCGTACCCACTGGTGGATAGTTCCGGTCGACGTCGGCCAGGACAGATTACAGGCGCTGTTGAGTTGCGACGGCCATCTAGAACTGTCCGGGCGTAGCTAATGAGGTCGTATTCTGAACGGCATAAAAACAGATGACACCTTGTTTACCAGATGTGGCGCAAACGAGAGACTTGTCTGCTCCAATCCCTTTCGTACAAGCAGCCCTTTCACCGATGCGGACAACCCCATTTCACACCAGCCAATGCACTGGATATCGTCACGCGCGCAATAAATCATTTTAGTCATGTGGGTATAGTGCCTGTGCAACAAGGCTTGGTGCTTGCGGTCCAACTCACTGCACTTACTACCCGCCCGGCATCGCGTCACCCATCATCTGATCAGAGCCGCGATCAATTCAACGGATCACTCGACAGGACATCAGATGACCTCATCCAGCCAGCGCCTGGCCTTGCTTGAAGCAGTTGTCGAGCAGTCATTCAATGCCGTTTTGATCACCGATGCCAATCTGACCAATGGCGGCCCGTTCATTGTGTATGTCAACCCGGCATTCTGCGCGATGACCGGCTACGCAGCAGAGGCATTGATCGGCCTTTCGCCACGGATCCTGCAAGGACCCGACACCGATCGTCAGGTGATCGAGCGTATGCGTCAGTGTTTGAGCGAAAGCCTCTTTTTCGAAGGGTCGACAGTCAATTACCGCGCGGACGGAAGCCCCTATGTCGTCGAGTGGAAAATTTCCCCGGTGCGCAACGATGCGGGTGCGGTTTGCAACTTTGTATCGGTGCAGCAAAACATCAGCCCGCGCATTCGAGCAGAGCGCGAACAGCATTTGCTGGCTCAGGCGCTGAACGCCGCGCTTGATCCGATCATGATTACCGATTGCAACGCCACTATCGTTTTTGCCAATGAGGCCTTTCAGCACATCACCGGTTACAGCGCGTCGGAAATAATCGGCGAAAACCCGCGAGTGCTTAGCTCGGGTAAGCATGATGAGATGTTTTATGCGCAATTCAATGAAGCGCTGGCCAGTGGTACGCCCTTTCGTACTACCTTTATCAACAAGCGCAAGGATGGCTCTCTGTTCTACGCAGAACACAGCATTTCCCCGCTGTGTAACCTGGAAGGAACCATCACGCATTACGTCAGCATCAGCCAGGATGTAACCACGCGGCTGGGCCGTGAACAGAAGTTGCTGGAGATTGCTCACAGCGACCCGCTGACCGGGCTGAACAACCGAAGGGCGGCGGAACACACCCTTGAGCGGCTCATCGATACCGCGCGAATATCGGGCAAGCCGTTCAGTCTTATCATCGGCGACATCGATCATTTCAAATCGGTCAATGACCGATACGGCCACCCTGCTGGCGACAGGGTATTGACCAGCGTTGCAGTCATCCTTAAACAACGGATCCGCCTGCAGGATGTCGCGGCTCGATGGGGAGGAGAAGAATTTCTGATACTCGTGCCCGATAGCTCACTGGATCATGCCGCTGAATTGGCCGATCGCATTCGCAAGGGCGTTGAGGGTCTGTTGATACCGAATGCAGGCTCAGTGACTATTTCTCTGGGAGTTGCGCAACTCAGCCCGGGAGAAACAGCGGCAAGCCTGATTCAGCGTGCAGACAAAGCGCTTTATCAGGCCAAGCGCCGGGGCCGCAACCGTGTCGATATCGCACAGGCAGACGACACGATTTATTGAGGTTGGCTACAAGCGGAGTCTTCAGGAATACCGTACGGCGCTATTGGTATCTCACCGTGACGGAGGCTTTACGACCGACTACCACCAACAAGAGCGGGTATTCTCAGCACCTTGTTGGCAGCGGTGATGTAAATCCAGTGCTGTGACCGGTAGAACAGAATGCAAGATTGCCGGTGTCTTTCGCCGTCACCTTTATTTTCCCCAGCAACTCACCGCTGGCAGAGAACACCTGAATGCCCTCTTTGCTGCTGCTCCAGACGTTGCCCTGCGCGTCGACCTTGAGTCCGTCAGGGATGCCGGGGGCAATCTCGGCAAACACCTTGCCGTTACTCAGCGCCCCGTCGCGCACCTGATACACCCGGATGCTGTGTGCCAGTTTCGGATTCTTGAAATCATGCGCCAGTTGCGAGTCGGCGACATACAGCAAGCTTTGATCGGTTGAAAACGCAAGACCGTTCGGCGAATGAAGTCCCGGGGTATTCAACCTTACCAGTTGGTTTTGTTCCGGATCGTAGCGGTATACATACTCGCCGCCCTGCTCCGGTTTGCCGCCATAACTTTCAGCCTTGTTCAACACGCCGAAGGTTGGATCACTGAACCAGATACCACCGCGCTTATCGACCACGACGTCATTCGGGCTGTTCAAACGCTTGCCCTCGTACCTGTCGACCACTGTGCGCCATTGACCATCCGCCTCCTGTCGCACTATTGCGCGTTCGCCATGGGATGCGGCGATGACTCGGCCTTCGGCATCCAGAGCATGCCCGTTCTGATCATGGGCGGGGTCGAGCCATACAGTGACGCCGTCATGCTCTTTCCAGCTCATGAACTTGTTCGCCTTCACATCACTCCAGATCAACCGACCGTCGGTCAAACACAAAGGGCCTTCCGCCCATTGCGCATCGGCGGTAAGCACTTGTGCCTGCGCGCCGGGCTGGATGAGTGCAGCAAACCGCGGATTACTGGCAACCACCGTGACTGGCGGCGCGTCTGAAGCCATCACTGCGCCTGCGGCGAGAAGCGCGCCCGCCAACACGAGCGAAGTGGTTTTCCTGCCTGGATGACGGAAGACTCGATTCATGCATTTCGCCCCAATTGATCAGTAGGCACATCGGCCAGAAGAACGTTTGGCAGCAGCATCCGGCTTGAGTTTCACGATGAGCTGAACGTTGGGCTGATCACCCACGGTACGAGTCAGATGCCCGACCCTGTTGTCGCCAGGCCTTGCTTTGGAGCTGCTGTCGGCATTGAACTGCATTTCCCCGGGGCCCTGAACCAATACCGTGCCATCGGTGGTTTCCACCGACCACTGACCCTGTAAGGTGATCACCCACTGAGGGCCCGGCGCATGGTGCCAACTGCCGACGTAACCCGGCGGCAGTACCGCGTAGGCAATACTTTCTACTCCGTCGGGCGATACTCCGATCCACTGAGGCTCGGCAGGTGGCGCGTAACTTTTGAATTCCAGCCCCTCGATACGGCAATGCTCGACATGAGTGGCCCCTGTCTCGTCAGCCCAGACAGTGGCGTACTTGACGGGGGGCTGAAGCTTGCCGTTGCTGGTGGTACTTTCTTGAGAGTTTGCGGGTACAGACAGTACCGCCGCATTGACGCTACTGCTTGCCGCACAAACGGCAGCAAAGGTCAGTGCAAATGCAAAGAGCGTTTTCATGGGTAAATCCTTGTTCGCGAGAACACTGGGTGGGAAGACAACGTCGCTGTGCCACTACCAATCACTAGGCCAGTCGCGTAATAACGCGCGATCAAACGATCACTCATCGAAACCGGACCTGCCCTGACAGGCCCGGACGTTAAATCAGAGTTTCGGTAACTGACCGATGCGCGCCATCATTTCGGTAACGATCTGCAGGTCCAGCAGAAACTGTCCGGTCGTCTTGAACTCGTTGTCCGTGTGACCGGTATATTTGACTTCGGGCCTCGCCAGACCGAACTGCACGCCATTGGGCAGTTCATGTACCGACGTCGCGCCAGCCGAGGTGCCGAACGCATGTTCCATACCCAGATTTTCGCTGGCAACCGCAAGCAGCGCCCTGACCCATTCGCCCTCTGGATTGCGGTACATCGGCTTGGCAATGGAATAGTCGAACGCAGGCTTGATGCCGGTTTTCACGCTCCACGCTGCAAGTTTTTCGGAGATTTCGGATTTGAGCTCTTCCGGAGACCTGCCCTTGGGCACGCGCAAGTTGACCGCAAGTTTGAACGCTGTTTCATCCATCGCGACATAGGTAAGAGAAGCGGTCAGCGGCCCCATGAACTCGTCGGAGAAACCAACGCCCAACTTGTTGCCCAGATAATCAAGGCCCCAGTTGTCGGCTGCATAGCGAGCAGCGTCAGTAATCTGGTTATGTTTGAGCGCGACCTTGCCTTGAAGGCTGTTGATGAAGTCAAGCATCCTCGCAACCGGGTTGACTCCAGACTGGGGCGCCGATGAGTGCGCGGAAACACCCGTCACTGTCAGCTTGACGTCATTGCCGTCGACGCTGGCATCGACCGCGAAATTGCCGCCATTGCTTTTCACGTAATCCGCACCGGCCTGTTGCAGGCTGGCAGCCAGTTGCGCAGGCTTGTCGGTTAACAGAGTAGCGACCGATTTCGATGGAATCTGGTTGGTGGCCGCACCTCCGGTCATCGAAACGATTTCAGCACCCTCGCCGTCAGCGTTGCGTCGCGCGAAACTGGCCATGACCGTCCCATAACCTTTTTCCGCGATGACAACCGGGTAGCTGCCATCCAGCGCCAGGTTGTAACCAGGCGTTGGGTTGCGTTCAAAATAGTAGGGGATTGCGTCACCCGTGGTCTCTTCAGTTGTATCGATCAGCAACTTGAAGTTCCTGGCCAGCGGCAGCTTTTCTTCCTTGATGACCTTCATGGCATAGAGCGCCACGACAATGCCATTCTTATCGTCTTCGGTGCCACGCCCATACAGGCGATCACCAATCAATGTAACCTTGAACGGATCGAGCCGCGTGCCGTCCGGCAACACCCAGTTTTCCGGCGTGACCGGTACAACATCGGCATGGACGTGAATGCCCACGACTTCATCGCCCGCCCCGTCGAGCGAAACTTCATAAACACGGTTATCGACGTTGCGAAACTTCAGATCGAAGCGTTCGGCAAGGCCTTTGATCGCGTTGGCGATCTTGATGAACTCCGGGTTTTCATGCTGGGCAACGCCGTCAACACGGGCGGTTGGAATGGCGACCAGCTCACGCAATGTGTCGGTTGCCGCATTGCCATACTTCAACCGGGTATACAGACCGAGCAGGCGATTAATGTCGTTCCGTTGTGCGTCGGAAAGTGTTTTGTTGTCAAGAAAGGTATTGATGGCCGGGCCAAAATCAGCAGCTTTGACACCATCAGTGTTGGACAGACTTTTCAGAAACTGCCTGAAATCCGTGACCGATTTCTCATTGAAAGTCTTGAGAATGATCGTGCTCTGTTGGGCAGTGACGTTGGCATTCGCCACGCAGGTGAAGGACGAAAGGCTGGCCATTATCAGCGCGGTTGCGGCCAGTTGCTTGAGTGACAGGTTCATTGTTCAGGGCATTCCTTGGCAGGTACAGCACGCAAAAATTCTGACCACTTGATCAGTAAGATTTCAAACTTACACCATGAGCAATGATGCGAGAATCCCCGCTTTGAAATGAAGCAATGCCTTAAAGGGCTCGAATGATCAATGTGCCTTGAAACACACGTGTTCAATACAGCCTGACCGAGTTGCAATCCCCCATCCGATTACCTATATTCCGGCGTGGCGCCATCTACGCCACCTACCGCGGAAAGGGCTGCGCCCAGGATTCTGATTCGATATTCCGTCACTACGACTCCCGACCTTCAAGCGGACAAGGTTTTTTGCAAGGAGATCGTATGCCCGGCAATAATAAGCCCTCGTCCCATCACGGCCGTATCAACCTCGAACAGCAGCGTAAGCGTGCCAAAGAGCTTCTGCTGCGGATGAAAGACGGCACTGCACCTGATCAGCTCATCCTGCTCGACAAAACGGCACCGACCTTATCTGATGCCCAATGGCTGATCGCGAGGCAATTGGGCTTCAGCAGCTGGCCCAGGCTAAAGGCCCATGTCGATGCAGTCGACTTCGCAGCCCGGAATCCGGACTTCGAAGCAAGCGACGAAGCGCGAACCGTGCATTGGCGATGCGGCAGCGACATTGCCCACACTCTCAAACTCGCGGGCTTCAAAGGCTCTTTCAAGATGCTGACAGACCCTTTGTGCATGGGTCCGGTTCAGGCTGTGCCTGAAAAGGCATATCAGGCAGCGCGCAGTCAGTACATCAGCCAGGCATTCGGGCTGAGCCTTACGGATGTCGCACGCCGGTTTGATGATGAATACACCGACCTGCAGCAAATGAGCAGTGCCGATCACTGCGTGCTGTGGTGCGAGGCAGATGCCTACGATCAGCTTTTCCTGATCAGGACGCTGTCAACCCTTGAGCAGCTGCCTGCCAGGCTTGAAATTATTCAGGTGAGCCAGATTCCAGGCGTCCAGCGCTTCATCGGCATTGGCATTGGCCAACTGGCGCCCGACCTGCTTGCCTGGCTGTGGCCGCAGCGCAAGGCGGTGACCAAAGAAATGCTGCATCTGGCCCGCCAGACATGGGCGGCTTACTGCAACGCCTCGCCGGTTGCCCTCGCCGAACTGGCCCACACCGCGCAACCATCATTGCCCTGCCTTGCCCCGGCCCTGTTACGTCAGCTACAGGAATTACCAGGCGTCGAAGACGGCCTGTCACTCACCGAGCGTCTGTCGTTGCAGTGCATCAGCGAAGCCGGGTCAATGACCTTCGGCCAAGTGTTTGCTGAGCTGACGGACAAGCGCGAGCCTTTACCGTTTCTGGGCGACATGATGTTTCACGCGATGATGCGCCCCTTGATTGATTCTCCGACCGCGCTACTGATCGAATCAGACCCCCAACTTGAATGGCCTCGCCGCTCGCTCAGGCTAACCCCGCTGGGACAGCAAGTATTGGCCGCAAAAGCCTATTGGCCCAACTACTGCCATCAAGCGCGCTGGGTTGGCGGCGTCTGTATTCAGCCCGGACAACCTCACTGGATGATAGATAACCACTTGCGCCCCCTATGGCGCGCCTGACTCTCAGGAACGCACTGACGGCCAGTTGTAACGCTGGTGATGCTGATCGGTCGCGAAAATATCCAAGGGGTGCCTGCACCCGAACCGGACACAGGCACGGCGTATCAGATCACGCCACAGGCTGCACGATCACCGCCACCACCCAAGGGTGCAGGGTGGTCAGAATGGTTGTCGCCGCCCGCATGAACCATCAGCGCATGGCCTTTGATTTCGGAGATTTCCTTCAACCGTGGTGCCAGTACCGGATAGTTTGCGGTGCCGTCGGCGTTAACGTACAACGCAGGCAGATCGCCTAGATGTCCATCGGCGTAAGGCCCCAGATGCTTGCCGGTCTTGGCCGGGTCAAAGTGGCCGCCTGCGGCCAGCGCAGCGACCTTCTTGCCGTCCTTAGTACCGGCTTCGCAGCTGCCGTTTTCATGTACGTGAAAACCGTGAATGCCCGCAGGCAAGTCTTTCAGATTCGGGGTAAACAGCAAGCCGTACTGTGTTTCGCTCACCGTCACGTTGCCAACAGGTTTGGGCGCGCCGTCAGCGCTGACCAGATTGATGGGAACGTCCAGCGATGCAGCCTGGACACTGAGGGAGAAAACGCCAAGCAGGCCTAGCCAAAGATAAGGTTTCATGATTTCAATGCGTCCCTGATCTGGTAATCGGATTGAACGTCGCGACGGGCAGCGTGAAGCGGCATGCCACGCAACGTCCTTGATGTCACAGAGGGTGTGACCACAGACCAGCGCACTTGATGCAAAAAGATGACCGGGGAAAGTTATGCAAAACGTCTCGACTGGCCTGCCATTACGAAAGTTGGCAGACCAGCGACGTTGACTTGCGCTCAGCTATGGGCGCAGGGGCGCCACTCAGATATCCATGCAGATCTTGCCGAAATGCTGATTGGTTTCCTGATAACGGAACGCCTCGACAATGTCGGTCATCGGGAAGGAGCGATCCATGACCGGACGCATGCCATTGGCATCAATGGCGCGGATCATGTCCTGCTGCTGGGTGCGGCTACCCACCAATACACCCTGCATGCGCAGTTGCTTGACCAGTGCCGGGACGAATTCCAGCTGACCGGCGACACCGCTCAGAATGCCGATGACCGAGATATGTCCAGCGACTCGTGCGGCTGTCATGGAGTGCTGCAATGTCGAGGGGCCGCCCACGTCGATGATGTGATCAACACCACGGCCGCCAGTCAGCTTGCGGGCCGTCTCGCCCCAGTTGCTGTCCTTGCGGTAGTTGATCAGGTGGTCGGCGCCCATGGCTTTCAGACGCTCCAGCTTTTCATCACTCGACGACGTCGCGATAACGGTCGCACCCACCATCTTGGCGAACTGCAACGCGAAAATCGATACACCGCCAGTGCCCTGCACCAGGACGGTATCACCGGCTTTCAAAGCATCATCGACCATCAGCGCGCGCCACGCGGTCAAGCCAGCGGTGGTCAGGGTGGACGCTTCGGCATGGGTATAACCCAGTGGCGCGTGGGTGAATGAGGTGGCACGGGCAGTCACCTGCTCGCGGGCATAACCGTCGATGCCATCGCCCGGCACAGTGACGAAACCTTCAACCAGCGGCTCGCCGCTGATCCACTCAGGGAAGAACGTGCTGACGACAGAGTCGCCGACAGCGAACTCGCTGACGCCCTCGCCTACTGCGGTTACCACGCCTGCGCCATCGGCCATGGGAATGCGTTTTTCAGTCGGTGCCCACATGCCGGTGACGACTGCGAAGTCGTGATAGTTGAGCGAATTTGCGTGCAGACGCACAGTGATCTCACCGGCTTTCGGTGCCAGCACTTCGCTTTCGCCAACGCTGACCTGATCGTAGCCGCCGCCAGCCTGCACGTAGATGGTTGTATTGCTCATGGTCAATCTCCTATCAATTCAACATTACGCAAAATGACGAAATGTGTGAGTAACGCTAAAGGTCATAGTTCTTTCTTGAGCCGATCGGCAAACCGGTCGATGGCTAGCTCGTCGCGGCGAAAATAAGTCCATTTGCCGATCCTTGTCGCCTGAACCAGCCCGGCGCGTTGCAGAATCGCCAGGTGCGCAGACGCGGTGGAAGCCGAAAGACTGGCCTTGGCCTGAATGTGCGAGACGCACACGCCTATCGCCGGATCACCGTGGTCCTGTGGAGGGAAATGGGCTTGCGGGTTTTTCAGCCACTCCATGATCAACATGCGAGTGTCATTGCCGACCGCTTTGATTTGCTCAAGAATCATGGGGCACAACATTACGCTTTTTTACGAAATGTTCAACCCCTGATTTATGCCCGTACATCTGAACGCATATTTCATTACAGCTTCACATCGGCCTGACAAATGAAGCAATCTGTCGACTCCAACAAAACCGACTGCACGGCTGAGAGCACTCAGACTCATGATGAACCTTAAATACAGCGCATTCACCGCCCTGCTGCTGGGCATGACAGGCATGGCTCAGGCTCAGGAATCCACCTCGCATCTGGACAAGGTTCTGCAAGCCGGCCAGTTGGCAGTCTGCACGACTGGCGATTACAAGCCCTATACCCTGCTGCGCGAAGACGGTGAATACGAAGGCATCGATATCACCATGGCACGCTCGCTGGCCAAGAGCCTGGGAGTTAACGTGCGGTGGGTGCCTACCACCTGGAAAAACCTGATGCCGGACATGGTTGCCGGCAAATGCGACATAGCCATGGGCGGCATCTCGGTCAGCCTGGAACGCCAGAAGAAAGCCTTCTTCAGCAATACGCTGGATGTCGATGGCAAGATTCCCCTGGTGCGCTGTGAAGACAAGGCCATGTACGAGACGGTCGAGCAGATCAATCAGCCCTCGGTGCGCTTGATAGAACCTGCTGGCGGCACCAATGAAGCCTTCGCGCGCGCTCATCTGCCGAAGGCGTCTTTGGCATTTCAAGACAACAAGACCATCTTCCAGGAACTGCAGGACAAGAAGGCTGACGTGATGATCACCGATGCCTCCGAAGCGCTTTATCAGCAGAAACGTATGCCTGGCTTGTGTGCGGTCAACCCGACCGCGTACATGCAATACGGCGAAAAGGCCTACCTGTTGCCCCGCGATGATGTGACCTGGAAAAGCTACGTTGACCAATGGCTGCATTTGAGCAAGGCCACTGGCGAGTATCAGCAGGCGCTCGGGGAATGGCTGGCAGTGCCTACGCAACTGTAAAAAGTATCATTTAGCCACCACACCTAAAGCTTGAGTTCGAGACGCCGATAGTTGATGGCCAGCGATGCATTCGCAAGGTCCCGATTCAGCAGGCGAACAAACCCTACAGGGGAACTCCCATGTCTCAAACTCAAGCGCCTCATGGCGGTTTCACTATAAAACAACGATTGATGGCCTCTACCTTCGCCATCATTGTTGCGTTTATCGCGTTGTCGTTTTTCATGATCCATACACTCAAGACATCCACTGAGAATGTCGACGCTTTGTACAACCGGGATTTTCTGGCCACCGAGGCCGTGAACAATATCGACGGTGCACTGACCCGTGTGGACATCAATATCCTGCGCATGATCGCCATCGGCAATCCGGAGCAGACTGCGGGCTGGAAAAACGAGAACGAGGCCGCTTTTGCCAAGCTTGATGAGCTGACCGTTCTGCTCGGCAAGGACACCGCTGAAACGCTGGATGTCACGCTGACCCAGCAGTTGCAGCGCGACTACACTAAGTTACGTGATGGTATGCGGCACCAGACGAGCGTTATCCAGACGGGTGATATCGCCGCCGCCACCAACATCAATCGCACCGAGGTCAAACCCTTCGCCGAGCAGGTCTTCAAAACCCTGCAAACCCTGCGCGAACAAGGCAAACAAAAGGCAGGCGAGCGCTTTGAGGCTCAGGAAGCAAGTGCTACCCGGACCAACAACCTGTCCATCACCGCCACACTTTTGATTGCGGTGCTGGGTGTCGTGGTGACACTACTGACCATACGCAGCATTCTGGCAGCCATCGGTGGCGAACCGGATACGGTGGCCACCATTACCCGCACCATCGCCAGAGGCGATCTGAGCAGTACGATCAAGGTCAATGCCAATGACAACACCAGCGTCGCCGCTGCCGTGGTTGCCATGCAGACTCAACTGCGGGACACCCTGCAACAGATTTCAAACTCAGCGACCCAGCTGGCTGCCGCTGCTGAAGAGATGACCGCCATCACTGAAGACGGGGTTCAGGGCATCCAGCGACAGAACAACGAGATTGACCAGGCCGCGACTGCCGTCAATGAAATGACCAGTGCGGTAGAAGAAGTGGCGCGTAATGCCGAACACACCGCACGCTCTTCAAGCAACGCGACCAGCGCAGCACAAGCAGGTCTGGGCCTGGTTAAGAAGACCGTCAGCGCAATCAACACCATGAGCACCGACGTACAGAAAACAGCCGTGCTGATTGGCGAGCTGGCTGATCAGTCGCGCGACATCGGCAAGGTTCTGGATGTGATCCGTGGTCTCGCCGAGCAAACCAACCTGCTGGCCCTCAACGCTGCTATCGAGGCAGCCCGGGCGGGTGAAGCCGGACGCGGATTTGCTGTGGTGGCGGATGAAGTGCGTGCCTTGGCGCACCGCACTCAGCAATCAACCAGCGAAATCGAGCGCCTGGTCAGCAATATTCAGAACGGCACTGACCGGGCGGTGAGCTCCATGCGCGGCAACACTGAACTAGCCAGCGACACGCTCAGTATCGCCGAGGGTGCCAATGATTCTCTGAGCGTCATCAGTACAGCGGTCAGTGAAATCAACGACCTCAATCTGGTCATCGCCAGCGCCGCACAACAACAGGCACACGTTGCGCGGGAAGTGGACCGCAATCTGGTGAACATTCGTGACCTGTCTGCGCAATCTTCATCAGGTGCACAGCAGACCAGCAGCGCGAGCCGTGAATTGTCGACGCTGGCTCTGGACCTGAACAATATCGTCGGGCGCTTCCGTCTGTCCTGATGCGAGGCACACTCTGTGCGCTGCTACAGCGCGCAGAGTGCGCAAATTCCGGACCTGGCCGGCCTATATCCGCGTCTGCGTACATATTCTGTTGCAAGCCCGTTGCGCCTGAAATAGCGTGGTGCCTTGGACGAACAAGGACGGCACGCATGAAGCCCGGCAAACCTATCACACGCGCATTCTGTGTCGAGTTGCAGCAAGAGCTGTCAATCGCGGCTGCCCGACGCGAATACTTCTCTCAGGAGCCGCCACGCAAACGCTTCGAGTTTCTCTGCTCGAATGAGGCTTGCAGGGCAATGGGGGCAAAGGTGACCGGGGTTCGCTATGACGTGAAACCACAGGACAACCCAACCTTCGTTGCTGCGCACTTCCGCGCCAACCCGCACTACGATCACCATCCGGAGTGTGAATGGGTGGATGAGAGCGCAGACGAAAAGCCGGACGTTCATGTCGAAGAAACAGATGCTCAGACGCGTGTGCGCCAGGCCAAGCGCAAGTTGGATGACTACATCGACATATTCGACCCGACGCTCAAAGCACCGGTCAAAGAGAAGTCCGGGGAAGAAAAAGCCGGTGCAGGCAATCTGCAGCCCATCCTCAGCCAGCCTTTGACCGAACCCGCGTCACCCAAGGCCGCCCGCTACAGTGAAACCCGCACCAACAACCTGGAGCGCCTGGTAGACAGCTATCGACAGGCCAAGGCCGAGTTGTCACTGGACGATTTCAAGCTGTTGAAACTGAGAATTCCCGGTCAGGGCGAAGTGTCGCTACGCGGGTATTTCCGCCATATCAAGTACGCGCAAACGGGTGACAACGGCCGTGTGCTATTTGGTGGAGGGTTGATTGAGCAACGTTACGGGCTGGGGTTCAAGTTCAGGTTTTTTGACCGTATCGACGGCAAACTGGTAACGCTTTACGTATCGCCCGCGCAAATGCAGGCCTACCGTTCAAGCCGCTATATCAGTGAGCTATTAAGCCACGCGGATGACGTGAAGTTCTTCACGGTATATGCACTGGGAACGGTTACGCAAAGCCCATCGGGCAAGAGCTATGGCCTGGAAGTCGATGACTTGCGGCATCTGGCGATTGTGTTGGGCCCAGCGAAAGACCTGGTCGAGGAAGGGAAAGCCGCTGCACCTTGAGCATGCGTCCAGTGACCGTTCCAGCGCATGGCGCTGGAACGATACAGGTCAAGCTATCAGGCTTTGACGATCCAGCCGGCTGGCGCCTCGATGTCACCGGACTGCACGCCGGTCAATTCCTTGTACAGACGCTGAGTGACCGGACCGACTTCGGTCTGGCTGTAGAACACATGCAGCTTGTCCTTGTAGGAAATCCCGCCAATCGGGGTGATCACCGCAGCCGTACCGCAAGCGCCCGCTTCCTTGAAAGTGTCGAGCTGGTCGATGAATACATCGCCCTCCTCGACCGTCAGGCCCAGCCGGGATTTTGCCAGTTCGATCAACGACAGGCGGGTGATGCCCGGCAGCACCGACGGTGATTTCGGCGTCAGGAACACATCATCATTGGTGATGGCAAAAAAGTTTGCCGAACCCACTTCCTCGATCTTGGAATGGGTCTGCGGGTCGAGATAGATGCAATCGGCAAAACTGTGTTTCTTGGCTTCAGAGCCGGGCATCAGGCTGGCGGCATAGTTGCCACCAACCTTGGCAGCCCCGGTGCCATTGGGCGCAGCGCGGTCATACCCGGAAATCACGAAATTGTTTGGCTTCAGGCCGCCCTTGAAATAGGCGCCCACCGGGATGCAGAAGATCGAAAAGATGAACTCCGGGGCCGTACGCACGCCGATGTTGTCACCCACACCAATCACGAACGGGCGCAGATACAACGCGCCGCCTGAACCGTATGGCGGGATGAAACGTTCGTTGGCCTTGACGACCTGTTTGCAGGCCTCGATGAACACATCAGTCGGTACATGAGGCATCAACAGACGAGAACAACTGCGCTGCATGCGCTGCGCGTTCTGATCGGGACGGAAAAGATTGATCGAGCCATCCTTGCAGCGATAGGCCTTGAGACCTTCGAAGCACTGCTGACCATAATGCAGCGCGGTCGAACCCTCGCTGATATGCAGCGTGTTGTCCTCGGTCAGCGACCCCTGATCCCAGGCGCCGTCGCGCCAATGAGAAAGGTAGCGCTTGTCAGTCTTGATGTAATCGAAACCCAGAGTGTCCCAGTTGATGCTTTCTTGACTCATAACGCCCTCTATCATTTTAGCGACTGCCTGGACGAGTCAGGCCAATGCCTTATTCTGCCAGATCATTCAGGCCCTGAGGCTCGAAATAAATGCAAACCGACATGGCATTTCTGACCCAGGCCCAAACATGGGCGCTCTGTATGCTCAGTGAGTTGACCAACGACGATGATGCTTACCGATAGCTCAGCAGCAAACGCTTGCAGCGTCGCCAGGTCGTTCCATTGAAATATTTCCAGGGGATGGTACGCAAAAGACTCCAGGCGTATCGCTTATCCGCGACCGCAGCGTATTTCAATGCCTTGTTGACGACTTGAGTGCGGCCACTCTGATATTCGGGATGCTCACGATAGGGCTCGATACTTTTGAGATCAGCCTCAAGCAGCACCTTGTACTTGCGTGAAAGGTTGTTGGGGTGACGTCGATAGCGTGTCACGACTTCGGGGATCACATGCATTTCATAGCCCAGGCGGGCAATTCTCAGCGTGGCTTGGAAATCCTGAACCTTTATCTCCGGATCGTAGCCGTTCGCGTCGCGCATGGCCTGCATCCGATACAGGGCCACCGGCGCCCCGACAACGACCGCACCGCGCAACACGTCGTCGAATGTCAGCCGTTCGATATAGTCGCGCGATTGGCATTTGATCGTGTTGCCGTCGCAGTCCATGTAGCTGATCAGTGCGCCTACGCAGCCGACTTCGGGGTGCTCGTCGAGATACTGCGCACGGATACGCAGCGAAAACGGGAGCATGATGTCATCGAGGTCCGGTGTGGACAGATAGACGCCTTTCGCATATCGCAGGCCATGATTGAGAGCGGCACTGACCCCCTGATTGGCTTGGCGATAGAGCTGGAACGGGTAACGCGCCTGCAATGACTCAAGCATCGCGATGCTGTTGTCGGTCGAACCATCGTCAACGATGATGACTTCAAAATTACCGTAGTCTTGAGCAAAGATGCTCTGAAGGGCAGCTTCAAGGAAGCGCTCGGCGTTATAGCAAGGGGCGACGATCGAAACCAGGGGTTGAGGCGTGAGGCTCTGACTTTCTGAGGGCATCATGGGGTAATAGCCATAATCATTATCGGTCCTGACGGGGTCGGAAACCGGATATCTATAACAGGTCGCTTGAAAACGGCACATCATGCGACAAGCGATCCTGATTTTCTACAGCAGGTCACAAACGCCGTGTAAACAGGTGTATCCAGCCACTAGGAATCTGCTGCCGTTTGCTGTCATTCATCAAGTGTAGATCGCATCCAAAAAAAACCCGCTCTTCGCAGAACGGGGTTTTCAGGTTGTGCATCAGGTGAAAATCAGAAGGCGTAGGTCACCAACAACTCTTTTGTCACCTGAAAGTCCACCGACATCATCACGCTCAAGGCAGTGATGGTGAAGATAGAAAACACGAACAGCTTGCGAGCCCAGACAGTATCGTCAACGGCTTTGTAACCCTTCCAGGCCATGTACAACCAGTACATCCCCATGCCTGCTGCAACAGCCAGGTAGTTGAGGCCCGCATAACCACCTACGGTCAACATCAGGGTCGCCACGAGGAACGCCAGGATGTAGAGCATGATGTGGCGCTTGGTGACCAGAATGCCGCGCTTGACCGGCAGTACCGGGATTTTCGCCGCACGATAGTCGTTGAAACGGAAGATGGCGATCGCATACGAATGCGGCATCTGCCACAGGCTGAACATCACCAGTAGCGTCAGGGCCGCGAAGTCGAAGCTGTTGGTCACTGCGCAGTAGCCGATCACTGGAGGCATGGCCCCCGAGAGACTGCCCACCAGTGTGCCGTGAACCGATCTGCGTTTCAGGTACAGGCTGTAAAGGCCGACATAAATCACAAACCCGATGACCGCAAACAAGGCAGCCAACGGGTTGGCCTCGGTGTACAGCAGGGCAACGCCCGCAACGCCGAGTATGGTTGCGTAGAGCAGCGCCAGTTTCAATGAAACCAGGCCCTGCACCAGGACCCGGTTACGGGTCCTTTCCATACGCTGATCGATATCGCGATCGATGCAGTTATTGAACACGCAACCAGACGCAACGACCAGGGAAGTACCGATTACTGCAGCGAGGAAGACGCCGAAGTCGATATTTCCCTTGGAAGCCAGAAAAAAGCCACCTGCCACCGAAAGCACGTTACCGAAAATGATCCCCGGCTTGGTGATTTGGATAAAGTGCTTCAGTGACATCTGGTATTCCTCAATGCGCCATCATTTCGCGGTGGACGCTGAAAATGATCCACAGCGACAGGCCAACCAGCAGGACGATAACCATCGTGGTAAAGGCGAAGGCCATCACGTTGTTGCGCTGCACGCTCGTGAAATCCAGGTGCAGGAAGTAATGCAGGTGCACCAGGATCTGGATGATCGCGAAGACCAGAACGATTGCAATCGTCATGTCCTTCGGCAGCGACGGCGACATCACCAGGGCAAACGGAATGGCGGTCAGGATGATCGACAGTACGAAACCGATGATGTACGACTTCACTGAGCCGTGACTATTGTCTTCAGCGGAGTGATGCGAATTTGACATTACAAAGCTCCCATCAGATAGACAACGGTGAACACGCCGATCCAGACAACGTCCAGGAAGTGCCAGAACAGGCTGAGGCAGCTCAGGCGAGTCTTGTTGGTGTTGGTCAGGCCCTTTTTCTGGACCTGGAACATCATGATCGCCATCCAGATCAGACCGCTGGTCACGTGTGCACCGTGCAGACCTACCAGCGCGAAGAACGCTGACAGGAAGCCGCTGCGGCTCGGACCGTAGCCTTCGTGGATCAGGTGATGGAATTCATAGATTTCCATACCGATAAACGCAGCGCCACACAGGAAGGTCAGGGCCAGCCAGCCAAGAACCTGGCTTTTCTTGCCCTTGTACAACGCCAGCATGGCGAAGCCGTAGGTGATACTACTGACCAGCAGGAACGCGGTTTCCACAGCCACGAATGGCAGCAGGAAGATGTCCTGGCCCGACGGGCCACCCGCGACACTGTTGACCATCACGGCGTACACCGCGAAGAACGAGGCGAACAACACGCAGTCAGTCATCAGGTACAGCCAGAAGCCGTAGACCGTCATGCCACCGCTGTCGTGGTGATCGTCATGCCCATGATCATGGTCGTGACCGTGATCGTGGGCTCCGGAGTTGATTGCAATATTTGACATTGTTTAAACCTGTTCCAGCGAGGACTTGACAGGAGTGTATGCACCGTTGGCCGCCAGGACCTTGTGATGCTCACCTTCAATACGCGCTACATCTTCAGCCGGCACCATATAACCCTGGTCGTCACGGACAGCGTGAGCAACGAAGACTGCAATGGTCGCCACCAGGCTTGCGCCTACCAGCCACCAGATGTGCCAGATGAATGCGAAGCCGAAGACCGTCAGCAACATACCCATGTACAGGCCTGTTGCAGTGTTGTTAGGCATGTGGATCGCCGAGTAGCGGGCAGGAACCTTGTAAGCGGTGCCGGCACGTTTTGCATCGGTGAACGCGTCGATGTCGTCAGCTTTTGGCAGCTCGGCAAAGTTGTAGAACGGCGGTGGCGAAGAAGTGGACCATTCCAGGGTATGGCCATTCCATGGGTCACCGGTCAGATCGCGGTTGTTGTCGCGGTCACGGATACTCACGAACAGCTGGATCAGCTGCGAAGCTATACCCATGGCGATCAGCACGGCACCGAACAGCGCGACGTCCAGGTAGATGTTCCACTCTGGCATGTCGGTAGCGTTCAGACGACGGGTCATGCCCAGGAAGCCCAGCGCGTAAAGCGGCATGAACGCGACGAAGAAGCCGACGATCCAGAACCAGAACGCTGCCTTGCCCCACTTCTCGTTCAGGGTGAAGCCGAACGCTTTAGGGAACCAGAACGCGAAGCCGGCGATGTAACCGAATACCGCACCGCCGATGATGACGTTGTGGAAGTGAGCGATTACGAACAGGCTGTTGTGCAGTACGAAGTCAGCACCTGGAATCGCCAACAGAACGCCGGTCATACCGCCGATCGAGAAGGTGACCATGAAGCCCAGGGTCCAGAGTACTGGCGCGGTGAAGCGCAGACGCCCTTGATACATGGTGAACAGCCAGTTGAATAGCTTCACACCCGTCGGGATCGCGATAAGCATCGTGGCCAGGCCGAAGAAGGCGTTGACGTTGGCACCCGCACCCATCGTGAAGAAGTGGTGCAGCCAGACCATGAAGCCCAGGATACAGATCGCACCGGAGGCGAAGATCATCGACTTGTGGCCGAACAGACGCTTGCCGGAGAACGTGGAGATGACTTCCGAGAACACGCCGAAAGCCGGCAGGATCAGGATGTACACCTCAGGGTGACCCCACGCCCAGAACAGGTTCACGTACATCATGGGGTTGCCGCCCATTTCGTTCGTGAAAATGTGGAAGTCCAGGTAGCGGTCAAGGGTCAGGAACGCCAGGGTAGCGGTCAGGATCGGGAACGAAGCCACGATCAGGATGTTTGCCCAGGTGCAGGTCCAGGTGAAGATCGGCATGTCCATCAGTTTCATGCCAGGGGTACGCATCTTCAGAACGGTCACGATGAAGTTGACCCCCGTCAGCGTCGTACCTAACCCGGATAACTGTAGCGCCCAGATGTAGTAGTCAACCCCTACGCCAGGACTGTATTGCAACCCGGAAAGAGGTGGATACGCTACCCAGCCGGTCTTGGCGAATTCACCGACACCCAGGGAGATGTTGATCAGCAGCATACCTGCGACCAGCAGCCAGAAGCTCAGGGAGTTCAGGAACGGGAACGCCACGTCGCGAGCGCCGATCTGCAGAGGCAGAACGATGTTCATCAGACCCGTGAAGAACGGCATCGCCATGAAGATGATCATGATCACACCGTGAGCGGTGAAGATCTGGTCATAGTGCTCAGGCGGAAGGAACCCTTCGGAACCGTTCTGGGCCATCGCCAGTTGGGTACGCATCATGATGGCGTCGGCAAAACCGCGCAGCAGCATGACCATGGCAACGACGATGTACATCACGCCGATTTTCTTGTGGTCGACAGAGGTCAGCCATTCAGACCACAAGTACGTCCACTTGCGGAAATAGGTGATCAACCCGACAACCGCAATGCCGCCGAGCGCGATCATGGCAAGTGTCACCATGACTATCGGCTCGTGGAACGGCACCGCTTCCAGACTTAATTTGCCAAACATCGTTTACTCCTCTGCCCCAGCAGCTGAATTTTTGCCTTTTTCCGCACCAGCGTCACCGGCCACTTCCTTCTCACCAGCAACAACCTTCTTGCCTGGATTCATACCTTCATACTTGTCGATGACGATCTGGAACAGGTTCGGGGTGACCGAGGAAAAGAGTTCGACAGGGTTGCGTTCGCTCGGCTTGATCAACTCGGCGTATTCGGCCGTGCCAAGCTTTTTAGGTGAGCTCTTGACTTCGCTGACCCAGCTGTCGAAATCAGCCTGGCTGGTGGCGATAGCCTTGAACTTCATACCGGTAAAGCCCGCGCCACTGTAGTTGGCCGAAATACCGTTGAATTCGTGATTTTCGTTGGCAATCAGGTGCAGCTTGGTGTGCATGCCCGCCATTGCGTAGATCTGACCACCCAGACCAGGGATGAAGAAGGAGTTCATCACGCTGTCCGAGGTAACCTGGAAATTGATCGGGGTCTTGGCCGGGAACACGATCTTGTTGACCGTGGCGATGCCGTAGTCCGGATAGACGAATACCCACTTCCAGTCGACCGAGATCGCCTGAATGGTGATCGGCTTCACGTCCGACTCAAGCGGACGGTAAGGGTCCAGCGAGTGAGTAGAGACGTAAGTGATGTACCCCAGGAAGACCAGCAGCAGCATGGGTACGCCCCAGACTGCGATTTCGATCTTGGTGGAGTGGGACCAGTCCGGCGTGTACTTGGCGGCCTTGTTCGAAGCGCGATACTTCCATGCGAAGATCAGGGTCATCAGAATGACCGGGATCACGACAATCAGCATCAGCAACGTAGCGATTACGATCAGGTTCCGCTGCTCGATACCCACCTGCCCTTTTGGATCGAGCAGAGGTACGCCATCGCATCCACTGAGCAAAAGCATACAGAAAAGGGCCAAGAAGCCAAAAAACCTGGGGTACCTTTTTTTACTCATTTCACGACCTCTAAAAGCAGCTTGCGCGGTGCAGTTGGGTTTCGACCGCCAACACTTCGCCCTGCCAGTGCCGGCTAATTTTTTTGAATTGAACAAGGGCCTGCCAGTACGCACAGCGGCATATCGACAAGTCCGGGTTGAGCTATGGATTCTTGTTTTTTGAGTTGCTGGAACTGCCCAAAATATCGGGCAGACGCTTTCGACGCGGCCATCATACGCCCTCAGAGGCAAGCGTTGCGCTGCCTGTTCAGAGTGCACAGGGGACGCTCCAAGCCTCAAAATGCTGATCGTTCAGCCAGGCTGGACGACAAGTGGTGGGGATTGTAGATACGTAAATTTTTAATGACTATGCCTAATTTTGTAACAGTTATTCTCTCTATTCGTAACAATCACCCTCCAAACACGTCATTTCACCCAAAAAAAGCCCCGTAATCACGGGGCTTTTTTCTCGAAAGCCCCTGTATTTAGTAAGGTTTGCGGCGGTTACGAATGATGCACGCCGGTACCAGAACTGCAGTCAGAACAAACGCTGCCAGCGCCCATTGCGCGAGTGATAATCCGAGGACCGGCGGATACGGCGTCGTACAGAAACCGCTGACCTGAAACCCTGTTGGGAACAGTGTAGCCAATGGCAGGCCATCAACGATCGGTTGCAGGACGTCGATACCGCAACTGTCGGACGGATGGGCAAGTATCCATACATGCCGACCGGCCGCGGCAATTCCGCCCAATGCGCTGAGGGTGACCAGCGTTTCACACACCGTAACGCCGCGACGTCCGGACATGGCAGCGCCGATGAACGCAAAAATGGCGATGAACAGCAGTGCGTAGCGCTGCAGGATGCATAGCGGGCAAGGCGCCTCGCCCAGCACGATCTGCATGTACAGGGCACCGCCGATCAGAGCCAGGCAGATAATCCCCAGCAAAACCAGAAAGCGCTTTTCGCGTCTCAGGTACAACGTGTTGTCGCTCATTCACATACCTTACTGAACTGATGAGGTGGTTGGTCAACGCCCTGCAATGTAAGGGCGAAGCCTGAAACAGGAGTGCACGGCCCGACCGTACCGAAGCGTGCGCGATGATCATCTGTCTGATTCTGCAACTCAAGCGCTCGCCAGCTATACGGGCACATTTGCCCGCTGGATGGTCTGAGCAGTACCTGTGCGATCAACCAGGCGGTCTTCGCCAAGGGCTGGATGAAAAGCGCTTCTATATATAGAGGGTGCGTCACTATGTCGCACCACCTCTTCTATATATAGCTGCGGTATTTTGCCGCAGGGCATGCTGATGTCAAAGCACAGTCGCGTACGAACCTGCGACGCTGACTGTCGGAATGCGCAGAGCGACAGTGTGCCGCATCTCGCCCGGTTTGACTGGACCGGAGCCAGACTGCCACTATTCACGCTTGCACTGGCAGCTCATGCCGGCTGCCGTTACGTGTTGAAACAACTTTCAAGGACCAGCGAGCGGCGCGGCCAGCCGTCCGTTAAAAATCCTCAAGCCTGCTCGTCGCAGGTCGATAACCTGTCATAGAAAGTTGTTTGCCGCTTCCAGGCGACGAAACACCTACAGCCAGAAGGTTCATATGTCCAAGAACGTCCGAGCAGATTCACTTTCGCTGCTCCTCTTCACGTTGCGCAGCGGCAAGCTGATGGCGATCAACCTGCTCAAGGTCAGTGAGATCATTCCCTGCCCTCCCCTGACCCATCTTCCCGAATCGCACCCGCACGTCAAAGGTATCGCCACGTTGCGCGGCTCATCACTGTCGGTCATTGACCTGAGTCGTGCAATCGGTGAGCGCCCTCTGGCCGATCCCGACGGTGGCTGCCTGATCGTTACCGACGTCAGCCGCTCCAAACAGGGCCTGCACGTTCAGGCCGTGAGCAAGATTGTGCACTGCCTGACCACTGATATCCGTCCTCCACCCTATGGGTCGAGCAGCAAATCGTTCATCACCGGGGTCACTCAGGTCGATGGCGTGCTGGTACAGGTTCTGGATATCGAAAAAGTGATTCACGGTATTGCTCCGGCGCAAATCGTCGTGCAGTCGACGGAGCTGGCCAAAGAGGATGCCGAAATGCTCAGCAAGGCGCGAATTCTGGTCGTCGATGACAGCCAGGTTGCCCTGCAGCAGTCGATCATCACCTTGCGCAATCTGGGCATCGAATGCCACACGGCGCGCAGTGCCAAGGAAGCCATCGACGTTCTGCTGGATCTTCAAGGTACTGATCGGCAGATCAACGTGGTGGTTTCCGACATCGAGATGTCGGAGATGGATGGCTACGCGCTCACCCGTACTCTTCGCGACACGCCCGACTTCAGCGATCTGTATATCCTCTTGCACACCTCGCTCGACAGCGCGATGAACAGCGAGAAGTCGCAGATCGCCGGGGCCAACGCTGTGCTGACCAAGTTCTCGTCACCCGAGCTGACCAAATGCCTGATCGAGGCCGCACGTACGGTGGTCGCCCAAGGGCTCTGATCCCGGAGCGCGCACCGACGCAACGTCCGAACCTGACCGATGCATCTGCCGGACACTACTGGCTGATGCGTCGGACTCTCGCCTTGCCAGTACCATCCGCGGTCTGGCCACCGCGCGTCCTGCCGCGATCTTTCACCCTTGAGCAAGCCCCAGAGGTTCACCGCCTGCTGACATTGGGTCATGCGAGCGCGACAGGCAGTGTGCCGGATTATCCGCACTGGCGAGCTGCCTTCGAACAAGACCCTGAATTCGACACGTCGCGGTGCTTTCTGGCCATGCTCGACGAAACAGTGGTGGGCGTGATCGTCTGCTGGACCAGCGCATTCATCAAAGACCTGGTCGTGCATCCCGATGTGCGGCATAGCGGGATCGGTTCCGCTCTGCTCAACCACCTGTTCGCCCATTTGAGTAAGTGTGGCGAAGCAGCGATCGATCTTCACGTCATGGAAAACAACCTCAAGGCACGGCGTCTTTACGAGAAATCAGGGATGTCCTACCTGAAACGTTTCGATATCCCCGAAGCCTGACGGGCCCGTTGACTCAACCAGCGACTGGCGCACAACTTGCTTCCTGAGCTGCATCAGCCGGGAGAGTGACCAATTGTTGTCGCTCGGCGCGCAGCTCTGAAAGGGTCATCGAGACAATGGACACCAAGTTTTCCTGTGTGGGTTGCGGCGGTTGCTGCACCGACCACCACGTGCCTCTCACGCTCGGCGAAGCCGCGCAATGGGCGGCAGACGGCGGCAACGTGATTGTCTTGACCGAAGCGTTTCTAAGCAATGGCTATGGTGTGTCCGAGACCCAACTGACCCATGCCAGCCGTCGCTCGACGCAGGTGAACAGCGGCAGCACCACAGCCTTTGTGGCGATCACCTTCGCGGCCTACAACGTTGGGCGTTGCCGGAATCTTGACGAGAAAAACCTGTGTCGCATTTACGAGCGCAGGCCGTTGGTGTGCCGGATCTATCCGATGGAGATCAATCCGCACATTCCCTTGCGCCCCGAAACCAAGGGCTGCCCGCCAGAGTCCTGGGAGCAGGGCCCCGACCTGATCGTTGGCGACAGGCTGGTTGATACGCAATTGATGGACTTGATCGAACAATCCCGTCAGGCCGATCGGGATGAGATAGAGACCAAACAGTTGATCTGTCAGAAACTGGGCATACGCACCACCGCCCTCAAGGGCAACGGCTTCGTCGCGTATCTGCCGGACATGAACGCATTTGCGACCGCCATCGCGGAAGTCGCAAACCGTGCGCAGGATATGCAACCCAATGGCGCGCACTGGGAATTTCATGTGGCGGGACAGCAGTTTCTGGACACCCTGCAACAGGAGGGTGCCGACGTTACGGATCGGGAGCCGGTTTCCTACCTGTTCATACCCTTGCAGGCAGCCTGAACAGGATTACTCACGCGATCAGCGCTTGCCCATCGATCTGCGCGTGCCCGCCGGGGCTACGCCAGGGGTTTTGTGATGGCCATGCTTGTTGGCTTTCTGATGCCATGCGGGTTCCTTTTTGGCCTGGGCAAACTCCGAAGGCTTGAACGGAAAGCTGAAAGGCGCAATGACAGCCTTCTTTTCAGTGTCTGCGTTGGAGTCGGCTGCGGCGTCTTGAACAGTGGGTTGTTCAGGAGTGGTCATGGTGTCACCAGAAAGTCGAATTGGCCGGGCACATGCCCGCGGTAGCGCAGCATACATCAATCGCCGCGCAACCGCCCGAGCCTCCTGTCGCCGTCATTTGTAGAACAGATCGACCATGATCTCGGCATTGAACGGCCCCGGCCTTGGTGTGTTGGTATTCCAGAGCAATTGCGCATTGAAGTCAGCACTGGCAGCGTTGGTTTCGCCCAGCAGTTCCGCCAGATGGAACGGCTCGTTGTAACGTAACGGCTGACCATTGACGGCACTGGCAATGCGAATCCCCAGTGAGTCGTTGCCAGAGGGAACGAGCAATTCGCCCGACAGACTGCCTGTCACCGGCCTGAAACGCGCATCAATGCTGAAAGGCGAATCGCACGTGCGGCTGGTCAGCAGAGAAAATGTCTGTGTGGCGATCACCTTGCCAATAGTCACCTCGTGTATGGCAACGTCGCCGAACTCCACGGTTTCCGGGAGCACTTGCAGGTCGGCGTCGCAGGCCACGAACCGCAGCCCCCGCAGGTTGTTGATCACGTAACTGAGGCTGCGTCCCGGCACCCGGCTGGAGTCCGTCGCACCACCCAGTTGAAAAAACCGGTAATCCAGCAGATCACTGGCCACCCCAGAGGGTGGTGTTGCGCCGAACTTCTGAATAAACACGGAAAACGCCAGATTGAAGCGCACCTTTGGGCAATTTTCGATATTGCTATCGCCTTCATGGCAGACAGGCAGGTAACTCCCGGTACTGACCCGTCCACTGCCTTGCAGGTAATCGGTACCCTGAAGTGTCATGCCAGCGCGGATACCCTGACCGATCAAACGATTGTCCGGATTCAGGTAGATGAAAATTTCTTCCTCGACAGACTGCGAGCCTTCCTTGGCACATTCGACCTGAACATTCACAGGCTCGGAACGCCACACTACCTCCCCGTTGGGAATCGACTCCGGGATCGCCACCGTACTACCCAGATCATCGTGAATTTCGGTTTCGCCCGTCCCCTGGGTGGTACAGACCAACGCGAAGACGGAAGTCGGATTCAGCATCAGCAACACCACAGTGGAGCGCAGCCAGCGTCTGGCAGACAGTAGTTTCATATCAGCATTCGTCCTGAAAGGAATTGTTCTCCAGCAGGCGGGTTGTAAAGACCGCATGCCCCTTGAGCGGTGTGCAATAAGTTCGCTGACCGCCGTAGTCGGTCAGCGCTTTGTATGAAAAACGGCGGGTTGCAGAAGGCAGAACGCTCGCTGGCACAACCATTTCAGAATGGGCACCCGGTGCCAGCAACAGGTACTCGCTGATTTGAACAGCGTCGATGCGCAACGCTTGCAGGGAAGCGTGATAAGGCATTGGGTTACTAACCGTCAGCAAGGAAACGCCTGCCTCGTCATGAGTCAGTGTCCACAGCAACTTTGCGCCCGTGTCAGCCGGATCCCCCTCTAGACCAATGGGCCGGTAAAACACATTGATGCGCTGGCGCACGGCAACATTCAGCTGGCGAACGCCTTCCTGCCGTCGGGGCACCTCAAGCACATACAAATGCAGCAGAGACTCGCGCCGCTGTGGCATGCCTGTGCCCTGATACAACACGCGCAGGGCCTGCCTGCCACCCACCGGCAGACGTGAAAGCGGTGGCGTGACCACGAACGGCAGCGTACTGCGCCGAGCCTGGGGAGTGTCGTCGTCATCGCGGGCATCACTTATCCATGCCTGAAAAAGTGCCTCGGAATCACCTCGGTTGCGCACCTCAATACTGGCTTCGTGATACTGGCCATCAAAGACCAGCCGTGTTCCGCTCAGCGAAATCGCCCCTTGTGCGCCAACGCTGCCCATCAGCAGCAGCACCGCCAACATTGCCGGGCATGAATCAGCAAAGGCGCTCATTGGCATGTCACCCTGATCCGCTCGTAGGCACGGGTCGGATCTCTGGGCAGCAGCGAGAATGCTGCCTGACAACTTTGATCAGACCAGCGAACCCGCAAGCTGCCGACATACTGCTCACTGAGCACCAACGCCTGACTGCCAGGGTCGACCACCGCCAGCGCCCTGCCCTGTTCATCCTCGACACTGGCACCCAGCGGTATTTTGCTGCCGTCGGCGCGCACCAGTTCAAACTGGACCCGGCGGCCCACAACGGCTTTGAAGCGCACCAACGGTATCGCTCCCCGGCGCGGTACGAGCTGGGTGATGGCATTTTCCAGGTCGACATCAGCACCCAACTGGCGGGTATCCAGGCTGACCCAATTGGTCCGGTAGGCCTGCGCATAGGGCAGAACCGCATATCCGTTGCCTGCGGTTTCGACGTTACTGAAGGACTTCAACCGAGCCCCGCTGACGTCCGGAACCTGAACCAGGGCGAAGGTTTCACCCAGCGCCTGCCCCAGGTTCACACCTCCGGGGTGAGCCACCAGCGAACCCGCCGCAGACAGGCTGAATGCATCGTAGTCCTGGCCCTGGCTATAACCTGCCTCGAAGCGACCGAACCCGGTGGTGGTACTGATCTTCCCGGCACCGAAACTGCCGGAGCTGCTGTCATGCCCGGCCTGTACCGAATAAAACGTATCACGATCCCCCAGCACCTGGCCGTTGAGCCCGGTCTGAGCGTTGTACTCACCGGTGCTGTCGCGCACGGCATTGAAAGACAGTCGCGACGAACCAGGGCTCGATCCGAGTGGCAGGGTCACGCTCAAGGCAACACGATTGTCGGTGCTCGCTTCACCGTTTCGCCCGAAGTCCTCGTTGCGTTCAATGGACAGGCTGTAATTGACGGTCTGCCAGGCAGCGTTATAGGACAGATAAAGTTGCCGGGTCTTGCCGGGCAGATTCCAGTAGCGCTGCTCGGAAGCGGTCAGACTCAGCGATGCGGCGTGGCTCGACACTATCTGGGTAACACTTAGCTCAAGCCGATCCCGAGCCAGGCCAGTGGACAGCGCATGTCTCTGCGGGTCGGTATCGCTGATGTGCTGGCTCAGGGTCCGGTACGCTTCAGTGGAATAGCGGTAACCTGCCACGGCCAGAGTGGTGTCGGTAACGTCCAGCGTGTTGGCATAGCGCCCCCGTATGCTCTGGCCGCTGCGCGACTGTTGAGCAACCTGACTGACAGATCGGGTGATATCCAGCGACACTGCGCCCAGCCCGGTATTGATCCCGGCACCTATATTCGCGGCCTGATAATCTTCGGCCAGCTGCAGCCCCCCGAACCCGGTAATCCGCTCGGAAATCCCATAAATCAGGGCTGTGCTGGCAAAGTAGGGAGAGGCTTGAACATCATTACTGTTATCGACCTGCCCGACGGCCAGGCTGTAGCGCAAGGATCCCCAGGGGACCATGATCGGCAGCGATGCGTAGGCCTGGGTAAAAGTCCGTACGCGCCCATCGGCCTCAATGACCGACACCGACAAATCACCATTGGAACCACTGGGGTAAATATCGGCAATTTCGAAAGGCCCCGGTGAAACACTGCCGCTGTACAGCAGAAAACCGTTCTGACGAACTTCCACCGTCGCGTTGGTCTCGGCAATCCCGCGGATGACCGGGGCATAGGCGCGCTCGCTGTCGGACAGCATGCCATCGTCAGAAGCCAGTGCTGCGCCCTTGAAGCGAACACTGTCGAAAACCTGCGAGTCGCTGAAGGTCTCCCCCACCGTGAACTGGCTTTTCAGGAAAGTGATGTCACGCTGCGCGAAAGTACGATTGCTGCGATAACGCCAGGGCCGATCACTGCCGCCGACCAGCGAGGACTCATTGCGCAATCGCCAGGCCCCGAGGTTCAGGCCATTTCGCATCCCGAGATAATACTGGTCCGTTTCCAGACCCTTGTTACGGCGTCTGCTGCCATTGGCGTTGTAATTGATAAAACCTGCCGTCTCACCCTGATCCCAAAGCTCCGGTGAAACATAACCGCGAGCGCCCCGCGACATAACGGCTTGCGGCACACTGATAGTGAGTCGCAGCGCACCGGGCTGATAGTCGACGCGCGCAAACTCGACACGCGCAGGCAAATCGAAACAGCCCTGAGCAGCGCCTTCATCTGAAGGCAGGCGACTCAGGTCCAGACCGAAGCTCTGTAGCATTTCAAGCGACAGACAGGGTTCAATCAGGCCTGACACCCGACTTTTTGAAAAGGCGATATCTCGCCTGCCGCTCAGTTTGCGATTGACGTAAATATCAACCCGATAAGTGCCGGGCAGTACGCTGTTGGTACGCAGAAACCCCTGGAGGTCAGGCGGCTGATCGCTTCCCTGGATAAATGCCGTATTGAATTTGACTGTCCCGTCAGCCCGAGTACCGCCAGGCGAGGCTGCGAACGCGCTGAGCGAAAACATCAACGTCAACCCCAGGCCGATACCCAGTGGACAGTGTCGTGGGTGAGGCAGAGCGAACTGTGCAATGACTCCCTTGTGATCTTTTTTGCGCCATTCCATAGCGGTCTTCACTCTACTTCGGCTGTCGCGCGCGCCGCGCAATCCTTTACACAGACGCAGGTCTGCCGGGCCGGTTTGTCACGCAGGCCCAACGGTTTGAACAGTTAACGCTGATGTGTGATGTGGCAGGTTACCGAGGCAAGGCCTTGTGGGCATGACCCGGTTCTTTATCGGCCAGTGTCACTTGATAAGGCACTTGCCCGCCGTAGTCATTGATACTCACGAAACTCACCAGCAACGGCGCACTTCCCGGTGTGTGCAGCAACGGGATACGCAGCTGTTGATGGGGGGCAAGCATCTGACTGTCGAGACGGGCAAGTTCACTATCGTGTTGGCGTATGGAAATCCTCAGCATGGACACGTGATAGGGCCCTGGATTTTCCACCTGCACACCCGCGTTATCGATTGATTGCCAGTTCAGCTGTTCAGGTGCCTGCTGCGGATCGCCCTGCAAACCGTCAGGCCGAAAGAACACTTTTATGCGCTGACGTATCGCAATCTGCAGCGTGTTCTCGGCAGCAGTCTGGGGGATTTCCTGCACATTGAGCCATAACACTGATTCACGATCAGTGGGCATGTCTGCACCGGAATGAATGATGCGCAACAGTTGCTTGCCACCTCCGGCCATGCGCGTCAGCGCAGGCGTGACGATAAAAGGCAAATACGCTGGGGTGTCGTTGTTATCAGTCTTGTTGGTCGCCGCTGTCGGAGATTCAAGCCAGGACTGCAGGAGAATCTCTCCCCCGCCACTGTTATGAACCCCCAGACTGACCTCTTTTTCATTACCCTGATAAATGACGCGCGTCGTATTCAATACGATGCCCGCCTGAACAGAGGACGCACAGCACACTAGCGCAACAAGCATCGTGTAGCGAAAAAAAACAGGAAACATACTGGCGTTCGCCTTGAATTCGATAAGGGACAGGGCGAGCCGTGCCCGCCCTGTCCGACACGGTTACTCGTAATCCATCACGAACGGCAGGAAGCCGTCGGCATTACCCGGATTGGTCGGCGTGCCGTTAAGCACATAGACCGCGCCAAAATTTATTTCAGCAGTCGCGCCGCCGGCACCATCCTTGATGAGCGTGGTGTCGACGGTTTCAGCACCGCTCAGGTCCATCAGAACGCTGGAGGTATTGAGCAGGCCGATACCGACACCATCTGCCGCGCCGGTGGTGCGCAGAAGTTTGGCATCGTTATTGTCCAGGCCGCTGCCGTTACGGGCAGTAAGGCGCATCTTGACCATGCTGTATTGATCTGCGCCCGCGCTACAGTTGACCAGCAGCTGAATAGGCGCAGCCGTTTCGAATCGACTTTCACTCGATACACCAATATCGGAGAAGGAAACGTTACCCAGGTCGACATTGATTTCGCCAGGGTTGGTGCCCGTACTGACGCCTGTGCCCGGTCCCACATCGCAGGAGATATTGGTCAGTGTGCCATTGAAGACCATTTTTCCGTTGTTCGCTGCACTGACGTTACCCGCCATGCCAACGCCCATTACGCCCAGAACTGCCAATGTAAGAGAAAGCTTTTTCATGCTAACGACCTTCCTTGTGTTATGTCGTGTGTGCCCGCTATCGGACGGTGAGCACTATAGATCCAGGTCTATTTCGATGCTGTCAGCTGGATAACTTTTAACCCGCAGACAACACAACACGACACGCAGGACAGGTCTGTAGGAATAACCAGGCGTCTTGCGCAAGTAGGCTAATTACGGCTGTTAAACAGTGTGGCGCCGATGTTTTAAACCGCGGCGCTTTCAGTTTTGAAAGGGCTGACCGGACACGGGACCGTCACTTAAGCGTGGGTGACAGTCCGGTCGAAAAAATAATACAGATCTGTATTTATTGATAGCTCAACGTGATGACTCCAGCGCGGGCCTGCAGGGCCTCGCCGTCGGTCTCGGCGACCGGAAGTACCTGATACTGCGCGACAAAGGGCACGGCCTGATCACCACATGCATTGTGTTCAGTGCTCACCTGCATATTGATGCCCGGTGCAACTTGCAAAATGCGCGCATGAGCAACAGGCGTATTCACATTAATGTCGGAAATCACGCAACTGCTGTTGACGATACTGCCATGCAACGTCAATGCGCCGTCCTTTGCCCATGAAAAAGCAGGCGCAGCCAGCAAGGGAATCGACACCATGACGGCCCCCAAACCTTGACGAAGAAACAAACACCTCAACATAAATTTCCAGGTCGATTTTTTACTGTTCATGGCGTTCTCCACTTATAGGCTCATACAGTGAGTTAAGTTGATGGGAGAATTAACTGCCAGAAGCCGGCCTAGGAAAATGTAGGAAAACTCTTAGGGAAGGTCTGAAGTAGCCGGATGTTTTCCGGCTACCGAGTCCTCAGCACTTTTCAAAAAACGATGCATGTCGAAATTTGCTCAATTATCTTCGCTTTTTAGCTCTTTCGGCCGCTGCAAAGCCTTTTGCGGTAACCATTTCCTGCATTACACGCGCACCTCTCCTGCGCTCGCCAACAAATGTCGACGGGCCATCCACAGGTTTGACAGGGCGAACAACGTCACCATCTGCGCGGTGTTCTTGGCCAAGCCCCGAAAGCGCACTTTTTCATAGCCAAACTGGCGTTTGATGACCCGAAACGGATGCTCGACCTTGGCGCGAACCTGGGCCTTGGCCTTCTCGATTTTGCGGATCGCCTTGTACAAAATACTGCGTTTTCCGTGCTTTTTGTAAGTGCTGCGGCGGGCGGCAATCTGCCAAATGACCTTGCGCCCAGCGTGTTCTTCGCGCTTCTCGACCCCGGTGTAACCTGCGTCGGCGCAGACTACGTTTTCCTCGCCGTGCAGCAGTTTGGCAACCTGCGTGACGTCTGCCACATTGGCCGCTGTTACTACCACGCTGTGCACCAGGCCTGACTCGTCGTCGGCGCCGATGTGAGCCTTGGCGCCGAAATAGTACTGGTTACCTTTCTTGGTTTGATGCATCTCAGGATCGCGTTTGCCATCCTTGTTCTTGGTCGAACTGGGCGCGTGAATCAGCGTGGCATCGACGATGGTGCCTTGACGCAACGACAAGCCAAGGTCGCCCAGATAACCATTAATTACGCCGAGAATCCCGGTCGCCAACTCGTGTTTTTCCAGCAGACGACGGAAGTTGAGAATGGTGGTTTCGTCTGGAATTCGCTCCAGGCTCAGGCCTGAAAACTGACGCAGGATGGTCGTCTCATACAGCGCTTCTTCCATCGCCGGATCGCTGTAGCCGAACCAGTTCTGCATCAGATGAACACGCAGCATCGCCATCAGTGGGTAGGCGGGCCGGCCACCTTCTCCTTTTGGATAATAGGGCTCAATCAGGGCAATCAAACCTTTCCAGGGCACCACCTGATCCATCTCGATCAGGAACAATTCCTTACGGGTCTGCTTGCGCTTGCCGGCATACTCGGCGTCGGCGAAGGTCATCTGTTTCATCATCGAAAAGCTCGGCGACTGGTGTCCGGAGATTTTGCCAAATTAGGAAGTCTTTTTCAGAGTTTCCTTAGGACTTTATAAACATCTGGACAAATATCTCTTCAACATAGATATCGTCCGTTAGCGGATTTTCTTGACTGCACGCTATGCGCGGTGGAGGCTTCCTGACAAACCTGACAGCTAAAAGTCATTCTGCTGACCGGGTTTGCAGGCTATAAGGAAGCCCTAAAAAAATATTACTCCCGTACCGACATTTGGCGTTTTCTTCATATGCGCAGACAGACCCTGACCGTCACCGCTGTAGTCCTGCTGATAGCCTGCGCGGCCATTGCCGGATGGAAACTGACACGCCCCGCTACATTCCCGAAAAACTCCGTGACTGCGGTGCCTGTGAAGGTGATCACGGTCAGCATTGAGGACGTACCGCGTTTCGTCACAGGTATCGGTTCGGTGCTGTCACTGCAAAGTGTGGTGATCCGTCCTCAGGTAGATGGCGTACTGACGCGCGTGCTGGTCAAGGAAGGTCAACAGGTCAAGGCCGGCGAGTTGCTGGCGACGCTGGATGATCGATCGATCCGCGCCTCGCTGGAGCAGGCACGCGCGCAGCTGGCGCAGAGCAAGGCGCAGCTTGATGTCGCGCAACTGGACCTGAAGCGCTATCGCCAACTCACTCAGGACAATGGCATTTCGCGCCAGACATTCGATCAGCAGCAGGCACTGGTCAGGCAACTCGAAGCCACGGCGAAAGGCAACGAAGCGAGCATCAACGCCTCACAGGTGCAGCTCTCCTACACCCAGATTCGCTCGCCGGTCACGGGAAGGGTCGGCATCCGCAATGTCGATGAAGGCAACTTCCTGCGCGTCAGCGATGCTACCGGGCTGTTTTCGGTGACACAGATTGACCCGATTGCGGTGGAATTCTCTCTGCCTCAGCAAATGTTACCGACCCTGCAGGGGCTGATTGCCGAGCGTAGCGCTGCGACCGTCAAGGCGTATCAGGGCGACGGCGCGGCCAACGGACTGCTTTTGGGTGAAGGCACGCTTTCGCTGATCGACAATCAGGTTTCGGCAACCACCGGCACGATCCGCGCCAAGGCTCAATTCAAAAACCCCGGCGAACAACTGTGGCCCGGGCAACTCGTCACGGTGAAGATCCAGACCGGTGTCGAACTCAACTCGCTCAAGGTACCGCCACAAGTAGTGCAGCGCGGCATCGATCAGCACTTCGTCTATCGACTCACTGCTGATAAAAAAGTGGAAGTCGTACCGGTCAAGGTGCTTTATCAGGACAGCGAGCAGACATTGATCAGCGGTCCAAATGCCGGAGATGTGCTGGTCAGCGACGGCCAGTCGCGACTGCGGCCTGGGGCAACTGTCGAAGTGGTCAGCGCGCCCGCCCCGGATGTCGCGAGCGCGCAAGTGGAGCACGCACGATGAGTGGCCGAGGCTCGGTATCGGCGTGGTGCATCGACCACCCGGTGGCCACCTTGTTATTGACCTTCGCGCTGGTACTGCTGGGGGTCATTGCCTTTCCACGACTGCCGATTGCGCCGTTGCCGGAAGCGGAGTTCCCGACCATTCAGGTTACCGCGCAGTTGCCCGGTGCCAGCCCGGAAACCATGGCGTCTTCGGTTGCCACGCCGCTGGAAGTGCAGTTCAGCGCGATCCCCGGCATGACCCAGATGACCTCCAGCAGCGCGCTGGGGTCCACCAACCTGACGCTGCAATTCACCCTCAACAAAAGCATCGACACTGCCGCCCAGGAAGTCCAGGCCGCGATCAACACTGCGGCGGGACGCCTGCCAGCCGACATGCCGAGCCTGCCGACCTGGCGCAAGGTCAACCCGGCTGACAGTCCGGTGCTGATCCTCAGTGTCAGCTCCAGCCTGATGCCCGGCACGGAGCTGAGCGATGTCACCGAAACCATCCTGGCGCGCCAGCTCAGCCAGATCGAAGGCGTGGGCCAGGTGTTCATCACCGGCCAGCAAAGGCCGGCGATTCGTGTGCAGGCCGCCCCCGAAAAACTGGCCGCGCTGGGGCTGACCCTGGCCGACATTCGCCTAGCGGTGCAACAGACCAGCCTTAACCTGGCCAAAGGTGCCTTGTATGGCAAGGACAGCATTTCGACACTGTCGTCCAACGACCAGTTGTTCAAGCCGCAGGACTACGCGCAACTGATCGTTTCCTACAAGAACGGCGCCCCCGTCCAGCTCAAGGATGTGGCGCGGGTGGTCGCGGGTTCGGAAAACGCCTACGTCAAGGCCTGGTCCGGCGACCAGCAAGGCGTCAACATCGCTATTTTTCGTCAGCCGGGCGCCAACATTGTCGACACCGTTGACCGCATTCAGCGTGAACTGCCAAGGCTGCAGGAAATGCTCCCGGCCACCGTTGAGGTCTCGGTACTCAACGACCGGACCCGCACCATTCGTGCCTCGCTGCACGAAGTGGAACTGACCCTGATGATCGCAGTGCTGCTGGTGGTGGCAGTCATGGCGCTGTTTCTGCGCCAGCTGTCGGCCACGTTGATCGTCAGCGCGGTGCTCGGGGTATCGCTGATCGCCAGCTTTGCGATGATGTACCTGTTCGGCTTCAGCCTGAACAACCTGACACTGGTAGCCATCGTGGTCGCGGTAGGGTTCGTGGTGGACGACGCCATCGTGGTGGTGGAGAACATCCATCGCCACCTTGAAGCCGGACAAGGCATGCGCGAGGCCGCCATAAAGGGCGCGGGGGAAATCGGTTTTACCGTGGTGTCGATCAGCTTCTCGCTGGTGGCGGCGTTCATTCCGCTGTTGTTCATGGGCGGCGTGGTCGGGCGGCTGTTCAAGGAATTCGCCCTGACCGCCACTGCAACCATTCTGATTTCGGTGGTCGTCTCCCTGACCCTGGCGCCGACCCTTGCGGCATTGTTCATGCGCGCCCCCACGCACAACCCGCATCAGAAGCCGGGCTTCGGTGAACGTTTGCTGGCTTCCTACGAGCGAGGCTTGCGTAAGGCGCTGGCCCATCAGCGACTGCTGCTCGGCGTGTTCGGCCTGACCCTGGCGCTTGCGGTGGTCGGCTACATCCTCATACCCAAGGGCTTCTTTCCGGTTCAGGACACTGCTTTTGCACTCGGCACCACCGAGGCCGCTGCCGACATTTCCTACCCGGACATGGTGGAAAAACACCTGCAACTGGCAAAAATCGTCGGTGCAGACCCGGCAGTGCTGGCGTTCTCGCATTCAGTCGGTGTGTCAGGCAGCAACCAGACCATCGCCAACGGTCGCTTCTGGATCTCGCTCAAGCCGCGCTCTGAACGCGATGTGTCGGTCAGTGAGTTCATTGACCGCCTGCGCCCCAAACTGGCAAAGGTCCCCGGCATCGTTCTGTATCTGCGCGCCGGGCAGGACATCAACCTGAGTTCCGGGCCGAGCCGCAGTCAGTACCAGTACGTGCTCAAGAGCAACGACGGCGAATTGCTCAACACCTGGACGCAACGGCTGACTGAAAAGCTGCGTAGCAATCCAGCGTTTCGCGATATGTCCAACGACTTGCAACTGGGCGGCAGCGTCACCCATATCGATATTGATCGCAGTGCTGCCGCGCGATTCGGCCTGACCACCGCCGACGTCGATCAGGCGCTGTACGATGCGTTCGGCCAGCGGCAGATCAGCGAATACCAGACCGAAGTCAACCAGTACAAAGTGATCCTCGAACTGGATGCCCAGCAGCGTGGCAAGGCCGAAAGCCTGGCTTACTTCTACCTGCGCTCACCGCTGACCAATGAAATGGTGCCGCTGTCGGCACTGGCCAAAGTCAGTGCGCCGCGCATGGGCCCGCTGTCGATCAGCCACGACGGTATGTTCCCGGCTGCCAACCTGTCATTCAACCTGGCGTCTGGAGTCGCACTTGGCGACGCGGTAAGCATGCTCGATCAGGCCAAGAAAGAGATCGGCATGCCTGCCTCGATCATCGGCAGTTTTCAGGGTGCGGCGCAGGCATTCCAGAGTTCGCTGGCCAACCAGCCGTGGCTGATTCTCGCCGCGCTGGTGGCGGTGTACATCATTCTGGGTATGCTTTATGAAAGCTTCGTGCACCCGCTGACCATTATCTCCACCCTGCCCTCGGCAGGTATCGGCGCGCTGTTGCTGCTATGGATGATGGGGCAGGACTTCTCAATCATGGCCCTGATCGGCATCGTGCTGCTGATCGGCATCGTCAAGAAGAACGGCATTCTGCTCGTGGACTTTGCCCTGCAAGCGCAGCGTGAGCAGGGCCTGTCGCCACAGGAGGCCATTTATGAGGCCTGCATTACCCGCTTCCGACCGATTATCATGACCACCCTTGCCGCCCTGCTCGGCGCACTGCCGCTGATGCTGGGTTTCGGGGTAGGTGCCGAACTGCGTCAACCGCTGGGTATCGCAGTGGTCGGCGGCCTGCTGGTGAGCCAGATGCTGACCCTGTTCACTACGCCAGTCATTTACCTGCAACTGGAGCGGCTGTTTCATAAACGCCACCCGGCGCCCGCCGCACCCGCGCTGGCCCTTCACAAGTGAGAGTCACCCGATGCGCGTGCTGATTATCGAAGACGAAGAGAAAACCGCAGACTACCTGCGTCGCGGCCTGACCGAACAGGGCTACGCCGTCGACGTGGCGCGCGATGGCATCGAAGGTCTGCACCTGGCGCTGGAGAACGACCACGCGATCATCATTCTTGATGTGATGTTGCCCGGCCTGGACGGCTTTGGCGTGTTGCGTGCGTTGCGTGCGCGCAAGCAGACGCCCGTCATCATGCTGACCGCTCGCGAGCAGGTCGATGACCGCATTCGCGGCCTGCGCGAAGGTGCCGATGACTATCTCGGCAAACCGTTTTCCTTTCTGGAACTGGTCGCCCGCCTGCAGGCCCTGACCCGCCGCAGCGGCGGCCACGAACCGGTGCAGATCACCATCGCCGACCTGTGGATCGACCTGATCAGCCGCAAGGCGACCCGCGCCGGAATGCGTCTGGACCTGACCGCCAAGGAGTTTTCGCTGCTCAGCGTGCTGGCCAGACGCCAGGGCGACATCCTCTCCAAGACATCAATCGCCGAGATGGTCTGGGACATCAACTTCGACAGTGATACCAACGTGGTCGAAGTCGCAATCAAACGCTTGCGGGCCAAGCTGGACGGTCCTCACGAACACAAACTGCTGCACACCATTCGTGGCATGGGCTACGTGCTGGAGAACCGCAGTGCGGGTTGATTCGATCGCCCTGCGCCTCAGCGGGCTGTTCGCGCTGGTGGCACTGGTGGTATTCCTGCTGATCGGCTGGGCCTTGTACCTGCAGGTCGACAAGAGCCTGGACCTGTTGCCGCGTGCCGAAGTCGATGCGCGCTACAGTGTTCTGGAATCGGCTGTCGGACGTTTCGGCAACCCGGAGCACTGGGGCAAGATCAAGGCAAAACTGGAGTTGCTCAGCGAGGAAGACAAGCGCTTGCGTTTCTGGGTAGTCAGCGACAACCCGCTGTACGAATTCGGCAACCCGGACGCGAACATTCGTCGTTTCGCGCAAGGCGCACCGGGTATGCATGACCTGAAGCTGGCCGATCACCCGTTCGCATTCAAGGTGCTGGTCAGCGAATTCCCGGCCAAGGAACAGCGCCCGGCACTGCGTTTTCTGACCGCCATCGATACCGAGACATTCTGGCATACCCAACACTCGCTGCTGGTCGCGCTGATCAGCCTGGCCACGCTGGGTATTTTGCTGGCTTCGGCGCTTGGTTACTGGGTCGCGCGTATTGGCCTGCGTCCTTTGACCAGCCTATCGCAGGAAGTCCAGAAGCTCGCCCCGCCACGGCTGTCCGGACGCTTGCAGCTGTCGCCGCTGCCACCGGAGCTTGAACAGTTCGTAGCCTCGTTCAACTCCACGCTGGAACGGGTCGAGCAGGCCTACTCAAGGCTCGAGTCGTTCAATGCCGATGTGGCGCACGAGCTTCGCTCACCGCTGACCAACCTGATCGGCCAAACCCAGGTGGCGCTGACCCGCGGCCGCTCTGCCGAGCATTATTTCGAGGTGTTGCAATCAAACCTCGAAGAGCTGGAGCGTTTGCGCTCGATCATCAACGACATGCTGTTTCTGGCCAGCGCGGATCAGGGCACCAAGGTCAAAGCACAGACCTGCGCGTCACTGGCAGACGAAGTCGCCACCACGCTGGATTACCTGGATTTCATTCTGGAAGATGCCCACGTACAAGTCCGGGTTCAGGGCGACGCCAGCGCGCCGATTGAAAAGCCCCGCTTGCGCCGCGCGTTGATCAACCTGCTGCACAACGCCGTGCAACATACCGACGCCGGTCAGGTCATCGAGGTAACTATCGAGTCGCGCGATGCCGATGTGAGTATCAGCGTGACCAATCCTGGCGTGCAGATAGCCCCGGAACATTTGCCTAGGCTGTTCGAGCGCTTTTACCGGGTCGATGCCTCACGCAGCAACAGCGGCGCCAATCATGGCCTGGGGCTGGCCATCGTCAAGGCCATTGCATTGATGCACGGCGGCACCGTGTTCGTGAACAGCGATAACGGTGTCAATACGTTCGGCATACAGCTGCCTCGCTGATCCCTTCAAGAAATAAATTATTCCCCCTGTTTTTTACAGTCGTCCGTGTGCGTCTGTTCGCATCATTTTAAATACACTTGCTTTATTCACATTCCATTCATATGAGGCTATAAGGAGCGTGCTATACACCCAGCATTAAAATCATAAAAATAATGATAACTGTCTTAACCATTTATCAAGATTCATTCGTCTGCAGGTAGAACAACCAATGATGTTGTTTGCGTCATCTCGGCAAGACCGGCTCAAATGGACCCGACCGGAACTCATGCTGATCTTTGGCAGTTCACTGTCAATGTTCGCCATACTGGGGATTGTGGCGTCTTTACTGGTCCGAGAGCGTGACGACGCAGCGCAGACTGCAGCGCGTGCGGCGGCCAATATCGTGCAATTGATTGATGCCGACGTCATGCATAACGCAGAGCTCTACGACTCTTCCCTGCAAGGCATGATCAGCGCATGGCAGCGTCCGGACCTTCAGGACCTGTCACCTGAGCTGCGACAACTTGTCCTGTTTGATCGCTCCACTGCGGCGTCTTACAAAGGCGATCTGGTATTGCTCGATAACAAGGGCGCCATCCTGGCTGACTCACTGTCCGTCATCCCTCGAAACGACAATTTCTCTGACCGTTCCTATTTCAAGGACCACAAGGCGGACCCTTCGCTGGGTCTGCACGTCAGTGCACCGTACAAAAGCCGTTGGGGTTACAAGGACTGGTGCATCAGTTTCAGCCGTCGCATGTCAGGCCCCAATGGAGAGTTCACCGGAATGGTAAGTGCGGCCATGCGACTGGTGTATTTCAAACACTTGTTCATGAGCCAGAATCTGGGTGTCGGCAGCAGTATCAACCTGATCAATACCGCAGGCATCCTGATCGTCCGCTACCCCGATCTGGAGGGTGAAGATCTGATTGGCAAGGATTACAGCCACAGCCCCAACTTTCAGCGCATTCTTCAGGAAGGAGATGGCAGCTTTGCTGCCATGTCGACGCAGTTGAACGCTCGTCGGCTGTATACGTTTTCCCGGGTCGGCAATCTGCCGCTGGTTGTCGTGATCGGTCAATCCGAGGATGAGGTGTATGCCGTATGGCGGCGCAATGCCTGGCTGGTCGGCTCCGCTACCAGCGTACTGTGTCTCGGAATCCTGTGGCTGACATGGCTGCTGTGTCGCGAGTTGCGACGACGCCATCGCGCTGAGGATGCACTGGCCAGCCTGGCTGCAACGGACGGTTTGACAGGGCTCGATAATCGTCGCCAGCTTGACGAAGCCATGGAAACCGAATCGGCGCGGGCACAGCGCTCAGGCAAACAGCTGTCTTTACTGATGATCGACGTAGACCATTTCAAGGCATTCAACGAGCGTCATGGTCATCAGGGCGGTGACGAAGCACTGCGCCTGATTGCACAAACCATCTCCTTCAATATCCGTCGCCCCGGTGACCGGGTTGCACGCTATGGCGGCGAGGAGTTTGTGGTAGTGCTGCCGGAAACCGACTTGCCGGGAGCCATGATGATTGCCGAACAGATCCGCAAGGCAGCTGAATCACTGCCGCCATTTCCGGGTGCGCAACAGCCCATCACCGTGAGTATAGGTGTCGTTTCAGAGATGGTGCGTCAGGGAGACAAACTGGAGGCGTTTTTCGGAATAGCCGACAAGGCGCTTTATCAGGCCAAACACAAGGGTCGTAACCGCGTAGAGCATCGCAGTTCGGTTGCCAGAGAGATGACTGATCAGGTTTGATGAGCTACCGGAGGGCATAAAAAAACGCCAGACTGGCTGGCGTTTTCGGCTACCGCTGCAACATCGAATTACGATGCGGCGTGGGCTGCACGTGCTGCGTCACGCAGTGCTTTTACTTTGTCGTGGTTGGCCAGAACGCCAGCCTGCTGCTTTTCAATCAGCGCAATAACGTTAGGGGAAACGTTCTTGGCACGGGCTTTTTCCAGCGCTTCGCGATAGGCCTTCTTGGCAACGTCTTCGCCTTTTTCGACTTCTTCCAGTACAGCCTTGTCGTCATCCGAAGTCACCATCGACTTCAGGTTGACCCATGCGCGGTGCAGCGCGCCAGACACGCTGGAAGAATCTTCAGGCTTGCCACCCAGTGCGGTCACTTCAGCTTGCAATTCACGAACGGCTGCAGCCACCTCAGTGGAGCGATTGGTAAGGAACGATTTTACCTGAGCGCTTTTTGCGTGTTCTGCGCTGGTACGGAAACCTTCTTCACCGTCTTTGCTGGTTTCGATCAGGTCATTCAGGATAGAGATCGTTTCTTTGTTGATATCAGTCATTTGATAATTTCCTAATGGCAGGTTGATACGAAAGTGTTCGATGTATAGGTAATTGCAGACACCGTGCCAGTTTTTGATATGGAAATAATTGTTTAAAATCAATGAATTAAGAAATTTTCACAATTGACTGTTCGTGACTTCTGCATGATCTGTCGTTTGGCCTGCATGCAGAATGCACGTATCGTGATGTTCGACATGTATTGATGGGAGGCTTGCAGGTGAACCCGGAGAAACTCAGGTTATTGGTGACGCAGGAAATGCCATTCGGCAAATATAAAGGACGGCTGATCGCGGATTTGCCAGGTCATTATCTGAACTGGTTCGCGCGAGAAGGCTTTCCGAAAGGTGAACTGGGAGGTTTGCTGGCATTGATGCAGGAAATCGATCACAACGGCCTTGGCGCGCTATTGGACCCAATGCGCACACGTCCGCGTCAGTCGTTCAAGGACAAGGGATAAACAAAGAGGCGGTCCGGGGGAGAAAAAAACGGTGCTCCGGACCAGGGAGCACCGAAAAGCCATACAACCAACAACAACTTCCTTGCCGGAGTCAGCCGCAAAGGGGCTGACTCCGAAATCCTGAAAATCAGTCAAACAACGCCATTGCCTGCGCAGTGGCTTCCTGTATGCGGCCCCAGTCGCCATTCTTGACCCAGGCGTTATCAATCATCCAGGTCCCGCCCACGCACATAACGTTGGGCAAGGCCATGTAGCTCTTCAGGTTCTGCTCGTTGACGCCGCCAGTCGGGCAGAAACGCACCTCGTTGAAAGGTCCGCCCAGGGCTTTGATTGCCGCCACACCGCCGCTGATCTCGGCCGGAAACAGCTTGAAACGGCGATAGCCCATGGCATAACCGATCATGATTTCCGAAGCACTGCTGACGCCCGGCAAAAGGGGCAACGGGCTGTCGACTGCGGCTTGCAGCAGGTCTTGCGTGCTGCCAGGGGTCACAATGAACTGCGAACCTGCCGCCTCGGCGTCCGCCAGCATCTTGCGGTCCAGAATGGTGCCGGCGCCCACACACAATTCCGGGCGCTGCTCACGCAGAATACGGATGGCGCTCAGACCGAACGCCGAGCGCAGCGTAACTTCCAGTGCAGTCATGCCGCCAGAGGCCAGCGCATCGGCCAGAGGCAGCACATCCTGGTCACGGGCAATGGTGATGACCGGCAGAATCTTCGCCTTGGCGCAGAGTTCGTCAATCTGGGCAATCTTGTTCGCCATGCTGATGAGCGGCTGATTATTTTCGTTCTGTGTCATGGCGACGTTTCCTTTGCTTATGGGCACCAGTAAATCTCGAGAGACGGGTTGAGAAACGCACGCACCGGCATCTCGGCGAGGTCATCGCCCGCCAGCGCGGTGCGCAGGGTGTCGAGTTTGGCCTGGCCGGACACCGACAGGATCGGCGAACGTGCCGACGCCAACAGGCGGCGGGTCAGGGTCAGGCGCTGATGCGGCACGCTCGGTGCGAGCATCGGCAGGCAGCGGCGCTCACCTTGCAGATCAAGGGCTTCTTTCAGGTTCGGGCTACCAGGGAACAGCGACGCGGTATGCCCGTCGTCGCCCATGCCCAGAATCAATACATCAATCGGTGGCAGCTCGGCCAGCGCCTGATCGGCAGCCAGCGCTGCCTCCTCGACACTGCCCGCCACGCTGTACAACCCCAGAAACTTCGCCTTCGCCACAGGCCCCTGCAGCAAGTGGCGCTGCAGCAGGCCCGCATTGCTGTCGGCATGCTCGGTCGGCACGAAACGCTCGTCAGCCAGGCTGATGACTACTTTCGACCAGTCCAGCGGCTGCACGGCCAGGCTCTTGAAAAAAGCCACCGGACTGCGACCACCGGACACCACCAGGGTCGCCAGACCGTTTTCGCCAATTGCCTGCTTCAGGCGCTCGGCGACGTTGGCAGCCAGCGCATCAGCCAGTTGCTGCGCTGTGTCGAAATCACGTGCTACCAGCCCTGCTGGCAGCTCAAGGTCACATATCGCCATACCAGGATCTCCCGTCACGAGTAATCAGGGCAATGGAGCTCATTGGCCCCCAGGTTCCGGCCGGATAAGGCTTGGGCGCGTCGCCCGCCTTCTTCCAGCCAGCGATCAACTGATCGCACCATTGCCAGGCGTACTCGATTTCATCTTTGCGGACAAACAGGTTCTGATTGCCACGCATGACTTCCAGCAACAACCGCTCATAAGCGTCGGGGACACGAGCGCTGCGGTAGGTGTCGGAAAAATTCAGTTGCAAGGGCCCGCTGCGCAGCTGCATGCCTTTGTCCAGCCCCTGGTCCTTGGTCATCACCTGCAAGGAAATACCTTCGTCGGGCTGCAGGCGAATGATCAGGCGGTTGCTGATCTGCAAACGCTGTTCAGGCGCGAAGATGTAGTGCGGCGGCTCTTTGAAATGGATCACGATCTGCGACATTTTCTGCGGCATGCGCTTGCCGGTACGCAGATAAAACGGCGTACCCGACCAGCGCCAGTTGCGGATATCGGCACGCAACGCGACGAAGGTTTCAGTATCGCTCTGGGTGTTGGAGTTCTCTTCCTCCAGATAACCCGGCACCGCCTTGCCTTCGCTGTAGCCAGCAGTGTACTGGCCACGCACCACCTGGGTCGCCAGACGCTCGGGCGTGAACGGTGCCAGCGCCTTGAGCACCTTGACCTTCTCGTCGCGAATACTGTCTGCCGACAGATCGCTGGGCGGGTCCATGGCGATCAGGCAAAGCAGTTGCAGCAAGTGGTTCTGAATCATGTCGCGCAATTGACCGGCCTGATCGAAGTACCCCCAACGGCCCTCGATGCCGACCTTCTCGGCAACCGTGATTTCCACATGAGAAATATGGTTCTGGTTCCACTGGGTTTCGAACAGGCTGTTGGCGAAACGCAGGGCAATAAGGTTCTGTACCGTGTCCTTGCCCAGGTAGTGGTCGATACGATAGACGCGGTTTTCCGGGAAGAACTGCGCCACTGCATCGTTAACCCGGCGCGAAGAAGCCAGGTCGTGGCCAATGGGCTTTTCCAGGACGGCGCGCGTCCGCTCGGCCAGATTGACCGAAGCGAGGTTCTCGCAGATTGCGCCGTAGACCGAGGCCGGGGTGGCGAAATAGGCGATCAGGGTTTCGGCAGTGCCGACGCGTTCGGCAAGCGCGACGTAGTCCTCAGCCTTGAGGAAGTCGACATGCAGGTAGCTGAGGCGCGCCAGAAACCGGCCCAGGTTGTCGGGCTCGAGTTCGGCCTCGGGAATGAAGCGGCGCATGGATTTTTCGATATACGCCAGATGCGACTGTTCGTCGCCGGGTTCACGCGCCAGGGCAAGAATTTTTGTGTCTTCGTGCAGCAGTCCAGCGCGATCAAGCTGATAAAGAGCCGGGAACAGCTTGCGTACCGCCAGGTCCCCCAGGGCACCAAACAGGGCAAATGTGCACGGTTCAACCGTAATCAAGGGCATAATGTTGGTTCTTTTATCAAGTTAGGCTACAAATACCTTTTTTAAAGGCGTTACTCAAGGCCATATGTAGTAATAACCACAACATTCTGCCTAAAAGCATATTTCAGTGGTGATCAACACAGGCCCTCAGTACGATAGGCCACCTTTGCTACAGGCTAAAGAGCTAAAAAAAGCTCAGGCCAAAACCGTTGGTGAATCAGCCCCCGACAAGGACTTTGAATGGACCGCGTAAGAAACCTCCTGGAGCAAATCCAGGGCCGACTCGATGAGTTGAACAAGGCCGAGCGCAAGGTGGCCGAAGTGATCCTGCTCAACCCGCAGATGGCAACGCGGCTGAGCATTGCAGCGCTTGCCCAGGCCGCCAAGGTCAGCGAACCGACGGTCAACCGCTTCTGCCGTTCGTTCAGCGTCAGCGGTTATCCGGAGCTCAAACTGCAACTGGCCCAGAGCCTGGCAAGCGGCGCAGCCTATGTCAGCCGCGCTGTGGAAGCCGACGACAATCCCGAGGCCTACACCCAGAAGATTTTCGGTAGCGCCATTGCTTCGCTCGACAGCGCCTGCCAGCAACTGGACCCGGCGCTGATCAGCAAGTCCGTGGACATGCTGATCCAGGCACGGCAGATCCACTTTTTCGGGCTGGGTGCCTCGGCGCCGGTGGCGCTTGATGCGCAGCACAAATTCTTCCGTTTCAACCTGGCGGTCACGGCGCATGCCGATGTGCTGATGCAACGGATGATTGCGTCGGTGGCCCATACCGGCGAATTGTTCGTGATCATTTCCTACACCGGGCGCACGCGCGAGCTGGTGGAAGTGGCCCGCATCGCCCGTGCAAATGGCGCTTCGGTGCTGGGCCTGACCGCCGCTGGCTCGCCACTGGCGCAGGCCAGCACTGTGAGCCTGAACATTCCATTGCCGGAAGACACCGACATCTACATGCCGATGACCTCGCGGATCATCCAGCTCACCGTTCTCGATGTGTTGGCCACCGGCATGACCCTGCGCCGCGGCGTCGACTTCCAGCCGCACCTGCGCAAGATCAAGGAAAGCCTGAATGACAGCCGCTATCCGATCGAGGATCAGGGCTGACTGGGTGTCGTTGACTATCGTTCACTCTGCGTAGTAATGCCTTTCGTGACGCTCTGCGTCACACAGCGGTTCTGTGACTTCAGGTGAATTGGTGTTCGACTCAGATTCTCGTTCCCACGCTCCGCGTGGTAATGCCTTTCGTGACGCTCTGCGTCACACAGCGGTTCTGTGACTTCAGGTGAATTGGCGTTCGACTCAGATTCTCGTTCCCACGCTCCGCGTGGTAATGCCTTTCGTGACGCTCTGCGTCACACAGTTCTGCGATTCAGTGAGATTTCGGCTCGACTCGATTCACCTTTTCGCCCCTCGGCGAGTTACTTTGATGGAGCCAAAGTAACCAAATCCCCTCGCTCCTGTTTCCGGCCCGACTTCGTCGGGTTCCTTCGCCCTGTCACTGATCCGGGGGGCGCCGCAACGGGCCATCCTTGGCCCGATGCGGCTTGCTCGGCGTCCTGCCTCGCATCCCCCGGATCAGCGCCAGGACTCAGCCGTCACTAACGTCGCACTCTGCGTCGTCAGTGCCATCGTGGTTGAAAAGCGCTTAGAGCAGTTTGTTAAAGGCACGATTCAGATATCACTATCTGTGACATCAAATGGATTGGCGTTCGACTCAGATTCTCGTTCCCACGCTCCGCGTGGTAATGCCCTTCGTGACGCTCTGCGTCACACAGTTCTGCGATTCAGCGAGATTTCGGCTCGACTCGATTCACCTTTTCGCCCCTCGGCGACCTACTTTGATGGGGCCAAAGTAACCAAATCCCCTCGCTCCTGTTTCCGGCCCGACTTCGTCGGGTTCCTTCGCCCTGTCACTGATCCGGGGGGCGCCGCAACGGGCCATCCTTGGCCCGATGCGGCTTGCTCGGCGTCCTGCCTCGCATCCCCCGGATCAGCGCCAGGACTCAGCCGTCACTAACGTCGCACTCTGCGTTGTCTGTGCCATCGTGGTTGAAAAGCGCTTAGAGCAGTTTGGTTAAAGGCACGATTCAGATATCACTATCGTGCCGACGCTCCGCGTCGGCATGCAGTTCGTGACGCTCCGCGTCACACAGCGGTTCTGTGACTTCAGGTGGATTGGTGTTCGACTCAGATTCTCGTTCCCACGCTCCGCGTGGTAATGCCCTTCGTGACGCTCTGCGTCACACAGTTCTGCGATTCAGCGAGATTCAGGCTCGACTTGAGTCACCTTTTCGCCCCTCGGCGACCTACTTTGATGGGGCCAAAGTAACCAAAGCCCCCCGCTCCTGTTTCCGGCCCGACTTCGTCGGGTTCCTTCGCCCTGTCACTGATCCGGGGGTCGCCGCAACGGGCCATCCTTGGCCCGATGCGGCTTGCTCGGCGTCCTGCCTCGCATCCCCCGGATCAGCGCCAGGACTCAGCCGTCACTAACGTCGCACTCTGCGTCGTCAGTGCCATCGCGATAGAAAAGCGCTTTTTCGGCAATGATTGCGGTCTTGACTATCGTGCCGACGCTCCGCGTCGGCATGCAGTTCGTGACGCTCTGCGTCACACGCAAATCACCCCGCCAGGCTGGCCTGCAATTTGAGTTGCACCTGCTCGCCCGGTTGCAGGCTGAAGGCGTCGCCGGAAGTCGAAGCGGCTTCCACGCGCACAAAGCCTGCGGTCTCGCTGCCACACACCCCCAGTAGCGGTCTGTTGCCGGGGTGCCAGACCACGGTATTGACGCTGTCGCCGGTGTCGATGTTCAGTCTGCGCTGCCAGGTCGGGTCCTGCAGTTGCAGGGCTCCCGCATGTTCGAAAACTCGCTGGCAGCCGCCTGCCACACGCAATTCGCCATGTTGCTGGCAGACCTGTCGGCTGAGTTCGTCATAGCCCTGCGCCCCATCAAGGCCCTCAAGCGCGACTTCAGCCACATCGCCAATCCGCCAGTACGCATGCAGCGCATGACTGAAATGACACGGTTCACTGTCCTCGTGGCGTGTGCTCAGACGCAACTCCATGCCCTGCCCCAGCTCGGCATGCAGATCGACCTGCCAGTCCCACAGTTGCAAGCGCCAGTGCAGGCTGACGCCCTTTTCGCTCTCGCTGCTGTCGATCAGTTTCCAGTCCAGCAAGCGCCCCCAGCCGTGTGCCGGCCAGCCGCTTTCACCGGGGTGTCGGCCGTACCAAGGCCAGCACACTGGAACGCCACCCCGAATCGCCCCCACCTGCGGCCATTGTGCAGCGCACCAGAGCCAGGGTTTCTGGCCTTGCGGCTGAAAATGCAGCAACTGCGCGCCCTGGCGACTGAAGACCGCCTGACACTGCGGATGATCGATAACCAGTACATCGCGCAGCTGGTGACGCTCCCACTCGAAAGTGGGTCTGGCACGTCGGGATCGGAAGAAGCGTTGCAATGGATGTTCAGGCAGTTGCGCGTCGAGAGAGGTCATCGCCAATCGCGTCCCTGAAAAATAAAAGGATCAAGCCAAAAAAAACGGGCAGCCAGGCTGCCCGCAAAGCACACACGACCTTTGATCGCGTTACGCGTCAATCAGTAATCAGAACTTCGACTGGATCTTGATGCCCGCCACAATCGCGTCATCAACCTGATCTACACCGCCAGGGTGCTTGACGTACTGCAGGTTGGGACGCACGGTCAGCCAGTTGGTGACGTGGAAGCCGTAGTAGATTTCCGAGTTGTACTCAGTGCTCTGGACCGGCAGGTAGCCAGGGTTGTCGTAGTCGTTGATGCCGCTGATCTGGTTGGCCAGACGCACGCTATCCTGCACATCGTCGTTGACGTGAATACGGGCGATACCGATACCGATGTCATCTTTCGGACGCGAGTTGAAGGGACCTTTGTACGTGAAACCGATCTGCTGGTAGTTATCGACGAAGTTGGTGGCCTTGTCATGCACGGTAGCGTTGGCAAAAATGCTCAGGCCGCGCGATGCATCGCCATCGTGAGTAGTCAGCTGTTGCTGAGCAACAACCCACCAGCCGTGCTTGCTGTCATGCGACTTGAACGCAGCGCCGGTAGCTGCCTGTGGCTGACCGTTAACGTCTTCATAGACATCATCGGCGTTGGGCGTGCTCTTGTAGAAGCCGACACGGTATTCACCGGGCAACGAATTGACGGTCGGGGTCCAGACCAGTTCAACCGGCAGAATCATACCTTTGGTGCCGCTGCCGCTGAGTTTGAAGCCGTTGCCGGTTTCGAGGTTGGACGGGGTCTGCTCGTAGACGCCGACCTGTGCGTACACTTCCGGCGTGATGTTGTACTTCACGCGCAAGGCCCACTGGCTGATTGGCCAGTTGTACCAGGTGTTCACATAGTTACCGACCTGCGAGCCGCAGAACGACAGGTTCTGGAAATCGCAAGGGAAGCTGTTGAAGTCTTCGCCCGGTCCGAAACGACCAGCCTTGACGTCCAGCGCGCCGTCAAAGTACTTCTGCTTGATCCACATTTGCGTCAGACGCCAGGTCTGGCCGCGACCCCAGACTTCCTGGGAGGAACTGAGGGTACCGGCACGAGGGTCGCCGATCCGGTCGTTGGAGATGTTGCGCCCGCTACGTTCGGTGATTGCCAGCTTGAACTCTGCGTCCTGCCAGCCGAAAGCCTTCTGCAAATCGACTTTCATGCCCAGCGCGAACTGGTCGCTGTAGCGGCCGGTCTTGTCGTCGTTGTAACCGCCCTTGATGTTGCTGGCCATCTCGGAAACATATTCCAGCGAGAAGTCATAGCCCTTGTCGAGCAGTTCGGTACGCTTGCCGTTCCAGTCGCCAGTCATCCACGGTGAATCGGCAGAAAATGCGTCGGCCGCATGAACGCTGCCTGCCAGCCCCATCGCACCCAACACCGACAGCGTGCTTACCAACTGGAACCGGGAAAGCGATTTACCTTTGTTGATCTTCTTCATCCCATCAATCCTCGTTTTATTGTTATTAGCTTTGGTAGACGTTTTGCTTCATTCACTGCTTCGTTTTCGCCGGTCGGCCGCTTCATTGTGGCAGTAGACAGGCGGCCAGCGATGCTCGGTGCTGAATCAATTTATCACTTGCGGCTCAACTGGAACATTGTTTGCCCGTTCAGCCAAAGGTGGTGCTCCCAGAACTCCAAGACGCTCACCGCTCTGAGCATCGAAAATCAGCACCCTGGAAGGGTCGAACTGCAGGGTCAGACTTTCGCTCACCTGCGGTGCGACATCCGGCGCAAGGCGACAGCAGACCTTGCTCTGATTGAGCGTGACGAACACCAGCGTGTCCGGCCCGGTAGGCTCGGTCACCTGGACCTCGGCACGGATGGTCGGCATGCCATTCGACTCAGCGCCAGCAAGCATAATCTGTTCCGGCCGGATACCGAGAATGATTTCTCGATCTTCCAGCCCGGCATCGGATACGCCGACCGGCAGCTCGCAACGCGCCTGACCACTGTCGAGTAGCGCAATCAATTGGCCATCCTTGCGTTGCAGACGCAGCGGGATGAAATTCATCGGCGGCGAGCCGATGAAACTGGCGACAAACAGGTTGGCCGGATCGGTGTAAATCTGCTTGGGCGTACCGAATTGCTGAACGATACCGTCCTTCATGACCGCGACCTTGTCGCCCAGCGTCATGGCCTCGATCTGATCATGGGTCACGTAGACGGTGGTGGTTTTAAGGCGCTGGTGCATCAGTTTCATTTCGGTACGCATCTCGACGCGCAACTTGGCATCGAGGTTGGACAACGGCTCATCGAACAGGTAGATCTTGGGACGACGCGCCAAGGCACGCCCCATCGCGACACGCTGCTGCTGGCCACCGGACATCTGGCCCGGCTTGCGATTGAGCAAGTGCTCGATCTGCAACAGCTTGGCTACACGAGCCACTTCCGCGTCGATGTCGGCTTGCGGCATCTTGCGGATCTTCAGCCCGAACGCGATGTTTTCACGCACGCTCATGGTCGGGTAAAGGGCATAGGACTGAAAGACCATCGCGATGTCGCGATCCTTGGGGCTGGTGCTGCTGACGTCCTGGCCATCGATGAGAATCTCACCGCCGCTGATGCTTTCCAGACCGGCAATGCAGTTCATCAAGGTGGATTTGCCACAGCCGGAAGGGCCGACCAGAATCAGAAACTCGCCATCCTTGATCGACAGGTCGATGTTCTTGAGCGTGTCCGGCAAGTTGCTGCCGTAGGTCTTGTTGACGTTGCGTAATTCGAGAGTCGCCATGATTACCCCTTGACCGCGCCGGCCGTGAGCCCACGCAGGAAATACTTGCCAGCCAGTACGTAGACCAGCAGTGTCGGCAGGCCGGCAATCATCGCCGCCGCCATGTCAACGTTGTATTCCTTGGCACCTGTGCTGGTGTTGACCAGATTGTTCAGGGCCACGGTGATCGGCTGAGACTCACCACTGGAGAACACAACGCCAAACAGGAAATCGTTCCATATCTGGGTGAACTGCCAGATAATGCAGACCATCACGATAGGCGTGGACATCGGCAGAATGATGCGCCCGAAGATGGTGAAAAACCCGGCACCGTCCAGCCGTGCAGCCTTGACCAGCGCATCGGGAATGCTGACGTAGTAGTTACGGAAGAATAGCGTGGTGAACGCCAGCCCGTAGACCACATGCACAAACACCAGCCCGGTGGTCGTACTGGCCAGGCCCATTTTGCCCAGCGTAAAGGAAGCCGGCAGCAGAACAGTCTGAAACGGCAGGAAGCAACCAAACAGCAACAGACCGAAGAACAGCTGCGAGCCCTTGAAGCGCCACATCGACAATACATAGCCATTGAGCGCGCCAATGGCGGTGGAAATAATGACTGCCGGAACGGTTATTTTTATCGAGTTCCAGAAATAACCATCTACCAGGTCCCAGGCCTTTATCCAGCCAATTGCGGTGATCACACTTGGCCAGCTCAGCAGGTTGCCGGTGCCGATGTCTTCGGGGGTCTTGAAGCTGGTGAACAGCATCACCACCAGCGGCACCAGATAAATCAGACAGGCCAGTATCAGCACGGCGTAAATCAGAATACGACTGAAGCTGATGCCCGGTTTGCCAACATGACTAGTCATGGCGTTTGGTCCTCAGCTCGGAATACAGGTACGGCACCAGAATCGCCAGGATCGCGCCGAGCATCAGAATCGCACTGGCCGAGCCCATGCCCATCTGGCCGCGGCTAAAGGTGAAGGAGTACATGAACATCGCAGGCAGGTCGGATGAGTAACCGGGGCCACCGGCAGTCATAGCAGCCACCAGATCGAAGCTCTTGATGGCAATGTGCGCAAGGATCATCACGGCACTGAAAAACACCGGACGCAGGCTTGGCAACACAACGCGCCAGTAGATCATCGGCAAACTCGCGCCATCCATCTGCGCAGCGCGAATGATCGATTGATCGACGCCACGCAGGCCCGCCAGAAACAACGCCATGACAAAGCCGGAAGACTGCCAAACCGCAGCAATGACCAGGCAGTAAACAACGCGGTCCGGGTCGATCAGCCAGTCGAGACGAAAACCTTCCCAGCCCCAGTCACGCAGCATCTTGTCCAGGCCCAGGCCAGGGTTGAGCAGCCACTTCCACGCCGTACCGGTGACGATCATCGACAGTGCCATCGGGTACAGGTAAATGGTGCGGATCATGCCCTCACGACGGATCCGCTGGTCCAGCAGGACGGCCAGCAGAACACCGATCACCAGGCTGATGGCAATGAACATCCCGCCAAACACCGCAAGGTTCTTGCTTGCCACCCACCAACGATCGTTGTCCATCAGGCGTGCGTATTGCGCCAGACCTACCCATTTGTAGGACGGCAGAAACGTCGAGTTGGTAAACGAAAGCGCGAATGTCCAGAGGATGTAGCCATAGAAACCCACCAGCACGATGAACATGCTGGGTGCCAGCACCAGTTTTGGTAGCCAGCGTTGCAGCGCATCCATTGGCGAGGCTTTGCTGATCGCAGCGACAGAGCTCATCGGGAGTATCCCATCCGGTGTATCGAATCCAGGCCGCAGCCGCGGGTGAAATCAACAAATGATTTCAGCGCCACGAACTGCGGGCACAGGCGGTTCAGAGAGAGTTACTGGGCCGATTTGACCGCAGTGGCCAGCTTCTTGGCTGTCGCTGCAGGATCAGCTGCCGGGTCGTTGATGTAGTTGGTGACTACATCAAAGAAAGCACCCTGCACCGCCAGCGTAGTGGCCATGTTGTGCGCCATGCTCGGTTGCAGGCCACCGGTCTTCGAATCGGCCAGGAAATCCTTGGCAGCGGTTTGCGCGCACGAGTCGAAACCGTACTTGCTCATGTCGGACAGCATGTCCTCACGAACCGGGATCGAGCCCTTGTTGATGCTGAAGACTTTCTGGAAGTCCTCGCCCATCGCGACCTTGGCCAGATCCTGCTGTGCGGCAGTGGTGCCCTTGTCTTTCTGCTTGAACACCGCCAGCGAGTCGATGTTGTAGGTAAACGCCTTGTCGGTGCCAGGGAAGGCTACGCACTGGTAATCCTTGCCTGCGACCTTCTTGGCTGCGGTCCATTCACTCTTGGCCCAGTCACCCATGATCTGCATGCCGACCTTGCCGTTGATAACCTTGGCAGCTTCCAGGTTCCAGTCCTGGCCCTTGCCATCGGCATCCATGTAGGTCGCGACTTTCTTGAGCTCGGTGAGGGACTTGACCATGCCTTCACCGGTCAACGCGTCCTTGTCCAGATCAACCAAGGCCTTCTTGTAGCCATCAGCGCCCATGACCGAGAGCACAACGGCTTCGAAGACAGTGCTGTCCTGCCACGGCTGACCACCGTGGGCGAGCGGGATGAAACCGGCTTTTTTCAGCTTGTCGCCCGCAGCGTAAAATTCTTCGAGCGTGGTGGGTGCCTTATCGATACCGGCTTTCTTGAAGACTTCAGGGTTGATCCACAGCCAGTTGACGCGGTGAATATTCACCGGCACCGCTACGTAATCACCGTCGTACTTCACGGTGTCGGAGACCTTCTTGTCCAGCAGCGAGTCCCATTTTTCGGCCTTGGCGACGTCTTTCAACGCGTCCGTATCAAGCAGACCGGTAGAGGCCCATTCCTGAATGTCAGGCCCTTTGATCTGGGCAACACCTGGCGGGTTACCGGCAACCGCACGGCTCTTGAGCACGGTCATGGCGGTGGAACCGCCACCGCCGGCAATGGCGCCGTCCTTCCAGACAAAGCCGTCTTTTTCGACCTGCGCCTTCAGAACATCGACCGCAGCCTTTTCGCCACCCGACGTCCACCAGTGCACAACTTCTACAGTGCCTTTGGATTCAGAGGCAGTAGCGCTCAGAGGGAACAACGAAGCGAGAGAGATGACAACAGCGAGACGTGACATGGAATTCATCGAATTGACCTTTCTTGTTGTTATGCATGAGCAAGTCTGATGCTTGCGCTTCGTGGGAGTCTAACCAAGCCTGAAGCGCCGACAGTAACGAAGGGACGCGCAATTGTCACAGGATGGTGACAATTGAAATCCCGGTGCAATCGCTAGCTAAAAGCCACTGTGCAGCGCGTCATTCCGCAGTTCTCGGAAGGTACAATGTTACCCGCAACCCACCCTCACGCAGGTTCTGCAGGCTGACTTCGCCACCGTGACTGTGGGCAATGTTGCGCGCGATACCCAGGCCCAGACCGTAGCCCTGCTGCTGATTGCCTGCCAGACGGAAATGCGGTTCGAAAACGTGTTCGAGACGTTGTTCGGGCACACCAGGCCCTTCGTCATCCACATGCAGTACGAACGCCTGGGCATCGTCCTCGACTTTCAGATGCGCGCGATCACCGTATTTGAGCGCGTTATCGATCAGGTTGCCGATGCAGCGCTTGAGCGCCAGTGGTTTGCCGGAATAGGCAGCCTGAGCCTCACCCTGCTGCGTGACCCGTCCATTGCCGTCAGCAAGCAGCCAGGGCTCGACCAGGCAATCAAGCAGTGCATTGAGGTCCACCGGCTCGATGTTTTCATGAATATCGGTGTCTTTGACGCACTGCAGCGCGCCTTTGACCAGCAATTCCAGTTCGTCCAGATCGCGGCTGAATTTACGCTGCATGTGCTCATCTTCCAGCAGCTCGACACGCAACCGCAGCCGGGTGATGGGCGTGCGCAGATCATGCGAGATGGCACTGAACAACTGACCCCGTTCGGTCAGGTAGCGGCTGATACGGGTGCGCATGGCGTTGAACGCACGGCTGACCTCGATCACCTCGCTGCCGCCGCCCTCGACCACCGGCTCGACGTCCGCGCCCAGTGACATGTCCCGTGCGGCCCGCGCCAGGCGTTTGAGCGGCCGGCTCTGCCAATGCACCAGCAAACCGATGAACAACAGCAAAAACATGCTGGTCAGGACGATGAATGAAACCTGCTGAAGGGGCAACTCCTGTTCCTCCAGCGAGGTGTAGGGCTCAGGCAGCAGAGAGGCAATGTAAAACCATTCACCGGGCGCCATTTCGATTTGCGTAACCAGCACCGGCGGGTTCACCGGTTCAAGTGTCAGCGCGTAATGCGCCCAGGAACGCGGCAGTTCATCGAGCTTCAGGCCGCTGTTGAAAATGCGCAGCTCATCGGGCCGCGCAAACCATACGGTGATGTCCGGCCCATTGCCCAGACGCTGGCGCAATACCTCGCCCACCACGTCCAGCACCGCCTGCTTGCGAGGCGTGGGCTGCATGATTTGCATATCCAGCGGGTGATCGTTGAGCGAGACGACGAAACGGGTCCCGCCCATACTGCGCAGTTGATCCAGCACCATGGGCCGGTAGGCCAGCGGCAATGAGCGAAAGTAACTGACACTGGCCGCCATCGAGTAAGCGAGGCTGCGCGCGCTGGTCACCAGCCCTTCGGTCTGTGTGGCGCGCAACTGTGACAGCCAGATCACACTGGACAGTGTCTGAGCCAGCAGAACCGCCAGTAACGTCAACAGCAGCATGCGCCCCAGCAATGAGCGCGGCAGTGGCAGGCCGGTTCTTTTCGCTCCTGCCACCGGCGAGTTAATAGCCGTTGCCCGCTTGCGAGTTGACGTTCGCGGCCAGCAGATAACCACTGCCGCGAATGGTGCGGATCAGGCGCGGCGACTTGCCGGTATCGCGCAGACGCTGACGCAGCCGACTGACCGCCATGTCGACGATCCGCTCCAGCGGCATCAGCTCACGCCCGCGTGTGGCATTGCCGATAGTGTCGCGGTCGAGAATCTGCTGGGGGTTGTCGAGAAACAGCTTGAGCAGCGCAAAGTCGGCACCGGACAGAATCACTTCTTCGCCGTCATTGTGAAACAACCTGTGACTGACCATGTCCAGCCGCCATTCGTCGAACAGAATGACATCGCCGCCAGGACGCTCCTGACCGAACTGGGCGCGCCTCAACAGTGCCTTGATACGCGCTTGCAGCTCACGCGGGCTGAACGGCTTACCCAGATAATCATCAGCGCCCAATTCCAGGCCGATGACCCGATCGGCTTCGTCCGAACTGGCGGTCAACATGATGATCGGCACATGCGGCTGGCGCGGATGCTGACGGATCCATTTGCACAGACTGAAACCGTCTTCATCGGGCAGCATCACATCAAGGATCAGCAAATCACTGGGTTCTTCGTTGAAGGCGCGGCGAAAATCAGCGCCATCACCCACCGTGCGCACCTGAAAACCGGCACGACTCAGGTAGGTGTCCAGCAACTCGCGAATCTCCTGATCGTCATCCACCAGCAGGATCGATTTACTGACTGAACTCAAGTTGAGGCGTCCTTGTTTGACGGTGAATCTTTGTTGTTATGGGATGCTGCTCAGATCTGCGAACCGAAGGCCTGTTGCAGAGCGACGCCTGAGCCCATCAGGCCAGGGTACTCGGCGGTCACCAGCCAGACCGGCAGGTTCTTGAAATAGTCGCTCATCACGCCCTTCTCGGCCATGGCGCGCTTGAAACCGCTGTTGATAAAGAACTCAGTGAAGCGCGGCACCACGCCGCCGACAATGTACACGCCGCCCAGGCTGCCCAGGGTCAGCACATTGTTGCCCACCACCCTGCCTAGAAACACACAGAACTGCTCCAGCACGGCTGCGGCTACCGGGTCGCCCGCCAGCGCTGCCGAGGTGACAGCCGCAGGCGACTTGAGCACTGGCTCGATATCGTCCAGGGCGCAACTGACCTGATAGAGCAACAGCAAGCCCGCGCCACTGAGTACCACTTCAGCGCTGACATGCTCATGCTCAGCCATCAGGCGTGTCCATAACAGGGCCTCGCGTGCCGTGCCGATTGGCAGGTCAGCATGCCCGCCCTCGCCCGGCAGCGCCAGCCAGCGACTGCCGTCAAGCTTGATCAGCGTACCGATGCCCAGCCCGGTACCCGGCCCGACCACCACACGCGGCCGATCAGGCTTGCCAGCGCCAGGGCAAACCGTCAGGTATTCATCTTCCTTGAGCCGGGTCATGCCCAGCGCCATGGCGGTGAAGTCGTTGATCAGCAGCAGGTGATCGACTTTCAGGTCGGCGCAAAATGCCTCACGGCTCAACTGCCAGTGGCTGTTGGTGAACTGGAAAAAATCGCCATCCACCGGTCCGGCCACGGCCAGGCATACGTGGCTGATATCACCGCGCTGCAATTCAAGGTCCTGCAGATAGACTTCGATGGCCTTTTCCGGGCCGGCATAGTCAATGGTCGGGAATACCCGGACAGAATGCAGCGTGTCGTCTTCCCAAATGGCAAAACGTGCATTGGTACCGCCTATATCACCGACCAGGGCCAACTTCACTTGAGCGTCTCCAGACTAGAAGTAAAGGCGCTGGCACCCTGCTCTGCGGAGCTGAAGGCCATGCGCATGAATCCAAAGAGCTCGCGGCCACAGCCGACACTGTTGTCGATCTGGTTGATGGCCGGTTCTCTGGCGGCCAATTCTGACGCTTCGACCAGAACTTGTAACGTGCCTTTTACGCCATCCACACGGATCACATCACCATCGCGCACCAGTGCCAACGGGCCACCATCAAACGCTTCAGGGCAGACATGAATGGCCGCCGGGATCTTGCCCGACGCGCCCGACATGCGTCCGTCGGTGACCAGCGCCACCTTGAAACCACGGTCCTGCAGAACACCCAGAAACGGCGTCATCTTGTGCAACTCGGGCATGCCGTTGCAGCGCGGCCCCTGGAAGCGCATCACGGCGACGAAATCGCACTCCAGTTCACCCGCCTTGAAAGCATCGGCCAGCTCCTTCTGATCCTGAAAGACCTTGGCTGGTGCCTCGACGATCTGATGCTCCGGGGCCACGGCAGAGACTTTCATCACCCCGCGGCCCAGATTGCCTTCCATGACCCGCAGACCACCTTCCGGCGAGAACGGACGGGCGACCGGACGCAAAATGTTTTCATCAAGGCTTTCAAGCGGTCCTTCGCGCCAGACCAGCTTGCCATCCTCCAGGAATGGCTCTTTGGTATAGCGGCTCAAGCCGTAACCGGCCACGGTATTGACGTTTTCGTGCAACAAACCGGCAGCCAGCAACTCACGGATCAGGAACGACATGCCGCCCGCCGCCTGGAAGTGGTTGATATCGGCTTTGCCGTTGGGGTAGACGTGACTCAGGGTTGGCACCACTTCCGACAGGTCGGCCATGTCCTGCCAGGTCAGTTGAATGCCCGCGGCCTGGGCAATCGCCGGCATGTGCAGCGTGTGGTTGGTCGAGCCACCTGTCGCGTGCAGGGCAACGATGGAGTTGACCAGCGAGCGCTCGTCGACGATTTCGCCGATCGGCATGAAGCTGCCGCTCTGCTTGGTCAGACGCGTCACCTGGCGAGCTGCTTCGGCGGTCAGTGCATCGCGCAGTGGTGTGTAGGGATTGACGAACGAGGCACCGGGAAGGTGCATGCCCATGACTTCCATCAGCAGCTGGTTGGTGTTGGCAGTGCCGTAGAAGGTGCAGGTTCCCGGACCGTGATAGGACTTCATTTCCGAGTCGAGCAACTCTTCACGGCTGGCCTTGCCTTCCGCGTAACGCTGCCGTACGTCGGCTTTTTCCTTGTTGGAGATACCTGAAACCATTGGTCCGCCCGGCACGAAGATGGTCGGCAGATGACCAAAACGCAGTGCGCCCATCATCAAGCCAGGGACGATCTTGTCGCAGATACCCAGCATCATCGCGGCGTCGAACATATTGTGTGACAACGCAACTGCCGTGGACATGGCAATCACTTCGCGACTGGCAATCGCCAGCTCCATACCCGGCTCACCCTGAGTCACGCCATCGCACATGGCAGGCACGCCGCCGGCAAACTGACCGACCGAACCAATGTCACGTAAAGCCTGTTTGATCTGGGCAGGAAAGTGTTCGTAGGGTTGATGCGCCGAGAGCATCTCGTTGTAGGAGGAGACGATTGCCACGTTGGCGGCGTTCATCAGACGCAGGCTTTGCTTGTCTTCAGGCCCGCAGGCAGCGACGCCGTGAGCAAAGTTGGCACATTGAAGCTTGCCGCGCATCGGGCCATCGCTCGCTGCGCCGCGAATCAATTGAAGGTAGCGCTGACGGGTATCGCGACTGCGGGCGATGAGTCGCTCGGTTACTTCAAGGACGCGGGGATGCATGTGATGAACTCCAGGCTAACGTCTAAGGTCACCCGTAAAGACGGTTCCGGTTTTCGAGCAGTGACGGGCGGGGAGCAGAACCCTGATCTCGATCAACCGGGAGGGCCTTTCAGGCTTGTAGTTGTAGATAAAACAAAATATTGCCACTAAAAAGGCTTGTTTTCTATTTCTATGAGAATAATCTTGTAATTCCAACAACAAATTCAGAAGGACGGCTGTATGACTCTTCGTATCGCAATCAACGGTTTTGGCCGCATCGGCCGCAACGTCCTACGCGCACTGTATACCCAAGGCTACCGCCAGGACCTGCAGGTCGTCGCCATCAACGATCTTGGCGACAGCGAAATGAACGCACACCTGCTGCGCTTCGACACCGTACACGGCCCTTTCAGCGGCACGGTCGAGTGCGACAAGGATAGCCTGACCGTCAATGGTGACCGTATTTCGGTCAGTGCCATTCGCAATCCGGCCGAGCTGCCGTGGAAGGCGCAGGACATTGATGTAGTGTTCGAGTGCACCGGCCTGTTCACCAGCCGTGACAAGGCCGCAGCGCACCTTACTGCCGGTGCACGCAAGGTCATTATCTCCGCCCCGGCCAGCGGTGCCGATGCCACCATCGTCTATGGTGTCAACCACGACACGCTGCGTCAGTCGCACCAGATCATCTCCAGTGCATCCTGCACCACCAATTGCCTGGCCCCGGTCGCCCAGGTACTGCACCGTGAACTGGGGATCGAAAATGGCCTGATGACCACCATCCATGCCTACACCAACGACCAGAACCTGATCGATGTCTATCACACCGATCCGTACCGCGCCCGCTCGGCGACGCAGTCGATGATCCCGAGCAAGACCGGCGCTGCCGAAGCAGTGGGCCTGGTACTGCCGGAGCTGGCAGGCAAACTCACCGGCATGGCGGTACGCGTACCGGTCATCAACGTTTCGCTGGTCGACCTGACCGTGACCCTGAAGCGTGAAACCACGGTCGATGAAGTCAACGCGCTGATGAAAGAAGCCAGCCAGCATTCCAAGGTGCTGGGCTACAACGCCCTGCCGCTGGTTTCCCACGACTTCAATCACAACCCGTTGTCGTCGATTTTCGACGCCAATCACACCAAGGTCAGTGGCAAGTTGCTCAAGGTACTGTCGTGGTACGACAACGAATGGGCGTTCTCCAATCGCATGCTCGACAACTGCCTGGCGCTGCACAACGCCGAGTAAATTCAGCGTCGCAGTGGGCAGCAGCGTAAGATAATTATTTACAGATGCAGGCTTGACCCGACCAAAAGATGAGAAGCATTATCATTTGCTCACATCTCTGGTCGGGCCTCTCTGTGTCGCAGTCACGCTTCAACGATGTCTTTCTGGCACAGCGCCCGGTTCTGCTACGCACCCTGCAACGCATGGTCGGCAACCAAAACGCTGCCGAAGACCTGCTTCAGGAAACCTGGCTGCGCGTCAGCCGTGCATTGACCGAACACCCCGTCGACCACCTTGAACCCTTCGTCTTTCAGACCGCCCGCAACCTGGCGCTGGATCATTTGCGTGCACGGCGTATTCATGGCCGGACCATGCTCGAAGATGTCTCACCCGCCCAACTCGAAAGCGTCGTAGCCCAGATGGGCTCGCCTGAGGACGCTGCGCATGCCAAGCGCCTGCTTGAAAACCTGAGTGCCAGCCTGAGTACGTTGAGCCCGCGTCAGCAGAAAATCTTTACCCTCAGCCGCCTCGATGGCCGCAGTTATCTGGAAATCGCCGAGCAGCTTCAGGTCTCCGCCAGTACTGTCCAGAAAGAACTGAAACTGATCATGGCCATCTGCGTAGGCGTCCTCTCAAGACTTGACCCGCCCTGAACCCTGCCGCACGCTGCCAGACTCTTATCGATACAGTTTCAGGATTGCCGAGGAACACTGTGGCCCCGAGAACCGAACGCCCGCACGCGATTGCGCAGGACGTGTTGAGCAATGCTGCAATGGATCAGGCACTGACCTGGCTGGTCGAACTGGAAGGCGCAGACGCCACCCGGCTTGCCCGTTTTCAGGAATGGCTGAACGCCGATCCAGAACACGCACGCGCCTTCGATAAGGCCCGGACACTCTGGAATTCACAGCCGGTTCAGCGCGCCGCCGAAAGCATCGCGCAACCCCGCAAGCCATCGGCGTGGCAACGTGTCCGTGCGCAATGGAAACCTCTGGCCACTGCTGCGGTGTTGCTATTGGGGCTGTTCAGTTTCAGCAATCTGCCGCTGCGCCTGCAGGCCGATCACCTGACCATAGTGGGTGAGCGCCAGCGCCTGGAACTGGCAGACGGCTCGAAAGTGCTGCTCAACACCGACTCGGCGTTCTCCAGTCAGATCGGTGAACAACAGCGCTCTGCTCGCCTGCTGCAAGGCGAAGCATTCTTCGATGTCAGTTCCAGAGCGGGCGTGCCACTGGAAATCGAAGCCGGACCGGTGCGCATGAGTGCCAACAGCACCGAATTTTCCGTGCGTTATCTGAACGGCGTTGCCCAGGTAAAAGTGCAGCGCGGCGCTGTCGACGTGCGTGCCACACGCGGCGACTCCAGCGTCAGCCTGGGGGCCGGAGAAAGCGTTCGCGTGGGGCCTGCTGGCTTCGGGCATCGTGAAAAGCTTGACCCGCTCAGGGATTTCGCCTGGGTGCAAGGTCGACTGATCTTCGATAACCGCCCGCTGAGCGAAGTGCTGACCGAGCTGCGTCGTTACTATCCCGGCTGGATCATCAGCACCAACCCGCAACTGGATCGTGTGGCAGTGACCGGCAACTATCGCCTGGACAACCCGCTCGACGTGGTGCGGTCGCTGGCACAGATCACCTCGGCAAGCCTTCACGAAATGCCTGCGCTAGTGATTCTCAACTGAAGCAAAGTTTTTTTACTCGATAGCGACTGCCCGTTCGTCTAGTTATAGCCAATGCAACTGATTCTCATTTTGAAACGGTTTGTAAACACTATAACGAGCAACACCCCAGGGAGCGCTACCGATGTCATCCACGTTCACGCCTGCCGCCCAACCACGCGTACGGCTCACGCTATCTCTGCTGACACTTGCAGTGCTGGGCGCCAGTCTACAGACGGTCAACGCCAGTGCTGCCAGTGAAAGCACCCAGGCGGCACGTTCGACAGGCACCTACAACTTCTCGATTGGTCAGCAATCGCTGGTGTCGGCACTCCATGAATTCAGCCGCATCACCGGCTGGCAGGTGGGCGTGTCATCGGATCTCGCGCAAAATGTCACCTCCCAGGGTGCCCGCGGCAACCTGAGACCTGCGCAGGCGCTGGACACCCTGCTGGCCGGCAGCTCGCTGAGCTATCGCAATCTGGGCAACAACAATGTAGTGCTGGAAAGGCGCACCGCAACCGCCGGCGTCTTGGCCCTCGATCAGATCACCGTCAGCGCCACGCGTCAGGCACAGGATGTCGCCACGGTACCAAGCACCGTCAGCGTGCATTCCCGTGAAGAACTGGACCGCAGCAACGTCAACACCATCCGTGATCTGGTGCGCTACGAGCCGGGGGTTTCGGTGGGCGGCGCAGGCCAGCGCGCAGGCACAACCGGCTATAACATCCGCGGCATTGACGGCAACCGGATACTGACTCAGGTCGACGGCGTGGAAGTCCCCGACAGCTTTTTCACCGGTCCTTATGCGCAGACCCATCGCAACTATGTCGACCCGGAGATCGTCAAGCGCGTGGAAATCCTCCGCGGTCCGGCCTCGGCCCTGTACGGCAGCAGCGCAATCGGTGGGGTGGTCAGTTATTACACGCTGGACCCGGATGACATCATCAAGCCCGGCAAGGATGTCGGCGCACGCCTCAAGACCGGTTACAGCTCGGCAGACGAAAGCTGGTTGAACTCGGCCACTTTCGCAGGCCGTCAGGGCGAGTTTGACGGCTTGCTGCACGTGAGCCAGCGCAATGGTCATGAGACCGAATCCTATGGCGAAACAGGTGGCACAGGCTTGAGCCGCACCGAAGCCAACCCTGAGGATGCGCGCAGCATCAACGTGCTGGCCAAGCTGGGCTGGAATTATACCGACGGTTCGCGTCTGGCTCTGGCTTACGAAAAGTACAAGGACGACCGCGACAGCAACCTGAAAAGCGCAGTCGGCGGGCCGTTCACCAACGGCAGCGGGCTGGGCATGTATCAATCGCGCGAGGGTAACGACACCATCACCCGCGAGCGCTTCGGGGTCGAAACCAGCTTCGCCGTCGATAGTCTGCTGGTCGACAACCTCAAGTGGAGCCTGAATTACCAGACCGCAAAGACTGATCAAAGCACCCGGGAGCGGTACTTTCCGTTTTCCCGAGATGTCATTCGTGATCGCGACACGCACTATCAGGAAAAGCAGTGGGTATTCGATGCCCAACTGGACAAGGCATTCTCTATCGCCAGCACGGACCATGTGCTGACCTACGGTACGACGGTAAAGCAGCAGAAAGTCACCGGGCTGCGCAGCGGCAGCGGGACCTGTGCACGCGTATTCGGCTCCTGCCGCGTGGTCGGTGCAGACAGCCCGAGCGACCGTCTGGCCGCGACGAGCGATTTCCCGGACCCGACCATCACCAGCTATGCGCTGTTCGCCCAGGATCAGATCAGCTGGAACGACTGGACCTTCATGCCCGGCGTGCGTTATGACCACACCACACTCGACCCGAAGTTCACGCCAGAATTTCTCAGGTCGGTCAGCCTCGCCGACCCCGGTCAGGGCAACGACGAAACGCGGACATGGCATCGCTTGTCGCCCAAGTTCGGTGTGACTTATGCACTCAGCGACGCCTACACCTGGTACGGCCAGTATGCCGAAGGTTTCCGCACACCGTCGGCCAAGTCACTTTATGGACGCTTTGAAAACCCGACGGCAGGCTACGTGGTTGAGCCCAATCCGAACCTGGAGCCGGAAACCAGCAAAAGCTATGAAACCGGTTTACGCGGTCGCTTCGAATCCGGCTCGTTTGACATCGCGGTGTTCTACAACAAATACCGCGACTTCATCAACGAGGACGCCATCACCCCCGGTTACAGCGAACTCACGTTCCAGTCCAACAACATCAAGCACGCAACCATGAAGGGCGCGGAATTCAAAGGGCGCATCAATCTCGACAGCATCGGTGCGCCAAACGGTCTCTACAGCCAGGCATCGGTTGCCTACGTGCAGGGCCGCAACAACGATACAGGCGAGCCAATCAACAGCGTCAACCCGCTGACCGGTGTGATCGGCCTGGGCTATGACCAGAATGACTACGGCGGCCTGCTGAGCTGGACGCTGGTCAAGCGCAAGAATCGCGTGGATGACAGCAATTTCCACACGCCGGACGGCACCTCCAGTCAATTCAAGACCCCGGGCTACGGCATTCTGGACCTGAGCGGCTACTACAAGGTCAGCAACGATGTGACCGTCAATGCGGGTCTGTACAACCTGACCGACAAGAAATACTGGCGCTGGGATGATGTGCGCGGCTATGACGGCGTGGGCGAAGCTGGTGTGACGGCGCCCGCTAATCTGGATCGCCTGACCCAGCCGGGACGCAACTTCAGCGTCAACGTGGTGTGGGACATATGAACCCGAAAGTAGCGTAAAACCCGTCGCCGAGTACATCGGCGGCAGGCTTTTTTTACGCTTTCGGGTGCAGCTATTCGTCTATTCAACAAGCCCCCTTTTTCAGCAAGGAAGAACTCGATGACCCTTGATCAGAACCGACCGACTCTGCGTTCGCAACGCCTGAGCCAGATCACCCACGCGCCACACGAACAGCTCGACAAGGCGGTCAAGGCACATGCGCCGTTTGAAACCCTGGCCAGCTACGCTCGCTTCGTGGTTGCTCAATACCTTTTTCAGACGGAATTGCAAAGCCTGTACAACGAGCCCGCGCTAGGGGCGATCATCAACGACCTGCCGGCCCGCTGCCGCGCAGAACAGGCCGGAGCGGATCTTGCCGACCTGAACATGGACCTTCCCCTGCCGGTGGCTGGCGCAATACCAACGCCGAGCACCGCAGAAGCGCTCGGCTGGCTATTTGTCTCCGAAGGTTCCAAGCTGGGTGCTGCATTCCTGATCAAACGTGCCGAAGCCTTGAATCTGAGCCACAGCTTTGGCGCCCGGCATCTGAGCGAGCCTGCCGGAGGCCGCGCAGCAGGCTGGAAGACCTTTGTCAGGACGCTTGACGAGCTGTCGCTGACCGCCGAGCAGGAAGCAGCACTTGATCGAGGCGCCATTGCCGCATTCGAGCGTTTCAATGTCCTGCTGCAATACGCCTACGCCGATGCCCCGGTTGCAGACATGGCACAGGCATGAAAAAGCGCCCGGTGCTGTTAAGCTGGCCGGGCTCCCCGAACCTGCCTGTAGAGACCATGACGTACAAACCACCCGGCTCAAGACTCTCGCGCCTTTTATACGGCATCCTCGCCTACGTCGCCCTCGGCATAGGCATTGTCGCGATCTTCATTCCCGGCTTGCCGACCACCGAGTTCATTCTGCTGGCGGCCTGGGCGGCGACACGCAGCTCGCCGCGTCTGAATGCCTGGCTGGAAAACCATCGTGTGTTCGGCCCGATCCTGCACAACTGGCGCAACGGCAGACTGGTCGCCCGCAAGGCCAAGATCAGCGCCACCATCAGCATGCTGGTCTGCGCCGTGGTGATGCTGAGCCTGATCGGCCACGCCTGGTGGCTTTATCTGGCTCTTACCGGTATGGCGCTAGGTAATCTGTGGATATGGTCGAGGCCGGAACCGGACAAGATCGATCGTTGAGCGCAGGCATGATGCGAGCGGCACCCTGCACGAGGCTGAACCGTCCGGTCGCGAGGAGTGTCAGACTGAACACACTCAACACTTGATGGAGTCACTTCATGTACGAGCCAGGCCATCTGCATCTCACCCACGTGGCGCTTCAACCGTCGGATATCAGCTATGACATCCACTTGCGCTACAACGTGGAGGAAGATCCCAAGCAAGGCACGTCCATGCACTTCACCATGCAGGGCGAAATCAACGGCAAGCCGTTCGAAGAGCAGTTCCAGCTGCCCCGTGACCTCGCCTTCAACTTCGCCCATGACGCCAGTCGCATCGCGATCAGACACGGCTTGCCCAACTCGGCCGCACTGCCCATCGCCCAGCACAAGGACTACGACCGAATGTTCGCGGACATCCGTGACAAACTCCACGCCAAATCAGGCGACCCGGTCAAGCCGGAGCATCTGGAGTAAGCGCCAGGCTCCTCTTGGCAACGGGAGCACGAGGTCCGGAGAATACCAGCGTGCAGTAGCGTGAGGAACGACGCTCCGCAGAACACCATCGTGCCCATGCTCCGCGTGGGTATGCCGTTCCGGACGCTCTGCGTCCTCTCCTGAATATGCGGCATAGCGTAAATCCATGACGCAGAGCGTCAAGAAGGGCATTCCCACGCTGGAGCGTGCGGAACGATAGGTGTGCGGCAGAACACCAGCGTGCAGTAGCGTGAGGAACGACGCTCCGCAGAACACCATCGTGTCCATGCTCCGCGTGGGTATGCCGTTCCGGACGCTCTGCGTCCTCTCCTGAATAAACAGCGTGGCGTAAATCCATGACGCAGAACGTCAAGAAGGGCATTCCCACGCTGGAGCGTGAGGAACGATAGGTGTACGGCAGAACACCAGCGTGCAGTAGCGTGAGGAACGACGCTCCGGAGAACACTCTCGTGCCCATGCTCCGCGTGGGTATGCCGTTCCGGACGCTCTGCGTCCTCTCCTGAATAAACAGCGTGGCGTAAATCCATGACGCTGAGCGTCAAGAAGGGCATTCCCACGCTGGAGCGTGAGGAACGATAGGTGTACGGCAGAACACCAGCGTGCAGTAGCGTGAGGAACGACGCTCCGGAGAACACCATCGTGCCCATGCTCCGCGTGGGTATGCCGTTCCGGACGCTCTGCGTCCTCTCCTGAATATGCGGCGTAGCGTAAATCCATGACGCAGAGCGTCAAGAAGGGCATTCCCACGCTGGAGCGTGCGGAACGATAGGTGTGCGGCAAAACACTATCGTGCCCATGCCCACCGCCGGATTTCACCAAACCTGCCGCTACAAGGCATACTTGCCTCCTTCTAATCCGCGAACCGTCTACGCCTCATGCGCATCCATGTCAGCTTCATCGACCGCGTCGGTATCACCCAGGAAGTGCTGGCGATCCTGGGTGGACGCAATCTGAATCTGGATGCCGTGGAGATGGTACCGCCCAATGTCTATATTGACGCGCCGACCCTCAGCCACCAGATGCTCGAAGAACTCAAGGACGCGCTGTTTCGGGTTCGTGGGGTAGAAGCAATCACTGTGGTCGACATCCTGCCGGGTCAGCGCCGCCATCTGCAACTGGACGCGCTGCTCGCCGCCATGACCGACCCTGTGTTCGCACTGGACAGCGCCGGGCATGTGCTGCTGGCCAATCCCGCGTTGATCGCACTGATCGGCCGGGAACCTGCGGGCGAACCCATTGCTGAACTGTTCGCCGACCCCGGTCTGCAAGCAGCATTGCTGGAAAACAGCTTTCGACTGCCACTGCGCGAAATCACCCTCAACGGTGAAGCGCTGTTGCTGGATGCCACCCCGATCACCGAGGCGGGTGCGCTGATTACCCTGTACCTGCCCAGCCGTATCGGTGAGCGCCTGTCGGCGCTGCATCACGATCACGCCGAAGGTTTCGATGCGCTGCTCGGCGAGTCAGCTGCAATCCGCACCCTAAAGGCGCGCGCGCAACGTGTGGCGGCGCTGGATGCACCGTTGCTGATTCAAGGTGAAACCGGCACCGGTAAAGAACTGGTAGCGCGGGCTTGCCACGCCAGCAGCGCGCGTCACGGCGAGCCATTCCTGGCACTGAACTGCGCGGCGCTGCCGGAAAACCTGGCTGAAAGCGAACTGTTCGGTTATGCCCCGGGCGCCTTCACCGGCGCCCAGCGCGGTGGCAAGCCGGGGCTGATGGAACTGGCCAATCAGGGCACAGTGTTTCTTGATGAAATAGGCGAAATGTCGCCGTACCTGCAAGCCAAACTGCTGCGCTTTCTCAACGATGGCAGCTTCCGGCGTGTCGGTGGAGACCGGGAGGTCAGGGTCAATGTGCGTATCCTCAGCGCTACCCACCGCGATCTGGAAAAAATGGTCAGCGAAGGCACTTTCCGTGAAGACCTTTTCTACCGCCTCAACGTCCTCAATCTCGAGGTACCGCCGCTACGCGAACGCGGGCAGGACATTCTGCTGCTGGCCCGCTACTTCATGGAACAGGCCTGCGCGCAGATTCAGCGTCCAGTGTGCAGGCTTGCGCACGGCACCTACCCTGCTCTGCTGGGCAATCGCTGGCCGGGCAATGTTCGTCAATTGCAGAACGTGATTTTCCGTGCTGCCGCCATCTGCGAACACACTCAAGTGGATATAGGCGATCTGGATATCGCAGGCACTGCAGTTGCGCATCCGCACGACAGCCCCGTGGACAGCCTCGAACATGCCGTCGAGGCATTTGAAAGAAATCTGCTGGAAAAACTCTACGCAGACTACCCATCTACCCGTCAGTTGGCCGCGCGTCTGCATACATCGCACACCGCCATCGCTCATCGACTGCGAAAATATGGAATACCGGGCAAGCGCTAATCTATTGACGCCATTTATCGAAAATATATTCCGAAAAGATTCATTTAATAACTAATCTGCCGATACTGATCTGGTATGGTCCACAAACCTCTTATCATCCATTTGAGTGGATGTCCGTAAGTGTGATTACGGCCGTAATGGCAGAAAGGTCAGGTAGTACCGGGAAGTGATATGTCAACCCCGCCAGCAGACCGCCCGCTTGCCGATTCTCAGTCTCGTGCTGAAAAAATCGTCGAATCTCGCCGTCAGAAAATCCTGCTCAAAACCGGCGCGCTGCAGGACGCGATTTTCAACAGCGCCTACTTCTCCAGCATCGCGACCGACGAACACGGCGTCATCCAGATATTCAACGTGGGTGCCGAACGCATGCTTGGTTACCACTCTGAAGATGTGGTCGACAAAATCACGCCGGCAGATATCTCCGACCCCGCCGAGCTGATCATCCGCGCGGCAGCGCTCAGCCATGAACTGAACACGCCCATCACGCCGGGCTTTGAGGCACTGGTATTCAAGGCTTCGCGTGGCATCGAAGACATCTACGAATTGACCTACATCCGCAAGGACGGCAGCCGCCTGTCGGCCATGGTGTCGGTCACTTCACTGCGAGACAGCGCTGAAACCATCATTGGTTATCTACTGATCGGCACCGACAACACCGCGCGCAAGCAGGAAGAGGAAGCCCAGGCTCTACTGGATCAGCGGTTGCGTGACCAGCAGTTCTACACCCGCTCGCTGATCGAATCGAACATCGACGCGCTGATGATGACCGACCCGCAAGGCATCATTTCCAACGTCAACAAGCAGATGATGGCGCTGACCGGGCGCACCCGTGATGAGTTGATCGGCGCGCCCTGCAAAAACTTCTTCACAGACCCGGCGAGTGCCGATGCCGCGATCAAACGCGTGCTCAGCGAACATAAGGTCAGCGACTACGAACTCACCGTGCGTGCCTACGACGGCACCGAAACCGTGGTGTCCTACAACGCTGCGACTTTTCATGACCGGGACCGCAAGCTCAAGGGTGTCTTCGCTGCCGCCCGGGACGTGACCGAGCGCAAGCGCTTCGAACGCACGCTGGAAGAAAAAAACGTCGAGCTGGAACACGCCAGCCATATGAAGTCCGAGTTCCTTGCCACTATGTCCCACGAGTTGCGCACACCGCTGAACGCCGTCATCGGTTTTTCCGAGGCGCTCAAGGACGGCATGGTCGGCGACATGACCGATGCCCAGCGACGGTACATCGGCGATATCTTCAACAGCGGCCAGCATCTGCTCTCGCTGATTAACGACATTCTCGACCTGTCCAAGGTCGAAGCCGGAATGATGACACTGGAGCTTGAACCGGTCGATCTGGACGAATTGCTGAGCAACAGCCTGCTGATCGTTCGCGAGCAAGCCGCCCTGCAACGCATCCAGTTGAAACTGGAAACCGAAGCCGACTTCGGTCTGCTTGAGCTGGATCGGCGCAAGACCAAGCAGATTGTCTACAATTTGCTGGCCAACGCAGTGAAATTCAGCGAACCCGGCGGCTGGGTGACACTGGCAGTGCGCCAAGTGTCATTTGCCCAGGCAGGCGTCATCGAGGGTGACTGGCCAGCACACACGTTTCCATTGCCCTCCAGTGAATACGAACAGTTTCTGGAACTGAGCGTCAGCGACACAGGAATCGGTATCGCTCAAAGCGATATGAACAAACTGTTCAAAGCCTTTAGTCAGATCGACAGTGGTCTGGCACGCAAATTCGAGGGCACCGGACTGGGCCTGGCGATGGTCAAGCAGCTGACCGAACTGCATGGTGGCTGCGTCGCGGTCGCAAGCGTCAAGGACCTCGGCGCACGCTTTGTGGTCTGGCTGCCAATCCGCCCGCCTGAATGCGAGGAGGCACGATGGCCCAGATCCTGATCATTGAAGACAATGCGGCGAATATGCGCCTGACGGAGCTGTTATTGACCAGCGCCGGTCACAGCGTACTGTCGGCAGTCGATGCTGAAACAGGCCTGAAACTGGCCCGTGAGCGTCAGCCCGACCTGATTCTGATGGATATTCACCTGCCGGAAATGGACGGCCTGAGTGCCACCGCGCTGTTGAAGAAAGACGCCGGCACAGCCGCGATCCCGGTGGTCGCCTTGACCGCAATGGCCATGAAGGAAGACAAGGAAAAGATCCGTCTGGCGGGCTGCAACGCTTACATCATCAAACCATTGCGCTACAAGGAGCTGTACCGGGTTATCGACACCCTGCTGGAAAAAAAACTGCCTCAACAGCCAATTACCTGAGCATTCGATATGACCCAGAGCGCCGCAACCATCCTGATTATCGATGACGATGTCCATGTCCGGGACCTGCTGGAGGTTCTGCTGCAGAATCAGGGTTATCGGACGCTGACTGCGGAATCGGGCGAGCTGGGGCTGGCCATGGTCGAACTACAAGCGCCTGACCTGATCCTGCTGGACATCATGATGCCGGGCATGGACGGTTACGAAGTCGCCAGTCAGCTCAAGGCCAGCAAGAGCACCGCCAATATACCGATCATCATGCTCTCGGCACTCGACGAACAAAGTGCGCGTTTGTCAGGGCTGGAAGCCGGTGCCGAGGAATACCTCAACAAACCGGTGGACAGCGCCGAGCTATGGTTACGTGTGCGTAATCTGCTGCGCCTCAAGTCCTTTGGCGACTACCTGAAAAGCCACAGCCTGATCCTCGAAGACCAATTGCAGCAGCGCACCATCGACCTTGAACGCTTTCGTACGGTGATGGACGCTTCTGAAGATGCCATTTTCCTGATCAACCGCAACACCATGAGCCTGATCGAATTCAACCGCAGGGCATGTCAGCTGCTGGGCTACACCGCTGAAGAACTGGCGCACAAGACCCCGGCCGAGCTGGGCGAGACGTCAATGGAAAATCTGGAAGTCGTGTATGACCAGATCATCGCCGGCAAAGGCCCCAGCGAACCACTGGAAACCCAGATTCGCGACAAGAGCGGACGCGATGTCGAGGTAGAGATCCATCGCCAGGCCTATCGTACCGGCGAGGACTGGGTCATCGTCGGCATCGTCCGCGACATCACCCGGCGCAAGGAAAGCGATCAGCGCCTGCTGACCATGGCCCACTACGACGCACTGACCGGCCTGCCCAATCGGGACCTGTTTTTTACCAGCCTGCAAATGGGCGTGACCCAGGCGGCCATCAGTCGCTGGAAGCTGGCGGCCCTGACGGTCAATATCGACGGTTTCAAGAATATCAACGAAACCTGGGGGCATGTGCTGGGCGATGAGGTGCTGCTGGAGGTCAGCCGCCGACTGTCGAACTGCCTGAATGCCAGCGACACCCTTGGCCGCGTGGACGGCGATCAGTTCGCCCTGATTCTGATGCTTCGTCCCGGCCAGGCGGATACCCGGCAAACGCTCGAGCGCATCCGCAACTCATTGCGAGCGCCCTTCCACATAGAAGGCCAGAGCCTGGTCATGACTGCCAGCATCGGTATTGCGCTGTACCCGGAGGACGGCGAAGACTCACGCGAGCTGATCAGACACGCCTACACCGCCATGAACAGCGCCCGAAAAATCGGCCCGGACAACTACCGGTTCTATACGCCGCAGATGAACGCTGACGTCTCGGCGCGTCTGGACCTCGAAGCGGCATTACGTGAGGCCGTGCAAAAACAGGCGTTCGAGATTGTCTACCAGCCTAAACTCAACCTGGCTGACAAGCGGGTATGCGGGCTTGAAGCCTTGCTGCGCTGGCCGCGCCCTGGCCAGTCAGGCATTTCGCCCGCCGTATTTGTTCCGGTGCTGGAAAGTCTGGGGTTGATCGGTGAAGTCGGCAACTGGGTCGTCGACAGCGTTTGCGCGCAGATTGCGCGCTGGCAACGTTCCGGGCTGGGCTCTTTTCAGGTGGCAGTCAACATCTCCGGGCAGCAGATTTCCAGCAGCAGTCTGGTGGCCGACATTCGTCAGGCACTTGAGAAACACAAGGTTGCGCCGCAGTGGCTGGAGGTCGAACTGACGGAAAGCTCGTTGATGGAAAACACCTCTCACACCATCGCTACCCTGGGTGCGCTACGCGCCAATGGCGTGAGTATTTCCATCGACGATTTCGGCACCGGCTATTCAAGTCTGGCTTACTTGCGCCGATTCCCTATCGACAAGCTTAAAATCGATATCGCATTCATTCGCGAAGTGACCAGCAACCCACAGGACGCGGCCATTGCCAGAGCCATCATTGAACTGGCTCACAGCCTCGACCTGAAGGTTATCGCCGAAGGTGTGGAAACACCCGAGCAACTGGCGTTTCTGCGTGAAAACCATTGCGATCAAATCCAGGGTTACCTGATCAGCAAGCCGCTGCCACTTGGAGAGCTCGAGGTCTTTCTTCGATCACCGGCAAGCCGCGTCGGGTGACACAGCATAGTCGGCACAGGCGGTGCCGATCATGCCATTTTTGAAGGAGTTCGCTGCATGCGGTGTTTGCCAGCTGTACTTTTAGGGATGCTAAGTGTGGCAGGTCTGGCTCAGGCGCAAACGCCGAGCGATGCCGGACTGATCGAGGACAACGCAGCAGCCAGTACACCCACCTCGTCCAGCGAAACGCGGGGCGTATTGCGCGCAACCAATCAGGCGGTCCTCGCCAGCGAGTTGTCCGGCCGTATTACTGACCTGCCTTTCCAGGAAGGCGAGTCTTTCAACAAAGGCGATACCCTCGCCCGCTTCGACTGTTCGGCCTACCAGGCTCAGCTCAATGCCGCGCAGGCGGCCAGCCGTGGTGCCAGCGAGGAACTGGCGCACAACCGGCAACTGGCGGCGCTCAACTCGGTGGGTCGTTTCGAGGTGGCACGTGCCGAGGCAAAGCTTTCCGAAACTCAGGCGCAGTCTGGCGTCTATCAGGTACAGATCAAGCGCTGCAGCGTGGTTGCGCCCTACGACGGGCAAGTGGTCGAGCGCAAGGTGAAGCGTTACGAGAGTGTCGCAGCCGGTACGCCGATGCTCGAAATCGTCGACAACCGCACGCTGGAAATTCACCTGCTGGTGCCCTCGCGCTGGATGAGCAGACTCAAGCCCGGACAAACCTTCAGCTTCGTTCCCGACGAGACCGGTCAGCCGCTGACCGCCACCGTCAAGCGCCTCGGTGCGCGTATCGATGAAGGCAGCCAGACATTGCTGCTGATCGCCAGCCTGCCCAAAGCGGAGGGCCTGCTGGGAGGCATGAGCGGTACTGCACATTTTGCGGAGCTCAAGTGAACGCCCCCGCATCCGGCGCGGTTGAACGGGTTTTCGCGCAGTTTCTCGACCTTGAACGGCTGACCCGCGCCGCACCTGCGATAGATCAACTGGCGTACAGCCTGGTCAACGACAGCCAGGGGTTGTTCGGCTATCGCCACGCAGCGCTTGTGATCGCCGGCAAGGTGCGCTCAGTGACGGGAGTCAGCATCATCGAACCCAATGCGCCGTTCGTGGCCTTTGTCGAACATGCCGTCGGCCAGTTGCTGAAACTGGAGCAGGTCAAACCGGCGCGCGTCGTGCACATGGGTTCACTCAGCGCATCGGTACGCGATGACTGGAACAGCCTCTCGGCACCGCATGTTTTCTGGCTGCCGCTGCAAGACCGTAAAGGTGAGGTGTTTGGCGGCCTGTGGCTGGCCCGCGACACGCCGTGGACACCCGCAGAGCAAATCCTGCTGGCGCAACTGGGCGATACCTGCAGCCACGCGTGGCTCGCCTTGCAGCCCGGAAAACCGTGGCGCCTGCGCTTCAACCGCAAGCGCCAGGCCTTACTAGTGATGCTGGCGCTGTTGTGCCTGCTGATTCCGGTGCGTCAGTCGGTACTGGCACCCGCCGAAGTCGTACCGCTGGGCGGACGCGTGGTGGCTGCGCCGCTGGATGGCGTGGTGGCCGAGTTTCTGGTCAAGCCCAATCAGGTCGTCAAGACCGGGGACCTGCTGCTGCGTTTCGAGAACACGACCCTCAAGGCTCAGGCTGATGTAGCCGAACGGGCACTGGGCGTTGCCGAAGCGGAACTGAAAGCCAACTCGCAGCGCTCTTTCGCCGATGCCGAATCCAGTTCACGAATCGACCTGCTGGCGGCCCGTGTCGAGCAGAAGCGTGCCGAGCGCGATTATGCCCGTGAACTGCTTAAACGCAGTGAAGTGCGCGCCGAACGCGACGGTATCGCGGTATTTGCCGATGCCCAGCGCTGGCTCGGCAAGCCGGTGCAGACCGGCGAGCGTCTGCTGGAAATTGCCGACCCGACTCAGGCCGAGCTGCGCATCGAGCTGGCAGTTGGCGACGCCATCGCCCTGCAACCGGATGCCGAAATCGCATTGTTTCTGGACAGCGACCCGCTGCAACGGCATGCCGCCCGCCTTGAGCGAGCAGCCTATGAGGCCCAGCCCACTCCCGGCGGGCAGCTGGCGTATCGTCTGGATGCCAGCTTTCTCGATTCGCCGCCACCCCGGATCGGGCTGCGTGGCACAGCCAAGGTATTCGGCGACCGTGCTCCACTGGCGCTGTACCTGCTGCGTCGCCCTCTTGCCGGCCTGCGTCAAAGTGTAGGCCTGTAATGAACCTGCCCAACCTGCGTGCAGATTTGCAGCTTACACCTGCCGCCCCAGCCCTTGACGGTTCGCCACGCTGGACCTTGGCCGACCCGGTGCGCGGTCGCTATTTCAAGCTTGGCACCCAGGCCATTCGCCTGTTGCGTCATTGGGCGCTGGGTGATGCTTCACAGGTGCTGCAAGCGGCAAACCGCGAGCCGGGCCTGCCGTTGGGCAACACCGAGATTGACGAACTGTTGCGTTTTTTACGCGGCCATGACCTGATCGTAGCGCGCGATCCGGAGCAGCGCGCCAGCTACGCCTACAAGGCCGCAGCGGCACGTCATGGGCTGTGGCAGATGCTCTTGCATCAATATCTGTTCTTCCGGATTCCGCTCTGGCGTCCTGACGCATTTCTAAACCGCGTCTGGCCGTGGCTGGCGCGCCATGGCTCAGGATTACTGCGCTACGGGCTGCCGCTCACGCTGGGGCTGGGAATTTTTCTGGTAGCCCGGGACTGGCAACGCTTCATCGGGACCTTTCCCCACCTGTTCAGCCTGGGTGGCGCGCTGGCATTCGGTATAGCGCTGTTTTTCGCCAAACTCTGCCATGAGTTCGGCCACGCATTCATGGCCAAGCGTGCCGGATGCCGGGTACAGAGCATGGGCGTAGCGTTCATGGTACTGTTGCCGTTGTTCTATACCGATGTCAGCGATGCCTGGCGGGTCAACGATCGCCGCGCCCGATTGCTGATCGGCGCAGGCGGCGTGCTGGCGGAAATGTTGCTGGCATGCATCGCCTTGCTGGCCTGGTCACTGCTGCCCGACGGGCCGGCGCGCACCGCAGCATTCATGCTCGCCAGCGCGACGTGGCTGACCACTGTGGTGGTCAACCTCAATCCGCTCATGCGCTTTGATGGTTACTTTCTGATCAGCGATTTTTGGGAAGTCGACAATCTTCAGGGCCGGGCTTTTGCCCTGTGTCGCTGGCGACTGCGCGAGGCACTGTTCGGCTACGGCCTTCCCGCACCGGAGCCGTGGTCAGCGGCCATGCAGCGTCGTCTATTGTGGTGGGGGTATCTGTCCTGGTTGTGGCGTGCAGCATTGTTTTTTGGCATCGCGCTGGCGGTCTACCATCTGTTTTTCAAGTTGCTGGGGATTTTCCTGATGCTGGTGGAGTTGGGCTGGTTCATTTTTCTGCCGATTTTCAAGGAATGTCACCACTGGTGGTCACACCGCGAACAGGCGTAAGCACCCCGTGTGCTGCTCAGTGCGGCAGGCTTGCTGGCACTGCTCCTGTTGCTCATAGTACCGTGGCACAGCAGTGTCGAGTTGCCGGTGATGCTGGAAGCCGAAAGTGTGACGGCCATACATGCCCCGGCCGCTGCCAGAGTCAGACAGGTCAATGTGCACGACGGCCAGAAGGTCGAACAAGGCGCCGTGCTGATGGAACTGGAATCCCCGGATATCGACTCGCGGCAAAGTATCGTGCGCCGTGAGATCAACATTTTGCAGTTGCAGATGCGTCGTCAGGCAGGCCGCAGCGAGACCGCCGCCGATGCCGGGATTCTCGAACAGCGTCTGGCCGAAGCAGTTGCCGAGTATCGCGGCCTGGCCGCACGACGCGAACGTCTGCTGTTACGCGCTCCCAAGGCCGGGCAGGTGCGCGACCTGCTGCCTCAGTTGAGCGAAGGTCGCTGGGTTTCGACCAGAGACCCGCTGCTGAGGATTGTCGAGGAAGGCACGCGAATTCGCGGTTACGTGGCCGAGAACGCGCTGTGGCGTATCGCACCTGGTGATCGCGGACGCTTTATTGCCGATGATCCGATGCGTGAGTCGCTGCTCGTGGAGCTTCAGGAAGTCGATGCCAACGGCGTGGCGTGGCTGGATCAAGAGGCGTTGAGTTCCGATCACCACGGACCGATTGCCGTGCGGCGCGACGAAAATCAGCGCGCCGAACCGGTACAGGGCCAGTATGGTGTACGCCTTAGACTGGTCGACAATACCGCAGCACCGTCTCAGCCTTTGCGCGGCGTCGCGGTGCTGGACGGCCGTAGTGAATCCATGCTGGGCGCAACCTGGCGCAGGCTTGCCGCCCTGGGAGTAAGAGAAAGCGGGTTCTGAAGCTGACACATGGACAGAGGACAGCCCTGATGACAAAAAAACCTTTCGCCAACCTCGACGGACTGGTTGTAAGGCCATCGAGAGAAACCGACACTGCCTTTCTGCAGATGCTCTACCACTCGGCGCGGCCCGATCTGCAATCGATCGACGGCGAACGCGATCAGGTTGAAGACGTCATCGCCCAGCAGTTTCGCGTGCAGGATCTAGGACAGGGAGAAAACTTCCCCAACGCCATGCACTACGTGATTGAAAAGCTCGGCACGCCCATCGGTGCGCTGGTCACAGATTTCGGACACAACGAGATACGCGTGCTGTATCTGGCGTTCATTCCGGCAGCGCGCGGCAAGGGCTACGGGCGCAACGTTTTGCAGGGTGTGCAGCAGGCCGCCGAACAGATCCGCTGCCCGGTGGCAACAGTGGTCTGGGCCAACAACCCGCATGCTCGCCAGCAATATCTGGCGCTGGGGTTTCAGGTTGAAGAGCAGGATGTGGCGGCGGCGAGACTGATCTGGTATCCAGGCCAGACCGCTGCCTTTTGATCAGTTGAAGCTTATGCAGTAGTAGGCCAGGTTCTCGTCGCGGCCCATGGCGGGAACACGAGAGACGAACACATTCTGTAGCAGGCCCAGCTCCGGCAGTTCGATAGCACAGGCCCCATCGACAAACTCGCTGGGCTCAAGTGACTCCAGTGAAACGTTGAACGGCATACGCTGTTGCCGGGCGGCTCGTGCCTGCGGTTTTTCGGCCACTGAGGCGACATGCACAGGCAACTGGCTGCCGTCGCTCATTTGCAACTGGCAGGTATTACCCAGCAGGCTCTGGAAGTGTTCAACGGTAACGTCTTGCAGCATGACGCATCTCCAGTGAAATGAGTGGGAATAGCCCGTCCCGGGACTCGTGTCAGATCAGTCCCTGGTAGGGAAAAGACCCTGCAGGGCGATACTGAAGTTCACCACCAGGAACGGGTTCATGCTGTCGATAGGCAGGCTGCCTCCGGCGGGCTGCATGGTTCCGGTGATGGCGGTACTGACGCCCTTCTGCACGACAGGTGCGGTGCCTGGATTGGGCGAAAAGATATTGGCGGAGGTCGGTCCGCTAGTGGAAGCACCTATGAACGCATTGTCTGTGGTGGGCGCGATGGTCGCCCCGGTCACTGCCGGGTTGGCCAGATTGATCGTGGTGGTCGCTGTCAGTGTACTCAGTGCATGTACATGAGCTGGCATGTTGGCGATGGCAACCGTTACCTTTTCGACCCCCGAACTGTCGCCCATCGCACGGGGGGTGAGGTTGACGCCGGAGCCCTGATTCATCGGCACTCGCCCCTGAAAATTAGGCACCATGAAGGTTGACGAACCGTTACCTCCATACTTGACACCCATCAGTGAATACAAAGCCTGGTATTGGGCGATGCTCATTGTTTGTCCGTTGCATTGCACCCAGCCTGAAGGCGCATAATCAAAACTGAACATCATGATCGAACCCATAAAAACTTCCATACACCCTCATCCTTCTTCTATGTCATGGGAAACTTCGATCCACCGAGGCACGGTCCACAGGTGGCAGGATAGAAGCGTAGACGCAGTTTTCAGGGTGTAAATGTTTTTGCAAATGACCGTTATCCGTCGCACATCCAGTGACATTCAAAAGTATTTGTTGGAAAGTTCATTACCGTTCATCTGATACTCATCATTCTTTCATCGGGAAAACCCTAATAAAATCGGGAGGGAGAACGCCACATCAGTTTTTTTAACGTTCCCATCCCTCAAGACATGCTGGCTCCTGTCGAACTACTGGCATATGAATGCACTTTGTTACGTAGTTCACACACTCGTATAAACAGTTGTTTTTCCGGGGCGCATGGATGCAAAAATTCCACTTCATTGCAGGTTTGCCACGATCGGGCTCCACACTGCTATCAGCCATTCTCCTGCAAAATCCGCGCTTTCATGCGGGTATGAGCAGCCCGGTTGGCTCTCTTTTCTCCAGTATTCTTGGCCAGTGCAGCGCTGGCAGTGAATTCTCCTCAGTGATCAACACCGATGTGCGTCGTCGCTTGTTGCGCGGGGTTTTCGAGTCCTACTACGCCGACAAGGCCGATAAAGACGTGGTGTTCGATACAAACCGTGGCTGGTGTTCACGTCTGCCTGCGCTTATGGACCTGTTCCCGCAAAGCAAAGTAATTGCCTGCGTACGTAACGTCGCCTGGGTCATGGACAGTATCGAACGTTTGTACCGCGCCAACCCTTTTGAAAACACCAAGCTGTTCAACGATGACGTGGAACGCAATACGGTCTACAGCCGGGTCGAGACGCTGGCGCAGCGCAATCGTCTGGTGGGCTTTGCCTGGGCATCGCTCAAGGAAGCCTATTACGGCGAGCATGCCGACTCGATTCTGTTGATCGATTACGAACTGCTGTCCCAGGCCCCGGAACGGGTCATACGGCTGGTCTACGACTTCATCGAAGAACCGTGGTTTGAACACGACTTCAACAACCTCGCCTATGACGCCCCGCAGTTCGATGATGCGCTGGGCGTATCAGGCCTGCACAAGGTCAAGCCGCGCGTTGCGCTGGAGCAAAGGCCCACCATCCTGCCGCCCGACCTGTTCGAGCAGTATTCAAAGTTGTCGTTCTGGAATGACGGGTCTGCCAGCGCAGCCAATGTCATCCGCATGAAATCAGACGCCGCCGTTAACTGACTGCGGTTTTATCACTCGTAACGTTCGATCTCTGGTGAGCAACATGTGGTGGAATAAACAAAAATCGCGGACTGCAAAGCGGGCACCGTCGAGTGCAACCTCCCCCGTTTCGCCCATGATCATGTCTCTCGAACCGCGCATGCTGTTCGACGGTGCGGTCGCAGCCACCGTTGCTGAAGCGGCCCAGCCGGACAGCCAGCCCACGCCCGACGCATCGGCCAAAAGCGCCGAGCAGGCCAACAGCGCCAGTAACGACCATCACGCGCAAGCGCCAGCCTCTTCGGACGTGGCCGCAACGCCTGCCGCCTTACCCGGCACCACCGTCGTATTTGTCGATTCACGGGTGAAGGATTCGGCCAGCCTGCTGGCGGGCGTTGCGCCCGGTGCGCAAGTCGTCGAACTGGACGCCACCAAGGATGGCCTGCAACAGATTGCCGATTACCTGGGGTCTCATCAGGGCGTCAGCTCAGTGCAGATCATTGCGCACGGCAACTCCGGCGACCTTTGGCTGGGCAACAGCTATGTTTCCGCGGACAACATCGCGCAACGCAGCGCCCTGCTGGCCGAAATCGGCAACGACATGAATGTTGGTGGCGATATTCTGATCTACGCCTGCAACACCGCCGAGGGCGACACCGGCCTGAGCTTTGTCGACTCGCTGGCAACCCTGACTGGCCGCGATGTTGCTGCGTCCACTAACCGCACCGGTGTGGGTGGCGACTGGGATCTGGAAATCGCCACCGGCAGCATTGAAAGCGTCAGCGCCCTCTCGCAACAGTCGATGGATGCCTACCAGTGGGGGCTGGCAACGTTTACGGTCACCTCCACCAGCAACACCGGCGCAGGCAGCTTGCGTGAAGCGCTGACCAATGCCCAGAACGGCGATATCGTAACCTTTTCGAGCGGCATGACCGTCGCGCTGCAAAGCCAACTGGTGGTCAGCAAGAACATCACCCTTGATGGTGACCTGAACAACGACGGAGTTGCCGACGTCACGCTGGACGGCCAGAACAGAACCAGCGTCATCAGGGTCAACTCGGGAGTGACGGCCACACTCGACGGCGTGATCATCACCCGAGGCGTGGCCAGCACGGCGGGCGCAAACAGCGGCTCGGCCATTTCGGCCTCTGATGCGCTGGGCGGCGGTATCAACAACGCCGGCAACCTCACCCTGCGCAACGTCACGGTGACTGCAAACGCGGCAGCAGGCGGTGGCGGTGGTGGCGGTGTCCTCTCGCCCACCGTAGGGGGTGGTGGTGGCGGCGGCGGCGGCATCGGCGGGCAAAACGGTGCTACGGGTGGCAGTGCCGGGACTTACACCCCTACGGCCCCGTCAGCCAATACCGGCGGCAACGGTGCCGGGTTCAACACTGTGTACATGGGTGGTAAAGGCGGTACTTCTGCGGGTGGCGGCGCGGGGGGCCTTGGCACTTCCGGGTACACCATCGGTGGCGCAGGCGGTACTGCGACCAGCGGCGGACGCACCATCGGTGGCGGTGGCGGCGGTTCGGGCTATGACGCCAGTGGCGGCAGAGGCGGATCAGCAGTCGGCGGCATTTACAACGCATCGACCGGTACGCTGGCGATCATCGGCACTTCGACCATCAGCAGCAACATCGGAGCAGGCGGTGGTGGCGGCGGTGGCGGCACGATTGGCGGCAACGGCGGCCGTGGTATCGGGGCGATCTGGAACAAAGGCACACTCAACATCACTTCAGGCAACAACGCGGCCTTGACCGGCAACGTGGGTGGCAGCGGATCTGGTGGACAAGCGATCAGCGGCGGCACCAATGGCACCTCGCCTACCGCCGTCAATAACATCCTCAACGACGGCGGCACGCTCAACACGGCCTATACCTCTGACACGACTGCACCAACGGGCACCAGCATCGTGATTGCCAATACGTCGCTGAGTTCGGGTGGCACATCGCTGGTCACCTTCACGTTCAGCGAGCCGGTCTTCGGCCTGGAAATCTCCGAAATCACCGTGCCCAACGGTACGTTGAGCAACCTGGTGACCACCAACAACATTACCTGGACAGCCACTCTTACGGCCTCCAGCAACACTTCCTCCAATTCCAATGCGATCAGCCTGCCGTTATCGGCGGTGCAGGACTCAGCCGGCAATATCGGTACCGGGACAGTGACCTCCAACAGCTACGCAGTGTCCGATACCGTTCCGCCGACAGCGACTGTCGTGGTAGCAGACACCGCACTGGCAGCGGGTGAAACATCACTGGTCACCTTTACGTTCAGTGAAGTGGTTACAGGCTTCGACAACACCGACATCTCGGTCGCCAATGGCACATTAACCGCTGTGAGCAGCAGTGATGGCGGCAAAACCTGGACCGCGACCCTGACACCGACCGCCAACCTGACCAGCACCACCAACCAGATCAGCCTCAACCGGGCAGGCGTGCAGGATCTGTCCGGAAACGCCGGTTCAGGCACTGCCACGTCCAACAACTACGCCATCGACACGTCGCGCCCGACCGCAACCATCGTGCTGGCCGACAACTCCCTGAGCATTGGTGAAACCTCGCAGGTGACCATCACCTTCAGTGAGGCGGTGTCCGGTTTCACCAACGCGGACCTGACCGTCGTCAACGGCACCCTGAGTACCGTGACCACCAGCAACAATATTGTCTGGACCGCGACATTCACGCCGACCAACAACATTACCGACAGCACCAACGTGATCACTCTGGACAACACTGGGGTCACCGATGCTGCGGGCAATACGGGTTCGGGTACCACAACCTCGAACAATTACGCCATCGATACCCAGCGCCCGACTGCAAGCATTCTGGTGGCAGACGCCAGTCTCACGGCCGGTGAAACATCACTGGTGACGATTACCTTCAGCGAGGCCGTCAGCGGTTTCACCAATGCCGACCTGACAGTGCCCAACGGCACCTTGAGCACCGTCACCAGCAGCGACGGCGGCATAACCTGGACGGCGACCTACACGCCGAACAACAACGTCAACGACACCACCAACCTGATCAGCCTGAACAACGCAGGTGTAACGGATCTGGCTGGCAATGCCGGGTCCGGCACCAGCAACTCGGGCAACTTCACCATCGACACCGTGCGCCCGAGCGCTACCGTGGTCGTGGCCGACAGCACCCTTTCTGCTGGCGAAACCTCGCTGGTCACCATTACCTTCAGCGAAGCCGTGACCGGGTTTAACAATGCCGACCTGACCATCGCCAATGGCACCTTGAGCGCAGTGAGCAGCAGCGACGGTGGCATCACCTGGACCGCGACCCTCACGCCAACCGCCAACGTGACCGATACCACCAACCTGATCACGCTCAATGCAAGCGGCGTCGCCAACGCTTCCGGCAACGCAGGCACTGGCACCATCAGTTCCAACAACTATGCCATCGACACTCAGCGCCCGACGGCCAGCATCGTGGTGGCCGACAACGCGCTGGGCATTGGTGAAACGTCGCTGGTGACCATCACCTTCAGCGAAGCGGTCAGCGGTTTCACCAATGCCGACCTGAGCATCAGCAACGGCACACTGAGTACGGTCAGCAGCAGCGATGGCGGCATCACCTGGACCGCCACCCTGACGCCGACCGCAGGGGTCAACAGCAACATCAATTCGGTGAATCTGAGCAACGGCGGCGTCACCGATCTGGCGGGCAACGCCGGCAGCGGCCTGAGCACGTCGAACAATTACGCCATCGACACGGTACGCCCGACTGCCAGTATCACAATGTCGGACAATGCCTTGACCGCAGGTGAAACCTCACTGGTTACCATTACCTTCAGCGAGGCAGTGAGCGGCTTTACCAACGCCGACCTGAGCGTACCCAACGGCACCTTGAGCGCTGTGAGCAGCAGCGACGGCGGTATCACCTGGACGGCGACCTATACGCCGAATGCCAATGTCGCCGATACCACGAACGTGATCACGCTGAACAACACGGGCGTGACCGATCTGGCAGGCAATATCGGCAGCGGCACGACCGATTCCGGCAATTTCACCATTGCCACTCAGCAGCCGACCGCCACCGTCGTCGTCGCCGACAGTGCGTTGTCTGTGGGCGAAACCTCGCTGGTCACCATCACCTTCAGCGAAGCGGTCAGCGGTTTCAACAACGCCGACCTGACGGTCGAGAACGGTACGTTGAGCGCGGTCAGCAGCAGCGACGGTGGTATCACCTGGATCGCGACCTTCACGCCGAACGCCAATGTCACCGACGCAAGCAACCTCGTGACCCTGGACAACACCGGGTTCACCAATGCCCCGGGCAACGCCGGCAGCGGCATCACGTCTTCGAACAACTACGCCATCGACACCCTGCGCCCTACCGCCACCATTGTGGTGGCCGACAATGCGCTGGCCGTCGGTGAAACCTCTCTGGTAACGATCACCTTCAGCGAAGCGGTCAGCGGTTTCACCAATGCGGACCTGAGCGTTGCCAACGGCACCCTGAGCGCGGTCAGCAGCAGCGACGGCGGTATTACCTGGACGGCAACGCTTACTCCGACCGCAGGCATTACCAGCGCAAGCAACTCGGTGACCCTGAACAATGGCGGCGTGACTGACCTGGCCGGTAACGTGGGCAGCGGCCTGACGCTCTCCAATAACTACACCATCGACCAGACGCGACCGACCGCCAGCATCGTAATAGCTGACAACGCCCTTTCGGCGGGTGAAACCTCACTGGTCACTATCACCTTCAGTGAGGCAGTCAGTGGTTTCGACAACAGCGACCTGAACGTACCGAACGGCACACTGAGCACGGTCAGCAGCAATGACGGCGGCATCACCTGGACTGCCACCTTCACACCAAACGCAAATGTGAATGCCAGCACCGGGCAGATCAGCCTGAACAGCGCAGGTGTCACCGACCTGGCGGGCAACGCGGGCAGCGGCATCATCAGTTCGGGAAGTTTCACCGTCGACACGACCAGACCTTCCGCCACCATCGTGGTGGCCGACAATGCCCTGTCCGCAGGCGAAACGACTCTGGTCACGTTCACGTTCAGTCAGGCGGTCAGCGGGTTCAGCAACGCCGACCTGAGTGTCGCCAATGGCACGCTGAGCACGGTTTCCAGCAGCGATGGCGGCAGCACCTGGACTGCCACCTTCACACCAAACGCAAACGTGACCGATGCAAGCAACCTGATCACGCTGGATAACACCGGTGTCACCAACGCATCGGGCAGTACCGGCAGCGGCACCACGGCCTCGAACAACTACACCATCGATACTCAGCGCCCGACCGCGACCATTACCGTCGCCAATCCGAACCTGGCCATCGGTCAAACCTCGCTGGTGACCTTCGCCTTCAGCGAGCGCGTGACCAATTTCGATCTGTCGGACATCAGTGTCGGCAACGGCAGCCTGTCCGGCCTGAGCAGCAGCGACAGCGGCCTCACCTGGACCGCCACCCTGACGCCGGATGCCAATATCACCGCAGCCAACAACTTCATCGTTCTGGACAGCGGCAGGATCGACGATCTGGCCGGCAACGCGGGTACGACAGTCGCGCTGTCCAGCAACTACAGCATCGATAACCAGCGTCCGACAGCGAACATTTCCATCGCCAATCCAAACCTGGCGACGGGTCAGACATCCCTGGTGACTTTTGCCTTCAGCGAGCCGGTGAATAACTTCACGCTGGCGGATGTCAGCGTGGCCAACGGCACGCTGTCCAACCTGGCCAGCAGCGATGGCGGAGCCACTTGGACCGCGACCCTGACGCCGACGGCGAATGTCACTGACCCGAGCAACTTCATTGTGCTGGACAGCAGCACAGTAACTGACCGGGCAGGCAACGCAGGGACAGGCATCGCGCTGTCTCCCAACTACGCCATCACGACCACGTCGCTGACCGGAGACCCGCAGTTCCGGATAGACGCGCCAGCACCGCTGGTCAACACACGGAATCTGCCACTGCAGCCGGCACTGTTCGATCTGCCAACCGGCAATCTGGGTTCGCCATTGAGCTTCTCGCCGTTGTTCGAACAGCGCACTACCGGGGGTGGTCTGCCGCCTGTGGGCAATATCTTCATTACCAACCGCGCCCTGGCACCCAGCTTTATTGCCCAGGTGTTCGACTCCAGCAGTGTCGGCGGCCCGGGCTCCGGGTTCACAGGCTTCAACAGCGGCGAAGGCAGCGTGTTCGGCAGCAGCACGCTGTCGACGCTGTTTTCCCGCGAATCCGCGACGGACAGCTCGACGACGGGCGCCCTCAACAGCGCTGGCAGCAATGACCTGCGAGACTCGTCACAGAGCATCCAGGCAGGTTTCGGCGCGTTGACCCTGGGTCAGCAGTTGCAACAGATCACCGATAACGAGCAAGAAAAACTGAGCGCACTGGCATGGGCTTTAGGGGAAGTCGGTGTGAGTGAAGTGCAAGCCTGAAACAGGGTTTGGTAAGGCGTCGTACCTGTACGGCGCTCATAAAAAAGAATGCGGTAGCTAGAGCTAGGGGCGGTCGGAGCATGAAAAGAAGTCAGAAGTTGTTCAGCATCAGCCTGCTGGCGCTGGTAGTGAGTGGTTGTGCTGTTACCAGCCAGCCTATCGACCGAAGCGTCAGCGAGCAGCGCGCCAAAAGCGATCTGCAACTGATGTACAAGGATCAAGAACCATTGAACGGTGCATTGACCCTGCACCAAGCCATGGCCCGCGCGGTGAAGTACAACCTTGAAGCGCGCCTGAAAATCATGGAAGAAGCCCTGGCCAAACGTCAGTTGGACCTCGCCAGCTTCGACATGCTGCCGCGCATGGCACTTTCAGCGGGCTATGCCGGACGCAGTAACGTCAGCGCATCGAGCAGTGAAAGCGTCGAGACCGGGACCCAGTCTCTCGAACCCTCAACCTCGCAGGATCGCAGCCGTCGTGTCGCCGACCTGACCATGGTATGGAACGTACTCGACTTCGGTGTCAGCTACATCAGCGCCAAACAGCAAGGCGACCAACGCCTGATCGTTCAGGAACGCCGTCGCAAGGTGATCAACACCATCGTTCAGGACGTGCGTTCAGCCTATTGGCGCGCCGTCGCCGCCGAACGCATGCTCAAGCAGATCGACAGCCTGATGGTTCGCGTTGAAAAAGCGCAGGACAACAGCCAGCAAATGAGCCAGCAGCGTGTAGGTGACCCGGTACAGGCACTGGGTTATCAGCGCTCACTGATCCAGGCGACGCGTCAGCTTGAAGAACAGCGCAAGGCGCTTTCACTGGCCAAGACCGAACTGGCGACCCTGATCAACCTGCCGCTGGGCACTGATCTGAAGCTGGCGACGCCGGACGACTACTCGATTCCGCAACTCAAGGTCGACATGGCGCGCCTGGAAACCGAAGCGCTGGCCAGTCGTCCCGAACTGCGCGAACAGGATTACCAAACCCGTATCAGCTCGGCCGAAACCCGCAAGGCCATGCTGCGCATGCTGCCGGGCCTGGAGTTCTCGGCAGGCGGCCATTACGACAGCAACTCGTTTCTGGTCAACGACAAATGGGCTGATCTGGGCGTAAAAGTCACCTGGAACCTGTTCAATGTGCTGTCGGCACCCGCCGCCATTGACGTCGCCAAGGCCGGCGAAGAAGTCGCTACTGCGCGTCGTCAGGCAATGTCCATTGCCGTACTGGCCCAGCTCTACGTGGCCAACGCCAACTACAACGAGGCGTTGCGCCAGTTCAAAACCAGCCAACAGCTGTCGAGCATCGACAGCCAGATCGTCGGTCAACTGCGCAATCGTTATCAGGCTGCCGGTCTGGGCGAGCTGGATCTGATCCAGGGCGAACTGAACACCCTGCAGGCTGATCTGCGTCGTGACCTGGCGTATGCCGACCTGCGCAACGCTTACGGCCAGATTTTCGCCAGTGCGGGTCTGGACCCGCTGCCGTCGGAGCTTTCATCCACCAAAGTGCAAGCCATTGCTGTTGCACTGGATGCGCGCGAGTCGCAGTGGGAAGCGGGTAATATTTCAGTAGCCGCTACCGCGCCCAAGCCTTAAGCCCGCATCATGAAAGACCACCCGGTCAGCGCTATGCGCTGGCTGGGTGCAGTAACACCCCTCGCCTCGCAACGAAATCGTTCCACTGTAATGATTTCACTCCATTAAAGCTCACTCCCCTTGCATCAAGGCCTTGATCAGGCACGTATTTTCAAATACCTGAACTGTGTAGCGATTTCGCTACAGCTGAAATCGGTCGTACTGATCTAATAATCATTAACTATTTGATTTATATGAAAAAATAAAACATGGCCGCTAAATTGCTTAGCCATAGCTCATATTGTTCGCGTGCTGCGCGAGCCCTGTTCTCCGAGGAGTTTGTATGAGCGAGTTGCGATTCACCGTTGACCATGAATGGCTGCGTGCCGAAGCCGACGGCAGCATTACGGTCGGCATCACGCCCTATGCGCAAGAGTCGCTGGGCGACGTAGTCTTCGTGCAGCTCCCGGATTTGCAGGCCTACACTCAACACGCTGAAGTGTCAGTGGTGGAATCGGTGAAAGCCGCCAGCAGCATCAACATGCCGCTGGACGGTGAAGTGGTCGAGGTCAATTCAGTCCTCGATGACACGCCGGAGCTGGTCAATGAAGACGCTCTCGGTGCAGGCTGGTTTTTTCGTTTCATTCCACAGGATGCCGACGCCATCCACGGCCTGCTGGATCAGGACGCCTACGACCGCCTGATCAAAGCCAACGCTCAAGCCTGAGGAGCACGCCATGACTGACCGTATTGAACTGACCACTGCCAACGAATTCATCGCCCGTCACATTGGCCCGCGCGCTGCCGACGAGCAGGCCATGTTGCAGACGCTGGGTTTCGACTCCATTGAAGCGCTGAGCGAAAGCGTTATCCCGGAAAGCATCAAGGGCACCAGCGTGCTGAACCTGCCTGCCGGGCAGAGTGAAGCCGATGCGCTGGCGTCCATCAAGGCCATCGCCGGCAAGAATCAACTGTTCAAGACCTACATCGGCCAGGGTTACTACAACACCCACACGCCGGCACCGATCCTGCGCAACCTGCTGGAAAACCCGGCCTGGTACACCGCCTACACGCCCTATCAGCCGGAGATTTCCCAGGGCCGTCTGGAGTCGCTGCTCAATTTTCAGACGCTGATCAGCGACCTGACCGGCCTGCCGATTGCCAACGCGTCCTTGCTCGACGAAGCGACCGCTGCTGCCGAAGCAATGACCTTTTGCAAACGTTTGAGCAAGAACAAAGGCAGCCAGCAGTTTTTCGCCTCCAGCCACTGCCACCCGCAGACACTTGATGTGTTGCGTACCCGTGCCGAGCCATTGGGCATTACCGTTGTGGTGGCGGACGAAGCCGAGTTGGGCGACGTCAGCGATTACTTTGGTGCGTTGCTGCAATACCCGGCCAGCAACGGCGACGTGTTCGATTACCGCGAGCTGGTCGAACGTTTCCATGCTGCCAACGCGCTGGTCGCCGTGGCTGCCGACTTGCTGGCACTGACGTTGCTGACCCCGCCAGGCGAATTTGGCGCCGACGTGGCCATCGGCAGCGCACAACGCTTCGGTGTACCGCTGGGCTTCGGCGGCCCGCATGCGGCTTACTTCTCAACCCGCGATGCCTTCAAGCGCGACATGCCGGGCCGCCTGGTCGGCGTATCGGTGGACCGTCACGGCAAGCAGGCCCTGCGTCTTGCCATGCAGACCCGCGAACAGCATATTCGTCGCGAGAAGGCCACCAGCAACATTTGCACTGCACAGGTCCTGCTGGCCAACATCGCCAGCATGTACGCCGTCTACCATGGCCCGCGCGGCCTGACACAGATCGCCAAACGCGTTCACCAGTTGACCGCGATCCTTGCCGAAGGCTTGAGTACGCTGGGTCTGAAGGCCGAGCAGGCATTCTTCTTCGACAGCCTGACCCTGAACACCGGCAGCAGGACCGCGGCGCTGCACGCAGCGGCTCGCGCCAGGCACATCAACCTGCGTGAAATCGACGACCAGCACCTGGGTCTGTCACTGGACGAAACCACCTCGCAGTCGGCAGTTGAAACGCTGTGGGAAATCTTCGCCAGCGACGGTCAGAACCTGCCCGACTTCACCGCACTGGCAGCCAGCGTCCCGTCGCGCCTGCCCGCTGCACTGCTGCGCCAGTCGGCAATCCTCAGCCACCCGGTGTTCAACCGCTACCACTCTGAAACCGAACTGATGCGCTACCTGCGCAAGCTGGCTGACAAGGATCTGGCGCTGGACCGCACCATGATTCCACTGGGCTCGTGCACCATGAAGCTCAACGCCGCCAGTGAAATGATCCCGGTGACCTGGGCCGAATTCGGCAACCTGCACCCGTTCGCCCCGGCCGAGCAGAGCGCCGGGTATCAACAATTGACCGACGAGCTAGAGGCCATGCTCTGTGCGGCCACCGGCTATGACGCGATCTCGCTGCAGCCGAACGCCGGCTCCCAGGGTGAATACGCCGGACTGCTGGCCATTCGCGCTTATCACCAGAGCCGTGGCGATGAGCATCGCGATATCTGCCTGATCCCTTCATCGGCACACGGCACCAACCCGGCCACAGCCAACATGGCCGGTATGCGTGTCGTGGTCACCGCCTGCGATGCACGTGGCAACGTCGATATCGAAGACCTGCGCGCCAAGGCCGTTCAACACCGCGACCGGCTTGCGGCGATCATGATCACCTACCCGTCGACCCACGGCGTGTTCGAAGAAGGCATCCGTGAAATCTGCGGTATCGTTCACGACAACGGTGGCCAGGTCTACATTGACGGCGCCAACATGAACGCCATGGTCGGCCTGTGCGCTCCGGGCAAATTCGGTGGCGATGTATCGCACCTCAACCTGCACAAGACCTTCTGCATTCCGCACGGCGGCGGTGGCCCAGGCGTTGGTCCGATCGGCGTCAAATCCCATCTCGCCCCGTTCATGCCGGGCCATGCACGCATGGAGCGCAAGGAAGGCGCAGTCTGCGCAGCCCCATTCGGCAGCGCCAGCATCCTGCCAATCACCTGGATGTACATCCGCATGATGGGTGGCGAAGGCCTGAAACGCGCTTCGCAACTGGCGATCCTCAACGCCAACTACATTTCGCGCCGCCTGGAAGAGCACTACCCGGTGCTGTACACCGGCACCAACGGGCTGGTTGCCCACGAATGCATCCTTGACCTGCGCCCTATCAAGGACAGCAGCGGCATCAGCGTCGATGACGTGGCCAAGCGTCTGATCGACTTTGGCTTCCATGCCCCGACCATGTCGTTCCCGGTTGCCGGGACCTTGATGATCGAGCCGACCGAGAGCGAGTCCAGAGAAGAACTGGACCGTTTCTGCGACGCCATGATCAAGATCCGTGAAGAAATACGCGCGGTTGAAAACGGCACACTGGACAAAGACGACAACCCGTTGAAAAACGCCCCGCACACCGCTGCGGAAATGGTCGGCCAGTGGAGCCATCCTTACAGCCGCGAACAGGCGGTGTACCCGGTCGATTCGTTGATCGAGAACAAGTACTGGCCTCCGGTCGGTCGTGTCGACAACGTCTTCGGCGACCGCAATCTGGTCTGTGCCTGCCCGTCCATCGAGAGCTATCAGGAAGCCTGATAGCCCGTGCTTTGGCATGCCTGTGCGCAGCTCGATGGTGAGTGCGCACAGGCGATGCCGTTCTGCATGGCCCGCTCAACAAGGAATTGAACATGTCCACAGAAACCCTGCTGACCACTCCTCTGCACGCCCTTCACCGCGAACTCGGCGCGAAGATGGTGCCCTTCGCCGGTTACGACATGCCCGTGCAATACCCGGCTGGCGTAATGAAAGAACATTTGCACACTCGCGCGCAGGCCGGCCTGTTCGATGTCTCGCACATGGGCCAGATTCGTCTTACCGGCACAGATGCTGCCAAGGCCCTTGAGGCCCTGGTGCCAGTGGACATCATTGACCTGCCAGTCGGGATGCAACGCTATGCGATGTTCACCAACGATGCTGGCGGCATTCTCGATGACCTGATGGTTGCCAATCTCGGCAGTGATCAACTGATGCTGGTGGTCAACGCGGCCTGCAAGAATCAGGACCTGGCGCACTTGCGCAAGCACCTGGCGGGGCATTGCACTATCGAACCGTTGTTCGAAGAGCGCGCCCTGCTCGCCCTGCAAGGTCCGGTCGCTGTCACGGTGCTGGCGCGCCTTGCGCCGGAAGTGGCGAAGATGACCTTCATGCAGTTCGCCAGCGTCAAGCTGCTGGACGTTCAATGCTATGTCAGCCGCTCGGGCTATACCGGCGAAGACGGCTATGAAATTTCAGTACCGGCCGAACAGGCTGAAGCCCTAGCGCGCCGCCTGCTGGAAGAACCGGAAGTTGCCCCGATCGGTTTGGGCGCACGTGATTCGCTGCGACTGGAAGCAGGTCTGTGCCTGTACGGTCATGACATGGACACCGACACCTCCCCGGTAGAGGCCAGCCTGTTATGGGCTATTTCCAAAGTGCGGCGCGCCGACGGTGCACGTGCAGGCGGCTTCCCGGGAGCAGAGCAGGTCTTTGCCCAGCAACAGAACGGTGTCGCCAAAAAACGTGTCGGCCTGCTTCCCGAAGAGCGTACGCCAGTGCGTGAGGGCACAGAAATCGTCGATGAACAGGGCGCTGTCATCGGCACTGTCTGCAGCGGCGGTTTTGGCCCGAGCCTGGCTGGCCCGCTGGCCATGGGTTATTTGAACAACGCTTACACCGCGCTGGATACACAGGTCTGGGCAATGGTGCGCGGCAAGAAAGTGCCCATGCGTGTGGCAAAAATGCCTTTCGTTGCACAACGTTACTTTCGCGGCTAAACAACGGCGTCAAAAAAACAGCAATACTTCGCTGTTGCGCAGGTGCTGTTACACACTACTGTTTCGGCCGTGTTTCAACCGAGTGAACAGTCTGTTGTATATGCCAAAAATGCACCTATAAAGTGCAAAATGTTATGACAGACCAAACACCGTGCACAGCAGGCAAACACGCCGGGCATAAGGCTCTCCCCCCCGGAAACAGGGTACAAGGCAGGGGGGTTGTATTTGTAACGAGAGTTGGCGTAGAGTTTCCGGACTGTGTTTGCATGGGTCGCCGAATCTGGACCTGGGCAGTAGCTCTAGGTTTGCTACAACCCGTTCTACGTTTCTTACTTCCTGCAACCAGCCCCAGTGCTCTTTCGTGTGAAAGAGGCTGTAACCAATTCAAGTCAAGCGTCAAGGAAATAAGAAAATGGCTGATCGTCAGAGCGGTACCGTCAAGTGGTTCAGCGATGAAAAAGGTTTTGGTTTTATCACTCCTGAGAGCGGGCCGGATCTGTTCGTACACTTCCGCGCCATTCAGGGTAACGGCTTCAAAAGCCTGAAAGAAGGCCAGAAAGTTACCTTCGTTGCCGTGCAGGGCCAAAAAGGCATGCAGGCTGACGAAGTTCAAGCCGAAGCCTGATACGACACACTCTCGTACGTACAGAAGGCCTCTGACAGCAATGTCAGAGGCTTTTTTATATGTGCGATTCCGCTCGGCAAGTACATGAGTAAGCCCATGAAAAAGCCGACTCAAGGTCGGCTTTTTCACAGCGGCTACACGACGCTATCCGGCGCGGCGCAGCAGATACACACCGGCCAGCGCACAGGCTGCAGCAGGCATCAGCACGGCCAGCAACGGCGGGAAACCGAACAGCAGGCTGGACGGGCCGAGCAGGTCCTGAATGATGCGGAAGGTAAAGCCGACCACCACCCCCGTGAACACGCGCTGCCCCAGCGTAACCGAACGCAGCGGGCCGAAGATGAACGAGATTGCCATCAGCACCAGCGCTACTGTCACAGCTGGTTGCAATACCTTGGTCCAGAACGCCAGCCAGTAGCGGCCATTGCTCAAGCCCTGATCAGCCAGATAATGCGCGTAGTTCCAGAGACCGCTGATCGAAAGCGACTCGGGCGGCATGATCACTGTGCTCAGCAATTGCGGGCTCAACGCTACATCCCAGCGCTCGACCGGCGTATTGATGACCTCGGTACGGCCGTCATTGAAATGCGTGGTACTGACGTCCTTCAACTCCCAGTAATCGGTCTTGAAATTGGCCTCTTTGGCAAAGCTGGACGTCAGCATGTGGCGTTGATCGTCGAAACGATAACGTGTCACGCCAAGCATCAGACCATTGGGCTGGACGGTGTTGATGTGGATGAATTCGTCACCCTGACGGTGCCAAAGACCATGCCTGGCGCTCTGCGCATCACCCGAGCCCTGAGCCAGCGAGCGAGCGGCCTGAGCCTGGTTCTCGGCGTAGGGAGCCACGTACTCGCCGACCAGTACACCAGCAACCATCAATAGCAGCATCGGCTTCATGACCGCCCAGACGATGCGCCCGATGGACACACCTGCTGCACGCATGATGGTCAGTTCGCTGCTGCTGGCCAGCGTACCCAGACCAATGAGGCAACCGATCAGGGCAGCCATTGGCAGCGTGTCGTAGACACGCCGCGGCGCGGTCAGCATGACGTAGCTGAGGGCATCCGCCAGTGTGTAGGTGTCACTGATATCACCCATCTCGTCGATGAACGCGAACAATGAAACCAGCCCCAGAATGATTCCCAGAACCGCAAGAATCGCCAGCAATACGCTTTTACCGATGTATCGATCAAGCTTGACCACGAGTCACCTCCGTGACGCTGCGACGACTCGCCATCTTCAGACGCAGAGGCTCCCAATAGAACAACAGCAGGCCAATGGACAGGTAGATGCCATGCACCCACCACATGCCCAGGCTGAGCGGCAGCTTGCCCTTCTCCAGCGAACTGCGCACCGAGATCAGAATGGCCAGATAAGACATGTACAGAAGGATCGCCGGCAAAAGTTTCAGGTAACGGCCCTGACGCGGATTGACGCGCGACAACGGAATAGCCATCAACGTGACGATGAACACCGACAGCGGCAGCGAAATACGCCATTGCAGCTCGGCGACAGAGCGCGGTGCCGGGTTGCCGATCAGTTCGCTGGTCGGAATGGCCTCACGGTCGGTGATTTCTTCACTGATTTCCGGCTTGGGCAGCATCGCCCCGTAGGTGTCGTACTTGATCACACGATAATCAGCCGCACCAGGATTGCCATCGTAGCGGTAGCCGTTTTCGAGGATCAGGAAGCGACTGCCATTGGGCCTTACCTCCTGATGGCCCTTCTCTGCCACCAGCACGGTAATACCGTTGTCCTTGCTCTTGTCGCCGGACATGCGTTTTTCAGAGATGAACACACCAGCCAGTTGCGAGCGGTCTTCCGACAGTTCCTTGGTGTAAGTGATACGCGTACCGTCACGCAGCGCCTGAAAACGGCCCGGCACCAGCGTGTCGAACTCGGTCATGGCGTCCTGCTTGTTGATCAGCAGCGAAAACTGGGTAGCGCCCTGTGGAGCCAGACTGAAACTCAGCCAGGCGACCAACAGCCCGACCAGCGTGGCAGGCCCCATGGTGATGGCAAGCAGCCGCTGCTGACTCATGCCGGTGGCGGCCAGCACGGTCATTTCACTTTCCAGGTACAGGCGCCCGTAAGCCATGAGAATGCCGAGGAACAGGCCCAGCGGCAGAATTACCTGCAGAAAGCCTGGCAGGCGGAAGCCCATGATCAGGAACAGCACGCCCGGATCGAGCGCACCGGACGCGGCCTGCGCCAGGTACTTGATGAAGCGTCCGCTCATGATGAACACCAGCAGCACGGCGCTGACCGCGCTCAAGGTAAGCAGCACTTCTCGGGACAGATAACGGAAGACAATCAAACCAGACACTCCAGAGTTGTCAGGCTCAGGCAGCCAAACAGGGAAAAATTGTGAGCCACGGCAACCAGAGATTCACGCCGGCAAAAGGCGTGGGCATCAAAAAATATGCGGCATTATCCTGTGATTGTGTGTTTCTGTCACTGCGCACCGGGGATAGTTCGCACATACACGCAAAGCAGGCGGCTCTACGGGGTTGTCAGCAGTCGTGCAGCGGGGTCAAACTGCAAGGCTTACCGCGGGCATCCTCCTTGAAAACACTCAGGCCATCCCGCGTACATCATTCATATTGCGACTCTCATCGTCTACTCGGGGACCCCACATGGAATTGGTTGTTAAAAGCGTAAGCCCAGAAACCTTGAAAACCGCAACGCTGGTGGTCACCGTCGGCGAAAGCCGTGTACTGGTTGGTGCTGCCCAGGCTGTCGATATCCTCAGCGGCGGAGCCATCTCCCTCATTCTCAAACGCGGTGATCTGGCGGGCAAGGTCGGTCAGAGCCTGCTGCTGCACAACCTGCCCAACATCAAGGCAGAGCGCGTTCTGCTGATCGGTACCGGCAAGGAAGGTGAACTGTCGGACCGCCAGCTGAAAAAAATCGTCGGTGCAACACTGACCTGCCTCAAAGGCCTGGGCGGCAGCGACGCTGCGATTGCGCTCGATGACCTGTCAGTGAAAAACCGCGACACCTACGGCACGGCTCGCCTGCTGGTCGAGGCCCTGGCGGATGGCGAATACGTCTTCGACCGCTTCAAGACCCAGAAAGCCGAAGTTCGCGTCCTGAAAAAAATCACCCTGCTGACCGACAAGGTACGCATAGCTGACATCGAGCGCGCTTCCACTCACGCCAAGGCTATCGCCACCGGCATGGCACTGACCCGCGACCTGGGCAATCTGCCACCTAACATCTGCCACCCGACCTACCTGGGCGAAGAAGCCAAGGCGCTGGGCAAGGCCCACAAGAATCTGAAAGTGGAAGTTCACGACGAGAAGAAACTGGCCGAACTGGGCATGGGCTCTTTCCTCGCGGTGGCTCAGGGCAGCGCCCAGCCACCTCGCCTGATCGTCATGAACTATCAGGGTGCCAAAAAAGGTGATCAGCCCTTCGTGCTGGTCGGTAAAGGCATCACGTTCGACACCGGCGGCATCAGTATCAAGCCTGCCTCGGGCATGGACGAGATGAAGTTCGACATGTGCGGCGCTGCCAGCGTATTCGGTACCCTGCGCGCCGTACTGGAACTGAAACTGCCGATCAATCTGGTGTGTATTCTGGCCTGCGCCGAAAACATGCCGAGCGGCACCGCGACACGTCCCGGCGACATCGTCACTACCATGAGTGGCCAGACGGTCGAAATTCTCAACACCGACGCTGAAGGCCGTCTGGTGCTGTGCGATGCACTGACCTACGCCGAACGCTTCAAGCCACAGGCAGTCATCGACATCGCCACTCTCACCGGCGCGTGCGTGGTTGCGCTGGGCGGCCACACTTCCGGCCTGCTGGGCAACAATGACGCGCTGATCAATCAGTTGCTCGACGCGGGCAAACAGGCGGATGACCGTGCCTGGCAGTTGCCGTTGTTCGATGAGTACCAGGAGCAGCTCGACAGCCCGTTCGCCGACATCGCCAATATCGGTGGCCCGAAAGGCGGCACCATCACGGCGGCCTGCTTCCTGTCGCGCTTCACCAAGGCCTATGACTGGGCTCACCTGGACATCGCTGGCACTGCGTGGCTGAGCGGCGGCAAGGAAAAAGGCGCCACCGGACGTCCGGTTCCGCTGCTGACCCAGTACCTGCTCGACCGCGCTGGCGTATAAAAAGACACCCTGGCGTGTCGGCTTCACGGTCGATACGCCACTGGTTCTGGAACCTGTATGACCCAAGTCGATTTTTACATCCTGCCCAGCGCCGATCCTGCCGCGCGCCTGGACTTTGCCTGCAAACTAACGGAAAAAGCCTGGCGTCTGGGTCACAAGGTCTATCTGCACTGCAGCGATGCAGCGCAGCGTGAAGACCTTGATGCCCGGCTCTGGCGCTTCAGGGGCGAAGTGTTTCTGCCCCACGGCGATGCCGAGAGCGACTCCGATGCCCCCGTGGTGCTGGGTCTGGGTGACGACTCGGGCGCTCACGAGGACCTGTTGGTCAACCTCGACCTGAGCATTCCGGCCTTCTTCAAACGCTTCGCCCGCGTGGCGGAAGTGGTTGTCGAAGACCCGGCCATACGTCTTGCCGCACGCGAGAGTTTCCGTTCCTACCGTGAACAGGGCTATCCTCCGCAAGATCACCGACTGCAGCGCCTTTGAGGACATGATGGATACTTCAAAAAAAGCTGAATCCACCCATTTGCTGAACGATCTGGAATCGATCCGCCAGTTGCTTGGCGATGACTCCGCACACTCCCCGCTGCCGAACGACCCGGCTCGTCCGGAAGGCCAGATTCCTCTGTTATTCGATGTGGTCGGCGCTCGCCCCGACGCGACTTATCAACAGGACTTCGACGAAGACGACATCCCGACGCTGACGCCTGATGTGCAAGCCGCACCTGTCGAGCAGCTTCAGACCGTTCAACAGCCTGCCCAGCCTCAAGCACTGCCGAACCCGGATGCCCTGCTGCATCTGGACAACGAATTGCGTGCCGCCGCGCAGTTGATCCTGCAGGACGTGATCGCCGACTTCGCCCCGCACATCGAGGCTGAAATCAAGCGTCGGCTGGAAGCGAGGCTGGAGCGGTTATTGGCGCAGCAGCAGAAGTGAACGTGTGATCAGGAGTCCTGAGTACACAGGCATACAGACGCTGTCAGGGAGAATTCAATAGGGAGCGGATCTTTGCTACGTGCTGCTCCATTTTCCCCTTGAGATTAAGTTGGGTATACCAGGCTCTCATGAGCGTCTTGCGTCTAGCCTCATCCTTTTTTATATTTAGCAGTATTTCGGGAGACCCTTCGTGCTCCTTGAGCTTAATAGCCAATGCCTTCTTGAAATCGTCGTAATCGGTATTGGGTTTTACCCGTGAATTTGTCAGAGAATGATTGCTCTGCACGCCAGGCCTCCTTGATTCGATCGCTCGTTTTTTGACTGGCGTTCGCCGTGACTTTTTCAAACTGTACTTTGAAGTCTGCACTCTTGAATACACTCGGCAGAAAACCCGGTTCGTTTTCTATAGCGCTGCGAAGGTCCGACAGTACGTCTGGGTTACTGGCGTCTACAAAACGCTTATTTAACTGCGAGGCTATCAGCCCGGCTCCTCTCTCATTCAACGTATTAGACGCTCCACTCACTGCGGCCATATTTTTGAAAGACAGGTGCCTGAATATTCTGTCAAGCGCCAGGTCTGGTAACTTGTCGAGAAAGAGTATGTGGACCCCGACGTGTCCACCAGAATCACTTCTATTAACCGGGTCCCCCTGACAATACGCATATGCATTCAAGCCTCCCGGCCCAAATGGACTTAACGAGTCTGGCCGGTTGAAACGCATCAGCACCGGGTTGAACGCGCGGTAGCCGTTACCCAGCAGGTAATGCCCGGTCACAGGGTCCGCGCGCTCGCCGTTGAAGCCGGAAAAGGAGCCGCCCGGCAAGCGATGTCCGTAAGGGCTGTAGCCCAGCGGCTGGTGCCCCTCCGAACTCAAAGCATGCAATACACTGCTTTGCAGGTCGGTGGCCAGAAGGTCCGTCCGGGCGACAGAGCTTTCAGTCTCATACTCCGCTAACAAAAGGTTTTCACCGTGAAATACACGGCGACGCGTTGCGCCCTGTATCTCGACCGTCAAACGGTTCTTTTGATAGAACCGCGACACCACCTCCTGCACCTCGGGATCGACGACGGCAATACGGTCCAGCGCGTCATAGCGATATCGACACAGCACGCGCCTGGTTTCGGGAGTATTGGTCATGGCGACGCAGGCCCCGCAATCAAGGTTTGAATACCCGATCATGCCCCTCTCCCCCCTCGCCGCCTACTGACAGATCTGCCAGTTGTGGCCCGGCACTTATGTGCTTGTCGCTTGCCGTCAGGTCTATGCTTACCGGTTTCCGAATCAATGCCACAGGTTCCCGCCGCGCATGGACAAGACTTACCAGCCGTACGCCATAGAAACTTTCTGGTATCAGACCTGGGAGTCCGAAAATTATTTCGCTCCGCAGGGCGTAGCAGACAGCTCCGCCGCAAGCGCAGCCCAACCCTGATGCACTGCTTCATCTGAACAGCGAACTGCGCGCAGCCGCGCAATTGATCATGCAGGACGTGGTCGACGACTTCGCTCCACATACTTCGCCCCACATATAGAAAACGAGATCAAGCGTCGGCTGAAGGCAAGGCTGGGGCGGTTATTGGCGCAGCAGAAGAAGTGAGGCGCGCGGTTTGGAAACTGGCTCACATGCGTGTGGATACGTTATCAGCGAGGATTGAATGTGGAGCGGATAGCAGCTATACGCCGGCGCGTGTCTGCTTCACAATTGATAAGTGCATTCCAGTCCTTGTGCAACTTCCTGTGCGTTTCCATGTGCTCAGTGATTCTTGTCAGGCTTTCTGACTGATAGCGCTGGGCACGCTCTAGCGCGCGCGTAGCCTGCAACTCACTGCTTCCACTCACGCCAGCCACGTGATCAAGAATCGCTTGTGTTTGACGATCAACGCTATTTATCTCTCTACTGAATCCTTTCTCGATGCTCGTCGCTACATGCTCGAACTGCGCGCTGTAGAAAGCGTCATGCCTTAGCGCCCCGGTCGTACTTAAATGCCCTTCAATTGTCGACAGTGCGCTGGGATCGTTTATATCAACCCAAACCTTGAATCGCCCCGGGTTTCGTAGACACCTCCATGCCTTAAACTGAGGCCAATCAGGAGGTGCCATGAGCAACCCACGTTATCCCGAAGAATTCAAAATCCAAGCGGTCAATCAAGTGACCGAAAAGAAGCTGCCTGTCGCTGATGTGGCGGCGCGTCTTGGCGTGTCGACGCATAGCCTCTATGCCTGGATAAAGCGCTACAGCAAACCTCAGGCAGAACGGCAGCAAGACGATGATCAGCACGCTGAACTGCGTCGTCTGCGAGCGGAACTCAAGCGGGTCACTGAAGAGCGAGACATCTTAAAAAAGGCCGCCGCGTACTTTGCCAAGGAGTGCGGCTGAAGTACGCCTTTATCAAGCAGCGCGCGGGCGACTACTCCATTCGACGGCTTTGCCTGACGCTGAAAGTCCATCCCAGTGGTTATTACGCTTGGTTGTCTGAGCCGCAATCTGCACGCGCTAAAGACGACCAGCGATTGCTGGGTTTGATCAAGCACTCGTGGCTGGAGAGCGGCGGAGTTTATGGCTATCGCAAAATCCATGACGACCTGCGCGAGGTCGGTGAAGATTGTGGTCGGCATCGTGTGGCGAGGTTGATGCGTCTTGAAGGTCTGCGCTCTCAGACAGGGTATCGACGTCGCCCTGGAAAGTACGGCGGTAAGCCAGCGGTCGCCTCACCCAATTTACTGAAGCGCGAGTTCGATGTCGTGGAACCAAACAAGGTTTGGGTCACCGACATCACCTACATTCGTACGTATGAAGGCTGGCTGTATTTGGCGGTGGTGCTGGATCTGTTTTCTCGTCAGGTCGTTGGCTGGTCAATGAAGTCGCAGATGACCAGTGATTTGGCCATTGATGCGTTATTGATGGCGGTTTGGAGGCGAAAACCGAAACAAGAGGTGATGGTTCACTCCGACCAGGGCAGCCAGTACAGCAGCTCCGATTGGCGCAGTTTTTTGAAGGCAAACAATTTGGTTGCCAGCATGAGCCGCCGAGGCAATTGTCATGACAACGCCGTGGCTGAGAGCTTTTTCCAGCTTCTGAAACGGGAACGAATCAAGCGGAAAATCTACACCTCACGGCAAGATGCTCGTAGTGATGTGTTCGATTACATCGAGATGTTCTACAACCCAAAACGCCGCCATGGTTTCAACAATCAGCTGTCACCGGTAGAGTTTGAAAAACGTTACGCAATGAGCTTGCAAGGTGTCTAGAGAATCCGGGGCGATTCACTCCTGCCTGTTTGAGGGGTCGTTGCACTCAACGCGGCCGCATCTCCTAGAGAAACGCGCCCGAGTATATTCTTAAGGGCATTCTCAGGAAGCTCTTCAAAAACAAAACGCCTGGCCGCGCTGGCGAGCGCCGCCACGGGAATATGCCCATCAGGATCACTCCTGTTAACCGGATCGCCCTGGCAGTAGGCATACGCATTCAGGCCTCCCCGTCCAAATGGACTCAGGGTGTCCGGGCTATTGAATCGCATCAGCACCGGGTTGAAAGCGCGGTAGCCGTTACCCAGCAGGTAATGCCCGGTCACAGGGTCCGCGCGCTCGCCATTGAAGCCGGAAAAGGGGCCGCCCTGCGCGCGATGTCCGTAAGGGCTATAAGCAAGCGGCTGCCGTTCCTCTGAACTCAGGGCATGCAGCACGCTGATTTGCCTGTCGGTGCCCAACAGGTCGGTCCGAGTGATGGAGCCGTCCGTTTCATACTCAGCCAACAAGCGATCATCGCCGTGAAATACACGACGGCGCGTTTCACCCTGTATCTCGACCGTCAAACGGTTCTTTTGATAGAACCGCGACACCGCCTCCTGCACCTCGGGATCGACGACGGCAACACGATCCAGCGCGTCATAGCGATATCGGCACAGTACGCGCTTGCTTTCCGAAGTCTTGTCCATGGCCGCATCCGTCCTGTGATCAATGCTTGAACACCGGATCATGCCCCTTGGTCCACTCGCCGCCTACTGACAGATCTGCCAGTTGTGGCCCGGCGCTTATGGCTTGTCGCTTGCCGTCAGGTCTATACTTACCGGTTTCCGAATCAATGCCACAGGTTCCCGCCGCGCATGGACAAGACTTACCAGCCGCACGCCATCGAAACTTCCTGGTACCAGACCTGGGAGTCCGAGAACTACTTCGCTCCGCAAGGCGTGGGTGACTCGTACACCATCATGATCCCGCCGCCGAACGTTACCGGCAGCCTGCACATGGGCCACGGCTTCAATAACGCGATCATGGACGCCCTGATCCGTTTCCGTCGCATGCAAGGTCGCAACACGCTGTGGCAACCGGGCACCGACCACGCTGGTATCGCCACGCAGATGCTGGTGGAGCGTCGTCTTGAAGCGCAGGGCATAAGCCGTCATGAGCTGGGCCGCGAGAAGTTTCTGGACAAGATCTGGGAATGGAAAGCCGAGTCCGGCGGCAACATCAGCCGTCAGATCCGCCGTCTGGGCTCGTCCGTCGACTGGAGCCGCGAGCGCTTCACCATGGACGACGGCCTGTCCGACGCCGTGAAGGAGGCCTTCGTGCGCCTGCATGAAGACGGCCTCATTTACCGTGGCAAACGCTTGGTCAACTGGGACACCAAGCTGCACACCGCGATTTCCGACCTTGAAGTGGAGAACCACGACGAGAAAGGCCATCTGTGGAACCTGCGCTATCCGCTGGCCGACTGTGCAAAAACCGCCGAAGGTCTGGATTACCTGATCGTTGCCACCACTCGCCCGGAAACCATGCTCGGTGACGCCGCCGTTGCGGTGAACCCACAGGACGAGCGCTACAAGGCATTGATCGGCAAGTTCGTCGAACTGCCGCTGGTAGGCCGCCGCATCCCGATCATCGCGGACGACTACTGCGACCCTGAATTCGGCACCGGCTGCGTGAAAATCACCCCGGCGCATGACTTCAACGACTATGAAGTCGGCAAACGCCACAACCTGCCGCTGCTGAACATCTTCGACAAGAATGCCAACGTTCTCGCTGCTGCTCAGGTTTTCAACCTTGATGGCACGCTGAACGAAAGCGTCGACGGCAGCTTGCCTGCGGACTACGCCGGTCTCGACCGCTTTGAAGCGCGCAAGCAGATCGTTGCTGCGTTTGATGCCGCCGGCCTGCTGGTCAGCGTCGATGATCACGCCCTGAAGGTGCCGAAAGGCGACCGTTCCGGCACCATCATCGAGCCGTGGCTGACCGATCAGTGGTATGTCTCCACCAAACCGCTGGCCGAGCCTGCGATTGCCGCTGTCGAAGACGGCCGTATCGCGTTCGTGCCCAAGCAATACGAAAACATGTATTTCTCGTGGATGCGCGACATCCAGGACTGGTGCATCAGCCGTCAGCTCTGGTGGGGCCATCGCATTCCGGCCTGGTACGACGAGTCCGGCAAGGTTTACGTCGGCCGCGACGAAGCCGAAGTTCGCGCCAAGAACAACCTTGGCCCGGAAATCGCGCTGCAGCAGGACAACGACGTACTGGACACCTGGTTCAGCTCGGGCCTGTGGACCTTCTCCACGCTCGGCTGGCCGGAAAAGACCAAGGCACTGGAAACCTTCCACTCCACCGACGTGCTGGTCACCGGTTTCGACATCATTTTCTTCTGGGTCGCCCGGATGATCATGCTCACCATGCACTTGGTGAAGAACGAGGACGGCACGCCGCAGGTCCCGTTCAAGACTGTTTACGTGCACGGTCTGGTGCGTGACGGCCAAGGCCAGAAGATGTCCAAGTCCAAGGGCAACGTGCTTGACCCGCTGGACATCGTCGACGGTATCGACCTCGAAACGCTGGTAGAGAAACGCACCAGTGGGCTGATGCAGCCGCAGCTGGCGAAGAAGATCGAGAAGCAGACCCGTCAGGAGTTCGCCGACGGCATCGCCAGCTACGGCACCGACGCCCTGCGCTTTACCTTCTGCTCGCTGGCGTCCACCGGTCGCGACATCAAGTTCGACATGGGCCGCGTCGAAGGCTATCGCAACTTCTGCAACAAGATCTGGAACGCTGCGCGTTACGTGCTGGACAAAGGCGAAGACTGCGGCCAGAACGGCGAAGCTGTCGAACTGTCGCTGGCTGATCGCTGGATCATCTCGCAATTGCAGCGCACGGAAGCCGAAGTGACCCGCCAACTGGATCAGTTCCGCTTCGACCTCGCGGCCCAGGCGCTGTACGAGTTCATCTGGAACCAGTATTGCGACTGGTATCTGGAGCTGTCCAAGCCTGTGCTGTGGGATGAAACCGCACCGGTCGAACGTCAGCGTGGCACACGCCATACACTGGTACGCGTGCTCGAAGTCGCGCTGCGCCTTGCGCACCCGTTCATGCCGTTCATCACCGAAGAAATCTGGCAGCGCCTCGCACCGCTGGCGGGCGCGGAAGGCAAGACCATCATGCTGCAACCCTGGCCAGTGGCCAACGAAGCACGCATTGACCAGGCTGCCGAAGACGATATCGAATGGCTCAAGGGCCTGATGCTTGCCGTGCGCAACATCCGTGGCGAAATGAACATCGGCCCGGGCAAGCCGCTGCAAATGTTCCTTAAGAATGTGAGTGCCGAGGATCAGCGCCGCCTGAGCGAAAACGATTACCTGCTCAAGAAGCTCGCCAAGCTGGAATCGATGACCGTACTGACCGAGGGTGCAGAAGCGCCACTGTCGGCCACCGCGCTGGTGGGTGACGTGGAAGTGCTGGTGCCGATGGCCGGGCTGATCGACAAAGGGGCCGAACTGGCGCGCCTGGACAAGGAAATCCAGCGCCTGCAAGGCGAAGTGCAACGCGTCGGCGGCAAGCTGTCCAACGCCGCCTTCGTCGACAAGGCACCGCCTGAAGTCATCGCCAAGGAACGCGCCAAGCTGACCGAAGCCGAACAGGCACTGGGCAAGCTGGCCGAGCAACACGCCCGCATCGCCAGCCTGTAAGGTGGCCAGAAAAGCCAGCCCGATTATGGGCTGGCTTTTTGTTATCTGAATTTCTGTACTCGACATCACGGCTGACCATCAAACCCATGACCGATACCCGCAACCCCCCGCGCAAAAAACCTCAGCGGCCAGCCAAACCTGCTGCGCCGCGTGAAAAGGCCACCTTGCACCCGCGCAATCGTCATCAGGGTCATTACGATTTTCCGAAGCTGATCAAATCCAGCCCCGAGCTGGCAGCGTTCGTGATCCTCAATCCGTATGGCAAGCAAAGCATCGACTTTGCCAATCCACAGGCGGTGCGGGTGTTCAATCGCGCGCTGCTCAAAGCGTTCTATGGCATCGCCCATTGGGACATTCCGGCCGATTACCTGTGCCCGCCTATTCCAGGGCGTGCGGACTACCTGCACTTCCTCGCCGACTTGCTGGCCGAGGACAATGAAGGTGTGATCCCACGCGGCGCATCCATCAAGGCGCTGGATATCGGCACCGGAGCCAATTGCATCTACCCGCTGCTGGGGCATAGCGACTATGGCTGGCATTTCGTTGGGTCGGACATCGACAGCACGGCCATCGCGGCGGCTACCACGATCATCAAAGCCAATGGCCTCAGCAAGGCCATCAGCGTGCGCCAGCAGGACAACCGCCAGCAGATCCTGCTCGGGTTACTCGACAGCAGCGAACGCTTCCACGTGAGCCTCTGCAACCCTCCTTTCCATGCCTCGCTGGATGAGGCGCAGCGTGGCAGCCAACGAAAATGGCGCGCACTGGGCAAGGCTGATCCCAAGCGCAAGCTGCCGGTTCTCAACTTCGGTGGGCAATCTCAGGAGCTGTGGTGCGAAGGCGGCGAGATCGGCTTCGTGACCCAATTGATCCAGGAAAGCGCCATATTGCCAGGCCAGGTGGTGTGGTTCAGCACCCTGGTGTCCAAGGCATCCAACCTGCCACCGATCCAGAGCGCCCTGAAAAAAGCCGGCGCGCTTGAGGTGAAAGTGATCGAGATGGGCCAGGGCCAGAAACAAAGCCGCTTCGTGGCCTGGACCTTCCTCGACAAGGCACAGCGCACACCCCACTGATAGGGCTATCGTGCCGCATCGACTATCGTGCGGCGCCACGCCGACATGCCGTAATCTCGACTATCGTGCGACGCGCTGCGTCGGCAGGCCTTAATCTCGATTATCGTGCGACGCTCCGCGTCGCATGCCGTTCTGGACGCTCTGCGTCCTCTCTTGAGTATGCAGTGCAGCACAGATCTGTGACGCGGAGCGTCACGCAAGGCATTCCCACGCTGGAGCGTGAGGAACGATAATCTCAACTACCGTACGACGCTCCGCCGACATGCCTTAACCTCGACTACCGTGCGACGCTCTGCGTCGGCAGGCCTTAATCTCGATTATCGTGCGACGCTCCGCGTCGCATGCCGTTCTGGACGCTCTGCGTCCTCTCTTGAGTGTGCCGTGCGGCCCAGATCTGTGATCAGACGCCCACAAAAAAGCCGTGCCCGGTTAACCGGTGCACGGCTTTTTCACAGCAAGCGGTTGCTTACTTGTTGATCGAGTCGGTCAGCACTTTGGCTGGTACGAACTTGATAACTTTCTTGGCAGCGATTTCGATGGCAGCGCCAGTCGAAGGGTTGCGGCCAGTGCGAGCCGGACGCTCTGCAACTTTCAGTTTGCCGATACCTGGCAAAGTGATTTCCACGCCGTTTTCCAATTGGTCGGCAACAATTTGGCCCAATTGCTCAAGAGCATTACGCGCGGTAGTTTTTGGCGCGTCGATAGCTTCAGCGATATCGGCGATCAATTGGTCTTTAGTAAGAGCCATGGTGGTGTTCCTTCCCTATCAAATTCATTTGGATTGCAGAGTGCAACGTCGGCCCGTGGCCAGGCAATGAACCTGGCCACCCGCTAGCAGCCACGATTAATCGCGAAAGTGTAGATACTGAAACCGGGCAATGGTTCGACCTACGTGTGCGCTAACTGCATGCTTGACGCGCTAAGTGCGCAAGACCGCGCAAAACTAGCACAGAGCCGGACAAATATCCGCCTCTACCTATCCTTTTGGTCAGGTTTTAATGCCAATTGCACAAAAAACATCCAGCAAACACGCCCTGCTGGCGAAAACCAGCCTGCCCGGGGCCAAGTGGCGCACGCGTGCGTTACACTTGCCGTCTTGCAACGAGCTGCACGCTCTTCACCTTTTTCAGCCGAGAAGCCCATGCCGATCCGTCACTGCATCGTCCACCTGATCGAGAAGAAACCCGACGGTACGCCCGCTGTTCTCCATGCACGCGACTCCGAACTCGCTGAGTCCCAGGCCATCGAGAACATGCTGGCCGACCTCAACGAGAGCTACAACGCCAAACAAGGCAAGGCATGGGGCCTGTTCCATCCAGAATCCGGCGCACACCCGTTCAGCGGCTGGCTGAAAGAGTATCTGGACGGTGGCAACGACTTCACCGCGTTCTCGCGCACAGCGGTCGAGCATCTGCAGAAGCTGATGGAAGAATCCAATCTTTCCGTCGGTGGCCATGTGTTGTTTGCCCATTATCAGCAAGGCATGACCGACTACCTGGCCATCGCCCTGCTGCACCACAGCGAAGGCGTGGCAGTGAATGCCGAGCTGGACGTCACCCCTTCGCGCCACCTGGACCTGGGCCAGTTGCACCTTGCTGCGCGGATCAACCTGTCGGAATGGCAGAACAACAAACAGTCCAAGCAATACATTTCGTTCATCAAGGGCAAGAACGGCAAGAAGGTTTCCGAGTACTTCCGAGACTTCATCGGTTGCCAGGAAGGCGTTGATGGCCCCGGTGAAACCCGCACCCTGCTCAAGGCCTTCAGTGACTTTGTTGAAAGTGAAGACCTGCCGGAGGAGTCAGCCCGCGAGAAGACCAAGACCCTGGTCGATTACGCCAGCAGCCAGAGCAAGATGGGCGAGCCGATGGGCCTGGAAGAACTGTCCGAACTGATCGACGAAGAGCGGCCACGGGCGTTTTACGATCACATCCGCAACAAGGACTATGGCTTGTCGCCCGAGATCCCGGCCGATAAGCGCACCCTCAACCAGTTCCGACGTTTCACGGGACGCGCCGAAGGACTGTCGATCAGCTTCGAGGCTCACCTGCTGGGTGACAAGATCGAGTACGACGAAACTGCAGGCACCCTGATCATCAAGGGGCTGCCGACCCAACTGACCGATCAGTTGAAGCGACGGTAACCGACATGCTGATACGCACCCTCAAGAAATTCGCGCTGATCATGCTGATTGTGGTGGTTTATCAGAACTGGGGCAAGATCGAGAACTTCGTCAACCCGCCGCCAGCGAGCGTTGCGCAGAGCTACAGCCAGGCGAAAGTGGTGATGTACGCCACTGACTGGTGTGGCTACTGCAAACAGACGCGGCGCTTTCTCGACAGCAAAGGGATTGCGTATCAGGAGTTCGACATCGAGAAGTCCGAAGAAGGCCGCAAGGCCTACGAAGCACTGGGTGGCAGAGGCATACCGCTGATCGACGTCAACGGCACCTTGATCCGGGGTTTCGACCCGGATCAGATACTGGCAGCATTGAAATAACCTGGAATACCGTGCCAAAGCTCCGCTTCCCAGATCTGTGCCGCACTGCACACTCAAGAGAGGACGCAGAGCGTCCAGAACGGCATGCGACGCAGAGCGTCGCACGATAGTCGAGGTTAAGGCATGTCGGCGGAGCGTCGTACGGTAGTTGAGATTATCGTTCCTCACGCTCCAGCGTGGGAATGCCTTGCGTGACGCTCCGCGTCACAGACCTTTGCCACACTGCACACTCAAGAGAGGACGCAGAGCGTCCAGAACGGCGTGCCACGCAGAGCGTCGCACGATAATCGAGATTACGGCATGTCGGCGTGGCACCGCACGATAGTCGAGATTATCGTTCCTCACGCTCCAGCGTGGGAATGCCTTGCGTGACGCTCCGCGTCACAGACCTTTGCCGCACTGCACACTCAAGAGAGGACGCAGAGCGTCCAGAACGGCATGCGACGCAGAGCGTCGCACGATAATCGAGATTACGGCATGTCGGCGCGGCGTCGTACGGTAGTTGAGATTATCGTTCCTCACGCTCCAGCGTGGGAATGCCTTGCGTGACGCTCCGCGTCACAGATCTTTGCCGCGCTGCACACTCAAGAGAGGACGCAGAGCGTCCAGAACGGCATGCGACGCAGAGCTTCGTAAACTTCAGCGCTTCTCGACCCGAAATCCCATTCTCGGGAAGTGCACATGCACGACGCCAGCGCGTTCATCTTCGCGGCGCAGGATCAACTCTTCGCGCCCGGTAAGAATCAATTCACCCTCAACCGCCTCGACGCCATAGTCGACTGCCGAGACAGCGACCTTGTCGCCCGCTTTGAAGCCATTCGGATCAACAAAGACTTCGTCGGGCAGTGGCGCAGGCGTTGCATTTCTGGCGATTTCAATGGCATCAGTCGAACTCAGGTCGCTGAACGTGCCATGCCCAAACCCCAGAACGCGATCAAGCCAGGCACTGACACCCGGATAATCATCGACAAAGTGCGCAGTCACTGGCGTTTGCTTGAGAAACCACAGCGTATGAGCAACCGAAAAATCGGCAATCGAAGGTACGCCAAACAGAAAATCACCACCGCGCGACAGCTGCAACTCCAGACGCGACATCAGCGTGGGCCATTGATGCTTGACCTGCTCGACAGGCGGGCGTGAAGCCGTGCCACCGTTGAACAGCGTGGATCGGTCGGCAATGAAAGCCTTGGCAGCGTCTGGCGGCACCTTGGCAAATCGTACAGCCATCGACTCAGGCTGAAACACCAGGCTCACGGCATGCAGGAACAGCACCGAATCCGCCCAGGCGGCCAGACCGGCAACCGAAAACTCCTGACCTTGCGGATAAAACGCTGGCGAAGCCTTTTCCTGCTCAAGGCGGCGCGCCATCAGTGCCGTGTCACAGTAGATATCTGCGCCAGCCTGCAACACCGGCGTCCTGCGATAACCGCCTGTCAGCGCGGTCAGGTCGGGCTTGGGCATGATCGACGGGATCGTCACCGAGCGCCATGTGAGGCCTTTGAAACCCAGCATGAGGCGGGCTTTTTCGGCAAACAGTGACGTGGGGTAATGGTGAAGAATCAACTCGGACATGTTCAGCCTCTGCGCACTCGGGAAGCACACAGCTTAACCCGCAGCACCCTGCCCGCCCACAGACTCAAGCTGATGGCACGACATCACGCTCATGGATCGGGGATCAGGCGTAACTGGCTGCCAGAGCCTCTTTGGCGCTTTTTCTGAGTTTCTTGATCAGCCGCTCCTGACGCAACGCCTCACCCTTGCTGGGCCACTGTTCGACGTAGACCAGGGCCATTGCCGGGCTCGAAGAGAAAAAGCGCGCGCCCTTGCCGCTCTGGTGCATAGTGAATCGGCGCTGCGGATCATCACTGATGCCACAGTACAGCGAGCCGTTGGCAGCGCGCACCAGATAGACAAACCAGGGTTTGCCGACTGCCTGTTCGGAAGTCGGCGCACTCGCGGTGCTGGCAACCTCAGGCACGGCGATTCTCTGAAAAGGTCTTCAGACCCTTGAGCGCCTGAGCCCTGACGGCATTGCGTACCAAAGGCGTCCAGCCAAGCAACAGGCCCTTCAAACCCAGCGCCTGTCGCGACCAGCGCCACATATCGAAATTATCGTGATGCTCGCAGATCTTGCCATCGCGGAACACGAATCGGGCCTCAATATCGTTGACCACCGTGCGCCCGGTCTGACTGAACAGATAGGTCGCCACCCAATGCGCAGTGCCCGCCCGATCATCGGCACGCACCTGATCGAAGACCACCGAGAAATTCTTCGCCCGGGAAGTCAGCATGCGCCACATGTCGCCTACCTGAGGCCCGCGCAATTCACCAAATGCCGGGTCACTAAACAGCACGTCATCGGTATAACAGGCACTCATCGCCTCGGCATCCAGCTGCGCAAACGCCTCATAAAAGCGGGTGATCAGTGCGCTGTTGGCCTGACTTTGTTCCTCGTAGTTCATGCGTGCACATCCCTTGGCGAATTATCCGTGCACGATAAGCGGCGCCGCTGAAAATGGCGAGGGTTGATGGCGCATCAGCCATCACTTTTACCTGTCCGGATAACGATTTCGCGCTGCACTGAACGCCTCTGAATTTTCAATCACCCAAGTCCACAGCGGAATCATTTGTACCAGCAGCCCCATGCCAAGGTCGGTCAACGAATATTCCACCCTGAGCGGCTTCTCGCAGTAGTCATGCCGGGTGATCAACCCGTCCTGTTCAAGCTGGCGCAAGGTATGAGTGAGCATGCGCTGGGTGACGCCGTGCAGCTTTCGGCGCAATTGGGCATGGCGCAAAGGGCTGCTGACGCCGAGGGCATGTACCACGCCCAATGGCCAGCGGTTTCCGGCGTGGCCGAGAATATCGCGCTTGAGACCATCCTCATCATCGCTGAGCGCAGCACAGGCCGCTTCGGAGCGTCTGACCACTTCCTGCGCGTCCAGCCCGCCCGGTATCACCGATGTGCCTACTTTTTGTATGTCGACAGGCATGCCAGCATCTCTCCCGCCTGAATTGAAAGACTGTCCAAAGGGGTCACCATGCAAGCCGATAACGCAAACGTCAAACAACGCATTCTGGTAATAGGCGCAGGAGAGCTTGGGCTCTCCGTGCTGCGAGGGCTGGTCGAGAAAGCCGGAGCATATGATTTGAGCATTGCCGTGCTGCTACGCCAGAGCAGCTTGAGCACTCAAGCGCCCGCCAAGCGTGTGGAAATCGAAGAAATCCGCGCGCTGAACATTGCCATCGAAACCGCCGATCTGGCCGATGCCACCGTGGACGAACTAGCCACTGTCATGAAGCGCTATGACACGGTAATCAGTTGTGCGGGTTTTGCCGCTGGCCGGGGCACTCAACGCAAACTGACCGATGCGGCGCTCAAGGCCGGCATAAAACGCTACCTGCCCTGGCAGTTCGGCGTTGACTACGACCTTATCGGCCGGGGCAGCCCTCAGGATCTGTTCGATGAGCAACTCGATGTGCGAGAAAAGCTGCGCGCCCAGCAGCAAACCGAATGGGTAATCGTTTCGACCGGTATGTTTACAAGCTTCCTGTTCGAACCCGCGTTCGGTGTCGTCGATCTGCAAGGCGGTCGGATCAATGCGCTGGGCAGCCTCGATACGGCCGTGACAGTCACCACCGCAGAGGACATTGGCAGGCTGACTGCTGCCATCGTGATGCACGAGCCGCGCATAGTGAATCAGGTGGTGTACACCGCTGGCGACACATTGACGTACGCCGGGCTGGCCGATCTTGTGGAGCGTGTCACGGGGCGCGACATCGAGCGGCACGTATGGAGTGTTGCGCAGTTGCAGGCCGATCTGACGGAAATGCCGGATGACAATCTGCGCAAATACCGGGCAGTCTTTGCCATGGGCCGAGGCGTGGCATGGGACGTCGCCCGTACCTACAACGCGAAATCAGGGCTGAGCGTCACCAGTGCCGAACAATGGGCCCTGGCCAATCTGGCTCAGACCTGAAGCAGCTCAAGCCCGGTCCGAACGATCAACAATCATCGAAAATCAAACCTTCTCGCTACTGACCTGCACCTGCAGCGCCCGACCGGCACCCATGCCCGCGATGATGGCGCCCAGCCCGAGTACCGCGAAGATCCAGCCAATCGCGCTCCAGCTGCCGGTCATGTCATGCACCACGCCCACGGCAAACGGGCCGGTCGAGGCGATGGTGTAGCCAAAGCCTTGCGCCATGCTCGACAGATTGGCGGCGACATGTGAGTCGCGCGAGCGCAGGACGATCAAGGCCAGCGCCAGGCTGAACGTGCCGCCCTGCCCGATCCCCAGCAGGATGGCCCAGCCCCACAGCCCGCCGAGCGGAGCGTACAGGCAGCCGAACAGCCCGGTCAGTGTGAGCGACATGACCAGCATGATCGCCAGACGCTGATCCTTGCCGCGTGTGGCCAGATAGGGCACCGCCAGGGCGCTGATGACTTGCGCGATGATCGAGCCGGACAGCAGCAGACCGGCCTGGGTCGGCGTCAGGCCGCGACCGATGAGAATCGAGGGCAGCCAGCCGAAGACAATGTACGACAGCGACGATTGCAGGCCCATATACAGCGTGACCTGCCACGCCAGCGGGTCACGCAACAAACCGCGAACTCGATAGACATCGCGATGTGAGCCATGCATTTCACGTGCTTGTGGAAACCAGAACAGCGCCGCAATCAACGCCGGGACCAGCCAGAAACCCAGACCTATTTGCCAGCTGTCGCCGACGTACTGGCTCAGCGGCACCGTCGAACCGGCTGCAATCGCAGCGCCCAGGCACAGCGCCATGGTGTAGACACCGGTCATGGCCCCGGCCTTGTGCGGGAAATCGCGCTTGACGATACCGGGCAACAATACGCCGATGATCCCAATGCTCGCGCCCGCCAGCAGGCTGCCGGTAAACAGGCCGACTTCGCCGAACAGGCTGCGTACTGCCAGACCCGACGCCAGTGTCAGGAGCACCACCAAAACCACCCGTTCACTGCCAAAACGCCGGGCAAGAATCGGTGCCAATGGCGCGAACAGGCCCAGACACAACACCGGCAAGGTGGTCAGCAGACCAGCTTCGGCAGCCGACATCCCAAGGCTTGCGGACACCTCGTTAAGCAACGGCGCAACGCTGGATAACGCGGGGCGCAGGTTGAGGGCGACCAGCACCAGACCCAGCAGCAACAGCCAGGGGCGCTTTAGAACAGGATGGGCTTGATCGGTAATCGGTTGGGGGCTGGATTGAGCCTTGGCAGTCATCGGTTTCTCGGTAATCAGGTATGTCGACCCTTTTCAGGGGGGCGGTATCCTGTTGGAGAATCATCGCGAATACAAGGTTCAGCCAGAATTGCATACAAGATGCATGGCAAATGCAGGCAAAAAAAACCGGGCACATGGCCCGGTTTTCCGTTTGGCAGCTACTACTCAGTGAATGATCTGACTGAGGAACAGCTTGGTACGATCGCTTTGCGGGTTGTCGAAGAAGTCGTTCGGCGCGGCCTGTTCGACGATTTCGCCTTTGTCCATGAAGATCACCCGGTTCGCCACGGTACGGGCAAAGCCCATCTCGTGAGTCACGCACAACATGGTCATGCCTTCTTCAGCCAGGCCAACCATGGTGTCGAGCACTTCCTTGACCATTTCCGGGTCAAGAGCCGAAGTCGGTTCATCGAACAGCATGATTTTCGGCTTCATGCACAAGGCACGGGCAATCGCCACACGCTGCTGCTGACCACCGGAAAGCTGACCCGGGAACTTGTGGGCCTGCTCCGGAATACGCACACGCTCCAGATAATGCATGGCGATTTCTTCGGCTTTCTTTTTCGGCATGTTGCGTACCCACATCGGTGCCAGCGTGCAGTTCTGTAGGATGGTCAGGTGCGGGAACAGGTTGAAATGCTGAAACACCATGCCGACTTCACGGCGGATGGTCTCGATCTGCTTCAAGTCGGAAGTCAGCTCGGTACCGTCGACGATGATACGGCCCTGCTGGTGCTCTTCCAGACGGTTGAGGCAACGAATGGTGGTCGATTTGCCCGAACCCGATGGGCCGCACAGCACGATACGTTCGCCCTGACGCACGTTCAGGTTGATGTCCTTGAGTACATGGAACTGGCCGTACCACTTGTGGACGCCCTCCATGCGGATCATGCCTTCAGCGCCCAGAGGCTTATTGATAACTTCACTCATCACAAAACTCCTAACGCTTGTGGCCTGTGTCCAGCTTACGTTCCAAATGCATGGAATAGCGGGACATACCGAAACAGAAGATCCAGAACACCAGGGCCGCGAAGACATAGCCTTCAGTGGCCATACCCAGCCATGCCGGGTCGGCGGTAGCTTGCTTGACGCTGTTGAGCAGGTCGAACAGGCCGATAATGATCACCAGACTGGTGTCTTTGAACAAGGCAATGAAGGTGTTGACGATGCCGGGAATGACCATCTTCAACGCCTGCGGCAAAATCACCAGACCCATGCTGCGCCAGTAACCCAGGCCCATCGCCGAGGCGGCTTCATACTGGCCCTTGGGGATGGCCTGCATGCCGCCGCGTACCACTTCGGCGATGTACGCCGACTGGAACAGAATCACGCCGATCAACGCCCGCAGCAGTTTGTCGAAGTTCATCCCTTCGGGCATGAACAGCGGCAGCATCACCGACGACATGAACAGCACGGTGATCAGCGGCACGCCGCGCCAGAACTCGATAAACGTTACGCACACCACACGCACAGCCGGCATGTTGGAGCGACGGCCGAGCGCCAGCAAAATACCCAGCGGCAAGGCACCGACGATACCCACGGTGGCAATCACCAGGGTCAGCATCAGGCCGCCCCACTGGCTGGTCGGTACGTTGGTCAGACCAAAAGCACCGCCGTGCAGCAAGTAGAAGGCAACAATCGGGTAAATCACCAGAAAGGCGATACCGTAGACAGCCTTGCGCTGAAACTTCGAGATGAACAGCGGCGCAGCACCGACAATCGCCAGGATGGCGGTCAGGTCGACCCGCCAGCGCAGCTCATTGGGGAAGTAGCCGTACATGAACTGGCCGAAGCGCTGCTCGATGAACACCCAGCAGGCGCCCGCCTTGGTGCAGTCTTCCTTGGTCGTGCCGACCCAGTTGGCGTCCAGCAGCGCCCAACTGATGATCGGCGGAACGACCAGATAGATCAGGTAGAGCGAGAACAGGGTCAGCAGGGTGTTGATCCAGCTGGAGAACAGGTTCTGCCGCATCCACGCCATCGGGCCGAACACTTTGCCCGGTGGTGGCATATCAGGTTTGAAAGTATGAGTCGTCATGCGCGTTTCCTCACCGCTCGATCAGCGCAATGCGCTTGTTGTACCAGTTCATCAGCAGAGAAATGCTGATACTGATCGCCAGGTACACACTCATGGTGATGGCAATGACTTCAATAGCCTGCCCGGTCTGGTTGAGCACCGTACCGGCGAACAGGGAAACCATTTCCGGATAACCGATGGCTGCTGCCAGCGAAGAGTTCTTCGCCAGGTTCAGGAACTGACTGGTCAACGGCGGAATGATCACTCGCAGCGCCTGCGGAATGATGACCTTGCGCAGCGTCGGCCCAGGGCGCAGCCCCAGCGAGCGGGCAGCTTCGGTCTGACCGTGACTGACCGACTTGATGCCCGAACGCACGATTTCAGCGATGAACGCCGCCGTGTAGATGGTCAGTGCCAGGGTCAGGGAGATCAGTTCCGGGATCAGCACCCAGCCACCGGTGAAGTTGAAGCCCTTCAGTTGCGGCAGTTCCCAATGCACCGGGCTGCCGAAGACCAGCATGCTCAGGCCCGGGATCACCAGCAACAACGCCAGACCGACCCAGAACTTGTGAAACGGCTGGCCAGTGGCTTCGAAGCGCTTGTTGGCCCAGCGCACCATCATCACGATCGCTATAACGGCAACCACGATGCTGATCAGAAACGCCCATGCACCTTCGGCTGGCAACGCTCTGGGCATATTGAGCCCGCGGCTGCTGACGAAGAACATGTCCAGATAACCATGCGCCTGACGCGGACCAGGCAGCGTGAGGAATACGGCGGTGTACCAGAAGAGGATCTGCAGCAGTGGCGGAATGTTGCGGAAGACTTCGACATAAACGGTTGCCAGCTTGCTGATCATCCAGTTCGGAGACAGGCGAGCGACACCAATGACAAAGCCCAGCAAGGTCGCCAGGACAATACCGATAACCGACACCAGCAAGGTATTCAGCAGGCCGATGACGAATACGCGGGCATAACTGTCCGCTTCGCTGTAGTCGATCAGGTGTTGAGCAATACCGAAACCGGCACTGTTTTCAAGAAAGCCGAAACCCGAGGTAATACCACGGTGTTGCAGGTTGGTCTGGGTATTGTCGAAGATGAACCAGCCCAACGCGATCACCGCTACGACAGTGATGATCTGAAATAACCACGCGCGCACTTTCGGATCGCTCAGAGAGAGCTTTTGCTTGGGTGCGACGATTTGCTTTTCCATGAAATGCCCCAGGAAAAATCCAACAGAACAACGCCCGACAGGCTGGGAAGCCTGCCGGGCGCCGGGTCAATCAACGAATAGGTGGAGCGTACTGAATGCCGCCAGCATTCCACAGAGCGTTCTGGCCGCGCTTGATTTTCAGCGGGGTGCCTTCGCCCAGGTTGCGTTCGAACACTTCGCCGTAGTTACCGACCTGCTTGACGATCTGCACGACCCAGTCTTTCGGCAGCTTGAGGTCCTTGCCGTAAGTACCGTCGGCACCCAGCATACGGGCTACGTCAGGGTTCTTGGTCGACTTGGCTTCAGCTTCAACGTTCTTGGAAGTGATTTTGGCTTCCTCGGCGTTGAGCATGGCGAACAGGGTCCAGCGAACGATCGAGAACCAGTCTTCGTCGCCTTTACGCACGACAGGACCCAGCGGCTCCTTGGAGATCACTTCAGGCAGAACGATGTAATCGTCCGGCTTGGCCAGCTTGCTGCGCTGTGCGTAGAGTTGCGACTGGTCGGAAGTCAGTACGTCGCAACGACCGCCTTCCAGCGACTTGGCGCTTTCGTCGGAGGTGTCGAAGGTGATCGGGGTGTATTTCAGGCCGTTCGAACGGAAGTAGTCGGAGACGTTCAGCTCGGTAGTGGTACCGGCCTGGATGCAGATGGTTGCACCGTCCAGTTCCTTGGCGCTTTTGACGCCCAGTTTGTTGTTTACCAGGAAGCCGATACCGTCGTAGTAAGTCACGCCGGTGAACACCAGGCCCATACCCGCATCACGGGAGCTGGTCCAGGTGGTGTTACGCGAAAGGATGTCGATCTCGCCGGATTGCAGTGCAGTGAAACGCTCCTTGGCGTTCAATTGGCTGAACTTGACCTTGGTGGCGTCACCGAATACTGCGGCGGCTACTGCGCGGCAGACATCAGCGTCAATACCGGTGATCTTGCCGGTGGAGTCCGGAACGGAGAACCCTGGCAGGCCATCGCTGACGCCGCACTGAACAAAACCTTTCTTCTGAATAGCGTCAAGGGTGGCACCGGCGTTGGCAGCCCCGGTTACACCAAATGCAGCCAGGGCGGTGACGACAGCCAGGGTGGATTTCAACATCTTCATTCAAAAACCTCCAGTTTGCTCTTTGTTGTGTAGGTGCCTCAGTCGCGTCGCACCTTTGTGAGGCGCTAATGACCCGTGCTGGCTTATTTTTGGGTCATGCAACGCTGGGCCTGAATCACGAATCGTCTGCAGGATCATCCCGTCATTCGTCTTCATCATTCAGAATCGGCCCCGTGGACTGAAACCCCATGATTTTCCTGGACCGGAGCGGTACAGGTTGAATCGTGCCGCGAATCCTGACGCATGGACTCCCGAGCTGCTTTTCGATCGCTATAAGTAATAGCCTTATAGTGTTACCGAACGATGTGAGCGCCTCGACTCCAGTCCTGCTGTAGCAAAGCCCGTACCAGCATGCTGGCTATGTCGAATTAGCGACAGGTCAAGACAAAAACTTGTAACCTTGCGACATCTTCTTTCATTTTTAATCTAACCGCGCACCCTATTAATGCGCTCTAAATGAGCCAGCGCACACAAATGGAGCAGACATGAGCGAACCTTTGATCATCCAACCTTCAGGCACCGCGGATGCCTGCGTTATCTGGCTGCACGGGTTGGGCGCCGACCGCTATGATTTTCTTCCGGTCGCCGAGATGCTGCAGGAGTCGCTGACGACTACACGTTTCGTCCTGCCTCAGGCACCGACACGCGCCGTAACGGTCAACGGCGGCTATGAAATGCCAAGCTGGTACGACATCAAGGCCATGAGTTCCGAGGCCCGCGCCATTGATCACGATCAGATGGAAGCCTCGGCACAAAAGGTGCTGGACCTGATCGAGCAACAACGCGACAGCGGCATCGACCCGTCACGGATATTTCTGGCAGGCTTTTCCCAAGGCGGCGCGGTGGTGTTACACGCGGGCTATAGACGCTGGCAGGGTCCGCTGGGCGGCGTCCTCGCGCTGTCCACTTATGCCCCGACATTCAGCAATGAGATGACGCTGTCTGCCAGCCAACAGCGCATTCCTGCCTACTGCCTGCATGGCCAGCACGACGAAGTGGTGCACAACCCCATGGGTCGGACGGTGTACGAGCACCTCAAGGCTCAGGGTGTAACCGCTCAATGGCAAGAGTACCCAATGGGGCACCAAGTGTTACCGCAGGAAATCCATGACATCGGCGTCTGGCTGGCTGACAAGCTGCGCTAAAGCGCCCTGGGCCCGCCTGCAACTGACCGCTTTTGTAGCTCGCCACGGATGGCACTACGCCGAGCACGGTTCTTGCTTTACACTGCTCGGCGTACATTCCTTAATCAATTGATGAGATGACCGTGCTCAAAGCACTTAAAAAGATGTTCGGTAAAAGTGAGGCTGAGCAGCGCGCGCCTGGTCCGACAGCCTTTATTCCCGCCTCCCCCGCTGCCGCAGGCGACATACCGGATCATGCCCAGACTCAGCTTTCGGACACCGTCAACGAGCCCTCCAAAGCCAGAGCACCGCGCACCGACAAGCCAAGGGCCGAGCGCCCGCGTCGTGAGCGCGTGGTAAAACCGCCTGCGCCAGCATGGAAACTCGAAGATTTCGTCGTCGAACCACAGGAAGGCAAGACCCGCTTCCACGATTTCAGCCTTGCGCCTGAACTGATGCACGCAATTCAGGACCTTGGTTTCCCGTACTGCACACCGATTCAAGCGGGCGTGCTGGGCTTCACGCTCAAAGGCAAGGACGCGATCGGTCGCGCCCAGACCGGTACCGGCAAGACCGCTGCGTTCCTGATCTCGATCATCGAGCAACTGACCCAGACGCCACCGCCAGCCGAACGTTACATGGGTGAGCCCCGAGCGCTGATCATTGCGCCCACTCGCGAACTGGTGGTGCAGATCGCCAAGGACGCTGCCGACCTGACCAAATACACCAACCTGAACGTCATGACGTTCGTCGGTGGCATGGATTTCGACAAGCAGCTCAAACAACTTGAAGCACGGCACTGCGATATTCTGGTGGCCACGCCTGGCCGCCTGCTGGACTTCAACCAGCGCGGTGAAGTGCATCTGGACATGGTCGAAGTGATGGTCCTGGACGAAGCCGACCGCATGCTCGACATGGGTTTCATCCCGCAGGTGCGTCAGATCATTCGCCAAACACCGCACAAGGGTGAACGCCAGACCCTGCTGTTCTCCGCGACCTTCACCGAAGACGTGATGAACCTCGCCAAACAATGGACGACAGACCCTTCCATCGTCGAAATCGAATCGTTGAACGTCGCCAGTGACAACGTCGAACAGCATATCTATGCCGTTGCCGGTGCCGACAAGTACAAGCTGCTCTATAACCTGGTCACCGACAACGGCTGGGAACGAGTGATGGTCTTTGCCAACCGCAAGGACGAGGTGCGACGCATCGAAGAGCGCTTGGTACGCGATGGCGTCAATGCCGCACAACTATCGGGCGATGTGCCGCAGCACAAGCGCATCAAGACCCTTGAAGGCTTCCGCGAAGGCAAGATCCGCGTTCTGGTCGCCACCGATGTGGCCGGTCGCGGTATCCACATCGACGGCATCAGCCACGTGATCAACTTCACCCTGCCAGAGGTGCCGGACGACTACGTGCACCGCATCGGGCGTACCGGTCGCGCAGGTGCCGATGGCGTCTCCATCAGCTTCGCTGGCGAAGATGACTCCTACCAGTTGCCCGCCATCGAAGAGAAGCTGGGTCGCAAGATCAGTTGTGAAACACCACCGACTCACCTGCTCAGGGCAGTGGTGCGGCAAACGACCTGACACGTGCGATCAACAAAAAAGCGCAGCCTTTACGGGGCTGCGCTTTTTTTGTGCCTGCCGGAAATCAGCAGCGTGAGGGTCAGTCAGTACCGTATTTCGGCGAACGTGGACCGTAAAGCAGGCCCGCCGGCCGACCAGCAGTGAGCAGTCGGTTGCTGGCTATCCCAGCGATGGGATGACCGGCATCGGTCGAACTGTTGATGATCTGCTTGACCGCCGCTGTAATCAGCATACCCACCAGACCGCCACCGCTGTTGTTGCCGCCCTCTTCACTGGACGCCGACGCTGTACCCGTCCACAGCGCAGTACCGGTGCGCAGATCAACCAGCTTTGCCGTGACCGTCACGACGGTCTGGCTACTGATGACCACGTAACTGGTGCCGTATTGCTTGACCGTGATGTACATCGCGGCGTCGGCTCCGAATATCTCACGCAGCTTGGCAGGCGACGTTGCCTGAATATCGTTGGCATTGGTCAGGCCGTTATTGCGAAACGTCTCGTCAACCAGCGCCACAGGCAACACGTAGTAGCCCGACTCGGCCAGCGGGTAGGTCACCTGCGAGAAGGTGCTGTACGTCGCCTTGACGTCAGGCGATTCGTTGACCGGCGGCAGTACCAGAATCGAACGCGGTTTGCTTTCCTTGAAGGCCGAGTAATCCACCGTTGGCGGGGTAACGCAACCCGACAGCAGGGCAACGGCAAACAGGCTTACAGCAACTTTCAGATGAGCGAGGTTCATTTGACGACTCCTGCGTGGGCGTTCTTGAGCAGGAAGTCCATATAAGTGGCCGACTCGGGAAACAGTGCCTTTTCCGTGCGCAACTCCTGAACCATCTGGTCATCCTTGCCAATGCTGCCGTATAGCATGCCCAACTGAGCATGGTAGCCCGGTGGCGGCGTTGCGTTGGTAGAGCGGATTTTCTGCAGGTCTTCTTCGAGCTTGGCGACCTGGGCTTCCTTGGACTCGCCTTTGAAATACTCGTACACCTCAGGCTGGTAACTGCCCCACTGGTACAAGGTTTTCGGCTGTTGGACACAGCCCGTCAGGCACACGCCGGCGACTAAAAGCATTGCGACACCGCGCAACGAAACATTAAAACGATTCATGAACACAACAAATTCCCTTTTGAAATATCAGTTGGCAGTCGGTTTCCAGGCACCGCTATCGAGCGCACGCACCATGTTGTTGACGGCTTCGCGCATGGCCAGGTCGAGAACCTTGCCGTTGAGTGTCGAGTCATAACTGGCGGTGCCGCCAAAGCCGACGACTTCACGGTTGGAAAGCTCGAACTCGCCTGCGCCCTGAGTCGAGTACACCACTTCCGAAGTGCTGATATTGACGATGTTCAACGCGACTTTCGCGTAGGCAATCTGGGATTTGCCGCGGCCCAGCAGGCCGAACAGTTGCTGATCGCCGACTTCCTTGCGACCGAACTCGGTCACGTCGCCGGTCACCACGTAGTCAGCCCCCCTCAGACGCTGGGCGGTAGATTTAATAGCGGCTTCCTGCTTGATCTCCTCCATGTTGTCGCGATCCAGCACATTGAACCGGTTGGTTTGCTGCATGTGGGTGATCAGGATAGTCTTGGCTTGACCACCAAGACGATCGACGCCATCGGAAAAGATCCCGCGCATATAGCTGGAGCGGTTATCGAACTTGCCGACCGCAACCGGATAGCGCACACCGGAATAGACAACCCCAGCACTTTCAACCTTTGTCACAGGCAGCGCCCGCGAGCTTTCCGTTGCACAACCAGCAACCAGCAATAAAGCCGCTGTCGTCATCCCTGAAACCAAAACCTGCTGAAGTTTCTTCACATTCTGCTCCGAGCGTTTACGAAAAACTGCCCGCAACGTGGCTCGCAAAACGCGATCACGTTCGGACAGTTATTGAATAGGATTGGGCAAAGCCAACAGGCCGCTTTTTCGCGGCTGCGCATGATAGCCCGAAGCCATCTTTCTGTACCGAGAAAGATGCAAATAGACGATATAAAAAGCGGAAGGTCGGACTTTCAGGCAAAAAAGATGGACGCAACGACCAACCACTACCAGCGCCGGGCTGCTGCCTGATCGCTATCGCGGCCTTCAACCCACTGCGGTCCCTCGGAAGTCTTTTCCTTCTTCCAGAACGGCGCGCGGGTCTTGAGATAGTCCATGACGAAATCGCAGGCTTCGAACGCTGCCTGTCGGTGAGCGCTGGCAACACCCACGAACACGATCGGCTCGCCGGGCTCCAGCGCCCCTACCCGATGCAGCACATCGACACGCAGCAACGGCCAGCGCTGTTCGGCCTCGGCAACGATTTTTGCCAGTGCCTTTTCGGTCATGCCCGGATAGTGCTCCAGGAACATGCCCGACACTTCACGCCCTTCGTTGAAATCCCGCACATAGCCGACAAAACTGACCACCGCGCCGATGCCGAGGTTGGCCGCATGCAACGCATTGACTTCATTACCAGGGTCGAACGCCGCAGCCTGAACGCGAATGGTCATGTTCAGCCTCCGGTCACGGGTGGAAAGAACGCGACTTCATCGCCATCAGACAGCGGCTCGGTCGGCTTGCACAGTTCCTGGTTGCGGGCACACATCAGGTTCTGCTCGGCAAGGATCTGCCAGGCCTCGCCACGCTGCAGCAGCGCTTGGCGCAGCGCGTCCAGAGTGGCGAACTCGCCTTCGACAGACTCGCTGTCCAAGTCCAGGACTTCACGGTAGCGGGCAAAATACTGAACCTGGATCTTCATGGTGATACCTGTGTCTGATCGGCAATGAAGTGACCGCTCTTGCCGCCGAGCTTTTCCAGCAGCCGAACCGACTCGATGACCATGCCGCGATCGACCGCCTTGCACATATCGTAAATTGTCAGCGCCGCAATGCTGGCAGCGGTCAGGGCTTCCATTTCCACACCGGTCTGCCCGGCCAGCTTGCAGCTCGCGGTAATACGCACCGCATCATCGCCGTCAGCGGCGAGGTGAACCTTGATGCTGGTGAGCATCAATGGATGGCAGAGCGGGATCAGATCACTGGTTTTCTTTGCCGCCTGAATGCCGGCAATGCGTGCGACAGCAAATACATCCCCTTTGGGATGACCGCCGCTGACAATCATTTGCAGCGTGGTGGGCAGCATACGCACCACTGCTTCGGCCACCGCCTCACGGGACGTCACGGCTTTATCCGTAACATCGACCATATTGGCGCGCCCTTGGGAATCGAGATGAGTGAGCACAACGTTACTCCTTGGCAGAAGCAAGAAGTGTGGCAGCTGCAAGCTGCAAGCTACAAGCTGAAAGTGCCCGGCGTTATACACAGGTTTTAAAGCGTACGAAAATCCTAGCTTCTGCCCGGAGGGCGTAGGAGCGAACTTGTGTGTGACGATAAGCTTGGTGCATGGGCGCGATAATCAAAAGCTGCAAGTGAGGGCTCTCGTACACCGAAGTCCCCCACTTGAAGCTAATAGCTTGAAGCTTACAGCTGCTTTTCAGCTAAAGATGACTCTCCGCGTATTCGGCCAGTATCGAGCGTGGCACGCCTTGCAGGGTGATGTGCACGCCGTTAGGGAAGTCCTTGAAGCGCTCCGTCAGGTAGGTCAGTCCGGAACTGGTGGCTGACAGGTAAGGGGTGTCGATCTGCGCCAGGTTGCCCAGGCAGACCACTTTGGAACCGGCGCCGGCACGGGTGATGATGGTTTTCATCTGGTGCGGGGTCAGGTTCTGGCATTCATCGATCAGAATCAGGCTTTGCTGGAAGCTGCGACCTCGAATGTAGTTGAGGGATTTGAACTGCAACGGCACCTTGCTGAGGATGTAGTCGACACTGCCATGAGTGTTTTCATCATCCATGTGCAGGGCTTCAAGGTTGTCGGTGATCGCGCCAAGCCAAGGCTCCATCTTTTCCGCCTCGGTGCCGGGCAGGAAGCCAATCTCCTGATCCAGGCCCTGAACGCTACGGGTAGCGATGATGCGCCGATAACGCTTGGTGACCATGGTCTGCTCGATGGCCGCCGCCAATGCCAGAATGGTTTTACCCGAACCAGCAGCACCTGACAGGTTGACCAGGTGAATATCCGGGTCGAGCAGTGCGAACAACGCCAGCCCCTGATAGATATCACGCGGTTTCAGGCCCCAGGCCTCCTGATGCAGCAGTGGCTCCTGATGCATATCCAGAATCAGCAGTTCGTCGTTCTTGACGCCCTTGATCCAGCCTACGAAGCCCTGTTCATCGACAATAAACTCGTTGATATGAACCGCAGGCAGCATTTCATTGAGCTGGACGCGGTGCCAGGTACGGCCACGCTCCTGACGGGTGTCGACCTTGTTGACCCGGTCCCAGAACGAACCGGTCATGTCGTGGTAGCCACGCGACAACAGCGAAACGTCATCGACTAACTGGTCGGTGCTGTAATCTTCGGCCGCAATGCCGCAGGCGCGCGCCTTGAGGCGCATGTTAATGTCTTTGGTCACCAGCACAACGCTCAAGTCCTTGTTGCGCGCATGCAGGTCGATCAATTGGTTGATGATGATGTTGTCGTTGAGGTGCTCGGGCAGCAGGCTGTTGGGTTCCTCGCGCTTGCTCATCAAAATCGACAGAAAACCTTTGAAAACACCGGTCCCGCGGTCAATCGGCACGCCCTTTTCAACTTCTTCAGGGTTAGCCTCGCCGAGGGTCTTGTCGATCAGGCGGATGGCCTGGCGGCACTCGGCAGCAACCGAATGTTTACCGGCCTTGAGTTTGTCCAGTTCCTCCAGAACCGTCATGGGGATGGCGACGTGGTGTTCTTCGAAATTCAGCAGTGCGTTTGGATCATGGATCAATACGTTGGTATCGAGCACGTAAAGGATTGGCTGGTTAGTGGAAGGGGTGCGTCCGTGGTCATCCATACTCGCTCACCTTTGTAGAAGCCGGGCGACGCAGAACCACGACAGTACTGCGCCACGAAAAGGCCGCCGGATTCTTCCCTTCAGGCAGGGGAGAAATGTCGCTCAAGGTGGGTCTTGGAAGACGCCACCTGTGTTGCAGGTTTCGGCGGTCTGTATTCGTAATACAGCAAAAGGGATGACAGAAAAAAGCTCTTTGACAGTTTTTTGAAGTTTATTTCACAGCCTGACGAATAGAGCTTGGCGGACGTACACAGCACGTTTAAAGTCGGAAGTCCGCCCACGCCGAATCTGCCTTCATTCTCCCTCGGGCGCAGCCTCTTCACTGCTCTGCGGCCCTTGTTCTACGGGGCTTTCAGAGATATTCCGGCAATCGTCCCAGATCAACTCGCTTTGCGCGGTATTGGCCAGCAGCAATGGCAGTGCAGACTGCGCCTTGTTGGCCACGTCGTGGAAGACCACCGTGCCCTTGCGCCAGAGCAGCATGAGGGTTAGTACGCGGTCGCCAACCTGCTCTGCCGAAAGCCGCCCGGTATTGTCCTCGGCATCGATGTTCCACAATGACACGCGTAAATGCTCGGCGCGGAAGAAGTCGCCGCTGTCGGCCCGCCGATGGCCGTAAGGCGGGCGAAACAGCGGCACGAAATTATCCGGCAGCACACGCTGAACCAGTGCCGCACTGCGTTGCACTGAATCCTGCCAGTCCAGCCACTGGCTATGCGAACGATACTCCCACCCTTGAATGCCCACGCACTGCTGGCGATACAGCGCCTGCAAGCTTGTGGTCGATGTGCTGTCGAGGCGTTCCTGAAGGCTTTTGCCCAGCACAAAGAAGGTGGCGGTCATCTTCTGCTGACGCATGAAGTCGGCCAGCCAGTCGGTTCCGCCATCGACCGGGCTCGGGCCGCTTTCGAAATTGAGCATGAAGGTGCGGTCCGGCATCTCGTCGCCACTCATCTCATCAGAGTTGTAGCGCTCGATCTCGCTGCTGGTCTGCGGGAACAAGGCAGCCATGAATAGCAGCTCGTTCAAATAACGCTGATGGAACACGGCGCCGGGTCTGGCCCAGTTGGCGTAGAACGAATCGTTCGACACCTGAAATTCTTCAGCGCGCTGACGCAGCTGGTCCATGTCCTCGACCAGCACGCAAAAGTTGGCATCCTGCTCGCAGCTCTTTTGGGCATTCTGATAGTTTTCCAGCAAGCGCAGCCACAGACGATGGCGGACCACGTTCAACGAAGGCACGTTGACGAAGCGCAGGCCGAGGCGCTGCTTGAGCCCTTCCTCGTCCAGCTTCTCGCTGAGGTACAGTTCGTGGGCAAAGGCGAGGATTTCCGCGCGCGACGCGACGTCGAACAACCCCGGCGTTTCAAGGCGCTCGGGCCACACACTGCGGTCTATGGTGGCAGTGACCGGCACTGCCGCCTGCGCCTGGAGCCAGAACAGACCTGCACACACTGCTAAAACAATACGCAAACCCGATGCCCTCTCGATCAACCATTAACATCATGACCAGCGCGCCACTATAGCTGATATGAGCCTGGCTTCTTATGTCGGAGCGCATACAAAGCCGCATGGCATGCTGGCGCGGCACACACGGCCTGACTCTATCGCCACCATAGCTGGAGTCGTGGGCCATCAGCCCCTAGAATCCCCGGACGATCAAAGGAGACGACTTCATGCTGATGGTGATTTCCCCGGCAAAAACCCTCGATTTCGAGACCCCGCCCACTACCGGACGCTTCACTCAGCCGCAGTATCTGGATCACTCTCAGGGGTTGATCACCCAACTGCGTGAACTGACGCCAGCGCAGATCAGCGAACTGATGCACCTGTCCGACAAGCTTGCCGGGCTGAACGCGGCACGCTTCGGCAGCTGGACCCCGGCCTTCACGCTCGACAATGCCAAGCAGGCGCTGCTGGCCTTCAAGGGCGATGTGTATACCGGCCTGCAAGCCGAATCACTAAGCGACGCGCAGCTCGACTACGCACAGGATCACCTGCGCATGCTGTCCGGCCTTTATGGGCTGCTGCGCCCGCTGGACCTGATGCAGCCCTATCGCCTGGAAATGGGTACGCGACTGGCAAACGCTCGCGGCAAGGATCTCTACGCGTTCTGGGGCACGCAGATCAGCGAATGGTTGAATGAAGCGCTGGCAGCCCAGGGCGACGACCTGCTGCTCAATCTTGCGTCTACCGAGTACTTCTCTGCGGTCAAACGTTCAGCGCTCAACGCCCGGATCATTGACACCGAGTTCAAGGACTTCAAGAACGGTCAGTACAAGATCATCAGCTTCTATGCCAAGAAAGCGCGCGGCATGATGAGCCGTTTCGTCATTGAGGAACGTATCAACAGCCCCGAAGCGTTACAGGCGTTCGATGTTCAGGGCTATCGTTATAACCGTGAGCAATCGACGCCCGACAAGTTGGTATTTTTGCGCAACGTCGTAGAAGACTAGACACTGTAACCGTCGTGTAACGCATCGCTGTTACACGACCTGTCCTACGATCCAACAGCAAATGCCAACATCGTGACGCCAGATAAACGTCAACTTTTCGACGACGCAATCTCGCCTGATTTTTTCATTAAAAAAAATCCACTTTTTTACGTAGTGGCTTTTTGGCTTTTTGCAGTAGTAGCACTTTCGTATCTACCCCGCTGAAATCCCCGCGCAATAAGGCTTTTAAGAAAAACGCCATCACCGCGATACTGCCCCTGTCACAAACTGGATACAGCAAAATCCGCAAATCAGGACGAGTGGCCCGGAACTAAATGCGAATTCCTACGCTCCTACATCCCGTAACAATTCTGGGCTGACGTGTAAGAGATCACTTACAGGTCGACTGGAAAAATGGGAAGTTACCGACAGGGAAGCCAGGTTGATGTAACGCTGGCGTCAGGTACTAGAACTAAACTCACATCACTAGTTGATGTTGTAGACAGGCGAAGCGCCCAACAGGTGTGATGCGCAGGATTCGACAAGGTCAGCCAAGGCTCTAGCCGGAGGCTTTCCGAACGAGGTCCGCCGTCGATCGTCAAACAGGAGTGGTTTACTGCATCCAAGGAGAGCAGGGCCCTGCCCACCGGACAGGTCACTTGCCGCTTGTACTTAGTGTCATTTGAGTTCGCCTCACCTATTTGGGCACTCACTCATTAAATATGCCTGCGTTAGTTCCACGGCGTTGTTAGCCGTAAAGGATGGCGCGTGACATCTGCTGGCCAAAATTAATATCCAGCCAATTTATGGCGTGAAAAATCGAGGAGAATACGATGCGTATCAGCATATTTGGTTTGGGTTATGTCGGTGCAGTCTGTGCCGGTTGCCTGTCTGCCCGCGGTCACGATGTAGTTGGTGTGGATATTTCCAGCACCAAGATCGATCTGATCAACAACGGCAAATCACCTATCGTTGAACCGGGTCTGGAAGAGCTGCTGCAGAAAGGTATCAGTACCGGAAAACTGCGCGGCACTACCGACTTCGCCGAAGCCATTCGCGCCACTGACCTGTCGATGATCTGTGTCGGTACGCCGAGCAAGAAGAACGGCGATCTGGAACTCGATTACATCGAGTCGGTATGCCGCGAAATCGGCTATGTCCTGCGTGACAAAGCCACCCGCCACACCATCGTTGTTCGCAGTACTGTGTTGCCAGGCACGGTTGCCAACGTGGTCATCCCGATTCTGGAAGACTGCTCCGGCAAAAAAGCCGGTGTTGATTTCGGTGTCGCCGTAAACCCTGAGTTCCTGCGTGAAAGTACCGCAATCAAGGACTACGATCTGCCGCCAATGACCGTGATCGGCGAGTTCGATAAAGCCTCGGGCGACGTACTGCAATCGCTGTACGAAGAACTCGACGCACCGATCATCCGCAAGGACATCGCCGTTGCCGAAATGATCAAGTACACCTGCAACGTGTGGCACGCCACCAAGGTTACTTTCGCCAACGAAATCGGCAACATTGCCAAGGCCGTCGGCGTCGATGGTCGTGAAGTGATGGACGTGGTCTGCCAGGACAAGGCGCTGAACCTGTCCCAGTACTACATGCGCCCAGGCTTCGCATTCGGCGGCTCCTGCCTGCCTAAAGACGTTCGCGCCCTGACCTACCGCGCCAGCAGCCTTGACGTAGAAGCGCCGTTGCTCAACTCGCTGATGCGCAGCAACACCTCGCAAGTGCAGAACGCTTTCGACATGGTTGCCAGCTACGACACCCGCAAGGTTGCACTGTTGGGCCTGAGCTTCAAGGCAGGTACTGACGACCTGCGCGAAAGCCCGCTGGTAGAACTGGCCGAAATGCTGATCGGTAAGGGCTTCGACCTGAGCATCTTCGACAGCAACGTCGAATATGCACGCGTTCACGGTGCCAACAAGGACTACATCGAATCCAAGATTCCGCACGTATCGTCGCTGCTGAATTCGGACTTCGATCAGGTCATCAACGACTCTGACGTGATCATCCTTGGCAACCGCGATGAGCGTTTCCGCGCCCTCGCCAACAAGACTCCCGAAGGCAAGCGCGTCATCGATCTGGTGGGTTTCATGACCAACGCCACCAGCGAAGACGGTCGCGCCGAAGGTATCTGCTGGTAAATCAGCCGCAAGCCACAAGCGCCAGGCTCCAGGCCACAGGCTCAAGCAATGTGCTTGCAGCCTGGGGCTTGAGGCTCGCAACTGACTTAGGGATACGATTATGCAGAGGCTCAAGCACGGCCTGTTACAGGCCGCAGGTTGGCTGTTCTATTTAAGTTTACTCATGGGCCTTGCCGCGGCACTGCCTACCAGTATCTTCGACTCACAGTCGAAGAACTTTATATTCCTGATTGGCGCCGTTGGTATCTGGCGCTACTCGATGGGAATCACGCACTTCGTACGCGGGATGATTTTCCTGTACATCGTCTACCCGCACTTGCGCCGCAAGGTTCGCAAGCTGGGCAGTGCAGCAGACCCGTCCCATGTGTTTCTGATGGTCACCAGTTTCCGCATCGACGCGCTGACCACCGCACAGGTCTACAACTCGGTTATCCGCGAAGCCATCGACTGCGGCCTGCCGACGACTATCGTCTGCTCGCTGGTGGAAATGTCCGATGAGCTGCTGGTCAAGAGCATGTGGGCGAAGTTCAACCCGCCGGAGCGCGTCAAGCTGGACTTCGTACGTATTCCGGGCACTGGCAAGCGCGATGGTCTGGCCTATGGCTTCCGCGCCATCTCGCGTCACTTGCCTGACAGCCGTGCCGTGGTTGCAGTGATCGACGGCGACACCGTGCTCAACGAAGGTGTGGTCGCCAAGACCGTGCCGTGGTTCCAGCTGTTCGACAATGTCGGCGGCCTGACCACCAACGAGTTCTGCGAAGTACGTGGCGGCTACATCATGAGCGAGTGGCACAAGCTGCGTTTCGCTCAGCGTCACATCAACATGTGCTCGATGGCCCTGTCCAAACGCGTATTGACCATGACCGGTCGCATGTCGGTGTTCCGCGCAACCGTGGTAACCGACCCCGAGTTCATTGCCGACGTGGAAAGCGACTCGCTCAATCACTGGCGTCTGGGCACCTTCCGCTTCCTGACCGGCGACGACAAGTCCAGCTGGTTCAGCTTGATGCGCCTGGGGTACGACACGTTCTACGTGCCGGACGCAGCGATCAACACCGTGGAACACCCGCCCGAAAAGAGCTTCCTGAAGGCCAGCCGCAAGCTGATGTATCGCTGGTACGGCAACAACCTTCGTCAGAACTCGCGTGCACTGGGTCTGGGCGTACGTCGCCTGGGGATTTTCACCAGCATCGTACTGTTCGACCAGCGGGTGTCGATGTGGACCTCCATCCTCGGTCTGACCGTCGCCCTGATCGCCAGCTTCAAGTATGGCGGCGCGTTCCTGTTGATGTATCTGCTGTGGATCGGCATGACCCGTCTGATCCTCACCCTGCTGCTGTCCCTCTCGGGACACAGAATCGGGCCTGCCTACCCGATCATTCTCTATTACAACCAGATCGTCGGCGCGCTGATGAAGATCTATGTCTTCTTCCGGCTGGACCGCCAGTCCTGGACACGCCAGGACACCAAACTGAGCCGCGACATGGCCAGCTTTCAAGGCTGGTTCAACACGTGGTCGTCCCGAACCATGACTTTCTCGGCTGGCACCATCTTCGTCGCTGTGCTGTTGACGATGGTTTGACCGGGCCAACGGATTAATCGCTTAAGTAGGAAAATTAGCCATGAATACAGCCGTGAATGCGAACGTCGTACATGAATCCGAAGCCCAGCGCCAACACGCGCGGATCAAGATCCCTGCCAAGCTGCGCCTGCTGAATGATCAGCCCAACGCGCCACTGGTACGTATCGAAGACCTGTCGGCCGGTGGCCTGAGCTTCGTTGCTCCGTCCGGGCAGAAATTCAGCGAAGGGCAGATCGTCAAGGGACGCCTGCAATTCATCATCGACAACCTTGGCCTGGCCATGGACGTCGATCTGCAGGTGCGCTCGATCGACAACGCCAGCAACCGCATCGGTTGCCAGTTCCAGAATCTGGAACCTCAGGACATCGCTACCCTGCGCCACCTGATCACCTCGCACCTGTCCGGCGAAGTCGTCACCCTGGGCGAAGTGCTGGCCACGCTGCAGCGCGACAACTTCACCAAGGCACGCAAGGTCAAGGGCAAGGACAGCGGCATGAGCGCCATGGGTCGCCTGCGCGCCGTGACCTTCAGCCTGGGCGTGTTCATTGTCGGTCTGGCCGCTTTCGGCTTCATCTTCAAGACAATCTACGGCCTGTACTTCGTCAGCCATGCATCGGCCGGTCTGGTCACCATTCCAAGCATGGACGTGACCATGCCACGTGAAGGTACCGTACAAAGCCTGGTCGCCCAGAATGGCGAAGCCGCCAAAGGCGCGCCACTGGCAACCTTCAACACCAGCATGCTGGAAATGCTCAAAGGCAGCCTGACCGGTGAAGACCTGCAGCCCGCCAAGATCGAAGAGCTGTATGGCAAGCAGATGAGCGGCACAATGACTAGCCCGTGCGATTGCGTCGTGGCTCGCCAACTGGTTGCCGACGGTCAGTTCGCGTCCAAGGGTCAGGTGATCTTCCAACTGGTGCCACGCAACGCGCCGGCCACTGTTGAAGCTCGCTTCACCTATCGCCAGTTCAACGACGTCAAGCCAGGCACACGTGTCAGCTTCCAGATCGCTGGCGAAGACAAACTGCGCACTGGTCAGATCGTCAGCAGCACCAACCTCAGCGACGCTGACCTGTCCACTGACATCCGCGTGCAGATCAAGCCTGATGAAAGCCTGAGCAGCTCGCTTGCCGGTCGCCCTGTCGAAGTGGTCAGCGATCGCGGCCCGTCCGTGAACTGGCTGATCGATAAAGCAATGGCTGCGGGTCTGTAACCATGAACAGCCCACTACGACGCCTGTCGACCCCCACGCTACTGAGCCTCGCCGTCGCGCTCGGCCTGAGCGGCTGTGCCGGCCTGCCTGATCAACGCCTTGCCAATGAAGCCCTGAAAAACGGCGACACTGCATTGGCGGAGCAGAACTATCGGCAGCTGGCGGACCTGGGCTACAGCGACGCGCAAGTCGGCCTTGCTGATATTCAGGTCGCGACTCGCGACCCGGCTCAGCTCAAGCAGGCCGAGGCTACCTACCGCGCTGCCGCGCAGACCTCCCCTCGGGCGCAGTCGCGCCTGGGCCGTCTGCTGGCTGCCAAGCCCGACGCTACCGAAGCCGAACATCGCGAAGCCGAAGGCCTGCTGAAAAAGGCCTTCGCCAATGGCGAATCCGGCACCCTGATCCCGCTGGCGATGCTGTATCTGCAATACCCGCACACCTTCCCTGAAGTGAATGCGCAACAGAAGATCAGTGAGTGGCGCGCTGCCGGTTATCCGGAGGCAGGTCTGGCTCAGGTGCTGCTGTATCGCACACAAGGCACTTATGCTCAACACCTCGATGAGGTCGAGAGCATCTGCAAACAGGCACTGTCAGCCACGGATATCTGCTACGTCGAGCTGGCTACTGTCTACCAGACACGCGGCCAGGCCGAGCAGCGCACGGCCTTGATCGAAAAGCTCAAGAGCGACTACGCCGCTGGCCGCGTCAATGCTCAACGAGTGGACAGCGTCGCGCGCGTACTGGGTGACTCCACCATCGGTACGCCAGACGAAAAGACCGCTCAGCAATTGCTGGAAAGCGTTGCGCCTGGCTACCCGGTCTCGTGGGTCACGCTGGCCAAACTGCTTTACGACTTCCCCGAACTGGGCGACGTCAACAAGATGATGGAATACCTGAACAACGGCCGCGCGGCCGATCAGCCTCGCGCCGAGCTGCTGCTTGGACGCCTGTACTACGAAGGCAAATGGGTCACGCCCGATGCCTTCAAGGCAGAGGAGCACCTGAAGAAAGCCACAGCAACGGAGATTTCCGCCCATTACTACCTGGGTCAGATCTACCGCCGTGGCTACCTCGGTCAGGTGTACTCGCAAAAAGCCGTGGACGAGTTGCTGACCGCAGCCCGTGGCGGCCAGAACAGCGCAGATTTCGCCCTCGCGCAACTGTTCTCACAGGGCAAGGGCACGATGCCCGACCCGGTCAACGCCTGGGTGTTCGCGCAACTGGCGCTGGCCAGTCAGACCCCGCAAGCGACCGAGCTTGCCGAGGCCCTCAATACACAACTGCCGCCTGAAAAGCTCGCCACCGCCAAAGACCTGTTGGCACGCGAGCAAAAAGTCCGGGGCGCTACCGCTACTCAGAACGCGATGGCGATGCAGGCCCTGCAAGAAGAAAAAGACGGTGAGGAAGCATTATGAAGTTGAATCCCCTGATGGCTGCTGGCATGGGCCTTGGCTTCACCCTGTTGTGGGCCTGCCCGACGCTGGCAGCGCTGACCGAAGAACAGAATTTCGGTATCGAAGTGAAAGCCACGGCACAGGCCGAGGATGATCGCGATCTGGGCACCCGTTCGGGCGGCGACGTCAACGGTGTGGGCCTGGACCTGCGCCCTTGGGTCTATGGTGAGCGCGGCAACTGGAGCGGTTATGCCATGGGCCAGGTGGTCACCGCCACCGACACCATTCAGACCGACCCGCTGGAGCAGAGCAACAGCGACGGCAGCGGCACGCAAACCTCCCGTGGCACTGCCAGCGAACGCGAAGTCGACAAGTCCTATGCTGCGCTGCGTGAATTCTGGATCGGCTACAGTGGCTTCACGCCCTACCCCGGCGAAATACTCAAAGTGGGTCGTCAGCGTCTGCGCAACGACGATGGTCAGTGGCATGACACCAATATCGAGGCCATCAACTGGAACTTCGATACCACCTTGCTGCGTGCCGAACTGGGTGCCGCCCAGCGCTTCAGCGAATACCGCACCGACCTGACCGAACTGGCACCCGACGACGAAGACCGCAAGCACCTGTTCGGTTCCGCCAGCTACCAGTGGACCCCCGGCCATTGGGCAGGCGTGCGCGCTCATTACAGTCATGACGACGGCAAGCTCAAGTCTCAGGGCGAGCAACTGGATGATCTGGACAAGACGTCCAACGGCAACCTGACCTGGCTGGGTCTGCAAGCCGACAGCGATGCCTACAACTATCGCAACACCACCCCGCTCAATTACTGGGGCAGCCTGACCTGGCTGAACGGTACACGCGACGAAATCGGCGTGACTTCCGCAGGCAACGACCAGTTCATCGCCGGCGAGAAAAACGACCGCGACATGAATGGCTGGGCCACTGACCTGGGTCTGCGTCTGCGTCTTGACCCGCAATGGCAAGTCGGTGCGGCTTACTCGCGCGCCAGCAAGGATTACGTCCAGAACGGTCTAGAGAGCAACCGCTCGAACTGGACCGGCACGCGTTCGCGCATCCATCGTTTCGGCGAAGCGTTCCAGGGCGAAATGGCCAACGTGGAAAGCGGCTCGCTGTTCGCCTCCTGGCAGATGAACGAGGAATACGATGCGTCGCTGATCTACCACAAGTTCCGTCGAGTGGACGGCAATACCGGTATTGGCGGCTCGGGTATCAATGCAGTGCGTGAAAACGGCAACAGCAACACGTTCAGTTCGCTGCCGCTGGAAGACGGGCGCAAGGACCTGGGTCAGGAAATGGACCTGGTCGTGACCAAGTACTTCAAACAAGGCCTGCTGCCCGCCTCGCTCAGCCAGTCGTTCGACGAACCTTCGGCACTGGTGCGCTTGCGCGCAGGTGTCTTCAAGCCCGGCGATGCGTATCACAACGGCGTGGATGAATACATGCACCGCGCTGTTGTCGACGTCATCTGGCGCTTTTGATGCGAACCGCCAAAGGAGTGCCAGAGATGAACAGTCATACAAGCAATGGGCGTAGCCGAAGCTGGCCGCATGCCCTGCTCGAAAGCGCACTGCTGACCAGCGCTCTGCTGATGGCCAGCGGTGTGGCGCTGGCTAACGCCCCTGTCGTAACAGATGCACAGAAGGCGGTGGTCAAGGAGTTGCACCAGGCCAAGACCTACACCATCACCAGCCCGCCGACCGAGCCCTTGGAAATGTCCAAGCCGGTGTTGCCCGACCTCAAGGGCTATACCGCAGAAGCCGCCTTGAAAAAGATCGTGCGCAACAAGCCGGGCAAGGTCACTGTCTCGCGGATGATGGAAGAAACCGGCCTGAAGGAATTCATCGGCGGCGATAACAAGATGGCCGAATGGGTCAACCGTCAGCGCGGCATCCCGCAGGCCATCATGATTTCCGACGGCTACGTGAACCTGCAGGACCTGGCCAAAAAGGTCCCCAAGCAGTTCCTCAATGAAGTGTCGCCGGGTGTCTATGTGGCGCGCCTGCCGATTCTGATCAAGGAGACCGGGATCTTCGAGATCGACAGCAAGACCAAGGAATTGCGTCTGTCTCAGGAAAAAGGTTCGTTCATCGTCAGCGAAGGCAAGATGCTGATCACCCACACTCAGGTCAACGCCTGGAGTGAAACCCGCAACAGCCTGGCGACCTATCGCAAGCCTGACGAGTTTCGTCCGTTTCTGTTGACCTGGGGTGGCTCGGAAACCTGGATCGCCAATACCAAAATGGCGAGCATGGGTTACGACCAGAGCAAGTCCTACGGCATCAGTATTTCCCAGTACACGCCCAACACCGCGAAGATTCTCAAGCGTGCCGAGCCAACCGGCTGGATCATCGATTCAGAGTTCTCGGACATGTGGTACGGCTTCTACTGCTATGAAACCCGCGACTTCGTGGTCAAGGGCAATACTTACCGCGACAACATCATTTACGGCATTGACCCGCACGACCGCTCGCACGGGCTGATCATCGCCGAAAACGACGTTTACGGGACCAAGAAGAAGCACGGGATCATTATTTCCCGGGAAGTGGACAATAGCTTCATCTTCCGCAACAAGAGCCACGACAACAAACTGTCCGGCGTGGTTCTGGACCGTAACAGTGTGGGCAATATCGTCGCCTACAACGAGATCTATCAGAACCACACTGACGGCATCACCCTGTACGAAAGCGGCAATAACCTGCTGTGGGGCAATCGCGTGATCGCCAACCGTCGCCACGGTATCCGCGTGCGTAACAGCGTGAACATCAAGCTGTACGAAAACGTCGCCATAGGCAACGGCCTGATGGGCGTCTACGGCCACATCAAGGACTTGAGCGATACCGACCGCGACATCGAGCTCGACCCGTTCGACGCTCAGGTATCGCTGATCATGGTCGGCGGCGAACTGTCCAGCAATGGCTCCGGCCCGCTGTCCATCGACTCGCCATTGAGTGTCGAGCTGTATCGCGTCTCAATGCTGATGCCCACCAAAGAAGTCGGTATCAGCCTCAACGGCATCCTCGGTGAGCGCCAGGACGAGATCCTCGACCTGCTTGTACGCCAGAAAAAAGCCGTATTGATCGACCCCGTCGAAAGCCAGACCGAGCTGCGGGAATGAGGAAGGGTATTGTTATGCACGCACATCTGATCAAGCTGTTGAGCCTGTCCAGCCTCACCGCCGCCCTCATGGCCGCCGCAGGTGTCGCTCGGGCGGATGACTCACAAGCGCCTACATTCAAGGCCGAGCCTTGCTGCTCTCTGTGCCCGGCCGCGCATGACGCGAAAAACTACACCACGCGTTATCAGCAGAACTTCACCACACTGGTCCAGGCGCAGGGCGACTGGCTGTTCCGGACTCAGGAAGACCTGCGCACCGAATTCGACACCACGCCTGCCGGCTACCGCCGTATGAAAGAACTGCACGATGCGTTCAAAAGCAAAGGCGTCGAACTGGTAGTGGTCTATCAACCGACCCGTGGTCTGGTAGATCGCAACAAGCTGTTTCCAGCCGAGCGCGACAAGTTCGACTACGACAAGGCGCTGAAAAACTATCAGGCCATGCTCGGCCGCTTCAGCAAGATGGGTTACTGGGTCCCGGACCTGTCGCCGTTGACCAACGAGCAGCAGGCGCATGACTTCTACTTCCGCGGTGACCAGCACTGGACGCCTTACGGCGCACAACGCACGGCGAAGATTGTCGCTGAAACCGTGAAGAAGGTTCCGGGTTACAGCGACATCCCGAAGCGTGAGTTCGAAAGCCATATTTCCGGACGCATGGGCAAAACGGGCACTTTGCACAATATGGCGGGTCAATTGTGCGGCACCAGCTACGCGATCCAGTACATGGATCAGTTCACCACCGAACCCAAGGGTGAGGCGGGCGACGGAGACCTGTTCGGCGATTCCGGCAACCCGGAGATCACGCTGGTCGGCACCAGTCACAGCGGCAAGAACTACAACTTCGCTGGCTTCCTGCAGGAATACATGGGTGTCGACGTGTTGAACGTAGCGTTCCCTGGTGGTGGTCTGGAAGGTTCGATGCTGCAGTACCTGGGCAGTGAAGACTTCCAGAAGCGTCCGCCGAAAATTCTCATCTGGGAATTCTCGCCGCTGTATCGCCTGGATCAGGAAACCATCTATCGCCAGATGATGGCGCTGCTGGACAACGGCTGCGAAGGCAAGCCTGCGGTAATGAGCGCCAGCACCACCCTCAAGCCGGGCACCAACGAAGTGTTGGTCAATGGCAAGAATGGCATCAAGGATATCCGCAACGGCAGCAATCAGATCGATATCAAGTTTGACGATACTTCGGTGAAAGTCCTTCAAGCCAGGCTCTGGTACATGAACGGGCGTCACGAAGATCTGAAAATCGAAAAACCGGAAACGTCCGATACTGACGGACGCTTCGCGTTCGAACTGCGCGAAGACGAGGACTGGGCTAACCAGCAATTGCTGGCGCTGGAGATCCAGGGACCGGAAGCAGGCACGGCACCACAGAAAGTCGAAGCCAAAGTATGCAAACGCAACGTGTTCCCGAGCGCTGCGACACACACCGCTCAAGCCGGACTATGAGGTGACTTATGCAGACTCCTAAACTGATACGCCCTACCCTGCTGTCGATGGCAATTCTGTCATCGATGGCCTGGGCTACGGGTGCGTCCGCCGCACTGGTTCCACCCAAGGGCTATGACGCCCCGATCGAAAAAATGAAGACTGGCGATCACAATTTCAGCTGTGAAGCCATTCCAAAGCCGTACACCGACAAGCTGGTTTTCCGCAGCAAGTACGAAGGTTCGGACAAGGCACGTGCGACCCTCAACGCCGTCTCGGAAGAAGCCTTTCGCGATGCGACCAAGGACATCACCGACCTTGAGCGCGGCGTCAGCAAAGTCGTGATGCAGTACATGCGCGACGGTCGTCCGGAACAGCTCGATTGCGCGCTGAACATGATGACTACCTGGGCCAAGGCCGATGCGCTGGAATCTCGCGAGTTCAACCACACCGGCAAGTCCATGCGCAAATGGGCACTGGGCAGCATGTCCTCCGCCTACCTGCGTCTGAAGTTCTCCGAGTCGCATCCGCTGGCCAATCGTCAGCAGGACGCCAAGATCATCGAAGCATGGTTCAGCAAGCTGGCCGACCAGGTGGTCAGCGACTGGAGCAACCTGCCGCTGGAAAAAATCAACAACCACTCGTACTGGGCCGCCTGGTCAGTGATGGCAACCGCCGTCGCCACCAATCGACAGGACCTGTTCGACTGGGCTGTGAAGGAATACAAGGTCGCCGCCAATCAGGTGGACAAGGACGGTTTCCTGCCTAACGAGATGAAGCGTCGTCAACGCGCGCTGTCGTATCACAACTACGCCCTGCCGCCGCTCGCGATGATCGCCAGTTTCGCCCAGGCCAACGGTGTCGATCTGCGTCCGGAAAACAATGGTGCCTTGAAGCGTCTGGGTGACCGTGTGCTGGCCGGCGTCAAAGACCCTTCGATTTTCGCTGAACACAACGGCGAGAAACAGGACATGACGGACTTGAAGAAAGATCCGAAATTCGCCTGGCTCGAACCGTACTGCTCGCTCTACACCTGCAGCCCGGATGTGCTGGAAGAGAAACACGAAAAGCAGCCGTTCAAGACTTTCCGCCTGGGCGGTGACCTGACCAAGGTCTACGACCCGACGCACGAGAAAGGCGACAAGGGCGACAACGACGGCTCCTGATTCACTGTTGTTATTTGTAGGAGCGGACTTGTCCGCGAAGCCCCACGCCCAAGCGATGCATCCATGAGACCGGACCTCGCCTGAGCTGCTTCACCGACAAGCCGTAAAGCGACGTGTTTACCCCCCAATTTCAACGGGGGGTTTGGGGGGCTTTGAGCCCTTGAATGTTGGACAAACGGAGAGATAAGGATGGTTTTCTCATCCAACGTGTTCCTGTTCCTGTTCATGCCGATCTTCCTCGGCTTGTACTACCTGAGCGGGCAACGCTATCGCAATCTGCTGTTGCTGATTGCCAGCTATATCTTCTACGCCTGGTGGCGTGTGGACTTTCTGGCGTTGTTCATCGGCGTGACCGTCTGGAACTACTGGATCGGTCTCAAGGTAGGCGCAGCAGGTGTGCGGACCAAACCGGCACAGCGCTGGCTGCTGCTCGGCGTAATCGTGGACCTGTGTATTCTGGGCTACTTCAAATACGCCAACTTCGGTGTGGACAGCATCAACGCAGCCATGACCTCGATGGGTCTTGAACCGTTCATCCTGACCCACGTGCTGTTGCCGATCGGTATCTCGTTCTATGTCTTCGAGTCCATCAGCTACATCATCGACGTTTACCGCGGCGACACCCCGGCCACGCGCAACCTGATCGACTTCGCTGCATTCGTCGCGATCTTCCCGCACTTGATCGCCGGCCCCGTGCTGCGTTTCCGCGACCTGGCCGACCAGTTCAACAACCGCACTCACACGCTGGACAAGTTCTCTGAAGGTGCAACGCGCTTCATGCAGGGCTTCATCAAGAAAGTGTTCATCGCCGACACCCTGGCGGTGGTCGCCGACCACTGCTTCGCTCTGCAGAACCCGACCACCGGGGACGCCTGGCTGGGCGCCCTGGCCTACACCGCGCAGCTGTACTTCGACTTCTCCGGTTACAGCGACATGGCCATCGGTCTGGGTCTGATGATGGGTTTCCGCTTCATGGAAAACTTCAAACAGCCCTACATCAGCCAGTCGATCACCGAGTTCTGGCGTCGCTGGCACATCAGCCTGTCCACCTGGCTGCGTGACTACCTGTACATCACCCTGGGCGGCAACCGTGGCGGCAAGTTCGCGACTTATCGCAACCTGTTCCTGACCATGCTGCTGGGCGGTCTGTGGCACGGTGCCAACGTCACCTACATCATCTGGGGTGCCTGGCATGGCATGTGGCTGGCCATCGAGAAAGCGGTCGGCATCAACACCAAGCCTTACAGCTTCAACCCGATTCGCTGGGCACTGACCTTCTTGCTGGTGGTCATAGGCTGGGTCATCTTCCGCGCCGAAAACCTGCATGTCGCCGGTCGTATGTACAGCGCCATGTTCAGCTTCGGCGAGTGGCAGCTGTCGGAACTCAACCGCGCCAGCCTGACCGGTCTGCAAGTTGCAACACTGGTGGTGGCTTATCTGACGCTGGCGTTCTTCGGTTTGCGCGACTTCTACCAGAACCGCGAAAAAGACACCGGCAAGAGCGCCAAGGCTGACGGTCCTGCGACCGCACAACCGGGCACCATCAAGGCCGTTCCCGGCGATGCTCCCGGCAGTCTGCACCTGCCAGGCTACACCGTGGGCAGCGAAGCACAGGTGCAGCCCGCGTACTGGGTTGCCGACTGGCCACGTTACGCCATGCGTGCACTGATCCTGCTGCTGTTCGTGGCTTCGATTCTCAAACTCTCGGCGCAAAGCTTCTCGCCGTTCCTTTACTTCCAGTTCTGAGGAGCCTGACATGACCCGTTCATTACGAATCCTCTATATCGCCATCTTCCTGGCCATTCTGCTGGTCCTGGGCATCTGGTCGCTGCGCAGTTTCAGCACGTTCTCGACCTCGGCCGAGACCACCGTGCTCAACGGCAAGTGGACCAAGGCGGCGGAAACTCATTACGACGATGAGTTCCCGATCAAGCGCCTGGGCACCAACCTCTGGGCAGCGCTGGACTTCAAACTGTTCAACGAAGGTCGTCCGGGTGTTGTGCTCGGTAAGGACCAGTGGTTGTACACCGACGAAGAGTTCGACGCGGTTGCCAACGGCGAGCAGAACGAAGCCGACAACCTGGCAATCATTCAGGGTGTGCGTGACGCGCTGGAAAAACAGGGCACCAAACTGGTCCTGGCGATCGTTCCGGCGAAGACCCGTTTGTACCCGGAGCATATCGGTGACAGCAAGCCTGCCAGCCTGCACACCGACCTGTATCAGCAGTTCCACGCTCAGGTCGCCAAGGCCGGGATCTTTGCCCCGGACCTGCTGGCACCGCTGCAAGCTGCCAAGCAACAGGGCCAGGTTTTCCTGCGCACCGACACCCACTGGACGCCAATGGGTGCCGAAGTCGCCGCGCAGCAACTGAGCGCAGCGATTGCCCAGAAAACGCCACTGGAAGGTGAACCTGAGCAGTTCGTCACACAAGCCAAGGGAACCGAAGCCTACAAAGGTGACCTGACTACATTCCTGCCGCTCGATCCGCTGTTCAGCAACATGCTGCCCAAGCCGGACGAGTTGCAGAAACGCAGTACCGATCCGGTAGCAGGCGAAGCGGCAGGCGGTGACGCACTGTTCGCAGACAGCGACATCCCGGTGGGTCTGGTGGGCACCAGCTACAGCGCCAACCCTAACTGGAACTTCGTCGGTGCCTTGAAAGAAGCGCTGCGCAGCGATGTCGTCAACTACGCCGAAGACGGCCATGGCCCGATCCTGCCGATGCTCAAGTACCTGCAGACCGATGCTTTCAAGAACACCCCGCCGCAAGTGGTGATCTGGGAATTCCCGGAGCGCTACCTGCCGGCACACAACGATCTTGGCGAGTTCGATCCGAAGTGGATCGCCGAGCTGAAGAAATCGCGTGACACCCAAGAAAACGTGGCGCTCAACGCCAAACAATCCGAGTCGCCCAACCGGGCGCAAAACTGAGAGGACTGACTCATGACTTTTAACACTACTGCCAACCGTTCGGCCGCAAAACGCATTTTCAAAACCTGCGCAATGGCCGCAGGTCTGGGCCTGATGTCCCTGCAAGCTTTCGCCGGTGACTCCGCCCTGTACGGCCCGACCGCACCAAAAGGCTCGACCTTCGTGCGTGTCTACAACGCCAGCAACGCCGAAATCAGCGCCACCGTTGGCAACACCAACCTCAACGAAGTGGCGCCACTGGGTAGCACTGCGTTCAGCTTCATGCCACAGGGCGACTACACCGCCAAGCTGGGCAGCCAGAGCCTGCCGGTGAAACTGGCGGGTGATCACTACTACACCATCGTCAACAACGCCAGCGGCAAACCGCAGCTGGTTGAAGAGCCGCCGTTCAAGAACAAGCAGAAATCCCTGGTTCGCGTTCAGAACCTCAGCGACAAGTCCCTGACTCTGAAAACCGCCGACGGCAAGACCGAAGTGGTCAACGCTGTAGCGGCCAAAGGCACCGGCGAGCGTGAGATCAACCCGGTCAAAGTCAGCCTGGCGCTGTACGACGGCGACAAGAAAGTCACCGATTTGAAACCTGTGGCACTGGAGCGTGGCGAAGCCGCTGTGCTCTACATCACCGGCAGTGGCAGCAGCCTCTCGCCAGTGTGGGTCAAGCCACCGGTCGCAACCCGCTAAACGAATTATGCCGGTCGGTTCAGGGCATCAGCGCTGAACCGACCCGCGCGGAACAAGAACAAGACAGAAACGACAGACACCTCGTACGGCCCTAATTGAATGCTTTTGGAGAAACAAAATGATTCCAGTTATCTTGTCAGGCGGTAGTGGTTCACGACTCTGGCCGCTTTCGCGTAAACAATTCCCTAAACAGTTCCTGGCACTGACCGGCGAGCACACCCTGTTCCAGCAAACCCTGGAGCGTCTGGTGTTCGAGGGCATGCAGGAGCCTATCGTGGTCTGCAACAAGGACCACCGTTTCATCGTCAACGAGCAACTCGCTGCGCTGAACCTGGAAACCCAGGCGATCCTCATGGAACCGTTCGGCCGCAACACGGCGCCAGCCGTTGCCCTGACCGCCATGAAGCTGGTCAACGAAGGCAACGACGGCCTGATGCTGGTGCTGCCAGCCGATCATGTCATCGAAGACCAGAAGGCCCTGCAACGCGCACTGGCTCTGGCAACCGTAGCCGCAGAACGTGGCGAAATGGTGCTGTTCGGCGTACCGGCCAACAAGCCTGAAACCGGCTACGGCTACATCAAGTCCACCGCCGATGCCCTGCTGCCGGAAGGCGTCAGTCGCGTATCGCAATTCGTCGAAAAACCTGACGAAAAACGCGCCAGGGAATTCGTCGAAGCCGGTGGTTACTACTGGAACAGCGGCATGTTCCTGTTCCGCGCCAGCCGCTTCCTGGAAGAGCTGAAAAAGCACGATCCGGACATCTACGACACCTGCCTGCTGACCCTTGAGCGCAGCGTGCAGGACGGCGATGCGCTGGAAATCGACGCTTCCACCTTCGCTTGCTGCCCGGACAACTCCATCGACTATGCAGTCATGGAAAAAACCCAGCGCGCCTGCGTTGTACCGTTGTCGGCTGGCTGGAGCGATGTCGGCTGCTGGTCGTCGCTGTGGGAAGTCAACGCCAAGGACGCCAACGGCAACGTCACCAAGGGCGACGTGGTCATCCAGGACAGCCGCAACTGCATGATCCACGGCAACGGCAAACTGGTGTCGGTGATCGGTCTGGACAACATCGTGGTCGTCGAAACCAAGGACGCGATGATGATTGCCCACAAGGACAAGGTCCAGGGCGTCAAGCAGATGGTCGCCACCCTCAACGAACAGGGCCGCACCGAGACCCAGAACCACCTCGAAGTGTACCGTCCGTGGGGCTCCTACGATTCGGTGGACATGGGCGGTCGCTTCCAGGTCAAGCGCATCTCCGTCAAGCCAGGCGCCTGCCTGTCGCTGCAGATGCACCACCACCGCGCCGAACACTGGATCGTGGTATCCGGTACTGCGCAGGTGACCTGTGACGAGAACGTGTTCCTGCTCACCGAGAACCAGTCCACCTACATCCCGATCGCCTCGGTGCATCGCCTGCGCAACCCAGGCAAGATCCCGTTGGAAATCATCGAAGTGCAATCGGGCAGCTACCTAGGCGAAGACGATATCGAGCGTTTCGAAGATATCTACGGTCGTTCAAACGCGCTGGAAGCGGGTGTGAAGACGCAAACTATCGCTCGCTGATAGGGTTTTAGCTGCACGTTACAGGTAACACAGCCCTCGACAACTATTTGCGCAGATTTATACGCAGAGAGTTGTCGGGGGCTTTTCATTTGCGCGACGTCCCCCTCTCAGGTTCTGTAGGATGTCCAGCATTACCTTTGCTGGAGACCTGCATGTTTATCGGCATCCTGTTGATCCTGACCTGGCTTGTGTTGTTATTGCGCTACCCCGCCAAGGCCTTGCCGGTCTCGTTGGCTGCGGCGGTCGGGCTTGGGGTCGTGGCGGCTGTGGTGATCTGGCAGGACAGCCAGGAAACGCGTCAGCTTGAGCGCCTGGAAATCCGCCTCGGATACGATCCGCAAGGCTGCCCGGCAGATCGTCCGTTGCAGGTCAGTATCACCAATACCAATCAGGTCGCGTTGCAGGAACTGCGCTGGCGGATCGCGGCCTATGCGCCTGGCGACTCGGTGAATCTGGCGGATAACACCTACACCTCTGCACGCTATCGCGGCCCCGGCGAACTTCAGGCCAAAGGTACGTGGCAGGATTGCGTGCCGCTGCCTGCACTGCGCAATGGCTATCGCCCGCAAACCCTGGAATTTCGCGCAGAACATCTGCAAGGCAGCTTCTCGGACTGATCACAAGGATCTCCCTCATGCCCATCGCTTTGATTACAGGCTGTTCCAGCGGAATCGGTCGTGCACTGGCCGATGCGTTCAAAGCTACTGGCTATGAAGTCTGGGCGACGGCGCGCAAGGCCGAGGATGTCGCTGCACTCAGTGCCGCGGGCTTCATTGCCGTGCAGCTGGATGTCAACGATGGACTGGCGCTGGAGCAACTGGCTGCCGGGCTGGAGCACAGTGGCCTGGATGTGTTGATCAACAACGCAGGCTACGGCGCGATGGGGCCGCTGCTCGACGGCGGCGTGGAGGCCTTGCAGCGGCAGTTTGAAACCAATGTGTTTTCCGTCATCGGCGTTACCCGCGCGCTGTTTGCGGCGCTGCGTCGCAACAAAGGCCTGGTAGTCAATATCGGTAGCGTTTCAGGTGTATTGGTCACCCCGTTTGCAGGTGCTTACTGTGCTTCCAAAGCCGCGGTACATGCCCTCAGCGATGCGCTACGTCTGGAGCTGGCACCATTTGGCGTACAGGTAATGGAAGTCCAGCCCGGTGCCATTGCGTCAAGCTTCGCAAAAAATGCCAGTCATGAAGCCGAACAGTTGATCAGTGAACAATCACCCTGGTGGCCTATCCGCGAAGGCATTCGCGCACGTGCAAAGGCTTCACTGGACAACCCTACTCCTGCTACAGAATTCGCCCGCGACCTGCTCAAAGCCGTGCAACAAACCCATCCGCCACGCCTGCTGCGCCTGGGCAACGGCTCACGCCTGCTGCCGCTGATGGCGTGGTTGCTGCCCAAAGGGCTACTGGATATGGGCCTGAGAAAACGCTTTGGATTGAACACCGACTTGTGACGCAGAGCGTCACGAACTGCATTCCCACGCTGGAGCGTAGGGAGCGATCATCGCAATTATCGTGCGACGCTCCGCGTCGCATGCCGTTCTGGACGCTCTGCGTCCTCGACCATCAGCCGTCTAGCGGCCTGACAATCACCGTGCAGGTCATCCCCGCCGCCAGCAATACGCTTTCCGGTACGGAATCCAGATGAATGCGCACCGGCACGCGCTGGGCCAGACGCACCCAGTTGAAGGTCGGGTTCACGTCAGCGATCAATTCGCGACTTTGCGGGTTGTCGCGGTCGTAGATACCGCGTGCGATGCTTTCGACATGGCCTTTTAGCACTTCGCCACTCATCAACTGCATATCGGCAGGATCGCCCACGTTAAGGTGCGGCAGCTTGGTTTCCTCGAAAAAACCGTAAACCCAGAATGAGTTCATATCGACCACCGCCATCTTCGCTTCGCCGATACGCGCATAGTCGCCGCGATGCACGTTCAGGTTGGTGACATAACCGTCCACCGCTGCCAGCACGCGTGTGCGGGACAGGTTCAGTTCGGCCGCTTCCAGCTGCGCTTGCGCCAATTGGTAATCCGCCAGCGCCGAGGTGGCAACATTGCTCGCGTCGTCACGGTTCTCTGCCGAGATGACCAGTTCATCCATGTCGGCACGGCGCTTCGCGTTGAGCTTGCGCATCTCCCACGTCGCCTTGCGTGAGGCCAGCAACGCCTGCGCCTGTTTGACTGCGATCCGGTAGTGCTCCGGGTCGATCTGCATCAACAAATCGCCGCGTTTTACCCGTTGATTGTCGTGCACCGGCACATCGACCACGGTGCCGGACACATCGGCGGCTACATTGATGATATCGGCGCGTACCCGACCATCACGGGTCCACGGCATATCCATGTAGTCGACCCACAGCGTACGACCAACCCAGAGCGCGATTGCCAGCACCAGCAACGTGGCAAGCAGGCTATAGAACTTTTTCATGCGGATATTTCTCGACTCAGGCGTCAACGATAAAGGGGCAGCGCCAGAGCGCCGAAGATGCAGATAAACAGGCACAGGCGCAGCAAGGCCGGGTGCCAGAAATGCCGGTACAGGTCAAAACCGGCCAGCAGACGATCCAGCGCCCATGCCAGAACGACAGCCAGCAGAAACATCAGCGTCAGGCTCGGCATGTACAGACCGTGGAAAGCTATCTCACGCGGCATGAGCCATTCCTGAAGCGGTGCGCTCGACGCCATAGGCGGCCAGCGGCGATTGCGGGTCCAGCAGCGAGGTGCGGATAAAGTGCAGATAGCTTTTCACCCGGCGCAGCACCGACGTGTCGAAATGCGAGGCGAACGGCTCATCAGCGTCCTGTACCCGCTTGATCGCCTGATTGACCGCCGACAGGCAGCGCTGCAGATTGACCACATCGGGCTGGATGAACAGGCGTACCAAGGCGCGCCCCATGACGCGCAATGCGATGCGCCAGGGCTGGTATTCGGCGTAGGCCGGATGAATCGGCAGAATTGCCTGTTCGCGGCGCAGCTCGATAATGGCGTGGCCGATTTCCAGCACCACGAACATCCAGCGCAACAGCTCGCGCTGCACCTGGGGTTTGCTGATCGCCAGACCGTACGCCTGATGCATCAGGTCGCGGGTCTGGCTTTCGAAGCTTGAACCCAGACGCTTGAGCGGTGCGCCAATCGCAAACACCACCTGATTGCGCAAGGCCTGCTCCAGACGCTGCCACATCCAGCGGCTGTTGGGTGGCAGGATGATTGCCCCCGCTGCGGCACAGATGAGCATGCCGATGACCATCGCGAGGTAATCGTTGATGAAGGTGTAAGGGTTGTAGACCGTCAGGTTGTCCGGCACCGAGCCCAGGCTGAAAAAAATCAGCAGCCCCAGGCCGTATCCCGTCCACTGCGGACGTGAGCCCAGAAAGGCGCCGAGCACAAACACAGGGGCCAATAGCAGGCACAGCAGCGGGAAGCCGTCGATGTGCGGGAAAAGAAAAAAGGTTTCGACAAACCCCAGCAGCGCGCCGAGCAACGTACCGCCGGCCATCTGCAAAGACATGCGCCTGGGGTTGTGGGTGGTCGATGAAAGCGCAACAGTCGCCGCTGAAGCCAGAACCATGCTCGCGCCGCTGGGCCAGGCCGTCAGCACCCAATAGGCACTCATCAGGCCGACCACGCAGGTCGCGCGGGCTCCAGACGCAAGGGCTGTCATCCAGTGGGTACGCGGCACGAATGACGCTTTCCACTGTTCACGCGCATGGGTGTGATCGGCCAGCGATGCGTGGGTCAACGCGTAATCATGCAGCTCGCTGACCAGCCGGTACAGCAGCTCGAACGCCGTATGAAAATCGAGTCGTTCGGCGTCGCTCGGCAGGGTGTGCTCCAGCTCGGCGCGCAGGCTTCTGACCCGCTCGGGCAACTGCGCCCTGCAGGCCTCAAGGCGCGTGACCAGCACCGCGGCATCATCGTTGGTCAATGCGCGGTCGGCGAAGCCATCAAGTAATTCTGCGAGGGTTTCAAGGCCGGGTCCGATGTGCTCTAACACGGTATCGGCGCATTCCAGACGCAGCCGTTCAAGCAACTGATGCAGTGCATTGAAGCGCGTCGTAACGGCCATGAACTCGCTGTTCAGGCGATTGAGCCGCCCGTTGCGTCGGCGCATGTGCGGGTCTTCGAATACCGTGACGCTGCGCAGTCCTTCCAGTCCGATGGCCTCGGCAACGAAGCGCACGTTTCCGGTTTCAAATGCCGTGCGTGAAATGTCCCCGCGCAAGCCCTCGGCCATGAAGCGGGCGAATACGCCGAAGCGCTGGTACAGCGCATTGCGCATGGCGGCACTGGAGCTCTGCGGCAGGATCGCCGCACTCACCGCAGTGGAACAGAGGATACCCAGAGTGATTTCCAGTACCCGCCACAACGCCGACATGAATGAACCTTCGGGGTGCGCCAGGGCGGGCAGCCCTACCATCGCAGCCGTATACCCCGCCAGCACAAAGCCGTAAGCGCGAAAGTTGCGATAACGTGCCGCACCTGCGGAGCAAATCCCGACCCAGAGCGCCAGGCTGCCGAGAAACGGCAGCGGGTTCTGCGCAAACAGGGCCATCAGCAGCACCATCATGGCCGACCCGGCCAGCGTGCCCAGCAGGCGGTAAAAACTTTTGGCGAACACCTGCCCGCTCTGCGGCTGCATGACGATGAACACGGTGATAATCGCCGTATGCGGCTGCGGCAACTCCAGGCGCAAAGCCAGCCAGTAGGTCAGAAAAGCAGCGATCAATACTTTGAAAAGGTAAACCCAGGTCACCCCGTCACTGCGCGCCCAACTGCGAAATTCACGACGCCAGGGCAACGCCGCCATGTGCTCAAAAGCAGCAATCATTTCGCACACTCAAGATCGGCCGTGGTGCGTAAGGAATGGCAACTGCCGCTCTCCCCACCCAGCGCCACCACCAATCCGGCATAGGCATTCAGGCGCGCAGCCTCGACCTGTTGCTGAATCTGCTGCTGGCGAAACAACTGGGTCCGGGCGTTGAGCACGTTCAGGTAATCGGTCAGCCCGCGCTGCCAGGCAATCAATGCGATGTCGTAGGTCTTTTGTGCCGACGCTACCGACTCGGCGGCAAATGCCTGTTGCTTGTCCATCGAGGCGCGACGAATAAGTTGGTCGGAAATACTTTTCAACGCCATCACCAGCGTCTGGTTGTAATGCGCCACGGCCTGGTCATAAGCGGCCGACGCCTGCCCCAGTTCCGCCCGCAAGCGTCCACCGTCGAAGATCGGCAGGCTGATGGCCGGTCCGACCTTGTAACCCAACTTGCTGCCGGTCAGAAACTCCAGCATGCCGCCGCCCGTGGCCATGTAGCTCAGGCTGCCGACCAGATCGACATTGGGATAAAAGCCCGCCTGCGCGACATCGATACCGCGCGCCTGCGCCGCAACCTGCCAGCGCGCGGCCACCACATCGGGCCGCCGTCCCAACAGTTCGGCGGGCAATGCCGACGGCATTTTCAGCTCGGTGTGCAACGACAGCGTGGGCCGTTGCAGCGCCGCGCCCTCACCCGGCCCTTTACCTGCCAGAGCAGCCAGCTGATTGCGGCTCAGAGCGATGGCCTCTTGCAGCGCATCAATCTGCCGGTGGGCCTCGGGCAATGGCGTTTCGGCCTGACTGATTTCGAAATGCGTGCCGATCCCGCCTTTGAGGCGACGCTGCGCCAGATCGAGTATCTGTTGCTGCTGGGCCAGCGCTGCCTCGGCGATATCCAGTCGGGCGTATTCAAGGGCCAGCTGGATGTAGGCGCGAACCACGTTTTCCTGCAATTCGAGCTGCGCCTGACGCTGCTCGGCAGCACTCACGTGCGCCAGATCAAGGGCCTGCTCGCTGGCATTGCGTTCACGTCCCCAGAGGTCCAGCGCGTAGCTCAGACCCAGCGACGCATTGTTGTCCCAGGTGCGAGTATCGGCCAGCGCTCCGGGACCATAAAACTGATCCTCGGGCCAGTCGTGGCGCATCAGGCTGGCACTGCCCTGCACCTGCACCGACTCGGATGACTCGGCGATCTGCGCCATCGCTCTTGCCTGGCGCACACGGGCAGCGGCCAGCACCAGACCCGGGCTGCCAAGCGTAGCAATATCGACCCAGCGATTGAGTTGCGCATCGCCGTAGGCACGCCACCATTGCGCTGCGGGCCAATGGGCGTCGAGGGCAGCGCTCTGAATCGCCTGATCGGTGGCCAGGCTGTCCGCTTGCAGGACACTGCCCTGCGGTTTGATTCCATGTGTTCCGATACAGCCGTTGAGGACCAGCGTAAAAGCCAGGATACCGACGGGCCAGAGCCCTCTGATGATGCGACGCGGCACAGCTGCGAGTTCCCGAACGGAGGTAATACACCTTGAATGGCGGCGATTCTAGGCGGCGCTTGACGCGGCGATAAGCGGGGAGATTTGTGAATCTTTGTTACTGAAACGGCGATAATCCTTTGGTCTGGATACATGCATCCGTTACTTCATGTCACAATTTGCCATCTACTCAGAGAAGTACCCATGGACACCCTGCAAAACATGCGTGCCTTCAGTTGCGTGGCGCAAGCGGGCAGCTTCACTGCTGCCGCCGCCGTGCTGGATACCACCACCGCCAACGTCTCGCGCGCGGTCTCCAACCTTGAAGCACATTTACAGACGCGCCTGCTCAATCGCACCACTCGACGCATTGCCCTCACCGAAGCAGGCAAGCGCTACTTGTTGCGCTGCGAGCAGATTCTGGCCTCGGTCGAAGAGGCTGAAGCCGAAGCCAGCGACGCGCATGCCCGCCCGGCCGGGCAACTAAAGGTGCATTCGATGCCCGGCGTCGGCCAGCATTACGTGATCGACGCCATCGCCCGTTATCGCCGCAACCACCCTGACGTTGCGTTCGACCTGACCATGACCCACCGCGTGCCGGACTTGCTGGAAGAAGGCTATGACGTGTCGATCGTACTGGCCAGCGAACTGGCAGACTCGGGCTTTGTGTCTCAGCGGCTGGGCATTACCTACAGCATCGTGTGTGCATCGCCCGAGTACATCAAAACCTTCGGCATGGCCCACAAGCCTGCCGACCTGCTGAATCATGCGTGCCTGCGCCTGGTCAGCCCGGTGTTCCCGCTGGACAAATGGCTGTTCGATGGCCCGGAAGGTCAGGAGATGGTCACCATCAACAGCTCGCCGCTGCTGGTCAACTCTGCGGATGCGATGAAGACTGCGATTTCCAGCGGCATGGGGATTGGCATTCTGCCGATCTACTCGGCGATCGAGGGGCTGCGCAACGGCGCACTGGTGCGCGTATTGTCCGATTACCGCTCGCAGGAACTGAACCTGTACGCCATCTATCCGTCACGCCAGTATCTGGATGCCAAGATCAGAACCTGGGTCGAATACCTGCGAGGTTCCCTGCCGGAAATTCTCGCGGCCGATGAAGCGGATCTCCATGTACAGGCACTCAAGTCCTCGTTCTGACATCGTACAACTGTAAAAAGCGGCTGCCAAAGAGCGGAGAGGAATGTTAGCGTGCTACTCATTCAACCGCTCAAGAGTGACTGCCCAATGAAAAAAACCGTACTCGCCTTCAGCCGTGTTACTCCAGAAATGGCCGAGCGCCTGGCGCAAGACTTCAACGTGATCGTGCCCAACCCCAAGCTGGGCGACATCAACGCCCAGTTTGATGAGGCCTTGCCTGAATCCCACGGGCTGATCGGCTCCGGCCGCAAGCTGGGGCGCGAGCAGCTGCAAAACGCCGCGAAACTGGAAGTGGTTTCCAGCATCTCGGTGGGCTACGACAACTACGATGTCGACTACCTGAGCGAGCGCGGCATTCTGCTCACCAATACGCCGGATGTACTGACCGAGAGCACCGCCGACCTGGGCTTCTCGCTGATCATGAGCAGCGCCCGGCGCGTCGCCGAACTGGACGCCTACACCAAGGCCGGACAGTGGACACGCAGTATCGAGCCTCCGCACTTCGGCACCGACGTACACGGCAAGACGCTGGGCATCGTCGGCATGGGCAATATCGGCGCAGCCATCGCCCGCCGTGGTCGTCTGGGCTTCAACATGCCGATCCTGTACAGCGGCAACAGCCGCAAGACCGAACTTGAACAGGAACTGGGCGCACAGTTTCGCAGCCTGGACCAACTGCTGGCCGAAGCGGATTTCGTCTGCCTGGTAGTGCCACTGAGCGAAAAGACCAAACATTTGATCGGCCGTCGCGAGTTGAGCCTGATGAAGCCCGGCGCCATCCTGGTCAACATTGCCCGCGGCCCGATCGTCGATGAACCCGCGCTGATCGAAGCCCTGCAGAACGGCACCATTCGCGGTGCCGGTCTGGACGTCTATGAAAAAGAACCGCTGAAAGAATCGCCGCTGTTCCAGCTCAAGAACGCCGTCACCCTGCCGCACATCGGCTCAGCCACTACTGAAACCCGTCAGGCGATGGCAGACCGCGCCTACCACAACTTGCGCAACGCGTTGCTGGGCGAACGGCCGCAGGACCTGGTCAATCCGCAGGTGTGGAAGGGCTAAGGCGTTTCTGCTCTATAACCGAGTATGAACATCGACTCAGGCCAGTTTGCCGCCGACCAGGACGGCAACCGGCCTGGTCTTCCTGAATACCAGCACGTTCCCCGCCATCACCAGCACAAGCCCGAGCAAGGCAGCCACGGTCCACTGGTAGTCTTCGACCCACGTCGAGATGTTCAGCGCCACAATCGGGAACAGCACAGTGCAATAAGCTGCACGTTCAGGCCCCATGCGCCCGACCAGGGTCAGGTAGGCGGTGAACGCAATCACCGAGCCGGGGATCACCAGAAACAGCAGTGAGCCTACGTAGCGCGTGTTCCATTCGAAGGTGAAAGGCGTGCCGCTGAGCAGGCAGTAGAGGCCAAGTATGGTCGCCCCGTAGAACATTCCCCACGCATTGGTGGTCAGCGGACGCAGGCCGGCTTTCTGTTGCAGGCTCGACAGCATGTTGCCCGCCGAGAAGCACAGTGTGCCCAGCAGGGCCAGGCCCAGACCGATCAGGGTCTCGCGGCTGGCGCTGTGCCCGGACAGCTCGGGCCCGAACAGACACGCCAGACCGATCAGGCCCATGGCACCACCGGCCATAACATTACCGGCGATTTTCTGGCGAAAGAACACCCGCGCATTCAGCGCATTCCACAGCGTCGAGGTCGAGAACACCACCGCGATCAAGCCGCTGGGTATCCACTGACTCGCCGTGTAGAAACACATAAAGTTGACGCAGAACAGGCACACACCTTGCGCCAGACAGATCAACTGGCCGCGACGATTGACCGGTTGCAAGCGCTTTGCCAGCAGCAGGAATGCAAACAGCACCAGGGCCGCCAGCGCGAAGCGATAGACGATCGATACCGGAATCGCGACATCGCCGAGTTGAAGTTTCAGGGCGATCCAGGTCGCCCCCCAGATCAGCACAGTCAGCAGATAAAGCGAAATGTTCATGGTGCAGGCTCCTTGATGAGCCATCAGTCTGCTGCGTGCCGGTCTGCCAGCGCTTGCACAATCTTGCGCATTTGCGTCAGGCGCTACTGGCAGCGGCGTTGCCAGCGAGTAGGATACAAATCCTAGAGGAATCGTCATGCCCGCCATTGAATCCATCCAGGTCTTTCAGGCCCTGAACAGCTCACCCAATGCCAATCTGGAGCAGAGCGCGCCGCTGGGCGACGGGTTGGTGTCAGCGTTGTGGAACAATCGGCATGACTCGCAGGAATATCACGCACCGACCCACCATACGCTGTCGTGCTATATCGAGGACGGTACCGGGACTTTTCGGCGCGGCAGACCCGACCAGAAAGGTGCGCCGGGCAAGCTGTGCATCTTGCCTGCCGGTCATGAGTCCGCCTGGGTGGTGAACGGCGAGATCCGTCTGGCACATCTGTATTTCAGCCCGGAACAGTTTGCGCTGGGCTGCGTGACACTACTGGATCGCGAGCCGCGCGAGATGCAACTGCGGGAAAACACCTTTCTGGAAGACCCCGCACAAGCCGCACGCTTCCGGCAGTTGATTCGCCTGAACTGGGCAGAACCCGGTGAGCGTTTGCTGACCAGCAGCCTGGCGCACGAGATGGTCAGCCATGCGTTGCTCAGCCAGGTAGGGTTGCGCGAAGGTTTACGTCTGAAAGGCGGCTTGGCACCGCACCTGCGGCGGCATCTGGTGGACTTCATCGAAATGCACCTCGCCGATCCGCTGAGCCTCGGTGAACTGGCTGGCATGTGCGCGCTGTCGGAATACCACTTCGCGCGAATGTTTCGCGAAAGCTTCGGCTTGCCGCCACACCAGTACTTATTGGCGCGACGTATCGAACAGGCTCGCCAGTTGTTGCGCAGCACCGGCAAGCCATTAGGCGAGATAGCGCTGGCCTGCGGCTTTGCCAGCGCCAGCCATTTCAGCAATCGGTTTCGTCAGGCCGTGGGGGCCACGCCCGGCGAATACCGGCTGGCGTTAGGCCAATAATTGACTCACGGCTGCCAACGGGCTGAGCAGCACGCCGCATCCTGCCAGCGCCAGCACCCAACGCGGCCGGAACGGCAGCAGCGCAACCAGCAACACCGCACTGCTCATCAATGCGGCGAACCAGTGCACCGTGCCCATCATCCAGCCATCGGCCTGAACCGCCGCCCATGACGACAACAGCAGCGCGCCCCAGCCGACCAGCTTGAGCGCCCGACGCCGCTGTTCAGTCAACGGGCCTTTGAGCAGTTCACTGTAATGGCGCGCCATGGACAGGCACAGGCAGGTAAAACCTACGTAGCACAACAAGGCAGCCAACAGCATCAGTGGCTCTCCCGAGGTATGGCTTGCAAGGCGACGCGGGCTGTTTCGGCGGCGGGTAGCGCTTTGAATTTCAGCGCTGCCCAGCCAAGAAACAGCCCGGTGACCAGCGCCGTCAGGTCAAAGGCCGTCATTACCCAGCTTCCCGACATCAGCGAACCCAGCAGATAGCGGCCGCTGGTCAGCAGATCGAGCAGCGGCAGCCCGGCAAACAGCACCGCGCCCAGCCCCAGTTGTTCGCGCCATGCGCTGCGCCCTTTGCGCACCAGGGCGTGCACCACTGACAACGCCCAGCATGTGAAGAACACGCTGACTTCCCAATCGGCACGCCCGGTGAACCCCGAAGGCAGCAGACGATTGGCCCAGAAGAAGCTGGCCACGGCAATCATCAACCCGGACATGCTGGCGATGTTCAGCACTTCCACCAGGCGCAACTCCAGTGGCAGCACGCCGTTTTTGGCGTGCCTGAGCTGACGCTTGCCCAGCCACATCACCAGCCCGGTGCCGATCATTGCGGTTCCGGCGACACCGAAAATGAAGTACATCCAGCGCAGCAGCGGCTCAGCGAAATGGCCTACATGCAGACCGTACATCCCGCTGGAGATCAGCAGCGCAACGGGGCGCTCGGGTACTTCGTTCAGCAACGCGCCGCTGGCCCCGCTGAACGTCAGCGCGCCGCCCCGATCCGGCACGATGCTGCCCTTGTCATCACGCGTCAGCAGAACCGTGGCGGTGCTGTCGCCCGGATTATTGACGATCACCCGACCCACCTGCCCGCTGTCCCACTTCGCGTTCGCCGCATTGACCAACGGCGCAAGTGCCACCAGCGGCGCAGGTTTGCCTTCTCGCTTGAGCATTTCCGGGGTCGGATAGGCTTCGCGGTAGAACGCCTGAACCGTGTCGTACTGGCTGAGGATGCTCGCGGGCATCACCATCGACATGAAGATCACCAGACTGCTGTAAGTGATCATCAGATGGAACGGCAACACCAGCACGCCAAGCGCGTTATGCCCATCCAGCCAAGAACGCTGGCCCTTGCGTGGACGAAACGTGAAGAATTCCTTGAAGACTTTTTTGTGAATGATGATGCCGGTGATCAACGCAACGAACATCACCATCGCGGCGCTCGTCGCCAGCCAGCGCCCCCAGGGATAAGGCATCTGCAGTTGATAGTGAAAACGGTAGAAGAAATCACCGCCGCGCGTGTCACGTGCCAGCACCTCGCTACCGGTTTGCGGGTCGAGCAGCTTGCGCACGAAGTTGTTGCGCTGGCCCTGCTTGCCTTCAGGCAGCCAGCCAACCGCCAGGCCTGGCGTGCGCTCGTCCGGCAGGCTGATGAACCAGCGCGTGGCCCTGGCGGCGTGGCTTTGCAGATAATCCTGAGCCCGCTGCACGCTGGCACCGGCATCCAGAGCGCGCACCGGAATTTCCGGCTGCATCCACTGGGTAATTTCATCCTTGAAGTAGGAAAGCGTGCCGGTCAGAAAAATAGCGAACAACAGCCAGCCGAACAGTAAACCGACCCAGGTGTGCAACCAGGCCATCGACTGACGAAAACCCTCTTTCACAATAGCCACCGACCGCAGGCGCAGGCAGCCGCCAGCAATGCGCACGGTGCCAGCACTCCGACCCAGGCCTGCAATGCTGTGCGGCAGGCAAAACACCAGAGCACCGCGACCAGATAAACCAGAAAGGACAGCATCATGCCTGTCACCACTGCTTCGGCGCGGGGGATGGGCAGCCACTGCGAAACGCAAATGCTGACCACTGACGCGAGCAGATAACCGGCAAACACGGCCGCCAGCGCCCGCGAGGTAACGGCAAACCGATAAGCAACCGTCAGGCCCTTGCTTCTGGCTTTCGCCATGCGTTTTTCCGGCAGCGAACCGCTTGCGGTGGTGACATCCATCAAAGGGTCTTCATTGATTCATGAAACCTCGGAAGCCGGATCACCAGCCCTCGGGAAGAGGCCGCGATGAATGCCAGCTGTTTGCGCCATTCGTCCCTGAGCAAGACAAATGAACCGCAATATTAATGATAAATATTCTCATACGCAAAAGAGTCTGCCAGAATCCACGCCATCAACGAGTCCCCGTGGATTGTTCCCTGTGATGCCCATCGCCCACTCCGCTCTCAATCACACTGTCGAAAGCCTGTACAGGGCACACAACACCTGGCTGACGACCTGGTTGCGACGCAGGCTCGGCTGTCCGCACAGCGCAGCGGATCTGGCCCAGGACACCTTCATCAAGGTATTGGGCGCACGCGATACGCCGCAGATCATCGAGCCTCGCGCTTTTCTGACGACGATTGCCAAACGTGTATTGTGCAATCACTACCGGCGTCAGGACCTGGAGCACGCCTACTATCAGGCGCTGGCTGAGCTGCCGGAATGCGTGGCACCTTCGGAAGAAGAGCGGGCGATCATTCTCGAAACCCTGGTGGAACTCGATCAACTGCTGGACGGCCTGCCGGTGCTGGTCAAGCGGGCGTTCCTGATGTCGCAGGTCGACGGGTTGAGCCACCGCCAGATTGCCGCCGAACTGGACATCTCTATCGCAACGGTCAAACGCCATCTGAACAAGGCCGCACTGCGCTGCTATTTCGCCTTATGAACCCGAGCAACGAGTCCTTGAACAAATCCGACATCTCGCTTGGCGTGGCGCAGCAAGCGGTCGGCTGGCTGCTGGAAATGCAGGAAGGCACGCTGGATGCGCGTCGTCAGCAGGCCTGGCAGCTCTGGCTCAATGGCAACGCTGAACATCAGCGGGCCTGGGCGCATATGCAGCGGGTCAATCAGCGCCTTAGCGGGCTGTCTTCGCCGCTGGCGCATGCGGCACTCAATGCGCCGAAATCCGCCAGCCGTCGGCACGCTCTGAAACTGCTGTTGTTGCTGGGCGCAGGCTCGGCAGCGGGCTGGAGCCTGCGCGAGCAGATCGCCCTGCAACCCTTGCTGGCTGACTACAACAGTGGCGTTGGCGAGCAGCGCAAGGTGGCATTGAGCGATGGCAGTCAGGTGCAGTTGAATACGGCCAGCGCGGTCGATGTGCGTTTCGATGCACAGCAGCGCCTGATCAAGCTATTACAGGGCGAAATCCTTATCAGCGCCTCGGCGGACAGCCGCCCGCTGAGCCTGCTGAGCACCGAAGGCACGGTCAGGGCGTCGACGGGGGCCAGCCGTTTCAACCTGCGCCAGCTGGACGGGCGCACGCAATTGGCGGTGTTTGCCGGAGCCCTTGAAATAGCCCCGCTCGGCAGGAGCGGTCCGGGTTTGATGCTGCGGGCCAGCCAGCAAGCGACCTTCAGTCGTGACGCCTGGGACAGCGTGAAACCGATAAATGCGGGCAGTGGCGCGTGGGCGGACGGGATGCTGGTGGCGTCGCGCATGAAGCTCTCCGACTTCCTTGCGGAGCTGGGTCGCTATCGACGCGGTCGTTTGAACTGCGACGCGAAAGTGGCCAACCTGTTGATCTCCGGCAGCTATCCGCTGGCAGACAGCGAGCGCATCCTCGACATGCTGGAACTCGCCCTCCCTGTGCATGTACAACGCTTCACCCGGTATTGGGTGAACGTGCAGGCGCGGGTTTGATGTCTCCTCAAATGCTGACCGCTCGCTCCTGCGTTCCAGTGTTTATGGAGATACCGAAATACGAGGCTGAAACCACGCTGACTATCGTTCCCACGCTCCGCGTGGTAATGCAGTTCGTGACGCTCCGCGTCACACAACTCTGCGATTCAGTGAGATTTCGGCTCGACTCAAGTCACCTTTCGCCCCTCGGCGAGTTACTTTGAAGGGGCCAAAGTAACCAAAGCCCCTCGCTCCTGTTTCCGGCCCGACTTCGTCGCGTTCCTTCGCCCTGTCACTGATCCGGGGGTCGCCAAACGCATCACCACGCGAGGCCCGGGTACGATAATCAAACCCGGAAAAAATAATTTCAAAACCCGTGAGCCGTTTTCTGTTGCTCGCGTGACAGACAGGGAAAGCATCTCTCAACCTTCCGGTCAAAGGACTCCTGCATGTCAGCCCGCCCTACCCAACTTTCACCGCTGGTGCGTACGTTGCGCCATGTCATTTTCGGTGCCAGCCTTTCGGTCGGCAGTCTGTCGATGGCGCAGGCTGCCGAGGTGGCACCCAAGGCGTATCACATTGCGCCAAGCGAGCTTGAAGCTGCGCTGAGCCAGTTCGGTCGAGAGTCCGGCGTGTTGATTTCCTATGGTTCGCAAATCACCAGCGGCCTGAAGAGCCGCGGCCTGGAAGGTCAGTACACGCCCGAGCAGGGCCTCAATGCGTTGCTCGAAGGCACCGGGCTGCTGGCCCTGGCCGACGGCAATAACGGCTTCACCCTGCAACCGGTCAATGCTGCTGGCGCGCCTATCGAGCTGGGTGTGTCCACCGTGGTCGGCGACTGGCTGGGTGCCGCGCAGCAGACCAACGTTTTCGAACACCCCGGCGCACGTGATGTGATCCGTCGTGAAGAATTCGAGCGTGTCGGCGCAACCTCGGCGCGTGAAGTGCTCAATCGCATCCCGGGCGTCAATGCCCCGGACAACAACGGCACCGGCAGCCACGACATGGCGCTTAACTTCGGCATTCGTGGCCTCAACCCGCGTCTGGCGTCACGCTCCACCGTATTGATGGACGGCATCCCGGTGCCGTTCGCACCTTATGGTCAACCGCAGCTGTCCTTCGCGCCGATCAGCATGGGCAACATGGACGCGGTCGACGTGGTGCGTGGCGGTGGTGCTGTGCGTTACGGCCCGCAGAACGTGGGCGGTATCGTCAATTTCGTGACCCGTGCCATCCCTGACGCCCCCACCCTCAAAGGCGGCATACAGACCGAAACCAGCCCGTCGTCCAGCCACGATGGCTTCAAGACCACCGGCAACCTGCTGGCAGGCGGCACGGCGGACAATGGTCTGGGCGGCGCGATTCTGTATTCCGAAGTACGCGGCGGTGACTGGCGCGAGCACAGCGATACCCAGATCGACGACTTGATCCTCAAGGGCAAATACCAGATCGACGAAGCCAACAGCCTCAATGCCATGGCGCAGTATTACGATGGCGAAGCGCAGATGCCCGGCGGCCTGAACGTCAGGGATTACGATGCCGATCCGTACCAGTCGACGCGTGTGAAGGACAAGTTCTGGGGCCGTCGCACCATGTTCAACTTCGGCTACCGCTATGAAGAGGATGCCCGCGTCTTCACCGCCAACACGTTCTTCACCAAAACCCTGCGCAGCGGCTATCTGGATCAGGGCAGCTTCGTTTCCCTGTCGCCCCGCGAATATTGGGTACGCGGTCTGGAAACGCGCTTCTCGCAAGGCTTTGCACTGGGCGAGACCTGGCATGAAGTGGGCGTCGGCTACCGCTACGTCAACGAAGCGGGTCACGAACTGCGCTATCGCGAACCGGTGACCGGTAACCTGCCGACCACCGCCAGCCGCAACGACCGTGACACCCGCGGCGCGACTGAAGCGCATGCGTTCTACATCGATGACCGTATCGACATCGGCAAGTGGACCATCACGCCCGGCGTTCGCTACGAGATGATCGACACCGCGCAGAACAACAATCTGACCAACGCCCGCTATCAAGGCGACTACAGCACCGCACTGCCAGCGCTGAATGTGCTTTATCACCTGACCGACACCTGGAACCTGTACGCCAACACCGAAGGCTCGTTCGGCAGCGTGCAGTACAGCCAGATGCCTAACCGCGTTACCGGCGATGAAGTCAAACCGGAAAAAGCCCGCACCTGGGAGCTCGGCACGCGCTATGACAACGGCAACCTGCGAGCCGAGATCGGTGCATTCCTGATCAACTTCGATAACCAGTACGACAGCAATCAGACCAACGACACCGTGATTGCACGCGGCGAGACTCGTCATCAGGGGATCGAGACCAGCGTCAACTATGCGTTGGAAGGCCTGAGCCCGGTATTGGCCGGTTACGATGTCTACGCGAGCTACGCCTTCGTTGACGCCACGATCCGCGAAGACGGCCCGAACAAGGGCAATCGCGTGCCGTTCTCGTCAAAACACAAAGGAACGATGGGCGTCAGCTACACCGAAGGGCCGTGGAAGCTGAATTTTGACAGCTCTTTCCAGAGCGACCAGTTCGCCGACAACGCCAACACAGCGGCTGAGAGCGCCGACGGCAGCACTGGCAAGATCTCTGGGTACATGCTGTTCAGCACCCGCGCCAACTACGATTTCGGCCCGCAACTGTCGGACCTCAATGTAGCGGTCGGGATGAAGAACATCTTCAACCGCCAGTACTACACCCGCTCGTTCGACGACAACAACCGTGGCAAATATGTCGGCGAACCGCGCACGGTGTACGTACAGACGTCAGTCGCATTCTAGTTCCCGGACGCCAGAGCGTGAGAGAAGTGTTCTCCCGGACACCTCTCGTTCCTCACGCTCCGCGTGGGGATGCCGTTCTGGACGCTCTGCGTCCGCTCCTGATTCTCAGCCTTGAATCAGGGCGGCCATTTTTTGCTGCGAAATATTTCTTACATATTGGGGTTGAATTGTCAGGCCATTGCCGCCAACACTGTGAATGAGCGCAAACGAAATCGATTCCGCAAGGAATCACGTAGTCCAGCCTCGCACGAGCAAGCCCTAATAAGGATTAACTATGCAAATCCAGGTCAATAGCGATAATCACATCGAAAGCAGTATCCGACTGGAGGAGTGGGTTCGTACCACCGTTGAAAGCACGCTCGAACACTACGATGAAAACCTGACCCGCGTGGAAGTCCACATCCGCGACGAAAACGGGGACAAGCCTGGCCCGCACGACATCAAGTGCCAGATGGAAGCTCGCCCCAAAGGACACCAACCTATTTCTGTTTCCCACAAGGCCGATACGGTAGATCAGGCTGTGGATGGCGCTGCTGTAAAACTCGATCACGCCCTCGAGCATCTGTTTGGCAAACTGCGCGGCAAACGAGGTGCCGCACCGATTATCGCCGAACAGGATGAAGATCCGGTCAGCCCGGACGCGCTGCTCGAAGAAGAATTTCTGGAAAAAGAGCAGGAGAAAGAAGCCGCTCGTCTGACCTGATGTTCCACTGACACGTTTTGCAAAAAAAGGGCGAACCGGCAACGGTTCGCCCTTTTTGTTTGCCATGGATTGTTCCCCATGAGCAGGCAAGCGCAGCGCTCCACGCACGCCGACAATCTGTCGACCAGCGTGCCCGACAGACTGTTGTGCCCCAATCAGTGCGCACCACAAACGCTCGCTGCACAGCTTTGGCCACCTCGCACCATCGCTCGCCTCGCAGCCTTCTCGATCGCCGGTCGCCGTCCATCGAATTTAACATTCAGCACCGGGCAGCCCGAGCGCTGCATCTGACGGCAATTGGCGAGCAAAAAATCAAGCCGCTCGCCTACATGAGCAGTCGGCTCAGCCCTTCATACGACAAGCGTTCAACACTCACCCCGCCGCTCTGCAGCAAGACGGTCAACGTCAGGACCTGGACAGCAGGCGAGTACGGTTTCGACCCGTCTTTACGAATCTTTGACGCCAGGATTCGGTTGTCGGAGTGTCAGACAATCACTCAAAAAAGTCGTACGCAAACTGCAGTCGCAAAAGGAGCAGGCCATATCCGGGAAGTGTTCTCCGCAGCTTTTCGAGAGCACGTTTGCCGGCCGGATCGACCGGTTCGCATTGCAGCAGAGTAAGCCGTGAAGCAACTGCAATGGGCTCCCGTTCAGCGGCCTCTCGCGCATCACCCCTGCAATATGGCCCGAACCATGCAGTGTCCTGTAGTACGCGCCACGAGGCTGACCATCAGGACGGCCACCTCCAGGCGCGGACTCACGCCGTGGGTGCGTTAAAGCGTCTTAAACGAAACCTCTCATCAACGCGAAAGACGACGGCAAACCTGTCAGCAGCAAGCGAAGGAGTAACGCAACCGCTGATCAGTCGTCGAGAACCAAAAGGACTATTACCCGGTCAACTTATGCAGACCATTTAGCAGGTGAATGATATGGACAATCCTTTTCAGATGATCACGGATACTTTTCACCCCGACTATCGGGTGAATCTGAGCATTCAAGGGCTGGACGGCAGCATCATGCTGACCCTGTCCAACGAATGCGGAGTCGTTGCCAAGCGTCTGATCAGCGCAGCGCAACGCAATGACCCGCAACGCCTGCGCAAGCTTATAGAAAGCGTGCAATTCGGCATCGCCATCGAGCGTGGCGACAGCGCGATCAAGATTCTTGCAGCGATGACCGACGGTGCCACGCTGAAAAAGACACCCGGTCCGGCCAATGGTCTGTGGTCGCAGAATCAGGCCGCGGTGAATGCCGGGGTTTGATGCGTAATGACATCCATACAGGTTGGATGACCAGACCGGGAGTCACGTAATTGCCTCCCGGTTTCCATTTCTGGCGGTTACAGCAGAATAGTCGTCGAACAACGCTTGTAGAGGCGCGGCACGATCACGCCGATGTGCTTTCGCACCGACCATCAGTCTTCCTTGCTGTACACAGGCGATCCCGGCATTGGCTTACCTGTTTTAGGATCGAGAACCATGGCTTTAGCCAGTAACTCGATCAGCGCCTCGGATGGCTTGGGCGGCGGGATATTGGCTTTACGTTCTTCAATCCATTTCAGCTTGCCATCCCAAGTAGGCAGTCTGGCTGGTGGAAGGGGAACGATTTCATTGATTTCAGGAACGCTTGGGTTGGCGTAGGACCAGTCGCCTAATATCTTGCTAATAAGCTTGTAACGTTCTGCGCGCTGTAAGTCTTCTTCCTGAGCCATAAAGTACAAACGATCATCCGGTTTTGGGCCGCGAAAAACTTTACTCAAAAAAGATGCAGCAATTTCATCACCTGATGCAACGCCATTCTGAAACGCTTGAAGCGCATCTTTATAGCTTCTATCTGTTTTTAGATCAAAGCCTAAGGCAACGGCCGCATCGCCATTACTCTGCGTGGCTGCGCAACGTCGCATCTGGCGTGCAATCTCGGGAGCAATGTCGATTGGCTCCAGCTTGTCGGCCAAGAAAGCCTGGGCTTGGGGGTTGCCTTCATCTGCTGCTTTTCGATAGTAGCGCAAGGAAATTTCTTGATCTTGCTGTAAACCTGCAACGCCCCGTCGCAGAAATATAGCAATGAAGTAATAGCCGGACGCAACGTTGGCGTCGATCAACTGCTGACTAAGGCGCAGATGCTCCGATCCACTCAGATTGAAATGACCACGCATGCTTCCGTTCTGCAGATTGACGTTGGCTTTGTAATGGTGGTTCTCAGCAGAGATGCGGTAAAGCCGTTCGATCTCAAGGTCAACTGCTTTGTCCTGCTTTAGCTGATTATTTTTCTGTAGCCAGCGCGCGTACTGGAACAGAACATCTGTTTCTGCCGAAGACGTCGGAATCGTCTCATGCGCACAGGTAAATTTCAGCTTGGCGTTGACTTCGCTTAGTTGCTTCAAGGGAGCATCCTTTGTCCAAAAATTGATGGCATTGCCAGCGCTGCAGGCAACCAGTAATAAGCTTGGGAGCAGTGAAGTCATGCGCATTAGTCAAAGTCCGCCACAGTCGTTTCGCCGTAATAAAATTCGACAAGGGAAGCAACAGGAGACAGCTTTTTTGACTTGAACTCTTTATTTTGCCTAATCATCTCGCCCCACGCTTTGAACGCCAGCTCAGGCTCATCCTGCGCCCCCATCCTATTCGTATACATACCCCACAACCGCTGCCTTAACGGCCGGCTAAACGCCGGATGCTCATGACATATGTTCAGTTCGCTATCAACCATCATGCTTCGGGTATTAAGGTTGGCCGACCCATGTGTGGTGAATACGTCATCGACGATCATTAGCTTGGAGTGGATGTACACCGGCATCCATGGCTGACCTTCGGGCGAGTCGGGAGCAACGAGTGAGCAGACATGGACTTTCAGGCCGGGCACTTCTTGCGCCTGCACCGTGCTGTTTTCGGCCTCTCTGGTTTTCCTGCCCTGCTCGGCCTGCCACTCATCCAGCTTTCTCTGGCCTGCATGATCATTTGCGGTTTCGGGTTGAGGCTTGGGTGGCGCGTCTGCTCTGATCTGCTTGATACGCAGCAGCCGGGTCACGCCGGGGATGACGTCGGCGCGGCCCAGTTGGGCGAGCATTTCCTGAGTCTTGAGCGTGCCCATGCCGATCCCGTCGTTGGTGTCATTGGTGATCACGAATAAATGGATGGCGTTGTGCTGCGCCGGATCACGCCCCCAACTGGTTTGTCGCTCTGCAATCTGTTTGATTTTCTCGGCCAGCGGTCCCCAGCGAAAATACTGGTTCTCGATGTAGATAAACTGGCAAACGTTGTTGGCCGCATTCAGATAAAGCTTTTCGATGTCGTACACATGCTCCTGGGCCTGAGTACGCAGCAATTGAGTCATTATCCGGGTGCCGCGGTCACACGTGAGTCGGGATGCGGCTTCTATGGACTGACGTGACTGAAACAGGTCTTCACCGGTCTCCCTGCGCCATGCCCAGGCAAAGTTGCAGTGCAGGTGTTCAAGGACAGGGCCGGATATCTTGCAGGAGATGTCCTGGCGCGGCAGGGCACCCCGTGGTCCGCGATCAGGATTGGGCGCGGTCGCTTGGGTGCGGTTCAGTGCCGAGTGGCTGTCGGTGTCCCAGTATTCGTCCAGCATGTTGTGGCCCATGACAAAACCGACGGCGTTCGGTAGTTCGTAGTCGACCAATATGCTTTTCTGATGGTGTGTCGCGCTTGCACTCATGGCTTTACGCGCACGCCAACTGACGTTCGGGTCCATGCTTCGATACTTCACCCAATGGTCAATTTCGGCTCTTTCCAGCACACTGAAACCCCGGCTCACCAGCACCGGCACATTGTCTGCGACACGTCGGGCGGCCTGCTCGTCTGCCACGGCGTAATGGTTGAACCAGTCACGGTCATAGTCGTACTGAGCCCGAGTCGAGTTTTGCAAAACCCGGTCCTTGATGCGTATCGGCCCCTTGCCCGGCAAATTGGCTTCACCAGCCACCCCCGCGCTGTTGAACGGCATTTCCCATGCAAGCACACGGACCTTCACGCCCTGCGCCGCTTTGAGCATGAGCAGTTCACCGATGCAGGGATGGCACCCGTCGCGGATGAAATACATGGAGGGTTGAAAGCCCCAGCAGACGATGTCGATGGACGCCTTGGCGCTATCAATCGCCTGATGCACAGCGCGAAAGGTATCTTCACCGTTTATCAAAGGTTCGTAGACGGCTGGTACTGGGGTGAACTCGGTTTTCTGAATGAACCATGGCAGCGTCAGATTGACTGCAAGCCGCTGGCTGGTAGCGACCGGTACGGTGATGTTATGGGTGATCACAGGTTGTCCCTTACGTGCGACTGAGTCCTGGCTTCCTGCCCTCAGAGAGTTGAGGATTCAAAGCGTAAGGGAAGGACATTGGCAGTGAATACCCAGGCATAGGGGCAGGACTGCCATCTTCAGCAACGTCATACAAGGGGTAGGGCTGTGACTGTCAGAAAGGTCCTATGCCCCGACACCTGCACGGTCTAGAACACGCCAAACATCACGGCCATACGCCACCATCCGCTCTCCCGAAGGTTCAGCAAAAGTACAGATACATCCTGCTACAACAATCCTTGCGCAGAAACATTCGAGCGACTGGGCACTGCGTTCAGCGCCACTGCACCTGCGGATGATTCCGAGGAGGCAACATGTTCTTGAGGTATGGGGTATTGATCGCATCACTTGCGATAGCGTCAGGCTGTGTCGAAGAGCGGGTAGTCCATGAGCGACCACACGTACATCATGAATACGTCGAAGAAGTCATCGCGCCGCAACCACCCCCTGAGCGGGTAATCGAAGTGGAACCAGCGCCTCGTCCCGGCTACATCTGGGCGCGCGGTTACTGGCACTGGAACGGGCAGCGTTTCGTGCCGGTTCATGGTCACTGGGAGGCGGAACGACCTGGCTACCACTACGTGCATCCGCACTGGGAAAGCGCCGGAGACGGCTGGCACTGGCATGCCGGCGTGTGGCTTAACTGACAGGCGACTTCCATGCAACACGCTGGCGGCATCGATCACCGATGTCGCCAGTGTCTCGATCAGATCTCGCCCTTCTCCTCCGTCACCGCGCCTTTGACCGCGCTGGACGAATCGGGAATCTTCGCCGACGGGTATTTGTAAGACGCGTAGCGCACCACCAGAATTGCAAACGCCAGCAGCAGAATGCCGCCACACAGGTAGATGATGCCGATGTCCGGCGGGTTGTGGTGGGACACGTCGGAAATCAGTAGGCGGGTCAGTGCAGTGATCGCAACGTAGATCAGGAAGCGCACGGGCATGTGGTTGGTCTTGAAATAAATCCCGGTCATCGCCCCCAGCTCCAGGTAGATGAACAGCAGCAGGATGTCATCGACCGTGACGTTGCCTTTCTCGACCATACCCAGGAATGCAACCACTGACGCCCAGGCAGTGATCGCGCCAATCGCGAACAGCGCCAGAAAGTGAAAGCTCTCGACGCAGAGATTACCCAGTGACTCGGCCTGGCCGTGCACGCGGTGTCTTATCTTTACTGCCCATTTGTTTCCCATGACGCTCTACCTCTGAATCTTCGTTTATGCCGACCGGATGATGCCGGGTACTCGTGACACCTTTGTGGCCTGCTTTTTAAAGCAGGAACAGGGCCATAGGCTATGGTTGAGAGCGCGACGGGTTGTCGCAAGGCACATTTGCGGCGCAAAAAAAGATGCTTAAACGCCACTATTCAGAGAGGGGTTGATTGGTGCAGCCTTTTTACTGTATAAAAACACAGCAATCAAGAAATCACCTTCAACGCCGATGCGTCGGAGAGCGGCCTTCATGCAGACCCTCATTTGGATATGCATGCAGCGCCCCGCTAAACCTGACCGGCATGCTGGTCTTGCAGGATCACTGCTTTTGCATACCCGCTGGTCAGAGCGTGAAGCGCTGAACGTCCGGGTCTAGCCCCTTTCAACACTGGATAACACGACGAGGCCAAAATGGCTGTTGAAACCCTTTACCGCAGCACCCGCGATCTGGAGACTACTTTCGTGGACCGTAAACTCGCCGATGCGCACGATCAAATGCTCGAGCTGGCCGAGCTTCTCACCGACGTCCTGATCAAGAACGTGCCGGGCATCTCGGAGAAGCATGCAGAGGATGCGAGTATCTACATGGCGAAAAATCGCGCCGTCTTTGCCGCCGCCTTCAAAAACAACGCGACTGCACTCAGTGAGCTGTCGGAGCCTGCCGAGTCAGAAGGCTGATTGCGTTCTGCACCGCGACCCCCTCATTCGGAGGGGTTCGCTAATCATTCTCATTTAATAACTGGGCAACTGTCCGCATTGCTGCTACAACTCAATAGTGCAGCTCACTTAACTTTAGCGGTATGTAAGCTATTCCTTAACATCTCGTTCACCTGCAGCGCATCACACTCGATACAAAAGCAAAGTTCCACACTGTCATTATATCAGCGCCATTTTTGTGAACCCCTTCGCTTTTCCTGTCATTAATCAGGCGTCAGTATTCTGCTGTAGTGATGCACGCCACAGCACGGCGATTTTTGTTGGAACTTTTTGCCATCATGGCGACTTTCAGCACATTAGCGTCCTTTGAAAACAGCCTGACCGACGCTATCATGCGCCCGCAACCCCCCCCCGTATTCATTGGGCAAAACGGATTTTTCAAAAGTTATAACCCTGAACTGACCATCCTGAAAAACCAAAGTTCCTGAAAACTATTACTTTGAAAAATAGCTAATAAAACATTTTGCTTTATTATTTTGTTCTGCTAATAATCCCGACAATTCCGGGTAACGAGGCACATTGCTACATCACATTGAAGTGAATATCGAGCTATGCACTCCGATCTTCCCCGCCCGAGAAACTCATTAACTCGCCAGCTGGCCACGCTGCTCTCAGCCTGGCTTTGCTATTGCGCGGCGCGCTCAAAGCGCGGGAGGAAATAATGGCTGGTCAGCAACCCAGGATGAAGGTCCTTTCCATATTCGGCACTCGCCCAGAGGCCATCAAGATGGCTCCGTTGGTCAGAGCACTGGCCGCAGAGCCGGGTATCGATTCGAGAATCTGCATCACCGGGCAGCATCAGAGCATGCTGCAACAGGTGCTGGACATGTTTGAGCTCAAAGCCGATTACAGCCTTGATGTGATGCGCCCCGATCAGACGCTGAATTCCCTGACCGCGGCGCTTTACGCGGCTATCGATCCGATTCTGGACGAGATGAAACCGGACAAGGTGCTGGTTCATGGCGACACAACCTCAGCAATGGTGGCGGCCATGTCGGCTTTTCATCGCCGCATCCCCATCGGCCACGTCGAAGCCGGTTTGCGCACCGGTGACATCCGTCAGCCATGGCCTGAAGAGATGAACCGCCGCTGCATCGATCTGATTTCCGATCATCTGTTTGCACCGACGGCCGAGTCGCGCCGCAACGTGCTGGGCGAGCGCCTGCAAGGTATCTCGTTCGTGACCGGTAATACCGTGATCGACGCCCTGCACCTGACCGCTCAGCGGATCGACAGCAACCGCCAGCTGCGCCACGCACTGGATCGCCAGTTTTCCTTCCTGGTGCCTGAACGCAGGGTGTTGGTGGTGACCGGGCATCGGCGCGAGAATTTTGGCGACGGCTTCCTGAACATCTGCAGGGCGCTGGGCGAACTGGCCCGACGCGACGACATACAAATCGTCTACCCGGTGCACTTGAACCCCAACGTACTGGGGCCGGTCACCGAGCATCTGGGCGATTTGCCCAACGTGCACCTGATCAAGCCTCTGGATTACCTGTCGTTCGTGCGCCTGATGCAACGCGCCCACGTCATCCTTACCGACTCCGGCGGCGTGCAGGAAGAAGCGCCGTCGCTGGGCAAGCCGGTGCTGGTCATGCGCGATGTCACCGAGCGTCCCGAGGCAGTCGCCGCGGGTACCGTACGCTTGGTGGGCACCGAGACCGACGCGATCATTCGTGGCGTGAACGCCCTGTTTGATGACGACGCCCTGTGGCAGAGAGCCTCCCATGCCGCCAACCCTTACGGCGACGGCAAGGCCAGTGCGCGCATCGTCGATGCCCTGATGGGTCGTCCGGTGGATGAATTTGTCGCCGAGCTGCCGCGTTATCGCACCGACCCGGTCGATGTGCAGCTCGACACGCTGATCCAGCCTCAACTTCAACACCAGCATGCCCAGATGCGCTCGATGGCAAGTTAGCGAAAACACGCGCAGGTAGCGCAAACGAATACCAAACATATCCGCAGGAAGCAGTCCGCAAACGATACGGGCACCCGGTTCAGACCGAGTGCCCGAAAAACGTTGTAGCAGACCGGCAGCCTGTATCAAGACCCAATGGCCTTGAGCCTTTACCGAGATCTGCACAATGAAATCTTCCGTTGCCGTAAACATGGGCACGCTGAACGTCCTTGCCTGCGGGATGAGCCTGCTGGCTCTGATGCCAGCGTTTGCCCTGGCTGCCGAAAGCCCGTTGACCCAGGCGATCAACCGAATCACCGCCGACAGTCGTCAGGAGCGAGTGATCGAGCTGAGGGAGCTGGGCATTGATCGCCCGATCATTCTCAATGCCACTGATGCGCGCCGTGAACTTTACCTGCCAGTGCCCGCCAATGTGCCGCTGACGGATGCGACGCTGAATTTTGACGCCAGCTATCTGAATGGCGAAGCAGGCCGCAACACGCTGCTACTGTCGCTGGACGGTTATCCGGTGCGCGCGCTGGGCCTCAACGAAGAACAGGGTAATGCCAGCGCCGTACTGGGCGTCGACAAGGCAGCCCGGGAAAGCGGCTCGGTGCGCCTGGGCATTGCCTGGTCCTCTGTGATCTCGAAAGTGCTCTGCGAAGACGAACGCGCCATCGGCAATGTGCTGCGCATCGATCCGCACACGCGCCTGACTTACGGCTATGACGCCAGCCAGTTGCAGGATGTGGGTGCAGCGTGGAACGCGCTGCCCGGCAAACCTGGCCTGTTGGTCGCACCCGGCACCTTGTCGAGCGCCAGCTACGACGCCGCCTGGCGTCTGGGCGTAGCGCTGGAACGCATCGGTAAACAGGCACGCATCCTGCCGTTTCCTGCCGTGCAGGACAGCGTGGACCTGAGCGGCCTGAATATTCCGGCAGAACTCAAGCAGATTCCGGCGTTTGCAGGGCTCGAAGGCAAGGGCCAATACACCCTGCGCGACCCGGCGGAAATCGGTGCATTGTTGATGCTTGGCCAGACACCTGCGTTGCAGGCCGACCTGGCGATCAGCGATCCACAGCTGCTCAAGGCAATCGACGACGCCATGGACGCTCTCCAGGCGCAGGTGCAGGGTCTGGATGCTTCGGCGGCCAGCGCACTGAGCCAGTGGCGCGAACGTCATATCAAGCAACCGCTCGCCAATAGCACCGAGGACGTGAGTCTGGCCCTGCTGGGCAATCGCGCGCTGCTGATGATCAAGCCGGAGTCGGCGAACAAGGCCATCGGCCTGTTCAGTTCGGCGTGGAACAAACTGGCGCGCAATCGTCAGCTGACCATTGGCGAAGAAGCCGCGATGCCGCTCAGCGAAGACGGTCGCGTTGCGCTGACGCGCCTGGGCGGCAAGCCCGGCACGGTGGATGTGCTGGCTAAAACCGACTGGAGCGCCTCGTTCCCGCTGGGCAGCGTGGCCTATGACGGGCGCGTACCGGTAACTGCGATGATTGATGTCGCTGCGGCCCCCGGTGCATCCGGAACGCCACCGGTTGCGACGCTGTTTCTCAATGACTACCTGATTGGTGCGATGCAACTGACTGCCGATGGCAAGAAAGAGCGCATCGAAGCAAGAATTCCGCAATATGCACTGGCAGCGCAGAACACCTTGCGCGTCTCGTTCCAGCGTCAGCCGGTCAGCAACCAGTGCCTGGAGACGCCGCAGGCGTTCCCGATCTCGGTATTGCCGACCAGCCATGTGGTGCTGGACAAGATCACTCCCGACGAAAACTTCTCGGGCATGGCGGCACGCTTCGCTACGGACACCCAGATAATGGTGCCCAAGGCCTATCTCGAGCGCCCGGCCAGCAGCCTGCCTCAAGTGATCCGCGTCGCCAGCGCTTCCGGTGTCTCGCCGTTGCGTGCGCAACTCAGCGTCAGCGATGACGCCAGCGTAGCCGTGACGCCCGCCAAAGCGTTTCTGGCGTTCGAACTGCCAGTCAAGGATGGCGCCGAGTCGGTCAAGGCCAGCAACGACGGCCATCTGCTGATCAATCACAAAGAGCAGACGCTGCTCGACCTCAAATCCCTCAACCACCTGGCCTCGCTGCAAGTGATCGACGCGGGCGGCCAGCACGGTATGGTCTATCGCACGCTTGGTGGTCAGGCCCCGGTTTTCGAGCGCCCGCTGCTGCTGGAGCGCGGCAACGCCACGCTGCTGGCTGACAACGGCCCGATCGCCACCTTTGACGCCAAGGACCCGACCGGCAGCCAGATGATCGAGGACGAGCAAAGCACTGGCCTCGACGCCTGGCGCAAACCATCGCTGCTGTGGCTGATTCCGGCTGGCATCGTACTCTTTCTCATCCTGTTGCTGGCTGGCCGTAGCGCCCGTCGCAATCGCTCGTAACGGGCCGCCGCAATGACGTCGCTCTATTGGCCTTACTGGCTGGCCCATTACTACAGCGTGCTGGAAGTCGCGACGATCGTTGTCGGGCTGATTATCCTGGTATCGAGTATCGATGACCTGTTCATCGATATCTGGTACTGGGCCAGACGGCTTTACCGCAAGTTCACCGCCGAACGTCGCTACCGGCCACTGACTGCCGAGCAGTTGATTGCCCGCGACGAGCAGCCGCTGGCGATCATGGTCCCGGCCTGGCTGGAATACGACGTCATCGCGCCGATGATCGAAAATATGGTATCGACGCTCGATTACCAGAACTACGTAGTGTTCGTCGGCACCTACATCAACGACCAGCGCACCATCGATGAAGTGGAGCGCATGCGTCGTCGTTACAAGCAATTGCACCGCGTGGAGGTGCCGCACGCCGGCCCGACCTGCAAGGCCGACTGCCTGAACTGGGTCATACAGGCGATTTTTCTGTATGAGAAAACCCACGCTGTACAGTTTGCCGGGACCATCCTGCACGACAGCGAAGATGTACTGCACCCGCTTGAACTGCGCCTGTTCAATTACCTGCTGCCACGCAAGGACATGATCCAGTTACCGGTCGTGTCGCTGGAACGCAACTGGTACGAATGGGTGGCCGGCACCTACATGGACGAGTTTGCCGAATGGCACGGCAAGGATCTGGTGGTACGCGAAAGCATGACTGACACCGTGCCTTCGGCGGGCGTCGGCACCTGCTTCTCGCGACGTGCACTGATGGTGCTGGCCGATGAAAACCAGAACCAGCCCTTCAATACCGAAAGCCTGACCGAAGACTACGATGTAGGCGCTCGGCTGGCGAAATACGGCATGCAGGCGATCTTTGTGCGCTTCCCTGTGCAATTTCGGGTGTTGCGCAAATCGTGGTTCCGCAAGCCGTATGAGTCGACGCTGGAAATGCCGCTGTGTGTGCGTGAATTTTTCCCGGACACCTTCCGTACCGCCTTTCGCCAGAAAGCGCGCTGGACTCTGGGCATCGGCCTGCAGGGCTGGGAGCAAATGGGCTGGACCGGGTCGCTGGCCAACCGTTACCTGCTGTTTCGGGACCGCAAGGGCGTAGTGACTTCGTTCGTCAGCATCCTCGCTTACTTTATCCTCATTCAATTGCTGGCGTTGATTGTGCTGCGTTCCAGCGGACTGTGGAACACCAGCTTTCCGACCCCGTTTGAAACCACAGGTCTGATTCAGTACCTGCTGGTGGCCAACGGCATTGCGTTGCTATGGCGAATCCTGCACCGCTGCTACTTCACTACCGTGCTTTACGGCTGGCAGCACGGTTTGCTGTCGATACCGCGCATGGTGGTCGGCAACTTCGTCAACTTCATGGCTGCAGCGCGCGCCTGGCGGATGTTTCTGGTGGGCAAGGTGCTCAACCGCAAGCTGGTCTGGGACAAGACCATGCATGACTTTCCGTCTTCCGACCTGATTGCCGTAGCGCCACGCCGCCTAGGTAGCGTGCTGCTGTCCTGGCAAGCCATCAACGACGAAAAACTGCAGACCGCACTGGCTGAGCAACAGACCCGTCAGTTGCCGCTGGGCAGGATTTTGCTTAGCCACGGCTGGCTCGACGATGAAACCCTGGCTGAGGCCATCGCTTTTCAGAACGACCTGCCACGGGTATTCGACATTGCCGGCAAACGTGCGACAAACGATGTGCTGGCCGATGAGTTCTGCCTGCGCTGGCGTGTTGTGCCGTTGCAAATGAATGCGCTGGGTCGCCAGGAAATTGCCGTGGCCAGCCCGCTGCCGCCTGACGGTCTGCAACAGATTACCGAGCAACTGGGTGCCGAGCCGGTGCAGTTGATTGCCCGTGAAAGCGACATCGTCGCGCAGTTGCGTCAGCTTCAGGTGGTCGAGGGTCAGCCGCTTCCAGCCAGAGCGCCACTGCTCGGCGATCTGCTGATCGAGCAAGGCCTGCTGGACCGCGAAGTGTTCCAGAAAGCCATGCTCGGCTACCGCCCGCATGTGCATGGCCGGATCGGCGATTACCTGGTCGACATCGGCGTGCTGTCCAGAGAAACCATCGAACAGGCTGTGGCACGTCAGCACAACCATTACCGATCTGACGATCAAACGGAGCAGCCACTATGAAGCGCCCCTTCATCCTGTCGCTGCTGGTGAGCGGCCTGGGTCTTGTTGCACCGCTCAGCCAGGCGGAAACACTGCCCTTGCCGTTGACCGGACCCGCCTATGCCATCGCCAACGAAGCCTACATGGCCTACAACCGCAAGGACTACGACCTGGCCATCGCCAAGGCGCGCGAAGCGTTGCGTCAGCGTGCGGATGCCGATCAGTTGCGTGATCTGATTGCCCTGGCAGAACGTGACAAATACCGCCGCGATCACCCGGCCCGCTTCCCCAAGGCGCGCCCCAAGCTTGGCTACCTGGAAGGCAATCAGGCGCTGCGCGCCTACGCCAACCGCGACTACGACGGCTCGGCCAGTCATGCACGCAAGGCCATTGCCCAGGCACCTAAGAATCTCGATTACCGCATGATGCTGATCGAGGCACTGCAACGTCAGCAGCGTCTGGACGAAGCACAGCTGGCCATCAACGATGCAGAGCAGGCAGTCGGCCCGCAGCCGGTTTTGACTCGTCGTCGGCAAGCGATTCAGGAACAGGCAGCAGTCGATAAGGCAGCCTCGGGTTATAAGGCACTGGCACGCGGAGATAACGACACCGCTGTCAGCGAGGCGCGGGAGGCTGTTCGCAGTTTTCCGAAACAGATGGCTTACCGAAAGCTGCTGGTCAGCGCCCTGATTGCCCAGGGGCAATATGCCGAAGCGCGCTCTGCGGCTACCGAAGCACTGGCGCTCAATGGCAACGACGCCACCCTGCTCGTCCAGCGCGGACAAATGCGTCAACGCCTGGGCGATCAGGACGGTGCGCGTCAGGACTTCGCTCAGGCACTCGCCGTGGGTAATCTGCCCCTGCGCGAGCAAGCTTCCTTGTACGCAGCGATGGGCCAGCCGAGCGAGGCGCTGCAACGTCTGCAGAAAGCTCGCGATGCGGGCGAACTGCAACCCGGCGATGAAGTGCAGATTGCCTATTTCCTCAGCCAGGCGGGCGACGATCGTGGCGCGCTGGACGAGTTCAAACGGGTCGACCGCAGCTCCGGACTCAAGCCGCGTGAAGTTCAGGACGCAGCCTACAGCGCCATGCGTACGCCGGACGATGCACAGGCCATCGCCTACTTCAAGCGCGTGCTCGATTATCAAAAGGCCGGTGATTTGCAGATGCCCGCGCAACAGGTGTTCGACACCCGACGCGCCGTCTCCGACCTGTCCCGTGAATGGGGTTTGACCAACACCACGACGTATCGCGGTGCCAGCACCAGCAGCGGCAGCGGCCTGAACAGCGCACCGAGCAGCAACACTGACAGTGTGCAGAACAGCACCGAAGTGTTCTGGCGCCCATTGGGCTACCGCAATGCACGCTTCGTCGAGCTTTACGGACGCGTCACCGACACGCTGTGGAGCAAGGAAGGCGACTCTGACACAGGCGCGGATGCATTGCAGGGAGCGCTGGGGATCAGGGTCAAGCCGTTCAGCTCAGTCAACGTCATCGGTGCCTTTGAGCGCACCTTTCCGTTGGGCAATTCCAACGCCGATGGCGACTGGCTGGTACGTCTGGGCTACGGCTCCAGCATCGGTACTGACTTGCGTGTCGACGTGCCCAGTTGGTGGACCTCGCAGCTGTATGCTGAAGGTGGGCGTTATTTGCAGGACAAGCGCAACTATTTCAACAGTGAATGGCAGGTCGGACGCAGCTTTCGTCTGGACAGCATCAGCCCCAGGCTGGTGGTGTTTCCACATATGGTCGCCGCAGTGGACTACGATTCAAAGATGCGTAGCGAAGTCGACAGCCTGGGCCGCAGCAGTACGTCATCCGGTAACGCTGGCGGGCTGGGTGTTGGTACCGGCGTACGCTACTGGTTTCGCGAGGACACGTACAAGGCGCCACAGTCGTATGTCGACTTCTCGGTGCAATACCGCGAGAAAGTCTTTGGCGACGACCGCGCAGAAGGTGTGTTCGCACGTATGACATTCTCGTGGTGACAATCACGAGTCATCCATCAGGGAGTAATGTTTGAAGGCTTTGGCCGCACTGCTACGACAGACAATATTGATCAAGACCTCGCTGGCAGCCGCCCTGGTAGGTGCGCTGACCCTCGCCTCCAGCGAGCTGTATCAACTGATACAGCCCAACGGGCCGGGAATTGTCGGCATCGTCTGGCAACCGGATAACGCAACGGTGGGCATAAGCGGCAATTGGGACAAACTCGGCGCACGGCAATTGCTTGTGCAGTGGACGGCGGTCGATGACCAGTCGTTCATACCAGGTACTCAGATGACCAACGTGCCGGTGCTGCCGGACTGGGCGCGGATCGCCAAGGAGCCTTGGGCGCAGGAGGTGATTCTCGGGCTGGCGGGGTACTTCAGCGAAAACCGCTCACGGGACAATATCGAACAGTTGGCGGTGCTTTCGGCACAGCTGGCCAAAGTGAAAACGCCGCTCAATGTCACCGGCTGGTACTTCCCGGCCGAGGTCGACCCCAGCTGGAGTCGTGCCAAGGAATTACCCGCGCTGCTGGCGAAGCTGCCCAGGCCGTTATGGATCAGCGTCTACGATGGTGCCAACATCGGCCCCGCCGCCACTGCGGACTGGCTGAAAACCTGGCTGCCGGACGATATCGGCGTGTTCTTTCAGGACGGTGTGGGTGTCTATGCGCGCACCGCTCCGGTTGCCCGAACCTACGCAGACGCGTTACGTAAACGGCTGGGCAAAAATCGCGTCAGAATCATCGTCGAAGCGTTTCGCCCGCAAGTGGGTGGAGGTTTCCGACCGGCGACGGCTGCCGAACTGAAACCGCAAATAGCGGCTTTCGATGGCTATCCGCTGTACCTGTTCGACGGTCCGCACTATGTGACGCCCGACTTGATAAAAGCCCTGAACAAGTAGAAACAACTGGCGCTGGACGAAATTCCCGCGCGGGGCTACAAAGAGTCTTCCTACTGGATTTTCAGTTGCACGGAGCGGTCGATGACTCCACGTCAGCATTGCCTGGCCTGTCTGCAACAGACACCGCCCTCGGTGTTTGAAGCAGCGCTATGGGTGTCGAGCGAGCATGACGCACACTTTGCCCGGCATGCGGTGATCAGTGACATGGACCAGTTACAGCGCCAGATCGACGCTGCGCTGCCGGTCCTGCCTGCCCCCGAACTCGCGCAACCGCTTTTGCGACAACTCAATGCACTGGGTTTTCAGCAAGATGACTGGAACCCGCCCAAACCCGACTCGGCGCTGCTGCACAAGGTTGTGCAGCAGCGTCGCGGTCAGCCATTGGGGCTGGCACTGATCGCGCTGGAGATAGCAAGGCGGCTGGAGATTGCACTGGAGGGCGTGAACTTTCCAGGCCACTTTCTGCTGCGTGTGCCAGGTGCCGATCATTTGCTCGACCCTTGCAGCGGGCGCAGGCTTTACCCCAGAGACTGCCGCGAGCTGTTGATCCGGCAATTCGGCCCGACCATGCAATTGCGCGCCGAACACATGACACGCGCCACACCCACCAGCATGCTGCAGCGATTATCGCGTAACCTGCGGCATCTGCATCAGATCAACGATGATTTTCTCGCTGCGCTCAAAGACGCCGACCGCATCGTCGAACTGGGCCAGGCTACCAGCGGAGATCACCTGGCCCGTGCCAGCCTGTATCAACTCCTTGAATGCCCGCAGGCCGAACGTTTCGACCTGGAACGCGCGCTGTTGCTCAGCGAAGACCCACTGCAACGAATCGAGCTTGCCGAGCGCCTGAGTCGGTTGCCAGCGAACCACAGCGTTCATTGAGCCACTGGCACACTCCCCGCGAATTGTTACCTGCCGGGTAATGCTGCATATCCTGTACGGGGATTTTTCAGAACAGTGATGGAGGGTAACCTGCGCCCGTTAAATCGACGTGGATTTGCAAGCTCCCTTGATCCTGCGTTTTGTTTGGCCGCTGCGTGGCTATCCATGCAGCGGCCTTTTTTATTGCCAGACGTTTTAGTATCAAGACACCCTCACGCTTTGGCGTTTGGTGTTTTTTTGACCAGCCCCTTGTTTTCCATATCCTTGATCTTGCGCATCTCGTAACTGTCGCCAGACTCGGCAAACGTTTGAAGATTCTGCATGATATGAATCGTGCGAATGTAATCAGGCAATAACACTTTGGCGTATGGGTCTCCGCTCATTGCCTTTTCTTTCATTTCAATGATCCGATTGGCAAAGAACTCCAGCGCATTGATTTCCTTGCTCGGGTCGACCAGCTTGCCTTTCTTGTCGAACTCATCGCCCGCTCGACTCATGAGTTCGGCCGTATGATTGTCGATCATCCCGAACTTGTACAAGATCATTCCTGCCCTGTTGAGATCCTTGGGCGTAATCTGTTCGGGGTTGAAACCCTTGAACAGTGGCTTCATCCTGCGTTTTTCCATCGCCAGCGAGTTGAGCGCAACGGCGTTCTCACCGACCTCCTGCAACACTTGACTGACCTGCGCTGCGGCCTTCTTGAGCTTGAGTCTTTCAGGCGGCGCAGCAACAGTGACCGGTGGCAGGTCACCCCACATTGTTCTTCCCACGTGATACTCCCTATATGAATGTGTTCAAACTTCATATCGGAGTAAAAGCTGCTTAATGAATAGTTGTACAGAAATCCATACCAAACCTACAAAGCCAAAAGACAGTTCTTACAGAACACGGTAAAAATTCCGATAAATAATTAACCAGTTATAAAGTCGTGCACCAAACAGAGACTTCTTTTCCAAAGCCGCCGCATATCTCAGAACCTGCTTAATTAGCGTATTTTTGCAGATTGGCCATCATTTCTTTCAACGCCTCGATATTGTCGGCGGGGTGCGCGGCTTGATCGAAATCAGCAATCGTCTGCCATTGTGCAGCAACGTCCTCCGGGCTGAAGCCCGCCTGTGGGTCGAAGCATGCTCCCTGACTGCGCTCCCAACGGACCTTGCCGATCCAGCCGCCGCCCACTTCAAACAGATCGCCACTGTCCTGACACTGTTCGCTGCCCAGATACACCACCAACGGGCTGATCAGTTCAGGTTTGAGCAGCTCGAATACGTTGGCAGGAATAAGCCCCTCGGTCATGCGCGTGCCCCCGGTCGGGGCTATGGCGTTGACGAAAATCCGGTGCTTGCGGCCTTCCAGCGCGAGGGTGCGAGTCAGTCCGTAAAGCCCGAGCTTGGCGGTTGCGTAATTGGATTGGCCGAAATTGCCATAGATGCCGGATGTCGATGAAGTGAAAATCACCCGCCCGTAGTTCTGCTCACGCAGGTATGGCCAGGCGGCATGTGTGACCTTATAGGCGCCCTCGACATGGACGCGGTAAACCAGGTCCCAGTCGGCGTCCTCCATTTTGGCGAAGGTCTTGTCGCGCAGGATGCCAGCGTTGTTGACCAGCACATCTATGCGACCGAAGGCATCGAGCGCGTGTTGCACTATGCGCCCGCCGTCGGTCACCGAGTCATGGTTGGCCACAGCGGTGCCACCGGCTTCACGAATCTCGGCTACAACGCGATCAGCAGCAGAAGCACTGGCCCCTTCGCCATGGGCAGAGCCACCCAGGTCGTTGACCACCACCCGCGCGCCGTGCTTTGCAAACAGCAGCGCATGAGCCCTTCCCAGCCCGCCTCCTGCGCCAGTCACAATGACGACTTTATCTTCAAAACGCACCGACTCACTCATCGCAGGCTCCAGGATCAAAAGAAACGTTGCGATGAGTGTCGTCCAGGCACCTGCCAGTCACAATCAACACGCGCAGTGCTGAATCATGCTCAATAAAGCAGCGGGATGATTTCAGCCTAAGTGCTTGATGAACGCTGCCAGCCAAGGCTCGGCGTCGGTTTCCGGGGTCACGCTTTCACTTCCGTCCAGACGCAGCATGTCCTGCACTTCATTCACACCCAGTTCAGCGAACAATTCACGCATCTGCTCGCCGCCTGCACAGAAGGTGTCGCCGTAGCTGGCATCACCCAATGCGATCACACCACCCGGCAAGCCACGCAGTTGGCCAGGCAAAAGATCACGAAGCTCTGAATAGAGAGGCATGAGGTTGTCGGGCAGCTCCCCCATCCCGGTGGTCGACGTCACCGCAAGGATGGCCTGAGGCTCGAAAGCCAACACATCAGGCAACGCGAGCCTAGGGTTGACGAGTGTTTCGTGACCAGCGGCACGCAACAGTGCAGAGGCGTGTCTGGCAACTTCTTCGGCCGATCCGTAAACCGTTCCACACACGATGGCAACTTTCATGGCTATTCCTGCAGCAGCTGAAAAAAAGTGAAACATTATGCCCTAGAATGCCATCTGAATTTTCTACGGACCCTTTTGCCTTTGGCCGGCACGGAAAAAGCACAGCCAAGTTGAAACATTAAAATGGAAAAATATGATGAGCGGTCCGAACAACTTGCGGAATCAATGGTCTTTGTTCTCAATAACCGGTCAGACCGAGCTTTCCGCCAATGCAACCTGATTCTCTCCTCACACAGGCTGAACTGGATTTTATCCAGAGCATGCAGCGCAATCCGAAGCTGAACGTGCGCGACAGCACGCGTAGCCTTCTGGTCAATGGCGGGGTTCAGATTCAGGATCTGCTGACACGTCTGGCTGCTCACGAGCAGGTCACGATCCATGCGCAGTTCGAAAACCAGCAGATGAATTTCCCTCTGCATCTGGTCGAGGACGAATTCCATGCGCTGCATCTGGAACTGGGCGCACCGAGTATTTTCGAGGAAGGCCCGAAGATTCGCCCCTGGCGGCTCGTGCTTGAAGAGCCAATCCCGCTTGAGACCGAAAAGGGTGCATTGACGGCGCTCTGGGTTCACGAGCTGTCGTTCAAGGGGGTGCTGCTTGAGTACCGCAAGGAAGGCAAGCTGCCGAGAAACTTTTCCGCCTGGTTCAACCCGCCAGGTCAGGCCCCTATTCCAATGCGCGGCAAGCTGGAGCGAATGACCGAACACAGTTTCGGTGCCTATCACTTCAGCAAGCATGGCAAGGACGACGCCGAGCGCTTGCGTCAGTACATCCTCCAAGAGCATCGCCGCAAGCACCCTTCCCTGCACAAGTAATCAGCCAACACCGCAAAGCTCTACCGGTCCGTCAGCGTTTCAGGAATAATCCTTGCTTGCTTTTCAAGTGAAGCTGTCGCGACCCACCACCCCGGATCGCGGCATGTGACCTCCCTACCCGGGAATCTCACGCCTCTACCGGAGATACACAATGTCTACCTCACCCGTCACCTTGATGGTCGCCCGCCGCGTGGCACAGGGTCGTTACCATGAAATGATGGCCTGGCTGCACGAAGGCGAACAGTTGGCCACGGATTTCCCGGGGTATCTGGGTTCCGGCGTGCTGGCGCCTCCGCCTGGCGATGATGAATTTCAGATCATTTTCCGCTTTACCGATGAGCACACCATGCACGCCTGGGAGCATTCCGCCTCTCGACGCTCCTGGCTGGTGCGCGGCAGCGGTCTTTTCGCGCAACCCTCGGAACATCGCGTCAGTGGTATTGATGGCTGGTTCGGCGCAATCGATCAGCGCCCGCCACGCTGGAAACAGGCTGTCGCGATCTGGCTGGCGTTTTTTCCCGTGTCACTGATCTTCAATTTCCTGCTTGGCCCGCTGCTCAATCATCTGGATCTGTTGCCGCGCATCATGATCAGTACAGCGGTGCTTACCCCGCTGATGGTCTACCTGTTCATTCCCCTGTCCACGCGCCTGCTTGCCCCTTGGCTGCAAAGCACGCCTGCACCGGCACGCCCGACGCAATCACCTTCCCCTCGCTAGACTCATAAAGACCTGTACACCTTTACACCTCGGTACAGGTCTTGGTCGCGTCCCAGCCCCGCTCGTTCCCTCAGCCTCCACGTGCTCAGCGCCTTCGAGCACTGCCTCGGCGAGTTTCATGATGTCCAGGGTTGTACAAAAAAATTCTCTGGTATAATTTTGCCTGTAAACCGGAAGGAGCAATCGACCGTACAATCCCCGTCCACTGTGGATAACCGATACGTGAGCTGTCGATGACATTATCTTCTGCACCGATTCTGATCACCGGAGCCAGCCAGCGCGTAGGCCTGCATTGCGCCTTGCGACTGCTTGAGCATGGGCATCGGGTTATCATCAGTTATCGCACTGAACACGCAAGCGTGACGGAACTGCGCCAGGCCGGAGCGGTGGCCCTCTACGGCGATTTTTCGTGCGAAACCGGGATCATGGCGTTCATTGATCTACTGAAAACCCAAACTTCAAGCCTGCGTGCCGTTGTACACAATGCATCCGAGTGGCTGGCTGAAACCCCGGGCGAGGAAGCGGATAACTTCACGCGTATGTTCAGCGTACATATGCTGGCACCCTACCTGATCAATCTGCACTGTGAGCCGTTGCTGACCGCCAGTGAAGTCGCTGACATCGTGCATATCAGCGATGACGTGACCCGCAAGGGCAGCAGCAAGCACATCGCGTACTGTGCAACCAAGGCCGGCCTGGAAAGCCTGACGCTGTCCTTCGCTGCCCGGTTCGCCCCTCTTGTCAAAGTCAACGGCATAGCACCGGCGCTGTTGATGTTTCAACCCAAGGACGATGCGGCCTACCGCGCCAACGCCCTGGCCAAATCGGCTTTGGGCATAGAGCCTGGTGCAGAAGTGATCTACCAGAGCCTGCGTTACCTTCTGGACAGCACCTATGTCACCGGCACAACACTGACCGTAAACGGCGGACGGCACGTCAAGTAAGCCGCCCCGAGGAACATTCTGATGAGTTCGTCCCTGCCCCAGCACTATCGAGACATTCTGCTCGGCCTTGGTGAAGATCCAGACCGCGAAGGCCTTCTGGACACCCCGAAACGCGCTTCCAAAGCGATGCAGTATCTGTGTCACGGCTACACCCAGAGCGTCGACGAAATCGTCAATGGCGCCCTGTTCGCATCCGACAATGATGAGATGGTCATTGTCCAGAATATCGAGCTGTATTCACTCTGCGAGCACCACCTGTTGCCATTCATAGGCAAGGCGCATGTGGCTTATATCCCTACCGGCAAAGTGCTGGGCCTGTCGAAGATCGCGCGCATTGTGGACATGTTTGCCCGCCGCCTGCAGATTCAGGAAAATCTGACCAAGCAGATTGCCGATGCCATTCAGCAAGTCACGGGGGCGGCAGGTGTAGCCGTGGTCATCGAGGCAAAGCACATGTGCATGATGATGCGCGGTGTCGAAAAACAGAATTCGACCATGAACACTTCAGTGATGCTGGGGGCCTTCCGTGACTCGAGCACCACCCGCATGGAGTTTCTGCAATTGATCGGACGGAGCAGACAATAATGGCAAGACTCGAACCTGGCACCGCGCGCATCCGGGTCAAGGACCTGCGCCTGCGCACATATATCGGTATCAACGAAGACGAAATCGTCAACAAGCAGGATGTGCTGATCAATCTGACGATTCTCTACGCCGCACAGGAAGCCGTTCGCGACAACGACATCGAGCATGCTCTCAACTATCGCACCATCACCAAGGCCATCATTCAGCATGTCGAGGGCAACCGCTTCGCTCTGCTGGAAAGACTGACACAGGAAGTGCTGGACCTGGTGATGAGCCACAAGGCCGTGACCTACGCAGAAGTGGAAGTCGACAAGCCGCATGCGCTGCGCTTTGCCGAATCGGTATCGATCACGCTCGCCGGTCAACGCTGAAACTCTTATCATGACGCGAACCGTCTATTGAAAAGAGCCCGTCATGACCGAGCAAGAACGCCTCGAACTCGAAGCTGCAGCCTTCCGTCGCCTGGTCGCGCATCTGGACAGCCGCAAGGATGTCCAGAACATCGACCTGATGAACCTGTCCGGTTTCTGCCGTAACTGCCTGTCCAAGTGGTACAAGGCCGCCGCCGATGAAAAGCACATCGACATCAGCCTCGATGATGCTCGCGAGGTGGTTTACGGCATGCCGTACAGCGAGTGGAAAGCCCAATACCAGAAAGAAGCAAACGCCGAACAACAGGCGGCGTTCGCCAAGGAACCCAAACATGACTGATCTGAACTCCCTGCGCACCAGCCTGCGCAGCGGCGAGCATGTGTTCGCTGATACCCTGGCCTTTATCGCAGAAGGTTACGATTATCAGCCTCAGCCGTTCAGAAACGGCGCCGTCGACAATGCTGCCGGGCAAAACGAAGGGTCTTGCAAGACACTAGGCCTGGCATTGCTGGAAGGTTTGAGCGATGAAGAGGCACTGTTGGCATTTGGCGAGCACTACCGCTCGGTGCAAGCCACACCTGAAGGCAGCGACCACGGCAATATCCGTGCGCTGATCGAGTATGGGCTGGCAGGTGTGAAATTCGAAGGCGAGACGCTCAAGCGCAAGGCTTGAGCTGACAGGTTCTCATACCAACGCATTGGCACGAGAACCTGGTTGCAGAGGCCTGGAGGGACGCCAATCAGAACGTGGCGTTTGCCAGACCGTCCAGATAACGCTCGACGTCCAGTGCCGCCATGCAGCCTGCACCAGCCGAGGTGATGGCCTGACGGTATACGTGATCAGCCACATCACCGGCCGCGAATACACCTTCAACGCTGGTAGCAGTCGCATTGCCTTCACGCCCACCGTGCACAACCATGTAGCCATCTTTCAGAGCCAGTTGCCCTTCGAACAGCGAGGTGTTCGGCGTGTGGCCGATGGCGATGAATACGCCGTCGACTTTCAGCTCGTCACTGGTCCCGTCATTGTTCTTCAGACGCGCACCGGTCACGCCCATGTTGTCACCCAATACCTCGTCCAGCGTGGCATTGAGCTTGAGCTCGATCTTGCCTTCGGCGACACGTGCGTGCAGCTTGTCGATCAGGATCTTCTCGGCGCGAAAGGTTTCGCGACGGTGAACCAGAGTCACCTTGCTGGCGATGTTGGCCAGATACAGCGCTTCTTCCACCGCCGTGTTACCGCCACCGACTACCGCGACTTCACGGTTGCGGTAGAAGAAGCCATCGCATGTGGCGCAGGCAGAAACCCCCTTGCCCATGAACGCTTCTTCCGAAGGCAGGCCCAAGTAACGGGCGCTGGCACCGGTGGCGATGATCAGAGCATCGCAGGTGTAAGTTGCGCTATCGCCCTGAAGGCTGAACGGCTTGCCGGCCAGATCAACGGAGTTGATGTGGTCGAAGACGATTTCAGTCTCGAAACGCTCGGCATGCTCACGCATACGCTCCATCAGCGCCGGACCGGTCAGACCGTGCGGGTCGCCAGGCCAGTTATCAACTTCTGTAGTCGTGGTCAATTGGCCGCCAGCCTGCATGCCGGTGATCAGCAGAGGCTTGAGGTTGGCGCGAGCGGCGTAGACCGCAGCGCTGTAACCGGCAGGGCCGGAACCGAGAATGATCACTCGGGAATGACGTACGTCTGACATGACACACTCCTATCGACCGACCGTTTACGCCGCGGTCGGGACGGCTGGATAAAAAGGACCACCGAAACGCTTGGGGAAGCGTCGTTTGGTTCGGCAGGTCCTGAAAATTCTGACCTGAAGGACAGGTCCTAGATTGCCGAACAGCCTATCGGGGCCGCAGAGGTTAAGGAAATATCGTTTCACAATCCACCCTATAGGTCATTTCTATAGCGCGGGCGCTTGAAAGCGGCGCCATCCGGATATTCTTCGTCGCCAAGGATACGCCACAAGTCTGACATGCTCAAAAAACCGTCGGCTCTCCGCTCTTTCATGGCCATCACAAAGCCGGTAAGGTCACGCCTTTCAAGCACCTGGAGACTGCCATGCCCGCGCCCGCCCTTACCGGCCCGCAATACCTCAGAGAGGGACTGAACCTGGTCCTCAGTCCTGGTTTGCGATTGTTCGTCCTGCTGCCCTTGAGCATCAATGTGGTGTTGTTCTGCGGCCTGATCTATCTGGCGGTGCACCAGTTCGAGCTGTGGGTCGACACCTTCATGCCTACGCTCCCTCACTGGCTGAGCTTTCTCAGCTATATCCTCTGGCCGCTGTTCGTGGTGCTGGTCCTGCTGATAGTGTTTTTCACCTTCACCGTGGTCGCCAACATCATCGCCGCGCCCTTTAACGGGTTTCTCTCCGAAAAAGTCGAAGCCGTGGTTCGTGGCGTAGACGATTCACCGGATTTCAGCTGGGCCGAACTGGTGGCCATGGTGCCACGTACCCTGGCCCGCGAAGCCCGCAAGCTGGGCTATATGCTGCCGCGCATGCTGGGGCTGTTCATTCTGTCGTTCATCCCTGTGGCCAACATCATCGCCGCTCCGCTGTGGCTGTTGTTCGGCGTCTGGATGATGGCGATCCAGTACATTGACTACCCGGCCGACAACCACAAACTGGGCTGGAACGAAATGCTCGGCTGGCTGAAAAGCAAGCGCTGGCAAAGCCTGAGCTTCGGCGGCATTGTCTACGTCGCCTTGCTGATCCCGGTGGTCAACCTGCTGATGATGCCCGCCGCAGTGGCCGGTGCGACATTGTTCTGGGTGCGCGAACGCGGGGCGGATGCATTGCCGGTGACGCAGGCACGGGGCTGAACCCCGAAACATTGCCGGGCCGCGCAACACGGCCCGGACTATCTGAAAAAAATCACTCGCTATATATATTTACCGCACAAGGCTCTTTCGACTGAGGCTCAATAGAGCCTCAACCAACCCGTTCATGTGAAGTCTGCTTCCATCGAACATGCGACACATGAACTTAACAAGGAAGTTAAATCATGAATACTCCAGTAAACCCTGCAGCATTTGCCGCTGAAAACGCCACAGTCGAAGAAAAGATTCGTGCGTTTCTGGTCAGTGAACTGGCCGAATGGTCGATCAATCCGGACAACGTCTACATCAACGGCGTAAACAACCCGGAAGAACGTTTGGTCATCAGTTCCAGCTCCCTGACTGCCGAGGCAGCCAACCGTGTTTTCGAGAAAGACGCTCCGTCTTACTCTACTCGCACCGCAGGCTTGTTCACCGTGGCGTATTCGTATGCCGATGAACATCGCCTGGCTGCGCCGGACCTGGCCAAGGTAGGTGAAGTGATCGGCCAACTGGTCAATGACCTGGGCTGATTACTCTGATTGACTGGCTGAGTGACGACAAAGCCTGAAAGAGTGCCGAATAGATAATGGATGATCTGTTCGGCACTTCAATTGGCGTCAGTAGTATCTACGCTGCAGCAGACGCAGAGAGGTAGGTCGGTATACTCATCAACCAGATAGCACACCCGGCAAGAATCCATAGGCCATTGGCCCATGTCAATCTTGAGTTGGTACTTCCATCTGGATCAAGCGCCGCGGCATTCATCTTCGACTGCACCAGCATTAAATTAAATGTTTGCGCAGTGGCCAGCAGAACCGCCCATACCAGCCAGCCGCCGACCGGTTTGAATTGCACATGCCCGGAAACACCTTGCGAAAGCACCATCCCCGCAATAGTCAACGCCAGCAACACCAAGCCGCTAATCGCCCAGTACGCCATGTGACCACGCCCCTGTCGCCGCAGACTTTTGTCCACAGTGCGAAATAGTGGAAAGGCGTAAATAACGGCGAAGATCACACGCGCAGCGGGCCACACCTTACTGCCTGAAAATTTCTTGTTCAGCGACCAGTTTCGATAAAACCAGTGAATCGCGAAAAAGCCCGATGTCAAAAGATACAGAATGAAGAATTTCTTTAGAGACACGACATAAAATTCCGGACCTCTACTGTCCGTTTCATCTTTTTCTAGGCTGGCTTTCGGTGGCGCATACATTAAATCTGACATTTCATATCCCTTTGAAAAGAGAGCGGATGTTATCAGACGAATCAAAACTCTGCAAAAAATATAGCTATAAAGAAGTTTCCTACAAACAAAAACCTCAAGCCTTACAACCATGACCAAACTCGTCTATCTGACAGTCGGCAAGCGGTTGCCGCTAAAAAACAAACGTTGCCAGCGTTTCAAAAAATTTCATGTAGGCCGTCTCTGTCGGCAAAAAAAATAACACCCTGCCCACTCGTCTCAAGCGTGTAGGACCAAACTAATATCTCAATATTGGCATTGCGCTTGCTCTGTTGCGTCTAGACAACAGGAGCCATAGAGCAATGGAAAACATCGTAAATACCGCAACAGTCAAACCCATTAACACCAACCGGCCTGCCGGTCTCGAAACACTCCCGCAATCGCGATCAGGCAGGTTGGCTCAGATATTGAGCCAGAGGGTCGAAGACCTTACAGCGGACGAACCTGCCACTCTAGGCAAACATATCCAGCCCCGCTCGACCTTTTTTATGGAAAACATGAGCCTTGAGCAGCGCAGATCTGTGGTCGACGACCAGGGATTTCTGCCAAAACCTGCAGCCATGGAGCGAATCGCCGATCCTGAAAATCGCCGATTGAGATGAATCGGGGCGGTTGATGTGAAGCCACTTGAAGTTCACACAACCGCCACATAACCGAAATGTAACCAGCCGAAACTGCTCCCATGAGCAAAATTCTTAACGTCACCCTGATTACTGAAACCTTCATTCCCGAGATCAACGGCGTTGCCAATACCCTGGGGCGTCTTTGTGAAGGGTTGCGGTTGCGCGGGCACCGGGTCGAGCTGGTTCGGCCGCGCCAGAATGACGAGACCCATGCAGGTGCCGCAGAAGACCTGTTGCTGTGCCGGGGCTGGCCGATACCGGGCTATCCAGGATTGCAATGGGGTCAGTCTTCGATGCACAAACTGCTGCGCCGCTGGCAGCGGCGTCGACCGGATGTGTTGTACATCGCCACTGAAGGCCCGCTGGGGCTGTCGGCGCTACGGGCAGCGCGGCGTCTGGGTATAGCGGTGATCAGTGGCTTTCACACCAACTTTCCACAGTACACACAGCAATACGGCATGGGTTTTATCACCCGGCTGCTGACCCACTACCTGCGCTGGTTCCACAATCGTTCGCGCATGACGCTGGTGCCGAGCATCAGCCAGAAGATGGAACTGGAGCGGCGCGGCTTTGAAAGAATCGAGTTGTTGTCTCGCGGCGTGGACAGCCAGTTGTTCAACCCGTCCAGACGTTCGCAGACTCTGCGCGAAAGCTGGGGCCTGCAAGCGGGTGATATAGGCGTGATACACGTCGGCCGCCTGGCACCCGAGAAAAACCTGGGCCTGCTCAAAGCCAGCTTCGAAACGCTAAAGAACAGTTACCCGCAACGCAATATCAAACTGATTGTTGTCGGCGATGGGCCTCAGCGCCAGCAGCTTGAGCAGCAGATTCCGGATGCGATCTTCTGCGGCACTCAACGCGGTGAAGTGCTGGCCATGCACTATGCCTCGGCAGATATGTTTCTGTTCCCCAGCCTGACCGAAACGTTCGGCAACGTGGTCCTTGAAGCGCTGGCCTCAGGGCTGGGTGTGGTTGCTTACGACGAAGCCGCTGCCGGGCAGCATATTCGTCATGGCCACAATGGGGCCTTGGCCATGCCGGGTGACGAGGCGGCGTTCATCGACGCAGCACGCTGGTTGCTGGAAGACAGCGAAACGTTGCGCCGGGTGCGCCTCAATGCCCGTCAACACGCCAGTCGCCAGGGCTGGACGGCTATCATCGATCAGTTCGAACGACAACTGCGTGAGGCCTGCCCAAGCGAAAAACCTGTAAATGCCAAAGAGACCAGGCAGGTGGCTACCAAGAAGATCAGACCAGTGTCGTCAGTGCCTCTCGACTGAATGGCAGGATGTCCTGCTCGCGTCCCTCACGCACTTTCAATGCCCAGTCCGGGTCGACCAGCAAGGCACGTCCCACCGCAACCAGATCAAACTCGTCGTTGCCCAGCCGCTTCAGCAGATTTTCCAGGCTGGCCGGCTGTGCGACCTTATCGGTGTTGACCATGAACTGCAGAAACTCACCGTCCAGCCCGACACTGCCGACGGTAATGGTCGGTTTGCCGGTCAGTTTGCGCGTCCAGCCTGCGAGGTTCAGGTCAGAGCCTTCAAACTCGGGTTCCCAGAAACGACGCGTAGAGCAATGGAAGATATCCACTCCGGCGTCAGCCAGCGGTTGCAGGAATTCGCCCAGCGCCTCGGGCGTCTGCACCAGACGTGCGGTGTAATCCTGCTGTTTCCATTGTGAGAAACGGAAGATGATCGGGTAGTCCGCCCCTACCGCGACGCGCACTGCCTTGATCAGCTCGATGGCAAACCGCGAACGGTTGGCCAAGCTGCCACCGTACTCGTCACTGCGCTGATTGCTGCCCTCCCAGAAGAACTGATCAATCAGATAACCGTGGGCCCCATGAATTTCGACACCGTCCATGCCAATCGCCTTGGCATCGACAGCAGCCTGAGCAAAAGCGGCCACAACATCATCAATGTCCTGTTTGCTCATGCCATGCACCAGCACTTGACCATCCTTGACCTTCTCCATCGGCCCATAGGCAGGCACGCTCCCGTCCGGCTCGGTACCGGGACGACGAACCGCACCTACGTGCCAGAGTTGCGGGACGATCTTGCCACCCTCTGCGTGCACCGCCTCAACAACCTTGCGCCAACCCGCCAGTGGCGCATCACCAAAAAACTGCGGAACGTTCGGGTAGCCGTTGGAAGCCTTGTGGTTGACCGTCGTTCCTTCGGTGACAATCAGCCCGACACCTGCCGCCGCGCGACGCCGGTAGTACTCGATCACCTTTGAGTTGGGTACATGTCCCGGCGAGAACGAACGGGTCATGGGTGCCATCACCACCCGCGACGACAATTCCAGGCTGCCCAGACGGAAAGGCGTAAACAAGGCTTCTACCGACATGCGAAACTCCGGAAAAATGGTCGATTGCACTACGGCGACAAACGCCGGATCAGGCGCGCAGAATATCGCTGGGCATCAGCGCTGGCCCAGTACTATTGATTTGGCTGATTTGAGTGCAAAAGCCGCCAAGGCGCAAGACAGCCGGGCAAGCACACGCTAACCCGGTGCTACCTCAACGAGGTGATCAGCTTTGTGCCAAGGCCTTTTCAATGGCCTGAATCACTGCGGGATCATCCGGTGCAGTACGCGGAGAGAAACGCGCGCTCACGCCACCGTTCTTGCCGACCAGAAACTTTTCGAAATTCCAGGTGATATCCCCGGGAAACTCGGCGCCTTCGCCAGCCAGCAGGCGATAAAGCGTATGCCGGTCAGGGCCATTGACGTCGAGTTTTTCACCCAGCGTAAAGGTCACGCCGTAATTGAGTTCGCAAAATTCGGCGATCTCTTTTTCGCTGCCCGGTTCCTGCCCGGCAAACTGGTTGCACGGCAGCCCGAGAATCTCCAGGCCCTTGTCCTTGTATTGCTGATAGAGGTTTTCAAGTGCTGCGTATTGCGGTGTCAGCCCGCATTTGGACGCGACGTTGACCACCAGAACCACTTTGTTCTTGAAACCCGCCATCGGCAGTTCCTGACCACCCAGCGCTTTCAATTTGATGTCGTGAAAAGCACTCATGAGAACCCCTTTTGAAACAAGTAACCCAAAGCCACAACCTGAAAAAAGGCACCGTGACCGCACGCGTAACGAAAGTCGTCATCGCAGAACAGCCAGGGCGCCTTTTCAGTGACCTGAGCTTAGCAGCACAAATCAGTGTTGATGACCGCCTTCACCGTGAACATGGCCGTGAGCCATTTCTTCTTCACTGGCATCGCGGATAGCCACAACCTTTACGTCGAAGTTCAGGCGCTGGCCCGCGAGCGGGTGATTGCCGTCAACAGTAACGTCATCGCCGTCCAGATCGCGGATGGTCACGATCTGCATGCCGCCGTCCGGACCGGATGCGTGGAACTGCATGCCGACTTCGAGTTTGTCGACACCTTCGAACATGCTGGCGCTCAGGGTGCTGACCAGTTCGGCGGAGTATCCACCATAGGCATCTTCCGGCTCGACGGCTACCTTCAGCTCGTCACCGACGTCCTTGCCTTCCAGCGCCTTTTCCAGGCCCGGGATGATGTTGCCTGCACCTTGCAGGTAAACCAGCGGCGCACCACCGGCAGAGCTGTCGATGACCTCACCAGCGTCGTTGGTCAGGGTATAGTCAATGGAGACAGCCTTATTGGCGGCGATCGGCATGGGGACAAGACCTTTTGCTTAAGATTGAAGAACGAGCAAGTTTAACCAAGCAATCGCCCGAAAGCGAACGCAACTCTGACAAACGGCCCAGAATGGAAGGTTCAACTGTTCTCAACTTGCAACAGGATCAAGAAGGGCACTGGATTGCCGTGCTGTCCTGCGGCCACACTCAGCACCTGCGCCATCAGCCGCCATGGCAGTCGCGAGCCTGGGTTCTTGACCCGATAAAACGCCAACAGATGACAGGTCAGGCCTTTCGCTGCGGCTGGTGTGCTAACGCCGCAGATAACGATAGTCTTGCCGCAGAGAAATCGCGTTAGACGATTTCCGGACTTTTTTGGTCAGCAGCTGTTCCCTATGTGCTGCGACCCTTGCACTGCTCAATCGAGAAGCCAGTATGCAGACTTTTTTTATCGCCCCCACTGACTTTGGCGGGGGGTTGACCTCTATCAGCCTGGGCCTGGTGCGCACACTGGAGCGCGCAGGCTTGAAAGTAGGTTTTTTCAAACCGATTGCCCAGCCGCACCCCGGCGATCTGGGCCCCGAGCGCTCGACTGAACTGATGGCCCGCACCCACGGCCTGAAGCCGCCCAAGCCTCTGGGGCTGGCGCATGTCGAGCGCATGCTCGGCGATGGTCAACTGGATGAACTGCTCGAAGAGATCATCAATCTTTATCAACAGGCAGCTGTCGGCAAGGACGTGCTGGTGGTCGAAGGCATGGTCCCGACCCGCAGCGCGAGCTATGCCGCGCGGGTCAATCTGCATCTGGCCAAGAGCCTGGATGCTGACGTCATTCTGGTCTCTGCCCCGGAAAACGAAGTGCTTGCAGAGCTGTCGGGCAGGGTCGAATTGCAGGCCCAGCTGTTTGGTGGCCCCAAGGACCCGAAGGTGCTGGGCGTGATACTCAACAAGGTGCGCACCGAAGAGAGCATGGAAGTCTTCTCTTCTCGCCTGAAAGAGCACTCTCCACTGCTGCGCAGTGGCGATTTCAGACTGCTGGGCTGCATTCCCTATCGTGCTGAACTCAATGCGCCGCGCACTCGTGATGTGGCCGAATTGCTGGGCGCGCAGGTACTCAACGCAGGCGATTACGATCAGCGGCGCATGTCCAGAATCATTATCTGTGCCCGAACGGTGCTCAATACCGTTCCGCTGCTCAAGCCAGGCGTGCTGGTCGTGACGCCGGGCGACCGTGACGACATCATTCTGGCAGTGAGCCTGGCGGCAATAAATGGCGTACCGCTGGCGGGCCTGTTGCTGACCAGCGACACCGTGCCCGACCCGCGCATCATGGAACTGTGCCGAGGTGCATTCCAGGCCGGTCTGCCTGTGCTGTCGGTCAGCAGCGGTTCCTATGACACGGCAAACCGGCTCAATCAGTTAAACAAGGAAATACCCATCGATGACCGCGAGCGCGCGGAAAACATCACCGATTTCGTGGCCGGCCATCTGGACGCCGGCTGGCTGCATCAGCGCTGCGGAACACCCCGCGAGCTGCGCCTGTCGCCTGCCGTGTTTCGCTATCAACTGATCCAGCGAGCGCAGGCAGCCAACAAGCGTATTGTCCTGCCCGAAGGCAACGAACCGCTGACCATTCAGGCGGCGGCCATCTGCCAGGCGCGCGGTATCGCGCGCTGCGTGTTACTGGCCAGACCCGAGGAAGTTCAGGCCGTGGCTCAGGCACACGGTATCGAGCTGCCACCGGGGCTGGAGATTCTTGACCCGGAGCTGATTCGCGAGCGCTATGTTGCGCCGATGGTGGAACTGCGCAAAAACAAAAGCCTGAACGCGCCCATGGCCGAGCAACAGCTCGAAGACCCGGTGGTCATCGGCACCGTAATGCTGGCGCTGGACGAAGTCGACGGTCTGGTATCGGGTGTCATTCACTCCACCGCCAACACCATCCGGCCTGCCCTGCAACTGATCAAGACCGCGCCGGGCTGCACGCTGGTGTCTTCGGTATTTTTCATGCTGTTCCCCGAGCAGGTGCTGATGTACGGCGACTGCATCATGAACCCGCATCCGAGTGCCAGCGAGCTGTCCGAGATCGCCTTGCAAAGCGCCGACTCAGCCACTGCGTTCGGCATTTCGCCACGGGTAGCGATGATCAGCTATTCCAGCGGCAACTCGGCCATCGGCGAAGAAGTGGAGAAGGTCCGCGAAGCAACGCAACTGGCACGAGAAACCCGGCGCGATCTATTGATCGACGGGCCGCTGCAGTATGATGCGGCCGCCAACGAACATGTCGCCCGACAGCTGGCTCCGGACAGCCCGGTGGCAGGACGTGCCAACGTGTTCGTGTTCCCGGACCTCAATACTGGCAATACCACCTACAAGGCGGTGCAACGCAGTGCCGACTGTGTAAGCCTTGGCCCGATGCTGCAAGGCCTGCGCAAGCCGGTGAACGACCTGCCACGTGGCGCACAGGTGGATGACATCGTCTATACCATCGCACTGACGGCGATACAGGCCGACACGCTGTCCTGATGCCTACTCATGATGCCGCAGACCCATCTGCTGCTTCCGACAACTTCCGGAGCATCTCCTTCATGGATTTCCTGCCTGCCCCGTTGCGCGGCGTCATCGCATCGCTGTTATTGGCGCTGAACACCATCGTCTGTTGCTCGGTGCTGTTCGCGGTCACGATCCTCAAGATCTGCCTGCCCTTCTCTGCGGCACAGCGCTTTACCGACTGGCTGATGAGCCACATCCATGAAACCTGGATCGGCAACAACAATGCCTGGATCAAGCAGCTCTGCCACACCCGCTGGCACCTGAGCGGGCTGGAAGGGCTCGATTACAAACACTCGTATCTGGTCACCAGCAATCACCAGAGCTGGGTCGACATCATGGTCTTGCAATACGTGCTCAACCGGCGCATTCGTCCGTTGAAATTCTTCCTCAAGCAGGAGTTGATCTGGGTCCCGATCATCGGTCTGGCGTGGTGGGCGTTGGGTTTTCCGTTCATGAAGCGTTACTCCAAGGCGTACCTTGCGAAACACCCGGAAAAGAAAGGCAAGGACCTGGAAACCACCCGCCGCACCTGCGCGAAGTTTCGTCACAACCCGGTGGGCATCTTCAACTTCGCAGAAGGCACGCGCTTCACCGCTGGTAAGCACGCGCAGCAGAACTCGCCCTTCCGCCACTTGCTCAAACCCAAGGCTGGCGGCATTGCCTTCGTGCTCGATGCGATGGGCGAACAGCTGGAGTCGATCATCAACGTGACCATCCACTATCCGGGCGGGCAACCCGGCTACTGGGACCTGTTGTGCGGCAATGTGAGGGAAGTGGTTGCCTACTTCGAAGAGATCAAAATCCCGCAGCAGTTTCTCGGCAGGAACTACGACCAGGACGGGGAGTACCGCCTGGAATTCCAGCAGTGGATCAATGCGCTATGGGAAGAAAAAGACCGGCTGCTGGACAGCCTGCATGAGCAGTATCCAGCGCAGCATTGATAGTGACTCGTGGGAGCGAGCTTGCTCGCGAAGAGGCCATAAAGGCCGCCGCAAAACTAGCGTTTCAGCCATCGCCTTCGCAAGCAAGCTCGCTCCCACTTTGCCCCGCATTCAACCAACCCGCGACGCAACGTTGTTGATCAGTACTGCTGACCCGGAATCGGCTTGAGGTTGACCTCTACGCGGCGGTTCTGGGCGCGGCCATTGACATCGGCGTTGCTGGCAATCGGTTGGTCGGGGCCCGCGCCGCGCACTGACAGGTGCGATTGATCAACGCCCTGCGAAGTCAGGTAAGTCGCAACGCTTTGTGCGCGCTGCTGCGACAGGTCCATGTTGTGCTGGCGGCTGCCGGTGCTGTCGGTGTAACCGACGATTTCAATGTTGTTCTGGTTGAACTGCTTGAGTGAATTCGCCAGGTTGTTGAGCGGCGAATAGAAGCTGCTGGCGATTGCCGAAGAGTCCGTTGCGAACGTGATGTTACCCGGCATGATCAGTTTGATCTGGTCACCCTGACGCTGCACCTCGACGCCAGTATTGGCCATGCTCGCGCGCAATGCTGCTTCCTGCTTGTCTGCGTAATAGCCATACCCCGCCGATGCAGCGCCCGCAACGGCAGCACCAATCAATGCGCCCTTGCCACGATGATTGTGGTCGATGGCGGCACCTGCTACTGCACCGGCCAATGCGCCGAGTCCGCCGTACTTGGCTGTTTTGCTCATGCCACCGGAGCTTTGCGCCTGGCCTTGATTGTCATAGGGATTGGATGTTGCACAGCCCGACAGCATGGCTACGGCGGTGGCAACAATGATCAAACGACGCGAGGTAAACATTCAGGAGCTCCTGGTTTTGACGAACGCTGGTAACCGGATTAGAGCATGCCAGCTGTCAAAAATTCCTTAACCCCTGCTGAACCGCCCGTATTACGGCGCTTGACGTGTTTTGCTCAGCGTCGTTCCTCACGAATATAAGGCTCGCCCAACGCACCCGGCTGACTGCTGGATTGACGCTTGCCGCTTGCCACCCAGACCATCACCAACAACGTGACCGCGTAGGGCGTCATCAAGACGAAATACTGAGGCAGGCGCACCCCCGTGGCCGCCAATTGCGGAATCAGCGCCTCGATGCCACCGAACAGCAAAGCACCGGCCAACGCACGCCAGGGCGACCAGCGCGCGAAGATCACCAGCGAAACCGCAATCCAGCCGCGTCCGCCTGTCATGTCCGCGATCCACATCTTGGTACTGAGTACGGCAATGAAGCCGCCCGCCAGCCCCATCAATGCAGAACCGGCGACAATTGCCGCCAGGCGGTAACCCAACACAGAAATGCCTGCGGCATCGGCGGCCTGCGGGTTCTCGCCAACCGCCCGCAAACGCAGCCCGGTTCGGGAGCGGTCAAGCAGCCAGACCACCGCAATGAAAATCACCACGTTCAAATACACCAGTGTGTTCTGAACAAACACCCTGCCTACCACCGGCAGCTCGGACAAAGGCCATAGTTCCAACGCCTGCAAGCCGCTGACTGGCCGGTTGGTCCAGCCAAGCAGCGTACCCAGCAGGCCGGTCAAACCCTGACAGAAGAACACCAGCGCCAGGCCGGCAATCACCTGATTGATCCGCAGCACCAAAACCATCAGCGCAAACAGCAACGAAACCAGGCCTGCCGCCACCATCGACGCCAGCAGCGAAAGACCAGGCGAGCCCAGGCTCAACTGCATACCGATGCCCGCCAATGCACCGACCAGCATCAGCCCCTCGACGCCCAGCGCCAGTACACCGCTGCGCTCGATAAGGATCAGGCCCAGTGCGGCCAGAGCAAACGGCACGGCGAAATCCGGTGCGCTGCCCAACCAGTGGGAAATAAGCTCCATCAACGTTCTCCTGCCTGAATGCGACGCAGGCGATGGCGGATGAAAAAGTCCGACGACGCGACGCAGATCACCAGGATTGCCTGGATCAGTTGCACCATCGAAAACGGAATCTGATAGAACACCTGCAGGTTGCGCCCGGCCACGAACAGCATGGCGATCAGCAGCGCGACCACGGTAGCGGCCACCGGGTTATTGCGGGCCAGAAAGGCGATGAGAATCCCGGAAAAACCGTAGCCCTGATAGAACGACTGGGTAAGGCGCCCTTCCTGCCCGGACGTCACAACGAAACCCGCGAGCCCTGCCAATGCACCTGAAAGCAGCACAGTGCCGATAATCATCTTGCGCACCGGCACACCCACAGCCCCGGCGACCTTCGGGTTGGCATCGACGAAGCGCAGGTACAGCCCGGCCCGCGAGACGCCGACAAACCACAGGGTCAGGCCGGTGACCAACAGCGCCAGGGGGATCGCTGCGTTATACCCCGCAAACAGATCAGGCAAACGCTCAAAGCTTTGAAACGCAGGCGAGTAGGGAAAGTTGTCTCGCGGGTCCTTCCAACTGCCATAAACCAGATGCAGAAGGAAGTTGGCGGCGATGTAATTGAGCATCAGGGTCGAGATGATCTCGTTGACCTGCCACTTTAGCTTCAACAGTACCGGCCCCAGGCTCCACAGCAACCCGCAGATCACAGCCGCCGCCATCATCAGCGGCAGGCGCAGAACTTCCGGCCCCACCTGGAACAGCGAAATCGCCGTGGCACCAATAGCTCCCCAGATCATCTGGCCCTCCAGCCCCAGGTTCCAGAAGCGCGCACGAAACGCCATGCACCCGGCCAGGCCGACCATAATCATCGGCGACGCCTGAAACAGCACAGCCTTGAAGTTTTGGGCATCGAACACCGTTTGAACGACGAATTCGTTGAGCAACTCGTCAGCAGGCACCCCGGCAAGAATCAGGATCGTGGTACAGATCGCCAGGCCGACCAGCAACGCCAGGGCTATGATCAGCGCCTGCAAGGGCCAGCCAGTCTGCTGACGAAGTTCCAGCGTGTAGCGGCGCGACAGCAACGGTTGGCGTGCCGGAGCAGTCTGTTGCAATGCAGTTGTGTCACTCATGGCTCACCATCGCTTTGCCGATAGCCTGACGGTCAGCGGGGTAATCGAACTCGGCGACAATACGCCCGCCGTTCATTACGCCGATACGGTCAGCCAGGCTCAATACTTCGTCCAGGTCTTCGCTGATCACCAGCACCGCAGCGCCTGCATCGCGTGCCGCGCGCAGGCGGGCATGCACCGCCTGTGTGGCACGAACGTCCAGGCCACGGCTCGGGCTATGCACCAGCACCAATTGCGGGTCGCGGCTGAATTCACGGGCGATCACCAGTTTCTGTGCGTTGCCGCCCGACAGCAGTGCAGCTTTCTGGTCGAGAGAGCGCACGCCCTGCACATCGAAGTCCGCCACCGCGCGTTGCGCGTCCTGCTTCAGGCGCTTGTAACCCAGACGCCAGAAAGAACCGTATTGCCCGCTATGGATGTTGCCGATGCCGAAGTTCTCGGCCACCGACAGCGACCCGGCCAGCGCCGCGCCGTAGCGGTCCGCCGGGATGGAAGCGATGCGCAGTTGCCGACGCTGATCAGCTGACGCACTGCGCAGGTCGCCAAAAGAGGCCATGTGGATTTCGCCCTCGGTGGCCTGCGGCAGCCCCATCAATGCGTTGGCCAGTTCGGCCTGACCATTACCGCCAACGCCTGCAATACCGTAGATCTGCCCGGCGTGCAGGGTCATGTTCACGCCGTTGAGTGCGCCGTCGACGCTGCGCAAATCGCGTACCTGTAAACGCACCTCACCAGGCATTGCGCAATGATGTTCTGCGACCGGCACCGACTCGCCCACGGTCAGTTGCACCAGTTGCTCGACACTCACCTTCTGCGGGTCAACAGTCTGCACGGTGCGCCCGCCGCGCATCACGGTCACACGGTCGGCATAGCGTTTGACGTCGGCCATCTTGTGCGTCACCAGAATCACCGCAGCGCCCTGCCGCGCAAAGGCCTGAACGGTCAGCAGCAAACGTTCGGCCTCCTGATCGGTCAGGACTGCGGTCGGCTCATCAAGGATCAGAATGCGCGCACCGGCCAGCAGCACCTTGAGAATCTCGACGCGCTGCTGCTCGGCAACCGACAGGCTGTCGACGGTCCGGGCCGGGTCAATCGCAAACCCCAGTTCGTCCGCCTTGCTGACAATCTCTTGCTCCAGCGCACGCAGACGCTTGCGATAGCTGCCTTCGCCCGGTTGCTCGGGCAGTGCCAACAGAATGTTCTGCGCCACTGTAAAGGGCTTCACCAGCTTGAAGTGCTGGTGAACCATGCCAATCCGGTAACGGCTGGCGTCCCTGGGCCCCTGAAGCTGAACCGGGTTGTCGTCCAGCAGCAGCGTGCCGGTTTCCGGTGCGTACAGCCCGGCTGCAATGTTCATCAGCGATGACTTGCCTGCACCGTTCTCGCCCAGCAACGCATGCACTTCGCCCCAACAGGCGGTGAAGTCGGCATCGATCAGCGCCTTGAAGCCATCGAACGATTTACTGATGCCAGTGAGTTGCAGCGCGTTGACCTGACTCATTGCTGAGTCTTCACGCCTTCGACAAACCAGTCCATTTTCCACAGATCCGGGTCAGACAATTGCTGACCGGCCGCAACCCGCTCCTTGCCGTCACGGTCCGCCAGCGGTCCGCTGTAGATGATTTTCCTGCCTGCCAGCAACTCGTCACGCTCGGCCATGATCTTCTTGCGATTGTCTTCCGAAATGATCGGGTCTTTGCTCAGCGTGATATCGGTGCCGCCCTGCTGCATCGACAGCAGTGCACCGTTGGCGGGCGGGGTCCAGTTGCCCGCGATGACCTTTTTGAGCTCTGGCCCCAGGAAGCGGTCCCAGACCCACAACGAGGAACAGACGGTTGCCTTGGGGGCAAACTCGCTCAGATCCCGATGGTGGCCGGTGCCATGAATGCCGCGCTCCTGAGCGACGATCTGCGGTGTCGGGCTGTCGACGTGCTGGCCGACCACATCGACGCCGTTGTCGATCAATGCCATGGTTGCCGCGCGCTCCTTGACCGGGTCATTCCAGGCGCCGGTATAAACCACAGTGACGGTGGCTTTCGGATTGATCTGCCGGGCACCCAGTTCGTAGGCGTTGATGGTCCAGTTGACCTGGCCGAACGGGTTGGCGGCGACGAAGCCCAGCTTGCCGGTTTTCGACGCAGCACCAGCGGCCATGCCGCACAGGTACTGGCTCTCGTAGGTACGGCCATAAAACGATTCGAGGTTCGCCGCGTTGGTGGTGCCCGAGCCGTTCAGGAACGCGACATCAGGATATTTTTTGGCCAGCGCAAGGAAGGTGTCTGAGTAACCGAATGCAGTACCGACGATGATATTGGCTCCGCGCGCGATGAGCCGGTCGACCACTGGGGTAATGGCAGCGGCGTTCTCGGGCACGCTTTCAACGAACTGGATTTTTGTGTCCAGATCCTTCTCAAGCTTCACGCGCGCCTCATCGAATGCCTGAGTCCAGCCGCCATCATTGCGCGGGCTGATGTAGACCATGGCGATTTTCGCAGGTCCCTTCAGGGTCAAGCCCTCGGCCTGAGCGAAGCCAGCGGCCCCGAACGCTACAGCCGCACACAATGTCCCGGGCAACAGTTTCTTGTACATAGACGTTTTCCTGAGGGTAATGGCCGATGAGGGCAGCACGTGGCCGACTCTCAGGCCGTAGCAGCATCCATGCCACTACCGGGAAAACGCTATGGAACAACGGCCTGACTCGATTTCACCGCGCAGAACAGATCAAATGGTCTGAATCAGAGCACTTGGTTTGTGCATGACCTGCATTCGCTGCGCGTCCAGGGTGCGCGTGTCGGGGCCCGCGCAATTTTTCAGGCAGTACGCGGCAGGATGCCGTCCAGGATCATGCTGCGCAGGCTCGCCAGCACTTCTTCGAAAAACACCGGGTCGTCCAGCGTCTTGCCGGTCACGGCCTCGACCTGAGTGCGGAAATCGGCGTAATGCTGAGTGGTCGCCCACAGGGTGAAAATCAGATGGTGCGGGTTGATCGGGGCCAACTGGCCGCTGTCGATCCAGTGCTGAATGACTGCCACCTTGGCCTGCACCGTGTCGCGCAACGGGTGCTGCAACTCGCCCTGAATCAGTGGCGCGCCCTGCATCACTTCCATACAGAACAGCCGTGATTCGGCCGGGTGATCACGGGACATTTCCAGTTTGGCCTTGATGTAGGCGCCGATAGCCTGCACCGGCTCCTTGTCGGCAGTGAAATGCACCAGCGGGCTTAGCCAGACTTCAAGCAACTGACGCAGTACGTTGAGGTACAGATCATCCTTGCTGCTGAAGTAATACAGCAGGTTGGTCTTGGAAACATCCGCCAGGCTCGCGACCTGATCCAGGCTGCTGCCGTGCACGCCATAGCGGGAAAATATCTCCAGCGCCGCATCGAGAATCAGCGTGCGCTTGCCTTCCATCAGGCGCATGCGCCGCTTCAGGGAAGTAGCGCTGGGCTCGCGAGTGGTCTTGACCACGGTTTCGGGCTTGACCTTGCGTCCGCGCTTGCTCGCGGGCTCCGTCACAGGAGGTTTCTTGTTCACGCACATCCATCCAGTGATGCCGAAATGAGCGGGCATCTTAACGGGCGCAGCTGTTTTGTCGATATGGGTTACCCAGCCGGTCGACTCTGCCCCATCTGCGTGCGCCCTGCACAAACCAAGTGCTCTGATTCAGACCAAATGGTCTGCAAAAAATGAGTTTTATTTGTAAGCAATTGAATAAAAACAATAAAAATTTATGGCCCGCTTAATGCAATGGCGAATTAAGAGATGAATCAAGTGCTCTGGCACGCATCGACCAACGCAGAGAGGCCTTATATGGACATCGGTATCTTCATCCCCATCGGCAACAACGGCTGGCTGATTTCCAGCAACGCACCGCAGTACATGCCGACTTTCGAGCTGAACAAACAGATCGTGCAGACGGCCGAGGGCTACGGTTTCGACTTTGCGTTATCGATGATCAAACTGCGCGGCTTCGGCGGCAAGACAGAGTTCTGGGAGCACAACCTGGAGTCCTTCACGCTGATGGCGGGTCTGGCGGCAGTGACCAGCAAGATCCAGCTGTTCGCCACCGTGGCCACGCTGACCATTCCACCTGCCATTGCTGCACGCATGGCCTCGACCATCGATTCGATCTCCAACGGCCGCTTCGGGATCAACCTGGTCACCGGCTGGCAGAAACCCGAATACGAGCAGATGGGCCTGTGGCCCGGCGATGAGTTCTTCCACACCCGCTATGAATACCTGGCTGAATACGCCCAGGTTCTGCGCGACCTGTGGGCCACCGGCAGCAGTGATTTCAAGGGCGAGCATTTCAGCATGCAGGACTGCCGCGTCAGCCCTCGTCCAAAGGCTGACATGAAGCTGATCTGCGCCGGTCAAAGCGAAGCAGGCATGGCTTTCTCAGCACAGTACGCCGATTACAACTTCTGCTTCGGCAAGGGCGTGAACACCCCTACTGCGTTTGCGCCCACCGCACAGAAACTGATCGAAGCCAACGAAAAGACCGGCCGCAACGTTACCTCCTGCGTGCTGTTCATGATCATCGCCGACGATACTGATGAAGGGGCAAGGGCTCGCTGGGAGCACATCAAGGACGGTGCCGACGAAGAGGCCATCGCCTGGTTGAGCGAGAAGGGCTCGGCGGATAAGAGCGCCGGTTCGAACCTGCGGCAGATGGCCGACCCGACCTCGGCGGTCAACATCAACATGGGCACGCTGGTCGGCTCTTGGGCCACTGTGGCGCGAATGCTTGATGAAGTCGCCAGTGTGCCGGGGACTCAGGGCGTGATGCTGACCTTCGATGACTTCGTGAAAGGCGTCGAGGATTTCGGCGAGAAAATCCAGCCGCTGATGACCAGTCGCAAGCACATCGCGCAGCTCAAGGAGGTGGTCTGATGAATGCTTCGGCAACTGTCGCAGGCGTCGACCTGCCGGACGGGCAACCCGCCCGTGTGCTGCCCGCCCGTCCCGAGCCGCTGCGCATTAAACCCGGCGAAACAGCGCTGGTGGTCGTCGACATGCAGAACGCCTACGCATCGCTGGGGGGTTATCTGGACCTTGCCGGGTTCGATGTCAGCAGCACCGGGCCGGTTATCGCCAATATCAACAAGGCCTGTGCCGCAGCGCGTGCAGCAGGCATCCCGGTGATCTTTTTCCAGAATGGCTGGGACCCGGCCTATGTCGAGGCGGGAGGGCCCGGCTCGCCGAACTGGCATAAGTCCAATGCACTGAAAACCATGCGCAAGCGCCCGGAGCTCGAAGGGCAACTGCTGGCCAAAGGCGGATGGGACTATCAACTGGTCGATGAACTAAAGCCACAGCCTGGCGACATTGTGGTGCCGAAAATCCGTTACAGCGGCTTCTTCAATTCCAGCTTCGACAGCGTGTTGCGCAGCCGCGGCATTCGTAACCTGGTGTTCACCGGCATCGCCACCAATGTGTGCGTTGAATCCACCCTGCGTGACGGTTTCCACCTGGAGTACTTCGGCGTAGTGCTGGCCGATGCAACCCATCAGGCAGGCCCCGACTTCGCTCAACAAGCCGCGCTGTTCAACATCGAAACCTTCTTCGGCTGGGTTTCCAGCGTCGATGACTTCTGCACCACTTTCAGCCCTGTCGGGCAACCTTCGTGAGGACATACGCATGACCAAGAAAGCGATTATTCCTGCTGGCACCACCAAGCCCATTGCTCCGTTTGTGCCGGGTTCTATGGCCGATGGCGTGCTCTACGTTTCCGGCACGTTACCGTTCGACAAGGACAACAACGTGGTGCACGTCGGCGATGCGACCGCCCAGACCCGTCATGTGCTGGAAACCATCAAAAGCGTGGTCGAAACCGCTGGAGGGACAATGGACGATGTCACCTTCAACATGATCATGATTCGCGACTGGGCCGATTACGCCAAGGTCAACGAGGTGTACGCCGAATACTTCGCGGGCGAGAAACCGGCCCGTTACTGCATCCAGTGCGGTCTGGTAAAGCCCGAGGCGCTGATCGAAATCGCCAGCATCGCCCACATCGGCTGAGCACTGACTTAAAAACCGACCTGAAGCCCACCCGGAGAACGTGCATGTTTCATGAAATTCATCGATGTCAGCATGCCGATGCGCCTCTGTTGGTGCTCAGTTCCGGGTTGGGCGGATCCAGCCGTTACTGGGCGGATGACCTGGCGGCGCTGACCCGCGACCATGACGTACTGGTCTACGATCACGCCGGGACTGGACGCAGCCCTGCGGATTTGCCGGCAGACTATTCGATCCGCCATATGGCCATGGAATTGCTGACCCTGCTCGACTCGCTCGGTATCCAGCGTTGCCATTTCATGGGCCATGCGCTGGGCGGGCTGGTGGGTCTGGAGCTTGCGCTGTTGCGCCCCGATTTGTTGCAAAGTCAGGTGCTGATCAATGCGTGGAGCAGCCCCAACCCACACAGCGCGCGCTGCTTTTCAGTGCGCAAAAAACTGCTGTTGAACAGCGGGCCGGACGCCTACGTGCAAGCGCAGGCACTGTTTCTGTACCCGGCAGACTGGATCGCCGCCAACGGTGCCCGGCTGGCCGATGACGAGGCCCATGCGCTGGCGCATTTTCCCGACACCGACAACCTGCTGCGACGTATTCATGCACTGCAAACCTTCGACGTGGAGGCCAGTCTGGCTCGTATCCAGACGCCGACCCTGCTGATTGCCAACCGCGACGACATGCTGGTGCCCTGGCAACAATCGCAACATCTGGCCGAGGCACTGCCCAATGCCAGGCTGGTACTGCTGGAATATGGCGGCCACGCCTCGAACATCACCGACCCATTGCCCTTCCAACGCACCCTGCTCGACTTTCTCAACGCACAGACCTGAAAGGACTCATCCCATGCATGCCGACTCTGAAGCCCTTGCCACCCTCCCCGCTGACCCGGTCAGCCAGCTGGCGTTTCGCGATGCAATGTCCAGCCTCGCCGCAGCCGTCAACGTCATCACCACCGATGGCCCCGGCGGCCGCGCCGGTTTTACTGCGACAGCGGTCTGCAGCGTGACCGATCAGCCTCCCACGCTACTGGTTTGTATCAATCGCAGCGCCTCGGTGTATGAAACCTTCATCGAGAACGGCCTGTTATGCGTCAACACACTGGGCAACGGTCAGCAGGACTTGTCCAACCTGTTCGGTGGCAAGCGCTCACAGCAGGAGCGTTTTGACGGTGGCCAGTGGGAAAGCGGGGTGACGGGTGCGCCGATATTGAACAGCGCCAAACTGGCCCTCGACTGCAAGGTGACCCAATCCGTCAGCGTCGGCACACATGACATTCTCTTTTGCCAAGTGCTGGATATAAGGGATCAGGGTGAGTCAGACGCCTTGGTGTACTTTGCCCGTCAGTATCATCACTTGCCAGGTGCGGCACCGGCTGCCTGAAAATACTTTTCAGCACTTGAACGCGTCAGGAAATCTACACTGCGCCTGTTTTGCACAGGGCACTGCGGGCTGCCTGACGGGTTGCTGACACAACAAATAGACAAGATTTTTTCGCAGGCAGCGCCCTATACTGGCACCTTGAGATCAGGATGATCCTTGCAGTCAACGAGGTGAAATCATGTCGATCGGTAGCTCTTGCACTCTGCTGGCCTCATCTGGCAGTTGGCCGTCTGCTTTCTTCGCTTGCCCGTTGCCTGCCGTGCCAACACACCCGGGTGACTGAGCATGCTGAAAAAAATCCCTGTCGCTGAGCTTGCCCTTGGCATGCACATCCATAAAATCTGTCGCCGCTGGACCAACGATCCATTCTGGATAGGCTTGGTCGAAGTCATGCTTGATGACGTCGAGGTGCTCAAGCGCATCCAGCAATCGGGCACCCGGGAAGTCTGGATCGAAACCGGCAAAAGCCGTGTACTGGCACCCCAAACAGCACCAGCACCCTCCATACATGACACCGCACCAGCCAGTCTGGACAAGGAAGTCCTGCGCGCCCGGGCCATTTGCGGTAGAGCCAGAAACGCCGTCATGGCCATGTTTACCGAAGCCCGCATGGGCCAGGCGATGGATGTCGACAACGTGCAGTTGCTGGTGGAAGAAATCTCCAGTTCGATCCTGCGCCACCCGCATGCGCTGATCAGCCTGTCACGCTTGAAAACGTCCGACGAGTACACCTACATGCATTCGGTGGCGGTCTGCGCGCTGATGGTTGCGCTCGCCAGACGCATGGGCCTGCCTGATGATCAGGTGCGCGAAGCGGGTGTGGCCGGGCTGATGCACGATGTCGGCAAAATGATGATTGCTCCGCAAGTGCTCAATAAACCGGGCCGCCTCACCCATGATGAATTCGAGATCATGAAGGCTCACCCGGAACTGGGTCTGAAAATCCTCAAGGAAAATCAGCCCGTGGCGGCGACGGTAATGGATGTCTGCCTGCATCATCATGAGAAGGTCGACGGCTCGGGCTACCCCCACGGCCTGAAAGGCGACCAGATCAGCATCTTTGCGCGCATGGGCGCAGTCTGCGATGTGTATGACGCCATTACTTCCGACCGCCCCTACAAAAAGGGCTGGGGCGTTGCCCATTCGATTCGCGAGATGGCTTCATGGAAAGGCCATTTTGATGATGTGGTGTTTCAAAGCTTCGTCAAGACCGTGGGCATATACCCGACCGGTACGCTGGTGCGTCTGGAAAGCGGGCGTCTCGGCGTTGTGGTCGAGCAAAGTGATGCATCGCTGTTGAAACCGAGGGTGAAGGTCTTCATGTCGGCACGGACCGGCAAGACGTTCGCCGCGCAGATCATCGATCTGGGCAGTTTTGCCGACCCGGACGTGATCGTCAAAATCGAAACGCCGACCGACTGGGGGCTGGAAGAGGTTGATACGCTGTGGGCGGGCAGCCCGGCCTGATCAGTTGATGAGTCGCCCTGCTGGCTAACCCAGCAAGCCCAGTACCTTCGCCCTCGCCACCGCCTGGGTACGCCGCTCGACGCCCAGTTTGCTGTTGATGTGGCTGGCGTGAGTCTTGACGGTATGTAGGGAAATGAACAGTTGCTCGCTGATCTCTTGGTTGGAACAGCCCTGTGCAATCAAATGCAGTACGCCCAGCTCACGCACACTCAGGCAGTCGCTGCCATGCGCAGGTTCGAGTGTCGGCGTGCAGGAGGCCGGGAGTTCTTCCAGCAAGGCCTCGCGAACCTTGCAGGACGGCAGTTGCAGCAGCTGCTCATGCAGCCATTGGGAGTGCTCGCCCAGTAGCGTTTTGAAGGGAATAAGAGCCCCTCCGGCCGCTGACTGCAGGCTGCGCAGCAACAGCTCTCGCGCTTCGTCGCGACGCGTCTGGCTCAGCAGCAGACCTATCTGCTGAGTCATCGCGATAAGCCCGAGCAGTGGCGCGCCCACCTCCTGGGCATGCCGCTCCAGCGCCTGCAAACGTTGCTCGCTGGCAACATCATCACCCTGCAGTCGATCCAGCACCGCACGCTGCAATTCGATGTGTTGTGGCAGTTGCGGATGACACTCGGGGGCCGCAGCGCCCGGCTCGCCGTTGTAGGCCTGAGTCAGGCGCAACAACCAGGCTTCGGCGAGGTCCATGCGCCCTTGCAGCAGCCACAATTCGCATTTCACCAGAGTCACCATCGCCAGATAGTAGATCGGTGGCACATCCCAGATGTGCATCAAACGTTCGACCTCGGCAAGTTCGGCGAAAGCTTCGGCAAACCGACCGGCGCAGCCCTCCATGGTGGCAATCACGCAGTGGCCGATCAGCACACTGATGTCGCGACAGGCGCGCGCTTCGGCCAGCCCGGCCAGCAATAAAACCCGCCCTTGGTCCACTTGCAGGCGCAGGGTCAGCAAATAGCCTTCATACAGCGTCAGGCGCGCGCGAACTGCGTACAAGCGCACGGTGGACAACCCTTTGAGGCGCTGCTGCCCCCGGCGTACTTCATCAAGCGCACGCAGAATTTCGCCTCGAGCCTGCAAGACCCTGGCGCGATCGTAATGCGCCAGCGCTTCGAACAGTGGATTGGCAACCCGCTGTGCCAGCTCCAGCGCATCACGATTCAACACGCGGGCGCGCCACAGATCACCATTGGCAACCGCAAGGTTGGCCAGCGTCGACAGGCAGACAAGCCGCTGTCCATAGCGTTTTTCCGGCAAGGTCAGCAGGGCTTCAGTGCAATAGCGTTCACTGTCTCCACGGCCACGCGCGATGATGCCGCTGAGCGCCAGCCACTGGGCGAGCATGGATTTTTGCGCAGTCGCCGAGGGCGCTGGCAGGAACCGGCTCAATTGATTGGCCAGCTCCTCGGCAGCGTCCAGCTGGCAGGCCAGCCCCAGCGCCCAGGCGTAGAGCACAATCAAACGTGGCGTGCTGGTCAACAGATCATCCGGCAAGTCCATCTTCCAGCGCAGCAACATGCCGACATTCTGCTCGGCCAGCAATTGCTCTTCAGAGAGGCTCTGTACCAGGTTGGCGGCCACATCCAGATGCCCGGCGCGCAATGCCTGTTCCACCGCTTCATCCAGCTGGCCCTGAGTGCTGAACCAGCGACAGGCGTTAAGGTGCAACCGGGTCGGTTGCGCGCCGTCAGCCTGACGCGCGCGCAACAGATCGGAAAACAGATGATGATAGCGAAACCAGTGGCCCTGCTCGTCCAGCGGCACCAAAAAGACCTGATGCGCCTGTAGATAACGGATCATCTCGACGCTGTCATGGCTGTCACGCGCGGCGTCGCACAGCCCGACGCAAAAACGCTCAAGACACGCAGTGTCATAAAGAAACGCCTGAACATCGGCCGACAGGCAGTCGATCACCTCTTCAAGCAGGTACTCGCGAATCAGCACCTCACTACCGCGCAGCGCCTGCGACAAAGCGCTTTCATCACCCGCTTCAGACGCTGCCAGCAACCAGAATCGCAACCCGGCCACCCAGCCTTCGCTACGCTGAATCAGGTTTTGCAGCACCTCACTGTCGAGCGAGCTGCTATGGCGATCCAGCACTGCCATTGATTCTGCGTGCGTCAGGCGCAGATCCTGCTCGTTGATTTCAAGCAACTGGCGCGTCAGACGCAGGCGTGCCAGGTGCCAGTCCGGGCGCTGTCGGCTGGTCACCATGACCACCAGCCCAACCGGCAAATGATTGAGAAAAAACTGCAGGCAGCGGTCAAGCACCGGGCCTTGGGCCAGATGATAATCATCCAGCACCAACAGCAGCGGTTTGCTCAGCATCAGGTGCATGGCCAGTTCGTCGAGCAGACCGTCGAGCCATTCCTCGAACGCGAACGGCTGATGGCGCTGACGCATTTTCAACAGGCTCATTGCCTGCGTGCCCAGTTGCGGGAAAAACTGCTGCAGGCTGCCCAGCAAACGCTCCAGAAAACGACCCGGGTCGCTGTCCCGCGCGCTCAGCCCCAGCCATACGTTCTGCCATTTGTCCGGCAAGCCCTGACAGAACTCGACGGCCAGCGAACTCTTGCCAAACCCGGCCGGGGCGCATACCAGCAGCAGCCTGCCGCTCAGCCCGTCCTCGAGGCGTTGGCACAGGCGGGAACGAGGGACGTAACCCTCAGGGAGTGGCGGGCGAAAAAATCGCCCCTCCAACGCAGGAATCGCGCTGTCTGCGAACCCTTGCATTCGGGACAGATCAGTCATGGCCGGCTCGTGTGAAAATCGTTGTTGCGGCATAGCGGTGTTCGGAGACTAGCGGGTAAATCGCCTCTTTTGAAAGGTCATCACGGAAAAGACTGTAACAAAATTCCTACAGCTTATAAGACCATGTCCTCTACGTGAAAAGCCCCGTTAAAGGGGCTTTTCAAGCACATGACCAAGACATTGATTTACAGCGTGTATCGGTCAGGTATCAACGAACCCCTTCCTGACGCAGCGCGTTGGGGGTGAAGTCGCTGGTGCCGGCAGTGAAGCCGAACTCATACGCCCTCTTCTCTTCGTTTTTCATGCCCAGTGCCACGTAGCGACCGGATTGCAGGTCGTACAGGGTTTCAATCGCGTACCAAGGCACTTGTTTGTCGTAGTAGTTTTCCGAGTGTGCCTCGGCAACGCGCCACAGCTGGCCACGGCCGTCATAGTGGTCGATAACGGCGGCCTGCCAGGTGTCTTCGTCGATGAAGAAGTCACGCTTGGCGTAGATATGACGCTGACCTTCCTTGAGGGTGGCGGTCACGTGCCAGACGCGACGCAGCTCATAGCGGGTCAGGTCCTGGTTGATATGGCCAGCCTTGATGATGTCAGCGTACTTGAGCGTCGGATCGTCCAGCTTGTGGCTGTTGGAGGCGATGTACATTTCCTGCTTGCCGATCAGTTTCCAGTCATAGCGATCAGGCGCACCGTTGTACATGTCCAGGTTGTCGGAAGTACGCAGACCATCCGACGCAGTGCCCGGCCCGTCATACGAAACCTGCGGCGCACGCCTTACACGGCGCTGACCGGCGTTATACAGCCATGCCGAGCGCGGTTCGGCGACCTGATCCAGGGTTTCATGCACCAGCAGCACACCGCCCGCCAGACGGGCTGGCGCGGTCACCTCCTGTTTGAAGTAGAACAGGATGTTGCCCGGGTTTTTCGGATCGAAATCCCTCATCTTGTCGCGAAACACGAATTGATCAGAGAAATACACCAGGCTGTACGAGCCATTGGGCTGTGGCGTCGCCTGGGTAACCAGACGCTTGACGCTGCCGCCCCGGTAACGGGTGATGTGGTTCCAGATAACCTCGACGCCACTGGTCGGGATCGGAAACGGGATGGCCGTATCGAAGTTTTCCAGACCGCTGCCGCCACCGACCAGTTTGGTGGTCGTCGCGTTCTTTTTGATGGCGGCCAACACTTCATCCGGCACGGTGGCACCGCGATGGGTCGGGTAGACCGGAATCCGGTAGCTGTCCGGATGACGTTTGAACATCGCGTACTGGCCCGGTGCGAGTTTGTCCTTGTACTGCTCTACATTGGCCGCGGTGATGGTAAACAACGGCTTTTCGCTGGCATACGGGTTGGCGAGGAACCCTTTGCTGTCCACCGCTCCGGCATTTTTCGGCAGCGGGCTCCAGGCAGGGATGGTGTTGGCCGCATTGCCAGCCTTTTCAGCGCCCATCGGCGTCAGCGAGGTACCCAGCTTTGCCGCGTCGGAGGCGGAGACCGCCGCCATCACGCTGGTCGCCAGCAACGACATGCCCAAAACCCCGGCTTGCAACAGACTTTTTGTTATTTTCATATTCATCGTCATCCTGAAAACCATGTTCTTAGAAGTTCATGCCAAAGCTGAGCGCCACGAAATCCCGGTCATCAACTGTGGTGTACTTGCCATCAAAGAAGTTGGTGTAGGAAAGGTTCGCGGTGTAGGTGTTCTGGTACTCGGCATCGAGCCCCAGGCTGACGGCCTTGCGTCCCTCTTCGAAGTTGCCGCCAGGGCCCGGCGAATAGCCTTTGACGTCGTGCGACCAGGCCACGCTCGGCTTGAGGTTGACCCCGGCAAACACACTGTTGTAATCCCAGATGGCACGGGCGCGGTAGCCCCAGGAGTTGGCCGTGGTAAAGCCGTCGTCTTCGCAATAACGGGTCAGGTTATTCTGCTCGGCACCGGTCAGAGTGCCTGCGTTGAGCGTCGCGCATTGGCCGCCAGGCAGCGGGCCAGGACCGTACACAGGGTCACGGCCGTAGCGGATTTTGGAAGTGCTTTCCAGGCCACCCACGTGGGTCCAGCCCACTTCACCGACCACGGTCAGACGCTCTGCGCCCATGACCTGGTCGAAGAACTGGGTGAACGTGGTTTGCAACTGAGTGATTTCCTTGCGGCGATAACCGGGCTGATCAGTATTGGGCTGCCCGCTCAGCAGCGAAACGTTGGGGTTGAGCGGCGAAATACCCGAATACAGGATGTCGGTGGTGTTGACCTGAATAGGTGCATTCGGACGGTAGCTGATCTCGCCGCTCCACGCGGTGCCGGTAGGCAAGGTGGTCGAGAAGCTCAGACCGTACAGACGGATGTCTTCTGGGTATTCGACGTAGTAACTGGAGTTGCCTGCCACAACAACCGGCAGTAGCGTGGGTGCGAGTCGCGTCGCCGTTGCTGCCGGTATACCGTTACGGACCAGCGAGCCAACAAGACCTTGCGGACTGAACGAAGCAGCCGAGCCGCCGCGTCCGCTGAAGATCGGCGCACGGCTGTGGTAATTCATCATGTAGGCACCGAACTCGGTATCCAGCGGCTCGAAGTTGTAACGCAAGGCAAAGCCGAACTGGCCACTGTCACGCGCATCGCGGTCAGGCCCACGGCGCACCACAGCGCCTTCATCCGGGTTACCGAACACTACGCCCTGCTGCGACAACGAGTTGAACACAGCGCCGCGTGCGCCTGCTGGCAAACCGGCAGCCGTCAGCGAACTGTTCAGGCCGCTGCGGCTGCGCAATACCGCGAGGTTGTTGTTGCAGCCATCGGCGATCACGTCCGGCTGCGAGAAGAAGGTGCCGCAGTTGTCGACGACAGTCTGGTCCCATTCAAGCTGGTAGAAGCCCTCGGCAGACAGGTTGTCGGTCAGGCTTTGCGACAGGTAGAACATGTTGACCGGGATCAGGCCTTCCTTGATTTCAGAGCCTGGACGCCGAAAGGCCGAGACATCGACCGGGTTGACGCTGTTGATGCCCCCCTGAATGAAAGTGCTTTCACCCCAACTGATAACCTGCTTGCCGAAGCGCACCGCACCCGGCTGATCGGCAATCGAATAGTTGTGGTAGACAAACGCATCCAGCAACTGAAACCCGGACGACTTGGCGCCCTCTTTGCGGCCCGAGTCGCTGATGTCCTTGAACTCGCGGTTTTCGTCCTTGAGCTCAAAGTCGTACCAGTATTTGCCACGCAGGAACACGCCGGTATCGCCGTACTTGAGTTCCAGGTCATGGATGCCCTTGAAGATCTTCGAAAACGTCTCCCCACGTTTGAAGTTCAAGTGGCCGTCATCGGAGGTCTGCGACAGACCACGCCCGCCATTGTTGGCACCGATCAGGTTTTTATTGGGGTTTGCAGTCGACCAGCTGGCACCTACCGACAGCGATGAGTCGAAACTGCCTTCGATCTCACCGACGTTGAAGGTCACGCCAAAGGCCGGGCCGGCGAGCGAGGAAGCAAGGCTGACGGCCAGAGGCAGCCTGGCCCGATGCCAGAATGGGGGTGTGCTTGTCATCGACGCTACTCCTTGTGTTTTATTGTTATGGCAGTGGGAAAATCCAAAAACGACTCTGTCTTCGAATCACTACACACAGCCAGCTCCGCTCTTGCTCATTCCCTGTGCTGACTATAGCCAGCACGCCCTGACGCTAGATCCCTCTAAAGTGTGATTTGCAGGACCAACGCCTCTGGCCCGCCCGTTTCCGGAAGGCCGCTAAAAAACCTGTGGCAGGGAGAATGGATTAAATTGGAAATTTGGCAAGTCGCAGAACAGGACCTGCGACGCAGACACTTGCCGCGCCCGACGGGCGCGGCAAGCAGACGGTGTCAGAGCGTGGAAAGGAACGTGCTGTTGCTGTTCTGCCATTCCACAATGTCCAGACGCATGCGCTTCTTGTCTAGCTTGCCGACGCTGGTCTTGGGAATTTCAGTAACAAGCGCGATCTGGCTGGGAATTGCCCACTTGTTGATGTGACCTTGCTCGACGAACGGTTTGAGATGCTCCTTCAAGCCCTTGGCATCAAGCTGATGGCCGTCGCGAATCACCAGCAAGGCAAAAGGCCGCTCACCCCATTGCGGGTCGGCGATACCGACCACAGCTACTTCGCGCACAGCAGGATGCCGGCTGCACAGGTCTTCAAGCTCCAGCGAGGAAATCCATTCGCCACCGGTCTTGATCACATCCTTGATGCGGTCGCGAATATCGATGAAGCCCATACCGTCCAGCGTTGCCACATCGCCAGTGTGCAGCCAGCCGCCCGCCCACAATTCAGCACCTTTCTCAGGCTCGCGGAAATAGCTTTCGGTCAGCCAGGGCGCACGCAGGACCAGCTCACCCTGGGTTTCGCCATCGGCCGGAAGGAAGTTGCCTTGCTGATCGACGATGGCTGCTTCTACCAGCATGCCAGGCACACCGGCCTTGATGCGGTAGGTAATCTGCTCGTCTTCGCTGCTGGCCTTCAGTTCGTCGTTGATGTGCGCGACAGAAATCAGTGGCCCGGTTTCAGACATGCCATACGCGGCGCTGAGCTGGATGCCTCTGGCCTTGGCAGCCTGATACAGGCTGCGGTTCAGCGAGCTGCCGCCAATGATGATTTTCCAGCCGCCAAAGTCCGCATCCTGAGCAGACTTGGCGTTGAGCAGCATCTGCAGGATGGTCGGCACGCAATGGGAGAAGGTCACTTTCTCCTTGCGCCAAAGCTCTACCAGCAATTCGGGCTCATAGCGGCCGGGATACACTTGTTTCAGGCCCAGCATGGTCGCCACATAGGGAACGCCCCAGGCATGCACATGGAACATCGGTGTGATCGGCATGTAGACGTCATCGTTGCCCAGCTGCCGCGGACTTTCGACGCATCCCAGGATGGCCGCCACACCCATGGTGTGCAGTACCAACTGGCGATGGGTGAAATAGACGCCTTTGGGGTTGCCCGTGGTGCCTGTGGTGTAAAACGTGGTCGCGACCGAGTTCTCGTCGAAATCCTCGAAAGCGTACTCGGGGCTGGCTGCCGCCAGCAGGGTCTCGTACTCGCCGACGAGGTTTGGCAGGTCGGCGGTCTTGTCGGGCAGGTCCGTCAGCAACAGGGTCTTTTCAACGGTGGTCAAATGTCCGGACATCGCCTGATACAGGCCCGTGAAGTCGCTGTTTATCAATACGAGCCGGTCATCGGCATGATTGATGGTGTAGGCGATCTGCTCGGGCGATAGCCGCACGTTGACGGTGTGGATCACTGCACCAATCATCGGGATCGCGAACATGCATTCCAGATAGCGATGGCTGTCCCAGTCCATGACCGCCACGGTGTCGCCAGCTTTCACGCCTGCCGCCGTGAGAACGTTGGCCAGGCGGCAGATGCGCTCGTTGAGGGTCGGGTAGGTATAGCGAACGGAGTCGCGGTAAATAATTTCACGCGTCTTTTCATAACGACTGCCGGACGACAGCAGGCGCTTGATCAACAGAGGGTACTGGTAAGCGCCATCGGCGGGCGCAAGAACGCGAGTCTGTAACATATGAGTCACCCTTCAAAGTCCACAGGCGGAGCTGGAAATATGGACTCTAGAGCCCTCGCCTACCAGTGAAATCAGTAAAAGGGATGTTTTTTCGAAGCGCCTCTCGCTTTCTGCAAGAGGCACTCATACTCGGTATACGCTCGGCAAAAGCGTTGTTGAATGCAGGCTTCAGTGCACTTCAGTGAACGCCAGTTTGATACCCAGCGCGACCAGCACTCCGCCCATGGCCCGATCGAACCAGTGGCCCATGCGCGCAAAACCCGCGCGTACCCGAGCCTGGCTGAACAGCCGCGCCACCAGGCAGAACCACGCGGCCGTCGCCACTGCGAGGTAGACCCCATAGCCGCCCTGCACCAGCAGCGGCGTGTGCGGATTAATCACTACGGTGAACAGCGATAGGAAAAACAGCGTTGCCTTGGGGTTAAGGCCGTTGGTGACGAAACCGCTGATGTAGGCACTCTTTGCTGTGCGCTCGCCCGGGATTGCCTTGATAGCGGCATCGCCCGTCGCAGCCGCCGGCCTGGCGCGCAGGGCCTTGATACCGATGTACAGCAGGTATGCAGCTGCCGCCCATTTCAGCGCGTTGAACAGCACGATGGACTGGGAAACGATAATCCCGATACCCAGCAGCGAATAGCCCACATGGAGAAAGATAGCCGAGCCGACACCAAGCGCTGACCAGGTACCAGCCTTACGACCATGCGTGACGCTTTCACGCACCACCACCGCGAAGTCCGGACCGGGGCTGGCGACGGCCAGCAGGTGGATCAGCGCAACGGTAAGAAATTCTGCCCAATACATGTGGGACCTCCTGGAGGATTGACTTCAGACCCGGCAGATTACGCTGTCTGATGTCTGCGCAACAGTTACTGGCAACGATCACCTCAACTATCGTGCGGCGCTCCGCGTCGCATGCCTTTCTGGACGCTCTGCGTCCTCTTGACGACGCAGAGCGTCGTGAACTGCATTCCCACGCTGGAGCGTGCGGAACGATCATCTCAACTATCGTACGATCATCTCGATTATCGTGCGACGCTCCGCGTCGCATGCCGTTCCGGACGCTCCGCGTCCTCCTGACCCATATCCTGTTAGACTGCGCGCTTTTTCAGGAGCCATTCCATGGACCCGCGCAGTGAAGTGTTACTCCGTCAGGCCGAGCTGTTTCAGGGCTCGCTGTTGCTGGTCGGGCTGCCCGCCGATGACCTGCTCGGAAAACTGCCGGACGCGCGTGGATGGTGCTGGCATGCCGGTGACCAGGCCGCGCTGGATGCGCGGTTCGAGGGCCGTGTGGATTTCGGCGTTGAAGCGCCAGAGGCCGCCTTCGAAGCCGCCGTGCTGTTCCTGCCCAAAGCCCGCGACCTGACAGACTACCTGCTCAACGCCCTGGCTTCCCGCCTGGCCGGGCGCGAGTTGTTTCTGGTCGGCGAGAAACGTGGCGGTATCGAAGCGGCTGCAAAGCAACTGAGCCCCTTCGGCCGCGCGCGCAAGCTCGACAGTGCCCGCCACTGCCAGCTCTGGCAGGTCACTGTCGAGAACGCACCACAAGCCGTTACGCTGGAAAGCCTCGCCAGGCCCTACCAGATCGAGCTGCAGGACGGCCCGCTCACAGTCGTCAGCCTGCCCGGCGTTTTCAGCCATGGCCGACTTGATCGTGGTTCGGCGCTTTTGCTGGAAAACATCGACAAGCTGCCGAGCGGCAACCTGCTCGACTTCGGCTGTGGTGCCGGCGTACTCGGTGCAGCGGTCAAGCGTCGCTACCCGCACAACGACGTCATCATGCTGGACGTGGATGCGTTCGCAACCGCAAGTTCGCGCCTGACCCTCGCCGCCAATGGCCTGCAAGCCCAGGTGCTGACCGGTGACGGAATCGACGCAGCGCCAATGGGTTTGAACACGATTCTCAGCAACCCGCCGTTCCATGTGGGGGTTAATACCGACTACATGGCAACGGAAAACCTGCTGAGAAAAGCACGCCAACATCTTAAATCAGGCGGTGAACTACGCCTTGTCGCGAATAACTTTCTGCGTTATCAGCCACTGATCGAAGAGCATGTCGGGCAATGTGAAGTCAGGGCTCAGGGCAGCGGTTTTAAAATCTACAGCGCCAAACGCTCCTGAAATAAGCACTTGCCGAAACGTTTTTGCGGAGGCAGAATCCGCTCCGTCCTAGGGGAGTAGTCTCCCACGAGCGCCATGCTCGTCCGGCACGTATCAACATACTTGGTCCTCAGACCATGGTACGTGCGACCCGGAATCCGCTCAGACGGATCGGTGGTTTGACAAGACCTATGACACGAACACCTTACCCGGGGCGGGGAGGTCGTACGTGTCATAGCCGTGTCGACCCGCCCCTTAGGAAACCTGATGCTGGAATCATTCTTAATCCCTACCGCTGTGGTTGCGCTCGCCGAAATCGGTGACAAGACGCAATTGCTCGCACTCATTCTCGCCGCACGCTTTCGCAAACCCTGGCCGATCATTGCGGGCATTGTCGCCGCAACGCTGGCCAACCATGCGGCAGCAGGCGCTGTAGGTGCATGGTTCAGCAGCTTCCTGTCAGACGCAGTGCTGCACTGGATCCTCGCGGCCAGCTTTACGGCGACGGCGCTGTGGACACTGGTTCCAGACAAGATGGACGATGACGAAGCCAGCACGGCACGTAAATTCGGCCCGTTCATGACTACGTTGATCACCTTCTTCATCGCCGAAATCGGTGACAAGACGCAGATCGCCACGGTGATGCTGGCGGCGCAGTATTCCTACCTGTGGCTGGTGATTCTCGGCACCACGGTGGGCATGCTGCTGGCCAACGTGCCGGTGGTGCTGGCGGGCAATTTTGCCGCCGAGAAATTGCCATTGACCCTGATTCGCCGCCTGGCTGCCTGTGCGTTTTTCGTGCTGGCACTGGTGGCGGTGTACAAGGCAATGCAGGTCAGCGGCTGGGTGTGATGCATTCCCGTGGCGTTGCAAGACGCGCAACGCCACGGGTGTTTCAGCCGATCAGGATTTGGGGGCTGCCTGATACAGCGGCATCACTTTGGGAATCGCGGCCTGCAGCGAAGCAATGCGACTCTGCGATGCCGGGTGAGTACTCATGAACTCTGGCTGCGAACCCCCGGAGTTCTGAGTCATTTTCTGCCACAGGGTAATGGCCGCATTCGGGTTGTAACCCGCACGCGCAGCCAGCTCCAGGCCAATCAGGTCGGCTTCGTTTTCGTTACTGCGGCTATTGGGCAGTGTCAGGCTGTAATTGACCACAGTGTCGGCCAACGCCAGGCTGTCTTGCCCAAGCCCCAGAAAGGCACCCGCCCCCTGTTTGGCCATCGCCACACCGTAAGCCTTGGACATCGCCTCACGCCCGTGCTCACGCAAGGCATGGGCGATCTCGTGTCCCATGACCGCAGCGATTTCATCGTCGCTCAGCTTGAGGGTGTCGATCAGACCGGTGTAAACGAAGATCTTGCCGCCCGGACCACAGTTGGCGTTCAGTTCGTCACTTTTAATCAGATTGACTTCCCACTGCCATTGAGCCGAATCAGGACGCAGTTTCGGGGCCTGGGCGATCAGCCGATCAGCGATTGCGTGAACACGTTTGGCGTTGGCGCTGGTGGTATCCAGCACACCTTTGCTGGTCGCTTCGCCGACGGTCTGCTGATAAGACTGGGCGTACATTTTGTTGACTTCATCGGTGGAGAGCATGCTGAACATGTACTGCTTGCGCTCCACACCAACCGAGTCACCACTGGTGGTATTGACTGCCTGACACCCGCCGAGCAGCAACGCAGCGCTCAAGGCACAGAGGGCAAATGACTGACGCATGGTGAATCTCCTTGTTTGTGAAACGGCCATTGCGGGACAGATCTCTGCGCCAGATGCCGGCCAACTGGCATCTTGGTCTTTGAGAGAGGTGGATGGTTCCCGCACGTATGTCCAGTTTGTATCAGATGCGCTTCAAGGCGGATATCGGATTTGTCTGATTCATCGGTCTTATCCCTGCCCGTCTAACTCAATGGCGTCAGACATTCAGGTGCATTGAGCTTCGGATCGTTGACCAGATTGGCCAGTGGTCGCTCTCGCAATGCGGTCTGCGGAGCTGCCAGCAACGCTTGCAGGGTCGGCAGCGGTGTGTTGGCAGCCAGCCAGGCTTTCTGGCCGCTGGCATCCAGAATCAGCGGGCGACGCTGAGTCGCAGCCGCCTGCGTGACCACCGCCACGCTCAGGTACGTATGCCCCTGCACCGGATAGGCTTCCCAGATGGCGGCGAAAAACAGCGCGGCGCCCTCCCCCGGCGTCAGCCAGAACGGACGCTTGCGCAGTGTGCCGCGCCACTCGTAAAAGCCGTTGGCGGGCAGCAGGCAGCGGCGATGGGTAAAGGCATCACGAAACATGGGTTGCTCGGCCACGGTTTCGGCGCGTGCATGGGCGGGTGTTTTCGACAGATCGGTGAGCCAGGCCGGGGTCAAACCCCAGCGCGCACGCACCAGTTCGATACCGCCCTCGTTTTCGGCGGCACGCATGATCAACACCCAGTCGGCTGGCGAAATGTTCCATTGCGCCTGCTGATCGGCGGGAAAACCGGGCAAGGCGGCAAATGCGGGGGTCCAGCGAAACAGGGCGAAGCGTCCACACATGGGGGCTAATCAGACTCTATTGAAGGTGCTCAGCACACCAGTACATCGGGGAAGTCGTCCGGCTCATCGCCAGACAAGGGCGAAGCGCTATTGTACGCAGTGATCAGCTCGCGTGCCCGTTCGACCTGTGCATCGTCGACCTTGAGCGCCAGAAGCCCCAGCCCCGGCAGCTCGCCCATCGCACCGAGCAGGTCGCGACCGGCCAGATGCGCCTCGATGCCTTCGCTGGCGAGCATCGCCAGCAGCAACTCGGCCTCCATGAGGTTCTCGGGCTCCTAGATCTTTCGCATCACTCGTTCTCGCTGCGAACATCCAGGTTCCAGTCTTCGCCGTCGGTCTGCAGATCGAAAATGATCGGGCGGCAACAGACCGGACAGTCTTCAATGTACTGTTGATCGCCACCGGACAGGTCCAGTACGGCCTCGACAGGTTCGCCGCAATAAGGGCAGTCGTAACTCTGTAATTCCTGCATCACGGTCTCCGGGATCAGTTATGCGTATAATTGCCCCATTCTTCAGAAGGCTGTTTTAACAAGTACGTCTTCTTTTTACCCTATCCGATTCCAACAAGAGAGCATGATGGGCGAATTTGATGCCATCCGACCGTACAACGATGCAGAAGTCCCCGCCGTCTTGGCACGCCTGCTGAGCGACAAAGCCTTTCTCGCAATTCTGACCCGATTCCGTTTTCCCCGCCTGGCGGGCGCATTCGGCTGGCTGCTGCAGCCGACCCTGGCGCGCAAGCTGCGTCGCGAGTTTGCCGGTATCGACTCGGTCGCCACGCTGCAGGACAAAGTCGAATATTACGTCGACCACACCATCGAGCGCGCTACGGACGGAGTCACCTACACGGGCGTCGAGCAGCTCAAGTCCGGTTGTGCCTATCTGTTTCTGGCCAACCACCGCGATATCGTCATGGACCCGGCGTTCGTCAACTATGCCGTGTACCACGCAGGCCTGCCAACTCCGCGCATTGCCATTGGCGACAACCTGCTGCAGAAGCCGTTTGTCAGCGATCTGATGCGCCTGAACAAGAGCTTCATCGTGCACCGTTCGATTATCGGGCGGCGCGAGAAAATGGCGGCTTACCAATTGCTGTCGGCGTATATCAACCACTCGATCACCAAGGATTGCCAGTCCATCTGGATCGCCCAGGCCGAAGGCCGTGCGAAGGATGGTGACGACCGCACCGAGTCGGCGATCCTCAAGATGTTTCACATGAGCCGCAAGGATGAACCGTTTGGCGACGTGATTCGCTCTCTGAACCTGATCCCGGTTTCGATCAGCTATGAGTACGATCCGTGCGACAGCGCCAAAGCGCGCGAGCTGTACATTCGTGCGACCACCGGCTCATACACCAAGACGCCGGGCGAAGACGACGTGAGCATTGCATTGGGCATCACTGGCTATAAAGGTCGCGTGCATGTGAACTTCGCGCCGCCGATCACCGAGCACTTTGAGGACACCAAGCAGCTGGCTATCGAAATGGACCGGCAGATTCTAGGCGGCTATCGTCTGTTCCCGGTGAATTACCTGGCGTACGCGCAATGGAGCGACGCCGACCCGAGCCTCGACGTACCGCCAGCGTCCGCAGTGTTTGCGGCCGACGAACTCGAACGCGCCAAAGATGAATGGGAAGGCCGCCTGGCAGGCGTGCCGACCGAGCATCGCCCTTACCTGATTCAGCAGTACGCGACACCGGTACGCAACCAATATCGGGTCAAGGCCGGGTTGGCGCTTTAAGAACAGGAACGTCTATCGTGCCCATGCTCCGCATGGGTACGCCGTTCTGGACGCTCGTCAGCGCGCCGTGACGCAGAGCGTCACCCAAGGCATTCCTACGCTGGAGCGTGAGGAACGATAGGTGCACGGGAGAGCACGTATCATGTCCGTGCTCCGCATATTCATGCAGCCCCCGAAACATCCTGCATGACAATTCGCTGCCGCTGTCACCCAAGCGTAACGTGACACCCTCATTGTGTGGCTCCTCGAGAAACGGACTTCCCTCTTTTTGGAGCTTGTCATGCTGCACGCAAAAAATCAGGATCGCCTTTACCTCATCGCCCAGAGCGATGAACAGCAGGAGTTGATCGACGGTCTGGCCTTCAACGTTCAGGACCGCCACTGGCTGGTCTATTGTGCACTGGGCGGGCACGTTCATCATGACCTGCCGGATATGGATCAGAACACCGGTTTCAGTTTTCTGGATTTTTATCAGCAGGCAGCTTGAGCCCTACCTCAGGGCACACATCAGAAAGCAAAAAGCCCGCCCCGTTCAAAAAAGGCCGGGCTTTTTTATCACTTTGCCGCTATCACAGGATGATGGGGTCGAGTTTTTTTTACCAGCGACCAGCCTCTTGCTCAAGGACCTCTTCAGCGATACCTCCGAAAAAATTCCGGGTAATGCTGAAAAACTGACTTAAGTTCGCCCCCACAGGGATGAGATCAATCCCCGCCAGACAATGCAGACTCATATTTTGATTAACATGCTCTTCAAAAAGAGCTTCCAGCTCATCCCACCAGGATTGTCGCAAGCCTTGGAGATAAGGGCTGTTAAGGTTCAGCAGGCCGATGGTGTATTCAGCTCGGTCAACTTCCTCCGGTGACAACCCGTCAGCAGGCACTACACGGCCGTCAGACAAATAGGCGAAGAAGCGCGAACAGTCGGGCATGTGACACGAAACGAAGCGAGCCATGTCGACCCCTTTCGACTTACCTGACGCGTGCCCACCAAATACCTCAGCGCCCTGTATTTTCAATACCTCCAGATCGCTCTGACTGTCCAGCGCGCAGGCAGCGAGGTTGTTGTAGTCAAAAGTACGCTGAGGGTTTTGGCTCTTGTTTTCGACGTGCTCTATATGGAAACTCAGGCCAACCCGGTCAGGTCGAATTTCGCTATAACAACATAATCCGTACTGCTCCTCCAAAAGACAGCCCAGTACCTGAGCCTTGTAGCCAAAACTACTCCACCGGCTTGTGGAAGTGTCGCTGGTAGCAGGTGGGCTGCGATGTGAACGCGCCAACTGATAAGGTCCTCCTCCCCGCTTGTGCACTGACCTCATCCCCTCAATGCCTTCTGCCGCTTTATGCTGCGCTGCAGTTGAGGGTGTTGTTCAGTGAGAGCCTCCGTTATCTGCTGCATCAGCAAGATCGCCTGTGGTTCGTCATAGCGACCTTTGTCCACCCATTCCGTGAGTTGTAGCAGGCCCGGCTTTTCATCCACCGGAGGCTGCGGATCGACCTGCATCACGCTTCGCAGCACACTGTTGCTCGGTTCACCGTAGGTCATGGCAAGGGGCCGGGATGCAATCAAACGCCCTTGGGCATCTTTACCGATCACCCGAATATTTTCGCGTCGGACTGTACTCAACACCTGCGGACTGTGGGTGGTGACAATAAACTGCATGGCGGGAAAAGCCGCACGTAATGAACCGACTATCGTCTGTTGCCAGAAGGGATGCAGAAACATATCCACTTCATCAATCAAGGCGATACCTGGCGTTTGCAAGGGCGCCCTCTCGCCGAGGTGCGGGTTGAGTTTGCAGGCACGAAAAGCGAGGTCCGCAACCATGGCGATAGTGTTACGCAGCCCATCGCTAAGCATTTCGACAGGTAAAACCCCCTGGTCCGGATGATGCATAACCAGTTGCTGTTGATGACTGGCACTGTATTCCAGTCTGTGCCACCCCGTAGGAGCCTTTATCAACCTGTCGATGGCTTCTTTGACAGCTGAGATGATTTTCTCAAAGCGCTGCCCGGCATCAGACATTTCTTCATCGCGCTCCAGAGCTATCAACTGAGCTTCACGATAGCTGCGGTACATCCAGATGTACCATGCGGTGAAGGTCTTGAAACTGGATGAATAAGACAGGCAATTTAGGTATGCGGACGTTCTGGAGTACTCACTTTTATCGAGTGTTGTCTGAGCCGCCGCCGAACTGAAGCGTCCCTCGAACCATAGCCTGGAAGTGCCAAGGTAACTCACCATTGGCAGAGTGACATGTGCATCGCTTCGCACACGGTCCTGAAGCGACTTACCGTACGAAGTCAGTGCTTTCGATCCAGCATCGCCAATAGTGTTAGTGGACTTTTTCAGGCTGACGCGCTGCTGCACCCAGCTACTTTCAACGGCGCTTTCCCACCAGACGCCCTTTGCCTCGATAACGCTGGGTACCTGCGACTCCATATTGCCACTGCCGAATTGGGCCAGTCGCACATCTTCAATCTGAATAGTGGCGGACTTTCCTGTCTGACCGCCAAGATCAAAACCCTTGACGAAAGGCCACAGCGCAACTCGAGCGGCATCAAGAATAGTGGTTTTTCCGCCTCCGTTGGAGGCAATAAGTATGGTCAGATGCGGATCGAAGTCGATCTCGAATTCACCGAAGCAGCGATAGTTCTGCATTCGCAGTGTGTCGAGCCTCACAATATTTTCTCCGGTTTCGTCATCTGGCCAAGCATATGGAAAACACCTTCCGTTGCAGTTGGGACAGCATACTAAATGCAAACCATAAAAAGGCGACACAAAGAGCGTAGCCATGAGTTTCGTACCTGGTGGCAACCCCGCTTCCATCCAGCCTGCGCTTGCCAAGACGCAACCCCCGGAAAAATAAAAGCCCGGCCCCTTCAACAAGGGCCGGGCTTTTTGTCTAGCACTGAAGCTTACTGCGCCAGGGTCGAACCGATGGTCGGGTCCTGGAAGACGCGGGTCAGTGCATCGCTCAACACGTCACTCACCAGCTTGGTGTTGGTTTCCTGGTTCGGAGCCATGCCGAAACGCTGATCCAGCGATGCTGCGTAACGGCCACTGTAGCTGCGACCGTTATTGCGTACGTCAGCGCGGAATGTCGAGCTGATGGTGGCTTCAGTCACGTACAGACCTTCTTTGGGCGACTGGTACTTCAAGTCTGCCAGGGTCACGGTCAACTGCGGAGCGTTGCCACCCTGAGTCGGCGTAAAGCCCAACAGGCGTACTGCCGCCTCGGCCTGAGCCTGGAGCTTGGGAACGATATCCGCACCGTTGACGCTGATGGCGCTGGTTTCCGGGTACATGCCGCCACGCGTGCCCAGCGTCGGGCCAGGACGGCCGTCGACTACGCGCACCACCACAGGCTGACCACGTCCTACGGCCGCAAGCTGTGCGTTGAGCTTGGGAGTGGGGCTGAGTTGTTGCGGACTGTGGGCACAGCCCACCAGGGTCAAACTGCTTACAGCAAGCAAACCGAACAAAATGCGACGCAGCATGCTCATTTCTCCATGGGCCAGACACTGAATGTGCCGCAGTATAGCGGCCAGCAACAGCCGCTAACCAGAGGGCGCTGACCGTTAAGCCTCGGACATTCGGCACGTCTCGGGGTTCAGGCAGCAGCTCAGGCAATGATTCGTGCAGCGCAATGTAATCAGGGCGTCACATCCAGTCGGCAGACTCGCCCTCATCGCACAGACGCTCATCCACGTCACAGGAGCTGCGCCATGAATCTGTTCCGGTCTTTGTTCACCACACGCCACCAGCATCGCCATTACGCACGCATTGATCAGACGGGCATCTGCCGCGCATTCAAGCATTGTGCGCAACGCCCGTCTGGCGTCGAATGGGTGGAAGTGAACGAGCAACGACTTGCCTGGCTGAACCAGCCACTGCCCGCCAGCGCCCGAGTGGCGCAGCGTAGCGCGCGTTCAACGCGCGGCCAGCTGCTCACCGCCTGACCCGATAGCGAATAAAAGTCATTTAAAGCGATCAATTCCTGCCATTTCATCGCTATAATCTCCCCCCGATTATAAGGACGTCTCCTGATCGGGCCTCGCAGCATTGCTAATCGTCGTATTAGCGCCTTCGTACTGCCCACAGAGAGCCGCCCACACAGGTCATGTGCGCACGAGTGTGCTCGATGAAAGGTGAAGAATGCTCGAATCGTATCGAACCTTTCTCGCCCGCCAGCGCCTCACTCTTGGTGCCCCTGACCTGCCAGCGCTGTCATCGCAGCCATTTTGAGGTTTGGTTCACGTTCCCAAAAGGACGTGAAAAACGGGTTTCACTACTTCACAAGAGTGTGGCGAGCAAATGAATAGGTACGCGTTTGTAAATGCACCATCAGCCTCTGAACCGGCTCTCTTGAACAGGACTGACCGCGACTGCGCCTCCATGACCGGAGCCTGACGCCACCGACAGGAGCCCATCGGGCGATGGGCTCCCTGACGATGGTCGAATGGCCTTGCGGGCCTGGAAATGCGTTCATGAAACATTGATGAACCATGACCGGGCCTGACCGGGACCTGCGCTTTAGATGCGGAAAATTGCGAAGAATCGGTCAGGCGATCCTGGCCAGGAAAGCGAGGGCACCCTTTTGATCCAGACCCCGAACACCTGGCAACCAGCCTCAGGATCGTATGCCGTCAATTTGGTGCTGCAGATTTTGGAGACGCGTTAATGGCGCATAACGAAGCAGTCGACGTAGTACTGGTCGGAGCGGGCATCATGAGTGCCACTCTGGCGGTATTGCTCAAGGAGCTCGGCCCCGGCCTCAAGCTGGAAGTCGTTGAGCTGATGGACTCCGGTGCTGCGGAGAGTTCCAACCCGTGGAACAACGCCGGTACCGGCCACGCTGGTCTTTGCGAGCTGAACTACACGCCGCCTGCGGCTGATGGCTCCATCGACATCAAGAAAGCGGTGCACATCAACACCCAGTTCGAAGTCTCGAAACAGTTCTGGGCTTACCTGGCGCGCAAAGGCACCTTCGGTTCAGCCCGTTCCTTCATCAATCCGGTCCCGCACCTGAGCTTTGTGCAAGGCGAAAACGGTATCTCGTTCCTCAAGACCCGTTTTGAAGCCATGAGCAAGCATCACGCCTTCTCGTCGATGGAATACACCGAAGACAAGGCAAAGCTGGCCGAGTGGATGCCGCTGATGATGCCTGGGCGGCCTGCTGATGAAAGAATTGCCGCAACACGCATGATGAACGGCACCGACGTCAATTTTGGCGCACTGACCAATCAACTGCTCAGCCATCTGTCCAGCGCTCCGGGCACGCAGATCAAGTACCGCAGCCGGGTCACCAACCTGACCCGCAACGGCGCAGGCTGGACCGTGAGCGTCAAGGACGTGAATGGCGGCGGCACACGTGAGATAGATGCCAAATTCGTATTCCTCGGTGCAGGTGGCGCAGCATTGCCGCTGTTGCAACTGTCGGGCATCGAAGAGAGCAAGGGTTTTGGTGGCTTCCCGGTGAGCGGCCAGTGGCTGCGTTGCGACAACCCGGAAGTGGTCAAACACCATCAGGCCAAGGTCTACAGCCAGGCAGCCGTGGGTTCGCCGCCCATGTCGGTGCCGCACCTGGACACCCGCGTAGTCGACGGTAAGAAGTCCCTGCTGTTCGGACCGTATGCCGGCTTCACCACCAAGTTCCTCAAGCACGGTTCGTTTCTGGACCTGCCGCTATCGGTACGCGTCGCCAACATCAAACCGATGCTGGCAGTGGCCCGTGACAACATGGACCTGACCAAGTACCTGGTCAGCGAAGTGATGCAATCGATGGAGCAACGCCTGGAATCGCTGCGCCGCTTCTATCCGGAAGCGAAAGCCGAAGACTGGCGTCTCGAAATTGCCGGTCAACGGGTGCAGATCATCAAGAAAGATGCAAAAAAAGGCGGCGTGCTGCAATTTGGTACCGAGCTGGTGTCCGCAAAGGACGGCTCACTGGCCGCCCTGCTGGGTGCTTCGCCGGGGGCTTCTGTCACCGTGTCGATCATGCTGGAACTGCTGGAACGCTGCTTCCCGGAGAAAACCCGCACCGAGTGGGCTGCCAAACTCGACGAGATTTTCCCGGCTCGGGAAAAGATCCTCGAAACCGACGCGCAGTTGTATAACCGCGTCAGCGCCCAGAATGACGAGGCGCTGGAACTGGTCGAGAAAAGCAGTCAGGAACAGAGTTTCGCCTGAGCTGATTGCGGTGTCATGAAAGCCCTGCGCATCTGACACGCTGTATAAACAAAAAGCCCCGTGGCTCTGCCGAGTCACGGGGCTTTTTGTTGCGAATGTCAGTCAGAGGCTTTTGGACAATACAGCGATGTGCTCCGGACCAATTCCGCAGCAGCCGCCGATGTGCGTGGCACCGCGCGTTACCCAGTCCGCCGCCCACTGTTGATAACCCTGCGGGTCAAGGTCTTCGCGCAGCTCATCCAGACCGTCGTTGGCCTTGGCGTCCTTGGGTTGCGGCGGGAAAGCGTTGGCGTAGGCACCAATGGCAATGTCGACGTTCAGGGCTTTGAACACCTCACGCGCCGCATCGATTGCACCGCCGATCACCTCTGGCTGGCTGCAATTGAACAGCAGCGTCGCCACGCCCATCCCGGCGGCAGCCTTTGCCGCGTCGGCAACGGGCTCGCCTGAACGCAAACGCGGCACCTCATCGGTGTCTTCATCCTGAAGGGTAAACGACAACCAGAACGGTTTGCCGTCATTGGGCAGCCCGGCGCGGATGGTTTGCGCTTCAAGAATGCAGCTTTGCGTCTCCGCCAGCCACAGATCGACATACGGCGACAAGCCGGCCACCAGCGGCCTCAGGACATCGGCGGCCAGCTCCGGCTTGTACAGGTCAGGGCGATAGGAGCCGAACAATGGCGGAATGGAACCTGCCACCTGTGCACGCCCGCCGAAAGCGTCGGCCGTTTCACGCGCCAGTCGCCCGGCCAGCGCTGCCAGCGCCTGACCTTCACGGGCAAAGCGCTCTTCACCAATATGGAAAGGCACGACGGCATAGCTGTTACTGGTGATGACCTGAGCGCCACTTTCGATGTAAGCGGCGTGTACCGCACTGACGGCCTCAGGTGCCTCGCTCAATGCCAGAGCCGACCATTCAGGCTGGCGAAACGGGGCACCGCGGCGCTGCAGTTCACGGCCCATGCCGCCATCAAGAATTACAGTTGTGCCTTGCGTCATATGTGATCTGCTTATATGTATATGAAAAAAACTCATTATGAGTCAGTCTTGTATAACGTATTTAATACGGCCCTTTAATCAAACTACAAACACTTTTTTCAGGGGATATCTGTGAATTATCGCGCTCTGCTGGGCATTGGCCTGGTTACTCTGGCTGCCTCCACTCAAGCCCTGGCCGGTGCCACGCTGGATCGCGTGCAGAAAAACAAAGAGCTGGTCAACGTCCTCATGGAAAGTTACCCGCCCTTTTCTTTCCTGAATGACAAGAACGAACTGGACGGTTTCGACGTGGATGTCGCCAAGGCTGTGGCGCAGAAACTGGGCGTCAAGTTGCGCCTCGAAACACCCTCTTGGGATGTTATCGCCGCAGGTCACTGGAGTGGCCGTTACGACATCTGCGTCTGCTCGATGACCCCGAGCAAGGCACGCGCTGAAGTCTTCAACTTCCCGGTCGAGTATTACGCATCGCCTGCGGTGATTGTGGTCAATGCCTCGGATGATCGCATTCATTCGGCCAAGGACCTGAGCGGCAAGAAAGTCGGCCTGACCAGCGCCTCGAGCTACGAAAGCTACCTGAACAAGAATCTGGTCATTGATGGCGCGGAAGACAAGCCATTGCAGTACCCGTTCGACGACGTGCAGATTGCCCCGTACGACAACGACAATGTGGCGTTTCAAGACCTGGGGCTGGGCGCTGGCAAGCGGCTGGACGCCATACTGACCAATCTGGTGACGGCAAAACCGCGTCTGGACCAGGACAAGCGCTTCAAGCTGGCGGGCGAAACGCTGTACGAAGAACCCAACTCCGTGGCCATCGAAAAGGACGACCCGGAATGGGACGCCAAGGTTCGCGAAGTGTTCGCCGAACTCAAGAAAGACGGCACGCTGAGCAAGCTGTCGCAAAAGTGGATCGGTGCTGATATCAGCAAATGACTTCTTTCCAGCCCCAGCGCCCACCCGAGCAGGCTGATCAAGGCCTGCTCAAGCGAGTTTTCGGTTTCCGTACGCGGCTGTACCTGACCTGGCTGGTCATGTTCGCGCTGTTCGCCGGCTTCTTTCTGAGTTTCGACCTGAAGCTTGCGATCATCCTCGACAAACTGCCCAACCTGATCGGCCTGCACCTGGCTCCCAACGGTTTCCTGCAAGGCGCTGCGCTGACGCTTTTTGTGTCGCTGTGTTCGATTGTGGTTTCAGTGCTGCTGGGTTTTGTCACCGCGTTGGCGAGGCTGTCCAGTAGTGCCGTGGCGTTCGGCATCGCCAGCTTTTATGCGTCGTTCTTTCGCGGCACGCCGCTGCTGATCCAGATTCTGCTGATCTATCTCGGCTTGCCGCAACTGGGCATCGTGCCCGGCGCCATCACGGCGGGCGTCATCGCGTTGTCGCTCAACTACGGGGCTTACCTGAGCGAGATTTTTCGCGCAGGAATCATCGGCGTCGCAGCAGGACAGCGAGAAGCCGCACTGGCCCTGGCGTTGCGCCCTGCGCAGATATTCTGGCGCGTCACCCTGCCCCAGGCCATGCGCACGATCATTCCGCCGACCACCAACCAGTTCATCTCCATGCTCAAGGATTCGTCACTGATTTCAGTGATGGGCGTCTGGGAGGTGATGTTCCTGGCCCAGTCGTATGGCCGCTCCAGCTACCGATACATCGAAATGCTGACCACCGCAGCGGTGCTGTACTGGATCATGTCGATCGGCCTGGAGCTGTTGCAGTCCAGGCTGGAACGGCATTACGGCAAGGCGTATCGGGCGCGCAAATAACTGCGGCTTTCGTCCTTACGCTCCGCGTGCGGTGCAGCGTAGCCGTGTGACGCAGAGCGTCACGAAATGCATGCCAACGCGGAGCATTGGCACGATAGGTGTTCTCTGGTGCGCCTCTCGTTCCTCACGCTCCGCGTGGGAATGCAGTTCCGGACGCTCTGCGTCCAGCCCTGGCAATGCGGAGCCTTGGCAGGATAGTCAACTACGGGCTTTTTCGATCAGTTCGATGTATTCATCGGCGTTGCGCTGATCCTTGATCAGGGCAATGAAGTCGTTGCCGTGCTCGTCCTTGCCATCAAAGTCGTGGCCCGCTTCCCTGAAAAAAACCAGAAAGCGCTCAAAATCGTTGATGCGCAGCCCACGGTAGGCCTTGATCAGTTTGTGCAGCGACGGCGAGGTAGCATCATATGGCTCGAAGTCGAGGAACAGTTTGATCTGCTCATCGCCGATCTCATCGCCAATCAGCTGCTTCTTATCTTTACGCATTACAGGCTCCAGCAGGTCGCAGACACTTTCACGTGCGGGCAGTTTACCCCTCGGCAAGCACAGCGCTCAACGCGCACGTGCAGAGGTAGTGTGCAGATCAGCCCAGATGTGCCCGTTGGCATAACTGAGAAACTGGCAATAGACCTTCTCGTTGCGCAGCAAGTCCACCAGCACACGGTATTGGGACAGCGGGTAATAAAGCGTCAACGTGCGCGACGGCTCATCATAGGTCGGCTTTTTAAGGCTTTTGCTATCACCGCCATCGAAGTGCACGAGCACCTGGGAGATGGACGCGCCCTTGTTCAGCGACTTGCCTTTGAGGCGCAACGACAGCGGGGAAGTGACCGGGATCGGCTGCTGGCTGGATTGCCGCTGGTTACCGGCAACGATGGTGTACTCGGTGACACGCATCAACTGTTGCTGCTCGGGCGCACCCTCACGCAGGCTCAGGTCATCAGGCGGCAGATATTGCTCATGCATCGGGCTGGCCGATACCGGCGCAGCAGGTGCAGCAACTGCCAGACCAGACAACAGCACCAACACAAAAGAGCCGGGAATCAGTAGCTTCATTGAGGGTTTCCAGATAATTGCGAATCGACGACCGCCCCTGTTCGCAGAAGCGGTCGTCAGAATGCCTTACATCCCTTTGACGGCATAGATGCCGGCAGCATTACGCCAGTAGCCTTTGTAGTCCATACCGAAACCGAAGATGTAACGGTCGATGCATGGTAGGCCTACGTAGTCGGCTTTCAGATCCGGGCGGGCCTTGCGGTCGTGGTCTTTATCGATCAGCACGGCAGTGTGCACAGCGCGGGCACCGGCGTGTTTGCAGAAGTCGATGATGGCGCCCAGGGTGTGACCTTCATCGAGGATGTCGTCGATGATCAGCACGTCACGGTCGATGAACGAGACTTCGGGTTTGGCTTTCCAGAACAGATCGCCGCCAGTGGTTTCGTTGCGATAGCGTGTTGCGTGCAGGTAGGACGCTTCCAGCGGGAAGTTCAGATGAGTCAGCAGCTTGCCAGAGAAAATCAGGCCGCCATTCATCACGCAGAACACAACCGGGTTGCGTTCGGCCAGTTCGGCATTGATCTGCGCGCCGACGCGGGCAATGGCAGCATCCACTTCGGCCTCGGTGTACAGGCAGTCGGCTTCGCGCATGATTTGACGGATATGCTCGAGATCAGCGGACATGACGCTCTCCAGGTAAGGCAGTTTGAGAAAAGCGGGCAAAGGTACGCATCCGTTCAAGCCAGAGCAAGTGATTCTGGACTAACGTTGCGTGTGTCTTGCAAAAGCCGCGAACGTCGAAGCTTCGTAACGATACTGCACGTGCTTTAAGACAGTAACAGCTGAATAGATTAACCTAGTCCGATTTTTGCCCCGCTGGAGCCTTTCCCCATGCCCATTCGTGAGATCCGTCACCCGCTGATCCGCCACAAGCTCGGCCTTATGCGCCGCGCCGACATCAGCACCAAGAATTTTCGTGAGCTGGCTCAGGAAGTCGGCGCACTGCTGACCTACGAGGCCACCGCCGACCTGACCCTGGAAAACTACGACATTCAGGGCTGGGCCGGTACGGTTTCAGTCGAGAAAATCGCGGGCAAGAAAATCACTGTCGTGCCGATCCTGCGCGCCGGTATCGGCATGCTCGACGGCGTCCTCAGCCTGATTCCGGGTGCCAAGGTCAGCGCGGTCGGCGTGGCCCGCAACGAAGAAACCCTGCAGGCACACACTTACCTGGAAAAACTGGTCCCGGAAATCGACGAGCGCCTGGCAATGATCATCGACCCGATGCTGGCCACCGGCAGCTCGATGGTCGCCACCATTGACCTGCTGAAGAAGGCTGGCTGCAAGGAAATCCGCGCGATGGTTCTGGTCGCGGCACCTGAAGGCATCGCGGCCGTAGAGAAGGCACACCCGGACGTGATGATCTACACCGCCTCCATCGACGAGCGTCTGAACGAACACGGTTACATCATTCCGGGCCTGGGCGATGCCGGTGACAAGATTTTCGGCACCAAACAGAAGGACGCGTAACCCGATGACGCAGCAGGAGTTCAACGATCCACTGTGGCGCACGATTCTTTCCGGCGCGCAAATGCTGTTCGTGGCCTTTGGCGCACTGGTATTGATGCCGCTGATCACCGGGCTCGATCCAAACGTGGCGCTGTTTACGGCAGGCCTTGGCACATTGCTGTTCCAGATTGTCACCGGGCGTCAGGTGCCGGTGTTTCTGGCCTCGAGCTTTGCGTTCATCACCCCGATCATCCTCGCCAAGGGCCAGTTCGGTCTGGCCGCGACCATGGGTGGCGTGATGGCGGCAGGCTTCGTCTACACCTTTCTCGGTCTGGCGGTGAAGATCAAGGGCACAGGTTTCATCGATCGGCTGCTGCCTCCGGTGGTGATAGGGCCGGTGATTATTTCCATCGGTCTGGCCATGGCCCCGATTGCGGCCAACATGGCGATGGGCAAGACCGGCGACGGCGTAGTGCTGATTCCTTATCAGACCGCCATGCTGATTTCGATGCCCGCGTTGCTCACGACTCTGATCGTGGCGGTGTTCGGCAAAGGCATTTTCCGTCTGGTGCCAATTATCTCAGGTGTGCTGGTGGGCTTTGCGCTGTCGTTCTACTTTGGCGTAGTCGACACTAAAAAGATTGCTGACGCGGCCTGGCTGGCACTGCCGCACTTCACCGCACCGGAATTCAATTGGCAGGCGATTCTGTTCATCGTCCCGGTTGCTCTGGCCCCGGCCATCGAGCACATCGGCGGCGTGATCGCAGTCGGCAGTGTGACCGGGCGCGACTACCTGAAAAAGCCGGGCCTGCATCGCACGCTGTTCGGTGATGGCATCGCCACGACAGCGGCAGGCCTGTTTGGCGGCCCGCCCAACACCACTTACGCCGAAGTGACCGGCGCAGTGATGCTGACCAAGAACTACAACCCGCAGATCATGATCTGGGCGTCGTTCTTCGCCATAACACTGGCGTTCATCGGCAAGTTCGGTGCCTTGCTGCAGAGTATTCCGGTGCCGGTAATGGGCGGGATTCTGTGCCTGCTGTTCGGTTCGATTGCCGCAGTGGGGATGAACACACTGATCCGCCACAAGATCGACCTGGCCGAAGCGCGCAATCTGGTGATTGTCTCGGTGACGCTGGTATTCGGGATCGGCGGCGTACTGATCGGCACCGGCAACGGTCCGAACGACTTTGGCCTGAAGGGCATCGCCCTGTGCGCCATTACCGCGATCATCCTCAATCTGGTCCTGCCGGGACATGACAGCTGGAAGCGCAACAAGCCGGATGATCAGTTGCTGTAATGGCTGGAGCGTGAGGCACGATAGTTTGACTATCGTGCGACGCTCCGCGTCGGCATGCCGTTCTGGACGCTTCGCGTCCGATTTTGAAGCTGTGGCGCTGCACAGATCTGTGACGCAGAGCGTCACCCAAGGCATTCCCGCGCTGGAGCGCGAGGAACGATAGTTCTGCGACTATTGCGTGCGACGCATCACAGCATCAGCGGTGCGCGCTCGCATAGTCTGTTCAGCTCTTTCGCCCAGTTGGGGTCGTCGTTCAGGCACGGCACCAGCACCAGTTCCTCTCCCCCCGCTTCCTTGAACTGCTCGGCACCACGGTCGCCGATCTCTTCCAGGGTCTCGATGCAGTCAGCCACGAATGCCGGGCACATGACCAGCAGCCTTTTCACGCCCTGCGCAGCCAGTTCGTCGAGACGCGCCTCGGTGTAGGGTTCGATCCACTTGGCACGCCCCAGACGTGACTGAAACGACACAGACCATTTGCCGTCAGGAATGCCCATGCGCTTGGCGAACGCCGCCGCCGATTGTATGCACTGGGCGCGGTAGCAGGTGGCAAGCACTTCGGCCGGCGCGGTCATGCAGCAATCGTCCTTGAGGCAGTGCTTGCCGGTCGGGTCGAGCTTGTGCAGATGCCGCTCGGGCAAACCATGGAAACTCAACAACAAGTGGTCGTAAGGTTGTTCCAGATGCGGCCTCACGCTCTCCACCAGCGCACTCAGGTATTCAGGCTGATCGTAGAACGGCTGCAAAACCGAGAACTGCATCTTCAACGATTTGGCGCGCACCACGCGCTTGGCCTCTTCGATCACAGTGGTCACTGTGCTGTCGGCAAACTGTGGATAGAGCGGCGCCAGAGTGACTTTCTTGAAGCCCTGCTCTGACAGGCGCGTCAGCACCGTTTCGATAGACGGCTCGCCATAGCGCATCGCCAGCTCGACCGGCCCGTGCGACCACTCTTTTTTCATCGCCTGCTGCAGGCGCTTGCTCAGCACCACCAGCGGCGAACCTTCATCCCACCAGATGGACGCATAGGCATGCGCGGACTGCTCTGGTCGTTTGATCAGAATCAGCGAGACCAACAGCCTGCGAACGGGCCACGGCAGGTCGATCACATAAGGATCCATCAGGAACTGGTTCAGATAGCTGCGCACATCTGCCACTTGAGTAGAAGCAGGTGAACCCAGATTGACCAGCAACAAAGCGTGATCGGTCATGCAACATCCTATTTCAAAGCGTTCAGTGGCGACCCAGCAAATCTTGCAGGGCAGTGTCGAGTTCGGTGTACTTGAATGTGAAACCGGCTTTCTGCAAACGCTCTGGCCGGGCACGCTGACCACCGAGCAGCAGCACCGAAAGTTCGCCCAGCAATACTTTCAGGGCCAGCGCAGGCATAGGCATGAATGCCGGCCTATGCAGAATACCTGCCAGTGCCTTGGCAAACTGACGATTGCGCACCGGTGATGGCGCACAAACATTATAAGGACCCTTTGCTTCATTCAGATTCAACAGAAAATCAATCGCCGCAATTTGATCGTCAATATGAACCCAGGGCATCCACTGCCTGCCATTGCCAATAGGCCCGCCCATGCCGAATTTGAAGGGCGGTAACAGGCGTTGCAGGAAGCCGGCGCGGTCCGACAGCACCAGCCCGGTACGGATAAGCACCACGCGCACACCCAGCGACTCGGCACGTTGCGCGGTTTCTTCCCAGGCGTTGCACAGCTGACTGGCAAAATCTTCTTTGGCAGGCAGTGAAGTTTCATCGATTTCACGCTCGCCGCTGTCGCCGTACCAGCCGACCGCAGAACCGGAAATCATCAGCGCAGGTTTTTGCGAGCGGGTGCCCAGCCAGGTCAGCAGTTGTTCGGTCAGCCCGATGCGGCTGTCCCACAGCAGCAGGCGACGCTTGCGGGTCCAGGGGCGATCCGCAATAGGCGCGCCCGCCAGATTGACGATTGCATCCACCGGCTGCGCACCCAGCTCATCAAGGCTGGCAATGCCACGCACCGAGGCGCCGCATAGCTCGGCGACATCGGCGGGTTTTCGGCTCCATACCGTCAGTTCATGGCCCTGAGCAGACCAGAAACGGCAGAGCGCTCGTCCTATCAAACCAGTACCACCGGTCAGCAATATGTGCATGGCAGATAACCTCGCGTGGCGTACGTGACAATTGAGTAGTCTTATTTTTACCAGTGACGATCTCCGTGACGCTTGTCCGGAAAACGAAACTGTCAGTTGAACCATAGGCCACAGCTTAATGGAGCGCAGCCATGAGGCCCTTGCCTTTATGGCTGCCCCGTTCGACCCTCAAAGCAGCAATGTGACTCAACAGGCAAATTCCAAAACCACTGCAAGTTATACCAAAGAAGAAGATTGTACAGGTTTTAACTACGGCGTAGTCTGTACAGACAAGGTAACGAGGCCCCTATGACTGTCCCTATCGCAATCATCGGTACCGGTATCGCCGGACTCTCAGCAGCCCAGGCGCTTACATCAGCCGGGCATCAGGTGCACCTTTTCGACAAAAGCCGCGGCAGCGGCGGTCGAATGTCCAGCAAGCGCAGCGACGCAGGTTCGCTGGACATGGGTGCACAATATTTCACCGCTCGTGACCGGCGTTTCGCCACCGCCGTGAAGCAATGGCAGGCTCAAGGGCACGTCGCCGAGTGGACGCCCTTGCTCTACAACTTTCACGGCGGCAGGCTCAGCCCATCGCCGGATGAGCAGGTGCGCTGGGTGGGCGAGCCAGGCATGAGCGCCATCACCCGCGCCATGCGCGGCGACTTGCCAGTGTCATTCTCGTGCCGCATCACCGATGTGTTTCGCGGAGAGCAGCACTGGAACCTGCTGGATGCCGAAGGCGAAAACCACGGCCCTTTCAGCCATGTGATCATCGCCACCCCGGCACCGCAGGCCACTGCTCTGCTGGCTGCCGCACCGAAGCTGGCAAGTGTGGTGGCAGGCGTCAAGATGGACCCGACCTGGGCAGTGGCCCTGGCCTTCGAAACACCCTTGCAAACGCCCATGCAGGGTTGCTTCGTGCAGGACAGCCCGCTGGACTGGCTGGCCCGCAACCGCAGCAAACCGGGGCGCGACGACACGCTCGATAGCTGGGTCCTGCACGCCACCAGCCAATGGAGCCGGCAGAACCTCGACGCCTCCAGAGAACAGGTTATCGAACACTTGCACGGCGCATTTGCGGAATTGATCGATTGCGCCATGCCCGCGCCGGTATTCAGCCTGGCGCACCGCTGGCTGTATGCACGACCTGCCGGCTCTCATGAATGGGGCGCGCTGTCGGATGCCGACCTGGGCATTTATGTCTGTGGCGACTGGTGCCTGTCGGGTCGCGTCGAAGGCGCCTGGCTGAGTGGCCAGGAAGCGGCACGCCGACTGCTGGAACACCTGCAATGAATCAGATCAACCCTCGCAAACTGCTGCTGTCGAAATGGACCGCAGCCACCCCGCTCAACCGGGAAAAACATTTTCTGGTGACTGAGCTGTTCAAGGATGAAGAAGGCACTGTGCTGGAAATCGAACTGCAGGCCGTGCTGACCCAGCGCAGCGAACGACTGCCGTGGCAGGTGCTGCAGCAGGCGGATACATGGCGGATGGGCTGGAAGTAGCGGGTTTGCCCGGATTCGGATGATTATCGTGCCGATGCTCCGCGTCGGCATGCAGTTCGTGACGCTCTGCGTCACAGGATGCGTGCGAACGCAGCTTTGGCACTGGCCAGTTCAGAGCAGTCTTCAAAACCCTCTACAAAGAATTTGACTTGTACACCTATCCCCCTATGATGAAGACAAGTTGTACAGCGCGAACTATCTGTACAAGTCTTCTGTAGAGGTGACCGATGCCAATGTCCGCAATCGAAAAACCCAAGCTCGGCATCAGTGCCTGCCTGATGGGTGCCGAGGTTCGTTTCAATGGCGGCCACAAGGAGTCCCATCTGTGCACGCGGGCACTGAGCAAGTATTTTGATTTCGTCCAGGCGTGCCCCGAGGTCGCTATCGGCATGGGCATCCCGCGCGAGCCGATCAGGCTGGTGGGCGACGCGGAAAACCCCAAGGCGCTGGGCACCGTCAATCGTGAGCTGGACGTTACCGAGGCGCTCGCCAATTACGGCATACAGATGGCCGAGGAGCTGGGTGATATCTGTGGTTACATTTTCATGCAGAAATCCCCGTCCTGCGGCCTGGAGCGAGTCAAGGTCTACCGCGAAAACGGCGCCCCGGTAGACGGTGGCGGTCGTGGTATCTACGCGCAGGCCTTTTGCGAGCGCCACCCCAACCTTCCGGTCGAGGAAGACGGGCGTCTGAATGACGCTGTGCTGCGGGAAAATTTCGTGACCCGTGTGTTTGCCTATGCCGCCTGGCAGCAATTGTTGAAAGACGGCGTCACCCGGCGTGCACTGACCGAATTTCACTCGCGCTACAAATACCAGCTGATGGCCAATGACCCGGTGCAATACAAGGCACTGGGCAAAATGCTTGGCAGCATGGGCCGCACCGACCCGAACGAAATCGCGCCGCTGTATTTCAGCGAGCTGATGGCGGCGCTGAAGAAGTGCGCAACGCGTCGCACTCATACCAACGTCCTGCAACACCTGTGCGGCTACTTGAAACAAACCATCAGTGCCGAGGACAAGCAGGAAATTCAGGAAGTGATCAGCCAGTATCACCAAGGCATCGTCCCCCTGATCGTACCGCTGACCCTGCTCAAGCATCACTTTCGCCAACATCCGGATCCGTATGTAGCGCTGCAGGTGTACATGCAGCCCCATCCGGAAAACCTCAGCCTGCGTAATGCGATTTGACTCATGAATGAAACAGACACAGAGGTGCCGGGCGACTGGCTGCCTATCCGCGAGGTCGCACGGCAGACAGGCGTCAACGCCGTTACCTTGCGCGCCTGGGAACGCCGTTACGGACTGATCGTTCCGCACCGCACCGCCAAAGGCCATCGGCTGTATTCGGACGAGCATGTGCAGCGCGTCATGAAGATTCTGACCTGGCTCAACCGTGGCGTCTCCGTGAGCCAAGTCAAAGGCCTGATCGATGACAACCGTCAGGACGCCCTGCCGCCGACCAACGACTGGGACGCCTTGCGTCAGACCCTGCTGGTGGCGATCGGCGAGTTGGCTGAACGCCGGGTTGATGACGTGTTCAATCAGGCGATGTCGCTGTACCCGCCACGCACATTGTGCGAACAGCTGCTGTTGCCGCTGCTTGCCGAACTGGAGCAGCGCTGGCAAGGCAAGTTCGGCGCACAGCTGGAGCGCACTTTTTTCTACTCTTGGCTACGCAGCAAGTTTGGCGCGCGGATCTATCACAACAATCGCCAGCTCAATGGCAGCCCTTTGCTGCTGGTCAATCAGTCCGATCTGCCGCTGGAACCACACCTGTGGCTCGCGGCCTGGCTGGTGAGCAGTGCCGACTGCCCGGTCGAGGTGTTCGACTGGCCATTGCCGGTCGGTGAGCTGGCGCTGGCCGCGGAATACCTTAAGCCACGTGGCATATTGCTGTACTCCAGCAAAGCCCTGAATGTGGCCCAACTGCCCCGCTTGCTGGCCAATATCACCTGCCCTGTGGTGCTGAGCGGACCAACGGTGCAGATCCATAACGCCGAGCTGCTCGTACAGGCTAGCGAGATAGCTGGACTGACCCTTGCCCACGACGCACTCGGCGCGCAGATAGAGCTGGGCAAGCTCGGACTTATCTAAGGACTTCTCATGCAACTGATCTGGCTGCGTAGCGACCTGCGCGTTCACGATAATACTGCCCTAACCGCTGCCATGGAGCGCGGTCCGACGCTGGCGGTTTACCTGCTCAGCCCAGCACAGTGGCGCAGCCACGACGATGCTGACTGCAAGGTGGATTTCTGGCTGCGTAATCTGGTCGAGCTGGAAAAGGCACTGGGCGCGCTGAACGTACCGCTGTTGATTCGCGAGGCCGATACCTGGGATCAGGCACCTGAAGTGCTGTCGACACTGTGCACGCAGCTCAAGGTCGAAGGCCTGCACCTCAATCAGGAATACGGCATCAACGAAACACGCCGTGATCAGGCGGTGCAGAAGGCGCTGGAAAAAGCCGGTGTGCAGGTCACCAGTTACCTTGATCAGCTGTTGTTCAAGCCGGGCAGCATACTGACCAAGACCGGCAATTATTTCCAGGTATTCACTCAGTTCAAGAAAGTCTGCTACAACCGGATGAACCAGGCCATGCCGCAGCCGGTGCGCACACCCAAAGCCCAGCAATCACTGTCGATCAAGAGCGACTCGATCCCTGATCAGGTCGAGGGCTTTGCCACGCCCTCGAAAGCATTACGTGACCTGTGGCCAGCAGGCGAGGCCGAAGCCAGGCGGCGCATGGCGACCTTCGCCGACGCGCAAATCAGTTACTACAAGACCGAACGCGACTTTCCCGCCAAACCCGGCACCAGTCAGCTGTCAGCGTATCTGGCGGCAGGGGTGATTTCGCCGCGCCAGTGCCTGCATGCGGCGCTGGGCAGCAACCAGGGGGAATTCGAGACCGGCGACGTTGGCACTGTGACCTGGATCAACGAGCTATTATGGCGAGAGTTTTATAAACACACGCTGGTCGGCTACCCTCGTGTATCACGGCATCGTGCCTTCCGCCCGGAAACCGAGGCGTTGAAGTGGCGCGATGCCCCCGAAGAACTGCTGGCGTGGCAAGAGGCGCGTACCGGTCTGCCGATTATTGACGCAGCGATGCGCCAGTTGCTGGAAACCGGATGGATGCACAATCGGCTAAGGATGGTCGTTGCGATGTTCCTCACCAAAAACCTGTTGATCGACTGGCGCGAGGGCGAGCGGTTTTTCATGCGCCACCTGATCGACGGCGACCTGGCGTCGAACAATGGTGGCTGGCAGTGGAGCTCGTCCACCGGCACCGACTCGGCGCCCTACTTCCGTATTTTCAACCCTTTGTCGCAGTCGGAACGCTTCGACCCCGAAGGCCTGTTCATCAAGCGCTGGCTGCCAGAGCTCGCCGATCTGAATAAAAAGCAGATTCATGACCCCGCGTCCATCGGCGGCCTGTTTGGCGCTGCCGACTACCCGAAACCTATCGTCGATATGAGCAAAAGCCGCGCCCGCGCCCTGGCAGCGTTCAAAGCGCTTCCGGCCCGCCAACCCGCTGCGGGAATCGAACATGACTGATTTCCTGCCTCGCTTCGCCGAAGGTTTTGCCGCACTGAACAAGGACAACCTTGATCAGATCGCCGAGCTGTACAGCGACGACGTGTCGTTCAGCGACCCGATGCATGACATACACGGCCTCGCCGCCATGCGACGTTATTTCGACGAGCTGTATGCCAACGTCCAGGATCTGCACTTCGACTTTCATGCCTTCGATGAAGTGCGCCCCGGCGAGGGCTATCTGGTCTGGACCATGAGCTATTCGCACCCGCGTCTGGCTGGGGGCCGGACGATTCGTGTCGAAGGCTGTTCGCACCTGAAGTGGCACGACAAGGTTTATCGACACCGGGATTACTTCGATGCCGGTGCATTGCTCTACGAACATCTGCCCATCATGGGTCGAGTCATCCATTGGCTGAAGAAGAGGTTGGGATGAGCACTCCTGTTGCACGACGCATCTGGTTGACCGGAGCTAGCAGCGGCATTGGTCTGGCGCTGGCCAAAGAACTGCTCAACGCCGGACATCGGCTGGCGTTGACCGCCCGTACGCTTGAACCGCTGCAGAACCTGGCGACTGTTTACCCGACCCAGGTGCTGCTGGTGACAGGCGACATCACCGAGCCTGCGCAGGTCAAGGCCATGGCCGACCTGATCGCGCAGCAATGGGGCGCGCTGGACACCGCCATCTTCAACGCGGGTACCTGTGAATACATCGACGTGCGGCAGTTCGAAGCGGCAATGGTCGAGCGCGTGGTGCGCACCAATCTGCTGGCCAGCAGTTATTGCATCGAGCAAGCACTGCCGCTGCTACGCAAGGGGCATCAGCCTCACCTGGTCGGCGTGGCCAGTGCGGTGACCTACCTGGCGCTACCCCGCGCAGAAGCCTATGGCGCCTCGAAAGCCGGCCTGCGTTATCTGTTCGAAGCGCTGCGTCTGGACCTGGCCAGCGAGAACATTGACGTGACCGTGGTCAGCCCAGGATTCGTCGACACGCCCCTGACGCAGAAAAATGATTTCCCCATGCCGATGCGCTGGCCTGTCGAGAAGGCCGCCAAACATATCGCCAGCAAACTGGGGCGCAACAAACGCCCACTGGATATCGCGTTCCCGGCGCTGTTCATTTTCAGCATGCGCGCGCTGGCAATGCTCCCGGCACGCGCCAGACTGGCCCTCGGCAAACGTATGGCGCGGACCGAGTCGTCGAATAAGGATGCGCAATGAAAATCGCCGTCATTGGTAGCGGGATCGCTGGCCTGACCAGTGCCTACCTGCTCAACCGCGCGCATGAGGTGACAGTGTTTGAGTCCTCCGACTGGGTCGGCGGGCACACTCATACGGTGGACGTGCAGGTCGAAGGCCGGGCTTACGCCATTGACACCGGTTTCATTGTATTCAACGACTGGACCTACCCCAATTTCATTCGCCTGCTGAGTCTGCTGGGTGTTGGCTTCAAGCCCGCCGAAATGAGCTTTTCGGTGCATGATCCGCGCACTGGCGTGGAATATAACGGCAACAACCTTAACAGTCTGTTCGCCCAACGCAGCAACCTGCTGTCGCCCAGGTTCTGGGGCATGCTGCGCGATATCCTGCGTTTCAATCGTCAATCGGTCGACGACCTGGAAAACCAGCGTATCGCGGCCGACACCACGTTGGGCGAGTACCTGAAGAGCGGCGGCTACGGGCAGCGTTTCATCGATCATTACATCGTGCCCATGGGCGCGGCCATCTGGTCGATGTCGCTGGCCGACATGCTCGGCTTTCCCCTGCAGTTCTTCGTGCGCTTTTTCAAGAATCACGGCCTGCTCTCGGTCACCCATCGGCCGCAATGGTGCGTGATCGAAGGTGGCTCCAGAAGTTATGTCGAACCGTTGACGGCGTCGTTCCGCGAGCGGATTCGTCTGTCATGCCCGGTCACACGGGTCGAGCGCGACAGTGACGGTGTGACGCTGCACAGCGCCATGGGCAGCGAACGCTTCGACAAAGTCGTGTTTGCCTGCCACAGCGATCAGGCCCTGGCCCTGCTGGCAAAACCCTCAAGTGCCGAGCAGTCGGTGCTCGGCGCACTGCGCTATGCCGAAAACGACGTGGTGCTGCACACCGATACACGACTGCTGCCCGAGCGCAAACTGGCCTGGGCCAGCTGGAACTACAGGCTCGGCGGCAGCGAACAGCAATCGGCAGCCGTCACTTATGACATGAACATCCTGCAAGGGATCGACAGCGACACAACCTTTTGCGTCAGCCTCAACCAGACCGCTGCCATCGACCCGACAAAAATCCTCGGCCGCTACCGTTACGCGCACCCGCAATACAGCCTTGATGCAATCGCCGCGCAGGCGCGCTGGGAAGAAATCAATGGCGTCGACCACACTTGGTACTGCGGCGCGTACTGGGCCAACGGCTTTCACGAAGACGGCGTGGTCAGCGGCTTGCGTGTCGCCCAGGCGTTTGGTGAAACGCTGTGAACAGCGCGCTCTACAGTGGCTGGATCAGCCACCGGCGATTTGCGCCGCGTGCCCATGAGTTCACCTATCGGATAGGCCTGCTATATCTGGATCTGGATGAACAGGACAGCGTGCTGGGGCTTTCGCCACTGGCTGGCAGCAAGCGTTTCGCGCCCTTCTCGTTCCGCGAGCGTGACTACCTGCCAGCGCTGACCGGGCAAGGCATGAGCCTCATAGAGGCGGTCCGCGAGCAGGTTGGCAAAGCGCTGGGCCGCGTACCATCAGGTCGTGTCTGCCTGCTGACCCAGGCACGCAGCTGGGGCTTGTCGTTCAATCCGGTAAGCTTTTTCTACTGCCATGAGGCAGACGGCACACTGGCAGGCATTCTCTGTGAAGTCACCAACACACCGTGGGGCGAACGCTACAGCTATGTGCTGCCCGCGACAGGTGAAGGACATCAGTATTTCGCGGTGGCCAAGGCCTTTCACGTTTCACCGTTTTTGCCGCGCGACCTTGAATACCGTATGAGCTTCAGCCAGCCCGCCGAGCGGATTGGTGTGCACATGGCTGACTGGCAAGGCGAACTGAAAATGTTCGACGCCACGCTCAACCTGACCCGCCAGAACCTCAGCCGCCAGACGCTGCATCGTTACCTGATCGCTTACCCGTGGATGACCGCCAAAACCTGTCTGGCGATTTACTGGCAGGCGATGCGTCTGCTGGTCAAGCGCATACCCATTTTTTCTCATCAGGCCGCCGACGGCGAGTACCGTGCTGCCGCCGCGCAAACCAAGGACTCACGCCATGAAAAGCAGTAGCAGTAGTTTTTCTGCCAATCTGGGCACCAATGGTCTGACGGCCAATATCCTGCGCCGAGGTGTGTTACGGCAATTAGCAGGACTGCGCAACGGCCAGTTGGTGGTTATCGAACGGGGTGAGCGCCATGTGTTCGGCAAGAACAACGCGCTGATTCAGGCTGAAATCCACATTCTTGATTCGGCAGCATGGGGCATGGTTGCCAGCAACGGCTCCATCGGCGCTGGCGAGGCGTTTATTCACGGCTACTGGACTACCCCGGACCTGACGGCAGTGGTGCGGGTATTTGTCAGCAATCTGGATGTGCTGGATGCAATGGAAGGCGGCGTGGCTCGCCTGACCCGTCCGTTCATTCATGCCCTGCACTGGCTAAATCGCAATACACGCGAAGGCTCGCAGAAAAACATCGCTGCCCATTACGACCTGGGCAACACGCTGTTCGAGCAGTTTCTCGACCCGACGATGATGTACTCCGCCGCACAGTTCCTCAGCGAGGACGACACGCTGGAACAGGCGCAGTTGAATAAACTGGAACGCATCTGTCAGAAGCTGGCCCTGAAACCTGAAGATCACCTGCTGGAAATCGGCACAGGCTGGGGCAGCATGGCTATTTATGCTGCGCAGCATTACGGCTGCCGGGTGACCACCACGACCCTGTCCAGAGAACAGTTCGCCTACACCGAGCAGCGCCTGATCGAACTGGGCCTGCAGGAACGCGTCACGCTGCTGCTGACCGACTACCGGGACCTGACCGGTGAATATGACAAGCTGGTGTCCATCGAGATGATCGAAGCGGTCGGCCATCGTTTTCTGCCGACGTACTTCAAGCAATGCGCGAACCTGCTCAAAAGCAACGGCATGATGCTGCTGCAGGCGATCACCATCCGCGAGCAGCGTTATGCTCAGGCCAAACGCAATGTGGACTTCATCCAGCGCTACATCTTCCCCGGTGGTGCTCTGCCCTCGGTGGCGAAGATGCTGGACATTGTCGGCAGCGATACCGACATGAACCTGCTGCACATGGAAGATTTCGGCCTGCACTACGCGCGCACGCTGCGCCTGTGGCACGACAACTTCAAACACGCGCACGGCAAACTGGCCGAACTGGGTTACGACGAACACTTCCTGCGCCTTTGGGAGTTCTATCTGTGCTACTGCGAAGGCGGCTTTCTGGAGCGGACCATCGGTACGGCGCAGCTGCTCCTGGCCAAACCCGATGCCCTGCGAGAACCCTTGCTTGGGCGCTTCAATGCTTAAATCAATCGCCAACGCGCTGCTCTTTCAGATCGGCTGGTTCGCCTGCGTATTGGGCGGTAACAGTTACTGGCTGCTGATTGCAGTCGGCGTGCTGGCGGGGCATTTTCTGTGGACCAGCTCATGGGCAGCGGAAGGCCGGCTGATCCTGACGGTTACGTTAATCGGTATCGTGCTCGACAGTGCCTTGATGACACTCGGCGTTTTCGACTTTGGCAGCGGCGGCTACCTGCTGCCGTTGTGGCTGGCGGTTTTGTGGGCGGTGCTGGGCACGACGCTCAATCATTGCCTGGCGTGGACCGCAAAGCCGCTATGGCGCGCCGCCGTGCTGGGCGCTATTGGCGGCCCGATGTCGTACTATGCCGGCTCACAACTGGCTCAGGTCCACCTTCCCCTCGGAGTGTGGCCTGGCATGCTGGTGCTGGGGCTGGTCTGGGCGGGGCTGTTTCCCTTGCTGCAATGGCTGGCAGCACGCGCAGCCAGACAATCGGGAGAAACGCTCTGAACGCTACGCTCATTCCGCTCGCAGACATTCACAGCGAAACGGAAGTCACCTGCTCGACCTGCGCAGCTTGCTGTTGCCAACTGGAAGTGATGCTCATCACCGACACGGGCGTGCCTGAGCGCTACATTGATACCGACGAGTGGGGTGGCGAGGTCATGCTGCGTCTGGACGACGGCTGGTGTGCAGCACTGGATCGCAACACCATGATGTGCACGATCTACGAGAAACGCCCGCTGATCTGCCGTGAGTTCGAAGCCGGAGCAGAAGACTGCCTGAACGAACGCAAAGGGATTGCGACGGCGTATCTCTGATCAGTGTTGCCTGGTTGATAACTATCGTCCCCACGCTCCGCGTGGGAATGCAGTTCGTGACGCTCCGCGTCACATGGCGGCTCTTCGACATCAGGTGAATTGGTGCCCGACTCAGGTCACCTTTTCGCCCCTCGGCGAGTTACTTTGATGAGGCCAAAGTAACCAAAGCCTTTCGCTCCTGTTTCCGGCCCGACTTCGTCGGGTTCCTTCGCCCTGTCACTGATCCGGGGGCCGCCGCAACGGGCCATCCTTGGCCCGGTGCAGCTTGCTCGGCGTCCTGCCTCGCATCCCCCGGATCAGCGTCAGAGCTCAGCCGTCACTAACGTCGCACTCTGCGTTGTCAGTGCCATCGCGATAAAAAAGCATTTTATGCGCAATGGCTTTTGGGCAGGGCATTACGTTGTGCTGCAGCGAAGCGTTGGCACGAATGCCAGTCAAATCAGAACGGCATCTTGTAGTGCAGTGCGTAGCTTTCTATACCGTCGTTCGGCTCTTTGATGCCGGCGTTGGAATAGTGAGTCGCGCGGATGCCGACTTCATGCCCGCCCGCGAAGCGCAGACCGAAACCAATGCGGTCTTCGAAGTTGAAGGCAGAACCGAACTTGCGATCTTCAACCTGGGTGTTGGAGAACACCGAGACGCCGATACCGGCTTCTACGTAAGGCTTGACGTTGCCGTTGCCGAACTCGTAGACCAGAACTGGGGAGAACGACAGGCTGTGGTTATCCTTGTAGTCCTTGCCATCCCAATAGGTGTAAGCGCCATCCCAGTAGCCGGTCAAACGGCCGATGTCGCTTTGCAGCCAGGTTTTATCCCAATCGAACTGCACGCCCAGACGATAAGTCATGGTCGACTCGCCGGTCTGACCGACCGAAAACTCAACATCATCAGCCTGCGCGATTGAAGCTTGCCCTGCCAAAGCGGCCGCAATCACGGCCAGGCAAAAGAGTCTCTTCATGAGAAACGTCCTAATTATATTAAATTGTACGAAAAGTGTTGGAATTCATCAGCCGCTTTTATAGAAGCCGCGGAGGCGACGTTAGTTCACCCCAAAAGCGCCTTTTTTCACGTTTTTTTTACAAACGGAAGCTTCTCACATTGCCAGGACTTTGCGACAAAAAAGGTAGGATTTTTCTGAAATTGTCCGGAATGTCACTAGACCAATACACAGTATCTCGCGCGTCGCCAGTGGCAAGAAGGCTGGAACGCGACAAAAGACGCTGTAACTGACGCGCTACCGCAGCCCCGGTGTCGATCAGGGTGACCGATTCGGGAAGCATCTCCCGCAACAAAGGTTTGAGAAACGGGTAGTGAGTACAGCCCAGAATGATCGTGTCACAGCGCGCTGCCAGCAGCGGCTCGACATAATGCAGCAGCAATTGACGGATTTTCGGACTGAGCAGATCACCGGTTTCGATCAGTTCGACCAGCCCTGGGCACGGCTGGGTCACGACCCGAACATCGTTGGCAAATCGGTCCAGCAACGCCGCAAACCGGGCGCTTTGTAGCGTTCCGGTAGTCGCCAGCACACCGACAACACCGCTGCGGGTCGCCTCGGCAGCAGGTTTGACAGCAGGCTCCATACCCACAATTGGCCAGTCCGGGTAGCGTTGACGAATGTGCGCCACGCCCGCCGCCGTTGCGGTGTTGCAGGCGACGACCAGTGCCTTGGCACCCTGCTCGCGGAAGAATCCCGCAATTGTCAGGCACCGCTCGGTAATGAATTCAGGGGTCTTTTCGCCATAAGGAATATGCCCGCAGTCCGCCAGATAGAGCAGTGACTCGCTGGGCAGCAACTGGCGGATTTCATTGAGCACTGAAAGGCCACCGACCCCGGAATCAAAGATTGCGACAGGCGCATCGCTGGCATGGCTCATCTGCATGTCAGGCATGTTCGCTCTGCCCGCTTGCTGCACTGCAAACGCTGCACGCCGGGTCGCGCTTGACTTTCAGTTCACGGAAACGGGTACTCAAGGCATCAATCAATAACAGTCGCCCGACCATTGGCTCGCCAAAACCGGCCAGCAGCTTCAAGGCTTCGAGTGCTTGCAGGCTGCCAACCAGGCCAACCAGCGGCCCGATGACACCGGCCTCGCTGCAGGTCAGTTCGGCTTCGCTGCCGTGACCGTACAGGCAGTGGTAACACGGGCTGTCCGCACGACGCGGATCGAACACCGACAACTGCCCTTCAAGCCGAATGGCAGCACCGCTGACCAACGGCTTGCCGGCAGCGACACAGGTGGCATTGACCGCTTCGCGGGTGGCGAAATTATCCGAGCAATCCAGCACCAGATCGACAGCCTGCACCGCCGCCTCCAGTGAGTCGGTATCCAGCGCTGAGCGATGGGCGACGAGAGTGATCTCGGGATTGATCGCCTTGAGCCGGGCCAGAGCCGAATCTACCTTGGCCTGTCCGATGCTCTGGGTATCATGAATGATCTGGCGTTGCAGGTTGGTCAGGTCGACGTGATCAAAATCCGCCAGATGCAGTTCACCGACCCCTGCGGCGGCCAGATAAAGGGCCACCGGCGAACCAAGCCCGCCGACGCCGACGATCAGCGCGCGACTTTGCTTGAGGCGCAGCTGGCCGTCGATATCAACGTGTTGCAGCAGAATCTGGCGACTGTAGCGCAGCAGCTCCTGATCACTCAGCACGGCTTGCATCCGAACGTGATGCGCTCGTGCTCACCCAGATCACGGCGGGTCTGGATGCGCTCGAAACCATGACGGATCAACAGTTCGCGCACCGCCGGACCTTGATCGTAACCGTGCTCCAGCAGCAGCCAGCCATCGGCGCTGAGGTGCACCGGTGCGTCGGCAATGATCGTGCGCAAATCGTCCAGCCCGTCGGAACCGGCAGTCAACGCGCTACTCGGCTCGAAACGTACATCACCGGCCGACAGATGCGGATCAGCGTCAGCGATGTACGGCGGGTTACTGATGATCAGATCAAACTGCTGCCCTTCCAGAGCACTGAACCAGTGGCTGTTGAGCACTTGGGCGTTATCCAGTTGCAGACGCTGGCGGTTGCGTTCGGCCAGCGCCACCGCTTCAGGCACACGGTCGACCGCTGTGACTTTCCATTGTTGGCGCTCGTTGGCCAGCGCCAGCGCAATCGCCCCAGTGCCGGTGCCCAAGTCAAGCACCTTGGCGGGCGCGAACGCAGGCACCAGTTCCAGCGCTGCCTCGACCAGCATTTCGGTCTCTGGCCGCGGGATCAAGGTATGCGGCGCTACTTCCAGATCAAGCTTCCAGAAACCTTGCTGACCGAGAATGTAAGCCACCGGTTCGCCCGTGCGTCGACGCTGCAAATAACCTGCAAAGGCCAGCGCAGCCTCGGTGCTGACGATGCGCTCAGGCCAGGTGTGCAGAAAGCTGCGCGGTTTGCCCAGCGCTGCCGCCAGCAGCAGCTCTATGTCGAGCCGCGCGGTCGGTGAATCGGGAAGCTCGGCGCTTCTTAACAAACTTGCGATGATGGTCATTTACTCACCCAGTGCCGCAAGTTGATCAGCCTGATATTCAGCGAGTAGCGGCTCTATCACTGCATCGACCCCGCCCGCCAGAACTTCATCCAGCGAATACAGCGTCAGGTTCACGCGGTGATCCGTCACTCGCCCTTGAGGGAAATTATACGTACGAATACGCTCGGAACGATCACCCGACCCCACGAGCAGCTTGCGCTCGCTGGCGATGGCGTTGGCCGCCGCGCTGGTCTGCTGATCATTCAGTTTGGCAGATAGCCAGGACATTGCCCGGGCCCTGTTCTTGTGCTGCGAACGCTCTTCCTGGCATTCGACGACAATACCCGATGGCAAGTGGGTAATGCGGATCGCCGAGTCGGTTTTGTTGACGTGCTGACCACCGGCCCCTGAGGAGCGATAGGTGTCGACACGCAGGTCGGCCGGGTTGATCTCGATCGCCTGTTGCTCGTCAGGCTCCGGCAGCACTGCAACCGTACAGGCAGACGTGTGGATGCGACCCTGCGACTCGGTCTCGGGCACGCGCTGCACACGGTGCGCGCCGGACTCGAATTTCAGCTTGCCGTAGACGCTGTCCCCCTCGACGCGCGCAATGACTTCCTTGTAGCCGCCATGCTCGCCTTCGTTTTCGGACAGAATTTCCACCCGCCAGCCACGCCGCTCGGCGTAACGCGAGTACATGCGAAACAGGTCACCGGAGAAGATCGCGGCTTCATCACCGCCGGTGCCCGCACGGATCTCTAGAAACACGTTGCGGCCGTCGTTCGGGTCCTTGGGCAACAACATGCGCTGCAATTGCGCTTCCAGCTCGACCAGTTGCTGTTTTGTTTCGCGAACTTCCTCGACGGCCATTTCGCGCATGTCCGGGTCGCTGTCCTTGAGCAGCGCCTGCGCGCCCTCCAGATCACCCTGCACCCTGATCAGCTGTTGGTAAAGCGCAACGACCGGCTCCACTTCGGCGTACTCACGGGAATAGGCGCGAAAGCGTGTCTGATCGCTGATCACTTCGGCATCGCCGAGCAGCGCGGTCAGTTCCTCGAAACGGTCGCTGAGGACATCCAGCTTATTGAGCAGTGAAGCTTTCATTGCGGGGTTTTATCCGTCGAGCCCTCACCGAGGGCAAAAAGTTCCTGGGCCATGGCCAGCGCATCGACGCGACCTTCGGAAGACAGCTTCTTGAGCTGCACGCTGGGTGCGTGCAGCAATTTGTTGGTCAGACCGCGTGCCAGCTGGATCAATACGTCCTCGGCATTACTGCCGTTGGCCAGCATACGTTGCGCCTTGCTCAGTTCTTCGTCACGCAGCCGTTCGCTTTGCTGACGATAGGCGCGCAACACATCGACCGCCGCCAGTTCACGCAGCCGCGACATGAAGTCTTCGGCACCCACGCTGACCAGCTGCTCGGCAGCCAGTGCAGCCCCCTGGCGACTCTTGAGATTTTCTGCCACCACTTCGTGCAGATCATCAACGCTGTACAGGTAAACGTCGTCCAGTTCGCCGACTTCAGGCTCGATATCCCGCGGTACGGCAATATCGACCATGAAAATCGGTTTGTGCTTGCGCAGTTTCAGCGCACTTTCCACGGCCCCCTTGCCCAGGATCGGCAACTGGCTGGCGGTGGAGCTGATCACGATATCGCTGTTGACCAGCTCGGCCGGGATATCCGACAGCAACACCGCATGGGCACCGAACTCGGCAGCCAGCATGCTGGCGCGCTCCAGCGTACGGTTGGCAACCACGATACGCTTGACGCCCAGGTCATGCAGATGCCGGGCGACCAGAGTAATGGTCTCGCCCGCACCGATCAACAAGGCCTGACTGCGTTGCAGGTCACTGAAAATCTGTTTGGCCAGACTGACCGCGGCGAAGGCCACGGACACCGGGTTTTCACCAATTGCAGTGTCTGTACGCACCTGTTTGGCAGCGCTGAACGTGGCCTGAAACAGACGTCCCAGTAACGGCCCGACCGTTCCGGCCTCGCGCGCAACGGCATACGCAGACTTCATCTGGCCAAGAATCTGCGGCTCGCCGAGCACCAGGGAGTCGAGCCCCGAAGCGACACGCATCATGTGTCGCACGGCGGCATCGTCCTCATGGACGTAAGCGCTGGCGCGCAGTTCTTCCAGGCTGAGGTGATGGTAATTGGCAAGCCAGGCAAGAATGCTGTCCGCACCGAGATGCTCGTGCTCGATGTACAACTCGCTGCGATTACAGGTTGAAAGAATCGCAGCCTCGCGACTTTCGGTCAGGTGGCAAAGCTGCTGCAACGCCTCCACCAACTGTTCCGGGGTAAATGCCACGCGCTCGCGAACGTCGACCGAGGCGGTCTTATGATTGATACCGAGTGCAAGGAAGGCCATTCAGGGTCGCAGGTGGTGACGTTAAGCCGGTAATTGTCCTACTTCAATAAGCTCAGAACAACCACCACATATTATTGTCCCACTACAATCGATCGTCACAGCCTGCGTTTTCAGGCTCGCGACACTGCAAACACACGCATTGCATCAGTTTTTCCGACGGCTGTGGGTTTTGCCAACAGCCTTGTGTCATGATGCTCCCACCGCAGGTAAGCCGCCCTTCTTATATATGAATAGATCCTCCGCGTTGTTCCTTGCTCTTGCCTTTCTAGGCGGCTGCCAGTCAATGGCCCCCGCCTCGTCACAGCCCGTGCCCGCTCAGAAAGACGCCCCTCCCGCGCCTGAAGCCAAGCCGAAGGTCTATGGTTCGTTCACTCAGGACACCCTGGTCAGCCTGTTGAGCGCGGAGCTGGCCGGCCAGCGCAACCGCTTCGACATCGCCCTGGATAACTACGTTACCCAGGCGATCAAGACTCAGGACCCGGGGGTCTCCGAACGCGCCTATCAGATCGCCGAATACATGGGCGCTGATCAGTCTGCGCTGGAAACCGCGCTGATCTGGGCAAGAAACGCACCGACCGACCTTGAAGCGCAACGCGCCGCAGCCATTCAACTGGCGCGCGCGGGACGTTACGACGATTCTCTGGTGTACATGGAGAGAGTCCTGCAGGGTCAGGGCGACACGCACTTCGACTTTCTGGCACTGTCCGCGGCCGAAACCGATCCGGACACCCGCAACGGCCTGCTCAAAAGTTTTGATCGGTTGCTGGGCAAATACCCGAACAACAGCCAGCTGATTTTCGGCAAGGCGCTGTTGCTTCAGCAGAATGGTGACGCCGAACAGTCGTTGAAGCTGCTGGAAGACAACCCGCCCAAAGAAGGCGAAATCGCGCCCATACTGCTGCATGCCCGTCTGCTGCAAAGCATGAACCGGGGCAAGGAAGCGGTGCCCCTGCTTGAGAAAAGCATCAAGAAATACCCGGACGACAAACGCCTGCGCCTGACGTATGCGCGCATGCTCGTTGAGCAAAACCGCATGGAAGACGCCAAAGTGCAGTTTTCCGCCCTTTTGCAGCAATATCCGGATGACGACGAGCTGCGCTTCTCGCTGGCCTTGGTATGCCTTGAAGCCAAGGCTTGGGACGAAGCAGCTGGCTACCTGGAAGAACTGATCGTCCGTGGTGCACACGTCGATTCAGCGCATTTGAATCTCGGCCGCATCCACGAAGAACGTGAGGACCAGCAAAGCGCGCTCAACGAATACGCTCAGGTCGGTCCGGGCCCGGACTTTCTGGCGGCTCAATTGCGCCAGGCCGATATTCTGGTCAGCAATGGCAACGGCGCAGAAGCGGCCAAACGCCTGGCTGAAGCACGTGCCGAAGAGCCCGATTTCGCCATTCAGCTGTACCTGATCGGGGCCGAAACCCTGACCAGCAATGATCAACTGGATCGCGGCTGGCAGGTGCTGAACACGGCACTCAAGCAATACCCGGACGACGCCAACCTGCTCTATACCCGCGCCATGCTGGCTGAAAAGCGCAATGATCTGGCGCAGATGGAAAAAGACCTGCGCAGCATCATCAAGCGCGAGCCGGAAAACGCCATGGCGCTGAATGCACTGGGCTACACCCTCTCCGATCGCACCACGCGTTACGCCGAAGCCCGCGAACTGATCGAGAAAGCCCATCAGATCAGCCCCGACGATCCGGCGGTTCTCGACAGCCTTGGCTGGGTGAATTACCGCATGGGCAATCTGGATGCTGCCGAACGCTACCTGCGCCAGGCGCTCGAACGCTTCCCTGACCACGAAGTAGCCGCACATCTGGGAGAAGTACTCTGGGCCAAAGGCGAACAGCGCGAAGCCCGGAAAGTATGGGCCAAGGCCCTGGAACAACAACCCGACAGCACCGTCCTGCGCAGCACACTGCGACGCTTGACCGGTTCAGAGACCCTTTGACGTTATGTTTTTGCGCCACGTAATCGTATTCAGCCTCATCGCCCTGCTCACCGGCTGTGCCGGTCTCACTTCCCGCGAAGCCGTTCAGGGCAAGGGCGACCCCGCGCAATGGCGCGAACACAAACAGCAACTGAGCAGCCTCGATGGCTGGCAGATCAACGGCAAGGTCGGTATTCGTGCGCCGAAGGACTCCGGCAGCGGCACCCTGTTCTGGCTGCAGCGTCAGGATTACTACGATATCCGCTTGTCCGGTCCGCTCGGCCGTGGCGCAGCACGACTGACCGGCAGGCCCGGCGCTGTCGCGCTTGAAGTCGCCAACCAGGGCCGCTACGAAGCCACAACGCCGGAAACACTGCTTCAGGATCAACTGGGCTGGAAACTGCCGGTTTCCCACCTCGTATGGTGGGTGCGCGGTTTGCCGGCACCGGACAGCAAAAGCAACGTGACGCTTGATGGCGACAGCCGTCTGGCCAGCCTTGAACAGGACGGCTGGCAGGTGGAATACCTCAGTTATGTCGAACAGAATGGCTATTGGCTGCCCGAACGCGTCAAGCTGCACGGCCAGGACCTCGATGTCACGCTGGTCATCAAGGACTGGCAGCCTCGCAAACTCGGGCAATGACCATGACTGCATTACAAGACATGGCCACACCCCAGCTGGTTTTGCCTGCCCCGGCAAAGCTGAACCTGATGCTGCACATTCTGGGACGCCGCCCGGACGGCTACCATGAGCTGCAAACCCTGTTTCAGTTTCTCGATTATGGTGACGAACTGGGCTTTACCGTTCGTGAGGACGGCGAAATTTGTCTGCAGACCGATGTACCCGGCGTCCCGCATGACAGCAATCTGATCGTCAAAGCCGCCCGCGCGCTGCAAAAACAGTCCGGTTGCACGCTGGGCATGGATATCTGGCTGGAAAAACGCCTGCCCATGGGCGGCGGCATTGGCGGCGGCAGCTCGGATGCTGCCACCACACTGCTGGCGCTGAATCATTTGTGGCAGCTTGGCTGGGATGAAGATCGTCTGGCGCAACTGGGCCTGACTCTGGGCGCTGATGTACCGGTTTTTGTCCGTGGACACGCCGCATTTGCTGAGGGTGTCGGGGAAATTCTCACCCCGGTTGACCCCGAAGAACCCTGGTATTTGGTGCTCGTTCCGCAAGTCGCTGTAAGTACAGCAGAAATTTTTTCAGATCCGTTGTTGACACGCGACACGCCGCCCATTAAAGTGCGCCCCGTTCCCAAGGGAAACAGTCGAAATGACTGTAAGGCGGTTGTAGAGAGGCGTTACCCAGAAGTACGTAACGCTTTGAATTTTTTAGGTAATTTTACCGAAGCAAAATTAACCGGAACTGGAAGTTGTGTGTTTGGGGCCTTCCCAAACAAAGCTGAAGCTGATAAAGTCTCGGCCCTTCTTACAGAGACCCTTACGGGGTTCGTAGCGAAAGGAAGTAACATTTCGATGTTGCATCGCAAGCTGTAAATTCTGTAACAGGAATTGAGTGCCAAGCACTCGATTGATTCAATACAGGGGCGTCGCCAAGCGGTAAGGCAGCAGGTTTTGATCCTGCCATGCGTTGGTTCGAATCCAGCCGCCCCTGCCATTTTCTATACTCATCCAGGTTACCCTCAGCCTCTAGGTACTGCGCGTGTCCAAGATGATGGTCTTTACGGGGAATGCCAACCCCGATCTCGCTCGGCGTGTAGTACGTCAGCTGCATATCCCACTCGGTGATGTTTCTGTCGGAAAATTTTCCGACGGCGAAATCAGCACTGAGATTAATGAAAACGTACGCGGTAAAGACGTCTTCATCATTCAGCCGACTTGCGCACCAACGAACGATAACCTGATGGAACTGGTTGTGATGGCTGATGCCTTCCGCCGCTCCTCAGCGTCCCGAATCACTGCTGTGATTCCCTACTTTGGTTATGCCCGCCAGGATCGCCGTCCGCGCTCCGCACGTGTTGCCATCAGCGCGAAAGTTGTTGCTGACATGCTCACCGTGGTGGGAATCGACCGTGTTCTCACGGTTGATCTTCATGCTGACCAGATCCAGGGTTTCTTCGATATTCCGGTAGATAACATCTACGGCTCCCCCGTTCTGGTGGATGACATCGAAGACCAGCGCTTTGAAAACCTGATGATCGTTTCCCCCGATATCGGCGGCGTCGTGCGTGCACGTGCTGTCGCTAAATCCCTGGGCGTCGATCTCGGTATTATCGACAAACGCCGTGAGAAAGCCAATCACTCTGAAGTGATGCATATCATCGGTGATGTCGAAGGGCGTACCTGTATTCTGGTCGATGACATGGTCGACACCGCCGGCACCCTGTGCCACGCGGCCAAGGCCTTGAAAGAGCATGGCGCAGCCAAGGTCTTTGCCTACTGCACACACCCTGTGCTGTCGGGCCGGGCGATCGAAAACATTGAAAATTCCGTGCTGGACGAACTGGTGGTCACTAACACCATCCCGTTGTCCGCAGCAGCACAAGCCTGCAGCCGTATCCGTCAACTGGATATTGCGCCGGTAGTCGCCGAAGCGGTTCGCCGCATCAGCAATGAAGAATCGATCAGCGCGATGTTCCGTTAACTGACATCACGCAGACGAAAAGCGCCCCGCCCTGACATCCGGTCAGGGCGGGGCTTTTTTGCCCATACCGCCCAAGCGCTGGTCGCAAACGCAACGGCGGATGTGGTTAATTTGGAGATACAACATGAACGAATTTACCCTGAATGCAGAACAGCGTTCCGACCTGGGGAAAGGTGCGAGCCGCCGCCTGCGTCGTCTCGCCAGCCTGGTTCCAGCTGTAGTCTACGGTGGCGACAAAGCCCCTGAGTCCATCAGCATGCTGGCCAAGGAAGTTGCCAAACTGCTCGAAAACGATGCGGCCTACAGCCACATCATCGAGCTGAACGTTGGCGGCCAGAAGCAGAACGTCATCATCAAGGCGCTGCAACGTCACCCGGCCAAAGGCCACGTGATGCACGCTGACTTCGTGCGCGTTATTGCCGGCCAGAAACTGACCGCAATCGTGCCGATCCACTTCCTGAACGAAGAAGCTCCAGTCAAGAAAGGCGGCGAGATCTCGCACACTACCACTGAACTGGAAGTGACCTGCCTGCCTAAAGACCTGCCTGAGTTCATCGAAGTTGATCTGGGCGCGCTGGAAGTGGGCGACAACGTTCACCTGTCCGAGCTGAAAGCACCTAAAGGCGTCGAGTTCGTTGCCTTGGCACACGGTACTGACCTGGCAATCGCCAACGTCCACGCACCGCGCATCGTCAAAGACGAAGCAGAAGAAGGTGAAGAAGGCGCAGCCGAGTAATTCATTACTTGGTAACGTCGGAGTTGCTCAGGAAACATCGCGAGCGATAGCAGGCAAAGCGGGCGAGATCGCTGAGTTTACATCATGGTAAATGAGCAGTTTTCGCCTACATTGCCGCTGTCGCCAGCGGTTTAACCCTCAACTCCAAAGGAAGAGCCCCTGTCGTGACCGCCATACAACTGATCGTGGGTCTGGGAAATCCAGGCGCTGAATACGAACAGACCCGGCATAACGCAGGGGCTTTTTTTGTTGAGCGTATTGCTGCGGCGCAGCGAGTCAATCTCGTTCCCGAGCGCAAATTCTTTGGCCTGACCGGGCGTTTTACGCATCAAGGTCAGGATGTTCGTCTGCTGATCCCCACCACCTACATGAACCGTAGCGGCCAGGCCGTCGCGGCACTCGCCGGTTTCTACCGTATTCCGGTTGAGTCGATTCTGGTGGCGCATGACGAGCTGGACCTGCCTCCGGGCGTTGCCAAACTCAAAGTGGGTGGCGGCCATGGCGGTCATAACGGCCTGCGCGACATCATCGCGCAGCTCGGCAACCAGAACACATTTCATCGCTTGCGGCTTGGCATCGGCCACCCGGGCGATGCCAGCAAGGTATCCGGCTTTGTCCTGGGTCGAGCGCCACGCGCCGAACAGGAAAAACTGGACGCCAGTATCGATTTTGCCCTCGGCGTGCTGCCGGATATCTTCGCCGGTGAATGGAACCGGGCGATGAAAAACCTGCACAGCCAGAAGGCCTGACATCACTCGAGGGGAAACACCATGGGATTCAATTGCGGCATCGTCGGCCTGCCTAACGTCGGCAAGTCCACCCTGTTCAACGCCCTGACCAAATCTGGTATTGCGGCCGAGAACTTCCCCTTCTGCACCATTGAACCGAACAGCGGCATCGTGCCGATGCCTGACCCGCGCCTGGCGGCCCTGGCAGCCATCGTCAACCCGAAACGCATCCTGCCGACCACCATGGAGTTCGTCGACATCGCAGGCCTGGTGGCAGGCGCCTCAAAAGGCGAAGGCCTGGGCAACAAGTTCCTCGCCAACATCCGCGAGACCGACGCCATCGCTCACGTGGTGCGCTGCTTTGAAGACGAGAACGTGATTCACGTCTCCAACAGCGTCGACCCCAAGCGCGACATCGAGATCATCGATCTGGAACTGATCTTCGCTGACCTCGACAGCTGCGAGAAGCAACTGCAAAAGGTCACGCGCAATGCCAAGGGCGGTGACAAGGACGCAGTGGTCCAGAAAGGCCTGCTTGAACAACTGATCGCCCACTTCAGCGAAGGCAAGCCAGCACGCAGCCTGATGAAGAGCATGAGCAACGACGAGAAGGCCACCATCCGTGGCTTCCACCTGCTGACCACCAAGCCGGTCATGTACATTGCCAACGTTGCCGAAGACGGTTTCGAGAACAACCCGTTGCTGGACGTGGTCCGCGCCATCGCCGAAGAAGAAGGCGCAATGCTGGTGCCGGTCTGCAACAAGATCGAAGCCGAAATCGCCGAACTGGATGACGGCGAAGAAAAAGACATGTTCCTCGAAGCGCTGGGCCTCGAAGAACCCGGCCTGAACCGCGTTATTCGCGCGGGCTACGAAATGCTTCACCTGCAGACCTACTTCACCGCAGGTGTCGAAGAAGTCCGCGCCTGGACCGTTCGCGTCGGTGCCACCGCACCACAGGCCGCAGGTGTCATCCACACCGACTTTGAAAAAGGCTTTATTCGTGCCGAAGTCGTGGCCTATGACGACTTCATCCAGTTCAAGGGTGAAGCCGGTGCCAAGGAAGCGGGTAAATGGCGTCTGGAAGGCAAGGAATACATCGTCAAGGATGGTGATGTGATGCATTTCAGGTTTAACGTGTAGGCCATAGGCAGCGTCCAGCGGGATCTCGGCAAGTGCAGATTCCTCTATCACGAAAGCCCCATTATCTGGGGCTTTCGCGTTTCAGGCATTGGCACCGTCGGTTGGCTACACGATTGCAGACGCCCTCAAATTATTTGATGGGGATGTCTATTTTTCTATGTAAAATGTCGTTTTTTTACCGCCGCTCATCCACGTCATTTAAACATTCATGTTTAACGCAGGCAGATGTTTCAAGACGGCGACTGATCAGCGATTGTTTCCACGGACCGGGCAGAGCCTTGTCATAACCCAAGGTATATACTCTTTTGAAGATCTTAGTAACAGGCGGTGCTGGTTTCATCGGTTCGGCAGTGATTCGGCACATCATTGCCAATACAGCCGACTCAGTCGTCAATGTCGACAAACTGACGTACGCAGGCAATCTTGAATCACTTCAGTCGGCCGATCAAAGCGAGCGTTATGCCTTTGAGCACGTGGACATCTGCAACCGTGAAGACCTGGACCGGGTTTTCAAAGAGCACCAGCCTGACGCTGTGATGCACTTGGCAGCCGAATCGCACGTAGACCGCTCCATCACGGGTCCGTCGGAATTCATCCAGACCAATATCATAGGCACCTATGTACTGCTTGAAGCAGCACGCAGCTACTGGAGCCAGCTGGACGAAGTGCGCAAAGCCAGCTTCCGCTTTCACCACATCTCGACTGACGAAGTGTATGGCGACCTGGAAGGCCCGGAAGATCTCTTCACCGAGACAACGCCTTACCAGCCAAGCTCGCCCTACTCGGCCAGCAAGGCCAGCTCCGACCACCTGGTACGCGCCTGGAGCCGCACCTATGGCCTGCCGACCCTGGTAACCAACTGCTCGAACAACTACGGTCCATGCCATTTCCCGGAGAAGCTGATCCCACTGATCATCCTCAACGCACTGGAAGGCAAGCCGCTGCCTATCTATGGAAAAGGCGATCAGGTTCGTGACTGGCTATATGTCGAAGACCATGCCCGCGCACTGTACAAAGTTGTGACCGAAGGCGAGATCGGCGAGACCTACAACATTGGTGGCCACAACGAGAAACAGAACATCGAGGTGGTCAACACCGTTTGCGCGCTGCTTGACCAACTGCGCCCGGATTCAGTCCATCGTCCGCACGCCAGCCTGATCACTTACGTTCAGGACCGCCCGGGCCACGACCTGCGCTACGCTATCGATGCCAGCAAGATTCAGCGCGAGCTGGGCTGGACACCGGAAGAAAGCTTCGAATCGGGTATTCGCAAAACAGTACAGTGGTACCTCGATAATCCTGAATGGGTTGCTCATGTAAAGAGCGGAAGCTACCAGCAATGGATCGACAAGAACTACACAGCGCGCGCCGATAAATAATGAAAATTCTTCTTTTGGGAAAAAACGGCCAGGTCGGCTGGGAGTTGCAGCGCTCACTTGCAGTAGTGGGTGAAGTTATCGCGCTTGATCGCCATACCGTCTCGACGGCATACGGTGACCTTTCTGGCGACCTGTCCAATCTGGAGGGGTTACGCAATTCGATTCGTCGCATTCAACCTCAGGTTATAGTCAACGCCGCAGCCTATACCGCTGTCGACAAGGCCGAAACCGAGCGTGAGCTTGCGCACACGGTCAATGCTCTGGCCAGTCAGGTAATGGCAGAAGAGGCACACACGCTGGACGCGCTGTTGGTTCACTACTCGACCGACTATGTGTTCGACGGTTCGGGCAACACCGCATGGAAAGAAAGCGATGCGGTGTCGCCGGTCAACTATTACGGCGCAACCAAGCTTGAAGGAGAGCAGCTTATTGCTGCCTCAGGCTGCAAGCACCTGATCTTCCGCACCAGCTGGGTTTACGCGGCACGTGGTAACAACTTTGCCAAAACCATGTTGCGCCTCGCAAAAGATCGCCCGACGCTCAATGTGATCGCCGATCAGATTGGCGCACCTACAGGTGCGGAGTTGCTGGCCGACATAGCGACGGCTGCCCTGCTTCAAACGCTGGCGAAGCCGGAGCTATGTGGCATTTACAACCTGGCACCGGCCGGTGAAGTGTCATGGCATGCTTACGCGCAATACGTGATTGATTTCGCCCGCGCCAACGGGGAACCCTTGGCAGTGGAAACGATCAATCCAATCGGTACGATCGAGTACCCGACGCCAGCGCAACGCCCTCTGAATTCGCGTCTGAACACAGAAAAGCTGCGCCACAATTTTTCTCTGCACCTGCCTGACTGGCAAAATGGTGTAGCCCGAATGCTCATGGAAACTCTGAACAAATGACCACCATTAATCGTAAAGGCATCATCCTGGCCGGCGGCTCGGGCACTCGTCTGCACCCGCTTACCCTTGGCGTATCCAAGCAGATGCTGCCTATCTACGACAAGCCGATGATTTTCTACCCTCTGTCTGTGCTGATGCTGGCAGGTATGCGTGAAGTCCTGATCATCTCCACACCAGAAGACTTACCGAGCTTCCGCAAGTTGCTGGGTGACGGCAGCCAATATGGCATTCAGCTCACCTACGCAGAGCAACCAACGCCTGATGGCCTGGCACAAGCCTTCATCATCGGCGAAGAGTTCATCGGTGAAGATCCTTGCTGCCTGATTCTGGGCGACAACATCTTTTACGGTCAGCACTTCTCCGACAACCTGCGCTCGGCCAGCCAACAGTCCAGCGGCGCTACTGTCTTCGGTTACCACGTTTCCGATCCTGAGCGCTTTGGCGTTGTAGAGTTCGACGAAACCGGTCGCGCCTTGAGCATTGAAGAAAAACCTGTCGCACCGAAGTCGAGCTATGCCGTAACTGGCCTGTACTTCTATGATAATCAGGTTGTTGAAATCGCTAAAAACATTAAGCCTTCCGAGCGCGGCGAGCTGGAAATCACTGATGTAAACCGTGTCTATCTTGAACAGAAGAGTCTGACGGTAGAAATACTGGGACGTGGCTTTGCCTGGCTTGACACGGGCACTCATGACTCCCTGCTAGAAGCCAGCCATTTTGTGCACACGATTGAGCAGCGCCAAGGCTGGAAAGTCGCGTGCCTTGAAGAAATTGCCTTCACCAACAAATGGATTACTGAAGCCCAGCTCGCCAAACAAGCCGAGAAGCTCAAGAAAACGGGTTATGGCCAATACCTGCAAAAAATATTAGAACTCAAACACTTCTAATCAGAAAACACGCAAAACTTCTTCATTATAGGTAGCCCATCGGCATGCAATCAACGCTTCCAAATGTAGTTGTCTTGCTAGCTGCCTATAATGGAATTAAATGGATAGACCAGCAATTAGATTCAATACTGGCTCAGCAGGATATCAATGTAACAATCTACATAAGCATAGACCCCTCTTCCGATGGAACGGAAAAGCGGTGCATGGAATACTCTACCAAACACCCCAACGTGATAATACTGCCTCAGGCAGGGACGTTCGGTGGTGCGGCACGTAACTTTTATCGACTAATAAAAGACGTCGACTTCTCCTCATTTGATTACGTAGCGTTTTCTGATCAAGATGACATTTGGCACGACCAAAAAATTGCCAGAGCGCACTCAAGTCTGAAAACAGGAGCTTTTAGTGCCTACTCCAGTAACGTAATAGCGTTCTGGCCAGATGGCCGCCGCCTTGTAGTCGACAAAGCTCAGAGACAGGTAAAGTGGGACTACCTGTTTGAAGCTGCAGGCCCTGGATGCACATACGTACTAAAGCGAGAGCTGGCAGATGCGTTCAAGCATTCATTAATCGATAACTGGGATCAGGCGCAGAACGTAAGCCTTCATGACTGGTACTGTTATGCGTTTGCACGACGTCATGATTACAAATGGTTTATTGATCCGCTTCCCGGCATGGACTACCGGCAGCATGCTCATAATGAGATAGGGGTCAATGCAGGCGTTGCATCAGCTAGAACCAGGCTCAAAAAAATCATGAAAGGCTGGTGGAGCTCACAAGTATTATTAATCAACAAACTGACAGAGACCAAGAGATCCAGCTTAAAATACACAAAAAAACAAGGCCGGTTCTTTTTTATAAAGCTCATAGGTCATGCATACGAGTGCCGTAGGCGCCCCCGTGACAAACTTCTTTTTGCGGCGGTATGTATCATTGCAGCATTGACGGTGCCTTCAACAGCGACCGACGAAGTATCGATCAAAGAGATTCCCCCTGAGAGGAATCCCTGACACTGTGATTTTAGTGCTGCTGATCATTTAACGCTTTAGCAGAATCAATATGAGCGTCTATGAGCTTTTTCAACTCTTCAAGTAAAGACAGGTTATTCATTGGATTTTGAGCGGTGGCCAAAAACATATCCTGGAAACGGCCATAACGAAGCTGATCAAGCTCGATCTGGTTCTCAAAAAAACCGCCTTCTGGAATTTCGCTTCTATTTTGCGCCATTCCCCTCCGGAGAAATGAAACACCAGGGTATACATGCAAAGACTCAATCTGCCAATCAGGTACCATGGCCTTCATTTCAGGGGACAGTAAATTATTACGATTAATTATATCAATGGACTGTTTTAGCCATCTTACTGGCGTGTCCAGATAATCCTTGGCTAACGTAGACCCGTCATAAACAGGCCAGTAAGCAGTAAAGTAATCTTCAAGTATGTAGTATCCTCCCGGTGAAACATGCGCGATCAACGAGAACATACTGGTCAACTGGTCAGACCGTTTGTGGCTGCCATCATCAATGATTACGTCAAACGGGCCATACTCTTGTGCAAAGGCTTCTAATGCGGCAGAGTCCCCTTGGTCACAGATGAACGTTTTGATACGATCAGAGTCAAGTTCATTCTTGGGATAAATATCCAGCCCATAGATATCCGCGAGAGGAAATACTTTCTCCCACAACTTAAGAGAGGCCCCACCGATCTCACGCCCCTCACCGCCGATTCCGATTTCAAGCAGTTTGAATGGACGATCAATGTATTCCTGGAGATGAGAAGCATAAAACGGATGATAGTTATGGGGGACGATTTTATCGCACCCAAACTCTTCACCCACTTCCCTCAACAGCTCAATAAACTCTTGTTTGCTTTTCATGACGAAAAAATCTCCTTGATGAAGGACCGATGCTCATCGCTCCAGGTTTCATCCCAGGATTTAGGCCAATTGATAATGGCATTTTCATATCGGGCTTTAACATCACGTGTACGCAATACACCTTCTTGTATCGCTGCAGACAGCTCATACAATCCCGGATGCGCAGGAATAATGTTCCCGGATATGCCCTTCAAATATTCAGGGGTCTTGGTTTCAAACGTATTTGTAACAACAATTGCTCCGGACGCAGCAAGGTCCATGGGAATCAAACTTGGGTGAGGGGAGGACATCAATGTCAGACACAAATCAAATGTCTTGGTGATTGCCTCATACTCGTCCAGCGGCATTCGAGGCAGTTGTTTGACCTCAACGCCATTCGCCAGCTGAACAGTCGTGTTACCGATGCCCATGCCGAAGAACTCCCACTCGTCAGCGTCGAAGGCGCCTTTTGAGTAAGCATCGATTAATGAAAGCGCAGCCATTTCGAACATATTTCTGTTTACCGCGGGGCGGCTATAGAAAACAAAACGTTTTTTGGATGAGCTCTTCTCTTTAGAAAATTCTTCTGCAGAATAGATAGAAGACGAGTAGGCATTATCGAAACTCATGCTTCTATAAGCGGCCTCGGTCGAAATTATTTTTTCACGCTTAAGGTACTCAAGTAACGCACTCGATGACGACAACGTGTGGTATTTAAAATCATACGAGTTACGGGCGATGCAGTACAGACTGTTAAATGGATAGAACGCTGCTTCATAATCCTGGATAAGATACAGGAATGGTTTACCGCCTGTATGGCTGGCAATTTTATCTGCGAAATAAGCGCTGTACCAAACGGTAGCAACACAATTGTCATGAGGCGAGACGACTAATGGTTCAGCACGAGAGCCTATGTACTCAACTTCTACCTCGTCAAGAAGCCGCTCCATAGATGGAAATTTTTTCAAAGCCTGCCGGAATTCGTCTTCTACATAGTAAAAGTTATCAAACAGCACCATGCGCACCTGAAAACCCTGTTGCTTTATAAACAAGGCGATATTGAATACACCAAAAAAACCAGCTGAAATGGTATTAAGTGTAAAGGCAGGCACAAGCACATTTATACGCTTGGGTGCATTTTCATCGACGACAACGTCCGGAAGATCATAGGCCCGGTTAACCATCAAATTTAAAAGATGGGCATCATAGACCTGCGGTCGCTCGATTTCAGATTTTTCCTGCTCACGCATCATCTTGGAGAGGGGCAAAAATATATTCACCACCTTTAGTGCATAAAAAGCCACTTTTACGCGCAAAGGCAATGCCGCAGGCGACTTATTTTCGCGAAGCGTAGCCAGCGCAAGTCGGCACGCATAAGGGCCTAAAGCCTCAAATGCGATCATCTTCATGATTCTCAGAACTCCAGATTTGCTCATAACGTGCTCTCAATGTTGTTAATTTCAACAATTCCGCCCGCTTCGAGCTTAATTGTCTTATTACAGAACTTGTTAATTATATCTTTTGAATGCGAAGCCATGATGACGATTTTTGAACTACTCATCATGTCTTGCATGCGCTGACGCGCTTTGTCTTGAAACGCCTCATCGCCAACACCGAACACTTCATCAATCAAGAGAATGTCACTGGGGTACAGTGTAGAGATCGAGAACAACAACCTCAGCTGCATGCCAGAAGAATAAGTCCTTATAGGCAAATCAAGGTACCCACCCAAGCCCGAAAACTCTTCGATCTTATGTATATCTTCTTTGACCTGTTTCAACGAGTACCCGTAAAGTCTTGACAGCCTTTCTATATTTGCCCTGCCGGTCAGCTCATGATCTGTTCCCACCCCCAGCTCGAACAGGGCTCTTACCGAACCTGATATAGATCGAACGCCGGAGGTGGGCGTATAGATACCCGCCAACATACGCAGCAAACTGCTCTTGCCAGCGCCGTTGTGACCAATCAGGCCTATTCGGTCGCCTTCCTTTACGCTTAGGTTGATGTCTTTTAACGCGTGAATATGAATGGTATGAGTGTTATCACTGGAAATTGCCCCCCCCGTTGTCAGATTTACCAACTGACGTCGCAGAGATCCGCCCAACTCAGTGATGACTGGAAACTTTAATGAAACATTATTAAGCTCTATAGATGCCATATTAGATCCAGAATACTATGTTTTTCTTGCAGCGACTGAAGACAACTGAAACCAGGCACCAACCTACAACACTTAGAACAAACATATTCAGGTAGTCTTGTTCAATGATCGGCAGGGAAACAAGAGGATTCTTGACAAGCGAGAACAGCGTGGCGATAGGGTTGTAATCAAACCAAACGACCGACGCTACCACATCTGACTTTTTGTAAAGAATCGGCGTCAAAAAAAACAACACAGGCATCAATGCATCAATAGATGGTCCCAAGTCACGAAAACGCGCGCCCATGGTTGAAATCAGAAGCGACAACCAACTCAAGTTGATCAGAATAATCAATAGCCCGAGCAACGCCCACAGAAAGTTTTGAACACTTGGGAAGCCATAGATAAAAAAGACAACAAGAATAATACTTATATTGTGGGTGAAGTTTATTAAATGCTTCAACAGAAGTCGCAAGGTGTGAATCGACAAGGGCAACGAATAGTTTCTTATAATTGCAGCCTGATTACTGAAGCAACCCGCCGATTCGGAAATGACTCCCGACATCATGAACCAAAGAACAAGTCCCACTGCAAGGTTGGGGAGCATCGTCGGCAAGTCCACATTCATCACGGCGCTCCAAACCACGCCTAGCCCTAGCACCCCCAAGGCGGTGCCCAGGGTTATCCACCATGGCCCCAACATGCTTCTTGCATACCGCGCTTTGGTATCGCTGATCGCAAAGTGAAGCCAGATATCTCGTCTGCGTAGAGCCGCTATTATATCTTTCATTCCCTCTTTCATTGCTGCTTCAATACCTTTTCGCATGGGAGAAGACTGGAATCTTCAAAGTATTCCAACTGGGAGAACGGTAATGCATTTTGATCCTTGACTGACAAGGTTGGCTGAGTAGACAGCGCAGGCCATTGAATGCCAATGTCTGCGTCATCCCACCTCAAAGACCGTTCAGACCTAGGGTCATAATAATTAGTTGTCTTGTACAGAAATTCAGCACTGTCGCTCAGCACTATAAAGCCGTGCGCGAACCTTTCAGGTACCCACAGCTGCTTTTTATTCTCTTCACTTAAGTACTCTCCCACCCACTTGCCAAAGAAAGGAGAGTCTTTTCTCAAGTCGACAGCCACGTCAAAGACTTCACCTTTTATGACCCTGACTAGCTTTCCTTGTGGGTTCTGGATTTGATAATGCATGCCACGTACCACCCCGCCCGCTGACTTGGAGTGGTTGTCCTGAACAAAATTCACTTTGCGATTTACAGCCGAATCAAAAACCTGCTGATTAAAACTTTCATAAAAGAAACCCCGTTCGTCACCAAATACTTTCGGAGTAAAAAGAATAACGTCAGGTATTGCAAGTTTTATAGATTCCACCTTAACCTCTGAAAAATAACAAACAAAGCGACCCGTCACGATAGCATAGAAAATACCTTCCTGGCTACGCCTTAACTTTAATTTAACTATTATCGTTAAGCGATAGTTAAGAAGACGCAAAGACAGAATAACAACCCGGAAGCGTCTGCAGCCTGGGCACGCGCGCTGCAACTGAGCGCACTCGAAAGCCAAGGCAAGCCGTCCGACTCCTGCCTGTAAACATGCATTACGAGGCCTGTCGCCCTGCCCCCCCCCCATGCTTGTCGAGAGCATGCACTTAATGATGCACCGCTGCCGTAGCAATCTGAAAGGCTCTACGGCCAAGACAACCGTAATGGAGCGGATATTTTTTCCCTGAAAAAACAGAGTTTATTGGCCATTGCCCGCCCTGCAGGCAATGCCGATAAGATGAGTGATCAGGAAGAGTGAGGGGCTACCACTACTTTCGTACGTCCGAATCTTCGTCCTATTTTCCGCAAGGGAGTTTCAACAAACCGGTAGTTGCACTCTGCAGCGATGAATACAGCCGACCACGTCGCAATAGCCAGAACAGGATTGAAGACATCGTGAGTAAGCGGAACCCTGAACTGATTGTCAAATCCGGAAAAACGAAACGCTAATTCATTCACTGCGTAATAGATCGGGAAATGTAAGAGATACAGTGAGAATGAACGCGTACCCACCCAAAGAAACGGCGCTAAGATACCAGCCTTCGGTACGAGAAAGCCTTTATCGAATGAGGCCAGAAGAACCAGCATACCGCTGACGATTGCGATGCCGCCTGCGGCAAAATAGAACCCGACTCTCGGCATAATAGAAAGCAAAGCAACCAGCGATAAGAACAGGATCAATCTGTGCCTGTGTGTATCCTCCAGAAGCGTAGAAAGGCGACTATACACATCTGTTGTCGAAAAATAGGCAATCAGCACTCCAAGTAAAATAGCATCCGTCCTTATAAACCAAAGAGCACCGCCCACCGTTTGGTGCCATGGCATGCGGTAGACAGGAAGCTGGATCAGCACCAGCACGACGACTATCAGGATTAAACGTTTTTTGGGCAGAAAGAAAAGAAGAGGGAGCAATAAATAAAACTGCTCCTCAAGGGAAAGGCTCCAGTACACGGGATTAGGACCGCATGAAGAGGTGCCGATCACACAAAGAAAAACATGTATATTCGAATAATTAAGGACTGCTGCAATAGAGTCCATAACATTCGGCCACAGGGGCCCAAACGCACCTGAATGATTGAAGTAAACTGTCGCGATTAATGACAAGCCTACCCATAGCCACAATGTTGGAACGATACGGAAGAACCGTCGAATCCAGAACAAACGAATCTCAACCCAGCGCTCACGCCCAGGCAGATCATGCCAGGTTTGAAACATGCTTTTCGATATGACGAAGCCGGAGATGCAAAAAAAAAGGTCGACCCCTCCCCAATAGGGGTTGTTCATATTGATAAATGCCCACGCCTCTTTGGAGGGCATCAGCAGGGGCCCCAGATGTTGAAACAGCGTAAACAGAATGGCAACGGCACGTAAAATTTCGATTTCTTCAACTTTTTTCATCTGGGTGCTTATCTCTCTTCCTTTACTTTCTCCCTTATGAGCTTGTCTGTAAGCGCTCCAAGCTGGCTAAGGAAGAAAACTTGCCTGTCCATAAGTAGACTTGAGCATGCGGGCGCTAACGGTAACTATATTCGCCATGAAGTGTCAATCCATGATATCGACACCTTTAGCCACTCATAAGGTTCTGAAGCCCAGCGCAGTGCAAAAAGCCAAAGCCAAGCGCTGAGTCACACAAGACGTACTGAAAACTTCACACTAAACAGCTGCGCCGCTTAACCGGGCACGGGATTTACCATGTACATAATTCAATATCGGCTTCTCGACCATGAGCCACGATAAGGTAGCGAGCACAATGACCACTGCGACAGACGCTGACAGTGAGGCATAAAAACTTAAACCAGAAACATTAATCATCAACTGCTGAACGGGAAATGCGTAGAGGTACATCCCATAAGAAATATCAAATCTGGACCTGATAATTGTATCGCTGAAAAACGTCCCAACCATCAGGACCAGTACGCTAATACCTACACTTGCCAACACCATAACCCAGGGCGTATTCAATGAAAAAAAGACAAGCATTATAGAGAGCACACTTACCACGATCTTTGTCTTCGGACTGGCAAACAATGCTTTATAAAAATACAAAGAAGCGCCTACAAAAAATGCGATTCCGACCGTCGAATAAGCCAGAAGCTTTGGTGCCATTGGATGCGATGAAGTCGAGCATATATACGTTGTGAGACAAAAAAACAACGCAATGAGCAAAGGTGTTGTGGCGTTACGTATCAGGAGCAGCGCCAAGGCGAGCGCTACGTAAAATCCGAATTCAATCTTTAACGTCCACAAGCTTCCATTAAAGGAGTCGTTGAATATAAAGCCACTTGTTATCTTACTGATGTCAGCACGACCAAACATCGAAATTTTCAGAAAGTCGATCAGAGCATCCAGACTTAAGACATACTCAGCACCGCGCCCCTTGCTGAAAAAAAGGCCTGCAATGTATACCATCACACCTGCACATACGATCAGGGCAGGAAATAGTCGCGCTATTCTTTTTTCCAAGTAAAGATACACACTAGGCGTGTTCAAGAAGCTTTGAGAAATCAAAAAACCCGATATCACAAAAAACGCGAGCACTGCAATAGCACCTAACGAATTATACCCCTTTAGCATAGGCTCTTGAAAACCAGACAGTACATAATGATGGCTAACTAACACGGCCAGTGCCGCCACGTGCCTGATCAAGTCGAACGCGTTATTGCGATTAATCACATGTTGCTCCAACAGCGGTAAGATTTTTATTGAACTCAAAGGAAGTGGCGGCATATAGTCGGCTGCCGGTGTCATCCATTTTCCTACTGAAATGATATTACCATTACACCTGCCCCAACCATATCGCAATCATCAAGCTCAAGTTACCTCGCAGCGTCTGCCTGTATATCCCGGCCTTTCGAAGTGTGCAAACGCGCTTAAAAAACCCCTGCCTGCGACCGCTTTCAAAATGCGCTAGGACGCCCCGGCTCTCCTCAGTAAGCATAAACTCCATACCTTTGAGAACTGTCACGTTCGCGTCATTCCATTCGGCAAACCGTCCTGAAAGCATTTTGCGAAAACGTACCAGTCTGTCACGAGCGCTGGCATTGGCACCAATCAGGTTGCCGCTGTGCTGGCGATAATCCAGGCAGGGCTCAGTGTCATAGGACACCTGACCACCGCACCCTGAAACCAGAAGGTAGGTCAGCCAGTCATGGGCTATCAAGGGAGACCGGTCAGGTAACTTGCACAATAATCGACGTGCCGCCTGATTGATCAGCATTGTATTGGCGCCTGCCAGACTTTGGACCAACGCGTTTCTGAAGGACGGCGGTTTGCTGAACAACGGAGATACCCCGATCACACCCAGATCCGCATCGACCAGGCGGGTTCTACCGCAGTAGAGCGCGGGAATGCTGCTGTTGGCACTCTCGAGCAGATCGACACTGCGCTTGAGCTTGTCATTGAACCAGACATCATCCTGATCGCTGAAAGCAAAATAATCGGCCTCTATTTCAGGACGCTGAACCAGAGAAATGAAGTTTTCTGCAAAGCCCTTACAAGGCCCGCTGAAAATCACCAACCGCTCCTGCCCCCAACGCACCTTGTAGTCGGACAAGATGTCAGAAGTGTCATCAGTTGACGCATCGTCGGAAACATAAAGCACCCAATTGCGAAAGGTCTGAGCGGCAAATGATTCAAGCTGCTCACGAAGATACGCAGCACCGTTGTAGGTACACATCAAAATAGCTACACGAGGGTGCCCCGGAAGAAGATCGTCAGCCTCGGTTGAGCCTTGCCCTCGCCGCAGATTGACATCGTCCGCGCTGGCTTTTTCGGTAAGCTGCGTTCTCAAGAAACCTTTCGCCTGCAAAAATAAAGCATTTTACGCCTTGTATCGACGCTCGTCAGTCATCAAATGAATGAATGCGCTCCCCGCTGATCCAACTCTTATACGTTACCCCATCGAATACAGAAAAACCGGCGGGCTTGATCACGCCGGATCTTCGTCCTAATGCTACAACCCCACCAATCACCCCAGCCGAAACCGCGCCGTATTGTCATTCAACGCCCGACTGCCCTGGCTCAGAGTATCCGCCGCCTGATTGACCGCTCGCGCACCTTCCAGCAAACGCCCGGCTGCCTGATCGACCTGCTGGATGTTGCTGCTGACCTCGTCGGCGGTCGATGCCTGTTCTTCCACGGCCGTCGATATTTGCGCCAGTGTATCGGTAACGCCCTGCACTGCCGTGGCGATTTCGCCCAGACGAACCCCCAGGCCGGTTACCGACTGCGCATCGTTGACGGCCTGTCCGCAGGCAGCTTCCATCAGGTTCACAGCCTGAGTCACGGTGGAGCGCAAGCTGTCGACCGTCCCGGCGATCTGAGCGGTCGAGGCCTGCGTGCGTTGCGACAGACTGCGCACTTCATCGGCAACCACCGCGAACCCGCGCCCTTGCTCACCTGCCCGCGCCGCTTCGATCGCCGCGTTGAGCGCCAGCAGGTTGGTCTGCTCGGCGATACCGCGAATAGCGTCCACCACCGATTGAATCTGTTGGCCCTGCTCGCTGACCCGGCCCAGGGCGGCGGCGGTTTCGGTCAGACGCTGATTGAGCTGCTGGATGCTATCGGTGGTGCGCTGGCTGTCCTGGCTGCTTTGCTCGGCAATACGCCGGGTATGCCTTGCGCTTTCAGATGCCTGCTCACAGCTTCTGGCCACACCTTGAGAAGTAGCGGCCAGCTCGGTTGCTGCCGCAGCGATCTGGCTGATCTGCTGTTGCTGGTCTTCGACCTCGGTCAGCGTCCCACTGGACTGAGCATTCAGCGTCAGCACTGCATCGCCGACACGCACGGTTTCTTGATTGACGCCCAGCAGACTGTTACGCAGCTGCATAACCGCGACATTGAGCGCCCTGCTGATAGCGGCAAGCTCGTCACGCCCCTGCACGGCCACTTCGACACACAGATTGCCGTCACGCAGCGATTCAGCCAGCGTGGTAATGCCGCTGGCGCTGTTGCGAATCGAGGATTGCAGGCAGGCGAACAGATAGATGGCCATGATCACCAGAACACAGAAGATCACCGCCATCGGGATGAACTCCATATTGGAGGTTTCATGGTAGTAATCGAGACGGCCGTTGAGCGCATCAAGCGACTGCCTGCGCAGACCTGCCGTGCTGCCGGTCAAGGTGTCGATGCTCTTTTCAAACTCTTCCGGCTTGAGTTTGATACTACCGCCGAAAACCCCGTCATCAATGACCTTCAGTTCGGTTTCCAGCACTTGCTTGACCGCAGCGTACTTGTCGGCCCAAGGCTGCAACTGCTCAGGGAGCTTGGATAACAGCAGGCTGGCAGCCTTCTGCATCTGATCCTTGGAATCATCGATACGACCGCGCAGATCGCGCATCTGCAAGCGGCTCTGCAGGCTGAACTGACCCGATGCCACTGACGTCTGCCCTACACTCGACAGGCGGCCGATACGCTCGATCAGATCCGGTACTTGCTGGGTGGAAAGCTGCATGAGCATGTAGGTTTCAAGCCAGGGGTCGAGAATCAACCCGCTGTCCATTGCGATTTGCTCGCGCAGCGCCTGAACCAGGTTCAACACCGTCGTGAAGCGCTCATAACCATCGGGCCACCAGCCCACTGTACGCAATGACGCAGTGTCCAGACCAGTGACTGCCGCCTGAAGCGCCTTGAAACGGGTCATCGTGTCGGCGGGCGCATTTTCGCGCTTCAATGCGGCATCAACGCCTTCCAGGGCTTTGCTGATACGCGGGATGCCTGCATCGACGTTGGCCATCGCAGCTTTAGCGGCAGGGGTCGGCTCGCGCAGAATGTCGGCAGCCTTCCAGCGAGCGGCATGGTCGCGCTGGGCAGCCAGTTCAATATTCAGATCATCAAGTGCCAGCAACTGACGCACGCCCGATTGCTCGCCGGAAATGACATCGAGCTTGTTGCTGTACTCCTTGGTGATGACCCATGCGCTGCCCGCCAGCGGCAACATGAACAGCAGGAACAAGACCTGAAACTTGCGAGCGAAACCAAAATGTCCCATCAGGCGCATGCCTGGTGACAAAAGACTGTTCATGTCCTGCGACTCCCCGTGAACACCTGCCGGATCTGAGCAAACAGAGGCGATGCTTTTTTTAAAAAAACGCTAACAGCAAAATGCCATGTTCTTGTTTCAATGGCGATACGTGTCGCCTCACATTGGTACGAAAAGCACGGCCGATGATGGGTTTTCGTACCCTATGGCGCAGCAATTGACGTACCGCCGACATTGAAGCAAGAACCGGACCGTACACGAGGCTGGGAACGTTCTTTCAGGGCAGCACAATATTCATCCCGAACAGGGCACTGGAAACGTAAACTTCGGCAAACCGATTGACCCCGTCTTAGCGCTCCCCTCGTCAAGGAGGTCTTGCCATGACCACACCGCCCGCCTCACCGCGTATCGTCGCGCAACCGTCCAGGCCTCAACTGAGCGCCGGTCAGAAGAAATTCAACACGTTGATGGAAAAGCTCGAAACCAGGCGCAAACTTCTGCAGCAATGGCTCGTTATTTCAACAACCTGCGAAAAGCTCTGGGTCGAAGAAGTGGTCCCGATGATCAGCGAGCAGGCCGAAAACGAAATTACCAAGCTGCGCCTGCTCGACGGGGCCTTCGATCAATTCCGTCTGAGCAAGAAAGACAGAGCCACGTTGCTGGAAATCATCTGTGTCATAACGATGTCGCTCATGGGCGGCGAACACGATGAAGAACTGAAGCAGCTCTACCTCAAATACACCGGCAGTGATTACGACGAGGATGAGCGCCTGCAAAACCAGCTGTTCAAGTCCTCGCTGGAAGAAGAGCTGGGCGTGGAACTGGGAGACGATGTCGACCTGAACTCCATAGATGATGTGACCCAGCACATTGAAGAGAAACTGCGCGAGCAGGCCGAACAGGCGCAAAGCACCCAACAGCCGAAGAAGCCCACTGCCAGCGAAATACGCCGTGAACAGGAAGAGGCGGAAGGCAGCCAGTCATTACGCGAAATCTATCGCAAACTGGCCAGCGCCTTGCACCCGGACCGCGAGCAGGATGTCGATGAGCGCGAGCGGAAAACGGCGCTCATGCAACGGGTCAACGAAGCGTACGAAAATGACAACCTGCTGGCGCTGCTGCAAATGCAAATGGAGATCGAGCAGATCGACCAGACGCATATCGACAACATCACCGACAAACGCCTGAAGCACTTCAACCGTATCCTGAGCGAACAACTCAGAGAGCTGGAAGACGAAATCCACGACCGCAAAATGCTGATCCGGGAACAATTCCTGATGGACCCCTATGAGGACATCCGACCCAAGACGGTCAATGCAAAATGTGCGAAGCAGCTCAAGGCCATACGTGAACACCTCGACGACGCGCAGGATGAACTGGACGCACTGACTGACCCGAAAAGCCTTAAAGCCTGGCTCAGGGATCAGCGTGACATGGCAGAGATGCTGGAGCGGGTAGAAGAATTCGATGATCTGGAGTTGCTGGACACCCTGCTCCGGTAAAAGCCCGAAAAACCTGCCTTTTGCGAGGTCAGCCAGCTAACCGGTTGATCGCACGCAATTATTTTTCACAACAACGCTTGACACACATGCGTTCTCCGAGAATAATGCGCGCCACTTGGCTACATAGCTCAGTTGGTTAGAGCATAGCATTCATAATGCTGGGGTCCGGGGTTCAAGTCCCTGTGTAGCCACCAAGTACAGAATGACAGATTTCAGCTGAAGCCTGTCATTCAACAAGAAGCCCGCCTCGTGCGGGATTTCTTGTTTCTGGCTTCCATCCGGGTCTACCCCCGACCATCGCTCCCGTGTATGCCCTCTCCAATGCTTCAATAAAAATTGACCCGGGAAGTGGGTAACAGGTTAACGACACGAGGCATGTTCACCGACTGGACGTATACCGGAACGCCTACTCCAGAACCGCACTCACATCGCCTTCCAGCATGCTCGCCACCCTGATGGCAAGCGACTCCAGTGTGAAGGGCTTCGTCAGAAGCTGCATATAGGGGCCGAGAAAATCAGCCCTGGTCAACGCACCTTCCGCATACCCCGTGAGGAATAAAACCGGCAGACGCGGACTGAGTTGTTGGAGAATTTCGGCCAGTTGACGACCATTCATTCCTGGCAATCCGACATCCGTGAGCAGAAAGTCGACCTTTTCCAGGTCGTTAAAAACCCTCAAGGCCTCTTCACCGTCACGTGCGACGTGAACCCGGTATCCAAGCTCTTCAAGAACCTCTTGGTTGATCAAGCGCACAGAGTCGTCATCTTCGACCAGAAGAATAACCTGACCCTGACCCGTGCTGAATTCCGAGGACGTAAACGGTGGGTCCGATTCAACCTGCTTATATTTGGGCAAGCAGATTGAAACAGTCGTCCCGACTCCGGTTGTGCTTTCGATTGAAAGACGTCCATTGCTTTGATTGGCAAACCCGTAAACCATCGACAGTCCCAAGCCTGTGCCTTGACCAATAGGTTTGGTCGTGAAGAAGGGCTCGGTTACCTTGTCCAGCATATCCTTGGGGATGCCATGCCCTGTGTCGCGCACCTGCACGCATACATGCCGCAAAGGCTCGTCCTGGGCTTCCTGCTCCACGCATGTAGCAATGGTTAAACCACCCCCATGCGGCATGGCGTCTCTTGCGTTGATCACCAAGTTGAGTACGGCGTTCTCCAATTGGTTGGCGTCTGCAAAAACCCAGGGATCTTCGGGGCTCAAATCGAACTTGATAATAATTTTTTCAGTGACGGTTTTCTTGAGCAGGTCGGCAAGAGCAGTGATGAGATTATTGACCGATACTGCTTTTTCATCCAAAGACTGGCGTCGGGAGAATGCGAGCAATCTATCCGTGAGTGACGCGGCCCTTTGGGCTGAAATGAGTGCGGCGTCCATGAATCGCTCAACGCCTTCCAGTCGCCCACTGGCCATTCGGAGCTTGATCAGGTCGAGCGAGCCAATTACCCCGGTCAGCATGTTATTGAAGTCGTGGGCGATTCCGCCGGTCAATTGACCTACGGCTTCCATCTTCAATGACTGTCGTAACTGCTCTTCGGCGCGGGCTCGCTCTTCACTCTCGGCCTTGAGCTGCTCAACAGCAGCGTTCAGCTCTTGCGTTCTGGCTTTGACTTGAATCTCTAGCTCTTCATTGAACCTGCGCAAATTCAGCTCAGCCTGTTTTTCATCGTTGATATCAACGATGACGGAGGCCGCACCAATTATGTGGTGTTTTTCGTCATACAGAGGTACAGCACTGACACGCATCCATGATTCCCGACCTGCATCCCGGCGATGATAAAAGTCCACGCCGGTTGCCGCATCGCCTCTCAGAGCCCTGGCACCAGGGAACATGTCGGGCTCCAGGCGCTGACCTTGCGCATCGAGCCCTACCCACCGTGCAGCGCCATCTGTCTGTCTGGAAGGAATCACATTGTCCGGCACATATTGGCGATACAAGGGATTGCTCACCAGGGAGGTCCCTTGTGTGTCCATGAAGCACACTCCAACCGGAATATTTTCCAGCAGGATCTGCAACCGGGTTCTTTCTTCAGCCAATTGAGTGAGGCTTTGCCGCATCTCGAACTGACGCTCACGGGCTCGCCAGGCCGCGGCGATCGCGCTCAATAACGAGGACGAGCTGAGAGGGCGCTCCAGGACGATCACATGTCCTGCCGATTTTGGCAGCCTGCGCCTGGCCATCTCGGTGTCTCGCCCAGAACGACCTTTATTCGACGCGAGCAAGATGACGGGGATCTCCGACCATCCCGGTTGCCGGTCCAAAGCGTTTCCGAAACTCAGCACATCCCCCGAAAGGCTCTCCTCCGTGAGTATCACCAGACCAGTGCTTTCACCCAGAGCGATTGAAAGCGAGGCCAGGTCGTGGTGAGCTTGAACGGGGTAAATATCGCCAAGCAGTTTACCGAGGCTTATTGCATCTCCCTTGAAGGGAGCCACAATCATCAGGGTTTTGCGTTCAGAGAATTGCTCAGTCGCCACGCTTGCGCTCTTCCATCAGCGGAAGGTTGGCACCGAAGTACTCTGGAGTACCCGTCAACACGCCGCGGAAATCGACTAATGGCGCACCGACGCGAATACCCCTGGAATCAATCCGGAGTTCGCGAATCGCGTCCTCATGGGCTCCGGTGCGATGTTTCAGAACAGAGATGGCCTTGCGCAAACGCCCTTGCGCCTCGAAGAAGCGAATGAGGATGACAGAGTCCGCGACATAGGAAATATTCAGGTTGGTTGACATCGACCCTACCAGCCCATGCTGAGGATTGATCAAGAACGTAACGACGCCCAGTTGGCTCAGGTATGAAAGCAACTCGTGCATCTGCAAGATCAATTGCTGTTCCTGTGGCATCGCCGCCATATAGCCGTTAAGGCTATCGACAACGATCATGGTACTACCGCGCTCTTCGACCTCTGTGCGAACCCGCCACGCAAATTCCCCGGGAGAAATCTCGGCAGGATCGATTTGCTGGATGATCAACTGACCGCTCGATACGTGGCGACTTAACTCCATGCCCATGCTGTCTGCCCGGGAGATCAAAGTAGCAATGCGCTCATCGAATTCGTAGATGGTGCATTTTTCACCTCGTGCGCAGGCTGCCGCCAGATAGGCAAGGGTAACGGTGGTCTTTCCAGAGCCAGCAGGCCCTGTGACCAAGGTACTGGTTCCCCTGAGCGGGCCACCGACCAACAAGTCGTCCAGCTCCTTGACACCGCTAGGCACAGGCTCCGCTTTGAATGGGACATGGTGAGTGGCCGCAATCAACCTCGGATACACCTCCAATCCGCCCCTGCGAATAGTGAAGTCGTGAAAGCCTGCGACAAAGTCAACGCCTCGTAACTTTTGCACCTGAAGTCGCCTGCGGGCGGCACCGAAATCCAGTGTCAGCCTCTCAAGCGTGATCACACCGTGGCATAAGCTATGCAGATGGTTATCGCGTTCCCCCGTGGAAGCCGTGAGATCGTCCACAAGCAGGACCGTGATATCCCGACCTGCAAAATATTGCTTGAGCGCCAACACCTGGCGACGATAACGCAGAGGATCCTGAGCCAGAAGCCGCATCTCGGAGAGGCTGTCGAAGACTAGCCGTCTGGGCTGAAGTTTATCGACTCGCTGCTGAATAAGCTTGATGGTATCGCCCAGCTCCGCCTCCCACGGATGCAGTATAGACTGCTCGTACTCATCGCCCAGTACTTCCTCTGTTGAGGAAAACTCGAACAAATTAATGCCGTCCAATGACCAGCCATGTGAGTGAGCGACGCTTTCAAGCTCTTCGCTGGTTTCTGAAAGCGTGATGTATGTAGTGGTCTAATGGTTCCGGACACTCATTTAGGCGAGAATATCGCCAGATAGAGGTGTCTGATGACCAAACAACGCCGTACCTTTTCCGTTGAATTCAAACGCGAGGCCGCAGGCCTCGTGCTCGATCAAGGCTATAGCCATATCGAAGCCTCCCGCTCGCTTGGGGTGGTCGAATCTGCGCTGCGTCGCTGGGTCAACCAGCTTCAACAAGAGCGCAACGGTGTCACTCCACAGAGCAAAGCCCTCACGCCCGAGCAGCAAAAAATCCAGGAGCTCGAAGCCCGGATCGCCCGTCTTGAGCGGGAGAAATCCATTTTAAAAAAGGCCACCGCGCTCTTGATGTCGGAAGAGCACGAGCGCATGCGCTGATTGATCAGCTCAGTGTCCATGAGCCAATCGAATTGCTGTGCGAAGTGTTCGAGGTACCTCGCTCGTGCTACTACAACCATTGCCTGCGGCGTCGGTCTCCAGACGCCGAGCGGGTTCGTTTACTTAGCCGAGTCAATGAGCTGTTCGGGCAAAGTCGAGGCGCTGCCGGCAGCCGCAGTATCGTGTCGATGATGCAGGCGGATGGCGAGCAAATCGGTCGGTTCAAGGTGCGTAGCTTGATGCGGGAGCTGGGATTAATCAGCAAGCAACCAGGCTCGCATGCTTATAAAAAAGCAACAGTGGAGCGGCCTGACATTCCGAACATTTTGAATCGGGAGTTCGATGTACCCGCGCCCAATCAGGTCTGGTGTGGCGACATCACCTACATCTGGGCGCAAGGAAAATGGCATTACCTGGCGGTGGTTATGGATCTTTACGCGCGTCGGGTGGTGGGCTGGGCGTTTTCGAACAAACCGGATACGGACTTGGTGATCAAGGCGCTGGACATGGCTTATGAGCAACGCGGCAAGCCTCAGGGCCTGCTGTTTCATTCCGACCAGGGCGTCCAATACGGGAGCCGACAGTTTCGCCAGCGGCTTTGGCGATACCGCATACGCCAGAGCATGAGCCGCCGGGGTAATTGCTACGACAACTCGCCGATGGAGCGTGTGTTCCGCAGCTTGAAAACTGAGTGGATACCGACCGTGGGCTACATGACGGTCCAAGAGGCTCAGCGGGATATCAGTCATTACCTGATGCATCGTTACAACTGGATTCGGCCACACCAGTTCAATGATGGAATGGCGCCCGCTCAGTACGAGAAAAACCTTAACGTCGTGTCCGGGATCAGTTGACCACTACAGTACAACACGGACTCACCGGCCTTCACCCCATCGAGCAAGAACTGGAGACCCAGCGTTGTCTTGCCTGCTCCAGGCGTACCCTCGAGTAAATAAAGCCTGTTGTTCGGCAGACCACCCTTAAGGATCGAGTCAAATCCGGCATTGCCCGTCGAGACAATCGGACGAGGTAGAGTCATTTTAGCCTCAAGGGAAAATGTGAGAGCACGTGTAAGTGTAAGGCCCATCAGTATGGGGCCACCTTGAAAGCTGCGCCATTGGCAGATGAGCCGTTTCCAAAATAAATCAAACTTTGAAGGAGGGCTATTTCGTCGATTGAAACCAATAGCATTGCCGAGGATGCAATGAAGCTACAGTCCGAATGTTTATGCGGACTGACGGTGCTTAAACTTCTTGGCTTGCGAAGCTGAATCACAGCCCTCAACGTCGTCTGTCTGGTCTATGCTGGAAATTGATGGTTCATGAAGGGCCAGCATTTTTCACAAGGAGCAAAGCATGCGCAAACTCGTACTCTCAATGACTGCCGCTCTCTTCCTCGCTGGCGCTGTGGCGCCCGCGGCCTTTGCAGAGAGTGAGTTGGAAAAGGGCGTCCGACACGATAACCGTGAGCTGGATAAGGGTGTTGATCATGACGCCAAAGAAGTGGACAAGGGCGTCAAGCATGATGCTGACGAGGTCGACAAAGGTGCAAAGCACGATGACAAGGAACGTCACAAGGCTGACAAGCATGTCGATAAAGAGGTTAAAAAAGATCTGTGAAAAAAAGCCTGCCATCGAGCAGGCTTTTATAGTCGGACCCCGTATAAAGGGTCCGACCTCTGTTACTGGATGTACGGTCAGATCTTGAAACTGTCGACCAGTTGCTTCAAACGACCGGCTTGTTGCGAAAGCGCGGCACAATCCTTGAGGGTTTCATTAAGGTTGGCCACACCTTGCTGATTAAGTGTGTTGATCTGGTTGATATCGATATTGAGTGTTTCCACAACCGCGGTCTGCTCTTCCGTGGCAGCGGCAACCGACTGGTTCATGCCATCGATATCACCAATGCGGCGCGTTACATCACGCAGACGACTGCCCGCCTGATTGGCAACTTCGACACTTTCCTGACTCGACACCTGGCTTTCATTCATGTTGAGCACGGCATGCTGAGACCCGGTTTGCAGCCCGCCGATCATCTTGTGAATTTCATCAGCCGATGTCTGCGTGCGATGAGCAAGGTTGCGCACCTCGTCGGCAACCACGGCAAAACCACGTCCGGCTTCACCTGCACGGGCCGCTTCGATGGCAGCGTTGAGCGCCAGCAGGTTGGTTTGCTGCGAGATGCCTTTGATCACGTCCAGAATGTGGCCGATGTTGTCGGTACTGGCGTTAAGCTGCTCGATCTGCGTGCACGAGTCGCTGATTTTGGCGGACAACGTACTCATGGCGTGGATGGTTTTTTCGACCACCACCTGACCGTCTTCAGCCTGGGTGCGGGCCTCACTGGCCTGAATCGAAGCGTCCGAGGCGTTGCGGGCAATCTCCTGAGTGGCCGCGCCCAGTTCGTTGATCGCAGCGGCAACGCTGTTGGTACGGGCGCTCTGCTCGTCAAAGCCGACGATTGAAGAGTTGGAGGAATTGACCACTCGCTGCGACAGGTCATGCACCTGCAGTGTTGCGGAGGAGACCTCAGCGATGGACGCGTGCACGCGCTCCACGAACTGATTGAACGAGCCACCCAGCTCGGCAAACTCGTCCTTGCCCTGAATGCTTAGACGACGGGTCAGATCACCCTCGCCTTGGGCGATGTCCTGCATCGCACGACCCATGTCGGTCAGCGGCCGCATCAGCGCACGGATCAGCAGGCTCAACAGCAAGGCAATCACGGCCACCGCAATCAGTACGGCGACCATCGCCGAGCTGCGGAACTGGCTCAACGGTGCATAAGCCTTGTCCTTGTCGATCGACAGACCAATGTACCAGTCGGCCGAAGGCAGCCCGGTGATCGGGGTAAACGACAGCAACCTCTGCTGACCATTGAGCGTGACCTCACGCAGGCGCGCATCCAGACTGAGGGGCTGGCCCGGGTAGACGTCCTTGAGGTTTTTCATCACCTGTTCCTTGTCCGGGCTGACAATGATCTGCCCGTCCCCACTGACCAGAAAGGCGTAACCGAGCCCGCCGAACTCCACCGAGTTGATGATCTTGACCAGCGTGTCCAGGCTCAGGTCACCGCCAGCCACGCCAGTTATCTGGCCTGCAGTCTTGACCGGGCTGGCGATAGTCACCACCAGGCCGCCCACGGAAGCCAGATAAGGCGGGCTGAGAATGGTTTTGCCGGCGTCGACGGTGGACTTGTACCAGGGCCGCTGACGTGGATCGTAGCCAGCCGGCATATCGACATTGGGCCGCTGGGTGAACACACCTTTGCTGTCACCGACGTAGGTGAACTGAAAGGTCGACACCAGCGAAGACTGCGACACCAGTCCGCTCAGGTCGGAATTGACCCCTTGGAAGGCTACGTTCTGGGTGAGGTTTTCCAGCACCAGAATGCGTCCGCTCAGCCAGTTCTGCACGCTGCTGGCCGTCAACTGACCCGCCTGGCCCACCGAGGACTCAAGGTTCTGATTGATGGTGGTGCGTTGCAGGTAGTCGTTGTAAAGGGTGAACAAGGCAAAGGCCAACACCACAACACCGGACGCAGCCAGAAGAATTTTATGACGAAACTTCAAATTCATGACAAGGCATCTCAACGTGACGGGAAGAAGGCTCAGATGCCAGAACAACTTGTGACGTAAAAATGTCACGCACTGCAAAAGCAATGAACCTGAAGCGGGTAAGGTTTCCACTGTCGCGAGCATAGACAATATTTTGCCGCACCCTATGAGAGGCGGCGCTCTATTTCAGTCTTTTCAGCGATTCTTTATAGCGGTGCATTGCCGTGAACGATAGGGCCTGAAAAAGTATTTCAAGCGTTTTGAAACTTTTTCTTTTTTTTATTTCAGCTTGGCCACCACCTGCCGATAGTGTCTGTATACCACCCCCTTCCCCCCTGACCTGTATGCCATGCCTTTCAGGGGCTCTACTGCTTTTAAATGGCTGTTGTTGGAGAATTCAATGAGTAGCTGGTTTGCAAACATCAGCGTCAATATGAAGCTGGCCCTCGGTTTCGGTCTAGTACTTGTTTTTACTGCGATTCTTGCGCTGACTGGCTGGACCAGCATGAGCGGACTGATTAATCGCAGCAACTGGATGAGTGACATTACTTCGCTCAACTCCCAGTTGACCAAACTGCGTGTGACCCGTCTGCAATACATGGTCGCTGACGGCGACGAGAAAGTCGCAGAGACCGTTCAGGTCTCGCTGGACGGCTTCAAGAACTATCAGCAAAAGCTGCTGACCTCGTTCAAAAGTCCCGAAAACGTGAAAATGCTCGAGCAACTGGGAGTGGTGATCGCTGACTACCAGAAATCGCTGAACAACATGCGCGGCGGGTACAAGGCCAGCATTGTGGCGCGTGATGAGCTGAGCACGAATGCCGGCAAAAGCATTGATGTGTTTGAGCTGCTTCAGGCTGAAGTGAAAAAAATGGACCCTGCCGATGCCAATCGGTTCGAGCAATACCAGATCGTCACCGATGCAAAGGAAAACCTCAGGCTCGCGCGTTATGAGGTGCGTGGCTACACCACCAACCCTACGGCAGAAACTGAACAGACCGCCGTTGCAAGGCTGGATTCTGCCATCAAGGATCTGGACACGCTGAAAACGACGTTCAGCGGCACCCAGGCTGATCAGCTCAAGCAGCTGGAAACCTCGTTGGCCGCGTACCGCAAAGCCCTGCAGAGCTTCAAGGCCGCAACTGCCGACATCGCTCAGGCTCGTAAGGAGATGACCGTACAGGGCCAGGATATCGTCAAGATCAGCGAAGCCATGTACCAACTGCAACTGGATCGCCGCGATCAGGAAAGCGCACAGGCTCGCACTACGCAGATCACCTGTACGCTGCTGGCAATTATTCTGGGCATGATTGCAGCGGTGATCATCACCCGGCAGATTACCCGTCCATTGCAGGAAACTCTGGCAGTGGTCGACCGTATTGCATCAGGTGACCTGACCCAGACCCTGGCAGTCACTCGTCGTGACGAGCTGGGCGTTCTGCAGCAAGGCATTCAACGCATGGGCAGCACCTTGCGCGAGCTGATTGGCGGTATCCGCGACAGCGTTGTGCAGATTGCCAGTGCCGCCGAAGAGCTGTCAGCGGTTACCGAGCAGACCAGCGCCGGCGTCAACAGCCAGAAAGTCGAAACCGACCAGGTGGCCACCGCCATGCATGAGATGTCGGCAACGGTTGCAGAAGTGGCTCGTAACGCCGAACAGGCCTCGCAGGCAGCGTCCAACGCCGACCGCGAAGCGCGTGACGGTGACAAAGTCGTGGGCGAAGCGATTGTGCAGATCGAGCGTCTGGCCAACGAAGTGGGTCGCTCGGCCGATGCCATGAACCAGCTGGAGCAGGAAAGCGACAAGATCGGCAAGGTCATGGACGTCATCAAGGCTGTGGCCGAACAAACCAACCTGCTGGCCCTCAACGCAGCCATCGAAGCGGCCCGCGCCGGAGAAGCCGGACGTGGTTTTGCCGTGGTTGCCGACGAAGTCCGCGGCCTGGCACAACGCACGCAGCAGTCCACAGTCGAGATTGAAACACTGGTTGCAGCCCTGCAAAGCGGCACGCGCCAGGTGTCCAGCATCATGCTCAGCAGCCGCGAACTGACCGTCAGCAGCGTACAGCTCAGCCGTCAGGCGGGTACATCGCTGGGCAGTATTACCCAGACGGTCTCCAACATTCAGGCAATGAACCAGCAGATCGCTGCCGCAGCCGAGGAGCAGAGTGCCGTAGCTGAGGAAATCAGCCGCAGCATCGTTAACGTCCGCGATGTGTCCGAGCAAACCGCCTCGGCCAGCGAGGAAACCGCTGCCTCCAGCGTCGAACTGGCACGCCTTGGCGGGCAGTTGCAAACGATGGTCAGCCACTTCCGGATCTGACCTCCCGTAGCAACCTTCAAGCCCGGCTTTTGCCGGGCTTGTTTGTTTCAGGCACGTGTAAACACAGGTTTGCATTCAACGTAGCGAAGCAGCCCGGAACGTTTCCGGGCTGCGTGCATATGACTCTCGTCGACGGCATCAAGCTTGCGGCGGCTGTCCGTTGGACGCGGACAATCCGCCATCCACCGGCAAATTCACGCCGGTCACGAAGCGTGCGTCTTCACTTGCCAGAAAGGCGATTACATCGCCGACATCTTCAGCTTCGCCTGGACGCCCCAGCGGGATGCGCTCCATAAATTTGGCCATCAGTGCCTTGTCGCCAAGCATGTCTTCAGTCAGTTCGCTGCGAGTCAGTGACGGGCAGACGGCGTTGACGCGCACACCGTCGGCACCGTGGTCCATCGCCAGCGCGCGGGTGAAATTGGTGATTGCGCCTTTGGCCGCGTTGTAGAAGCTCATGCCCCAGTCACCGCCCAGGCCGGAAACCGACGAGACGTTGATGATGTTGCCTTTGCTGGCGATCAGCGCCGGCATGGCGGTACGGGTGCAATAGAACACGCCATCCAGATCCACTGACATCAGTTCTTTCCAGTCGTCTACGCCCAACTCGGTCACTTTGCCGGACTTGACGATACCGGCGTTGTTGACCAGCACATCCAGACGCCCGAAATGCGTAGCGACTTCCTTGAACAGCGCTTCCACATCGCTCGGGTCCGCCACATCGGTAGCACGGACCAAATGCCCTTCGCCCGCCAGCTGCGTGGCCACTTTGTCGAGTTTGTCGCGATTACGGCCGACCAGTACAACGCTTGCACCTTCCTGGGCAAAACGCTTGGCGGTGGCTTCGCCGATCCCGGAACCAGCCCCGGTCACGACAACAACTTTCTGGGTGAAACGATTCATGCAGCAGCTCCAAAAAAATAATGGGGTTATGAGGTGGACTGCCCGGTTGCACACAGCGTTCAGTCCAAATCATTCACTGCCTTACGAGGGGTTAAAAATCAGGTGAATCGGTAAACCTCGACTAACAGCGCGTTGACAAACCGAGGCCGCGCTGCAAATATCACCGCGGTTGTACGACAACCTATAACGCCAAAAATAAAAACAAGACTGGGCCAACCATGAAAACTCTCGTCTGTACGTCTGCTCCACCGATTATCGAAGCCTCATCTGTTCCGACAGTTTCGCAGCACCCGACATCCTTTCAGATTCATAACATTCGCTGATACATGGCGAACGGTACTCGGCCGTCTGTCGGTCGAGGCCATGCCTGGCAACAGGCATCACGTAATCCTCAAAGGTGTCGGCTGCTGCTTGCGCGCGGCCAGAAAAGAGGACGGTTTCGATAAACAAGGGAGCAAAACAATAATGACATCTCACACTTCCCGCTCACGCATCCTGCTGGGTATTGGCGGCATGACACTTATTTTCCCTATGCTCGGCATGGCAGAGGGTTTCGTCGACGATACCAAAGCCACACTTACGCTGCGTAATGCGTACTTCAACCGCAACTTCACTAACCCTGCCTTTCCCAACAGCGCAGCTCCGCAGAGCAAAGCCGAGGAATGGACACAAAGCTTTATTCTCGACGCCAAGTCGGGCTTCACCCAGGGTGTGGTCGGTTTCGGGGTTGACGTGCTGGGCCTGTATTCGCTCAAGCTCGATGGTGGCAAAGGCACAGGGGGCACTCAGTTGCTGCCGATCCACAGCGACGGTCGCCCGGCCGATGATTTCGGCCGTCTCGGCGTTGCAGGCAAGGCGCGGGTTTCCAAAACCGAACTGAAAGTCGGTGAATGGATGCCGGTGCTGCCAATTCTGCGCTCCGATGACGGTCGTTCGTTGCCGCAGACTTTCCGCGGTGGTCAGGTGACGTCCAAGGAGATCGACGGCCTGACGCTGTATGGCGGGCAATTCCGTGGCAATAGCCCGCGCAACGATGCAAGCATGGAAGACATGTCGATGAACGGCCGAGGCGCGTTCACGTCCGATCGCTTCAACTTCGGCGGCGGCGAGTATGTCTTCAACGACAAGCGTACCCAGGTAGGTGTCTGGTACTCGGAGCTACAGGACATCTACCAGCAGCAGTTTTTCCAACCTGCTGCACAGCCAGCCGATCGGCGACTGGACCCTGGGGGCCAACCTGGGTTACTTCATCGGCAAGGAAGACGGAAACAAACTGGCCGGCGATCTCGACAACAAGACCGCTTACGCATTGCTCTCGGCGCGCTATGGCGGCAGCACGTTCTATGTCGGCCTGCAAAAGCTCACCGGCGATACGGCGTGGATGCGCGTCAACGGCACCAGCGGCGGCACGCTGGCCAACGACAGTTACAACTCCAGCTACGACAACGCCAAGGAGAAGTCCTGGCAGTTACGCCATGACTATAACTTCGCGGTGCTCGGCGTACCCGGCCTGACCCTGATGAACCGCTATATCAGCGGCGACAATGTGCATACCGGCAACATCACCGACGGCAAGGAATGGGGACGAGAATCTGAACTGGCGTATACCGTACAAAGCGGTGCACTCAAGAACCTGAACGTCAAATGGCGCAACTCCAGCCTGTGTCGCGATTTCAGCACCAATGAGTTCGACGAGAACCGCGTGTTCATCAGCTACCCTATTTCGCTGCTGTGAAACCTCTGGCGAAGCCTACCTGAAAGCCCATCTACAGGGACAGGTTTTGCCTTGTTACAAATGTGTCTGCACAGGCGGGCACACAGGTCGTTTTTATACTTTGGCCGCGTTGACAATCAGCGTATGCGGTGCCGATAATTCGGCAAGTCATACGACAACAGATGACAAAAATAACAATCGGGACTTTTCTCATGGCATCGGCTCATACCACTCAAACTCCCTTCAATCGCCTCCTGCTGACCGGTGCAGCAGGTGGCTTGGGCAAGGTCTTGCGCGAAACACTGCGCCCCTACGCAAACGTGCTACGCCTGTCCGACATTGCCGAGATGGCACCGGCGGTAGATGACAGTGAAGAAGTTCAGGTCTGCGATCTGGCTGACAAGGACGCCGTATACCGCCTGATCGAAGGTGTGGACGCGATAGTGCACTTCGGCGGTGTGTCAGTCGAACGGCCGTTCGAGGAAATCCTCGGTGCCAACATCTGCGGTGTATTCCACATCTATGAAGCGGCCCGTCGTCATGGCGTGAAACGCGTAATCTTCGCCAGTTCCAACCACGTGATCGGTTTCTACAAGCAGACCGAAACCATCGACGCGCACTCCCCGCGCCGCCCGGACAGCTACTACGGTCTGTCCAAGTCCTACGGCGAAGACATGGCCAGCTTCTACTTCGATCGTTACGGCATCCAAACCGTCAGCATCCGCATCGGCTCGTCGTTCCCTGAACCGCAGAACCGTCGAATGATGAGCACCTGGCTGAGCTTTGGCGACCTGACCCAGTTGATCGAGCGCTCCCTGTACACGCCAGACGTCGATCATACCGTGGTCTACGGTGTTTCGGACAACAAGACCGTATGGTGGGACAACCGTTTCGCCAGCAAACTGGACTACACCCCCAAAGACAGCTCGGAAATTTTCCGCGCCAAGGTTGAAGCCCAACCGGAGCCTGCGGCTGACGACCCGGCGATGGTTTATCAGGGCGGTGCGTTTGTGGCCTCCGGCCCCTTCGGCGATCAATAAACAGCCCCTTCCGACTACAGAACTCTGGTTGCAGAACGTTGGAGATACGACCTGTCATGGATGCCGAACTGATTGTAGATGCACAAAACGCCACTGGCGAAAGCCCGGTCTGGAGTGCACATGACCAAGCGTTGTACTGGGTGGATATTCCAAAGGGCACCTTACTGCGCTGGAGCTTCGCCGATGGCAGCATACGCAGCTGGAAAGCGCCGCAGATGCTGGCCTGCATCGCAGCCGACAGCCGCGGCGACTGGATTGCGGGGATGGAAGACGGCATTTATCATCTGCAGCCCTGCGAAGACGGCAGCCTGATCAGTACTCTTCTGGCAAGCGTCGAACATGCACAGACAGGCATGCGCTTCAACGATGGCCGATGCGACCGGCAAGGACGCTTCTGGGCCGGCACCATGCTGATGGACATGGCAGCAGGCGCAGGGGTAGGTGCGATGTATCGCTACAGCGCCGGGCAGAAGACACTCGATGCACATTTAAAGGACTTCATTGTCCCCAACGGCCTGGCGTTCAGCCCGGACGGCAAGACCATGTACCTGTCCGACTCGCATCCCAGCGTGCAGAAGATCTGGGCTTTCGATTACGACACCGATAGCGGCACGCCGCACAACCGTCGCCTGTTCGTGGACATGAACCACCACCTGGGCCGCCCTGACGGTGCAGCAATCGACACCGATGGCTGCTACTGGATCTGCGGCAATGATGCGGGCCTGATCCACCGTTTTACGCCCAACGGAAAACTCGACCGCTCGCTGGTCGTGCCGGTTAAAAAACCGGCCATGTGCGCTTTTGGCGGCCCCGATCTCGATACCTTGTTCGTAACGTCCATTCGCCCGGGTGGCGATATCAGCGACCAGCCATTCGCCGGTGGTCTGTTCGCTTTGCGCCCTGGTGTCAAAGGCCTGGAGGAACCCGAGTTTCAGGGCTGACAGTGCCCAACGAAAATCCCATAGCTCGACCAAAAATAACAAAATCGGAGATATCCATGGATTTCAAACGCAAGCTTCTCATCGCTGCACTTCCGTTGGCCTTCTGCGTGTCAGGCATGGCTCAGGCAGAAGTCAAAATCAAGTTCGCCGAGGTTCACCCCGCAGGCTACGCGCCGGTCGTGGCGGAACAGAACATGGGCAAGAAACTCGAAGAGCAATCCAAGGGCGAGATTACCTTCAAGATGTACGCTGGCGGCGTGCTCGGCTCCGAGAAGGAAGTCGTTGAACAGGTCCAGAGTGGTGCCGTGCAGATGACCCGTGTAAGCCTGGGCATCGTCGGCCCGGTCGTGCCGGACGTCAACGTCTTCAACCTGCCGTTCGTGTTCCGTGATCAAGCGCACATGCGCACGATTATCGACGGCGAGATCGGCCAGGAAATTCTCGACAAGATCACCAACTCGCAATTCAACATGGTCGCACTGGCCTGGATGGATGGCGGCACCCGCAACCTGTACACGAAGAAACCGGTGCGCCAGATTTCCGACCTCAAAGGCATGAAAATTCGTGTTCAGGGCAACCCGGTATTCATCGAAACTATCAATGACATGGGCGGTAACGGCATCGCCATGGCCACTGGCGAAATCTTCAGCGCCCTGCAAACCGGCGTGATCGATGGCGCGGAAAACAACCCGCCGACCTATTACCAGCACAACCACTACCAGAACGCGAAGTTCTTCACGATTACCGAGCACTTGATTCTGCCCGAGCCCATCGTGATGGCGAAAGCCACCTGGGAGAAGCTCAAGCCGGAACAACAGGCGCTGGTGAAAAAGCTCGCGCGTGAAGCTCAGATGGAAGAGCGCGCGCTGTGGGACAAGTCTTCGGCCGACGCAGAAACCAAACTCAAGGCAGCAGGCGTGGAGTTCATCACCCTGACGCCGGAGCAGAAGAAAGCCTTCTACGACGCCACCCAGCCGGTGCGTGACAAATTCGGTGCGCCTTACAAGGATTTGATCAGCCGCATCGAAGCGGTCCAGACCAATCCGGCACTGGCTGCACCCGGTACCCAAGCGGCCCAATAAGCCTGTCCGATTATGCTGCGCGAATGAGTAAAAGCTCGTTCGCCGCCGCAGTGGTGAGCCCAATGAAAAATACGCTATTGCGCATCAACGACACGATTTATCGGGTCTGCATCGGCATTGCCGGTCTGTCAGTGCTGATCATGACCCTGATCATCCCCTGGGGCATCTTTGCCCGTTACATACTCGGCAGCGGCTCCAGCTGGCCGGAACCCACGGCCATTTTGCTGATGGTGGTATTTACCTTCTTCGGCGCTGCCGCCAGTTACCGCGCCGGTGCACATATGGCCGTTTCGATGGCCGTGGACCGTATGCCGCAACAGGTGCGTCGCAGCGCCTCGATGGTCGTGCAGATCCTGATGGCAATCGTGGCCCTGTTCATGATCTTCAAGGGCTTCAAGCTGTGCGCTACCACGTGGAATCAGTTTGTCGGCGAGCTACCGTTTCTGAGGGTCGGCATCACTTACCTGCCAATCCCCATCGGCGGCATCGTAACCCTGATTTTCGTATTGGAAAGACTGTTTCTGGGCGACCAGAGTCATCGCGCGGTGATGCGCTTCGATGTCATTGAAGAAAGCGAAGGTGCCGCATAAATGGACGCTTTTATACTGCTGGGCAGCTTCATCGCATTGATTCTCATCGGCATGCCTGTTGCCTATGCGCTGGGGCTTTCGGCCCTGATAGGCGCCTGGTGGATCGATATTCCAGCCGATGCGCTGATGATCCAGATTGCGGGCGGCGTGAACAAGTTTTCGCTGCTGGCGATTCCATTCTTCGTGCTGGCCGGGGCAATCATGGCCGAAGGCGGCATGTCACGACGGCTGGTCGCCTTTGCTGCTGTGCTGGTGGGTTTCGTGCGCGGTGGGCTGTCGCTGGTCAACATTGTGGCATCCACTTTCTTCGGCGCGATTTCGGGTTCCTCGGTGGCCGATACCGCTTCGGTAGGCTCGGTGCTGATCCCGGAAATGGAACGCAACGGCTATCCTCGGGACTTCTCGACGGCAGTGACCGTCAGCGGCTCGGTTCAGGCCTTGCTGACGCCACCCAGCCATAACTCGGTGCTCTATTCGCTGGCGGCAGGCGGTACGGTATCGATTGCTTCGCTGTTCATGGCCGGGATCATGCCGGGTCTGTTGCTCAGCGCAGTGATGATGGGCCTGTGCATGATTTTCGCGCGCAAGCGCAATTACCCCAAGGGTGAAGTGATTCCGCTGCGCAAGGCGCTGAAAATTGCCGGTGAAGCGCTCTGGGGCATGATGGCCATGGTCATCATTCTCGGCGGCATTCTGTCGGGTATTTTCACCGCCACCGAGTCGGCCGCCATTGCCGTGCTCTGGGCGTTCTTCGTCACCATGTTCATCTATCGCGACTACAAATGGCGCGATCTGCCCAAGCTGATGCACCGGGCCGCACGGACCATTTCCATAGTGATGATCCTCATCGGTTTTGCCGCCAGCTTCGGGTACATCCTGACGCTGATGGAAATCCCGATGAAGATCACCACGGCGTTCCTGACCCTTTCGGACAACCGCTACGTGATCCTGATGTGCATCAACGTCATGTTGCTGCTGCTGGGCACTGTGATGGACATGGCCCCGCTGATTCTGATCCTGACTCCGATCCTGTTGCCGGTAATCGTCGGTGTCGGCGTTGACCCAGTGCATTTCGGCATGATCATGCTGGTCAATCTGGGGATCGGGCTCATAACACCGCCGGTGGGTGCGGTGCTGTTCGTCGGTGCCGCGGTGGGCAAAGTCACTATCGAAGCCACCGTGAAAGCTTTGCTGCCGTTCTACGTCGCGCTGTTTGTGGTGCTGATGCTGGTCACCTACATTCCCGCCATCTCGCTGTGGCTGCCGAGCGTCGTGCTCTAACGTCATCAGTTGCAACGCTACTGGAGCGCTCAAACCGCTCCGGTACGCACCTCTGTTGTCCAGCCAAGGAGGCTGGTTGCGTATGTCTGCCCCTGCCCTGTTCCCCCGCCACATTGCCGTGCTTATTCTGGCGCTGCTGGCCTGTTCGTTTGCCGGCAATCACATTGCGGCACGCATCGCTTTCGATCATGACACCGGCTTGCTGCTGGCCATTCTCTGCCGCTCCGGCGTCACGCTGCTGGTGCTGGTCAGCCTGGTGCTCTGGCAACGTGAAAAGCTCAGTCTCCCTGCCAGCACCTGGCGCTGGCAATTGCTTCTGGGCTTGCTGATCGCGACTCAGAGTTTTTGCATTTATTCGGCGGTAGCACGTATTCCGGTGGCTCTGGCATTGCTGGTGGTCAACGTCTCGCCGATTCTGCTGGCGCTGTTGACCTGGGCACTGGGCGGCGCAAGGCCCACACGACGTGCCGCAGGCCTGATGGCGTTGATTCTGTTCGGCCTGACGCTGGCGCTGGATGTGCCGCAGCGGCTGTCAAACCCTGGCAGCAGCGAACCGCAGTGGCTGGAAGGTATCGCCTATGCGTTTACCGCAGCGGTGGTGTTCGCCTTTGCGCTATGGATCACCGACAACAAACTGGCCAGCATGCGCGGCACTGTGCGCAGTATGCTGACCATGGTCGTGGTGTTCGCGGCGGCTGCGCTGGCCGGTGCCAGTGGCCTGTTGCCCGGTGGCGTGGATCTGCCGTCAAGCCGCATCGGCTGGACTGCGCTGGCCAGTCTGGTGGTGCTCTACGGGTTGGGCTTTTCGCTGCTGTTCATCTGCATGGCGCGGCTGGACATCGCCCGCAATGCGCCGGTGATGAACATCGAGCCGGTGGCGAGCCTGCTGTTCGGCTGGCTGATTCTCGATCAGTTGCTCAGCAGCGGCCAGGTCATCGGCGGGCTGATCGTCGTCAGCGGTATCGTCCTGCTGACCTGGCGGCGCGCCACGCCATCTGCCTCTCAACCATCCAGACCATCATCCAAGAAGGTTTTGCATCATGCCCGCGAACGTACTGACCCTTGAAGATGGCCTTACCCGCCTCACTCTGGCTCCCGACATCGGTGGCAGTATCGTCAACTGGACCGTATTGGCCAGCGGGCCCCCCCTGCTGCGCCCGAGCGACGAACAGGCACTGGCTGCCGGTACACCTCGCCGACTGGCCTGCTACCCGCTGGCGCCTTGGTCGAACCGGATAGGCAATGGCGGTTTCGACACGCCGGATGGCTGGCTCGCACTGGCCGCCAACAGCGCCAACGACCCGTTGCCGATTCATGGCAGCGCCTGGCAACAGGTCTGGAGTGTTATCGAGCAGACCGCAGAGCAGGTCTGCCTGCAACTCGACAGCCAGACGCCGTTCGCCTACCGCGCGCAACTGCGCTACACACTGCAAGACGGCAAGCTGAGCATCGAACTGACCACCACCCACCTGGACAGTCGCGCCGCCTGGCACGGGCTGGGCTTGCACCCTTACCTGCCGCGCACGCCTCACACACGCTTGCAGGCCAAGGCTGCGCAGGTATGGATGTGCGACGAAGCCGGTTTGCCCAGCGCCTTGCAGGACCTGCCAGCAGAATGGGACTTCCGGCAGAGCAATACGCTGCCTGAAGCACGACTGGATAACGGCTTCACCGGCTGGGACGGCCTGAGCATCATCAGCCAGCCGGACCTGGGCTATGAGCTGCACTGTCAGGCCACTGGCAGCGACTACTTTCTGGTGTTCTGCCCGCCGGGGTTGGGTTTCTTCTGCTTCGAGCCGGTTAGCCACCCAGTCAACGCACATCATTTGCCCGGCCGGCCGGGATTGAGCCTATTACGTCAGGAGGAGTCGATGGAGTTGACGATCAGTCTGCATTACAAGCCCTTGTAGCAGCTTTATGCGTGCATGCTCCGTGTCTTTCGTTACGGGGTAATCAACAGTGTTGAAAGACCGCTGACGAGGGTAACGCCGGTGTCGGTGTCGCAGCTGTTGTCCAACGTTGACTGAAGATTGCCAAGTAAAAATGTACTTGTCGCATTGGCGCCTTTATAACGGCCATCCACAATTGCCCCGACACCAACAATGGTCGTGTTCAAAGTACCAATATTATTGATCGTCGCGTTGAATTTGTAAGTGCTGGTGACTCCATCGCTCCAGCTAATGACCCATGTTCTGCTGGACGTTGGTAGCAGTAACGACTTGCAGGAAAACGTAGACTGGAAGCTTTCGCTGGACGAAGCGCTGGTAACCAAAGGGAATGAGAGCGAAACACACGGGTTCCAACTGCTCATCGTCGATACAACAATCGTCTGACTGGTGTTGGTCAATCCTGGCGACCAGTTTGTAGTATGGGTTCCTGTACAGGTAACCAGATTTACAGCCTCAGCCTGAGCTCGCCAAGGTGCAAAAAGAAGCCCCATACAAATGATAACCAGCAGTACACACGCCAGCTTGGCCAGCGTAGATGAAGCACGTGCAACGTGAGTGTCCATAATGGTCTCCCTGACCTTGATAGCATCCAGATCACAGGTTAAGCAGCCAGCTGCTCATAGCGCTACTGGCAGAAATGACAGCGACTGTCTGCATGACTGGCCCGTGGTCATTGTCATGGCCGCACCTGTAAAATTCCTCCACGCCGCTCGTCATATCCTGTGATCCACTCCCCATCCCGTTGCGTAACACCTCTGCATTGCGAACCAAAACCAGACAATGGTGATCAGAAGGTGGATCATGCGCACTACTGCCAGTCTCAGGACCTTCTGTCACTTGTCCCCCCCTCACAGCGAATCGACAATAACCCGACTTTGGATTGATGAAGTCGCCGCCGTGGCCCGCCAGAGGGACCGCGAAAGCTTCATGCGCATCTACGATCACTTCGCGCCGCGCCTGTTACGTTATCTGACCGGGCTGAATGTGCCTGAGGGGCAAGCCGAAGAATTGGTGCAGGAAGTGCTGCTCAAGCTGTGGCACAAGGCCGATTCCTTCGATCCGACCAAGGCCAGCCTGGGGACATGGCTGTTTCGCATCGCCCGCAACCTGTACATCGACAGCGTGCGCAAGGACCGCGGCTGGGTGCAGGTGCAGAATTCACTGGAACAACTCGAGCGCCTGGAGGCGCCGGTAGATCGAACGCTCGATTACAGCCAGCGCCAGGAGCAACAACTGAACATTGCCATTCAGAACCTGCCCACCGATCAGGCCCGGGTATTGCGAATGTCTTATTTTGAAGCGCTCAGCCATCGGGAAATTTCCGAACGCCTTGGTATGCCACTGGGCACGGTGAAATCGTGCCTGCGCCTGGCGTTTCAAAAATTGCGTTCGCGGATAGAGGAATCATGATGAGCCCACGACATCATCCGGATGACGCGACGCTGGTCAGCTATGCAGCAGGGGCGCTGTCGCAGGTCCTTGCGGTGGTGACTGCGGCGCACCTTGAACGCTGTGCCGAGTGCCGTGCGCGACTCAGACAAGCCGAAGAGATTGGCGGTGTATTGATGCAGCAGCACACCAGCAGCGTGGTGCCGCTCAAGGGCAGGTCAGCAATGCTGGCGCGCCTCGATGAACGGCAAACGGGCGCTGAGCCGGCAATGTATTGGACGCCGGCAGCCAATCAGGACCCGGACTTGCTGCCTGTCTGCATGCACGCGCATTTCGGTCGGCAGCTGAGCACACTGAAGTGGAAGACACTGGTTCCTGGCGTGCAACGAGTACGTGCGCAAGGTATTGAACAAGGCAACCTGATGCTGCTGAAAATCGCCCCCGGCGTCAGCATGCCGGTGCACAGCCATGAAAGCGGCGAGATGACTATGGTGCTCAAGGGCGCGTATCACGACATACAGGGAGCGTTCGCGCTCAATGATGTGGCCGATCTGGACAGCCACATCCAGCACCAGCCCATCGCTTACCCTGACCGGGAATGCATCTGCGTACTGGCGACAGAATCAAGGCTGCGCTTTCACGGGCTGCTGGCGCGGATGATGCAGCCGTTCTTCGGGATCTGAAAAACGGCTCCATAGCTGCTCTCAGCGCTGAACACGCACCCCCAGCGAAGCCAGTGCATCCCAGTAACCCGGGTAGGTCTTGCCGACGCAATCGGGGTCGAGAATGCGAATACCGGCAATCTTCAAGCCTGCCAGCGCAAAACACATGGCGATGCGATGGTCGGAGTGGGTGTCAATCAATGCGTCTACCGTGGTGCCTGCCAGCGCCGGGTTGGCGTGCACCAGCAGATCGTCGCCCTCCTCTACAGCAAGGCCCGGCGCGATGGCACACAGGCCGTGGGACAGTGCTGAAATACGGTCACATTCCTTGACCCGCAGGTTGGCGATGCCGACAAAGCGCACTGGCTGACGGTTGAAGGCGGCGAGTACCGCCAGCGTCGGAATCGCGTCCTGCATTTGCGAACCGTCGATCACGGCAGGCATGTTCGGGAAGCTTGCGATGATCTGACTGGCCAGGGCATCAGGCTGAGTGAATGCGTCGCTGGCCACGCCGAGGTCGATATCGCCCTCGGTCAATGCTTGGGCGGCCCACAGGTAGGTAGCCGCCGATGCATCCGGTTCGATATGGAAGTCCGTAGCGCGATAACCAGTGGCCGAGACCTTCCAGGCGGTTTCGCCGATGGCCTGAACCTCGGCGCCGAAGGCCTGCATGGCCGCCAGGGTCAGATCGACATAACCACGCGCGCCAATCTCGCTGCCGGTCAAAGCAACTTCGACCGGGCCCTTGCCGCAGGCTCCGGCCATCAGCAACGCTGACACGTACTGGCTGGACAGGTTGCCATCGATTTCAATACGTCCGGCTTCCAGACCGCCTTTGCCCTTGATCGCCACCGGCGGGCAGCCACTGGGCGCACTGACCTCCACACCCATGCGCTGCAAGGCATCGACCAGCGGGCCGATCGGGCGCTTGCGCATGTACTCGTCGCCGTCGACCACAAAATGGCCTTCGAAGTTAGCCAGTGCAGCGGTCAGAAAGCGCGTTGCGGTTCCGGCGTTACCGAGAAACAGTGCCTGCTGCGGTGCCTGCCAGTGGCCGCTGCTGGTGACCACGAAGGTGCTGTCATCCGGCTCGTCGACCTGCACGCCCATCAGACGCAGTGCTTCGGACATCACGCGGGTGTCGTCACTCTTCAGCGCGCCGGTCAGGCGGCTGGTGCCTTTGGCCAGCCCGGCCAGCAACAATGCGCGGTTGGTGATCGACTTGGAGCCCGGCGGGCTGACGCGCCCGACCAGCGGGCGCTCGACAGGCAAAACAGTGAGGGTGGCTTGAGGTCGCATGATGTCCCTGAGCGTCAGCGGAAAAATCGCGATCCTAGCACGAGCGGGATCAAGCCCGCAGTGCGGTTTTGCTGCCCCAACGAGCCAGACAGCCGTTTACTTTTGTTCAGCACCCGACAGTTGCTGCAGCTTGTCATTGGCTGCCTGCAATTGATTGCGGTTGGCTGCCACGTCGGTGACGTCATAGATCACCAGGCACACATGGCTGATCGCCCCGGTGGTTGAACGCAGCGGAAACAGCGTGGTGTTCTGGTACATGAACTCTTCGTGCCCGGTGATCGGCTGGTAATTCTTGAAGCGCACCAGATACGGCCGCTGTTCCCAGATGGTGAATGCCGGTGTGCCAAGGGTCACGACGTTATCGATTTTCTTGCTCAGCCATTGGCGGTTGACCTCCGGAAACAACTCGAAGAAGGTCTTGTCGATGGCCACATAAGGCACCACGCCAGAGCGGTTTTCCATGAAAGTATTCCAGACCGTCACCCGATAGTTCAGGTCCAGCACCACAATGCCTACGTCAATGTTCTGCGTGACGGCCAGCAACCAATGGAGCTCGTTGATTTCGATAGCGTTGCTCATGGGTCAGCTCATCATGTAGGCGAGTTTTTTGGTAAGCAGCTCGACCGAGTCTTCGGTGAACAGCATCAACAGATCGAAATGAATGTTATGGCCTTCTACGCTGTAACTGATTTCAACCGCCAGGGTCTTTTTCCAGCGCTGCTGATTAATACGAATAAGCTCGTCGATGCCACCCTGCGCGCCCAGCAACTGTGGATGGCCTTGCGAAAACGCGATGTCGATCTGCTCGGCAATACCGCTCAGGCAGGCACCGATCAGGATCGTGGACAGGTCCAGAAGCATCTCCATGTTGGAGCTGTCGGAGTTATCGTCGCCCATCAGTTTCGACATGCCGGATATTTCCGAGTCATGGAAAATCAGCAGCGCTTCACCTGCAATGCCGCCACCGATGTAGCCCTGACACACCGCCGTCAAACGCTGATCAGCGTGGGCATCGGCCAGCGCCATGTGCAACTCGCCGACTTCGAGCATGTTGACGTTGGGCACCGGCAACTGCACGAACACGCCCAGCACCTTGGCCAGCAACGCCGCAGCGCGGCCCATGGCAACGTTGATGGTTTCGCGGAAGGCATCCTGAAAGCTGATCACCCCGCCCTTGTTGTTGAGGGCGGGCAGCGCAACAGGTGACACCGCCGGCTTGCCCAGCAGGCCCAGGCGTTCCAGCGTGCTCTTGAGTTCGTCCGGGTCGGCAGGTTTTTTCAGAAACGCCAGCGCGCCCAGCTCCATGACCCGGCGCACCGCTTCGTCCTGCACGTCACCCGACACCACAATCACCTTGGTGTCGAGGTTTTCGGCACGAATCGCCGTCAAGGTCTGGTAACCGTCCATCACCGGCATGGTCAGGTCGAGCAGCACCACCTGGCCCTGGCCTTTACGGATAGCTTCCAGACCTTCCTGCCCCTGGGTAGCGAGCGTTACCGATACATCCCAATCAGCAGGCAGGGCACGCAAAAGCTGCTTTCGCGCCATGTTCGAGTCATCGCATATCAATAGTGCAAGCGTGGACATCGTGTGGTTCTCACTGCAAAAAAATCAGGCTGACAACGGCGGACAGCACGTATACGTTCGACAGCACTATCGAAATCGACTGACACTGAGCCTATAACGCTCGATCAGCAACATTCAAACTAAACCTATAGCCTTAAGTCGGCGATGTTTGCAGTTTCTGTAATTTAAGTCGCTTTCTGTTGCTGCAAATCACTACCGCGACCACCCAAACCAGCCTATTATCAAGTGATAGATTTAATAGCAATCACTCGATAGACAGGTGTGTCCATGTCTCTGCCTATAAGCGACTACCATCCGGCCCTGCCCCGGCAGGACGATTTCTGGCAGCATCTGGGTATTCCGGCCCGTGGCACGCGCCTGTACTCGGCGCTGCACGACGGTTTGCCGTATGAAGTATTCGAGCGTCTGGCGCATTACACCGACCTGAACCGCTCGACCCTGGCCGAGCATCTGGGCATCGCTCCCGCCACCTTGCAGCGACGCCTCAAGGTGCGCCGCTTCAATGCCGAGGAAAGCGATCGTCTGTTCCGCCTGGCAGCGGTTTACAAAGCGGCGCTGGACCTGTTCGAAGACGATGCCGAAGCGACCCGTCTGTGGCTGGCCAACCCGGTCTATGGGCTGGGCAATCGCAGGCCGCTGGAAATGCTCGCTACCTCGGCCGAGGCGCAGGCAGTGCTCGACCTGATCGGTCGGCTGGAACACGGTGTCGTGGCGTGATTGCAGTCTATCGACTGGTAAAGCGCAAATGGCTGGCTCAGGCGTTCGACGGTGAAGGCGCCAAGCTCTATGGCGGACGCTGGAACAGCAAAGGCAACGCCTGTGTGTACTGCGCAGGCAGCGAATCGCTGGCGCTGCTGGAAGTGCTGGTGCACCTGGGCAACGCTGGCGTGGCCCGGCATTACGCGATGCTTGAGCTGCAGATTGGCGAAGAGCACATCCTCAATGCACGGCCGGACACCCTGCCTCCCGACTGGCGCGAAGAGCCCGCACCACCGGCAACAGCCTCGTTCGGCGACGACTGGCTTGCCTCGGGTCAGAGCCTGGCACTGGCCGTGCCCAGCGTGATCATCCCGCGTGAATCGAATTACCTGCTCAACGTCCAGCACCCGGAATTCCTGGCCGTTGTGGCAACGGCCAAGGAGCTGGAGTTTGTGGTTGATCCGCGCCTTGGTTAAACGGGCAGATAACTGCAAAGCGGCTCGTTGAATACACAGCTACATGCCGGACGAGCGTGCGGACCGGGTCAGTGGCTGGCAGGCACAGTGGTCGTTGCAGGCGTTGTTTCTGCTGTCTGCGGCAACGCCATACCCTTGGGCCACAGCAACCAGATATTGCCTTTCTGTTTCATGTCACCTGCCAGCTTACCGGCCTCATCGCCAGTGCCCCAGAACAGATCAGCGCGCACTTCACCGGCAATCGCACCGCCCGTGTCCTGCGCCGCAACCGGGCGCACCACGCTGCTTCCATCCGGCCGTGTGGTGGAGAGCCAGAGCAGACTACCCAGAGGAATCACCTTGCGATCGATGGCTACGCTGTAGCCCGGTGTCAGCGGCACGTTGAGCGAGCCGCGCGGGCCTTCATTGCTGTCGGGGTTACGGGCAAAAAACACATAGCTGGGGTTGCTGGCCAGCAACTCGCTGACCCGCTCCGGATGCGCTTTGGCCCAGGCTGCGATGCTGCCCATGGTCACGTCTTCCTTCTTCAACTGGCCCTGCTCCACCAGCCAGCGACCAATCGCGCGATAAGGGCGGCCGTTCTGATCGGCATAGCCCAGACGCAGCTGCGAGCCATCCTCCAGACTCACGCGCCCGGAGCCCTGAATCTGCAGGAACTGCACATCCATCGGGTCGGTCAGCCAGGCAATCACCGGCGCATTCAACCCCTGCGCGTTGATCGTCGCGGCATCGTCGTAAGGCTTGAGCACCCGCCCCTCAAGCCGACCGCGCAAGCGCTTGCCCTTGAGTTCGGGATAAATGCTGTCCAGATTGACCACGATCAGATCGTCCGGAATGCCGTAAACCGGCACGTTAGCCGTGGCGGTCTGAGTCAGGCTGCCAGGGTAGACAGGCTCGTAATAACCGGTGATCAGGCCATCGGCACTGCCGCCATCAGCGCGCAGGCTGTAGACCTGCAACTGGCTCTGCAAAAACGTACGGATCTGCGCCGCATCCGGAGCCGCCACAAGGCTGCCCGCCGCCGCACAGGTCGGTCCCCACACGGCATCAGCCTTCAGACGAACACACGCACTGCGCCATGAGGCAAACCCGGCTTGCAAGTCGGCGTCCGACACGGCGGGCAGCGCGTCCCAACCAGCCTGGCTATAAGTGGTGTGTGGCGGTGCAGGCGGCGTCACCGGCTTATCGGACTTGTCACACGCGGTCAGCAGGGCAGCCAGCGGCAAAGCCAGCGCCAGCCCCCGGAACCATGGCTTGAAAGAGAGCATCATCAGCAGCAATCCTTTTACAGCCCACAGCAGGCTGGAGGGTAAAAGGCGTCATTGTGGCTGAAGCGGGCAGAGGGGCCTAGTGGGGAGCTTCATTCATCACCAAAGCCGGGCATATTGCTATCAAGAGCGGGTCTATCGAAGGCCGCTCCTGCCACCCCATTCAGAGCACCTCAGTAGACTGCCGCCATACTGAAAGCATCTATGTATTCACCATCCCGATAGGCAAATTTCCGGTGCGTCCCCTCTATGACAAAGCCATTCTTTTTATAAAGCGCAATAGCAGGCTCGTTATCAACGAAGACGGTAAGCTCCAGGCGTTTTACATTCATCCATCGGCAGGCGGTTGCAGACAGCTCTTTCAATAATTCGTCGCCAATGCCCTGGCGATGATGACCGTCTGCGACCCCCATCCAGAAATCAGCTACGTGCTGCCTTCGCCCCTGAAAGCGATAGAGCATGGCGCACCCGACAACGATGCCATCTCGCTCGGCAACCAGGGATAGGCCTGAAGCGCTGCGACCTTCAACAAGTTTTTTTATGTCGTTGACTGACTGGTATGGCATCCGAAGCGTCCACCAACGGAACACCGGCTGTTCAAAAATCTGAGCCAGCGAAGACCAGTCACTGTCTGCCATCGCACGAACGATCAAACTCATTTCAGACTCCTTGCCAGACCTGTTCCGTCCGGACTCAGACGCATTCTGATTGTCGATACAACCCGCCATGCTTAGCGCCCGGCGTCGCCCTTCCGGCTGCCCGTCTGTTTACTGTCAAGGCCGGCCCGGATGCGGTTCCGGGTAGTCGCGGTTGATGTCGATTGGTTTGGCATACGGCCCATCCCATAGCTGCTCATGCAGAACGCCGATGCGCTTGGCCATTGTGCTGTCGTGCATCACCACTTCCAGGTTGCGCGAGTTGTCGAGGTAGCCGCCGAGCCAGTTACTGGTGCCGACCCATGCGACCTGATCATCAATGTCCATGGTCTTGCTGTGAATCACGCGTGCATACGGGATGAACCCCTCGGCGGCTACGGGCAGTGTGACAATGCGCACCTGCACGTTGGGCACCAGGGCCAGACTCTTCAAATAGGCTACTTCGGGCATGCCTGTGTTCCAGTCCGACACCATGAGTTTGATTGACACGCCACGGGCGGCGGCGCTGCGGATGGCGTTATCGATGACCGCATAGTAAGGCCGGGTTTTGTCAGGTCCGTAGGACAAGGGTGCGTAATCCAGCAACTGGACGCGAACCTCGCGGCTGGCTTGCGCCAGCAAACGCGGCAGCTCGGCCTGGGAGTCGAGTACGCCGGGCGGGTTATAGCGCTGCGGACTGGCGACCAGATAGTTGCCAGCAGGCAAAGCATTCTTGTTCGAGTGTGGCACCGGAATCGGTTTGCCTTCGGCAATGGCGGCCTGGGCGAGCCAGTCCTGATCGAACACGGCCTGCGTCTGGCGCACGACATTCGGCTCGTCGATGCGCAGGCCGGTTTCATGGATGTGCTCCAGAGAGCGCCAATCGAAATTCTGACTGCCTATGAACGCCTGCCGGCCATCCACGACGATGAATTTGGCGTGAATGATGCCGCTGCCCGTGAGCTTGGCGTATGGCAGTACGCGCAAGGTGAGGTTGGGTATCGCCCGCAACCGTTCAAGGATCTGCGGATCGGACATTTTCAGGCCTTTTTCCTCCAGCAGAAAACGGATTTTCACCCCGCGCTGCCCCGCTGCAGTCAGGCTTTCAAGCACCTTGTCCATCACCGAACCGGCCTGGTCTGCGACATAGAACTGCTCGATATCGATACCCTTGCGGGCACCATCGAACAGCTCGCGCCAGACCTCGCCGGGCGCTCGCAGGTCAGGTGTCTGCAGGTCGGTTCCGAGCGGAACGGTGTGTACCAGCTCGAAACCTGGAATAGCGAAGTCGGCCTGCGCAAACGAACTCGTCAGCAGTAACGCTGCGATCACTACGCGGGAACGCGTAAGTACCCTACAGCCTGGAAGATCAAAGAACATGCGGGCCTCATCGCCGGACACAGGCAGGATGGCGCATGCCAAGGGCACACGCCGCAGGTTGATCAGGCAGTGCGGTATTTCGGTTGGACCGGGGCAGCCGAATGCTCGGTTTCATCCTGCACCTGTGCGCCGCTGGAAGCGCGGATCAACAGGATCTTGAGTTGATCGTTGATGCGTTCCAGGCTGTCCTGAAAGTAGTTATGAAAGACCACGCAGAACAAGGCGATGGCAATACCCAGCCCGGTCGCGAACAGCGCCGTGCCGATACCGGCAGAAATCTGCCCGGGATCGGACACCCCGGCACTGGCCAGCGCCTTGAACGTGTCGATGATGCCCAGAATGGTGCCCAGCAACCCCAACAGAGGTGCAGCGGTAGTGATGGTCTCGATCAGCCAGAGGCTGCGGGCCAGCGGCGCGCGAGTGCTCAGGTACTGGGTTTCGATGACATCATCCAGATCCCTGCGCGAGCCCTGAGCATTTTTTTGCGCAAGCACCGGCAGGACCATGCTCAGCGGCAAACCGGCCCGGCGTGTCAGCGCCTCCGGCAGGTCCTTTTCACTGTGCACCGAAGCACTGAGTGCCGCTTGCAGCGCCCGTGCCTGACGGCGTACGTAAGCAAAGTAGATACCCCGCTCGATCGCGACAAAGATCGCTATCGCGATGGCGGCGTACATCACATAGAAGGTGATGTCGTGAAGCTGATTCATGTCCATGGCACAGACCTCTGGTCAATGAAGATTAGAAATTGGCTTCAAGAGAAACGGTAACGGTACGCTCGACGCCGACGATGTACGCCGGGTCGCCATCGCGGAAGCCGCTGTATGTACCTGCGTTGGTCTTGGTGGTGTACACGCCGTCCAGGTACTCCTTGTCGAACAGGTTGTCGACGTTCAGACGCAAGGTGGCATCCTTGACGATTTTCTTGTCCACCGGCAGATAGATGCCCGCGCCCAGATTGAAGATGGTGCGCCCCGGAATGCTTTCGTCATTGGTCAGGTCGCCATACAGCTTGCTGGTGAACTTGGCTCCGAAGGTGCCGTAATAACTGCCGTCGTCGTAGCCGATGTTGGCGGCCAGCATGTTCTTCGGCACGTTGGCAAACTGCTTGCCGCTGGTAGGCAGCTCGATGGCGGCGCCGTTATTAAAAACGGTCAGGTCATCCTTCTGTTTGGCGCGGGTGTAGGTGTACGAGGTGTAGTAATTGAAATGGTGCGGCAGCAGGCCGCTCCACTCCAGTTCAAGCCCGCTGTTATCGACTGCACCGGCATTGATGTCGGCAAAGTCACCATTGATGTCTCTCGATGACACCTGACGGTCCTTGAACTGCATGTAGAACAGGGTGGCGGCCAGCGTCATGTCCTGTTCGGTAAAGCGCCAGCCCAGTTCGTGGTTCCAGCTGGTCTCCGGCTTGCTGTTGATGGAACCGGTGCCTGGGTCATAAAGGACGTAGTTCTGCGGTATGCGCATGTTGCGCGACAGGCTGTAGAACAACTGGTCACGCTCATCCAGCTGATACTTGAGGCCCACGTTCGGCAGCAGCTTGTTGTAGGTCTGGTCACGTTTTTCCGGCCGCTCGGTAAGGCTGCCGTGGTTATTGCCTTCACGCTCGACATTCATGTAGGCCAGGCCGCCGATCAGCGTCCAGTCCGGGGCGAAATACCAGGTGTCCTGAGCCCATACTTTTTGTGCAGGCGTCACGGTATAGCGATCACGGCCCTGAATCTCATTGCCGTTGGCATCGACCATGTAATCCGAGTCTGGCCAGATGCTTTCCGGCTTGCCGTTGCTCTTCAGGCGAATGAAAGGCTGAGTCTGCAACTGACGCGCGCGCTCATACCAGTAGCCGACTTGCACGCTGTGTTCGTCGTTGACGTCCCAGTTCAACTTGGTGGTGATCCCCGGACGCCAGGTCTGGGTGCGCGAAGGTCGGTAATACACGCCAGTGGTCGATGAGCCATCAGCGTTATAAGCGGCAGCCGTCGGCAAGTTGCTCAGGTCGAATACACCGTTCTGATTCGAGCCGCGGTTGAGCGCATAGGAGGAGCTGTTTACACCGCTGCCGTTACCCCAGAAGTAATAGGGGATTACTGAAAGCGCCAGATTGTCGGCCAGTTTGAATTGGGTATTGAGCACGGCGGTGAACGTCTGGAACGGGTTTTGCGCCAGTTCGTAATAACTGGACAGCTTGCCGTTGCTGCCCAGCGTGGGCGTCGAAGGATAGGGGTCAAACTTGCGTCCGTTCTGCTGAAACTGGCTCTTGGTGAGCTGGCTGTAGCTGTTGTTGTCCTGCTCGTGATACTTGAGGATCAGGTTGGCCGTATTGCCCGAGCCCATGTCGAAGAAGCTGTTCCATTCCACCTTGTCAGCGCGCACGGCACCGTCACCGCGCCATTTCTGGCCTTCGGTGTGAGACATCGACAGCCAGTTGCTCAGCCCGTTGATTTCACCGGTATTGAGCCGCGCAAAGGTCTTGTAAGTACCGTTGCTGCCTGCACTTTGTTTGACGAATGCGCCGGTTTCCTTGGTGGGCCGAATGGTGACAATACCAATGTTGCCACCGCTGGAACCGATGTGCGGGCCGTCACTCTCGGCAGAGCCCTGGGTGACGAAGATCTGATCGATGTTTTCCGGGTCGCCCAGCAGGTTGGAATACAGTGCATAGTTGCCGGAGTCGTTGATGGGCATGCCATCTACCGACATCCCGACCTGATCGGAGTTGAGGCCGCGCATGGTAAAGCGAAAGCCCGACAGGCCGGTGGCATCTTCACTGGAGATATTCAGGCCCGGGGTGTATTTGAGTTTGTCGATCGCGTTACCTGTTGCGGTCTGCTTGTCGAGCGCCTCCTTGGTCACCGTGGAGCGCGCCTTGATGCTCTCCTCCTGAACCATATAGCCACCGCCCACCGTCGCCTTCCCTTGTACGCCAATGGTGCCAACGTCACTGGCACTCGAATCAGCCATGGCCATGCCGTGGCTCATGCCAGCGGCGACCAACGCAAGGTGAATTCTGGAAAACTTCATCACTCTGTTCCTTGTCAGTGCTATTGCACGCTGTAGTTGAAGGTGGCGGTGAAGCGCTGTTCGCTACGCCCGCCGAAGGCTTGCTCGGGAAACGGTTTGACTTGCTTGATGCGTCGCAGACTGTTGGCTGCTGCGCGGTTGAGCAGCATGCTGGACGCCTGGGTCTGAATGCCGGAGTCCAGCACTCGCCCCTGGCGATCAACCAATAACCACACCACTACCTCGCCGCTTGGGCGCTCCAGCGAGGCCTGGCGTCCGGTCGGGTACTGTTTGTAGCCATCCAGATCGTTACGCAGCCCTTTGAGGTAGCCGCCTTCGAGGCCCTGCGTGTCTACTTTCGGCTGCGCCGGTGGCTGAGGCGGCGCGACGGCAGCGCTGGCCACAGGCTTACTGGGGGCCTGGACCGGCTCGGCGGGCTTTACTACCGCCGGGGCTGGCTTGGGTACAGGTTCCGGGCGCGGCTTGGGTTCCGGCTTGGGCTTGGGCACGGGCTTGGGGACAGGTTTAGGCATGGGCTTGGGCGGTGGCGGAGCAGGCTCGGCGTCTTCGCTTTCCACCACGGGCGGCGGTGGTGGCGGCTCTTCAGGCTGAACCGGAAGCGGCTCGGGCGGCACCACGGGCTCTGGCGCTGGAGGCTCGGGCTCGATCAACGCCAGCTCCACGGCTGACTGGTCATAAACCGGCTCTACCTTAAGGGCCCGCGTTTGCACGCCCATCACAATCACGATGAGCGCCACCAGCGCTGGCAGGCCTGCGAGCCACTGACGTACACGAAACAGGACATACATGGTCAGGATTTACGCGTGGCAATAGAGACCGAGGTAAAGCCACCCAGACGCAAGGTGTCCATGATCTCGACCAGACGTGCGACCTCAACGCCCTTGTCGCTGTTGACGATAATGGTGGTTTTAGTATCGGGCTTTTCCAGCGCCTTCAAGGCAGGCACCAGAGCCTCGACTGTGGTCGCCTTGCCATCAAGCTGTAATTCGCCGTTGAGGCCCAGGGTCAGGATCGATTTGTTCTGCGGCTTGAGCTGCTGTGAACTGCTGGCGCTCGGCAGCTGGGTTTTCATCCCCAGAGCCGGAATCACGTTCAGGCTGACCAGTACGAAAAAAACCAGCAGGAACATCATCACGTCGATCATCGGGATCAGTTCGATGTGCGCCTTGCGTTTTTTAGGTTCGTCCCACGTTCTCATACCATCCGCCCTTCTTGTCAGAGGCCGAGAATCTAGCAACCGAATATGACCGATCAGTTAGGTTTACATGACTGTTACATGGCCTTTGTAAGCTCTTTTGATGGCACTAAAATGTTTCTCGCAGCCGTCATAAAAACGCCATGGAAACGCGGCAATTCTTGAGTATTCAACTCAACGGAAAATCCGGGATGCTTCTCGATATGCCCAGTATCCGCACCTCACGACTATTGCTCTGCCCGTTGCGAGCCGAGCAGTCCAGCGCCTTGTCGCGACTGGCTGACGACCCCGTGATTGCGAGCATGACGGCCACGGTCCCCTCGCCCTATACCCTGGAGCATGCACAGGCGTTCATTGTCGATGCACCGGAACAATTCGCCGCTGGACGAACATTGAGCCTGGGGGTTCATGCCCAGGAAACCGGGGAACTGACCGGGGTCGTTTCACTGCGCCTGTCAACCTCGCATCGCAGCGGCAACCTGGGTTACTGGATCGGTGCCGATTACCGAAATCAGGGCTACACCAGCGAGGCGGTGCAGGGTTTGCTGATGCATGGCTTCACCGTCATGAACCTCAACCGCATCGCCGGTCAGTGCTTTGCCGACAACATGGCCAGCGCCAGGGTGCTGGAGAAGTGCGGACTGTCGTATGAAGGCTGTATGAAAGAAGCATTTTTGAAGAACGGTGTTTTCAAAGACATGTTGCTGTTCGGGCTGTTGCGCTCGCAGTACGAACCAGCAGAGGCCGCGCAATGACTGACTTCAATCCGGATCGCCGACGCATCATTACCGGCGTGGCCGGTGCCACGCTGCTATCGATCCTCAGCCCGTTTGCCCGCAGCGCGGGTGTCGATTATCCGTTCACGCTGGGCGTGGCATCCGGCGACCCGCTGCCTGACGGCTTCGTGATCTGGACACGCCTGGCGCCACAGGTGATGACAGCCACGGGCGACGGCGGCCTGAAAAAACCCGTCGAAGTGCGCTGGAAAATCGCCAGCGATGCAGCGATGACTCGCGTCGTACGTGCGGGGCAAGCGACCGCTCAACCGCGCTTTGCCCATTCAGTACACATTGAAGTGGGCGGTTTGCAGCCTGGACGTCCCTACTGGTATCAGTTCGAAAGTCTGGGCGCGCAAAGCGCCGTGGGTCAGGCCTGCACTGCGCCGCTGGCAACCGCCATGGTCTCGGCACGGTTCGGCTTCGTGTCATGTTCGCATTGGGAGGCGGGATATTTCAGCGCCTACAGGCACCTGGCTGCGGAGCGACCTGACATGGTGTTCTTTCTCGGCGACTACATCTATGAAATGAACGTCTCTCCCACAAACATACAGTTCCCGCGCCGCCATGCCACCTCAGACCCGATGGACCTGGCGGGCTATCGCAACCGATACGCGCAGTACAAGACCGACCCGGACCTGCAAGCGCTGCATGCCTGCGCGCCGAGCGTGGCCACCTGGGACGATCACGAAGTACAGAATGACTACGCCGCGCAGTGGTCCCAGGACCCGAACGTTCCTGTGGACAGCTTTCTACGTCGCAGAGCCGCCGCTTATCAGGCGTTTTACGAGCACATGCCCTTGCGCGCGAGCAGCCTGCCCAAAGGACCGGACATGCGTATTTACCGGAACCTGGACTATGGCCGCCTGGCACGCTTTCATGTGCTGGACGGTCGGCAGTATCGTTCCGAACAGGCGTGCATCCAGGCCAACGGCAGCCGTCGAGGCTACGTAGCGCCCAGCGACTGTCCGGATCTGAGTGACCCCAAACGCACCATGCTCGGCTGGGAACAGGAAGCCTGGCTGGACCGCAGCTTTGCTGAATCACCTGGGCAATGGAATGTCATTGCCCAGGACTTGCTGGTCGCTCCACTGGAACAGCGCAATCTCAAAACGCAGGCGCTGGGCCACTGGACCGACGGCTGGGACGGCTACGCGGCGACCCGCGAGCGCATGCTGGCATCCCTGCAACGCCAGCAGACCCGCAACCCGGTGTTCTGGGGTGGCGATATCCATTCGTTCTGGACCACCGACCTGCACGCCGATGCGGGCAATCCGGATTCCGCCGTCGTCGCCACTGAATTCGTCGGCACCTCGGTGACATCCGGCGGACCGCCATTCGACGCCTTCAACAGCATTCTGGGGCTCAACCCCCATGTGAAGTTCTTTGACAGCCGCCAGCGTGGCTACGTGGCGGTGGACCTCAGCGAGCAGCAGATGCTGACCCGCTTCCAGGTGGTGTCGGATGTGCTCGACCCCGCTGCCAGTGTGTCGACGCTCAAACGCTTTGCGGTGGAGGCTGGCAAGGCCGGGGCGGTTTCTGGGTAGGCGATTCGTAGGGAGGGCAGCACTTGGGACAGTATTGTCCACTGTGAAGAGACAGTAAAACGCGCGTCAGGCGCTTTTTCCCTTTCCGGTGAGCTACTAATCTGAACCCACGTTGAACGCCACACCTCACCTACCCAAACGAAAGGACTTGACCATGAAAAACGCCCCTTACAGCCGCCTGAACAAAGATGACGCCATCGTGCTGCTGATCGATCATCAGACAGGCCTGATCTCGCTGGTACAGGACTTCACGCCGAACGAGTTCAAGAATAACGTCCTGGCCCTGGCTGACCTGGCCCGCTTCTTCGAACTGCCGACCATCCTCACCACCAGTTTCGAACAAGGCCCCAACGGCCCGCTGGTGCCGGAACTCAAGGCCATGTTCCCCGATGCGCCATACATCGCCCGTCCAGGCCAGATCAACGCCTGGGACAACGAAGATTTTGTAAAGGCGATCAAGGCGACCGGCCGCAAGCAGTTGATCATCGCCGGGGTAGTGACTGACGTGTGCGTGACCTTTCCGACCCTGTCGGCACTGGCTGAAGGCTTTGAAGTGTTCGTGGTCACCGATGCATCGGGCACCTTCAACACCACTGTCCAGCAAGCCGCCTGGTCGCGTATGACCCAGGCAGGTGCGCAGTTGATGAACTGGTTCTCGGTGGCCTGTGAGCTGCAAGGTGACTGGCGCAACGATATCGAAGGGCTGGGCAACCTGCTGTCCGAGCGGATCCCGAACTACCGTAACCTGATGAACAGTTATTCGGCACTGACTGCCCGCTAGAGGCCCTGCTTCAAATCAACTCCCACGTATCATTGGCCTGCCTGCAGAATGTGTTGTCCTGCTTTTCAGTGGTGCCACCGTTGGCTTCCAGGCTTACAGAAAGCGGTCGACAAGTAGTCTCGGCCGCTGTTTTGCCGGAGGGCAAGGAAGAGATTGAGCCCAGATCGAATGCTTCAGTCTCTTTGCTGGCCGACACATTCATATCATCGAACCTGACTGAAGCAAGCCTCTTTCTGGTATCGGCATCGGACTGCGTCATCACGTAGTCCTTGTGCACGTAGCCCACGGTAACGCCCTTGCGCCCCACCAGAATCCAGTCACCGGTAGAACCCACGGCAGTGAATTGCGTATTGCCCGGCAGGCTGCCCACCTTGTCAGCGTTCATGTTCGGTGCAGAGCGCACGTTGAGGGTAGACCGGGTGACATAGGGTTGATTGATCAGCTTCATCGACGGCACGCCCTGAATGTTGGGCGTGCGTTTGACATCGATGGTCCGGACCGCCTTGAACTCCGGGCCTGGCGTGATCCGGGCGCTTGCATTGGAGTGATCGGAACGCCAGATGGCCGTAGGCTGCGCTACAGGAGTTGCGGGCTGACTCAGAACTTCCTGAGTGCGCAGCGCCAGTGCCTGTTTATCCCTGTCGTCGAGCAACTGACCGATGCGGTTACCAATATAGCCGCCGATGCCTGCAACGATCAGCGCGGCTGCGATCTGACCGTTACCCTTGCCCATCGTTGCACCGACCGCCAGACCGGCGATACCGCCGATCATAGTACCCGCCTGTTCCTTGCTGATGCCCATCTGCGCGCATCCGGTGACTGAGGTGGCGATGCTTACCGCCAGAATTGATGCAACGAATTTCTTGCGCACGGGGCTTACTCCCTTTTGAAACGTTTTACTCGGCGTTGAGCAGAGGTCTGGTCAAGTTGTACAACATGGCTTCTGCAGACATCGCCCAATGAAAGACACCGGCCATGAGGGTCGGGCCGGCCTCGATGTCCTTGAACGCAGTGCGATAGCCTGGCGATTGAATGATTGCGTTACCGGCGAGCAATGGAACCATCACGATCAGGGCCACCGCTGCCGCTCTGACGGCGACAAGCCTCTTCTGTATGAACGCGCGCTGCTCGACGGTCGACAACAACAACCCGACGATATTGAGCGCGCCCATGAAAAGACCACTCAGCAACGACCAGGGTACGAACCACATGTTTTTGAGGACGCTCAGGCTCTGTGCGCCATGCACATCAGTGCGCGCAACGTCGCTGGCCATATTGCTGGCGATGCCATTGAGGTACGTGTTGAACTGACTGGGCGTGACAAGCAGGTCCATTCCTTCCACGTAGAGCGGGCCCAGGACCTGACGCGCCATGCCGCGCACCTGCGCAGTATTGGCCATCGCCTGACGGGTACGCAGGCCTGAAGGCATCGCCAACGCGTAGTCTTCGGCGCTCGGCGGGGCCTGTTGCAGGGCTGCGTTCGGGAGCGCAAGCGGCTTGCGTTTATTACCCGCTACGCCAGAGCGCCGTAAGGCTTCTACCTTTGCGTATTCACGGGCGATATCGTCAAAGACCGGGATGACTTCCGCTTGCAGCCGGCTGTAGAGCCTATCGGCGTTGCGTCGGGTATAGCCCTTGAAGACGGTTTGGGCGAAGCCCTGAAAATTGTGGCCAATCTGCTCGACGTACGAGCCCTGAACACTCATGAGTACGCCAAGATTGGCGATGAAGGCCTTGCCCTCGCCCTTGTCGCGATATTCCTGATAGGGAATGCCGGGTATCTGCACCGAATCGTAGAGCAGGCCTTTTTTCGTCACGTAGGCGTAAAGGCTGTAAACCCGCAGATCGGCCGGAAACGCTTCAGCAATCGCGTCCGGGACCACACCCTGAACCCACCAGGTCAGCGGGGCCAGTACCACGGTACTGAGCAGGATGGAGCGCATGAGATGCTGCTGATGTCCCCATTTCCCATGAGCCCAGATACACAGGCGCCAGGCCGCCAGGCACACGCTCACTGCGGCAAGGCTCTGCCCGTATATTTCCAGCGCCTGCAGGTTTTTGAGGGGAATATCGGCGCCAGCCTTGTTCAACAACTCTGCGTTGAACAGCAAGCCACCGATCAGGCAAAGGGCATTGAGAACGGTAAGTACAGCAAGCAGCATCCAACCAATCCTTGTCAGAGTGGAACCAGTGATTCACAACACTTGAGTGCGAAGGTGATCACTGACCAACTGCGGCGCATTCTGCCTGCCGTCCAAAAATGATGCCAGAGCTATCAGGTGTTGCCGGTCGTCCATGCCCTGCAACACCTGAAATACCGACAGTGAAGTCAGCCGCTACTTCAACTGATTGGCAAACCGACCCACTGCGCCTACCACCTGTTTGGCCCCTTCCTGAATCTCGACGATCACCGCGCCCGCCTCGTTGGCCAGCAAAAGACCCTGTTCCGCCTGAGTGCGGCTGTTGGCCATGCCGCGTACCGCCTCATCGGCCAGCGACTGGTTTTGCTGCACGACGCTGACGATCTCTTCGGTCGCGGCGCTGGTGCGGCCGGCCAGTTGGCGGACTTCATCGGCGACCACGGCAAAGCCCCTGCCCTGCTCACCGGCGCGCGCGGCCTCGATGGCGGCATTGAGCGCCAGCAGATTGGTCTGCTGGGCGATGCCGCCGATGGTCTGCACGATGGAGCTGATCAACAGGGACTGCTTGCCCAGTGCTTCGATGCCTGAGGAAGCCGACTGCATCTCTTCGGATATCTTGCGCATGGTCTGCACAGTGTTCTGCACCACATCCGCGCCGCGCTGGGCGCTGACGTCGGTCTGCTGGGAGATTTCAAACGCCACGCTGGCCGCCTGGCTGACTTCATCTTCGCGGGCGACCTGATCGGTCACCAGCGTGGCGAACTTGACGACCTTGTAGAGTTTGCCCTGAGCATCATGAACCGGGTTGTAAGTAGCCTCCAGCCAGACCTCACGCCCGCTGTTGTCGATACGCTTGAAGCGCCCTGCGACGAACTCGCCGCGGTTGAGCATCGCCCAAAACTCCCGGTACGGTGCCAGTGAAGTTTCAGCCGGATCACAGAACATGCTGTGGTGCTTGCCCTTGATCTGCGCCAGGTTGTAACCCATGCCACGCAGAAACTGGTCATTGGCCGTGAGCACGTGGCCGCCAAGATCGAACTCGATCACGGCGGTAGAGCGCAGCAATGCCTGAATGAACGCAGAGTTCTCGGCAGCGGTCTCGACTGTCTGGGTGATGTCCGACCCGTAGCATTGCAAGGTCACCAGTTTGCCCTGGTCATCCAGAACCGGCTGCCACATGGCACGAATCCACACCAGACTGCCGTTGGCATGCAGAAAACGGTAGTTGTCGATCACCGACTCGCCTTTCTGCACCGCCAGCTTGAGGTTACGGTAGCAATCGAGCTGTTTGACGTAGGACGGCACCATCTGGTCCAGATCCTTGCCCAGCAACTGGTCGGCAGAATAACCAAGCGCCCTCAGGAAGTTGTCATTGGCATGGACGATATGGTTGTTGGCGTCCAGACTCAGCGACACCATCCGCGCGTCCATCCCTTTCTGCATTTGCCGATACATAGATAACTCGGCGTGTTGTGCCTGTAATTCCTTTTTCAAGCGAGTGTTGAACATGACGGCACCAGTAGTGGGTTGTACGTATGTATCGGCCTAAGCGTAGACGGGATTAAGGCGTTTCGTCTGATGATGGCAGATTGAATTGATGTGGGTTGCCCGCATAACCGGGGCCTGCAATTGCGGAACCTTGAATGGGCAGGCTGATAACGAATGTGCAAGGCGAAACAAAATGCAGGAGCCATAGGTCACAACGGGTTGACCAGCTATTGCCTGCTAGACTCACTTGCTTGCAGCAACGCCATTAAGGACCCTCAATGATGCGACGCATTCTGATCACCGGTGCAAACGGTTTTGTCGGGCAGATGCTGTGCCGTAAGCTGCAGCACGCCGGGCACCATATTATTGCATTGGTGAGCCCTGACTCTCCCCCCTCCGCTTATGCTGCCGAATCGCTGCATTGTGACATTCGCGACGCCGCTGGCCTTGAGCAAGTGGTGTCTCAGGCAAATCCCACTCACGTTGTGCATTTGGCGGCTATTACGCATGTGCCTACCAGTTTCCAGGACCCTCTGGCCACCTGGCAAACTAACGTCATGGGAAGCGTGAACCTTCTACAGGCATTGCAACGCAAGGCCCCTCAGGCATTTGTGTTGTTTGTCAGCTCATCGGAAGTCTACGGCGAGGCATTCAAGCAGGGTATTGCGCTCGATGAAAACAGTGTCTGCAAACCCATGAACCCCTATGCCGCCAGCAAACTTGCCGCCGAAGCGGCCTTTCATGAGTACTTTCGTCGTGGCCAGAACGGTATTGTCGTACGTCCGTTCAATCACATTGGTGCTAGGCAATCGGCTGATTTCGCGACCGCGTCATTTGCTCGTCAGATCGCCTTGATAGAAGCAGGCAAGCAAGCACCACAGTTGAAAGTCGGCAACTTGCAAGCGGCGCGAGACTTTCTCGATGTGCGTGATGTGTGCAATGCCTACGTCGCCCTGCTGGACATGGCCACCAGGCAGGAAGCCTATCCTCAATGCCTGAATATCTGCAGCGGCGAGCCCGTCCGTATAGAGGCAATACTGAGTCAGCTCATGGCACTGAGCTCAGAGAGGATCGATGTGATAAACGATCCCGAACGAATGCGGTTATCTGACATCCCCTGCGCGTTCGGTGATAACTCCGCTATCCAGAAAGTCACTGGCTGGACGCCCACCACAACGCTGCAGTCTACACTCACGACACTGCTGAATTACTGGCGCGATGAGATAGCTGCAACGGCTTGAGCTACCGGTTTATGCGTGAGGGGCGTTGCGATCAACAACGCCTGAAACACCCACCCTACACCTACTAGAGTATGAAAGAGGGACGCTTAAAACGATGTTCCCTGCTGGTTACGCTTCAGATCGGCATCCACCATCAACCGGCATAGCTGCTCGAGACTAGTGTTCGCTTCCCAGCCAAGCACCTTCCTGGCTTTTTCAGGGTTGCCGATAAGCAGCTCCACTTCAGAGGGGCGATAGAATCTTGGGTTGACTTGAACAAGGGCTTTGCCCGTGGCCGCATCAATGCCCTGTTCGTTCTCTGCGCTACCTTTCCACTCCAGGTCAATATCGACAGCCTTGAAGGCCATTGCCACAAAGTCTCGAACGGTTTCGGATCGATGGGTGGCCAGTACGAATGAGTCGGGCTCATCAGCTTGCAGCATGCGCCACATGCCTTCGACATACTCCTTGGCAAAACCCCAGTCACGTCTGGCATCCAGATTGCCTAATTCCAGAAGTTGTGACATACCCAGTGAAATACGTGCGGCAGAATCGGTAATTTTGCGGGTGACAAACTCTTTTCCCCGCAGAGGAGACTCGTGATTGAACAGAATGCCGCTGGCACCGAAGATCCCATACGACTCCCGATAGTTGATCGTCATCCAGTGCGCGTAAAGCTTGGCCACACCATAAGGACTGCGAGGATAGAACGAGGTGCTTTCGACCTGCGGGACTTCTTGTACCTTGCCGAACATTTCAGAAGTGGACGCCTGATAAAAGCGTATTTTCGGGTTCACTATGCGTATCGCTTCAAGCAGGTTGACTGCGCCCAGGCCGGTAATTTCAGCAGTCGTTATCGGCTGGTCGAAGGAAACACCAACAAAGCTCTGCGCCGCCAGGTTGTAAATCTGGGTGGGCTCGGCTTTTTGCAGCAAGCGAATACTGGCACTCAAGTCAGTCAGGTCGTGTTCAACAAGGTGCAAATTCGGATGGCTGGCCACGCCAAGTTCTTCAAGACGCCAGAAGTTGACCGAGCTGGTACGGCGGTAGGTGCCGTAAACCGTATAACCTTTTTCCAGCAGCAACTGAGTCAGGTAAGCGCCATCCTGGCCAGTGATACCCGTGATAATTACAGATTCTCTAGGTGCATTCATAAATAGGGGATTCCGGTCCGGGCTGACGCGACTTCATTTATTACGCCGAGGTGCATTCATGACGCTCGGCACGCTCGCTTCGAAGGCAACCCACAGCGCTTGAGTCGAAGCATATGATCACTATAGATGCGGAATCTGATGTGCAAGCAGTCATTTTCAGTAAGTTATGTTTGCGAGCTGCTCCGAACAAATATCAGAACAGGATAAGTAGGCCGTGCGGTTTACCACTCTCACCGTGCGATTACCCTAGGGAAGGTCTGAAGTAGCCGGATGTTTTCCGGCTACCGAGTCCTCAGCACTTTTCAAAAAACGATGCATGTCGAAATTTGCTCAATTATCTTCGCTTTTTAGCTCTTTCGGCCGCTGCAAAGCCTTTTGCGGTAACCATTTCCTGCATTACACGCGCACCTCTCCTGCGCTCGCCAACAAATGTCGGCGGGCCATCCACAGGTTTGACAGGGCGAACAACGTCACCATCTGCGCGGTGTTCTTGGCCAAGCCCCGAAAGCGCACTTTTTCATAGCCAAACTGGCGTTTGATGACCCGAAACGGATGCTCGACCTTGGCGCGAACCTGGGCCTTGGCCTTCTCGATTTTGCGGATCGCCTTGTACAAAATACTGCGTTTTCCATGCTTTTTGTAAGTGCTGCGGCGGGCGGCAATCTGCCAAATGACCTTGCGCCCAGCGTGTTCTTCGCGCTTCTCGACCCCGGTGTAACCTGCGTCGGCGCAGACTACGTTTTCCTCGCCGTGCAGCAGTTTGGCAACCTGCGTGACGTCTGCCACATTGGCCGCTGTTACTACCACGCTGTGCACCAGGCCTGACTCGTCGTCGGCGCCGATGTGAGCCTTGGCGCCGAAATAGTACTGGTTACCTTTCTTGGTTTGATGCATCTCAGGATCGCGTTTGCCATCCTTGTTCTTGGTCGAACTGGGCGCGTGAATCAGCGTGGCATCGACGATGGTGCCTTGACGCAACGACAAGCCACGGTCGCCCAGATAACCATTAATTACGCCGAGAATCCCGGTCGCCAACTCGTGCTTTTCCAGCAGACGACGGAAGTTGAGAATGGTGGTTTCGTCTGGAATTCGCTCCAGGCTCAGGCCTGAAAACTGACGCAGGATGGTCGTCTCATACAGCGCTTCTTCCATCGCCGGATCGCTGTAGCCGAACCAGTTCTGCATCAGATGAACACGCAGCATCGCCATCAGTGGGTAGGCGGGCCGGCCACCTTCTCCTTTTGGATAATAGGGCTCAATCAGGGCAATCAAACCTTTCCAGGGCACCACCTGATCCATCTCGATCAGGAACAATTCCTTACGGGTCTGCTTGCGCTTGCCGGCATACTCGGCGTCGGCGAAGGTCATCTGTTTCATCATCGAAAAGCTCGGCGACTGGTGTCCGGAGATTTTGCCAAATTAGGAAGTCTTTTTCAGAGTTTCCCTAGCGCAGATGACCAAAAGGAGAACAGCAGTCGTCCTGACGCCTTGCCGGAAAGCCGAGAGGAACCGCCGGTCGCCTTCAGGACCCACACACTACACACTAATAGCACTAAGACATCATTCGTGATGTCCTAATGTCTCTCGATGTTAATGTACCGGTGTCACATGCTCGTTTCTGCCCTTGAACGCCCCGATCCTGAAGATGCACAACTCCTTGCGGAGGTAGAGCAGACGATTACTTCAGGTGTGGGTGCGTTGCGCTTCAGCCGTGTGCTTGAGCAACGCTACCAGGCGGAAACCAGATCACAGCGGCGCGAATTCCTGACGGCGGTGGGGATTGGTGGCAGCCTGATCTACAACCTGTTTCTGATCAGTGACTGGTTGATTCTGCGGGATGTGTTTGTCTACGTGGCGCTGGGGCGTCTGTGCCTGATAACGCCGATGTTTATTGTGCTTTTAGTGCTGGCGCAGCGCTTTTCCACTCGCTGGGCAATGGAAACGACCGCTGCGACCGCGACGGTACTGTGCTCGCTCATGCCCATGCTGGTGATGATTCACAGTCAGAGCCCGTATCAAATCTTTTATCAACTGGGCATGCTGTTGATCATGGTCTATTGCACCATGATCCAGCAATTGCCCCTGCGCCATGCAGCCGTCGCGATGTCATGCATGCTGATCATCCAGCTGGTGACAACCTACATTGCCAATTTCGCAGACTTTGTGATCTGGCAGGCCAATGCAGTGCTGTTCGTCTCCACGGTAGCGCTGCTGTTAATGGCTTCGTATTTTCTGGAGCGCGCCAGCCGCATGAGCTATCTGTTCGCGCTTCGCGGACGCCTGCTGCAAGTGCAGTTGATGGAGTTCGCGCGCACCGATGGTTTGACCCGCCTGTTCAATCGACGCTATCAGGACGAAGTGATGACCTCGGTTTGGGAACGCGCGCGTAAAACACCGGCGGACGTGGCCATCATCCTGCTGGACATCGATCACTTCAAATCCTACAACGACAACTATGGGCATCCACAAGGCGATACCTGCCTCAAGTTGCTCTGTCAGAAAATCCAACAAAGCGCACATGAAAACGGTGCCGTGGCGTTTCGTTTTGGCGGTGAAGAGGTTCTGGTTTTAATGAATGGCGATGCCGGACAGGCCAGAGAAATGGCCGACGTCCTGCAGGCCGCTGTCGCGGCGCTCAAGTTGCCGCACCCGGTGCTGGGCGAAAGCGCGTTCGTTACTGTAAGCCTGGGGGTCGCGTGTGCAACCGCGCCGCAGACTAATGCCGACCATCTGATCAGCGCTGCTGACAATGCCCTCTACGCCGCAAAGCGCGCCGGACGTAACTGTGTTTGCTTTGCGTGAAATGACGCTTTGCAGGGCCTGGCTTTACCCCACATCCAGGCCGCTTTAAGCTCGTCGCGCAAACCAAGGCTAGGAGCCAGCGCATGAGCGTTCACATTGATGTCAATAACAACCCTACAGAAGAAGATCGCCTGGCGATTCTGGAACCACTGAAGCGCTTTAACGCCGAGCAAGCGGGTGACGGCAAGTCAGAGAAAGTGGCGATGTTCATTCGCGATGATCAGACCCGGGAAATTCTCGGTGGCCTGCACGCACGCATTCTTTATCAATGGTTGTTCATCGAGTTGCTGGTAGTGCCGGAGCAAACCCGGGGGCAAGGCATGGGCTCGCGTTTGATGCAGATGGCTGAGGATCTTGCGGTCGAGAAAGGCTGTGCAGGGATCTGGCTGGATACCTTCGACTTCCAGGCTCCGGACTTCTATCGCCGCCACGGTTACACCGAGTTCGGGCAGATTGAAGACTATCCGCCCGGCAGCAAGCGCTTCTTTTTCCAGAAGCGCCTGCCGGTATCAGCGTCCTGACGCTTGCGTCAGACCTTGAACTTGCCTACCAGGTTGTTGAAGGAGATCGCCAGACGAGACAGCTCCTGACTTGAAGCGCTGGTCTGGTGAGCGCCAGCAGCGGTCTGGGTGGAGAGGTCCTGAATGTTGATCAGGTTGCGATCCACCTCGCGCGCAACGTGGGACTGTTCTTCGGACGCGGTAGCAATCAGCATGTTGCGATCGTTGATTTCGGCAATGCTCTGCGCAATGCGCTCCAGCGACTGGCCGGTGGCCTGGGCCAGGGATTGAGTATTGCTGGCAAGGGTACGGCTGTTACCCATGGCTCGCACAGCCTGATCAGCACTGGCCTGCACGCTGCCTATCATGGTTTCGATTTCACCTGTGGACGCCTGAGTACGAGCGGCAAGCGCACGTACTTCGTCGGCCACCACGGCAAAGCCGCGGCCCTGTTCACCGGCGCGCGCAGCCTCGATGGCGGCGTTGAGGGCCAGCAGGTTGGTCTGTTCGGCGATACCACGAATCACGTCCAGCACCTGACCAATCTCACAAACCCGCCCGGCAAGCTCTTCAACCATTGAGGTGGAGCTGCTGATCTCGGCGCTGACGTTATTGATCGCACTGACCGCATCACGCGCCTGATCACGCCCGGTAGCCGCTTCGGTACTGGTCCGCTTTGAGGCGTCAGAGGTAGACATGGCGTTACGCGCCACTTCTTCGACCGCAGCGGTCATTTCGGTGACCGCCGTGGCAGCCAATTGAATCTCGTCGTTCTGTCGCGTCAGGCCACGGCTGCCTTCTTCGGTAACGGCATTGAGTTCTTCAGCAGCCGAAGCAAGCTGATCGGCAGCGCTGGAGATCTGTCCGATGGTGCTCTTCAGGCTGTTCTGCATATCACTGAGCGCAGTAAGCATCAGGCCTGCTTCATCACGGTGAGTGCTGACGATCGGCTGGGTCAGATCGCCACCGGCAATGCGCTGCGCACTGACAAGGGCAGAGGAAATGGGCGAACTGATCACACGACTGATAAACAGTGCCAAAAGGAAAGCAGCCACGAAGGCAATGCCGATACCCATATACAGATTGAGATTGGCCGATGATTCTGTTTTTCCAGCGGCGATTGCACCTTCGCCTATCTGACGGTTGTTGGAGCCGACCATGATGTTCATCTCACCCATCACGGTCAGATAGGCCTTGCGAACGTCGCCTTCGACCAGCGCCCTCGCGGCTGCAACGTCTCCGGAAAAGGCAACAGCCGCAGCCCGATCGACCAGCGTCTGATAGACGGGCCAGTCCTTGTCCATCTGATCACCTGCAGCGCGCTCGTCATCTTCAAGCGGTGTCGCACGATAGGTCGCGTAAGCTTTTTCTGCTTCTGCGCGATTGTTTTTCATGCTGGCGAGAACTTCATCCTTCGCGCTTTGCGACGCATCGCTGGCGGCGACCGAAAGCAAGCGATACAAATCACGATTCTGCTCGACAACATTGATGGTGGCCTCGTTGGTTTTCGACACCGACACCAGGTTGTTGGAGAACGCAAGTTTCAGGTTGCTGGAAAGCTCACCGATCCCCCGGCTGGCAACCATGCCCACCGCGAGGGTGATAACCGCGCAGAGTGCAAATGAGATAAACAGCTTGGTGGAAAGCTTGGCGTTGTAGAACCAGTTCATGGAGAAATCTCTAGTTTTAACAGCTGGCTGAGGCTGGGCTGCGGTGCTCGAGGACCGGCAGTTTCAGGCTCTGTATAAAGCGTCTATCGGCAGCATCAAGCACCACTGAAGTGACATTCATCCGATTGGCCGCCAAGGGCTCAGGGCTAATGGCGCAATGCTTTGAAACAGGCTGAAGGTAACGGCCCAGCGGTGTAACAAGAACTTTCCGCACTGACTGCGTTAGTATTTCCCGCCTACGATCAGTCAGAGCCATGAATCAGGATGCCGTCTTCGCCCGCCGAAAAACGTCCGTTACCATCCATTCTTGTCGGCCCGCTGTTACGCCGCCAGGAAGCCGGCCGCCTGGTACTGTGGCTGGTGGGCTCGCGCCCGCTCAAGCTGATACTGCGTCTGCGTCATGGCGTTGAGAATGCAGCAGATGACTTCAACGACCATTCACTGACCGATCAGCAATGCCAGATCGTCGCGGTAGGTCGCCACGCATTCATTCACCTGATCGACCTGCAACTGGAGGCAGAACTGCCCCTGGACACCAGGATCGATTACGACCTTTTGGTAGATGGCCAACCGGGCGGTATCGCCGAGTGGGCGCCGCACCTGCTGTACGACGGTGCCCGTTATCCGAATTTCGTGGTGCGCAGCAGCATTGATCAGCTCTTGCATGGCTCGTGTCGCAAGCCACATCACAGCGCGGCCGAGGGTCTGCTCTGCGTGGATCGCCTGTTGGCCGACAACCAGGACCCGTTGCAACGCCCTGCGCTGTTGATGATGAGCGGCGATCAGATCTACGCCGACGATGTCGCCGGGCCGATGCTGCGCGCCATTCATGTGCTGATCGAACGGCTGGGGTTGTTCGATGAGCAACTCGACGGTGCTGTTGTCGACGACAGCACCAGCCTTTATGCGCACCCGGCCAGCTATTACCAGCGTGCCGACCTGCTACCCGCCCTGAAAAGCAACGACACGCTGCGTGAGCGGTTCTTTGGTGGCACCAGCAAGCCGGTATTTACCAGCAGCACTGCGGATAACCATTTGGTCACTCTGGCGGAAGTGGTGGCGATGTACCTGCTGGTCTGGTCACCCACGCCCTGGACCCTGATCGAGCCAGGCAAGCCGCATCTGGAAGCCGACGAAGTCGAGCGTTATGCCAGAGAGCAGCAACTGGTCGAGGATTTCACTGCGGGGCTTGAGGGCGTGGCGCGTGCGATGGCTCACCTGCCGTGCATGATGATTTTTGACGACCATGACATCACCGATGACTGGAACCTGTCGGCAAACTGGGAAGAAACCGCGTACGGCCATCCCTTCTCGAAACGCATCATCGGCAATGCCCTGCTCGCCTATCTGCTCTGCCAGGGCTGGGGTAACAATCCCGACGCACTCAACGACCTGGTCCGGCAGGTACATGAATTGAGTGCAGCGGCTGTGCGCAAGGATAACTGGCTGGACAGCACGGCCCAGGACGCGCTGATCGATCAGTTGCTGAAGTTTCAACAGTGGCATTACGTTCTGCCGACCAGCCCGGCGCTGGTGGTACTGGATACGCGCACCCGGCGCTGGCGCAGCGAATCGAATTTCAATCACCCGTCCGGCCTGCTGGACTGGGAAGCACTCAGTGAACTGCAACAGGAACTGATCGACCATAAATCGGCGATTATCGTGTCACCTGCCCCCGTGTTCGGCGTCAAGTTGATTGAGGCGATACAGCGTGTCTTCAGTTGGTGCGGCTACCCGTTGCTGGTCGATGCGGAAAACTGGATGGCGCATCGTGGCGCAGCCAACGTCATTCTGAACATCTTTCGCCATTCCAGAACCCCGGGCAACTACGTGATCCTGTCGGGTGATGTGCATTACTCGTTCGTCTACGAAATCCTGATCCGGCAGCGCAGTGGCGGGCCTCACATCTGGCAAATCACCAGCAGTGGCATCAAGAATGAATTCCCCCGTCGTCTGCTGGACACTTTTGATCGGCTGAATCGCTGGTTATACTCTCCCCGCTCACCTCTTAACTGGTTCACCAAGCGCCGCCTGATGAAGGTTGTTCCGCGCACGCCCGAGCACAGCAAGGCCGGTGAACGCTTATGGAACTCGGCAGGTGTCGGTCAGGTAATGTTCAATGAACAGGGCCAGCCGACCCTGATCAACCAACTCAATGCCAACGGTGACGCGCCTACCTGTTTCGTCGAACCGCAAGATTCCAGAGACGAGCGGTCTGACACAGATCGTGGTTTTCTGGAAAGTAACCGGGAAACAAGGGATAGTCACCGCTAAACTTATCGGCAATTGCCGGGTCGATAGTTGCTACCGGTCAGGTTTGCGGCACACCCTGGCAAGCACTATTTCCTGGAGAGCGCCCCCGTGATAACCAATCAACGCATAGCCAGACTCAACGCCTGGGGCGCGCATGGCTTCACCGCCACCGGCGTCGTCCTTGCGTTCCTGGCTACCATTGCCTTGTTCAACAACGAACCCAAAGCCTGCCTGCTGTGGCTGGGCGCTGCCCTGATCGTGGATGGCGTAGACGGCTCACTGGCTCGCAAGGTCAATACCACATCGGTACTGCCGCACTTCGATGGCTCGGTGCTGGACCTGGTCATCGACTACCTGACCTACGTGTTCATTCCGGCACTGTTCATCTATCGCTACATACCAGTGCCGGATTACACGTTGCTGCTCAGCGTATCGGTGATTCTGGTGTCGTCGCTGTTCTGCTTCTGCAACGTCGACATGAAAAGCAAGGACAACTACTTTCAGGGCTTTCCCGCGGCATGGAACGTAGTTGCCCTGTGCCTTTACATTCTGTCGCCCGCGCCGTGGCTGACGTTTATCACCATCATCGCCCTGGCATTGCTGACCCTGACGCGCATGAAGTTTCTGCACCCGTTCCGTGTGCGTCGCTTCATGCCGATCAACATCGCAGTCACCACCGTGTGGTTGTTGTCCAGCGCGCTGCTGATCATCAACCACCCGCACAACGGTCCTGTGGTCATGGGGCTGTGGCTGGCGATGTCGGCGTATTTTCTCGGAATTTGTGTCTGGAGAACGTCGCTGGAGTGGCTGGGCCGGCTTAAAGCCTGACGCCGAGGCCAGAACAAAAAGCTCGCTGATCGCATTGCGCGGTCAGCGAGCTTTTTTATGCGCGCCCTATTTGCTCTCGGCCTGCACCTCGGCAGCAGGCGGGATTTTGCCGAAGTAATGCGTCGTAAAGCAGCACAACCCCAACCCGCCCAAGGCCAGCAGGCCGCCGACAATACCGACATTGGCAACCCCGAGATGGCTGCTGACCACGCTGCCGAGCAGTGCACCGCCACCAATACCGATATTGAAGATGCCCGAGAACAGCGCCATCGCCACGTCGGTCGCATCCGGTGCCAGCGAGAGCACACGCGCTTGCAAGGTCAGCCCGAAGCACATGATTGCCATGCCCCAGATAATGGTCAGCGTGCCGAGCGCTGTCGCATCGCCGGAGAGTGGCAATAGCATGAGCAGGCAAACGGTCAGCGTGCCAATGGCGGTGATCAATAGCCCGTTAGGGAAGCGGTCGCTGAACAGGCTGAAGATGATCGAGCCCATGATTCCTGCACCGCCAAAGACCAGCAGCAGAATCGTGGTCATTTCGCCGCTGAGTCGGGACACAGTCTGGGTGAACGGCTCGATATAGCTGTAGGCGGTGAAATGAGCGGTCACCACAATCGCGGTCAGCAGGTAGATCGCCATTAACCGTGGGCGTTTGAACAGGATCGGCAGGCTGCGCAACGAGCCGGAGTTCTGGCTGGGCAGCAAAGGCAGCGCGCGAGCCAACAGGAAGACTACCAGCGCAGCGATACCGGCGATGCCCAGAAAGGTAGTCCGCCAGCCCAGGGCTTCACCCAGCACGCGGCCCAGCGGAATACCCAGCACCATCGCCAGCGATGTACCGGTCGCCAGCAGGCCAAGCGCCTGAACCTGCTTGCCGGGCGGTGCGATGCGCACGGCCAGCGACGCCGTGACCGACCAGAACACCGCATGTGCAAAGGCGATACCGACCCGACTCACCAGCAGGATTGCAAAGCTGGGGGAGATTGCGGAGAGTACATGGCTGACCACAAACAGGCCGAACACGAACATCAGCAACTTGCGGCGCTCGATGTTGCGCGTCGCCAGCATCATCGGCAACGACATCAGCGACACGACCCAGGCATAGATCGTGAGCATCAGCCCGACCTGGGCCGGGGTCATCTCGAAGCTCTGGCCGATGTTACTCAGCAGACCGATCGGCACGAACTCGGTGGTATTGAAAATGAAGGCCGCCAAGGCCAGCGCGAATACGCCAAGCCAGCTACCTGCTTGCTCGTTTGGAGGTGAAGTTATCAAGAATCGCAACGCCCTGAAAATGTTCCGACCCGAAGGCCGATCGCCACGCATGAACACGCACGCCTGACACCTGTATGGAAAACCGCGGCTCGCCCCCCACTGAAAAACCAACGCAAAAACGCTCCGCTCGACCTTCTGAATCGGGCGCAGTGTGCAAAGTGGATTATTGTGGATATGGGGAGTGAAGCCAGATGACACGAATTCTACGGACCGCCAGAGTGGATCACAACCCGTACAGTCATGACAGACTTTACAAATGACCGCCGGTCGTCAGCCGTCAAGGAAGCGCTGGCGGTTCTCGGGCGACGGCAACAGACAGTGATCATAGCGCCCGAACAGGCGATATCGGTTGAGCGCGATACGGTTGTAGGCCCAGTCCCTTAGAAAGCGTGGAAAAATACCCAGCACTTTCAGCAGCGGCCAAGGCGCAGGCAGCAGCCCCATGATGTGCAGAAAGGCATCCGAGCGTACGAACACCCGATTGTTGACGATGACTGCGATGGTATGAAAATCGTCGAGCGGCAGCCCGGCCCACTTCAGCAATGCCTGCCCTTGCTCCGACTGTACGGCGGCCAAGCGCAGACGCTGGTGCGGATCATGACGAATCAGAAACTTCACCACACCATTGCACAGTTTGCAGACGCCATCGAACAGCACGACACATTCATCGGGTTTCAGATACGGGGCGGGGGTAGTCGTCGGCACGGTATTCACCTGTTCAGGAAAAACAGCCCTGGCGCGCCCGGAAACATGAACGCCCCGCCAGTCGAAGGACCGGCGAGGCGTTCAGGCTAAAGCCATTGCCCGACAGAATCAAACCTTGCGGACGAACTCCGACTTCAGCTTCATTGCGCCGATGCCGTCGATCTTGCAATCGATATCGTGGTCGCCATCGACCAGACGGATGTTCTTGACCTTGGTACCGACCTTGACCACCAGCGAAGAGTCTTTGACCTTCAGGTCCTTGATCACGGTAATGGTATCGCCGTCCTGCAGCACATTTCCCGTGGAGTCCTTGATGACTTTCACGTCGTCGGCTGCATCGGTGCCAGCAGCGTCTGCAGACCATTCATGGGCGCATTCCGGGCAGATCAGCAGGCTGCCGTCTTCGTAGGTGTATTCGGAATTGCATTTCGGGCAGGACGGTAAGCTCACAATGGTTCTCGCATCGAGGGGTAAAAACCATGAATTATAAAGGGCTTTTACACTTTCAGGTTGGAAGACGCTGATCCGCTGGTGCAAACCTGTCGATATAAACCGGATTCAGCCATTGGACAGAAGCGAATACCTGAACTAAAAAATACACCACTCTCTCCTGCGATTCCCTTCTGATCCTTCATTCCCAACGCCTGCGCCCTGCGTTGGCGGTAGCTATTGCAGCGCGCATTTACCGCCTTTCACCACTTCCTGTATCGAGCACACTTCATGGGCATTCCTCATAACCCGGCGCTCGGCTATCGACCCGAAATCGATGGCCTGCGCGCGCTCGCGGTGATCCCGGTCATCCTGTATCACGCGGGTTTGCCGTTATTCAGCGGTGGATTCGTGGGGGTCGACATCTTTTTTGTGATCTCTGGCTATCTGATCACCTCGATCATTCTTGCGCAGATGCTCAACGGCAGATTCTCGCTGATCGATTTCTACGAACGGCGCGCCCGACGCATTCTGCCGGCGCTGTTCGTGATGATGCTGGTCTGCCTGCCTGTCGCGTGGTTGACGCTCGACCCGTCTGACCTGAAATACTTCGCCAAGAGCCTGATGGCGGTGCCGACCTTCTCATCCAACCTACTGTTCTGGCTGGAAAGCGGCTATTTCGACGCAACCGCTGAACTCAAACCCTTGCTGCACACCTGGACGCTCGCGGTAGAGGAGCAGTACTACCTGTTTTTCCCACCGCTACTGATGCTGGCCTGGAGCATGGGTCGCAAGTGGCTGATTGTGCTGCTGATCGCAGCTGCCCTGGCAAGCCTGACGCTGGCGGAGCTGGGGGCGCGTCATAACGCCAGTAACGCTTTTTATCTGCTGCCTGCACGCGCCTGGGAATTGCTGACGGGCTCGTTCATCGCCTTCTACTTTGTCTGGCGCCCGCGTAGCGTTGATAGCGCCAGCCATCTCGATCAGGCGGCGACGCTGCTGGGGATTTTGCTGATTGGTTATGCCGTGGTTTGTTTCGACAGCAGTACACCCTTCCCTGGCCTCAACGCGCTGCTGCCTGTGCTGGGTGCGGCATTGATCATTGTCTTCGGCAATGGCCAGACCTGGGTCGGCAACGCGCTGAGTTCACGGGTAACGGTCCTGATCGGCATGATCAGTTACAGCGCCTATTTGTGGCATCAGCCCGTCTTTGCCTTCGCTCGTCAGCGCAGCCTGATTGAGCCAGGCCTGCCGTTGATGCTGGCGTTGACCGTGCTCTCGCTGCTGCTGGCCTGGCTGAGCTGGCGCTTCGTCGAGCAGCCCTTTCGCAAGGCCGGTGCATTCAACCGCCGTCAGCTCTTCGCCTCGGCAGGCGTTGCTTCCACGCTATTTGTCGTGCTGGGGCTGGTCGGCTATCTCAATAACGGCTTTAGCCAGCGCTTCGCTGTCGATCCGGCGATGCATCAGGCATTTGTCGACCCGCAGATACGCGAAAAATGCGACCGGAACCTTGATAGCCAAGGCTGGAATGTCGATTTTTGCCTGTTTGGTCTTGCCGACAGCAACGTCGTACCGGAGATGGCTCTGTTTGGTGACAGCCACTCAGAGGCCCTGTTATCGACGTTTGACGCTGTCGCGCGGGATCTGGGCAGAACCGTCGCGCACATAGGTCTGGGCGGTTGCCTGCCCTTGCTCGGCGTGGACACCGCCAAGGGTAACTACCCTGCCGGGGTATGCGAGGCGCTGGCCAATCGCGAGTTTGAATACGTGAAGCAGCGGCAGATCAAAAAAGTCGTGCTGGTGTCACGCTGGACGCTGTACACCGGCGGCAATTACGGCGAGCGGAAGATGAGCAAGTATTTCCTGACCTCCCGCACCCACCCGGAAAAAAACCGGAAAAACTCGCGAGCAGTGTTCAGGCAGGCATTTGAAACCACGATAAAGGCCTACCGCGATATCGGCACCGAGGTATTCATCGTCGCGCAGGTGCCGCAGCAATTGATCAATCCCGAGAGCCTCTACTACCGCCTGGCCCGTGATGCCTGGGACAGTGATGCACAAAAACTGCAGTGGGTCAGTGAACTGTCGGTGCCAGTCGAAAAACATGCTCTGTTGCAACGCTTCACTCGCGAACTGTTCCTGCACGCCAGCCAGGCGAAGCAGATCAGGTTGATCACCCTGGATGAAGCCTTTTGTAAGGACAAGCAATGCCTGATTGGCGATATGAACTCGTACTACAAGGATTTCAACCACCTCAACGCCCGGGGTGCGGGGCTGCTTGCCGGCCAGATCAGCCATATTCTTGACCAGTGACAGGGTTTTATCAGGCGGCATTGTCTGTAATGCTGATGCCTGACCAGACGCCCGAGGACCACCGCATGACCGCCGCCAGCTTCGCCCCGTTTCAGGATCTGGCCAGCCTGCTGATCCCGCATACTCATGCAGAGAAAATCGATGGCGCGCACGACGTCTCGCACTTGCTGCGCGTCTGGAAAAACGTCTGCGCCATCCGTGACCGGGAAGGCGGCGATGCCCGTGTACTGATCGCCGCCACGCTGTTACACGACTGTGTTTCGGTCGAGAAAGACTCACCGTTTCGCTCCAGTGCTTCGCGACTGGCGGCAGCACGGGCCCGCGAATTGCTTACCGAGATGGGCTGGGACGAAGAAAGTATCGCTGCGGTTGCCCATGCTATCGAAGCGCACAGTTTCTCGGCGGCGATAACCCCGCTGACACTGGAAGCCCGAATTCTGCAGGACGCCGACCGTCTGGATTCTCTGGGCATGATCGGCGTGGCTCGAACCTTTTACGTATCAGGGCGGATGGGCAGACAGCTTTACGAACCGAACGACCCGCATGCCAGCCAGCGCCCGTATGACGACAGGAACTTCGCCGCCGACCATTTTCATACCAAGCTGCTGCACCTCGCCGACAGCTTTCAAACCGACACCGGGACACAGATGGCGAAGATCAGGCACGACCGGCTGAAGCGTTTTCTGAATGAACTGATGGAGGAAATCGGCGCGCCTCAGCCATGATGGGTTACCTGTTTCCGATATAAACATCAGATGTCATAAAGACATCACACAACTGCCCTATAAACGGCTCTCCGAGAAGGTCTGCGTGTTTATAGGGGTTGTGTGCCGTGAAAAGATTTATGCCTCGTTTCCTGCATCGGCAATCCACAACGCCAACACTATTGCGCCGCTTCAGGATTACCCTGCGCCTGGTGATCTGTTTCGGCATCACATCCCTGCTGATGGTCGCGCTGGGGGCCTTCTGCCTGCTGCAGATGCAGGAGATCCGCAATCAGGGCGAAGCTGTCGAGAGCGGCGCGCTGCCCAGTATCGCCATGGCCGATGCCATCGCCATCGGCCTGGTCAAACTGCGCAGCGAGACCACCCGGCTGATCGCCAACGCCGACGATCCGGGTGCGGTCATCAACAGCAAGATCAATGTCGAACAGCTCAAGAACGAAGTCGAGAAAGGTTTCTCGGAATACCTTGCGCGTGTTCAATCGGGCACTGAGCATGACTCTATCGTCGCGTTGCAGGATGCCTATAAGGCGTTCATGCCCGGCTTGCAGAATCAGATCACGCTGATCGAGCAGAACAAGCTGGATGAGGCCCGAATGCTGGCCAATACCATGCTCGCGCTGCAAGGCGACCTGATGGATATGCAGGTGCAGTTGCTGCGCGAGCTGAACAAACAGAGCGCTGCCGCCGCCGTAGAGTCAGCAGGCACCCGTTACGAGCAGGCGAGAATCATTGCGCTGAGCGCCATCGCCGTCGTATTGGCTCTGACCCTGCTGCTGGCCTGGCGTCTGAGCGTCAGCATCATTCACCCGGTCCGCCAGGCTTTGCACATTGCCAGCACCATCGCCGATGGTGATCTGACAGAGCACCGGATACCGGATGGCAAGGACGAGACCGCGCAGTTGCTGATCACCCTGGGGCTCATGCGCACCAACCTGCACGGCACGATTGATCAGATCTACGCAGCGGCGACGCAGCTGTCGCAGTCGGTTCAGGAGATGGGCACCATTGCCGAAGCCAGTGCGCTCAATCTGCAATTGCAGAACAACGAAATCGAGCAGGCCGCAGTCGCCGTCAACCAGATGAGTCAGGCGGCCATCGAAGTATCAGGCAACGCCAGCAGCACCGTGACCGAATCACAGGCGTCGACCCAGGCGGCAGCGCAAGGACAGGAAAAACTGTCGGCGACGATTCTTTCGATCAAGCAACTGACTGAAAACGTGCTGGACTCCTCGCATCAGGCTGAAGGACTGGCCGAGCGCACACAGAGCATCAGCAGCATCCTCGATGTGATTCGCGCGATCGCCAACCAGACCAACCTGCTGGCCCTGAACGCCGCCATTGAGGCAGCCAGGGCGGGCGAAGCCGGGCGCGGATTTGCCGTGGTAGCTGACGAGGTTCGTTCACTGGCGCAACGCACCAGCGCCTCGACCTCAGAAATCGAAGGGCTGATCAGCGGTGTGCAGCAAAGCACTCAGCAAACGGCAAGCTCGTTGCGCAACACGGCAACGCAAGCCAGCCTGACGCTTGAGCAAGCTGCATCGACTGGCGAAGCATTGACCGTGATCATCCATTCAACGGCCACCATCAACGACCGCAACCTGCTGATTGCCAGTGCCGCAGAACAGCAAGCCCAGGTCGCGACTGAAGTAGACAGCAACCTGAGCAGTATCCGCGACCTGTCGAGCCAGACAGCGTCAGGCGCGCAGCAGACCACCGTGGCGAGCAATTCGCTGTCGATGCTGGCGGCTGATCTGAACCTGATGGTGCAGCGCTTCGTGCTGTGATGACCTGCCTGTCGCCAACCAGCCGTCGCAAAAACAGACTGGCTGGCGATGCTCCAGCCTGAGGGCGGCTGTCAGTCCTGCGGACGCAGACGGTACTGCGGCGGCAACTGCTCGAAGCCGCTGATGGTTACGTCGAGGCTCTTCCAGCGACCGTCCTTGATGCCGTAGATGCAGCCATGCACAGACAGGCTCTGCCCACGGTGCCAGGCGTTCTGCACAATGCTGGTGTGACCGACGTTGGCCACTTGCTGAATCACGTTCAGCTCGCACAGACGGTCGACACGTTCTTCCTCGGTCGGCAGCTTGGCCAGCACTTCACGGTTTTCGTAATACAAATCACGAATCGTGCGCAGCCAGCCGTCGATCAGGCCGAACTGGCGGTCCTGCATGGACGCGCGTACACCGCCGCAACCATAGTGGCCCGTCACCAGAATGTGTTTGACCTTCAACACGTCCACTGCGTACTGGATCACCGACAGGCAGTTGAGGTCGGTGTGCAACACAACGTTGGCCACGTTGCGATGGACGAACAGATCGCCGGGCAGCATGCCGACGATCTCGTTGGCCGGGACACGTGCATCCGAACAACCGATCCACAGGAACTCAGGTGTTTGCTGGCGGGCCAGCTTGGCGAAAAACTCTGGGTCTTCCTGCTTTATCGCATCAGCCCAGCGTGCATTGTTATCAATCAGGTCTTGTAGCTCGTTCATGCTTTGACGCCTCGATAATGATGCCCAGCCTTGGACTGGAGTCGAATCCTTCAAGTCACGCCTATTTGCCACTACTGACAAAATTCACCAAAGCTCGTCGGTCAACAAAAAGGAATCTTCAAAGTCATGGCCGGTCCATTTTTTACGACCACCTGAAATGAGGATTTCCCATGAACGATTCACGCCGTCCGTTCGGTGCTACCGAACCGGAACCCATCGACGATAACGAAGACCGTATGGGCTCCATGAAAACACTCGACTTCGACGAAGAAGATCCTGCCCGTATCGGTGATCTTATTCCTGAAGACGAACTGCAACATGAAATTCCGGATCAGCGTGTGCGTGAGGCAGGCCTGACCGGTGCCTCGACTGACGATCACCATTCGACCGATGACGATCTGTCTCCGGAAACCCTGATCCGCGAAGACGGTGCCCGTTCACCGAATGAGCAGGGCGAAGACGATCCTGCCGACCTGGACCTGACGGTAGTCGATAAAGATGACATCGGTGGTGGCAACGGTCTGGACGAGGAGGAACTGGCAATCATCGACCCGCTGGACGGTAACACCCAGCGCTGACCGCCAGCACTATTCGAAAAGCGTACAGGCCATGACCACAGCGTCTTCGCGGCCGCCGACCGCCGGGTAGTAATCGCGACGCCGGCCTATCTCGTTGAAACCGTAGTTTTCATACAGACGATAGGCTGGACGATTACTGTCACGCAGCTCCAGAAAGCATTCCCGAGCGTTTAGCTGATAAGCACGCTTCATCAGATGATCCAGCAGCAGCAAGCCAAGACCACGGCCCTGATTTTCAGGTTTGACGGTGATATTGAGCAGATGCGCTTCATCGATGATGACCTGAATCACACCGTGCCCGACCTGCTGCGCCCCTTCGAACATCAGCCAGATCTCGTAGGACTTGAGGCCATCGAGAAAGATGCCGCGTGTCCAGGGATGGCTGAACGCTGCGTATTCGATTTTTAGCACCGCATCCATATCGGCTTCGGTCATGGGGCGGAAGGTTACGGCATCACTCATCGATCGATTTCCAGCGCGTCATCAGCCGACGCATGGCTTTCCAGACATCGGCCTTGCGCTCAGGCTCGTCCATCATTAATTCAAGACCCGGCAACGCCCAGGCAGTACCCAGACCTTCGATCTGCAATTCGCGGTTATAGGATTCGGCGTCGGCTTCACCGGCGAACTTCATCGACGGCAAACCGATCAGCCACAGGCACGCACAGGGTTCGTCCTCAAGCCGGGCACCGACAAAGCCTTGCACGAAGTCGCGCGCCGCTTCCGGGCCCTGATCCATCTGACCACGCACCAACAACGGCCAGCGCACCGGTTCGCCGATAATCTGCGGGCTGTCGGGCAGACCGGCAGCGCGCAGCATGTCCTTGAGCAGCAGGTAGGACGGATCGCGGCTCTGAAACGGCTGGCCGGTAGTCAGTTCTACCAGCAGCAGGCAACGGCCGGCACGCAGTAATTGCAGGGCAAAACGCGGTGGCGGCACGACCGGAGCCTTTGGCTGCGCAGGCGCTACCTCTTCGACCGCGGCAACTGTGCGCGTGCTGGCCAGTGACGGACGCGGCACCTCGACCTTCGGGCGCTCGGGCTGCCGGGCGATCGGCACCACGTTCGCGGCTTCGACCGGCGCAGCGTGCGCAGATGGCGCGGCAGCAGGCGCAATGTTCTGCACCTCGACCGGCGGCGGTAACGGCGCAAGCAGCTCCGGACGCGAGGGCGCAGCGAATGGCAGTTCTGTGCGCGGCAGCCAGTTGACCACCTGCATGGCGGTCAAATAAGCGCGGCGACGGGACTCGTTGAGCAAGGGTCAGCCACCTGTGGATAAGTTAAGCGCGCAATTCTAGCGTTGTTCGCCTTTTTGCGCTGCAGCATATCGCCCGCAGGTGAAATATCAGGCGACTGATGCAGTACAATTGCCGCTTTTCACTTGCCAACAGTCGGCCTAACGATGATCGAACCCAAGCGCGTCCTGCGCGCCCTTGCCGAGCACTGGGCGCTACTCGAGCCCTTATGCGAACACTTCGACCAGGGTACGTTGAGCCTGAGCGAGCTGCGCCTGCAATTGGGCGCTCAGCAGCAGGACAGCACCCCGCAAGACATCACCAACCTGCTGGACGTGTGGATTCGTCTGGACATTCTGGTGCCCGTCGCGAAAAGTCCGAACCGCTTTGAGCTCAACGCACAGATCCATGACTTCCTGTCCTACCTGCGCCGCGAGCACCGGCTGGGCCTGTGCCTGGAAATCGAGGCTTATCTGCGCCATCTGGAGCGCCTGGCCGGTTACATCCAGGACGCGTTCGATATTCGCGATGCCAATGATCTGGCCAGGCAGCTGCGGCTGCTGGACATGCGGGTGCGCGACGTTCTCAAGAAGCTTGCCAACGACGAACAGGCACTGGTCGCGGTCGCCGACCGGGCCAAGACCAGCGACCGGCAGATCCCTTTGCGCCAGCGGTATGCAGAAGTTCTGGCCACCTGGGACGAATACGTCGAGCCGATGATTCAACTGGTCAATGCCGACGGTGCTTTCGAACAGGGTGTGCGCAAGGTCGAGAATGTGCTGCTGCGCCTGTTGACCGAGCAACAACGCCTCGGTCATCTGGTCGACGACGACATGCTGCTGCGCACCCATGCGCGCATTCTGGAGATGCAGACCAGCGCTCAGTTGACCTTGCGCCATGCACGCGAGCTGCTGTTGCCGCTGCGCGAGGAGGCACGTCGCCATAATGCGGTGACTCGTGGCGCGGCGCTGGCCTTGTCGGCGATTCGGCGCAAGGGCCTGGACGCAGTGCCACAGGCTGCCATGCCATTGTTTACCCGCCCGCAAAGTACCTTTCTGGGCAGCGCGAGCCAGGTCGAGGCTTACGTCTATGCCTTGGCGCGCTTTGAACCCAAGCCCGCGAAGTTCCCCAAGGCCAGTGGTACACGCAAGGGCGAACCACCCCGCGCGCCACGTACGGTCAAGGAAATGCTCGAGCGCTGCGAAAGCGCCCTGCCGATGCCTGACCTGATGGTCTGGTTGCTGGAGCAGGAACCAACCGGCGAAACCGACGAGCTGTTGTACTGGTTCTCGCGGCTGTCGCGGGACAAGCGCTTCGCCCGTGAACGCCTCGAGCGTCGCGAATATTTCACCCGGGAGCACCGCGTCAGCCTGCGCTCCTTTGCCCTGCTCGCCGCAAAAGACGAGCAGCCAGAGCATTCCGAGAGCCCTGTTCATGCATCTTGATCTATCCGAAATGTCCCAGCTCGCGCCGATCTTTCGCGAGCTGTTCAAGGGCTATCACATCAGCCGCCGTGACCCGGAGCTGTATGCCCAACTCTCCAACTGCCAGGACCAGTACCGCGCGCTGTTCAAGGCATTGGGCTACGAACTGATCTGCGACACCCGCGGTTTCTACTATTTCGTGCCTGAACTGGCCGCCGCGCAGGTCAACAAGACCGCTCAGCGTCTGGCGCTGTTCACCTTCATCCTCGTCGAGCATCTGGCCGATCAGGGCCGTGACCCGATGGCCGTGCTGGATGGCGGCAGTCTGGGCCGTGACGAACTGCCTTCGATGCTGGAAAAGTACCGGGACCTGTTTCTTCAGGCGGAAGTGCAGACCCAGGAAGAGCTTGAAGAGAAGATCATGCGCCGCATGACGCAACTGGGTTTTGCCAGTGAAGAGGTCGGTATCTACCGCTTCCTGCCGCCGATGCACCGTTTTCTCGATGTATGCCTGTCGGTGCAACAGGACCGCGATCTGGCAGCCAGCCTGCATAGCGCCCTGCCACTGCCAACGCCTGTGCTCATCGATGACGACAGCGACGAGAAGCTGCTGGAAACCGATGACCCGCTGGACCTGGCTGAATTCGGTGAAGAAACCGAGGAAGAGGCACTTGCCCGGGCAATCGCCGATGAGCAACGACAGGAGATGGACACATGAGCCAGGAACGTTATGGCATCCGCCGCTTTGCCCTGTTGAACACCGCCGGTTACAGCCTCGGCCTGTTCCCGCTGGAAAACCCGCTGTCGGTGTACGGCGCGAATAACCTCGGCAAGAGCGCCTCGATCAACGCCCTGCAATTCCCGATTCTGGCACGCATGTCGGACATGAGCTTCGGCAAGTACAGCCTTGAGCAGTCCCGGCGCTTCTACTTTGCCACCGACACCAGTTACATTCTGGTGGAAGTCTCCCTGCCCCACGGCCCGCATGTGATTGGCGTGGTAGGCCGCGGCCCGGGTGGCGGTTTCGGCCACCAGTTCTTTGCCTATGCCGGCGAGCTGGACCTGGGTCATTACCAGAAGAACGACACCTGCCTGCGTCAGAAAGAGCTGTTCAGCAACCTGGAAAGCCAAGGCCTGAAAGCCTACGAACTCAAGCCGGACGAGTTGCGCCGCCTGCTGGTCGGCGGTCATACCTCGATCCCGCTGGACCTGACCCTGATCCCGCTACGCTCCACCAGCGAGCAGAGCCTGAAGACTTTCCGCGCGCTGTTCATCAACCTGCTGCACATGCGTGAAATCACGGCAGCCAAACTCAAGCAGCTGTTTCTCGATGCGTTCGAGCACAGCCTGCGTTCGGGCAGCGTCGACTACATCGCCGCCTGTGAAGAAGCTTTCCGCGACGTGCGGCGCATGGAACAGGATTACAACTCGCTGGTACTGGCTGGCCCGCTGGTCGAGGCACTGGCTGCCGGGGTCAAACAGCGTGATCTGTTGCGCGGCAAACTGCATCGTCTGTCGCCGATCCTTGATTCACTGCTTGGCACCTGGTCGGACTACTCTGGCGCGCGCAAGGAAGAACTGGTCGCTCAGGCCGAGCATTACCGTGCTCAGCAAGATGAGATGCAGAACGATCAGCGCAGCAGCACTCAGGAACTGATGCGTCTGGAGCGCGAGATCAGCAGTATCCAGCGCTGGGTCGGCGAGCTGTCGGTGCTGAAGAATCGTTTCGCGCTGGTCGATGACGTCAAGGTGCTGGAGCAGCAACTGCTCGCAGCCAAGGATGCTCACGATGAACTGGCCGGTGCGCTGGCCCAGTCCCGGCAGTTCAGCGCCGAAGATCTGGACGAGCGTTTGCGCGACCTGGAGAAACGCCTCAAGTCGGTCAAACAACAGCTCGACCATGCGGACAACAACAGTTATGCCCGTCTGCGTGAAGAGTTCTCCCAGCCGGACGTAGAACGCCTGATGCGCCTGTTCAACAGCGCGCTGTTCAGCTTGCCATTGGGTGAGCAAGGCATTGCGCTGGACGACGGCGACGCGTGGGTCAAATCGCTGGAGACCATTCTGGATGGCTTCAAGGGCGATCAATTCGCCGTACCCGGGCTGACAATCAACCTGTCGAGTATCGAGCCTCCTGCCCTGCAGGCGCTGGCCGATCGTGCTGCGCTGCGCGATCAGAAAGAGCGTCTGGAAAAAGAACTCAAACAGCTGAAAACCCAGCAGGCTGTGGCCGCCGACCGTTCGGCGAGCAAGACCCAGACCGAAGCGCTTTATCAACAAGTGCTGGATGCGCAAAAAGCGCTTGAAGACTTCCGCCGTTGCCAGACCTTGAGCGCAGAGGAGTCCGGCAAGCTGGAAGAGCTGGCGCAGATGGAAGCCGCTCAGGATGAACTGAAGCGCTCCAGTGATGCGTTCACTGAGCGCGTCCAGCAGCTCTCGGCCAAGCTGCAACTGATCGCCCGTCAGATTGGTGACATGGAATCCAAGCAACGCACGCTGGACGACGCGCTACGTCGCCGCCAGTTGTTGCCTGCGGATCTGCCGTTCGGCACGCCGTTCATGGACCCGATTGATGATTCCATGGATAACCTGTTGCCACTGCTCAACGATTATCAGGACAGCTGGCAAGATCTGTTGCGCAGCGATGGGCAGATCGAAGCGCTGTATGCCCAGGTTCGCCTCAAGGGCGTGGCCAAATTCGACAGCGAGGACGACATGGAGCGTCGCCTGCAACTGCTGATCAATGCCTACGCGCACCGTACCGACGAAGCGCTTACGCTGGGCAAAGCGCGTCGCGCTGCGGTTACTGACATCGCCCGTACCCTGCGCAATATTCGTAGCGACTACGACAGCCTTGAGCATCAACTGGCGCTGTTCAACCGCGAGATCAACAAGCGTCAAGTCTCTAACCTGGCAAGCTTCCGTATCGTGCTCGCGCCGAACAAGGAAGCACTCAAGCACATCGATCAGATTATCCACAGCGCCGGGCAATATGAAGAAGGCGAGACACTGTCAGTCTTCGACCTGAGCCAGAGCGCCGAGCAGGACAACAAGAACGAAGAGGCCAAGGAGTATCTGGCGCGACTTGTGGCTGCCAACCATAACCAGTTGGGCTTGAAGGACTTGTTCGAACTGGCATTCGAGATCACCAAGGTCAATGGTCAGCCGGTTATCCACACCGATATCGACGGCGCAGCGTCCAACGGCACGACGATGACCATCAAGGCATTGACCAACATGTACCTGTTGCTGCACTTGATGGATCGGGATCAGGCTGGTCGGGTGCGCTTGCCTTATTACCTGGACGAAGCAGCAGACATCGATGAGAAGAACCAGGCTGCGCTGCTGGAAACGAGCCTGCAACTGGGCTTCGTTCCGATTCTGGCAAGTGTGAAGCCACAGGTCTCGGCTCACGTTGCCATCGACCTGGAAGGCGGCAGCGGACCCAATGGCATCTACATTGATGAAGCGGACTGGAAATACATTCAGCGTCGCGATGAAGTGAAGCCAGCGGTTCCAGAGCTGGCTTCGTAAGGGTCGTTAGCTGTAGTCAGAAGGCCGCATGAGAATGCGGCCTTTTTTATTGTCTTCGAATTGAGTGAGGCCATAGTGCAGGCCTTGCACAAACAGACTCTTTATTCATTGAATTCACAATGGGGTGCAGCAAACACGCATACGATTACGAGACGCTGGCCTGGAGTGACCTCATGAAAACCATACTGTTGACGGTCTTGCTGACCGTTGCTGCAACAGCGCATGCAACCGACTATTACGTTGCCCCAAATGGCAATGATCACGCTGCCGGTACAAAAGCCGCCCCCTTGCAATCCATCATGCGTGCACAGCAAACCGCAAAAGCCGGCGACACGGTGTATTTTCGCGGCGGAATCTACACCTACACAGCAGGCATCAACAGCTGCGCTACCCGCACAGACACCGTCAATGCCATCACCCTGAACAACAGCGGTAGCGAAAACAAACCTATACGTTACTGGGCCTATCCGGGCGAAACACCGGTGTTTGATTTCTCGGCCATGAAAGACGATTGTCGCGTCAAAGGCTTCAACGTTACCGGTAGCTGGTTGCACCTGAAGGGGCTGGAGGTAACGGGCGTGCCGCAGCAGCCGGATAACCATCTCAATCACGAGTCCTGGGGCATCTGGAACAGCGGCAGCCACAACACTTTCGAGCAACTCAACTTGCATCACAACATGGGGCCAGGCCTGTTCATTCAGAACGGCGGTTATAACCTGGTACTCAATACCGACTCGCACCACAACTACGATCCTTACACCTCAAACGGCGCAGGTCAGAGCGCTGACGGCTTCGGCGCACACATCAAGGCGGGGCATCCAGGTAACGTATTTCGCGGTTGCAGAGCCTGGGCCAATTCCGACGACGGCTTTGACCTGATCAATGCCTTCTCGCCGGTAACCATCGAAAACTCGTGGGCATGGCAGCAAGGTTACCTGCCTGGCACGCACACCAAACTCGAAGCGGGCAACGGTAATGGGATCAAAGCGGGCGGATACGGTGGCAAGTATGTGTCCAACGGCGTGAAACATATCGTCCGTAATTCAGTTGCCTTCGACAACAAATCCGCCGGTTTCTACGCCAATCACCATACCTTGGCGCTGGACTTCATCAACAACACGGCTTTTTCCAATGGCGCAAACTACAACATGGCGGGTATCGCCCCGGATGGTTCGCTGATCCCTCTCGGTAACCTGCTCAACAACATCGCCTACAAGGGACGGTTGACCGTTAACACCGAGGGACTGGATATGGCACACAACTCCTGGACATTGCCAACGCCGGTAACCGACGCAGACTTTGAGGATGTTTCGGAGACGGGGTGGGATGCGCCACGTCAGCCGGACGGAAGCCTGCCAGTGCTGCGCAGCTTCCACCTTCGACCTGGCAGCAGACTGGCAGGGATGGGGGCGTTTCACTAAGCCTTGGGGGGTCTCCGGCGCCTATGTGGCTGCATTGCAGTAGACAGAGAATGCAGAGGTTTGTGGAACCCCAGACAAACAAAAACCCTCAACGCGTAAGCGATGAGGGTTTCTGGAATTTAATCTTGACGATGACCTACTCTCACATGGGGAAACCCCACACTACCATCGGCGATACATCGTTTCACTGCTGAGTTCGGGATGGGATCAGGTGGTTCCAATGTTCTATGGTCGTCAAGAAATTCGGGTACCGAGTCGTGCCATGCGGCGCGCTTCAGCAAATCGGGTATGTGATAGCTCGGTGCGTTTGTGACGCAAACTTTCGGTTCGTGTCATCTTCACAGTCACCGCAATCTGGTCCTTCGACTCAAATTGCTTGGGTGTTATATGGTCAAGCCTCACGGGCAATTAGTATTGGTTAGCTCAACGCCTCACAGCGCTTACACACCCAACCTATCAACGTCGTAGTCTTCGACGGCCCTTTAGGGAACTCAAGGTTCCAGTGAGATCTCATCTTGAGGCAAGTTTCCCGCTTAGATGCTTTCAGCGGTTATCTTTTCCGAACATAGCTACCCGGCAATGCCACTGGCGTGACAACCGGAACACCAGAGGTTCGTCCACTCCGGTCCTCTCGTACTAGGAGCAGCCCCTCTCAAATCTCAAACGTCCACGGCAGATAGGGACCGAACTGTCTCACGACGTTCTAAACCCAGCTCGCGTACCACTTTAAATGGCGAACAGCCATACCCTTGGGACCGGCTTCAGCCCCAGGATGTGATGAGCCGACATCGAGGTGCCAAACACCGCCGTCGATATGAACTCTTGGGCGGTATCAGCCTGTTATCCCCGGAGTACCTTTTATCCGTTGAGCGATGGCCCTTCCATACAGAACCACCGGATCACTAAGACCTACTTTCGTACCTGCTCGACGTGTCTGTCTCGCAGTCAAGCGCGCTTTTGCCTTTATACTCTACGACCGATTTCCGACCGGTCTGAGCGCACCTTCGTACTCCTCCGTTACTCTTTAGGAGGAGACCGCCCCAGTCAAACTACCCACCATACACTGTCCTCGATCCGGATAACGGACCTGAGTTAGAACCTCAAAGTTGCCAGGGTGGTATTTCAAGGTTGGCTCCACGCAGACTGGCGTCCACGCTTCAAAGCCTCCCACCTATCCTACACAAGCAAATTCAAAGTCCAGTGCAAAGCTATAGTAAAGGTTCACGGGGTCTTTCCGTCTAGCCGCGGATACACTGCATCTTCACAGCGATTTCAATTTCACTGAGTCTCGGGTGGAGACAGCGCCGCCATCGTTACGCCATTCGTGCAGGTCGGAACTTACCCGACAAGGAATTTCGCTACCTTAGGACCGTTATAGTTACGGCCGCCGTTTACCGGGGCTTCGATCAAGAGCTTCGCTTGCGCTAACCCCATCAATTAACCTTCCGGCACCGGGCAGGCGTCACACCCTATACGTCCACTTTCGTGTTTGCAGAGTGCTGTGTTTTTAATAAACAGTCGCAGCGGCCTGGTATCTTCGACCGGCGTGGGCTTACGCAGTAAATGCTTCACCCTCACCGGCGCACCTTCTCCCGAAGTTACGGTGCCATTTTGCCTAGTTCCTTCACCCGAGTTCTCTCAAGCGCCTTGGTATTCTCTACCCAACCACCTGTGTCGGTTTGGGGTACGGTTCCTGGTTACCTGAAGCTTAGAAGCTTTTCTTGGAAGCATGGCATCAACCACTTCGCGTTCTAAAGAACACTCGTCATCAGCTCTCGGCCTTGAGATCCCGGATTTACCTAAGATCTCAGCCTACCACCTTAAACCTGGACAACCAACGCCAGGCTGGCCTAGCCTTCTCCGTCCCTCCATCGCAATAACCAGAAGTACAGGAATATTAACCTGTTTTCCATCGACTACGCTTTTCAGCCTCGCCTTAGGGACCGACTAACCCTGCGTCGATTAACGTTGCGCAGGAAACCTTGGTCTTTCGGCGTGGGTGTTTTTCACACCCATTGTCGTTACTCATGTCAGCATTCGCACTTCTGATACCTCCAGCAAGCTTCTCAACTCACCTTCACAGGCTTACAGAACGCTCCTCTACCGCATCATCATAAGATGATACCCGTAGCTTCGGTGCATGGTTTGAGCCCCGTTACATCTTCCGCGCAGGCCGACTCGACTAGTGAGCTATTACGCTTTCTTTAAAGGGTGGCTGCTTCTAAGCCAACCTCCTAGCTGTCTAAGCCTTCCCACATCGTTTCCCACTTAACCATGACTTTGGGACCTTAGCTGACGGTCTGGGTTGTTTCCCTTTTCACGACGGACGTTAGCACCCGCCGTGTGTCTCCCATGCTCGGCACTTGTAGGTATTCGGAGTTTGCATCGGTTTGGTAAGTCGGGATGACCCCCTAGCCGAAACAGTGCTCTACCCCCTACAGTGATACATGAGGCGCTACCTAAATAGCTTTCGAGGAGAACCAGCTATCTCCGAGCTTGATTAGCCTTTCACTCCGATCCACAGGTCATCCGCTAACTTTTCAACGGTAGTCGGTTCGGTCCTCCAGTTAGTGTTACCCAACCTTCAACCTGCCCATGGATAGATCGCCCGGTTTCGGGTCTATTCCCAGCGACTAGACGCCCTATTAAGACTCGCTTTCGCTACGCCTCCCCTATTCGGTTAAGCTCGCCACTGAAAATAAGTCGCTGACCCATTATACAAAAGGTACGCAGTCACCCAACAAAGTGGGCTCCCACTGCTTGTACGCATACGGTTTCAGGATCTATTTCACTCCGCTCTCCGCGGTTCTTTTCGCCTTTCCCTCACGGTACTGGTTCACTATCGGTCAGTCAGTAGTATTTAGCCTTGGAGGATGGTCCCCCCATATTCAGACAAGGTTTCTCGTGCCCCGTCCTACTCGATTTCATTGCAAAGGGATTTTCGCGTACAGGGCTATCACCCACTATGGCCGTCCTTTCCAGAACGTTCCGCTAATCTCAATACAACTTAAGGGCTGGTCCCCGTTCGCTCGCCACTACTAAGGGAATCTCGGTTGATTTCTTTTCCTCAGGGTACTTAGATGTTTCAGTTCCCCTGGTTCGCTTCTTGCACCTATGTATTCAGTACAAGATAACCACCTTATGATGGCTGGGTTCCCCCATTCAGACATCTCCGGATCACAGTCTGTTTGCCGACTCCCCGAAGCTTTTCGCAGGCTACCACGTCTTTCATCGCCTCTGACTGCCAAGGCATCCACCGTATGCGCTTCTTCACTTGACCATATAACCCCAAGCAATCTGGTTATACTGTGAAGACGACATTCGCCGAAAGTTTGCATTCACAAACTTTACCTTAGCCCGGACACGCACCAGTGAAAGAGGTGCCCGGTCTATTTCTTTCTATCACATACCCAAATTTTTAAAGAACGATCTAATCAAAGACTAGAAATCAACATTCACTCATTGATCATCAGGATCAATGGAATGCTCATTTCTAGGCTTTCAAACAGAAGCAGTAAGTGGTGGAGCCAAGCGGGATCGAACCGCTGACCTCCTGCGTGCAAGGCAGGCGCTCTCCCAGCTGAGCTATGGCCCCGTATTTCTACAGCCGTTTCCCACACAAAATTGGTGGGTCTGGGCAGATTCGAACTGCCGACCTCACCCTTATCAGGGGTGCGCTCTAACCAACTGAGCTACAGACCCAATTTCGAGCTTGTAGCCGCTAGCGTTGAGCTATCAGCTTGGAGCTTAAAGCTGCTTCTAATCGTCTTCTTCAATGAATCAAGCAATTCGTGTGGGTGCTTATGGCGCAGCTGAGTCGTCGATTAAGGAGGTGATCCAGCCGCAGGTTCCCCTACGGCTACCTTGTTACGACTTCACCCCAGTCATGAATCACACCGTGGTAACCGTCCTCCCGAAGGTTAGACTAGCTACTTCTGGTGCAACCCACTCCCATGGTGTGACGGGCGGTGTGTACAAGGCCCGGGAACGTATTCACCGCGACATTCTGATTCGCGATTACTAGCGATTCCGACTTCACGCAGTCGAGTTGCAGACTGCGATCCGGACTACGATCGGTTTTGTGAGATTAGCTCCACCTCGCGGCTTGGCAACCCTCTGTACCGACCATTGTAGCACGTGTGTAGCCCAGGCCGTAAGGGCCATGATGACTTGACGTCATCCCCACCTTCCTCCGGTTTGTCACCGGCAGTCTCCTTAGAGTGCCCACCATAACGTGCTGGTAACTAAGGACAAGGGTTGCGCTCGTTACGGGACTTAACCCAACATCTCACGACACGAGCTGACGACAGCCATGCAGCACCTGTCTCAATGCTCCCGAAGGCACCAATCCATCTCTGGAAAGTTCATTGGATGTCAAGGCCTGGTAAGGTTCTTCGCGTTGCTTCGAATTAAACCACATGCTCCACCGCTTGTGCGGGCCCCCGTCAATTCATTTGAGTTTTAACCTTGCGGCCGTACTCCCCAGGCGGTCAACTTAATGCGTTAGCTGCGCCACTAAGAGCTCAAGGCTCCCAACGGCTAGTTGACATCGTTTACGGCGTGGACTACCAGGGTATCTAATCCTGTTTGCTCCCCACGCTTTCGCACCTCAGTGTCAGTATCAGTCCAGGTGGTCGCCTTCGCCACTGGTGTTCCTTCCTATATCTACGCATTTCACCGCTACACAGGAAATTCCACCACCCTCTACCATACTCTAGCTTGCCAGTTTTGGATGCAGTTCCCAGGTTGAGCCCGGGGATTTCACATTCAACTTAACAAACCACCTACGCGCGCTTTACGCCCAGTAATTCCGATTAACGCTTGCACCCTCTGTATTACCGCGGCTGCTGGCACAGAGTTAGCCGGTGCTTATTCTGTCGGTAACGTCAAAACAATCACGTATTAGGTAACTGCCCTTCCTCCCAACTTAAAGTGCTTTACAATCCGAAGACCTTCTTCACACACGCGGCATGGCTGGATCAGGCTTTCGCCCATTGTCCAATATTCCCCACTGCTGCCTCCCGTAGGAGTCTGGACCGTGTCTCAGTTCCAGTGTGACTGATCATCCTCTCAGACCAGTTACGGATCGTCGCCTTGGTGAGCCATTACCTCACCAACTAGCTAATCCGACCTAGGCTCATCTGATAGCGCAAGGCCCGAAGGTCCCCTGCTTTCTCCCGTAGGACGTATGCGGTATTAGCGTCCGTTTCCGAGCGTTATCCCCCACTACCAGGCAGATTCCTAGGCATTACTCACCCGTCCGCCGCTCGCCACCAGGTACAAGTACCCGTGCTGCCGCTCGACTTGCATGTGTTAGGCCTGCCGCCAGCGTTCAATCTGAGCCATGATCAAACTCTTCAGTTCAAACATCTAACTGGGTTTTGAGAAAACCCTAAACTTGGCTCAGCAATCGTTGGTTACATCTTTGATTTCTCGCGGAGTAACTTGGGTTGCTGATAATCTGTTGACTTCAGTCTGACACCACAAGCACCCACACGAATTGCTTGATTCAGTTGTTAAAGAGCGGATGGTTAAGAGCTTTCGTCTCAACCGAGGCGCGCATTCTACAGCGCCTCCTGTATCTGTCAAGCGGTTATTTTAAGAAGTTTTCAAAGTTTCCTTTGCAACTTCAACCACTTGCGCTTCGATCAACTCTTCAGTTGCTCATCAGCGGGAGGCGAATTCTACAGCGTTACAACCGCGTGTCAAACTCTTTTTTCTCACCGCTGTCGATCACTGCAGACTCGACCTCCTTCCTCGCTGACTCCTCACTCTAAACCCTTGTAAACTATTGATCTACAAGGCTTTTTTGTTTCCGTCTGCGCCGGAAGTGGGACGAATTATAGACAGATCACAGAGGGCGTCAACCGTTATTTTGAACTTTCTTCGATCCTGTCCCGGCAGAACCTCCAAGACGCGGGATTCGCCTTGTAATCATTGGAATCCGCAACAGCAACAGGAACGCGCCTATCCCCGCATACAGCGCCCATTCCTTAAGGTCAGCCCTGACAATCCAGAACATGTGCAGCAAGCCCAGCCCCAGAATCACATATATAAGCCGGTGTAGCTTCTTCCAGCGCGCTCCGAGTCGACGCTGACTATAGCGATTGGACGTCACAGCCAAAGCCAGCAGCCCGAGAAACGCCAACGCCCCCACGATGATATAGGGACGCTTGACCAGCTCCACGCCTAACTGTCCTAAATCCAGCCCGAGAATGAACAGCGCATACATCGTCATGTGCAGCACCACATAAGCGAAACACCACAACCCCAATTGACGACGGACGACGATCCACCCCGGCCAGCCAGTCAGACGCTGCAAAGGGGTCATGGACATTGTGATCAGCAACATCACCAGAGTCGCTAGCCCGAAATCTTCTACCAGAACCTTGCCCGGATCAGGCCCCAAGGCAAAGATCCATGCCTGATAGAGCCACCAGACCGGCGCAACGCACGCGGCGAGAAATACAGCCAGACGCCAGAACGGGTATCGCATCAATAGTCCTTCCGCAAATCCATACCGGCATACAAGGCACCCACCTCCTCCTCATAACCGTTGAACATTTTCGTGTCGCGCAGATTCGGACTGAACAGGCCGCTCGGCAAGCGACGCTCTCGGGCCTGAGTCCAACGAGGGTGATCCACCGTCGGGTTAACGTTGGCATAGAAGCCGTACTCATTTGCCGCAATGCTTTGCCATGTGGTCTTCGGCTGCTCACTGACCAGACTGATACGCACAATTGACTTCACACTCTTGAAGCCATACTTCCAAGGCACCACCAAACGCAGCGGCGCGCCGTTCTGATTAGGCAACTCACGCCCATACATGCCCACCGCAAGAATCGCCAATGGATTCATCGCCTCATCCAGCCGCAGTCCTTCTACATACGGCCAGTCGATGAGGGCAAAGTCAGAGCGTTGCCCAGGCATGGACTTTGGGTCTTCAAGCGTTTCGAAGCGAATGTATTTGGCCTTCGAGGTCGGCTCTACCTGTTTGAGCAGTGCAGAGATAGGAAAGCCCATCCAGGGAATGACCATCGACCAGGCTTCGACGCAGCGCAGCCTGTAGATCCGCTCCTCCAGCTGATAAGGCTTCATGAAGTCTTCCAGCGCATAGCGGCCCGGCTTGCCGACTTCGCCATCGATCACGACACTCCACGGCTCGGTCTGCAAGGAACCGGCATTCTTTGCCGGATCGCCCTTGTCGGTACCAAACTCGTAGAAGTTGTTGTAGTGGGTCGCGTCCTTGAACGGCGTGATCGCCTCATCCTTGACGTTGACCGCCTGCCATTTTGTAGAAGGCAGCTTGTCGGCAAACCAGCCCGGCGCTTTCCCGGGCTCTACATCCGCATAGCGCGAAGCGTCTGCAGCGCTTGCCCAGCGTGGCAGTGCCGTGACGGCCAGACCCGCAAGCGAGCCGCCGAGCAATGTACGTCGCGAGAGATAGATGGATTCAGGCGTGACGTCCGACTCTTTAGAGTCGGACGAAGAAGGAAGCTTGATTAGCATGATGACTCCGCAGGCCAGGGAACTGATGCACCAATAGACTACGGAGTATGGTGGAAATTAGATCATTGACTAGGCCTTGCGGCGACGCAATAGATACTGAATCGGTCCAGACAGGGCATAGGCGAGGAATATCAGCAGCAGAATACGTGGCGGATCGCTGAATACCACGGCAAACACCAGCACCACGGCCAGAATCGCAACAAAAGGTACACGCCCTTTCAGGTCCAGCTCCTTGAAGCTGTTGTACTTGATGTTGCTGACCATCAGCATGCCTGCCGCCGCAACCAGCAAGGCCACCAGGAACGACAGCTTCGAACCCTGAATCCCGAAATCACTGAACGCCCAGACCGTGCCGGCCACAACACCTGCCGCAGCCGGGCTAGCCAAACCGATGAAGTAACGTTTGTCAGCCTTGCCGACCTGAGTGTTGAAGCGCGCCAAACGCAATGCCGCGCCCGCCACATAGATGAAGGCTACCATCCAGCCCACCTTGCCCATGTCCCCCAATGCCCAACCGAATGCCAGCAACGCGGGTGCCACACCAAAGGCGACCATGTCGGAGAGGGAATCGTACTCGGCACCAAACGCGCTCTGGGTATTGGTCATGCGCGCAACGCGACCATCCAGCCCGTCGAGAACCATGGCGACGAAGATCGCAATGGCAGCGAACGCGAAATACTTGCTCGCGCCGGCGGTATCACCCGCGCTCATCGCGCTTTGTGCGCTCATGGAACTGATGATGGAGTAAAAGCCAGCGAACAGGTTCGCAGTGGTAAACAGGTTGGGCAGCAGATAGATACCGCGATGCCGGACCTGCCGGCCTTCGGCGTCATGGCCTTCTTCCACATGTTCATCGATAGGTAGCAGACTTTCAGCGTCGGAGGCCTTGTTGGGCTCCTCGGGACGTTCGCTCATGGAGATTACCTTGCAGCGGTATGAAAAGGTTCGACAGAGGTCTGCCGCGAGGGTTCGGCGGCAAACGATGCAGCTTTATACCAGAGCCTGACCCATAACGAAAAAACGCGACCGATTGTCCGCGTTTTTTTGCGAAGCTAAAGCTTAGTTCTTGTCTTTGTCGACGATTTTGTTCGCAGCGATCCAAGGCATCATCGAGCGCAGTTTCTCGCCGATGATTTCGATGCCGTGGGCAGCGTTGTTACGACGCTTGGCGGTCATCGATGGGTAGCCGGTAGCGCCTTCGCTGATGAACATCTTCGCGTATTCACCATCCTGGATGCGCTTCAGAGCGTTGCGCATGGCCTGGCGGGATTCAGCGTTGATGACTTCAGGGCCGGTCACGTACTCGCCGTATTCGGCGTTGTTGGAGATCGAGTAGTTCATGTTGGCGATACCGCCTTCGTACATGAGGTCAACGATCAGCTTCAGTTCGTGCAGGCACTCGAAGTAGGCCATTTCCGGCGCGTAGCCAGCTTCAACCAGTGTTTCGAAACCAGCTTTTACCAGCTCGACAGTACCGCCGCACAGAACAGCCTGCTCGCCGAACAGGTCGGTTTCAGTCTCGTCCTTGAAGGTGGTTTCGATGATGCCGGTACGGCCGCCGCCAACGCCCGAAGCGTAGGACAGGGCAACGTTCTTGGCGTTGCCGGAAGCATCCTGATAAACCGCGATCAGGTCAGGAATACCGCCGCCCTTGACGAACTCGGTACGTACGGTGTGGCCTGGAGCTTTTGGCGCGATCATGATCACGTCGAGGTCAGCGCGCGGTACAACCTGGTTGTAGTGAATCGCGAAGCCGTGGGAGAACGCCAGTGTTGCGCCCTTTTTCAGGTTCGGCTCGACTTCGTTCTTGTACAGCTGGGACTGAAACTCGTCCGGGGTCAGGATCATGACCAGGTCGGCAGCAGCAACGGCAGAAGCAACATCAGTCACTTTCAGGCCATGAGCCTCGGCCTTGGCGACAGTAGCCGAACCTTTACGCAGGCCAACAGTGACATCAACGCCGGAGTCTTTCAGGTTGCACGCTTGAGCGTGGCCTTGCGAACCGTAACCGATGATGGCGACTTTCTTGCCCTGGATGATCGAAAGGTCACAGTCTTTGTCGTAGAAAACTTTCATGGAAATCCCCTGTTATCTTGGCCGTTCAGGCCATTTGCTTAATTGATTTAAATGCTCAGCACTTTGTCGCCACGGGCAATGCCCGTTACGCCGCTACGTACTGTTTCCAGGATAGCGGCGGTGCCGATGGCCTGAATGAAGCTGTCCAGTTTGTCGCTCGTGCCACTCAGCTGCACGGTATAAACGCTGGCAGTCACGTCGACGATCTGCCCGCGGAAAATATCCGTGGTGCGCTTGATCTCGGCACGCTGCGCGCCAGTGGCCTTGACCTTGACCAGCATCAGTTCGCGCTCGATGTGAGCGCTTTCCGACAGGTCGACCAGCTTGACCACTTCGATAAGTTTGTTGAGGTTCTTAGTGATCTGCTCGATCACCTCATCATGGCCTACGGTGGTGAGCGTCAGACGCGACAGGGTCGGGTCTTCGGTCGGCGCAACCGTCAGGCTTTCGATGTTGTAGTTGCGCTGGGAGAACAGACCGACGACGCGAGACAATGCACCCGGTTCGTTTTCCAGCAGCAGGGAAATGATATGGCGCATGATTATGTCCGCTCCGTCTTGCTCAACCACATATCGCGCATGGAGCCGTCCTTGATCTGCATCGGGTAGACGTGCTCGGTCACATCGACCTGAATATCCATGAACACCAGACGATCAGTCATGGCAAAGGCTTCTTCCATCTTCGGCTTCAAGTCCTTCAGGTCAGTGATACGCATGCCGACGTGGCCATAGGCTTCGACCAGCTTGACGAAATCAGGCAGCGATTCCATGTAGGAATGCGAGTGACGCGAGCCATAGCTCATGTCCTGCCACTGACGGACCATGCCCAGAACACCGTTGTTGAGCAGGATGATCTTCACCGGCAAGCCGTATTGCAGGCAGGTCGACAGTTCCTGAATGTTCATCTGGATACTGCCTTCACCGGTCACACAGGCAACGTGCGCATCCGGAAAGCTCAGCTTGACGCCCATCGCAGCCGGGAAGCCAAAGCCCATCGTGCCCAGACCGCCCGAGTTGATCCAGCGGTTCGGCTTGTTGAAACGGTAGTACTGCGCAGCGAACATCTGATGCTGGCCAACGTCCGAGGTGACGTAAGCGTCGCCCTTGGTGACTTCGCACAGCGTTTCGATAACGGCTTGCGGCTTGATGACCGTGCCATCGCCACGGTTGTACGGGAACAGATCACCCGCACCGCGCCACTCGTCAATCTGCTTCCACCACGCGGCAACGGATGCCTTGTCAGGTGTCTCGCCGATCTCTTTCAAAGTGGCGACCATTTCGGTCAGCACGCTTTCGACAGGACCGACGATAGGCACGTCGGCCTTGATGGTCTTGGAGATCGAAGCCGGGTCGATGTCGATGTGGATGATTTTTGCGTTCGGACAGAACTTGCTCGCGCCATTGATGACACGGTCATCAAAGCGCGCGCCGACTGCCAGGATCACATCGGTGTGGTGCATCGCGAGGTTGGCGGTGTAGCTGCCGTGCATCCCGAGCATGCCGACGAACTGACGATCCGTGCCCGGATAGCAGCCAAGCCCCATCAGGGTATTGGTGACCGGAGCATTGAGCAGTTGCGCCAGTTCGGTCAGTTGCGCCGAAGCATTGCCCATGATCACGCCGCCACCGGCGTAGACGATAGGACGCTTGGCCGCCAGCAGCATCTCGACGGCTTTGCGGATCTGGCCGGAATGGCCACGGACCGCCGGGCTGTAGGAGCGCAGCTTGGCTTTTTTCGGAAAGACGTATTCGAATTTCTCGGCCGGGTTGGTCATGTCTTTCGGAATGTCGACCACTACAGGGCCCGGACGACCGGACTGCGCCAGGTAGAAAGCCTTTTTCAGGACTTCCGGGATTTCCGACGGGTGCTTGATCATGAAGCTGTGCTTCACGATTGGCCGGGAGATACCGATCATGTCGGTCTCCTGGAAGGCATCGGTACCCACCAGCGTACTCGCTACCTGACCAGACAGAACCACCATCGGAATGGAGTCCATGTACGCCGTGGCGATACCGGTAATGGCATTGGTTGCACCTGGACCGGACGTCACCAGCACCACGCCCGCCTTGCCGGTAGCCCGCGCATAGCCGTCGGCCATGTGCGTGGCAGCCTGCTCGTGGCGAACAAGGATATGGCTTACCGCCGGTTCTTTGAACAGGGCATCGTAGACATGCAGGAGAGCACCACCCGGGTACCCATAGATATGCTCAACGCCTTCGTCACGCAAAAAGCGGACGACCATTTCAGCGCCAGATAAAAGCTCCACGTTGTTCACCTCTAAAACGCCAGAATACCGCCCACTCCGGGACGGGTCTTAATAGGTTTACTGCCAGCAGAGCATGAGCGACGGTGGTCGCCGACTACGTCAGCACTGACTGAGCAAGTATTGGGAGGTCCCTGAGTGTTGCGGAACATTCCCACCCAGCGCGAGGTAACGCGTTGCGGGTGTTACAGGTCGGCGCGGGTGTGCGCCTCATGATCTACTGAGAGGGTCTGCTTCTGGCAGTCCTTCTACAGCGAACTTTGGATTGTTGTGATTCCCCCCCTTCAAGTCAAGTGATCCGTGCGCTTTCTTGACAGAGGACCGGCGAAATCGCACCGTTTCGGACTGAAATGCACCGTTATGGTAGTTTTCTGTGTGCACAGACTCTCAAGGACACGACATGCATTGGATGATTCTCGCCGCCGCACTGGCCCTCAGCACAACCAGCCAGGCCGCCTCAATCTATAAATGGGTCGACGCTCAGGGCGTGACGCATTTTGATGCTCAACCCCCCACCGGCCAGCAGGTGCAGGAAATCAATGTGCAGACGCCGCCACCTGCCTCTGCGCCCAGCACTCCTGCGGACGACGGAGCTGCACAGCAACGCGCTATTGACCAGAAAGTCAAAAGTCAGGTGAAGGCTCAGGAAGCGAAACGCGCGGAGAATTGCGAAACCCTGCGCACCAATCTCGCGCAGTTGCAGAACAATCCGCGAGTGCGCGAGCAGGTCGGAGGAGAGTCGAGGCGTCTCACGGATGAAAACCGCAAGACGCGTATCGAAGAAACCGAGAAAGCCATCAGCGAATTCTGTCGCTAGAGGATTGGCTCAGCGAGCGGCCGTAATCAACTGGTCGAACCGTGCCAGATGCTGCTGCAGCAGCCGGGTTTCACTCAGGCGCCCGGCATAGACCATCTCGGCCATCTCCAGAATGCCGGACGCATTGGGCAGCGGCAGGTCACGCTCGAGGATGACTTTCATGCGCGGCAGGAAGATCCATTGCAGCCACTGCGCGAACTCGAGCGTATCGACGCTGAACGGTTCCTGACTGGCAAGCGCCTGCTCGCTGGGCGGCGTCGCATCCCACCAGCCCAGCGCGCGCAACTCGCGCTCTATCAACAGCAACTGCTCGGCCACCTCAGGCAAACGCACGTCCATCAGCGAGCCTTTTGGCGAGCCAGCGCAGCACCGGCCGCGTCACCCTGCTTTTCGCGAGACTGGGCGATCAGACCCCAAAGGCTGGCCTGAAGGCTGGTACGCCCGTTGGCGTAGGTCAGACCGCGACGAGCCAGTTGCTCGGCCTGGGCTGCATCGCCCTGAGCCAGGCGCACCTGAGCCAGACGATAAAGCACCTGAGGCTCACGCGGGGCGACACGCTGCGCGCGCTCCAGGCTTGAGGATGCGCCGTTGAGGTCGCCACTGCTCTGCTGTTGCTGTGCCGTGGTCAGCAACGCCAGTACCGGCCCGTCAAGCTGCTCGTCCTCTGACAGACCGCCGCCACTGGACGGAATCCCGGTCGGTGCAGAGGCAGCCGGCATGCTGTAACTGTTGTTCGCCGGAGCCGGGCTGATCGGGGCCTGATTGACCGGAGCGGCATCGACAGGCGGCGTGTTGACACTGAACGGAGCCTGACTGGTCGGCGCAGAGAAGCTCTGCCCTGCATCGGCACCACCCGCACCCGGCACCATCACCACAACACCCGAATCCTGCGGCACGGCTTGCGGCTGCTGAACCGGGGCGGTGTTGGTTCGGTAAGTGCCATTACGCGACGCTGCCGCGCGCTCGCCGTTGGACACCTTGGAGCTCGAATCCACGACCGGAATCGAGCCGCGTTCCACACTGGCGCAGCCGTTCAGCAAGGCCAGTGCCGTTAAAGCTGGAATCCACCATTTATTCACTTCAAAACCTCGATTGCCTAGTTCAACCAACCCTTGACCCAGTCCATCACCTCAGTGGCAGGTGCCGGAGCGCCGCCGCATGTCGCGCCGGGCTGGGGCTCACTGCCGCGAATATACGGCATCTGCACTGCATTCGGGCAGCTTGAGTCAGAACCCTGGCCTGTCTGCGCATCGACCCATGCCTGAACGACGTTATCCGGCATCGCCATGTCCAGCGGCAGCGGATTGGCCTTGCGCATAAAGCTGGTCCAGACCTGCAGGGCACCAGTGGCGCCAGTAAACGGTGTCTTGCCGTTATCATCACGGCCCATCCACACCACGGCCAGCAGATCCTGACTGAAACCGGCGAACCAGCTGTCGCGCGAGTCATTACTGGTGCCGGTCTTGCCCGCCAGATTCAGCGAGCTCGGCAACACGTTGTAAACAGATTTGCCCGTCCCTTCGCGCATGACCCGCTGCATCGCATTCTGTACCAGGTAAATGGCACCCGGATCGAAACGCTGCTCGATCTTGAACGGATAACGCTTGAGCGGTTCACCTTCGGCGGTCAGCACACTGCGAATACCACGCATCGGCGTATTGAACCCGCCGCTGGCGATGGTCTGGTACATGGTGGCGACTTCCATCGGACTCAAGCCGCCCGCACCCAGCAGCATCGACGGATAAGCAGGCCACTCACGCGTTACACCCAGTTTGGCCAGTGTCTTGAAGACAGTTGGAATACCCAGCTCAAGGCCCAGCTTGGCAGTCGACAGGTTGTAGGAATGCGCCAGCCCTTGATACAGAAAGATGTTGCCATGCGACTTGTGATCGTAGTTCTGCGGTTTCCAGATCTGGCCATCAGCGCCCTTGACCTGAAACAGTTCGTCGGCAATCCAGCTGGTCAGCGTGTACTGGCTCGGACGTTCCAGTGCGGTCAGGTAAATAGCCGGCTTGACCAGCGAGCCTATCGGACGCACTGCATCGATCGCCCGGTTGAAACCCGAGAACCCGGCCTCGCGACCGCCAATCAGCGCCTGCACTTCACCGGTCTCCGGGTTGGTGACGACCATACCCGCCTCTACTTCATCAACACCCTTGCGCCCGGCGAGCTTTTTGAACGTGTCGTCCATAGCGGCCTGGGACTTCATCTGCAGGATCGGATCAAAGCTGGTAAAGATCCGCAGCCCTTCTTCGGTCAAGTCTTCATCGCGATAGTCTTCGCGTAACTGGCGCTTGACCAGATCCAGAAAAGCCGGGAACGAGCTGTCGGCGAGCGTGCCGGTCTTGGTCACACCCAGTGGCAATTTCTTCGCGGCGGCCACCACTTCGGGGGTTGCCACACCTTGCTGCTCAAACAGGTCGAGCACCAGATTACGACGCTCCAGAGCACGCTCGGGGTTGCGGCGCGGGTTGTAGAAGGACGGCCCCTTGACCAGCCCGACCAGCATCGCCACCTGATGAATCTTCAGTTCGGAAAGCGGCTGGCTGAAGAAATACTGACTGGCCAGACCAAAACCGTGCACTGCACGTTGACCGTCCTGACCGACAAACACTTCATTGAGGTAAGCCTCGAGGATTTCCTGCTTGCTGTAATGGATCTCCAGCAAGACCGCCATCATGGCTTCGGTGAGCTTGCGGGTCAGGCTGCGCTCGTTGGTCAGGTAGAAGTTCTTGACCAACTGCTGGGTCAGCGTACTGCCGCCCTGGCGCATCTGCCCTTGCGAAGTATTCACCCAGATAGCCCGGGCAATGGACTTGGGCGACACGCCGAAGTGGTGATAGAAATCGCGGTCCTCGACCGCCACCAGCCCGTCGAGCAGATACGGCGGTGCCTGATCAAGCTTGATCAGGATCCGGTCTTCGAGGTTCTTCGGGTAAAGCCCGCCGATCAGCAGGGGCTCAAGCCGCGCCACGGCAAGCTTGGCACCATTGCCCGACGACAGGTCGGCGACGTAATCACCGGAAAAGCGCACGCGCACCTGCTGAGCCGCATCAGTGCCTTCGTAGAACTGGAAACCCCGCGTGTTGAGGTCGACGGTATTGCCATTCACCGCCGCAGCGCCAGGACCATTCGCGACGCTTTCGCGGCGATAACCCAAGGCGTCGAGTTCGATGAGAAAATCATCGCGGCTCAGCTTCTGTCCGACGAACAGCTCCAGCGGTCGTGCATAGACCTTGGCCGGAATGGTCCAGCGCTTGCCGGAGAACTTCTCCTGAACGATTGCATCGAGGTAAATGGCCAGGCCGCCCAGCAGAACCAGGCCGACAATACCGAGCTTCAACGCCCAGCCCAGCCACTTGTTCAGGCTGCGAGGAGGTTGCTTTTTAGGAGAACGAGAGGTGCGGGATCGAGTCATGGGCGCGGATTATACGCACTTTAGCAAGGATCGACAGACGCCCGAGTCAGCGGTTTGCAGCCTCGCGCCAAGCGGCCATAATGGCGGCATCGCGTACTTACATTTTGAACACATTCCTGAAGGATCGCCCGTGAGCAAGTCTTTGATCGCTGCCCTGCAGAACCCTGCTCTTTTCCCACATCCGGTGGAGAATTTCCAGCTCATCGAAACGCACATTTCGTGGGTTCTGCTGACTGGCCCGTATGCTTACAAATTCAAGAAGCCGATGAACTTCGGTTTTCTGGATTTTACTACGCTGGCTCTGCGTAAGCATTTCTGCGAAGAAGAGCTGCGCCTCAATCAGCGCCTGACCGACGACCTCTACATTGAAGTGCTGCCGATCACCGGCACAGTCGACGCGCCGCAATTGGGCGGCGACGGCGAAGTCATCGAATACGCCTTGAAGATGAAGCAGTTTTCACAGGACGGCCTGCTCAGCACCCTGCAGGCCAACGGCGAGGTGACCACTGCGCATATCGACGAACTGGCGCGCCAGATCGCAGGCTTCCACCTCACCTCGCCGCAGGTCGGAACCGAAAGCGAACTGGGCTCGCCAGACAGCGTGATGGCCCCTGTGGTACAGAATTTTGAGCAGATTCGTCCACTGATCAGCGAAAAATCCGACCTGGCACAGCTCGATGCCCTACAGGCGTGGGCAGAGTCTAGCTTTGCGCGGCTCAAGCCACTGCTGGCTCAGCGCAAGGCCGACGGATTCATCCGCGAATGCCACGGCGACATCCATCTGGGCAACGCGACAGTGATAGACGGCAAGGTCGTGCTGTTTGACTGCATCGAGTTCAACGAACCGTTCCGCAAGACCGACGTGTACGCCGACATCGGCTTCCTGGCAATGGACCTTGAGGACCGCGGCCTGAAATCCCTTTCCCGGCGCCTGATCAGCCAGTACCTGGAAGTCACCGGCGACTACGCAGGCCTGGAACTGCTGAATTTCTACAAGGCTTATCGGGCGATGGTTCGTGCCAAAGTGGCCCTGTTCAGCCAGCCATCCGACGCCGACGGTGTACAGCGCGCAGCGACGCTTCGTCAATACCGCAATTACGCCAATCTGGCCGAAAGCTACAGCGCCATTCCCTCACCGTTCCTGACAATTACCCACGGTGTATCAGCCGTCGGCAAAAGCCATGTCGCAATGCGCCTGGTGGAATCGCTGGGCGCCATTCGCCTGCGTTCGGACATAGAGCGCAAGCGCCTGTTTGCCGGGCGAGATAAAGAGATGTATGGCGCGCAAGCCAACGATGCAACCTATGCACACCTGCACGAACTTGCCGGTATAACCCTGCGCGCAGGCTTCTCGGTAGTGATCGATGCCACCTACCTCAAGCATGGGCAGCGTGATGCAGCGGCGAAAGTCGCCGAAAACACCGGCGTGCCGTTTATGATCCTCGATTGCGAAGCACCACAGGCAGTGATCGCTGGCTGGCTTGCCCAGCGTCAGGCACAGAACAATGATCCTTCCGACGCAACCCTGGAGGTCATCGAGGCCCAGCAGGCCAACCGAGAACCGCTGAGCGCAGAGGAAACGCTGCGCAGCAAGAAGGTTGCCACCCACATCAGCAGTGAGCTGGACAGCCTCATCGACAACCTGCGCCAGCGCCTGCCGGGGCTGTAAAACCGGTACATGGCCGTTGAGCGGGTAACGCTTCACGGCCTCGCAATGATGGCAATATAATGGTGTCATAATTCCAACGCAACCACATGTCCGAGGCCATCATGAGCCAGCCCAAACAGATCGACTCACCGCTTTATATGCTGCTGCGCAAAGATGATGTCGAAGGTTTCAACCAGGAGAAACCGCGGACCGGCACAACTGATATGGCCGGGGGTGACTTTCGAGGGCTGGACCTGCGGGCACTGGACACCGCCGGTATCGACTTCACCGACGCCTACTTCCGGTCTGCCGACCTTCGCGGCCTGGACCTGCGGCACACGCCGATGGAAGGTGCGAGTATCGCTCACGCACAGATTTCAGGCGTGTTCTTCCCCGCCGAGCTCTCGGCTGACGAGATTCTGATGTCGGTAAATTTCGGTACGCGCCTGCGCTATCGCACCCGCTAAAACCGTAAAACCTTCGCAGCCTGCATGCGCAATGCATGTCAGGCTGGCGCTGCGTCGCTTCATTTCCGAAACTCCCCCTCTAAATATCGCAGCCAGCCGTTATGCCGTGCGAGGCATTTTTGGCCTATGGATAGCTGTCAGGTGAAGAGCATGGACAGGATCAAAAGAACTGTTGACTTAGAAATGAGAATCGTTATGATTATCACATCCGGTCGCGAGACTGGACGGTAACTGAAAGACCTTGGTTCGGACTTTCAGATTATCTCCTCATCAGGCTAATCACGGTTTTTGACCCGGCTCTTTGCCGGGTCTTTTTTTGTCCTTCAAAAAGCAGCCCACCGCTCAAAAACCGTTGCCATATGACTCATACAGGCCAAGTCTGGCCAGCAAATCGTCCAGCAAGCTTGAGCCGCCCAACCGCACGCGCCCGGCGTTCATCCATTGCCGACCAAAACGGGCACGCGCCAGCGTCATGTAAAAACGTGCCTCGTCGAACGTCCGGATCCCTCCCGCAACCTTCAACCCCACCTGCCCGCCGACGTCCGCGATAGACTCGAGCATCACCCGCGCAGTCTGCGGTGTAACGTGGGTGGCTGATTTGCCTGTGCTGGTCTTGATAAAGTCGGCACCCGAAACAATCGCATCGCGGCAGGCATTGAGGATCATTTGGGAATCGCGCAGATCGCCGGTTTCAAGTGTCGCGGTGAGTTTGACCCGCCCTGCACACAATGAGCTGCACGCCGATATCATCTCAAGGCCGGGCTGCCTGTCCCCACAGAGCAGTGCGCGAAAGGGGTACACGACATCTATTTCGTCCGCGCCGGACAGCAGCGCAGCGCGAACTTGCGAGGTCACTGACTGAATGTTGCTGCTGCCGTGAGGGAAATTGACTATGGCGACAACCTTGATGTCATGCGCCAGCATACGGTCCAGGGTGGTGCGCGCCAGACACACGAAACGCGGCTGCACGCAGACCGCGGCAACCTGCCCCACAGGCGTCCATGCGCGCTGACAAATGCCGACGATGCGCTGCTCCGTGTCGTCGGCATTGAGGGCAAACAGCTCAAGCAGCCTTATGACCTGACGCGCCAGCCGCTCATCATCTGCTGTCATCTCTTTCATGGCGTACTCGCTCTGCAAAACATGAGCAGAACGATATACGGGCTTGAAGGCCAGAAGGCGCAAGGACCATGCTCAGAGAAAAAAGCCACAGGAAGACAGGAAAAAACTGACGCAGCCTGTAATAAGCCCCGCGTACGACAACGCGACAACCCAAAGAAGCTGTCAGACTACCCAGGTCAGGCGTCTACAAAAAAACAGGCCTGTGGAGGCTTCTTGAAATTCCTTTGCACCTCAAGTCACTTGCACGAAGCCCAAAGCAGGGGTTTCGAGCTAGGCGAGCACGCATTGCTGGCAGTACGTCGTCAGGGTGAAGTGTTCATCTACAAAAACCGCTGCCCGCATCGCGGTATCGCCCTGGAATGGCAGCCGGATCAATTCCTCGACAGCAGCGCCAGCCTGATCCGGTGCGCAATGCATGGGGCGTTGTTTCTGATCGAGAATGGCGAATGCGTTGCCGGCCCCTGCGAAGGCCAATCATTGACGGCGATCCAGAGCCGTGAAGATGCTGAGGGGATCTGGGTGTCTCTGCCCATGGAGGATGACGAGGGCTGACTCGTCACGCCCGGAACGCTTCAATCCAGCCAGTGCACCTGCAGTCGTCGGTCAATAACAATTTCGTCTGGCGTCAGGTGCACACCGTAGGCAAGAATTTGCACACCAGCGTCAATAGCTTCGCGCAACGCAGCCGCGTAAGCCGGATCGATCTCCTTTGCGGGTCGCACGGCGTCGATACCGGTGAGGTTGACGCAATACAACAACACGGCCCGCACGCCCTCGCGCGCCAGCGTGGCCAGTTCACGCAAGTGCCGCGCACCACGCTGGGTAACCGCGTCGGGAAACGCAGCGACACTGGAATCATCGAAACCCAACGTGACACTTTTCACTTCCAGATACAGATAGCCATCAGGGTATTCAAGGCGAAAGTCCACACGACTCTTTTCCTGCCCGTAGGCCACCTCGCGCTTGAGCGTCGTAAACCCCTCGAGTTCGCTGATAACCCCAGCGCGCAAGGCCTCTTCAACCAGCGTATTGGCTCGCCCGGTGTTGATACAGGCCAGCCTGCCCTGCGGCGTCTCGCTGATTTCCCAAGTGCCCGGCAGCTTGCGCTTCGGGTTACTTGAACGGCTGAACCACACACGCCCACCGGGCATCATGCAGTTGAGCATCGAACCGGTGTTGGGGCAGTGAATGGTCAACAGCTCGCCGCTGTCGGTTTCGATATCAGCCAGAAAGCGTTTGTAACGGGTCAGCAGACGACCCTGTTCAAGCTGCGGAGCAAAGCGCATCAGGCACCCCAGCTACGCAAACCGCGAGCAATTCGCTCGACTGCCTGCTGAAGGCGCGGCAAGCTCTGTGTATAGGCAAAGCGCACATGATGCCCAGCCTGATGGCGACCAAAGTCCAGGCCTGGCGTAAAAGCGACATGCTCGGTTTCCAGAAAATGCCGGCAGAACGCGAAGGCATCGCCGCCAAACGCCGAGATGTCGGCGTACAAATAGAATGCCCCTTCCGGCTCGACGGCAATACCGAAACCCAGTTCGCGCAGCGCAGGCAACAGGAAGTCCCGGCGACGGCCGAACTCGGCGCGCCGCTGCTCGAATATTTCAAGTGTCTGCGGCTCAAAGCAGGCAAGCGCGGCATGTTGCGCCATGCTTGGTGCGCTGATGTAGAGGTTCTGCGCCAGTTTTTCCAGATCGGCCACGGCGTCTTGCGGTGCAACCAGCCAGCCGAGGCGCCAGCCTGTCATGCCGAAATACTTTGAAAAACTATTGAGGACAAACGCTTCGTCATCCACCTCCAGCACACTGCTGGCCTCCACGCCGTAGGTGAGGCCGTGGTAAATCTCATCCACCACCAGGTGGCCGTTGCGAGCTTTCAGCGCTTGTGACAAGGCTGCCAGTTCGTCGCGATTCAGCAGCGTGCCGGTAGGATTGGCAGGCGATGCCACCAGTGCGCCGATACTGTTCTGGTTCCAGTGAGCCGCCACCAGTTCGGGATTCAGTTGATAGCGTTCTTGCGGACCGACCGGCACCAGTTGCGCCTCGCCCTCGATCAAACGCAGGAAGTGTCGATTGCAAGGGTAGCCAGGGTCGGCCAGCAACCAATGCTTGCCCGGATCGACCAACAGGCTGCTGGCAAGCAACAACGCGCCCGAACCGCCCGGCGTGACCAGAATGCGCTGGGGATCAATATCAACGCCGTAGCGTCGGGCGTAGAATCCGGAAATGGCTTCGCGCAGTTGCGGAAGACCACGAGCGGCGGTGTAGCGAGTCTTGCCGTCTGCCAGCGCCGCCTGGCCAGCCTTGATGATGGGCTGCGCAGTCGTAAAATCGGGCTCGCTGATTTCAAGGTGAATAACGTCATGACCCGCTGCCTGCAGTTCATTGGCACGCGCCAGCAGCGCCATGACATGAAAAGGTTCGATGGCGCGACTACGTGCACTGTAAGGCTGGGGCATGGATATTCCTTTATGGGTGCGGGTATTAAAAACATGATTGTCATGACGACGCGGCATGATTCTACCGAACCGACCGCACTACGGTGCTTTAACGGGCTGAAAAACCCAGTCGTCGAATGCTGAATAAAAGAAAGCTACGACGGTACGCATCGACTAGAGTTCATTTAAGTGAAGGGCAGATGTGAAATAGCCATCTCTATAAGCGGACGGCGTCGTCATGCTCGACAACCGGGAGTAGCGCACTCCGATTTGATCTGGTAAGTTCGCCCGCTTGCAGCTGCAGGGCCGACGGGTGTCGGTGATGGAACAATCCTGCGCAATAGATTAGAAGATTGAGAGGCGGTCCAGACATGCCCACCCCAGAAAAGCAACACAGCCATCTAATCGGCGGCTTTGCACCCTACCCGGAAACAAAGGGTGAGGAGTACATGAGCGAGCCCATGCGCGCGCACTTCACCAAGATCCTGAACAAGTGGAAGCAGGACTTGATGCAAGAGGTCGACCGAACGGTAGACCACATGAAGGACGAAGCAGCCAACTTTCCCGACCCGGCCGACCGTGCCAGTCAGGAAGAAGAGTTCAGCCTCGAACTTCGTGCCCGTGACCGCGAACGCAAGCTGATCAAGAAGATCGACAAGACGCTGCAACTGATCAAGGACGAAGAATACGGCTGGTGTGAATCGTGCGGCGTAGAGATCGGCATTCGCCGTCTTGAAGCGCGCCCGACTGCCGACCAGTGCGTCGACTGCAAGACACTTGCTGAAATCAAGGAAAAACAGGTCGGTAAGTGACCTGGGGCCGCCTTTGACTGAAAAAGACGCTTCGGCGTCTTTTTTGTGCCTGTTGGAATCACGCCCCTCGTGCCAATACGCGCGTTGACTATCGTGCCGACGCTTCACTTCGGTTCGTCGTTCTGGATTTGCGTCCGATCTTGAATGTGCGGTGCGGCGAAGACCTGTGACGCAGAGCGTCACCCAAGGCATTCCTACGCTGGAGCGTGAGGAACGATAATCTCAACTATCGTGCGACGCTCCGCGTCGCATGCCGTTCTGGACGCTCTGCGTCACATGGCAGTTCTGTGATGTCAGGTGGGTTGGATTCTGCTCAAGTCCCCTTTTCGCCCCTCGGCGACCTACTTTGATGGGGCCAAAGTAGGCAAATCCCCTCGCTCCTGTTTCCGGCCCGACTTCGTCGGGTTCCTTCGCCCTGTCACTGATCCGGGGGTCGCCAGTGCTATCGCGACCGAAAAGCTTTGCGTTGGCAGCGGCTGCGTGTAGGGCGTGACAGTATTAACTATCGTGCGACGCTCCGCGTCGCATGCCGTTCTGGACGCTCTACGTCCGGTCTTGGACGAGCAACGCGGCGCAGAGTGAACATCGTCACGAGAGTCCGCGTGAAGACCAACCGCGTTTCGCTTGCCCACTCAAGCTAGCCACCCGTAACATCCCGCCCATGAAAAAACCGGCCTATATCGGGCGCTTTGCGCCGACTCCCAGTGGTTATCTGCATTTTGGCTCGCTGGTCGCAGCGCTGGCGTCCTATCTGGACGCTCGCGCAGTCGGCGGCCAGTGGCTGTTACGCATGGAAGACCTGGACCCGCCGCGCGAGGTGGCCGGCGCGCAAGCCGCGATTCTTGAAACCCTTGAGCGCTACGGCTTTGAATGGGATGGCGAGATGGCTCGGCAGAGCGAGCGCCATGATGCCTACGCCGAAATACTCCAGCGCTGGTTCAATCATGGCCTGGCCTATGCCTGCACCTGCTCACGCAAACAGCTCGAGCCGTTTGAAGGCGTGTATCCCGGTTTTTGCCGCAATGCGGGACATGCGCCCGAGAATGCCGCAATCCGCATCCGGGTCCCGGAGCTTGAATATCGCTTCGAAGACCGTGTGCAGGGCACATTCAAAATGCACCTGGGACGCGAAAGCGGTGACTTCGTGATCCGCAGGCGCGACGGCCTGTATGCCTATCAGCTCGCCGTGATAATCGATGACGCCTGGCAAGGCGTGACCGATATCGTGCGCGGTGCCGACCTGCTGGACTCGACGCCCCGCCAGTTGTACTTGCAGGAACTGCTGGGCTTGCCCCAGCCACGCTACCTGCATGTGCCGCTGATCATCCAGCCGGATGGCCACAAGCTCGGCAAATCCTATCGCTCGCCACCGTTGCCGGCCGAACAGGCCACCCCTCTGCTGATTCGGGCATTGCGGGCACTGGGGCAACCACTCGATACGCACATGGCCGATGGCACCGCGCAGGAAGTGCTTGCCTGGGGAATCGGCCACTGGAACGCCGACCTGATCCCCAGACTGCGCAATATTGAAGAAGCCCGGATAGACTGATCCAGAGCGGTCGCCGCAAACTGCGACGCAAGTATGCTTGCAGGTTATCCGGCATCCGTTAACATGCCGCTCCTCATCTACCAGCACAGGGAGACCAGATGTACATATACCGGTTGGTTTTGCTTCTGGTGGTAGGCATCTATCTGTTCTCTCCGGCCATCATGGACTGGTGGATCGATGCGACCGGTGCCTGGTATCGCCCCTACATGCTGTGGCTGATCCTGATCGTGGTGACTTTCATTCTGCAGAGCCAGCGAGATGCCGATGAGCTTTAGTCTGACGCAGATGCTGATGGTCAGCGCCGCCTACCTGCTGGTGCTGTTCGGTGTAGCCTGGGTCAGCGAGCACGGCCTTATTCCACGCTGGATCATCCGTCATCCGTTGACCTACACCCTGTCACTGGGCGTGTACGCCAGCGCCTGGGCGTTTTATGGCACGGTCGGCCTGGCCTATCAGTATGGCTACGGTTTTCTGTCCAGCTACCTGGGGGTTTCCGGTGCATTCCTGCTTGCGCCAGTGCTGCTCTACCCGATCCTCAGAATCACCCGCACCTATCAGCTTTCATCGCTGGCCGATTTGTTTGCCTTCCGCTTTCGCAGCACCTGGGCTGGTGCGCTGACCACCGTATTCATGCTGATCGGCGTACTGCCGTTGCTGGCCTTGCAGATTCAGGCAGTGGCCGACTCCATCGGCATTCTGACTCGCGAACCGGTGCAGGATCGGGTGGCCGTGGCGTTTTGCGCGCTGATCACCCTGTTCACTATTTTCTTTGGCTCGCGACACATCGCAACCCGTGAGAAGCACGAAGGGCTGGTATTCGCCATCGCCTTCGAATCGCTGATCAAGCTGATCGCACTGGGCGGTGTCGGGCTGTACGCCTTGTATGGCGTGTTCGACGGCCCGCAACAGCTGGAACTGTGGCTGTTGCAGAACCAGACCGCCCTCGCCTCGCTGCACACGCCGTTGCAGGAAGGCCCCTGGCGCACCCTGCTGCTGGTGTTCTTCGCCTCGGCGATTGTCATGCCGCACATGTATCACATGACCTTCACTGAAAACCTCAACCCGCGCTCGCTGGTCAGCGCCAGTTGGGGGCTGCCATTGTTTCTGCTGTTGATCAGCCTCGCTGTTCCACTGATCCTCTGGGCCGGGCTCAAACTCGGGGCCACGACCAGCCCGGAATACTTCACCCTCGGGATCGGTATCGCGGCCAACAGCAAGGCGTTGGCCCTGCTCGCCTATATCGGTGGACTGTCGGCGGCCAGCGGGCTGATCATCGTGACTACGCTGGCGCTGTCCGGCATGGCCCTCAACCATCTGGTGCTGCCGCTTTATCAGCCGCCAGCCGAGGGCAACATCTACCGCTGGCTGAAGTGGACGCGACGCGGGCTGATCGTGGCGATCATTGCCTTGGGTTACGGCTTCTACCTGCTGCTCGGTGCCCAGCAGGATCTGGCCAATCTCGGCATCGTCGCTTTCGTTGCGACGCTGCAATTCCTGCCGGGCGTACTGTCGGTGCTTTACTGGCCGACCGCCAACCGGCGAGGCTTCATCGCAGGCCTGCTGGCCGGCATTGCGGTCTGGGCAGTCAGCATGCTGCTGCCGCTGATCGGCAACCTGCAGGGCTTTTATATCCCCTGGCTGAACATGATCTACGTGCTGGACGACACCAGCTGGCACATGGCAGCTATCGCGTCCCTCGCGGCCAACGTGTTGTTGTTCACCCTGATATCCCTGTTCACCAATGCCAGCCCTGAAGAAGTCGGAGCCGCCGAGGCCTGCGCGGTCGATAACGTGCGCCGCCCGCAACGTCGTGAATTGCATGCCGTGTCGCCCCAGGAATTCGCCACCCAACTGGCCAAGCCGCTGGGCGCGAAAGCCGCACAGAAGGAAGTCGAACAGGCGCTGCGCGATCTGTACCTGCCATTCGACGAGCGCCGTCCTTATGCCCTGCGCCGCCTGCGCGACAGGATCGAGGCCAACCTGTCCGGGTTGATGGGGCCAAGTGTCGCCCAGGACATGGTGGAAACCTTCCTGCCGTACAAATCGGGCAGCGAAAAATATGTCACCGAAGACATACATTTTATTGAAAGCCGTCTTGAGGACTACCACTCGCGCCTGACCGGCCTTGCTGCCGAACTCGACGCCCTGCGCCGCTACCACCGCCAGACCCTGCAGGAACTGCCGATGGGTGTGTGCTCGCTGGCCGAAGATCAGGAGATCCTGATGTGGAACAGGGCGATGGAAGAGCTGACCGGCATCGTCGCCCAGCGCGTGGTCGGTTCGCGACTGGAAACCATTGCCGAACCCTGGAAAAGCCTGCTTACCGGCTTTGCCAGCCTGCCCGATGAGCACCTGCACAAGCAGAAACTCGGTCTGGACGGCCAGACCCGCTGGCTAAACCTGCACAAGGCGGCCATCAACGAGCCTCTCGCCCCTGGCAACAGTGGCCTGGTGGTGCTGGTCGAGGACCTGACCGACACGCAGATGCTTGAAGACAAGCTGGTGCACTCAGAGCGGCTGGCCAGCATTGGTCGACTGGCAGCAGGCGTGGCGCACGAGATCGGCAACCCGATCACCGGCATTGCCTGTCTCGCGCAAAACCTGCGTGAAGAGCGTGAAGAAGACGGCGAACTGAAAGAAATCAGCAGTCAGATACTTGAACAGACCAAACGTGTGTCGCGCATTGTCCAGTCATTGATGAGCTTTGCCCACGCGGGGGCTCACCAGCACAGCGACGAGGCCGTTTGTCTGGCTGTGGTGGCTCAGGATGCTATTGGTCTGCTGGCGCTGAACCGGCGCAATTTCGAAGTACACTTCTATAACCTGTGCAACCCCGAACATTGGGCTGTCGGCGACCCGCAGCGCTTGGCACAAGTGCTGATCAACCTGCTCTCCAATGCCCGCGATGCGTCCCCGGCAGGCAGTGCGGTCAGGGTCAGAAGCGAAGTATCCGAGCACACGGTGGACCTGATCGTCGAAGACGAAGGCAGTGGGATTTCAAAGGCAATCATGGACCGATTGTTCGAGCCGTTCTTCACTACCAAGGAGCCTGGCGAAGGAACCGGACTTGGCCTCGCGCTGGTCTATTCCATCGTTGAAGAGCATTATGGACAAATCACTATCGACAGCCCGGCCGATCCCGAGCAGCAGCGTGGAACCCGTATTCGGGTGACCTTGCCACGTCATGTCGACGCGACGTCCACCGTGAACTGAGACCGTCGAGAGAACTGAATCAATGCCGCATATTTTGATCGTCGAAGACGAAACGATTATCCGCTCAGCCCTGCGTCGCCTGCTTGAACGCAATCAGTATGAAGTCAGTGAAGCCGGCTCCGTTCAGGAAGCTCAGGAGCGCTTCAGCATTCCGTCTTTTGATCTGATCGTCAGCGACCTGCGCCTGCCAGGCGCGCCGGGTACCGAACTGATCAAGCTCGGCGAAGGCAAACCGGTGCTGATCATGACCAGTTACGCCAGCCTGCGCTCAGCGGTCGATTCGATGAAGATGGGGGCAGTGGATTACATCGCCAAACCCTTCGATCACGATGAAATGCTGCAGGCAGTCTCGCGAATCCTGCGTGATCGCCAGACGGTCAAGGGGCTTCAGGACGAGCGTAACGCCCTTGCCAAGGCTAACGGCGCTGAAAAAGGCCCGGCACAGAATAATAATGGCGAGATAGGCATTATCGGTTCTTGCCCGCCCATGCTGGATCTCTACAGCAAGATCCGCAAAGTGGCACCGACCGATTCCAATGTTCTGGTTCAGGGCGAGTCGGGCACCGGTAAAGAACTGGTCGCCCGTGCCCTGCACAACCTGTCACGCCGTGCCAAGGCGCCGATGATTTCGGTCAACTGTGCGGCCATCCCTGAATCGCTGATCGAGTCTGAATTGTTCGGTCACGAGAAAGGCGCATTCACCGGAGCCAGTGCAGGTCGTGCTGGTCTGGTCGAAGCTGCTGACGGAGGCACGCTGTTTCTCGATGAAATCGGCGAGCTGCCTCTGGAAGCCCAGGCACGCCTGCTGCGCGTTTTGCAGGAAGGCGAGATTCGTCGTGTCGGCTCGGTGCAATCGCAAAAGGTTGATGTACGCCTGATTGCCGCAACCCACCGCGACCTCAAGACACTGGCCAAAAATGGCGAGTTTCGTGAAGACCTGTTCTACCGCCTGCACGTCATCGCCCTGAAACTCCCCGCCCTGCGCGAGCGTGGCAGCGATATTCTGGAAATCGCCCGTGCGTTTCTGGTACGCCAGAGCGCCAAGGTCGGTCGCGACGACCTGAAGTTTTCCCCCGACGCCGAACAAGCCATTCGCCATTACAGTTGGCCAGGCAACGTACGCGAACTGGAAAATGCGGTGGAGCGCTCGGTGATCCTGTGCGAAAACCCGGAAATCACCGCAGACTTGCTGGGCATCGACATCGAGCTCGACGGTCTGGATGACGACGAGTACATGGGCATGGCACCGCTGCCGGGGTCTTCCAGCTCGACGGGCAATGAGCCGGCCGAAGACCTGTCGCTTGAGGACTATTTCCAGCACTTCGTTCTGGAGCATCAGGACCATATGACTGAAACCGAGCTGGCGCGCAAACTGGGCGTCAGTCGCAAGTGTCTGTGGGAACGTCGTCAGCGTCTGGGCATTCCGCGTCGCAAGGGCGTCGCCAACGAGACGTAAAAAGCGGCAAAAGGCTCTGGCACGCGGTGCGCAGAGCGGGTAGAAACTGTTACCGCAAACACTTCACGTAACAAAAGCCGGGTCTTACGGTAACGCAGACCCGGCTTTTTTATGCCCGCAACAACCGCCTTTCGCCCGCAAACGCCCGGTTTACGGGGCTTCGCAAAAGTTGGCACAGCTTCTGCTATATGCTTAGTACAAGAAAAACAACAAGCAGTACGACACCCATAATAAAAACAACACGAATCGACTCACGCATAACAAGAACAACACGGCGGAGGCGCAGCTAACTGATTCTTTTGGAGAGGAGTTGTATTTGGGGCTTGCCCCGCAACCAGGCCGAGAACAACAAAAACTACCCTTAGGTAGAGCCTGAACTGGTTGGATCGGATGATCATTGCAACGCAGCGACCAAAGCAATCCGTTTGCTCTTGACTCCCGATTGGGAGGTTTCACAGACGAAGGTCTTGTGAATGGGCACTCAACAAAAACAAGAAGCCCATACAGAAAACAATAATAAAGAGCACACACTTTGGGGGAGCTTCGGCTCCCCCAGTAGCTTCCCCAGCGCTAATACGCGCCATCGTTTGCCCTTCCGCGACAGCTTCCTACACCATCCCCCGACTAAATGCTAGAATCCCCGCCCATCATGCGGTCATTCCACGTTTTTGGCCGAATATTCCTTCAAACAGTGCATCCCATGCTGAAGAAGTTGTTCCAGTCATTTCGTTCCCCACTGCGCAAACCGCAGCAACATACGCGTACCACGCCTGAAGTGCTCAATAGCAGCCAGCATTCGCTGCAACGCAGCCAGTTCAGCCGTTATGCCGTTAATATCGTCGAGCGCCTGCAGAACGCTGGCTACCAGGCCTATCTGGTCGGTGGCTGTGTACGCGACATGATGCTCAATATCACGCCCAAGGATTTCGACGTCGCCACCAGCGCCACGCCAGAACAAGTGCGTGCCGAATTCCGCAACGCGCGAATCATTGGCCGCCGGTTCAAGCTGGTGCATATCCATTTCGGTCGTGAAATCATCGAAGTGGCGACCTTCCGCGCCAATCATCCCCAGGATGACGAAGAAGAGGACAGCAACCAGTCCTCGCGCAATGAAAGCGGGCGCATTCTGCGCGACAACGTGTACGGCACGCTTGAAGAGGACGCCCAGCGTCGCGACTTCACGATCAACGCGCTGTATTACGATCCGGTCAGCGAGCGTGTTCTGGATTACGCCAATGGCGTACACGACATTCGTAACCGTCTGATCCGCCTGATCGGCGACCCCGAGCAACGCTACAAGGAAGACCCGGTGCGCATGCTGCGTGCGGTGCGCTTTGCTGCCAAGCTGGACTTCGGCATCGAAAAGCACAGCGCCCAACCGATTCGCTCGCTGGCACCGATGCTGCGCGATATTCCATCGGCACGCCTGTTCGAAGAAGTGCTCAAACTGTTCCTCTCCGGGCATGCTGCTCCCACCTTTGAAATGCTGGTGGACCTTGAACTTTTCGAACCGCTGTTCCCGGCCAGTTCCAAGGCGCTGGAATACAACCCGACCTACACCCATACACTGATCAGCAATGCCCTGATCAACACCGACCTGCGCATCAAGCAGAACAAACCGGTAACACCGGCATTCCTGTTTGCCGCGCTGCTCTGGCCTGCCCTGCCGGCCAAGGTACTGCGCGCCCAAGAGCGCGGCATGCCACCGATTGCAGCCATGCAGGAGGCCGCTCACGAACTGATTATCGAGCAATGCCAGCGCATCGCGATTCCAAAGCGCTTCACGCTGCCGATCCGCGAGATCTGGGATATGCAGGAGCGCCTGCCGCGCCGTTCGGGCAAACGTGCAGACCTGTTGCTGGACAACTCAAGGTTCCGTGCGGGTTACGATTTCCTCCTGTTGCGTGAAACTGCGGGCGAGCAGACCGATGGTCTGGGCCAGTGGTGGACCGATTATCAGGACTGCAACGACAGCGAACGCCGCGACATGATTCGTGACCTGAGCAGCAAGCCCGAAGCGGCGGGCACAGCGCCACGCAAGCGTCGTCGTAACAGCGGTGCCAAACGCAAGCGCACCACCGGCGAGGCGCAAAGCGGTGAATGAACCGCTGTTGACCACTGAACGCGTTTACATCGGCCTGGGCAGTAATCTTGCTGACCCGGCCGAGCAATTGCGCAGTGCCCTCAAGGCAATGGCGCAGTTACCCGGCTGTGAACTGACCAGCGTGTCATCGTTCTATGTCAGCGACTCGCTGCTGCCCGGCCAGCCGCGCTTTACCAACGCCGTCGCAGCACTCGACACTGCTCTGGCACCACTGACCCTGCTTGACGCGCTACAGGCCATCGAGCTGGATCAGGGCCGCGAACGCCACGAACGCTGGGGGCCTCGCACGCTGGACCTCGACATTCTGCTGTTTGGCAATCGCCTGATCGACGAACCGCGCCTTAAAGTGCCGCATTACCACATGCAGGCGCGGGCATTCGTGCTGTACCCGCTGGCAGAGCTGGCCCCAGGCCTGACGCTGGCCGACGGACGCGAACTCGATCGTCTACTCGAAGACTGCCCGTTTACGGGCCTTGAACGCCTGCCCGCCGAGGCGTAAAGCCTGTCTGTCACCGCACATGTGTAACCGGTCCGACGCACAGGTAACACCTTCAATTGACTTCACGCCCCCTCCTCACGAAGATAGGCCTCCCGCCGCCGCACCACAGGCGAACGGGCGCGAAACAGGCCTTTGCAAAACACCGCGACACGACGGTGTGCCTGCTTTTCCAGGATGACTCTCACGCGCTGAACACCCGTCTTCACAGCGCCTGATGGAGGACTTTACATGCCGAACATAACCGTTACGTCGCTGCTGGCCATGAAGCAGAAGGGTGAGAAAATCACCATGCTGACCTGCTACGACGCAACCTTCGCCCACACCGCCTGCCAGGCCGGTGTCGAGGTGCTGCTGATAGGCGACTCGCTGGGCATGGTCCTGCAAGGTCACGACAGCACCCTGCCCGTCACGACCGCCGAAACCGCGTACCACGTTGCCTGTGTGAAACGCGGTAATCAGGGCGCGATGATTCTTGCTGACCTGCCGTTCATGGCCAACGCCACGCTGGAGCAAACCTTCATCAACAGCGCGACGCTGATGCAGGCAGGTGCGCACATGATCAAGGTCGAAGGCGCTGCATGGCTTGGCGAGTCGATCCGTTTGCTGGCAGAACGCGGCATCCCGGTGTGCGCACACATGGGCCTGACGCCGCAGGCAGTCAACGTACTGGGCGGCTACAAGGTTCAGGGTCGACTGGAAGCACAGGCACGGCAGATGCGTGCCGACGCGATCGCGCTGGAACAGGCGGGCGCAGCGATGATCCTGCTGGAGTGTGTGCCGAGCGAACTCGCCGAAGAAATCACCCAGGCGGTGAAAATTCCGGTCATCGGTATTGGCGCAGGCAGCGCTACCGACGGCCAGGTACTGGTGCTGCACGACATGCTGGGCCTGTCCATCAGCGGGCGCGTACCCAAATTCGTGAAAAACTTCATGACCGGTCAGCCCGATATCCAGTCGGCTATCCAGGCCTACGTGGCCGCGGTCAAAGACGTCAGCTTTCCAGCAACTGAACACGGATTCTCGGCATGAACACAGTAAAGACCGTACAGGAACTGCGTGCCGCCGTTGCGCGGGCACGCAGCGAAGGCAAACGGATCGCGTTGACCCCGACCATGGGCAACCTGCACAGCGGCCACGCCGCACTGGTCGCCAAGGCGGCCCAACGTGCCGACTTCGTGGTCGCCACCATTTTTGTCAATCCGCTGCAGTTCGGCCCCAACGAAGACTTGGCCACTTACCCTCGCACCCTGGCGGCCGATCAGGAAAAACTTCTGCAGGCCGGGTGCAACCTGCTGTTCACCCCAAACGTCGAGGAAATGTACCCTCACGGCATGGCCGATCAGACGCTGGTCAGCGTGCCACACCTGTCGCAAGGCCTGTGCGGTGCGAGCCGTCCCGGGCATTTCGAGGGCGTTGCTACGGTCGTCAGCAAGCTCTTCAACATGGTGCAGCCAGACCTGGCGATTTTCGGCGAAAAAGACTTCCAGCAGCTGGCGGTGATTCGCGCCATGGTCCGTGACCTGAACATGCCGATCCAGATCATCGGAGAACCTACCGTGCGTGCCGACGACGGTTTGGCGCTGTCCTCGCGTAACGGTTATCTGAATGAAGCTCAGCGCGCTGCGGCACCCGCGCTGTATCAGGCCATCCGCCAGACCGCCGACGCGATCAGCGCAGGCGAGCAGGATTTCGACGCACTGCTGACGAGCAAGAAGCAGCAACTGGAGGCAGCCGGTTTTCGTATCGATTATCTGGAAATACGTGACGCCACCAGCCTGCGTCCGACCACTGCCGAAAATCGCGACGTGGTCATCCTCGCCGCCGCATTCCTGGGTAAAACCCGCCTGATCGACAATCTGCACCTGACCAGAAGCTGACGGGATGCGCCGTGGCAATGAACTAAGCCACACCGGCAATGCCATACCGGTACAGGTTGCCTGAACCACAACCGACAGCATTTGAGCGCAAGCCCCGGTTTCTTGTGTGCGAAAAAGTACCGGGGTCATGTAAGGCGAGGCGCAGACAAACGGGTACGCGAAGGGTAGTCTGCTATGTATAGCCCGTGAGAAAGCTTGCGACCTCGCCCCAAGAATATCCAAAGACAGAACCAGTTAAAGGAAACCCGCAGCGATGGCGTACTACCGCAATCCTTCCGATGTGACCGCTCTGCCCGCCTGGCAAGCGTTGAGCAAACACCGCCAGTCCATGCAGAATTTCAGCATGCGCGAAGCGTTCAATTCTGATCCGCAGCGCTTCAGCCAATTCACCCTCAGCAGCGCCGGTCTGTTTCTCGACTACTCCAAAAACCTGATCACCACCGAAACTCGTGATCTGTTGGTCAGCCTGGCAGGCGAAGTGAACCTCAAGGACGCCATCAAGGCTCAATACGATGGCGAGCTGGTCAACTCATCCGAAGGTCGCCCGGCGTTGCACACTGCCCTGCGCCGGCCAGTTGGCGACAAGTTGAAAGTCAACGGCGTCGATGTGATGCCGGACGTACACCGCGTACTCAATCAGATGACCGAACTGGTCGGCCGCATCCATGACGGCCTGTGGCGCGGTTACACCGAAAAGCCGATCACCGACGTGGTGAACATCGGCATCGGCGGCTCGTTCCTCGGCCCGGAGCTGGTCTCCGAAGCGCTGGTGGCCTACGCGCACAAAGGTGTCCGTTGCCATTACCTGGCGAACATCGATGGCAGCGAGTTTCACGAACTGTCGATGAAAATTCGCGCCGAGACCACGCTGTTCATCGTCTCGTCGAAGTCCTTCAACACGCTGGAAACCCTGAAAAACGCTCAGGCTGCACGCGCCTGGTATCTGGCGCAGGGCGGTTCCGAAGTCGAACTGCATCGCCACTTCATCGCGGTTTCCAGCAACAACGCCGCGGCCGTAGCCTTCGGCATCCGTGAAGAAAACATCTTCCCGATGTGGGACTGGGTTGGCGGTCGCTATTCGCTGTGGTCGGCCATCGGCCTGCCTATCGCGCTGGCTATCGGCATGTCCAACTTCAAGGAACTGCTGTCCGGCGCCTATACGATGGACCAGCATTTCCAGAGCGCCCCTTTCGAACAGAACATGCCGGTGCTGCTGGCGCTGCTGGGTGTCTGGTACGGCAACTTCTGGAATGCGCAAAGCCACGCGATCCTGCCGTACGACCACTACCTGCGTAACATCACCAAACACCTGCAACAACTGGACATGGAGTCCAACGGCAAGAGCGTCCGTCAGGACGGTACGCCAACCTCCACCGACACCGGCCCGGTCATCTGGGGCGGCGTGGGTGCCAACGGTCAGCATGCTTATCACCAGTTGCTGCATCAAGGCACACAGATGATTCCAGCCGACTTCATCGTGCCGATCGTCAGCTTCAACCCGGTTGCCGACCATCACCAGTGGCTGTACGCGAACTGCCTGTCACAAAGCCAGGCTCTGATGATGGGCAAGACCCGCGCCGAAGCTGAAGCCGAGCTGCGCGAGAAGGGCATGAGCGAGGAAGAGGTGCAGAAACTGGCACCGCACAAGGTCATCCCCGGTAACCGTCCGAGCAACACCCTGGTGGTCGAACGCATCAGCCCGCGTCGTCTTGGCGCACTGGTGGCGATGTATGAGCACAAGGTGTTCGTGCAGAGCGTGATCTGGGGCACCAATGCCTTTGACCAATGGGGCGTGGAACTGGGCAAGGAAATGGGCAAGGCCGTGTACCAGCGTCTGACCGGCGGCACCGAAGAGCCGGCTGACGATGCATCGACCCAAGGTCTGATCAACTACTTCCGCGGCCGTCACCGCGGCTGATTTGTCCCGCTCATGACATCGTTCCCACGCTGCGCGTGGGAACGCCGTGCGTGACGCTCTGCGTCATAAAGAGGACGCAAAGCGTCCAGAACTACATGCCGACGCGGAGCGTCGGCACGATAGTCAGCCAGGCGATGAGCGCTCCGCGCTTCGAACGAGCCTCAGTCAGCTTTATCCAAGCCCTCCCGATGCACGAGCACGACATGGAATTCATCCGCACCCGCATCGAAACCCAAGTCATCAGCCTTACCGGCCTGGCCCTGGGCCAGCTGGATCTGGAGAACCCCAAGGGCGACCCCGGTCTGTTTGGTCCTCAGGCAGTGTGCTGGAAGGTACACGGCGACTTCACCAGCATGCTGGTCGGTGGCATCAGCGCCTTGATGTTGCAGGCTTTGCACCCGCTGGCACTGGCGGGCATCTGGGACCACTCCAACTTTCGTCAGGACATGCTCGGCCGCCTGCGGCGCACCGGGCAGTTTCTGTCCGGCACTACCTACGGCTCCACGCGAGATGCCAACTGGCTGATCGACAAGGTGCGCAACATTCATCTCAATATCGTCGGCACCGCGCCCGATGGCCGGCCGTATGCCGCCAGCGATCCGGATTTGCTGACCTGGGTGCATGTGGCCGAAGTCAGCAGCTTTCTCGCAGCCCACTTGCGTTACCTCAACCCGGATATGTCACTCGCCGATCAGGACGCGTACTACGCTGAAACAGCGCTGGTTGCCGAACGGCTCGGGGCTCGTAATGTTCCGCGCTCCCGTCAGGCCATCGCTGATTATCTGGCAGACATTCGCGGGCAACTGGTATGTGACGAACGCAGTCACGAAGTGCTGCGCCTGCTGCTTGATGCCCCTGCGCCCAACTGGCTGGCCAAGCCTTTCGGTGTGTTGATGATGCGTGCCGGTATCGACTTGCTGCCGGACTGGGCGAGCGAAATGCTCGACATTACCCAGGGTCCCGTGCAGCGCCGGATGATCCGCCTGGGCGTCAACAACACCGCGCCCATTTTGCGTTGGGCCGTACGGGACGGATCAGCGCAACGTGCCAGACGTCGCATGGACGTTACGTAAAGGTTTTCGGCAAAACGTGACCGAGCGGTTCACGGTTGGAACCTGCCTGCCTATCTGTGCCACCATGAGCTCTCAATAACAATGAGGATCAGCACCATGCAGGACGTCGTTATCGTCGCCGCCACCCGTACCGCCGTCGGCAGTTTTCAGGGTTCTCTGGCTGCCATTGCTGCTGTAGATCTTGGCGCTGCAGTCATTCGTCAACTGCTGGTGCAGACCGGCGTGGACGGCGCGCAAGTCGATGAAGTCATCATGGGCCAGGTGCTCACCGCCGGCGCAGGCCAGAACCCGGCGCGACAGGCCGCCATCAAGGCGGGCCTGCCCTTCTCGGTACCGGCCATGACCCTGAACAAAGTCTGCGGCTCGGGTCTCAAGGCACTGCACCTGGCGACCCAGGCGATTCGCTGCGGTGATGCCGAGGTCATCATTGCTGGCGGCCAGGAAAACATGAGCCTGTCCAACTACGTACTGCCGGGCGCACGCACCGGTTTGCGCATGGGCCACACCAGCATGGTCGACACCATGATCACTGATGGTCTGTGGGATGCATTCAATGACTACCACATGGGCATCACCGCCGAGAACCTCGCGCAGCAGTACGACATCAGCCGTGAAGCCCAGGATCAGTTCGCTGCCCTGTCTCAGCAAAAAGCGATTGCGGCCATTGAAGGCGGGCGCTTTGTCGATGAGATCACCCCGATCCTGATCCCTCAGCGCAAGGGCGAGCCATTATCATTCGCCACTGACGAACAGCCCCGCGCGGGCACCACGGCCGAAACACTCGGCAAACTCAAACCTGCGTTCAAGAAGGACGGCACCGTCACCGCTGGTAATGCGTCTTCGCTCAACGACGGTGCCGCCGCCGTGATGCTGATGAGCGCGGCCAAAGCCGAGCAGTTGGGCCTGCCATTGCTGGCGCGCGTCGCCGCATACGCCAACGCAGGTGTCGACCCGGCCATCATGGGCATCGGCCCGGTCAGTGCAACCCGGCGCTGTCTGGACAAGGCTGGCTGGACGCTGGACGAGCTGGACCTGATCGAAGCCAACGAAGCCTTTGCCGCACAGTCGCTGTCGGTCGGCAAGGAACTGGGGCTGGACCCGCAAAAGCTCAACGTCAATGGTGGCGCCATCGCCCTTGGCCACCCGATTGGCGCGTCGGGCTGCCGTGTGCTGGTGACGTTGCTGCACGAGATGATCAGGCGCGATGCCAAGAAGGGCCTGGCCACGCTGTGCATCGGCGGTGGCCAGGGGGTTGCCCTCGCGCTGGCACGCTGAGGGCGCTTACTATCTTAATCAGGCGCCTGCGGGCGCCACTTCCATGTCCACCGGCTCTGGACGCTTGATCAGCGCGTAGACCACGCCGGTCAGCACGCTACCGGCGATAATCGCCAGCAGATACAACAGCGCATGGTTGATGGCGTTGGGGATCAGCATCACAAACAGGCCGCCGTGTGGCGCCATCAGTTTGCAGCCGAAGTACATCGACAATGCACCGGTCAGCGCGCCACCCACGACACTGGCCGGAATCACCCGCAACGGATCCTTGGCGGCAAACGGAATGGCGCCTTCGGAAATAAAGCACAGCCCCAGCACGAACGCCGCCTTGCCTGCCTCTCGCTCGCTCTGGGCAAACTTGCGACGGGCCAGAATCGTGGCGATGCCCATACCGATGGGCGGCACCATACCGGCAGCCATGGCAGTGGCCATCGGCGCGTAGCTCTGGGACGCCAGCAGACCGACCGAGAACGCATAGGACGCCTTGTTGATCGGCCCGCCAAGGTCGACGCACATCATTGCACCGAGCACCACGCCCAGCAGAATGGCGTTGGTGGTACCCATGCTGTCGAGGAAGTGTGTCAACGCTTCCAGCATGCCCGCAACCGGCTTGCCGACCACGTAGATCATCACCAGACCGGTGAACAGGCTCGACAGCAACGGGATGATCAGAATCGGCTTGAGCGCTTCTACACTGGCTGGCAGGCGTGCATAACGGTTGATCGCCGCAGCACTGTAACCGGCCAGAAAACCGGCAATGATACCGCCAATGAAGCCGGCCCCCAGCGTACTCGCCAGCAGACCACCGATCATGCCAGGCGCAAGCCCCGGGCGATCAGCAATCGAATACGCGATGTAACCGGCCAGCAGTGGAACCATGAGTTTGAACGCAGCTTCCCCGCCGATCTGCATCAAGGCTGCCGCCAGCGTGCCTTGCTCTTTGAACGCGGTAATGCCGAACACAAACGACAGGGCGATCAACAGACCACCTGCCACCACCATCGGCAGCATGAACGAAACACCGGTCAGCAAGTGCTTGTACACACCCGCCTTTTCTTGCCTGGCAGGTGATTGGGCAGCAGCCTCGTCAGACTCTACCTGACCTTCTGCCAAGGCTTTTTTCAATGTTGCTTCGGACTGCTTGAGCGCGATCCCGGTGCCACACCGGTAGATTTTCTTGCCTGCAAAACGATCAGTATTGACTTCGATATCTGCCGCCAGCAGCACCACGTCAGCCTCGGCAATGGCCTTGGCACTGAGTGGGTTGCGCGCGCCGACCGAGCCTTGGGTTTCGACTTGAAGGTCGTAATTCAGACGCTTGGCTGCTTGCTGGATGGCTTCGGCAGCCATGAACGTGTGCGCAACCCCGGTCGGGCAGGCGGTGATCGCAACAATGCGCGGCTGCGCACCCGAGCTATCGGCTGCTTGAGGCGTGACCGCCTCAGACGCCGCATGCACCTGCGCTTCTCGCTCGGCGCGTTGCAGAAAACCGTCGACGTCCTGCAACGCATGGGCAGGCGAATCCTGAAACAGACGTTTGCCGACAAAGCGGCCCAAATCCACAGGACCGGTATTGACCACCAGAACGAGGTCAGCGGCTTCGATGTCCTGAGCCGACAACTGCTGGTCCGATTTGTTGGGATCGATGATTTCGACGCTGGTTTCCCAGCCTTGGCGCAATGCCGCCGCTTCGAGCAATCGTGCGCTGAGTACGCTGCTGACCTTGCCGTTCGGGCAGGCCGTAACTATGGCTAACTTCATGACGATCCTCTCTTATTGTTCTGAAAGGCTGCGTACAGTGACGCCGCCTTCAAGCCGTTTGAGTTGCGCGGCATCGGTGATACCGAAACCGATCTGGGTCACTGCCATGGCGGCAATCGCCGTAGCGGTGCGCAAGGTCTTCTGTGGCTCGTGAGCGCTGATCAGCCCGTGCACCATGCCAGCCAGCAGCGAATCGCCAGCACCTACCGTGCTGGCCACCGTGACCTTGGGCGGCAGCGAGTGCAGCGCCACACTTGGACTGAACCAGTGCACGCCTTCAGAGCCCTGAGAGATCACTACATGCTCGATGCCCTGCGTGTGCAGGCGAGCAGCCACTTCGGCTTGCGCGGCGATGGAAATGATCGGTGCGTCGAGCGCATCGGCCAGCTCTTCGGTGTTGGGCTTGATCAGCCACGGCCCGGCGGTAAGACCGGCGCGCAGGGCCAGGCCGCTGCTGTCCAGCGCTACTTTCAGACCGAGGTCCTTGAGCATCACCAGCAGTTTGTGCAGCCACTCCGGCGTGACACCACGCGGCAGGCTGCCAGCAACCACGACAACATCGAAACCTGATGCGATCTGTTGCACACGGGCGAACAGCGCTTGCTGTGCCTCTTCACTGACCTGCGGGCCAGGGCCGTTCAGGTCGGTGATGCGGCCACTGCCTTCGGCCAGCTTGATATTGCTGCGGGTTTCTCCCGGCACACGGACGAACTCGTCAACAAAGTTGCGACGTTCGAATAACGCCTCAAACGCTTGCTGGTTGTCGACACCGAGAAAACCGGCAACGGTCAGGTCGTGACCCAGGTCAGCCAGCACCTGCGCCACATTCAGGCCTTTGCCCGCTGCGTGAGTGAGCATTGCATTGCTGCGGTTGACCTGGCCCAGTTCCAGCTGGCCCAACTGCACAGTCAGGTCCAGCGCCGGGTTCATGGTCAGGGTAAGAATCTTAGCCATTACACAGCCTCCACAAGCGCGCGAACTTCGGCAGCGCTGCCCGCCGTCAGCGCATTTTGCGCCAGTTGTTGCGCGCTGCTCAGGGTCAGTTCACGCACGCACGCCTTGACCTCGCCAATGCTGCGCGCCGAGACACTCAATTCATCCACGCCCAGCCCGACCAGAATCGGCACCGCCAGCGGGTCGGCGGCCAGTTCGCCGCACAAACCCACCCATTTGCCGTTGGCATGCGCAGCGCGCACGGTCATGTCGATCAGTTGCAGCACCGATGGGTGCAGGCCGTCAGCCTGGGCCGACAGCGTCGGATGGCCGCGGTCGATGGCCATTGTGTACTGCGTCAGGTCGTTGGTGCCGATGCTGAAGAAGTCCACTTCCTTGGCCAGCACCGGGGCAATCAGAGCCGCCGATGGCACTTCGATCATGATCCCCAGTTGCAGGTCGCTGACCGGAATCTCCTCGCGCAACCGCTCGGTCATTTCCCGCGCCTGACGCCACTCTTCAAGCGTGCCGATCATTGGGAACATGATGCGCAGCGGGCCGCTGTCTGCCGCGCGTAACAGGGCGCGCAACTGGCTTTCCATGACATCCGGGCGTTGCAGGGTCAGGCGGATACCGCGTACGCCAAGAAACGGGTTTTCTTCTTTGGCGATCGGCCAGTAAGGCAGTGGTTTGTCGCCACCCACGTCCAGCGTACGCACCACCAGCGGACGGCCACCCAAATCAGTCAGCACGCGACGGTATTCAGCTTCCTGCGTGGCTTCATCGGGGGCCTGAGAATGCGCCATGAACAGCAGCTCGGTGCGCAGCAGGCCAACGCCTTCCGCGCCCTGCTCCACAGCCGCTGGCGTCCCGGTGCTGTCGCCGATATTGGCGAAGACTTCGACGGCATGCCCATCACGCGTCACAGCAGGCTCCATACGCGCTGCCGCTGCGGCCTTGAGGCGCTCTTCGCGGGCATCACGGTCCTGAGCGGCGCGCTGCAGGGTTGCTTCGTCAGGTGCGACGGTGAGCCGCCCGCGCTGGCTGTCGAGCAGCAGCACGGTGCCTGGCTTGAGCAGCAACACTTCGTCACCAGCACCGACCAATGCGGGAATGCCCAACGCACGCGCTAGGATGGCACTGTGCGCGGTCGCGCCGCCACGGGCGGTGAGGATGCCAGCGACCTGCGCCGGGTCCAGACGGGCTACGTCGGATGGGCCGACTTCGTCCATCACCAGAATGTAAGGTTCGTCCGGGGCCGCAACGGTTTCGACGCCGCAGATCTGCGCCAGCACGCGACGCCCCACATCACGCAGGTCGGCGGCACGCTCGGCCAGCAGTGCGTCCTGCAGTTGTTCCTGCTGAACGGCAGCGGTCTCGATGACCGTGGCCCAGGCCGCAGCCGCACTTTCGTCGTTGTTGAGGCGCGCCTCGACTTCGTTGGTCAGTTCCGGGTCTTCGAGCATCTCCTGGTGGGTGATGAAGATTTCCCGGATAGCCTTGGACTTGCTGCGCTGAATGAGGTTTTCGATGTCGCTGCGGACTTCACCGATCGCCTTGTGCAGACGCTCGCGTTCGGCAGCCACAGACTCACCCTGCTGCGGATAATCAAAGCTTTGCAGCACCTGAACGTGGGCCGGGCCGATAGCAATGCCCGGCGAAGCAGGCACGGCCTGCAACACGCTGCCTGCAGCCGGGGCGTTGAGCGGCTTGGCTACAGCAGCAGGCGCTGGCGCAGCTTGAGCCTCTGAAGCAACGGGCAACGGTTCGACTTCTTCACCCAGGCCCTGCTCCACTGCGGCGATCAGGGCAGGCAACGCGTCGTTGGCAATCGTCGGTTCGGCAATGAATTCCAGCGTCTGACCACGGCGCGCACCGAGGCTGAGCAGCTTGCTCAGGCTCTTGGCCGACACCGCAGATTCGCCGCTTTCCAGCACGCGCATACGGATCTCGCCGTCAAACTCCTTGGCCAGTTGCGCCAGTATCTTCGCCGGGCGGGCGTGCAGGCCGTGGGCGTTGGCCAGCTGGACGCGCTGGGTCGGCCACTCGGCAGGCACTTCGCCGCCCAGAGCTTCCAGCACAACGCGACTGTTGGTGGCGTGGCCCAACTCATGACCACGGCCTTCGATCAGCAAGAGGCACAGACGCTCCAGCAGCGCCTGATGCGCCTCACCCAGACTGGCGAGACAGAACAGACCGGTCAGCGGCTGGCCCAGATAGCGGATAGGTTTGTCCGGCGTGACGAACGCCAGACCAGGACGTTTGACTGTTTGCTCGCTGTGCAGCCACCACAGGCCATCACCCAGCGACAACGCTTCAACCTGCTGCAGCACGGCAGCGAACCCGTTGCTCACGCAGTCGGCTTTGCGCAGCAGGCGTGCGCCGCGCCAGACCAGTTCTTCAAAATCGTCGGCCGATACGCCGAGGCTGATCATCTGTGCGTCGAGCGCCAGTTCCTGAGGTGCGCCCTGCAACAATTTGAGCAGGTCTTCCGGCGTCCTGGCTTCGCGCAGCGCCTGGCCCAGATCCTCTTCACCCAATGCGCGGGTCAGCAGTTGCAGCAGACGCAAGTGCTCATCGGACTTGGCCGCAATACCAATCGCCAGATAGACCATTTGCCCGTCGCCCCAGTCCACCCCTTCGGGGAACTGCATCAGACGCACACCGGTGGTAACCACCAGATCGCGGGTTTCGGGAGTACCGTGCGGGATGGCGATGCCCTGACCGAGAAAGGTCGAGCCCTGCTGCTCACGGCTCATCAGCCCGGTGAGGTAGCCCTCGGCAACCAGGCCATCAGCGACCAGGTGGTCGGCAATCAGCTTAAGTGCGGCAGTTTTATCCACAGCCGACCGGGCCATGGATATTTGCTCCAGAGTGAGTTCGAGCATTGCCTTGACTCCTGTGCAGCGCCAAGGCGCCACCTGATTCTTGTTTTAATGACGATCACGTGATCGACAGCTTGGGGGGATGCAAGCGATGCTTGTCCGGACATCGTATCGGACATCACTTTCATCTCGATTGCAGCAGACAACAGGCGTGCTGAATCGTTTAATCTACAATTGCCCGGCACGTTACTCGATTCTGGGGATTCATTGAAGCCCAGTCGGTCTGATCACTGTGGGACACTTCCCAAAATACTTGAAGCACATGGGAATTTCCTACGGTCTGGTGTAAAGATCATCGTCATAGCAAAAATAATTCGACTGTCCAGAGCCACTTACCTGACTAAAGGAAATTTCGGGGTGAAACTGAGCGATATCGCACGTCTGGCAGGTGTTTCTGTCACTACGGCCAGTTACGTGATCAATGGCAAGGCCGAACAACAACGCATCAGCCCGGCAACGGTCGAACGCGTCAAGGCAGTGGTCGAGCAGCACGACTTCCGACCCAACCCGCAAGCGGCGGGCCTGCGCAGCCGTCATAGCAAAACGCTGGGCTTCATCCTGCCGGACCTGGAAAACCCCAGCTATGCGCGCATCGCCAAACTGCTTGAACAAGGCGCGCGCAGTCTCGGCTATCAACTGCTGATTGCCAGCTCCGATGACGACCCTGTCAGCGAACTGCAGCTCTTGCAGCTTTTCCGTGCGCGACGTTGCGATGCACTGCTGGTCGCCAGTTGCTTGCCACCTGATGACGACAGCTACCGCGACTTGCAGCTCAAGGGCATGCCGATCATCGCAATCGACCGGGAAATGAATCCCGAATTTTTCTGCTCGGTAGTCAGCGACGACCATGACGCAAGCCTGCAACTGACTCGCAGCCTCTTGCAAACCCGACCGCGACACATCGCCCTGATCGGAGCACGTCCTGAGCTGAGCATCAGTCGCGCACGTGCAGCAGGCTTCGAACATGCACTCGACGGCTTTACCGGGGCCACCATCATCGAGCACGGCGAAGCGTTCAGCCGTCAGTGTGGCCAGCGTTTGATGACCGAGATGCTACAGCGTGAGGGGCATTTTCCCGATGCGCTGATCACCACGTCCTATGTGCTGCTGCAAGGCGTGTTCGATGTGCTGCAAAGTCAGGCACTGCAATCGACTCAATTGCATCTGGGCACCTTTGGCGATACACAACTGCTGGACTTCCTGCCGTTGCCCGTCAATGCCATGGCCCAGCAGCATCAGTTGATCGCCGACACGGCGCTGCGACTAGCCCTGGCCGCTATCGAGAAGGATACTTATCAGCCTGGTGTGCATGCCATTGCACGCGCCTTCAAGCAACGTATTCACGAGGTGTGAATGTGACGCTGATCGATACCCACACCCACCTGGACTTTGCGGATTTCGACGCCGACCGCGCCCAGGTCCTGGATAGCTGCCTGTCACTCGGCGTGCAGCGCATCGTGGTGCTTGGGGTGTATCAGCGCAACTGGCAGCGGCTGTGGGAGCTGACCGAAGCAAACCCTGCCCTGCACGCAGCTTTCGGGCTGCATCCGGTGTATATCGATGAGCACCGGGCCGAACACCTGAACGAGCTGGCGGACTGGCTGACGCGTCTACAAGACCATCCGCAGTTGTGTGCAGTGGGCGAGATCGGTCTGGATTATTACGTCGAGCATCAGGACAAGCCACGTCAGCAGGAGCTCTTTGAAGCACAACTGCAATTGGCATCAGACTTCAAGCTGCCCGCCCTGCTGCATGTGCGCCGCAGCCACGCTGACGTAATTGCCGCCCTCAAACGCCACAAACTCAAACGCAGCGGCATTATTCACGCCTTTGCAGGCAGTCGTGAAGAGGCGCGTGAATACATAAAGCTGGGTTTCAAGCTGGGCCTTGGCGGCGCAGCGACATGGCCCCAGGCGCTGCGCATGCATCGTGTCATCGCCGAGCTGCCGCTGGACAGCGTCGTGCTGGAAACCGACTCACCGGACATGGCACCTGCCATGCATCCCTACACGCGCAACAGCCCGCAGCACTTGCCTGACATTTGCCAAGCGCTCGCCGACCTGATGAAGATCCCCTCTGAGCGCCTGGCCCAAGCGAGCACCGAGAATGCCTGCGAGCTGTTCGGCTGGCCTCGTACGGCCAGCGCATAAGTCAAAATCGTTGGGTCAAAACTGCCGAGCCGAATCAGCGCAACAGAGTCCACAACGCAAATCCTGCGTACCAGACAATTGCAGCACGAACCAGCAGCTCCCAGAGCATGTCGAGACCGGTGACACCTTGCGGACCGATCACTGGCGGCGGCACCTCGCTGGCAGCGCAACCCACACGCGTAATCAGCTGTGCGGCGCTGATGTTCCAGTTGAGCAGTTCGTGCAACATCACGCGACTCACGGCTACAAAGTTGCCGACCAGCGCAAAGCTTGCGGCGAGCAGCCTGACCGGCACCCATTCAAAGGCGTGGCGCAGTTGCCCTGCCCGCTCTACCAGTGCAGGTGTCGTGCCCTGTTCAGCGGCAAGCGCCAACAGCCTGTAGGCCAATGCCGCTACCGGGCCGAGCACGAAATACCAGAAAATCACGGCGAAGAAACTCTGAAACGCCTGCCAGAGCATGTAGCCCTGCACGCCGTGCAGCAATTGCTCGCCGTTATCTGCCTGCACACCCATGTCGCGCCCGGCCACGTGCACCGCGGCCTGCGTATCACCACGCCTGCAGGCATCACGAAACGGCCCGAGTACCGCGACCAGGTCAACCCGACCCAGGCTGTAGATCAGCACCAGCAGGTGGATAGGCAGGGCCAGCCAGCCATAAGCCACCGAGCCGATGATGGTCAGCGCCAGTTGCAGCAGCAGGACAGGCACTAGAACCAGCAGCGCCAGCATGACCCAGGGTCGTGTCGCCGTCCGCGGGCTGGCTTCGAGCCTGGCCAGTTCCTTCAGCCAGGGCCCGTCACGCTGAACGCGCTGACGCAGAGCCGAAAACTTCTCGACAAGAACGGCCAGCAGTAGCACCAGAAAACTCATTGTTCGTCCCTCACATCAATCCAGCAAAGCCGCTTGGAACCTGGCCCAGTCAAAAAAGGGGCCAGGGTCAGTCTTGCGTCCCGGCGCTATGTCACTGTGACCGCAGATGCGCTCGGGGGTGATTGCCACGAAAGCCTGACGCAATTGACGCGTCAGCTCGATCAGAGCGTCGTACTGCGCCTCGGTGAACGGCTGCTCGTCAGTTCCTTCCAGCTCAATGCCGACAGAGAAGTCATTACAGCCCTCACGCCCTTGAAAACTGGAAACCCCTGCGTGCCACGCGCGATCAAGACAGGAGACGAACTGAATGACCTCGCCATCACGTTCAATCAGAAAATGCGCTGAAACGCGCAGATCGGCAATCCCCACAAAGTAGGGATGCTCGGTGCTGTCGAGCTGGTTCTGAAAGAAAGCCTGCACGTTGCCGGTCTTGAATTGCGCAGGCGGCAGACTGATGTTGTGGATGACCAGCAGCGAGATTTCGCCCTCAGGTCGCGCATTGAAGTTGGGTGAAGGGCAATGCTGTACGCCATCGCACCAGCCGCTTGCGGAGTCCAGTTGCATGAGCGCTCCTTGAACGGGCGGATAAGTGGCGCTGATTATGCCCGCGACAGGAATGGATGTGGAGGTTTAGCAGTTGACCCGCGGTGTAGGAAACACGCTCTACACAACAGAGATGTGTGACGCAGATCGTCGAACTGCATGCCAACGCGGAGCGCCGGCAAGACGGTCAATCAGATAACGATCAGGCGCCCTTGAGCTTGCGCAGGTTGCTGATGACCGATTCCAGTGCCCGGTCGAACAGCAGCGCATCATCGAGAATCCGCACGGCACCGCGCCGAAACTCGATGGCCAGACCGATACGGGTCTTTTCCAGAACCTTCATACCGGTTCGGTTGACGAACACATAGCGCCCGGTCGGCTCGACAATCGCGGTCAGTTTGCAGCGCAGCTTGTGCTCTTCATCTTCCTGAATCTCGACCCAGCAACCGACGCGCAACTTGTCGACCATCTGCAGACCGGCATCGTCGGCAGGCAGCTGCACAGTCGGCTCATTGAGCATCAGCTCTTCGGGTGTGACCAGAACGATTTCTTCAACAACGGCCATCATCGGCGGGCTTTCAACGAGCTGTGCGCCTGTCAACGACGTTTCACCACCCTGGGCATCACCACCTTCCTGCAAGCGCGAGAAGTGCTGGAACGCCTGAACATGCAACGATTCCAGCTGGCTGAAGAATTCACTGGTGGCAAACGGGTCGAACGCAGCGCTGGTCAGGCCATCGCGCAGGGACTTGAGCAGCCCGGGCACCAGATCAAGCAAGCGCTGCAGCGCCTGGGGGTCGTCATGTTGTTCGACGCTCCAGATCAGCTCATCCATGGTTGCCAGTCCGGCCTGCCATTCGCTGGACTCTTCGCCATGCTTGAGGCAGGTTAGCAGAAGCACCTTGCTCCAGGCCTCCTGCAGCAGACGCACAACCACCTCCGGCAATGTGCGGCCCAGCAGGCGCTGATTCAACTCATGCTGCACCTGCTGCCGTGCCAGTTCGGCACGCGCGCGCCCCTCTTCGGCATCGCGGGTGCGCTGCTCAAGCAGCTCACTGCGACGACGTTCGTCACTGGTGAACGCCAGAAAATCCGCCAGCAATTCAGAGAAGATTGCCGGATCATCGACAAAGTCATTGAGCAGGCGCTGCACGATCTGCTCGACGCGCTGATAAAGCGAGTCTCGCTGATAGTCATCACGGCTGCCCCAACCCAGCGCGGCAGTGGCAATTTCGTTGAGCAGGCGGCGGGCCGGATGGCTGCCGCGACTGAAAAAGCTTTTATCGAGCACCGCCACTTTGAGCATCGGGATCTGCAAGCGCCCGATCAGCGCACGCAACGAAGGCGTCAGGTTGCGATCATCAAGGATGAACTCGAAGAGCATGGCAATCAGGTTGATCACATCCTCGTCGCCGCCGCCGACAATCCTGGATTTGCCGGTTTTGACGTTGACTCGGGTCAGCAACTGTTCCAGCTGATTGCGCAGGTCAAAATCGTCTGCGGTGTCTTGAGACGGGACGTACTGCTGCAGGTGAGAAAGCAGGCGCAGCAGGTCCCTGCTGGAAATCGGCCGAACCTCGGCATTGGGCTCATGACGCGGAGCGAGGTTGCCGCGAACCTGCAGCAATAACTCCTGCAGTGCAGAGAAAACCTCCTGCACACCCTTGTCGAGCTTGTCGGCGGCTTCATTCAGCGCAGGATCGGACATCTCGGAGACGCGGTTCCTGGGGGCCGCCCGATCAGACGATCGACGGGCCGGCAGTGCTTTCATGTCCGGCAACACACCCGTGGCAATCAGCAGTTGATTGGCTTCACTGTAAAGGTGGTCAGTATTGGCCAGGACGTATTTCTCGAACAGCTTGAGAATGATCAGCTTGACCTTGATCTCGACGCCAAGGCTACGTCCTGCATCGAGGAAAAACCGGCACAGCATTGCCGGACCCAACGGGTTGGCATCCTCGGCGATGGTTTGCGGAATCAGAACATTCAGGCGGGCAGTGAGCTGGCCCAGCGCGAGGCTGTCGCGGCTCATGACCTTGCTGACCATGGCATCCACCGCCACAGTCTTCTCGAGATCATCGTTATGCACCAGCGCCAGCTTATCGAACGACACGGCGGTGGGCAGCACGGGCTCGTGAATTTGATACTGGCCCAAAGCCAGAAAAGACTCATAAAACTTGTCGAGGAAGCCACGCTCAATACTTTTGCGCTTGAGGCGCAGGTCGCGCATGGCTTCAAAGAAAATGTTCTGATCAGTATTGCTGCGGGCGCGGTCAGCCATTTCGAACAGCGTATCGTCGGCATTGTCGAACAGCGCCTGCAACGCATCCTTGAGCTGCTGGGCCGCCTTGTCGCGGACCTGCAACAACACAACAGGTAATCGGGCCAAAGGAGTACCGGCCCCCTGCGCGGGGAGCAGTTTGCTCAACGGCACTACTTTTTCGTCGTTCGGCATTACACCCCCTGACAGGAAACAACCTGAACCCCATCACAAACGTGGCTTGCTACCCTCGCACTGTGAAGCGACCCGCTTGGCCTTGCAAAACGTCAAAGTCATGACGTCAATTACAAGTCGGATTATCTTTCAAAACTTGTCATCAACGCCAGTGACACTTCTATGGTTGTCGTTGGAACTGTGACAAGGCACTCATATGCTGCGATAGACCGCGATATTCGCTTTCCATCGCAAACGAATTTGCCAAACCGACCAACTGCATGTTCTCAAGGCTGCACCTGAGCATCGCCGCAGGTGGGTAAGCGGTGTGCGGTGCCTTATACTCGGACGACTTTGCTACTGGAGCCCGCTATGCCGAATTTACGAATTGCCGACCTGACCGCCGAGATCGAAGCCAATGTGCGCCGCGCATTGCTTGAGGATGTCGGCAGCGGCGATATCACCGCCCAATTGATTCCGGCGGAACGGCTGGCCAAGGCCACCATCATTTCCCGCGATGCAGCGGTGATCGCCGGCACCGCATGGGTCGATACGGTCTTCCGCCAACTGGACCCTCGCGTGGCGGTGCACTGGCAGGTGACCGATGGCGACCGGGTCAGCCCGAATCAGGCGCTGTTTCACCTGGAAGGTCCGGCTCGCTCGCTTCTAACCGGCGAACGCAGCGCGCTCAATTTTCTGCAGATGCTTTCGGGTGTGGCCACGCGTGCACAGTACTTCGCAGACATGGTCTCGGGCACCCAGGTCAAATTGCTGGACACCCGCAAGACACTGCCGGGCCTGCGCCTGGCGCAAAAATACGCCGTCACCTGCGGTGGCTGTCATAACCATCGCATCGGTCTGTACGACGCGTTTCTGATCAAGGAAAACCATATCGCAGCCTGTGGCGGCATTGCCCAGGCGGTAGAGGCTGCACACCGGATTGCGCCGGGCAAGCCTGTGGAAGTCGAGGTGGAAAGCCTGAGTGAACTCAAGCAGGCGCTGGACGCAGGTGCCGATATCATCATGCTCGATGAGCTCAGCCTCGATGACATGCGCGAAGCCGTGCGGCTGACCGCTGGCCGCGCCCGTCTGGAAGCCAGTGGCGGCATCAATGACGACACCCTGCGGGTAATTGCCGAGACCGGTGTGGATTACATTTCCATTGGTGCGATGACCAAGGACGTGAAGGCCGTGGACCTGTCCATGCGCCTGAGCCTCTGATATCGCGCAAAAACGCGCGCACAAACGACTGTCACGATTCGCTCGGGAGTAGACGCTTTGGAACAATGGTTTGTGATGAATGCGGGCCGACAGCTTGGCCCGATGGATGCGGACGCTGCACGGCTGATTGCCCGTGAGTCACCCGGCGCATGGTGCTGGAAACAGGGCATGCCGGACTGGCAACCGATCTATCAGGTGGCGCAGGTGCGCGCTATGAAGAAGGACGGCGTGACACCTTTCCCGGACCCGACGCCAGACATGATCCAGCCGAAGCCGTCCGGGCTGCCCGCACAGGCGGCATCCACACCTGCGGCACCTGCACCTCCTGCCAAGCGTCCCTCATTCACGCCAGACCCGAACGCCTCGGGCGGCTATGGCCTGGCGCAGACCACCGATGGCGTGGACTTCAAGCTGTACGGTGCGGAAACACAATTTGTCGAGCTGGAGCTTGATCCCGGCGAAAGCGCCGTCGCCGAAGCCGGGGCGATGATGTACAAGACCTGCGACGTGCAGATGGAAACCATCTTCGGCGACGGCAGCAACCAGTCTTCAGGGCTGCTGGGCTCGCTGTTCGGTGCAGGCAAACGCATGCTGACCGGCGAAAGCCTGTTCACCACGGTGTTTTCGCAACAGGGTTCGGGCAAAGGACGCGTGGCGTTTGCAGCGCCCTACCCCGGCACCATCCTGCCACTGAACCTGCGTGATTTCGGCGGCAAACTGATCTGCCAGAAGGACAGCTTTCTGGCCGGTGCCAAAGGTGTATCCATTGGTATCCAGTTTCAAAAAAAAATCCTCACTGGCCTGTTCGGTGGCGAAGGTTTCATTCTGCAAAAGCTGGAAGGCGACGGCTGGGTATTCGTGCACATGGGCGGCACAGTGCGCAAGATCGAGCTGGCGGCAGGTGAATCGCTGGATGTCGATACCGGATGTCTGGCGGCTATGACGCAGACAGTCGATTACGATATCCGCATGGTTGGTGGCGGCATCAAGTCGATGCTGTTCGGCGGCGAAGGCGTGTTTTTCGCCAGGCTGACCGGGCCTGGCACTGTGTGGCTGCAAAGCCTGCCCTTCTCACGACTGGCCGGGCGCATGCTGGCAGCAGGGCCTGCCGGGGTGGGCAGAAGCGAACGTTAACGTCAGCACTTCGTCATTCGACCGAGGGCCATGCTGCGCCCTCACTGCCAAGGAAGAGACATGCAGATTACTCAAGGTCAACGCGTTCCCCTGTCCGGCCTGATTCAGGGCTCTGATCTCACCCTGTCGATTGCCATCAAGTCCGCACAGGTCATTGATTACGTCTGCTTCGGCGTCGATGCCAACGGCAAGCTGTCGGACGACCGCTACATGGTTTTCTTCAATCAGCCGAGCAGCCCCTGTAACAGCGTCAAACAAGTCAATGGCGGAGATTTTCAGCTATCGCTCGCGGGCTTGCCTGCCTCGATAGAGCGCTTGGTATTTACTGCGTCCATCGATGGTGCGGGCACCATGAGCGAGATTCAGGCGAGCCATTCAGTATCCACAGTCAGGGCCGCGAAGTGGCTCGCGGCGAGTTCTCCGGCGCAACCTTCACCGCCGAAAAAGCCATCATGGTTGCCGACATCTATCGCAAGAACGGCGAGTGGCGCATCGCCTCAAATCTGCAGGGCTATAACGCCGGGCTGGACGCGCTGGTGGTGCATTTCGGCGGCGAGGTGGCTGATGCTCCAGCACCCGCGCCAGCAGCACCCCCGCGTATTTCGCTGGAAAAGAAAATAGCTGACGCCGCGCCGCAATTGATAAGCCTGGCCAAGAAGGCTCAGGTCAGCCTGGAAAAAGCCAGACTGACCGATACCAAGGCCAGGGTTGGTCTGGTACTGGATGCGTCCGGTTCGATGAATCCGCAGTACACCCGCGGTCATGTTCAGGAAGTGGTAGATCGCCTGATTCCGCTTGCTGTGCATTTCGACGACGACGGCGCACTGGACTGCTGGGCTTTCGGGGCGAAGCCACAGCAGTTGAATGCGGTGACGCTGAGCAACTTCCAGAACTTCATCAGAACCGACCATGGCGGCTGGAAAGACTGGGAACTGGGCGCACGCATCAACGATGAGCCCAAGGCAATGCGCATGGTCATCGACTACTACAAGAAGTCCGGTGACAAGACTCCGGTCTACATCCTGTTCATCAGCGACGGCGGCGTGCATCAGGATCGCGAAATTACCAGGTTGATGACCGAAGCGGCGAAGCTGCCGATCTTCTGGCAGTTCGTCGGCCTTGGCGGACGCGGTTACGGCATTCTGGAAAAACTTGATGACATGGGCGGTCGCGTTGTCGACAACTGCAACTTCTTCGCCCTCGACCGGCTGGACGAGATCCCGGAAGAAAAGCTTTATGACCTGCTGATGGAAGAGTTTCCCGACTGGCTGAAAGCGGCAAAGGGTGCAGGGATTTTATAACGCATCGAGCTCTCAACTATCGTGCGACGCTCCGCGTCGCATGCCGTTCCGGACGCTCTGCGTCCTCTTTGCGATGCAGAGCGTCGCAAGATGCGTCCTACGCTGGAGCGTGCGCAACGATAGCCTCGTAATCAGCCCCAATAAAAAACCCCCGCCATTGCTGGCAGGGGTTTTTGTCGTGCGCTGCTCGGGGTTTAGCCGATTGCCACGCCGTGCGCTTCTGCCAACGGCTTCAGGCCGCCTGCAAAACCTTGGCCGATGGCCTTGAACTTGAACTCGTCGCCATTGCGGTACAACTCGCCGAAGATCATCGCGGTTTCGGTCGACGCGTCTTCCGACAGGTCGTAACGAGCGATTTCCTTGCCATCAGCCTTGTTCACAACGCGGATGTAAGCGTTGGATACCTGACCAAAGCTCTGCTTGCGCTCTTCAGCCGAATGGATAGTGACCGCAAAAACCAGCTTCTTGACCGCAGCGGCCAGACCGGTGAGCTTGACGTTTACCGACTCGTCATCACCATCGCCAGCGCCGGAACGGTTATCGCCAAGGTGCTCGACCGAACCATCTGCCGATTTCTTGTTGTTGTAGAAAATGAAGCTGTTGTCATCCAACACCTTGCCACTTTCACCAACGATGAAGACCGATGCGTCCAGGTCGAACTCGGTGCCATCGGTAACACGTTGATCCCAGCCCAGGCCCACGGTGATTTCTGTCAGGCCCGGAGCCTCTTTCGACAGCGAAACGTTACCGCCTTTACTCAGACTTACTGCCATGTTCGTAATCCTTTCTGGAAAAATGGTTAGGCGCGAATCAGAAATTCATGCCGAAAGAGTTGGCCACAGCTTTCAGGCCACCGGCGAAGCCGCTACCCACTGCGCGGAACTTCCACTCGCCATTGTTGCGATACAGCTCGGCGAAGATCATCGCGGTTTCAGTCGAGGCGTCTTCCGCCAGGTCGTAGCGAACGATTTCCGAGCTGGATTTTTCATTCAGCACACGGATAAACGAGCCGCCCACCTGACCGAAGTTCTGCTTGCGGCTGTCAGCGTCGTGAATGGTCACAACGAAGACGATCTTGTCCACGTCAGCAGGAACGCTGGTCAGATTGACCTTGAGCACTTCGTCATCGCCATCACCAGCACCGGTACGGTTGTCACCGGTGTGTTCGACGGAACCATCGGCGCTCTTGAGCTGGTTGTAGAAAATGAAGTCAGCTTCACTGCGGACCTTGCCATTGGCGCCCAGCAGAAATGCGCTGGCGTCCAGGTCAAATTCCTGGCCATCAGTGGCACGCGGATCCCAGCCCAGACCAATCAGTACATTGGTCAGGGTAGGGTCGGTTTTCGACAGCGAAAGGTTGCCACCTTTTTGCAGAGTCAAAGCCATGATTCGGTTATCTCCTTTATCCAGTGTTTACGCTTTTTCTTCAGCGGATTCTTCTTTACCCGGGAAGAGCAGGCTTGCAACGATACCGATGATCAACACGACGACCACAACCAGCAGGCTGGTATTGGCGCTGATCTCGTAACCGTGGTGGAACAGGTGGTTGGTTGCGTTCAGGCCCAGTTTGATGGCGATGAAGAACAGCAAGGCGATAACCGCTTTCTCCAGATGCACCAGATAGCGCTTGAGGGCTTCAAGAACGAAGTACAGGGTACGCAGACCAAGAATCGCGAACAGCATGGCCGAGAACACGATCAGCGGCTCGCGGCTCACTGCAATGATTGCTGGCACGGAGTCGAACGCGAACAGCACGTCGGAGATTTCAGCCACAACCAGACACAGGAACAACGGGGTCGCGAACAGAGCGCCCTTGGCGGCCAGGGTGATACCGGCGTTTTCCGGTTTTTTGACTTCTTCTTCCAGTACCGAGCGACGGACGAAGAAGTTGCTGCCGTGCAGCTTCGGCCATACCGGGAACAGCTTCTTGGCGAAGCGATACGCCATGTGTTGCGAGTAGTCGACTTCTTCGTCGTCATCATCACCCGCTCTGAGCATCATGATGGCGGTCCAGGCAACGATGACCGCAAACACCACTTCGACCCACGGCCCCAGAGCCAGCAGGCCTGTACCGATGGCGACGAAGATGCCGCGGAAGACGATGGCACCGATGATGCCCCAGTACAGAACGCGGTGGCGCAGGCCATCCGGGATCTTGAACCAGGAGAACAAGGCCATGAACACGAACAGGTTGTCGACGCTCAGCACTTTTTCCAGCGCGTAACCGGTAACGAACAGCGTGGCGACTTCGGAGCCGTGCTGCACATACAGGAAACCGGCAAAAGCCAGCGAAATGGCGACCCAGAAAATCGACCACGCCGAGGCTTGCGCGAGGGTGATCGGCTTGTTTCCCCGGTGGGAGAACATGTCGATAGCCATGGCCGTAATGGCCAGGCCGACGAAAACCGCCATCGTGAGTGGAGGGAAGCCTAGAGAGGTGCTTTCCATTTAACTGCGTTCCTTAGGGTAAAAAATTACAGGTCGAAATCGGACGGGTTCAGGCCAAGCTCTCGGCAGATCGTGCGGCAGACTTCCCGCTCTTTCTCGTCGAAGCTGCCATCAGCGCCACCGATAGCACAGCAGACGCGCACCAGCAAACGGGCGGCATCTTCTTTCTTTTTGATCTTGCCGATGGTTTTCAACGCTTCGGCACGACCAATTTCAAAATCGAACTCGAACTTGGAGCACGCTTCCTGAAAACCCTGGATGACTTCCTTCATGTCAAAAACTTTCAGTTCCTGAGAGTTCTGGATGAAGCCAGCCATTTTCTGCTTTTCACTGGAGCTGATATCGCCGTCAGCGGCCGATACCAGCGCACAGCCGGAAACCACAGCTTCCATGAATTCGCGGTTCTTGAACTTCGAAACTTCCGAAGCCAGCTTGTCGCGAGCAGCCGTTGCGTTTGTTTTCAACCAGTCCAGCATGTCTATCTCCCATGAGGCGGCACAGCCAGCCCAGAAATACCACGGTATTGTTTACTTGGAACCGGCAGCCCAGCGCATGCCCCAGCCATAGGCCTTGTCCATGTTGCTGTGGCCATTGTGGAAATCCACCCGACGCGTCACCTTGACTGCACCATTGTCATTTTCCAGCAGGGCAATTGCACACATGCCCTGACGACCACCTTCTTCGTTGAGGCGAACCTCGATGGGCGGCTGGCCCGGCGCATGAATGGTGACAACACCGTCGGTTTCTTTCCAGTTCGGCGCACCTTCATAGATGAACGCATAAACCAGAATGCGACGGATCTTGCTCCAGTGCGCGCCATTGATATGCAGCCACTCACCGTCACTGATCGAGCCAGTACGGTCATCGCCCATCAGTTTGATGAAAGGCTCGGTGTTGAGCGAACCAAACGAATTGCCCAGCGCCTGCACAGCGCCTTTGAGACCGTCGTGCATTTCGAAGAGGCAGCCTACATCAAGGTCGATGGCATTGCTCTTCTTCATCGAGAAGAAGCCGCCGCCCTTGCTGTCGTTACGACGGTTCCAGTTCAGGTTGACCCGAATCTCACCGAAACCGGCGCTGGATTTCTCCAGACTGATCGAAGCACGGGTCTTGTCGAGCGTGATCTTGCTCAAACTGACGGTCGACTTGGGTGCAGGCGCGGGAACAGGTGCAGGTGCAGGTGCAGGTGCAGGTTGATCCTGGGGCGCTGCGACCTCTACGCCAAAGTTTTTTGCCAGCGGTTCAAGCCCGCCGGCAAAACCCTGGGCGACGCAGCGGAATTTCCACGCGCCCTGACGCAGATAAAACTCGCCCAGAATCAATGCGGTTTCTTTCATGCCGCTGGTAGGGATATCGGCTTCGATACCGCCAGTGATGCTCAGAGCCAACCGTGACACGCTGCCAAAACTGGCCTTGTTCTCATAGATGGTTGCCGTCAGGGCGACCTTCTCGATGACTGAATCCAGACGGCTCGGGTCAAGACTGAACACAGCACGCCCGGCCGACGCTTCCGTCTGCTGGACCGCACCGCCGTTGACGCTTTTCTGGCCGTAGAAACACATGTCCTGATCGCCACGCACCTTGCCGGAGGCGGTCAGCAGGAATGCAGACACGTCGATATCCGCATCCGCCAGCGGGGAATAGCTGACCTCGACCGTCAACGGACCGGCAGCGACTGGCGCGTTGGCGCCTGGGACAAGTTGGGTCATGCGCGTACAGCTCCGATGGCCAGTTCGACCAGATCATCTGCAGTACGGCCGTTGGTAACCTGACCAACTGCGGTGAAATCCCAGCCTGCGGGGGTGCGCGCCAGGTAGGACATCACAACGCCGGTGTGCTGACCTTTCTCGGACAGATCAAAGCGGCCCAGTTCGTTGCGGCTGCCCAGATCGACAATGCGGCAGTAGGCGTTGGCGACTTTTTCGAAATTCTGACCGGTGAACGAGTTGACGGTGAACACCAGGTATTTGACCGCGGCTGGCAGTTTTTCCAGATCAACGCTGATGGTTTCATCGTCGCCCGCGCCTTCGCCGGTGCGGTTGTCACCCGAGTGCTGAATGGCACCGTCGCGCGACTGCAACTGGCGGAACCAGACCAGGTCGAGGGGCTTTTTGTCGGCGTCGAGCATGATGCATGAGGCATCCAGGTCGATATCGCCGCCGCCACCGCCGAGCAACTTGCCGAAGAAACCGCTGGCTTTTTCAGGGTCCCATCCAAGGCCCATACTGACTTTCTTGAGGCCGGTACCAGCGGTTTTCTCCAGTGAGATCGTCTGGTTCTTTGCCAAAGTGAGTGCCATTTTTCGCTCCATGTGAACGTCGGAATTCGGATAAAAGTGTTACAGCCTTACCGTGTTGGCCCATCATTGCCATCAGGATTGTGTAACTTGGCGTTAACGGGGCCTTTATAACGACCTCGACGCCACGTCGGATGGAACAAACGCCAGTGCGCATCCTGAGCAGCGGCGAGCAATTCGTGGTCACCCCGCGTGTCGCCCCAGGCACGAACCCGGAACTGCGTGAGCGGCCCATAAACACTTTCAAGGCGTGCGACTTTCGAATCGCAACGACAGTTGCTGCCTTCGATCAATCCAGTCAGTTTGCCGTCGATGACTTCCAGATTGGTGCCGATCAGCTCTACTTTCAAGCGATCAGCGAAGGGTTGCAGAACCATAGCAGGCGATGCTGAACAAAGCGTGACAATGGCACCCTTGTCGATTTCGGCGGCGATGGACTCCAGCGCAGCCGGGCGCATCAGGCGGCTCCAGTGCGACTGGCAGAACGCCTCGGCCTTTTGCTGCAGCCATTGCACTTCAACGCCGCTGAGGAACGCCTTGATCAAGCGCCCCTTCAGTTCGTCGCGGGTCACGCGCTTGGCGAGATAGCCGATGCTCGGCAGCACCAAACGGGCCATGCGCACGGAAAAGGCACGTTGCCCAAAGGCGAACTTGAGAAAAGGCACAAAGCTGTCGTGCCGGGTGATGGTCCCGTCGAAATCGAAAACCGCTAGCAGGCGTTGTTCCACTTCGATTTCAAGATCAGGTCCTACAGGTTCAATATCAGGTTCTACGGTTTCAAGGTCAGGTTCTATCATCTAGCTAACTGCCTCAGCGAGTCGAATGCTGGCATCCATGATCGAAGCGGGTGCGGATAACACTCCATGCCATTTGGCGCGCTCCATGATGTGGGTTGCCCATTTGTAATGGGTAGCCGGTTCACACATCGCATCGTTGTACTTGAACACTGCGGGGGCCACAGAGTTCAAAATCATCCGGGCGGAGTTCATGTCCTCCAGACTGACGCGTAGTGCATTCTGAATGATATTGACCTGCGAGGGGTGAATTGCCGTTTTACCGACCAACCCATTGGTAATATCCAGCGCCAGTTCATGTTCCAGAATGTCAGGTGTGGCCAGTTGCTCGAACACTGGTGCGGTGAGTGCAAACCCCTGCGACCCCATCACTCCCGCCAGCATCGGGATCACATAGCCCATGGGCGTCGAATACAGGGTCATGGCCGGGTTGCGGCGCAGCCCCAGACAGCCCATCAGGTCATTGCCACCGATGCGCAACGCAATAATCCGCTCGTACAGACTGGCTTTCAGCGCTTGCCCAAGTTCGACCATTGCCGACGGATCGAACACTTCCGGCGTTTCCAGTGTAGGCATCAACGCCAGCGCCGGGTTGGTAACGGACTGCTCCCAACTCGTCAGACTTTTCAGTGAAAGCTTGGGGACAACGAACCCGTCAACGTGCGCCATCAGCGGCCAGTCATTGAGAATCCGCGCCATTGCGGCATCTCTCGGACGAACGAACAACAGCGGACCGTTGGCCGGGCGGCCGCCACGGTCCTGAATGCGGGTCAGCACCTGGCGAAGGTTGACCAGCGCTGTATCGACATCAATCAGCGCTACCGCATCTTCCAGGCACACGACCAGCGAACGCAGTTCGGGAATCTTTTCACCGAACACCACATCGACGATGTCATCGCGGGTGGCGGGCATGTACAGCGTTGCCCCCAACGCATAAGGCGAAAATAAGGCCATTAGCTCAGACTCCGAATGATGGTCACTGCCCGATAAGGCCCCAGCACATCGCCGACTTCTTCAACGGGAATCCCCGCTTTTTCGGTCAGGTGCAGCAGCAATTGCACATCGCTGTCCGCCCGATTGCGTACCAGCACATGGTCTGGAACACGGCGCATGACTGCGCGAGTGGCTTCGGCAATGCCCGGTTTGATGCGATTGAAGTTAGTGATATCAAAGCGTTCGGCCAAACGGTCGACCACCTGCGTTGCAGCGTCCTTGAGCCCGGCTCGCTGAGTAAGCGTCCAGGGTGTCAGCGTGAGCGTAGAACTGTTTTGACGACGCTGGCTGTCGATCTGTTCAATAAAAGACTGCGTGACGTCGTGGCCCTGCAACTGCTCGTAAACCACACAACCATGCAGCCCGCCGTCCGTCGGCCAGATAGAGCGCGACACCAGCCCGGACACGGTCGCGCCAAGAATACCGGACGGAATCACCCAGTCTTCTGCCGACGCCGCCAGCCAGGCACTGCCGCAGGGATCGGCCAGCACCACCAGTCGCGGTTCTTTAGGGAAGCGCGTGTCGCCTGCCAGACTGCGACGTATTTCACCCGAAATTGCGCCCTTGCCGGTCCAGCCGTCGACAAACACGATGTTTTGCGCGCCGTGGGCCAGAATGATGGCCTCCAGCGCGACTTTATCGATGCCGCGATCACGAACGATACTGATGCCGTAGTGATGCGCTTCGCGGTGCAGATCGATCAGCGCCCGACGCAACAACACACCCAGCGGCAGACCGGCACGCACGAACGACACCAGAACGATTTCAGCGCCGGTGCATTCGCGGTCAAGCGCCTGCGCCAGGGCTTGCACGTCATCGGCCATACGCGCACCGTTCTGGCTGAGTGCACGCTCATACAACGCCTTGTGAGCGGCGCTGGGGGCGGACTCCTCGCTGATCATTTCCGAGTAGTGCTTCTGGCGTGTCTGGATCAGGCGCTCCTTCTCCACCACGCTGGTGGTCTGCATCGCAACGCTGCGCAGCAGAAAATGCACGTCGTCGTACAGATAACTGCCACTGCCTACCGTATCGAGCCCGTGAACGGGATCACTCATGCTCTGCTCCGACAAACATTTTCGCCAACTGACTGCGGGCGGGTGTCGCCCACCAGTGGCACTCGTCCATGAAACCTAGGTCGGTAATGCTGTCGCCAAAACCGAGCACCGGGCGTTCGCCATTGATGGCCTTGTCGCGCCGCAGCCACTCCTGAACCGCGTAACGCTTGGCCAGCCCCTCGGGCAGAAAGGCCAGGTTGTTGCCATTGCCGTGGATGTGCATGCCGTCAAGCAGGCCGCGGGCCTGCACTTCGGCCAGCACCTTGCTGAGCACGCTGTCATCGCTCTCGTTATGCTTTGTCACCACGTAATGAAACAGCTGCGCCTCTTCAACCACCCAGCCGCGCAGTGAAAAGCCCAGCTCCTCACCAATCGCCAGTGTGGCGGCAGACAATTCATGCAACCGCGATTGATAGCTGGCCAGGGTATTTTTCATCTGCTCGTTCCAGTCCTGGTCCAGCCGCCCCATGACATCGAGCATCACACCGCCGTGCGAACAGATCGCGCCTGCGGTGAACGGCAGTTTGACCCGGCTGTAGGCCTCGACACTGCGCGCCGTCACCGGCACCACATCGGAATGAGCCAGCAGCCAGTGCGCGAAGGACTTCTGCACGTTGGTCATGTAGCCATTGGCGTTACCGCTGATATCCAGCGTTGCGACATGTTTTTCAATGTTCGCGGGCGTTTTGCGGGCGGTCTGGAAGAGTGTGTCGTCCAGATCGACGAAGATCAGCGGGCGGTCGTTACTCATCGCAGATAACCTCGGCGTTCAGCGCTTCGATAAGCTCGGCGGGTACGGCCTGCCTCGGGGTTTCGGTGCAGATCAGCACCCGGTCAAACTGACCCGGCCGCACGTTGTAAAGGAAGTTGGGAATGCCCAGGCCATAGTTGTCGGAGAACGACAGCGCATGGTCGATGGCATGTCCCAGTGCAATCGGTGAACGGCTGGTAGAGCTGAAATGCACATCGGCACCGGCTTTTTCCAGACGCTCGGCCAGCAGAAACGGACGCCAGACGAACTCGCTGGTGCCCACCACCAGAACGCGTTCACCCTTTTGCACGGTAAGCCCTGGCGCCAGCGTATCGGCAACCGACAACACGCCCATCCGCCCCCAGTCATTGGCGGTTACCAGCGGCCAGTCGCCCATTGCGACGGTGCCAACCTCAGGCATATCCGGCAATGGCGCGCTCACGTCTTCATCGAAAGAGTACGAGCCCTGCAACAACGAGACCTGCTCGGCCACTGCGCCCATCGACGTGCTGACTGCACCTGCCGACCAGTCGGTAAGCACACACGTCACCACCCGCTCGATGTTGCTGAGCCCGGCCTCGACCAGCGCCTGATGGAGATTGATGAAGGTCTTGCCCGTCGACGCCTCGTCATCGACCAGCACCAGCGAACGTGCGCCGAGCATCATCTCGCGTAGCGCCGGATCGACAGGCAGATGGATAAGGTGAGCGCTGGCGTGGCTGTGCTCTTCTTCAAAGCGGGCGAACAGCTCGCTGCCGGTAGGATGGCGCGTGCTGACCAGATACAAGGCATCAGATCGCGTTGCGCTGTAGGCACGGTGCACGCCGGCACCGAGACCGACTGCGGTTTCGGCCATGCCGATGACGAGCACCGGGCCGGGCAGGTCTGCCGGAATCTTGTGCGCCAGGTCCTGAAAACTTTTCAGCATCACGCCCGGACGCGCGGGAATATGACGCCCAAGCACCCGGGACACGAACAGAAATGCGCGCTTGGGGTTGCGTCGTTCAGCGAAGCCGAACAGAGAATCCGGGGCAATAGTGGACGAATCGACGCTGACGTCGAGACGACCACGAAGCAGGTCAGCACGAAGCTTTGTAGAGTTGGAAAAAGCTGCGCTGCTGTCCATTGATAAATTCCTGAGTAACGGGGCCGCAGCCCCAGACGCCTGCCACTTGAGCAGGCAACACCGACGTCATTGGCGAGAAGCTTCAACGAGCCATAACGATGACTGTGCGGCGCGTGAGATTTCTGTGGTGGTGTACGACCTTTCCGGGCGGGCATGCGGCGCATCGATACGGCATGCCTGCAGAAAGGACAGCAGCAGTGCGGACTTCACTGCAAAGTTCATGTTTTGCCCGTCCGGCACGGTGGATGTCACCATGCCGATCACCGCGCCACCGTTGTCAAACAGCGGGCTGCCACTGGACCCTGGCTGAATCGGTGCCGTGAACTGGAACAGGCTGGCGTCATTGTGCAGACCGAACAGACCGGAGATCCCGCCCTGCGTCACCTGCAGCCCGCCAACGGAAATGGACGCCAACGGGTAACCCAGGACCGCTACGGTATCACCCGGCTCACAGCCCTGCCCGTCCCGGAATGTAACCGGAGACAACGGCTGCGCGCCCTGCACTCGCAGCAGCGCGATGTCGTTGCGACGGTCGATCACCACCGGCTCGGCCTTGTAACGGCCCTCCAGTGAAGTGATGTAGAACACGCCCATGTCTTCGATGACATGCGCACAGGTCATGACGTGCGCCGGGCCGACCACAAATGCCGTGCCGGTCGCCGACTCATGCCGAGGCCCGCCACCGGAGCCACCAGACGGGTGGCGCGGGTGACGGTCATCAACGTCCAGGCCAATCTTGCGCCCAAACGCCGACAGCCCATACGCCGAGCCTTCGCTCAGCGCGCGGAATTTCCACTGTTCATTGCGCTTGTAGAACTCGCCGATGATGATCGCCGCTTCGCCGTTATCGCGCAGATCCAGCCGATGCTCGATGTCGGCATCCACTTTGAGATGCAGGCTGGAAACGTCACGGACCGGCCCCATGGCTGCATATACATAGACCATCAACAACACGCGATCACTGCCCGCCGGAAGCCTGTCCAGCCTGAGCGTACAGCCAACATCCTGAGGGCCGCCGCTCCACTCCATCCAGCTCTGTTCCTGGTGCAGCAGCGCCGGGTCGCCCATGGGCTGGCGCTTGTCGTTGACCGCCAGCAAAGCGACCGCTGCGTACTCACCAAAAACTGAAGATTTGCCGCTCTCCAGATTCCAGGTGCAGTGGGCGTTTGCTAAAGCAGTGTTTGCACCTGGCGCAAGAAGCTTCATGCCCGATCCTCCCTGATAAGAGCGATTAGTGATAGCAAAAATCTATTATCCTGATCAAACCGTGGCCCGTACAGCGACCGTGATGGCCTTCACGCGGATATCCTCAAGCCAATGTGTTTCCGGTTCTTTCAAGCCAAGACGGCGTGTCGCAAAAATACCCGGCAGGTTGACGCCGGTTTCACGCGTATAACCGATCCCGCCGGAGTAACGCGGGTTGATTTCCAGCAAACGCGGCTTGCCGTCAGCGTCGTCACGGGTCTGCACATTGATCAACCCGTCGCAGGCAAAATGCTCCGCTGCGCGCACCGCCAGTTGCACCGCTTCGCTGTCGCGCTCGAAGGTCTGATTCAGCCCCACCTTGCGCCGCCCGACAAAAGCAACCGCCTTGCCGTGTTCACAGACCATGTCCACCGAGCATTCACTGCCGGGCATATACGGCATCAGCAGCATCGCCGGTACGTCTTCGGCCTGACGATAAGCATTAAGGTACGCCTGAAAAGTCGTTTCATGCGCATCCGGATTGGCGAAACAGCGAAAATCGTCGACATCGGCCTTGAAGCGCCAGAAGCCCCGCCCGTAAATCCCGACCACCGGCTTGATACACACCTCGCCAGATACCGACAACGAATCGTAAGCCGCCTGCAACTCCTCGGCGCTGCTCGCGGCAATTCCGGGAATGCAAGCCAGACCCGCCGCCTCGGCCGCCGCCGTGAAGCGGCTCTTGTCATCGACATCCATGAAGGTCTGCTGGGACGTTCCGCCCGTGACGAGGTCCAAACCTTCGGCAACAAAACGTGCACGCTGCGCTTCGTAAAAGCTGCCTATACGCCCGGCGACAATAGTCCGGACGCCCAGCGAACGAGCGGTCTCCAGCACCCAGTCGATACGCTCTTCATTATCGACCGGCTCTTGCAGCGCCACATGGGCCTGCCCGGTAATTTCGGAGCGCTGCTGGCGATGGGAGGCGATAATCTGCACCGACGCAGGCAGCGCATCGCGCGCGCCCATGATCACTTCACGCTGGCTGGACTGCCCTTCAAGGAACCAAATCATGTAAATCTCCGGAAGACAACGCCATCTGCAACGGCCTTGTCGAATTTTGTAATAACTGTTTTGCTTCGAAATGTTCGGATTAGGGCAAAGTCACGCAATTTTAAACAGAGGACGCTGGTATGAAGTGGCTGAGAAGGTCGATTTGGCTTGTGGTATTCGTGGCACTCGGGATCGGCGCATTAAGCCTTTATTACGTCCTGCCGCGCCATGATGTCGTGATGATCACCGGCGTGGAAGTCAAAAGAATGGACGCCGACGGCGTCATCAACGCCGAAAACCCGGCAGACGGCCCGACCCGCGACGTGTACTTCATCAACACCGAAGACCCGGACACCAAGAAAGTCGTGGTCTACCGCAACGAAGACACCGGCTGGAGCTTCCCGTGGTACTTCAAATTCGACTCCGCCGACATCCAGGCCAAAGCCCAGGGCTACTCGCGTGATTCCCAGCAACTGGCGCTGATTCGTTATTACGGCTGGCGCATAACGATCCTATCGATGTTTCCCAACGTGACCGAGGTTGAAGCGGTGACGAGCCGTGATCAGCCGTTTCCGGTGTTTAACACGATCTTTTTTGTGGTGGTGGGGTTGCTGGTGGTGATGGTTGTGGTTGGGGTGAGGAAGAGGTTTAAAGGGCGGGCTCGGGTTGATGGGGTTGTGAGGTAGCACTTAGCTCTGACTTACGGCCCTCGGCGGATAGTTTAAGGCGAGGGCCTTATTGAGCAGACGTGTCGTGCTTTACTGCGAGCATACCGCCAAGCAACAGGCAGAGAGTCAATATGGCCTCTGAACAGACAGTTGCCCATGCAGCCCCCAGCGCCCCGTGCAATGGAACAAGCCACGCATTAAGGCATACATTAACGAGTAACGAAAATGCAGCGCTGACCAGGAAAAAACGCTCTTGATGAGTTGCAACTGCGCATTGCGTAAGAACAAAATTTGGGAGAGCAAAGAACAATGAAATCGACAACCAACCCATGATGGGCTGTGTTTCGTCAACATAAGTGCTACCAAAAAGCAGGCCTACTCCCCAGCCGCCTGATATCCAGCCACCGCCTGCCAGCAACGCACCAATCGCAAAAGCGATCAGGATCGCCTTGCGGCTGAAATTAACGCTACCGTCCGGCGTCTCCGCCAAATGCCGCATGCGCCGGAATATCACTAGCGCGAGAGGAGTAGTAAGCAGCATGACGCCGTCAATCAACCGGCAAGCAACGGCGTAGGAACCTACTTGCGGGACATAACCCAGCACGCTATGCAAAATGACGATGTCTACGCGGTGGTAGATTGTTGTAAGCAGGTCTAGCAACAGAAAAACGAACGCACTACGGTAAGCCCATACGGGCAACATCAGCGGTGCTTTGATCAGCGTAGGCAACTCTCGCCGAAACCAAACGAATGTCAGCAGCAGGCCAAGCCCCCAGGCAGAGAAGATTGCGACAGGTGTCAAACCGAAGATAGCAACGCTGGACAGGATCATCAGCGCGCTCAGACTTCGAGAGCAAACCTGAAAGAACGCATCCTTGGAAAACTCTCCAGGGCCTTTGAGCCATGACGATAACCATGTAACCAGAGTAATTGCGCCGAAACAGAACACTGCAGCAGCCAGCGCGAAACCATCTATCCAGCGGGAAGCCAGGCAGGCGAGCAGCATTAACACCAGGCTGCTGATTACAAGATGCAATAACGCTTGGCTCGGCAGCGTTTGATTCAACGCTTTCAGAGCCGCCGTAGGAGAGGCTCGCTCACGCAGAAAAAGGGTCTTAAGACCCGCGTCCTGGATCAATGCCAGAAACATAGCGAGAACATAAATGTAGGTGTAAGCGCCAAAGGCATCCGGCCCCATGCTTCTCGCCAGGAGAACTGAGATGCCAAGCGACATTGCAGCGCCGTAAATCGTTGACATCCACTGAACGATTAGAGGACTGCCTTTCCTCAACAGAGAAAATACCGAGAAATTCGATGGAGTTTCAGTGCGCTGTAAAGGCATCTTTGCAGCCATTGAATACTCCGAAAGAAAATACTTTATCTAAATTTCACCGAGACGCGTCTCTGCTTACTCGTCCCTGGATCAAGCTGTCTAACGCACAAAATGCTAGCACAAGTGTCGCAGTCATCTCCCAAGGGGATGCGCAATAACGCCCTGCATCCAGAAACGAGGAGAATACCGCCCACCGAAGTCTTCGGCGAATTGCTGCTTGCGTGTATCCATATCCGGAACATCACGAACGATGATGTAGAAGATCATACCTACTGCAAGCGTCAGATAAACCAGCCATGCACGACTGAACGCAACACTGGCAGGACGAAGGGGTGTTTGCCATTCATGCAACGCCAGCAGCCAGCCCACAATGATCGCCAGCCAGAGTTGTGAATAGGGCATGACGATCACGCCGTCGACCATCGACTGGGTCAGGGCACCAACGAGACTGGCGAACAGGCACAGGCGCATTAGGTCTACAGGCTCAAGAGACAGCGCGCGCTTGTGCAATAGTACCGCGGTGGTGCTCAACCCGTATAACGCAAGGCCTGCCACGCATAACGTCGAGGGAATCCCCCACTCACAGGCCCATTGCAAAATGGCCTGATGTGGGTGCGCTGCCACGGCATTCCATATATCAGCGAAATGCATGGGACCAAAACCAAGGAGCGGGCGCTCTTTGATCATTTCCCATGCTTGCTGCCAGAGTATTTCACGTGCGGACAGTGAGGTCGTCAGGCGGTCGCCTGCGAAATTGCTGACTTCGATACCCAGCAGGCTTGGCAGCACGTTAAACAGCAGGGTAAACAGCAGAAGCCCCGTCGAGGCCGCGCCCATCTGCCAACCAGCCCAACGGCGTCCAGCACGTCCGAGGCAGAACAAAACTGCAACTGCGGCGGCCATTCCCAGCCATGTGCCCCGAGTCCCCCCACTGATCGCGATCATCCACCAGAGGCTGGTCAGGCAGAACAAACCGACCTTGATTGAGCGTCGTGTGGAGGGCAGTAGTAGTGGCAGCACCAGTAAGGGCAGAGTGAAGGTCTGAAATTGGCCGTAAAAGCGCTTGTTGGAAAAGCCGTCGAGTAGGAGGTCGGTGTCCAGGGCAGGGGCGGAGCTGAGGAATGCTGCTGTGGAGGCGGATAGAAACTGGATTGTTTTAACAATGCAGATGAGGATGACAAAGCCTATAAAGGCGCGATCCAGTTGGACACCGTGAAGTGTTCTTTGCAGGGCAAAGGCGGTGGCAATGGCGCAGGACAGCAATAGGACTGATAGCTCGGTTAGCGCCCACAAGGGCTGGCTGGCGCTAAGGCTTGAAACAACACCACCAAGCAATATAAGAAAAAAAACTGCTCTTATCTTTAACCCTGCAGTACTGACAGCTGAATACTTAGAGAAATTCCAGAATAGACTTGCGACAGATGACAATCCGATAAAAAACTGCCCCATCCTCTGGGGATCATGCATTGTCAAATCAGAGATGCAAGCACACGCAAGCAGTACGGAAAAACACACGAAAAAAAATAGGCTTTCTCTGAGTACTGAAAACAAAATTCTGTCCACGCTAAAAAACCCGATCACTAATGATCGGGTTTCTATTTTATGTCAAGCAAACACTAGCCCGTCATATGAGGGTCAAGCGTAGCGCTTTTTCAATCACGTCAACAACATATATCGTTCTGAATGTGGACTCACAAAAGTCACTTCCAGACTGATTAGCTGTTTGACTTGCAAGAGCCTGGCATCCAATTGGAAGGAGTACCGATACACGTCCAGCCGGTAATGTCTGTGCCACCAGCGTTTTTAGTGGGCGTCATAGTGACAGTTGTGTCATCCGCCGCTTTAATGAAGCCTTTCACAGTAATTGCCCCGGTGGTCGCGTTGACAGTCAAGCTTTTCGCATATGTAGTAGCGACGAATCCTGTGCCACATGCGTCGAGCGCAAGAAACCCCTTGCTGGCGACGGTCTCAGTCACGCACGTACGGGCGCTACTCGCAGCCAGGATCAGCTCCGAAGCTTTTGCTCGCGCAGTGTAGTCCTGATAAGCGGGTAGTGCGACAGCAGCCAAAATTCCGATGATCGCAACAACGATCATCAATTCGATCAACGTAAAGCCTTTTTGCGTTTGCATGCTTACTTCTCCAAGCGTCAAAGGGTAGCGCCTTCACTCAAGATAAGCACAGCTCGTGCCACAATAAGGCAACTCTGCGCTTGCGCATATTCCATAAGCTATTCAAGCCGAATAGCTTTCAGAAAATCGCAGAAACTGACAATTTTTGTCACATTTACCGCTGCTATTTGGCAGCATCGTCCGACTGCGCTATAACCCTCACACTGTCTGCGTCTGGTGGTTTTATGACTGATGTTGTTCTCACCGGTTTGGCCAAGCAACTGGTCTTGGCCGAGCTTCTTACAGAAATTGCCGCCCAGCAGGCCTATCAGCAGGCGCGCCGCGAAAAAATTTCGCTGGTTAGCTATCTGGTACAAAACAAACTGGTCAAAAGCCTTACGCTGGCAGAGATCGCGTCTGATCAGTTCGGCGTTCCTTTCGTGGATCTTTCCAGTCTTGACAAAGAAAGCCAGCCTAAGGGGTTGGTGAGTGAGAAGCTCGTCAGACAGCATAATGCCCTCCCCCTGTGGCGCCGTGGTAACAAGCTGTTTATCGGCATATCGGACCCGACAAACCATCAGGCGATCACAGATATTCAGTTCAGCACTGGCCTGAATACTGAAGCGATTCTGGTTGAAGATGACAAGCTAAGCCTTGCCATAGACCGCTTTTTTGACACTGAAAGCGGCCTCGGCGAGTTGGCGGATATTGATCTGGGTCTTGAAATCGAACCTGCCAGTGACAAGGAAACCTCACTGGCGACACAGAGTGATGCCGACGATGCTCCTGTTGTGCGCTTCGTCAACAAGATGCTGATGGATGCGATACGGCTGGGCTCGTCGGACCTGCATTTTGAACCTTACGAAAAGATTTTTCGCGTGCGCCTGCGTACCGACGGCATTTTGCATGAAGTGGCCAGACCACCGATTCATCTGGCCAATCGGATTGCCGCACGGCTTAAGGTCATGGCCAGTCTCGATATCTCTGAGCGGCGTAAACCGCAGGACGGTAGGGTCAAGCTGCGAGTGTCAAAAAACAAAGCTATCGACTTCCGTATGAACACGCTGCCGACACTGTGGGGCGAGAAGATCGTGATGCGGATTCTCGATCCGACCAGCGCACAGATGGGCATTGACGCGCTGGGCTATGAGCCGGACCAAAAAGCTTTATATATGGAGGCCTTGAAACAGCCACAAGGCATGATTCTTGTGACCGGCCCCACTGGCTCGGGTAAAACCGTCTCGCTGTACACTGGCCTGAACATTCTTAATACTGTGGACATCAACATTTCCACAGCTGAAGACCCGGTAGAAATCAACCTGGAAGGCATCAATCAGGTCAACGTCAATCCGCGTCAGGGATTGGACTTTTCCCAGGCATTGCGCGCATTCCTGCGTCAAGATCCCGACGTAATCATGGTCGGCGAGATACGAGATCTGGAAACCGCCGAAATCGCCATTAAAGCCTCGCAGACCGGCCACATGGTGTTATCTACTCTGCATACTAACAGCGCCGCAGAAACTCTGACTCGCTTGCATCATATGGGTGTCGCAGCTTTCAACATCGCTACAGCAATCAACCTCATCATTGCCCAGCGGCTGGCGCGCAAGCTGTGCAGCCATTGTAAGAAAGAACTCGATATACCCCGGGAAACGCTCATCCAGGAGGGTTTTCCGGAGGAGAAGATCGGTACGTTTAAAATCTATGGCCCAGTAGGGTGTGAGCATTGCAACGGCGGCTACAGGGGCAGGGTCGGGATTTATGAAGTGGTCAAGAAAACACCTGCGCTGGAACGTATCATCATGGAAGAAGGCAATTCACTGGAGATTTCAAGGCAGATGCGCAAGGACGGCTTCAATGATTTGAGGACCTCCGGCCTGTCGAAGGCCATGCAAGGCATTACCAGTCTTGAAGAAGTCAATCGCGTGACCAAGGATTAAGCATGGCCAGCAAGGCAGTTAAAGTCACCGTTTACAGCTGGGAAGGTGTCGATAAAAAAGGCACTAAAATTAGTGGCGAATTGAGTGGCCATAATCTGGCGCTCGTAAAAGCTCAACTGCGCAAGCAAGGCATCAATCCGACCAAGGTGCGCAAGAAGTCCGTATCGTTATTCGGCAAGGGCAAGAAGATAAAGCCGCTGGACATCGCGTTCTTTTCTCGGCAGATGGCGACAATGATGAAGGCGGGGGTGCCGCTGCTACAATCATTTGACATCATCATCGAGGGCAGCGAAAACCCTAACATGCAAGCGCTGGTAAATTCCCTCAAACAAGAGGTGTCTGCCGGCAATAGTTTCGCAGCAGCCTTGAGGCAGAAGCCTGAATATTTCGACGACTTGTTTTGCAACTTAGTAGACGCTGGGGAGCAGGCTGGTGCGCTAGAGAGTCTGCTAGACCGAGTGGCGAGCTATAAGGAAAAGACCGAAAAGCTGAAAGCCAAAATTAAAAAAGCCATGACTTATCCCGCTGCCGTTTTGATAGTAGCCATTATTGTTTCCGGCATCTTATTGATCAAGGTAGTGCCGCAATTTCAATCTGTATTCACCGGCTTTGGCGCGGAGCTGCCGGGGTTCACATTGATGGTCATCGGCCTATCTGAAATCGTACAACAGTGGTGGCTAGGGCTAGTTGGCTTATTTTTTGTCGGGTTCTTCATATTTAAAAAAGCTTATAAGCAGTCTCAGAAATTTCGAGACAGCATGGATCGTTTTCTACTGAAAACACCTATCATTGGACCATTGATTTTTAAATCGTCAGTGGCCCGTTATGCTCGGACACTTGCTACAACTTTTGCCGCTGGCGTGCCGCTTGTCGAAGCGTTGGACTCTGTCGCCGGAGCCACGGGTAACGTAGTTTTTAGACATGCGGTCAATCAGGTCAAACAGGATGTCTCCACAGGTATGCAATTGAATTTTTCGATGCGCTCTACCGGCGTTTTCCCGAGTCTGGCAATCCAAATGACTGCCATTGGCGAGGAGTCCGGCGCATTAGACAATATGCTGGACAAAGTAGCGACCTACTACGAGGATGAAGTCGACAATATGGTAGATAGCCTGACCAGCCTGATGGAACCGATGATCATGGCCGTGCTGGGCGTTATAGTAGGCGGCTTAGTAATTGCGATGTACCTCCCCATCTTCAAACTTGGAAGCGCGGTCTGACATGCCCCTCCTCGATTTCCTGGCCAGTTCCCCCCTGGCCTTCGTCATTACCTGCTGCATCCTCGGCCTCATCATCGGAAGCTTCCTCAACGTAGTCGTCTACCGCCTCCCCAGAATGATGGAGCGCGACTGGAAAGCCCAATCCCGTGAAATGCTCGGCCTGCCCGCCGAACCTGATCAGCCTGCCTTCAACCTGAACCGCCCCCGCTCCAGTTGCCCGCACTGCGCGCACAAAATCCGCCCGTGGGAAAACCTGCCGGTCGTCAGCTATCTGCTGCTGCGCGGTAAATGCTCACACTGCAAAGCCCCCATTAGCATGCGCTACCCAATGGTAGAGCTGACCTGCGCAGTGTTGTCGGCCTACGTCGCCTGGCATTTCGGTTTCGGCTGGCAAACGGCGGCAATGCTGGTGTTGAGCTGGGGCCTGCTGGCGATGAGTCTGATCGACGCCGACCACCAGCTGTTACCTGACTCTCTGGTGCTGCCACTGTTGTGGCTGGGCCTCATCGTCAACGCTTTCGGGCTGTTCACATCGCTGAACGATTCGCTGTGGGGCGCGGTGGCCGGCTATCTGGCGCTGTGGTCGGTGTTCTGGCTATTCAAACTGGTGACCGGCAAGGAAGGCATGGGTTATGGCGACTTCAAGTTGCTGGCCATGCTTGGCGCATGGGGCGGCTGGCAGATTCTGCCGTTGACCATCCTGCTGTCATCGCTGGTGGGTGCGGTGCTTGGGGTGATCATGATGCGCGTGCGCAGGGTTGAAAGCGGTACGCCGATCCCCTTTGGTCCTTATCTGGCCATTGCGGGGTGGATCGCTTTGCTCTGGGGTGGTCAAATAACCGACTCTTACATGCAGTTTGCCGGTTTCAGATGACTCACCCTGATCAAAAACCCTGGATTCTTGGCCTGACTGGCGGCATTGGTAGCGGTAAAAGCGCAGCGGCGCAGTGCTTTACCAACCTTGGCATCGATACTGTGGATGCCGACCACGCCGCCCGCTGGGTAGTCGAGCCAGGGCGTCCAGCGCTGGAGCAGATAGCCGCGCACTTCGGTAAAGGCGTTTTGCAGGCCAGCGGCGAGCTGGATCGTGGCGCGCTGCGCAAGGTGATCTTTGAAAACCCGGAGCAGCGACGCTGGCTGGAAGCGCTGCTGCACCCGCTGATCAATCAGGAAATCGTCAGCCATCTGTCCAAGGCCAAATCGCCGTATGCCATTCTGGTTTCGCCGCTGCTGATCGAATCCGGACAATCCCGGATGGTGCAGCGCCTGCTGGTTATTGATACTCCGGCACACCTGCAAATAGAGCGCACGATGCTGCGCGACAGTTCCAGCCAGGAGCAGGTCGAAACCATTCTCAAGGTGCAGATCCAGCGTGAAGACCGTTTGCGCCATGCCAACGATGTGCTGGTCAATGACCGCGATCACGCCTGGCTGAACAGCGAAGTCGAGCGGCTGCACCACTTTTACCTTACTTTGCGTGGAGGCCAATCATGAGCCAACCAATGACCGTCCAATGCCCAACCTGCGATGCCCCGGTGGAATGGAGCGCCGCCAGCCCGAGCCGCCCGTTTTGCTCCGAGCGCTGCAAACTGATCGACCTGGGAGCCTGGGCTTCTGAAGAGCATGCGATTCCGGTGAGCCCGGATGCTGAGGATGAGTTGTTCTCGGGTGATCTGGAGGCTCCGCACCGGGGGCATTGATACGTTCCGCGATGCATCCCCGGGCTCTGCACTCATCGTTCGAGTCAACGAATGACTATCGTGCCAATGCTCCGCGTTGGCATGCATTCCGTGACGCTCCGCTTCACAAATCTGCGCCGCACCGCACATTCCAGGTTGGACGCAGAGCGTCCAGAAATGCATTCCCACGCGGAGCGCGGGAACGATAATGATCGTATTTACGGCCAAGGCTTCTCCAACGCAGTCCTCAACGCATCAGCATTGCCAAACTGCTGCTGACTGATCAACTGCCCGTCGCGCAACTGTAACCACAGCCCTTTATCGTCATCGCCTGCGTACTGCGGCACGATGCGCACCTCTCGATCAAGCATGATGCGATAGCTGTAATCGCGCATTTTGGGAATGGCGAACGTCTTGGCGATGGATGGCATTTTCTGGATGTCAGCGACGAACACCGTGTGGCGTGATCTCAGAACGCCTTTTGGCTTGTCCTGAAGAGCCTCGATAAAAGCAGCGCCTGCGGGCATTTTTCGCAAGCGATCAAAAAATGAATTGCCAGTCTACACACCTGCATTCACTCTTCCAGTCATGGCAACTTGAACGCTAAGCTTGGCCCTATGGATGACTCAGACTACCTACGCCTGTTGACGATCCAGGCCGAACAAGCCAACGCCTTTCTTTCCAATGCGCGGAAGTGGGAGCGTGAGCGTTGGGTTTGTCAGCGCCTGTTGCAGGGGCTGAACATTGCGCATCGCAACGAGGACTTCACGCCTGCCACTCAGGAGCCTCCGGATGTGCTGTTTCGTGACGGGCGTTTCGAGGTGTTTTTTGTGCTCGATGAAGGGCGTCGTCTCAATGACGAGTGGCGCGAGGAGCTGGCGCGACGACGTAGCGCTTTTTCGTTGAGCCAACTGGTACGTCGGGAAGCGAAGCCCAAACGGATTCCCGCCTCTGAATTGCTGCACCGACTCGCCCCTACCCTGCGCAAGAAATCCACCAATTATCGCGAACGCGGCATTGACCTCGGCGGGCTGGATATCATCGCCTTCGCCAGCCTCAAGCGCGAGGTGCTGGACCTCAACAGTCATTTTCCGCCACCGACCGAGTACCTGCGTCAGGGCTGGCGTTCGTTGTCGCTGGTGGGGCCGACCTTTGCTCGGGTATTGTTCGCGCATCCGGGCGCTCCGGACTTTTTGCGTACCAACCTGGGGCGCAGTGTCGTTTTCGATGTTGGAATCAGTTTATGAGCCCCTTGCAGGAACTGCTGGCCGGTGTGCCGCAACAAGGTCGCGTGCGCTGGATAGGCGTGCGTCCGCAATCGCGGGTCGAGATGATCGAGCTGGATGCCGTGGAAGCGCGTCGCGAAGCGGGTCTGACCGGCGATCACTCGCGGCCCGGCCCGCGCAATGCGCGGCAGGTGACGCTGATCCAATGGGAGCATCTGGCGGTGGTTGGCTCGTTGCTGAACCGCGCGGCGGATAACCCCATCGTGCCGCAGGATTTGCGGCGCAATCTGGTGATCAGTGGCATCAACCTGTTCAGCCTGAAGAATCGACGTTTCCGGATCGGTCAGGCGATATTCGAAACCACCGGCTGGTGTCAGCCGTGTGCGCGACTTGAACAACGCCTTGGTCACGGGACGTTCCAGGCGGTGCGTGGGCATGGCGGAATCACTGCGCGAGTGTTACAAAGCGGCATTATCCGCCTGGACGATGTGTTGCAGGTCGAGCCGCTGGAAATCACTGATCCCTGGCCCCCTGCCCGTCAGCACGCTTGAGACAACGCATAAATTGAGCCGCCACCTGAACCCGGAACCGCAAAGGTGTGTCGAAGAGTACCTTCAGGCAAACCGGCATCCAGTCGAGCGCAGGCCGCTCCTGATCCCGGTGTTGCCGTGATGAACCCGTTTATTGAGCCTTCTGACGCTATGAGCTGCCTTGCGCTCGCGAAGATCAGGCTCCCCGCGAATTCCTTAAACCTTCCGAGTAATCCTTATGACGCATCGTATTGTTATCGTTGGCGGCGGCGCTGGCGGTCTGGAGCTGGCGACCAGCCTGGGTAAAACCCTGGGCAAGAAAGGCACGGCCAGTGTCACGCTGGTCGACGCCAACCTGACGCATATCTGGAAACCGCTGTTGCACGAGGTCGCGGCGGGTTCGCTCAACTCGTATGAAGACGAGCTGAACTACGTGGCTCAGGCCAAGTGGAACAACTTTCAGTTTCAGCTCGGGCGCATGACCGGGCTGGATCGCGCCAGTCGCCAGATTCACCTGGCCGAGACGCTGGATGAAAACGGTGCCGAACTGGTTCCGGCACGCAGCCTGGGTTACGACTCGCTGGTCATCGCCGTGGGCAGCACCACCAACGACTTCGGCACCACGGGCGCGGCAGAACATTGCCTGTTTCTCGACAGCCGCAAACAGGCCGAGCGCTTCCATCAGCAACTGCTTAACCACTACCTGCGCGCCCACGCCGGTCAGGCTGACAGTGCTCAGGAAATCACCGTGGCCATCGTTGGCGCAGGTGCGACGGGTGTTGAACTGGCGGCAGAACTGCACAACGCGGCGCACGAGCTGGCGGCTTACGGGCTGGGCCAGATCAAGCCGGAAAACCTGCGCATTACCGTGATCGAAGCCGGGCCTCGGGTGCTGCCTGCATTGCCAGAGCGTATCGGCGCGCCGGTGCACAAGACACTGGAAAAACTTGGCGTGACGGTGCTGACCAATGCCGCGGTGAGCGAAGTGACCGCCGACGGCTTGATCACGGCCAGCGGGCAGGTCATTCCGGCCAGTTTGAAAGTCTGGGCGGCAGGTATTCGTGCCCCGGCGTTTCTGCATGAGCTGGATGGGCTGGAGAGCAACCGGATCAATCAGTTGCAAGTGCTGCCGACGCTGCAAACCACCCGTGACGAGAATATTTTCGCCTTCGGTGACTGCGCCGCCTGCCCGCAAAAAGGCACCGACCGCAACGTCCCGCCACGCGCTCAGGCTGCTCATCAGCAGGCGTCGTTGCTGGCAAAATCGCTGCGCCTGCGGATCGAAGGCAAGACCTTGCCGGAGTACACCTACAAGGACTACGGATCGCTGATCTCGCTGTCGAGCTTCTCGGCAGTCGGCAATCTGATGGGTAACCTGATGGGCAGCGTAATGCTTGAAGGCTGGCTGGCGCGGATGTTCTATGTGTCGCTGTATCGCATGCACCAGATGGCGCTGTACGGCACCTTCCGCACCCTGATGCTGATGCTGGGCAGCAAGATCGGCAAAGGCACCGAGCCACGGATGAAGCTGCACTAAGGCCCGCCAGCCGAGAGGCGTGCGGGAACACACCATCGTGCCCATGCTTCGCGTGGGCATGCCCTTCTGCGCGCCCTGCGTCCTCTCTTGAAGTGACCTGTGCAGCGCAGTCCGCAAGAACACCATCGTGCCCATGCTCCGCGTGGGCATGCCCTTCTGGACGCTCTGCGTCCTCCTTGAATTGACCTGTGCAGCGCAGAACTTGCGACGCAGAGCGTCGTGAAATTCATTCTTACGCTGGAGCGTGAGGAACGAGAGGCGTGCGGGGAGAACACTATCGTCATACCCTTCTGGACGCTCTTGAGTGAATCTCGCTCTGCGCCGACTTGCAGTGCCCTGAATACCCGCTATTTTTAGTCTGACCGGGCTCTGCGCGATGCGATCGGACGGAAGGCGCTCGTACAGGTATCAAGTTCGTCTGCACCGCGCAGATAACCATTGAGTCGTGTACAACGCTGCACTGTTCAGGGATCGAACCCATGATGTCGAATCATTCCAGCAGTACTCCTGCGCAAAGTCGTCCGCATTTCATCTGGTTTTCTCTGATTCCCGTCATACCTGCCGTTGCCTGGATCCTCACGCAATCCGGTACGAGTACGACCAATCTGCTTGCTTGTGCGGCACTGCTCGCTATCGGTCTCGGTGCCTGTGCACTGGCTGCCCGCACCCAGCAGAACGACGTGCGTCGCGCTGTTGCCCAAGCGCTGGACCATCACCAGGCACATAACGCTCAAACCAGCGCCATGGCCTCCCATGCACAGCTCAATGAAGTCTTTCTCGGTGCCATGCCGATCTGGGCCAAACAGGTCGAAAGTTCGCGCCAGCAGACCGAAACCGCCATTGTCGAGCTGAGCAGCCGCTTTATGGGAATTTCCGAACGCTTGCAGGAAACCGTGCAGGCCTCGCAGCACGCTGCCGGTGAGCTGGACGGTCAGAATGCCGATGGCGCTCTGAAAGTCCTGTCCCAGAGCGACAGCGAGCTGAGCCAGGTGATTGACTCCCTTAAAGCCACCCAGGCCAGCCGCGACCAGACGCTCTCCCAGGTTCGCAGCCTGACCGCCTACACAGGCGAGTTGCGCACCATGGCCGCGGACGTCGCAGCGATTGCCGCACAGACCAACCTGCTGGCCCTTAACGCCGCGATTGAAGCGGCCCGCGCAGGCGAAGCCGGCCGTGGTTTTGCCGTGGTAGCTGACGCGGTGCGCAGCCTGTCGAGCAAGTCCAGCGAAACCGGTCAGCAGATGTCGGCCAAGGTCGACATCATCAATAACGCCATCACGCAACTGGTGCAGGCCGCCTCCAGCGGTGCTGATCAGGACAGCCATTCGGTGGCCGCTTCCGAGCAAAGCATCCAGAACGTCCTGGAGCGTTTCCAGAGCATTACCGGTCGCCTGGCCGAATCCGCCGACCTGCTCAAGCAGGAAAGCTTCGGTATTCGCGACGAAATGACCGAAGTCCTTGTAAACCTGCAGTTTCAGGACCGGGTCAGCCAGATTCTCGCTCACGTACGCGACAACATCGACTCTTTGCACGCGCATCTGTTGCAGGCCAGCCAGTCTCCCGATGAGGCCGTCGCCATCGACGCCCGGCAATGGCTGGCGCGCATGGAGTCCACCTATGCGACCGACGAACAACGCCGCACTCACCGCGGCGAATCGGCCGCACAGCAGAGTTCGCAGGAAATTACATTTTTCTAGGAGTAGATCATGGCTAAGAGTGTATTGGTGGTCGACGATTCAAGCAGTGTCCGGCAGGTTGTCGGCATCGCGCTGAAAAGTGCCGGATACGACGTTATCGAGGCCTGCGATGGCAAAGATGCACTGGGCAAGCTGACCGGGCAGAAAGTGCACCTGATCATCAGCGACGTGAACATGCCAAACATGGATGGCATCACGTTCGTCAAGGAAGTGAAGAAGCTGGCCAGTTACAAGTTCACGCCGATCATCATGCTGACCACCGAGTCTCAGGAATCGAAAAAGGCTGAAGGTCAGGCGGCAGGTGCCAAGGCGTGGGTCGTCAAACCGTTCCAGCCAGCGCAAATGCTCGCAGCGGTTTCCAAGCTGATCCTGCCCTGAGATCAAGGGCCATGGAGGCCAGCATGCCAACCCCAGACGACAATCAGGCTGACGCCACCCGCGTGCAGATCGACGGCGAGCTGACGATCTACACCGTGACCGAACTCGCCGCCCGTTTGCTGCCACAGATCACTGGTGCCGCACGAGTGGAAGTCGACTTGTCGCAAGTTACCGAGATGGACGGTGCCGGCCTGCAATTGCTGGCAGTCATCCAGCGCGAAGCCGGCAAGACCGGGACCTCGCTGCGCATGACCGGGCAAAGCAAGGCAGTCACCGAAACCTTCGAGTTATGTAATCCCGGTGTCGTGCTGTAGCGCGTCCATTTGCATTATTGCCGAGTGATCGATCAAGGAAGTCATCGTGAGTATTAATCTCGATCAGGCACAGCAGACGTTCATCGTTGAAGCGCGTGAGCTTTTGCAGGCCATGGAGGAATCCCTCCTGCAACTCGAAAGCGAACCGGGCGATCAGGACGCGATTGGCGCAGTGTTCCGCGCAGCGCACACCATCAAGGGTTCGGCCGGGCTATTCGGGCTGACGCCTATCGTCAGCTTCACCCACATCGTTGAAGACGTGCTCGACCGCCTGCGTGAAGGCAGCGTGTCGGTGGACGCCGGGCTGATCGCAGTGCTGCTCAAGTCCGGCGATCACATGCTTGAGTTGATCGACGTAGTGGCCAGTCGTGGCCAGACATTGCAGCCACCAGCACTGGAACGCGAAGCGGCGCTGCGTCAGGCATTACAGGTCTATCAGGTGCCGGGCAATGCCCAGCCTGCTGACGAGGCACAAGCGCCGAGTGTGATCGATGAACAGCCTGCCGAAGTGCTATGGCATATCTCGCTGCGTTTTGGCGTAGATGTGTTTCGCAACGGCATGGACCCGCTGTCGTTCCTGCGTTACCTCAATACGCTGGGGCAAATGGTTCAGGTCACCACCGTCACCGACAGCATCCCGGCGTTGGAAGCGTGGGACCCGGAATCCTGCCACCTGGGCTTCGAGATCGATTTTCGCTCGTCTGCCGGGCATGCCGCGATCAACGAAGTGTTCGACTTCGTGCGGGAAGACTGCGCCGTAGAAATCACCTTGATGAGCGAGATAGCAAACCACGTCGAGCCCACTGGCACAGACCTGGTCTCGCAGACCGGACAAAGTCCTGCGGTTGCCAGCGGCGAACTGCTGGGTGACCAGCGCGCCGTGCCGCGTGCGCCTGCTGCGGCAACAGCTGTAGAGCGCCCTTCTTCGGCCAGCGAGCAGAAAAACAAGGACGGTCGTTATGTGCGCGTCAATGCCGACAAGCTTGATGAGCTGATCAATCTGGTCGGCGAACTGGTCATCGCTAGCGCCGGGGCCAGCCTGCTGGCCCGTTCGTGCGACAACGACCCGCTTCAGGAAGCCAGCTCGACCGTGTCGGGGCTGGTCGAGCAAATTCTGGATGGCGCGCTGCACCTGCGCATGATCCCCATCGGCGACACCTTCAATCGTTTTCGCCGCGTAGTACGTGATGTCAGTCAGGAACTGGGCAAGGACATCGACCTGATTATCAACGGTGCGGAAACCGAACTGGACAAAACCGTTGTCGAGAAGATCGGCGACCCGCTTATGCACCTGCTGCGCAATTCCATGGACCACGGCATCGAAAGCGCCGAAGCACGGCGCGCGGCAGGCAAGCCGGCAAAAGGTCATTTGAGCCTTAATGCGTACCACGACTCCGGCAGCATCGTCATTGAAATTGCCGACGACGGGGCGGGGCTCAACCGCGAGCGGATCCTCGACAAGGCCCAGCAGCGCGGGCTGGTGGCAGCTGGCGCAAGCCTCACCGATCAGGAGATCTACAACCTGATCTTCGAGCCCGGTTTTTCTACCGCCGAGGCCGTCACCAACCTGTCAGGGCGTGGTGTCGGCATGGATGTGGTGAAACGCAATATCACCTTGCTGCGCGGCACTGTGGACCTGGACAGCCAGCCCGGTCAGGGCACCATCGTGCGCATTCGCCTGCCGCTGACGCTGGCGATCATCAATGGTTTTCTGGTCGGTATCGATCAGTCGACTTACGTGATCCCGCTGGACATGGTTCAGGAATGCATCGAGCTGGACGAACAGAATCGTCACCTGACCCGCGACAGCGGCTACCTCGACCTGCGTGGCGAAGTGTTGCCGCTGGTCTACCTGCGTGATCACTTCAACCATGAAGGCCCCGCTGCACGACGCCAGAACGTGGTGGTGGTGCGCTACGCCGAACACAAGGCCGGGTTGGTGGTAGATGACCTGCTCGGCGAGTTCCAGACCGTTATCAAACCGCTGGGCAAGCTGTTCGGCGCACTGCGCGGCATCAGCGGCTCGACGATTCTGGGCAGCGGTGCGGTGGCGTTGATTCTCGACATACCGGCCTTGCTCAACCAGATCGTACAAATGGAAGCCCGCTCGACCCAGGCGCCTCAATCCCTATTGCCCACTTCTCGCTGACGGATTTGCAATTCCCAAGGAGTTACTTCAATGAAATGGTTTTACGATCTGAAGATTTCCACCAAGCTGATTACCTCGTTTCTGGTGGTTCTGGCGTTGACCGCGGCCATGGGAGTCTTTGCCATTATCCAGCTGGGCCAGGTCAACCAGGCCGCCCAGGACATCAAGGAAAACTGGATGCCGTCCATGCGCGCGGCGTCGGGCATGCGCTTTTACGCAGCCAACTTCCGGCTGAAGGAAAACCGCCACATTGCCGCCGACTCTGCCCAGGAAAAGGCGCAGATGGAGCTTGAGGCAGCAGAAGCGCGCAAACAGTTTGAAACGCGGCTGGCCACGTACGACAAGTTAATCGTCAGCGATCAGGACCGGCAGATGTTCAGTGCCGTGAGTGCCTCATGGTCCGCCTACCTGAAAGTCAGCGACAATCTGTTCGCTCTCTCCCGGCAGGGCCAGGAGGCCGAAGCGCGTGCCTTGCTGCGCGGCGAGTCCAAACTGCACTTCGACGAAGTCACCAACCAGTTGCAAAAAATGGTCGAGCTCAACGACGCTGGCGCGACTGCCGCTGGCGACAAAGGCACCAGCCTGTACGAAAGCGCGCGCATCTCGATCATTGCCGTGCTGGTTGCAGCCTTGCTGGTCGGCCTGGGTCTGGCGCTGTTCATTGCACGGATCATTTCCCGCCCACTGAAAGAGGCAGCGACTGCCGCCGAGCAACTGGCCGAGGGCAACCTGAACGCCCACATCGGGCACGGTTCCAAGGATGAAACCGGCATGGTGCTGAACGCCATGCGCAACATGGTCGGCAAGCTGTCACACATTATCGGCGAAGTGCGTAACGCCGCCGACAACCTGGCCAGCGCTTCGGAAGAAGTCAGCGCCACCGCGCAATCCATGAGCCAGGCCACCAGCGAACAGGCGGCCAGCGTCGAAGAGACCAGCGCGTCGGTCGAGCAGATGAGCGCCAGCATCAACCAGAACACCGAGAACGCCAAAGTCACCGATGGCATGGCCAGCAAGGCTGCCAAGGAAGCGACTGACGGCGGCGAATCGGTGCAGCAGACCGTCGTGGCGATGAAGAAAATCGCCCAACGCATCAGCATAATCGACGACATCGCTTACCAGACCAATCTGCTCGCCCTCAACGCGGCCATCGAAGCAGCCCGTGCGGGCGAACATGGCAAGGGCTTCGCGGTAGTGGCCGCCGAGGTGCGCAAGCTGGCTGAACGCAGCCAGGTGGCCGCGCAGGAAATCGGCGAGTTGTCGTCGAGCAGCGTGGACATGGCCGAGAAGGCCGGCAAGTTGCTGGACGAGATGGTGCCCTCGATCAACAAGACGTCAGACCTTGTGCAGGAAATCAGCGCGGCTTCAGAGGAACAGGCTGCCGGTGTTGCGCAGATCAACACCGCCATGACCCAGCTCAATCAGGTCACTCAGCAAAACGCATCAAGCAGCGAAGAACTGGCCGCCACCGCTGAAGAGATGAGCAGTCAGGCCGAACAGCTGCAACAGGCCATGAGTTTCTTCACCCTCGATGCATCGCCAAGGGCCGTCGCACAAGGCAGCCCTGTCGACGGCCGCAGCAGCCCGAACCGCCAGCCCCCGCGCCCACCGCAACAGGCTCCGCGCAAGGCGTTTGCGCAAAGCATGGCGGGCGCCCCGGACGAATCGGAATTCACTCGTTTCTGATGACTGGCTGCTGATTGCCGGCCTCGATAGCGATTCACAGGGAGAACGACATGGGCTCATTGGTCACGACTCGACAGACTGCCACGGCGGTCGAGGAAGAGGCGCAGTACCTGACTTTCATGCTCGGTGGCGAGATGTTCGCCATCGGCATTCTGGGCATCAAGGAAATCATCGAATACGGCAGCCTGACGGTGGTGCCGATGATGCCCGCCTTCGTGCGCGGGGTGATCAACCTGCGCGGCGCTGTAGTGCCCGTGGTTGATCTGTCGGCGCGCTTCGGGCGACAGAACTCGTACATCACCCGGCGCTCGTGCGTCATCATCATCGAGGCCAGCAGCGAGGACGGCCAGCCGCAGGACATCGGCCTGCTGGTCGATAACGTCTCGGCGGTGCTGGAAATACCGGCCTCGCAGATCGAACCGCCACCGAACTTCGGTGCGCGCATTCGTGCCGACTTCATCAGCGGCATGGCCAAGGTCGACGGCAAGTTCGTCATTGTCCTTGAGGTCGATCGGGTGTTGTCTATCGATGAAATGTCCAGCCTCGCCGAAGCAAGTCAGTCGCTGCCTTCCGACGCCGACGCGACGTGAGGCCTGCACATGCCTGATACAGCGTCGCTCACCGATCGCGAATTCGGCCAGTTCCAGAACTGGCTGTACAACGCTGCGGGCATCAAACTGACGCTGGCCAAGAAAGCGCTGGTCGCCGGCCGTCTGTTCAAGCGTCTCAAGCATTACGAGCTGGACAACTATGGCGAGTATTTCAAGCTGATCATGAACGATCAGCGCAACGGCGAGCTGCAAGTGGCGCTGGACCTGCTGACCACCAACGAAACGTACTTCTTTCGCGAACCCAAGCATTTTGATTTTCTGCGCCAGCAGGTGCTGCCCAAGGTGGCGCCGGGCAAGGTATTCAGGGTCTGGAGCGCCGCCAGTTCATCTGGCGAAGAGCCTTACAGCCTGGCAATGACGCTGGCGGAACAATTGGGCACCACGCCCTGGGAAGTGATCGGCTCGGACATCAGCACCCGCGTGCTGAGCAAGGCGCGCAGTGGGCATTACCCCATGGAACGCACCGAAACCCTGCCCCAACCGTTGTTGTTCAAATATTGCCTGAAGGGCGTTGGCCGTCAGGAAGGCACGTTTCTGATCGACAAATCGCTGCGCAGCCGGGTCAGCTTCGTGCAGGTCAACCTCAACGAGACCCTGCCCGATCTGGGTGAGTTCGACGTGATCTTTCTGCGCAACGTGATGATCTATTTCGATCAGGAAACCAAGAGCAAAGTCGTGGCGCGTTTATTACCGCGCCTCAAGTCCGGGGGGTATTTCATCATCAGTCATTCGGAAAGCCTCAACGGCATAAACGACCTGCTGAAACTCGTCTCCCCGTCGATATACCGTAAGCCATGATCAAGCCCGTCGGCGTGGCCGAAATAGTCCTGGCTCCCGGCGAAGTGGTCTTCGAGACCCGGCCTGCGCGCTTGCGCACATTGTTGGGCTCGTGCGTAGCAATCACGTTCTGGCACCCGTGGCGGCGTATCGGTGGTATGTGCCACTTCATGCTGCCAGGACGTATTCGCAAGGGTCAGCCACTGGACGGCAAATACGCTGATGAAGCGATGGAGATGCTTATTAGCCATGCGCTGGCCAGCGGGACGCTTCCGGAGGAATATCAGGTCAAGCTGTTTGGCGGCGGCGAGATGTTTCCGGCGCAGCGCCACGACCAGCAGATGCACAACGTCGCAGATCGCAACATCAATGCGGCGCTGACGCTGGCCGACCGGCATCGCCTGAAGCTGATGGCTCAGGACCTGGGCAGCACCGGTCATCGCAACATCATCTTCGACCTGTGGAACGGAAACGTATGGGTCAGGCACCAACCAATGGAAGCAATCGAAAAAGATGCCAAACAAAAAAATCAGCGTATTGCTGGTCGATGATTCGGCCGTCGTTCGCCAAGTACTCGTGGCCATTCTCAACGACACCCCCGATATTCATGTCATGGGCGCGGCGTCGGACCCGATATTCGCCATGGCCAAGCTGGCTCAGGAATGGCCGGACGTCATCGTGCTGGACGTGGAAATGCCCCGCATGGACGGCATCACCTTTCTCAAGAAGATCATGAGCGAACGGCCGACACCAGTGGTGATCTGCTCGTCGCTGACCCAGAAAGGCGCAGAAACTTCGTTGCAGGCGCTGTCTGCCGGGGCGGTGGAAATCATCACCAAACCTACCACCGGCCTGAAGAACTTTCTCATTGATTCAGCCGCCGAGCTGGTCGCGGCAGTCCGCGCAGCGGCGAACTCCAACGTCAAAAACCTCGGTAAGCGCACGGCTCCGCCCGTTCTGGCCCCGGCAAGCAAACTCACCGCAGACGCCATTTTGCCCGCAGCCAGCGGTCACGCCATGGCGCAGACCACCGAGCGCATTGTGGCCATCGGCACCTCGACCGGCGGCACTCAGGCACTGGAAGCGGTGCTGACTGCCCTGCCCAGAGTCTGTCCGGGCATGGTCATCGTTCAGCACATGCCGGAAAAATTCACTGCCTCGTTCGCCGAACGTCTCAACGGCTTGTCGCAGATCGAGGTACGCGAAGCCAGAAACAACGACCGCATCCTGCCCGGCCTGGCCCTGATTGCGCCCGGCGGCAAACACATGATGGTCACTCGCAGCGGTGCCTATTACCACGTTCAGGTCATCGACGGCCCACTGGTCAACCGCCACCGCCCTTCAGTGGACGTGCTGTTTCGTTCGGTGGCCAAATTCGCCGGCAAGAATGCTACGGGTATCATCATGACCGGCATGGGCGACGACGGCGCACGCGGTTTAAAGGAGATGCTTGATGCCGGAAGCTCGACAGTGGCTCAGGATGAAGCCAGTTGCGTCGTGTTCGGCATGCCCAAGGAAGCCATCAAACTGAATGCTGCGCAGAGGATCATGCCACTACAGGAAATTCATCAGGCGATATTGCACCGATGAGATTGGAGGAGCGCCCTGGCTTGGGAACATATCAAGGTCAGGTTCGCCCGCATCATCGTGAAGACAGGCCCAAGAGAGCCGAGCATGGCCCACAAGGTGGATGAGTATTGTGAGGTCAGCAAACTTCAACAGTGCGTCGAGCTGTATGCCGGTTTGATCGAAGACTGGGCAAACATTCAATCCACCGCTGCAGCACAACACACTAACGCATCACAATAATAGCCTTTTAATATTAAGCCACTGTCTTAGCACACCTGTACTATTTCTTTAGCCTGCGCACTGGTTAAGTATTGTAACGGCCACTAACACTTATCAGGCAATGACTGAAATGCCTGTAATGCGCTAATGGCTTACTGACCAGAAACTTTGAAATAACACGACAAACAGGTGATTTCAAATGAATAAGGAATTAATGATGCGCGAACTCGACAATGAAGAACTGGCACAGATCGGTGGCGGTATGACAGTAACAGAAGGCTTGACAGCCATCGGTGTAGTAGCCGCTGCTGTGGCGGTAGCTCCGGTGACTGCGGTCGAGGCTGGTGTCATATTGGCCGGCGTGGCAGGGGCCAGCGCGATTGACGCCTTTCAGACCTACCAGATGGCGCAGTAACACGCCTTGCCATTTCGGGTGGGCAGCGCAGTGCAGGCACCTACCGGGAAAACAGGAGAACATTATGATGCCCGATCGTCATAAGCTCTTTGGGAAAACCGTCAATTCGTCGAGACTGTTCTGGCTGGCAGCGCTCGCGTTTCTTATTGCCGCCAGTATTGATTTTCAATGGCATTACATTGGCCTTGCCGGCATGTTTACAGCGCTGGCCGCCACCGCTCGGCGTCGGCAGGAAACCTGACCAGCCCAGACTCATGATGAATGACTTGATCATCTAACCTCTTGCAACGGTTGGTCCGGCTGCAAAACTCACAGAACGCCAGCGCCTGGATACAACCGATTGCACACGAGGATCAAGCCGCCCGACCGCCCACTTGGTTTATAGTATTTTTCAATAACGACCACGAGGTTTGACATGATTATCCGCAATCAGAAAACCACTGGAACCACCGTCGACAATTATTCGGTTCATGCTCATGTACTGACCGACGCCGAGACGTACAGCGTCTCCGGTGGAGCCGATTTCACTATCATGCCGGTGCCTGGCATTGGTGTGATCAAACCGGACCCGATCTGCGTGTATCCATTCCCTGACGTGCCCCCGCCGTCGGATATTCGCGGGCCATTCATTACTGCCTGATGCCCCGTTATTCCCTGGCCCGTATGCACGCAGGTCAGGGAGTACTCATCCGCCGCTCGCGAATCGAGAGCAGGTTCAGACGCAGTTCCGAAGGCCGCAACGGCTTGGACAACACTGACACTTCCGCGCCCTGCATTGACTCAAGCACGACTTCCACTTCCCTCCCGGTAACAATCAGCGCAGGCACATCCCAGCCACGGGCAGCTCGTATACTCTCGATGCAGTCCAGACCATTGGCCACTGTGCCCAGATCGTAATCGGCGACGATAATGTCGCAATGAGTGGTGAGCCCCTCCGCCGATCGGGCGGTCTGCACTTCGCATCCCCACCTTTCAAGCAGCGCTGCGGTGGCCATCAGAACGTTCTGGTCGTCCTCCACCAGACACACCCTGACCCCTTTGAGCAGGCTCTCGCCCAATGCCTTCTTGGGTACCACCCGAACAGGCGCGCTCACCTCTTCAAGCCCATGAATGGTGACCGTAGTCCCGCGGTCTATTCGCGAGGCAATCGCGATTTGCACATTGAGAATCTGGCTGAGCCTTTTGACGATGGACAACCCCAACCCGACGCCCTCCACGTCTTTGTCGCGCACATGGCGGATGCGGTAGAACTCGTCACAGACCCTGGGCAGATGTTCGGCAGCAATACCCCGGCCCCGGTCATACACACTGATCGACAGACGCCCAGCATGGCTGCGCACACCGATCAGCACCGGGTGATCAGGGGCATATTTGAGCGCATTAGAAATGATGTTCTGCACCATCGTGGCGAGCAACGTGGCATCGACCCTGACCCAGCGTCGACAAGGTCGCACCCGAAGCTCTACACCGGCCCAGCGGGCAGCCGCAGTGTTCTGATGAGCGACTTCATTGAGCATGTCACCCAGATTGACCACATCCGACTTGGCTGAAACCTTGCCGCTGTCCAGCGTGTAAATATCCAGAATCGAGCGAAACAGCTGCGACACGTTGTGCAGGGAGCGATCGATATTATCGACCAGTTGACGCTCATAATCGCCCAGCGGGCTGGACCGCAGGCAAGCGGTAAACATGCCGATGGAGTGGATGGGCTGACGCAGGTCATGGCTGGCCTGAGCCAGAAACCGCTCTTTCTCGCGATTGGCCACGGTCGCCTGCTCTGACGCCTCGCGAGCCCTCACCAACAGAATGTGCGCGTAGCCAGGCACCAGAATAGTGACGGCGACGAGCATCAGGACCATAAATGGCTGCGCCTGCCAGTACGGCGTCAATTGATAGATGACCAGTATCGCCAACAAGGCCAGGGACGCCGCAATTGCAAGATATCGCGAACCAAAGCGCATGCCGTTGCCTAGAGTGACCCAGACCATCACGCTGAAAACCGGCAGTGTTGCCTCCCCGCCAACGATCAGTCCGACGGAAATGGCAGTGTAGTCATGCACCATCCCGAATACACGGCGCAACGCAAATACACCTGGATAGCTGATGATGTGCTGGCGCAAGATCAGAGAAACCACCAGAAAGCCCGCATAATAGAAAATGATGGGCTGATAGGTGGCAACCTTGAGCCCCGGCAGAAGGCCAATCAATGATACATAGCTGATCGCGAACGTCGCCACGATCAACCGCAATGTGGCCTGATCCAGTTCAGCGTTTTTCTTTCGGTCTTTCATGGACGCACCTCGTTGTGCAGGGAGCGCAGTACATTCTTGCGTCCATGCAGTCGATCACCCGGGGCCTGTGACGGCATCAGTCGCCGATGTTCAGGCTGCCAAGGTCAGATGCCAATTGCAGCTTGGCGTTATGCCAGTTGACCAGAGACTCCACGCGTTTCTGGGTCGCCGCGCTCAGATCGTTTTGCGAGCGCAGAAGCTCAAGAATACTGCCAACGCCTGCTTTGTAACGACCCTGGGCAATTTCGTAAGACTTGCTGGCACTCTCGACAAAAAGACGACTGATTGCCAGCGCCCTTGTTCTGGACTCCAGGGTCTGTCGACTCCTCCAGACACTGAGCGCAATACTGTTTTCAACCTCGTGCAGGGCCTGTTCGCGGGCGGCGCTTTCGTAACGGGCGGCCCGCGCTCTGCGCCGATTGAGAAAGCCATCGAAAATCGGCACGGTGATTTGCACACCGATAGTCCAGGTGTTCACCTCCTGACGGGTTGAAACCTGCTCGATAGGCGTGTCCTGACGGCTGTAATTGCTGAACAGCGACACCGTCGGCAGCCCCTGGGCTTTTGCCGCATCGGCCTTGGCCTGGCTTGCCGCCCAGTCGGCGCGGGCCTTTTCGATAGCCGGATGGGACGCTCTGGCCTGCTCCATCAAACTATTGACGTTGCCCAGAAACACCCCTTCATCAGCCCCGGGTTCATCCAGCTCAACCAGCTCAACCAGCTTGAGCGGTGCCGACGGCGACAACCCCAGCTGACTGGCCAACTCGCCTTGCACCGCTGCCAGATCGCCCTCCGCCATGACCCTGTTCAATTGTGCTTCGGCATAACTGGATTGAGCCTGGAGACGATCCGTCTGCTCGCCGGCACCCTCGCGATACTTTGCGTCAGCGGCTTTCAGACTGTTGGCCGCCAGACGCTCGGCGCTGATTCTGGCGTGTAACAACGCCATGTTCGCCTGTACTTGATAGAAAACCCGGGCGGTGGCAAGCATCGACTTCTGCACCTCTTCGATCCGGCTGCTACTGGCGACATTCAATAACTGCCGGGCGCTTTCTACTTTGGCGGCGCGCAGGCCAAAGTCGAACAATACCCAGCTCAGGTTGAGACCGTAGACGCTGGTGTTGGAGTTCAACCTGGAGTCGGCTTCGGGAAAACCCGGGTAGCGCGTGGTCTTGCCAGCCCGCCCCTTTTGAAACTGCCCCTGCACGGTCGGATAGTAAGCCGAATGCTCGGCGTCCAGGTCAGCCTGCCGTGCCAGCTCGGTCAGCCAAACCTCACGCAATTTCGGGTCGGCACACAGCGCAACAGACACGGCCGTTGCCAGACTCAATGCGTCTGGCAGACGACTGGAGCCGGGGCACGCGTCCACACGAGCATCGGCCAGGCACAACGACGCCATTAACAGGCCGAACGCGCTCAACAGGCACTGCCAGCCAGCGCAACGAATCATGCCCCGCCGCCTCACGCTGAAGGAGCCTCGTTAAGCACCGGGCCGTCGTAGGCAACCCGGCCTTGCGCAAGTGCCACGACCCGATCCGCCGTGCGGATGGTTTCCGGACGGTGGGCAACGATGATGCGGGTGATGTTCAACGTTTGCAGCGCCTGATTGACTGCGGCTTCCCTGTTGATGTCCAGGTGGCTGGTCGCTTCATCGAGAAACAGGAGTTGCGGGCGCTTGTAGAGGGCGCGGGCCAGTAGCACCCTTTGCTTCTGCCCACCGGACAGTACCGTGCCCATGTCGCCCACCAGCGTGTTATAGCCCATCGGCATCTGCGCTATATCATCGTGGACTGCAGCGAGATGCGCGCATTGCTCGATCCATTTCTGATCGGCACCGGTCTCGAAAAAACTGATGTTGTCGCCGATGGAACCGGCGAACAGCACATCGTCCTGAAGCACCGTACCGGTGATACGGCGCAGCCTGCCGATGTTTTCCGGCCCGACCGGCAAGCCATCCAGCAGAACACTGCCCGCGCAGGGCGCCAGAATGCCCAGCATGACATTGAGCAAGGTACTTTTACCGCCACCCGAGGGACCGACGATGGCTACCGATTCGCCTGCGCGGATATGAATCGACACGTCGTCCAGCATATACGGTTCATGCTCGGAATAGCGAAAGCGCAATTGCCGTACTTCAAGGCTGGGCACCCTGTCGTTGCACGCGTCATCGAACGTATCCGGACCGGCAATCGGCTCGGCATCGTGCAGCACGATGTCGGCGAGCCGCTCACCGTGCAGGCGCAACATGATCACGTCGACAATCTTGTCGATCAGACCAGCCACACGACCGTTGAACTGCTCCTTGTACGAGTTGAACGCAATCAGCATACCGGCGCTGAATTGCCCTTCCAGAACCAGTCTGGCACCCATCCAGATAACAATGATCGTGACCAGCCCGAACAGCACGCCGTTGAAGGCCCGATAGGCCAGTTGCAGTTTTTGCGGGTGCAGACCGGCATTGATTTCCTCGACCAGTAAAGCGCTCCAGGCACTGCAACGCTGCTCATGCCGATTGAACAGCTTGATGGTGCGCACGCCGCGCGCGCTTTCCAGAAAGTGCGACTGCTGACGAGCAGCATGGACAAGCTGGTTCTCGCTGGCATGCCGCAACGGCCCGAACCAGATCCAGCGCGCCAGGCCGTAGATAATCATCGCCACCACAGCAACAAGCGCCAGCTTCGCGCTATAGGCAATCATCAGCCCCAGCGTGACGACCGTCATCAGCCCATCCAGCAGGGCCTCAATGAACGATGTCGTCACGGTCTGCTGGATGGCCTTCAGAGAACCGAAGCGCGAGACGATATCGCCCAGATGACGACGCTCGAAAAATGCCACCGGCAGGCGCAGCAGATGGGTAAATACATTGATCTGCCACTGTGACCCGAGCATCGTGCCCAGGTACATCAGCGCCCATGCACGGGCCAACGCAACGGTGTGCTGAATGATCAGCAATAGGCCAAAGCCGATCGCCAGTACCGTCAGCAGGTCCAGGTCTGCGCTGACCAGCACCTTGTCGATAACCGTCTGCATGAAAAACGGACTGAGGATGGTACACAGCTCCAGCGCCAGGGCCAGAAGCAGCACCTGCGTCAGCACCCGGCCAAAGCCCTGTACTCGCCCCAGCAGTTTGCGCAGCGGGATCGGCGGCTTTGCAGCGGCGGGCTGAAAATCACTTTCCGGCCACAACTCCAGTGCCACGCCGGTAAATGCTGCCGACACCTCGTCAAGCGTCAGCTTGCACAGGCCACGCCCCGGATCATGCACCACCACGCCGCGTGCGCTGACCTCCTTGAGCACTACGAAATGGTTGAAGTTCCAGTGCAGCACGCAGGGCAACTGCAACTGACCCAGCGCATTCAGCTCGACCCGCAACGCACGGCTGCCCAACCCGAGCCGCGCAGCCATGTGGGTCAGTTGCTTGAGGTTGACCCCTTTCATTGAGGGCGAGAGACGTTGCCGCAACGACAAGAGGTCACTGTGCTGGCCGTGATAGCTGGCGATCATGGCCATGCACGCCAGGCCACATTCAGTGGCTTCGGCCTGGAGCACAACCGGCAGCTTTCTCCCCACACCAAAAGCGAAGGTATTTCTCAGGTTCAAAGCCGCTTTCCTATTCCGCGCAAGGGCTCCAGCATCCACTCATAGAGCGGCAGCCTTTCCTGCATGATGTCGGCGTCCAGTTGCATGCCGGAACGCAAGCGCTCATGCATGCCCTGGCCGTCGATGGTTTGAGACGCCAGGGCAACCGTGACCCGGTAGAAAGGCCCCTGTTCACGCATCGGCTCAGAGACGTTGCCCAGGGTCATGACTTCATCGGCCGGCAAGGCGGTACGCGAGATCGATGACACCCTGCCCGGTTGCAGTCCAAAGCGTTGATAGGGATAGGCCTGGTAACGCAACATCACCGTGTCACCAGTGCGCACGAACCCCACGGAGCGGCTGGGCAGATACAGTTCGGCGTGCAGTTTTGCGTCGGCAGGCACAATGCTCAGTAACGGTCGCGTACTGTCGACTCGTGATCCATTGGAGACCGCGATCGCCGTGGCCTCACCCAGCGTCGGTGCGGTGATGAGAATCTCTCGTTTGGTTTCACTTTCGATCAAGCGGTCTTGATTCTCGGCCAGCCTGCGTCGCAGATCGGCAAGCTGCTTGCTCTGGTTGAACGGCAGCTCGACCAGTTCCGCCCGCAGCCTGGTGCTTTCGGCACGAACCGTCAGCAGCGAGCGATTCAGCTCTTCGCCCCGCAAGCGCATGTCCAGAACTGCATCCTGCTTTTCCTGAAGCTGGTCACGGGACACGTAGTCCTAGCGTTGCAAGTTGGCGTAGCGCTCGGCAAGGCCCTTGGTCAAAGCCAGCCGCTGACGCGTCAGGTCGATTTGCGCGAGTATTTTCTGCTGCTCGGTTTCAAGCGCCGCGACCTGACGTTTCTTGCCCTCCAGCTCCTGAAGATGCAGAGCGAGCGTCTCGTCGATTTCCTGAGCGAGGCTTTCCTGACGACGTTTGATCGACAGGCTGATCGCACGTTGCGCGCCACCCGCCTCACCGCTTTGTGTGTCGCTGGACAAGGCCATCAGCACGGCGCCGTCTGTAACGTGTTGCCCCTCGACGATGTCGAGCCGGGTGATCACGCCAGCTTGTGGTGAGTAGATCCTGATCAGGCCGGTTTCAGGCAGCAGTACGCCGCTTGCGGCTGTACGTTTGGTGTAGGTGACGAAGGTCAGGAACAGGCCCATGCTGATGCAAAACAGCAACGCCACCGCAGCGGCCAGCCTCATCGACAATGGACTGACCAGCAAAACCGTCCCCAACGTACTGCGCTTTTGCGCATCAAGCGCCTCAGATCGAAAGAGCATGAATGACCATCGCTTCAATCATCAGGAATGCTCCATAAAACAGGCACCATAAACGGGCGACGCATTACAGCCCTGACGACAAGTAACCTCAATAGCACACATGAACTAATGGCCAAAAGACACACTAAAAAGTAGCTCATTTGTGCTATTGAGGTGTTTGTAAGCGGTGACTTTAATGATGCTGTCTTCCGTCGTTCAACGGTACGGAAGCCCTGATTTATCAATGACAATTTCAGAGGAAACAACGCCATGACTCAAGCAGTGAACCCACAACAGGTACATAATGCGCTTCCTGCCGGACCAGCACTTCGAGTGCTGAACGAGACCGAGTTGAGCCAGGTCGGCGGTGGTATTGAATTCAGCGCATTTGGTTACACCTTCGCAGGCGGAGAGTCGTTTGCGCCAGGTTTCAATTATGCATCCATCACCAACTCGCGGGGTATTCCGGTTTATTACACAACCTGGCAGAACTGACAGCGTTATCAATGCGCGGCTTACAGAACCCGGACATTGTCCGGGTTTTATGCTGACGGCTTCTATTTCTGAAGTGTGAATTCGGCTTTGTCAAAAGACAGCCAGCAAGCATCATTGTCGGTCCACTTTGATTCACTGGTGCCCAACACACCTTTCACAAGAACCCTGTCGCCCTTCTTGAAGCTGCTTATTTTTTTCTTGTTGACCAACAGGTCATCGCGGGTCAAGCCCTGGCCCGTGCATTTGGGATTGGACGGATCGCTGAAGATGACCGCAATCTGATTCTGACCGACCGCCGTCCCTGTTTTAGTAATGCGCTGTACGACGCCAGGAATGATCAGTGTTTGAGCGTCCCATTTTTCTTTCGCGGTAACCTCATTGGTCTGCCAATCGCGCCATATTTCTGTCAAGGTTGTTTCTCTGGCCTCAGCCAGCCCTCTGAAATCCCCGCTCAGTACATCACCCGTTTGATCAAGAACGCCATTGGTCATTGACATGGTCTGATCAAGACCCGCACACCCCGACAATGCCAGAATCAACGGAAACAAGGCTACACTTTTCATTCATACACTCCACTGACTGGCACACCAGACACCTAACGTTGCCACTCATTATTTAAATAATTAACGTCGAATAATTTCGCACGCAACCGTAGTCACGGCATAACAGAATATCAATAGTACAGATGCACTACGTCATCCCTGACTAACTGATCAACCCAGGCATTAATATGTGCCACTAGTACATACGCGTACGTGCCACTAGTACATGCGTGCTATTTCCATTCAACCTTCGCCTCTCAATACTCCCGTTGTTGGCACCCCGCCGAACGGAAACGCCTAAGCCCTCAGGGCTGGCAGCCACCCCTTGTGGTTTTTATGGAGTATCTGGAGTCGCTATGAACCCCTTATTCAAACTATCCCCGCTTGCTTTTGCGGTTACTCTTGCACTGCTTCCAGATGCTCAGGCAGCGGATTACGTTCTTACCAATGGTCAGGAAACCTTTAACAGCGACCGCGTCATTGATGGCTCGATCGAGGTGCGGTCAACTGACGGCAACTCTTCCAGCCTCACCATCAACAGTGGCGCAACCGTGACCAGCGAAGGCGGCAACATTGTTGGTCAAGCCAGCAGTACCGGCGTCAACCAGGCCCAGGCCAGCGTCATAGTCGAAGGGGCAGGTTCGCGCTGGGTAGTACCGCGTACCTCATTTGTACTGGGTAACACGATCGTTGTCGGTGGGGTCGGTCAAGGCGACCTGAACGTGCGCAACGGGGGTCAGGTGTCGGTGCGGGATCTGGATCTGGGTGAAGTCAACGGCTCCCGCTCCAACGCATTTTCAAACGCGCAGTTGCTGGTGAGTGGCCAGAACTCCCTGGTCGACGCGGTCAATATCGAAGCCGGTGGGGTGTTTGTCTACAGGTCGAGCATAACGGCCAATGATGGCGGCAAGATCAACAGCCAGCAGGTAGACATCGACTCCGTCGTCAATCTTTCCGGTGCCGGAACCCGCTGGGACAACAGTGGCGCGTTCAGAAACAGAAACAACCTTACTCTCGATAACGGCGCAGTACTGACCACCGACTCGCTCTTACTGGGTTCGGCCATCATCGGCCGCAGCAATCAGGTGAGTATTTCCGGACAAGGCACCCGCCTGGCAGCGCAAAGCATGACGCTCGGCACCAGTGACTCTCGCACTTACCTGACGCTGTCCGACGGTGCCGAGCTGAGTTCTACCAACGGTATTCTCATCAGCACCATCAGCAGCATCAACAATCCGACACGCGGCACGCTTGCTGTGGGCGGTCCGGTCGTGACCGACCCCAACCGTACCGATATCGATTCGACGACTGCCGGAACAGCTCAGGCGGCCGGCCGACTGGACCCGCAAACCGCCATTAATTTCGGCACCGGCAACGGGGGGCATTTGGCGTTCAACCATACCGATACTGATCTGCAGGTTGCCAACACGCTGAACGGAACGGGCCGAGTGTATGCGTTCAACGGCAACACCACATTGAGCGGCGACCTTACCGGGCTGGCCGGCAGCGTCGTTGTGCGCGGCGGGCGACTGGTGCTGTCGGGGAACGTCGACCAGGTCAATCAGCGCGGCAATACAGCCACCACCCAAAGCCTTTCGCGGTTTAACGTAGGCAACGGCACCCTGGTGGTCAACGGTATTGCCGGGCGCACCGAGTTCGGGACGTATACCAACAGCGCACAGGTACTGGACGGCGGCGTTCTGGCCGGCGTCGGTCAGGTGGGTACTACGCAGGTAGCTTCCGGCGGTACTCTGTCGCCCGGAGAAAACGCCATAGGTGCGCTGGCCATACAAGGCGACCTCGACATGGCCGCAGGCTCACGTTACGCCGCGGACATCGCAGGCGACGGTAGAGCAGACAAGATCAACGTAAGCGGCACAGCCACACTGCGCGGTACGCAGGTCAACGTGACTGCGCTGGATCCTGCGCAGAGCTATCAGAGCGGCAGGACCTACACCCTGCTCTCTGCTCAGGGCGGTGTGGTCGACGGTGCCGCCGCAGGCACCGCCTATGCCCAGGCGCTGACCAACTCGGCGTTCCTGAATGTCGGACTGCAGCGCACCGCCAATGATCTGAACCTCACCATCGAGCAAAAAAGCGTAGAGCCTACGCCTACGCCAACTCCGACTCCTACTCCTGAGCCAACTCCAACACCGACACCGACACCGACACCAGAGCCTACACCTACGCCCACTCCAGAACCCGCACCTGCTCCGGGCATCTTTCAGACGGTCATGCTGACTCAAAACCAGTTCAATACCGCTGGCGCGCTGAGCGTACTCGAGCAAAGCGGCGAGCCGCTACGCCTCTACAACAACCTGCTGGTTCTGGATGCCGAAAGCGCTCGCAACGCAGCCGATCAACTGTCCGGCGACTACCTCGGCAGTACTTCAACAGCCCTGATCGCCAATAGCCAAGTGGTGTCCGGAGTGCTGGGCACCCGCATGCGTAATCTGCTGGATACGGGAACATTGCGCATGCCTGCCATGGCACTCAATCTGATGCCAAGCACACCGACCACGCAAAACGGTGCCTGGGTGCAGCCATTCGGCAACTGGACCAAGACAAGCGGCAATAACGGTGCCGGTGGTCTACACCAAAGCACTGGCGGCCTGCTGTTCGGGGCAGACGGTAGCTTCACACCGGATTGGCGCGGTGGCGTCTACGCTGGCTACAGCCGTTCGAAGTTCGACGCCGATGACAGCGATGCTGACGGTCACAGCGACAACTATCATCTGGGCCTCTACACCGGTGGTCAGATCGATGCCCTGCGCCTCAGTGCTGACGTCGGTTACACCTGGCACAAGCTGGAGAGTGAGCGGAATGTAGCGTTTGCCGGATTCAGCGATCACTTGACCGGCAAACGCAACGCCCAGTCGCTGCAGGCAAGTGGTGAAGCGGCCTACCGCATACCGGTCGGCAGCATGGCTCTGGAGCCTTTCGCCGGTCTTTCCTACGTGCGCTACGACGCCAAAGACCTGCACGAAAAAGGCGGGCCAGCCGCACTGGACGTGTCCAGCGATAAACAGGACACCTTCTTCTCGACACTGGGTCTGCGCGCGTCGTCGAGCATCAATGTGGCGAACGTCAATACGCAGGTTTACGGCTCAGTAGGATGGCGACGCGCCTACGGTGACCTGGACCCGCGCAACGTCCACTCTTTCGCTGGCGGGCCAAACTTCGAAGTGCAGGGCGTCGCTCAAACACGCAACACCGCCTTGACTGAAGTGGGCGCGAAACTGCGCTTGAACAAGCAGACCGATCTGGACCTGTCCTACCAGGGGCAGTTCGGTACCGACACGCGCTTCCATTCGGTCAATGCAGGCGTGACCGTTCGCTTCTGACCGTAGTTGTAGCGCTCGGCGTTATACACAAGTCTGCTCTCGATTCTGGCCTAAGGCCGTGGGAGCAAGCTTGATCGCCAAGGGTCCAGTACAGCACCGAAAACGGGGCGTCTGGACCCTTTTTTGTTAAGCAGGCTCATCACGGACTTCAGGGTCGAAATCACTCTCGAATGAAGATAGATCGCACTTCTCGTTCAGCTGCCTGAAGAACCTCGAACGCAGTGTAGCGCCTGCGATGCTGGTCTGCGAACGCTCCCTGTACCGGTGTAAATACGCGGTCCAGGCTCGCCATGCGTTCCATGACATCGAGCAGACGCAGACCCGCTTCAGCAGCAACAGCGCCCAGCATGGCCGCCCCTCGCAATACCGGCTCCTCGGTGTCACTAACCGCCACCGGTACACCGGTGGCATCGGCAAGCAACTGCCGGACGAAATCGCTCTGGGCTGCACCGCCACTGGCAACGATCAGCTCGATAGGGATACCGTCACGCGCCAAGGCTTCGAGCAGCTGCCGCAGACCGTAGGCGATGCCGCAGAGGCCAGCGACGTATAGGCCGGGAAGTCCCTCCAGCTCTCGATCCAGGGTCAGCCCAGCGAGCACCGCACGGGCATCGGGATCGGCGAACGGCGAACGGTTACCGAGGAATTCGGGCACCACGTGCAGACCGTCGGCCAGGCTCAGCGCCGCGCTGCCGAGGGGCGCCACCTGAGCTTCGAGCCAGGCAAGCAGCGTCTGGCCCTGTCGCTCGGCCGTCTCGCGTGCTTCCCCCACCGCCGGATGCAGAGAGACCAAGTGATCGATGGCCGACCCCGCCGCCGACTGCCCGCCCTCGGTGAGCCAGAGCCCCGGCAGCATAGCCGAGTAATACGGGCCCCAGACGCCATCAACGTAGGCCGGCACCGGACTGGATGCCATGGAGCAAGCCGAGGTGCCGAAGATATAGGCCAGACGCTGCGTGACCGCCGTCTGCCCATCGGGGGAGGCACCGCCGAGGGAGCCGACCCCGCCAGCATGGGCGTCGATCAGCGCCGCGCCCACCGCCGTGCCCGGCAGCAGGCCGAACTCGGCTGCCGCGGTCGGGCAGAGACCCTGGCCCAAGGGCGTACCGGGTTCGACGATGCGCGTGCCAAGCCGTACGAAACCTTCTTCTGCCAGTTCGCCAAGCCCTATGGTCTCGAAATAGGAGGCGTCCCAGCGTTGCTCGTGGGCCAGATAGGTCCACTTGCAGGTGACGGTGCAGGCCGACCTCGCCAGATCGCCGGTGGCACGCCAGGTGAGATAGTCTGCCAGGTCGAAGAAATGCCCGGCGCGGTCGAAAGCCTGTGGCCGATGACGTTTGAGCCAGAGCAGCTTGGGCGTTTCCATCTCCGGCGACATGCGGCCCCCTACGTAGCGCAGTACCGGATGACCAGTCGCGGTGATCTCGATCGCCTCCGCCGTGGCGCGATGATCCATCCAGACCATGACGTTGCGCTGGTCGTCGCCTGAGTCGCCGACGCCGACCGGATCGCCCGCGGCCGTTACCACCACCAGCGAGCAGGTGGCATCAAAGCCGATGCCAGCAATGGCCTCGGCCCCGACGCCAGCCTTGTCCAGCGCGCCGCGGACGCTGCTGACAATGGCCTGCCAGATCTGCTCAGCCGACTGCTCGACCCGCTGCCTGCCGCCATGCCAGATCTCAAGCGGAGCCTTGGCCGCGGCCAGCAGCCGCCCGCTGGCGTCGAACACGCCTGCCCGCGCGCTGCCAGTTCCCACATCGACCCCTATGAAATGTCGGCTCATGGCATTAAAGGTCCACGCTGAAGGGCATGATGACCAGATCGCGGACCACCACGTTGTGCGGCCGGGTCAGCATGAACAGCACCGCTTCGGCGACCTCGTTGGCCTCCATCAGGGCACCCGACGCCTTGGCCTCGTCGAGCTTGGATTGCGGCCAGTCGCTGATCAACGCGGTGACCACCGGCCCGGGTGCCACCGCGCCGACGCGAATGCCATGTTTAATCAATTGCCGACGCAGGCTATGAGTAAAGGCCTGAATGGCATGCTTGGAGGCCGTGTAGATCGGCTCCCAAACCACCGGGATCAGCCCGGCGATGGAGCTGGTCAGCATGATGTCGCCGCTGCCCCGTTCGATCATGTGTGGCAGCACCGCCTGCACCGACCGGAAGGCGGCGTTGATGTTCAGATTAAGCATGCGATCCCACTGATCCGGATCGCCATCCGCAACTTCGCCGCCGATGTAGGCGCCGGCGTTGGCGTGGAAAATGTCTAGCCGGCCGAAGCGCTCGAGGATCTGCGGCAGCATGGTCTTGACGCTGTCCGGATCAAGCAGGTCCACCACCACGGGAAAGGCGTTCGGGCCCAGCTCGGCACAGACCTTTTCCAGGCCTTCGCGAGAGCGGTCTATCAACGCCACTTGTGCACCGGCGGCGAGCATTTCCTTGGCGCACGCCAAGCCGATACCGGAGGCACCGCCGGTGATGGCGGCTACTTTCATGGATAGTTTCTGGTTCATGTGTTCACCTTTGCATTCGAAAGTGGGGCGTCAGCGTCACGCCCGCCCGTGGACAGACCGCGAACGGCGCGCCAGGGCGTCGATGATGACCGCGAGCGCCAGAACGGCACCGGTGATCATGTAGCGCAGCGCCGAGGACAGATCGAGCATGGTCAGGCCGCTGGCGATAGACTGGATAACGATCACCCCGAGCAGGGCGGAGTAGGCACTGCCGCGACCGCCGAACAGGCTGGTGCCGCCAATCACCGCCGCGGCGATGGCATTGAGGTTGACGTCACCGGTCCCCGCCTGCTGACTGGCCGAGGCCAGCCGCGCCGCGGCGAGGATGCCGCCCAGCGCGGCCAGGCTGGCGCACAGCACGAAGGCCGAGGTGTAGATGCGCCGCACATTGATACCGGCGCGGCGCGCAGCTTCGCGATTGCCACCCACCGCTATCAGGCTGCGACCCCAGCGGGTCCGGGTAAAGGCATAATTCATCGCCACCACCAGCGCGACGAAGAAGGCGAAGATCCACGGCACCCCACGATCCTGGTTGAGGTAGTAGGCGACAGAACCGAGCAGGACCGTCAGGGCCAGAGATTGCAGCGCCAGCCCGACCAGCGAGGGCGACGACAGCTGCGCCTGGCGCCGCCGCGCCCGTTCCCGGTAGCCATTGAAGAACCGCAACGTGCCGGTCAGCCCCGCCAGCAGGTAGGCCAGGAGCGGCGGCAGGGTGTCGAGTTGGCCGAAGCTCACCAGGAAGGAGTCGTACGGCAGGTTGATGGAGCCGGCGTTACCAAGCACCTGAAGCTGCAATCCCAGCACCGTCAGCAGTCCCGCCAGAGACGCTACGAAGCTGGGCATGCCCAGGCGGGTGAACAGCAGCGAATAGAGGCTGCCGATCAGGGCACCCGCGACCAGGGCAGCAAGCATCGCCAAGCCCACCGGCCAACCCTGATTGACCCAGAGAACGCCCACCAGCGCTGACGCGAAGCCGCTGATTGAACCCACGGACAGATCGATCTCCCCCACCATCAGCACGCACACAACACCAAGAGAAATGATGCCCACGGTAGCGGCGTCGAACAGCAGGTTGGACAGGTTGGCGCTGGAGAGAAACACCGGATTCAAAACGCCGAACGCTGTCCAGATCACCACCAGGCCGATCACTACGGGCAGCGGTCCGAGGTCTCCGGCGCGAATCCGCTCAGCCGTGGCCTTGAGGCTGGCGGCCAGGCCAACGGTCTGGTTGACGCGGCTGTCGCTCCGGTCGAGTAACGTCGCCGTTTCGTTGGTCTGGCTCATGACGGCTGCTCCTGAGTGGTTTCGAGGGTGGCAGCCTGACGACGCAGAGCGCGCCGCGAGACCGAATTGTCGTCAGCACCGGTGATCGCGCCGATCAGCTCCTGGCTGCTCACGTCCGGGGCGAAAATACCGTTGTTGCGCCCAAGACGCAGCACGGCAATGCGATCGGCCACGGCCCGCACGTCTTCCATGTTGTGGCTGATGACCACCACCGCCAGCCCCCGGTCGCGTACCCGCTCGATGAGGTTGAGTACCTCGGCGGTCTGGGCCACGCCCAGAGCAGCGGTGGGCTCGTCGAGCAGGATGACTTTGGGTTCAAGCAGCAACGACCTTGCGATGGCCACCGTCTGACGCTGCCCGCCGGAGAGCGCGGCGATGGGTAGCCGCACGCTGGGAATGCGCGCCGATAATTCGCCCAGTAGTTTCCAGGTACGGACCTCCATGGTGGTCTCGTCCAGGGCCCAGGGGTGCAGTTCGCGGCCAAGAAACATGTTGGCCACGACGTCGAGGTTTTCGCACAGCGCCAGGTCCTGGAACACTGTAGCGATACCCAGCGCCTGGGCCTGGGCGGGACTGGCCAGGCTCACCGCCTGCCCGCCCACCTTAAGCGAACCGGAGGTGGGCTGGTGAACGCCGGAGATGATCTTGACCAGGGTGGACTTGCCGGCGCCATTGTCACCGACCAGGGCCACCACTTCGCCGGGATAGAGGTCCAGGTCGATATCGGAGAGCACCGAGATCGCACCGAAGCTCTTGCAGATACCACGCAAGCTCAATACGGGCTCGCGCGGGGCCGTCTGGCCGGAATGATCATCCATGTTTGACTCCCTTATAGTGTTGTTGATGTCCAGCAGGACGTAAGAAGTCAGCGCGAGCTGAGCAAGGCGGCTGTGCGTCACTTACCGCGCTTGCCCCGCCCGCGCAATGGCATCAGGGCTTGATGCCCAGCTTCTGACAACCCGCGGCATAACGATCCGTGCACAGCTGGGCAGCGGTCTGGATCGGTTGGCCGGCCACACGTTGATCGATAATCTGCGCCTTCAAATTCTCGGCCGTGACCAGAGTCGGCACGAACAACCGCGACGGCGCGTCATATAGCGTGGTCTCAGGCTTAGGCGTCTTGCCGGCGATAAACTCGCCCGCAACATCAGCCGCCGCGCTGGCGACGATCTCGCTGGGCTTGGAGATGGTGTTGTACTGGTCGCCAGCAATGATCAGCTGTAGGCCGGCCACGGTGGCATCATTGCCAGTGATCGGCGGCACTGGACTCACCCCGGCCGCCTTGAAAGCAGCCACGGCACCGCCAGCGGTACCGTCGTTGGCAGCCACCACGCCCAGAATGCGCTTGCCGAAGCGGGTGATCTGGCCGCTGGCCCATTGCTGAGCCTTGGCAGGTGCCCACTCGGGCGTGTCGTAATCGGCGAGGATCTGATAGCCGCCTTCGGCAAGGCCGGCCATGATGCCCTTCTTGATCAGTCCGGCGGCGGCATCGGTGGGCGAGCCGCCGATCACAAGCAGGCCACCGCTCTGCGGATCGACCTTCTGCGCCTGCAGATGCTGTACCAGCGAGGTGGCGATCGTCTTGCCAATCGCCTCGTTGTCAAAGGACACGTAGTAATCGACCGGCACCGAGGTCACCGGTCGATCGTAGGCGATGACCTTGACGCCACGGGCCTGCGCCTGACGGACCAGGGAGCCCGCCGCTTTGGAATCCACCGGATCGAGAACGATGACCTTGGCCCCCTGCGACAGCGCGGCGTTGAACTGCTGCTGCTGACGGGAGGCGTCGCCGTTGGCGTTCTGGTAAATCACTCGGCAGTCGGCACAGACCGTCTTCATCTGTCGCTGGAAGCCTGGCAGGTCGTGCTCTTCGTAACGGGTGGAACTCTGGTCGGGCATGAGGAAAGCCACCGGCGATGCCACGGGCGGGGCCGCCTGCAGACCGGAGGCGGCCAGACTGGTGCCGACGGCAAATGCCAGCACGGTGCGGGAGAGCCGGGAGAGCTTGAAGATTCGCGCCATTTTCTTGTTATCCTTGGATAGGGCTTTGAACCGGGCTATTCGTAGACTGCGGCCCCGCCCGGTGGGTGGGGTTTGCTGCGGCGGGAGGCTCAGGATCGCTATACTCCCCTACCTGACGACACACACCCGACCGACGCCGATCACGAGATCCGACGAAAGATGGATATGGCCAGCGGCACAGCATTGCAGACCAGATTGCAATCCCATCGACGATGCTGCGTAAATTGCACAATCGATGGTGCAATAAGATTTACTCCTCGACTTCCACCACTGTCAAGTGACTTTGCGACCAATGGAAAAGCTCTGTGATGCCCCCTAGCAGCAAGAAGAAAGCGACCATCTACGATCTGTCTCAGCTTTCGGGCTCTTCCGCTTCCACCGTCAGCGCGGTGCTCAACGGCTCCTGGCGAAAACGACGGATCAAGGAGGCGACGGCGCAGCTCATCCAGTCTCTCGCTGACGAACATGGCTACAGCACCAATCTGCAGGCCCGTGGCCTGCGGCAGTCTCGTTCCGGCCTGGTTGGGCTGATGCTGCCGCTCTACGACAACCGTTTCTTTTCCGCACTGGCGCAAGGCTTCGAGGCACGCGTCCGGGCGCGAGGCCTCTGCCCGCTGGTCGTCAGCGGCTGCCGCGATCCGCAATTGGAGCTTAGTACCGTGGAGTCGCTGCTGGCCTACTCCATCGACGAGCTATTCATCGTCGGCGCTACCGATCCGGACAGCATCCACGGCGCCTGCGCGCGTGCCGGCGTGCGGCATCTCAATCTCGACCTGCCGGGTACCCTCGCGCCATCGATCACCAGTGACAACTACGCCGGCGCCTTCGAGCTGACGCAGGCAATCCTCAGCGAACTGGCGCCCATCGGCGACCTGTCATCGACGGATCTCTGCCTGTTCGGCGGCTACTCCGACTATGCCAGCCGTGAACGGATCGGCGGATTTCTGGCCGCCAAGCGAGCGCATTTCGGCGAAGCCACCAGCGACGACGTCTTCAGCGCCCCCGGCTATTCGCCAGCCATGACCCGCCAGGCCCTGACCGCTCACGTCCAATGCCATGGGCGGTTGCCGAGAGGGGTTTTCATCAACTCCACCATCAACCTGGAGGGCCTGCTCGGCGTGCTGCCGCAGCAGTCGACGTACCCTGTCGCGGACTTGGTGGTGGGCTGCTTCGACTACGACCCCTTCGCCTCTTTCCTGCCCTTCCCGGTCTACATGATGCGACAGAACGTCGAACGCATCCTTGAGCTGGCCTTTGAACTCATCGACCAACCCGAGCCAGAGGTTCGGCTGTACAAGGTCGCACCGATACTTGTACCACCACGCACGGCACTGCCCAGCTTGCTTGATGCATCCGCCCAAGACTATTGAGCTGGGCTATTTACGCTACTGGCGCGACTGGCTAAAGCAGACTTGAACACCTGGACATGCCTGTCAAAGGACTGCGAAAAAGCAAACAACTGCGGGCTATCTGCTCATAGAGCCTACCGACGTCTTCAGCGAGGTGCCCTATGTTCAAAGCGGTCTCGGCTGAAAATTTATCCTTGAACAAAAAAAGCGTCCTTGGGGACGCCTTTTCTGTTGAGCTCAATCTTCAAGTCGGGCTGATACCTGGCTCAAGCTTGCTCGTCTTGTTTGTCATCGTCGTCGTGCTTGAGTGCTGGCTTCATGCCTGGCTGAGGCGCGTGTTCAGCGTTGGGCGCGATTTCTTCGCCGTGGTTCTTTTTCTCTTGCTGAACTTTTTTGTCGTGGGCGACGTTACGTGGGTCGGTCATGGGAATTCCTTGATTGGGCAGAGGATTCAAGCACCCATCGACGTGATACGTTGGCTTTGAGCGCCGAGGCAAGATTTGGAGTCAGACTGGGCGGAGGCGTTCAGTGTATTTCGACCGGCGAGCACGCGACCACTCACGCTCATCTCTGATGAATGGAGGCAAGGACGACTGACCCCGGCAACTAACGCTTTTGGCCGTTTGTTCAATACCGGAGTACTAGCGCGAGGGCCAGTTGACCCGGTGTGCTGTCGGCGGAACACAAAACGTTCGCATTTATCCATCCTGCCAAGGTCAGATCCAGAGGATCCGTGCAAGCCTCTTCCCAATCCGTTCGGATTCCATGCCTAAAGGACAATGTCATGGCGTCAATCGATAGCAAGGCCACCATCAACTACACCGTGCGACAGGCCCGGGGACAGTGCAGGTCGCCCCCTCCACGGGTAGCGATTCAAACTGGAGCATCATCCTTCAGCCTGACGGCAAAATCCTTGTCGGTGGCGAAAGCTTCCAGACTGCCATTGGCTATCCTGGCTCGCCGGGCGATGAAAGCTATGGTGCGCGCGGCAGCTACACGGCGGTGCGCCTCAACGCTGACGGCAGCCTGGACAACAGCTTCGGCCAAGAGGGAATTGCCCTCGTGCCCGGCAACCTGGACCCGGAAGATTATGCTTACTACGTAATGGCGGTGCAGGCCGACGGTAAAGTGCTATCAGCACAGCCAGGGCTTGGCGGTTTGAAGGTTGAACGTTTCAACGTGGATGGCACTCTGGATACCACATTCGGCAATGGCGGTGCCGCGGGCCTTGATGTACCGATCGGCGCTGATGGAATGGCTATTTACGCCACAGCAGATGGCTCGGTGTACGTCAGCCTTCGCGGCACGTCCCAAGCGATCGTATTCAAGCTGGACAGCACCGGGGCGCCGGTCGAGGATTTCGGTGCCAACGGCGCACTTCTCCTCAACCCGACCGGGCAATACGGCACCGGCAATATCGCCACGGTCGTGCAGCCCGACGGCAGCGTATTGCTCGGCAGTTGGCTGTACGTGGGTGCCGACGGCCCCCACGACCCGGGCGATCCGGTTTATGCCGTTCAGCGACTTGCAGCCGACGGCAACCTGGATACCGCGTTTGGCGTGGACGGCGTGGTGTATTTCGATACCGCGCTGGGGCTGGACTACCGCGCTGCGATAACCGTGCAAGCCGATGGCAAGATCATTGTGGCCGGCGAGAGTAACGACAATAACGCCTTCAACGTACTGCGGCTGAATGCGGATGGCTCGTTCGACACCTCCTTTAGTGACGATGGCAAGCTGACGATCCAGGTACCCCAAGGCGCGTCGAACTATGCCCACTCGGCAATCGTTCAGCCCGATGGCAAAATCCTTATCGCCGGCGACGTGATCACCCGTCTGAACGCCGATGGCAGCCTGGACACCACCTTCGGCAGCCAGGATGGCCAATACCACGTGGACGGATCCAGCCAGGCCAATCACCTGATTGGCAACGACACGGCCGAGATTATCCGTGGCCTGGGCGGAGACGATGTGCTGCAAGGCGCGGGTGGCCGTGACGTGCTGGCAGGCGGGATGGGCGCAGATATTTTCCGCTTCACCCAGATCAGCGACAGCTACCGTACCGCTACCGAAACAGGCAGCGACCGGATTCTGGACTTCGACGCCTCTCAGGACCGTGTCGATCTGACTGCGTTGAGCTTTACCGGCATTGGCGATGGCCACAATGGCACGCTCGCCGTCCAGGCCAACGCCGAGGGTACTCGCACATACCTGAAAAGCTTCGATGCCGACGCCAACGGACAGCGCTTCGAACTGGCGTTCGAAGGCAACCTGACGGGGCAGTTGAACAGCACCAACCTGGTGTTCACGGCCCCCACCGTTGAAGGAACGGCTGGCAAGGACGTAATCACGGGGAGCGCAATGTCGGAAGTCATTTATGGCCTGGCCGGCAACGACCGTATCGACGGCGGCAGAGGCTCGGATGTGATCATCGGAGGCGCGGGCGCCGACTTGCTGATCGGCGGCGACGACCCGAACCTTTCGGTCTATGGCCGTGATGGCATCAATGACGCTGACGTGTTCCGCTACACGGCAGCCACTGACAGCTACCGCACGGACAGCCAGAGCTTCGTGGACCTGATTGCCCGGTTCGCAGACAACAATGACAAGATCGGTGTGTCGGCGCTGGGTTACACAGGGTTCGGCGACGGTACCGGCACTACGCTGAAGATGGCCTATAACGCGGATCTGGACCGCACCTACCTCAAGGATGTGGAACCTGACGCTGAGGGCCATCGGTTTGAGATTGCCCTCACCGGCGACTGGACCCAGGATCTGGGCAACAACGATATGATCTTTGCGCCAACCGCGCAGGTGTCTCTGGTGGGTGTGGCTAGCGCGGCCACCCAATCAATAGACATGGTGTAAACCAGGCATAACGCCTGCGGGGGTTGTAGGAAGCCGGGGGTCGCCTTGAGACGTTTGTGCGTAGCCAGACAGCGTGCAAGCAGTCTTACAGGCAACCCTCTACCGGCCAGACCGTAAACGGGGTGGGGTCAGGCGTACGAAGTATTAATCGCTTCATGAGTGTTGTAGCTATAAGTCTCCAACAAAAAAGGCGTCCCGAAGGACGCCTTTTCTGTTGAGCTCAAAACAATTGTTTTTGAGCTCTGATCTTCAACCCTGATACAGCTGGGCGAAAATGGTCGGGGTAAGGGGATTCGAACTCCTGACATCCTGCTCCCAAAGCAGGCGCGCTACCGGACTGCGCTATACCCCGATGATGCTAAAAAATACCTCCGAGGAGGCGTTTTCTATTTGGGTGACGCTTGTGGCGTCACTCCCTAAGATCCAGCCAGATACAAACTGACCAAAAATGGTGGGTCCCCACTACAACCCAACATACTAAACGCCTGCGAATTCAATCGGGGCACTTTGCAAATGCTAGACGGCCTGCATCCATATTCTCGGCTTGGACTGAACATCGCCGATCAAAGTGGTGGTGAACTGCCCTGATTGCCGCTGGTATACGTGCCCAAGGCAAACCGGTTCTGGTGATAGTGCTCAACAGCCTGATCATCAACTGGCAGCGCGAGATCCTGATGGTATTTCCCCAAGCTCAGATCGCCATGCAAACCTTTGATGCGAACGCTGGATGGATCGTCGTGAACTACGAGCGACTGGGCGATTTTGTCATGCACGCGAACCGCTTCGCGGTGATGGTCATTGACGAGGCTCACCGACTCAAGGAACCCACTGCTGCATGGACACGCCACGGCTTCGACATCGCGGCTCAGGTACAAAACCGCTACCTGTTAACGGGCACGCCAGTGCTCAATCGCGAAGCGGAGCTGCACACACTGCTCAGGCTTTCAGGCCACCCAATAGGTCAACTGCCCCTCAATGAGTTCTGCGAGCGATTCGCCGGCAGTCCTGAGTTTCGCAAGACGCTAAGGGATGAGATATCTGACTGGATGCTTCGTCGCCGCAAGGATGTGCTGCCCAACCTGAAGGGGAAGCAGCGCCAGACTGTGCCGGTGATACTCAGCCAAGTAGAACGTGACGAGTACAATCAGATCATGCGCAGCGACCAGCACCGATTCGCAAGGCTGGGCGCACTGCGCCAACTGCTCGAGCGCGTGAAGGTACGGATCCTGGCGGATCTGATGGCCGACTGGACGTCGACGACAAGGTGATCCTCTTCTGCGAGTATCAGGAATCCGTGGCCACGTTGCGTGAGCACTGCCTCAAGATGGGCGCCGGGTGCGTGACGTTGGTAGGCAGTGACTCGCCCAAGAAACGACAGAAAGCGATTGATGCTTTCCAGCAGGATCCGGACTGCAGAGTGTTCATCGGGACCAGATCGGCCGCCGGCACAGGCTACAACCTGACTGCTGCGAACTATGTGTTTTTTCTGGCACCGGGGCTGCAGGACCAAGCTGAGGATCGAGCCTATCGCAACGGGCAGTGGCGTATGGTTGTCGTCAAAATCTCTCTAGCTGAGGACACCATCGACCAGCAGCGGTGGCAGATGCTCATGGATAAGCGCGCTCTGGCCAGCGACCTCATCGAGGCGGAGGCGGAGGCGTCGAGCAAAAAGGCTCTTGCCGAAACTATCTAAGAGGTAAAGAAATTGAACGAAGCGAAAAAATAAAGTGCCTGGATGGAACCTCAAAAAAAAAGGGCTGTCCGTTACATAGATTTAAGGAAGGTCTGAAGTAGCCGGATGTTTTCCGGCTACCGAGTCCTCAGCACTTTTCAAAAAACGATGCATGTCGAAATTTGCTCAATTATCTTCGCTTTTTAGCTCTTTCGGCCGCTGCAAAGCCTTTTGCGGTAACCATTTCCTGCATTACACGCGCACCTCTCCTGCGCTCGCCAACAAATGTCGGCGGGCCATCCACAGGTTTGACAGGGCGAACAACGTCACCATCTGCGCGGTGTTCTTGGCCAAGCCCCGAAAGCGCACTTTTTCATAGCCAAACTGGCGTTTGATGACCCGAAACGGATGCTCGACCTTGGCGCGAACCTGGGCCTTGGCCTTCTCGATTTTGCGGATCGCCTTGTACAAAATACTGCGTTTTCCGTGCTTTTTGTAAGTGCTGCGGCGGGCGGCAATCTGCCAAATGACCTTGCGCCCAGCGTGTTCTTCGCGCTTCTCGACCCCGGTGTAACCTGCGTCGGCGCAGACTACGTTTTCCTCGCCGTGCAGCAGTTTGGCAACCTGCGTGACGTCTGCCACATTGGCCGCTGTTACTACCACGCTGTGCACCAGGCCTGACTCGTCGTCGGCGCCGATGTGAGCCTTGGCGCCGAAATAGTACTGGTTACCTTTCTTGGTTTGATGCATCTCAGGATCGCGTTTGCCATCCTTGTTCTTGGTCGAACTGGGCGCGTGAATCAGCGTGGCATCGACGATGGTGCCTTGACGCAACGACAAGCCACGGTCGCCCAGATAACCATTAATTACGCCGAGAATCCCGGTCGCCAACTCGTGCTTTTCCAGCAGACGACGGAAGTTGAGAATGGTGGTTTCGTCTGGAATTCGCTCCAGGCTCAGGCCTGAAAACTGACGCAGGATGGTCGTCTCATACAGCGCTTCTTCCATCGCCGGATCGCTGTAGCCGAACCAGTTCTGCATCAGATGAACACGCAGCATCGCCATCAGTGGGTAGGCGGGCCAGCCACCTTCTCCTTTTGGATAATAGGGCTCAATCAGGGCAATCAAACCTTTCCAGGGCACCACCTGATCCATCTCGATCAGGAACAATTCCTTACGGGTCTGCTTGCGCTTGCCGGCATACTCGGCGTCGGCGAAGGTCATCTGTTTCATCATCGAAAAGCTCGGCGACTGGTGTCCGGAGATTTTGCCAAATTAGGAAGTCTTTTTCAGAGTTTCCTTAAACCTTACACACTACAGCTTGCCAAGGAGCGGTACACATGGCTTTTGACGGTTATATTCAAATCGCAGAGATTCCTGGCGAAGCTCTTGACGAGAAGTTTAGTAAGTGGATCGAAATCACTGGCTACAATTTCGGCGTTAGTCAAAGCACGTCCGCTACAGCCAGTTCATCAGGAGGCGCGTCCTCTGGTCGAACTACAATGACCAATTTCACCTTCACCAAATATCTGGACAGTGCCAGCTGCAAGCTTATGGAGGCCAGTTGTGCGGGCCAGCACCTCAAAGAAGTGTAGTGGTCAACTGATCCCGGACACGACGTTAAGGTTTTTCTCGTACTGAGCGGGCGCCATTCCATCATTGAACTGGTGTGGCCGAATCCAGTTGTAACGATGCATCAGGTAATGACTGATATCCCGCTGAGCCTCTTGGACCGTCATGTAGCCCACGGTCGGTATCCACTCAGTTTTCAAGCTGCGGAACACACGCTCCATCGGCGAGTTGTCGTAGCAATTACCCCGGCGGCTCATGCTCTGGCGTATGCGGTATCGCCAAAGCCGCTGGCGAAACTGTCGGCTCCCGTATTGGACGCCCTGGTCGGAATGAAACAGCAGGCCCTGAGGCTTGCCGCGTTGCTCATAAGCCATGTCCAGCGCCTTGATCACCAAGTCCGTATCCGGTTTGTTCGAAAACGCCCAGCCCACCACCCGACGCGCGTAAAGATCCATAACCACCGCCAGGTAATGCCATTTTCCTTGCGCCCAGATGTAGGTGATGTCGCCACACCAGACCTGATTGGGCGCGGGTACATCGAACTCCCGATTCAAAATGTTCGGAATGTCAGGCCGCTCCACTGTTGCTTTTTTATAAGCATGCGAGCCTGGTTGCTTGCTGATTAATCCCAGCTCCCGCATCAAGCTACGCACCTTGAACCGACCGATTTGCTCGCCATCCGCCTGCATCATCGACACGATACTGCGGCTGCCGGCAGCGCCTCGACTTTGCCCGAACAGCTCATTGACTCGGCTAAGTAAACGAACCCGCTCGGCGTCTGGAGACCGACGCCGCAGGCAATGGTTGTAGTAGCACGAGCGAGGTACCTCGAACACTTCGCACAGCAATTCGATTGGCTCATGGACACTGAGCTGATCAATCAGCGCATGCGCTCGTGCTCTTCCGACATCAAGAGCGCGGTGGCCTTTTTTAAAATGGATTTCTCCCGCTCAAGACGGGCGATCCGGGCTTCGAGCTCCTGGATTTTTTGCTGCTCGGGCGTGAGGGCTTTGCTCTGTGGAGTGACACCGTTGCGCTCTTGTTGAAGCTGGTTGACCCAGCGACGCAGCGCAGATTCGACCACCCCAAGCGAGCGGGAGGCTTCGATATGGCTATAGCCTTGATCGAGCACGAGGCCTGCGGCCTCGCGTTTGAATTCAACGGAAAAGGTACGGCGTTGTTTGGTCATCAGACACCTCTATCTGGCGATATTCTCGCCTAAATGAGTGTCCGGAACCATTAGACCACTACAAGGTGCTGTAACCGATGGTTGGAATAAACATCTGAACGCCATCAAGACCACACTTGATGACATAGAAATTTTGCATCGGGAGCACCTCGGTTCAGGCTCTATGGTAGAACGCGACACGTTTTATGCGAAAAGAACAGCTCTTTTCTTAAAACTTGATAAGCAGCTTTCACACATGGCCTCTTACGGTTCGGGATTACGTAATGAAGGTTCAATTAAAAAACTTTTGGGAATCTCTACATCTAGCTATATGCATACAGGCGAAATCTCCGGGTACGCCGATAAAGTCTCTGGGGTCGCAAGAGCCGCTAATCTAGTTAAGAGAGGTGCCTACATAGGCACAGCTTTGGATGTGGCATCCACGGGTTTGTCGATCCATAAGGCTTGTACGATGGGCAGGGAGGACGAGTGTAGAAAAGCGAAATATGTCGAAGGTAGCTCTCTGGTGGGCGGCTTAGGGAAACTCTGAAAAAGACTTCCTAATTTGGCAAAATCTCCGGACACCAGTCGCCGAGCTTTTCGATGATGAAACAGATGACCTTCGCCGACGCCGAGTATGCCGGCAAGCGCAAGCAGACCCGTAAGGAATTGTTCCTGATCGAGATGGATCAGGTGGTGCCCTGGAAAGGTTTGATTGCCCTGATTGAGCCCTATTATCCAAAAGGAGAAGGTGGCCGGCCCGCCTACCCACTGATGGCGATGCTGCGTGTTCATCTGATGCAGAACTGGTTCGGCTACAGCGATCCGGCGATGGAAGAAGCGCTGTATGAGACGACCATCCTGCGTCAGTTTTCAGGCCTGAGCCTGGAGCGAATTCCAGACGAAACCACCATTCTCAACTTCCGTCGTCTGCTGGAAAAGCACGAGTTGGCGACCGGGATTCTCGGCGTAATTAATGGTTATCTGGGCGACCGTGGCTTGTCGTTGCGTCAAGGCACCATCGTCGATGCCACGCTGATTCACGCGCCCAGTTCGACCAAGAACAAGGATGGCAAACGCGATCCTGAGATGCATCAAACCAAGAAAGGTAACCAGTACTATTTCGGCGCCAAGGCTCACATCGGCGCCGACGACGAGTCAGGCCTGGTGCACAGCGTGGTAGTAACAGCGGCCAATGTGGCAGACGTCACGCAGGTTGCCAAACTGCTGCACGGCGAGGAAAACGTAGTCTGCGCCGACGCAGGTTACACCGGGGTCGAGAAGCGCGAAGAACACGCTGGGCGCAAGGTCATTTGGCAGATTGCCGCCCGCCGCAGCACTTACAAAAAGCACGGAAAACGCAGTATTTTGTACAAGGCGATCCGCAAAATCGAGAAGGCCAAGGCCCAGGTTCGCGCCAAGGTCGAGCATCCGTTTCGGGTCATCAAACGCCAGTTTGGCTATGAAAAAGTGCGCTTTCGGGGCTTGGCCAAGAACACCGCGCAGATGGTGACGTTGTTCGCCCTGTCAAACCTGTGGATGGCCCGTCGACATTTGTTGGCGAGCGCAGGAGAGGTGCGCGTGTAATGCAGGAAATGGTTACCGCAAAAGGCTTTGCAGCGGCCGAAAGAGCTAAAAAGCGAAGATAATTGAGCAAATTTCGACATGCATCGTTTTTTGAAAAGTGCTGAGGACTCGGTAGCCGGAAAACATCCGGCTACTTCAGACCTTCCCTAACCACGTCTTAAGTGCGTTTACGGTTCCGTTGCTCCCCAAACCCCGATTTCGCCAAGTCTTTAAAGCTGATTTGGCGTAAACAAGTCCGCTTCTACATCTGTGTCACCAAGCTTGCGACGCTGCGCGGCAACGTCGTAAACAATCAACAGCTCATCACCGGCCTGTTCTCCGGTGCCAAAGATGCACATGCCCTCGGCATGATCGACGCCTTGCCCGAAAGGCACCTCCATCACGATCTCCAATTGGTCCGAGAAAATCACGCTTTCTTCTTCGGCAAAGCCACCGTGCCAGCGAAAGACTTTTACCGGACCGTCCAGCTCCATTGTCGGACCCGCCAGAATCAGCAGGTCGTCACCAGAGATGCACAGGTCACGCACACCCAGGCCATTCAGCTCGAAGAAGTGTTTACGGTATCTGCGCCCATCTGGACCAATCTTCTTGAGCACCAGCGTATCAGTCGAGTCCTTGCTCAGTTCGGGCTCGATCTCAAACACGATGGCCCAACCGCGGAGTACCGGACCACGCAACCCTAACAACAGGCGCGAGCCGATGACTACCAGCCCTTCGATGTCAAAACCATTGTCCTTACTCGGGATCAGCAGAAAGTCTTTCAGTTGATCGTCTTTTGCAATTTCCTTGATCAAGTCATTGCCGAATTCGTTACCGTTTAGCTGTGCTGCTGTTCTAGCATCGGTATCCACCTTTTTGGTAAGTACATGGCTGTCGCCCTCCTGAACCACCGGGATGCGGGCCAACAAATAACGATTGCCATCCGCCTCTACCGTCGATAGCTGCTTGATGTTCTTCTGCGAGGAATCGTCGGCTTTGGCCTTCTTGCGTTTCAGGCTATGTGAGCCGGCCAGCCAGAGGTAACCCGTGCCGTGATCATAGGCCAGCCCCTCGATATCGATCTCCGCATCCGACTTTGGTAGAGGTAACTTTAAATACTTGATTAGTGAAAATGATCGGTGCTCATCACATATCACCTCGCCTCGCGTAGCATTTCTAACGGTCAGCCGTTCAAGGCTCGTGGTTTCATCGTTGGCGATCCAGAGCGTGGTACCAATCCGTTGAACTGCCGAAATGCCATCGCGCAATGAGGCAAGCGCTGGATCAAAACGCAGTAGCGCAGTACGTTTACGCATGAGTATGCTCCTTTCAGATAAAGTTGACAGGGTGACAAGCCGACATGCTGCGCTGCGGGGGCGTAGACCCCGGCCAGCCGCGCTGTCTCCGTAATGCTACACCCACCGCTTCAGAGGGCAATGCCTCGGTCCATGCATAGGAAAATTGCGATGACTGCAAAAAGTGCCGAGCGCGATGTGGCTATCTCAGAGCTTACCAACCATTTGGAGCGTGATCTAATGCCTTGTCCAGCAGGGCGTACCGCACTGCTGACGTGGATAGAAAAAAAGCTGGCTCACATAGCGCTCAATCCTGTACCCACAGCCGCTGATGCTACGTGGTTGATCGAAAGCGCTTATATCCAATGGGCCGCTGCACAGCCAAAGGGCTAAGGAAGGTCTGAAGTAGCCGGATGTTTTCCGGCTACCGAGTCCTCAGCACTTTTCAAAAAACGATGCATGTCGAAATTTGCTCAATTATCTTCGCTTTTTAGCTCTTTCGGCCGCTGCAAAGCCTTTTGCGGTAACCATTTCCTGCATTACACGCGCACCTCTCCTGCGCTCGCCAACAAATGTCGGCGGGCCATCCACAGGTTTGACAGGGCGAACAACGTCACCATCTGCGCGGTGTTCTTGGCCAAGCCCCGAAAGCGCACTTTTTCATAGCCAAACTGGCGTTTGATGACCCGAAACGGATGCTCGACCTTGGCGCGAACCTGGGCCTTGGCCTTCTCGATTTTGCGGATCGCCTTGTACAAAATACTGCGTTTTCCGTGCTTTTTGTAAGTGCTGCGGCGGGCGGCAATCTGCCAAATGACCTTGCGCCCAGCGTGTTCTTCGCGCTTCTCGACCCCGGTGTAACCTGCGTCGGCGCAGACTACGTTTTCCTCGCCGTGCAGCAGTTTGGCAACCTGCGTGACGTCTGCCACATTGGCCGCTGTTACTACCACGCTGTGCACCAGGCCTGACTCGTCGTCGGCGCCGATGTGAGCCTTGGCGCCGAAATAGTACTGGTTACCTTTCTTGGTTTGATGCATCTCAGGATCGCGTTTGCCATCCTTGTTCTTGGTCGAACTGGGCGCGTGAATCAGCGTGGCATCGACGATGGTGCCTTGACGCAACGACAAGCCACGGTCGCCCAGATAACCATTAATTACGCCGAGAATCCCGGTCGCCAACTCGTGCTTTTCCAGCAGACGACGGAAGTTGAGAATGGTGGTTTCGTCTGGAATTCGCTCCAGGCTCAGGCCTGAAAACTGACGCAGGATGGTCGTCTCATACAGCGCTTCTTCCATCGCCGGATCGCTGTAGCCGAACCAGTTCTGCATCAGATGAACACGCAGCATCGCCATCAGTGGGTAGGCGGGCCAGCCACCTTCTCCTTTTGGATAATAGGGCTCAATCAGGGCAATCAAACCTTTCCAGGGCACCACCTGATCCATCTCGATCAGGAACAATTCCTTACGGGTCTGCTTGCGCTTGCCGGCATACTCGGCGTCGGCGAAGGTCATCTGTTTCATCATCGAAAAGCTCGGCGACTGGTGTCCGGAGATTTTGCCAAATTAGGAAGTCTTTTTCAGAGTTTCCCTAGGTGCACAATTTAATCCAAAGCGGCTTTTCAGACAAATCCTACGTTATCAGACAACAGATATCAAAAAGCTAGCTGTTTAACAGAAAGCAGAATACAGGTGTCATTCAAAAGCGGAATAGCGGCCGAAAATTTCAGTAACCCATTGAATATATTGAGCTTTTATACTAGTTAAATTTCCAATTTTCAAACACACAATGGACACACAGAGGAGTAGCTTTTTTTGTTGACAGGCCTGGTCACATGAATTTTAATATAGAAGCTAAATGACTGCCTATGATATAACGCTGATGGAGTAGCAATCTTGAATTTTTAGCCTTTGCTCATCCTGAGCATAACTCAATCATATTACTTGATACCCGCATATTAACCTATGCGAAGGCTGGACGCTTGCCGACCTTAATGTGCCCTCAGCTTTTATTTCTGCCAGGGTAGATTTGTTAGTTCAAGCATGATGATTCCAGTTCCAACTTGTATCAATGGCACACAACAATCGACTGACGGAATAGCAATGAGCGAGTTAAATATTTTTGATAGAAATTGCCTTGACCAAGTTTCACAAGACTTTGGTACACCGTGCCATGTGTACGATGAAAACCTAATTCGGCAGCGGGCGAGAAAGCTGAATAAAGCTTTTGCGGGCGTAAAAAACTTTAAGAATTTCTTTGCCGTAAAGGCAACCCCTAACCCTCGAATCATGCAGATATTGAAAGAAGAAGGGATGGGTATGGATTGTAGCTCAGCTGCAGAATTGGAGCTGTGTGAAAGATTGGGTATCAGGGGGCGAGACATTATGTTTACCTCGAATAATACTCCTGACGAAGAGTTCGTAAAGTCTTGTAGCATGGGCGCCATTTTAAATATAGATGACTATGAACACATTACTCGCCTCGATGTATTGGAGATAAAACCGGAACTGGTAAGTTTCAGATACCTACCTAATAGCTCAGGTGAAGAAAGACAAGGCAACCAGATCATCGGCTCTCCTAAAGAGTCTAAATTTGGCATTACCGACGATAGGATTTTTCACTGCTTTGCTGCGATGAAGAAGAGAAACGTAAAACGGTTTGGCCTTCATACTATGCTGGCCTCGAATGAAAGAAATGCAGCTTTTTTCATCGAAACAGCAAGAATAATGTTTGACCTAGCTAAAAGAATTAGCGAACACCTATCTATCGATATAGAATTCATTAATTTAGGTGGAGGCTTAGGTATACCGCAGCATCCCACAGATTCGGAAATTGATATTGACTTAGTCGGATCAGAGGTAGGCAGGCTTTATACCCAATATTTTCATAGTGAAGATGGTATCACCCCCGATATATATATGGAAAACGGTAGATACATTACCGGACCTGCTGGCGTGTTGTTGACCAAAGTCCGACACGTTACTAGTAAGCATAAGCGCTTTGTGGGCGTTGATGCATCAATGGCTGACTTCATGAGGCCTGCGCTTTATAAAGACTATCATCATGTGACTGTTTTAAATGACAGCAAAGAACTAATCAAGTGTGATGTAACAGGGTCTCTTTGTGAAAATAACGATAAATTTGCCATCGACAGGGAGTTGCCAAGGTGTAGTCGTGACGATTTATTGATCATCCATGATACTGGTGCACACGGCTACTCCATGGGGTTCAGTTATAACGGCAAGACGAAGTCCCCAGAAGTCTTAATGCGCTCCAAAGGAGAGCATTTCGAGCTAGAGCTGATTCGTCGGCGAGAACAAACGTCCGACCTTTTTGCAACACTGGATTTTTAATTTTAAAAAGGATTTAAGTCATGCCTAAAATCAGACCATCCGATGCATACCAGAACAGCATTAACATTCCTGTTTACTCTAATGCCTCTTACTACTTCACTAGTAAAGATGAGGTAAAAAAAGGCTTGCATGATAGGTCCATATCCGTAGGGCGATATGGCAGGTATAATAATCCTACATGGGTGCATGTTGAAAATCGATTGACCGAGATTAACAACTCGGAAGATACACTGCTTTTTGCTTCTGGCATGGCTGCGCATTTCACTGCTTTTATATCGCTTTTAAAAGCTGGTGATCATGTCATTTTTCCAGCTGAATGCTACAGGCAGGTGAGGAATATATTTCTCAAAATCTTGCCTGGCTTGGGCGTTATAGCTCATGAGCTATCAATAATTAACCCTGAAAAATTTGTGGCTGGGGTTCGAGAACTCTCTCAGAAACATGATATCAAATTAGTGCATTTGGAGATGCCATCTTCGCCCCACATGTATCTGATCGATATAGAGGCTGTTAGAGCAGCGTTATCTCCAGACGTAGTCATCACCATGGATAGTTCATTCTCTCCGCCTCCTAATTTTTACGCATTAAAATGGGGCGTTGATTTGGCAATTTTCAGTGCTACTAAGTATCTAAACGGACACGGCGATATCATGGCAGGTCTCGTCACCGGGAAGAAGGAGCTAATTGATAAAATTACTTGGTACCGTGATACAACAGGTGCGATCGCAGATGGTTACGTAGCTAGCCAACTAAATCGCAGTCTTCATACACTGCGTTTACGAGTGGAAGCTATAAACAAAATGGGCATGAAAGTTGCCCAGTTCCTAGCAACTCATCCGAAAGTTGAAAGCGTACTTTATACGGGTTTGAAAACTCACCCTCATTATGACCTTGGCAGAAAGTACTTAAATGGTCATGGCGGAGTTATTACTTTTACTCTGCCCATTAATGAACAGAAGACGGCTGACTTTGTTGACAGACTCAAAAAGCCTTATATGGCATCTAATTTTGGAGCGCCACAGACGCTTGTTGAACAAAGCACCTATTTTACATATTTTGAATATAGTAAAGAAGAGCTGGATAATATTGGCGTTTCCTATGGTACCGTTCGATTGGCGTTGGGCTACATCGATGACGTTGATGAAATAATAGAAGACCTCAATCAAGCATTAGCAGTACCAGCTGATGAGTGACAGAACGCTGAGGTTGTTTGATGCTCACCCTGAACAACATCAATTTACTGCCACAGTTCAGGAACTGGACGCTAACCGTATCGTCCTGGATAGAAGCGCTTTCTATCCAGAGTTAGGAGGGCAGGTTTCGGATAGGGGAACCTTGGACGGTATCTCAGTAGCTCGAGTGGAACTCGAGCTTGCGGACACCAAGGTCGTAAATGGAAGTCAGGTAAGCGTGAATGGAATTATCGTGCATTATGTTGATGGCGATACCTCTCACCTCGAAGTTGGTGCCTCGATTGTCGGAGCAGTTGATATTTTACGACGTAGAAAAATAGAAGCCCTGCACTCGGCAAGCCATATTATGGAAGAATTTTTATTCGCGGAGATCAGCGGTTTTGAACGAGTTGGATCATATGTTAACGAAATAAAAGACCGTTCCGACTACAATACTGCATCGAGACTAACGGCTGACCAGCTAGCATTGATCGAATGCAAGATAAATGAGTTTATTTCTCTTGACTACCCCATAGAAACTTGGTTGGAGAACGATATAAAGTACTGGAAGTGCGGCCCGTTTAAAACGATGTGCAGTGGGACGCACCCACCCTCAACCAGGCATATTGGGCGCGTGTCATTAAAACGTAAAAATCAAGGGCGTGGTTTAGAGCGTATCGAAACTACACTGGTTGAACGATGACCACAGTAAGGTATGGCAAGATGTTTTATGTAATAGGATTTGTCTTTGCATTGACCGCCGCCACTCTAAACGCTTCTATCGGAGTGCTAAATAAATTCGCATTTTCTTTTGGTGCCTCATTCGCAAGCGTCGCGTTTTATAAAACCCTGATAGGCTTTTGTGTTCTCTCAGCGCTTGCTCTGATTGCTCCCAAGATAAGAAAAGATATTTGGGCGCTTAGAAAATCATTTTGGAAAGTGTTTCTATTGGCGCTACTAGGCGTATTTACGCTTTACTTCTTTGAAACATGGGCATTTTCCATAGCTGACGTTCCAATGACCGCTTTTATGATCTATGTTCCGGGAATTGTAACTGTGATCCTGGGAGTATTGGTTCTTAATGAGAGACTGAGCTTAGCGAGAGGATTTGCACTGCTATTTTGCATGGTGGGTGTCGCTATCATGCTTCTGGGGAAATCAGAAGATCCCACAGTTGGCATAGGAACATCTCTAGCGTTATTGGGAGGCCTTGGGTATGCACTGTTTATTTTTTTCTCAAGGTACTTTTCTTTATCGAATGGTTTAGGGCTTGTTTGGTGGTTGTTTATGCTGGGTGGCTTAATGCTTCTAGGTCCAGCTTGGTACAGTGATAAACTTTACCTCCCCATTGACGCTCTTCCGGCCGTTAGCGCGTTGGCAATCTTTCCGACTATTGGAGGGTTTTATTTCACGCTGCAGGCTACTAAAAGAGTACCTGCGGGAGTGGTTCAAATTATCGAAACGTGTGACCCTTTGATTGCATCGTTGTTTGCATATATTTTTCTAGGCGAGCACTTGACCCTACTGTCAACCGTTGGAGCAGCTATGATACTTACATCTCTGATTATACTTTCTTCAGGCGGTTCAAATAAAAACGAAACGCTGCCTGCACAGGCATCAGGTTCATCCACTGGCTAACTTCAAGCTAGGGTCTATGAAGTAGAAAATAATTTTACGCGAATCTTTATAAGGGATTATATATGAGCAACATGCCGTTAAAGAAAAGTGATGTGAAGTTTCTTCTTCTGGAAGGCATCCATAAATCAGCCGTGTCTTTTTTAAAAAATGCGGGATTTTCGAATGTGGAATATTGTGCTTCGTCTGTCAGTGAGGATGAACTGAAAGATAAAATCTCTGAGGTCCACATTGTTGGCATACGTTCTCGAACCATTATCAGTGAAGAGATACTGTGCTGTGCTAATAATCTGATTGCGGTAGGCTGTTTTTGTATAGGTACGAATCAGGTAGATCTTGACGCAGCCGGTCGAAAAGGAATTGCAGTTTTCAATGCACCTCATTCCAATACACGATCAGTTGCGGAGTTAGTCATTGGTCAGATTATTTTTCTCATGCGAGGTTTGATCAAGAAAAATTCTAGCTGTCACTCCGGGGGATGGCTAAAAGGAGCTGTTAACTCTCATGAAATTCGCGGAAAGAAATTAGGGATTGTTGGGTATGGTGCTATAGGCTCACAGCTTTCTGTTTTGGCAGAGGGAATGGGCCTAGATGTTTACTTTTATGATGTCGTAGCTAAACTGCCAATTGGGAATGCAAAAAAGGTGTCCACACTGCACGAAATGTTAAGCTTTGTGGATATCGTCAGTCTGCATGTTCCTGACATTCCTGAGACGCACCTTATAATGGGCGAAGGCGAGTTTGCCGTCATGAAAAAGGGGGCTATGATTATAAATGCCGCTCGCGGCAGTCTTGTAGATATTCCGTGTCTTGTCCAGGCACTAAAGTCCGGCAGCTTGGGCGGAGCCGCTATTGATGTCTTCCCTACAGAACCGCTCAGCAGCGAAGATGACTTTGTCTCACCTCTTCAAGGGATCGACAATGTTATCCTCACTCCTCATATAGGGGGGTCCACAATTGAAGCGCAGTTTAATATTGGCCTCGAAGTGGCTTCTAAGCTTGCAGCATATTGCGATAGCAATGCCAATATCACACCTATTAATCACGCCACTCTTTCATGGGCTGAGCAGATTTGTCGCCATCAAATCTTACCTCTCCTTCAAGACATCGGGACAGAGGCATTAAATTGATGTGCCTATTGGCTTTTGTCAGCACACGATAGATGCTTAGTAACATTGAGTGCGAAAACTTCTTAACGAGGCCTTTGTGAGAAAATATAGCGATGTTCTCGATTCAGACGTCGTAGGTGAGGTATTTGAAAGTGGAAAAAAAGTTTTATATTTCAAGCCCCGCGCTGCGATAGACCAGATCAAATCCGATGATCTGACTGTTCGTGTAGTAGTCGCCTGGAACTATAGGCTCGAAAATGAAAGCGGCATGCCGTCGCCACAGATTTTAGGTGCCATGACCGAATTCAATAACTCACTTTTGTCGACGATCCCTAGTAGAAAGTTTCAGTTTATCTATAGCCGTATAGGTAACGGAGTAGGAGAGCTTGGATATTATGTTGCTAACCAGAAAGATTTTTCTGAAAAACTTATTTTAAGATCAGTTAAATCTACGTCTCATCCGAACTCCATTGATTTTTTTGGAGATTGAGATTGCTTGGTCAAAACCTATACTCTATATAAAAATATTTTTCCAAATCCTCACATAACAGAGCTAATGTCGTAATTATCGCAGAACCTATTGCGATCATGTCAAAGTGCTACGTGATGCATAGGTTCTCATTCAACTGTCTGAACATGATACGGTTGACTTACGCTTCCGGTATTTTGAGGCGATCAAACAGTCGCTGCCATTTTGGCTTTGGCCAAGTTTCAGTTGAACCTGTGGTTCTCGATCGTCATCCCCGTAGCTGGTCAGAACGTCGCGAAAGTGGATTGTGGTGCTTCTCAGTGAAAACCCATTGCGACTGAAATACGGTTTCCTGCTGCTTCAGATCTTTGTTTTTGCGAACGTGCCTCACATCTTGAGTGAGGTCCTCCATGAAGCTGCCACTGCGCCCTTCTCTTTCCCGCGCCACCGTACTGCAAATCCTGGCCCTGATCGTCCTGATCGGCGTGCTGATCTAACAGCAGTGGCAGATTCTCCACCTGAAAACAGGTTTTGAATCAGCTGCAAACCTGGAAACCGTCAACGCCATCACCCAACGCATCAATGGCGTGGATGACCGGCTCGATGCCGCCAGCCAGCTGAAGTCCGTGACCATCGATGATTTCAGGGCCGGCCAGCAGGCTCTGTCCAACCGAATCGATGCCGTTCAAGCACTCCTGAAGCAGGTGCAGGAGGCGGCGAAGGACGCTGCCCAGCGGGGTGCCTCGATGCAAGAAGTTGTGGTCATGGGCGCTCGGATCGAGGAGCTGCAGGTGAAACTCCAGGACCTGCGTGCGGCTAAACCAGCATCTGTCCAAATCACTGCAGCCAAGCCAAAGACTCCATCCCCCTCCCGCAAAACAACAGCACAAACCAAAGCTCCAGATGCACCTCCACCGTTTTCGGTCGTGGGTGTGGAGTATCGCGGAGGGGAACGTTTCTTGTCAGTTGCCCCGCCTGGCAGCACTCAGTTGAGTCAGCTGAATCTGGTACGCCCGGGCGACATGGTTGCGGGGGAGCAACTGGCAGCTCAACAGCCTGGATGACTCCCGCGCCCTGTTCAGCATCAACGGCTCAACCCGCATTCTGCCTCTGCGCCCTTAGAGGTTCACATGACCGTTTACAACCTGCGAATGTTCACACTGACGGGAGTCATCCTGATCACAGCAGCTGGCATGGCCAACGCTGCAACCCCACCATGCCTCTGATCCAGATCGAACAGGATGATCCCAAGCTGATAGCGCAGGTCCACGCGCAGATCGAGAAAATGGTCGAGCGGGTGCGCAAGATGCCTAACACTGTCATCGTCACGGTCGCCGAAGAATTTGTGCTCGGGTACTTATGGAAGCCGGAATGAATATGACCGAAGAAGAAATGCGGAAAGCACTGTTCGGCTCTAGCGGGTCTGCCGGACATTCAGCGACCCCACAGGCTCAAGCGCATGCTTTGGTCAGAAGGCCTGAGCATTCAGTTGATCGGCGGAAGACGGCCAAGAATTCTGTACCCAAACTGACAGTCACGCTGCGTGTAGGCAATGAGTATGAAGGCAAGACAGAGCTGATCACCCACGAGGCCGATACGCTTAGCCACCTTCAGGCTGAAATGGATGCGTTGAAGATCGCTCGCAAGAAATACAGGTACATCGAGCTGGTATCAGTCAGCTCGGCCAAATAAATTTGCAGCCGGCCCCTTGTCCTGGCTGGTTAAGCGCCGGTATTCGCGGCAGTACGACCACGCCGGGAAAGAGGCTTTGGAACAGGCGGTTTTGAGAGAACTGAATCAGCGTAGGAAAATCGGCTACCGCGCCCAGGGGCTTGGTGGCTGCTGATAACTAGGACGACAAGTCACCCTGTCCACCATCAGCTCCACGAACAACGGAACAAGAACTCAAAAGGATGAAGCTATGAGCAACGAAAATGCCCACCTACTGATAGTCGAGGCAAAGCTACGCAAAGCGTGTAAATCTGCATTCTTCTGCGGCGCACTAGTTTTTTTCGCGATGGTGGCCATCGTTATGTTGGGTTTAGCCGCCGAACAACCAGTGGACCAAAAAGCCATTGCCGAAGGCTGGACACCGCTCATCATGCTGATGGCAGCCATCTGCGGGATTTGTCATTTTTTCCACGGGTTGGTTAAGAATAAAATCCAGAGACTGGACCAATGAACCCCTACTTCGATAGCGACCTGAGTCGATTTGCATACAAGGTCTAGGAATTGTAGCCATGACCGAGAAAACGTCCATTACCGCCGCGCCGTTGCTGGTTGATCTGACCGACTTAGCCGCCGACTTGGCACATATCGAGCAGGCCTTGGAACGCTGGAAGGCTCTTGACGCGAAAGCTCTAAAAAATGGTGGCCTGAACGCTGCGGATGAAGCGGAGCGCTCTAGCGTCTCGGCAACTTACACGCTGCAGGGCCAGCTTTTGCTGGGTGTCGTCTGCGAACGCGTTCGCCAGGCGCGGTAACTGACTAGGAAAATCAGCCGTGACTAATATTAGTGAAGCGCTTCGTGCAACTGCCAGAAAATGGCGGAACGCTAACCAGGATCACTGTGGCGGCGTCGTGCTCATCTGGCAGGGCGCGGTGTACGGCTGGAAGGATTCCTTGCGTGATGCGAGCGATGAGAGCCCAGGCGTATACGCTGTGAATGAAACAGATCACATTTTCATTGCCGAAGGCGGTGATGAATGTAACGGCGCGAAATGCTGGGTAGCCGCTGTCTTGGACAACAAGTGGGAAAAGTAGGGGGAAAAGCCCGCCGCCGTGCGGGCCATCGCCTGCCGTAGATTGGGCGCATGCCGATGCTCGGGGGTTATTGGCTGAGTCCCCGCCTGACGCCCGTTTGAGGTATAGCACAAACTGACAGCACACTTGACGACACGCTATTATTAACTATGATTATATTTTAATCGAACTGAATCAGGACTAACCGCATATGGCAACCACCGCCAAAACCCGATCCGTCACAGCTCACGTTCCGGTGCAACTGGCAGAAAAAGTCGATTTAATGGCTGAGCGTCTGGAGCGCTCTAAGAATTGGATCGTCAAGCAAGCCCTGTCTGCTTGGATAGACCAGGAAGAAGAACGTAGTCGCCTGACCCGTGAGGCCTTGGCTGATGTCGACGCTGGCCGTGTTGTTGACCACCAAGCTGTCCAGGCCTGGGCTGATAGTCTTAGCACCGACACTCCGTTGGCGGTGCCGCGCTGATGGAATTGAGGTGGACAAGCAAGGCGCTTTCCGACATTACCCGGCTATACGAGTTTCTGGCCTTGGCGAATCAACCTGCCGCAGCACGAGCAGTGCAGCAACTCACCACCGCACCTACCACGCTGCTGGCTAATCCGCGCATTGGCGAACGTCTAGAGGAGTTCGAGCCAAGGGACGTACGCCGAATTCAGATCGGCCAATACGAAATGCGTTACGAGATAGCGGATTCCACTATCTACCTGCTGCGCCTATGGCACAGCCGCGAAGATCGATAGAGCAACGGAACACATCAACTGGCGGGTCTGCGACTGATCGGAAAACCTTAGCGTACGATTTTTTCCGAATTCTCTAGGCTCCCCAGCTACACGCACCTTGTAGTGGTCAACTGATCCCGGACACGACGTTAAGGTTTTTCTCGTACTGAGCGGGCGCCATTCCATCATTGAACTGGTGTGGCCGAATCCAGTTGTAACGATGCATCAGGTAATGACTGATATCCCGCTGAGCCTCTTGGACCGTCATGTAGCCCACGGTCGGTATCCACTCAGTTTTCAAGCTGCGGAACACACGCTCCATCGGCGAGTTGTCGTAGCAATTACCCCGGCGGCTCATGCTCTGGCGTATGCGGTATCGCCAAAGCCGCTGGCGAAACTGTCGGCTCCCGTATTGGACGCCCTGGTCGGAATGAAACAGCAGGCCCTGAGGCTTGCCGCGTTGCTCATAAGCCATGTCCAGCGCCTTGATCACCAAGTCCGTATCCGGTTTGTTCGAAAACGCCCAGCCCACCACCCGACGCGCGTAAAGATCCATAACCACCGCCAGGTAATGCCATTTTCCTTGCGCCCAGATGTAGGTGATGTCGCCACACCAGACCTGATTGGGCGCGGGTACATCGAACTCCCGATTCAAAATGTTCGGAATGTCAGGCCGCTCCACTGTTGCTTTTTTATAAGCATGCGAGCCTGGTTGCTTGCTGATTAATCCCAGCTCCCGCATCAAGCTACGCACCTTGAACCGACCGATTTGCTCGCCATCCGCCTGCATCATCGACACGATACTGCGGCTGCCGGCAGCGCCTCGACTTTGCCCGAACAGCTCATTGACTCGGCTAAGTAAACGAACCCGCTCGGCGTCTGGAGACCGACGCCGCAGGCAATGGTTGTAGTAGCACGAGCGAGGTACCTCGAACACTTCGCACAGCAATTCGATTGGCTCATGGACACTGAGCTGATCAATCAGCGCATGCGCTCGTGCTCTTCCGACATCAAGAGCGCGGTGGCCTTTTTTAAAATGGATTTCTCCCGCTCAAGACGGGCGATCCGGGCTTCGAGCTCCTGGATTTTTTGCTGCTCGGGCGTGAGGGCTTTGCTCTGTGGAGTGACACCGTTGCGCTCTTGTTGAAGCTGGTTGACCCAGCGACGCAGCGCAGATTCGACCACCCCAAGCGAGCGGGAGGCTTCGATATGGCTATAGCCTTGATCGAGCACGAGGCCTGCGGCCTCGCGTTTGAATTCAACGGAAAAGGTACGGCGTTGTTTGGTCATCAGACACCTCTATCTGGCGATATTCTCGCCTAAATGAGTGTCCGGAACCATTAGACCACTACAGTCTCTGCATTGAACAATGGCGACTTTCGGTGCTTCAATCCCGATACGCACAATCTGATCGAACTCTGAAATAGCGAGGACTTGGATCTGAATCCCATCCTCAATCAGAATATTTTCACCTTCACGGCGAGTCAGAACAAGCATAGCGCTTTCCTTTCTTATTGATTGCCTGGAGGCGGACATGGACGAGCCTCTACTGATTCGGCCAAGCGGTGTAGCGGCTGGACATGCTTGGTCACGAAGAACCTTCATGGCCGCCAAGCCCAATTCCGCCAGGAAGAGTGCAATTGACGCGCTAAGCGCCAAAAGCCCCGCTTTAACAAGCACATGGTCAGTAGTGGGAAGGCCAATTTCAAGCAGAAACTCTCCAAAAATAAGCGCTCCAATGCATGCAATTGAAAGCTTCATAAGACATTCCGTGCCTTTTTGCGGGGAGAAAGTTAAGTTCTGCTAATGTTGACTTGTCTTTTCTCGTGATTTTTAGGTAACGCAGCCTTTGGTTGGCGTTCATACCCATTAGGTTCCACAAGCACAAAACCAAGAGCCCCTGTCATTGACTTGTATCAACAAAAGCATGAACAGGGCAGCACAGGCTTACCCATGGCGTCAGAGACCAAAAAACGTAAACGGGCGAGCCGGGCAAAAGCCAAGGCAAAGCAGAATGAACCGCCCCGGGTTTCTCGGAGACTCCAACCTTTGAGAGGATGGAGCGATGAAAAAACTACCGAAGTACTCCCCCAGAGGTCCGTGAGCGGGCCATCAGGATGGTTTTCGAACACCTTCCTGAGTACGAGTCGCAGTGGGCCACCATCAGTGCCATTGCCCCCAAGATCGGCTGCACGCCCGAGACATTACGGCTGTGGGTTCGCCAATCTGAGCGCAACAGCGGCCAGCGTGATGGGCTGAGCACAGTCGAACGTGAGCGAGTCAAGCTGTTGGAGCGTGAGAACCGTCAGTTGCGTCAAGCTAACGAGATCTTGCGTAAGGCCTCAGCCTATTTTGCCCAGGCGGAGCTCGACCGCCCATTCAAACGATGAAGACGTTTATTGATGAAAACCGCCAGTCTTAAGGGGTCGAGCCGATTTGCAAGGTGTTGCCAATCGCCCCGTCGACGTACTACCGGTACGCTGCTCAGCAGGCTGACCCCAGCCAGCAGTCAGCGCGTGCGCAGCGTGACCAGGAACTGGGTGAGCACATCCAGCGAGTCTGGGATGAGCACTTCCATGTATATGGCGTGCGCAAGGTCTGGCGACAGTTGCTGCGTGAAGGCCAGCAAGTCGCCCGCTGTACGGTGCAACGCCTGATGGGAGAGCTGGGCCTGCAAGGCGTGGTACGCGGCAAGCCTGTCAAGACGACGGTCAGCGACCAAGCCAGGCCGTGCCCGCAGGATCATGTCAACCGTCAGTTTGTGGCTGAGTGCCCGAACGCCCTATGGGTATCGGACTTTACCTACGTCAGTACCTGGCAGGGTTTTGTTTACGTGGCCTTCATCGTTGATGTCTTTGCCCGATTCATCGTCGGTTGGAAGGTGTCCAGTTCAGCGCGTACCGATTTTGTACTCGATGCACTGGAGCAAGCCCTTTACGCCCGTCGCCCAGTCAAGCAGGGTGGACTCATTCACCACAGTGACCGTGGCGTGCAGTACGTGTCCATTCGCTATACCGAGCGTCTTGTCGAAGCCGGTATTGAGCCATCGGTCGGGAGTGTCGGTGACTCTTACGACAATGCCTTGGCTGAGACCATCAATGGTCTTTACAAGGCTGAAGTGATTCATCGACGCTCTTGGCCCACACGGGGGGCGGTGGAGCTGGAAACGCTGAAATGGGTGGACTGGTTCAATCACCGCCGCCTGCTGGAGCCAATCGGTCATATTCCACCGGTCGAGGCAGAAGCCATCTATTATCAGCAACTCACCGAGTCTGCCCACGTGGCATGACTCAAACAAAAGGGTCTCCGAGAAACCCGGGGCGGTTCAGGATCGCCAATCAACAGCACCGCTTACCCGAGTCAAGATGACCGTTTGTAGTACCGCAGTCCTTCACCTTCTTTCCGTCGATCCGGCACATGCAGCGGAGTCAAACAGAAACTATTGGGCTTGTGCTCAATGGGGAAGCCCTTGGTGTCCACGATCACCCGCGACTTCCAACGCAGCTATTCATCAGACCGAGAATAGTTGTTAAGGTGAACGTCAGTATGGCCGCTTGAAAGCGCTGTTGCGTAGTAATCTTCGAATGATCGGTATGCTGGCACGATTCCGCCGCCGTAGTCGTGTGCGGCGTACCACATCGACGGATTCCCGTAGCCTAGTGATTCTATGACAGGTCGAGCCTCCGTAAAATATTTGACCATGTCTTCGATCGTTCCATACTCTGCTCTTTCGGCGTTATGAGCCGCGCGCCGCTGACCTATTCGTCCCTGCTGGAAACTGGAACGGTTCTCCGTAATTTCATTGGCCCGGCTCAGGTTTGAGAGTTCAACCAATAATATATTGAGAGATTGATAGTGGCTTCCTTGAACGTTGCTTGCTGTTGTCTCTGTCAAGGCAATAGACCGAGTTGCCGGTCTTGTTGCGGCATGCCCAAAGGAATGGCCGATCTCACTGTCTGGCACGATCCTTATCGTGACACCACCTTCGCCCGCAACTGCGTTCATTCTTTTTCTAAAAGTGCTTGATGCCTTGTAAATTTCTTCTGCCATTGTCAGCAGATAGTCGATGCGCGGATCTTCGTCAGGATTTCTTACTTGCGCAATAACATTGCGCCAGCTGGTATCCGTGGTCCTGTAAAGCGGCGTTTCCGAGTTCAGACCCAGGTTTCGCATTGGGTCAAAGCGATCAAGAAAATCATCTCGTGCCTCAGCGGAAAGTTGATACACCGAGGTTAGGCCTTGACCGCCTACACTGTGCACCGGTGTGGACGAACCCGATACATGTCGAGGGCTTACTGGCGGACTATATACATAATGGGAGCCGGAAGTACCACAAATATTACCCACAAACAACACCTCTCAATTAAAATCGAACATTTTTTTAATTTCAGCTGCTACGCCTAGCAAGTTCTCAAAAACCTCTCGCATCTGGACGTTATCAACCTCCAGTAAAGGGGTACGCGCATGTAACTCTCCAATTTTTTGGTTATTCAAACCCAGTGTAAAGAAAGGCTTTCTAAAACTGAAACTGTTGAGATAAAGTATACTCATCAACGTATCGGCATCAGCTTTATGGAGCTGACCGATTTCGGCCGCGAAATACACCCAGCGAAATTTGTCTTGGTAAATTTTGATTGAGATTCCGGTATTAAATTCAAAACAATAAATTTCGTGCTCATGTTTCTTCTCAGGAAAACTAGGCATGCCATAGTCTTTTGCGAGCCCATCGATTAAGCGGTCGAATGAATTTTTCATGGGGTCCCCTTAGATATTGAGCCATCTGAGTGGTACGACACCCTATTGAAGTTCCACCAACTGTTCATGTATAGGAATTTCAATAACTCCTATACGGGGGTGTAAGCCAGAACCGCCGAAAATTCCGTCGGAAAACGTCTGAGGCTAGGTTTCCGGCTGGTTCGTCTACCCGACATGGTTTTACATACACGTTTTACCCATGGAAAGGTGCCATCTTCGCGCTTGGCGCGGCAGCATCGGACATCAGTGTTTGGCGTCAATCCGCACCAGTACTGGCTTCCCGCCCATGACGGGGTCGGTTCCGGCAGGGGGCGAAATGACACGTTAAGAACAGGGCAGCCTGCGGCTGCAAATCGGCCGTTCTTACGATCGCGTAGCAGCAGAAACATGGATTTGAGCTTTGTCATGAGGCCCATTATTGATCATCATGAAGCCTGCTTACCCACCGCTGCTTCAGATGAGTCCAGCCTACACACCTCGACCGCTCAAAAACCTCTTCACCGCTAACCAGTGCTGGGCACACCTCCTCGAGGAGGGCGGCTTACGCGACATCGAAGTCGAGTCCGTCACCAAAATGCTGGCCTGCGGCACCTCGATCCTGGGCGTCAAACACTACACCTGCGGCAACCACAGCTGCCCGCACGTCAAATACCTGTGCAACACCTGCAGTTGCCGCGCCTGTCCATCCTGCGGCAAAAAAGCTACCGATCAGTGGATCGCCAATCAACAGCACCGCTTACCCGAGTGTATCTGGCAACACCTGGTGTTCACATTGCCTGACACCCTGTGGCCGCTGTTCTTTCATAACCGTCACTGGCTCGATGCCTTGTGTCGCCTGGCCGTCGACAACCTGCTCTATGCGGGCCGACGCCGGGGCGTGGAGGTGGGTGTTTTCTGCGCCATCCACACCTACGGCCGGCGACTTAACTGGCACCCACACATCCATGTCTCGGTCACCTTGGGTGGGATCGATGACGCAGGTGTCTGGAAAGATCTGTCGTTTCATCCATCAGCCTTGCGTCGGCGCTGGATGTGGAATGTACGCCAGTACCTGGGGTTGTAAGCCGGAATCCCAGAAATTTCCGTCACCCAGTGCCAAGTCCAACCACGAGTACATCCAGGCGGCGGTCTCGACGAAAGCGACAGACCTTATGCATAGGAATTTCAAAATGCCTATGCATCAAGATGGAACTTTTTCTTGCCCGCTACCACCCATTTTTGTTTTGCAGGTTCAGTTTCCTGCAAGCCCGTAAGCGGAGAAAATCAGCATATGGTGGGTATCAGCAGAGCAGGGTCATCTGGCGCTTATTTTGGTGGGTACACAGATCCGCCACGAATGCATCTAGGCGGCGGTTTAGGCGAGAGCGAAGACTTGGCAGCGCAACTATTTCTGCATCGAAATTCACTATGAGCTACAGATGATCTAAGAGTTTAACCCTATTCTAAAGAGATAATTGTTATGGGACTATGTATTTCAAGACCGTCTAGTAGTAACTATCGTGAAAACTTGGAAACTTCTGCAAGTTCTCCGAACACCAGGCCTACTTTTGGTCATCAACCCGCGTCTACGAGCTACAGAGCATCAGACGAGGTGAATGAACGTCCTGCAAAGTTCTCTCATTTTCAACTTGCACGACGTGGTGGAAATTATACCCTTAAAATGGTTTCTTTAGACGCTTATCAAGCAGAAAGACGGCACAGTGGCAATGCAATAAAGGATCGCAGTGAATCTACATTCCCGTGGGTCCGTGTCTATCACTCTAAAACAGGTTTGGATTACAGCTTTCAGATCGACAGAACCACTACTGTCAAAGTGGCGGGGTTCAACGGCCTTACACCCAACGACGAAGGGACTCGGCATCTATACAGTGCTGGCACGAGTCAAATAAACATGCCTGTTGTCACAGATAACATGACTGCTTGTATTGCTGTTGCTTGTGCTGCAGAAAACGTGGATGCTGACACGGGTGAACGTATGCGGGGCGCGCAGGTCCGCGTATTCCATCTGCTCCCTTTTTGTCACGAAGACCTTGTGCCAGAAGAGGTTTTAGCGTCTATACGCGATTATCTGCAAAATGCCAGAGCACAGGGTCTGACAATGCGTGTCGCCATGCATGGTGGGGATAGAGAGGGTGATTTTTCAGTTAGCACGGCGGATGCATTGAAACAGCTATTTGCAGATGAAGGGATTCCTCTAGAGTTCGACGAGACCTGCGCAAACAGAACTTCTGACACTCTGCTGGGCGCTGTTATTTTAGATGACAACTCGACTCACTTTATAAAACATTTGGTGACTGGCTAACTAAACCAACACTAGGGAAGGTCTGAAGTAGCCGGATGTTTTCCGGCTACCGAGTCCTCAGCACTTTTCAAAAAACGATGCATGTCGAAATTTGCTCAATTATCTTCGCTTTTTAGCTCTTTCGGCCGCTGCAAAGCCTTTTGCGGTAACCATTTCCTGCATTACACGCGCACCTCTCCTGCGCTCGCCAACAAATGTCGGCGGGCCATCCACAGGTTTGACAGGGCGAACAACGTCACCATCTGCGCGGTGTTCATGCATAGGAATTTCAAAATGCCTATGCATCAGGCTGACGCTATGACGGAGGCATCATGCCTTCATAGCGATGCGTAGTAAGACGCTGAGGCGTTACATATGCAGTGAAAATCCCTATCATAAAGCGTTAATGCAGGTTATTTCACCGCGAAGCCTAGGTGCGGACGCACCTTCCCCCTGTCAGGGCTTCACGTACCTCATCTGCGCGATCGCCTGAGCGTTGAGGACCAGTCCCTGCACCGTCAGCCCGCTGATTGCCGCCGTGTATACCATCCGCGCGCCACACAGCACGCAACGGAACGGATCGACGTTTAGAAAGGCTTTGGCCATCTGCACAAAATACAGCTTCGGTGTCGGTCCTGGCGTCGCCATCTTCAATGCTTCATACACCTTCGGCAGGTATTTCCCACACACCCGATTGGCCAGAAAACCAAAATACCGGATCATCCGGAAATGCTTTTCCGGGATGTGCTGCACCACCCGGCGCAGCATGTCGGCCTGGCTCAGCGTTTCCTGCTGATAGGTCTGCGTGCGGTGATCCAGGTAGGTAAAGCTCAACGTGGCTCCGGAGGTGTAATGCGCCAGACGACTGCCCGAGATGGGCGGTTTTTTCAGGTAGCGGCCCAGGTAATTGACGGTCTTTCGCCCGTTTTCCGTCTTCTTCGACAAGTGGATGTGCCAGTGCTGGCCGCCAGCGGTCAGTATCAGACGGTGCCAGTCGCTTTCACAGTGGATGTGGGCCAGCTGCGGCGGCATCGTCAATTGCGAAAGCGGCTGTCCCAGCAGGTAATCGCGCACCAGCCACATCCAGCGCCGCCGCAGGGCCTCTTTGTGGAACGACAGATTTTTCCAGACGCCCTGCTCATCCAGGCCGCCCGCGGTCACCGACAGGTGGACGTGGGGATGCCAGTTGAGCCGCCGGCCATAGGTGTGCAGCCCCCCGAAAATCCCGACGCGCAAACCGCGCCGCTTGGCGGTGTAGATCAGGTTATCGGCCGCCAGACGAAACAGCGCATCGAGCAGCCAGCGGTTGTAGAAGAACAGGGACCACAGCGTGTCGGGCAGCGTGAACACCAGATGCTGCCAGGGGCAGTCGGGCAGACGGTTGTTTTGCACGGCGATCCACTGGTCGGTGGCCTTTTTGCCGCAGGAAGGACAGGCCCGGCAATGGCAGGTGTTGCACAGGTATTTGACGTGTGGGCAATGCTCATTGGCGCAGGTGTAGTGTTTGACGCCCAGTATCGAGGTGCCGCAGGCGAGCATTTTGCTGATCGACTCCACTTCGATTTGGCGCAGACCGCCGGCCTCCAGCAAATCTGCCCAGCAGCCGTTGGCCGTGAAGAGGTTTTTGAGCGGTCGAGGTTTGTAAGCAGGCGGTGCAGAGGCCACGTCAGCAGGGCGGCTCCTCATCGTGGTGAATGACGGCGGTGATGGCCAATCCGCCTGGCCCTTCTCTCATCGAAACGCTTACGCAAGAAGCGTCGGGAAACATGTCGTTCAGATACGTTGTCTGGCAGCAACTACAAAGATCGACATTACCGAAAGGATTGATATCGAAGAAAAAGTCGGTATCGGGAACGAAGGTGGTATGCCCGGCGCGTTGGAGACGGGTCTGCTTTGCCTTGGCTTTTGCCCGGCTCGCCCGTTTACGTTTTTTGGTCTCTGACGCCATGTGTAAGCCTGTGCTGAGGAGGGATCGACTCGATTTCGGCTATGATAACCGATTTCAAAATCCCACAATTTGCAGCCGCAGGCTGCCCAGTTCATGCATAGGAATTTCAAAATGCCTATGCATCAGGCTGACGCTATGACGGAGGCGTCATGCCTTCATAGCGATGCGTAGTAAGACGCTGAGGCGTTACATATGCAGTGAAAATCCCTATCAGAAAGCGTTAATGCAGGTTATTTCACCGCGAAGCCTAGGTGCGGACGCACCTTCCCCCTGTCAGGGCTTCACGTACCTCATCTGCGCGATCGCCTGAGCGTTGAGGACCAGTCCATGCATTTTGGTGTTCGGTTTACGCCCAGCGTATCGACCGGCGCACTTGGCCAAGTCTATGCCTTGGCGCTGTCGCTCTCGCCGGTCCTCGAAGTCGTCACGCGCTATTTGGGGTCGGTTCCGGCTGGGGGCGAAATGACACCCTAAGCTTTTCGCCGTTGGGCCAGAGATATTCGCCAGTCAGAATACGTGCGCCCAGCCCACCGGTAAAGATATGCGCCAGGAGCTCGGGCGGCACATCAAGCTCTTCATTTCACTGCTCTGGGGCTCTCCGGAATTCCCGTCTGACGAGCTGACGTTCACCCTGCACACACCTGAATGCTAGATCGCCCGATATCTGGGTATCAGCAAAAACACCGTCACTGACATCGTGCGCAGGCATCGCGAAACGGCTTAAGGTGTCATTTCGCCCCCAGCCGGAACCGACCCCATGCAGGTTATTCATTTACAGGAGTCTGTGTCAGGCTGCACAACCGGGACAGGTTGTTGCATAAAATACTGGCCTGATGATCCAGAATAAATGGCTGATTAGTTTCACCATGCCCGAATTCCGGGTAATAATAAACCGGATAGTTAACGCGCCCGGCGAACTGTTTTATCACATACCGGTAAAGCGTTTTTTCTTCGTCGCTGGCATTCAGGCCGTAAAACTGACCAAAAATAACACCGCGTGGGTGAAATTTCCGGCTGTACTCTATCTGATGCAAGGTGCGGTCAAGCTGTTCAGGAGTTCCCCCCGTATCTTCCAGCATCATAATTTTATCTGAATAGCTGCCCTCATAGACAGTGGAAAACAGAGACTGAACCAGGGTCAGGTTCCCGCCATCCAGTTTACCACTCACTGTTTTTGCTGCCTGACGGTTCATCGGCTCGATGCCGGTGTAATTAACCCCGTGAGACAGGGCCTCAAAGACTTCATTCAGACTGTTGTTCATACTGAGTTTTTTACTGTTATCAATCTCATGCATTTCTTTATTATAAGACGCCACCACGCCATGCACGCCTGGCCAGTTCAGCTCATGACTGACAAAGCTGTGAATGGCCGTTACGTCACTGAAGCCGATGAGGATTTTCGGCGTTGAGGCTGAAATACGCTGTCGGCTTGCATGCAGGGCAGGGTAAAGGTTGAGCGCCCCCGAGCCGCCCCTGACAAACCAGAGGTAGTGCACGTTGCGATTACTGAGAGCATTAATGAGGGTCCGGGCCCGCTTTTCATCCGTATTGACGTAACCCAGCCTGGTAGGCTTCTGGTCGAGATATCGTTTGTCAACCGCGTAGCACTGGCGGGAAAACGCCGTCTCAATCTCCGGGATGATGTTCTCGTCATATTGCGACGAGCTTGCAATCAGGAATACCGTCCCTTTTTGACCGGAACAGACTTTTCGTTCAGGCACCCCAGCCGGGGGAGCTGTTTTCTTCACAATGGTCGGTGGTAAGGTGGTCGCAAACCCGGACAGGAAAAGCACAAGAACGAGGAGCGCGGTTTCTTTAAATGCCGTGCTTTTTATCTGAATCATATTCATCTTCCTTAACAATATGTTCGCCGCTGTTTTTGTTACGCTGGCATCTGCTGCGCGGCGGACGGTCACTACTTTTTTAGATTTGAAAAAGACTCTCCGACGGACCGCAGGTCTTTTATTTACACGGCTGTAAAGCGGCAGCGGTGGCAGGTTTACTGAAAAAACAGCTGACGTTTACCAGCTTCCGGCACAGCCCCGGTACTCAGGGGTTCTGTGCCGGAACCCGGATCAGGAGTCTACCCGTTAATCAGGCTGTATCCCGTGAATTCGAATGTCTCACCATACCTGACGGATATAATGAGGGCCCCGTTACCGACCGTTGTGGTATCGACATATTCATTGCTAATCAGTGCGTTCGCATCCCCTCCGGTAGTGGCATTTCCTCTCGCGTTTTTCACCTTCAGCCTCAGTCCGATCCCCTGAGTTCCCGCGTCAGTGTGAATGATAAGCTCCCCTCCTGCCACATCGCTGGCAACAAGCCTGAGCACATTGCCATCAAAGCCGGCGGATGCAAAAGGAAACGCCGTACTTGCCTCAAGGGCGTAGTCGCTGAGGCTTTTGCCCGACGCAAAGTCATAATCAACGGGTGTAAAGGAAGGTCTGAAGTAGCCGGATGTTTTCCGGCTACCGAGTCCTCAGCACTTTTCAAAAAACGATGCATGTCGAAATTTGCTCAATTATCTTCGCTTTTTAGCTCTTTCGGCCGCTGCAAAGCCTTTTGCGGTAACCATTTCCTGCATTACACGCGCACCTCTCCTGCGCTCGCCAACAAATGTCGGCGGGCCATCCACAGGTTTGACAGGGCGAACAACGTCACCATCTGCGCGGTGTTCTTGGCCAAGCCCCGAAAGCGCACTTTTTCATAGCCAAACTGGCGTTTGATGACCCGAAACGGATGCTCGACCTTGGCGCGAACCTGGGCCTTGGCCTTCTCGATTTTGCGGATCGCCTTGTACAAAATACTGCGTTTTCCGTGCTTTTTGTAAGTGCTGCGGCGGGCGGCAATCTGCCAAATGACCTTGCGCCCAGCGTGTTCTTCGCGCTTCTCGACCCCGGTGTAACCTGCGTCGGCGCAGACTACGTTTTCCTCGCCGTGCAGCAGTTTGGCAACCTGCGTGACGTCTGCCACATTGGCCGCTGTTACTACCACGCTGTGCACCAGGCCTGACTCGTCGTCGGCGCCGATGTGAGCCTTGGCGCCGAAATAGTACTGGTTACCTTTCTTGGTTTGATGCATCTCAGGATCGCGTTTGCCATCCTTGTTCTTGGTCGAACTGGGCGCGTGAATCAGCGTGGCATCGACGATGGTGCCTTGACGCAACGACAAGCCACGGTCGCCCAGATAACCATTAATTACGCCGAGAATCCCGGTCGCCAACTCGTGCTTTTCCAGCAGACGACGGAAGTTGAGAATGGTGGTTTCGTCTGGAATTCGCTCCAGGCTCAGGCCTGAAAACTGACGCAGGATGGTCGTCTCATACAGCGCTTCTTCCATCGCCGGATCGCTGTAGCCGAACCAGTTCTGCATCAGATGAACACGCAGCATCGCCATCAGTGGGTAGGCGGGCCGGCCACCTTCTCCTTTTGGATAATAGGGCTCAATCAGGGCAATCAAACCTTTCCAGGGCACCACCTGATCCATCTCGATCAGGAACAATTCCTTACGGGTCTGCTTGCGCTTGCCGGCATACTCGGCGTCGGCGAAGGTCATCTGTTTCATCATCGAAAAGCTCGGCGACTGGTGTCCGGAGATTTTGCCAAATTAGGAAGTCTTTTTCAGAGTTTCCCTAGGTGTAACCTTAAAATGAAAAATCCCCAACCTGCAATCAGCGCGGTTTTTGACCAGGATTAATTGCGACTGACCAGATGGGGCAACCAGCATTAACTGCGAATGAACCTGTATTGAACCGCGCTGAAGCGGTAAATCCAACGATCGTATCACCGGCCACCATCTGGCGAATATGATCGTGCAGACGCTCTAGAAATGTGCGGAAAACTCTGTCGCATTCCGCTACCATACGGAAACCTATTCTTGATGGTTATTCGTCTATGTTGGTTGGGTACATGCGCGTGTCGTCGGACTCAGACAGGCAAAACACTGACTTACAACGCGATGCGCTGCTCAGTGCCGGCATCGATGCACGACACCTGTTTGAGGATTACGCCTCCGGCACTAAGGATAACCGCACGGGTTTGGCTCAAGCGCTCCAATTCGTTCGCCCCGGCGACGTACTTGTGGTCTGGAAGCTGGATCGGCTCGGTCGCTCGCTGTCGCATCTGCTCAGCATCGTGACCTCGCTCCGGGACAAACAGGTGGCGTTCCGCTCGCTGACCGAGGGCATGGATACCACCACGGCGTCTGGCGAGCTGCTTTTTCATGTGTTCGGTGCGCTCGCGCAATACGAACGCGCGCTGATCCAGGAGCGCGTCGTCGCGGGTCTGGCCGCCGCCCGGCGGCGCGGTCGCATTGGCGGACGGCCGCAGGCGATCACCGGTGAGAAGCTGGATGCCATCGTTGCTGCGCTGAACGATGGCATGTCTAAGGCCGCCGTGTGCCGTAACTTCGGTGTTAAGCGCACCACCTTGATCGAAACCCTGGCGCGTGTCGGTAGGCAAGGTTACGGAAGAGTTGCTGATGATCCATAAGAACAAGCTGATCAGTGTCCTGTCCGACGCCGAACAGGGCAGCCTGCGGCTGCAAATTGTGGGATTTTGAAATCGGTTATCATAGCCGAAATGGAGTCGATACCTCATCAGCACAGGCTTACACATGGCGTCAGAGACCAAAAAACGTAAACGGGCGAGCCGGGCAAAAGCCAAGGCAAAGCAGACCCGTCTCCAACGCGCCGGGCATACCACCTTCGTTCCCGATACCGACTTTTTCTTCGATGTCGATCCTTTGGGTGATGTCGATCTTTGTAGTTGCTGCCAGACAGCGTATCTGAACGACAGGTTTCCCGACGCTTCTTGCGTAAGCGTTTCGATGAGAGAAGGGCCGGGCGGATTGGCCATCACCGCCGTCATTCACCACGATGAGGAGCCACCCTGCTGACGTGGCCTCTGCACCACCGCCTGCTTACACACCTCGACCGCTCAAAAACCTCTTCACGGCCAACGGCTGCTGGGCAGATTTGCTGGAAGCCGGCGGTCTGCGCCAAATCGAAGTGGAGTCGATCAGCAAAATGCTCGCCTGCGGCACCTCGATACTGGGCGTCAAACACTACACCTGCGGCAACGACAGCTGCCCGCACGTCAAATACCTGTGCAACACCTGCAGCTGCCGCGCCTGTCCATCCTGCGGCAAAAAGGCCATCGACCAGTAGATCGCCGTGCAAAACAACCGTCTGCCCGACTGTCCCTGGCAGCATCTGGTGTTCACGCTGCCCGACACGCTGTGGTCCCTGTTCTTCTACAACCGCTGGCTGCTCGATGCGCTGTTTCGGCTGGCGGCCGATAACCTGATCTACGCCGCCAAGCGGCGCGGTTTGCGCGTCGGGATTTTCGGGGCGCTGCACACCTATGGCCGGCGGCTCAACTGGCATCCCCACGTCCACCTGCTGGGACAGCCGCTTTCGCAACTGACGATGCCGCCGCCGCTGGCCCACATCCTCTGTGAAAGCGACTGGCGCCGTTTGATACTGACCGCTGGCGGCCAGCACTGGCACATCCACTTGTCGAAGAAGACGGAAAACGGCCGAAAGACCGTCAATTACCTGGGCCGCTACCTGAAAAAACCGCCGATCTCGGGCAGTCGTCTGGCGCATTACACCTGCGGGGCCACGTTGAGCTTCACCTACCTGGATCACCGCACGCAGACCTATCAGTAGGAAACGCTGAGCCAGGCCGACATGCTGCGCCGGGTGGTGCAGCACATCCCGGAAAAGCATTTCCGGATGATCCGGTATTTTGGTTTTCTGGCCAATCGGGTCTGCGGGCAGTACCTGCCAAAGGTCTATGAAGCACTGAAGATGGCGACGCCAGGACCGACACCGAAGCTGTATTTTGTGCAGATGGCCAAAGCCTTTCTAAACGTCGATCCGTTCCGCTGCGTGCTGTGTGGCGCGCGGATGGTATACACGGCGGCAATCAGCGGGCTGACGGTGCAGGGACTGATCCTCAACGCTCAGGCGATTGCACAGATGAGGTACGTGAAGCCCTGACAGGGGTAGGTGCGTCCGCACCTAGGCTTCGCGGTGAAATAACCTGCATTAACGCTTAATGATAGGGATTTTCACTGCATAAGTAACGCATCAGCGTCTTCCTACACATCGCTATGAAGGCATGACGCCTCCTTCCATAGCGTCAGCTTGATGCATAGGCATTTTGAAATTCCTATGCATCAAGGGCGGCAAAGTCCGCTACCTGCCGCTGCACCCAATCGCGGCCGACCGCATTCATCAGTACCTGGAAAGCTCAGGGCATCATCTGGCCGACAGGAAGGTGCCGCTGTTCATACCGCTGCGAGGCAAGCTAACCGGTGCCGGGATTGAGGTCGACGGCCTTGGCGTGCACGGACTCAGGGCTACCGCGGCCACCAATGTCCTGGAGCATGAGGCCGACATCGCCAAGGTGCAAGTTTGGCTAGGGCATGCCAATATCAGCACTACCCGGATCTATGATCGGCGGCAGAATCGAGCGGAGGATTCACCGACCTTCAAAGTGAAGTACTGACCGAAGTCTGGTGCAACATAAGTTCGGCGAGAGGCGGGATTTCCGATTGCAATGCGCTACAGTTAGACCGTTCGCAGTGATGGAATAAGCCACAGAAAAGGGTTTGGGGACACTGTCACCTTAAAGCCGCAAAGTATTAATTTGCGGCTGCTGTATCAGTCAGATGCTTTTAGCCGCGTGGGCAAGGAAGACCAGTGTCATCGCACGCAGTATTGATGCGCAAACCTCTGGATGAGCGGAGCGCTACTTGCACGGGTACGGCTTTGATATCGCGGGTAACGCCTTTACCCGAGTCCTGCATGATCGCATATTTTCCATCGACAGCTGGTGCGGTTTGTGTGACGGTACCGGCAAAAGCGATGCCCTGCAGGCCGATAACTGCGACGGTGGTCACGACGAAACCTTTCAGTGCTGACTTCATGGTATTTCCTCTGCATATATTAGTGGGTGTGTGGTTGCGAACAATACCGCGAATGAAGTCTTTTGACCGATTTTTTTTTACAAAATAGATATTCTATAGTTTTCATGACAATAAGGTTACAACTGACATGAATAAATTTTCATTTAAGGAAGGTCTGAAGTAGCCGGATGTTTTCCGGCTACCGAGTCCTCAGCACTTTTCAAAAAACGATGCATGTCGAAATTTGCTCAATTATCTTCGCTTTTTAGCTCTTTCGGCCGCTGCAAAGCCTTTTGCGGTAACCATTTCCTGCATTACACGCGCACCTCTCCTGCGCTCGCCAACAAATGTCGGCGGGCCATCCACAGGTTTGACAGGGCGAACAACGTCACCATCTGCGCGGTGTTCTTGGCCAAGCCCCGAAAGCGCACTTTTTCATAGCCAAACTGGCGTTTGATGACCCGAAACGGATGCTCGACCTTGGCGCGAACCTGGGCCTTGGCCTTCTCGATTTTGCGGATCGCCTTGTACAAAATACTGCGTTTTCCATGCTTTTTGTAAGTGCTGCGGCGGGCGGCAATCTGCCAAATGACCTTGCGCCCAGCGTGTTCTTCGCGCTTCTCGACCCCGGTGTAACCTGCGTCGGCGCAGACTACGTTTTCCTCGCCGTGCAGCAGTTTGGCAACCTGCGTGACGTCTGCCACATTGGCCGCTGTTACTACCACGCTGTGCACCAGGCCTGACTCGTCGTCGGCGCCGATGTGAGCCTTGGCGCCGAAATAGTACTGGTTACCTTTCTTGGTTTGATGCATCTCAGGATCGCGTTTGCCATCCTTGTTCTTGGTCGAACTGGGCGCGTGAATCAGCGTGGCATCGACGATGGTGCCTTGACGCAACGACAAGCCACGGTCGCCCAGATAACCATTAATTACGCCGAGAATCCCGGTCGCCAACTCGTGCTTTTCCAGCAGACGACGGAAGTTGAGAATGGTGGTTTCGTCTGGAATTCGCTCCAGGCTCAGGCCTGAAAACTGACGCAGGATGGTCGTCTCATACAGCGCTTCTTCCATCGCCGGATCGCTGTAGCCGAACCAGTTCTGCATCAGATGAACACGCAGCATCGCCATCAGTGGGTAGGCGGGCCGGCCACCTTCTCCTTTTGGATAATAGGGCTCAATCAGGGCAATCAAACCTTTCCAGGGCACCACCTGATCCATCTCGATCAGGAACAATTCCTTACGGGTCTGCTTGCGCTTGCCGGCATACTCGGCGTCGGCGAAGGTCATCTGTTTCATCATCGAAAAGCTCGGCGACTGGTGTCCGGAGATTTTGCCAAATTAGGAAGTCTTTTTCAGAGTTTCCCTAAGCGTTTCAGAGGGGGCCGTGCGTATCCAGATTGAAGCTCCGGATGTCGTTGAGGTCCGCGAAGTGAGCTACCGCAAGCACGGCCGCGCCATCACTCATAAGCGGTGGCGCTCGTTGGTAACCAGGTCGGAATCAAGGTAGCCTCTGTTCATGCATAGGCATTTTGAAATTCCTATGCATGAACAGGGCAGCCTGCGGCTGCAAATCGCCCGTTCTTACGATCGCGTAGCTTCAGAAACATCGATTTGAGCTTTGTCATGAGGCCCGTTATTGATCATCATGGAGCCTGCTTACCCACCGCCGCTGCTTCCAGCATCTGCGAGTCACCCTGTCCATCACCAGCTCAAGGGAAGACATGATCACATGTCCACAGTCAGCCGATCTGCCGGGTACTGGTTCATAAACGCTGCGCTCTGCTCCGGCCGCGCGGTCAACCAGTCCATATACGAGCCCTTCGGCAAAATCACTACAATGCGCTTTTTGTCCTGGGGCTTGTGATACGCCTTCATGAAGTCGTGATCATCAGCATTCACGGTCAGCATGGTGTAGCTGTGCAGGGTCTGGTCGGTGGACTGATCGCGCCACTGCTCCCACAGGCCCGCAATGCCCAGCAGCTCGCCGTCTGCACGGGCTATACGCGTGGAAATGGCCTTGCCCGATCGCCAGGCCGGCTCGTATATGGCCACTGCAGGGATAATGCAGTGTTGCGCGTGGCGCCATGCATGCCGGAATGACGGTTTTTCGGCCACTGTCTCTGATAGAGCATTGTAAGTGCGCTTGGCAAATTTGCTGTCCTTGCTCCAAGACGGGATCAGCCCAAAGGAGCCAGTCAGCACTTCCATTGTTGGGGGAGAATCGTTGTCACCTGCCAGGCCATCAGGGGTAAGCGTCCGGCGAAGGCACATTGAGATGGGCTACGCTGTGATCGTTAAAGATTGAGGTTCCCAACATGGAATATCAGGTTCGCCCCGCAACAGGCGGAGATACAGCAGCAATTAGCCGTGTAGTGATCGCCGCTCTGCGTGAGTCAAATTCACAAGATTACTCACCTGACGTTATCGCTCAGGTGGAGCGGAGCTTTGCTCCTGAAGCCGTCAGCGCACTGCTCGATAAGCGCAAGGTTCTCGTAGCTTTGCTAGGCGAAATTATTATCGGCACTGCAAGCCTCGACGGTGATGTTGTTAGAAGCGTTTTCGTTGATCCTGCATACCAAGGTGGCGGTATCGGTCGGCAGTTGATGAATGTCATTCATGCTACTGCTGCCAGCGCTGGTGTTGGAGCTTTGCGGGTGCCGTCGTCGATTACGGCGGAGAAGTTTTACGCTACGTTGGGTTATCAGAAAATTCGCGACGAGTTTCATGGGGATGAGCGCACCATCGTTATGGAAAAACGGCTTGAGGGTTAGTCCCGGCTTTTCACCCACTTATGCGGCAGCAATTCAGTGATTTCACTCGCCCGCTGCGTCGGCAGGCGCGTGAGAACATCCTTCAGATACCAAGGCCTGAAGCTGCTCAGCATCCAACGGCACTTCGCTGCCTTGCCGAACGCCTGGCCAATGGAATCTGCCTTGGTTCAAGCGACGTGCCGCCAGCCAGACGCCAATCCCATCGTGTACCAGCACTTTCATCCGGGTCGCGCGGCGATTGGCAAATAGATAGGCGCAGTGCGGCTTCGCCGCACCGAACACCGCGACGACCCTGGCCAGCGCCGTTTCAGTGCCGGCGCGCATATCCATGGGCTCGGTGGCGAGCGAGCTTGCATTCAACTGCGTCTGCTTGCATTACATCGCTGGCAACTCACATTAGCTGCGAGTGAAAATGAGCGGGGCAGATCGGCAAATCCGCCGCGAGCATTTCATCGCGCAGTGTGTCCATGTCAGTGGTGTGCTTCCCACTCGACGCATTCGCCGGTTTTGAGTCTGTCTTTGGAACCCAAGAGCCCTTGCGACCACACAATGGATCCGATTAATTCATCCGGGACAGCTGATAGCGCTATGAATTCTCTACAATCTATTCAACACAACATTACAACTCCCCCAATCAGTGGCGGTCAGCCATTAGACGCGGTGGGCCCTCAGGCCCAGCAATCCCATCCTGAAAGGATTTCACCTTCTCAATTGAGCCAAAGCGCTCACCAGGCTCTAGAACGCCTTTCAGCTAATGCCGAACACCAACGCCTTGCATCACTGGTACGCAACGCTCTGCAGGATGGCACATTTCAATTTCAATCCAGTAACGACACGCAAGTAACCTATAAAGCGTCAATCTGTCTGCCAGCTGACACCGATACCGTGAGAACCGACCACTTGATTAATAACGAACTGACGGTTAAGGCCCGATTAAATGATCAATCGGAGTACGACATCGTCAGCGCACATTTGCATGGCTCTTCGAAAGCCATATCCTTCGACGTACCCAGCCCCCTGCCCGCACATGGTTCAGCATCTTCTGTCTTGAGTGAACGGACCCATCTAGGTATGAGTCGCGTTCTCTCACAAGATGCAGTAGACAGCAGTAGCTTGGAAACTCCGTTACTGAGCTCGCCAGACCATTCTCGTCCGCCATCACAGCCAAAGCCCGTGCATATCGGGTCGGTCCGCAGGGACTCTGGTAGCCTTGTTTCCGATAACCCGGTAGTACAGGCCCTGCTATCGTTTGCGCAGGCCGACCAGGCATTTCCACCACAGGCCGCGAGCATTGCCGGGGTCCAGCTGGAAATGCGGCCACGTCGGGATATTGAGAAAGCACTTGAGGAATTCAAAGGCGCCTTCACGGTGGAGAAGGCGCAACTGATGTCCGGTACCAACTCGTCGGAGCGGGTAGATGAGGATGTCAACGCAGACATCCATATCCCTTTATTGCTCAAGGCCATCGAGCGGGGGGCTGCGGCATTTGGTCCAAACGCATCGATCGACCGGAATAGCGCGAAAGCGTTTCTCGCCTCATGTGCTCCCAAGATCACGTCCAATGACGATTTCCTCTCCGAGTTCATCAACCAGAAACTCAAGGGGGATGACGATCTTCAAGTTCGCTTGGGCGCACAGGAATTGTTGCATGTAGCCACCAAGAAGGAATTCCAGCTCGGCGGTCTAGCCGGCAGCATCGGGGTCAGCAGCATACTCGGCTCGGCATGGGAGCTTGGCGCTTCTGAGCTGTTGAAAAATGCCATCTTCGGCAAAAATTTCTCACCGAGCCAATATGCCCTGCAATTGGCTGGAATCGATTCAGTGCCTCCTTTGATTATCGAGTCCATGGACACCATGTGCGTACTTGCCATCATCAAGGGCATGAAAGGTGAGGAGTGGTCCATGAGCGATCTACTTCCCAAGGCGTTGAAGGCCGGTGCCATTTCCTCGGTGGTGTCATTCCCCAATAATGTTTTGCAGTACGCAGGTTTCAAATCCAAAGTCGGCGATCTTGCGGCAAACTCAATGACAACTGAAGCGGCCATCTTTGGCGCCGCCTCCGGTATTCCACCCGAGGTCAAGGAAAGTGAAGAGCTGATGCGTGCTGGCTTATTCCAGAGCATGAAGGACGGCGTGATGGCTCATCCAGGCGAGGGGGCGGACACCAAAAAGACGATTGAGCGGATGACGCGCCATGCGCTGGATATCGCTCCGGGCGAAAGCACCGCTGTCAAGTCTATGGGGCTCGCATCGATTGTCGGGATGATTCCACTGATTGCCAGCAACAAGGCAACCGGGCTGCTGTCGGAACAGGTACTGCGTATTTTCCGGAGCGCCGTCTTCAATCCAATCGAAGCCATCGCTCTGAACGCGTTGGCGCTTGGCGGGCGTGTCAACGTTCCCGGGCTATTTGATTCCGACAATGCCAAGCATGCACGCGTGGCACAAACCATCCTTGCGCGGGCCAGCCAGCACATGGAAGCTGGAGACCGTGACATTTCCGCAGAGGAGCTACATCAAATGCTGGCTCCCCGGAGCGAGTTCCTGCGCCATGTGGGATCTGCGATTGTCAACGGCATGAATGCCAGCTTTGAGGCAATTCCCGCCCTGGTTCGGAAGCTTGGATACGGTGAGGCTCCATTGGCCGAACGTATTCCGTATCAAGACCTGGCTGTGCCCGACACGTCGCGGCAGCCCGCACCCTGAATCATAGTCGACGCGACCTACTGGACTTCACGAGCAGCAGTCAGGCGGGTAGCATGGTTTTTCACCGTGCTACCCTCGCCATCGCGGATGCTCCCACATTTGTCGGCACTACGGGTCAATCTGGGGCTACCGTCGACTGGACAAGCGCAGATTTGGCTAAAGCGGACATCAATAACTTTGCTTTCTCTGGATGCGTCACATCATCTGGACCTACTTGCTCTACAACACCAAATCCCTCTGTGTGTATAGCTTTTGGTTTAAATAGCAGTTTTGCCGCCCCTGGCACTGAGGCCAGTAATGTCAGAGGATCATACAGGTTTAGCTTCGTCACCTTAGGCCAGATATCTTCAAACGAACTCTCTTTATTTTTATCCAGTTGTGCTGCTTCAATCTGTGCATTCGGCATGAACGTCCGAAAGAACCATGAGTCATCCAACCCGGGAAGCAATCCAGCTTGAATACCTTCCCAGAGGCCTTTCAACGCACTCTTCTGAACGTCTCTCAGGTAGTGGCCTACTGGATGTCCGCTCCCCGCTATCCCTTCGTAAAATGAAGGCGAAACCGCCGTTTTATAGGCCGCCTCCTTTGTCACTATACGAAGTGGAATGCCAAGCTCCTGCGCTTTCCGATAAAGACTGCGCGCAGCATCCATGTCGGTCGCATTGTTGTAAGCGCGTGCATCAGGCTGTACAAAACCATCTGCGTCCTTTAAAGGCTCGACGCCGCCCATGATGGTGATGTCATCAACCCGTTCGCGCACCATATCCGGGCAGGTAGTGATGAGAGCATTGATATCACTCATGCCTGCAATTACGACAATACCGACTCCATGTGGCGCACGGGCCAGGCGCCTGCTCATGTCCTGCAAGCTGTCGCGGTGTATTTCACCAGGTCCAGCCCTTAAAGCATGACCTTCCAGTAAAAATTTGGCATGTTCCTTCGACTGAAGCGAATTCATTGCGTAATCCCGACCACGCGACACATGCACGTCATGCAACCCAAGCTTGTTGAACACGCCTTTGGCCATCTCGGCACGTTGAGAGCGAACTTCAGCATCACCCAGTGTTGCCACTAAGTCCGTGATGTGCACAAAGCCCTCAGCCTGCAATTGCTTGCCCAAGGTGTAGGTCACGACATCATCCGGGTCCTTGTTAGGATCAGTGAAAAACCACGTATCCTTAGGTAACCGGGGCTTGTGTAATCTCAGTTCATTGATGGCCATGTTTTCGTCTGAGGTCAGATGAGCGTTGCATGCGCCCACTTGTGCAAGCATCGTGCGCTGTGCCGCAGTCAATAACGTTGGCGCACTTTTCGACCGCTCCAGAACTGGGCTGCTCATACTTGTTTGCTGAGGAAGTGCTGATTGCACGCTACTTTCCGATGGGGTGCGTGATATCTGTTTTGACTGATTTAGGATGAGACGTGAGGTGGTATAGGCTGCGGTGATAGGACGATGCATTGAGTCGACCTCCTGGATAGATGAACCTGCTGTGTGGCAAGCAACGCCGTTTCGGTTTCATCACCAGGGTCAAGTGCAGCTCGCTCCGGGTTAGAACATCTGCGGATTTGATCCGCCGGATATGCGAACCACATCTTGCTCGAGTCAAAATGTCTATCAAACGTAGGTTTGTTGGACATCAGGTCGAGATGAGATCGTCCGCTCGGGACGCTGCATTATCTGCATCCAGTAACAGCTTCCAATTTTCAATATCCGGCTACACTGAATTTTCATTGAGTATCTGGACGAAACCATGCTGATTGGATATGCCCGCGTCTCAACCGACGACCAACTACTCGATCTGCAGCGCGATGCGTTGGAGAAAGCAGGCTGTGAGCGCGTGTTCGAAGACACGGCTTGCCAAACTGCTGCACGGCGAGGAAAACGTAGTCTGCGCCGACGCAGATTACACCGGGGTCGAGAAGCGCGAAGAACATGCTGGGCGCAAGGTCATTTGGCAGATTGCCGCCCGCCGCAGCACTTACAAAAAGCACGGAAAACGCAGTGTTTTGTACAAGGCGATCCGCAAAATCGAGAAGGCCAAGGCCCAGGTTCGCGCCAAGGTCGAGCATCCGTTTCGGGTCATCAAACGCCAGTTTGGCTATGAAAAAGTGCGCTTTCGGGGCTTGGCCAAGAACACCGCGCAGATGGTGACGTTGTTCGCCCTGTCAAACCTGTGGATGGCCCGCCGACATTTGTTGGCGAGCGCAGGAGAGGTGCGCGTGTAATGCAGGAAATGGTTACCGCAAAAGGCTTTGCAGCGGCCGAAAGAGCTGAAAAGCGAAGATAATTGAGCAAATTTCGACATGCATCGTTTTTTGAAAAGTGCTGAGGACTCGGTAGCCGGAAAACATCCGGCTACTTCAGACCTTCCTTAGGACTTGGACTTGGATTGCATCGCCAATCATAATAATTTCACCTTCGCGGCGAGTCAGAAGAAGCATACAACTTTCCTTTGTTTTCGGCTGATTTGGGGCTGGGAGCAATGGAACAGACCCCATTCTCGGGTTCAGGCTGACAACCCCCTTATAGGAGCACGGCATTAGCATAATGCTTATGCGTAAGTCAGTCAGCGTTGTTGAGAGGGGGTGTTCGGGTCAGCGAGCCATTCTGACCATGAGCGGGGCGCTCCTTTGGGGTTTTGCTTGGCGTATTCGTAAAACAGCGAAATGAATTCCAAGCGGTCATTGCGCAGGTTGGCGCGGCCTTCGTGGGTTACATCCTTGTTGAAATCCAGCGCGCGACCTGGATTGAACGCGAGTTGGCGTTCTATCAGGTCATGGAACGATACGTGGTGAGCGTTCTTGAGCATGTCGTGCATGGCGATGAAGATGCCTGTGCGGCCTTGCCCGACACCGCAATGGATATGTACCCGACCGTGCTCGGGTAACGCGCGCTCCATGGCTAGGAATAGGTCAATGTCTTCCGAACGCGGGCCCATGTGGTCGGTCACCATCAAACGCAGGTACCCTGCACCAGTGGACTTCACCAAGTCTTCTTCACTGGAGATATCCGGGTTCTTCAACACTACCTTACGAGGATTCTCCAGCCCGTGTTTGGCATCCTTGCGATGAATGATCTCGACTGCTGGCTGCTGCTTGAGCGCAGCGATGCGAGATTGCTCATCGGCGATGACGGCATTGCGACTTTTACCCACGTTCGCCCAATTGTTGCCCAGTCGCCAAGTACATGGATAGCCCCCAACGATCGCGTGAGATTCTTCTCGTACATCCAATACCACGACGGGGCTTTCGGGGGTGGGATGCAAGCGTTGCACTTGCTCCAAACTGGCGATACTGGCACTGCCGGAAATGTGCAGCGTGTCCCAGCCTTTTTGATTGAGGTGAGGAGGAAGAATAAAACTGTCCGAAGAACGGAAATTTTCCAGTTCGCCTGGTGTGCGGTCATAGAGGAACACGGGCTCACCGGTCGGCCGCTCCGGTGTAGTCAGCGCTTGTTTGAATTTCGTAACCGCGTGTCGATAGGCTTCGGGAGTCAACTGCGCATAGGCAGGCTCGAGATCGCTGGCTGAACCCCCTTTCGACAAAGGTATGACGCCTCGGGAAGTAATGACATGATTCTGCATGAATTGGATACTATGAACAAATGCACCTCTTTCGTGGGCGCATAGGCTCCAACGGTTCCAACTGGCAGTGAGAACCCCATGACGGGGGTATAAGCCGGAATCGCCGAAAATTCCGTCGGAAAACGTCTGAGGCTTGGTTTCCGGCTGGTTCGTCTACCCGACATGGTTTTACGTACACGTTTTACCCATGGAAAGGTGCCATCTTCTCGCTTGGCGCGGCTGCATCGGAAATCAACTGTTTGGCGTCAATCCGCACCAGTACTGGCTTCCCGCCCATGACGGAAATTTCTGGGATTCCGGCTTACAACCCCTTACCGTACGATTTTTTCCGAATTCTGCGGGCTCCCCTGCTAGTCCTTTCCTTGTTCTGGGGAGGACAAGCCAAGCTCGCTATGCGATCCGAGACGTATGCGTTGCATCACGGCGTCAGCCAGAACCGTACCCCTGGGAGATGGCCCACGTAGCAGGAAGACGATCATATTGAGCGAGCCAAGGCACCAATTGAGGGTCAAGCCAGCCAATGACTTCTGTTCCCTTCATGTGCAGATCAAGCAGAGAAGGCGCAAGCCACAAGAGCTGTTCATGGTGAAACACCCGGTTTCGCAAGTTACGTATCAGGTTCAAGGCTGATGAGATAGTTTGACGTTTGCGCTGGTGCTTGGGGCAACGAGGGAAGACCAACCGCAGGTCTTTCCAAAGTACAGTCTGAAAGCTGCCGTTGAATAGTGAACTCCAGAAACCAAAGGCGAGCTCTGCTACAATTTTGTCAGTGGTGGCAGTTTCTGACCGGCGTTGCAACTTATTTTTCGCGCTTGCCACTTCCCTGCTCTGCCATGCGAACGCCTGATCGCTAGCCCATTCCTCCCACCAGTCGGCCCGGTGGTAGAGCGCTGACAGCGCGACGATGGATACCATTCTTGAGTGCGATTTCCAAAACGCTGAGCATAGGCATCATGGCTTCAGCCAAGAGCATATTATTCACGTAGGCCGTTGCGGCTTTCACCTCATCGTCGGCGCATGAAGCGCGATAGCGGCTTAGCCGTGCGGATGAAAAATGTTTTCCAAGGTCAGACCAGTTCATTGGCATCATTTGGAATATTAGGATCATGATGATATACTGCGTGTGCAGCCCTAGGCTATGTTCTCTCCCAGCCACTATACTGGTGATGACACTAGGTCAGTTTTTGGCCACGCTCTACGGGGCCACCCAGATTCAAGAAAAGCCCGCCTTTTGGCGGGCTTTTTGCATATCATGGTTGTACGCCTAAAAATGCCGAAATTTCCGGTCTGTCACTTTTATTGTTCTTTCGGTACCTGAATGACGCCATCAGCAATACCTTGGGCCAGCAACTCCATCATCTGCGCGAAGCGAAACAATCCCGGATATTGTAGACAAATGTAGTCCATCTGGATTTTTGATGAGCTGTCGAGAACCTGTTTGAAAGCATTCATGTAGTCATAGCAGCCCTGTAGTAGCTGACTATCGCCACTTTCTGTCGATGGAAATCGGCTAGCATAATCGTGGACTGTCTTCGCCAGTTGGTGTAGTTCTGCGGATAAATCGAGCAGTCGTCTGGCGCACTACACCTCCGGTGCCACGTTGAGCTTACCTACCTGGATCACCGCACCAAGACCTATCAGCAGGAAACGCTGAGCCAGACCGACATGCTGCGCCGGGTGGTGCAGCACATCCCGGAGAAGCACTTTCGGATGATCCGGTATTTTGGATTTCTGGCCAACAGCGTCTGTGGCCGACAGCTACCCCGGGTGTATGAGGCGCTACGCATGGAAAGGCGTGGCAAAGCGCCAAAACTGTATTTTGCGCAGATGAGCAAAGCGTTCTTGCATCGGGATCCGTTCAGCTGCGTGCTGTGCGGAGCGCGGATGGTGTACACCGCAGCCATCGCCGGCCTGACGGTGCAGGGCTTGATCAACAACGCTCAAAGCATCGCGCAATTGAGGTACGTGCCGGCCTGATACGGGAGAGGTGCGTCCAAAATCTGGAAAAGGTACAGAAAAGTCGCTTTCAATCCATTTTTCGGCGTGGGTGATGGGTGAAAAAAGCTTTTTGCCGACATCGACGCCACGTTGGCATCACGCAGAGGGTGCCTTTTTAGGAGGATTACCCTGTATAGGAATTATTGAAATTCCTATACATCAAGATGGAACTCTTTCTTGCCCAGTTGCCACTCAGTTGTCATGCAGTTCAGTATGCGTTGGTAGGTATCAACGGAGCGGGTTCACATGGCGCTTATTCTGGTGGACACAGAGTCTGAACCAGCACGCGCAACTCCAGCAACGCGAGCCCTAGTTGGTTTTGCTTTTTTTTAAACGAACCCTTGCCATCCCTCAAGATGGGGTAACGGAAATATCTGGGGTCCAGGCTTACAACGTCCACAACGAATGATCAAACGAAATTTATGAAAAACATGTTCTCTGGCATAACCGTACGGCTCTCTGAATCACATCAAGACAAGCAAGCTGTCCATGAGTTGAGAATCAATGCATACGCAAAATATGAGTGGAGCAACAATGGCAAGCGCATGGGGTTCGATGCTACGGACGAAAATCCTTGGGTGGACTCGCTCATTGCATTCCAAAAGAATGAGCCGATTGGCACGATGCGGATCATTCGAGCGAATAGGGACACGATTGATAGGCTGTTGAGCTATGAGCTCTGGAAAGATCATATAGACCAATGCATCTCGAATTCCAGCCCAAACATTCTGGAGTTTAATAGATTCGCCATCACGGAGGGTGGAAATTTCCCAATTGCTGCCTGCGCACTTCTTAAGGCAGCCATGGCCATACAAACCATTGACAATATTGATTTTATCACCGGGGAAGTGCGTGCTGATCATGCTGGCTTCTATCAAAAATTCTTAGGCATGGCTGTTTCTGAAGAAGTTCGGACTGACCGCATCCTTCAAGTTGACTACAGTCTTCTGACTGGCTATCCGAAATCAGGAATCGGAAAGCTTAAACAACGAAAGCCGTGGATGGTGCCGACTCGAGCTGATATCGACTCTTGGAAGCAAGTCGCCTCAATTTCTTGGTGAACTCAATATATCTTGCGGTTGCCGAAGCTAATACAGGGCTGAAAAATGGATTACTCGGGTGTTAGGGTGTGGCTGCCGAACATAGCAACGTTCCTGCTTTTGGGCAGTATCGGCTGCACCATCCCTTTGTTATCAAGATCCTTGGAAGATTCAGGCTTGACCCAAGCCAGGATTGGAATTGTTAGCGGGGCTTTTTGGCTTGCTCCGATATTTTTTAGAGTTTACATTTCCCGCCTGCTAGAATATAAAAAAAAGAAAATACTGATTGTTTTTGGGCTCGTGACGACGGCGTTTTCATATCTCATCACAAATGAAGTTGAAGGGATTTTTCAGTTGGTGTCAGTGCGCTTCGTTCAGGGTATAGGCTACACGATTTCAATTATTGGAATACTGGCCTTTGCTGTTAATTCTGCGCAGGCTCGTGAGCGCACCAGCCAGTTTTCAATCAACAGTATATTTAGCTTTCTTGGTTATGCGCTCGGCCCTGCATTAGGCGAATTTGTTATTCAGTGTTTAGGTTACGCACGCACTTTTGAGATGGCTTCTGCCATGTGTTTTTTGGCTGCGGCATTTATTTGCGCAGGTCGCGAGCCTCTCTTGAACTTCCCATCAGGGCCGACCATTAGTACGAAGAGCAAGAAACCTCCGCCACTGCGCTCGACATGCATCCAACTGATGCTGGTCGCTGCCCCCCTAGGTATGGCAGAAGCATTTGTTCCGATTTTTTCGCGGCAGGGGGGTTATGGGTCTGTGAGCGCCTTCTTCCTCATATTTGCTTGTGCCACACTTGCTATCAGGGTGAATATGTCGAAACTGAGCTGTTGGCGAAGTTTCACTTGGCTCGCTCAGGCAGGCGCTCTGTTATGCACGCTGGCGCTCACGGTGCTCGCAGCATCCAACTCGAAATCTATGATGCTTGCGGCTTCGTCTTTCATGGGCCTCGGGTGGGGGCTGGTTTTCCCCTCATTAATAGGATTGAATGCGGAACAGAATCCCAAAGCAAGCTCAACTCAACTTTCTATTTTCAGCTCAGTGTACGATTTTTCTTTCTTCTTCGGTCAGGTGCTCTTTGGTTTGATTATCTCCAGCTTTGGTTATCGACTCTCTTTTATGTTGGCAGGTATAGCTTGTTTGGTGTCGTTTGCGTCGATAAAATTTCGTCTGTTTGTAGTGGTCAACTGATCCCGGACACGACGTTAAGGTTTTTCTCGTACTGAGCGGGCGCCATTCCATCATTGAACTGGTGTGGCCGAATCCAGTTGTAACGATGCATCAGGTAATGACTGATATCCCGCTGAGCCTCTTGGACCGTCATGTAGCCCACGGTCGGTATCCACTCAGTTTTCAAGCTGCGGAACACACGCTCCATCGGCGAGTTGTCGTAGCAATTACCCCGGCGGCTCATGCTCTGGCGTATGCGGTATCGCCAAAGCCGCTGGCGAAATTGTCGGCTGCCATACTGGGCGCCCTGATCCGAGTGAAACAGCAGGCCCTGCGGCTTGCCGCGTTGTTCGTAGGCCATATCCAGCGCCTTGATTACCAGATCAGTATCCGGTTTGCTTGATAACGCCCAGCCCACCACTCGGCGCGCGAAAAGATCCATAACCACAGCCAGGTAATGCCATTTCCCTTGTGCCCAGATGTAAGTGATATCGCCGCACCACACCTGGCCAAAGCCTTTCTAAACGTCGATCCGTTCCGCTGCGTGCTGTGTGGCGCGCGGATGGTATACACGGCGGCAATCAGCGGGCTGACGGTGCAGGGACTGGTCCTCAACGCTCAGGCGATCGCGCAGATGAGGTACGTGAAGCACTGACAGGGGGAAGGTGCGTCCGCACCTAGGCTTCGCGGTGAAATAACCTGCATTAACGCTTGCTGATAGGGGTTTTCACTGCATAAGTAACGCATCAGCGTCTTACTACGCATCGCTATGAAGGCATGACGCCTCCGTCATAGCGTGCTGCTTGATGCATAGGCATTTTGAAATTCCTATGCATGAACCGTATCGACCAGGTGGCAGGTGTCGGTGCTTACACCTTAAGCAGGTACTACGCAGACCCGATTGCCCAGGAATCCAAAATACCGGATCATCCGAAAATGCTTTTCTGAATGTGCTGCACCACCCGGCGCAGCATGTTGGCCTGGAGAAAGTCATGCCACTCCTGATACCGGTGTCGGCGCTCGATCAGTGAGCCAAAGGGCGTGTGACATTATAGGGTGGAGTCGTCGTCAGAACAGGCACTATCCGTATCAAACGAATAATCCTCCACCATCTCTCGATGCGAAGCCTGTAATTTTTCAGGATTTTCATAAAAACGATCTCTGATAGCAATACCTTTGGCAAGCGCTTTTTCTTGATCAGCATCGAGACCTTCGATGGCAATATGTTGCACCTCATCCCAAAAAGCCATCCCGATGCGCTGAGTTGATCTATGCAGTATAAACTTTCCTCTATTAGGATCAAATAATCCATCCACCCCCTTAGCCTCGCTTTCAACTTCAGAGCATGTTGCGCAGGGCACATACTTTCCAGCAATAGGAACAATTACATGTTTTCCCTCTTGCAGTCCAAGCTTTGCTATTAGCTCTTGATACTGAAATTCTTTATCGCCCGCCAAAGCTTTCTGAATGTTCTGCTCTGCATGCATGGTTTGATTGATCCCATCAGGTAATATGTCATCAAGACTTGCATCCCTAAATGGTGGATGAATAATCAAGCTTTCGAATGATGGTTTCGCCTGTGAGGCAGCCTGAATAACCTTATGCAAAATATGCAGCGCAGCAATAGCTTGCTCAGAAAGCTCCTGACGTGAGAGGTTATTCTCGACTGGGCAACCCAAACCCTTGGCTATCTCGGAAATAGTATTTTGTTTCAATACCTCAAACCTATCTTGGTTGAGGAAATTCTCCTTGAGTTTTGCGACATGACGCCTATTTCTGCTTTCCTCAACCAGCGCTTTAGATTTTCTATTTCCCGGATAGGGGATTGGGCGTTCTGTATCTCTCGTTAAAGCAAAATGCAATGATTCCTGAATGTGCTCACTGTGGAAATTTGAAGAGACATGCAGCTGTCCATTAATAACAGATGCTTGAACTTCGATAGGCCTCAACGACTTAAGGCCTATCATGCCCCAGTTTACAGAAGTTGCTATATGACGTAATGACTGACAAATGCGATTAAAGCCTTGGTACTGTTTTGGTAATGATGGAGGAATATTCGTTCGCGGAATAGCCTCGACCATCGTCTGGCTTGCATAAAAAGCTGGTCTTGAGCCAATGAAAGAACAGTTTGTATTGGCCGGAATTTCTGAAGATGGCGGCCCAATTACGAGCCGAGAAGTACCGGGATCGTTATTTTGAGCCTGCCCTTCATCTCCCGTCTTAGCGGGATAATGAGAGCCGTTAAAAGTATTCACCCTAAACATTTTAATTTCCTACGGCTGACCACCTAAAAGATTTTTCGCATTTCGACACTGTCAACTTCCACCAAAGAAACACGCGCATGTAGCTCTCCGACGTCTCCGTCACTAAAACCTAGTGTAAAGAATGGTTTTTAAAACTGAAACTGTTGAAGTATAGCATTCGTCCCAGTGTGTCGGCATTAGTTTCTACGACCTGACCCATTTCGGCAACAAAATATACCCATCGAAACTCATCTTGATATATGTTGATTGAAACGCCGACTTCAAATGCAAAGCAGTAAATTTCGTGCTTATGTTTTTTTCAGGAAAACTGGGCATACCATATTCACTTGCAAGCCCATCGATTAGGCGGTCAAACGAATTCTTCATGAAGTACCTCTACCTTTTAACTCAAGTGAGTGACCATAACTACATATTTGGTTCCATCGATTTTTTTGGAAGCCGCGCAGTTGGCTATTTTTGCAGCGTTTCCTTAGGGAAGGTCTGAAGTAGCCGGATGTTTTCCGGCTACCGAGTCCTCAGCACTTTTCAAAAAACGATGCATGTCGAAATTTGCTCAATTATCTTCGCTTTTTAGCTCTTTCGGCCGCTGCAAAGCCTTTTGCGGTAACCATTTCCTGCACTACACGCGCACCTCTCCTGCGCTCGCCAACAAATGTCGGCGGGCCATCCACAGGTTTGACAGGGCGAACAACGTCACCATCTGCGCGGTGTTCTTGGCCAAGCCCCGAAAGCGCACTTTTTCATAGCCAAACTGGCGTTTGATGACCCGAAACGGATGCTCGACCTTGGCGCGAACCTGGGCCTTGGCCTTCTCGATTTTGCGGATCGCCTTGTACAAAATACTGCGTTTTCCGTGCTTTTTGTAAGTGCTGCGGCGGGCGGCAATCTGCCAAATGACCTTGCGCCCAGCGTGTTCTTCGCGCTTCTCGACCCCGGTGTAACCTGCGTCGGCGCAGACTACGTTTTCCTCGCCGTGCAGCAGTTTGGCAACCTGCGTGACGTTTGCCACATTGGCCGCTGTTACTACTACGCTGTGCACCAGGCCTGACTCGTCGTCGGCGCCGATATGAGCCTTGGCGCCGAAATAGTACTGGTTACCTTTCTTGGTTTGATGCATCTCAGGATCGCGTTTGCCATCCTTGTTCTTGGTCGAACTGGGCGCGTGAATCAGCGTGGCATCGACGATGGTGCCTTGACGCAACGACAAGCCACGGTCGCCCAGATAACCATTAATTACGCCGAGAATCCCGGTCGCCAACTCGTGCTTTTCCAGCAGACGACGGAAGTTGAGAATGGTGGTTTCGTCTGGAATTCGCTCCAGGCTCAGGCCTGAAAACTGACGCAGGATGGTCGTCTCATACAGCGCTTCTTCCATCGCCGGATCGCTGTAGCCGAACCAGTTCTGCATCAGATGAACACGCAGCATCGCCATCAGTGGGTAGGCGGGCCGGCCACCTTCTCCTTTTGGATAATAGGGCTCAATCAGGGCAATCAAACCTTTCCAGGGCACCACCTGATCCATCTCGATCAGGAACAATTCCTTACGGGTCTGCTTGCGCTTGCCGGCATACTCGGCGTCGGCGAAGGTCATCTGTTTCATCATCGAAAAGCTCGGCGACTGGTGTCCGGAGATTTTGCCAAATTAGGAAGTCTTTTTCAGAGTTTCCTTAGAGTGTCATTTCGCCCCCAGCCGGAACCGACCCCTGCATGGAAAATGCCAGTGGCAGCCATGCCGACCGCCCGGAATTAATTCGCCTACTCAAAGATGCTCGCCGAGGTGAAGTGCTGCTGGTGGAAAGCATCGATCGGCTGTCGCGGATGGATGACCAGGCTTGGCGATCCCTCAAAACAGCAATCGATAACCGAGGCATACGGATCGTCTCTGTGGATCTGCCTACCAGTCATCAAGGCATGAAGGCCCAGTCGGGGGACGAGTTCACCGACCGCATGCTGGCGGCCATCAACTACATGATGATCGATATGATGGCCGCCATCGCCAGGAAGGACTATCAGCAAAGAAGACTGCGCCAGGCACAAGGTATTGAGAAGGCAAAAGCTTCAGGCGTCTACAAAGGCAGACCCGTAGACGCTGAATCGCCCCGGGTTTCGTAGACACCTCCATGCCTTAAACTGAGGCCAATCAGGAGGTGCCATGAGCAACCCACGTTATCCCGAAGAATTCAAAATCCAAGCGGTCAATCAAGTGACCGAAAAGAAGCTGCCTGTCGCTGATGTGGCGGCGCGTCTTGGCGTGTCGACGCATAGCCTCTATGCCTGGATAAAGCGCTACAGCAAACCTCAGGCAGAACGGCAGCAAGACGATGATCAGCACGCTGAACTGCGTCGTCTGCGAGCGGAACTCAAGCGGGTCACTGAAGAGCGAGACATCTTAAAAAAGGCCGCCGCGTACTTTGCCAAGGAGTGCGGCTGAAGTACGCCTTTATCAAGCAGCGCGCGGGCGACTACTCCATTCGACGGCTTTGCCTGACGCTGAAAGTCCATCCCAGTGGTTATTACGCTTGGTTGTCTGAGCCGCAATCTGCACGCGCTAAAGACGACCAGCGATTGCTGGGTTTGATCAAGCACTCGTGGCTGGAGAGCGGCGGAGTTTATGGCTATCGCAAAATCCATGACGACCTGCGCGAGGTCGGTGAAGATTGTGGTCGGCATCGTGTGGCGAGGTTGATGCGTCTTGAAGGTCTGCGCTCTCAGACAGGGTATCGACGTCGCCCTGGAAAGTACGGCGGTAAGCCAGCGGTCGCCTCACCCAATTTACTGAAGCGCGAGTTCGATGTCGTGGAACCCAACAAGGTTTGGGTCACCGACATCACCTACATTCGTACGTATGAAGGCTGGCTGTATTTGGCGGTGGTGCTGGATCTGTTTTCTCGTCAGGTCGTTGGCTGGTCAATGAAGTCGCAGATGACCAGTGATTTGGCCATTGATGCGTTATTGATGGCGGTTTGGAGGCGAAAACCGAAACAAGAGGTGATGGTTCACTCCGACCAGGGCAGCCAGTACAGCAGCTCCGATTGGCGCAGTTTTTTGAAGGCAAACAATTTGGTTGCCAGCATGAGCCGCCGAGGCAATTGTCATGACAACGCCGTGGCTGAGAGCTTTTTCCAGCTTCTGAAACGGGAACGAATCAAGCGGAAAATCTACACCTCACGGCAAGATGCTCGTAGTGATGTGTTCGATTACATCGAGATGTTCTACAACCCAAAACGCCGCCATGGTTTCAACAATCAGCTGTCACCGGTAGAGTTTGAAAAACGTTACGCAATGAGCTTGCAAGGTGTCTAGAGAATCCGGGGCGATTCAGTTGCCTACGTGGCCAACGTCATCCTTTCCTTCAAGGGTGAAAAGATCCCCCTGCAAGGCCTGGGACAGCCGACGTTGGTGAAACGAGTCTTACCGGACGATCTCCCTCACCGCACCTACCTGCACCGTACTGTGAGCGGTGTGATCGAGAACGCGCTGCGCCTAGTCAACCAAAACCACCGCATGCAGTGGATCGGAGGGATCTACAGCTATTCCTTGCGCGATCTGGAGGACCTGTTCTATTTCAGCCGGCATATGAATGACCAGGTCCAGCAGCGCAAATTGCTGACCGACTATGCCGATTACGACCAGTATGTCGTGATCGCGAAGGCCACGCAGGATCCTGAGATGCTGCGCTCAATCAAAATCATCGAAAACTATGCGGATCTGCCCCAACGAATCGAGCAGCTCCGTGCTGCATCTGTCACGTCGGAGCTCGATGCAACCGTGACCCTTACCACTGCGCACAGAGCCAAAGGTCTGGAGTGGGACTTCGTTGGGCTTTATGACGACTTTTCTGCAGATCCGCTTTCCCCTGACATCGACGCCGGCAAACGCGACGATGAGCTGAACCTTCTGTACGTAGCTGTCACACGAGCCATGAAGATTCTGGCCGTGAACTCGCTGGTGATCGACATCATGCAGCGCTCAAGACCTTGATCAGTGCCCCTTGCGAGGCTTAATTGCCATGACCAATATGCGTACCTTAAGGAAGGTTCTCACGCGCCAGCCGACGCATCAGGCGATGCGAGACAGATCAGTGGCTGCCACATAACTGGCGACCGGTTTAATTCAAGACGGGATGCCCGGAAGGGTACTGTCTATCAACCATGCACAACTTCTACATGCACTTGATAATGCTCCTCAACATATTTCAAGTCATGAGCGACGCTGCCTCGATCGCCACAGAATACAAAGGCCCCCAGACAATCCTTGTGACAGAAAAATTCACCTGAAGCGATATCGCCTACCTGCGCAATTTTCTTCATCTTCAGTGTTTGCAGGGTTTCCATACTCGACAGTGAAACCCGAGTGACGTAAAGCATTTCTTTGGCGAGGTGTTTTTTAGGGAACGTCATATAGCCAAACGCCTCGCCCTTACGGTCAACGTGCAAGGCATCGACAAGCCCTAACTGGACGGCAAGATGAATGAAACGCAGGTCTATCCCATAAGCGATTTTTATCATATCGACAGTGGAAGCCCCACCGGGCCGATAGGCAATCTCAAGTAATTCAAATCCGTCGCCCGCATCACCAAACGCTTCAATATGGTAAACACCATCAGCCCCCTCAAAAGCGAACAATACTCGCTCGATGAATGGACGCCAAAGAGTGTGTAGATCGTCGTCAGCAAGTGAAAAATATCCCAGTGGACATTCGGCCAGATAATCGATGGGTTTACCTAGGTACTCACCTGCACACAGGAACGCCAACTGCCCTTTTAGAACCACCGCATCAATTTGATAAAGGGGTTGTGAGTTGTAAGTTTCAATAAGATACTGGTGCTCGTTCATATCCTGATAGTCATCACTTTCGGTGGCATATGCCTCAGAAAGTTGCTGGACCTCAGTAATGATTCTGACCCCTACAGCGCCCGCCAGAGACCGAGGCTTCAAAATAACCGGAAACGTCACCGCTCCATGCGTAATGTCATCAAGCGACAGTTCTTTTGCTGTCGGGATATTGAACGTTTGGGCAATGTGTTTCATTCGCTTTTTGTCACGGAACCGTGTCGCCACGTCAAACGTCAATCCAGGCAGCTGCCAACAGTCGTTGGCCCATGCAGCAATGTATACCGCAAACTCGTCATTCGGAATGACGGCGGTGACGGAATATTTCGTTGCAATCTGACCGAATACCTTTTCGACCTCGGTGTGCACGGCAAAGTCTCGGATCACAAAGTGTCCATCGCGATTCAGCTCCTCTCCCGCCTGCCCCAGAAGATCCTCCAGAAGGTAGATGAACGTCCAGGCAGCGATCGGATAGATACTCCTGATTCGGGAGACCACCTCGCTTACATCCAGTTCGGAAGATACGATCAGAATAGTGTTTGGCTTATTTTTGTCCATGACCTGACAGCTCTTTTAAATGTGTTTGTCATTAATTGTGCAAAGGGGAATGTCACTCCTCAAACGGAGGGCTGTTTTTCTTCGCGGCGACCTGTACCGAGTAATGTTCGCTCAGGTAGTACACATCCCGTGAGACAAGGTCACGGTCTCCACAAAATACGAAGGATCCCAGAGAATCCTTGTAACAGTAGAATTCACCTGATGCGATGTCACCTAGAGCCGGCACTACGTGGGTTCTCAAGGTCGGCATGCTTTCGAGGGGGGGCAAGGAAATCTGAGTGACGTAAAGCGCTTCAGTAGAAAGATGCTTTTTTGGAAAAGTCATATAGCCAAACGCCTCTTCCTGACGTTGCGAATCGACATAATCGACGAGCCCAAGTTGCGCCGCTAAGTGAATGCACTTCAAATTCAGCCCATGCACCATCTCAATCATTTCTACAATCGCTGCTCCGCCAGGACGATAAGCAATTTCCAATAACTCTAAGCCGAAGCCGGCATCGGCAAAGGCTTCAATGTGATAAACCCCCTCAGGGGCTTCAAAAGCTTTAATCACGGATTCAGCAAAGGGTCGCCACGTATCTGCGACGGCCTGATCAGGTACAGACAATACTCCGACCGGCTTTTCTTGCAAGAAGTCAATAGGCTTACCCAAGTACTGACCGACTGAAATAAAAGATAGGTGGCCCTTAAGAACAATGCAGTCAATATGATAAATCGTATTAGGGTTGTACTGTTCAATCATGTACTGTCGCTCATCCATATCTCGGTAAGCCGCTCCCCAGTCGACATCCATTTCCGTCAGTTGTTTTGCTTCAGTAATGATTCTGACGCCCATTGAACCTGCCAGAGAGCGCGGTTTAACGACCACAGGAAATTCAACATGCCCGCCCTCGATATCGGACAAGGTGATTTCCCGCGCAGTCCTGATACCGGCGTGTTGAGCGATTTCCTTCATTGCTTTTTTGTCACGAAAAGATTTGGCTTTTTCACGGGTTATACCGGGAAGATCCCAGCGGTCATTGGCCAATGCAGCAATGTAAACAGAAAATTCATCGCTGGGGACAACCTGAGAGATAACGTGCTGCTGGGCAATCACTTCCAGCACCGCCATCACCCCGGCTGTGTCGGCGAAGTCGCGCACGATAAAGTGTTCAGGGCACTTCAGCTCATCGTTGGCCACTCCCAGAAAATCCTCCAACAGGAAGATAAAATCCCACGTGGCAGACGGGTACATGGTTTTGACGTCGCGTACCGTTTTCGCGGCATCCAGTTCGGAAGAAACCACCAGTATTTTTTTTGTAGGGTGCATGTCGAGTTCCTATCGTCTGTGTGCGATTGAAAATGTCTTTGTCAGTGGCAGGGCCTTCAGGCCCTGCACACGCTTAGGCAAGGCCCTCAAATATAACGGTGCAGTCCTCCCCGTCGCTTAACATCCAAAGTGGCACAATGGAACGAGCCGCCGAAGGATTGGAAGTGCTTGAAAGGGCAAAGAATGGTTTCAAAGCCCCATTTGCGGAAAGCGGAGATGAGCGCCTCTTCATCTTTCTCGACCACGACAGTCCGCTCGTCAAGCATCAGGACATTCGTGTGAATCCACTTCGACGTAATGAACAAAGGATGGTCATCCGGGAGGTTGGAGGGGGGCGGATTGAGAATTTCCCAGTCCTTGAAAATATCAGGAATCTGTGGCACCCAATCTTTATTGATGAGTACGCGGCCCGGTGCTAACGGCAATATCGTTGTATCAATGTGCATGGGGCCCGGCTCTTCAAACTCATAGATGTGCACGCGGTAGTCCGGACCCAAGGTTCTACGCAACCATTCAATGCCTTTATTATTCGTCACATGGCTGCGCTGCCCGATGATATCCCGGCCCATTTTCATAAAATCGGCGGCGTCAAACAGCGGCTCCGCCTCCGTGATAATAGAACGAAACGGAAGTTCTTGTTCGAAATCATAATTCGGTTGCCAGACATCGTCCTTCAGCATGGGCTTGGGGGCCGCGATCCACTCGGCGCCCTGACTGAAATAGTCGTTCAACAGGTCGCGGAACGCGAAGGTCTCGAAGTAACGGCTTCGCCAAGCCATGGGTACCTCAATGATTTTTTTGCCGATCGCGAAAAGACAATCTCTGGGCATGGCGGAGTAAAAGGTTCCGCCCGTTGTAAAGTGCGGCGTCATTATGGGTTGGTGGTGATTTGACTCATTGGGCCTTTTTACGCGAACGCCTTCAGTTTCCAATATTCGCGCCAATGTGTTGACTTCTTGCCTGGCTTTAACAAGCAACTCCTCTGGGAAGCGACGCCCGGAGTACGTCATAAAAAAATCACTGGATTCTTTCGGGATAATTGCTTTTAGGCCGAGGTCCCAATCCGGGACACGAATATCATCCATGATTCCAACGATAACCTCCTCCAACGGGTCCCATTCTGTGTAAACTTCAACTGGACTTTGGGTCGTTGTGAAGTAAGCGGGTTCTGCTTTTTGATATGACATGGTTGACCTTATTTTTCTATCGATTTAAACGCCGCCATATTGACTGAAGGGGCGCATTTAAACGTATGACTTTCACAGCCAAGCGCTGCATCCTGAGATTCACGTTATCCAGGCACTCATAGCGTCAGCAGGTATATAATTACACCATAACACCTCCAGGTTGTTTCATTAAACGCCTTGAGGAAGGTCTGAAGCAGGTATCAACTTTTGATAACTTTTTAGCCTGAGTTTCAAAAAATCCCGTCCTATCAGACCATCAGACTTTTCCCGCGTTTAATTCATTAAGTTTTGTCGATTAGCACAGTCCCAAGACGTTTTCCACACTTAGGTGCAACTTTCCTATCCCCGGCAGGCGCTTTCGCCCGCCCCCCAACTATTCGCCAGGGTAAAGAGCGCGGCCTGTTGCCCGGTGTTTTTAGAGCGCCGGCGAAACCGCACTTTCGTATATCCAAAATGGCGCTTGATCACGCGGAACGGATGTTCGACCTTTGCGCGCACTGGGCTTTCGCGTACTCGATTTTGCAATGCACTCGAACGATCCAACTAGTCTCATCAAGCTTTTTGCAGCTGGTCGGACGTACAACAATCGACCAGATAATCTGACAATTCTGATGCTTGTCCACGCCGGTGCAACCCACATTACCGCTGATCCCGCCTGCTTAATCATGTTTTATGCGCAGAACGGCCATCTACGGAAGAGCCGGACGAACCCCTTCGCATTTTGGATAATAAGGCTTTGTCAGAAAACGCTCTTTATAGGCTTGCCTACATTTACCAGCGTACTCGGCGTCAGCGAAGGTCGTCTGCTCCATCGGGTGTCCCTGCGGTTGAGATCAAACACTCTGCCAAACCTAGAGCTTATGCATCGAAATGTCCTTAAACCAGATAAGTGGTCAAAAAGTCGTTATCGGTTCCATGTCATCAACGTTATTTGTGAGTGGCCATCAGTAGTGCGTGCCGTCTTCAAGACGGCGCACGGCGGATGAAAAAAATCCCATCAGGCAAATCAGTCCGCCTAACACGCCGGTAAAGACAAAAAGCCATCGCACGCCGATAAGCTCACCTAGTGGAGTTGTCAGCGCCAAACCTAGTGGAGCGGCTAGCCCCATGACCATATTCAGCAACGAAAGCCCACGCCCTTGCAGGTGATTGGGGATGGTGCCTTGAAGCAATGCAGTCATTGGGGCATCACCTAGAATGAAGGACATGCCACTAATCAGCCAACACACTGCGGCGATGTTGAAGCGGTCGGCCGGCATCAGACCTGTTAATGCTAGCGCGAAACATGAGGTAGCGAAGCCCCAGAGGATCCATTTGACTTGCTGGCGAGGCGCAAATAGCGCCACAGCTACGGCCCCTATCAGCATGCCAGCGCCTGCCATTGCATCGATAAACGCAACGTGCGGCGCACCACCGCCGAAGTGCTCTTTGACCAACAATGGCACCAATGTGAACGAAGGCGTAATCATCAGTACCACGCCCCCCATCAACGCATAGAGGTGGCGCAAGCCAGGGTGACTCCAGATCAAATGCAAGCCATCGCGAAACTCACTCCTTAGAGTTGATAGACCCGTATGGTTGCTATTGAATGCCTGGGGAACACGGTAGCGCAACAACGGCAAGCAGCCCAATAGTGCTGTAACCACATCGATGGACAGTGCCCATCCCAGCGGGATCATGCTGATAGCGAGCGCGCCTAGCGGTGCGGCAGCAACCAGGGTTATCCCCTGCATGGCCTGACTCAGGCCCGCTGCACGGGGTAAAAAACTGCGTGGCACAAGCATAGCCACGCTGGCCGATGCGGCCGGCGTCTGGAACGCTTGCATCGCGCTGCGTACGAACATCATCCAGTAAACGTGCCACAGTTCAACACGCTCGGTAAGAAACAGTACAATCAATATCGACATGCACAGCGCGCTGATCATATCGGTGGCAATCATCAACACGCGGCGACTGTAGCGGTCAGCAAATATGCCTCCCAGAGGGCTGATCAGCGCCTGTGGCAAGAGCGCTACGACCCCAGCGGTTGCCAGCGCTGCCAGGCTACCCGTTGTGTCTGTAATCCACCAAAGGAGAACGAACTGGGTCAGCCCGGAGCCGATCAGGGAAAGAGTCTGACCGGTGAAAATCATCCAGAAACGCACCTGCCAATTGCTCTCAAGATCGCTGTTGTCTGAGTTGGGAAGGGAATGGCCATCAGCGGTATCGATGATTTCCGGACGGTTCGATAAAGCCATAAAATACGTTTCCACCGGGTAATTTCTTAATGCGCAATAAAGGGAGCGGTGATCTGGGCGCTTTAAGTGTTACGTTCGTGGTGCGCTTGTGCTGATGGGTTCCGTTATTCCCCCATATCTCGAAAAATACAGGCCATGGTGGAGTTGTTAGCGCCGGAATGAGCCCAATGCAAAGGCGCTATTCCCGTCAATAATGATGGCGTTTGGTACTCATCGCGCGCGACTGAAGCTTTCTGATGGGCAAAGTGGATCAGTAGGATACGACAGTTGCTTCGCCCTCAGCTCGCACTACCTGCCGACGCGATACTGGGCGAGGATTGCGTTAACTGCGTGGACCCGAATCCGTCTTAAGCACCACTCAATGGCAATTCTGAAAAAGACTTCCTGGTTGGGCAAATCTCCCGGACACCAGTCGCCGAGCTTCTCGATGATGATCTGTCCGATCACCCCACCTTGCAGTTGGTATCCTATGACACTGTTTGAATACACCCAGACCTTCGTCCCACTCCCCTACAAAACCGTTACCAGCGGAGTGCTGATGTTCAAGTCGACGGACGACACTACCGAACCGGACATGCACGGATATTTGAACAACCCTGAAACGCTGGCCGTATTGAATCGCCACGGCAGAGAAGGATGGGAGCTGGTCAACGTTCAGCAGATCAATCGTGGCCATGAGCGATTTGGTAATCAAAACGCCCAGGCGTGGGCGGTTGGGTATGCAATCAGTACCGGGTTCCTGTTCTTCTTTAAACGCAGCACTGCCTCAATGACCTCCTTGGACAAACCCTCTCAGACCTAAAAAGGGTTTCGTACTGATTCAAACTCGGCCCTTGGTCATGCTGTGGACATAGATTCCTACAGCTTCCAGGGCCCGCGACGTGAACTTCAATCCCCCCGCGCTCAGATCAACGTCTTCCCGCGTGCAGATCTGCTTGACCGCAGTCCTGCTGTGCTTACCGCTGCTGTTTTCCACCCATGCCGGAGCAGCTGGCACGGCTTCTGAACACGCCAATGTGGAAGTGATGATTCGCCAGCTCAACTCGCTCGAGGCCGTCGCCCAGCGCAGTGTCGATCTTCCACAAGACCCGGCCCAACGCTATCACCTGGACTATCCCCGGTTGGCCAGCGACATCGCCCGCATCCGCCAAGGTTTGCAGGACTACCTGTCGCCGTCCCGCGCACAGCCTCGTGACCCCGTAGAAATTTCCGGCCAGTACAACGTCAGCGGTGATCACACGCCATGACGATGTCCTCCACCCAGACCAGCGCCTTCCAGGCGGCGGCGGGCTTTACGCCTGCCAGCAGCAACACGCTGTGGACCGGAATTGCAGTGGGGATCCTCCTGCTGTGGGGCGTCTGGGTGTTTTCAAGCATTTATCGCGGCTGGGCCACCCGAAACCTGGCAGCCCCGGCGGCGGCAGTCGCTGCTGCTCGCTGGGCGGTGCTGTTCATGATCATGACTTTCATGTTGTTGAGTTGATTTTTCCAAGGAGACAAAGATGATGCTGTATCGATTATTTTCCCAGGCAGTTGCCTTTTTTCAGTCCCGCCGCTTGATCGTCCTGATGGCGGTAAGCCCAGGTAGTGCTTTTGCAGTGCTACCAGCCGCGCAGGCCCCAACGCGCGGGACGGGCACCAGCTTCGCACAGACGATGCAAAACTACGCGTTTGATGGCTTCACACTACTGGGGTTGTGTCTCTGCGCTTACGGCATCGTGATGGTCGGACGCCATGCGCTGGGCGTCTTCCACGAAATCCACATGGGCAAAGCCAAATGGGCTGACTTGGGCAGCACTGCCGTAGTCGGTGTGGGCTTGATTGGCGTCACGATCTACCTGGTCACTACAGCTACCAACATCCTTTGAGTCGCAGAGGCTTCCATGACTGAGCTCCAGCAAGATCAGCATGAAGACGGCACCCTGCGTTTTCTGCCAAGTCGATTGAACAATCAGCCAGTGGTGATTGGCGGTCTTACGGCGGACGAGATGTGGGTCACTGTATTCGGCTGCAGCGGCGTAGGCTTTGTGATTGGTCTGCCGCTGGCCTTCATCATCACACCATCAATGCCCGTGGTGTGCGCCCTGATAGGAGGAGTAATGGGACTGCTCATCGCATCTCGGGTTTTGCGACGCCTCAAACGCGGTAGACCTGAGACATGGGTCTACCGCAGGTTGCAGCTGCAGACGGCAATGCTCGGTCCGACCTCATTCAACAAAGCCAACCTGGTCCTTCGATCAGGCAACTGGACTTGCCGCCGGAGCGAGCAACGATGAGCCGTTTCTTGAAGTTGGCCGACTCCCAACGTGCCCACATCAATAGCTTGAGGATAGCGATAGTCTTGATCGCGCTGGTGGCAGCAGGCCTTGGTTTCGGCTGGTGGAGTTCGCCGAAGCAATTGACCGTTCACGTTCCGCCAGATCTGCGGTCTGGAAGCACGCGAATGTGGTGGGATGTCCCTCCCCAATCGGTATACACATTCGGCCTGTACATCTTTCAGCAAATGAACCGGTGGCGGTCGACGGCGAGCTGGATTATCAGGCAAATATCACCCGCCTGGATGCTTACATCACGCCATCTTGTAAGCATTACCTGCAGAGCGATTTTGAACTGCGCAGGTCTAGCGGTGAGCTACGCAAGCGCGTCCGAGGCGTGTATGAAATTCCAGGTCGAGGCTATGGAGATTCGCCAGAAACCAGGACGGTGACCAACTCTATCGATGATTGGACTGTCACGCTCGATATCACAGCAGACGAGTATTACGGCGGGCAGTTGGTCAAGCGTGCCCTCGCGAGATATCCGCTCCACGTTGTACGCATGGACGTCGATCCCGAAACCAATCCCTTCGGTTTGGCATGGGACTGCTACAACGGCGCACCACAACGCATCGAGGGCAATGTGGAAGCTCCCGCAACTCCGTCGAAAGGAGTCTTCAAATGAGTGTATTGCGGGTAATCACATACTCGACATTACTGGCGGTGCTGGCTGGCAACGCCCAAGTCGCCTCGGCAGTCGAGATTCTCCGCTGGGAGCGGTTGCCGCTGGCCATTCCTCTGCGCATCAATCAGGAACGCATCGTCTTCGTTGATCAAAATGTTCGTGTTGGACTCCCGCGCTCGCTGACTGAAAAGCTGCGGGTGCAGAGTACGGGCGGTGCGATTTACCTGTTTGCGAAGGAAGCGATAGAGCCCACTCGACTCCAGCTGCAGAACGCCAAGACCGGTGAAATCATTCTGGTCGACATCGCTGCTACAGAGGCATCTGCGGATCAAACGCCGCTGGAGCCGGTGAAGATCGTCGAAGGTGAAACATCATCCGCACGGTATGGAGGGGCTGCTACAGCACGCTCAGCCAAGGCCACTGCGAAGAGCACGGAATCAACCAGCCGTTCAAGCGATGAAAACGATGAACCAGAGGAAGTAGTCAAGCGAGAAACGCCCGTCCCAGTCGTCCTCACCCGCTATGCAGCCCAGATGCTTTATGCGCCGTTGCGCACCGTCGAGCCTGTAGACGGCATCGCACAGGTGAAGGTTGAGCGCAGCCTTGATCTGGCCACCCTGCTTCCCACTCTACCGGTGAAGTCCACCCCCTTAGGCGCATGGCGTCTGGATGATTTTTGGGTGACTGCCGTGAAGCTACAGAATCAGACGGCGCAGCGCATCACGCTTGACCCTCGCGAGCTCATGGGTGAATTCGTCACAGCAGCGTTCCAACATCCTTATCTTGGATCACGCGGCGATGCCAGTGACACCACGACCTTGTACCTTGTCACGCGGGGACACGGGCTGACACAGGCGGCCGTATTCTCGGCGACCCAAGCAGATCCGCGTGCAGCGCAGGGAGCGAAGCATGAAAGGTAATCCGCTGCTCAAGTACCTGGTGATCCCATTCCTCCTGTTAGTGATTTTCGTCGGCATCAAGTCACTGGGAAGTGCTCCCGCACCTAATACCGAAACCCCTGCTCCAAAACTGACGGCTGAGCAAGCCAAAGCCCTTGGTGTAGAAGGCGATACGCCGAGCGACACGCTGCGCACGGTCGTCGCTGAAGGACGCGAGCTCAAGCAACAGGTCACAGACGTCCTTGCGCAGAACGCTGCCTACAAGCAGGACAACGAGACGCTCAAACAGCGACTGGCAAACATTGACCAGACCGTCGACCAGCGCCTTAAAAACGCCCAGGAGCAGTTCAAGCTAGATAGTCAGCAGCAACAGCAGAGCGTGCTGGAGGGCTTGCGCAAACAGATGGATGAACTGACCCGACTGGGACAAAACAATAATTCCAATTCGGATCTACCGATTGGCTTGGGTGTTCAGCCTGGTGATGGCCAACAGTTCAAATCGGAAACAAACGGTTCAGACATCGTTTGGATCGATCCACAGGACGCGACGGCCCTGGACAGCAACGGTAAACCGATCACAGCCGGCAATAGCGTCCCCGCGAGCGCCTACAGCTTTCCTACAGCCTTCGGCGAGTCCGTAGACCGAGGACAGAAAGCGCTCACGACAGGCGCTCAGTCTGTCCGCGATGACATGGGTGGCCAGCAACAGGAGCGTAAGAAGGTAAGACGTGCCTACACCCTCCCTCAAAACTCGACGTTGATGGGCTCGGTGGCCATGTCCGCGTTGATCGGCCGGGTTCCTGTTGATGGGACGGTTAATGACCCCTACCCGTTCAAGGTGCTAATCGGTCCGGACAACCTGACTGCCAATGGCATCGACCTTCCTGACGTAGCCGGTGCGGTGGCCAGCGGTACAGCGTCCGGCGACTGGACCCTATCATGCGTGCGGGGGCAGATCAAAAGTCTGACCTTCGTGTTTACCGACGGCACTGTCCGCACGTTGCCGGCACCGGTTCAGGGTGGCAATCAACAGAATAACAACCAGAACAACTCTGGAGACCAACAACCCATCCAAGGTGGTCTTGGCTGGATCAGTGATCCATATGGCATTCCATGTATTGCGGGCGAGCGACGCAGCAATGCGCAGCAGTACATCGGTTCACAAGCCCTCATCACCGCAGCAGGCGCTGGAGCAGCATCGTTGATCAAGACCGAGGGAAGCACCTCCTCATACGTCTCGAACGCTTCTGGGACGCTTGGTAGCACCGGTTTGTCTGGTAACGAGGCGATGGGGAAGATCCTGACCCAAGGAGTCACGGACGTTTCGAGCTGGGTTAACAAACTCTACGGACAAGCGTTCGCGGCCATTTATGTCCTGCCTGGTGCGCAAGTCTCACTGCACATCGATCAAGAGCTGGAAATTGACTACGAACTCAAAGGCCGCAAGGTCAAGTACGCCTCAGGAGCGAACCATGCCAATGCCAACCTGGACTGATCACTTGGGGTCAGCGCGCAGCGCGCTGTTGTATTGCGTTCTCACCGCGGGCTTGCTGGCTGGATGCTCGACAAACAAAGACCAAATGCTGCCGCATGGTCAAAACACCATGATGGACGTCTGGAACCAAGGCACGACCGGTTCAGCCGGGAGCGCTAGTGGCCGGCAGTTGCTCGATGCGAGCTCGGAGTTGCGCCGTCCAATCGATGTACGCGCTACCCAGCCCTTGCAGGGCAGCGCGGCCTACACCCGTACCGCTCAAAACGAGATCTTCAGCCAGTTCAAGCGACTGCCCAATCCGGACCTGGTCATGTACGTGTTTCCACATCTTGCGGGATCCGATCCAGCACCAGTCCCTGGCTACACCACTGTTTTCCCTCTCTATCAGCGTGTGCAGTACGCCATGCCTGGCGAGCGGGTTGAGGACTACTGATGACTCTTTTTCAACGGCTCAAAAGCCGCGCATCCCTCAATTCAGCTACGCAGACGGATATAGCGGGCTCCCCTCTGCTGAGCGAGCCTTCAGCGGTCGAATTTGAACAGCCTGATGATGATCTGGTTGAGGATTTGAAAGCTTCAGACCAAAACGATGTGGATGCTGCCCTTGAGCGTTACCTGAAGCGACTGGAGGATCAGGGCATACCTGCGCCAGGCGATTGGAGAAACCCAAAGCAGAAGCCTGCCACAGTTGGCGACGTCGCCGCGCTGTACGACGTCAAGCCGAGCTTTGTCGACCTCCTTCCATGGATTGAGTACCTGCCTGCTGAGCAAGCGATGCTGCTTGAGGATGGAAAATCCTTGGCAGCATTCTTCGAACTGACTCCGATCGGCACTGAAGGCCGGGATCCCGAATGGCTTCGCAAGGTGCGCGATGCCTTGGAGAACGCTCTCCAAAACAGTTTTGACGAGCTCGATACCTCACCTTGGGTTGTGCAGTTCTACGCGAAGGACGAAACCAGCTGGGATGACTACCTTCGGAACCTGCGGGAATACATCCGACCACAGGCTAAAGGCAGCCCTTTCTCGGAGCTGTACCTGGATCTGTTCAAGCATCACCTCGATGCAATCGCCAAACCTGGTGGTCTTTTTGAAGACACCACGGTTTCCAAATTGCCTTGGCGTGGCCAGCAACGCCGCGTGCGGGTAGTCGTATATCGCCGGGTAGTCGGAGATGCAGCTTTCCGTGGCCAAACCATCTGGATAACATCTGTCAGCGCTTCACAGGAGGCCTGGCCAACGCCGGCATTAAAAGCAAACGGATGGACGGTTACGATATTCGACACTGGCTCCTGCAGTGGTTCAACCCTCACCCCGATCACCTGGGAACGACGCTCAAAGACTTTGATCGCTTCTTTCAACTGGTGAACAAACGCACAGAGGATGCCGGCGAGGATCTCCCACTGGTCACTGGCGACGACTTCGCGCAGAGACTCTTTTATCGAGAGCCAAAATCCGACAGTCAAAAAGGCTTGTGGTACTTCGATGGCCAGCCTCACAAAGTCATCATGCTGGATCGGCTGCGCGAAGCCCCGAAGACCGGCCACCTGACTGGCGAAACACGTAAAGGCGGTGATGCCTTGCATGCCCTGTTCGACAAGTTGCCTGAGGACACTGTGCTGGCCATCACCCTAGTCATCACCCCTCAGACGTGCTTGAGGCTCATCTTGAAAAGCTGGCACGCAAGTCGGTGGGTGACAACCAAGCTTCACTACTGACCCGCGAAGCGGTAAACGATGCCAGGAAACTGATCGGTCGTGAACACAAGCTGTACCGAGGCAGCATCGACTTTTACCTCAAAGGAAATGACGAAGCACAGCTCACCGCGCGCAGCATGCAGTTGACCAACGCATTGCTGGGTGCCGGTATGGAACCCGTAGCAACTGACGACGAGGTGGCCCCGCTCAACAGCTACCTACGCTGGCTACCCGGGAACTTCGACGTCAATCAAAAGCGAGCCATGGACTGGTACGTGCAGATGATGCTCGCCCAGCATGTTGCAAACCTGTGCCCTGTGTGGGGTCGCTCCAGTGGTACTGGGCATCCTGGCATCACGCTATTCAACCGTGGTGGGGCTCCACTGACATTTGATCCATTCAACAAGCTGGATCGTCAGATGAATGCCCACATGTTTCTGTTCGGCCCCACAGGGGCAGGTAAGTCTGCCACGTTGAATAACCTGCTCAACCAGCTCATTGCGGTTTACGCTCCCCGCCTGTTCATCGTCGAGGCGGGTAACAGTTTCGGCCTCTTAGGGGATTTCGCGAAAAAGCTTGGGTTGACGGTCAACAGGATCAAGCTGGCCCCGAACTCGGGCGTTAGCTTGGCTCCGTTCGCCGACGCTATTCGATTGGTAAACACCCCGAGCCAGGTCAAGACCTTGGACGCTGATGACCTAGAAAGCTCTGACGAGGACATGAATGCCAAGCCCGATGAAGACGATGACGAACGGGATGTCCTCGGCGAGATGGAAATCGTAGCCCGTTTGATGATCACCGGCGGTGAGGAAAAAGAGGAAGCTCGGCTGACCCGGGCTGACCGCAGCGTAATCCGACAGTGCATCCTTGCTGCGGCCAGAATTTGCTCCGACGCCGATCGCACCGTCCTGACGGAAGATGTCCGCAATGCGTTGCGCGCGGCCGGGGAAGACACCTCGATTCCGGAGGGCAGACGCAATCGGATGCTTGAAATGGCCGAAGCCATGGACATGTTTTGCATGGGCGCCGACGGGGAGATGTTCAACCGTACTGGTACGCCTTGGCCTGAGGCAGATCTGACCATCGTCGACTTGGCCACCTATGCACGTGAGGGCTACAACGCCCAGTTGTCGATCGCTTATATCTCGCTGATCAACACCGTGAACAACATAGCGGAGCGTGATCAGTACAAGGGCCGTCCTCTGGTCAACGTGACAGACGAAGGCCACATCATTACCAAAAACCCCCTCCTCGCCCCTTACATTATGAAGATCACCAAAATGTGGCGAAAGCTCGGAGCATGGTTCTGGCTTGCAACTCAGAACATCGATGACTTACCCCCTGCGGCTGCGCCGATGCTCAACATGATCGAGTGGTGGATCTGTCTGAACATGCCCCCGGATGAAGTGGAAAAGATCTCCCGTTTCCGTGAGCTAACTCCTGCCCAGAAGGGCTTGATGCTGTCAGCACGCAAAGAAAGCGGTAAATACACCGAAGGCGTGGTTCTTTCGAAATCGATGGAAGTCCTGTTTCGCGCTGTTCCGCCGAGCCTGTACCTGGCATTGGCCATGACCGAGCCTGAAGAGAAAAAACAGCGCTACGACCTGATGCAGTCAATGGGTGTCGACGAGCTGGGAGCTGCCCTGGAAGTAGCTGCAGATCTAGACCGGAAACGAGGTATTGAACCCCTGAACATTACATTCCCAACACCCCGTGCATTGGAGAACCTGGCATGAGAGCCATGGATGCCCTGACTCAAAATCTGATCGACAGTCTTACCCAAATACTTCAGTGCCCCCAGGAAGACTCCCTGCTCGCATTGAAGATCTGCGCGCCGGTACTGATCGAGCACCTACAAGTCGTCAAACATGTAGCAGTAGATCGCAGGGAGATTCAATCCCAACTGCACAAAGCGCTGGACCAGTGGCTTGAGCACCACCCACAGCCTGAAAGCGCCCAGAAAGCTCTTCTAACGCTGCTAGATCAGGAGCTGCTGGCAAAGCAGCTCCTCAACAAAGAGGCCTCCGCATGATGAGCCCCACGCGTCGCCAGATCCTGTACGGCATCGGTGCGGTAGCCTTGGCAATTCTGGCCTTTAAATGCCTGCCAGATGTCAGACAGGCCATGCAAATGCTCAACACCGTCAGCCAGACATCCAAACAGACGAAGCATAATGGCGCTTGGGTTTACGGGAGCAGCAGTGCCAGATTCACCATCGTCGAGTATGCAGATCTGGAATGCCCGTACTGCAAGGATTACTTCCCACAGCTCAAAGCATGGGTGGATCAGCATCCAGACGTGAACCTGCAGTGGCACAACCTCCCTCTTCCCATGCACGAGCCGACCGCGAGCTATGAAGCTCGGTGGGCTGAGTGCGCGGGGATTGAGCGCGGCAATGACGCTTTCTGGCTCGCCGTCGAACTCATTTATCAGCGCACTCGGTCGAACGGTGCTGGAACTGCTGGCAATCCGCAGATCCCGGGGCTTGAGGATCGACAGCACTTCATCGATAACTGCGCGTCGAGCAACCCGGCTGTCCGACAGACCGTTGTTAGCCAGGCGCACAAGGCCGGCCTGGACGGCATCACTGCCACACCGACGCTGGTCATCAAGGATAAAGTCTCTGGACGATCGATCAAGCTGCAGGGAGCACCTGACGGTAACGTGCTGCTTTCCGCAATCGACTGGCTGGCCAGCACGAAGGATTTATAAATGAACCCAGCCTTTGAACAAGCCTTACAAGCGCGCTTACTATGGGTGCAGGTCCGTAGCTATGGCTCACTTGGTTTTCATCAGATGGCGAAGATCGTTGCCAACAACGCGTACTGGCTTGTGGAAGAGCTTGCTATGCTGCAAGCGCGCTGCAAGATGCGCTACGCAGTTCCCTACGGCGCAAGATGCCGACTTATTCTCAGTGACGTTCCCAAACTGGCGGACCTGAGCAGGCTCAAGCGACGAAGCTCGGATCGTTGAGGAGGAGCGCGAAGCGGCTGCGGAACACCTCCGAAGGGAGCAATCGAAGACCTACGCTATCAAGTGCATCAAACGTAACGACTGGAAAGCGCTGAACCTTCCATTCCCCGGACAGAAATTTTCTGCGGAACTCTATGCTTTGTGATGACCACGTATAATCTTGTTACATGAACAAATGCCTCATAGCATTAGGAGATATAGATTATGCAAATAAGGAACAGTCATCTCTACTCAGCCTCAAGACTGGTGCAGAATACCTTTAATGCCTCGTCTACGAAAGAAGCGGCTAATACAATAGCAAAAAATAATGAGTCCGCTGCGCTGAGCGCAACTCAAACCGCACGGACACACGAGGGCGATTCGAAAGGCAAATCTAGTAATGGCTCTCGATCACACCTCCGAAGTATGAGGTACGCTGCTTATCTTGCGGGCAGCGCCTACCTCTACGACAAAACAGTCAATGATTTTTTTCTTTCTACCACTTCCTTAAATGACGGCAAACAAGGCTTTACCAGCGACGCCCGCCTGCAGAAGGCAGAGAAAAAGGCAGAAGCTAATTATCATGCCTACCATAATCGTGCCAATTTTGGAGGTGTTGCGCCGACGCGTTCTTCATTATTGCCAAAATTGTGCGGGGAAAACCTTTTCGTTACGATGTTGGATTTTCGCGCCGCTACAAAAGTGCACATGAAGAACTTAATCGACACCAAGGAAGCGCATGATTCCATAGCTAATAATATTTCTTGCATCATGGGTGAGCGTGTCAAGCCTGAGTTGTTGAAAAAACACGGTATTGTCCAAACTCCGCCAGATTTCGATATAACCAAGGGCGCGTCTTATGATTGCAAAAATAAGTATTCTTTGTCCGGCGTTCCAAATCAAGAGACAGGGTCTTACGGCTATGCATCACGATCTGTCTCTAATCCTTTTATTGAAAAAGGCGAGAACCATCATGCCCGAGCAATCAACAGTGAGCGGGCATTGACGCCAAGAAATTGTGTCGATGCATTGCAGCCGCTCCTACAGAAAAGTGAGGGCCTAAGTCCTGAAGCCCAATTCCGTGCAGGGCAAGCTCTGCTGATACTCAGGCCGTTGTACTGTAGTTCAGAAAATTGGGGAGATGCTCACAAAGTACTGATGCCCTTTCTTGAAAAAAAGGGTCTAGTTTCTTCTCAGGAAAATCAAAAGCTTGGCGCAACTAGGCCGTTTACACAAACCGATATGGAAAAAGGAATTGCACGGCGCAATACTAGCCTTGCAGGACCTACACTAAACAAGCTTAACATATTTTTGCAAAAGTCGATTTACAAGAAAGATGAAAAAGCAATAAGTGATCTGACAGCCAAAAAGCTGGGTGAAATGAAATACATCCCTATCGCCCATTTCAAGATGAATGAAGATGTTTCCAGCTTTGAGGATTCTTCTGGTCTGGCTGATTCATTTACTGGATATAACGTATCGGCATACATCAATCATGCACGCTTGTTGAGTGGTGAGGACAGACTTTCCAAGAAAGACGTGATCGCCATAGTAGGATGCCTTAATGCGATTTACGACAACGCCAGTAGTGAACGCCACACTCTTAGGGAAATTGCGCACGGGTGTTTCGTTGGAGCTGGCTACACAGTGGAGGATGCTGAAGATTTTTACAATGACGCATGCAAGGCTGCAGCGACAGAGTTTTATGGCGGAAGGGCGATCAATGTACAATCGCAGCTATACAGTAGCTCGGTTGACAAGCCTGATTCGTAACGTTTCTGTAGGCAGCATGCGTATTTGCGGACGGGCGTCGGGGTTAAGTTAACTTTCTGTTCCATTGCTCCTCGCCCCTCCCCCACCCGATAGCTGCGTGATATTTCTTATCGCCCAATGAAGGTGCATAGAGAAGTCCGCAGATGCGGCATAACCTGGCGACTCAGTTTCAGCAGCTTTTTGCAGATATCGACCTGACCGCTTGTGAAGCGCTTCATCAGCTGTTGCTTTGCTTGTCTGGTCATCTCGTCTGACCTGTGTACCGGCTTTGCTGCCGATTCGCTTAGGTCGATCGGGCGCACAGGTGCGTGACAAAGGCGCGATGCGAGGCCGCAGCTACGGCAAGGCCAACGCATCGTGTTACATGGAAAATGCCAGTGACAGCCTTGCCGACCGCCCGGAATTAATCCGACTACTCAAAGATTCTCGCTGAAGTGACGTGCCGCTGGTGGAAAGTATCGATCGGCCGTCGCGGATGGATGACCAGTCATGGCGATCCCTCAAAACAGCAATCGATAACCGAGGCATACGGATCGTCTCGGTGGATCTGCCTACCAGTCATCAAGGCATGAAGGCGCATTCAGGGGACGAGTCCACCCACCGCATGCTGGAGGCCATCAACTGCATGATGATAGATATGATGGCCGAGATCACCAAGAAGGACTATCAACAAAAGAAAATATAGCCTTTGGCCTGAAGCGGCTCAGTAAACGTTATGAACCCCATAACAGGGGTAGCAATCGCGTTCATAGAATTTCCCTTAGCCCTTTGGCTGTGCAGCGGCCCATTGGATATAAGCGCTTTCGATCAACCACGCAGCATCAGCTGCTGTGGGTACAGGATTGAGCGCTATTTGAGCCAGCTTTTTTTCTATCCAAGTCAGCAGTGCGGTACGTCCTGCTGGACAAGGCATCAGATCGCGCTCCAAATGGTCGGCAAGCTCTGAGATAGCCATATCGCGCTCGACACTTTTTGCAGTCATCGCAATTCTCCTGGATCACATCGCTGCGGCGACTTTACTGGGCCGCTTGGCGTTGGTGCATTCCCTTGGCCTCCAGCGCACGCATCGATTCGACCGAGTACAACGACTCGGGGACCAGTAGCAGGCGTTTTATGCCTATGGCCTCACCAGTTTCCTGAAAAAAACCGTAGTCGCCCAGAGCGAGAATTTCCAGGGCCTTAAGCACATGGCTCAACGTCTGTCTGTCCCTTTCTATCATGCTTGCTGCCACCGCTCTGTTTTCCTCATCGGAAGCGAAGTCGGCTTCGTCCGGGTGACGCTCGATCTCGCAACTGACCTGACAGCTGAGCAAGCGATCACGAAGCTCTGCGGCTTTGACCTCCAACCTGTCTTTGAAAAAGACCAGCTGGTCTACGCTCATGTACTCGTCCTCTGCTTGATTCAGCAGTTGGTCAACGCTCATCAATGCCATCTTGTGCTCCTGATCTGGTTGGTCATCCAAACTTCCTACTGAGTGACCAACGAACGCCACCGCCGCTTATGAGTAATAACAGGGCCAGGCTTGTGAGCGGTCACTTCGTTCCCAACGGTTCTGCCTTGGGCCTCGACGACATCCGGGGCTTCAATCTGGATAAGTACATTCCCAGTATCCTCTGAAACGCTTAAGACTTGGATCTGAATTCCATCGCCAATCATAATATTTTCACCTTCGCGGCGAGTCAGAAGGAGCATACGATTTTCCTCTTTACCTAGGGAAACTCTGAAAAAGACTTCCTAATTTGGCAAAATCTCCGGACACCAGTCGCCGAGCTTTTCGATGATGAAACAGATGACCTTCGCCGACGCCGAGTATTGTAGTGGTCAACTGATCCCGGACACGACGTTAAGTCTTTTTTCGGACTGAGCTGGCGCCAGTCCGTTATTGAACTGGTGTGGCCGAATCCAGTTGTAGCGATGCATCAGATAATGACTGATGTCTCGCTGAGCCTCTTGGGCCGTCATGTAGCCCACGGTCGGTATCCACTCAGTTTTCAAACTCCGGAACACCCGCTCCATCGGCGCATTATCCCAGCAGTTGCCACGACGACTCATGCTCTGGCGTCTGCGGTATCGCCAAAGCCGCTGGCGAAACTGTCGGCTCCCGTATTGGACGCCCTGGTCGGAATGAAACAGCAGGCCCTGAGGCTTGCCGCGTTGCTCATAAGCCATGTCCAGCGCCTTGATCACCAAGTCCGTATCCGGTTTGTTCGAAAACGCCCAGCCCACCACCCGACGCGCGTAAAGATCCATAACCACCGCCAGGTAATGCCATTTTCCTTGCGCCCAGATGTAGGTGATGTCGCCACACCAGACCTGATTGGGCGCGGGTACATCGAACTCCCGATTCAAAATGTTCGGAATGTCAGGCCGCTCCACTGTTGCTTTTTTATAAGCATGCGAGCCTGGTTGCTTGCTGATTAATCCCAGCTCCCGCATCAAGCTACGCACCTTGAACCGACCGATTTGCTCGCCATCCGCCTGCATCATCGACACGATACTGCGGCTGCCGGCAGCGCCTCGACTTTGCCCGAACAGCTCATTGACTCGGCTAAGTAAACGAACCCGCTCGGCGTCTGGAGACCGACGCCGCAGGCAATGGTTGTAGTAGCACGAGCGAGGTACCTCGAACACTTCGCACAGCAATTCGATTGGCTCATGGACACTGAGCTGATCAATCAGCGCATGCGCTCGTGCTCTTCCGACATCAAGAGCGCGGTGGCCTTTTTTAAAATGGATTTCTCCCGCTCAAGACGGGCGATCCGGGCTTCGAGCTCCTGGATTTTTTGCTGCTCGGGCGTGAGGGCTTTGCTCTGTGGAGTGACACCGTTGCGCTCTTGTTGAAGCTGGTTGACCCAGCGACGCAGCGCAGATTCGACCACCCCAAGCGAGCGGGAGGCTTCGATATGGCTATAGCCTTGATCGAGCACGAGGCCTGCGGCCTCGCGTTTGAATTCAACGGAAAAGGTACGGCGTTGTTTGGTCATCAGACACCTCTATCTGGCGATATTCTCGCCTAAATGAGTGTCCGGAACCATTAGACCACTACATTATTTCCTACGACAAGATTTTTGGTGGTGTGGAGCTTAGCAAGCGGGACAAAGAAAACGTAGAGCTGGGCAAAGAGACGACTATCGACCGCACCTTGCGGCTGCTTTACGTAACCTGCAGCCGCGCGCAGGAGTCGCTTGCCCTTGTGCTCTGGTCGTCCGACCCTGCAGCGGCACTGGCTAGAATCAAGGAGAGCAACTGGTTTGCCAAAGGCGAGTTTCAGGCAATCCCATAGCTTCCCGCACGGGTGAAAAAGGTGCGACGGTCAACCCTGATGCAGAGAGCCGGTAAGGATTGAGCGCTCTCCAGTATTGGATGGCAACCAGGCTGAATCCGGCGCATCCGTGTTCCCTACAAACGTCTGCTAATAGCCGATTCTGTTGAAAAAGTCGGTTTTCTAAAACAGCGGGAAGATTGATCGGTGAAAGCGCCTTTGTAGCGTATGCGTCTGGCGAAGTCATCTAGCAGGTAAATTTTTAGACGTCCGACGTGAGTATCCTGACTCTGCATCGCACTGCCTGAACCACAGGGAAGCGGTAATCTTCTGGCACGAGCCTTTCGACTGCCGCTACCTTAAAGGTTTGGATCCCTTGAAATCACTTTTGACATAACATGGCACAAAGTTTAGCTTTCCAAATTCTCCCCCCGAACGCAGGAGCGATGAATGCGTTTATGGACAAGGATCCCCAGTTGGCTCGATATCGAGGCTTATGCCGAACGCCTATTTAGTAAGCGCGGCCTAGGGGGACGCGAAAGGGGCATGAGTCCTCTCAGCCCACCCAGCTCCATAAATGTACCTAGGGAAACTCTGAAAAAGACTTCCTAATTTGGCAAAATCTCCGGACACCAGTCGCCGAGCTTTTCGATGATGAAACAGATGACCTTCGCCGACGCCGAGTATGCCGGCAAGCGCAAGCAGACCCGTAAGGAATTGTTCCTGATCGAGATGGATCAGGTGGTGCCCTGGAAAGGTTTGATTGCCCTGATTGAGCCCTATTATCCAAAAGGAGAAGGTGGCCGGCCCGCCTACCCACTGATGGCGATGCTGCGTGTTCATCTGATGCAGAACTGGTTCGGCTACAGCGATCCGGCGATGGAAGAAGCGCTGTATGAGACGACCATCCTGCGTCAGTTTTCAGGCCTGAGCCTGGAGCGAATTCCAGACGAAACCACCATTCTCAACTTCCGTCGTCTGCTGGAAAAGCACGAGTTGGCGACCGGGATTCTCGGCGTAATTAATGGTTATCTGGGCGACCGTGGCTTGTCGTTGCGTCAAGGCACCATCGTCGATGCCACGCTGATTCACGCGCCCAGTTCGACCAAGAACAAGGATGGCAAACGCGATCCTGAGATGCATCAAACCAAGAAAGGTAACCAGTACTATTTCGGCGCCAAGGCTCACATCGGCGCCGACGACGAGTCAGGCCTGGTGCACAGCGTGGTAGTAACAGCGGCCAATGTGGCAGACGTCACGCAGGTTGCCAAACTGCTGCACGGCGAGGAAAACGTAGTCTGCGCCGACGCAGGTTACACCGGGGTCGAGAAGCGCGAAGAACACGCTGGGCGCAAGGTCATTTGGCAGATTGCCGCCCGCCGCAGCACTTACAAAAAGCATGGAAAACGCAGTATTTTGTACAAGGCGATCCGCAAAATCGAGAAGGCCAAGGCCCAGGTTCGCGCCAAGGTCGAGCATCCGTTTCGGGTCATCAAACGCCAGTTTGGCTATGAAAAAGTGCGCTTTCGGGGCTTGGCCAAGAACACCGCGCAGATGGTGACGTTGTTCGCCCTGTCAAACCTGTGGATGGCCCGTCGACATTTGTTGGCGAGCGCAGGAGAGGTGCGCGTGTAATGCAGGAAATGGTTACCGCAAAAGGCTTTGCAGCGGCCGAAAGAGCTAAAAAGCGAAGATAATTGAGCAAATTTCGACATGCATCGTTTTTTGAAAAGTGCTGAGGACTCGGTAGCCGGAAAACATCCGGCTACTTCAGACCTTCCCTAGTATCGATCTGATTTATCGCCGGGTCAGATGTGTCCGCCGAGCTTGTGATCTGGGCGAAAAAGAGGCCGCCAACAGCATCCTGAAGCGCTTTTCTGACCTTGATATTCGAAGCATCCTTGATGAGATGATTAGCGCAGTGGTCGACATGGCCATAATCATTATCGGCAGTGCGTTAACTGGCGCTACGATAGGTGGAGGGATCGGATTACTCGCTGGCGGCATCGGCGCGTTCCCAGGCGCGACGGCAGGAGCACTGGTCGGAGTGCAAGCGGGAACTTGGATTCTTGGAGTACTGGGGCTGGCCTCGATTGCTGAATTCTTCACAGAAGGCCTTAAGCCGATAGCTACGGGCTACATTCGTGGGGTTTCCACCGCTTGGAACGGCCCTCGAGAGCGAACCGGCAATCCGTTGAGTTCCTTTTCCGATGACAGCATGGCAGCACAACAAGGTGCGTGGGATATTGCAAGCTCCCATGAGGCCGTAGTGATTCTCCTGCTAAGCGCCATCGTTGCTTATCTGACGCGGGGTCGTGGAAGCGCAAGGGTGCTTGCAACCGAAATGCGAGGCAGCGAGAGAGGTGCAAAGCTTGGCCAGTGGATGCTCAAGCACGAAGAAGCATTGAAAAAACACCCTGACCTACAAACGGCAGAGCCTCGCAGAGGCGCACTTGGGCCGCAGGAGTCACCACCGAACAGCCCATCTGGAAAAGACAAAGAGCCGCCCAAAGGCAAGCCAAATACCATGCCGCGCCATGACGTCGAATGCTTCAAGGCAGACAAGATGCCAGCCTCTAAAGTCGGAGAGTTCGAGCGGCAATTGAAGGGGCAGGAGGACGGACTGAATCGGCTGACGGTTGATGAGTATTTAGAGAATATCGCCAATCCGGCGAAGCGTAGCCAAACGGCTGCCCGACGGGCTAGAAAACATTTACAAGCCAGCTTGCAAACACGATTTCAAAGGGAATATTCGAAAACGCTAGGCCCCGTAGCTGCGAAAGCAGAGAGTGTGAAAAAAGCCAAGGAAACGATGTCGAACCTAGCAGGACTACACAACCCTGATCTGAGCGCTGGCGGGAAAGATATCATCGCCGATTTCGGTGACCGACAAGTCAACTCCAGCATAGGTCCTCAGTGGGGGCCAAAAATTACAAATTTGAAAAAGGCCGTGGAGGCAGTGCCAGCAACTTTACGTGGTGACACCTATCTCAATGTAAAGCTGCATAAATGTTAAGGGGAAAAGCTATGGATGAAGTGTTTTCAATTTTTTTGCAAACCTTTGGCGGGCCTGTTGATCGGCAGGAAGTACCAACGTCAAGTATTGAACTCTATAGAGGCAAGCTACCCAATAAGTTGTTGGAATACTGGGCCGAGCACGGCTGGTGCGGTTACGGTGAGGGGATTTTCTGGATAGTTAACCCGCAAGAATACGAAGGGGTGGTAGCGTCATGGATTGAAGGGACCAAATTTGAACAGCGCGATACCTACCACCTGATTGCCCGCAGCGCCTTTGGTGACCTGTACCTATGGGGCGAAAAAACAGGATTTTCACTTAAAATCACTAGCTGTATTTCTCGGTGTGTCATTCATGACTTTGAAATTACTAGTGATGAGATGGATAGAGAGCTACAAAACTTTCTTCTATCTATAGAAGTTGAGTATAACGATTTCGATGACTTGTTCACACCGGCGAAGAAAAAGCTCGGCACGTTGCGCCATGATGAAATGTATGGTTTTGTTCCAGCGTTAATGCTTGGCGGATCGGCATCTCTTGATCATGTTGAGAAACTAAAAACAGTGGAGCATTTAATCCTGTTGTCCCAGCTTGCAGAGCTTGAGCCATATAGCTTTTAAGGAATGCATGCGCGCATATCGCCTGGGGTATTTAATCCAGTTGCCACTTATGCGGTAGCAATTGATCGATTTCAGTCGCCCGCTGCGTCGGCAGGCGCGTGAGGACATCTTTTAGATACGCGTAAGGATCATGGCCATTCAGCCGCGCAGACGGGATCAAACTCATGATCGCCGCCGCCCGTTTGCCGCTGTGCAACGATCCTGCAAAGAGCCAGTTCTTGCGTCCAAGTGCACATGGCCGTCAATTACATGGCCAGCAACTGGAGTCGGCTGGAGCGCTATGTCGAAGCAGGTTATTTGCCCATCGACAACAACGCCGCCGAAAGGGCGATCAAGCCGTTTGTGATCGGGCGCAAGGCGTGGCTGTTCAGCGATACCGTCAACGTTGCCACGGCCAGTGCACAGATTTACAGTTTGGTAGAGACCGCAAAGGCAAACGGTCAAGAGCCCTATACGTGGCTGCGCCACGTACTCGAGCGGTTGCCGCAAGCGCAATCGGTTGAGGATTACGAAGCCTTGCTGCCGTGGAACTGCTCACCGGAAATGCCACGGTAAGCCATAGCCTCACCTTGCGGTATGTGAGGTTTATGGAGCGCTTACTCTAAACCCTTCTGCTCTGGCACTAACGACGGCCACTGCCTATAGATCCCTACAGAGGGCCTTCAATTGAATCGTGGCCACAACCGCGATTTCTGGCTCATCTTGATCACGCTAGCTTTCGTCGCCACAAAATTCAGGTATTTGCCATGGACACCACGTGATCCATTTCTGTGAAAAATGTGTATTGTCTATGGACATCGAAGACCTAATTTAAACCCTCACAAATATTCATCCAAATCGATGTCCATGGGTTGACATCTTTCCTTTACATTGATGAGGCGTTGCAGACCTCACTGGGATCCCTGGAGATCTAACAGCTTTCGGTCGACGCATCCGGGCGACCATTCTCAAATGCACTGGCATTCCTGTGGGCGTTGGCATCGGTCCTACGAAAACGCTAGGGAAGGTCTGAAGTAGCCGGATGTTTTCCGGCTACCGAGTCCTCAGCACTTTTCAAAAAACGATGCATGTCGAAATTTGCTCAATTATCTTCGCTTTTTAGCTCTTTCGGCCGCTGCAAAGCCTTTTGCGGTAACCATTTCCTGCATTACACGCGCACCTCTCCTGCGCTCGCCAACAAATGTCGGCGGGCCATCCACAGGTTTGACAGGGCGAACAACGTCACCATCTGCGCGGTGTTCTTGGCCAAGCCCCGAAAGCGCACTTTTTCATAGCCAAACTGGCGTTTGATGACCCGAAACGGATGCTCGACCTTGGCGCGAACCTGGGCCTTGGCCTTCTCGATTTTGCGGATCGCCTTGTACAAAATACTGCGTTTTCCGTGCTTTTTGTAAGTGCTGCGGCGGGCGGCAATCTGCCAAATGACCTTGCGCCCAGCGTGTTCTTCGCGCTTCTCGACCCCGGTGTAACCTGCGTCGGCGCAGACTACGTTTTCCTCGCCGTGTAGCTGTGACGACCTGCAATCGAAATGGCCTCGACCTGCAATCATCGCGTTTTTCGACCGGGATTGATTGCGTCTATCCGAGCCAGCAAACCGGGATTATTTGCGAATGAACCTGCGTTCATCTGGTTCGACCTGCAATCGACTGTCATGAACCGGAATTATTTGCGAGTGATCGCTCGCCGCTTATGTCTCATTTGAGCACACCCTTGTGAGACGCGTGGCTGAGGCGCTTTTTGCGTCTCAATAGGGTGGCATTTCATTTTTGATATGGTAAGTTCTCAGCTTCTAGAGCCTAAAGAGACAAACTTGACGATGGCCCTTTACGGATACGCTCGCGTTTCCACAAGCGATCAAGATTTCGTTCTGCAAGAAAAAACTTTTCGTGAAGCAGGTTGTGATGTCGTGCGCTCCGAGAAAAAAAGCGGGGCTAGCCGGGTTGGTCGGACGGAGTTGAAAACACTGCTCGATTTTCTACGCCCTGGCGATACATTAGTGGTGACGCGTGTTGATCGTCTCGCACGAAGCATCAAGGATCTTCAAGACATCGTTTACCTGACCGGAGAAAAACCTGTCTCAGCGGAGTTGGTGGAATCCGTGCTGTCGCGACAACTGGATGATCTGGAACCAACCCTGACGCGCCATGGCTACCGCATCAAGGATCTGGTCGAGCAGTTCGACGCCAGACCCACCGAGATCAAAGCGCTGTTCAGTAACGCACTCGATCCGGCTCGCACCACAGAACTGCGCGACAGGATGCTGGCGGCGGGATTGCCGATTTGAAATCGTTTAATTTCATCCGCAGTTAATATGAATCGGAAGCGACGGAATGCGGTTTCATTCGCAATTAATGTGAGGCCGTGAGCACTTCGATTTTAAATGTTCGATTGAAGTGATAACCAAGTAAATTAGTGTGCAACATGCTACGTAAACTTTAATTCAGTTATTTTGCTGCATTCTGCCCCAGCAACCGCCGCCTAAAAATAAAGGTTTGCAGTTAGAGCTCAGACCACAGCCAGTAAAATACATTTTATTCAATAGACATGCTTTATGTGGAACCGATCGAGGGGTTCTGACCACATAAGTAAAAATCCAAGATGGAGAATGTGCTAAAGCAGATTATGCCATAACAAGCGTGTAGCTCACTAGCCGTCTAATTTGATCTTTTGCAAGATATTCAATAAATAGCTTTTAAATTAATACTTACACAGGCAGGAATGATGATGAGAATACAAGGTGGTACGCCTTTTAGCATTCAACAGAACACAATGTCTGAGCATAACCCAGCTCAAGAGCAAGGGAGGTTTTCTTTCGGCGAGGAAAGGGTTTCAATCAGCTCGCCTGTCGGCTCCCAAGCATCAGTGTCAACGGAACCCGCTGAAAACGCACGAGTTATGAGCGTCATGCTGAGCCCACAAAGGCCAAATGTAAAGAAAGCCGATCTTATTCCAGGCGATATTTTGCTTCTGATCGATGAGCCACATGATACCGAGAAGCTGCATAAAATTATTATTGCAGGCCAAAAACTTGAAGGTCTGTCTATGCTGAGGAATAATCTAGGTAAAGCCAGTGCGGTTCACGCAATATTGTGGACTCGAAATCCCCAAAATCCAGTTTCAACCGAGCGTGGTGGGAAGGGGGAGAGTGAAGTTGTTGAAATGCGCGGCGGCGGTATAATGGACACCGCCTTGCGCAAGGGCCTTTATCAGGTTTACCGGCCTAAAGACAAAAATATAGGTGACTGGGCAGCGCAGTCAGCCATGTCATGGGCAAGCGAACGAAAAATACCTTACAATGCAATTAAGTCCGCTAAGTCTGTCACTCGCTTCTCAAATTTTGGCCCATTAGCCATAGCCTCTGCAAAAAAATATGGGAAAGACGCGTTCGAATCCAATCCAAAGTGGGGGGAAGACGGCGCGTTCTGTTCTCATCTTGTACTTGCTGCTTATCAGGCAGCGGCCCAAAACGTGGGAACTCCTTTGAGTGGGGCATTAAAAGTGGATGCGAAAGGATGTTCTGTTCGAACGCTTAGGGAAACTCTGAAAAAGACTTCCTAATTTGGCAAAATCTCCGGACACCAGTCGCCGAGCTTTTCGATGATGAAACAGATGACCTTCGCCGACGCCGAGTATGCCGGCAAGCGCAAGCAGACCCGTAAGGAATTGTTCCTGATCGAGATGGATCAGGTGGTGCCCTGGAAAGGTTTGATTGCCCTGATTGAGCCCTATTATCCAAAAGGAGAAGGTGGCCGGCCCGCCTACCCACTGATGGCGATGCTGCGTGTTCATCTGATGCAGAACTGGTTCGGCTACAGCGATCCGGCGATGGAAGAAGCGCTGTATGAGACGACCATCCTGCGTCAGTTTTCAGGCCTGAGCCTGGAGCGAATTCCAGACGAAACCACCATTCTCAACTTCCGTCGTCTGCTGGAAAAGCACGAGTTGGCGACCGGGATTCTCGGCGTAATTAATGGTTATCTGGGCGACCGCGGCTTGTCGTTGCGTCAAGGCACCATCGTCGATGCCACGCTGATTCACGCGCCCAGTTCGACCAAGAACAAGGATGGCAAACGCGATCCTGAGATGCATCAAACCAAGAAAGGTAACCAGTACTATTTCGGCGCCAAGGCTCATATCGGCGCCGACGACGAGTCAGGCCTGGTGCACAGTGTGGTAGTAACAGCGGCCAATGTGGCAGACGTCACGCAGGTTGCCAAACTGCTGCACGGCGAGGAAAACGTAGTCTGCGCCGACGCAGGTTACACCGGGGTCGAGAAGCGCGAAGAACACGCTGGGCGCAAGGTCATTTGGCAGATTGCCGCCCGCCGCAGCACTTACAAAAAGCACGGAAAACGCAGTATTTTGTACAAGGCGATCCGCAAAATCGAGAAGGCCAAGGCCCAGGTTCGCGCCAAGGTCGAGCATCCGTTTCGGGTCATCAAACGCCAGTTTGGCTATGAAAAAGTGCGCTTTCGGGGCTTGGCCAAGAACACCGCGCAGATGGTGACGTTGTTCGCCCTGTCAAACCTGTGGATGGCCCGTCGACATTTGTTGGCGAGCGCAGGAGAGGTGCGCGTGTAATGCAGGAAATGGTTACCGCAAAAGGCTTTGCAGCGGCCGAAAGAGCTGAAAAGCGAAGATAATTGAGCAAATTTCGACATGCATCGTTTTTTGAAAAGTGCTGAGGACTCGGTAGCCGGAAAACATCCGGCTACTTCAGACCTTCCTTAGTCACTTTCTAAAAAAAGACACGACCCAGTTCGAGTTCACTGGTCACTTACGTATAAAACCAGACGAAGTTCTTTTTCCTGAGGATTAATTCTATAGATTTGTCAGGTTGTGTCGAAAAGATAGGAATTTAAGCTCGATAGTTGCCACAGTCGACAGCCTTCAGTCGCAATTAATCCTGGTCGGCTGTGCTCGATTGCAGGTCGAAGCGGATGGGTGCAGGTTCATTGGCACTGAATCTCGGTTTGCGGGGCTGGATAACCGCAATTAATTCGGGTCGGAAAAGGCGTTGATTGCAGGTCGAGGCCATTTCGATTGCAGGCCGCTACACCTAACGCCAACCTAGAACTGACCCTCTGGGTAAAACTGGCGCTTTGAGCTGCCATGCCTTTTCAGCGGAACTGATAGAAGGTCTCGACCACTCAGTGTTTCTACTTTTCAGAGGATATGCGCGTGAGAGTATCAAACACTTTGCAACCAGCGGTCGAACATACTACTCAAGCAACTATAGGGGGATGCTCCAGCTCCACAGCTTCACGCATCAAAGAGATACCTTTCAAGCAAGCAGATGAGCTGGCAAGAGTCGGCGATCAACGAGCGGCCTGCGTTGTGTTAACCGCAGCGTGGTTGGACCGCGTCCGCCATCACTCACAACCGGCCGAAGCACGTATCGATCATATGCGACATAGAGCGACCCTGGAACAAGTTGCTGAGCGTCAGCAGACGTACCGTAATCATGAAATAAATAATCCTCGTACTCCGTACGAAATATTATTCTCTCCCACCTTCCGAGATTATTCATTGCGTCTCAGTAATGCTCGCATTCTTGATATTATGAGCGATGAAGAACAAGCTATGGGAAGCATGGCAAATACGCTGCGAGATCCCAATTCGTCCCATGTTCTTGTTATCGTGAGGATGAACGGAGATAACCATGCGATTGCCACGCACTGTACTGGTAACAAATTACATGTATTTGATCCGAATCATGGAGAATACAGTTTTAAAGCTGACACAGGTACCGTTGAGGAGAGCATGCGAGATATAATTCAAGCCTATTCGAGTAGATTTCCGGTCCCAGAAATACATATTCTGCCTGTGCGCTCGTAAGTCTTTGATACAGGTTTATGCGTAGTGAACAGGGGGCTGGGGAGCAATGGCGGCTGATTCGGTCGGCCTTCTCTGCGATGACGACTTCACCAGGTTGCAGGTCCTCGATCATGCGCAACAGCTCGGGACGGTCGGATCGAGCGCCTAGGCGTTTTCGCGATAGACCGCAGCCACGTAGTAGCCCGAGGTTCGCGCTTTGCCAATGATTGCTTCTTGGCGCTGCAAGTCCTGGTCTTCGGTACTGACACGCAGGTAGATCCGCGTGACATTGAGAGTCGTCATGATGGTAGCCTATTTAGGCGTACTTAACTGAGACATCAACGGCGAGCAATCACTTGCAAATAATTCCGGTTCATGACGGTTGATTGCAGGTCGAACCAGATGAATGCAGGTTCATTCGCAAATAATCCCGGTTTTGCTGGCTCGGATAGACGCAATCAATCCCGGTCGAAAAACGCGATGATTGCAGGTCGGGGCCATTTCGATTGCAGGTCGTTACATGTAGCAGTTTGGCAACCTGCGTGACGTCTGCCACATTGGCCGCTGTTACTACCACGCTGTGCACCAGGCCTGACTCGTCGTCGGCGCCGATGTGAGCCTTGGCGCCGAAATAGTACTGGTTACCTTTCTTGGTTTGATGCATCTCAGGATCGCGTTTGCCATCCTTGTTCTTGGTCGAACTGGGCGCGTGAATCAGCGTGGCATCGACGATGGTGCCTTGACGCAACGACAAGCCACGGTCGCCCAGATAACCATTAATTACGCCGAGAATCCCGGTCGCCAACTCGTGCTTTTCCAGCAGACGACGGAAGTTGAGAATGGTGGTTTCGTCTGGAATTCGCTCCAGGCTCAGGCCTGAAAACTGACGCAGGATGGTCGTCTCATACAGCGCTTCTTCCATCGCCGGATCGCTGTAGCCGAACCAGTTCTGCATCAGATGAACACGCAGCATCGCCATCAGTGGGTAGGCGGGCCGGCCACCTTCTCCTTTTGGATAATAGGGCTCAATCAGGGCAATCAAACCTTTCCAGGGCACCACCTGATCCATCTCGATCAGGAACAATTCCTTACGGGTCTGCTTGCGCTTGCCGGCATACTCGGCGTCGGCGAAGGTCATCTGTTTCATCATCGAAAAGCTCGGCGACTGGTGTCCGGAGATTTTGCCAAATTAGGAAGTCTTTTTCAGAGTTTCCCTAAGTGTCGACAAGGTTCGGTGGGGGTGGGAGCCTTTCTGGGCGAAAGGCAAACGACCAGCCCCAATCAACGCTCGAGTCGAAACCGTAATGACGGGAAAGTTCTTCAAAGAGCTCTGGCCTAGCGGACGGGCAGTTGTCCCAGCGAACGGGTGGTTTGAATGGGTCAAGGACCCGGATGACCCCAAGAAAAAGCAGCCCTACTTCATCCGCCTTAAGAGTGAAAAGCCCATGTTTTTTGCTGCGTTGGTTCAGGTCCACAGAGGGCTTGAGCCGCATGATGGCGACGGGTTTGTAATCATCACGTCGGCAAGCGACTCGGGAATGGTCGACATTCATGATCGCCGCCCGGTGGTACTGACGGCAGAAGATGCGCGGGCATGGCTTGATTCCGAAACTACACCGCAGAAAGCCGAAGCGTTGGCAAAAGAGCACTGCAGGATTGTCGACGATTTTGAATGGTTCCCGGTTGGTCGCGCAGTGGGGAACGTGCGGAATCAAGGACCGGAGCTCATCCAGCCCGTTGAGCTTTGACTGCCCCACGCCTTTGACTTCGACCCGACAAACGGCTGTCCATCTTCGTCCGCCCCGAAAGGGGCTAAATGGGCTGAAGCAAATGGCAGAGCGAAGGGTTTGAATGGAATGGGGAATAAGGGTAAGTGCCTTACCCGAAAGGGCCGGCGAGTCCGCCGGAAATGGATGCCGAAAGGGCTCGAAAGGCATTCTCAATAAAAAAGAAATTTACAATAAATGTTACTTAACAGTCACTTGGAGGCTACATTTTTTTACGCGAGCGTGGCAACATCCAATTCTGTCACTGTTTGGATCCCAGCCAATCAAGCGACGGCTATGTATGTAACCTTTCCAGGATGGATATAGGTTTCGACTTGTCACGCTGAGCCATATAAAGCAAAAGGCCCACCAATGACTTCATCATGGGTGCCTAAATGCTTAGTTTCTTCACGCGAAGAAAAGCGTCTCCGATATCGTCCAATGCTGCTGCAGGCTTTTTCAAACCAGAATCTCCCGACGCGTTGCTGTCGACTTCCCGACGGCGCCAGTTGATTGAAAACATCTGGCAGCGGACCTCTCTGCCGCGTGAGCAGTTCGAGACGCTTTACATGCAGGCATTCAAGAGCTACGCAGCCTTGGTGCAGCATCTCCCTGCCTCTGAAAATCATCACCATGCATATCATGGTGGCATGCTGGATCACGGTCTCGAAATCGTCGCCTACGCACTGAAGATAAGGCAAATGTATCTGCTCCCCATCGGAGCGCCGCCCGAGTCGCAGGCGGCTCAGTCAGAAGCATGGTCTGCAGCATCAGCCTATGGTGCGCTCGTCCACGACTTGGGCAAGATTGCGGTAGACGTGAAGGTTGAACTCGCGGATGGCACTATCTGGCATCCATGGCACGGGCCTATGGATCAGCCATACCGATTCAAGTACGTGAAAGGTCGAGACTATCGGTTGCATGGAGCCGCTTCGTCGCTGATCTACTCCAACGTGATTCCGGCGAAGGCATTGGACTGGCTCAGCGGGTTTCCCGAGCTCTGGTCTCAACTCGTGTTCGCATTCGCTGGTCAGTATGAGCATGCCGATATCCTTGGTGAAATTGTCTCCCAAGCTGACCAGGCTTCCGTGGCAAAGGAGCTCGGAGGCAATCCTGGCCGAGCTATGTCAGCGCCCAAGCAGTCCATTCAACGGCAGCTCGCTGAAGGCTTGAGGATGCTCGTCTCCGAGAAGTTTAAGTTGAACCAGCCCGACGGTCCCTCGGACGGATGGTTGACTCAGGACGGCTTGTGGCTTGTCAGCAAGCCAGCCGTAGATCAGCTCAGAGCTCATCTGCTGTCACAAGGTATCGAACACATCCCCACCTCCAACGCCCCGATGTTTAACCTGCTTCAGGATCAAGCGATCATTCAGCCCAACGGAGAGGGGAAAGCGATATGGAAGGCCAGCATCGACAATGGTCGGGGTTGGAAGAACACATTCACGGTGCTGAAAATAGCGCCGGCACTGGTCTGGCCAAACACAACTGATAGACCTGAGACGTATACCGGCTCGCTGACCGTGGAATCGTCAGCAGTTGCTGATGAAAACGAGCCAGTTACTGCTGGAGACCAAGAATCACAACCCGTGAGCAACAAAACTACGCCTACAGCGTCAGCAGCGCCCCCTGCACCAAAGCAAGCACCTACTGCAGCGAAAGATTTTGATGCACTGGACGAGCTGCTCGATCTATTCCCCGACCCGGTAGCGACATCACCAACTCAACCAGCACCCGAGTCGATAGACGATGATGATCAGATTCCCTTTTCGCCACCTCCTCCGACAGCTACTCGTCTAAGCCAACCTCGGCAGCTTGTGGGTGACAAGGCAACGAATGACACACCGCGAGTGGAAGAGCCAGCGAAAGTCTCGCCTGAAGGTGGCTCAAGCCACGGCTTGAATTTCCTCACCTGGCTGAAGGGGGGCGTGATCTCCCACAGGATCATCATCAATGACGCCAAGGCACGTGTGCATACCGTGGATGGCACTGCGTTCCTGGTGAGCCCGGACATATTCAAACGTTACGCACTTGAGCACCCAGATATAGGGCGTGAGGCTAAAGAGCGTGATCTGGAAGCTTGGCAGGTCGTTCAGCGTTCTTTTGAGAAGCTGAAAAAACATCGCAAGACTGGCGCAGGCCTGAACATCTGGACATGTCTGGTCAAAGGACCACGAAAAAGCAAGCAACTGCGGGGCTATCTGCTCATAGAGCCTACCGACGTTTTCAGCGAGGTGCCCTATGACAACCCGGTCATCAGCTTGGCAGAATTGGTAGACAAGGACACATCTGAATGAAACCGATGACGCTTCCGGAACTGACCCAGGAATATGTACTCACTCATGATCTTAGGCCCGACACCGTCAAGATCTACTGGGCTGCCACAAAATCCTATGTCAGATTCTTCGGCGACTGCCTTGCCTGTGAGACGACCCACCGCGACATGCTTGACTGGCGTAGGTCTGAGCTTGAGCGGATCTCCAAGCGCAGCTGGAACACGTATTCCAGCCATTTGCGCACCATATACGGCTATGCAATTGAGCACGGTCTGCTGGATCTGGTTGTTAACCCACTTAAAAACACGCGTGTGATGCCGCCCAAGCGCCCAAAAAAGACAGTTGCGAACGACGCAAGCGTCCGCGCTCGTAACTGGCTGAGGATGCTGGCGGCAGAGGAGCGTGCCACCGCTAAACGGACAGAAATTACACCTGCCTGGTTCTGGCTGTGCGTGTTCGAAACTTTCTACTACACGGGGATCAGGCTCAATGCGCTGCTATGCCTGAGATATGCGGATGTATACCTGCGCGACCGACTGATCAGAGTCAGAGGCGAAACGGAGAAGACTCATCGTGAGTTCCTGATTCCTATCCCGGACGGCCTGATGGCTCAGCTAGAAACGCTTATGCACGCAGCGAAGGCCTTGAGGTTCCAGCCTGGTGACCAGTTGTTCAACGTAAACAGATTTTCAGGCCACTACCGCCGCCACGAGATGAACTCCAACCAAGTTGAGGCGATGTATAAAAAACTCACTGCGATGACCGGCATACGCATGACGCCTCACCGCTTCCGACACACGATCGCCAGTGAGCTCATGACGCTACCAGAGCGCAATATCTATCTGACCAAGAAATTGCTGAACCACTCGAATATAGCTACCACGATGGATTACATCGAACCCGACTACGACATGATGCGGGAGGTGATGAATGAACGAGGAAAGCGGCCGGCCAAAATCAGCTACATGGCAAAACCGGATGCGACGCTGCGTGCTGATAGACACCGATCAATATCTGCTCCAGTTAAGGACTTGACTCCGTCGACTACGACTCGCGAAACAACTGCAAAAGCCGAAAGCGCAGCTGTCCGGGCCTTGACCAAGCCCCGCGCACTGCCTAAACCGGTCTCTACCATGAGCCCATCAACTGCTCCAGATACCAGGACAGCGAACCGCGACGAGACGCCCTCACCCGCTAGTGACCGCGACACCGCAGTCAGCCAGCTACCTTTAGGCTGCTCCAGTCCAGAAGATCTGTTGAGAAGCTTGGGAGAACTCACCAGGTGGGTACAGAACAACATTGCCGGCGGTGGAACTGGTGCTGAACCAGTAATTGAGGAAAGACCTGTCCCAAGCCAGGATGCTCGGCAGCTACGCCCGGAAATGTTGGAATTGGCCGGATGGATTGGCAGGTCAGGCTGATCACCTGCGTTGAATATTTGTAAAAATACTCAATCTGCCATTATCAGCAGATGCATCGCGGTGCAGATTATTTAATTATCAGGCCTAATGACTGCTTCATATGGGCCGATACACGCGCAGCACAGCATTTTTTGCCAAAAAAAAACGCCCCGTACACAGGCTTTCGCTCGGTACGGGGCGCTCCAATTTGACATCACAGCTTGCTGACGCTATGTTTCGCGACAGACGGCTGCTTGTTTGGGTATAAGACCCCTCATACGGTAAAGCCTGCCTCAAACTGAGACATGAACACCCATCAAGGTCCTAAAGATACAGCCACAACAGTGTTTGGTCGGGGTAAGGGGATTCGAACTCCTGACATCCTGCTCCCAAAGCAGGCGCGCTACCGGACTGCGCTATACCCCGGTAAATCAAGGCACCTCAACTAGCTGCCTGCGACCTGATACGAGTGGCATCAGATCTTTAAGATTCGGCTCCAAGGTAAACCTTGGAACCAAAAATGGTGGGTCGTGTGGGATTCGAACCTACGACCAATTGGTTACAACCATCGAGACCCCTCAGCACCTCAGCGAGTACCTCGACCTCAATCTGAAAACATCGGCGTATGCGCAACAACTCAAGCAGTCACGAAAAGTCATGCTGAAAGCTCAGATGAAGATGATGCTGCTGGAGATCGAACAACTGGCGTTTGCGCCAGCGGGTCGAGAGTGGATCAAAGCAGTGCTGGATTCGCCAGCACCGCAAGGGCGCCGAACCATCAAAGATGAAGCCATCGAAGTCAGGTTTTTCACTGTCAATCAATTCAAGATGACCAATGTCATGCTGATCGCTCCCGCGGGGAAATTCGATAAGGGACCGCTTGTACTGTGCACACTGAATGCTTCCGACGGCATCGTTTTCCGCTGGTTCAGCAGCATGTTTCATCTCACCACCACCTTTCTGGAAGAAGTCCCGTTTCAGCAGTACCTGCTTAAGCAAATACCGCTGTCCAGGCGTCTGGAGACACTGCGTGCCATGCAGTACGAGAAAGAGGCAAAGCACTGGCGCCCGCCACAGGTACTTACTCAATTTTCGCTTATACCGATCCCTTCAAGGCTGCTGCATCCAGTCGTTTTTATCCGCCAGAGCAAAGATATCTACGAGGAAATTCACGAGACCAGGATCACTCAGTTGATCAGCGAAGCCAAGCGGCATATGAGCCAGGAAACCAATCAGGGGCAAGCCGGCCGAAGCTTCGATCTGATCGCCGGTATCGCAATTCTGTTTCTGCCTGAACCGATCATGATGCCTGTTGCGCTGGGCGTGGGCCTGTATAAAACCTGGAACGCCTTTTCGAAAATAGACGAAGGCGACCACGAAGGAGCCGCCGAGGAGTTTCTGAGCGCCATTGGCTATCTTGCCACTGCTCTCATTGGTCATGTGGCGCTAGCGCTTAAACCGGTAACGCATGCCTCCGGAGCAGCAAGAAGTCCGCACCTGATTCGCAGAGTTGGCCGCGATGGGCAGATACAGATTGGCTATCTCCTGTCGCATTCCAAAGCCCCACGTTTTGCAGACTCTAAATTGATCGTCGCTATGGACCCTCACCGCTTCACTGCCATCGAGATAGAGGGCCAGACCTGCTTCATAAGCCGTCGTGCCAACATGTTTGGCCACTCGCGCCTTTATCGGCCGAACCCGATGGATGCAACGCAGTTGGTGCATGAGCAGGAGTTTGCCTTGCGTACTACCAGCGGTGCCTGGAAAACCGTGGGAAAACAAATACCGCGGCTGAGTCAGCCAGCCATCCGCAATGCCCAAGCACAGCTGACCAGCCTGACAACTACCTGGCCTGCGTCCCTGGAAGAAGCAAGCAGCGCTGAACGTTTGAAGTTCGAGGCCGATTACCTCGCCCTGAGTAGAGCGTCCAACGCAGAAAGCTTTTCGGAAATAGCAGCTTATACAGAGGGAGGTTCGGCGGCCATCAATCCTGTATTGCGAAACGGTATGCGCAACGCCACCACAAGCAGGTTTCTCCGCCAGTTCTACAAACTCAAGCCATGGCATGGCACTGCCTTTCGCTCCACGTATGTATCCAGCGAAGGAGTGGCATGCCTGGAACGCGAGATAGGTGCGGTATTTACAGATAATGGCGTGCAGTCCGCATCGGTATCGCGAGCCAATGCCTCCAGATGGAGCCAGGATGGATTTGTGAGCAGTAACGCCAACTCGGAAAATCACCCGGTATTCTTTATCTTCGCGCCGAATGTGCCCAAGAAGAACATGTTTACCGGCTTTCTCGGTGATCACGTCGCCATCCCGCCTGGAACTCGCGTGCAACTGGGTGCGACAACACGGGTCAACGGCCAGCTGTTCGCCTAGTTCGATGCTCCCGAGCGACTCGTTGACCAGACCTACGATCTTTACACCGGAGCACAGGAGTTCTGGGTATGAGGCGCTTGGCCGTTTGAACACAACGGCAGTAGAGACAATGCTGGTATTTCGTGACCCGCACCATTGCAGCGCATAGCGCACGCCCTTTTCCTGCCCCCGTTCCAGGTTGGTGCGCATACCCTTTACTGCGCGACACATTCGTTCCATTTTGCGACGCCCTTGGGTTGGCCCAGACCTTGCTATGAAAGAGCAACGTAATGCACCGCCGTAGACCTATCAAAAAAATGAACCAAGGGAGCTAGTCAATGAAGCGTCGCAGCCTGATCAAAGCCTTTACCCTGTCCGCATCGATCGCCGCCATGGGGTTGACCTGGACGGTTCAGGCTGCCGAAACCATCAAGGTCGGTATTCTGCATTCGTTGTCCGGGACCATGGCGATCTCCGAGACCTCGCTCAAAGACATGGCCTTGATGACCATTGACGAAATCAACGCCAAAGGCGGCGTCAACGGCAAGATGCTCGAAGCAGTGGTTGTCGACCCGGCTTCCAACTGGCCACTGTTCGCCGAAAAAGGCCGCCAATTGCTGACCCAGGAAAAGGTGGCGGTGGTCTTTGGTTGCTGGACATCGGTATCGCGCAAATCGGTGCTGCCGGTCTTTGAGGAACTCAACGGCTTGCTGTTCTACCCCGTGCAGTACGAAGGCGAAGAGATGTCGCCCAACGTGTTCTACACCGGTGCCGCGCCTAACCAACAGGCGATCCCTGCGGTCGAGTACGTAATGAGTGAAGAAGGCGGTTCGGCCAAGCGCTTCTTCCTGCTCGGCACCGACTATGTCTACCCACGTACCACCAACAAGATTCTGCGTGCATTCCTGCACTCCAAGGGTGTAGCGGATAAAGACATCGAAGAGGTCTACACTCCGTTCGGTCACTCCGACTATCAAACCATCGTGGCCAACATCAAGAGGTTCTCTGCGGGTGGCAAGACAGCGGTTATCTCCACCGTGAACGGCGATTCCAACGTACCGTTCTACAAGGAACTGGCCAACCAGGGCCTGAAAGCCACCGACGTACCGGTTGTAGCGTTTTCGGTAGGCGAAGAAGAACTGCGCGGCATCGACACCAAACCACTGGTAGGCCACCTCGCCGCCTGGAACTATTTCCAGTCGGTGGAAAACCCGGTCAACAAGAAGTTCGTCGCTGACTGGACTGCCTACGCCAAAAAGAAAAACCTGCCAGGCGCTGACAAAGCGGTAACCAACGACCCGATGGAAGCTACTTACGTCGGTATTCACATGTGGGCACAGGCAGTCGAGAAAGCCAAAACCACTGACGTGGACAAGGTACGCGAGGCAATGGCCGGACAAACCTTCGCAGCACCGTCGGGATTCACCCTGACCATGGACAAAACCAACCACCACTTGCACAAGCCGGTAATGATTGGCGAAGTGGAGGACAACGGTCAGTTCAACGTCGTCTGGCAGACCAAAGAGCCGATCCGCGCCCAGCCATGGAGCCCCTACATTCCTGGCAACGACAAAAAGCCTGATCATCCCGTGAAGAGCAACTGATGTGACGGGGCTGAGAGCACAATAACTCTCGCCCCTACGCTCCAGCGCTAGTCGTACGCACACGTTCGCTCGGCCTCAGGGTGGAAAGCATTTTTTGTAGGAGCGGACTTGTCCGCGAAGTCGGCTGTTCAAACGATACATCTTCAGTGAATGTAACGGCCCTTTCGTGAACAAGTTCACTCCCACGGCCTTCGGCCAGAATCAAGAGCAGACGGCGCCACACTCAATCAAGGCCATATTGATATGCCTTCCTACTTCTACCGTTTCATCCTCGCTATCAGCCTGCTGCTGCCCCTTGCAGCTCAGGCCAGCGATGCCAGTGATTTTGTCGCAGCCAGTTCTGCACAACAGGCCGAGCTGCTGGAGGCATGGGCAGCCAAGCCGACAGCGGAACGCGTTGAACTGCTTGAAGCTCTACGCGATGGGCGTGTTGCCGCCGACAGCAGCAAGCGCGCCTGGATCGAAAACAACGATCAATACGTGCCGGTCGATGCACAAGCCCCTGCAGCAGCCGACGCCCCAACTCCTGACGAACCGCGCAAACTGCGCCTGAACAACCGGCTGCGTGGTCTGGTTGAAACAGCGCTGGCCAGCCACCAACTGCTGGCAGCCGATACGCAACTGCGCATGGCAGCAGCCCTGCAATTGCAAAAAAGCGCTCGCCCTGCACAACTGGAGCTGCTGACCGAACGTGTCGCCAGCGAAACCGATTCCAGCGTCAAAAGCGCCCTGGCCCTGGCGCTGGCCAACCTGCAAATGGTCGACTCCAGCCCGACAGTACGTCTGGCTGCCGTGCGACTGCTGGGTGAAACCGGTGACCCGCTGGCGCGTACCCGTCTTGAGTCATTGCTGGCGCCCGGCGTGGAAACCGACGCTTCGGTACGCGTGGCGGCTGAAACCAGCCTGGCACAGGTCAAGCGCAAGCTGATGATCGGTGAAATCCTCGGTCAGGCGTTCAGCGGCATGTCGCTGGGGTCGATCCTGCTGCTGGCGGCGCTGGGCCTGGCGATCACCTTCGGCCTGCTTGGGGTGATCAACATGGCCCATGGCGAGATGCTGATGCTGGGCGCCTATTCAACCTATGTCGTGCAACTGATGCTGCAGCGCTATGCGCCGGGCGCCATCGAATACTATCCGCTGATCGCACTGCCGGTGGCGTTCTTTGTCACCGCCGTGATCGGCATGGCCCTGGAACGTACGGTCATCCGTCACTTGTATGGCCGTCCACTGGAAACCCTGCTCGCCACCTGGGGCATCAGCCTGATGCTGATTCAGGCCGTACGTCTGGCCTTCGGCGCGCAGAACGTTGAAGTCGCCAACCCGCAATGGCTGTCAGGCGGCATTCAGGTGCTGCCTAACCTGGTATTGCCTTACAACCGCATCGTGATCATCGCCTTCGCCCTGTTCGTGGTCGTGTTGACCTGGCTGCTGTTGAACAAGACTCGACTGGGTCTGAACGTGCGTGCTGTGACCCAGAACCGCAACATGGCTGCCTGCTGCGGTGTGCCGACCGGGCGCATCGACATGATGGCATTCGGTCTGGGCTCGGGCATTGCAGGTCTGGGCGGCGTCGCCCTGAGCCAGATCGGCAACGTCGGCCCCGACCTTGGCCAAAGCTACATCATCGACTCATTCCTGGTGGTGGTGCTCGGCGGTGTCGGGCAACTGGCCGGTAGCGTGATGGCGGCCTTCGGGCTGGGCATTGCCAACAAGATTCTCGAACCGCAAATCGGCGCTGTATTGGGCAAGATCCTGATACTGGCGCTGATCATTCTGTTTATCCAGAAACGTCCGCAAGGCCTCTTCGCATTGAAAGGACGGGTGATCGACTGATGAGCCAGCCATTGATGGTAACTGCCGCACAAAAAGTCGGCCCCAAAGGCACGTTGACCGCAGGCTTTGTGATACTGGCTGTGCTGCTGGCACTGCCGATGCTGTCGTTGTTGCCTGCCGATAACAGCTTTCAAGTCTCGGCCTACACCTTGACCCTGGTGGGCAAAATCCTCTGCTACGCCATTGTCGCCCTGGCGCTGGATCTGGTCTGGGGCTACGCCGGGCTATTGTCGCTGGGCCACGGCCTGTTCTTCGCACTGGGCGGCTATGCCATGGGCATGTACCTGATGCGCCAGGCCGCAGGTGATGGTTTGCCTGCGTTCATGACGTTCCTGTCGTGGACCGAACTGCCGTGGTACTGGGCAGGCACCGACAATTTCCTCTGGGCGCTGTGTCTGGTGGTCCTCGCACCTGGGCTGCTGGCGCTGGTGTTCGGCTTCTTCGCCTTCCGCTCGCGGATCAAGGGTGTGTATTTCTCGATCATGACCCAGGCCCTGACGTTTGCCGGCATGCTGCTGTTCTTTCGCAACGAGACCGGCTTTGGCGGCAACAACGGGTTTACCAACTTTCGCAGCATTCTGGGTTTCAGCATCAGTTCCCAAGGAACCAGAGCAACGCTGTTCCTGGCGACAGTCTTATTGCTGATTGCCAGCCTGTACATCGGCTGGCGCCTGGCGCAGAGCAAGTTCGGCCGGGTTCTGACGGCGTTGCGTGATGCGGAAAACCGCCTGATGTTCTGCGGTTACGATCCGCGCGGCTTCAAGCTGTTTGTCTGGGTCTTGAGTGCCGTACTGTGCGGCCTGGCCGGGGCCCTGTATGTGCCGCAGGTCGGCATCATCAACCCCAGCGAAATGTCGCCGACCAACTCTATCGAAGCAGCAGTGTGGGTAGCATTGGGCGGCCGTGGCACGTTGATCGGCCCATTGCTGGGTGCGGGTCTGGTGAACGGCATGAAAAGCTGGTTCACCGTGGCTTTCCCGGAATACTGGCTGTTCTTTCTCGGCGCGCTGTTCATCATCGTCACGCTGTACCTGCCCAAAGGCGTGATCGGCTTGCTGAAGAAAAGGAGCGAGCAATGAAAACCACTCCTACCCCGTCGTTCATGCTTGAACCGGTTCTGGCACCCAACTCTGATGCAGGCACCAGCCGCGATGCGGTAGGCCTTGGCAAAAGCGCTGGCAAAGGGCTGAACACACGACACGGCACGATCCTGACGCTGGAAGACATCAGCGTCAGCTTCGACGGTTTCAAGGCACTGAACGATCTGAATCTGTACATCGGCGTGGGCGAGCTGCGCTGCATCATCGGCCCCAACGGCGCTGGCAAGACCACGCTGATGGACGTCATCACCGGCAAGACCCGCCCCAGCCACGGCAAGGCCTGGTTCGGCGAAACGCTGGACCTGACGCAGATGAGCGAAGTGCAGATTGCTCAGACCGGAATTGGCCGAAAGTTCCAGAAGCCGACGGTGTTCGAAGCCTTGAGCGTGTTCGAGAACCTTGAACTGGCTCAAAAGACCGACAAATCGGTATGGGCCAGTTTGCGTGCGCGGTTGAGCGGCGAACAGCAGGACCGGATACGCGAAGTCCTGGAAACCATTCGCCTGACCACCTCCATGCACCGCCCGGCGGGCTTGCTGTCTCACGGCCAGAAGCAGTTTCTGGAGATCGGCATGCTGCTGGTTCAGGATCCGCAATTGCTGCTGCTCGACGAGCCGGTGGCGGGCATGACCGACGCCGAAACCGAATTCACCGCCGAGCTGTTCAAGGGCCTGGCCGGCAAACACTCACTGATGGTGGTCGAGCATGACATGGGCTTCGTCGGCTCGATTGCCGACCACGTCACCGTGCTGCACCAAGGCAGCGTATTGGCCGAAGGCTCGCTGAACGACGTGCAGGCCGACGAACGCGTAATCGAAGTGTATTTAGGGCGCTGACGCAACGAACTGATCGGCGCGCGGCACGGAAATACCTGTCCAGACGCCCCGCGTCCCAACATTACGATTACGCTGCAACCGACGAGAACATTCACCATGCTCCAAGTCGAAAAGCTTCATCAGTATTACGGTGGCAGCCACATTCTTCGTGGTCTGTCGTTTGATGTGAAGGTCGGTGAAGTCACCTGCCTGCTGGGCCGCAATGGCGTAGGCAAGACCACGTTGTTGCGTGTGCTGATGGGCTTGTTGCCGTCGAAGGAAGGCTCGGTGCGTTGGGAAGGCAAGGCCATCACCCAGTTCAAGACGCATCAGCGGGTGCATGCCGGGATTGCTTACGTGCCGCAAGGCCGGGAAATATTCGGCCGGCTGACGGTCGAGGAAAACCTGTTGATGGGCCTGTCACGCTTTCCGGACTCCGAAGCAAAGGAAGTGCCGGCATTTATCTACGAGCTGTTCCCGGTGCTGCTGCAGATGAAACATCGGCGTGGCGGCGATCTGTCCGGTGGTCAGCAGCAGCAATTGGCGATAGGCCGGGCATTGGCGAGTCGTCCACGCTTACTGATTCTCGACGAACCCACCGAAGGTATTCAGCCCTCGGTGATCAAGGAAATCGGCGCAGTGATCAAAAAACTGGCCGAGCGCGGCGACATGGCGATTCTGCTGGTCGAGCAGTTCTACGACTTCGCGGCGGAACTGGCCGATCAATACCTGGTCATGTCGCGGGGAGAAATCGTCCAGCAGGGCCGTGGCGAGAACATGGAGACCGAAGGGGTTCGCGGTCTGGTGACTATTTAATTAATGCGCCAATCCGTTATCGTGCTGCACTCGACAAGCCAATGAAGACACCATGAATCTGCCTGCCAACACCGCCCTTTTTACCCCCAGCTGGCATGCCGAGCTGGAATTGGGTTATGGCCGTTTCGATGACTGCACACGCCCGACCCAACGTCGCCACAAAGGGCCGCTGCGGGTGCAAAAGCATCTGTATGCCGAAGGACCGCAGGTGTGCCAGCACATCATCGTTCACCCACCGGGCGGTATCGCCGGGGGAGACCGGCTGGACATTTCAGCCACGGTCGGTGCCGATGCCTGGGCACAACTGACCAGCCCCGGCGCGGCGAAATGGTATCGCGCCGCCAGCCCGGCCTTTCAGCAACTGGAGCTGCATGTCCAGCCCGGCGCGACGCTGGAATGGCTGCCGCAGGAAACCATCGTCTTCAGCAATGCCCAGGCAGAACTTACCACCCGCATAGAACTGCACGGTGACGCGAAGCTATGCTACTGGGATGTAGTAGCACTGGGCCGTCCGGCCAGCGGCGAGCGTTTCGAGCAGGGACATTTTCAGTCGCATCTGGATATCCGTCGCGACGGCACATTGCTCTGGCACGAACGGCAACGCATTATCGGTGGCGACGGGCTGCTGGACTCGCCCATCGGCCTGGACGGCAAAACGGTATGCGCCACCCTGCTGCTGACCGGTGAAGTGAGCAGCGATCTGCTTGAGGCCTGTCGCTCGCTGTCGATGCCCAACCCGGTACGCGGTGATCTGACCCAATTGCCGGGCCTTGTAGTGGCTCGCTGCCTGGCAGACGAAGCGCTGCACGCGCGGGCCTGGCTGATACAAATCTGGAAATACCTGCGCCCTGCCCTGCTGGGACGCGAGGCGGTAACGCCAAGAATCTGGAACACCTGATTGATGACTGGACGCTCTGCATTCCAGGCTACACCCTCGGCGCTGATACACTCAGCGTGATACATAAGTCCTGAAAAGCCCGAAAATCGGGGCTTTTAGCGCTTCTGCCCGGAGGGCGTGGGAGCGAACGTGTTCGCGAAGACAATGTTTTAGGCGCTGCATTTTCGGCGACTACACCGGCCCCTTCGCGAACAAGTTCGCTCCCACGGCCTTCGGCCAGAACCCAAAACAGACTTATACATAACGATGAGGGCTCAAGCCTGGGAACGATCAACCACCGAATTTGAACAAACGGAAGCCCCATGGACCTGACACCACGCGAAAAAGACAAGCTGCTGATATTCACTGCCGGACTGGTTGCCGAACGGCGTCTGGCGCGCGGCGTGAAGCTCAATTATCCGGAAGCCATGGCCTACATCTCTGCCGCACTGCTTGAAGGTGCGCGTGACGGGCAGACCGTCGCTGACCTCATGCACTACGGCACGACCCTGCTGACCCGCGATCAGGTCATGGAAGGCATTGCGGAGATGATCCCGGAGATTCAGGTGGAAGCCACCTTCCCGGACGGCACCAAACTGGTCACCGTGCATCAGCCGATTGCTTGAAGGAGTGATCATGCAAGACGTGATTCGCGATGCCCTGCCGGACGATCTGCCGGGCATTCTGGAGATCTACAACGACGCAGTGCTCAATACCACGGCTATCTGGAACGAGCAGCCGGTTGATCTGGCCAACCGCCAGGCCTGGTACGCCGCTCGCCAGAGTCAGGGTTATCCGATTCTGGTGGCGACCGACACCGCAGGCGAAGTGCTCGGCTATTCGTCGTTTGGCGACTGGCGGCCGTTCGAAGGCTTTCGCCATACGGTCGAGCATTCGGTTTACGTGCGCGCTGACCAGCGTGGCAAACGCTTGGGCCCGCGTCTGATGGCCGCCTTGATCGAGCGCGCCCGCGACTGTGACAAGCACATGATGGTCGCGGCGATCGAAAGTGGTAACGCTGCGTCCATCGCCCTGCATAATCGCCTGGGTTTCAAGACCACCGGACAAATGCCGCAGGTCGGCACCAAATTCGGCCGCTGGCTGGACCTGACCTTCATGCAGCTCGACCTGTCGCCCGGTGCTCAGCCACCGGCTTCGCAAGCCCCCTCCGCCCTTTAGAGAGCACGTCATGAATCCAGCACAGCTGCGCCGCGTCACCGCCGAAAGCTTCGCGCATTACCGCCAGGGTCTGGCGCAATTGTTGTTCGATACGGTTCATGATGGCGCGTCGGTCGGTTTCATGGCCGACCTCGACATGGCGCAGGCCTACGGCTGGTGCGACGGGCTCAGAGCCGATGTCGCCGCTGGCTCTCTGCTGCTGTGGGTGGTGGTCGAGAACGAGAACGTCCTGGCCAGTGCACAACTGTCGCTGTGCCAGAAGCCCAACGGCCTGAACCGCGCCGAAGTACAGAAACTGATGGTGCTGCCTGCGGCGCGCGGGCGTGGCCTGGGCAGGCAATTGATGGAGGCCGTTGAACAGGCGGCCGTGAAACACAAACGCGGGCTGTTGCACCTGGACACCGAAGCGGGCTCGGTTGCTGAAGCATTCTATAGCGCGCTGGCCTACACCCGCGTCGGCGAACTGTCAGGCTACTGCGCCACACCGGACGGTCGCCTTCATCCGACCGCCATTTATTTTAAAACCTTGGGGCAACCGACATGATCCCTGGTCAATACCAGATCCAGCCCGGCGATATCGAACTCAACGCCGGACGCCGTACCCTCAGCCTGACGGTTGCCAACAGCGGCGACCGACCAATTCAGGTGGGCTCGCATTTCCACTTTTTCGAAACCAATGACGCACTGACCTTTGATCGCGCCGCCAGCCGCGGCATGCGCCTGAATATCCCGGCCGGCACCGCCGTGCGCTTCGAGCCGGGCCAGTCCCGTGAAGTCGAGCTGGTGGACCTGGCCGGATTGCGCAAGGTCTACGGCTTTGCCGGACGGGTAATGGGCGATCTGGATTGAAGCCTTTTTGAATACCGTTCCTACGCTCCGCGTTCATCGTTACATACAAGTCTGCTTTTGATTCTGGCCGAAGGCCGTAGGAGCGAACTTGTTCGCGAAGAGGCCGGTACAGCCTCCAGAAACAGCGCGTTCGGACTAACGTCTTCGTGAGCAATGCGGATCGCCGCAACGGTCATGCAGGCATCCAATCGGGACGTGTGTATGACGATGGGCACTCGGCACGAGGATCAAAAGCTTTGACGACTAACGACTTGCAGCTCGCCGCTGGTCGCTTTGAAAAACTTACAGTTTGCGGCCTGCAGCTTGCCGCTCTGAATCCGAGGTACGAAAGATGAAGATAAGCCGACAAGCCTACGCAGACATGTTCGGCCCCACCGTCGGCGACAAGGTTCGCCTGGCCGACACCGAGCTGTGGATCGAGGTCGAGAAGGACTTCACCACCTATGGCGAAGAAGTGAAATTCGGCGGTGGCAAGGTCATCCGTGACGGCATGGGCCAAGGCCAGCTAATGGCCGCCGATGTGGTCGACACGCTGATCACCAACGCCCTGATCATCGACCATTGGGGCATCGTCAAGGCTGACGTCGGCATCAAGAATGGACGCATCGCAGCCATCGGCAAGGCCGGTAACCCGGACATCCAGCCAGACGTGACCATTGCGGTCGGCGCGGCCACCGAAGTCATTGCCGGTGAAGGCATGATCCTCACCGCTGGCGGCGTCGACACGCACATCCACTTCATCTGCCCACAACAGATCGAAGAAGCGCTGATGAGCGGCGTGACTACCATGATCGGCGGCGGCACCGGCCCTGCCACTGGCACTAACGCCACCACGGTCACGCCCGGTCCGTGGCACATGGCGCGCATGCTCCAGGCTTCGGATTCGTTTCCGATGAACATTGGCTTCACCGGCAAGGGCAACGTCAGCCTGCCCGGCCCGCTGATCGAGCAGGTCAAGGCGGGCGCTATCGGTCTGAAGCTGCACGAGGACTGGGGCACCACACCCGCAGCCATCGACAACTGCCTGAGCGTTGCCGATGAATACGACGTGCAGGTCGCGATTCACAGCGACACGCTGAATGAGTCAGGTTTCGTCGAAACCACCCTCGCCGCGTTCAAGAACCGCACCATCCACACCTACCACACTGAAGGTGCAGGTGGCGGCCACGCGCCGGATATCATCAAGGCCTGTGGTTCTCCGAACGTGCTGCCCAGCTCGACCAACCCGACCCGGCCTTTTACCCGTAACACCATCGACGAACACCTGGACATGCTCATGGTCTGCCACCACCTGGACCCGAGCATCGCCGAAGACGTGGCATTCGCGGAAAGCCGTATACGCCGGGAAACCATCGCCGCCGAGGACATTCTTCACGACCTAGGTGCCTTTTCGATGCTCAGTTCCGACAGCCAGGCCATGGGCCGGGTTGGTGAGGTGATCATGCGCACCTGGCAAACCGCCGACAAGATGAAGAAGCAGCGCGGCCCCCTGCCGCAGGACGGTCCCGGCAACGACAACTTCCGCGCCAAGCGCTACATCGCCAAATACACCATCAACCCGGCGATCACCCACGGCATCAGCCATGAAGTGGGCTCCATCGAAGTCGGCAAGTGGGCGGACCTGGTGCTGTGGCGTCCGGCATTCTTCGGCGTCAAACCGACCCTGATCCTCAAGGGCGGCGCCATTGCCGCCAGCCTGATGGGCGACGCCAACGCTTCGATCCCGACACCGCAACCGGTTCACTATCGCCCCATGTTCGCCAGCTACGGCAGCTCGCTGCATGCCACCAGCCTGACCTTTATCAGCCAGGCGGCATTCGACGCAGGCGTACCGGAGTCACTGGGCCTGAAGAAGCAGATCGGCGTAGTCAAAGGCTGTCGCACCGTGCAGAAGAAAGACCTGATCCACAACGACTACCTGCCGGACATCGAAGTTGACCCACAGACCTATCAGGTCAAGGCCGACGGCGTGTTGCTATGGTGCGAACCGGCCGATGTGCTGCCGATGGCACAACGGTATTTTCTGTTCTAGCAAAGCGCTCGAAAGGAGGGGGGCTCTTGTTGAGCCCCTGTTTCTCGACGTACTACCTGGATTAAAGTCCTAAGGCTCAAGACGCCCCAGGAATGTCTCTTTTGAGTTAAGTATCTGTAACAACTGAAGCGAGTCGTTGATGGCGTCGAGCATGCCCAGATCCTTCGCAGTCCCCTTGCCAGACAATGCTCGACGCAATGTGAGTAAAACGCTCAGTTTCCCTTCTGCCATATCGTCCCGAGCGCTGATTTTTCCGTCGGCCAGGAGCAACGCCGCCAGCTTGATGCGCTCTTCAATAAACACCTTGAATTCTGCCTTGATCATCTGGCACCCCCGTTATCAATCCCCGCGAACGCTTTCAACTTGTCCTCTACGTACTTCCTGTCATAGCCACCGACTATTTCGGCTATTTCTTCGACCGTTTTGATCAACACGGTCGTCGGGCCATGGTTGATGGCATACATATTCGAAGTCACCGGATTCAGAGTGTCCTTCAAATCCGGATCCAACTCGATCTCGACCCTGACGAATTTGACTTGCTCCGCGTAAACTGCGTCCAACTCGTCTATAACGGCGTCCATTTTTGCGCTGGCATTAGGCAGCTTTTGTTTGTTTTCTTTAGCCCTGGTAGAAAACTCGACCAGAACCGGCTTTATCTTGCTGGCTTCAAGAACTTCCTTTTGAAAGGTTGCGTCCGTAACCGTAATGACACTCATGCTCAAGCCCTCCACTCAATTAATCGCTGATTGAACATAGGCCTGCAAAAAAAGGGCGTCTACTGACAGAAATGACAGTAAACGCCCTGTTTGTCGTGTCATGCAAAGGAGGTAATATGCGCCCATCTTCCGTCACGCTCCTCCAACAAGGTAGTCGGCCATGCGCCTTTCCGAGTTTATCGTTGTTCATGTGGATCGCATTGTCGATGAATGGGAAGACTTCGCCAGGACCCTGAAACCGGCGGCAGAAACGATGAGCAAAGCCGAGCTGCGGGATCATGCCAGGTCGATCCTGCTCGCCGCTGCGCGGGACATGAATACCGCGCAGAGCAAAAGCGAGGAGATTGCCAAGGCCAGAGGCGAAGAGCTGAACAAGACGCCAAGCCTGGACGAAGCAGCCAGCAGCCATGGCGAGTTGCGTCATGAGGTCGGCTTTGATCTGGTGCAGATGACGTCGGAATTTCGCCATCTGCGCGCCAGCGTCATCCGCCTCTGGGTAGAAAGCCTGGCAGCGCCGCAACTGGCCGATTTTCAGGACGTGATTCGTTTCAACGAAGCCATCGACGAGGCGCTTGCCGAATCCACCGCTGCCTATGCGGAACGGGTTGGCCGTTCACGGGATATATTTCTTGCCATTCTGGGTCACGATCTGCGCGCGCCGCTGCAGGCCGTCAGCATGTCGACGGAATTGCTGGCACGCAAGATAGCGCTGGACGAAAAGACCCAGTCCTATGTTTCGCGTATCCAGACCAGCACCCGCCATATGGGCTCGATGGTCAGCGATCTGCTGGAATTCGTGCGCAGTCGCCTGGGCGCCGGGCTACCGGTTGAACGCAAATACATGGATTTGGCCAGTGCTTGCCGTGAAGCCATCGAGGAAGCCTGCGCCGGGCGACCGGACTCTGTTCCGGTGCTGAACATCGAAGGCAACACCAAAGGGCACTGGGACGCCGGGCGGATCAGCCAGATGCTGCAGAACCTGATCGGCAATGCTCTGCAGCACGGTGCGGCCAGTCACGAGATAACGGTCAGTGTTACGGGTGCCGAGAAAGCGGTGATATTGGTGGTACACAACGAAGGCAAGCCGATTGCCGAAGACGCTATCGGGACGATCTTCGATCCGCTGGTGCGCAGCACCGAGGAAAACAGCGAAACACGCAGTACATCGACCAGCCTGGGTCTTGGCCTGTTCATCGTCAAGGAAGTGGTCAACGCCCACGGTGGCAGCATCACTGTGACCTCGACCATTGGTGAGGGCACGACCTTCAATGTGGTGCTGCCGAAAAACTGATCGAGGCTGATTGCGTGCTGATGCGGGTGGCGCATCAGCCCATTCAGAAAAGACAGAATCGCAAGACTGCTACGCTCAACCCTTCCACTGCGCCCGGGGATCAAACGAGGCACTGTCTGCCAGTTTCTGCCAGAGTGCCCGGGTTGCCTCGTCGGTGTGCTTGGGCACGACGATTTTCAGCTGGGCGTAAAGGTCGCCCCGCTCGCCGCTCTTGTTCATCAAGCCGTTACCCTTGATCCGCAGACGCTGACCGTTCTGACTGTCCGGGCGGATGGTCAGGTTGATCCTGCTGTTCAGCGTCGGTACCGCCACCTTGGTGCCCAGCACTGCTTCCCAGGGCGCCAGTGGAACGGTGATGACCAGATCATGGCCCTCGACCTCGAACAGCGGATGCGGTGCCAGGCGAATGATCAGGTACAGATCGCCGTTGGCACCTCCGCCCACTCCTGGCGCGCCCTGGCCCTTGAGACGAATGCGCTCGCCGTCGACGACGCCCGCAGGAATCTTCACGTTCAGGGTCTTGGTGATATCGCTCATGCGCTGCCCGTTGGGGCTGTGCTGCGGCACCTTGAAGCTGACCTGCTTGGACTCACCCGACAAGGTCTCCTCAAGGAAGACTGCCAGCTCCATCTCAACGTCCTGCCCGGTACGCCCGGGGTTGCGGGTACGGCCGCCCTGCTGTGGCCGGCCGCCGAAAATGGAGCTGAAAAATTCTGAAAAGTCTGCCGTTTCCTCGAATCCTCCAGCGCCTGCGCCAGCCCGGCTTTGCCAGCCTGGCGGCGTCTGGAACGGACGACCCTGCCGACCGTACTTGCGCAGCTCATCGTACTCAGCGCGCTTGTCAGGGCTGCTGAGCACTTCATAGGCTTCGGACGCTTCCTTGAACTTGTCTTCAGCGCCTGCTTCCTTGCTGACGTCAGGGTGATACTTGCGCGCCAGTTTGCGATAGGCGGTCTTGATCGCCTTGTCGTCCGCAGTCGGCTCAACGTCAAGTATCTTGTAGTAGTCTTTGAAATCCATGTAACGATCACCCATCCGAATTATCCGGCAAAGCCAGATACGCTGGCGTCACGCGCCCAGCTCCCTCTGTTTACGAGGTATCTGGATTACCTAACGTCGAAAATTTATAGATAGCCGGCCGTCTTTGCAGACGGGTCGATCACTCGACAACATCGTGTTCGACAGCCAGGTCTACCGAGAATCCCTTCAAGATTGGGGGTAACGGGCTTCAGTTCAAGCCTTGACGGTAAATACAGCCAAGTAAATATAAGCGACGTGTCGCGCTACGCAATTGGCGCGCGCTGACATAAACTGCGCGGCCGTTTTTTGACTGGAACGTAAAAGACATGAATGACCAATCCCCGGCCCGTGCCTGCGGCATCGATTTCGGCACGTCCAACTCCACCGTCGGCTGGCAACGACCCGGCGTGGAATCGTTGATCGCGCTGGAGGACGACAAGATTACTCTACCGTCGGTGGTGTTCTTCAATATGGAAGAACGCCGCCCGGTGTATGGCCGCCTGGCGCTGCACGAGTATCTGGAAGGTTATGAAGGCCGCCTGATGCGCTCGCTCAAGAGCCTGCTGGGCTCAAAGCTGATCAAGCATGACACCAGCGTGCTGGGCACGGCGATGCCGTTCAAGGATTTGCTGGCGCTGTTTATCGGCGAGCTGAAAAAACGCGCCGAGCACACGGCCGGACGCGAGTTCGAGCAAGTGGTACTGGGTCGCCCGGTGCATTTCGTCGATGACGATGCACAGGCCGATCAGGAAGCCGAAGACACACTGGCCGAAGTGGCCCGCAAGATCGGCTTCAAGGACGTGTCGTTCCAGTTCGAACCTATTGCTGCGGCATTCGACTACGAGTCCACCATCAAAGACGAAGAGCTGGTACTGATTGTCGACATCGGCGGCGGTACGTCGGACTTCTCGCTGGTGCGCCTGTCACCCGAGCGACGCCAGCACGATGATCGCCAACAGGACATTCTTGCCACGGGCGGCGTGCACATTGGCGGCACCGACTTCGACAAGCAGCTGAGCCTGCAAGGCGTGATGCCGCTGTTCGGTTACGGCAGCCGTATGAAAAGCGGTGCCTACATGCCGACCAGCCACCATATGAACCTGGCGACCTGGCACACCATCAATGCGGTGTACTCGCAAAAGTCGCAGCTGGCGCTGGGCAGCATGCGTTATGACATTGAAGACACGGGTGGCATCGACCGCCTGTTCAAGCTGATCGAACAGCGCGCCGGGCACTGGCTGGCCATGGAAGTGGAAGAAACCAAAATCCAGCTGACCCACGCTGAAAACCGCCATCTGCCAATGGACCGGGTGGAAGCAGGATTGAGTGTGGACCTGAGCCGGGTGATGTTCGAGGCGGCAATCGACGCTCAGCTTGAGCGCGTGCGCAACAGCGTGACGAACTTGCTCAGCGACGCGGGCGTGAGTGTCGAACAGGTCAACACGGTGTTCTTCACCGGCGGCTCCAGCGGCATTCCCGCCCTGCGCAACAGCGTCTCGGCGATGCTGCCCAACGCCCGCCACTTCGAAGGCAACATCTTCGGCAGCATCGGCAGCGGCCTGGCGATTGAAGCGAAGAAGCGTTACGGCTAGTGGCATGACTCGGAGCGCAGGCACGGTAGTTAAAGAACTATCGTTCCTCACGCTCCAGCGTGGGAATGCCGTTCGTGACGCTCTGCGTCACAGATTCCAGCCGCAACGCAGACTCTAGCCAGTCAGATATCCACGCGCCCTAGACCAACCCTTCCTTCTGCAGTTCGCTCTTCAAATACGCATAGTAAATCGGCCCTGCCACCACACCCGGCAGGCCGAATGCGGCTTCGAACAGCAGCATCGCCAGCAGCAACTCCCACGACTTGGCATTGATCTGTCCGCCGACGATGCGTGCATTGAGGAAATACTCGACCTTGTGAATCACGATCAGGTAACCCAGCGCAGCCAGCGCTACCCAGATCGAGATCGACATGCCGACAATGAAAATGAGCGTATTCGACATCAGGTTACCCACCACCGGCAACAGGCCGAGCAGGAAGGTCATGATGATCAGGGTCTTGGTCAGCGGCAGGTGAATCCCGCACAACGGCAGGACGATGGCCAGGAATACCGAAGTAAACGCCGTGTTGAGCAGGGAAATCTTGATCTGGGCGAAAACGATGTTGCGAAATGCGCGACTGACCAGATACAGACGATCGAACAGTGCGGCCGCCAGCGGCTTGCGCGCATGGACATCGGAAATACGCTGCAAGGCGATGATTGCCCCCAGCACCATGCCGATCAGCATGGTAACGAACATGTGTGCTGCGCCCTTGCCGATCAACTGCAACTCGCCGACGTGCTTCTGCAGCCACTGCCCAAGGGAGACCTGAAACTCCGCCGCACTGGCAGGCAGATAGGCATCAATGAACGGCGGCAGCTGACCGCGCGCGCGATCCACCAGGGTCATGAACTTGTCCAGCGAGGCACCGGGGTTTTCGGCTTCGTGCAGCACAAAGCTGATGACACCGGCAAAAATCAGTGTCAGCAGGCTGACCACCACAGTACCCAGCAGCGCTACCGCCAGCCAGCGGGCGCGTTCGCCAGAGATCAGACGCTGCAACTTGGGGGTCAGCATGTTGACCAGTTCGAACACCAACAGTCCGGCCAGCAGGCTGGGCAGCAACTTGAATGGCAACACCAATAACAGACCGCCAAATACAAGAATCCAGCTGGCTATTAACACCTGACGCGCAGAAAACGTTGGCATAGACCCTCAACGGGCAACACAAGGAAGGTGGGCAGTCTGCCAGCCTTCTCAGTCGAGAACCAGTGATCCGAAAGCCGGAAAAAGTGCGGCGCAATCATCTGCCCGATGATCGGCTCGATAACGGCGCCAAAGTGCAGTGTTTACTGCACCCGCGCGCCTTGTCTGTAGCGATGGCGATGGCTGGAAAATTATTTCTTCTTGAGACAATCGCTCATGAAACTCTTGCGAGCGTCGCCCTTGAGTGCCTGAGTACTGGCGGTCGCATTGCAGGTCTTCATCTTGTCCTGCTGGGTAGCTGCCGGCGTTGGTGCCGCTTTCAGGCAAGTGCTCATGAATGCCTTGCGCTCATCGCCCTTAAGCGATTTGGCGCTGGCGTCGGCATTACAAGTGGTCATTTTGTTCTGCTGTGCAGTCGCCGCGAACCCCTGAGCAGACAGCATCAAGCCAACGAGCAATAAAGGAATACCGAGCTTCTTCATCGATCCACTCTCCAGAACCACCGCACCGGACGGCGCAGGCTGTGATTCAGTGTAGTCAGATGTTGCGACCCATGACGGGGCACACTGCATCGCCGCTGGCATTCTCGACCAACAGGCGGATAATTACGCCTCGCTTTAACGATGATTCCCTCATGCAATACGCTTTTCCACTGATTACAGTCCTTATCTGGGCGATCAATACGGCCGTCACCAAGGCGTCTGCCGGAGTGATCTTTCCGGCTGAAATAGGCTTTTATCGCTGGGCGCTGGCAGGCTTGCTGTTCACACCCTTCATGCTCAGGCCTGTCTGGGCGAACCGTGCCGCGATCAAACCGGTGCTGGGTAAAATTTTCATTCTTGCCGTGCTCGGCACTGCGATGTATCAAAGCCTGGCGTATTTCGCTGCAAGCCTGACGACCGCCACCAACATGGGGATCATTCAGTCGCTGGTGCCCATGATGGCGCTGGGGCTGTCGATAGCCTGCCTGGGCAATCGCCTGACCCGTGGCGCACTGCTGGGCGCTGTGCTGTCATTCGTGGGAGTGGTAGTCGTGGTGTCGGCGGGCAATCCCGCTGGGCTGATCGATCATGGCGTCAATCGGGGCGATGCGATGGTGCTGGTGGCCGCAGCGTCGTACGCGGTCTACAGCACGCTGCTCAAGAAGTGGCAGTTGTGCCTGCCGCCCCTGCAATTGCTTTACGTACAGATTCTGCTGGCGCTTATCGTATTGCTGCCGCCTTTTATCCTGTCGGCAAAAACCGGCTTGAATGCCAGTAACATTCCGATGGTGCTGTATGCAGCCATTCCGACTTCCATGCTTGCGCCATGGTTGTGGATGACCTCGATCATGCGTCTGGGGCCCAGCCGCACGACGCTGTTCTTCAACCTGATGCCGATCGCCACGGCATTGGTTGCCGCGGCGACGCTGGGCGAACAACTTGCGCTCTATCACCTGTTCGGCGGAGCGCTGACCCTGTGCGGCGTCATCCTTGCAGAACGCTGGACGACCCCGCTGCGGTCAAAGACGAGTTAGGCAGTCGCGCTGCCCTCACTGCCCTCCACACTATGAATTGACACATCGGTGATTCCGGCGGCGTGAGCCATGCCGGCTTCACCGACTGCAAGATCGTCCAGCTCGACATGGTGCTTGAGCGCCAGCTCGTGTACCACTTCGATGATGGGCACATCCAGATTCTCGATGAAGTCTACGTGGTGCTCGCCCAGCAAGGTGTACTCGATTTCATACAGTTCTTTATCGCTCATCGCATCTTCCTGGCCGTCACTGAGGAGCGGCTGATTAACGAACTACGGTCCGACAACCGATGACCGAGCCCAGGGCCGGACCCTAATGTCCGACCGTGCCATCAGATTGACCTCGCGGTTTCGGGAACGTGCTGGCGAATATTCAAAGGGCCACCTCGCGGTCAGGGATTGTCGCGAGAGGTACTGCCGTATCGCCATCTTTTTTTCGAACTCTTAGCCCGGTTTCCTGCTCAAAGCGCTACCGGGCCAAGACCGGCTCTGACATGTGGAGCAATAACGATGTACAAGAAAATCTTCGCGGCGACTTTTGTATTGGCGACGATGGCCGGCTGCAGCAACACAACCGTGCAGAACCCGGTGGATTACGTCACTTATCGCAACGAACCGCTGGTCAAGCAGGTTGAGAACGGCATGACGCGCCAGCAGGTCCTGACCATCGGCGGCGAGCCGTCGAGCACCATCGAGCGTAAGGTCAACCCAGGCACCTGCAACAATTACGTCCTGGCCAAAGATGGCCACAAACAGGTTTACCACGTCAGCTTCAACAGCGACGGCCGCGTGACCAACAAAGGTTTCATGACCTGCGAACAACGCGAGAAAAACGAAAAAGCGATGTAACGGAAATAACTTACAGACGCCCGACGCCCGACGCGCAATGCGCCGGGCATTTCTATTTTGATGTTTAAGTATTAAACCCGTCATTAGACATTGCGTTTCAAACCAACGCTTGCGCCTTGAAACCCATGTACAAATTTGCTGTCATAGCCGCTCATCTTAAAATCACTACACCGCATCACTAATGACCAAGGAAAGGTTCATATGGCTTTCGACGCTTTTATTCAGATCGCAGACATCCCGGGCGAGGCGCTGGACGAGAAGTACAGCAAGTGGATCGAAATCACCGGCTATAACTTTGGCGTCAACCAAAGCACCTCTGCCACCGCCAGCTCCTCGGGCGGCGCTTCATCCGGTCGCACCACCATGACCAACTTCACGTTTACCAAATACCTCGACAGCGCTAGTTGCAAGCTCATGGAAGCCAGCTGCGCAGGCCAGCACCTCAAGGAAGTGAAGCTGGTACTCTGCCGCGCAGGCACCGACAAGCTCAAATACTACGAAGTGGTTCTCGAGGAAGTCATCATCGCCGACTACACCCAGAGCGCAAGCGCCGGCATCCCCATCGAAATCGTACAGCTCAATTACGGCCGCATCAAAACCACCTACACCCTGCAGAAACGTGTCGATGGCACAGCAGGCGGTAACGTGGCTGGCGGCTGGGACCGGATCAATAATAAAAAGTACTCGTGAGGCACGACCATGGCCGAAGCACGATCCTTCATCAACTCCAGAACACAGACCTTCGATTCTTTGAACGCCAACCTTGCGCTGCCAAAGAATGCCAAAGCCAAATTCGTCGCCCTCAATTCCCACATCTCGGGCGGCGTCGTACTGGCCGGTGAGCTGGTCATCGTCGGCGACGCGTCCACGCCCTCGTCTACCGCCCAGGAAGCCTTCCTGATGGCCAAGGCTGCGGAAGTGCATACAGCGTTGCTGGTGAATGGCGTGGAGGGAGATGACTTTTTTCTTGAGAATTTTGAGTTGCTCAAGCAGACGATTTCTTATACGTCCATGGGGATAGGCGCCACGAGTGATGGCTGGGCCAAGCATATGGACGAGATCAAGAAAGCCCTTCAACAGATCGAAAAACTCTACCGGGAACACATGGGCTCCGGCACGATGACCCAACGAGACGCTTTCTACGCCAAACGAACTGAGTTGTTCATGAAGCTTGATAAGCTGCTGAACAATTTTCTGGCGTATGGATCCGGACTGCGCAACGAAGGCTCGATCAAACGACTGCTTGGACTTTCGACTAATAGCTACATGCGCACAGGAGAAATCGCGGGATATGCTGACAAGGTATCTGGCGTGGCCAAAGCCTCCAAATGGATCAAGAGAGGAGCCTATATTGGAACCGCGCTTGAAGTAGGTTCAACCGCAATCGAAATTCGTAACGCCTGCACGATGGGACGCGAGGAGCAGTGTCGAAAAGCGAAGTATGTTGAAGGTAGCTCATTGATGGGCAGCATCAGCGGAGCAGGTACCGGTGGCTACCTCTTAGGGTATGCAGCTGTGGGAGGTTGTGCTTTTATTTTGGGTATAACTACGGGCCCAGGTGCCTTGGCATGCGGCGTGGTCGGAGGTGCAGTTGGAGGATGGGCAGGCGGCGAAATAGGTGAGTCAGCGGGTGAACATTTTGGCGAGATCATTTATGGAGCGATGTCGAAATGACAAGTACCATGATAGGCCTGCTCGGGGGAGCCATATTGATACCGCTGTTCTTAACAAGCATCGTTATCGCTGTAATTGCACACAAATATGTTGAGACCATAGAAGCACATTTGCCAAACTGCTCTTATATAAGAACGGTTAGAGAAGCATATTCGGGTGGCGGCCTGCTCGGCAAAGTAATGCGAGGCGGCGTAATCGCCTTGATTTTAATGATGCCTAAGCTTAGCGCCCGAAGAGGTTTCGTTGACGAACGAGAAATAAAAAACCTTCCAAGCCATTACAAAAAATTGCTTGTCATTCCGACAGTTACGTCAGCAACATTATTTATCGCATTGGCCTTACTTAAAATATCAAGCCACCTTCTTGAATAATAGCGAAATAAAATGACAGAAACCGGAGTAGGCTTGCTTTTTGGATTGCTATTGACACTCATGATAATAAATCTCTTTGCCACCGCAATTATTGCGCACAAGTATGTTGAAACTATAGAGAAACAACTACCCAACTGCTCTTCTGTACAGACAATTAGAGAGGCCTGGTCGGGAGGTGGTCTGATTGGAAAAATCATGCGCGGCGGCATTATCGCAACAATACTCACGGCCCCCAACCTGAGCACCAGAAGGGGACTTATCGACATTAAGGAAGTCAGAAACCTTTCAGGGTTTTACAAAAAATCTTTACTCATCCCGACAATCGTGACGTTCTTTTTGTTTTTCTGCCTTATGGCACTCAGGGTTTCAGCTTATTTTTGGGGATTTTAAAAACCTGCCCGAATAGAAAGTATTACTTTGAATAAAACGCTCATACGCCATGTTGAAGGTCGATCAGGTCATGACGAATATCCCGATAGGCCTGATCGGCCTGTTCATAATGGTACCGATGATACTAAATCTCATCGCCACCGACGTCATTGCGCACAAATACGTTGAAATTATAGAGGAGCAGCTACCAAACTGCTCCTCCGTGCAGACCATCAGAGAAGCATGGTCAGGCGGCGGCCTGCTCGGAAAAGTCATGCGCGGCGGCGTTATTTCAATAGTACTGATGGTGCCAAAGCTAAGCGCCAAGAGAGGCGTCATTGATGCCAAAGAGGTTGAAAAACTCCCAGCGTTTTATAAAAAAATCTTGATAATCCCGACAGTCGTAAATTTTTGTTTATTTACAACAATGATGGCACTTAGTATCTCCCTGGGTCAGAATTAGCACTCGATAACGACAAGACCAAAGGCATACATGGCACCCCCTTTCATAAAGCGCACAAGGGAGCAGTCTTCATGAGCGAGATCAGAACTTGACCAGTATCGAGCCGGGCCTGATTGGGGTTTTCTTGTACGCCGCGATGCTCATCATTATTCTCGCTTCAGCCTACGTAGCACATAACTACACGCACATTTTTGAATCCCACTTACCCAACTGCAAGCTCATCACAGGCAACAAATCCACGTACGGCGACGCAGGCATGCCTGGAAAAATGGTGCGATGCGGGATGATGTATCTGTTTTTGATTTTTCCCGACCTGGGTAAGAAACGAGGCCTTATGGATATAAAGGAATCCAGAAGCTTTCCTAAAAATATGAAGTACCTACTGTTTATCCCCTGGACAGCGCAGATCGTGGTGCTTATTGCATTGATCTGGTTCACGCAGTTTGTGATTCCCCGCGCTTGAAAGATGATAATGACGCGCACCCAAGCAGGTCCGGGCGCAGGATAGACGGTGGTGATCTGCCTAAGTTACCCGACGAATCACAACACATTTCCTAGGATAGAAGGTACACCACGCCCCAGAGAACCCTCCAGAGCGCAGTATCAGGCCTACCAGCAGGTTGACGCTTAGAAAACCAGCTTGAACAGGGCGATGACCACTACCAGGCCGATCAGAAAGATGATGCCGACGGTGCTTCCCAGAAACTTAAGCATTGTGTATCTCCACGATTTATTTGGGTCTCATGGTTGGGACCGCAGCGTTCTGCACTCGTTTCTTATATTTTTACATTCAGTCACAACCGTCCGCACCGGCGAAAATCCGATAAAACTTTTCCCCTCCTCCAGCACTCACAACCTTTGCTGATCCTGCCGGGCAACATACAGAGCGGGACAGCAAAACCTGATGAACCCTGGAGATAAATGATGATTTCTGCACCGCAATCACAGCTTTCCGATGTAAATACTCTGCGCCAGCGTGCGCGCCAGAACGTTGAGAATGGTGCTGTGACTGAAGGTTACAGCGCTGACCGCGAAACCGTGCTGCGCCTGCTCAATGAGTCGCTGGCGACCGAGCTGGTCTGTGTGCTGCGCTACAAACGCCACTACTACATGGCGTCCGGCCTCAAGGCGAGCGTGGCGGCAGCCGAGTTTCTGGAGCACGCTGAACAGGAAGCACAGCACGCCGACAAGCTGGCCGAGCGCATCGTGCAGCTGGGCGGCGAGCCGGAATTCAACCCGGACCTGCTGTCGAAGAACTCCCACGCACAATACGTTGCGGGCAACACGCTGAAGGAAATGGTGTACGAAGATCTGGTTGCCGAGCGCATCGCGGTCGACAGCTATCGCGAGATCATTCAGTACATCGGTGACAGTGATCCGACCACCCGCCGCATCTTTGAAGAGATTCTTGCTCAGGAAGAAGAGCACGCCGACGACATGTCGGACATCCTCGAAGGCCTGTAACAAGCGGCTACAAGTGAAAAGCCAGGACCTGTGTCCTGGCTTTTTTTGTGGACAACTGGAATGCGTGTTCGACGCACGACTATCGTTCCGTGTGCTCCCTTTGCATGCCGATCGTGACGCTCTGCGTCACAAGCCTGCATCGCACCGTACATCAAGACCGGACGCGGAGCGTCCAGAGCAGCATGCGACGCGGAGCGTCGCACGATAGTTGAGATTATCGTTCCGCTCGCTCCAGCGTCGGAATGCATTGCGTGACGCTCTGCGTCGCAGATCTGCATCGCACCGCTGATCCTTGAGTGTGCAATCACTTCACCGTCTTCGGCGCCTTGCCGGTGCGCATCTGCTCCAGCAGCGGGCCGCATTGGTTCGGTGCGCTATCGCCGGTCGCGACCAGCGCCAGCAGACCGGCCACCGGGCCTACAGTTGCACCGAGCAGAACCATACCGGCGCCGCGCAGCAGTAACGGGCCGGACTGCACGCCTGCATTGGGCTTGGCGAACGGGCCGTTGACGTACAGTGGCGAGCGTAACGAGAACACGCGGAAGCCCTTGGATTCCGGGTTGATCTGCAGGTCCAGTTGCTCAGTCTTCATGTTTGCGGTGCCATTGATGTAGATGATGGCGTTCTCGGTATCGAAGACGAACAGCCGACTGGTCGCCAAGCCGTCCTTGATGCCGAAATCAGAAGCCGCGCAATTGATCTTCACGTCCTTGTCGCCAAACAGCTTGCCCACCACGTAGTTGCCCACGTTGAGCCCGGCAATTTCCATCAGGCCACGGCTGATCGCGCCGTCGTTGACCAGCATTTTCATTTCACCGTTGGCGGTGCCGAGCAAAGCGGCAATCGAGTTGCCTCGGCCACTGATGTCGGCATCGCCATTCAGCTCACCGAAGCTGGTTTTCATCGGTTCAAAGGTCGGGAACAGCTGCTTGAGCTTGAAGTTGCGCGCCGACAGCTTCGCCCTGCCCTGCAACGGCTTGTTGCGGCCGTCGAGGCGGATATCCGCATCCAGCTTGCCGCCTGCCACTCCAAAGCGCAACGGCTCCAGGCTCAATTGACCATCGTTGAGAATCAGATGGGTATACAGGTCGGTGAACGGTAAGTCCGGGCTTTGCACAATGCGCTTGCCGGTGAACTCCACGTCGGCATCCATCGCTCGCCAGCGGTCGGTCTGAAATTCTTCTACGGGCAGGACTTTGCCCGATGGCTGCTTGCTCTCGCCACCGCGCTTTTTCTGAGCGGCATTTGAGTCCGCACCGATCAGTGGCGCGAGGTCGCTGAACAACAACTGATTGGACACCAGCACGCCGCTCAGCTTCGGCCGTGGCTGGCTGGATACGTAACCCAGATCGCCGTGGATATCGCTGTTGCCGATCTTGCCGTTGAAGCCTTCGTAACGAAAGTTGGCTCCTGCCGGGTCATGCAGTTTGGCGATCAGGCGGCCATCGGTGGAGTAAGCCGGAGAGTCCGGCAGGGTCACGCCGGTCAGCGGGTACAGATTGCTCAGGCTCGCGCCGGAAAGTTTGAGGCGCAGATCCAGCGCACCCAGGTTCTGTGGGTCGGTCAGGGTCCCGGCGATGACCGCGTGGGTATCACCGACCTTCACATCGGCCTGCACCGGGAACGGCTGACTGGCATCCTTGAGTGCGAGAAGGCCACCCACCTTGCCGGTGCCGCTCAGTTTCTGACCGTGGTACTGGCCTGTTACAGCCAGACCAAACGCGTAGTCCTGAGGTACTGCGCCCTTTTCCTGGGCCTTTTGCGCTTCCTTGCTGCCAACGATTTCGCTGAACGGGATCGGCTTGCCGAGCAGGTCGATCACCACATCCAGATTGGCATTCAGTGTCTGGTCATTGAAACTCACCAGCCCCTTGTCGAACTTGATGGCCCCGATATCCACCACCCACTTGGAAGGTTCAGCGTTCGGGTCGGATTTGGGCAGGTCGAACACCCAGTTGGCGCGACCATCGGCCAGCCGCTCAAGCTTTGCCTCTGGACCGGTCAAATCGATACGCGGGATGACCACTTGCTGAGCCAGCAGCGGCAACAGCGAAAGACGAAACTCAACGTGCTTGAGAGTGACCATCTGCGGAGTTTTCGACCACTCGGGATTACCCAGTGTCAGGTCATCGGCCACGAAGTGCGGCGACGGCACCCAGGCACGCCAGCCACCGAGCTCGGGCTCGCGCGTCCAGCGCACATCCAGGTCACCATTGATGGCGAACGGGCGATGCAGCGCTTCGCTGACTTTCTCATTGAGGGTAGGTTTGATGCGGTTCCAGTCGAACGTGACAAGCACAATGACCAGTATGGCCAGCACCACCAACAACGTGGCACCTGTCCAGGCGAAAATCTTGCGGCTGCGCGTCATGCGTGACTCTCCAGAAAACAGCGCCCCGACCCTGGCGCGCTGAATACGACATGAATGTTCGACTGACAAACGCGCCGAGGGTTTGATTTGAATACGAAATCGCACCAAAGGCCAGCACCCGAGCTGCAGCGCACGTAAAAGAGTCTGAATGAAAACCCTTTCGACGCAGGTAAAGCGCATTTGCTAAAGTGCAGTCCAGCCTAATCCAAGAATCGTTTGAGCCATGCTGCCCCGCGCCGAACAGAAACAACAGACCCGAAGAGCCTTGCTTGACGCTGCCCATCAGTTGATGGAAAGCGGGCGCGGCTTCGGCAGCCTTAGCCTGCGGGAAGTGGCACGCACGGCGGGCATCGTGCCGACCGGGTTTTATCGTCACTTCGAAGACATGGACCAGCTGGGCCTGGCGCTGGTAAGTGAGGTCGGCCAGACCTTCCGCGAAACCATCCGGCTGGTACGCCACAACGAATTCGCCATGGGCGGACTGATTCGCGCGTCAGTTAAGATATTTCTAGAGCGTGTAGCAGCCAATCGCTCGCAGTTTCTTTTTCTGGCCCGAGAACAGTATGGCGGCTCTCTTAAAGTGCGTCAGGCTCTGGGGGCTCTGCGCGAGGGCATCAGCGCCGACCTGACGGCCGACCTGGCAAAAATGCCCAAATGGCAGCACCTGAACGCTGACGCGCTGTCGATCATCGCCGACCTTGTGGTCAAAAGCGTGTTCGCCATGCTGCCGGAGCTGATCGACCCTCCACCCGCTTCGCTTGCACCGCACCTGACACCTCAGGCCAAGATTACCCAGCAATTGCGCTTCATCTTTATCGGCGCACGGCACTGGCGTGGGCTCGGCAGTCACGATTGAGCGTCAGTTGAAGTCAGCGATAGCACCAAAACAGGTCGATTTTTTCGTTGCGCACCATTAATGAGCGCGACAAGGCCGTACACAATTAAAAGTCAGCCACTTCCGCCAGCAATTTCCTACAGCCTGCCCTGTTGGCAAGCCCCTTGCTCTGATTTGAAGCATCGCAATTGGCTGGAAGCTATCTAATGCTGGTGATTCACAACCGAATCGAACCTCAGGCCGAATGGGCCGCCGAGTTGCATTTGAATTTCGAGGCACGCAGCAAGAGTCGCCTGCGCTGCTTCAGTGCGGAAAACGAAGACGTGGGCCTGTTTCTGCAACGCGGTCAATCGCCCCTGCGCGATGGCGAGTTTCTAAAGGCCGAAGATGGCCGCGTGGTGCGTGTCTGCGCACGCCCGGAAAAGCTGATGCACGTTACTTGCAGCAGTACCTTCGAACTGACCCGCGCGGCCTATCATCTCGGCAATCGTCACGTAGCCCTGCAAGTCGGCGACGGCTGGCTTCGCCTGCTCGATGACTACGTGCTCAAGGCCATGCTCGATCAGCTCGGTGCCACCGTCGAAACCATCGAAGCGCCGTTCCAGCCGGAACATGGTGCCTATGGCGGCGGGCATCACCACTCGCGTGCAGGCGAAGAGGATTTCAACTATCCGCCCCGCATGCACCAGTTCGGCGTGCGCAAGTGAACAGCGCCTGGGCGCTTTTGCGTCTGGCCAGCCCGCAGCTGCCGATTGGTGGCTACAGCTATTCACAAGGGCTGGAAATGGCCGTGGAGCAATCCATCGTGGTAGACCCGCAGACTGCAGGGCGCTGGATCAGCGATCAGCTGCTGCTCAATCTCGCTCGCTTTGAGGCCCCCCTGCTGCTGGCCCACTGTGAAGCAGCGTCGGCCGGTGACTGGGGTCAACTGCTGCAAGTCAGCGAGCAACACCGCGCCAGCCGTGAAACGCGCGAGCTGCATCAGGAAAGCCGGCAGATGGGTTATTCCTTGCAACAATTGCTCAATGGCCTGCCTGAGCTGGATCGCGATGCACGCCACTTTCTTGAACAGACTGCAGAGCCGCATCTGGCCCTGGGCTGGGCGCTGGCCGCACGTGCCTGGCAGATCAGCCCGCAAGACGCACTGGCCGCATGGCTGTGGAGCTGGCTGGAAAACCAGTTGGCCGTGCTGATGAAAACCCTGCCACTCGGCCAGCAAGCTGCGCAACGCCTGACCAGCGAGCTGTTGCCGTTACTGCAGCAAGCGCAGGTCAATGCCACCCGACAAGATACCCACCATGCTGGCAGCGCGGCCTTCGGCCTGTCCCTGGCGAGCATGGCGCATGAACGTCAATACAGCCGGTTATTCCGGTCCTGATCAGTCTTTATGGAGAACTCAATGAACAGCCAACCTCTGCGCGTCGGCATCGGTGGCCCGGTAGGGTCCGGCAAGACAGCTCTGACTCTGGCGCTGTGCCTGGCATTGCGCGACCGCTATAACCTGGCGGTCGTGACCAACGATATCTATACCCGCGAAGACGCTGACTTTCTGGTGCGCAACGAGGCACTGGCCCCTGAGCGCATCATCGGTGTTGAAACCGGTGGCTGCCCGCACACCGCCATTCGTGAAGACGCTTCGATCAACCTGGAGGCGGTTGACCAGCTCAATCGCCGCTTTGAGGGCCTGGACCTGATCATTGTCGAATCCGGTGGCGATAACCTTTCCGCAACGTTCAGCCCGGAGCTTTCCGACCTGACGATTTACGTGATCGACGTATCGGCAGGCGACAAACTGCCTCGCAAAGGTGGCCCGGGTATCTGCAAGTCCGATCTGCTGGTGATCAACAAGATAGACCTCGCACCGCTGGTGGGCGCGTCACTGGAAATGATGGACAGCGACACGCGCAGGATGCGTGGCGAAAAGCCGTTCGTGTTCAGCAACCAGAAAACCGGTCAGGGTCTGGAGCAGATCATTGCCTTCATTGAACGCCAGGGTCTGCTGACTGCAGCCGCCTGAATTCACAACCAAAAGGAACCCGTCGATGAACTACAAAAAAGCCCTTGGCGCCCTCGCGCTGCTGCTGATCCCGACCCTGGCGCTGGCCCACCCCGGTCATGGCGATAACGGTCTGATAGCGGGTATCAGCCACCCGATTGGCGGTCTGGATCATTTGCTGGCAATGCTTGCCGTTGGCTTGTGGGCCGCACAACAGCAAGGTTCCGCACGCTGGGCGCTGCCCTGCACCTTCGTCGGCACCATGCTGGTCGGCGGCGTGCTGGGCTTTGAAGGTCTGAACCTGCCAGCGCTGGAAAGCGGCATTGCCGCGTCGGTACTGGCGCTGGGTCTGGCTGTGGCACTGGCGGTGCGTCCGCCCTTGGCACTGGCCGTTGCAGCGACAGCACTGTTTGCGTTGTTCCACGGTGTGGCGCATGGCCTTGAGCTTCCGGACATGTCCAGCCCATGGGCTTACGCAGCAGGCTTCGTGGCAGCGACTGCAGCCTTGCATGCGGCAGGTTATGCCGTGGTTCGCGTATTGCCTCAGGCGGCAGCGCCGCTGGTGCGCATCGCAGGTGCAGCTTCTGCGGCAACGGGTGTGTGGTTGCTGGCGGGCTGATCGGATTTCCGCTGGTCGTACCCACTTCGTCTGGAAAAATCAGCCAGGGTCGATCAGCGGGAAAGCGCAGGAATGCGGTACAGGTAGAGCAGCACTGCGCTGGCAAACGCCAGCAGGCAGACCGGCAAAGGGTGCAAGCCGAACAGCACTGCGATGGCGGCGATCCAGGCGGGCAGCCCGGCAGCGAGAAAGGCCAGGCGGCGGACAGCAGCGAGTTTGAGCCATGCTGCCGGCTCTTCCGGCGTGTCGAGTGCAGCCTGGGTAGCCGTTAACGCTCGCTTGTAAGCCCCGAACGGCTTCAGGCTGACGAACATCGAGCCTACCCCGGCAATGAACAGCGGTATCGCCAACACAGGAATGAGCGGCTCGCTGGCACCGAAAAACACACAGACCACCAGCAATGGCGCCAGGGTCAGACCCAGTTGACGCCACCACGCCATTTCCAGCTTTTGGCGCACCTCGCTACGTGTCACGCGGGGCCGACCTCGCTTTGATGCTCGTTACCCATCATGTGTCCCAATTTGCCCGCCTTGGTCGCCAGATAAAGGCGGTTGTGCGGGTTTTGTCCGGTGTGCAACGGCACACGCTCGGCGACCGTGATGCCCATGTCGGTCAAGGCTTTGACCTTGCGCGGGTTATTGGTCATCAGACGCAACGATCGAACGCCCAGGTGCTGAAGCATCGGCAGGCAGATCGCGTAATCGCGCTGGTCGGCAGCAAAGCCCAGACGCTCATTGGCTTCTACCGTATCTGCACCGCCATCCTGCAGCTCATAGGCGCGAATCTTGTTCATCAGGCCGATACCGCGCCCTTCCTGACGCAGATACAGCAATACGCCGCGCCCTTCGGTAGCAATGGCGCGCAGGGCGGCTTCAAGTTGTGAACCGCAATCGCAACGCTGACTGAACAGGGCGTCGCCTGTCAGGCATTCGGAATGCACGCGGCCAAGAACCGGCGCACCGTCCGCCACATCGCCCAGACTCAGGACGACATGTTCACGGCCGGTTGCCGACTCGATAAAGCCGTGCATGGCAAACTCTGCAAAGGGGGTGGGCAGTTTGGAAGCGGCGACAAATACGACGGGCACCGTGTGCTCCTGATCAGTATGAAGACTGGAAATTCGCAAGATTCGCATTGTAACAGCAGGTTCCTGCGGACGCTCAGGCTGAATTCTCGGGCATTTAGATCATAAAGTTCGATAGATAGACGCAGTGCATCGCTTCACTGCGCGCTGCCGAAATGCTGGTAGCCACGCGTATCGGGCGTGACATCGAGCCCTGCGCCGTCGACAACAACAACGACACCTTGGCCCTTCTCTACCCGGCCAACAACATGCACCGGCCAGCCTTCATCCAGCAAGCTGGCAAGGTGTCCGGACGGCAGCGTGAAAGCCAGGATGTAATCGTCGCCACCGCTGAGCGCAGCCTGCCGGGCAGACGGCAGATCGAACAACGTCAGCAACTGATCAGACATCGGCAGCCTGTCACGCTCGACGACCAGCCGGACGCCTGATGCACGGGCAATGTGTCCGCAATCAGCCAGCAGCCCATCGGAGATGTCCAGCGCCGACGTCGCCCTGCCCCGCAATGCCTGCCCCAGCGCTAGCTGAGGTTGCGGCGACCAGTAGCGGGCCAGCAACGCCTCGGCAATCGAAGCCTCGATGCTGCGTTGCTTCAATACCAGCGGCAACGCACCTGCGCCATCACCCAGCGCGCCGCCAACGCAGAGCAAATCTCCGGCGCAAGCGCCGCTGCGCGTCAGGGCCGAGCCGGCTGGAACAGCGCCGAACACCGTTAGCGTGAGGCTCAAGGGCCCGCGTGTGGTATCGCCGCCGATCAAACGCAGCGAACAGCCCTGCGCCATGTGATTGAGGCCGCGGGCAAATGCCTGCAGCCAGTCGGCATCGACCTGCGGGAGGGTCAAGGCAAGGGTAAACGCGACAGGACGAGCGCCCATGGCCGCCAGATCGCTGGCAGATACCGCCAGCGCTCGCTGGCCAAGCAGAAAGGGGTCGCAGACATCAGGAAAATGCACCCCGGCAACCAGGGTATCGGTCGAGATCGCCAACTGCTCGCCGGGCGCTAACGCCAGCAGCGCGCAGTCGTCGCCGATCCCCAGGGCAACTTCCTCGCCCACCTGCGCACAGGGCGCGGCGGCGAAGTAATTGCGGATCAGCTCGAACTCTCCCATAAAGGTCAGGCGCGAATCAGCGCTTGTGGGCCTTCACTTCGACTTCACGCAGGCGCGGTGCCAGCTTGTCCAGCACGCCATTGACGAACTTGTGACCGTCAGTAGAGCCGTAGACCTTGGCCAGCTCGATGCCTTCGTTGATCACAACGCGGTAAGGCACGTCGATGCGCTTGAGCAGCTCGAAGGTGGACAGGCGCAGGACGGCCAGTTCAACCGGGTCGAGTTCTTCGATGGTCAGGTCGAGGCAAGGCGAGAGCGCGGTGTCGATCTCGGTCTTGTTGGTGGCCACACCGTGCAGCAGTTCACGGAAGTAGGCGCCGTCGACATTGCTGAAATCGTTGTCTACACGAAACTGTGCTTCGATCTCGTTCAACGCATGGCCAGCCATGTGCCACTGATAAAGGGCCTGAGTAGCCATCTGCCGCGCTTCGCGACGTTTGGCACTTTTGCCCTTGGCAGCTTCCGGCGATTTGGCGTCGCGCGGGTTGAACTGGTCGGTATCGTCGGAAATCACTTGGCCTCCAGCTGCGACAGCAGGCTTACCATTTCAATGGCGGACAGAGCAGCTTCAGCGCCCTTGTTACCGGCCTTGGTGCCGGAACGCTCGATGGCCTGCTCGATGGAGTCGACGGTCAGTACGCCGAAAGCGACCGGAACGTCGAACTCCATGGACACCTGAGACAAGCCTTTGACGCACTCACCTGCAACGTATTCGAAGTGCGGAGTACCGCCACGGATCACCGCACCCAGTGCGACGATGGCCGCGAATTCGCTGCGCTGGGCAACTTTCTGCACGACCAGCGGGATTTCGAACGCACCCGGCGCACGGATGATGGTGATGTCGCTTTCGCTGACACCGTGGCGTACCAGCGCATCAACGGCACCGCTAACCAGGCTTTCCACGACGAAGCTGTTGAAACGGCCCACTACCAAGGCGTAGCGGCCTTGTGGGGCGATGAAGGTACCTTCGATGGTCTTCAAGGTCATTCGGTGAGTCTCGTATTAAAGAGCAAGCCCGCCTTGGGGCGGACTTTGAGGGATATTAGGCCACGAATCGCAACTGTCAGGCCAAAAGCTGCGAAAAAACCGTCTTTCGCACGCCCCGACCTGCCGGTATTTATTCGGAGGGCACGTATTCTACAACTTCCAGATCGAAACCGGATATCGCATTGAACTTCATCGGTGAACTCATCAGGCGCATTTTGCGCACGCCGAGGTCACGAAGGATCTGCGAACCGGCACCCACCGTGCTGTAAGTGGTCGGCGTCTTGATCGGTTGCTGCCCTGCCGTTTCGCGAATGTGAGCCAGCAGCACATCGCCATCCAGCGGATGACCGAGCAACAGCACAACGCCACTGCCAGCCTCGGAAACCGCTCGCATGGCAGCGCGCAGGCTCCAGCGGCCGGGCTGTTTGACCATCAGCAGGTCGCGCAACGGGTCCATGTTATGAACGCGTACGAGGGTTGGTTCTTCTGCGCAGATCTTGCCCAGGGTCAGCGCCAGATGCACATCTCCCTCGACCGAATCGCGGTAGGTCACCAGGTTGAAACTGCCCAGTTCGCTGTCCATCGGCTGCTCGGCAATCCGCTGAACGGTACGTTCATGGATCATCCGGTAGTGAATCAGGTCGGCAATGGTGCCGATCTTGATGTCGTGTTGCCGGGCAAATTCTTCAAGTTCGGCGCGACGCGACATGGTGCCGTCGTCGTTCATGACTTCGCAGATCAGCCCCGTCGGTTCGAAGCCGGCCATGCGCGCCAGGTCGCAGGCCGCTTCGGTATGACCGGCGCGAGCCAGAGTGCCACCGGCCTGAGCCATTAGCGGGAAGATGTGCCCCGGGCTGACGATGTCTTCGGCTTTGGCTTCTTTTGCGGCGGCAGCCTGAACGGTACGTGCCCTGTCAGCTGCGGAGATACCAGTGGTCACACCTTCCGCGGCTTCAATGGAAACGGTGAACTTGGTGCCGAAGCCGGAGCCGTTACGCGGTGCCATCAGCGGAAGTTTGAGGGTTTCGCAGCGCTCGCGGGGCATCGGCATGCAGATCAGGCCACGGGCGAAACGCGCCATGAAGTTGATGTGCTCGGGCTGCACGCATTCGGCGGCCATGATCAGGTCGCCTTCGTTCTCACGGTCTTCGTCATCCATGAGGATGACCATCTTGCCCTGGCGAATGTCTTCAACCAGTTCTTCGATAGTGTTGAGCGCCACGCGGCACCCCCTTCAATCAATTCAGGATTTGAGGTAGCCGTTTTCGGCCAGAAAGCTTTCGGTGATCGTGCCGTGGCCAGGCTCGGCGGCCTTGTCGCCCAGCAGCAGGCGCTCCAGGTAACGTGCCAGCAGGTCTACTTCCAGGTTGACCTTACGGCCAGGCTGGTAGTCGGCCATGATGGTTTCGCTGAGGGTGTGCGGCACGATGGTCAGTTCGAACTCGGCACCATTGACCGAGTTGACCGTCAGGCTGGTGCCGTCGACCGTGATCGAGCCTTTATGGGCGATGTATTTGGCCAGCTCGCGCGGAGCACGCACCGTAAACTGAATGGCGCGGGCGTTATCGGCACGGGAAACAATTTCGCCCACGCCGTCAACATGGCCGCTGACCAGATGACCGCCCAGACGCGTGGTCGGAGTCAGGGCCTTTTCCAGGTTGACCCTGCTGCCGCTCTTCAGATCGACGAAGGCGGTTACGGTCAGGGTTTCACGACTGACGTCAGCCCAGAAGCCGTCGCCGGGCAATTCGACGGCGGTCAGGCATACGCCATTGACGGCAATGCTGTCGCCGAGCTTGACGTCGCTCAGGTCGAGCTTGCCGGTTTCCACGTGAACGCGGACGTCGCCGCCCTTGGGAGTCAGGGCGCGGATGCTGCCGATGGATTCGATAATGCCGGTAAACATGGGTCCTCCGGGAGAACAAGGGCTGCGCGCAAGGCGAACGCCGGGAATTATACGCCGGGTGCGCGCACAGGGAGAGCGATGACTCGCCAGTCATTACCGACGGCACGCATTTGCACGATGTTCAGCTCCAGCGCTTCGCTCATCTGCGCCAGCGGCAGGTCGAGCAGCGGCCGGGCCGATGAGCCGAGAAACTTGCCGGCAATGAATATCTGAAACTCGTCGACCAGCCCGAGACGCGCAAAGGCACCCGCCAGCCGCGGACCGGCTTCGACCAGCACTTCATTGACGCCACGCGTGGCCAGTTCGCCCATCAACTTGCGCAGGTCCACATGACCGGCGCTGTCAGCCAGTGCCAGCATTTCGTGGCCTTCTTCCTGATAGCGACCTCGCGCCGACGCCGCAGCACAGGTCACGACCAGCGCACTGCCCGCCTGAAAGAACGGCGCGTCCAGCGGCACACGCAGACGACCGTCAATCAATACCCGCAGGGGCGGACGCGCAGAGGCCAGCGCGGTCAATTCTGCATTGAGACCCAACTCATCGGGGCGCACGGTGAGGCGGGCCTTGTCGGCCAGCACCGTATCGGCTCCGGTCAGCACTACGCTCGACTGCGCGCGCAGACGCTGAACGGCGGAACGCGCCTCGGGACCGGTGATCCACTGGCTTTCGCCGCTGGCCATAGCGGTTCGGCCATCCAGGCTCATGGCCATCTTCACGCGTATGTAGGGCTGTCCTGTTTCCATGCGCTTGAGAAAGCCTTTGTTCAGCGCTCGCGCTTCGCTTTCCAGCACGCCGCATTGAACGCCGATACCGGCATTCATCAGGCGCAACAGGCCACGACCGGACACTTCAGGGTTGGGGTCCTGCATGGCCGCGACGACCCGCGCCAGCCCGGCGTTGACCAGCGCATCGGCACAGGGCGGCGTGCGCCCCTGATGGCTGCACGGTTCAAGGGTGACGTAGGCGGTCGCGCCTCTGGCAAGTTCGCCGGCCTGGCGCAGGGCATGCACTTCGGCATGCGGCTCGCCAGCCCGTACATGCCAGCCCTCGCCGACGATCTGGCCGTCACGCACAATAACGCAGCCGACGCGTGGGTTGGGGTGCGTGGAGTAGAGCCCGTTACGCGCCAGCTCCAGCGCACGCGCCATGTAATGAACGTCGAGAGCCGCCTGTTCAGTCAGCAATGCACTTATTCCTTACCCGGCTCGCGGGCCAGACGGTCGATTTCTTCACGAAATTCGTTGAGGTCCTGAAAGCGGCGGTACACCGAGGCGAAGCGGATATAAGCCACTTCATCGAGCTTTTGCAACTCGGCCATGACCAATTCGCCAACCACCAGCGATTTGACTTCGCGCTCGCCGGTCGCTCGCAGCTTGTGCTTGATGTGCACCAGTGCCGCCTCGAGGCGCTCGACACTCACCGGACGCTTTTCAAGCGCACGTTGCATACCGGCGCGCAGTTTTTCTTCATCGAAAGGCTGACGACTGCCATCCTGTTTGATCAGACGCGGCAAAACCAGCTCGGCAGTTTCGAACGTCGTGAAGCGCTCGCCGCAGGCCAGACACTCGCGTCGGCGGCGTACTTGCTCGCCTTCGGCGACGAGGCGGGAGTCGATGACTTTGGTGTCATTGGCACCGCAGAAGGGACAGTGCATGGTGGCTGGCAACGAAAGAATGAGGAGCGCCATGTTAGCGCATCCTGCTGGCAAGACAAGGCTGAGGGTTTACGGTATATAGACGCGCATTAAAGCGATGTGAAATTGCCTGCGCTCGGTAATACTGCATACATGGCGTCACTCAGCCTTTCGATTTTTGTCTTGTGGAGCTCTTGATGACGTTACGCCCCGTTATTCTACTCAGCCTCATTGGCTTGCTGGCCGCGTGCAGCAGCAATGACGCACCAAAACCGGCTGCGGCACCGCCCGTCGCCCCGGCAATCAAAGTGCCTGCCGGGCCCGGCCCGCTGCAACCGTACCAACGTGAACTCAGCGGGCAACTGCTCGGCGTACCTGCCGGGGCCGAGGTCGAACTGGCGATGCTGGTGATCGACGAGCGCGGTCGTCCACAGAAGCTGCTGACCAACACCTTGCTGAAGGGCAACGGCCAGTCATTGCCGTTCCAGTTACGCTTCAACCCGGAAGCCTTTCCGGTAGGCGGGCGTGTCGAACTGCGCGGCCGCGCCAGTCAGTCGGGGCAATTGATACTGCACCTGCCGTCGATGCGCATCGACCAGCCCACCACTCAGGCACTGGGGCAATTGCAATTCGTCAAGGCGCCATGATTGCTCCGCGACACCTTCAGGACGCGCTGAGCGAACTGCTCGGCGACGCCCGGCTGGTTGTCACAACGTTGCCGGGCACTGAGCTGAAACTGTGGCTGATCGACGATGCCAACATGGACCGTGCCTTCAGCCCGGATGAAACGCGCCGCATTCTGGAAGAGCCACCGTATTGGAGCTTCTGCTGGGCCAGCGGCCTGGCTCTGGCGCGCTTTCTGGCCGAAAACCCGTACTGGGTAGAAGGCAAGCGGGTACTGGTTTTCGGTGCTGGTTCGGGCGTGGCAGGTATTGCCGCGCTGAGGGCCGGGGCACTTGAGGTGGTGGCCTGTGATCTCGACCCGTTGGCGATCGCTGCCTGCCGGGCCAATGCCGAACTCAACCAGGTGCAGTTAAGCTACTCGACGGATTTTTTCGCCGAAGCGGATCGCTTTGATCTGATTCTGGTTGCCGACGTGCTGTACGACCGCGCCAACCTGCCGCTGCTGGATCAATTTCTGTCCCGGGGCCGCGAAGCACTGGTGGCAGACTCCCGCGTGCGCGACTTCAAGCACGCTGCTTACCAGCGCCTGACGATGCTGCATGCGCACACCCTGCCGGACCTGGCTGAACCCCACGAGTTTCGGGATGTGAGTCTGTATCATGCGGCGCGGTGAGCGCTAAATAACAGCTCGGGAGCGCTCAGCTAAACGGGCTCTGTAGGAGCGAGCTTGTTCGCGAAGGAGGTCGTTCGAACGATAACTTTCCAGAGCGTTTTCCGTCCCTTTCGCGAACATGTTCGCTCCCACGGCCTTCGGCCAGAATCAAAAGCAGATGTGTGGATAGCGCTGAGCGTGCGGGGCAAGGATGATGCCCCACCGCCGACGCCGCTTTCAGCATTGCCCTGCGGGCTTTATAGTTGGCGGCATTCAGATTCTTCGAGACGTGCAATGAGCCAGGAAACTGCTTACATCTTCGACGCAACCGCCGCGAACTTTGATCAACTGGTGATCGACAAATCGTTCGACCAGCCCGTACTGGTCGATTTCTGGGCCGAGTGGTGTGCGCCCTGCAAGGTCTTGATGCCCCTGCTGCAGCAAATCACCGAGAGTTATCAGGGCGAATTGCTGCTGGCCAAGGTCAATTGCGACATCGAGCAGGACATTGTTGCGCGCTTCGGTATTCGTAGCCTGCCGACCGTGGTGCTGTTCAAGGACGGCCAGCCGGTGGATGGTTTTGCCGGAGCCCAGCCTGAATCGGAAATCCGCAAGATTCTCGAACAGCATGTCGTCATGCCGCCTCCGCCGGCCGCCGATCCACTCAAGCAAGCGCAAGAGCTGTTTGCCGAAAGCCGTTTTGCCGAAGCCGAAGCACTGCTCAAGGTGCTGTTGGGCGAAGACAACACCAACGCCGCAGCACTGATTCTGTATGCGCGCTGCCTGGCAGAACGTGGCGAACTGAGCGAGGCAAAGGCAGTGCTGGACGCCGTTACCGGTGATGCACACAAAGCCGAGCTGGCGGGTGCCAAGGCGCAACTGACGTTCCTGGCACAAGCGGCCACCCTGCCGGATGTGGCCGAACTGAAAAGTCGCCTGGCGCAAAACCCTCAGGATGACGAAGCGGTGCATCAACTGGCGATTCAGCAATTGTCGCGTCAACAGTACGAAGCCGCGCTGGATGGCCTGCTCAAACTGTTCATTCGCAATCGCAATTACGCCGAGGGCCTGCCGCACAAGACGCTGCTGCAAGTGTTCGACCTGCTGGGCAATGAGCATCCACTGGTGACCGCATACCGTCGCAAGCTGTTCGCAGCGCTGTATTAAGCCAGCTTGCCACCGGCACCGCGCGGGTGCCGGTGACTGAACAACCAGGTCAGATCACGTCGCGTCGACCCAGCTGTACAGCGGCGCATCCCCGCCGCTCTCGACCTTCACGTTCGCAGAGTGACGCAGGCGCACCAGCAAATGCTTGCCTGCCGCGGTACTGCCGGCCAGCCCTTCCAGTTGCCCCAGCAGATCCGGCCCACTCATCTGCCCGGCCTTTTGCAACAACTCCTGTGCGACCTGCCACAGCCTGTCGTCCTGGTTGAGCGGCTTGCTCTCGACCACGGCGGCCGATAAGTCGGGAGCTGCCGCCTTGAGCTGCGCGCCCAGTTGCGCCCAGTCGCCTTCGTCCAGTTCAAGAGTCAAATCCACCGGCCACTGGCCTACGGTTCCACGAATACGCAACATGATGTGTACCTGCTGACAGTCAGGCATACATGCTCCCACAGGCTGGCGCGCATGCCCATGATCAACCGTAACGCCACTGGCTGATGACCGGCTCTTTGCCGTTCATGAAGTTGCCAAGCGCCCGCACGTCATAGACATTTTCCCAATGCTCGACAATTTTGCCATCACGAAACCGCCACAGGCCGCAAAACGGCATGATGATCTTCCGGCCCTCGCAACTGGCGCGCATCTCTCCCAGCACCGAGCCATAGTGCTCGTTGGCAATGATGTCGTGGACATCCATGTAGAGGGTCTGACGTGTGCGCCTGATCAGATTGATCTCGTGGGAAAGCACTGCGTCCTTGCCAATGGCTATGGACAAGCCACCACCAGCGCCCTGATCGGCTTTGTGCAGCACAATGTCAGCGTCGGCGAATTCGGTAATTCGAGTTGGATCCTTGTACACCGCACGCAGGATTTCTCTATTCGGATGGAGCTTGTTCATGAGTATCTTCCCTGATGTCACACTCGGCTGGCGATGAAAATCCTCCCGGCGCATCCGGCGCAGGTACAGCGATTTTCATTTTTCAGAGTAGGACCTGATGACGCAAAGGCTGAGACTACTTCAGCATAAGCACGGGCCAGGGTATTCCAGATAACGCCGCCAGATAACGGTCCATGAAGACCGGATCGTCCAGTGCTTGAACAAAAACACGTCCACGCACACCAGCGCTTGTTATAAGATCACATAACAAATTTCATCAATATTGTCCCCGGAGTCCGCTATGCGCCGTTTGCTACTCGCCTTGCCTTTCGCCCTGTTGCCACTCGTTGCTGCCCACGCAGCCGAAGTACATGACCATGATCACGGCGATGAACACGGCAGTCTGGGAGCCCACGAGCATGGCGTAGGACGTCTGGATGTGGTGCTGGAAGGCAAGACGCTGGAATTTGAATTCGACAGCCCGGCCATGAATATCGTCGGTTTCGAGCACGTTGCGACTTCGGATGAAGACAAGGCCAAAGTCGCCAAGGCGCGCGAGTTGCTACTCAAGCCCAACGCGCTGTTCAGCATCGCCGATGCCGCCAATTGCTCGGCCACTTCGGTGAAACTGGAAAGCCCGCTGTTCGGCGACAAGGATGACGATCACGATGAGCACGCCCAGGGCGGCGATGCCGATCATCATGAGCACAGCGAAATTCACGGTCACTACAAGTTCGTCTGTGACGCACCGGCCGTTCTGAAGAGGCTCGACCTGTCGCAAATCTTCAAAACCTTTCCCGACACCAAGAAGCTTCAGGTACAACTGATCTCGCCAGGCGGCCAATCGGGCGCAGAAGTGATCGCAGCCAACCCAACGCTGAAATTCTGATCGCACTCTGCGGTACAACGACCGGGCCTGGCCCGGTCTTTTAATTTCCAACCTAGCGTGAGTCAGCCCATGACCCAAGCACTGATCGAGCTATCGAACCTGAGCTTCAACTGGCCAGGCCATCCGCAGTTACTGGACATCCCTGAATTTCGCCTGCAAACCGGCGAAACCCTGTTCCTCAAAGGCCCCAGCGGCAGCGGCAAAACCACTTTGCTGGGCCTGCTGGGCGGCGTGCAAAAACCTGTCAGCGGCAGCATTCGCCTGTTGAATCAGGACCTGTCGACACTGTCGGCGGCAGCACGTGATCGCTTCCGAGTCGATCACACCGGCTACATCTTTCAGCAGTTCAATTTGTTGCCGTTTCTGTCGGTGCGAGAAAACATCGAGCTGCCCTGCCACTTTTCCAGCGTCCGCGCCGAGCGTGCGAAGCAACGCCACGGCAGCGTCGAAAAAGCGACCACCACCCTGCTCGCCCACCTGGGCCTGAAAGACCCGGCGATGCTGACACGACGTGCCGACTCACTGTCCATCGGCCAGCAACAACGCGTGGCCGCGGCCCGTGCGCTGATCGGTCAACCTGAACTGGTGATCGCCGACGAACCCACTTCGGCGCTGGACGCCGACTCTCGCGAAGCGTTCATTCGCCTGCTGTTCGCCGAATGCCGCGAGGCCGGGGCCAGCCTGCTGTTTGTCAGTCATGACCAGAGCCTGGCACCGCTGTTTGATCGCAACCTGTCGCTCAGCGACCTGAATCGCGCCGCCGTCGCCGTGGAGATTTGAGATGTATCTGTTTCGTCTGGCCATGGCCAGCCTGGCCAACCGCCGTTTCACCGCGTTTCTCACTGCCTTCGCTATTGCGCTGTCGGTGTGCCTGTTACTGGCCGTAGAGCGGGTGCGCACCGAAGCCCGCTCCAGCTTCGCCAGCACCATCAGCGGTACCGACCTGATCGTCGGCGCACGTTCCGGTTCGATCAACCTGTTGCTGTACTCGGTATTTCGCATCGGCAACGCCACCAACAACATTCGCTGGGACAGCTTTGAGCATTTTGCCCAGAGCAAACAGGTCAAATGGGCGATCCCGATTTCGCTGGGCGACTCCCATCGTGGCTATCGGGTAATGGGCACCAACGAAGCGTATTTCGAGCATTATCAGTTCGGTCGCCAACAGCATCTGGAAATGGCCGAAGGACGTGAATTCAAGACCGATCCCTTTGAGGTAGTGCTGGGCTCGGAGGTCGCCAAGGCGCTGCATTATAAATTGGGCGACAAGCTGGTACTGGCGCACGGTGTGGCGGCGATCAGTCTGGTCAAGCATGACGACAAGCCGTTCACCGTGGTCGGCATACTCAAGCCGACCGGTACACCGGTGGACCGCACGCTGCATATCAGCCTGGGCGGCATGGAAGCCATTCATATCGATTGGCACAACGGCGCACCGGCGCGAGGCAACGAGCGTATCTCTGCCGATCAGGCACGCAATATGGATCTGACGCCGACTGCGATCACCGCCTTCATGCTGGGTTTGAACAGCAAGATCTCAACCTTCAGCCTGCAACGCGAAATCAACGAATACCGTGGCGAACCCATGCTGGCGATTCTGCCCGGCGTGGCGCTGCAAGAGCTGTGGAGCCTGATGGGCACCGCGGAAAAGGCACTGTTCGTAATTTCGCTGTTCGTGGTGCTGACCGGTCTGATCGGCATGCTGACCGCGATTCTCACCAGCCTCAATGAACGACGCCGGGAGATGGCCATCCTGCGCTCGGTCGGCGCACGGCCCTGGCATATCGCAAGTCTGCTTATACTTGAAGCCTTCGCCCTGGCACTTGCGGGTGTCATCAGCGGCCTCGCACTGCTCTATATCGGCATCTTCGTGGCCAGAGACTACGTGCTCGACAACTACGGTCTGTACCTGTCGTCTATGCCACCTGGCCAATATGAATGGACCCTGCTCGGTGCCATTCTCGGTTGCGCGCTGTTGATGGGAACCGTGCCAGCCTGGCGAGCCTACAGGCAGTCACTGGCCGATGGACTGTCGATTCGTTTATGAGGACCTTCATGATGCGGCGCATGCTACTCACTCTGCTGCTTTCGGTTTCCACTCAACTGTGGGCCGCCGAGCCGCGTGAACTGACCTGGAATGACATGATTCCACCCGATGCACCCGTGGTGAAGCCGGTAACGGCTCCGATACACGATATGTCCAAGCTATCCGATGCACTGGCCATGGAGGCAGCGCCTGCGGCCCATCAACTGGCTCCGCATGCGCCAGTGGTCAAGGCACTGGATGGCAAGCTGGTGCGTTTACCGGGCTACATCGTGCCACTTGAGGTCAGCGAGGAAGGCAGAGTGACGGAGTTTTTGCTGGTGCCGTATTTCGGTGCCTGCATCCATGTGCCGCCGCCGCCAGCGAACCAGATCGTGCATGTCACGAGTGAGCTGGGTGTGAAGGTCGATGAGCTGTATCAGCCGTACTGGATCGAAGGACCGATGCAGGCCAAATCGTCTACCAGCGAACTGGCAGAAGCGGGTTATCAGATGCAGGCAGACAAGATACTTGTCTACGAGTTGCCGGATTCATAAGGATGACGAGGTTCCCAGCGATTTCATTGAGCTGAGTCAAAGTCGCCGCTCGACAGCGCTTTAACATTATGCCCATAAATTTTGACTGATCTCTGGAGCCTCCATGAACAAGCACTTGCTACGCGCGTCTGTTGTCGCGCTTGCCATCGCCGCCCCGGTCGCGGCACATGCCTACGAGCCTGGCGACTTCATCGTTCGCGCCGGTGTTGCGCACGTCCAGCCCAATGAAGACAGCGGCGAAGTCCGTCTGGACGGTGCCAAGGTCTCCGGCACCAAAGCCACTGTCGATGGCGAAAACCAGCTCGGCCTGACCTTCGCTTACATGCTGACCCAGCATGTCGGCATCGAGCTGCTGGCTGCTACACCGTTCAGCCACACCGTTTCAGTAAAAGGCCTGGGGCCAGGCCTGGACGGCAAGCTGGCTGATATCAAGCAACTGCCGCCGACGCTGTCGTTGCAGTACTACCCGATGGAACCTTCGTCGAAATTTCAACCGTATGCGGGCGTGGGTATCAACTACACCACCTTCTTCGATACCGACCTGACCGGCAACCGCAAGGATCAGGGTTTCAGCAACCTCAAGCTCAAGGACTCGGTTGGTCTGGCTGCTCAGTTGGGCATGGACTACATGATCACTGACAACGTACTGGTCAACGCCTCGGTCTGGTACGTCGACATCGATACCAAAGCGACTGTGGACGGCCCTTCTGCCCTGGCCGTCGGCAAGACCAAGGTCGACGTGGATATCGACCCGTGGGTGTACATGGTGGGCGTGGGTTACAAGTTCTGACCTGCACACCTTCAAGCGCCACACACACAAAGGCACCCTCAGCGGGTGCCTTTGTGTTTTGTGGTTTGAACTCTGCGTGCCGGATTCCTGGCTATCGTGCCGTGATTTAACCCGCGCCCGGACTCCTGGCTATCGTGCCGATGCTCCGCGTCGGCATGCAGTTCGTGACGCTCTGCGTCACAAATAGGCGCTGCACCGCACGCTCAAGAGCGGACGCAGAGCGTCCAGAAATGCATCACCACGCAGAGCGTGGGGACGATCAGCACTTACAGTCGATGCGGGGCTCATTGCCCCATCAGCAACTCAAGCCCACGAACCAGTGGTGTCGGCTCATCAATGCTGAAGTGCTCCAGCAGACGCTGGTTACTGGCCCGTGAATGCTTGATGTCGCCCGAGCGCGGTGCCTGATAGCTCACTTCCGGCTGTTTTCCGACCACTTGCGAAAGCGCGGCCAGCAGCTCGTTGAGCGAAGTGGTCTTGTTCAGGCCGACGTTGATCGCGCCCTCGATGGCGCTTTCCCGTGACAGGGCCTGCAGCAGCAGCTTGAGCAGGTCGCCTACGTAGAAGAAATCGCGCGTTTGCTCGCCGTCGCCAAACACGCTGATCGGCAGGCCTTTCTGGATGCGTTCGGCAAAGATGCTGATCACGCCCGAATACGGCGACGACGGATCCTGGCGCGGGCCGAAGATGTTAAAGAAGCGAAAGATCACCGGCTCCAGACCATGCTGACGGCGGTAGAAATCCAGGTAGAACTCGCTGGCCAGCTTGTCCGATGCGTACGGAGTCAGCGGTGCTTTGGTGGTGTCTTCGGTGATAGCTTCGCCTTCGCCGTTGTTGCCGTATACCGCCGCGCTGGAAGCAAAGATCACGCGTTTGATGCCCGCTTCGCGCATGGCCTCACAGACATTCAGTGTGCCGATGAAGTTGCTTTGATGGGTGCGCACCGGGTCATCAACTGACGCCTGAACCGAGGCCACCGCCGCCAGATGCACCACTGCCTTACAGCCTTGCGCAGCGCGCTTGACCAGTTCGGCATCGGCTACGTCGCCTTCGATCAGTTCAACCCGCGGGTTGTCGAGCGGCAGATTGCTGCGCTTGCCCGCCGAGAGGTTGTCGAGGATACGCACGCAATGCCCGTCGGCAAGCAATGCATCGGTCAGGTGCGAGCCAATGAAACCCGCACCTCCCGTAATCAGAACAGGAGCGTCAGACATGTCGATAATACCGGTCCAGCAGGCTTGGCAAGCCGGCCCGCCAGGCGCGGGGCTTGATGCCGAAAGTGTGGAGAATTTTCTTGCAGGCCAGCACCGCGTGCTGCGGTTCCTCGGCTGCATCGGGACGCGCGGCGTGAGCCTGTGCGGTGGGCGATTCAATGGCCAGCGGGTGCAGCAGACGTGCTTCGGTGAGCACCGCCTGACCCAGCGCCAGTGGCGTGGTCGCTTCGTGCCCGGCGTAGTGGTACGTGCCCCACAGCGGCGCTTCGCAATCGAGTTGCTTGACGATTGAAATAATCACCCGCGCCGCATCATCGACCGGCGTCGGGTTGCCGCGTCGATCATCGGCCAGCAGCAGCTCTCCGGGTTCTTTGGCGCGCGAAAGAAAGCGGCCAAGCACGCCATCAGCGCTGTCATCCAGCAACCAGCCAAAACGCACAAGCACATGTTGCGGACAGGTGGCGCGCACGCTTTGCTCGATACGCCACAGCGCCTGACCGCGCAGACCCAAGGGCACTGGCTCGTCTTTTTCACTGTAGGCAGTCGCGCGCGAGCCATCGAACACACGATAACTGGAAGGCTGGACCAGCGTGATGTTGTGGTGCTGACACAGTTCGGCCAGACGCTCGACAGAGCGCTCCTGGCGGGTCAGGCGCGCTGCGCTCACGGTCTCCGCCTGAAACCAGTCGAAGTAGTAAGCAAGGTTTATCAGGGCATCGGGGCGGGTGTCATCAAGCAGTTGCGTGAGGCTCGCCACGTCCCAGCCGTCTTGCGGTGGACGTGGTGCGAGGAAACCAATGTCTTCCTCGGCACCCAGACGAATCAGCGCCTGCCCGAGGGCATTCCCGCCGCCCAACAGCATAAGGCGCATTCGCATAGAGTCAGCAGGCTCGGTATCAGATAATCAAACGAACAATTGAAAAACGCCTGCAAACATAACACGTTGCCTGCCAACCCCCAACAGTTGCGCAGCCCGGCGGGGCAATGACGCCGCAACAACGCGTTGCAGCCGTCTCATGCCGCCCGATTGATTACTGAGCTGCCGGACCCAGCGGGCTGTTGCCCTTGGGCAGACCAAGCGGTGCAGGTGTCGGCGCAGAAGGTGTCGCAGCGGCAGGGTCCGAGGGCGCAGGAGGCCCCTCGGCTTCGACACCAGCCTGCGGGTTGTTGAAGCCCGGCCCCATGACCATCTGTGGATAAGTCTGCGCGAAACGCACGTTCGGGTTTTTATCCACAAGACGCTTGAGGCGCTCGTTGAAGGCGCGCCCCACTGCGTACTGACCACCGGAAGAGGTGCGGAATTGCGCGGTCAACACCATGCCGTTCAGATTCATGCTGTCGACGCCGAACACCTCCAGCGGTCCTTGCAGGTTGTGCTTGAGCAGAATGTCATCGCTGATCGACTGCCCGGTTTCGCGGATCAGCGCCAGCGCATCATCAATATCCGAGTCGTAAGTGAACTGCACCGAGAAGAACGCATAAGCGAACTGCCGCGACTGGTTGGTAACCGCCTTAATCTGCCCGAACGGCACGGAATGGACAAAACCCTTGCCGTCACGCAGGCGCACGGTACGGATGGTCAGGCTTTCCACCGATCCGGAGTGGCCGGTACTGAGCACTACCCAATCGCCCACCGAGAAGGTGTCTTCGATGATGATGAACAGACCGGTGATCACGTCCTGCACCAGTTGTTGCGAACCGAAACCGATGGCCAGACCGACAACCCCGGCACCCGCCAGCAGCGGTGCAACGTTGATGCCCAGGTTGGCCATGGTGGTGATCGCGCAGATCACCACCAGAATGATTTTCACCGCGTTGCGCAGCAGCGGCAAAATGGTCTTGATTCGTGTACTCGGCTGGCGGCCACTGCGATGATTGGCCGGTGGTTTGAGGGCTTCCTGAATAGCCGTGTCGAGCACCACCCACAGCAGCCAGGTGACCACAAATATCAGGCCGATGCTGCTCAGCGAATCGCTGATCACGCGCCCCAGCGTGTTGCGCTGGGCAAACTCGAACATCGAGAAGCCCCAGATACGCCCCAGTATCTCGATGAACCCGATGGCCAGCGCAATGCGCAACACCGCGTACACCAGGCTCAGCAGGCGCGCCTTGTACACATGCCCGCCGCGCCCCAGGGATTCGGTCGGTTTGAACAGGTGCTGGAACACTGTGCTCAAAAATACCGTGGCGATCAGCAGAATGGTGGTGAACAACGCACAACGCAGCGCTTCCTGACTGTCTTCACCGGCTCCGATCAGATTGATCGCCGAGACCAGAATCATCAGCAGGATCGGCAAGTGCCACAGGTTGGAGAAGATTTTCAGCGACTGCTGCAGTGCTGGCCGTTGCAGGCGGCTGCTCAAGGAACGGTTACGAATCAGGTGCGCCACCGGGCGGCGCACCTTGATGATCAGCATGCAGAACACCACCGACGCAAACAGCCCGGTGAACACCGCAACGCTGGTGGTGACGTTGCTGCCCAGTTGGCGGGCGATCTGCGGGCTGGTCAGTGCATCGCTCAGCGCCGCCAGAAAACCGACCACAAACAGTGGCCTCGGCGCGTAGCGGCGAATCATGCGTACCGCGGCGCGCTTGTGCCCGGAGTTGAACATCACAATCACGCAGAGCAGCACCGAGGTCGACACGATGCCACTGCTGGTCGCATAGGCAAAGCACAGCGCCAGCGCACGGCCCACCGAAGACGGCATGAAGTGGCTGACGTAGAGAGTCAATGGCAGACAGACGATGGCTGGCAAGGTGAACGGCAATACGTATTTGAGCAGCGCCTGACTGCGCTCGCGCACCCGCATGAATGGCGTTCGGCACAAGCGCACCGCCAGAAAACGACCCAACGTGGTCAGAACGGCAAACGAGCCGATCCAGACAAACGACAGGGCAAGGAAGTCCCCGGCAACACTCCACGGAGAACGTGTGGTGCGCTTGTTGACCAGCTTCTCCAGCTCGTCGGCTGCACGGTCGGCGCGCAGTTGCCAGGCGTCGAAGAGGTTGTCGTCAAGATTAAGCTTTTCCTGGACGTCATCAATGCTGGAACTGATGGCACCGAGCAACCCGCCCTGCACCAGAAGTTCCGGGGCCTCGGCCGCTGCTGGCTCCCCACCGTCTGCCGGTTTCGCATCCGCCTTTTCAGCGGCCTTGTCATCCGCTTTCGCCGCAGGTTTTTCAGCTGCTTTGCCATCGGCCTTTTCGGCCGCTTTGCCGTCGGTCGGCACCGCAGCGCCCATTGGCAGCGCAGGTACATCGGCTGCCTGGAGATTGAAACTGCCTGCGAATAGCAGCAGACCCGACAGGATCAAGATTTTCAGCTGAGACGCCACGCAGTTCTCTCCTTCGATGGACAAATACAACCATACACAGACCAAAGCGCGCTTTGATCCCAAGGAACTGATTCCCGCATGCCCGGCAAGTTCGGTTCCGGTAGGGAAATACGATGAGCCGATGTTTCAAAAAATTGCGCCAGAACAGTACGCTCATTCTTCCCGACTGAACTATGCAAAGCGCCAACTGCCGGAATTATCGGCGGCTGCCGAAGGCATGCATGAGCCTGTGCACCAGAGCGCTTGCCCGATCAACCCGACATCGAGAGGAATCTGCATGAGCACGTTCGACGCAAAAGATGGCACCGAGATCTATTACAAGGACTGGGGCGAGGGTAAGCCGGTACTGTTCAGCCACGGCTGGCCGCTGGATGCGGATATGTGGGAATACCAGATGGAATACCTCAGCAGCCGGGGCTATCGCACCATTGCCTTCGACCGCCGCGGCTTCGGTCGTTCCAGCCAGCCGTGGACCGGTTATGACTACGACACCTTCGCTGACGATATCGCCGAGCTGATCGAGCACCTTGATCTGCACGACGTGACGCTGGTGGGCTTTTCAATGGGCGGCGGCGATGTGACGCGCTATATCGCAAAATATGGTAGCGAGCGAGTTGCCAAACTGGCCTTGCTGGGCTCGGTCACACCGTTTTTCCTCAAGACTGACGATAATCCGGAAGGCGTCGACAAATCAGTGTTCGATGGCATCAAGGAAGGGTTGCTCAAGGACCGCGCCCAATTCATCAGTGATTTCGCCACGCCGTTCTACGGCCTGAACAAAGGACAGAAGGTTTCCGAGGGCGTACAGGCCCAGACCTTGAATATCGCCCTGCTCGCCTCGCTCAAAGGCACGCTGGATTGCGTGACGGCGTTCTCCGCAACCGACTTCCGTGCGGACATGGCGAAAATCGATGTGCCGACCCTGGTGATTCATGGCGATGGTGATCAGGTTGTGCCGTTCGAAGCATCAGGCAAGCGCGCCGCCGAGCTGATCAAGGGTGCAGAGTTGAAGGTCTATCCCGGCGCGCCGCATGGCTTTGCCGTGACCCATGCAGAGGCACTCAACAAGGACCTGCTGACGTTTGTGCAGGGCTGATATTTTTGTGTAACAGGGAGCCGGTTGCCGACTCCCCGCAGGCAGCAAATCAGTCGGCCTGAACGGTCAACTGATTCTGCTCGCCCAGCCCCGCAATCCCCAGGCGCATGCGTTGCCCTGCGCGCAGGAAGACAGGCTCTGGCTTGACGCCCAGGCCCACACCCGGCGGCGTACCCGTGGAGATGACATCACCCGGTTGCAGGCTCATGCAACGGCTCAGGTAGGCGATCAGTTGCGGCACGTTGAAAATCAGCGTGCGCGTATTGCCATTCTGATAACGATGACCGTCAACCTCCAGCCACAGGTCGAGTGAGTGAGGGTCGGTAACCTCGTCGCGGGTCACCAGCCAAGGGCCTATCGGACCAAAGGTATCGAAGCCTTTACCCTTGTCCCAGGTTCCGCCGCGCTCAAGCTGCCACTCGCGCTCCGACACATCGTTGACCACGCAATAACCGGCAACGTGCTCCATGGCAACGGCTTCGTCGATATAACGCCCGCCCTTGCCGATGATCACGCCCAGCTCGACCTCCCAGTCAGTCTTGAGCGAACCGCGAGGAATTTCGACGTTATCGTCCGGACCGCAAATTGCGCTGGTCCACTTGTTGAATATGATGGGTTCCTTGGGCACTTCCATCCGCGATTCGGCTGCGTGGTCGGCGTAGTTCAGGCCTATGCAGATAAACTTGCCGACCTGCCCGACGCACGCCCCGATGCGCGGTCGGCCCGCCACCAAAGGCAGGCTTTCGGGATCAAGCGCGGCCAGGCTGGCAAGGCCTGCCGGGCTCAACACCTCGCCAGCGATGTCCGTGACATGTGCGGACAGATCGCGGATCTGGTAGGCAGCATCAAGCAGGCCTGGCTTTTCCTGGCCCTTTTCACCGTAACGAAGCAATTTCATCGAGTTCTCCCGTTTCAGTCCAAGGTGCAAACCGCGGATTCAGAGGGTGATGCCCTGTTGCCCGGCCTTCGGAAATACGTATTCACGATTGGGCTGAACCCACTGAGTCTGGACAGATAGCATCGCAACGGACGCCTTGCCTAATGAAATTTACGACCAACTGCCAACACGCCGAGTCGGCATTGACCGGCAGAAAAATCGGGATAACACGCCACTGGTCATAATTAATACACACAGTGAGTATTAATATCACCCCCAGTTCAAACGAGCCCTTTCGTTGAAACGAGCCCCTCGAAAACACGAAGGACTCGTACGTCTTGAAGGGCGAACTGGACTCATGTCAACGCTAACACCGTCCTGCAGATTCCCCGTCGCAAGCGCGGCGCCCTGACGCCCCAGGAAAACCTTTTCATGAACAATCGATCGATACCGCGTGCTTCTCGATTCCCGATAACGCGCCTTGCGTTGCTGGTTTCATTGAATTCACTGTGCCTGATCAGCCCGTTCATTCAGGCCGATGACGATGTGCCCACCTCAGTGACGGCGCCCTCCAGCGACGACACCGCTGCCGTGACACTGGGCACGGTGTCAGTGATTGGCCAGGGCGAAACCCGGCAGGTGCAACGCGTCACGCAAAAGGACGTAAGCGCTTATTCCGCAGGCACCAGCCCGTTGAAAGTTCTGCAACGGCTACCGGGGGTCAACTTCCAGTCCGGCGACCCGCTGGGTCGTGAAGAAGGCAGCCAGCGCATCAGCCTGCGCGGTTTTGACATGCACCACCTAGGCTACACGCTGGACGGCGTCACGCTTGGCAACATGAGCTTCGGCAACTTCAACGGTCTGAGCATCACCCGGGCGATCATCGCGGAAAACATCGCCGCCAACGAAGTGGCTCCAGGCATCGGTTCGCTGGGCACGGCATCGAACAGTGACCTGGGCGGCACCATCCAGTTCACCAGTTCCAATCCGGACAAGGAATTCGGCGCGCGACTGTCACAGACCTTGGGCAGTTACGACACCTCGCGCACTTTCATGCGCGTCGACACAGGCGAATACAACGGTCTGTCCGCTTATGTGTCGGGAGAAAAGTACGACGCCGATGCCTGGAAAGGTCACGACAACCCGCAAAAATCCGACGCTGTGAACGCCAAGGTCAATTACAACTTCGGCGAAAACCGCGTGAGCTTTTTCCACAGCACCTCGTCTCACGACGAAGCCAATCTGCCCAGTCTGTCGAAGAGCATCATTCAGCGCCTGGGCTACAACTGGAGTTACTACACCCCGGACTGGACCCGCGCGGTCAATGCGGCCAACGGCATCTACACCGGCGGCGTAACCAGCGCAGGCGATGCGACCTACAACGCCAGCAGCCTGCGCGACGACGAACTGGACATCCTCAACGGCAATTTCTCGCTCACCGATGATCTGGTGCTGGACGCCACGGTCTATCACCACCATGACTCGGGCCGGGGCAATTCGTACTATCCGTTCATCTTTACCAGCGGCTCGACCACTGTCCCCAGCAACTCGATTCGCAGCACGGTGTATGGCATTGATCGAACCGGCTTCCAGAGTTCGCTGACCTACTTCCTGGGCCAGCATGAAATTCAGGGCGGGTTCTGGATTCAATCGAACAAGAACGACATCGCCCGTTACCTGTTCGATACCACCAATGCGACTCCGCAAAACCATATCGTCAAAACCAATGGCCTGAGGCAGGCGGCTACGGTACTGGACCAGAGCTACAACGACCTGACCCGACAGTTTTTCCTGCGCGACACCTACACCCTGCTCGATGACCGCCTCAAGCTTGAGTTCGGCGCAAAGAATACCGTCACCACCTCCACTGCCGAAGGTAAAGGCGGCGGTTATGCCAGCGGTTCGCTGGAAGCGCGGGACAGGTTTTTGCCGCAAGTGGGCGCAACCTACACACTCAATGACAGCGATGAAGTGTTCACGTCTTATTCGGAAAACATGGCGGCCTTTCCGAGTGGCGGTTACAGCCCGTTCTTCACCACGCAGACCGCAGTGGATGCGCAGAACGGCTTCAAGGACCTCAAACCCGAAACCTCGAAAACCGCTGAACTGGGCGTGCGCCGCAGCACAAAGCTGTATTCGGCATCCGCGGCGGTCTACAACACCAAATTCGACAATCGCCTGGTGGCCATCACCAACTGTACCGGCATCGTCATCTGTCAGAACGGCGTTGCCAACGTCGGCTCTGTCACCAGTCGGGGCCTGGAACTGTCATTCGGCCTGACGCCCGACGAGCACTGGCGCTGGTCCAACTCCATGTCCTACAACCACAGCACTTATGACGACGACTATGCCAGCGGCGGCAGCACCGTTCATGTGAAAGGCAAAACAGTCGTCGATACGCCCAAGCTGATGTATTCCAGCAACCTGGACTGGAATTGGGAGCACTGGAATGCCGGCATGCAGGGCAACTACATCAGCAAGCGCTATTACACTTACACCAACGACTCCAGTGTCAGCGGCTACTGGGTAGCGAACGCCAACCTCGGCTACGACTTCGGCAAACTCGGCGCCGTCAAAGACACCACCGTCTCGCTGAACATGGTCAACCTGTTCGACAAGCGTTACATCTCCACCCTCAACACCGACGCCAGCGCAGCGAGCGACCCGGCGGGCAATTTGCAGATTCTGCAGGTGGGCACGCCACGCAGCGCGTTTGTAACACTGGGCGTGAAACTTTGATTTTGGAGACAGGCTCTTGTGGGAGCGAGCTTGCTCGCGAAAGCAATGTACCTGTCTCTGCACGACCGCGTGGGTTGCCAACCTCAATGGCGACGAATACCCCATCGTGCTGCATACTCCCCTGACATACAGCGCCTGACCTTCATCTGGACACCCCATGACACCCAACGCAGAACTCTATAACCCGTCCACCGAATATGCCGACAAGCTGATTTCGCGCATCGGACAAACACCTTCGTGGATCGCAAAACGCATTGGTGTGACTGACAAGCGCATTCGCTACATTCTGGATGGGGAAAGGACCGTCAAAGGCGAAACCACGCCGATTCAGATGACCTATACCGAGCAGTTTGCACTGGAGTGTCTTGTGGCAGAGGCTATAGCGCTGAGGATGTAGGACCCGCTGGCCATCAAGCATTGCCCTTGAATCTGAGGTTCCTGATAATCACGCCCTCAAATAACTCAGGCAAGGAAATGCAGTGAAAGGAAATCTAGTATTAGTGGCGTTGCTTGCCCAAGCTTGAGTGCGGTGAAGTCTTTGCTACGAATAACTCTCATGCTCGCGGTTCTCAAGCAGGTATTTCCAACAAGCTCAGACTACGTGACGATTTAATCATAGAAGCACACTCTTCAATGATGACAGGCTTACTAAAAAGATAACCCTGCATTTGATCGCAGCCATACGTCACAAGCAGCGCTAACTGGTCGACTGTTTCGACGCCTTCTGCAATGACTTTAAGACCCAATTCGTGCGCCAACACGATGACCGCTCTGGTGATAGCGGCGTCCTCATGATTGCTCGTTATATCTTTTATGAACGCCCTGTCAATTTTGAGGGCGTCAAGAGGGAATCGTTTCAAGTAAGCCAAACTCGAATAGCCCGTTCCGAAATCATCGACCGAAAGGCTTATGCCATACGATTTTATATCTCGAAGTATGTTAACCGCCGACTCGGGATCGATCATCAGCATTGACTCGGTCAATTCGAATTCTAAAAGAGCGGGGTTGATACCGTACCCCTCAACAATGTGCTTGATGGTCTCAGCTAGGCCTTTTACCTGAAGCTGCCTGACGGACAGATTGATGGCGATCGGTACCTGCCTGACATTATTTTCTTCCCAGCTTTTTATGGTTTCACAGACGTTGCGGATAACCCACTCGCCGACAGGAATTATCAGGCCAGTGTCCTCAAGAATAGGGATAAACTCAGCCGGAGAAACCATACCGTGCTCCGGGTGATTCCACCGCAGCAAAGCCTCCAAACCACTTATCCTGCCATCGGTGAGGCTGACCTTTGGCTGAAAATGTAGAATAAACTCATCACGATCAAGCGCACCCCGCAATCGCGTTTCAGTTTGCAAGCGCCGAACCAAACTTTCATTCATTGTGGCGTTGTAAAACTTGTAGTTATTACGGCCACTTTTTTTCGCATGGTACATGGCGGTATCCGCATTCTTCAGGATAACGCCAGTGTCACGTCCATCAAACGGATAATTGGCGATACCGACACTCGCTGAAACAAATACATCCTGACCGCCCAGATTGAATGGTTTCCCCAACGCTTCAACAACATGGTTCGCAAGGGTTTTTATAAGGCTTTCGGAATAAACATGATGGGTAACGACGATAGAAAACTCGTCGCCTCCCAGCCGCGCAACCACACTGTTTTCATCAATGCAGTCTTTCAAGCGTCGACCCGCCTGTATAAGCAATTGGTCGCCCACTGAATGCCCCATGGTGTCATTCACTGCTTTGAATCTGTCCAAATCGATGAATATGACGCTGACTGCATCTGGCACTGACGTTTTCCGACTGATTATCTCGCGCAGATAATTGCTAAGAAACCAGCGATTAGGCAGATGGGTGAGCGAATCATTTTCGGCCAGATAGATTAGCTTTTTCTTGGCGTCATACCGCTCAAGCGCGGCGGCCAACAGGTTAGCAAGTGTTTGAAGGTAGCTCACATCTTCACGTGTAAAGGAATAGTCAGTGCTGGCATACACCCCAAGAACGCCCTTGAACACCTCCCTGCAGGATATCTCAATCTCTAGGGAAACTCTGAAAAAGACTTCCTAATTTGGCAAAATCTCCGGACACCAGTCGCCGAGCTTTTCGAGGATGAAACAGATGACCTTCGCCGACGCCGAGTATGCCGGCAAGCGCAAGCAGACCCGTAAGGAATTGTTCCTGATCGAGATGGATCAGGTGGTGCCCTGGAAAGGTTTGATTGCCCTGATTGAGCCCTATTATCCAAAAGGAGAAGGTGGCCGGCCCGCCTACCCACTGATGGCGATGCTGCGTGTTCATCTGATGCAGAACTGGTTCGGCTACAGCGATCCGGCGATGGAAGAAGCGCTGTATGAGACGACCATCCTGCGTCAGTTTTCAGGCCTGAGCCTGGAGCGAATTCCAGACGAAACCACCATTCTCAACTTCCGTCGTCTGCTGGAAAAGCACGAGTTGGCGACCGGGATTCTCGGCGTAATTAATGGTTATCTGGGCGACCGTGGCTTGTCGTTGCGTCAAGGCACCATCGTCGATGCCACGCTGATTCACGCGCCCAGTTCGACCAAGAACAAGGATGGCAAACGCGATCCTGAGATGCATCAAACCAAGAAAGGTAACCAGTACTATTTCGGCGCCAAGGCTCACATCGGCGCCGACGACGAGTCAGGCCTGGTGCACAGCGTGGTAGTAACAGCGGCCAATGTGGCAGACGTCACGCAGGTTGCCAAACTGCTGCACGGCGAGGAAAACGTAGTCTGCGCCGACGCAGGTTACACCGGGGTCGAGAAGCGCGAAGAACACGCTGGGCGCAAGGTCATTTGGCAGATTGCCGCCCGCCGCAGCACTTACAAAAAGCATGGAAAACGCAGTATTTTGTACAAGGCGATCCGCAAAATCGAGAAGGCCAAGGCCCAGGTTCGCGCCAAGGTCGAGCATCCGTTTCGGGTCATCAAACGCCAGTTTGGCTATGAAAAAGTGCGCTTTCGGGGCTTGGCCAAGAACACCGCGCAGATGGTGACGTTGTTCGCCCTGTCAAACCTGTGGATGGCCCGCCGACATTTGTTGGCGAGCGCAGGAGAGGTGCGCGTGTAATGCAGGAAATGGTTACCGCAAAAGGCTTTGCAGCGGCCGAAAGAGCTAAAAAGCGAAGATAATTGAGCAAATTTCGACATGCATCGTTTTTTGAAAAGTGCTGAGGACTCGGTAGCCGGAAAACATCCGGCTACTTCAGACCTTCCTTAGCATTTCCATCGAAAAAAATCCGGCTTACGAAAAGCACGCTACATTTAATACTCGCGCCGACATACCTCACGCCATCCCTAGTGCAGACACGATTATTCGCCTGCAAAGCCGCTTGCCGGGCTTTATAGGTCGTCTCGACAGCATCAGTATTCAAGCCGAGTGTCGGCAGTGCCGTATCACTGAAAGAACCAATAATCAGGGCGTTCCTTATCGAGCAGAAAGTGAGGCCGGTGAAAGACCTGAAACGCCGAATGCACAACGGCTGCACCCTGATGCACTGGAGCTTTTTTTCACAACTAAAGTTAATCAGATATCCTCGACAGGCAGCCGCAGACATTATTACAAATGGGTGGTAAGAGCTCAATTTATCCTGACGCGCGGAAGAGAAAAATATTATTTCCCCGCCCCGGGTGTCAAGGACTCCACTCAGTACAGCCAAAACTGGGAAACGCCTGACTTTGGAAAAATCAATCAACCGTTCTGGGCTGACGAAGTCACGCACGGGGCTTCGTCTAGTGATTAATTCCGAAAGCAACACCTACTACGGCGAAAGCGCTTACCTACCAAACAGCGTACCCGCTCAACCTGCACAATCTGCTTATAATTTTGAGGATTCGCGCTTGGCCTGGGGGCACACAAAGGCTGTAGTGCCAGACAGTATTTTGGACGAGCCGACCCCAGCGGAGATGCGTTTTTGGAAAAAAATCAGACAAGAAAAGCAGGAGAGCACAAATAGTAGAGCCTATGTCCCAGCACCGTTTGAAGGGGTAAACCTTCATCAAAATTATGATCACGAGCGTCTGCGCTTTGCGCAGCTGCCCATGAATTCAAAAATCTGGATTTACGCATATCTCGGTGGAAAATGGTCGTTTTTAATATTTACGCCATTTCATATATTTATAGCATTGATGATGTATGTTGCCTCGATAAATTCTTACACAAAAATTAATTTTTTTGACACGCTTATTGGAGGTGGCTACTTTATTTCACTCCCCCCTCTACTCTGCTGGAGCGTGGGATACATCGTTGTAAATCATTTCCCCCGCCTCTGGTTCCGTCCGCCAAAAGGCCCACTCTGGGAGCTAAACCGTAGAACCGGTCTGGTCACGATCTTCGGCTACAAACGCCATCGAAAAGAAGGGGTGATCGACGAGTTCATCGCGCCGTTCTACGAGTTCGATGCCTACATGACCACCACGCATGATCGTCATGGCTGCTATCACGGCCTGATGCTCCAGCATCGCTACGAAGAGCAGTCCATCAACTTTCACGCACTGCTCAGCCCTGACGATTTCCAGCAACGCCCCTGTGCACTCTGGGACTTCCTCCAAAACTATATGGACACCAGCGGCCCGATTCCGGACATCCCGTTGTTTGAACCGTACCGGCACCTGGATCCGGTCACTGCCAGCTACGATCAGCAGCGCGGCCGCGACCCTCGCTACTGGATCGACATGGATGACGCCACGTTCAAGGCCGAGGTCGATGCCATGTGGCAGCGGGTTTATGCGATTGACACGTTCAGCCGCCCGAATCTCATGGCTCGGTATGTGGATTACGGATCATGAGATGTGGCGTCCGGTCAGCGACGGGACTGTGTTCCAGGTCGGACGCATGCAAAACCTAAACCTCAGTCACACTTGATAACGCGCAAGGCTGCAGATTCGTGACGCGGAGCGTCACGGGATGCATGCCAACGCGGAGCATTGGCACGAGAGTCAACCCCGGTTTAGCGATGCGTGGACCAAGCCAGACGTCAATAAGGTTAACCAACCATTTTGGACAGATGAAATAACTCACCAGGCCGAGGCTAATGACTAAATCAATCCATAGGCTTTATTACGCTTCCCACTCATACAGTCCAGACAACATCTTACGGCAATCATGTGCACTTAAGCCCCGTACTATCTTGTCTGGTGCCATACGCTTGCCTTGGTCCTCAACTCAGGAGGCAGTGCCTATTGAACTCATGAAAAACTCCACACCTGAGAGCATGAGATTTTGGCAAAAAGAGCAGATAAAAGCGATACAACAGAAAGCTGAAAATACTTATGCACCGGCTATCTTTGAATCAGTTGACTTGCATCAAAAGTATGATCAAGAGCGATTCCGCTTTACTCAGCTCCCGTTAAAAACGCAATTATGGTTATTCATGCAACAGGGTGGAAAATGGTCTTTCATTATTTTGCTTCCTATGTTCTTGCTCGTAAGCTTCTTGGGTATCAATAAGCCGACTGTCTCAGCCATCACCCTGTACTTTAATAATATCATCGAAACATTTCCGATTCTTATGGCACCTTAGTTGGTCTTTTGGGTCGTCGGCCATATCGTCATCAATCACTTTCCCCGCCTCTGGTTCCGCCCGCCAAAAGGCCCACTCTGGGAGCTTAACCGCAAAACCGGCCTGATCACGATCTTCGGCTACAAACGCCATCGAAAAGAAGGGGTGATCGACGAGTTCATCGCGCCGTTCTACGAGTTCGATGCCTACATGACCACCACGCATGATCGTCATGGCTGCTATCACGGCCTGATGCTCCAGCATCGCTACGAGGAGCAGTGCATCAACTTTCACGCATTACTCGGCCCTGATGATTTCCAGCAACGCCCCTGTGCTCTCTGGGACTTCCTGCAAAACTACATGGACACCAGCGGCCCGATTCCGGATATCCCGTTGTTTGAACCGTACCGGCACCTGGACCCGGTCACTGCCAGTTACGATCAGCAGCGCGGCCGCAACCCTCGTTACTGGATCGACATGGATAACGAGACGTTCAAAGCGGAAGTCGATGCCATGTGGCAGCGGGTTTATGCGATTGACACGTTTAGCCGACCGAATCTCATGGCGCGGTATGTGGATTATGGCGTGTGAGGTGTTGTGTCGGATCTGCGGCGGCCCTTAGACGAGCTGCCTCAGTTGCGTCTGATGTACCGTGTGCACCGTTGCTGCCGGTTCCCGGCAGTTCGCGGACGAGTCCGCTCCCACTGGCGCCCGGTCCGCTTCCGCTCCATCCGGGCAGACGCCAGCTTTTTAGAGCCTTCACGACTGCAGGCGGCTTAGGCGTGATCACGGGCAGGCTCAAAGCCCCAACATCAGCCCACTCAGGCGTTTGACCTTGCGGCGCAGGGCTTCTTCGAAGATGCCCTGGCGCGGTTCGATCAGGCTGAACCAGTGTTTGGCGCGGGTGATACCGGTGTAGATGAGTTCTTTGGTCAGTACCGGGTTGAGCGCTTCGGGCAGGATCAGGGCGGTGTGGGCGAATTCGGAGCCCTGGGATTTGTGTACGGTCATGGCGTACACGGTTTCGACCTCGTTGAGGCGGCTGGGCAGGACGAAGCGTACGCCTTCGCTGCCGTCGTTGCGGGGGAAGGCGACGCGCAATACCTGTTTGCCCTCGCCGTCGCGCTCGGGCAGGCGCAAGGTGATGCCGATGTCGCCGTTCATCAGGCCAAGGCCATAGTCGTTGTGGGTCATCAGCACCGGGCGACCTTCGTACCATTGCTGTTCGCTTTCGATCAGCTTCGCGCTGAACAACGCGTGAGTGATGCGCTGGTTCAAACCCTCCACGCCCCACGGGCCTTTGCGTACGGCACACAGCAGTTGAAAGGCGTCGAAGGCGCTGAGTACCGAGCGCGCCCATCGCGTCCAGCAATGGTCGTCGAGTGCCGAATCATCGGCGGGCCGCCCGGCGGCAAGTACGTTGAGGTAATGGCGGTAACCCTGCGGACCTTGCTCGCCTCTGCCAAGCCCGTCGAGCACAAGGCGTTCGAACTTCAGATCCTGTTCGCCCTTGAGGGTCAGGGCGAACAGGTCGTCGTGACTGCCCGCCGCAAGCAGCGCGCGGGCCTGTTGGTCCTGCTGCTGGTTGACCAGTCGGGCCAACTGGCCGATACCGCTGCCTTGGCCAAAACGACGCGAGTGGCGCAGCATCACCACCTGCTGGGCCAATGGATGGTGCTGCGCATCGCCTTGGCGCAAGGCACCTTTGCTGAGGTCTTCGCCGCTGACAGCTTCAAGCCAGGCCTGAGTTTCAGGGCTGTAAAAACCTTCTTCGGCGTCGCGACACAAATCGCCCAGTACGGCACCCGCCTCAACGGACGCCAACTGGTCCTTGTCGCCGAGCAGCACCATGCGCGCATGCGGCGGTAATGCGTCGAGCAGATTGGCCATCATTTCCAGGTCGATCATGGATGCTTCATCAACCACCAGCACGTCCAGTGGCAGTAAGTTGCCTGCGTGATGGCGAAAGTGCCGGGTACCGGGGCGGCTGCCCAGCAGGCGGTGGACGGTGGTGACTTCGCTGGGGATTTTCTGCCGTACGTCGTCGCTGACGTCCAGGCTCTGCACCTGCTGGCTGATGGACTCGGTCAGCCGGGCCGCCGCCTTGCCGGTAGGTGCCGCCAGACGGATACGCAACGGCTGGCCGCTCTGCACCGCCGGGGCCTGCAATAAGGCCAGCAAGCGCACCACGGTTGTGGTCTTGCCGGTGCCAGGGCCACCGGTGATGATGCTGAAGCCCTTGCGGGTCGCCAGCGCGCAGGCAAGTTTCTGCCAGTCGATAATGGCTTGAGGCGCTGAGTTCGCAGGCCCGAACAGGGCATTCAGGCGCTGCGGCAGATCCTCCGGCGGCGTTTCGCTCTGCGCCAGGCGCTGACGCAAGGCTGCGGCGATACGCCGTTCATAGGTCCAGTAGCGGCGCAGATATAAACGTCGCTCGGCCAGCACTAATGGTTTTTGCAACGCCTCGGCACTTGAGTCTCCTACTTCGGCCACCAGCATGCTGCCTGCAAGCGCCTGGCACCACGCGGTGCCATCCTGCGCGGCCAACAGTTGTGAGGGCAGCAGCATTGTCCCGCCTTGCTGATCGCCCTCGGGTGGCAGTGACAGGGCGAAGTCCGGTTCTTTCAGGGTTTCGTACAGATCCAGGCAGACATGGCCGTGGCCGAGCTGATGGCTGGTCAGCGCCGCAGCCACCAGCACCAGTGGATCGGCTTGCGGATCGAGGTCACTGAGGAACGCGACAAATGCTTTGTCCAGCGCACGCAACCAGCCGCGCTCGACCCAGCGCTCCAGCAGGATCAACAGATCGCCGACGCGCGTCAGCGGACTCAATTCAGCGAGGCTGATGTCGTCCAGCGCGGTGGGCAACAGATCGTCGAACGAGCGGCTCATGCCAATGCTCCCGGCAGGTCATGCGCTAACGGTTTACCCTGAAACAAAAGGTCCAGACTCTCTATCAGTTCGCGTGGCGGACGGACAAAATACGCGCCCTGAGAGACCGAACGGCTGCCGCGCAGGAACAGATACAGCGCGCCGCCCATGTGCTGGTCGTAATCATAGTCGGCCATCCGTGCCTTGAGCTGACGATGCAACGCCAGCAAGTACAGGACGTATTGCAGGTCGTAGCGGTTGTCGAGAATGGCGGTTTCCATCGCCAGTTCGGTGTACGCAGTGTCGTCGGTGCCCAGCCAGTTGGACTTGTAGTCAGCCACGTAATAACGACTGTCGTGTTCGAACGTCAGGTCGATAAAGCCTTTGAACATGCCATTGAGCGAAACCGTCTCGGTCGCGGCACGCGGCGCGTTGTTGTGGGTGAAGCGGCGTACCAGGGCATCCATCTGCGCCACATTGACGTTGTTGCTGGCGAACCAGAATTCCATCTCTATGCGGTACTGATTGGGCTGGTCCAGCTCACCCAGCGCGACCGGTGTGGCATCCGGCGACAGACGCAACTGCATGTTCAGCATGTGCTGCAGCCAATCGCTCAGGGTATTGATCCAGCCCGCCCAACCGCGCCGATTGCAGCGCCGGGCAACGGCGTCCTGCAGTTTGTCCGGCGCGTGCGCGGTCATCGCAAAACCTTCGTTGCCAGCCCATTCGAGCAGTCCATGCAGAAAGGTGCCGGGATTGGGGCCACGCGGAAAGCGGTGGATATCGCCGCCGCTGGTCAAAATGTCACGCGGCGCTTCAGGGTCCAGGCGCTCGTCGTCGAACAGCTTCTGTGCCTGCGGACTGTCAGGCGATTCATCGGCACCGGTGGTTACGGTGTCGCCGATACGCAGGGCGCTGTAGGAGGCGATCCACCAGTTCTCGGCAGCGCGACGTTTGGGTACCAGCAGTTTGACCAGCGCGGCTTCGTTGCGCGGCGCACTGAAGCGTTCGTCAGTGGGCTCGGGAACAGGCTGCAAGGCAATCGCATCACAGCCTTGCGCGAGATCACGCAGCCAGACTTTCAGCTCTGCCGACTCGGCCAGCACAACACCGCCACCCAGCAAATAACCCAACGCAGAACGGTGCAGCATCGAGTTGCTGGCATTGCCGCGTTTGAGGTCGGCAACGCCCAGCCAGCAAGCGTGTTCGGAACGGGTCAGCGCCACGTAGAGCAAGCGCAGGTCTTCGGCCAGACGTTCGTCATCGGCTTGCTGAATCAGCGCTTCGGTGGGTTGCAGGCTGATCTGCGAGTTGCCGTCGGCGTCATGAAACTGCAGTGGCAGGCGACTGCCGTCCACGGGTTTCGAGGAGCAAATGAATGGCAGGAATACCAGCGGATATTGCAGGCCCTTGGACTTGTGGATGGTCACCACCTTGACCAGTTGCTCGTCGCTTTCCAGACGCAAAATCTGTTCTTCGCCAGCCTGACCGGACAGCGCAAGGTGGTCGCCCAGATGCCGAATCAGCGCCTGTTCGCCGTCCAGTTCGGCGGCGGCCTGCTGCAGCAGTTCAGACAAGTGCAACAGGTTGGTCAGTACTCGCTCACCGTCGGTACGCGTCATCAATGTCTGCGGCAGGGCAAAGTCGTGCAGCAGGCAGCGCAGCATTGGCAGGACGCCCTGGCTGCGCCACACGGCACGATAGCCACGGAACTGCATGACGCGCCGTTCCCACGCCAGCTCGTCCTGATTCAGACGCTCCAACTCGGCCAGTGGCAGGTCAAGCGTGATACATGCCAGTGCGGCACGCAGCGTACGTTCTGAATCGGGCTCGGCACAGGCTTTGAGCCAGGACAGCAGGTCGTGGGCTTCCTGAGCGGCGAATACTGAATCCTTGTCCGACAGATAAACACTACGCACGCCACGCGCGCTGAGCTGCTGACGCACCGCCTGCGCTTCCTTGCCATCGCGGACCAGAATCGCAATATCGGCCGGACGCAGCCCGCGCAGCGGTTTGTCAAGCATGGCGAAACCGGCACGGCCCTGTTGACCGGCGTTGAGCAGGCGCACGATCTCGCTGGCGCAACTGGCCGCCAACTGTTGGCGATAAATAACCCCGGACACCGGCTGTTCGCTTTCAAGATGCCAGACCGTCAGTGCAGTCAGTGGCGCGCCTTCGACTTCCAGGGTCTCTTTGCGCCCTTGGGCCAGCGCATCGGAGAACGGCACCTGATTGCCTTGATCATCACGAAACAGAAACGCTCCGCGGCCTTGCGGACGTTGCTCTGCGCGCGTGAAGACATGGTTGACCGACGCGACCATTGCATGGCTGGAGCGGTAGTTGGTGTCCAGCGTGTGCCAACGGCCGTCGGTGGCCTGCCGGGCGCGCAGGTAGGTGTAGATATCGGCACCGCGAAACGCATAGATCGCCTGCTTCGGGTCGCCGATCAGGAACAGCCCGGTCTGCTCGTCGTTACCCTCAAGGCGATAGATGCTGTCGAAGATCCGGTACTGCACCGGGTCGGTATCCTGAAACTCATCGATCAACGCTACCGGAAACTGCTCACGAATCAGGGTGGCCAGACGTTCGCCGCCAGCGCTGTGCAGGGCGGCATCGAGCCTGAGCAACATGTCGTCAAACCCCATCTCGGCGCGACGCCGCTTCTCTTCTTCAAAGCGGGCACTTACCCACTGCGCCGCATGCTGCAACACCGCGGCATCCGGCTTGGGCAGGCTGTCCAGCGCAGCTTTCAGCTGTGCCATGGCCTCGAAAGCAGGATGTGAAGGCGGATCACTTTTCCAGGCTTCGGCAACACCTTCCGGGGTCAGGCGAGTGAAACCGGTTCCCAGGTCCAGCGTTTCCTGTGTGTCGTCAGCGGCCCATGCGGCAAGCTTTTCAAACCAGGGCTTGAAGTAGCGCTCCTGCATCTTGCGGCCATCGACCACTTTGCGGGCTACGGCGTCCTGACAGAGCGCATACAGCTCTTCAGCCCAAGCGGCCCAAGGCGCTTTCAGGGCAGCGAGCGCTGCTCGGCGCTCCTGCAATGACGCCTCGATCAGTTCGGCGGGCTCTTGAGTGAGCGGGCTGCGATCACGACCAAACAAACCTCGCACACGCGGCAACAACGCCGCCGGACCGCTCAGATTTTCCCGCACCCAAGTCAACGCGTCGCCGCTCATGGGGTAGCAGAAGCGGCGCCAGTAGTCGCGCAGCACTTCACCGAGCAAATCGCTGTGGTCGGTTTCCAGGGTCTGGGTGAATAGGCTGCCGCTGTCGAATGCGTGTTCGCGCAACATGCGCTGGCACCAGCTGTGGATCGTCGAGACGGCGGCTTCGTCCATCCATTGTGCGGCGATGTCCAGACGGCTGGCACAGGCCGGCCACTGCTCGGCCTCGAACTGCTCGCGCAGCTCGGCAATCAAACCGTCAGGTGCGGCAATCTCGTCACGAAAGAACCGCGCAGCTTCCGCCAATCGGGTACGAATCCTGTCACGCAGCTCCTTGGTAGCGGCGTCGGTAAAGGTCACCACGAGGATCTGCGGCGGCAGCAATTCACGACCAAAGCCTGACTGTTCGGTGCCGTGCCCAAGCACTAGGCGCAAGTACAGGGCGGAGATGGTGAAGGTCTTGCCGGTCCCGGCGCTGGCCTCGATCAGTTGACTGCCGCGTAGTGGAAAGCGCAGCGCCAGAGGAAGGGATTGTTTGTTCATGCGCCACCCTCCCCGCCAGACAACGACTGCCAGGGCGCATCGTAAACCGGTTTGTAGAGCGTCTCGCACCAGCCTGCAAACTCTTCACTGTCGACCAGCGCGTCAAAGTCCGGAAACTGTCGGGCCAGCGCGGTGCTTTCGCGGCGCTCACCATCAGTGGTCTGCCCGTCACCCTCATAGGCCTTGCGGGCTGCTGCTTCGGCTTTGTCGGCGGGCTGGCCCAGCCAGGCAAATGCGGTTTTGACGGCGACTGGTAAAGGCTCTTGCATGCCGCGTAGCCAAGCCATAAGCAAGTGATTCAGCGTGGTAATGGCCGCGTCCTTGTCCAACGGTTCGAGCATGAGGGTTTCGTCACTGGCGACCAGTGCCGTGTGCAACGGCAGCTCGCAGGCGCAGGCAACCAGGTGATTGACCCACGGCCGAATCAGCCGGTGCCATTTGCGAGTCTTTTTCGAGCCGATGCTGTTGGGAATCGCCGTGACCAGCAACAGCTCACCACGAGCGTTACGGTGCAGCCCGCCAAGCCAGCCATCGATACTCACACTGCCATGGCTGAAACTGATCGGTAATGCGCTGCTCAACGTTTCGGGCCAGAGGGTCAACAGGTCGTGGTAACGCTTGAGGACGTCTGGCAACGGCTCGATCAGCTCGCTCTGCATCAAGGTGCCGAACCCCGCGAGCGGCAGCAGGCCACTGGCTTGCAGTTTCAGTGCCTGGGCTTTCAGGGCGACATCCATATCGTCAGGGGAAGCCATCGCTGCGCTGAGCAGGCTTTCACTGAGGCCGTTACGCTCAAGCGCGTCGAGCACGAACGGTTCCTCATCGGCGAGCGGCGCTTCGGCGACTTCGAAATAGATTTTCAGGCGCTGGCTGAAGAAATGCTTCACCGGGTTTCTCAGGAAGTCCTGTAACTGTGCAATGGACAGGGGTTCTTCCTGCTCATGGGGGGGAAGCGCTTGAGGTACGGGCACCTGAAGGTCGGTTTCATGCAGCAGGCGCCACTCGCGGGCGAAGCTGAAATACCCCGTGCCTGCATGGAAGTAACTGGCACTGAAAGGCTGCAGCGGGTGATCCACAGTCAGCGCGTTCAGCAAACGCTCGCCATCGTCCTGCTTGCCGTCCGGTTCGGTCTCGCCAGCCAGCTTCCAGCCACTGGCCAGGTGATCGCGCAATTGGCCAATCAGCACCGATGCAGGACGCTCGCTGTTGTCCCGAATGCTGTGGCCAACCCAGCTGATATAGAGCTGGTCTCTGGCCGAGAGCAGCGCTTCCAGCAACAGGTAGCGATCGTCTTCACGCCGCGAACGGTCGCCGGGACGGTAGTCGCTGCCCATCAGGTCGAAATCCAGCGGCGGTTGCGCGCGCGGGTAATCGCCGTCGTTCATGCCCAGCAGGCAGACCACTTTGAATGGAATGGCGCGCATGGGCATCAGGGTGCAGAAGTTGACCGAACCCGCCAGAAAGCGTTGGGACAGGCGCCCCTGATCAAGCCCGGCCAGCCAGGCCTCACGCACAACGGTCAACGGCAGCTCATCGGTCAGCCCTACCGCTTCACAGGTTTCCAGCCAGTTTTCGCGCAGTGTTTCAAGCTGAGCGAGCAGGTAATCGTCGTGTTCGCTGTCGGCGAGGAAGAACAACTGCAACAGCGATTGCAGGCGCTCTCCCCACGCGTACGGAGTTGCGGGTGTCGATAATTCCATATGGGCCACCTGAAGCGCGTCAATCAGCGCTACCAGTGGGCCGATCAATGCGGCATCAAGCCCGCCAATCTCATCGTAAGGCTCAATGCCGTCGTAAGCGTCACCTGCACCCACGGCGTAACCCAGCAGCATGCGCCGCAGACCAAAATGCCAGCTGTTCTGCTCCAGCGCATCCGGCAACCCCAGACCGGCACGCTGCTGTGCGTTGAGGCCCCAGCGAATGCCGGCGCCTTCTATCCAGCGGTGCAGCGTTGGCAGATCGCGCTCCTGAATCCTGAAGCGCGCGCGCAAGGCAGGAACATCGAGCAGGTCAAGGATTTCGCTGACCGGGAAGCGGCTGTCCGGGAGTTTGAGGAGGTGTTCAACGGCAATCAGCAAGGGTTCGCGGCCACGTTGCCCCTGGTCGGCCAGCGTAAAGGGGATGAAGCGACGGTCTTCGCGTTCGATTTGCCCGAATACCGCTCGTATGTGTGGGGCGTAGCTGTCGATATCCGGGACCATGACAATCACGTCACGCGGGCGCAGGCCCGGGTCTTTGCTGAACCGTGCCAATAGCTGGTCATGCAGCACTTCCACTTCGCGCTGCGCACTGTGCGCAACATGGAAACGGACCGAGCGATCTTCCAGCGGATCGACTGCCGGCCAGAGCTCACGGGTTTCATCCAGCGGGCGTAGCTCGAGAATATCGTCCTGCAACTGATTCAGCAGATTGGTGGGCTCGACTTCACTGAACAGATCAATCCGCTCATCCTTGAACGAAGAGCGGTAGCTGCGCGGATCATCATGGCTGTCCAGCAAATTGATGTAATCGCGACCCTGCTTGCCCCAGGCAGCGAGCAGCGGGTGAGCATGCTGATGCAGCGCTTGCGGGTCGAGGACCATCGGCATTCCGGTCTTGCGCGCCTGGCGTTTGTACTGGTGACGCAGCAGGTCCTTGTCGGCGACGATATCAGCCCAGTGATGGCGACACGGGTTGTGAACGCAGAGCAGAACCTGGCTGAACTTGGCTAGGCCCGCCAATGCCTCGAGCGCTTGTGCAGGCAGCGAGGAAATGCCAAAAACGATGACGCGTGCCGGCAAACCCGGAGGCGCTTCGGTCATGCTGCCGATGCGCTCGATGAAACGCTGATGTACACCCGCTCGACTCTGCGACATACCTTTGGCACCGACATCATTTAGCAGCGCGCGCCACAGTTCGGCTTGCCAGCAATTGGCGGCTGACAGCGGTCTGGCCTGACCTCGCCCATCGCGCAATTGATGGCGGCCAGCGGCCCAGTCCTCCAGCCAGTCGGCGCGGTAAACCTGATATTGGTCGAACAGATCTGACAGGCGCTCGGACAATTGATAGCGCTTGCGCAGATCAGTGTCGTCGGTCAGGAAACGCTGCAGAGGCTCGAAGTGCGGCTGATTGATAAGTTCAGGGAGCAAGCGCATCAAGCGCCAGGTCAGCGGGGTCTTGTCGAGCAAGGAAGTCGAGGGGATTTCATCGCTTCCGAGAACCATGCGGTACAGCGTCCACATGAAGCTACCGGGCAATTGGACGTCTATGGCTGCGGCAATGCCACAGCCACCGCTATCTTCATCCTGAGCGTCCTCGGCCAACGCCAGTTTCAACCACTGCGCAATGCCGTTGCTCTGCACCAGAGCAATCTCGTTTTCCAGGGGGGCCAATGGATAACGTCGCATCCACGACACAACCAGACTGCGCAGCTCATCCGGGCGGTTGCCTTGAACCACCATGAAACCTGCACTCAGAGAGGTTGTAACGGACATGCTTGCTTCCTTGACCGGTGCGTAGAACCTGATGCCGAACCATAAGGGCAAGCGCGCTGGATTGCCATAAGCATGTTGGTCTGAATGACTGCCGGAGAGGTGTGGTTATGAGTTCAGGAGAATGCAGAGGTTTGTGGAACCCCAGACAAACAAAAACCCTCAACGCGTAAGCGAAGAGGGTTTCTGGAATTTAATCTTGACGATGACCTACTCTCACATGGGGAAACCCCACACTACCATCGGCGATACATCGTTTCACTGCTGAGTTCGGGATGGGATCAGGTGGTTCCAATGTTCTATGGTCGTCAAGAAATTCGGGTACCGAATCGTGCCTTGCGGCGCGCTTCAGCAAATCGGGTATGTGATAGCTCGGTGCGGTTGTGACGCAAACTTTCGGTTCGTGTCATCTTCACAGTCACCGCAATCTGATGCTCCTGTCAGGAAGTCCATTCAAATTGCTTGGGTGTTATATGGTCAAGCCTCACGGGCAATTAGTATTGGTTAGCTCAACGCCTCACAGCGCTTACACACCCAACCTATCAACGTCGTAGTCTTCGACGGCCCTTTAGGGAACTCAAGGTTCCAGTGAGATCTCATCTTGAGGCAAGTTTCCCGCTTAGATGCTTTCAGCGGTTATCTTTTCCGAACATAGCTACCCGGCAATGCCACTGGCGTGACAACCGGAACACCAGAGGTTCGTCCACTCCGGTCCTCTCGTACTAGGAGCAGCCCCTCTCAAATCTCAAACGTCCACGGCAGATAGGGACCGAACTGTCTCACGACGTTCTAAACCCAGCTCGCGTACCACTTTAAATGGCGAACAGCCATACCCTTGGGACCGGCTTCAGCCCCAGGATGTGATGAGCCGACATCGAGGTGCCAAACACCGCCGTCGATATGAACTCTTGGGCGGTATCAGCCTGTTATCCCCGGAGTACCTTTTATCCGTTGAGCGATGGCCCTTCCATACAGAACCACCGGATCACTAAGACCTACTTTCGTACCTGCTCGACGTGTCTGTCTCGCAGTCAAGCGCGCTTTTGCCTTTATACTCTACGACCGATTTCCGACCGGTCTGAGCGCACCTTCGTACTCCTCCGTTACTCTTTAGGAGGAGACCGCCCCAGTCAAACTACCCACCATACACTGTCCTCGATCCGGATAACGGACCTGAGTTAGAACCTCAAAGTTGCCAGGGTGGTATTTCAAGGTTGGCTCCACGCAGACTGGCGTCCACGCTTCAAAGCCTCCCACCTATCCTACACAAGCAAATTCAAAGTCCAGTGCAAAGCTATAGTAAAGGTTCACGGGGTCTTTCCGTCTAGCCGCGGATACACTGCATCTTCACAGCGATTTCAATTTCACTGAGTCTCGGGTGGAGACAGCGCCGCCATCGTTACGCCATTCGTGCAGGTCGGAACTTACCCGACAAGGAATTTCGCTACCTTAGGACCGTTATAGTTACGGCCGCCGTTTACCGGGGCTTCGATCAAGAGCTTCGCTTGCGCTAACCCCATCAATTAACCTTCCGGCACCGGGCAGGCGTCACACCCTATACGTCCACTTTCGTGTTTGCAGAGTGCTGTGTTTTTAATAAACAGTCGCAGCGGCCTGGTATCTTCGACCGGCGTGGGCTTACGCAGTAAATGCTTCACCCTCACCGGCGCACCTTCTCCCGAAGTTACGGTGCCATTTTGCCTAGTTCCTTCACCCGAGTTCTCTCAAGCGCCTTGGTATTCTCTACCCAACCACCTGTGTCGGTTTGGGGTACGGTTCCTGGTTACCTGAAGCTTAGAAGCTTTTCTTGGAAGCATGGCATCAACCACTTCGCGTTCTAAAGAACACTCGTCATCAGCTCTCGGCCTTGAGATCCCGGATTTACCTAAGATCTCAGCCTACCACCTTAAACCTGGACAACCAACGCCAGGCTGGCCTAGCCTTCTCCGTCCCTCCATCGCAATAACCAGAAGTACAGGAATATTAACCTGTTTTCCATCGACTACGCTTTTCAGCCTCGCCTTAGGGACCGACTAACCCTGCGTCGATTAACGTTGCGCAGGAAACCTTGGTCTTTCGGCGTGGGTGTTTTTCACACCCATTGTCGTTACTCATGTCAGCATTCGCACTTCTGATACCTCCAGCAAGCTTCTCAACTCACCTTCACAGGCTTACAGAACGCTCCTCTACCGCATCATCATAAGATGATACCCGTAGCTTCGGTGCATGGTTTGAGCCCCGTTACATCTTCCGCGCAGGCCGACTCGACTAGTGAGCTATTACGCTTTCTTTAAAGGGTGGCTGCTTCTAAGCCAACCTCCTAGCTGTCTAAGCCTTCCCACATCGTTTCCCACTTAACCATGACTTTGGGACCTTAGCTGACGGTCTGGGTTGTTTCCCTTTTCACGACGGACGTTAGCACCCGCCGTGTGTCTCCCATGCTCGGCACTTGTAGGTATTCGGAGTTTGCATCGGTTTGGTAAGTCGGGATGACCCCCTAGCCGAAACAGTGCTCTACCCCCTACAGTGATACATGAGGCGCTACCTAAATAGCTTTCGAGGAGAACCAGCTATCTCCGAGCTTGATTAGCCTTTCACTCCGATCCACAGGTCATCCGCTAACTTTTCAACGGTAGTCGGTTCGGTCCTCCAGTTAGTGTTACCCAACCTTCAACCTGCCCATGGATAGATCGCCCGGTTTCGGGTCTATTCCCAGCGACTAGACGCCCTATTAAGACTCGCTTTCGCTACGCCTCCCCTATTCGGTTAAGCTCGCCACTGAAAATAAGTCGCTGACCCATTATACAAAAGGTACGCAGTCACCCAACAAAGTGGGCTCCCACTGCTTGTACGCATACGGTTTCAGGATCTATTTCACTCCGCTCTCCGCGGTTCTTTTCGCCTTTCCCTCACGGTACTGGTTCACTATCGGTCAGTCAGTAGTATTTAGCCTTGGAGGATGGTCCCCCCATATTCAGACAAGGTTTCTCGTGCCCCGTCCTACTCGATTTCATTGCAAAGGGATTTTCGCGTACAGGGCTATCACCCACTATGGCCGTCCTTTCCAGAACGTTCCGCTAATCTCAATACAACTTAAGGGCTGGTCCCCGTTCGCTCGCCACTACTAAGGGAATCTCGGTTGATTTCTTTTCCTCAGGGTACTTAGATGTTTCAGTTCCCCTGGTTCGCTTCTTGCACCTATGTATTCAGTACAAGATAACCACCTTATGATGGCTGGGTTCCCCCATTCAGACATCTCCGGATCACAGTCTGTTTGCCGACTCCCCGAAGCTTTTCGCAGGCTACCACGTCTTTCATCGCCTCTGACTGCCAAGGCATCCACCGTATGCGCTTCTTCACTTGACCATATAACCCCAAGCAATCTGGTTATACTGTGAAGACGACATTCGCCGAAAGTTTGCATTCACAAACTTTACCTTAGCCCGGACACGCACCAGTGAAAGAGGTGCCCGGTCTATTTCTTTCTATCACATACCCAAATTTTTAAAGAACGATCTAATCAAAGACTAGAAATCAACATTCACTCATTGATCATCAGGATCAATGGAATGCTCATTTCTAGGCTTTCAAACAGAAGCAGTAAGTGGTGGAGCCAAGCGGGATCGAACCGCTGACCTCCTGCGTGCAAGGCAGGCGCTCTCCCAGCTGAGCTATGGCCCCGTATTTCTACAGCCGTTTCCCACACAAAATTGGTGGGTCTGGGCAGATTCGAACTGCCGACCTCACCCTTATCAGGGGTGCGCTCTAACCAACTGAGCTACAGACCCAATTTCGAGCTTGTAGCCGCTAGCGTTGAGCTATCAGCTTGGAGCTTAAAGCTGCTTCTAATCGTCTTCTTCAATGAATCAAGCAATTCGTGTGGGTGCTTATGGCGCAGCTGAGTCGTCGATTAAGGAGGTGATCCAGCCGCAGGTTCCCCTACGGCTACCTTGTTACGACTTCACCCCAGTCATGAATCACACCGTGGTAACCGTCCTCCCGAAGGTTAGACTAGCTACTTCTGGTGCAACCCACTCCCATGGTGTGACGGGCGGTGTGTACAAGGCCCGGGAACGTATTCACCGCGACATTCTGATTCGCGATTACTAGCGATTCCGACTTCACGCAGTCGAGTTGCAGACTGCGATCCGGACTACGATCGGTTTTGTGAGATTAGCTCCACCTCGCGGCTTGGCAACCCTCTGTACCGACCATTGTAGCACGTGTGTAGCCCAGGCCGTAAGGGCCATGATGACTTGACGTCATCCCCACCTTCCTCCGGTTTGTCACCGGCAGTCTCCTTAGAGTGCCCACCATAACGTGCTGGTAACTAAGGACAAGGGTTGCGCTCGTTACGGGACTTAACCCAACATCTCACGACACGAGCTGACGACAGCCATGCAGCACCTGTCTCAATGCTCCCGAAGGCACCAATCCATCTCTGGAAAGTTCATTGGATGTCAAGGCCTGGTAAGGTTCTTCGCGTTGCTTCGAATTAAACCACATGCTCCACCGCTTGTGCGGGCCCCCGTCAATTCATTTGAGTTTTAACCTTGCGGCCGTACTCCCCAGGCGGTCAACTTAATGCGTTAGCTGCGCCACTAAGAGCTCAAGGCTCCCAACGGCTAGTTGACATCGTTTACGGCGTGGACTACCAGGGTATCTAATCCTGTTTGCTCCCCACGCTTTCGCACCTCAGTGTCAGTATCAGTCCAGGTGGTCGCCTTCGCCACTGGTGTTCCTTCCTATATCTACGCATTTCACCGCTACACAGGAAATTCCACCACCCTCTACCATACTCTAGCTTGCCAGTTTTGGATGCAGTTCCCAGGTTGAGCCCGGGGATTTCACATTCAACTTAACAAACCACCTACGCGCGCTTTACGCCCAGTAATTCCGATTAACGCTTGCACCCTCTGTATTACCGCGGCTGCTGGCACAGAGTTAGCCGGTGCTTATTCTGTCGGTAACGTCAAAACAATCACGTATTAGGTAACTGCCCTTCCTCCCAACTTAAAGTGCTTTACAATCCGAAGACCTTCTTCACACACGCGGCATGGCTGGATCAGGCTTTCGCCCATTGTCCAATATTCCCCACTGCTGCCTCCCGTAGGAGTCTGGACCGTGTCTCAGTTCCAGTGTGACTGATCATCCTCTCAGACCAGTTACGGATCGTCGCCTTGGTGAGCCATTACCTCACCAACTAGCTAATCCGACCTAGGCTCATCTGATAGCGCAAGGCCCGAAGGTCCCCTGCTTTCTCCCGTAGGACGTATGCGGTATTAGCGTCCGTTTCCGAGCGTTATCCCCCACTACCAGGCAGATTCCTAGGCATTACTCACCCGTCCGCCGCTCGCCACCAGGTACAAGTACCCGTGCTGCCGCTCGACTTGCATGTGTTAGGCCTGCCGCCAGCGTTCAATCTGAGCCATGATCAAACTCTTCAGTTCAAACATCTAACTGGGTTTTGAGAAAACCCTAAACTTGGCTCAGCAATCGTTGGTTACATCTTTGATTTCTCGCGGAGTAACTTGGGTTGCTGATAATCTGTTGACTTCAGTCTGACACCACAAGCACCCACACGAATTGCTTGATTCAGTTGTTAAAGAGCGGATGGTTAAGAGCTTTCGTCTCAACCGAGGCGCGCATTCTACAGCGTCTCTTGTATCTGTCAAGCGGTTATTTTAAGAAGTTTTCAAAGTTTCCTTTGCAACTTCAACCACTTGCGCTTCGATCAACTCTTCAGTTGCTCATCAGCGGGAGGCGAATTCTACAGCGTTACAACCGCGTGTCAAACTCTTTTTTCTCACCGCTGTCGATCACTGCAGACTCGACCTCCTTCCTCGCTGACTCTTCACTTCAAAACCTTGCAAACCATTGATCTACAAAGCTTTTTCGTCTCCGTCTGCGCCGGAAGTGGGGCGAATTATAGACAGATCACAGAGGGCGTCAACCGTTATTTTGAACTTTCTTCAGAAACCAGGTTAACGCGCCCGAAAGCCTTCTTACCGGCCTGGCAGACGTGAGTTGCACCCAACTTGAATACAAAGCCGCGATCCACCACCTCACCATCTATACGCACACCACCAGATGCCAGCAGATCGCGAGCGACTGCAGCGTTCTTTACCAGCCCTGCTTTATTAAGGACGGCCGAGATCGGCATATCCTCTGTAGCAGCCACGGAGATCTCCGGCAGATCGTCTGGCAACTCGCCTTCCTTCATACGGTTGCCCGCAGAACGATGCGCATTGGCGGCAGCTTCTTCACCATGGAAACGGGCGACCAGCTCTTCGGCCAGCTTGATTTTGATATCACGCGGATTGGCACCCGCTTCACAATCAGCCCTCAAGCCATTGATCTCCTCCATCGAACGGAAGCTCAGCAGCTCGAAGTAGCGCCACATCAGCGAATCCGGAATCGATACCAGCTTGCTGTACATAATGCCCGGTGCTTCCTGAATACCAACGTAGTTGCCCAGCGACTTGGACATCTTCTTCACGCCATCCAGGCCTTCCAGCAGCGGCATGGTCAGAATGCATTGCGGCTCCTGCCCATAAGCGCGCTGAAGCTCGCGCCCCATCAGCAGGTTGAATTTCTGATCAGTACCACCCAGTTCGACGTCGGCCTTCAAGGCCACAGAGTCATAACCCTGCACCAGCGGATAAAGGAATTCGTGGATGGCGATGGACTGGTTGCTTTTATAGCGCTTGTCGAAATCGTCACGCTCAAGCATACGGGCGACCGTGTACTGCGAAGACAATCGAATGAAGTCAGCCGGGCTCAGCTTGTCCATCCAGGTGGAGTTGAACGCCACCTCGGTTTTGGCCGGATCGAGAATCTTGAAAACCTGAGACTTGTAGGTTTCGGCGTAGTCGAGAACCTGCTCACGAGTGAGCGGCGGACGCGTGGCGCTTTTGCCGCTCGGGTCGCCGATCATGCCGGTGAAATCACCGATCAGGAAGATGACCTGATGCCCCAGGTCCTGAAACTGGCGCAGCTTATTAATAAGCACCGTGTGCCCAAGGTGCAGATCGGGCGCTGTCGGGTCGAAACCAGCCTTGATACGCAGTGGCTGGCCACGCTTCAGCTTCTCGACCAGTTCGGCCTCGACCAGGAGTTCATCTGCACCGCGCTTGATCAGCGCCAGCTGCTCTTCAACCGACTTCATTTCAGCCCCCAATTCAAAGGGAACCAACCTTACAAGATCAGAGCCCAATTACAAGTTTTGCCCAGCGTTCGCCTGCGAATCAGTGACTGATACGCGGGAAGGGTTGCTTCGAGCAGGTTTTGGTTATATTTTATACAGTTATTTCATCTTCATCATGTCATTCATCTTTTCCATTTCACCTTTTTCAAAGTCAAATTACCTATGAAAGACACACCGCCTAAAGCGCCCCCGCTTTATCCGAAGAGTCACCTGCTCGCTGCAAGCGGCATTGCCGCATTGTTGAGCCTGGCTCTCCTGGTTTTCCCTTCCAGCGAAGTTGAAGCTAAACGAACGAACCTTTCCCTTGATCTGGAGATGCCGGATCAAGGCGTACAAGACCAAGACGCTCCAGACGCTGCTCAAGCCACACCTGAAACCACTGAATCGCCATTTGCCCAGATCGACAATGCAGATGACCAGGCTCAAGAGACCGCCACAGCACAGTCTGACGCAGAAAAGCCGACCCCAGCCAAAGACCCTAACCATCGGGAAGTGATCGTCAGCAAGGGCGACACGCTTTCGACTCTGTTCGAAAAAGTCGGGCTGCCAGCCGCTACCGTTCATGAAGTACTGGCCAGCGACAAGCAGGCCAAACAGTTCACCAAGCTGCAGAACGGGCAAACCCTGCAGTTCGAACTATCGCAGGACGGCCAGCTCAAGCAACTGCATACCAAACTCAGCGAGCTCGAGACGATCAGCCTGTCGAAATCGGCTTCCGGCTTCGTTTTCAATCGCGAGATCAGCAAGCCCAATGTGCGCAATGCGTATGTGCATGGCGTGATCAACAGCTCACTTTCGCAATCCGCGCAGCGCGCTGGCCTGACTCATAGCATGACAATGGACATGGCCAACATCTTCGGCTACGACATCGACTTCGCGCAGGACATCCGCAAGGGTGACGAGTTTGACGTGGTGTATGAGCAGAAAGTGGTCAACGGCAAAAGCGTCGGCACAGGCAATATCCTTTCCGCTCGCTTTACAAACCGCGGCAAGACCTACACCGCCGTTCGTTACACCAACAAGCAAGGCAATACCAATTACTACACTGCCGACGGCAACAGCATGCGCAAGGCATTCATCCGCACCCCGGTAGACTTTGCCCGCATCAGCTCCATGTTTTCGATGGGTCGCAAACACCCTATCCTCAACAAGATCCGTGCGCACAAGGGCGTCGACTATGCGGCGCCACGCGGTACGCCGATCAAGGCAACCGGCGACGGCAAGGTTCTGCTCGCTGGCCGTCGCGGCGGTTACGGCAATACCGTCATCATCCAGCACGGCGATACCTACCGCACGCTGTACGGTCATATGCAAGGCTTTGCCAAAGGCATACAAACCGGCGGAACCGTTAAACAGGGCCAGGTAATCGGCTATATTGGAACTACCGGCTTGTCTACCGGCCCGCACCTGCACTATGAATTTCAGGTCAATGGCGTTCACGTAGACCCGCTGGGCCAGAAGCTTCCGATGGCGGATCCGATCGCCAAATCCGAAAAACAGCGGTTCATGCAACAAAGCCAGCCGTTGATGGCGCGCATGGATCAGGAAAAGGCCACCACGCTGGCCTCGAATAAAAGGTAATCCATGGACTTCTTCTATATAGGTGTGATGTCCGGCAGCAGTCTCGATGGGATTGATATCGCCCTTTTGAAGCAGGATGACCGCTCAAGGCTTCTGGCTACTCACTACATCCCGATGCCGGAAGATCTGCATGCCGAACTGCTGGGGCTTTGCTCCAGTGGCGTCGATGAGCTTGCACGTGCAGCAATCGCCGAGCAGAAGTGGTGCAGGCTGGTCGCACAGGGCGTGCAGACCTTGCTGGAAGATCAAAACATGGTGCCTGCTCAGATTCGCGCCATTGGCAGCCACGGCCAGACTATTCGTCATGAACCTGCGCGCGGCTACAGCATTCAGATCGGCAACCCGGCGCTGCTGGCAGAGCTGACAGAAATCACCGTGGTAAGCGATTTTCGTCGTCGCGACATCGCCGCAGGCGGACAGGGTGCGCCGCTGGTGCCCGCCTTCCACGAAGCACTGTTCGACGATAACAAAGACCACCGCGCTGTATTGAACATCGGCGGCTTCAGCAATCTGAGCCTGATCGAATCCGATCGCCCGGTCGAAGGCTTCGATTGCGGTCCAGGTAACGTGCTGCTGGATGCCTGGATACAATCCCAGCGCCATGAAAGCTACGACAAGGACGGGGAATGGGCGGCGAGCGGCGAGGTTGATCAAGCGCTTCTCCAGAAACTGCTCAGCGATCAGTTTTTCCTGACCAAAGGCCCAAAAAGCACCGGTCGGGAAGTGTTCAACCTGGGTTGGGTGCACCATCATCTGTTCCAGCTGCCAACGTTGACACCTGAAGACGTGCAAGCCACCCTGCTGGAACTGACTGCATTGACCATCACAGAGTCCCTGCAATCGGCACAAGCGATCACCAAGGAGCTTCTGGTCTGTGGCGGCGGCGCACATAACAAGGCGCTGATGAAACGCCTTGCAGAGCTATTGCCTGACACAGAGGTCAGCAGTACCGAGAAGTTCGGCGTGGACCCTGACTGGGTTGAGGCCATGGCATTTGCCTGGCTGGCTCATTGCTGCCTCGAAGGCGTACCGGCCAACCGCCCAACGGTAACCGGCGCTAAAGGCAGACGTGTTCTGGGCGCGATCTACCCCGCCTGACCTCGTGCCTGAACGCAAAACGCCGCTCAATGAGCGGCGTTTTTGTTTACAACAAGCTTCAATCAGATCGAGAACGACGAGCCACAACCACAGGTCGTGGAAGCATTAGGGTTTTTGATCACGAATCGCGAACCCTCAAGTCCTTCCTGATAATCGACCTCTGCGCCAGCCAGGTACTGGAAGCTCATCGGATCGACAACCAGACTTACGCCCTCGCGCTCGACGATAGTGTCATCGTCGGCCACGTCTTCATCAAACGTAAAGCCATACTGAAAACCTGAACAACCACCACCTGTAACGAATACACGCAGTTTGAGACGATCATTGCCCTCTTCGTCGACCAGGGTTTTCACCTTGTGCGCTGCATTCGGAGTGAACTCCAAAGCGGTAGGCGTGAAGGATTCGACACTCATGTCAGATATCTCCCGGCGTTAGCCGTCGTAATGCGTAATGACGGCATTATCCGCTTCTCCTAGAAAATCGGTCAACTATTTGCTGGACGGCGGCAGTGCTTACGGCATCATGCCCGCGTGAGACAAACCGGCGCGCTCATCAAGACCAAACAGGATGTTCATATTCTGAACCGCCTGACCTGACGCGCCTTTGACCAGATTGTCGATAACCGACAGCACGACAACCAGATCGCCGCCCTGCGGACGGTGTACCGCGATGCGGCAAACGTTGGCTCCGCGCACACTGCGGGTCTCGGGATGGCTGCCAGCGGGCATTACATCCACAAAAGGCTCGTCGGCATAGCGCTTCTCGAACAGCGCTTGCAGGTCCACCGAACGATCAGCGACTGTCGCATAGAGGGTGGAATGAATGCCACGAATCATCGGCACCAGATGCGGAACAAACGTCAGGTGGATATCACCGCCCGCAGCGCGACGCAGGCCCTGAGTGATTTCAGGCAGGTGACGATGGCCCTTCACGGCGTAGGCCTTGAAGCTTTCATTGGCTTCCGAATACAGAGAACCAATGCTCAGGCCACGTCCGGCACCGCTCACGCCGGATTTGCAGTCGGCAATAAGGCGAGTGTTGTCGGCAATGCCCGCCTCAAGCAACGGCAGGAAACCCAATTGTGTAGCTGTCGGATAGCAACCCGGCACGGCGATGAGCCGAGCATTCTTGATCTGTTCGCGATTGACTTCCGGCGATCCGTAAACCGCATCCTGCAGCAGCTGCGGAGCACCGTGCGGCTGGCCGTACCACTTGGCCCACTCGACCGGGTCCTGCAGACGGAAGTCGGCAGACAGGTCGATCACCTTGGTGCCTGCCGCAAGCAGTTCACCGGCCAGTGCATGAGCGACACCGTGGGGCGTGGCGAAGAACACCACGTCACAGGCACCCAGGGTTTTCACGTCAGGTACGCTGAAAGCCAGGCCGTCGTAGTGCCCGCGCAGGTTCGGGTACATCTCGGCGACTGGCATGCCGGCCTCCGAGCGCGAGGTAATGACCACTACTTCTGCCTGCGGATGCTGTGCCAACAGACGCAGCAGCTCGACCCCGGTGTAACCCGTGCCGCCGACAATACCGACCTTGACCATAACCTGCCCTCAACGAAACAACTGGAAAGCGGTCGATAATAGGAGCCTATCGCCTCTGCGACAACCGACAACGTGACGTACGGACGCACAAGACACTACTATTCGGCCACCGTGAACCTGGGAATAATCAAAAATGCTCTATCTATGGGTCAAAGCGCTGCATGTCATTTCAATGGTCTGCTGGTTTGCAGCCCTGTTCTATCTACCAAGACTGTTCGTCTATCACTCGATGAGTGAGGACACGGTCAGCCGCGAGCGCTTCATGGTGATGGAACGCAAGCTCTACCGAGGCATCATGACCCCGGCGATGATCGCAACGCTGGTCTTCGGCGGCTGGCTGATCAGCTTTGACGTCAGCGGCTATTTCAGTCAGGGCTGGATGCACGCGAAGCTGGTACTGGTGTTCCTGCTGATCGGCTATCACCATGTCTGTGGCGCACAGGTCAAACGCTTTGCCCGTGGAGAAAATGGCCGCAGCCATGTGTTCTATCGCTGGTTCAACGAGATTCCTGTGCTGATCCTGATCGCTATCGTCATTCTGGTCATCGTCAAACCCTTCTGACCGGAAAGCATTCGGCCTCTCCAGTAACACACCAGGGCGCTCGGCTTTACGCAATGTGTAACGCAAGCGCCCGGTACTGTCCCCAACCACAAGACAAGGAAGCCCTGTATGGCCGATTCCCTCTTCAAGATTGTATTTGAAGGACAGGTGCGTGAAGGCGTCGAGCTTGATACCGCGAAGGCCAACCTTGCGGGGTTGTTCAAAAGTGAAGCTCGCGCAGTGCAAAAGTTGTTCAACGGCCAGCCCGTTGCGCTCAAGCGCGGGCTGACCCATACGGATGCTGAGCGCTACCTGAAGGCACTTAATGACGCAGGCGTCGAAGCACGCATCGAACCTGACAGCGACATCAGCCTGAGCCTCAATGAAACAGCCAGCGCTCTGGCACAAAAACCCGCGCTTCTGGAAATATCGCCCTATGCGCCGCCCAAAGCACAGGTTGGCGGTGATCAGCCAGAGCATTCGACTCTAAAAGTCCTGAGCATAAACGGGCGCATTGGGCGTTTGCGTTATCTGGCCTGGAGCCTGGTATTGAGCGCAGCGGCACTGGCGCTGGTTGCCGTGTGTCTGCTGACGATGAACGAGTCGCTGGTCGCTGGCGGGCTGCTGAGCGCAGTGGTGCTCGTGGTGTTTGCAGTCATCGGTGCACAGATCGGTATACAACGGCTGCACGACCTGGGCTGGTCGGGCTGGCTTTTACTGCTGACGATGGTGCCCTTCATAGGCAGCGTCTTCCCGTTCCTCATGGTCCTGCTGCCGGGTACAAAAGGCCCCAATCAGTTCGGCCCACCGCCACCGCCGAACTCGAAAGGCGTAAAGACGCTGGCCGTTCTGTGGTTGTTGCTGCTACCGATTATTCTGATCGGCCTCACTGCCGGAGGCGCAGGCATGCTGCGCGACGAGCTGGAATTGCAGACCGACGAGTACGAGCAATCCCTCCCGTACGACGATGAACAAGACCAGGACAGTGCCTTGATCGTGCCGGTGGATGTCAACAAAGAGCTCAAAGAAACACAGTGACACGTAATAGACTGCTCACGGTTCGGCAGACTGCCGGGCGCAATATGCTCAATGGAGAAATGCATGACCCGTTACGCCCTGATCACCGGCGCGTCCAGCGGCATAGGCCTGGCGATGGCCGAAGCGCTGGCACGCCGTGGTCGCAGCCTGATTCTGGTCGCCCGTCAGCGCGACCTGCTGGAAACAATTGCACTGGAATTGACTCAGCGTTTTGGCGTGGAAGTGCTGTTTCGTGCATGCGACCTGGGCGAACCGCTGCGACTCTCGGGCTTCCTGCTGGAGCTGGAAGACGGCGCGCATCAGATTGACCTGCTGGTCAATGCAGCGGGCATCGGCACGTGCGGACCTTTTCTGGCGCAGGACTGGAGCGCCGAGCAGGACCTGATCGACCTGAACATCCTCGCTCTGACGCGCCTGTGCCATACGGTCGGCAACCTCATGGCCATTCAGGGTGGTGGGCAGATACTCAATGTCGCCTCGGTGGCGGCTTTCCAGCCAGGGCCGTGGATGAGCACCTACTACGCGAGCAAAGCGTATGTGCTGCATTTTTCCGAGGGGCTGCGCGAGGAAGTGAAGAAGGCCGGGGTGAAGGTCTCGGTGTTGTGCCCCGGCCCGACCCGAACGGCTTTTTTCCGTACCGCGCAGTTGCAGGTCAATGTCGACAACCTGATGAGCCCCGAAGAAGTGGCCCTGTATACCGTTCGCGCACTGGCAAAGGACCGTGCAGTGATCATCCCCGGCTTCAGCACCCGCCTATGGACGTTCAGCCCGCGCCTGGTCTCGCGCTGGCTGGCCCGCCAGATCAGCGGCTACATCAACAGGAAGTACTGCCCACGCTGACAGACAAACGACTGGGCGAGCGGCGTCTCGCTCAGTACACTCAGGCGCACTGCTGCACAGCGATACCCTGCGACGACCATCAACCGACAAGGAGCAAACGGCTGTGGAAACTTTGTTTACCAAGATCATCAATCGGGAAATTCCGGCGAAGATCATCTACGAAGATGACCAGGTACTGGCTTTTCACGACATCGCCCCACAGGCACCCGTGCATTTTCTGGTTATCCCGAAAAAGCCCATTCGGACCCTGAACGATCTGACCGAAGAAGACAAAGGCCTGGCGGGGCATATCCTTTTCACAGCGCAGCGTCTGGCTATTGAACTGGGTTGTGAAGAAGGCTTCCGCGTGGTCATGAACTGCAATGATCTGGGCGGACAGACCGTTTATCACATTCACATGCATGTACTCGGTCAGCGTCAGATGAACTGGCCGCCGGGCTGATCCCGCGTTTCCGGGCTTTGCAGCCGGTCAGCGGCCGTTATGTTCGCTGGCCGGTCGACACAAGCCCCTGCTGCCTGCGGCCGATTCGGGTAAACTGCCCACATGATCTTCCGGAGGTGCCCATGGCTACCGAACGTCACTATTCCCCCCTCGACCGTCTGCTACTGCAAGCCGATAGCGCAATGCGCACATTGCTGCCATTGAGCGCACATCCGCAGCGGCCCTCCCCTGCGGTTGTCCAGCCCGATCACAAGATGAGCGACGTCGACACTCGCCACGTTGCGGGCCTGATGCGCATCAACCATACCGGCGAAGTCTGCGCCCAGGCGCTGTATCAGGGGCAGGCGCTGACAGCGAAGCTGCCCAAGGTGCGCAAGGCGATGGAGCATGCGGCCGAAGAGGAAATCGATCACCTTGTGTGGTGTGAACAGCGCATTCATCAGCTTGGCAGCCATACCAGCGTGCTGAACCCGCTGTTCTACGGCCTGTCATTCGGGATCGGTGCGGTAGCCGGCGTTATCAGCGACCGGGTCAGCCTGGGTTTCGTCGCGGCGACAGAGGATCAGGTCTGCAAGCACTTGAGTGAGCACCTTGAGCAATTGCCGAGCGAAGACGGAAAGTCGCGGGCCATTCTGGAACAGATGCTTAATGATGAAGAACACCATGCCGAGTCAGCGCTGGAAGCGGGCGGCTTTCGCTTCCCGGCACCGGTCAAGTTTGGCATGAGCATATTGGCCAAGGTCATGACCAAGTCGGCTTATCGCATCTGACGACGCATCAGGACGGATAAGGACGAATAAAAAAGGCGCCTGCATCAGGCGCCTTTTTAATGTCCGGAATCCGGGCTTATACGGCTACGTTACGGCCGTAGAAGATTTCCAGCATTTCGTGTTTGACCTTGGCGGTCACTTGTTCGCGCTGCTCGGCAGACAAGTTGCTGGTCGCGTCGCCGAACAGGTAGTTATCCAGTTCGAACTGCTTGAGCAGCATCTTGGTGTGGAACAGGTTTTCCTGATACACGTTCACGTCGGTCATCTGGTAACCGTTGCGCGTGTCTTCGGACAGGTAATTCTGGATCGAGTTGATTTCATGATCGATGAAGTGCTTCTTGCCTTCCACGTCACGAGTAAAGCCGCGCACGCGATAATCGACGGTCACGATATCCGACTCAAACTTGTGAATCAGGTAATTCAACGCCTTGAGCGGTGAAATAACGCCACAGGTCGACACATCGATATCCACGCGGAACGTGGCGATGCCATCTACCGGGTGAATTTCCGGGTAGGTATGAACCGTGATGTGGCTCTTGTCCAGGTGCGCCAGGATGGTTTCCGGCAGTGGACCTGGCGACTCTTCGATCTGGCTTTCGGTAGGCGTCACCGGCTGCTCGGAGATCAGAATGGTCACACTGGCACCTTGTGGATCGTAATCCTGACGTGCAATGTTCAGGATGTTGGCACCAATGATATCGACAACATCAGTCAGAATCCGCGTCAGGCGTTCTGCGTCGTACACACTGTTGATGTATTCGACATACGCCTGCTGGTCCTGCGGGGTTTCCGCATAGCAGATGTCATAAATGTTGAAGCTCAAGGTCTTTGTCAGGTTATTGAACCCGTGGAGCTTGAGTTTGCTTTTCACCGTTAAAAACTCTCTATATGGGTGCGGCGCCAGCCGCGTGATCAAGCATGCCCGTCAGTTGAGTCCGGCTCATCTGCGTAGGACGGTTAACACCTCTTCGCGTTGGCGATTTTGGTTGTCTGTCCGGGCCGGCAGCAGAAAACCAGTACATGCTGCGCCCGTAAAAAGTGGCGCATTATGCAGACGTCCGAAGCCGTCTGCCAGAGTGTGCGCCGTTTTTATGATCGTTGGATGTCTGGCGTTCAGGTCAACTCGATAATTTCATAATCGTGAGTGATCTTCACACCCGCGTTTCCGAGCATTATAGAAGCAGAGCAATACTTCTCCGCTGACAACTCGATAGCCCGTTTGACCTGAGCTTCTTTCAACCCGCGGCCCTTGACGACGAAGTGCAGGTGAATTTTGGTGAACACTTTCGGATCTTCATCCGCGCGCTCGGCGTCAAGAAATGCCTCGCAGCTTTCCACTGGCTGGCGCGACTTCTTCAGGATGCTCACCACGTCAAAGTTGCTGCAGCCGCCCAGACCGATCAACACCATTTCCATCGGGCGTACACCCAGGTTGCGGCCTCCGCTTTCAGGCGGGCCGTCCATCACTACTACATGACCGCTGCCGGATTCGCCGAGGAACATGGCTTCGCCAGCCCATTGAATGCGTGCCTTCATCGCCAGGACTCCACTGTAAAAAAGGGGTCGCCAGCTTAGCACAGCGCCAAACGCTGCCTGGACGCATTGGAAAAATGCTTTTTGTAGGAAACGCGTAGGAATATTCGCAAATAGCTTCCTACACGTCTGGAAAAGCTGGTGAGAATGCAGGCGCAGCCGATACCTACAGGTATGCCATTTGGCCATACACCTTATTTCGGAAGTCACGCATGGTCGCAATAACTTTAACGCCCAAAGCAAACAGTCTCGACAAGCTGTTGCCCCATGCGGAACGCCGCCGCTGCCCCGCCAAAAGCAACATCATCAATGCGGGTGATCGCTCTGAGTCTCTGTTTCTGATCTTGAAAGGCTCAGTCACGGTTCTGATCGAAGATGACGAAAGACGCGAGATGATCGTCGCCTATCTCAACAGCGGGGATTTTTTTGGTGAACTGGGTCTGTTTGAGCAGCCGGGACGCGAATCCGTGCGCAGCGCATGGGTGCGAGCCAAGACCGAATGCGAAGTGGCCGAGATTTCATACGGCGCCTTCCGCGAGCTGACCCGCCAGGAGCCGGAAATTCTCTACGCTCTGGGCAGTCAGATGGCCGAGCGCCTGCGCAACACCACACGCAAGGTCGGTGATCTGGCGTTTCTCGATGTCACCGGGCGAGTAGCTCGCACGTTGCTTGAGCTGTGCAAGCAGCCAGATGCAATGACCCACCCGGACGGGATGCAGATCAAGATTACCCGCCAGGAGATCGGACGCATCGTAGGCTGTTCAAGAGAAATGGTCGGGCGCGTGCTCAAGGCCCTGGAAGAGCAGAGCCTGGTCAACGTCAAGGGAAAAACGATGGTGGTGTACGGTACGCGCTGAACCTCTGCCAGTCAGAGTTCAGCGAGTAGCTGCCGATAGGCCTGCGCCAGGCGAGGCAGAACGTCGACATTCGGAAACACTTCGTGCAAGGCAACGTGGCTTTCGGCCCGAATACGTGGCTCAAGCTCACAAAGCTCGTTGAAGCGGTTGACCGCTCCCGCCATCTGTACACGTTCATCATCCAGCAGCAATGCGCCGTGGGCCAACACCACAGGACGCGTTCCGCCCTGACTCTGCCGCCAGCGCTGGGCTGTTCCGACCATCTTGCGACCATCAAGGTTGACGTTGAAGCGGCCGTCACAGAATGCACCCGCCACTTCGCCCAATGAAGCCTGGCCGCCCAATTCGACCAGCAGGTCGAGCAGCGGCTGACACAAGCGCAGGTAGGCGGTTTCTATGCGGTCACGATCAACATCAGCAGCGGGCTGTGCATAGACCAGCGCGATATTCACCGTGGCAGAGGATTGTGGCACCGGCTCACCACCGGTTTCACGCAACAACACGGGCCATCCATTGTCAGCCAGAGTCTCGCTGGCCTCGACAAAACCCGGCAAGCGGCTCATGCGCCGCGGCATGACCAGCGCCCTATCAGTAGGTCGCCAGAACAGCAACCCATGATCGGCAGCGCCGGAGCACACAGCCGCCAGAAGGTCCTGCTCGGCCTGCAAGCCTTGTTCGACGCAGATGTCGATGATCGAGTCTTGCATGCCGGACCTCAGCGTGGTGTTCAGTTCAGTCAGTCGATAGAGGGGCCGCTCGCCGCAAGCTTGCGCTCCGGAAAGAACAGCCGCTGCAACTCGGCGCCCGGGTGTTCGGCGCGCATGAAAGCTTCGCCCACCAGGAACGAATAGACATCGTTGATTTCCATCAACTCGACATCCGCACGATTGAGAATGCCGCTTTCGGTGATGACCAAGCGATCACGCGGGATGCGCGGTAGCAACTCCAGCGTGGTTTCCAGGCTCACTTCAAAGGTGTGGAGGTTGCGATTGTTGACACCCACCAGCGGTGTATCAAGCGTCTTGAGTGCGCGCTCCAGCTCGTCGCCGTCGTGCACCTCGACCAGTACGTCCAGCCCGACACGCTTGGCAACGTCGGCCAGCTCAGCCATTTGCGCGTCTTCCAGTGCCGACATGATCAGCAGAATGCAGTCAGCGCCCAGCGCGCGAGCCTCGACCACTTGATAAGGATCGATCATGAAATCCTTGCGAATCACCGGCAAATTGCACGCCGCCCGCGCTTCCTGAAGATAGGCATCGGAACCCTGAAAGAAATCGACATCAGTGAGCACTGAAAGACAGGTAGCGCCTCCCGCCTGATAACTTCTGGCGATCTCGCCCGGCAGAAAATTCTCCCGGATAACGCCTTTGCTTGGAGACGCCTTTTTGACTTCTGCGATGACGGCAGGCTGCTTCAACCTGGCCTGAGTGATCAGCGCGTTGGCAAAGCCACGTGGCGCACCGGCGCTGGCGACCTGTTGTTCAAGTTCGGCGAGGCTGACAATTGCTCGACGGGCCGCAATTTCCTCGGCCTTTCGAACAAGAATCTTTTCCAGTACGGTTGGCACGCTCATGCTTCGTTCTCCTGTTTGAATACTGCCGTGAAGGCACCCAACTCTTCCAGCTTTTCCCGCGCAAGGCCGGTGTGCAGGGCATCGTGTGCCAAGGCCACACCCTCTTTCAGGCTGGTCGCATGATCGGCAGCATAGAGCGCGGCGCCGGCATTAAGCACGATCATTTCCGCGGCTTTCTGCCCGTTCTCGGTCTTGCGTCGCCCAAGCGCATCACGAATCAGTTCCAGCGAAACTGCCGGACTTTCCACAGCGAGGCCATACAGACTCTGGCTTTTGATGCCCAGGTCTTCGGGCTGTACCCAGTATTCAGTCACTTCGCCATTTTTCAGTTCGGCAACGAAGGTCGGCGCGGCCAGACTGAACTCGTCCAGGCCGTCCTGCGAGTGCACCACCAGCACATGCTTGCTGCCCAGCCGCAGCAGCACTTCGGCCAGCGGTCGGCATAACGCCTGATTGAACACGCCGACGATCTGGTGGCGAACCCCGGCCGGATTGGTCAGCGGGCCGAGCATATTGAACAGTGTGCGCAGACCCAGCTCGCGGCGCGGCCCGGCTGTGTGCTTCATGGCCGTGTGATGAGACTGGGCGAACATGAAACCGATGCCCACGCTGTCGATGCAGCGAGCCACCTGAACAGGCGTAAGGTTCAGATAAACCCCGGCGGCTTCCAGCAGATCGGCGCTGCCGCTCTTGCCTGACACGGCGCGGTTGCCGTGTTTGGCCACCGTGCAGCCAGCAGCGGCGATGACAAAAGCCGACGCCGTGGACACGTTGAAAATATTTGCGCCGTCACCGCCAGTGCCAACGATGTCTACAACGCCATCCAGTGTTTTCAGCTCGACACTGCTGGCCAGCTCACGCATGACCGAAACAGCACCGACGATCTCATCGATGGTTTCACTCTTCATGCGCATGCCCATCAGAAACGCACCGATCTGCGCTTCGGTGCATTGGCCGGTCATGATCTCGCGCATGACGTCGCGCATCTCGTCAGTGGTCAGGTCCAGCTGGTTGACCACGCGGTTCAGCGCGCTTTTGATGTTCATGGGGGTAGTCATAAAAAATCCTTAGCCCTGACGATGGCCGCCGCTCTGCTTGAGAAAGTTGGCGAACAGCTCGTGGCCCTGCTCGGTCAGAATCGACTCAGGGTGAAACTGTACCCCTTCCACGTTCAACGTTTTGTGACGCAGGCCCATTATCTCGTCAACCGAGCCGTCTTCCAGCGCAGTCCAGGCGGTCACTTCCAGGCACTCGGGCAAGGTATCGCTTTTTACCACCAGCGAGTGGTAGCGGGTTACCACCAGTGGATGATTAAGGCCTTCGAACACGCCGCCGTCCTGATGCACCACCGGGCTGGTTTTGCCGTGCATCACCTGACGCGCGCGCACCACATCGCCACCAAAGGCCTGCCCGATGGACTGATGCCCCAGGCACACACCCAGAATCGGCAGTTTGCCCGCGAAATGTTTGATCACTTCAAGCGAGACACCGGCTTCATTGGGTGTGCACGGGCCAGGCGAGACCACGATGCGCTCAGGGTTCAGGGCTTCGATCTGTTCAATGGTCAGTTCGTCGTTACGAATGACTTTGACATCGGCCCCCAGCTCACCGAGGTACTGCACGACGTTGTAGGTGAACGAATCGTAGTTATCGATCATCAGCAGCATTTTGCTATCAACCTTTTGATTTACTGACTTGATTCAGGCCTTCCGGATTCTGCTTCACTCATGCATCCCCTCGTCAGCCATAAGGCCGGGGGACGGAGAAAAACATCACAAAATCGAAGGCATACAGGTACGGGTCCGGCAGGGCCGGCAAGGAAATAGTCAGGCGCGCCAACGCCAACGGGCGTGAGCCTTGATAACGCGCATCAAGAGTTTGCTGACAGTCGTCACGGAAGGGGTCTCATCGGTACGTTTCGGGACATTAGCGTACCGAACCGACCGGTGCAATATGAATGTACCGGGCTGCGCCGATTGAAAAGCGGTTAAAGGCTGAAAAGAGGGCCGCGCCTCCTTGTGGAGGCGGGATTGAGGCAGGGGCACGATGGCCGAGGGTGGGGAGCCGAGAGGAACATCAGTGCGCAATCTCGCGCACGTAGGCTTGGCAGGCCTTCAAAGCGATCAATCCCTGATCGCCGTAGTCGGTGATGGCGACAATTCGTCCAGCAGCCGCTGGGTCAAGTTCGCCTCGTGGGCCTCCATGAACCACGCCGCCGGAACCGGAGGCGGTTGGCATTCCATCGCCAGCGGTGGGGCTGGCAAGGAGGACTGACAGCCGCAGATCAGCGGTAGCCAGACGATCACGCAAGCGAGCCTGAGAAGTCTGTGCATCGCTCAATTCCTTATGAATGGTTGTATCGTTATCTTGCAGACGGAGTTCCAGCGCCCGCCTTCGCGCTTGTTCAGCGTTCTGCCAGTCGACGACCGCCAGCGCCGCCTGCTCGCGCTCTTGCTGCCAAGCCAGCGTTTGCGTAGACAGTTGCAGACCATAGTGAGCCGCCTGCCACTGCCAGGCGGCCCATGTACCCAGCCCTGACCCCAGCACGAATGCGAGGATCAGAAATCGCATATCCAGCACTTTCACGGCAGCACCTCCAATGCCCGCTGGTAAAGCGCCTGCCGATCTGCCAGGCCATTGGTGCCTCCGTTGATACGCCGGGTGATCATCAGCAAGTCGCCCTTGTCCGCCAGCAAATTGAGATTGGCCCGATCCCAGAACCACGCCGCCGACATGGCGGCATGCTCCGGCTGTTCAAGCAGTTGCGGCTGGCGCAACAAGTCCAGCCCCAGCGCCTCCCCGCACGCTTCGTAGTTAGCCCGCCCCGTCACCTGAATCAGCCCGCGCCCTCGGTACAGTTGACCGTCGCCATCTGCCTCTGGCGTGTTGCCCAGACGCAGCGCCAACTGCCCGGTGTCGTACTTGGCCAGATAGCTGTCGCTACCCAGCTCGCGCACATAACGAAGCTGCCCGGATTCATGCCCGATCTGGGCGATGAACGCGGCGATACGCAGGCGGGTGTCGATGGTGTAGCGGGCCATGGCGATGTTGAGAGCAGGAACAAAAACGCCGGCTTGAGGGCCGGCGTTGGGGAGGATTTGTAGTAGTTGTTGCTGGTTGATAGGCATCGGTCCTCCTATTAGGGGTTACAGGACTAACCCGCCCCCTGAGTCGATAAAATTCCCCTGTTTAAAAGCAAGTTGAACGGCAGATAAAACAACGCCCCGTCAATGCGGGGCGTTATGGCTTGGGCAGTTCGTCTTCACTTACGCCCCTTGGAATCGCGAGCTTTTCCGGAGGCCGCACGTCGACAAATGGCGTAGCAGGCGGAACGGGCCAATCGAACGACATAGGAAAGCCTGAGCGTGCGTCGAGCTGAGCAAGTTGCACCCGATAAAGCCGATACGCATCTAACTCAGCTTTCAGCACAGGCAGCGCTTCCCGTTGAGCCTCAGTAGCCAAACCCAATGCGACGGCATCTTGCAAAGTATCCAGCTCATTAGCCAATGCGTTGATTTTTTCCGTAGCCCCGGCCGAATAGCCGCCGCGCAGAATCATGACATGTGCCATGACCATCTCTTCGGTCGGCTCAAGAATCTCGCCAAATTCACCGGCGATTGCGCGATTGAAAAGATCTACGCCATGCGGCTCCGAGTCATCGGCGGAGGCAGCGAAAGGTACCTCGCCATACAAATCCTTGGTTTCCTCGAAGATTACCCAAAGAACAATGGATGTATGGGCCTGATCAGCCCAGCGAGGGTTGCGAGCGCTTGATACTGTGTTCATATGATTACCTTTACGAAACTCGTTGAAAGAGAGTGCGTTCACCGCTAGAGAAGGCGCCGTGTGCACGCCAGGTGCCTACGCCAATGAGGCCAGAGTTGTTACCAGCGCCATCGCCGCCGTTTGTGGAGCTATAAATCAGATTGGAACCCGCTATCATCCCTCCCTGATTGACTTGGCCCTGAGAAGAAATGACCCGCGCAAAAGCGTAAGAACCAATTGCACTCATACCCAACCCGGCAAGTTTCGTAGGCAGGTTGTAATCATTCGTCAGGTCGCCGAAGTCAGTGACATCTACTTGAAGGCGCAGGCTGCCGGCACTGTTATAGCCAAGGCGAACTTTGTTGGTCGACATGTTCGGGCCGCCGCCCTGTTCAATAGGCGGAAATCCCAGACGCGGCTGCAAGTAATAAACCTGGCCATCCGAAGCCCTGCGCATGTACGGAAGGTTTACGTCATTACCGGCAAACCCCACATATGAAATAGAATCCGCCATAGCCCGCTGTAAGTCACGGGCATCACTTTCAGCCTTTGTATACGCATTGGTAATGCCATACGCAGCAAGCGTACTGCCCCAATTGGCTTTGCTACCTGGATCGAAGTTGTTGGCGTACCAGAGAGTCCCCATATCAGTAGCATCAACGGTCGCCTTGAGACCGTTGTCCGACCAACCAATCTTCACAACATTATTGAGCTGCCCTACGCCAGTGCCCTGCTGAACGGGTGCGTAAAGCAATTTAGTCTGAAGCCAGCAGGTAGCGGAGTCAGAAGAACGTCGCATGTAGGGCTGTCCCAGAACTCCGCCTGCAAGCCCCACGTAAGAGATGGCATCGGCTAAAGCCCTGCTGTCCAAGCGCGTGTCAACTTCACTTTTGGCATACACCTCAGCCTTGGTGTACGCATCCGAAATACCATTACCGCTAAGTGTCGTAGGGTTACTCCCCACCTCAACCTGCCCGAACTTATTGACCTTGACCCGCGTGTAATCACCCGCGGCCACACCACTGCGTCCCAGCAGACGCTCGAACGCAAGGTCAGTTGTACCCAGCACCGGCACTGTCGTATTGACCAGTTGCCATACGGTGCCCGCGTTCTTCGTGCCGGCCTGCACCGGCACCATATGACCCGGCGTGCACTCGGTGCTTTCGTTCGCATCCTGCGCACGTGCCCAGGCGCCTGCCGCGGCCACGTAAATCCAGTTCTGCGACGCAGTGTCCTGATTCTTGACCAGCACCCGATCGCCGGCCACCAGTGTGACGTCATCGATGGTCTGCAAACCGCTCAGCCCAATGGAGACTGTCGTGGCGCAACGCACCGATTTTTTGTAATCGGATGCTGCCAGGCCGAGAATGGCTCGATGTAACTGGGTGACATCCTCCTCGTTGGGCACCAGACCGGCCCCCAGGATCACGTTCAAAATCTCCTGCGTCACCGAGTTGCCCCACTGCGCCGGGATCAGCGAACCAGGGGTGCCGGTTGCCGGGTTTTCATCTACAAACTTGCCGCTTGCCAAGCCTACGCCCGGCACACTCTTGGGATAATCCACATTGTGTTCCTCAGTTGAAGTTTACGAATTCGACGCTGTGCGCCGGTGCTGCTCGACGGATCAAACATTCGATTGCGAGCCCGGGATTCACCCCGAACCGCTCGCCCCAGTAGCTGGCCCCGAAGCGCCGTCCCAGCCGCTGGCGACCGCCGGTGTTCAGGGTCCACATGAATTGCGCGCTCCAGGTGCCGAAGTGCGCCTGGCCAAAACGCGAACGCCCCATACGGGGCGTTCGGTGTTCGGTCACGGTGGCGTCGGGGTAGCCCTGGCTGACGGCAATGTCGATGTAGAACGCTGCGTTCTGCCCTCCTGTTGCTACCAGCCGCTGGCGCACTGACAAGCGTCGGTCTGCGAACAAGGGTTTGAGCCCCAGACATGGGTCCGGCAGGTTCATGACCCGCTCCCAGTCCGGTACCAATTCACTGACGGTTGCAGGGTCCATCTCGTTGAGCAGGTCGAACGCACGGCCATCGATGCGCGCGAACTCGCGGGACAGGACGGTAATGACCTGCTGCAATTCCGGTACGCGCTCCGGGTCCCACGCAGGCCCGGGTGGCAACAGCGCCTGCAATTGCCCGGCGTAGTGCTCGGCAGTTCTTATGACGACCATTGAATGCCCCCGAACGTGAGTAACTGGTTAGGGCCTGCGGCTACATTGGCGACAGGCGCAATCAGCACATGATCGGTTTCGCCGGTCGCGCGGCTGATGGCCTCGGCGATGTGCGTCAGCAACAGAGTTTCGCCCAGTCCGCCCTCACGGTTGTGCAGGTCCAGCAGCTGAGCCTCGACCGCTGATCGCACGGCAGAGGTATCAGGCGTGAGCCGGATGGTGTAAACCACCGGTTTCTGCACCGGCGCCAGCACATACACGTCTGCCGTGACCGGACGCAGCGGCTCGATATACGCAGCGACCGCAGCCAGCTGCTCGGCGTCAGGAATGGGATCGGCCTGATCGTCACGCATGAAGAACACCGCCACCGTGCCCGGCCCCATGAAGCGACGCACACACCAGGCACGCGTCACGCCCGGCACTTCCAGCGCCCAGGTCACGTAGTCGTCCTGATTGCCGCCGTGAGGAATGACCCGATAGGAACGCACCACACGAGCACGCAACGACTCGATACTTTCCTGCGCGATGCCGCCGGAAAGACCATCGCCGATGACGGTGAACGTACTGTCGATACCTTCGACCGGTTGCACAGCGGTCATCGCCAGACCGGCATCCGCATTACCGAGCACGCCTGCATCCACTGCTTCGACCGTGGTTGTGTTGTTGCCTGCAACCGTGGTGACGCCTTTGGTCACGCGGTAGAAGCGTCCATCACTGAACTGCAGCACAGTGTCCGCATCCAGCACCGCGCCGGCTGCAGCGGTAAAGCGCACCGTGCCGGTAGCGGCCTGTGCCACCTTGCGCGGTTGCCTCAGGCGCAGGATGGCCTGCCGCTCGAGGGTTTCCTCGTCGGCGGTGTCCGGCAGAATCTGGTCGGCGATCCAGTCCTGATAGCCGTACAGTCCGTAGGCCGCGCCGCTGTGCGCACGGGACAATACCCGAGCATCGGACTGACGCAGCGCTTCGTCGGCGAGGTCGACCTGGGTTCGGTTGATCAACGCCGGTAACGTAGGTGTTTCAAACGGCATAAATCACCTGCCACTGTTCAGAAGGGTTGAAGCGCACGATCTGACCGTCCGAAACGACCAGCTCGACGCCCAGGTTCAGGCGATTGCTCTGAACCTGTTCGGTAAGGATATTGATGTGCTTGACCTGGCCATCTTCGATCAGCCAGTCGAGCGCTTCGCGGGCATAGAACTCGGCGTCGCGCTGAGTCTGGGCAGTCAGCCTGACCCGGCGCAGCAGCCACAGCCTGGAACCAATGCGGTCATTGGCCTGTGCCGGGTAGGTGTCGCCCCACCAGCCATAGCGCTCGGCATCGTCGAACGGATCGTCCGCTTCGGCACGCCGCCAGGTGAACAGGCTGATGACCACCGAGCGCAGCAAGGACGCTTGCAGAGAGCCTTCGATAATCATCCGTCACCTCCAACGGGCGGCCCGCTCTGGCCATTACCGCCCTGCACGTTGCCGTGCAGATGGCTGATCTGGCTGATGCCAGCGGCAAGCTGGTCGCCTTTGGAAACAATCTTTCCGGTCTGGGTGATCTGCGGTGTGTCGAAGTTCACCGCTACCGCGGCCTTGATGTTCAAGGTGTCGGTTTCAATGTCGATGACCTTGCCGCGCTTGAGGTGAATCTTGTCGCCCTCGTCGGTGTAGATCGCTACTTCGCCTGACTCCAGGCCCTTGAGGCGATAGCGCCGGTCGGCCACTACCAGCAGCAGACCGTGCGACCGGTCGCCACCAATGAAGGCGGCGATGCCCTCGGCGCCGGCCAGCGGGTTGCTGGTGAAGCCATAGGGTTCGAAGTGCTCCATGTCGTCCTTGACCTCTCCGGCGGTGAGGCGCATTTGCAGCGCCTGCATTTTGCTGCTGGCCCTGGCGAGCACCACCGTGCCGCGCACCAGCATGCGATTGAGTAAGCTCATGAGGTTGTTTCCTCGTCGATGGGCAACAGCCAGGAGTAAGCGTCCTGATTGACCTGCACCTTGCTGCGCTTGTTGGGGTCACCTGGCTCGGCCTGGAAACCTTCAGGCGGACCGACCACCAGTGTGGTGATCGTGCCTTGGTCGCTCAGCGAGTAGGTCACGGCTGAAATCAGCATGTTGCGGCTTGTGAAACCGATGATCGGATCAATCACCCGGACCATGGTGTTGTGCCGCCAGAGCGCCCCGTTGGACTGCCGCCAGCCCTGGACCTTGTAGGTGGTGAGCAGTGCCTTGCCGGCCCGCTGACCACGCTCCCAATTGGCGCGACTCAAGGCGAGCGTCGGTGTGATCGGCGCATCCTCATGAACGACCAGTACGCGAAGACGCTTTTTATGCGCAGGGTCGTCATGCCGGTCATCCGTGACTTCTGCCGAGACCTCCGACGACTCCTTGCCGAACGTCTGGTCATTACCGGTCTGTTGACCAATGACCCGGTATTCGGAAAAAAGCCCGGAAAAGTCCCGCGCGATGACGGCGCTCAACACATTCTTGCCGAGTTCGAGCGCGTCTGCGCTCTGCCCGCGACTACCCGGCCTGGCCAGCACCACATTGCCGTATTCGTCATCGGTGGAAAAAATCCGGAACAGGGTCAGCAGCCGGTCAATGGACTTGAACACGGTTTCGGCAGGCTCGATGGTGTGATCGGCCATCTTCGAGGTCTCCGGTATTTCGCTGATTACCGACAAACCATAAGGAGCAGCCAGCGCTTCAACGATCTTCAACACCCCCACCTCCTTCCACTGGCTCGGCCTGTTGATGGCCGAGCAGTCGATGAGGTCGGCGGTTTTCGAGCGTCCGGAAATCTTTAGGGAAACTCTGAAAAAGACTTCCTAATTTGGCAAAATCTCCGGACACCAGTCGCCGAGCTTTTCGATGATGAAACAGATGACCTTCGCCGACGCCGAGTATGCCGGCAAGCGCAAGCAGACCCGTAAGGAATTGTTCCTGATCGAGATGGATCAGGTGGTGCCCTGGAAAGGTTTGATTGCCCTGATTGAGCCCTATTATCCAAAAGGAGAAGGTGGCCGGCCCGCCTACCCACTGATGGCGATGCTGCGTGTTCATCTGATGCAGAACTGGTTCGGCTACAGCGATCCGGCGATGGAAGAAGCGCTGTATGAGACGACCATCCTGCGTCAGTTTTCAGGCCTGAGCCTGGAGCGAATTCCAGACGAAACCACCATTCTCAACTTCCGTCGTCTGCTGGAAAAGCACGAGTTGGCGACCGGGATTCTCGGCGTAATTAATGGTTATCTGGGCGACCGTGGCTTGTCGTTGCGTCAAGGCACCATCGTCGATGCCACGCTGATTCACGCGCCCAGTTCGACCAAGAACAAGGATGGCAAACGCGATCCTGAGATGCATCAAACCAAGAAAGGTAACCAGTACTATTTCGGCGCCAAGGCTCACATCGGCGCCGACGACGAGTCAGGCCTGGTGCACAGCGTGGTAGTAACAGCGGCCAATGTGGCAGACGTCACGCAGGTTGCCAAACTGCTGCACGGCGAGGAAAACGTAGTCTGCGCCGACGCAGGTTACACCGGGGTCGAGAAGCGCGAAGAACACGCCGGGCGCAAGGTCATTTGGCAGATTGCCGCCCGCCGCAGCACTTACAAAAAGCACGGAAAACGCAGTATTTTGTACAAGGCGATCCGCAAAATCGAGAAGGCCAAGGCCCAGGTTCGCGCCAAGGTCGAGCATCCGTTTCGGGTCATCAAACGCCAGTTTGGCTATGAAAAAGTGCGCTTTCGGGGCTTGGCCAAGAACACCGCGCAGATGGTGACGTTGTTCGCCCTGTCAAACCTGTGGATGGCCCGTCGACATTTGTTGGCGAGCGCAGGAGAGGTGCGCGTGTAATGCAGGAAATGGTTACCGCAAAAGGCTTTGCAGCGGCCGAAAGAGCTAAAAAGCGAAGATAATTGAGCAAATTTCGACATGCATCGTTTTTTGAAAAGTGCTGAGGACTCGGTAGCCGGAAAACATCCGGCTACTTCAGACCTTCCCTAGCGTGATTTGCTTGCCGTCATAGCTGATCGGCGCGGCAAACACCCAGCCGGTCAGAATCAACTCGCCGCCGATACGTACTTCGCACGCTGCGCCGGGCGTGATCGGATGCGAGATTTCAGTGCCCGGCCACTGCCAGGTAATGCTCACGTCAAAGCTGCGCGCCTGACGCTCGATCCCGGCAGAGATTTCCACCGACTTCCAGCCGGCATAGTCGTGCTCGTCAACCGTCAGGGTGACAACGTTAGGGTCGATCATGGGTCACTCCTGTGCGATCTTCAGCGTGCCTGGCGGTACGAAACCCGGGTGGGCCAGCCGATTGCGCTGCACCATTTCCTGCGCCCGGCTGGCGTCACCGAATCGGCGATAGGCCAGCACCAGCGCGGGCAAAGGCTCGGAGACCTTCATGTCCACCAGACGTACACCGGAGGCCGCCACCGCGTTGAGGTGCCTGATCAACGCCTGACGCAACGTGTTGAGCGCCAGATAATGTTCGGGATCGGCTTTCAACGACGCTTCCCAGATGGCCGAACTCAGCGTGTCGCGCAGTTCGATGATGTCATCGGCAACCGGCACATCCACGCGTTGCAGGGCTTGCGTCACCTGCTGATCAAGCGAGGGCACCACGTTGAGCGGCGTGACCGTCGTCGCAATAGGCATGCTCGCGACGATTCTCGCCACCTTGACCAACAAGGCATCCTGAACCAGGTTGGCAGTGGCCTGAGCCGTCACACTGGTATCACGACCGCTGCCCTGGCTGACCAGATTGATACCGGACACCGCCTCTGCCTGTTGTGTGGCCTCGGAAATCACAGACCGGTAATCGACCGTTTCAACAGAAGACGCCCCACCGTTGCCGCTGGACCTTGATGCAATGCTGTTGGACGTGCCGCCGCTATTGCCGCTCGCGGAACCGCTTGCTGAACTGCCGGTGACCGAGCTGCCGGAACTGCTGGTGCCGCTCGCTCTTCTGGCTCGTTGACTGTCACCGTCGAAACTGGCGAAGAACGTGGTAAACAGCGTGCTGACCGTCAACGGCGCATCGACCAGCGAATGCACCAGCGCGGTGACATCCGAATAGATCGCCATAAACGGTACGAACTGCCGCTGAATGGTTGCGAACACACCCGACAGGGCGCTGCGCAGCGCCTGAATGTTGATACGTACCGCGTCCACTGTGGCCATCACCGAGCGGTAGCGCCTGAGCGCCGAATCCAGCAGGCTCTCGGACGCGCCCAGCAACTGCCGTCGCGTATTGAGCGTCGACACGGGAAACTTGAGCGGGTTGGCCGGATAGAATTTCAGGTCCAGCCGGACGAGTCCGCCTTCGCTCAGGTTGTGTGTGACGCCGCACTCGCCAACCTGAACCTGCACGCGACCCAGCCAGGGATGTACCAGCTCGCCGGCACCTTCCTGCTCCAGTGCCTGCAGCAGTCTGTCTCGCTGTTCGAAACAGTCGGGACCGACAATGAACCCCGTCAGCGTATGCACTTTCGACTGTTTGCCCAGCGACTCGAAATAAGGCTCGTCGCGTTGTGGAAACTCATGCAACTGCCCCTTGCGGCCTGCCGGAACGACGGCTTTTTCAATGAAAAAACCGACGCCCCGAAAAGACGCTGGCAGCAGGCTGTCACGCCATGTACTCATGATGCGGCTCCTGCGCCGAGGGTTCGATAACCGACGTTTGGCGATATCGTCAAACCCGGCTGGTTGGTTTGCACTTGCCCGGCACGCATGCCCGGCGGCGCGTTTTCAAAGCGAATGTTGAGCTCGCCTTCAAGTCGCGGACCGGCCCCGGCTGCGCCCTGCTGCAACAACAGGCTGCCGGGCGCCAGCGGGGTGGGTACGCCGAGCAATTGGCTGGTCGACGGCACGCCAGTGGCCTGATTGAGCAACTGCTGATTCATGCGAACGTTCTCGACGGCACCGGCCGCCAGAAACGCACCGGTCCCGCCGCCCGGGCCTGCATTGCGTATCCGCTGTTGTTCCGCGAACTGATTGGCCTTCTCGGTCGCCCTCTGCAGCACGGTCTTATCAGTGTCGCCACCAAACCAGCTCATGATCGGTTCGATGAATGGCTTGATGTCCGCCCACAGACCTGCGAACCAGGTTTTGATCGGCTGCCAATTCTCGATGACCATGCCCAGCGGCGAAAAACTGAACAGCGTTGCCAGCACATCGGTAAACGGCTGTGCCTCGGCCTTGATGGTTTCCCATAGCCCGGCGAAGTACTCGGAGATTGGCTGCCAGTTGGCCACGACCATGCCCAACGGCGTCCAGGCGAACAGCGTCTGCAGGAAGTCGAAAAACGGTGTTGCCAGCGCCTTGATAACGTCCCAAAGCGCAGCAAAGAACTCGGACAGCGGTTGCCAGTTGGCGACGATCATACCGAGCGGCGTCCAGGCGAATACCGCCTTTAGTACGTCCCAAAGCGCCATGGCCGGCCCACGAATCGCTTCCCAGACAGCTTGAAAATAAGGCGCGACGGTCGACCAGTTGGCAATCAGAAGACCTGCCGCCAGCGCCAGGCCGCGCACGATCAGGGCCAGCGGTGACAGGCCCATCACCGCGCTAAGTACGCTCATGGCGGTCGTCGCGGTCATGACCGCAACTTGCAATACACCGAACGCAATCGCAGCGGCCACCACACCCTTGATCACGCCAGGGTGTTCGGCCGCCAGCGCGGCGACCTGAGAAATCATCGGCCCGATCACGGCCATTGCTTCGTTCATCGCCGGCAGAAACATACTGCCGATGTTGATGCCCAGACGATCGACACGGTTGGTCATCTCTTTGATGGCCTTGGCCGTGGTCTGTGAGTTGTCGGCGAATTCCTTCTCGATAGTGCCGCTGTTCTGCACGCCCTCGCCGACCTTGGCCAGGTTGGACCTGAGCACATCCAGATTGGCCAGCAGTGGCGTGATAGCACCCAGCGATTCGGCACCGAACAGTTGCGTGATAACATCCGACTGCTTGCCAGGGTCAACACTGGAGACCGCCGTCAGGACCTTTTCAATGGTCCCGGACGGGTCGCTCTGCATGCCCTGGGTCAGCTGGTTGACGTCGAGCTGCAACGCCTCGAACGCCCCGGCTTTCGCCGCGCCCCCTTCGGTCAACGACTGCATGAAACGCTTCATGCCGCTGGCGGCCACATCGGCCGGCACATCGACGCTGGCCAGGGTTGCGCCCATTGCCGCCAGTTGCCCGGAGGCCATCCCCGCAACCGGCCCGAGCGGGCCCATTGCAGTGACCATGGTGGCGATTTTCTTTTCCAGGTTGTTGCCGCCGAGCACGTTGATCTTCTCGGACAACGCCGCGACCTGCGGCTGAGTCATCTGAAACGATGACCGCCACGAAGCCATCATGTCGCCCGACTCGGCCGCTGTCTGATCGAATGCGACGCCCATTTTCACGGCATCGCTGGCAAACCCGGTCAGTTCTTCACGCGGTACATTGGCCTTGGCACCGGCAGCAACAATCGCCGCGATGCCATTGGCGCTTTCCGGCAGCCGTTCACTGAGGTCCAGAATGTCGGACCCCATCTGCTGGAACTGCTGCGGTGTTTCAAAGCTTACCGAGCGTTTCACGCCGGCCATGCTGGTCTCGAAACCGATCGCTGCCTTTACCCCGGCAATCAAAGGCCCCGCCAAAGCGTTGTCCGTGACTGCCTTGCCAAGGTCTATGGCCCCCAGACTGGTCTCGAGGCCTTTGACATTGTTGCGGATAGTTGCCAGCGTTGGAGACAGCTGGTCGACGCCGGTAATCAGCGTTCTGATAGTGTCTGCCATCACTCCCCCTGCAGGATCTGGTTGATGCGTTGCGTCTGCAAGATCGACTCGGTGATGACGTCCAGCTCCCTGGACATCATCAGTTCGGGATCGGTCTTCCAGAAATACGCGAGGTCGTAAACGACGGCGATCAGTCCTTCGAGGTTGCTGATGCCGCTGCCATGAAAAAACTCGCAACCTTCCAGCTCAACGTGTTGATGTCGCACAGGTCCATCTGATTGACCGACGAGGGCGGGATGCCGGCGCAGACGGCGATGTACTTCGCCGCCACGTCCAGATCCAGGGAAACTTCTTCGTTCTTGTCGATCCTGTACGGCAGGGCCTTGATAGCCCGCGCTTCCTGCGCCGTAGGGCGCCGGAAGGTCAGTTGCGAAAGGGTTTCGCCGTGCGCTTCGATCGGGCTGGCCAAGTCGATGACTTCACTCATTGCCAGCTCCCCTGATTGCCGTCGAATTGCAGTTCGATGGTGCCGTCGTCAGCCTTGCTGCTCGGCTCATCGACCAGGTAGGCGCCGGACAGGACGTAGGTCTTGCCGTTCTTGAACTCACAGGTGATGGTCATGTCCACACCGGTAGTGAGCAGCTTGAGCGGCAGATCCGCGGTATGCACGGCGGTGAATTTCAACCAGGCGGCCTTTTCGGTTTCCTTGTAGTAACCAGGCACGACGGTCTCGCGCTTGATGTTCATCAGAGGCGCTTCGCCGCCGCTGATAGTCAATTGGGTGCCATCCACTTTGATGTAGCAGGTACCCGCAACTTTCTGACCCATGTTGTTTATCTCCAGAATGAAAAAACCCGCACGAGGCGGGCTTGAAAGGGTTGGTTAGGCTTATGCCGCTTCGTCGTACTGCAAGCGGAACTGGTTGAGCAGCGCGAACACGCGCAGGCCGTTGATGTAGTCAGGCGGGAACATCACGTTCACGCGGCTTGGGTCATTGCCGTCACGCTCGACAATCAGGTGCTGGGCGAACGTTTCGGCGTTCTCCACATGACCCTCTTCTTCAAGACGTGCGTATTGCGCAATCAACTCGCCACGGATGGTGCTCGGCGTGATGATCGGCTGGCCGGCACCGAAGCGCGTACCATCGTTGGCCAGCTTGTGGCGGCCGTACTTGCTGGTGATGATGCCTTGCAGACGACGGATGATGAACGCCGACTGGTGCATGGTTTCACTGTCCAGGTACGAGTTGTCAGCCTGGCCGTAAGCGTTCTTCTGGTAGGTGGTGATCGAACGCTGAATGCGTACGTAACCGCCTTCGTAGTACGCCGTGGCGATGCCGTAACGCAGCAGCGACTCACGCTCGGTCAGGGTGAAACGCTGACTGGCCGGAGCCGGATCGATGCCAGGCATGGTGCCGCTCTGGGTCGGACGGCTGGCGTCGGCAGAGATGAACACCGCCGTGCGCGCAGCCAGTGCAGCGGCCTGCAGCCAGACCGGTTGCGGCACACCGTTTTCGACACCCTGCAGGGTGATGTGCTGATCGTTGCGCAGTTGACCTGCGGCCACCAGCGTACCGACCGTGCCGCGCTTGGCGCTGTAAACGTGGCCGTACAACTGACGCGCCCAGCTCCAGCGACCGGTGCTGTCGTCCATTGCCGCTTTCCAGGCATCCAGCGTGGCAGTGTCGGTCCAGGGCATGCAGATGAACTCGAACGGCTCATCGCCCAGCGCAGCCAGTGCCTTGAGCTGATCAGGCGTACCCACGCCGCCGGTCATGGCCGTGACTGCCGCCGTCAGGCCAGCCGGAATGACTTCGCCATTGGTCTTGCCTTGGCGATTGAATTCCAGCTGGATGTCATTGCCGCTTGCCCCGCTCCATTTGCAGGAAAGGGTCAGCACACCCGCTTCGACAGCCGCGGTGACAGGCAGGTCAGGCGTGGCATTGATCTTCACCGACAGTGCAGTGGCCGCCTGGGCAGCGGTTGCGCCATTAACGACAGTGGCCTGCACTCGCATGCCGCCGACATACAGATTCAGCAAACCGGCTTCGGTCGCCGCCCCGGTGAGGGTGACTTTCGCGCCGGCCTTGGCGCCTTCGGTATTGAGCAGCGGTAGGCACCAGACTTCGCCGGTGGGGTCCGCCTTGCGCCAGGTTTCATACATCGAGGCCAGCATGGAGCCCTGACCGCCGATGTTTTTCGCCAGCGCCACGCTCGGCACCAGCACCAGAGAACCCAGTTCGGGGCCGGACACATCGTCGTTGACCTGCGCAACGATCAGTCGACGCATGCTGGCCGACGCACTGTTGGCGGCCGAATTGTCCATCTCCGCATAAAACAGCGGCACGCGAACATCGGATGGAATGTTGTTAAAGCTGATAGCCATTGCTTGGCTTCCTCTTGGTTAAGCAGTGAAGGCTTGATGGGTGGTGGTGGATTGCTCGGTTTGAAGGGTGATGTCGCCGTCGTTCTGACGACGCTGCCACCAGGCGTTGAAGGTCACCTGCCGACCTTCGACGGGCAGCAAATCGCCCGCCTCAGGATCCGGCACAGTGCGGCCCTCGGCCGGTACTACAGTGATGCGTTGAGTCATGGTGTTACCTCTGCTGTGAATTTCACTTCGATACGGCCATCAGGGCCGGGGGATTTCAGGTTCGGATCTGCGGGGTCAACGCAGTCCATCTCGAGGGTGGCGCCGGTAAATCCGGGCAAACCGTCCAGATACGCTTCATGCCAGGTCTCGGCAGGCTGATCGGAGGTGTTGCGGCCCAGTTGAAACTGCGCTGCAAACCCGAAGCGATACGTCACCCGGTCGCCGCTGATCTGCACTAGCGCGCCACCGGTGTACTGCATCGCGTCGTAATCGCGATCCGGGTTCCAGCCCACCAACGCTCGCCACAACTCAGCTCGCAGGGTGTGCAGTTGCTCACTGGCTTCCTGCCCGCGCTTGTCACCGCCGTCGAGCACCACCACCACGTCAATCCGGTCGGTGATGTTCTGGCGAATAACGTTCTGCAAATCGTTGGCGGTGGACTGATCGCCAGTGGCAATGACGTACGCCGACGGGTGGGCGAGCTGATCACCGAGGGCGACCGCCGCCCAGTCGATACCGGCACTGATTCGCCCGGCAAAGCTCGGGCAGGTCGCCTGCAAGTGGGCAACTATCGGGGTTATCTTCATGAGGGGTTCCGCGTGTGTTGAAGGTTGATTGCGGCGTGGGAAACGCCTACTGGTTCGCCTTGCCCAACGCCTCATCAGCCTTGTCTGCAGCACGGCTGGCCGTGTGAGCGGCCTGATTGGCAATTGATGCAGCACTCTCGACCTTGTCTGCCGCCTGGGTGGTGGTTTAGGCCAGCCTGTCCAGGCACCGGTCGCGCTTGCCCAGCGCTGCGTCGTAGGCATTGCGAACCTCGGCCAGCTGCTGCGTATGCTCGGCATTCGCCGACCACTGCCCGGCCTGAAAACCGAGCATCAGGCAGCCGGCGATCAGCAGTACGGAAATCAGCCAGACCTCCAGGCGCCGCCACCAATGGCGAGCGATGAAATCAATTGCGCATCTGTGCATCGTTTGCACCTCCGAGTTGGGATCGCAGCCGGGCTATTTCGGCGCTTTGCGTGGTGACCTTGTCGGTGAGTTGAACGATGTGGCTGGTTAGGGCTTCGATCTTGCCCTCCATCCGCCCAACCGCTGCGGCGAGCTCGTTGCGCTCCTTGGCGAACTGATCAGCCCGCGCTTCGGCTTCCTTGCGCGCCTGACGCTCGGAGTCGAGCAGCTCATTGAGGCGGCGCACCGTACCGATGTCCGCGTTGTCCATCGCCCGGTCTGTTGCATCTCTGGAAAGAAACTTGCGCAGCCAAAGAAAGCCGCCAAGCAGAATTGTGCCCGTGCCGCCCAGCCAGGTAGCTGTGCCTGGGCCTAGGTCGGTTGGGTCCATTGGTGCTCCGTAATAGGGTGGTGGACTCTCAAGGCCCTCGAAAATCGAAAGCCTGAATAAACTGGAAAGAGCCCCTTGATGCGGGGCTCCGTTGTTGGGTCAGAACGGAATGACTTGCACCGTCATGCCTGTGCATAACCCCACAGGGCAATGCGCTCGGCAAAGTACGGTGTGACCAGTGCGACGGTCTCCGCCTGATTGCTGGCCTCCAGGCTCATCTTTTCGCCATCGGTGCCTGGCCCTGTGACCCACAGTGTCACTGGCACTTTTTCCGCCTTCGCTTTATCGAGCAGGTTTTTCAGCGCGGTGCGACCGGCAGCCGTTGGCGGAATCCCTGTTTCGCCGATAAATGCGGCCATCTTGTTGGTCTTGGCATAGGTCAGAAACGGACCCACGATTTCATCGCGCAGAACGGTCGGCGAGATCAGGTCGTTGTTATTGGCGTAGGCACCGCTGGAGCTTTTATCGTAATCGCCGTAAGCATGGGCTTCCCAGACAATTGCATTGGCCGGGTCGACGATCTTTGACTGAAGGTTGGCAGAGACGGTGGCCCAGTTTCTGGCGCTCGCAAACTCAAGCCCACAAATGAACACCGGCTTTTTCGAGCTGTTGCGCAACGCCTGCAGCACGGTATTCATCGTGCTGATGTATAGCGCCTCAAGAGCAGGGAACGTAATGTAGTCCTTGGCACCCACCGTAGTATTCGAATACGGCTCGTTACCCAACCCCCAGCCCAACACCATCGGATCGTCGCATTCGGTGACCAGCTTCTGGTGAAAGTTGGCCAGGTGAACGGCGCTCCAGAAAGTGCCACTGACACCGTTCCCATCCTTGATCAATACCGACTCGGTTGCCTTCCAGCCGTTCTGATTACCGGCCTCCGCGGCAGGAAGAATGCGCCCGGTCAGGTTCCCGTTTGCATCGGTTTCGTAGCGATGCAAACGCATGTAGTGGTGCGGATCAGGAATGATTCTGGCCTCGCCATTGGAGTCTTCACGAATCCAGCCAAGCATTTCTTTCCAGCGCTTCACGAAGTCGGTATTCAGGTTCGCCCCTTGACCTGGCAGGCCGTCCAGAGTCGACAGCTGAATAGCGCGCTGAAGTTCGAACGGGAAACGGATCAGACGCACGCCCCGATTCTTGACCCAGGTAGTGATGGTTCCACGATTGGGCCACTGATAATGAGTCCCTGCCTCGCCAGGCACGATCTGCCCGGCGTTAGCCACTGAACCCAGGTTGATACCTACCAGCGGAATATTCTTGAGCTGGCTGACAGCAGAACTGCTATTGGACATGATTAATACCTCTGATTAGCACCGCGAGGCAGCAACGACGCTGCTGTACCTCTGTCGCTCAACGGCGATAACTCGAAGCGCGCGGCCTTCACATGATTCAACGTTCCGCAGCGGGAACATTTGATCTGGAGCTCTGTGTACTCACCCATGCGGGCCAGCAGTTTCTTGCACTGCCCGCATCGAAAGTCCTTCAACATGTGCACTGGCCTCCGTGTGCCTGACCCAATGAAAAACCCCGCCGAGGCGGGGTTTGAGGTGGGTTGCGAGTGACCGGTTGTGGCTGTTGTTCAGCCTGTTTCCGGCTGCTGCCCTGAGGCGCAAATCGCATATCGTGGGACCTTTTTACCCCCCTCCGGAAAGGCTGGGAAGGGGCAGTTTCGGGGTGGGTCGAGTTTGACCGGAGTTCAACACGAGTTCGGCCACAGCTGTGCAATCGACCCGGATAAACGGCGTGAAACCGTGTCTTCGTTCAGCCCTGTGCAGCTTTGTTGGCGACGGCGTTGTTGCTTCTGGAAGCGCTGCGCTCAGCGAGAATTGCCAGCACTTGCTGGTGAAGCTTGTTGATCCAGTTGCGATAGGTGCGGTCTGCGCCTTCATTGATGCCCACCAGACGCATCTGCTCGCGCACCGGCAACGACTCGACATAACGCAATGTCGCCAGTTGGGCCAGTTCAGGCCCGCGGCTCTTTGCAGGGCTGCGCGAAAGCTGCGCCACAGCCGCCTCGACTTCACTGCTTATATAGTCCAGGCCGCTGCCATTACCCACCAGTGCGCGCGAGCCGGGTGTGCGACGCGGAATGTACGCGCCCCATTCCATGATCCCGGCCATCGGGCTGCTCAGTCCGCCGCCCAGGCCAATGCGTATGCGCTGTTCCCCCCAATGCTGCATCACGGTTTCTATTTTCTCGATCATCGTGTCTCTCCTGTAGGACCTTTCTGAAACGCTGCGCAGCGTCTTTCGCTGCGCAGAACCAAGGCCTTACAATACATTTTGTATTTTTATGACACAACGAAGCATTACATTATGTATATTGCTCAACACCCTACAGCCTGTATGATTCGACGCATGAACAGAAAATGGTATGAAGTCGCAAGACAGGTCATGGAAACCCAGCAGATCAGCCAGGAAGAGATGGCTGAGCGGATGGGCGTGACGCCCGGCGCGGTAGGGCATTGGCTGAATGGCAAGCGTGAGCCGAAGATCGAGGTTATCAATCGGTTCCTGACCGAGCTCGGCCTGCCGATTCTCACCACCTCCATTCCGGCCAGCGAGCCCGGCATGCACAACGTGGAGCCCACGGTGCAGCCCTCGCGTTTCTATCGCTATCCGGTCATCAGCTGGGTAGAGGCCGGTGGCTGGAGTGAAGCCGTCGAGCCCTACCCTGCCGGCTATTCGGACACCTTCGAGATCAGCGACTATAAAGCCAAGGGCAGAGCCTTCTGGCTGGTGGTCCGTGGCGATTCGATGACCGCACCCGCAGGCCAGAGCATTCCTGAAGGCATGTTGATTCTGGTCGACACCGGAATCGAGCCCACTGCCGGCAAGCTGGTCATCGCCAAACTGCCGGAAAGTAACGAGGCCACGTTCAAAAAACTGGTCGAAGACGCCGGACGCTACTTTCTCAAGCCGCTGAACCCCGCCTACCCGACCCTTGCGGTGACCGAGGAGTGCAAACTGATCGGTGTCATCAGGCAGATGACGATGCGTCTCTGACCCCCGGCATGCCACGTCCAAGCCCCGATAACCGGGGCTTTTTCATGCGCCGCTGTTTCGTCCCAGGCAGGTGTCCGTGTAGGAAACATTTGTAGCTTGCGTGAGAAACACCCCTCAATTACTGTATGCACATACAGTAAAAAGGAGTTCACTCATGCTCAAGCAGTTCCCCGACACCTCGCAACATGACGCTTACCTGGCCTTGGCACAGCGCATTCAGGACGCTATCACCAGTGACAAGGCGCAGATCGAGCATCAGGTCCTGCTGATCAGGGAGCCTGGCGAATCGGTGGCTCACTGGGAGCGCATCATGGATCAGATCAGCGAGGCCGAAGGTATCAGCGTCACCCGCAACCCTGAAAACGGCACTGCTCGCGTGTCCTGGTACATCGATTCCCTGTAAGACGAACAATACAAATCGTATTTAAAATACAAACTGTATTGTCACGACGCGCTACATATCGTATTGTTTGTCTGCACCCCATCTCGGGAGTACTCACATGCAAACCACAGGGAGTCATGGAATGAACGAAATACTGGATCAACTTCGCAAAGAATTCGCCACGCCGTGCCCTTCGCTGAGCGCCGTTAGAGAGCGTTATTTTTCGCACCTGTCGAACGACAGAAATCTGCTGCGCAAGATCAACGCAGGACGCATCGACTTGAAGGTCAGCCGCACAGGCGGCAGTCGTCAGGGTCACCCCTTCGTGTACCTGCATGACCTGGCCAACTATCTGAGCGCCATCGTGACCAACAGGGCTGCCTGAGGTCAAAAAACCACCGCCGCAGCGCGATAATGTTCATCAAACTTTGCAGCCATGAAAAATCTTGCTACGTTTCCGGTACAAAACAAAAACAATCGGGATCCGTTCATGACCAAGACATCGAGGCGCTGGCCCTTCGCGGCCTGCCTGTTATCGCTTGCCTGCGGCACCGCTGCTGCCGCGCCCTATTCGACCATGGTGGTATTCGGTGACAGTCTGGCCGATGCCGGGCAGTTTCCGGATACCGCAGGGCCCAGGGGCTCTACGCTAAGGTTCACCAATCGTGTCGGCCCCACGTATCAGGACGGCAGCGGTGAAGTGTTCAATCTGAACTCATCGACGCTGATTGGCAGAATGCTCGGTGTTCCGGCAGGAGATCTGGCGGCCTCCACGTCGCCAGTCAATGCTGCGCTGGGCGCCCCGGATGGCAATAACTGGGCAGTCGGCGGCTATCGGACCGACCAGATTCTTGAGTCGATCAACTCGCAATCCACCGTTGTCGACCCGAACACAGGCACACTGCTGCGCAGCCGGACCGGCTATCTGCCCGCAAACGGTTTTCGCGCCGACCCCAATGCGCTCTATTACCTGACCGGAGGCGGCAACGACTTCCTGCAGGGTCGCGTGGTGAGTGCCAGCAGCGCAGCGCAAGCCGCCAATCAGCTGGCTGACAGCGCGCAAGCCCTGCAACAGGCCGGTGCGCGCTACATCATGGTCTGGTTGCTACCGGACATCGGTAAAACGCCAGCCTTGAGCGGTTCGCCACTGGCTTCGGCCACCTCGGCACTCAGCGCGGGTTTCAATCAGCAACTGGTCAGCCGACTGGCGCAGATCAATGCCCAGATCATTCCACTGAATGTTCCATTGCTGATCAATGAAGTCCTCGCTGAACCGGCACGCTTCGGGTTCGATCCCAACGAGAACCTGGTCAGTACCTGCTTCAGTGGCGACAGCTGCACAGAAAGCGCAGCCAACGGCAGGTCCAGCGCGACGCCGAATCCGAGCCGAGTGTTTTTCAACGACCGCGTCCACCCGACGGAAGCCGGACAACGACTGCTGGCCGACTACGCCTATTCGTTGCTCTCGGCCCCATGGGAAATAACCCTGTTGCCGGAGATGGCCAATGGCACGCTGCGGATGCATCAGGACGAGATTCGCGCGCAGTGGCTGAGCGACTGGGGCAACTGGCAAGGTGTCGGCCAGTGGCAGAGCATCATCGCCGCAGGCGGTCAGAAAATGGACTTCGACGCGCAGGACAGCTCGGCCGATGCTGATGGAAGAGGCTACAACCTGACCATCGGCGGCAGCTACCGATTTGCCGAAAACTGGCGCACCGGCGTTGTTGCCGGAGCGTATCGGCAGAATCTTGAGGCAGGCCCCAGGGACTCGGACTACAAACTCACCAGCTACATCGCCACCGCGTTTCTGCAGTATCAGGCCAACCATTGGTGGGGTGATCTGGCGGTTTCAGGCGGCAAGCTGGACTACGAAAATGCCGAGCGCAAGTTCGCACTGGGGGTCAGCGAGGGTCAGGAAAAAGGCGATACCGACGGTGAGATGTGGGCGGCCAGCGGTCGAGTCGGCTTCGACATCGCGGGGGCTTCCAGCCGCTGGCATCTGTCGCCTTTTGTCAGCGCCGACTACGCGCACATCGATGTCGATGGCTACTCGGAAAAAGGTGATCGCTCGACGGCACTGACCTTCAGCGACCAGACCCGCAAGTCGCGGCGTGCAGGCGTGGGTGTGCAGGGCAAGTTCCAGGTGACACCGAGCACACAGGTATGGGGAGAAGTTGCCCATGAACGGGAGTTCGAGAGCGATCAGCAGGACGTGACCATGGCGCTCAACAGCGTCCAGTCAGTGGGTTTCACGCTGGAAGGTTACGCACCGCAACGCGACCTGAATCGGGCAACGCTGGGTGTCAGCCAGAAGCTGACTCAAGACCTGACACTGCGCGGCAACTACAACTGGCGCAAGAACGACGACGTGACCCAGCAAGGTGTGAATGTTGCGTTGAGTATGAGTTTCTAGAGAGTCCGCTGGGCAGCCTCACTATCGTGCGTGGCGCTTTTTCGGGGTTTCACTATCGTGCGACGCTCCGCGTCGCATGCCGTTCTGGAAGCTCTGCGTCCTCTCCTGAGAACTGCGGCGCGGCGCAAATCTGTGACGCGGAGCGTCACCCAAGGCATTCCCACGCTGGAGCGTGAGGAACGATAATCTAGGCTATCGTGCGACGCTCCGCGTCGCATGCCGTTCTGGACGCTCCGCGTCCTCTCCTGAGAACTGCGGCGCGGTGCAAATCTCTGACGCGGAGCATCACCCAAGGCATTCCCACGCTGGAGCATGAGGAACGATAGCTATCTAACTACCAGAGCAGCACGCCTGCTCAACCCTCGGCAGGCTGCGACGCCAGGGCAACAGCGCGGAACATGGCGCGGCGCTTGTTCAGGGTTTCTTCCCATTCCAATGCCGGCACCGAGTCGGCAACAATGCCGCCACCGGCCTGTACATGCAGTTCGCCGTTCTTGATCACCGCAGTACGAATCGCGATAGCCGTGTCCATGTTGCCATTCCAGGCCATATACCCCACGGCGCCGCCATAGACACCGCGCTTGACCGGCTCCAGCTCATCGATGATTTCCATGGCGCGAACTTTCGGCGCACCGGACAACGTGCCAGCCGGCAGAATCGCCCGCAGTGCGTCCATTGCCGTCAGCCCGTTTTTCAATTGACCGGTGACGTTGGAAACAATGTGCATCACGTTGGAATAACGCTCGATAACCATCTTCTCGGTCAGTTTGACCGTACCGATCTCGGACACCCGCCCAACGTCATTACGGCCCAGATCGATGAGCATCAGGTGCTCGGCGATTTCCTTGTGATCGGACAGCAGGTCTTCTTCCAGCGCAAGATCGGCCTCTTCGGTGGCACCGCGAGGGCGAGTACCGGCGATTGGACGCACCGTAATCAGGTTGTCCTCGACCCTTACCAGCACTTCCGGCGAACTGCCGACGACATGGAAGTCGTCGAAGTTGAAGAAGTACATGTAAGGCGTCGGGTTGAAGCAGCGCAGCGCCCGATACAGATCGATGGGCGCGGCCTTGAAATCGATGGACATGCGTTGCGACGGCACAACCTGCATGACGTCACCCGCGAGGATGTACTGCTTGATCGTGTCGACCGCAGCCTCGTAATCATCCTGAGTAAAGCTGGAGCGAAACACCGGGTCGGCAGCCGGAGGCCGGTCCAGGTCCAGACCGCGACGCGGCGTGATCGGCTGACGCAGCTTGTGCATCAGTTCATCAAGCTGCGCGACGCCACGTGCGTAGGCATCCTGCTGCGCCGGATCGACCAGCACGATGGCGTGCATCTTGCCCGCCAGGTTGTCGAACACCACGACCGCGTCAGACACCATCAACAGGATATCCGGCACGCCCAGCGGGTCCGGGTTCGGGCAGTTGGCCAGACGCTTCTCGACATAGCGCACACAGTCGTAGCCAAAGTAGCCCACCAGCCCGCCGTTGAAGCGTGGCAGCCCGGCAATCGTCGGTACGTTGTAACGCGCCTTGAAGGTCTCGACGAAGTCCAGCGGGTCTTCGACATCCAGGCTTTCGATCTCGACGCCGTCGTGGGTCACGCTGACGTGATGGCCATGAACGCGCATCACGGTGCGGCATGGCAGGCCGATGATCGAATAACGCCCCCACTTCTCGCCGCCCTGAACCGACTCCAGCAAGTAGGAGTTGGGCTGATCGGCAAGCTTGAGGTAGATCGACAGCGGCGTATCGAAGTCGGCCAGGGTTTCGCGGGCAAGCGGGATGCGGTTGTAGCCTTCGGCGGCCAAACGCAGGAATTCTTCACGGTTCATGAGCAACCTCGTGGTTTGAGGAAAAACGGTCAGTCAGGCAAACGTGCCGGCAGGCCGGCCAGGATCAAGTCAGGCGCGCCAACGCCAGCGGGCCAGGGCCTTGATGACTTTCATCCAGAGCTTGCGAGTGACCACCACGATGGATTCTCTTGAGGAGGGACGTTTGATGTCGGGCAACAGTATCTCAGCGTCCATGTCCAGGCAACCGGGAATCAGTTTGCGCAGATCATCGATGACCATCGCCGGGTTTTCCTCGGCAATCGGCCGCCCATGGTTGTAGCCATAACTCAACGCGACGCAGGCCACACCGGCCGCCTTGGCAGCCTGTACATCACTGCGTGAATCACCCACGAACAGCGCTTGCGAGGCAGGCACACCCGCCATTTTCATTACAAAAAACAGCGCGGCAGGGTCAGGTTTTTTCTGCGGCATGGTGTCGCCACCGATGATCCAGCGAAAGAAACGCCCCAGCTTCATCTCATCCAGCAACGGCGCGACAAAGCGCTCCGGTTTGTTGGTGATGAGTGCCATTTCGACGCCCATCTTCTGCAGCCATTTCAGGGTTTCACGCACGCCGGGGTAGACCACGGTGAACTCGTGCTTCTGAGCGTAGGCACGTATGAAGATCTCCAGACCCTGCTCAGCCAGTTCATCATCGACGCCACTGTGGTCGAGGTGGTTGGCCAGCGCGCGGCGTACCAGCACCGGTGCGCCATTGCCGACCCAGGCGCGGACCGACTCAAGCCCGGCTATTGGCCGGCCAAGTTCAGCCAGCATGGTATCCACCGCTACTGCCAGATCAGGGACCGAGTCCACCAGGGTCCCGTCCAGGTCGAACATGATCAGCTTGGGCAACTTGCCTGCAAACAGCTGCTCAAAGCCGCTCATGCGCGGGATGCTGCCAGTTCTGCACGCATTTTCTCGATCACTTCCCGATAGTCCGGCGCGTTGAAAATGGCCGAACCGGCAACGAAGGTATCAGCACCTGCCGCTGCGATCTCACGGATGTTGTTGACGTTTACGCCACCGTCGATTTCCAGACGGATGTCACGGCCCGACGCATCGATCAACGCCCGCGCTTCACGCAGCTTGTTGAGCGTGCCGGGAATGAACTTCTGCCCGCCGAAACCCGGGTTGACGCTCATGAGCAGGATCATGTCGACCTTATCCATCACGTACTCCAGCAGGTTCAGCGGAGTTGCCGGGTTGAACACCAGCCCCGCCTTGCAGCCGCCTTCACGGATCAGTTGCAACGAACGATCAATGTGCTGGGTCGCTTCCGGGTGAAAGGTAATATAGGTGGCACCGGCCTCGATGAAATCACCGATGATGCGATCCACCGGGCTGACCATCAAATGCACATCGATCGGTGCAGTAACGCCATATTTGCGCAACGCGCTGCACACCATCGGACCAATGGTCAGGTTCGGGACGTAATGATTGTCCATCACGTCGAAGTGAACGAAGTCGGCGCCGCTGGACAGCACATTGTCGACTTCCTCACCCAGACGGGCGAAGTCAGCGGAAAGAATCGATGGAGCAATAACGAAGGGCTGCATGACGCACCTGTTTGAGCAGAATCACGGTGCGCGGATTGTACGCCAAGCTTCGCCTGGAGCGGTAAGCCTCAAGCTGCACGCCAATGGATTCGCCTTGGCTGGCAGCTTGAAACTTGCGGCGCCCGGTTATTGAGCCGTTCGGAGTTTTTCACTGCGCCCGCGTAACCACTCCAGTACCAGCAGCAACAGCACGGAGAAGCCGATCAGCAAGGTCGCGGCGGCAGCGATGGTCGGGCTGAGGTTTTCGCGAATGCCGCTGAACATCTGCCGAGGCAAGGTCGCCTGCTCCGGCCCGGCGAGGAACAGCGTCACCACCACTTCGTCGAACGAGGTCGCGAAGGCGAACAGCGCACCGGAAATCACCCCTGGCGCAATCAACGGCAGGGTCACACGACGGAATGCAGTCAGCGGCGATGCACCGAGGCTGGCGGCAGCGCGTACCAGATTGTGGTTGAAACCCTGCAAAGTGGCCGACACGGTAATGATCACGAACGGCACGCCCAGTACCGCGTGGACCAGAATCAGCGAGGTGTAGCTATTGCCCAGGCCCAGTGGCGCGAAGAACAGGTAACTGGCGACACCGACGATAACCACTGGCACCACCATCGGCGAAATCACCAGCGCCATGACCAGCGCCTTGCCGGGAAAGTTGCCACGGGTCAGGCCGATCGCCGCCAGCGTGCCGAAGCCCATCGCCAACAACGTAGCGGCCGGGGCAACGATCGTGCTGTTCTTTAGTGCGCGCATCCACTCGGCGGAGTTGAAGAAGTCCTGATACCACTGCAACGAGAACCCTTGCAGCGGATAGACCAGAAAGCTGCCTGAATTGAACGACAACGGCACGATGACCAGCACCGGTAACACGAGAAAGAGCAGCACCAGTGCGCAGATGATGCGCAAGGCGTAATACCAGATGCGTTCGATCGGCGATGTGTAGGGGTTCAACATGGTGACACTCCTCAGCTCAGACGCAGGCGGCTGGCGCCGACCAGCCAGCTATAAATCAGGTACAGCACGATGGTCGCCAACAGCAGTAACCCGCCGAGCGCGGTGGCCATGCCCCAGTTGATGCTGGTATTGGTATAGAAGGCGACGAAGTAACTGACCATCTGGTCGTTCGGACTGCCCAGCAAGGCCGGGGTGATGTAGTAGCCGATCGACAGAATGAACACCAGCAGACAGCCTGCACCAATCCCGGCGTAGGTCTGTGGGAAGTACACGCGCCAGAAACTGGTGAACGGATGGCAGCCAAGTGAAATGGCGGCACGCATGTAGGTCGGGGAGATGTTCTTCATCACGCTGTAGATCGGCAGGATCATGAACGGCAGCATGATGTGCACCATCGAGATGTATACGCCCACCCGGTTGAAGACCAGTTCCAGCGGCTTGTCGATAATGCCCATCGCCAGCAACGCGCTGTTGATCAGACCGCTCGACTGCAACAACACGATCCAGGCAGCCACACGTACCAGAATCGAGGTCCAGAACGGCAACAGCACCAGAATCATCAGCAGGTTGCTCTGCCGCGCAGGCAGGCTGGCCAGCAGGTAAGCCAGCGGATAAGCCAGCACCAGACAGATCGCGGTAATCACCAGGCCCATCCAGAAGGTACGGGCAAAGATATCCAGATAGATCGCCTGATCCGGGGTCGCAGGCGCGACTTCCCCAAGGTCATCGATACGATGGTCTACCGCCGCCAGCAGGTAATACGGGGTGATGCTGCTGGTATTGCGGCGCACCGCCTGCCAATAGGCCGGGTCACCCCAGCGCTCGTCCAGCGCTTCGAGCGCTTCTTTATAAGAGGCCGGTTCAGTCTTGAACGGCAAGGCGCGAGCGGTCTTGCTCAGCAGGCTGCGATAACCGGCCAGTTCCATGTTCAGACGCTTGGACAGATCGCCCAGCGTGGAATTCTTGCGTGTTTCGGCCAGGTCCAGGCTCATTGCCTTGTAGACCGACTCGGGTGGCAGCCCTTTTCCATCCCACTTTTGCACTTCGACCACAGTGGTCGGCAATGCGGCGACGACTTCGGGGTTGCCGACACTCTTGTAGAGCAGCGCAGCAATCGGCACCAGAAACACTAACAGCAGGAAAATCACCAGCGGAGCGATCAATGCCTGAGCCTTCCAGCGGTTGACCCGCTCGGCGCGAGCGAGACGTTGCTTCAAGTTAGGGCTGGCGCCTTCAGTCAGGGGCACGGCGATGGCCATAGCGAACTCCGGAATCTTTCAACGAGAGGGCGCTCCCTACAGCAGAGAGCGCCCGGATCTGACGTGATGCAGCCTGATTACTTGGCAGCCCAGGCAGTGAAACGCTGCTCAAGGGATTCGCCGTTGTCGGTCCAGAACGCTACGTCCATCTGCACCTGATCCTTGATGTTCTCAGGCGTGGTCGGCATGTTCTGCAGGGTTTCCTTGTCCGGCAGCTTGACCGCCTGGGTATTGGCCGGGCCGTAGGCGATATTCTGCGAATAGGTCTTCTGCTGCTCGGGGCTCAGCATGTAGGCGATGAACTTCTTCGCGGCATCGGCGTTTTTCGAACCCTTCGGGATGGCCCAGGCATCGAAGTCATATACGCCACCGGTCCACACGACCTTGAGGTTGCTTTCCTTCTGCACAGCAGCGATCCGGCCGTTGTAGGCCGAGCTCATCACCACGTCACCGGAAGCGAGATACTGCGGCGGCTGTGCGCCTGCTTCCCACCACTGAATGTTTGGCTTGAGTTCATCGAGCTTCTTGAACGCGCGGTCCTGGCCGTCTTTGCTGGCCAGCACTTTATAAACGTCTTTCGGCGCAACGCCGTCAGCCATCAGGGCGAATTCCAGGGTGTACTTGGCGCCTTTACGCAGACCGCGCTTGCCCGGGAATTTCTTGGTGTCCCAGAAATCGGCCCAGCCGTTTGGAGCTGTGGCGACCTTGTCGGCGTTGTAGGCCAGCACGGTGGACCAGACGAAGAAACCGGCACCGCAGGTGGTGATGGCGCCAGGCACGAAGTCAGCGGCATTGCCCAGCTGTTTCGGGTCCAGCTCTTCAAACATGTCCTCATCGCAACCACGGGCCAGCTCCGGCGATTCGACTTCTACCAGGTCCCAGGAAACGCTCTTGGTGTCGACCATGGTTTTGACCTTGGCCATTTCACCGTTGTATTCACCGGCGATGATCTTGCCGTTACCGGCCTTTTCCCACGGCGCGTAGAACGCCTTTTCCTGAGCGGCCTTGTTGGCACCGCCAAAGGAGATGACGGTCAGGTCGGTGGCTGCCATGGCCTGCGCGGCGCACATGAGGCCCAACGTGATGGCGGTGAACTTCAAAGACTTCAACATAGGTTCTTTTCTCCACTAGCAGTGTTGGTAAGCGATTGGGATGGGCGATCAGGTCGCCTCTGTTATTGCTTTTATCGGTAGATCAATGCACTTGCTGCAAGGGGTCGAGCGCGCGGACGTGCTCGACTTGCCAGCCGATCGGCACGACATCGCCCACGCTGAGCGTCGGGTCCAGTTCAGCAATCGGCTGTTTGACGAAGAAGTCGTTCTTGCCGGCTACCTCCAGACGCACGCGAACGTGGTCGCCCAGGTAGATGAACTCGGCCACGCGGCCGGAAAAACGGTTTGCACAATTCTCGCTGCGACCATTGAGGTTGATGCGCTCAGGGCGGATCGACAGGGTCACCGGGCCGCCAGGCTGGCCGACGTTGATCGCCAGCGCATGCACTTTTTCGCCGCGCTCAAGCTCGACGACACAGCGGTCGCCATCCTGACTGACCAGACGTCCATTGAGGCGGTTGTTCTCACCGATGAAGTTGGCCACGAAGGTGTTCTTCGGCTCTTCGTACAGGCTGCGTGGCGGTGCGATCTGCTGGATCTCGCCCTGATGAAAGACGGCGACCCGGTCGGACATGGTCAGGGCTTCGCCCTGGTCGTGGGTCACGTAGACCACGGTCACACCCAGACGCTGATGCAGGTGCTTGATCTCCATCTGCATGTGCTCACGCAGCTGTTTGTCGAGCGCGCCGAGCGGCTCATCCATCAGCACCAGTTGCGGTTCGAACACCAGCGCACGCGCCAGCGCCACGCGCTGCTGCTGGCCACCGGACAACTGCGCCGGGTAACGATGTGCAAAGGTGTCCAGCTGGACCATGCCCAGCGCCTTTTTCACTTTCTCGCCAACATCGGTCTTGCTCATGCCACGCACCGACAACGGGAACGCCAGGTTCTCGGCCACCGTCATGTGTGGAAACAATGCGTAGTTCTGGAACACCATGCCGATGTCGCGCTTGTGCGGCGGCACGTTGTTGATGGCGCGGCCACCGAGGAGGATTTCGCCAGCCGTCGGGGTCTCGAAACCGGCCAGCATCATCAGGCTGGTGGTCTTGCCCGAGCCGGACGGGCCGAGCAGCGTCAGGAACTCACCCTTGCGAATATCCAGGTTAAGGTCTTTGACGATCAGTGCTTCGCCGTCGTAGCTCTTCTGCACACCACGAAAGCTGACCAGAACATCATTTGCTCCAGCGCTTGTATCGACGTCGCTCATTACCCACACCTTTGTTTTGTCTGCGTGGGCTCAAGCCTAGAGCAGCCTGAATGCCCCGCAAATCGGCAGCCGGGAGAGAATCGCCTAGGCAGGCTGGAAGGCGGGGGGGTAGGGATTGCCCTACAGCGATGGCGCGATTGAGTATGTGAGTGAGCCTGATCGTTGCGCACGCCCCAGCGTGGGAATGCAGTACGTGACGCTCTGCGTCACAAAAGAGGACGCAGAGCGTACAGAACGGCATGCCGACGCGGAGCGTCGCACGATAGTTGTGAGTAAGGCACCGACCCGACACTCAACTGGAGTGTCGTTTTCAGACTCAGAGCAGTTTGTGCTCCATTGCGTATTTGACGAGATCGGCCAGTGAGTTGAGTTTCATTTTCTGCATCAGCCGCGCCTTGTGGGTACTGATGGTTTTGCTGCTCAGTGCCAGTTGCTGGGCGATGTCGTTGACGTTGGCACCCTGCGCCAAGCGCTCGAACACCGAGAACTCGCGCTCCGACAACAATGAGTGCAAAGGCCGGCTATCGGTCAGGCCCACTTCAAAGACCATGCGGTCGGCGAGGTCCGGGTCGATATAGCGCCCGCCTGCCGCTACCCGACGAATTGCCGTCAGCAGCAGCGCCGGGTCGCTGTCCTTGGTGGCATAACCTGCGGCGCCGACTTTCAGCGCACGTGCCGCCATCTGTGCTTCATTGTGCATCGACAGCACCAGAATGGCGGGCGGACTGGCCAGTGCGCGAATTCGCGGAATCGCCTCAAGACCATTGACGCCGGGCATGGAGATATCCAGCAACACCACTTCGCAGGCCACATGACGCAAGGTTTCGAGCAGTTGCTCGCCATTGCTGGCCTCACCGACCACTTGCAGGTCTCTGGCCAGACCAATCAACTGCTTGATCCCTTCACGCACGATGGTGTGGTCTTCGGCTACCAAAACACGAATCACTGGCTTCGCTCCTGTGCGACGGGGTCCAACGGGATGTAGGCGCGCAAGGTTGTGCCCTCACCGGCATCGCTGTCCAGCTCCAGTCTGCCGCCGAGCATCAGCACCCGCTCGCGCATCCCGACCAGACCGAATGAAACCACCCTGCCCGACTCGACGACAAACCCCTGCCCGTCATCGGCGATGCTCATGCACATCATGCCATCCTGCAACGTCAGGCTGATTTCCACCGTGTGCGCCTGGGCGTGGCGCATGACGTTGGTCAGCGCTTCCTGGAGAATCCGGAACATGCCAGTGGCTCTGGCATCGCTAAGCACCGGGAGGTTGTCCGGCACCTGCACCAGGCAAGGGATTTGCGTGCGCGCCTCGAAACGGCGTGCCTGCCATTCGATGGCCGACGCAATGCCGGCGTCGAGAATCGGTGGCCGCAATGCCGTGGCAACATCACGCACCAGTTGAAACAGCTGAGCGATGAGACGCTTCATGCTGTCCAGTCGCTCACCAAGGCCGGGGTCCAGGTCAGCATAGGCCAGTTCGCACATTGATGTTTCCAGCTTCAGCACCGTCAGCATCTGCCCCAGCTCGTCATGCACCTCGCGAGCAATACGCGCCTTCTCTTCTTCACGCACGCTTTCCAGGTGCGCTGATAATTCACGTAACTGATCATGCGCACGGCGTCGTTCGCTGGCATCGCTGAGAAACACCACCAGGTATTCCGCCTCGTGAAAGCGCAGGAAGCTCAACGAGACATCGGCAGGCAGAAGACTGCCATCAGCGCGCAGACAATGGGCCTCGAACACCTGCGGGCTGTCTTCGCGGGAACGCGCGTTCTTCCACAGGTTGAGCCAGCGGTCCATGTGCAGACCGGGCTCGAAATCAATCAACGGGCGCTCGACCACCTGTCCCGGCGCGTAGCCGAGCATGGATTCCGCCGCCCGGTTGGCGTAACGCACACGACTGTCCCAATTGACCCAAAGGATGCCGACAGTGCTCTGGTCGATGGAGAATTGCGCCAGACGCAGCGCCTCCTCCCCCTCGACGCGACGGGCGAGTTCTTCTCGCGCGCAAAGCAACTCCTGCTCCTGCGCTTGCTGCTGGCGACGCTGCCAGATCACGATGGCGAAACAGGCCAGCAACATTACCAGCAGCAGAATGCACAGGTTTTTCCAGAGCTTGGTCGACTCGATGAAATGCGATGGGGTGAGTGGCATCCAGCGCGCGTGCAGTTGCTCCAGCTCTTTGGCAGGAATCGCGCGCAACGCTTCGCTGACAATGGCGGCCAGCTCCGGCATGTCACGGCGTGAAGCCACGCGCAACAGTTGCGGCAGCCCGATATCCCCCACTATCGCAAGCCCGGCAAACTCCGGCTCGCGGAGCAAACGGCTGAGCTGCGCCTCGTCCACCACGGCATACCGTGCCTGCTGACTGAGCAGCAATTGCAGCGCCTGACGCTCCAGCGGCACGCCTTGCAGGTTCAGGTGCGGAAAATTGCTGCGCAGGTAATCGGCGGCAGGGCCTGGCATGCGTACAGCAACCCGCGAAAGGCTGTCGAGTTTCTCGAGGTCCACGGCAGTGCTGCCGTCACGTTCGCCGATCAACAGTTGCGAAACACGCAGATACGGATCGGAAAACAACCACAGACGCAGGCCCGCCGGGGTCTGCATCAAACCAGGCGCAACATCGATTTCACCATTGGCCAGAGCCTTCTCAAGCGCCGCCTGATCAGGAAAGTTCCGCCACAGCAACTCGACCGGCAGCGTTGCTGCCAGCGCGTTCATCAGGTCGACGTTAGCGCCGGACAACTGCTGCAAACGCTGATCGAACTGGGCGTAAGGCGCGCGCAGTACCAGGCCAACCCGCAATGGGCCATGCTGATCGAGCCAGCTACGCTGTGCTGAACTCAACTGCGCAGGTTCAGGCGTTTGTGGCTCGTCGGCCTGCGTATTCGCCATCTGAACCATCAAGAGCAAAGCCAGGCAGCCGATAAAGCCGGTGCGCAGAAGACCAATCATCAATGTGTCGCTCTCGTGTGTTCGTATGACGGCCATATGCCGCGCAGGCTCAGGCCTGACAAAAGCCGATCAACCCATTAGGCTGCCGGGACAGTTTCTGGCTTGGAATATCCGATGTCCTACACCTTTCGCGCAACGTTTCCTGCATTGTTTCTGTCATTGGTCCTGCCTTGCGCATTGCCTGTGCTCGCAGCCGATCCGGCCCCGGCCAAGGACGCGGCTGCCGAAGCGCCGGTAGAACGGGCACCGCTGCTCAGCCGCTCGCAGGAAGACGCGATAGCGCTGGAGCGTCAATTGCCTCGCGAGGATCAGCAGCAACTTCAGGCGGGTGACGAAAGCTTTCTCGCGCTCTGGAAGCCCGCAAACAGTGACGAGCCCCAGGGCGCGGTGATCATTGTGCCTGGCGACGCCGAGTCACCGGACTGGCCGGATGCCGTCGGCCCGCTGCGCAGAAAATTTCCGGATGTCGGCTGGTCAAGCCTGAGCATCACCCTGCCGGATGCGATAGACAACAGCCTGGTGCCACGCGAGCCCGACGCCGCCTCGACCGACGCGAACGCTGCCAAACCCAAGGAATCCCCTAAGGACGCCAGTGCGAAAGCGCAAGACCCGGCAGCTGAAGCCGAGGCTCTGGCTGCCGCAGCAACCGCAAAGGCAGCTGCCGACGAGGAACTCAACAAGGCTCAGGCCGAGCGCATCTTCGCGCGGATCGAAAGCGCGATCAGCTTTGCGCAGCAGAACAAGGCTCGCAGCATCGTATTGATCGGCCATAGCAGCGGTGCCTATTGGGCAGCCAGATTCCTCAATGAACGCACATCGCCTGCCGTGCAGAAGCTGGTGATGCTTGCTGCGCGCGAGCCGGTCAATGCTGCGCCTTCTCTGCTGGACATGGTGCCTCAGCTGAAAATAAAGACCGCCGACTTCATCTACAAAAACTCGCCGGACCAGGCCGCCAAAGCACGTCTGCAGGCCAGCAAACGCGCCAAAGGCCCCGGTTTTACGCAGATTGGTCTGATCAATATCGTGGGCAATGAAGATACCGAGCAAGAACAACTGTTCCGCAGGGTTCGTGGCTGGATAGACGCCAAGGAAGAAAAATAAGCTTCACCCCGAGCGCCCGACGCACAGCAGGCTCAGTTGAACCCGCGTCGGGCCTTTACCACCCGATAGGCGTTATGCAGCTGGCTGGTCTTGTCGGTAGCCACCCGCACTTGCTGAGGGTTGGCACCCGAACCGGCAACCTTGTCAGGGTGATGCCGACTGAGCAGCCGACGGTAGGCGCGCTTGATGCTTAAAGGATCGGTGTCCGGTTTTATTCCCAGAAGCGTCATCGCGCTTTTGTAGTCATCACCGCTACTGACCGGCGAACGCTTCATCGGGTCGTGATCGGCAGCCAGCGCTTCGACTTGTGGTCCTGTCCAGCCCAGCCACATGCCCCATACTCCGATCAGCTCGCGCTCGACCCGGGAAGCCTTGCCATCCGCCCAGGCCATGCGCCAGCAGGCACGCAACAACTCCTCGGCGGTGTCCGGCTGCCCGTGCAGACCGCGCAAATAACTGCGCAGGCCGTCGGCACCGTCACGACCGCGTTTGAAGGCGTTGATGGCGCGCAACTGGTCCGCCTCGTTCAGGTTCAGACGGCGCATTTCGGTACGGGCCTGATTAATATGACTGGCCAGGACACGTCCGTCACTCTTGGCCAGACGGCCCAGCAACACAAACAGCAGCCCATCGGCGGGTATCGCCGCCCGCCCGCCCAGACGCTCGCGCAGGTGCGCCCAGCTCTGCAGCTTCAGGCGCCGGTCCAGCGCCTGCCCCAATAGAGCACCCAGCATCGCGCCCGGGATGCTGGCAATTGCATAGCCGACACCCGCGCCGATCAATGTGCCAGACCAAAGCATTCAGCGGGTCTCCGCAAGCAACTGCTCGACTTCAGCCAGACGCTCGTGCGTGCCGACATCGACCCACCGCCCTCTGTGGTGCTCTCCCGTTACCAGGCCTTGATGCATGGCCTCACGCAACAACGGCGCAAGCTTGAACGCACCGGGCTCGCAGTTGGCAAACAACTGTGGATGCAGGATGGCGATGCCGCTGTAGGTCAGCCGCTGGCCTGCCGAATCGTCATCGCGCACCTGACCGTCAACCAGCGAGAAATCGCCAGTGGGGTGATGTGCCGGGTTATCGACCAGCACCAGATGCGCGAGACCGGCTAGCGGCACGCGCAAAGCGCTGAAGTCATAGTCCGTCCAGATATCCCCATTGATCACCACAAACGGCTCAACGCCCAGCAATGGCAAGGCCCGATGAATCCCGCCGCCTGTTTCCAGCGGCTGGCCTTCGGGGGAATAACGGATGCTCAGGTCGAAACGCTGACCGTCGCCCAGATAATCCTCGATCTGCTGCCCCAGCCAGGCATGGTTGATGACCAGCTGGTGAAACCCGGCTGCGCGCAAGGCGTTCAGGTGGTGCTCGATCAACGGCATCCCCCCGGCACGCACCAACGGTTTGGGCGTGTGCAGGGTCAACGGGCGCATTCGCTCGCCTTTACCGGCGGCGAGAATCATGGCTTTCATGCAGTCCTCTTCAACACAATCAGGTTTCTTTCAAAATGGCCGTTTTTCAGGCCGTCGCTGGCGTATCAGACAGCGGTCTCTACCGGTTGCTGCAGACTGGTGAGCAACTGCCCGAGCTGAGCCAGCTCGGGGCGGCGCGACAAAACTGCCTCTATATAAGCGAAAAAGCGCGGGACGTCTTGCAGATAACGCGGCTTTCCATCGCGGTGGCAGATGCGGGCAAAAATACCGATCACCTTCAAATGGCGCTGAACACCCATCAGATCACTGGCGCGCTCAAAGGCTGCAAAATCTTCCTGCACCGGGATACCAACGGCGCGCGCCTGATCCCAGTAGGCCCTGAGCCAGTCGCTGACGCGTTCTTGTGGCCAGCTCAGGAACGCGTCCTTGAACAGGCAGGTCACGTCATAGGTGACCGGGCCGTAGACAGCGTCCTGAAAATCCAGCACGCCTGGATTGGGCTCGCTGATCATCAGGTTTCGCGGCATGTAGTCGCGATGCACCAGCACTTTGGGCTGCGCCAGAGCGCTGTTGATCAACAAATCGCTGGCCTGCTGCCAATCGCTCAGTTGCGCCTCGTCCATCTCAATACCCAGGTGGCGCTTTACGTACCACTCGGGGAAAAGCTCCAGTTCACGGCGCAGCAACGCGACGTCATAGCTGGGCAGCGGCGCGTCCATCGGCAATTGCTGATAGGCCAGCAGCGCCTGGATTGCATCGGCGAACAAGGCATCGGCATTGTCAGCGTCAATCACATCCAGATAGGTCTGACGGCCAAGATCATTGAGCAGCAAAAAGCCTTGCGTCAGGTCTTCGGCATAAATTTCTGGAACATTAATGCCCGACTTTTTCAGTAAATGAGCGATATCCACAAACGGTTTGCAGTTTTCCTGCGGTGGCGGCGCGTCCATCACAATAAAAGTTCGGCCAGCGCCCTCCCAGCGAAAATAACGACGAAAACTTGCGTCACTACTGGCCGCAGTCAATGTAGCCGGGGGTACAGCGCCCCAATTTTGCGCCGCAAACAGCGCTGGCAACTGCTCATCGAGCCAAACTTTCAGGGATTGCAGGCGTATATCTTGATCTGACATTACAAGGGTCTCCGACGGCGCTAGCCGTCAAGCGGGTCATGCTTTATTATCCGGAATCTTTTTCAGCCCATCGAGAGGCGTGCGGCCCCCCCGCGGGCAGATGGCGCGCAGGAAGCCCGGACTAATAAGATGGCATTGAAATCCCCCGCGTTTCGTAAAAAATTTCCGTTGCTCGTAACCGGCAGTCTGCTGGCGATGCAACCTCTGGCCACTCAGTTCGTGGTCGCCGCGGAACAGTATGACTGCTCAGTCTCTGCTTCGGGTGCCTGGAACTGTGCGCCGAAATCCAATGCTGCTGCAGTGGACCTGCCTCCGCGCCCCGTGCATGACACGACGTCGGTCAGTTCCAACGGCACAGTCACCTCGCAAAGCACCTCTTCGGGTGAGCAGGTTGCGGGTACGCAACTGGTTACCGAAGCCAAGGGCAAAGGTCTCAGGTCGCGTAGTGCTGACTACAGCCACCTTGATTGGGTTCCTCGTGAAAAGCTCACCGCAGCACAACTGGCCGAGACCGGTCCGTATTGCTCGGGTGCCTACGTCGAGCCGATCCGCCCAGGCATGGACGACAAGACGCCGATGAAAGACGCGCCTATGTTCGTCGGAGCCAAGGCTTCGCGTTACGAACAGGAAGCGCAGGTCGCGACGCTGGCAGGTGATGTCGTGTTGCGCCAGGGCAGCATGCAGGTACAGGCCCAGGAGGCCGCACTGCATCAGGCCGAGAACCGTGGCGAGCTGAACGGCGATGTCCGTCTGCGCGACAACGGCGCGCTGATCGTCGGTGACAAGGCCGAGCTGCAACTCGATACCGGCGAAGCCCGTGTCGACAATGCCGAGTACGTCCTGCACAAGTCGAACATCCGCGGTAACGCCCTGTACGCCAAGCGTGCAGAGAACGCGATCATCCGGCTCAAGGACGGCACCTATACGACGTGCGAGCCGAACAGCAACGCCTGGACGCTCAAGGGCAACAACATCACGCTGAACCCGGCCACCGGCTTCGGTACAGCGACCAACGTTACCCTGCGGGTCAAGGACATACCGGTTCTGTATACGCCGTATATCTACTTCCCGATCGACGACCGTCGTCAGTCCGGTTTCCTGCCGCCGTCCATTGCGGCAGGCGGCGATAACGGTTTCACGCTCGTTACTCCGTACTACTTCAACCTGGCACCGAACTACGACGCCACGTTGTACCCGCGTTACATGGCTGACCGCGGCCTGCTGATGGAAGGCGAGTTCCGCTACCTGACCAAAGGCAGCGAAGGCCAGTTTGGCGGCGCGTACCTGAACGACGAGAATGACGACCGCAAGCTGCAGTCGGACTACGACAAGACTCGCTGGATGATCAACTGGCAGCACAAGGGCGGACTTGATACGCGCTGGCTGACCCAGGTTGATTACACCGACATCAGCGACCCGTATTACTTCCAGGATCTGGAAACCGATCAGATCGGCGTTAAAAGGACGGACTTCCTCAACCAGCAGGGCTCTTTGACCTACCGTGGCGACAGCTACTCGGCAGTTTTCAACGCTCAGGCCTACAAACTGGCGACGGTTGCGAACATCACGCCTTATAACCGCCTGCCTCAATTGATGGTCAACGGTACGTTGCCGTACAGCCCTGGCGGGTTGAAGTTCGATTACCAGACCGAAGCCGTTCGTTTCGACCGCGACCTGCGTAATGGCGTATTTGTTGACGAAGACGGCAACTTTGAAAACCGTCTGGACACCAACGTTACTGGTCTTGACCGGGCAAACGGTGATCGCCTGAACCTGGCACCATCCGTCAGCCTGCCGATGAACTGGACCTACGGTTTCCTGACACCCAAGCTCAAGTATGTTTATACCCAATACGACTTGAGTCTGGACGGTATAGGCAAGACTCAACTGGCTAACGCAGGCGGAACGTTCGACAGCAGCGTAAACCGCAGCGTGCCGATCTTCAGCGTCGACAGCGGCCTGTACTTCGACCGTAACACCAACTGGTTCGGCAAGGATTACCGTCAGACCCTGGAACCGCGCCTGTTCTATCTCTATGTACCTGAGAAAGACCAGACCGACATCCCGGTATTCGACACCAGCGAAAGCACGTTCAACTATGCCTCGCTGTTCCGTGACAACCGCTTCACCGGTTCCGACCGCATCGGCGACGAGAACAAGCTGTCGCTGGGTATCACCAACCGCTGGATCGAAGACAACGGCTTTGAACGTCAACGCTTCAGCATCGGCCAGGCGCTGTATTTCGAAGACCGCAAGGTGCAGTTGCCAGGCGTCGTGTTCGCTGATCGTGATGATGCGCGTTCCAAAGTTTCGCCTTACGCGCTGGAATACGAATACCGCTTCAACCGCGACTGGCGCTTCAACTCCGATTTCAACTGGGATCCGGACAGCAAGAGCACCCGTTCGGGCAGCGCAATGTTCCATTACCAGCCTGAAGACAACCCGAACAAGATCGTCAACCTCGGCTATCGCTATCGCAACGACCAGATTCGTTACGACGAAAGCACTGGCCGCTGGATCGTGGGCGGTGGCGACTACGGACGTCCGGGCGATGACAACTACGTGAAGGACTACTACAAGATCCAGCAGCACGATTTCTCGGTCATCTGGCCAATCGTGCCGCAGTGGAGCCTGATCAGCCGCTGGCAGTATGACTACAACCGTGAACGCACCATCGAAGCTTTCGGCGGGTTCGAGTACGACAACTGCTGCTGGAAAATGCGTCTGGTCAATCGCTACTGGATCGACTACGACGAGTTCAGCCAGGCAGCACCTCAGAACGAGAAAGGCGACCGCGGCATATTCCTACAAATCGTGTTGAAGGGGCTCGGCGGTGTAACTGGCGCCAAGGTAGACAGCTTCCTCGACAAAGGCATTCAAGGTTATCGTGAACGTGAAGACCAAGCTTTCTGATTGTCTGCGCCCGCTGATGCTGGGCGCGTTACTCCTGAGCGGTGCAGTGCATGCTGCGGTTCAACCTCTGGACAGTGTCGTGGCTATCGTCGACAACGATGTGATCATGAAAAGCCAGATGGACCAGCGTGTACGTGAAGTTCAGCAGACCATTGCCAAGCGTGGCTCTGGTGTACCGCCTGCAGAAGCCCTGCAACCACAGGTTCTGGATCGTCTGATCCTGGAAAACCTGCAGTTGCAGATGGGCGAACGCTCTGGCATTCGCGTCTCAGACGACGAGTTGAATCAGGCCATTGGCACCATTGCCCAGCGCAACAACATGAGCGTGGAGCAGTTCCGCGCCGCGCTGGCTCATGACGGTTTGTCCTATAACGATGCACGCGAGCAGGTGCGCCGGGAAATGATCATCAGCCGTGTGCGTCAGCGCCGGGTGGCCGAACGTATCCAGGTATCCCAGCAGGAAGTTAAAAACTTCCTCGCCTCCGATCAGGGCAAGGCTCAGTTGTCTGAGGAGTTCCACCTGGCCAACATCCTGATCGCCACGCCTGACAGCGCCTCTTCGGACGCCATCCAGGCTGCAGCGGTCAAAGCCAAGGGCATTTATGACCAGCTGAAGAAAGGTGCTGACTTCACCCAACTCGCAGCCACCAGCTCCTCCAGCGAAAATGCACTGGAAGGCGGTGACATGGGCTGGCGCAAGGCTGCGCAACTGCCACCGCCTTTCGGTGACATGCTCAGCGCGATGCCTGTCGGCGACGTGACGCCTCCAGCGCGCACGCCGGGTGGGTTCATTATCCTCAAGTTACTGGAAAAACGTGGCGGCCAGGGGCAGGCACAAATGCGTGATGAAGTGCATGTGCGTCATATCCTGATCAAACCGAGCGAAATCCGTAACGAAGAAGAGACCAAGCGTCTTGCCGAGAAAATCTACGACCGCATCCAGAATGGCGAAGACTTCGCCGAACTGGCGAAAAGCTTTTCGGAAGATCCGGGCTCGGCACTCAATGGCGGCGATCTGAACTGGGTTGATCCGAACTCTCTGGTTCCGGAGTTCCGGCAGGTCATGAACGAAACGCCACAAGGCGAATTGTCCAAACCGTTCAAGACCGCTTATGGCTGGCACGTTCTGGAAGTTCTCGGTCGTCGTTCCACGGATGCTACCGATCAGGCGCGTGAACAGCAGGCGTTGAACGTACTGCGTAACCGCAAGTACGACGAAGAGCTGCAAACCTGGCTGCGTCAGATCCGTGACGAAGCCTACGTTGAAATCAAACTCCCTGGCGCGACCCAGGCTGCGCAGTGAAACCCAAGCGTTTCGCCCTGACACCCGGTGAGCCGGCCGGCATAGGCCCTGACCTTTGCCTGCTGCTCGCCACGCAGCCTCAGCCATACCCTCTGATCGCCATCACCAGCCGTGACCTGCTCCTTGAGCGGGCCGCGCAACTGGGTGTGGCGGTCAGTCTGCTTGACGTCACCCCTGATAAGCTTCCCGACCTGCCTGCGCCTGCCGGCAGTTTGTACGTCTGGGATACGCCCCTGGCAGCCGCGGTAGAAACCGGCGTGCTGAACAAGGCCAATGCAGCATTCGTACTGCAAACCCTGACTCGCGCTGGCCAAGGCTGTCTCGACGGGCTGTTCAGCGGCATGATTACTGCCCCGGTGCACAAAGGCGTCATAAACGACGGCGGCATCGCTTTTTCCGGACACACCGAATTTCTTGCCGAACTGACCCACACTGAACAGGTGGTGATGATGCTGGCGACCGGCGACCTGCGCGTGGCACTGGTGACCACGCACCTGCCGTTGCGCGAAGTAGCTGATGCCATCACGCCAGACCGACTGGAGCGCGTGACACGCATCCTGCATGCCGATCTGGTGAACAAATTCGGCATTGCCCGCCCGCGTATTCTGGTCTGCGGCCTCAACCCTCATGCTGGCGAAAGCGGGCATCTGGGCCGAGAGGAAATCGACATCATCGAACCGACTCTGGAGCGCCTGCGCAGCGAGGGCCTGGACTTACGCGGCCCACTGCCTGCCGACACTCTGTTTACCCCAAAATATCTGGAGCACTGCGACGCAGTGCTGGCGATGTACCACGACCAAGGCTTGCCCGTGCTGAAATACAAAGGTTTCGGCGCAGCAGTCAATGTGACGCTCGGCCTGCCGATTATCCGCACTTCTGTCGATCACGGCACGGCGCTGGATCTGGCTGGCAGCGCGAACGTTGACACCGGCAGCCTGCACGTTGCACTGCAAACCGCCTACCAGATGGCCGAGACCCATTCATGACCGAGCAATACCAACACCGGGCGCGCAAGCGTTTCGGTCAGAACTTCCTGCACGACGCAGGCGTTATCGACAAAATCCTGCGCGCCATTCGTGCCAAACCTGAAGACCGGCTGCTGGAAATCGGACCGGGCCAGGGCGCGCTGACCGAAGGGCTGCTCAACAGCGGCGCACAGCTGGACGTGGTCGAGCTGGACAAGGACCTGATCCCGATCCTCACCGGCCAGTTCGGCAACAAGCCAAATTTCAACCTGCATCAGGGTGATGCACTGAAGTTCGACTTCAACAGCCTGGGCGCCGAACCGCGCAGCCTGCGTGTCGTGGGCAACCTGCCGTACAACATCTCGACGCCGTTGATTTTTCATCTGTTGCAAAACGCCAGCCTGATCCGCGACATGCACTTCATGTTGCAGAAGGAAGTGGTCGAGCGCATGGCTGCCGGTCCCGGCGGCGGTGACTGGGGTCGCCTGTCGATCATGGTCCAGTACCATTGCCGCGTGGAACATCTGTTCAACGTAGGGCCGGGGGCGTTCAACCCGCCGCCGAAAGTGGACTCGGCCATTGTGCGTCTCGTCCCTTACGAAACATTGCCGCACCCTGCCAAGGATCACCGCGTGCTGGAGCGGGTCGTTCGCGAAGCGTTCAACCAGCGTCGCAAGACCCTGCGCAACACGCTCAAGTTGCTGTTGACCAGCGATGAGATTACCGCTTCCGGAGTAGACGGCAGCCTGCGTCCCGAGCAACTCGACCTGGCTGCATTCGTCCGTCTGGCAGACACTCTCAGCGAGAAAGTTGTGACAGAGTGAACCCTGAGGACAAGTAAACGGCACTGCCAGTCGTCATTTCCCGCTTACTTGTCCTAGACTTGTCTACCTGCCGCACACGCCCTTTTTTCGTTATGGATTTCAAGGCCTATTGCATGCCCGATTCTCGTTACCAGGTCGACGTCAGCGTCGTCACACGCTTTCTCTCGGAACAGTCGCAACCCGAGCAGAATCGCTTCGCTTTCGCCTATACCATCACCGTGCACAACAACGGTAAATTATCTGCCAGGCTGCTGTCGCGTCATTGGGTCATCACCGACGGCGACGGCCATGTCGAAGAGGTACGCGGCGAGGGCGTGGTCGGTCAGCAACCGTTGATCGAGGTCGGTAAAAGCCATACCTACAGCAGCGGTACGGTAATGACCACCCGCGTGGGCAATATGCAGGGTTCTTATCAGATGCTGGCTGAAGACGGTAAACGCTTTGATGCGGTCATAAAGCCCTTTCGTCTGGCCGTCCCGGGTTCGCTGCACTGATGGCGGTGTACGCCGTTGGTGACCTGCAAGGTTGCCTTGAACCTCTGCAATGCCTGCTCGAGCACGTCCACTTCAACCCCGAGCATGATCGACTCTGGCTGGTGGGCGACTTGGTCAATCGTGGCCCGCAATCGCTGGAAACACTTCGCTACCTGTACGGCCTCCGTGAATCGCTGGTGTGCGTGCTGGGCAATCATGACCTGCACCTGCTTGCGGTCGCCCGTAAACACGAACTGCTCAAAAAAGGCGACACGCTGCGCGAAATCCTTGAAGCGCCGGACCGTGACGAATTGCTCGGCTGGGTGCGTCGGCAAAAGCTGATGCACTACGATGCAGAACGCAACGTTGCCATGGTGCATGCGGGTATCGCGCCGCAGTGGTCGTTGAAAAAGGCCTTGAAGCACGCAGCCAAAGTCGAGCAGGCACTTCAGGAAGACCAGCTATATGGCGCTTTTCTCGACGGCATGTACGGCAACGAGCCGGCCAAGTGGGACAACGACCTGCAAGGCGTCACGCGTTTGCGGGTCATTACCAACTACTTCACCCGTATGCGCTTCTGCACCAGCGATGGCAAGCTCGACCTGAAGAGCAAGGAAGGCGTTGAAACCGCCATACCTGGCTATGCGCCCTGGTTCAGCCACCCGAAACGCAAGACCCGTGAGCTGAAAATCATTTTTGGCCACTGGGCGGCGCTTGAGGGTCGCTGCGACGAGCCGGGCGTCTTTGCCCTCGACAGTGGATGTGTCTGGGGAGGTTCGATGACGCTGCTCAACGTTGATACCCTTGAACGTCACCAGTGCAATTGCGATGCTGTCGGCCATGCCGCCAACGGGCTTGTTACAAGCGCACAGGCCGGCACCGCCACTAACCCCAAGGCTCAGGAGCCCAGGCAATGACCGAATTCAAACGTATTCCACCTGAAGAGGCACAGGCGCTGCGCGAGCAAGGCGCAGTGCTGGTCGATGTTCGTGATGCGCAGACCTTTCAAAGCAATCACATTCCTGACTCCGTGCATCTGGACAATCACTCGATTGCCGACTTCATCGCCAAGGCCGATCTGGACAAGCCGCTAGTCGTTGTCTGCTACCACGGCAACTCCAGCCAGAGCGCCGCAGCCTATCTGGTCGGCCAGGGTTTCTCCGATGTGTACAGCGTCGACGGTGGTTTCGAGCTGTGGCGCGCCACTTACCCTGACGAAACCGTGCAAGGCTGATAAAAAATATTTTTATGACAGCTGATCCCGCGTTCTACGCGGGCTCGCGAGCCATCTGACGAACGGTCAGCCCGTCTTCTCGCGCATCCCTTCTTTATCTTTCCGAATCCGAACTATCCTTAGCCTAGGCCATCCGTATTCAGGGGAGAGCCGGTACACCGGCGCGTGGGTCATCGGTAGTTACTTTTAAGGTGTTCTGGGGGGAAACAGCAGCCGCATCGCGGTCGCTGCCAGCATCGACTGACGATCCGCCGCCGGCTCCACGTATCGAGCGAGGTGACGTCATGAGTATATTCAGCCACTTCCAACAACGCTTCGAAAGCACACGGCAAGAAGAGCTCTCGCTACAGGAGTATCTGGAGCTCTGCAAACAGGACCGCAGCGCCTATGCCTCTGCCGCAGAACGTCTTCTGCTGGCCATTGGCGAGCCCGAACTGGTGGATACCTCTACCAACTCCAGGCTCTCGCGAATATTCTCCAACAAGGTGATACGCCGCTATCCAGCCTTTGCCGACTTCCACGGGATGGAAGAATGCATCGACCAGATTGTTTCGTATTTCCGCCATGCCGCCCAAGGCCTGGAAGAGAAGAAGCAAATCCTTTACCTGCTCGGCCCGGTTGGCGGCGGTAAGTCGTCCCTGGCTGAAAAGCTCAAGCAACTGATCGAAAGAGTCCCGTTCTACGCCATCAAGGGCTCGCCAGTCTTCGAGTCGCCTCTGGGCCTGTTCAACGCCACTGAGGACGGCGCGATTCTGGAAGAAGACTTCGGAATTCCGCGACGCTACCTGAGCACTATCATGTCGCCGTGGGCGACCAAGCGCCTGGCCGAGTTCGGTGGCGACATCAGCCAGTTCAAGGTTGTGAAGCTCTACCCTTCGATTCTCAACCAGATCGCCGTAGCGAAAACCGAGCCCGGCGACGAAAACAACCAGGATATTTCCGCGCTGGTCGGCAAGGTCGATATTCGCAAACTGGAAGAATTCCCACAGAACGACGCCGACGCGTACAGCTACTCGGGCGCACTGTGCCGGGCCAACCAGGGCCTGATGGAATTCGTCGAGATGTTCAAGGCACCGATCAAGGTCCTTCACCCGCTGCTAACCGCGACCCAGGAGGGTAACTACAACAGCACCGAGGGGCTGGGAGCCATCCCGTTCACCGGTATTCTGCTGGCGCACTCCAACGAATCGGAATGGCACAGCTTCCGCAACAACAAGAACAACGAAGCCTTCATCGATCGTATCTACATCGTGAAGGTGCCGTACTGCCTGCGTGTCAGCGACGAGATCAAGATTTACGACAAACTGCTGTTCAACAGCTCGCTGTCCAAAGCGCATTGCGCACCTGACACCTTGAAGATGCTCGCACAATTCACCACGCTGTCGCGCCTCAAAGAGCCGGACAACTCCAACATCTACTCCAAGATGCGCGTGTATGACGGCGAAAACCTGAAAGATACCGACCCCAAAGCCAAGTCGATCCAGGAATACCGCGACAGTGCGGGCGTCGACGAAGGCATGAACGGTCTCTCTACCCGCTTCGCGTTCAAGATTCTGTCCAAGGTCTTCAACTTTGATCCACACGAAATTGCTGCCAACCCGGTGCACTTGCTGTACGTACTGGAACAGCAGATCGAACAGGAGCAATTTCCGGCCGAAACGCGTGAACGCTACCTGCGTTTCATCAAGGAATACCTGGCACCCCGCTACATCGAGTTCATCGGCAAGGAAATCCAGACGGCGTACCTGGAATCCTACAGCGAGTACGGTCAGAACATTTTCGACCGCTACGTGCTGTATGCAGACTTCTGGATTCAGGATCAGGAATACCGCGATCCGGAAACCGGCGAGATTCTCAATCGCGTGGCCTTGAACGAGGAGCTGGAAAAGATCGAGAAACCGGCCGGCATCAGCAACCCGAAAGACTTCCGCAACGAAATCGTCAACTTCGTGCTGCGTGCCCGCGCCAATAACAACGGCAAGAATCCGACCTGGCTCAGCTACGAGAAGCTGCGCGTGGTGATCGAGAAGAAAATGTTCTCCAACACCGAGGACCTATTGCCCGTCATCAGCTTCAATGCCAAGGCCAGCAAGGAGGATCAGCAGAAGCACAACGACTTCGTCACACGAATGGTCGAGAGGGGCTACACGGACAAGCAGGTACGTCTGCTGTCCGAATGGTATCTGCGCGTGCGGAAATCGCAATAAAGCAGCTGCAAGCTTCAAGCTATCAGCTGCAAGCGAAAAGCGATCGAGGCCCGGCTTCGGGATCGATGGCGCGCTCGCTTGCAGCTTGAAGCTTACAACTTGAAGCTCCTCGGAGGAGCCTATGAGCTATGTGATCGACCGACGTCTCAACGGCAAGAACAAGAGCACGGTAAACCGGCAGCGGTTTCTGCGGCGTTACCGTGACCACATTAAAAAGGCAGTGGAGGAAGCGGTCAGCCGGCGCTCCATTACCGACATGGAACACGGTGAGCAGATCAGCATTCCCGGACGCGACATCGACGAACCGGTGTTGCATCACGGTCGTGGCGGCAAACAGACCGTTGTTCATCCAGGCAACAAGGAGTTCACCACAGGCGAGCACATCGCCCGCCCTCAAGGCGGCGGTGGCGGCAAAGGGCCTGGCAAGGCAGGCAACTCCGGCGAAGGCATGGATGAGTTCTCGTTTCAGATTACTCAGGAAGAGTTCCTTGAATTCATGTTCGAAGACCTAGAGCTGCCGAACCTGGTCAAGCGCAACCTGACCGGTACCGACACCTTCAAGACCGTGCGCGCGGGTATCAGCAACGAAGGCAACCCTTCACGTATCAACATCATCCGCACCCTGCGCTCGGCGCATGCGCGACGCATTGCGCTGTCCGGCAGCAGCCGGGCAAAACTCAAAGAGGCAACTGTCGAGCTTGAGCGTATGAAGCGCGAAGAGCCCGACAACTTCGGCGATATTCAGGAACTGGAAGTAGAAATCGATCGACTGAAAGCACGTATTCGTCGCGTACCGTACCTCGACACGTTCGACCTTAAGTACAACCTGTTGGTCAAACAACCCAACCCCAGCTCCAAAGCGGTCATGTTTTGCCTGATGGACGTCTCCGGATCCATGACCCAGGCGACCAAAGACATCGCCAAGCGCTTCTTCATCCTGCTGTACCTGTTTCTCAAGCGTAATTACGACAAGATCGACGTTGTGTTCATTCGCCACCACACCAGCGCCCGTGAAGTGGATGAAGAAGAGTTCTTCTATTCCCGGGAAACGGGCGGCACCATCGTTTCCAGCGCCTTGAAACTGATGCAGGAAATCATGGCCGCACGCTACCCGAGCAGCGACTGGAATATTTACGCGGCACAGGCCTCGGACGGAGACAACTGGAACGACGACTCGCCCATTTGCCGGGAAATCCTGACCAAACAGATCATGCCCTTCGTGCAGTACTACACGTACGTGGAAATCACGCCGCGTGAGCACCAGGCCTTGTGGTACGAATACGAGCGCATCGGTGAAGACTATGCCGACACGTTCGCCCAGCAGCAGCTGGTCTCTGCCGGTGATATTTATCCGGTATTCCGCGAACTCTTCCAGCGAAGGTTAGTGTCATGACCGCCAGAGAGCAGAAGCGCCAACCCCTTTCCACGGGGTCAGAGTGGACATTTGAACTGATCCGGGCCTACGACCGTGAGATCGGCAGAATTGCCGAGCGGTATGCTCTGGACACCTATCCCAACCAGATTGAGGTGATCACTGCCGAACAGATGATGGATGCCTACGCCTCGGTGGGCATGCCCTTGGGCTACCATCACTGGTCATACGGCAAACACTTCCTCAGCACTGAAAAATCCTATTCGCGTGGCCAGATGGGGCTGGCGTACGAGATTGTGATCAACTCGGACCCTTGCATTGCCTACCTGATGGAAGAAAACACCATCTGCATGCAGGCACTGGTCGTTGCGCACGCCTGCTATGGCCACAACAGCTTCTTCAAGGGCAATTACCTGTTCCGCACCTGGACCGACGCCAGCTCGATCATTGATTATCTGGTGTTCGCCAAGCAGTACATCATGCAATGCGAGGAGCGGCATGGCATCGACGCCGTGGAAGATTTGCTCGACTCGTGCCACGCGTTGATGAACTACGGCGTGGACCGCTACAAGCGTCCGTATCCGATTTCCGCTGAAGAGGAACGGCGGCGTCAGAAGGATAGGGAAGAACATCTTCAGCGCCAGATCAACGATCTTTGGCGCACTATTCCGAAGAACGCCGAAAAAAACAGCAAAGAGGACAACGCACGCTTTCCTGCCGAGCCGCAGGAAAACATTCTCTATTTCATCGAGAAACACGCGCCGCTGCTGGAGCCCTGGCAGCGCGAAGTGGTGCGCATTGTGCGTAAGATCGCGCAGTACTTTTATCCACAGCGCCAGACCCAGGTAATGAACGAAGGCTGGGCAACGTTCTGGCATTACACGCTGATGAACGACCTGTACGACGAAGGGCTGGTCACCGACGGCTTCATGATGGAGTTTCTGCAGTCGCACACCAGCGTGATTTTCCAGCCCGGTTTTGACAGCCCCTACTACAGCGGCATCAATCCCTACGCGCTGGGCTTTGCCATGTATCAGGACATACGCCGGATGTGCGAAAACCCTACCGATGAGGACCGGCAGTGGTTTCCGGAAATTGCCGGCACCGACTGGCTGACGGCGATCAAGTTTGCGATGACCAGCTTCAAGGACGAGAGCTTCATTCTCCAATACTTGTCGCCCAAGGTGATTCGCGACCTCAAGCTGTTCAGCATCATGGACGACGACCAGCAGGAAGACCTGCTGGTGCCTGCCATTCATGATGAAAACGGTTATCGGACCATTCGCGAGATCCTCGCTGCGCAATACAACCTGGGCAATCGGGAGCCCAACGTGCAGATCTACAGCATCGACCGCCGAGGCGATCGCTCGCTGACCCTGCGCCACCAACAGCACAACCGAAAACCGCTGGGCGATTCGACTGACGAGGTGCTCAAGCACCTGCACCGGCTGTGGGGCTTTGATATCCATCTCGAAACCTTGCAGGGCGATCAGGTGGTCAAGACCCATCACGTACCTCCAAAAGGCGAGCATGCCGACAGTGAGTATCCCCGGCTTGATATGGCGGTCGTCCACCTTTAGGCGTTAGGGAAAAGGCTGTTTAAACGGCTGCTCATGCAGCTTTAGCCTCCGCAAGCACGGCACAAGGTTTATCCTGTCGCGCTTACGGAGGCTTTTTATGCAGATTTATAAAGTGGGCGGTGCTGTACGCGACCGCCTCCTGGGTCAACCTGTCACTGATATCGATTGGGTCGTGGTCGGCGCGAGCACTGAGGACATGCTGGTCAAGGGCTATCGCCCGGTCGGCACAGACTTCCCGGTGTTTCTGCACCCGCTGACCAATGAGGAATACGCGCTGGCGCGCACCGAGCGCAAAAGCGGCGTGGGCTATGGAGGCTTTGTTTTTCATGCAAGCCCCGAGGTAACGCTTGAGCAGGACCTGATTCGGCGCGACCTGACGATCAATGCCATAGCCGAAGACAAGGACGGAAACCTGACCGACCCGTATAACGGTCAGAAAGACCTTGAAGCGCGAATATTGCGCCACGTTTCGCCCGCATTCGCCGAAGATCCGCTTAGGGTCTTGCGCGTGGCCCGGTTCGCAGCGCGCTACGCACGTTACGGTTTCACCATCGCACCCGAGACCTTGGGACTGATGCGCCAGCTCAGTGAATCCGGCGAACTCAAGGCGCTGACCGCCGAGCGAAGCTGGAAGGAAATCTCACGCGCGCTCATGGAAGAGCAGCCTCAGGTGTTCATCCAGGTACTGCACGACTGCGGCGCGCTCAAGGAACTGATGCCTGAGGTCGAGGCATTGTTTGGTGTACCGCAACCCGCTGCACATCACCCGGAAATAGACACCGGCGTACATGTCCTCAGCGTGCTTGAGCAATCTGCGATTCACAAACACCCGCTGACCGTACGCTGGGCCTGCCTGCTGCACGATCTGGGCAAGGGGCTGACGCCGGAAGCCGAATGGCCCAGGCACATCGCCCATGAACATACCGGCCTGCGCCTGATTAAAGCGGCCAACGAGCGTTTTCGGGTGCCCAGGGAATGTCAGGAACTGGCACTGCTGGTCGGCCAGTACCACACCCACGGCCATCGGGCGCTGGAACTGAAACCCTCGACTTTGCTGGAGCTGCTGCAAAGTTTCGACGTCTACCGCCGCCCGCAGCGTTTTGAAGAGTTCATTGCGGCGTGCGAGATGGACGCGCGAGGACGTCACGGCTTCGAACAACGCAGTTATCCACAGGCTGATTACCTGCGCGGTGCAGCACAGGCCGCTCGAACGGTGTCAGTACAGCCGCTGCTGGAGAAGGGCTTCAAGGGCAAGGAACTGGGCGACGCGCTAAAGAACGAACGCCTCAAGGCGCTGAAAATCTATAAGGCGGAGCACGTCGCCTGACTCTAACTGACTACTAGCGCTCCCACGCTCCAGCGTGGGAGCGCAGCCCTGGACGCTCTGCGTCCGATCCTCAGCACCCGAGAACCACGAACCCACTCAGCTAGCTACGCAGCAGACTCTCAGGCGTAAGACCCATGCCGCGCCACTCAAACGCTACCGGCCAGAGCTGCTGATCGATCTGCGCGTCAGCCCAAAGCTTGCTGAAGGCAATCCCCACACCCGGATGCAGACGTTCAGGGGCAATCAATGCCAATGGGCACAGCACGAAGGCATTCTTCAGAATCTCCGCTCTGGGCAAAATCAGCCCGTCAAAATTGCCGACCTGCTCGCCATACAACAGCACATCGATATCCAGCGGCAGCCCTTTGCGATCCGGGGCATAGCGGCCATTGTCGGCCTCGATGAATTTCAGGCGGCGATCAAGCTCCATCAACGGCAGATCGGTCAACGCCGACACCACCAGATTGAAGAACGGCCCGCTCTTGATGCCCACCGCATGGCTTTCAAAAACCGGCGAGCAACTGAGGTCAGTCAAAAAGCCATCCAGCGCATCCAGCCCGGCATGCAGGTGACGTTCGCGCTCGATATTGCTCCCCAGGCCGAGGAAAATCCGCGTCAGCGACATCCGCGCTCGATCTCCACGCCCACACCGGCAGCGGCCGCTACGGCACCCGGCTTGGTCAGTTTCAGACGCAGCCAGGGAATATTGAATTCGCTCATCAGCACTTCAGCCAGCCGCTCAGCGAAGGTCTCTACCAACTGAAACTGAGCCTGCTCGGCGAAAGCCTGAATACGTGTCGAAACACTGGCGTAGTCGAGGGCCTTGCTCAGGTCGTCGCCTGCCGCTGCAGGGCGATTGTCCCAGGCGAAGCTGAGGTCCAGACGCAGGCACTGGCGAATGCCGCGCTCCCAGTCATAGGCGCCGATGACCGTATCAACCTCAAGGCCCTCGATGAAAACTCTGTCCAAGCACTACTCTCCACTGCACGACAAGGGCGCGATGCGCCGTTAGAATCAGGGCATCCTCGCCCGGAATGGTTAGCATGTTTTGGTTACTGGCCACCTTCGCCTACCTGCTTGGCTCGCTGTCCTTCGCCATTCTGCTCAGCCGCCTGAGCGGCAGGCCAGACCCGCGCGCCAGTGGCTCGGGCAATGCCGGTGCTACCAACATGCTGCGTCTGGCCGGAAAAAAACTGGCCATCCTGACCCTGCTTGGCGACCTCTGCAAAGGCCTGCTGCCAATCCTGATCGCCAGCGCCTGGAACCTGAACATCGCGCAACAGGGCTGGATCGGCGTCTGCGCAGTGCTGGGCCACCTGTTCCCAGTGTACTTTCGCTTCCGTGGTGGCAAAGGTGTCGCAACAGCCGCCGGCGTGCTGCTGGGGCTGTACCCGCCCGCAGCCGCCCTTGCCATAGCGGCCTGGTTGCTGACGTTCTACCTGACGCGTACCAGCTCGCTTGCCGCCCTGATTGCCACACCGCTGACCCTGCCATTACTGGCATGGCAAGAACCTCATGCGCTGTTGCCGATGAGCGTATTGACGCTGCTCATCGTCTGGCGCCATCGCGGCAATCTACGCGACCTGCTCGCCGGGCGCGAACGACATTTCTGAAGGGCAACCTGAAATCATCTCACCCTCGCCTGTCATCACAGCCCCGGCAACTGCTCCATGGGCCAACGCGCCTGCACGCTGATGCTCAAATCTTCCTTCTGCCCTGCCTGCAAACGCTGACAGCCCGCAAAGGCGATCATTGCGCCGTTATCGGTACAGAACTCGGGCCTTGCGTAGTAAACATTTCCGCGCAGGTCGCCGAGCATGCTTTCCAGCGAAGCCCGCAGCGCCTTATTCGCGCTGACGCCGCCCGCAATGACCAGGCTCTTGAGGCCAGTCTGTTTGAGCGCACGCTTGCACTTGATGGTCAAAGTCTCCACTACCGCCTGCTGGAACGCCAGAGCGATGTCGCAGCGGGTTTGCTCGCTGTCGTCTCCAGCGCCCTGACATTGCTGCCAGGTATTGAGCGCAGAAGTTTTCAAGCCGCTGAAACTGAATTCCAGCCCGGGGCGATCGGTCATTGGCCGGGGAAAGACAAAACGCCCCGCCACGCCCTGCATCGCCGCCTTGGAAATCTCCGGGCCGCCTGGGTACTGCATGCCCATCATTTTGGCGGTCTTGTCGAACGCCTCACCTGCCGCATCGTCCAGCGTCTCGCCCAGCAGTTCGTACTGACCGATGCCATCGACGCGCACCAGTTGCGTATGACCACCGGACACCAGCAAAGCGACGAACGGGAACTGCGGCGGGTTTTCTTCCAGCATCGGGGCCAGCAAATGGCCTTCCATGTGGTGAACACCCAACGCCGGGATATCCCAGGCGAATGCCAGCGCCTGAGCGCACGAGGCGCCGACCAGCAATGCACCTACCAGACCCGGTCCGGCCGTGTAGGCAATGGCGTCGATGTCAGTGGCCACGCAGTCCGCCTCGGCCAGTGTCTGGCGAATCAGCGGCAGCATGCGCTTGACGTGATCGCGCGAAGCCAGCTCCGGCACCACACCGCCATAGGCACGATGCAGGTCGATCTGGCTGAATAATGCGTCCGCGAGCAAACCGCGTTCGCTGTCGTACAACGCGACACCGGTTTCGTCGCAGGAGGTTTCTAATCCCAGTACTAGCATGGGGTTGCGCCTTGTAGGGGGCAGATTTGAAGGCGCGCATAATAGTCGTCGACCGAGGTGCCGACCAGCGGTTTTCGATCAGAGGCTTTGCATTCCTCTCAATGAGGGGTTAACATCCGCAACCCTTAAAAACCGACGTACTTTTGTGCAGTGTTTGCACTAAGCGTTGACCCCGGTAATGAATGAAGGTAGCTCTGGATGCCAGCCGTCAAAGTTAAAGAGAACGAACCCTTCGACGTAGCTCTGCGTCGTTTCAAGCGCTCCTGCGAAAAAGCCGGTGTTCTGGCTGAAGTTCGTAGCCGCGAATTTTACGAGAAGCCGACTTCGGAGCGTAAGCGCAAGGCAGCAGCTGCTGTCAAACGCCACGCCAAGAAAGTCCAGCGCGAACAGCGCCGCGCCGTTCGTCTGTATTAATTTACAGACCTTCGTCGCAAGCTTCTGCCTTGCCCGGCCAACCAGCCGGGCTGTCGGCAGTTCCAGCTTCGCTTTTTTGCGTTAACTGGATTGCGCGTAAGCTAGATTGATTGACCTCGTCCAGGCCGCCGATGCGACTCAGACATTCAATCAAGCACGTCCAGCCTGTTCACAGGCTACGTCGGACATGCCCACTCGGGCAGCAGACCGGTCGATGATAAGACGAGTATGCCTTGATGACTTCGCAAGAAGCTCAGCCAAGGCAGCGTCTTCCGTGCACCCAGGCTTATGTAACCGGGTTTTGTCACCCTCAGGTGGACACCCAGCGTGAAGCCTTATGACCTGCCCGCAGGCTCAAGTTTATTCCCCTTTCAGGCCCACACCGCCCATCGGATGCAAAGACGTGCCCGTTGATTGCCCACGTCTTCAAAAAGACGGCTGACAGGCTGACGGAACGCTCGTAGAGTCTCCCGATACTTTTGCACCACGCTTGAATGATGAGAACGCCATGGCCGGGCTGATTCCCCAGAGCTTTATCGACGACCTTCTGAACCGCACCGACATTGTCGATGTAGTCAGTTCGCGCTTGCAGCTCAAGAAAGCCGGGAAGAACTACACCGCCTGCTGCCCGTTCCACAAAGAGAAAACACCTTCTTTCAGCGTCAGCCCGGACAAACAGTTCTATTACTGCTTCGGTTGCGGCGCTGGCGGCAACGCGCTCGGCTTCATCATGGATCACGACAATCTGGATTTCCCCCAGGCTGTCGAAGACCTCGCCAAAGCAGCAGGCATGGAAGTGCCTCGCGAACAGGGCGTAAAAGGCCAGAAGCCCCGCCAGCCAACCGATTCCCCGCTCTACCCGCTGCTGACCGCCGCCGCCGAGTTCTATCGCCAGGCGTTGAAAAGCCATCCATCGCGCAAGGCAGCGGTGGATTACCTCAAAGGCCGCGGGCTGTCCGGTGAAATCGCCAGAGACTTTGGCCTGGGCTTTGCTCCGCCAGGCTGGGACAACCTGTACAAGCACCTGAGCAGCGACTCACTGCAGCAAAAGGTCATGATCGATGCCGGTTTGCTGATCGAGAACGCCGAAACCGGCAAACGCTATGATCGCTTCCGTGACCGGGTGATGTTTCCGATACGCGACTCGCGCGGACGCGTCATCGCCTTTGGCGGTCGCGTACTGGGTGATGACAAGCCCAAGTACCTGAACTCGCCGGAAACACCGGTTTTCCACAAGGGCCAGGAGCTGTACGGGCTGTTCGAAGCCCGCAAATTCAATCGCAACCTCGATGAAATCATCGTCGTTGAAGGCTACATGGACGTCATCGCCCTGGCGCAGCAAGGTTTGCGCAATGCCGTGGCCACGCTGGGTACCGCGACCAGCGAGGAGCATTTGAAACGACTGTTCCGGGTCGTGCCCAACGTGCTGTTCTGCTTCGACGGCGATCAGGCCGGGCGCAATGCCGCGTGGCGGGCACTGGAAGCCACCCTGTCGAACCTGCAGGACGGGCGTCGGGCGCGCTTTTTGTTTCTTCCCGAAGGCGAAGACCCGGACACGCTGGTGCGCTCCGAAGGCACCGACGCGTTCAAGGCGCGCATCAATCAGCACGCCCAGCCACTGGCCGATTATTTTTTCGAGCAACTGACCAAAGAGTCTGACCCACGCTCGCTGGAAGGCAAGGCGCACATGGCCACCCTCGCGGCGCCACTCATCGATAAAGTGCCTGGGGCGAACCTGCGCATTCTGATGCGCCAACGCCTGACCGAAATTACCGGGCTTACCGGCGAGGCCGTCAGTCAACTGGTACAGAGCGCGCCGGTGGATGCGCCACCGAGCTACGACCCCTATATCGATTACGACGCCATGCCTGACTTTGCCGATTACCAGCCTCAAGGCGGTTATGAGCCACAGCAGGAATGGACGCCAAAGAAAACCGGCGGTCAGAATCAAAAAAAATGGGACAACAAATCCTGGGGCAAAAAAGGCAAGCGTCAGGACTTCGAACCTCGAACGCCGCGTGTACCGACCGCTGTCGAGCCACCCATGCAGGCCGCACTGAGAACATTGCTGCATCACCCTGAACTGGCCGAAAAGGTCGAAAATGCCAGCCATTTCGCTGCAGAAGACCAATCTAACGCGCAACTGCTGGTCGCCCTTATCGAAGCCAGGCAAAAGAATCCCAACCTGCGGTCGTTACAGTTGATAGCGAGGTGGCACGGGACTGAACAGGGCCGTTTGCTGCGCGCTCTGGCAGAAAAGGAATGGCTGATTGAGGCCGACAACCTTGAACAACAGTTTTTCGACACTATAACTAGCTTATCCGCTCGCCAACGCGAGCGCAGTCTGGAACATCTGATCAGCAAGGCTCGTCAAACCGAGTTGAGCGCAGAAGAGAAAATTCAGCTTAGGGAACTGCTAAATCGCAATGTTCCCGCACAAACCCCGACCTCAACTGGCGCGTGAGGTCATAGCTCGGGTATAATCCTCGGCTTGTTTTTTGCCCGCCAAGACCTTCAGTGGATAGGGTGTTATGTCCGGAAAAGCGCAACAGCAATCTCGTATCAAAGAGTTGATCACCCTGGGTCGTGAGCAGAAGTATCTGACTTACGCAGAGGTCAACGACCACTTGCCTGAGGATATTTCAGATCCCGAGCAGGTGGAAGACATCATCCGCATGATCAACGACATGGGGATCCCGGTACACGAGAGTGCTCCGGATGCGGACGCCTTGATGCTGGCCGACGCCGATACCGACGAGGCAGCCGCAGAAGAAGCGGCTGCAGCGTTGGCAGCGGTCGAGACCGACATCGGGCGTACCACCGATCCCGTTCGTATGTACATGCGTGAAATGGGCACCGTTGAACTTCTGACCCGTGAAGGCGAAATCGAAATCGCCAAACGTATCGAAGAAGGCATCCGTGAAGTGATGGGCGCAATTGCGCACTTCCCTGGCACGGTTGACCATATTCTTTCCGAATACACACGTGTCACCAGCGAAGGCGGTCGCCTCTCCGATGTTCTGAGCGGCTATATCGACCCGGACGACGGCATTGCGCCGCCTGCCGAAGTACCTCCGCCTGTCGATCCCAAAGCCGTCAAGGCCGAAGGCACCGATGACGACGAGGAAGAATCGGCAGACGCCAGCGACGACGAAGACGAAGTCGAAAGCGGTCCCGATCCGGTCATCGCCCAGCAGCGCTTCGGTGCAGTTTCCGATCAAATGGAAATCACCCGCAAGGCGCTGAAGAAATTCGGTCGCGACGACAAGCACGCCATTGCCGAAATGGTTGCACTTGCCGAACTGTTCATGCCGATCAAACTGGTTCCAAAGCAGTTTGAAGGTCTGGTAGAGCGTGTGCGGGGTGCTCTTGAGCGTCTTCGTGCTCAGGAACGCGCCATCATGCAGCTGTGTGTACGTGATGCACGTATGCCGCGCGCCGACTTCCTTCGCCAGTTCCCGGGCAACGAAGTTGACGAAAGCTGGACTGACGCACTGGCCAAGGGCAAGAGCAAATACGCCGAAGCCATTGGTCGTCTGCAGCCTGACATCCAGCGTTGCCAGCAGAAGCTGTCGGCACTGGAAGAAGAGACCGGCCTGAAAATAGCCGAGATCAAGGACATCAACCGTCGCATGTCGATCGGTGAGGCCAAGGCCCGCCGCGCGAAGAAAGAGATGGTTGAAGCGAACTTGCGTCTGGTGATCTCCATCGCCAAGAAGTACACCAACCGTGGTCTGCAATTCCTCGATCTGATCCAGGAAGGCAACATCGGCTTGATGAAAGCTGTGGACAAGTTCGAATACCGTCGTGGCTACAAGTTCTCGACCTATGCCACCTGGTGGATCCGTCAGGCGATCACTCGCTCGATTGCCGACCAGGCCCGCACCATCCGTATTCCGGTGCACATGATCGAGACAATCAACAAGCTCAACCGTATTTCCCGGCAGATGCTGCAGGAAATGGGTCGCGAACCGACCCCGGAAGAGCTGGGCGAACGCATGGAAATGCCTGAGGACAAAATCCGCAAGGTATTGAAGATCGCAAAAGAGCCGATCTCCATGGAAACCCCGATCGGCGACGACGAAGATTCGCATCTGGGTGACTTCATCGAAGACTCGACCATGCAGTCGCCAATCGATGTCGCCACTGTTGAAAGCCTGAAAGAAGCGACACGCGAAGTGCTGTCGGGCCTTACCGCCCGTGAAGCAAAAGTTCTGCGCATGCGTTTCGGCATCGACATGAATACCGATCACACGCTTGAAGAGGTCGGTAAGCAGTTTGACGTTACCCGCGAGCGGATTCGTCAGATAGAAGCCAAGGCACTGCGCAAGCTGCGTCACCCGACAAGAAGCGAGCACCTGCGCTCGTTCCTCGACGAGTAATCGCACCAGCGAGTCAACAAAACCCCCGGCCTGCCGGGGGTTTTGCGTTTCCGGGAAAAAGAAATCCGGATTTGCAGGTCCAGTCGTCAATTGATCAAATCAAACAGAGGTCAGACGTCGGTCTAATTGCAGGCCATGGCGAATTGACCTACAACTATGTATCACACAGGACACAAGCGCTTGCCAGTCGAGCCTTGGCCAGTGATTGTTACAAATTCACGCCACAACAATATCAGCGATAGTCAGACACGGACGTAAGCCGCATATGCGTGAAGTAATAATCGACACCAATGACCGGGAAGCGTCGTGCCTGTCCGAGGGAAAATTCGCCTCGGTCTTCGCTCAGTGCCCGGACGCCATGATTATCGCAAGCCTTGCCGACGGGCATATCATGGATGCCAACGCGGCGTTCGTTGAACGGACCGGCCTCACCCTTGACGAAGTGATTGGGAAAACGCCCACCCAACTGGATTTGTGGGCAGTGCCAGGTATAGGCCCAAAAGTTTTGCAGCAACTGCAGACAGGCAACATTCATAATCTGGAGATACCCTTTCGGCGCAAGAACGGCGAAACCTTTTCCGGGCTCATGTCCGCTCAGCCTTTCGACCAGAGCTCGACGCCAGCCGTACTGGTGATAGTGCGTGATATCACCCAGCGCAAGCAGGCCCAGCAGCAACTTCAACTTTCCGAAGAAAAATTCGCCAAGGCGTTTCATGCCTCGCCTGACGGGCTGGCTATCACCCGCCAACAGGACGGAATGCTTTTAGAGGTGAACGAAGGTTTCTGCCGCATCACGGGGTATAGCGAAGCGTACTGCCTTGAGCACTCGACATTCGACCTGGGTGTCTGGTGGATCTGGGCGACCGCTCCAGGCTCATTGAGCAACTGAAGCGGCACGGATCCGTCCGGGACTTCAGGGCCCGGCTTCGTAATGTTGATGGCAGTATCAAACTGTGCGAACTGTCCTCGCACCCGATCGTCATCGCAGGCGACGACTGCCTGCTGACGATTGCACGGGATATAACCGAAAGCAGACAAATGCAGGAAAAACTGCACTTGGCTGCAACGGTGTTCGAGAGCACAGCCGAGGGCGTGCTCATTACCGACACCAACCAGCGCATCAATGCAGTCAACCGTGCCTTCACTGAGATCACCGGTTACAGCGAGAGCGAAGCCATCGGCCAGACGCCTCGCCTGCTCGCCTCAGGCCAGCATGACAGCGCGTTCTATGCCTCAATGTGGCATCAACTTGCAGCCGATGGCCACTGGCAGGGCGAGATCAGCAACCGACGCAAGAGCGGCGAGCTCTACCCAAGCTGGCTGACGATCAATGCAGTGCGCAACAAAGCCAACCTCACCACCCATTTCGTCGCCGTCTTCGCTGACATCTCCAGCCTCAAACACGCCCAGGCGCGCCTCGACTACCAGGCCCACCACGACCCACTCACCGGCCTGCCCAACCGAACCCTGTTCGAGAGTCGCCTTCAATCGGCATTACTGCACAGCGAAGAATCCGGCAGCCTTGGCGCAGTGCTGTTCCTCGATCTGGACCGCTTCAAACACATCAACGACAGCCTGGGCCATCCGGTCGGCGATCTGCTGCTCAAGGGCATCGCACACCGGCTCAAGGAGACCCTGCGCGATGTCGACACGGTCGCGCGCCTTGGTGGTGACGAGTTCATCGTTCTGTTACCTGGCCTGCTGCAGCCCAGCGACGCACAAGCCATTGCCAACAAACTGCTGGCCTGCTTCAACACGCCTTTTGAAGCTGGCGAACATGAGCTCTACATCAGCCCGAGCATTGGCAGCTGTGTTTTCCCGACTGACGGCACCGACGTAGCAACACTGGTCAAAAACGCCGACGCCGCTATGTACCGCTCCAAGGCCAAGGGCCGCAATCGGGTCGAAAGCTACACCTGCGACCTGACCACACAGGCCAGCGAACGTATTGCCCTTGAACAGGAATTGAGAAGAGCGCTAGACCGCAATCAGCTGTCCCTGGCCTACCAGCCCAAAATCAGCCTTCTGACCCACACGCTGATAGGCGCAGAAGCGCTGATCCGCTGGAACCACCCGACCTTCGGCGACGTGCCACCCGAACACTTCATACCGCTGGCCGAAGAAAACGGCATGATCCTGCAAATCGGCGAATGGGTGCTGGAGCAGGCCTGCCAACAGATGGGCAAATGGCGCAAAACCTGCCAGCCGTTCGGCCTAGTGTCAGTCAACCTTGCAGGCGCTCAACTGCGCCAGACGAACCTTGTCGAACACATCGAACAACTACTGGCCGACAACGGCCTGGAGCCAGGCTGCCTGCAACTGGAAATCACCGAAAACTTCATCATGAGCCAGACCCAGGAAGCGCTGGCAGTGCTGCACAAACTGAAGAAACTCGGCGTACAACTGACCATCGACGACTTCGGCACCGGCTATTCCTCCCTGAGCTACCTCAAACGCCTGCCGCTGGACATCCTCAAGATCGACCAGTCCTTCGTTCGCGGACTACCCGAGGACACCCACGACGCCGCCATCGTCCGCGCCATCATCGCCCTTGGGCGCAGCATGCAACTGACCGTGATAGCAGAAGGCGTAGAGAACAGCGAACAGCAGCAATTCCTGACCCGCGAGGGCTGCGAACAAATCCAGGGCTACATCATCAGCCTGCCCCTTCAACCCGAAGAATTCAGCGCGAGATTTCTTCTTATGAATCTTTCGGACGTTTCGGATAGCACAGCCGCGAAACCGCCGTTATAATCCGCGGCCTACTGAGGTCCCATAGCTCAGTTGGTTAGAGCAGAGGACTCATAATCCTTTGGTCCACGGTTCGAGTCCGTGTGGGCCCACCACCTTTGAAAGCCGCGCATTGCGCGGCTTTCGCGTTTCTGGGTGGTTCTACACTAATACAGTCCTATGGTCCAAAGGTACAAAATCGGTACAGTACTGGTGCGCCAGTACACCTTTGGAGTCCTTTCAGATGGCAACATTAGTCAAAACTCCTTCCGGCACCTGGAAGGCTTTGATCCGCAAAACTGGCTGGCCAACTGTGGCTAAAACCTTCCGCACCAAACGCGATGCGGAGGACTGGTCACGTCGCACCGAAGACGAAATGGTCAGAGGTGTGTATATCCAGCGCAGCGGCTCCGAGCGCATGACGTTGGAGGCAGCCCTCAAGCGATACTTGAGTGACATCACCCCCACCAAGAAGCCCACCACCCAGCGTGGCGAAACCTCGAAGGCCAAGAAGCTCATCGAGCATCTGGGCAAATATTCACTGGCCGCCCTATCCGCTGAAATCATCGCAGGGTATCGCGACAAGCGCCTGAATGAAAAAGGGCGCGCTGGTACTACCAGCAACAACACTGTTCGCCTGGAGCTGGCTTTACTGAGCCATCTATTCACCGTTGCAATTCAAGAGTGGGGGCTGGGCCTCGCATTCAATCCGGTCCTGAACATCCGCAAGCCGAGCCCGGGAGAAGGCCGAAATCGTCGGCTATCACCTGACGAGGAGCGCCGGTTACTGATCGCCATGAATAAGCACAGCAACCCCATGCTCGGCTGGATCGTTGGTATCGCTCTAGAGACAGGTATGCGGTCTGCAGAGATCAGTTCGCTACGTAAATCCCAAGTTGATCTGGAGCGTCGTATCGTGAAGCTTGTGGATACGAAGAACGACGCACAACGCACTGTGCCTTTGAGCAAGCGAGCGACAGCACTCTTCCAATCGGCCATGGAAAATCCAGCTCGACCGAGTGAATGCAATCTGGTGTTCTTCGGTGAACCCGGCAAGGATACAAAGCGTCGCCCTTATGCCTTTACCAAAACGTGGAGGTTGCTCGTTAAAAAGCTTGAGTTGCCAGACTTCAGATTTCACGATCTAAGGCACGAGGCCGTGAGCCGCCTCGTTGAAGGAGGCCTCTCTGACCAAGAGGTTTCCAGTATTAGCGGCCACAAATCAATGCAGATGTTGAAACGATACACGCACCTACGGTCAGAGGACTTGGTGGAAAAACTGGACGCTATGGCTATTAGGAAAAAAATTTAGCGACTAAAAAGCGCGTCGCGTCCATTTAACCTTCTTAGTTAATTCCAAAGCAAAGTTTAGCTAAAGTTATAAATATTAATATCAAGTGGCAAATAAATTTCTCTAAAACTAACAAAATCCCTCTTGGGGTTTCCGAATTTAGCCGACTTCCTAAATACAGGAGTTTTCGTTAAAAAGTTCACGCCGCCGGATTTCATGGTTTAAGGCACTGGGTGGTGAGCCCTCTCGTTGACGGCGGCCTTTCTGACCTTGAGGTTTCCAGTGTAGAGACCACAAATCAGTGCGGATACTGAAGCGGTAACGCATCTCAGATCAGAGAACCTGGCCGCAAAGCTAGCAGCCATTTCCATTAGGAACAAAATTTTAGCCGCTAAAATTTTAGCCGCTAAAATTTACGTAACACCAGCCCAACTAGCTTAGCTAAAGTTATAGATGCCAAGATAATTTTAAAGAAAAGCTTCCAATACCAGTGGAAGTTGTCATAGGATATTTGAAGCTAACCGAACGAGACTTAAAATATGACAACCGAAGAGTCAATACGCGCGCTTTTTTCTGGGGCCCCGCTCTTGTCTATTGATCAGCTGGCGGAGGTACTTCATCGAAGCAAGGACGGTCTACGGATTAGCTTGAGCGGTGATAACGAGGTCTCTAGAAAATTCCTACCTTGCAAAGTGAAGATTGGACGAAGGATTTATTTTCGTACTGCTGATGTAGCCAAAGCCATCGATCAGGGCTAGCGGTATGTCTATAACTTTGCTCGTGGAAAGACAAAGCCAATCAAGAGGCTTTACGATGATACCCAATCACATAATCAATGATGAAAATCTAAGCCTCAAGGCGAAGGGACTAATCTCAGCATTGCTTTCTTTACCGCCAGGTTATGAACACCTAAGCGTTGAACGCCTGGCAGTCAAGTATAAAACAGGGACTACCGCAATCAGGTCCGGGATAAAGGAGTTACAGCACGCTGGGTACTTGAAAGTAGAGCAAAAATACGATACACGCGGCCATTATGCTGGGTACGAATGGCGGCTGAGGGATCAGCCCGAAAACTCTAAAGTGACCGAAATTAGCCAAGATCTCCCGTATATGGAAAACCCACATTCGGGCGACCCGATTTCGGATAACCATAGACCTATAAATACTTACAAAACAAAAAAACCAAAAACAAAAAATACTACTACAACCCACCCCCCTATCCTTGGCGAGGTCCAGCAGGAACTGCGACTGACCGCTCCGATGCTTACGGAAACCAGTGAGCAAGTTTTCAAAGCACTGGGGCAGGTAGATCCACTTGATCGACAACGCATGCTCGACGAGTTATGTGCAGCGATAAAGTCAGGGGCAATCAAGACTACGCCGATCCGCTGGTTTCATGGCGCGCTCAAGCGGTACCGAGAAGGGGCCTTCAATTTTACAGCGCTGACGTCACAGGACGTTCAGGAGAACAGTCCTGCTAAATCAGTTAGTACGGCGCGCGACAGCCCCCCAAGTGTCAATGCAAGCAAGCGCTCTGACGTAGGCTTGGAGTATCTAGGCAAATTAAAGAAAACTACGCGTAGCCCAAACTCGTCGCCCTAATGCGACGTGACAGATGAGGGGCCTCGCTCGGAGCAAGGCCAATAAGGCGACCAGAGAAACGCAATGAAATCACTAAGCCTCAGAATCGCAGAGCGTGTAATTCAAAGCGCAAAACCAGAAAGTTCTTTGGCGCACCGCGCGGTAATGATCATACATAGATCAGAGATAGAGGATGCAGTTCAGCGAGGATGCTCACTGCTGAGCATTTGGAAAACACTCAGCGAAGAGGGAGTAATCAATTTCGGTTACCAAGCATTTCGCCGATATGCTCGCGTACTCATAAATGCGGATAACAAGACGCACTAAACAGACCAAACAAGCTATCAGCAACCAGACTTTTTTCGTTGCTACAGCGATCAATACCGCTTTTCACGTTCATCTGCCGAACAATTCCGTTGTTCTACCGATTAGTTTCCTTTTGTGCGGCAAAACAATGCTGTAGTTCGCTCGGAGAAATGGACACTGTTTGGCTAAACAACGGTGATTTCGAGGGCAAGATAGGTGAAGTTAGCCAACCGACAAGTCGGTTAGCCAATTTCACTATCGCGTATTCGCGCCTGCGGCACTCAATGCTGTCTTGCTCTGCGAGGCAGGTCGCTTCCGCGACGTTATGAACACCAGAAGGAGGTTAAAAATGAGTCCTCACAAACAGCAGGAACACACACGAAAACACGGAAAGCATCTGCGAGTGCCGGTGTTACCTGACGAAGAGCAAACGATTAAAGAGAACGCAGCAAATGTTGGTCTGACAGTGGCGGAATATCTACGCCGTTTGAGCCTCGGATACGAGGTCAAGAGCACGCTGGATTCCACCTACGTATTGCAAATCGTAAAGATTAACGCTGACCAAGGCAGATTAGGTGGATTGCTAAAGCTGTGGTTAACAGATGACCCCAAGCTGGCTGTCTGTGGTGGCAATTGGACGCCCGCAGTCGTACGCGCACTTTTAAAGCGGATTGAGACCAACCAGGACGAAATGCTCCGACTGGTACAGGCGCTGAAATTTTAGCGGCTAAAAAATTCACCTCATCCTACCCTTTGGAGTCCAAATGAAAATTCCAGAAACCCCACGGTGGATTAGTGTACTTATCGCCGCGGCCATACCTCACATCGCAATGGCAGGCGTTCCAGTATTCGACGGCGCGAACACCAGCCAAACGACCATTAGCGCAATTCAGAACGTTGCGGCAGTAGCCAAACAGATTGAGCAGTACAAAATTCAGCTTCAGCAATACCAAACCATGCTGCAGAACACAGCTGCGCCGGCGGCCTACATCTGGAGTGAGGCTGACCAGACGATTTCAAAGCTACTCGCGGCTCAGGACACACTCAGCTACTACAAAAATCAAGCAGGGAGCTTAGAGCAGTACCTTTCGCGTTATAGGGATGCTGCTCACTACGCTAATGCACCCTGCATCGGTATGGACACGTGTACGGCTCAAGACCAACAAGCAATTGCCGACTCGCAGAGCGATGCCACTACAGCTAGAAAAAGGGCAAATGACGCCCTTCTAACAAGCGTCTCGCGTCAGCAAGAAACCTTGCAATCCGATGCCCAAGCTCTTGCAAGCGTGCAGCGTGCGGCGAGCGGTGCTACCGGCCAGATGCAGGCGATTCAATCAGCAAACCAATTGGCCAGCGCGCAAACCAATCAGCTTTTACAAATCCGCAGCCTCCTAATTGCACAGCAAAACGCGCTTGCAACCAACGCACAGGTGGAGGCTGATCGTGACGCTCAAAAGTTTGCTGCGGATCGAAAAGCTCTCAGCGGCCGCAATAGCCAAAGCGCAGACAGGCAGTGGTGACGATATGAATGCTTTCATTCGGCGAACCACGGGGCTTGTTCTCATCGCGTTACTGACCAGTGGTTGCGGAGCCCCTGATGACACCAAGCCTTCTGGTTGCGGAGCGCCACAAACAGAGCAGGCGTCGCCTAAAACGAACAACCAGGAAGCGTGTGTCCTGGGGCATAAAAACACCCAAAGCTCAGACAGGAAATGGTGACTCTATGAAAAGGCTACTACCAATCCACCTGCTGCTCATCGCGCTAGCATTCAGCAGTACGGCTCAAGCAGCGGGCCTGGACAGCGGCGATATGCTCAACAACATTCTGGATAACTTCTCGACGGTTGCAGTGACTTGGAAAGACGAGATCACAGAACACGCCTCATGGCTGTTTTGGGGGCTCGCATCCATAAGCATGGTTTGGACTTATGGCCTGATGATCCTGCGTAACGCAGACATCCAAGCCTTCTTCGCCGAGACCATTCGATTCTTTGTAACCTTGGGATTCTTCTGGTGGTTACTAATTCATGGACCGGTTATCTCTTTATCCATCATCGACTCGATGCGAGAGGTCAGCGCAAAAGCTTCTGGGCTTGGGAGTGGCCTGTCGCCGTCGAGCATCGTAGACATAGGCTTCAATATTCTCACTAAAGTCAGCGAGTCAGCCTCGCTGCTATACCCGGTAGTCACCGCCCTGATGCTCGCGGCAGCTATCGTAGTATTGGTGATCCTTGCACTGATCGCCGTGAACATGCTCCTGCTGCTCATCTCGGCATGGTTGCTGGCCTACGCCGGGATCTTCCTTCTAGGGTTTGGCGGTAGCCAATGGACCTCGGATATAGCGATCAACTACTACAAAACTGTACTTGGCGTCGGCATCCAACTTTTCACCATGACGTTTCTGATCGGTGTAGGAAAATCATTTTTGGACCAGTACTACCAGGCCTTTTCAGTTGGGACGCCTGACCTGAATAGCCTATGCGTACTGCTGGTCGCATCCGTGGTATTGCTCACCTTGGTCAATAAGCTACCTCCAATGCTTGCCGGTATCATCAGCTCTGGAGGGCAGACCTCGGGCATCGGTAGTTTCGGCGCCGGAGCTGCGATAGGGGCAGCAACCATGGCTGCTTCTACCGTAACTTCGGCAGCGAGCACCGCATTGGCGGGAGCCAACGAGATAGCTGGAGGCACTTCAGCACTCACGGCTGCCTTTAAAGCTGCTGAAGCCCACATGGACAGCGGCTCCACTGATGCAGGTAACTTTGAATATGGTTCCGGCAGCGAGCAGCACACAACGAGTGGTTCGGGACAATCGGCTTTTGGGCAAGCCATGGGCAATGGACAGAACACAGGCTATGCTTCGAGGGTGGCCCAGACTGGAAGGTTGGCAGCAAGTGCCGGGGCGCTCATCGCTGAACAAGTGGGACAGAGCATAAGCAGTCGAGCCAGTGCAGCGGTAGCAGAGACGGCGGGCGGCAGGGTTGCGGCTTCGATCAATGAGAATAGCAAAGCGTCCCTTTCCGACAAGCACGAGAGGTTCGACGGTGATAGTGTGAGCGGATCCGATGAGTTTGCAGATTTCATTAATAGAGATCCTACTCCGGATTAAGTATTACGAAGACCGCCGCAACTGATCTGCGGCGGATATCTGTCTCATTTAGACTCGAGAGCAAAGCATGGAAAAGCCCACACCTATTCCAGAGCCGCTATTCTTAGATGATCAAAGCGGTCTCACTGATCGTCTACCGATCTTCGTTACGCGCACGACCCTTGGAGCAATTCTCAACAAACACGAAGCGAAGAAATCATCAGACCTAGGCAAAACGGGTGGACCGACGCCTTTCAGATCGACTGTGGATTAGTGACTGTCGCTCGGATTGTCAGTCATAGCTCCACGTCAAGAAGCAGCTCCATGTGACCACCAACAGCCGGATATTCAAGAAGCACTTGCTGGGGCGAGAGGTCTGTCATGTCCGGATGCGACTATTAGAATTGCTACAGATCAGCGGTCCAGTTCGTCGAAAGACAACATCGAGCGAGCACTTTCAAGAAACTCATTTGAGTCATCGAATTTTTCACGTAAATACTCACCTTCACGATTCCGGTAACCCAGGGCGAGGTATTTCAGATGTTTTCGATGAATCATATATGCGGCGGTCACCCTTGCCTCACTAGCGTATTCTGAGCCTTGGAACAGGGCGCCAAAACCTCCTATAGCCCGATCCATGATTTCGTTTTGCTCTCGCATAAAGTCGACAAAGGCTTGTTGTCGCTCAGCTAATTCGGCTCTGACACCTTTGGGACAGCCGTCCTCGTTCTCGACTCCGAAGATATATGCTGCTCCCTGGGCCTCAACAAACATCACATCTCTAAAAACCTGACACATGCCGCCCGACACACATGCCTTGATATCCGCTACCCATAGCTCCTCTGAGTCATTGTCCGGAAATTTGCCTGCAAAACGCGGCGTCGAGGCAGCAAAGGCAGTCGCTGCTTTAGGAATATCGCTCATGTGCTCATCATCCACCGTTAGAATAGACCTTGGTTGCTCAGTGAGTTCGAACTGTAATGGGCACTGAGTTTTCTGCTGTACACAATGACTTGGGATGATACGTGCTCGCCATGAGCGACGTCACGCACGCCGAACTAGATTAAGTCGCAGACTGGAAGATTGCTGCCGATGGTAGAGATACCTCTCAGCCGGAGTCGACGCGTCTGCTCGACCAATTTTCCCTTGTCTCAGGGCTGAAGCCTGGAGGTAGCGATGATGTTCATGACGAGTCCTTCAAGCCTGAACGGAAAATGATGGTCAACACAAAACAGCGGTCACCAAGCCGTCAAAATCCGACGGTGTAAAGCATGGCTTTACCTTGCACATTGAGAAAGCTTTGAGCTACCGTTACAACTGCGCTGGTGCGGCGCATTGAAACCTGAGAGGGACGCACTGCTTTAATAAATGGTCTCTGCATGAAGTCTCATCTCTCTGCGGGCCAATTTTTCTGACCGTAAGGTGCCCACGTAGGCATCAAAGGCTAAAAAATGGCGTTTTCTCTAATTCGCAGTCTTACTGCGTCCGTTGTTCGTAACGTATCGGCATTGAAGCGTGATGCCAAGCGTCTCCAAAAAAACTCCCAGCTGGTTTTTGGTACCGAGTATCCACTGAAGGTATGCCAGCAAGCCGTGGCAGTGTCTCGCGGATTCCGCTCACTTGCCGATGTCGAAAATATATCTCAACGGTTAGGACTGAATAAACACGCACCTTTCTGGACGATTTTTGGGCGCAGCGATAACCATCAAGCAGCATTGAGTGCTTTATACCAGCTTGGTCTTGAGTACTCAGAGAATGGTCCTGTGGTATTCACGGGCAATCAACGGCACTCTATTACCCCTGCCCTTACCCTCCTGTTTGAGGAAATGAGTACTCGAAAGTTGCCGGGCCTGATCTTGTTAGAAACACAGGCAGAGTCAGTTCAGGAAACCCTGATCTACGACGGGATCAAGGCGCTAGGGCTTGATGAAATCTTCGAAGGATTCCGTTCACTGGACTTGCGAGAAAAAACTCTTCCTGTTTCGCTATGCACAGATTCTAGATGCTGGATTTCGTCAATTTTGAATGTTTTGGACCCCGAGATTCAGTCAAGTCTACAACGGACTAATTGGGCAATATCTCTAACCACGAGCGCCTTTGAAAATGCCAAGTCGCGCAGACAGGTAACCCAATCAAAGAACTTTGATTCCATCCCATTCGACTCTGTAAAAGAAGCCGTAAATCATCTGATCTATGGGTGTGGGCAGCCTTTATGGCTCGATGACGAAACTAAAATGGCTTCCTTCTCAAAAAAACTTGATGAGGATACAGCCAAAGTTGTTCTACACCTGATTGGCGAGCTAGCGGAGCGCAACTTTTCACTTGGTGTATCATGTGTACACGAGAGCATTTGGCGCCCATATATTGTCCTCTTCTCGAGAAGCGATCCAGCCAGCGAGGTACTCGCTGGCGTGGTGCATTCCTATTACTCCTGGTGCCAGCCTCGAGAAAATCCAACGCCCATACTTTATGTATCAGACGGTGCATCTCCTTATGCCCCACAATTCTTATCATTCGGTGGCAACACGGCAGTAGTAAATGGTCTTGACAATATTCCTGATGAAAAGCAACCAGGCCAGTTCTATGGTTACAAGAATGCATTCAAAGTTATCGGCTCGCCAGAAGGCCTGACATATATGGGTAAGCGAGTTTCTCTACAGGGCTTATGAAAAGCATGTTGGTCTGGCTTGGGTCAAAGAAGCATGCCGACATAAAGCGCTTCTGACTCGAGCAGACAATGTAGCGCCGGTGACGATTCGATATTGGCGTAATAAGGTTTAATTTTCAGTACAGCTCGAGGCCACGCGAACAGCTCTGGCTAAGCGCAGAGTTGATCAGGGACCGGATGATAGGAGTGGGGATGCAACAGATTTGGGATTTAATGACTAATGCGCACATGGAGGCTTGGATTTGGGGGCCTCTTATGGGTGCCATCGTGGGCATGGCTTTTGCCGGCTTCAATGCTCCACCTAGTGAAGAAGCGCCAGTGACAGTCATCCAGACTACACGCATATTTGTGACCACAAATATTGTGGTTCATAACAAGCAGCATAAAAGTACCAGTGATGACAGCGGCGCAGGAGCGATCCTATTATTTTCCGCTATTGCGATGCTATTTTTTATTTGGAAGTACGTAGTTTACGTAGAATACATTCGCTACGTGTTCATAGTGATCATTACTAGCGTGCTTGCTTTCAGCCTTACGGCCGCCATACTATCCATTCTGAAAGGTCAATTTAATTCAAGCAGCTGGTTACTTTACATTCTTACCCCTATAGCTGCTTTGGCTACGAATTATTTTCTTTTGAACTTGGCCACTAGCTCGCTCGACCCTAAACTTCCACCTTTAGCAGCAGTGAACCGCCCCGGGTTTCTCGGAGACCCTTTTGTTTGAGTCATGCCACGTGGGCAGACTCGGTGAGTTGCTGATAATAGATGGCTTCTGCCTCGACCGGTGGAATATGACCGATTGGCTCCAGCAGGCGGCGGTGATTGAACCAGTCCACCCATTTCAGCGTTTCCAGCTCCACCGCCCCCCGTGTGGGCCAAGAGCGTCGATGAATCACTTCAGCCTTGTAAAGACCATTGATGGTCTCAGCCAAGGCATTGTCGTAAGAGTCACCGACACTCCCGACCGATGGCTCAATACCGGCTTCGACAAGACGCTCGGTATAGCGAATGGACACGTACTGCACGCCACGGTCACTGTGGTGAATGAGTCCACCCTGCTTGACTGGGCGACGGGCGTAAAGGGCTTGCTCCAGTGCATCGAGTACAAAATCGGTACGCGCTGAACTGGACACCTTCCAACCGACGATGAATCGGGCAAAGACATCAACGATGAAGGCCACGTAAACAAAACCCTGCCAGGTACTGACGTAGGTAAAGTCCGATACCCATAGGGCGTTCGGGCACTCAGCCACAAACTGACGGTTGACATGATCCTGCGGGCACGGCCTGGCTTGGTCGCTGACCGTCGTCTTGACAGGCTTGCCGCGTACCACGCCTTGCAGGCCCAGCTCTCCCATCAGGCGTTGCACCGTACAGCGGGCGACTTGCTGGCCTTCACGCAGCAACTGTCGCCAGACCTTGCGCACGCCATATACATGGAAGTGCTCATCCCAGACTCGCTGGATGTGCTCACCCAGTTCCTGGTCACGCTGCGCACGCGCTGACTGCTGGCTGGGGTCAGCCTGCTGAGCAGCGTACCGGTAGTACGTCGACGGGGCGATTGGCAACACCTTGCAAATCGGCTCGACCCCTTAAGACTGGCGGTTTTCATCAATAAACGTCTTCATCGTTTGAATGGGCGGTCGAGCTCCGCCTGGGCAAAATAGGCTGAGGCCTTACGCAAGATCTCGTTAGCTTGACGCAACTGACGGTTCTCACGCTCCAACAGCTTGACTCGCTCACGTTCGACTGTGCTCAGCCCATCACGCTGGCCGCTGTTGCGCTCAGATTGGCGAACCCACAGCCGTAATGTCTCGGGCGTGCAGCCGATCTTGGGGGCAATGGCACTGATGGTGGCCCACTGCGACTCGTACTCAGGAAGGTGTTCGAAAACCATCCTGATGGCCCGCTCACGGACCTCTGGGGGAGTACTTCGGTAGTTTTTTCATCGCTCCATCCTCTCAAAGGTTGGAGTCTCCGAGAAACCCGGGGCGGTTCAGCAGCGACAACCCCTCTGGACTTCTATGTTAATCAATTATCTGAGTATGGACGCATGCTTATATTTTTTCAGATGCTCGGCATGGTCCTAGTTCTAACCACCACTGTGTGTATGGCTTTCGTGCTGATCCACTACCTAGCACTCATGAACCAGCGTAGCCCGAGTTTTGTTCAGCCGTTATGGACATGGTTGACACGAGTGACTTTTCTTTTTTCGGGGAGGGGCTGGCTGGTACTGATGACCACACTTATTATCTTGGCCTACATTTTTATTGAACCCAGCTACATGCCTGCTTGGACAACTGCTCTGGGGAATTGACTTGGCTCGGGATTCGTCGCGATCAGAGCTCTATCTAACCAGAGCAGCATGCGCTGCATTTTTGAAGTGAGTTGAACGAACCGGAAATAGCGCAGCAACAGGCTGCCTTTCATGTCAAGACACTGGTACTGTTAGCATCTTATCAAGGACGAGTACTGCATGCATTCACATCGCGAATATTTGAAGCCGTTAGGGAAGGTCTGAAGTAGCCGGATGTTTTCCGGCTACCGAGTCCTCAGCACTTTTCAAAAAACGATGCATGTCGAAATTTGCTCAATTATCTTCGCTTTTTAGCTCTTTCGGCCGCTGCAAAGCCTTTTGCGGTAACCATTTCCTGCATTACACGCACACCTCTCCTGCGCTCGCCAACAAATGTCGGCGGGCCATCCACAGGTTTGACAGGGCGAACAACGTCACCATCTGCGCGGTGTTCTTGGCCAAGCCCCGAAAGCGCACTTTTTCATAGCCAAACTGGCGTTTGATGACCCGAAACGGATGCTCGACCTTGGCGCGAACCTGGGCCTTGGCCTTCTCGATTTTGCGGATCGCCTTGTACAAAATACTGCGTTTTCCATGCTTTTTGTAAGTGCTGCGGCGGGCGGCAATCTGCCAAATGACCTTGCGCCCAGCGTGTTCTTCGCGCTTCTCGACCCCGGTGTAACCTGCGTCGGCGCAGACTACGTTTTCCTCGCCGTGCAGCAGTTTGGCAACCTGCGTGACGTCTGCCACATTGGCCGCTGTTACTACCACGCTGTGCACCAGGCCTGACTCGTCGTCGGCGCCGATGTGAGCCTTGGCGCCGAAATAGTACTGGTTACCTTTCTTGGTTTGATGCATCTCAGGATCGCGTTTGCCATCCTTGTTCTTGGTCGAACTGGGCGCGTGAATCAGCGTGGCATCGACGATGGTGCCTTGACGCAACGACAAGCCACGGTCGCCCAGATAACCATTAATTACGCCGAGAATCCCGGTCGCCAACTCGTGCTTTTCCAGCAGACGACGGAAGTTGAGAATGGTGGTTTCGTCTGGAATTCGCTCCAGGCTCAGGCCTGAAAACTGACGCAGGATGGTCGTCTCATACAGCGCTTCTTCCATCGCCGGATCGCTGTAGCCGAACCAGTTCTGCATCAGATGAACACGCAGCATCGCCATCAGTGGGTAGGCGGGCCGGCCACCTTCTCCTTTTGGATAATAGGGCTCAATCAGGGCAATCAAACCTTTCCAGGGCACCACCTGATCCATCTCGATCAGGAACAATTCCTTACGGGTCTGCTTGCGCTTGCCGGCATACTCGGCGTCGGCGAAGGTCATCTGTTTCATCATCGAAAAGCTCGGCGACTGGTGTCCGGAGATTTTGCCAAATTAGGAAGTCTTTTTCAGAGTTTCCCTAGTGTGGTCTGAAAATATGGTTTTGCTTAAGGACGCGCCTCATCCAAAAGAAGGCTTGGCCTTTATTAACTATATAATGCGACCAGACGTCATAACGAAAATTTCGAATTTTACTCTTTATCCCAATGCTAATACAGATGCCACTGTCTTGGTAGACAAAAAACTACGTGAAAACCCATGGGTCTATCTAGACAAAGCTACTATAGCTAAGCTATTTCCACTTGAGCCGTCGCCTCTAAAATTAGAAAGAATCCGCACACGAGTTTGGACTAAGATTAAGAGTGCAGATTGAGGGGTTTAGGTATTTAAAGGGATAAGTATATTTTAGATGCACTGATCAATTCTTCATATAGATCAGTGCATTTATAATTAAAATACACATTTTGGATGTGCCTGAGCACTTGAGATTTAGTTACCAGTCTTTACAAGGTCGTAACATGTTCTTAATTCGCAAATTAGGTGCAGGTACTTTCTAGCTTCCGCTGAGTTTTCAGAAATCATTGACGTTTCATCGTTTATCAAAAGATAAGAATGGTTAGCAGGATCTATTATTTTTTCATGCTCCCCACAGATTACTATTGTTCCGTTATCCAGTTTCCAAGCAAAGGCTTTGGGTCCGTAGTCTCTTTCGCTTGCAATATATTCGGTCTTACTTCTAATACTGCTCTCTGTCAAAAAAAGACCTAGGGCGTAGAAACTATCAATTATTGGTATCCATTTAACGGTTTGGCCAAACGGTTGGCCTGTTCCATATACAAGCCATTCCAGACTAATGCCTAAGCCCATGGCTATGCGGCCTGCTGTTTTTGTCTCATCCATATTTTTAGTGAGGATGTTGCTAATGGTTTGCTCTGGTAGACCACACCTCGTTGCGGCCTCCTTCTGGCTAATGTGCAGTTCACTAAGCACCGCTTTCAAGCGGCTTGAGAGTGTTGCCTGAGTGCTCACGTCGGACCTTCCATAGGTTGGGTAGGGTTAGACGCTAACAATAGATTTTTTTTTGGCGGAATGAGAATTTTTTTTCATAGGCTCTTGTTTTTTCTGGAAAAAACAACCTCATGGTCATAAAAACATTAATCAAATACAAGAAACGTATACGAATTCATGATTTTTGGTGCTACTCTAGCACTAGGTGGAGGCTCGAAGCAGGTTTTAGCAGCGGGCACATCAGCTGGATAAACGTCCAGCTATGCCATTCCCCTGTGGCTGGTAGCTCCACTTGTAATGCCGCTCTTTACGTTGATTTAGCCGGTCACCGGCGGGCCTCAGACGCCAGATCCTGTTACGCGATCGAGCACAGTGAGCCTCGGTCCACGAGGGCCTCCTTCGGTTCAGCGCGGTCAGGGCTGTGAAATGGAGTAATAGCGGGAATTCGTGGCTATTAATATTTATGTAAAGCCTTCAGCTAATTCTTTATTGCTGAGGCTTCACCAATAGCGTTTAGTTATAGACGCTATTGTTGAAGCTAGCAACTCTGATACTTGTTTCAATTAGAAGCCATAGACTTGGCTAAATAGCCAACTCCCTGAGTTTGTTACGATCATGCTTGGGACATAGTTTTAAAAGGAGACGCCATGAGTGCGATTGACCCAGATACCTCTGAAGAACCAATCCCTGAACGAAGACCTAATTCAGGAACAGGCAGCAAGGTTGTTTTTATCGGCTCCGACCTTTATAGCGTAGTTACGCAGCACGCAATTGCCGTTAGCTATGCAACTGGAACACAAGTATCTGCAGCGAAATTTACTCAGTATTTAGTAGAAAAGTACGGTAAAAATGGAGTGCAGAGTCTTTCTGAGTTCATTGTTTCGCAATCCAAAACTTGAAGGAAATTGTATGCTCACCACCAGTGCCTTCCTGGCCCTGGCTATGCAATGCGCTCCCTCGATACATCCCGCCACGCTTACCCCCCTGTAGGTCAGCCTGCTGATGGCCGCGCCTCGGGTGTGCAATCCGCTGTACATCAGATATCTGCGGTCCCGCAGGGGCCGCAAGCCGGAGAGCCCTTAAACACAGAACATGAGGATGGTTCATAATGGGGTGTGCTTATCCTGTCGACCTACATAGAATTACCTCGGGCGACGCACTGCTCTGGTGGCTTTCAGCAGTTTTACTGCCCACCTTGGCGTACTTAAATCAGGACTTATGGGGGTGGCAACGTGAACAATCGACGTAATGACTCGGATGATTTCGTACTGCCGTGCATAGCTATCGCAGTTATCGCTGTATGCCTTTTTATTTGGAAGTTTTCAAAGGCTCTCAGTCTTGATTTTCATGCCGGAAGCCGTCTGCTGTTCGGTATGATCATTGGCCTTGCGATTCTGTGTGCTGGGTGGTGGAAAGAAAATCATTACGGATCGATCTTGACTGTAAAAAATGTATTGCCCGCATCACTGGCCGTTGTCTGGCTGGGGTTTTGGCCGGCATTGCAACAATGGGGCAGCGTAGGACTGTTCATGCATAGGAATTTCAATAATTCCTATACAGGGTAATCCTCCTAAAAAGGCACCCTCTGCGTGATGCCAACGTGGCGTCGATGTCGGCAAAAAGCTTTTTTAACCCATCACCCACGCCGAAAAATGGATTGAAAGCGACTTTTCTGTACCTTTTCCAGATTGTACCTTTTCCAGATTTTGGACGCACCTCTCCCGTATCAGGCCGGCACGTACCTCAATTGCGCGATGCTTTGAGCGTTGTTGATCAAGCCCTGCACCGTCAGGCCGGCGATGGCTGCGGTATACACCATCCGCGCTCCGCAGAGCACGCAGCTGAACGGATCCCGATGCAAGAACGATTTGCTCATCTGCGCAAAATACAGTTTTTGCGCTTTGCCACGCCTTTCCACGCGTAGCGTCTCATACACCCGGGGTAGCTGTCGGCCACAGACGCGGTTGGCCAGAAATCCAAAATACCGGATCATCCGAAAGTGCTTCTCCGGGATGTGCTGCACCACCCGGCGCAGCATGTCGGTCTGGCTCAGCGTTTCCTGCTGATAGGTCTTGGTGCGGTGATCCAGGTAGGTGAAGCTCAACGTGGCTCCGGAGGTGTAGTGCGCCAGACGACTGCCCGAGATGGGCGGTTTTTTCAGGTAGCGGCCCAGGTAATTGACGGTCTTTCGGCCGTTTTTCGTCTTCTTCGACAAGTGGATGTGCCAGTGCTGACCACCGGCGTTGAGCACAAGGTGACGCCAGTCATTTTCGCTCTGCAGATGAGCGTTTTCAGGTGGGACGGTGGTGTGCTCCCACTGACTGAGCAGGTACTGGCGTACATTCCACATCCAGCGTCGACGCAAGGCTGATGGATGAAACGACAGATCTTTCCAGACACCTGCGTCATCGATTCCACCCAAGGTGACCGAGACATGGATGTGTGGGTGCCAGTTAAGTCGCCGGCCGTAGGTGTGGATGGCGCAGAAAACACCCACCTCCACGCCCCGGCGTCGGCCCGCATAGAGCAGGTTGTCGACGGCCAGGCGACACAAGGCATCGAGCCAGTGACGGTTATGAAAGAACAGCGGCCACAGGGTGTCAGGCAATGTGAACACCAGGTGTTGCCAGGTACACTCGGGTAAGCGGTGCTGTTGATTGGCGATCCACTGATCGGTAGCTTTTTTGCCGCAGGATGGACAGGCGCGGCAGCTGCAGGTGTTGCACAGGTATTTGGCGTGCGGGCAGCTGTCGTTGCCGCAGGTGTAGTGTTTGACGCCCAGGATCGAGGTGCCGCAGGCCAGCATTTTGCTGACGGACTCGACTTCGATGTCGCGCAAGCCGCCCTCCTCGAGGAGGCGTGCCCAGCATTGATTGGTGGTGAAGAGGTTTTTGAGCGGTCGAGGTGTGTAGGCAGGACTCATCTGAAGCAGCAGCGGTGGGTAAGCAGGCTTCATGATGATCAATAATGGGCCTCATGACAAAGCTCAAATCGATGTTTCTGCTGCTACGCGATCGCAAGAACGGGCGATTTGCAGCCGCAGGCTGCCCAGTTCTCGGCCCCAAGCTGACCCCTTACTCTGCAATCCAAATGAACTTGATAGGGAAGGAACACCATAATGTCTCTGACTAAAGACCAATTCATCGCCGGTATCGCAGAAGCTATCGACGCGCCAAAAAACACCACGGGTAAGGCTCTTGATCAATTGGGACAGATCGTTGCCGACCAGCTGGGCAACGGTGCAGAAATCACTCTACCGGGCATCGGCAAACTGAAAGTGGCAGAGCGCCCAGCCCGCACTGGCCGCCACCCCTCGACTGGCGCTGCCATCGAAATCGCTGCCAAGAAAGTCATCAAGTTCGTCCCGGCCAAGAGGCTGAACGACGCGATCAACAACGGTGCGCCTCAGAAAAAGGATTTTGAAGTACGTTAAGCTGAACTGATTTCAGTCTAATGGCCGGAATTGTGGTGACGGCCGCTAGGTGTAGCGGCTTGCAATCGAAAACAGCCGCTATTTCCATCATGGCTACCCAGACTATTACTCTTTGAGCCGATCAACCAGTCGTGTCATCAGATCCATGCGCTCATGGAAAATAGCCACGATCAGAGCAGGCGCTCCCTCACGCGGTAGGCAGAAGACGTAATGATGCTCGTACCGCCCCATCCGTAGAGCCGGAAAAAGCGCACTCATGTCTTTGAACACACCCCGGCCATCGGCGAGGTTGGCGATCCCCTGTTCCAACGTAGCGATGTAGCGGCGCACCTGCGCATCGCCCCATTGCTTACGGGTGTAGCGGACGATGCCCCGCAGATCGGATTCTGCCGCAGCGGTGAGAACGTAGCCGGTCAAGCGCTGCCCTCGATCAGTTCTTCATCGAGAATTTTGCTGATGCTCTTGGCAGACACATTGCCGGTAAGTCCCTCGTGAATACGTGCGCCGAGCAGGGTTCTCAGTTCTTCCCATGCCTGATTGGCATCAGCATCGCCCGGAAACAGTCTTTCCAGCGCATATTGCTTGATGGACTTGCCCTGCAAGGCAGCCAGCGCTTTCAGGCTTTGGTGCTGCTGGTTTGTTATGTCGATGGTTAAGCGACTCATGGGATAACCTCCAAGACTACACATTCCCACATTAGAACATATGTGCTAATGGAGCAGGCGGTTATACATGGTTACATTGACGCAGGTTGTCGTAAAACACCTGTTTGGCGTCAATTCGCACCAGTACTCGCTTCCCGCCCATGACGGAAATTTCTGGGATTCCGGCTTACCGAGCGATCAGCTCAAGATGACCGTTTGTAGTACTGCAGTCCTTCACCTTCTTTCCGTCGATCCGGCACATGCAGCGGAGTCAAACAGAAACTATTGGGCTTGTGCTCAATGGGGAAGCCCTTGTAGTACGATTTTTTCCGAATTCTGCGGGCTCCCCATCAAGGTCCGCGACGAGCTGGCGCAACCTTAGTCGGTCAAGGCCAATGGCGCTGACCTACTCATCGTCACGAAGCACCCAGCCCGCTTTTGAAAAAGCCCACCGGCTCAGGAAGAGGCTATCAAGGGGGTCATCGAGTTGGCACCCTCTGCTGTGACAGCGTCACTTGCGGTGTGCTGCTCACGCCTGCACGGAATTTTGCGGCGTCTTTGCGATTGTTTGGTTGGGATTTGAAAGCCGGAACCGTGATTGCCAAGGCCGGGACGTTCTCCTCCTCCCAGTCGTCGATATCGTCGCACTCTGGCGGCGAAGGCACGAGTCTGAAGGCGTCTTGCGCGGGCGCCTGCACTTCTCGCTGGTCAGTCAGTGGGGCACCCTGAAGCTGCAGCGCATAGCCGTGCTTGTAAAGATCATGGAATTGCTCCTTGAGCCTGAAGGTGTCAGGCGTGTGGAACTGGATCTCCCAGAGCGCGCCTTCGGGACTGCGCATAGTGACATTGACCGCTTTAAAGGCTGGCTTGTGCTTGGCAAACAGGTTGTTCAGCTTGACGCGCACATGGCCCTGATCGTCCAGCGAGGCCAGCACACCGCGCAAGCCAGCGGTGAAATCCTGCGGATCCAGTACTACGCTGTAGCGCAACGCATCGTTCACGCCGGCCACGGCTTCTTCCAGGGTCTTGTTTTTCACAGCCATCTGCTGCTTTAGCTTTTCCTTCAACGAGCCGACCGACTTCAGTTGATGGTCCATGCCCGCCAGTTGCCCAGCATGGGACTCGGCGACGCGCCTCAGCATGTGAGTGACCCTAGGTTCCATCTCGCGAGCACGCTTCAGTAAGCTCTGCGCCTCAAGCGCAATGTCCTCTGGCTGCACGGCGCGCAAGCGCTCGGCGGGCGGTGGCGGTGGGTCGATCAGGTCTGCTTGCTGCAGCGAGTGTAGCGCGTCTTGCATGACGCCCGCAGCCATCGTCGGCATGTTCTGCAGGTCCATCTGGGTCTGCTCGGCGTCGAAGCGACCATCGTGCATGGCCCGGGCAGTCACCTTGCCATACGGTACGCTGCGAACCCGATCAGCGAACCCTCGCTCGGATCGTTCGCACGACTCAACGATCTTGGCGAACAGCGCAGTGCCGGTGTCAGACTTCAGCGCATCGGTGCCCACCTTGATCGCGATGGTGAAGAGGTTGCGCATGCTCAGTTCCGGCTCTCCAGGGATGAGCCCCGGTTGCCCTGCCGGGAATTGCGCGTGCGAGAGCCTGCACACCGGGTAGTTGTCGATGATGGCGTGAATCCGTGCCTCAGTATCAGGCGCAGCAAGGTACGCCTGGGCGAGGCGTGGGAAGGCCTCGCCCAGCGCATCCGGCAATGGCGGCATTTCGGCACGCGATGATGCCCCCGGCTCCAGTCGAAGCAGTTGTGCATGCAGGAGCTCGGCGGCTTCACGTGCCTCGGGCAGGTGGGCGCGCCCGATGGCGTTGTATGCCTGGTTGCGCAGTTCCGTCAACACCTGAGGATCTCTGGCTTTGCTGTCGAGTGCTACACGTAGACCGTTACGCAGGTCGCGCTCAATGCCGTCATAAGTGCCGAACATCATATTGCGCGCCATTGCCTCACGCAGGTGGTCAGGCTGCGCCATGAAGCGCGCTGCCAAGGTGCTGGCCGCCCCCATGATCTGGCCGCCACGTTGCAGAGACATGATCTCGGACAGCCGCCCCGCCTGGTAATGGCCGTTGTCAGGATCAATGGCCGGCGTGGCCGTTTTCGGCGGCTTGAAGGAACGTGGCTGGCCGCGGCGTACCTCGCGATCGGCCATCTCGCGCGAAATCAGCGCGGCCAGCTTGGGGTAGCCCGCGTACACGAACGCGTCGTCGCCGTCGGTGTCCATGTTGCGCTTGCGCAGTTCCGGGATAGGCAGTGCGCCCATGCGTCCGGGCTCCACGATGTCCTTGAGCCGCAGGCTGCCGGTGGTGAGCATGTCCTGCGGCACGGCACTGCGGTCGCGACCGGTCGTCCAGCGCGATAAGGTCTTGAGGTCCTCCTTCGAGCAGGCCAGATCCATGTCCGCAAAATTGGCTGGCCAGTTCTTTGATGGCACCACGATGAGCATGCCCTTGCTGTGCAGCATCTCGGCGTCGCTGCCCGATCCGTCGTCGAAGCCAGTGTAGCTGTACTGGATACCAAAGGACTGCGAGAGGAATTCGGCGGTGGCGTCGCTCTGCGCCACTGTCGCGACGCGTTCTTCCGGCACGGGCAGCAGGTTCTCCTTGTCATAGGGCGGCTTGCCGATCAGCAAGGCGCCGCCTGCGGCGTCGAAGGTCTGGCTGCGCTCGCTCGGTAGGTGCACCTTGTCGTCGGCAGCAGGCACCGCCCTGACTCTTTGGCCCTGGTAGCCGCCGCTGGTGGCCAGTTCGTATAACGTGAGTTGACTCAACTCCGACGGCAGCGCCTGCAACCGGCGCTGCATCGCCTCGTGCGCCTCCTGCAGTGCCGCCTCGTCACGTGGGAAGTGCTGCAGCGCCTGCGGTGCCAGCCGCGTGGGTCCCTTATCCTTGGCAATAAGGTCACGCTGCTTCTGGCTGGCCTCACCGGCCTGCACTGCTTGCCAGGCAGAGAAGTACTCACGGAAGGCCGGTATGCGTAGTGCCACCTCCAGCTTCAGGAAGCCGCAACCATCGTTGGGGCACAGCGCCAATGCATGCCCGTCCGGTGCTGTTGGCTTGAACGGGTGCGCAGGGCCGCTGACGTCTTCAAAAAATCCCAGACGCAGTGTGCCCTCAATGACGTGATCGGTCGGCACCATCTCTAGTAGCGAGCGCTGCATCCGCGACCAGTCTTCGCGCTGCGGGGCAAGCTTGGCGATGAGCTGCATCAGGCTACTGCCCGGCGCGGTGTCTGTATAGCGCATTGCCGGCAGCAGCGACGGTGCTCCGGATGTGCCGGACAGCAACTGGGCGGGGCGACTCATGTGGCCTCGCGTGGCGCGGCTGCCGCCGAACATGTCAAAACGCCAGGGTTCGTCCTGGTAGGTGAGCGTACGCGCGAGCATGAACGTCGAAATTGCCCCAGGCAGTTGGACCTCCACCAGCGGCAAGCCCGTCAGCCGTGTAAATAGCGAGTACGGCTTGTTCGTCTCGGTCGCATTGGTCGACACTTCCTTGCCGCGCAGATCGACCACGATGTGGGTCGTGCTGCCGTTGCCGGGTGCCGGAGCAACGGGCTCGCCGGGTGCCGACCGCATGCTCAGGCGCCCGGCGTCAAGGTCGAACTGGCTCGGTGGATGGGCCTGCGTAATCTTCGCTGCTTCCTTCGCCATGCGCAGGTCCAGGGCGTCAAATACGATGTCACCGGCCTCGATCTGCGCGATCAAGTTCCAGCTCATCTCGCCGAGGTCCTCCTCGATGGCCTCGCGTGTCCGCTCCAGCGTCCTGTCAACCCATTTCCCCAACTCTTCGCGACGTTGGCGAATTTCCTGGCGCGAGCCTTCGATGTGGCGCGGCTTGCATTGCCGGCTCACCATGCTGTAAGCCTTGAGTACCTGGAAGAAGGTCAGCGCCGGGCATCGAGTGGCGTATTGTTCGAGGTCGGTCGAAGACGGCGGGACACCGCCGGTAAGGTACAAGTCGATCTTGCGCTCGATGATGGGCTGCAACGTATTGAACACGCGCAATGCGTGCCCCCGATGGCGAGAGGTCAACTCTGGGCTGCGGATCAACGGCAAGAATCCCATGCACAGGCTGCCGAGCCCCTCAAGGTTGGTTTCCCGTAATCCGTTTTCCTGCGCGAGCACCGCAACCCGCTCCAGGGCCGACCGAGCCAGCGGACGCATCTGGCGATGGAGTTGCGCCGATGAAAGGGCCTTGAAGAGCATACCAATGTCTTGCGCGGAGGCAGACTCAAAACGCTCACGGTGCAGCTCCAGGTGCCCGGCCATTGCCAGCAGTTTGGCGCGTCCCAAAATTTGGAACTGTTCCTCATCCAGGTGCAGCAGACGGGACATCGCGTTGGCCACCATGGCGAGCCCACGCATCTCGAACTGCTGCCACGGCAACTCTGCCGAGCCGACGCGTTCGGCGAGCAGCAACACTGCCGAATGACATGCCGGCCTTCCGAGGCATCTGCTCAGCGCATTGAGCGACACAGCCACGTGGTGCTCATCCATGGCTTGTCGCAGATCGTTGTCCTCCGCCAGCCTGCCGGCCAAGACATCGGTAGCACTCTCGCAATTCGCACGTTCGGGCCATTTGCTCAAGGCGTTGAGTGCTTGAGTCACGCCGATATGACTGAGGGCGTTGCGTAACTCGCGATCATTGGCCAGTCGCGAGGCCAAGGCGTCAGCGGAGGCCTGGCTAACGTCCACGTCGGGCCATTTGCTCAGGGCGTTGAGCGTGTTGGCCACGCCTTGCGGGTTGAGGGCGTTGAGCAAGTGGCGATCATTGGCCAGTCGCGAGGCCAGTGCCTTGACGGCGGCAGTGCAGTCCGGCGTGTCGGGCCATTTACTCAGGGCATTGAGCACGTTAGCCACGCCTTGCGGGTCGAGGGCGCTGAGCAAGTGGCGATCATTGGCCAGTCGCGAGGCCAGTGCCTTGACGGCGGCAGTGCAGTCCGGCGTGTCGGGCCATTTACTCAGGGCATTGAGCACGTTAGCCACGCCTTGCGGGTCGAGGGCGCTGAGCAAGTGGCGATCATTGGCCAGTCGCGAGGCCAGTGCCTTGACGGCGGCAGTGCAGTCCGGCGTGTCGGGCCATTTGCTCAGGGCATTGAGCACGTTAGCCACGCCTTGCGGGGTGAGGGCGTTGCGTAACTCGCGATTGTTGGCCAGTCGCGAGGCCAGCGCGTTGGCGGCGGCAGTGCAGTCCGGCGTGTCGGGCCATTTACTCAGGGCGTTGAGCGCGTTGGCCATCTGTTGCGGGTTGAGGGCGTTGAGCAAGTGGCGATCATTGGCCAGTCGCGAGGCCAGTGCCTTGACGGCGGCAGTGCAGTCCGGCGTGTCGGGCCATTTACTCAGGGCATTGAGCACGTTAGCCACGCCTTGCGGGTCGAGGGCGCTGAGCAAGTGGCGATCATTGGCCAGTCGCGAGGCCAGTGCGTTGGCCGCGTTCGCGCAATCCGGTGTGTCGGGCCATTTGCTCAGGGCGTTGAGCGCGTTGGCCAGTTCTTGCGGGGTGAGGGCGTTGCGTAACTCGCGATTGTTGGCCAGTCGCGAGGCCAATGCGCTGGCGACTGCCGCGCAGTCCGGCGTGTCGGGCCATTTGCTCAGGGCGTTGAGCGCGTTGGCCAGTTCTTGCGGGGTGAGGGCTTTGCGCAAACCGCGCTCGTCGGCCAGCCGTGAGGCCAGCGCGTTGGCGGCGTACTTGCTGTCTGGCGTGTTGGGCCATTTGCTCAGGGCGTTGAGCGCGTTGGCCACACCTTGCGGGTTGAGGGCGTTGCACAACCCAGGGGCGTCGATCAGCCGCGATGCCAGCGCGTTGGCAGCGTCCGCGCAGTGCGGTGTGTCGGGCCATTTGCTCAGGGCGTTGAGCGCGTTGGCCAGTTCTTGCGGGGTGAGGGCGTTGCGTAACTCGCGATTGTTGGCCAGTCGCGAGGCCAATGCGCTGGCGACTGCCGCGCAGTCCGGCGTGTCGGGCCATTTGCTCAGGGCGTTGAGCGCGTTGGCCAGTTCTTGCGGGGTGAGGGCTTTGCGCAAACCGCGCTCGTCGGCCAGCCGTGAGGCCAGCGCGTTGGCAGCGTCCGCGCAGTGCGGTGTGTCGGGCCATTTGCTCAGGGCGTTGAGCGCGTTGGCCACGCCTTGCGGGGTGAGGGCGTTGCGTAACTCGCGATTGTTGGCCAGTCGCGAGGCCAGTGCCTTGACGGCGGCAGTGCAGTGGGGCGTGTCGGGCCATTTGCTCAGGGCGTTGAGCGCGTTGGCCACGCCTTGCGGGTCGAGGGCGTTACGCAAGCTGCGCTCATTGGCCAGCCGCGAGGCCAGTGCGTTGGCAGCGTCCGCGCAGTCCGGCGTGTCAGGCCATTTGCTCAGGGCGTTGAGCGCGTTGGTCAGTTCTTGCGGGTCAAGGGCGTTGCGCAAACCGCGCTCGTCGGCCAGCCACGAGGCCAGCGCGTTGGCAGCGTCCGCGCAGTCCGGCGTGTCGGGCCATTTGCTCAGGGCATTGAGCACGTTAGCCACGCCTTGCGGGGTGAGGGCGTTGCGTAACTCGCGATTGTTGGCCAGTCGCGAGGCCAGCGCGTTGGCAGCGTCCGCGCAGTCTGGCGTGTCGGGCCATTTGCTCAGGGCATTGAGCGCGTTGGCCACGCCTTGCGGGTCGAGGGCGCTGCGCAAACCACGCTCGTCGGCCAGTCGCGAGGCCAGTGCCTTGACGGCGGCAGTGCAGTCCGGCGTGTCAGGCCATTTGCTCAGGGCATTCAATGTGTTTCCGAATTCTTGCGGTTTGAGGACGTAGCGCAAGTTGCGATCATTGGCCAGCCTCAAGGCCAGTGCGTTGGCGGCGTCCGCGCAGTGCGGTGTGTCGGGCCATTTGCTCAGGGCGTTGAGCGCGTTCGCGACGCTCTGCCCATCCATCGCATGACGCAAGCGTCTGTTGCTTGCAAGCATATCAGCAAGCAAGTACGCCATGGATTGGCAGTCCGGATTGTCGGGCCACTTGCTGAAGGCATTGAGTGCCAGGCCGATGTGCTGCGCGTCCAGAGACGATCGGGCAGAGTGGTTACGTTGCAAGTGACGCGCCAGACGAGCCACCGCGCGTTCACACCTGCCGCTGTTGAAGTTCTTGGCGAAGGCGTTCAAGAATAGGACTGAGTGGCGGCCATCCAGTCCCGATAAATCATCTGCCTGATTGAGCTGTCCGGCGATCCACGCGATTGCATCCATGCACGCTTGCTGGTTCGGATGCTTGCTCAGCTTGTTGCCCACATGGGCCAGCTGCGTCAGCGATGCACCGTCAAACCACTTGGTCTTGCAGAGATACTGCGCCGCAACCTCCGTGCAACGATCGAGCTCGCTATGCGTTACGCCTGCCCCTGTGGCGCGCCTTGCACTGGCAATCATCAGAAGGTATTGGTCGAGCCACTGCGCATTGGTTTGCGCGTTGACGCTCTCATCCAGGAAAGGCAGCGCCAGCCCGCAGCCGATGTGACGCGCCAGCGCGTTTTCCTTTGCCACCGACACGCACAAGCGAGCGTTGTGGTTCTGAGGTACTCGGCTGGGGGCACTCAGCCATTTCCGATACCGCTCTCGCTGTTCCTGCAGCTGCTCTTTTGCAGCTGGATCGAGCTGATGTTCGGCCTGGTGAAGATCCGCCGCCGTCCACTCCAAGTCATGCATTGGCCGCTTTGGCTGCCGATACGGCTCTCGCTCTTCCCGAGGTCGTTTTCCTGCCGCCCGGTCGAACGTGTGTTCGGCCAAGCGCGCCTCCCAGCCATGCGTTGTTCTTTGTGGCCTACGATGCGATGACGATGCACTGACGTCAGCGGGCGCTCTGTCATGGGGCCGCTCGGACTTGGTACGATGTCGGTCGGTGATATCGTTGCGCAAGTGCGCGTGAATGGTAGGCTGTTGCCGAGCGTCCCTGTCCCGTGCGCGGCCACCGGCTCCAGGTTCATCCTGCTCCACCCGTCGCCGTTTGGCCGGCTGCCGCTCATTGCAACTGTTGCCGGTACTGGCTTCCGGCTGATCCCCGGTCCGCTTGAGCTGGTCCTCTTCACTGAAAGACCGGTTTGTGCTCAATGCGTTTAGATTGACGTTGGGGATTCTCATGTCTGCAATTAGTCCATCCGAATGTAGTCGTTGTCACGGTTGAGTTGCACTGGGCCGTGTTTCTTGGCGGTCAAGGCGTTGTTTGCTGACGCAATACGACCTTTAGCTCTTGCACCTGATCTTCGTACCGACGCTGATATTTGAGCGAGGATCCGCTCCTCCAACAGGGCCGCCTCAGTGGCGCGTCCAGCCAAGGTGCCGTTTGGCCGCTCACGCCTCGCGTTCGAACTGCAGTGATGTCTCTGCGCGGCTGTGTAATGAGCGAGCCAGCCTCTTGCCGGGCCTGCTGAGCGGTTGGCTATTTTTGCAGCGTTCCTTAAAGAGGTTTTTGACCACTGACGCTGAAGTTATGTAGCCACCAAATTTTCATTAAAAGTGTCGCGTTGTGTGGCCTTTTGGACGGATTTGGTTCCTTGGGAAGGTCTGAAGTAGCCGGATGTTTTCCGGCTACCGAGTCCTCAGCACTTTTCAAAAAACGATGCATGTCGAAATTTGCTCAATTATCTTCGCTTTTTAGCTCTTTCGGCCGCTGCAAAGCCTTTTGCGGTAACCATTTCCTGCATTACACGCACACCTCTCCTGCGCTCGCCAACAAATGTCGGCGGGCCATCCACAGGTTTGACAGGGCGAACAACGTCACCATCTGCGCGGTGTTCTTGGCCAAGCCCCGAAAGCGCACTTTTTCATAGCCAAACTGGCGTTTGATGACCCGAAACGGATGCTCGACCTTGGCGCGAACCTGGGCCTTGGCCTTCTCGATTTTGCGGATCGCCTTGTACAAAATACTGCGTTTTCCATGCTTTTTGTAAGTGCTGCGGCGGGCGGCAATCTGCCAAATGACCTTGCGCCCAGCGTGTTCTTCGCGCTTCTCGACCCCGGTGTAACCTGCGTCGGCGCAGACTACGTTTTCCTCGCCGTGCAGCAGTTTGGCAACCTGCGTGACGTCTGCCACATTGGCCGCTGTTACTACCACGCTGTGCACCAGGCCTGACTCGTCGTCGGCGCCGATGTGAGCCTTGGCGCCGAAATAGTACTGGTTACCTTTCTTGGTTTGATGCATCTCAGGATCGCGTTTGCCATCCTTGTTCTTGGTCGAACTGGGCGCGTGAATCAGCGTGGCATCGACGATGGTGCCTTGACGCAACGACAAGCCACGGTCGCCCAGATAACCATTAATTACGCCGAGAATCCCGGTCGCCAACTCGTGCTTTTCCAGCAGACGACGGAAGTTGAGAATGGTGGTTTCGTCTGGAATTCGCTCCAGGCTCAGGCCTGAAAACTGACGCAGGATGGTCGTCTCATACAGCGCTTCTTCCATCGCCGGATCGCTGTAGCCGAACCAGTTCTGCATCAGATGAACACGCAGCATCGCCATCAGTGGGTAGGCGGGCCGGCCACCTTCTCCTTTTGGATAATAGGGCTCAATCAGGGCAATCAAACCTTTCCAGGGCACCACCTGATCCATCTCGATCAGGAACAATTCCTTACGGGTCTGCTTGCGCTTGCCGGCATACTCGGCGTCGGCGAAGGTCATCTGTTTCATCATCGAAAAGCTCGGCGACTGGTGTCCGGAGATTTTGCCAAATTAGGAAGTCTTTTTCAGAGTTTCCTTAGCCGGGCAATTCGCGCCAGCATTGAACGCTGGGACCTCAGGCAGAAACCTGAGGATGGGCTGGAATATAACCACAAGAGGGGCCGGGAGTGAATGCAACTCCGGCGGAGCATGAATGCTGAGTTAGGGGCCTGCCAGCGCATCATTACTCACCGCATACGCCAACACCATCAGGCGCCGTAATATGTGGTGCTCACGGCAATGGGACGCAGGTCGGATTGCGCGCACTCATGGCAAAGTGCTATAGATGTTCATATCAAGAACACCAAGGAGGGTCCATGGCCAAATTTCCGAAGCATCCGCAGTATATCCCAGTCATCAAATGGCAATCTTGGGAGCAGCGCGCCCTCGAAAAGGTAGATGCCGAACTCAAACCTCGTATGCGTCCCTGTATTGAGGTACGTACTTCCAAACAGCACCTGAATCTTCTAAGCAAACTTCAGACTGTCTGGCCACACGACGTACTTGTGGACTACTCAAACCCCAGTGGACTTTTGAGCCATGTCCGACAGAGCGAGCTCCTAGACTTCATGCAACATGCGGTTCAGCAGAAAATCCCCGCTTCCCCGGTAATCGGGCCAGCCTACGTTGCAAATATGGGAGCGAAATTCCTGAAACTGGCCGGATCGTTGCCAGGTGTGTGTATTCGCCTGCGCTTAGGGGCCCTAGCAGTCCCTAACGATAAGCTGCAACTTGCTAAAGGGGCCTACGCGTACCTTAAAGCCGCAGGCATCAACACAACTTTGATTGTCGATCTGGGCGTAAGCCCAAAGGAGTGGTCGCCCGCGCAGGTCACTAGCTTTGGCCACGACCTGAATTCTTTAGCCGCTATCGGCTACCAATCGATGCATCTTGTCTCTGGCGCCTACCCCGCGAGCTTAGCCTCGGTCAAAACAGGTAGCGCGACATTCCAACGGTCCGATTGGCGATTCTGGTACGACGTGAATGCTAATGTGCCGAATCTGGGGTTAGGGTTCGGTGATTACGGAACTCTATCCCCGGAGTGGACTGAGGAGATTCTGGAGCGGCGCAGCAATCGCATTGCTATTCGATACACCAGAGGTGTTGACTGGCTCATCCTGCGGGCTGATGGGAAAACCACCAACGACTCTGTCGCAATCTCCGAGATCTTGGTAAACACTTATCCCAAGGACTTCAAAGGCGCTCCATATTCATTCGGCGATCAGATCCTTTCTGAGCGAGCAGACCCTACCGTGCCGGTGAAAAAGAAGCGCTGCGGCCATTACCACATCACTGAAGGCTGGAGTCACCACATCGCGTACGTACTTAAAGAGCAGTACTGAGACAGCCCATAGCACGCTCGATTAGGCATTTGCGAACCCTCTCCTTGAGATCTTTCAAGGGGAGTAGTTCAGCGACCTTGGCTTGTATGACGTACAGGCTCTTGCTTTTGAAGCCACGCGTGATGCCCAGCTCTTCTAGAATCTGCAGACCTTCTTCGCGCTTAATTAAAGTTACCAGCACATCAGGCTTGTGGCGAGTGTTTGCCTTAGCCTTCCGAACCTGCTTGAAGCCCTTTCCTGACTCGTTAGGCACCACCATTACCCCCCACCAAGGAGGGAGCATAGGCATTGCCTTTTTGAGGTGGCATTCAGCGGTAACGAGAGTGACCTGATCGAAAGCCCGAGCATACCGAGATCCCTGACCAATAAGTCGGTTCAGTGAATCACTGGCGCTTTTTATCTCATAGCAGTGCATGTCCATGACCTGCACGAGATCCGCCCGAATCTCACCACCGTTGATTTCAACCTCCTCCAAGAAATGGAAGACGTCGTTAGGCATCGCAGCTGCCAGATGGTATGTGAGAGCGAGTTTTATTTCGGCTTCGCGCATGGTCGTTCCTCAAGGGGGCGTCAATCATGCCGGAAAGAGACGTCAGCTGCGTCCCTTTTCCGACACAACGAAGGAATTTTAGCTGATGCCGAAGTATATGCATATATGCTATAAATAATGCATGAATCAACAAAAACCGCTGCATCAACTTGTCTCGGAGCTGTTGCAGTTTTTCACTGCGAACGGCATTGGAACGAGCTCATCTATAGCAAAGGCTACAGGCATAAACCAATCGCAGGTCTATCGAAATTTATTCGCCACGCCGAAAAAAGTGACAAAAACACATTTGCGCTTATGCAAATTTGCGAATATCGATGCACGCGAAGAAACGCTTGACCCTCGCTCAAGCGAAATCTTGATGGAAGCGCTAGCCTCCATCTGGGATGGCTCTGATGATCACGCGCGCAGACTTGCTGACTTACTCTTTGCACATAGCCGCGCCAGCGTGGGAACATGTACCTAGGAACAGCGTTATAGGAGGTTGCATATGCATGACGCAAAGACTCCGATAACCGTTAAAACTGCGTTCGAAAGCCTCAAGGCTGCTGGCTACCCGCGTGCGTATGTCACGAAGCTCCTGCCTGATTGGTGGGACAACAGCCTTCTGAAAACCAGTGCAGGGGCCTTCCAGTTCGCCCTGATCCTGAAGCAGCGGTTAGGCCTGGACGTAAGTTTTGGGCAAGACGGTGATCTGGCGATAGAGCCACGGGCAGCTCGTGCCAATTTCAAGCATCGGGCAGGAACTGATGCCGATGAATTAAATGTCGCGGCGAGCCTCGGCATCGCATTGGCGCGCGTAGCGGTTTTTGCCACTCGCGAAGCTTACCGTGCGTTGCCCGCAGATCCACTGGCAATTTATGAATTGGTACGCAAAAGCACTGGCAAAGCATGCGTTGATTTCGAAGGTTTGTTGGACTTGTGCTGGATGCATGGCATTCCAGTCCTGTTCTTGAAGGACATGCCTAAAAACACCAAGCGAATGACCGGCATGGCTGTCATGGTGGATGGCCGCCCCTCGATATTACTTGGCTTCAACTATGCAGTGCACTCAAAGCAGTTGTTTGTCCTGGCTCATGAGCTAGCGCATATCTTGTGCGAGCACGTCCAGACAAATGGTGCGCTGGTCGATGAGGATATAGCGGACGTCAGCGAGGGACTTGAGGGGCGGGCTCAGGTTCGGCGCGATGTGCAAGAACGGGAGGCAGATGCTTTTGCTCTCAGTCTAATCAGGCACGGCCAAATAGATATTATCCGGCAGATCCCCCGCCAAGCATCTGCTGCGACACTCGCCGCCGCAGCAATGAAGCTTGGCCTAACTCACGGTATAGATCTCGGGCATCTGATCATGTCCTATGCAAAGGAGCATGATGACTGGATCAGGGCGAACCAGGCGATGGGTTTCGTGCCGCAAGACATTGGAGCAGTTGAGTTACTGCGAGACAGGTTCATAAAAAATGCTGACCTGTCAGCGATAACCGAGGAAGGTGCCGACCACCTTTTCACCATGCAGGGATTTGCGAGGTAACCCGTTCTTGTATCTGCTAGATAGTGATGCCGCCAAAAAGATCTGCCAATACCACCTTCTCCACGAACTGGCTGGAGCGCTAAACTGCGCCTTAGGCGATTTCGCGGTGCTACCGCAGCTCAAATTCCAGCTGAAGCTAACCAAAGATGACAAGGCTCTCGCGAAGCTTGGCACCCAGGAAGCAGTGAATCTCGCGCGACAACTGGTGGCAGCGGCATCCGAGGTTCAGGTCGTGGCCGAATCAGCAAATCCACTATTGCTACTCAATCGGCCCGATATTGATAGCGGAGAGGCAACATTGTTCGCTGCGTTATACGGCAACGAGGCAGAACTGCTGAGCGGAGACAAACGGGCCTATGTGGCTCTTTCCAAGGTTGATGACGTGCCGACAGTGGATGCTCTTTGGGCCCATTTAATCTGCCTGGAAGAGGCAATGTGGCTTGTTTTGAAGCATATAGATTTTCAGCATGTCTCGGACAAGGTCCGGGCCCGACCGGATGTCGACATGGCTATCAGCATCTCGTTTGGCCGGACAGCGGCGAACCCATTGGAGACTGTGAATGAGGCGCTTTGGGGCTACCTGAGAACTCTGCGGGCAGATACCAGCGGAAAGTATCTGCTGCCGAGCTGTGCCACCGCATGAAGCGCCGCAACTATCGTGATGGTGGAAGGAAACGGTACAGTAGCAGTACAATGCCGATGTTTAATAGACTTCGCAAAATTACGCTAAACCCATGATATTGAAACACTTAAGGCTTCCTGCACCTACGGAAAATTATGCTCGATTTTGCTGGGCTTATAGTGTCGCCCAGCAACTCATAATCCTTTGGTCCACGGTTCTTATGTGGTACGCACCTAGGTGTGGTATTTGAACCGCAAATTTGGTAGTTTTACGCAGTAAATTTGGGCCTCTAGCTCATGTTGGTTAGAGCAGCGGACTTAGCAGATCAGTACCTAACCCCTCTGGGCATGGTGCTGAGCGAATGGGTTGCCTTGGGGTAAGTTGACTCTGTCCCTTGGTAGAATCGCTCAAATTCGGGGAAGCCTCTGTTTCGACGTGGTAATCCCGAGCCAAGCCTCGCGAGAGGAAGGTGTAGAGACTGTACGGGCGAGCCGTAAAGGCAAGAGACAGTCCAGACCACAAACTCGAAAGGGGCAGTGAAAACTGTAGCTGGTACGCATAATCCGTTGGTGCCCGGTTCGACTCCGGGGGGGCCCACCATTTCTAAAGCCAGACCAATAGGTCTGGCTTTTTCGTTGCTGCATTGAGCAGGCATAAGCCGTGGCGAGCTTTCCCCGAGCCTATTACTCCCCCCCCCGCTCCGATGCGAACTGCCTGATTGATGGTCTTCCCCATGAAGGCGACTTAGCGGTCAGAAACCTAAAAGACGTCTCGTACGAAATTTTTCGTTGACACTTCAACTGCTACACCCAATGCTAAAAATGGTGTGGTATTTGGAAGTGATGCGAATGAAGAACTTCATGCTGGTTGAGGCCCCTCGTACGAGCAAAGGTAGGTACCTCCTGCTTCATCTCGATCCCGGCATACCTGGGCAGGAGTTCGAGCCCTTCTCGCATTACGCAACCTGGCTGGCTGATAGGTGTAGTGGTCAACTGATCCCGGACACGACGTTAAGGTTTTTCTCGTACTGAGCGGGCGCCATTCCATCATTGAACTGGTGTGGCCGAATCCAGTTGTAACGATGCATCAGGTAATGACTGATATCCCGCTGAGCCTCTTGGACCGTCATGTAGCCCACGGTCGGTATCCACTCAGTTTTCAAGCTGCGGAACACACGCTCCATCGGCGAGTTGTCGTAGCAATTACCCCGGCGGCTCATGCTCTGGCGTATGCGGTATCGCCAAAGCCGCTGGCGAAACTGTCGGCTCCCGTATTGGACGCCCTGGTCGGAATGAAACAGCAGGCCCTGAGGCTTGCCGCGTTGCTCATAAGCCATGTCCAGCGCCTTGATCACCAAGTCCGTATCCGGTTTGTTCGAAAACGCCCAGCCCACCACCCGACGCGCGTAAAGATCCATAACCACCGCCAGGTAATGCCATTTTCCTTGCGCCCAGATGTAGGTGATGTCGCCACACCAGACCTGATTGGGCGCGGGTACATCGAACTCCCGATTCAAAATGTTCGGAATGTCAGGCCGCTCCACTGTTGCTTTTTTATAAGCATGCGAGCCTGGTTGCTTGCTGATTAATCCCAGCTCCCGCATCAAGCTACGCACCTTGAACCGACCGATTTGCTCGCCATCCGCCTGCATCATCGACACGATACTGCGGCTGCCGGCAGCGCCTCGACTTTGCCCGAACAGCTCATTGACTCGGCTAAGTAAACGAACCCGCTCGGCGTCTGGAGACCGACGCCGCAGGCAATGGTTGTAGTAGCACGAGCGAGGTACCTCGAACACTTCGCACAGCAATTCGATTGGCTCATGGACACTGAGCTGATCAATCAGCGCATGCGCTCGTGCTCTTCCGACATCAAGAGCGCGGTGGCCTTTTTTAAAATGGATTTCTCCCGCTCAAGACGGGCGATCCGGGCTTCGAGCTCCTGGATTTTTTGCTGCTCGGGCGTGAGGGCTTTGCTCTGTGGAGTGACACCGTTGCGCTCTTGTTGAAGCTGGTTGACCCAGCGACGCAGCGCAGATTCGACCACCCCAAGCGAGCGGGAGGCTTCGATATGGCTATAGCCTTGATCGAGCACGAGGCCTGCGGCCTCGCGTTTGAATTCAACGGAAAAGGTACGGCGTTGTTTGGTCATCAGACACCTCTATCTGGCGATATTCTCGCCTAAATGAGTGTCCGGAACCATTAGACCACTACAGTGAGCAAATGGTTGGCTCGTGGAGATACGATCTTTGAGCTGTTGGTGACCATCAGGAATAAGCTAACGATCATCTACCATGAGATTTCTGACGAGGCTACGGTATATCGAGTCTTCGAGGTTCTTAACAGCCGTGGGCTGGATGTGAAATGGATCGACAAGCTCAAAAGCCAGCTGATGGCACTCATTTTCGAGCACGTTGAGGGTGGGACTCGCGACGAGGCAGTGTCTGAAATGCAAGACGTCTGGAGGGGCATTTATCGCTCGCTGGAAAACAGCACACGAATCGGAGACGAAGCTCTCCGCTTTGCAGGTGCATGGGCGTGTGACGCACGACCGAATCGGATTCCCAGTGAAGCAGACTCGACCGCATTACTAACCTTGAAGGCGGGCACGCAGCTAAAAACGATTGCAGAGGTTGGTCATGAACTCGAGGCGGTCGTGCAAGCGAACCTGCGCCTGTTCCGAGATCCGCGCCTCCGGGCTGTGACGCGAATTGTTCACGCTCGATTTGTTGCCGCAGCGATCCTCCTGCGGAAATTCGACAAGAAGACGGAGCAAGAACTACTCGGCAAATGGGAGCGCGCTACTTTCAGAATCTACGAGCTGGCAAGCCGGGATAGCCGACACAAGGTTGGGGAGTACATCCGTCTTGGCTATGAAATCTACCGGAACAACCTGAGCAAGGATCAAATCCTCAGTGGGTTGGAAAAAATCTCCAAGGGTTATTCGATTGACCAAGTTTTGGACAATATTGAGTGGCTGAGCAGCTACGATGGCTGGCAAAATCAGCTGCGCTATGTTTTGAACCGTTATGACGAACACTTGGCCCAGCTCGCAGGGCAGAAGCTAAATGAGAGCCAATGGGGAAAGATCTGGGAGCAGGATGCCGCGAGCTCAATAGAACATATCGCACCGCAGAGCAGTGGCGTTGAGTGGATGCACCATCTGGGGAATCTGACGATGCTCCCGCCTGGAACAAACTCTTCACTAAAAGCTAGGCCTCCGGTTGAAAAGATAGACGTCTATCGAAGCTGCGGACTGATTGCCACGATTCATGTCGGCCAACAGATTCATGAAGCTGGTTCTTGGACAGAAGACATGGCTTTAGCTCGAACAAAAAGCATCGAGGATTTTATAAGGCATGAATGGGCGGACTGAGCGACAAGTGGGTGGTGACTGTAGTTGATGGCGGCGCCAAAAAACGGCCGATCACTATTTTGCTCAAGGCGTGCATCCTGGAAACTCCGAGCCACACCGGCTTAGCGCCTCAGCGTAGCTGGAGGATGGCTATAGCTACCGCCTTCCCTCAGTGCAGTTATGGCGGACATACTCAGCCTGTATGCCAGGCGGAGCTCGAGTCTTCGATTTGAAAGAGACGCAGGCCCATTGGCACCTTTGGAAACCCCTAACCCGCCCGGAGACTTTCGGATCATGTCGTTCATCGCCGGATTGCGCCCCGCCAACGCAAGCGTGCGCCCAGGGTTTGCGCAATCAGTTTCTCCAAGAACGAATGCTGCGTGGTGATATACCCAGTTCTAGCATCGGTAAGGTGGACGTACGGCAACAGTTATTCCAAATACAACACCGGTGTTGTATTAAAGAAATTGTGGAGAACGGGGCGACATGTGGTCACAGCACCCGTGCTTACTGGAATCTGCTCATATAGAACCGGACGGACAGTAGCCGAGCGACAAGTTTGAGTACCACATAATGGTTCGAGTCCGTGTGGGCCCACCAACTCCAAAGCCGCGCATTGCGCGGCTTTTGTGTTTCTGGGTGGTTCTCTCAGATACTGGTCAGCTTTTGCGCTCTCCCCTATCCCAGCCTTTCCCGGTGAGATTCAGGTTCAACCCCGCTTGGGCAACTTCCAGTTCGGCCGGATGAAGTGGCAGGTATACCCGTTCGGTATCCGCTCCAGATAATCCTGATGCTCCGGCTCCGCTTCCCAGAACTCGCTGGCAGGCTCGATTTGCGTGACCACACGCCCCGGCCACAGCTTGGAGGCGTCCACGTCAGCTGCAGTATCTTTGGCAATATCCCTTTGCTGTTCGCTCAGGTAGTAAATCGCCGAACGATAGCTTGGCCCAAGATCATTGCCCTGCCGGTTAGGCGTGCTCGGGTCATGGATCTGGAAAAAGAACTCAAGAATCTGCCGGTAGCTGATCACCGCCGGGTCAAACACGATCTCAATCGCTTCGGCATGGTTGCCGTGGTTGCGGTAGGTGGCGTTCGGTACTTCGCCACCGGTGTAGCCGACTCGCGTACGCAGCACGCCGGGGTAGCGTCGCAACAAATCTTGCATGCCCCAGAAGCAGCCGCCGGCAAGGATGGCGGTTTCGGTTTGGTTGGTCATGGTCTGTCCTTGCGGTTTATGAAGACAGGGATAGTTATGGGGCGATGCCGGGCAATACCAAGCCGGATGAAGTAAAAAACCGGATCGTGTTGCGAAACGAGTACACGTCCTACAGAAGCCTAGGAGCCTTGCTCCGTTGCCTACAGTTGCATCAGAATCCGCTGGCTTGAGTGCTTGAGTCAGCGTTTCCAAGATGGCTCGTTCGCTGACAACTCAGTGATCGGGTTTAGTTTACCCACTACAAACCTGCCAACCAAACAACTGTAAGTCCAGTCATCGACCCTCTCAATCACCCGATCAAAACATCCGATTAGCCATCCTTCGAAACATTCCGTAACGTTGTTTCCCCGTGCGACAGATGCGCGCACCGCTTGAGCTTCTACTCTCTACGCTCAGCCCACGACCACGCACGAGCCCACCATGTCTCTGAACACCCCGCAGCAAATCGCTGAAATTGCCGTCGAAAGTGGCGTCAAGAAAGCCCACCTGGGCCTGTCGTCGTTGATGATCCTGGGCTTTCTGGCAGGGGCTTTCATTGCCCTCGGGTTTCTTCTCGATATTCATGTCAGCACCATGATCCCTCACGAGTGGGCGTCGCTGGGCAATCTGCTTGGCGCTGTGGTGTTTCCGGTCGGGCTGATTCTGGCGGTGCTGGCCGGTGGCGAGTTGCTGACTGGCAACATGATGAGCCTGCCCATGGCGCTATTCGCCGGGCGTATCGGTCTGGGTCAGTTGGTGCGCAACTGGGTACTGGTGACGCTGGCCAACCTTATCGGCGCGCTGTTCGTCGCCTATTGTTTCGGCCATGTGGTGGGGCTGACTGAAGGCCCATTCATGGCCAAGACTGTGGCCATCGCCAATGCCAAGGTGGGGGCCAGCTTCGAACAGGCATTCATCTCGGGTATTGGCTGCAATTGGCTGGTGTGCCTGGCGGTGTGGCTCAGCTACGCAAGCAAGGACGTGATCGGTAAAGTGGTCGGCATGTGGTTTCCGGTGATGGCATTCGTCGCGATCGGCTTTCAGCACATCGTCGCCAATATGTTCGTCATTCCTGCAGCGATCTTTGCCGGCGCCTTGAGCTGGGCGCAGTTCGGCGACAACTTCGTTCCGGTATTTTTGGGTAACGCGGTGGGCGGTGCGGTGTTCGTCGGCCTGGCCTATCACCTGGCCTTCTTCAATGCGGCAGCCCGACCTGCTGAGCTGTCCAGGACCAGCGGCGCGCAAGCACCGGAATAATCTGACGCCATACAGGCTCTGCGGTGAAAAGAGATGACGGCCGCAGAGCAAACCAGCAAGTTGAAGAGCAAAACTCACCTCACAAGCAAATAGTCGAGTTGGCTCGACAAGAGCCTTTGAATGAAGCCGACTCCTCGCGTACCCACCGCCAATCCAGGCCGCACGCGCTCAGACACTGTCCATAAAACCGATCCACGCCGCCAGCAGCAATAAAACCGCCAGCACTCGATTCATCCACTGCACTCGCCAAGGCGATGTGAGCCATCGGGACGAGCCTGCGCCCATCAGAGCCCAGCTGCCGAGGCAGGGCAAGGAAATCGGAAAAAACACCAGCGCCAGGTAAGACACCGGGCTGCGCTGGCTGAATACACTGACTACCGCCAGCGCCATGACCCAGGTCTTGGGATTTACTAATTGCAGTGCTGCGCCACCGATAAAGCCCATCGGCAGACTGTTTTGCCGCTCGATTGAGTCGGTCGGGCCGGCACCTATTTTCCAGGCCAGCCAGGTTAGCCACAGCACGCCGACCCATGCCATGACGCGCTGAGCATTGGGGATCGCGAGCAATGAGTGGCCGACACCCATGCCGACGAGCAACACCAACAGTGCAGCGCCGGTGCAGGCTCCCAGAATCAACGGTACGACGGCGCGCCAGCCGAAGCGGGCACTGTTGCTTAATACCAGGATGTTGGTGGGGCCGGGGGTAATCGAGGCGACGAAGGCGAACAGAATGAAAGGCAGCATGATCGGCAATCCAGGGCTGAAAAAGCCCATGCTGCGACATACCACAGGATCAGTCTGGAAGGTTTGAGCAGCGCAAGCGATAGGCCGCCGGGCTAAGTCCGTAGGCGCGCATGAACCAGCGGCCCAGATGGCTTTGGTCAGCAAAGCCCAGATCGCTGGCCACCTGAGCGGGCCAGATTCCGGCTGCCAGCATTCGACGGGCCTTGGCCAGGCGCAGCTGTACCAGATATGCATGAGGCGGCAGGCCGAAGGCGGCCTTGAACGCCCGCGTCAGGCGAAAGCGGTCAACGCCACAAACAGCTGCCAACTCGTTCATGCCCACGTCCTGATGCAGATGCGCGTGCAGATAATCCCTCGCCCGCAAGGCCACCTGCGGCAAGCGCGGATCGGGATCGGTCATGCGTCGCCATTGCACCCGATCAATGAGCTGCGCCAGTAATTCATCCAACGCGCTTTGACGAACGATGCGTAGTTCTTTTTGATGCAGCGCCGTGAAAGCGAACGTGACCGCGTGAGCCAGCCGTGATTCGGTTTGCAGGGTGTTGGCGAAAGAAGGCAGATGCTGGTCGGGAGCCTGTTCGAACAACCCACTGAGCTCCCGGCTCAGCCAATGCGGGTCCAGGTACAGCATCTGATAGGTGAACCCTTCGGCGCACGGGGCATTGCCATCATGAATTTCCCCCGGTTCCAGTGTGAACACCTGCCCGGGCGTGCTGGCATGGCGCTGACGACTGCTGCACACCTTGCCGGGTAACGCCCACCAGATAGCTGTCATGCCAATGGGGATCATAGGCATGCCCCTGAAAGTGCGCGTGCAGCGTCTCGATGCCTGTATCGAGGTCGCGAGCGAGGTCTATCCAGTGTGTGGAAGGCATAAAACACCTGAATCGATGAAAGCGATTGGTTATCGCTGACGTCAGAAGGTGAGTCTAGAACATTCGTGCATTCATCTGTCTGTTGGAATTGCAGTTGCCAAAGGTCGCGACACGAAGCCCAACGGCTTGCTACCCAAAGGTTTTCATAAACGGCTCAGCGCATCGTCTGACCGCAGCGATGACCTCCGGCGCCTGCTCGTTCAGCTCAACCGAACGCGCCAGTACTTGCTCCAGTGCCTGAAGTTGCCCGGAAATCACCTCCTCTGGACGTGTCACATCACAGATCTGGGCGAAATCCAGTAGGCCCTGCCGCGAGGCGAATAGCGACTTGTTGCCGAGCAGATCCAGTGCCAACACGTCCTCGGGGATGTAAGCCGTGGTGTTGACGATGTCGTAAGCTGGAGCGAGCCGTGCATCTCGTTGGGTGGGGTTGGAATACAGCAGACCGAAGTTTTTCAGGTGGGCGTCGCCGTTGCCGACAATACAGCTCAGGGTCACGATGGCGAATAGCTGGGCCAATGAATCCTGTACCTGGTCGGGGGCACAGAACAGGCGGATTGCTTTGGCGATAGCGGAGTAGCTCTTGCAGCGTGGTCATCATCAGTCGAATACTCCCTCAATTTCATCCAGTGTAGGCATGACAGCGGGTATGACCGAGAGCTCACAATCCAGCGCTCCGAGCACGCGCGCATAGGCCGTCATACCTACTGAAAGGTCACCTTTTTCTATGGCAATTATCTTTTGCCGGGTGACGGCTGCCATCGTGGCAAGCCTGGCTTGCGTAAGCCCTCGATTGAGGCGGCGCTGCCGAATCTGCTCGCCAAGACGCGTTGTGATGAGGGAATAGTCCATGTTCCGTATACATAACAAATTAGATTAAATGTAACGTATACCTAACCCTTGAATAAATCAAACTGATGTGTGAACGGGGCTTTGAGTCGCGGCACCGGCTAGCGGATTTATTGAAACGCTATTACAGAGTCAGATGAGACCTGACGGCTCAGAGCTACACATCGAGGCCATTTCAAAGCCACTACCCCAACCATATTCGTCCCCAATTCAACCTCTATGCCCACGCCCTCCAACTGCCTCACCTCTATCCATTCCCCCAACTCACGCCCATGCAGTTTCAAAAACGCTTCTCGCTCACACCAGGCCCTGGCAAACGCGACCGGGCGCATCGTCTCGGAAACATCCCGCAGTCGCGCACCTACATCTGGCCCGAGATAATCCCGCGCAATAACCTGCCAGTCCGGTACAGGCTGGACCTGCATCAAGTCCACACCCACCGCTCCGTTGAGATTGACCGCAGCCAGAGAGAATCCAGCTTCGTGGCTGATGGAAAAACCGGGCTCCGGCAGGCCGTCGATCATTAATCGCGGCGCAACACCTGGAGTGCTGATGAACGTGATCGCGTCCGATGGCAATTCGAGCCACTGCCCCACGGCTTTACGCGTGCAGGCCCGAATGCGGTTTCTCGCGTCATCTCTTGCAGAGCCAGGCCTGGTGACGCAACTGACCAGCAATACACCGTGGTGCGGGAAAGACTTGGGAGGGGCAAGCTGGCCATTTTCATCAAATGTCCAGCTCGCTCCGGGCCTCATGCTTTGTCAGGTGCCGCCGGGCAGCCGGCCCAGCGACTGCACGCGGGGATGTGTTCGCCTTTCATCACCAGGGTGAGTGGGCCAAGGTGCGCATCGTTGCCGACTACGGCGCTGTAGAGCACGGCGCTGCGTGGCCCCATGTACACGCGTTCGCCGATGATGACGTGATCAATCTTCATGACCCGATCTTCAAACAGGTGTGTTTGCGGGCAGGCACCGGCATTCAGCTCACTGTCTGCACCGATGCTGACGCAGTCGAATTCGGTGATGTCGGTTGTGTCCATGTAAACCCCTCGGCCAATCTTGCAGCCGAGCAGGTTGAAGGCCAGCGGCAACCACGGAGTACCGCGCAGGTAGCGCATGAAGTTTGGTGCGGCCATGCCTTCATAAAGGCTGGTGATACCTTCCGAAAGCCATACGAATGGTGTCCACATAGGGTCTGCGCGTTTGCGATAGCGCCCCATGACCAGCCACTTCAAGCCTGCGATCAGCAGAAAGTTACCCACGCTGTACGCCATGCCGATGACGGCAAGGTAAGCCAGCACGGCACCCCAGCGCTCTTGGTCGGCGAGTGGCATCAGATCAAGCATCACGGTGTAGCCAACCGCAATCACCACCGCGTGCGGAGTGACAATGCGCACGCCTTCGACCAGACCTCGGGCCAGACGACGCAATGGCGAGGGCTTGAAGGTCAGAGATTCCGGAGCACCGCTTACCTGCTCGCGGGCTGGCAGGTGGATTGGTGGTGAGCCCAGCCAGGTATCGCCATCGGCCATCTTGCTGTTATGCGGTGCACAGGAATGGACGCCGATCAGGACGTTTTCCGGCAGCACCGTGCCATCTGAAATGTAACCGCCGTTGCCGACAAAGCTGCGATTGGATACGACTGTGGGTTGCATGGTCATCCAGCCGCCATCGATACGCTCATCGCCCAGCATCACCGCATCGGCGATAAAGGTTTCATCGCCCAGGGTCAGCATGTCCGGGATGACGCCCTGTGCGCTGGAAATCTCGGCGTCGCGCCCCACTTTCGCGCCCAGCAGTCGATACCAGAAGGGCGAATACACCGTGGCGTAGATACCGGAAAGCACATTGAGGCTGGCCTCTTGAATCTGACTGATCAGCCACTTGGCGCAGTAAGTATTGCTGTGTACCGCGTAGCGACCCGGCTTGAGACGTGGAAAGACGATCCAGCGCAATGCGGCAGAGGCCAGAACAGTCGCGACAATCAGCACCGCACTGGCCGGGAACGCGAGCAGGAAATAGCGCGCCAGTTGTCCCAATGGTCCGCTGCCCTCGAACCATGGCAAGACGTTCTGCGTGTCGAACCAGTCGATCAGGAAAAAGGTCGGGAAGACCGGGATGAAGAACAGCGTCGCGACCAGCAGAACGCCGAACACGAAGAACAGTTTTTCTGCCCGCAAACGCGCAGGGCTGGTCACAGGCCGCGCAGGTTGGCCGAGCGTATCGAACGCGCCGACATCACGCGCAGGTGAGCCCTGCCAGATACGCCCAGCCGGAACCTCCCGGCCGTCGGCCATGGCCGATTGCGCCTCAAGATGCCCCCACGGACCGATAGCAGTATTGCCCTCCATGATCACGTAGGAACCGACACAGGCATTGTCCTGCAACGCGATACGTCCCAGATGCAACTGGCCCCGCTCGACGCGTGCGTTCTCGAAGCTCACGCCGTTGCCGACGCTGACCCCGTCACCGATCTCCAGCAGGTCGTGGGCCCGCACCGTGGCCCCGCCGATAATCACTTCCTCACCGATCTTTGCTCCCAGGGCGCGCAGCCACAGGGGATAAAGCGAAGAACCACTCAACAGGTAAGTCGGTGCCGACTCGACCATACGGTCGGCGGCCCACCAGCGAAAGTAAGTGACGCCCCACAATGGATATATTCCAGGCTTCAGGCGACCAACGATCAGCCACTTGGCCGCCCATGCGATGAAAAACTGCAGAACGGTGGCAATCAGAAACACCGAGATAGAAGCCAGAGTCGCCAGAGCCACAGAGTCGTCAGGCGAACCGGTAAGCAAGTGGTAGGTAAAGAACGGCGCGAGCCACTGGGTCATTCGCAGGCTGACCATTACCGGCAATGCCAGGGCCTGAGCCACGCCGCAACGCCAGCGACGCCACGCGGACGGAGGCGTCCAGTCGACCGGGGCAGCCATCTCTTGCGGTGCTTGATCCAGCACTTCGGCAATCGCGCCGATACGGCGTTGCTGGTAAATGTCGCGCACGGTGATTTGTGCAAAGCGAGGGTTCGCCCGCAAGGCCGAGGCCAAACGTGCTGCAAAGAAGGAGTGCCCGCCCAGATCAGTGAAAAAGTCCGCGTCGCGGCGGATCGGCATGCCAGGAAAGAGTGAGGCCAACGCAGCAAACAGTGCGATTTCGCCTTCAGTTTCAGCCACGTCGGACTCTGCGCCAGCACCCGCGGCATCAACCGTCAACGGGCGGGCCTTGAGTGTTTTGCGGTCGATTTTTCCGGACGTGAGGCGCGGCATGCTGTCGAGCAACTCGAAATGCCCCGGCACCATGTACGACGGCAACCGGGCCTGCAAGACCTTGCGCAGCTGGCTGGTGAATGTGGAATCCGTCGATGTGTCGCAAACCAGATAAGCAATCAGCTGATCAACGCCACCCTCGTTGCGCAACAGGACGGCAACAGTGCCTACGCCGGGCTGTTGCGCCAACAGCGCTTCAATCTCGCCCAGTTCGACGCGAAAGCCACGAATTTTCACCTGATCATCGGCACGTCCCAGGCATTGTACTTGCCCTTCATCGTCGATCCGCGCAAGGTCGCCGGTGCGGTACAGGCGCGCATCGTGATAGCCAGTGGACCACGGGTTAGGCAGGAATTTTTCCTGGGTCAGATCCGGTCTGCCCAGATAACCTTCAGCCAGACCGGGGCCGATGATGCACAGTTCGCCGACTTCGCCACGGGGCAGCAGGCTGGGTGCCAGGCTGCTGCCGACCGCTGGGTCATTGGCGATTACCAACAGACCATAATTGGGGAGCGGCGTACCAATCGAGACCGGGCGACCACGCGACAACCGCGCCAGACTCGCCGACACAGTGGCTTCGGTGGGCCCATAGGTGTTGAACATTTGCCGGTTCGGCGTGGCCCAGCGGTCGACCAGCGACTCAGGGCACATCTCGCCGCCCAGATTGATCACCCGCAGGCAGGGGACGTCTTCGCTGAACAGCGCCAGCAAGGTAGGCACCGCGTGCAAAACGCTGATGCGCTGCTCGTTCAGCAGACGTGGCAGGGTTTCGGGGTCTCCGCTGGTTTCCTTTGGGCCTATCCACAACGTCGCGCCCACCAGATAGGCAATCCAGATTTCCTCGAACGACATGTCGAATGCCACGGAAAAGCCCTGGTAGACCCGGTCGCTGGCGCAGATACCGAGTACCGCGTTTTCGCTGCGCAGGAAATGGCAGATGCTGCGCTGGGAAATCAGGATGCCCTTGGGCTTGCCGGTCGAACCGGAGGTGTAGATCACATACGCAGGATGATCGGGAAGCACACCACTGCGGCGCACCAACGCTGCGTCGGTCTGTGTCAGCAGCGATTCGGCAGTCCACACGTTCAGACCGCTACCAGCCAGCAACGGGCTCAGCGCGTTGCAGGACACCAGCCCCACGGCGCTGGCATCTTCCAGGCATATCTGCAGACGCTCCACCGGAGTGTCCTGATCCAGAGGCAACCAAGCGGCACCCGCCTTGGCGATACCGGCCTGCATCACCAGAAGCTCAATGCCTCGCGGCAGCCACAGACCAATGATGTGCCCAGGCCTTACGCCAGCCTTGATCAGCGCAGAAGCCACCTGATCAGCCTGCCGGTCCAGCTCCCCATAACTGATCCGGTGCTCGCCGAAGATCAGTGCCACTTGCTGCGGATCGCGCCGGGCGCTGGCTTGCAGCAAATCGGCCAGCACTTCCTCGCGCAGCAGTTCAGGTTGAATCGGACCGTAAATCACGTCCGCCGATTGTTCGTTCTGGCAGGTCTGCAGCAGGTTCAGGTTATTCATGGCAGCAAATATTCGCTCGTCTGAAGGAGATGCCTGAGATTTCTGGTTATGGGGTCAGAGCCGGTCCATCAGCGAGTGGCGTGCATTTTGTGGTGACAAGGTGTCCGCAATATTTCTGTTTTGATACATTTTGGCTGGAGCGCTGCAGCTCTCACCGCGGTGAAAGAACAGGCTGGCAAGGCGAATATGGCAAACACTGGCTGTATGAATCTTGAACAACAAAACGAAGGTGGCGGATAGCCAACAAGGCATTTATGTATCGACCTTGCAGCTCGATGAGGAAAGCGCAGTTCGCTAAAGTGGATTGCATCCATGACTTGGCATGGGTTACAGCAGACGCCACAGGGTCTCACGCGTCGCAGGATCGAAAGTCTGCGACTGACGCTTCATGACGCGCCTTAACCCATCGCCAATACAATCCGTCGGCATCGGACAGAACCCATGCTGACGAAACCATGGGCCATTCCAGGGTGGTTCGCGAAATGTTGTCAGGCTCACCGCATCAGCCCGACGCAAGTGCGCGTACGCCACGACAGACGACAGCAGGCTTTTTCCAACGCCCTTGCCTGAAGCAAGAGGTTCGACCGAGATATTGTCCAGGTATAAGTAATCATCCAGTAGGCGCATGGCTACGAAACCGATGACTTCATCGCAATGCCTGTCTACAGCAACCATGACCCGGCAGGCTTCGAATCTGTCTGCGCCCAGCGGTGGGCTTTCGGCGACATGAGCCAAAGAGGGGATGATCATATACCGCTGGCGAGCCCGCACAGAGAGACGCTGTAACTGCTCCAGATCGTTGTCATGCGACAATCGCAGTTCAAATTCCATTGGGCTTTTCTCCTTGGCTGGTCAACACTGCAGGTGAGGACGGCAACACGCATCAGGTGCTGCCGTCGGCCTTGTGCTCTTCAGTCAGGCAGGGCTCAGCGCCCGGCTGAAGAGCAGCTATTTGCCATAGCGGCTGATGAACAGCGCGGCGCGTTTGGTCACCACGGGCAGCGAACTCAGATCGATGGTTTCATTCTCGCTGTGGGCACCCTGCCCCCACGCGCCAAGCCCGTCCAGGCTCGCCGTTACATATTTGTTCACATAGGAAATATCGGCACCGCCTCTTTCCGCTGACGGAGCCGATTCCAGTGCAGGTCCATCAAGGTCCTGGCTGACCTTGCTGTAGGCTTGCAGAAGTTTGCGATTACTTTCGCGATCAACCATGACCGGCATGATTGCCTTGATCTTCAACTCGCTATGGGTCTGTGGCAGCGAGTGACTGGCTATTTCCTGCAGGCGGGCTTCAGCGGAGCTTCGCTGTTCTTCACTGCTGAACCGCAGGTCGCCATGCACGGACACTATTCTGGCGATTGTGGTTTTTCTTCCCGAGGCAGTGCCTTGCCCGCTTGGTACATCTTCCTGGGCTGTGGCACCGCCCAGAATGAGCCCAGGGTTGATGGTCAAGCCTTGCTCACCGGAGAGTTTGGAGCGAATTTCATCAAGCACCCGGGCCGACTCGTACACCGCACCGAAACCGGTTTCAGGCTGAAAAATAGTCGCTGAGTGTTTGTCTATGCCGGTACTGATCAAAAACCATTCGCTCAATCCTCTGCGCTCGGTGATTAACTGATTGGGCGACAAGGCGAATTCAAAGCCCAGTGCTATGTCACTTCTTTTGGCTTCGGCAATAAGCCATTCTCTGGAAATTTCAGTCGGCTTGGCCGCCAGCTCTTCGTCACCAACCAGGACCACAGAGATATTCATGTCCTGCAATGCGCCGCTGTGTTTCAGCGCCTGCAAGGCGTAAAGAATGGTGACCAGGCCGCCCTTGTCGTCGATCACTCCGGGGCCTTTGGCTTTTTTGCCGCCATCTATCAATGAATACTCCTGAAACTTGCTGGTGGCCGGAAACACCGTATCCAGATGGCCTATCAGCAAGATTCGTTTCGCAGACTTGTTACCGTCATGCACCGCGACAAGGCTACCGGCATGGTTCATCCCTGCGGGCAGCTCGTGCCAACGGGTATCGAAGCCCAGCGCTTCCAACTCTGCCTTCATCAGATCACCGACCTTGACGACACCGTCCACGTTGTCCGTGCCGCTGTTGATGTTCACCAGTTTTTCAAGCAACGCGACCTGCTCGGCACTGTGACTGTCGACGTACGAAGTAATGCTCTGTTCATCGAGCATCGTTCCTGCCAATGCGCCATGGCAGAAAAACAAAGTCGTGAGCAGGGAAATACTTTTTTTCATGGAAGATAAACTCCGCTTGGCCATTAGTGATGACCGGGGCATTGCGCCCGGGATCTCATCAGATTGCCCACAAGGAGCGATGCTGTGCCGTCCTAAGTGTCGGGAAGGCTGATACGGTTCCATTGCGCCAGCAAGTGAACCACTATGAAGGCGGACGAACGGTAGTTGAAATTTTGGGGGCCGAAACAACGTCTGGACGATGAGCCGAATAGCCAGCACAATCGGCTCACCTTATGAGCCGATTAAACCCGTATTCGGCTCACCTCAAAGGCATATCCAATGTCCGAACATCTCTGGATCTGGCAGCAGCCGGACTGGCCCCACTTCAACTGGAGCGATGAACGCATCGCGCCCTTGATACGAGCGTGCGCTAAAGCTCAGGGTCGCCTGCTGGGAATGAGCGGCGTAGTGAGTGGCGATGCCGAAATGCGCGAGGGCATGGACACCCTGTTGCAGAATATTGTTACCTCGTCTGCCATCGAAGGCGAGCGACTGAATGTGGGCTCTGTCAGGTCTTCGTTGGCGCGTCGTCTGGGTATTGCCAATAACGGTAAACAACCCCCCCGCAGCGAGGGGTTGGCAGAGCTGATGCTGGACGCCACACGCAGGCACGATCAACCGCTTGACCTGTAACGCCTGTACACCTGGCATCGCTGGCTGTTCCCGGCAGAGGACAGCTTTGTATCCGCTCGCATCCTGGCAGGCCAGTTGCGTAGCGACGAGCCCATGCAGGTGGTCTCCGGGAGACTTGATAGACCGGTCGTGCATTTCGAAGCACCACCGCGCGCGGTGCTTGCGCAACAACTGGACGACTTCCTCGACTGGTTTGCCGCCAGTCAAAATGATCCGGGGCTAGATCCATTCGTGCGTGCCGGCATCGCACATTTCTGGTTTGTGACGCTGCATCCATTTGACGACGGTAATGGTCGCCTGACGCGGGCGCTGACTGACCTGACGCTGACTCAGGGCGATCAACAAGCCATTCGGCTGTTTTCCATGTCTGCCAGCATCCTCGATGACCGCGCCGGGTATTACCATGTTCTGGAAACCAGCCAGAAACGTACAACCGATATCACCGAGTGGCTGGAATGGTTTTTGCGCACATTGCTGAACAGCATTGAGCATGCCCTGGTTTGTATCGAACGGGTGTTGGCCAAGACGCGATTCTGGCAGTTGCACAATGGTGACGGCTTGTCCGCCGAGCAGGTCAAAGTGTTGAATCGACTGCTTGATGGCGGCGAGCGGGGCTTTGAAGAAGGTCTGAGCGCCGCGCAGTATCAAGCGGTAGCGAAAGTCTCCAAGGCCACGGCGACCCGGCATTTAAGTGATCTGCTTGGCAGAAACTGCCTGACTCGTCTGCCCGGCGGCGGCCGCAGCACTCGCTACCAGATCAATCGGCCCTTGCCATAAGGGCTGCAGAATCTGAGGGGGCTACTGGCCCTTCAAGCGCGCGGCACTGGTAGCATCGACCGTAGCGTCCAACTCTGCACACAGGACACTCCATATAAATGTAGGCCTGAGCCATCAGAAGTCCTCCGGCTTGCTTCTGGGCAGGCGAACGCGCTTGCGGTCGGCAGCTTCAAGCTGTTCGACGCTAAACGACTCGTCGTCTCGCAGCCCCTGAAACAAGCGCTCTGACACACCCAGCCCCCAGACCACCAGCATAAAGTCGCGCAGCGATACGCCGTCTGCGCTGCCTGCTTCGATGCGTCGAAATGTACGCAGCGAAATGCTCAGCCGCTCGGCAAGATCCACTTGCCGAACGCCCTGTTGTAGCCGGGCCTGCTTTACCAGCAGGGCAATCCGCAACAGCGTGTCGCTGCATTGAACGGGGAAAAAAGCTTTCATGAGCAGTTACCAGCGAGCAGGCGCGGGGGTTCAAGGAATCACAAAGTAGTACGTTTGCAGGCTTGAACCTGTAGATAATAGATCATGAAAGTACACATTAATGACCATAAAGCCTCATATAAAGGCATCTTAAAAAGTGCTGGATTTCATCCTTACTGAATTCAGATCGTGATTCCTACCGCTTGAAGCCACGATGTCATGTTCACTGATCGCCAACATACACCACCCATCTCCTCTCAAAATGTGGCTTACTGAGACCTGCCATCATCCAATCAGGGAATCTCTTCCCTACCCTCGCGGTCTCTTAACGCATGACGAATTCGCGCTCTGCTTTCATACCTTCCTGGCTTCGCCCTGTTCTGCGTCCGCTGCTGGACCCGTATCGCCGTTATCGGCATGCGCGGCTGATCCACGCGGCGCGGATTGCGGTGGGCTTGCTGGTAACGATTCTGTTGACCACGGGCCTCAATCTGCCTCATGGCGAGTGGGCGTCGGTGACGATGCTGATCGTCATCGGCGGTTTGCAGCACCACGGCAATATCGGCAAAAAGTCAGTCGAGCGCGCCTACGGAACGTTGATCGGAGCTGGTCTTGGCCTGATCGTGGTGGTCCAGCAGGGCTATCTGGAAATGCCGTTGCTGACCTACGCGATGATGTCGGTTATGTGCGGTTTTTTTGCTTATCACGCTATTGGCAAAGGCGGTTACACCGCGCTGCTGTCGGCGATAACGCTGTTTATCGTGGCCGGTCATGGCTACAACCCGATCAGTGACGGGTTGTGGCGCACCGTAGATATTTTGATCGGTATCGCGCTGGCGCTGGCCTTCTCCTTCGCCCTGCCACTGTATGCCGTGTTTTCCTGGCGCTACAACCTGGCCAGTGGCTTGCGTGACTGCGCCAAGGTCTATGGACGCATCGTGCAAGGCCAGCCGGTCACCGCTGACGAGCATCTCAAGCTGACCGCCAGGCTCAACGCCACGATGCTGCAATTGCGCTCGCTGCTGCCGTCGGTTTCCAAGGAAGTGAAGATGTCCATGGTGGAACTGGACGCCATTCAAGGCCATTTCCGCATGTGCCTGAGCACCCTGGAGATTCTCGCCAATATTCGCCCTGCCGATCTGGATAAAGTGGCGGGCGAGTCGTTTAAAACTTCGCTGGATAACGATTACCGGCAGATACGTCGTCAGTTGATCGGCATGGCTCGCGCGCTGCAAACCGGCGCAACCGAGCGTCTGGTGCGCACATCGGAAAGCGCTCCCGCGCAGCCGGTCATTCCAGCCGAGTTGATGGGCTATCACTTGATGACTCAGCAACTGGCACAGAACTTGGACGGGCTCCAGGCACGCCTGGCCAAGACCGCTAAACGCTGGAAGTTTTAAGGAAATACCCGTGCCCGATACCCGCCCGCCCGTGCTGGACGAAATTGATCGACAGTTGATCGCAGCGCTGCAAATCAATGCACGCGAAAGCGTCGCCATGCTCGCCCGTCAACTGGGCATCGCCCGTACCACCGTCACCTCCCGGCTGGCACGCCTGGAAAGCAGCAAGGTGATTACCGGCTATGGCGTGCGCCTTGGCCAGCGAGTGGTCAGTGGCGGATTGCAGGCGTATGTCGGCATCACCGTGCAACCTCGTTCGGGCAAGGAAGTGCTGCGCCGACTCAGCGCCATGGCGCAAGTGCAGCAGTTATGTGCGGTCAGTGGCGAGTTCGATTATGTCGCCTGGCTGCGTACGGATTCTCCGGAGCAACTGGACCAGCTACTGGACCTGATCGGCAGCGTGGATGGTGTCGAGAAGACCACGACATCGATCATCCTCAGCAGCAAGATCGACCGCGGCCAGCCAGTATAAGCAAGCCATAGCTGCACGAAACCATACAAAATGACCAAAATATTCGTCACTTTGCATAAATAAACAGCATATCGACGACATTTTGCGTCTTATTAACGTGCCCGCCCTTCTCTAGACTGTTGTTTTCGCCGTTGCCCATCAAGGTCCGTCATGAAGAACAACCGTCACCCCGCCAACGGCAAAAAGCCGATCACCATGTTCGGCCCCGACTTCCCCTTCGCCTTCGATGACTGGATCGAACACCCGAAGGGTCTGGGCAGTATCCCGGCTGAAAATCATGGCGCGGAAGTAGCGATTATCGGTGCCGGTATTGCCGGGCTGGTGGCGGCCTACGAGCTGATGAAGATGGGCCTCAAGCCAGTGGTTTACGAAGCCTCCAAGATGGGTGGGCGGTTGCGTTCGCAAGAGTTTGAAGGTGCCAAAGGCATCGTTGCCGAACTGGGCGGCATGCGCTTTCCGGTGTCATCGACCGCATTCTTTCATTACGTCGACAAACTGGGCCTTGAGTCCAGGCCCTTTCCCAACCCGCTGACCGCCGCTTCCGGCAGCACCGTCATCGACCTGGAAGGCACCACCTATTACGCGCAAATGCTCTCGGATCTGCCGGCGCTGTTTCAGGAAGTGGCCGACGCCTGGGCCGACGCACTGGAAAGCGGCTCGCAGTTCGGTGACATCCAGCAGGCCATCCGTGACCGTGATGTGCCGCGCCTCAAAGAGCTGTGGAACAAGCTGGTGCCGCTGTGGGATGACCGCACCTTCTATGATTTCGTCGCGACGTCCAAGGCCTTCGCCAAACTGTCTTTCTATCATCGCGAGGTGTTTGGTCAGGTAGGCTTCGGCACGGGCGGCTGGGACTCGGACTTCCCCAACTCGATGCTGGAAATCTTCCGCGTGGTGATGACCAATTGCGATGAGCACCAGCACCTGATCGTGGGCGGCGTGCAGCAGGTGCCGGTCGGTTTGTGGAGCCATGTGCCCGAGCGTTGCGCACACTGGCCCAAGGGCACCAGCCTGTCTTCGCTGCACCGCGGCGCACCGCGTCCTGGCGTCAAACGCATTGCTCGCGCCGAGGACGGAAGCTTTTCCGTGACTGACAACTGGGGCGACACCCGGCAATACGCCGCCGTGCTGACCACCTGCCAGAGCTGGCTGCTGACCACGCAGATCGAGTGCGAAGAATCGTTGTTCTCGCAAAAAATGTGGATGGCCCTGGATCGCACGCGCTACATGCAATCCTCGAAGACTTTCGTGATGGTCGACCGTCCGTTCTGGAAAGACAAGGACCCGGAAACCGGTCGCGATCTGATGAGCATGACCCTCACCGACCGCCTGACCCGTGGCACTTACCTGTTCGATAACGGCGACGACAAGCCGGGCGTGATCTGCCTGTCTTACTCGTGGATGAGCGATGCGCTGAAGATGCTGCCGCAGCCTATCGAGAAGCGTGTGAAGCTGGCGCTTGATGCGCTGAAGAAGATCTATCCGAAAGTGGACATCGCGGCGCGCATCATCGGCGACCCGATCACCGTTTCGTGGGAGGCCGACCCGCACTTCCTGGGTGCCTTCAAAGGTGCGCTGCCGGGCCATTACCGCTATAACCAGCGCATGTACGCGCACTTCATGCAGCAGGACATGCCCAGCGAACAGCGCGGCATGTTCATCGCCGGTGACGATGTGTCCTGGACACCGGCCTGGGTTGAAGGCGCAGTACAGACATCGCTCAACGCCGTGTGGGGCATCATGAACCACTTCGGCGGCAAGACTCACGCCGAGAACCCCGGCCCCGGTGACGTGTTTCATGAAATAGGCCCGATTGCACTGGGCGACTGACGGAAGGAAAAACCATGCGCATTGCGCTGTATCAATGCTCGCCGTTGCCGCTGGATATAAGCGGCAACCTGACGCGTCTGGAACAACAGGCCCAGGCTGCCGCAGAGCAAGGGGCACAGCTGCTGATCTGCCCGGAGATGTTCCTGACTGGCTACAACATCGGTGCACAGGCGGTCAGTGAACTGGCGCAAGCGCAGGACGGTCCGGCGGCGACACGCATTGCCGCCATCGCGCAAGCCAGCGGCATTGCGATTCTGTACGGCTATCCGGAGCACGGGCCTGATCAACAGGTATACAACGCCGTGCAGTTGATCGACAGCCGGGGCACACGTCTGTGCAACTACCGCAAGACCCATCTGTTCAGTGAGCTGGACAGGTCGATGTTCGCAGCAGGCGAGGATCATTACCCGGTGGTCGAATTGAACGACTGGCGTCTGGGCATGCTGATTTGCTACGACGTGGAGTTCCCTGAAAACACCCGTCGGCTTGCGCTGGCAGGGGCCGAACTGATTCTGGTGCCGACCGCGAACATGCTGCCTTACGACTTTGTCTGTGAAGTGACCGTACGGGCGCGAGCGTTCGAGAACCACTGCTACGTGGTGTACGCCAACTATTGCGGCAGCGAAGGCGCGATTCGTTACTGCGGGCTAAGCAGCATCTGCGCACCGGACGGCAGCCGCCCACTGCTGGCAGGTCAGGACGAAGGCTTGCTGATGGGGACGCTGGACAAGGCATTGCTGGCCCAGGCCAGGACGGTGAACGACTATTTCGTCGATCGTCGACCGGGGCTGTATACGTCGCTGACTTGATCCCGAGGCGTCACGCTCGGCACTCCCACACTGGAGTGACAATCTCGATTATCGCGCGACGCTCCGCGTCGGCATGCAGCTCTGGACGCTCCGCGTCCTGCCTTGGTTCAGCCATGCTCGCGAACTTCGCCGGTTATCCGCTAGCATGATGCTTTGCATTCCCTGCCGCCGTGGACACCCTCATGCCTGCCCCGCCTTCCTCTGACATCAAACGCCTAACGCTGGCCAACGGCCTGAATGTGGTGCTGTGTCACGAACCGCGCCTCAAGCGCTGCGCAGCTTCATTGCGCGTAGCGGCGGGCAGCCATGATGCGCCGCAGGCCTGGCCCGGGCTGGCGCATTTTCTGGAGCATCTGTTGTTCCTCGGCACCGAGCGCTTCCCTGCCAGCGAAAACCTGATGACGTTCGTGCAGCGCCATGGCGGTCAGGTCAATGCCAGCACACGCGAACGCACCACTGACTTCTTCTTTGAGCTGCCGCAGGCGGTCTTTGCCCAAGGGCTGGAGCGACTGTGCGACATGCTCGCCCGTCCGCGCATGACCATGGCCGATCAACTGCGCGAGCGCGAAGTGCTGCACGCCGAGTTCATCGCCTGGGTCGGCGATAGCGCATCACGCGATCAGGCGCGCCGGCTGGCATCGATCAATCCACAGCATCCGCTGCGCGGCTTTCATGCTGGCAATCGTTACAGCCTGTCAGTGCCCAACCCTGCGTTTCAACAGGCGTTGCAGGACTTTTATCGATGCTTCTATCAGGCAGGGCAGATGACCCTGTGCCTGAGTGGGCCGCTACCAATGGCCGAGCTGGAAACACTGGCAATCAACCATGGCGCAATGTTCGCCAGTGGTGTGAAGGTCATACAGCAACCGCCTCCACCGCTGATTGCCAATCGACCAAAGGCTGACGAGCAAAACCACCTGCTGTTTGCCTTTGAGGACTTGCCGGACAAGTCTGACGAAGCGCTGGCGTTCTTCTGTCACTGGCTTAATGCAACTCAGCCGGGCGGACTGATTGCCGAGCTGGTCGACAGGGGCCTTGCCAGCTCACTGAAAGCCGCACCGCTGTACCAGTTCGGCGGGCAGCTCTTGCTTGATATCGAACTGAAAGATGCCCTCGCGAACACTCTCACCATCAACAGCCTGTTTTTCAGCTGGCTCGATTTTTTCAAGGCTCACTGGCCGTTGCTGGTCGAGCAATACCAACGCCTCGAACAACGCCGCCTGCACATGCTCGGTGCGTTGGCGCTGGCACATTATTACTGTCGCGAGACGCCTGCACAGTTAGGCGCGCAAGGCCAAGAGGCATTGCGCGCGCTGCTCGAACAGTTCACGCCCGACGCGCTGATCGGCTCCGCACTCGCCGATACCCACAGCATCGAGCAGGTCAATTGGCGTTTGCCAGCGCCGAATCCGTTTCTCGATACGGCACTCACCAACAGCGATGAAGCCGCGTTTTATCTGCGCTGGGAACTGCCCTCCCCGCAGCCAACCCTCTGGCGGATGCTCGATACAGGGCTCAAGCCATTGATCGAAGACGCACGTCAGGCTGGTGTGAGCCTGACGTTCAGTGCTTACGGGCCTTATTGGCAGCTTCAACTGAACGGCCTGCGCGAGCCGATGGTTGCGGTTATCGAACACGCCCTGCATCGCCTGCAGCGCGCTGAGCCCGCATCGCTGGCAGGCGACGAACCTGAGCTGATTCCGATTCGTCAGTTGCTCAAACAGCTTGCCGATCATTACCTGAGCAGCGAACCGCAGCTGACGGTTGGCGATCTGCCAAGCGTATGGGCGGCTTCGCGCTGGATCAGCTTCGCCAATGGCTTCTCTGCTGCCAGCCAGCCCTTGATAGACGCCACATTGAATGCAGCACCGGGCGTTCGGCAAACAGACTCGCCAAAGCCGCCCGCCACTTTCCCAGGCAAACGCTGGGCGACTGAAGCATCGTCCTCGTCGGAAGACGCAGTGCTGGTGTTTTGCCCGGCCCCTACGGCCTCCGTTGCAGATGAAGCTGCCTGGCGGTTGCTCGCGCACGTGTCACAAGCGCTCTTCTACCAGCGGCTGCGGGTCGATCTGCAACTGGGTTACGCCGTGTTCAGTGGCATCAGACAGATCAATGGAAGGACCGGATTACTGTTTGGTGTTCAATCGCCCTCCTGCGACGCAGGGCAGCTTTTTCAGCACATTGAGACGTTCATCGGCAGATTGCCCGAGCGGGTTCGCGACGCAGATGTGTCTGAGCAGATAAAAGCCCTTTCAGCCCAATTCGAGCCGTCGAGCATGCCGGACCAGCAGCAGGCAGACATGCAGTGGCAAGCGCATCTTGCCGGCCATCAGGGTAGCCACTCGCAGGCGTTGCAACGCGCTCTGTCAAATCTGGATACACACTCGTTACTCACTGCCACGGAGCAGCTGACCAATGCCACTGGCGGCTGGCTGATCGTGGCCAATCGCCCTGCCAAAGCGGCCATCCCGCTATCCTTACCTGAACGGTAATGGTCTTTCCTGCAGATTCCAGTCCTGCGCAATTGTTAAATTGAGTAACATAGCTCCCTAACTATCTGAACGTATGCCTTCAGCGATGCACTAAGATGTAGTCACCAACCGCAGCACTTATCCGAGGAGATTTTTATGTCGTGGACTAAACCTGCTTACACTGATCTGCGTATCGGTTTTGAAGTCACCATGTACTTCGCAAGCCGTTGATTTCAGTGCGCTGTGAAGCCTCGGTTCGCCGGGGCTTTTTTTATGGTTGTGGCTGTTTTTTATTTCAGAACGTGTGCCAGGAGCTGTCATGTACATCCAGATTCTAGGTTCTGCTGCTGGTGGTGGATTCCCCCAGTGGAACTGCAACTGCGTCAACTGCGCAGGTTTTCGCGACGGTAGCCTGCGTGCTCACGCGCGGACCCAGTCGTCGATTGCGCTGTCCGACGACGGCACAAACTGGGTGCTGTGCAACGCCTCACCGGATATCCGTGCGCAACTACAGAGCTTTGCGCCGATGCAGCCGGGGCGCGCATTGCGCGACACCGGCATCAGCGCCATTGTGCTGATGGACAGCCAGATCGACCACACCACCGGTTTGCTCAGCCTGCGCGAAGGCTGCCCGCATCAGGTCTGGTGCACCGAGATGGTCCATGAAGACCTGAGCACCGGCTTCCCGTTGTTCGAAATGCTCAAGCACTGGAACGGCGGCCTGAACTGGAATCGTATCGAGCTGCAAGGCAGCTTCGTGATCCCCGCCTGCCCTAACCTGCGCTTCACGCCATTCCCGCTGCGCAGCGCCGCACCACCCTACTCGCCACACCGTTTCGACCCGCATCCGGGCGACAACATCGGCCTGCTGGTCGAAGACACCCGCACCGGCGGCAAGCTGTTCTACGCGCCGGGCCTGGGCAAGGTCGATGAAGCACTGGCCGAGAAAATGCGTGACGCCGACTGCCTGCTGGTCGACGGCACAATGTGGGACGACGACGAAATGCAGCGCCGTGGCGTCGGCACGCGAACTGGCAGGGAAATGGGCCATCTGGCGCAGAACGGCCCCGGCGGTATGCTGGAAGTCCTCGAAGGCTTTCCCGAGCAGCGCAAAGTGCTTATCCATATCAACAACACCAACCCGATTCTCGACGAAGACTCCCCGGAACGTGCGGAGCTGGTTCGTCGCAACGTCGAAGTGGCCTTCGATGGCATGAGCATCGAGCTTTAGGAGCTGACATGAGCGAAGCGACTGCACTGTCCCCCGCTGAATTCGAACAGGCCTTGCGCGCCAAGGGTGCCTATTACCACATCTATCACCCGTACCATGTGGCGATGTACGAGGGTCGTGCAACCCGCGAGCAGATTCAGGGCTGGGTCGCCAACCGTTTCTACTATCAGGTGAACATTCCACTCAAGGACGCGGCGATTCTGGCCAACTGCCCGGATCGCGAGATCCGTCGCGAGTGGATTCAGCGCTTGCTTGACCATGACGGCGCGCCCGACGAAGACGGCGGCATCGAAGCCTGGCTGCGCCTCGGCCAGGCCGTGGGGCTCGACCCGGACCAACTGCGCGCCCAGGAACTGGTGCTGCCAGGCGTGCGTTTTGCCGTCGACGCCTACGTGAACTTCGCCCGCCGCGCCAACTGGCAGGAAGCGGTCAGCAGCTCGCTGACCGAACTGTTCGCGCCGCAGATCCACCAATCGCGCCTGGACAGCTGGCCGCAGCATTACCCGTGGATCGACCCGGCAGGCTACGAGTATTTCCGCACTCGCCTGGGCCAGGCCCGACGCGACGTGGAACACGGCCTCGCCATCACGTTACAGCACTACACTACGTACGAAGGCCAGCAGCGCATGCTGGAAATCCTGCAGTTCAAGCTCGATATCCTGTGGAGCATGCTCGATGCGATGTCCATGGCCTACGAGCTGAACCGCCCGCCGTATCACAGCGTTACAGACCAAAAGGTCTGGCATAAGGGGATTACGCTATGAAGCACGATCCGCAGTTCCGAGCGTTGACACCCAAATGGCATCAAGGCTATCGCTTTCAGTACGAGCCTGCGCAAAAGGCGCATGTGGTGCTCTACCCTGAAGGCATGATCAAACTTAACGAGAGCGCGGCCCTGATTGGCGGGCTGATCGATGGCAAGCGCACCATCACCGCCATCATTCATGAGCTTCAGCAGCAGTTCCCCAATGTTCCCGAACTGGGCATGGACGTCGACGAGTTCATGGAAGGCGCCAAAAAGAAAAACTGGATCGATCTTGTCTGACCTGGCCCCCGTCACCAACACCCCGTACATACCGCCCACTCCCGAGGTCGGGCTGCCACTGTGGCTGCTCGCCGAGCTGACCTATCGCTGCCCATTGCAATGCCCGTATTGCTCCAACCCGCTGGATTTTGCCAAACAGGGCCAGGAGCTGACCACCGAGCAGTGGTTCAAGGTCCTGCAGGAAGCGCGGGAGATGGGCGCGGCACAGATCGGCTTTTCCGGCGGCGAACCGCTGGTGCGCCAGGACCTTGCCGAGTTGATCGCCGAAGCCCGGCGCCTGGGTTTCTACACCAACCTGATCACCTCGGGCATCGGCCTGACAGAAGAAAAGATCATCGCCTTCAAAGAAGCCGGCCTGGACCACATCCAGATCAGCTTCCAGGCCAGCGACGAGCAGGTCAACAACATGCTCGCCGGATCGAAAAAAGCCTTTGCGCAAAAGCTGGAAATGGCCCGCGCGGTGAAAAAGCACGGCTACCCGATGGTGCTGAATTTCGTCACCCATCGGCACAATATCGACCGCATCGACAAGATCATCGAGCTGTGTCTGGCGCTTGAAGCGGACTTCGTCGAACTGGCCACCTGTCAGTTCTATGGCTGGGCGCACCTGAATCGCCTCGGCCTGCTGCCGACCAAGGATCAACTGGTCCGCGCTGAAGCCGTTACCAACGAATACCGCGCCCGGCTGGAGGCAGAGAATCATCCGTGCAAGCTGATTTTCGTCACGCCTGATTATTACGAAGAGCGTCCCAAGGCATGCATGAACGGCTGGGGGAATATCTTCCTGACCGTGACACCGGATGGCACCGCACTGCCCTGCCACGGCGCACGGCAGATGCCGATCCAGTTCCCCAACGTGCGCGATTACAGCATGCAGCACATCTGGTACGACTCGTTCGGCTTCAATCGCTTCCGCGGTTACGACTGGATGCCCGAGCCGTGCCGCTCGTGTGACGAAAAGGAAAAGGACTTCGGCGGATGTCGCTGCCAGGCTTTCATGCTGACTGGCGATGCTGCCAATGCCGACCCGGTGTGCAGCAAATCCTACCACCACGGGATCATCACTCAGGCTCGCGACGAGTCCGAAACCGCTACTCAAACCATTGAAGAGCTGGCCTTTCGCAATGACCGAAACTCACGACTCATCGCAAAATCCTCCTGAACGCCTGAGCGCCGCCCAAGCGGTCGCTGCAGGCGTCGACTTCGCCGAACTGGATGTCAGCTCGGCAGGCCTGTTCTGGAACGAATACCGCCCCGAAGACGGCGCCTGTCGTATCTGGCACTGGTACGCGAACAGCAAGCGCTGCCTGACGCCACAAGGCTTCAGCGTTCGCAGCCGGGTGTATGAATACGGTGGTGGTTCGTTCTGTCTGGCCGACGACGCGCTAGTGTTCGTCAATGAGCGCGACCAGCAATTGTACCGCCAGACGCTGGACGCCAGCGCGCCGGTTGCGCTGACGGAGGGCGACAAGCGTTATGGCGGCCTGTTCTTTAGCGGTGGTCAGATTCTCGCCGTTGAAGAAGACCACAACACCCATCGGCTGGTCGCTATCGATCTGGCTGACGGGCAGCGCCGATTGCTGGCAGAAGGCGCTGATTTCTACGCATCGCCGATCATCAGCGCCGACGGCAAACGCCTGGCCTGGATCGAATGGCAACGCCCGCATCAGCCGTGGACCAGCACCCGCTTGATGTGTGCAGCGAGACAAGACGACGGCAGCTGGGGCACTGCGCAGTGTGTTGCAGGCGAAGGCGCACAAGAGTCGCTGCAACAGCCACGTTTTGACGCCCACGGTCGCCTGCATTGCCTGACTGATCGCGCTGGCTTCTGGCAGCCGTGGGGTGAATCGCCTTCCGGGTTTGCGCCGCTGCCCGCCAGCCCGGCCGATCACGCTTCTGCGCCTTGGCAACTGGGCAGCTGCACCTGGCTGCCAATCAACGATGGCTATCTGGCGAGCTGGATCGAAGACGGCTCCAGTGTTCTGGGGCTTTGTCAGGCTGACGGCAGCGTCGAGGATTTCAGCGTTGGTTACAGCCGCTTTCGCAGCCTCGCCATTGACGAAGAGTTCGTGTATTGCATCGCGGCATCCGCGGTGAGCACATCTGCCGTGCTGGCTATTTCTCGCCACGACGCCGGTGTTCAGGTGCTTGCCGGGGGAGGCTCGCCGCTGCCGCCCGAACTGATCAGCCGCCCTCAGCCGCTGCGTTATCCCAGCGGTGGAGCCGAGGCCTACGGCTATTTCTACCCGGCCATGACCGGCGCGCAAAAACCGCCATTGGTGGTGTTCATCCATGGCGGCCCGACTTCCGCCTGCTACCCGGTGCTGGACCCACGTATTCAGTACTGGACACACCGCGGCTTCGCCGTGGCAGACCTCAATTATCGCGGCAGCAGCGGCTACGGTCGCGCCTATCGGCAAGGCCTGCACCTGGCATGGGGCGTGGCGGACGTGGAAGATGCCTGTGCGGTTGTCACGCATCTGGCGGGACGTGGCCTGATTGACGAAGGACAGGCCTTCATTCGCGGCGGCAGCGCGGGTGGTTACACCACACTTTGTGCATTGGCCTTCAAGGATGTGTTTCGTGCAGGTGCCAGTCTGTATGGCGTCAGCGACCCGGTAGCACTGGCCAGGGCCACGCATAAATTCGAGGGCGATTACCTGGACTGGCTGATCGGCGACCCGGACAAGGACATCGAGCGTTATCAGGATCGAACGCCGCTGTTGCACGCAGACCGCATCAAGGTGCCGGTGATTTTCTTTCAAGGCGAGCTGGATGCCGTGGTAGTGCCCGAACAGACCCGGGCCATGCTCAAAGCCCTGCAAGACAACGGCATCAAGACTGAAGCGCACTTCTACGCAGACGAGCATCATGGATTCCGCAAGGCGGGTAACCTGGCAGATGCTCTGGAGAAAGAATGGCGTTTTTATCGGGATGTGCTTGATGCCTGATCAAGCCGTGTGATCGTTCCCGCAGCAGGGAACGATCAACGAGTGCTACTGCGTGGTCGGGCGACCTTGTTACTTGCGCGGGAGTTACTTGCGCGAGACGATGATGTAGATCGCGTGGATGATGCCCGGGATATAACCCAGCAGGGTCAGCAGGATATTCAGCCAAAAAGCGCCAGCAAAGCCTACTTGCATGAACACGCCTACCGGAGGCAGCAGAATGGCGAAAATGATACGAATGATGTCCATGAAAAGCTCCTGATTGAATTGGCTCTGATTGGCCATACAGCTAATCGACCCTAGCCGTCGGTGAGGGTTCAACCGGCTCTGGCACGACGCCATTATTCTTTCTCGGGAGAGGATCAGGACAAGCGTTGCACTGCGGGCACAGCATCGTGTGCTGCGAGCGGAAAGAAAACAGAATCGTCAAAACGCAAACAAAGAAAACCCCGCCTAAGCGGGGCTTTCCAGACTGTTTCCCTGATTTCCCTTTCACCCCACCGTCCTGGCAGGCTTCCCTACGTGTCCCTGTTATGTCTTGTTGCGCGTCCTGCGCTACGTCCATGGGAGAAGATTAACTTTGGATCCCTTTCTTGGGAAGAGGTCAATTGGCACCACGCAGTGTAAGCAAATGCTTACAAGGCTTTTGCAGGTCAGAATTGTGACGCCTTCAACAGGTACAGCGAATCGCTGCCCGCGCGCACCGAGGCATCCAGCGAGTGAATACGCGGCAGCAGACGTGCGAAGTAGAAGCGTGCAGTACCCATCTTGCTTGCGTAGAACTCCTCCTGCTGCTCTTTACCGAGTGCTGCCTTGGCCATCATGGCCCACATGTAGGCATACGCCGTGTAACCAAACAGATGCAGATACTCCACAGACGCAGCGCCGATTTCATTGGGATTACCGCGCGAGCGGTCCAGCACCCAGCCAGTCAGCTCATCCAGCATGTTCAAGGCTTTTGCCAGCGGCTGGGCGAACTCGTCAAGTGCGCCATCCGCGCCATTGATGAACTGGCGCACTTCATCCGAAAACAACTGATAGAACGCGCCGTTCGAACCGACGATCTTGCGCCCCACCAGGTCAAGCGCCTGAATGCCATTGGTGCCTTCGTAGATCTGCGTAATGCGCACGTCACGTACCAGCTGTTCCTGGCCCCACTCGCGGATGTAACCGTGACCGCCGAAAACCTGCTGGCCATGAACAGTGGTTTCCAGACCGATATCACTCAGGAACGCCTTGGCGACCGGGGTCAGCAGCGCCACCAGATCATCGGCACGCTTGCGCGCGGCATCGTCTTCGCTGAACTTGGCGATATCCAGTTGCAGGGCGACGTAGCTGGAAAACGCACGACCGCCTTCGTTGAACGCCTTCATGGTCAAGAGCATGCGACGCACGTCGGGGTGGACGATGATCGGGTCAGCAGCCTTGTCCTTGTTCTGCGCTCCGGTCGGGGCGCGGCTCTGTAAACGATCCAGCGCATACTCGACGGCGCTCTGGTAAGACCGCACGCCCGACGCCAGGCCCTGAATACCAACGCCCAGACGCTCGTAGTTCATCATCGTGAACATCGCCGCCAGCCCTTTGTTCGGTTCGCCGATCAGGTAGCCGGTAGCGTCGTCGAAGTTCATCACGCAGGTCGCCGAAGCCTGGATACCCATCTTGTGCTCGATCGAGCCACAGCTGACGGTGTTGCGCTCGCCAAGGCTGCCGTCGTCGCCGACCATGAACTTGGGCACCAGAAACAGCGAAATGCCTTTCGGCCCGGGCGGTGCATCCGGCAACTTGGCCAAGACCAGATGAATGATGTTTTCGGTCAGGTCGTGTTCGCCGCCGGTGATGAAAATCTTGCTGCCGGTGATCTTGTAGGCACCGTCAGCCTGCGGTTCGGCGCGGGTCCGAATGATGCCCAGATCCGTACCGGCGTGGGCCTCGGTCAGGCACATCGACCCGGCCCAGACGCCTGAATACATATTGGGCAGAAATTTGGTCTTGAGCGCTTCGCTGGCGTGGGTGTCTATCGATACGCAGGCGCCGGACGTGAGCATCGCGTACAGACCGAACGCCAGGCTGGCAGAGTTGAGCATCTCTTCGACCTGAGCCGACACCACCTTGGGCATGCCCATGCCGCCAAACTCGGGATTGCCGCCTACACCGACCCAGCCGCCCTCAGCGTAGGTCTTATAGGCCTCGGGAAAACCTGCAGGTGTGGTGACGACGGTGTCTTTCCAGTGGCAGCCCTCCTCGTCACCGTTACGGCTCAGCGGCGCAATGGTCTTGCTGGTCACTTTACCGGCTTCTTCGAGAATGGCTTCGACCGTTTCAGCATCGACTGTTTCGGCCAGCTCGGGCAGTTGAGCCCAGAGCTTTGAAACCTCGAAGACTTCATTGAGGACGAAGCGCATATCGCGCAGTGGCGCTTTGTAGTCAGCCATGGCAAACCTCGTGAACACGGAGCGAAATTCTGTTGGAGGCTGATCGATGCATGCAGAGACGCAGATCAGCAGTCGAGTTTCACGAGTCTACCCGAACAACATTTCAGAGACATAGGGTCGTGTCATGACTGAATAGTCACAGCAGGTCACGGGGAAAAATAGCAGGATTGGTTCAGGTGGCCGCTTCAGTTGTACGAACAGCGCCGCGCCGGTTCAACTGCCCGTAAGCGACCACACAGTTGCGCCCGGCCCCCTTGGCCGCATACAGCGCCTGGTCAGCACTCTTGAGCACCTCTTCCGGCGTGCGATGTTCCGGCTGGCGTTCGGCAACGCCGATACTGACCGTTACCGACACGCTGCCTGCCTGCGCTCCCCCGCGGCGTTGTCGGCCTTGCTGATCATCCTGAGGACGACTGTCCTTGTTGCGCAGCTGAATCTCGTAATTGGCGATGGTCTCGCGGATGGCTTCCAGATGCGGCATGCATTCATCAATGGTCTTGGCGGCAAACACGATGGCGAACTCTTCGCCCCCATAGCGATACGCCTTGCCACCACCGTTGGTGATTTTCGACAGCTTGCTGGCCACCAGACGCAGCACCTGATCGCCCACATCGTGGCCGTGGGTGTCATTGAATTTCTTGAAGTGATCCACGTCGCTCATCGCCAGCACATAGTTGCGTCCCAGACGCTGCATGCGCTCATTGAGCGCCCGGCGACTAGGCAATCCGGTCAGTTCATCCCGGAAGGCCATCTGATACGCCTCGTGAGCCACGGCGGCGGCAATCATCAGCATCACCTGACTGCAGAGGATATTCAGCGTGAACGGCAGGATGAAGGTTTTCGGCAGTGCCCAGAACAATCCCAGCAGGCCGACAATCTGCGCGGCGTGCAGCGGTCGCGGTTTTTCCAGGTATTGCCAGATCAACACCCCGAATGACACCAGGAACATGGCATAGGACAGCTGAATCAGACTCATCCAGGCACCGTGCAGCGCAGGCCAGCGGATGTCGGCCAGCCAGACTTGCAGTTCGACCGGATAACTCTGTTCAAGACCCAGCGCCACACTGCCTACCGCCACCAATACCGCGAGCCGCGCGACCATGTCCTGAAACAGATGCGTACGTTCTTCCCACGCGGCATACAGCCCGAACAGCACCGGCAGCAGCAGGCAGACCAGGTGGAAAATCACCGCCGCATCCTCACGGACCTTGCCGTTATCGCGGTAAAAATCGGTCTGGGTATCCAGCAGGTAGTAGGCGATATACACCGTGAGCATCAGAAACAGCTCGCGCTGACGCCGGTAAACACAGCAATACGCACCGCCCAACAGCAGGACCAGCGTGGGCAGCACATTGAATAGCGATGTGAAGAAGACGTTCAGGTCCTTTACGTACGCAGCCGCAAGCCCCGCCACCAGCAGACCCAGTGAGGGCAAAAAATGACTCAATCGCGCAGCTGATGGACGCAACAAAAGGGGCTATCTCCTACCCGGCATCTGAATGAATGGCTGGCCTGATGGCATTGTGCCCTCCGCCAGCGAACAATGCATCGGCAGGATCAATAAACGAGCTACTTTCTGTAACGGCAGGAGGTGGGAAATGTTTATTGCGGAAGTCGCGGGCGTTGGTGCTATCTGTATCTCGGACCAGATTGAATAGCGCCCTATGGCTGCGATGTGACGCAGAGCGTCACGAAATGCATTACCACGCGCAGTGATGGGAACGAGAGTTATCCGGGGTCAGTGCTCCCCAAAGTCTCGTTGAGATTGGTGTTAACAATGAGCCAAAACGCACCCATAAAAAAACCGCCTGATCAGCGATCAGGCGGTTTTCATGACCGCAGCGACGCTTAGTAAGCCAGGCCGAAGTCTTCCTCTTTCATGTCCATCAGGTTGGCAGCGCCCGACAGGATCGCGGCAACGTGCGTGCGAGTGCGCGGCAGGATGCGCTGGAAGTAGAAGCGCGCGGTCTGGATCTTGGCGCGGTAGAACGCCTCGTCCGACGTACCGGCAGCCAGCTTCTCGGCCGCAAGACGCGCCATGTCGGCCCAGAAGTACGCCAGGCAGGCATAACCGGAGAACATGATGTAATCCACCGAAGCGGCGCCGACTTCTTCGCGATCCTTCATGGCCGCCATGCCGACTTTCAGGGTCAGGTCGCCCCACTCCTTGTTCAGCGCGGCCAACGGCGTCACGAATTCCTGCACCGCTTCGTTACCCTCATTGCCCTGGCAGAACTTGTGGACGATCTTGGTGAAGCCCTTGAGCGCTTCGCCCTGAGTCATCAGCACTTTACGGCCCAGCAGGTCGAGAGCCTGAATGCCAGTGGTGCCTTCGTACAGCATCGAAATCCGGCTGTCGCGAACGTTCTGTTCCATGCCCCACTCGGCAATGAAACCGTGACCACCGTAGATCTGCACGCCGTGGTTGGCGGCTTCAAAGCCCACTTCGGTCATGAAAGCCTTGGCAATCGGCGTCATGAACGCCAGCAAGGCGTCGGCGGCTTTCTTTTGCTCTGGATCTTCGCTGTACTTGACGATATCGACCTGTTTGGCCGTGAAGTACACCATGGCACGCGTGCCTTCGGCGAAAGCCTTCATGGTCAGCAGCATGCGGCGCACGTCTGGATGGACGATGATCGGGTCAGCGGCCTTGTCCGGTGCTTTAGGGCCGGTCAACGAACGCATCTGCAGACGGTCACGGGCATATTGCAGGCCGCCCTGAAAGGCCACTTCGGCATGCGCCAGACCTTGCAGCGCAGTGCCCAGACGCGCGGTGTTCATGAACGTGAACATGCAGTTCAGACCCTTGTTCGGCGGGCCGATCAGGTAGCCGGTAGCGCCGTCGAAGTTCATCACGCAGGTGGCGTTGCCGTGGATGCCCATCTTGTGTTCGATGGAACCACAGTTAACCGCGTTGCGCTCACCGATGCTGCCATCGGCAGCCGAGAGGAACTTGGGCACAATGAACAGCGAAATGCCTTTGGTGCCAGCCGGTGCGTCCGGCAGACGCGCCAGCACGATGTGGACGATGTTATCGGCCATGTCGTGTTCGCCAGCGGAAATGAAAATCTTGGTGCCGGTAACCTTGTAGGTCCCGTCAGCCTGAGGTTCAGCCCTGGTGCGCAGCATGCCCAGGTCAGTGCCGCAGTGGGATTCGGTCAGGCACATGGTGCCGGTCCATTCGCCGGAGACCAGCTTGGTCAGGTAGGCGTCCTGCTGCTCGGGGGTGCCGTGCTCGGAGATGGTGTTCATCGCGCCATGCGACAGGCCAGGGTACATGCCCCACGACCAGTTCGCTTCGCCGACCATCTCGCTCACTGCCAGACCCAGCGACTCGGGCAAGCCCTGGCCGCCATGCGCAACGTCATGCGCCAGACTCGGCCAGCCGCCCTCGACAAATTGCTTGTAAGCCTGCTTGAAACCGGTCGGTGTCTTCACGCCCGACTCGCTCCAGGTGCAGCCCTCGGTATCGCCCACCCGGTTCAGCGGTGCCAGAACCTGCTCGCAGAACTTGGCACCCTCTTCGAGAATGGCGTCGACCATGTCCGGGGTGGCGTCATGACAGGCTGGCAGACTTTGATAGTGCGCTTCATAACCGAGCAGCTCATCACGGACGAAACGAATATCACGCAAGGGGGCCTTGTAGTCAGGCATAGCGATAAACCTCTGCTGATGAATCCTGGAACGAATGACCGGGCGGTCGCTGAAAGCATAGCCTCAAGCACCAGACAATCTCGTATGCCTTGCGGTCAAACAGGTGTTTGAAACATACGTTTACGCCTAAACCTTGTCAATAGCGAAGCGCGCACCATTCGTCCACCCTGCTCTACAGACCGCGCAGGCAAAGGCATCAGGCGCAGGAAAAGCGTAAGCGCAAGTTTAGTCGAGGGCGGAAGGTGTTACGGGGGCGATACAGGAGGGTGATGGCGGGCAATTCAGCAAACAACGCCGTGCAGGTGTGACACGGCGTGGGCGTTACACGAAGCTTTAGAACACAGGATGTTAAGCGTAAGTGTCGATCAGAGTGCCAAGCGCTTCGTCGCTGGCCTTTTGAACCGCAACCCCGGCTTCGACCTGACTCTTGCCGGCGTTGAGCTCGACAATATTGGCAGACAGGTCAGAACGCTGGCTGCGGTCGACAGAACGCAGGTTTTCGAGCTGAAAGTCGGAAGACTGGCTTCTGCCCGACACTTCGATATTGGAGCTGGCGATCTGGGTGGCCGCCTGATCCACACGACCTTGCCCGACCTGCATAGCGCTCAGGCCCGGATAAAGGGTGTTGTTCATGGTGATTTGCATAAGCCGATCCTCAGTTCAAAAAACGAACACGTGCCATTGAACCAGCATTTGCGCAGAAATACTCGACAAATAGACTAATGGCATTAGGCCGCATGATAGCCTGACTCTTGAAAAAACCAAAACAACGTTGCCTGTCAGCAAGATAGCGTCGCTGTCAGCGTAGTTGCCCTAACTCAAGGTATTGCGCCACATTTCCGGCGCTCGCCTCATTCAATTGTGGCACGCGTCCAAGACAGGGTGCAGGCAGACGCTCGACCAGCGTGGCGAGGTTTTCCTCAAGCCGCGAGGTGTTTGCGTCTATGACGTTGGCCACCCAGCCTGCCAGGTGCAGACCGTCCCGGGCGATGGCTTCGGCAGTCAGCAGCGCATGATTGATACAGCCCAGACGCACGCCCACCACCAGAATGATCGGCAGATCCAGCGCAATGGCCAGATCGGACAGGTTGCTCTGCCCGGCCAAGGGCACGCGCCAGCCGCCAGCGCCTTCGATCAAGGTGAAGTCGGCCTGTTTATCCAGAATATGCTGCATCGGCTGCAGCAACGAGTCGACCGTCAATACAACACCTGCCTCTCGCGCGGCCAGATGCGGCGCAATGGCCGGTTCGAAAGCCAGCGGATTGACTTCATCGTAATCCAGCTCGATAGAGCACTCGGCCTGCAAGGCCAGCGCGTCGGAATTGCGCAGTCCCTGTGCAGTCACTACGCAACCGGATGCCACAGGCTTGCCCGCCGCGGTGCTCAAGCCCTTCAAGCGGGCGGCATGCAGCAAACCGGCAGCTACCGTGGTCTTGCCAGCGTCGGTATCGGTTCCGGTGATGAAATAAGCAGCGCTCATCTCGGTAATCTTCCTTATGACGTGGAGCCGTCAGGCTTTTTCAAGCACCGCGTACACCACTTGATAGGTAGCGGGCAGACCGGCTTCCTGACGGAAGGCTTCGTAGGCCTGAACCATGCCCCTGATCCGCTCGCGTCCGGTCAGGCCACTGGGCCGCCCAGGGTTGAGGTTGTGCGCCCCGAGCGCTTTCAGCTCATGCGTCAGGCTGCGCACATCGGGGTAATGCAACACCTGCGGGCACACATCCAGGCTGCGCACCTGTAAACCGCTGGCAGCGCACAACTGACGATAATCATCCTCGTGACGAAAGCGGTTTACATGAACCTGGCCGTCGACTGCCTGCCAGCTGTCGCGCAACTCGTACAACGTGCCGACGCACAGGCTGGCGAAGGCAAACACACCGCCTGGTTGCAATACCCGGTGAGCCTCACGGAGCACCGCGGCGAAATCCGCACACCACTGCACAGCGAGGCTGGAGAAAATCAGCCCGCAACTCTGATCACGCAGTGGCAGGTGCTCGGCATCACCTGCCACAAAGTGCTGTGCACCGCCCAATGGCTGCGCATGCCGCAACATGCCTTCGGCGATATCCAGCGCGATGCCTTCGCTGCCACTGAAAACCTGATCCAGTGCCCGGCTGAAATAGCCAGTGCCGCTCCCCAGATCCAGCCAGCGAACCGGACTGAACTGCGCAGGCAGACGCGACAGCAGCTCGCTGCCGACGCTGCGCTGTAGTTCGGCCACGCTGTCATAGCTGCCCGCGGCCCGGGAAAAAGACGCGGCGACCTGCCGTTTGTCCGGCAGGACAGAGGGCGGTTTGGGCATAGAAAGATCAGTCATCGTCCAACTCGTGCAGAAAGGCATGAATCGCAGCGGCTACTCCGTGGGGGTTTTCCACAAGGAATGCATGGCTGGCCTGTTCGATCAGACCGACCTCGACATCCGGCAACAAGGCCAGCAGATCACTTGCTGCTTCAGCCGGCACGAACGCATCAAGTCCGGCAAACAGGTGCAGTTGCGGGCCGCGATAAATTTGCAGCGCGCTACGTGTATCGAGTTGCTGGAGTATCTTCAGCCCATCGACCAAAGCAGTTTTGGAGCTGTGCGGCGCGCCAGCCTTGAGTAACCGGGCGAGACCGCGTGAGTCTACTGCGCCTTGGGTGCATAACAGGCTGAAACGCTTGAGGGTCGCGTCATGGTCAGCGGAACAGCCGGCCAGAAACGCATCGAAATCCTGCGCGGGCATCGCATTCGGCCACGCGCCCTGGGTGACGAAACAGGCATTACTGGCCAGGGTCAGCAGCCCGCAGCAACCTTCGCCACGCCGTGCTGCCAGCTCGGCGGCGAGCATGCCGCCCAGCGACCAGCCGCCCAGCCAGGCGTTATCCGGCAGGTTGGCGTCCAGCTCGTCGAGCCAGTCAGGCAGGTCGCAGCTGTCGATATTCGGCAACGGTTCGATTTCGACCCGCAGGTGCTCATCAAGCCCGCGCAACGCGGCGGCAAGCGGCTCCAGCGGCGAAACGCCCAAGCCCCAGCCCGGCAGTAGAATCAAACGATCACGCATGGACGGGCTCCGTGGATTCACTTGCATCCAGCAGCGGGTAGCACTGCTCCAGAGCCTCCAATAATAGCTGTACGTCGGCTTTGCTGTGCGCGGCAGACAACGTTACGCGCAATCGGGCACTGCCAGCAGGCACGGTCGGCGGACGAATCGCCGTCACCAGCAAGCCACGCTCACGTAGCAACTGCGACAGACGCAGAGCCCGTCCGGCATCGCCGATCATTATTGGCTGGATCGGCGTAAAGCTGTCCATCAACTGCAGGCCGATCTGCTCGGCCCCCTGACGAAACTGCTGGATCAGGCTCGCCAGATGCTCGCGACGCCAATGTTCGGTACGCAGCAATTGCAGGCTTTTCAAGGTGGCACAGGCCAGCGCAGGTGGCTGACTGGTGGTGTAAATGTAGGGCCGGGCGAACTGAATCAAGGTTTCGATCAGCTCTTCACTGCCGGCCACGAATGCTCCAGAGGTGCCGAACGATTTGCCGAGGGTGCCGACCAGTACCGGCACATCCTCCATGCTCAGCCCGAAGTGCTCGACGATTCCGGCACCGTTTGCACCCAGCGGCCCGAATCCGTGGGCGTCATCCACCATCAGCCAGGCACCCTTGGCCTTCGCAGCCTGCGCCAGCGCAGGCAAGTCAGCGATGTCACCATCCATGCTGAACACACCGTCAGTGACCACCAGCGTATCGCCCACGGATTTCTCCAGGCGGCTTGTCAGGCTGGTCACATCGTTGTGCAGATAGCGCGAGAACCGTGCGCCGCTGAGCAGACCGGCATCCAGCAGCGAGGCATGATTGAGGCGGTCTTCCAGCACCGTATCGCCCTGCCCGACCAAGGCTGTCACCGCGCCGAGGTTGGCCATATAGCCATTGGAGAACAACAACGCACGAGGACGACCGGTCAGCTCGGCCAGCGCTTCTTCCAGTTCGTGGTGCGGCATGCTGTGGCCGATCACCAGATGCGACGCCCCGCCGCCCACGCCCCAACGCTCGGCACCTGCCTGCCAGGCGGCGATCACTTCCGGATGGTTGGCCAGGCCCATGTAATTGTTGTTGCAGAACGCCAGCAATGGCTGACCATCGACAACCACCTGCGGACCTTGCGGGCTTTGCAGCAATGGGCGCTGACGGTAGAGATGTTCGGCGCGACGGGCGTCGAGGCGCGTGCGGAGATCGAAAGACATGCAGGCCCCGGTCCGAAAGATGGCAGTTCAAAACGGGCCGGAGCAGGCCGGCCCGTTCAAGGGGTCAGGCAGAAGCAGCGTCGTAGAACATCGAACTGCTTTGCTGTTCGACCAGCGCCTGTTCGATGGCGGCCTGATGCACTTCATCAGCATGGCCTTCGCCCGCTTCGGGCTTGATGCCCAGACGCGAGAACAACAGCATGTCCTTGTCGGCTTGCGGGTTGGCGGTGGTCAGCAGCTTGTCGCCATAGAAAATCGAGTTGGCACCGGCGAAGAAGGCCAGCGCCTGCATTTGCTCGTTCATCGCTTCGCGCCCGGCAGACAACCGCACGTGGGACTGCGGCATGAGAATTCGTGCCACCGCGAGCATGCGGATGAAGTCGAACGGGTCGACGTCTTCGGCGTTTTCCAGCGGCGTACCGGCAACCTTGACCAGCATGTTGATCGGCACCGACTCCGGGTGCTCCGGCAGGTTTGCCAGCTGGATCAGCAGCCCGGCGCGGTCGTCGAGGGACTCGCCCATGCCCAGAATGCCGCCCGAGCAGATCTTCATCCCGGCATCGCGCACGTAGGCCAGGGTTTGCAGGCGCTCGCTGTAGGTCCGGGTGGTGATGATGCTGCCGTAGAACTCCGGCGAGGTGTCGAGGTTGTGGTTGTAGTAGTCCAGCCCGGCAGTGGCCAGCGCTTCGGTCTGCTCCTGATCGAGACGGCCGAGGGTCATGCAGGTTTCCATGCCCATGGCTTTCACGCCTTTGACCATCTCCAGCACGTAAGGCATGTCCTTGGCGGAGGGATGCTTCCAGGCCGCGCCCATGCAGAAACGGGTCGAACCAATGGCTTTGGCACGCGCTGCTTCCTCAAGCACCTTCTGCACTTCCAGCAGTTTTTCTTTCTCAAGACCGGTGTTGTAGTGACCGGACTGCGGACAGTACTTGCAGTCTTCCGGGCAAGCGCCGGTTTTGATCGACAGCAGCGTGGAAACCTGCACACGGTTGGCGTCGAAATGAGCGCGGTGCACCGTTTGCGCCTGAAACAGCAGGTCATTGAATGGCTGTACGAACAGCGCCCTGACCTCGGCTAAAGTCCAGTCGTGACGCAAAGTGGCGGTGGTGCTGGCGCTCATCGGGCGGCTCCTTGGTGTTTCTGGGCAATGCGCGAGGGCGTAAAGGCACCATGCGCTACACGGATGTCGGGCATATTTAAGGAAGAGCCATGCGCTGTCAACCCAACCGCCAATACGAGGTTTACATCTGGTTAAAAAACAAACAACACTGTTTGTTATGCGATGAGCGCAGCGAGGTGCCAATGCCTGTCTGCGTGCCGTGCGAAGCCGAGCTGCCATGGCTGGGCAGCCAGTGCGACTGCTGTGTGCTGCCTTTACCCCTCTCCGGCATGAGCTGCGCGCAATGTTGCAAGCGCCCTCCCGGATTTACTCAGGTGATCGCGCCGTGGCTGTACGACTTCCCGGTGGACAGCCTGATCACCCGTTTCAAACATAACGGTAAATGGCCGATGGGACGCCTGCTGGCCGAACTGTGTGGGCAGTTTCTACAACACCGTTTCGAGGAAGACCTGCCACGGCCCGATTACCTGATTCCTGTTCCTCTCGCCAACAAACGCCTGCGCCAGCGCGGCTATAACCAGGCGGCGATGCTGGCCGGGTGGCTGGGTAAACAGTTGCAGCTGCCCGTTGACGAACACCATGTGTTGCGCAGCCGGGAGACAGCAGCGCAACAAGGGCTGGACGCCAAGGCACGCAAACGCAACCTGCGCGACGCCTTCACCCTCGTTGATCCCGACTGGGTGCAGGGCAAGCACCTGGCGCTGGTGGACGACGTCCTGACCACCGGTTCGACGGCAGAGGTCATTGCGCGACTCCTGAACAAGGCCGGTGCGCGAAGAGTGGACGTGTATTGCCTGGCAAGAACGCCGAAGCCTGGGGATTGATTGGGCACTATGCTCAGGAACCTCAAAACGCTCATCGCTCCCACGCTCCGCGTGGTAGCGCAGCCCTGGACGCTCCGCGTCCGGTTTTCGACGCCATGCGCGAGAGCGATCATACTGCCCTCTCCTACTCGACCGCCCCGGATTACCATGTCGCTACCCACCCCGCTGACGCAACACATAGTCCACCGCCCGCAACGTATCGCGTTGTTGCAGCACATTGCCGAACAGGGCTCGATCACCCGTGCTGCGAAAAGCGCAGGCTTGAGCTACAAGGCAGCATGGGACGCCATTGATGAGCTGAACAATCTGGCGCAAAAGCCGCTGGTAGAACGCAGTGTCGGCGGACGTGGCGGTGGCGGCGCTAAGCTGTCGCTAGAGGGCGAGCGAGTGCTGCGTCTTTATCAGCGGGTGCAGGCATTGCAGGCCCAAGTGCTGGAAGCGGCCGAAGACAGCAGCGACCTTGATCTGCTCAATCGCCTGACCTTGCGTACCAGCGCACGCAACCAGTTGCTGGGGCGGATCGTCAGCATCACCCGTCAGGGACACAACGATCAGGTTCGCCTGCAATTGGCTGGCGAGGTGTTCATCGAAGCACAGGTCACCCATGACAGCACCCTGCGTCTGGAGCTGGAAAACGGCACGGAGGTGGTTGCACTGATCAAGGCCGGTTGGCTGGAACTGCATGCAGACAACAGCGAAGAAACAAATGGAAACAATTGCCTGATCGGCCGAATCGATAACGTGACCGACGCTGAAGATGGCCCAAGCGAAGTACGCATCACACTCCCTGGCGGCCAGACGCTGTGCGCCCTGGCGACACCTGAGCACCTGCATGCACAACAGCTGAAAAGCGGTGCAACGGTGCAGGCAAGATTTGCCGCTTCACTGGTGTTGCTGGGTATACCGATGTAAGCGTCGGCAAGTCATTACCACGACACAATTCCGTCATATGCGCGCACTAAGGTGGCTGCCATATTCGAGGGAGCCGTGATGATGAAACTATTAGAAGAAAATCAAACCACCGATCTGGAAAACCTGGTCGGCACAGACAAGGTCGGCCTCACCCGCCGGGGCTTCATCAGCGCAGGTGCCCTGTGCGGCGCAGCGATGTTTCTGGGTGGCAACCTGTTGAGCCGCACGGTTCTCGCGAACAGCGTCAGCGCAGCGTCCGGCACACTGCTGGGCTTCCAGAGCATCCCTGCCGCCACTGCCGACAGCATCAGCCTGCCGCAAGGCTATACCTCATCCGTTCTGATCAGTTGGGGCCACCCTTTACAGGCAGGCGGCCCGGCTTTTGACCCGAGCGGCAAGGGTACGGCCCAGGCTCAGGAAGTGCAGTTCGGCGACAACAACGACGGCATGTGCCTGTTCCCGATGCCAGGCCACAAGGATCGCGCACTGATGGCGATCAACAACGAATACACCAATTACCGCTACCTTTTCGATCACGGCAAAGAGCCGCAATCGGCTGAAGAAGTGCAAAAGGCACTGGCTGCAGAAGGCGTTTCCGTGATCGAAGTGCAACAGCACAATGGTAAGTGGCAGTTCGTTCAGGACTCGCGCTACAACCGTCGCATTCACGGCAACACGCCGATCAGCCTGAGTGGTCCGGCAGCCGGGCACGACTGGCTCAAAACGGATGCCGACAAGACCGGCACTCAGGCGCTCGGCACCTTTCAGAACTGCTCCAGCGGCCAGACGCCGTGGGGCACTTACCTGACCTGCGAAGAGAACTTCACTGATTGCTTCGGCAGCAGCAACGCCGAGCAGAAGTTCGACGCCGGCATGAAGCGCTATGGCGTGGTTGCTGCCAGCAAGGAGATCAACTGGCACCCGCACGACCCACGCTTCGACGTTGCGAAAAACCCCAATGAGGTCAATCGTCATGGCTGGGTGGTCGAGATCGATCCGTTCGACCCCAAGTCCACACCGGTCAAACGCACTGCACTCGGTCGCTTCAAGCATGAGAACGCGGCGTTCACCCAAACCAAGGGTGGCCGCGCCGTGGTGTACATGGGCGACGACGAGCGTGGCGAGTTCATCTACAAGTTCATCAGCCGCGACAAGATCGATCATCAGAACCCCAAAGCCAACCGTAACCTGCTCGACCACGGCACCTTGTACGTGGCGCAGTTCGATGCAGGCGACAGCAATCCGGATCATCCGAAAGGCAAGGGCCAGTGGGTCGAACTGACTCATGGCAAGAATGGCCTGGACGCGGCTGCCGGTTTCAATAATCAGGCAGAAGTGCTGATTCATGCGCGCCTGGCAGCCAGCGTTGTAAAAGCCACGCGCATGGACCGCCCGGAGTGGATCGTGGTCAGTCCCAAGGACGGTCAGGTCTATTGCACGTTGACCAATAACGTCAAACGCGGCGAAGAGGGTCAGCCTGTAGGCGGGCCGAATCCGCGCGCCAAGAACCAGTACGGGCAGATCCTGCGCTGGAGCGAAGAAGGCAGCAATCCTTCAGCGATGACCTTCGACTGGGACCTGTTCGTGGTCGCAGGTAACCCGACTGTGCATGCCGGTACACCGCAGGCCGGGTCGAGCAATATCAACGCGCAGAACATGTTCAACAGCCCCGACGGCCTGAGCTTTGATGAAGCCGGCAGGCTGTGGATTCAGACCGATGGCGACTCCAGCAACAAGGGCGACTTCGCGGGCATGGGCAATAACCAGATGCTCTGCGCCGATCCTGCCAGCGGCGAAATTCGTCGCTTTCTGGTCGGGCCGATTGGTTGCGAAATCACCGGCATCAGCTTTGCGCCGGACTATAAAACCATGTTCATCGGCATCCAGCATCCCGGTGAAAACGGTGGTTCCACGTTCCCCGAGCATTTGCCAAACGGCAAACCGCGTTCATCGGTGATGGTGATTACCCGCGAAGATGGCGGCGTTATCGGCGCCTGATCGGCAATCAGGAAGAGGACGCAGATCGCTCATCGTTATATAAAGGTCTGCTATTGATTCTGGCCGGAGGCCGTGGGAGCGAACTTGTTCGCGAAGAGGGCTGTATGATCGTCGAAAATGCATCGACTGAAACACCGTCTTCGTGAGCAAGCTCACTCCCACAAGGATCTTTACTCCGCCTGATACTGCGCGTCGAGCCCCGCTTTCCGGGCTCATCAAGACTTGAGTATCACGCCGGGCGCAGAGCGTGGGAGCGATGAGCAATCAATTAATCAATCAACCCGTTCACATCGTAGAACGGGTATGGCCCTTCATAGCCGCCGAACACGGCGTTATGACTGACAAACCCCTGTTCCGAATGCCAGCGATGCAGCACGTAGCCTGCCGGCTCCAGGTTGAAATGGGCAGGCGCGGCTTCGTCGAGGTCCAGCACGATCTGGTGTGAGGTGCCAGGGCAGATGCTTGCCACGCTGCCACCAAAACGCCGCTGCATGGGGCGATGCAAATGCCCGCACAACAAACGCTCCACTTGCGGATGCTGGGCAATCACACGCTCCAGCGCCGACGCGTTGCCGAAGGGTTCGCGGTCCATGTGCCCTATGCCGGTAATGAACGGCGGATGGTGCAGGATGATCACCGTCGGTACATAAGGACGACGTGACAGCTGCGCGTGCAACCAGTCCAACTGACCGTAATCCAGCCGCCCGCCATGCTCGCCGGGAATGGTCGTGTCCATGCCGATCAGACGTACCGGGTATTTCTCCACCACCCAGTCCAGAGGTCCGCTGGCCGACAATGGCAGGTACACCTGTTCGGCAAACGCCGCCAGCAGGTTGTGTCGATCGTCATGATTACCGGGCACCAGATAAAACGGCATGTGCAGGCGTTCCAGCTCAGGCTTGAGCACGGCGTATTCGTCCTCACGCCCGAAGTCGACCAGATCACCACTGATCACCACGATGTCTGGGCGCTGCTTGCTGGCGTTGATGTGTTCGACTGCGCGGCGCAATGCACCCAGTGTATCGACCACGCCATAGGTCAGACGCCCGTCGGCTTTGAGGTGCAAGTCACTGATCTGGGCAATAAGAAACGGACGATTCAAAATAATCTCTCTACGGAAACGATGTTACGAATGCAGGGTGAACAGCGCCTGCGGCTCGACACTCAGGGCGATGGCAGCGTTGGCGGCGTGAATAACGTTGTCGGTGCTGTCCACCAACAGCGGCTGCGGACCTCCGACATCGACCAGCAAACGGCTTTGCGCACCCTGAAAAAACTGCCCGACCAAGCGCCCCTGAAGGTGCCCGTGTTCCGGCATCAGGCGCAGATGCTCCGGGCGGCAGTAGACCGTGCCCGGCAGGCCAGCGCCGTTCCATGGCAGCTCGCCGCCGCTCACCTTGAGGCCTGACGGGGTGCGCTCGACCACGCTGAACGCATTCAGATTGCCGACAAACCCGGCGACGAACGCATTGGCAGGTTGTTGATAGATTTCCCTCGGCGTCGCCAATTGCGAGACGCAGCCTTTTTCCATGACCAGAATCCGGTCGCCCAGGGCCATGGCTTCGCCCTGATCGTGGGTGACGAACACCGAGGTGATGCCCAACCCACGCAGCAACTGATCGAGCTCGCTGCGCAAGCGCTCACGCAACTGCGCATCCAGTGCCGTCAGCGGCTCGTCGAGCAGCAGCACCCTCGGACGCGGTGCCAGAGCCCTGGCCAGCGCGACCCGTTGACGCTGACCACCAGAAAGCTCGTTGACACGACGATTACCGTGACCGGTCAGGCCAACCAGTTCCAGCAACTCATCGCAGCGCTTGCTTCGTTCGGCAGGCGACAGGCCGCGAATCTTCAGGCCGTAAACAATGTTCCCGGCGACGTCTAGATTCGGGAACAGCGCGTAGTTCTGAAACACCATCCCGACGTCACGCCGCTCGATAGGCAGGCGCGTAACGTCCTGATCATCGAACAACACCTGACCGACATCCGGCCGCTCCAGCCCGGCGATCAGGCGCAAGGTGGTGGTCTTGCCGCAACCGGACGGACCGAGAATCGCCAGCGTTTCGCCAGGCTCGATGGTCAAGTGCAGATCCTGTACAGCAACGGTGCCGTCGGCAAATGCCTTGCGGCAGCCTTTCAGGCGAATGGTAGTTCCGCTCATCGGCTCTCTCCACGGGCAAGACGCGCACTGATGGCCTGCAACGCAATCAGCAACAGAAAAAGAAGGGTGTAGGCGCTGGCGACTTCCAGTCGGGCTGAGGCGTAGCTGTCGGCCAGACCGACCGGCAGGGTCTTGGTCATCGGCGTGTGCAGCATCCAGGTCAGGTTGAACTCACCCAGCGACAGGGTCACGACCATCAGCACACCGGCCAGAATTCCGGCGCGGCAATTGGGCACCACCACGCTGAAAAAGCGCTTGATCGGCCCGGCGCCCAGACTGGCGGCAGCCTCTTCAAGAACCGGCAGTTGCTGACGCTGCATGACCGCCATGACCGGGCGCACCAGAAACGGCAACGTGAACAACACATGGCCCACCAGAATGAACAGCCAGCTGCTGCGAAAGCTGCCGAACTGGCCGTAGGTCAGCAGCAACGCCAGGGCGCTGGCCAGGCCGGGCATGGCGACGGGGAGGACCATCAGTTCTTCAAAGGCCCGGCTGAAGCGATTGTTCATGCGCACCAGCGCATACGCTGCCGGAACGCCGACCAGGCACACGCAGATCGCACAGGCCACAGCCAGTTGCAGCGACAACCAGACAGTCGGTGAATAGGCTTGCCAGACCTGCACCAGCCAGTCGAATGTCAAACCGCTCGACAGGCCCAGAAAATAATTGCGGGTCAGCCCGGCAAGCAGCGAAAGCACTACCGGGACCAGCATGAACGCACAAACCAGTAATGTGAATGCCAGTTGCGCAGCAAACAATGGAGAACGTTTCAAAGGGCAACCCCTGATGTCCCGACCATGCGACGGGCCAGCAACAGCACTGCCCATGTCACTAGCCCGAGGATCACCGACAGCGCGGCGGCTACGGTGAAGTTGGCGTAATTGGTGAACACGTTGTAGATCGCCACCGGCGTGACGTTCAGGCGCGTACCAAGCGTAAATGCCGTACCGAATGCGCCCATCGACGTGGCGAAGCAGATCGCACCGCAGGACACCAGCGCGGGTGCCAGCCCCGGAACGATCACATCGCACACCACCCGCCAATGACCCGCACCCAGCGAATGCGCAGCTTCTTCAAGGCTGCGGTCCAGGCTTTCGCAAGCGGCCATGACGGTGAGAATCACGCGCGGAATCGAGAAATACAGGTAGCCAATGAACAAACCGGTCAGCGAATAGGCGAATATCCAGCGTTCGCCAGCCAGCTCCAGCCCGAGTGCCGCGAAGATGCCTTGGCGACCGGCCAGCAGAATCACCAGAAAGCCCACCACTACGCCAGGAAACGCCAGCGGAAAGGTCAGCAACGCCACCAGCGCAGAGCGTCCGAAAAACTGGTTACGGGCCAGAAACACACCGCTGATACCGCCGACCAGCAACGCCGCAAGCGTGACCACCAGTGCCAGCAGACAGGTCTGCGCCAGGCTGCCGAGGTATTGAGCACTGCTCAACACCTGCCAGTAACCGCTGCCGTTGCCGTCAGAACCTTGTGCGCCGAGCAGGATCAGGTGGGTCAGCGGCAGCAGCCAGAATGCCAGCAACACCGCCAGCGCCGGAGCAAGTGCCACCGCAGCGGTCGGGCGCAGCCGCAGCTTCATAAATCCGCCCTTGTGCAGAGCCAGCGCGTGTCCCGGCGAAGCTGACATTACTTCACCTCACGCAGATAACGGGCAGCAAAGGCTTCCTGCACGGCAGCCATGTGCTGGTAATCCACCACACCGGCACGAGCGTAATCGCTGTCGGGCAGGAACTGCGCGGCCACGTCGGCAGGCATCTTCGAGCGCACTGGACGCAAATAAGCCTTGGCCCACAGCGCCTGGCCCTCGTCAGACAGGACGAAATCCAGCACCTTCTCGGCATTGGCGCGGTGCGGTGCCTTGGCAACCATGCTCATCACGTACGGCACGCCAATGGTGCCTTCCTTGGGAATCACGAAAGCGACGTTGGCCTTGTCCTTGTAGCGAGCGCGATAGGCGTTGAAGTCGTAGTCGACCAGAATCGGCAGCTCACCGGACAGTACGCGTGCATAAGCGGTTTGCTTGGGCACGATGGGCGAGTTCTTCGCCAGCTTCTGGAAGTAGTCGATGGCCGGGCCGAAGTTGTCCAGTGTGCCGCCCATGGCCTGATTGATCGCAACGGCGGACACGTACCCGACGAATGCACTGGAGGGGTCGAGGTAGCCGACCATGCCCTTGTATTTGGGCTTGAGCAGATCCGACCAGCTTTGCGGCACCGGCAGACCGCCCAGTGCGTCGACATTGACCATGATGCCCAGCGTGCCGGAATGAATGGCGAACCAGTGCCCTTCAGGGTCCTTCAGGCCTGCGGGAATGTCGTCCCAGTGCTTGGGTTTGTAGGTATCGACCACACCGGCCTTTTGCGCTTGCAGGCCGAAGGTCACGCCGTAATACACCACGTCTGCGACCGGCGCGGCCTGCTCGGCGACGATCTGCGCCAGCGCCTGCCCCGAGTTCTTGTTGTCCAGCGGCACTTGTACACCGGTGCTGTCGGCAATGGCCTTGAGCTGCGTACCCCAATCAGCCCACTCAGGCGGGCAGTTGTAGCAGATGGCGGTTTCGGCGGCCTGGGCGAGGCTGGCCGCACCACATAACAGCAGTGCCGCGAGGGTTTTACTGAGTCTGAGCATGAAGCATCTCCTGGTAGGGCTGGGTGCTTTCGCCGGGCCGGATATGGCACGGCAGACAATGAGAAACCGGTGCCGCGCCGGCAATCCGCGACAGCAACTGGTCGATGACGATGTGCGCCAGTTCGGTAATCGGCTGAACCACACTGCACAGCGTCGGGTGCATCTGCGTGCCCAGCGTGATGCCGTCGAAGCCGATGACCGAAAGACGCTCGGGAACACCCCAACCATTGCGGCGCAATTCGGCGATCAGGCTTATGGCCAATAGATCGTTGGAACAGACCAGCGCGCTTGGCGCAGTCGGACCACGTAACAATGGTTCGAGCGCGGCGAAGTCGGCGTTGGTATGGGCAGGCATTTCAATCACCGGGCGCGCCTCAAGCCCACCCTCGTTCATGGCATCGCGATAGCCTTCGTAACGCAGGCGGGCGCGGTCGGACTGCATGACCGGGCCTGCGACCATCGCAATACGCCGATGGCCGGCGTCGATCAGATACCGCGTCGCCAGCGCCATGCCTGCGCGGTTATCCACAGACACAGCGCTGTACTCCTCATTGTCGGTCTGGTGATAGGCCAGCACGAACGGCGTGTCCTCGATGGCCAGGCTCTCCAGCACACGGTTGTGCTCGGCGTCGGTTACGGTCAGCACCAGCCCGTCGACCCGCTGGCGCAGCAGTTCCTCAACCACGGCGCTTTCACGCTCGGCGCTGTAGTCGGTGGTCGCCAACAACAGGTTGTAGCCCCGTGCCCGCGCCGCCCGTTCCATAGCCTGAAACTGCTCGGCGAACACCGGGTTGAGCAGGTTTGGCACGATGACGCCAATCAGATTGGTGGTTTGCAGACGTAACTGTCTGCCCAACCGATTGGGGCGAAAGCCCAGCTCACGAGCAGCGACGAATACTCGCTCGCGGGTCTCGGCGCGCACCACCTCAGGGCTTGCGAAGACGCGTGCAGCAGTAGCCCGGGAAACCCCGGCCAGTCGTGCAACTTCTTTCAAATCAGTCATGGTCGCTCGCTTGAGATCGATCTCATTGGCGGCAACTCTAAGTGGCGAACATGGCTAAACAGCGACCGGAGGATGACCGTTTGGTGACAACTCGACCCTTGGGCACTTTAAACAGAAGGGGTTTAGCGAACCGGGACCGGTCTGCGTTACCATCAGCGGTCCGACGCGGCAACCTGCTGCGCGCAGGAGTAGTCATGGCTCACCCGTTTGCAACACTCACTCCCGATCTGGTGCTCGATGCCGTTGAAAGCATCGGTTTTCTCAGCGATGCCCGCATCCTGGCACTCAACAGCTACGAAAACCGCGTGTATCAGGTCGGTATCGAAGACGGTCAGCCGCTGATCGCCAAGTTCTATCGGCCCCAGCGCTGGACCAACGAAGCCATCCTTGAAGAACACAGCTTCACTTACGAGCTGGTCGAGGTCGAAGTGCCCGTTGTTGCGCCCATGGTGCATAACGGCGAAACCCTGTTCGAACATGCCGGCTTTCGCTTCACGCTATTCCCGCGCCGAGGCGGACGCGCGCCGGAGCCGGGCAATCTGGATCAGCTGTATCGCCTGGGTCAGTTACTGGGGCGTATCCATGCGGTCGGCTCGACCAAACCGTTCGCGCACCGCGAAGCACTGGGTGTGAATAACTTTGGCCATGCGTCGGTCAATTACCTGCTGGAAAACGACTGCATCCCGCGCAGCCTGCTTCCGGCTTACGAGTCGGTAGCCCGTGACCTGCTCAAGCGTGTCGAAGACGTTTACGCCGCCACGCCGCATACCAACATTCGCATGCACGGTGACTGTCACCCCGGCAACATGATGTGCCGCGACGAGATGTTCCACATCGTCGACCTGGACGACTGCCGCCTTGGCCCTGCCGTTCAGGACATCTGGATGATGCTGGCCGGTGATCGTCAGGAGCGCCTCGGCCAGTTGTCGGAGCTGATGGACGGCTACAACGAATTTCATGATTTCGATCCACGCGAACTGGCCCTGATCGAACCACTGCGTGCCCTGCGCCTGATGCACTACAGCGCCTGGCTCGCCCGTCGCTGGGACGACCCTGCGTTCCCGCACAGCTTTCCATGGTTCGGCACCGAGCGTTACTGGGGCGACCATATCCTGGCCCTGCGTGAGCAGATGTCAGCGCTGAATGAAGAGCCGTTGAAGCTGTTTTGACCTGATGAGCCCCAGATTATCGTGCGGCGCTCCGCGTCGCATGCAGCTCTGGACGCTCCGCGTCCGATCCTGAACAAGTGACGCGGCACAGATGTCATGAATCAGCCGAACCTGTGTATAACATCCAGCGCTCCAGCGTGAGTACGATCAAAACCATCAACCGCATCACCCCACAATAAAACCGGAAATTTCTGTATTAAAGGGACGCTCCATGCAAGCTGCCAATCCACGCCGTGGATACATCCTGGGCCTGAGTGCTTACACCATCTGGGGCCTGTTCCCCATCTACTTCAAGGCCATCTCAGCCGTTCCGGCCATCGAGATCATCATCCATCGAGTGCTCTGGTCAGCCCTCTTCGGCTCTATTGTGCTGATGTTCTGGAAACATCCCGGCTGGTGGCGTGACCTGCGCAACAACCCACAGCGACTGGCCGTGCTGGCACTCAGCGGGACGCTGATCGCTGCGAACTGGATCGTCTACGTGTGGGCCGTTAACAACGGCCGCATGCTTGAAGCCAGTCTCGGGTATTACATCAACCCGCTGGTCAACGTGCTGCTGGGCATGCTGTTGCTGGGCGAGCGGCTCAGGCGTCTGCAAATGCTGGCGGTCGCTTTCGCCACCATTGGCGTCGCCCAGCAGGTCTGGAACGTCGGCAGCCTGCCGTGGGTGTCACTGGCCCTGGCGCTGACCTTTGCGTTCTACGGCCTGATCCGCAAAAAAGCCCCGGTTGCCGCCTTGCCTGGCCTGGTGGTGGAAACCTGGATGCTGGTGCCGCTGGCATTGATCTGGCTAACGCTCAACCCGACGGCCGTAAGCGCCCAGCCGGAATTCTGGACCACCACGCAAGCCATCTGGCTCGCCGCCGCAGGCCCGGTGACGCTGATCCCGCTGGTGTGCTTCAACGCCGCAGCCCGTCACCTGCCCTTCACCACCTTGGGTTTCCTGCAATACCTCGCGCCCACGCTGGTTCTGCTGCTGGCCGTGCTGCTGTATGGGGAGCACCTGACCACCAGCACCATCATCACCTTCGCCTTCATCTGGGCGGGGCTGGCAATCTACAGTGTGGATATCTGGCTGAAATCCCGCGGCCGGGGCTGATCAAAAAACACACAACACCTCGCAAGCCACGCCCCCCGTGGCCTGCAAGAGGTTCTCCAAGGGTTATCCACAGGCAGGCTAACCTTATCTGTGCACAAGCCATTGAAACTGTTGGTTTTTTGATCAACTTTCGCCAGGCCACGGCGAACGTGGCGTGCAAGGCTATTCCCCCAGGTTATCCACAGGCAGGTGCACGGTTAATTTGGATAACCTGAAAGTGAATCTAGTCCTCAGTACCCAACACCAGCTCTACCATCAGATCATCAGCCAGGGTCTCAAGCCCTGCCTGCAGGTCATCCAGCGACAAGCCCACCGGTACGCCCAGCACTGCATCGGCGTGGAACAGCAACTCGCTGCTCATGGGCGCAGGAGAAACGTCGGTGATCAAGTGTTCAACGTTGACACCCTGCCCGGCCAGCAAGCGGGTGATGTCACGCACAATGCCGGGGCGGTCGTTACCGACCAGTTGCATGCTGATCAACTGGGTCGGGGCGGTTGTCTCTATCACGCTTTCAGCCAACAGCATGCGAATGCCATGGGCCGACAGGGCGTTCAACGCTTTGATCAGGTCATCGTACTTTTCCGGCTCGACGCCTACCTTGAGGATCCCGGCAAATTGCCCGGCCATGCGCGACATGCGGCTTTCCAGCCAGTTACCGCCCTGCTCGGCAATGCATTGCGCGATACGTTCGACCTGACCCGGTTTGTCGGGAGCAACCAACGTTACGACGAGATGATCCACGGTCAATTCCTCTTTCTGTGCAGGTGATTTGAAAACGGCGTCGGTCGCACCAGTATAGACAGCCCCGAAGGCAGCCAGTGCGCGGTAAATCGTGTACCGTTTGCCACGCTTTATGGAACAATCCCGAGCGCTTTTGGGAACACAATGAATATCATCGTGACCCGATATGAATATCCAGTCGTTTAATGACATATTCAGCGACGTTTTCACGCAACGGCAGCTCATGTAGTATCCAGAATCTCGCACTACATGACACCAAGATCAATAACAGAGCGCTCCCCGAGTGTGCTCGACCCTGCTGAGCAGAGTGAGGCAAGTGCAATGACTGAGTACGTTCAAGTCGGTGACCTGCAAGTCGCCAGAGTCCTGTTCGACTTCGTGCAGAACGAAGCCACACCCGGAACCGGCATCGACGCCACTGCGTTCTGGGCGGGTGCGGACCAACTGATCCACGACCTTGCGCCAAAGAACAAGGCACTGCTCGCCAAACGAGATGAATTGCAGGCGCAGATCGACACGTGGCACCAATCGCGCGCCGGACAGGCTCACGACGCCTCGGCTTACAAAGCCTTCCTTCAGGAGATCGGCTACCTGCTGCCAGAAGCAGCGGACTTCCAGGTCACCACGCAAAACGTCGATGAAGAAATAGCCACCATGGCCGGACCGCAACTGGTCGTGCCTGTAATGAACGCACGGTTTGCGCTCAATGCGTCAAATGCCCGCTGGGGCTCGCTGTATGACGCGCTCTATGGCACCGATGCCATCAGCGAAGAAGGCGGCGCGGAGAAAGGCAAGGGCTACAACAAGGTGCGTGGCGACAAGGTGATCGCCTTCGCCCGCGCATTCCTCGATCAGGCAGCCCCTTTGGCGGCTGGCTCGCACGTTGATTCGACTGCTTACAAATTGATCGACGGCAGACTGGTCATCAGCCTCAAGGGCGGCAGCAACACGGGCCTGCGCGACGATGCACAACTGGTGGGTTTTCAGGGTGAGGCTTCAGCGCCGTTCGCCGTGCTGCTCAAACACAATGGCCTGCATTTCGAATTGCAGATCGACGCTTCCAGCCCGGTTGGCCAAACCGATGCGGCAGGCGTGAAAGACATCCTCATGGAAGCCGCGCTGACCACCATCATGGATTGCGAAGACTCCATTGCAGCCGTCGATGCCGAAGACAAAGTAGTCGTCTACCGCAACTGGCTGGGACTGATGAAAGGCGACCTGGCGGAATCGGTGTCCAAAGGCGGCGAAACCTTCACCCGCACCATGAACCCGGACCGCGTCTACACCACGCCACAAGGCGGCGAAGTCACGCTGCACGGTCGTTCGCTGCTGTTCATTCGCCACGTAGGTCACTTGATGAACATCGACGCGATTCTCGACAAGCATGGCAAGGAAGTGCCGGAAGGTATTCTCGACGGCCTGCTGACCAGTCTGGCTGCGATCCACAACCTCAACGGCAATACCTCGCGCAGCAACAGCCGCAGCGGCTCGATGTACATCGTCAAACCGAAGATGCACGGGCCGGAGGAAGCCGCGTTTACCAACGAACTGTTCGGGCGTATCGAGCAGGTGCTGGGCTTGCCGCGCAACACATTGAAAGTCGGCATCATGGACGAGGAACGCCGTACCACGGTCAACCTCAAAGCCTGTATTCAGGCAGCCAGCGAGCGCGTGGTATTCATCAACACCGGCTTCCTCGATCGCACCGGTGACGAAATCCATACCTCGATGGAAGCGGGCCCGGTGGTGCGCAAGGCGCAGATGAAAGCCGAGAAATGGATCAGTGCCTACGAGAACTCCAACGTCGACATCGGCCTGAAATGCGGCCTGCAAGGTCGTGCGCAGATCGGCAAAGGCATGTGGGCCATGCCCGACCTGATGGCCGCCATGCTGGAACAGAAAATCGCTCACCCGCTGGCTGGCGCAAACACTGCCTGGGTGCCCTCGCCTACAGCGGCTGCGCTACACGCCCTGCATTACCACAAGGTCGATGTATTCGCTCGCCAGGCCGAACTGGCTCAACGCGAGCAGGCATCGGTGGATGACATTCTGACCATTCCCCTTGCGCCGAACACCGACTGGACGCCCGAAGAAATCCAGAACGAACTGGACAACAACGCACAGGGCATTCTCGGCTACGTGGTGCGCTGGATCGATCAGGGTGTAGGTTGCTCGAAAGTACCGGATATCAACGACATCGGCCTGATGGAAGACCGCGCAACGCTGCGCATCTCAAGCCAGCACATGGCCAACTGGCTGCGTCACGGCGTTGTCAGCGAAGCTCAGGTGCTGGAAAGCTTGAAGCGCATGGCACCGGTCGTGGATCGCCAGAATGCCAATGACCCGCTGTATCGCCCGCTGGCGCCAGACTTCGACAGCAACATTGCCTTCCAGGCAGCCGTCGAACTGGTGATCGAAGGCACGCGACAGCCTAACGGCTATACCGAGCCGGTATTGCATCGTCGTCGTCGTGAGTTCAAGGCCAGTAAAGGAATGTAAGGATTTTAGTCATCGGACCTGAGAGGCAGCTTGCTGCCTCTTCGGGAAGGTGATAAGTAAACATCGCTTTTTTTTGTTTAATACCCTAGGGAAACTCTGAAAAAGACTTCCTAATTTGGCAAAATCTCCGGACACCAGTCGCCGAGCTTTTCGATGATGAAACAGATGACCTTCGCCGACGCCGAGTATGCCGGCAAGCGCAAGCAGACCCGTAAGGAATTGTTCCTGATCGAGATGGATCAGGTGGTGCCCTGGAAAGGTTTGATTGCCCTGATTGAGCCCTATTATCCAAAAGGAGAAGGTGGCCGGCCCGCCTACCCACTGATGGCGATGCTGCGTGTTCATCTGATGCAGAACTGGTTCGGCTACAGCGATCCGGCGATGGAAGAAGCGCTGTATGAGACGACCATCCTGCGTCAGTTTTCAGGCCTGAGCCTAGAGCGAATTCCAGACGAAACCACCATTCTCAACTTCCGTCGTCTGCTGGAAAAGCACGAGTTGGCGACCGGGATTCTCGGCGTAATTAATGGTTATCTGGGCGACCGTGGCTTGTCGTTGCGTCAAGGCACCATCGTCGATGCCACGCTGATTCACGCGCCCAGTTCGACCAAGAACAAGGATGGCAAACGCGATCCTGAGATGCATCAAACCAAGAAAGGTAACCAGTACTATTTCGGCGCCAAGGCTCACATCGGCGCCGACGACGAGTCAGGCCTGGTGCACAGCGTGGTAGTAACAGCGGCCAATGTGGCAGACGTCACGCAGGTTGCCAAACTGCTGCACGGCGAGGAAAACGTAGTCTGCGCCGACGCAGGTTACACCGGGGTCGAGAAGCGCGAAGAACACGCTGGGCGCAAGGTCATTTGGCAGATTGCCGCCCGCCGCAGCACTTACAAAAAGCATGGAAAACGCAGTATTTTGTACAAGGCGATCCGCAAAATCGAGAAGGCCAAGGCCCAGGTTCGCGCCAAGGTCGAGCATCCGTTTCGGGTCATCAAACGCCAGTTTGGCTATGAAAAAGTGCGCTTTCGGGGCTTGGCCAAGAACACCGCGCAGATGGTGACGTTGTTCGCCCTGTCAAACCTGTGGATGGCCCGCCGACATTTGTTGGCGAGCGCAGGAGAGGTGCGCGTGTAATGCAGGAAATGGTTACCGCAAAAGGCTTTGCAGCGGCCGAAAGAGCTAAAAAGCGAAGATAATTGAGCAAATTTCGACATGCATCGTTTTTTGAAAAGTGCTGAGGACTCGGTAGCCGGAAAACATCCGGCTACTTCAGACCTTCCCTAGATACTTTCCAACTCGCCACATCGTGGAAGCAAAACGAATCCCACCCTATTTGTGGGAAAAAGTCATTCCCGATGTAAGGCGCTTGATCAACATGTGCAAGCCCGATCCTTAATTATAAAAATGTAACTACAAGGTATTTCCGCGCACGACACACAGTGATATCTCTCCTTGGCGCATTAATAAAAGTCATACCCCTATAAAGATCATTCACCGAAATGGCTTCCTTGGTGGGCTACCCTGCATTTTTCCGTCTCTACGATAACCGCACTGGCGAATTGCTCTCGGAAACCGAGATTCATGATCTGGAGTCGGCAGGCGGGCCAATGTCTTGGGGCGGTGGGTCAGGAATGGCCTATGCCGGAATGATCCCCATCGGGCCGAATGTCTCTGATTGCGTCGGTGATCAACCTGCCATTCCTTGAATCCCCGACAACCCACCCATCCCCGCGCGCACCAAAATAAAAGCGGAACCGAATCCACATATCGACCACCCATCCAGACAGGTCCAAAAACCTCCCGTTCAAGCAGGGAAACGTTTCAGGCACCTGCCACAGCTGACTCACCAACGGAAGCAAACCGCGAGTCAGCAACGTAGCCCCCGTTATGCCCCCGAGCAAACACGCCTCCCCCGTGCCGCCCTGGCAGTTTGAAGAAGTGTCGCCTGCAACCTCTTGACGTCATGGCGACAGCCCTTCAAACACGTTTTACGCACCACCGAATGTGCAGTGTCGATTACTACCACCACCTGTATTGATCTGTCGAACTTGATATCTGAGCCGATGGAGCCCGCTCATGACCTTAAGAATCAATACTCGTTCTGCTACCCCGGTTGTACCTCTGGAAACAGGATCTTCGTCGCAGCCGGCAGTACCGTCTGTCACGGCAAGACCGACTGAGCCTCCGCCAGTCGCCAATCCTGCTGCACCTAAATCAGCGCCAGGTGTTCAGCAAGCTCACGGGCTGAAGACGCGCATCGCTGGCAAGCTTTCCGAGCGTCAGACCAATTTCAGTCTCGGTATTCCCGGCACCGGTCGTACTTTAAACCGGCCCTTGCGCAGCGGGATTCCGGAGGAAGGTGAGCACCTATCGAGCGAGGAGAAACACGATCCGTTGCTAAAAGAAGCGCATGAACTGCAGCGCATGGTCGATTCGGCGCTGACCCACCTGAAGGCGGCGCCAACGTCTCTCTGGGAGCGCCCCGCCCCTTCAACGGCAAGGGGTATTACCACCAAGATTTTTCCGTGGCTAAAGCCTGCCCCGCTACGCGAGGTCGCCAGCAATGGCAGCAACGCCAAGACCAAGGCCGATAACTCACAGCAAAGCCCTGAAACCATCGCAGCGGCGGTGAAAGAGTTGAGCACCCGGCTGGATCATCAGAGCAAGGTGCTCGCCACAGCCACCCTCGCATTGGTCGCTGCGCGCGAGCATCTTGAATCGCTCGAACAGGCCACCCCACCCACGTCGACCGAACGACTGGACCATGCCAGGGCTCGCGTTCAACAGGCCGGCTCCACCACCCGCCTGGCCAGCCAGCAACTTCGGGAGCTGATTCAGGGCACAGAGGTACTGCAACTGGGTGCGCTGAGTGAGGGGCAGGATCAGGTTAAACAGAAAGCCGAGTTCTCTCAGCAGTGGCTGGGCGAGTTGCGCACACGCATGCAGGCGCTGGATGTCCGTTTCGCCGACCGGCACGCTGCCATCGAAATCGAACTGCAAATCAAGGTGGCAGAGACTCGTGAGCTGATTTCACTCGATCACGACATGACCGCGGCCGAGCACACGGCCGCGCACGCCAATACGCAGCTTTCTGCGTTGCGCGCCCAGCGACAGGAGACGCCCGAAGGGTCAGACGAAGCCGACAGGCTGGACACCGCCATCGGACAGACGCTTGCAACGCGTTCACAGGCCATGCAAACACATCAGCAACTGGCAAAAAGACTGGTGCGGGTCGATGCCGATGTTGCGCGCCTGAACGACGAGCTGGGCGAGATTCATCAGCGAATCGCGATCGTCAATGACGAGCGCTTTGCACTCAAGACACTTGATCAGAAACTGCCCGCATCAGACCAGGTCACCACGCCTGCAGAGGGCGAGGTCCAAGAACGAATCGATAAAACCGCTCTCAAGAACGTCCGCGAGCAGTACCTCGCCAGTCAGATCAGTCAAGCGCACGCTTTTGCAGCAACCGGTGCGGATGAAATTCAAGCGGCCCTGCAACGTATCGGCGATCGCCTGCAAGGCACGCCGCCACCCACATCGCTGCCAGCTTTCGCGGTTATCGAGGTAATAACGTCGGCGCTGGCAGACGTGACGGGCAATGACGCCACACGTGCCAACCGTGTGCTCGACGTACTGAGCCAGCACCCACTGGAACATTGGCCACGCGTTGCCGAAGAAATGTCGAAGTCGGTCAGGACCCGCAGCGCCACAAACAACAGCATTCAGCAGGACACGCTCAACCTCTGTCGAAAACTGGCAACTGTGCCGCGTGGCATGGAAATGCTGCAAGTGCTCTCCAGCGATGGCACTGCACCGATAGTGACCGAGCGGGCCAAGCCTTTGCGCGTGTTCTGGAATGCCGATGAAGCGCAGCAGAAAGAGCCCGACGGCAAGGTCAAGGCATGGCTGCAAACCGCCAAACAGGTGGCGCGCAGCAAGCTGGATGGAGACGAGAAGTCGTTCGACGATGTTGATCACGCCGCCTTCAACGCAGTTCGTAACGGTTATTTCAGCAACGCTCCCGGCACGCCCTATGCGCAGCATGACCAGCGCCTGAAAAAAGCGACGATGGAATGGGTCATGCGCGCCGTGGCGGCCAATACCCCGGAGCAAGCAACAGCAACTGCCCCAGCGAAAAGCTCGTTACCACGCCGCCTGGTCCCCACGCTGAACAAAACACCCTTTGCTAAATCGACGCTGGATCGGGCCTACTCGGTGGGCGAAAGCATGGGCCTGCAATCGCCCAGAAAGCAGGTTGATCAGGTGATTTCTGCGCGTATCAGCATGCTGGAAGAAACCCTGAAAAACGCCAAGGGTGCACCAGGACTGCAACTTGAAATCTCGGCCGCCCACGCCCTGCTCGATCACCTCAAATCTCTGGAAAAGAAAGGCACTCACCTGTCGCAGGTGACGCTTAAAAATCGCGATGGCAAATCGATGCAAAGCCTGCTCAAGGCCCGCGTTCAACAGCAGCGGCTATCACAGATATGGGATAAGCCGGACGCGAACGGCAAGCGCGCAGTCAACGTACTGCACAAAGCTCAGCACATCGAACTGCCGCTGCTGTACAGCGAACTGGCGAACAGCAAGCTGTCGGTCTACGAGGCAATCAATCGCGTCGATGAGCACCTGCGCGAGATATTGCCGCCAGCGCTGCAACCTGCTCAGTCTGTTGAAGAGGTGCTTGATCAGGACTTGAACGCGGCGATAAAACTGCTGAAAACCCGGCATTTGAGCGAGAAAAGCGACATTGTGACGTTTTTCAAGCCGTTCATTCTTGAAAGCCGCCTGCGCGACCGGCTTCGGCTGGGCGGCGGAGGCACGCTGGGCGTAGGCTTGCCGTCGCTGCCCTACAGCTTGATATCGCCCATCGTGTCACCGATCTTTTCGGCAGAGAAATCTCGCAGTGACGAAGCGTTTGCCCAGTTGTTCATGCCGATTCTGGGGATAGAAATGTCCTTTGGCAAAGCACGAACCGAAGCCGCCGAGGTCACCATCGGTGTGGCGGCAGGAAGCGCGGTTGCAGAGGGTGTGGGGATACAGGCTGCGCTCACTGGCCGCTTTACCGCTCAGGAAACCCAAACCAGCTCGACCCTCATGCGCTTTTTCCGCACCCGTCACAAGGACGATGAAATGCGCGGCAACATGCTGACCGCGCTCGACAGCATGGTGCGCTGGGACATCATCGACCCGCAAAAGGGCCAGCGCTACGCCGGGCCGCTGGAAGCCATACTGGCGCGTAACCCGGAGGTCTCTGTCAGCCAGATAGATGCGACGTCCAGCACCCGCAACGTCGCGGCGCGTATGGCATTGCGCGTCCCGGCGGTACGTTTCAAGGATGGCGCAAGCGATGCCTCTCAAACCCTGACGCCGGAACCTTCGGTGTACGTCGAAGCGGATCGAATCAAGGAAACACGCACGGAAACCGGCGGATTCATCAGCGTTGTCGGCGCCAAGGGTGACACTGCTCAGCAACGGGCGGGGGTCACCGCCAACCTGAACTTCGCGCCGATTGCCAGCTCGGCCACGTCAGTAGAAAAAGGTGCCAACCATGGGGTTCAGGGTCAGGGGCTGGGTTTGCAACTGGGCATGTCCCGAGACCTGGCCTGGGCGCTGGAAAAGAACGAAATATCGCCCTTCCTGATTGGCGACAAACAGGACGCCGATCTGGACCGGCACTACTCCACGCCGCGCGACATGCAGGCCGAAATCAACGCCAACCGCGATCTGTGGTTGATGCGTTGCATCGAAACACTGGAGCCGGATGAGACAGGCAACAAAAACACCCCCGACAACCGCCTGCGCGCGGCTATACACCTTGACGCTTTCGAGGCGACAATCAAACGTCTGGGCAAGGACAGCAAGTATTGCCAGTACAACGTCAATTACTCGATGAAGGGCCGGGCAGGCGCCGAAATAGACGGCTATCGCGGCATTCAGGCTGTGGCTTTGCAGCGCGGGGATGTGCAGGCAGCGGAAAAGGCCCAGCAGGCCATTGACGATATTTTGCTGACCAAAGAAACCTGGCGACCACTGGTGTTGATCGTTCGTGAACGGGCACGGGACTCAACCGTTGTCGGCTGGCGTAACCTGCTGCGTTGGCAGAAGCTCTCCAATATCGACGGTCAGCGCACTGCAGCGCAGTTTCCGCCGCCGTGAAAACGGGGATCGACACGCTGGTCATTCAACTGCACGACTAACGCGTCAATTCATTCCCAGCTCACGCTTTACCAGCTTCACCAGCTGCTTGGTGTTAAGCGGCTTGAGCAGGAAGTCCACCACGTTCAAGTGCATGGCATCGATGGCATCGCGCACGTTGGCATCGCCGGAGACGATAATGATCGGCAGTTCGGCGCGATCCGACTCCCTTACCTTGCGGATCAGGTCCAGCCCGTCGAAAGGTGCCATGCGCAAATCGGTAATCAGCAGTCCGATGGACTGACGCGTCTGGATCATTTCGAGCGCGCTGTCGCCACCGGGTGCGGTCATGCAACTGATGTCATTGAGGCTCAGCATTTCGGCCAGCAGCTCGCGCGCGTCGCTGTCGTCATCGACGATCAGAACTCGTTGCGGTGCGTCACGGGCGGGCGTGAGCATGACCTCATGGAGGGCATTGCGCTCTTCATCGCTCAAAATGTCGTGGTCAATCATTGCAGTCTCATCATTCCCTGAACTAATCCGACAGCAGATATGGATAAATCTGCGATGCATTTCGTCGGCATCCTGGCCAGTCTTCGCTCGCAATCCATTGCGTTCGTCAAATCAGTTACGCCGCAGCAGGCACGGCACTGTCACTCGGTTCAAGCGTAAGACTTACGTCCAATGGGCACCTGGCTGCAAGCGGCCGACCATGAGCACCAATAACAAGAACGCGGAACAGGCCATGAGCAAAGCAGATGCTTTCACCCAGGCAGGCAAGACAGCCGTGCTACAGAACATACACGGCACCATGCAGTTTCTGCAAAAATTCCCGCCTTTCAACCAGATGGAAAACGCGCATCTGGCGTACCTCGTAGAGCAGTGTCAGCTCCGGTTCTATGCTGCGGATGAAAGCATCATCAAGCCTGGCGATGGCCCGGTAGAGCACTTTTACATCGTCAAGCAGGGGCGAATCGTCGGTGAACGTCCGCATTCTGCCAAAGGTGGCACAGAAACAACATTTGAAATTACCACTGGCGAGTGTTTTCCACTTGCTGCCCTGCTGGGCGGGCGTGCCACTCGCACTGAACACCTGGCTGCAGAAGACACCTTCTGCCTGCAATTGAACAAGCAGGCGTTCATCAAGCTATTCGCGCTTTCCACAACGTTTCGCGACTTTGCCCTGCGTGGTGTCAGCAGCCTGCTGGATCAGGTCAATCAGCAGGTCCAGCAGCGCGCCGCTGAAACCCTGGGCACGCAGTATTCCCTGAATACACGTCTGGGCGAACTGGCCATGCGTCACCCGGTGATGTGCAGCCCTGAAACACCCATGCGCGACGCGGTGAAACTGATGCATGAACAGCAGGTAGGCAGCATCGTGATTGTCGACGAGCAGCAGGCCCCGCTGGGGATTTTTACCCTGCGCGACCTGCGTGAGGCAGTTGCCGATGTGAATGCCGATTTCAGCGCGCCGGTCAGACACACCATGAGCCTGTCGCCGTTCCATCTGAGCCCGGACGCCAGCGCATTCGACGCGGCCATCGCCATGACCGGACGTCACATCGCCCACGTGTGCCTGGTCAGAGACGGGCGATTGTGTGGCGTGGTATCGGAGCGCGATTTGTTTTCCTTGCAACGGGTCGACCTGGTCCACCTGGCGCGGACCATCCGCAATGCGCCGCGTATCGAGGCGCTCGCCGGTTTGAGGGGCGATATCGTCCAGTTGGTCGAGCGCATGCTGGCCCATGGTGCCTCTTCGACCCAGATAACCCAGATCATTACCCTGCTCAATGACCACACCGTGTGCCGCGTGATCGAGCTGACACTTGCAGAAAATGGCGACCCCGGCATTGCATTCAGCTGGCTGTGCTTTGGTAGCGAAGGCCGTCGCGAGCAGACGCTGCATACCGATCAGGACAACGGCATTCTGTTTGAAGCCAGCGATGCGGCGGAGGCAGAGCAGATCCGCACGTTATTGTTGCCGATTGCCGAACGTATCAATCAGAGCCTGGCACAGTTCGGTTTTACCCTGTGCAAGGGCAACATCATGGCCGGCAACCCCGACCTGTGCCTGTCCCGGCTCGAATGGTCACAGCGCTTTGCAGCCTTTATCCGCGAGGCAACTCCGGAGAACCTGCTGGCATCGAGTATCTATTTCGATCTGCGCGTCGTCTGGGGCGATGAGAGCGGCGGCGAGCAACTGCGCCGCGGCATTCTTGATCAGGTAGCAGACAACAAGCTGTTCCAGCGCATGATGGCCGAGAACGCACTGCGCCAAAGGCCGCCGGTGGGCCGCTTCAAGGATTTCGTCCTGGCGCGCAAAGGCAGCGAAAAAGACACTCTGGACCTCAAGACCGAAGGCCTGACGCCCTTTGTCGACGGGGCGCGCCTGCTTGCGCTTGCCAATGGTGTCGGCGTCAACAATACCCAGGAACGCCTGCGCCAACTGGTCGAACGTGAAGTCATCGCCCCCCTAGATGGCGCTGCGTATGAAGAGGCGTACCACTTCATTCAGCAGACCCGCATGCAGCAACATCAATTGCAAAGCCGCCAGAACCTTCCTTACTCCAACCGCATCGACCCTGACACGCTCAACCATCTGGACAGACGCATTCTGCGCGAATCGTTTCGCCAGGCGCAGCGACTGCAAACCAGCCTGACCCTGCGTTATCAACTATGAACCTGTTCGAATGGCTCAAGCCGCGCGCGAAAAAGACACCCTTGCAAGCGCATCAACTGGATCGCCTCAAAAAGCTGCCGGTCTGCGCGAACCTCAGCGACAAGCCGTTGCGCCAACAGCGCTGGGTCGTGCTGGACCTTGAAACCAGCGGCTTGAACATGAACCGCGATCAAGTGCTGTCCATCGGTGCGGTCGTAATTGAAGACGGTGCCATCGATCTGGGTCAACAGTTCGAGCGTACGCTATTGCGCGTCGACCACAAGGTCAGCCCGGCCGTGCTTATTCATGGTTTGGCGCCCAGTGCGATTGCCGCGGGCAGCGAGCCGGCCGAGGCGTTGCTGGATTTCATGGAGTTCGTCGGCGAAAGCCCGATTCTGGGTTTTCATGCGCCGTTCGATCAGCACATGCTGTCGCGCGCACTGAAAGAAAGCCTGGACTACCGCTTGCGGCATCCGTTTTTCGATGCCGCAGAAATAGCCCCGATGCTCTGTGAACAAGCCAACCTGCGTCACGCAGGGCTGGACGACTGGACGCAGTTTTTTGGCCTGCATGCCGAAGAGCGTCACAACGCCAGCGCTGATGCACTGGTCACCGCAGAGCTGGCGCTGATCCTGTTCAGCCACGCCCGTCGTCAGCAGATCGACAGCCCGCGGCTACTGGAGGAGCGACTCGGGCAATGGCGCAGACGCAAGCAATCGCACTCGTTTTGACTGCGACCTGCACTTAGCTCTGGGAAATGGTCTTGGCGATTACATCCACCGTCGCGTCGACCTGCTCGCGGTAACGCTTGAGCTCGACCTTGTGCAATTGCTCAAGCTCGATTTGCTGCGAACAGAGGTTCAGCGCAGCCAGAACCAGCAGACGGTCACCGATCAACGTCGGGTATTTGCGCTTGGTGTCGGCCAGCGACGCATTGAGCATCGCCGCGGCCTTCATCAGGGTCAGGTTTTCACCGGCGGGGGCTTTGACCGAGTACTCATTACCCAGAATGGTGAGAACGGTTACACCGTTGCCATCGACGTTCATGCGCCAACAGCGCTTGCGCTGGTCGCGCGATCAACCAGTGCCTGGATACGGGCGGCGGTGCTGCCCTGCTTCTCTTCCTGCTCCATCAGGCTCAGTTGCAAGTTCTCGTTCTCGTCCTTGGCTTTTGCCAGCTCGGCACCGAGCTGTGCATTTGTGTCTTGAAGGGCCTGGTTCTGTTGCACCAGATCACCGACAAGTTGTTCCAATTGGCTAAGGGAGGCTTCCAACATTTTGATTTCTCGAGCAAATTTCAACGGGCGCGTACGATAAAGAAAAGTCGCTGCGCATGCCAGCGCTCAGGCTTTGATACTGATCTGTCATGACGCTGACATGTCCATAACGTAGACGCATAGGGGGCTTGTGACTACGTATTCGGAATCCGGTTCCTGCTGTTCGTCAGACCGCCCCGAACTGCGACAAATGCGCACAGCCAATGGGCAAACTGACATCACCCTAACCCCCCTCAACCCAGTCTTTTCAAGGGTTTGCGCGAATGTCAGCCATATCCAAAGATAACCGTCAGTAATAAGTCGTCAATATTTAGTGCCTACTGACTCAAGACGTTAGTCGCATGACCGATAGGCAGCCATTCACTGCATTCCCTTCACCGTTAAATCGCATGGATTGCGTACCTGACCCTGGAAGCTTTCTATGTCCCTGCGAAATATGAACATCGCGCCCCGAGCGTTTCTTGGATTTGCCATGATCGGCACACTCATGTTGACTCTGGGTGTATTTGCACTGTCTCAGATGAGCAAGATCCGTGGCGCCACTGAAGTGCTGGCCGACAACAATGTGCCGAGCATCAAGAGCCTTGACCGATTCGCTGAAGTCAGCATTCGTTTGCGCGTTCTGTCCTATCGATTGCTGGTCAACCGCGACCCGGAAACCCAGCAGAAAACCATCGAGTTGATGGCGATGCGCAACAAGCAGATCACTGACGCTCAGGCGATTTACGAGAAGCTCATCAGCGATCCCGACGAGCGCAATCTTTACAGCCAGTACGTACAACTGCTGGGACAATATCGCCAGCTTGAAGAGCGCCTGAAGACCCTGACTCGCGCCAACAAGATCGATGAATTGCAGGGCCTGCTCAATAACGAAATGCTCAACAACTCCGACCAGATGAATGTTGTGCTCAGCAAACTGGTGGAGTTCAACACGGCTCAGTTGAACCAGGTGAAGAAGGATGCGTCCAGCGAGTACGATTCGGCATTCAATCTGGTCGTCGGACTGTTGATCGCTGCCACCCTGCTGACCATCGTGTTTGCCTGGATGCTGATCAAAAGTATTACCACGCCGATTGCCACGGCTCTGCATGCAGCGGAAACCATCGCACAAGGCAACCTGACCCGGCCGATCCAGATCGACGGTACCGATGAAGCCGGTCGTTTGCTGCTGGCCATGAAAACCATGCAGGACAAGCTGCGCGATACGTTGCAGGGAATTTCCGGTTCGGCCACGCAACTGGCCTCGGCTGCTGAAGAGCTCAATGCTGTCACCGACGAAAGCGCACGCGGGCTGGTGCAGCAGAATAACGAAATAGAGCAGGCTGCAACCGCGGTCAACGAGATGACCAGCGCGGTGGAAGAAGTCGCGCGCAATGCCGTCAGCACGTCACAAGCGTCTCGCAATGCTGCGACATCTGCTGGCGACGGTCGTGACCTGGTTCAGGAAACCGTCAGCGCCATCGAACGCATGAGCGGCGATGTGAAAGGTACGGCTGAACTGATCATCAACCTGGCCAGTGAATCGCGTGATATCGGTAAGGTGCTGGACGTGATTCGCGGCCTGGCAGACCAGACCAATCTGCTCGCCCTCAACGCCGCCATCGAGGCTGCACGCGCTGGTGAAGCCGGGCGTGGCTTTGCTGTAGTCGCCGACGAAGTCCGCGCCCTGGCGCACCGCACGCAGCAATCGACCAGTGAAATCGAACGCATGATCGGTAGCATTCAGAGCGGTACGGAGCAGGCAGTGAGTTCGATGCGCAACAGCACCGAACGCGCCGAATCGACCCTGAACATTGCCAAGGGCGCGGGCCAGGCATTGAACACCATCAACAGCGCCGTGGAGGAAATCAACGAACGCAACATGGTCATCGCCAGCGCCGCCGAAGAACAGGCACAGGTCGCTCGCGAAGTGGACCGCAACCTGGTCAACATCCGCGACCTCTCGGCACAATCCACCAACGGCGCCAACCAGACCAGCGCGGCCAGCACCGAGCTATCCCGCCTGGCCGTGGACCTCAACAGCATGGTGTCGCGCTTCGCACTGTAAACACACGAAAACCCAACTGGCGTGCCGGCGCTCCGCGTCAGTACGCCGTTCTGGACGCTCCGCGTCCTCTTGCGACGCAGAGCGTCGCGAACTGCATACCACGCTGGATCCCGACTATCGTGCGACGCTCCGCGTCGCATGCCTTTCCGGACGCTCCGCGTCCTCTTGTGGCGTAGGGCGACTAAAGCCTCACACTCGCAAACGTCGATTCATTACGCGCCTGACTCAACGCCGACATCGGTCCGGACAATGGGGCGAGCACCATTGCCTGCGGGATCGGCATCATGGCGACCTGTTGCGCGGTGTTGGAACCCACGCGCTCGTCACGCGGCGGAATGCCGAAGTATTCGCGGTAGCATTTGGAGAAGTGTGGCGTCGATACGAAGCCGCACACCGACGCCACTTCGATGATCGACATCGGTGTCTGCTTGAGCAGTTGCCGGGCGCGGATCAGGCGCAGTTTCAGGTAGTAGCGCGACGGCGAGCAGTGCAGGTATTTCTGGAACAGTCGCTCCAGCTGCCTGCGCGACACGGCGACGTACACCGCCAGCTCGTCAAGGTCGATCGGCTCTTCAAGATTGGCCTCCATCAACGCCACAATTTCCTGCAGCTTTGGCTGATTGGTACCCAGCATGTGCTTGAGCGGCACGCGCTGATGATCCTGTTCGTTGCGAATGCGCTCGTAGACGAACATCTCGGAAATCGCGGCCGACAATTCACGACCATGATCGCGACTGATCAGGTGCAACATCATGTCCAATGGCGCCGTGCCACCCGAGCTGGTGAAGCGGTTACGGTCCAGGGTGAACAGCCGGGTGCTCATCGACACGCGTGGAAAGGCTTCCTGCATTGAAGCCAGACACTCCCAATGCACACTGCAATCGAAGCCATCCAGCAAGCCGGCACACGCCAGCGCCCAACTGCCGGTGCACACCGCGCCGAGGCGACGTGACTGACGTGCCTGGCTCTGCAGCCAGCTCACGTGTTCACGCGTCACGGTGCGCTGAATGCCGACACCACCACAGACGATGACGGTATCGAGTGCCGGAGCCTTGTGCATGGCGGCATCCGGTGTGATCTGCAAACCGTCACTGGCCCACACCTGACCGCCGTCCACGCTCAGCGTGGTCCAGCGATACAACTCGCGGCCCGACAGCTGGTTAGCCATGCGAAGAGGTTCTACCGCCGATGCGAGGGAGATCAGGGTGAAGTTATCCAGCAGCAGAAAGCCGATGGATTGTGGCGCGCGGTTCTGAGGTTGAGCCCCTTGATTGAACGATGTCATCACACTATCTCCTCACATATGGCATTGGTTGGCCCCAGGACAGGCTCTTCTTATAGCCCTCTTCATTGATGGGCTTTGTGATGACATCGCAAATCCCATGCCGGAAATTGATCAGCCATTCAACAACACCTGAAAACGACGTCGCGAAGTGTCTATCCAGCAGCGACTCGAGTGTCTGTTTGCGACGCCAAGGCGCGCTGGCCGCACTCTTGATGAGCAATTCGGTAGCACACGGGGAAACGTCATGGGGCTAGACGTGCCCCAAGTGCTACTCAAGGCACGCCCTGAAAAATCAGGTCGTCAGCGGGTTTTCGCGCTAAAAGGTGGCGGCCATCGAGGCGTGTGATCAAAAACCGCGCAGCCATCAAAAGTGATGGTCAGACCTGACGACACGACCGCACGGGCTGACCCGATAATGAACTTGTCGGCGTTACCCCCCTCCAAAAGACCGCGTTCGCGCAGGCACCGACCTGCCAACCGACCGCTGCCGACCTGCGCAGCGACTGTGTAACGTACTGGCCGTTTTTCAGCAGTCCCAACACTGCAACCGGGCGTGTGTACGATGCAACGAATCTGTAAGCGACCTTGCGCGCACTGGATACGACGCCTCCTGCACTGGATACGACGCCCCCTGTAGGCGTTTGATTTTCCCTGTTACATGATCGGTTCCGACTCGATCGCCCGGCGCAGTGATGGAGCTTCGCGAAAAGCCTCGCCAACCCATAAGCCGCGTCAGCGTTCACCTGCTGATGACTAGAAGAAACTCACAGGAGTCCACCCATGAAAGGTCCCAAATCGTTGCTGTTGGCCGCTACGCTCTGTATGCCGGTGCTTGCTCAGGCAGCCGAGCCAGAGGCCTGTCATACGGTCAACTTCTCCGACGTAGGCTGGACCGATATCACCGTTACTACTGCGGTCACCAGCGCCGTACTCGAGTCCTTGGGTTACACGACCAAGACCACCATGATTTCCGTACCGGTGACCTACAAGTCGCTGGCCGACGGCAAGAACATGGACGTGTTCCTCGGCAACTGGATGCCGACCATGGAAAACGACATCAAGCCGTATCGCGAAGCCGGGACTGTCGAAACCGTGCGTGCCAACCTGGAGAACGCCAAGTACACCCTGGCAGTGCCTCAGGCCCTTTACGACAAAGGCCTGCATGACTTCGCCGACATCGCCAAATTCAAGAAGGAACTGGGCGGCAAGATCTACGGCATCGAGCCTGGCAACGACGGCAATCGCCTGATCCAGAGCATGATCGACAAGAACGCCTTCGGCCTGAAAGATGCAGGCTTCAAGGTTGTTGAATCCAGCGAAGCCGCAATGCTTTCGCAGGTCGACCGCGCCGTGAAACGCAAAAACGACGTCGTGTTCCTCGGCTGGGAACCGCATCCGATGAACACGCGTTTCAAGATGAAATATCTGACTGGCGGTGATGACTTCTTCGGCCCCAACTATGGCCAGGCGACCATCTACACCAACACCCGCAAAGGCTACAGTCAGGAATGCAGCAACGTAGGTCAGTTGCTCAAGAACCTGTCCTTCACACTGGACATGGAAAGCACCCTTATGGGCAACGTCCTGGACGACAAAATGAAGCCTGATGCCGCCGCCAAGGCGTGGATCAAGATAAACCCGCAAGTACTCGACACCTGGCTCGCCGGCGTGACCACCGTCGATGGCAAGCCAGGCCTGGAGGCAGCCAAAGCCAAGTTGACCCAGTAAGCCGACAGCAGGCGGGGCTGACCCGCCTGCTGCCCTCTTCACCTTCCGCAAGCGGACACCCGAAATCATGCTGACTGACCATAAAATCCCTCTGGGCGAGTACATCGCCGCATTTGTCGATTGGTTGACGGCCAACGGCGCCGACTACTTCGACGCGATTGCCTCGACACTGGAAATGATGATCCACGGGTTCACTTTCGCGCTGACCTGGTTCAATCCATTCGTACTGATCGGCCTTATCGCCGCCCTCGCGCATTTCATCCAGCGCAAGTGGGGCCTGACGGTTTTCGTCATCCTTTCGTTTCTGCTGATCCTCAACCTGCATTACTGGCAGGAAACCATGGAAACCCTGGCGCAGGTGCTCTTCGCCACGCTGGTTTGTGTCGTCATCGGCGTGCCGCTGGGCATCATTGCCGCGCACAAGCCGCTGTTCTACACCATCATCCGGCCATTGCTCGATCTGATGCAGACTGTTCCCACGTTCGTCTATCTGATCCCGACCCTTACGCTATTCGGTCTGGGCGTGGTGCCCGGCCTGATCTCGACCGTGGTCTTCGCCATTGCTGCACCGATTCGCCTGACGTATCTGGGCATCCGCGATGTACCCCAGGAATTGCTGGACGCCGGCAAGGCCTTCGGCTCGTCGCGCCGCCAGTTGCTGACCCGCATCGAACTGCCCTACGCCATGCCCAGCATCGCTGCCGGGATCACCCAGTGCATCATGCTGTCTTTGTCGATGGTGGTGATTGCCGCGCTGGTCGGTGCCGATGGTCTGGGCAAACCCGTGGTCAACGCACTGAACACAGCCGATATCGCGCTCGGCTTCGAAGCCGGTCTGGCAATCGTATTGCTGGCCATCATGCTCGACCGCATCTGCAAACAACCCGAAGCCAAGGTAGGGTCTGACGCATGAGTATCATCAAATTCGACAAGGTAGACGTCATCTTCTCCAAGGACCCGCGTGAAGCCCTCAAGCTGCTGGACGAAGGCCTCACGCGTGATCAGATTCTGAAGAAAACCGGGCAGATCGTCGGCGTCGAGAACGCCAGTCTGGACATCGAGAAAGGCGAAATCTGCGTGTTGATGGGCTTGTCCGGCTCGGGTAAATCCAGCCTGTTGCGCTGCATCAACGGTCTCAATACCGTCAGCCGTGGCTCGTTGTTCGTCGAGCATGAAGGCTCGCAGATCAACATCGCCAACTGCAGCGCGGCCGAGCTGAAAATGATGCGCACCAAGCGCATTGCCATGGTCTTCCAGAAATTCGCCCTGATGCCCTGGCTGACAGTACGCGAGAACATCAGCTTCGGCCTGGAAATGCAGGGTCGCCCGGAAAAGGAACGACGCAAGCTGGTCGATGAAAAGCTCGAGCTGGTGGGCCTGACACAGTGGCGCAACAAGAAGCCGGACGAGCTGTCCGGCGGCATGCAGCAGCGAGTCGGGCTGGCCCGCGCACTGGCAATGGATGCCGACATTCTGCTGATGGACGAACCGTTCTCGGCGCTTGACCCGCTCATCCGCCAAGGCTTGCAGGACGAACTGCTGGCCCTGCAAAGCAAGCTGAGCAAGACCATCGTCTTCGTCAGCCACGATCTGGATGAAGCCCTGAAGCTCGGCAGCCGGATCGCCATCATGAAAGACGGCCGCATCGTGCAATACAGCGTGCCAGAGCAGATCGTGCTCAATCCGGCAGACGAATACGTGCGCACCTTCGTTGCACACACCAACCCACTGAACGTGCTGTGTGGTCGCAGCCTGATGCGCACGGTCGATGAGTGCACGCACGTCAACGATTCGGTGTGCCTTGACCCGAGCGGCGACTCATGGCTCGACCTGGCCGAAGGCAATGTGATCAAGGGCGCACGGCAAGGTGCTACGCCCCTCGATCTGCAGAACTGGACCCCCGGCCAGGACGTCGGCACGCTCGACCGTCGCCCTACCCTGGTGCACTCCAACATCGGCATGCGCGACGCATTGCAGATCCGCTACCAGACCGGCAACAAGCTGGTCCTGCAGGACGGCAATAAAGTGGTCGGCATTCTCGGGGATACCGAGCTATATCACGCGCTGCTGGGCAAAAACCACGGCTAAGACCTGAAAATTAAAGTCTGAAACCGACAAGCCCGCTTCCCTGTGCTGGAATCACTCCAGCCGGGAGCGGGCTTTTTTCGTCTGCAGCGTTGTCACGGGTAACTCCCTTCCGCTATTTCTGCTCCCTCCGCCGCCATGTCGTAAACGCACCTTTGTGTGGCGTCCATAGGCATTTGGCGTCTTCGGTCCGGCCCTACCATCGCTCTCAGAGGGCTCTGTCAGCCCGAACGACAAGTCAGGCGCCGCGCCGCCGCTGGGAGATCCGCGATGTTCAGCAAGCAAGACCAGATCCAAGGTTATGACGACGCACTGTTGTCGGCAATGAACGCCGAGGAGCAGCGTCAGGAAGACCATATCGAGCTGATCGCCTCGGAGAACTACACCAGCAAACGCGTGATGCAGGCGCAGGGCAGCGGCCTGACCAACAAGTACGCAGAGGGCTACCCCGGCAAGCGTTACTACGGTGGCTGCGAGCACGTCGACAAGGTCGAGCAACTGGCCATCGAGCGCGCCAAACAGCTGTTCGGGGCCGATTATGCCAACGTCCAGCCACACTCCGGCAGCCAGGCCAACGCAGCGGTCTATCTGGCGTTGCTGCAAGCAGGCGACACTGTATTGGGCATGAGCCTGGCGCACGGCGGTCATCTGACCCACGGTGCCAAGGTCAGCTTCTCGGGCAAACTCTACAACGCCGTGCAGTACGGCATCGACACCACCACCGGGCTGATCGATTACGACGAAGTCGAACGCATCGCCGTCGAATGCCAGCCGAAAATGATCATTGCCGGTTTCTCGGCCTATTCGAAGACGCTGGATTTTCCGCGCTTCCGTGAAATAGCCGACAAGGTAGGTGCCTACCTGTTCGTCGACATGGCGCACGTTGCAGGTCTGGTGGCTGCCGGTCTCTATCCGAACCCGCTGCCGTATGCCGATGTGGTCACCACCACCACGCACAAGACACTGCGCGGCCCACGCGGCGGCCTGATTCTCGCCAAGGCCAACGAAGAGCTGGAGAAGAAATTCAATTCCGCCGTCTTCCCCGGCGGTCAGGGCGGCCCGCTGATGCACGTTATCGCCGCCAAGGCCGTGTGCTTCAAGGAAGCGATGGAGCCAGGTTTCAAGGCTTATCAACAGCAGGTCATCGATAACGCACAAGCGATGGCGCAGGTATTCATCGACCGCGGCTTCGATGTGGTTTCAGGCGGGACCGACAACCATTTGTTTCTGGTCAGCCTGATCCGTCAGGGCCTGACCGGCAAGGACGCCGACGCCGCTCTGGGCCGTGCGCACATCACCGTCAACAAGAACTCGGTGCCCAACGACCCGCAGTCGCCGTTCGTGACCTCCGGTCTGCGTATCGGCACACCGGCCGTCACCACCCGCGGCTTCAAGGTGACCCAATGCGTCGAGCTGGCGGGCTGGATCTGCGACATTCTCGATAACCTCGGTGATGCCGATGTCGAGGCCAACGTCGCCAGCCAGGTAGCAGACCTGTGCGCCGATTTCCCGGTTTATCGCTGAGTCAGGAGTAGCCTTACATGCAGCATTACTCAGGCTTCGGCCTTCTCAAGCATTCCCTCAGCCATCACGAAAACTGGCAGCGCATGTGGCGCACGCCGACCCCGAAAAAGGTCTACGACGTGGTCATCGTCGGCGGTGGCGGGCACGGTCTGGCGACTGCCTACTATCTGGCCAAGGAGCACGGCATCACCAATGTGGCCGTGGTCGAGAAAGGCTGGCTGGGCGGCGGCAACACCGCACGTAACACCACCATCGTGCGCTCCAACTACCTGTGGGACGAGTCGGCCCACCTTTATGAGCACGCGATGAAACTGTGGGAAGGCCTGTCTCAGGACCTGAACTACAACGTCATGTTTTCCCAGCGCGGCGTCTACAACCTGTGCCACACCTTGCAGGACATGCGCGACTCCGAGCGGCGTGTCAGCGCCAACCGCCTGAACGGTGTAGATGGCGAACTGCTCAACGGCAAGCAGGTCGCTGAGGAAATCCCATACCTGGACTGCTCGAAAAACACCCGCTACCCGATCATCGGCGCAACCGTTCAGCGCCGTGGCGGCGTAGCTCGTCACGACGCAGTGGCCTGGGGCTTTGCGCGTGCCGCCGACGCCTTGGGCGTGGACCTTATCCAGCAGACCGAAGTCATCGGCTTTCGCAAGGAAAACGGCGTGTGCATCGGCGTCGAAACCAACAAGGGTTTCATCGGTGCCAAACGTGTCGGCGTGGTAACCGCCGGTAACTCCGGGCACATGGCCAAACTGGCGGGCTTTCGTCTGCCGATCGAATCACATCCTTTGCAGGCACTGGTCTCCGAGCCGATCAAGCCGATTATCGACAGCGTCATCATGTCCAACGCCGTGCACGGCTACATCAGCCAGTCCGACAAGGGCGACCTGGTGATCGGTGCCGGTATCGACAGTTGGGTCGGTTACGGCCAGCGTGGCTCATACCCGGTGATCGAACACACTATTCAGGCCATCGTTGAGATGTTTCCAGTGCTGTCGCGTGTGCGCATGAACCGCCAGTGGGGCGGCATCGTCGACACCACGCCGGACGCCTGCCCGATCATTTCCAAGACGCCGGTGCCGAACATGTTCTTCAACTGCGGCTGGGGCACAGGCGGCTTCAAGGCCACGCCGGGCTCGGGCAACGTGTTTGCCGCCAGTCTGGCCAAAGGCGAGATGCACCCGCTGGCCAAACCGTTCTCCATCGACCGTTTCCACAACGGCGCGCTCATCGACGAACACGGCGCTGCAGCCGTAGCCCACTAACAGGAGAACCCGACCATGCTGCATATCTTCTGTCCTCACTGTGGCGAACTGCGCTCCGAAGAGGAATTCCACCCGTCCGGCCAGGCGCACATTCCGCGCCCGCTGGACCCAGGTGCCTGCACCGATGAGCAATGGGGCGACTACATGTTCTTTCGCGATAACCCGCGCGGCCTGCACCACGAGCTGTGGATACACGCTGCCGGTTGCCGCCAGTACTTCAACATGACGCGCAATACCGTGACCTACGAGATTCTCGAAACCTATCCGATTGGTACGAAGCCGCAGTTCACGGATCAGGGAGACAAGGTATGAGCCAGACCCAGCGCCTGCCCAACGGCGGCCGTATCAATCGCAGCAAGGTGCTCAACTTCACCTTCAACGGCCAGACCTATCAGGGCTTTGAAGGCGACTCGCTGGCCTCTGCCCTGCTGGCCAACGGCGTCGATATCATCGGCCGCAGCTTCAAATACTCCCGCCCGCGCGGCATCTTCGCAGCGGGTTCGGAAGAGCCAAACGCCGTGTTGCAGATCGGCGCGACCGAAGCGACGCAAATCCCCAACGTGCGCGCCACGCAACAAGCGCTCTATGCAGGACTGGTCGCCACCAGCACCAACGGCTGGCCAAGCGTGAACACCGACGTCATGGGCATTTTGGGCAAGCTTGGCGGCAAGCTGATGCCACCGGGCTTCTACTACAAAACCTTCATGTACCCGCAATCGTTCTGGATGACTTACGAAAAGTACATCCGCAAGGCTGCGGGCCTGGGGCGCTCGCCGACCGAGAACGATCCGGACAGCTATGACGCGATGAACCAGCACTGTGACGTGCTGATCGTCGGCGCAGGCCCTGCCGGCCTGGCCGCCGCGCTGGCTGCGGGCCGCAGTGGTGCCCGAGTGATCGTTGCGGATGAACAGGAAGAGTTCGGCGGCAGTCTGCTCGACAGCCGTGAAAGTCTCGATGGCAAGCCCGCTGCTGAATGGGTAGCTACGGTGGTCGCCGAGCTGAAAAGCCTGCGCAACGTGACACTGCTGCCGCGCGCCACGGTCAACGGCTACCACGATCACAATTTCCTGACCATTCACGAACGTCTGACCGATCACCTCGGTGATCGCGCCCCCATCGGCATGGTTCGCCAACGTATGCACCGGGTACGCGCCAAGCGTGTGGTGCTGGCTGCCGGTACTCACGAGCGCCCGCTGGTTTACGGCAACAACGATGTGCCGGGCAACATGCTGGCAGGCGCCGTTTCTACTTATGTCCGGCGTTACGGCGTAGCGCCGGGTAAAAAACTGGTGCTATCCACCAACAACGACCATGCCTACCGCGTTGCGCTGGACTGGCTCGACGCCAGCCTGCAAGTGGTTGCGATTGCCGATGCTCGGCACAACCCGCGCGGCCCGCTGGTTGAGGAAGCCCGCGCCAAAGGCATTCGCATCCTGACCGGCAGCGCAGTGATTGAAGCGCGTGGCAGCAAACGCGTGACAGCTGCCCGCGTCGCCGCAATCGACGTCAAGACGCACGCAGTCACCAGCCCCGGCGAATGGCTTGATTGCGATCTGGTGGCCAGCTCTGGCGGCTACAGCCCGATTGTGCACCTGGCCTCGCACTTGGGTGGCAAGCCGGTATGGCGTGAGGACATCCTCGGGTTTGTACCGGGCGAAGCACCGCAGAAACGTATCTGCGTAGGCGGCGTCAACGGCGTCTACAGTCTGGCTGACAGCCTGGCCGATGGCTTCGAAGGTGGCGTGCGCGCGGCCAGCGAAGCAGGCTTCAAGGTGGTCGAAGGCGTGATGCCCAAAGCCCTCAGTCGCGCCGAAGAACCGACACTGGCGCTGTTTCAGGTGCCGCACGAAAAAGGCACCGCTCGGGCCCCCAAGCAATTCGTCGACCTGCAGAACGACGTGACCGCTGCCGCCATCGAGCTGGCGACCCGTGAAGGTTTCGAGTCGGTCGAGCACGTAAAACGCTACACCGCGCTGGGTTTCGGTACTGATCAGGGCAAGCTGGGCAACGTCAACGGTCTGGCCATCGCCGCCCGTTCACTGAACGTGTCGATCCCGGAAATGGGCACCACTATGTTCCGTCCCAACTACACGCCGGTCACGTTCGGCGCGATAGCCGGGCGTCATTGCAAGCACATCTTCGAACCGGTGCGTTTCACCGCACTGCACGCCTGGCATGTCAAAAACGGTGCCGAATTCGAAGACGTCGGCCAGTGGAAACGCCCGTGGTACTTCCCGAAAAACGGTGAAGACCTGCCCGCAGCCGTCGCTCGCGAATGCAAGGCGGTGCGTGACAGTGTGGGTCTGCTGGACGCTTCGACGCTGGGCAAAATCGACATTCAAGGCCCGGATGCCCGCGAATTCCTCAACCGCATCTACACCAACGCGTGGACCAAACTGGACGTGGGCAAGGCCCGCTACGGTCTGATGTGCAAGGAAGACGGCATGGTCTTCGATGATGGCGTGACTGCCTGCCTCGCCGACAACCACTTCCTGATGACTACCACCACAGGCGGCGCTGCACGCGTCCTGCAATGGCTGGAAATCTATCAGCAGACCGAATGGCCGGACCTGAAAGTGTATTTCACCTCAGTGACCGATCACTGGGCGACGCTGACGCTGTCCGGCCCCAACAGCCGCAAGCTGCTCAGCGAAGTCACCGATATCGACCTGGGCCGTGAAGCGTTTCCGTTCATGACCTGGAAAGAAGGTCTGGTCGCAGGCGTGCCGGCACGCGTGTTCCGTATCTCCTTTACCGGCGAGCTTTCCTACGAGGTCAACATCCAGGCTGACTACGCCATGGGCGTTCTGGAAAAGATCGCCGAGGCAGGCAAACAGTACAACCTGACGCCTTACGGCACCGAGACCATGCACGTGCTGCGCGCAGAGAAGGGTTTCATCATCGTCGGTCAGGACACCGACGGCTCGATGACGCCCGACGACCTGAACATGGGCTGGTGTGTCGGCCGGACCAAGCCATTCTCCTGGATCGGCTGGCGCGGCATGAATCGCGAAGACTGTGTACGCGAACAGCGCAAGCAACTGGTCGGCCTCAAGCCTGTCGACCCGACCAAATGGCTACCAGAGGGCGCGCAACTGGTGTTCGATACCAAACAGACGATCCCGATGAGCATGGTTGGCCATGTAACTTCCAGCTATGCACACAACTCGCTGGGTTATTCGTTTGCGATGGGCGTGGTCAAAGGCGGCCTGGCGCGTATGGGAGAGCGGGTCTTCGCGCCTCTGGCAGACGGCAGCGTGATCGAAGCCGAGATCGTTTCCTCGGTGTTCTTCGATCCAAAGGGCGAGCGCCAGAATGTCGAGTAACACGCGGAGCGCCGATCATCAGCAGCAAACAGAATTCAAGGCAGGTGATTCATGACCACAGCGAACGTTTACCAGCAGAGCCCGACCACCGATGTCAAAGCCGAGTCGCCGCTGTTCCACGCAAACCTCGACAGCCTGATCGGCAAGGGACGCGCCAGCCCCGGCGTGTTCCTGCGCGAGAAAAAGCTGCTGGGCCATCTGACGATTCGTGGCAATGCCCACGATCCGGCCTTCGCCGCAGGCGTACACAAGGCGCTTGGCATGGAGCTTCCCGCCGCACTGATGCTGGTCATCAGTGGCGAAAGCTCGCTGCAATGGCTTGGCCCGGATGAATGGCTGCTGATCGTGCCGAGCGGCGAAGAGTTCGCGGCAGAGCAAAAGCTGCGCGAGGCGCTGACCGGGCTGCATATCTCCATCGTCAACGTCAGTGGCGGCCAGTCGATCCTCGAACTGACCGGTCCGAAAGTGCGCCAGGTATTGATGAAATCCACCAGCTACGACGTGCACCCGGACAACTTCCCGGTGGGCAAGGCCGTCGGCACGGTGTTCGCCAAGTCGCAACTGGTGATCCGCCGGACCGGTGAAGAAACCTGGGAGCTGCTGGTCCGCCGCAGCTTCTCGGATTACTGGTGGCTGTGGTTGCAGGATGCGAGTGCCGAGTACGGGCTGAGCATTCAGGCGTGAAGAGCCGGGAACCGGGGCTGAAACCGCAGCGTCGGTCTCAATGAAGACTCCAGAGGGAGAGGCCTGTGGGAGCGGACTTGTCCGCGAAGACGGTAGTCCAGACGATGCATTTCCGGTGAATGTACCGCCCCCTTCGCGAACAAGCGAAGCGTCGCCCGGTACGCTCCCACAAGATTTGTGTATAACGCGGAGCATTGGCACAAGAGTCAGCCGTATCTGTGGATAACGAACATTCAGGAGCTTTGATTCAATGAGCCGCGCGCCCGATACGTGGATTTTGACCGCCGACTGCCCCAGTGTACTGGGCACGGTAGATGCGGTGACCCGCTTCCTGTTCGAGCAGGGCTGCTACGTCACTGAGCACCACTCCTTCGATGATCGCCTGTCAGGGCGTTTCTTCATACGCGTGGAATTTCGTCAGCCCCAGGCTTTCGACGAACAGGCTTTCCGGGCCGGGCTGAGCGAACGAGGCGAAGCCTTCGGCATGATCTTCGAACTCACAGCACCCAACTACCGGCCAAAAGTGGTGATCATGGTTTCAAAAGCCGATCACTGCCTGAACGATCTGCTCTATCGCCAGCGTATCAATCAACTGTCCATGGACGTGGTCGCGGTGGTGTCCAATCACCCGGATCTTGAGCCATTGGCTGGCTGGCACGGTATTCCGTACTACCATTTCCCTCTGGACCCGAACGACAAGCCTGCGCAGGAAGCGAAGGTCTGGCAGGTGATCGAAAAATCCGGCGCAGAGCTGGTGATTCTCGCTCGCTACATGCAGGTCCTTTCACCCGATTTGTGCCGCAAGCTGGACGGCAAGGCGATCAACATCCACCACTCGCTGCTGCCCGGTTTCAAGGGTGCCAAGCCTTACCATCAGGCTTACAACAAGGGTGTGAAACTGGTGGGTGCCACCGCGCATTACATCAACAACGATCTGGACGAAGGCCCGATCATTGCTCAAGGCGTGGAAGTGGTTGATCACAGCCACTATCCCGAAGACCTGATTGCCAAAGGTCGAGACATCGAAGGTCTGACACTGGCCCGCGCAGTGGGCTATCACATTGAACGGCGGGTGTTTCTCAACGCCAACAGGACGGTGGTTTTATAGCTGCAACTGCTTCTCTCTGCTCCACCACAATAAAAGCGAGGTGACATGTATGTCTGGTAATCGCGGTGTAGTGTATCTCGGCGCTGGCAAGGTCGAAGTGCAATCAATCCCCTTCCCGAAAATGGAAGACCCACGCGGCAAGCGCATCGAACACGGCGTGATCCTGCGCGTAGTCTCCACCAATATCTGCGGCTCGGACCAACACATGGTGCGTGGTCGCACGACGGCGCAAACCGGGTTGGTCCTGGGTCATGAAATCACCGGCGAGGTGCTGGAAGCCGGGCGAGACGTGGAACATCTGAAAGTCGGCGATCTAGTTTCTGTGCCGTTCAACGTGGCCTGCGGTCGCTGCCGCAGTTGCAAGGAACAGAACACTGGCGTCTGCCTGACGGTCAACCCGGCCCGCCCCGGCGGTGCATACGGCTACGTCGACATGGGCGACTGGGTCGGCGGTCAGGCTGAATACGTGCTGGTGCCTTACGCTGACTTCAACCTGCTCAAACTGCCAGACCGCGACGCGGCGATGGAGAAAATCCGCGACCTGACCTGCCTGTCCGACATCCTGCCCACCGGCTACCACGGTGCAGTGACTGCCGGGGTTGGCCCTGGCAGCACGGTTTACGTAGCAGGCGCTGGCCCGGTCGGCCTGGCTGCGGCGGCGTCAGCACGCTTGTTGGGCGCGGCGGTGGTAATCGTCGGCGACGTCAACCCGAAACGCCTGGTCCACGCCAAGGCCCAAGGCTTCGAAATTGCTGACCTGTCCCTGGACACGCCATTGCACGAACAGATCGCTGCCCTGCTCGGCGAGCCTGAAGTGGATTGCGCCATCGACGCCGTAGGCTTCGAAGCACGCGGTCACGGCCATGCTGGCGCTCAGGCCGAAGCACCCGCCACCGTTCTCAACTCGTTGATGGGCGTGGTACGAGTGGCAGGCAAGATCGGCATCCCCGGCCTGTACGTCACCGAAGACCCGGGAGCCGTGGACGCCGCCGCAAAAATGGGCAGCCTGAGCATTCGCTTCGGCCTGGGCTGGGCCAAATCCCACAGCTTCCACACCGGCCAGACCCCGGTCATGAAATACAACCGCCAGCTGATGCAGGCGATCATGTGGGACCGCATCAAGATCGCCGACATAGTGGGTGTCGAGGTGATCAGTCTGGATGATGCGCCGCGGGGTTATGGCGAGTTTGATTCGGGCGTGCCGAAGAAGTTTGTGATTGATCCGCATCGGTTGTTTGGTGCCTAACTGAAAAAAAACGCTTGCCCATTTCGCCTCTCAATAAAAGGCCGAGCAATCGGTCTTTTATTCCGTCCGCCTTATTCTGTTTGACGTCCTGAATATCCTTAACTTACTCTTACTATAGGGTGGCGGAAGCTGCGTCGCAAAGTCGTAACTGGGGGGGGGTGGCGCCCCGGTTAGCGTCCTTGAAACGCTCAAAAATCTCTTTTCAAGAAGCTTATAGCTTTCGATAAACTCTATAGGCGGGGAAATACCTTGAAGCGCATATGTCCTCTTCCAAAATTCCGCTAGATTAAAATTGTATTCCAACGCGCCGTATTTTCCATACGCGCCGTCAACAACAAGATTTTGCCTCGACTTATTTATTATCTTTCCAGGATGATTTAGCTCTTGCGCAGTTAATCCCGACCTACCAGCCGATGAAGTTTCGGATAATGAACCCACGGTAGAATTAACCCCTGGACTGCGACTCGAACCCACTGAAACAAGTTCAGCAGACGAAGAGCCGCCTACAGTAAGAGTTGATTTCTTTTTGGCTTTTATTATCTTTAAAGCAAGCATGAATGGATTAAACATATGCCCAGTCAAATCGATCCGATTGACCGGATCCCCCCCACAATACCCATACGCATTCACCCCACCCTCACCAAACGGGCTCAGACTGTCCGGGCTGTTGAACCTCATCAACATCGGGTTAAACGCCCGATACCCATTCCCCAGCAAATAGTGCCCCGTCACCGGGTCAACTCGCTGGCCGGTAAAGCCCGGCAGGCTTGCGGGGCCTGAAGGATGACGATGTCCGTAAGGCATGTAGGCAAACTCCAACCCCTGAGCGGCAATCACTGACTGCTGTTGATCCGTCGCCAACAACGTGCCGTCGCGCTGATTATTTTCTGCACTCAGGCACGCCAGCAAATGCTCATCCGTGCGCATAAGCGTGTGCTGGACCTGCCCCTGAATCTGCGTAGCCAAGAGTGTCTTCTGATAAAAAAGGCGAGTGCTGCCCTGCCCCGCGGCCGAACAATCGGCCAGGCGATCCAATGGATCGTAGCGATAAACACAGAGCACGGATTGCCCAGACGAAGCCATGGCTTCACTCCTTGAAGTCACCCATTGCAGCAAGTCTGGGCTGACTATCTGCTTGCGCCCAGCTAGCAGAACTACTAGGTGCCAGGCCGAAAGGCGCTGAACACAGTCATGCCGGCGCACAGACCGAAGCGCCCTTCACTCATTGATGGGCATGACTTAAACACAACAAAACTTATTATCAGCGTCATGGTTAAAAGGCGCTCCGCCTACCCCTTTAACCGACTGGGTGGTTGGCCATTATCGGAATCGATTTGACGCGCCCGCCCGCTTCTCGATAGTGCCATTGCCACCTCTAAGACGCTCAACCGCACGTCTATAATAGTCAAGATTATTCTTTACAGCATACGGTACAACATCACCTTTACCAATATATGATTCATTTGTCAGGACCAGTTCATCAAGCCGTCTTTTAGGTATCTTCTGAAAAAGTCCATTTTTTTGGAGAGGAACCGGGCTGGAGCGCCTGTATTTACTGGCTTCGACTTTTGAAGAAAAGGCTTTTTCAGACCTTCCTTAGCTTCATGAATGTCTACATCTTCACCTTCTATCCTCAGGTAACTTTTTCGAGCAGGAACGAATGGTGGAGCATTGCTGGGCGGCCCTTTCTTTGGAGGGATGGGCGGTGGGACATTGCTCGGCAGTCCTTTCTTGGGAGGGCGGGGTGGTGGGGCAACAAATTGTGACCTATCGATAATACCAGATGCAGACATATGCGAGCTCACCGAGTTAGTTGAAGTAGTTACCTGTGTGGACCCGAAACTCTCGACAGGATCAAGCAACGGGGAAGATAGAGAATCCTGGCTAACGTTTCGACCAAGTAAGCGCTTTTTCACACTGCTTGCTCTTTTCAAAATGCTCACTAAAAACGTTGGCAAATGTCCGCCCGGATCAACCCGATTAACCGGGTCCTCCTCACAATATGCATACGCATTCAACCCGCCCTCGCCAAACGGGCTCAAACTGTCCGGACTATTGAACCTCATCAACACCGGATTAAAAGCCCTATACCCATTGCCCAGCAAATAATGCCCTGTAATCGGGTCAGGCCGCTGGCCGGTAAAGCCCGGCAGGCTTGCGGGGCCTGAAGGGTAACGATGGCCGTAAGGCGTATAAGCAAACGCCAAACCCTGTGCCGCGATCACGGACTGCTGTTGATCCGTCGCCAGTAACAGACAATCGTTCTGGTTGTTTTCTACACTCAGGTGAGCCAGCAAATGCTCGTCCGTACGCAGAAGCGTGTGCTGTATCTGCCCCTGAATTTGCGTCGCCAAGCGATTCTGCTGATAAAAGAACCGGTCGCTCCCCTGCCCGGCAGGCGAGCAGTCGGCCAAGCGATCCGTTGCGTCGTAATGGTAAGTGCAGAGCACTACAGGGCTGGCAGAAGACATGAACATCACCTGCGGCAATCGATGATAGAACCGTAATTCTGGGCGTGTTATCTCGTGCTGCACAGCTAGCAGAAATGCTAGGGAGCCCACCTCGTCTGCCAGAGCCGATTCAGGCAAATGAAATAACTGCCTGTCTTCAGCGCGTTGGGAACAAGCCTCTGTTGCTCACAGTCAAACCGTCTGCTTTACCGCCCACTCATGGCATGGGCGGTTCAGGTTTGATAAGGGTGACGCAATGAAAACTGCACGCGGTATGGCTTTGGTAACGTTGATGGCACTGGCTGCAAGCCCGGTGTTTGCCTTCAATCTGAATGACGCCGCAAATGCGGTTTCCAATGCCACGAGTGGCAATCAGAAAGCCACAGCGGCCCCTGAAGTCGCAGGACTGCTTAATACCCTTGGCACCCAGCTCAATGTCACCCCTGAACAAGCCGTTGGCGGAACAGGCGCATTGCTCGGGCTGGCGAAGAACAAGCTGACCAGCACCGATTATTCGCAGTTGGCCAAATCGGTTCCCGGCCTGGAGCAGATGTCCGGCACCTCCGCACTGGACAGCCTGGGAGGCGCAAACGCACTGGGCAGCCTGCTCGGTGGCAAGTCCGGCGATAACTCGATGCTCAACAGCGCACTGGGCAACGTGCAGAGCATGGGTGATGTGAATAACGCCTTCAAGGCACTGGGCATGGACAGCACGATGGTCAGCCAGTTTGCCCCGCTGATTCTGCAATACCTCGGGCAGCAAGGTGCCAGCGGTTCGGCGTTGCAGAGCCTGAGTGGGTTATGGGGTTCCGGCAGTTGAACCGGACCTTATACGTGTAGCGTTCCTCAATATATCTCCGGTCTTGTACTGCTTTTTTTGCACAGCGCCTGAGATCAACGCACCTGCTGAATTGAAGGCCGCACCAACCATGGCGGTGCTGCGGTCTTCAGGAAAGTGCCTTGCCCATTTGATAGCAGCCGCCCCAAAGGCGGCCGGGTCGCTTTTTTTCCCCGAATACACTTGCGACGCCAGCCCCGCGTAATACTCGGCCTGCTCAAAACTTAACCTTCCGTCTCCGTAAGTCGCAAAATGGCGATTCACTTGACGGAGGTTTTTGATGAAGGAAGACTGGCTGTCATTGAATCGTTCAAGCGCGTCATCAAGCCATTTTCTACTGCCTTGCAGAGGCGTCGATGAGCCAACCGCAGGGATCAGCCCTTTGCGGGCTGTTTCAATCACGTCGTTAAATTGCTCGCTGATCAGCTTTACAGACTTTATCGTACGCGTACTGAAAACTGCTACAACCACCTTAAATACTTGCCCCGTCGGATCGACATTATTGACAGGGTCTCCTCCACAGTAGGCATAACCATTTATCCCGCCCTCACCAAACGGGCTCAGCGTATCCGGGCTGTTAAAGCGCATCAGCGTCGGGTTGAATGCGCGAAGTCCATTGCCCAGCAAGTAATATCCAGTGATCGGATCAATCGTCTGCCCTGTAAAACCAGGTACGCTCAGTGCGGATGTTCGCAGGGATCGCAGGCCATAAGGGCTGTAGACAAACGCCTGATTGCGCATGGCATCAAGGCTGTGCAGCACCGAGTTGGCTTGATCTGTCGCAAGCAGATCGAACAGGACCTGATCAGATTCCACACGGCGCAATGCCAGTAAAAGACCCTCTGCCTGAACGACAGAATGGTGGGAAGTGCCCTGTATTGCTGTGGTCAGGCGGTTGTTTCGATAGAAACGCCTGACGACCTCCTGCCCCGTAGGGGCGATGCTTGCCAGTCGGTTCAGTGCGTCGTAACGGTATAGGCCGATCGGCGAAACATGGGGCGATGACATGAGAGCGGATTCCGGCAACATTAAAGGCCAGTTTCATCCGCCAGTTTCGCCTCGTCTACCTGTCAGAACTGTCAGTGCCCAGGCAACTCCAGCCGCAACGCCGCAATACGCGCATCCTTTTCGTCCCAGAGCTGATTGACCCAACCCTGCACTTTCTCGCGAAACACCGGATCGTTCTCGTAATCGCCCTGCCACAGTGCCGGGTCCATTTCGCGGGTTTTGATGTCGACAATCACCTTGGGCACCCGCCCGCACAGCATGTCCCAGAACCCCGGAATGCCTGAACCCGGATAGACCACGGTGACATCCAGAATGGCGTCCAGTTGCTCGCCCATGGCAGCCAGCACGAATGCGACGCCACCGGCCTTGGGTTTGAGCAGATGGGTATAGGGCGATGCTTGAGTCGCATGTTTGCCCGGAGTAAAGCGCGTGCCTTCCAGATAGTTGACGATGGTCACTGGCTGACGCTTGAACAGCTCGCAGGCGGCCTTGGTGATTTCCAGATCCTTGCCCTTCAGTTCCGGGTGCTTCGCCAGAAACGCCTTGCTGTAGCGCTTCATGAACGGGTAATCCAGCCCCCACCACGCCAGGCCCAGCAGAGGCACCCAGATCAGTTCTTTTTTCAGGAAAAACTTGAAGAAGGGCGTGCGCCGGTTGAGTGCCTGGACCAGCGCGGGAATATCCACCCACGACTGATGATTGCTGATGACCAGATACGAAGTATCACCGCGCAAGCCCTCATCGCCACGAATATCCCATTGCGTCGGTACACAGGTTGCGAAGATGACCTTGTCGATCTCGGCCCAGGTTTCGGCAATCCACATAACGGCGACTGAACAGCGATCGCGCATTTGGCCTCTGAACAGCAGCTTGAGCAAGGCAAAAACCAATAACGGACCTATCAATACCAGCGTATTGATCAGTAACAACAAAGCAACAAAACAGCCGGTGAGCAGACGGCGCATGGCGGACTCTTGAAGGTTCAGGGGCGGCAATAATAAAGACCCACGCGTTTTACGCCAATTACACAGGTGCTTACAAATGTTTCACGTCCGGGCACGTATGCTGGCCTGACACTCTTGCTGGCGAACCTACTGCAGGTTCGCTGTCTAAAACCGCGCGCCAATCAGGCGCTAACCATTGCGAGGAACCTCTCACGTGAAACCGATCCTGGCGCTATTGTCGTTGCTGGCCCTGCCGGTCATGGCTGCTGAACCGACGCTGTATGGCCGCTACGAGAACATCAAGGTTCTGGACGTAGACCAGACCTTCAAGGCCAAGATGGACACCGGCGCACTGACTGCTTCACTGTCGGCCAAGGACATCGAGCTGTTCCAGCGTGATGGCGATGACTGGGTGCGATTCCGTCTGGCAACCAAGGGCGCCGACAACAAGGTGTATGAGCACAAGGTGTCGCGGATCAGCAAGATCAAAGGGCGTGCAGAAGGTGATGACGAAGATGACGAAGGCATCAACCCTGCCAAGCGTCCTGTTGTAGACCTGGAACTGTGCCTGGGAAACAAGAAGCGCACGGTCGAAGTCAACCTGGTCGACCGCAGCCACTTCAACTTCCCGCTACTGATCGGTGCCAAGGCGCTGCGCGAGTTCGACGCAGCGGTTAATCCGGCACGCCGCTATACCGCTGACCAGCCTGACTGCTGAGGCGTCTATCGTGCTCATGCTTCTTCCTGACTATCGTGCGACGCTCCGCGTCGCATGCCGTTCTGGACGCTCCGCGTCCGGTCTTGAGGGCGTGGCGCGGCGCAGATCTGTGACGCAGAGCGTCACCCACGGCATTCCCACGCTGGAGCGTGAGGAACGATAGCCGCACGCGAGAACACCATCGTACCCATGCTCCGCGTGGGTATGCCGTTCAGGACGCTGCGCGTCCTATCTTGACTGTGCGGCGCGGCGCAGATTGACTCAAACTGGCGGCAGGGTCGCGATCATCGACGGGCGTTGACTGACGTCCAGATACCAGGCGGCCAGTCGCGGATAAGTGCTGCGCCAGTTCAGATCCGGCTGGCGAAAGTCCAGATAACCGAGCGCCACGGCGACGCTGATCGATGCGACATCAAAGGATGTGCTGAGCTCGGTGACCGCATCGCTTTCGAAGTAATGCAGCGAGCGTTCAATCTTCTGCTGCTGGTTGTCCAGCCACTGGTCCCAGTGTTTTTCCTGCGGACGCAAGGCAGTTTCGTAGCGGATCATTACCGCTGCATCCAACACCGCATCGGCCAGCGAAGCCAGGGTCAGGCGCCTCCAGCGTGCCGAGCCTTCCCGGGGGATCAGTGGCAGGCCCACGTGCTGGTGGTCGAGAAAATCAAGAATCACCCGGCTGTCATGAATGACATTACCGTCAGCCAGTCTTAGCGCGGGAAGTTTGCCGGCCGGGTTGTCTTCATTGAGCTCGGCAGACGGGCTGACCGGCGTCAGCACTGTGGTCTGCAACTCGACGCGGTCGAGCTGAGCGGTTTCATGAAGCATCACCATCACCTTGCGGGCAAAAGGCGAGGCGGCGTTGAAGTACAACGTCATCGTGGGCGCTGACATGGGTGTTCCTCGAATGAGACAGGATCCTAGACTAGTCAGCCTGTGACGCGCCTGCAATGAGCGTTTCAATCAGCCGCGCCGCACCAGCAAGCCCTTGATGCTCAACAGGGCAGCCGTCCCCATGCCCAGCCACGCCAGCGTATCCCACCAGCCATCACCCAGCAGCGCGGCGAACAAGCCGACGCCGATAAGCAGCGCTATCAAGGCGGGTATCGCAAAGGTCTTCCAGAATCGCGATGGCCTGGAACTCATTGCGCCGCCTGAGCGCGAATCACGCTCACCGAGCGCGTGGCACGCCGTCTCACCCACCACAGGTACACCCCGCTGCCAAGCACAATGATGGTCAGCACATCCAGTACCGCCCAGAGAATCTTCATCGGCATGCCGCCGTAATCACCGAAATGCAGAGGTTGCGACATACCCAATGCATCCATGTACCAGGGACGCTCGACCACGGCCGTGACTTGTAGCGTCTGCGCGTCGATCAGCACTGGCGTGGCCAGGTGCGCAGTCAAGTGCGTGTTGCCTTTGAGGAACACCGCGTAATGATGCTCGCTGGAGAAGCGCATACCGGGGAAAGCGATGAGATCGGCCTGCATGCCGGGCGCAGCGGATTCGGCAATTTCCAGCAATCGAGTCGCCGGGGCGCGCTGGGTCAATGGCGGCGCGTCCTTGTAAGGGGCGATCATGGTGGCCAGCGCATCATTGCGCCAAGAGGCAATCAGCAGATCGGCACAGGCACTGATCACCCCCGTCACGCCCACCACCAGCGCCCAGGTCAATGTCACTACGCCGATCAGGTTGTGCAGGTCCAGCCAACGCGTACGCCTGGATTTATTGACCCGCACCTGGCCGAACTCCAGCTTGCGCATGAACGGCGCATACAACACGGTCCCGGAAACAATCGCCACCACAAACAGCAAACCCATGAACGCCAGCAACAATTTGCCGGGCAGGTTGGCGTACATGTCTACGTGCAGGCGCAGCATGACCATCATGAAGCCGCCATTGGCAGAAGGCATTTCCAGCGCTTCACCGGTGCGTGCATCAAGGGCGAAGGTATGCGAGGAATTGGGCTCGGTACCTGCGGTTGCCGCGGTGATGGCCATCACGCCATTGGGGTCTTCGTCATCCCAGCCGAAATACTGCATCACCGCGCCGGGGCGATGTGCTTCGGCGGCCCTGGCCAGTTGCTCCAGGTTCAGATGCGGCGTGTCGGCAGGCATCTCCTGGTACTGCGGGGCGTCGCCCAGCAGGTGATCGATTTCATGATGGAAGATCAACGGCAGTCCTGTAACCGCGAGCATCAACAAAAACAGGGTGCAAATCAGGCTGCTCCAGGTATGCACGATGGACCAGCGGCGCACGGTTTGGCTTTTCATGGTTTATCCACAGGCGAAGGGACGCAAAACCGAGCGTGCCCCCGAAATGACTTGTAAGACTAAGCCGCTCGAAACCGGAAAGTGTCAGGGCGATCCGGTGCAGGCATGAAGAGGCATGTTTCAGAGTTTTGCCGGATTGCTGCTGGCCTGCTCATCCCTGGCCAGCACAGTGACCCACCACGCGGTGTGTTGTTCGATCTGCACGGGTAAGGTCGGCAACAACGCCTTGAGCGCCAGGTCAGTGTCGGCCAGCGGGAATGTGCCGGTAATACGCAGATCAGCCACGGTCGAGTCGACACCCAGATGGCCTGTACGGTAACGACCCAGTTCAGCAAGCATGTCCGCCAGCCGGGCGTTGTCCACCACCAACATGCCGCGCGTCCAGGCGTCGACGCCGGAAGGCATGCTGAGCAACGGACCAAGGCCATTGCGCGTGAGGAGAACCTGCTGGCCCTCGCGCAGAACCTGTTCACCGGACGCATTGCGCGCATTGGCGGCAACCGCTGATTGCAGCACGCTGAGCAGTGTTCCGTCTGGCTCGCGGCGGACCAGAAAGCGCGTACCCAGGGCGCGCATTTTGCCATCCGCAGTTTCGACGATGAAGGGACGCGGATCGTCATGATTGCCGGTCTGCACCATTATTTCGCCGTCCCGCAGAATCACCCGACGTTGCTGCGCATCGAAGCGCACATCAATCGCGCTGTGGGTGTTAAGGCGAATCAGGGTGTTGTCCGCCAGACGCACGTCACGCTGTTCACCGGTGGCGGTGCGCTGATCGGCAAGCCAGTAGTCTATCGGCAGGTAGCGGTCGCCGACGAACAATGCCAGCCCCAACGCCATGAACACGCCGACCAGACCGCCGCCAAGCTTGCGCAAGCTATGCCGCTGGGCACCAGGCGAGTGCTGCAATGCCTTGCGCGCCGGACCTGCTGGCAAGGCAAAACGCTGATTGACCATGCCCAACTGGCTCCAGGCCCTGGCATGCTCTTCGTCGGCGGCCAGCCAGCGAGCAAGCTCAGCGTCATTGCCGCTGCTGCCATCCATGTTCAATTGCCACTGGATCGCGGCGTCCAGAACATGAGCGGATACCGGCCTGGTGTTCATGTCGGCTCACCGTAGAGCGCCACATAGCACTGACGCATGGCTTGAGCCAGGTATTGCCTGACGCGTGAAACCGAGACGCCCAGCCGCTCGGCAATTTCGCCGTGGCTCAGCCCGTCGAGGCGACTGTACAGAAAAGCTGCCCGTGCTTTGCTGGAGAGGCTGCCCAGCATACGGTCGATCGCTTTGAGGTCTTCCAGAATCAGCATCTGCTCTTCCGGCGAAGGCTGCTCGGCCTCGGGAACCTGCATCAACTCCCCGAGATAAGCCTGCTCCAGCGCAGCGCGGCGGAAGTAGTCGAACATCAGTCCCTTGGCAACGGCCGCCAGGAACGCTCGAGGCTCTCTGGGCGTCAGCAATTCCTGTCGCCCGAGCAAACGCACGAACGTGTCCTGACTCAAATCCTGAGCACGCTGTGGACAGGCGACATTGCGTCTGAGCCAGGCCAGCAGCCAACCACGATGATCGCGATACAGCGCGCCAACAATCTCGCTATGAGTGCTTGGGACTGACGACACGAATAGCCTCGATGAGAAAGATCTAACTAAAGAGAATCATTCGCGATTGTGGCAGAGCGGAGGGATGGTGGCAATTCGCGTCTGTCGGGAGGAGGGTCTGAATCGAGTTCGCGCTCGTACCAATGCTCCGCGTCCATTGCGACGCGGAGCGTCGGGAAATGCATTCCCACGCTGGAGCGTGAGGAACGAGAATCTGGTAACTATCGTGCCGATGCTCCAGTGTGAAATGCATTCACGCTGGAGCATGCACAACGAAAGGCGTCCAGGGAGGACGCCCGTCGTCAGATCAGGCCTGGTGGCTGATCTCGCGCAGCGGCTTGCCGCGTGCCGGCTTGTCGCCTGCGACGAAGTAGTCGGCCGTGCTGCGTGGCAGCGGCTGGCGACCACGGATCTTGTCGGCGATTTTCTCGGCGATCATGATTGTCGGTGCATTCAGGTTACCGGTGGTGATGATCGGCATGATCGAGGCATCGACTACGCGCAGGCTTTGCAGGCCATGCACACGGCCCTGACCGTCGACAACGGCCATCTCGTCGGTGCCCATCTTGCACGAGCAGGACGGGTGATAAGCCGTTTCAGCATGCTCGCGCACGAACTGATCCAGCGCTTCATCAGACTGGACATCGATGCCGGGGCTGATTTCGCGGCCACGGTACGGGTCCAGAGCCGGTTGCTGCATGATCTCGCGCGTCAGGCGGATGCCATCGCGAAACTCCTGCCAGTCCTGCTCACTGGACATGTAGTTGAACAGGATGCTCGGGTACTCGCGCGGGTCTTTGGATTTGACCTGCACACGACCACGGCTCGGCGAACGCATCGAGCCGACATGAGCCTGGAAACCGTGTTCCTGAACGCCCTTGGTGCCGTTGTAGTTAATCGCGACCGGCAGGAAGTGGTACTGAATGTTAGGCCATTCGAACGCTTCACTGGAGCGAATGAAACCACCGGCTTCAAACTGGTTGCTCGCACCGATACCTGTACCGAGGAACATCCACTCGGCACCGATGGCAGGCTGGTTCCACCACTTCAGCGAAGGGTACAGCGACACCGGCTGGGTGCAGGCGTACTGCAGGTACATCTCCAGATGATCCTGAAGGTTCTGGCCAACGCCCGGCAGGTCATGAACCACCGGAATATCCAGCTTGTTCAGCACTTCGGCCGGGCCGACGCCGGAACGCTGGAGAATCTGTGGCGAAGCGATCGCGCCGCCACACAGCAGCACTTCCTTGCGGGCACGGGCCTGGATGCGGGTGTCGCTGTCACCTACCAGGTACGCCACGCCGACGGCACGCTTGCCTTCGAACAGAATGCGATCGGTCAGCGCGTGAGTGACGATGGTCAGGGTCGAGCGCTTCTTGGCCTCGTCCAGATAACCACGGGCGGTACTGGCGCGACGACCTTTAGGCGTCACGGTGCGGTCCATCGGACCGAAACCTTCCTGCTGATAACCATTGAGGTCGTCAGTGCGCGGGAAACCGGCTTGCACGCCCGCCTCGACCATCGCGTGGAACAGCGGATTGTTGCCCGCCTTGGGCGTGGTCACGCTGACCGGACCTTCACCACCGTGGTAGTCATTCGGGCCGATGTCGCGGGTTTCGGCCTTGCGGAAGTACGGCAGGCAATCGAGGTAGCTCCAGTCTTCAAGGCCCGGCTCCTTGGCCCAGCCGTCATAGTCCATCGCGTTACCGCGGATGTAGCACATGCCGTTGATCAGCGACGAACCGCCCAGGCCTTTACCACGACCGCATTCCATGCGGCGGTTGTTCATGTGTGGCTCTGGCTCGGTCTCGTAAGCCCAGTTATAGCGGCGGCCCTGCAGCGGGAATGCCAGAGCGGCTGGCATCTGCGTACGGAAATCCAGCCGGTAGTCCGGGCCACCGGCTTCGAGCAGCAGAACGGTGACGCCTGCGTCTTCGGTGAGACGGGCTGCCAGGGTGTTACCGGCAGAGCCGGCACCAATGATGATGTAGTCGTATTCGGATTGAGTCGTCATAGAGGCTCCCTCATAGAGCTGCAAGTCTCAAGCCTCGGCTGCAAGCAGAAGCAGCGAGGCGATACTTGTGAAAATGGGGTGCGGCAAGCCGCTTTTGATTGCGTCTGCTTGAGGTTTGCCGCGTGCCACTTGAAGCGTGTTTAGAAAACCGAGGCGTAGTCGCCCAGCTCGATCTGTACCGACTTGATCCGCGTGTACTGCGCCAGCGAGCTGATGCCGTTCTCACGACCAACACCCGATTGCTTGTAACCGCCGACCGGCATTTGTGCCGCCGACTCGCCCCAGGCGTTGATCCAGCAGATACCGGCTTCCAACAGATGAATCACGCGGTGTGCGCGGTTCAGGTCGCGAGTCACGATGCCTGCGGCCAGACCGAAGTCGGTGTCGTTGGCGCGGCGCACCACTTCGTCTTCGGTGTCGTAACCGAGGATGCTCATCACCGGGCCGAAGATTTCTTCACGCACGATGGTCATCTCGTCGGTGCAGTCGGTGAACACGGTCGGCGCAACGAACGCACCCTTGTCGAACACACCACCGGTCAGACGATCACCGCCGCACAACAGGCGTGCGCCCTGCTCTTTGCCCTTGGCGATGTAGCCCAGCACGCTTTCCATATGCTCGAAGCTGACCAGCGGGCCGAAGTTGATGTTTTCGTCTTCCGGGTTACCGGCGCGAATACGCTTCACACGCTCAAGGATTTTCGCTTCGAACTCGGCTTTCAACGCGTTCGGTACAAACACACGCGTACCGTTGGTGCAGACCTGGCCGGAGCTATAGAAGTTGGCCATCATTGCGATGTCGGCAGCACGGTCCAGATCAGCGTCGTCAAACACGATCAGCGGCGACTTGCCGCCCAGCTCCATGGTCACTTCCTTGAGCGACGAGCTTGAGGCACTGGCCATGACTTTCTTGCCGGTGTCGGTGCCGCCGGTGAACGAGACTTTCTCGATGCGCGGGTGCTCGGTGATCCAGGTGCCGACTTCGCGACCGCTACCGGTCAGCACATTGAACACGCCATTTGGCACGCCAGCTTCGGTGTAGATTTCTGCCAGTTTCAGAGTGGTCAGCGAGGTGACTTCACTTGGTTTGAAGATCATCGCGTTGCCCGCAGCCAGCGCCGGTGCGGATTTCCACAGGGCGATCTGGATCGGATAGTTCCAAGCACCGATGCCTGCAACCACACCCAGCGGCTCTCGGCGGGTGTAAACGAAAGAGGAATCACGCAGCGGGATCTGTTCGCCTTCGATGGCAGGCACCAGGCCTGCGTAGTATTCCAGTACGTCAGCGCCGGTCACGATATCCACGTAGCGGGTTTCGGAAATGGCTTTACCGGTGTCCAGCGTTTCCAGCGCGGCCAGCTCATCGTTGCGCTCACGCAGGATGTCGACAGCACGGCGCAGGATGCGCGAACGCTCGACGGCGGTCATGGCCGCCCAGATCTTCTGGCCTTTTTCAGCAGCAACGACTGCGCGCTCGACGTCTTCCTTGCCGGCGCGCTGGATCTGCGCCAGTACTTCGCCGTTCGCCGGGTTGATGGCATCGAAGGTTTCAGTGTTGCTGGCATCGACGTAACCGCCATCGATGTAAAGTTTCTGCAGTTCAAAACGGGCCATAAAGTCCTCGCAAATTCAGTGGGGGGCGATGACTGATTTCAGTGTGCCGGGTTCGTTCGGCAACAGGCTTTTACAGTCGTTCGGTAAGGGGCTTCGAAAGCCTCAGCTCGCCGATTTCGCCAATTGGAAATCCATGTATTCGTAGGCAATCCGTTGTGCTTGCTCGGTGTCGAATGCATCGCCTGATAACGCGCCTCTCAGCCACAGCCCATCTATCAAGGCAGCAAGCCCGCGGGCGGCGCTGCGTGCCTGTTCCAGTGGCAAGGTACGGCGGAACTGACAGCACAGGTTCGAATACAAACGGTGGTCGTTGATACGCTGCAATCGGTGCAGCGAAGGGTGATGCATGCTGGTCGCCCAGAAGGCCAGCCAGGTTTTCATGGCCGGGCCGCTGACCTGACTGGCGTCGAAGTTACCTTCGATGATCACTTGCAGATGAGCCCTTGGGCTGTCTTCGGTCAGCGCCTGCCGACGTTCGCGGACGTTCTGGATCAAGGCGTTCATCAGATGCCGCATCGTGGCGGCGATCAGGCCGTTCTTGTCCTGAAAATAGTGACTGATGATGCCGTTGGACACGCCCGCCAGTCGCGCAATCAGAGCAATGCTGGCGTCGCCCATACCGACCTGATCGACCGCTGTGAGCGTGGCCTGGATCAGTTGTTGGCGGCGGATGGGTTGCATTCCGACCTTGGGCATTGGCGCGATTCTCCCGGGTGTCTGCAATGATCGTTGTACCAAAACGGTGAGGCCAGTCTAAAGATTTTTTATTGAACGATCAATCAATAAAAAATAATCGGCAGGTTTTCGCCGGCAAACGGCAAGCTGAAAAGCGCCTGAATGCGGGGGTTCTGGAGGATGCGTCAAGGCGCAGATTTGTGATGCGGAGCGTCACCCACGGCATTCCCACGCTGGAGCGTGAGGAACGATATCTCAACTATCGTGCTCAGCTTCATCCTCAACTATCGTGCGACGCTCCGCGTCCAGTCTTGGGGCCGTGGCGCTGCACAGACCTGTGACGCAACGGCATTCCTACGGTGGAGCGTGAGGAACGATCACCTCAACTATCGTGCGACGCTCCGCGTCGCATGCCGTTCTGGACGCTTTGCGTCCGGTCTTCAGCGCTGGACTAGTCAATCCTGCAAAACCACATCCGCCAGCTGATCAATCGCTTCCTGCCGCTCAGCCTGATTCGGTTTGGCGTGCGGATTGAGTGTTGACCATTGCGGGTGGGCGCGGGCACGGGTGAGCGGCTCGGGGATTTTGCCTTTGCGCCAGGTTTTGTCCTGCGGCGTGGTCAATTCCATGCGGTGAATGGCCGCGTGGCCTCTCACTCCCAATGCCAGCAACAAGTGCCCCTGTCGCAGTGCGAGAAGGCGCAGCACTGCATCGTCCACCGTCAATTCCCTGCGGCCCTTCAACTTGCCCAGCAATCGTCCGCCGTAGCTGCGCGCCGTCAACAGGGCACCGCCTGCAATCGCACCAACCAAAGCCGCCGCGCCAAGCGTTACGCCGCCGACCATCAGGTCGACCCCGGCCCCGGCCGCAGCACCTGCTGCCACGCCACCGCCAACCCGCACGCCCATCAACCTGAGGGTTTCCGGATTGAACAGATCATCGCCCCAACGGCCATCCATCAACGGCAAAGCGCTGGTAGACACATCATCCTTGCGAAACGCATACAGCTTGAGCAGCGCCTCGACACATTGCTGCTCACGCTGGCGAACAGCCTTGCGCAACGCTTCCACAGCCTGCTGTTCCTGCTCGGCAGTGGTCTCGACGCTACGCCGACACGCTGCACAGTCAATCAACAGTTCGGCGATAAGCCGCGCCGCGCTGTGTTTTCTGGCTCGACGTTGTTTCTCCTGATCCTCAATCAAACGCTCAAGCCGAGGCCGCGCGCTTTCCAGCAGCAGCGCCAGGCTTTCGTACAGACGACGACCGCCATCTTCCGGCGGTGCGACGCTGTCGAAACGCACTAATGCATGCAAACCCAAGCGTGAAAGCGCCTCTCGCCATTCCGGCTCCCGGTGCTCGCGCGCACTGACGAAATTCATCACCGGCAGTAACGGCTTGCCACAGCTGGCCAGCACTGCCAGCTCGTCACGGTATTTGGCGAGTACCGGTTCACGCGCATCGATCACATACAGCCCAGCGTCCGAGCCGAGCAACTGGCGCATGACCTTGGCCTCTTGCTCAAAGCGCTGGCGTGCTTCACTGCCCTCCAGAAAGCGCGCCAGTCGCGCCGGGCCATCCAGACGTTCACCGGGACGATCAAGCCGCTCCAGGTAATCGAGCAGCGCAATGGCGTCTTCCAGGCCGGGCGTGTCGTACAGATCGACCAGCGCCTGACCGTCCACTGACAGGCGCGCGCCTTCCACATGGCGGGTGGTGCTGGGCCGGTGAGACACTTCGCCGAAGCTGACATCGCCGGTCAGGGTACGCAGCAGCGAAGTCTTGCCGACATTGGTGTGGCCGACCACCGCCAGCTTGATGGCGCGGACATTGTCTGCTTCAGTCATGGCCTGTCTCCAGCCAGTTCAAGGGCGCGCTGTCTGTGCGCGGCAATTGCAACTGATCCAGCGCGGCGTGCCAGTCGCCCAGACGCTCCAGATCGAGCACCTGCCCGGCAGGCGCGGGCAACAGCCATACACGTGTCGCCCCCGCGCAGCGTGCCAGTTCGGCGATCAACGCCAGACTGCCACGGTCCGGCGAGCGGCGCGGGTCGCAGGCGATCACTATGCGCGCAGGCGGATAGTGAGTCAGTTGTTCAAGCAGCTTGTGTCGCGACTCACGGCTGTCGAGAATGCCCGCATCGACCACGCCTGACGGCAGTTCTGGCGGCCAGACTTGTTGATCATCCAGCTCGATGGCCACCAGCAACGCGCCATTACTGTCGGACGCACCTACGCCGGGCTGAATCTGATGCAGCGCGGCAGGTTCGACGTCATTGACGCCCAATCGCTCGCTGCTGGGCATCAATCGTTCACGCAGCTCAAGGTACTCGGGCAACTCAAGATCGAGACGCAGCCTCGCACTCCCCTGCTTCCAGCGCCACAGGCAGAACGCTGCCAGCAACAGACGCGGCACAATGCCGTAGACCAGCAGCACGCCCACCAGCCACGCAGCCCAGGCCTGGCGTGCATTCTCGATACTCAGCGCTGCATTGCCGCTGGCGCGAATCATGGCTTCGTCCGGCACACTGAAGCCCAGCCAAGCCGGGACGGTACTGAGTGTCTGAGTCAGACTGACAAACGTGTCGCTGCTCAAAATGGTGGTTTCCCAGACAAACCCGTAGCGCCGGGTCGCCATCAGCATCAACAGCACCACCAGCGCACTGACCAGCGCGAGCAGCCACAGGCTGTGAACCACCAGGCCAAGCACCCAGCGATTCAGACGCTTGCGTTGCAGCAGCAGAACCAATGCCGGAGCAAGTTGCGCAGCCTGGGCGTCACGGGCAAGCTTTTCACTCAACCACAGCCATAAGCGGCCCAGCCCGCTGTTGCTGCGGCCAGCGAAGATAAAGCCCAGCGCCCAGGTAGCCAGCAGCACCAGATTAAGCCCAAGCAGACTGCCCAGCGCCCAGAACACATTGACCGGTGCCTGCCCGTCGCCCATTGCGGCGAAGGCCAGGCCCGCGCCACTGATGACAGCGAATACGGCAAGCGCAATCAACGCCAACCGCGCGCCCTGCTTCCAGTGATGCAATGCGCCGAGCATGCCGTCGCGCTGTGCCAGCCCAAGGGCGCGATGGGTGATACGGGCACTCAGGTCGCCTCCGGCCGCCCGGGCGCGGCGATTGGCTTCCTGATCATCCAGCGCGCCAGCCTGGTGTTCACGCAGGCGCACGGCTTCGGTCAGCCAGAGGGTATCGAGTGGGGTCAGTGCAGTCACACAGTGTCTCTTGATTGAATTCAGCGGTGAGCATAACCGCTGTCATGGGACTGAGCACGGTGCGTGTCAGTTCATTCGCCTGCCCTGCGACCTCTGATATCCTCGGCGCATGAAAACTCATCTCCCCCTTAGCCTGATTGCCGCCCTTGGTGAAAACCGAGTGATCGGCGTCGACAATTCCATGCCCTGGCATTTGCCGGGGGATTTCAAATACTTCAAGGCCACGACGCTCGGCAAGCCGATCATCATGGGTCGCAAGACCTGGGATTCGCTGGGCCGCCCCCTGCCCGGTCGCCTGAACCTGGTAGTCAGCCGCCAGACTGATTTGCAGCTCGAGGGCGCGGAAGTCTTCCCTTCGCTGGATGCCGCAGTCGTGCGCGCCGAGCAATGGGCGAAGGAACAGGGTGTCGACGAGGTGATGCTGATCGGCGGCGCGCAGCTTTATGCTCAGGGCCTTCCCGAGGCGGATCGCCTTTACCTGACTCGCGTGGCACTGAGCCCTGATGGCGACGCGTGGTTTCCAGAAATCGATACGGCGCAATGGGCGCTGGTTTCCGATACCGAGAATGCGGCTGTCGATGACAAGCCTGCTTACAACTTTGAAGTCTGGGAACGCGTCTGATAAGCGTCTTTCGGCGTATTTGAGGTCGCTGACGAAAAACTGCAATAAAAGTGTCGCTTTTAGTTTCACTGTCGCAAATAAAGGGGCAAACGGCGTCTTTTGGCCTTTTTCGGGTCGCTGACGTACTTTTGCCTTCACAATATTTTGTTACGGTTTGTCCCTTCGTTTTTATGACAAGGGAAAATCGCCTATGAAAATCGCGCCAAAACTGCTGGTTGCAGCGCTCTGTGCCGGGCTCGCCAGTCAGTCCTTTGCTGCCACTGAATTGAAGCACTGGCCCGAGCCTGCCGCCAAGGCACTCGACGCGATGATTGCCGCCAATGCCAACAAGGGCAACTATGCGGTCTTCGACATGGACAACACCAGCTACCGCTTCGACCTTGAAGAGTCGCTGCTGCCGTACATGGAAAACAAAGGACTGATTACCCGCGAAACGCTCGACCCTTCGCTGAAGCTGATCCCCTTCAAAGACACCGCCGACCACAAGGAAAGCCTGTTCAGTTACTACTATCGCCTTTGCGAAATAGACGACATGGTCTGCTACCCGTGGGTCGCGCAGGTGTTTTCCGGCTTTACCCTGCAGGAGCTCAAAGGCTATGTCGATGAGCTGATGGCCCTGAAAAAGCCGATCCCGGCGACCTATTACGACGGCGATACGGTCAAGCAACTCAATGTCGAGCCGCCGCGCGTATTCACCGGGCAGACCGAGCTGTACAACAAGCTGATGGAGAACGGCATCGAGGTCTACGTGATGACCGCAGCGTCCGAAGAGCTGGTGCGCATGGTCGCCGCCGATCCCAAGTACGGCTACAACGTCAAACCGCAGAACGTGATAGGCGTCACCACCCTGCTCAAAGACCGCAAGACCGGTGAGCTGACTACCGCACGCAAGCAGATCACCGCAGGCAAATACGATGCGAAAAGCAACATGGGGCTGGAGCTGACACCTTATCTGTGGACCCCGGCGACCTGGATGGCCGGCAAGCAGGCGGCGATTCTGACCTACATCGACCAGTGGAAAAAACCGGTTCTGGTCGGCGGCGATACCCCGACCAGCGACGGCTACATGCTGTTTCACAGCGTCGACGTGAGCAAGGGCGGCGTGCACTTGTGGATCAACCGCAAGGACAAGTACATGACCCAGCTCAATGGCATGATCAAGGACAATGCCGAAGCTCAGGCCAAGGAGAAATTGCCGGTCACGGCGGACAAGAACTGGGTGATCGTCAAGCCGGACGAGATTCAGTAACGGGCTTCATACTGCGTGATCGTGCCCATGTAACCGGGCACGATCAGCACGCTCAGTCGACTTTCTCGAACTTCAGATCCCAGACGCCATGCCCGAGCTTCTCGCCACGGCGCTCGAACTTGGTGATCGGCCGTTCCGCAGGGCGCGGTACGTACTGCTTGTCTTCAGCCTGATTGCGATAACCAGGCGCTACGCTCATCACTTCCAGCATGTATTCCGCGTAAGGCCCCCAATCGGTGGCCATGTGAAACACACCGCCAACCTTGAGCTTGCTACGCACCAGTGCGGCGAATTCCGGCTGCACGATACGGCGCTTGTGGTGACGGCTCTTGTGCCACGGATCCGGGAAGAACAGCATCAGGCGATCAAGGCTGTTATCGGCGACGCAGCGGTTCAGCACTTCAATGGCGTCGCAATCGTAGACGCGCACATTGGTCAGCCCTTGGGTCAGCACACCGTTGAGCAGCGCGCCTACGCCTGGGGAGTGCACCTCGACACCGATAAAATCGTGCTCGGGAGCCGCTGCCGCCATTTCCAGCAACGAGTGGCCCATGCCGAAACCGATTTCCAGCGTGCGCGGCGCAGCGCGACCGAACACCTGATCGAAATCCACCGGCGCATCGGTCAGCGACAGGCCATACAGGGGGAGACCTTGATCGAGGCCGCGCTGCTGACCTTCGGTCATGCGACCGGCACGCATCACGAAACTCTTGATGCGGCGGTGCGGGCGCTCTTCGCCTTCTTCGACAGCAGGCGACTCTGGGTGCGGAACGTGCGAATCAGTCATCAACGGACTCTTACTTGATCAGGCCATCCAGCGGCGAAGATGCGCTGGCATAGAGTTTTCGAGGCATGCGCCCGGCGAGGTACGCCAGACGACCGGCAATTACAGCGTGCTTCATGGCTTCGGCCATCATCACCGGCTGCTGCGCATGGGCGATGGCCGAGTTCATCAATACGGCTTCACAGCCCAGTTCCATCGCGATGGTGGCGTCGGAGGCAGTGCCGACACCGGCATCGACCAGCACCGGCACTTTGGTTTCTTCAAGGATGATCTGCAGGTTGTAGGGGTTGCAGATACCCAGACCGCTGCCGATCAGGCCGGCCAGCGGCATGATCGCGATGCAGCCGATTTCGGCCAGCTGGCGGGCGATGATCGGGTCATCGCTGGTGTAGACCATCACGTCGAAACCGTCCTTGACCAGTATCTCGGCGGCCTTGAGGGTTTCGATGACGTTCGGAAACAGGGTTTTCTGGTCGGCCAGCACTTCGAGCTTGACCAGATTGCGGCCGTCGAGCAGTTCGCGGGACAGGCGGCAGGTGCGCACGGCCTCGGTTGCATCGAAGCAGCCAGCGGTGTTCGGCAAGATGGTGTAGCGATCAGGTGGCAGCACATCCAGCAGGTTCGGCTCGCCGGGGTTCTGGCCGAGGTTGGTGCGACGCACGGCAACAGTCACGATCTCGGCACCCGAGGCTTCAATGGCCAGACGGGTCTGTTCCATATCGATGTACTTGCCGGTGCCTACCAAAAGACGCGACTCGAAAGTCCGACCGGCCAGGACGAAGGGCTTGTCGCTGCGAACATTGCTCATCGGAAATCCTCATAACGTGCAGATGGGGGTTGGGCTAAGTGCAGGTTGCGAACTAGCCACCGCCAATGGCATGAACCACTTCGACCTGATCGCCTTCACCCAGGACGGTCGCCGCATGCTGACTGCGCGGCACGATATCCAGGTTCAGTTCCACCGCAACCCGGCGTCCGGCAAGGTCCAGGCGGGTCAGTAATGCCGCGACGGTTTCGCCATCGGGCAATTCAAAGGGTTCACCGTTCAACTGAATGTGCATGCGAGAGCAGCCATCATTTTTGGGGGGCCAGCATTCTAGCCCGATCAGCCGGTATGACCAAGGCAAAGCCACGCCATTCGTCTCAAGCGCGATCTGCCGTGCAAGCCGTCACTCAAGGAGCAGAGCCCAACCGCCAGGCAGCCAGACCCAGCATCGACCAGCCAAACAGAAAGGCCAGACCACCGAACGGGGTGATGATGCCCAGCTTGCCGATGCCGGTCAGGGTCAGCGCGTACAGGCTGCCGGAGAACAACAGTATGCCGATAGCGAACGAGAATCCGGCCCAAGTGACGAGACGCCCGGGGATGTGCGTCGCCAGTATCGCCACACCGAGCAGGGCCAGCGCGTGGATCAGTTGATAAAGCACACCCGTATGGAACACCGCCAGGTACTCGGCACTCAGGCGTTCCTTGAGACCGTGAGCGGCAAATGCGCCCAACGCCACACCCGTGAAGCCGAAGAAGGCAGCAAGCATCAAAAAGCTACGAAGCATCAGGAACTCCAGTGAAAAATCGTCGAAAGGCGCACGGTCTGTATAATGGCCCGCTCAACGGGTTCGGCCAAGCCATCTCTATGCTGCAGTTTATCCTTCGTCGCATCGTCAAAGCCCTGCTGTGGTTCGCCGCAGGCAGTGTTCTCGTGGTTCTGGTTCTGCGCTGGGTACCGCCACCAGGCACCGCGCTGATGGTCGAACGCAAGGTCGAATCCTGGGTCGACGGCGAGCCTATCGACATGCAACGCGACTGGGAACCGGGGGACAGGATCTCCGACAACCTTAAAATTGCGGTCATTGCCGGCGAGGATCAGAAATTCGCCGAGCATTGGGGTTTCGATGTCGACGCCATTCAAGCGGCCATCCTGCATAACGAGCGCGGCGGCTCGATCCGTGGCGCCAGTACGCTTAGCCAGCAGGTGTCGAAAAACCTGTTCCTGTGGTCCGGTCGCAGCTACCTGCGCAAAGGGCTGGAGGCGTGGTTCACTATGCTCATCGAGCTGCTGTGGTCCAAGGAGCGCATCCTTGAGGTGTACCTGAACAGCGTCGAATGGGACGAAGGCGTATTCGGCGCGCAGGCAGCAGCGCAACATCACTTCCGCACCAACGCCAGCTCGCTTTCTGTACAGCAGGCCAGCTACCTCGCCGCCGTCCTCCCCAACCCGCGCGAGTGGAGCGCCAGCCACCCGAGCAGCTACGTCTCGCGTCGCGCCGGCTGGATTCGTCAGCAAATGCGTCAGTTGGGTGGGGATGAGTATTTGCAGGGACTCAATAGCAGCCGTCGGTGGTGATTGCGTCCGAAGCGGCATGCGACGCGGAGCGACGCTCGATAGCTGGTACACAAACAAAAACGCCCCGATCATCTCGGGGCGTTTTTTCGTCACCGGGTAGCCTTACGCAGCTATCGACGTCTTGAGCTTATTCATCGCGCTTTTTTCCAGCTGACGAATACGCTCGGCGGAGACGTTGTACTTCTGCGCTAGGTCGTGCAGCGTGGCTTTTTCTTCTGCCAGCCAGCGCTGGTAGAGGATGTCGCGGCTGCGTTCGTCCAGCACGTCCAGCGCCTGATGCAGGTTGGCGGTGGAGTTGTCAGTCCAGTCGGAATCTTCCAGTTGACGCGCCGGGTCGTAGCGGTGGTCTTCCAGATAATTGGCTGGTGACTGAAACGCACTGTCGTCATCCGCTTCGGCTGCCGGATCAAAGGCCATGTCATGGCCGGTCAGACGGTTTTCCATTTCACGGACTTCACGCGGCTCGACGCCAAGGCTTTCAGCGACGCGATGCACCTCGTCGTTGTTCAGCCAGGCCAGACGCTTCTTCTGGCTGCGCAGGTTGAAGAACAGCTTGCGCTGCGCCTTGGTGGTGGCGACCTTGACGATGCGCCAGTTACGCAGGATGAACTCGTGAATTTCGGCCTTGATCCAGTGCACGGCAAAGGACACCAGACGCACGCCCATTTCGGGGTTGAAACGCTTCACGGCCTTCATCAGACCAACGTTACCTTCCTGAATCAGGTCAGCCTGAGCCAGACCGTACCCCGAATAACTGCGAGCGATGTGCACGACAAAGCGCAGGTGGGCGAGGACCATTTGTCGGGCCGCGTCCAGATCCTGCTCATAGTAGAGACTTTCAGCCAGTTCACGCTCCTGCTCGGGCGTCAGCAAGGGAATGCTGTTGACCGTGTGCACATAGGCCTCAAGGTTTGCACCCGGGACTAAAGCATAAGCAGGTTGCAAAGAAGTGGTCATACGAAAAAACCTCCAGCGCACAGGTTATGTGCAGTTCAGCAATAGCCAGATTGACCCGGAACCGCTAACCAAGTTCCTTGATTTTCAGGAGCCAGTCTGGTGAACGAAAAATTTGCCTCTAACGGGGCGCCAGCTCACGCAAGTGACGAGCGACCGCAATCCAGGCACCGATATACCCTAACAGAACCGCTCCAAGCAAGAGCGAAAGACCATCACCAATCGGAACACCTGCCAGCGCAAAGTCGCTTCCATAGAGACCTGCCAGCCCGACGACCGCACCGTTCAGCCAGTTCAGGCCATAAGCCAGAACGCCCCAGGACAGGATACCTGCCCCGAAACCGTACAGCGCGCCCATGTAAAGGAAGGGTCTGCGCACGTAGCTGTCAGTACCGCCCACCAGCTTGATGACTTCGATTTCGATACGGCGGTTTTCAATATGTAGACGAATTGTGTTACCAATTACCAACAGCAAAGCTGAGACAAGCAAAACCGTCAAGCCGAAAACGAATCGGTCACCCAGCTTGAGGATCGCGGCCAGTCTTTCGACCCAGACCAGATCCAGTTGCGCCTGCTCGACTTTAGGCAGTTCTGCCAACCGCGTGCGCAAGGCTTCCAGCGCAGGTTTGTCCACTTCATCCGGCGTTACCAGCACCACGCCCGGAAGCGGGTTCTCTGGCAATTCCTTGAGCGCCTCGCCCAGACCGGACTGTTGCTTGAATTCACCCAATGCCTGCTCGCTGCTGATGTACTCGGCGTCTGCCACACCGGGCATCGACTTGATTTCATCGCGCAAGCGAGTGCCATCAGCAGTATTGGCATCCAGCTTCAGGTAGATGGAAATCTGCGCCGCACGCTGCCATGAACCACCCAGACGCTCGACATTACTCAGCAGCAATGACAAGCCCATCGGCAGGCTCAAGGCAATCGCCATCACCAGACAGGTAAAAAAGCTGCCTATCGGCTGTTTGGCCAGACGTCGCAGGCTGTCCAGCAGACTGGAGCGATGGCTTTCCAGCCACGCCGACAACAACGCGCTGAAATCCGGGCCGTCATCATCATGGTCGTGACGCTGCTTTTTCTTTTTCGGCGGCACTGGATCGGCGGCCTTGGGCGCAACGCGTTCGGAAACCTTGGGGCTGCGTGTAGCACTCATACTCCGGCCTCCCCGTCACCGATCAAACGACCGCGTTGCAGGGTCAACATGCGATGGCGCATGCGGGCAATCAATGCAAGGTCGTGACTGGCGATCAGCACGCTGGTCCCCAGTCGGTTGATATCTTCAAACACGCCCATGATTTCCGCCGCCAGACGTGGGTCGAGGTTACCGGTCGGTTCATCGGCCAGCAGCAAGGCCGGGCGATGGACAATGGCGCGAGCAATCCCGACACGCTGTTGCTGACCGGTGGACAGGTCGCCGGGGTACAGCTCGGCCTTATCGGACAGCGCCACACGCTCAAGGGCCGAATCGACCCGTTTGGCAATCTCGGGCTTGGACAGACCGAGGATCTGCAAGGGCAACGCGATGTTGTTGAACACCGTGCGATCGAACAGCAACTGGTGATTCTGGAACACCACGCCGATCTGACGACGCAGAAACGGGATCTGTGCGTTGCTGATCTGCCCAAGGTCCTGGCCGGCCAGCATCAGTTTGCCGGTGGTTGGACGCTCCATGGCCAGCAACAGGCGTAACAGCGTGCTTTTACCGGCACCGGAATGACCAGTGACAAACAAAAACTCGCCGCGACGTACTCGAAAGCTCAGTTCATGCAACCCGACATGTCCATTCGGGTAGCGCTTACCGACCTGCTCGAATCGAATCATGGACGCTCCCGCTCCGCAAACAGTGCCTGAACAAAGGGTTCGGCCTCGAAGGTACGCAAGTCATCGATACCTTCACCAACGCCGATATAGCGAATCGGCAAGCCGAACTGCTTGGCCAAAGCGAAAATCACGCCGCCTTTGGCTGTGCCATCCAGCTTGGTAAGCGCCAGCCCGGTCAACGTAACCGTCTGGTTGAATTGTTTGGCCTGATTGATAGCGTTCTGCCCGGTGCCCGCATCGAGGACCAGCAGGACTTCGTGAGGAGCATCTGCGTCCAGCTTGCCGATCACGCGGCGAACCTTCTTCAACTCCTCCATCAGGTTGTCCTTGGTGTGCAGGCGACCTGCGGTGTCGGCGATCAACACATCAATGCCACGGGCCTTGGCGGCCTGCACGCCATCGAAAATCACCGAGGCGGAATCGGCACCGGTGTGCTGAGCGATGACCGGTATGTGATTACGCTCACCCCAGACCTGCAATTGCTCGACGGCTGCAGCGCGGAACGTGTCGCCCGCGGCCAGCATGACCTTCTTGCCTTCCAGTTGCAGCTTCTTGGCCAGCTTGCCGATGGTGGTGGTCTTGCCCGCACCATTGACGCCGACCACCAGAATCACGAACGGCTTGTGCTCGGCCTTGATCACCAAGGGCTGTTCGACAGGCTTGAGCATCGCAGCCAGTTCGCCCTGCAACGAGGTGTACAACGCCTGAGCATCGGTCAACTGCTTGCGCGCGACCTTCTGAGTCAGGCTCTTGATGATGACCGATGTGGCCTCAACGCCGACATCGGCGGTCAGCAAACGGGTTTCGATTTCTTCCAGCAGGTCATCATCGATGGCTTTCTTGCCCAGGAACAGGCTGGCCATGCCTTCGCCGATGCTGGCGCTGGTTTTCGACAGCCCCTGCTTCAGGCGAGCAAAGAAGCCGACCTTGCCGGTTTCGGGCTCTTGTACCGGAGCAGGAACCACTTGCGGAACAGGCGCTACCGGTTGTGGCACAGCCTGCGCTACGACGGGTTCTGGTTCTGGTTCTGGTTCTGGAACAGGCTGAACCAGTCGCGGCTCGGGAACACTCAGCGGCACGATATCAGCCACAGGTTGCGCTGCGACCGGCTCGGGCATGGCCTGAGCCTGACTTTGCTCAGGGATTGGCGGGGTGATGTGCGGCTCGCGCTCGTCACTCAGTGCCACTGGCTCCTCGGTTACCGGCAAGGTCAGCCACGGCTGAGGCGACGGCGCACCCGGCTCGACATGGCCTTGCTGCGAATGCGCAACCGGCTCGACGATGCTCTCGGGTACAGATTGCGAGGCAACAGCAGGCTCAACCTGCGGCGTGGTCACAACCGGGTCGTGGACCGGATCGGGTTGCGTCGGGGATGATTCTTGTGGCGCTGGCTCGGCTTGCTGCGGTTTCTTGCGCAGCCATCCGAACAGGCCTTTCTTCTCTCCAGCCTCGGCTGGGGTCTTCTTGTCGTCGTTGGAACCAAACATGGAGGACGGCTATCTCAAGGTTGCGGGGCGCCAGAGGGCGACCCGGAAAAATTCTGACATGCAAAACAGACTGCGTTTAGGACTTCTTGTTCACTCAACGGCCGCTTGAAGCGCTACCTTTACCTGCGTTTCAGACAGGTTTCACTCGCAATCGGCCAGTGAAGGCTGTCTCTGAAGCAAACGGATCAGTATCCTAACACCCCCGCGCCCGCCGACGCTAAGTTCACGCGGGCCGTCCTACAGGTTCAAACTACGAATGAATGCTCTAGCCCGCCGCGCCGCAGGCCTGCTGCTCAGCACTATTTGTCTGCCCTTGACAGCATTGGCTGCTGATTCGCAACCGACCCATGAATTTACCCTGGACAATGGCCTGAAAGTTGTCGTCCGCGAAGACCACCGCGCTCCAGTGGTGGTTTCCCAGATCTGGTACAAGGTCGGCTCCAGCTACGAAACACCCGGCCAGACCGGCCTGTCCCATGCCTTGGAACACATGATGTTCAAGGGCAGCAGCAAGACCGGGCCGGGTGAATCCTCGCTGATTCTGCGCGATCTGGGTGCTGAAGAGAATGCGTTCACCAGCGATGACTATACCGCCTACTATCAGGTCCTGGCCCGCGATCGTCTGAGCGTCGCGCTGGAACTGGAAGCCGATCGCATGGCAACCCTGAAATTGCCAGCCGACGAGTTCAGCCGCGAGATCGAAGTCATCAAGGAAGAGCGTCGCCTGCGCACCGATGACAAGCCGATGGGCAAGGCATTCGAACGCTTCAAGGCGATGGCCTACCCTGCCAGCGGCTATCACACGCCGACCATTGGCTGGATGGCGGACCTGGAGCGCATGAAGGTTGAAGAGCTGCGCCACTGGTACGAATCCTGGTATGCGCCGAACAACGCCACGCTGGTGGTGGTTGGCGATGTGCAACCGGACGAGGTCAAAGCCCTGGCAGAGCGTTTCTTCGGGCCGATCCCGCGCCGCGACGTGCCGCCCTCGAAAAAACCGCTGGAACTGGCCGAGCCGGGCGAGCGCAAGATCACTCTGCACGTCAAAACCCAGTTGCCGAACCTGATTTACGGCTTCAACGTGCCAAGCGTTGCGACCGCTGAAGACCCACGTTCGGCGAATGCCCTGCGCCTGATTGCGGCACTGCTCGACGGTGGTTACAGCGCACGCATTTCCTCACGCCTGGAACGTGGCGAAGAACTGGTCTCCGGCGCATCGTCGCGCTACGACGCATTTGCTCGCGGCGACAGCCTGTTCATGATCAGCGCCACACCCAATCTGCAAAAGAAAAAGACCCTGGCCGATGTGGAAGCCGGCATCTGGCGTCTGCTCGACGAGCTGAAAACCAAGGCACCGTCGGCCGAAGAACTGGAACGCGTTCGGGCTCAGGTCATTGCGGGCGTGGTCTACGAGCACGACTCGATTACCAGCCAGGCGACCATGATCGGCGAGCTTGAAACTGTCGGCCTGTCCTGGAAGCTGATGGACAATGAACTGGAGGCGCTGCAAAGCGTGACCCCGCAGGACATCCAGAAAGCAGCCAACACCTATTTCACCCGTGAGCGCCTCAGCGTTGCGCACGTTCTGCCTGAGGAGAAAGCCAAATGATCACGCGCAACGCTCCACGTCATGCGCTGCTTGGCCTGATCCTGGCCGGTTCACTCGGCACCTTTGTCGCATTGCCAGCCGTGGCAGACAACGCCGCCCCTGCCGAGCAAGGCCAGACCACTCCTGCACTGGGCAGCAACCTGCAAACCCTCAAGGAACTGGACGGCAAGGCGCCGGCCCGTCGTGCCCTGAACATACAAACCTGGAATACCGCCGAGGGTGCCAGGGTGCTGTTCGTGGAATCACGCGAATTGCCGATGTTCGACATGCGCCTGACATTCGCCGCAGGCAGCAGCCAAGACCAGAAATCGCCCGGCATTGCCCTGTTGACCAACGCCATGCTCAACGAGGGCGTCAAAGGCAAGGACGTCAACGCCATCGCTCAGGGCTTCGAAGGCCTGGGAGCGGATTTCAGCAACGGTTCCTACCGTGACATGGCGGTCACGTCCTTGCGCAGCCTGAGTGCTGCCGACAAGCGCGACCCGGCCCTGAAGCTGTTCAGCGAAGTCGTGGGCAAGCCCACCTTCCCTGCCGACTCTCTGGCCCGTATCAAAAACCAGCTGATCGCCAGCTTCGAGACTCAGAAACAGAACCCCGGCGCTATCGCCAGCAAGGAACTGTTCAACCATCTCTACGGCGACCATCCCTACGCTCACCCGAGCGAAGGCGACGCAAAAAGCATCAATGCCATTACCCTGGCTCAGCTCAAGGCTTTCCACGCCAAAGGCTATGCGGCAGGCAACGCGGTGATTGCTCTGGTAGGCGATCTGTCGCGAGACGAAGCGCAAGCCGTCGCGGCGCAGGTTTCCGCCTCGCTGCCCAAAGGCCCGGCGCTGGCGAAGGTCGCCGATCCGGTTGAACCGAAGGCAGGCACCACGCATATCGAATTCGCGTCCAACCAGACCCACCTGATGCTCGCGCAACTGGGCATCGACCGTAACGACCCGGATTACGCGGCGCTGACCGTGGGTAACTCGGTACTGGGTGGTGGCGGCTTTGGCAGTCGACTGATGACCGAAGTGCGGGAAAAACGCGGCCTGACCTACGGTGTGTCGTCAGGCTTCACCGCCATGCAGGTTGCCGGGCCGTTCATGATCGGCCTGCAAACGCGCGCGGAAATGAGCGAAAACACCCTCAAACTGGTACAGGACATCGTTCGCGACTTCCTCGCCAACGGCCCGACCCAGAAAGAAATCGACGATGTGAAACGCGAACTGACCGGCAGCTTCCCGCTCACCGCAGCCAGCAATTCGGCCGTCGTGGGCCCGCTAGGTGCAATCGGTTTCTACAACCTGCCGTTGACCTACCTTGAGGACTACATGGCCGCCGCCCAGAGCGTGACCGTCGAACAGGTGAAAGCTGCGATGAGCAAGCACCTGAGCGCCGACAAGATGGTCATTGTTACCGTTGGCCCGACCGTCGAGCAAAAGCCACTGCCGGCGCCGACCGACAAACCCACTCGCCAACCTGTAGGGGTCCCGGAACACTGATGGCCAATCCACGTCCGAAGGGCCACAACGGCCTGGGTCAGCTTCGTATCATCGGCGGAGAATGGGGCAGCCGTCGCCTGACTTTCCCCGACGCCCCCGGCCTGCGCCCGACGCCTGATCGCGTGCGCGAAACCCTGTTCAACTGGCTGGCGCCCTACATCGCTGGTGCCAGGGTGCTGGACGTTTTCACGGGCAGCGGCGCACTGTATTTCGAAGCCCTGTCCCGTGGCGCCAGCATGGGCCTGGCGCTGGACAGCAACGCTGCGGCCATCGCCAGCCTGCGCCAGAACCTCAACACACTGCACTGCACCAGCGGCCAAGTCTCCCAGACCGACGCCCTGCGCCATCTGGAAACCGCCACCGCCTCGCCCTTTGACGTGGTGTTCCTCGACCCGCCCTTCCATCAGGGCCTGCTGGCTTCAGCCTGCAACCTGCTGGAAAGCCACGGCTGGCTGGCCGACACTGCCTGGATCTACACCGAAAGCGAAACCCCGCCATCGACCACCGGCTTGCCGGGCAGCTGGCGGTTACACCGCGAGAAAAAGGCTGGTCAGGTGTATTACGCGTTGTGGCAGCGGGGCCAGGGCTGACAGCTCACCAACCAATGCTCCGCGTTTGGCATGCAGTTCTGGACGTTCCGCGTCCTGTTGACGACGCATAGCGTCATGAAAGGCATTCCCGCCCTGGAGCAACTACAACTATCGTGCGACGCTCCGCGTCGCATGCCGTTCTGGACGCTCCGCATCCTCTTGACGACGCAGAGCGTCGTGAAAGGCATCCCCACCCTGGAGCAACTACAACTATCGTGCGACGCTCCGCGTCGCATGCAGTTCTGGACGTTCCGCGTCCTCTTGACGACGCAGAGCGTCGTGAAAGGCATTCCCACGCTGGAGCGTGCGGAACGATAACCTCGACTATCGTGCGACGCTCGGCGTCGGCATGCAGTTCTGGACGCTGTGCGTACGCTTTTGCGATGCAGAGCGTCACGAAATGCATTTCTATACGCAACGACACCGTCAAGCCACTTACATCCCGGACCACTTAGTGGCAACGTACAGCTTCAGCCCCTGAACTGATCGTTGAGCAAGCACGTGTCCACACGCCCTACCTTTCTGTCCCATGCCAATCCATTCGTCCCGGCCGTCGGCATGGGCAATCCGCATTTGCAGACGCTTTGGGGGCCGCTGCTGCGCAGGCCGACGCTGCTGGCGCGCACTCGCGAGCGGTTGTGGTTGAAGGATGGGGATTTTCTGGACATGGACTGGCATGGCCCGGATGAGCCCGATAAGCCCTTGGTGCTGGTATTGCACGGCCTGACCGGGTCGTCCAATTCGCCGTATGTAGCCGGCCTGCAAAAGGCCATGGCGGCGCAGGGCTGGCCCAGTGTGGCGCTGAACTGGCGCGGGTGCTCGGGAGAGCCGAACCTGCTGTCACGCAGTTATCACTCAGGCGCGAGCGAGGACCTAGCCGAGGTGATCGCTCATTTGCGTTCGCTGCGGCCACTGGCTCCGATTTATGCGGCGGGGTATTCGCTGGGCGGCAATGTGTTGCTCAAGTACCTGGGTGAATCCGGCGCTAGCAGTGATCTTCGAGGAGCGGTGGCGGTGTCAGTGCCGTTTCGGCTGGACGAATGCGCCAACCGCATCGGCCAAGGATTCTCCAGGGTTTATCAACGGCACTTCATGCGCGAAATGCTGGCGTATATCCGTGACAAGCAGCATCGCTTCCAGCATGAAGGCATCAGCGAGGGGCTGGCCGAACTCGCCGCGCTGGGCTCACTGGAGAACATGCGAACGTTCTGGGACTTCGATGGACGGGTGACTGCACCGCTGCATGGTTTTTCCGACGCCACGGATTACTACCGCAGGGCATCCAGCCGCTACTATCTGGGTCAGATTCAGACGCCGACGCTGATCATTCAGTCCAGCGACGACCCGTTCGTGTTCCCCCACAGCCTGCCCGAACCGAGCGAGCTGTCGTCCTGCACCGAGTTCGAGCTACACGCCAAAGGCGGGCATGTCGGTTTCGTCGACGGCTCGCTGCGCAATCCGGGCTATTACCTTGAGCGCCGCATCCCGTTATGGCTAAGCGCTGCGCATCAGCGCGAAAACGCCTGATCAGGCTGACGACGCATCAACCGGCGCCCGTGGCGATTTCATGCTCGGGATCGTTGATCCACTCGCTCCACGAGCCCGCATACAGCGTTGCCAGCGGATAGCCGGCCAGACACAGGGCGAACAGGTTATGGCAGGCCGTGACGCCTGATCCGCAGTAGGACACCAGACTTTCCGGCGGACGACCCTGCAATTTTTCGGCAAAACGCTGCCTGAGCTGCTCAGGTGGCAAAAAGCGTCCATCCGGCCCGAGGTTATCGGTACAGGCCGCACACTGAGCACCTGGAATATGCCCGGCGACAGGGTCCAAAGGCTCTACGTCACCTCGGAAGCGCGCTTCGGTGCGGGCGTCGATCAAGGTCATTTCCGGGCGGCCGAGACGGCCATGCAAGCGACTGCCGCTGAGCACCATCGACATGTCCGGCTCACCGCTGAAACTGCCTGGCTCACGACTCGGCGCGTCAAGGCTCAACGGCAACCCGGCGGCGTGCCAGGCTTTCAGCCCTCCATCGAGCAGGTACACGCCTTCGCGCTTGCCCATCCAGGCCAGCAACCACCAGGCCCGCGCGGCATACATTCCCGGCCCATCGTCATACAGCACAACATCGCTGTCGGCGTTGATGCCCCAAGCCTGAAAGCATTGCAGCAAAGCGGCGGGATCGGGCAGTGGATGACGTCCGGTCTTGCCTTTGATAGCAGGCCCGCTGAGGTCGCGCTTCAAATCGGCAAAGGACGCGCCCTCGATACGCCCTTGGGCGTAACTGCGCTGACCGTAATCGGAATCTTCAAGCGCATAACGGCAATCGAGAATCACCAGACTTGGGGTTTTCTGTCGTGCAGCCAGTTGCTCGGGGCTGATCAGTTGCGCAATGGACATGACACACTCCTGTGGCAGAGAACCGACAAGCAGGCCGCTCATCGGCTCTGAAATTCACATCAGAACCTCAGGCAACGTCGAGTGAAACGTTTCGCATAGCGCATCGAACGCTTCGCGAGCCTGAGGCGCGACAAACACAGATTCGAGCATAAGTACCTGATAGACGCCACGTCGAATCGCTGATTCGTTCAACTCTGTCGCGTTTTCCCGGTTGGTGCACAGAAAACGCACCCACGACGTCAGAACGATCCAGGTGTTGAGACTGGTCCATTCGATCTGCGATTCATCCATTTTCAGGATGCCAGCCTTGATAAACCCCCGATAGATAGTCATCGCCTGCATCAGGCAGCGATACGAAAAGCGCCGGTAACGCCTCGCCAGCTCTGCATCCGACGTCAGTAGATGCTCAAGGTCGCGGTGCAGAAAACGGTAGCGCCACATGGCGTCCATTATCGCCAGAAAATAATCGCGCTTGTCTTCGATGGTCGGCGGGCGGTCGGCAGGCAGGGTCAGAAAACTGCCCACCAGCGTTTCATACTCGGTGAACAACTCGGCGATGATCACCTGCTTGTTAGCGAAGTGGTAATAGAGATTGCCGGGCGAGATTTCCATGTGCGCAGCAATATGATTGGTGGTCACGCTTCGTTCGCCCTGCTGATTGAACAGCTCCAGACTGGTTTGCACGATGCGTTCACGGGTTTTGGTACGGGTTGCCATGCGGACAAGGCCACTCTAAGTGCTAATCAGATGATGGCAATCTTAACGCAGGCAGATGCCGCAATGGTGGCAGAATCGAAGCAGCACCAGTGACGAGTCGACGCAGGCAAGCTGAACACAAGGTGTCTTAGCCAATTGCTGCGCGTCGAGCATCATCCGCAACACAGTAAATAGCCCCAAAATCGGGGGTTTGGGCTGAAACATGGCCGATAATCGGCGCAATACGACGCTTGGCGCTTATTACGCAGCTTGGCCCATCGGGAAGGCTGCGATACCATCCGAGTCCCACAACGGACTCCGACCAGGACGACGCGATGAACCGAGTGTTGTACCCAGGCACCTTCGACCCGATTACCAAGGGCCATGGAGATTTGGTCGAGCGCGCCTCGCGCCTGTTCGATCACGTGGTCATTGCGGTTGCCGCCAGCCCGAAGAAAAACCCGCTGTTTCCTCTGGAACAACGCGTCGAACTGGCCCGCGAAGTCACCAAACACCTGCCCAACGTGGAAGTCGTCGGCTTCTCGACGCTGCTCGCGCATTTTGCCAAGGAACAGAATGCCAACGTCTTTCTGCGCGGCCTTCGCGCGGTATCGGACTTCGAGTACGAGTTTCAGCTGGCCAACATGAACCGTCAGTTGGCACCGGACGTCGAAAGCCTGTTCCTCACGCCCTCAGAGCGCTACTCATTCATTTCCTCGACGTTGGTGCGTGAAATCGCGGCGTTGGGCGGTGATATCACCAAATTCGTTCATCCTGCCGTCGCTCAGGCGCTGACCGAACGCTTCAAGCGCTAGACGCAGCGCATGTGAAGGTGCATCCCGAAGCCTAATGCGGCACAATTCGCCGCATTGGTTTTAATGTGCCCCGGCGTCGGCTGCGGCAGGAGCAATTCATGTCCCTTATCATCACTGACGATTGCATCAACTGCGACGTCTGCGAACCCGAGTGCCCAAACGAGGCGATTTCACAAGGCGAGGAGATCTACGTGATCAACCCGAACCTGTGCACCGAATGTGTGGGTCACTACGACGAGCCTCAATGCCAGCAGGTTTGCCCGGTCGACTGTATCCCCCTGGATGAAAATCACGTCGAGAGCAAAGAACAGCTGATGGACAAGTACCGGATCATCACCAGCAAGGTCTGATACAGCCTTTACTGCTGCTTGCCGTACCCGTCACCGGTGCAACCCAGGCAACGCACAAAGGCTGCCTTGCCCGGATCGACCACCAGCGCCTTGCCCGTTGCGCCGAGGTTGCCGCCTGCCGCTGCAAAAGGCGCAGCAATCACGAACAGCCCTGTACCGATGACCGTGGCTGCTATCAACAGCGGTCGGGCAATCAGCAGATCGCCGATCATCGCGAACGCTGGCGGGTTTTGAATGGTGTAGACCGGATCGCCGCTGCCGGTGGAGACATCGGCGGCAATCGCAGGCAGCGCCTGCAGGCCGATAAACAGCGCCAGCGTGGCAGCAAGAATACGAAACGGTCTCATGGCTTGGTCCTTCAGGCGTAGCAAATAATTAAGGTGCCATCACTATAAACAGGGGTGCAGCTTAAGCAAGTGGCCTGACGCTCTGCGCCTCTCGTATTTCAGCGCTGGCATTTTGGACAGTAAACACTGGCGCGCTGCCCCAGCTTGATTTCACGCAACGTTGTACCGCAGACCTTGCATGGCTGGCCGCCACGCCCGTAGACAAACAATTCCTGCTGGAAATATCCGGGCTTGCCGTCGCCGCCGATGAAGTCACGCAGGGTGGTACCGCCGCGCTCTATAGCGTAGGTCAGAATGCGCTTGATCTCGATGGCAAGCTTGAGATAACGAGCCCGTGAGACGCCTCCGGCTTCGCGTCGCGGGTCGATGCCCGCCGCGAACAGTGCTTCGGTCGCGTAAATATTGCCCACCCCGACCACCACGGCGTTATCCATGACAAACGGTTTGACCGCAATCGACTTGCCGCGCGAGCGCTCGTAAAGGCGCTCACCGTCGAACAGATCAGTCAGCGGCTCCGGCCCCAGACGAATCAATAACTCGTGGTTATGCGGATCAAGGCTCCAGAGCATCGCGCCAAAACGACGCGGGTCGGTGTAACGCAAGGCCAGCCCGGACTCCAGCTCGATGTCGACGTGCTCATGTTTGAGCGCCGGAAGCCCGGCTTCGACCAGACGCAGATTCCCGGACATACCCAGGTGACTGATCAGAGTGCCCACCTCGGCCTGGATCAGCAGGTACTTGGCGCGTCGATCCACCTGCACAATGCGCTGTCCGGAAAGCCGGATGTCCAAATCTTCGGGAATGGGCCAGCGCAAACGGCTGTCGCGTACGATAACGCGGCTGACACGCTGACCTTCAAGATGGGGTGCAATACCGCGACGGGTGGTTTCTACTTCAGGTAATTCAGGCATGTATCACTCGGTTTTACAGGAAGGGCAAGCCAGCAGCGCACAGGCTCAGCGCGCGCCCAGCTCGCGGATGCTTTCCCTCAGGTATTCAAAGTCATATTCGGACAAGCCCACGTAATCCAGCACCAGCGCACCAATGCATTCCCATTCGTGATCTTCGCCCTGATTGCCCAGCACTTGGTAGGACTGGCAGATGTGCTCGGCCATTTTCAGGGGGGCCAAGAGGTTCTTGAGCGGGGCATTGCGACTGGTATCGTCCTGAAAAATCGCCAATGCGTTGTGATGATTGGCGATCGCGTCAGTCACGTGCGCAGGCAAGCGCCATGACTTGGCCGTGTAATAGCCGACCACCGAGTGGTTGGTGTGGAACGCGGCGTTTTCAGTATCGACAACGCGACAATCAGGCCCTGCATTGGCGTAGGCTTCTTCAAGGACCGGCATGTAATTCGGGAAGCGCTTGAGCATCAACGGAATACCGCAGTCATGGAACAGGCCCAATGCGTAGGATTCATCCACAGTCTGCGAGCCGATGCGCTTGGCCAGCGTCAGACTGGTCATTGCGACATCCTGCGCGGTGTCCCAGAAGCGATTAAGCGCGACGATGGTCTCATCGGTCATCTCGCCCCTGATCGACTGTGCGTTGATCAGATTGATCACGGTACGACTGCCCAGCAGATTCACGGCCTTATCAATCGAGGCAATCTTGTTGGACAGGCCGTAGTGCGCAGAGTTGACGATCTTCAGCAGCGCCCCGGACAACCCCGGATCTTGCGCAATCAGCCGCGCAATCACCCCAAGGTCCGGATCGGGCATGTATTGCTCCATCTGCAGATCCACCATGATCTGCGGCTGCGGGGGCACACTGATACCCTGCAACGCTTGCTGGATCTGTTCTGGGCTTAGCTCTTCGGACATAGGAATTTACTCACCGTAATGACTGGATTCTGACCCCTTGCGGGGAAACGGTCCATCACCCAAGACGAAGATATTCTCGGAACTTTGCCAAATGCCAGGCTTCGGACCTTGTGTTGACGGCGTATATGGCGGCCTCAAAACGACCGCCAGACGCCACCCTGAAAGCCCGACACTGGAGGATCCCATGTCTAAAGCACTGACTGGCAAACGCATCGCAATTCTTGTAACCGACGGTTTCGAACAGGTCGAACTGACCGGCCCGAAAGAAGCGCTGGAGCAAGCAGGTGCCACCGTGGAAATCCTGTCCACCGAAGAGGGCCAGGTCAAAGGCTGGAATCACGACAAACCTGCCGATGATTTCAAGATCGACCGCACGTTCAAGGCGGCCAACGCCAGCGACTACCATGGCGTGGTTCTGCCGGGCGGCGTACAGAACTCCGACACCATCCGCATAGACACGGACGCACAGAAGCTCGTCAAGGACATAGAGGGCTCCGGCAAACCAGTGGCGGTTATCTGTCACGGCGGCTGGCTGTTGATATCGGCAGGCCTGGTGAAGGGTAAAACCCTGACCAGCTTCAAGACGCTGAAGGATGACCTGGTCAACGCCGGGGCTAAATGGGTTGATCAGGAAGTTGTCACCGACGGCACGCTGATCAGCAGCCGCCAGCCTGATGACATCCCGGCCTTCAACAGCAAGTTGATTGAAGCGCTGTCGGCTTGATCGGTTGCGATTATTGTAGTCATCCCGGCGCACTACCGGGATAACGCGCTATAATCCCGCTCTTTTTTCAGGAGCGACGTCATGTCCCTGCCTAGCTTGCGCCTCAAAGCCAACGCCGACCGCCGCCTGCGCGCCGGTCACTTGTGGGTCTACAGCAACGAAATCGACGTAGCCGCCACCCCGCTGCATGGTTTTGCAGCCGGTGATCAGGCCATCCTCGAAGCTGCTGGCGGCAAGCCGCTGGGCATCGTCGCCATGAGCCCCAACAACCTGATCTGCGCACGTTTGCTGTCGCGCGATATCAAGCTGCCGCTCGATAAGTCTTTGCTGGTCCATCGCCTGAACGTGGCGCTGTCGCTGCGCGAGCGCCTGTTCGACAAGCCTTTCTACCGCCTGGTCTACGGCGATTCAGACCTGATGCCGGGTCTGGTGGTGGATCGGTTCGGTGACATTCTGGTTGTCCAGCTGGCCTCGGCCACCATGGAAAACCACAAGGAAGACATCATTGCCGCGCTGGTTCAGGTCATCAAGCCAAGCGGCATTCTGTTCAAGAACGACTCAGCCGCTCGCGATGCGGAAGGTCTGAATCGTTACGTCGAAACCGTGTTCGGCCTGGTTCCCGAATGGGTTGCGCTGGAAGAGAACTGCGTGAAGTTCGAAGCACCGGTGATGGCCGGGCAGAAGACCGGCTGGTTCTACGACCACCGTATGAACCGCGCGCGCATTGCCCCCTACGTCAAAGGCAAGCGTGTACTGGACCTGTACAGCTACATTGGTGGCTGGGGAATTCAGGCAGCGGCTTTTGGTGCCAGTGACGTGACCTGCGTCGACGCATCGTCCTTCGCCCTTGATGGCGTTGAGCGTAACGCAGCCCTGAATGGCTTCGCAGAAAAAATGACCTGCATCGAAGGCGATGTTTTCGAAGCGCTGAAAGAGCTGAAAGCCGGTGAAGAGCGTTTCGATGTGATCGTTGCCGATCCACCTGCGTTCATCAAACGCAAGAAAGACATGAAAAACGGCGAAGGCGCTTACCGCCGCCTGAACGAGCAAGCTATGCGCCTGCTCAGCAAGGACGGCATTCTGGTCAGCGCTTCCTGCTCCATGCACCTGCCGGAAGACGACCTGCAAAACATCCTCCTGACCAGCGCCCGCCATCTGGACCGCAACATCCAGCTACTGGAACGCGGCGGCCAAGGCCCGGATCACCCGGTACACCCGGCAATTGCCGAGACGCGCTACATCAAGAGCATTACTTGCCGGTTGCTGCCTAATAGCTGATGCCTCCAGCATCGGAATGCAGTTCACGACGCTCTGCCTTGCAAGAGGACGCAAAGCGTCCGGAACGGCATGCGACGCGGAGCGTCGCACGATAGTTGAGGTTATCGTTCAGCCACGCTCCAACACCGTCCGCAAACCCAGCAATACCAGGAAGTGCAGCGGGTAGATCGCATAGGCCCAGCGCCGCATCGGGATCACTGCGAACTTCGGTTTGGTGCGCAGTAGCGCTATGCCCAGCGCAGGTGCCACCAGGCAGGCGGCTATCGAGCCAATGGAAATCGGATCGCCCCAGCTCGCGCCGGCAATCATCTGCGGCCAGGCATTGGCTGCGAGGCAGAAAACTGCCGGAAACACCGAATACCAAAGGCGCTTTTGCAGCACCAATAGAAAAACCAGCGGCAGCAACACACCGGCAAAACCAAACATCAATTGTTGCTGAAAAACCGCGCCCAGCAGCAGGGCCACGATGGCCATGATTCGCGTCGTCACGTTGCGGTGCTGCCAGCCTTGAGCAATCAGCAGCCCCAGCAACAGGGTCGGCATTACGTTCAGCACGGTCACGTCCGCCATGAACAGCCGATACGGGATTTCTGATAGCGCTGCGAATGCCAGCAGCCACCCCAGATAGCGCCATTGCACCCTCGGGGCCAGAATGGCTGCGCTGCGCCGGGAAAGGTTTACGGCAATTGCCAGACAGAACCAGGGAAAGGCGAAACGCCCCGGCACGTAAAGAAAATCAACTGACCAGCCCACATAGCGAAGATGATCGAGCACCATGCTCAGCATCGCCAGCCACTTGAGCAGGTCCAGCGCCTTGTTGCGTCCGGGCAGAAAAGGCGGGTTGGACAGATCCATATCGCTCCTGAATGGGGAATTGCGTCATGCAGTCAACACATGACCGAACCTTATATTGTCGCTACAGTGCGCACCATAATCGCCCATAAGGAATCGGCCATGACAGACCAAAGCCAACAGTTCGCCAGCGACAACTATTCCGGTATCTGTCCTGAAGCCTGGGCAGCCATGGAGCAGGCGAACAAGGGGCATCAACGTGCCTATGGTGACGATCAATGGACTGCACGCGCATCAGATGATTTCCGCCGTCTGTTCGAAACCGACTGCGAAGTGTTTTTTGCCTTCAACGGCACAGCGGCCAACTCTCTGGCGCTGTCATCGCTGTGCCAGAGTTACCACAGTGTCATCTGTTCGGAAACGGCTCACGTTGAAACCGATGAATGCGGCGCGCCGGAGTTTTTCTCCAACGGCTCCAAACTGCTGACAGCACGCAGCGCAGGCGGCAAGCTGACCCCGGAGTCGATTCGCGAAGTGGCGCTCAAGCGTCAGGATATTCACTACCCCAAACCGCGCGTCGTGACGCTGACCCAGGCCACCGAGGTAGGCGGCGTTTATCAGCCCGAAGAACTCAAGGCAATCAGTGCGACCTGCAAGGAGCTGGGCCTGCATCTGCACATGGACGGTGCCCGCTTCTCCAATGCCTGCGCCTTTCTGGAGGCCTCACCGGCAGAACTGACCTGGAAATCCGGCGTCGATGTGCTGTGCTTCGGCGGTACCAAAAACGGCATGGCGGTGGGTGAAGCCATCCTGTTTTTCAACCATGACCTGGCTGAAGATTTCGATTACCGCTGCAAACAGGCCGGGCAGCTTGCGTCGAAAATGCGCTTTCTGTCTGCTCCGTGGGTCGGTCTGCTGGAAAACGACGCTTGGCTCACACATGCCCGCCACGCCAACCATTGCGCACAACTGCTGGCCGAACTGGTCAAGGATATTCCCGGCGTGGAGCTGATGTTTCCGGTACAGGCCAATGGCGTGTTTCTGCAATTGTCGCAACCGGCCATTGCAGCATTGACCGCCAAGGGCTGGCGTTTCTATACCTTCATCGGCAACGGCGGCGCACGCTTCATGTGTTCGTGGGACACCGAAGAAGAGCGCGTGCGTGAACTGGCCGCCGATATCAAGCTGGTGATGCAGGGCTGAAGCGTCTGGCTCAAAGCTTGCAGGTGCAGCCTGGCAATCGTGGTGGGGCAATCTCCCCCTCAACGGCAATCGGCCCAAAAGGCCGCCCGGACTTCACTGACCACCCTCAAGAAGGAGCTTGTCTGCATGTTCGATTTCTCCGCCCGGCTCAAGCAGCATTTCGCTGCTCTGCAGAGTGAAGCGCAATTTTTTTCCGTACGTTACGTGCACCGCACCGGCCAACGCCTGTGCGTGCGCAAGAATGTGGCCGAGCCGCCGTCGCTGAGCAGCGACGAGGGCGCAATGCTGACCGTGCGCCTGAACGGTGTTGAAGCCTACGCCGCCACCAACGACATTTCCCTTCGGGGTTTGCAAGCCGCCTTGCAGCAGGCCGAAGCGCTGGCACGTCGCCTGGCACCGCATGCGTTGCTGAACCTGGGCGATCAAGCTGTCTCGACTGCCAAGGCTGACTATCTGTCGCCGCACATGGATCAAGCATTCCCGCCACTGAGCGACTGCATCGGCCTGCTGATGGCCGAGTCCAGCGCCGTCCCGAAAGACGAACGGCTGGTCAACTGGCAGGCCGTACTGGGGCTGGAAACGGTTGAGCAAATCTACCTCAACAGCGCGGGCGCGCAATTGCGTCAGGCGCAGCGCTTTGTGTTTCCGGGCATGAGCGTGACGGCCTACGACGGTCGCGACAGCCAGACGCGCACCCTGGGCGGGCATAACTTCGGCCAGCAGGGTGGCATCGAAGTGCTGAGCAGTTGTGGCCTGATCGGGTCTGCCGCCAACGTCGCCTACGAAGCGTTGCAGTTGATCCTCGCCCCCAACACGCCATCAGGCCCACGCGACCTGCTGCTGATGCCCGATCAGATGGTCCTGCAGATTCACGAGTCCATCGGCCATCCCCTGGAGCTGGACCGGATTCTCGGCGACGAGCGTAATTACGCAGGTACCAGCTTCGTCAAGACGACCGATTTCGGCACCCTGCAATACGGCTCCAGCCTGCTGAACGTGACGTTCGACCCGGACATTCCTGAGCAACTGGCCAGCTACGCGCACGACGACGACGGCACGGCCGCCAGCAAACAGTTCCTGATTCGTGACGGCCTGTTGCAACGCCCGCTCGGCGGCGCACTGTCGCAATACCGCAGCGGCCTGGACGGGGTTGCCAACAGCCGCGCCTGCGGCTGGAACCGTGCGCCCATCGATCGCATGGCCAACCTGAACATCGAACCGGGCGACCAGTCACTGGACGGCCTGATCGGTAACATCGAGCACGGCATCCTGATGTCGAGCAATCGCTCCTGGTCCATCGACGATGCGCGCAACAAGTTCCAGTTCGGCTGCGAATGGGGCCAATTAATTGAAAACGGTGAACTCAAGGGCGTGGTGAAGAACCCCAACTATCGGGCAATTTCTGCTCAGTTCTGGAAAAACCTCAGCGCAGTCGGTGACGCCAGTACCTTCAAAGTGCTGGGCACGCCCAACTGCGGCAAGGGCGAACCCAATCAGGTGATCCGTGTAGGCCATGCCTCTCCGGCGTGTGTATTTGCCAATGTCGATGTGTTTGGAGGGGATGCCTGATGTCGCACCAACAGCAATTCGAGGCGCTGGTCGCCGTGCTCAAGGCTGCCATCAGCCCGACGGAACACTTCACCCTGGCCTACGACGCCGAAGCGTCCGATTTCATTCGTTTCAACCACGGCCAGGTTCGGCAGGCCGGGAGCGTGCAGCAGGTCATTGCGACCTTCAAACTGATCGACGACGGGCGTCATGCCAACCTGGAAGTGACCTTGTCCGGGGATCAGGAGACCGATACTCGGCGCCTTTCCAATGCCTTGCAGCAATTGCGCGAAACCCTGCCTTCGCTGGCGAAAGACCCGTATCTGTTGCCTAACACGCAGGCCTGGCAGAGCAGCAATGTGCAGGACTTACCGCTGCCGGACAGCGCGCAGGTCGTCGAGCAGATCAGCCAACTGTCAGGCGACCTCGATCTGGTGGGTTTTTACGCGGCTGGCCCGCTGTACCGGGGTTTCGCCAGTTCGTGGGGAGCGCTGGGCTGGCATCAGGCCAACAGCTTCAATTTCGACTGGAGCCTGTTTCATGAAAACGGCCAGGCGGTGAAAGCCAATTACGCAGGTCACGACTGGAACAACGAAGCGTTCGTGCAACGCTTTCAGCAGGCCCGTGAGCAGCTTGAATTTCTCGGCCGCCCACTGCACACCCTCAAGCCCGGTCAATACCGCGCCTATCTGGCTCAGGCGGCACTGGACGAAGTCATTGGCATGCTCAGCTGGGGCGGCTTTTCCGCGCAAGCGGTGGCCAGCAAGCGCAGCCCGTTGCAAAGGCTGTATGACGGCGAGACTCATTTCAGCCCGCTGATCAGCTTCGACGAGCAAGTCAGTGGCTCGCTCTCGCCAGCCTTCTCACGCGAAGGCTACCCGCGCAAGGACCTGAAGCTGATCGTCAACGGGCAGGCCCGCGAGCGACTGGTGGACTCGAGCAGCGCCGCTGAGTATGACCTGCCTGCCAACGGCGCGGATTATGGCGAAGGTCCAAGCGCGTTGAGCATTGCCGGCGGCTCGCTGGAGCTGGACCAGATCCTTGAAAAGCTCGGCACGGGCCTTTACATCAGCAACCTGTGGTACCTGAACTTTTCGGATCGCGCTGCCGCACGTCTGACCGGGATGACACGTTTCGCAACATTCTGGGTCGAAGACGGCAAGATCGTCGCACCGGTCAGCACCATGCGTTTCGATGACAGCGCCTACAGCCTGTTGGGTAGCGCACTGGAGGACCTGACTCGCGAGCGGGAACTGATTCTTCAATCGAGTACCTACACTCAGCGCCAGACGGGGTCGATTCAACTGCCCGGCGCTCTGATAAGCCGAATCACCCTAACCTTGTAGCAGGAGCTTATGTCGAACTCAGCAGCGCCAATCATGGATGAAAAGACCCTGCGCTGGATGCCCTGGGTCATCGCCATTGCGTTCTTCATGCAAAGCCTGGACGGCACGATCCTCAACACCGCCCTGCCGTCCATGGCCAGCTCGCTGGCGCAAGACCCCCTGCGCATGCAGTCGGTGGTTATCGCCTACATGCTGACCATCGCACTGCTGATCCCGGCCTCGGGCTGGATTGCCGATCGTTTCGGGATCAAGCGCATCTTCTTCAGCGCCATTTTGCTGTTCAGCTTCGGCTCGTTGCTGTGCGCGCTGTCCTGGTCGCTCAACGTGCTGGTGGCGGCGCGGGTGATTCAGGGGCTGGGTGGCGCGCTGATGCTGCCCATCGGACGCCTGATCGTCTTACGTGCGTATCCTCGGTCGGAGCTGGTACGGATCATGGGCTTTATCACCGTGCCCGGTCTTTTGGGACCGTTGCTGGGGCCGACGCTTGGCGGCTGGATGGTCGAGTACCTGAGCTGGCACTGGATTTTCCTGCTCAATATTCCAGTCGGGATTATCGGCTGCTATGCCGTCAAACACTTCATCCCCGACCTTCCCGGAGGCGGTCGAACGCGTTTTGACGGCATCGGGTTTATCCTGTTTGGCGCGGCAATGGTGCTGATCACCATTGCCCTTGAGGGGCTGGGCGAGCTGAACCTGCCACATATGCGCGTGGTGCTTCTGCTGTTTGCCGGGATGGGCTGCCTGGCGGCCTACTGGCTGCGCGCCGGGCACATCGAATCGCCGTTGTTCGCCCCTTCGCTGTTTCGCACCCGAACGTTTGCGGTCGGTATTCTGGGCAATCTGTTCGCCCGTCTGGGCAGCGGAGCCTTGCCGTTCCTGATCCCGTTGCTGCTGCAAGTGGCACTGGGGTATTCGCCTTCCGAGGCGGGCATGAGCATGTTGCCGCTGGCAGCTGCAGGAATGTTCGCCAAGACGGTAGCGCGCTGGCTGATCGAGCATATGGGCTATCGCCTCATTCTGACCGGTAACACATTGCTGCTGGGCATCCTGCTGGCAAGCCTGGCACTGGTCGATGTGCAGACGCCGTACTGGGTTTTGCTGGTGCATCTGGGCCTGCTCGGTGCGGTCAACTCCCTGCAGTTCACCGCGATGAATACCGTCACCCTGATCGATCTGGACGATGCCAGCGCGGCAAGCGGCAACAGCCTGCTCTCGGTGGTGGCACAACTTTCGCTGAGCCTTGGGGTTGCAAGCGCTGCGGCCTTGTTGGGCGGTTTCAGCGAAGAAGTGGCCAGCGGCGAGCTTAGCAGCGTGCTGGAGGCTTTCCAGCTGACGTTCCTGAGCGTCGGAGTTCTGGCCATGTTTGCCGCCGGGATTTTCCTGCAATTACCAGCGAAGGAGGCCAGGGTAGCGACGACTTGATTGACAACCCTTCCGGACAGGAGCAAACCTGTATGGCGAAATCCCCTTTAAAACAGGGACTTTGCCCGAAAAACGAGCAGTTTCAAGTATCCGACCAGATACATTGAAGAACCTGGGCAATCGGCCGACACTTTTATAGCACTAAGCCACTGTGGTCTCTTGTAAGCACGAGCCGCATCATGCAACCTTGCCATACGCGAAAGTGGGGTTTACGCCCGTCGCGACTAGTATTCCGGAAGCGAGTTTGTTCATGAAAAGCCAAACCGATGCTGCCGGTAGATCCGCAGCCGAGGTAGTGACGCAATTGCCAGTGCCTTCGCGCCTGGGCATGCTGCGTTTCGAGCGGCTGAATGAAGCCAATTGGGCGCTATTGTTTCTCGATCCGAATTGCGAAAAGCAGTTCGGCCTGCCCGCCGTCGACCTTTGCGCCTTGATTGGATCCCCTTATGCCAGCCTCATGGAGCCGCAAGCACGCTATCAACTGCATGACGACATCCAGCAGCAACTGGCTTCTTCTCCGAATTACCTGATTCGCTACACCCTGCACAGCCCCAAGGGCGCGCTTGGCTTGCTGGAAATCGGCGAAGCCTACAAGCAGCACAATCGTCATCTGCTGCGTGGTTATTTTCTGATCGTCGATGGCCTTGTCACAGAAAGCGAGACCGCCACTGACTCCGATCTCGAAACCCGTAACCTGCGCCTGCAGATTGCCCTTGAACTCAACCAGCGCGCCCAGCGTGACCAGTTTGCCCATCTGGAACGCGTGCGTGCCCAGCAGGACCTGATCCTGCGCCTGACCCGGCATCGTTACACCACAGCCAATACCCTGCTGGAAGCGGCAAAGCTGATCACCAAAAGTGCCTGCGACATTTATGACGTCGATCATGTCAGTATCTGGAACCTCACCGACAAGCGTCTGGAGCCGATCACCGACTATCGTCGGGAAAGCGGCGACTATCAGTCGCGTACGCCGATTGATATCAGCGCCTACCCCACCTATCTGCAAGCGCTCAATACCAGCAGGGCGATTGACGCCAGCAATATCCAGACCGACCCGCGCACCCGCGAAATGGCCGAAAGCCTGAACCCTGGAGAAGACAAGGCGGTCCTTGATGCGAGTATTCGTATCGATGGCCAGGTCATTGGCGTGCTCTGCCTGGAACAGTCCGGCTCGACACGCGAGTGGCAGTCCGACGAAATCGCCTTCGCCGGGGAGCTGGCCGACCAGTTCGCTCAGGTCATCAACAACCATAACCGTCGAGCCGCGACCAATGCGCTGCACCTGTTCCAGCGTGCAGTCGAACAAAGCGCCAACGCCTTTCTGCTGGTCAACTGCAACGGCGTGGTCGAATACGTCAACCCAAGCTTCACGGCGATCACGCAGTACAGTTCCGATGAAGTCTCCGGGCACAAGCTCTCGGAACTGCCTGCGCTGGAAAACCTCAACCAGTTGTTGCTGGAAGCCAACTCCAGCCTGACCAACAGCAACAGCTGGCAGGGCGAGTTCAAAAGTCGACGCAAAAACCTCGAACCCTACTGGGGCCAGCTGTCGATTTCCAAGGTGTATGGCGATAATCGCGAGCTGACGCACTACATCGGCATCTATGAAGACATCACCCAGAGCAAGCTGGCCCAGCAGCGTATCGAGCGCCTGGCCTACACCGACAACCTGACCAATCTGGGCAACCGTCCGGCCTTCATCCGCAACCTGGACGAACGCTTTGTCCGTGACACCGACACGCCGATGAGCCTGTTGCTGGTCGACATCGACAACTTCAAGCGCATCAACGACAGTCTTGGCCACCAGACCGGCGACAAACTGCTGATCAGTCTGGCGCGCCGTCTGCGTAACACCTTGAGCCCGTCCGACGTGCTGGCGCGCTTTGCCAGTAACGAATTCGCCGTTCTGCTCGACAACACGGATCAGGAAGCCGGACAGGCCACCGCCAGTCAGGTACTTGCCACGCTGGACAAGCCGATGTTCGTCGATAATCAGCTGATCAGCGTTACCGGCTCGGTGGGCCTTGCTTGCGCGCCGCTGCACGGCCGTGACCCGCAGACCTTAATTAAAAACGCCGGCCTGGCCCTGCATAAGGCCAAAGCCAACGGCAAGCACCAGGTTCAGGTGTTTACAGAAGCCTTGAATGCCGAGGCCAGCTACAAGCTGTTTGTGGAAAACAACCTGCGCCGCGCCCTGACCCAGAACGAGCTGGAGGTGTTCTACCAGCCCAAGCTGTGCCTGCTGACCGGTCGTCTGCTGGGCATGGAAGCGCTGCTGCGCTGGAATCATCCTGAAAAAGGTATGATCCGCCCCGATCAGTTCATCAGCGTGGCGGAAGAAACCGGCCTGATCATCCCCATCGGCAAATGGGTCGCTCGCCAGTCCTGCCGCATGAGCAAGGACCTCACCGCCGCTGGTTTCGGCAATTTGCAGGTGGCGATCAACGTGTCACCCAAGCAGTTTTCCGACCCCGAGCTGGTGTCATCGATTGCCGCTATCCTCAGAGAAGAAGAGCTGGATCCTTCGCTGCTGGAACTGGAACTGACCGAAGGCCTGCTGCTGGAAGCCGCCGAAGACACGCGCCAGCAGCTGGACTCGCTGAAGAAGCTTGGCCTGTCGTTGGCCATGGATGACTTCGGCACCGGTTACTCGTCATTCAGCTACCTGAAGAAATTCCCCATCGATGTGATCAAGATCGATCGCAGCTTCATCCGCGATATTCCGGATGATGAAGACGACATGGAAATCACCTCTGCGGTCATCGCGATGGCCCACAACCTCAAGCTCAAAGTGGTCGCCGAAGGCATTGAAACCGCTGCACAGTTGACGTTCCTGCGCCGTCATCGTTGCGATGTGGGCCAGGGCTATCTGTTCGACAAGCCTATCCCCGGCGAAGAGCTGATCGAGAAACTGAAGCGCTACCCGCGTCGTCCGTCCGCCTGACAACCTTCCCTGCACCCTGCTCTCTCGGGCACACTGTCAGGCTGTTATTACACGGCAGCACTTGTTTGTGCGTGTAACGGGACCTATGTAACTCTGCTCATCTGTCCTGGCCCCTGCTGCCTGTCTCTAAACGAGAGGATATGGTTCATGACTCTGCGCTCGGAAATTCTAGTGAACAAAAACGTACTGCCCACCGCCGAACAAGCACTGCCGGGTCGTGAAACGCCTATGGCGCTTCCGGAAACTCATTTCGTCAACGGCAACCCGCTGCTGGGACCGTTTTCGAGCAATGTGGAATTCGCCATCTTCGGCCTGGGTTGCTTCTGGGGCGCAGAACGCCGCCTGTGGCAACAGGAAGGTGTGGTGAGCACGGTCGTGGGGTATGCGGGCGGATTTACCCCGAACCCGACTTACGAAGAAGTCTGCTCCGGTCTGACTGGCCACACTGAAGTGGTGCTGGTTGTCTACGAGCCCGAGAAAATCAGCTACAAGTCGTTGCTCAAGGTGTTCTGGGAAGCGCACAACCCTATCCAGGGTATGCGTCAGGGTAACGACATCGGTACTCAGTACCGCTCGGTGATCTACTGCACCACTCCCGAACAGCTCGACGCCGCCAAGGCCAGCGCTACAGAATTCCAGGCGGAACTGAGCAAGGCCGGGCTAGGCGCAATTACCACTGAAATCGAAGAAGCCCCGACGGTCTACTTTGCCGAGGCCTACCACCAGCAATATCTGGCCAAGAACCCTCAGGGCTATTGCGGCCTGGGCGGCACGGGTGTGTGCATGCCGGCTTGAGACACGCCCCTGCCGGGGCGTCAGGAAACGGGCTTCTGCCCGGAGGGCGTAGGAGCGGACTTGTCCGCGATGGGCTGCGAAGCGGCCCCAAAACCGGCCACCTCGGCTGTATCTGGCGCACCGAGGCAAGCGGTTTTGCTGCCGGTTCACGGCAGATCGCGAACCAGCGAAGCGTTGCACGGTACGCACCTACATGCCCTACACAGTCTTCTGGGCTTGCCAGGATCTGTGTACAACGCTGAGAGCTCCGCATGGGCACGCAGTGATGGATGCAGGCAAGCCTACTCCGCAATCAACCAGTCCATCTTCCAGCCGCCCTGGGTCTGGCCCAGTTTCTGGGCGAGGTACGGCATCAGTTCACGCAGCTCTTCTTCTAGGCCCCACGGCGGGTTGGCGATGGCCAGGCCTGAACCGTTGAGGCTGGCCGGGGTGTCCAGCGGGTGGACGAACAGCTCGACGCGCAGCAATTTGGGTGCGCCAGTCTCGGCCAGGTCCTGATAAAAGCGCCGCAGCAGGCGCGGGTCCTTGATCGGGTACCAGATAGCAGCCACCGTCTGACGCATGCGCCCGATGGTTTCCTTGAGCGCTACAGCGCAACGTTTCATTTCATCGAGCTGCTCGAACGGCGGGTCGATGAGCATCACGGCACGCTTTTCAGCCACCGGCAGCAAGGCGCGTGGCACATGCCAGCCTTCCCCCAGATGCACCGCCACGCGGCGATCGCCCTTCATGTTTTCCTTGAGCAGACGCCCATCTTCGGGGTGCTTCTCGTTGAGCAGCACACGCTCGCGCTCGCGAGTCAGGCGGCGGGCCAGCTCCGGCGAGCCGGGGTAGTAGCGCAGCTCGCCGTCGGGGTTCATGTCGTGCAGCACTTGCAAATAATCGGAGGCCAGCGCGGGCAAGTCCGGTGCATCCCAAAGACGGCCGATGCCTTCCAGCCACTCTCCGGTGCGGGTGGCCTGATCGCCCTTGAGGTCGTATAACCCCAACCCCGCGTGGGTGTCGAGATAGGCGAACGGCTGCTCCTTGCGCGCCATGAGGGCGATCAAGCGAGTCAGAGTCAGGTGTTTGAACACGTCGGCGTGGTTGCCGGCATGGTAGGCGTGACGGTAATTCATGGCAGCTCCTGGCAAGCTGCGCAGTTTAGCAAACCTGAGCAATGAACAAGAATTTGTAACGAATTTGCGGGACTCGTCTCTTTCGTTTGAAGGAAATTTCCGAGAAACTCCCGCCCCCTTGTGCCTGCCGATTTCGATCACTACTCTGCGCCCGTCGCTGCATATTCAGCGATGAGGATTAGTAGCCCTCGGTGTGATTAGGCGCAATGCGCCACCTTGTGCAAGGCGCTTGTTTACGGCCTGCATCTTTATGGTGGCCGTGCGTGGGGCATCTTCGGATGCACCGGTTCCTAATCACCGGGCTACTACCTGCGTGCGGCCGCCACCTTCGATTAGTAGCCGAAGTGACGACCTTCCAGTTATTGATTAGGAGTCTCACATGCTAAAAATCGTCCCCGACCCACCCCTCTTCAACGCCCGCCCCAAAGTCAGCCATGAAGATGCGCTGATGTATGCCAGCGACCTGCTGCGCTGTGCAGCAACCAGCGCTTACGAATTCAGCGACAGCATGACCGGCGCGCAAAGAGATATGACGCTCACGATCATGCACCTGGTGGAAATGGCAAAGGTCATGGTCGACAACACAATAGAAAACCTGCAAATCGAATAAGCGCGACCTGAACTGAAAGCGACGTACCTGTAGTCAATCCTGCCATGCGCGACGCACAGGACTTGCCCTTGGCAGTCTGCCCTACCAGAATCGGAAAAAAGCCCGATCAAAGGAACAGAAGCCATGATGCACGCAGATTTGATTGACCAGGAGGACCTGCTCGGCCAACTCAGAGCCCTGGGCTTCGAAGCACCCGGCGGCGCAACCGCTGAACAAGCCTGCGCGCAAGCCGTTTGCGGCCTGAACGCCGAGCGCGCTACAGCCCTGCGACGTCTGGTAGAGCAACTCCTGACCGGCAGCGCCACCCTCCTCCCCGCCGTACGCCAGGCCATCGACCAGCAACTGCTGCCAGCGCTGGCGGCTTATAAGCAGAGTCACAGTGGAACGTAACCGATAGGTGCCCTAAAGAATGCCCATCGTACCCACGCTGGAGCGTGCGGAAGGATGACACCAGCTATCGTCCGACGCTCCGCGTCGCATGCCGTTCTGGACGCTCCGCGTCCGGTCTTGAACCTGCGGCGCGGCATAGATTTGTGACGCAGAGCGTCACCCACGGCATTCCAACGCTGGAGCGTGAGGAACGATAGTCGTCAGAGAGATCACTATCGTGCCCATGCTCCGCGTGGGTATGCCGTTCCGGACGCTCCGCGTCACACAGTTTCAGGCGTGCTCAATACTCAATCCGCACATCCCCCTTCGGTACGCTGCAGCAGGACAGAATGTAGCCCTCTGCAACATCCTCGTCGGTGATGCCGCCGTTGTGCTCCATTTCCACTTCGCCGCTCAGCTTCATGACCTTGCAGGTGCCGCAAATGCCCATACCGCAGGCTTTGGGGATCATCAGGCCGAGTTTGGCGGCAGCGGCGTGAACAGTTTCACCCGGGGCCACGCGAATGCTCTTGCCGGTGTCGGTGAATTCCACCTGATGCAGGTCGGCGGCGTCGACATCCGGCGCGTCGGCTGCGATTTCGGCCTGCTCGACTGCATCGGCCCGCGCCTCAGGCGGTGTCGCGCCGAACGACTCTTCATGGTATTGCGCCATGTTGAAGCCGTTTTCCAACAGCAGTCGCTTGACCGCCGCCATGTACGGCGTCGGCCCGCAGCAGAATACCTCGCGGTCCATGAAGTCCGGGGCCATCAGTTCAAGCATTTTCTGGTTCAGGTAGCCGCGATAACCGGCCCACGGCTCACCCAGCCCATGCTTTTCGCAGACAAGATGCAGGCTGAAGTTATCGATCCGCGAGGCCATGTGTTCCAGCTCGCGGTGATAGATGATGTCCTTGGGCGAGCGGGCGCTGTGCACAAACACCATGTCGACATTGGCGTTGGTGTCATAGAACCAGCGCGCCATGGACATCACCGGTGTGATGCCGACGCCACCGCTAAGGTAGAGAATCTTCGGGTTGGGGAAATCGATGGCATTGAACAGCCCGACCGGCCCGTGCACGGCCAGTTCCTGACCCTCACTGAGTGTGTCGTGCAGGTAGTTGGAGACCTTGCCGCCCGGTACGCGTTTGACGGTGATCGAAAAACTGTAGGGCACCGACGGTGAGCTGGAGATGGTGTAAGAGCGCATGATCGGCAGACCATCGATCTCCAGCTCCAGGGTTACGAACTGGCCCGGCTTGAAGAAGAACATGATCGGCTGGTCGGCCATGAAGCAGAAAGTGCGCACATCCCAGGTTTCCTGGATGACTTTGACGACACGTACCAGGTGGCGACCGTTGGCCCATGTCTGGGTCGTGACCGGGCTCAGGAAACTTTGCGACATACTCGATCTCCACGGCCGACTGTCGGCCTCTCATGCTGCGGATTCTGCGTAACGCGCGAGGCGGCCATTTACCTATCAACGACATTCACGTACTTACCGCGACCAGCCCCGTGCAACAAGGCCTGTCGCGTCGGGAACGGATGCGGCCATGTCGCCCATGGATAAGGTTCGCTGCGCGCCCGGCTCCACACTCGCCACCAAGGGTCATAAGCATGGTCGACTGATCTATCGTCATGCGTGAAACGCGATCACACCCGTATCAGCCACATTCGCAGGCCGCCCATGCCGCGGTCATGAGGGATTTAATCGATGGACGTCACCGCAACCTTGAGCCTGGGCGATCCGCTGGAACCTGCACGCAAGGCCACTGCCGAGATGCTGCAGAATCGCGAGCGCACCTACTCGCTGCCGCAGCCTTTTTACAGTGATGACCGACTGTTTGAAATCGACATGCAGGAAATCTTTCACAAGGAGTGGCTGATTGCCGGGATGACGTGCGAGATCCCGACCAAGGGCAATTACCTGACGCTGCAGATCGGCAAGAACCCGATCCTGGTGGTGCGTGGTCCGGACGGTGCAGTCAACGCGTTCCACAACGTATGCCGCCATCGCGGCTCGCGCCTGTGCACTGCCGAGAAAGGCAAAGTCGCCAAACTGGTTTGCCACTATCACCAGTGGACCTATGAGCTGGACGGTCGTCTGCTGTATGCGGGCACTGAAATGGGCGACGACTTCGACATGAAGCAGTTCGGCCTCAAGCCGGTGCACGTCAAGACCGCAGGTGGCTACATTTTCATCAGCCTGGCGGAAAACCCGCCTGCCATTGACGAGTTCCTGTCGACGCTGCGGCACTACATGGAACCCTATGATATGGAGAACACCAAGGTGGCGGTGCAAACCACCTTGATGGAAAAGGCCAACTGGAAGCTTGTACTGGAGAACAACCGCGAGTGCTACCACTGCGGTGGCTCGCACCCTGAGCTGCTCAAAACCCTGCTGGAATGGGACGATGTCACAGACCCGCGTGCCGATCAGGCCTTCAAGGATCACGTGGCCGCATCTGCTGCTGCGTGGGACGCCGAGAAAATCCCGTACGCCCACGCCAGTTTCGGCCTGCGTAACCGTATCGTGCGCATGCCGCTGCTCAAAGGCACGGTGTCGATGACCCTGGACGGCAAGGTCGGCTGCAAAAAACTGATGGGCCGCATCCAGAACCCGGACCTGGGCTCGATGCGTATTCTGCACTTGCCGCACTCCTGGAACCACTGCATGGGCGATCACATCATCGTGTTCACGGTGTGGCCGATCAGTGCGCAGGAAACCATGGTCACCACCAAATGGATTGTCCACAAGGATGCAGTCGAGGGTGTGGACTACGACGTGGAACGCATGCGCCAGGTCTGGGATGCCACCAATGATCAGGACCGCCGTCTTGCCGAAGAAAACCAGCGCGGCATTAACTCTACCGCCTATCAACCCGGGCCTTATTCGAAAACCTATGAGTTCGGCGTGGTCAACTTCGTCGACTGGTACAGCTCGCGCATGCTGGAAAACCTCGGGGCAGAGCCTGCACCCTATCTGAAGGGCGTGGCGGTGAATCACGAGTAGAGGGCACACCTGCCCTTGGCAATACTGAGTACGGCTCACTCTCCAGCGAGGTGAGCCTGCTCAAACGATCGTCGACTGACGAATTTCCCGTTTCCCCCGCACAACAACTCCTCCGCCGATACCGTCATTTCTGACAGTTACCTGAAAACCCCTCTCGTGATCAACTCTCGTTGAAGTCAATCCAACGGAAGGAGACACGGACTATGCTCAACCCAAAAATCATTAATCAATATAAAAACAAAACAACCGATGCCGCCTCGGCCATGCCGGATATAAGGGGCAAAAATATTCTCATGGGGTTCTGGCATAACTGGCCTTCCGAACCCGGTCAAGGTTACCAGCAAGGCCTCTTCAAAGAGATGGCGCTGACCGACATACCCGAAGCGTATAACGTCGTGGCAGTGGCCTTTATGAAAGGTGCCGGCATTCCCACCTTCAAACCTTATAACCTGAGTGATGATGCGTTTCGCGCTCAGGTGGCAGCACTGAATGCACAAGGCCGTGCAGTGCTGATTTCTCTTGGCGGGGCTGACGCGCATATTGAGTTGCATGCCGGTCAGGAAGATGCACTGGCCTATGAAATTATTCGTCTGGTTGAAACCTATGGCTTTGACGGCCTGGATATCGACCTTGAACAAGCTGCTATTACTTTTGCCGATAACCAGACCGTATTACCCGCTGCGTTGAGGATGGTGCGCGAGTATTACGAGACAGAAGGTCAGCACTTCATCATCAGCATGGCCCCGGAATTTCCTTACCTTAGAGTCAGCAAAAAACTGCCTTTATTGAAAGAAATCACTGCGTACTTTCCGTTTCTAAAAGACGTCGTGACGTTCCTGGAATCGTTGAGAAGCGGCGGCGCTTACCTGGCCTACATCAACGCTCTGGAAGACATCTATGACTTTATTGCGCCACAGTATTATAACCAGGGCGGCGATGGCTTATGGGTCGATGAAGCCAATAATGGCAGCGGCCTGTGGGTCACTCAAAACAACGATGCTCACAAGAAAGATTTTCTCTACTACCTGACTGATAGCCTGATCCACGGTACACGTGGCTTCACAACAATTCCCGCCGATAGACTGGCCATTGGCTTACCCACCAATAACGACGCAGCCGCTACCGGTTATGTGGTAAACCCGCAGGATGCTATCGATGCATTGGACGACTTGAGAAAAGCCGGCAATCCGATTCGCGGGCTGATGACCTGGTCAGTCAACTGGGATGCCGGCAAGAACAAAAGCGGCGAGGAGTACAACTGGGAGTTCGTGAACCGCTACGGTTATCTCACCGGAGGCGAAACACCTGTACCGGAAAAACCATCAGTACCTGCTGATCTCAGATCAACCGAAAAAACTGCAACGTCGGTGAAACTGAACTGGTCGCTCTCGGAAGGCCCGCAACCGGTCTTGCAATATGAATTGCGTCGTAACGGTGCGGACTCCTTTCTTGTAGGCAACCCTGTTTATAACAATACCGGCCTTCAGCCCGGTACTGCTTACAGTTACCAGGTGCGTGCAATTGATGTCATAGGCAACACATCCGAATTCTCGGCCGCGCTCACCGTACGTACACAGAGTGAAGGCGGAGGCGATGCAAAACCGACGACACCTGTATTGAGCCTCGCGGAGGTCACCGAGAGCAGTGTGTCGCTAACGTGGACACCGTCTACCAGCGATAGCCAAATCGTCAGGTATCAAATTGGCCGCAATGGCTGGCCTTTTCAAACGATCGCAAGCGTAACGACCGCTTATACCGATAGCGACGTCACTGCCGATACTCAGTATGACTACTACGTCGTTGCACAAGATACCGAACTTCAGTGGTCAGAGGTCAGTAATGTATTAAAGGTCAAGACCGCTGGCGAAACACCTGTTCCCGGTAACCCGTCACTGCCTCTCGACTTCAAATCCACCGAGCAGACCACAATGTCGGTAACGCTCGACTGGAGCAAGGCGAAAGTTGCTCACGTCCAATATGACCTCTTCAGGGATAATGTTTTTTTACAGCGCGTTGGAAGCGCACCCTTTACTGACACAAGTGTTTTGCACAGCCGTCTTTATGGTTATCAGATCCAGGCGATTGACAGCGTGGGAAACAGCTCTGAGCGCTCTGAAACGCTCTTGGTCACTACAAAGTCCGAGCCCTCTGACGATCGCCCTACGCCACCAGGCAACTTACGCCAGACCGCCGCAACAATGACCAGTGTTTCATTAGAGTGGGACGCGTCTTTCAGTGCACTGGGTGTCGCGTCCTACCGCCTCATAACCTTTGGCGGGGAGACAGTGAGTCTCGACGCCACAACACTCAAGTACACTGTGGAAGGACTAACAGCGGCTAAAACGTATCAGTGTCTTGCCGGCGCGCTCGATACAGAGAAAAACCTGTCTGGCCCAAGCAATGTTGTACACGCTTCGACCAGCGCAGCGATTTCTGAGTGGAAAACAGCTCAGTCCTATTTGGAGGGGGATAAAGTGACGTATGGCGGCGACACCTATATCTGTCTCAATCCTCACACCTCACAAATAGACTGGAAGCCAGGTAGTGCACCAACGTTGTGGGCGCTTTGGGTGGAGCAAGCAGGCGGCAAACTTTATCCCGGTTTGCCGAAAAAATGGCAGTAATCCTCGTGGCGTCAGGTACCTGCTGCCATAGCCGATGAGACGGGCTTGAAAATATAGCGACGAAATGACTTATCCACACAGCCTTCAAAGCGTTCATGTGGGTGAGTCGTTGCGCTGACGCAGGAATGTACTGGGTAACAATCACTTATCCAGATCACCTTGCAAACATTGCACCTGTACATTTTTTGCTCAAAACCTTGTAACCCACAGTTTCACTGGGTTACAGAGGAGCGCGAACACCTTATCCACAGAAGCGCCAACAGACTTTGGGTACAACTTCGTCCGAATCACCCGGCCTGCTGTGGACAACTTATAAAATGGCTGAAAAACCACCCGAATGAACCAACGCTGCACGCAAAACCCTGCTTTGATCATTTTTCATACAAAACCTCCAAAGCCTTTATTTACAAGGCTTGCAGGTAATCACAAACAACTTGTCCACAAGCACGCGCACAGAGATTGTGGGCAAACCCAGTGGCTGGCAGATGGCAGTGCGCATTTATCCACAAAAAAATGCAATAAAAATAAAGAGTTAGATTGATCGTTTTTTGAACACCACTCCGAAAGCCATGTTCTAAAAGCCCTTCAGACGTTCACGAACACATTATCCACAGGCACACACACAGGGATTGTGCGTAAGTCTTCCCGAAAAGAGTATTGGTCAAGGCCGTACAGGCGTAACGTTCAAACGAGCCATCTTGCTACCCCCATCACCATTTCGAGTTTCAACCGCAGTTACGAAAACGCGAATGTAAAAGTCGAGGTCAGTAATGGCGGTGGTCTGGACGGGATTATGTCCTATGCCTGCTTCCGGCCTCTCTCCGAGCAGAAAGGCAAACCGCCCATCAAAGAGGGCAGCACAAGACCATAGCCTTACTTTACGACGCCCTCATCAATCAACAGCTTCAGAATCGCGGCTGCGCCCTCTTCCGGGCGCAGCCCCTTCAGCACTTGACCTGCGCCGCCGCTGGCCTTGGCAGTGGCGGCTTTCATGCGGTCAGCGCCGCTCTTGGCCTTGATGACCTTCAAGCGTTTGGGCCGCGGTCTGGCTGGCTGCAGCGCTTGGTTGGTCAATAACTCATCGGCAACGACCTGAACTCTTTCGGTATCCAGCGTGCCACGCTGTGCAGGCCCGAACGCGCTCTGCCGAGGTTTGGGAGCCGCGTTATCCACAGTGGCCAGAAACGGCAGGCGGACCTTCAGCCGACGACGCTGGCCGCGAGGCAGAGCCTGCAACACCACTGCGGTACCGTTGTTCAGCGACTCGACTTCAGCCAGACCGGTCACCAGTGACCAGCCCAGCCTTTCAGCCAACAAAAAAGGCAGCATGCCCGACCCTTCACCGGTTTCAGCCTGACTGCCGGCCAGCACCACCTGTGCGGCAGAATCTCGGAGGTAGTCAGTCAACGCGACCAGCGCATCGGCGCCCTCGGGTTGCTCCAGCACATGTAGCTCGTTGAGCCCCATGCCAAGGTAAGCGCGCAGCGCCGGTTCTTCGGCATTGCCGGCGTGCAGTACCTGCAAGTTATCCCCAGCCAGCTGCAAACCAAGCTCGACGGCCCGCGCATCCTGTTCGGCGCGGCGCGCACGACCTGATGTCGGGTGCGCTCCGATGGACACCAGACTGATGATCTGTACCGCATGCTTATCCACAGACACTTCAGGCTGCATCACGCTTACCTCCGCTGCGCCAGGCTTGCACTGCGGCTATCAACGCCGTGAGCACTTCGGCGCTTTCGCCGATGACCGATAGATCAGCGCGCTTGACCATGTCGCACCCCGCATCCAGATTGATCGCAATGACCTTGTCACAGGCGCCGATACCCTGCAGATGCTGGATGGCCCCGGAAATACCGACGGCGACATACACCCTTGCGGTCACCCAGGTGCCACTCGCGCCTACCTGACGCTCGCGGCCCATGAAACCATCATCCACCGCCACCCGCGACGCCCCTTCGGTGGCCCCGAGTGCCGAAGCGGCCTGATGAAACAGGTCCCAGTCTTTGACACCATTGCCGCCAGACAGAATGAATTCGGCTTCAGCCATGGGGATAACTCCGGGATCGACGGCAACTGCTCCCAGGTCTTCGATACGCGGCAGGCTGCGTGCTACGCCTGTGGACAACTCGACCAGCACTGCCTCGTGGCGGGTTTCGCTCACCGGTTCGGCACACTCTACGGCGGCCAGAATCAGACGGGCCAAAGGCCGAACCAGGTCTTCGCGCCCGGCTCCTGCCCGACTTATGCACAGCTGGTCCTTGACCTGCCAGACCCGCGTTGCAGGTCGCTCGCCGATGCTGGCGGCAAAACGTCTTCCCAGTTCGCCACCGCCGCTACGGCTGTCCGGCAACAGCCAGTGGCGCGGGTTGAACTGGTTATCCACAGCTCGCAAACCCTGTACGCGCTGTTCCGGCGAATAACCGTCGAACCCGGCACCGTCGATAATCAATAACCGATCCACGCCAGCAACGTCGAACGCAGTTTCCTTGTGTTCGCCGAACACCACTGCCAGCACGGCACCTTCAGCTCCGGCAAACTGACGCGCCAGCCCCAGTAGATCGCGATCGTGGCTGCTCAGGCGGCCGCCGACCATATCGGGCACCACTGTGATATAGAACGCTGGCTCGACGATGGTATGCAGTGGCAACTGCACGTCGGCGACGGCTGAACGCTTGACCGCGCCACCCTGCTGAGCGCCGCTGCGGTCGATGCGCTTTATACCGTTGGGACCGATAAAACCCAGGCCATGCACGTTCTTGCGCAGCAAACCTTTTGGTCCCATCCAGCTGTTCAACGCCGGCTGCATGGCCGCATGCAGTGGGTGCAGTCGATTGCGGGCAATCCACTCGGCACGAGGGTCGCGGCGGATAATGTCGCTCATCAGTTCACCTCCGCGGGTTCACGTTTGCTGGCAACAGACGAGCTGGGGATAACTTCTTCAATCAGCGCATCGGCCACCAGCTCGGCGATATCCTTGATCAGCGGGCGTGGTTCAACCACGCCTTCAAGCATGGCCGTGCACTGTGGACAACCGACTGCTACCACCTCGGCAGCGGTTTCACGAATGTCGTCCATGCGCATGTCGGGAATTCGCTGTTTGCCGGGGATATCGGTGATCGGCGCGCCGCCACCACCGCCACAGCAGCGGGAACGAAAGCCCGAGCGCTGCATTTCCCTGATTTCTATACCCAGCGCACGCAGCACGTCACGAGGGGCCTCGTACTCGCCGTTATAACGGCCCAGGTAACACGGGTCGTGATAGGTCACGCTGGCACCTTTGTGCTGGCCCAGACTCAATGCGCCATTGCGCACCAGTTCAGCCATGAAGGTGCTGTGGTGCTGCACCTGATAGTCGCCACCAAAAGCGCCATATTCGTTTTTCAGCACATGAAAACTGTGCGGGTCGCAGGTCACGATACGCTTGAAGCTGTAATTGGCCAGGGTCTGAATGTTTCGTCGGGCAAGTACCTGAAAGGTTGCCTCATCGCCCAGACGCCGTGCCACGTCACCGCTGTCGCGCTCTTCGAGGCCCAGCACGGCGAAATCGATCCTGGCCGCTTTAAGCACTTTGACGAAGGCGCGCAGCGTGCGCTGATTGCGCATGTCGAACGCGCCATCGCCGACCCAGAACAGCACGTCCACGCTCTTTCTCTCGCTGAGCAGACTCAGGTTCAGATCCGCTGCCCAGTTCATCCGCCCGCCCGGTGCAAAACCGCCGGGGTTATCGGTGGCGATCAGGTTATCCAGCACCTCGGCACCCTTGTTTGGCGTCGCACCCTTTTCGAGGGTCAGGTGACGGCGCATGTCGACGATGGCATCGACGTGCTCGATCATCATCGGGCACTCTTCGACGCAGGCTCGGCACGTGGTGCAGGACCACAGCGTTTCGGCGTCCACCAGCCCGTTGACGATGGGCTGATGCGGATTGCCGCCATGCTCGCCCAGCGGCTTGCCTTTGCCATCCAGCGACGGATATGGACTGCCCGCAAATTTTGCGTCGGTGCCACCGGCAAGGCCGACCACCATGTCCTGAATCAACTTTTTCGGGTTGAGTGGCTGGCCTGCCGCAAACGCCGGGCAGGCCGCTTCGCACTTGCCGCACTGCACGCAGGCGTCGAAGCCCAGCAGTTGGTTCCAGGTGAAATCCTGCGGTTTCTCCACGCCCAGCGGTGCGGTTCGATCGTTCAGGTCCAAAGGTTTCAGGCCCGTGGAACGTCCACCAGCAAAGCGCTCGGCACGCCGATGCCAGGCCAGGTGCAGCGCCCCGGCGAAAGCATGTTTCATCGGCCCGCCCCAGGTCATGCCGAAGAACAGTTCACTGATGCCCCACAACACGCCCAACCCGAGGATAACGACCAGCACCCACCCACCAAAATGCTCGGGAAGAATGCCCGCCACCGGCAGCGTGACCAGAAAGAAGCTCGCTGAAAACGCCATGAGGCTTTTCGGCAGGCGCATCCAAGGCCCTTTCGACAAACGCGCGGGCGGATTGAGACGACGCTTATAGACAAATACCGCGCCGACAAACATCACCGCCGTCATTAGCAATAGCGCGTAGCCAAGAACGCGGTTATGCAGGCCGAAGCCGTGCACCAGAATCGCCAGCACGATTGAGGCAACCGCCCCGCCTGCAGTGGCAACATGGGTGTTGGCGATGTATTTATCGCGTGCGACTACGTGGTGCAGGTCAACCATGTAGCGCTTGGGCATGGCCAGCAGCCCGCCGAGCAAGTCGACTTTCGAGGGCCGTCCGTTGCGCCACATGCTCACCCGCCGCCACGCACCCAGCGCCGCAAGGGCCAGGGCGCTGAACAGCAGGATGGGAAGAAGGGTGTCTAGCATCACGTTGCCCTCAAGGTGCAAGCTTTAAGCTGGAAGCCTCAAGCTGCAAGCTTCAAGAAAAAGCACCGAGCAAAGGCTTCTACTTGCAGCTTGAAGCTTGCAACCTGTAGCTGTTCTCAAAAATCCTTGCACAGGCGCAAGCCGTCATAGATCGCTGCATGGGTATTGCGCTGCGCCACGCAGTCGCCGATACGGAACAGCAGGTAACCGTCGCCCGGCTGGCTCAATGAAGGCTGAGGCTGAATGGCGAACAGGGCATCGATGTCGATCTGTCCCTTGTTGCGCGAGCCTTCCTTGAGCGCGTAATAAATCGCTTCGTCCGGACGCACGCCGTTTTCCACCACCACTTGATCGACCACTCGCTCTTCCCTGGCACCGGTGTATTCGTTCTCCAGCACCGCCACCAGATTGTCGCCCTCGCGATAGACCTTTTCCAGCATCATGTCGCCGGTCATGATCACCTCCTTGGGGTACATGCTGCGGTAGTAGGTCGGGAACGAGGTTCCGCCAATTGCCACGCCCGGCTTGATGTCATCGGTGACGATTTCGACCTGGCTGCCCTTGTCGGCCAGATAGTCGGCTACCGACATGCCGGTGAACTCGCAGATGGTGTCGTAGACCAGCACGTTCTTGCCCGGCGCAACTTTGCCATCCAGCACGTCCCAGCTGCTGACCACCAACCCCTCGGCAGCGCCCCAGTGTTCGTTCTGCTCCAGAAACGGATGACCGCCCACCGCCAGCACCACGATGTCTGGGCGCAGGTCGAGGATGGTTGCTGCATCGGCCGCAACGCCTAGACGCAAATCTACTTTCAGGCGCGCCAGCTCCAGCTGGAACCAGCGCGTAATACCGGCAATCTGGTCGCGCTGCGGTGCCTTGGACGCGGTAGTGATCTGCCCGCCAATGAATTCCTTCTTCTCGAACAGAGTCACGTCATGGCCACGCTCGGCAGATACCCGAGCCGCTTCCATACCGGCAGGACCGGCACCGACTACCACGACCTTGCGTTTCGGCCCAGTGGACTTTTCGATGATGTGCGGCACGCCCATGTATTCGCGGGACGTCGCAGCGTTCTGGATGCACAACACATCCAGCCCCTGATACTGGCGGTCGATGCAGTAGTTGGCACCGACGCACTGTTTGATCTGATCGATCTGGCCCATCTTGATCTTGGCGATCAGGTGCGGGTCGGCAATGTGCGCGCGGGTCATGCCGACCATGTCGACATAGCCGCCTTCCAGAATTCGCGTTGCCTGGTTCGGGTCCTTGATGTTCTGCGCGTGCAGCACCGGGGCCTTGACCACTTCCTTGATCCCGGCCGCCAGGTGCAAAAACGGCTCCGGTGGATAACTCATGTTCGGAATGACGTTGGCCAGGGTGTTGTGGGTGTCGCAACCCGAGCCCACCACGCCGATGAAATCGATCATGCCGGTGTCGTCGTAATACTTGGCGATCTGCTTCATGTCCTCGTGACTGAGGCCATCGGGGTGGAACTCGTCGCCACAGATGCGCAGGCCCACACAAAAGTCGGGGCCGACCTCCTTGCGCACCGCCTTGATAACTTCCAGACCAAAGCGCATGCGGTTCTCGAAACTGCCGCCCCATTCATCCGTGCGCTTGTTGACCCTCGGGCTCCAGAACTGGTCGATCATGTGCTGGTGCACCGCCGACAACTCGACCCCGTCCAGCCCACCTGCCTTGGCACGCGCCGCTGCGCTGGCGTAGTTGCCGATCACTCGCCAGATCTCCTCCGGCTCAATGGTCTTGCAAGTCGCACGGTGTACCGGCTCGCGAATGCCTGACGGCGACATCAGGGTCGGCCAGTGATCACCATCCCAGCGCGAGCGACGGCCCATGTGAGTAATCTGGATCATGATCTTGGCGCCGTGCTTGTGCATGGCGTCGGCGAGGTTCTGGAAGTGCGGGATGATTCTGTCGGTGGCCAGATTGACCGATTTCCACCAGCCTTGCGGGCTGTCGATGGCGACACTTGATGAGCCGCCGCAGATGGCCAGACCGATACCGCCCTTGGCCTTCTCTTCGTAGTACTTCACATACCGGTCGGTGGTCATACCGCCGTCTGTGGCATAAACCTCAGCGTGCGCGGTACTCAACACACGGTTACGGATTGTAAGTTTGCCAATCTGGATCGGCTGGAACATCGCTTCGAAAGCCATAACGCGATCCTCGATTTACAGCGGCTTGACTACAAACAGTCCGTCGTCGTGACCTTCTTCGGAGCCACCGTAAACCTGTTCGGCTACGGTACGGATCGAGCTGCCGCTGGCGGCGAGTATCTGGTCCATCGCCCCGGCAAACCAGCCGGTGAACATGTAGTCGACCTTGCGTCCGACCTTGCCGTAGACATACACGAAACAGGAGTGCTCAAGCTTCACGCTGGCGGTGCCTTTTTCGATATCGATGTCCTGAATCTTGAACAGCCCCCAGCCGCGTTGCGACAGACGCTTCATGTAGTGCTCGAACACGGCAACACCTTGCAGGCCGTGGCATTCGGCTTCTTTTTCACACCAGTGCCAAGCAGACTTGTAACCGGCTTTGTAGAGAATTTCAGCGTAGGCATCGGCACCCAGCACTTCTTCGATGCCCATGTGGTTGTTGACGAAAAAGTGCCGGGGCACATAGAGCATCGGCAACGCATCGGAGGTCCAGACGCCGGTTTCGCTGTCGACTTCAATAGGCAGTTGCGGGGCGATTTTAGCCATGGGGTCAAACTCCAGATGATTCGGGTTACACCCACCGCCTGAAAGGCCGCGGGGGTTCAATTCGATAAGGTGTGGCTGGCGGATTACTCGCCCCAGACGTCGGCCAGTACGTTGACCCAGTTCTCGCCCATGATCTTGCGCACCACGCGCTCGGAATGACCGCGCTTGAGCAATGTTTCAGTCAGATTGGGAAACTCGCCCACGGTGCGGATGCCCAGCGGGTTGATGATCTTGCCGAAGCTGGTCAGACGGCGGGCATAGCCCTTGTCGTGGGTCAGGTATTCAAAAAAGTCCTGACCGTGCCCCTGGGTAAAGTCAGTACCAATGCCGATGGCATCTTCACCCACGATGTTCATCACGTATTCGATGGCTTCGGCGTAATCGTCGATGGTCGAATCGATGCCCTTGGCCAGAAACGGCGCGAACATGGTCACGCCCACAAAGCCGCCGTGGTCGGCAATAAACTTCAGTTCAGCGTCGGATTTGTTGCGCGGATGCTCTTTGAGGCCTGAAGGCAGGCAGTGGGAATAGCAGACCGGCTTTTTCGATTCGAGAATGACTTCTTCCGAGGTTTTCGAACCCACGTGGGACAGGTCGCACATCACTCCGACACGGTTCATTTCAGCGACGATCTCACGACCGAAACCCGACAGCCCGCCGTCACGTTCGTAGCAGCCGGTGCCGACCAGGTTCTGGGTGTTGTAGCACATCTGCACGATGCCGACGCCCAGTTGCTTGAAGATCTCGACGTAGCCGATCTGGTCTTCATAGGCATGCGCATTCTGGAAGCCGAAGAGGATGCCGGTCTTGCCCAGTTCCTTGGCCTTGCGAATGTCTGCGGTGGTGTGCACCGGCATGACCAGGTCGCTGTTTTCGCGCATCAGTTTCTGGCTGCTGCAGATGCTATTGATAGTGGCCTGGAAGCCTTCCCATACCGACACCGTGCAGTTGGCCATGGTCAGGCCGCCCTTGCGCATGTCTTCAAACAGCTCGCGGTTCCACTTGGCGATGATCAGCCCGTCAATAACGATGCTGTCGGCGTGCAATTCGGCTGGGCTCATCAGGCTGTCCCCTTTTTTGATTCCGGCGCGCCGAATCGGCTGTCGGCGCTAATGGGGTCAGCATATGCCGGAGGGTCGCGTGAACCGGGTGCAAAAACGACAGGGGGTTTGCCGAAAGCGTCAAGATGCGACAAAGGGTGACGGCGTGTCGCCCCACGATGTCGTAAACCTGTTCATTGTCTCGCGCTTGAGACAGAATCCAGCGTATCAATGGATCGGAGCGACTCGATGAAAACGTTTTTGCTGACCCTGGCCCTGATGGCAACGGCTGTGACAGGCGTACAGGCTGCTCAGAACCCGGATGTCTCGCCTTGCGACGGTGTTGACGATGACAAGCAGACTCTGGAGTGCTCGGTTTACAGCCGCACGACTGCAGAAGAATTGCTCAAGGAAAATTTCAACAACCTGCTCAAGCGTGTTCAGTCCCAGTTCGTTGCCAACAAGACGCAATTCAACGACTTTACCAGCAAACTCAAGACCGCTCAGCAAGCCTGGGAGAAGCTGCGTGACGCAGATTGCGCCGTTGAAGTCTTCCCTTCTGCGGCAGGCAGCAAAGCATTCACCATCAGTGAAAACGACTGCATTGCGCGCATGAGCGACGAGCGCTCGGAGTACCTGGAGTCGATTGCACAGGAATAACGTCTACGATGAGATAACCTGCTTCTTTATATGAACGAGCTCATCAGGTTTTCTCATGATTATTTGCGGTGTAGAAATCAAAGGCAGCGAAGCCATATTCGCCCTTGCCACTCGACGTAATGGCGGCATCGAGCACTTGCCGCTCGCCACCAAGAAGCTTGCGCTGGAGGACGATGACGAGGCCGCCAACGTCAAAGCCTTCTCCACGCAACTCGCCGGTTTCGTACGTGAAAACGGCATCAGCCATGTGGTTATCAAGAAGCGCAGCAAGAAAGGCGAATTCGCTGGCGGCCCGACCACGTTCAAGATCGAAACCATCTTTCAACTGATGTCTGATTGCAACGTGGTGCTGATCTCGCCGCAGACCGTCAATGCGCAGAACAAGAAACACACCTTCGCCCTGCCCGACACCCTGAACAAGTATCAGCACGAAGCGTACAAGGCGGCGTGTGCGGGTGTGATGAAGAGCGTTTAAGCCTTTCGAGAGAGGACGCAGAGCGTCCGGAACGGCATGCGACGCAGAGCGTCGCACGATAGCGGGGATTATCGTTCCTCACGCTCCAGCGTGGGAATGCAGTTCGTGACGCTCCGCGTCACATTCATTCGCCGCGCAGTTACTTTTGACCCGACATAAAAAAACCCGCATTTCTGCGGTTTTTTTCAATGCGCAATCAACTCAGTTGATCTTGGCATCCAGCTCGCCACGCGCGTAGCGTTCGAACATGGCGTCCAGGGAGATCGGTTTGATCTTCGAGGCGTTGCCAGCGGTGCCGAAGGCTTCGTAGCGCGCGATGCACACGTCACGCATGGCCGAGACGGTTTTGGCCAGATACTTGCGCGGGTCGAACTCGCTTGGGTTTTTAGCCATGAATTCGCGGATGGCACCGGTAGAGGCCAGACGCAGGTCGGTATCGATGTTGACCTTGCGCACGCCGTGCTTGATGCCTTCAACGATTTCTTCGACCGGTACACCGTAGGTTTCTTTGATGTCGCCGCCGAACTCGTTGATGATCTTCAGCCATTCCTGTGGAACAGACGAGGAACCGTGCATCACCAGATGAGTGTTAGGGATGCGCTTGTGGATCTCTTTAATACGCTCGATCGCCAGGATGTCACCGGTAGGCGGCTTGGTGAACTTGTACGCACCGTGGCTGGTGCCAATGGCAATGGCCAGAGCATCGACCTGGGTGCGCTTGACGAAGTCAGCCGCTTCTTCAGGATCGGTCAGCATCTGGCTGTGGTCCAGAACGCCTTCCGCGCCAACACCATCTTCTTCACCGGCCATACCGGTTTCCAGCGAACCCAGCACGCCCAGCTCACCTTCCACGGAAACGCCGCAGGCGTGAGCAAAGGACACTACGCGACGGGTAACGTCGACGTTGTAGTCGTAATCGGCTGGGGACTTGCCGTCTTCACGCAGCGAGCCGTCCATCATCACCGAGCTGAAGCCCAGCTGGATCGAGCGCTGGCAGATGTCAGGGCTGGTACCGTGGTCCTGGTGCATGACCACCGGGATGTGCGGGAATTCTTCGATCGCGGCGAGAATCAGGTGACGCAGAAACGGCGCACCGGCGTATTTGCGGGCACCGGCAGAAGCCTGGACGATCACCGGGGAGTCGGTCTTGTCGGCCGCTTCCATAATGGCGCGCATCTGTTCCAGGTTGTTTACGTTGAAAGCTGGAACGCCGTAGCCGAATTCGGCTGCGTGGTCCAACATCTGGCGCATGCTGATAAGTGCCATTGTCTGTCTCTCTCCCGGTAGGGTCGTTAATCGAGCAAGCCTGCCGTAGTGGCGGCTGCCATTCAAGTTATAAGCTCAGCCACGAAGGCTGTGCGTGTGTGCCCGAGATCCGACTTATCTGGCCTTGCAGCCGCGACCGATCAGATCGTTGGTAGCGTCCCAATAGATCAGGCCCTCGCTACCCTTGTTGACGAATGCCAACACATTGTTGCTGTAAAGCGTTCCGCTGGCAGCGCCGGGTTCAGCCTTGAGCCTGAACACCTGATCGCTTTGATTCAGACGAACATCGACTTCCTTTTTGGCCGAATCGATGTAGCGCCAGTTGACCTCTGCATTGCTGTCACACACCCAACGGTTCCAGGGGTCATTGTGCTGCGATGTGCTCAGGCTCGAACAACCGCCAAGCACTGCCAAAACCCCAAGGGCAATCACGCGTCTCATTACATCTCCTGGCTGCCCTGCGAAACGCGGTGTATGCCGGTCGTCTCAACTGTCAGGGGCAGTTCTGTTCCTGTTTACGGTCGTCGGCCGGCTCACCCGTTACATGTGCCTCGACCCGTTGACTGTTTTCAGTCGTCGGCACATTCACAGAGGCCGGGCTGAATATCTGACAGGTCTTGGCATGTGAGCCAGAACCGGTACAACCAGCCAATACAACGCAGCTCATCAGAGCCAGGGCAGCGATCTTCATGGCGAAACTCCTTTGCCGGAAAAATATCCACTCTTTAAAGACCGCCCAAGCCCGTCAATGTTGCCAAACGGATTTCAGACCTGGCTCACAAACATCCTACATTGCCTGTTCTGGGCATGAACTCGTAACGATCCCATGCCTGCGGACCGCCACGCTTGTAGATGACCGGCACCGTTTCGGCCTGCCAGCCCGCCTGATAACAGCTTAACTGGAGCGGTTGGCTCGGGGAGTCGCTCTCCACCTCTTCAACCGCAGGTTTGCCCGCGCAACCGGCCAGCAAACCTGCGATGAGAAACCACGGTAACGCCCTGACCATTGACCACTCCTTGTCCAAAGCTTTCATTCAAGCCTTGGCGCGTTGTTCGAGCACTTCTACCGCTGGCAGAACCTTGCCTTCCACGAACTCGAGGAATGCACCGCCACCGGTCGAAATGTAGGAAATCTGTTCTGCAACACCATACTTGTCGATGGCCGCCAGTGTGTCGCCACCGCCCGCGATGGAGAACGCCTGGCTTTCGCCAATGGCCTTGGCCAGCGTTTTGGTACCTTCACCAAACTGATCGAATTCAAACACGCCGACTGGACCGTTCCACAGGATAGTCCCGGAAGATTTCAGTAATTCGGCGAAATGCGCAGCAGTTTGCGGGCCAATATCCAGAATCATGTCGTCGTCGGCCACGTCAGCGATCAGCTTGACGGTTGCAGTGGCGCTCTCGGCGAATTCCTTGGCAACCACCACGTCAGTCGGCAATGGCACGCTGACCTTGGCGGCAATGGCACGCGCGGTATCGAGCAGGTCAGGTTCGTACAGCGATTTACCGACCTTGTGACCCGCTGCGGCCAGGAAGGTATTGGCAATGCCACCGCCGACGATCAACTGATTGCAGATGCCGCTCAGGCTGTTGAGTACGTCAAGCTTGGTGGACACCTTGGAGCCGGCAACGATGGCAGTCATCGGCTGAGCCGGAGCGCCCAAGGCCTTGCCCAGCGCTTCAAGCTCGGCGGCCAGCAACGGGCCTGCCGCTGCCACTTTGGCGAATTTGGCAACGCCGTGGGTCGAGCCCTCGGCACGGTGAGCGGTACCGAAAGCGTCCATCACGAACACGTCGCACAGGGCCGCATATTTCTGTGCCAGCTCGTCGGCGTTCTTTTTCTCACCCTTGTTGAAGCGAACGTTCTCGAACAGCACGACATCGCCGGCCTTGACGTCAACGCCGTTCAGATAATCGGCAACCAGCGGAACATCACGACCCAATGCCTTGCTCAGGTACTCGGCAACCGGCTTGAGGCTGTTTTCAGCAGAGAACTCGCCCTCGGTCGGACGACCCAGGTGTGAGCAGACCATGACGGCCGCGCCTTTTTCCAACGCCAGCCTGATGGTCGGCAGCGAGGCAAGAATACGTGCATCACTGCTGACAACGCCGTCCTTTACCGGGACATTGAGGTCTTCGCGGATCAGTACACGTTTACCTTGCAGATCGAGGTCGGTCATCTTCAAGACGGTCATGAGCATTCCTGTTTTTTTACTGTTATTGGTCAGCGACGCGCAGAAAGTGATCGGCGACGTCGAGCATTCGGTTGGCAAAACCCCACTCGTTATCGAACCAGGCCAGCAGATTGACCAGCCTGGGACCGGAAACGCGGGTCTGACTCGCATCGACAATCGCCGAATGCGGGTCATGGTTGAAATCGCAGCTGGCGTGCGGCAACTCAGTGTAGGCCAGCAGCCCCTTGAGCGGGCCGCTGGTGGCGGCCTCACGCAAAATACGGTTGATCTCGACAGCGTCGGTGTCTCGCGACATTTGCAGCGTAATGTCCAGGCAAGACACATTGACGGTCGGAACACGAACAGCTTTGGCCTGAATTCGGCCGGCAAGTTCCGGAAGCAGCCGCTCGATTCCGCGCGCCAGACCGGTGGACACCGGAATGATCGACTGAAACGCCGAGCGCGTACGGCGCAGATCTTCGTGGTGATAGGCGTCGATTACCGGCTGATCATTCATTGCCGAATGGATGGTCGTGATGGTGATGTACTCAAGGCCGATGGCCTGATCCAGCAGACGCAGCAGCGGCACACTGCAATTGGTGGTACACGACGCTGCGGAGACCAGTAATTCCCGGCCAGTCAACTTCTGCTGGTTGACACCGAACACGACAGTGGCGTCGACATCCCGCTCGCTGGCCATCGGCTGAGAGAACAGCACCTTCGGCGCACCGGCATTCAGAAAGCGCTGGCCGTCTTCGCGAGTGTTGTAGACACCGGAACACTCAAGCACAAGATCGACCTCCAGCCCGGCCCAGTCGATACCTTCCGGTGTCGCGCTGCGCAGGACCTTGATCCGGTGATCATTGATATGCAGGTATTGCCCCTCGACCCGCACTTCGCCGGGAAACCGGCCGTGTGTGGAGTCAAAGCGCGTGAGGTATTCGAGACTGGCCATGTCGGCCAGATCATTGATGGCAACCACTTCAAACCCGGCCTTGGCCCCCCGCTCACACAGTGCGCGAACAACACAACGACCAATACGGCCGTAACCGTTCAGAGCAACTTTGTAAGGGCGGGGCTGGGGCATGAAGTTTTCGCCAGGGAATAACAGTCATGTGGGAGCGGACTTGTCCGCGAATGGCGGCACTCGGTGCAGCTGATTTACCGGGTTGCTACATTCGCGAGCAAGGCGGATCGCCGCCCCGGTCGCTCCCACAACATCAACATTACATAGCTGATCAGTCTTCGAGCAGCTCTTCAGCCGTGCTCAAGACGTTTTCCAGCGTAAAGCCGAACTCTTCGAACAAGGCTGACGCAGGGGCCGACTCGCCGAACGTGGTCATGCCGATCACGCGACCTTCCAGACCCACGTATTTGTACCAGTAGTCGGCGTGAGCCGCTTCGATGGCAATACGTGCACTGACCTGCAGTGGCAGAACAGCCTGCTTGTAGGCCGCATCCTGAGCTTCGAAGATGCTGGTGCATGGCATGGAGACCACACGAACGTTGCGACCCTGCTCGGTCAGCTTGTCATACGCCTGCACAGCCAGACCGACTTCCGAACCAGTCGCGATCAGGATCAGCTCAGGCTCTGCAGCGCAGTCACGCAGTACATAGCCGCCACGGGCAATGGCATCTATTTGCTGCTGTTCACGCGCTTGGTGAGTCAGGTTCTGACGCGAGAAAATCAATGCGGATGGACCGTCATTGCGCTCGATGGCGTGTTTCCAGGCCACGGCCGATTCCACGGCATCTGCCGGACGCCAGGTGTCCAGGTTCGGCGTGGTACGCAGGCTGGTCAGTTGCTCGATCGGCTGGTGAGTCGGGCCGTCTTCGCCCAGACCGATGGAGTCGTGGGTGAATACGTAGATCACGCGCTTCTTCATCAGCGAGGCCATACGCACCGCGTTGCGAGCGTATTCCATGAAGATCAGGAAGGTTGCGCCGTACGGCACGAAGCCGCCGTGCAGGGCGATACCGTTCATCATGGCGCCCATACCGAACTCACGAACACCGTAGTGCAGGTAGTTGCCGTTGGGGTCTTCGCCAGTGATGCTCTTGCAGCCTTTCCAGATGGTCAGGTTGGAGCCGGCCAGGTCGGCCGAGCCACCGAGAATTTCCGGCAGCAACGGGCCCAGTGCGCTCAGGGCGTTCTGACTGGCCTTACGGCTGGCGATGGTTTCGCCTTTGGCGTTGACTTCGGCGACATAAGCAGCGGATTTCTCTGCAAAGTCAGCAGGCAACTCGCCGCTCATGCGACGAATGAAGTCGTTGGCCAGCTCAGGGAAAGCGGCGGAATAGGCAGCAAAGCGCTGATCCCACTCGGCTTCGGCAGCCAGGCCTTTTTCTTTCGCATTCCACTCGGCGTAGATATCAGCCGGAATTTCGAAAGGACCGTGGTTCCATTTCAGGGCCGCACGGGTCAGGGCGATTTCGTCCGCACCCAGCGGCGCACCGTGGGATTCTTCCTTGCCCTGCTTGTTAGGCGAGCCAAAGCCGATGGTGGTCTTGCAGCAGATCAGCGTCGGCTTGTCGCTCTTGCGCGCGGTGTCGATGGCGGTCTTGATTTCTTCAGGGTCATGACCGTCGACATTGCGGATAACCAACCAGCCGTAGGACTCGAAGCGCTTCGGCGTATCGTCGGTAAACCAGCCTTCGACTTCGCCATCAATGGAGATGCCATTGTCGTCGTAGAACGCAATCAGCTTGTCCAGTTGCAACGTGCCGGCCAGGGAAGCGACTTCGTGGGAAATACCTTCCATCATGCAGCCATCACCCATAAACACGTAGGTATGGTGATCAACGATGGAATGGCCTGGACGGTTGAACTGTGCGGCGAGGGTTTTCTCGGCAGCGGCAAAACCGACGGCGTTGGCAAAACCCTGACCCAATGGGCCAGTGGTGGTTTCAACGCCTGGGGTATAGCCAAACTCGGGGTGACCCGGTGTGCGGCTGTGCAGTTGACGGAAGTTTTTCAGGTCGTCGATGGACAGGTCGTAGCCGGTCAGGTGCAGCAACGAATAGACCAGCATCGAACCATGGCCGTTTGACATGATGAAACGGTCACGGTCAGCGAACGCGGGGTTTGCCGGGTTGTGCTTGAGATAATCACGCCACAGAACCTCGGCGATATCCGCCATGCCCATCGGGGCACCCGGATGGCCGCTGTTGGCTTTTTGCACGGCATCCATGCTTAGGGCACGAATAGCATTGGCACGCTCACGACGGCTTGGCATCGCTGATCTCCTGGGAATTGTAAAATTAGGATCGGAAAAAAGACGGCCATTTTCCCTCAGGGACAGGCCGGGGGCAATCACAGATAGTCGACCATAGGCTTTTTTCCGGGGTTACGGACATTATTTGCCCTGTAAAGACTGGATTACCCATCAGCGCAACAAGTTCAGAATGCCTGACCGGTGCCACCCATCCAGCCAATATCAAAACTTTTTGATATTGCCCTTGCAGCGCTCCGGATCGCTCTCTAGACTGCGCAGCTATGAACCTGCGTGTACCTGCCATTCGCCATGATGCATGCGACGACCTCTCTGCATTGTGCAAGGCCGGCGGCGATCCCTTGCGGCTCAACGTACTGCGTGTGCTGACCAACGATTCGTTCGGCGTGCTTGAGCTGGCGCAGATTTTTGCCATTGGTCAGTCCGGCATGAGCCATCACCTCAAGGTGCTGGCTCAGGCGGATCTGGTTGCAACGCGGCGTGAAGGCAACGCGATTTTCTACCGTCGCGCCCTGCCCCACACTGAATTGCCGGGTGGCAGGCTGCATGCGGCGCTGCTCGATGAAGTGGACACCCTGAACCTGCCGGACGACGTACAGAGCCGCATAGGCCTGGTGCATCGACAACGTGCACTGGCCAGCCAGGATTTCTTTGCCCGTACTGCCGAAAAGTTTCGTGCCCAGCAAGACCTGATCGCCGGTCTGGCGCAGTACAGCGAAAGCCTGCTGACATTGCTCGACAAACTGAGCTTCGGCGCGCAGGCAACGGCGCTGGAAGTAGGCCCCGGCGACGGCGGCTTTCTGCCAGAGCTGGCCCGGCGCTTCCGCCAGGTTATCGCGATGGACAACAGCCCGGTGATGCTGGACCTGGCGCGTGGCGTCTGCGAGCGCAAGGCGCTGGCTAACGTTGAGCTGAGGCTGGCCGATGCACTGACGGACGCTAAAGTCAGTGCCGACTGCGTCGTCCTCAACATGGTGCTGCATCATTTCGCAGTCCCGGCCCAGGCCCTGAGGCAACTGGCCGAACACGTAAAACCCGGCGGTAGTTTGCTGGTAACAGAATTGTGTAGTCATGACCAGAGCTGGGCCAGGGAGGCCTGTGGCGATCTCTGGTTAGGTTTCGAGCAGGAAGACCTGGCCCGTTGGGCCATCGCTGCGGGGCTAGTTCCCGGGGAAAGCCTCTATGTAGGCTTACGTAATGGTTTCCAGATCCAGGTTCGCCATTTTCAGCGACCGGCTGGCGACACTCACCATCGGTAAAATGAAGGAAACCCGTAGAGATGAGCGAATATTCACTTTTCACCTCCGAGTCCGTATCCGAAGGGCATCCGGACAAGATCGCCGACCAGATTTCCGACGCGGTTCTGGACGCTATCATCGCTGAAGACAAATACGCCCGTGTAGCGTGCGAAACACTGGTCAAGACCGGTGTCGCAATCATCGCTGGCGAAGTGTCGACTTCGGCCTGGGTCGATCTGGAAGACATCGTGCGTAACGTCATCCTCGACATCGGCTACAACAGCTCCGACGTCGGTTTCGACGGCGCGACTTGCGGCGTGATGAACATCATCGGCAAACAGTCGGTAGACATCGCCCAAGGCGTTGACCGCAGCAAGCCTGAAGATCAGGGCGCTGGCGACCAGGGCCTGATGTTCGGCTACGCCAGCAACGAAACCGACGTGCTGATGCCAGCACCGATCACCTTCTCTCACCAATTGGTGCAGCGTCAGGCCGAAGCGCGTAAATCCGGCCTGCTGCCGTGGCTGCGCCCGGATGCAAAATCCCAGGTTACCTGCCGTTACGAAAACGGCAAGGTTGTCGGCGTCGACGCCATCGTACTGTCGACTCAGCACAACCCGGATGTGTCCTACAAGGACCTGCGCGAAGGCGTGATGGAACTGATCGTCAAGCACGTCATCCCTGCGCACCTGCTGCACAAGGACACCCAGTTCCACATCAACCCGACCGGCAACTTCATCATCGGTGGCCCGGTAGGTGACTGTGGCCTGACCGGCCGTAAAATCATCGTCGACACCTACGGCGGCATGGCCCGTCACGGTGGCGGTGCATTCTCCGGCAAGGACCCATCGAAGGTTGACCGTTCGGCTGCTTACGCAGGTCGTTACGTGGCCAAGAATATCGTGGCTGCCGGTCTGGCCGAGCGTTGCGAAATTCAGGTGTCCTACGCTATCGGCGTGGCACAGCCGACGTCGATCTCGCTGAACACCTTCGGCACCGGCAAGCTGTCCGACGACAAGATCATCAAGCTGGTCCGCGACAACTTCGACCTGCGCCCATACGCCATCACCACCATGCTCGACCTGCTGCACCCGATGTACCAGGCCACTGCGGCCTACGGCCACTTCGGCCGTACCCCGGTCGAAATGACCGTTGGCGATGACACCTTCACCGCCTTCACCTGGGAAAAAACCGACCGCGCCGACGCCCTGCGCGCAGCTGCCGGCCTGTAAAAACCCAGAAAAAAGCCCCGGACGACCTGGTCGTTCGGGGCTTTTTTTCGTCTGGCGATTATCGTGCGACGCTCCGCGTCGCATGCCGTTCTGGACGCTCTGCGTCCGATCTTGAATGCGCGGCGCGGCACAGATCTGTGACGCGGAGCGTCACGCACTGCATTCCGACGCTGGAGCGTGCGGAACGATAACCTCAACTATCTCAACTATCTCAACTATCGTGCGACGCTCCGCGTCGTATGCCGTTCCGGACGCTCTGCGTCCTGTCATCAAACAGGCCGCGCAGGGCTTTGGCAAAACCCGGTAACCAAGCAACCCGTCTATAAACAACACCAGCAACTAGCCTCATCGAGCCCATTCCTAAAGCAAGGATGCTTCGATGCTGCCCACCATTCGCCTGATGACGTTCGCTCTTGTGTTTCTTCTGCCCGGCCTCGGCAATGCCGGTCAATGCCCTGACTGGCCTGCAGCCAAGGCGCGCAGCGAGGTCACGGCCTTGCAGCAGCAGGTTGCCACGTGGGACGACAGCTACCACCGCCAGGGCCTCTCGAAAATCCCTGACGAGCTTTACGATCAGGCGCGGCAGAAGCTGAGCGTGTGGCGCTCGTGCTTTGCCATTTCCAAACCCGAGTCCGATCCGCTAACGACAGCAGTTGGCCCGCTGCCTCATCCCGTACCGCATACGGGCGTTGTCAAGGCCTGGCTCAAGGGCCGCAAAGACCTGTGGATTCAGCCCAAGATCGACGGCGTGGCAGTCACACTCGTTTACGAAAAAGGTCAGCTTGTGCAAGCGATCAGTCGCGGCGATGGGCGCAAGGGCCAGGACTGGACTTCGCAGGCACGACTGATAAAGGCCATTCCTCAGCGTCTACCCCAACATGACTCCCTGATCCTGCAAGGCGAGCTGTACTGGCGGTTGACCGATCATATTCAGGCAATATCCGGCAGCGTCAACGCGCGCAGCAAGGTGGCAGGCATGCTGGCCCGGCAGACAATCAGCCCGCAGCAGGCTGATGCAATAGGGCTGTTCGTCTGGGACTGGCCGAACGGGCCTGGCGATATGGCTCAACGACTCGCAGGCCTGCAAGCCATGGGCTTTGAAGGCAGCGAGGCTTACACGCACTCACTGGAAAATCATGTTCAGGCTGCGAGATGGCGCGAGCACTGGTACCGCAATCCTCTGCCGTTCGCGACAGATGGCGTGATCATGCGCCAGGGCCAGCGCCCACCGATGCAACGCTGGCAAGCCAGTGCGCCTTACTGGATCGCGGCCTGGAAGCACCCTTACGCACAGGCACTGGCCGAGGTGCGCAAGGTCAGCTTCAATATCGGTCGCAGCGGCAGGATTACCCCTGTGCTGGAGCTGACCCCGGTACGTCTCGACGACCGTACCGTCAGCCGCATCAGCACCGGCTCACTGCAACGCTGGCAAACACTGGATATAAGACCTGGCGATCAGGTAGCCGTGAGCCTGGCCGGGCTGACGATTCCGAGACTCGACGGCGTGATATCCCGCGCGGCCGAACGAGTTGAAATGATCATTCCGCAAGCCGACGACTTTCATGAGTTGAGCTGCTGGCAAGCCACCCCAGGCTGTGAAAGCCAGTTCCGCGCCAGACTGATCTGGCTCAGCGGCAAGAAAGGCCTTGCGCTGCCCGGCGTCGGTCCGGGGACCTGGGACAAGCTTATTGAAAACGGCCAAATAGAGAGCCTGCTCGATTGGATGACCCTGAATCATGCTGAGCTTGCTAACATTCCCGGCTTCGCAGAGCGCAGCAGCGCTAAACTGCTCGCCAGCCTGCAAACAGCGCGTGAACGGCCGTTTCAGACGTGGCTCAAGGCCATCGGACTGCCGCCCACAGGAAGCGCAACACTTCCTGACAATTGGCAGGAACTGGCTGCGCGTAGCGTTGAGCAATGGCAAGCAGAGCCGGGCATAGGGCCTGGCCGGGCAGCGAAACTGAGGTCTTTTTTTCAGGCCCCAGAGGTGCAGGCATTGAGCCATCAATTGCAGGCTCAGGGTATTTCAGGTTTTAAGTAGCGGACGTCCATTTTTTGTCCGTGTTCAAACGGAGTTCATATGCAGTTTTTATCACCACTGATCCTTTTCACCAGTTGCACGCTACTGGCTACAACGCTGCTGGCAGATGAGCAGGCACCCGCACCTTCCGAGTGCCAGATCAAAAGCCAGGAAATCAGCAGCAAGATTCAGGACGCCAAGACCGAAGGAAACAAGGCCGAGCAGGCCGGGCTTGAGAAGGCCCTCGCCGAGGTCAATGCCAACTGCACCGAGACCTCATTGATCAAGCAGAGAAAGCAAAAGGTGCTGGACGCCAAGCAGGAAGTCAGCCGCCGCCAGACCGACTTGAACAAGGCCATGGACAAAGGTGATCCGGAGAAGATCAACAAGCGCAAGGACAAGCTGGCCGAGTCGCGCAAAGAGTTGCAGGAAGCCCAGACCGACCTTGAGAAAGTTCAGCCTGACGATTGATCAAGGTTGCGGCGCTACGGATTATAGGCAGCGCCGCAACCTGGCTGTCAGGATACGGCCGGGAAAGCCGACACGCCGAACAGCGCGACGATGAGCCCCATGCCCACCAGCCAGACTATCGAACGCAGTGCGGCGAGGTCAGCCAGATAGAAGATGATGTACAACAGACGACTGGTGATGAACAGCACCGCCAGCACATCAATGGTCACCAGCTGCGCATTGCCGGCAATGTGCGCAATGATGACTGCCGCAGCGAACGCCGGTGTCGCTTCATAGCTGTTGAGCTGGGCAGCATGCGCACGGCGCGGGAAACCCTCCAGCTTGTCGAGAAAGGCACGCGGGTCATGATTGTGACCACTGCCAAATTTGCCGCTGCCGAACTTGGCGATACCGGCACACATAATCGGCAGCAGGATCGCGACCAGTACGCACCAGAAAGCAACTGTCATACGTCTATCCTTATAGGTTCAGCTTCATCTGAAGCATCCGGGCAATACCCGCTCACAAGCTATGAGCCGGGGGGCAGCGAAAGGTTCTTGAAGAACGACCAGCAACCTGACGCATTACACCAGTTTAGGAAAGATCAGGCTGAACGTCGTGAAGTGTCCGGGCTCGCTCTCGACCGTCACCTGCCCTTCATGCAGGCTCATGATGGAACGCACAATCGCCAGCCCAAGCCCGGTACCGCCCTGCTGTCGCGCGCGGCTGACATGAACCCGATAGAAGCGATCAAAGAGCCGCGGCAGATGTTCGGCATCGATACCATCGCCCGCGTTGCGCACCGCCAGTGACACTTCATCTGCATGCGTGGCAAGTGTGATGGTAATGACACTGCCGGACAGACCGTGGCGAATAGCGTTGGACAGCAGGTTCGAAATCGCTCGCTGAATCATCAGCCGGTCGCCTGTTGCCTTCGCGTTACCCTGAACCTGCAAGGTGATGTCGCGCTCTTCCGCCGAAGATGAAAACAGCTCGGCGACCTTATCGGCTTCTTCGCGCAGGTCGATGACCTCAACCGGCAACGGCGCGGCAGGCTGGCTGACACTGGCCAGAAACAGCATCTGGCTGATCATGCGCGACATGCGCTCCAGTTCCTCGGTGCACGATTCCAGCGCCTGCTTGTACTCTTCCGAAGGGCGCGGCCTGGACAGCGTGACCTGCGCCTTGCCCATCAGGTTGTTCATGGGCGAGCGCAGCTCATGTGCGAGGTCGTCCGAGAACTGCGCCAGCTGCTGCACATCGCCGTCCAGCCGGTGCAGCATGAAATTGACAGCATGCGCCAGGTCGCGCAATTCATCAGGCAGGCCCTTCACTTTCATGCGATGAGACAGATCGCGAGCCGAGATCAGTGCCGTTACTTTTCTGAAAGCACCCAACGGCCTGAGACCACGACGCACCACCCACCAGGCAACGAAGCCGACCAGCAGCAAGATCAGCGGCAGTATCAGGAAAGTCGATTTCAAATAAGCATGCAGCAGCGTGCTGTCGCTTTCCCGATCCATCGACAGCCTGACGAGAATGTCCTGCCCTGTCTTGAGGTGTATTTCCCTGTAACCCATCAGAATCTTGTGGCCGTGTACCGACTGCAACTCCTGAAAGCCTTGAGGTATGTGATCAGCCTCGGGGACAGGCAGGTTCCGGCCTTCCTCATTACCGACCATCATCAATTGCTGCCGAGGGTTGCCCGCGTCGAGCACCATCAACGAGTAGCTGTCGTGTCCGATGATCTGGTCACGCAGGGTATGAGGGTATTGAACAATATCTTCGATGCCGAGAAAGCCCTCGCTCATGCTGTGTTCGATCTGCGCGAACTTCTCGTTCAGGCTGTCTTCGGCGCGCAGATCGAGCTGACGGGAAATAGCCGCATAAGCGAGCATTTCCATTACCAGTACCAGACACGCAATCAGCGCAGTAACGGTCAGCCCCAGGCGCGTCGACAGACGCGTCGGTTTCATTCACGCACTTCCAGCACATAGCCCACGCCGCGCAACGTGTGGATCAGCTTGGTCTCGAAAGGATCGTCGATCTTCGCGCGCAGGCGACGGATCGACACTTCCACCACATTGGTGTCGCAATCGAAGTTCATGTCCCAGACCAGAGAAATGATCTGGGTACGCGACATGACTTCCCCGCTGTGACGCATCAGCAGGTGCAGGAGCGCGAACTCCTTGGTGGTCAGGTCGATGCGCTGGCTGCCGCGAAACGCCCGGTGCCGCCCTTGATCAAGCTCCAGATCGCCAACCTGCAACACCTTGGAGGTGGTGGTCTGCTCGCTGCGCCGCATCAACGTGCGGACCCTTGCCAATAGCTCGGGAAACTCGAACGGCTTGACCAGATAGTCATCCGCGCCCAATTCCAGACCCTTGACCTTCTCTTCCAGGCGCCCTCGTGCAGTGACCATCATGACGCGCGTACTGACCGTCTTCCTCAGGCGACTCAATACCTCCCAGCCGTCCATTTCCGGCAGGTTCACATCCAGTATCACCACATCGTAAGCCTGATGCTGCGCGAGATAGAGGCCATCGAGCCCGGTTGCAGCGATATCGACGATATAGCCACTTTCGGTCAGACCCTGATGCATGTACTCGGCAGTTTTCGGCTCGTCCTCTACGACAAGGATTCGCATAACCAGGCTTCCTGTTTGATGAACGGATGATGACGATGCCGTGCAGTGTACTGAAAAGAAACGCTTATCTTGCTGGATAACAAAATCGTAATTTTCCAGCAATCCCTGTGATAGCTCCGGTTACATAAAGTCCCCACAGCCAACTTCAGCGCCAAGGTGCCTGTTTGTTTTTTGTTTTGATGGGGTGCTTCATGGACAGGGTAATTCATGCGACTGAAGAACAACGTACGCACTCCGCGTACCGGTCTGGTAACAGGGTGCCCGGCATGAAAGTCGCCGCACTTTGCCTGCTGCTGTTGCCATTTGCTGCTCCCGGCATCGCAGCAGCCCAGGGCATCAGCCTGGCTCAGGCGCTGGACGCAGCCTTCGCCCGCAACCCGGAACTCGCCGCCGCGCAATGGGAGATCGGCGTTGCCGAAGGTGATCGCCAGCAGGCCGGGCTGATCCCCAACCCGGTGGTGTCGTGGGAGGTTGAAGACACACGCCGCGAGACCAGCACCACCACCGTGATGCTCAGCCAGGCACTGGAACTGGGCGGCAAGCGCGGAGCACGCATCGAAGCCGCCAGCAAGGGCCAGGACGCCGCCCGGCTGGAGCTGGAGCGACGCGGCAACGAACTGCGGGCCGAAGTGGTTCAGGCGTACTACGCAGCGGCGCGGGCGCAGGCAGGTCTGGACCTGGCGCGCCAGTCCAGAACACTGGCAGAACGCGGTCTGCAGGTTGCCGAAGGGCGTGTTCGGGCGGGCAAGGTGTCACCGGTGGAGGCCACGCGCGCTCAGGTGCAACTGGCTGAAACCGACCTGCTGGTAAGGCGCGCCGAGACCCTGAAGATCAATAGCAACCGTGAACTGGCGCGTACCACAGGTTCGCCGGTCGCCTCTTTCGAGCGTCTGGAGTACACCGATCTGTCGCCGGGCAAGCTGCCACCGAGCGCAAAGCTACTGACCGCCATCAATCAGTCCGCCGAGCTGCGCCTCGCTCAGGCGCAGATAGAACAGCGCGAAGCCACGCTGGGTTCAGAACGCGCCAAGCGCATCCCTGACCTGACCGTCAGCGTCGGCAGCCAGTACAGCCGCGAAGAGCGCGAACGGGTCAACGTCGTGGGCCTGTCGATGCCGCTGCCGTTATTCGACCGGAATCAGGGCAACGTACTTGCAGCATCACGCCGGGCCGACCAGTCACGCGATCTGCGCAATGCCGTTGAACTCAAGCTGCGCACCCAGACCCAGTCAGCCCTCGATCAGTGGAGTACTGCCGCGCAGGAAGTCGAGTCCTTCAATCAGGTCATCCTGCCCGCCGCGCAGCGCGCCGTCGACACCGCAACGCGCGGTTTCGAAATGGGCAAGTTCGGTTTTCTGGAAGTGCTGGATGCGCAACGAACGCTGATTTCAGCGCGCAGCCAGTACCTGGAATCGCTGGCAACCGCCACCGAAGCTCGAGTGGCTGTCGAGCGAATTCACGGTGATCTCAACCGGTTCAGCTTCAACCCCTGACTTTCCTTTTCCGCCTGTATCGAGCGTATCGCAAGGTGCCGCAAGCACCTGATCGCCGGGAGCCTTTATGAACAACAAACGAAGCATTGCCATCACGCTGGCGGTGGTGGCCATCATTGGTCTGGGCAGTCTGACGCTGAACCCGCAGATGCTGCCATTCGCAACTGGAACAGAGCCATCAGGCGAGGAACACGACCATGACGCCGAGCCAGGTCATGTCGACAAGAAGAGCCAAAGCAACGAGAAGAAAACACCAGGCACCGCAGCGTCAGAATCTTCCCATGAAGAGGAAGAGGGACACATCGAACTGAGCGCCGAGCAGATCAAGACTGCGGGCATCGAGCTGGCAAGCGCAGAACCTCGACAGATGAGCACCACTGTGACCTTCCCCGGCGAAATCCGCTTTGATGAGGACCGCACCGCGCATGTCGTGCCTCGGGTCAGCGGTGTGGTCGAATCAGTGAAGGTCGATCTGGGTCAAGCCGTGAAAAAGGGTCAGGTGCTGGCGGTGATTGCCAGCCAGCAGATCTCCGATCAACGCAGCGAACTGAACGCCGCACAACGCCGCCAGGAACTGGCCCGCCTGACGTTACAGCGCGAGAAGAAACTCTGGGAAGACAAGATCTCCGCCGAGCAGGACTACTTGCAAGCGCGCCAGGAGTTTCAGGAGGCCGACATCAACCTGGCCAACGCCCGGCAGAAGATCAGCGCCATCGGTGCCAGCCTGAGCCCATCTGCAGGCAATCGCTACGAATTGATCGCGCCATTTGACGCCATGGTCGTGGAGAAACACCTCGGCATCGGCGAGATGGTCAGCGAAGCGAGCAATGCCTTCACGCTGTCCGACCTGTCGCGTGTCTGGGCCACCTTCGGCGTAGCGCCCAAGGACCTGGACAAGGTGGTGGTCGGTCGTCCGGTCATCGTCAGCGCGCCCGATCTGAATGCGCGGGTCGAAGGCAAGATTGGTTACGTCGGCAGCCTGCTGGGCGAGCAGACTCGCGCTGCCGCCGTGCGCGTGACCCTTGCCAACCCGAAGGGCGCGTGGCGTCCCGGTTTGTTCGTGTCGGTGGAAGTCGCCGCCGAGCAGACCAGCGTGGCGGTCAGCATTCCCGAGTCTGCGATTCAGTCGATTGAGGACAAACCCTCGGTCTTCGTACGCAACGCTGAAGGTTTTCAACTGACACCGGTAACGCTCGGTCGCCGCGATGGCGGCTACGTGGAAATCGTCAAAGGCCTGGCTGGCGGCACACAAGTGGCTGCCGCGGGCAGTTTCATCCTCAAGTCGGAGCTGGGCAAAGGCTCCGCCGAGCACGCCCATTGATCTGCGTCACACGAGTACACCTCCATGTTTGAACGGTTGATTCAATTCGCGATTGAACAGCGCATCGTTGTGATGCTTGCTGTGCTGCTCATGGCTGGGCTGGGCATTGCCAGTTACCAGAAACTGCCTATCGATGCCGTCCCCGACATCACCAACGTACAGGTGCAGATCAACACGTCGGCACCAGGCTTCTCGCCGCTGGAAACCGAACAGCGCATCACGTTCGCCATCGAGACCAACATGGCAGGCCTGCCCGGTCTGCAACAGACGCGCTCGCTGTCGCGCTCGGGCCTGTCTCAGGTCACAGTGATTTTCGAGGACGGCACTGACCTGTTCTTTGCCAGGCAGTTGGTGGGCGAGCGCCTGCAGATTGCCAAGGACCAGTTGCCTGAAGGTGTCGACACGATGATGGGGCCGATTTCCACCGGCCTCGGCGAGATCTTTCTGTGGACGGTCGAGGCCCGTGAGGGCGCACTGAAAGAAGACGGCACGCCGTACACGCCGACCGACCTGCGGGTGATTCAGGACTGGATCATCAAGCCGCAATTACGCAACGTACCGGGCGTGGCCGAGATCAACACCATCGGCGGTTTCGCCAGGCAGTATCAGATTGCGCCCGATCCGAAGAAGCTGGCGGCCTACAAGCTGACGCTGAACGATCTGGTGGCTGCGCTTGAGCGCAACAACGCCAACGTCGGCGCAGGCTACATCGAACGCGGCGGTGAGCAACTACTGATACGCGCACCGGGCCAGCTCGGCACGGTGGACGATATCGCCAACATCGTCATCGCCAATGTGCAGGGCACGCCTATCAGAATCAGCAGCGTGGCCGAGGTCGGTATCGGCAAGGAAATGCGCTCCGGCGCAGCCACCGAAAACGGCCGTGAAGTCGTGCTTGGCACAGTGTTCATGCTGATCGGTGAAAACAGCCGGACGGTGTCACAGGCCGTAGCCGCCAAACTCGCCGACATCAATCGCACACTGCCCGAAGGCGTCGAGGCGGTAACGGTTTACGACCGCACCAACCTGGTCGAAAAAGCCATCGCAACAGTGAAAAAGAACCTGATCGAAGGCGCGATTCTGGTCATCATGATTCTGTTCCTGTTTCTGGGCAACATCCGTGCTGCGCTGATCACCGCCATGGTGATTCCGCTGGCCATGCTGTTTACCTTCACCGGCATGTTCACCAACAAGGTCAGCGCCAACCTGATGAGCCTGGGCGCGCTGGACTTCGGCATTATCGTCGACGGCGCGGTGGTGATCGTCGAAAACGCCATTCGCAGGCTGGCGCATGCCCAGAAGAAATACGGCCGCATGCTGACCCGCTCCGAGCGTTTCCACGAGGTCTTCGCCGCCGCCAGAGAAGCCCGTCGGCCGCTGATTTTCGGTCAGTTGATCATCATGGTCGTGTACTTGCCGATCTTCGCCCTCATCGGCGTGGAAGGCAAAATGTTCCACCCTATGGCGTTCACTGTGGTCATTGCCCTGCTCGGTGCCATGATCCTCTCGGTGACCTTCGTGCCTGCCGCCATCGCCATGTTCGTCACCGGCAAGGTCAAGGAAGAAGAAGGCCTGGTGATGCGCAGCGCTCGCCACCGTTACGCGCCGATACTGAGCTGGGTGCTGGGGCATCGCGCCATCGCATTCGGAATGGCCTTGGTGCTGATTGTCTTGTCGGGGTTCACCGCCAGCCGCATGGGCAGCGAGTTCATCCCGAGCCTGAGCGAAGGCGACTTCGCCTTGCAGGCGCTACGGGTTCCCGGCACCAGCCTGACCCAGTCGGTGGACATGCAGCAGCGTCTGGAAAAAGCCATCATCGAAAAAGTGCCGGAAGTGCAGCGCGTGTTCGCCCGCACCGGCACCGCCGAAATCGCCGCCGACCCGATGCCGCCCAACATCTCTGACAGCTACGTGATGCTCAAACCACAAAGCGAATGGCCGGACCCGGACAAGTCTCGCGAAACACTGATCGCCGACCTGCAAAAGGCCGCCGCCAGTGTGCCGGGCAGCAACTACGAAATGTCCCAGCCGATCCAGTTGCGCTTCAACGAGCTGGTTTCCGGTGTACGCAGTGACGTCGCGGTGAAAGTGTTCGGCGACGACATGAACGTGCTCAACCAGACCGCCGCAAAAATTGCCGCCACCCTGCAAAAAGTGCCAGGCGCTTCAGAAGTGAAAGTGGAACAGACCACCGGCCTGCCGGTACTGACCATCAATATCGATCGCGACAAGGCCGCGCGTTACGGCCTCAACGTGGCCGATGTGCAGGACGCCATCGCCATTGCGCTGGGCGGTCGTCAGGCGGGAACCTTGTATGAGGGCGACCGCCGTTTCGACATGGTGGTGCGCCTGTCCGAGCAACTGCGAACCGATGTGGACGGGCTCTCCAGCCTGCTCATTCCGGTGCCTGCAGTTACTGGCAGCAGTGCTGGCAACCAGCAGATCAGCTTTATCTCCCTGTCTCAGGTCGCCAGCCTCGACCTGGTGCTCGGGCCGAACCAGATCAGCCGCGAGAACGGCAAACGTGTGGTCATCGTCAGCGCCAACGTGCGCGGCCGGGACCTTGGCTCGTTTGTCGAAGAAGCAGCCACCACTATCGATAACGGCGTGCAGATTCCAGCGGGCTACTGGACCAATTGGGGCGGCCAGTTCGAACAACTGCAATCGGCCGCCAAACGCCTGCAGATCGTCGTGCCGGTGGCGCTGCTGCTGGTACTGGCGCTGCTGTTCATGATGTTCAACAACCTCAAGGACGGCCTTCTGGTGTTCACCGGCATCCCGTTCGCCCTGACCGGCGGCGTCATGGCCCTGTGGCTGCGCGACATTCCGCTGTCGATCTCCGCAGGCGTGGGCTTCATCGCCCTGTCGGGTGTGGCGGTGCTGAACGGCCTGGTGATGATCGCCTTCATCCGCAGCCTGCGCGAACAAGGCCACTCGCTGCACAACGCCATCAACGAAGGCGCCCTCACCCGCCTGCGCCCGGTGTTGATGACCGCACTGGTCGCCTCCCTTGGCTTCATCCCCATGGCCCTCGCTACCGGGACTGGTGCCGAAGTGCAGCGACCGCTGGCGACGGTGGTGATTGGCGGGATTCTGTCGTCGACAGCGCTGACGTTGTTGGTATTGCCGGCGTTGTATCAGTGGGCGCATCGGCGGGAGGATGAGGAGGCGGTTGAGGCGTTGAAATAGGGTTCAAAGCAACCGTTCAAGCTCCAGAACGCTCGACAAATAGCCTTCTGGAGCTTTGCCCTGCCCTCACTGAACTTTCATTTGGGAAAAGGTCAAACGATTCAGCCTTCGACAGTAGACTGTGTCTGTAGCCTACTTCCCGCGGTGTTTTCAGACATTTCCAGGCAAGCAGGTAGCCGCAGGGCATACAAACCACCCGCGCAAGTGCTTATCGTCAACCTGCAAATGGCAGTCATTGGGGCCGCCGTGCATAAGGACATGTAGATGTTGACGAACAAGGTTCCGGCCATATGACGCGCACCAGTATTTACGACCGCATCTCCGAACGCCGACTGGCTGACGAAGCCCTGGCGCGTGAGGCAGCCGAACATGCCGCCGCGCAGCAGGCACTTGAACGTGTCGAAGCGCTCACCCCGGTTCCAAAGCCGTTGCTCGACGCGCCCTGCAGTTTCAATTTCGGCGGGTTCCACTTCGGCTTCCCGGAAGATTTCCAGTGCAACGCGATTGAAGCCACCGTTCAAGTGGGCGGAGAGCCTGTCGTCGTCTCCATTCAGCGTCGCGATGTACCTGAAGAGGCAACGCTTGCCGAAGCGTTCGCCGAAGCCTTCAAGGCGCTGCAGCCACTGCATGGCGAAGTCCAGGTCATTCGCCACTATGAAACGCTGTTGGCGGGTAATGCCGCGCTGGCGCTGGATTTTCATTTTCGCGCAGGCCTTGAAGAGCGGCATGGACGCCTGATCGGTTCCATCGTGCCGTGTGCCGATCACAACGAACGCCAATGGCTGAGCGTGGGCTGCGTGATTGACTCCGAAAAGCCCGCGCTGAAAACCTGGTTGCTGGATTTTGACAGCATGCTTGAAGGCCTGACCGCCCCCTGAACTCTATTTCATCGCTGACAGGACACGCTTTAATGGACTATCCGTTGCAGAATATCAGCGTCACGCTAGGTGATCGCACCTCAACTACTCGCAGCCCGCAGGAGTAACGGCGATGTTCGAGGCCGCGCGGTTAATGGATGAGATCGAACACACCGGTGCAATGGCGGGCTTTGTGCTCGGAGCGATCGTGGGCATCGCGGCAGTGGCGTATGTCTCGCTCACCGTCGCCACGTGCGGGTTCGGCGGTTTTTTACTGGCCATGGCAGTCGGCCTGGCCGGTAATGCCATCGCCAGTATCGGGGAGAGTATCGGCAGCGCCTTCAGCTCTCCCGCGGGGCAGATCGAATCTGCCTCGCCCAACGTGTTCATCAATGGCCGCCCTGCTGCCTTTGCCATCGAAAGCACCGCCGTGTGTGACAAGCACTCGCCGATCGTCAAGGTGGCCGAAGGCTCCAGCAACGTCTTCATCAACGGCCAGCCCGCTGCGCGCAAGGGCGACAAGCTGACCTGCGGCGCGAAGATAGGCACCGGCTCGCCCAACGTCTTCATCGGCGGCGGTACCCAACGCTACCTGCCGGTGGACGACGAAGTCTCGGCGATGGCCCGTTACACCGTGGATATTCTGTTGGTCGTGGCCGGCGGCGCCAAGGCCGTGCTCAGCATTGCCAAGCTGGGCATGCAGGCCGGTCTGAAAGCGGCAGGCCCTTGCGCGCTGCAGTTTATGGGCGGTGTCTTTCTCGGGGACGCCATTTTTCGCTTCGGCGTCGCCCCCGTGGCCGAAAAAGTGCTGGGCGGCCTGCACGGCAACCCGGTCGACACCACCACCGGACGCAAACTGCTGATCGACGAGTCCGATTTCAGCCTGCCCGGCCTGATGCCGATCGAGTGGACACGCTTCTACGCCAGCGACCTTGATGTCGACAGCGCGCTGGGCAAGGGCTGGGTGCTGCCCTGGGAACAAAGCCTGCGGCGCAAGGGCAGCTTTCTGTACCTCAGCGACAATCAGGGCCGCAGCGTGCCCTTCGTGACACTGGACTACAACCAGCGCATCTACAACGCACAGGAACAGCTGTACCTGGTGCGTACCGAGGGTGGTCATTACCTGCTGCAAACACTGGATAACGTCTTTTACTACTTCGGTGAAGTACCCGACGACAACCAGCCAGTTCCCCTGCAACGCGTCGAAAACGCCCTCGGTCATTTTCTGCATTTCGTACGCAGCGAAGACGGCGTTCTGACCGACATTTGCTCCACCGGCGGGCATCGCGTGCACCTGCACTACGACGAGGTGACCAACCGTCTGAGCACCGTCAAGCGAATCGTCGGCGACCAGGCCGTCGAGACACTGGTGCGCTATGGCTACGACAACAATGGCCAGTTGAACAGTGTGTACAACCGCAATGGCGACTCGGTGCGCAACTTCAGCTACACCGACGGCCTGATGACCCGCCACGCCAATGCGCTGGGGCTCAGTTGCGAATACCGCTGGGAAGTTCTCGACGGCAAGCCGCGCGTGGTCGAGCACTGGACCAGCGACGGCGAGCACTTTCATTTCGATTATGATTTCGAGGCGCGCCAGACGCGCGTAACCGATGTGCTGGGGCGTCGCGCCGAGGTGACCTACAACAAGGACCGTCGCGTCATCGCCAGCACTGATTTCGGCGGTGAGCAGTACCGTATCGCGCTGGACAACACTGGCAATATCACCGGCCTGACGCTGCCCGATGGCAACCAGCTGGGCTTCGAGTACGACGATCTGTCACGCCTGACCGCAGAAACCGACCCGCTGGGCCGAACCACGCGTTATCAGCATCACTACAAGACCACACTGGTCAAACAGATCACTTACCCTGACGGCGCCATCTGGACGGCCCGCTACGATTCGAAAGGCAATCTGGTTGCCGAGATTGATGCGCTGGGTCAAAAGACCGAATACCTCAACAGCGAAGATGGCCTGCCGCACACCATCATCGATGCGACCTATAAATCCAAATACCTGTGGTGGAACAACCTGGCGCAGGTCGAGCGCTTCCAGGACTGCTCGGGCAAGAGCACCTGGTACCGTTACGACGAGCGCGATCAACTGGTGGCCGTCACTGATGCCCTGAACAACACCACCACACTGGAACGCAAACCTGGCGGCGAAGTGCTGAGCATCAACCATCCGGACGGCACCCGCGAGAGCTTCACCTACAACGCCCACGGCCAGGTCCTGACGCACACCAACGGCAAGGACCAGACCACGCATCTGGCACGCAACGCCCGTGGCCTGCCGATCAGACGCCAGGACCCCAAGGGTTTTATCGTAGGCTACCAGTACGACAAGGCCCTGCGCCTTGCCGCGCTAATCAATGAAAACGACGCCACCTACACGTTCGCCTACGACGACTCCGACCGGCTGATCGAAGAAAAGCGCATCGACCAACTGACCCGCCGTTTCAGCTACAACCTCGGCGGAAACCTGACTCAGGTCGAGGAAATCGGCTACAGCGAGAAAGGTGAACGACCACAGCGCTGCACGCATTTCGAGCGCGACCCGATCGGCCGCTTGCTGGCCAGACTCAACGACGACGCCCGTCAGGATTTCACCTACGACGACAGCGACCGCCTGCTGTCCATTCAGCGCACACCCACTGACGGCGGCAGAAAGATCGATGTCACGGCTGAAAAACTGGAATTCGCTTACGACATTCTGGGCCGCCTGACACAGGAATCGTCGCCCCAGGGCGCGCTGGCCTACGACTACGATCCGCTCAGCAACCTGACCACACTGACCCTTCCCACCGGCCAGCACCTGAATCACCTGTACTACGGCAGCGGTCACCTGCATCAACTGAACCTCGATGGCCAACTGATCAGCGACATGGAGCGCGACGACCTGCACCGCGAGATCTACCGCACGCAGGGCAAACTCACCAGTTGCTTCGGCTATGACGCACTGGGGCGCAAGACCTGGCAGTACGCAACCACCCTGCCCGCTGAAAAACTGTCACAGATCCAGAACCCGCTCATAAAGCCAGAGCGCTACGTCGAGCACGCCTACAACCCGCTCCACCGCCGCTACGAATATGACCCGGCCGGCGAACTGAGCCGCACCCTCGACAAACTGCGTGGCGAAGTCACCTACGAATACGAAGCCAACGGCCGCCTGCTTGAACACAACCCAGAAAAACGCTTCGACGGCGAAGAATTCCGCTACGACGCAGCCGGCAACCGCCTGAACTTCAACACCAGCCGCTTTGACCGTGTCAAAGACAACCGACTCAAAAAGTGGAGCAACCACGAATACAAATACGACGCGTGGGGCAACCTGGTCGAGAAAATCGTCGGCATCGTGCGTTGGCAGACCTTCACCTACGACTGCGAAAACCGCTTGGTCAAAACCGAGACCATGGCCAACAGTCAGGTGGAAAGCACCAGCAGCTACCAGTACGACAGCCTGGGCAGGCGCGTTGGCAAACAGTGGGAGATCAAGGGGCAGACCGGCCAGAAACGCTTTCTCTGGCAGGGATTGCGGATGTTGCGTGAAGAAAGTCTTGGGCAGAGCAGCTTGTACCTCTACGAACCCGGCAGTTATGCGCCGCTGGCCCGTGTTGATGAGAAAGAGGGCGAGGTAGAGAACAAGGTCTACTACTTCCACACCGACCAGATCGGTACGCCGCTGGAGATGACCGACGCCGAAGGGCAGATCGTCTGGCAGGCCAAATATCGGCCGTGGGGGGCGATTGAAAAGCTGGTGGTGAACGAGGTCGAACAGAACCTCAGGTTTCAGGGGCAGTACTTCGATGTCGAGACGGGGCTTCACTACAACACGTTTCGGTATTACGATCCGGAGATTGGGCGGTTTATTACGCAGGATCCGATTGGGTTGAGTGGTGGGGATAATCTCTATCAATATGCTGTTAATTCAACATCCAGAATCGACCCTCTCGGGCTATGCTCTAAGATCTTAAGTTCCAGAATGGTAAATAGCGGCATCGCACGACCAGCCAACTCAGCAGCACACCATATCGTCGGAGATACATCGAAGTTAGCGGAGCCAGCAAGAAGAATCATGGCTAAACATAAAATCGATATTGACGACCCAACTAATGGTGTTTTTTTACCAAACAGAAACAACACAGACTTTAACTTGCCCGGAATAGCACATAATGGAAAGCATCCCAATATCTACTTTGAGAATGTGAACGAAATGATAATTGCCGCCGATCAAGCAGGAGGCAAACCAATGGTATTAAAAACTTTAGACAATATACGTAGCGAGCTTCTCGCAGCCTCTCGCGACAGTAAGTGGGCCAATCTATTTAGGTGACATTGTGAAATATTATAAAATCACTCAGGACGATAGATACAAAACATTGATTGATGGAGATAGCGCAAAAAGTCTTCAACAATTTGCAATCGAGCTGGCATATGGCAAGGTAGAACTGAAAGGTGATGAAGTCTTCAAAGTCAAGTACAATGAAGATGACAGCAAGAAAAAGCCTTTATCGGACATATATACTTTTTTTAGGCCCATCGTTATAGCTTCCGAAAAAGCGATAGAAGCACTTCAATGCACAGGAGAACAACAACCACTGAAACTGGAATTACCTCAAGAAGGTTTTCTAGGTTTTTTTGTAACTCCATTATTAGAAAATTATTTGGACAAAGAAAAATCAAAATATGACCAAGGACCTAATGGATACGTAGTTTATAAAATGGTACTTAAGAACGTGTCAACTATTAAGTATGATATGTTTAGAATCTTGGAAAGCCCGCAAACCATAATTATCAGCGAGCAAGTAAAAGAGCGCATCTTGAAACGCAAACTCAAGGGATTTACCTTTGTCGAAATACCCTGCACCGAATAAATAAACTCACAGAACACATGATGAGTCCGGAATAGCGCTAGCTGTAGTTACAGTCCACCCAGTCGATGAGATACCATTGATTAACCCTCTGCTTGTTGTAGATATTGAAAGTGTGGATATTGATCCGGGCTATTAACAACCAGTTCTTTAAAAACAAAACTGACGGCAAGGACCAGACCACCCATCTGGCCCGCAACGCCCGTGGCCTGCCGATCAGACGCCAGGACCCCAAGGGTTTTATCGTAGGCTACCAGTACGACAAGGCCCTGCGCCTTGCCGCGCTAATCAATGAAAACGACGCCACCTACACGTTCGCCTACGACGACTCCGACCGGCTGATCGAAGAAAAGCGCATCGACCAACTGACCCGCCGTTTCAGCTACAACCTCGGCGGAAACCTGACTCAGGTCGAGGAAATCGGCTACAGCGAGAAAGGTGAACGACCACAGCGCTGCACGCATTTCGAGCGCGACCCGATCGGCCGCTTGCTGGCCAGACTCAACGACGACGCCCGTCAGGATTTCACCTACGACGACAGCGACCGCCTGCTGTCCATTCAGCGCACACCCACTGACGGCGGCAGAAAGATCGATGTCACGGCTGAAAAACTGGAATTCGCTTACGACATTCTGGGCCGCCTGACACAGGAATCGTCGCCCTAGGGCGCGCTGGCCTACGACTACGATCCGCTCAGCAACCTGACCACACTGACCCTTCCCACCGGCCAGCACCTGAATCACCTGTACTACGGCAGCGGTCACCTGCATCAACTGAACCTCGATGGCCAACTGATCAGCGACATGGAGCGCGACGACCTGCACCGCGAGATCTACCGCACGCAGGGCAAACTCACCAGTTGCTTCGGCTATGACGCACTGGGGCGCAAGACCTGGCAGTACGCAACCACCCTGCCCGCTGAAAAACTGTCACAGATCCAGAACCCGCTCATAAAGCCAGAGCGCTACGTCGAGCACGCCTACAACCCGCTCCACCGCCGCTACGAATATGACCCGGCCGGCGAACTGAGCCGCACCCTCGACAAACTGCGTGGCGAAGTCACCTACGAATACGAAGCCAACGGCCGCCTGCTTGAACACAACCCAGAAAAACGCTTCGACGGCGAAGAATTCCGCTACGACGCAGCCGGCAACCGCCTGAACTTCAACACCAGCCGCTTTGACCGTGTCAAAGACAACCGACTCAAAAAGTGGAGCAACCACGAATACAAATACGACGCGTGGGGCAACCTGGTCGAGAAAATCGTCGGCATCGTGCGTTGGCAGACCTTCACCTACGACAGCGAAAACCGCCTGGTCAAAACCGAGACCATGGCCAACAGTCAGGTGGAAAGCACCAGCAGCTATAAGTACGACAGCCTGGGCAGGCGCGTTGCCAAACAGTGGGAGATCAAGGGGCAGACCGACCGGAAACGCTTTCTCTGGCAAGGCCTGCGCTTGCTGCGTGAGGAAAGCCCGGGACAGAGCAGCCTGTATCTGTACGAGCCAGGCAGCTATGCGCCTTTGGCCCGTATTGATGAGAAAGAGGGCGAGGTAGAGAACAAGGTCTACTACTTCCACACCGACCAGATCGGTACGCCGCTGGAGATGACCGACGCCGAAGGGCAGATCGTCTGGCAGGCCAAATATCGGCCGTGGGGGGCGATTGAGAAGCTGGTGGTGAACGAGGTCGAGCAGAACCTGAGGTTTCAGGGTCAGTATTTCGATGTGGAGACGGGGCTTCACTACAACACGTTTCGGTATTACGATCCGGAGATTGGACGGTTTATTACGCAGGATCCGATTGGGTTGAGTGGTGGGGATAATCTCTATCTGTATGCGCCTAATCCTTATGGGTGGGTTGATCCATTCGGTCTTTCATGTACTTCTGATGCGAGACTATTAAGAGCAAATCTCGGTAGCAGCCCGTTGGGTGGTGGAAAGTTTGATGCTCATCATATTGTGCTATCCAACTCAAAAGACCCAATGATGAAAGCATTACGTGAACAGATGGAAGGCTTTAAAATAAAAATCAATGACAAACGTAATGGAATCTGGCTTCCTAACAATGAGTCAGACAGAATTCCCGGCACAAATACAACTCCACACAAAGGCGCCGGAGTCCATGGGAAAGCTTACAGGCAACATATATTTGAAACCTTGTCTGGCGCACAGACAAGAGAAGAATTTCTAAACTCTCTAAGCATGATTAAAAAATCGTTAACTGATGGAATAGAGTTTCCAAAAGCGAGGTAGCCCCAATGAGCCATGAAGACTTAATAGCATTTAAAAATTTGACCTTGGAGAAATTGGAAAATGATGATTTTCGAAAAGCTTTTTTATTTAATACTAACCTAGACTATAAGGTTTCCTGGTCTAAGGGGCCTGCATGTTCTATTATACCTTTAGACTTAGAAATGTCAGGCGTAAAGCCTGTCGAATTTTTAGCTCAAGAACCAAAAAACAAAAAGAATGTTTATAAACATTACTTTTTAGACACCACCTTAATTAGAATCGAATCATTCGATAGGGCTGGGCTACTCAGTGAAATTGAGACAGAATCGACAGACGGCGGGATAAAATACTCTCTTCGAAAGGATAATTTCGGAGAAGTTAATTGGCTGAAAGCTGTCGAGTTTGAAGAAGGACTTCCTATTAGGGCGTGCAGAATAGATTCCGATTCAGAATTTTGGAGTTACCGTTACAAATGGGAAAACATGAAAATTGTGGAAATCACAACCTTCTCAAGCAATAGCACACCTGGCATTAAGCTGTCTATCAGCTACTCTGGCGAGGAGGTCAACAGTATTTTTTTTGATCACAAGGGCAGCAAGATTTTCATTTATAATGAAAATCAATGACTTTATAATCTAAGATTTTTGCATCTCTATAAAAACTATAGATAAAGTAGATCTTAACTGAAATGCGAGAGGCAACTGCCTTAAAGAAAACCGCCTCAAACAATGGAGCAACCACGAATACAAGTACGACGGGTGGGGCAATCTGGTCGAGAAAATCGTCGGCATCGTCCGCTGGCAAACCTTCACCTACGACAGCGAAAACCGCCTGGTCAAAACCGAGACCATGGCCAACAGTCAGGTGGAAAGCACCAGCAGCTACCAGTACGACAGCCTGGGGAGATGCGTTGCCAAACAGTGGGAGATCAAGGGGCAGACCGGCCAGAAACGCTTTCTCTGGCAGGGATTGCGGATGTTGCGTGAAGAAGAGCAGCCTGTACCTCTACGAACCCGGCAGTTATGCGCCGCTGGCCCGTGTTGATGAGAAAGAGGGCGAGGTAGAGAACAAGGTCTACTACTTCCACACCGACCAGATCGGTACGCCGCTGGAGATGACCGACGCCGAAGGGCAGATCGTCTGGCAGGCCAAATATCGGCCGTGGGGGGCGATTGAAAAGCTGGTGGTGAACGAGGTCGAACAGAACCTCAGGTTTCAGGGGCAGTACTTCGATGTCGAGACGGGGCTTCACTACAACACGTTTCGGTATTACGATCCGGAGATTGGGCGGTTTATTACGCAGGATCCGATTGGGTTGAGTGGTGGGGATAATCTCTATCAATATGCGCCTAATCCTACTGGGTGGGTTGATCCTTTAGGTCTTTGTAACGGTTCCGGAAATGGCTCACTAGAAATTGCACCGGGCAAATTTGACTACCTATTTGGCCGCGCAGCTAGTAACGCTCATAATGCAGCCAGATCGAACCAGCTTGCTCTCGAAATGAAGAGGCTTGGTGTTCCTGATACTACTTCTGGCCGTCAGATGCTAACTGAGCATTTGGCGTCATCCACAAAAACCCAAGGCAACGTTATGAGTACTTTTTCCAACCAGTATGGGATGTTTGAGGTCAGAGAACCCCTATTCATAGGCCCATCGGGTCGAGCAGCCAACTTCAAAAGTACTTTCCAAATACTTGATAATGAAACTCGGAAACTTATAACCTTATTACCCGTTCACTAAGGAGTGACTATGAAATTTCCGAGCCCCGATGATTTCTTAGAAGAATTTGGCATTGAGCCTGTCGAGATGGATACCAGCTCAGCTCTATTTCGTTATAATATAAAATCGAAAAACAGTGAGATTGAAGCTGATATATCCTTCAGTGCCGTAATGCGATCTTTTCAAATAGCACTTTATGTTTCAGCGAAGGAAACTGCCATAGTATCATCAGAAAATGTAGAATCCATTGAATTTATGCGCACTAGTTCCGGGGCAGGAATTCGCGTAATATTTGATATATGCGAAACCATTTCAGAAGCTCAGATTTTAATTGAACCTGAACTGAGCTGTCGTTGGTGGACATTACGGAACGCATGAGCACCTTAGAATTCCATATGCCTTTCAATTTACTTCATTATTAAGATGATCAATCAAGCCCCCATTATAGAAGCTTCCCTCTACGCTTCTTGGGGCAGCATTGGGTAACAAAGACGGGTTGCTCCCATAATTAAAAGATGTAAATCGTTGTCAATTTAGAGCTTTTGAAGCGGTTATTGCCAGCGCTGTAAATAATAGAGGGCAGTAGACATTGAGCTTGACTTAATATATGACAGCGGCGGCGCACAAACTATATATACCAATAATGCCTATCGTCAAGACAAGAAAATACTAGAAAGTATACTTGAGAATACATATGAAAGATAAAGATTCTTCAAACCAAGCCCTGTAAACTATCGAAAAGTTCATGCAAGAAATGAACGTTTGGGAAGCCGAGCTTTTCAGACTAAGAAAAAAGAGCTAATAGAGGGTAAAGATAATTTACCTCTAAAGAAAGCTTACAGAAGCAAACTAGAAGTAACACTAAAAATATGCAATAGAAGACAAAAGCAACTCCTGCAGACTAATAGACTTAGGCTATACGAATTCACCCACATACGACCCCAAAAGCGATATATTGAAAAAATCACTAATGAAAAATTTTGTTACTATAATAGCCCAGCAAACGATTAGAACAGAAACCTTATCGAAAAAAACATTAAAACTCCAAAACAACAAATGATTGATAACGAAAAAGGAAATCTTAAGCCATGATGAAAAATCGCGACGCGCACCATTATAAGTCAATTAGCAACAATGTAACTCTTACTAATAAAAAAGAGTAATTACAAGCTAAACGTTCGGATCGAAGCCATGAAAACCTTGCCTGACTGGTTGATTTTGTGCGTATGGCGCGCTCTAATTGGTGAGATATATCCTGAAATAAGAGCAATCGCTATTTCTCTAACGGATGACCGAACACTATTTATTTGTTACTATCTTGACAGGCCACCCACAGACTTTGGCTGGGAAAGCTTAGAGGTCGTATCTACAAATATTTCAGCATCAATTGGTCAAGATAAAATCCTCCAAATAGACCTGGAGTGTAAGTTTTACTTGAGTCCAATCGGAAGTCTTGAGCATCTTGAAGGTTTTGTCTACTGCCGTCGGGAGTATGAGTCATAGGGGCAAGCGGACCATCTAAAAAAACAGCATGGTCAAAAGCAAGGTCCAGAATCAATCTTTTCGGATATTGCTAAAAATATCCAACAAGCAAACAAACTGTATATTTACGGGCCCGGCAGCTATGCCAGCAGCCCATGCTGATCAACAGAAAGTTGAAGTATAGGACTTTATTACTTTCACATCGAAAAGACTGGTAAAATCTTGGAGATTGCGGGTGATGAGAAAAAAATAATCGCGCAAAGCTTGAGGTGTTCAATCCAAATTAACTCTAAAACAATCAACCAAGAAACCATATTAAAAGCTGACGACATAGATATACACACAGCCAAAGTCCTAGAACAGGCTAAGGCACATGTTTTTTATACACGGGTTAAATCTTGAAATCTACAACATAAATGGAAGCTCAAGCATGAGACAAATTGTAGATTACATAATAGACACTCTCGAGAAAAGCGGCAGGACCTTCTACGGAGCAAAGGAATGCACACTCAAACTAGGAAGATTGGCACCAGACCACCCAGTTAGCTGGATCGCTAAAAAGATGGAAAACAACATCTTAGTTTTAATAATCGACCGCAAATCTAACGGCGTTATACATGCAATGTTGACCACGGCTAAAACGACCTAACACTAGGTATGTAGAGCACAATTACGACTTTGCCTAAGCAGCTACTGAATTAAAGTTGGCATAGCGTGGACGCCCCATGGCCTTGAATCATATCAATGCACAAAGAAAACTCGCCTCATCATTTGGTGAGTTCATCAGCGGGTTGAAAAATGAAGATGAGGTAGATCTCTGATTCCCTTGCCAACAGTCGTCTCCTTTCTAGCCCGTCCAATTGTGAAGCGCCCCAAAGGACGCCTCACTCAATCATCCCCCCTCAAAGCACACTCAACGGATACTCCACAATCACCCGCACCTCATCCAGATCCGATTCGAACGCTGTGGCACGAGTCGTTGCCTGGCGCACGCGCAGCGACAGGTCTTTGAGTGATCCGGTCTGCACGATGTATTTCGCTTCGATATCGCGCTCCCAGCGTTTTTGATCGGTCAGCGGGTTGCCTTGTGCGTCGCGGCGCATGTAGGTGCTGTTGGCGTTGGAGTAGTCGGCGTCGGTGCCTTTGCCGTAGCGGGTCATGAATGACAGGCCGGGCACGCCGAAGGTGGACATGTCGAGGTTGTAGGTGACCATCCACGAGCGTTCTTTGGGTGAGTTGAAGTCGCTGTACTGGATGGAGTTGGCCAGGTAGATGGAGTCGGACTGCCGGAGGTAGTCGAAATCGTCATCACCTTCGTTGCGCTGGTGCGAAAGCGACAGGGTGTGCGCGCCGTATTGCAGGGCGAGTTTTGCGCTCCAGATGTCGTTGTCGAATTCGCCGAGTAGCTTTTTGCCTTCGTCGGTGGCGTTGTAATAGTTCAGGCTGCTGGTCAGCGACAGGTCGTCAGAGAGCGGCAGCACGTAGGACGCTGACGCGTATTTCTGATCCCAGGCGTCTTTGAGTCGGCTGGTGTAGAGGCCAAGGCTCAGCCTGTCGGTGGCCTGATAGTCACCGCCGAAGTAGGCAACCCATGGAGAGTCCACGGCACCGCCGTAGAAGGTGACGAAACCGTCGCGCATGTTGCTGGAAACGGGCTGGCTCATGGAGTGCAGGCGACCGCCTTGCAGGGTCAGGCCGCTGATGCTGTTGTTGACGGCGGTAACGCCGCGAAAGCTTTCCGGCAGCAGACGGGAGTCGCCGAAGGCAACCACCGGGGTGGACGGAAACACATCGCCCACGTTGACGACGGTGTCGAAGGCTCTGGCCTTCAGCGAGCCACCTACCTTGGTGTATTCGTCACGGGCGCGGCCTTCCCCATCGACCGGCAGCACGTCGAACGCGCTGCGGCCGCCGTTGCGGCCGTCACCGGTGTCGAGCTTGATACCGATCATGGCAAATGCATCGACCCCGACGCCAAAGGTGCCTTGAGTAAAACCTGACTGGAATCGCCCGATGATGCCTTGCGCCCACGCTTCGGAGTAACCATTGCCGGTAGGGCTGGATTCGCCGTTGCGGTGGTCGCGGTTCATGTAGAAGTTGCGGTTGAGTACGGTCAGCGTGCTGCCTTCGATGAAGCCTTCTTTTTGCTCTTCGGCGAATACGGCAGCCGGTGCAACACCGGCGAGGGTCGAACACAGGGCCAGTGATAAAGTTTTAAGTTGAGTCATGTGCGCTCCGTCTAATCGGCAGATTGTTATAAACATGTCGATCTGGCTGTTTTTATTAACCCGAGCGCTGCCAGTGGGGCACAATCTTGAAGTGGCGAAGATAACGCCGAGGTGACGGAAAGATTACAAATATGAAAGGAAGTGCATTACAGCGCGCCGTTGCTCAATAAAATAAAATACGCTTTGACCGGTGTAATCAGACATTCAAGATCGGACGCAGGGCGTCCAGAACGGCATTCCATGGTTCAAGTGCGTTCCTTCTGGCGGCTGTACCGGCCTTTTCGCGAGCAAGCTCGCTCCCACGGGCGCTGGAGCATGGGCGTGATAACGATTTGTGTAGATACGGGAATAAAAAAGCGCCCCGAAGGACGCTTAAAGATTCGCCCCGACCAAAGGAGCAGGGAGCTACCAAGGGCGAATGGGGGTGCAGCGAGTCGGGCATCAAAGGCATCAGCCTTCGGACTTGGTCGACCGCTCGGCCTTGGCGTTGTCGTCTGTGTTGACGTAGCGCTCGGCTTTGTTGCTGCTGTTCTGTTCCTTGAAGCGCAGTTCCTGTGCAAGACGCATCTTGTCAGCCGCTGTGCTTGCGTACTCGTTGCCGTCGTCGGCGAAGGCTGCAGTGGCGGACAAGGCAGCTACGGCGAAAACCATCGACTTGATCAGTTTCATCATCATTACCTCTTTCGGTGTGTAAGGAGTTCCTTAAAAGCGCAGTGCTCGTCAGGGATGAAACAAGCTTACGTCCGGGTAGCTAACAGGAAGGTGAGCAGAGAATGACAATACTGTTAGAAAGCTGACATCTGCGAGATTACCGATTTGTAATGTTTCAGCCACTTTCCGGTTAGTGCGCACTTGGTAAGGTTGAACCACATTCAAACGGAGACAAAAGAAAATGCGCACCGCCAAATCGTTATTACTTGCTCTGGTCATTCTTTCGCCACTGAGTGCTTACGCTTACACCACTGATGAAGTCAAAGCCACCACAGTGATCAAGGAACACCAGGCCAGCGTGCAGAAATACGCCGCTATCCATAACAAGCCGATGCCGGAGATCAAGGAGTACAAATACGGAATGAAGCTCGACGTTGCCAAGGTCATTCGCAAATCCCCGGACCTGCAAACCTGTAGCGTGATGCCGAAACTGATGACCTACGAGGACTCCAAAGGCAAGTTGAACACCGTGCAGTACCAGGTCCTGAGCGGGTGCAGAAACAGCCAATGATTCTGAACCTGCCAGGGAGGCCACCCACTGTTACATCCCCCATCAGCCCGGACCGTTATCCGGGCTGACTTTTTTGTGTCTGCAATGCCCCGCTTCTTGCGCTTTCAAGCCTGCCTCATTCACTGATTCCTGCCTTTTTTGCAACATCACCGCATCTGCGTGGTCAACGCAAACCCCACTGTGTCGTGTCGCGATGTGTCTGGACATGGATCCGGTCCATCAAACACAGGCTCGGTTACGGTGATCGAGACACTGCACTTACGGATTCTGGAATGACGGATGCTTGAACTTGCTGCTGGTTTTATCTGCCTCACTGCGCTGCTGACCTATGTGAACTATCGCTTTATCGGTCTGCCGCCCACCATCGGCGTGATGGTGACCGCGCTGATGTTCTCTTTGCTGCTGCAAGGACTGAGTTTTCTGGGCTATCCCGGTCTGGAAGATCGCGTACAACAGCTGATCGGTCAGATCGACTTCGGCGACCTGCTGATGAACTGGATGCTGTCCTTCCTGCTGTTCGCCGGGGCGCTGCACGTCAACCTTGCAGACCTGAGAAGCTATCGCTGGCCCATCGGCCTGCTGGCAACCTTCGGTGTGCTGATTGCCACCACCGTGATCGGCGCGCTGGCCTACTGGATCTTCGCCCTGTTCGGCTGGCACGTCAGCCCGCTGTACTGCCTGCTGTTTGGTGCGCTGATCTCGCCCACCGACCCGATTGCCGTGCTCGGTGTGTTGCGTACCGCCAACGCCTCCAAACCGCTGAAAACCACCATCGTTGGTGAAAGCCTGTTCAACGATGGCACGGCGGTGGTGGTGTTCACCGTTCTGCTGGGTATCGCGCAGTTGGGCGAGACGCCGACGGTTGGCGAAACCGCCCTGCTGTTCGTCCACGAAGCGGTCGGCGGTGTGCTGTTCGGCGGCCTGATTGGCTATGCCGTGTACCTGATGATCAAAAGCATCGAGCAGTATCAGATCGAAGTCATGCTGACTCTCGCACTGGTGATCGGCGGCTCGGCGATGGCCTCCGAGCTGCATGTGTCAGGCCCTATCGCGATGGTCGTGGCCGGGCTGATCATCGGCAACCTGGGGCGTAATCTGGCGATGAACGACATGACCCGTCGTTACATGGACGGTTTCTGGGAATTGCTGGATGACATGCTCAACGCACTGCTGTTTGCGCTGATCGGCATGGAGCTGTTGCTGCTGCCGTTCTCTTGGCAGCACCTGATTGCCGCCAGCCTGTTGGCCTCGGCAATTCTGCTGTCGCGCTTTGTCACCGTGGCCCCGGCTATTCTGCTGCTGCGTCGCTGGCGTAAGGTGCCGCACGGTACGATCCGCATCCTGACCTGGGGCGGCTTGCGCGGCGGTGTCTCGGTGGCACTGGCGCTGGCCTTGCCCACCGGGCCGGAGCGCGACCTGCTGCTGAGCATCACCTACATCGTGGTGTTGCTGTCGATCCTCTTGCAAGGCCTGACGATCGGTAAGCTGGTGCATGCCGTCACCCGTTCGCCTCAGGCGAAAGAGCCGGCAGAGCATTGATCAGACGGATGCAGCGGCGCGCCGGTACTCACTGGGCGTCTGCTGCATCTCCACGCGGAAATGCCGGTTGAAGTTGGACAGGTTGGCGTAACCCACTTCAAAGCAGATGTCCGACACCGACATCTCGCTGTGCAGCAGCAACCGGCAAGCCCGCTGAACCCGCAGCTTGCGCATCAGATCAATAAAACAATGCCCGGTGGTGCGTTTGAAGAAGCGCGAAAAGCCCGGATCACTCATGTCCAGCCGTTGCGCGATGACTGACAGGCGAATATCGCTGGTCAATTCAGTCAGCAGATAATCGAACGCCTTGTTGATCCGCTCGGAACTGCGCGCATCCAGGGTCGGGGCGTACCAGGCGCTGGCCAGCAGACGAGCCTCCTGCACAGGCGCCTTCATCAAGGTATTGACCAGTTGCAGGAACAGGATCAGCCGTTCCAGGCCTTGTGCCGGGCCGATCTGCTCCAGCAGTTGCGCAGCCTGCATGGCCGTTTCGCCGGTGAACTCCAACCCGCGACGTGCCTGTTCGAATAGACGCTGCAAATCGCCCAGTTCCGGCAGCGTGCCACGTAGCGCCAGCAACGCCGCGCCATCGAACTGCAACACCACGTCACGCCCGGCCAAGTGCTCGCCGGGGGCCAGATCGCCGATCCAGTCGTGAGGCAAATCGGGACCGATCAGGGCCACATGACCGGCACCGAACTCACCGATGTAATCACCGGCCACCAGCTTGCCACTGCCCTGGCGGATCAGGTGGATTTCAAATTCTGGATGGTGGTTCCAGCGGGCCAGCGAGTAGGGATAGTCGTGCTCGTACCAGCGAAAGCAGTGGTCTGGTTGCGGGAGAATAACCTCAAGCTCGGCGGGACGCTGCTCAAACAAAGCCGCTCGGCTGTCAGGCACTGGACGCCCCTTTTATCGTTATGAATGCGCTGTGGACAACTAAACATACGCCCTGCCGCTCGGCCAGTGCTAGCTCACAATTAATCCGACACTGATATTTTTTTGCTTTCAGAGCGCCGCGTGGCCAGCGGTTAAAAAAGTATCAGCCGATCGTTCGCCATGCGTTTGTTCAGGCCGCAACAGGCTGCTGTAATCGAGCCGTCCACCATGGTGATTCAGCCGTGGCCAACAACAAAAACAATGACTCCCGCCAGACAAGGCGCGAGGTGGAGAGCACTACGATGAACATTCGGAAAACGCTTTTCCTGTCCGCAGGCGTGTCCGCCGCCCTTTTCAACCTGACCGTCCAGGCTGCCGAAACCGTGACCATCGCCACGGTGAACAACGGCGACATGATCCGCATGCAGCGCCTGTCGAAAACCTTTGAGCAGCAGCATCCCGACATCAAGCTCAACTGGGTAGTGCTCGAAGAAAACGTCCTGCGCCAGCGCCTGACCACCGACATTGCCACTCAAGGCGGCCAGTTCGACGTGCTGACCATCGGCACCTACGAAACGCCACTGTGGGGCGCCAAGCAATGGCTGGAACCAATCACCGGCCTTGCGCCCGAGTACGAACTGGAAGACATATTTCCCTCGGTGCGGCAGGGTTTGTCGGTCAAGGACACGCTCTATGCCCTGCCCTTTTATGGCGAAAGCACGATCACCTATTACCGCACCGACCTGTTCATGCAGGCAGGTCTGAGCATGCCGCAGCAGCCAACCTGGACCCAACTGGGTGAGTTCGCGGCGAAGCTGCATCGACCCGAAAAGGGCGTTTACGGCATGTGCCTGCGCGGCAAGGCCGGTTGGGGCGAGAACATCGCGCTGCTGAGCACCATGGCCAACGCGTTTGGCGCGCGCTGGTTCGATGAGCAATGGAAGCCCGAACTGACCAGCCCGGAATGGAGCAAAGCGGCGAATTTCTACGTCGATACGCTGAAAAAGTATGGCCCGCCGGGCGTGTCGAGCAATGGTTTCAACGAAACCCTCGCGCTGTTCAACAGCGGCAAATGCGCCTTGTGGGTCGACGCCAGCGTGGCCGGCTCCTTCACGACGGACAAGGAACAGAGCAAGGTGGTCGACAGCGTCGGCTTTGCGCCTGCGCCGGTTGAGGTGACCGACAAGGGCTCATCATGGCTTTACGCCTGGTCGCTGGCGATACCGGCCACCTCAAAGCACAAGGACGCGGCCAAGACGTTCATCACTTGGGCGACGTCCAAAGCCTATATCCAGCTGGTCGCCGAGAAAGACGGCATCAGTAATGTGCCGCCTGGCACACGCGCCTCCACCTACAGCGAGGCTTACCTGAAAGCTGCGCCGTTCGCCAAGATCACGCTGCAGATGATGCAACACGCCGACCCGGCGCACTCCTCGGCCAAGCCTGTGCCTTACGTCGGCATCCAGTACGTGACCATTCCCGAGTTCCAGGCCATCGGCACCTCGGTCGGCAAGTTGTTCTCCGCTGCCGTGACTGGCCAGACCACCACTGAACAGGCGCTCAGCGCTGCACAGGCCGTCACCGAACGCGAGATGAAACGCGCCGGTTATCCGAAGTAAAGCTGCGGCCCTCAACTGTATTGGACGGATGATGAACCCATGAAACGACTTGAAGGTAAAAGCGCGCTGATCACCGGATCGGCGCGAGGCATCGGGCGTGCGTTTGCCCAGGCATATATCCAGGAAGGTGCTAGTGTAGCCATTGCCGATATCAATCTGCAACGCGCACAAGCCACGGCGAACGAGCTGGGGCCGAACGCCTACGCGGTCAGCATGGACGTGACGGACCAGGCGTCCATCGATCAGGCCATCGCCGCTGTGGTCGCAAAGACCGGCAAGCTGGATATCCTGATCAACAACGCCGCGCTGTTTGATCTGGCACCAATTGTCGGTATCACCCGCGACAGTTACGAGCGGCTGTTTTCGATCAACGTCGCGGGCACCCTGTTCACGTTGCAGGCAGCAGCCAGGCAAATGATTGCCCAGGGGCACGGCGGCAAGATCATCAACATGGCCAGTCAGGCTGGTCGGCGTGGCGAGGCGCTGGTGGCGGTGTACTGCGCGACCAAGGCTGCGGTGATCAGCCTGACACAATCGGCCGGACTGGACCTCATCAAGCATGGCATCAACGTCAACGCCATCGCACCGGGCGTGGTCGATGGCGAGCACTGGGATGGCGTGGATGCGATGTTCGCCCGCTATGAAAACCGCCCGCTGGGCGAGAAGAAGAAGCTGGTCGGCGAGCAGGTGCCATACGGACGCATGGGCACGGCGGACGACCTGACCGGCATGGCGATTTTCCTTGCTTCGCCGGACAGTGAATACGTCGTCGCGCAGACCTATAACGTCGATGGTGGCAACTGGATGAGCTGAGGTGGACTGCCTGCAAAGATGAGCAAGTCCGTGCAAAAAGGCCCGTCGCTGCTTCCATTGCCGGAGCGATTGGCTAAGATGCGCGGACCGCCTGTTGTCTTGGCGGCTCATCAAGGAGCACGAATGTCCACTGAAGAGGAGATCGCCATTTCCGGCGGTACACCTATGATCCCCGATCAGCGCCGGGAGCTGATGCTGCGTCAATTGCGCAAGCATCAGGTACTCAGCGTTCATCAGTTGATGGAGATGTTCGACTGCTCGCACATGACCATCCGCCGCGATATCGCCCAGCTGGAACAGGAAGGCCGGGCCTATTCAGTCACCGGTGGCGTGCGCATTGCCAGTCAGGTGCACAGCGAGCCCAGCCATCAGTCCAAGGCGGTTATAGAGCTGCCGCACAAGCAGGGCATGGCGAGGCTCGCGGCGGGTTTGCTGCATCCGGACATGACGATCTATCTGGACGCAGGCACCAGCACACTCGAAATCGTCCCGCATATCATCGCGCTGTCAGGCATGACTGTGGTCACCAATGATTTCGGCGTAGTCAACGCGCTGGCCGACGCTGCGCATGTGGATGTGATTCACACCGGCGGGCTGCTCGATCACCCGAACCGCTCCAGCGTAGGCGGGCTGGCGGCAGCGACGTTGCGGCAACTGGCGACCGATGTGGCCTTCATGTCGACCAGCTCGTGGGACCTGCAACGCGGCACGACTACACCGTCGGCGCTGAAAGTCGAGGTCAAACAGGCCGCCATGCAGTCAGCCTCGCAAACCGTATTGGTCGCGACCAGCTCGAAATACGGCACCTTCGGCATGTACAAGGTGGCCGGGCTTGAGCAGTTCGACACCATCATCACCGATGCCGCGCTGGCTGAAGCTGCTGCCGATGGTATCCGCAAGCAACGTATCGAATTGTTGCTGGCACCGGTGGGTGGCAAGCGCTAGACACTTGATACCCGCCCTGAGCTTCGGCCGGTTGCGTGTCCCGATAATCCATCAGGCATAAAAAAACCCCGGTCTCTCGACCGGGGTTTTTTATTCAGCGCGGGCTAAGTATCAAGCCTTGGCTTTCTTGGCAGCGCGGGTACGCTCGCTTTCGTCCAGGATCTTCTTGCGAAGACGGATGGACTTCGGCGTTACTTCGCACAGCTCGTCGTCCTGGATGAATTCCAGAGCCTGTTCAAGGGTGAACTTGACAGGTGGAACCAGAGCGATGGTTTCGTCTTTGCCCGAAGCACGCATGTTGTCGAGCTTCTTGCCTTTGGTAGGGTTCACACCCAGGTCGTTGTCGCGGCTGTTCAGACCAACGATCTGACCACCGTAGATTTCCTGACCGTGCTCGACGAACAGCTTGCCGCGCGCTTGCAGGGTTTCCAGGGAGTAGGTCAGCGCCTTGCCGGTTTCAACCGAAACCAGAACGCCGTTCTGACGGCCGGACATGTCGCCGGACTTCATCACGTCGTAACGGTCGAAGATCGAGGTCAGGATGCCTGCACCGGAAGTGAGGGTCAGGAACTCGTTACGGAAACCGATCAGGCCACGGGCCGGGATGTTGTACTCGAGGCGAACACGGCCCTTGCCATCCGGAACCATGTTGGTCAGGTCGCCTTTACGCAGACCCATTTGCTCCATGATCGCGCCCTGGGATTCTTCCGGCAGGTCGATGGTCACGTTTTCGTACGGTTCGTGCTTCACGTCGCCTACGCGACGGATGATCACTTCCGGACGACCAACACCCATTTCGAAGCCTTCGCGACGCATGGTTTCGATCAGTACCGAGAGGTGCAGCTCACCACGGCCGGAGACCTTGAACTTGTCGGCGGTGTCGCCTTCTTCAACGCGCAGGGCAACGTTGTACAGCAGTTCCTTGTCCAGACGCTCCTTGATGTTACGGCTGGTGACGAACTTGCCTTCCTTGCCGCAGAACGGCGAATCGTTAACCTGGAAGGTCATCGAAACGGTTGGCTCGTCGACAGTCAGCGGCTTCATCGCTTCAACATTCAGCGGATCGCACAGAGTGTCGGAGATGAACAGCTGATCGAAGCCGCTGATGCAGACGATGTCGCCGGCAGCTGCTTCTTCAACGTCCACACGGTGCAGACCGTGGTGCCCCATCAGCTTCAGGATACGACCGGTGCGCTTCTTGCCTTCGGCATCGATAGCAACAACCGGGGTGTTTGGCTTGACGCGACCGCGAGCGATACGGCCAACACCGATGACGCCCAGGAAGCTGTTGTAGTCCAGAGCCGAGATCTGCATCTGGAACGGGCCGTCACGGTCAACCTTTGGAGCAGGAACGTGGTCGACGATCGACTGATACAGCGGAGTCATGTCTTCAGCCATGTCGGTGTGTTCCAGACCGGCAATACCGTTCAGGGCCGAGGCGTAGACGACTTTGAAGTCCAGCTGTTCTTCGGTGGCACCCAGGTTGTCGAACAGGTCGAAGATCTGGTCCAGAACCCAGTCCGGACGCGCGCCTGGACGGTCAACCTTGTTGATGACCACGATTGGACGCAGGCCGGCTTCGAAAGCCTTCTTGGTCACAAAACGGGTTTGCGGCATAGGGCCGTCCTGGGCATCAACCAGCAGCAGTACGGAGTCGACCATCGACATCACGCGCTCTACTTCACCACCGAAGTCGGCGTGGCCCGGGGTGTCCACGATGTTGATGTGGTAGCCATTCCAGTTGATCGCGGTGTTCTTCGCGAGAATGGTAATACCGCGCTCTTTTTCCTGGTCGTTGGAGTCCATCACGCGCTCGTCGTTGAGCTCGTTGCGCTCAAGGGTGCCGGACTGGCGCAGGAGTTTGTCTACCAGGGTGGTCTTACCATGGTCAACGTGAGCAATGATGGCGATGTTGCGTAGATTTTCGATCACTTGTGTATCTCGATCAGAGGATTCGGTCTGCTGACTGTTTATAAGGCAGCGATTAACTATTTCGAGTCGGCAAAAGCCGTTACGGCATGACGACTGGTGTCGGGGGGCCGGTGACGCAAGCCACAGGCAAACAGCCCCGGGCACTTAGCTCGGTCGATAAACGCGCACATTGGCATGCCCCTCACTGAGCAAATGGTGGGCATGCAGGCGACTCATGACGCCTTTGTCGCAATACAAAAGGTACTGGCGCGTGTCATCCAGTGCCTTGAAACGGCTGTTCAATGCGTAGAACGGCAACGTCTGTATCTCCACGCCAGGCACTTGCAGCGGCTGGTCCTCTTGTGCATCCGGGTGACGGATGTCGATGATGACCTGACCGGCCAGCGCCTGGCTGACTTCTTCTATGTCGACATTGCGGCTCAGATCGTCGATGACCCGATCGATCGAAATCAGCTTCGCGCGTTCAAGCGCTTGCTCGAGAATCGCCATGTCGAACTGTTTTTCTTCGTACTCAACGCGATTTCGCTTGGCGTTGGTCTTCGGGTTGACCGAAATCACCCCGCAATACTCAGGCATGTGCCGGGCAAAATCGGCAGTGCCGATTTCAGTCGCCAGGTCCACGATGTCCTGCTTGTGGCTCGCAACCAGCGGTCGCAGGACCAGCTTGTCTGTAGCCGCGTCGATCAGCGACAGGTTCGGCAGCGTCTGGCTGGCAACCTGTGAAATCGCTTCGCCAGTTACCAGCACGTCGATTTCGAGACGATCAGCCACGGCGGATGCAGCGCGTAACATCATACGCTTCAAAACTACACCCATATGACTGTTATCGACTTTCTGCAGAATTTCTCCGAGAACTTCCTCGAATGGCACGCTGACAAACAGCACCCGTTGCGAACTGCCGTACTTCTTCCAGATGAAGTGAGCGACTTCCATCACGCCCAGTTCATGGGCACGTCCGCCCAGATTGAAGAAGCAGAAGTGCGCCATAAGGCCGCGGCGCATGATCTGGTAGGCCGCAACGGTCGAATCGAACCCGCCGGACATCAATACCAGGGTCTGCTCCAGCGCACCCAGCGGGTAGCCGCCCATGCCCTGATGCTGGTCATGAACGACAAACAACCGTTGGTCGCGAATTTCCATCCGCACGACCAGATCGGGCTTTTTCAGCTCGATTCCGGCAGCGCCGCATTGCATGCGCAACTTGCTACCGACGTATTTTTCGACATCCATCGAGCTGAAATCGTGGCGACCGGCGCGCTTGCAACGCACTGAAAACATCTTGCCGGGCAGCAAGTCGGCGTAGTGCAGTTTGCACTTGGCAACGATGTCATCCATATCGCCCAACGGGTACTCGGCCACCTGCAGAAAGTTGGCAATGCCGGGCATGCAACTTAGCCGGTCCCTGATGCCCTGCAGCACTTTGGGGTCGGTCTGGCGGGTCTCCACCTCAAGGTTGTCCCATACGCCACCCACGACAATGTCCGCGTCCAGTTCACGGAGCACGGTACGAATGTTCTTGCCCAGTTGCCGGATGAATTTCTTGCGCACCGGCGGGCTTTTAATGGTGATTTCTGGAAAAACTTTAACGATTAGTTTCATGGAAACAGCGCGTGAGGTGCCGACTGAAAAAGGGGGGCGCGGATTATAGCGGAAATTGCTCAACGTTTAACCAGTTATCGTATACCCGATCATCAGCGCACCAAAAAGAGTCGACGCACCAAACTGCAGCGCCATAACGGTGCGTACTTTTCTCGGCAGACGCGTTTAAATCCCCTGAAAGCCTGCTTTTGAAGCAAAAAACCCAACACGGGGCACTGGCATGCAAATTGCTCCCTTGTGAGGCAGGTTGCCTTGGCAGAATATTCGCGCCGGCATCACCCAAATTCAAGGGACCCAGCCTATAGAAGGCGGTTCTTAGCCACCCGGAGGACACCATGTCGAAGTCGGTTCAACTCATCAAAGATCATGACGTTAAGTGGATTGATCTGCGCTTCACGGACACTAAAGGTACGCAGCACCACGTGACCATGCCAGCTCGCGATGCGCTGGAAGATGACTTCTTCGAAGTCGGCAAGATGTTCGACGGCTCCTCCATCTCTGGCTGGAAAGGCATCGAAGCTTCCGACATGATTTTGCTGCCGGACGACGAAACCGCTGTTCTGGACCCGTTCACCGAAGAACCGACCCTGATCCTGGTGTGCGACATCATCGAACCGTCGACCATGCAAGGTTACGATCGTGACCCACGCGCCATCGCTCGTCGCGCCGAGGAATACCTGAAGTCCACCGGTATCGGTGACACCGTATTCGCAGGCCCTGAGCCAGAATTCTTCATCTTCGACGAAGTGAAATTCAAGTCCGACCTCTCGGGTTCCATGTTCAAGATCTTCTCTGAACAGGGTTCGTGGATGTCCGATCAGGACGTGGAAGGCGGCAACAAAGGCCACCGCCCAGGCGTCAAAGGTGGTTACTTCCCGGTTCCGCCGTTTGACCATGACCACGAAATCCGTACCGCCATGTGCAACGCTCTGGAAGAAATGGGCCAGACCGTTGAAGTTCACCACCACGAAGTGGCGACCGCTGGCCAGAACGAAATCGGCGTGAAATTCAACACGCTGGTTAAAAAGGCTGACGAAGTTCAGACCCTGAAATACGTTGTTCACAACGTTGCTGACGCTTACGGCCGCACCGCGACCTTCATGCCAAAGCCTCTGTACGGTGATAACGGTTCAGGCATGCACGTGCACATGTCCATCGCCAAAGATGGCAAGAACACTTTCGCAGGTGAAGGCTATGCCGGTCTGTCCGACCTCGCTCTGTACTTCATCGGCGGCATCATCAAGCACGGCAAGGCGCTGAACGGCTTCACCAACCCGTCCACCAACTCGTACAAGCGTCTGGTTCCAGGCTTCGAAGCACCGGTCATGCTGGCCTACTCGGCGCGTAACCGTTCCGCTTCGATCCGCATTCCTTACGTCAACAGCCCACGCGGCCGTCGTATCGAAGCACGCTTCCCGGATCCTTCGGCCAACCCGTACCTGGCCTTCGCGGCTCTGTTGATGGCTGGCCTGGACGGCATCCAGAACAAGATCCACCCTGGCGACGCAGCTGACAAGAACCTGTATGACCTGCCGCCTGAAGAGGCCAAAGAGATTCCACAAGTTTGCGGCAGCCTGAAAGAAGCGCTGGAAGAACTGGACAAGGGCCGTGCATTCCTGACCAAAGGCGGCGTGTTCAGCGACGACTTCATCGACGCTTACATCGCACTGAAAAGCGAAGAAGAAATCCGCGTTCGTACCTTCGTACACCCACTGGAATACGAGCTGTACTACAGCTGCTGATCCAGCCGCGCCAGCGTTGATGGCGTAACAAGAGACCTCCTTCGGGAGGTTTCTTTGTTTCTGAGGACCGATTTTTTATTTTGTGCAATAACGGGATACCGCATCAGAAAAAAATACCGGGCAAACTTCTGGCTCGAATTTCAGCCAGCAAGGCCATCCCGACATGCCCTACAGACTTCTGATCACAGCTGCCCTGATAGCACTGACAGGCAACGCCGTTGCCCAACAGGCAAGCCCCACCGTCGAATCCCGTGTTCTGCTGAAAAGCAAAACTTCCTGGGATGGCACGCCTTACATTGCCTACCCCAAAGGCCAGCCCGAGCTGACCGTTCTGAAAATCAACATTCCTGCAAACACCGCGCTGAAATGGCATAGCCATCCGATCCCCAACGCCGCCTACGTGGCCTCAGGAGAAATCACCGTCGAAAAACGGGACAGCAACAAGGAAATCCGCCTGAAAAAAGGCGACGTACTCGCAGAGATGGTTGATATCGTGCACCGCGGCAAGACGGGCGACACACCGATCGAACTTATCGTCTTCTACGCCGCGACAGAAGCAACGCCGTTGTCGCAATAAGCTCTCACCAGCACGTACGCGGAATGCAGCCTTGCAACGTGAAATTCTTTTCACCACCGGGCACTGGCTGCATACCCAAGAATCGGGCTTAACTCTGAACCCGCCCCGATCAATATGGAGTTGAATATGCGCCTGCTTCTGGCCACTTCCCTGCTGACCCTGACGTGCATGTCTTCCTGCTTCGCCTTCGCCGCCGAGCAGAAGCCCTCTGCTATCGAGCCGCTGTTGCAAGCCATCAGCGAGCGCCTGTCCATCGCCGATCAGGTTGCCCTGAGCAAATGGGACAGCGGCAAAGCCGTCGAGGACCCGCCGCGCGAGCTGCAAGTCATCAGCGCAGCGCAGGCCCGCGCTGCCGAGTTCAAGCTGAACCCTGACGACGTTCAACGCTTGTTCAAGGCGCAGATCGAAGCCAACAAGCAAATACAGAATGCACTGCTTGCCCAATGGCATGCAGCAGGCAAAGCCCCTGATACGGCCAGGCTGAGCCTGGTGGACGATATCCGCCCAAAACTCGACCGGTTGCAAACCCAGCTGCTGCAGGCATATGCCGACTTCCAGCCACTGCGCAAGACCGAAGACTGCAGGATCAAGCTGGATATGGCGCTCAAGCGCTATCAGACCGACCCGATTCATGATCAGGCGCTGGTACTGGCCACCGCCGATCTTTGCTCGGCAAACCTCTGACACATCAGGCGGATAGCGCAGCATAGGGCGATGTGTTCTATGCTGACGGCCAATTGTGCCATTGCTGTCGAGAGTCCCATGCGTCAAAGTCTGATTTGCCTGCTGCTGTTGATCAGCCTGCCCGCGCTGGCGCAGATCTATAAGTACACCGATGCGAACGGCAACACTGCGTTCAGCAATCAGCCACCCAACGGCACCAAAACCGAAGTGGTCGAGCTGCCGCCGCTCAACAGCATCGAAAAGCAGATACCCGCCAGGCCGGTCGTCAACAGCACGCCGCAACCAGCCCTTGCGCAACCTCAGCCACAATCACAGCCACAGACGGCCTATGACGTGCTGGAACTGACGGACCTGCCAGCCGATGAAGCATTACGTGCCAACAACGGCACGTTCATCATTGGCGTGAAGATCCAGCCGCGTCTGCAACCGACTCACAGCCTGCAACTGCTGCTGGACGGCAACCTGTACGGGCAGCCCTCCAACCTGCCGCGCTTTCAAGTGGTCAACATCGATCGCGGCGAGCACAGTTTCGCGGTAGTGGTGAAAGACGGCGAGCGGATCATTCAGCAGAGCGAGACCATTACGCTGACCATTCAACGCGTGCACCTCGGTAAACCATGAACAGACACAGAATGCACAGCGCGCTGATCTGCTTGCTGCTGCTGATAGCGCTGCCAGCCGCTGCCGACGTCTATACCTACATCGACGCGCAAGGCAATCGGGTGTTTACCGACCAGCCGCGCAAGAACGCCAAGCGCGTCGATATTCCACCCAGCAACAACATGACCGGCACCCCGCCAACCCGAACCTTGAAAGCACACCCTGCCAAACCCGCCGTGCAGCCGATGTTTCATTATCAGCTGCTGAGAATTCTGGTGCCCGAGCCGGACGCCACACTGGTCAATCCCAGTGGCGATCTGATCGTTACCGTCACCAGCGAACCGGTTTTACAACCGGGGCACAGCTACCGGCTACTGCTGGATGGCGTTGCCGTCGGCGAGGCCGGCCGCAGCCCTGTCTTCCCGCTGAGCAATGTGGATCGCGGCACACACCAGTTGTCGGTAGAGATTTTCGACGAGCTTGGCCGTGTCCTGGAAAAAACGCCGAACCAGCCGTTTCACGTGCAGCGCATTTCCCTCGCGCAAAAGCGCGCGACTCACCCCTGCAAGGAGGATGATTACGGTGTGCGTCCCGAGTGCCCACTCAGGGACAAGCCCGAGCCTAAAAGCAGCATCCTGCCTTTCTTCTGATCCTCGACAACGCAGAAGCACCTTTTTGGTGCGCCACCTGCACGCCTGCGCAACAATACAGTCCAATTTGGTTCAGGAACGCACTGAAAGTAGCGCCGTATGCGGGCACTCGCTCGAAAAACGGCCCGATTTTGCAGATAAAGCGCTTCTTTTCGGAGCCTTGGTTTGGTTTTTGCAACTTCACTGAGACAGCACCGTATTGGTGGCCTTGCTCCTGCTGGCGCAGACCAACCAGCACCAGCATTGCGCAACTGCAATGTGCCAAAAGAGGTCAACACGATTCATGACTATCAGCGACGCGCTGCACAGACTGTTACTGGATAACCTGACCACTGCCACCATTCTGCTCAACGCCGACCTGCGACTTGAGTACATGAACCCGGCAGCGGAAATGCTGCTCGCCATCAGCGGGCAGCGCAACCATGGGCAATTCATCAGCGAGCTGTTCACCGAGTCGGCTGAGGCACTGAGTTCGCTGCGTCAGGCAGTGGAACAGGCTCATCCTTTCACCAAGCGCGAAGCGATGCTCACCGCACTGACCGGTCAGACACTGACTGTCGACTATGCCGTGACGCCGATTCTCAGCAAGGGCGATACCCTGCTGCTGCTTGAAGTGCACCCACGTGACCGGTTGCTGCGCATTACCAAGGAAGAGGCCCAGTTGTCCAAGCAGGAAACCACCAAGATGCTGGTGCGTGGCCTGGCTCACGAAATAAAGAATCCGCTGGGCGGCATTCGCGGCGCCGCACAGCTGCTGGCCCGTGAGCTGCCTGAAGAAAGCCTCAAGGATTACACCAACGTCATCATCGAAGAGGCCGACCGTTTGCGTAATCTGGTCGACCGTATGCTGGGCTCCAACAAGCTGCCGTCGCTGGCGATGACCAACGTGCACGAAGTGCTTGAACGAGTGTGCAGCCTGGTCGAGGCCGAAAGTCAGGGCTGCATCACGCTGGTGCGCGACTATGACCCAAGCATTCCCGACGTCTTGATCGACCGCGAGCAAATGATCCAGGCCGTGCTCAATATCGTGCGCAACGCCATGCAGGCCATCAGCGGCCAGAACGAGCTGCGCCTGGGACGAATCACCCTGCGCACCCGCGCCATGCGTCAGTTCACTATCGGCCACGTTCGCCATCGGCTGGTCAGCAAGATCGAAATCATCGACAACGGCCCCGGTATTCCGGCCGAACTTCAGGAAACCATTTTTTACCCGATGGTCAGTGGCCGCCCGGATGGCACAGGGCTAGGTCTTGCCATTACCCAGAACATCATCAGCCAGCACCAGGGCCTGATCGAGTGTGACAGCCATCCCGGCCACACCACGTTCTCGATCTTCCTGCCGCTGGAACAAGGAGCAGCTTCAACATGAGCCGTAGTGAAACTGTCTGGATCGTAGACGACGATCGTTCTATCCGCTGGGTACTGGAAAAGGCCTTGCAACAGGAAGGCATGACCACGCAGAGCTTCGACAGCGCCGACGGGGTGATGAGCCGTCTGGCCCGTCAGCAGCCGGACGTGATCATTTCCGACATCCGCATGCCCGGTGCCAGTGGTCTGGACCTGCTGGCGCGGATTCGCGAGCAGCATCCGCGTCTGCCGGTGATCATCATGACTGCCCATTCAGATCTGGACAGCGCCGTGGCGTCTTATCAGGGTGGCGCTTTCGAGTACCTGCCCAAGCCGTTTGACGTCGATGAAGCCGTCTCGCTGGTCAAACGCGCCAATCAACACGCCCAGGAACAGCAAGGCCTGGACGTCGCACCGACCCTGACCCGCACCCCTGAAATCATTGGCGAAGCGCCCGCGATGCAGGAAGTGTTTCGCGCTATCGGGCGCCTGAGCCACTCCAACATCACTGTTCTGATTAACGGTGAATCGGGGACCGGTAAAGAGTTGGTCGCTCATGCACTGCACCGCCACAGCCCGCGTTCGGCCTCGCCGTTCATTGCGCTGAACATGGCGGCGATTCCCAAGGACTTGATGGAATCGGAGCTGTTCGGCCACGAAAAAGGCGCATTCACCGGCGCGGCCAACCTGCGTCGCGGTCGTTTTGAACAGGCCGACGGCGGCACGCTGTTTCTCGATGAAATCGGCGATATGCCAGCCGACACCCAGACCCGTCTGCTGCGCGTGCTGGCCGATGGCGAGTTCTACCGGGTGGGCGGGCACACGCCGGTCAAGGTCGACGTGCGCATCATTGCCGCCACCCACCAGAACCTGGAAACCCTGGTGCAGGCCGGCAAGTTCCGTGAGGACTTGTTCCATCGCCTGAACGTGATCCGTATCCACATTCCGCGCATGTCGGACCGCCGCGAAGACATCCCGACCCTGGCCAAGCACTTCCTCAGCCGCGCGGCTCAGGAACTGGCAGTCGAACCCAAGCTGCTCAAGGCCGAGACCGAGGAATACCTCAAGCATCTGCCGTGGCCTGGCAACGTGCGACAGCTGGAAAACACCTGCCGCTGGATCACGGTCATGGCCTCGGGTCGTGAAGTGCACATCAGCGATCTGCCACCAGAACTGCTGAGCCTGCCGCAAGACGCCGCTCCGGTCACCAACTGGGAACAGGCGCTGCGTCAGTGGGCCGACCAGGCGTTGTCTCGCGGTCAGTCCAGCCTGCTGGACAGCGCTGTGCCGACTTTCGAGCGGATCATGATCGAAACCGCCCTCAAGCACACCGCCGGCCGCCGCCGCGACGCCGCCGTGCTGCTGGGCTGGGGCCGCAACACCTTGACCCGCAAGATCAAGGAACTGGGCATGAAGGTCGACGGTGGGGATGACGACGAGGCTGACGAGGGCTGAGTGGTTATATGATGGTCATTGGTGCCAATGCTCCGCATTGGCATGCATTTCGAAACACTCTGCGCCGCGCCTACTATTCAAGGCAGGACGCAGAGCGTCCAGAACTGCGTTCCCACGCGGAGCGTGGGAACGATAGTCATCTCAGGAATTGCGTGTAACGCGCAGCTCAGCACCGCATCACTCAGCCAGTGACGGTTTTTCCCACAGGTTGATTCCGCCTTCTACCGCAAAGCTGTCGATCTCGGCCAGTTCTTCCGGGCTGAACGCCAGGTTCTTCAGTGCGCCGACGTTTTCGACAATCTGCTCGGGACGGCTCGCACCGATCAGCGCTGACGTCACGCGCGGGTCACGCAGCGTCCAGGCCAGGGCCATTTGTGCCAGGCTCTGACCACGACGCTGGGCGATTTCGTTGAGCGCACGCACGTGGGCGATGTTCTGCTCGGACAGGTGCGAAGCCTGTAACGAGCCGCCGCCCGGACGATTGACCCGCGCATCCTTGGGCACGCCGTTCAGGTACTTGTCCGACAGCAGCCCTTGGGCCAGCGCAGTAAACGCGATCACGCCAGCGCCCAGCTCTTCAGTCGCGTCGAGCAGGTCTTTCTCGACCCAGCGGTTGAGCAGGTTGTAGGCCGGCTGGTGAATCAGCAACGGCACTTTCCACTCTTTGAGCAGCGCCGCTATTTCGCGGGTCTTGGCCCCGGAATACGACGAGATGCCGATATACAACGCCTTGCCCTGCTGCACTGCCGTAGCCAGCGCGCTGGCGGTTTCTTCCAGCGGGGTGTCCGGATCGAAGCGGTGGGAATAGAAAATGTCGACGTAATCCAGGCCCATGCGCTGCAGGCTCTGATCGAGGCTGGCGAGCACGTATTTACGCGAACCACCGCCCTGCCCGTACGGCCCTGGCCACATGTCCCAGCCAGCCTTGCTGGAGATGATCAGTTCATCGCGGTAGTGCTTGAAGTCTTCGCGCAACAGGCGACCGAAGTTGACCTCGGCGCTGCCATAGGGCGGGCCATAGTTGTTGGCCAGGTCGAAATGGTTGATGCCCAGATCGAACGCCGTGCGCAGCATGGCGCGCTGGGTGTCGATCGGCGTGCTGTCACCGAAGTTGTGCCACAGGCCGAGCGACAGTGCCGGAAGCACCAGCCCGCTGCGGCCGGTACGGCGATAAGGCATGTCGTTGTAACGATTTTCGGCAGCGATGTAAGTCATTGAATCCTCTCTTGTCTGGGGGATATTCGAGGCGTCTTGCGGTGCGTTGGCGAGCCAGAAGCGTCTGCTCGCCGCGCGAGAATCATGGCTTTTGCCAGACCACCTGCTGGATATCGACCCGCTTGGGTATCAGGTGGTTGTCGTAAAACAGATCGGCGGTCGCCTGCTGCGCACGCACGATCTCGGCTGTGATCGGCAGGCTGGGTGATTCAGGTCGATGATCAAGATACTGAGTGATGACCGCTTCGGACAAGCCCATGCTGCGCGCCAGGATCTGAATGCTTTCGTTGCGTTGCGAGCGAGTCAGCCCATCGGCCACCGTCAGTTCGTCGAGAACCTGCTGCACAAACGCCGCATTTTTCTCGGCAAAAGCCCGGCGTGCGGTATAGAACGGCCCGGACAGTCCAAGTCCTTCGCCATTGGCCAAGAGGCGGCTATGGCCTTCGTTCAGGGCGATGGAGTAGTACGGGTCCCAGATTGCCCAGGCATCGACACTGCCGTTTTCAAAGGCGGCGCGGGCATCGGCGGGGGTCAGGTAAATCGGCTGAATATCCTTGAACGTCAACCCTGCCTTGTTCAGCAAGCGCAACACCACGTTATGCGAGCTGGAGCCTTTCTGAAGCGCGACCTTGCGGCCTTTCAGCTCTGCCACGCTGTGCAGCGGGTTTTCGTTGCGCACCAGTATGGTTTCCGCCTGTGGCTTGGCCGGTTCTGCGCCGATGTAGACCAGGTCTGCGCCTGCGACCTGAGCAAAGATCGGCGGGATGTCACCGGTGGACGCAATGTCCAGACTGCCAATATTCAAAGCCTCAAGCATCTGCGGCCCGGCCGGGAATTCGATCCATTTGACTTTTGTAGCAGCAAAGCGCTTCTCCAGAAGGCCATGTTCCTTGGCCAGCACCAGCGTGATCGAGCCCTTCTGATAGCCAATGCGCAGCGTGTCAGGTTCGTCGGCAGCAGCTGTCCCGAACAGGCCACTGAAAGCCAGAATGGCGGCGATAAACGTGAATGGTTTCATGGGGGATCCCTTAATTCTGTATGAAAATCTGCCTTTGATTCTGGCCGAAGGCCGTGGGAGCGAACTTGTTCGCGAAAGGGCCGGTACAAGCACTGAAAATTCATCGTCTGAAATACCGTCTTCGCGAACAATGCGGACCACCGCCCCGGTCGCTCCCACGCCCTGCGGGCAGAAGCCCGCTTTCTGCGCTCATCAGGACTTGCATGCGGCAACGATCAAAATTTGTAAGCAGGCCGTTGCAAGCCCAGGTTTTCACGCAAGGTCGTGCCCTCATACTCGGTACGAAACAGCCCGCGCCCCTGCAACTCCGGCACCAGCAATTGCGCGACGTCTTCCAGACCTCCCGGCAAATGCGGCACCAGCACGTTGAAGCCGTCTGCCGCGCCGTGTTCGAACCAGGTTTGCAGCTCATCGGCGATCCGCTCAGGCGTACCGATCAGGCTGTAATGCCCTCGCCCACCGGCAATCCGCCGTCCCAGTTGCGCCAGGGTCAGGTTTTCCTGATCGGCCAGTTCGGTGAGCAGTTTCTGCCGACTACGCTGGCCGCTGTCAGTTAGCGGCAGCTCTGGCAACGGGCCGTCCAGCGGGTAGCCCGACAGGTCGAAATTGCCCAGCATACGGCCTAACAGGGCGACACCCACCTGAGGCTCGACCAGCTCCTGAAACGACTCGAATTTCGCTTTCGCCAACGCCTCGGTTTCGGCCACGACGATGAACACGCCGGGCATGACTTTCAACGAATCTGCGTCACGTCCGTATGCGCCAAGGCGGCCCTTGATGTCCGCATAAAACGCCTGGGCACTGGCCAGCGAGGTCTGTGCGGTGAACACCACTTCCGCGGTCTGCGCCGCCAGATCGCGGCCGACTTCAGAGGAACCCGCCTGCACGACCACGGGCTGCCCTTGCGGCGAACGCGCCACGTTCAGCGGGCCTTTGACACTGAAGTGCTCACCGTGATGATTGAGCACATGTAATTTGGCCGGGTCGTAATATTCACCGCTGCTCTTGTCGCGGGTAAACGCGTCATCTGCCCAGCTGTCCCACAGGCCGGTCACCACCTGATGAAACTCCCGTGCGCGGCTATAACGCTCGGCATGCCCCACATGCTCGGCGCGACCGAAGTTCTGCGCTTCGGCGGCGGCATCGGAGGTCACCAGATTCCAGCCCGCTCGCCCACCGGACAAGTGATCCAGCGAGGCGAACTTGCGAGCAACGTGATACGGCTCGTTGTAGGTGGTGGTCGCCGTCGCGATCAGACCGATGTGATCGGTCACCGCGCTCAACGCCGAGAGCAGGGTCAGCGGCTCGAAATGATCAGAGCGGGCCATGCGGCTGGCGATATCGCCGGTGGCGGCAGCCACGCTGTCGGCCACGAACAACGTGTCGAATTTTGCCGCTTCCGCGACCTTGGCCACGTGCCGATAGTGCTTGAAATCCAGCCCTGCATCGGCAGGCACATCAGGGTGACGCCAAGCCGCAACGTGGTGCCCGGTGGCCATCAGAAAAGCGCCGAGTTTCATCTGTCGAGCAGTCGTGCTCATTCTTCACTCCTTACTGTGTTACCGCGTGCCACGACTCAAAAATCCTTGCGTAGCTGTACGCCGAAATAACGCTCGTCATCACGCGGTACAGACCGGTAAACATAGCTACCACCGGTGGCCAGCATCGGCGAATAGGACTTGTCTGCCAGATTCTTGCCGAGCAGCGCCACGCGCCAGCCACTGTTGTAATCAGCCAATGCCACGCTGGCATTCCAGATGCCGTAAGCGCCTTGCTTGGTGTCCGGGTTCTGGCTGATGTCGTACTGCACTTCGCTCTGCCAGCTGTAATCGGTGCCCAGCTCGATATCCAGACCGTTGTCCAGCGGGATGGTGTAGTCGGCACGAACGTAGCTTTTCCAGTCAGGGCTATACGGCAGGGTTTTGCCATCGACGTTGCACGACGCCGCTGCACCGGCCGGGCAGGCAAAGCTGTCGATGCGCGCCTTGGTGTAAGACAACGCGCCGGAGAATTTCAGGTTATGGGTGGCCTGCAAGGCGTAATCCAGTTCGACGCCTTCAGTGCTGACACTGCCTGCGTTGATCAGGCGCGTGACGACCTGCCCGGCAACGCTGTCGAAGAAGTTCGCCTGATAATTGTCGTAATCACTGTGGAACACCGCCAGGCTGGTGGTCAGGCGATTGTTCCAGGTGGTGGCCTTGACCCCGACTTCCCAGGTGTTCGAGGTCTCCGGTTTCAAAGCGTCGGTGTCACGCGGCTGCATGTTGAAGAACACGTTGTAAGCCGGGCCTTTATAGCCGCGCGAGTAGGTGATGTAGGTCATCACGCTGTCGCTCAGGTCGTACTGCAGACCCAGCCGACCGGACTTGCCATCCTCGTCCACCGAACCGGAACTGCTGGTCGCAGGCTGAATGCCGCTGACCGTGGTCGCCGATGTCGAAACGCGGCGATGGTCGTATTCCAGATCATCGTGGGTCCAGCGCGCCCCGGCAATCGCACGGAAGTCCGGGGTGAAGTTGAAGGTGGTTTCGCCGAATACCGAATAGCTGTCGGTGGTGGTGCTGTAATCGGCGATACCACGGTCCTGACGGGTCGGCGTGATGAGCGTGCGCTGGTAGGTCTCGTCGCTCTTGCCATGCATATAGAACAGACCGCCGACATACTCGACAAACTGGCCTTTTGGCGATGCCAGACGTAGCTCCTGAGAGTACTGATTGAACTCCAGATCGCCTTTGTCTTCGGTGCCGGGGAATGCAGCGGTGACGGTGCCGAGACGGTCGCCATCCTGATACTGGGTGTTATCCCAGCCCCGCCAGGCGGTAATGGAGGTCAGGGTGTAATCGCCCAGTTGCCAGTCAAGCTGGCCGGACAGGCCCTTGTTGACGTCCTCGACATGGCTGCGGTAATCACTGAGCACATCACGGTTGTCACTGTCGGCGCGCACCGGTGACAGCGCACTGGCGAACGCTGGGGTCAGCGCCTTGCTCACTACGCCATTGGGCGCGTCGTCATGGGACTGCATGTAGTCCGCGGCAAGGGTGAAGGTGATGTCGTCGTTGGGTGTGAATTCCAGCTTGCCGCGCGCGCCCTTGCGGTTGTAACCGTTGACCTCCTGACCGTAGAGCTTGTTATCGACGTTGCCGTCATAGCTGCCGAACAGTGTGGTAATCGAGCCCTTGAGGATCTGCGGAATCAGACTGCCGCCGATGCCGAAACGGGTGCGGCTTTCGTTGCCGCTGTAGTACGACTGATCGATGTAACCGTGGGTCTCTTCGGTCGGCGCCTTGGTGGTGACGTTGAGCACGCCAGCCGAGGCGTTCTTACCGAACAACGTACCTTGCGGGCCGCGCAGCACTTCGATGCGCTCAAGGTCGAGCAGGTCCAGCGTGGCCTGGCCCGGACGTGCATACACCACGCCATCGATCACTGTCGCCACCGTCGGCTCGACACCCGGCGAGGTGGAAATGGTGCCGACACCGCGAATGAACAGCGAGGTGTCCTTGTTGGACGCACCGGTCCGGAAATTCAGCGAAGGCACTTGCTGAACGATGCTGGCCACGCCGTTGCGATTGTCCCGCTCCAGTTGCTCGCCCTGAATCACCGAAACTGCGACCGGTACTTTTTGCAACGACTCTTCACGGCGCGTGGCCGTTACGGTGACGGACTCCAGCGCTACCGTTTCAGTGCTCTGCGTTGCTGCGTTATCTGCCATTGCCGGAACCCACGGCAACGCCGCAAGCCCCATCAACAGCCAGCCATAACGGCGCCCCCGCGCCACATGAGCCTGATCGATGGCTTGCGCCAGAAGTGTGTATTTGACGCCATCCCCACGTGTTGTGTGCATCTGCGTGCCTACCTGAAATATGCCCTGATCCGACAATGCGATACGCACTGGCGCCTGTTGATTGCTGGCTAAACCGGGGTCCGGGCATTCGCGGTGGCGAGTAGCAGACAAACCATCTTTGTTAGCGCTAACATCGCCAGTATCAGGAAACGGCGAATAGATCGTCCAATACTGAAAAATTAGTTTTATATTCTTTTTACTTTTATACGAAGTGATCGAGCATGGCCGACGAGAAACCCGCGACACGCAAACGCCGAGGCGCAGGCCGGGTGACGATCACGGCAGTGGCGCGTGATGCCGGTGTCTCGGCCATTACCGTATCGCGCTATTTCAATCAGCCGGAGCAAGTCTCGCCTGAACTGCGTGAGCGAATTGCAGCTGTGGTCAATGCGCTGGGCTATGTGCCCAATCTAGTGGCTGGTGGCCTTGCGTCGGCGCGCAGCCGGGTGGTTGCGATGGTGATTCCCAATATCTCCGGGCCGATCTTCGCCAACACCATTCAGGGCTTCAGTGACACGCTGAGCCAGCACGGTTTCCAGTTGCTGCTGGCCTCCAGCTACTTTTCCGCCGAACAGGAAGAAAGCGCAGTGCGGGCGTTTCTGGGCTGGTCACCGGCAGCACTGGTGCTGACCAGTCGTTTCCACAGCCCGGCTACCGAGAAAATGATCGAGCAGACCGATGTCCCGGTGATCGAAACCTGGGACCACCAGCCCGAACGCAGCCCGATCCAGATTGGCTTTTCTCACTATGACGTCGGCGTCACGGCAGCCCGCTATTTGTACGACAAGGGCTACCGCCGCATCGCGTTCGTGCAGAACAGCATTGCAGGCGACTTCAGCGCACTGGAGCGGCGTGACGGCTATATCGCCACACTTGAAGGGCTCGGCATCAAACCGTGGGTCTTTGTCCCGGACGCCGGACGGCCGCCGTTCGAAGCAGGCAAACAGGCCATGGAAACACTAATGAGCCAAACACCGCGCCCCGACGCCATCTTCTTCGCCAACGACAACCTGGCAGCCGGCGCCCTGCTCGCCAGTCAGCGCGCAGGCCTGCATATACCGAAGGATTGTGCCGTGATGGGCTTTGGCGATTACGCCTTCGCAGAAATGATGCTCCCTAGCCTGACCACCATCAAACCGCCAGCACTAGAGATCGGCGTACTGGCCGCAACGCGTGTGCTTGAAAGCCTTGGCGTGTTGCCGGTGGAGGGAGACATACAGCGGCTGAATTTGCTGGAGTGCAGATTGGTAGAGCGCGAGAGTACGTGAGCCTGACGCAATCTCGAGCCTACGCTGGGGGGCGTAGAACGATGACTTCAGCCATCGTGCGACGCTCCGCGTCGCATGCCGTTCTGGACGCTCTGCGTCCTCGCCTGAACATGAGGCGCGGCGCAGAGCGTGAGGAACGATAGGTGCTCTTAATCCCCGATCACCGCACCAGATGCAGGAACTGCATATGCCGCTCGTACTGGTCGAGCACGTCGTTGATGACCTGTTCCTTGGTGTAGCCCACCAGGTCGTAGTCCTGACTGCCTTCGCTAAGGTGAACCTCGGCGCGGTAGTAGCGGCGGTTGTTCAGCTGTTTGGAACCCATGCCGCCACGGGCGAACGAAGGGGTGAAGAAGCCTTTCATCTGCACTTGGTAGATGAACGGACGCTCTTCGCCGTGACCGATTTCCAGGGTCACCGAGTCGTTGGAAGGGTCAGGTACGTTGACCACGCTCAAGCCCTTCTCGACAAACACCGCTGTCACTTCTTCAATCGCTGGACGCACGGTCTGGTCAAGGAAGCGATACACCTCGTCTCGCGACGGGTAATGCACGGCCTGGCTCAGACGCTGACGCCAGCCGCCACGTCGTGAGCCGGACACTGGTGCCAGCGAATACAGTTGCGCAATCTGGCGCTGGGATTCCATGACGAACGCTTTGTGCAGGCCCCACATCATCAGTAGCAGGATCAGCGAGAACGGCAACGACGTCAGCACAACCGCTGATTTAAGCGCATCGATACTGCCCGAGAACAGCAGGCCGCTGGTGATCAGTGCAGTCGCCACACCCCAGAACACCCGCAGCCATTTCGGACCGTCTTCGTCAGGGTTGCCGCCTTTGGCGGAAAGCGTCGACAGCACCACCGTGCCCGAATCGGCAGAGGTGACAAAGAACACAAAGCTGATAAATACCGTGACCGCAATGACAGTCTTGCTCCACGGATAGGTTTCCAGCAGCAGGTACAGGGTCATCGACGGATCATCGATGGCCGACTGGCCCAGCGCAGTCATGCCGTGGTTGAGCACTTGATCGATGGCGCTGTTACCGAAGATCGACATCCACGCCAGGGTGAAGCCCAGCGGGATCAGCAACACACCGAAGACGAACTCACGGATGGTCCGGCCACGGGAAATACGCGCAATGAACAGGCCCACGAACGGCGCCCAGGCAATCCACCAGGCCCAATAGAACACCGTCCAGCCGCCCAGCCAGTCACTCGGCTCGTTGTAGGCATACACGTCGAAACTCTTGCTCGGCAGCGCACCCAGGTAGTCACCGATGTTCTGCACCAGCGTGTTGAGCAAGTGCTGAGTCGGGCCGGCAAACAGCACGAACAGCAGCAGCGCACAGGCCAGCAGCATGTTGATGTCGGACATGACGCGCACGCCCTTGTCGACACCGGCTATCGCGACCAGAATCGCCGCGCCCATCATCAGGGTGATCAGTCCGACCTGAATCCAGTGGGTATGCGCCACGCCAAACAGGTAATCCAGACCGGAATTCAGGTGCAGTACCCCGAAGCCCATGTCTGCGCCCAAGCCGAAAATGGTCGCTATGATGCCGAAGCCGTCGACTGCATAGCCTATAGGGCCGTTGATGCGCTTGCCGATCAGCGGGTACAGCGCCGAACGCAGGGCCAGCGGCAGGTTGTGGCGATAAGCGAAGTAGGCCAGCGCCATGCCGACAAAGGCGAACACGCCCCAGCCATGCAGGCCCCAGTGCAGAAACAGCAACTGCATGCCCTGACGCGCGGCCTCAGCCGTACCGCCTTCGCCCTGCGGCGGTTGCAGCAGGTGCGTCAGCGGTTCTGAAACGCAGAAGAAGAACAGCGTGATGCTGATCCCCGCGGCGAACAGCATGCCGGCCCATGACAGGTAACTGAACTCGGGTTCGTCGTGGTCGGCACCGAGCTTGATCTTGCCGAAGCCCGACAAGGCGGTGACCACCACGAAGACCAGATACAGGGTCATGACCATCATGTAGTACCAGCCGACCGTATTGGCCGCCCAGTTTTGCGCCGCCAGCAGCCATTCTCCGCTGGCTTGCGGGAAGGCAATGACAACGATGCCGAAAATCAGAATAAAGCTCGCAGCGAAGTAGAACACTGGAGCGTTCATGCGGACGTTGCCGCTTGAAGAAGTACTCGGAGAGCTCATCGGTTGCGTGCCTCCGGACTGATAAAACCAACTGCAAAAAGCGGATACGGCAAGGGTAAGCCTCCTGTTGTGAGCGGGCAGCGAACCACCGGTTTAACTTGAACGAGCGTTCAATTTAAACATGAAAGTGCCCGTAAAGACTAATCGGGGGCCAGTGAATGCTCGCTCAGGCTTGGGTATGACGCATGCTTGAGCGGGATCGTTCCCATCCTCAGGCAACACAATTCAGGCCCTCCCAACGGGGATTTTTCAGGCACCTATAAATAACCGATGTTGACCCTGCGACCCTGCGCACATTTACCGCACCATTCTGTTACCTGCCGCCCCAAAAGCGCGCAAATCACGCTTCAGGTAACACGCCTGACCTCGCCTCACACATTGTTCGCCTGCTCGGAAAAGTCCGCTACCCCCTGAAAACACTGAGCCGCAGGGTCATCGAACGATCAATGAACAGACGCCAGACAAAGTTGGTCTTCTGATTGCATATGCTTGTATGTACAAGTAGAGACAGGCTAGACATTCTGTCTTTCTACTGGACTGAATCGGCCTGCTTCGCCAGGCACTGTTCGCCCTTCAACGGGCTGGTTCGCATTGATCGCCGAGGATTTTTTTGTGACCGAGAATAATCAAGACCTGAAGCAGAACTGGACCCGCCATCGCGAAGGCGTCGTACGGGCTGCCCGCGGCACTCAATTGACAGCCAAAAGCTGGCTGACCGAAGCGCCGCTGCGCATGTTGATGAACAACCTCGACCCGGAAGTCGCCGAGAACCCCAACGAGTTGGTGGTTTATGGTGGCATCGGTCGCGCTGCGCGCAACTGGGAGTGCTACGACAAAATCGTCGAAAGCCTCACTCAGCTCAACGATGATGAGACCCTGCTGGTGCAGTCCGGCAAGCCGGTTGGCGTGTTCAAGACCCACAGCAACGCGCCGCGCGTACTGATCGCCAATTCCAACCTGGTGCCGCACTGGGCCAGCTGGGAGCACTTCAACGAGCTGGATGCCAAGGGCCTGGCAATGTATGGCCAGATGACCGCAGGCAGCTGGATCTACATCGGCAGCCAGGGCATCGTGCAAGGCACCTACGAAACCTTCGTCGAAGCCGGGCGTCAGCACTATGACGGCAATCTCAAGGGCCGCTGGGTGCTGACCGCAGGTTTAGGCGGCATGGGTGGCGCGCAGCCGCTGGCCGCGACATTGGCCGGGGCCTGCTCGCTGAACATCGAATGTCAGCAGAGCCGTATCGATTTCCGCATCAAGACCCGCTACGTCGACGAACAGGCCGCTGATCTGGATGACGCTCTGGCGCGCATTGCCAAATACACCGCCGAAGGCAAAGCCATCTCCATCGCCCTGTGCGGCAACGCAGCAGAAATTCTGCCGGAAATGGTCCGTCGCGGCGTGCGTCCGGACATGGTCACCGACCAGACCAGCGCCCACGACCCGCTCAATGGCTACCTGCCCAAAGGCTGGACCTGGGACGAGTACCGCGTCCGCTCGGTCAGTGAACCGGCCAATGTCGTAAAAGCCGCCAAGCAATCCATGGCCGAACACGTCGAAGCCATGCTGGCGTTCCAGCAAGCGGGCATTCCGACCTTCGACTATGGCAACAACATTCGCCAGATGGCCAAGGAAGTCGGCGTCGCCAATGCCTTCGATTTCCCCGGTTTCGTCCCGGCCTACATCCGCCCGTTGTTCTGCCGCGGCATCGGGCCGTTCCGCTGGGCCGCGCTGTCGGGTGACCCAGAAGACATCTACAAGACCGACGCCAAGGTCAAGGAACTGATTCCCGACGACGATCACCTGCACAACTGGCTGGACATGGCCCGCGAGCGCATCAGCTTTCAGGGCTTGCCCGCGCGTATCTGCTGGGTCGGTCTGGGTCAGCGCGCCAAGCTGGGTCTGGCGTTCAACCAAATGGTCCGCAGTGGTGAGTTGTCGGCACCGGTGGTAATCGGCCGCGACCACCTGGACTCCGGTTCGGTCGCCAGCCCCAACCGCGAAACCGAATCCATGCGCGATGGCTCCGATGCCGTCTCCGACTGGCCGCTGCTCAATGCCCTGCTCAATACCGCCAGCGGCGCGACCTGGGTTTCGCTGCACCATGGCGGCGGCGTGGGCATGGGCTTTTCGCAGCACTCCGGAATGGTCATCGTCTGTGACGGTACGGACGAAGCCGCCGAACGCATCGCCCGCGTCCTTCATAACGACCCGGCCACCGGTGTGATGCGCCATGCCGATGCCGGTTATGACATTGCCATCGACTGTGCCAGAGAGCAGGGCTTGAACCTGCCGATGATCGGACGTTAAGGGGGCTGCGGTTATCAAACCGACAGACTCGGGGGAACGGGCATGAACATGCCCACAGGCCGGATGCCTACTTGAAGCTGCCGTCATCCATTTCAGGCTTAGGAGCATCGATAATGAATATGAAAAAGGCCCTGCTGACCACCCTGGTATCCGCTGGCCTGCTCGCCAGCGCAGGCGCAAGTCAGGCTGCCGGCTGGTGCGAATCAGGCAAGCCGGTGAAATTCGCCGGTCTTAACTGGGAAAGCGCGATGCTGCTGACCGACATTCTGCAGGTCGTTCTGGACAAGGGTTACGGCTGCACCGTTGACGCCCTGCCCGGCAATTCCATCGCCATGGAAAACGCCTTGAGCACCAACGATATCCAGATCTTTGCCGAAGAATGGGTCGGTCGCAGCGAGGTCTGGAACAAGGCCGCCGCAGCCGGGAAAGTGGTCGGTGTCGGCGCGCCTATCGTTGGCGCAGTGGAAGGCTGGTACGTGCCCCGCTATGTGATCGAAGGCGATGCCAAACGCAAGCTTGAAGCCAAGGCACCCAACCTGAAATCCATCAGCGATCTGGCCCAGTATTCGGCGGTGTTCAAGGATCAGGAAGAACCCGGCAAAGGCCGCTTCTACAACTGCCCGGCTGGCTGGACCTGCGAGCTGGAAAACAGCGAAATGCTCAAGAGCTATGGCCTGGAAAGCAAATACACCAACTTCCGCCCGGGCACCGGCCCTGCGCTGGATGCGGCTATTCTCTCCAGCTACAAACGTGGCGAGCCGATCCTGACCTACTACTGGTCGCCGACTCCGCTCATGGGCCAGGTGGACCTGGTGCATCTGGAGGAGAAAGCCGGGGTCAACAAGACGATCGATATCAAGGTCGGCGTGTCCAAAGTGTTCCACGATGAGGCCCCTGAACTGGTCGCCATCCTGGAAAAGGTCAACCTGCCTATCGACCTGCTCAACCAGAACCTGGGGCGCATGGCCAAGGAACGTATCGAATCGCCGAAGCTGGCGAAGATTTTCCTGAAAGAGCACCCCGAAGTCTGGCACAAATGGGTCAGCGAAGACGCCGCGAAAAAGGTGGACGCTTCGCTGTAAACGAAAGGGCAGTCGGACTGACAAATCCGACTGCCCTGACGTTGACCCGACACACCTCATTTGAGAGCCGCTTATGTTTCCTGAAAGCTTCACTTTCTCGATCGCCAACTGGGTCAACGACGGGGTCGACTCGCTGGTGACTCAGTATGGCGATGTGTTCCGGCACATTTCCGACACCCTGCTATGGGCCATCGTCAACCTCGAAGGCCTGCTGCGCATGGCGCCGTGGTGGCTGATGCTGATAATCGTTGGCGGCATTGCCTGGCACGCGACACGCAAGATCGTCACGACGCTGGTCATCGTCGGCCTGCTGTTTCTGGTCGGTGCGGTCGGGTTGTGGGACAACCTGATGCAGACATTGGCGCTGATGCTGGTCGCCACGATCATTGCGGTACTGATCGGCATTCCACTGGGCATTCTCTCCGCGCGCAGCAATCGCCTGCGCTCGGTGCTGATGCCGTTGCTGGACATCATGCAGACCATGCCCAGCTTCGTTTACCTGATTCCGGTGTTGATGCTGTTCGGCCTGGGCAAGGTCCCGGCCATCTTCGCCACGGTGATCTACGCCGCTCCGCCATTGATTCGTCTGACCGACCTGGGCATTCGTCAGGTTGACGGTGAAGTGATGGAAGCCATCAACGCCTTCGGTGCCAACCGCTGGCAGCAGCTGTTTGGTGTGCAACTGCCACTGGCCATGCCGAGCATCATGGCCGGGATCAACCAGACCACCATGATGGCGCTGTCGATGGTGGTCATCGCCTCGATGATCGGCGCACGCGGGCTGGGTGAAGACGTGCTGGTGGGCATTCAGACGCTCAACGTCGGACGCGGGCTGGAAGCGGGTCTGGCCATCGTCATTCTGGCGGTCGTCATCGACCGTATCACGCAGGCCTATGGCCGCCCACGGCATGAGGCGCACAAATGAGCAGCGTGGAACCGAACAAGATCGTCGTTAAAAACGTATTCAAGATTTTTGGCAATCGCTCAAAGGAAGCACTGGCGCTGATCAAACAGAACCAGAGCAAGGATCAGGTACTGGCGCAAACCGGCTGCGTGGTCGGGGTCAACGACCTGTCGCTGTCGATCGGCAGTGGCGAAATCTTCGTCATCATGGGCCTGTCCGGCTCCGGCAAATCGACGCTGGTACGCCACTTCAACCGCCTGATCGACCCTACCAGCGGCGAGATTCTGGTTGATGGTGAAGACATCCTGCGCTACGACATGGAGGCGCTGCGCCAATTCCGTCGGCACAAGATCAGCATGGTGTTCCAGAGCTTCGGCCTGCTGCCGCACAAGACCGTGCTGGCCAACGTCGCGTATGGCCTGAAAGTGCGCGGCGAGAGCAAGGCGCTGTGCCAGGAACGCGCGCAGCACTGGATAACGACCGTAGGCCTCAAGGGCTACGAAAACAAATACCCGCACCAGCTTTCCGGTGGCATGCGCCAGCGCGTCGGTCTGGCACGAGCACTGGCAGCCGACACCGACATCATTCTGATGGACGAAGCGTTCAGCGCCCTCGACCCGTTGATTCGCGCCGAGATGCAGGACCAGTTGCTGGAACTGCAAGCCAGCCTGCACAAGACCATCGTGTTCATTACCCACGACCTGGACGAAGCGGTACGCATCGGCAATCGCATCGCGATCCTCAAGGACGGGCGCTTGATTCAGGTCGGTACACCGAAAGAAATCCTTCACTCGCCCGCCGACGATTACGTGGACCGTTTCGTTCAGCGCCGCGTGGCCACCCTTTAAGGACCGTTGCAGATGTCGCGAGCAGAACAGATCGTCATCGGTGAAGCCCCGCTGGGCTGGCAGGACGTAGTCGCCGTGGCCCGCCATGAGGCGCAACTGGTGTTGTCGGATGCCGCCTGGGCGCGGATCGATAACGCGCAGGCCATCGTGCAGCAGATTGTCGTCAGCGGCGAACGCGCCTATGGCGTGAACACCGGGCTTGGCGCGCTGTGCAACGTATCGCTGCAAGGCGAACAGCTCAGTCGCCTGTCGCGCAATACCCTGCTCAGCCATGCCTGCGGCGTGGGTGCGCCGCTGGCCGACGAGCAGACTCGCGCAATCATCTGCGCCGCAATTCTCAATTACAGCCAGGGTAAATCCGGCATTCACCGGCAAGTGGTCGAAGCGCTGCTGGCCTTGCTCAATCGGGGCATTACGCCACACGTGCCATCGCAGGGTTCGGTGGGTTACCTGACCCACATGGCGCACGTCGGCATCGCCTTGCTGGGCGTCGGTCAGGTCAGTTATCGCGGGCAAATCGTCCCGGCTGAGCAGGCCTTGAATGAAGAAGGTCTGGCTCCGGTAATTCTCGGTGCCAAGGACGGCTTGTGTCTGGTCAATGGCACGCCGTGCATGACCGGCCTGAGCTGCCTGGCCATCGCCGATGCCGAGCGCCTGAGCCAATGGGCCGACGTGATCGGCGCGATGACCTTCGAAGCACTGGGCGGTCAGCTGGATGCATTCGATGAGAGCATTCTTGCCCTCAAACCGCATCCCGGTATGCAGCAGGTGGGCAAAAACCTGCGCAGCGTATTGGCGGGCAGCGAAGTGCTTGCCAGCCGCCAGGGCATTCGTACCCAGGACGCGCTGAGCATCCGCTCGATTCCCCAAGTGCATGGCGCAACCCGCGATCAATTGGCTCATGCCATTCGCCAGATCGAGACCGAGCTGAACTCGGTCACCGATAACCCCATGCTGCTCGGCACGCCCGATGACTGGCGCGTGGTGTCTCAGGCCAACCCGCATGGCCAGTCGGTGGCGATGGCGGCAGACCTGCTGTGCATGGCGCTGGCAGAACTGGGCTCCATCGCCGAGCGACGCCTCGACCGCCTGATCAACCCGATGGTCAGCGGCCTGCCGGCGTTTCTGGTCAGCCAGCCGGGGGTGAATTCGGGGATGATGATCGTTCAGTACGTCGCCGCCTCGCTGTGCGCGGAAAACCGCCAGATGGCGCAACCGGCGGTGGTCGATAACTACGTCACCTCCGGCCTGCAGGAAGACCATCTGAGCCTGGGCACCAGTGCCGCGCTCAAGCTGCACAAAGTGCTAGGCAACGTCACACAGATTCTGGCCATCGAGTATTTGCTGGCGGCCCAGGCGTTCGAATTCCTCAAGGCGCAAGGGTTTGGCGTGGGTACAGGTGCTGCGTGGCGACTGCTGCGCGAGCGGGTTCCGGCCTACGATGAAGACCGCTGGCTGGCCCCTGATATCGCCAGCAGCGCGGCCCTGCTCAAAGACGCAACATCGCTGGAAAGGGTTTTCCAGCACTGCCGCGATCATGCGGCAACCCTATAAAAAGCGGCGGACGGCCACACGCCGTTGCTGACATCAATCAAGGAGTAGCTGCATCGTGACCACCTTATCTGCCAAGACGCTGAACCTGATCCCCGGCCAACTGACCCTGGCGCAATTGCGCGCCATTCATCAGCAGCCGGTCAGGCTGACGCTGGACAGCAGTGCAGACCAGCAGATCGACGACAGCGTCGCCTGTGTCGAACGCATTCTGGCCGAGAACCGCACCGCCTACGGGATCAACACCGGCTTTGGCCTGCTCGCCTCGACGCGGATTGCCAGCGAAGACCTGGAAAATCTGCAGCGTTCGCTGGTGCTGTCGCATGCGGCCGGTGTTGGTCAGCCGATCAGCGATGATTTGGTGCGCTTGATCATGGTGCTCAAGGTCAACAGCCTGAGCCGTGGCTTCTCGGGTATTCGTCGGGTGGTGATCGATGCGTTGATCGCGTTGATCAATGCCGAGGTCTATCCGCATATTCCGCTCAAGGGTTCGGTCGGCGCTTCGGGTGACCTGGCTCCACTGGCGCACATGTCGCTGGTGCTGTTGGGCGAAGGCAAGGCGCGTTACAAGGGCGAATGGCTGAATGCCGTCGATGCATTGGCTGTCGCTGGGCTGCAACCGCTGACCCTCGCAGCCAAGGAAGGGTTGGCGCTGCTCAACGGTACGCAAGTGTCCACCGCGTATGCACTGCGCGGCTTGTTCGAGGGCGAAGACCTGTTCGCTGCGGCGTTGACCTGTGGCTCGCTGACCGTCGAAGCCGTGCTCGGTTCGCGCTCCCCCTTCGATGCACGTATTCATGCAGCACGCGGTCAGCGCGGGCAGATCGATGCCGCGGCCTGCTACCGCGACTTGCTCGGCGAAAGCAGTGGCGTGTCCGAGTCGCACCGCAATTGCGACAAGGTTCAGGACCCCTACTCGCTGCGCTGCCAGCCGCAGGTCATGGGCGCATGCCTGACCCAGTTGCGCCAAGCCGCCGAAGTGCTGGAAATCGAAGCCAATGCGGTGTCCGACAACCCGCTGGTGTTCGCCGCCGAGAACGACGTCATATCCGGTGGCAATTTTCACGCCGAGCCGGTCGCCATGGCCGCAGACAATCTGGCACTGGCCATTGCCGAGATCGGCTCGCTCAGCGAACGGCGTATTTCGCTGATGATGGACAAGCACATGTCGCAACTGCCGCCCTTCCTGGTCGCCAACGGAGGCGTCAATTCCGGCTTCATGATCGCGCAGGTCACGGCCGCCGCGCTGGCCAGTGAAAACAAGGCGCTGGCTCATCCGCACAGCGTCGACAGCCTGCCGACATCCGCCAATCAGGAAGACCATGTGTCGATGGCCCCGGCCGCTGGCAAGCGGTTATGGGAAATGGCAGAAAACGTTCGCGGGATTCTTGCCGTAGAATGGTTGGCTGCCTGCCAGGGTCTGGACTTGCGTGAGGGTCTGAAAACCTCTCCGAAACTGGAGCAAGCCCGCAGCCTGTTGCGCAGCAAGGTCCCGTTCTATGAAAAGGACCGTTTTTTTGCACCGGACATCGAAGCTGCCAGTCAGCTGTTGTCCTCCACTTGCCTGAACCCGCTGGTTCCTGCACGTCTGCTACCGAGTTTGTGATGTACCGCGAGCCTGGCAGGGCTCGCTTTGGTCATTGCTGCGGGAAGCCGATTGCAGGCGTTTTCGCGGCTTTTGCCATACCTGTATGTAATGAAATGGACCTGAAATGACGTCACAAGATGGTTTGAAACGCGGGTTATCCGCCCGCCATATCCGCTTCATGGCCCTGGGCTCTGCCATCGGCACAGGGTTGTTCTACGGCTCGGCCTCGGCGATTCAACAGGCCGGTCCGGCCGTATTGCTGGCGTACCTGATCGGCGGCGCGGCGGTGTACATGGTGATGCGCGCACTGGGCGAAATGGCCGTTCACGACCCGGTTTCCGGCTCGTTCAGCCATTACGCCACGCGCTACATGGGCCCGCTGGCCGGTTTCGTACTGGGCTGGACCTACGCATTCGAAATGATCATTGTCTGCCTCGCCGACGTGACCGCATTCGGCATTTACATGGGCTTCTGGTTTCCGGAGGTGCCGCGCTGGATCTGGGTGCTGGGCATCGTGTTCCTGATCGGCGCGCTCAACCTGTGCAATGTGAAAGTCTTCGGCGAAACCGAATTCTGGCTGTCGATCCTCAAGGTCAGCGCCATCGTGGCCATGATTGTCGCGGGCTTCGGCATCATGATCTTCGGCATCGGCAGCTCGACCAGCTGCACCGAAATAGGCATCAGCAACCTGTGGGCACACGGCGGCTTCATGCCCAACGGCGTTACCGGCCTGATCGCTTCGTTTGCGGTGGTGATGTTTGCCTTCGGCGGCATCGAAATCATCGGCATCACGGCCGGTGAGGCAAAGGACCCGCAACGCAGCCTGCCACAGGCGATCAACGCCGTACCGTTGCGCATTCTGCTGTTCTATGTGCTGACACTGTTTGTGCTGATGTGCATTTACCCGTGGCCGCAGATCGGCACCCAAGGCAGCCCGTTCGTGCAGATTTTCGATAATCTGGGCATTGCGTCGGCGGCGACTATCCTCAATATCGTGGTCATCTCTGCTGCGGTGTCGGCCATCAACAGCGACATCTTCGGCGCCGGGCGCATGATGTACGGATTGGCCCGTGACGGTCAGGCACCCGCCAGTTTTGCGCGCCTGTCACGGCATGGTGTGCCGTGGATGACCGTGTTGGTCATGGGCATCGCGTTGCTGGGCGGCGTGCTGCTCAACTACCTGATCCCCAAGGACGTGTTCCTGCTGATCGCCTCGCTGGCAACGTTTGCCACGGTCTGGGTCTGGCTGATGATTCTGCTCACCCAGGTTGCCATGCGCCGTTCGATGAACCGCGACGAGGCCACACAACTGAAATTCGCGGTGCCGTTCTGGCCTTACGGACCGGCCGCCGCCATCGTCTTCATGCTGTTCATCTTCGGCGTGCTGGGCTATTTCCCGGACAACCGTGCAGCCTTGATCGTCGGCGCAATCTGGATTGTGCTGCTGCTCATCGCCTACGGGTTGTGGGTCAAGCCAAAGGCGCTCAACAATCCCCATTGACCAAAGAGGCCCGAAATGAAAACGCTCTGGAAACACTGTCACATCGCAAGCATGGCGCACGGTAAATACTCGATCATCGAGAATGCCGCCATCGTGACCTCCGGAGCGTTCATCGAGTGGATCGGGCCTGAAACCGAGCTGGCCGAGCCGGAACATGACAACTGCATCGATCTGGGCGGCGCATGGGTGACGCCCGGCCTGATCGACTGCCACACGCACACAGTGTTTGGCGGCAACCGCAGCGGTGAGTTCGAACAGCGTCTCCAGGGTGTGAGCTACGCCGAGATTGCCGCAGCAGGCGGCGGTATCGCCAGCACGGTGCGCGCGACTCGTGCGGCCAGTGAAGATGAGCTGTACGCCAGTGCCGAGCGACGCTTGCGACACTTGCTCAAGGACGGCGTGACTACCGTCGAGATGAAGTCAGGTTATGGGCTGGACCTGGAAAACGAGCGCAAAATCCTGCGGGTGATCCGCCGCCTGGGCAATACCCAACCGGTCACCGTACGCGCCACCTGTCTGGCCGCCCACGCCCTGCCACCGGAATACGCGGATCGCGCCGCCGACTATATCAATCACATCTGCAACGACATGCTGCCAGCACTGGCTGCCGAAGGGCTTGTGGATGCCGTGGACGCGTTCTGCGAGTACCTGGCGTTTTCGCCTGCGCAGGTCGAGCAAGTGTTCATCAGCGCAGGGCAGTTGGCGCTGCCGGTCAAACTGCATGCCGAGCAGCTTTCTTCGCTGGGCGGGTCAAGCCTCGCGGCACGTTACAAGGCGCTGTCGGCGGATCATCTGGAGTTCATGACCGAAGACGATGCCGTCGCCATGGCCGCTGCCGGGACCGTCGCAGTGCTGCTGCCGGGGGCGTTTTACTTTCTGCGTGAAACACAGCTGCCGCCGATGGAAGCGCTGCGCAAGCACGGCGTGCCGATTGCGATTTCCACCGACCTGAACCCCGGCACCTCGCCAGGGCTGTCGTTGCGTCTGATGCTCAACATGGCCTGCACGCTGTTTCGCATGACACCTGAAGAGGCACTGGCGGGTGTGACATTCAATGCCGCCAAGGCACTGGACATGAGCGCGACCCACGGCTCGCTGGAGGTCGGCAAGGTAGCGGATTTCGTCGCTTGGGACATTGAGCGACCGGCTGATCTGGCCTACTGGCTGGGCGGCGATCTGGATAAACGCATCGTGCGCCACGGCGTCGAATCATCGATCTGAAGGAGAGCCCTGTGGATAACGTTCTGACATTCAAACGCGGCCGCGTTCCGCTGCTGATCAGCATGCCGCATGCCGGCCTGAAACTGACCCCCGTGGTCGAGGCCGCGCTGGTGGACGAATCCCTGAGCCTGCCGGACACCGACTGGCATATCCCGCGCCTGTATGACTTTGCTGCTGAATTGGGTGCCAGTACCCTAGCCGCCGAGTACTCGCGTTTTGTCATCGACCTTAATCGGCCCTCCGACGACAAACCGATGTACGCTGGCGCGACTACCGGCCTGTTCCCGTCGATTCTGTTCGATGGCGTGCCGCTGTTCAAAGATGGGCAGACACCGAGTGCCGAAGAGCGGGCGCTGTATCTGCAGCAGATCTGGACGCCCTATCATCAGACGCTGGAGCAGGAGCTGCAGCGAATGCGTGATGAGTTCGGCTATGCGCTGCTGTTCGACGCCCACTCGATTCGCGGGCACATTCCGCATTTGTTCGACGGTCGCCTGCCGGACTTCAACCTCGGCACCTTCAATGGTGCAAGCTGCGACCCGGAGCTGGCCAGCCGAATGGAGCAGGTCTGCGCTGCGGCCAAAGACTACAGCCATGTGTTGAACGGGCGCTTCAAGGGCGGCCACATCACCCGCCACTATGGCGACCCGGCCAACAACATCCATGCGGTGCAGCTGGAACTGGCGCAAAGCACCTACATGGAGGAGTTCGTGCCCTTCCACTACCGCCCGGACTTGGCAGAGCCGACCCGCGCCGTGCTCAAGCCACTGCTGGAAACCTTCATTGCCTGGGGACAGGAGCGGTTTGGCTGACTAAGTCGGACGCAGAGCGTCCATAAAAGCGCTACCACGCAGAGCGTGGGAGCGATAGCTAATACCTCTGTGGGAGTGAGCTTGCTCACGAAGACGGCCGATAGCCACACCGATTATCGTTCCCATGCTCTGCGTGGGAATGCCGTTCCGGACGCTCCGCCTCCGTCCTTCAACGCCCTCGACTGTTCACTTTTTGAGCAGCCGCAGCCCGTTGAACACCACCAGCAAACTCACGCCCATGTCGGCAAACACAGCCATCCACATGGTCGCCATGCCCGCAAACGTGATGCCGATAAACAACACCTTGGTCGCGATTGCCAGAACAATGTTCTGCTTGAGCACTGCCGAGGTCCGACGGGACAAGCGAATGAACGTCGGTATCTTGCGCAGATCATCGTCCATCAGGGCGACATCTGCCGTCTCGATAGCAGTATCAGTACCCGCTGCCGCCATCGCAAAACCAATCTCGGCCCGAGCCAGCGCCGGTGCATCATTGATGCCGTCACCCACCATGCCCACACGATGGTTGCGAGCATAAAGGGCCTCGATGGCACTCAGCTTGTCGGCAGGCAGCAAGTTGCCTTGCGCTTCGTCGATACCGACCTGATCGGCAATCGCCTTGGCGGTGTGCGGATTGTCGCCAGTCAGCATGACCGTTTTGATGCCCAGTTCATGCAACTGAGCGATGGCTTCACGGCTGGTTTCCTTGACAGTGTCAGCCACCGCAAACAGCGCGATCGGACCGGAAGTGTCCAGCAACAGCACCACGGTCTTGCCCTGCATTTCCAGAACATCGAGCTTCGCCTCCAGCTCTGGCGAACACAGACCCAGCTCTTCAACCAGGCGATAGTTGCCCAGGTGATACATCTGGCCGTTGATTGCACCCTTCACACCGCGTCCACCCAAGGCTTCAAACGCCGAGACCTCATGCAGCTTCAGGCTGCTGTCAGCCGCCTTGGCAATCGCCTGGGAAACCGGGTGATCGGAGCGACCCGCAAGGCTCGCAGCAATGGCCAGCGCAGTGTCGGCGACCGTCGGGTCCAGCGGCACGTAGTCGGTCTGCACGGGCTTGCCGTGGGTCAGCGTGCCGGTCTTGTCGAGGGCCAGGTAATCAAGCTTCTCGCCCATTTCCAGATAAACGCCGCCCTTGATCAGGATGCCTTTGCGCGCCGCTGCCGCCAGACCGCTGACGATCGTCACCGGCGTAGAAATCACCAGCGCACAGGGGCAAGCGACTACCAACAACACCAGCGCGCGGTAAACCCAGTCAAACCATTCGCCGCCGAAAAACAGCGGCGCAATCAGCGCCACGCCCAAGGCGACAACGAACACCACCGGCGTATAGATGCCGCGAGAAGCTGTCGACAAAGCGCTGGGTTGGCGCACGCGAACCCTGAGCCGCTTCTACCGCATGAATGATGCGCGCCAGCGTCGAATTGTTCGCCGCAGCGGTCACACGATATTCCAGCGAGCCCGCCTGATTGATAGTGCCCGCGAAGACCTTGTCGCCGACAGTCTTCTCGACCGGCAGGCTTTCACCTGTGATCGACGCTTGATCGATGGTCGAGTTACCGGACACCACCTCGCCGTCGAGCCCTACGCGCTCACCTGGCTTGATGCGGACAATAGCGCCAATTTCGACGTTTTTAGCTTCAATTTCCTGCCAACTGCCGTCCGCCTGTTTAACGGTGGCCAGTTCCGGCGTCAATTGCATCAACCCGCTGATAGCGTTTCGGGCGCGGTCGAGGGACTTGGCTTCGATCAACTCGGCCACAGTAAACAGAAACATCACCATTGCCGCTTCAGGCCACTGCCCGATCAGAATTGCACCGGTCACCGCAATGCTCATCAGAGCATTGATATTCAGGTTGAAGTTCTTGAGCGCGATCCAGCCCTTCTTGTAGGTCGTCAGCCCACAACTGAAGATCGACACCAGCGCCAGCAGAGCAACGACCCAGGTCGGGCCGAGTGACGCCAAATGGACCACCTCAGCACCCAGTGCAGTAACGCCGGACAATGCCAGCGGCCACCAGTGTTTCTTCACGACCGGAGCCGCTTGATCAGACGCTGCGCTCTCCTCGACCGGCTCGGCCTGCATGCCCAGCGAACTGATGGCCTCACGAATCGGGTCGGTGGACGGCAGATCGTGCCATACGCCCAGCAGGCGATTGATCAGGTTGAACTCAAGCTTCTGCACCCCGGCCAGCTTGCCCAGCTTGTTCTGGATCAGGGTTTGCTCGGTCGGGCAATCCATGGCTTCGATACGAAAGCTGCTCAAGCGACTACCTGATGCCAGCGCATCGTTAAAGGTCACCACAGCAGGTTGTGCATCGCTGGAGCAGCACGCATGAGCATGTTCTACGGGCTTTTGCTCAGGCGCATGCTCGCCGTGGTCATGATCGTGGTCGTGGTCGTGGTCGTGGTCATGTACGGGGGAAGTCTTGATCGTCGTACCCATTCTTTGCGCTCCAGGATTCTGCTTGTTGCCAAGTGAACACCCTGTAGCCACTATAGGGTCAAGCACTCAAACGAGATGAGTCCAAATGAAAATCGGCGAACTGGCAAAACTGACTGATACCCAAGTCGAAACCATCCGCTATTACGAGCGGGAAGGCCTGCTGCCCGCACCTGCCCGCAGCGATGGCAACTACCGGCTGTACACTCAGGCACACATGGAGCGTCTGTCGTTTATCCGCAACTGCCGCAGCCTGGACATGACCCTGGAGGAAATCCGCAACCTGCTCAGCCTGCGCGACAGCCCGCAGGACCAGTGCGAAAGCGTCAATGTGCTGATCGACGAACACATCGAACACGTCAACGCCCGCGTCGCAAGCCTGCAAGCGCTTCAGGAAGAACTACTCGACCTGCGCCGCCGCTGCAGCGATGGCGCAGCAGAGCATTGCGCGATACTGGAGAGGCTGGAAGTGACGGGTGCGGTTGCAGCGCCAGAGGGCGAGGCTTCACATGTGGGGAGGAGTCATGGGCATTGAAGGGTTTGAAACCTCTCGCTCCTCAGGCGGGAACGAGAAGGTCATAGCGCGCAGCCCTCTTAGACCGCCATCGGCGCCGTCATTGCCGGATGGTGCTGGTAGCCTTCCAGTGTGAAGTCCGAAGGCTCGATCAGCTCCAGCCACTCAGGCTGATACACACCGGTCTTGGCAAACTCGGGCACGCGGTCGGAGATCACCAGTTTCGGCATCGGGTACGGCTCGCGAGTCATCTGTTCGTTGAGCATGTCCAGGTGGTTTTCGTACACGTGGGCGTCACCGATGAAGTAGGTGAACCAGCGTGGGGTGTAGCCGGTCAGGCGGCCGATCAGGCTCAGCAGTGCAGCCCCTTCGGTCAGGTTGAACGGCGTGCCGAGGCCCAGGTCGTTGGAACGGATGTACAGCGTCAGCGAGATTTCGCGGGTCTGCGGGTTCGGGTGCAGCTGGTACAGCAGGTGGCACGGCGGCAGGGCCATTTCATCGAGCTGTGCGCAGTTCCAGCCGTGGAACAGGATCCGGCGGCTGCCTGGGTCATTGATGATGGTGTCGACGCATTGGCGAATCTGGTCGATGGCCTTGTACAGCACTACGAACGACTGGCCGTCCTCTTCCGATTCGGCAATCTGACGATACCCCTGGCCCAGCGCCAGTTCGATGGCCGCGACATTGCCGGCATCGATACGCTTGTAGGCTGGCCACTTGCGCCATTGCACGCCATAGATTTCGCCCAGATCGTCCTCGCCCTTGCGGAACGGGTTGTTCAGCCACTGGGCGTTTTCGTTGGCGTTCTGGTCCCAGACCTTGCAGCCCAACTCGCGGAATTCGGCAGCATTGTTCACGCCACGCAGGAAGCCGACCATTTCGCCGATGGCCGATTTGAAGGCCATGCGCCGCGTGGTGATCGCCGGAAAACCTTCCTGCAAGTCATAACGCAGCATCGCACCCGGAAAGCTGATGGTGTTCACGCCGGTACGGTTGGCTTGCAAGGTCCCGTGCTTGATCACATGTGCGACCAGTTCCAGATATTGCTTCATAAATCACCTGCCTTGTTGAACGCGCCGGGTGCTGACACCCGGCGTTTCGGTATTAAGCCGCTGCCTTGCTGGCAGCCGGGTCGCGCTTGTAGGCCAGCCAGATCAGGAACAGGCCGGCAATGATCATCGGCAGACTGAGGATCTGACCCATGGTCACCCATCCCCACGCCAGATAGCCCAACTGGGCGTCAGGGACGCGGACGAACTCGACCCCAAAGCGGAAGATGCCGTAGAACAGCGCGAACATGCCGGAAACGGCCATGGTCGGGCGCGGCTTGCGAGCGTAAAGATTGAGGATGATGAACAGTGCAACGCCTTCCAATGCGAACTGATAGAGCTGCGAAGGGTGACGCGCCAGTTGCGCAGGGTCGCTGAACGACGGGAAAACCATCGCCCACGGCACGTCGGTCGGCTTGCCCCACAGCTCGGCATTGATGAAGTTGCCGATGCGCCCGGCCCCAAGGCCGATCGGCACCAGCGGGGCGACGAAGTCCATCAACTGGAAGAAGCTCTTGCCGTTGCGCTTGCCAAACCACCAGGCCGCGATCATCACACCGACAAAGCCGCCATGGAACGCCATGCCGCCCTTCCAGACCTCGAATATCAGTAGAGGATTGGCGATGTAGGCCGACAGGTCGTAGAACAGCACATAACCCAGCCGCCCACCGACGATCACGCCCATGGCCAGCCAGAAAATCAGGTCGGAGAGTTTTTCCTTGGTCCAGGTCGGGTCGAATTTGTTGAGACGACGCGACGCGAGCAGCCAGGCGCCACCGATGCCGACCAGGTACATCACCCCGTACCAGTGAATTTGCAGCGGGCCGATAGCGACGGCTACCGGGTCAATCTGCGGGTAAGGCAGCATTGCGACTCCTCAATTGGAACGCCCTTGCGAGCGATTGAATCAGGCGCGCATGTTACCGGAGCCCGGCAGGATGCTCTAGCGGCTACCGATGGAAGCCAGCTGAACGAAGTGAAAAAAGGTGCACCTGATGTGTCTGGCGGTAAAGAAGCGGGGTTATCGCTCCCACACTCGCGTGGTAGCGCCTTTCTGGACGCTCTGCGTCCGATCTTGAGCAGGCGGCGCGGCGTAGATTTGTGACGCGGAGCGTCACGCAAGGCATTCCTACGCTGGAGCGTGAGGAACGATAATCTCGAATATCGTGCGGCGCTCTGCGTCGCATGCAGTTCTGGACGCTCTGCGTCCGATCTTGAACAGGCGGCGCGGCACAGATTTATGACGCGAAGCGTCACCCACGGCATTCCTACGCTGGAGCGTGAGGAACGATAGTTCTGTAACTACGACTATCGTGCGGCGCTCTGCGTCGCATGCAGTTCTGGACGCTCTGCGTCCGATCTTGAGCGGGCGGTGCGGCACAGATTTATGACGCGAAGCGTCACCCACGGCATTCCTACGCTGGAGCGTGAGGAACGATAGTTCTGTAACTATCGTGGCGCTTAGTGCCCTTTGACCGAGCTCGGGTTGATCATCCGCGACAGGCCGAGGTTTTTCAGCGCCAGTTGCAGGGAGCTGCTGATGACTTGTGGGTTATCGTTGGTCATCAGTTGCGCAAGCAGTTCCTTGGCTTTGCTGAGGTTGATCTGACGCAGCATCCACTTTACTTTCGGCAGGTTGGTGGCGTTCATCGACAAGCTGTCAAAGCCCATCGCCATCAGCAGCACAGCCGCAGCCGGGTCGCCGGCCATCTCGCCGCAGATGCTGACCGGCTTGCCCTCGGCATGTGCATCACGCACCACGCTTTGCAGGGCCTGGAGCACGGCCGGGTGCAGGTAATCATAAAGATCGGCCACACGCGGGTTGTTGCGGTCGACCGCCAGCAGGTATTGGGTCAGATCGTTGGAGCCTACCGAGAGGAAGTCGACCTGACGCGCCAGATCGCGGGTCTGGTAGACCGCCGCAGGCACTTCGATCATCACGCCCACAGGCGGCATCGGCACGTCGGTGCCTTCGTCGCGCACCTCGCCCCACGCCCGGTGGATCAGGTGCAGCGCTTCTTCCACTTCGTGGGTGCTGGAGATCATCGGCAACAGAATGCGCAGGTTGTTCAGGCCCTCGCTGGCCTTGAGCATGGCGCGGGTCTGGACAAGGAAGATTTCCGGGTGATCGAGAGTGACGCGAATACCGCGCCAGCCCAGAAACGGGTTGTCTTCCTTGATCGGGAAGTAGGACAGCGACTTGTCGCCGCCGATATCCAGGCTGCGCATGGTCACCGGCAGCGGATGGAAGGCGGCCAGTTGCTCACGATAAATCGCCAGCTGTTCCTTTTCACTCGGGAATCGCTGGTTGATCATGAATGGCACTTCGGTACGGTACAGCCCCACCCCTTCGGCACCGCGCTGCTGGGCGCGAGCGACATCAGCCAGCAGGCCGGTATTGACCCACAGCGGCATGCGATGGCCGTCCAGGGTCACGCAGGGCAGTTCACGCAGGGCATCCAGGCCTTGGGAAAGCTGGCGCTCCTCCTCGACCACCTTGCCGAACTGCTTGCGCATGATTTCGCTGGGGTTGGTGAAGACTTCGCCGTGATAACCGTCGACCACCAGATCGATGCCGTCGACCTTGGAGTAAGGGAAGTCCACCAGCCCCATGACCGTGGGAATGCCCATGGCCCGCGCCAAAATCGCAACGTGGGAGTTGCCGGACCCCTGAACCGATACAAGACCCACCAGCTTGCCTTCCGGCACCTCGCCCAGCATGGCCGGGGTCAATTCTTCACTGACCAGAATCGTGTTGTCGGGGTAGACCAGCGCCTGCTGCCGCGCTTCCTGCAGGTAGGCCAGCAGGCGACGGCCCAGGTCCTTGACGTCCGAGGCTCGCTCGCGCAAGTAGGCATCGTCCATCAGTTCGAAACGTTTGACGTGCTCGCTGACCACCGAGCGCAAGGCACCCTGCGCCCACTGGCCGGTCTTGATGACATCGGTCACTTCGCTGCCCAGCGAGGCGTCATCGAGCATCATCAGGTAAACATCGAACAGCGCGCGCTCTTCGGGGCGCAGCTGGGTGGCAAGCTTGGCTGACAGGGTGCGCATGTCATTGCGCACGCCTTCCAGCGCGTTCTGGAACAACGCCAGCTCGGCGGCGATGTCAGTGACGGTCTTGTCCGGCACCACCTCCAGATCGGCAGGCGGCAGCATGACCACTGCCACACCTACAGCAGCGCCCGGCGAACCGGCCACACCAACAAACTTGGCCTCCTGAATGCCCTTGCCCTGGCGACCCAGACCGCGGATCGAGCCGGTGGCTTCGGCATGGGCAATAACGCCCGCCAGTTGCGCACTCATAGTCACGAGGAAGGCTTCTTCGCCCTCGTCGAACTGACGACGCTCCTTTTGCTGGATCACCAACACCCCCACCACGCGACGGTGGTGGATAATCGGCGCGCCGAGGAACGAGGCGTAACGCTCTTCACCAGTCTCGGCAAAATAGCGATAACGAGGGTGATCTGCGGCGTTTTCGAGGTTCAGCGGTTCTTCACGCGTGCCGACCAGACCGACCAGGCCTTCATTCGGCGCCATGCTGACTTTGCCGATGGAGCGTTTGTTGAGGCCTTCAGAGGCCATCAGCACAAAGCGGTTGACCTCGGCATCGAGCAGGTAGACCGAGCAGACCTGGCTGCCCATGGCCTCCTTGACGCGCAACACAATAATGCCCAACGCCGCCTTGAGATCCTTGGCGGAGTTAACTTCCTGGACGATCTTGCGCAGTGTATTGAGCATGGCTCGGGGTCGAACTCCGTGTCAGTCGCGCGATAACAGGCGCGGGGCAAGCTCTTTGAGTGCGCGTCGATACACCTCGCGCTTGAATGTCACCACCTGGCCTAACGGGTACCAATAACTGACCCAGCGCCAGCCATCGAACTCCGGTTTACCGGTCAAATCCATCCGCACCCGCTGCTCGTTGGAGATCAGGCGCAGGAGAAACCATTTTTGCTTCTGGCCGATACACAGCGGCTGGCTGTGCGTACGGACCAGACGTTGCGGCAGACGATAGCGCAACCAGCCCCGAGTGCAGGCAAGTATTTGCACATCATGTCGTTCCAGCCCGACTTCTTCATTCAATTCACGATAAAGCGCGTCTTCCGGCGTCTCCTGCGGGTTGATTCCACCCTGAGGAAACTGCCAGGCATCCTGGTTAATACGCCGAGCCCATAGGACCTGACCAGCATCGTTTGTCAGAATAATCCCGACATTAGGACGGAAACCATCGGGGTCGATCACGGCAACAACCTCGCAAACGCATGTCGCCGCATTGTTCCACAAAGGCGATCAAACCAGCAACGAGGCTTATTACCTTATGTGAAGACTTGTGAAAACCTCGTATTCTGGGACTCTTTTTTCAACTATTTCAGCGAGTAACCCTATGCGTCTGGCTTTATTCGACCTCGACAACACGCTTCTGGGCGGCGACAGCGACCATACCTGGGGCGATTATCTGTGCCGACGCGGGATCCTCGATGCCGCAACCTACAAGACCCGCAACGATGAGTTCTATCAGGATTACCTGGCCGGTACGCTGAACATGACCGACTACCTGAATTTTACCCTGGAGATTCTGGGCAACACTGATATGGCGCAACTGGAGGAATGGCACCGCGACTTCATGCGCGACTGCATCGAGCCGATCATGCTGCCCAAGGCGCTGGAATTGATCGCCAAACACCGCGACGCAGGCGACAAGCTGGTGGTCATTACCGCTACCAATCGCTTTGTGACCGCACCGATTGTGGCGCGGCTGGGCATCGATACACTGCTGGCAACCGAATGCGAGATGGTTGATGGTCGTTACACAGGTCGTACTACGGGCGTTCCGTGCTTCCGTGAGGGCAAGGTGACACGCCTCAATCAGTGGCTTGAAGACAACGCGTTCAGCCTTGAGGACAGCTATTTCTACAGCGACTCGATGAACGACCTGCCGCTGCTGGAGCAAGTGGCCAACCCGGTTGCGGTCGATCCGGACGATAAATTGCGTGCCGAAGCCGAGCGACGCGGCTGGCCGGTTATCACCCTGCGTAACTGAACGTCGGCACTGCTCAGGCCGGTTTGAAGCCCATCAGACCGGCCATCGCCACAAAGCACACGACGCTGATCACGGTCAGCGCCAAGGTAAAGCCTCGCTTGCCGCCCTTGGCGCCGAGGCGCAACCGGTTGAGCCTGACCACCAGCCACACCCAACTGCACAGCCCCAGGGTGTAAAGCACACTTCTGCCCAGCACCCAGGTCTGGCCCAGCGACAACCCTTTCAGATGCACCAGCCACCAGCCGCTGAATGGCAGTGTCGCCAGGCACACGGCCATAAGGACCCAGAAAAACAGCAAGGGCCGCTTGAGCAGGCGATTCTGCACGGTCGTGTCGCCTTCAAGACGCACCTTGACCACCCCGCTGGCCAACACCAGCGCGCTGATCAACAACAGCGCAATGGCGACGATGTGCAGGGTATTGAGGGCGGTGATGGGTTCCATGACGCGTTGTTCCTTTTAGATCGGAATGGAGCGGACCAGGCGACGCTTCGCTTGTGTGGGAGCGGACTTGTCCGCGAACTGCCGGGAACCGGCAGCAAAACCGGTACACACGGTACATCAGACGCAACCGAGGTTACCGGTTTCAGGGCAGCTTCGCAGACCTTCGCTCCAGCGCTCAGAGCTATACACAAATCCGCCTTTGATTCTGGCCGAAGGCCGTGGGAGCGAACTTGTTCGCGAAAGGGCCGGTATATTCAACGAAAATGCATTGTCTGAACTACCGAATTCGCGAACAAGCGAAGCGTCGCCCGGTCCGCTCCCACGCCCTGCGGGCAGAAGCCTGCTCTGCGCCCAACGTCAGCCCAGAAACAGCCTGTACGCCGGGTTCTCGCTCTCGTCCCAATACGGGTAACCAATCTCATCCAGAGCAGCACCGACCAGATGCCGCTCTTCCTCCGGCACCACCAGCCCGGCAACCACCCGGCCGTCAGCAGCGCCGTGGTTGCGGTAGTGGAACATCGAGATGGTCCAGCGGCCGCCCAGGCGGTTGAGGAAGTTGAACAGCGCGCCCGGTCGCTCCGGAAACTCGAAGCGCAGCACCACTTCATCATTGACCCGCTCGGCATGCCCGCCAACCATGTGGCGAATATGCAGTTTGGCCAGTTCGTTGTCGGTCAGGTCCAGAACCGGAAAGCCCTGGCCGGTCAGGCTGGCGATCAGGGCGCTGCGTGGGTCGCTCTCGGGATGGGTCTGCACGCCGACAAAGATGTGCGCCTCGCGATCAGTGTGATAGCGGTAGTTGAATTCGGTGATCTGGCGCTTGCCGATGGCTTCGCAGAATGCCTTGAAGCTGCCCGGCTGCTCGGGAATGGTCACCGCAATGATCGCTTCGCGGCCTTCGCCCAGCTCGGCGCGCTCGGCAACGTGACGCAAACGGTCGAAGTTGACGTTGGCCCCGGAGTCGATGGCCACCAGTGTCTGACCGCTGATACCGCGCTGCTCGACGTATTTCTTGATCCCGGCAACACCCAGCGCGCCGGAGGGCTCGGTGATCGAGCGCGTATCGTCGTAGATGTCCTTGATCGCCGCGCAGATCTCGTCGGTGCTGACGGTGATCACTTCATCGACATAATGGCGGCACACTTCAAAGGTGTGGTGGCCGATCTGCGCCACCGCCACACCATCGGCAAACAGCCCGACCTGGCTCAATACCACACGCTCGCCCGCCGCCATTGCCGCTTGCAGGCAGTTGGAGTCGTCCGGTTCGACGCCGATCACTTTGATCTCCGGCCGCAGGTATTTGACGTACGCCGCGATACCGGCAATCAAACCGCCGCCACCAACCGGTACGAAGATAGCGTCCAGTTGCCCCGGCTGCTGGCGAAGAATCTCCATCGCCACGGTGCCTTGCCCGGCAATCGTATCGGGGTCGTCATACGGATGGATGTAGACAAAACCCTGCTCATCGACCAGCTTCAGCGAGTAGGCCAGCGCTTCCGGGAAGGAATCGCCGTGCAGCACCACGGTGGCACCCCGCGAGCGCACACCTTCGACCTTGATCTCCGGCGTGGTGCGTGGCATGACGATAGTCGCCAGAATGCCCAGTTCGCGTGCCGCCAGTGCCAGACCTTGCGCGTGGTTACCCGCCGAGGCCGTGACCACGCCGCGTGCGGCCTCTTCTGCGGTCAATTGCGCCAGCTTGTTGTACGCGCCGCGAATCTTGAAGGAGAACACCGGCTGCAGGTCTTCGCGCTTGAGCAATACCCGGTTTCCCAGCCGCTCGGACAGCTGGCGAGCGCCGTGCAGCGGAGTTTCGACCGCCACGTCGTACACGCGGGAGGTGAGGATTTTCTTGACGTACTGTTCAAGCATCGGGGTGGCATCACTGACGAAGCGGGCAAGGTCGGGAAGTCTACTCTGCGCACCGAAAGACGACCATACGAATGACAGGGCTTTGCAGCGCAGTCGCCGCTATAATGCGGGCCTTTTTTACATACCCCCTCTTTTTACTTACATCAGGCACCGTGGAGCCCGCATGAACCAGGATCAACTCAAACAGGCAGTCGCCCAGGCAGCTGTCGACTTCATCCTTCCGAAGCTCGATGACAAAAGCATTGTGGGCGTCGGCACCGGCTCCACGGCCAATTGCTTTATTGATGCGCTGGCTAAACACAAGGCGGCATTCGATGGCGCAGTCGCCAGCTCGGAAGCTACCGCCGCGCGCCTCAAGGGCCATGGCATTCCGGTGTATGAGCTGAACACGGTCAGCGATCTGGAGTTCTATGTCGATGGTGCCGACGAAAGCGACGAGCATCTGAACCTGATCAAGGGTGGTGGCGCGGCGCTGACACGCGAGAAAATCGTCGCAGCAGTGGCCAAGACCTTTATCTGCATCGCCGACGGCAGCAAGCTGGTGCCGGTGCTGGGCGCATTTCCGCTGCCGGTCGAAGTCATTCCGATGGCCCGCAGCCACGTTGCGCGGCAACTGGTGAAACTGGGCGGCGACCCGGTTTATCGCGAAGGTGTTCTAACCGACAACGGCAATATCATCATTGATGTGCACAACATGAGCATCACCAATCCGGTGGAGCTGGAAGCACAGATCAACGCCATCGTCGGCGTGGTCACCAATGGCCTGTTCGCCGCCCGTCCGGCCGACCTGTTGCTGCTGGGCACCACCGAAGGCGTGAAAACCCTGACGCGCTGATCAAACCGGTCGTGCCCACGCAAGGTGGGCATGACCCTCACAGGCTCAAGGCTTGCGGAACACGTAAAACAGGTTCGGCTCGCTCACCAGATACAACGCGCCCTCCCCGTCCATAGCCATCCCTTCAGCCTGCGGCACGTCCTTGCTGAGCCCCATCGCCCCTTTTGCCAGCGAGCCGCTGCCAATCGGATGACCGCTGGTGTCGAGTTCAAGAATGCGCTTCGACTCATCGGACTAGGCCAGCAAATGGCCGCTGGTTTCATCGAATTGCAGGCTGGAAAGGTCACGAACCGACAGTCGGCCATCGCGCTTGCTGTTGGAGATGACCTGCAGATTGCCGGGAGCCTCGGAGTTGGTCCTGGGAAAGCCGCGCACTTCGATGATCTGCACCGGATCACGCTCGCGGGCGACAAACAGGCGCTTGCCGACCGAATCATAGGCCAGCCCTTCATAGCCCTTGTTGCCACTGGCGGTGATGCCCAGCGTCAATTGTTCTGCCTGGGCGGCGTCCAGACTTTTGGTGTTGTCATCGACGTGAATCTGAATCAGCCGGAGCCGGCGCTCATCGCTGATCACATAAGTGCCCGGGCTGATGTATTCGACAGCCTCGGCATCACCGAACCCCACCAGCGGAATGCGCCGCAGCACACGACCGTCCAGGCTCAGCTCGACCAGTTCGGGGTTCTGGTTGGTCACCGTAAACAGGCTCTTACGGTCCGGGTCGTAGCTCAGGCCCGAGACATCATCCTGCAGCCCGTCGATCACCTGTGCTTCGGTGACGACGCGGTACTGATCCAGGCCAATGGACTGAAGCGAGTCGGACTGCCAGAACACCTGCCAGTCGAACAGGGCACTTTCAACATAGCGGTATCGCTGATTGGCGATCACGAACACAACGATCAGGGGTACAAGGGCCAGAAGCAGAACTAAAGAGCGAGTAGAGCGACGCATGAAGGGTGACTCGGACAGATTGAGCGGACGGGATTGATACCATGCCATCCTGAAAGCAAGCTTAATGGCATGGTGCTATATTTTTGCCGAATGTGTATCGGCGACCTGTGTAGTTGCCGTCCTGGCTCAGTGCTTGTGAAGCGCCCGGTGAAACGAATAGAACAGGTTCGGTTCGCTGACCATGTACAGCGTACCGGCCTCATCAAGGGCCACGCCTTCTGCGCGCGGAATTGTGTCCTTCAAACCGTTCATGCCGCCCAGCAGGGTCATGAAGCTTACCTGCTCGCCTTGCTCGTCGACTTCCAGCAACAAGTGCGAATCGGCAGACAGCGCGAGCATGTGGCCGGTGCGCGGGTCGATGCTCAATGACGACAGATTGCGCATGTCCAGCGAGCGACTCGACAGCGGTTGCTTGTCGCCTTTCAGCACGTCACTGCCATCACTTTTCCAGGTGTACAGCGCGGGAGGTCGCTCCTCGCCCAGTATCAGCTGCTGACGCTGCGGGTCCCAGGCGATACCTTCGAAGCCCTTGTTCTGGTTGGCAGACTTGCCCAGTTCGTACTGGGGGAAATCCGCGATGTTCAGGGTGGTGGTGTCGGCGTTTACTTTAACGATGGTCAGCTTGTGCTGGCGCTCGTCAGTGATCGCAATCAGGCCATCGTTCATGACGGCAACACCTTCCGGATTGCTCCAGCCCACCAGCGGGATCTTGCGCAGTACATCGCCCGTGAGCGTCAGCTCCACCAGAAATGCATTTTTGCCCATGACCGCAAACAGCGTTTTGGTCACCGGGTTATAGGACAGGTCCGACGCCTCGTCCTTTTCCATGCCCGGCAGCACCTTTGCGTCGATATCCACATGGTAGTCCGGCAGCCAGATACTGGCGTGACGACCTGCCTTGCTCTCGAACCGCTCCTGAAACCAGAGCAGCGCGCGATCATCCCAATGCATGATGAAGGCCAGCCCATAGCCCAGCAAGGCAACCACTAACAACCACGAATACCAGCGCATGTTTCGCAAGTAAGCGAAGCGTTTTTTGTTACGAGGCGGCGTTGCGGCAGTACTGGCCATTCATGTGTTCCTGGGCAAATGAGACTTCATGACGACGTGGTGCCCTTGCAGGGACGGCCGGATTATCCAGAACAGGTGTGAAAAAAACGCAAAATCGGCTGAACTATCAGTCACTCCACAAACAAAAGCCACCCGGGAGTGATCCCGCGTGGCTTTGGGTGCAGCTTGAAGATGCTGTCGGGTTACCTGACGACGCTCTCGAACGGCGTCTGCCCGACCAGTTCCAGCGCGATCTGGTCGCCGGCTTCGAACGGCCCGACACCGGCAGGCGTGCCGGTCATGATCAGGTCACCGGCCTGCAGCGAGAAGTTGGCTGCCATGTGCTGGATCATCGGCACGATCGGGTTGAGCATCATGTTGCTGTTGCCGTCTTGAACCACCTTGCCATTGAGGGTCAGGCGGATACCGATGTCCTCCAGATCAGGGAAGGTCTCGGCGGGCACGAACGGCGGAATCACCGCAGCGCCGTCGAAACACTTGGCCAGCTCCCACGGCAGGCCTTTCTCACGCAGACGCGACTGGACATCACGCAGGGTCAGGTCCAGGCCGGGCGCAAAGCCGCTGATCGCGTCGAGTACTTCTTCGCGCGAAGGGTTCTTGCTCAGAGGCTTGCCGATCAACACTACGATCTCTGCTTCGTAATGCACCGAGCCGCGGTCTGCCGGGATAGTGAAGCCACCCTCCAGCGCAACCACCGCGCTGCCGGGTTTCATGAACAGCAGCGGCTCGGTAGGCACCGCGTTGCCCAGTTCCTTGGCGTGTTCGGCGTAGTTACGCCCGATGCAGACCACTTTACCCAGCGGGAAGTGAATGTTGGTGCCATCGACATATTTGTGCTGGTAGCTCATGACGTCTCCTGAGGCTGTAAGAGGTAGCCTGCTTATTGTTGCGACGGATCAAATGGTTGCGACGGATCAAACGGCGAAGATTTTGCCGGGATTCATGATCCCGTTGGGATCGAACACCGCTTTCAACGCCTTCATGTATTCGATTTCGACCGGCGAGCGACTGTACGTTAAATAGTCACGTTTGGTCATCCCGACACCATGCTCGGCCGAAATCGAGCCGTTGTACTTTTCGACAGTCTCGAATACCCACTTGTTGACCCGGGCACATTTGACGAAGAACTCGTCCTTGTCGAGGCCCTCGGGCTTGAGGATGTTCAGGTGCAGGTTGCCGTCGCCAATGTGGCCGTACCAGAGCACTTCGAAGTCTGGGTAGTGTTCGGCAACGATCGCGTCGATTTCAGCCAGAAACTCTGGCACTTTCGAGACAGTGACCGAGATATCGTTTTTGTACGGTGTGAAGTGCGAGATGGTTTCGGAGATGTACTCGCGTAGCTTCCACAGGTTGCGTAATTGCTGTTCGCTCTGGCTCATCACGCCGTCCAGCACCCAACCCTGCTTGACGCAGTGCTCGAAGGTCGCCAGGGCCTGATCGGCCAGGTCGTCGGTGGTCGCTTCGAACTCCAGCAACACATAGAACGGGCATGGCGTGTCGAAGGGCGACGGCACATCACCGCGCGCCATGACCCGGGCGAAGGATTTGTCCGAGAAGAATTCGAAGGCGGTCAGGTCGAGCTTGCCGTGAAAGGCATGCAGCACCGGCATGATCGAGTTGAAGTCCGAGGTGCCCAGCACCATCGCTGTGAGGTTCTTCGGCGCACGGTCAAGGCGCATGGTCGCTTCGACGACAAAGCCCAGCGTACCTTCGGCACCGATGAACAACTGGCGCAAATCGTAGCCGGTGGCGTTCTTGATCAGGTCCTTGTTCAGCTCCAGCAGGTCGCCCTTGCCGGTGACCACCTTGAGGCCCGCGACCCAATTGCGCGTCATGCCGTAGCGAATGACCTTGATACCGCCCGCATTGGTGCCGATATTGCCGCCGATCTGGCTGGAGCCCGAAGAAGCGAAGTCGACCGGATAATAAAGGCCGCTCTCGTCAGCCAGCGCCTGTAATTGCCGGGTGATCACGCCAGGCTGACAGACCGCCGTCCGGTCGGTGAGATTCAGATCCAGCACCTGATTCATGTAATCGAACGAGACGACCACTTCACCGTTGGCAGCCACCGCGGCCGCCGAAAGCCCGGTTCGTCCACCCGAAGGCACCAGCGCCACGAGCCGCTCATTGGCCCAGCGTACGATGGCCTGCACCTGTTCGGTGGTCTTGGGGAATACGATGGCCAGTGGCGCAGGAGTGAACTGCTTGGTCCAGTCCTTGCCGTAAGTTTCCAGAGAACCGGCATCGGTGAGTACCTTGCCGGGGTCAACCAGGGTCTGCAGCTCATCAATCAAAACGCGATCGGTCATTGAATCAACTCTCGAACGATTCATGGGCATCCTGAGAACGGTTCACGTTCGGGATGAGGTTTCGCGGGGCTCATATGCTAGCATACGCCCCCCGTGAGTCGTGCCCAGAGCCGAACCGGGCACCCCCTGCCAATTTTCTTCGGGACACAGGTTTACGCAGATGAGCAAGACTTCCCTCGACAAGAGCAAGATCAAGTTCCTTCTTCTCGAAGGCGTCCATCAGTCCGCTGTCGACGTCCTCAAGGCAGCCGGCTACACCAGCATCGAGTACCACACCAAGTCTCTGCCGGAAGCCGAACTGAAAGAAAAGATCGCCGACGCACACTTCATCGGTATCCGCTCCCGCACTCAGTTGACCGAAGAGCTGTTCGATTGCGCCAAGAAACTGGTTGCCGTCGGCTGCTTCTGCATCGGCACCAACCAGGTTGACCTCAATGCAGCGCGTGAGCGCGGTATTGCAGTGTTCAATGCGCCCTACTCCAACACCCGCTCGGTAGCAGAACTGGTGCTGGCCGAGGCGATCCTGCTGCTGCGCGGTATCCCTGAGAAAAACGCTTCATGCCACCGTGGCGGCTGGATCAAAAGCGCGGCCAACTCTTTCGAAATCCGTGGCAAGAAGCTCGGCATCATTGGCTATGGCTCGATTGGTACGCAGTTGTCGGTGCTGGCCGAAGGCCTGGGCATGCAGGTGTACTTCTACGACACGCTGACCAAGCTGCCACTGGGCAACGCGACTCAGGTGTCCAGCCTGAACGAGCTGCTGGGCATGTCCGATATCGTTACCCTGCACGTGCCGGAAACCTCGGAAACCCAGTGGATGATAGGCGAAAAAGAAATTCGCGCGATGAAAAAGGGCAGCATCCTGATCAACGCGGCTCGTGGCACAGTCGTTGAGCTGGACGCCCTGGCCGACGCGATCAAGGACAAGCACCTGATCGGCGCTGCAATCGACGTGTTCCCGGTCGAGCCACGCTCGAACGACGACATCTTCGAAAGCCCGCTGCGTGGCCTGGACAACGTGATCCTGACCCCGCACATCGGCGGTTCCACTGCCGAAGCGCAGGCCAACATCGGTCTGGAAGTCGCAGAAAAGCTGGTCAAGTACAGCGACAACGGTACGTCGGTATCGTCGGTCAACTTCCCGGAAGTGGCCTTGCCTGCTCACCCTGGCAAGCATCGCCTGCTGCACATCCACGAGAACATTCCGGGCGTGCTCAGCGAGATCAACAAGGTCTTCGCCGAGAACGGCATCAACATCTCCGGTCAGTTCCTGCAGACCAACGAGAAAGTCGGTTACGTGGTCATCGACGTCGACGCCGAGTACTCGGATTTGGCACAAGCCAAGCTGCAACAGATCAAAGGCACCATCCGCAGCCGCGTTCTGTTCTGATCCGAGCGCCGTGCCCACCCCGTGTGGGCACGATCAGTGTTCTTCCGGGCACCTATCGTTCCTCACGCTCCAGCGTGGGAATGCAGTTCACGACGCTCCGCGTCGCAAGAGGACGCAGAGCGTCGCACGATAGTTGCGATAATCGTTCCTCACGCCCCAGCGTGGGAGTGCCGTTCGTGACGCTTGGCGTCACACAAGCACTGACAGCCCTACTTCACATTGATCGTGATCTTCTTCGACTCGACCGACGGGTTCAGCGGCATGTGGCCTTTGTCGCCCATCAGCAATTGCAATGTGTGCTGACCAGGCGGCAGGTTGATTTCGGTTTCGGTCTGGCCCTTGCCGAAGTGGCGGATGTTGTCACTGACCGGCAGCGGCGCATTCATTGCTGGCTGGTCGTTCACGTCGATCAGCAGGTGATGGTGACCGGTATCGGGAACATCCACACCCGCAGGCGCGACGCCCATGCCCTTGAGGCCGAATTGCACCTTGAACGGTGAAGTCACGGTTTCACCATCCTTGGGCGAGATGATGTACACCTCGGCGCCTTCAGGGGATGCAGTGCGTGGCATATCGGCGGCGCTGACCAGCATGGATGCGCTGAGCAACAGGCCCGCGACCATCGTTCCAGAAAATAAGGATTTCATGATTGCTCCGGTTGCAGTTGACGTAAGTCGACCCTCACACAACAAATCCGTCGGTTCAGGAGTGCTCACGATAGACCGCAGCCGGGCTCAATGGCTCACTGCATTGATGAAACAGTTTTCATGAACAGGCCACAGGTCACTGAAACAGCTCGTTACCGCGGCGCCTGAACCAGCCCGTCAGTGACAGTCGATCACGGCTGGCAGGCATGACTTCATGGGGAATATCACCGGACAGAAAAACCACCAGGCAACCGCCTGTAGGCTGGACGTCGTAAGCCACATCGTCCTTGAGGTACATGCGCAACTGGCCGCCATGCTCGGGCAGCCAGGCATTGTTGAGGTAAAGCACCGCCGACACCATGCGCTTGTCATCATCGCGAAAGCGATCCACATGCCTGAGGTAGCGGGCACCCGGTGGATACAGCGCAAAATGGCTTTCGTAGTCCTCCAGCCCCAGGAAAAGGCCGCGATTGAGCGCCTGACGCAGGCTTTCCATCAATTCCAGATAGCTGTCGCAACACTGCACCTGCCCCGCTTCAAGCCACTGAATGCGGTCACCACGAATGCCTTCGCGTATTTCCTGCGCTGCGCCCTTGCCAATAGCGGCAGGCTCGAGCTCGCCTTCGGCAGCACGTTTTCGGCACTCTTGCTCAAGTTCAAGAGTCAGAGCTTCGGGCAGGAAAATATTCTGCTGCGACCAGCCGTTGGCGGCCAGGTCGTCGACGATTCGCAACAGCAGTGGGTGGTCAGAGGGTATGCGCATGGCGTGCATAGTATCGATAAGCCATGAAATCCGACAGAGGCGTATACATGTGGTATCACACGCGTGAGATTTCACTCGCCGACGGCACTCATAACTCGACAAATCCACGCTAACACCCGGAGAATAGCGGCCTGCCGACAGGAGTCCCCAATGCGTCGTTTGTTTGTTTTGCTGTTGATGTTCTGCACCTCCCCTGCCTGGGCAGACAGCTACGATCAGTTGTACAAGGCCGCAGGCTGGCCGGAACAGCGCGCGCATTTCAACGATGCTCTCAAGGCTGCTCAACAGCGCTACAGCAACAACCTGCCGCCTGCGGTTTATCAAGCGCTGGTCAATAACAGCAATCAGCGTTTTTCCCCCCAGGCCATGGACCAGCGCGCGTCGAAGCGCCTGCGTGAAAGCCTCAAGGACCCTGCCCCGTCGCTGCAGTTTTTCCAGTCGCCGCTGGGCCGAAAGATCGTCAACGCCGAGCTGACCGCCACCCGCGCCGATCAGCTGGCCAAACATGCCCAAGGGCTGCCGCATATCGAAGCGGATGCAACGCGTCAGTTGTTGATCGGCCATCTGGCCCAGGCACTGCCGGCCAGAGAGGCCGGCGCGGAAGTCAGCCTTGCCATCGCAGGCGTTGCCGCAGACAGCCTGAGCCAGATGATTCCCGGCCTGTTGGGCGGCGGTCAGGCGCAAGGCATGCTCGAAGGCCAGCGCGAACGGCTGATGGCGCAGATCAGCGCCGATCTGAACAACACGCTGCTGTATGTGTACCGCGACCTGTCCGACCCTGAACTTGAAGAGTTCTCGACCTTCGCCGAGTCGCCGGAAGGCAAAGCCTATTATCAGGCCGCACTGGCTGCGATTCGCGCCGGACTGGCGGTTGGGCAAAGTGCGTCGAGCCTGAACCCCTGATCGGTACCGACGGCTTAGCGCAAACGCCCTTCCAGAAAATCAAAGTACCTTGCCCGTAACTCCGGCGATTCGTTGGCCAGATGATGCCGGGCGTGCCCCAGCATCAGGATCTGCGGCTGGCTGAACTTGCCTTTCAGAACCGTGAGGTTGTGAGACCAGTCGACCGTCAGGTCCGCATCGCCCTGAATGATCAACGGGCTGCGCAGGCTGCGCGGCGCGCGCTCAATACGCACAATCCATTGCGACAACGCGCCGACCCAGGCAGTGGGCAGGCGACGCGGCTGCAAAGGGTCCGCCAGGAGAAAAGGCAGGAACGCAGGCGCATTGGAGTTTTCGGTGAAACGCCGGGCAATGCCGTTTACGAACGGTTTGAGCAGGTGATAACTCAGACGCGACCAGCCCCAAGCGCGCGGCCGGACCAGCGGCGCCAGCAGGATCACCTCCCCCTGCGCCGGCGAGTCTGCCCCCTGATGAAGCAGGTGATCCGTCACGATGGCACCACCCATGCTTTGTCCGCACAGGTGCCAGGGATGTGGCAGCCCAAGGCCTTCGGCTTCAGACAGCAGACGTTGCAACACCAGTTGATACTCGGCGAAGTCATTGATACAGGCCCGACTGCCGCTGGACAGGCCATGGCCCGGCAAGTCGCAGGCGATCACTGCGAACCCCTGCTCCAGCGCCCATTCGATCACATGCCGGTATAGCCCCATGTGGTCGTAAAAACCGTGAAACAGAAACAGCGTGGCGACCGGACTGTCAGGCATCCACACCTGCCCGACAACCTCGTAGCCCGCGACATCGAGACGCCCCAGCCAGCTGCGTATGATTTTTTCGCCGCCCAGCCCGGCCAGGCCGTAGAAGCGTTGATAGGCCAGTCCGTCCATGGAAAGCGGGTCGATGATATTCAGCGGCAGCAGGCTGGCGCGCAGTTTATCGGGGTCAAACGTGGCGGACATGTGGCTTCCAGATTCCGGGAAACGGTAAGTAAAATTGTGTAACGATATTCTTCTGTATGCTCCGGCATGGCAAGCTGCTCGGCTGCAATCACACGCTTCACATGCTTAGGCACATCGCCATCAGACTGCACGGTAGCGAACGCTATCTTAATGTTTACTGCGTACTCGATCGCGGTAGGCTTTCGCGCTGTGTTCTGCAGGGCGGCCTGTCAGGCTGCTGCCATATTGCACAACCATAGCCTTCGCCCATGCATCACGCCATTCACAGAGAAACCCGGATGAAACGCAGCCTCGTCATTCTAGCCATCATCATCGCCATCCTTGCAGGCGGCGCGGGCTGGTACGTCAATAGCAAACAACCGGTCCGTGATGGCGAGATTGCCATGAGCCATCTTCAGGCACCTGTCACGCTGCGTTACGACGAGCGTGGCGTGCCGCACATCCGGGCAGAGAACGAAGCAGATCTGTACCGAGCGCTGGGTTACGCCCATGCTCAGGACCGGCTGTTCCAGATGGAAATGCTGCGGCGTCTGGCGCGTGGCGAACTGGCGGAGATACTCGGGCCGAACCTGGTCGAGACCGACAAACTGTTTCGCACACTGCGTATTCGCGAGCATGCCGACGCGTATGTTGCACGCCAGGACAAGAACACTCCGACCTGGAAAGCGCTGGAAGCCTACATCGACGGCGTCAATCAGTATCAGGACACCCACGCACGACCGATGGAGTTCGACGCGCTGGGTATTCCCAAGCGGCGCTTCACTACCGAAGACACCGTGAGCATCGGTGGCTATCTGGCGTACAGCTTTGCGGCAGCATTCAGAACCGAACCATTGCTGACGTATGTGCGCGATCAACTGGGCCCGCAGTATTTGAAAGTGTTTGATCTGGACTGGCATCCAGACGGCATGCTCGGTTCTAAACCGGCATTGGCCAGCGCCGACTGGAAAGGCCTGGCGCAGTTGGCCCAGCTGAGCCACAAAGCGCTGGAAGGCGCAGGTCTGCCGCAGTTCGAGGGCAGCAACGCCTGGGTGATTTCCGGCAGCCGTACGCAAAGCGGCAAACCGATCCTCGCGGGCGACCCGCACATCCGCTTTTCCGTGCCTTCGGTGTGGTACGAAGCACAGCTTTCTGCGCCGGGTTTTGAGCTGTACGGACACTTTCCGGGGCTCAATCCGTTCGCGTTTCTGGGCCACAACATGGATTTCGGCTGGAGCCTGACCATGTTCCAGAACGATGACGTGGACCTGATCGCCGAGAAGACCAATCCTGATAACCCCAATCAGGTCTGGTACCACGGGCAATGGGTGGACATGAAGCGTACCGAGCAGCAGATCGCGGTAAAAGGTCAGGCCCCTGTCACCCTGACCCTGCTTGAGTCGCCGCACGGTCCTATCGTCAATAACGTGATGGGCAAGAACGCTGGCCAGACGCCGATTGCGATGTGGTGGTCATTTCTGGTGTCCGCCAACCCGGTGCTGGATGGTTTCTACGAAGCTAACCGCGCCGACACGTTGGATAAAATGCGCAGCGCCGCCGAGAAGATCCAGTCGCCGGGCCTCAATATCGTCTGGGCCAACGCCAAAGGCGATATCGGCTGGTGGGCGGCTGCGCAACTGCCGATCCGTCCGCAGGGCGTCAACCCCAGTTTCATTCTGGACGGCAGCACGGCACAGGCCGATAAGCTCGGTTTTTACCCATTCAGCGCCAACCCGCACGAAGAAAACCCGGCGCGTGGCTACATCGTGTCCGCCAACTTCCAGCCGCTGTCGCCGACCGGCATGCAGATTCCGGGTTACTACAACCCGGCCGAGCGCGGTCAGGAGCTGAACCGGCAACTGAGCGACTCCACCATCAAGTGGGACCTGGCCGCCAGCAAGGCGCTGCAACTGGGCACGCAGACCGATTACGCACCGAGCATTCTCAAACCGCTGATTCCGGTACTGCGCAGCGTTGTCAGCGACCCGGACGAAATCGCCCTCGTGGAGCGGCTGGCCAGCTGGAAAGGCGATTACCCCGTTGATTCGGTGGGTGCCACACTGTTCAACCAGTTCCTGTTCGACCTGACGGAAGAAACATTCCACGACGAACTGGGCGATACGATGTTCGAAACGCTGCTGTCGACCCGCGTACTGGACGCCGCTCTGCCGCGTCTGGCCGCCGATGCCGATTCGCCGTGGTGGAACAATCGCAATTCACCCCATGAAGAAAGCCGCGCCAATACCGTCAAGGTAGCCTGGCGAGCCAGCGTGTCGCACTTGCGGTCGCTGTACGGCACCAACCCGGATGAATGGGTGTGGGGCAAGGCACACACCCTTACTCAGGGTCACCCGATGGGGTCGCAAAAGCCGCTGGACATGATCTTCAACGTTGGCCCGTATGCAGCGCCGGGCACCCACGAAGTGCCGAACAACCTGTCATCCAGCATCCGCCCTGCCCCGTGGCCCGTCGGCTACGGCCCTTCGACCCGCCGCCTTATCGACTTCGCCGACCCGGCGCATAGCCTGGGTATCAACCCGGTAGGCCAGAGCGGCGTGCCGTTCGACAAGCATTATTCGGATCAGGCCAAGGCGTTTGTGAGTGGCGAGTACGTGCCACAGCGCTTCAGTGAGAAGGACGTGGCAGAGCATACGGAAGGGGTTTTACGGTTAGTGCCGGGGGAATAGCCGACCCCTGAAATGTGGCTTCTCGTGGGAGCGAGCTTGCTCGCGAACTGTCGGGAACCGACAGTGAAACCTTAACGCACGGTACATCAGGCACAACCGGGTTTGACTATCGTGCCAATGCTCCGCGTTGGCATGCCTTTCGTGACGCTCCGCGTCACAAGTCTGCGTAGCACCGCGCTATCAAGATCGGACGCAGAGCGTCCAGAGCTGCGCTCCCACGCTGGAGCGTGGGAGCGATAAACCGAGAGCTAGTTGCTGCCGGTAACCGGCAGTTCGCGAGCAAGCTCGCTCCCGCGCCCTCCGCGCACGATCAGGTCCTCACGCCGCAGGCGCACGCCTTGGGTCTGGCTGCTTCCAGGCGTCTGCCGCGCTTTCCTCGATAGCCTGCTGGATCGCACGCTTGCGGTTGTTTTCCGCGCGGCGGGTGAAGAACCAGACCAGAAAGGTTGCCAGTGACACGGCCAGCAGGATCAGGCTCGCCACGGCGTTGATTTCAGGCTTCACGCCCAGACGCACGGCAGAGAACACTTCCATCGGCAAGGTCGTCGAGCCGGGCCCGGAGACGAAGCTGGCGAGCACCAGGTCGTCCAGCGACAGCGCGAAGGACATCATGCCCCCGGCTGCCAGCGATGGCGCGATCATCGGGATGGTGATCAGCAAGAACACTTTCCACGGACGGGCACCCAGGTCCATTGCAGCCTCTTCGGTCGACAGGTCCAGCTCACGCAGGCGCGCCGACACCACCACCGCCACATAGGCCGCACAGAACGTCGTGTGCGCGATCCAGATGGTCATGATGCCGCGCTCCTGCGGCCAACCGATCAATTGCGCCATGGCCACGAACAGCAGCAACAGCGAGAGGCCGGTGATCACTTCGGGCATTACCAGCGGCGCTGTTACCAGCCCGCCAAAGAACGTCCGACCCTTGAAGCGACTGATGCGGGTCAGCACAAACGCAGCCATCGTCCCCAGCGCCACCGCAGCAACGGCGGTGTAGCAGGCGATTTCCAACGAGCGCATCACCGAGCCCATCAGTTGCGAGTTGTCCAGCAGGCCGACGTACCACTTCACCGACCAGCCGCCCCAGACCGTCACCAGTTGCGAGGCGTTAAACGAGTAGATGACCAGAATCACCATCGGCGCATAGATGAACAGCAAACCCAGAACCAGCATCAGGTTCGAGAATCGAAAGCGGTTCATGCCTTGCCCTCCAGTTCTTTGGCCTGACTGCGGTTGAACAGGATGATAGGCACGATCAGCACCAGCAGCATGATGACTGCCAGCGCCGAAGCCACCGGCCAGTCACGGTTGTTGAAGAATTCCTGCCACAGCACGCGGCCGATCATCAGTGTTTCCGGGCCACCCAGCAGTTCGGGAATCACGAACTCGCCGACCACCGGGATGAATACCAGCATGCAGCCGGCGATCACACCGTTCTTGGACAGCGGTACGGTGATTTTCCAGAAACTGTTGAAGGTGCTCGAACCCAGGTCGGACGCGGCTTCCAGCAGGCTGGTGTCGTGCTTCACAAGGTTGGCGTACAGCGGCAGGATCATGAACGGCAGGTAGGAATAGACCACGCCGATGTACACCGCCAGGTTGGTGTTGAGGATCTGCAACGGCGCGTCGATCAGCCCAAGCCACATCAGGAAGGCATTGAGCAGCCCGTTGTTGCTGAGGATACCCATCCAGGCGTAGACGCGGATCAGGATCGCCGTCCAGGTCGGCATCATGATCAGCAGCAACAGCACGGTTTGCAGGTCCTTGCGCGCGCTGGCGATGGCATAGGCCATCGGATAGCCGATCAGCAGGCACAGCAAGGTGCTGATGAAGGCCATCTTCAGCGAGCCCAGATAGGCCGAAACGTACAGGTCATCGCCACTGAGCAAGGTGTAGTTGGCGAAGTTGAGGACCATCTGCAGCTTTTCGTCGGCGTAGCTGAAGATCTCGGTGTATGGCGGGATCGCGACGTCGGCTTCGGCGAAGCTGATCTTGAGCACGATCAAAAACGGCAAGGCAAAGAACAGAAACAGCCAGAGGAACGGCACGCCGATGACCATCTGCCGCCCGTTGGGCTTTATGCGCTCGAACGCGCGCTTGATCTTGCGGATTTTCATGAGCGCAGTACCACGCCGCTGTCGTCTTCCCACCACACGTAGACTTCATCGCCCCAGGTAGGCCGTGCGCCCTGACGCTCGGCGTTGGCGACGAACGATTGCACCAGCTTGCCGCCCGGCAGCTCGACGTAGAACACCGAATGACCGCCCAGATAGGCGATGTCGTGGACCTTGCCGCGCGACCAGTTGTATTCGAAGCCTGGCTGCTCGGTGGTGATCAGCAGCTTCTCAGGGCGCAGGGCGTAGGTGATGTGCTTGTCTTCCACCGACGTACTGACGCCGTGGCCGACATAGATATTGCGCTCCAGCTCGGGACTGCGGATCAGCGCGTGGGCTTCCATGTCTTCGATCACGTCACCTTCGAACAGGTTGACGCTGCCGATGAATTCGCAGACCAGACGGCTGGTCGGGGTTTCGTAGATATCGATCGGGCTGCCGATCTGCGCGATCCAGCCCAGGTGCATGATTGCGATGCGCTCGGCCATGGTCATGGCCTCTTCCTGATCGTGAGTCACCATTACGCAGGTCACGCCGACGCGCTCGATGATCTCCACCAGTTCCAGCTGCATTTGCGAACGCAGTTTCTTGTCCAGCGCACCCATTGGCTCATCAAGCAACAGCAGCTTGGGCTTTTTGGCCAGCGAGCGGGCCAGGGCCACACGTTGACGCTGGCCGCCCGAGAGCTGGTGCGGCTTGCGCTTGGCGTACTGGGTCATCTGCACCAGCTTGAGCATCTCCGCCACGCGGGCTTCGATTTCCGGCTTGGCCAGCTTGTCCTGTTTCAGGCCAAAGGCGATGTTGTCCGCCACGGTCATGTGCGGGAACAGCGCGTAGGACTGGAACATCATGTTGATCGGACGTTCATACGGCGGCATGTCGGTAATGTCGACACCATCAAGGTAGATGCGGCCCTCGGTCGGGCGCTCGAAACCGGCCAGCATGCGCAACAGTGTGGACTTTCCGGAACCGGAGCCGCCAAGCAGGGCGAAGATCTCACCCTTGTTGATTTGCAGCGACACGTCGTCCACCGCAATCGTCTCGTCGAACTTCTTCGTGACCCGATCGATCCTGACCAGCACCTCTTTGGGTTGCTGACCGCCTTCGAGGGCTTTCTTGTAGGCGCCGGAGGCAACTGCCATGGGTGAAACTCCCAACAGGTAGGCAACCCGGCCAATACGGCCGGGTGCTGGATTTTTATTTGCCCGACTTGACCTTGGTCCAGCTGCGGGTCATCAGACGTTGCACCTTGGGGGGCAACTCGCTGTTCACGAACAGGCGGTCCAGCACTTCCTGAGGCGGGTAAACCGCTGCATCGTTGCGGATTTTCTGGTCCATGAACTCGCCGGAGGCGGGATTGGGGTTGGCGTAGCCGACTTCATCGCTGACCTGGGCGATCACCTTGGGTTCAAGCATGTAATTGATGAAGGCGCTGGCAGCCTTGATGTTTTTCGAGTCTGCCGGAATAGCCAGCATATCGAACCACAGGTTGCCGCCCTCTTTCGGGATGCTGTAAGCGAGCTTCACGCCTTTGCCTGCCTCTTCTGCGCGAGCCTTGGCCTGGAACACATCGCCCGAAAATCCTGCGGCAACACAGATGTCGCCATTGGCCAGATCAGTGATGTATTTGGACGAGTGGAAATAGGTTACGTAAGGACGAATCGCCATGAGTTTGGCTTCGGCCTTCTTGTAGTCCGCTTCCTTGGTGCTGTTGGGGTCCAGCCCCATGTAGTTGAGCACCGCTGGCAACATTTCATCAGCGGAATCAAGAAACGCTACGCCACAGCTGGACAGCTTCTTGATGTTTTCCGGCTCGAACAGCACCGCCCATGAGTCGATCTTGTCGACACCCAGCACTGCCTTGACCTTCTCGACGTTGTAACCGATGCCATTGGTGCCCCACAGGTATGGCACTGCGTACTGGTTACCCGGATCGTTCTTCTCCAGGCGCTTGAGCAGCGCCGGGTCGAGGTTCTTGTAGTTGGGCAGCAGCGACTTGTCGAGTTTCTGGAACGCGCCAGCCTTGATCTGCTTGCCGAGGAAGTGATTGGACGGCACCACCACGTCATAGCCGGTGCGTCCGGCCAACAGCTTGGCCTCAAGGGTTTCGTTGGAGTCGAACACGTCGTACATCGGCTTGATGCCGGTAGCGGCTTCGAAGTCCGCCAGGGTGGTCTTGCCGATGTAATCGGACCAGTTATAAATATGCACGGTGGATTCAGCCTGAGCACTGATCGACAGTGTCAGCCCGGCAGCCGCCAGCAAGGCTTTGGAAAAAATAGAAATAGACAAAGAATGAGTCCTTTTAACAGAGGGGCCTGAGCGCCGGAGGGCGTCCGGAAAACCAAACCGGCGCGCAACTTACCGTCTATGCGTCCAACCAGCAAAGGTTTAGGCAATATTCCTGTCTGTTGGAGGCTGCGCAGCCAAGGCTACGCAGCATCCACAGGTTTGATGACAGGCTTATTTACCTGACTTTATCTTGGTCCAGCTGCGGGTCATGATCCGCTGCGTGGCAGCAGGCAAGTCCGCGATTGCATACAGTTTGGCCTGTACGTCGGCAGGCGGATAAACGCCAGGGTCACTGGTGATTTCCTTGTCGACCAGTGCCGTCGCTGCCGCGTTACCATTCGGGAAGCGCACTGCGTTGGTGATTTCAGCCATGATTTCGGGCTTCATCAGGAAGGTCATGAACTTGTAGGCACCTTCAACGTTTTCGGCATCCTTGGGAATGGCGACCATGTCGTAGAAGCTACCGGCACCTTCTTTAGGAATGTTGTAAGCAACTTTTACCTTGCCACCGGCTTCCGCAGAACGGGACTTGGCCTGATAGATGTCACCCGAGTAGCCGACTGCGACGCAGATATTGCCGTTGGCCAGGTCCGAGATGTACTTCGACGAGTGGAAATAGCCAATCGACGGACGAATCTTCATGAACAGCGCTTCAGCCTCGGCGAGCTGCTTCTTGTCCTGAGAGTCTGTCGGGTAGCCCAGGTAATGCAGGGCAATCGGCAGCATTTCGGTCGGCGAATCGAGGAAGCTGATGCCGCACGACTTCAACTTGGCAGCGTTCTCCGGCTTGAACAGCAGGTCCCAGGAATTGACCGGCACATCGGCGCCCAGCGCAGCCTTGACCTTGTCCGGGTTGATGCCGATACCGATCGAACCCCACATGTACGGGAATGCGTGCTTGTTGTCCGGGTCGCTGACCGACACGGCTTTGAGCAACGATTCGTTCAGGTTCTTCCAGTTCGGCAGTTTGGATTTGTCCAGTTCCTGGTAGACGCCCGCCTTGATCTGCTTGGCCAGGAAGTTGTTGGACGGCACAACGATGTCATAGCCGGACTTGCCGGCGAGCAATTTGGCTTCCAGCGTCTCGTTGCTGTCGAAAACGTCGTAGACCACCTTGATGCCCGATTCTTTCTCGAACTTGGCAACGGTGTCCGGCGCGATGTAATCGGACCAGTTATAGACGTGCAGCACTTTATCATCGGCCTGCGCAGCGGCGGCCACAACGCCCATCAGGGACAGCGCGAGAAGGGTCTTGCCAAATTTTTTCATGCGTAGCTCCAATGTATTTTTATCACTGACCGTCAGTTAGCGGCTTGTAGCCATTAGTCTGGCAACTTCCAGGGCAGGCTTTCAAGCCGACACCCGTTAAACAACGCACATTGCGCTTGAATCGACCCTTTTTTTGCGGATTCAGCCCTGCAATACCGCCAGCGTCAGATCCAGGCATTTGCGAGCCTTTTCCACCAGTTCGTCGATTTCCGCAAAACTGATCACCAGTGGCGGCGCAATGATCATCGTGTCGCCCACGGCCCGCATGATCAGGCCATTATCGAAGCAGAAGGTTCGACAGATCATCCCGGCGCCCTTGTCGGTGTAGCGCTCGCGAGTGACCTTGTCCTTCACCAGTTCGATGGCCCCCAGCAGCCCGACGCCACGGACCTCGCCCACCAGCGGATGATCGCTCAACTCACGCAAACGCTTTTGCAAATAAGGTGCCGTTTCCGACTTGACCCGTTCGACGATCTTTTCTTCGCGCAGGATACGTATGTTCTCCAGCGCAACGGCTGCCGCCACCGGATGCCCGGAGTAGGTAAAGCCATGATTGAAATCACCGCCCTCGTTGAGCACCGCAACGATTTCATCACGCACGATCAGGCCGCCCATCGGCACGTACCCGGAGGTGAGCCCTTTGGCGATGGTCATCATGTCGGGTTTGAGGCCATAAAAATCGCTACCGAACCACTCACTGGTGCGGCCGAAGCCACAAATCACCTCATCGGCGGCGAAAAGGATGTCGTAGCGGGAAAGGATCTCCTTGATCTTCGGCCAGTAGGAATCAGGCGGCACGATCACACCGCCTGCGCCCTGAATCGGCTCGGCAATGAATGCGCCGACATTCTCGACGCCCAGCTCGATAATTTTCTTTTCCAGTTGCTCGGCAGCCCACACACCGAACTCGTCCGGCGTCATGTCACCGCCTTCGCCGAACCAGTAGGGCTGCGGAATGTGGACAACGCCCGGAATCGGCAGGTCGCCCTGCTCGTGCATGTAGGTCATGCCGCCCAGACTGGCACCGGCGACGGTTGAGCCGTGATAACCGTTGACGCGGCTGATGATGGTTTTCTTGTCTGGCTGGCCTTTTAGAGCCCAGTAATGACGAACCATGCGTAGCATCGTGTCATTGCCTTCAGAACCTGAACCGGTGAAGAACACATGATTCATGCCCTGCGGAGCGATTTCGGAAATGGCTTTAGCCAGTTCCAGCACCGGCGGGTGGGCGGTCTGGAAAAACAGGTTGTAATAAGGCAGCTCACGCATTTGTTTGCTGGCAGCGTCGGCCAGTTCTTCCCTGCCGTAACCAATGGCTACGCACCACAGGCCGGACATGCCATCGAGGATCTTGTTGCCCTCGCTGTCCCACAAATAAACGCCCTCGGCACGGGTAATAATGCGCGGGCCTTTCTCTTTCAATTGTTTGTAGTCGCTGAACGGTGCCAAGTGATGTTCGCTGCTCAAGGCCTGCCATTCGAGGGTTTGCGGATTATTGTGGGCACTCATGCAGCACTTCCTTTAATTAGGGTCAGTTATCAGAGCGCCGCATACCTGCTGCTGCGCTCTGCGGGATCAGACGGCGAAGAGCAGGAATTCCCGCTCCCACGAGCTGATCACGCGCTTGAAGTTTTCATGCTCGGCGCGCTTGACCGCGACGTAACCGATGATGAATTTTTTGCCCAGGTACTTCTCGATGGTCTTGCTGTTTTCCATGCGCTCCAGCGCGTCTTCGATGGTCAACGGCAGACGCAGATTACGCCGCTCGTAACCCCGCCCGACCACCGGTGCGCTCGGATTGATGCCTTCGACCATGCCGATGAAGCCGCACAGCAGACTGGCGGCGATGGCCAGATAGGGGTTGGCATCGGCACCTGGCAGACGGTTTTCCACGCGACGGTTCTGCGGCACAGCGTCCGGCACGCGCAGGCCGACGGTACGGTTCTCTTCGCCCCACTCGACGTTCACCGGTGCCGAGGTGTCGGGCAGAAAGCGGCGGAACGAGTTGACGTTGGGGGCGAACAGCGGCAATAGCTCGGGGATGAACTTCTGCAGACCACCCACATGGTTCAGAAACAGCTCGCTCATGGTCCCGTCTTCATTGGAGAAGATGTTCTTGCCGGTCTCGATGTCGATGATGCTCTGGTGCAAGTGCATGGCACTGCCTGGCTCGCCGGTCATCGGCTTGGCCATGAAGGTCGCCGCGACGTCGTGCTTGAGCGCGGCTTCGCGCATGGTGCGCTTGAACACCAGAATCTGATCAGCCAGCGAAAGGGCATCACCGTGACGGAAGTTGATTTCCATCTGCGCCGTACCGTCTTCGTGGATCAGCGTGTCCAGGTCTAGGTTCTGCAGTTCGCACCAGTCATAGACATCTTCGAACAGCGGATCGAATTCGTTGGCCGCTTCGATCGAGAACGACTGACGGCCGGTTTCCGGTCGCCCGGAGCGCCCGATCGGTGGCTGTAGCGGATAGTCCGGGTCGTCGCTACGCTTGGTCAGGTAGAACTCCATCTCCGGCGCCACGATTGGCTGCCAGCCCTGATCGGCGTAAAGCTTGAGGACCTTCTTCAACACGTTGCGCGGCGACAGCTCGATGGGGTTGCCCTGCTTGTCGTAGGTGTCGTGAATCACCTGCGCAGTGGGCTCGACCGCCCAGGGCACCAGATACACCGCGTTCTGGTCGGGACGACAGATCATGTCGATGTCTGCCGGGTCCAGCAGCTCGTAGTAGATATCGTCTTCTACATAGTCGCCAGTCACCGTCTGCAACAGCACGCTTTCAGGCAGACGCATGCCTTTTTCAGCGATGAACTTGTTAGTCGGCGAGATCTTTCCGCGCGTAATCCCGGTGAGGTCGGACATCATGCATTCGACTTCGGTAATCTTGTGTTCTTTCAACCAATCGGTGAGCTGGTCGAGGTTGGTACTCATAAATACCTCAGGGTTTTATTGTCCTGATCGTGATCAGGCGTTCCAGACGCATCGGCGTCATGTTGTACAACTCGTTTCGGCAGACGCCGATTAGGGGTAAGGTGACAGCTGCGGGGCCGGATTTCCAGACGGCCGCGGTCACACTGACGAAGCCGTTATAGTGGTAATGTCCAGCATTGAGAGTAGAGCAGACTGGCTTCGATAGCCGTTCAGGGATGTCGCAAGGTGTGGCAACCCACCACGAGCACCGATATCACAGGCATGATGAGCGCTATACGGACTTGATAGTCGCGTGTCGACCAGGGAAAGGTGAAGCATTGGACCCCCGCTATTGTTGCTCTACTGGGTTGCGATCGAGCTTAGCCTCGTTCATTTTTTTATACAACAACCCGTTAAAAATAGAAGACAGGCCGCTCTAGCTTGTATTTAACGACGGTCAGAAACGGAATAAAACGCCCTAAATAGCGGCAAAAAAGGCCATACGGCGCAGTTTTAGGGCAAAAAAGGCTCTATTGACTTCATCATGGCTTTCGGATTGACTGAGATCCGCAATCATTGATGATTGATATTTTTAACAACAAAGGTGTTGCATCATGTCGGTACCCCCGCGTGCCGTTCAGCTTAACGAAGCGAACGCGTTCCTTAAGGAACATCCTGAGGTTCTGTACGTTGACCTTCTGATTGCAGATATGAATGGTGTGGTGCGTGGCAAACGCATCGAACGCACCAGCCTCCATAAGGTTTACGAGAAAGGCATCAACCTGCCGGCCTCTTTATTTGCTCTGGATATCAATGGCTCCACGGTGGAAAGCACCGGCCTGGGCCTGGATATCGGTGATGCTGACCGAATCTGTTATCCCATCCCCGACACCCTGTGCAACGAGCCATGGCAAAAGCGCCCTACTGCGCAATTGCTGATGACCATGCATGAACTCGAAGGCGACCCGTTTTTCGCCGACCCGCGTGAAGTATTGCGCCAGGTCGTCGCCAAGTTCGACGAAATGGGCCTGACCATCTGCGCCGCATTCGAGCTGGAGTTCTACCTGATCGATCAGGAGAACGTGAACGGTCGCCCGCAACCGCCCCGCTCGCCGATCTCCGGCAAACGCCCGCATTCGACACAGGTCTACTTGATCGATGACCTGGACGAGTACGTCGACTGCCTTCAGGACATCCTTGAAGGTGCGAAGGAGCAAGGCATTCCTGCCGACGCCATCGTCAAGGAAAGCGCCCCGGCACAGTTCGAAGTCAACCTGCACCACGTTGCCGATGCCATCAAGGCGTGCGATTACGCCGTGCTGCTCAAGCGCCTGATCAAGAACATCGCCTACGATCACGAGATGGACACGACCTTCATGGCCAAGCCCTATCCGGGTCAGGCGGGTAATGGTCTGCACGTCCACATCTCGATTCTGGATCGCGATGGCAAGAATATCTTCACCAGCGAGGATCCCGAGCAGAACGCCGCATTGCGTCACGCTATCGGCGGTGTGCTCGAGACCCTGCCGGCACAGATGGCGTTCCTGTGCCCGAACGTCAACTCGTATCGTCGGTTCGGTGCGCAGTTCTATGTGCCCAACTCGCCGACCTGGGGTCTGGACAACCGTACGGTAGCCGTTCGTGTACCGACCGGCACCGCCGATGCCGTGCGTATCGAACACCGCGTTGCCGGTGCCGATGCCAACCCGTATCTGGTGATGGCTTCGGTCCTGGCGGGCGTGCACCACGGCCTGGTCAATAAGGTCGAACCTGGCGCGCCGGTAGAAGGCAACTCGTACGAGCAACACGAACAAAGCCTGCCGAACAACCTGCGCGACGCACTGCGCGAGCTGGACGACAACCCGGTCATGGCCAAGTACATCGACCCGAAATACATCGACATTTTTGTCGCCTGTAAAGAGAGCGAGCTGGAAGAGTTCGAACACTCCATCTCCGACCTCGAGTACAACTGGTACCTGCACACAGTCTGATTGAGGCTGAGCAACATAAAACGCCGCAAAGCCTTGAGCTTTGCGGCGTTTTTGTTTGCGCCCGGAGCACCTCGCGCGCCGCATAATCAGGAGAGGACGCGGAGCGTCCAGAACTGCGCTACCACGCGGAGCGTGGGAGCGATAATCGTTTGGCGACGACAGAGATTCATCCAGTCAGAATCACTTACAATGCCGTCAGCCCAACCACGAGCCACGCCCATGACACGCGCCGCCACGCCCCGCAAACCTCAAGCACGCAGCCAGGCCAGGATCGATTCGATTCTCGACGCCGCGCGCACGCTGCTCGCCGAGCAAGGGGTGGCCAGCCTGTCGATCTACAGCGTGGCTGAACGCGCAGGTATTCCACCCTCCTCGGTGTATCACTTCTTCGCCAGCGTTCCGGCGCTGCTTGAAGCGCTGACCGCCGACATTCACGCGGCTTTCCGCGCCTCACTGCAAGCGCCTATCGATCACGACCAGCTCACCACTTGGCGCGACCTGTCGCGTATCGTCGAACTGCGCATGCTGGCCATCTACAACGCCGACGCCGCCGCCCGCCAATTGATCCTTGCCCAGCACGGCCTGACCGAAATCAACCAGGCAGACCGCCAGCACGACATAGAGCTGGGGCATTTGATGCTTGAGGTCTTTGACCGCCACTTCCAGCTGCCTGCGCTGCCGGATGACGTGGACGTATTTGCGCTGGCGATGGAACTGGGGGATCGGGTGTATGCACGGTCAGTGCAGTTGCATGACGAGATTACACCGCGTATGGCTAAGGAAGGGATGCGGGTGTTTGATGCTTATTTGGGGTTGTATTTGCCGATGTTTTTGGTGAAGAGAATAATATAACCACGGCAATGAAAACGATTGTAGAGGCCGAGTGCAGTACAGCTATCAACTCTGTTTACGTATGGCCGAACGTATAGCCTGAGCATGCTCTCTAAGCATTCCAGCTTTATATATTTCAAGATTACGAATATCTCTCGCGTAGATAGATTCGTAATACGACGATGAGCCCGCCACTATCGACATCTCAGCGTTTACAGACGGATTGGCATTATGAAAAAACACGAGCTCTTCAACTTCTACCTTTCTTGTATAATGCAGCCCCAAACGGGCTTCGGCCTCACGGAAGTCCGCAGGCACAGTCGTTTTGATTGGATCATGAAATTCTTTAGTTTTCTTCAGCCTATACGCCTTGGTCATATGTGGAAAAGTCACCGTTGGCCTGCCTTCGTCAGAGGCTTGCAGAGCTGAGGTCTTGGACAGTCGAGGAGACGACGCAGCGGCTCTTGACGTGGATGGTCTACCAATGCCTTGATAAATAGTAATGGAGGAAGATGGTAATTCATCAACCCTGCTAGGCAACCGTGATAACAGTGTTTTTTTAGGCTTGCGTATGATTCTTCCGATCCCTAATAACTTTTTAAGCACTCCAGAACTTATATGCCCTGTCGGATCCCCAAACCCAACCGGATCCCCACCTACATACCCATACGCATTCAACCCACCCTCACCAAACGGGCTCAAACTATCCGGGCTATTAAACCGCATCAACACCGGGTTATAAGCCCGATACCCATTTCCCAGCAGATAATGCCCGGTCACCGGATCGCGTCGTTCGCCATTGAAACCCAGCAAACTGGTCAAGCCTCTTTCTGCCGGATGATGACCGTATGGGCTATAAGCAATAGGCTCAGTACCCGCTTTATCCACAAGTTGCAAAACCGAACGCTGCTGATCGGTTGCCAACAGCATGGCTTCGGTCACACCATCAACACGCCGTTGCTGGGCCAACAGCAGATCTTCATGCTGAAAGACCGTACGCCGCAACGCGCCCTGTATCTCGGTCGCCAAACGGTTCTTCTGATAGAAACGCTGAATATCCGCCTGGCCAGCCGGCGTACTGGACACCAGACGGTCCAACGGGTCATAACTGTAGCGGCACAACACCACTTGATCTGAGGAGCCCATGGCCAGATGCTCCAAGAGAAACCAGCCTTCAGCATCCGGCAAAACCGGCACGCCGCCTACCTCGTAGAACTACTAGGTAAACAGCAAAAAACCCCGGAGGGCTACAACCGTCCGGGGTGTTTTTTACCCATCGTTTACAGCTTGGCGATGGAGACTTCTGTCGACTTCACGAAGGCAATTACTTCGCTGCCGACGACCAGTTCCAGCTCTTTTACCGAGCGGGTGGTGATAACCGAGGTCACAACGCCGGAAGCGGTCTGTACGTCGATTTCCGACAGTACGTCGCCGTGAACGATTTCCTTGATGGTGCCTTTGAACTGGTTGCGAACGTTGATGGCTTTGATAGTCATGGCATGTCTTCCTTTGGGGATCAGGGTTAATTTGCCCAACGCAGTTGCGTGGGCAGTGGCGAAAACGGTTCCGGGTCAGGTGGCGAGCCGGGGATGGCCAATACGCGGTTGAGCACTTCGGCTTCCAGCGCGGCGAGGCGGTGCGAGCCGCGAGCACGGGGCCGCGGCAGGTCGACCAGAAGGTCGAGGCCGATCTGGCCTTCTTCGATCAGGATCACCCGGTCGGCGATGGCAACGGCCTCGCTGACATCATGGGTGACCAGCAGCACCGTAAAGCCGTATTGGTGCCAGAGCTTTTCGATCAGTTGCTGCATTTCAATCCGAGTCAGGGCATCCAGCGCGCCCAGTGGTTCGTCGAGCAGCAGCAGGCGCGGCTTGTGAATCAGCGCACGCGCCAGAGCAACACGCTGCTTCTGGCCACCGGACAATGCCGCTGGCCACTCGTTGGCGCGTTCGGCAAGGCCGACGGCCTCGAGCGCTTCGAGTGCTTGCGCACGCCAGTCGCCGCTCAGGCCAAGGCCAACGTTGTCGATGATCTTCTTCCAGGGCAGCAACCGCGCCTCCTGGAACATCAAACGCGTATCTTCGCGAGCGTCGTCCAGTGGCGCAGAGCCTGCAAGCAATTGACCCTCGGTTGGCTTGTCGAGACCGGCAAGCAGGCGCAGCAAGGTACTTTTACCGCAGCCACTACGGCCGACGATGGCGACGAACTGACCGGCCGGAATATGCAGGTCGATGTCCTTGAGCACTTCGCGAGTGCCGAACGCTTTTTTCAGGTTGCGTACTGCCAGCGGAATACCGCGCAGCAAATGTGGAGGTTGCTGTTTCAGACTGGTCATGCGGCACCGCCTTTGCTCACTTGATAGGCCGGGTGCCAGCGCAGGCACACACGTTCAAGGCCTCGCGCCGCCAGATCGGCCAGTTTGCCGAGGACGGCGTACAACACAATGGCCAGTACCACGATGTCGGTTTGCAGGAATTCCCGTGCATTCATCGCCAGGTAGCCGATGCCGGAGCTGGCAGAAATGGTTTCTGCCACAATCAGCGTCAGCCACATGAAGCCCAGCGCAAAGCGCACACCGACCAGAATCGAAGGCATGGCACCTGGCAGGATCACATGCCGGAACAGGCTGAAACCGGACAGGCCATAGCTGCGGGACATTTCTACCAGTGCCGGATCGATGTTGCGGATGCCGTGGTAGGTGTTCAGATAAATCGGGAACAGGGTGCCCAGCGCGACAAGAAATATCTTCGCTGTCTCATCAATGCCGAACCACAGAATGACCAGCGGAATCAGCGCCAGGTGCGGCACGTTACGAATCATCTGCACTGAGCTGTCCAGCAGGCGCTCGCCCCATTTGCTCAGGCCGGTAATGAAGCCCAGCGCCAGACCGATGCCACCGCCAATGGCGAATCCGATCCCGGCGCGCCAGCCGCTGATCGCCAGATGCGTCCAGATTTCGCCACTCGCAACCAGATTGATACCCGCCTCGATGACTGCGCTGGGTGCAGGAAGAATGCGTGTGGATAGCCATCCGGCGCTGACCGACAGCTGCCAGACGGCCAACAACAGGACTGGAAGTGCCCAGGGCGCCAGTCGGTGAATGATGCGTTGCGAAGCACTGAGGCTCATGGAGTTGTCTCCTCGAAGGGCCTGACGATCACTGTGCTTGAGCAACAGCAGCAGGAGGTGTCCAGACCACATCAGCAATGCTGAGCGGCTTCGGAATCAGTTTGAGCTGGTAGAAGGTGTCAGCAATTTTCTGCTGCGCCGCTACAACCGTCGGAGTAATAAACAGCGCACCGTAGCCCTGGCGTTTTACCGAGGTCAGGGTGATGTCGGCGGGCAGCCCCAGCAACGGCGCAACCTGTTTGGTCACTTCGTCAGGGTGAGCCTTGGACCATTCGCCCACTGCACGAACTTCTTCGATCAAGGCTTGAATCACCTTCGGATTCTTTTGCGCGTAAGGCTTGGTCGCCAGATAGAACTGGTGGTTGTCGACAATGCCGGTGCCGTCTTTCAAGGTCCGCGCCTGCAATTGCTTTTCTGCGGCAGCCTGATACGGGTCCCAAATGACCCAGGCGTCTACGCTGCCGCGCTCGAAAGCGGCACGCGCATCGGCCGGAGGCAGGAAGACGGTCTGGATATCAGTGTATTTCAGGCCGGCATCTTCCAGTGCCTTGACCAGCAGGTAATGGACGTTCGAACCTTTATTGAGGACGACTTTCTTGCCTTTCAGGTCTTTGACCGAAGTAATAGGCGAGTCTTTGGGCACCAGGATGGCTTCGCTGGTCGGCGCTGGCGGCTCGTAAGCCACGTACAGCAGATCCGCGCCTGCTGCCTGAGCGAAAACCGGCGGCGTTTCACCGGTCACGCCGAAATCAATCGAGCCCACGTTCAGACCTTCAAGCAACTGCGGACCGCCCGGAAATTCTGTCCACTGAACCTTTACGCCCTGCTCGGCCAGGCGCTTCTCCAGCGAACCCTTGGCCTTGAGCAGAACCAGCGTGCCGTATTTCTGATAACCGATGCGCAGATCTTCCGCCTGGGCCTGGGTGACCGCGCCAAGCGCGACCGCAGCAGCAAACAGAGCGACAAGGCCTCGACGCAAAATGACAGTGCGCATATGCGCTCCTTTAGCGGGTGTTGGGTAGTGCCTGCTCAGCCAGTCACAGACGAACAAGGCGGGAATAGGGACGACATTAACAGCACTTTTTTATATCTATAAATCTTATTTATTCATTTAGTTATTCCATAAATGAATATAAAGGGCAGCACTATTTTTCAACTATCGTGCGGCGTACTACGGCGGCATGCCGTTCTGGACCCTCTGCGTCTGATCTTGAGTATGCGGCGTGGCGCATATCCACGACGCGGAGCGTCACGACAGGCATTCCCACGCTGGAGCGTGAGGAACGATGATCTCGACTATCGTGCGACGCTCCGCGTCCGATCTTGAGCAGGCGGCGCGGCGAAGATCTGTGACGCGGAGCGTTACTCGCGGCATTCGTACGCTGGAGCGTGAGGAACGATGATCTCAACTATCGTGCGACGCTCCGCGTCGCATGCCGTTCTGGACGCTCTGCGTCCGCGCTTGATCAAGCGACGCAGTCGGCGGCTATGAGGGAGGAATAAAAAAGGGCCGATGAATCGGCCCAAATAACCCCACGCTTTGTAGATCGAAAATTAGCGGTTTGGCTGAGGTGTCAGGCGCAGATAAGGCGTGACGGCCTTGTAGCCCTTGGGAAAGCGTTCTTTGATCTCGGCTTCGTCTTTGATCGACGGCACAATCACTACATCATCGCCGTCCACCCAGTTGGCGGGCGTGGCAACCTTGTAGTTGTCGGTCAATTGCAGCGAGTCGATAACGCGCAGAATCTCGTGGAAATTACGCCCGGTACTCGCCGGATACGTAATCGTCAGGCGCACTTTCTTTTTAGGGTCGATCACAAACAGCGAACGCACAGTCAGTGTGTCGCTGGCATTGGGATGAATAAGGTCATACAGATCGGAGACCTTGCGGTCGGCATCGGCCAGAATCGGGAAGTTGACCTGGGTGTTTTGCGTGGTGTTGATGTCGTCGATCCACTTGATGTGCGAGTCAACCGGGTCTACCGACAGCGCAATGGCTTTTACACCGCGCTTGGCAAACTCGTCTTTCAATTTGGCGGTGAAGCCCAGCTCAGTGGTGCAGACAGGCGTGAAGTCTGCCGGATGAGAAAACAACACACCCCAGCTGTCGCCGAGCCATTCATGGAAACGGATATGACCTTCGCTGGATTCCTGCTCGAAGTCAGGGGCGATGTCGCCAAGTCGCAGTGTCATGGTGTTGCTCCTTGTCTGTATCGGGTAGGCCTTGGTATGACGTTACTGTGCGCCCTGCTGAGAAAAGTTAAAAAGAATAAATAATTTGATTGATAGACCTGCCAGGAATATCAAAAAACAGGCAAAAGAAACCCCGCACCGGGCGGGGTTTCTTCAGGCTTCAGTACACTTACAAGAAGTTGTAGGTGTAGTTGAAGAGGATACGGGTTTGATCGGTGTCAGCAGTAGTAGCGACGTCACCGCGGAAGGTGCCGTGACGTACAGTAGTACCGAAGCCTTTCAACACGCCGCTTTGAATCACGTAGTCAACGCGCATATCACGTTCCCACTCGGAGTGAGTACCCAGATTGCGGTTTACGTCACGGATGTCATCACCGCTCAAGTAAGCAATCGCAGCCTTCAGACCAGGAACACCGACCTTGGCAAAGTCATACGAGTACTGACCGAATGTGGTGTTTTCACCAGCACGGTTGAAGCCGTTGATCATCGAATCGGTGAACAGGTAGAAGCTTGAACCGCCGTTACCTTCAGGACGACCGCGACCATCCACTACGTTACCTTGACCAAGGTAGACCATGCCGCCGCTGTCACCCACTTGCTGGTGACCGACCATGAGCGCGTGACCACCCAGGGAGTAAGTGAACATGGCAGACCAAGTCTGGTTGTCGACTTCACCGGTGTGAGAGGCGTAACCACCGTTGTTGTTGAAACGATAGCCTGCTGCGGCCTGGCTGTTTTTGCCGTCAGCGCTGCTGTTGAAATAACGCAGGTCAGTCTTGAAGGACTGGTTGTCGCTGATCGGGTAAACATGAACCAGACCCAGGAAGTGCTGCTTGTAGAAGTCTTCCAGGTTGGCGTAGTAGTACTGCAGGGTCAGGTCTTTGGTGACTTTCCAGTCAGCACCAGCGAAACGGAACTGGTCGGAGCCCTGAGTAGCACCGGCAACGGACAGGTCAGTCCAGTTGCTCGAAGCACGGCCGATGGACTTGTTCAATTGACCAGCGGTGAAGGTAAGGCTGTCCAGATCCTTCGAAGTCAGGATGCCGCCCTCAAAAGCTTGAGGCAACAGGCGACCATCGTTGCTAACCAGAATTGGCAGGTTCGGTGCCAGAGCGTTACCGACCTTCAATTCAGTTTTGGAGAAGCGCATCTTGGCGTTGGCGCCGACACGGGACCAGTCGCTGACCGAAGAACCATCAGTATCAGTCGGAACAACAGTGTTGGCCGTGTTGACAGTGTGGTGCTGAATGCCGCCGCCCAGATGGAGACCCATCACGGCTTGTGCATCAAGACCAAAACCAACGGTGCCCTGGGTAAAGCCCGAGGTGTAGTCAAATTTCAGGCCAGTAGCGGTTTCGCGCTGATCGGGGGCGTTACGGCCTTCACGCACGTCGTTATTGAAATACAGAGTACGAGAACTAACGGACGCTTTGCTGTCTTCAAGGAAACCAGCTGCACCGGCCTGCTGAGCCAATGCCGCGACGGTTACGGCCAAGGCCAGGGTGGACTTCTTCATTAACTACGCTCCTCGTGAATCTAATTTTTTATGTCTCCGGTGCCGGGCATTGCCCTGACCCAGAGATATTGCGAAAGGTGACAGTCCCGATCTGGAGATCAATGGATTCTGTACACCCCGACTTTTGACTAGACCGCGCATGTCGGTGGCCGTACGTTAGTGAAAATTCATCATGCTCAAAAGAAACCGTTTTGCAGGTTCTAAGAACAATCAGGCATATGTCACAACTCGTGTCAGCCAGGACGTCACGGAGTGTATCGACCTAATCGGGTAATTCCCAAAATTTATTTCGGTACCATTCGTCAGATCTTTTGGTTTTGTATCAGGGACCGGCCAAATCGCGACCAACCGGTCATAGTCCCCAACGGCAAAGCGCAATTTGCTTGCCAGTAAAAGCCTTGTAAAACGGGTACTTCAGAGAGATTAGTGATGAAATGTGACAATTGTCATCACCTTGACTCCCGACGCTCCACGGTCATGAAATATTTTCTAAAAACCGCTCTAAACACCCTTTTTCAGCGTTTTTTACCGTCTGAAACATGCGCTCAACTGTAGTCCAGGTGAACAAAAAAGCAATTTTGGTGTCAGGCGCGTGAACCCCGAGCCGATTGGCAGATGCGCAACGGCCCTTCGATGTGCAAATGGGTTCTGCAGGTGGCTCTAAAGCCCCTTCATAAGCTAATTCCCAAAAGTTATTTATTTTAAGATTCTTAGATCACTTAGTCTCCTTATCCAGCCAGTCCTCGGCCCGTCTGATTCGGAGCTTCATCATGAAACTGCATTTTTCCCTGCGCTTGCTGACTGCGCTGTCGTTGACTGGCGCAACATTCATTGCACAGGCAGCAGACTTTACCGTCGCCTACCAGACCACCATCGACCCGGCCAAGGTTGCCCAGGCCGATAACGCCTACGAAAAAGCCACCGACTCAAAAATCTCCTGGCGCAAGTTCGATAATGGTGCGGACGTCATCACCGCAATCGCATCCGGCGACGTACAGATCGGTTATCTCGGTTCAAGCCCGTTCACAGCCGCCGCTACACGCAAACTCCCGGTGGAGGCCTTTCTGATAGCTACGCAGATCGGCGCGGCCGAGGCGCTGGTTGCCCGTAATGGCTCGGGGATCAACTCACCGCAGGACCTGATCGGCAAGAAAGTGGCCGTGCCCTTTGTCTCCACCGGCCATTACAGCCTGCTTGCAGCGCTCAAACACTGGAACATCGATCCGGCCAGGGTCACGATCCTGAACCTCGCGCCGCCCGCCATTGCTGCGGCCTGGAAGCGCGGCGACATTGATGCCACTTACGTCTGGGACCCGGCACTGGGCGTCGCCAAGGAAACCGGCAAGGTGCTGATCACCTCCGGCGAACTGGCGAAGGTCGGAGCGCCGACCTTCGATGCCTGGATCGTGCGCAAGGACTTCGCCAACAAACACCCGGAAGTTGTCAGCGCATTCGCCAAGGTAACGCTCGATGCCTACGCCCGGTATCGCCAGGACCCGGCTGCATGGATCGCCAACCCGGCCAATGTAGACAAGCTGGCCCGACTGTCTGGCGCCAAGGCGTCTGACGTACCTGGCCTGTTGCAAGGCAATGTCTACCCGCTGGCTGCCGAGCAGACCGCGCTGCTGGGTACACCGACCCTCGAGGCGGTGACCAAAACCGCAGCATTCCTTAAAGAGCAGGGCAAGGTCGACGCAGTACTGCCTGACTACTCACCGTACGTCAGCGCCCGGTTCATCCCACGCTAAGCGCTCTCAGCACAAGGAGACAAGTATGGCGCTGTTGCAGCTGGAGCGTATTGGCGCTCAGTACCCCGGTGCCGCGGCACCCGTGCTGGCAGACATCAACCTGAGCCTGGGCCCACAGCAACTGCTGGTTGCGCTTGGCCCTTCCGGCAGCGGTAAAACCTCGTTACTGAACCTCATCGCCGGCTTCATCAAACCCGGCAGCGGCCGCATTACTCTCGACGGCATTCCCGTAGAGGGGCCGAGCGCAGAGCGTGGCGTGGTGTTTCAGGACGATGCCTTGCTGCCCTGGCAGAACGTGTTGGCCAATGTTGCGTTTGGCCTGGAACTGGCGGGTGTCGGCCGCTTGGAACGTGAAACCAGAGCGCGGGAGATGTTGGCACTGGTGGATCTGGCCGGTTTTGACCAGCGGCGAATATGGCAGCTGTCCGGTGGACAACGGCAACGCGTCGGCTTGGCCAGAGCGCTGGCAGCCGATCCGCGCATCCTGTTGATGGACGAGCCATTCGGTGCACTGGATGCCTTCACCCGTGAGCAGATGCAGGAGCTATTGCTGCAAGTCTGGCAACGTACCGCCAAGCCGGTGTTTCTGATAACCCACGACATAGAAGAAGCAGTTTTCCTCGCCACCGACCTGGTTCTGCTCGCCCCTAACCCTGGTCGTATCGCCGAGCATCTGCACCTGGACTTCGGCCGTCGCTACGCCGCTGGCGAATCGGCCCGCGCGATAAAGTCCGATCCGCGCTTTATCGAAACCCGCGAGCATGTGCTGGCCAGCGTGTTTTCCCAGCGCACCCGGGAGCAGTGTGTATGAGTAGACTTGAGCCTGTTGGCAGCCATGAGCTTATAGATAGCCGCGAACTGACCGGCATCAGCAAACCGTTCGCCAAACAACCGGCTGCCCCCACGCCGAAGGTTTATCTGAGCACCCGAGCGATCAGCATCCTGACCCTCGTGGCACTGCTGACTCTTTGGTGGGCGGTAACTGCCGGGGGCTGGATCGAGCCGCTGTTCCTGCCGCCGCCAGCGGATGTGCTGAGCAAAGGCTGGCTGCTGGCAACCAAGGGCTACATGGACGCCACACTCTGGCAGCATCTGGGCGCCAGCCTGCAACGCATCGGTCTGGCGCTGGCCGCGGCAATTTTGACGGCCATCCCGATAGGAATCGCCATCGGCCATAACCGCATCGCTCAGGGGATATTCGACCCGCTGATCGAGTTTTACCGACCGATACCACCGCTGGCCTACCTGCCCCTGATCGTAATCTGGTTCGGTATCGGCGAGTTCTCCAAGGTACTGCTGATTTATCTGGCGATCTTCGCGCCGATTGCCATTGCCACGGCTACCGGCGTTCGCACCGTGGACCCTACCAAAGTGCGGGCGGCACAGTCGCTGGGCGCGACGCGCTGGCAGTTGATTCGGCACGTGGTCCTGCCCAGCGCACTCCCGGACATTCTTACCGGTATTCGCATAGGCCTGGGCGTGGGCTGGTCGACGCTGGTGGCCGCAGAGCTTATTGCTGCCACCAGCGGGCTGGGATTCATGGTGCAGTCGGCGGCGCAGTTTCTGGTGACAGACGTTGTGGTGCTGGGGATTCTGGTGATCGCCGTGATCGCTTTTGCCATGGAGCTGGGACTGCGCGCGCTGCAACGCAGGTTGGTGCCCTGGCATGGTCAGCAGCATTAATGCATCAGTATGGGTGTGTGCGTCGTTGCGGTGCGCAAATTGAGTGCATGCGCTGATACCGCATTGCGGGGCCTGGCGCGACATTCAAGGCGACCAGATGCCAGCGCCGAGCATTCACAGCGGCTGACTCATCAACCAATCCAAGGTTTTCGAATATGAAAAATACTTAATAAATTCAGTATCTTGATGATATTAAACGGCTTCGAACTCAAGAAGTGCTTAACCGGATATGGCTAAGTCAGCCTGTTCTTTCGGATTAATTCTCAAAACTGGCACGTACTCTGCAATAGGTATTACATCACCAGTTTTGGGGACCTTGGTACAGGCAGGCCGGGGATTCCCCTCTTTTATTCCTCCCGGAGACTGACCTCCAGTCTCCAGCGCCCGTCCACCTTCTCAGTGCGCCAGTCGCCATGAAGTGGACGGGCTGCCAGGAGCGTCAGCACCAACCCCTTCTCACCTCGCTCCACCTTCCAGCGTGCAACCCTGTTGTCGAACCTCAGTTGGCCCGTCCACGGCCGCCCTGAAGCATCGACGTTGAGCACCACAGCGCCATCCACCGTCGACCCTTGGTACTTCGGCTCCTCATTGAACCAGAGCGCCAGCCCGGCAGGCAGCTCCTCGATCTGCTCCAGTTCAACGGGGTCAGGTTGCTGCAGACGACCGATAATGGTGCCCACGGTAAAGCCGACAATCGCCATCGAACCCAGAACTCGCGGCCATAGCTTCGGTCTCGGGTCCTCTTCAGGGGTAGAATGCATCCCGTCCTTTCGTTCGGAGCCGTGCATGTTTCACGTCATCCTTTTTCAACCAGAAATTCCGCCGAATACCGGCAATGTCATCAGGCTATGCGCCAACAGCGGCTGCACCCTGCATTTGATCGAACCCTTGGGTTTCGAGCTGGACGACAAGCGCTTGCGCCGTGCCGGGCTCGACTATCACGAGTATGCCACGCTGCAGACGCATCCTGACCTGGCAAGCTGTCTGGAGAAGATCGGCAACCCACGGTTGTTCGCTTTCACCACCAAGGGCTCGCGCCCTTTTCACGATGCCAGCTTTGAACCTGGTGATGCATTTCTGTTCGGCCCGGAGAGCCGCGGCCTGCCCGCCGACATCCTCGACTCGCTGAGCAGCGAGCACCGCCTGCGACTGCCCATGCGCGAAGGCTGCCGTAGTCTGAACCTGTCCAACACAGTGGCGGTGGCCGTCTATGAAGCATGGCGCCAGCACGGGTTTGCCTGATAGCGCGCCGCCAGACACAAAAAAACGCCCCGAAAGGCGCTTTTTTTATCGCTTTAACAGCCGTAATGCTTATTGCACAGTCGGCGTTTCGCCAGCTTCCTGCATGCGTTGCAGCTCTTGGGCGTACAGGGCGTCGAAGTTCACCGGGGCCAGCATCAGCGCAGGGAACGAGCCGCGTACGACCAGGTTGTCGATGGCTTCGCGTGCATACGGGAACAGGATGTTCGGGCAGAACGCGCCCAGAGTGTGGCTCATCGCGCCGTCGTCCAGACCCTTGATCAGGAAGATACCGGCCTGTTGCACTTCAACGATGAAAGCAACTTCGTCGCCATTGTTGACGGTCACGGACAGGGTCAGCACGACTTCATAGAAATCGCCTTCCAGCTGCTTCTGACGGGTGTTGAGGTCCAGGCTGACGGTCGGTGTCCACTCCTGGCGGAAGATTGCCGGGCTTTTTGGCGCTTCGAACGACAGGTCGCGAACGTAGATACGCTGCAGGGAAAATTGTGGGCCGTTTTCTTCGTTGGCAACAGCACCGTTGTTCGGTTGGTCGGTCATCTCGGATCCTTGTCAGATAGGGCTGAAAGTTTAAGGGGAATCAGGCCAGCAGCGCATCAAGCTTGCCGGCACGCTCCAGAGCAAACAGGTCATCGCAGCCGCCCACGTGGGTCGAGCCGATCCAGATCTGCGGTACGGAAGTGCGACCGGCCTTCTTGGTCATTTCGGCACGCAGTTGCGGCTTGCCGTCGACACGGATTTCCTCGAAGGCCACGCTCTTGCTCTGCAACAGCTGTTTGGCACGTATGCAATACGGGCAATAATCGCTGGAATAGACGATGACTTGAGCCATGTTCACTTCACCAGGGGAAGGTTGTCGCCGCGCCAGCTGGAAATACCGCCGGACAGCTTGGCCGCCTTGAAGCCGGATTTGAGCAACTCGCGGGCGGTGGTGCCAGCATGCTGCCCCATTGCATCGACTATGATCAACGTCTTGTCCTTGTATTTCTGCAGTTCAGCGGTACGCGTCAGCACCTTGTCCTGCGGGAAATTCAGGGATCCCACGATGTGGCCGGCAGTGAAATCCTTTTTCGAGCGCACGTCGATGACCACGCCCTGGTCGCTGTTGACCAGCGCGGTCAGCTCGCGAGTGCTCAGGCTGGCACCGCCCTTGCTCAGTTCGTAAGCGATCAGCAGTCCCAGCAGAATGACGAAGGCACCGGTGATCAAATAGTGGTTAGTGGCGAATTCAAGCAGGTGAGCAACCATCAGTAGGTTCCAGGGCGTTAAAATGTCGGCCAGTATACACAGCAGCCAAGGTGGGCCAAAGTCCGTACGGCAGTGACGCCGTTTGAACTTGTCCCTAAAATGCCGCTCCCTTGTACTTTGTTACTCTCTTTATTCAACCAGCATCGAGTGGGTTCTATGACTGCCACGCCAAAACCTCTGGTTCTAATCATCCTGGATGGCTTCGGACACAGCGAAAGCCATGAAGGCAATGCCATCCTGGCCGCAAAGATGCCGGTCATGGATCGTCTTTACGAAACCATGCCCAACGGCCTGATTTCAGGGTCGGGCATGGACGTCGGTCTGCCGGACGGTCAGATGGGCAACTCCGAAGTCGGACACATGAACCTGGGTGCCGGTCGCGTGGTGTATCAGGACTTCACTCGAGTGACCAAAGCGATTCGCGACGGCGAGTTCTTCGAGAACCCGACCATCTGTGCCGCTGTGGATAAAGCTGTCGGTGCGGGCAAGGCGATCCACATCATGGGCCTGCTGTCCGATGGCGGCGTGCACAGTCACCAGGACCATCTGGTCGCCATGGCCGAACTGGCGGTCAAGCGCGGTGCAGAAAAAATCTATCTGCACGCCTTCCTCGACGGTCGCGACACGCCACCGCGCAGCGCGAAGAAATCCCTTGAGCTGATGGACGCAACCTTCGCCCGCCTGGGCAAGGGCCGCACCGCCACGATCATCGGCCGCTACTTCGCCATGGACCGTGACAACCGCTGGGACCGGGTCTCCACCGCCTACAACCTGATCGTCGACAGCACCGCCGAATTTCACGCAGACAGCGGTGTTGCCGGGCTTGAAGCTGCCTACGCGCGTGACGAGAACGACGAATTCGTCAACGCCACACGCATCGGTGAACCCGCTCGCGTCGAGGACGGCGATGCTGTGGTGTTCATGAACTTCCGCGCCGACCGCGCCCGTGAGCTGACCCGTGTGTTCGTCGAAGACGACTTCAAGGATTTCGAGCGCGCCCGTCAGCCCAAGGTCAATTACGTGATGCTGACCCAGTACGCGGCAAGCATCCCCGCGCCCTCGGCATTTGCGGCTGGCAGCCTGAAAAACGTGCTGGGTGAATACCTGGCAAACAACGGCAAGACTCAACTGCGTATCGCCGAAACCGAAAAATACGCGCACGTCACGTTCTTCTTCTCTGGCGGTCGTGAAGAGCCGTTTCCGGGCGAAGAGCGCATTCTGATTCCATCGCCAAAAGTCGCCACCTACGACCTGCAGCCGGAAATGAGCGCGCCGGAAGTGACCGACAAAATTGTCGATGCCATCGAGCATCAGCGTTATGACGTGATTATCGTCAACTACGCCAACGGCGACATGGTCGGCCACAGCGGCATCATGGAAGCGGCAATCAAGGCCGTGGAATGCCTGGACGTATGCGTCGGTCGCATTACCGCGGCATTGGAAAAAGTCGGCGGTGAAGCACTTATTACCGCTGACCACGGCAACGTCGAGCAGATGACCGATGACTCCACAGGCCAGGCGCATACCGCGCACACTTCCGAGCCGGTGCCTTTCGTGTACGTCGGCAAGCGCCCGCTGAAAGTCCGCGAAGGTGGTGTTCTGGCTGACGTGGCACCGACCATGCTGCATCTGTTGGGCATGGAGAAACCGCAAGAGATGACGGGCCACTCGATCCTTGTGGCGAAGTAAAACGCTGAAAACCGGCCTATAGCCATCAGGCAAAGCCGGTTTTTTATGTTTCAAGCCCTAAAGCAGTGGCTGCGGGGCGTTTTTTTTGCAGCGCATGGCGGGCATACTAAGCTTGACATTTTTTCTCACAATTCCTCGGTATCGCCCACCCACATGCTTCGCGCCTTGATTGCCCTTGCTCTGATCTGCCTGCTCAATCCGGCGTTTGCCGAAGACGAGCGTGTGCAAACCCAAAAACAGATAGATGCTGCGCGTCAGGATGTGACGGAGCTGCAAAAAGTCCTGGGCAAGCTTCAGGAAGAACGTGCAGGCGTCCAGAAGGACCTGCGCACCACCGAAACCGAAATGGGCAAGTTGGAAAAGCAGGTCGAGGTCCTGCAAAAGGAACTAAAAAAGACGGAAACCGAGCTGCAAAAGCTCGACAGTGAAAAAAAGAAACTGAACAGCGCTCGCGTTGAACAGCAACGCCTGATCGCTATCCAGGCTCGCGCCGCCTATCAGAGTGGCCGCCAGGAATACCTCAAGCTGTTGCTCAATCAGCAGCACCCCGAGAAGTTTGCCCGAACCCTCACGTATTACGATTACCTGAGCCAGGCGCGCCTGGAGCAGCTACGCAACTTCAATGAAACCCTGCGCCAGCTGGCCAATGTCGAAAAAGACATCGATCTGCAACAGGCACAGTTGCTGGTGCAGAAGAGCAACTTGGACAGCCAGAGCGAAGAACTGGCCAAGGTGCGCCAGGAGCGTCAGCAGGCACTGGCCAAGCTGAATCAGGACTACAAGGCCCGCGATCAGAAACTGCAGGCCCGTCAGCAGGATCAGGCCGACCTGGCCAAGGTTCTCAAGACCATCGAAGAAACCCTGGCCCGGCAGGCACGTGAAGCTGAAGAGGCTCGCCAGAAGGCGCTGGTCGCCGCTCGCGAGGCCGAAGAGAAACGTCAGCGCGAAGCTGAGGCCGTCGCCCGCAACAACAGCACCAGCAGCAGTAAAAGCGCTGATGAACCCACACCGCGTCGCCCGGTCAAAGCCCCCGGCGCAGTCGTTTCCAGTGCCGGAGTTTCCTACGGCGGACCTTTTGCAGAGGCCCGGGGAAAACTTCCATGGCCTATTGATGGTCGACTGCTTGCGCGTTTCGGTGAAGCCCGCGGTGATGACGAGCGAACCAAATGGGACGGCGTCATGATCAGCGCCGCAGCCGGAAGCCAGGTACATGCAGTGCATGGCGGACGAGTGGTGTTCGCCGACTGGTTGCGTGGTGCCGGGCTTCTGGTCATTCTCGACCATGGCAACGGTTATCTCACCCTGTATGGGCATAACCAGAGCCTGCTCAAGTCGGCAGGTGACATTGTAAAAGCCGGTGAAGCGATTTCCACGGTCGGCAATAGTGGCGGTCAGGACACGGCAGCGTTGTACTTTGCTATTCGTCAGCAGGGTCGCCCCAGCGATCCAGCCCAATGGTGCCGCACTCAAGGATAAGCCGGCGTCAATATCTGTAGGAGTTCGTTAGACATGCTGCATTTGTCCCGCCTCACCTCGCTGGCCCTGGCAATTGCCATCGTTATTGGCGCGCCTTTGGCGCAAGCTGCCGAAAAGACCGCGCCAGCCACGCCTGCAGCAGTCTCGCCCGCCAAGCCCAATGCCAACGCCAAGCCGCCGCTGCCGCTTGACGAGCTGCGCACCTTTGCCGAGGTCATGGATCGGGTCAAGGCGGCCTATGTCGAGCCGGTGGACGACAAGACTCTGCTGGAAAACGCCATCAAGGGCATGCTCAGCAACCTTGATCCACACTCCGCCTACCTGGGCCCGGAAGATTTCCAGGAGCTGCAGGAAAGCACCAGCGGCGAGTTCGGTGGACTGGGCATCGAAGTGGGCGTCGAAGACGGGTTCGTCAAGGTGGTTTCACCCATCGACGACACACCTGCTTCCAATGCTGGCATTGAGGCAGGCGACCTGATCGTGAAGATCAATGGCACGCCGACCCAGGGCCAGAACATGCAGGAAGCGGTCGACAAGATGCGCGGCAAAATCGGCGAGAAGATCACCCTGACACTGGTGCGCGATGGCGGTACGCCGTTTGATGTGACGCTGGCGCGGGCGACCATCCAGGTCAAGAGCGTCAAGGCGCAGATGCTGGAAAACGGATACGGCTACATCCGGATTACCCAGTTCCAGGTCAAGACCGGGGACGAAGTCGGCAAGGCGCTGGCCAAATTCCGCAAGGATAACGGCAAGAAGATGAGCGGCCTGATTCTCGACCTGCGCAACAACCCGGGCGGCGTGCTGCAATCGGCGGTGCAGGTGGCGGATCACTTCCTCACCAAGGGCCTGATCGTCTACACCAAAGGCCGCATCGCCAACTCCGAATTGCGCTTCTCGGCAGACCCGGCAGACGCCAGCGAAGGCGTACCGCTGGTGGTGTTGATCAACGGCGGCAGCGCTTCTGCGTCGGAAATCGTCGCCGGTGCCCTGCAAGACCAGAAACGCGGGATTCTGATGGGCACTGACACCTTCGGCAAAGGCTCGGTGCAGACCGTTCTGCCGCTGAACAACGATCGCGCCCTGAAGATCACCACCGCGCTGTACTACACGCCGAACGGTCGCTCGATCCAGGCGCAGGGTATCAACCCGGACATCGTGGTACGTCGGGCCAAAGTCACCAGCGAAGCAGACGGCGAGAACTACAAGGAAGCCGACTTGATGGGTCACCTGGGCAATGGCAACGGCGGTGCCGACAAGCCGACCGTCAAGGGTGGCGCAGCAGCCAAGGCGCGTCCGCAGGATGATGACTTCCAGCTCAGCCAGGCGCTCAGTCTTCTGAAAGGGCTGAGTATCACCCGCGGCAACTGACGGATGCGCGCTCTCGCTCTGTTACTGCTGACACTCTCGATCACTGGCGCTGCCCATGCAGCGCCAGCCGAAGACAACGGCAAGCCGCCGAAGGCCTATCTCAGCCTGATCATCGACGACCTGGGTCAGAACCCGGCGCGGGATAGCCGTACACTGGCGCTCCCCGGGCCGGTAACGCTGGCGATCATGCCTGACACTCCACACGCCACCGAATTTGCCCGCGAGGCTCACCGCGCAGGCAAGACGGTCATGCTGCACATGCCGATGGACCCGGCGACCGGGCCTTACGCCTGGCATCCCGAACTGCCCTTGCCTGAACTGGAAAGCCGTCTCAATGCGGCGCTGCTGAAAGTGCCTTATGCAGCCGGCATCAATAACCACATGGGCAGCCGGATGACCGCCGAACCGGTCGCGATGGCCTGGTTGATGGCCGAACTGCAACGACGTCATCTGTTTTTCGTGGACAGCCGCACCAGCGCGAAAACCGTGGCAGCCGCAGAGGCTCAGCGCATCGGCCTCGCAAGCGTCTCACGCGACGTGTTTCTGGACGACGAGCGCACGGCCGAAGCCATCAACCGACAATTGCAGTCAGCCATCAAAATCGCCCGCAAGCATGGCTCGGCAGTGGTCATCGGTCACCCCTACCCTGTCACGCTGGACGTACTGGAACGCGAGTTGCCCAAACTCAAGGATCAGGGCGTCGAATGGATCGACCTGCGCAGCATGATCAGCGAACGCGGCAATCAGGCGAGTGCGGCGCATGGCAAGAATGGGGTGTATCGCTAATCGTACGCGTCGCTCTCAGCCAGAGCTCAAACTTGCCCTCTACTCTCACTATCAGCTCACCTGATTGCAGTTGATAGGGAAAAGGTTTCCCAAAAAAAGGGCACAAAAAAGCCGCTCTAGGAAGCGGCTTTTCTGATGGAAATGGCTTAGGAACCATTTCCGCAATCCCAAGGGATCATTCGCGTGTGAGGCGGATAGTACACACTTTGTGCGAATGGCACCATAAATTATGGCCTATTTAGGCCCTTGGAAGAGCCGGTTGAGGGCCTCAAATATACCGAAACGGGCCCCGAGAAACTGCTTCATGGAAAATTTCCCAGGGTCAGGCTATTTTTTTGCCAGTGGTAAAAAAGCGGTTACTAAAAGGCCCTCAAAAGACTGGTAAGATGCGAGCCGGCTCAACAGTCGGTGACGCCTGTTGCAGGACCTTTTGACGCGGGCCTAGGAACCCGTCTCGGCTTTATCGAAAGGCCCGAAGCTGGACCAGCCTCAAGGGATCATTCGCGTGAGACCGACTTGGAGTTTGGCTGGGAGGCGCCAAGAGAGGCAGTCCTTTCACGAGGACAACAGTATGCGGCCTATAAAACGCCTGCTGCGCCTAGCGATGAATATTTTCAGTGCCTACAGGACCTGGGAATGGATTTGCGACGCTGTAGTGGTCTAATGGTTCCGGACACTCATTTAGGCGAGAATATCGCCAGATAGAGGTGTCTGATGACCAAACAACGCCGTACCTTTTCCGTTGAATTCAAACGCGAGGCCGCAGGCCTCGTGCTCGATCAAGGCTATAGCCATATCGAAGCCTCCCGCTCGCTTGGGGTGGTCGAATCTGCGCTGCGTCGCTGGGTCAACCAGCTTCAACAAGAGCGCAACGGTGTCACTCCACAGAGCAAAGCCCTCACGCCCGAGCAGCAAAAAATCCAGGAGCTCGAAGCCCGGATCGCCCGTCTTGAGCGGGAGAAATCCATTTTAAAAAAGGCCACCGCGCTCTTGATGTCGGAAGAGCACGAGCGCATGCGCTGATTGATCAGCTCAGTGTCCATGAGCCAATCGAATTGCTGTGCGAAGTGTTCGAGGTACCTCGCTCGTGCTACTACAACCATTGCCTGCGGCGTCGGTCTCCAGACGCCGAGCGGGTTCGTTTACTTAGCCGAGTCAATGAGCTGTTCGGGCAAAGTCGAGGCGCTGCCGGCAGCCGCAGTATCGTGTCGATGATGCAGGCGGATGGCGAGCAAATCGGTCGGTTCAAGGTGCGTAGCTTGATGCGGGAGCTGGGATTAATCAGCAAGCAACCAGGCTCGCATGCTTATAAAAAAGCAACAGTGGAGCGGCCTGACATTCCGAACATTTTGAATCGGGAGTTCGATGTACCCGCGCCCAATCAGGTCTGGTGTGGCGACATCACCTACATCTGGGCGCAAGGAAAATGGCATTACCTGGCGGTGGTTATGGATCTTTACGCGCGTCGGGTGGTGGGCTGGGCGTTTTCGAACAAACCGGATACGGACTTGGTGATCAAGGCGCTGGACATGGCTTATGAGCAACGCGGCAAGCCTCAGGGCCTGCTGTTTCATTCCGACCAGGGCGTCCAATACGGGAGCCGACAGTTTCGCCAGCGGCTTTGGCGATACCGCATACGCCAGAGCATGAGCCGCCGGGGTAATTGCTACGACAACTCGCCGATGGAGCGTGTGTTCCGCAGCTTGAAAACTGAGTGGATACCGACCGTGGGCTACATGACGGTCCAAGAGGCTCAGCGGGATATCAGTCATTACCTGATGCATCGTTACAACTGGATTCGGCCACACCAGTTCAATGATGGAATGGCGCCCGCTCAGTACGAGAAAAACCTTAACGTCGTGTCCGGGATCAGTTGACCACTACATTCCTGATCGAGATGGATCAGGTGGTGCCCTGGAAAGGTTTGATTGCCCTGATTGAGCCCTATTATCCAAAAGGAGAAGGTGGCCGGCCCGCCTACCCACTGATGGCGATGCTGCGTGTTCATCTGATGCAGAACTGGTTCGGCTACAGCGATCCGGCGATGGAAGAAGCGCTGTATGAGACGACCATCCTGCGTCAGTTTTCAGGCCTGAGCCTGGAGCGAATTCCAGACGAAACCACCATTCTCAACTTCCGTCGTCTGCTGGAAAAGCACGAGTTGGCGACCGGGATTCTCGGCGTAATTAATGGTTATCTGGGCGACCGTGGCTTGTCGTTGCGTCAAGGCACCATCGTCGATGCCACGCTGATTCACGCGCCCAGTTCGACCAAGAACAAGGATGGCAAACGCGATCCTGAGATGCATCAAACCAAGAAAGGTAACCAGTACTATTTCGGCGCCAAGGCTCACATCGGCGCCGACGACGAGTCAGGCCTGGTGCACAGCGTGGTAGTAACAGCGGCCAATGTGGCAGACGTCACGCAGGTTGCCAAACTGCTGCACGGCGAGGAAAACGTAGTCTGCGCCGACGCAGGTTACACCGGGGTCGAGAAGCGCGAAGAACACGCTGGGCGCAAGGTCATTTGGCAGATTGCCGCCCGCCGCAGCACTTACAAAAAGCACGGAAAACGCAGTATTTTGTACAAGGCGATCCGCAAAATCGAGAAGGCCAAGGCCCAGGTTCGCGCCAAGGTCGAGCATCCGTTTCGGGTCATCAAACGCCAGTTTGGCTATGAAAAAGTGCGCTTTCGGGGCTTGGCCAAGAACACCGCGCAGATGGTGACGTTGTTCGCCCTGTCAAACCTGTGGATGGCCCGCCGACATTTGTTGGCGAGCGCAGGAGAGGTGCGCGTGTAATGCAGGAAATGGTTACCGCAAAAGGCTTTGCAGCGGCCGAAAGAGCTAAAAAGCGAAGATAATTGAGCAAATTTCGACATGCATCGTTTTTTGAAAAGTGCTGAGGACTCGGTAGCCGGAAAACATCCGGCTACTTCAGACCTTCCTAAAAGGTAATAATATCGCTTTCGTATCGCTTAAATATTACCTTTTATCGAAACGCTGAAAGCCACGGTTTACAAGGGCTGCAGCCATTTTTCGCGAGTCATATTACTAATATTACCTTTTTTCTGACCCCCCTCGAATTTTGAGAGAGGCACCCCGTACCGAGCAGCTGGCCAGCTTCTCACGCTACTGTTCATGAGCGTGTGTAGCTGCAGTCGGATCTCGACGTGGGAGCACGTAAGGCAGGCCCGATCGGTGGCCTTGTTACGTGGCTTATTACGTCTGGGGGAAAAAACAAGGGCCTGCATCGCTGCAAGCCCTTGATTTATATGGTGCCGGCACCAGGAGTCGAACCCGGGACCTACTGATTACAAGGAAGATGCTTTTAAGATATAAATCATAGGGTTACAGATATTCTTGTTACGTGGCGTATACCTGAAATGCCTGAAATACAGCAGCTTATTGACCTTTGTTACGTGGTTGAAAACGTTATTTTTTTGTCGGTTAACGCCTTGAGTCATCGAAGATCGTCGCTGCCTTCACAATGGCTCTTACCGTCCCTGCCTATACAATGGTTCCAGTCACTGAAGGTCTGTGCTAACAATAAGCCACCACTACAAGGAGCGTTACCGATGGCAGATTTTTTGATTGGCGATGTCAAGCAAGTTCGAGAGCTTGTTACCGATCGTGAAGTTAACCGGCATCTTAAAGACGGCTGGATATTGCTGCTGGTCAGGGCCGGTGTGGATCATGATCGCAACCCGGAGACGGGGGAATGGGAAAATTTGCCTAATACGAGCTATGTGATTGGTTGGGTGGGTGAGGGAGAACCGAAGGCTATAGACCAGTATGAGGATGAGCGGCCAACGCTCGGTCAATTTGATGAGGGAGATTTTTAATGCGGCTAGGTGACGTAAGGACATTGCAGGAAGCGCCTAGTGCGCAACACGCGGAAGAGCTGATAAAGGCAGGATGGACACTGGTCGCCATCGTGTCAGGCGAACGCTATGAAAGCGGGCAGAAGGCACAAGGGCCGATCTATGTTCTGGCGCAGGCAGCGCCGGAGTCTGAACCCGCGAAAGATATCAATTTCAATTGGGTCTAAGGCGTTTCGAATAGCGCGCAGAAAGGAATCCCGGCCGTGCCATCGTAGGACGGCCGCTTGCAGGACCAAGGAGAAGCTATGCAGCATGTCGATATAAAAGAGATTTACGAGGCGTTTACTGAGGACGACGTCAATCTGCATCTGGACATTGGTTGGGTGATCGTGGCGGTTATCAGTGGTGAACGTTACAGTCCGGCTGGAACGAAAGAAATAGGTCCGATCTACGTGATGGGCTTGCCGCGCTCGGTGGCCGAGGCGGATGACGAACCGCCCATACCTGTGCGTAGATAAGCCGCGCTACCGATAACGCGTTCTATGTTCAACCGCCCCCCACAGCAAGGCCCACTCCGGTGGGCTTTTTTGCATGTGCTGGATGCCGGAGAGGGTTGGTGCTGGGTAATCAATGCCAAAGATGCCTTATGAGCTTTGCCTCGAATGCTTTTCTTTTCCGATAGAACTCGGTAAGTCGTGGGCTCCTTAAGGCCATACATCCAGGAAATCTCCGCCACGCTGTTCTCATAGGCAAGATCAACGGCTCTTTATCTTGTAGCCATCAATTGGAATATCTTCTGTACGCTTATATAGCGGAGCATCGCTAAATTTGGCTTGCTCAAATGCATGTGTATCCCAATGTCCTGACTTTAAGGCTAGATACAACATGCCCACTCTTAGCGGTATGTTTCCGCGTCTGTCTTTAGCGCGCCTGAAGGAAAAAAAGTTGTAACCTTCTTCCTGAAAGTACCGATAAGGGTCGTAGTCGTTAAGATCAATAGAAAACCTTTTGAAGAACTCGACCATCAGGTCATTTGCATCGTCGCCATCTATGCCGAGGTCCCTTGCAACATCGGTTGCCAAGCTAAAGCTTTCAAATGCCTTTCTTCCAAAGCCTACGGTGTCTTGGATGCAGACGACAATGTTATCCAATATTTTGTAATCAAGGGGCTCGTTCATTGCTAGAAAACCTGATCTTCGGGGCTCACAATGGAGTTATAAGTTACAACTGTCTTGTAGCCTATCAGTCCTAGCTCCGCCGCTGTATACGCCCAGCCTGCGACGGGGATCGCGCGAGCTATGAAAGCAGCAATGCTCGGCGTTCTGCGAATGTGCGGGGGGCGCCAGCCTACTATTGATGGAGCCCTATAGCCACCAGGGAAGCGCCGGTTCTTAAGTGCGCGTCTTAATAACAAAGAAAGAATGGACGTATTTTTAGTTGCCCCCCCGGGCTTTGTACGTGTGGGAATTATGTTAGCCCCTGTCACTATGCCAAAGGCAGCTGTAACATCATCCAGTCCCAGTTCCTCCATTGCAGTTTCAGCTGCAATTATCCATAGCAACTGATTTGCAGTGAGTCCGCAGTCTCCGTCATAACAATATATTCTAGCCACTCATAATATCCTTATGCGTAAGTGTTATTGCTTATCTGATCCCATCCTGCGGAAATTTGTCCGATCAACAGTCCGGATTCTCTACTTTGCTGCGAATAGATCATTTTTACTTTGGCGTAGTCAAAACGAATAACCTCTTCAGGAAATGATGAGGGTTCTCTGTCGAAAAGGTTTCCTGACTCAACGCCGCTGATGATTACTTCTTCAAAGGTGACTTCCATGTACTTTTGTTTTTCACCACCTGCACGATATAGGCTCAAAATTACCTTTTTCAGATGTTGGCCAGCGCAGCAGGCTTGAAAGATTTTTGGTGTCGATGAATCAACTAACTTCACGATACTGAAATCACTAAGATAGACCCGGCCGACGGTTGCGCCTCCCGAAGAACTGGCCGTTCTAGACACACCCTGCGTTGCCGCTAGATTGAATGCAGTGGCTTCAATCCAGTCCTGGTGGGCCGAGTCCCTAGATTCTCCGGCGATACCGTCGATCCAGATAAATGCGTCAAATGCCATTCCTGCTCCTTGGAGATAAATTTACAGTTGAGGCCGAGTAACCTTTGTTATGAAGGTTAACGTAACAAATTTCTGTTTGCACCCCTGCTTCAGGTTTGTCGTGTGTCACATCTTTGCCTGCCCCGGTAGGGGCAGTTGCTGGTTGCCGGTACGCTCCTGCCTAGCAGCGCTGCGTATCTTGTCCAGTTTGACAGCAATCGGACGTTTCACTGAATCGGTCGGGATACGCACGTTTCAGGTCGAAGTCTGACGCCTGGTGCTAGGTCTGGGAGGCATTGACCAGCGGTACGCTCAGGTCGTAGACGTCCATCATTGCCCCGTCCCGGTGACCACTGGCCTCCTGTTTGTCCGCCCGATTACCTACTGTGTCGGTGATGCCCCGTCGCTTGAGGTCATGTAGGCCAAATCGCTGCTCGGCCGTGATGGTACCGTCCTCGATGGCCGAGGTGATGAAGCGTTGCCAGGCCGTATCCAGACTGGATTTGCGCAAGGCACCGCCATGACTGGCCACGATGATGTAGCGTCGATCAGGACGAATCGGAATGACCGTTGATTTGCTGGCCCACACCTTTTCCCGGTAGGCCTTCACCCCATCCCAGGCGGCGCGCAGACGTGGCGTCCAGCGGACAATGTTGTCCCGGCTGCCCTTGCGCCGATTTGTCATGATTCCTTCAGCCAGTTCATGGGCGTCTGTCAGGGTGATGGTCTCAATGCCCCGCAAACGACAGAGGTAACCGATCTCCATGACATAGCTCAGGTACTCCGGACAGCCTCCTTTTTCGTTCCTGGCCAGCCGTCCGAATGCCAACGCACGGTCGACCAGCGCTCCCATGACTAGGTGTTCCGGCAAACGTCGGCGCTTGCGCTCCACCGGCGCTTCAATACCCTGCGCCGGATTGCTGTCGAGGTAGCCCCGGTTGCGGCCCCACTGCAGTACCCGGCGTAGGTAGCGCAGGACATGCGCCGCTTTGGACGGCGTGCCTTCGTCGGCCAGGCGATCGACTATCCGCTGGATCAATGCAGCCGTGAATTTCTTCACCAGCAGATCCCCCAACGGTTTGCCCAGCCGGGTCGGGATACCCAGCAGGACGTCACGCGAATAGCAGTAGTCGTCGTGGGTCTTGAGGCTGAGTTTCTTGTAACGATCGCTCAGGTGAAACTGTGCGCAGACATAGCGCAAGGTGCCTTGGTCGACGCCCGAGGTTTGCTCCATGATCTGGTGTAGCTCTGCCAGGGTGACGTCAGCAGGTGCCACATTGCGCCGGCGTTGTTTGCCGGTCTCGTCGTAATGCAGCGTGTACCAGACGCCGGCGTTGCGATGATCAAAGTAAATGGCCGCTGGGAGAGCGGCCTGATCGATGTGTGGGGGAATGTGCGGATTGTGCTTCCGCTTACGCGCTTTCCTCATAGGATATTGGTGTCATAACTCTCTGGGGTTACAGACTCGATGCCCGCAGCATGGTTGATGAGATCCAGCGTCGTCCACGGACCAGTGCGCCCCCGGAACATGCGGATCCCCTGAGTGATCAGCGAGCGTTCTACGTCGGAGCGGCGTTGGTAGCCGGTGATGCGCTGCAGGTCCTCAAAAGTGAGAACATTGCTTGTTTGGGAGTTCATGATTGCTCTCTATCTCAAGCAGCAATCAGGGCAGTGTAACGTCCCGCCCTGATGCTCAAAGCCAGAACCTGACGGCTCAATTACTGGGGGAGGGGATGGCGAGAATGCTGGCCAGAACGCGCATGTCGTTGGCGCTCAGATCACCTTGGGTCGTGGCCTGTGTGGCCAGGCTTTCAAGTCGCCCGCGAGCGTGCGGAGTCTTGTGCACCTGGTAACTGATCAATGCTGCGCCGATCAGGGCGATAGTCAGCAGGTTTCGGGATGGTGTGCTAGCCTTTGAATCGCTGCTGCTTGGATGTTCCGTCTTCATCACCGTACTCCTAGTCGTAGTGGGTACTGGAGAGCTGCAACTCTCCAGTACTGTTTGCTTAAGTCGTTAACGTCAGTTAATCCGGTGATAGCTCTCATCGACTTTGAACAGCAGGTCGACGTCCTCTACTCGGTAGCATCCGCCCACGCCGCCTTTAACGATGTAGCCCGATGGATCAGGTTCAAACGCACAGGGAAGGGATAGTCTTTTCCAGGCCGCATCCAGCCGATCTGGGATGCGTACTTGCTTGTAGCCTTAATTTCCGCGTAAAGCTGCTGACCTAGTACACGCGCTGGGTTTGGTGTCAGCCCTTCCAGGTAGGCTTCAAACACTAGTTGAACCGTCTTGTTAACGAAGCATTCACCGTCGTGTCCCATATTCTTTGGATCGATCTTGTGAAACATCAGGTCGACGAACGTTTTAACGTTCAGTTGCTGTTCGAGACGTTGCTTATCTTCTTCATGCATAGTTGCTTCCTCTGAGTGGTGATTAGGCAGCCTGGAAAATCCAGCATCGGACGGTTTTCGGTTTATCAGCGGCGTCGATATCCCAGGACGAACAAACGTTGCGGTTCGTCTCGATGAACTTCGGGCACTTGCTGGTTTTCAGGTGGCGTTTGAGCTCGACCAGATCCGGGACCTTCTGCCGCTTGTTCGCTGCAGCTTCGGCAAAGTCGTTCAGGTTCACCGCAATCAGCCCCTCATTACGAGAGTGGTTCAACGCACCAGCGTGGCTGTTCAGGTATTCGTAAAGCTCCCAGAACTCAACGACCATCGGGTGATCAGCGTTGATTGCCAGTTGTCGCTCTTTGGCCATGCTTTGAACCTCTGCATGGGCTGCGTCAACCTGGTGCTGCTGCAGTGGCACGACATGTACCAAGGCGTCGACCAGCGCATGCAACTGGGCGTGGTTCTTGGCAATACGCACGGTGCGGATCTCGGGCAACTGCAGCAGCCGCTGTTCATAGAGCGGCACACTCGCTTTCACGGTCTGCATCACTTGCGCTTCCCGGGTTGTTGCCATCAACAGAAAGCCACTCACCTTGTCGACTGGCATCTGCTCGAGCTCTTCCACCAGCAGTTTGGTTTTGGCTGTCTGGCCGTCCTTTGTCATGCCGACGTGCGCTATTCGCTGCAGGATGGGCTCCGAGGCGTTCACAGCATGGTTTTGGGCGAACACAAAAGCACCGCGGAACGGCGGTTCCCGCGTGTCGTTGCCGTTGTTCTTGACCCCGGTCGACCGGACGCTACGGCCGTTGTAAGCGGTTTTCAGCTCGTCCCAGTCGTACTGCTTAGTCGCGCTGCCATCGGTCTTTTCCCTTTCGGATTCGATCAGCACGACCGGCAAGTTGCCGACCTGGGCGAAGTTACGAGCGCGGGCGACGGGCGTGCCCTTGGATGGGTCGAAGCCTTCGTAGTCGAGGCGACCAAGCAGCTTCCACAGAAACTCGATCAGCGTGGACTTACCCGCACCGGCTTCGCCGACCACCTCAAGAAATAGATAGCTCTTTTGGTGTTGCCGGATCTGCTCCGCGAACAATGCCCCCAGCCAGTACGCCAGAACGACGATTCCTTTGGCCCCAAAGCACTGCCACAGAATGTCGAGCCAGCGCGTTGTGAACTTGTTTAGATCGGTGTTGATGTTCAGCGTGACGGACTGACTGAGCGTCTTAATGCTCAGTTTCTCCATGTCGAAAAAGTCTTCCTCGTTCAGTTTGTAAACCTTGCCGTCGCGCACGGCCACGTCGCCGTAAACGTAGGCACCGTGTTCGCGGGTGTAGCCGGTGAAGTCGATTGTCTGCACGGTCTTGAGCGCGTTTGTCTGCTCCTCAATGAACGCGTCCAGTTGCTGCGTGGTGAACCGCCCCGGGTTTCTCGGAGACTCCAACCTTTGAGAGGATGGAGCGATGAAAAAACTACCGAAGTACTCCCCAGAGGTCCGTGAGCGGGCCATCAGGATGGTTTTCGAACACCTTCCTGAGTACGAGTCGCAGTGGGCCACCATCAGTGCCATTGCCCCCAAGATCGGCTGCACGCCCGAGACATTACGGCTGTGGGTTCGCCAATCTGAGCGCAACAGCGGCCAGCTTGATGGGCTGAGCACAGTCGAACGTGAGCGAGTCAAGCTGTTGGAGCGTGAGAACCGTCAGTTGCGTCAAGCTAACGAGATATTGCGTAAGGCCTCAGCCTATTTTGCCCAGGCGGAGCTCGACCGCCCATTCAAACGATGAAGACGTTTATTGATGAAAACCGCCAGTCTTACGGGGTCGAGCCGATTTGCAAGGTGTTGCCAATCGCCCCGTCGACGTACTACCGGTACGCTGCTCAGCAGGCTGACCCCAGCCAGCAGTCAGCGCGTGCGCAGCGTGACCAGGAACTGGGTGAGCACATCCAGCGAGTCTGGGATGAGCACTTCCATGTATATGGCGTGCGCAAGGTCTGGCGACAGTTGCTGCGTGAAGGCCAGCAAGTCGCCCGCTGTACGGTGCAACGCCTGATGGGAGAGCTGGGCCTGCAAGGCGTGGTACGCGGCAAGCCTGTCAAGACGACGGTCAGCGACCAAGCCAGGCCGTGCCCGCAGGATCATGTCAACCGTCAGTTTGTGGCTGAGTGCCCGAACGCCCTATGGGTATCGGACTTTACCTACGTCAGTACCTGGCAGGGTTTTGTTTACGTGGCCTTCATCGTTGATGTCTTTGCCCGATTCATCGTCGGTTGGAAGGTGTCCAGTTCAGCGCGTACCGATTTTGTACTCGATGCACTGGAGCAAGCCCTTTACACCCGTCGCCCAGTCAAGCAGGGTGGACTCATTCACCACAGTGACCGTGGCGTGCAGTACGTGTCCATTCGCTATACCGAGCGTCTTGTCGAAGCCGGTATTGAGCCATCGGTCGGGAGTGTCGGTGACTCTTACGACAATGCCTTGGCTGAGACCATCAATGGTCTTTACAAGGCTGAAGTGATTCATCGACGCTCTTGGCCCACACGGGGGGCGGTGGAGCTGGAAACGCTGAAATGGGTGGACTGGTTCAATCACCGCCGCCTGCTGGAGCCAATCGGTCATATTCCACCGGTCGAGGCAGAAGCCATCTATTATCAGCAACTCACCGAGTCTGCCCACGTGGCATGACTCAAACAAAAGGGTCTCCGAGAAACCCGGGGCGGTTCATGGTGCCGGTGAACATCCCACCGGGTGCGATCCCGAGCAGTCGTTTCTTGAACTCGGCGGACGAGGCGATCTGCGAGCTGGTAAAGGTGTTCTTGATCGGCGCGGCGTCGTGGGCAAACGTGATCCGGAAGTAGTACCAGGACTCGTCGGTTAGCTTGTTCTCCTGGTAGTACAGCGCCTTGGGGTTGCAGGTGGCGATTCGCTGAATCGCGCCACATTGCTGCATAGCTTTGGCTCGACGTTGCTTGTCGTTCAGTAACTGATCGTCCTGATGCTCGCTGTCCTCAAGGTCTTGCATGGCCCGGTTGAATTTCTCCAAGTCGAGCTTGAACCAGTAGAGGCGATTACCAAATTCAAGGTGGAATTCGCTACGGCGCTTCCAGTCGAAAAGTACCAACGCTTTTTCCGTTGCGTTGTCGGCGATCAGCAGAGCACCGTGGTGCCTGGCAACAGTTAGGTCCTTCTGGGTCTGCTCAGTCCGCTTGTCATCCTCATCGATGGCCCACCAACGCTGGTGCAGATCGTTCCAATCGACTTTGCGACCATCACGCTGGGGGATCTGAGCTGCTTCGCAGACAAAGCCCAGCTCACGTGCCTGGCGTACCCAGCGCTTCGTGTACGCGTGTGCACCTGGCTCGTTGTCCAATGCCCACACCAGCTTCGGTAATTTGCCTTCACGGTCTTTGGCGAGGCGCTTCAATGACTCGTCTGGAAAAGCATTGGACGACATAGCGGATACTGCTGCCACGCCGTGATGCACCAGCGCGATGGCATCAAATATTCCCTCGACAATCCAAAGCTCTTTGACGTCCAGCAGCTCGACACACGGGGGGCACCACCACACGCCTTTGTAGCTTTCGCCTGGTTTGAAGCGCGCCTTCATTTTCCCGAACCGGGCAGGGCGGTCAATCAACCGCTCCCAGTAGCCACCTTTCTCTAGTGCGAAACGCACTGTGGCGCTGCCAGCGTCATGTTGTGACGAAAAGAAAGTGTCTTGAGTGAACCAGCCGGTGATCAACGACATGTCGAAGCTGCGGGCAAATTCCATGTAGGCGCGAGCCGTTGCGGTAGGGGCGTTATCGGTCGCGGGTGCGCGCTTGCTCCAATCCTCAAACAGGTCGTCGTAAATCTCTTTGACGTGCAGCGTGTGTCCACACTTCTCCTGCCGGCCGCAAATCAACTGCCACGGGCTGTCAAAGCGAGTGTAAAGCTCCTTTTTGTTGCACTTTGGGCAGGTGCCGCCGCGCATATAGTTGGTTGATTTGCGGAGCTTCAATCCGTAGTCGGACTGAATGCGCTGCAGAACGTCGTGGCGTAGATCGTCTCTCATGAATGCTTCACTGCTTTGAGGCTTTGGCTCAGGGCTGCCATAAGGCGTTTTTGCGCTGCCATAACAGGGACGTGGGCGAGAATTGCGCCATGGCGTTGGCCGTCCGCTACAAAGCGGTATTGGTCGTCGTACCAGTATTCATTGAGCCTCAGGCGATACTGTTCACGCAGTGCTTCAAGCAGTGCTTGAGCCTCTGCCTGGGGCAATTGAGCGGTGACGATCACGGCGTTGGCCATCGTTAAACCTCGAATTTAGGCGCAGCTCACCCATACCCACTGGAGTGGGGCAGGCAATGTTTGGGGGTGTTTAAGTGGCGGGGGAGACGGGTTTGCCGTGGCCGGCAGCGATCAGGTGTTCATAGATCAGATGAACAGGTACAGACCAAGCGAGTCCCCGGATGGGATCACTGATCACTACTGTCATTTCTGCGCTTGCTTGAAGGTCTATACGCTGGCGACCGATGACTGCCAGAACGTTGCTGTAGGCCTGGTGCACCAGATGGTTTGCAAAAGACTCTTTGACCTCAAAGCTTTCGACCAGGTGATCGGTCGTTCGACTGAGCAGTTGGCCCAGATCGCCCAAATGCTCGCCCTGATGGCGCTCGATAAATACCTGAGCTGCAGCGCGGATTGTCTCTTGATAATCCATATCAGCTGATACGTTGTTCATTTTTCAGTCCCTGATTTAGCGCGGTACAGATCGATAGCTGCCAACACTTCCGCATGACGTGCAGCCATGTGCAGGTTGTGTGCGTTGAGGATGTGTTCTGCCTCGGCCTCATTGATGCAACCGTCTGCAAGTGCCTTGGAGATCTCCAGGTCGACACATCCACGCTTTGCCGCCGCTTGAATGGAAAGGGCATACATCTCGACGTTGTCCAGCGAATCGGGATCAGCCACCGGAACGAACAGGCCGCCGTACATCGAAGCCACATAGTTGGGTAGATGCTGAGTTCCGGCCTCCTGCTCCAGCTGGAACAGCTGATCATCATTGAGCGGGCGACTGTTGTTGTTCTCGTAGGCGTGGTTATCAAACTTTTTCAAGGCAAGACCGATCCGAGCTGCAGCGCATTCACGTCCGCCTGGATAGCTGCAGATGATCGCGCTGACTACTTCACGGCGTGTCTTTAGAACTGGACTTTTCATGTTCTGCTTTTCCCTGCTGATGTGTGCCATTACCTTGTAATCACGCCGTCTTTGATCCCGAGGAGGACGGCAGCTCGATGTGCCTCCCCGCATCTACATCGGCTCTGGCCACTCAGTACTGCGTACACTGTGCTGGGATTCAAATTGTGCTGCAGCGCAAATCCTCTGGCCGTCTGGCCACGACGCTCAAGAGCTTCACGTGCAGCTATACGGGCTTGCTCGGTGATGGTGCTGTTCGGCATAGTGCAATTCCATGCATTTTCATGTGGTGTGGAATGCAGAATGATGCAAATACGTGCATTTGCAAAGCCATTGGATGAATAATTTTGCACTCTTCTGAAGAGATCGGCTCGCGACTGCGCGAAGAGAGAATGCGGTGCGGACTTACTCAAGAGCAGGCTGCCAAAGCGGCTGGCGTTGTGAAGCGTACTCAAGCGAACTACGAAGCCGGGTCGAGCGACGCGCCGGCAATGTATCTGAGCATCGTTGCACGTGAGCTGAGCTTCGACGTCATGTACATACTCAACGGCGTCCGAACTACACTCAGTTCTGGTGAACTCAGCGAAGTTGAGGACCAGATGATTCAACAGTATCGAGCAATACCTGAGCACGACCAGCATGCGATTCGACGTTTTCTGAAGGCCATGGCCGATGACGCGAAAACGCATATACGATAAGGCGTGAATGATTTTCCCCGGCCCACACAAAACAGTAATGCCATAGCCGATAAAGCCTCCTCCCCTATGTATTTCAAGGAGTTAAGGCATGTCAGATATGACAAACGTAGCGTGTGATTCTCGTAACCTGAGCTATAACCGGGAGTACATGCACGGCCTTGAGGAGCAACAGATTATTCAAGGTTTTCGCCGCTTGACTGATGATGAAAAGCGCAGAGTGCTGCGCCTTGTCGATCTGTTGGTTTGTCACCCTGAATGTGAAGAGGATTAATGCGCTGATCGCCGGCCTAGTCGGTCGGCGGTTCTAACTTCACGCGACTGCTTTCCTTCCCAACTGCTCAAACAGTTCCCTCTGTTTGTCAGGTGTCAGATCCCTTAAACGATCAAAAAGCATCACGTCCAGCTGCTGCCCGGACGGCCTGAGCGTGTGCGAAAAAGTCAGGTTGGCCACCCATGTATGGCCGCAACTGGCGTCCAAGCATTGGCAGTACAACTTCACATACGCCCTCGTCACTTCCTCCCGTGAGCTGATCCGTCCCTTGTGCCCGCATGTTGTGCAATAAATCCGCATGTTCCCTCCCCAGGGCCATCCTATGGCTACTATTTTGCCATATATGTAATGGCATTATCTGTGCTTTCGGTCATATCAAGCCGTTACAGATGTATCCGGCGCCGGTTTCCAGGTGAACCGCCTGTCCTCTCGCAACGTCGAATTAGCCTGGTCAAACAGCTGACAGATCGGCCTGATCTCATTGCTGGTGTAAACGCGATCAATCTTCTCGATGTCGCCGAATCCGCCGCTGTTTTCCGGGATTATCCCGGCCAGGGCAGGGTTCATGCGCCAAGCCGCGATCACGTCGTTGCGCGTGATGTTCTTCACCTTCTCCAGTTCGTCCTTGGCCTGGAAGTCACCCACCGGGATGATCTGAATGGCCTTCTCGGAACCGCCTGGAATGTTGACGAACATCGATCGGAAGTTGCCCACGCCTTTGCTGGCCGTGATCTGGGCACGTAGCTCGTCTTCGTCCTCTTCGGTCAGGTTCGGGTCGTTGGTGTAGAAGATGTATCCCGCATGCGCGCCGTTGCTGTAGTAACGCCGGCGAAACAGTGTTGCTGCCTCGTTGAGCAGCAGCGCCTGCAGACCGCCCAGGTACTCAGGCACGCCGTAAATGTTCTGTTCGACGTCGTAGTTGAGGACGTGCTCGATCTCGTCCGCGTCGAACTCCGTTTCTCGCCCGTTCTGCTCCAACTGGATGAACCCACCGTCGACCTTGACCCTCATGTTGATGGCCGGCAGGTGTCGCAGCTCCAGAATCTGGCCCAGCAGGTTAGGCACCCGGTAGAAGTACGCTTCGCCAAACACCATAAAGTCCAGCGCAGCCCTACCTATTTCGGCCACTGACAGGCCGGCTGAAGGCATGAACTCACGCAGCAGCAGATTGCGTTTGAACCCTGGTATCGCGCCGTGGTGTGCGTTGGCCTTGAGCAGCTTGGCCAGCCCCCTGCGTGAGACTGGCGGCGTGAAGATGCGACCGTCGTCGCTGGCGAACACGCCCAGGTACTGCGCGATGTTGTCGGTCAACACGGATTCCGGCGCGCCGAACGTGAACGCTCGCATGGGCCGTTGCGCCGGTTTTTCCTGCTGCAGGGTTTTGGGTTTTGCCATGGGAAGTTGATCCAGTGAGTGCGTAGCGACTGCGCCGCTTTTTGTCCGTGTTGAGGGGTTCGTACTGCAGGGCGTGCATGACCGCCCAGGCCACGTCCGCGTGACCTGTCGCGTCGGTTCGCGACGCGCTGTAGGTCACCTGGCCGCTGGCGGTTGTGCCGCGCTTGATTGTCAGGAAGGCCTGGGCGATATCGTTCCAGCCGGCGTCCCACTCGATGCGGCTGCCCTGGATGGTGTCCTGCGCCTTGAGCACCAATAGGTTCTTGGTTTCCAAGCTGTAGTGGATCGAGGTCGCACGCGGGTAGAAGTCGCGCACCAGGTCGAAGACGCCGTAGCCGATGCCGGTCGTGTCGATCCCGATGTGCTGAACGTTGAAGCGCTCGGTCAGCTTCTTGACCTGCTCGGCCTGGTACTTAAATGACTGACCACGCCAGCTGTGCTTCTCCAGAATCCGGAACTTGCCGCCGTTCTCCAGCGGCGGTGCGATGACCACGCACGTCGCGTCGTCGCGTGTCCGGCTCGGGTCGTAACCGATCCAGACCGGGCTGTTGCCATACGGGCGCGGATCGTCCGGGTCGAAGTCGGCCCACAGAGACAGGTCCGAATAGCAGCGCTCCAGATCTGCCAGGGAAAACGCGCTCTGACTGCTGTCGATGAATTTGCACATGAACAGCTGCTGGAACTTGTCTTCGTCGTACTCCAGCTGCAGCTGCTCGAGGTCGAACAGATCGCAGCCGCCGGCGATGGCGTCCAGGATGGTGATCACCTTGCGCCACTGACCGTCCGGACACAGTGCGCCGGCAGAGATCTGCTTATCGCTCGGCCATGGCTCCTTGGCGTTCTTGCGTTTGCTGTTGCGGAATTTCTCACCCTGCCAGAACGGGTACGCCTGATGCGATACGGCGCTGGGCGTAGAGAAGTAGGTTTTGCGCCACTTCTTATGGGTCGCCATGGCGCTGGCCACGGTGTTCAGTTTCTCGAAGTCGCGGATCCAGAAATATTCGTCGACGTACACATGGCCATGGTGACCCTGCGCGGTGCTGCTGTTGGTGCTGAGAAAGCGCAGCTCGGCCCAGGGCTTGCCGTCCTTGCTGAGTACGATCGGGTTGCCGGTCAGCTCCAGGCCAAACCACGCCTGGGCAAAGGCGATGATGTAGCTGCGGAAAATCTCGGACTGGGCGCGGCTGGCCGACAGGAACACCTGGTTATCGCCGGTCAGCACCGCGTCCATGAAGGCTTCGCCGGCGAAATAGTAGGTCAGGCCCACCTGGCGGCTTTTGAGGATGTTCCGGATCCTGGCGGTCAGCGGGTTTTGTTTCGCGGCGAACAGCTCTTTCTGGTAGCCGTACATTTTGCTGATGAACTTGTCGAGAAAGTCCACTTCGCGTAGCTCGCTGACGTCGTTCTTGACCTTCTTTTCCCGCTTCTTGCCGTCGCGCTTGCCACGCTCCCGTCGCTCACCGCGTTGATCATCGCGGCGATGGCCATCGTCGCCCTGGTCATCACGAACCGGCGGAACCACCGGCTTTACACACTGCTTAACCAGGCGTTCGCGAACGGTCGTCAACCGGTCCAGTTCGTCCAGCTCGCCCTTGGTCAGCGAGTCGGCTTTCTCCAGAAGCAAGGTAATACGCCGGCTGACGGCGGTCAGCGGTTCTTCATCTGTCAGCATGTCTTCCCAGCCACCAACGCGAATCCAGTGGTACACGATCCGGATGTTGGGCAGGTTCAACTGCGCCTGAATTTCCTTGGCCTTGTGACGGCGTAGAAACAGGCGTTTGGCGGCTTCTTTGACTTCGGTTGAGTAGTACATGGGCCGCAGTCTATGCGGCGAAAACGCGGAAAACGTGCAGTTAAAATCCGTGTTTCTCCTATAAATCAAATATAGGAGAAGCGCGAAAGCAAACCGTTTGTTGGAGGCGTTGCGGCTCCCTATCTTGGGGCCTCAACTTACCGATGAGCGCAGTTCTTCCCATGCCCCGTTCCCTTGTCAGCTTCTGGAAACGCGTCGCCACCAGCGGTCCTACCGTAGATGGTCGCGTCATCACGCCCCAGGAACTGCGCGACATCGCCGAGACGTACAGCACTACTACTTACACGGCCACCATCTGGTCTGAACATGACCGCTGGCCAGGCTCCTACGGCACTGTGTTTGCCGTGCGCCTGATCGAGGACGTCGAGGGTCTGGCCCCCGGCCAAGTCGCGCTGGAAGCGCAGTTGAAACCCAACCAAAAGCTGCTGTGGCTCAACGACCAAGGCGAAAAGCTCTTCACCAGCATCGAGATCATGCCCGACTTCGCTGGCACTGGCAGGGCGTACCTGACCGGCTTGGCCGTCACCGACGAGCCGGCGAGCCGGCGAGCCTGGGCACTCAAGAACTCTACTTTTCCCGCAAGACCGGCAAGCCCGTGCATTACGCGGTTGCCGTTCCTTTCGGGACGATCGGTGAAGACGAGCCGCAGGGCGAGGTGGCCAAGCTGTTCAGCATGTTCACCGGCCTGTTCAAGCGCTTTGGCATTGAAGAGGTGCCTGCCGAAACCACCCCGCAAACCCCTACCGAGAGCAAACCCCCAATGGATGAAGCTACAGCCAAAGCGCTGCAGGCCTTGATCGAACAGCAACTGATCGTCACTGCCGGCATTCAGGCGCTGATTGACAGTTTCGCAGAGGCACCGCCGGCACCCGATCAAGCCCCGATCGACGACGTACAGACGGCGGTCGATGACATCGTGGCCACCGCCGAAGACGAAAAGCAGTTGAGCCGTAAGGGCTCGTCCAACGCTGCAGTGCTGGCCGGCATGAACAAGCTGCAGGCGCAATTCAGCGCGTTGCTGGACAAGCCGGAAGGCCGCCACCTGTCACGCACCACTGGTGCCGCTGACCCTAAACCGAAGCGGGTACTCTGACATGGCCCAGTCACTGAGCGCATACGGCGCGAAGATGTTCGCGGCCCTGCAGGTTTCCCTGGCTGAATCCTATGGCGTCGAGCTGGCCAGCAAGACGTTCAGCGTCGAGCCGTCGATTGCCCAGGAACTCAACGAGGCGATCACCCACAAGTCCGATTTCCTGCAGCGCATCAACGTCATCGGCGTGACCGAGATCAAGGGTCAAAAGGTATTCCTGGGCGTCTCTGGTCCGGTGACCGGTCGCACCAACACCAAGACCACCGATCGCGAAGCCAAGGACGCATCGGCGCTGGATGACAACCAGTACGAGCTGTATTCCACCGAATCTGACGTCAGCCTGCCTTACGCCAAGATCGACGCCTGGGCCAAGTTCCCGGACTTCCAACAGCGTTACTCCGCTGCCGTGCAGAAGCAGATCGCACTCGACCGTCTGATGATCGGTTTCCACGGTCTCAAAGCCGCGCCGCAGACCAACCTCACTGAATTCCCGATGCTGCAGGACGTGAACAAGGGCTGGTTGCAGATCGCTCGCGAGCAGATCCCCGAGCAGGTTCTCAAGGAAGGCAAGGTCGCTGGAAAGGTGACGCTGGGCGAAGGTGGTGACTATGCCAACCTCGACGCCCTGGTGCATGACACCAAGCAGATGGTCGACGAGCGCGTTCGTGATGGCGGCGACCTGATCGCAATCATCGGCAGTGACCTGCTGGCAGCTGACAAAGCCAAGCTGTATGCCAAACAAGGCGATCTGCCAACCGAGAAAGAACGCATCGAAGACGCTCAGGTCATCGCGACCTATGGCGGTCTGCCGAGCTTCAGCGTGCCGTTCTTCCCGGTCAACGCCGTGGTGGTCACCAGCTTCGACAACTTGTCGATCTACTTCCAGGATTCCAGCTGGCGCAAGCAAACCATCGATAACCCGAAACGCTCCCGCGTCGAGGATTACAACAGCCGTAACGAAGGCTATGTGATCGAGCAGCTGGAAAAGTTCGCCATGACTGAAAACGTCGAATTGGTGAAAGCATGAGCCTGGCACTGGCGCACAAACGCCGCTTGATCGCAGAAGGCCCAGCGGCTGCGATCGCCGGTGCCCAGATGGCTTATTCGGCTGACACCGCGCTGTCCAGTTCTGCCAATGCACGCAAGCATTTGAAGCTGATGGAAGACGCCTTGGCCTGTGATCTGGAGCGCATCAGCTCGATCAATAGCCGCGAGCAGCGCCAGATGCTCAAGCGTGACGAGCTGCTGCCCAAGTACCTGGATTACGTACAGCGGTACCGCGATTCGGAATTGAATTTCCAGAACTTGGTGCTGGTGTATGTCCTGATCTGGCTGTTCGACACCGAGCAGTTCACCCAGGGTCTTGAGCTGGCCGACTTCGCAATATCCCAGGGCCAGGCGCTGCCTGAGCGCTTCAACCGCGACATTCCGACCTTTGTTGCAGACGAGGTGATCGACTGGGCCGAGGCGGAATTCAAGGCCAGGCGCAGCCCTGAACCCTACGTTTCCAACCTGCTGCCCCGTGTGGATGGCGAATGGCAGCTGTATGAGCGCATCCCGGCGCGCTACCACAAATTGCTGGGAATGATCGCGCTGCATCGCAAGGACTGGCCTGTCGCTATTCACCACTTCGAACGAGCCGAACAGCTCTACGAAAGCATCGGCGTAGGGACACGCCTGTCTGACTGCCGCAAGGCGCTGGCCAAGGCGCAAGCCAAAGAAAACGCCGGCAACGGCACCGAATAACCGACTACCCCCCCGGCGAGAAACTGTGGATGTGAGCCAACCATTTATGGCCCTGACCCACTGAAACAGTTTTCCCGCCCCTAATACAAAAAGCCCCGCACTGGGCGGGGCTTTGTGAGGCACAGATGTTTAACGGATCACTGCGAGAGCTTATCTATCGCCATCTTCCCCTCGGGGAAGGTCGCGGTGACTTCCAAACTACTGCCTCCCAGAACATGGACGCACTCCCTCAGTGCTATGACGTACCGGTCAGCGACTTTCAGCGCTGCCTTGATCGTCGCCACATGATCACCTTGGGTACGCATAAACATCAGCGCCATTGCGTGTGCGTCCTCAAGCCTTCTATCAGAGAGCTGCTGCTTACGTCTCGCAGCGGTCTGGCGCGCTTTAAGCCGCTCTTTCATAGAAACAACCTTCCCTTGTTCGTCGGTCATGTTCAGCAGTCCTCCTTGGCCTGTGGGGAAAGTGTATGAGCTTCTCCGGAAAACCCACGGTGCTGGTAGACGAACGGATCGGGAATGATGGTTTTTGGCCCGACCTATCGATAGCCGAGTTCCAGAAGGGTTACCGCCTGCCGGCGGAGTACATGGTAGAGATGCTGGCCGCCGATCTGAACATGGCCATGGTCGAGGTCAATACCGACCTGGCCAAGTTAAAAGCGCGCTGGCAGGGCGCTGGCGTGTCCAACGTTGAATCCGCAGACACCACCATCCTGCCAGAGCGCACCTTTCAAGCGGCGACCTATAAGCGCGCCGTCTACAGCCGCGCCAAAGCCAGCTTGCTGACCCAGTTCGCCACGGTCAATCGCCGCGAAAGCGCCGAAAACGTGGGCAAGGAACTGCCAGAGCGCTCCGAAACCTTCCTCGCTTTCAGCCAGGCTGCTGTGCGGTCGCTGCAGGGCCGTGGCCGCATCACGGCGGCGCTGCTGTGATCAAGCTCAAGGCGTTGACCGCCTACCTGCTCGAGCGCCAATTGGTCGCCCCTGAGCAGCTCGACAGCTGGACCGACCAGGTGCAGGTCGAGCTGGTCTGGAAACCTGACACCCAAGGCATGCATATGGGTGACATGAATTACGGCGCGACCATCTCGATCGAGCGGTTCGCGGATCACCCGGCGCGCCTGTTTGCCTTGGTAGGCAGCTGGCTGGAAACCCACGACCAGGACCGCGACGGTCTGCCAAACGTGGTGTTCGACGTGGTCATGCTCGACAACGACCTGGCCGACGTCGACATCAAGCTGCAGTTCACCGAAGCGCAGTACCTGGCCGAGGATCCTGCCGGCGAGATCGAGGCGTTCGGCAATACCTGGTCGTTCGTGCCGTTCGAACTGTGGGTAGCTGAGAGCGGCGAGGTGACCGGTCATGGCCTTTGATCTGGACATTCGCGGCATGCTCGAAGCCCAGGACCTGCTGGCTTTGATGGAGCTTCCGACGCCCAAGCGCAGACGTCTGTTGAACAACGTGGCCAAGCGCGTGCGCAGTCTGAGCCGGCAGCGGATCCGCAACCAGCAGAACCTGAATGGAACCCCGTTTGCTGCCCGCAAGGACACGTCCAAGGGCAAGAAAAAGATGGAAACCGGCCTGGGCAAACTGCTCGATGTCACCCGCTTGACCGGCACCGAAGCCGAACTGGGCTGGCGTAACACGCTGACCCGCTGGGTTGCCTCGCAGCAGCACAACGGCGTGTCCGAACGGCGCACCGCCGCGCAGATGCGCCAGTGGAACAAGGTTCCGCCGAGCACCGCCGCTACCGAAAAGCAGGCCAAGACCCTGCGCCGTCTGGGTTTCAAGACCCGTCAGGAAGGCAAAAAGACCCTGACCCGCCCATCTGTGGCGTGGATCCAGCAACACCTGAACTACGCCAGAGCGGGATTGCTGATCCGCGTCCTGGACGACGAACGAGCCGAATCCACCGGTGCGCAAAGCTGGAACATCCAGCTGTCTGCGCGTCAGTTCCTCGGTGCCAGCGACAGCGAAACCAGCCAACTGGTGAACCTGGTGCTGCAACAAATCCTTAATTCACCCCGCTAACGAGGCACCGCTTTATGGCACTCGGCAAAGTCAGCGTTAACAATCTCAACCTCGGCCAGGGTGCCGTGAGCGAGATCGAACGCTATTTCCTGTTCATCGGTCCCGCCGCCAAGAACGTCGGCAAGCTGGTCCCGTTGGACACCCAAAGTGATCTGGACGTCCAGCTGGGCGTCGCGGACAGCGACCTGAAAACCCAAATCCTGGCAGCCCGCAGCAATGGCGGTGATCGCTGGGCCTGCATCGCCGCTCCGATCGCAGGCGAAACCACCTGGCAACAGGCGCTTGAGAGCGCCACCCGCAGTTATTCCTTCGAGGCGGTGGTGATCGTCAACCCGGTCACCACTCAGGCCGAGCTGTCAGCGATGCACGTTGCTGCCAATGACCTAAGCAACAAGCTGGGCCGCCGTGTCTTCGTGCTGGCGGCCACTGCCGGCATCGCTCCGCAGCTGAGCTGGAGCGCTTACGTTGTCGAGCAGAAAACCATTGTCGACGGCCTGGCTGCGCCTCGCGTTCTGCCGGTACCGCAACTGCACGGCAACAACCTGGGCGTGCTGGCCGGTCGGCTGGCCAATGCCGCCGTGAGTATTGCCGACACTCCGATGCGGGTTGCCACCGGCGCGGTCCTGGGCCTGGGCGCTGAACCCAAAGACATGGATGGCATCCCGCTGACCTCCGCGGTGCTTTCGCAGCTCGACGCAGCGCGTCTTTCTGTGCCGCAGACGTACCCGGACTATCCGGGCACCTACTGGGGCGACGGCAACATGCTCGACACCCCCGGCAGTGACTTCCAGGTGATCGAGAACCTGCGTGTCGTCGATAAGGCAGCCCGCCGCGTGCGCGCTCTGCTGATCCGCTACGTGGGCGATCGGACCCTGAACAGCTCGGCCAACAGCATGGCGACCACCACGTCCAAGCTGATGGCCCCGCTGCGCGCGATGGCCAAGTCCACCAAATTCGCCGGCCAGGTGTTTCCAGGCGAGATCGAGCAGCCCAAGGACGGCGACATCGTGCTGACCTGGACGAGCAAAACCTCTGTCGTGGCCTACCTCAAGCTGCGCCCCCTCAACTGCCCGAAAGACCTGACCGCGAACATCGCGCTGGACCTTTCCGTTACGGATTCGGAGTAACCCATGGCCGCAAAAATTGGCGGTAAGAACTTCGACGTGAACCTAGGCGATCTGCTCGTTCACGTCGAGGCCGGCACTATTGATATCACGGACAACAGCACCGTGGCCCAGACCAAGGGCGTGCCCAATGGTCACGTCGACGGCGATGTCGCTGCAGCCGGCGAACTGGAGCTGGACACCACCAACTTCAATCTGCTGATCGATCAGGCCAAGACTGCGGGCAGTTTCCGCGAGCTGGAGCCGTTCGACATCGTGTTCTTCGCCAAGGCCGGCGAAGAGGAACTGCGCATCGAGGCCTTCGGCTGCAAGGTCCGCGTGTCCAGCCTGCTGAGCATCGATCCCAAGGGCGGGGCGAAGAACACCCATAAGGTGCCATTCGACGTCACCAGTCCGGATTTCATCAAGATCAACGGCGTGCCGTACCTGGCTGCTGCTGAGATCGAGGGCCTGACGTAATGGTCTGCCCGTTCGATCGTGCGCAGGCTCTGGAGCAGCGTCAACGCGACCAGGCCATTGCGGCCCAGTTGGCCAAGCCGCGAGCGAGCGGGCCGAGCCTCACCCATTGCCAGGACTGCGACAAGGAGATCCCGCCAGCACGCCAGGCGCTGGGCGGCATGACCCGTTGCGTGCCTTGCCAAACCCTGACCGAAAAAGGACTTCGCTGATGAGCACGAATCAAGCTGCTCAGGACACCGCCATTGCGTTGGTGAAGGCGTCGCCCGCGATCGGCGTCGCCGCCACCGGTGCGACCGGTGCCGTTGACTGGTCCGCCGTGGCCTACATGCTGACTGCGTTTTACATGGTGCTGCAGATCCTGCTGCTGATCCCCAAGTACCGCCAGATGCTGCGGGACTGGAGGGTCAAGCCATGAGCCTGCGGGTCAAGATCACCGCCGGCGTGGTGCTGCTCTGCAGCGCCACGTTGACCGCCTTCCTGGGCACCTGGGAAGGCAACGGCCAGAACGTGGTGTACGCCGACAAGCTGGCCAGTGGTTTGCCCACGGTCTGCAAGGGCATCACCAGGCACACCAGCCCGGATCCATTGGTGGTCGGTGAATATTGGTCGGATGCGCGCTGCGCCGAGGTGGAAGGCCTGGTCATCGCCAAGGGGCAGTTGAGCCTGGCCGACTGCCTGACCAACCTGGCGATCGGACAGAACACGTTCGACGCCTTGAGCAGCCATGGCCACAACTTCGGCGTGCCGACGACGTGCGCGAGCCGTGCGGTGGGCCTGATCAATGCGGGCCGCATTGCCGAGGGCTGCAAAGCGCTGGCCTGGGCTTCCGACGGCACGACGCCGGTGTGGGCCTATGTGACCGGTGCCGATGGCCGTAAGACCTTTGTTCGTGGCCTGCACAATCGCCGGCTGGCCGAAATGAGGCTGTGCCTGCAATGACCATCAGCCCGCTGCGCCTTGCCCTGTTTTTGCTGGTGGTCGGTCTGCTGACCTGGTGCGCTTTCGAGTACCAGGGCGACCAGCTCGTCGCTGCCCGCGCTGATCTGGTCGACGCCGCTGCAGATCTGCACACCGAGCGAGAGGCGGCGCGCCTGGCCCGCGATCTGCTGGCAGCGAGGGACCAGCTCGACACCCACCACACCGAGGAACTGAACCGTGCCCGCGCTCAAATCAACACTCTGCAGCTTGCTGTTGCTGATGGCCGTTACCGGCTGCGCATCAAAGCCGTCTGCCCCGCAGTGCCCAGTGCCACCGGCGCCGCCGGCCTGGTTGATGCAGGCAGCGCCGAACTCGCAGCAGACGCTCGACCTGATTATTTCACCCTCCGAGATCAGCTCGCCTTAAGCCGGCAAATGATCCTCGGCCTGCAGGACTACATCCGCCAGGTCGTGCAACGCACGCCGGCACAACCCTGACCCTTTACAACTCAACCTTACGGAAACACCGACATGAGCGAAGTAAACCGCAGCATCACCCTGGAACGTGGCGACAAGGAATTCACGTTCAACCTGACCCCGCAGGTGATCACCAAGTACTTCAACGCCACGACCCAGGCCAACAAGGTCGCGCCTGCCCACAACCTGCTGATGGGCACCGTCAAGGACGAAGACAAGGCCGCACTGAAGGCGCTGCTGGAAAACCCAATCACCACCATGACCCTGGCCGGTGCGTTGCTTGAAGAGTATTCGCCGGACGTTGAAGTGATCGTAAAAAAGCCCTCGAACATGCCGAAGGCTTGACCCAGGACGGGATGGGCCAGTTGCTGGCCCTGACCCAACGCTGGCTGCCTGGCGCTGAGCCCACGATTGAAAGCATGGGCACCGCCAAGTGGCTCGAAGACGAACACTGGAGACGCATGGAAATTGCCGTCGCCAACGGCATTTCCACTGCATTTAACGGATAACCCTGATGGCTGACCGTTCCGCCCGCCTGGCTTTCATCCTGAAACTGACCGACAAGGTCAGCGCCCCGTTGGGCAAGGTGAAAACCAGCTTCAGCGACCTTGCCGCCAAGAGCCAGCAGAACATCATTCAGATGGGTGCGGGCCTGGCCGGCATGGTGGGGGCGGGCAAGGCCATCACCGAATCACTGGAACCGGCGCTGGAAGTGAACCGGGCGCTGGGCGACATGCGCGCCTTGGGCACCACTGAAGACGCGCTGGCGTCGTTGAACCGGACCGCCCTCGAATTTTCGATCACCTACGCCGCCAGTGCCGCCGAGTTCGTGGCGTCGTCACGCGTCATCGATGGCGCGATCAAGGGCCTGGTCGGCGGCCAGCTGGCCACCATCACCAGTGCCAGCAACCTGTTGGCCAAGGTCACCAAATCCGACGCCGAAACGACCGGCGCGTACCTGGGCACCATGTACAACCTGTTCAAGTCCCAAGCAGACAAGATGGGCCGGGTGCAATGGGCCCAGCAGCTGACCGGCCAGACCGCGCTGGCGGTGAAGCTGTTCCGTACCGATGGTGCACAGTTGAAAGACGCCTTCAAGGAAGTAGGGGCGATCGCGACCCAGGCCGGCGTCAGCTTTGCCGAACAAATGGCCGTGGTCGGTACGCTGTCCAGCACCATGGAAGGGGGCGATGCCGGCGGGCGCTACAAGGCGTTTTTTGAAAACCTCAGCGCGGCTGCCGAGAAAACCGGCCTGAGCTTCACGGACGCCGCCGGCAATGCACTGCCCATGCTGCAGATCATGGACAAGCTGCAGGGTAAGTATGGCGACCTGACCAGCGCTGCTGCCGGCACCAAGCTGATGGAGGTGTTCGGCGGTGAAGGTACCCAGGTGATCGGCGCACTGGCCAAGGACACCGATCGGCTGCGCAACGGCATTGCCGAGCTGGGCAAGGTCCGGGGCCTGGAGAACGCCGAGAAGATGGCCAAAGCCATGGTCGACCCTTGGCAGCAGTTCGGCAAAGCCGTCGAAGCGCTGCGCATCGCCTTCGGTCAGTCCCTGATTCCGACGCTGACCCCGCTGATGGAACGTCTGGTGGGCATTGCCAAGACCTTGACCCGCTGGACGCAACTGTTCCCGAACATCACCCGGCTTATCGGTATCACCACGCTGGTGGTCTTTGGCTTCATCGCTGCCATGTCCTTGCTGACCCTGGTAGTGGGCATGAGCAGGATGGTCTGGCTGGGTATGCTCACCGTCTGGAAGCTGCTCACCTGGCAGGGTTACAAATCGATCGCCATGTTCCTGTTCCACACGGTCATGGTTTCGGCTTTCGTCGTCGGCCTAATCGGTCTGTACACCTGGATGGCGATCGTGCGCGTCGGCATGTTGTTGTGGCAGGGCGCGATCTGGCTGGTCAACGCCGCCATGCTGGCCAACCCGGTGCTGCTGATCGTGGCCGGCATTGTCCTGCTGGCCGCTGCCGTGGTCGCAGCGGTCGTGTACTGGGACGAGCTGTGCGCCGCATTGATGAACACCACCGCGTTCCAGTGGATCAGCGATCAGATGGCCAAATTGTCCAGCTGGTTCGACTCGATGGGCGGCTGGTCAGGCATCGCCAAAACGGCCTGGGACAGCATCCTGTCCACCGTCAAGGGCGCAATCAATGGCCTGATCGAGATGGCCAACAAGATCCCCGGCATCAACATCGAGACCACGTTTGGTGATCTGCCCGAGCCGCCGAAGGTGCCCGATCTGCCTGGTCAGGTGGGCGCACCTGTACCGGGTCCACAACTGCCGGCAGTGGTGACCACACCGCCGGCGGGCACCGTACCGGGGGCCAAAGTCGCCTCGGCAGCTCCCGCTCCAGCAAGCCAGCCACCTAAGCCCTTGGCTCTGGTACCGGCAGCGGTCGCTCGATCTGCGCCGGCCCAGGGTGCTGCAGCGAGAGTCCAAGTGAAACCTGCACCGCCTATCAGCCTGCCGCAACCCAACGTGTTGCCCTTCAAACCGCTGCAGATGCCTGCTCCGCAGATCAGCCAGGCCGACCCGATCATGCTGCCGCCGGCATCGGCTGACCTGGCGTTTTCTATGCCGGCCAAAACGGCACTGCCAGAGCGCGTCGAGAAGGTCATCGAGCTGCCCGCCAAATCGGACAAGGGTATCGAGGCCCGCAAGGCGATCAACGCCAATACGTCGATCAGTCCCACCAAACCGCAGGCCGTCCCGAAAGGAGGACTGATGCAAAGCTTCCAGAACCAGAGCAACGCCATGAACCCCAACCAGCGCCCCGGCACCCACGTCGAGACAGTGAACATCAATACTTCCAAGCAGATGACCCCGCTGGAGCTGGAAAACATGATGGCCATGGCGGTGGGCGGCTGATGAGTGAGTACGTCGACCTGCTGATCATGAGCAACGACCTGGTACTCGATCCGGCCCGCCAGCCTCTGCTGGTGGATGACCGCGCCTCGATCGCCCAGGACATCGCGCACCTGATCCGCGAAAGCGGCCTGCTGATCACCCTGGTGGCCGAGCGCGACCGGTTGCGTCAGCGTGACTGCATTCAGCAGATGGAGCTGCTCGTCGAGGATGACGAACGCCTGGTACCTGGTACTGCGCAGATCGAGCAGACCCAGCCGGGTGTGTACCAGGTGACCGCCACGACCGTGAAGTTCGGCCAGGTGGAGATCACCCTATGACCGTGGACTTCAAAAAGGCGCTGGGTGATTCCGGCATTCCGACCACTGAGGCGCAGCTCAAACAGGCCTGGGAAAAGCTGGCCGTTGAGCAGGGCAGCACGCTGACCAACACCAGCGCGTACAGCCCGTTCTGGCGGATCATCACGGCGCTGGTCACCAAGCCGGTGCTGTGGTTGCTGGAGTTCGTCATCGGCACGGTGCTGCCGAATTTCTTCGTCAAGACTGCCGGCGCGCAGTGGCTGGACATGCTGGCCTGGGCGGTGAACATCGAGCGCAAGGCCGCGACGGTGGCCGTTGGTGAACTGCTCTTTACCCGCGCCAATACCGGTGGCGAGCTGGAAGTGCCGATCGGCACTGTCGTTCAGTCACCGACCCTCAATGGTCATATCTATCAGTTGGTGACCACCGAACCGCGCAGCTTTGAAGAGGGCCAGAGTCAGCTGGTGGTACCGGTCAAGGCCGTGGGAGCCGGTAGCGGCTACAACCTGGCACCGGGTTATTACGCCGTGCTACCTCAATCGGTACCGGGCGTTGTCCAGGTAGTGAATAACACCAACTGGCTGCAGACGCCTGGCGCGGATTCCGAGCATGACGACCAGTTGCGCCTGCGCGTGCGCAACCAGTTTTCGGCGGTCAACCAATGGCACACCGACGCGGTGTACCGGGCGATCATCACTGGGTTTCCTGGGGTTGCTGCTGACGGCGTGTACTTTGAACACGGCGCGCCGCGTGGACCAGGCAGTGCCAATGCCTTCGTGCTGTTCGACGCCGGCGTGCCCGCCGATACTTTCCTTGAGCAGATCAACACGCATATCCGCGACGGCGGCAACCATGGCCACGGCGACGATCTGCTGGCCATGGCCATGCCTGAAACCCTGCACGCGATCAGCGTCAACGTCTGGCCGGTGGCCAACCTCACCGTGCTGCAGCTGCAGACGCTGCAGGCCGAGATCGGGTTGTTCATCCGCGCTGCGTTCCGTGAAAGCACCCAGAGCGACTACGCACCGACTCGTACATTCCCTCAGTCGCGTTTCAGTTTCAGCCGTCTTACCGAAGAGCTACACGTTCAGTTTCCGAATATCAGTTCGTTGCGGTTCGCCAACAGCGACATCGTCTCGGCCTTGGACATCCCGCGCATCAGCACCCTGGCGGTGGTCCTGCAATGATCAAGCTCAAGCTGCCGTTCTGGCTCGAAGGGCTGGAGCTGACCAAGCTGGTCACCACCGCCCAGCTCTGGTGGGAACAGGCCACCGAATGGCTGCGCTGGCCTTATCTGCAGTTCGACGCGGACACCTGCCACCTGTCCATTTTGGAGCTGTGGGCCTGGCAGCGCGATGTGACGCGGTTTCCCGCCGAACCGGAAAGCCTGTTCCGGTTGCGGGTCAAGTACGCCTTTATCAACTCCGTGGACGCCGGCAGCACTGCCGGTTTGAAACGCATCCTGGAGCGCTTGGACGTTGGGTACGTCGAGATCCAGGAACGCATGCCCGAACGCGACTGGGACGTCGTGTTGCTCACCCTGAGCGATTCCCAACTGTCCGAGAACCCCGACCTGTTGCGCGTGCTGATCCGTCAGTACGGGCGCACCTGTCGCCGGTATGACTTCGTCACCATCACCCCGGTGCGGCTTGCTGTTGCCCTGGTGGATTTCAATGACGATCAGCAAACGCTGGTCGCCAGCCTTTAGGAGCCCTCATGGCTGCAAGCATCACCCTCGCCGGCGAGAAACTGATCGCCCAGAAACAAGCGGCCAACCTGCCGCTGACCGTGGCCCGCTTCGTGCTGGCCAATGTGCCCGGCCTCAATGTGAGCGGCCCGGTCAATCGCGCCGGCTTGAAGCCGCCAGCGGCCCAGATCGTCTACACCGCAAACATCACCCAGCAGGGTTACGTGAACCCTAACCAGGTGGTGTACAGCCTGCTGATGGGCACCGATATCGGTGACTTCGACTGGAACTGGATCGGCATGGAGACCAGTGACGACGTGCTGCTGTCGGTCGCCTACGTGCCGGTGCAACAGAAGCGCAAGAACATCCTGCCCGACCAGATCGGCAACAACGTCACGCGCAACTTCCTGGTGGTGTTCGACGGTGCCCAGCAACTGACAGGCATCAAGATCGACGCCAGTACCTGGCAGTTCGATTACACGGCGCGCATGAAAGGCATCGATGAGCGCGAGCGCATCAGCAACCGGGACATGTTCGGGCGCGCCTGCTTTTTCGGTGCAGGCCTGCAGCTGCAGAAGGTGGGCAATGCCTACCAGCTCAATCCTGGCCTGGCGTATGTCGAAGGCGTTCGTCTGCAGCTTGATGCCGTGCTGCCGGTGACCGTGCCGTCAGTGCCGACCAAGGCTTGGCTGGATGTGGTGCTGCAGCGCGAGCTGAGCGATGTCGTGGCTTCATTCAAAGTTGTGTTCGGCCAGGAAGCGAAGGTCGACTACACCGACAGCGCCTCGGCCAGGCACTACCTGGTGCCGTTGGCCGACATCACTGGTACCAGTAGCCTGGTCGACCTGCGCCCGATCGAGGCGATCGACAGCGAGCTGATGAAGCACTTCGCGGCGCGGGTCGGGGATTACCCGAAACTGCGCGCCCGTGCTACCACCAAGGATGACGTCGGTCTGGGCAACCTGCCTAATGCGATCAGCGACGATCCAAGCAGCAACAGCGGTCTTGTGTTAGCCAGTACCAAGCTGGTCAACGCGGTGCGCTCGGCGTTGGATTCTGTCATCGCTGCGATTGTCGACGGCACCACCGTAGTGGGCAAAGCGGCCCGTCTGTCGACGGCCCGATCCCTGAAGTTCAAAGGTGCGGCCACTGGCTCTGGAACCTATGACGGCGCGAGCGATACAGAGATCGCGCTGACGCTGGCCGACAGCGGTGTCGCGGCAGGTGCGTACACAAAAGTAAACGTCAACGTGAAAGGTCTGGTCACCGGCGGCAGTAACCCGACAACGCTCGCGGGTTATGGCATCAACGATGCGTACAGCAAGGATGACGCGAACAAAAGTTTCGTGAAGCAAGGCGGTGGGCCTGACCAGAAGGGCAATCAGATCAACATCGGCTGGACCGGCGCGACGCTCAAAGCGAGCGTCGACGGCAACGATCTGGGCAGGATCTGGACGGAAACCTCATTCAACCCCAATGACAAGGCCAACAAGGCCACCTCGCTGAGCGGCTACGGGATCACCAACGCCTATACCGTCGAGCAGGTCGACGACCTGGTGGGCAGACGGGTACTGGCCGACTCTATCGTCCATGCCGGTTTCGCCAGCAACAACACCGAGTATCCGTATTTCCGTCGCATCTCTGATAACAAGGTCTATTACCTGCAGCCGCAGATCGGATTCACGCCCTTGCAGCAGGGTGGCGGTGCAGGCCAGAAGACCAACAAGGTGTACATCGGTTGGTCGGACGTCGGTCTGAAGTTGACGGTCGACACCTCGGACATTGGCCGGATCTGGACGGAACAGTCGTTCAACCCCAACGACAAGGCCAACAAATCCAACTCCATCGCCGGCTACGGCATCACGGACTGCTACACGGTTTCTCAGGTCAACTCTCTACTGAACCAGCGCGTCGCCGGGGATTCGATCCAGACCGCTGGTTTCGCCAGTGACAACCCGGAGTACCCCTATTTCCGTCGTACCTCTACCGGCGGCATTCACTACCTGCAGAACCGTCTCGGCTTTACCCCTGTGCAGCAGGGTGGCGGTGCGAGTCAGAACGCCAACACGTTGAGGCTGGGCTGGTCAAACAACGGCGCAGGCCTGCGCCTGCAAGTCGATGCATCGGACATGGGGGTGCTCTGGGGAGAACAGAATTTCTTCCGGCCCGACACCAGTAACTTTTTCTCGGTTGCCGTAGTGGGCACGTCGGTGCAGCTCCCGGCAGGCGGCACCTGGTGCTACACGCTTATGCACTATTACTCCGGCGGCTCTGGCGTTATAGGTCGCGGTGGTCAAGCAGCAGGCGGCACCGTCATTCAATTCAGTGGGGGATCCACCATCTACGGTTTCGCCTGGAGATACGCGCCATGACTGATATTTCACTCAACACACTCGAAGAGGTGCTGCCGCCTCTGGACCAGGCCCCGGTTCAGGAGCCTGAGACCGTCGCGGTCATGTTTACCGACGTTGCCCTTAAAAACGATGGCTCGTTTGTGATAACCGTTGCTGGCAACCGTTGTCATGTTACCCAGGACTACAACCCACCGCTGTATCAAGCCGTTGTCGACTACCTGGACACCGGTGGCCACGCTACCGAGTACGCCGAGGACGTTGTTGTCCAGAGCGATCCTGGTTTGTTAGCCAGGCTCTGGGTTGAGCTGCGTTTGAAGGTCTCGGATAACCTGGTATCGCAGTACCGCGATGCTCGCGATCTGGGAGGTGAACTGCCGATCACACCCGAGCAGTTCACCCAGTTGCTGACCTGGCGGCAGGCAGTGCGTGAATGGCCGCAAGTGCCTGGCTACCCAAAGGAAACCACGCAGCCGGTTACCCCGGACTGGATTGAAGCGGTCGTGCTCGATGGCGAATGAATGGGCACCGATCAAGCTGCAGTGGCCAGTGCAGGCCACTCAGTGGATGGACCAGATGGCCGGCGCACGCGACCTGATCCAGAGTGAAATGGCAATCACCGGCCAGCGCGTATCGATGCTGGCCGATATCGCTACCACCAGCCCTGGACTGATCGCAGGGACCGCGAAGTCCGCCATCAGCGCCGGACGCGATGCGTTGGTCGCACAGTTCGAAAACGTTCCGTCGTGCATCGTGGTGACGCCTTTTCAGCACGGTATAGGGCAGGGCAGCGGTGGTCACCAGCGGTTTCTGTCTGCGCCCAACCTGCTGCAGCTACTGGCCGACAAGTTGACTGACACGACCGACGCAGTCCGCCCGCAAGGCCAGCAGAACGCTCTGGTACTGATATTCCTCGCCACGCGTCTGGACCAGCTCGCCGCGACGCTGGGGCGGTTCAACGTGGTGTTGCCTATGCCTGACCTGGTGCGCGCCGAGCGCCGTGCCGAACACCTGGCCAAGCTGGAAGTGGAAAAATGGATCATGCCGATCGCCGGGCAAATGCCGCTCTGGAGCCAGTTGCCGCTGCAGCGCTGCCCGATCACCAAGCTGGCCAGCCAGTCCATGGCCGGACAACTGGCGGTACTCGAAGGCTATGCCGCCGACAGCTCGCCCATGGCGGACCTCGCAGATCTGCAGGCGCGAAAGAAGGCGCAGGTACAAGAGCGCGAGCAGCAGCTGGCCGATCTGAAAGCCCAGTTCACCAACAGTGCCGACGACGTATCGATACAGTCCCGGATGCTGGGACCGGGTGACCTGGGCCAACTGCGCCGCGAACTGCTCGAAGGCGAAGCACCTGGCCATGAATGGCCGCTGTGTGCCGGCGCATTGTTGGTCGGATCTGCGGAGAGCCTGAGCTTTGTCCAGGAACTGGTGGGCCTATGACGCTGCTACTCAATGGCGAGCAGATCGTCGGCCACCGCATGAAGCTGACGGCCAACCTAAAGATCGAAGCCGACGAGCTGGGCGGCCAGACATCGGCTACCGACAAATCGCACAAGGGGTTCAAACCCAAGACGCTGACCGTCGCGCTGACAATCCCCTACAAGGCACTTGAGGACCTGCGCACGATCATGCGCCTGGCCGAGGCGACTGCAGGCGGTGGCCAGCTGCAGACCTACCGGATCGTGAACGACACGGCCAAGGCCTTTGGCATCCGGCAGGTGACGTTCTCTGACGGGGTCAGCGCCCGCGAGGACGACACACTGGCCCAATGGATCGTCCAGTTCACCCTGAGCGAGAAGCTTTCCAACCCGGAGAAGGTCGAGAACCGTCGTGCCGGCAACGGCGTGACGTCGCAGTCAGCACCAGGTGATGGTGTTGCGGGCAGCGGATCGGGCACGCCCGAAGAGCTGACCGGCTTTGAGGCAGTGCTCAAGAAGGTGGACATCTACCTGGGCGGCGCGTCATGAGCATGAAGCTGCACAAGGTGCTGACGATCGGTGGCACGGTCATGCCGCTGGTCAACGACGATGTCCGCCTTGACCTCAAGAGTCCGGGCCGCGCCACGTTCACGATCAAGGCCGGCGTTACCGTCAAAGGTTTGGTCACGTTCGATATCGGCTACAACGAAGCGGTCCTGCAGCGTCATTTCATTGGCTACGTCGAACGCTGCACCGCCACCAATGGCATCGAGCAGGTGGTGCTTTGCCGCGAGTTAGCCGCGGTGCTGGCCAACCCATTGCCCATGAACCTGCGCCATGTGGATCTGCGCGCTGTACTGGCCGATATCGGCGACAAGACCGGGTTGCGCTTTCGGGTACCGGATCAGGCGTATACACGCACTAAGACGCCGTTCTTCTACAACCTGGCCGCTGGTTACCAGGCACTCGACAGCATGGCGCGGGTGTTTGGCATCAAGGACTTTATCTGGCAGCAACAGGGTGACGGCGAGATCTACGTCGGTGCCTGGGCTGACAGTTTCTTCGGCGCTCGGTCGCCGTTGCAGTTGCCGGTTAACCTTTTCGACGGCTACCAGGGCAGCCAGAGCGCAATGATTGCGGCTTTACCAGGCCTGCGACCAGGCGTATCAATCAACCAGGGCGAGCGGATCACGAACGTGACGCTGGCCGGCACACAGATGGCTATCAAATGGACGACGCAATCAAGCGCAGCGTAGAGCGGCAATTCCCTGAACTCACTGGCGGCTATCACTTGCCGCGCTTCGCCAAGGTCGTAGCCGTGGCGGATGCGCCGGCCAGCGCTGGGCTGTGTGACGACTTCCGCCCGCGTTTCTCGGTCGACCTGCAGGTGATGGGGCCAGGTGGCGAGATCGACACGACATTGCCGGTGCTGTCCGGCGTACCGCTGCCTATGCCAGTGGGTGGCGATGAGATGGGTTTCTTTGCCTTTCCGGAGGAAGGCACTCAGGTCGTCGTATGTTTTGCCTATGGCCTGCCACACAAGCCCTACATCCAGACCATCCTGCCGCACGGCCTGACACTGCCAAAAGTCCCCAAGGGCGACCAGGTGTGGCAGCACAGTGACGCTGTGCAACAGCGCGTCGACGCAGACGGCAACTGGTTGCGCAAGACCGACGGCAAGATCCAGGACCAGGCGATCGAACGCGAGGTCGACGCCATGACCAACGCCGAGCGCTTCCAGAGTCACACCAGGACGGTGGATGACCATTCGACCGAGTCGGTGGGGGGCGTGAAGAAGATCGAGGCCTTGGGAGCGCTCAAGATGCTGTCAGGCGGATCTGCGAGCCTGGCGGCAGTGGACGACCTGCACCAGGCCACTGGTCGGGATCTGAACCTGGTGGTCGGGCAGAAGCACAACGCCACGGTGGGGGGCGACATGCACGAGCGCATTCAGGGATTGCGGGAGAGCATCACCAGCGAGAGCCAGCGTCTACAGGCTCCGAAAAATTGGGTCGGGTCCGGGTCAGTGAACATCTTCCAGGTAGTTTGTGACCTGCTAGATCTGGTCCATGACATGAACACCCAACTTGCTGCGCATACTCATGGGCCGACGCCGGTGCCGGGAAATGTAGCTTTGTTCACTGCCGACGCAGCAAAAGCTGCACTACTTTCTACGCGACTTGCCGCTATTACACTCTAATTATTATGTGATAAAAAAGCTCACCCGCAGGTGAGCTTCTTCATGTTCAGATATTTTGGCCTTGAAAGTCCCGTATGTAACAAAAAGACTGCGGCGCGGCTCCGCTAGGTACCATAGTCTTCAGGTTTAAAGGGGTTTCATAACGACGAACTTCCCCAACTTTTATGGCGTGCGCAGTTTTTCTACCGTCAAAATATTCGTTAAAGAATTTTTTGGTTATTCCTGAGAATTTAGATGTAAGCGACCAGATTTCTTTAGGGTCATCTGAAAGGACTTCATCAAAGTCAAATTCGCCTATTATTTTCCCAACAGGCATTGTTGCATAAATAACTACAGTTCTTACATCTGGATTTTTAAAAACAGACTTCCTGAATTCAAAGCGTTTCTCGCCTTGCAGTATTTTTTCCGCATATTCAGGCTTAATTGATAATAATACTTTCATCTATTTGGCCCGCCTGTGCGATCGAAAGGAACTGATTTCGAGTCAACGGCATGAAGCCCCAATATGAATTAGGATCCAATCCGTACTGCTCAATCATCTCGCCACGTGTTACGCGACGTTTTAAAGCCGCATTATACGTAAAGCGGAACACGTGAGGGAATTTTTTCTTGTCCCAGAAATACTCAAGCTCTGCGTCGCTAAAAACACTATACGGTTGGCAATACTTCATGAATTCTGCGCGCGAGGCAAAGGAATGGATCGATCGGTACTCTTCAACAACCCCTATAGAAGTTGCCACCGAACGATAATGAGCATGTCCAGCTCCATCCGATGTACGGTAGATTACTAATACGTCACCTGGCCTGAGGTTTTCTAAACCGTTCATCGCTGCCAGATAAACTTTATGAATACTGTTGGCGTGGGAGATGTCCTCGATAATGTCAGCATCTTCGTTGTTCAATATCGAGTCTGGCAGCAGTCTGGTATGCCACTGAGGATTTATTGAAAGAAGGTAAAATTTTCTATTTTCTAAATTCACGAGCGGATATGACCGCACGAGAGATTCTTGAAGGTGAGTTAGATCTTTAATTAAAACGTGCTCTACACCGTTTTCAGTATGTTTCTCCGCCGCTTTTGAAAATCCATACTTCTCAAATAGAGATATTAATATTTCGTGATTCGGAAATACTGTGACGTATATTTCGCTGACGTCATGGTGTAATGCGTGGTCAAATATTTTCTTCAAAAACCGCTCGCCTAATTTCGTACCTCGAGCGTTGATCTTCATGATTCCGACTTTTAATCGTTTTTTATTCGGTAGTGGAGGTATTACATCTTCAAGTTTTCCGTTTTCAGGCTTGAGGTAAAGAAATCCATTGACGTTGCCTTTTTCATCCTCAAATACATACGCTTGATCGTCTGCTTTTTTCGCAAACCATTTCGTAAATTCTTGGTAGTCATTAATTAATGAAGCGAAGAAAGGGTCTTGAAGGTTTACAAATTTGAATTTTTTTTGGATAAGTTCCATTGTCGCATTCCTGGCGTTAATAGATCAGTGCATCGTATTTAGAGTGTCGCAAAATTCTTTGTCGGAAGGTGCATGCAAAATGGTTAAAGGGATACAAAGCAACTCGCTTATGTATCTTGCTCTCTCCCTCTCAGATGCTAAGAAAGCATCTATATTGCCTGCAGAAAAGTTCGAGTCTCTTGCCGAGAGGCGGTTTCGTATTGTTTCAGGCGATGCCTCAATGAGGAGTATTGCAGAGAGGCTCAAATTTTTGAACGTGTCTTCATGCACGACGGCAAGGCTGCCATCTGCATTTTTAAGAACGAAGTGTCCGTCGAGCAACAGTAAGCTTTCACTAGCTAGTATGCGATTTACCGCAGTGGTGAGAGCGATCTGGTTAGCGTCAACGTTCGATACTAATTTGTCCGAACCCCAGTTTGGAGATTTCACCTCTTCCCTAATGAGACTGCTTGCACTGGAGTGTTTAATCCCGGAGTCCTTTGAAAAGCGCTGACACAGATATGTCTTACCTACTCCATGCACGCCCGCGACGAAAATAACCATCCTGACACCCCTTTCCTTGTGGTTCCGTCAGTACGCCATTCACTGGCACAGATGTCAATTAGATATCAAGGTAACGTGAAGGTTGTCGTTTGCAACAAAAAAACGTGTCAAAAAGCACTTATCCCCCTCCCGCCGACGGGCTCCGCGTCCGTTTTTTGTGCAAACCCAGATGCGATGAAAGCAATACTCCAGCCCAAGCCAGCCGTGGGGTTGCGTAGGGGAGCTGCAATTGCACAACGTGCAAGCTTGTGCAGGAAAATGTCAGCGCCTTGCACAGCGAGCGACAGGGCGGTGCAGGCGGGGGCAATCCTCGGAAGCCCGGCCAGCTTGGGCGAAAAATTGGAAAACCGAGGAATGGGGTGGTTTTCCAAATCGACACCGGTCTCAAAGCTGCGCACCAGGGCATCGGCGGCCAAAACAGATCCAACCTCTACAACTCAAGCAGACCGGGCGCTGTAGCCGCATTCAGGGGCCTTTGGAGATTGCACACGATTGCACGCGCTGGTGACGATCTACAGGCCTTCATGCCTTGCAGTCAGATTCTCGAAAAAGGACGTTTTAAATGAGATTGAATCTCAGGTATGGGAGGGTGTTTTCAAAAAGAGCGATATTAGCCATATGACCCACGAACCTAGGCTGGAGGCCACGGTTTTACTGGGCTGCGCGTATTACATCGAAAGGTAATATGAGGCGATATGAAAGGTAATATTTTCCTGAAACCCCCGGATTCATTGGGTTTTAGGAAATGAAAATATAGCTTTAGTAAAAGGTAATATTATCGCCTTTGTATCGCTTCAATATTACCTTTGCCCGAAAACGCTGAAAGCCACGGCCTGCAAGGGCTGCAGCCAATTTTCCCGAGACGTATTACTAATATTACCTTTTTCTGACCCCCCTCAGATTTTGAGCGGGGCCCCCTGTACCGAGCGGTTGGCCAGGGTCTCGCGCTACTGCTCATGAGCGTCTGTAGCTGCGGTTGGAGCTCGACGTGGAGCGCGTAAGACAGGCCCGATCGGTGGCCTTGTTACGTGGCTTATTACGTCTGGGGGAAAAAACAAGGGCCTGCACCGCTGCAAGCCCTTGATTTATATGGTGCCGGCACCAGGAGTCGAACCCGGGACCTACTGATTACAAGTCAGTTGCTCTACCAACTGAGCTATACCGGCGTAATGGGCTGCGAGTATATAGCTTCTGATGCGCTTGTAAAGCCTAGCTGTCTGATTCAGTTGAAAAAAATCGACCATTGGCGCTTTGGGTGGGATGCGGACGGGTGGTGGTGCAGGACGTTTCCGTTGGTTTTGATGGATTGGTCTGTTTGATGTGTGTGAGCAATGCGATTTTGAACGCTGATTTCGCCTTTGACGCATACAGCTTGTGCCTGACAAAGCAATGGATTTTTAACCTGGTAGTGCAAACCGATGCGTCCAGCGTTGATGGCTATCTGGTGTGTGAACAGGCACCCATCCGACCCCGCCATTTTTTGGCAGTTGCGGGGCAGGAGGGCTTTGCATAGGCTTGTTCTCAACGGCCCAGGCTACTGAGTCAGCAGCACGGGACGTTAGCTTTTCAGCCAGCAGATAAAGGACTATCTGATGAGTAATGCGATGGATCGTAACCGGGTTTGGGGTGTTGTTTGCCGCAGGCTGGTCATTCGCTGAGGAGTTGTTGAAGGATATTTGTAGTTGCGTCTGGCCTGTTGGGTCTTGCGCAAGGTGGGGCTGAGGATTGCTGTCTGAATCGCATGAATGTGCGTCTGGACGCTCACGAAGGCTTCATCGATGTTTCAAGAAATGCCCGGATCCTCTGGATTCGGGCATTTTCTTGTGGGCTGGTTCTTGTTGCGTTGCATTTGCACTGGAGATATGGGCTTTTTGGCCGATACATCTGTATCAAAAATGGCAGTCAGCCATGGACAGCAAGTGCAATGCAGAGAACGCCCACGCATTACGAGCTGCTGAGTGTTGCTCGCGATGCCTCTCCTGAGCAGATCAAGAAGGCTTATCGCAAGCTGGCGCAGAAGCTGCACCCGGACAGGAATTCCGACCCTTATGCCTCGGACATGATGGGCGTGGTCAACGCGTCTCATGATGTGCTGGCGGACCCTTCGCGGCGTGCGGCTTATGATGCGCAGCTTGCTGCCGATGAGCACAAGGCTCGTATGGACGCGTTGCGGCGCAAGCAGGCGCGTGCGGGGGGCGGGCAGGCGGTGCATGTGTATGCCGCAAACTCCGCTACTGCCACTGCAACGCCCTCTCGGGCGGCTCGGACGGGCCCGGCGCCCAAGGCTTCTCCTTCCTCTTCATCGCCTTCCAGTGACAAGCGTCGTCGCAGTGCGTGGCGTTGGGCGCTGGTGTTTGTAGTGTTTTGCGCAGCCGGGGCGTGGATGGGTTATGACCGCGATGCTGGCAAGGCGTTTGTGCCAGCCGAGCCGGTGCCGGTGGCGCAGACGTGGGTCAAGCCAGCGCCCGCCGCCCCGGTTGAAGAGCCTGTGGCCAGCCCGGCCAAGCCGGTTGATGCGGTAACGTCCGAGTGTGAGGTGCCCGCGCTGGATCCGATGGGCGCACCCTGGCCGGAAAAGGCGGGTTACGTGAAAGATATGCCGTTGCTCAAGGACAACGGCTGGTCGCAGATCACTGTGGATAACTCGGCCGGCGAGTCGGCGGTGTATGCCAAGGTCACGGATGCGGTGGGGCGCAGGGCGTTTCGGCATGCGTTCGTGCCGGCCGGTGCGGTGTTTACGTTCGCCAAGATGGACCCGGGGCTGTATCTGCTCAAGTACAAGATGATGAGCACGGGTTGTGCCTTTGCGTCGGGTCGGATCTTGCTGGAAGAGACGCCGATGGGCAGTCAGATCAAGTCCAGTGCGTACAAGCTGACGTTGCGCAAGTTGCAGAACCGTAGCGTGCCGTTTGCGCGGTTGAAGGATGATCAGTTTTAGCGGTTGGGCTGTGACGTGAGTGCGGCGTCGTCTGTTAAGTCTTCGCGGACAAGTCCGCTCCTACGGGCTTCGGCAATTGTGTGCAGAGATCATCTTTTGCAACGCTTTCAGGCCGGTTTTTGCAGGCTTGGTCTCTTTCTTTTGAAGGACATTTCCGAGAGAATCCCCGACCGCTTGCGCCTCTCGATGTGTGCTTCTAATCTCCGCCCCGTCGCTGCATATCAGCGATCGGGTTTAGTAGCCCGCAGTGAGTTAAGGCGTAACACAGCCGCGTTTCATCAGGCTTCGTCCCGATGCTATGGCGACTGTGCGCTTGGCACCTTCGGGTGCGCCGGTTCTTAGCTCACCGGTCTACTAACTCGCGTACAGTTGCCGCCTTTCGTTTAGTAGCGAACAGGTAGCGACTTCATAGAAGGAGCTAAAGCATGGTCAAAATAACCCCCGACCCACCCAAACAGTCCAGCACCGCGCCAATCTTCGACAAGGCGGTCGTCAAGCGCGCCATGGCGTGTTACCTGCCAATCCCCCGCACTGACAAAGAGCCCCACGACAGCAAGTTCGACTTCATCAGCCTGGAAGCAACCTTGGTGCATGCGCTGGATTTCCTGCGTTGTGCATCGGCCACCGCCCACGAACTGGGCGATGAATTGACCGGTGCGCAACGCGACCTGGCGTTTGCCTCCATGCACATGCTGGAAATGGCCAAAGTCATGGTCGAGCGCTCGCTGGAGTGTGTCGAAGAGGTCTGAAACCTCGCACTAAACAAGTCGTGCACAGGCACTTGCGTGTGCACGATTGAGCCAGGTAAAAGGCTTGTTCCAGAGCCTTTACCAAATCTTTATGCACAATTGCTTGATAAAAAAATACGCGCGTTACCAGATGTGCGCACATTGGCCTGATGCGCCGCAAGGCATTGTTTTTGCGGGGTACGGAAAGGATTGCGGGAAAAAATAAGGGGCTTTAGTAACTGGCGCGCCAAGCTTTAACGCACTCATCCACATTTTCATCAACAGACTTATCCACAGGTTGCTCAATCGATTTAGGTCACGATTTTCGAGCCAGAATCAGCAGGTTGCGTGGTGTAATCCGGCTGTCACAGAAAGTGCCAACGCTGACGCTGTAGCCCTGCTCGTGGACATAAATTGCCCTGTCGAGCACCAGCCACACCTCCAGCGGACGCCGAAACAGATCGCGGACCAGTTCCAGGTTGCGCACTTCGGCCAGTCTCCCCCAGCCAGCGGCTTCCAGAGAAGCCCAGTCCTGCTGGCCCGGTGCTGGCAGATTCTTCAGTCGCGCCAGATGATTGCAGTAGTCCGCGTAGGACGCATCCAGCCAGGAAGTCGGCAGCGAGGGCGTGGGCAAGTAATCGTCAATGCCGCGCAAGCTGCGCTGCAGCAGGTCGAAGCCCAGACGGCGTGCCATTGAGGTGTCGCGTTGACGACGCACGCGAGCGCCAGCCGTCACGGTTTCGCTGAGTGGCAGGCCGAGTTCGTCTCGCGACAGCTTCAAACCCGATGCTTTGCCGTCGCTGGACAGCGGTCGATACAGGTCGTGCCGGGTGCGGTTGTAGCAGCATGGCGCGATTGCCATGTGCCGACAGCCGGTCTGGCTTGCCAGCTCCATCAACTGAATGTGCAGGTCGCCGCAGGCATGCAGCGCCACAGGCGTGTGCTCGGGTTGCAGGCAGCGCCAGGTGTCGTCGGCCATGACATCCTGCTGCACATGCCTGGCGTCGATGCCTTGCCGCGTACTCAGTGCCAGGCCTGCTTCGATCAGCGCCGAGTCGTGCTCCAGGCAGGTCAGACACTGACCGCGCCCGGTCAGGCGCCGCCCCAGGTGACCTTTGCCTGCGCACCAGTCCAGCCAGTGAGTGGTGGTATCACGCATGTCCAGATGGCTGGCGAAGGCTTCGATCTGTTGCCATTTGCGCCCCGGCACGTCGACACTCATGCGCGCATCGACTGGCTCCAGAGGATGTGAAGGCAGTTCAGCGACGTGGCTCAGGGCGACGGCTTCGGCGGCCAGTTGCGGGAACGGAAACGGAGCATCGAGTTGTTCCGGGTGGTTATGCGCGGCCTCGGCCTGTTCCAGCGTGCGTTGCCGCAGCCAGTTTGCGAGGTCCGGGTATTTGTCTTCCCACGGCAGACGCAGGTGTGTGAACGGTTTTGGCCGCCACAAGGCCTGATGCGCGAACAGAAAGCTGTCCAGCGCACGAAAGTGGCTGCCGAGGTGTTCATCCTGCAAGCAAGGTTCAGTGGGCATAGTGGCGGCCTCGCGGGGCAAGGTGCTGACTGGGTCGACGCCAGCACCCTTCATATCAGCGCCCCTGACTGGCGTCTACACGCAATAGCTTTTCCAGCAGGCGGAAGCCTTGTACCAGCACGAACGTCATCACGAGGTAGAACATACCGGCGGCGAAGAAAATTTCTACCGGCAAGTAAGTGCGGGCGATGATCGTGCGGGCCATGCCGGTCAACTCCAGCAGGGTGACGGTGCTGGCCAGTGCGCTGGCCTTGAGCATCAGGATGACTTCGTTGCTGTAGGCAGGCAGGCAGGCAGGCCGATACGTGCCGCGCGGGGCAGGACGATGTAGAACAATGCTTTCCATTTCGACATGCCCAGCGCCCGCGCAGCCTCGACTTCACCGACCGGCACGGCCTGAATGGCGCCGCGCAGGATTTCTGCGATGTAGGCGGCAGTGTGCAGGGTCATGGTGACAACCGCACACCAGAAAGGGTCGCGCAGGTACGGCCACAACGCACTCTGGCGCACCGACTCGAACTGCGCCAGGCCGTAATAGACCAGAAACAGTTGCACCAGCAGCGGTGTGCCGCGGAAGAAAAAGATGTAGGCGTAGGGCAGGGCGCGCACCGGCCAGTGACGCGATGCACGGGCGATGCCCATCGGGATGGCGAGGATCAGCCCGGCGATGACGGCAATCGCCACCAGCTCAAGGGTCAGGGTCGCGCCCTGTGCCAAGCGTGGCAGCCACTTGATGATGACTTCCCAGTTCATGACGCACTCCTCAGAAAGCCGCGACTGGCACGCTTCTCAAGGAAGTACATGCTGGCCATCGCCAGCACGGTCAGGCCCAGGTACATGAAGGCCGCGACCACGTAGAAGGTGAACGCTTGCTTGGTGAAGCCCACGGCGATCTGCGCGTGGCGCATGATTTCTTCCAGGCCGATCACCGACACCAGCGCGGTGTCTTTCATCAGAATCATGAACAGATTGCCCAGGCCGGGCAGGGCGATGCGCCACATCTGCGGCAGGACCAGTTTGAAGAGGATGCGCGAGCGTGACATGCCCAGCGCCAGCCCGGCTTCACGATGACCTTTGGGGATGGCCAGAATCGCGCCGCGAAATACTTCGGTCGCGTAGGCACCAAAGCAAATGCCCAGGGCGATGACCCCGGCAGAGAAAGCGCTCAGGGCCAGGTCAGGAATGTCGAACAGTTTGCCCAGAGCGCGCATGCCGTTGACGGTGCCGAAGTAAATCAGCAACACCCAAAGCAGTTCGGGAATGCCGCGTACCAGGGTCGAGTATGTACTGCCCAGCCATTGCAGAGGCTTGTAGGGCGAGGTCTTGGCCAAGGCGCCGAGCAGTCCGAGTATCAGCCCCAGGCACAGGGCCGAGAGTGCAAGCTGGACCGTCATCAGCGCGCCAGCCGCAAGGGCCGGGCCGAATCCGTGGAGATCAATGTTCATGGGCAGGCTTTGTCAGGGCCGGTCGCCGCGCTTCGACAGGAAGCGGCGGCGACGCGGTCAGGTGAATCAGAGGATGCTGAAAGGGAAATACTTGTCGTTGATCTTCTTGTAGGTGCCATCAGCGATGATTTCTTTCAGGGCCGCGTTCAAGCGCTCGCGCAGGGCATCATCACCCTTGCGCACGGCGATGCCGATCTTGTCGTCTTCAACGACAGGTTCGCCCTTGAACTCGAAGTTCTGACCCGCTTTGCTTTTCAACCACTCGAAGCTGACGTATTTGTCGGCCAGCATGGCGTCGACGCGACCGGAGGACAGGTCGAGGAAGGCGTTTTCCTGAGTGTCATAGAGCTTGGCGTCCATGATCCCGAGCTTGTCTTCCAGCCAGGTGGCGGCCAGTGTCGATCGCTGTGCACCCACTGACTTGCCGGCAAGGCTTTCTTTGGCTTTTTCAGTGCTCGATACGTCGATCGAGGAAGTTTTCGGCGCGATGAATTGCAGCTTGTTCGAGTAATACGGGTTGGTGAAATCGACCACCTGCTTGCGTTCTTCGGTGATCGACAGCGACGAGATCAGGAAGTCGAACTTGTTGGCCATCAATGCCGGGATGATGCCGTCCCAGTCTGACGTCACCGCTTCGCACTCGACCTTCATCCTGGCGCACAGGGCCTGGCCGATTTCATAGTCAAAGCCCACCACCTGGCCACTCGCGTCCTTGTTGTTGAACGGCGGGTAGGCACCTTCGATGCCCATTTTCATTGTTTCAGCAAAGGCACTGCCGCTGAAGGCAAGGGTGGCCGCTGCGATCAGCAAGATCTTTTTGTACGACTGCATGGGTGTTGCTCCGTTAGCGGTGACTCGACATGAATTGTTTGCACCTTGCCGACAGCGGGTTTTCGAATACTTGCTGCGGTGTGCCCTGTTCTTCGACCATTCCCTGATGCAAAAACACCACTTCAGTTGATACCTGACGTGCAAAATTCATTTCGTGGGTTACCAGCAGCATGGTCCGGCCTTCTTCAGCCAGTGCGCGGATGACGCCGAGTACTTCCTGAACCATCTCCGGGTCGAGGGCCGAGGTCGGCTCGTCGAACAGAATGACCTTTGGCTGCATGGCCAGCGTACGCGCAATGGCTGCGCGCTGCTGTTGCCCACCGGAAAGCTGCGCAGGGTAGGCATGGCGCTTATCGGCGATGCCCACTTTGGCCAGCAGCTCTTCAGCCACCTCGATGGCTTCGGCCTTGCTCTGGCCCAGAACGCGACGCGGCGCTTCGATGATGTTATCGAGCACGCTCATGTGCGGCCACAGGTTGAAGTTCTGAAATACGAAACCGATCTGGCTGCGCAAACGGTTGATCTGCCGGTTATCGGCGGCAATCAGGTCGCCGTTGCGCGCAGCCTTGAGCTTCAACTCTTCACCGGCCACTAGAATCTGCCCCTGATGCGGGTTTTCCAGCAGGTTGATGCAGCGCAGCAGCGTGGACTTGCCGGAACCGGATGAGCCGAGGATCGATATGACATCGCCGTCGCGAGCGGTCAGCGAGATGCCTTTGAGCACCTCAAGCTGATCGTAGCGCTTGTGCAGGTTGCGGATTTCCAGGGCGGGCGTGGCCTCGGCCATGTGGGGTCCTCGTTGAAGTGTGCGCGCTGGCTGCCAGCGAACGCCAAGCTAGCACAGCGTTTAAAGGACAACCATCGACGTATTGTGTCGAGCGTGGAGGCGCTCGACGGGTTGTCTCATCCGGGCAGCGGACGGTCGCATGAAGGCAAGCACCATGCCCTGCAAAACAGGAGCGTGCGCGAAAAAGGCGCGATGTTGCCAGCTTTGGCTTGGTGTTGGAAGTAGCATTTGCTGAGTGGTGGTCTGATTTCTGCACCATGTTTGCGCTTTGAGGAAGGTTTGGGGCATTTTTGGTGCGTGCATGTAGACGAATCTGAGGCGTTTGGTAACAAGTCCTACAGACTGCGTATAAAAGCCATCACCCTGCATGCTTCACGGGCTAAGCCACAGGCCTCGTATTCTCTAAGCGACGTCGTTTTCGAAATATTTTGGCGCAATTCTTGCGTCAATAATAAAGAACGGCACCGTAGCTTTCTTTTTACGTAACGCTTCGGTGTGCCTCGCTCGTCTTGCACAGGTGGTTTTATGAGCAGTACCGCTAACTCTTCCGAGCTCGAACAAGGGCTGAAACCGCGACACATTACGATGCTGTCGATCGCCGGCGTTATTGGTGCCGGTCTGTTCGTCGGCTCCGGCCACGCGATTGCCGAAGCCGGCCCTGCCGTGCTGCTGGCCTACGCCGCTGCAGGTACGCTGGTGGTGCTGGTGATGCGCATGCTGGCCGAAATGGCCGTTGCCTCGCCAGACACCGGTTCGTTCTCAACCTATGCCGACCGCGCTATCGGGCACTGGGCCGGCTTCACCATCGGCTGGTTGTACTGGTGGTTCTGGGTGCTGGTGATCCCGCTGGAGGCCAATGCCGCCGCGACCATTCTGCATGCCTGGTTCCCGAACATCGCGATCTGGATGTTCACGCTGGTCATCACATTGCTGCTGACCGCGACCAACCTGTTCAGTGTTAAGAATTACGGCGAATTCGAGTTCTGGTTTGCGCTGATCAAGGTTGTGGCGATCATCGCGTTCGTGGTGCTGGGTGTTGCGGCGATTTTTGGTCTGCTGCCCACCAGTAATGTCAGTGGCGTGAGCCATCTGTTTGATACCGGTGGCTTCCTGCCAAACGGCATGGGCGCGGTGCTGGCGGCGATGTTGACCACCATGTTCTCGTTCATGGGCACCGAAATTGTGACCATCGCTGCGGCGGAGTCCAAGAACCCTGGCAAGCAGATCACCAAGGCCACCAACTCGGTGATCTGGCGGATCTTCCTGTTTTATCTGGTTTCGATCTTCATCGTTGTGTCGCTGGTGCCGTGGAACGACCCGCGCCTGACCGAGGTGGGTTCGTATCAGACCGTGCTTGATGCGATGGGTATTCCGAACGCCAAGCTGATTGTCGATCTGGTGGTGCTGGTTGCCGTGACCAGCTGCCTGAACTCGGCGCTCTATACCGCTTCGCGCATGCTGTTCTCGCTCGGTAAGCGCGGCGATGCACCGGCATTGTCCAAACGCACCAGCAAGGGCGGCACGCCTTACTGGGCGGTGATCATGTCGACTGCCGCGGCGTTCCTGACCGTGTTCGCTAACTACATCGCACCGGCTGCTGTGTTTGATTTCCTGCTGGCCAGCTCCGGTGCCATTGCCCTGCTTGTGTATCTGGTGATTGCCGTGTCGCAACTGCGGATGCGCCAGAAGCGCATTGCTGCAGGCGAGGCCATCGACTTCAAGATATGGCTGTTCCCATGGCTGACCTGGGCGGTGATCGCGTTCATCGTTGCAGTGCTGACGATCATGTTGATCCAGGAAGAGCACCGTGTCGAAATCATCGCCACCGGCCTGCTAAGCCTGCTGGTGATCAGTGCTGGCCTGCTGGTTTCGCGCCGCCGCAAAGCCGGGCGTGTAGGCGCTGCTGCGCTGGGTTGATTGGCCGCTGAATATCGTGCTGACGCTCTGCGTCGGCACGGTCTCGATCAGCGTGCGGCCTTGGTGTCTCGCTTCATCAGCAGATCGGATGCCAGGGTGTAATCCTTCTGGAAGGCAGGGCTTTCGATCCATTCGATGGCTGTGTCTTCGTCTTCATCGTGGTACATGGCGCGGTACACGATCAGCAGGCCCATCATGAAGTCCGTGGCAGGGTCTTCGTCCTCTTCGGAAACGACCAGTGCCAGCACCGGGTACTGCAGGAAGACGACGCACAGCGCCAGTTGGCTGATGGCTTCGGCGGCTTTCATGGCCACGAAGAGATCATCATAGTCGGCCGGGTCGAAGCCGTTCTCTACGATGTCTTTGAAGTCGAACGTGTTTAGATCAAGTTCGACGTCATCAAACGGCAGATTGACCAGCGCAGAGGCAAACACCGGGTGGACGAGGCTGGTTGTGCCCTTGCCCGAGCGATTCTGCTTGGCCTTGATTTTTGCGCGCTTGGCACGTTTTTGCTGCTTGTCTGGCGAGGCCATGAGCGGTCCTTTGGCTGGCGTGAAATGCGATGGCCGCTATTGAAGCGCAGACGGGCTGGATAACCAAGGCTTGGCCGTAATCTCTGGACAATAAAAAACCCGCAGGACGCGGGTTTTGATGTGCTGGGTGTTACACGATCGTCATCGCTTGCCCGGCTTTGCAAACGCTTCGGCTTCATCCATGCGCGTGGCGAACATGTTCACGGCCTCGACCGCATCGCTTGCGCCGTCGCGGATCTGCACGATGACCTGTCCGGCCTGATCTGCCAATGTCACACCTCGAATGGCGCCTTCCTGCGTGGCATCCATGCTCGCCACCGCTTCACGTGTTTCGGCGAGAATCTTGCCAATCATTTCGGCAATCTCGGTGGTCGAGCCGCTGGTACGTCCGGCCAGTTGCCGGACTTCGTCTGCCACCACGGCAAACCCGCGACCCTGATCACCCGCCCGTGCCGCTTCGATGGCAGCGTTGAGCGCCAGCAGGTTGGTCTGATCGGCGATGCCGCGGATGGTGTTGACGATGGCGGTGATCTGCTCGGAGCGATCGCCCAGCTGGCTCACCAGCTTCGCCGACGCGCCGATGTTTTCGGCAATCTGGCGCATTTCCCGAGCGGTTTCCTGAATGACCAGGGTTCCTTGTTCGGCCACTTTCTCGGTTTCTGCCGAGATATGGTAAGCACGCGACGCACCATGCGCATCGGCTTCCTGCTTTTCGACACGCTGGGTAATGTCACTGGCGAACTTGACGATCTTATAGAGCTTGCCGTCGACATCAAAAACCGGGTTATACGTTGCTTCCAGCCAGACAACCCGGCCATGTTTGCCGAGGCGTTTGAACTGATCGCCAATGAACTCGCCCTGATTCAACTTGCGCCAGAATTCGGCATATTCCGGGCTGTTGACCAGTGCCGGTTCGCAGAACGATCTGTGGTGTTTACCTTTGATCTCGTTCAGTGCGTAACCCATGACGTTCAGGAAATTACTGTTGGCGGTTATCACATTGCCATTGGGCTCGAATTCGCAAACAGCCATGGCCCGGTCTACTGCTGCCAGCTTGCCGTTGGTCTCATTTTCGAGCATTACGCGTTTGGTAACGTCCAGAGCATATTTGACCACCTTGAACACTTTGCCCTGCGTATCGGTCACCGGGTTGTAGCTTGCCTCCAGCCAGACGCTACGGCCATTCTTGTCGATGCGCTTGAAGGTGCCGGAGATGAACTTGCCAGCCTTCAGAGATGCCCACAGGTCCGCGTATTCACGGCTGCGGAGCATCTCCGGCTCGCAAAAGTCGCGGTGCGTCTTGCTGGCCAGCTCATCGGCCCGGTAGCCCATCGTTGCAAGGAAGTTATCGTTGGCACGAAGGATCTTGCCGTCGAGACCCAGCTCGACCACCGCCATTGATTTTTCCAGTGCGTTTGTCAGTCCTTTGAGTCCATCTACCTCGGCCTTCATGGCTGTCAGTTCAGCTTTGTTCTTGTTTCCGAACATAACCTGCCCCTTGGTGTGTTTGTGGACTTGCTGTGATTAGAGTATCGGCTCGAAAAGCTGAGACATGAACGGGTCATCGCAACAATCGACTGGATAAATGAAGAGATTTATTGGCGTCAAAAAAGTGCAGTTTTGGGTCAAAGAAAAATACATTGACCATAAGTGCACAGATATCTGGAAAAGCGGTCTGCCCGTCAAATTCCGGACAAAGAAAAGCCCGCGATGGGGGAGCGGGCTTAAGGATTCACACTTGGGAGCAGCTCTACAATGACGCGGCCGCTGTGAAAACTTTGTGAAGAGTATTCACTGTTTTCACTTTTTTTCCGGCTGGATGGTGTTGGTCACTTCGGACGTTGGCACGAAGGTCTTCGATTCTTCGGCAGCCGCTTCCTTGGACGCAGCTTTGTCCTTGGCCGCTTCGGTGTTCTCTTTGGCAGCCTCGTTCACTTTGTCCTGGGCAGACTCCATCTTCTCCTGGGATTTCTCCTGATGAGCCTGAGCGTCCTGTGCTTTCTGTTCGGATTTGCTGTCGCAGGCAGCCAGACCCAGAGTGGCGGCGAGGATGAGGGCGGAGGCAGTTAACTTGAGCACGGAATTTTCCTTGTGGAAGCAAATGTATGGCTTCGAGGGTGGGCGGGGAAAATTAGTTCAATGGGATGGGGGCGGCAGGGCTCTGGATGGCTGGTCTTGATTTGCTCGAAGCACTGGGCTTCCGCGCTGCGTAACGCATGTGTGAGCATGCCTCTTCTAGGCGAAGGCCTCTCGCAGTCGATAAACGATTTTGGAGTTCAAGTATGGAGACCGTACGGATGACCGATCAAAAGGGCGCCTTAATAAGCGCGCAGACTGAAGTGGGCACGTACACCAGCGACAGCCAACATATTCGCGACTTGATTCGTCGCGAACAGGCCCGGAGCGCAGACATCGAAGCCATCCGGCTTGCGCTGATGGAAGGCGAATCCAGCGGGGAGCCGCATTTATTCAGCTCCGATGAGTTCAAGCAAAGAGTGTTGAAGGCGAATGGCTGAGTATCTAGCTCATTTGCTATCACCAACACTGATTAGGAATGTATCTCTACCGCTTAGCTGGATCACAGGCGCAAATGTGAGCAATGAGAAACCCGGCGCTAGGCCGGGCTCTACGCTATGGCTTATAGAGCCAGTCGCGAGACTCGGCATTAGCCCTAAGGATCTTTGCTTTTTTCTCGATCTCTTTCTTTTCGTAATCACTGAAATCGATCAGGATGAATCGCCCCGGGTTTCGTAGACACCTCCATGCCTTAAACTGAGGCCAATCAGGAGGTGCCATGAGCAACCCACGTTATCCCGAAGAATTCAAAATCCAAGCGGTCAATCAAGTGACCGAAAAGAAGCTGCCTGTCGCTGATGTGGCGGCGCGTCTTGGCGTGTCGACGCATAGCCTCTATGCCTGGATAAAGCGCTACAGCAAACCTCAGGCAGAACGGCAGCAAGACGATGATCAGCACGCTGAACTGCGTCGTCTGCGAGCGGAACTCAAGCGGGTCACTGAAGAGCGAGACATCTTAAAAAAGGCCGCCGCGTACTTTGCCAAGGAGTGCGGCTGAAGTACGCCTTTATCAAGCAGCGCGCGGGCGACTACTCCATTCGACGGCTTTGCCTGACGCTGAAAGTCCATCCCAGTGGTTATTACGCTTGGTTGTCTGAGCCGCAATCTGCACGCGCTAAAGACGACCAGCGATTGCTGGGTTTGATCAAGCACTCGTGGCTGGAGAGCGGCGGAGTTTATGGCTATCGCAAAATCCATGACGACCTGCGCGAGGTCGGTGAAGATTGTGGTCGGCATCGTGTGGCGAGGTTGATGCGTCTTGAAGGTCTGCGCTCTCAGACAGGGTATCGACGTCGCCCTGGAAAGTACGGCGGTAAGCCAGCGGTCGCCTCACCCAATTTACTGAAGCGCGAGTTCGATGTCGTGGAACCCAACAAGGTTTGGGTCACCGACATCACCTACATTCGTACGTATGAAGGCTGGCTGTATTTGGCGGTGGTGCTGGATCTGTTTTCTCGTCAGGTCGTTGGCTGGTCAATGAAGTCGCAGATGACCAGTGATTTGGCCATTGATGCGTTATTGATGGCGGTTTGGAGGCGAAAACCGAAACAAGAGGTGATGGTTCACTCCGACCAGGGCAGCCAGTACAGCAGCTCCGATTGGCGCAGTTTTTTGAAGGCAAACAATTTGGTTGCCAGCATGAGCCGCCGAGGCAATTGTCATGACAACGCCGTGGCTGAGAGCTTTTTCCAGCTTCTGAAACGGGAACGAATCAAGCGGAAAATCTACACCTCACGGCAAGATGCTCGTAGTGATGTGTTCGATTACATCGAGATGTTCTACAACCCAAAACGCCGCCATGGTTTCAACAATCAGCTGTCACCGGTAGAGTTTGAAAAACGTTACGCAATGAGCTTGCAAGGTGTCTAGAGAATCCGGGGCGATTCAGAGCGCTTTGCTGGCTTGTCTTGACTAGATTTCCAGGCCGAGCTGGATCCGCCCTCGATCTATGTGGCCTGCCGGGGAGCATCCGCAAACCTTAGACAACAAAAAGCCCGCACGAGGCGGGCTTCTTGTGTGCTTTCAGGTGTGCTTGGCATCACCTGAAAACGAAAGGTGGTGCCCAGAGACGGAATCGAACCGCCGACACGGGGATTTTCAATCCCCTGCTCTACCGACTGAGCTATCTGGGCAACGGGGCGCATTAGACGTGTTTTTCAGGAGGTCGTCAAGCGTGTTTTTTAAAAAATTTGAATTATTACCGACGCTTACGACCTTCACTGCGTGAAACGCTTTATTTTTCGGGGGGTACGTAGCCTTCGGCCTGGGCGTATTCTTCGCCGGAGAGAAACTTGTCCATCTCGGTCTGGAGGAATTTCCGGTCTTCGGCGTTCATCATATTCAGGCGGCGCTCGTTGATCAGCAGGGTCTGGTGTTTCTGCCAGTCGGCCCAGGCTTTTTGCGAGACGTGGTTGAAGATGTCTTCGCCCTTGGCTCCCGGATAAGGGGCGCGTTCCAGGCCGGGCAGTTCTTCTTTGTACTTGCGGCACATTACGGTGCGGGTCATGACGACTCTCCTGCGTTCAATACGTCGGCTGCGCGTTTGAGCAGCTTTTTCACCGGGGCAGCTAGGCCCAGGCGTGGCGGGGTGGCGAGGTTATACCAGAGCCAGTCGGCCTCGGCCACGTGATCGGCGGACTCCTGGACCTTGACCAGCCAGGGTTCGATGCTCAACTGGAAGTGGCTGAAGGTGTGGATCAGCCCCGGCAGTTCATGATGCTCGCCCAATTGCAGTGCGTGTTGCGTGGCCAGGTGCTGCAGGTCATCGAAGTCATCCAGTTCCGGAAGGCTCCACAGGCCGCCCCACAAGCCGCTGGAAGGGCGACGATAAAGCAGAATCGCGCCGTCTTCGTTGGCGAGCATCGGCATGAGCGTGCGTTTCTGCGGCACGGTCTTGCGTGGTTTGGGGATGGGGTAGCGGGTTTCCAGGCCCAGCATGTGCGCCTCGCAACTGCGTTCCAGCGGGCAGAGCAGGCAGCTGGGTTTGCTGCGGGTACAGAGCGTGGCACCGAGGTCCATCATGGCCTGGGTATAGTTGTTGACCCGGCTGTGCGGTGTGAAGCGTTCGGCTGTAGCCCACAGCTGTTTGGCCACCTTGGGTTCGCCGGGGTAGCCCTCCTGCGCGGTAAAGCGCGCCAGCACGCGTTTGACGTTGCCGTCGAGGATCGGCGCGCGAAGGCCCATGCTCAGGCTGGCGATTGCGCCTGCTGTGGATAGACCGATGCCGGGCAGCAGGATGAGTTTTTCGACGTCGCGGGGAAACTCGCCATCGTGATCGGCAACCACGATTTTTGCGGTCTTCTGCAAGTTGCGGGCGCGGGTGTAGTAGCCCAGCCCGGTCCATAGGTGCAGCACTTCGTCTTCCGGTGCCTCAGCCAGCGCCTGCACGGTCGGCAGGGCCTCCATGAAGCGGTCGAAGTAATTCAGAACGGTGCTGACCTGGGTCTGCTGCAGCATGATTTCCGATACCCAGACCCGATACGGCGTGATGTCTTGTTGCCAGGGCAGGTCATGTCGGCCATGACGGTCGTACCAGTCCAGCACGGCGTTGGAGAATTGTTCGGGTTGCATGGCCTGGAGGGCTCTCGTCTGGATATGGGTGGTGATATGAACGGTCGTGCCAGCGGAGCGCCGCGAGGGCGCTCCTGAGCAGTTCACGTTGCCCTAGCGCTTGAACAGTCCCTTGAGGGCGTCCTTGAGCTCGGGGCTGACCTTGTCACCGAGTTTGTCGTTCAGCTTGTCCTCGAGCTTCTCGCTGATCCGGTCGCCCGCCAGTTTCGCAGCGATCTGGCCGACACCTTCCTTGTCCAGACGGCAAGCCTTGGCGCCCAGTTCCAGCGGGCCGCGGCACTGCACCGGCCACTCGATGCCGACAAAGCGCGGATTGATCTCGCAGGCCGGGTCCGGCATGTCGCTCTTGTCGCCTTCGACGATGATGCCGACGCGGTAATTCATGCCCAGTACGCGCAGATCGACGTCGCCGTTACCGTTGACGGCCATGCCCGGCGTACGAACCTTGAGGTCCGGATTGCTGGCCACGCCGTTGCGTATCACCAGATTGCCGTTGAGCTGCTGGAAAGGAGTGTCCTTGGCGCGCGGTTCGCCGCTAAGCGTCTTGCGGTTGAGGATCGAAATACCCTTGCACAGCTGCTGCTCCAGGTTGGCGTTGACCAGTACGCCGTTATTGAGCGCAAAGCTGGCGGTGCCGTTCAGGCTGTCGATCAGGGCTTTTTCGCTGTTGCCTGTGCCGGTCAGGTTGCTGTCGAGGTTCAGCAGGCCACGCACTGGCGGCGTCTGGCCCTGGCTTTCCAGAATGCGTTCGACCGGTACTTTGGCAATGCGCGTCTGCACCGTGGCCACAGGCGTGTCCGGACGCGCGTCCAGATTGCCCTTGACCTCGAAGTTGCCGTTGTACAGGTCGCCACTCAGCGTATCGACCTTGATAAGACCACCGTTGGCCTGGGTCTTGAACGCTGCGTTGTCGATGGGCAGTTTGTTCAGGGTCAGTTTGCCGAAGCTCAGGTCAGCCTCGACATCCAGCGTACGCAAGCGCTCCAGCGGCAGCAGCCTGGCAGTGCTCCAGGCGGCCTTGGTCGGTTGTTCGGGCAGCGGTGAATCGCCCGCAGCAGCGGCGGCTTCACCGGACTGAACCTCGGATTTGCGCGCGGCCTTGGCACCTTTGCTTTCTTCGCTCTCAGCCGGACGATAGCGGTCGGCGTCGAAGGTATCGCCCTTGAGCTGGACACGCAGCGCCTGTTTGGCGAAGTCGTCCACGGCGATGCGACCGGTGAAGGTGCTGTCGTCGACTTTAAGGTTGAGGTTTTCCAGCGCAAGGCTGGTGGGCGTGCCGGCGAGGCGTGTGACCATTTCAACCTTGCTCAGCGCGCCCTCGGACATGGCGGGCAATGGCTGGCCGATGTTTTCGAAGAAGGTGCGCAGGTCGAGCTGGGCGATGGACAGGCCGCCGCTGATCTGTGGCGTCTTGTCCAGATCACGGGCACGCAGTTCGCCCAGTGCACGCAACTGGTTGGCTGACACTTTGAGGCTGTTCCATTCGGCGATATTGGCGGCAAGGTCTACCAGCAGCTGGCCCTGCGCCGAGAAGGTCACGGTCTTGCCCTGCAGCGGCTCGCCGGCGACTTCGCCGGACAAGCGCATGTCTTCGAATTGATAGCGCTTGAGTACGCGGTCCATGCGCAGTTCGCCGACCAGTTCGGTCTTGGCGCGCACGACGGGCTGGTTGGTGCTTAGAAAGGCCGTCAGTTTGATCGGGATATCGGACGCCTCACGAATCGGCCCGGTACTCAGCTGAATGCTCTCGGCCATGAAGGTCCTACCTTTTCGGGCATCGCTGTAATCCACGCGGGCGTTGTTGACGGTCAGGCTGTCGATATCCAGGCGGATCGGCTGGGAAGGGCGATCCGCTTTGGGCGCGTCCGGAGCCGGGGCCGGCGTTGTCTCGCCAGATGTTTCAGTGCTTGCCACGGCAGGCTTGCCGATGTCTTCCCAGTTGCCATGACCGTTTTCATCGCGGTGCAGGGTCAGGTTCAGGCCTTCGACGCGAATGTCGCTCATCTGTACCTGCCGACGAAGCAATGGCAGGACACGTACGGACAGGCCGAGCATCTGCACATCGGCGAACGGCTGATCGGGAGCGGTCAGGGTGGCGACATGGGCGTCGTGCAATTCCAGGCCGAGCCAGGGGAACAGGCTCCAGCCGATATCGCCGTTGAGCGTCAGCTCGACGTTGGCTTTGTCGCGTGCCAGCTGGCGAATCTCGTCTTTATAGTCGTTGGGATCAAACAGGTGGGTCAGGGCGAAGCCGAGAGCCACGATGATCAGCAACAGCCCGAGAATAAACAGCCCCAGGATTTTGCCGAACGCTTTCATGGGCGAGTCCTTGTGTCGATATTCAAAAATAGCCCGTGAGTATACCGCTCTGACGCGCGTACCGGGCTGCGGATGCCTTTATTGCTGTCCGGTCTCCGGTTTGAGGTAGCAGCGCTCCTCTCGACCCTACAGCTACATAGCTTTTTTGCCTCAACTAAGGTTCTGACAGGCTTTTCCTTATCATTTAATTGATTGCATCTATGGCGTCATAGAGCGCGCGGATTAACCGATAAAATAGATAATAAAAAGCATGTAACGAGATGCTTATTTGCCATCAGACAGTGATAGTCTCCGTTTTTGCTGGCTCAGGTGCGTCTTTTTGTCACGTATCTGAACAACCTGCCGATAAAACAGACATGGCCGCTCGGCATGGAGTCTGTGGCGGACCAGCGGACCATCTGCGAGCTTCACACATTGGGGTAATTATAATGAGCACAAGCACAGCCTTGGGCGGCGACGCCGTTCAGCCTGCGTTCTTGTCCAAAGAGCGCATTATCGCCAAGCCCGGTTTCAACCGTTGGCTTGTTCCACCAGCAGCATTGGCCATCCATCTTTGTATCGGTATGGCTTACGGCTTCTCGGTGTTCTGGTTGCCGTTGTCCAAGGCCGTGGGTATTACTGCACCCGTCGCCTGTACTCCGGACATGGGTTTCTTCGCGCAGATGTTCGCGTCGACCTGTGACTGGCAGATCTCCATGCTGGGCTGGATCTACACCCTGTTCTTCATTTTTCTGGGTTGCTCGGCTGCCATCTGGGGTGGCTGGCTGGAGCACGCAGGTCCACGCAAGGCCGGTGTTGTTTCTGCCCTGTGCTGGTGTGGCGGTCTGCTGATTTCCGCGTTGGGTATCTATACCCACCAGATCTGGCTGATGTGGCTGGGCTCGGGGGTTATCGGCGGCATTGGTCTGGGGCTGGGCTATATCTCCCCCGTTTCGACCCTGATCAAGTGGTTCCCGGACAAGCGCGGCATGGCGACCGGTATGGCGATCATGGGCTTTGGTGGCGGCGCAATGGTCGGTGCACCACTGGCCACTGCGCTGATGGGCCACTTTGCCTCGGCTGAAAGCGTTGGCGTCTGGCAGAGCTTCGTGGTGATGGCGGTGATCTACTTCATCTTCATGATCGGTGGCGCGCTGGGCTATCGCGTTCCGCCAACCGGCTGGAAACCTGAAGGCTGGACCGCTCCGGCTGCCAAGGCCAAGAACTCGATGATCACCAACCGTCACGTGCATGTCAGCGTGGCCTGGAAGACACCGCAGTTCCGTCTGGTCTGGCTGGTGCTGTGCCTGAACGTATCGGCCGGTATCGGCATCCTGGGCATGGCTTCGCCGCTGTTGCAGGAAGTGTTCGCCGGCAAACTGCTGGGCGTCGATCTGACCTTCAGCCAGCTCAATGCCGACCAGCTGAAAGCCATTGCTGCGATTGCAGCCGGCTTCACGGGTCTGTTGAGTCTGTTCAACATCGGCGGTCGTTTCTTCTGGGCTTCGTGCTCGGACTTCATCGGTCGCAAGGCAACCTACTTCGTATTCTTCGCACTGGGCTTCCTGCTTTATGCGTCGGTTCCGACCCTGAGCCACATGGGTAGCATTGCCCTGTTCGTGGCCGCGTTCTGCATCGTGCTGTCGATGTACGGTGGCGGTTTCGCGACGGTTCCGGCTTATCTGGCTGACCTGTTCGGTACGCAGATGGTCGGCGCGATTCACGGTCGTCTGCTGACTGCCTGGGCTGCGGCCGGTGTGCTCGGTCCGGTATTGGTCAACTACCTGCGTGAGTACCAACTCGCCCACGGTGTTGCACGTGCCGATGCCTACGACATCACCTTGTACATCCTCTCGGGTCTGCTGGTGCTGGGCTTTATCTGCAACCTGCTGATTCGTCCGGTTGCCGACAAGTACTTCATGACCGACGCCGAGCTGGCGGCTGAACAAGCCATCGGTCACGACAAGGGTGCCAATGCCACGACTTCGCTGGAGTGGAAAGCATCCGCAGGCAGTAAGCCGCTGGTCATCGCCGCCTGGCTGGCCGTAGGCATCCCGCTGGCGTGGGGCGTCTGGATTACCCTGCAAAAAACCGCAGTGCTGTTCCACTAAAAGCCTGCAGGTAACAGATAAGCGCTTGCACTTAGGTGCAGGCGCTTTTTTTTGTGCGCAGAATTCTTGTTCCACGCACTCTGAATCGGACGCAGAGCGTCCCACTATAGTTGAGGCTATCGTTCCACACGCTCCAGCGTGGGAATGCCGTTCGTGACGCTCTGCGTCACCTATCTGCGGCTCAATGTGTTTGATGCACTGCCCGTTCCCCCGCAGACGCTGCTACATTAGCAACCCCTGTTTTTATTGCCTGTAGGAGTTGTTTGCATGCTAGCCCACGTGGAGTCATACGCTGGTGATCCGATCCTTTCCCTGATGGAAACCTTTGGCAAGGATTCCCGTGCGGACAAGGTCAATCTGAGCATCGGCTTGTATTACGACGCGCAGGGCCGTATCCCTCAGCTGGCATGCGTAGCAACGGCACAACAGCAACTGGCCGAGGGCGAGCAGGCGGCTTCTGTCTATCTGCCGATGGAAGGCCTGGCGGCTTATCGGCAGGCAGTGCAGACCCTGTTGTTCGGGGCGGATCACCCGCTTGTGCAGGCAGGACGCGTGGCGACCATCCAGACCGTGGGCGGCTCCGGCGCGCTGAAAGTAGGTGCCGACTTCCTCAAGTATGCCTTCCCGGACTCGCAGGTCTGGGTCAGCGATCCGACCTGGGAAAACCACAACGCGCTGTTCGGTGGTGCGGGCTTCAAGGTCAACAGCTACCCGTATTTCGACGCGCAGACTGGCGGGGTCAGGTTCGAGGCCATGCTCGACACGGTGCAGGGCCTGCCTGCGCAGAGCATCCTCCTGCTGCACCCGTGCTGCCATAACCCGACCGGTGCCGATCTGACAGTCGAGCAATGGGACCGGTTGATCGAGGTTATCAAGGATCGTCAGCTCATCGCGTTTCTGGATATTGCCTATCAGGGCTTTGGCAAAGGCATTGATGAGGATGCCTATGCCATCCGCGCAATGGCCAACGCAGGTGTTACAACGCTGGTCAGTAACTCGTTCTCGAAAATCTTCTCGCTGTACGGCGAGCGGGTCGGCGGGCTGTCGGTCGTCTGCGAAGACACCGCGTCGGCTGCCAACGTATTCGGCCAGCTGAAGGCCACTGTACGTCGCAACTACTCCAGCCCGCCTGCGCATGGCGCCTTTCTGGTTTCAAAAGTGCTCAACACGCCGCACCTGCGCGAGCAGTGGCTGAGCGAAGTCGAGGCCATGCGCGTGCGCATCATCGACATGCGCACGCGGCTGGTTGAGGTACTGGCGCAGAAGGTTTCCGGACGTGATTTCAGCTTTATCCTCAGGCAGAGCGGGATGTTCAGCTATACCGGTCTGACGCCACAGCAGGTCGATGAACTGAAAGACGTTCACGGCATTTACATGCTGCGCAGTGGGCGGGTGTGCATGGCGGGCCTGAATGAAGGCAATATCGACAAGGTATGTAACGCAATCGCGAGCCTCTTCACCCACTAAATGCCCTGCTGGTCGTCTGTTTGCTTCATGGCGGGCGCATCTGGGCCTATAATGCTCGCCTTTTTTCGCCCAATGATTTTGCGGAGCTGGTGATGGCCGAACGTAAGGCGTACGTCGAGCGTAATACTCTGGAAACCCAGATCAAAGCCTCGATCAACCTGGATGGCACCGGAAAGGCCCGATTCGATATCGGTGTGCCTTTTCTTGAGCACATGCTCGACCAGATCGCCCGGCACGGGCTGATCGACCTGGACATCGAGTGCAAGGGTGACCTGGCAATCGACGATCACCACACGGTGGAAGACGTCGGTATCACCGTGGGGCAGGCGTTCAGCCAGGCCATCGGCGACAAGAAAGGCATTCGTCGTTACGGCCACGCCTATGTGCCGCTCGACGAAGCGCTGTCGCGCGTGGTGATCGACTTTTCGGGTCGTCCGGGCCTGCAGATGCATGTGCCGTATACCCGTGCCACGGTGGGTGGCTTTGATGTGGACCTGTTTCAGGAGTTCTTCCAGGGCTTCGTCAACCACGCGAACGTGACGCTGCACATCGACAACCTGCGTGGCACCAACACTCACCACCAGATCGAGACCGTGTTCAAGGCTTTCGGTCGCGCGCTGCGCATGGCGGTCGAGCTGGATGAGCGCATGGCCGGGCAAATGCCATCCACCAAGGGTGTGCTCTGATGCAGACGGTTGCGGTCATCGATTACGGTATGGGCAACCTGCACTCTGTCGCCAAGGCGCTTGAGCACGTAGGCGCAGGCCGTGTGCTGATTACCAGTGACGCCAAGGTGATTCGCGAAGCCGACCGTGTGGTGTTTCCGGGTGTGGGCGCGATTCGCGACTGCATGGCCGAGATCCGCCGTCTGGGCTTTGATTCGCTGGTCAGGGAAGTCAGCCAGGACCGTCCGTTTCTCGGTATCTGCGTCGGCATGCAGGCGTTGCTCGACAGAAGTGAAGAGAGCGGCGGCGTGGATTGCATCGGTCTGTTTCCCGGCCAGGTGAAGTTTTTCGGCAAGGACCTGTATGAAGAAGGCGAGCACCTGAAAGTGCCGCACATGGGCTGGAATCAGGTCGCTCAGGCGGTGGATCACCCGCTGTGGCATGACATTCCGGACCTGGCGCGTTTCTACTTCGTGCACAGTTTCTACATCGATGCCGCCAACCAGCGTCAGGTGGTCGGGCGCGGTCACTACGGCCTCGACTTTGCCGCCGCGCTGGCCGACGGTTCGCGTTTTGCCGTGCAATTTCACCCGGAAAAGAGCCACACCCACGGCCTGCAATTGCTGCAGAACTTCGCTGCCTGGGATGGTCGCTGGTAATCGCATGAGCAAAACCAAGAGCAAGCCGCCGATCCTGACCCTTTCGCCCGAGCATGAGCAGCAGGCGATCGACAAGCTCAAGCGCCTGTTCGCAGAGCGCTTCGAGCTGGAGCTGGGTACGTTTGAAGTGGCTGAGGTACTGGAATTGTTCACCCGCGAGATTGCGCCGCATTACTACAATCGCGCTATTTTCGATGTTCAGCAGCAGCTCAAGGAGCGGTTCGAGAGCATCGAAAGCGACCTCTGGGCGCTCGAAAAGAATTGAATAGAAGCAGCTTTGAGCTTCAGGCTTCAAGCCGCAAGAATCAGTGAGTACGCATACTTGCAGCTAATCGCTTGCAGCTTGCCGCTCTTTTTGACCAAGGAATAAGCATGCTGATTATCCCCGCTATCGACCTCAAAGACGGTGCCTGTGTACGTCTGCGTCAGGGCCGGATGGAAGATTCCACGGTGTTCTCCGATGACCCGGTGGCCATGGCTGCCAAGTGGGTCGACGGTGGTTGCCGCCGTCTGCATCTGGTCGATCTGAACGGTGCGTTCGAAGGACAGCCGGTCAACGGTGATGTGGTCACGGCCATTGCCAGACGCTACCCGAACCTGCCGATCCAGATTGGTGGCGGCATCCGTTCGCTGGAAACCATCGAGCACTACGTCAAGGCAGGCGTGAGCTACGTCATCATTGGCACCAAGGCAGTCAAAGAGCCCGAGTTCGTGGCTGAAGCCTGCCGCGCGTTCCCAGGCAAGGTGATCGTCGGTCTGGATGCCAAGGACGGTTTCGTCGCCACCGATGGCTGGGCTGAAGTCAGCTCGGTTCAGGTCATTGATCTGGCCAAGCGTTTTGAAGCCGATGGCGTGTCTGCCATTGTCTACACCGACATCGCCAAAGACGGCATGATGCAGGGCTGCAACATCCCGTTCACCGCCGCGCTGGCGGCGGCTACGCGGATCCCGGTGATTGCTTCGGGTGGCATTCATAACCTGGGCGACATTCAGGCGCTGTTGAATGCGAAGGCTCCGGGCATCATCGGCGCAATCACCGGTCGTGCGATCTACGAAGGTACGCTGGATGTGGCCGAAGCCCAGGCGCTCTGCGACCGCGAACAACGCTGAATAGCTGGAGACTGACCCTGTGGCCCTAGCCAAACGCATCATCCCTTGCCTGGACGTCGACAACGGTCGAGTGGTCAAGGGTGTCAAGTTCGAGAACATCCGGGATGCAGGCGATCCGGTGGAAATTGCTCGTCGTTACGATGAGCAGGGTGCCGACGAAATTACTTTTCTCGACATCACTGCCAGCGTCGATGGCCGTGACACCACGCTGCACACCGTCGAGCGCATGGCCAGTCAGGTGTTCATTCCGCTGACTGTCGGTGGCGGCGTGCGTACCGTGCAGGACATCCGCAACCTGCTCAATGCGGGCGCGGACAAGGTGTCGATCAACACGGCAGCGGTGTTCAACCCTGAGTTTGTCGGTGAAGCCGCCGCTCGTTTCGGGTCGCAGTGCATTGTGGTCGCTATTGATGCCAAGAAGGTCTCCGGCCCGGGTGAAACCCCGCGCTGGGAAATCTTCACCCACGGTGGACGCAAACCCACCGGGCTGGACGCGGTGCTCTGGGCGAAAAAGATGGAAGACCTGGGGGCTGGCGAGATCCTGTTGACCAGCATGGACCAGGACGGCATGAAGAACGGCTTCGACCTGGGCGTCACCCGCGCCATCAGCGATGCGCTGGGCATCCCGGTGATTGCTTCCGGTGGTGTCGGCAACCTTGAGCATCTGGCCGCCGGCGTCATCGAAGGCCACGCCAGTGCCGTGCTGGCGGCGAGTATTTTCCACTTTGGCGAATACACCGTTCCCGAAGCAAAGGCTTATGTGGCCAGTCGCGGGATTGTGGTGCGCTGAGTACTGCGCATCAAAGCGGGCGTCGCTTGTTTCAGACCATGGGTTTGAAGCAGTCGGCGCTCGCTCTGTTTCAGCCCTGTGGCATTCGAGTATTACCTGTAAGCGACATCGCCGGACAGCGCGCTAGACAGTGCGCCGGGTTCGCGGCACTCTGCATGCGTCAGTCACGATCGAGTGCCGGAACATGTTCAAACGTCTATTTCTCGCACTGATCGGTGTCGGCTTGTTGCTGAATGAAACTGCGCGAGCCAGCGACTCAACGCCTTATTCCATGGTGTTGCTCACCGAGAATTTCCCGCCGTTCAACATGGCGGTCGATGGCAAGAATTTCGCGCAGGAAAACAACATCGACGGTATTGCCGCTGAAGTGGTGCGCGAGATGTTCAAGCGCGCAAACATTGGTTACAGCATGACCCTGCGTTTTCCGTGGGATCGGGTTTACAAGCTTGCCCTCGACAAGCCCGGCTATGGTGTGTTCTCCACCACTCGCCTGCCTGAGCGGGAAAAACTGTTCAAATGGGTGGGTCCGGTAGGCTCCTATGACTGGATCATGCTCGCCCGCGGCGACAGCCCCATCACGTTAACGTCGCTTGAGCAGGCAAAGAACTACAGGATTGTAGTGGTCAACTGATCCCGGACACGACGTTAAGGTTTTTCTCGTACTGAGCGGGCGCCATTCCATCATTGAACTGGTGTGGCCGAATCCAGTTGTAACGATGCATCAGGTAATGACTGATATCCCGCTGAGCCTCTTGGACCGTCATGTAGCCCACGGTCGGTATCCACTCAGTTTTCAAGCTGCGGAACACACGCTCCATCGGCGAGTTGTCGTAGCAATTACCCCGGCGGCTCATGCTCTGGCGTATGCGGTATCGCCAAAGCCGCTGGCGAAACTGTCGGCTCCCGTATTGGACGCCCTGGTCGGAATGAAACAGCAGGCCCTGAGGCTTGCCGCGTTGCTCATAAGCCATGTCCAGCGCCTTGATCACCAAGTCCGTATCCGGTTTGTTCGAAAACGCCCAGCCCACCACCCGACGCGCGTAAAGATCCATAACCACCGCCAGGTAATGCCATTTTCCTTGCGCCCAGATGTAGGTGATGTCGCCACACCAGACCTGATTGGGCGCGGGTACATCGAACTCCCGATTCAAAATGTTCGGAATGTCAGGCCGCTCCACTGTTGCTTTTTTATAAGCATGCGAGCCTGGTTGCTTGCTGATTAATCCCAGCTCCCGCATCAAGCTACGCACCTTGAACCGACCGATTTGCTCGCCATCCGCCTGCATCATCGACACGATACTGCGGCTGCCGGCAGCGCCTCGACTTTGCCCGAACAGCTCATTGACTCGGCTAAGTAAACGAACCCGCTCGGCGTCTGGAGACCGACGCCGCAGGCAATGGTTGTAGTAGCACGAGCGAGGTACCTCGAACACTTCGCACAGCAATTCGATTGGCTCATGGACACTGAGCTGATCAATCAGCGCATGCGCTCGTGCTCTTCCGACATCAAGAGCGCGGTGGCCTTTTTTAAAATGGATTTCTCCCGCTCAAGACGGGCGATCCGGGCTTCGAGCTCCTGGATTTTTTGCTGCTCGGGCGTGAGGGCTTTGCTCTGTGGAGTGACACCGTTGCGCTCTTGTTGAAGCTGGTTGACCCAGCGACGCAGCGCAGATTCGACCACCCCAAGCGAGCGGGAGGCTTCGATATGGCTATAGCCTTGATCGAGCACGAGGCCTGCGGCCTCGCGTTTGAATTCAACGGAAAAGGTACGGCGTTGTTTGGTCATCAGACACCTCTATCTGGCGATATTCTCGCCTAAATGAGTGTCCGGAACCATTAGACCACTACACTTCCTGACGTATATCTGTCTTTCTGAGTTATATCAGTCATCCTACGTATATATTCAATCTACCTATATGTCACTTACCTAGTATTTAACCAGAGTATAGGACGCCTTTCGCGCACATAGCAGCGATAGCGTCGTCGACTTTGGACCAGTCAAGCGCGACTCCCCTAGCCGTTTCCGGTGTTGCACACCGGTATCTGAGCCGCCAGATACCAACCACTTTCTCTGGATCTGATGGCAGATAAAACCAGCAGCCCTCAGGTTCTGAGCGATCGTTATCCTTGTGCACGTAAAATCCAACGCCAAGGCCAGGTGCGGCCTCTAGCAGGGACGAGTCAGACCCAACGGCGTGGAAGTCATTAACACGGATTGGAGTCCTCTCACCGTCGATGCTGATGGAGGTTACAACCTCATAAAAAAGGCCCGTACCTTTCAGCAGCTTGAAGGCCTTCCAAAAAACGTCACTATTGCCATTCTCGTCTACCTTGCCGCCCATGCTGCCGACTATCTTGCTGATAAATTTTGCTTGGGCTGTGTCGTTGATTGGCTCAGCAGTCACCCGAAACCCTTCACCCTCTGGGCTGACTATATGATTCCAATGTCGCCATATTTGCTGGTAATCAACTCCGCCGAACATTTCTAGATCGTGCATTGCATAGCAGTTAATCAGCAGCATAACGGCGCAGACGACCACCTCATCAGCGGCCCCTTCTTTCAATAAGCGACCAATGCCATCCGCATTCCCTATCCCATCTATCAGGGCGTGAGGAATATTCACAGTTCCTTGGTGCTGCATCGCCCATCGGGCCTGATTGGGTGGTAGCCCTGCTGCTGGCTTCTTGATCAGCCCCATGCCGGCTAATGCGTTAACTATTCCTGTGGCCATAGGCGTTCCACAGCCTGTCAGCACCCTGACCTTCTCCGCACCGGCCCCCGTCAGCATATTAGGGCCACGGCCGTCTAAATCCCTCATGGTGATATGCCTGGCCAACCCTAAGTACGCCAGTAGCAAGCGAGGGTCTTTTTTAGCGTTAGCGATCAGCTCCAGTGCTTCAAGCGATACCGGCGAAAACTGCCCTGGTTTTGTCCCCTTTGTCATTGCCCCCCCCTTGGCATTACGCCTTTGGCTGCTAAGGAAACTCTGAAAAAGACTTCCTAATTTGGCAAAATCTCCGGACACCAGTCGCCGAGCTTTTCGATGATGAAACAGATGACCTTCGCCGACGCCGAGTATGCCGGCAAGCGCAAGCAGACCCGTAAGGAATTGTTCCTGATCGAGATGGATCAGGTGGTGCCCTGGAAAGGTTTGATTGCCCTGATTGAGCCCTATTATCCAAAAGGAGAAGGTGGCCGGCCCGCCTACCCACTGATGGCGATGCTGCGTGTTCATCTGATGCAGAACTGGTTCGGCTACAGCGATCCGGCGATGGAAGAAGCGCTGTATGAGACGACCATCCTGCGTCAGTTTTCAGGCCTGAGCCTGGAGCGAATTCCAGACGAAACCACCATTCTCAACTTCCGTCGTCTGCTGGAAAAGCACGAGTTGGCGACCGGGATTCTCGGCGTAATTAATGGTTATCTGGGCGACCGTGGCTTGTCGTTGCGTCAAGGCACCATCGTCGATGCCACGCTGATTCACGCGCCCAGTTCGACCAAGAACAAGGATGGCAAACGCGATCCTGAGATGCATCAAACCAAGAAAGGTAACCAGTACTATTTCGGCGCCAAGGCTCACATCGGCGCCGACGACGAGTCAGGCCTGGTGCACAGCGTGGTAGTAACAGCGGCCAATGTGGCAGACGTCACGCAGGTTGCCAAACTGCTGCACGGCGAGGAAAACGTAGTCTGCGCCGACGCAGGTTACACCGGGGTCGAGAAGCGCGAAGAACACGCTGGGCGCAAGGTCATTTGGCAGATTGCCGCCCGCCGCAGCACTTACAAAAAGCACGGAAAACGCAGTATTTTGTACAAGGCGATCCGCAAAATCGAGAAGGCCAAGGCCCAGGTTCGCGCCAAGGTCGAGCATCCGTTTCGGGTCATCAAACGCCAGTTTGGCTATGAAAAAGTGCGCTTTCGGGGCTTGGCCAAGAACACCGCGCAGATGGTGACGTTGTTCGCCCTGTCAAACCTGTGGATGGCCCGCCGACATTTGTTGGCGAGCGCAGGAGAGGTGCGCGTGTAATGCAGGAAATGGTTACCGCAAAAGGCTTTGCAGCGGCCGAAAGAGCTAAAAAGCGAAGATAATTGAGCAAATTTCGACATGCATCGTTTTTTGAAAAGTGCTGAGGACTCGGTAGCCGGAAAACATCCGGCTACTTCAGACCTTCCCTAGAGCACATGGCACCTAAGTCTGGCATGCCAGGTAGAAAGCCGGGCAATAGCAAACCTAGCGGTGGAGATGGCATTCATGGTTAATGTGCTAATTAATTATATTGTTTATGGGAGTTAATTATGCTTTCTTTAATTACGACTATTCATTGGCTAGGGAATATTTTAAGCCTAATCATAATATGGGTAGCAATCGCAATTATTTATAATAGCCACGCCTTATGGCCACTTGGGCTGATCGGCCTAACCTTTGTCTGGATGTTTGGAGGCAGCTGGCTCATCAAAAACTTAAAGAGTCGCTACGCGAAGCGACTGCATAAGCTAGTTATGTCAATCGCTCCGGCGGGCTTTTCAGCCAAGGTGCAGATTTCTGATGAAGCGGGCCGCCGCTACGTGGGAATAGACCCAAAAGCAGGCACAGCAGTCTTGATCGACGAGTACAACGGTATCCGCAAAGCCATGCCACTCTCAGAAATCACAGAGTGGGCCACCGACATCACCTCAGGGAAGCACTTCCAGCACGTCATATTGCGATTTAGAAATTATGACTATCCATCAATAACCATCCCCGTGCGATCGCACGATATGGAACGCATCACATCGCAGCTAAATACCGCAATGGGATAAAAAAACCGGGCTTAAAGCCCGGTTTTTTTATCCCAGTTGAGTGGGGATTTCGTTCAGTACAAGGATTTCGTGTTCAGCCATCCCAGATCGACGCTGTTCCAGGGCAGATTCTGACGTTAGCATCGATTGCTCCAGCTGCTGCTGTTCGAACAAACGCCCCAAGAGAGCTACCTCACCCTCAGATTCCAGAGATCGAAGCTGTGCTGGGCTCTCAAGAGCCCAGCGGTCCAGAATTCTCCAAGCGCAGAGGTGAAAGGCTGATAATCCGCGTACCGTACTTATCGTCGCAGGCATTAAGGGGAGCCCGCAGAATTCGGGAAAAATCGTACGTTAAGAACTGCCGACAGGAGGCATGCCTTCGCGCAACCTGGACTGTGTCCGATTGAAGCACACCTCAACCCGGCGTCAGGCTACTCACTGGCACCGCGTCAGACTAGGGCCGTTTTCTGCATTTTCTGACGCCGAGGCGTCTATCTTTATGGTTTCAACTGACAGGTAGAATGCTTAGCGTACGATTTTGTCCGTTTTCTCTATTCCCCCCTACGCAAGCTGTGAGCGCGTGTTTCGACCTGACCTGGCCAAGGTTCCAATCGTGGTTCTTAGCTCAAATGATGGTTGTGTCATTGCCCGCAGCTACGATGCAAAACCGTATGTGAAAATGGGCGCGCCTTATTTTCAGATCAAGGATGTACTGCGCCAGCACGGCATCCAGGCGTTCAGTAGTAATTTTGGGCTCTAGTAAGTTAGGTGGAATGCTTCTGGGCTACGCTGATTCTGACGACGTTGACCAGTGGGGCTGGGGACGTCTTACGTTCAGGCCCTGCAGAACGCCCAGTCAAATCGAGGGGAAAAAGTCGATAGTCGTGGGCGCTGTGATCTGTTTTTGTAGTTTTACTAAAAGCTACCTGCATTAAGCTGAATAGCTATTTGTAAAATGTATATTATAAAAACATCAATACTCAAACGTGCAGAGGGATGGGTTGCTTTCACTGCAACTGAGTCCGTTCCAAGCTTTCCCCACAGGTGTTGCTACCTTGAGCGTTTCAAGACTCATCCTGATTCCTGCACTGCTATTACCCTCATAGTCGCACGCCACAAATGCATTACCTGTGATCGCGCTTCGGTTACGTATATTTGCAGTTTTGAAAGCAATACTATTTATGTCCTTTGCATCGCCTCGCGGGTTTTCGCCTCTCCATTGTTGGTTGTTTGGGGCTGGTGCCGTATACACAAAACCTTGCCCTTCCTGATGTTGTTTGATGACGCTGACATCCGGGCACGCGGCAGGAGTAGGAGCGGCATACACCTTGCCCATTAAAAGTGCCAAAGCAACAATGCCTACTGATTTCTTTGAGCGAGCTTTCATTTTACTTTCTCCATCGTGGATCTAAGTTGATTTTATTTTTACAGTGGGTGAGCGAGTTGCTTGCCATGCTTTTAACCGACAGATCACCACCACCGACTTATCTATTCGCTTTTACTTTTACATGTGCCGCGCATGAGTGGTCATCAGTGTCCATCGAGTTCCATTATGCTTTCCAAATATTTAAATAGTCGACAGCGCCTCAATGGCAAAGCTGCGATCAGCGTAAAAAGGTAGGTTCTCTTATCATGTAGCGATTGATCAATCTGAGTCACACCCACCGCATTTGTCACGACACCTATCAGGCTGTGCACGGAGCGGCTCAGGTATCGGCGGAGGGTGCCTGCTTCAAGACGCGTTCATGCATAGGAATTTCAATAATTCCTATACAGGGTAATCCTCCTAAAAAGGCACCCTCTGCGTGATGCCAACGTGGCGTCGATGTCGGCAAAAAGCTTTTTTAACCCATCACCCACGCCGAAAAATGGATTGAAAGCGACTTTTCTGTACCTTTTCCAGATTTTGGACGCACCTCTCCCGTATCAGGCCGGCACGTACCTCAATTGCGCGATGCTTTGAGCGTTGTTGATCAAGCCCTGCACGGTCAGGCCGGCGATGGCTGCGGTATACACCATCCGCGCTCCGCACAGCACGCAGCTGAACGGATCGCGATGCAAGAACGCTTTGCTCATCTGCGCAAAATACAGTTTTTGCGCTTTGCCACGCCTTTCCATGCGTAGCGCCTCATACACCCGGGGTAGCTGTCGGCCACAGACGCTGTTGGCCAGAAATGCTGTTGGCCAGAAATCCAAAATACCGGATCATCCGAAAGTGCTTCTCCGGGATGTGCTGCACCACCCGGCGCAGCATGTCGGTCTGGCTCAGCGTTTCCTGCTGATAGGTCTTGGTGCGGTGATCCAGGTAGGTAAAACTCAAGGTTGCGCTGTTGGTGTAATGTGCCAATCGGCTGCCCGAGATGGGCGGTTTTTTCAGGTAGCGGCCCAGGTAATTGACGGTCTTTTTGCCGTTTTTCGTCTTCTTCGACAAGTGGATGTGCCAGTGCCGACCACCGGCGTTGAGCACAAGGTGACGCCAGTCATTTTCGCTCTGCAGATGAGCGTTTTCAGGTGGGACGGTGGTGTGCTCCCACTGACTGAGCAGGTACTGGCGTACATTCCACATCCAGCGCCGACGCAAGGCTGATGGATGAAACGACAGATCTTTCCAGACACCTGCGTCATCGATCCCACCCAAGGTGACCGAGACATGGATGTGTGGGTGCCAGTTAAGTCGCCGGCCGTAGGTGTGGATGGCGCAGAAAACACCCACTTCCACGCCCCGGCGTCGGCCCGCATAGAGCAGGTTGTCGACGGCCAGGCGACACAAGGCATCGAGCCAGTGACGGTTATGAAAGAACAGCGGCCACAGGGTGTCAGGCAATGTGAACACCAGGTGTTGCCAGGTACACTCGGGTAAGCGGTGCTGTTGATTGGCGATCCACTGATCGGTAGCTTTTTTGCCGCAGGATGGACAGGCGCGGCAACTGCAGGTGTTGCACAGGTATTTGACGTGCGGGCAGCTGTGGTTGCCGCAGGTGTAGTGTTTGACGCCCAGGATCGAGGTGCCGCAGGCCAGCATTTTGGTGACGGACTCGACTTCGATGTCGCGTAAGCCGCCCTCCTCGAGGAGGTGTGCCCAGCACTGGTTAGCGGTGAAGAGGTTTTTGAGCGGTCGAGGTGTGTAGGCTGGACTCATCTGAAGCAGCGGTGGGTAAGCAGGCTTCATGATGATCAATAATGGGCCTCATGACAAAGCTCAAATCCATGTTTCTGCTGCTACGCGATCGTAAGAACGGCCGATTTGCAGCCGCAGGCTGCCCTGTTCTGTGCTGCATAGCGCGCGAGCACTACGTCAGTGAGTGTTCGGACCTAACTCAAGCTTGGTTCGTGTTTCTACATTTCGTGGTCAATGGGGCTGCTACTGGAGAGCGGGACTCTTGCCTGCCCCAAGCTGACCCCTTACTCTGCAATCCAAATGAATTTGATAGGGAAGGAACGCCACTATGGCTCTGACGAAAGACCAATTGGTTGTCGGTATTGCAGAAGCTATCGATGCGCCAAAAACCACCGCGCTTAAGGCTCTTGAGCAATTGGGACAGATCGTTGCCGACCAACTGGAAAGCGGTGCAGAAATCACTCTACCGGGCATCGGCAAACTGAAAGTGGCAGAGCGTCCAGCACGCACTGGCCGCAACCCTTCGACTGGTGCCGCTATCGAAATTGCTGCCAAGAAAGTCGTCAAGTTCGTCTCGGCTAAAGTTCTGAACGACGCGATCAACAAGGGTTGTGTTTCATAGAATAGGAATTTCGTTCCGGCGTTTCGGCCAACGGGAACTGATTACGACCCTGTGGCGACTCAGTTATTAGGCTCTGCACGAAAAGTAGCCGCTCATCGGTGATGCTGCGTTAAAAGCAGGCTCGTGCGCGAGCACGGTAGGGATTGTCATCTACAACCAGTAGATTCCGCTACCGTGCCTTTTTTGCCTTGCCTTAGGGAGGCGCTGATTTATTCTGAAACCCAGCTGTTGCCCCGTGATAAATCAAGTACTTCAGAGCGTTGCTGGCGGGACGAAAATCGAATAAATCAGCGGCTCCTTAGCTTCGCTGACTGACTTTTGGGTACAGGGCCGAGTAACCCTCAATCGCTACTTTAGAAACGATTTCTTTAAGGTCGGCAACACCTAATTTTAAGGAATGGAAAATGGGATGTATATCATCGAAACCTCAGGTAATGTCTCCTTCCAGTCATTACTCTTCACCTGACGCGGAGCCTGCTACCGCTAGAACATCGCATCGTAGGTCAGCTCGTTATGGTGAATTATCGGGCCCTCCAGCACAAACCGGCTTAACGTATTATCAGCAATCGTTAATTGGCGTAGCTCGCTGGCCCGATCCTCAGTATAACCAGGACCATCTTCCTCATCAGATGGAATATGGTCGTTCCTTCTTCGATGCGTCTCGCCACGCAGGTGCTGGCATTGCTTCGGGTCAAGTTCAAGCATTTAGCCAATTGTGGGCCTTGGCACAGCGCTGGAGAAGCGAAGCTGCTGGCGGAGATTACGAAACTTTTGGCGAGGAAAGCGAGCGATACCCAACTTACAATCACAATCCGACAACGCCTCTGGCAAATCAATATGCTTACATTCTTGATCGTTACAGAAATCGAGAGGATGGTGAATTTTCCGAGGATGTTGAGGGCGTTCCAACGCACGAGTTTCCTCTGCGAGACGAGATAAATGGTAAGCCTATAACTCTCTCAACTGTCGTGGTAAGTGCAGACCCTGATGCGAATAGATATGATAGTAGATACTCTGCTATAAGGCACCTTGAAGCTGGCGAGCCTTTTTATATAAGGCACACTTTTTCTGCCGATGTGCCAGAAGTGCTTGCTCATGTAGAAGAACTTTATAATCAAGCGTTGGATGCGAGCGTTTCCGATTCACAAGCTTTAAGTATATTAGGTGAAATACATTGGTGGGTTGCTAATGCTATGCCTGATCATAGGGGCAGTGCAGCAAAAACTGAGTTCTCTGTCCGTGCCATAGCAATGGCGCGAGGTATGGAGTTACCGCCTATGAGACACGGCATAGTAGCAGATCTAGAAGCGATGACCACTTCTCGTGAGGCGTTCGTTAGGCACTACAATAACTTTTTTGATCGCTGATCTGAAAGCTCGATGTATAGGAATTTCAATAATTCCTATACAGGGTAATCCGCCGAAAAAGGCCCACTCGGCGTGATACCAACGTGGCGTTGAGGCTGGTTAAACGCTTTTTTTCACGTGCGAGACGATCAACACGCGTCACCACTAATGTATCGCCAAGCGTAGAAAATCGAGCAGTGTTTTCAACTCCGTCCTACCAACCAGGCTAGTGTACTGTTTTCGAAAAAACCAGCTACTGACGAACGGAAAATTCAAATTTTATCAATAACTTAGTTTGTAGGTCATGGGTAAATAATTTCGCAAACAGTACACTAGCCCCGTTTTTTTCTCGGCGCGCACGACATCACAACCTGCTTCACGCAAAGTTTTTTCTTGCACAAGCGCCGCCTTTTTGAGAGATGCAGCCGATAGCAAGAGGGGGTAGCATTTGCGGGGCTTCCTTTTTATCGAATTAGCTAATTAGTTAAGATTAAGCAAAGTATAGCCATGATCTGGATGAGTGCAAGCAGATTATTGATTTAGCTAAATAGCTAAAGGCATTAACCCACTTAGCTATGCCGATAACAGCAATTGGCCATTCATCTTATGGTCGGTTGGTTGCTCCATTGCAGCCTCGGCCGCCAGCGCTACGTAACGCTCCTACGGCTCTTAATGTTGTGGCCTTGGACTGGCGCAAGGCCATGCCCGGCTCGACCAAGTAGACGCCTTTCTCAGAGTCGCGATTGTGCTAATTAGCTAATTAGCTAATTAGCACAATCGCGAAATGACCTATTCCTGTGCTTAGGGAAGGTCTGAAGTAGCCGGATGTTTTCCGGCTACCGAGTCCTCAGCACTTTTCAAAAAACGATGCATGTCGAAATTTGCTCAATTATCTTCGCTTTTTAGCTCTTTCGGCCGCTGCAAAGCCTTTTGCGGTAACCATTTCCTGCATTACACGCGCACCTCTCCTGCGCTCGCCAACAAATGTCGACGGGCCATCCACAGGTTTGACAGGGCGAACAACGTCACCATCTGCGCGGTGTTCTTGGCCAAGCCCCGAAAGCGCACTTTTTCATAGCCAAACTGGCGTTTGATGACCCGAAACGGATGCTCGACCTTGGCGCGAACCTGGGCCTTGGCCTTCTCGATTTTGCGGATCGCCTTGTACAAAATACTGCGTTTTCCATGCTTTTTGTAAGTGCTGCGGCGGGCGGCAATCTGCCAAATGACCTTGCGCCCAGCGTGTTCTTCGCGCTTCTCGACCCCGGTGTAACCTGCGTCGGCGCAGACTACGTTTTCCTCGCCGTGCAGCAGTTTGGCAACCTGCGTGACGTCTGCCACATTGGCCGCTGTTACTACCACGCTGTGCACCAGGCCTGACTCGTCGTCGGCGCCGATGTGAGCCTTGGCGCCGAAATAGTACTGGTTACCTTTCTTGGTTTGATGCATCTCAGGATCGCGTTTGCCATCCTTGTTCTTGGTCGAACTGGGCGCGTGAATCAGCGTGGCATCGACGATGGTGCCTTGACGCAACGACAAGCCACGGTCGCCCAGATAACCATTAATTACGCCGAGAATCCCGGTCGCCAACTCGTGCTTTTCCAGCAGACGACGGAAGTTGAGAATGGTGGTTTCGTCTGGAATTCGCTCCAGGCTCAGGCCTGAAAACTGACGCAGGATGGTCGTCTCATACAGCGCTTCTTCCATCGCCGGATCGCTGTAGCCGAACCAGTTCTGCATCAGATGAACACGCAGCATCGCCATCAGTGGGTAGGCGGGCCGGCCACCTTCTCCTTTTGGATAATAGGGCTCAATCAGGGCAATCAAACCTTTCCAGGGCACCACCTGATCCATCTCGATCAGGAACAATTCCTTACGGGTCTGCTTGCGCTTGCCGGCATACTCGGCGTCGGCGAAGGTCATCTGTTTCATCATCGAAAAGCTCGGCGACTGGTGTCCGGAGATTTTGCCAAATTAGGAAGTCTTTTTCAGAGTTTCCTTAGGGAAGGTCTGAAGTAGCCGGATGTTTTCCGGCTACCGAGTCCTCAGCACTTTTCAAAAAACGATGCATGTCGAAATTTGCTCAATTATCTTCGCTTTTTAGCTCTTTCGGCCGCTGCAAAGCCTTTTGCGGTAACCATTTCCTGCATTACACGCGCACCTCTCCTGCGCTCGCCAACAAATGTCGGCGGGCCATCCACAGGTTTGACAGGGCGAACAACGTCACCATCTGCGCGGTGTTCTTGGCCAAGCCCCGAAAGCGCACTTTTTCATAGCCAAACTGGCGTTTGATGACCCGAAACGGATGCTCGACCTTGGCGCGAACCTGGGCCTTGGCCTTCTCGATTTTGCGGATCGCCTTGTACAAAATACTGCGTTTTCCATGCTTTTTGTAAGTGCTGCGGCGGGCGGCAATCTGCCAAATGACCTTGCGCCCAGCGTGTTCTTCGCGCTTCTCGACCCCGGTGTAACCTGCGTCGGCGCAGACTACGTTTTCCTCGCCGTGCAGCAGTTTGGCAACCTGCGTGACGTCTGCCACATTGGCCGCTGTTACTACCACGCTGTGCACCAGGCCTGACTCGTCGTCGGCGCCGATGTGAGCCTTGGCGCCGAAATAGTACTGGTTACCTTTCTTGGTTTGATGCATCTCAGGATCGCGTTTGCCATCCTTGTTCTTGGTCGAACTGGGCGCGTGAATCAGCGTGGCATCGACGATGGTGCCTTGACGCAACGACAAGCCACGGTCGCCCAGATAACCATTAATTACGCCGAGAATCCCGGTCGCCAACTCGTGCTTTTCCAGCAGACGACGGAAGTTGAGAATGGTGGTTTCGTCTGGAATTCGCTCCAGGCTCAGGCCTGAAAACTGACGCAGGATGGTCGTCTCATACAGCGCTTCTTCCATCGCCGGATCGCTGTAGCCGAACCAGTTCTGCATCAGATGAACACGCAGCATCGCCATCAGTGGGTAGGCGGGCCGGCCACCTTCTCCTTTTGGATAATAGGGCTCAATCAGGGCAATCAAACCTTTCCAGGGCACCACCTGATCCATCTCGATCAGGAACAATTCCTTACGGGTCTGCTTGCGCTTGCCGGCATACTCGGCGTCGGCGAAGGTCATCTGTTTCATCATCGAAAAGCTCGGCGACTGGTGTCCGGAGATTTTGCCAAATTAGGAAGTCTTTTTCAGAGTTTCCCTAAGTCGAAGCCAGCAACACTTTTTTCTTGACATGCAGGGGGGGCTACAGAATTCGGAAAAAATAGTACGCGGGGTCCGGGGAGCAATGGAACAGCCAACCGACTTAAGGAGCCGCAGGACTCCCCTGCGCTCACGGTAATCCGCTCAATACGCTGTCCGAAAGAGGATCATTCAACGGACGCTGAGTAGTTAATCGCTAATTCTCGTAAATAGGCTCCATTAGCCATCTCATTTAGCTAGTACTAAATCTTTTGCAGTGAAGGGAGGTCTTACGTTACAGTTTTTGCCATGACGCAACCCTGATTGGCTATGCCCGCTGCTCGACCGACAAACAAGACCTCGCTGTTTAGCCGGAAACGCCCCCTTAAGTCGGTTCGCTGTTCCATTGCTCCCCGGCCCCCAGCATGGAGGGTGCGAAGATTTTTCATGACAGCCTGGTTGTGGTGGATCGATCCCGAAAGCCTTCCAGTGGCAGCATCGTGATTGCGGCCCTGAACAACGAGCCGCTGTGTAAGATTCTTATCCTGCAGGGTGATCATGTCGTGCTGAAGTCAGCCAACCCCGCCTACCAGCCTCATCAACGCCGTGAACGGCGAATACGGCCTTGGCTAGATCGATTCCCACGGTAATAATTGGCATGGACTTCCCCTCCTGTGGTTTTGATGCAGGTTTGACACTTCATCATGGCACTTAGATGCCGATTCGCGACTTTCGCCGCGCCCTTGGGACGGGGAAGTCCCTTTCATTCGCTAAGCCATTCGTGTAGATTTGTGATAATGTGAATACACGTATCACATAGGAGCCTTAAACATGGCCACTTCCATTCGCTTGGCACCCGAAACCGAGCAGCGCCTAGACTTTTTGGCGACAAGCACCGGGCGTACCAAGGCGTATTATCTGCGCGAAATCATCGATCATGGCCTGACTGACCTTGAGGATTACTACCTCGCGGCTGAAGTCCTGGAGCGAGTCCGTAAAAATACAGAGGTCGTTCACTCTGCTGCGGACGTAAGGAAAGACCTTGGGAAACTCTGAAAAAGACTTCCTAATTTGGCAAAATCTCCGGACACCAGTCGCCGAGCTTTTCGATGATGAAACAGATGACCTTCGCCGACGCCGAGTATGCCGGCAAGCGCAAGCAGACCCGTAAGGAATTGTTCCTGATCGAGATGGATCAGGTGGTGCCCTGGAAAGGTTTGATTGCCCTGATTGAGCCCTATTATCCAAAAGGAGAAGGTGGCCGGCCCGCCTACCCACTGATGGCGATGCTGCGTGTTCATCTGATGCAGAACTGGTTCGGCTACAGCGATCCGGCGATGGAAGAAGCGCTGTATGAGACGACCATCCTGCGTCAGTTTTCAGGCCTGAGCCTGGAGCGAATTCCAGACGAAACCACCATTCTCAACTTCCGTCGTCTGCTGGAAAAGCACGAGTTGGCGACCGGGATTCTCGGCGTAATTAATGGTTATCTGGGCGACCGTGGCTTGTCGTTGCGTCAAGGCACCATCGTCGATGCCACGCTGATTCACGCGCCCAGTTCGACCAAGAACAAGGATGGCAAACGCGATCCTGAGATGCATCAAACCAAGAAAGGTAACCAGTACTATTTCGGCGCCAAGGCTCACATCGGCGCCGACGACGAGTCAGGCCTGGTGCACAGCGTGGTAGTAACAGCGGCCAATGTGGCAGACGTCACGCAGGTTGCCAAACTGCTGCACGGCGAGGAAAACGTAGTCTGCGCCGACGCAGGTTACACCGGGGTCGAGAAGCGCGAAGAACACGCTGGGCGCAAGGTCATTTGGCAGATTGCCGCCCGCCGCAGCACTTACAAAAAGCACGGAAAACGCAGTATTTTGTACAAGGCGATCCGCAAAATCGAGAAGGCCAAGGCCCAGGTTCGCGCCAAGGTCGAGCATCCGTTTCGGGTCATCAAACGCCAGTTTGGCTATGAAAAAGTGCGCTTTCGGGGCTTGGCCAAGAACACCGCGCAGATGGTGACGTTGTTCGCCCTGTCAAACCTGTGGATGGCCCGCCGACATTTGTTGGCGAGCGCAGGAGAGGTGCGCGTGTAATGCAGGAAATGGTTACCGCAAAAGGCTTTGCAGCGGCCGAAAGAGCTAAAAAGCGAAGATAATTGAGCAAATTTCGACATGCATCGTTTTTTGAAAAGTGCTGAGGACTCGGTAGCCGGAAAACATCCGGCTACTTCAGACCTTCCTTTACAACCGCCTTGAAATTTAATTTGCACTAGTAAAGGTACCATGCTAAATTTTTCATTCCAAACATACATAAATTAAGGTTTAAAAATGGCTAGTTATGAAATCCGGTTATCCATGGTTGACTTTGAAAAGGATAGTATTCCTGAAATATTGGTGCAGTATTGGAACAAGGAAAAGCTGGCTTTTGCGTCTTACGTAACAGCTTCCGGCAACGACAAAGGCTTTGATACAGTAAGAAGCGAATCCGATACCAATGAAGACGGCAAGACGAATGCTCAGGACAATGCCGCAATAATCGCATTAGCCAATGCATTTGCAGTAATGAATCTTTCTATAGAAAAACGGAAGTAAGATAATAAACCGGGTAGCCACCAGTCTTGCGAGAGGGATTTTCCTCAACGCACACGGCACCTGGCTAAGTCTACTCAATGTGTAGGGATTTTTAATTCCTACACATTAAATTTTCAGCATGCGCATGAAAATTGTGAGATTTAAAAATCTGTTATTGTGACTATATACCTTCAGCACAAGCCATGTCTAACATGGCGTTAGATGTAGCGGCCTGCAATCGAAATGGCGCCGACCTGCAATCATCGCGTTTTTCGACCAGGATTGATTGCATCTATCCGAGCCAGCAAACCGGGATTATTCGCGAATGAACCTGCGTTCATCTGGTTCGACCTGCAATCGATTGTCATGAACCGGAATTATTTGCGAGTGATCGCTCGCCGCTTATGTCTCATTTGAGCATACCCTTGTGAGACGCATGGCCGAGACGCTTTTTGCGTCTCAATAGGGTGGCTTTTCAATTTTGACATGGTAAGTTCTCAGCTTCTAGAGCCTAAAGAGACAAACTTGACGATGGCCCTTTACGGATACGCTCGCGTTTCCACAAGCGATCAAGATTTCGTTCTGCAAGAAAAAACTTTGCGTGAAGCAGGTTGTGATGTCGTGCGCGCCGAGAAAAAAACGGGGCTAGTGTACTGTTTGCGAAATTATTTACCCATGACCTACAAACTAAGTTATTGATAAAATTTGAATTTTCCGTTCGTCAGTAGCTGGTTTTTTCGAAAACAGTACACTAGCCTGGTTGGTAGGACGGAGTTGAAAACACTGCTCGATTTTCTACGCTTGGCGATACATTAGTGGTGACGCGTGTTGATCGTCTCGCACGTGAAAAAAAGCGTTTAACCAGCCTCAACGCCACGTTGGTATCACGCCGAGTGGGCCTTTTTCGGCGGATTACCCTGTATAGGAATTATTGAAATTCCTATACATGAACTTGTGTACCTGGCGACTCAGTTTCAGCAGCTTTTTGCAGATCTCGACCTGACCGCTTGTGAAGCGCTTCATCAGCTGTTGCTTTGCTTGTCTGTTCATTTCGTCCCACCTCTGTGCTGGCTTAGCTGAGTGCCTTTCGCCGATGCGCTTAGGTCGATCGGGCGCATAGGTGCGTGACAAGGGCGCGATGCGAGGCCGCAGATAAGGGAGCGAAGCGAGTCTGAACGGGGGAGTGTCGCGGGCGCAGCCGAACCCTTGTCAGGTGCCGCGTGTAGTGGTCAACTGATCCCGGACACGACGTTAAGGTTTTTCTCGTACTGAGCGGGCGCCATTCCATCATTGAACTGGTGTGGCCGAATCCAGTTGTAACGATGCATCAGGTAATGACTGATATCCCGCTGAGCCTCTTGGACCGTCATGTAGCCCACGGTCGGTATCCACTCAGTTTTCAAGCTGCGGAACACACGCTCCATCGGCGAGTTGTCGTAGCAATTACCCCGGCGGCTCATGCTCTGGCGTATGCGGTATCGCCAAAGCCGCTGGCGAAACTGTCGGCTCCCGTATTGGACGCCCTGGTCGGAATGAAACAGCAGGCCCTGAGGCTTGCCGCGTTGCTCATAAGCCATGTCCAGCGCCTTGATCACCAAGTCCGTATCCGGTTTGTTCGAAAACGCCCAGCCCACCACCCGACGCGCGTAAAGATCCATAACCACCGCCAGGTAATGCCATTTTCCTTGCGCCCAGATGTAGGTGATGTCGCCACACCAGACCTGATTGGGCGCGGGTACATCGAACTCCCGATTCAAAATGTTCGGAATGTCAGGCCGCTCCACTGTTGCTTTTTTATAAGCATGCGAGCCTGGTTGCTTGCTGATTAATCCCAGCTCCCGCATCAAGCTACGCACCTTGAACCGACCGATTTGCTCGCCATCCGCCTGCATCATCGACACGATACTGCGGCTGCCGGCAGCGCCTCGACTTTGCCCGAACAGCTCATTGACTCGGCTAAGTAAACGAACCCGCTCGGCGTCTGGAGACCGACGCCGCAGGCAATGGTTGTAGTAGCACGAGCGAGGTACCTCGAACACTTCGCACAGCAATTCGATTGGCTCATGGACACTGAGCTGATCAATCAGCGCATGCGCTCGTGCTCTTCCGACATCAAGAGCGCGGTGGCCTTTTTTAAAATGGATTTCTCCCGCTCAAGACGGGCGATCCGGGCTTCGAGCTCCTGGATTTTTTGCTGCTCGGGCGTGAGGGCTTTGCTCTGTGGAGTGACACCGTTGCGCTCTTGTTGAAGCTGGTTGACCCAGCGACGCAGCGCAGATTCGACCACCCCAAGCGAGCGGGAGGCTTCGATATGGCTATAGCCTTGATCGAGCACGAGGCCTGCGGCCTCGCGTTTGAATTCAACGGAAAAGGTACGGCGTTGTTTGGTCATCAGACACCTCTATCTGGCGATATTCTCGCCTAAATGAGTGTCCGGAACCATTAGACCACTACAGCATACTCATTCAGAGCATTCAGACAGCCCCTAAATTGTCTATGTGAATCAGAGTGCGTATGCCAAAGAAAAAGAAGTGCCCCCCCCGGACTTGCTGGACGTCACACTTGAAACTATGGCCCACAACTTTTTTACTGCGTGGAGTTTATTACATCAACAACTGTGCTTACGGCCAGCACCGAGGGTGCAAGTATCCATAAGAAATTGCAGAAGCATACCGGCACAGTTAGCGTTGCCTGTCCACTTACAAACAGGCGACCAAACGTACAGAGCTTAAGGCACGCAAAATCTTGCAGCAAAGCAAATAAAACACTATTAACAAATATGATGTATTTTCAGCTTAAAATTGCTTAGCTATCACACAGGCCGTACGCAAACTAGAATGAAGTCACGCACGGCCTGACGCTGTTACCAGTTCCTGTAAGGGCTCAGGGTCGACATTCGAATAGATCCGCTTGGGTTTATCGTTGCGGCATAACGTTCTGGAGACTCAGGCATGTCAGCATGAATATCCATTGCATGCTGCAGTGCTTCGCGCATGTCATCCCAATCACTTATAGCACTTCGCATTTGACTAACATTTTCATGCGGCCGCATTCCCGGGTTTACTCTTGACTCTCCTGTCATATATCTATGCTGCATATCCGCCATATGAAACGTATTCTGCGTTCGGGTATAAAGAGCGTTGTATCGACTCCTAAGGCTTGCAGGTGCATCGTTACTGATAAAGGCATGCTGCTCTCTAGTTAACCCGGCAGCATCTGCCAAAGCGTGCCTGACGTCGAGCAGCTGACCTGATGACACATTATTATCGTCATTCGAGTTGTTACTGGCCCGATCTGGGGAGTTTACCTGATGGGCCATGCTGGATCCGCCGACACATATATTTCCCATTTGTGCATACCTCTTCAATTCAGTAGTTATAACGACCGCTGAGTGGTCATCGGGAGCAGATCGGTTCCACACCGATGGTAGATAAATGTGAAGCCCCAAAAAAATATTGCGAGCACCCCGGAGCTCAACATCAAAGCGTTACTAGCTTGAGTTTCGCTGATAGGACCGCCACATTGCCTGCAGCCGCCGTAAACGCCGCTGCGTTGCCAGGCACCGGGGTCGGGCCATGGGTGTGCGCAGCGAGCTGGGTATTCATATCCTGAATCAAATCGAGCAAGTCACACACCACCTGAAAGATGTTCACGCCGCCCGACCCAACCCAAGTTTTAGGGGCCTGCAAACGCTGGCTCTCGCTGGTGATGCTCTCACGCAAGCCCTGAATACGCTCGTGCATGTCGCCACCCACTGTGGCGTTGTGCTTCTGGCCGACCACCAGGTTCAGATCTCGCCCGGTCGCCTGGTGCAGGTCGTCCACTGCAGCCAGGCTCGCGGATCCGCCCGACAGCAACTTGAGCGCGCCCAGAGCCTCGATCCTCTTCACCCCACCCACTGACTCGGTCGAATGGTCGTCCACCGTTCTGGTGTGGTTCTGGAAGCTTTCGGTATTCGTCATGGCGTCGACCTCGCGCTCGATCGCCTGGTCCTGGATCTTGCCGTCGGTCTTACGCAGCCAGTTGCCGTCCGCGTCGACTCGCTGTTGCACGGCGTCACTGTGCTGCCACACCTGGTCGCCCTTGGGCACCTTCGGCAACGTCAGACCGTGCGGCAGGATAGTCTGAATATAGGGCTTGTGCGGCAGGCCATAAGCGAAGCACACCACCACGCTGGTGCCCTCCTCCGGAAAAGCAAAGAATCCCATCTCATCGCCACCCACCGGCATGGGCAGCGGCACGCTGGCCAGCACCGGCAACGTCGTGTCGATCTCGCCATCTGGCCCCATCACCTGCAGGTCGACCGAGAAGCGCGGGCGGAAGTCGTCACGCAGCCCGGCGCTGGCTGGCGCGTCCGCCACCGCCACGACCTTGGCGAAGCGCGGCAAGTGATAGCCACCAGTGAGTTCAGGGAATTGTCGCTCTACGCTGCGCTTGATTGCGTCGTCCATTTGATAGCCATCTGTGTGCCGGCCAGCGTCACGTTCGTGATCCGCTCGCCCTGGTTGATTGATACGCCTGGTCGCAAGCCTGGCAAGGCCGCGATCATTGCGCTCTGGCTGCCCTGGTAGCCGTCGAAAAGGTTAACCGGCAACTGCAACTGCGACCGAGCGCCGAAGAAACTGTCAGCCCAAGCACCGACGTAGATCTCGCCGTCGCTCTGTTGCTGCCAGATAAAATCCTTGATACCAAACACCCGAGCCATGCTGTCCAGCGCCTGGTAACCAGCGGCCAGGTTGTAGAAAAACGGCGTCTTTACGCGTGTGTAGGCCTGACCAGGAACCCGAAAGCGCAGCCCGGTTTTGCCGCCGATATCGGCCAGTACCGTGCGCAAATCTACATGGCGCAGGTTCATTGGCAACGGGTTGGCCAGCACTGCGGCTAACTCGCGGCAAAGCACCACCTGCTCGATGCCATTGGTGGCGGTGCAGCGTTCGACATAGCCAATGAAATGACGCTGCAGGACCGCTTCGTTGTAGCCGATATCGAACGTGACCAAACCTTTGACTGTAACGCCGGCCTTGATTGTGAACGTAGCGCGGCCCGGACTCTTGAGGTCCAGGCGGACATCGTCGTTGACCAGCGGCATGACCGTGCCGCCGATCGACAGCACCTTATGCAGTTTCATGCTCATGACGCGCCATCCAGGTAGGTGAGCGCCAACGACATGCGCGTTCTGGCCAGCATTCTCGCCATCCCCTCCCCCAGTAATTGAGCCGTCAGGTTCTGGCTTTGAGCATCAGGGCGGGACGTTACACTGCCCTGATTGCTGCTTGAGATAGAGAGCAATCATGAACTCCCAAACAAGCAATGTTCTCACCTTTGAGGACCTGCAGCGCATCACCGGCTACCAACGCCGCTCCGACGTCGAACGCTCGCTGATCACTCAGGGGATCCGCATGTTCCGGGGGCGCACTGGTCCGTGGACGACGCTGGATCTTATCCACCACGCTGCGGGCATCGAGTCTGTAACCTCAGAGAGCTATGACACCAATATCCTATGAGGAAAGCGCGTAAGCGGAAGCACAATCCGCACATCCCCCAACACATAGACTAGGCCGCTCTTCCAGCGGCCATCTATTTTGATCATCGCAATGCCGGCGTCTGGTACACGCTGCATTACGACGAAACCGGCAAACAGCGCCGGCGCAATGTGGCACCCGCTGACGTGAGCCTGGCCGAGTTGCACCAGATCATGGAGCAAACCTCGGGGGTCGATAAAGGCACATTGCGTTAGGTCTGCGCACAGTTTCACCTGAGCGATCGTTACAAGAAGCTCAGCCTCAAGACTCACAGCGATTACTGCTATTCGCGGGACGTCCTGCTGGGTATCCCTACCCGGCTGGGAAAGCCGTTGGGGGATCTACTGGTGAAGAAATTCACGGCAGCATTGATCCAGCGGATTGTCGATCGCCTGGCCGACGAAGGCACACCGTCCAAAGCGGCGCATGTCCTGCGCTACCTGCGCCGGGTACTGCAGTGGGGCCGCAACCGGGGCTACCTCGACAGCAATCCCGCGCAAGGCATCGAAGCGCCTGTAGAGCGCAAGCGCCGACGTTTGCCGGAACTGTAGTGGTCAACTGATCCCGGACACGACGTTAAGGTTTTTCTCGTACTGAGCGGGCGCCATTCCATCATTGAACTGGTGTGGCCGAATCCAGTTGTAACGATGCATCAGGTAATGACTGATATCCCGCTGAGCCTCTTGGACCGTCATGTAGCCCACGGTCGGTATCCACTCAGTTTTCAAGCTGCGGAACACACGCTCCATCGGCGAGTTGTCGTAGCAATTACCCCGGCGGCTCATGCTCTGGCGTATGCGGTATCGCCAAAGCCGCTGGCGAAACTGTCGGCTCCCGTATTGGACGCCCTGGTCGGAATGAAACAGCAGGCCCTGAGGCTTGCCGCGTTGCTCATAAGCCATGTCCAGCGCCTTGATCACCAAGTCCGTATCCGGTTTGTTCGAAAACGCCCAGCCCACCACCCGACGCGCGTAAAGATCCATAACCACCGCCAGGTAATGCCATTTTCCTTGCGCCCAGATGTAGGTGATGTCGCCACACCAGACCTGATTGGGCGCGGGTACATCGAACTCCCGATTCAAAATGTTCGGAATGTCAGGCCGCTCCACTGTTGCTTTTTTATAAGCATGCGAGCCTGGTTGCTTGCTGATTAATCCCAGCTCCCGCATCAAGCTACGCACCTTGAACCGACCGATTTGCTCGCCATCCGCCTGCATCATCGACACGATACTGCGGCTGCCGGCAGCGCCTCGACTTTGCCCGAACAGCTCATTGACTCGGCTAAGTAAACGAACCCGCTCGGCGTCTGGAGACCGACGCCGCAGGCAATGGTTGTAGTAGCACGAGCGAGGTACCTCGAACACTTCGCACAGCAATTCGATTGGCTCATGGACACTGAGCTGATCAATCAGCGCATGCGCTCGTGCTCTTCCGACATCAAGAGCGCGGTGGCCTTTTTTAAAATGGATTTCTCCCGCTCAAGACGGGCGATCCGGGCTTCGAGCTCCTGGATTTTTTGCTGCTCGGGCGTGAGGGCTTTGCTCTGTGGAGTGACACCGTTGCGCTCTTGTTGAAGCTGGTTGACCCAGCGACGCAGCGCAGATTCGACCACCCCAAGCGAGCGGGAGGCTTCGATATGGCTATAGCCTTGATCGAGCACGAGGCCTGCGGCCTCGCGTTTGAATTCAACGGAAAAGGTACGGCGTTGTTTGGTCATCAGACACCTCTATCTGGCGATATTCTCGCCTAAATGAGTGTCCGGAACCATTAGACCACTACAGTATCATTCAACGGACGCTGAGTAGTTAGGGAAACTCTGAAAAAGACTTCCTAATTTGGCAAAATCTCCGGACACCAGTCGCCGAGCTTTTCGATGATGAAACAGATGACCTTCGCCGACGCCGAGTATGCCGGCAAGCGCAAGCAGACCCGTAAGGAATTGTTCCTGATCGAGATGGATCAGGTGGTGCCCTGGAAAGGTTTGATTGCCCTGATTGAGCCCTATTATCCAAAAGGAGAAGGTGGCCGGCCCGCCTACCCACTGATGGCGATGCTGCGTGTTCATCTGATGCAGAACTGGTTCGGCTACAGCGATCCGGCGATGGAAGAAGCGCTGTATGAGACGACCATCCTGCGTCAGTTTTCAGGCCTGAGCCTGGAGCGAATTCCAGACGAAACCACCATTCTCAACTTCCGTCGTCTGCTGGAAAAGCACGAGTTGGCGACCGGGATTCTCGGCGTAATTAATGGTTATCTGGGCGACCGTGGCTTGTCGTTGCGTCAAGGCACCATCGTCGATGCCACGCTGATTCACGCGCCCAGTTCGACCAAGAACAAGGATGGCAAACGCGATCCTGAGATGCATCAAACCAAGAAAGGTAACCAGTACTATTTCGGCGCCAAGGCTCATATCGGCGCCGACGACGAGTCAGGCCTGGTGCACAGCGTAGTAGTAACAGCGGCCAATGTGGCAGACGTCACGCAGGTTGCCAAACTGCTGCACGGCGAGGAAAACGTAGTCTGCGCCGACGCAGGTTACACCGGGGTCGAGAAGCGCGAAGAACACGCTGGGCGCAAGGTCATTTGGCAGATTGCCGCCCGCCGCAGCACTTACAAAAAGCATGGAAAACGCAGTATTTTGTACAAGGCGATCCGCAAAATCGAGAAGGCCAAGGCCCAGGTTCGCGCCAAGGTCGAGCATCCGTTTCGGGTCATCAAACGCCAGTTTGGCTATGAAAAAGTGCGCTTTCGGGGCTTGGCCAAGAACACCGCGCAGATGGTGACGTTGTTCGCCCTGTCAAACCTGTGGATGGCCCGCCGACATTTGTTGGCGAGCGCAGGAGAGGTGCGCGTGTAATGCAGGAAATGGTTACCGCAAAAGGCTTTGCAGCGGCCGAAAGAGCTAAAAAGCGAAGATAATTGAGCAAATTTCGACATGCATCGTTTTTTGAAAAGTGCTGAGGACTCGGTAGCCGGAAAACATCCGGCTACTTCAGACCTTCCCTAGAGCCATAATGAATTCGATAGCATCTAAACTACTCCCGTTGAAATCCTCGGCTATATTAGATGTCGGTTTTATGTCTGCCGTTTCTATGTCGAACTGCGCGAGAAGCACTTGTTTCACAAGTTCCATTGTATCGTCCATGATCACCATCTCCTTACCTACGGTTTTTGACCATTCATTGAATGGATAAACTAGGTCGCAGCGGAAAAGCTGTCTACTGACAAAAATAACAACTGCTCAACGCTGCTGGACCTGAGCAAGGCCGAGCCACGCTCGTATTAAGCCCACCTGGAAATCGCTACACTCGCCACCTCACAAGGACGAACCAAGGACCTGCAATGCCGCTCCCTTCTACCACGCTGCGCCGCACGCTGGTGATCTGGCTGTATGCCGTCGCAGTCGCGCACGTGCTGGGCAGTATCGTGTTCACCTGGGCAGGTTTTTCCGGCTTGCTCGATGGCTACCTGACTACGCTTGAGCAGGCCTTCTGGACCGACGCCGTTCCTGCCGCTGCGCGTGCGCAACAGGTCTGGTGGATGGCGCTGTTTGGCGCCACCTTGCAAACCTATTCCGTATACATGCTGGCGCTTGTGCATTTGGGCAATCGTCTGAAAAGCGCCATGCCTTGGGGCTGGCTGATTGCAGGCCTGCTGCTTTGGGCACCTCAGGACATAGCGATTTCCGTGCGCGGGGGTGTCTGGTCGTATGTGTGGCTTGATCTGTCGGCGCTGCTGGCATTGCTGCCGCCGTTGCTTTGGCTGTATCGCCATGATCGCCGTACTTCTGCTGCCAGCGCGTTGAAGGAGCCCCGTCATGTCTGACTTGCCCCTTCTGTACCTGCTGGCGGGCAACGGCAGCAGTGCCGAATGGTGGGATGATGTGCTGCCGCATTTTCAGCAGCATCAGGTCGTGCCGCTGGAACTGCCAGGCTTCGGCAACAATCCTCAGCCTCCGTGCGAAGACCTCGCCGCCTACGCCGATGCGCTATTGGCAGCGACGGTCAGGCGCAGTGCCATCGTCGCCGTGGGCGTTAATGCCTTGCTGGTCATGCATGCCTTGCAGCGCCAGCCCGGACACTTCTGCAGAAGCGTGCTGCTGGCACCGGTGGGAGCTTTTCTGTGGCAGCGGCGCTTGCCTGCGCTGATGTCGCCGCTGCCCATTCGCAAGACCATTCACTGGCTGCTGGCCAACAAGCCCAGGCTGTTTGCTCACAAGTTCTCCAGGCAAGCCTGGCCTGCGGCGCACTACCAGCGTATGGGGGCCGGTTACGCCCGCTGCCGCGCCTTTGTACCGTATTGGGGCCTGTTGCGCGCCGACACTGCGCTGCCGCTGCTGGAATGGGTGCAAGACCCGATAGAGCTGGTCTGGGGCGATCAGGACGAGGTGTTGGGTATCGAGCAGGCGGCAGCGTGGTCGGCCATTCTGGCGCGTGCCGACCTGAGCATCAGTCTGAAACCGGGCTGGGGTCACTACCCGTGGATCGACGCGCCGGCCGAATTTGCGCAGTGGCTGGAGTCGGGCGAGCGCGGCTTCGTCGCACACACCAAAGGTGGCCGCCTGCGTCTGGCAACCATCGCCGGGCAACCGGTGCCCGCAGCACTGTCGTTGGTGCAGGGCGATGACTCGGCCTTGCCCGCGTTTCTGGCCAGCCAGCCGGAGGCTATCTGGGCGGTGCGCTCGTCCAGCTTCGGCGAGGATCAGGCCGATGCGGCCAACGCTGGCCTGAGCACCACTTTCCTTCGCGAGCCCACCCAAAACGTACCTGCACGTATCGCAGAACTGCACGGCGCTGGCGTCGAAGAAGTCGTGGTGCAGCGGTTCATCACGCCGGTGCTTTCCGGCATCGCGTTTGCGCGTCACCTGTCGGTCGAGCTGGAGTGGGTCGAAGGGCATCTGGAGTCGCTGGCCGACGGTCAGGCAAGCCCGGAGCGAGCGATCATTTCCCGCCTCGGCGATGCCTGGAGCAGCTGCAGCTTCACACCATCCCACGGTTTGACACAAGAAATGCTCTGGGACTTCCTGCAAGGCGTGCTGCGCGTTTTCCATTACGTGCCGGGCGATGTCGAGTGGGCGTGGGATGGCCGCCAGCTTTGGCTGTTGCAGTACCGCCCGATCAGTGATTACGGCTGGCGCCGACACCTGACCGCCGCCAATATTGCGGAGATCCTGCCGCCGCAGCCCAGCAGGCTGGTCGAGTACGCACAACGCCGCGCCGCAGGCAGCATCCCGGCGATCATGGCGCGTTGGGATTCTCGCGTGTTGCAGGACAATGAGCCGTTCACCGCACTGTTTGGCGCAGCGTCCTACATCAACAATGACCTGTTTCTCGCACGTCTTGCTGATTGGGGCGTCGCGTCCAGCAGTTACGCCGATGAAGTCGGCGGTGCAGCACCGCATCTGCCTTGGCGACCTCTGCGTTTGCTGCGCTCGTTGCCGGTATTCCTGCGCATGCAGCGTATCGCGCGCGGCCACCTGCTGACCCTGGAAAAGCAACTGCACCGCTTCGACCGAGAGCTGCACGCCCTCACGACCCAAGCTGCTGACGGCCAGCAATTGGCTGACTGGTTCACGCGTTTCTACGTGTTCGTCGTACAAGGCAACCTGTGCATAGCCACCTCGCTGGCCAGCAGCGGCGGTGACCTGCTGGGACGTCCGCCAACCGCTTACGACGACCTTGAGCACTGCCCGCATCGGCTACCCTGGGAAACCGACCCCGCTACGCCACGCCCGGCACAGACCGACCTGCCGTTACAGGCGTTTCCGACCTGGCCGGGTATCATTCGCGTCGCTCACCGCGCAGGCCTGCCGGGCATGCGCGGCTACTACCTGCAAGTGCGCGAGTGGTATCGCGACAATCTGATGCGCCTGTTCTTCCGCCTGCACCACGCCATGCCCAGCGCCGACAGGGCACACTGGTTTGCGCCTCATCCAGACATTCGCAGCCGCGCAGGCAGTTTCTGGCAGGACGGTAGAGAGGGCACCGAGCAGGCTACTGGCTTCATGATCTATCCGGGGCAGGTTCAAGGCATTCTGGGCGACGACATCCTGCTGGAAGACACCCTCGACCCCGGACGCCACGCGCACTACCAGAACGCACGCGCCGTGATCGCGCGCATGGGCGGGCGTCTTTCCCACGGGTCTACGTTGCTGCGCGAACTGCGCAAGCCTTCGGCGGTGCTGCCGAATGTTGATATGGCGTGGCTGGGGAAGGAGGTGCGGTATAGGGATGGGGAATTGCTGCTGGTCGAGGGGCAGTGATAAAGCCTGAGGGTGACTTTATCCACAGCGAACCCGCACGCTCATTGAGAGGTGCGGGTGTTCAGCCGTTTACATCTGCAGATCAGAGGCGCATGCCTTTGAACGGGTTCCAGCCTTGTTCGCCTTTTACTTCCTTGAGGTAGTAGGAATAGTTGGCCGTCAGGGCGTACATCAGAGAAAACACGACGTTCAAGCCTGTCCCCAATGCAGCCGGAACCTCCATTCCGAGGATCCCGAATAGCAGACCTATAACGATATTGACCGCGATGATGATGCCGATCAGTGCCAGGTTTTTCTTCCACAGCCCCAGCACGAAGAAATAAATCGGGCCGAAGAAAAACGCGATGATATTGGCGCAGACAAGCAGCTTCTTCTTGAAGTCAGGCAGCGCGTTGACCGCAGGCTTGAAGCGCGGATCGTTTGGCGCACCGTAAGTCTCGAAAAAATTGAAGCGTTCCTGCCACTTCGCACTGTACTTGCCAGTGCTTTGAGTCTGATCTGCTGTGCTCATGGTTCTACTCCTGATGTTCCATTGGGATGACGTTTTCTTCCGAGAAATCCTGTGTTCCAAGTTTCTTGTTTTTATGACTGCGCGGGCGATTGTATGAACTTTACAGGTAGGTTACTACGCTGTTGCAGTTCTATTTCCGAAGGCCTGCATGTGCAAGGTATAGCGAAAGGCTTACACGCGGTGGAGGGGTTTGGCCATTTCCGACCTGGTCCGTCCTCCGTAAGATTGGATCCATCAAGTGGTGAACAGGAGTTCACCAGGATCAAGGATGATCGACCATCGCCTAGGGAAACTCTGAAAAAGACTTCCTAATTTGGCAAAATCTCCGGACACCAGTCGCCGAGCTTTTCGATGATGAAACAGATGACCTTCGCCGACGCCGAGTATGCCGGCAAGCGCAAGCAGACCCGTAAGGAATTGTTCCTGATCGAGATGGATCAGGTGGTGCCCTGGAAAGGTTTGATTGCCCTGATTGAGCCCTATTATCCAAAAGGAGAAGGTGGCCGGCCCGCCTACCCACTGATGGCGATGCTGCGTGTTCATCTGATGCAGAACTGGTTCGGCTACAGCGATCCGGCGATGGAAGAAGCGCTGTATGAGACGACCATCCTGCGTCAGTTTTCAGGCCTGAGCCTGGAGCGAATTCCAGACGAAACCACCATTCTCAACTTCCGTCGTCTGCTGGAAAAGCACGAGTTGGCGACCGGGATTCTCGGCGTAATTAATGGTTATCTGGGCGACCGTGGCTTGTCGTTGCGTCAAGGCACCATCGTCGATGCCACGCTGATTCACGCGCCCAGTTCGACCAAGAACAAGGATGGCAAACGCGATCCTGAGATGCATCAAACCAAGAAAGGTAACCAGTACTATTTCGGCGCCAAGGCTCACATCGGCGCCGACGACGAGTCAGGCCTGGTGCACAGCGTGGTAGTAACAGCGGCCAATGTGGCAGACGTCACGCAGGTTGCCAAACTGCTGCACGGCGAGGAAAACGTAGTCTGCGCCGACGCAGGTTACACCGGGGTCGAGAAGCGCGAAGAACACGCTGGGCGCAAGGTCATTTGGCAGATTGCCGCCCGCCGCAGCACTTACAAAAAGCACGGAAAACGCAGTATTTTGTACAAGGCGATCCGCAAAATCGAGAAGGCCAAGGCCCAGGTTCGCGCCAAGGTCGAGCATCCGTTTCGGGTCATCAAACGCCAGTTTGGCTATGAAAAAGTGCGCTTTCGGGGCTTGGCCAAGAACACCGCGCAGATGGTGACGTTGTTCGCCCTGTCAAACCTGTGGATGGCCCGTCGACATTTGTTGGCGAGCGCAGGAGAGGTGCGCGTGTAATGCAGGAAATGGTTACCGCAAAAGGCTTTGCAGCGGCCGAAAGAGCTAAAAAGCGAAGATAATTGAGCAAATTTCGACATGCATCGTTTTTTGAAAAGTGCTGAGGACTCGGTAGCCGGAAAACATCCGGCTACTTCAGACCTTCCCTAGGAGGCAGCCGACAGGGAGTCGGGATGGTCTTGGAAAAACCCGCTTCGGCGGGTTTTTTGTTGGGCGCGAGAAAGTCCTAGTTGAGCCTGGGCTATTTGCGCAGTGCCTTTCTCTTGCGCAGGCTTTCACGATGCACCTCGAGATCCCTTCGCCGCCGCATCTCCTGACGCGTCTCCTTGCGTTCGGATCGAATAATCCTCCATTGCATTCGCAGCTCCCGGCCGCGCTCGCTGTTGAGCGATAAAAGGCCCAGCAACGGGAAAAGCAGCCCCAGCATGTAAAGCATCAATTCAAAACGCCGCCAGTGCGCAGGGGCAGTGGGTAACACCGCGAAAAAGCAGCTCACCAGAATGGCCGCCAATATCCACATTCCACAGGCATGCCCGCGACTCATCATGATGCCGCCGAAACTCAAAACCAGTGACACGCCCATCATGAGCATCATCGACTGGCCTGTTCTCTCCGGCTCATTTGGAAAGTACGCATCGACCACCGTGCCTGCGGTAATGGCGAGGGAAAATATGCCCATGAAGATCGGAGTCAGAAAGGACAGCAGATAACGAGAGCGGAAAGCGGCAACGTGGCTGCGGTAAATCACCATTGGCTCCGGCGAGGCCCGCTTGCTGCGAGATTGTTTACCCATTTTTCTTCCTTGGTTGGGTTCGGCGGTTAGTTGTCTTCTTCGCTGATGGTCTGATACCTGGCTTCATTTGCTGAGCGATATTACCCATTTCAAAAACCTACCCAACCACCAGCGACTGCGTGCTTCACGAAGCTGTTCGATGTACTCGAACGTGTAAGACCGATTGTGCTTCTTTTCCAGCGTCAGAATTTTTTTCAGTATTCGGATGGCGTCCCTGTTCCAGTAAAGAAGGTAAAGATTGCTCAGTGCTATCCAGATACTGACCATAATGATCAGTTCTATATGCCACACGATCATTGCAGCGACTCCGGCCACAATGACGCCTCCGCTCAGTAAGTTTCCGTTTCTCGTGCTGACATAACCGTGCACCATATATACCTTGTTATCTCTGGTCTCAAAAGACAGCTGACCTGATCTCGATTTTGTGAAGTAAATAAATAAAAATGAAACGAGCATCAGTAAGGCCGGAATCATCGCCCACGATAAAGCATCTGTCGTTGAAGCGCCGTATTCAGATTTTGCTATAAGATAAATAACGCTTGTATTCATGAGTAGAAATGAAGAGAAAAGGCCTGTGAAAGAATGAACTGCGATTGCAGTGAAGCTTTCGCTCAGGTAAATCAAATATATTGTTCGCATGAGCAGGGTAAAGAGACCGAGGCATACCAGCCAGAAAAAATCCGATTTAAACGTCGACATTGTGCCAAATAAGGCAATCAGGAAGAAAGACCCGTAAAGTCCCTTTTTTATTGCGTGGGGTTGTGGTTCGATCATATGATTAACTCGGATTTTCAAGGCGGAAGGTTTATTGTGCCGGCTGAGGTATAATCAAAATTACTAGCTTGAGATGAAAAAGTCATGCTTCAACTATGTCACCACGCTGTTTGGTATCTTCAAGAAATATAGACATCCATGTATCCATTATTTCGAAAAAAGCCATACCTGATTCAGGCTCCAGTGGCTGCTCATGCCACCATATCAAGCCGTTGTCATTAGCTGCATTAATTGTATCTACAGCAAGATAGTCACCGCTGCCATTTGAAAACACTGCCAACCATTTTGCTGCGAAATCAGTGTCGTGTTCGTCTATTAAGTCAGAGACAAATACACAATCCTCTATTTTTTGTGGCCCCATCGATTGAGCAGGGTAAAAAGTGAAGCCGTTATGAATAGTGTAATAAAAATCCGCTATTCGCCCTCCAAAGATCAACGCATTGTCAGACCTGCTCAACGGCGCGCCTCCTATGTAATAGTAGAGGCCATTATTGTCATGAAATATATATAACAGCTCTATGGATAGGCCGACCAGAATAGCGGTGCCAAGCAAGCACTTGTCCAGTAATGACGTTACCCACGGTAACTCATCAGAAAATGTTTGCCAAGCAAGAGGAAATGAGGGCGTTATTGATGAAGCGATTCCAAAATTTTGCCACTCACTACGAATCTCCAGGCCAGGCGGCAGTTGAACAGATGAGAAGTAAATATCTCTTCCTGCGAACGCTGCCTTCGTTGCTTCAATGATTGCAGTGGCGTTTATCACCCAGTATCCCTCTTGGATTTGACTACTACGTTGTCGCTCGAACTCTTCACCCGCAACATCAAGAATACTATTGACGAGATCAGCAGTCACCTCACATTTTTCAAGGTGTTTGTAGCTCGTATAGTGTTCGCCATAAGGTATTTCATAAAATTTTGCTGGCACTTGTTCTTCATGAATTATTTTTAACACACCACGTACGAGTTTTGACGTTTTTTGAAGGTCCCCGTCGAAGAGCTCAATTTCTAGAACAGGATGACCGCAGTCGCAAAAGCTTTTAATGGTCTGCACAGGCAGTGACAAGTGTTAGCAGCCTCTCTTTCGACTTGATTTTTAAAGAGCTTTAATTTATATCTAAAAATTGCACTTTAAGAAGTTAATCTACTAACTAAAAGCTCTACTTTGATATCTTCAAAATAAAAATCAGTTGGATCTTTTAGTATTTTTCAGTTTACAGCTCGCGAACTATTCGTAAACCCCGGCATCTTGTGCTTTTCCAATAAAAATATCAGCAAGACTACCTTGAATCTCTTTGCCGTCGCAAAGAAGCAAAAAGTCTCCATCTAAATCATCGGAAAAATGTACGCCATCCAAAGTTCCTAAAATCACAGATGCACTATCAAACATCACCACTTTAAAAAAATTTATTACTTGAGATCTTTCAGTTTCATCCAGCAATGCTAGAGCGTTTCTAGCTCTAGCAAAGGAGTCTTTGCCATCATCGATAGGCTGGCTTAAAATCTCCTTATAACGGTTGAAATTCTCCTCGAACAGCTCCTCATATATAGCACGCACAAAATTTTCATCTAAAGACATAAGGACTCCGGCTAACGCATTCCTGGATACATAGATTTATTGAGTTGAATGAGTTCTTGTAGCTTTGTATTAGGCACTTCTGGGTAAACTCGTCTGAGTTCTTTAATGTCACGCGCCAAAACATCTCTTGCGCTCGTGAATGGTAGCCTTGTTGTAGGGTTTATTTTGCTGCGAGAGACTACTCCAAGGTTACCTTTTAAACTAGTGTGTCCGACTTTCGGCACCAGCATTGCTGGCCCAGTTGCAGGATCATAACCTTCGACCAAATCCTTCATCAAGTCTTTCTGACCCACATGATGAGAATCCAAGCCGAGTTTTTTGCCTTTCACAGCGCTTTTATTTGCTTTATGTGAACTGACTGTCCATTTATCACACGCTAGCCCTAGAGCATCAATCCAAGATTGCGTGTTTGGAGCACATTGGTAAAGATTCTCCCCACCCAACAACCCAATCGGATCCTGCGTAGTAAACCGCCCAATCTCCGGGTCATAATACCGAAACGTGTTGTAATGCAGCCCCGTCTCGACATCAAAATACTGCCCCTGAAACCGCAGGTTCTGCTCAACCTCGTTCACCACCAGCTTTTCCACCGCGCCCCACGCCCGGTATTTGGCCTGCCAGACGATCTGCCCTTCGGCGTCGGTCATTTCCAGCGGTGTGCCGATCTGGTCGGTGTGGAAATAGTAAACCTTGTTCTCTACCTCGCCTTCTTTTTCATCCACGCGCGCCAGCGGCGCATAGCTGCCGGGTTCGTAGAGGTACAAGCTGCTCTGGCCGGGACTTTCTTCGCGCAGCATGCGCAAGCCTTGCCAGAGGAAGCGCTTGTGGTCGGTGTGGCCTTTGATCTCGGACTGTTTGGCGACTCTTCGGCCTAGGCTGTCGTACTGGTAACTGCTGGTGCTTTCCACCTGCGTGTCGGCCATGGTCTCGGTTTTGACCAGGCGGTTTTCGCAGTCGTAGGTGAAGGTCTGCCAGCGCACGATGCCGACGACTTTTTCGATCAGGTTGCCCCAGGCGTCGTATTTGTATTCGTGGTTCGCCCATTGTCTGAGGCGGTTGTCTTTGACGTGGTCGAAGCGGCTGGTGTTGAAGTTGAGGCGGTTGGCGGCGGCGTCGTAGCGGAACTCTTCGCCGTCGACCACTCGGCCGGTGTTGCGCGCCAGCAACTGGCCGTTGGCTTCGTATTCGTACTGGGTTTCGCCGCGCAGTTTGTCGAGGGTACGGCTCAGTTCGCCGGCCGGGTCGTATTCATAGCGGCAGTGGACCGGGTTGTAGGCGTGTTCGACATAGCGTTCTGGTTTTATGAGCGGGTTCTGAATCTGCGACAGCTTTTCGGCGGGCAGGGTGGTTGCATACTGCCAGGCCTTGCGGCCCATGCTGTCGTAGCCGAAGCAGCTCGTGAGTTTGCCTTGGGGGCGATAGCCCCAATACTCATGTCTCTGATCAGTTGGTGTTTAGGATTAAACTGTCTTATTAAAGCCACTGCCAAGCTACGATTAAAAATAAAACGATATCTTTAAGAAGGAATAAATCTAAGTTTTTAAAGATCGCTAGCATTACTTATTCAAAACAAGGTGAGCTAGTCGGTATTTATGTAATTTTTACTTTTATGGATTAAGTGTGAAAAATCAATAAAAATTTATTTTGAGTCCGCGTGTTAGTGCTAGCTTTTGAAATCAGGGTTTTGATGAGAATCTAACAAATTTCCTGTGTAAGTCTAATGCGAATTTATACTTAATAAGTTTCACATTTTCCGAGATGATCTCTTCTTTTTTTTCTAGTTTTTTAGTTAGCAGTGCTATTGAATAGTCTAAATTAAAATCTTTTTTAATTTTCAGTACGTCAGATGCTGACGGTTTGATCTCTGCGACTGAAACTATGTTGCCACTATCACTATCACTATCACTATCACTATCACTATCACTATCACTATCACTATCTGCATCAGCCATCACGTAGGCAGTTAGCTTTTCAATGGAGTCAAATACTTCAGCGTCATTAATAAAGGGATCTCCAGCCCCTATAAAGTAGAATTTTTCCAAGCCTTTTTTGGGGATTAATATTAATCCGCCTCCAGAGTCATCTCCAATCAAAATGTACTCGGGGAAATTTATATCTATTTCATATGTTTTGTTACGCTCGACAATTTGATCAGTAGGATAAATTACGATTTGATCTTCTAATACCGCCCCATTGCATTCAGACCAAAATGTTCTCAACCAGTTTTTTTCTGAGACTCCTAACTCTTTGCAGACGGATTCTATTTCATTTACGTTGGCAGGGCTGTTCTTTTCAGTGAAGGATATCATTAGTCAAATGCTCCCAAGGAGTCGAAGTATTTATATGATCTGCTCGCAGCTTTCTTTGCTACGCTAGGACTAACTCCAGAGTCTATTAGCTCTTTGTATGCGGTTCCAAACTCTTCCTTAATGGTGCCGTTAAATCCGCCCAATCTGCGTCTGGTTCGTTGAAGTGATGAAACAATAGCGTGTGATTCTCCAGAGGAGCTTTTTAATAAAACTGCTGGCGCTGCGTTACGCTTATATCCTGCTACATTCCTCTTTGCCCACTCATCCTGAATAAAGTGGTGTGACTGAACTGATTTATCACTTGGGATGTTTTTATTACCAGGCGCTCTGTTTACGCCCGGTGATAAATTGCCATGGGTATCGACATCACCTGATTTATAGCCCCCCGGACGATTGCAAGCCCAGCCCCATGGATCAACCCATGCTGTGGGATTTGGAACATATTTGTAAAGGTTATCCCCCCCATCCAACCCAATCGGATCCTGCGTAGTAAACCGCCCAATCTCCGGGTCATAATACCGAAACGTGTTGTAATGCAGCCCCGTCTCGACATCAAAATACTGCCCTTGGAACCGCAGGTTTTGCTCGACCTCGTTCACCACCAGCTTCTCAACCGCACCCCACGCCCGGTACTTCGCCTGCCAGACGATCTGACCTTCGGCATCGGTCATTTCCAGCGGTGTACCGATCTGGTCGGTGTGGAAGTAGTAAACCTTGTTTTCGACTTCGCCTTCTTTCTCGTCCACACGGGCCAGCGGCGCATAGCTGCCGGGCTCGTAAAGGTACAGGCTGCTCTGGCCGGGGCTTTCTTCGCGCAGCATGCGCAGGCCTTGCCAGAGGAAGCGCTTGTGGTCGGTCTGGCCTTTGATTTCGGACTGTTTGGCGACTCTTCGGCCCAGGCTGTCGTATTGGTAGCTGCTGGTGCTTTCGACCTGCGTGCCAGCCATGGTTTCGGTTTTGACCAGGCGGTTTTCGCAGTCGTAGGTGAAGGTTTGCCAGCGCACGATGCCGACGACTTTTTCGATCAGGTTGCCCCAGGCGTCGTATTTGTATTCGTGGTTCGCCCATTGTCTGAGGCGGTTGTCTTTGACGTGATCGAAGCGGCTGGTGTTGAAGTTCAGGCGGTTGGCGGCGGCGTCGTAGCGGAATTCTTCGCCGTCGACCACGCGACCTGTATTGCGCGCCAGCAACTGGCCGTTGGCTTCGTATTCGTACTGGGTTTCGCCGCGCAGTTTGTCGAGGGTGCGGCTCAGTTCTCCGGCCGGGTCGTATTCGTAGCGGCGGTGAATCGGGTTGTAGGCGTGTTCGACGTAGCGCTCTGGTTTTATGAGCGGGTTCTGGATCTGCGACAGTTTCTCTGCAGGCAGGGTGGTTGCGTACTGCCACGCTTTGCGGCCCATGCTGTCGTAGCCGAAGCAACTGGTGAGTTTGCCCTGGGTGCGGTAGACCTCGCGGTGCAGGTCGTCGCGTTCCATGTCGCTGATCAACTGGCCATCGAGGTTAAGCTGATGCAGATGACCGCTGCCGTAGTACAGGTGGTTCAGGTGCTGGCCGGTAGGAAGGGTCAGCGTGGTTAGGTTGCTCAGTGGATCGTAGTCGTAGGCCAGCGCGCCTTGCGGCGTGGTCTCTGTGGTCAGTCGCCCCAGCAGGTCGTAGGCAAATTCCAGTTTCTCGGCGGTGACGCCGAGTTTTCTGCCGGTGTCCGTCGGTTTGCGCTCGATTGACAGCAGTCGGTCGCCGTCGTCATAGGCGTAGTCCTGACGCGCGTCGTCGTTGAGTTTGGCCAGCAAACGGCCTATCGGGTCGCGCTCCAGATGGGTGCTGCGCCGTGGCTGTTCGCCTTTCTCGCCGTAGCCGATTTCCTCAACCTGTGTCAGGTGCCCGCCGAGGTTGTAGCTGAAACGGCGGGTGAGGTTATCGATGCGTTTTTCTTCGATCAGACGGTCTGCGTCGTCGTAGGCAAAGCGGTAGGTCGCATCGTTTTCGTTGGTCAGGCCGACGAGGCGAATGGCTTTGTCGTATTCGTAGGTGATGGTCTGGCCTTTGGCATCCTGTCGCCATTTAGGCAGGCCACGGCCGTTGCGCAGCAGTTGGGTGGTCTGGCCTTTGCCATCGGTGTGGGTCAGGACCTGGCCCAGTTCGTTGTAGGTAAAGGTCTCGCTGGTGCCATCCGGGTGGTTGATGCGCAGCACTTCGCCGTCGGGCTTGCGTTCCAGCGTGGTGGTGTTGTTCAGGGCATCGGTGACGGCCACGAGGTGGTGGCGCTCGTCATAGCGGTAATGCGTGCTTTTGCCCGAGCAGTCCTGAAAGCGCTGCACTTGCGCCAGGTTGTTCCACCACAGGTATTTGGACTTGAGCGTCGGGTCGACGATGGTGTGCGGCAGGCCGTCCTCACCGTTGAGGTATTCGGTCTTGTGGCCCAGCGCATCGATCTCGGCAACGAGGTTGCCTTTGGCATCGTAGTTTGCCTTCCAGGTACTGCCATCGGGGTAATCGACCTGAGTGATCAGCGTCGTCAGGTGGTGGTACTGGTAGCGAATACTGCGGCCTAGCGGATCGGTCTCCTTGAGCAGCCGAGCAAACTCGTCGTACTCGAACGCCAACTGGTTGCCATCGGGCAGGATCAGCCCGGTCATGTTGCCGGTGTCGTCGATCTCGATGACGTAGTGATCGCCACTGTAGTCGCGGCTCGAGGTGACGCGATGGTCCTTGTTGTAATGAATTTCCAGCTCGCGCCCTAGTACGTCGGTGACCCAGGTGGTGCGGGCCTCACGGTCGTAGCGGAAGTGGAAATGCTCACCATCGCTGGTCTGGTGTTCGACGACACGCGGCTGGCCGTCGATGATTTCCCAGCGGTACTCACAGGTCAGGCCCAGTGCGTTGCTGTAGCGGGTCATGACGCCATCGGTGTAACTGAAACGGCGCACTGAATCACCGTTGCGGTTGAACACCTCAGCGAGCTGACCGTTGCTGTCGTAGTGGTATTGAACCAGGGTTTCAACAGCCTCGTTGTCGACGATGCGCTTGACCGAGGTCAGGCGTGTCGTCACCTCGTCGTAGTGCAGGTGAACGCGTATGCCACCGGTGGCAGTGATGTCGGTCAGCGTGCCTTGTTCGGTGCGGGTGAAATGCAAGAACTGGCCGAGTGCGTTTTCGATACGATCCAGCGGGACCGGCTTGTTGTCGCCGGGCACTTCGCCGAAGTAGAAGAAGATGTTATCCAGCGTCTGCAACAGGTAATGACCGCCCTGGGTGCAAACCAGATAGACCTGCTCGTGGGGATTGTAGATGCGCTGGCCCGGCGCTATGTCCACGAACGGGACGGTACGGCCCTGATTGTCCGTGAGGTAGACGAAACTGCCGCGCTTGCGCAGGCTTTGTTCCCACGGCAGCACCCAGCCTTTGCCAAGCACGCTGTCCACATCCAGATTACTGGCGTAGAAGCGCGACCACTCGATGGGCATCAAGCCAGGCAGGCTGAAGTCAATTTCATCGGGGATCAGCTTGCGGCCCGTGGTGGTGTCGACCGGGTTGCCAGTCAGACCACCGATGGCACTGCGCGCCACCGGTTCTACCACATAGCGGCTGGCAACTTCGCCGGCCACGAAACCTGCTGTGAATTTAAGTGCGCAGGGCAACACTGCTTTCATGCCCGCCTGTGCCCCTGCCTTAAGCAGTTGGGCAATACCGCCCGCCGCGCCTGCCACCGCCATCAGCACATCGACGGTGGTGCGCAGCCAGCCTGGAATTTCGTCGTCTACCGGCAGATAGCGATACCTGCCGCCGCCGATGAACACGTTGTTGGAGCCGCCCGAGATGGTCGCGCCGCAGGTGAGTTTGTCGCCCTTGCGCGCCGCGGCCACGCTGTTGATGAAGACGTTGGTCGAGCCTTCGGCGATCCTGATCGGCCCCGGATGCTTTTCGCAGGCACCGATGCTTTTCTCGACATGCGCCGCCTTACGGTTGTTGATGTACACATTGGGCGAGGCCGTGATGATGGTGCCGGAAGGGGAGGAAAACATACTCCCGATTGCCTCTCCTGCGGCGGTGAGCAGGCTACCTCCGACGCCTGCTGCAAGTCCTGCCAGAAGAGCCACGCCGAACCCGCACGTGAAGGTTGCGATCGCCACCGTCGCAATGAGCGCAATACCGAGTACAGCCCCGATCAGGAATCCTCCCAGGGCGCCGGTATGCGATATTTCGTCACCAAACCGCGCGGCCTCGAACATAAGCGTTACTCCTGTTCGCGGGTGTCGGTTGGCGTGGTGTGAGGCACACGAGGCTGGAAACTGGCCAACAAGTTTTCCCAATCCTGGGTCTGCTCGACACTGAAGTCCGTCTGGGACGTGGTCGAGAATACGATCGCGCGCTCAGGCTCGATCAGAAAAGCCGCCTGACGTTGATAGTAAGGACGCCCTTCGGTCATGTAATACGCGTCGATCTGAATACCTTCGAGAGGGGCCACGGTCGATAGCGAAACTGCTTTTCTGTTCAGCAGCGTGTAACCGCGTAGCTTGGACGAAAGCATTTTGACCTGGCGATCAACATAGGTTTTCAGGTGCTCGGAAGGTAGCAGAGTGTCTCTGGAGACCGTAATGCTCAGCGGGGCAGGCAGCGTCGAGCCCATCACGAACATGTTCACTGTGCGGTCCTGAAATCCCTCTGGCAGCTTGATACTGCCTTCGTGCAACTCGTAGTCCATGTGATAAGAATTCCTGAAATCAAAAAAGAAACAATCACTGTGCGGCGAGACCGCCCAGCATGCTATCGAAATCCGCCAGCCAGAGGCTGAGGTCCGGTTTGGTCGGATCGATCAGGCAAGAAATTTCCAACCACTGCAGCACATCCTTTCCGGCAAGGGGAACAAGCGCACCTACCAGACGTGCGTGTTGTTCTGCGCTGCCCTCTTTGAAGTGGAAATCCAGCGCTTTCGCAGTGCAGCCCACCAGGGTGCAGTCCCGCCGACGAATAATACGGAGTTGAGGGTCGCGCTCACGAAAGGTCTGCACCGAGCTTTCGAAAAGTGCTTCCAGTGCCTCACCCTGCATTACGTCTCTGCGTTTGACAGACAACATGAGCGGCTCGCCTTTGTACTCAAGCGTAACCTGGACATCACGAAACAGGGCGCCCTCAGGAAAGGCCAGATTAAAGCCACCAAAATTGAAACTGCTGGGCACGTCCTGCAATGGCGTGATCGGTTCTGGCTCAGGCTCGGGGACAGCTTCAACGACCGGAGCTTCCAGCGCCGCCTTGCGTGCTGCCTCCTCATCCGCAATACGTTTTGCGGAAATACGGTCGTAAAGACTTGTTCGTTCCATGCCCTGCGTTCTCACTTGTTGATATCGACTCGGTCACCTTTGACGAAGGTGCTCTCGCCAAGAACATTGATCACCTTGCCTTTTATCTGGATGCCATCCGGAGTGATCGAGATGCTGCTGTCGCCCACTTTGAGAAGGATGTACTGCTTGGCATCCACCTGAATGAACTGGTTGTCGACCTTTAGCGTAAACGATCCCTGCTGCACGTTCGTCACAGTATCTTTCTGGATGATCTCCGTATTCGCACCGCCAACAGTCACCTTGCGGTTATTGCCCACCTCGTGCTTTTCATCCAGCTCGATCTCGGTGTCCATGTTGCGCTCGGCATGCACAATCACCTGTTCGGCACCGGCCTTGTCTTCGAAGCGGAAGAAGTTGGCTGTACCGCCATCACCCTTGGCCGAACGCGTCAGGAAACCGCTTTGGGTCTTGTTGGCAGGCAACGACCACGGCGGCGTATTCTGGCTGTTGTACAGACTGCCCATGACGAGCGGACGGTCGGGGTTGCCATCAAGGAAAACGACCACCACCTCGTCACCGACGCGCGGGATCTGGATGCTACCAAAACCGCCACTTGCACCGGATTGAGCAACGCGGACCCAGCAGGAGCTTTTGTCGTCAAACTTGCCATAGCGGTCCCAGTGGAACTGTACTTTTACGCGGCCCATTTCGTCGGTGTAGATCTCTTCGCCTGGGGGGCCGACGACGATGGCGGTTTGGGGGCCGGAAATGCCTGGCTTGAGCAGATCCATCTGAGGGCGGAATTTGATTTTTTTGCGTACGCTGTAAAATTTATTGGCGTAACCGGCTTGGCTATCCGAGGTGTAATTATTGCTACCTCGATGCTCAATGCTCATTACAAGAAATTGGCGGTCTTCAGCAGAGCCTGCGTCGTGTTCGTAATGCTGGGTTAGCTCGAAAGTGTGGCCAGGTCTCAGGGCACGACAATTACTAAGGCCAACGAAAGTCTTGCCTTTAAGCTCCAGGGCTTCGATACGATTGCGCACCAACATCTCACCATCCGCTGGCGTGCCATGGGTGTACTGACCCATGTAGTCGTACAGCTCGAAAGACGGCACGTCTCCTTGCTGATTGAGGCTGTTCATGGTGACGGGAATACGGTTATTCGGCTGCCGATAGTCAAAGGTTTGCACTGAGATCTTGCTGGGCTGAAACTCGCGAGCAGAGGTCCAGCTTGTGATCGAGTCAGCGGTTTCAGTCACAGACGCTGTATGAAAGCGTATCTGTGGCTGCTCAGGCAGAGGCGTCAGGACGGTCGAGTCGTCCATGATAACGAGCTTATGGCTGTCAGCGGTGTGCTCAAAATAGAAAAACAATCCCTCATGCTCAAGCAACCGTCTGATGAAGTGACTGTCACTTTCTCTATATTGGGTAATGTAGCTGTGCGGCTTGAGGACCCGGTTGACACGAAACTCATATTTCGCAAGCCCTTCATAGTGGCTGAAAACCTTGGTAAGCACCTGCTCGACCGTTTGATCCTGATAGATTTGGGAATCGAAACGCTGCTCAAGAAAACCTAACCAGGAGCCAATGTACGCCGAGTATTTTGACATGCCGCCGTCGCTACCATTGGCACCGAAGCCAAAGACATGGCCGTTGATGTAGCGACTGCCTCCGGTAGCGAGCTCGATCTCGACTGTCGCAGACTGCCCGATGGCAGACTTCAGCTTGACGCCTGGATCATCAGAAATCAGGTCTAGCTGAAAGCCGAAATCGCTTGAAAGCCCCTCTTGTCCTACAAATGACTCAAGCAGAAGCTCCTGCCCACCCGAGAGAGCCATTGTGAGCTTGAATAGACGTCTATTTTGCGCCGTAAACAAAGAGGAAAAATCCATTGCTTAATTTACTCCTTAACCGGTAAGTCGTCAGGCGTAGCCTGCTCGTAATGTCTGTTGGAAATCAAGCACCCGACGACCCGCGCAAGGACGCTAACCACTTAAAAAGCCTCCCCAGCCACCAGCGACCGCGAGCTTCACGAATTTCATCAATTTGCATAAACGTATATGCAGCTGGCATATTGTGCTCCTTGGCTCGGAGAGTACGAAGTCCTCTGATGACATGCCGCATGTAGAACAGTATGGTTACACAGCATCCAGTAAGGACAAGCGCCGCAACTACACTGCCAGTCAGCACGCCGAACGCCTGCAGAAAAATACCGGCCGCCAACGTGGTTGCTCCCGCGATCAAGCCAGTTTTATAACTTGTTGAGGGTTGTGAAGTGCTAGCAACACGCGTCTGGATTTTCCGTCCGTCATATTCGAACGGGTGGAAAGAAGGTTTTTTGCTAGCAATCGTAAGATAAGCCAGCAATGTAATGATGGCGGGGGTTAGACTTGTAATGAGAGCTTTAGAGCTGTTTTCTCCAAAAAAACTGGAGGTAGAAATATAAGCTACGTTGCAAGCGAGGAATGTAAAAGAACCAATCAGTGTGTTAATAAGCGAGGTCATATAGGTTGTGTACTTTTCGCACAGGTACACCAGATATATTGTCCAGGCAAACAGCAAGGTTACGGCCAGAAAGTATACGTGCCAAAAATACGTTAATTTAGATGGGCCAAGGGCTATAAAAAAAACAGTAGTAAAGAATCCTAACCAGCTGCTTTTTTTAAGGCTATCCGAATTAATCACAATGCTAATCTCATAGTTTTAAAATGTCCCCGAGGTCTTTGTCCCATCCTTTATTAACGATGAGTGCCTGAACGCCTAGGCCTGCGCCCCATCCAACGAGTAATACTAAAGTCAACGGTGCTGCGCCCAGGGAGGCAGCGGTGAATGCAACGGTAACAAAAGCGCCTCCGGCCATGCCAGCCGCGGCTGAAGCAATATTAGTCGGCTGGCTGTAAACAGACTTATTATAAAATTCTTTCGGTGTACTGGAGTCTGAGAGGTCAAGAAGTACTTGCGGTCCGACAGCAAGAATACCTCCTGCGGTCTTTCCTCCCAATAGTTTCAGAGCTCCTGTGGCTCCACCTTCATGTAAATGAGCAAGCTGATTCAGCGCTGCTTTAGTGTTCGTTAATGGTAGGTGAGCAACTGAGTTGTGAACCTCTCCCAAGATCTTGTAATGCTGCCCTACAGCTGTGATAGGTATCTCAAAGAATAACTTGTTATTTTTAGAGATAATATTGATGCTGCCTTTGAACGTCCTGCTGGCGGACTGGGCACCAGGACTGCCCCTGCTATTTGCCCACTGATGTAGTTTTGCTTTTTGCAAAGACGTCATATCCAAAAGATCAGTAACCTTTTGAGCCTTGGATGCAGAGATCGCAACTCCGGCTGCACTCGCTATCGTTCCAGGTAAATTTCCGCCGGAAAACATTAATGAACCGATCCCCAGAATGTTTGCAGCAGCCTCCTGTAAAGCTTGTAGCGCTTCAACTGATACATCAGTTGCATATTTCAAATTTTGAATTAGTTTATATAACAAAAGCGCTTTGCTTTTATAGGTATCTGGGCTCATCTGCTCGTCGGGTGACGATAATTGATATACCAAGTACAAGGCGGCGTTATAGTCGTTAGTCTCATAGGTGCCGGCGAAAGGAGCTAAGGACATATAAAAACTGCTAGCCGATCCGCTGGGGAATGTCTGATGACCTCCGCCCAGAAGGCCGGATTGCCTACGTTCGCACCGTAAGGCTGCAGAGGTGGGCGGGGACAAAAATTTGTTCACCCGTGCGTCTCCGTGGCTACCAGATCACGTCGTTCGTTGAACTGGCACGCGAGGCGCAAGCTCAGGATCTGGAAGATAAAAGTGGGATGCCCAGATTCCTGAGGCCAGCGGCTAGGCTGTGGTGGTTTGGCTTTATCCATGGTCATACAGATATCCTTGAATGTACCTAAGACTGCTACCGCGGAGGAATGCTAGCCGAAGCTGATGCCTTCGGACTGTCTGTAAAATATTTCGTTTTGAAATATTTTTCTATGCTTGGCGCCGATTCGAGAAGTGTGAGACCTCCTAAGATCTTGTAGGAGACGCACTACAGCCGTCGCGCTAGGCCTCTGACGAATTAGCCGTTCAGACCATCCGGAAAGGCAAAAGTGCCACTAGCTGTAGAAAACTAGCACTTTCTCTAGGCTATTGCAGTCCATCGCACAACTGAAAACTGAGCGGCTCGCTGCCTGGACGCTGGGAGGGGCTGGAACTAGGCGGCCTTGACCCTAAGGTGGCTCCGCATACGCAATGCAGGAGCGCATTGATCGTGCGGCTCAGCAACTGGCCAAAGGTCAGGAGCAACTCGTACTGCTGCTCTTCACCGCCATCGTGACGTACTGGACACGTGGACGGGTCAAGGCAGGCCTTATGGGCAGCATGGATATCATCGCTGCGCGTAGGACCAAGCTTCAGGCGGAGATTTCGAACAAGCGGTCCGCGAATTGGTTGGCGCGTAATCAGCAGGAGTTGTCGGCTCAGCCGGAGTTGCGGGTTAATGAGCCTGCGCCGCTGAATAAAGGCCAGGATCCTCAGCCTGAAGCTCAGGAAAAGAAACCTCAATTAAATCCGAAGATCGAGAAAACTGAGCGTCACGAGCTTGGTGAAATAATAGGTACTTACTCCACGCTAGATCCGGGTCCATTACACCCGGATCTTGGAGCAACATTTGCGGGAGGTAGATATAAATTAGTTAAATTGGAGCGCGACACCGTACTTAACAGAGTGGGTACTGCTGAGCAAAAGCTTGGGCAGTTTTTTAGCAGATGTACTCCTGATGGGGTTGTAAAATCCCGTATTGATCGAGCTATATTGCCTGCGTGGCCGACTGGTGAAAAGTCTCCTATCGATACAGTTTTTAACATAAAAATCCCAGCGCGATCTAAAGTATATAGGGGGGTGGATCTCTAGGGAGGTTCTATGTAGGTGGTGCGGAGCAAATAGTTGTTGTTGAACCATGGGCAATTAAAGGTATAGAAGTGATGAGTTTAGGTCCTTTGAAATGAAGAAATTAAAAGAAATAATTTTTCTTGCTGAAAAACTGTCGTCTCTATTAAGGCAATATAATAGAGAGGAGTGGGCTGATAAGCATTGATGAATGCGCAGGCTTAATTTTTGATGATATAGATTATGCGTTACATAGAATTGTATTGTTATATGGTGGTGCAGGGTCGATAAGTGACATAATTTTGTACGATAATGGAAAGGTTTTATTTGAAGAGAATAATATTTTGCATGAGTTACTTTCTAAGCTGTATGGCTTGTGCTCTGGTGCAAATTAGCTACAATGTGTTAATAACATACTACCTTACAAGTAAGCTTCGCGGGTGTCTAGCGCGCTGACGATGGTCCGAAACCCGAGGGCCTCGGCCCTAGCGGTGGTTTGACATACAAATGCAGGAACGTATTGCTAGCAGGGACAGGGGGTCGAATAAATTTTTTCCTGGCTGTGACAGTTTAAATCATGAGGTGCTAAAAATTAACATGGAAAAATTGAGCTCTTCAGCAAGAATATTAGAGGAAATATTAAGGAAGGTCTGAAGTAGCCGGATGTTTTCCGGCTACCGAGTCCTCAGCACTTTTCAAAAAACGATGCATGTCGAAATTTGCTCAATTATCTTCGCTTTTTAGCTCTTTCGGCCGCTGCAAAGCCTTTTGCGGTAACCATTTCCTGCATTACACGCGCACCTCTCCTGCGCTCGCCAACAAATGTCGACGGGCCATCCACAGGTTTGACAGGGCGAACAACGTCACCATCTGCGCGGTGTTCTTGGCCAAGCCCCGAAAGCGCACTTTTTCATAGCCAAACTGGCGTTTGATGACCCGAAACGGATGCTCGACCTTGGCGCGAACCTGGGCCTTGGCCTTCTCGATTTTGCGGATCGCCTTGTACAAAATACTGCGTTTTCCATGCTTTTTGTAAGTGCTGCGGCGGGCGGCAATCTGCCAAATGACCTTGCGCCCAGCGTGTTCTTCGCGCTTCTCGACCCCGGTGTAACCTGCGTCGGCGCAGACTACGTTTTCCTCGCCGTGCAGCAGTTTGGCAACCTGCGTGACGTCTGCCACATTGGCCGCTGTTACTACCACGCTGTGCACCAGGCCTGACTCGTCGTCGGCGCCGATGTGAGCCTTGGCGCCGAAATAGTACTGGTTACCTTTCTTGGTTTGATGCATCTCAGGATCGCGTTTGCCATCCTTGTTCTTGGTCGAACTGGGCGCGTGAATCAGCGTGGCATCGACGATGGTGCCTTGACGCAACGACAAGCCACGGTCGCCCAGATAACCATTAATTACGCCGAGAATCCCGGTCGCCAACTCGTGCTTTTCCAGCAGACGACGGAAGTTGAGAATGGTGGTTTCGTCTGGAATTCGCTCCAGGCTCAGGCCTGAAAACTGACGCAGGATGGTCGTCTCATACAGCGCTTCTTCCATCGCCGGATCGCTGTAGCCGAACCAGTTCTGCATCAGATGAACACGCAGCATCGCCATCAGTGGGTAGGCGGGCCGGCCACCTTCTCCTTTTGGATAATAGGGCTCAATCAGGGCAATCAAACCTTTCCAGGGCACCACCTGATCCATCTCGATCAGGAACAATTCCTTACGGGTCTGCTTGCGCTTGCCGGCATACTCGGCGTCGGCGAAGGTCATCTGTTTCATCATCGAAAAGCTCGGCGACTGGTGTCCGGAGATTTTGCCAAATTAGGAAGTCTTTTTCAGAGTTTCCTTAGACGAGTTCGTAACAACGAATAGGTATACGGGACCGTCTACTTCCAGATCACGACCACCATCCAGAAGGTTCTGGACAACGCTTTTGATCTTCTCCGCGAGCGGCGGCCAGCGGAAATATTGATTCTCAATGTAGATAAACTGGGTCGTATTGTTTACCGCCTTCAGGTAAAGCTTTTCAATATCCCTCACGTTGCTTTGGCTGCGAGTTCTCAGGATCTGCGCCATGAGTGGCGTGCCATAGGCTTGGCGAGCCTTTAGCTGATCAACAATGTGCTTGCGAGCGGGAAGTAAATTGATATGGGTTTCCTTCTCCCAAGCCTCACAAAAATTCTGATTCAGATATTCAAGAATGGGACCGGTGACACGGCTCGAAATATCCTGTCGAGGTGTCGCCCCGTTTCGGCCTTTCTGCGCGGCCATTCGCTCATAGGCATGGTCGTCCTTGTCCCAGTAAGCATCCAGTGTGTTGTGCCCCATCACGAAGCCAACCGCGAGCTCGGGCTTCTCGTAATCTACCAGCACCATTTTTTGGTGGTGAGTCGGTGCGAGAAACATAGCCGTGGTGCTCATTACTTTATTTGTTTTACTGCGATCTTGATCAAGTGCTTCCATCGCTAATCGCCATGCAATTTCCACCCGGTCAGTGACAGAGAAGTCGCGTGTGACGAACTGTAAAGTCGTGTCTTTGATAGATTCTTCATCGGCCCATCCCATCACGCGAAAAAAGCGTTGACCTAATTCGATAGGACCGGTTTCAGCGCCTGTGTAGGCGAGGCGAACGTGGCGGTACCACAACTTGTCGATCTCGATTTGGTCTTTGTTGCGATTCTGTTCGCCTTTAGCGCGCAATTCTTCAAGCTTTTTGTTCACGCGATCAAAGCCTAACTCTTTTGAAATAGAGGTAGCGTGGAAAAAATCATCAAGGCCGGATGCCCAGTTGCTGACGTTATCGCCGGGTGTGGGGTTCTCCATAGCTTGGGCCATATGGGTCGAGTCATACCAGCAGAGGACTTTGACCTGAACCCCCTCCTGGGCTTTCAGTGCCAGAAGCTCACCAATACATAACGAGCAGCTATCGCCACGTTTGAAATACATTGAGGGCTGAAACCCCCAGCAGATGATCTCAACACTCTGTTTGGCAGCCATGATCGCGTCGTACACCGCGCCGAATGCGCGCTCTCCATTGACCAGCGGCTCAAACGTAGCCTCTGTCGGGCAATACTCGGTGCCCTGTACAAACCACGGGAGGTTGATATTGCACGACATATTTTTGCTGGTAGCGACCGGAGTGGTGATTGAAGGTGTGGTCATGGTCAAGCTCCCGGCGCGTTGATGCTGAGTGTTGTGTTCATCTCTGTTCCTTAGAGGTCCACGGTGTCCTGCTGCGTTGCCATCAGCCGCGCACCGCAGGAAATGAAATCGCCATCCCGGGCCACAGGGCGCCCGTCCACCAGCAGGGTTTCGTCTCCGCTAACGATGGTCCCGATACCATGTGGGCAAGACACTCGGTCCCCGACCCTTGCCACGGCCAAACCGTTAATGAACGTGCTTGGCGATCCCTCGAGGACCTGACCTGCGTCAGAGGTGGGGTCGTTGATCACGATGATTGGTCGCATACTGGCTTCCCTGTAAGTGATGGCTTCATGCCGTGTTGAGTGAGTGCGATACAGCTAAGTCAAGAGTGGACTAGCAAAAGCTGAGCGGTCATATGTATTTGTCCATTTTAGAAGTGGCTCTTGTTAAACGGATCAAAATCGCCATTACCAAGGCCTGGAGAAACAGGTAGCTCGCTATCCAAGGGAATGCGCCCACATACTTGGAGTCATCGGAATTTAGAACCATGGCAAACAGTAATGCGTAGACACCTCCGCCAAACGATAAGCAGGCAGACGCTACGTAAGAGACGCGAGCGACGTTATCGAGAGGATTCTTACCTGTGGCTAATAAAAACAGCGTTTTGACAGGTGCATAAGCAGTAAAAAAGGCTAATGAAACTAGCGCTAGAATCTCGATTATGATCGCTGGATTTTTATACATGTCATTTTCCTATGCATTTTTTGCGAGCTCATAGATACGGGACTCTATTTTCGCGACGGCTTGCGCTGGAACATCCATAAAGCCACCACGGAAGCCTGCAGATGAGAAACCAGCACACTCGGCGTTACCCTTCAGCTGACGCGCTTCGCGCCTCACCAACGCAACCCCTCAAACGGATTCCAGCCCTGCTCGCCTCTCACTTCCTTCAGGTAATACGCGTTATTGGTCAACTGGCCATACAGCGAATTAAACGCAAACCCCAGCGCAGAACTCGCCTCCTTGGCATAGCGGAACTCAAACATGTCCATCACCATGTCCAGCGCGATAGAGACCACCACGATCATTGCGATAAAGCACAGGTTCTTCTTCCACAGCCCCAGGATGAACAGGTAAACCGGCCCAAAAAAGAACGCGAAGAAATTGAAGTTGATTTTCACTTTTTTCAGAAAGGGCAGTTGCTTGAGCGCGGGTCTGAACCCTGGTGCGTTCGGGCCGCCATGCGCTGCAAAAAAGGCGAAGCGTTCTTTCCATTTGTCGCTGTAGTGGCCTGATGCTTTTACCGGGTCTGACGTGCTCATTCTCTAATCCCTGATGTGTGTGAGTCATGTGAATGGTCTTTCCCTTTTGCTGCACCGGGTAAGACGCAAAATACGGGTAAATCGAGAGCACGTCAGTCATACAGACGGACTCATCCTGTGGTGCATTTCCCGGCGGTCTGTACGCACCTTCATACAGACCGATCCACCAGATCGCCCTTACTGCTTAGGCTCTTTCGTACCCAGCACATCGCGAATGCTGTCCACGACGTTGCTGTCTTTGATGACGTCGTTCAGCCAGCCTTCCAGCGGCATGTTGCCCCACTTGATGGCGCGTTCGATGAGGTACGGGACGGGGCTTTGCGGCTCGGTGTTTTTGAAGAACTGTGCAATGCCGGCGAGCATGGTGAAGGCTTCGTCGCGAGTGGCCGGGGTGGTGCGCAGTGGTGCGGATGCGCTGTCCTGGGTGGTCTGGGTCATCGCGGCACCTGCGGGTTGGTCGATGGCGATTTCGGGTGCGGTCTGAGCGGCGGCTGCCGGGGCAGGGCTCAGTTCTATTCCTCGGTCCTTGAGCAGCTTTTCGGTCAGTTGCCCGGCGCGTTGCAGGATGTCGCTCAGGGTGACGAGGCTGGGCGCGTCGCGGCCGAACAGGGTGTCGGCAGTGGCCTGGAGCTGCTGGCAGGCGTACAGGCTGGCAGCGATTTCGCTGGCCTTGAGGCGCAGGTGGTCCGAGTCGGTCAGCACCACGGAGCGCTGGAAGATTTCGGCGTTGATCTTGCCTTCGTCAACAGCAGCCTGCATGGCCTTGGGGTTTTGCAGGGCGAGGTTTTCCACGTGGCGCGATTCGTCGTAGCGCAACAGGCCAAAGTTCTGCCCCTGGGTGATCGGCAGCCCGCCAACGACTTCGGTCAGCGTGGTTTTCAGCCAGGCCAGGCGGGCGGCGCGTTCTTCTACGCCGTCTTCCAGCGACGGGTACAGATCGTCCCAGAAATTTTGCAGGATCCGCTCGGCCACGGTCAGGCCGAAGGTAATGCCGACAAAGTGGTATTTGTGCGCCAGGGCTTCACTGAGCCAGGCGACGAGCATCAGGTCCTTGCTTTGTTCAGCAAGGCCCTGTGCGGCCAACGTGATGGTCTGATCCCAGTCCGAGGACTTCAGATCGGTTTGCCAGTCACCTTGGGTGAGGTAATCGGGGTCTGCTCGACGAGCTTCCTTGACCTGATCGAACAGGGTGGAAAAGCTCAGGTCTTCGCCGCTGCCCCCGTTGATGGGCGCCGTCAGATCGGCAAGCGAAAGGTCGTTGAGAAATTCAGACATAGTCAACTCTGATCAGAGGATAAAAGAACACCGTGCCTGGGCAGACACGGTGCTGAAGACGGGCCGCTTGCGCGACCCGAGGTGTCACAGACTTATGCGAATACTTTGTTCGCAGTGCGGTCCCAGCCGCCAGTGACGTTACCTCCACCCTGGCCATCGGAACGGCTCTGTTGGGTGTAGGTAGTCTTGATGCGAGCAAAGTTGAAGCTGATTTCTTCAATCGGCAGATCGCTGACGGCGTTGTCTTCGCCTTTCTGGTTGCCGCCTGCTACAGCCTTCACGGAAGACACAACGACTTCTTCCAGGTTGATGGTCAGGTAGGTCAGCTTGTCGCCGCCAGCACGGTTGACGTTCAGCTGGATCTTGGCGATGTGAGTGCCTTTGCAGCACGCTTCGAACAGCTTGGCAGAAGCCTTGTCCACAGATTTGCGGATGCTGAAGTCGCTCAGTGCAACGCGCTCGGACGAAGCACCGCCCGACGAGCTGGCGGTGGCGGAGGTGGCCTGGGTAGCGCCGAACTCGTAGCCGAGCACTTCGATCCAGTCTTTGTGCTTGTCGTCCAGAACCTCGCCCGGGATGCCGTCGATTTGGATGTATGCGTCAAATGCCATTTTCTGCGTCTCCTTTCTTCATTTAAGGTTGTGGTGTCTAAAGACAGAACACGACCCTTTTGATTAACCTTCTTGAAACGATCAAGAAAGGTTCTCTTGCCACGGCCCTGGTCTCATGTGGACAACCCGGGCTTCGGTTTGCTTGCACTGCGCGATCAATTGAGCGCGCGCACTTCGATCTCTACGCGTCGATTCGGCTCAAGGCACTGAATCAACTGAGCCCTCGGCTGCTGCATATCGCATTTGACCAAGGGTTTCTCGCTGCCTTCGCCGACCGCGTCCACCAGCTCGGCGGGCACGCCCTTGCCGACCAAGTAAGTCTTGATGGTCTGCGCACGCTGCCTGGACACCTGCATGTTGCTTTGCGGGTCGCCCAGCTGGTCGGCGTGACCTGCAATCACGATCTTGCCGATGTTCGGTGTGCTCAACAGCTTGCCGGCGATCGCACTCAACTGGTTTTGACCTTCGGTTTTCAGGCTCTGGAAGTCGGCACGACCAAAGGCAAACAGGGTGTCCGATTCCAGCGTGATGGTTTCGATAGCCTTCAACGACTGCGTCAACAGGCTGTTGATGTAATTACGCGAACTGGATGTCAGGAATGCGTTGTCGAGAATTCTCGGCACGTCCAGTTCGTGAATCTGATCGCTGTAGAAGTTGATCTGGCGGCTGGCGTACTCGTAATCCTGATTGGAGCCTGCCTCGGCGTTCGCAGTGATGGTCTTGCCGGTCTGGCGCGCGATGGCCGGGTACCAGTAATCAGGCATCTTCGCTTTCAGGAAGGCCGGGTCAGCCTTCTCGCGCTGCGCTCGCGACAACATGACGTAAGTATCCAGCGTCGCCTTGCCGAAGGCCGCGATGGACTGCGCACGGTTATCCGGCGGCAGTGCCTTGGGTTCGACGCTGTCGACGCCGGTGACCGGCATCAGGTCCTTGGCATTGCGCTGGTAGACCTTGATGGTGGTCAGCAGGTAAAGCGAGCGCGTCAGGTTGTCTGCGGTCGGCTTGAGCATCACCGTTTCCAGACGGTTGAAGTAGCGCGTGCGCAGCAACGGCTCGACGTCATAGCCCCGGTAAAGACCCAGGCGCAAGCGCAGCGGTACGCCTTCGTCGTGATGACGATCGTAGTAAAGCGAAGTCCAAAAGCGCATGCGATCCAGCGTTTGCCACTCGGTGTACTGACCGGTGGCTTTGCTGTCATCGGCTGCAGCCTGGGCGAGTTCGGTGGAAATGGACTGGATGTTGTCCTTGTTGTTCCAGTACGACCAGCCCCACAGGCTGCAGATCAACAGGGCAACAAGACTGGCACCGCCAATCCACGCAGCCTTGCGGCGACGCTCGCGATGGTTGGTGGTGTACAGCGCCACCAGATGCTGATCGGGAATGATCACCTTGCGGAACAGGCTGTTGATGAACAGCGGATGCGGCTGCGCATTGCCGTCGACCAGGTCCTGCTCGCTTTCCAGCTGGAAGCGCTCGGTCACCTGACGGGTGTGTCCGCCCATTTCGGGCTGGTCGGCGTCCAGTGCGCTGGTGAAGTAGAAACCGCGCAGCATCTCGGCACTTTGATACGGGTTGGCGCGCAGCAGGGCATCGACGAACATCAGCAGGCGCGGTTTCAAGGCTTCCAGTTCCAGCGGGAAGCGATACACCGCGGTGTCCTGACGCGTGATCTGGATGTCCTGAAGCACCAGCTGTTGGTTGGCGATCTCTTTCCAGTAATTGATCAGCTCGTCCATCGCCACACCGAAGCGCTGGCCCCAGTCAGCTTGCTCGAAGCCCTTGTGCGGGAAGGTCTTGCCCATCACTTCGCCACGCGCCACATCATCCAGCTGGCGGTAGAAGGGGACAAAGCCCGGTACCAGGTCACACTTGGTGAACACCAGATACACCGGCAGACGCACTTCCAGCAGCGCGTGGGTTTCCTGGATTCGCTCGCGCAGACGTTTGGCGATGCGCTCCTGATCCTCCACCGAGGATTGCAGGATGTCATGAATGCTGACCGTGACAATCAGGCCGTTTAGCGGTCTGCGCTGGCGGTGCTGACGCAGTAATTGCAGAAAGGCGCGCCATTTGCCGGCTTCCTGCTGATCATTCATGTAGCGGCCAGCGGTATCCAGCAGCACGGCTTCCGAGCTGAAGAACCAGTCGCAATTGCGCGTGCCGCCTAGCCCGGCGACGCGTGCGCCTTCGCGCTCGGCGTAGGGGAAGTTGAGGCCCGACTGATACAGCATGGTGCTTTTGCCCGCTGCGGGCTGACCCACCACCAGATACCAGGGCAGGGCGTAAAGCGCGTCCTTGGCGTTGCTGCCGTTCGGCTTGTTGCTCTGCAACCGTTCGATGCTTTGCAGCAAGCGCTCACGCAGCAGGCTGACCTCTTCGCGATCCGCCGGGCTGGCGTTGAGCACGGCCTGATCGGCGTCATCACGCAGCAGACCCTCCAGGTTCTGATGCTGTGATACGCCCCGGTACAGCAACAGCACATACGCCGCCGACAGCAGCAGGAACAGGCCTATCCCCGTCAGCAGGCTGTTCATCGAACTGAAGCCCAGGGCACGACCGATGCTCCAGATGATGAAGATCGACAGAAAAAAACAGACCCCGAGAACATAGGGCTGGTAGCGCAAAAAGTAGTATTTGATCTTGTTCATACGGACTTCAAATCCAGCACATCGACAAAGCGGTCGATAACGTCATAAAGAGGGCGGTCAATGTCTGGAAACACATGGCCTCGGTGGTGTTCGTCGAACGCATCAAAGGGTGCCAGCACGTCATAGTTCTCCGAATGCTCGCCCACGCCCGTCACCACGCGGTACACGCCTGAGGTGCTGCGCGACGGGAAGCAGAACAGTCGGGGGCGCATGAAGTCGTCCGCCAGAATGCTGATTTGCGGCACTGCCTTGTTCGGGTCAATGCGTGTCAGCCAATTGACCCACAGATCTGCTGTCGGGTTCTTCAAGCCTCGCTCGGCAGGCAGTGGCAGCGAAATACCTATCGGTGCCCTGTACGACGGGCGACCCAGCGCTTGCAGCCGGGTGAGCACGGCATTGCTAATGAACTCGGGGTATGAGCTTTCCAGCGAAGTCGCAATGTCACGCAGAGTGAAGTTCACCAGAAACTTCTCATGCACACGCCGGAACAGTTCGAAGTCCTGTCCTTGCAGCGGGCGCAGGGCCCTGATGCGCTCGAACAGCACTGAGGTGCCTTCGCCCTGTGCGGCCATGTGCAGCAGCGGTTTGATCTGCCCGGCGAACAGCTCGCTCAGGGTAAACGGGTTCACAAACACACCGGCGTCGCTGGACTTCACCGTTTGAAAGATGAAGAACGGATAACGCCGTGCACTCGAGTCCCGCGAGCTGATCAAACCGCCTACCAGCCAGTTGCCGCTGCGTGCCCGATAGCTGAAAAAACACACGGGCAACTGGTCGAACAACGTGCGCCAGTCGTCGCGCTGCTGCATGTCGGCGAGTGCGCCTTGCAGCCAGGCATCGAACTCGCAGACATCGTCGCTGGCGCCATGCAGGCTGACGAAATCTGCGCTCGCGGGCACTTTTCCGAAGCAGCCAATCATCGACCGCCCTCCAGATCGAGCATGTGCATCCTCACTTGGTCCGCCCATCTGTTGCGTTAAGCGCGCTCAGCGCCTTGACGTTGGCCAGGTCGGTCAGCTTCACGCCACCATAGTTGCGCACTACCAGACTGACCGGCCCCTTGGCCGTGTTCCAGCTGAAACGCTGCTGAATACCGTCCAGGTCGGCGACCCGTGCGCTGTCGTTCATGCGCAGCAGTCCCCAGCGCCCGGTGTAGTCGAACACGGTGATGCGCTCGCCGGTCAGCGTGACCACATCCAGGCGTGCGCCCGGTGCTGTCGTGGTGCCCGGCCATGAGAAGCGGCTCCAGCTGGTTTTGCCGTTGCGGTAATGCTGCTCCTGGCCATCCAGCGTGAAGATAATGTCAGTGAAGTAGGCCGACGGCTCCAGCATGATCTCGAAACCATTGTCGCGATCCGAGAGGCTGGCGATGACCTCGCCCAGCGAACTGGCCTTGTCAATGTTGCTGACCATTTTCGGATTGACCAGCGGCGCAGCCTTGGACCCGCTGCCCATACCCAGGCCTTCGCCATCGGACAGGTTGCCGATTTCGTTGCGCTTGAAGTTCGGTAGCAGGCCGGATTCCGGGTCGACGAAGCGTTGCAGGTCTTTCACCGATGCCTCGTTGCGGCTGTCCGCAGCAATCGGGTAACGATGCGCCATGACCTGTTCCCAAGGTTTGGCGACCTGTTTGGCCCAGGCTTTGGCGATCTGTTCGCCGGCCGGATCGCGCAGCGTTTCCCAGGCGAACTGGATCGGCAGGCTGAACAGGCTTTGCAGCGAGGTGGAGAGCCCGCCCTGACTGGTATCGACCGTGGTTTCAACGTAGTTACGCACGTTGGTGACTTCGCTCGGCTGCCCTTCAAGGGTTTCGCTGATCAACTGCTTGCTGCTCTTGCCGACATCCTGCGAGCGCTGGATGTTGTTCATCCGCACTTTGAGTTTACGCAGCGCTGCCAGGTAGCGATCCATGATGGTGCTGTCAGCGCCCTCGGCATTCTGCGCTGCGAAAACCCTTGATACAGGTTCGAAGCGTTTGGCCAGACTGCCGTCATCTACCGCAGGCAATGGCGAGATCAGTACGCTGGCTGCAGCTTCCTTGTTGTCGAAGATACCGCTGACCTTGCCCCAGAAGCCATCGTCGCGTTTGACGCCGGTCTGTTGCGCTTCGCGAGGTGCAGGCACGTCCCATTGCGTGTTGTCGTTGACGGCAGACAGCAGCAGTTTGACCGGCGAATTGCGTACGTCGCTGAGCAATGACAACTGCTGCGTGGCGTTGGCCATGTCGCTGAAGCGGCGCACACCGACGCTGTCGATCATGGTGTACCAGACCTGCGTGTAGTCGCGCTTGTAGCGGGCCATGAATTCACGAACGAAGTTGGCTTTCTGCACCACGCTGTCGCCGCCTTCGCCATCCAGAACCCAGTCCGACTCGTTACGCAGGTTGCCGGACACCAGCTTGATCAACTCGGGTTTCACGAACTCTTCCCAGCCCTGGCGGGTGAAAATCGCAGGTACAGCCTCCGAACCGTAGAGCAACTGGCGACCCGGCATAGGTACCAGATCATTCAGGCCGATTGCCGGGAACTGACGGCTGGATTCCAGTTGCAGGCGCAGGTATTCACGGTCCACCAGCGAGCTGGAGATCATGAAAAACTTCAGGCTCTTGCGGGTCTCGTCGATCAGTTGCTCATTGCGTGGCATGGCCGGCGCGTCACCATTCTTGAGCAGCTGTACGTAGACCGGCGAGTTGTCCTCGATGACGTCGTCGCTGATCGGATTGGTCTCGCTGGAAATGCCCGCCCAGGCCACCGGCAACGCTGCGTTGACGAACTCGGTTTCCGGATGCGTGGTCGGCTGAGTCAGAATCAGATAGAGCTTGAGGGCGTTGTATGACTCGATGATGGACGCCACCTGCCGTTCATCGAGTCGCCCGAGCATCTCTTCCGACAACGACAAGCCGCCTGTTGTGGCTGAAAGCTCGGCAGCATCGTTGGCAGTGGCCGGGTTGCGTAGCGCGGCAATCGCTTCGCTGCGCGTCTGGCTGGCGGTGCCTCTTGCTGCGCCGGTCAGGCGATTGGCAACCTCGCCGGTGCTGCGCGGGATGCTGCTCAGGCTGGTCGGACGGCCCGCAGCGACGTTGCGCGCGCCGCGGTCCAGCAGTTTCTGACCTTGAGCGCGTACCTTGCCCGTTTTGGTTTCCGAACCCGCGGGTGCAGCCCCGAAGCCATATTGCGGGTCCATGGTTTTGGCGAACTCGTTGAATTCACGCATCTGCAATTGCAGTTTCAGCGTGATCGGTTCCAGCGCCTGGGTACGCAGTTGCTGCAGGTAGGCAGTCTGGGTGGCGAAGTAGATATCGTCGCCACGGTACAGGCCGCCACTGAGCTGAAGAGGCACGCCCTTGGTGCGGTATTTCTCGATGGCAGCCAGCTGGTTGCGCAGCAATTCCAGGCCTTGGCCGGAGGCGAGGCGCTGGGCACGGTCCGGGGACTGTTCCAGTTCGGTCAACTGTTGGCTGATCGCGGCCAGCCACTCGCGGTTTTTCTGGAACGACAGGGCCTGCCAGCCGATGAAGGCCAGCCCGGCGAACAGCGCCAGAGCGATGACAATCGGCCCCAGTGATTTGTCGCGGCCATGACGTGACTGGTACAGGGTCAGGTCACGGTCGGGGAATATGACGCGGCGGAAGGTATCGGTGATGAAGTAACTGCGATCACTGATTTTCCGTTGTTCGTCCTCTTCCAGCGCATCGGGTGCGGTCGCTGGCCGCAAGACGAACGACTCTGAAAGCTCGTCTTCATACACCGGTGTCAGCTGCTTGTCGGTTTGCAGGGCACTGGTGAAATACAGGCCGCGCAGCAACAACTGGGTACCGTTGACGTTACTGCGCGCGAAATGCTGCAGGAACTGTTCGAGTATCGCCGACAGCTCGGCAAAGTAGTTGGGGAAGTTGAGCAGGGCGCTGTTGGCGTCGGCACCCAGCGCGATCATCTGTGCATCGACGTGGCGACTGACATGCGCTTGCAGGTTCGCCAGTTTGCGATCGAGCACCGAACGCAGGCTTTCTGTGGTGATCTCTGTCAGACCGAACGTCATGCCCAGCGGCTGCTGGCGCTCATGCAGGTCCATACCGTCGAAAGCCTGGTTGAAGCCGGGCAGTTGGTCGGTCTTGGTCAGCATCAGATAAATAGGCGGGTTGGCGTCCAGGCAATCGGTATATTCCTCGATGCGCGTGACCAGGCGCGCACCCATCTCGTTGCGCTCGGCGGCAGAGGCAGCCAATAACTCTGGCAGGCTGACCACCAGCACCAGACCATTGACGGCGGCCTTGCTGCGCTGCTTTTTGAGCATACGCAGGAACGCAGCGAATTCGCTGGCAGACTGATCGTCACGCAGGTAGCGACCCGCGGTGTCGATCATCACTGCTTCAGGGCTGAAGTACCAGTCGCAATGCTGGGTGCCGCTTTCCGTGTCATTGGCGCTACTGGCAATGCTGGCCGACAGGCCGGAGCGGGTCAGCAAGGAGGTCTTGCCTGCCGCCGACATGCCGATGACCAGATACCAGGGCAGATCGTAGAGCGCCGAGGAGCCGCCACCGCCTGCCGAGCGATCGGTGCGCAGCATGGCAATGGCATGCTTGAGGCGGTCGCGCAGCACTTGCTGATCACGGAACTCACCGGTGGATTTCAGCGAGCGGTCAACTTCGATCTGAACCAGATTTTCGAGGTTGTGTTCGGTACGAATCCGTCGGTATTGGCGCAGTACGATCAACAGCAAATAGAAGGCGCTGATGATCGCCATCGCTTCGAGCGTATAGCCTTGCAGCCAACTGATCCTGGGGGCGAAAAACCAGCAGACAGCCAGGCTGATCAGCCACAGTATCGGGACCAGGAACCAGAAACTTTTTAACAGGCGCAGTAATGTCTTCATGTCTTCATGTCTTCCTGACTCGGTTACCTGATCGGGACTCAAGCATTGAACAGTTGGCTGATTTGTTCGGCCAATGCGGCCACGTCTTTGCCCAGCAACCAGTCAAGCGTCAGATAGACACCCAGGCACACGAGGGCGATGAGCACCAGGTAAAGCCATACCGGAACTTCATGGCGAAGCATTTGCGACACCTGATCAGGCAGTGCCCAGTCAGGCGACAGCGCCTTTGGCGTCTTGCGGTAGCGTGCGATGTCCTGGCCCAGCGTGTTGGCCAGGTAGCGCAACTGGTCCTTCTGACCCAGCCCGAATTTGCCCTCGAAACCCAGCGCCAGGCACAGGTGGTACACCTCAAGCACATCCAGGTTCTTTTTCACATCGGCGCGCAGCAGTTCGATTTTCTCGAAGAAGCCTTCGCCCGCCAGGTGAACCCCGAAATAACGGAACTGCAACGGCTCCATTTCGAAGTGGCGACGCATATCGTTGTCGCCCGAACGCAGCACGCTCTCATCAAGGAATGCGCACAGTGCGTACTGCGCGTCTTTTACCTGTTCGACGCTGTAATTGGCGCTGCGCGCCTGACGCTCCAGGTTGGCGAAGAAAGTATCGACGCTGGCTTCGAACGCGGTGACCGAGATCGCTTGGCGGCCGCGACGGACAATCAGCGCCATGGTGATGAAGTCACGTACCAGGTCTTTGAGCGTAGGTTTTTCGGTTGCGGCCGCAGCGGCACCTTGCATCACGGCTTCAGTCATTTAAGCACCGCCAACAGTTCAAGCTTGAGATTGGTAAACGCGCTGGGCGCGTAGAAGGAAATGGCCTGGGCTTCCATCATGCGTTCGTAAACCCGGCCATGCGGCTCGATGGAGAAGTAATGGTTGTCCAGGCGCACCGGAATGGCGTTTGGCAGGCGTGTCGAGTGGTTCAGGGTGACGCCCGGCATGGCGCTGTTGACGACCACCTCGATGTCTTCCGGCGAGCCGACCTTGAACGCACGCGGCACCAGTTCCAGCAGGCTGGAGCCGGGCATGTCGGCATGCACTGAAATATAGAAATCCGCTTCGGTAAGGCGTGGGTCGAGCAATTGGCCCTGCCAGTACGAAGGCCGGACCTGGGTCAGATTGATGACGATGCACTGGTTCGGAATCACGTTCTCAAGCAGCAGACGAACCAGTTCGTCGAGCTTCACCAGCGAGGCCGCCGGGTCCTGATGATCGTAATCGGGGATGTCAGTGAGCTGGGTGTCCAGCGAGAACGTCAGCAAACCGCCCGCCAGTTCCGCGAGAAACAGATACAGCCGCTCTGGATGCAGGCGTGGGTGCGCCAGCAGGTGGGCCAGTTGCGGGTAGGCGCGGTTGACCGTATTCAGCAGCCAGAACAACGTAACGTCGCTGGAACCGAACTCGGCGATCTGGTCGGCACGCTCGCGGCGGCGGCCTGAAAGTGCCTTGCTCTTGGCTTGCAGCACGCTGATCAGGCGTCTGCCAAGGCCAACCAGCGTCTCGTGGGTGCCCACGTGCAACGTAGGGTGCACAAAATGCGCGTCAAGGTTGAAACCGCCGATGCTATTGCGTGCCAGTCGGGCAATCGGGCAATAACTGTAGCCATCCAGAGTGTCGCCATCGACCAGCATCACGACGTTCAGACGCAGGCTGGTGATCTCGTTTTCCAGATCGCCTTCGTTGAGGTCAGGCAGGGTGTCGAACTGTTTGCGAAAGCGCCGGGCGCTCTTCTGTTCCTGGCCATCTTCAACGTAGTTCAGGCCAAAGGGCTCGGGCAGCTTGAGCGCCGCATAGACCTTGATTTCTCCACCCTTGATCAGATTTTTCAGGTCGCGGGCGGCGGGCAGCGGGTCGTGCTGCGGCGCGTCGTAAAGGCTGCCGTCAGGGAACACCAGCTTCAGGCGCTTCAGTTGCAACGAGCCTGTGGCCAATGCCTCGACGTCGACTTCCAGCGTTTGCACGCCCCAATGGAAAGGCGTGGAACGCAGTGTCGACTCAGCAAGCTGATGCTGGTGAAACTCATCCTGATATTGGAAATGTTGTGGCAAAAGGAACATGCCTTCCGACCACATCACGCGGCTTTGTTTACTCATTTGGCGCCTTCCAACAGAGAATTGAATTGTGAGTCCGCTGCCTTTTTCGCAGCACTGCCGGCCGAGTCCTGAACCTGCTGGACAGCGGCGTCCTGCACACGCTCGGTAATACCTTTGCCGGCGGGTTGTTCGGGCATCGAATTGGATTTAGTGAACTGCTCTTCAGTCTTGAGCCTGTTCAGCACATCCACGCCACGAACGGCGAGGATGTAGTTGTTGTCCACCAGCACGCGCACACCGTCGGACGAGAACCAGATACCGTCCTTGCGCAGCGTGTTGGCGTCGAACGCGACCTTCCAGCGGCTGTCGACGTCGGTGCGGAAGAACGCCGCGATGCCCACATACGAGGCATTCGGGTTCAGCGGCCATTGATCGGTCTCGCCTATGCCAGGCAACAGAATCAGCTCTCTGCTTTCGACCAGTGTGTTGCCCAGAGCCTTTTGCGGATCATCCCAGAGGGTGTCGGCGTTGATCGACTCGAAGCGCTCCAGAGAGGCCAGTTGATAAACGCGCACCACCACCGAGAGCGGTTTGCCGTACTCATCGGGGTTGAGCTGATTACCGCCGTCAGTCGTCAGGATGACCTTTTCGTTGTCACCAAACATCATGTCGCCAGCCCAGGTGTCATCCATGCGCTTGGCGACACGGTCCGTCACGCCACAGGCGGACAGAGCCAACATCATTGCCAGAACAGCCAGGCACCTTGCCAAGGCTGGCTTCGAGGAACAATTGCCTTGAAGTCTTTTATTCATCACGTCTTACCTATGGGGTGATCGATCAGGTCAGTGTGTAAGCGAAGTCGCCATCGCTGCCCAGGTCGATGGTCAGGCTCTGAATCGGCTTGTCCTGCGCCATCCGCTCCAGCACCCGCTGAGCGAGCTCCGGCATGAGGGTCTTGGACAGGACGTTGTCGATATTGCGTGCGCCACTGTCGACTTCCGTGCAGCGCGACGCGATAGCCTTGATCAGCGCTTCGTCGTAACGCAGCACCGCCTGGTGATTGCGCTCGAAACGCTTGCGGATGCGCTCCAGTTTCAGGCCGACGATGCGTTCCAGAATCGCGTCTTGAACCGGGTAGTACGGCACGATGGTCAAGCGACCGAGGAACGCCGGTTTGAACACCTGGTTCAGCTCGTCGCGCAGGCCTTCCACGATGTCATCGGGGGTCGGCTTCTGCTCGGTGTTCAGGCACCACTGCATGATGCGATCGGTACCGGTGTTGGAGGTGAGAATGATCACGGTATTGCGGAAGTTGATCTCGCGACCTTCGCCATCGTCCAGCACGCCTTTGTCGAAGACCTGGAAAAACAGCTCGAGCACGTCCGGGTGGGCTTTCTCCACCTCGTCGAGCAGTACCACGCTGTAAGGCTTGCGGCGCACGGCTTCGGTCAGCACGCCACCTTCGCCATAACCGACGTAGCCCGGCGGAGAGCCTTTGAGGCTGGAGACCGTGTGTGCTTCCTGGTATTCGGACATGTTGATGGTGATGACGTTACGTTCGCCGCCATACAGCGTGTCAGCCAGGGCCAGTGCCGTTTCGGTCTTGCCGACACCGCTCGGGCCCAGCAGCAGGAACACACCGATCGGCTTGTTCGGGTCTTCCATGCGGGCACGGGAAATCTTGATGCGCTTACCGATCTCTTCGAGTGCGTGGTCCTGACCTAGCACGCGTTCGCCCAGCAGCGCGGGCAGGCTTTGCACGGTGTCGATTTCGTCGCGCAGCATCTTGCCCAGCGGAATGCCGGTCCAGCCGGAAATCACTTCGCCAATCGTGCCGCCATCGACCAGTGCGTGGACTAGCGGTTGCTCGCCTTGCACGCTGGCCAGTTCGGCGCGTACGGCGGCAATCTGCCCGGCATCAGGCTCGCCGCTTTCCGGAACGCTGAGTGCGCCAAGCTTTTCGACCAGTTCCAGCTCGCGCTTCCACTGTTGCTCCAGCGACTCGCGGGTCTCCTGTTCGGCTTTCAGCTCCTCGTGCAGGGCCGTCAGACGGCGAGCGTGGTCGCTGCCCTTGGCGGTTTCCTGCTCCAGTACGGCGATTTCCGCGTTCAGGTTGTCGATGTGACGCTTGCAGTCTTCCAGCGCTCCCGGCTGTGCCGATTGGCCCAGAGCAACGCGTGCGCAAGCGGTGTCGAGCACGCTGACGGCTTTGTCCGGCAGTTGGCGGCCGGTGATGTAGCGGTTGGACAGGCGTACGGCCTGCACCAGCGCTTCGTCCATCACCGTGACCTTGTGGTGCTCCTGCATCTTCGCCAGCAGCCCACGAAGCATGTGGATGGCCTTGTCTTCGTCAGGCTCTTCGACTTTCACGACCTGGAAACGACGAGCCAATGCGGCGTCTTTTTCGAAATACTTTTTGTATTCTGCCCATGTGGTGGCGGCGATGGTGCGCAGCTCGCCACGCGCCAAGGCAGGCTTGAGCAGGTTCGCTGCGTCGTTCTGCCCGGCCTGGCCACCCGAGCCGATCAGAGTGTGGGCTTCGTCGATGAACAGAATGATCGGGTGCAGGCTGCGCTTGGTTTCTTCAATGACCGACTTGAGGCGGTTTTCGAACTCGCCTTTGACCCCTGCACCGGCCTGCAACAGGCCCAGATCCAGGGTGTGAATGGCGACGCCCTTGAGCACCGAAGGCACGTCGCCCTGCACGATGCGCAGCGCCAGACCTTCAACCACGGCTGTTTTACCCACACCCGCTTCACCGGTCAGGATCGGGTTGTTCTGACGGCGGCGGGTCAGGATGTCGACCATCTGCCGCACTTCGAACTCGCGTCCCAGTACCGGATCGATACGACCATCGCGGGCGCTCTGGGTCAGGTTGACTGTGTACTGGTCCAGGGCAGGGGTCTTGCCGTTGCCCTTGGTGGTTGCGCCCGTGCTTGCGTCGGCGTTGGCCAGAGGCTTGCTCAGTTTGGTCTCCGGGCTGCCTTCGACCAGCGCGCTCATGTTCAGGCGCAGGTCGTCAGCGTTGATTTTCTCCAGTTCCGGTGCCGAACCGATGACCACGCGGCGCAGGGCATCGTCATCCAGCAAGGCCTGAATCAGGTGGCCGGTGCGGATCTGCGACTGACCGAATTCGATCGACGCCAGTACCCAGGCCTGCTCAATCATGCGCGTGATGTGCGGCGAGAGCGCAGGCGTCCGTGTGTTGCCTTTCTTGAACGTCCCCAGCGCGGTGACCAGCTGTGCTTGCAGGCGATCAGGCACTACGTCGTAGTGGCGCAGGATCACCGGCAGGTCGTTATCGTTGTTGTCGAGCAATTGCAGCAGCAAGTGCTCGACTTCAACGTCGTAGTGGTTCTCCGACAGGCACAGTGCAGCAGCGCTTTCAGTGGCAGTGCGGCTCGTTTCGTTCAGCTTGGCGAACAGGGACTTCAGGTTCACAGGGAGACCCCATCAAAAGGAATATGGAAAACAGCGCAACGGGAGAGCTCCACGTCGACACCGGGGCGTTTGAGCCAGCCAAGCCAGCCCAGCGATACATTGCCTTGGCGACCCAGGCGGGCCACGGGTACAGCTTCGCGCTTGAGCTTCGGCGCAATCTGGAAGTCCAGTTCGGCGCCGATGTAAAAACGCACCAGCTCAACAAGCTTCTGGTAATCCTCGGTGCCCGGCTGAAAGCGCTGGTAGTCAGCCAGTTCCAGAGGCCCCATTTCGATACGTACGCACGACTGGTAATCCCAGACGCGATTGCCAGCCACGGCGCTCTGCCCTAGCACGGCGTTCTTGCGGCCCAACTGCGTGCACTGGCTGCTGTCGAGCTTCAGCCAGCGCCCGGCGAACTGCTGGATCTTGAACGGCAGCGAGAAATAAAAACTCAGCATGACTTCAAGGTTCAGGGCGTTGCGCGGCTTCTGGGCGAACATCCCCGAGAAGTAGCTAAACAGTTCGCGGCGCAATGGCGACTCGCCCTTGTCGAACTTTTGCTTCAACGCTTCGGGGCCGAAACCCACCAGGTTGAGCAAATAACGATCAAAGTTCGACGTGCCGTTACGCTCGTACTCGATATAAAACTTGTACTTCTGCCAGGCCTCGTAAAACAGCGTGGTCATGCGATGCGAAAAAATATCCAGAAACGCATGCGCAGCGTCGTCTCGGTACTGAATATGCCTATCGATGAGCAGCTCGGTGTACGGGCGCGGCAGCACGCCTGATGGGCCGACCAAGCCCATGAACGTGACCTGCACCTCGGACAGCGGCAAACCGGCCGCCGAGAGCTTGCCTTCGCGTTCGAACTGCAGGTCGCTGACTTCACTGGCCGGAAAGTTCAGCGACAGCTGCGAACGAAAGCGCAGAGGGTCCTCATGCGGCCTGGTTTCCAGGTCCATGCGCCCATTCCTGCTGTAATGCAGGCGAAGCAAACGCACCAACTGAAAAAATTCGAATCGGTGCGGCTCAGCCCTTGCCTGGTCAATCAGACCAGGGGTTGATCGCCTGTTCGCGGGGGCCATTGGACCACTCTCTTTTCGCGCTGCACGGTGCGAAGGGTTAATTGGGTAAAGCTGTTCATCGAGCAGTACTGACCAAAGAAGTGGTCAAGGACCATGCCGAACAGGAACACGCCGCTGCCGGTGTACTGGCTTTCATCGAACTTCAGCGTAATACCGACGCCGCGCACAAAGTTCGGCCGCGGATGGCCGATGCGTGCCACGACCGGCTCGCTGCTCACCGAAACGATCCCGTTGATCTGTTTGCGAATCGCCGACACGTTGCGGTAGTTGTAAAGCGACAGTAGTTCCAACAGCACTTCGCGACCCTTCGAAACCAGCGACATGTGGTTCAGCGACAGGTGCGAGATGAGCCGCCAGATCACGCCGTTGCCCAGCGGCACGCGCACCGTCGCCGTCGGTTTGCGCAGGCAGCGGATGTCCTTGATCACCGAGTTGGAGGGAATGTTGAAGTCCCCGCGCTCGCCGCCAAAAGGCAGCATCAGTGGTAAATCGCGGTTGCTGCACGTCAGGCGGATACTGAGTGTGTCGTTGTTGGAATCAATCAATTCCAGATCCCGATCCACGACGCGGATGAACATGTTCGAGCCATCGCTTTGTCGACTCTGCGTCGGACGTCTCCGGGCTATCCAGAAACTCTGACCGGGGCCTTGATCGCCGCGTGGTTCAAAGAACGGATGGCAGGTGCCGACCTGATCGTTGCCATTGATCTTCTTCACCCGCCGCACGCGATCGATAGAGACCACTTCGGCAGAGCTTTGCAGGCGCACATCCGGTGTTACCGCGTATTCATGCTGGACGTGGGTCAGCTTGATCGGCTCGGCCTGCTGGCGGAACAGGTTGATGATGGGCGTGCAGTTGAGCTTGAAATTGTTACGGCCGATGTTCTGGGTCAGGCGTGCCAGACGATCCGTCAGGTCGTAGTCGGAAAAGTAGAAATTGATTTCCACTTTGGCGATTTCTTTGCCAGCCAGAATACGGGCAAAGCCTGACAGGTCGAAGAACATGAACTTGTCAGGGAAGGTGAAGTATTCGTGCAGCAGTCGATAACCCAGAAACGAACGCTCCGAGTAATCCACCAGCCCTTCATCCAGACCATAACCGACAGACTTCAGGGCGTCGGCGGGCAGTACCACTTCACGAATGCGCCCTTTGTCTTCGAACGACAGGGTCGCTTTGGCCAGGTTGTTGAACAGCAGCTCATACAGTTGATGCATCAGCGTGCTTTCGCCATCAAGGAAAAAGCGCAGTCGGTCCAGTTCCATCTTGCCGAACAGGACGTGGGAGGTCGCACCCAGGCCGATGCGCAAGCGCGCAATCAGGTCTGCACTGTGGCCGTTGAACGCCGAACGCTCCATTTCAATGAACGAAGCACTTTGCACTGCCACTGGCCACAGTTCGACCGGGTAGCATGTACGAAACTTGCACACTATTCCGTCTATCGGTGTGGCATGCAGCTCGGTGTGCCGGGCTACGCGATAGGATTCGGTGACCTTTTCCTGCTTGCCCATGTTGAACTCGACGATGGACATCGAAGGGGTAGGGCGCAGGTAGTGCGGGTACAGCACCTCCAGAAACGACTCGACGATTTCAGGAAACTCATCGTCGAGTTTCTTGTGTACGCGCGCCGACAGGAACGAGAACGCCTCGATAAGGCGCTCGGTGTGCGGGTCTTCGCAGTTGTCGCCCTCAATCAGTAATCGCGAAGCGATCTTCGGATATTGAGCGGCAAATTCCTGGCCCAGAAAGCGCAGGTGCGAGAGTTCCTTCTCGTAATAGGGCAGCAGATCGTCGAGCATCAGTTGAGGTTCTGCACTTTGTATTCCTGAGTGTTGACCTGCAGCACGGCGTCAAAGGAAACCTGACGCGAAATGTCCTGCAGACGCAGTACTGCGTCCACACGAAAAGTCAGCATGCGCTGGCCGGTCTGTTGTGCAAGCAACTGGACTTTCACGCTGCGGAAACGTCGGTCACCGACAGAAATTGCCTTTTCCAGCTGGCGCTGAATCAAAAGACGGTCCTGTGGGTCGAGCACGCTTCTACTGGTGAAGTCGGGCATACCGTAATCGAGGATGGTGCCGCTCAGATTGGCGAAACCCTCCAGCTCGTTAGCGACCAGAGACTGGCGAGTGTTCACCAGAATCTCCAGGTCACGAACGATGCTGGCCTTGTAATCGGCCAGCGAACTCAACCGTTGCGATGACGATTCCACGGACTGATGCGGACGATCGTCGAGCAACCGATCCAGCAATGAAGGCAACAGCTTGTGTTGACTACTCATGTTGCCTCCCTGGCTAAGTGATGGATCAGCCGCGAGTCGATTGCGGCAATTCGGCGACCAGACGCAACGATGCGGTCAGTTCATCCAGTTGGTAATGCGGACGCAGGTAAGTCACGGCCTTGTAGACGCCAGGCTTGCCAGGCACTTCAAACACTTCGGCACGCGCTTCGCGCAACGGGAACTTGGCCTTGGCTTCCTGACTGGCGGTGTCATCCAGCAACACGTAGCTGGACAGCCACTTGTTGAGGAACAACTCGACATCCTTGCGCGATGCGAAACTGCCGATCTTGTCGCGCATGATCGCTTTCATGTAGTGAGCGATACGCGAGGTCGCGAAGATGTATTGCAGTTGCGCCGACAGACGCGCGTTGGCGTTGGCAATGTCGGTGTTGTACTGCTTCTGCTTCTGGGTCGACTGAGTGCCGAAGAATGCGGCGTAGTCGGTACCTTTGCAGTGCACCAGAGGAATGAACCCCAGGTCCGACAGCTCTTTTTCGCGACGGTCGGTGATGGCAATTTCAGTCGGGCATTTCAGCGCGATTTCGCCGTCATCAGTCTTGAAGGTGTGGGTCGGCAGGCCTTCGACCAGACCGCCGCCTTCCACACCACGGATCGCCACACACCAGCCGTAGCGGGAGAATGCATCGGTCACGCGAGTGCCCAGTGCGTAGGCAGCGTTCATCCACAGGTATTTGTTGTGGTCACGGCCGTCGACGCTTTCGACAAAGTTGAATTCTTCGACTGGCGTGGTATCCGGGCCATATGGCAGGCGACCCAGCACGTGCGGCAGGGTCAGGCCGACATAGCGGGAGTCTTCAGAGGCGCGGAACGACTTCCATTTGGCGTATTCGACGGTATCGAAGATTTTCGCCAGATCGCGAGGGCCGGCCATGTCGGTGAACGAGTCCCAACCGAACAGCTCAGCCGATGCCGCGGAAATGAACGGCGCGTGGGCGGCGGCTGCAACGTGGGAGATCTCCTCGAGCAGGTACATGTCTTCCGGGCTGCGGTTGAACTCGTAGTCCCCCAGCAACATGCCGAACGGCGCACCACCGAAGGTGCCGTACTCTTCTTCGTAGATCTTCTTGAACAGTGCGCTCTGGTCGAATTCGGACGAGGCCTTGAGGTCACGCACGAGGTCTTTTTTCGACGCATTGAGCAGGTGAATCTTCAGCGTGGTGCTGGTCTCGGTCTGGTCAACCTGATATTTCAGGCCGCGCCAGGACGCTTCCAGTTGCTGGAATTCACGGGCGTGCATGATTTCGTTCATCTGCTCGGAGAGCATCGAATCGATCTCGGCGATGCGCGCGTCGAGCACGGCGATCAGGTCTTTGCTCGGCGTCATCTCGCCTTCAAGTACCTGAGCTACCAGCTCACCGATCAGATCGCGGGTACGGGTGCGCTCGGTTTCGGAGCGTGCAACGCGGCTTTCGGAAATGATGCTGTCGAGCAGGGAAGATTGCGGGGCGAAGTTTTCAACTTCAACCAGAGCGCTGTCCTGCTGAGTCACGGGTTGCTTATCGGTCATCGTCAGGCTCCTCCTTACTCTTTACTGTCGGTGGCTGGAACGGCGGCTTCACGGCCGAATTCCTTGCCCAGGGTTTTCAGCTTTTCAGTGTTCTGCAACACGTCCATCAACAGCTCTTCGAGCTTGTCGTTGCCACCCATCTTGTTACGCAGGTCAGCCAGCTTGTTGCGCACTTCCAGCAGCTTGCGCAGCGGTTCGACCTGACGCACGACGTTCTGCGGCTCGAAGTCTTCCAGCGCATTGAAGTTCAGCTCCACACCGAGTTGGGTGCCGTCTTTTGCCAGGGTGTTGTCGACGCGATACGCCAGGCGCGGCTTGATGCCTTTCAGGACGCCGTTGAAGTTGTCGCGATCGATGAAGATGAACTTGCGATCCTTGAGCTTGGGCAGCGGCTCCAGGGGGTTGCCGGAGAAATCGCCGAGAACGCCTACAACGAATGGCAGCTCTTTCTTTTCCTGAGCGTCGCCGATATCAACGTCGTAAGTGATATGGACCCGAGGCGCGCGAACGCGGTCAAGTTTGTGCTGGGTACTTTCCTTCTTCGCCATCGTCATCTCCTGTGCGAGCAACTCGCTGCAAGTCGTTTGCGTACCGGGCCTGGACAGGCCAGGCGCGATTAGAGTCCTTCAATCGTCAGCAAAAGGCGCTGACGGATTTCATCGTTCATTTCCAGAATGTTTTCGTATCCGACCAATTCTTCGAAGCTGGTATTGCCTGCGATCTGCGTGCTGTTGCGAATGACCGACTCATCCGGCAGCTCGGAGCGCACCGGTGAGCTGATCACGCAGAACGGCAGATCGCCGAAGTCTTTCAAGCGCTCGAAACTGACCGGGAAGCGCAACCCTTCGAAAAGGCGGCTCATGCCCGGTGACTTGCTCAGGCAATAGAACAGGACCAGATAATGCACAACGTAGCGATACAGCTCGGCGCTGCTGCGGTTCGGGTCTTTGATGACCTTGCGAAACTGCGCCAGATCGAAGGAGTTGAAGCCCACCACCCAACGCACCGGGCTGGTGATGCGAATGGTCTGCCCGCTTTGTGACAGCACCATGTCGTATTCGAGCGGGAACAGCTCGGGCGTCGTACTGATCAGGTTGAGCGGCACTTCCAGTTCATTGACCAGCTTGAACGGCTCTGCCGATGCAATGCGGTCATAGAGCTCCTTGAGCTCTTTGAAATGGTGCTGAGTTTCTCGACCGCTGCTGCGTTGCGCGCCCTGCAGGTATTCACCGAAGAATGTCTGCGGGCGTATCAGCAACGCGAGGGTCGACAGGTAGTCGGACGCCTGCACCTTGAGCGCGTCGGAAATAGCGCGCGTCTGCTTGCGCAGCTTGATCAATGCTTCTATATCGAACGTCTGAGTCATCGGTACATCGTCCTTGAACCCTTCACGACCGCTTCCCGGATCAGACCGGGGACGGGGAAGAGTTGCGAATTTCTCGACTGCACACCTGCTCATGAAGTGGTTTTGCCATGTGCGTAAAGCAAAACGCACCGCCACTATGAGGAAGGATTTGGTGCTGGCATATAGATGTCGTCTAGCCAGCAGTGTGGTCTATGGCACTATTTTCAGTAGGAAAGTTCCTACAGACGGTGGATATTTTCTCGGTTTTGTTACAGTAAGCAATGATTGCCATGAGCCACTACTGGTTAATATTACAGCAGCAATATAGCCGTAAGCCTTGATTTATAAGGGCTTTGGAGCGTTATCTGGATCCGATTTCGAACGCAATTAAGCTTAAAAAGATGAACTTATTTGCCCGCTGTTTGCGTCTTCAAGACGATAAAATCACGATGCCGTCTTGTGAGCGGATATTTCTCGGATGAGGGATGATGGCACCACGAGTGGTTCAGGTGGCAACAGGGGAGTGAGTGAAACGCACACCGATTCTTGCCGAGCGCAAGGAGGAAGGTGCTTGCTGATAAACGTCCCCGGATTTTCTTGCAGCAAATAAAAAACCCGCCGAAGCGGGTTTTTCCAAGACCATCCCGACTTCCTGTCGGACGCCTCCCAGGCGATGGTCGATCATCCTTGATCCTAGTGAACTCCCTGTTCACCACTTGATGGATCCAATCTTATGCGCCGCGTTCAGGTTCGGGAATAGCCAAGTTCCCCCGCCGCGTGTAAGCCTTTCGCTATACCTCACGTGTTCATGCTCAAACAGCGGGGTGAGGGGCAGGAATTCTGGCGTCAGGAAAGATTTTGCATCTACAGGTTCGCCGACAGCAAAAATCGCAGGCAATAAAAAACCCGCCGAAGCGGGTTTGTACCAAGACCATTCCAACTCCCTGTCGGCTGCCTTCCCGGCGATGGTCGATCGTCCCTGATCCTGGCGAACTCCTTGTTCGCCAGTTGTTGGATCCAATCTTACGGCGCTGATAGCAGGTGAAAAATAGCCAACCTTCCCTATTGCGTGTAAGCCTTTGGCTATACATGTGTAAGGTTTTGTATGTGGATGGCCGTGAACGTACGCATCAAAAAACCGGTTTTAGCGGCGAAACAGTTGCTCCAGAGGGGTTCAATGTGTTGCTAAGGCGAGAAAGTCGCCGCCACTTCACAATAACGCTGCTCGGCATTTTTACTGTCCTCGTCGCGATTTCGGGCAGCACGTTTGGTCCACTCCCGGCATTCCTCCTTGAAGTTGACCTGCGCAGCCTTGCGACACTCGCGCCGTTCGAATGAGCGAATGGCGAAGTTTTCGCAGACGCTGTCGCCGTCGATGGTGTTGCCGTAAACCCGCCACTGCGCCCGATAGCGGTTTCTGCCGTCCCATTCACGGATGGAGGCCGTCGCAACGCTGTAGGGACGGGCCGAGCGAGCAGGGTTGCGAGCAGCGTTGGCTTTGAAGTCAGCCATGTAGTCTGCGGACACCATGCCTTTCGCCGGTTCTGCCTGAGCGGGTCGAGGAACCTGGCCAAAGCGACAGTTCAATACGCTCTCATCGATGACATTGCCGCTTTTCATGCAGTTATCCAGCGGCTGCACGGCGGCTGGCTGTTCCCGGGTTGCGGCGACAGGTAACAGGTCAGGCGCATGGATCGACGGCGCGGGTGCGGGGCTTGCCACCATTATCGGTTCGCTGTCGATCACGGTGGTCTCTGGTTCAGGTGCAGGTCGCTCGACAGGTGGTGCCAGTGCCACCTTCGGGCTTCGCCCATGAGACACGACCAGCCCGGCCAGGCAACCCGCAACGATAAGGCCTGCCAGCCAGAGCCAGTAGGGCCGCGACTTGCCCGGTCGAGCGCTAAGTTTACGGCTTGGATGCGCGCCCAGAACGACATCGACCTGGCCCGGCACAAGGCGCTGAATGCGGATGATCCCGTCGTCTTCGGGTTGCTGTGTGGAATCCATTCCTGCTCCAGATCAAGCGGTATGAAGGTGAGCGCCGCGCCTGCTGACGCAGCAGGCATGAAATCTCAACGTTATCGGCCACGCGCCGTGTTTCTGTAACGCTTTGGTGGTGTATGCATTTGGCCTGTCGCGCTAAGGTTGGGACCGTTTTGTTTGACTGATGGATGAACCGCGAATGCACCAGCGTCTTGAGCAGGTTTTTGGTTACACGCAGTTCCGGCCAGGCCAGGAGGCAGCGATCAGCGCCGTGCTGGCCGGACGCTCGGCTGCGGCAATTTTCCCGACGGGCTCAGGCAAGTCGCTATGTTACCAATTGCCTGCGCTACTGCTGCCCAATCTGACGCTGGTGGTTTCGCCGTTGCTGGCGCTGATCCAGGATCAGCTTGCCTTTTTGCACCGCCACGGCATTGCCGCAGCAAGCATTGATTCGGCACAAAGCCGCGATGATGTCGCCGACGTCATGGCTCGCGCGCGTTCCGGAGAGCTGAAGATCCTGATGATCTCGGTCGAGCGCCTCAAGAACGAGCGTTTCCGCAACTTCATCGCCCAGGTGCCGATTTCCTTGCTGGTGGTCGACGAGGCGCACTGTATTTCGGAGTGGGGGCATAACTTTCGGCCTGATTATCTGAAGCTGCCGGACTACCAGCGCGAATTCAACATCCCTCAGGCACTGCTGCTGACGGCGACCGCGACACCGCAGGTCATTACCGACATGCAGGACAAATTCGCCATTGCCCCCGAGGATGTCATCACCACCGGCTTCTACCGCGCCAACCTGCACCTGTGGGTCAAGCCGGTCAGCGGGCGTGACAAAAGGCGGCTGCTGGTCGAGTGGCTCAATGAGCGGCACGGCCAACCGACAATCGTTTACGTGACGCTGCAAAAGACCGCCGAGCATGTCGCGGTGCACCTTGAACAGAATGGTCTGCCGGCCAGTGCTTACCATGCCGGGCTGCCCAACGATCAGCGCGAGTCGATTCAGAAGCGTTTCATGGGCGGCAGCCTGAACTGCATCGTGGCGACCATTGCGTTCGGAATGGGTATCGACAAAAGCGACATCCGTAATGTGGTGCATTTCGACCTGCCCAAATCCATCGAGAACTACAGCCAGGAAATCGGCCGGGCAGGGCGCGATGGTGGTGCCTCGGATTGTCTGGTGCTGGCCAACCGCGACAGCCTCAATGTGCTGGAAAATTTTGTGTATGGCGACACGCCGGAGCGCGAGGGGATTGCCCGTGTGCTGGAGGATTTGCTCGATGCACGCCATGACGGGCAGTGGGAGTTTCTGCTCGGGCCGCTGGCTGATCTCAGCAATATCCGTCAATTGCCGTTGAAGACCCTGCTGGTGCAGCTGGAACTGCGCGGAATCATCGCACCGCGTTACGCTTACTTCGCCGAGTACCGCTTCAAGTTTCTGCTTCAGCCGCACGACCTGATGGCGCGTTTCGAGGGTGAGCGGCGCGAATTCGTTCAGGCGTTGATCGATACGTCCAGCCGGGCGCGTACCTGGGCCACGGTCAACTTCGACGCGATGTACCAGCAATACGGTGCCGAGCGTGGGCGGGTGGTCAAGGCGCTGGATTACTTTCAGGAAAAGGGCTGGATCGAGCTGGAAAGTAAGCAGATGACCGAGGTCTACAGCGTGTTGCGCAGTGACTTTGACCCGCAGGCCCTGAGCGTCGAGCTGCACGATTATTTCGCCCACCACGAGGCCACTGAAGTTGCGCGCATTCATGCAATGCTTGAGGTGTTCTCCAGTGATCAGTGCCTGACTCATCGGTTGGCACGCTACTTCGGCGATTACAATGCGCCCGAGCAATGCGGCCATTGCTCGGTCTGCCACGGCCAGATCGCCCATCTTCCACAGCCACCTGCGCTGGAACCTCTGGATAACCGGGACTTTCAGCAGGTGTGCGGTGATTTTATCCACAAGCACCAGGACTTCACTGCTCAGCCGCCCAGCGCCGAATGCCTGACGCGCTTTTTGTGCGGTATCAGCGTGCCCTTGTTCACCAGGCTCAAGGCTCGCGCCACCAGCGGTTTTGCCTTGCTGGAGGATTATCCGTATGCGCAGGTGAGGGCATGGGTGCAGGCGATGCTCTAAAACAAAACCGGCCGCTCAAGAGCGGCCGGTTTTGATTCATCAGTAAATAACGGCTGTATCAGTCGCGATGACGACGATGGCCGTGGTGCTTCGGACGACGGTCATGATCGCGATAGTAGCGGCGATCATCACGGCCACCGCGATAACGACGATCATCGCTGCGGCTTTCGTTGCCCATGTAGTTGCCGAGTACGGCACCACCGCCGCCGCCTACCGCCGAGCCGATCAGGCTGCCGGTGCTGCCGCCAACGCTGCGGCCTACGACGTTACCGCCTGCTGCGCCCAGACCGCCGCCAATGGCTGCTTCTGTACGGTTGCGACGGTCTGCACCGACCGCACCGCCGGCTGCGCCACCCAGGCCAGCGCCAATCGCTGAACCGGTGCTGCCGCCGAGCTGTTGACCGACGACCGAGCCTAGTACCCCACCCAATGCTCCGCCTGCGCCTGATTCGAGGTTGCCTGCAGAGGCTGCACCGCTGATCAAGGTAAGAGACAACAACAGTATCGAGGAATACTTCATGTATGGAATCTCATAGGGATGACGGCGCGATCTTGGTGTCAAGTGAAGAATGTAGCAATGCAATTCCGACGAGTAACACGATTGCCACACAAACTGCTAAGTTATTGTTTTTTGCTAAGGAACTTAAGTCGGAAATGAGAGTCTGAGGTTACTTGTGAAAGGCCCGTTTCCAGAGAAACGGGCTTTTTTTGTGGGCGTCTTTCAGGGACGTTAGAGGATGCGTGCCGACTCTGCAGAGCGCTCGAGGCGGATGGCAACGAACTTCGAGGTCGGCGTGCTGCTGCCATCGCCCACGCTTTCCAGCGGCACCAGCGGGTTGACCTCTGGGTAGTAGGCGGCAGCCTGACCGGCCGGAATATCGAATGGCAGCAACGTGAAGCCTTTGACGCGGCGCTCGCGGTTATCGCTCCAGATCGAAATCAGGTCCGCCTTCTGCCCCGGCTGGAAGCCCAGGCGGATGATGTCGGCTTCGTTGACGAACAGCACGTCACGCTGACCTTTGACGCCGCGATAGCGGTCGTCCAGGCCATAGATGGTGGTGTTGTACTGATCGTGTGAGCGCATGGATTGCATGATCAGGTCCGGGATCTGCCCGGTTGAACTGACGTGTTCATTGATCAGAGTCAGCGGCAGCGCATTGGACTTGAAGTTGGCGCGGGTCGACGCAGTGTTCCAGCGACGTGCGCCAGCAGCGTTACCCAGGTAGAAGCCGCCCGGGTGCTTGACGCGCTCGTTGAAATCCTTGAAGCCGGGGATGGTGTCGGCGATCAGGTCGCGAATACGGTTGTAGTCCTCGACCAGCCACAACCAGTCCACAGGCGCCTTGCCCAGCGTAGCGTTGGCGATACCGGCGATGATCGCAGGCTCGGAACGCATTTGCTTCGAGGACGGCTTCAACTGGCCGTTGGAAGCGTGAACCATGCTGAACGAATCTTCCACGGTGACGGCTTGTGGGCCGTTGGCCTGGATGTCGATGTCGGTACGGCCGAAGCACGGCAGGATCAGCGCGTCCTTGCCGTGGAACAGGTGACTGCGGTTCAGCTTGGTGCTGATCTGTACGGTCAGGTCGCAATTGCTGAGGGCTTCGGCAGTGCGATGGCTGTCCGGGGTGGCCTGAGCGAAGTTGCCGCCCAGCGCGATGAACACCTTGGCGCGACCTTCGGCCATGGCGTGAATGGCTTCGACGACGTTGTGACCATTTTCGCGGGGTACTTTGAACTGGAAGCGTTTTTCCAGGGCATCGAGCAGGAACACCGGTGGGCGCTCGTTGATGCCCATGGTGCGGTCACCCTGCACGTTACTGTGACCGCGCACCGGGCACAGGCCGGCACCCGGACGGCCGATGTTGCCGCGCAGCAGCATCAGGTTGGCGATTTCCTGGATGGTCGGCACCGAGTGACGGTGCTGGGTAATCCCCATCGCCCAGCACATGATTACGTTCTTGCCTTTGGCGTACATGCGTGCCGACTGTTCGATGTCGCTCAGCGGCAGACCGGATTGCTCGACGATGGCGTCCCAGGACGTGTCATCGATGGCGGCCAGGTATTCGAGCACGCCTTCGGTGTGTTCGTTGAGGAACGCGTGGTCGAACACCGAAGGTGCGTTGTTGGCCTGCGCCTCGCGCTCCCATTGCAGCAGGAACTTGGCCATGCCGCGCAACAGCGCCATGTCGCCACCCAGGGCAGGGCGGAAGTAAGCGGTGTTGGTCGGGCGGTCGCCGTTGGTGAGCATTTCGACCGGGTGTTGCGGATGCTGGAAACGCTCCAGGCCACGCTCTTTGAGCGGGTTGACGCACACCACCTGGGCGCCGCGCTGTACCGCTTCACGCAATGGTTCGAGCATGCGCGGGTGGTTGGTGCCGGGGTTCTGACCTAGGACGAAGATGGCATCGGCGTGTTCGAAATCCTCGAACGTCACGGTGCCCTTGCCGACACCGACGCTTTGCGACAGCGCTACGCCGCTGGCCTCGTGGCACATGTTCGAGCAGTCAGGGAAGTTGTTGGTGCCATAAGCGCGCACGAACAGCTGATACAGGTACGCCGCTTCGTTGCTGGCGCGGCCGGAGGTGTAGAACTCGGCCATGTTCGGGCTGGGCAGGTTCTTTAGGTGCTTGGCGATCAGCGCAAACGCGTTGTCCCAGCTGATCGGCTTGTAACGGTCGGTTTCCGCGTCATAGCTCATCGGCTCGGTCAGGCGGCCCTGATACTCGAGCCAGTAATCGCTCTGCTCCATCAACGAGCTGACGCTGTAGCGGGCAAAGAAGGCCGGGTCGACACGACGCTTGGTCGCTTCCCAGTTCACCGCCTTGGCGCCGTTCTCGCAGAACTTGACCATGCCGCTTTCCGGCGAATCACCCCACGCACAGCCCGGGCAGTCGAAACCGCCGTTCTGGTTGGTCTTGAGCATCATGCGCAGGTTCTTCAGCGCGTTGTCACTGCCCAGCCAGTGTTGCGTCACGCTGATCAGTGCGCCCCAGCCGCCTGCCGCACCTTTGTACGGCTTGTAGCGGGGGGTTGGTGTCTTGTCGGCTTGATGATGAGTGCTCACGCTTGAATCTCCATCGCAGGGCTATAGACCCGCGGCGCACTTTTCTGCGGCAGGTGAATTAGATTGAGGTTGTGACGGCGGGCCCATTGCAGGGCCAGGCCGGTGGGCGAAGACAGGCTGACCAGGGTCTGCATGCCGGCGCGCAATACTTTCTGAATCAGTTCCAGGCTGCAGCGGCTGGTCACGATGGCGACGCCGCCTGCCAAGGGGATGTCCTGACGGATCAATGCGCCGATCAGCTTGTCCAGCGCGTTGTGGCGGCCGATGTCTTCACGTCCCAGCAACAGCTGGCCGTTACCGTCCATGAACACCGCCGCATGTACGGCGCCGCAATGGCGGCCGAGCGGCTGGAACTCACCGATGCGCTGACGCAGGCCTTCCAGCCATTCGATCGGGGGCAGGGGCGCGCCGGGCAGCGCCTTCAGGTCAGGCAGTGCCTGCTCGACGGCTTCAACGCCACACAGTCCGCAACCGCTGGTGCCAGCCAGTTGCCGACGCTGCTGCTTGAGTTCCCAGAAGGCGCGGCTGGCGATCTCGACCTCGGCCTGCATCGCCGAGCCGCAACCACTGATTTTGAAGTCGTAGATTTCGTCATGCGAGGCAATGATGCCGCTGCCCAGGCTGAAGCCGACGATAAAGTCTTCCAGATCAGTAGGGCTGACCAGCATGACCGCCTGGCTGATGCCGTTGTAGGCAATCGCCAGCGCCACTTCTTCAGCAAGTTCGTTACGTGCAGAGTCCGTGCCCTCGAGATTCGAGTAGCTGTAAGACTGGCTTGCTTCGGGGGCTGGCGTAGCAAAGGACGCCGAGCTGACCTTGCGTGTAACGGGCATGGGCTGAAATACCGGCAGAATGACATCTGCAAGACTAGGCCCGTTATTGGAAATCGTCTAATCGCTAGTGCTGATGTCCCGATAGATGACGTCGATCAACGCTCTAGCGCGGTATTTCTGCTACCAGTGCAAAGCAGGCTTCAGCCAGTGCCGAACGTGGCGCACTGCGGCGCATGATCAACCCCAGCCGGGCCAAAGTCCGGGAGTCGGCAATCGGATGCAGGCGCAAATGTTCGGTGAGCGTTTCCAGACCGCCATCCAGCGGCATGATCGCGCAGCAAAAACCGCCATGGACGGCTTGCAGCAACTGATGAACGGCATCGGTTTGTATCAGCGGATTGGGTTGCAGGCCGCGGCTATGGAAGTTGTGATCGATCGATTGGCGAAAATGCATGCCGCTGGTCAGAGTGCCCAGCGGCAATTCGACCAGATCGGCCCAGCTCAACGGTTCGTCACCAAAGGTAAAGTGCCGACGGTCATACAGCAGCCCCATGCGCGTGTCGTCCAGGGTCAGCGAGTCGAAGCGTTCGGTGTCCAGCCGTTCCAGGTACGAAACGCCCAGATCGATACGATTGCTTGCCAGTTGTTCCAGCACTTGCTCGGAGCTGAGTGACGACAGCTCGAAGCGCAGATTGGGGTGCAGCTGGTGCAGCCGGTGCAGCAATGGCAGCGGATCGAAGCTCGACAGCGGCACCACGCCCAGGCGCAACGTCCCGACCAGATGACCGCGGCAGGCGGCCGCTTCAGCCTGCAGACCGTCGTAGGCAGCCAGTACCGTGCGTGCCCAGGCCAATACGCGTTCGCCTGGTGCGGTAAAGCCTTCGAAGCGTTGGCCGCGATTGACCAGTGGCAAGCCAAGCTCTTCTTCCAGATTGCGCAGGCGCATCGACAGCGTCGGCTGGGTGATGTTGCAGCGCGCAGCCGCCTGGCCGAAGTGCCTCGTTTCATCGAGGGCGATCAGAAACTTAAGTTGCTTGATGTCCATATTCACTCCGCTGGGCCGTCCAGACAGCCGATTCTACGCGTTCAGGCTGAAGGATGGAGCACGCCCTTGATCAGCTCCCGATAATCGTCCACCGCAGCGAACTCTTCGGTGTCTTTGGGGCCTTTCTGGCTGTTGGGCTGGCTGACGGCCAGCAAATGGGCTACACCAAAGTGGCGGGCGCTGCGCAGGATCGGCAAGGTGTCGTCGATAAACAGGCTGCGTGCCGGGTCAAACGCGGTGTCGGCCTTCAAGGCGTCCCAGAAATGCTGGCTCTCTTTGGGGAAGCCGTAATCGTGAGAGCTGATCAGGCGCTCGAAATAAGGCGCCAGCTCGATTCGCTCCATCTTCAGCGACAACGAATCGCGGTGCGCGTTGGTGATCATGATCACCCGTTTGCCCGCTTGCTTGATGGCGGCGAGAAAGGTCTCGGCGTCCGGGCGCAGTGCAATCATGTGCGCAATTTCGCGTTTCAGGTCGCGAACCGACAGTTTAAGCTCGGCGCTCCAGAAATCCAGGCAGTACCAATTGAGCGTGCCCGCGTTGTTTTCGAACAGCGGCTTTAACTCCAGCCAGGCCATGGCGAAACTGACGCCGTGCAGTTCGGCGTAGTGCTGCGGCAGGTGCTGCATCCAGAAGTGTTCGTCGTAATGCAGGTCGAGCAACGTGCCGTCCATATCCAGCAGGACGGTATCGATTTCGCTCCAGGGCATGGAAAGCATTCTGGCCTCGTCAGGGGTTGAGAGCGGGTAAGCATATCCGACACAGACATCGGGAAAAGCTCGGTATAGTACCTCGTTCATGTAAAGGAGCCTGTCATGCGTCAGAAACCTACCGTACTTGCCCGCGCAATCGTCGCCAGTAGTCGTCTGTTCCGCGTTGAAGAGCTGCAATTGCGCTTTGCCAATGGCGTCGAGCGGACCTATGAGCGTCTGGCCAGCAAAGGCACGGGCCCCGGGGCGGTGATGATCGTGGCCATGCTCGATGCCGATCACGCTGTGCTGATCGAAGAATATTGCGGCGGCACCGATGCCTACGAGCTGTCCCTGCCCAAGGGCCTGATCGAGCCGGGCGAAGACGTGCTGGCGGCTGCCAACCGTGAACTCAAGGAGGAGGCCGGTTTCGGTGCGCGTGAGCTGGAGCTGTTGACCGAGCTGTCGCTGTCCCCTGGCTACATGAGCCAGAAAATTCAGGTGGTGCTGGCCACCGACCTATACGAAGAGCGGCTGGAGGGCGACGAGCCCGAGCCGATCCGGGTTGACCGGATCAACCTGCGCGAGCTGTCGAGCCTTGCCCAGAATGCCCAGTTCAGCGAAGGCCGGGCGCTGGCCGCGCTATACCTCACACGTGACCTGCTGACCCAGCGTGGATTATTTCAGCCATGACCGATTCGTTGCACAACCTGCCACATCCGCTGCTCGCCCCGGTGATTGAACTGGTCCGCCTGGCGGGCGAGGTGATCCTGCCGTTCTGGCGAGCCAATGTCACCGTCACCACCAAGACCGACGACTCGCCAGTGACCGCCGCCGACCTGGCAGCCCACCAGGTTTTGGTCGAGGGCTTGCAGGCGCTTGATCCGAGCATTCATGTGCTCTCTGAAGAAGACGCCGACATCCCGTTCAGCGAGCGAGCGAAATGGGAGCGCTGGTGGCTGGTCGATCCGCTGGATGGTACCAAGGAGTTCATCTCCGGCAGTGAAGAGTTCACCGTCAATGTCGCGCTGATCGAGCGTGGCCGCGTGGTATTCGGCGTGGTCTCGATGCCCACCAATAACCGCTGCTACTTCGGCGGTGCCGGGCTGGGTGCCTGGCGCAGCGATGGCGTCGGTCACATCCAGCCGATCGCAGTGCGCACACAGCCTGGCGAAGGGCAGACCTTTACCGTGGTCGCCAGCCGCCGCCACTCCAGCCCGGAGCAGGAGCATTTGCTCGCCGGCCTGTCGAACGGGCTGGGCCATTTGCAACTGACCAACATCGGCAGCTCATTGAAGTTCTGCCTGCTGGCCGAGGGCGCCGCCGACTGCTACCCACGCCTGGCTCCGACCTCGCAATGGGACACCGCTGCGGCGCAGGGCGTGCTTGAAGGTGCAGGAGGCGAAGTGTTGCAACTGGACGGCCAGCCATTCAGCTACCCGGCGCGTGAATCGCTGCTCAATCCGTTCTTCCTGGCGTTGCCTGCCAACGCCGAATGGCGCGACAAACTGCTGGTGCTTGCGCAGTCCTGAGGCCGGCTTCAAGGCCTCTGCCCGGCGAGCGTAGGAGCGAACCGGGCGACGCTTCGCTTGCTCGCGAAAGGGCCGGTGAATCCACAGCAAATCCAGTGCTTGAAACGACGCCTTCGCGAACAAGTTCGCTCCCACAGGTCTGCGTCCAGTGCATCCACTGCGCGCAGCTTCACCGGTGCAATACAAACTGCCCGACAAAACGAACAGCCTGTTCTTCGCTGTCCTGCGCGGTAATGCTGGTGTGCAGGGTCATGCGGGCGCGGCCTCGGCGTTGGTAGGTGGTGATGAACTTGTCCCACAGCGCCAGCTCTGGCGCATCACAGCGGGCGATGGCGTCGGTGCGTACCGGCAGTGGATAACTGATCTGCCCGTCCTGAATCACAATATGCCCATCGCTGATCCCGGCCTCGCGTAGCCGCAGGTGCAGCCAGCCCCAGCCCGCCAGCACTGCGCCGCAATACAGGCTGCCGCCGAACAGCGTGTTCTTGTGATTGACGTTGGGTGCCAGTGGCAGGTGCAGGCGCAGTGTCTGGTTGTGCCAGTCAATCACGCGCATGCCCATTTCGCGGGTCAGCGGAATGTCGTGGTGCAGCACCTGCTCAAGTTCGCGGGCTGCGTCATGTTCAGGCTCAATCGTTGTCATCGGAAGCTCCGCTGCTGTCGCCAAACGTCAGGCCGTGTTTACGCAGTTTGTCGTGCAGGGTTTTGCGCGGCACACCCAGCGCTTCCGCCAGGCTGCGAACCGAGCTGTGCGGGCGAGCCAGCTCGGCGGCGATCAAGGCCCGTTCGAAGCTTTCCACCTGATCACTCAAGCCGCCGCCCGGCGGTGGCGCCTGCTCTGCATCGCCGCCCTCCAGCTCCAGCTCGAGACCCAGCGCAAAGCGTTCGGCGGCGTTTTGCAGTTCCCGGACGTTGCCCGGCCAGTTATGACGCAGCAACAGCGCGCGCTGGCCGGGCTTGAGTTCGTGCTTGGGAATGCCGTGGCGCATGCTCGCAGCATCAGCGTAATGCTCGAACAGCATCAGCGCGTCTTCGCCACGTTCGCGCAACGGCGGGATACGCAGCGAGGCCACGTTCAACCGGTAATACAAGTCCGCCCGGAAGCGGCCCTGATCAGCTGCCTGACGCAGGTCCTCCTTGGTCGCCGCGATGATGCGGATATCCAGCGGGATCTGCTGATTGCTGCCCATTCGCTCGACCACGCGTTCCTGCAACAGGCGCAGCAGTTTGACCTGGACATCCAGGCTCATGCTTTCAATTTCATCGAGGAACAGCGTGCCGCCGTTGGCAAACTCGAACTTGCCGATACGTCGCTTCTGCGCGCCGGTAAAGGCACCGGGTTCATGGCCGAACAACTCGCTTTCCACCACCGATTCAGCCAGCGCGCCGGCGTTGATCGCTACGAACGGGCCGCTGCGACGGTTGGACAGATCGTGCAGGGCGCGGGCCACCACTTCTTTGCCCGCACCGGTTTCGCCAAGGATCAACACGTCAGCGCGAGTCCCGGCCAAGGCTCCGATCTGTTCACGCAGACGCAGGATCGACGGTGACTGACCGATCAGACGTGTGCTCAATTGCTGGCGATCGCTCAGGGCCAGGCGCAGGCTGCGGTTATCCAGCACCAGACGGCGTAGCGCCAGAGCCCGGCGCACGCTGTCGAGCATGGCATCGCTGGCGAAGGGCTTTTCCAGAAAATCGTAGGCTCCGGCGCGCATGGCTTTGACCGCCAGCGGCACATCGCCGTGACCGGTGATCAGCAGCACTGGCAGGTCGGGGTCCTGTGCGTGAAGCTGGTCGAGCAGCTTCAGGCCATCCATGCCCTGCATACGGATATCGCTGACCACCACGCCTGGCCAGTCGCGGCCGATGCGTTCGGCCAGCCCGGTTGCCTCGGACAGCGACAGAACGTTCAGTCCAGCCAGGTCCAGCGTCTGGCGAAGTGCCTGACGCAGGTGCGAGTCGTCGTCGATCAGCACCACCTGAATCTGGCTGTCGATGGCTGTGTCCGAACTCATGCGGAAAGGTCCTCTGGCGGTTGAAGATTGGCCCCGGAAGCGCCGGCACGCAGGCGCAGGGTAAGCACTGCGCCGCCGCTCGGATGGTTGGCGAACAGCAATTCGCCACCCAGCGCGCGCATCAGCGTATCGCAGATGGCCAGACCCAGGCCAAGGCCCTGGGTGCGGGTCTTGGTCGTGAAGAATGGCTCGCGGGCCCGCGCCAGTGCTTCCTGAGAAAATCCGGGGCCGTTGTCACGAATGTACAGATTGACGCCCTCGGCAGTTTGCTCGGCACTTATCCACAGCCTGCGCGGCGGGCCTTTTTCGGTGAGGGCGTCCAGCGCGTTGGCGATCAGATTGCCGAGCACCTGACGCAGACGGGTTTCACCGGCCTGTACCCACAGCGTTGCGTCCGGCAGGTCTCGGATTAGCTCGACTTCCATGGCGCGCCGCCGCTTGGCCAGCAACGCCAGCGCATCGTCCAGCGCCGGTTGTAGCGCCACGCTTTCAGGGGCGTGCCGGTCTCGGCGGGCGAAAGCGCGCAAGTGAGCAATGATCGAGGCCATGCGCCCGGTCAGCTCGCTGATCAGCTTGAGGTTGCCGCGCGCGTCTTCGGTACGCTGATGATCAAGCAGCACTTCGGCGTTTTCGGCGTAACTGCGAATGGCGGCCAAGGGCTGATTCAATTCGTGGCTGATGCTCGCCGACATGGTGCCCAGCGCGGTCAGCTTGCTGGTCTGCACCAGTTCGTCCTGCGCCTGCACCAGTTCCTGCTGCGCCTGTTCGCGCTCCAGCACTTCCTGGCGCAGACGACTGTTGAGCCCTTCCAGATCGCTGGTGCGCTCGATAACCCGCATTTCCAGCTCGCGACGTGCCTTGGCTTCGAAGGCGATTCGGTCCAGATAATGGCGACGACGCTGCATCATCAGCCCCAGCAACAACATCAGCACCAGAAGCGCTGCGCCGCCAATTGCCACCACCGTGCGTACCTGGCGGTCGACAAGGGCGCGAGGCGCGAGAATGTTCACGTTCCAGCCGGTTTCTTCGATGGCCTGGGTCTGGGTCAGCCAGGCGTGCTCATCAATCCTCAGAGGCCGCGGGTCGCGGGTCGGGTAGGACTGGATCGCGACAATGGCCTTTTTCTCGTCATCGGTCAGGTCGCGGGTCGCCCGAAAGCGCCACTCCGGGTTGGAGGTCAGGATTACCACGCCGTTCTGATCGGTCAGCAGCAATTGCTCGGGCGTCTTGCCCCACAGTGTTTCGGTGTGGTCCAGGTCGACCTTGATCACCAGCACGCCGATCACCCGATCACCGTCGCGCACCGGGCCTGCGAAGAAGTAGCCACGCTTGGCCGACGTGGTGCCAAGGCCGAAGAAGCGACCGGTTCTGCCTGCCAGCGCATCGATGAAATAGGGTCTGAAGGAAAAGTTTCGGCCGATGAAGCTGTCCTTCTGCTCCGAGTTCGAAGCGGCCAGGGTCAGGCCGTTGGCGTCCATCAGGTACATGACGTCGGCACCGGTCTGGCGCGTTATCTCGCTGAGCAGACGATTGGCGTTTTTCAGGGTGGTGACGTCGCTCGGTGCGGCCAGTGCGCCGCGCAAGGCGGGCAGGTCGCCGAGAATCTGCGGCAGGGTTTCATAACGGTGCAGGGTGCCGAGCAGGTTGGCGACGTACAGGTCCAGGGTCTGGCGGTTCTGGTTGGCCAGCACGCTGCGGTAATAACGTTCGGCCAGATGCTCCAGCGGCCACAGCAGCGGTGCCAGGCACAGTGCCAGAAGGGCAAGGCTGCGCCAGCGAGGGCGGGGCGGCAGAGCAGCAGAAGTCATGGTCATCGATTGGCCGTCGCCGAAGGGTTGGCGATGCCTGCCGGCGACAAGGCCGGTACAGGCAACAGAAACACCCTGTCGATCCTGACGTGGGCATCAGGCGCGTATTATGCCCGCCGCCGACTCGTCAGGCACCCGGACATTGCGCCGGGTGGCCTGTGGTCATGTGTTCAGGGAAACAGATCGGCTTCTTTCAGGCGTTTGCCTTGCTGGTCTTTGGCCGACAGATTGGGCTGGCCGTCGAATTGCCAGTCGATGGCCAGGTCCGGGTCGTTCCAGGCGATGCAACGCTCAGCTGACGGCGTGTAGTAGTCGGTGGTCTTGTAGAGAAACTCGGCATGCTCGCTGAGTACTACGAACCCATGCGCAAAACCTTCCGGCACCCACAGCTGCCTGGCGTTTTCAGCGGACAGCTCAACGCCGACCCACTGACCGAAGTTCGGCGAACTGCGGCGAATGTCTACGGCCACATCCAGCACCTTGCCAACGGTGACGCGCACCAGTTTGCCTTGGGCGTTTTCGATCTGGTAATGCAGGCCGCGCAGCACGCCTTGCTGCGAACGCGAGTGGTTGTCCTGCACGAACTCACGGGTCAGGCCAGTAGCAGCCTGAAAAGCCCTGGCGTTGAAGCTTTCATAGAAGAAGCCTCGTTCATCACCGAATACCTTGGGTTCCAGAATCAGGACTTCCGGCAATTTTGTCGCTACTACGTTCACGTGGCTTCCCCTGCAATCTTCAATAAATGGTGGCAGCTCGACAGTCTGCACTCACGCGCGTCTGCCGAAAAGTAGGGTGATCAGGCAATCAGGTCCTTTGGGTCGGTGAAACCCAGTCGTTCGCCCTGATAACTGCCGTCCTGAACCCTGCGGCACCAGTCCAGGTTGTCCAGATACCACTGCACCGTCTTGCGCAGCCCGGACTCGAAGGTCTCTTCGGGCGTCCAGCCCAGGTCGTTGTCGATTTTGCTGGCATCGATGGCATAGCGCTGGTCGTGGCCCGGACGGTCAACCACGTAGGTGATCAGGTCGCTGTATTGCGCGACGCCCGTCGGGTGCTGCGGGGCCAGCTCATCGAGCAGCGCACAGATACCGCGGACGACGTCGATGTTTTTCTGCTCGTTATGACCGCCGATGTTGTACGTCTCGCCGACTTTGCCTTCGGTCACGACCTTGAGCAGTGCTCGTGCGTGATCCTCGACATACAGCCAGTCGCGCACTTGCAGGCCATTGCCGTACACCGGCAGCGGCTTGCCCGCCAGGGCGTTGAGAATCACCAGCGGGATGAGCTTTTCGGGAAAGTGGAACGGCCCGTAGTTGTTGGAACAGTTGGTTACCACGACAAGCAGGCCGTAGGTGCGATGCCAGGCGCGCACCAGATGATCCGACGCCGCCTTGCTCGCCGAGTAGGGCGAGCTGGGCGCATAGGGCGTGGTTTCGGTAAACAGATCATCGACGCCGTGCAGGTCGCCATACACCTCATCGGTAGAGATATGGTGAAAACGGAACGCCTGACGTTCAGCTTCCGGCAGTTTCAGCCAGTAAGCGCGCGTGGCTTCCAGCAGGCTGTAGGTGCCGACGATGTTGGTCTGAATGAACTCGGCCGGGCCATCAATGGAACGGTCGACATGGGACTCGGCCGCCAGGTGCATGATCGCCTGTGGTGCAAACCGTTCCAGCACCGCGCTGACGCTGGCCTGATCGCAGATATCGGCCTGAACGAACTCATAGCGCGTGTCGGTCGCAATCGACTGCAGGGATTCAAGATTGCCCGCGTAGGTCAGTTTGTCGAAGTTCAGAACTTCGTGTTCGGTGTTGTTTATCAGGTGGCGGATCAGTGCAGAACCAATGAAACCTGCGCCCCCGGTAACGAGTATTCGCATTAACTGACCTTCTTGTGTGTTTTGACGTAATAGCAGCATAGCGCTTGAGCGCATATGGCGAGATAAGGCCATTAAACCCGAGCAGGCGGTTGAATAAAACTCTGGCGGGCTTCCAACACTGAAGTACTCGTGCTGATGGGGAGTGCAGAGCAATCCCCCGTCAATGCCCTTATAGTTGCGCGACTGCCCATGACGCCTTGCTCGTCGAGCCCGGGCCTTCCAACAAGATCGAGGTTCTCCATGCCGCTTGCCACGCTCATCCGCCGGTCCAGTCTGCCTTGTCCCGAGGTGAGCGTGGATCAGGCGCTGCAATTGCTCGCGCAGCATTACGGCTTGAGCGGCACGCTGAAAGCGCTGGGCAGCCAACAGGATCGCAACTTTCTGCTTGAAACCGACACGCGGCGTTATGTGCTGAAAATCTGCCACGGGGCCTATTCGAGCACTGAACTGAACGCCCAGCACGCGGCGCTGCAACACCTGAGCAACCACAGCGCCGTTGGCGTGCCCGGCGTGGTTGGCGCCAATGACGGCGGGCAATTGTTATCCATCAGGATCGACGGGCAGGCGATGCACGTGCGCTTGCTTGAATTCATTGATGGGCAGTCACCGGGGCACGCCGGGCATCTGGGCCATGAGGTGGTGGTCGGGTTGGGCGAACTGTGTGCCCGTGTAGATCTGGCACTGGCAGGCTTCGAGCATCCTGGCCTGGAGCGCATTCTGCAATGGGACCCGCGCCACGCTCACGCGCTGATCAAGCACCTGCTGCCGGTGATCAAGGACGCCGACGCTCGCGCCTGTGTCATCGAGGCTGATGAACAGGCTCATCGTCGTTTGTTGCCATTGATAGCAGCGCTGCCGATACAGGCGGTGCATCTGGACATCACCGAGCACAACGTGGTCTGGCTGCGTGATGCACAGCGCCAATGGCAATTGCAGGGGTTGATCGACTTCGGCGATCTGGTCAGCACCTGGCGAGTGGCCGACCTGTCGGTGACCTGCGCGGCGCTGCTGCACCATGCCGACGGCGACCCGCTGTACATCCTGCCAGCCATTCGCGCCTACCACGCCCTCAATCCGCTGAAAACCGAAGAATTGCAGGCGCTCTGGCCGCTGATCGTCGCTCGATCCGCAGTGCTGGTGCTCAGCAGCGAACAGCAGGCCAGCATCGAGTCGGACAACGCGTACATCCAGGCCAACCTTGCCGGGGAATGGAACATCTTCGACGTCGCCACTTCGGTGCCGATGGCGCTGATGGAAGCGGCGATTCTGCAGGCCGTGGGTGTGGAGTTTCCGCCTGCCGGACAGCCCGCTTACCAGCCGATGCTGCCCGCTCTACAAGGGCTCAAGCCGACAGTGGTGGATTTGGGTGTGCTCAGTGAGCACTTTGTGGCAGGCAACTGGGAGCAAAGTGGCATTGACGAATACCTGCTCTCCCAGGCTGCGGGTGACGATGGCCTGGCGGCCAGCCGCTTTGGGGAATACCGGTTGTCGCGCACCTTGCCTGACAGCGCGAAGGAGCCCGAAACTTTCGCCCTGCACGTTGAATTGCATGTGCCCGCCGAAACGGCGCTGCATGCACCGTTCAACGGCACTCTGCGGCTGACCGCAGATGCGGCATTGCTGCTGGTCGGCGAGGGTATAAGTTTGAAGCTGTGGGGCGTGCTGCCGGATGCTTCACTGGCTGATCAAGTGTCAGCAGGCGCGCTGATCGGGCAGGGCGGTGGTTCGCTGTTGCTGCAACTGTGCACCACGGCAGACCTCAGCCCGCCGCTGTTCACCACACCTGCCTGGGCGGCAGCCTGGCGCACCGTGTGCCCGTCGCCGTCTACCTTGCTCGGTTTTGATTGTGACGCTCCAGCGCTCGCAGACGCCGCGCAATTGCTGGCGCGGCGTGATGCCAGCTTCGCCCGCTCGCAAAAACACTACTATCAGGCTCCGCCGCAGATCGAGCGTGGCTGGCGCAATCACCTGATCGACATGCAGGGCCGTTCCTATCTGGACATGCTCAATAACGTCGCGGTCCTCGGCCACGGCCACCCGCGCATGGCCCATGAAGCGGCTCGTCAGTGGTCGCTGCTCAACACCAACTCGCGCTTTCATTACGCGGCGATTGCCGAGTTCTCCGAGCGCTTGCTCAAGCTGGCACCCAAGGGCATGGACCGCGTGTTTCTGGTCAACAGCGGCACCGAGGCCAACGACCTGGCAATCAGGCTGGCCTGGGCCTACAGCGGCGGCCGCGACATGCTGAGTGTGCTGGAGGCGTATCACGGCTGGTCGGTGGCGACTGACGCCATTTCCACCTCAATTGCCGACAACCCGCAGGCACTCAGTACCCGCCCGGACTGGGTGCATCCGGTCACCGCACCCAATACCTATCGCGGGCCGTTTCGTGGCGCTGACAGTGCGCCGGAGTATGTACGCAGTATCGATCAGGTACTCGTCACGCTGGCAAAGCAGCAACGGCAGGTGGCGGGCTTCATCTGCGAGCCGGTGTATGGCAATGCGGGCGGGATTTCCTTGCCTGCCGGCTATCTGCAACAGGTGTATCAGAAGATTCGCGCTGCGGGCGGCGTGTGCATTGCCGATGAGGTGCAGGTGGGTTATGGCCGTCTGGGTCATTACTTTTGGGGCTTCGAAGAGCAGGGCGTGGTGCCGGATATCATCAGCATGGCCAAGGGCATGGGCAACGGCCATCCGTTGGGCGCGGTCATTACCCGTCGTGAGATCGCCGAGGCGCTGGAGGCCGAGGGCTATTTCTTCTCGTCATCCGGTGGCAGTCCGGTTAGTTGCCGAATCGGCATGGCGGTGCTGGATGTCATGGAGGAGGAGAAACTCTGGGACAACGCGCGAATCGTGGGCGACCACTTCAAGGCGCGGCTGCAGGCCCTGGCCGACAAACATCCGCTGGTGGGCGCGGTGCATGGCATGGGTTTTTATCTGGGCATGGAGTTGGTCCGCGACCGCCAGACCCTGGAACCTGCCACGGAAGAAACCGCGCAGCTTTGCGAGCGCCTGCGTGAACTGGGCATCTTCATGCAGCCGACTGGCGACCACTTGAACATCCTCAAAATCAAACCCCCGATGTGCACCACCTGGCAAAGCGTGGATTTTTTCGTCGATAACGTATCGAAGGTGCTCCACGAACTGGAATAGAGGACGCAGAGCGTCCAGAACGGCATACCCACGCGGAGCATGGGCACGATAGGTGGTGCCTGGGGGGCCATCGTTCCGCACGCACCAGCGGGGGAATGGCCACGATAGGTGGTGCCCGGGCACCCATCGTTCCGCATGCACCAGCGAGGGAATGGCCACGATAGGTGGTGCCCGGGCACCCATCGTTCCGCATGTACCAGCGAGGGAATGGGTACGATAGGTGGTGCCCGGGGGCCCATCGTTCCGCACGCTCCAGCGTGGGAATGCCGTTCGTGACGCTCCGCGTCACACTCAGCTTGGGGAATGGGCACTTTGATGGATTTTAAGTCGATTAATATCGGCAAAAATAATAAAATATAGTGAGCGTAACAAAATTTTAGCTTTTAATACCGATTTTTATCCGCTATAAAGGCGTTCATGATCGTCATCGCTCGTCTGCTATGGTGATAAGTCCTTTGCATCCGCCCCTGGAGATATTTTCATGAGCCGTATCGTTTCTGTCGCTGCTACCCAGATGGCCTGTTCCTGGGATCTGGAAGCCAACATCGAGACCGCTGAAAAGCTGGTGCGTGAAGCTGCCGCCAAGGGCGCACAGATCATCCTGATTCAGGAACTGTTTGAAACCCCGTACTTCTGCCAGAAGCCGAACCCGGACTATCTGCAGTTGGCGACTACTATCGAATCCAACGTCGCAATCAAGCATTTCCAGAAGCTCGCCAAAGAGCTGCAAGTTGTACTGCCGATCAGCTTCTTCGAGCTGGCCGGCCGTGCACGTTTCAATACCATTGCGATCATCGACGCAGACGGCACCAACCTGGGCATCTACCGCAAGAGCCACATCCCGGACGGCCCCGGCTACCACGAAAAGTACTACTTCAACCCGGGCGACACCGGCTTCAAGGTCTGGCAGACCCGCTACGCGAAAATCGGCGTTGGCATCTGCTGGGACCAGTGGTTCCCGGAGTGCGCACGCAGCATGGCGTTGCAGGGCGCAGAAATTCTGTTCTACCCGACCGCCATCGGCAGCGAGCCACACGACAAAACCATCAGCTCGCGCGATCACTGGCAGCGCGTGCAGCAAGGCCATGCCGGCGCGAACCTGATGCCGCTGATCGCCAGCAACCGTATCGGCAACGAAGAGCAGGATGGCTACGACATCACCTTCTACGGCTCGTCGTTCATCGCCAACCAGTTCGGTGAAAAAGTCGCCGAGCTCAACGAAACCGAAGAAGGCGTGCTGGTCCATAGCTTCGACCTGGACGAGCTGGAGCACATCCGTAGCGCGTGGGGCACGTTCCGTGATCGCCGTCCGAACCTGTACGGCGCGGTGAAGACCCTCGACGGTTCGCTGGAGTCCTGATCGCCATGACCACGCTCAATAGCACGCCACGCGCCGACGGTTTCCACATGCCGGCCGAATGGGCACCGCAAACCCAGGTCTGGATGGTCTGGCCCGAGCGCCCGGACAACTGGCGCCTGGGCGGCAAGCCCGCCCAGGCCGCCCACGTTGCGATCGCCAAGGCCATCGCCCGCTTTGAGCCGGTTACCGTGGCCGTGTCTGCCGCGCAGTACGACAACGCTCGTGCGCGGTTGGACATGCCGAACATCCGGGTTGTGGAAATGAGCAGCAACGACGCCTGGGTGCGCGATAGCGGCCCGACGTTCGTCATCAACGACCGTGGCGAAGTGCGCGGTGTGAACTGGGAATTCAATGCCTGGGGTGGCTTCGACGGCGGGTTGTATGCGCCGTGGAACCTGGACTCTCAGCTGGGCAGGAAGGTACTGGAAATCGAGCGCTGCCCGCGTTACGTCACCGAAGGCTTCGTGCTGGAAGGCGGCTCGATTCACGTCGACGGCGAAGGCACGCTGATTACTACCGAAGAGTGCCTGCTCAATCGCAACCGCAACCCGCACCTGACCCGCGAACAGATCGAAGCAATCCTCGGTGATTATCTGGCTGTGGATAAAGTTGTCTGGCTGCCAGATGGTCTGTTCAACGATGAAACCGATGGGCATGTGGATAACTTCTGTTGCTACATTCGTCCGGGTGAGGTGTTACTGGCCTGGACCGATGATCCCGAAGACCCCAACTATTCACGTTGCCATGCGGCGCTGAGTATTTTGGAAAACACACTGGATGCAAAGGGGCGCGCGTTTATCGTTCATAAAATGCCGATTCCCGGACCATTGTTCGCCACAGAAGAAGAATCTGCAGGCGTCGATCAGGTGCACGGCAGTCAGGAACGCAACCCTTCAGTGCGTTTGGCCGGGTCCTATGTGAACTTCCTGATCGTCAATGGCGGCATCATTGCGCCGAGTTTCGACGATCCGATGGACGAAAAGGCCCGGGAGCTCCTGCAAACACTGTTTCCAGAGCACGAAGTGGTGATGGCACCTGGCCGCGAATTACTGCTCGGTGGCGGCAATATTCACTGCCTGACGCAGCAGCAACCGGCCCCTCACAAGGCCTAGTTAGAAATAACTAGTAACATCCGATAAGGGGCAACTGGTCCCGTTCTTGCTGTATCAAGCCCATCACCCGATGGGCTTTTTGTTTTTACCTGTCGAGTAACATCCTGTAACAGATGCGCAGAGCGCTACCTCTGAAGCAGGTTGGTAAACGTTCGTTTTCTTAGCTTGACTGTCATATGGCGTGAGTAGATTTAGCCCCTCATGAAATCAAGAGGTTTTTGTTATGAACGCAGGTATGAACCAGCAGCGTGCTCGTGGTTTTTCTGCTTCTCTCAGTAACGAGGCCCGCCAGCTAGTGGCGGATTGGTTAAGGACGACCAGGCCCGCGAAATCCAGACCGGATGTTCGCGCAATGTTGTTACAGCGTTACCCGGCAGGCCTGTTCAACGAGGCCGAGCTCGAAGCGTTGCTCCGCGTGTTGACCGAGCGTGTTGATTGCTCCGGCAAACTTGGCTGAGCCGCTCTAGGCCGGCCATCTGCGTGTTTGACACCCCCATGCGTCGGGACTAGGATTCGCGTCCCACCGTCTGCGGCTCAATCCTGTACGTGCATCAGCAGTCCACTGCGATGAATTCGTGTCGCCTTCTATACTGCTTGTTCAGAGGCTGGAGGCCCCGATAGCCATTGGCTGTCGCTGCAGCGCGTGTCAATTCGCAGAAAAGGAAGACAAGATGCTTAACAAACGTATGGGCATGCTCGCTTTGGGCATCATCAGCGCCAGTCAGGCCATGGCCGAAGGGCAGACAGACTCAAAGGGTTTCGTCGAAGACAGCAGGCTGATCGTCAATCTGCGTAACGCCTACATCAATCGCGACTACAAGAACGACCGTGAAGACAAGTCCGAATGGGGCCAGGCTTTCATGGGCAACTTCGCGTCCGGTTTCACTCAGGGCACTGTGGGCGTCGGCGTTGATGCCTTTGCCCTGTACGGCATCCGTCTGGATGGCGGCAAGGGTCGCAGCGGCAATGGCGGCATCGACTTTTTCAAGCAGGGTGACAGCGGCGCTGCTGCCGATGACCTGTCCCGTGCAGGTGCGGCGGTAAAGGCCCGTATCTCCAATACTGTTATCAAGTACGGCGACCAGATGCCTCAGTTGCCGGTACTCAGTTATGACAATTCCCGTCTGCTGCCGGAAAGCTACACCGGCACCATGATCACCTCTAAAGAGATCGACGGGCTTGAAGTGGTTGCCGGGCGTTTCACCCAGGAGGCGCGTAAAAGTGCTGAGGGTCGCGACAGCGGTGATCTGAAAAGCATCAACGTCTACGGTGCCAGCTACAAGTTCACCGATGCATTCAGTGCCGCTTTCTACGCCTCTGACAACGAAGACGTGCTCAAGAAGCAGTACGTCAACCTGAACTACGTCTTTGCTCTGCCGCAAGATCAGTCGCTGACCCTCGACTTCAACGGCTACAAGACCAAGCTGGACAGGGACTTCACCACCAGCGATGCGCGTGACAACAAAATCTGGAGCCTGGCCGCTACCTGGGCTGTGGGCATCCACTCCTTCACCCTCGCACACCAGCGCAGCACCGGCGACATGGGCTACGCCTACGGTGGCTATCGCAACGATGGCGGCTTTGGTGATGGCGGCAACACCATCTACCTCGCCAACTCCTACTGGTCCGACTTCAACGGCAAGGACGAGCGCTCCTGGCAGGCTGCCTACGGCGTCGACCTGTCCGGCCTGGTCCTGCCCGGTCTGAGCTACAAAGCGGCTTATGTACGCGGCGACAATATCGACGACGGCACGCCTGGAAGCGGCGATGGCACCGAACGCGAGATCTTCAGTCAGCTGACCTACGTGGTTCAGAGCGGCCCGGCCAAGGACCTCTCGATCCGCCTGCGCAACTCGTTCCTGCGTGTCTCGGATGATGCGTTGGCGTACAACAGCGAAGGCAACGAGACGCGTATCTTCGTCGACTACCCGATCAACGTTTTTTGATGTGAGGGAGGCGGCCTGGCAAAAAAGGCCGCCTCAATCCGCAATCAACTGCACAAACACCGCGAAGCCGCCGAGGAATATCCAGAAAAAGCTGAACAGCCAAGGGCTGCGCTTGGAGAACAGCAAGGACTTTTTCGGCCCTGTTTCGCTGGATTCCCAGTCGCTGAACAGCGGTGAGTCGTCATAGGTCAGCCCGATGACGGGCTCGCTGAGCAGCAACTGAGACTGTTTGTGATGCCAGTGCTGGATGATGTCGCAAGCCGCCCGAATACCCGGCCAGGCGAACAGCGTGCTGAGCAGCCCCAGCAAGGCCAGCATCGGCGGCACCACCAGCGTGAACATCGCGCCCCATTCAGTGTTCATGTTCGCCATGGACGACGCGTAAGCAATCACCAGAAACGACTGTGCTGATAAATAGGCGTTGGTGCGGTTGGACAGATTGGTGGTTTCGTAATGAATTTCGCGTCGATAGAAATCCAGCCGTTCCTTGGGCGAGCCAAACAATTTGACCTGCTGCTCATCCACCACGCTTTGGGGTGTCTGATCCGTAATGATTCTGGGCACTGGCGTTACCGATTTGTAAAAGATGCTGGATAGACTCCCTTGTGCATCAAGCAGTTCGACTTAATCCCCGGCATACGGGACCATTCATCCTGTGAGCACTGTTCGACGGAGAGGGACATAGTCATGACTAACACCCCCACGCTGTACACAGACCGCCTACTGCTGACGCCCCTGAAGCTAGAGGATGCGCCAGCTGTCCAGCAGCGTTTCCCGCTATGGGAAATCGTGCAGTACCTGAACAACCGCGTTCCCTGGCCTTACCCTGAGGACGGTGCGCTGCGCTACATTCAGGACGTTGCGCTGCCAGCCATCGCAAGCGGCACCGAGTGGCACTGGATGATCCGCCTACACAGCGCGCCCCAGGAGATCATCGGCAGCATTACCCTCATGACCCACCGCGGCAACAACCGCGGCTTCTGGCTACACCCGGACTGGCAAGGCAATGGCTACATGAAAGACGCCTGCCGTGTGGTCAATCGACAGTGGTTCGAAGTAATGGGTATGCCCGTGATGCAGGTACCCAAAGCAGCCCCGAATGAGGCCTCGCGGCGTATTTCGATCAACGAAGGCATGCGCATAGTGAGCACGCACGAGGGTGAGTTCGTCAGCGGGCGGTTCGAAGTGGAAGTCTGGGAGATGACGCGGGAGGAGTGGTCGGCGCGGGGGCTGTAAACAGCCACTTCGAACATCTGACGTAGAGGCCGACCGGGCACTAATCTGTTGCCAAAACCACGAGCCCAGTGATATTCCCGATAAACAGAGGGCGACCCGAATGCCGTTGACCCGCAAGACCGAGCCCGACATTACCCTGGTAATGGTCCAACCCGAAGACTTCGAAACCTTGGTGGCCATACGTATCGAAGCCATGCGCGAAAGCCTCGAGCGCGTTGGCCGGTTCGACCCGGTGCGCGCCCGAGAGCGTTTTCGTGAAGGGTTTTCTGCGCCATGCACACACTACATCCAGGTAGACGGCAGCAAGGTCGGCTTTATGGTCGTCAAACCGACCAGCGATGGCCTGTTGCTGGATCACCTATACATCAAGCCCGCCTTTCAAGGGCAGGGCATTGGTTCTGCAGTGCTTCGGCAGGTGTTCGCGCAAGCAGACGCAACCGCCTCGACAGTACGGGTAGGCGCCTTGAAAGACAGCGACTCAAACCGCTTCTACATTCGCCACGGTTTTCAGCTCGTTGAGAGCGGCGAGTTCGACAACTACTACCTCCGCCCGCAACGTCTGCCGATGTGCTGACGGGTTGGAATATTAATCCGCAGTTGTCGTTTTTGGCTGATCAGCGAGAGCGTAGGGATCTAAATGATCTTTACAGCTGCTTGCAAAAATGGCCACTTTGCCTCACTGTAAATACAAATGTCATTACACTGGAGGATGCCCACATGGCGTCTATCAACGTTCGTATCGACGACGGTCTCAAAGCGCGTGCTTACCTCGAGCTGGAAAAGCTTGGCGTCACCCCCTCGGAGTTGCTGCGCCAAACCCTGCAGTACGTAGCTGAGCGTGGTCAGCTACCCTTCAAGACGGTTCTGATGACAGAGGAAGACGAAGCGCTGTTGGCAACTGTGCGCGAGCGCCTTGCAGCTCCGCAGCGGGTCAAGGTTTCACTGGATGACCTATAACCTCGAATTCGATGCGCGGGCTCTAAAGGAATGGCACAAATTAGGAGATACCGTGCGTCAGCAGCTCAAGAAAAAGCTGGCTACGATTCTGGTTGCTCCGCGTGTTGAAGCCAATCGTCTGCATGCATTGCCTGACTGCTACAAAATCAAACTGCGCAGTAGCGGCTATCGGCTGGTTTATCAGGTTATTGACCAAGAGGTTGTGGTCTTCGTGGTTGCGGTAGACAAGCGTGAACGGGAAGAGGTTTATCGCAAGGCGACGGAACGGCTGGGTAGGTAAATCAGGGCCGCGTTGTTGCGTCCTGACTGAGCATGCCGCCTGTCGCTGGATAGTCCCTACATCATTTTGATGCTTCGCCAGTTGCAACCGAATCAAGATTCCGCACCGACGCCTTGAAGAAAGCGACTCCAACCGCTTCTACATCGGCACGGTTTTCAGCTCGTTGAGAGCGGCGAGTTGGATAACTACTATGTCCGCCCGCAACGGCTGACCAGTCGCTGACTGGTGTTGATCAACCCTCAGTGGCGGCCTTTTTGGCCGCACGTGCAGCGAGCATCGCCGCTTCCGTTTCCTGGGTGTGCAGCTCACCTTTGTACGCCAGTTGATTGAAGAACATGCCGTCGATCTGATCTTTCGATGGCGTCGACGTCTTGGGAATAAACAACGCGCCCAGATCCAGCGAGCTGGCGAAGTTCTCTTTGGTCAGGTTGTACCGTCCCAGATAACTGCCGCTCCACGGTGAATCGGCATCGACCATATCGATAGCCGTCTCCCGGTAGGTGGCGGCTGCAGCTTTCAGCCCACTGGACGCATTCAGCAGCGTGTTCAATTGCTGAGTGTCCGCATCGCTCAACTCACCGGAACTGTTGGTCGCCTTCAGATTGCCGTTTGCCTCAATCGTGAAGCCAAACTTCTTGCTGGCCAGATCCGGATAGACAGACGCCAGCGTCGACTTGAACGCCTCGTACGAAGTCTTCAACGCCTCTGTAGAGTTACTGTGCTGCGCCGCCTTCTGCGGGAAGTCAGGCGACTGCGAACGGCCTATCCAGGTATCAACTGCTTCCATCGGCTCAGTGGTTGCAGGCACTTCGGTACTCGGGTGGTAAACAACGGCAGGCGTGTTAGCGGCAGCGTTCTTCAGCGCTTCTTTCTGCGCGTCGGTGAGCGGCTGCGGCGTGAGCGTGATGCCGGAATTGGGCAGGGTGATGGTGGGAGAGGTGTTGTTGCCGGGGGTTAGTGAGATAACCATTTCATCGATCCATGATTGCGGGGTGTAAGGAGGGTATCGACGGAGTGGGGGGGAGCTTTAGGGTAATGGCTGGGGTAATGTGTTCAGGTTGTTACAGTGAGCTTTGCCTCGTTAGCTTTTCTTTCCCGATAGCCCTTGATGGATCGTGACCTGCTCAAGGCCATGCTTACAGGAAACCTCCGTCACGCTGAAGGGAGGTTTGAATTACGTGGATTGCTGCAATCTGACGTCATCACCGAGCGCATCCACTTTTCGTAAGGCGCTTGGGGTATGACATGCATACCAAGCGGATCACGTAGGCAAGATCAACGGCTCTTTATCTTGTAGCCATCAATCGGAATATCTTCTGTGCGCTCATACAGTGGGGCATCGCTGAATGTGGCTTGTTCAAATGCTTGTGTATGAATCGCCCCGGATTCTCTAGACACCTTGCAAGCTCATTGCGTAACGTTTTTCAAACTCTACCGGTGACAGCTGATTGTTGAAACCATGGCGGCGTTTTGGGTTGTAGAACATCTCGATGTAATCGAACACATCACTACGAGCATCTTGCCGTGAGGTGTAGATTTTCCGCTTGATTCGTTCCCGTTTCAGAAGCTGGAAAAAGCTCTCAGCCACGGCGTTGTCATGACAATTGCCTCGGCGGCTCATGCTGGCAACCAAATTGTTTGCCTTCAAAAAACTGCGCCAATCGGAGCTGCTGTACTGGCTGCCCTGGTCGGAGTGAACCATCACCTCTTGTTTCGGTTTTCGCCTCCAAACCGCCATCAATAACGCATCAATGGCCAAATCACTGGTCATCTGCGACTTCATTGACCAGCCAACGACCTGACGAGAAAACAGATCCAGCACCACCGCCAAATACAGCCAGCCTTCATACGTACGAATGTAGGTGATGTCGGTGACCCAAACCTTGTTGGGTTCCACGACATCGAACTCGCGCTTCAGTAAATTGGGTGAGGCGACCGCTGGCTTACCGCCGTACTTTCCAGGGCGACGTCGATACCCTGTCTGAGAGCGCAGACCTTCAAGACGCATCAACCTCGCCACACGATGCCGACCACAATCTTCACCGACCTCGCGCAGGTCGTCATGGATTTTGCGATAGCCATAAACTCCGCCGCTCTCCAGCCACGAGTGCTTGATCAAACCCAGCAATCGCTGGTCGTCTTTAGCGCGTGCAGATTGCGGCTCAGACAACCAAGCGTAATAACCACTGGGATGGACTTTCAGCGTCAGGCAAAGCCGTCGAATGGAGTAGTCGCCCGCGCGCTGCTTGATAAAGGCGTACTTCAGCCGCACTCCTTGGCAAAGTACGCGGCGGCCTTTTTTAAGATGTCTCGCTCTTCAGTGACCCGCTTGAGTTCCGCTCGCAGACGACGCAGTTCAGCGTGCTGATCATCGTCTTGCTGCCGTTCTGCCTGAGGTTTGCTGTAGCGCTTTATCCAGGCATAGAGGCTATGCGTCGACACGCCAAGACGCGCCGCCACATCAGCGACAGGCAGCTTCTTTTCGGTCACTTGATTGACCGCTTGGATTTTGAATTCTTCGGAATAACGTGGGTTGCTCATGGCACCTCCTGATTGGCCTCAGTTTAAGGCATGGAGGTGTCTACGAAACCCGGGGCGATTCAGTTCAAGGAAAGCGGTGGCATGCATTCAAAAGAATATGCAGAGATCCTTGTTGAGGTGAAAGCGGCAATCGTAAGGCTCAGTAAGTAACCGAGTTATTGCGTTAAATTGTAAAATATGGAGGTTAGTCATGGGAGCTATTCATTTTATCCGCGCACCGGATTACCGGTTTGACATTCTGCGGTTACAGCAAGCTAACGCATTGATGAGATCCGCTAATCGGGCTGTGGCTTTCGGTGATGATATTGAGCTAGCTAGGCTAGGATTTGTAGCCGAGCATCGAGAAGAGCTGATGCGGGGTGGTGGCTTTCATGAACGACTTTTCCGCGCAAACTATCAGACGATTTCTCATTTGCGTCGCCACGGAGGCAAGCATGTTCACTAATGCCGTACCACCGCTGTCGATCGCTGGTGGGGTATTAAGGGGCGAATAGAGAAAACGGAAAAAATCGTACGCTAGCGTGAATTTTGTCAGGTTGAGGTCATAGACGTTGACGGCGATCCGTCAGGAAATACAGTAAATCGCCCTAGTCTGAAGCGGTGCCGGTGAGCGACCTGACGCCGGGTTGAGGTGTACTTCAACTGGACGCGACAGTGGGTTACGTTGGTTTCAGCGGTAAACTTCTCGACGGTTGCCAAGCTGTACAACCAGTATCCGTAAGGCGCCGTCCTGTATCTCGCAGATTACCCGGAAGTCTCCTACGCGATACCGCCACAAACCACCCAATGGGCCTGTTAGCGCCTTGCCAGTAGTTCTAGGATCGTCCCTGCTGGACACCCGCTCATCCATAAAGTCAAGAATGCGCTTCGCTGACTGCTTGTCGAGCTTCCGCAACTGTGTTGCGGCCGTGTCGGTGTAATCAATCGTCCAGGCCAAGGGAAGGTCTGAAGTAGCCGGATGTTTTCCGGCTACCGAGTCCTCAGCACTTTTCAAAAAACGATGCATGTCGAAATTTGCTCAATTATCTTCGCTTTTTAGCTCTTTCGGCCGCTGCAAAGCCTTTTGCGGTAACCATTTCCTGCATTACACGCGCACCTCTCCTGCGCTCGCCAACAAATGTCGGCGGGCCATCCACAGGTTTGACAGGGCGAACAACGTCACCATCTGCGCGGTGTTCTTGGCCAAGCCCCGAAAGCGCACTTTTTCATAGCCAAACTGGCGTTTGATGACCCGAAACGGATGCTCGACCTTGGCGCGAACCTGGGCCTTGGCCTTCTCGATTTTGCGGATCGCCTTGTACAAAATACTGCGTTTTCCATGCTTTTTGTAAGTGCTGCGGCGGGCGGCAATCTGCCAAATGACCTTGCGCCCAGCGTGTTCTTCGCGCTTCTCGACCCCGGTGTAACCTGCGTCGGCGCAGACTACGTTTTCCTCGCCGTGCAGCAGTTTGGCAACCTGCGTGACGTCTGCCACATTGGCCGCTGTTACTACCACGCTGTGCACCAGGCCTGACTCGTCGTCGGCGCCGATGTGAGCCTTGGCGCCGAAATAGTACTGGTTACCTTTCTTGGTTTGATGCATCTCAGGATCGCGTTTGCCATCCTTGTTCTTGGTCGAACTGGGCGCGTGAATCAGCGTGGCATCGACGATGGTGCCTTGACGCAACGACAAGCCACGGTCGCCCAGATAACCATTAATTACGCCGAGAATCCCGGTCGCCAACTCGTGCTTTTCCAGCAGACGACGGAAGTTGAGAATGGTGGTTTCGTCTGGAATTCGCTCCAGGCTCAGGCCTGAAAACTGACGCAGGATGGTCGTCTCATACAGCGCTTCTTCCATCGCCGGATCGCTGTAGCCGAACCAGTTCTGCATCAGATGAACACGCAGCATCGCCATCAGTGGGTAGGCGGGCCGGCCACCTTCTCCTTTTGGATAATAGGGCTCAATCAGGGCAATCAAACCTTTCCAGGGCACCACCTGATCCATCTCGATCAGGAACAATTCCTTACGGGTCTGCTTGCGCTTGCCGGCATACTCGGCGTCGGCGAAGGTCATCTGTTTCATCATCGAAAAGCTCGGCGACTGGTGTCCGGAGATTTTGCCAAATTAGGAAGTCTTTTTCAGAGTTTCCCTAGGTCAATCGTCCGCGTTGGAACTCAACGTAAAACCGGGAGCATACAAGGGGACGCCTGAGAAAACGGATTTTAAAGTACTTTAAGCTGATTTCAGTCGTCGTAATGGTCGAAATCTTCCTCCACAGCGCACTATTCGGTTCGTTTCAATATCTCGACGACATGATCCCGATTTGGTCTAACTCCTTTGAGGTCCATACCTTCAGGTTGAAATATCTGGCCACTAACCGTCCTGCGCGCTAATGCCTCAATTCCAGTGAGAACATGGTCAGCGCACGAGTATGTGTCTCTCTGCCGAGCAATCGGCATGCCCATTGGGGCATTTGCTACACCCATACTCATTGCTATTCGTCTTGCCAAGAAGTACTGAGATGTATTAGTGGCGAGATGGGCTGTCTCGGGGGAAACCATTGAGTCATAGTGAAAGGCTTGTCCTGTTTGTCTATTGACGCAAAGCAGCGACCAGTGCTGATTATTATTATTTACAGGCATTAGCAGAATCGGTGGCGTATTGCGGCCTGTGAGATGAGGAAGAACTTCATTGCGTAGCCGTTGGTCTCCTTCTACCAAAAGTCGAACTTGTTGAGGATCAACGAAATTCAGTAGAGCCGCCCGAGGGTGACCTTGCAATTCTGCCTCAACGTATCTAGTGTATCTAACGATGTCACTGTCCCAAAGCCAAGGATCGTTAGCCAAACGTTGGATAATGTCAATGGTAGCCCTAGACGATGAACTGTCCACATCTAAAACTTCATGCTGTTGAGAGGGACCTGTGACGTCCTGGTAAGATAAGGAATTGATTGAAGAAAGATCGCCAAATATAGAGTCCGACATTTCTGTATCAGGCTGCTGTAAAGGCCCGGTTATTGCCTGCGGCGTATCTGGATCCCAGCCCCAACCTGACCAATCTGAATTTGGCAACGTAACAGATGAGTGCTCAAGTTGGGCTGACCACGAGTCTTGAGGTACCAGGGGCCAACCACTCAAAGGTGTGGGCGGAAACATTGAAGAATAGGAGGATTTCGCTGGTGAATCAGGGTACTGGTTTACGGATCCCCCCGAAGCGGATGGCTCCGCTCCACCTTGGCTTTCAAGCCAAGACGGATGCAGGCTCAATTGGCTGAAGCCGGTAAAGCCGGAGACATGGTGGATGGAATCAGTCTGGGAGTCGGCCACCATTTGCCGAGCTCGACGTAGTGTTGTTCTCATAGTCCTGGCAAAGCTCGCGCTCTTTGCATGCGTATAGAGATCCAATTCGATATCCAAGCCTTCGTCCCTGTTTTGAAGACGGGACGCCAAGGATATCGGCGCGTGCCTTTCCTGTTGCAGCCAAGCACTAAACGAACGCAATGAGCTTGCCTGCACGGAGGCGCCATCTTCTTTACCGCGACGGTTAACCTTCCCGCCATATCCCTGCTTTCTCAACCAAACTGCAAATCGCTCACTGAGTAGCCGATCGGCCTCTGGAAGCACACGGGTGTTTCTCTTGACGGCATACACCTTAACTCCTGTAAGGTCAAAGTGTCGCAGATGCTTCAGTGCCGGAACCAGCTTGTCACGGCCCGTTGCTTCTTTGGTGTACATTCTAGCCAGGGCTGTCAAATGGCCCGAGTGCAGGCTATCCTCTTCGCACAACCCTTGTTCGCCCCTTTCACCGAGCCATGTGCTAAAGCGTTTCAAGTGATCTAAGTAACCTTTAGAGGTCACATCATCTTCGGGAAAAGCCTCACTGATTAGCCATTCATCTTCATTTGTAATTTGAATAGACTTCCGATCGAAGCCCTGGATAGTCACCGCTCCACTTTTGTTAGTGACCGACTCCCTAAGATAGTTCAATACCGTTAATGGAAAATGCCATTTTTGCGTCCGCGCTACAAATTCTTTTAGGTCCTCCGCTAGTCCATCATCAAACAGCCGGGCATGCAAACCAGGCTTGCCGGCCATCCTGAGCCAAGTGCTAAACTTAGTCAGGGTTTTTTTGTAAATTAGCACGGTGTTCTCGTTACTCTCACCAGCGTCGGCGCTTATATGAAACCTTGCGATGAGTTCCTCATCCTCCGGATATGGATTTTTTCTGCCGCCATTTCTAAACGATATATTTTCAAGGTGTTCGGGAACAGAATGCATCCCTGCTATTATCTCTGGCGTTTTTGAATGCACGTGCTGAGCATAAGCCTGTATTTCTGCTTGTTCAACTAGATGTCGGCCGCGGTATTCTTCTTGCTGAATGAGGTGCCGATGACTTTTCTGCCGGTCCTGTGACTCTATACCCTCGGCATGAACTGTCAAAGTGCTATCGAGTGGAGGGAGTTCTTCAGTTCCGATTTGCGCCTCTTGGAGTCTCCGGTATGCATCTAGATTGTTGCTCCAGTTGTTAAAGTTCCACATTGGATTATCCTTAAAGTCAAAGGTTTTAGCAAAAACCGTTCAGATTTAAACTATCACATACCGCATTTCATGCCAATGAGATACCACTAAAACCCGGTAATTGAATTATAGTTTTCTACTCAAAAGGAAAGGCGGCCGCAAAAACTGAGTGCAACACCCCTACCTCAGGTAAGGTGCGGCAATGTCTTATACCGAACTCAGCATAGAAGAACGCGTCGCCATTCAAATCGGACAATACCGAGATCTCAGTCAGCGAGAGATTGCTCGTCTGCTGGGGCGTAGTTGTAACGACCTGCAATCGAAATGGCCTCGACCTGCCCCCATCCGCTTCGACCTGCAATCGAGCACAGCCGACCAGGATTAATTGCGACTGAAGGCTGTCGACTGTGGCAACTATCGAGCTTAAATTCCTATCTTTTTTCGACACAACCTGACAAATCTATAGAATTAATCCTCAGGAAAAAGAACTTCGTCTGGTTTTATACGTAAGTGACCAGTGAACTCGAACTGGGTCGTGTCTTTTTTTAGAAAGTGACTAAGCGTTCGAACAGAACATCCTTTCGCATCCACTTTTAATGCCCCACTCAAAGGAGTTCCCACGTTTTGGGCCGCTGCCTGATAAGCAGCAAGTACAAGATGAGAACAGAACGCGCAGTCTTCCCCCCACTTTGGATTGGATTCGAACGCGTCTTTCCCATATTTTTTTGCAGAGGCTATGGCTAATGGGCCAAAATTTGAGAAGCGAGTGACAGACTTAGCGGACTTAATTGCATTGTAAGGTATTTTTCGTTCGCTTGCCCATGACATGGCTGACTGCGCTGCCCAGTCACCTATATTTTTGTCTTTAGGCCGGTAAACCTGATAAAGGCCCTTGCGCAAGGCGGTGTCCATTATACCGCCGCCGCGCATTTCAACAACTTCACTCTCCCCCTTCCCACCACGCTCGGTTGAAACTGGATTTTGGGGATTTCGAGTCCACAATATTGCGTGAACCGCACTGGCTTTACCTAGATTATTCCTCAGCATAGACAGACCTTCAAGTTTTTGGCCTGCAATAATAATTTTATGCAGCTTCTCGGTATCATGTGGCTCATCGATCAGAAGCAAAATATCGCCTGGAATAAGATCGGCTTTCTTTACATTTGGCCTTTGTGGACTCAGCATGACGCTCATAACTCGTGCGTTTTCAGCGGGTTCCGTTGACACTGATGCTTGGGAGCCGACAGGCGAGCTGATTGAAACCCTTTCCTCGCCGAAAGAAAACCTCCCTTGCTCTTGAGCTGGGTTATGCTCAGACATTGTGTTCTGTTGAATGCTAAAAGGCGTACCACCTTGTATTCTCATCATCATTCCTGCCTGTGTAAGTATTAATTTAAAAGCTATTTATTGAATATCTTGCAAAAGATCAAATTAGACGGCTAGTGAGCTACAGGCTTGTTATGGCATAATCTGCTTTAGCACATTCTCCATCTTGGATTTTTACTTATGTGGTCAGAACCCCTCGATCGGTTCCACATAAAGCAGTCTATTGAATAAAATATATTTTACTGGCTATGGTCTGAGCTCTAACTGCAAACCTTTATTTTTAGACGGCGGTTGCAGGGGCAGAATGCAGCACAGTAACTGAATTAAAGTTTACGTAGCATGTTGCATGCTAATTTACTTGGTTATCACTTCAATCGAACATTTAAAATCGAAGTGCTCACGACCTAAGGAAGGTCTGAAGTAGCCGGATGTTTTCCGGCTACCGAGTCCTCAGCACTTTTCAAAAAACGATGCATGTCGAAATTTGCTCAATTATCTTCGCTTTTTAGCTCTTTCGGCCGCTGCAAAGCCTTTTGCGGTAACCATTTCCTGCATTACACGCGCACCTCTCCTGCGCTCGCCAACAAATGTCGGCGGGCCATCCACAGGTTTGACAGGGCGAACAACGTCACCATCTGCGCGGTGTTCTTGGCCAAGCCCCGAAAGCGCACTTTTTCATAGCCAAACTGGCGTTTGATGACCCGAAACGGATGCTCGACCTTGGCGCGAACCTGGGCCTTGGCCTTCTCGATTTTGCGGATCGCCTTGTACAAAATACTGCGTTTTCCATGCTTTTTGTAAGTGCTGCGGCGGGCGGCAATCTGCCAAATGACCTTGCGCCCAGCGTGTTCTTCGCGCTTCTCGACCCCGGTGTAACCTGCGTCGGCGCAGACTACGTTTTCCTCGCCGTGCAGCAGTTTGGCAACCTGCGTGACGTCTGCCACATTGGCCGCTGTTACTACCACGCTGTGCACCAGGCCTGACTCGTCGTCGGCGCCGATGTGAGCCTTGGCGCCGAAATAGTACTGGTTACCTTTCTTGGTTTGATGCATCTCAGGATCGCGTTTGCCATCCTTGTTGATGCATAGGAATTTCAAAATGCCTATGCATCAGGCTGACGCTATGGAAGGAGGCGTCATGCCTTCATAGCGATGTGTAGGAAGACGCTGATGCAGTGAAAATCCCTATCAGTAAGCGTTAATGCAGGTTATTTCACCGCGAAGCCTAGGTGCGGACGCACCTACCCCCTGTCAGGGCTTCACGTACCTCATCTGCGCAATCGCCTGAGCGTTGAGGATCAGTCCCTGCACCGTCAGCCCGTTGATTGCCGCCGTGTATACCATCCGCGCGCCACACAGCACGCAACGGAACGGATCGACGTTTAGAAAGGCTTTGGCCATCTGCACAAAATACAGCTTTGGTACCGGTCCTGGCGTCGTCATCTTCAGTGCTTCATAGACCTTCGGCAGGTACTGCCCGCAGACCCGATTGGCCAGAAAACCAAAATACCGGATCATCCGGAAATGCTTCTCCGGGATGTGCTGCACCCCCCGGCGCAGCATGTCGGCCTTGCTCAGCGTTTCCTGCTGATAGGTCTGTGTGCGGTGATCCAGGTAGGTGAAGCTCAACGTGGCTCCAGAGGTGTAATGCGCCAGACGACTGCCCGAGATCGGCGGTTTTTTCAGGTAGCGGCCCAGGTAATTGACGGTCTTTCGGCCGTTTTTCGTCTTCTTCGACAAGTGGATGTGCCAGTGCTGGCCGCCAGCGGTCAGTATCAAACGGCGCCAGTCGCTTTCACAGAGGATGTGGGCCAGCTGCGGCGGCATCGTCAATTGCGAAAGCGGCTGTCCCAGCAGGTAATCGCGCACCAGCCACATCCAGCGCCGCCGCAGGGCCTCTTTGTGGAACGACAGATTTTTCCAGACGCCCTGCTCATCCAGGCCGCCCGCGGTCACCGACAGGTGGACGTGGGGATGCCAGTTGAGCCGCCGGCCATAGGTGTGCAGCGCCCCGAAAATCCCGACGCGCAAACCGCGCCGCTTGGCGGCGTAGATCAGGTTATCGGCCGCCAGCCGAAACAGCGCATCGAGCAGCCAGCGGTTGTAGAAGAACAGGGACCACAGCGTGTCGGGCAGCGTGAACACCAGATGCTGCCAGGGGCAGTCGGGCAGACGGTTGTTTTGCACGGCGATCCACTGGTCGGTGGCCTTTTTGCCGCAGGAGGGACAGGCCCGGCAATGGCAGGTGTTGCACAGGTATTTGACGTGCGGGCAGCTGTCGTTGCCGCAGGTGTAGTGTTTGACGCCCAGTATCGAGGTGCCGCAGGCGAGCATTTTGCTGATCGACTCCACTTCGATTTGGCGCAGACCGCCGGCTTCCAGCAAATCTGCCCAGCAGCCGTTGGCCGTGAAGAGGTTTTTGAGCGGTCGAGGTGTGTAAACAGGCGGTGCAGAGGCCACGTCAGCAGGGAGGCTCCTCATCGTGGTGAATGACGGCGGTGATGGCGAATCCGCCTGGCCCTTCTCTCATCGAAACGCTTACGCAAGAAGCGTCGGGAAACATGTCGTTCACGCTGCTGATTTTCAGCGGTTCCGGCGCTGGCTTTACCCATGCTTCTTGTCTCGAGCCTAAAACTTCATGTTTTTTTGATGCAGATCAATAAAGACCCTCTGGACCTATTGCTGATGGAACCAAATCGCTGGCTAAGCTAACACAAGGCCTGTGTTACGGAAAAATTGCGAAAAAGAGACGATTTGTAGATGGTGGGATTACAGAAGACCGTAATTCAGTTACAGCGCTTTGTGATCCTCAATGGAATGCAATGATTTGACCCTAGCGGGTCACTATGACTTTTTATTCAAGGAGAAGTTCAATGGTAAGAATTAATAATTGGAGCAGCAATCTGGATGCCTACAGGATACTCCAAGAAGCGCAAAGTTTGACTGAGGAGCTTCCTCACTTCGATACGGCTTTTCCCATTGAGTCTGAAAGCATTGCGCCACCGGAGCATCACAACCATCGCTACCGTATTGGACAAGAGGAGCACCGTGTCAGATATCTTGCTGCAAACAGGAATACGTGCCGCCCCCTCAGCACGTGCGTTCGGAAACGCCAGAGGTAACAGTCCGCGAAACTGAAACAAACAGGCTTATGCTTAAAAGCTTCTGGATCTTCGGTGCGGAATTTGAATAGATATCACCTTCCTCTCAGCGTCAACTGCTCAGTTTCCAAACTCTATCAGCAATCACGGAAGAAGCACATGACCAACTTTTTTACCTCGTAAACCCCAATGATATTCGGATTGATCGGAAGTCGAATCCCCATACGGCTACAGCGCGAGGTGCCGGTGGCGAACCGGTATTGACAGTTCCCGCCAGCCTGCCTGACGAAGAAATAATGCATGCGTTAGACACGTTCAACCTTGTTTATGCGCAGGGATTTGAACTTATCAAACGGCAAGGAGTATAAAACCGTAAAGATTCATGTGTAGGAACCTAAAAATTCCTACGCATGAATAACGCCGTATTTCGCAAGGGAGCCGCTGATTTATTCGATTTTTCGCCTCGGCGATGCTCTGGAGGCCTTGACTGCCGGATGGTCAGCGATGTGTTCGATGACTGCTTTGTCGATCCTGCTGTTGCGCTGGATACCACTGAGAGCCTGCGGGTGTATCTGTGCCGAAATTTCCGCCCCCGCCGCCACGGCGCTATACGTACATGAGGTGTGCCCAGCACTGGTTAGCGGTGAAGATGTTTTTGAGCGGTCGAGGTGTGTAGGCTGGACTCATCTGAAGCAGCAGCGGTGGGTAAGCAGGCTTCATGGTGATCAATAATGGGCCTCATGACAAAGCTCAAATCGATGTTTCTGCTGCTACGCGATCGCAAGAACGGGCGATTTGCAGCCGCAGGCTGCCCTGTTCAAGCCTGAACAGGCAGAACCAACGGGCGCGTAAACACCAGAGGTCATGACTGATCACCTTGTAAGGCGTTAGGGCGAGGATCATGAGCGGATAAAAGGATCAATGTGCACTGCCGTCGTTGATGTGAAGCGGGTTGGACCTGCGTGAGGGATACCTGAAAAATCGTATGGGAAATTCAGTCCCGATTAGCGAACGAGGCCCTCACGTGCGTCTTTCATCAGGGTCCGAGCGATCAGCTCAAGATGACCGTTTGTAGTACCGCAGTCCTTCACCTTCTTTCAGTCGATCCGGCACATGCAGCGGAGTCAAACAGAAACTATTGGGCTTGTGCTCAATGGGGAAGCCCTTGTAGTACGATTTTGTCCGTTTTCTCTATCGACCCCAATAACACCCCGAAAATCGGTTCGATAAACTCGTTCAGCAAATCAGAGTTCGCTAATCCCCACCACCTGAGGGGATTAGCGAACTCTAACCATGTCTTAAGTGCGTTTACGGTTCCATTGCTCCCCGGCCCCCTAAACCCCGCCTAAATCATCGGTTTTCAGTCGCATTTAATCCTGGTCGGCCGCTCTCGATTGCAGGTCGAAGTGGGTGGATGCAGGTTCGTTTGCAGTAAATGCTGGTTCGCGGTGCCGGATAGACGCAATCAATCCCGGTCGAAAAACGCAATGATTGCAGGTCGGGACCATTTCGACTGAAGGTTGTTACACCTACGTGACTCATAAGCCAGATCAGTTAACGCCTACAAAGCTGTAGCCAAGATCAATTCAGCACGTAGGTCAATTCAGCATCAGCGACAACAACTTTATAAGTTATGAGTGATTTCTACTTGTTAGAAAGTCGTCTGGATATTATTCGTGACAGCAGCCAATATAACGCAGTGACTAAAATTAAGGAAGTGACGATTACTATATCAATTTTCATTCCCTCTGCATCTTCGCCTCCGTTAATGCCAAAGAAATTCTGCAGGCTAGTATCAATAGCATTGCCTATCGAAGTGTCTAGTCCGGCCTGAACCAAACCGCTAACTATAGCGGTCCTCGCGACCAAGGAAGCTACGACTAAGATCGCAAGAAATTTGAAGATAGCCTTTATGGCTCGCATTATCTCTCTCCCCTAGGATCAATGACGTCTAAAATCCCATAATATTTTTTTGTAGTGCCCGGAATCATATCTCCAGGCATATTACGTAAGTAGATTCTTAACTGTTCAAAACCAAGTTTTGACGGCAATGTTACACAGCCCTCGCTGACTCGCATGGGGCCCGCCGGATGCAACCTAAAACTTCCCCTGGTCACATTATTAATAATTATTTCATCGTCAATGCTCCCGTCGTCTCGATAAAGAGAAAACCAATCATCCCGATCAGTGCGCGCGAATAAATCATGAATCGGATCTCTAATCCAGCCCAGCCTGCCGCCGTGTTCCCTGTCAAGTATATAATACCGCCCTGGAGGTAGAGGCCCGTTTTTCGCGTTGCCTACTTCATCTGGATTATTGACGAAATCAGTCTTGCCGGAAAAAGCCTCATAGCTCTGGTTATCGCTGCACTTTAACAAGCTGGTAGCTTGCCCTGTTAGCTCGAATGTGCAATAGGCAATCTTATTAGTATCAATAGTAGGGGAGGCCATGGAAAAACTCTCCTTTTTCTAGTTTAGGCATATACTTTATTAGCGATACCGTCCCAACCACCAACAACCTGACCACCGCCCTGACCATCGGCACGCTTTTGTTGCGCGTATGTCATTTTCATACGGCCATAATTTAGGCGCACCGTCTCCGTAGGAAAGCCGCCTTCAACGTTACCGTTCCCGTTAAGCGATACGGAAGAAATAATTACTTCTTCTAGTTTAATTTCCAAGTACTTGAACTTTTCAGCTCCAGCGCGATTAACTGCGATCGTGACCTCGTTGAAGTGTTTCCCACTGCAACAAGCCTCGTGAAGTTTAGGCGTTGACTTGTCTACGGCCTTACGAAAGAACAGATCGCTCATACGAGCGCGCCCACCTATGGCCCCGCCAGCGCTGGTGGCAGTGGCTGACGCAGATTGGCTTGCACCCACGTCGAAATCTTCCATTTCGATCCAGTCCTTGAACTGGGTGTCAAGTGCTTCGCCGGGAATGCCTTCTATTTTTAAGTATGCATCAAAAGCCATATTTAACTCCTTCAATATTAGTGAGCAATTTTCTGTAGATTTTAACACGGCCCGATAGCTTCAGGTATCGCGATACGGTAAGCAGATGGCTAAAATATACCCTTTATTCCTTGGGCCTGTTCTTAGTGTGGTGTTTCAGAAATGCTAAGGAAACTCTGAAAAAGACTTCCTAATTTGGCAAAATCTCCGGACACCAGTCGCCGAGCTTTTCGATGATGAAACAGATGACCTTCGCCGACGCCGAGTATGCCGGCAAGCGCAAGCAGACCCGTAAGGAATTGTTCCTGATCGAGATGGATCAGGTGGTGCCCTGGAAAGGTTTGATTGCCCTGATTGAGCCCTATTATCCAAAAGGAGAAGGTGGCCGGCCCGCCTACCCACTGATGGCGATGCTGCGTGTTCATCTGATGCAGAACTGGTTCGGCTACAGCGATCCGGCGATGGAAGAAGCGCTGTATGAGACGACCATCCTGCGTCAGTTTTCAGGCCTGAGCCTGGAGCGAATTCCAGACGAAACCACCATTCTCAACTTCCGTCGTCTGCTGGAAAAGCACGAGTTGGCGACCGGGATTCTCGGCGTAATTAATGGTTATCTGGGCGACCGTGGCTTGTCGTTGCGTCAAGGCACCATCGTCGATGCCACGCTGATTCACGCGCCCAGTTCGACCAAGAACAAGGATGGCAAACGCGATCCTGAGATGCATCAAACCAAGAAAGGTAACCAGTACTATTTCGGCGCCAAGGCTCACATCGGCGCCGACGACGAGTCAGGCCTGGTGCACAGCGTGGTAGTAACAGCGGCCAATGTGGCAGACGTCACGCAGGTTGCCAAACTGCTGCACGGCGAGGAAAACGTAGTCTGCGCCGACGCAGGTTACACCGGGGTCGAGAAGCGCGAAGAACACGCTGGGCGCAAGGTCATTTGGCAGATTGCCGCCCGCCGCAGCACTTACAAAAAGCACGGAAAACGCAGTATTTTGTACAAGGCGATCCGCAAAATCGAGAAGGCCAAGGCCCAGGTTCGCGCCAAGGTCGAGCATCCGTTTCGGGTCATCAAACGCCAGTTTGGCTATGAAAAAGTGCGCTTTCGGGGCTTGGCCAAGAACACCGCGCAGATGGTGACGTTGTTCGCCCTGTCAAACCTGTGGATGGCCCGCCGACATTTGTTGGCGAGCGCAGGAGAGGTGCGCGTGTAATGCAGGAAATGGTTACCGCAAAAGGCTTTGCAGCGGCCGAAAGAGCTAAAAAGCGAAGATAATTGAGCAAATTTCGACATGCATCGTTTTTTGAAAAGTGCTGAGGACTCGGTAGCCGGAAAACATCCGGCTACTTCAGACCTTCCCTAAAGGCTAAGTGATCGAGCGTGAACCGTTGAGAACGCACACAATCGGGGCAAACTGGCCAAGTCAAATGCAGGCCGCCATGGACGTACTTGACAATAACAGCGAGAGGATGATTTCACAGGGTTATTAGATAATTATGGAGCGATTCCGATAACAACTAACGGAACTGCAGGAATTCCCCTGCCCTGACGTATAAGATTGTAAAGCTCCCCTTCGTAATACCCAGGTCCTGATGACATTTCTGTTTGCAAAGATTTCATAGGCAATATTTCTATTCCTATATCAATTACATCACCCACATAAAACGCCATGTGCTTAACAAATAGATCGTATGCAACGAAAGAATATTTTCCGAACTGAACTTCTACCGCCACCCTGTCCTTTACAAAGTCTGTTTGATTATAAGATGAGATCGGCACAAAACCTGCGTCTTCAATCTCTTTTTTCTGTTCATCACGACTAAGGTGCATTGTTTTTGGGGTGGATAGAGAGAACGGACAAAATCGTACGCTAAGCATTCGGCCTGCCTGGCTGAGGTCACACATGCCCCATGACCAAAATTTCTGGGATTCTGGCTTACACCTACAGGCAAGAAAAAACCCGCGTTGGCCTAAGCGGGGTTTGGGGGGCAACGGAACAGAAAGTGAATTTAAGCCCTAAAAGCATAGGTTATGCAGGTGATCGTTCACGGCTAAGCCTCCAAACCTTATGTTGCCAAGCTTTTTGTCAATTGAGTTGACACGTACGTCATCTTTTTTGATATACTCAAGGTGTCGTCACAGACTGGAACTTCGGAAACGAGGGGTGGCGATCCGGAGGCCGAAATGCCTCTCCGAGCCTTGGCTGGATAAGCACGAGATGTGCGAAAAGGTAGACCTTTAACGAGATTCACAGAGAGCCCTGACACGTAAGTGTTGGGGCTTTCTGCTTTTCGGGGTTAGAGAATGATGCCTTGGGCCCGCTGGCTCAACACCCAACTCAAGTTGTGGTGAGGTCCTTTGTGCGGCAATCCGGAACGGCCCCACTGATCAACGCCGTACGCGGAAATCACTAGGATTTTAAGCGTGTCTACGGTGCTCTCCGGTTTGGTAATCTGAAAGAACAGCGCGTAATCGTACAGATCCATGCAGAAGTATCGGCGTTGCCGCTTGTGGTCATGATAAAGAGTTACACGGGCATCAAGCAGCCGATTACGTATCCAGGGGTCTAACTCTTTGCTCGCTTCCCAGCGAGTCGGAGAGAAGGAGCGACGTTCGCCACGATTAGAAATCAACTTGCCGTCGTCTTTTTCATCGGTAAAGCAATGGAACCCGAAGGTGAAGTGGACGGTGATATCGCGCTCATCGACTTTATAAACATGTGTGAACGGCTGCAAATGCGCCATGCTGTAGACTCGTCCATTGTCGGTGATGTCTGTCCAGCTCATCTGCCACTGCCTTTAAGGTGAGCCTACAGAATACGGAAAAAATCGTACGGTAAGCAATGTCGGCAGGAGGCAGGCCCTCGTGCCGCTGGGCTGTGTCCGAATAAAGTACACTCTAAACTGACGTCAGGGCACCTGCTAGCAATCCGTCAGTTTAGGGCCATGAAACTATAATTTTGACACCTGATAGCAAAGGTTATAGATTTTATCCTTACACAATCGGTAAAAGTCTCGACTTTTGCGCTTGATGCATAGGAATTTCAAAATGCCTATGCATCAGGCTGACGCTATGGAAGGAGGCGTCATGCCTTCATAGCGATGTGTAGGAAGACGCTGATGCGTTACTTATGCAGTGAAAATCCCTATCAGTAAGCGTTAATGCAGGTTATTTCACCGCGAAGCCTAGGTGCGGACGCACCTACCCCCTGTCAGGGCTTCACGTACCTCATCTGCGCAATCGCCTGAGCGTTGAGGATCAGTCCCTGCACCGTCAGCCCGCTGATTGCCGCCGTGTATACCATCCGCGCGCCACACAGCACGCAGCGGAACGCATCGACGTTTAGAAAGGCTTTGGCCATCTGCGCAAAATACAGCTTTGGTACCGGTCCTGGCGTCGCCATCTTCAGTGCTTCATACACCTTCGGCAGGTATTTCCCACACACCCGATTGGCCAGAAAACCAAAATACCGGATCATCCGGAAATGCTTCTCCGGGATGTGCTGCACCACCCGGCGCAGCATGTCGGCCTGGCTTAGCGTTTCCTGCTGATAGGTCTGCGTGCGGTGATCCAGGTAGGTGAAGCTCAACGTGGCCCCGCAGGTGTAATGCGCCACACGACTGCCCGAGATGGGCGGTTTTTTCAGGTAGCGGCCCAGGTAATTGACGGTCTTTCGCCCGTTTTCCGTCTTCTTCGACAAGTGGATGTGCCAGTGCTGGCCGCCAGCGGTCAGTATCAGACGGTGCCAGTCGCTTTCACAGAGGATGTGGGCCAGCGGCGGCGGCATCGTCAATTGCGAAAGCGGCTGTCCCAGCAGGTAATCGCGCACCAGCCACATCCAGCGCCGCCGCAGGGCCTCTTTGTGGAACGACAGATTTTTCCAGACGCCCTGCTCATCCAGGCCGCCCGCGGTCACCGACAGGTGGACGTGGGGATGCCAGTTGAGCCGCCGGCCATAGGTGTGCAGCCCCCCGAAAATCCCGACGCGCAAACCGCGCCGCCTGGCGGTGTAGATCAGGTTATCGGCCGCCAGACGAAACAGCGCATCGAGCAGCCAGCGGTTGTAGAAGAACAGGGACCACAGCGTGTCGGGCAGCGTGAACACCAGATGCTGCCAGGGGCAGTCGGGCAGACGGTTGTTTTGCACGGCGATCCACTGGTCGGTGGCCTTTTTGCCGCAGGAAGGACAGGCCCGGCAATGGCAGGTGTTGCACAGGTATTTGACGTGTGGGCAATGCTCATTGGCGCAGGTGTAGTGTTTGACGCCCAGTATCGAGGTGCCGCAGGCGAGCATTTTGCTGATCGACTCCACTTCGATTTGGCGCAGACCGCCGGCCTCCAGCAAATCTGCCCAGCAGCCGTTGGCCGTGAAGAGGTTTTTGAGCGGTCGAGGTTTGTAAGCAGGCGGTGCAGAGGCCACGTCAGCAGGGCGGCTCCTCATCGTGGTGAATGACGGCGGTGATGGCGAATCCGCCTGGCCCTTCTCTCATCGAAACGCTTACGCAAGAAGCGTCGGGAAACATGTCGTTCAGATACGTTGTCTGGCAGCAACTACAAAGATCGACATTACCGAAAGGATTGATATCGAAGAAAAAGTCGGTATCGGGAACGAAGGTGGTATGCCCGGCGCGTTGGAGACGGGTCTGCTTTGCCTTGGCTTTTGCCCGGCTCGCCCGTTTACGTTTTTTGGTCTCTGACGCCATGTGTAAGCCTGTGCTGAGGAGGGATCGACTCGATTTCGGCTATGATAACCGATTTCAAAATCCCACAATTTGCAGCCGCAGGCTGCCCAGTTCTCGGCCCCAAGCTGACCCCTTACTCTGCAATCCAAATGAACTTGATAGGGAAGGAACACCATAATGTCTCTGACTAAAGACCAATTCATCGCCGGTATCGCAGAAGCTATCGACGCGCCAAAAAACACCACGGGTAAGGCTCTTGATCAATTGGGACAGATCGTTGCCGACCAGCTGGGCAACGGTGCAGAAATCACTCTACCGGGCATCGGCAAACTGAAAGTGGCAGAGCGCCCAGCCCGCACTGGCCGCCACCCCTCGACTGGCGCTGCCATCGAAATCGCTGCCAAGAAAGTCATCAAGTTCGTCCCGGCCAAGAGGCTGAACGACGCGATCAACAACGGTGCGCCTCAGAAAAAGGATTTTGAAGTACGTTAAGCTGAACTGATTTCAGTCTAATGGCCGGAATTGTGGTGACGGCCGCTAGGTGTAGCGGCTTGCAATCGAAAACAGCCGCTATTTCCATCATGGCTACCCAGACTATTACTCTTTGAGCCGATCAACCAGTCGTGTCATCAGATCCATGCGCTCATGGAAAATAGCCACGATCAGAGCAGGCGCTCCCTCACGCGGTAGGCAGAAGACGTAATGATGCTCGTACCGCCCCATCCGTAGAGCCGGAAAAAGCGCACTCATGTCTTTGAACACACCCCGGCCATCGGCGAGGTTGGCGATCCCCTGTTCCAACGTAGCGATGTAGCGGCGCACCTGCGCATCGCCCCATTGCTTACGGGTGTAGCGGACGATGCCCCGCAGATCGGATTCTGCCGCAGCGGTGAGAACGTAGCCGGTCAAGCGCTGCCCTCGATCAGTTCTTCATCGAGAATTTTGCTGATGCTCTTGGCAGACACATTGCCGGTAAGTCCCTCGTGAATACGTGCGCCGAGCAGGGTTCTCAGTTCTTCCCATGCCTGATTGGCATCAGCATCGCCCGGAAACAGTCTTTCCAGCGCATATTGCTTGATGGACTTGCCCTGCAAGGCAGCCAGCGCTTTCAGGCTTTGGTGCTGCTGGTTTGTTATGTCGATGGTTAAGCGACTCATGGGATAACCTCCAAGACTACACATTCCCACATTAGAACATATGTGCTAATGGAGCAGGCGGTTATACATGGTTACATTGACGCAGGTTGTCGTAAAACACCTGTTTGGCGTCAATTCGCACCAGTACTCGCTTCCCGCCCATGACGGAAATTTCTGGGATTCCGGCTTACCGAGCGATCAGCTCAAGATGACCGTTTGTAGTACTGCAGTCCTTCACCTTCTTTCCGTCGATCCGGCACATGCAGCGGAGTCAAACAGAAACTATTGGGCTTGTGCTCAATGGGGAAGCCCTTGTAGTACGATTTTTTCCGAATTCTGCGGGCTCCCCATCAAGGTCCGCGACGAGCTGGCGCAACCTTAGTCGGTCAAGGCCAATGGCGCTGACCTACTCATCGTCACGAAGCACCCAGCCCGCTTTTGAAAAAGCCCACCGGCTCAGGAAGAGGCTATCAAGGGGGTCATCGAGTTGGCACCCTCTGCTGTGACAGCGTCACTTGCGGTGTGCTGCTCACGCCTGCACGGAATTTTGCGGCGTCTTTGCGATTGTTTGGTTGGGATTTGAAAGCCGGAACCGTGATTGCCAAGGCCGGGACGTTCTCCTCCTCCCAGTCGTCGATATCGTCGCACTCTGGCGGCGAAGGCACGAGTCTGAAGGCGTCTTGCGCGGGCGCCTGCACTTCTCGCTGGTCAGTCAGTGGGGCACCCTGAAGCTGCAGCGCATAGCCGTGCTTGTAAAGATCATGGAATTGCTCCTTGAGCCTGAAGGTGTCAGGCGTGTGGAACTGGATCTCCCAGAGCGCGCCTTCGGGACTGCGCATAGTGACATTGACCGCTTTAAAGGCTGGCTTGTGCTTGGCAAACAGGTTGTTCAGCTTGACGCGCACATGGCCCTGATCGTCCAGCGAGGCCAGCACACCGCGCAAGCCAGCGGTGAAATCCTGCGGATCCAGTACTACGCTGTAGCGCAACGCATCGTTCACGCCGGCCACGGCTTCTTCCAGGGTCTTGTTTTTCACAGCCATCTGCTGCTTTAGCTTTTCCTTCAACGAGCCGACCGACTTCAGTTGATGGTCCATGCCCGCCAGTTGCCCAGCATGGGACTCGGCGACGCGCCTCAGCATGTGAGTGACCCTAGGTTCCATCTCGCGAGCACGCTTCAGTAAGCTCTGCGCCTCAAGCGCAATGTCCTCTGGCTGCACGGCGCGCAAGCGCTCGGCGGGCGGTGGCGGTGGGTCGATCAGGTCTGCTTGCTGCAGCGAGTGTAGCGCGTCTTGCATGACGCCCGCAGCCATCGTCGGCATGTTCTGCAGGTCCATCTGGGTCTGCTCGGCGTCGAAGCGACCATCGTGCATGGCCCGGGCAGTCACCTTGCCATACGGTACGCTGCGAACCCGATCAGCGAACCCTCGCTCGGATCGTTCGCACGACTCAACGATCTTGGCGAACAGCGCAGTGCCGGTGTCAGACTTCAGCGCATCGGTGCCCACCTTGATCGCGATGGTGAAGAGGTTGCGCATGCTCAGTTCCGGCTCTCCAGGGATGAGCCCCGGTTGCCCTGCCGGGAATTGCGCGTGCGAGAGCCTGCACACCGGGTAGTTGTCGATGATGGCGTGAATCCGTGCCTCAGTATCAGGCGCAGCAAGGTACGCCTGGGCGAGGCGTGGGAAGGCCTCGCCCAGCGCATCCGGCAATGGCGGCATTTCGGCACGCGATGATGCCCCCGGCTCCAGTCGAAGCAGTTGTGCATGCAGGAGCTCGGCGGCTTCACGTGCCTCGGGCAGGTGGGCGCGCCCGATGGCGTTGTATGCCTGGTTGCGCAGTTCCGTCAACACCTGAGGATCTCTGGCTTTGCTGTCGAGTGCTACACGTAGACCGTTACGCAGGTCGCGCTCAATGCCGTCATAAGTGCCGAACATCATATTGCGCGCCATTGCCTCACGCAGGTGGTCAGGCTGCGCCATGAAGCGCGCTGCCAAGGTGCTGGCCGCCCCCATGATCTGGCCGCCACGTTGCAGAGACATGATCTCGGACAGCCGCCCCGCCTGGTAATGGCCGTTGTCAGGATCAATGGCCGGCGTGGCCGTTTTCGGCGGCTTGAAGGAACGTGGCTGGCCGCGGCGTACCTCGCGATCGGCCATCTCGCGCGAAATCAGCGCGGCCAGCTTGGGGTAGCCCGCGTACACGAACGCGTCGTCGCCGTCGGTGTCCATGTTGCGCTTGCGCAGTTCCGGGATAGGCAGTGCGCCCATGCGTCCGGGCTCCACGATGTCCTTGAGCCGCAGGCTGCCGGTGGTGAGCATGTCCTGCGGCACGGCACTGCGGTCGCGACCGGTCGTCCAGCGCGATAAGGTCTTGAGGTCCTCCTTCGAGCAGGCCAGATCCATGTCCGCAAAATTGGCTGGCCAGTTCTTTGATGGCACCACGATGAGCATGCCCTTGCTGTGCAGCATCTCGGCGTCGCTGCCCGATCCGTCGTCGAAGCCAGTGTAGCTGTACTGGATACCAAAGGACTGCGAGAGGAATTCGGCGGTGGCGTCGCTCTGCGCCACTGTCGCGACGCGTTCTTCCGGCACGGGCAGCAGGTTCTCCTTGTCATAGGGCGGCTTGCCGATCAGCAAGGCGCCGCCTGCGGCGTCGAAGGTCTGGCTGCGCTCGCTCGGTAGGTGCACCTTGTCGTCGGCAGCAGGCACCGCCCTGACTCTTTGGCCCTGGTAGCCGCCGCTGGTGGCCAGTTCGTATAACGTGAGTTGACTCAACTCCGACGGCAGCGCCTGCAACCGGCGCTGCATCGCCTCGTGCGCCTCCTGCAGTGCCGCCTCGTCACGTGGGAAGTGCTGCAGCGCCTGCGGTGCCAGCCGCGTGGGTCCCTTATCCTTGGCAATAAGGTCACGCTGCTTCTGGCTGGCCTCACCGGCCTGCACTGCTTGCCAGGCAGAGAAGTACTCACGGAAGGCCGGTATGCGTAGTGCCACCTCCAGCTTCAGGAAGCCGCAACCATCGTTGGGGCACAGCGCCAATGCATGCCCGTCCGGTGCTGTTGGCTTGAACGGGTGCGCAGGGCCGCTGACGTCTTCAAAAAATCCCAGACGCAGTGTGCCCTCAATGACGTGATCGGTCGGCACCATCTCTAGTAGCGAGCGCTGCATCCGCGACCAGTCTTCGCGCTGCGGGGCAAGCTTGGCGATGAGCTGCATCAGGCTACTGCCCGGCGCGGTGTCTGTATAGCGCATTGCCGGCAGCAGCGACGGTGCTCCGGATGTGCCGGACAGCAACTGGGCGGGGCGACTCATGTGGCCTCGCGTGGCGCGGCTGCCGCCGAACATGTCAAAACGCCAGGGTTCGTCCTGGTAGGTGAGCGTACGCGCGAGCATGAACGTCGAAATTGCCCCAGGCAGTTGGACCTCCACCAGCGGCAAGCCCGTCAGCCGTGTAAATAGCGAGTACGGCTTGTTCGTCTCGGTCGCATTGGTCGACACTTCCTTGCCGCGCAGATCGACCACGATGTGGGTCGTGCTGCCGTTGCCGGGTGCCGGAGCAACGGGCTCGCCGGGTGCCGACCGCATGCTCAGGCGCCCGGCGTCAAGGTCGAACTGGCTCGGTGGATGGGCCTGCGTAATCTTCGCTGCTTCCTTCGCCATGCGCAGGTCCAGGGCGTCAAATACGATGTCACCGGCCTCGATCTGCGCGATCAAGTTCCAGCTCATCTCGCCGAGGTCCTCCTCGATGGCCTCGCGTGTCCGCTCCAGCGTCCTGTCAACCCATTTCCCCAACTCTTCGCGACGTTGGCGAATTTCCTGGCGCGAGCCTTCGATGTGGCGCGGCTTGCATTGCCGGCTCACCATGCTGTAAGCCTTGAGTACCTGGAAGAAGGTCAGCGCCGGGCATCGAGTGGCGTATTGTTCGAGGTCGGTCGAAGACGGCGGGACACCGCCGGTAAGGTACAAGTCGATCTTGCGCTCGATGATGGGCTGCAACGTATTGAACACGCGCAATGCGTGCCCCCGATGGCGAGAGGTCAACTCTGGGCTGCGGATCAACGGCAAGAATCCCATGCACAGGCTGCCGAGCCCCTCAAGGTTGGTTTCCCGTAATCCGTTTTCCTGCGCGAGCACCGCAACCCGCTCCAGGGCCGACCGAGCCAGCGGACGCATCTGGCGATGGAGTTGCGCCGATGAAAGGGCCTTGAAGAGCATACCAATGTCTTGCGCGGAGGCAGACTCAAAACGCTCACGGTGCAGCTCCAGGTGCCCGGCCATTGCCAGCAGTTTGGCGCGTCCCAAAATTTGGAACTGTTCCTCATCCAGGTGCAGCAGACGGGACATCGCGTTGGCCACCATGGCGAGCCCACGCATCTCGAACTGCTGCCACGGCAACTCTGCCGAGCCGACGCGTTCGGCGAGCAGCAACACTGCCGAATGACATGCCGGCCTTCCGAGGCATCTGCTCAGCGCATTGAGCGACACAGCCACGTGGTGCTCATCCATGGCTTGTCGCAGATCGTTGTCCTCCGCCAGCCTGCCGGCCAAGACATCGGTAGCACTCTCGCAATTCGCACGTTCGGGCCATTTGCTCAAGGCGTTGAGTGCTTGAGTCACGCCGATATGACTGAGGGCGTTGCGTAACTCGCGATCATTGGCCAGTCGCGAGGCCAAGGCGTCAGCGGAGGCCTGGCTAACGTCCACGTCGGGCCATTTGCTCAGGGCGTTGAGCGTGTTGGCCACGCCTTGCGGGTTGAGGGCGTTGAGCAAGTGGCGATCATTGGCCAGTCGCGAGGCCAGTGCCTTGACGGCGGCAGTGCAGTCCGGCGTGTCGGGCCATTTACTCAGGGCATTGAGCACGTTAGCCACGCCTTGCGGGTCGAGGGCGCTGAGCAAGTGGCGATCATTGGCCAGTCGCGAGGCCAGTGCCTTGACGGCGGCAGTGCAGTCCGGCGTGTCGGGCCATTTACTCAGGGCATTGAGCACGTTAGCCACGCCTTGCGGGTCGAGGGCGCTGAGCAAGTGGCGATCATTGGCCAGTCGCGAGGCCAGCGCGTTGGCGGCGGCAGTGCAGTCCGGCGTGTCGGGCCATTTACTCAGGGCGTTGAGCGCGTTGGCCATCTGTTGCGGGTTGAGGGCGTTGAGCAAGTGGCGATCATTGGCCAGTCGCGAGGCCAGTGCCTTGACGGCGGCAGTGCAGTCCGGCGTGTCGGGCCATTTACTCAGGGCATTGAGCACGTTAGCCACGCCTTGCGGGTCGAGGGCGCTGAGCAAGTGGCGATCATTGGCCAGTCGCGAGGCCAGTGCGTTGGCCGCGTTCGCGCAATCCGGTGTGTCGGGCCATTTGCTCAGGGCGTTGAGCGCGTTGGCCAGTTCTTGCGGGGTGAGGGCGTTGCGTAACTCGCGATTGTTGGCCAGTCGCGAGGCCAATGCGCTGGCGACTGCCGCGCAGTCCGGCGTGTCGGGCCATTTGCTCAGGGCGTTGAGCGCGTTGGCCAGTTCTTGCGGGGTGAGGGCTTTGCGCAAACCGCGCTCGTCGGCCAGCCGTGAGGCCAGCGCGTTGGCGGCGTACTTGCTGTCTGGCGTGTTGGGCCATTTGCTCAGGGCGTTGAGCGCGTTGGCCACACCTTGCGGGTTGAGGGCGTTGCACAACCCAGGGGCGTCGATCAGCCGCGATGCCAGCGCGTTGGCAGCGTCCGCGCAGTGCGGTGTGTCGGGCCATTTGCTCAGGGCGTTGAGCGCGTTGGCCAGTTCTTGCGGGTTGAGGGCGTTGCGTAACTCGCGATTGTTGGCCAGTCGCGAGGCCAATGCGCTGGCGACTGCCGCGCAGTCCGGCGTGTCGGGCCATTTGCTCAGGGCGTTGAGCGCGTTGGCCAGTTCTTGCGGGGTGAGGGCGTTGCGTAACTCGCGATTGTTGGCCAGTCGCGAGGCCAATGCGCTGGCGACTGCCGCGCAGTCCGGCGTGTCGGGCCATTTGCTCAGGGCATTGAGCACGTTGGCCACGCCTTGCGGGTTGAGGGCTTTGCGCAAACCGCGCTCGTCGGCCAGCCGTGAGGCCAGCGCGTTGGCGGCGTACTTGCTGTCTGGCGTGTTGGGCCATTTGCTCAGGGCGTTGAGCGCGTTGGCCACACCTTGCGGGTTGAGGGCGTTGCACAACCCAGGGGCGTCGATCAGCCGCGATGCCAGCGCGTTGGCAGCGTCCGCGCAGTGCGGTGTGTCGGGCCATTTGCTCAGGGCGTTGAGCGCGTTGGCCAGTTCTTGCGGGTTGAGGGCGTTGCGTAACTCGCGATTGTTGGCCAGTCGCGAGGCCAATGCGCTGGCGACTGCCGCGCAGTCCGGCGTGTCGGGCCATTTGCTCAGGGCATTGAGCACGTTGGCCACGCCTTGCGGGTTGAGGGCTTTGCGCAAACCGCGCTCGTCGGCCAGCCGTGAGGCCAGCGCGTTGGCAGCGTCCGCGCAGTGCGGTGTGTCGGGCCATTTACTCAGGGCGTTGAGCGCGTTGGCCATCTGTTGCGGGTTGAGGGCGTTGAGCAAGTGGCGATCATTGGCCAGCCTCAAGGCCAGTGCGTTGGCGGCGTCCGCGCAGTGCGGTGTGTCGGGCCATTTGCTCAGGGCGTTGAGCGCGTTCGCGACGCTCTGCCCATCCATCGCATGACGCAAGCGTCTGTTGCTTGCAAGCATATCAGCAAGCAAGTACGCCATGGATTGGCAGTCCGGATTGTCGGGCCACTTGCTGAAGGCATTGAGTGCCAGGCCGATGTGCTGCGCGTCCAGAGACGATCGGGCAGAGTGGTTACGTTGCAAGTGACGCGCCAGACGAGCCACCGCGCGTTCACACCTGCCGCTGTTGAAGTTCTTGGCGAAGGCGTTCAAGAATAGGACTGAGTGGCGGCCATCCAGTCCCGATAAATCATCTGCCTGATTGAGCTGTCCGGCGATCCACGCGATTGCATCCATGCACGCTTGCTGGTTCGGATGCTTGCTCAGCTTGTTGCCCACATGGGCCAGCTGCGTCAGCGATGCACCGTCAAACCACTTGGTCTTGCAGAGATACTGCGCCGCAACCTCCGTGCAACGATCGAGCTCGCTATGCGTTACGCCTGCCCCTGTGGCGCGCCTTGCACTGGCAATCATCAGAAGGTATTGGTCGAGCCACTGCGCATTGGTTTGCGCGTTGACGCTCTCATCCAGGAAAGGCAGCGCCAGCCCGCAGCCGATGTGACGCGCCAGCGCGTTTTCCTTTGCCACCGACACGCACAAGCGAGCGTTGTGGTTCTGAGGTACTCGGCTGGGGGCACTCAGCCATTTCCGATACCGCTCTCGCTGTTCCTGCAGCTGCTCTTTTGCAGCTGGATCGAGCTGATGTTCGGCCTGGTGAAGATCCGCCGCCGTCCACTCCAAGTCATGCATTGGCCGCTTTGGCTGCCGATACGGCTCTCGCTCTTCCCGAGGTCGTTTTCCTGCCGCCCGGTCGAACGTGTGTTCGGCCAAGCGCGCCTCCCAGCCATGCGTTGTTCTTTGTGGCCTACGATGCGATGACGATGCACTGACGTCAGCGGGCGCTCTGTCATGGGGCCGCTCGGACTTGGTACGATGTCGGTCGGTGATATCGTTGCGCAAGTGCGCGTGAATGGTAGGCTGTTGCCGAGCGTCCCTGTCCCGTGCGCGGCCACCGGCTCCAGGTTCATCCTGCTCCACCCGTCGCCGTTTGGCCGGCTGCCGCTCATTGCAACTGTTGCCGGTACTGGCTTCCGGCTGATCCCCGGTCCGCTTGAGCTGGTCCTCTTCACTGAAAGACCGGTTTGTGCTCAATGCGTTTAGATTGACGTTGGGGATTCTCATGTCTGCAATTAGTCCATCCGAATGTAGTCGTTGTCACGGTTGAGTTGCACTGGGCCGTGTTTCTTGGCGGTCAAGGCGTTGTTTGCTGACGCAATACGACCTTTAGCTCTTGCACCTGATCTTCGTACCGACGCTGATATTTGAGCGAGGATCCGCTCCTCCAACAGGGCCGCCTCAGTGGCGCGTCCAGCCAAGGTGCCGTTTGGCCGCTCACGCCTCGCGTTCGAACTGCAGTGATGTCTCTGCGCGGCTGTGTAATGAGCGAGCCAGCCTCTTGCCGGGCCTGCTGAGCGGTTGGCTATTTTTGCAGCGTTCCTTAAAGAGGTTTTTGACCACTGACGCTGAAGTTATGTAGCCACCAAATTTTCATTAAAAGTGTCGCGTTGTGTGGCCTTTTGGACGGATTTGGTTCCTTGGGAAGGTCTGAAGTAGCCGGATGTTTTCCGGCTACCGAGTCCTCAGCACTTTTCAAAAAACGATGCATGTCGAAATTTGCTCAATTATCTTCGCTTTTTAGCTCTTTCGGCCGCTGCAAAGCCTTTTGCGGTAACCATTTCCTGCATTACACGCGCACCTCTCCTGCGCTCGCCAACAAATGTCGGCGGGCCATCCACAGGTTTGACAGGGCGAACAACGTCACCATCTGCGCGGTGTTCTTGGCCAAGCCCCGAAAGCGCACTTTTTCATAGCCAAACTGGCGTTTGATGACCCGAAACGGATGCTCGACCTTGGCGCGAATCTGGGCCTTGGCCTTCTCGATTTTTCGGATCGCCTTGTACAAAATACTGCGTTTTCCGTGCTTTTTGTAAGTGCTGCGGCGGGCGGCAATCTGCCAAATGACCTTGCGCCCAGCGTGTTCTTCGCGCTTCTCGACCCCGGTGTAACCTGCGTCGGCGCAGACTACGTTTTCCTCGCCGTGCAGCAGTTTGGCAACCTGCGTGACGTCTGCCACATTGGCCGCTGTTACTACCACGCTGTGCACCAGGCCTGACTCGTCGTCGGCGCCGATGTGAGCCTTGGCGCCGAAATAGTACTGGTTACCTTTCTTGGTTTGATGCATCTCAGGATCGCGTTTGCCATCCTTGTTCTTGGTCGAACTGGGCGCGTGAATCAGCGTGGCATCGACGATGGTGCCTTGACGCAACGACAAGCCACGGTCGCCCAGATAACCATTAATTACGCCGAGAATCCCGGTCGCCAACTCGTGCTTTTCCAGCAGACGACGGAAGTTGAGAATGGTGGTTTCGTCTGGAATTCGCTCCAGGCTCAGGCCTGAAAACTGACGCAGGATGGTCGTCTCATACAGCGCTTCTTCCATCGCCGGATCGCTGTAGCCGAACCAGTTCTGCATCAGATGAACACGCAGCATCGCCATCAGTGGGTAGGCGGGCCGGCCACCTTCTCCTTTTGGATAATAGGGCTCAATCAGGGCAATCAAACCTTTCCAGGGCACCACCTGATCCATCTCGATCAGGAACAATTCCTTACGGGTCTGCTTGCGCTTGCCGGCATACTCGGCGTCGGCGAAGGTCATCTGTTTCATCATCGAAAAGCTCGGCGACTGGTGTCCGGAGATTTTGCCAAATTAGGAAGTCTTTTTCAGAGTTTCCTTAGCACTCGACGGCAGGCGCAGGCCATCTGCCTCCAGTCAAAACTACCAGTAGCCGGCCCCCTGCTTTTCCCTTCAATGTACGGCTCCGCTCGTCAGGCCATCTGCCGGGCGAGCCCTGCCCCGCGGTCGATGTGCATCTGTCCTCTACGACAGCCGATTCCATCACCCTGTCAGTACGGCCCTATTGCCACAATAATCACTATGATTCAGTGCATCGCCAGACGCTTGCCCTGATCAGAGCGTTGATGCTGAACATGTCCTGAGCGGCACGCATAGGCAAAATTCATCGCCCACCGGCTAACCTGAACCCGTCAGCAGCCGATTAAAAGACCTCGGCCTTTTTTACGGCCCCTGCCTTTTACTCTTACGGATTCAACCATGAGCTTTCTATCTCGTTTTCGGGCCGGCACTTCGCGGACCGGAGGCGTACTCAGTGTCATTACGTCCGCGCGGGAATTGAACGACACGCTGTCGGCGTTAAGTTTTGACCCGGTCTACCTGACAGGCTTCGTTTCACCTCACGTCGACTTCGGTCAGGTTGCCCAGTCTGTCGCGGCACGCTTTCCCAACGCCAAGATCAGCCTGTGCACAACATCCGGCGAACTGTGCTCCAGCAATGATTCGCTGTATTGCGCGGCGGGTAATCAGTGGGACCGGATCGTGCTGGCGCTGTTCGACTCAAGCGTTATCCAGAGTGCCGAGGTGGTGCATATTCCCCTGCACAGCGAAGATATTCGCGGCGCGGGCAAGCGACTGTCCATGCGTGAGCGCATTGCGCGGCTGACCGACTCGATCAAGCGCACTCAGGTCAGCACGCCTATCGACCACAGGGATACGCTGGCCTACGTCACCTTTGACGGGCTTTCGGCATCGGAGTCGTTTTTCATGGAAGCGCTCTACGAGTCAGGGCGTTTCCCATGCCTGTTCGTGGGTGGCTCTGCAGGCGGCAAAAGCGACTTCAAGAAGACGCTGATTCACGACGGTAAACGCAGCTACGAGAACCATGCTCAGGTGGTGTTTCTAAAGAGCGCAAAGAATGTGCGCTTTGGCGTCTTCAAGAGCCAGAACTTCGAGCCAACGCCACTGAGCCTGAGTGTCCTGACCGCCTCGCTGGAAGAGCGCTATATCAGCCAGGTGGTCAATTCCAGAGGCGAGATTGCCACGATGGTTGCAGCGCTGTGTGATGCGCTGAAGTGCGAGCGGCATGAGCTGGAAGGCAAGCTGGCGCAATATTCGTTCGCCATTCGGGTGGGCGAGGAACTGTTCGTACGCTCCATTGCGCGCATCGATTATGAAAGCGAGCGGGTTCATCTGTTCTGCGACGTGGCACCCGGCGAAGAACTGGTGATGGTCAAACGGACGTCGATGATCGACACCACGCGCAAGGACTTCGCGCGCTTTCTACAGGGCAAGTCCGGCAAGCCGTTGCTCGGCCTGTTGAGCGACTGCATTCTGCGTCGTCTGAACAACGGCAGTGAATTGGGCCGCATGAATGATGTGTTCGGCGAGACGCCAGTGGTGGGCTTCTCGACCTTCGGCGAGATTCTGGGTTTGAACCTCAACCAGACCCTCACCGCAGTGTTCTTTTTCAAGGTGCCGGAAGGTCAGCCGTTCCGCGACGATTACATCGATAACTTCATTGCCTATTACGGCGAATTCAAGGCGTTCTTCCTGCGTCGGCAGATCAAGAAGCTGGCCGGTTTGAGCCATGTGGTGGTCAAGCAGATCGACCAGTTCAAGCAGCGTAACTTTGTGCAAACCATTGACCCGAGTGGTCTGGACGAGCAGATCCGCCCAGTGTTCGGCGGCCTGAGCGATTTGGGCGATGTACTGGTCAAGGCTCATCAGGATCAGGAAGAAATCGCCGATCAGTTGCGCCACTACTCAGGCGAGCTGCATGTTTCGATGGATGAACTGTCCCAGACCATCACGCAGCAGGAAACGGTCATCGACAAGGCGGGTAATACCGTCAAGAGCCTAGTCAGCCAGGCCGACGAGGTCGTGCTTGGCTCTCGGGAGCTGGCCAAGTCCAGCCTGCGCATCCAGTCAGTCGTGCAGATGATTCAGCAGATCGCCGGGCAGACCAATCTGTTGGCGCTGAACGCCGCCATCGAGGCAGCTCGGGCCGGCGAAATGGGCCGTGGCTTTGCAGTGGTCGCCGATGAAGTGCGTCAGCTGGCGCAGAAAACCACGCAAAACGCGAATGACATCGGCACGGATATCGAGCGTCTGGCCGAGGAGATTCGCAAGGTTGCGCAGCATATCGAAGAGCAATCCCTGGAAGTCGGCACGCTCACCAGCCTGCTGGCGGAGCTGGAAGGCTCCAGCGACATGACCGCGGGCACCTCGCAACGTACCCGGCAACTGGCGGATACCCTGCGCGGGCTGACTCGGTAGCAGGGCCTCTGCTGTCAGGACGGTACATTGCCCGTCCTGACAGCAGGCCGTGTTGCAGGCAGCTTACTGGTTGCCCAGCACGCCGACCTTGCCCATCACGTTGCTCATGAATTGCTGCACGGTCATTTTCTGGCCATTGAAGTCGACCATCTGGTCGGCATAACGCAGGTCGGAAACGATGTTGTCACCATCGACCTTGGCCAGTTGCATCATCTCGGCCATGGCACTGGCCATGTCGCCAGCGGCCTTGGCCTGCTCGGCGATGACCTTGAGGTCGGTCTGGCCTTCACGAATGGCTTGCTGGGTAGCAAGATCGCGAATCATCGGCTTGGACAGGACAACCTTTGCGTTGACTTCGCCCAGACTTTTCAAGAGCAGCGAATCGGAAGGCTGATCGAGCGGGCCTGGATCGGCCAGGTCCACCGCGATGCGCATGTGGCTTTCGCCGTTGCTGGTCTTGAGCGAGAGTTTTTCCAGTTCGATATGCGGCTTGGCGATCAGCAGCTTTTTCATCTGGGTGTTCATCAGCTCTTGATCAGCCGGGTTCAGCTCAAGACGAAACGGACGTTTCTCCAGCGCGGCCTGCTGCTGTTGAGGCAGGATTTTATCCTGATACAACTGATACAGCGCCTGCGTGGCCACCACATCGAAGTTGGCTATTTTGAAGCCCATGTGCGCTGAGCCAACGTCCTTGCCTGCGTAGGAAATCATGCCGGCATCGTAGTTGATCTGGGCAGCCAGGTTACCGGCATCTTCCTGCGCCAGGTTGGTGTTGGTGAAGTCCTTGATCTGCACCGGCGGCTTGCCCACCACCTGAAAACCCGCACTCTGGATTTTCATGTTGGTGTGGCCCAGATAGAAACCGGACTGGCCTTTGGTGCCGCCCGTGTCAAAGGTCATGCCTTTGACGTCGATGCTGACCGGGCCGTCAGGCGACGCGACGTTGAGCTGCAGGTTTTCCATGTTGCCGGCCAGGCTGAATTTTTCGGCGTCGGCGGACGACTCTGCATTCAGGTCGAGCCCGGAAAACCTGAACGTACCGTCTACGTCGGTCATTTCCAGCGGGGCCATCTGCAGCGTGCCTTTGGTGGCGCGGTCATAGCCGATGCTGGCTTGCCCCTTGAGCGGTGGAACGTCCTTGCTCATGGCGAACCACTTTTCGGCGCTGGGGCTTTTCTCCATCTGGAAATTGCTCAGGGCCATGACGGGCAGCAGGTTCAGGGTCTTGAGGCGCGACAACGGAATGGGCCCGTGCTCGATCTGGTCGACAAACAGGAACTGGCCGCCCTGGGTGCTATCGGACAGGTTCTGGATGTCCACGCGATAGTGCGCCGTGCTGCTGAAGAAGTGCTTTTCCAGCGAGAGCATTTCCAGTTTGACGCTGGTGTCGGTGCCCTTGAACGACTTCGCGAGTTCCTGGTTGGCCTTGCTGATGGAGTCGGTCAGCGCGCCTTCCAGTTGATTGCCCGTGTACCAGGCGCCCGCCGTAACCAGTGCGCCCGCTACGACGATGACGCCAATCGCTATACCTGCTGATTTATTCATAGTGACGTGAAGATATCCGTTCTGATGATGGGAAAGTCGTACCGGGACTGGCAGCACAGTTGAAAACCGCGAAAGATTATCAGAAACACAGGGTAGCCACGGTATTCACGGAAACGTTAGGCTGAAACGAATTTGAGAACGGGATGTGATCACATGAGCGAGCAACACACCGAACGAGGCCCGATCAAGGCCGTCATTTTCGACATGGATGGCCTGTTGCTGGACACCGAGGGGGTTTATACCGAAGTCACCCACTTGATCGCCAGCCGCCACGGGCGCACTTTCGACTGGTCCATCAAACAGCACACCATCGGCCGCGGTGCCCGGGATTTCTCGGATTACGTGATCAAGGCGCTTGAATTGCCGATGTCGATCGACGAGTTTCTCGAAACCCGTGAACCGATGCTCGAAGAGCGTTTTCCCAAAGCGCCGGCAATGCCCGGAGCCGAGGCGCTGGTCAGGCATCTGGCAGCCCACAATATTCCCATCGCCGTGGGCACCAGCTCGTCGGTGCATTACTTCGAAGCCAAAACAACGCTGCACCGCGCGTGGTTCGAGCTGTTCGATACCGTCGTGACCGCAGACGACCCGGAAGTCGGCGCTGCCAAACCGGCCCCGGACATCTTCCTGGTCGCCGCCCGCCGCCTTGGCGTCTCGCCGAGTGATTGCCTGGTCTTCGAAGACTCGCCGTTCGGCGTGACGGCCGCCAAGGCTGCGGGCATGTACGCTGTTGCCGTACCGGACTCGCATATGCCGGTCGAGCAATACGAGCATGCAGACCTGCTGCTTGCCTCGCTGGCCGACTTCCCGCTCAAGGCGTGGGGGCTGCCTGAACTCGTCTGAATGACATGGAGATGTTGAGCATGAATTATCGAACCCTCGGCCAGTCCGGCCTCAAGGTTTCCACCCTGACACTCGGCTCGATGATGTTCGGCGAGCAGACCGGTGCCGAAGAGTCCCTGCGCATCATCGACAAGGCCAGGGATCAGGGCATCAATTTTATCGACACGGCGGATGTCTACAACGGTGGGCGCTCGGAAGAAATCGTTGGCCGGGCCATCGCCGCCCAGCGCAGCGACTGGGTACTGGCCACCAAAGTCGCCATCGGGCCAGCCGACGGCCTACCCAATCGCGCCGGTCTGAATCGCAAGCACCTCTTCAATGCCATCGAGAACAGCCTGCGACGTCTGGACACCGACTATGTGGATATCTATTACCTGCACAAGGAAGACCAGGACACACCACTTGAAGTGACCGTCTCGGCCATTGGTGATCTGCTCCGTCAGGGCAAGATCCGCTACTGGGGTGTGTCGAACTTTCGCGGCTGGCGAATCGCTGAAATCGTCAACGTCGCGCAGCGCCTGGGCGTAGACAAGCCGGTCATCAGCCAGCCGTTGTACAACATCGTCAACCGTCAGGCCGAAGTCGAGCAGATCACGGCAGCGGCGTATCACGGTTTGGGTGTGGTGCCCTTCAGCCCGCTCGCACGCGGGGTGCTCAGCGGTAAATACGCCCCGGACATCGCCCCCGACAGTGAAAGCCGGGCCGGACGTCAGGACAAGCGGCTGCTGGAAACCGAATGGCGCGTGGAATCGCTGCGTATTGCGCAGCGAATTCAAGAGTACGTGCAGGACAAGGGTGTAGGTATTGTCGAGTTCGCCATTGCCTGGGTGCTCAACAACCGGGCCGTGACATCGGCAATCGTTGGCCCAAGGACCGAACAGCAGTGGGACGGTTACACCAAGGCACTAACGGTTGATATTACCGCCGAGGACGAGGCATTTATCGATTCGCTGGTAACACCTGGGCATGCGTCGACGCCTGGTTTCAATGACGTTCAGCACTTTGTGTCTGGCCGCCTGACTCGCTGAGGCAGTACCGCCTGCGGCCTTATGCCGCGAACGCCATTCTAGTGCGCTCTGAAACGCCCGTTTCAGAGCGTTATGTCATGAAAGCATAACGTGAAATTCCTGTTATCTAAGAATGCCCGTTCGGTACACAGAGCGAATGAGCGCTAAGATAGACGCGTACTCATTGAGGCTCGCAGGGCTGAACCGCAACCCGGCGCTTGCAGCAAAACATGATGATGCTTCTATTTTCGCGACTTACTGGCAAGTCTTGGCTAGTCTGTCGGCAATCCAGCGATTAGTTGGACTTTATCCAGCCAAGGTTGATGAAGAAGTAGTCCGATGCGCAAATCAGATAGAGAAGCCTTTCTAAGCTCCGTACTGGGCAACGAGCAGCCTCCGGCGCACCTTGCCAGAACCGTGATTGAAGAAAAGCTGCGAAATGCCATTATCGATGGCAGTCTTCCCAGTGGCACGGCTCTGCGCCAACAGGAGCTGGCCACACTGTTTGGCGTCAGCCGCATGCCTGTGCGCGAAGCACTGCGCCAGCTCGAGGCGCAGTCGCTGTTGCGGGTCGAAACGCACAAGGGCGCAGTAGTCGCACCGTTGATTACCGAAGACGCAGTGGACGCTTATGCCTTGCGGATCCTTCTGGAGTCCGAGGCGTTGCGCTTGTCCATCCCGTTGCTGGACGCGGACGATCTGGCAGCGGCTGCAGGCTATATCGAGCAGCTTGAAGTCGAGACGGACTTTGGCCAGATCGGCAGGCTCAACCGGATGTTCCACTTGTCGTTGTATGCCAAGACTCACAACAAGCGCCTGATGCGTCTGGTTGAAGAAGGCCTGAACGAAGAAGAGCGCTTCTTGCGTTTCAATCTTTCCGCCATGGGGCTGGGCAAGCTTTCTCAGGATGACCATTGGCAGCTGCTGCGGCTCGCCGAACAGAAAGCGGTCGAGCCGTGTGTCGAAGCGCTGCAGTATCACCTCAACCGGGGTGTGCAGGCCGTCACCCAGTACCTGAACAGCAATAAGGCCATCAACGCCAAGCCAGCCCGTACAGCAAAGAAAACCCCCGCCTGAATCATTGAGACGGCTTATCCACAAGGCGATGACATGACGCCTGCGGATTAGCCGCTCGCACTTCCCCCGTGCTTTCCCAACCTATCTTCAACACCGGTCAGGCCTGACGCCTGGCCTGGCGTTTTTATAGCTATTTTCCTGATCTGCCGGGTGGCCCGACACAGGAATCAGGCAAACTCGACCGTAGCGCAGAGGAAACCAGCCTGAGGAGGTTCCTTGGCTACGGCTGAACTGTCCACGCGGGACCGGAGCAGTTCTGTGTTCATTTGAACCCAATGGACAAGGAGTTGTTAAACGGGGCAAACGACATTGGAAGTCATTTCCAGCATCGCCCATTAAAAACCCAACCACCTGATTATTCAGCATAACGGCAACGCTGAGTGAGGCATTCACTCATTATTGATAATTCTGACTCAATCAGTCGGAAGGGTTGCCTGCGTCCCTATAAAACATATTCCACGTGTTTTATATGGCAACTTACGCACCGTAAAAGCAACAACTTAAATATTATTAAAAAAGAATTGCGCACTGCATTAAATTTGTTTTAAGTTTTCTTCGCCGTCAGCGTAATTGACGGCACCCGGACTAAAAGCCGCAAATCATAAGGGCTGCAGCCCGGCTGATTGAACTTGTGCAAGCGTTTTAATGGACATAACCGACGTGCAGTTGCGGCAAATTATTGCCTCTGCCTTCAGGCCTTTGTTCGCCTTGCATTCAGGTCTTTCATCCTATTCATCCGGCACGGGCAACACGTTAAAACTTCGAATAACTGCACTGCCAACTACCGCTACCATGACCACAGGGACATCACCATGCATTGTGAGAAAACGCTGCTCGACCAAAAGAAAGTTGAACTTAGCCGTCACCCGATCTTTGCCGAAATCACGACGCTGGGCGTATTGCGGCGCTTTATGGAAACCCATGTATTCGCCGTCTGGGATTTCATGTCTCTGACCAAACGTCTGCAACAGGAACTGACCTGCACGCAATTGCCGTGGCTGCCACCGACCGATGCCTGCGCCGCCCGCCTGATCAACGAGATCGTGCTGGGAGAAGAGTCCGATGACCGATTGGATGCAGGTCATTACAGCCATTTCGAGCTGTACCTGGACGCCATGCGCGAGATTGGCGCGAGCACGTTACAGATCGAGCGTTTCATTGAACTGCAGCAGCAGGGCCTGCATTACACAACGGCCCTGCAACGGGTCAACGCAGGTCAGGCCGCATCGGCATTCGTGACGCACACCCTCGACACTGCCCTTCATGCGCCGGCACACAGCGTTGCTGCGGCATTTCTGCACGGGCGCGAAAGCGTCATCCCGCAGATGTTCCAGAGCATCCTCGACGACTGGGGCATCACCGTCGAACAGGCACCCACCTTTCGTTACTACCTGGAGCGCCACATCGAAGTGGACTCCGAGGACCACGGCCCGGCAGCGGAGCAGTTGCTGGCCCGCCTGATTGCTGGCGACGCGCAGCGTGAACGAGAGGTGTATCAGGCGGCTATCGCAGCGGTGGAAAGCAGGGTCCGGCTATGGGACACGCTGCGCATGAGCATGCGCGCGCCATTGATGCAGGCCAGTGCGTAAGAGCCGCTCGCAACCCCTGAAGCCTTTACAAGGAAGACATCATGAAAGCAGAAGACTACACGTCGTTCATCGATGCGTGGGAAGGCCGCGCCACCATCCGTACCCGTCCACGCAGAATGGTCGAGAACGATGAAAAACTGATCTACCCCCTCAGCCGTCAGCCGCTGGTGCTCAGTGACACGTTCACCCGCGAGTGCGCGCATTTACGCGATTACGCACTGGTGCAGAGCCTCTATAAATTCATCAACGATGTGGTGATCTTTGAAACCGAGATCGTCGACAAGACCGCACGCAGTATTGCCAAGGACAACTTCACGATTCGCTTCCCGTTTGCCTGCCGCTACGACGCGATGACAGTGGTGGTCGACGAGGACTATCACGCGCTGGTGGCGATGGACTTCATGCAACAGACCATCGCGCTGACGGGCATCGAGCCTATCCAGCTGCCTGACGAAATCGAACTCAGCCGGGCCATACCCGCCGCGCTGGCTCTGGCCCCGGAGCATCTGCGCAGTGCAGTTGAGCTGATCTGCGTGGCTATCGCGGAAAACACCGTGACCAATGATGTAGCGGCCTTCGCCAAGGACGACTCGGTCAAGCAATCGATCAAGGGACTGATGGCTGACCATCTGCTGGACGAGGGACGCCATTCGGGATTCTGGGCGCGGCTAGTACGAATCTACTGGCACACCGCAGATGAGCAGGATCGGGAATCCATCGCGCGCATCCTGCCGGTGTTTATCGCTCAGTATTTGACCAATGACATACAGAACGGCTTCGATTTCACCCTGATCGAGCACTTGCAGGTGCCGGACACCATCAAGCAGGCGCTCAAGGATGAAACCAGGGCCGTGAGTTTCCCAGTCAACCGCCACCACCCGCTGGTCGCCAATATCATGCGCTTCTTCAAGAGCAGCTCGATGCTGGACGATCCCTGTGTGCAGCGTGCGCTGGCGGACTATCTGCCGGTTCAGGGGACGCTGCAATGAAGCGCCTGGAGATTGTGCTCATAGGCCACAGCCTGACCCTGAGCGATCTGAATGCCGAGCTGCTAGACCACGGCCATGGCGTGCGGCACCTGTCTGACCAGCAGGCGCTGTATGCGTTGACGATGCCTGACGGTTGCGTCCTGATCGAGGACGGCAGTCTGGACCTTCGCGGGGTACGAGGCCACGGCACTCATCTGGGCCTGCGGGTCGGCTTCAGCGCGGCGCTGGCGCACGGTCTGCCTCGCCTGGAGCTGCTCTGCTGGCACGGACCGGCCAACGCGCGACGCCTGATCGCTCACGAGCGGCTGCCGGCCGAGGAGTCAGGCAACGGCCGGGTACTGCGTGATGTGGCTGTAGCAGGCATGGTGAGGATGGTGGCATTGCAGGTCAGCCGACTGTCCAGGGACGATGATTATTTCAACAGTCTGCCTACTGCAACACCCGCTCAGAGTGACCGGCAGGATGGTTTGCAGGCGATTGATCATTTGCTCTTCGAGCATCGTCTGAATCAGACAGAACAATCCCACCTGCTGAAGCGGGCTGAAACCTCGATCACCGAGCGGTTGGAACAGGCGCTGCTGATGTTTGCCGAACGTCCGGCACTGTCCGTTCGCAATCAGACGCTCAGCTATCGAGAACTGCACGCGCACAGCATCGCCATTCAGCGCCTGTTGCTGCCTTTGCTGGCGTCTGCGAAAGCCGACACGCCTCCGGTGATCGGCATCTGCCTGCCCAAGTCACCCGAGCTGTATGCGGGCATTCTGGCGATTCTGGGCTGCGGTGCGGTTTATCTGCCGCTTGATCCTGGCCAGCCTTTGCAGCGTCAGCAGTACATTCTGGAAAACTCGGGAGCAATGCTGTTGCTTCACGATGGCACGCACCCACTGGCCGCCGCGGAGTTTCCGGCACTGGATATTGCTGCGGTGCCTATGGGGAATGCCGTTTCAGCCCGCATGCGCGTTCATGCTGCGCAGGACGCGCCTTGCATGGCGCTGTACACGTCAGGCACCACCGGGCAGCCAAAAGGCGTATTACTCAGCCAGCGCAACCTCAGCCATTTCACTGCCTGGTACGCCGAGTATGTGAGCCTGCGCGAGCAGAGCCGGGTGCTGCAGTTTTCTACGTTAAGCTTTGATTCGTCGATCATCGACATTTTTCCCACCTGGCTCAATGGTGCCGAACTGGTGGTGCCTGATGAAGATCAGCGGCGCGATCTATTGCAACTGGTCAGCGTGCTGCAACAAGGCATCACTCACGCGTTTCTGCCACCGGCACTGTTGAGCATTCTGCCGCTGGATCAGCCTCTGGGACTGGAGCATGTCATGACCGGGGGTGATGTCTGTGAGCCGCATGTGATTGCACAGCTCACCAGGCAGTGTCATTTCCACAACCTGTATGGCCCCACCGAAGCCACCGTGTTAATCACGGCCTGTGAGTTCGCGCCGTCCAGCAGCAATCGGCATCTGGGACGACCGATTGCCAACAGCCAGGCATGGATTCTCGACGAGCAATTGCAGCCCGTAGCGGAGCAAACGCAGGGTGAGCTGTATATCGTCGGTCCTGGTGTTTGCCTGGGCTACGTAAACAATCCCCAGCTTACCGCCGAGCGCTATGTGTGGCTGACCAGGCCGGACGGGCAGCAACTGCGGGCCTATCGCACTGGCGATATCGCCAAGTGGACGGCTGAAGGCATCGTGCTGAGTGGACGCCGTGATAATCAGGTGAAGATTCGCGGCTTTCGGGTCGAGCCGGAAGAGATCGAGCATTGTTTGCGCGACAGCGGGCTGTATCGACAAGTGGCGGTGGTGATCGACGAGCAGCGACGCATTCTGGCGTTTCTCGCTCAACCGTATCTGGAGCATGACGAACAAGCGTTGAGAGCGCATGTGCAACGTCTGCTGCCTGACTACATGCACCCTGCTGTGTACACGACGCTGCCCAGTCTGCCGTTTGCCAGCAACGGCAAAGTCGATCGCAAAGCACTTCTGGAAATACCGCTGAGCTTCAGCGGGCAACGCACTGGTCGTCTGCCGCAGACCGAGCAGGAGCAAGCGCTGCTGGCGTTATGGGCCGAACTGCTGGAACTGCCGTCAGAAGATATCTCTACGGACGAAAGCTTTTTCAATCTGGGCGGTCATTCGATTCTGCTGTCACGTCTGTTGCTGGGGGTTCGTGAGCGGTTTGGGCGCAGCATTCCAATCAACCGTTTTATAGAAGCACCTACCGTCCTGACACTGGCCAGCCTGATCGACAGCGATGGTGCTTCGGCTTACACCATCAGTGCGCAGGCACTGTTGGATGCCGATGCGAATACCCCGATGACGACTTTGCCCATCAGCCAGTTGGGTGATGTTCACAAGGTAATTGTCACCGGTGCCAACGGTTTTCTCGGTGTGCATATCGTTGAAGCGCTGTTGAACTGGGGGGCGACAGAGATCGCCTGCCTGGTTCGTGAAGCTGCGGGGCAAAGCGCACAACAGCGTTTCGAGCATTCACTGCGGGAAAACCGTCTGGATTATCTGGACCTGAGTCGCGTGAAGGTCTACGCCGCTGACGTGACAAGGCCCAGGCTGGGTCTCAGTGAAGCGGTATATGAACGACTGGATAGCGAGTTCGGTGCGCTGGTGCATAACGCTGCCAATGTGAACCATGTGCAGGACTATGAAACCCTCGTCAAAGACAATGTTGCGCCGGTCTTTGAATGCCTGAAGCTGTGTGAGGGGCGCAGCAAAAAGATCTTCAACTTCGTCTCGACCCTTTCCGCCTGCAGTGCAGTCGATGCAGCCGGCAACGTGCTTGAACAGCCCGCTGCCGCTACCCCGCCGATCTACATCAAGAACGGTTACAACCTGTCCAAATGGGTAGCTGAGCGTGTTCTGCAGCGCGCGCGCGAGCAAGGTGCCTGGGTGAACATCTATCGGCCCGGCAACATAGCGTTCAACAGCGTCACCGGCGTATGCCAGCCGCAAAAAAACCGCCTGATGCTAATGCTCAAAGGCTCGCTGCAACTGGGTCAGGTTCCGGCGTTCGCTATCAACTTCGACCTTATGCCGGTGGACTTCCTGGCACGCTTCATCGGCTTCCATGCCAGTCGCTATCAACCGGAACACGCTGTGTTCAACCTGCATAACCCCGAGCCCTTGAGCTGGAGTAACTATGTGGAAGCCTTCCGCGGGGCAGGCCGTCAGTTCGAGTTGGTCAGCGTCGAGCAATGGCAGGCCCAACTCAGCCGTGTCGACAGCCAGAACGCTTTGTTTGGTGTGCTGGGTTTCTATCTCGACGGGTTTGAAGAAGACATCGGCGACATCTCGATGATCGAGTACCGCAACACCCTCAGCGGTATTCACCGTATGGGCGGGCATTACCCGCAGAAAACCCCTGAGCTGCTGCGCAAGGGCTGCGATTACCTGAAAGAAATCGGCTTCATCTGAATTGATACCCCACTGACGTAAATGGAGAAACACATGAGCACACTTCACAGTAATCTGAAGCCCGACACCCTTATCCGCAACCCGGTGTCGTGCCGAGTGGCTTCAGCCGTGGAAGTCCCCGGTAATGCAGCCAGCGTATGGGCTGTGGTCGGGAATTTTGGTGGTTTCCAAGCCTTCATACCCTCGCTGGACAGCATTGAGGTCACAGGGGAAGGTAAGGGCTCGGTTCGAAGGAAACTGTTCAAGGACGGCAACGTGGCCATCGAACAACTGAACTCCCGGGATGATCAGGCGCTGTACATGACCTGGTCACTGATCCACACCAGTTTACCGGTGAGTAACCTATGGGCGGCAATGACTGTTGAAGCTACCGGGGACGATGCGTGTGTCGCTCGTTGGACGATCGTTGCCGACCCTGTTCAGGGAGGCCCTGAAGGGGATGCATTTGAAGCGTTTCTTCAGGGGTTTGCTGACGGTGCGATGAGTAACGTAAGCAGCCTTTTTGGCTGATTCATGCACTATCCAGCCCGCTCAGCACGAAAGCCTGCGCGGGCTTTTTTGGGGCTCCATAACGACAAAACCCCTCATCGCAAACGCAATGAGGGGTTTCGGAATTCAATCTTGACGATGACCTACTCTCACATGGGGAAACCCCACACTACCATCGGCGATACATCGTTTCACTGCTGAGTTCGGGATGGGATCAGGTGGTTCCAATGCTCTATGGTCGTCAAGAAATTCTGTTGCCGATCCGTTAACAGGTAACGTCTCAGCGAATTTTGATGCTTCTACTTAAACAAAAACTCTCAACGCGTAAGCGATGAGGGTTTCTGGAATTTAATCTTGACGATGACCTACTCTCACATGGGGAAACCCCACACTACCATCGGCGATACATCGTTTCACTGCTGAGTTCGGGATGGGATCAGGTGGTTCCAATGTTCTATGGTCGTCAAGAAATTCGGGTACCGAGTCGTGCCATGCGGCGCGCTTCAGCAAATCGGGTATGTGATAGCTCGGTGCGTTTGTGACGCAAACTTTCGGTTCGTGTCATCTTCACAGTCACCGCAATCTGATGCTCCTGTCAGGAAGTCCATTCAAATTGCTTGGGTGTTATATGGTCAAGCCTCACGGGCAATTAGTATTGGTTAGCTCAACGCCTCACAGCGCTTACACACCCAACCTATCAACGTCGTAGTCTTCGACGGCCCTTTAGGGAACTCAAGGTTCCAGTGAGATCTCATCTTGAGGCAAGTTTCCCGCTTAGATGCTTTCAGCGGTTATCTTTTCCGAACATAGCTACCCGGCAATGCCACTGGCGTGACAACCGGAACACCAGAGGTTCGTCCACTCCGGTCCTCTCGTACTAGGAGCAGCCCCTCTCAAATCTCAAACGTCCACGGCAGATAGGGACCGAACTGTCTCACGACGTTCTAAACCCAGCTCGCGTACCACTTTAAATGGCGAACAGCCATACCCTTGGGACCGGCTTCAGCCCCAGGATGTGATGAGCCGACATCGAGGTGCCAAACACCGCCGTCGATATGAACTCTTGGGCGGTATCAGCCTGTTATCCCCGGAGTACCTTTTATCCGTTGAGCGATGGCCCTTCCATACAGAACCACCGGATCACTAAGACCTACTTTCGTACCTGCTCGACGTGTCTGTCTCGCAGTCAAGCGCGCTTTTGCCTTTATACTCTACGACCGATTTCCGACCGGTCTGAGCGCACCTTCGTACTCCTCCGTTACTCTTTAGGAGGAGACCGCCCCAGTCAAACTACCCACCATACACTGTCCTCGATCCGGATAACGGACCTGAGTTAGAACCTCAAAGTTGCCAGGGTGGTATTTCAAGGTTGGCTCCACGCAGACTGGCGTCCACGCTTCAAAGCCTCCCACCTATCCTACACAAGCAAATTCAAAGTCCAGTGCAAAGCTATAGTAAAGGTTCACGGGGTCTTTCCGTCTAGCCGCGGATACACTGCATCTTCACAGCGATTTCAATTTCACTGAGTCTCGGGTGGAGACAGCGCCGCCATCGTTACGCCATTCGTGCAGGTCGGAACTTACCCGACAAGGAATTTCGCTACCTTAGGACCGTTATAGTTACGGCCGCCGTTTACCGGGGCTTCGATCAAGAGCTTCGCTTGCGCTAACCCCATCAATTAACCTTCCGGCACCGGGCAGGCGTCACACCCTATACGTCCACTTTCGTGTTTGCAGAGTGCTGTGTTTTTAATAAACAGTCGCAGCGGCCTGGTATCTTCGACCGGCGTGGGCTTACGCAGTAAATGCTTCACCCTCACCGGCGCACCTTCTCCCGAAGTTACGGTGCCATTTTGCCTAGTTCCTTCACCCGAGTTCTCTCAAGCGCCTTGGTATTCTCTACCCAACCACCTGTGTCGGTTTGGGGTACGGTTCCTGGTTACCTGAAGCTTAGAAGCTTTTCTTGGAAGCATGGCATCAACCACTTCGCGTTCTAAAGAACACTCGTCATCAGCTCTCGGCCTTGAGATCCCGGATTTACCTAAGATCTCAGCCTACCACCTTAAACCTGGACAACCAACGCCAGGCTGGCCTAGCCTTCTCCGTCCCTCCATCGCAATAACCAGAAGTACAGGAATATTAACCTGTTTTCCATCGACTACGCTTTTCAGCCTCGCCTTAGGGACCGACTAACCCTGCGTCGATTAACGTTGCGCAGGAAACCTTGGTCTTTCGGCGTGGGTGTTTTTCACACCCATTGTCGTTACTCATGTCAGCATTCGCACTTCTGATACCTCCAGCAAGCTTCTCAACTCACCTTCACAGGCTTACAGAACGCTCCTCTACCGCATCATCATAAGATGATACCCGTAGCTTCGGTGCATGGTTTGAGCCCCGTTACATCTTCCGCGCAGGCCGACTCGACTAGTGAGCTATTACGCTTTCTTTAAAGGGTGGCTGCTTCTAAGCCAACCTCCTAGCTGTCTAAGCCTTCCCACATCGTTTCCCACTTAACCATGACTTTGGGACCTTAGCTGACGGTCTGGGTTGTTTCCCTTTTCACGACGGACGTTAGCACCCGCCGTGTGTCTCCCATGCTCGGCACTTGTAGGTATTCGGAGTTTGCATCGGTTTGGTAAGTCGGGATGACCCCCTAGCCGAAACAGTGCTCTACCCCCTACAGTGATACATGAGGCGCTACCTAAATAGCTTTCGAGGAGAACCAGCTATCTCCGAGCTTGATTAGCCTTTCACTCCGATCCACAGGTCATCCGCTAACTTTTCAACGGTAGTCGGTTCGGTCCTCCAGTTAGTGTTACCCAACCTTCAACCTGCCCATGGATAGATCGCCCGGTTTCGGGTCTATTCCCAGCGACTAGACGCCCTATTAAGACTCGCTTTCGCTACGCCTCCCCTATTCGGTTAAGCTCGCCACTGAAAATAAGTCGCTGACCCATTATACAAAAGGTACGCAGTCACCCAACAAAGTGGGCTCCCACTGCTTGTACGCATACGGTTTCAGGATCTATTTCACTCCGCTCTCCGCGGTTCTTTTCGCCTTTCCCTCACGGTACTGGTTCACTATCGGTCAGTCAGTAGTATTTAGCCTTGGAGGATGGTCCCCCCATATTCAGACAAGGTTTCTCGTGCCCCGTCCTACTCGATTTCATTGCAAAGGGATTTTCGCGTACAGGGCTATCACCCACTATGGCCGTCCTTTCCAGAACGTTCCGCTAATCTCAATACAACTTAAGGGCTGGTCCCCGTTCGCTCGCCACTACTAAGGGAATCTCGGTTGATTTCTTTTCCTCAGGGTACTTAGATGTTTCAGTTCCCCTGGTTCGCTTCTTGCACCTATGTATTCAGTACAAGATAACCACCTTATGATGGCTGGGTTCCCCCATTCAGACATCTCCGGATCACAGTCTGTTTGCCGACTCCCCGAAGCTTTTCGCAGGCTACCACGTCTTTCATCGCCTCTGACTGCCAAGGCATCCACCGTATGCGCTTCTTCACTTGACCATATAACCCCAAGCAATCTGGTTATACTGTGAAGACGACATTCGCCGAAAGTTTGCATTCACAAACTTTACCTTAGCCCGGACACGCACCAGTGAAAGAGGTGCCCGGTCTATTTCTTTCTATCACATACCCAAATTTTTAAAGAACGATCTAATCAAAGACTAGAAATCAACATTCACTCATTGATCATCAGGATCAATGGAATGCTCATTTCTAGGCTTTCAAACAGAAGCAGTAAGTGGTGGAGCCAAGCGGGATCGAACCGCTGACCTCCTGCGTGCAAGGCAGGCGCTCTCCCAGCTGAGCTATGGCCCCGTATTTCTACAGCCGTTTCCCACACAAAATTGGTGGGTCTGGGCAGATTCGAACTGCCGACCTCACCCTTATCAGGGGTGCGCTCTAACCAACTGAGCTACAGACCCAATTTCGAGCTTGTAGCCGCTAGCGTTGAGCTATCAGCTTGGAGCTTAAAGCTGCTTCTAATCGTCTTCTTCAATGAATCAAGCAATTCGTGTGGGTGCTTATGGCGCAGCTGAGTCGTCGATTAAGGAGGTGATCCAGCCGCAGGTTCCCCTACGGCTACCTTGTTACGACTTCACCCCAGTCATGAATCACACCGTGGTAACCGTCCTCCCGAAGGTTAGACTAGCTACTTCTGGTGCAACCCACTCCCATGGTGTGACGGGCGGTGTGTACAAGGCCCGGGAACGTATTCACCGCGACATTCTGATTCGCGATTACTAGCGATTCCGACTTCACGCAGTCGAGTTGCAGACTGCGATCCGGACTACGATCGGTTTTGTGAGATTAGCTCCACCTCGCGGCTTGGCAACCCTCTGTACCGACCATTGTAGCACGTGTGTAGCCCAGGCCGTAAGGGCCATGATGACTTGACGTCATCCCCACCTTCCTCCGGTTTGTCACCGGCAGTCTCCTTAGAGTGCCCACCATAACGTGCTGGTAACTAAGGACAAGGGTTGCGCTCGTTACGGGACTTAACCCAACATCTCACGACACGAGCTGACGACAGCCATGCAGCACCTGTCTCAATGCTCCCGAAGGCACCAATCCATCTCTGGAAAGTTCATTGGATGTCAAGGCCTGGTAAGGTTCTTCGCGTTGCTTCGAATTAAACCACATGCTCCACCGCTTGTGCGGGCCCCCGTCAATTCATTTGAGTTTTAACCTTGCGGCCGTACTCCCCAGGCGGTCAACTTAATGCGTTAGCTGCGCCACTAAGAGCTCAAGGCTCCCAACGGCTAGTTGACATCGTTTACGGCGTGGACTACCAGGGTATCTAATCCTGTTTGCTCCCCACGCTTTCGCACCTCAGTGTCAGTATCAGTCCAGGTGGTCGCCTTCGCCACTGGTGTTCCTTCCTATATCTACGCATTTCACCGCTACACAGGAAATTCCACCACCCTCTACCATACTCTAGCTTGCCAGTTTTGGATGCAGTTCCCAGGTTGAGCCCGGGGATTTCACATTCAACTTAACAAACCACCTACGCGCGCTTTACGCCCAGTAATTCCGATTAACGCTTGCACCCTCTGTATTACCGCGGCTGCTGGCACAGAGTTAGCCGGTGCTTATTCTGTCGGTAACGTCAAAACAATCACGTATTAGGTAACTGCCCTTCCTCCCAACTTAAAGTGCTTTACAATCCGAAGACCTTCTTCACACACGCGGCATGGCTGGATCAGGCTTTCGCCCATTGTCCAATATTCCCCACTGCTGCCTCCCGTAGGAGTCTGGACCGTGTCTCAGTTCCAGTGTGACTGATCATCCTCTCAGACCAGTTACGGATCGTCGCCTTGGTGAGCCATTACCTCACCAACTAGCTAATCCGACCTAGGCTCATCTGATAGCGCAAGGCCCGAAGGTCCCCTGCTTTCTCCCGTAGGACGTATGCGGTATTAGCGTCCGTTTCCGAGCGTTATCCCCCACTACCAGGCAGATTCCTAGGCATTACTCACCCGTCCGCCGCTCGCCACCAGGTACAAGTACCCGTGCTGCCGCTCGACTTGCATGTGTTAGGCCTGCCGCCAGCGTTCAATCTGAGCCATGATCAAACTCTTCAGTTCAAACATCTAACTGGGTTTTGAGAAAACCCTAAACTTGGCTCAGCAATCGTTGGTTACATCTTTGATTTCTCGCGGAGTAACTTGGGTTGCTGATAATCTGTTGACTTCAGTCTGACACCACAAGCACCCACACGAATTGCTTGATTCAGTTGTTAAAGAGCGGATGGTTAAGAGCTTTCGTCTCAACCGAGGCGCGCATTCTACAGCGCCTCCTGTATCTGTCAAGCGGTTATTTTAAGAAGTTTTCAAAGTTTCCTTTGCAACTTCAACCACTTGCGCTTCGATCAACTCTTCAGTTGCTCATCAGCGGGAGGCGAATTCTACAGCGTTACAACCGCGTGTCAAACTCTTTTTTCTCACCGCTGTCGATCACTGCAGACTCGACCTCCTTCCTCGCTGACTCCTCACTCTAAACCCTTGTAAACTATTGATCTACAAGGCTTTTTTGTTTCCATCTGCGCCGGAAGTGGGGCGAATTATAGACAGATCACAGAGGGCGTCAACCGTTAATTTCAAAAACATCGAAATTAGCCATTAAGGCCCTGTAGCTATATAGAAAAGCCCTTCGCAAATGCTTTCTTCTATATAGCTACACGACTCCTGACTTGCGCAGCGCTGCAACCTCTTCACCCTCAAGCCCTAATAGCTCTTGAAGCACTTGCGCCGTGTGCTCGCCCAACAAAGGAGGCGCCCTTCGATATTCGACTGGCGTTTCCGATAGCCTGATAGGGCTGGCGACCTGCGGAACGCGCCCGCCCAACGCGTGCGGCATCTCTATAGCAAGCCCCCGCGCCATAACCTGCGGATCCGCAAACACTTGAGCAAGGTCATTGACCGGGCCGCACGGCACGCCAGCCGCCTCAAGCTCGTCAACCCACTGAGCAGTGGTCTTGAACACCGTAGCCTGACGAATCAATGGAATCAGTTCGGTACGATGAGCCACGCGCAGTTTGTTGGTCAGAAAGCGCGAATCATCAGCCCACTGTGGCTGCCCCGCCACTTCGGCAAACCTTCTGAACTGGCTGTCATTCCCCACAGTCAGGATCAGGTCGCCATCGGCAGTAGGAAAAGCCTGATACGGCACTATATTGGGATGAGCATTTCCCAAGCGCCTGGGCGCAACGCCCGTGGTCAGGTAGTTCATGGCCTGATTAGCCAGACACGCCACCTGCACATCGAGCAGCGCCATATCAATGTATTGCCCTGTATCGCTTTGATCGCGATGAGCAAGGGCGGCGAGAATGGCCGTTGTCGAATACAGACCTGTCAGGATGTCGGTCAGCGCAACGCCAACCTTCGCCGGGCCCGCGCCCTCCTCACCGTCCGGCAGACCGGTTAGGCTCATCAGGCCGCCAAGTGCCTGGATCATGAAATCGTAACCCGGACGCGTCGCATACGGCCCGCTCTGACCGAAACCGGTAATGGAGCAATAGATCAGACGTGGATTAACAGCCTTGAGCGATTCGTAATCCAGACCATAAGACGCCAACCCGCCAACCTTGAAGTTCTCGATGACAATATCCGACTTCGCCGCCAGCTCCCGTACCAGCCTCTGCCCTTCCGGTCGCGTGAAGTCGATGGTGATTGACTGCTTGTTACGATTGGCCGACAGGTAGTAAGCCGCCTCGGTGGTGTTCTGCCCGGCCGCGTCCTGAAGAAATGGCGGACCCCACGAACGAGTGTCATCGCCACATCCTGGTCGCTCGACCTTGATGACGTCAGCCCCTAGGTCAGCAAGGATCTGCCCGGCCCAAGGCCCGGCCAGGACCCTGGACAAGTCGAGCACCCGGATATGTGAAAGCGCCCCCATGACCAGCCCACCTTAATAGAAGGCCTGAATGCCGGTCTGCGCACGCCCCAAAATCAACGCGTGCACATCGTGCGTACCTTCATAGGTATTCACTACTTCCAGATTGACCAGATGCCTGGCGATGCCGAACTCGTCCGAGATACCGTTACCGCCCAGCATGTCGCGAGCCATGCGCGCGATATCCAGCGACTTGCCGCAGGAATTGCGCTTCATGATCGAGGTAATCTCTACGGCAGCCGTACCTTCGTCTTTCATGCGCCCCAAACGCAGGCAGCCTTGCAGCGCCAGAGTGATTTCAGTCTGCATGTCCGCCAGCTTTTTCTGGATCAACTGATTGGCCGCCAGCGGACGCCCAAACTGTTGACGGTCGAGGGTGTATTGCCGCGCGGTGTGCCAGCAGAACTCCGCCGCACCCAGCGCGCCCCAGGAAATACCGTAGCGCGCAGAATTGAGACAGGTGAACGGACCTTTCAGACCGCGCACGTCCGGGAAGATGTTTTCTTCAGGCACGAACACGTTATCCATGACGATCTCGCCAGTGATCGACGCACGCAGACCGACCTTGCCATGAATAGCCGGGGCGCTCAGACCTGCCCAGCCTTTTTCGAGAACGAAACCGCGGATATCGCCGGCATCGTCCTTGGCCCACACCACAAACACATCCGCGATCGGACTGTTGGTAATCCACATCTTGCTGCCGCTCAAGCGATAACCACCCTCGACACTCCGGGCACGAGTGATCATCGCCTCTGGGTCTGAACCATGGTTGGGCTCGGTCAGGCCGAAGCAGCCAATCCATTCGCCCGAGGCCAGCTTGGGCAGGTATTTCTCTTTCTGGGCCTGCGTACCGAATTCATTGATTGGCACCATGACCAGCGAGGACTGCACACTCATCATTGATCGATAGCCTGAATCGATACGCTCGACTTCACGGGCGATCAACCCATAACAGACGTAATTCAGGCCACTGCCGCCAAACGCTTCCGGAATCGTTGCACCCAGCAACCCCACTTCGCCCATCTCGCGAAAGATGGCCGGGTCGGTTTTCTCGTGACGGAAGGCTTCAAGCACGCGCGGGGCCAGCTTGCTCTGGGCGAACTGCTCGGCAGTGTCGCGAACCATGCGCTCTTCTTCAGTGAGCTGTTGATCCAGCAGCAATGGGTCGATCCAGTTAAAACTTGCTTTACCGCTCATGCCTGTTCCTCACGTTCAGCTGAAAAATCCTGTAACGATCCTAGTCCTGGTATCCCCGGGCGACAAACGAGGTTTTATCAACCTCTTGTGCTAATTTCTCACTCCAAGAGCCGCTTCAGGCCCGCATAACAAAAAGACCAGTGAGAAGAAAGGATATGAGACGCAAAATACCCAGCACCACTGCACTGGTCAGTTTCGAAGCAGCTGCCCGACACGAAAGCTTTACCAAGGCCGCTCACGAGCTGTCCCTGACACAAGGCGCGGTGTGCCGACAGATTGGCGGGCTTGAGGAGTTTCTCGGCGTTGAGCTGTTCCGGCGCTCTCGACGGGGTGTGAAGCTCACGGAGGCAGGGCTTTCCTATAGCCGCCGCGTGGCCCAGCAACTGGACGCAGTCGAGCGCGACACCCTGTCGGTCATGGGCCAACAAGGCGCCAACGCCATCGAGCTCGCCGTGGTGCCGACGTTTGGCACCCAATGGCTGTTGCCACGCCTTAAGGACTTCCAGCACAAGCACCCTGATGTCACGGTTCACCTGACCAACCGCACGCGCCCTTTTCTGTTTGCTGACACCGACTTCGATGCTGCTATCTATTTCGGCGACGCCGACTGGTCCGGCACCCAGTCGCATCGGCTGATGGGTGAAAACTCCATGCCGGTCTGCAGCCCCTCATCCCTGAACGGGCGAGACCATCTGCAAGCAAGCGAGCTCGCCGAGCTGCCATTGCTTCAACAAACCACGCGCCCCTATGCGTGGCGCCAATGGTTCAACACGCAGGGCATGGATGTGGCCCGCGATATGACCGGCCCTCGCTACGAGCTGTTTTCGATGCTCGCGCAGGCAGCCATGCACGACATGGGTGTGGCACTGATCCCGCCCTTCCTTATTCAGCGCGAACTGCATGAAAAGCGCCTGGTGATTGCCAACGTCTGTTCACTGCCCGGCAGCAAGGCCTACCACCTGATGATTCCCGAACGGAAAGTGGAGTCGGCGTCACTCAGCGCATTTCGCGACTGGTTGGTCGCTCAGGCCCGGAATTACCAGCTGCCCCAAGAGCAGATCTGAGCAGCATTTCAGGTAGTCAACGGAAGATAACACCTACAGATATAACCTTATGTCGCGTTAAAACAACTTCTCGCTCGCCGCAAAAAAAGGACTTACCCCCTAATATTTACAGGTTCTTTTGTCCTATTTTGGCTTGAATGCGAGATTTTCGAGCAAAAAAATATTAATCACCTTTTTTGTGCGGAATAGCGCCAAAGCCCATACAGGTAATGGCCTGCGTCCAATTACTGCGACAATAGGTCACAGTGTGACTTGTAGTTCACCTATAGTTTCGTTACAGAATGTATTGAAGCCCGCAAACTTCGCCTGCAAAATGCCCCGCCCCTGCTGCAAAGGGGCGTGCTGCCTGGCCATGCCAGATGGACCAGCCGTAGTGCACTGGCCTACACACGAACGATAAAAAATCGCGCAGGAGATTTGTCGTGCACATTGGTGTTCCTCTCGAAACGCAAGCGGGCGAAACCCGGGTAGCTGCTACCCCGGAAACCATCAAAAAGCTGATCAGCCAAGGGCACAGGATTACCGTGCAGAGCGGCGCAGGCATTCAGGCCAGCGTTCCAGACAGCGCTTACGAAGCTGCAGGCGCTGTGATTGGGAGCGCGAACGAAGCGTTTGCGGGCGAGTTGATCCTCAAGGTTGTAGCGCCCGACGACAATGAGCTGAGCCTGATCAAGAGCGGCTCGGTGGTCATCGGCATGCTCAACCCCTTCAACAATGAACTCATCGGCAAGATGGCCGCACAGGGCATCACCGCGTTCGCCCTGGAAGCCGCGCCGCGCACTTCCCGCGCGCAGAGCCTTGATGTGCTGTCTTCGCAGGCCAATATCGCGGGCTATAAGGCCGTGCTGCTTGCCGCCCACCACTACCCGCGCTTCATGCCCATGCTGATGACCGCTGCCGGCACTGTCAAAGCCGCACGGGTGCTGATCCTGGGCGCAGGCGTTGCGGGTCTGCAGGCCATTGCCACCGCCAAACGGCTGGGTGCAGTGGTTGAGGCGTCGGATGTGCGTCCGGCAGTGAAGGAGCAGATCGAGTCGCTGGGTGCCAAGTTCATTGATGTGCCCTACGAGACCGACGAAGAGCGCGAATGCGCCGAAGGCGTTGGCGGTTACGCCCGCCCGATGCCTGCCAGCTGGATGCAACGCCAGGCCGCAGCCGTTCACGAGCGGGCCAGGCTGGCGGACATCGTCATTACTACCGCCCTGATCCCCGGCCGCAAGGCACCGGTGCTGCTCAGCGCCGAAACCGTGGCGCAGATGAAGCCCGGTTCGGTAGTAATCGACCTGGCCGCTGCACAAGGCGGCAATTGTCCGCTGACTGTGGCAGATCAAGTCGTCGTCGAGCACGGTGTGACCGTCGTCGGCCACACCAACCTGCCAGCGCTGGTCGCAGCCGATGCTTCTGCACTCTATGCCCGCAACCTGCTGGACTTCATGAAGCTGCTGTTCGACAAGGACGGCACATTCTCGATCAACCTCGAAGACGACATCGTCGCCGCATGCCTGATGTGCCGCGACGGGCAAGTCGTACGCAAGAACGGCTGAGGACACACCAATGGAAGAGCTGATTTCCCCCGGCGTCTATAACCTGATCATTTTCGTACTGGCAATCTATGTCGGCTACCACGTGGTCTGGAACGTCACGCCTGCGCTGCACACGCCACTCATGGCGGTCACCAATGCCATCTCCGCCATCGTCATCGTTGGCGCCATGCTCGCCGCCGCACTCACAGTGACGCCGCTGGGCAAAACCATGGGCACGCTGGCTGTCGCACTGGCAGCGGTGAATGTGTTTGGTGGCTTTCTGGTCACTCGGCGGATGCTGGAGATGTTCAGGAAAAAGGCCCCCAAGGCAAAGGATGAGGCGCCGAAGTCATGAGCATGAATCTGGTCACCCTGCTGTATCTGATCGCGTCGATCTGCTTTATCCAGGCACTCAAAGGCTTGTCACACCCCACCACCTCACGCCGCGGCAATCTGTTCGGCATGCTCGGTATGGGTCTGGCGGTCATCACGACAATCGGGCTGGTGTTCAAACTGGCTGCGCTGTCTACCGCTGAAGGTACCAGTGCGGGCATTGGCTACATTGTGGTCGGCCTGCTGGTGGGCGGGACCGCTGGCTCGATCATGGCCAAGCGGGTTGAAATGACCAAAATGCCTGAGCTGGTCGCGTTCATGCACAGCATGATCGGCCTGGCAGCGGTATTCATCGCCATCGCTGCCGTAGTAGAGCCTCAGTCACTGGGCATCGTTGGTCATCTGGGCGATGCCATCCCCGCGGGCAATCGTCTTGAGCTGTTCCTCGGAGCGGCCATCGGCGCGATCACCTTTTCCGGCTCGGTAATCGCCTTTGGCAAGCTGTCGGGCAAGTACAAATTCCGGCTGTTTCAAGGTGCACCAGTACAGTTTGCCGGACAGCACAAGCTCAACCTGGTGCTTGGTCTGGCCACACTGTTCTTTGGTCTGACCTTCATGTTCACCGGTAGCCTTACTGCCTTTGCGATCATGCTCGCGCTGGCGTTCGTGATCGGTGTGCTGTTGATCATCCCGATTGGCGGTGCAGACATGCCGGTGGTGGTCTCGATGCTCAACAGCTATTCAGGCTGGGCAGCGACCGGGATCGGCTTTTCGCTGAACAACTCGATGCTGATTATCGCGGGCTCGCTGGTCGGTTCTTCGGGCGCGATCCTGTCTTACATCATGTGCAAGGCGATGAACCGCTCGTTCTTCAATGTGATCGGCGGTGGCTTCGGCGGCGCAACGGATTCGGCAGGGCCGGCAGGTAGCAAGGAAGCCCGCCCCGTGAAATCCGGCTCGGCAGACGATGCCACCTTCCTGCTGACCAACGCCGACACCGTGATCATCGTGCCGGGTTACGGGCTGGCAGTCGCGCGCGCGCAGCATGCACTCAAGGAACTGACGGAGAAGCTGGTGCACCGCGGCGTCACCGTGAAGTACGCCATTCACCCGGTGGCCGGGCGCATGCCGGGGCACATGAACGTACTGCTGGCCGAAGCCGAGGTGCCTTACGATCAGGTGTTCGAGATGGACGACATCAACTCCGAGTTCGGTCAGGCCGACGTGGTACTGGTGCTCGGCGCCAACGACGTGGTCAACCCGGCCGCCAAGAACGATCCGAAATCGCCCATTGCCGGAATGCCGATTCTGGAGGCATTCAAGGCCAAAACCATCATCGTCAACAAACGCTCGATGGCCAGTGGTTACGCTGGTCTGGATAACGAACTGTTCTATCTGGATAAAACCATGATGGTATTCGGAGATGCCAAAAAGGTGATCGAGGACATGGTGAAGGCCGTCGAAAACGCCTAGCCTGACCCTGCCACATTAAAGCCCCGGCTCGCTTGGCGACCGGGGCTTTTTACATTCTGCGTAACAGTGTTTTGCGCTGAAAGCCGCCAATTAGAGCCCTCAAATGCGACCTTGGTAGCAGGACGAACCTCGTTCAACGCTCTAGACTTGTCGCTCGCTTCTATCTACGAGACAGAATCCATGTACCGTGACCGTATCCGCCTGCCCTCCCTGATGAGCAAGGTTATGAGCGCAGCCGACGCTGCCGCCTTGATTGAAGACGGCATGACCGTCGGCATGAGTGGCTTCACCCGTGCAGGCGAAGCCAAGGCCGTGCCCCATGCGCTGGCCGAGCGCGCCAAAGTGACACCGCTGAAAATCAGCCTGATGACCGGTGCCAGCCTGGGCAATGATCTGGACAAGCAAATGACCGAGTCCGGCGTGCTGTCCCGGCGCATGCCCTTTCAGGTCGACAGCACACTGCGCAAGGCAATCAACAACGGCACGGTGATGTTCATCGATCAGCACTTGTCCGATACCGTCGAGATGCTGCGCAATCGGCAGATCAAGGCGGTGGACCTGGCGGTGATCGAATGCGTTGCGATCACCGAGGAAGGCCATCTGGTGCTCAGTACCTCTGTAGGCAACTCGGCCAGCTTCGCGATTCTGGCCAAGCAGGTGATCGTGGAAATCAACCTGTCGCAGCCGCTGGAGCTGGAAGGTCTGCACGACATCTATATACCCAGCTACCGGCCGACACGCCTGCCGATTCCGGTGCTGGAAGCAGACTCGCGCATCGGTAGTCATGCAGTGAAGATCGACCCGGCGAAGATCGTCGGCATTGTCATCAGCAACCAGCCAGATTCACCGTCCACCGTCACGCCACCTGACGCCGACACGCAGGCCATCGCCAATCATCTGGTAGAGTTTTTCAAGAAGGAAGTGCGCGAAGACCGGCTTACCGACAAGCTGATGCCACTACAGGCGGGTATCGGCAATATCGCCAACGCCGTGATGCACGGCCTGCTGGCGTCTCCCTTCACGGACCTGACGATGTACTCCGAAGTGCTGCAGGACTCGACATTCGATCTGTTCGACGCGGGCAAACTGACCTTTGCTTCAGGCAGTTCCATGACGTTGTCGGCGACCAAACACGCGGAAGTCTTTGCCGATTTCAATCGCTACAAGTCCAGGCTGGTACTGCGTCCCCAGGAGATCTCCAATCACCCCGAGGTTATCCGCCGCCTGGGCATCATCGGCATCAACACTGCGCTGGAATTCGACCTGTACGGCAACGTGAATTCTACCCACGTGTGCGGGACGCGCATGATGAATGGCATTGGCGGCTCGGGGGATTTCTCGCGCAATGCGCACCTGGCGATATTCGTCACCAAGTCGATTGCCAAGGCCGGCGCGATTTCCAGCGTTGTGCCGATGGTCAGCCATGTCGACCACACCGAACATGACGTCGACATCCTGGTCACCGAGCAGGGCCTGGCAGATCTGCGCGGCCTGGCCCCTCGCGAACGTGCGCGGGTCATCATCGACAACTGCGTACACCCGGATTACCGCGACGCGCTGAACGCCTATTTCAAAGCCGCTTGCGTGCTGGGCGGCCATACCCCGCACATCCTGCGCGAAGCACTGAGTTGGCACATCAACCTGGAAGAAACCGGGCGCATGCTGCCGGGCTGAACAGGACAGTTGGAAGTGAACGAGACCTTTCCCGACTCACTTCCTGCTCGCACTCAATAGCTTCTTGAAAAACTGTACTGCTGTACCGGTCATAAAACTGCCTCAAATCGCCAAAATCACCATAATCGACCACAAAATGCACTTATATGGTGCTGACCGGTACAGTTGCCCCATTTATGAACAAAACAGTGCCCAATCACAGTTAACTGAACCCTCACAATACAGGTGAACTGTGTCTATGGAAGCTGGACGCGTGCGAGGAAAATGGGCACCAGTCAAGCAACTCACTTATCCCGCCACAAGCGGAAGGAAGTCACACCATGGAACGTACAATCAGTTCCGATCTGTTCAGCGAAAGCACCGTTACCACTGCAAAAGCTTCTTTGCCTCTGCGCGTATTCGCCAACCTGATGCTCTGGCAGCGTCGCCTGTCCAGCCGCCATCAACTGGCTCGTCTGGATGCACGCCTGCTGGCTGACGCCGGTATCAGCGAATCCCAGCGTTACGAAGAGCTGAGCAAGCCGTTCTGGCGCTAAATCAGCGCTCGCTGGTCCCAGACCTTAAAGTCTCTCGCCAGCAACCCGAATTGCTTCATACAAAACCCGTCTCAGGCAACCGAGACGGGTTTTGTCGTTTTCGCACAGGTACTTAACAGATTGCCAATAACAGCACAGTTTCAGATAAATCAAAAACGTCAGGTACAGTTACCAAATAATGCAAACTGTGCAAGCTGCAGCCATCGACTGCCATGACAAGCGCGCTATCTGTGGGATAGTCTAGCGCTCTACCTCGGCCCTTCGGCCTCGCAGGCAGCCTGTGCCCTTTTGACCACAATGGAACTCGATCATGTCTCTGCTACGTACCCTCGGCGCTGCCTTCCTGTTGACTGCTGCTGCAGGTGCCAACGCCTCCAGCTTTATTGTGACCACTGACGCAGTGGTCGATGCAATCAATGCATCGACACGTGCCACGTCCAACATTTCCTCCTCTCTGAAAGATGACAAGATCGTTCTGGCCGCCCGAGACGATGCCGCCAGCTTCGTGGCCAGCTCCGGCGACATCCGTAGCGCTCGCCTCGAAGGCGCGCTGCAGCACATCCGTCAGGTTCTGCCTGAATTGCAAGCGACCGACAGCCAACTGGCTCAGGCCATTCTGGCCATCTGACCGTGGTGCCCCGGCCATGTGCCGGGGTAGCTCTGGCCAGAGCATGGCGCTAGCCTTGCTACCTGTTTTGCCGGTTCGTGAAAGTCATGCGCTACTGCACCTTCTGTTTATCGCACCCGTTGCCAGCCTGATGTGTATCAGTCAGGTTCAAGCGTTCGATACGACCACGCAGGGTCTGGTCAAGACCGGCTATGCAACCAGTCAGGTCACAACAGCACCTTTCGATAACAAACTCATGATGGCTGCCAGAGACGACGCTGCTGCGTTCATCGCCAGCGACGGAGATATACGCTGTGCCCGGCTTGTGGCCGCGCTGCACGCCCTGCGTCAGGCAGATGCAAAACTTCGTGCCAGCGACCTTGAACTGGCGCAGGCAATCCTCGTCCAATAGCCACTTTCCCCTCTTTGCGTAACTGGAGACGTCACCACATGCGTACCCCGCTGATTGCTGCTTCCCTTGGCCTGCTATTGCTGGCCGATTTTGCCCAGGCTCAGACCGTTGTAGCCACGAGCAACATCATCGTTCGCGCGTTTGGCCGTACCATTGATTTCACCTCGGACACCACCACATCGATTCGCGACTCCAAAGTCGTGCTCCAGGCCAAGGACGCCGCCGCCAGTTACGTTGCCAGCGGCGGTGACATCCACGGTGCCCAGCTGGATGCAGCCTTCGATACACTGCGTACCCGCGTACCAGAAGCACGCGGCGCAAGCGATCAGACCCTGGCTGAAGCAATCCTCGCATTGTGAGGCGATTTCGCGCCTGGCTGCTTGCTGGCGCGCTGTCGCTGGTCGGGACGCATGCCTTTGCCAGCCTGAAGCTGGAACTGCACACGGACGGCCTCGATGCGCCGCAACAGCAAGCCAGCCAGACGCTGCTCGACGAAGCCATGCACGCGCTGCCGCCCAGCTTCGTCGAAGCACTGGACCGAACCGTCGAGGTAAGCTGGTCCAGCGACATGCCGCAAAACGCCTACGGTCAGGCGGCGGGCCCTTATCAGCTATACCTCAACAGCCACTTGCTGGCCTCGTTGACCGACGGTTCGGCAGCCACCGCCCAGACAGGCCGTCCACACGGAACGGTGCGCCAGGAGTTGCTCGCCACCGTCCTGCATGAGCTGACCCACGTCTACGACCGCGCCCGCCTGTGGTCGCCCAGCGAGCGAGCGGCGATTTTTCGCTGCACATCACGTAACAGTTCACTGGGCAAGGTAGGTCTGCCTGACGACTGCCGCGGCCAGACCGAGCGCCGCTTTACCCTGAGTGACGACCCTCGCCTGCTGGACCTGGCGGGCTGGCAGCAATACGTCGGACGCCGCGGTGAACGCGAGGAACATAACGGCCAGGTCGCCCGCAGCCCGGACATCTACGAAACCACCAGCCCGCTGGAATTCGTGGCCGTGAACATGGAGTATTTCCTCCTCGACCCGGCCTACGCCTGTCGTCGCCCGGCGCTGTATGCGTATTACAAAGAGCGCTTTGGCTGGGCACCCGCAGCACGGGATAAATGCCCCACGTACTACCCTTATCTGAATGCCGGCAGCGACTTCGGCCGTGAGCCGCTGGGCAAGCTGGACCCCGAGCGGGTCTACGCGGTGGATTATCTGCTCGCCGAGGCGAATCAGAACTGGGCGAGCCGCTGGGGCCACAGCATGTTGCGCCTGGTGATCTGCAAACCTGGTCGTCCTCGTGGGCCGGACTGCCGCCTGGACCTCGACCAGCATCTGGTCCTGTCTTATCGGGCATTCGTCGGCGATGTACAGCTATCGAGCTGGGACGGCCTGATGGGTGCCTACCCGTCGCGGCTGTTCGTCTTGCCGCTGGCGCAGGTCATCGATGAATACACCAAGACCGAACTGCGCAGCCTGGCCTCCGTGCCAATCAAGCTGTCGCGCCCGGAAATCGAAGGTCTGGTCCAGCACGCTGCCGAGATGCATTGGAGCTACGACGGCAATTACTACTTCCTCTCGAACAATTGCGCCGTTGAAAACCTCAAGTTGCTGCGCGCCGGTACGCACAATCCCAAGCTCGTCGGCTTGGACAGCATTTTGCCCAACGGCCTGCTTGAAGTCCTCAAAGGCCGCGGGCTGGCCGATACCAGTGTGCTGGACGACCCCAGAGAAGCATTGCGTCTGGGATACCGGTTCGATTCCTACCGTGACCGCTATCAGGCCATGTTCGAGGTTTTGAAGAAGCACCTGCCGATCAAGCAGAACACCGTTGAAGAATGGATGGCCCTGCCAGCCAGTGAGCGCAGCCAGTGGTTCGCTAAGGCCGATCTGCGTACCAGTGCTGCGATTCTGCTGCTGGAGCAGGCCAGCCTGCGCAGGCAACTGCTATTGGCCCAGGACGAAGTGAAGCAGAGCTATCTCGGTGCACGCGAAGTGAAAGATGGCAAGGTCTCCAATGCCACCAAAACGCTACAGGAGATCCTCGCCAGCAGTGGCTTTCTCAGCCGGCCAGCCGAGCTGCTCGGCAGCGGCGGGTACGGTTTGCCACAGGCGGGGGAATGGCAGCGGCTTGAAGCAGAAAGCAGTCAACGCCAGAAACAACTCAAGCGCCTGACCGGCGATCTCGACAAGGAAGTGCGCGCCCTGCTGGAGCCCGAACGCGCCAAGGAAATTGCAGCCAACGAAGCCAACCTCAAACAGGTGTCCGAGCACCTTCGGGCGCTGCATAAGGCGGCAGGCGGGCTGCAACTGCCGTGATCAGGCAGCTTTCTTTTTCGGCTTGAGGTATTTGACCAGGCCCTGGAACCAGATCACCAGGGCCGGGTTGCCCTTGATCTGAATATCCTTGTCCTGAATGCCCTTCATGAACGCCAGCTGCTTGTTCTTCGCCTGGAGGGTGTCAAAGCCAAAGGCTGCATCGCGAAACGAGATGGCAAAGGCTGGCTCTGCAACCACACCGCTGGCACTGCGAATGCGCTGATCGTGCACCACGAAGTGACGCGCGATTTTGCCATCTGCGGTCTGTAACTGAAATGTCAGGTCCTTGCCAGCCAACTGCTGCTGGAACGCGGGGTTGTTACGACTGGCGCGGGCCATTAGCAGGCCCAGCATCCACAATAGAAAACGAAACTTCATGCTAGACCTCTGTACGCACTGGATCCGGTGATCAGGATCGGCGTGGCAGTGTAGCGGTTTATTGGCCCAAAACCTGTAGGACAAGATGAATTTCGAGGGAGATCGGTACAAAACACTTGTTGAACGCAAGGATGCTGCTTCGCGTGGGAAGCAGCATCACGACAGCATTAACGAATACTGTTGATGTTGCCTTTGCTGCCGGTGACCTTCACATCAAGCTTCTTGAAGATGAAGTAGTCCTTGATGCTGACTTCATAACGCGGTGCCACGATCAGATCGGCACCGGAAGATTTGACCGCCTTGTAAGCCGCAGCAGCCTTGGTGGTCGATACCGGATCAGGCAGCGCCAGACCCAGACCGCCACCGCCGCTTGCACCGCCGTATGTCACGCCATCGGCGAACTGGTTATCGCCGCCGAAACTCAGGAAATTGAACAACACATTGGTGGAGGACTCGCCGCTGATGGTACCGCCTACCTTGACGTCCGCCTTGAGGTCGGTTTTGACCGTGCCTTCCAGCGGTGCGCTTGGCTGGCTGACGTTGTAGCTCACGCAGCCGCTGGTAGCGGCGATCAGAGTTGCAACCGCAGCAAACTTCCATAGCTTTTTCATTCGAGATTTCCCAAGAGTAATTGAAGGGGTGCAGCAGGGGCGGGACTCTAAGGGAATCAGCAATAAGAAAAAGTCAGGCAAAGCCGGGGTTTGAGAAGGCATTCATACGAAATTGAGTAGGACAATTCTCACGAAGAGCTTCGACGAGTGATCGGCGGCACAAACGACACAAACAAAAAGCGGGCAACCAGTCTGAGTGGTGTGCCCGCCTGTGAGTTGCCCGCCTCCCGCCGAGGCGCACAACAGGGTGTCAAGGGTTGACGCTGTCTTTCAGGGCTTTCCCCGGTTTGAAGGCCACTGTGTTGCTTGCCTTGATTTTAACCGGCTCCCCGGTCTGTGGGTTCTTGCCAGTCCGGGCACCGCGATGGCGTTGCAGAAAAGTACCGAAGCCTACCAGCGTGACACTGTCCTTACGGTGCAGTGCGCCAGTAATCTCTTCAAGGATGGCATTGAGAACACGATTGGATTGTTCTTTGGTGAGATCCGCCTTTTCAGCAATGGCGGCTGCAACTTCTGGTTTACGCATATGAAGCCTCTTTTACGGTTTTTTGTTTTTATGTCCCGCGCCGTTTTGTAAAAAACGGCAACAAGGCGCCGCGACGGCTCTATGTAGCGGCAGACAAGACCGAGGATGGCATGCCGAACCAGCCCGCGCCAGTGCGCAGGCGGGGTTTATTGGCAAAAATACGTGGTCTATCCGACAAAATGACGCGAAATTATGCCAATAACGCAGGCAAAACCTTGTTCAGTGCGAGTTTTTCCATAACTGCCGCACCGGTCAGCGCATAGCCCAGCAGATTACCGTCCGCGTCATGACACAGCGCCTTGATATCAGCCCCCTGCCCTTCGACACTCCAGCGGCCGTCGGTGCCACGCGGTGGCGGCGAAACCACCAGCGGGCAGGCTGGCGTCTTTACTGTGATCGGCATGGGGCCATATTTTACGGCAGTTGGTGTTCCGGCCAGCGTCTGGGCCAACGCCCGAGCGCAGCTCATCAACGGCATGACGTAGAGCAGATTGAGGCCATCGACTTCAGCGCAGTCGCCCAGCGCATGGATATTGGCGTGGGAGGTCTGCAACTGGCGATCCACCAGAATACCGCGCCCCGTCTGCAAGCCCGCGGCAGCGGCCAGATCGATGCGTGGGCGCAGACCAATGGCCGAAACCACCAGGTCGCAGTCAATCACCTGCCCGTCCGACAAATGTGCTTGCAGGCCGTCACCACTGCGATTCAGGCAGGTCAGCACCGGGCCCAGGTGGAAACGTGCACCCAGGCTTTCAAGGCCGGTCTTTACCGCAGCCGCAGCGGCAGGTGGCAACAGGGTTGGCATGACCTGCTCGCACGGCGCGACCAGATCCACTTCATAACCGCCCAGAATCAGATCGTTGGCAAACTCGCAACCAATAAGCCCGGCCCCCAGAATCAGAACCCGACGCTTTCCCGCCGCAGCCGCTCGAAAACGGGCGTAGTCCTGAAGGTCGTTGATCGGGAAAATCGCATCGCCTGCATCACCTTCCACCGGTACGCGGATGGTTTCAGCCCCCCAGGCCAGCACCAGATCGCGGTAGTGAACCGCTTCTTCACCGATCCACAGACGCTTGTGACCCGGGTCGATCCCGCTGATCCGCGTATGCGTGCGAATTTCAGCCTTGAGCTGATCGGCCATTGCACCGGGCTCGGCCATGCTCAACCCGTCGGCTTCCTTGTTTTTGCCAAAGCCGGTGGAAAGCATCGGTTTGGAATAGGACCGACCATTATCGGCCGTGATCAATAGCAGCGGCGTGTCTGCGTCCAGTTTGCGAAACTCTCGGGCGAGGTTGTAACCCGCAAGGCCGGTGCCGATGATGACCACAGGTGCGCTCATTGTTCTTCCCTATTCATTATTTTTCTGCTGGCTGCTATCAGCCGATTTCGATCATCTCAAAGTCCATTTTGCCCACACCGCAATCCGGGCACAGCCAGTCTTCCGGCACATCCTGCCAGAGCGAACCAGGCGCAATCCCGTCATCCGGCCAGCCGTCGGCTTCGTTATAGATCAGGCCACAGACGATGCATTGCCACTTCTTCATGTTCGGTTCTCTCGTTTATCAGGCTAAATAGCGTGTGACGGTCGATTGCCGTCTGAACGGGCGTTGTACTGATCGGCAGGCCCGGATGCAAGTCTGATTCTATAACCTGACGTACTACCGGCGGTCGGTCGGGGCCTGCAATCATGCTAAGCTCGCGGCCTCGTTGGCTGCCGGAACTGGCTTACCGTGACCCAGCAATCCCCCGCATTCATTAGCCCGATCTGGCTCAAGCGCGAGCAATTGATCGATGTGCCCGAACCATTAATGCTCGACTGGTTGTTCAATCAGGACTCCCTCACACGCCGGCTGGACCGTTTGTCTGACGGTGGTTTCAGCGTATTTCCGCAATTCGAAGGCTGGCAGGCTTTGCGCCGTGATGAGTGTCTGGCGCTGGGCCTGCCACTTGCCAGCGAAGGCTGGGTGCGCGAAGTGTACTTGCGCGGTAATGACAACAACTGGGTATTCGCTCGTAGTGTAGCCGCCCGCAGCGCTTTGCAGGACGGTGGCCTGAATATGGATGAGCTGGGCACGCGCTCGCTGGGTGAGTTGCTGTTCAGCGACCCTGCGTTCGCGCGCGGCACCCTTGAAGTGTGTCATTACCCTGAAGCCTGGCTGCCTGACGCTGTTGCAGCTCGCGGACTATGGGCACGCCGCTCGCGATTCAGTCGTGGTGCGTTGAGCGTGCTGGTCGCCGAAGTGTTCCTGCCCGCTCTGTGCAATACGATCCATGACAAGGACCCTGTCTGATGTACCTGTCCCTTCTCAAATCCCTCAATCGCCTTAGCCCCCGCGCCTGGGACTTTATCCAGCTGACACGTATCGACAAGCCCATAGGCATTTACCTGCTGCTGTGGCCAACCCTGTGGGCAGTCTGGATTGCGGGCAAGGGCTCGCCGTCGCTGAAGACAGTGTTCATCTTCGTGGTGGGCGTATTTCTGATGCGCGCGGCAGGCTGCGTGATCAATGACTTCGCCGACCGCAAGGTGGATGGCCACGTCAAACGCACCGAGCAGCGTCCTCTGGTCAGTGGCAAAGTCAGCTCACGGGAAGCGCTGGCGCTGTTTGCGGTGCTGGTCGGCCTGAGCTTTGTGCTGGTGCTGTTTACCAATGCGACAACCATCTGGCTGTCGTTCGGCGGTCTGGCGCTGGCTGCCTGCTATCCATTCATGAAGCGCTACACCTATTACCCGCAAGTGGTGCTGGGTGCTGCGTTTTCGTGGGGCATGCCGATGGCATTTACCGCAGAAACCGGCGACCTGCCAGCTGCGGCCTGGCTGCTGTACATCGCCAACCTGCTATGGACCGTGGGCTACGACACCTATTACGCAATGGTCGATCGTGACGATGACCTGAAAATCGGCGTGAAATCCACTGCCGTACTGTTCGGCGATGCCGACCGGGTGATCATCCTGACCCTGCAAGGTCTGGCGCTGGGTTGCATGATGCTGGCCGGCGCGCGTTTTGAATTGGGTGCGTGCTTCTACATAGGCCTGCTGGCAGCAGCAGGATGCTTTGCCTGGGAATTCTGGAGCACCCGTCAGCGCGAGCGGGACGCCTGCTTCAAGGCTTTTTTGCACAACCACTGGGCCGGGCTGGCGATATTTTTGGGTATCGTCGCCGACTATGCGGTGCGCTGAAAACAGCCACCGCCAGCCTCTTTCCGACTGAAATAAACGCAGGATCGCGAGGCCCGCCGACCTCCCGAAACCTGTCGGCGTGCTAGCCTCAACCACACCTGTCACACGACTGCAATAATTCCGTTATCTAATGCGCCCCAAGACAGTTAAATGACAAGAGGTTCGAGCATGGCTGGCAGGAGCATCCTGATCGTTGACGACGAAGCGCCTATTCGTGAAATGATCGCCGTTGCGTTGGAAATGGCTGGATACGACTGTATTGAAGCCGAAAACTCTCAGCAGGCCCATGCGATTATCGTCGACCGCAAACCTGACCTGATTCTGCTCGACTGGATGCTGCCTGGCACATCCGGCATCGAACTGGCCCGTCGCCTTAAACGTGATGAACTGACCGGGGACATCCCGATCATCATGCTCACTGCCAAGGGTGAAGAGGACAACAAGATCCAGGGCCTGGAAGTCGGCGCTGACGATTACATCACCAAGCCCTTCTCGCCCCGCGAGCTGGTGGCACGTCTCAAGGCCGTGCTGCGTCGTGCCGGCCCGACTGATGGCGAAGCACCTATCGAAGTCGGGGGTCTGCTGCTCGACCCGATCAGCCACCGCGTCACCATCGACGGCAAACCGGCTGAAATGGGCCCCACCGAATACCGTCTGCTGCAATTTTTCATGACCCACCAGGAGCGCGCCTACACCCGTGGCCAGTTGCTGGATCAGGTCTGGGGCGGCAACGTCTACGTCGAAGAGCGTACGGTTGATGTGCACATCCGCCGCCTGCGCAAGGCCTTAGGCGATGCGTATGAAAATCTGGTACAAACCGTACGCGGCACTGGCTATCGCTTCTCGACAAAGAGCTGACAGGCGTTGCGTCGACGCAGGGCAGTGACCAGACAAGGATTTACCCTTAATTGAATCAAAATTGGCACGGCACCTTGATACGCCACATGTTGTTGCTGGTCACCGCCTGCCTGTTGGTCGGCCTGATCAGTGGACAGTATGGCTGGAGCCTGGCCACCGGACTGGGCCTGTATCTGGCCTGGACCCTCAAACAACTGCTGCGCCTGCATGACTGGCTGAGCAGTCACAAGGCTGATGAGCCTCCTCCGGACGGTTATGGTCTGTGGGGCGAAGTGTTCGACAGCATCTACCACCTGCAACGCCGTGATCAGCGTGTCCGCGGCCGCCTCCAGGCGGTCATCGACCGGGTACAGGAATCCACCGCCGCCCTGCGCGATGCCGTAATCATGCTCGACAGCGACGGCAACCTGGAATGGTGGAACCGTGCCGCTGAAACCCTGCTGGGTTTAAAGACGCCGCAGGACAGTGGTCAGCCCGTGACCAATCTGGTCCGGCATCCGCGCTTCAAAGAGTACTTTGCGCTGGGCGACTACAGCGAGCCGCTGGAGATTCCCTCACCGACCAATGATCGCTTGCGCATTCAGTTGTTGATTACCCGTTACGGCAACAATGAGCACCTGATGCTGGTGCGCGATGTGACGCGCATCCATCAGCTGGAGCAGATGCGCAAAGACTTCGTCGCCAACGTGTCTCATGAGTTGCGCACGCCACTGACGGTGATATTCGGTTATCTGGAAACCCTGCTCGATAACGTGGACGAGGTCAATCCGCGCTGGGTGCGGGCGCTGCAACAGATGCATCAGCAAGGCGGGCGCATGCAGACGCTGCTCAACGACTTGCTGCTGCTGGCCAAGCTCGAGGCTACCGATTACCCATCGGACAATCATCCGGTAATGGTCAGTACCTTGCTCAAAACCATCACCGCCGATGCCAACGCGTTGTCGGGCAGCAAGAACCAGCAGATCCACCTGAGCCTGGAAAGCGATATGCGCCTCAAGGGCAGCGAAAGCGAGCTGCGCAGCGCGTTTTCCAACCTGATCTTCAATGCCGTCAAGTACACCCCGGCAGAAGGCGTCATCCGTATCCGCTGGTGGGCCGACGAGCGGGGCGCGCACCTGAGCGTGCAGGATTCGGGGATCGGCATCGAGACCAAACACCTGCCGCGCCTGACTGAACGTTTCTACCGGGTCGATACCAGCCGCGCGTCGAATACCGGCGGTACAGGGCTGGGGCTGGCCATCGTCAAACATGTGCTGCTGCGCCATCGCGGCAACCTTGAAATCAACAGTGTTCCCGGCAAGGGCAGTGTTTTTACCTGTCACTTTGCCAGCGGCCAACTGTCCAAACCCGTGCACGACGATTCAGACTACTAGGCAATCGCGCCTTGAGCCGCTACATTGCCGGGCTCATAGCGTCTTCTCTGGCGTGACATTACCCTCTTCTGTTAATACGGACCCTGCAAAACCCCATCATGGACCCTTCCCCTAGTTTCAACCTGTCTTCACTCTTCGCCGATTTCGGCATGATTCTTTTTGCTTTGTTCCTGGTCCTGCTCAACGGCTTTTTCGTTGCGGCAGAATTCGCCATGGTCAAACTGCGCTCGACCAAGGTTGAAGCCATTGCCGACAAGAACGGCTGGCGCGGGCACATTCTGCGCAAGGTACACGGCCAGCTGGATGCCTACCTTTCAGCCTGCCAGCTGGGTATCACCCTCGCCTCCCTGGGCCTGGGCTGGGTCGGTGAACCGGCGTTCGCGCATCTGCTGGAGCCGTTGCTCGCAGCGCTGGGCGTCGATACTCCGGAGCTGATCAAGGGCGTGTCGTTTTTCACTGCGTTCTTCATCATTTCCTACCTGCACATTGTCATCGGCGAGCTGGCCCCCAAATCCTGGGCGATCCGCAAACCGGAACTGCTGTCGCTGTGGACAGCGGCCCCGTTGTACTTCTTCTATTGGTTGATGTACCCGGCGATCTACCTGCTCAACGCCAGCGCCAACGCCATTTTGCGCATTGCAGGCCAGGGTGAACCCGGTCCGCATCACGAACACAGCTACAGCCGCGATGAGCTGAAGCTGATTCTGCACTCCAGCCGTGGCCAGGACCCCAGCGATCAGGGCATGCGCGTGCTGGCGTCTGCTGTCGAAATGGGCGAGCTGGAAGTGGTCGACTGGGCCAACTCCCGCGAAGACATGGTGTCGCTGGACTTCAATGCGCCGCTCAAGGAAATCCTCGCCTTGTTCCGCCGCCACAAATTCAGCCGTTATCCGCTGTATGACGCTGAACGTGGCGAGTTTGTCGGCCTGCTGCACATCAAGGACCTGCTGCTGGAACTGGCGGCGCTGGACCACATCCCGGAGTCGTTCAACCTGGCTGAACTCACCCGCCCGCTGGAGCGTGTTTCGCGACACATGCCGCTTTCGCAGCTGCTGGAGCAGTTCCGCAAGGGCGGCGCGCACTTTGCCGTGGTCGAGGAAGCCGACGGCAAGATCGTCGGCTACCTGACCATGGAGGACGTGCTTGAAGTGTTGGTGGGCGACATTCAGGACGAACATCGCAAGGTGGAGCGCGGCATTCTCGCGTACCAGCCGGGCAAACTGCTGGTACGGGGCGATACGCCGTTGTTCAAGATCGAGCGTCTGCTGGGCATCGATCTGGACCACATCGAAGCCGAGACACTGGCCGGTCTGATCTACGACACACTCAAGCGCGTGCCGGAAGAAGAAGAGCAAATGGAAGTCGAAGGCCTGCGCATCATCATCAAGAAGATGAAAGGCCCGAAAATCGTACTCGCCAAGGTGCTGAAGCTGGACTGACCCTATCAGGTCTACCCGTTCAAGAGCGGACGCAAGGTGTTCTACCGAACGCCTATCGTTCCTCACGCTCCAGCGTGGGAATGCCTTGGGTGACGCTCCGCGTCACAAATCTGCGCCACGCCGCATACTCAAAAGCGGACGCAGAGCGTCCAGAACTGCATACCCACGCGGAGCATGGGCACGATAGGTGCTCTCCCGAATGCCTATCGTTCCTCACGCTCCAGCGTGGGAATGCCGTGGGTGACGCTCCGCGTCACAAATCTGCGCCACGCCGCATACTCAAAAGCGGACGCAGAGCGTCCAGAACTGCATACCCACGCGGAGCATGGGCACGATAGGTGCTCTCCCGAACGCCTATCGTTCCTCACGCTCCAGCGTGGGAATGCCTTGGGTGACGCTCCGCGTCACAAATCTGCGCCACGCCGCATACTCAAAAGCGGACGCAGAGCGTCCAGAACTGCATACCCACGCGGAGCATGGGCACGATAGGTGCTCTCCCGAATACCTATCGTTCCTCACGCTCCAGCGTGGGAATGCCTTGGGTAACGCTCCGCGTCACAAATCTGCGCCACGCCGCATACTCAAAAGCGGACGCAGAGCGACCAGAACTGCATACCCACGCGGAGCATGGGCACGATAGGTGCTCTCCCGAACGCCTATCGTTCCTCACGCTCCAGCGTGGGAATGCCTTGGGTGACGCTCCGCGTCACAGATCTGCGCCACGCCGCATACTCAAAGCGGACGCGGAGCGCCCTGAACGGCATACCGACGCGGAGCGTCGGCAAGATAGTCAAAGCGTCGCCCGAGCCGCTCCCACAGCAGTCAATTCCCGCCGACGGCGAAGTTGGGCAGGCTCTGCACTGGTCTGGCGAATTCGTAAGGGATCGATACCAGTTCATGGCCCGAATTGCGTTGCACGACAAAGTGCAGATGCGGGCCGGTGCTGTTTCCGGTATTACCCGACCGCGCCAGCGCGGTTCCGACGCTGACCCGCTGACCTTCCCTGACACTCACCGAACCGCGCATCAGATGCAGATAGACGCCCATCGTGCCGTCTTCGTGCAGAATCCGTACGAAGTTGCCTGACGCATTCGAACCCCTCCCTGACTGGCTGTTTTCGATCTTTATCACCGTCCCGCCGCGTGCGGCGATGATCGGCGTGCCTTCGGGCATGGCAATGTCCATTGCATAGCGGCCCTTGGCACCGTAATGACTGTATTTGCCATTCGGCCCCTGAGTCAGGCGAAACGGTCCGCCAATCCACGGTAATGGGTATTTATAGGCCTGCACCGAACCTTTGGGATCGCCCAGGGTTGAAGTCAGCACCGAGGCGTAGTTCATCGGCTTGCTCCCCACTTTGGGGCTCAGCACCACCACACGTTCATTACTGCGCGCAGGGATCGTGCGGCGTAGCGTTGCTGACGAGCCAGAGACGCCCAGCACGTTGGTCACACTGGAAAGCTTGAGTTCGACCTCGACCGGGGCGTACAGATCGTTGCGCACGTACAGGCTGTGCACGCCCTTTTCACGTCTGACACTCAAATGCACCTGGCCGTCGATACGCTCGACCATCCGGTCCCGAAACACCATGACCGATGCGCCAGGTGTTGGCCGATCCGAGAACGACACCACGCCATCGGCATCAGTGAATTTATAGATCGTGACTGCCCCGGCCGACTGCACAGTCAACGTCAGGGCAAACAGGATAAGCAGGCGTGCAAGCATCAGAGGCGTTCGGGTTCAAGGGCACTGGGTGCCAAGCCTAGCAGCCTTGCAGACAGAAGAGGACTCGTCGGTATCAATCGGACATGAATAACGCGCCAGACAAGCCACGGACACAGCATGATCAGCGAGGGGGTGATTGCAGCGGGGTGAAGTTATTAGGTAGCTGTGCAGTAGGTATTTGGGGCATGCCAACGCGAACGTCGGCATGCCAGTCAGCAGGAGGCGTGTATCAGGCTCCGGGGATGAAGTGCTTCTGAGCCGTGCCACGTGCGATCAGGCGCGACAGGTAGTCGAGCTTCTGCGCATCCTGATCGACAAAGCGGAAAGTCACTTGCAGCCATTCACTGTCAGGCTTCTGCTCGAACGCGGCAACGGAGTGCAGGTAGCCATTCAGGCGTGCGACCTCGTTGCTCTCGCCTTGCTCAAGGTCCAGTACCGCACTGTCGAGCACCTGCGGCAGGTTTTCGCTGACGCGTATCACCAGTGTGGCGTCTTTCAGCGTCAAAGCCTTGATCACGCACGACTGAATGCCGTTGGGCAGGCGCAACTGACCCTGTCCACGACCGGCAGGCTCCGGCGATTTGGCTGCTACAGGCGGCGCTTTGGCGATACCGGCAGGCGCGGCAGCTGGCGTGGCGCGAACCACTTCGGCCTTGCCGCCGGTCAATGCACTGAGCGAGTCATTGAGCGGCGAGTTCATGCGTGCCGGGGCTGTGGACATGACCGCATCAAGCTTGCCGACCTTTGCCAGCGCCTTCTTGACCTTGGTCAGCAACTGCTCGTTGGTGAACGGTTTGCCGACAAAATCGGTCACGCCGGCCTGAATAGCCTGCACGACGTTTTCCTTGTCGCCACGGCTGGTCACCATGATGAACGGCACGGTTCTCAGGTAATTGTCTTGCTCACGACACCATGTCAACAGCTCCAGGCCGGACATCTCGGGCATTTCCCAGTCGCACAGAATCAGATCGAACGACTCTTTGCCCAGCAAAGCCTGAGCCTTGCGACCATTGACTGCGTCCTCGGTATGAATCCCGGGAAAATAATTGCGCAGCCCTTTCTTGACCAAGTCGCGAATGAAAGTCGCGTCATCCACCACCAATACACTGACCTTACTCATCGACGCTCCTGCGGGCGTGTTCACCTGAAGGCGAACTGCGGTATGCCAACACGCCCTTTGTTTCGGCAAGCATAGCGTTGACCGATAGCCAACTGCCATATTGATTGACTGCGCCGCGACATTTAATCCGCAGGCGACGGGAATACTCGTCTGCACAACGAAAAACGCCCAGCGCATGCTGGGCGTTTTTCTCGCAGGCAATCTTACTTATCGTCAGCGTCGCCCGGAACATTAGCGGTTTCGCTCGAGATACCCTGCACTTCTTCCTTCATGCGCTTGAGCCCCATGTGCCGCACGTCGGTGCCCCGCACCAGATAAATCACCAGCTCGGAAATGTTGCGAGCATGGTCGCCGATGCGCTCCAGAGAGCGCAGCACCCAGATGACGTCCAGCACGCGGGAGATCGAGCGTGGATCTTCCATCATGTAGGTCGCCAGCTCGCGCAGGGCGGTTTTGTACTCACGATCGATGGTCTTGTCGTACTGCGCCACCGACAGGGCCAGCTCGGCGTCGAAACGCGCGAACGAGTCCAGGGCATCGCGAACCATGTTGCGCACCTGATCACCGATATGACGGACCTCGACATAACCGCGTGGCGCCTCGCCCTCTTCGCAGAGTTTGATGGCACGGCGGGCGATCTTGGTGGCTTCATCACCGATGCGCTCCAGGTCGATCACCGACTTGGAAATGCTGATGATCAGGCGCAGATCGGACGCCGCTGGCTGGCGACGAGCCAGGATGCGCAGGCATTCTTCGTCAATGCTGCGCTCCATCTGATTGATCCGGTCGTCGACCTCGCGAACGCGCTGGGCAAGACCGGAGTCGGCCTCGATCAGTGCCGTGACAGAATCGTTCACCTGCTTCTCGACCAGACCACCCATTTCGAGCAAATGGCTGCGAACGTCTTCGAGTTCAGCGTTGAACTGTTGGGAAATGTGATGCGTATGGCTGTCTTTGTGGATCATGCTGGGTGTCCTTGGAACGTCCGGTTAATAGCGAAAACGCAGCGGTGGTTCAGGTCTGACGAAGCACGTCCTAGCCGTAACGACCGGTGATGTAGTCTTCTGTCTGTTTTTTTGCCGGGTTGGTGAACAAGGTGTCTGTATCACCGAACTCGACAAGTTTGCCCATGTACATAAACGCGGTGTAATCCGACACCCGAGCCGCCTGCTGCATGTTGTGCGTAACGATCACAATGGTGTATTTCGATTTCAGTTCGTAGATCAGTTCTTCGACTTTAAGGGTCGAAATCGGGTCAAGTGCCGAGCAGGGTTCGTCGAGCAGCAAAACTTCCGGCTCCACGGCGATCGTTCGGGCAATGACCAGACGCTGTTGCTGCCCTCCGGACAAACCCAACGCCGACTCATGCAGTCGATCCTTGACCTCATCCCAGAGCGCAGAGGCTTTCAGCGCCCACTCGACGGCTTCATCGAGTACGCGCTTCTTGTTGATCCCCTGAATACGCAGCCCGTAGACCACGTTTTCATAAATCGTCTTGGGGAACGGATTGGGCTTCTGAAACACCATGCCGACGCGGCGACGCAACTCGGCGACTTCCTCGCCCTTGGTGTAGATGTTGTGCCCGTACAGGTTGATCGCGCCCTCGACCCGGCAACCATCGACCAGGTCGTTCATGCGGTTGAAGCAGCGCAACAACGTCGATTTGCCACACCCGGACGGACCGATGAACGAGGTCACCTTCTGCTTCGGGATATTCAGGGCAATATCGAACAGCGCCTGCTTGTCGCCATAGAACAGATTCAGGCCCGGCACTTCGATGGCCACGCTCTCATCGGCCAGATCCAAGCGTTGCTTGTGACGCCTCAGGGCCGACATGTTCATGCCGTGAGTCGGGCTTTCATGCTGCATGGATTGCTCCTGTGCGAACGATTCGCTTCATCGAACGGCTGCGTTTGCCAAAGGGCGAATTCGGGATCAATTGTCGAGCGCCTTATATTTTTCCCGCAAATGGTTACGGATACTCACAGCCGAGAGATTGAGCAAGGCGATGACCAGCACCAGCAACAGCGCGGTGGCGTAGACCAGCGGGCGTGCCGCCTCGACGTTCGGGCTCTGGAAGCCGACGTCGTAAATGTGGAAACCCAGGTGCATGATCTTCTGATCGAGATGCAGATAAGGATAGTTGCCATCCAGCGGCAGCGACGGGGCCAGTTTGACCACGCCCACCAGCATCAATGGCGCAACTTCCCCGGCGGCACGCGCCACCGCCAGAATCAGGCCGGTCATCATTGCCGGGCTGGCCATTGGCAATACAATCTTCCACAGCGTCTCGGCCTTGGTCGCGCCCAGCGCCAGCGAGCCTTCGCGCAGGGTCAGCGGAATACGCGCCAACCCTTCTTCGGTGGCCACGATCACCACCGGCACGGCCAGCAGCGCCAGGGTCAGCGAGGCCCATAACAGGCCTGGCGTACCAAACGTCGGGGCTGGCAGCGCTTCAGGAAAGAACAGCCGGTCTACCGAGCCGCCGAGCACATAAACGAAAAACCCGAGGCCGAACACGCCGTACACAATCGCCGGCACACCGGCCAGGTTGTTCACCGCAATGCGGATCAGCCGGGTAACCGGCCCCTGACGCGCGTACTCGCGCAGGTAAACCGCTGCCAGCACACCGAACGGCGTCACGATCACTGCCATGATCAGGGTCATCATCACCGTGCCGAAGATAGCCGGGAAAATACCCCCTTCGGTGTTGGCTTCGCGAGGGTCGTCACTGAGAAATTCCCACAGTTTCTGGAAGTAGAAACCCAGCTTGGTAACGGTGCCCATCGCGTTGGGCTGGTAAGCACGCACCACTTTGCCCAGGCTGAGTTCGATTTCTTTGCCATTGCCATCGCGTGCCGTCAGGCTGTCGCGATCGAAAGCCTCATGCAGACCGTCCAGACGCCCCTCGATGACCTTGTAACGCGCGTCCAGCTCGGCACGTTCTGCAGCCATGTCAGCTTGCGCAGCGGCATCGAGCCGGCCATTGAGTTCCAGCTTGCGGGCCTGCAGACGCAGGCGCTCAATACCGTGATTGATGGCCCCGATGTCTTTCTTTTCCAGAATGTAGAGTTCGTCAGCCAGCTTTTCGACGCGTTTGATGCGCTCTTGCAGGATCGGCCAGGCAGCTTCGCCTTGCGCCACTATCCGGCCATCTTCCTTGACGTTGACCAGATAGCCGTAGAAATTGCCCCACTCCCGGCGCTCCAGTGTCATCAGTTCGGCAGGACGGCTCTGGTCGGTCAACCAGTCGCCCACAACCCAGGTGAAATCGCTGGGGTTGAGGTCACGGTTGCCAACCTTGAACAGCTCACGGGTCATGAACTCCGGCCCTTGGTCAGGCACCGGCAGACCCGCGCTTTTCAAACGCGCACGAGGAACCTGTTCCTGCTCGACCCGCTCACCGACCAGCACACTCGATTCCTGACTGGGCACCGCATAACGTGCGACCACCAGATCAGCGGGCCAGAAGTGCCCAAGACCCCGCACGGCGATCACTGCCAGCAGGCCGATGGTCATGATGACAGCGATGGATACGGCACCCGCACTCATCCAGACGCCAGGGGCGCCGCTTCTGAACCAGCTCTTGAGGGAGTTCCGCTTCACCAACGCCTACCTTCCTTACAACGCCGAGTATTGCTTGCGCAGTCGCTGACGAATCAACTCTGCGAGGGTGTTCATCACGAAGGTGAACATCAACAGCACCAAGGCCGCCAGAAACAGCACCCGATAATGGCTGCCGCCCACTTCCGACTCCGGCATCTCCACCGCGACATTGGCCGCCAGCGTGCGCATGCCTTCAAACAGATTCATGTCCATGATCGGCGTGTTGCCGGTCGCCATCAGCACAATCATGGTTTCCCCCACCGCCCGGCCCATGCCGATCATCAAGGCCGAAAAAATACCGGGGCTGGCGGTCAGGATGACTACACGCGTCAGGGTCTGCCACGGCGTCGCGCCCAGCGCCAGAGAGCCCAGTGTCAGGCTGCGCGGCACGCTGAACACGGCGTCTTCGGCAATTGAATAGATGTTGGGGATCACCGCGAAACCCATTGCAATGCCGACCACCAACGCGTTGCGCTGATCGTAGGTGATGCCCAGTTGGTCGCGGATCCATGTGCTCATGTCGCCGCCGAAGAACCAGCTCTCCAGGTGCGGACTCATGCTCAGTGAAAACCAGCCCACCAATAGCACAACGGGAATCAGGATCGCGCCTTCCCAGCCATCGGGCACGCGCAGGCGAAGCGAGTCAGGCAGACGGGTCCAGAAAAAGCCCGCCAGCAAAATGCCGATCGGCGTGAGTAGCAGCAAACTGAAGATGCCCGGCAAATGACCTTCCAGGTACGGCGCCAGAAACAATCCGGCAAAGAAACCGAGAATCACCGTCGGCATCGCTTCCATCAATTCAATCACCGGCTTGACCTTGCGGCGCATGCCCGGCGCCATGAAGTAGGCGGTGTAGATCGCGGCAGCCACGGCCAGCGGCGCGGCCAGCAGCATGGCGTAGAACGCCGCTTTCAGGGTGCCGTAGGTCAACGGTGCCAGGCTCAGCTTCGGCTCGAAGTCGGAGTTGGACGCCGTGGATTGCCAAACGTACTTGGGCTCGTCGTAATTCTCATACCAGACCTTGCCCCATAGCGAGCTCCAGGAGACTTCCGGGTGCGGGTTGTCCAGCGCCAGCGGCAACAGCTTGCCAGCGCTTTCGATCAGAACCCGGTTGGCGCGCGGCGATAACGCCAGAATGCCGGGACCGTCAGTTACCTTGTCGATCAGCAAGGTTCGGTGCGCGGTGCTGTGGAACACGCCAAGCCTTCCCGAGGCGTCCAGAGCAATGAAGCCCTTGCGCCGCTGTTCGGCCTTGATCTGCTCGATAGGTGCGCTGCCCATTTTAAAGTCGCGGATGCGCATCAGACGCTGCTCGCCGTCAGTGTCCCGGGCCATGAACCACTGGGACATGCTGCCCTTTGAGTTGCCAATGATCAGCGAAATACCGCCGACCAGTTGGGCACTCGCCGTGATCTCGGCGTTACCGTCTTCCAGCAATTTATAGCGGCCATTGAGGGTTCGGTCGCGCAGGCTGAACACATCCGCCTGAGCGCGACCATTGATGACATACAACCATTGCTGGCGCGGGTCGATGTAAATCGCTTTAACGGCGGCCGACATCTGCGGTAGCTCGATGCGCGTCTGCTCACGCGTCATCTCGCCGGTCATCATGTTTTCTTTCTGCTCGAGCGAAATAACGTGCAACTGAGTACCGGTAGACCCTGCCAGCTTCAGGCTGTCGCCATCGGCACTGACGGTCACATGCTCGACTGCACGACCGGCCTCATCCAGCACCAAAGGCGCTTCGCCGTAGGGCCAGGCCACGCTCGGGGTGATGGTTTTCTGATTGTTCGGGTAGGTCGTCAGGTACGAGTGCCTGAACACCAGCACCTGGCCATTGGACAGTCCCAGGGCTATCAATGGCGCGCCGGGCTGATCCTTGCCGATGGAAGCGACAGACACGCCAGCGGGCAGTGGCAAGACAACCTTATGCAGCTCTGCGCCATCCTTGACGTTGAAAAAGATGACTTCACCCTTGTCGGAAATGCGCATCCCGATCTGGTTCTGCTCTTCGATTGCGATCATCAACGGCGCACCCGCACCCTGCATCCAGGCGGTATTCAGCACGGGTTCGGAGGTGAGGCTTGCGCCTTTGAAGAGCGGCGCGACGACATAGGCCAGATAGAAGAAGATCAGTGTGATAGCCGCCAGAACGGCAAGGCCACCAATAGCGACGTACCAGTGAGTGAGGCGATCCTTGAACGCACGGACACGACGCTTTCTCACCATCGCAGGCGTATTGAAATCAATACGCGCTGGAGGCGAGCTTTGGTCCATCGTCGATTTGAACAGCTCATTCATGCGCACACACCGTAGACGCCTTGTATGACAGAAACATTACAGCAAGGTGACGCAAGAAAGCCCGCTGCCTGCGAAACCGGCGGCGGACTGTTCAATTTGTATGTAGGCCAGTCCATTGAGCCCCGCTCCAACGCGTACGTGACTACTTTACCGACACGCCGCCCGCGCCCTGCAGGCCAAGATCGGCCAGCGTCTTCTCGACGACACGGGCCGGCAGCGGGATATAACCGTCCTTCATCACCACTTCCTGGCCCTGTCTCGACAGCACCAGTTTTACAAACTCGGCCTCCAGCGGCGCCAAGGGCTGGTTCGGCGCCTTGTTCACGTACACATAAAGGAAGCGCGACAGTGGATAACTGCCGTTAAGGGTATTGGCTTCGCTGTCTTCGACAAACTCGCCCCCTTCCTTCTTCGCCAGCGGCACAGTTCTGACGTTGGATGTCTTGTAACCGATGCCCGAATAACCGATGCCGTTAAGCGAATTGCTGATCGCGCTGACCACCGAAGCAGAGCCGGGCTGCTCGTTGACGTTGGCCTTGAAGTCGCCTTTGCACAGCGCTTCTTCCTTGAAATAACCGTAGGTACCCGACACTGAGTTACGACCGAACAACTGGATCGGTTTCCCTGCCAGATCGCCGATCACGCCAACATCGCCCCAGGTTTTCGCATCCGCCCTGGCACCACACAGCCGGGTCGCAGAAAAGATTGCGTCCACCTGCTGCAGGGTCAGGCCCTTGATCGGATTGTCCTTGTGCACGAATACGGCCAATGCGTCCACAGCGACCGGAATAGCGGTCGGTTTGTAGCCATGCTTCTGCTCGAAAGCCGACAGCTCGCCGTCTTTCATCCTGCGGCTCATCGGGCCCAGATTGGCCGTGCCCTCGGTCAGCGCGGGTGGCGCCGTGGAGGAGCCGGCCGCTTGAATCTGGATGTTCACGCTCGGGTATTCTTTCTTGTAGGCCTCGGCCCACAGGGTCATCAGATTTGCCAGAGTATCGGAGCCGACACTGGAGAGATTGCCCGACACACCGGAGGTCCTGGTATAGGCCTTGATGGCAGGGTCGACGGCAGCCAGCGTATTGGCTGCCGTCGCGCTGGCGGCAACCCATATCAGTGCAGCCATCAAACGCTTGAGTGTCATCCTTGCGCTCCTGGCAGGGTATGTAGGTGTCCACAAGCCTTTTGGGCCAGTCTTGTGACTACTCTATGAATTGATTATGACAATAAGATGAAAAGGCCATCGCCCCTCGCAGGGAGATAGCCTTTCGCTGTAGCGGATACCTTGAGCGTTTTACCAGTGGGTGCTGATCAACGCTTTCTGGTGAGCAAAAACACGCCGATTGCCATACCCAGGCCGCAGAGAATCGCGACATACCAGGCCGAGCCCATCGGGCTGCTCTTGAGCATGAACGTCACCACCATCGGCGTCAGCCCCCCGAAAATGGCGTATGCCAGGTTGTAGGAGAACGACAGCCCGGAGAAACGCACCACGGGCGGGAAAGCCTTGACCATGACATAAGGAACCGCGCCGATAGTGCCAACGAACAGCCCTGTCACGGCATACAGCGGGAACAGCACTTCCGGATGGCTGCCGAGGATGTGATAGAACGTCCAGGAACTGACCAGCAACCCTGCGCTGCCCAGCAGAAACACCCAGCCTGCGCCGAAACGATCCGCCAGGGCGCCCGCTGCGATGCAACCCACGCTCAGGAAGACAATTGCCAGGCTGTTGGCTTTCAGAGCGGTAGCGGCCGGAAAGCCATAGATGGTTTGCAGAATGGTCGGAGTCATCAGGATAACGACGATGATGCCGGCCGAGAGCAACCAGGTCATCAGCATCGACAGCGCAACGGCGCCACGATGATCACGCAGCACCGCCTTGAGCGGCACTTCTTCAGCCAGCGCCTTGCGCAGTTGCAGTTCGGCGAACACCGGCGTTTCGTGCAACAGACGGCGCAGATAAACCGACATCAGGCCAAACACGCCGCCCAGCAGGAAAGGGATCCGCCAGGCGTAATCCGACACTTCGACCGGGGTATAAATACTGTTGATCGCCGTGGCGACCAGCGAGCCCAGCAAGATGCCCGCTGTCAGGCCCGCGGTCAGGGTGCCGCAGGCATACCCGACACGCCGTGCAGGCACATGCTCGGACACGAAGACCCAAGCGCCAGGCACTTCACCGCCGATGGCGGCACCTTGAATGACGCGCATCAACAGCAGCAGAATCGGCGCCCACATGCCGATCTGTGCGTAGGTCGGTAGCAGACCCATGATCAGGGTCGGCACCGCCATCATGAAAATGCTCAGCGTGAACATTTTCTTGCGCCCCAGCAGATCGCCGAAGTGCGCCATGATAATGCCGCCCAGGGGCCTCGCCAGATAACCGGCGGCGAAAATGCCGAACGTCTGCATCATGCGCAGCCAGTCGGGCATGTCCACCGGGAAAAACAGCTTGCCGACCACCGCCGCGAAAAACACGAAAATGATGAAGTCGTAGAACTCCAGCGCGCCACCCAAAGCAGACAGCGAAAGGGTTTTGTAATCGCTGCGGGTCAAAGGCCGCGCAGGCTGCGTGGAACTTGAAGGAACAGATGACATGACAAGGCTTCTCTTTACTTGTTCTTTAAAAAGGGGCAAGCGACAGCAACGCTGGCTGCTGCGGGGTGCCGTGCAGAAGCGATTGTCGAGGGCAAAGGCGCAGATAGGCACCAAAATTGCGTGTACAGGCAGTCTTGTCACCTGTAGAGGTCCAGCAAGATAGCAAATTGCTCTCAAAAACACATGTCAAGAACTGCATCATTACAAAATGGAAACCAGACGGTCGTTCTATGACGCAACGCCCGATATACTCGCAAGTCGTCAGCAGCACTGGGAAGTTGTGCGAAAACGTCTGAATCAGCGGGTTTCGCAGAGTTTCTCTATGGGCCACACCAGCACTGGACACACAATGTTCATGCGCATGGTTTTGAATGGCGCCTGTTAACCGCGGCATACAATAATGAGAGTCATGGGTCAGAGGCACCCTAGGCATGATCGAGCTCGAACAAGAAGATCCAACTCCGCAAGGCGACCTTGCACTGCAAATTACCGCCCTTCCCCGCGAAACCAATGGCTTTGGCGACATCTTCGGCGGCTGGCTGGTCTCCCAGATGGACCTGGCGGGTACAGCCATGGCCAGTAAAGTGGCCGGCGGCCGTGTAGCGACCGTGGCGATTGATCGCATGGCGTTTCTGGTCCCGGTCGCAGTTGGCGAGCAGCTTTCCTTTTACACCCGCACCCTGGAAGTCGGACGCACCTCGATCAAGATGATGGTCGAAGTGTGGAGCGATGACCCGCTCACCAGCGAATGGCGCAAGGTCACTGAGGCCGCATTCGTGTTCGTGGCCATAGATTCCAGCGGGCGGACACGCTCGGTTCCCGCACGACGGTAACTGGTTGCTCAACCCAAGGATGGCTGCCCGGTTAAACTCACCTTGCGTGAAGCGGTCTATTTTCGTCACGGTCATTGAGTGAGAACTTTGCATGCCAACATCCCCGGTTGAACCCAACGTTGAATCTGTCCAGTACGACGAACTGAACTGCTGGCGTATTCGCCACGGCGAAGCAGAGCTGGTGGTTGCGCAGCAGGGCGCGCATATCCTCAGCTATCAAGTGGCAGGACAGCAGCCTCTGGTGTGGCTGAATGAAGAGGCGGTTTTCAAGCAAGGCAAACCCATTCGCGCGGGCATGCCCATCTGCTGGCCGTGGTTCGGTAACCTGGAACGCAACCCGCAAAGCGTGCAGGCAATGCGCGACAGCAGCGAACCTGCCAAGGCGCATGGTGAAGTGCGAGCGCTGGATTGGCAGTTGCTGGGGATCGGAGCAGATGGCGATGCACTGCTGGTGGAGTTCGTCCTTCCGGAAGCCGAAGGCCACCTGCCAGGCTGGCCGCACAACGTCGCCCTGAAACTCAGCATCCGTCTGGACCATGCCCTGAACGTCAGTCTGGTCAGCTACAACTGCGGCACAGAATCTGTCGTTATCAGCCAGGCGCTGCATACCTATTTCGCCGTCAGCGATGTTCGTCAGGTCAGCGTCGAAGGGCTCGACGGCCTGCGCTACATCGAAACCCTGGCAAACTGGGAAGAACGTGAACAGGCCGGCGACCTGACGTTCACTGGCGAAACCGACCGTATCTACAAGGATACGCCGGGGGTACTCAGCATCGTTGACCCCCAATGGCAGCGCCGCATCCATATCCGCAGTACCGGCTCGAAATCAGCCATCCTGTGGAACCCGTGGATCGAGAAAACCGGCAAATTCACCGACATGGCAGCAGATGGCTGGCAGCGCATGGTCTGCGTCGAAACGGCCAACGTGCTGGACGATGTGGTGACGCTGGCCCCCGACCAGATGCATGTTCTGGGTGTGAGTATCTGGAGCGAGGCGCTCTGATCAGTTATTGATCAAGCCCATCAAAGGTCCGACTCAACCACAACGCGGACCTTTGACGCATCCATCGCATACGCCGCATCAGCCAGATCGTTACTGACCTTCTCGATTTTCAGGGTGCCTTCTACCCACAGTGGTGTGTAGATATCATCCAGTTTCAGGCCTTTGGGGTAACGCACCAGCACCAATTGGTTGGGCGGCGGTGGCGGAACGTGAATGCAGGCGCCTGGATAGGGCACGATGAAGAACAGCGTGCTGTGGCCCTTGGCATCGGTTTCGAGGGGTACAGGGTAACCGCCAAGACGAATGGTCTTGCCGTTCATTGCCGGGACGGTCTTGGTCGAATACATGACCGCTGGCAAACCCTTGCTCTGCTTCAAGCCACCCTTGCTGTCGAACGTGCCCATCGCTTCCGGAGAGTTGTGGTCAATCTCGGGCATGGCTTCGAGAGCTTTTTGATCGGACTTGGGCATCAACTCAAGCCAGTCGGTTTCCGGCAACTGGGCGTGTGCAAGCCCGGACAGCAGCAGAAGAGTCATCAACAAGAAGCGGCGCATGATAAAGCTCGGCAAAGAAGGAAGAGTTGCCGCGCATTCTAGCCCTCTGTACTGCGCAGAACAGAGGGCTGAACATTAAACGTTATTTCTTTTTGATCATGCCGTAGATAACCAGTAGGATGATTGCACCTACCAGCGCGCCGAGGAAACCTGCACCCTCGCCCGCTTGATAGATACCCAGCGCCTGACCACCATAAGTGGCTGCGAGCGAGCCGGCGATACCCAGTACGATGGTCATGATCCAGCCCATGCTGTCGTCGCCCGGCTTCAGGAAGCGAGCCAGCAGACCAACGATCAGGCCGATAAAGATGGTTCCAATGATACCCATGCCATTCCCCTCTGTATTAAGTGAATATGCCTGGGCTAATGAGCAGCCCCGACCTACTGCTATCTGAGAACAGCGGCAGGGAATGGTTCCGGCGCAATGGACAGTTTGCTTCGAGGTGGAGGATTCTTCATGAATGACAGGGCCTGGCGACAGCGCAGAACGGCTAAACAGGGCTGACACCCCGCTAATTCTCGTTCCCACGCTCCGCGTGGTAATGCATTTCGTGACGCGGAGCGTCACCCAATGCATGCCAACGCGGAGCATTGGCACGATAGTCAGTTGGATTTGTGTATTACGTCGAGCGCAGAGCATTGGCACGATAGCCGCGGGCCTGATCAGCCCTTGATCAACGCTTCAACCAGCTTCACCTGACGATCCAGCGTAGCGCGGTCAACGCTGCGGACCGTAGCGTGCCCTACTTTGCGGCCTGCCTTGAATGCCTTGCCGTAGTGGTGCAGGTGGCAATCTTCGACGGCGATGACCTTGTCCACTGCTGGCACTTCACCGATGAAATTGAGCATGGCGCTCTCGCCGACCTTGGCTGTGGAGCCCAGCGGCAGACCGGCAACCGCCCGCAGGTGGTTTTCGAACTGGCTGCACTCGGCGCCTTCGGTCGTCCAGTGACCGGAGTTGTGTACCCGCGGCGCAATCTCGTTGGCTTTCAGGCCGCCGTCGACCTCAAAGAACTCGAATGCCAGCACGCCCACGTAATCCAGCTGCTTCAGTACACGACCGGCGTAGTCTTCGGCCAGTGCCTGCAAAGGGTGGTCGGTGCTGGCGATGGACAGGCGCAGGATGCCGCTGTCGTGCGTGTTGTGAACCAGCGGGTAGAACCGGGTCTCGCCATCACGTGCGCGAACGGCGATCAGCGACACTTCGCCAGTGAACGGCACGAAGCCTTCCAGCAGGCAAGGCACGCTGCCCAGCTCGGCGAATGTACCGGTCACATCTGCTGCCGAGCGCAGGACCTTCTGGCCCTTGCCGTCATAACCCAGCGTACGAGTCTTGAGCACGGCCGGCAGGCCAATGCTGGCCACCGCAGCATCCAGATCGGCCTGCGACTGAATATCGGCGAATGCGGGCGTCGGAATGCCCAGATCCTTGAACATGCTTTTTTCAAACCAACGGTCACGCGCAATGCGCAACGCCTCGGCGCTCGGATAGACCGGTACGAACTGCGACAGAAACGCCACGGTCTCGGCCGGAACGCTTTCGAACTCGAAAGTCACCAGATCGACTTCATCAGCCAACTGACGCAGATGGTCCAGATCACCGTAATCGGCACGCAGATGCTCGCCAAGTGCAGCAGCACAGGCATCCGGCGCGGGATCGAGAAAGGCGAAGTTCATGCCCAGCGGCGTACCTGCCAATGCCAACATGCGGCCGAGCTGGCCGCCACCGATTACACCGATCTTCATGGAAAAACCTCAGGCGTGGCGTGGGTCTGGATTGTCCAGGACGCTGTCTGTCTGCTCAGCGCGGAATTTCTTCAGCGCTGCGTGGAATTGAGGGTGTTTGGCGCCCAGGATACTGGCCGAAAGCAGCGCAGCGTTGATCGCCCCCGCTTTGCCGATGGCCAGGGTCGCTACCGGAATACCCGCAGGCATCTGCACGATCGACAGCAGGGAGTCGACACCCGACAGCATCGACGACTGTACCGGAACGCCCAGCACAGGCAGGTAGGTCTTGGCGGCACACATGCCAGGCAAGTGAGCGGCACCGCCAGCACCGGCGATGATCACTTCAATGCCACGGCCCTCTGCTTCGTCGGCGTACTGGAACAGCAGGTCCGGCGTGCGGTGAGCTGAAACCACCTTGACTTCATAAGGGATGCCGAGCTTTTCCAGCATGTCGGCAGTGTGGCTAAGGGTGGACCAATCGGACTTGGAGCCCATGATCACGCCAACCAGTGCGCTCATCGTCGTGCCTCTCATCGGGCGCCCGCAGGCGCGTCTGAAAACAACAAGCCACGCGGGGGAACCGGCGTGGCTTGTTGTACGAATAGTGACCGATTTAGCCGGCCAAAGGCCGCGCAGTATACCGCAAAGTGGTGAGTTTAAAGCACCTGCGATCACCTTCTGTCAGCAGCACCGCCAGAGATCGACGCAAGCCGTGCCCTAGAGCCGGACACACTGAAATTCCAACACGTTAACCAGCGCGCCTTACAACATGAAAGGCCTTGCCCTACGACACTAAACGACATAGCAGGACTGTCAGGCCCGGACAGTATTTGTTTAACTGGAAGCGCGACATTGAAGTCGCAATCTAACCTGACTCTCAAGGATGAGAACGTACCAATGAAAAACAAACTGACAGTCTGGCTGTCACTTGCCGTCTTTTTTTACCTGCCATTTGCCAGCGCCGCCGGCCCCAATCTGGGACTGTTCGTGATCATGCACGATCAACTGACAAAATATGAACGCGCTGAACTGGGTGACAACTACTTGAATCCCTTTCTCGCTCAGTTGCAGGAAATCACGGGGCGCAGGACAACGGTCACATTCATCAACGACGAACCGGGCCTTACAGACTTCGCCTATCGTGGGGAGGAGGATGAACAGTCGTTATACAGGCTATTTCAGACGAGCACCGCTTATGCAGACGCTAAAAACCTGCCACGCCCGTCCGAGCGCCATAAATACGTGCTGGTGACTTCCAATAAAATCCACGGGACGTTACACGGCGTTGCAGCAACAAGCCATCACGTCGCGATGGCGTCCCTGAAAGATTACAACACGCTGCCGCATGAGATCGGCCACCTGTTTGGCGCTACGCATGAGGCGGCTAGCGGTTTTCCATGCCAGACGACTATGTGGGGATATTCCACCACCTCAATCATCCCCTGCTATTACTTCAGCGATGCCAACAAGGAATTGATTCGCAAATACGTCGATAACATATCTGTTCGCTGAGCAAACGGCCTGTTGTCATGCATCACAACAGGCCGTTTTTATGCTTCGCCCGGCGACGCTGCACTCTCAAGCTTGCGCCACAGCAGGCGCACATTGGCCTTGCGTACCAGAGCGCAACGGTAAAGGCGAATCTCCAGCGGCACATGCCACTGCGGCCCGCCACACACCACCAGTTCACCGCGCGCCAGTTCGGCGCGCACACTCAGTTGCGGAACCCAGGCGATGCCCAGCCCTTCCAGTGCCATGCTTTTCAGGCTATCGGCCATCGCCGTCTCGTAAACCGTCGTGAACCGCAGGTTGCGCTGACGCAGCAGCAGATTCACCGAGCGCCCGAGAAAGGCCCCGGCGCTGTAGGCAAGCAACGGCACACTGCCCTCGCCTTCCATATCGAATAACGGCTGCCCATCGGCATCTGCCGCACAGACCGGCAACATCTCGGTATGGCCCAGATGCAGCGAGGGGAAGATTTCAGCGTCCATTTGCAGCGCGGCGTCAGGATCATAGAACGCCAGCATCAGATCGCAACCACCTTCACGCAACGCGTGTACGGCATCGCCAACGTTGGTGGCCACCAGCCGGGTGGCAATGTTCAGCCCTTCGTTACGTAGCTGGGCAATCCAGCGCGGAAAGAACCCCAACGCCAGCGAGTGTGCCGCAGCAACCTGCATCACCTCACCCTGCCCACCTTCCAGATGATGCAGATGGCGCACGACTTCGCCCAGTTGCTCGACCACGGTACGCGCGGTGACCAGAAACAGCTGCCCGGCAGCCGTCAGCTCGATGGGCGTGCGCGAGCGATTGACCAGGGTCAGCCCCAAGGCCGACTCAAGACTGCGGATACGCCGACTGAACGCTGGCTGAGTCACGAAACGACGCTCGGCGGCCTGAGAAAAGCTGCGGGTGGCCGCCAGGGCGCTGAAATCCTCCAGCCATTTGCTTTCCAGATTCATCAGGTCCTCCCGGACAATGGATGACTGCTTCGACAGGCGACTGCGCATGCCCTGCACCCACCCGGCTTGAAGCGACCGCAGTGGGACGACCGGCAACGCGCTGCGGATACATGGCCAGACGGCTCTGGCAAGGCCTCCGAAGCAGCGTCCGGGTGCGACATTTTGCCCCCTTTACGCACTTAACGGAATCCGGGTCACACCCTGATTATGCCGTTATTGCATAGGCCAGCGTTTAACAGCATTGGTCAAGACAGGGTGGGAAGCCCAATATTCGCGGCGTTCCGGCATTGTCCGTGCCTTTTTGAGACTTCTTTTATCATGTCCTCGCCTGCATCATCGCGCATCGAAAAAGACCTGCTTGGTGTTCTCGAAGTACCTGCCAACGCGTATTACGGCATCCAGGCCCTGCGAGCGGTGAACAACTTTCACCTCTCAGGCGTGCCGCTTTCGCACTACCCTAAACTGGTTGTGGCCCTGGCCATGGTCAAACAGGCGGCAGCTGATGCAAACCACCAGCTCGGACACCTCAACGATAAAAAGCATGCGGCCATCAGCGAGGCCTGCGCCCGTCTGATCCGTGGCGACTTCCACGATCAGTTCGTGGTCGACATGATTCAAGGTGGCGCTGGCACGTCCACCAACATGAACGCCAACGAAGTCATCGCCAACATCGCCCTGGAAACCATGGGCTTCGAGAAAGGCGAATACAAGCACCTGCACCCCAACAACGATGTAAACATGGCGCAGTCGACCAACGACGCCTACCCGACCGCGATCCGCCTGGGTCTGCTGCTGGGCCATGACGCCCTGCTCGCCAGCCTCTCCAGCCTGATCCAGTCGTTCGCCGCCAAGGGCGAAGAATTCAACCATGTGCTGAAAATGGGTCGTACTCAGTTGCAGGACGCCGTGCCAATGACCCTGGGTCAGGAGTTCCGCGCCTTTGCCACCACCCTGACAGAAGACCTCAACCGCCTGCGCAGCCTGGCACCCGAGCTGTTGACCGAAGTGAACCTGGGCGGTACGGCCATCGGCACCGGCATCAACGCCGACCCTGGCTACCAAAAGCTTGCCGTCGACCGCCTGGCGCTGATCAGCGGCCAGCCGCTGGTGCCGGCAGCCGATCTGATCGAAGCGACCTCCGACATGGGCGCGTTTGTACTGTTCTCGGGCATGCTCAAGCGTACTGCGGTCAAGCTGTCGAAAATCTGCAACGACCTGCGCCTGCTGTCCAGCGGCCCGCGCACCGGGATCAACGAAATCAACCTGCCGGCACGCCAGCCAGGCAGCTCGATCATGCCCGGCAAGGTCAACCCGGTAATCCCGGAAGCGGTCAATCAGGTTGCTTTCGAAATCATCGGCAACGACCTGTCGCTGACCATGGCCGCTGAAGGCGGACAATTGCAGCTCAACGTGATGGAGCCACTGATCGCTTACAAGATCTTCGACTCTATCCGCCTGTTGCAGCGCGCCATGGACATGCTGCGCGAGCACTGCATTGTGGGCATCACGGCCAACGAACAGCGCTGCCGCGAGCTGGTCGAGCATTCGATCGGCCTGGTGACCGCACTGAACCCCTACATCGGTTACGAAAACTCCACCCGTATCGCCCGCATCGCGCTGGAAACCGGCCGCGGCGTGCTGGAACTGGTGCGTGAGGAAGGTCTGCTCGACGATGCCATGCTCGACGACATCCTGCGCCCGGAAAACATGATCGCTCCGCGTCTGGCCCCCTTGAAAGCCTGACAGGAAATGACCTGCGCACCAAGCTCACCAGATTGAGGGCCTAGACACCCCTCAATTTTTTGAGGGTCTGGGAGTGATTCTCCAGACCCTTTTTTTTGCCTGCAGCAAAGAGCTCCGACACTGGACCCAGAGCCTTCGGCACCCCACTTTGGCGGAGTAATCCGTGGAAGTATTCATTCATCGTCGCGAATGAAGAATCAGACGTCCAAGAAAGCGACTACAGACGTAAAAACTTTGCACCGGTATAGTGCGCCCCCTCAAAAGTAGCGAGGGATAACAAAAATGCTGGAAATGATTAACGACTTTCTCTCCGGTAAGGTACTGATCGTACTTATCGTTGGCTTGGGTAGTTACTTCACGATCCGCTCGCGTTTCGTTCAGTTTCGACACTTTTTCCACATGTTCTCGGTTTTTCGCGACAGTCTGCGCAGCAGCGCGGGTCAGTTGAGTTCGTTCCAGGCCCTGATGCTCAGCCTTGCGGGCCGCGTGGGAGCAGGCGACATCGCAGGCGTCGGCATTGCCGTAACGCTGGGCGGTCCGGGCGCCTTATTCTGGATGTGGGTCACCGCACTGGTCGGCATGTCCAGCAGTTTCATCGAGTGTTCGCTCGCCCAGCTCTATAAACGCAAGGATTCCGAAGGACAGTTCCGCGGCGGTCCGGCGTTTTACATCCAGCACGGTCTGGGCAAGCGCTGGCTGGGCATGGTCATGGCCGTACTGTTGCTGGTGACCTTCGGTTTTGCCTTCAACGGCCTGCAATCCCACGCCGTGACCGACTCGCTGAAAAGCGCGTTCAACATCGACACCCGAACCACCGGCATCTGTCTGGTCGTGCTGCTGGGTCTGGCCTTCGTCGGCGGCATCAAGCGTATCGCGGCAATTTCCGACCTGCTGGTTCCAGTCAAGACCCTGATCTACATCGCGGTCACCATCTACGTCATCGTTCTGCAGATCGACCACGTTCCCGGCATGCTGATGACCATCGTCAGAAGCGCCTTCGGTCTTGACCCGGTATTCGGCGGCCTGATCGGCAGCGCTATCGTGATGGGCGTCAAGCGTGGCGTGTTCGCCAACGAAGCCGGTCTGGGCAGTGCGCCCAACGTGGCTGCCGTGGCGCATGTAGAGCACCCGGTTGCACAAGGCGTGGTTCAGGCGTTCAGCGTGTTCCTCGACACCTTCGTAATCTGCACCTGCACCGCCTTGCTGATCCTGCTGTCCGGTATCTACGACATCGGTTACGACGGCAACGGCATCGTTCTGGCGCAGAACTCGCTGGCCGCAGTGGTTGGTGACTGGGGCAGAATCTTCATCAGCGTGGCGCTGGCACTGTTCGTCTTCACCTCGATTCTCTACAACTACTACCTGGGTGAAAACAGCCTGCGGTTCCTGTTTGGCGAAAAGATCCAGACCATCATCATCTACCGTATCGCGGTGCTGGTACTGATCATGTGGGGTGCCGTCGTCGACCTGAAAGATGTACTGGCGTTCGCCGACATCACCATGACAATGCTGGCGTTCGTCAACCTGATCGCGCTCGCCATGCTGTTCAAAGTCGTCAAGCGCATTCTGAACGACTACGATTCGCAGCGTCGGGCTGGCATCAAGACGCCGGTGTTCGATTCCAGCCAGTTCCCTGATCTGGACCTGGATCGCAACGCATGGCCAGCCAATCCGACCCGTCAGTCGACACAGGACGCCGAAGCGGCCGCCAAGCCTGTGCCCGAAGCACGATAACCAACGCGACCTTACGCCGGAGAACAACCATGACTGATCATGCACATAAACCCGCTCAGAGCGTCATGGTTCTTTACACCGGCGGCACCATCGGCATGCAGGCCAGCGCCAACGGCCTGGCACCTGCCTCGGGTTTCGAGGCGCGGATGGCCGGGCAACTGGCCGAGCACCCGGAACTGCGGGTGCCGCAGTGGCGCTTTCGCGAGATGTCGCCGCTGATCGACAGCGCCAACATGACCCCATCCTACTGGCTGCGCCTGCGTGAGGCGGTGATCGAGGCGGTGGAGGTCGATGGCTGCGATGCTGTTCTGGTGCTGCATGGCACCGACACCCTGGCATACAGCGCGGCGGCGATGAGCTTCCAGTTGCTGGGGTTCAGCGCACCGGTGCTGTTCACCGGCTCTATGCTGCCTGCCGGCGTGCAGGACAGCGATGCATGGGAAAACGTCAACGGTGCCCTGCTGGCGCTGGGTTCGGGTCTGGTGTCAGGCGTTCAGCTGTATTTCCACGGGCAACTGATGACGCCTGTGCGCTGCGCGAAAATTCGCAGCTTCGGTCGTCAACCGTTCGCACCGCTGCAACGCTCGCGTGGCGGTCATGCGGTGGTTTCGCTGCCCGATGCACTGAACTACCGGCAGGCGAAGACGCTTGCAGAGGTCGCCGTGTTGCCGCTGTTTCCCGGCGTCGGCGCAGCTCAGCTGGACGGTCTGATCAACAGCGGTATTCGGGGTCTGGTGCTTGAGTGCTTCGGCAGCGGCACCGGGCCAAGTGATGATCCGCAGTTTCTGGCCAGCCTGGAAAATGCACGAGCGCTTGGTATCTGCGTGGTGGCGATTACCCAGTGCCACGAAGGCGGTGTCGAGCTGGATGTCTACGAAGCGGGGAGCCGTCTGCGCGGTGCTGGCGTGCTCTCCGGTGGCGGCATGACCCGTGAGGCAGCGCTTGGCAAACTGCATGCACTGCTGGGGGCAAGCCTGACGACCGAGGAAGTCAGGCGGCTGGTCGAACTGGACCTGTGTGGCGAGCTGCGTTAAGCCACCGCAATCTCTGCGTTATCCGAGGCGTTCTGCACACGCGCAACGCCTCACCCTCTTTACGAAGCCTTGCTTTCTTCCTGCGCGCCCCTGAGCATCGAATCCAGATTACGCTCGATGTTTTCGCACAAAGCCGTCATCTGAATCTCATGTTCGCTGGCACGGAACGGACTCTGCAGGTCGGTGCCGATCTTTTCGATGGCCAACAGCATGAAACCCACCACGGTTGATGCCAGCGGCGTGAACCAGCCCAGGGTCTCCACCAGGCCAATCGGTACGATCAGGCAGAACAGCGTGATGAACAGACGCGGAAAAGCGACGTACGGATAAGGCAATGGTGTGTTGGCAATACGCTCCATACCGCCCTGGCAATTGGAGATGTCCACCATGGTCGACTCAAGACGCGCCAGACGAATGCTGTCCAGTCGCCCCGCCTGATACTCCTTGGCCAACAGCGCAGCCGACGTATTGAGCAGGTCGTTGGGAAAGTTGTTGGTGTCGTGACGACGTTCGAATTCCTCGCGAGGAATCAGCATCTGAACCTCATCACCACATTTGGCGCCCTTCAGGTGCGCGGACAGGCATTTCACGTAGGCAACATGGCGACGCAACAGCGTGGCCTTGACCGGGTTGATCCCGTCGTCATCCTCGACCAGCGTCAACACCTGCCGAGCGAAGCTGCGCGAACTATTGACCAGCGCGCCCCACAACGTTCGTGCTTCCCACCAGCGATTGTAGGCGCTGGAATTACGAAAGCTGGTGAGGACCACAAGTGCCGAGCCCAGTAGGGTCAACGGCATGGAAGGCAACGTGATCTTGCGCTCCAGATACAGCATGAAGTCGACCGTGACGATCACATCCCAAATCAACAACCAGAAAAGCGACCAACCCACGTAACCGATGGTCTTGCCGAGAAAACGGATTTTCGAAATGATCGTTTGCTGCAAAAGAACTACCCCATCGAAAAATAAGCGAATCGCAGGCTGACATCTGCCGCATGGCCTTTGAATGCCAAACCGGCAGATGGTTCGCAAACGACCCGCTTTATCTTGGGGTTACAGACTTCCTCAGCAGCCAGTCAGCGCCACTTGCGGGCGTTCGCCAGCAAAGAAAATCGGCCTCAAACGCACGCCGATCACGTTACCGGCGTAGGCTGCAACCAGCCATAGCCAGCCGTGCAGGCTACCCGAGGCAATACCACTGAAGTACGCGCCGATGTTGCAGCCGTAGGCCAGTCGAGAGCCATAACCCAGCAGCAACCCGCCGATGACCGCAGCAACCAGCGAGCGCGTGGGAATGTCCAGGCTCGGCGCAAAACGGCCGGCCAGCCCTGCCGCCAGCAAGGCACCGAGCATGATGCCGATGTCCATCACACTGGTGACGTCTTCCCACACCGGAGCCGCCAACGCCTTGGCATTCGCCGCGCTCTGCCAGAACACCCAGCTGCCGACGTCCACACCCAGACCACTGGCTACCTTCGCGCCCCATAGCGCAAACGCCGAGGTGATGCCCCACGGACGACCCGCCAGCGCCAGTGTTGCGTAATTGAGCAGCGCCAGCGCGACAGCGCCCCAGACCAGAACCCATGGCTCGCGCAGCACCCGGCTCAACCCACGATGGTCAGTGGTAACCGGCGTTTCAAGCTGTCCATGACGCCGCTTTTCGAGCTTCACGGTTATGAAAGCGATCAAGGCGAACAGAGCGAGATTCACGATCAGCGCAGGCAATACGCCGAAGGTCTTGACCAACGAAACTGCCGGGAACGAAGGCAGGGCAAACCACCAGTCGACGTGATGGGTCGCAATCAACGAACCGAGGATGAAAAACAGCAGCGTCACCAGCATGCGTGCATTGCCGCCACCTGCGGTGAACAACGTACCGGACGCACAGCCACCGCCCAGTTGCATGCCGATACCGAAGATGAACGCCCCCACGACGACCGAAATTCCGACCGGCGCAACCAGTCCGGTAACGGGCTGACCGAACAGCGTGCCAGCACCCAGCGCAGGGAAAAACAGCACCACAGCCACCGCCAGCATGACCATTTGCGCCCGCAAACCCGCACCGCGCCGCTCACGGATAAACACCCGCCACGCCGAGGTGAAGCCGAATGCCGCGTGATACAGCGTCACGCCCAGCGCTGCACCGACGATCCACAGCATTACCTGGCGGGTGCCGACACTGAGCAGCAGAAACTGGGCGCCCATCAGCAGCAGGAACAGCGCAGCCAGCGGCGCGCCGAACTTGCGTCCGGGTGTTGCAGTAAGAGAGTTGTTCATGGGTATCTCAGGACAAGTAACAGAAAGTGCAGATTATACGCCTGCCAGCGGGACTACTCGGACCAGGCCTTGCGCAGCCTGTTCAATGCATCGGCAATCTCGACCTCGGGCACGGCGGCGAAACCCAAAACCAGCCCGGCGCGGTTATCCACAGGCTCACTGGAGTCGGGCAGCCAGTAATCACTCAAGGCATTCATCTCGACGCCAACGCTACCAGCCTTGGCAATCAGTGCCTGCTCACGCGCGACACTGTCTACCTTGACCATCACATGCAGCCCTGCAACCACCCTGGGCATTGCAGCGCACCCTGCTATGTCGGCAGGCCAGTTATCCAGCAGCGCATTGCGACGACTCAGCGCCGCGCGACGCATACGACGGATGTGTCTTTGGAAATGCCCCGACGCAATGAATTGCGCCATGACCGCCTGCACGCCAATCTCGGTATGGCGCATGTCTACCGCCTTGCGCTGGCTGAACGGGCGGACAAGTTGCTCAGGCAGAACCAGATACCCCAGGCGCAGCGCCGGAAAGGCGACTTTTCCGAATGTGCCGACATAGAGCACTCGACCACTCTGCTCCAACGCAGCCAACGGGGCCAATGGCGAACCGCTGTACCGATACTCCCCATCGTAATCGTCCTCGACAATCCAGCTCTGGTGCCTCTCGGCCCAGGCCAGCAACTCCAAGCGCCGTGCCAGGCTCATGACTACGCCAGTCGGGTACTGATGCGAAGGGGTCACATACGCCAATCTGCAATCGGCCTGCTCAAGCTCGGCGCAACGCATGCCCTCGTTATCCACAGGCACGCCGTGCAATCGCGCACCTGCCATTGCAAACGCATGACCCGCCGCGCGATAGCTTGGATTTTCCACAGCAACGCTATCGCCCGGCGTCAAAAGCAACTGTGCACAAAGGCTGATTGCATGTTGCGCGCCGCTGGTGATCACAATTTGCTCAGCCGTGCAGTGCAGCCCACGCGATGAACGAAGATAAACGGCAATCAACTCACGCAGCCGCGAATCTCCCGCAGCGGTGCCGTAACCCAGCTGAGCAAGGTCCGGCTTGCGCCAAAAGGCCGCATACAGCTTGCCCCACAAGGCAAACGGAAAAAGATCGAAGGCTGGAACGCCTACCCGAAAAGCCCGCGGCCTACCCGTCGGCGGCTCGTGCAAATGATGCTTTTCGAGCAGCACGCGTGTCGGGTTGTGGATAACTTCACCGGAACAATTCGACGGCATTTCCGCCGCAATTGTGGACAAACCTGTGTGTAACCCTGTGGATACACCTGTGGGTAAGTTGGTGGATAGTTTTTTACGGCTTGGCCGTCGAGGCGCCGCGCTTCGTTCAGACAGCTGCGCAACATACGTACCGTCGCCAACGCGCCCTTCAATAAAACCCTCGGCATACAGCTGGTCATAGGCCCGTATGACGCTGTTACGGGAGATGCCCAGTGAATGCGCCAAATCGCGACTGGCGGGCAGACGCATGCCGCCACTCAAGCGTCCATCAAGCACTTGCTGGCGCAAAATCTCGTAGAGCTGCTTGCTCAAGCCGTGATTCGGGTCCAGCTCGATGCCGGTAAGCGTGGGTGGAAACGCGACAGGGGCGATGGGCATGAATTGGTCCCATGAAACTTATAAAAAATGGATCTTACATCAGACCAATACCTTGCCTACGATCGCTTCATCAGCCAAGGAACATGACCATGTACATACCTGCTGCCTTCAAGGAAAACGACACGCTCAGCCTGCACGAGCAGATGGATCAAACTCGCCTGGCTATTCTTGTCACACAGGGTGAAGAGGGATTGCACGCGACTCACTTGCCGCTGCTGTTGCGCCGCGATGAAGGTCCGCACGGCACGCTTTACGGGCATCTGGCCAGAGCCAACCCACAGTGGCAGCAGTTGAACTCAGGTGTCGAGGCGCTGGTGATTTTTCCCGGCGGCGATGCCTATGTGAGCCCGTCTTTCTACCCGGGCAAGGCAGAACACGGCAAGGTTGTACCTACCTGGAATTATCTGGCCGTGCATGCCTATGGGCAGGCCACGGTTTTTACCGATGCAGCGCAACTGCACCAATTGCTGGCTGACCTGACCCATCGCCATGAATCCAGCCGCCCGCAACCCTGGTCAATCGAGGATGCACCTGCGGACTACATTGCAAAAATGCTGGGGGCGATTGCAGGGTTTGCAATTCCCGTGCAGCGGCTGCAAGGCAAACGCAAACTCAGTCAGAACCGCAGCGCTTCGGACATGGCCGGGGTACGCGACGGCCTCGCAGCAAGCGAGAATGCAAACGACCAGCAAATCGCTCGCTTGATGAGCGCAGGGAGAACGTCATGACCGATGTCCGGATTCGCGTCGTTACTGTCAACGACCATAAAGCCTGGCTGCCACTATGGCAGGCCTATCTGCGCTTCTACAATACCGAGCTGGCCGAAAGTGTCAGCGACGTCACCTGGCAACGCCTTGTGGATTCGCACGAGCCGACCCACTCGGCGCTGGCCTGGCTGGATGGCGAAGCGGTGGGCATGGTGAACTTCATCTACCATCGCTCCAACTGGAGCATCAACAATGCCTGTTACCTGCAGGACCTGATTGTCGCGCCGGAACAACGCGGAACAGGCATTGGCAGGCAGCTGATCGAGTTTGTTTACGCCACGGCCAAGGCAGACGGTTGCGACAAGGTGCATTGGCTGACCCACGAAACCAACGCCACGGCCATTCAGTTGTACGAAAGGATTGCCGAACGGCCTGGCCTTATACAATTTCGCAAAGCGCTCTGAAACAGGAAGTGATTGATGTCCGACACTCTGCTGGACTGGCAAGCTGCTGCATTGCCCACAACCAACACACTGACAGGCCGTTTCATTCGCCTGGAAAAACTCGACGCCACACGTCACGCCGATGACTTGTGGGCTGCGCTTCAGGGCCCGAATGCCGACCCGAAACTGTGGGATTACCTGCCTTACGGGCCTTTTATCGAGCGCAGTGCCTTTGATGCATGGCTGTCCGGGCATCAGGCAGCGTCCGACCCATGGTTTTATACGGTCGTCGATCAGCAGACCGGTAAAGCCGAAGGTGTCATCAGCCTGATGTCGATCGTCGCCGCCCACGGGCGTATCGAAATAGGTCATGTCACTTTCAGCGCGGCCATGCAACGAACCCCCAAAGGCACCGAAGCCATTTACCTGCTGGCCAGGGAAGCATTCACGCTGGGCTATCGCCGCCTGGAATGGAAGTGCAACGCCAACAACGCCCGTTCCAAACGCGCAGCCCAACGTTTCGGCTTCAGCTACGAAGGCACCTTCCGCCAGCACATGGTAGTCAAGGGCCAGAGCAGAGACACAGCGTGGTACTCGATACTCGACAGCGAATGGCCTGAATTGCAGAAGGCCTTTGAATGCTGGCTGGCTGTGGATAACTTCGCGGACGGGCAGCAGATCAAAGGGCTTGAGGCGTTTCGCTGATCCTGAGGACGCAGAGCGTCGAGAACGGCATTCCCACGCTGGAGCGTGCGCAACGATAGCGGTGACAACCGGGCCCGCCTGCACAGAATAAAAAAAGGGAAGCCACGAGTGCTTCCCTGAGGTAAATCGTTGAATTATCTGTATGTGCCCGGTCAGTCTTCGATCTCGACCAGAACCTCACCCGGATTGACGCGGTCGCCCTTGGCAACGTGAATCGCCACAACCTTGCCCGCGACCGACGCCTGGACCTCGGTTTCCATCTTCATGGCTTCGGTGATCAATACCGCCTGCCCTGCTTTGACCATATCGCCTTCCTTGACCAGCACATCGACGATATTGCCCGGCATGGTGGTGCTGACGTGGCCCGGTGCATGAGCCTGCTTGCGTTTGCTGGCACCGCCGCCGACAAATTCGTTGAGCGGTTCGAACACCACTTCTTCCGGCATGCCATCGATGGACAGGTAGAAGTGGCGCTTGCCCTCGGCCTTGACGCCCACGCCGGTGATGTCGACCCGATAGGTTTCGCCGTGCACATCAATCACGAACTCGGTCGGCACGCCCTCGCCGCCCGCTCTGGCCACGCTTCCGGCTTCGGGAATCGGCAGCAGTACTTCCGGCGTCAGCGTTCCAGCTGCACGCTCTTCAAGAAACTTGCGGCCGATGTCCGGGAACATGGCAAACGTCAGCACGTCCTCTTCGGATTTGGCCAATGCGCCGATATCGGCACGCAACTTGGTCATCTCCGGCCTGAGCAGATCGGCCGGGCGAACATCTATCAGTTCTTCATTGCCAATGGCCTGACGACGCAGCTTTTCATCCACCGGCCCCGGCGCCTTGCCATAACCGCCCTGTAGATAAAGCTTCACTTCATTGGTGATGGTCTTGTAGCGCTCGCCAGCCAGCACATTGAAGAACGCCTGAGTACCGACGATCTGTGAGGTCGGCGTTACCAGCGGTGGATAACCGAGGTCTTTGCGCACGCGCGGAATTTCAGCCAGCACTTCGCCCATGCGATTGAGCGCGCCCTGCTCCTTGAGCTGATTGGCCAGGTTGGAAATCATCCCGCCAGGCACCTGATTGACCTGCACACGGGTATCGACCGCCGTGAATTCGCTTTCGAACTGGTGATACTTCTTACGCACCGCGTAGAAATACAGACCAATTTCCTGCAACAGCTCCAGGTCCAGCCCGGTGTCGAACTCGCTGCCCTTGAGCGCCGCAACCATCGACTCTGTGCCCGGATGACTGGTGCCCCAGGCAAAGCTGGAGATCGCCGTATCAATATGATCCGCGCCGCTTTCAATGGCCTTGAGCTGGCACATGGCAGCCAGGCCTGCGGTGTCGTGGGAGTGAATGAACACCGGCAGCGACTGTTCGGCTTTCAGCGCCTTGACCAGTTCACCCGTGGCATAGGGAGTCAGCAGACCGGCCATGTCCTTGATCGCCACCGAATCGCAGCCCATCGCTTCCATCTGCCGGGCCTGTGCGACGAACGCTTCGATGGTGTGCACCGGGCTGGTGGTGTAAGCGATGGTGCCTTGCGCATGCTTGCCCGCAGCTTTTACCGCTTCGATCGCAACGCGAAGGTTACGCACATCGTTCATGGCATCGAAAATACGGAACACATCGATACCATTCACCGCCGCCTTGGCAACGAACGCCTTGACCACGTCATCGCTGTAATGCCGATAGCCCAGCAGGTTCTGGCCGCGCAGGAGCATTTGCAAACGGGTATGGGGCAAGGCCGCGCGCAGTTGACGCAGGCGCTCCCACGGATCCTCCTTGAGAAAACGCACGCAGGCATCGAAGGTCGCGCCGCCCCAGACTTCCAGCGACCAGTAACCGACCTTGTCGAGCTTGTCGCAGATCGGCAGCATGTCCTCGGTACGCATGCGGGTCGCCAGCAATGATTGGTGAGCGTCACGCAGGATGGTGTCGGTTACGAAAATCTTCTTGGACATTTCACTATTCCTTACAGACCGGCGTGTGCGGCAATGGCGGCGGCGATGGCCAGAGCCAGCTCTTCGGGTTTGCGCTTGATCGAATAATTGGTCAGCTCGGGGTGGCTCTCGACAAAGCTGGTGTTGAATTCACCGCTGCGAAATTCCGGGTTACGCAGAATTTCCTGGTAATAGGCAGCCGTGGTCTTCACTCCTTGCAGGCGCATGTCATCCAGCGCACGCAGGCCACGGTCCATCGCCTCCTCCCAGGTCAGCGCCCAGACGATCAGCTTCAGGCACATCGAGTCGTAAAACGGCGGAATGGTGTAGCCGGTGTAAATCGCCGTATCGGTGCGCACGCCTGGTCCTCCGGGCGCGTAATAGCGGGTGATCTTGCCGAAACTGGGCAGGAAATTGTTCTTCGGGTCTTCGGCGTTGATCCGGAATTGCAGGGCAAAACCGCGGTGAATGATATCTTCCTGCTTGATCGACAGCGGCAGGCCGGACGCAATACGGATCTGCTCGCGAACAATATCGATGCCGGTGATTTCTTCGGTGATGGTGTGCTCGACCTGAACCCGGGTATTCATTTCCATGAAGTACACCTCGCCCTCGGCGAGCAAAAACTCCACGGTCCCTGCGTTCTCGTAACCGACAGCCTTGGCCGCACGCACCGACAGATCACCGATATAAGCACGCTGCTCGGGAGTCAGTTGCGGGCTGGGGGCGATTTCGATGAGCTTCTGGTTACGGCGCTGAATCGAGCAGTCGCGCTCGAACAGGTGCACCACATTGCCGAAGCTGTCACCGAGAATCTGCGCTTCGATGTGCTTGGGATTGACGATGCACTTCTCGAGAAACACTTCCGCCGAGCCAAAGGCCTTGGTTGCTTCGGAAATCACCCGGGGGAAGGCCTGCTCGAGTTCTTCGCGGCTGTTGCAACGGCGTATGCCGCGCCCGCCGCCCCCGGAGGTGGCCTTGAGCATTACCGGGTAACCAATACGCTCGCCTTCGACCAGCGCCTCGTCGATGTCCGCGACGTTGCCTTCGGTGCCGGGCGTAACCGGCACACCGGCCTTGATCATGCTGCGCCGCGCTTCGGTCTTGTCGCCCATGCGACGAATCACTTCTGCGGACGGACCGATAAACTTAATGCCACGTTCAGCACAGATGTCGGCCAGCTCGGCGTTCTCCGACAGAAAGCCATAACCGGGATGCAGCGCATCGCAGCCAGTCTCTACCGCCAGATTCACCAGCTTGCGCGGGTTCAGGTAACCGGCCAACGGTTCGGCACCAATGCTATAGGCTTCGTCAGCACGTTTGACATGCAGGGCATGCCGGTCCGCGTCGGAAAAGATCGCGACCGAGCGAATACCCATTTCGGCGCAGGCACGCACGATCCGGACGGCAATCTCCCCGCGGTTGGCTATCAGAATTTTTGTTATCACTGGCGTTTTCCTCGACCCGTTTTTGTAACAGGGCATGTGACTGAATGCCGCAGGGACACCCTATGCCGAATCAAGGATTAACAAAAATGAGTAAAAGTTGGGACATGCATAAGTAAAAGCTTATAGTTGAAGCTTCTTGTCGTCCCAGGAAGCTTTTATAAATGCGTAAGTCATTGATGCGTATGACATTGCGTCAGCTGCGTATTTTCAATGAAGTATGTGATCTGCGCTCATACAGCCGTGCAGCCGAAGAGATGTCTCTGACGCAGCCTGCCGTCAGCCTGCAGATTCGCCAGCTTGAAGAGCTGATCGGCCAGCCGCTGTTCGAATACGTCAGCAAAAAGCTCTACCTGACTGAGGCGGCGCAGGCACTGCAACTGGCCAGCCGGGATATTTTCGGACGCCTGGAAAGTCTCGACATGCAGCTTTCGGACATGCAGGGCTCGCTGCAAGGCCAGTTGAAGCTGGCGATTGAATCCAGCTGCAAGTATTTCATCCCCCACCTTTTCGCTGCATTCAAACGCCAGCACCCGGAAGTCAGCCTGAGCCTGATGGTTGTCAATCGTGCACAGATCATCAGGCGATTATCGGACAACCGCGATGATCTTGTAGTGATGTCAGCGGTTCCGCTGGATATGGGCCTGGAGTTTCTACCTTTTCTCAGCAACCCGATTGTCGCCGTAGCACCGCCTGACCACCCGCTGAGCAGCCTTGCGACGCTGAACTTGAAAGACCTGGAGCCCTGGCCGTTGCTGACCCGGGAAACGGGATCAGGTACACGCCGGGCCTGCGAGGAGTACTTCAAAGAGAAACGCGTGCATTTCACGCAGACGCTGGAGGTGTCTTCCAGCGAGGCGCAACGTGAATGCGTGGTCGCCGGACTGGGCCTGGCGATACTGACACGGCATGCGGTCTGCCAGGAACTCGCCACCGGTGCTCTCGTGGAGCTACCCGTGGCGGAGCTGCCGCTGTATCGAAGCTGGTGCGTGGCTCAGGCCCGAGACAAACGCCTTTCACCTGTGGCACATGCCTTTCTTGCGTTCATCCGCACCGAACGTGCGCAGATCAACCAGCTTGTCGAGCGTTTCGACGGTCGACCGCGGGCAACTTGATAGTCTGCCATACAGCGTTGTCGATACCATCCATGTAGTCACACAGCTCCTGATTAAGCTGACGCGCTTCACTGTAGCTCTCAATAGCCCGACGAAACTCCATGCGGCGCTGGTCTTCCTGCTGGCGGCGGGTTTTCACGGTGCTGGTAGGTAAATCATCGTAATGCCGAGCCATATCCTGTCTCCCAATACGTTTTGTGGGAGCACCAGAATGGAGCGCGACAGTGACAATCAGGCGGCATGCAGATGACAGATCGATGAATTCCGCTCGGTTGAGCGATCAGTCTTCGTGAGTCTTTATCGACTTCGGCGACAGACGCAAGCCGCGCAGGCTGCGCTTGACGCTCTTGAGGTGATTGACCAGGCTCGGGCCGCGGGCCATTGCCACGCCCATCGCCAGCACATCGATCACCACCAGGTGCGCGATACGGGACGTCAGCGGCGTGTAGATTTCGGTGTCTTCATGTACATCGATGGCCAGATTGACCGATGACAGCTCGGCCAGCGGCGTCTGGCTTGGGCACAAGGTAATCAGCGTCGCGCCGCTCTCGCGGACCATATTGGCGGTGATCAGCAAGTCCTTGGAGCGCCCCGACTGCGAAATGCATACCGCGACGTCTGTCGGCTTGAGCGTGACCGCCGACATCGCCTGCATGTGCGGGTCGGAATACGCTGCCGCGGTCAACAGCAAACGAAAGAACTTGTGCTGCGCATCGGCAGCCACTGCACCGGAAGCGCCAAACCCATAAAATTCGACCCGATTGGCCCCGGCCATGGCCGTGACTGCCATCTGTAAAGCATGGGGGTCGAGGTTTTCGCGCACTTCCATCAGCGTGTGCAGGGTAGTGTCGAAAATCTTCAGGCTGTAGTCGGCGACCGAATCGTCTTCGTGAATCGCGAACTGGCCGAAACTCGCACCCGCCGCCAGACTCTGCGCCAGCTTGAGCTTGAGGTCCTGAAACCCGGTGCACCCAATGGCGCGGCAGAAGCGCACGATGGTCGGCTCACTGATGCCGACGCTGTGCGCCAGATCCGCCATGGAACTGTGCATCACAGCCGCAGGGTCAAGCAGCACATGATCGGCAACCTTGAGCTCCGATTTGCGCAGCAAATTACGTGACTGGGCGATGTGTTGCAGCAGATTCAAGGGGCAGACTCGGCAAAAGGAAGATGGGCTGGGTTGTAGCTTTCTTGTAGTTATACTACATGACCTGCAAACCGCCCAGTTAAACGACGCTGAAACCTGTTACACGGGCCCTGAATGGATGAATCGAAAAAAATTGTGGGAATAATCCTACATTAAGCGGAATCCTGCGCCTGGCCTGCGAATGGCCAATCTTCAAGGTCGACTGACCGCGCTCGACCCTGCAACGCTCGACGACCGGTCGTCAGCACCCGGTCATTTTTATTGCCTGACGCAAAGCATGGTTTGCCCGGCATGACGCAGCACCCTAGAATGCGCGGATGCGCGATGATCTCTCTCTTCTTCTGAATTCCCTCAACGATGCCCAACGTCAGGCCGTAGCCGCCTCATTGGGTCGTCAGTTGGTCCTGGCTGGTGCTGGCTCCGGCAAAACCCGTGTGCTGGTGCATCGCATCGCATGGCTGATGCAGGTTGAGCAAGCCTCCCCGCATTCGGTTCTGTCGGTGACGTTCACCAACAAGGCTGCCGCCGAAATGCGCCACCGCATCGAGCAGCTGATGGGCATAAGCCCTGCTGGCATGTGGGTGGGTACCTTCCACGGTCTGGCCCACCGCCTGCTGCGAGCGCACTGGCAGGAAGCCGGGCTGGTGCAGACCTTCCAGATTCTCGACAGCGATGACCAGCAGCGCTTGGTAAAACGCGTGATGCGCGAGCTGGGCCTGGATGAGCAACGCTGGCCTGCACGTCAGGCACAGTGGTTCATCAACGGCCAGAAAGATGAAGGCCTGCGCCCGAAACATATTCAGGCCAGCGGCGATCTGTTCCTGACCACCATGAAAAGTGTCTACGAAGCCTACGAGGTCGCCTGTCAGCGGGCCGGCGTCATCGACTTCTCCGAACTGCTGCTGCGCGCACTCGACCTGTGGCGCGATAATCCGGGTTTGCTCGCGCATTATCAGCGTCGTTTCCGCCATGTATTGGTGGATGAATTCCAGGACACCAACGCCGTGCAATACGCGTGGCTACGCCTGCTCGCTCAGGGTGGCGACAGCCTGATGGTGGTCGGCGATGACGATCAGTCCATTTACGGCTGGCGTGGCGCGAAGATCGAGAACATTCACCAGTATTCCTCTGACTTCCCGGACACCGAAGTCATCCGCCTGGAGCAGAATTACCGCTCCACAGCGAGCATCCTCAAGGCTGCCAACGGCTTGATCGTCAATAACAGCGGCCGCCTGGGCAAGGAGTTGTGGACTGACGTCGGCGATGGCGAGCTGATCAACCTGTATGCCGCCTTCAACGAACACGATGAGGCGCGCTATGTGGTTGAGACCATCGAAAGCGCGCTGAAAACCGGCATCTCGCGCAACGACATCGCCATTCTGTACCGTTCCAACGCCCAGTCGCGGGTGCTCGAAGAAGCCCTGCTGCGTGAGCGTATTCCATACCGCATTTACGGCGGGCAGCGCTTCTTCGAACGCGCCGAAATCAAGAACGCGATGGCGTATATGCGCTTGCTGGAAGGTCGTGGCAACGATGCAGCGCTGGAGCGGGTGATCAATGTTCCGGCTCGCGGCATCGGCGAAAAGACCGTCGAAGCGATTCGCGAACATGCGCGTCATGCCGACGTCTCCATGTGGGAAGCCATGCGCCTGCTGGTCGCCAACAAAGGCCTGACCGGCCGCGCCGCCACGGCCCTGGGCGGGTTCATCGAGCTGATCGAGAACCTGTCGGCGAAGGTCATGGAGATGCCGCTGCACCTGATGACCCAGACGGTTATCGAGCAGTCCGGGCTGATCACCTATCACGAGCAGGAAAAAGGCGAGAAAGGCCAGGCGCGGGTAGAAAACCTTGAGGAACTGGTCAGCGCGGCCCGTGCTTTCGAGAATCACGAAAGCGAAGAAGACCTGACGCCACTTGCAGCGTTTTTGGGGCATGCCTCGCTGGAAGCAGGCGACACCCAGGCGCAGGAGCATGAAGACAGCATTCAGCTGATGACCCTGCACAGCGCCAAGGGCCTGGAGTTTCCGCATGTGTTCCTGGTGGGCATGGAGGAAGGGCTGTTCCCGCACAAGATGAGTCTGGAAGAGCCGGGGCGCCTGGAAGAAGAGCGACGTCTGGCTTATGTCGGCATCACCCGCGCCATGAAACAGCTGGTGATGACCTACGCCGAAACGCGTCGTCTGTACGGCAGCGAAACCTACAACAAGGTCTCGCGTTTCGTACGCGAGATTCCGCCGGCGCTGATCCAGGAAGTGCGCCTGTCCAACAGCGTGAGTCGTCCGTTCGGTGGCACTCCGAAGTTCAACAGCAGCAGCCTGTTCAACGGCACCGGCATTCCGGAAACCGAGTTCACCATGGGCCAGCGCGTACAGCATGCGGTGTTCGGCGAAGGCGTGATCCTCAACTTCGAGGGCGCTGGCGCTCAGGCACGGGTGCAGGTCAACTTCGCCGAAGGCAGCAAGTGGCTGATGATGGGCTATGCGAAGCTGGTGCCGTTGTAGCGTTCAGGGGTTGGGCGCGGTGCCAGTTCTTGTTCCCGCGCTCGGCGTCATACATAGTCCGCTTTTGATTCTGGCCGCAGGACGCGGGAGCGAGCTTGCTCGCGAAGGCGCTGTTTCAGTCGATGCATTTTCGGCGATTATAAAGACCTTTTCGCGAACAAGTTCGCTCCCACGCCCTTCGGGCAGAAGCACAGAGGCCATTTATTCCGGGCGTTCCAAGACCTGTGTATAACCTCGGTGCGTGGGGCTAATCACAAGTCTTACGAAGCGCGCTGAAAAGTCCTACGCTATTTATGTAAAAGTCCGAAACACTAACGCGCTGGTCATGTAGTCATCTGCTGTGCAACATGGCGCGCGTGCAATCACAAAACGGGAATACCCTTATGCAACGTTTTTTAAGCATCGCGATGGCGCTGTGCATCGGGCTCACCATGAGTCTGGATGTGAACGCCGCGCGTTTCGGTGGCGGCAAAAGCATGGGCTCGGCGCCTACGCATCAGACACGTCAGGCCGCACCCTCCACGCCTGCGGCAGCGCCTAACGCTGCTGGCCGTCCTGCGCCTGCGGCAAGCGGTGCGTCGCGCTGGCTGGGCCCATTGGCCGGTATCGCTGCCGGTGGCCTGCTCGCGTCGATGTTCATGGGTGACGGCTTCAACGGCCTGCAACTGTTCGACATCCTGATCATGGGTCTCATCGCCTTCCTGATTTTCCGCTTCATTGCGCGTCGTCGTCAGCAGCAACAGCCGAAAATGGCCGCTGCCGGTGCACCGTACCAGCGTGAAAGCAGCCAGCCTGCGCAGAACCCGATCTTCGGCAGTTCCTCACCGGCCTCCGCTGCGCCAGTGATCAACGCCCCGGCCTGGTTCAACGAAGAGCGCTTTCTGGAAGCCGCTCGTGGCCACTTCCAGTCGCTGCAGCAGCACTGGGACGCCAACGAAATGGACAAGATCGCCGAGTTCGTTACCCCGCAAATGCTGCAGTTCCTGAAAAAGGAACGTGCGGACCTGGGCGATGGCTTTCAGTCGACATACATCGACAACCTCCAGGTTCAACTGGACGGTGTGGATGATCGCGCCGACAAGACCATCGCTACCCTGACCTTCTCGGGCGTGTCCAAGTCGTCGCGCTTCGACCAGGGCGAAGTGTTCAGCGAAAGCTGGAATATGGAGCGCCCACAGGGTGATAACCAGCCGTGGCTGGTAGCAGGAATTCGCCAGAACGGTTGAACCAGATTCCTTTCTCGCGTTCAGAACCCCGGACATGTCCGGGGTTTTTGCTTATCCGTTCGGATAGTTATTTTGAGAAAGGCTTTACGCTACTGTATAACCCGCGCCATCAAGTGAGAGGATCTGTGTCGTGGAAGAAGTCATCGAACAACTGCGTGAAGCAAACGAACCGGTCCCGGTTCCGCTTGAGCTGCCAGACGAAGACCAACTGGTCGAAATTGAAGAACAACTGTTCATCAATATTCCGTTCGTCTTCAAAGAGTTTCTCCTGACGGTCAGCGATGTGGTGTACGGCAGCCTTGAGCCCGTCACCGTGACCGATCCGCAGTCGCACACCTATTTGCCGGACGTGGCCGCCACGGCCTGGGATCTGGGCGTGCCGCGCGAGCTGATTCCGATCTGCCAGGACGGCGACGACTACTACTGCGTCGAGGAAGACGGCACGGTCGTGCTGTGGTCCGCCGAAGAGGAACTGGTCACCGAGGAAAGCTGGGAGTCAGTCTGGCACTGGGCTCGGGATGTCTGGCTGGAAAGCTGAGACACCCCGTTCGGTAAAGACTGTAAGGTAATCGCCGGGCTCAATGCCCGGACGATTCCTGATTATTGCCCAGCGTCTCCAGCAGCGCGATCTGCATCCGCGTATGCACGCGGATCAGCCAGCGCCAGAGCAGCGCCGCAACCAGAGCGGCAATCAGGGCGATGACCAGCAGCAATTCGTTGGCAGGCAGAATGCTTGCCGACAATGCTGCCAGCATCACGAAAATCACCACCAGCGACAACAGCGGAATCACTTCCGCCACGACCTTGCGCACCCGCACGGTATGTCGGCCCGCCATCTCGGGTTTGACGCCCATCTCCGCCAGCAGCATCGACAGCGCCTTGAGCTTGCGATACGCCGCAATCAGAAACGGCAGCGACAGCAGCAACGCCGCGCCGCAGATCCAGGCTTTCTGGTGACTGACATCGGCCACCCATTCGTCCATGTATCCGCCAAGACGCTCGGCAAAGTAGCCACCGCTGAAGAAAATCGCCATTACCAGCGCCAGATTGACCCCGACCTGTAGCAGAATCCTCCGGATCATCCCGGCAAGCACTGCACTTTGCCCTTGCGGCTGAATGCTGCGCAGCCATTCACCGTACATGCCGAACACCCGCGCCACCCGCCGGGGCATTATCGACGCCAGCTTGAGTGACAGCGGATCAGCACCGCGAATCAGATAGGGCGTCAGCAAAGTAGTAATGGCTGATACCGCCACTGCCACCGGGTAGAGAAAGTCGCTGGTGACCTGCAGGGTCATGCCCAGCGCCGCGATGATGAAGGAAAACTCGCCAATCTGTGACAGTCCCATGCCCACGCGCAGCGAGGTACGGCCATCGTTGCCTGCGATAAAGGCACCCAGACCGCAGGACAGCATCTTGCCCAGCACCACAGCGACAGTGATGACTGCAATCGGCCAGGCATATTCCAGCAGGATTTTCGGGTCGATCATCAAACCGATGGCGACAAAAAAGATTGCGCTGAACATGTCGCGAACCGGTTCTATCAATCGCTCGATTTTCAGCAGCTCACGCGACTCGGCCATGATAGCGCCGATCAGGAACGCGCCCAGCACCATGCTGTATTCCAGCTTGACCACCAGCAGGCAGAAGCCGAAACACAGGCCCAGCACGGTAATCAACAGCATTTCATTGCTTTCGAACCTGGCGACATAAGACAGCAAACGGGGCACCAGCAGAATCCCGATCACCAGCGCTACGATCATGAACAGCGACAATTTGCCGACCGTGGAAAACACTTCCCCCGAACTGACGGAGCCGCTGACTGCGATGCCGGACAACAGCGCAATAATGCCGATGCCGAGAATGTCTTCGACGATCAGCACACCGAAGATCAACTGGGCAAAATGCTGGTTCTTCATCTTCAGGTCGTTGAGCGCCTTGACGATGATGGTGGTGGAAGAGATCGCCAGAATCGCGCCGAGAAACAGCGAGTCCATGGTTTTCCAGCCAAAGAACTGGCCGATCTCGTAGCCGATCCAGATCATCAGGGCAATTTCCAGGAACGCCGCGATGAACGCCGTCGCGCCGACCTTGAACAACTTGCGCAGGCTGAATTCCAGCCCCAGGCAGAACATCAGGAAAATCACTCCCAGCTCGGCCAGAATCTTGATGGTGTCCTCATCGTGAATCAGGCTGACCGGTGGTGTATGCGGACCGATAATGAAGCCCGCCACGATATAACCGAGCACCACTGGCTGCCTGAGACGGTGAAAAAGGATGGTCACCACGCCGGCCACCAGCATGATTACTGCCAGATCCTGAATGAAATTGATGGCATGCATGGGAGTACGGCTCCTTGTGGGTGATGACTCCCAAAACCGCTGGCGCTGTTCTTGCAACGGCGTCGGCGGGTAATTGCGCCATCAAAATCGGATGAAAGCGTAGGAAAATTCCCGATCCACGGGTTTTTGCAGGTTAACACCGCCCCCTTCGACATAAAGCCGGTGCAATATATGGAAACAGATAGTTATGACGCGTGACGGCCGCCTGCTGGCCAGCGTCCCGATAACTGTCGCAAGCCCCATTGAGCGCCAGCATAGGCGCCCCTTGAACACCTTGACCGTGTGAGTACGCTATGGAACCCGGAAACGCCCAGCTGTCGATGACTGTATTGATGACCCCGGACATGGCCAACTTCTCTGGCAATGTACACGGCGGTACGTTGCTCAAGTACCTGGACGAAGTGGCCTACGCGTGTGCCAGCCGCTACGCCGGACGCTATGTGGTAACGCTGTCGGTGGATCAGGTGATTTTTCGCGAGCCGGTGCATGTCGGCGAACTGGTGACCTTCCTTGCGTCGGTCAATTACACCGGCAACACGTCCATGGAGGTGGGCATCAAGGTGGTCACCGAAAACATCCGCGAGCGCTCGGTACGCCATTCCAACAGCTGCTTTTTCACCATGGTTGCCGTGGACGACAATCGCAAACCCGCCAGCGTACCGCCTTTGGAACCGGAAACCCCGGAAGGCAAGCGTCGTTTCATTCAGGCGCAACAACGCCGCCAGATTCGTCAGGAACTGGAAAAGCGTTACCAGGACATCAAGGAAGAAGCCTTGTAAGAGACAGGCTCAGACATGGATGCTGAGCCCTCGGTTACCTCTGAAGGTTACAGACGCACAGCGTCGAACTTCACCCGTGGGCGCGCGATGCGATCCTGAGCGCGCACCAGTTCCAGCTCGTAACTGCCGCAAGCCTGCGTTTCCAGCAACACTTCGTGGACTGCCGCTGCGGTGAATTCGAACGCTGCGACCAGATCGTCGCCCAGTAAAATGCGTGACAGGAACAACCCGGACGTCAGATCCCCCACACCGACCGGCTGACGTGGAAATGCCAATAGCGGGCGACGCAGGTGCCAGCTTGCCTCGGCGGTCACCAACAGCATTTCAAAGCCGTCGGCAGCCTTGCCGGGGTAATCAAGGTGTTTGACGACAACCGCTTTGGGACCCCGCGCCAGCAAGGCCCGCGCCATCGCCAGGCAGTCGGCCAGCGATTCGGGCTTGCGGCCAGAGAAGCTGTCCAGCTCCAGTTGATTGGGGCACATGAAATCAGCCATGGCCGCAGCCTCTTCCAGCAGGAAGTCGCTGACTTCAGGCGCAACGATGCAGCCTTTTTCAGGATGGCCCATCACCGGGTCGCACAGGTACAGCGCCTTCGGATTGGCAGCCTTGATGCGCGCCACGCCGGTCAGAATCGCCCTGCCCTGCGCCGCACTGCCCAGATACCCGGACAGCACGGCATCACAGTTGCCCAGTTCGCCGATGGCGGCTATCCCCTCGATCAGCGCGGGAATCTGCTGCGGGGCCAGCACTTCGCCTGTCCACTGCTTGTATTGTGTGTGGTTGGAAAACTGAACCGTATTGAGCGGCCAGACATTGACCCCGATACGCTGCATCGGGAACACCGCTGCGCTGTTGCCGGCGTGGCCGAATACCACATGGGACTGGATAGCGAGCAAGTGAGGCGTACGTTTCATTGGGGGCGGAATCCTGAACACGATGCAAATGCAATAATGAGAAATATAAGTTGCGCAGTATGGCTGTAAATCACTCAGGGCAGTTAAGCTGGTGACTCCTACGCTGGAGCACTCCGTCATGCTGACCCTGGGAAACATCTTCGTGCTGATGCTGTTCGCAAGTGCTGCGGCATGGTGGTGGCACGCCCATGGTCTGCGAGAGAAAGCGCTGGCGCGCGTCAAGCAGCATTGTGCACGCCTTGAGCTGCAACTGCTGGACGACGCCGTTGCCCTGCGCCGCCTGACCTTTGCCCTCGACGCTCAGGGTCGCAAGCGCTTGGCCCGCGTGTATGGCTTCGAGTTCACGGTGACCGGCGAGCAGCGTCACCCTGGCACGATCACCATGTTCGGCGCGCACACTGCGCAAATCGAACTGGCACCCTACCCGTTTGAAATCAAGACGCCACCACCCAGCGCTGAAATTATTCAAATGAGCGAGTGGCGTCAATCGCATCAGAAATGGAAGCAATAGCGGCTGGTTAAATGCAAATAGTTGTGGGAGCGAGCTTGCTCGCGAAGAGGGCGTCAAAGCCCCCGAAAAGAGGGCGTTTGAAGGGTCGCCTTCGCGAGCAAGCGGCGCATCACGCCAGACACTCCACCATCTGCGCCTGCAACTTATCCACATCCTGCGGTGTAGAGAAGATCAATTCCAGGCGTGAATCCTGACGCCATTCGCTGATTTGCCAGGCCAGCGGAGCACCGTCGACCACGTTGCCGGAATACCAGCCGCCTTCGCTGTGGATAACCATCTTCGCGCGCCGCCACTCAATGCTTTCCAGCCAGTACAGAATGCGCTGCAGGTCGAAGCGCTGCGAGGGATGCCAGCGCCAGCCGATGCTCCAGCTTTCAGCACTGGCCTGAATCAGGCAGATCGGTACCTTCGGGTCGACCCATAGCGCAGGCAACTGGCCAACGCTGTTGGGCAGCATCAACTTATCCACAGCCTGTTTATCCACAACGGCAGCGCTGTTGAACCCTGGTATCTGGCTCGGGTGCAGCTCCCCGTATCGGGTCCAGATCAAGGCGTGCGGCAGCAACTGCTCGGCCAATGCCAAGCGAGAGACTTCATCCAGTTGCTCGGACTTGTTCATGGCCACAAGCCCTGCATCCGCCAGTGCTTCCTGCTGAGTGCTCGGCAACGGTTGTCCGGCGAGCATTGCTTGCGCGTCCAGCACCACCACGCCGGGCTGAACATTCAGGACGCCGCGCCAGGGCGCCTCGCGCAATTGCGCCATGAGTTGCGCAGGATGACCCAACCCCGAAGGCTCGATCAGCAGACGATCAGGCCGGGCCTTGCGCAACAACCGCCCCAGACCGATCTGGAACGGCACGCCATTGACGCAACACAGGCAGCCGCCAGCCACTTCGCCAAGTGCGATACCATCGGCATCCGTGGTCAGCAGGGCGGCATCCAGACCGATCTGTCCGAACTCATTGATTAACACGGCCCAGCGTTCATGGGCGGGTTTCTGCGCCAGCAGGCGTTTGATCAGGCTGGTCTTGCCGGCGCCCAGCGGGCCACCGATGACATGCGTCGGTATGTTTTGCAGCATGGGATCACTTTTGACGAATGCGTGGGTCATTGAAGAGCAAGGAAGGGTAATGATGCAAGTGATGTGGCTGCCCGTCCGCCTGGCACTGATACTGCTGACAGTGAGTTCGGGTACGGCGTGGGCCGAGGCGTGTCTGGTCCACAGCCAGGCCGAAAGGCTGGATGTGAAAGTCTGCCAGGAAAATATCAATATCCCGGCAGACCTGTTCCACGACAGCTTCTGCAAGCCACAACTGGCCGGGCAGAAGACCGAAACGACCTACTCGCAACAGTGCCCGGCAGGTGCCTTCGGTGTCTGTCGCAATGCGCAGGTCGCCAATCTGCCGTATCGCGAGCACATTCACTATTACGGGGTCGCCCGTGACGCGCTGTACCTCAAGCCCTTCTGTGAAGGCCAGAGCAAGGGGCAATGGGTAACGCCTGAATAAAGCTTCAGTCCAGCCAGTCCAGCGTCAGAATCAACCTGCGCTCGTTACGCAGCAGTTGCGGCGAGCGATGGATCAAACCGAACCCCTCGTTACCGTGCCAGCGTTCACCCTTGAGCAACGCCACTTCCCCGCTGTTGATCTGCTGGATGTCGGCGGCATTGGTGGGCTCGGCATCGAGGCGACCGAGTTGTTTGCGGTCCATGACGTCTTCATGCAGCCACTGGCTGCCCACCCCGCCATAAGTGGTGATGAGGCGCACCGGCACATGATCGACATGGAAACGCGGGCACATGGCTTTATCGAGCACCCGCAGGCGCAGGCCAACGCACTCGGCACCCAGCAGACAGGCATAAGCGCTGACCAGCCAGGAAACGTCGGCAATGAAACCCTGATATCCCTGCAAATCGGAATATCCCCGAGCCAGCGTGGTCAGGTCAGGCTCGACTTCACCCCCCCTTACTTGCAGGGGCATGGACTCGGCAAGGGGCTCGCCCATCGACAGCAACAAGGCACCGAAATCTTCGATGTGCGCAGGCAACTGACGCTGCCAGACCGCAAGGTTGACGTCATCCTGGAGGATCTCGCTCAATACCTCAGGCGTGCCGCCGTGTGCCTGACGAACGGCGTTCTTGTCATTCAAACGATAGGCCAGCATCAGGCAGCCACCTCTTCTTCGTACCAGTCGCCAAAAGGGTCGGCCAGCGTTCGCCAGCGCTCGACACCCGCCTCCATTTCCGCATCAGTGAGCAGGCAGTTATCCAGCTCGGCGGTCAGCCGTGCAAAATCGATGTTCTGGCCAATGAACACCAGTTCCTGACGGCAGTCACCGGTTTCAGTCGACCAGTTCTCCAGAATGGATTTGACGCTTTCTCTGTCCTCTGGCCAGCTTTCACGGTTCACGAAGCGCCACCAGCGTCCGGCAAAACCGTGGCGCATCAAGCCGCCCGCCTGCGACCAGCTACCTGCATCCTTGTATTTGCTGGCCAGCCAGAAGAAGCCTTTGGAGCGCAGCAGTTTGCCATTGGTCCATGGGCGATTGATGAAATTGAAAAAACGCTCCGGATGGAACGGGCGCCGGGCACGATAGGCAGTTGATGCTATGCCGTACTCTTCGGTTTCCGGCGTGTGTTCGCCGCGCATTTCCTTGAGCCAGCCCGGGGCCTGAGACGCGCGCTGGAAGTCAAAACGCCCGGTGTTGAGAATCGTCGCCAACGGCACCTGGCCCATCACCATCGGCACAATCTCGGCTTCGGGGTTGAGGCGCTTCAGGATCGCCATCAGCTCTTCACGCTCACTGGAGCTGATCAGGTCGATCTTGCTGAGCAGGATGACGTCGGCAAATTCGATCTGCTCGATCAGCAGGTCGGTAATCGAGCGGTCATCGTCTTCACCCAGGCTTTCACCGCGTGTGGACAAGCCGTCCGCCGCTTCGTAGTCGAGCAGAAAATTCACGCCATCGACGACGGTGACCATGGTGTCCAGACGCGCCAGATCCATCAGGCTTTTGCCAGCTTCGTCACGAAAAGTGAAGGTCTCGGCCACTGGCAGTGGTTCGGAGATTCCAGTGGATTCGATCAATAAATAGTCAAAACGACCGTCCTGAGCAAGACGACTGACCTCTTCGAGCAAGTCCTCGCGCAAGGTGCAGCAGATGCAGCCATTGCTCATCTCGATCAACTTTTCTTCCGCACGGTTCAGGCTGACATCGCGCTGAACTTCGCTGCCGTCGATATTGATCTCACTCATATCGTTGACTATTACGGCAACCCGCAGGTTTTCACGATTACGCAGCACATAATTGAGTAAAGTGCTTTTACCGGCCCCTAGAAAACCGGACAGAACGGTAACGGGTAGAAGATTTGCCATCAGGATTCTCCAGGCAGCTGCAAGGCTTGAACCTTGTTCATGTCGGCTGCAACGAATCCCTCAGGCAGCCGGCTCTAATCACACCGAGATATTATAGTATAACAACACATAATAGCTACGGCGTTGGTGAAGGGATCTTCATGAGACGGGTTTCAACAGGTTTGGTGGCGATGTTGATCAGCGCGCACTTGATGGCAGCACCACCCAGGCCTTCTGCCGACCTCGCCACCTGTACGCGTAGCGCGACGGTGCTGGCGTGCAGCGATGCCCAAGGCAATAGCTACAGCGTGACCACCGCCGGATCGACGACCTGGTTGAAGGGTTACGAGGTACTCGATAAGCGCCGCTGGACGCAGACCAACAGTCGCTATGGTCAGCTGACGTTTTTTACCGGGCTGGCTTCCAATGGCGAAGCCTGGGTAGGCACTGTCCAGCGCGTGGGCTGGACAACAATCACGCGGGTGTCCAGCTCGAGCGGTACGCGTAGCAAGATCACCTGCAGTCGGCTGAACGGCTGCCGTTGACCTGCTCAGACCTGCTGTTCCTGCTTCTGCGCTTGCAGCCAGGCCATGTGCGAATCCACTGGCGGGTTGCGCTGGAAATAGCGCTGCAGGCCATTGAACAAGCCGTCTGCAACGGCCTGCTGATGGCGCGCTGTGACCAGACGCTGACTGTCTCGACTGTTGGAGATAAACCCGGTTTCGACCAGAATCGACGGTACGTCCGGTGACTTGAGCACGGCGAACCCGGCCTGCTCGACACGCTTCTGATGCAACGTGGTAATGCCTTCCAGACTGCCGAGAACGGTGTGGCCCAGTTGCAGGCTGGCTGCAATGGTAGCGTTCATCGACATGTCGAGAATCACCCCGGCGAGCATCGGATCCTTGTCCTTGAGGTTGAGCAGCGACGAGGCACCCAACAAATCGGCACCGTTTTCTCGCTGAGCCATGAAACGCGCCGTTGCCGAGGTTGCACCGCCTTCGGAAAGGGCAAACACCGAAGCACCAGAGGCCGTCAGACGAGGCGCTGCGTCGGCATGTACGGAGATGAACATGTCGGCGTTGGACTTGTGCGCGAACTCGACGCGCTTGCGCAGCGGTACGAAGAAGTCATCGTTGCGCACCAGACGCACGTCGAAACCCTTCTCGCGCTTCAGGCGTTTGGCCAGCAACTGCGCGATGGAAAGCACCACATCTTTTTCGCGTTCACCCCGAGAACCTACAGCGCCCGGGTCCTTGCCGCCATGACCGGCATCGACCACCACCATGATGTCGCGTCCGGTGTGCGCCTTGTTGGTCTGGATCGGGACGGGCACCGGTGGCGGCAGCTCAGCCATCTGCACGGGCGCATGGGCCGTGGAACTCATGTCCAGCACCAACCGGTGCCCCTGCCCACCTTCCGGGCCGAGCAGAAAACTATTGAGCTGCACTGGCGCGGTCAGGTCCAGCACGATGCGCGTGTCGTCACCCTGGCCGTAGTGCCCGGAGCGAATGGATTTGATAACGGTACGGTCCAGCGCCAGCTGGCTGAAGTCGCCGGTCAGCCGCGAACCGCTGACATCGATGATCAGACGGTCGGGGGCGGTAAGCGTGAAAGTTTTGTACTGCACCGGGCCGCTAAGGTCGAGGACCAGGCGCAGCTTGTCGTTGGTACGCCACAGGCGGGCGTTACGAATCTGTGTGGCATAGGCACCCAACGGCAACGTCAGAGCCGCGCTGGCCAGCAGCATGTTGAGCAACACTTGGCGTCGGTGCATGGAACGTCTCAAAGAGCAAATTGAGCATCCCGGCTCACGAAGGGTTCATCCACATCATTAGTAACAATATAACATGCAGTTACGGACGAAACATGAAGCCCTTCATGAAGATTCCGTCATCTGGCACCTCGCCAACGTGACAAAAAATCACCGCCTTCAGACAGAGTGTTCCACGTGGAACATAACCCTCTGAATTTGATCAGGTACGCGGGACGACATTGCCGCACTGTGGTCCCAGCCATACAGCGCGAGTGTCCATGCTGCCATTCTGTTGCTGACCAGTGGCGTTAAAAGTACCTACCACTTTTGTGGTGAACTCACGATCACTAAGGAACTGCGCCTGCCCGGTGCCCTGAGCTTTCGGGCAGCTAAACTGAAAATTCCAGGTCTTGCCATTTCGCGCGGTAATTTTTTGCGTACATCCGGAAGCCGGATCAGTCAGCGGAATGTTGTCAGACTGTACCTGAGCCTGTGTCAGGCAGGCTCTCACGCCCTTGCCGCCGAGCGACACGCCCTGCTTCTTCATCATCTGTTCCATCATGGCGCGCTGCTCAGGCGGCAGATTCTGCAATTGCCCCAGCATCAATTGCATGTCCGGCAATTGCTGTCCGTCCACCTTCATATTGCTAGAAGTCAGTTCCCACAAGCCAGGTTGCAGCATCTGCGCTTGAGCCAGGGGGGTAGCCAGGCAAAACATCCAGGCCAATATGCGTTTGTTCATTTCAAGATTCCTGATGGACGATTGCAGATGTAAACGGGGCCGGAATCATCCAGCCGGAAGATAAGCCTTAGACGGCACAGACGTCGCCCAGTTGCATGGGTAATAAAATAGCGACATTCCCGTTCAGCTGTGGTCTGTTAGGCAGCAAAGACGAGGAGCATTGTTCCACATGGATTATCACGACCCGTACTTTTTCGGTTATGTCCTCGGCTTCATTCATTTGCTGGGCACAGGCGCCGCCATTCACGCGCTGCTGACGGTGCGTACCTCTCAAGGTGCGATTGCCTGGGCGATGCCGCTGCTGTTCATTCCGTATTTCACCCTGCTGCCTTATCTGGTGTTCGGCAGAAGCTCGTTCGACGCGTACATCAAGGCGCGTCGCCAGGCCAACCAGGAAATGCGCATTGCGATTGGCAGCCTCAACTGGCGGCCGTGGATCGAGGAAGCTGTGGCAGCACGTCGCTCGGATGCCTATGCAGCGTTACGCGCCATGCCCAAGTTGGGAAACATGCCTGCACTGGCCAACAACAAAGTCAGGTTATTGATTAATGGTGAGGAAACCTTCGGAGCGATCTTCAAAGCCATCCGTGAGGCGAAAAAGACAATCCTGATTCAGTTCTTCATCATTCATGACGACAACCTCGGTCGCCAGCTGCAAACACTGCTGCTGGAAAAAGCCGCCGAGGGCGTAGGCATCTTTGTCCTTTATGACCGGATCGGCAGCCACGCACTGCCGGGGGCCTACATCGACAAATTGCGTGACGGTGGCGTGCAGATAAAAGCCTTTGCCACACGTGGCGGCTGGTTGAATCGCTTTCAGATCAACTTCCGCAACCACCGCAAGATCGTCGTCGTCGATGGCCTGAAAGGCTACATGGGCGGGCATAACGTCGGTGATGAATACATGGGGCTGAAGCCGCCGCTGGCTCCCTGGCGCGACACCCATGTAGAAGTCATCGGCCCGGTGGTCGCCTGCCTGCAGGAGTCGTTCGCCGAAGACTGGTTCTGGGCCACCCGCGAGCTGCCACCATTGAGCCTGCCCGATGAGTTTCCCGAGGATGGTGTGCTCTGCCAGCTGCTGACCAGTGGCCCGGCCGATGCGCAGGAAACCTGCTCGCTGTTCTTCGTCGAAGCCATCCACGCTGCCGAAGAGCGCGTATGGATCACCAGCCCTTACTTCATACCTGACGAAGCCGTGACCGCTGCGCTGACCCTGGCGGTACTGCGCGGGGTGGATGTGCGCCTGCTGCTGCCCTCACGGCCTGATCATTATGTGGTCTATGCCGCCTCCAGCCTGTACGCCTTCGATGCCGTGCGTGCCGGCGTGCGGGTATTCCGTTACGAACCAGGCTTCCTGCACCAGAAGGTCGTGCTGGTCGACAACGACATCACTGCCATAGGCAGCGCAAACCTCGACAACCGCTCGTTCCGCCTCAACTTCGAACTGATGCTACTGACGGTCGACAGCGACTTCTCCAGCCAGGTGGAATCCATGCTCACTGCCGACTTCAACCTCGCCCGCGAAATATCCGTGCAGGAAAGCCACGAAACGCGGCGCCTGCATCAACTGGGTATGCGCGTGGCGCGGCTGATTTCACCGATTCTTTGAAGATTCAGGTGTACTACTTGTTGCACCTCAAGCATTGGATAACCAATGAATTTTCACTAGAATTTTGCTAACCACGCGCATCAATGGATTTTACGAGGCTCAAAATGAAGGCGTCGCTGCAGCAGGTGTTACAGGCTGATCGAATAGACGACCTGCAAAAGCTCGGAACATTTATTGAAGTGAAGAGGTGCATCGAAACTCAGCTGATGTTGAAGCTCGGGGTCAATGGCTGGGTAGCGTTATTTTCGAAACTGAGTGTTCTGAAAACCGCGCTCTTGGCGAGTAAGACCTCCGTCCACATGGCCGCCCATGAAAACACCTTCAGAGAAGCCAAACGCAAACTCTCAAAAAGCCTGGGTTTTCAAATAACGGCACACAATCAAGCAGAGCTCGACCGGCTGATACAAACATGCTCACTGTATGTTCTCGGTCGTACGGTTGTTGACCCGCGTAAGCGCTTTGAAGAGAAGAAACACAGAAATTTCATTAGCAGTTCGAAACTGGAAGGAATCCACATACCCTTCACCGACGAGAAAACGTCTTTGGAGATGATACTGGCCAAGCACAGAAGATGATCAATGGACAGATACGATGCTTCTCATGACCACTATTGCTATCCCGGCTCATCGGTACTGAAAAACAAGCTGAACATTCAAGACATGGATGACCTTGAAGCAGCAGAGCGAGACATCACTGCCGTTACCGTTAATCGCGTCCAGTACGTCGCACCTCCTTACAGTCTCGACAATTTAAAACAGCTGCATCACCTACTCTTTTCCGACCTCTATGAGTGGGCCGGAAACATCAGAAGTGTCGATATTTCAAAAGGTGGAACTCGCTTTTGTACCTGCGCACGAATTGAGGTGGAGGCGGCTAAAATTTTTGCCAGTCTTCAGAAGAAAAACTGGCTGGGCGCATTGGACAAAGACGCTTTTTGCGGAGGCTTGGCAGAGTATTACTGTGAACTCAATATGATTCACCCCTTCCGCGAAGGCAACGGCAGGGTTCAGCGCATTCTCTTTGAGCACCTTGCCTTGTCTGCAGGCTATGAGCTCGATTGGGCAACCGTCAGTCAGGAGGAATGGGTAAGGGCCAATATTGATGGCGTCAACGTGAACTATGGCCCCATGAAAGACATATTCGAGCGCATCGTAACCCTCTGCTAATCGGCCTGCCGAGCACGAACGCCGCCTTGCGTGCTCAAGACACTTAAGACACTTAAGACTCTCAGAGTATCCCGGCCTCGATATTCGTAACTAAAGCTCATCCATAAATATCCTCCCGCGTCAGCGGCAACCCGGTCTTGCCATCGGCAAAGGGCTTCACGGCGAGTATCTGGTGCAGGTTGATCCAGCCCTTGGCGAATCCATAGGCGCAGCCCGCCAGGTACAGACGCCAGATGCGCAGGGTATGTTCGGGCACGATACGGGCGGCTTCGCCGAGCCTTGATTCAAGCCGCGCGCTCCAGTGTTCCAGCGTTCTGGCGTAGTGCGGGCGCAGGCTTTCCACGTCGACTATTTCCAGCCCGGCTTCACTGATATGGGCGCTGATCATGGCCACGTGCGGCAGCTCGCCGTTGGGGAATACATAGCGGTCGATGAACTCCCCGGCACCGCGCCCGACAGGACGCCCATCCGTATGCCGCGCGGTGATCCCGTGATTCATGACCAGGCCGCCCTCCTTCACCGCACCGAACAGGCATTGCGCATACAACGGCAAGTTAGCGTGCCCTACGTGCTCGAACATACCGACGCTGACCACCTTGTCGAAGCGCGCATCCTGCGGCAGGTCGCGGTAGTCGAGCAGTTGCAGGTCGACCTTGTCCTGCAAGCCCTCGGCCTGCACTCGTTGACGGGCCAGCGTCAGTTGTTGCTCGCTGAGCGTGATGCCGAAAACCTTCGCGCCATATTCGCGAGCGGCAAACCGCGCCAGTCCGCCCCAGCCGCACCCCACGTCCAGCAGATACTCACCTGGCTTGAGCCGTAACTTGCGGCACAGGTGGTGGAATTTATCCTGCTGCGCCTGCTCGAGCGATTCGTCACCGGTCTTGAAGTACGCGCAGGAGTAGACCATCTCTTTGTCGAGCCAGAGCTGGTAGAAGTCGTTGGATACGTCGTAATGGTAGGCAATCGACGCGGCGTCAGTGTCCTTGTCATGCTGGACGCGGATCGGGTTGTCGGTGCTGTCATCATCATCCACAAGGGCATGAGTCAGTTCATCGCAAACCCGGACAACTTCGCTGATCGAACCTTCCAGCTCCAGCCGCCCCTCTACGAAGGCACTGCCGAGCAAGCCCAGGCTGGGGTGGTTGAAATCGGAAACCAGTTGCGGGTCCTTGACCACTATCGTGACGCTGGGCGCAGGCCCCAGGTCCATCTGATGGCCGTCCCAGAGCTTGAGCCGTAACGGCAGATGAAGGTTCTGCAAGGTCGTTGGAAGTTGTGTAAGCATTCAAAATCACCCCCTTATCCAGAAACTCAAAAAGAGTAATCCAGCAAGGGCCCCGCAAGAGGGCCCGCAAAGGCTATTGGCGACGGCAAAACTGCAATGAATCAACTTCGGGGAACAGCCCTGTGCCCACTGATTCGAGCCGAAAGACAGCCTGAATTTGGATCACGCACTGAAAGACAGCTCTTAATTTGTAACAGAATTCGTCAAAGCTCAAGCCGTTTTATAGCGCTGATCAGCGCCGCTGGCTTGAGCCTTGTCGTTCACCAAATGCCTAGAGCTTCAGCAATGGCTCCTGAAAGCGCAGCAGACGTCCAGCATTGCCCAACACCAACAAGGTGCTCAGATTGTGCAGGATAGCTGCGACCATCGCGCCGGCAGCGCCGAGCAGACCAAAGGCGGCCAGCGCAACGATGGCCAGCGTCCAGCCCAGACCGATGATCACGTTGACCTGCAAGGTCTGACGGCACTGACGGCTGAGCCGCACACAGGTGCCCAGACGACGCAGATCGTTGCCGATCAGCACGATATCGGCGGAAGCCAGGGCAATGTCCGCCCCGCCCGCCCCCATCGCGACGCCGACCACGCCTGCCTTGAGAGCCAGCGAATCGTTGACCCCGTCGCCGACCACCATCGGCCGGAAGCCACTGGCGATCTCGCCCATGACACGGTTCAGTTTGTCCTCCGGCAATGCCTGCGCCTGAACGTCTGCTATGCCAATATCGTGTGCCAGGTTGTCGGCCACGCTTTGTCGGTCACCGGTCAACAGCAACTGCCGTCCCATGCCCAGCTCACGTAATTCAAACAGCGCAGCCTGCGCTTCAGGCTTGACGCTGTCGGCCAGCAGCAGCCAGGCCAGAAAAACACCATCCAGCGACAACCCGGCCAGCGGGCCGTCATGTGCAGGTACGCCGGGGGTGACAATGCCCAGCTGCTCGAACAATTCCGGACGGCCCAGCGCTGCCTCACCCTGCCCGGTGGACGCCACCACACCCAGTCCCTGCCGCTCACGGGTGTCCAGCAACGGCAGCAGCCGAGTGTTATCCACAAGCCCGGCCAATGCACGGCTGACCGGGTGACTGCTGGCCGACCCCAGGCTGGCCGCCAGTTCGAGCAATTGCGGATGCTGCGCCCCTTCAGCCTGCACCGACTGCAAGCGCAGTCGGCCATAGGTCAGGGTGCCGGTTTTATCCACAACCAGTGAGTTCAGGTCAGCCAGTTCTTCGAGAAACGCCGAACTGCGGATCAAAATGCCGTGCCGCGCGGCGACTGCGATACCGGCGATGGCCGTGGCCGGAGCCGAAAGCACCAGTGCGCAGGGACAGGCAGCCACCAGCACCGCCAGCATCGCCTGAGCATCCTGAGTAATAAACCAGGTCAGCGCCGCGATCAGCAAAACCAGCACCATGTAGCTGCCTGCGTAGCGTTCCAGCAGGCGTGTGATCGGCGGCTTGGAACGCTCAGCGCTCTGCATCAGCGCGATGACCTTGCCCAGCGTGGACTCATCGCCGATGCGGGTCACTTCGATACGCAGCAGCCCGTCCAGGTTGATCGCCCCACCAAACACTTCGATGCCGATACTGGCTTCCAGCGGCACCGACTCGCCGGTAATCGATGAAGTGTCCAGACTGGCCTGCCCGGAAAGAACCCGACCATCCGCCGGGACCCGGTCACCTGCACGCACTTCAACCTGATCGCCAGCCTTGAGCGTTGCGTTGTCGACCTCGCGAATATTGCCATCAGGCCCCAGTAAGCGTGCCTGGCTACGGGTCAGACGACCCAGCGCTTCAATGGCCTCCTGCGAGCCGATCACGCTGCGTTCTTCCAGCACATGGCCGAAGATCATGATGATCGGCAGCAAGGCGGCGGTCATCAGATCGCCAGTGGCCCAGGCACCGAGCATCGCCAGCGCGATCAACTGATCGGTGATGCCATGCAGGCTTGGATGCCGCAGGCTGTGCCAACCGGCGCTGATCACAGGTATCGCCACCAGCAGCGAGGCAGCGCCCAACAGCAATTGGCTGACACCTGCCTGTTCCGGAGCGAAAAAACGCCAGACCAGACCCAATGCCAACAGGCCCAGCGCCAGCATCGCGAGGGTCAATTGCCGGGCTGCGCTACGCTGCTCCGCGTTGCTCAGCAGACTGCCATCCGCTTGCGGTTTGATGGCGTGATGGGTGTGAACGGCTTCGCCACTCATTGCGGTGCTCCCTGAATGATCAGGCGGGAATCGTCTTTGGGATCGACGGTGGTGACCGAACCTGCCTGATGCAGAATGCCCGGCACACGTTCACGGTAAAGGCGCTGCATGAGGCCGGGATCGCTGCGGTTCTCGGCAGACCGCGTCAGGCTGACGACGGTCGCGGTGGCTGCCTGTGCCTTGGCCAGGCGCTCGGAAGCCTGTGCATGCGCCACTTGCAGGGTCCGGTCAGCGTGTTGATTAGCGGTCTGGGTCAGTTTTTCTGCATCCGTGCGTGCGTTGGCCACGGCCTGGTCGGCCTGCTGACTGGCCGTCAGCACGGCATTGAAAGCATTGACCGCCGACGTCGGCAGGCTCGACTGCACATCCACCCGAGCGACTTCGACGCCAATGCCCATCCCTGTCGCGTTGAGTTCAGTCAGGCGTTGATTGATACCGCGCACCAGGTCGCCGCGCAGCCGCTCACGGCGCTCTGCTGCCTGGCTGTCAGCGCCGATCAGCTCGGGGCGGGCAACCAGAATGGTGTCCAGGTCTCGCGCTGCAGTCAGCGCCACGGCGCTGCGATTGACCAGCCGGTCCAGTGCGGGCAATACATGATCGCCCTGCAATACGAAGGCGTTGGGGTCAGTCACTTTGTAGAACACGGTGACGTCCAGCTGCACCACACCGGCATCACCGGTCAGCAGAAAACCGGAACCAGCCAGAGCATCGCTCATCGGCGCCGACAGGGTCGCGATTTCATCGGCTTTGAGTGCCGCTGGCGAGCGCAGCAAGGTTTCCACCCGTCGCTCGATCACCCGATCAGCCGAGGGCAGCAGCACTACCTGCTCGAACGGCTGCGGCCAGTCGGTCAGCAATCCTGCGTTCTGCACCCGATCGAGCGCGCCGAAGCGCATGACCACGGCACGGTTCTGCGGATCGATCTGGCGCACGTTGGACGTCGCCCAGGCAAGCGCAGCCAGCAGGGTCACGCCATACAGTCCGATGAACGCCAGTCGGCTCGCCTGCAACCATGGGCTGTTGGCAGGCGGTCGTTGCGTTACGGGCTCGTCGACCGGTTGGCTCATGGCTGCGTTCCGCTCTTGCCGTCCAGCGATGGCGGGCCATCGACCAGCACGCGGAATGGCGCGGCGTCGGTGCGCAGTATCAGGCGAGTGCCCGGCGTCACGATGGTGCCCAGTGTGTCCAGCGAGCGCAGCAGGTTGTAGAGCTGCGGCGAACCCGCATAGGCGCGGCCATAGATCTGCGCGGCTTCAACCCGGGACTGCGCTTCGATATCGGCCGCCTTGACCGTGGCATCGGCCTCGACAATGCGCGCGTCGCGCTCGGCTGCCGAACGAATCTGCGCCGCTTCACGCTTGCCCACGGCGGTCCGCTCGGTGGCGATGGTCTCGCGCTCGGCGCGCATGCGATCCACGGTGGCGTTGAGCGTCACCGACGGCAAGGTCAGTCGTTCTACGCCTACCTGCAGAACACGAACGCCATAGGTCGCCAGCAGTTGCTGATCGATCTGCTGACGCAACTGATTTTCGAACGCGGTGATATTCACCTTGTTGGCGTCGGTGTTCACCAGACTGGACAGGTCGAAACTGCTCGCGGTGGTTTCCAGCGCCGAGCCGACAAAGGTGCGGATCTGCCGCGCTGCTTCGTCGGGCTGGTTTTGTACCGCGCGCATGAAGCGCTGCACGTTATCGGCATCGCCCTGTACCTGCCACGCCACATAGGCCTGAACGATGATGCGCAAGCCGTCGCGGGTGCCGACATCCTGCAAACCGCTGGATGTGGTACGCAGACGCAGATCCACCGGAATGGTCGCTTCGAACGGTGCGGGCCAGCGCCAGTTAAGGCCCGGGTCGAGCAGAACGCGGGAAGGATTGCCGAAGCGGGTGACGACGGTCGCTTCACCCGAGCGCACCTGCACCAGGCTCGCCGCCGCAATCGCGAAGGCGATCAGCACCGCCGCCAGGCTTGCCCGTCGCCAAGGGAACGCTGCCGGACCGGTCGCGCCATGATGATGGTGATGATGGCCGTGGCCGCCATGACCGTGACTGTCATGGCTATCGTGGTCGGCGTGATCGTGATGATGATGAAACAGACTCAAGGGACGACTCCTTACTGAACGGCTTTACGCGGCGCCGTTGGGTCTGCCGGTGGGGTGAAGGTACGCAGGTCGATGGTCGGCGCGTTGTCGCCGCCCAGACGGTGGTCGAGTATCAGCAGCTTGGCATTGCCCAGGCCTTCGGTCAGTTGCGCCAGGTATTGTTCCAGCAAAAATGCCTGCCCTGCCTTGGCGTAGGCCTGGCGCTCGGCACTGAAGCGCAGGTCCGCGCCTTGCGCTGTGGCCAGAACTTCGCGGGCTGCGGCACTGGCCTGATCGCGGGCAACGCTGGCATTGAGTTGCGCCTGGTTGGCCTTGTCACTGGCCGCACCGCGTTCGCGGGAGATCAGCGCCTGTGCGCCGATCTGCGCAGCCTGCACGGCATGATAGGCATTGGCGGCACCTGCTGGCGGGTGGATGGCTTCGACCACCGTGGCGAGCAGTTCAACGCCGCTGTCCAGACGCTGCAAGTCAGCCTGCACGGCTTTGCCGATGTCATCGGCCAGCCCGCTGCGCTGTTCGCCGAGCAGCTCGTCCAGCGTGCGCGAGGCAAAGTCATGCACCAGCACGCGGCTGGCCGTGCTGCGGATCAGAGAAGGAATATCGGCGCTGTTATAGGTCGAGGCCATCGCCGCGGCATCTGTCAGGCCGATGCGGTAGACGAACCGCACATCCATATTGACGATCTGAAAGCTCTGCTTGTCGCCGGCACTGCTGGCAATGACCTGGGATTTTTCGTTGATATGGCTGGCATCCCACAGTCGGTTAGCGCTGCCCGGCGGCGGCCCTTCGGCCGGGTCCAGCGTCTGCTCGGCCGCGTCGGCCGCAGAAACACTGGTCGCCAGCTCATGAACCACGCCGTTTTCAACCGCCAGAACCCGGCCGAACGGCCAAGGCAAACCGACATGCAGACCCGGTCCGAAGACCTCGACCGGTTTGCCGAACCGCTCATAAATGCCTCGCCCCTGCATCGGAATTTCATGCACGCCGCTCAGCGCCCAGCCCAGCGCCACAACCACCGCCAGCACCGGCAAAAAGGCGCGGCGCATGTAGGTAAAGGCCCAGATCTGGCGCAGATCAATGCCGAAGCGGTTGTGCAGCTCATGCTGCAAGGCGAGCAACGGGCGCGGCGGCCAGCGCAGCAGGTCAGCGATAAAACTGGCGGCCAGCAGGCGCGGCTCGAGACGCAGAGTGCGCGGGCTGAACACCGACAACACAGCCCGCAACAGAAATTCAAGCGCCACACCCAATGGCAACAGGCCGATCAACACAGCCAGCCGTGCAGGCCAGATGCGATCAGCGCTGGAGAAGAACAGGCACAACGCGCCGACCAACAGAACGATAAGCGTCATGCGCACTAACTGCGCCAGCGCCCCGGCCTCTGGCGACTGGCCTTCGGGCTCGCTGCTCAGTTGCCGCTCGATGACCAATAGCCCGAACGCCAACAGCAACAGGATACTGCCCGCCAGATTGCCTGAAGTGGAAAGGTCGGAGCCAGACAACGTCAGGTTCCAGAAGGCGCGGATGACGATCAACGCCAGCACTGCCCACCCGGCAAGCCACAGGGTCGAGCTGCCGATGTGCCGAACCAGTGACTCGCCCGAATCGCTCAGCCGGGTAAGCAGGCGCTCATACCAGCCGGTTTCATCGAGCGCTTGCGCCGTTGCGGGAGAGTCTGCGGCAACAGGTGCAGCCAACGCGCGGGCACGCCACATCGCGACGTGCCTGGCCGACTGCAGGCCCGCAGCGAGCAGTATCAGCGCCGCCGACGCATTGCCCAGCACGGCCATCCACAATGAACCAGGGGAAAACAGATCGATGGACAGCGCCAGCAGCAGCCCGAACGCGCCCACCCCACCGCTCACATACATCAGTCGTCCGAGACGCCGAACCTGCTGCACCGCCATTTGAAAACGCGGCAGGCCTTCGAGGCCATCGTGCTCACCCAAATCAACCCGCATCACTACCCCGGCACCCGCTGATTATTGCCCTGTGGAGAGCCGTGTATCGGCATCCATTAATGCAGCTGCATCATAGCGTTACGATATAACACGCAGAGTGAAACTTTCGTCAGGACTATTGCCTGAACGAATACGATATAGCGGCAAATGATTGGGCTGGATATCGTGCAGATGCTCCACACCAGCATGCGGTACTGGACGCTCTGCCTGCGGCAGGCTGACATTTGCTCAGTTTGCGACCCGGCAAAATGGTTGCTGAATATTGCGCGCATATTCGGGCGCTCTGCGCCAACGCACCTTATCGCCCTGACCGGCGCTGCGCACCCACCTCGCTCGCAAGCCTTGCGCCAAGCGGTGCCTAGCGCATTCAACCCACCACAACAGGCCTGAAAAACGCCCATTCCTGCCATCTGGATGCCGCTTCCATTGAGCACAATCGGCGATTTTTTTTGACTGATTTCCGAACGGGATCTCGTCTTTGTTATCTGTTGTGGGTAGTTTGCGTTCGGCAAGGAGTCGTTGGCGCGCCATTTTTTGTGCAGGACGCACAGAATTACTCAGAGGCTTCACCCTTATGAATCGCAGAAATCTCCTGAAAGCGTCCATGGCGTTGGCCGCTTACGGCAGCGTGTCGGCCTCAGGGCTTTATGCTGCGCGAGCACTGGCCGCCGCAGCCGATGGCGAGATCGAACACTTCGATTTTGCAGAGCTGCAAGCCCATGCCAAGAAGCTCGCAGGCAAAGGCTATGTGAGCAACAAGCAAGTGCTGCCACCCGTCCTGGCAGATATGACGCCGCTGCAATTCAATGCCATTCGCTACGACCCGAACCACTCACTGTGGAAAGACGTCCACGGTCAGCTCGACGTGCATTTCTTCCACGTCGGCATGGGTTTCAAGACGCCGGTGCGCATGTACAGCGTCAACCCGCAGAACAAGCAGGCGCGCGAAGTGCATTTCCGCCATGACCTGTTCAATTACGAAAGCAGCGGCATCGACAAGAATTTGGTCAAGGGCGATCTGGGCTTTGCAGGCTTCAAGTTGTTCAAGGCACCGGAAATCGCCATCAACGACGTTGTTTCGTTCCTCGGTGCCAGCTATTTCCGGGCCGTGGACAGCAACAAGCAATACGGTTTGTCGGCCCGCGGCCTGGCCATCGACAGTTACGCCAAGCGTCAGGAAGAATTCCCCGACTTCACCAAGTTCTGGTTTGAAACGCCAGATAAAAACGCCACACGCTTTGTGGTTTACGCACTGCTCGACTCACCCAGTGCAACCGGTGCCTACCGCTTCGACATCGACTGTCAGGCTGGCCAGGTAGTCATGGAAATCGACGCGCACATCAATGCCCGTACCGATATCCAGCAACTGGGCATTTCGCCGATGACCAGCATGTTCAGTTGCGGCACTCACGAGCGCCGCATGTGCGACACCATCCACCCGCAAATTCACGATTCGGATCGCCTGTCGATGTGGCGCGGTAATGGTGAGTGGATCTGCCGTCCGCTGAACAACCCGGCCAAACCGCAATTCAGCGCGTTCGCCGACACCGACCCGAAAGGTTTCGGGCTGGTGCAGAGCGATCACGAGTTTTCCAGCTATCAGGACACTGTAGTCTGGTACAGCCGCCGTCCTAGCCTGTGGGTCGAGCCGATTACCGCGTGGGGCGAAGGCGAGGTCAGCCTGCTGGAGCTGCCGACCACGGGCGAAACGATGGACAACATCGTGGTGTTCTGGACACCGAAGACGCCGGTCAAGGCCGGGGATTCGATGAACTATGGCTACAAGCTGTTCTGGAGCCCGCTGCCACCTGTGAGCACGCCGCTGGCGCAGGTCCACGCCACTCGTTCAGGCATGGGCGGCTTCCTCGAAGGCTGGGCACCGGGCGAGCATTACCCGAAAACCTGGGCGCGCCGCTTTGCTGTGGATTTCAACGGCGGCGGTCTGGATCGCTTGCCGGAAGGCACCGGGATCGAGCCCATCGTCACGGTCACGCATGGCAAGGTGCAGGACTTCAACATCCTCGTGCTGCCGGACATCAAGGGCTACCGCGTCACCTTCGACTGGGTACCGGACAGCGACTCGGTCGAGCCGGTTGAAATGCGCATGTTCATCCGCACTGGCGACCGTACGCTGAGCGAAACGTGGATGTACCAGTACTTCCCGCCAGCACCGGACAGACGCAAGTACCCTTGATGCGCACTGCGTTCCGACGCTTTAGCGCGCAACAATGACCTCAACTATCGTGCGACGCTCTGCGTCGCATGCCTTTCTGGACGCTCCGCGTCCGATCCTGAATGTGCAGTGCGGCGCAGAATTGTGACGCGGAGCGTAACGCATTGCTTTCCCACGCTGGAGCGTGAGGAACGATGAGCTCAACTAAGTGCCCGCCAAAACACTATCGTGCCCATGCTCCAGCGTGAGCACGCCGTTCTGGACGCTCCGCGTCCAATCCCTGGCACAAAGTGCAGCGCATAGCCCTTAATCCTGACTAATTAATTGACAGTTGCCCGAACTGCGACTGATATACGTGTTGTCACGCCGTTGCGAGCGTTCGCTCCAGACCTTTCATCTCCCAGAGCCTTCCTGTGTCGACACATGCCCGTGATCGTCGGGCGGTAGCTTTGTCCGCGCAATTCCCCTGACGCATATCCAGAAGGCAGCCAGCATGGCGTTGACTACTGCGAACAGCGCCGACACCAGGTCGTCGGTGATGTCCTTTGATAAATCCACGGTGGTGGTGTGGGTCGCCATCAGCCTGATTCTGGTCGAGACCTTCTCCGGAGCCTTGCGCTTCTACTTCGATCAGGCAGGCATCAGCCCCCTGCTCTACATGCCCAAAGCTGCCTGCATCCTGTTGTTTGTGCTTGAGCTGTGCACCTTCAAAGCGGGACGGTTTTTCTGGGCGTTCATGGTGGTGTGGCTGATTTCCGGGCTGCTGGCCATGCTGCATCGCGCCAGCGTCCACAACCTGGCGTTCAGTCTGTTCGCCCTGAGCCCGCTGGTGTTCGGCTTGGTGTGCAGCAAGCACCTGCTCTACCGCCGCACGCTGTTGTACCGCGCCATCGGCTTTTGCCTGCTGGCCTCACTGCTGGGTATGGCTCTGGACAAGTACACCTCGGTGCCCTGGAAGGGCTACAGCTACAGCGTCGGTGAAACCGAACTGAGCGCCAACACCACATGGAGCGCGGACGAGGTAGACCGCATTGCCGGTTTCGCCAGAGTGTCCAACGTACTGTCGATCATGATCGCCTTCTACACGCTGTACCTGATCATGTTCCTGCGCTCACGCCTGATGATGATCCTGCTCAGTGCCGTGGCGCTTTACGCCATCGTGCTGACCACCAGCAAAGCGCCAGCCGCGGCATTTGCCCTGACCCTTATTCTGCTGTTGCTGCGGCGAATGAGCTGGACCTGCCGGACGCTTTGCATCGTGGTGGTAGGCATCGGGCTGCTGCTACCGACTCTAGGGCTGATTGTGAGCCCCGATGCTTATGCGGTGAGTAGCGGCGGCTCTCTGGCCTCGCTGTATGACCGGATGATCAATACCTGGCCCAACCTGATAAATGCCATGAGCCGCGAAGGCTGGATGATCAGCGGCGCGGGCTTCGGCATGGTCGGCAGCACAATGGGGCTGTTTCCGGTCGAAGGTCCTGGCGTATTTCTCGGCATGGACAGCTCGGCGCTGTATCTGTGGGCGATGCTGGGCGTGCTCGGCCTGCTGCTGTATGCGCTACAGATTCCGCTGTTGTTCCGACTGATCGATGATCAGACCCGCATCGGCCACATGCTGCTGGCGATCAGCTTCTGCTGGTGCCTGATCAGCTGGACCACCGACATGTTCGAGGTCGCCGTCGCCAATCTGTTTATAGGCGTGGCCATTGGTAATGTGATTGCCAGCAGACAATCCGCTGCAAGCCATGCGCTCAGGCTGCCCTCCACTGCCCACTGACGGACCGCCAGATCATTTACCGGCCGCTGCACAGTGCCACTCTCCCTCACGATCATCCACCGGATGGCTTTCTCAAATGGACTTCAGAAAAGACATCAATGGGCTGCGCGCCATCGCGGTGGCCGCGGTGCTGCTCTTTCACTTTCAACCCGCCTGGCTGCCTGGCGGGTTCGCCGGGGTGGACGTGTTTTTCGTGATCTCGGGGTATCTGATTACCGGGATCATCCTGCGCGGCTTGAGGAGCGGCAAATTCAGGCTGGCAACGTTCTACACGTCACGGGCCAGACGCATCGTCCCAGCCCTCGCGGTGCTGTGTCTTGCCTTGCTGCTGCTGGGCTGGTTCTCGTTGCTGCCGCTGGACTACAGCGCGTTGGGCACTCATGTGGCCAGCAGCCTGGGATTCGTTTCCAACGTTGTCTACTGGCGCGAGGCCGGTTATTTCACCGCCAGTGCTCATGAGAAATGGCTGCTGCACACCTGGTCGCTGTCGGTGGAGTGGCAGTTTTACCTGCTGTACCCGATTGCACTGTTGCTCCTCAGTCGCTTTGTCGCGCTGCACAATCTGCGCTGGTGGGTGCTGGGCGCAAGTCTGGCGGGCTTTGTGGTGTGTGTGTTTGCCTCGTCCCGATGGCCGGAAGCTGCGTTTTACCTGCTGCCGACCCGTGCCTGGGAGTTGCTCGCGGGTGGCGTGGCCTGCCTGTTCCCGCTGCAACTCAGGCCCCTACAGCAGCGAGTTCTGGAACAGGTCGGACTGGCGCTGATCGTTGCCGGTTTCTGTCTGCTGTCCGTGCAGGATATGTGGCCAAGGTATCTGGTGCTGATGCCGGTGCTGGGGACTTTCGCGGTGATCGCGGCGGCCCGCAATGATTCGCTGCTGACCTGCAACCCGCTGTTTCAATGGGCAGGCAAACTATCGTACTCGTTGTACCTGTGGCACTGGCCGGTGGTGGTGTGGATGAACTACACCGGTTTGCTGGGCGACACCCGCACGGTGCTATTGGGCATCGGCGTGGCTCTGACACTGGGGCTGATCTCATGGCGGTTGATCGAGCGGCCCGCCAGCCCACATCAACCTGACCAGCGCCGGAAATTTGCCATGCCCGCCCCACTGGTCGTTCTGGTCTTCGTGGCGGGGGCGCTGGTGGGTGCGACGCGAGGCGCGGTATCGCCACTTCGCCCGATCAGTGTTTCGGACAAGGCGCATTTCATCCAGGAATACGTTGATCGACAGCACAACCTGTACGAGTCCTACTGGCTGAAATGTGACGCCTTTTCCGCCCTGACCCAGCGTGGCCAGTCGGCCATCGACGAGACCTGCACGCGCAAACAGGGGCCGGGCGGAGTGTTCTTGTGGGGCGATTCTCACGCCCAGGCGTTGTCACTCGGGCTGCGTACTTTGCTGACACGCACGACCCCCTTCTATCAGGTGGCCTCGGCCAGTTGCGTTCCCGACCTGAATGACCACGAGGGACGCGCGTCAGCGACCAGCAAGGCCTGCGACTACTCCAACAGGACTGCCCTGCAGAGCATCGACAGGCTGCATCCGGACATCGTGGTCATCGCGCAGAAGGATGGCCACGACAAGACCGACTGGAAGCGGATTGCGGCCCGCCTCAAGGGCTTTGGCGTGAAACATATCGTGCTGATCGGTCCGATGCCGTCGTGGAGCCCATCGCTGCCCAGTGTCATCGTCAACCGTCATTGGGGGCTGAGCGAGTCGTACATCCGCGATCCGGCGCTGGATCAAAGCGTCATGCGGGTGGATCAGGCAACCCGCGCGCTGGCTTTATCGGCAGGCATCCAGTTTGTGTCGCTGATCGACAAGCTGTGCATCGCCGATGCCTGCCGGGTACGCCTGGAAAACAGCCGCTCGTTGCTGCAGATCGACTCGGGACACTTGAGCGCAGAGGGTTCGTTGTACGTGGTGCGCAACTACGTATTGCCACAACTGGTGAATGAGTCGAGCACGCAGCGCGGCGCAGAGTTGTGACGCGGAGCCTCACGCAAGGCGGTCACACGCTGGAGCGCAAGGAACGACAGGTGTGCAGGCGTGGGTTAATCAACGGAGCTCTTTGAGCCGCTCGGCAAACTTGACCAGGTCAGCCAGCGAGTCGGCTTCCATCTTGCGCATGACCGAGCCACGCCGGACCTTGACGGTGATTTCACTCACGTTCAGGCGGGCTGCGATCTGTTTGTTGAGCAAGCCACTGACGACCAGTTCCATCACCTGCTGTTCGCCATGATTCAGGCTGGCGTGACGGCGCTGCAACTCGGCTTCCACGGCGGAGTTGCGGCGACGGCTGCGGTCTCGCTCAAGCCCTTGCTGGAGCGCATCCAGCAAGTCCTGGTCACGGAAGGGTTTGGTCAGAAACTCCACCGCACCGGCCTTCATCGCCCGCACGGACATGGGAATATCGCCATGCCCGGTGATGAAAATGACCGGCAGAAAAATCCCCGACCTGGCCATGTGCTCCTGAAAATCCAGGCCACTCATGCCGGGCATGCGAATGTCCAGAATCAGGCAGCCCGGCGCATCAGGACGAGGGGTGTCCATGAACTCGCGGGTCGAGCCGAACAACATGCTGCGCAAGCCGACTGACGCCAGCAGGTCTTCCAGCGAAGAACGCACCGAGAGGTCGTCATCGATGACAAAGATGACCGGCTCTTCGGCCTGCGGTGCAGTGGCGGCTGTGTTCATCAGGTTTCCATTTTTCCAGTGGGCAGCGTGAAATGAAACGTGGCCCCGATTGAGGGGTTGGGCGTCACCCAGATTCGCCCGCCATGGGCTTCGATGATAGACCGACTGATCGCTAGTCCAATCCCCATGCCTTCCTCTTTGGTAGTGTAGAAAGCGTCGAAAAGCCGGTCGGCTGTTTCCGGCTGAATCCCTACACCGCTGTCGCTGACAGTGAACTCGATTTCCCCGCCTCCGTGCCACTCGGCCCGCACGTCCAGTTGCGCCTGTTCCGGTTCGACTTTCCTCATCGCGTCCATGCCGTTGAGCATCAGGTTCAGCAGAACTTGCTGGATCTGCACCCGGTCAGCCAGCAGCGGTGGCATTCCCTCCGGCACGTCAACCGACAGTGTGACGCCCTGCCCGTCTATCTCGCTGTGCGCCAGCGCGACAATCTCGGCCACCGTGTCCGCTACACTGATCCACTCTTTGTGCGTCGACGAGCGCTTCGCCAGGGCGCGCACGCGCACAATGATATCTCCGGCGCGATTGGCATCACCGATCATGCGCTCGACTGCCTGACGGGCCTTTTCCAGATTGACCGGCTCGGTGGCCAGCCAGCGCTGACAGGCGTTACCGCTGATGACAATCGCCGACAGCGGCTGATTCACCTCATGGGCAATGGACGCAGCAAGCTCACCCAACTGATTGACCCGTGCGATGTGCGCCAGCTGCGAGCGCGCTTCATGAACCGTGCGGATGGCCCGCGCCATACGCAGCGCCAGCCAGGTGGTCATGGCGATGGCGGCCAGGCTGATGACGCAGTTGATCAGCCCGGACGCCTCGCTGCCTCTGGAGGTGGTCATTTCGTAACTGACCACCGTCAGCAGCATGCACACCGCCGCCATGACAATAACGCCCCTGACCGGCAAAAGCCTGACCGCCAGCAACACCACCGCGATCTGGAACACCCCCACGGCGATCTCCAGATCGGTCAGGGTATCGGCAATCGCGATGACCAGCGCCAGCGCCAGCAAAGCGACCCACCTGACGACCATCGCGGCTCTGCTACAGGATTCTGGCTCGTGCATCTGCACCATCTCGCTCTTCAAAAGGCCTGCCGAGTATGTCGTACAAACCTCAGGACGGGTTATCCAGACTGAACTGATCGGCCAGCTCATCATAAGCGAACAGCTCGGCGTAACGCCCCCATTGCGTAACGACATTCAGGGTCTGCATGGCATCGCTTTCCGACATGAAGTCTTCCAGTTGATCGCGAAAACGCCGCGCCGGTGCCGTGTGCGTGGGGCGATCATCCAGCACCCGCCGAATGTGCGCGACCAGCGGCACGAAGCTCAGCAGATGCTGGGCAAACAGTTGCTTGCGTTCGTCCACATCCGCCAGCGCATAGCGATTTGCGGCAGGTAGCAAGCGAATATCACCGCCCTTGAGCTCTGCAAAACGCAACAGTTGCAGGACCTCGGCAATCGGAAACAGCTCATCGGCGTTGTAGTGCAGCGCGCTGGCCAGTTCCGGCAGGTCCGCTTTGAGGCTGTAGGGCGGCGCATGAATGGCTTCGATCAGCCCTGCCAGCGCATTGGTGGATACCTGCGGCAAGACCATGCCCAGCCCGGTGCCTGGAAACACGCCCTGACGTATTTCGCCTGCATCGTTGTCCTGGGTCATCAGCACGTAGATTTCCTCCACCAGCGCCCGGAAGATCGGGTCCTGACGGTTGCGCGGCTGAGGCAGATCGACCTTGATCTCGCTGATCACCCGACCCGGATTGGAGGAGAACAGCAGAATGCGATCGCACATCAGCACGGCTTCGGCAATGTTGTGCGTCACCATCAGGATTGACTTGATGGGCATGCGCCCTTCGCTCCACATATCCAGCAAGTCGGTGCGCAGGGTTTCGGCCGTCAGCACATCGAGCGCGGAAAACGGCTCGTCCATCAGCAGTACATCAGGGTCGATGACCAGCGCACGTGCCATGCCCACGCGCTGGCGCATGCCGCCTGAAAGCTCTTTGGGGTAAGCACTCTCAAAGCCGTCCAGACCGATCAGGTCGATGGCCGCCAACGCGCGCTTGCGACGCACGGCGGGTGGCACACGTTGCGCCTCAAGCCCGACTTCGACGTTTTCCAGCACCGTCAGCCACGGGAACAGGGCAAAGCTCTGAAAAACCATGCCTACCGACATCGCCCGCCCCCGCACGCGGCGAGGAAAATTCACTTCGCCTTCGGTGGGCACCACCAACCCCGCGATGGAGCGCAGCAGGGTGGACTTGCCCGAGCCGGAGCGACCCAGCAAGCCCACAATTTCGTTCTCATTGAGCGTCAGTGTCACGTCATCCAGCACCAGGCGCTCTTTGCTGCCTTTGCCGTACACATGTCGGACTTTCTGAACATCTACCAGGCAACGCGTTTCGACAGCCATCATGATGGCGCCCTCCTCAATCAAAATCACACAAGACTCAGACGCCGCTCGGCAAACCCGTACAGCGGACGCCACAGCAACCGGTTGAACGCGATGACGAAGATCGACATGACAACAATGCCCAACGCAACGCGCGGAAAGTCTCCCGCCTGAGTCGCGTTGGCGATGTAAGAACCCAGCCCTGCCGCTTCCAGATGCTGATCACCCCAGGACACCGCTTCAGCGACGATACTGGCGTTCCACGACCCACCCGATGCGGTCAGCGCCCCGGTGACGTAGTAGGGGAACACCCCCGGCAAGGCCACACGCCGCCACCACTGCCAGCCGCGCATGTTGAATATCGTGGCCGCTTCGCGCAGGTCAGTCGGCAAGGCGCTGGCCCCTGCGATCACGTTGAACAGGATGTACCACTGGGTGCCGAGCACCATCAGCGGCGAAAGCCAGATGTCCGGGTTCAGGTGCAGGCCGACAATCGCAATCACTGCAAAAGGGAACAGTACGTTGGCTGGAAAAGCCGCCATGAACTGCGCTATCGGCTGCAAGCGTTCAGCCCAGACCGGACGCAAGCCGATCCATACACCAACAGGCACCCAGATCAGGCTGGCGATGACGATCAGGACAATCACCCGCACCATTGTTGCCAGCCCCAATCCCAACGCGGTGACCAGGTCGCTCATGCCCAGCGATGTCTCGATGAACCTGAACAGGTAAACACTGCCGGTCAGGCAAGCAGCCATCACCAGGGCCAGCCATAGATAGTCGAGCAACCGGGCAACGCCAGGCGTGAGCTTTACGTTCCACAGCCGGGATACCACGCGCCAGTCGATCAGCATCAGGCATTTGCATGGCGCAGCGAGGATCGAGCCCAGCATCGGTGCCACCCGCGAGCGACCCAGCAGGCTGTACATCCAGGAGCGCGGACGCTTTGACGACGCGGTTTGCTCGAAGCGAAACTTGTCCGCCCATGCCACGATCGGCCTGAACAACAATTGGTCATAGGCCAGGATCACCAGCGCCATTGCGCCCACCGCCCAGGCAATCGCAGCAAGGTTTTTCTGCTCGATGGCCAGCGCCAGCCACGAGCCGATGCCGGGCAAATTGACCGTGGTGTCACCGACCGAAATGGCTTCGCAAGCGACCACAAAAAACCAGCCGCCGGACAACGACATCATCATGTTCCACACCAGCCCCGGTACGGCGAACGGCAGCTCCAGGCGGGTAAAACGCAGCAGTGGAGACAGTCCGAACTGCCGGGTGACTTCATTCAGGTCGCTCGGCACGGTACGCAGTGACTGATAGAAACTGAATGCGAGATTCCATGCCTGGCTGGTGAAAATGGCAAAAATCGCTGCGCATTCGACACCCATTTGCCGACCGGGGAACAGGCCCATGAAGAAGGTCACTGTGAACGTCAGAAACCCCAGTACCGGAACCGACTGAAGAATATCCAGCGCCGGGATAATCACCTGCTCGGCCTTACGGCTTTTGGCCGCCAGCGTGGCCACGACAAACGTGAAAACCAGCGAAGCCGCCAGCGCGATGAACATGCGCAGCGTGGTGCGCAATGCATATTCGGGCAGGCGCGCAGGGTCGAGGCTCATCGGGCTTGAGTTCAGCGCGGCAAGTGGCTGCATCATCTGGCCCACGCCATACAGCACCAACGCAATAAACACGGCAATAACGACCAGGCAAATACCATCGGCCCAATAAGGAGTGCGCGCACCGGGTTTTACAAAACGGGGCGTGCGCAGGCTTTTACCGAATTCAAATATCGAATGCATTGTTCACCTCGAATCGGCTGTGCAGGCGCGTACCCGCCAGCGTGATAAACAAACAGGCGGTCGGCGATAACAGAAAAAGGCCGTGAGTTAATAGTTGCCGGACAGTGAGTAAAGCTTATCGAGTTTTGAACAACTGTTAAAACCTGCAAAAGTAGGTCATGTTTATCTGTGAGTATGAGTTATATATACCAACGTATATTTGCAGGACTAACGGGTATGCCGTTCTGAATGTTCTGCGCCCGATCGTGAACAGTCGGCGCGGCGCAGATTTGTGACGCAGAGCGTCACCCAAGGCATTCCTACGCTGGAGCGTGAGGAACGATAGGTGTCTGTGAGAACGCAAGCTATCGTGCGACGCTCTGTGTCGCATGCCGTTCTGGACGCTCTGCGTCCTCTTTATGACTTCTTAGCTGGAGCGCAGGGAACGAGAGGTGTCCGAAAGAACACCTCACGCGCCCCGCGCCGCACGGGCACAACAGTGCGCTGATTCAGACGCGGAAGTGGCTGACCATCGTTTGCAACTGGCCTCCCAGACGCGCCAGTTCGACGCTGGAGGCTGCGGTTTCTTCGCTGGCTTCGGCGGTCTGCTCCGATACGTCGCGAACGTTGACGATGCTGCGGCTGATCTCGTCGGCCACCGAGCTTTGTTGCTCGGCGGCGGCTGCGATCTGCTGGTTCATCGCCTGAATATTCGACACGGTCCGGGTGATGCTTTCCAGTGACGTACCGGCCCTGCGCGTCAACTCGACACTGCTGTCAGTCAGTGTGCGGCTGCCAAGCATGATGCCCGACACCTGACGCGTGCCATTCTGCAATGCAGCCACCAGGCCCTCGATCTCCTCGGTGGACTGCTGGGTCCGTTGCGCCAGGCCGCGGACCTCGTCGGCCACCACGGCAAAACCGCGACCGGCTTCCCCGGCACGCGCGGCCTCAATGGCTGCGTTGAGTGCCAACAGGTTGGTCTGCTCGGCAACCGCCTTGATTACATCCATAACCTTGCCGATCTTGTCGCTTTCCTGCTCCAGCACGTTCATTGCATCGGATGAGCGAACCACCTCGGCGGCCAGTCGCTCGATCTGCTGGATGGCTTCGCCGACGACCTTGTCACCCTCACGGGCCTGCTTGTCGGCATCGGAGGCAGCAACGGACGCCTGCTCGGCATTGCGTGCCACTTCGTGCACGGTGGCCGACATTTCATGCATCGCGGTCGCCACCTGATCGGTCTCGACCTTCTGGCTGTTGACCCCGGCGCTGGTCTGCTCGGTAACCGCCGACAGCTCTTCGGCAGCGCTGGCAATCTGCGTGACGCCGTCACGAATACCGGAAATCAGCTCGCGCAGGGTGGTGCCCATGCGCTGGATGCCCTGCTGCAACACGCCCAGTTCGTCACGTCGGGTGACGGCTTCGGTATGAGTCAGGTCGCCAGCAGCGATGCGCTCGACAATCGCCAGCGTGTCGCGCAGCGGCCGGGTGATCTGCCGGGTAATGACGATGGCCGCAAGAATGCCAAGCAACATGACCAACAGCACGCAACCGATCTGCAGATTACGCGCCTGAGCAGTGTCATCCTTGCCCATCTGCATCTGAATGCCATACAGCTCTTCGCCCAGTTTGACGATGGCAGCCCCTTGGGAAGTCAGGTCCTTACGCACGCTCGCAGCAGTCTGAGTGGTGGCCTTGAAAGCCTCGACCGAGCTGCGGTAGCTACGAAGAGCGCTTTCAAACTGGGCAATCTGTTCGCGGTTGGCAGCGCCAAAAGTGGTTTTGAGCCTGTCCAGATGACTGATCGCCGTATCCAGTTGCTGAAAAGCTGCTGTCTCGGTCTTGTCATTGGGGTTGCTGGTATAACCACGTACTTCATAGCGAACCAGAATCAGGTCTTGCCTGGCCGCAGTCGCCAGTTGGGCCTGATCAAAACGCGCCGGGTCCGCCGGATCGATCTGCGTGACGGCATCGTTCAACGAGTCGACAGCCCGCATGGCAACCATGGCATTGGCGGTCATCTCGTTACGCACTTTGGCGCCAGCCTGAAACGCAGCGCGCATGCTGTTCAACGAGGCTTCATAGTCACGGGTGACATCGGCCAGTTCGCGCAGAGGCTTGAGGTTGAGCGGGTTGTTGAAGCTGATGAGCAGTGATTGCTGCTGCGCCTTGAAGACATCCAGCTTGCTCTGCATGTTTTGTGCGGCGGTTTCATCGCCGTCAGTCAGCATATATTGCAGGCGCGCGACCCGCAGATTGGTCAAGTTGTCACTCAACTCAGTGATGTCGCCGATTCTGTCGGTGCGATTGATGAGTTTATCGAGGCTGGTCCAGCCGACCAGGGCGAGAATGGCAGTGAAAAAAAGAACCGTCCCAAAGCCCAATGCCAACTTCATGTTGACGCTGATATTCGCAAAGCTGCTGTTCATAAAATCTCCTGAAAATGCTTTTTGTGCGCGACGAAAGAGCTGAAGATTTTTTTTTATGGACAGCAAACCCGCGCGCCAGAGCTATCGGCTGCAGAAGAGCAAAACTTGATCAAAAAAAGGCAATCAGCGTTCGAACGCCGATTCGAGAGGAGAATCGGGGGGCTGCAAGCCCCCGATCCGGTCAGGCAGTCAGCTTGAAACGCGCCACGACATTGCGCATGTCGGTGGCAACTCGCGCCAGTTCTTCGGCAGTGACCGCATTGTTGTCGATACCCAGCATCAAGGTCCCGGAGCTGTTGCGGATCTCCATGACATTACGGTTGATGTCTTCGGAAACCGCATGCTGCTGCACCGCGGCGCTGGCGATCTGAGTGTTCATCTCGACGATACGCTCGACGCCCTGGCTGATGCTCGACAGGCTGCCAGAAGCATCGCTGGCGGCACTGATGCACGCTTGAGCCTTTTGCTGGCCGGCCTGCATCTGCTGCACGGCAACATCGGTGGCACTTTGCAGTTGCTGGATGATGTTGCGGATTTCTTCGGTCGACGCCTGAGTTCGCGAAGCCAGTGTGCGGACTTCATCAGCCACCACAGCAAACCCACGGCCTTGCTCGCCAGCCCGGGCCGCTTCGATGGCAGCATTCAGGGCCAGCAAGTTGGTCTGATCGGCAATCGTACTGATGACCTGAATAACGCCACCAATCGACTGACTGTGCAGGGCCAGCGCATGGACTTTCTGGGCGCTGACTTCCACTTCTTCAGCCAGAGCCTGAATGGTCGAGTGGGCCTGATGCATGATGCGCAGCCCGTTACGCGAGGCAGTGTTCGCTTCATCAGCAGCCAGCGCAGCACCTTCGGTGTTCTGCGCTACGTCGGCCACGCTTGTGGTCATCTCGTTGATGGCCGTCGCCACTTGCTCGGTTTCAGCCTGTTGCGCGTTCATCGACTGCTTGGCCAGACCGATGGAGGTGCCCAGTCGGGCAGCTACGTCAGACAGTTCGTATGACGTGCGGTCCATGTGCGAAATGGAGCTGGCGAATGCTTCGGCCATCAGGTTCAGACCGTTGGCGATGTCAGCCACTTCGTCCTTGCTGCTCACCTGTACACGGGCGCTCAGATCACCGTCGGCCAGGCGACGGGTGACGCCCAGCAGACCATCAATGGTCAGGCGCAGGGCACGGTAGATGCTGAAGAACGCATAGAGCAACAGCAAGCCCATGATTACGCACATGGCAATCACGACTTCGCGTTGCAGCAAGAGCGCGTCGTAACGCGTATCCAGTTCACCTTGAAGCGCACTCTGGATTTCGTCCTGGGCCTTATAAAGCCCGGCGACCACAGCGTTACCGCGCGCGCTCAGCGCCTGCCCCTGCGGCACCGAGAATTCCGTACCTTTGACGTACGCTTGCAGGTCATTGCGAAAGCCGTCCATCGTCGAGGTGGCCGAAGCGATAGGGTCGCCAATGCGGGCAGCAAGCTCTGGAGCACGACGCTTGAGCAGTCGAATGCTTTGCTCCAGCTCCGCGCGAAATTGCAGTTCGATCTTCAACAGGCTTTCAAGCGAGCCGCGCATCGGTACGCTTAGCCCCTGACCAGTACTCAAACCGGCGGTGATACCCCGGATCTGACCGGCCACGTTGATTTCTCTGGGCATGCGAATGGTGCTCAGGTCGATCAGAAACAGCGAGGCATAATCTTCGTCCAGTACCATGCCCGAGGTAGCCGAGACGTAATAGATAAAGTTGAGTGTCTGGGCCAGCTGCTCATTCCACTGTGCAAACACCTCATCTTGCGAAAGACCAGGCTTGAGACTTTCCATCAGGGAGCGCGCACCTTCGCGAAGACGCTGCACGCGACTCTCGGTCTCCAGCAGACGTCCTTGACGGGCATCCATGTCAGCGAGGTTATTAAATGCTGTTTCAAGCTGAGTGCGGTTGCTGGCCAGATCCTGGGCAGCGGAGGCATCACCGGCGAGCAAACGGTTGGTTGCTGCACGCTGCAGCATGGAGAGTCGCAGAACGGGTGTCATGACATGCAGGTATTCACGACCGATACGTTCCTGGGCAACGGTGTCGATGCTCGCATTCAGACTGTTGAAAACCCGAAGACCAAGAACGATCAGCGGGATGACGATGATGATGGCTAAAACGGCAAACTTGGCAGGGAAGCGCAGGCGATTGGTAAGGTAAATACCAGGCGAAAGGATGTTCATAGTGGTCTCTATTTTAATTAGGGTGCCCGATCCGGCTGAAAAAGCTCCTTTATTTCTTTGCATCACGGCAGGTGCAAGGTCAGTGGTACCACCTCGAAGGGAATCATCCATTCAGATAGAGGCATAGTGACATCACTTCAGAGCTGTGCCCTATCGGGGAAGTTCAATGAGGCCATAATCTGATACCGGGCTATCGGCAGGGCCACGTAGAACGTGAGGTTGCGGGGATTTGCGGCGGGGAGCGGAAGCGGAGTGTGAGGTGCGGAGCTTGCGATGAACGCTGATCCAAATGAGGTGAATTCAGCTCCGTATGGCGGGAAACGGGTGTCCATCCGGCAGATCTGCCGACCACAGATTTTTCAGCGCGTACACCGTCGTGCGGCATCGTGACGCACGACGGTGAGCTTCATAGCGTTTTGAACGAGGACCTTTCAAGCCCTCGTCCACTCCACGTTCGACAACCCGAGCTTTTCAGCTTGAGGCTTGCTCAGCTTTGGTACCGGGTCGGAACGGTACTTGGGGATCGCACCGAATCCTGCATCCACCGACGCCCAGTGCCAGGCTTCTTTATTGTCCATGACAACCGCTCTTATATAGAACGTCTTGTAACTGCCATGCAGCAGGTAATCGATACGGTAGTGTTTTTCATCAGCCATTGTGGTGCTCCTGCTTTGTCGACTCGCAAAACAGATCGCAGGGTTTTCGAAAAATTCAAAATATTAATGCCATAATGTAAGCGATATCATATAGCCATCCTCACTCATGCCGGTAGGGATGGCCGCAAGGCTATGACAACTAATAGACTTTGTTTATAACCCGTCTTTTTTGAATTTTTCGCCAACACAGACGGCTTACGCTCTGAGCATTGCCTGCGGGGCCTCTGAACTAAGAGTGTGTTGTTTTTCAAACATTCAGCGAATAAGAAAATTCTATTGAACCCGGATTTTCAGGCCGTTCATCCCGTTCACTAAAGTTATACGCAACGTCTACATCCCCGCTTTCTCATATCCAGTGAGTGCGTTGAATAAAACCCATCCAGGTGGGTTGACGCTTCCCAAAGATCACGCCTGAGGATACGACATGTTTATTCATAACAAGCGGCTTCAATATACCGTGCGGGTAGCTAGACCAAACCCTGGACTGGCCAATCTTCTGCTGGAACAGTTCGGCGGTGCCCAAGGCGAGCTGGCAGCAGCCGGACGTTATTTCACTCAAGGGTTGAGCGAGGAGGATCCAGGCCGTAAAGACCTGCTGATGGACATCGCCACCGAAGAGTTGAGCCACCTGGAAATAGTCGGCTCGATTATTGTCATGCTCAACAAAGGCGCCAAAGGTCAATTGGCTGAAGGCATCGAAGAAGAAGGCGAGCTTTACCGCTCCATCAACGGCAATGGCAACGACTCCCATATCACCAGCCTGCTGTACGGGGCCGGTGCGCCGTTGACCAACTCTGCCGGTGTGCCTTTTACGGCGGCCTACATCGATACCATTGGCGAGCCAACGGCTGACTTCCGCTCCAACATCGCTGCGGAATCCAGAGCGAAGATTGTTTACGAGCGTTTGATGAACGTGACAGATGACCCGGGCGTGAAAGAGGCACTGGGCTTTCTGATGACACGTGAAATCGCTCATCAGTTGTCTTTCGAAAAAGCCCTGCACGCCATCCAGCCCAACTTCCCGCAGGGCAAGCTGCCAGGCATGCCGGAATTCACCAACAAGTACTTCAACATGTCCGGTGAACCCAATGTACGCGGTCCGTGGAACCAGGGCGGTGTCTGGGAGTATGTGGAATCGCCACAACCGGCTGTCGATGGCGGTGATGGCACTGCTTCCGTCACACTGGATGCCAAGGATGCAGAAGTGCTGGAAATGATGAAGGAGCGGACCCAGTCCGATCCGACTGCCAACCCTATTACCGGTGCGGATCTGGGTTCTGGTTTTGTACAGGGCAAAAATGTTTGAAACGGGTTTAAGCCTGTCTTGTTCAGGAGAACGGAATCATGAAAAAACTTCGCTCCCGCAAACCTTTCCCGTCTCAGGGCGAGTTGGATACTGCGTTGACCGACGCGGTGTTTGTAAAAGGGCTTCGTGCTTTCGAGGCTCAGGCGCTGCTCGCACGTCGGGGTCTTCAGGTGGTGATGGCTATGAAGGTCTTTGGGGTTGGAACCTTGCTTGATAACAACCTGCCAGAACGCTGATCACATTCGGTCATCAATGGCACACGTTCTATAAGGCGAGTCCCCGGGCAGGCTGGACACCAGCCTTGCCTGTGGATAAGTCACTCGGTTACTGAAAAGGGTATAACCATGACTCGTATGACCATAGAAGATTTGTTCATTCACGAACGCTCAGATGTTTGTAGCGCCGAAAGTCATATCATTCAGTGACGTCTCAATAGCCGCATGACATTACCTCTCGCCAGGAAGATGTCATCATGCGCAATATCCCATCACGTTTTTACTGTTACATCACTTTTTGGCAGCGTCGTCGCCATGCGCAGCAGAAAGTTTTTTCGCATGTTCAAGATGCTGCTCAAGTGTTGGCAACGTGGCTTTGGCAAACGCCTTGAGCTCGGGGTCATCACCGTTCTCGGCCTCTTCCTTGTACAGTTTGGTCGCCTGCTCATGCGCAATGACCTGATTATTGGCATACGCTTGATCAAACGACTTCTTGTGCATTTCCAGAATGGCGGCCTCGGCTTTGTCCATCAGTATGGGGTCCTCGGACAGTTCAAGGTTCTTGCTTTTGGCAATCGCTGCCAGCTTATCGTTAGCAGCCGTGTGGTCTGTGACCATTTGCTGAGCAAACTTCTTCACGTCGGCAGACACACCCTTCTCATCCTGTACAAGCTTGCCAACCAGAACTTCTGCGATCCCTGCTGCAGAAGCATCTTTTACAAAGTCATCAGCGTCCTGCGCAGCGGTAGCCACTTGAGAGCCTAGCGAAAGCACGATGGCAATGGCGCTCATGCGAAAATAATTGTTCATTTTCGATCATCCTTGTTTGGGCTGAATACGTCATCGTTATCGACGATATAGACGTTTTGACCCACGCCCAAAACCTGTGTTCAGCCTGTCCGACCGCTTGCAGCAAAAGGCCGATGTCGATGATCCTGAACCCAGCAGGTGAGCCAGCCAGCTTATGTATTCAGACTGAGCAGTCGTAAGACTCGCTCAAGACAGTCATCCATTGATAATTGACTGGTATCGAGACAAAGGGCGGCGCCAGCAGGCGGTTCGTAAGGGGCGCTGATGCCGGTAAAGTCTTTCAACTCGCCTGCCAACGCCCGGCGATAAAGCCCTTTAGGGTCACGCTGAATGCAGGTTTCAAGCGGTGTGCTGATAAACACTTCGATGAAGCGTTCGTGGCCAATGATCGAGCGAGCGGCTTCCCGGTCGGCCTCATAGGGCGAAATGAACGACGAGATAACGATCAGGCCTGCGTCATTCATCAACCGGGCGACTTCAGCGATGCGCCTGATGTTCTCCGAACGATCTGCCGCAGCAAACCCCAGATCCCGGCACAAACCCTGACGTATGTTGTCGCCATCCAGGGTATACGCAAGCCTGCCAAGGTCCATCAACGCTCGCTCCAGTGCAAACGCTATGGTGGACTTTCCGGAGCCGCTGAATCCGGTCAGCCAGACTGTTTTCGGCGTTTGCTTCAAATGCTGCTCACGGTCTGTCGAGGACACTTGGCTGGTTTGCCAGACAAGGTTCTGTACGCCATGTGAGTTGTCCATGATCGCCTGTTCCTGATGTGCACACAGAACGAGAATACATTTTTTCCGCGAGGCATTCGTGCTCATGGAATAACCACATCTGCCACCTATCGGCCCTCGGCAAAATACGCTGAATTTCCCCGTATCACGATACTCACTTATCTACGCTGCATAGAAAACAGAAAGTCTCGCGTGACCGCGTCAATCGTGATTTTCAACTGCCGAGGTACGATTTTCATGACGTCTCTTCAAGTGATGACTGGCAATGCCGTCGTCAAAACCGTCGTTGAAGAAGCCTGTTCAAAAACCGTCTATCAATCATGGATGAGTGAACGTGCTCCAGAATATCAACACGATGCGGTCATGTTTCTGAATCACTGCCTGGCCCAGGCCGAGCGGGAAAACTGCGACCTTCCGGCTCAGCCTGAAGCGCTGGAACACTGGATGGAGCAGAACGTAGGTGCCGTAGCGGATCACTATGCGCTCTACCTTGAACAACGTCGCGCCGGGCAGCCCAGGCGATTCTTCAAGACCAAGGCTCACGCGATGTATTTCATTCAGCAGGTCGCGCCGACCAAGCTGGTTGACGGTGCATGGCTGTATGGCTTGCTGCCGCATTGGGCAGACTACCGTTTTCACGGTCTGATTCGTACTTACCTGGAAGAACTGGGCGACGGCGAACAGGCGCAGAATCATGTCTCCCTTTATCGCAAGTTGCTGGCCGACCTGGACTGCGACACCAGCGCCCCACTGGCAGATGACGCCTATCTGCAAGGCGCCATTCAGCTGTCATTGGGGCAACTGAGCGAGCAGTACCTTCCCGAGGTGATTGGTTACAACCTGGGCTATGAACAGCTGCCGCTGCATTTGCTCATCACATCGTTCGAACTGAATGAGCTGGGCATCGACCCTTATTACTTCACGCTGCATGTGACGATCGATAACGCCAGCACCGGCCACGCACGCAAGGCTGCGCAGAGCGTTCTTGAGCTGTTGCCTGTGGGCCAGGAACGCGACGAATTTTATCGCCGTGTCGCCAATGGCTACAGGCTGAACGAGTTGGGCATGGGCTCTACCCAGGTCATCCAGTCGTTCGATCTGGAGCAGGAAGTGATCGCCATGCTGGAGCGCAAGCGGACCTTTGGTCAGCACATGCATTCTGACTATTGCCGTCTGGACGGCAAGACGGTCAACGAGTGGCTTGCCGAGCCCGACCAGATCCCGGAGTTTCTTGCCGTGCTGCAAAACAGGGGCTGGATCAAGCGTCACGAAGACCCTCTCAATAGCCGCTTCTGGAAACTGTTTGAAGGGGTCGGTGCACCGATGTTCGGCGTGTTCAATGGCTACGAAAAGCAATTGGTGCACGACTGGATCGCTGGCGACTGGCTGTCGGATGGCAGCGCTCAGCAGCCTGTCGGCAAGCGGCTGCCGGAAGCATTTCGATCCCGTTTCCGCAATCTGCAAGGCGGTGCTCAGCCATCGCCGGTTCTTGCCGTGCCTGCATCGGCGGATGCTGACCCGGATGTGCGCGAGCTGCACATGAAACTCGAGTCGGCAGCAGCGTCCGAGAAGATGTCCACGTTGATCGAAAGCATGTCCCCGGCAAGGCACGCGACAGCCGCCGGGCTGCATGCCACTCGCCTGTTTGTCAGCAGCATGGCCGAGCGAGTGACAGGAGCCCACCCATGACTCAATCACTGCCCGACAGCGCCGCGCTGATTGCGCTCGCCCAGCGCCTCAAAACCAGTGGCTATCGTTTCATCACGCCCACGCCGTTGACTCATCAATACGTCAATCAACGCTCGGAAAACCGCATTGCCGCGTCACTGCGGGATGTCTTCGGCTGGAGCCGTACGATACCGGAATCCATGCTTCCGGTTGCAGAGGCTCAAGGGCTTTTGGAAGCCGGTATTCTTCAACGCAGCGAAGACGGCTTGAAGAGCCGGGTGAGATTTTCAAGCCTGAATGACTTGTTGCTGGTGCATTCCGCGTTTCCTACCGGCGATGAAGACTCGGTGTTTTTCGGTCCGGATACCTATCGCTTTGCGCACTCCATCAATCGTCATCTGCAAGGCACTTCACACTCGATCAGCCGTGCTGTCGACATCGGCTGTGGCACCGGCGCTGGTGCCCTGCTGATCGCAGTTGCGCGCCCGCAGGCGCAGGTCTACGCCGTCGACATCAACCCCAAGGCCCTGCATTTCGCTCAGATCAACGCCAGGGTGGCCGGACTGGAAAACATGCAATGCTGCCACAGCGACATCCTCTCGGGTCTGACGGGCAACTTCGACCTCATCGTTGCCAACCCGCCGTATATGAAAGACGCCAAACGCCGCGCCTACCGCCACGGTGGTGACGCATTGGGCGCGGACCTGTCAGTGCGCATCCTGCGTGAATCACTGGATCGCCTTACCCCGGGCGGCTCGTTGGTGCTCTATACCGGCGTGGCCATGGTGGGCGAGCACGACCCGTTCTTCGAGGCCGTACGCGACGATATCGATCATGCGGCGCTGGCATGGACCTATCGCGAACTGGACCCGGATGTGTTTGGCGAAGAGTTGCTTGAAGAGGGTTACGAAGACGTGGACCGCATTGCAGCGGTGGAGCTGGTGGTGACAAGGCGGGCATAGAAATGCCCCGCAGGCCCACTTCGGTGTCCTTTAATATAATAGTTCAGGCTTATAACGCACATAAGAACCGAGCATTGGTCAGCCCGTCGGCCTCCCGGTAAAACTTGCCACACGCCCTTGATCAACGAGAAGCCGTTGATCAGGGAAGACTTGTCGCAAAACGGAAGGGATGACACCACATGCTACGACTCAACAAAATTATCGAAACGGCGCTCTATGTAGAGAACCTCGCCAAGGCCAGGGACTTTTATTCCGACACCCTTGAACTGGAGGTCATGTTTGAAAGCCCGACATTGGTGGCATTCAATGTGGGCGGTGTAAGTACCTTGCTGCTGTTCAAATGCGGAGCTTCACTGCAGACGCAGTATCTGAGCGGCGGAGAAATACCGCCTCATGATGCGCAAGGGCGAATTCATGTGTGCTTCGCTATCAACGCCGACCAGATGCAACCATGGTCTGATCGCCTTGCTCAGGCCAAAGTGGCCATCGAAGGCCGGACTGAATGGCCCCAGGGCGGATCAAGCATTTACTTCCGCGACCCCGATGAAAATCTCGTCGAGTTGCTGACGCCAGGGTGCTGGGCGATTTATTGAGTCGTTATTGATCAGTAATCCCAGCATATTTCTTTGCCGCATGCTGCTCAGCGAGCATGGCGTTCGTGATTTTTTCGATGTAATCAAACACCTCTTCCTGCACTGAATATACGTAATGCTCGCGGCGGTTTTTGGAGACAGTAAATGACCCAGCAGATCCTCCGGATCGGGCGCAACGCCTGGAGGCACGGCCAGGGTTTCGCCGGTTTGCTCAATCCTCGTGACAGGCTGAACCCTTGCCGGTCGATGCAGACGGAAGCCCGCGAGCTTTAGCGATTCCTGATGCCGGGCATATCCAGCCAGATGCATGGGAAAATCCTTTGTCAGTCTACGCGTCCAGGTTTTTCTTACTCAGCAAAGAAAATCCTGACTTCGAGCGACTATGCTCGTTTTTCTTGATTAACCAGTGATAAGCGTAGGTCTTCTCACATCCTTGGAGAAAAACAGACGTGTATATCGCTGCCAAAATGTTATGTTATAACACTAACAAATCATCAAGCGCAGTCATCCAAAGCGACCCTTCAATCCATGATCAGCCCTCTTTTCCAGTCCCGCCGTGTAGTCACAACCCTCTGCCTGCTGGCCAGCAGCGCAGGTTACGCAAACGCTTCCGAACAGGTCGAGCTTGCCCCATCCACGATTAAGGCTACGGCCCAGTCGCAAGATGGAGAGCATCTAGATTCAGTTACCCATGCCGGTTCTCGCCTGTCATTGACGGCCTTGCAGACCCCGGCCAGCACCAGCTCGCTGAATGGGGACGAGGTGCGCAGTCGCGGTGACGAAAATGTGCAGCAGGCCGTGGCCCGCAGCCCCGGTATCACGGCGATCGGTACACCCGGCGACGGAGGCACGGCGTTGTCCGCGCGTGGTTTCACAGGTCAGGGCTCGGTGATGCAATTGTATGACGGCAGCCGCATGTACAGCGCCATGGGCACCGTCACCATGCCGGTCGATACCTGGGCAATCGACCGCATTGAAGTGCTCCGCGGCCCGGCCTCCGTGCTCTATGGCGAAGGCGCTACCGGGGCAGTGATCAATGTCATTCCCAAGAAACCTTTTGAAGGCGATATCGAAAACCACCTGCGCCTTGGCTACGGTTCGTACGATAGCCAGCAGACCGCGCTGGACAGCGGCGGCTCGTTAACCGATCAATTGAGTTACCGTTTGAACCTCAATCAGCTGCGCAGCAACGGCTGGATCGATGACGGCGACTCGCAAAGCACGTTCTTCAGTGGTGCCCTGCGCTGGCAGGCCAGCGAAGACCTGACGTTCACCCTCGCCCATGACGGCGGCAATCAGCGCCCGATGAACTACTTCGGCGTGCCGATGATCAATGGCCGTTATCACGAAGGCTTGCGAGACAAGAACTACAACATCGAGAACGACAAGCAACATTACGACGACCAATGGACGCGGCTGACCACCGACTGGCAGATCTCCGACCGGCTCACCTCATCCAACGAGCTTTACTACCTGACCTCGCACCGACGCTGGCAGAACGCCGAAAACTACAACTGGGACGCTGCTACTCAGCAGCTGTCGCGCAGCGGCTATTTCAGCATCAAGCACAATCAGGAGCAGGTGGGAGATCGGCAGACGTTCACCTTCAAACACAGCCTGGGCGGGCTGGATAGCCAGAGTGTGCTGGGAATGGACGTCAACCGTATCCGTTTCAAGCTGACCAACAATTCGCCCTACAACGATGTGAATCCCGCGGGAGACCCCATTGATATCGAACATCCGGCACCGGGCAATTTTCAGAGTGCGTCGCCCTATTCGGAGCTGTTCAAAAGCACGACCCGACAACTGTCGGTCTTCGGGGAAAACCGCACGCAACTGAGCGACCAACTCTCGGTGATCACAGGCGTGCGCCGTGACTACGTGGATATCGAACGCAACGCCCTGCGTGATGACAGCCGCACAGAAAAGGACCTGATCGGCAACAACTGGAAAATCGGACTGGTTTACGCGCTGACGCCTGAAAGTTCTGTCTACGCTCAATACTCGACCAGCACCGATGGCGTTGGCAGCCTTGTCTCGCTCAACCCCACGCAGCAACAATTCGACCTCGCCACCGCCAGGCAATCGGAGGTGGGTTTCAAACAGGCCCTATGGGACCAGCGCCTGGAGTGGACGCTGGCGGCTTACCATATCGTCAAGAAAAAGCTGCTCACTACCGATGCCGGCAATCCTGACCTCACCCAACAGGTAGGCCAGCAGTCTTCCGACGGGCTTGAGGCCAGCATGAAGCTGCAACTGCCGCAGGACTGGGCCCTGACCGCCAACGCGGCCTTCGTTCGTGCGCGCTATGACCAATTTGATCAGAGCGTATCGGGCGTGGCCGTCTCGCGTGACGGCAATACACCCGTCGATGTGCCAATGCGCACGGCCAACCTGTGGCTCGACAAACAGCTCGGCAGCGCTGTACAGATCGGCGCCGGGCTGCGCTACGTCGACAGCCGATACGCCGATATCGCCAACACCCGCGAACTGCCCGCCTACACCGTGGCGGACGCCAGCCTGTCATGGAAAGCACTGCGCAATACCACGCTCGGCTTGCAGGCGCGCAATCTGTTTGATCGGCAATACGCAGCGAGTCAGTACAACGAAGGCGAGCAATGGATTCTGGGTGAACCCCGCTCGCTGTACGTGACTGCGGGCCTGAGTTTCTGATGCTTGCGCTAGAGCGTATCGCGTGGGCGCCGGAACAGGCGTCGGTCTGCGCGCACGAACACTTCGCCCTGAAAGATATCGACCTGCAGATCGCTGCCGGCGAGTTTGTCGGCCTGATCGGTCCCAATGGTAGCGGCAAGACCAGCCTGCTGCGCTGCGCATTCCGCTACAGTCGTCCGCACAGTGGCAAGGTTGCGATCAGCGCTCACGATATCTGGTCCCGCAGCCCGCGCTGGTGCGCCCGGCACGTTGCAGTGGTCGCTCAGGAATTCCCCGATGCATTCGGCCTGACGCTACTGGACGTGACGAGCATGGGCCGCGCGCCTCATCAGGGCTTCTTCGCTGCGGACAGCGCCCACGACCGCGCGATTGTGCAGAGCGCTTTGAACGCCGTAGGGCTGGCGGGCTATGAACAGCATCGGTTCGACACATTGTCCGGCGGCGAGAAACAGCGTTGCCTGCTGGCGCGGGCACTGGTGCAAGAACCTCGGTTGATGGTGCTGGACGAGCCGACCAATCACCTGGACCCGCGCCATCAACTGGAACTGCTGGGGCTGGTCAAGCAGCTCGGCGTGGCGACGCTGGCCAGTATCCATGACCTGAACCTGGCGGCGGCATTCTGTGATCGCCTGTGTGTCATTCATCACGGCAGGCTCATTGCGCAAGGCACGCCCCAGGAGGTGCTGACCCCGGAAATGCTGCTCCACGTATTCGGCGCCAAGGCGCTGGTCGACAGCCACCCTCTGCGTGATTACCCGCGCATTACCTGGATACCCTGAAATGAACACCCTGCTCACCCGCCTGGCTTTGATTACCTTGTTGTGCAGCCCGATGGTGCAAGCGCAACCCAGCGCCTACCCCGTCACCGTGCAAAGCTGCGACCGCTCGGTGACCTTCACGGCTGCGCCGCAGCGTGCAGTCAGCAACGATGTAAACCTCACCAAAATGATGGTTGCCTTGGGCTTGCAATCACACATGGTCGGCTACAGCGGCATCACCGGCTGGAACAAACCTGATCAGGCCCTGCTGCGCGACCTTGGCAACCTGCCCGAGCTGGCCAGCAAATACCCCTCTCTGGAAACACTGCTCAATGCCAACGCCGACTTCTATTTTGCCGGCTGGAACTATGGCATGCGGGTGGGTGGCGACGTCACGCCGCAGAGCCTGGCCCCATTGGGTATTCAGGCCTATGAACTGACCGAGTCCTGCGCGCAGATAATGCCGCGCGCTGAAGCCACACTTGCGGATGTCTACAACGACTTGCTGAACCTGGGCCGGATATTCGACGTGCAGGCCCGCGCAGAGGCGCTGGTTGCGCAAATGCGCCGCAGCGTGAGCGAGGTTCAGGCAAGCGTGGCAGGCAAATCGTCGCCCAGGGTTTTCCTGTATGACAGCGGTGAAGACCGGCCCATGACCGCCGGGCGGCTGGCAATACCCCAGGCACTGATCAGCGCCGCAGGCGGGCAGAATGTCATGGGCGACGTCGCGGCCAGCTGGACTCACGTCAACTGGGAGTCGGTTGTGCAAAGCAACCCCGAGGTTATCGTGATCGTCGACTACGGCGAAGTCAGCGCCGCGCAGAAACAGCACTTCCTTGAAAGCAACCCGGCGCTGCAATCCATCGACGCGATCCGCAACCGGCGCTATGTCGTGCTGCCCTACGTGGCGGTGACGCCAGGCATCGACAACGTCGCGGCCATCGAGACGCTTGCAGCGGCATTTCATGACGTGACGCGATGACCCTGGCGCAGTCGCTGACCGAGCGTCCTCGCCGGTACACGGGTTTGCTGATCACTCTGACGCTCGTGCTGCTGCTCTCATGCCTGGTGTGCATCACCTTCGGCGCGGCCCCTGTGCCGTTGAACCGGGTGATGGATATCCTGATGTTCAAGCTGTTCGGCGCGAGCGAAAACCCACCCCTCTGGACCGCGGGACAGGAAACCATCGTCTGGCTGATACGCACGCCCCGTGTATTACTGGGCGTACTGGCAGGAGCGGGACTGGCTCTGATCGGCAGCGTCCTGCAAGCAGCGACGCGCAACCCGCTGGCCGACCCTCACCTGCTGGGCGCGACCTCGGGCGCGACACTCGGCGCGGTTATCGTGGTCATGCATGTAGGAGAAGTGCTTGGCACGCTGACATTGCCACTGGCTGCGTTTGTCGGCTCGCTGGTCAGCCTGTGCCTGGTGCTGTGGCTGGCCAGCCACAAAGGCCGCCTGGACAGCCAACGCCTGCTGCTCGGCGGCGTGGCCGTGTCCTTTGTAATGATGGCGATCGCTAACCTGTCGTTGTTTCTGGGCGATCACCGCGCCAGCTCCTCAGTGCTGTTCTGGATGCTCGGCGGGCTGGGGCTGGCGCGCTGGGAGCTGCTCGTTGTGCCACTGATCACGGTTCTGTCTGGCTGGGTTCTTTTGCAAGGGCTGGGTCGTTCCCTGAACGCATTGATGGGCGGCGATCAGACCGCCACAAGCCTTGGTCTGCAAGTACGCAATGTGCGCCTGCTGGTTTTCCTGATCGCCTCACTGATGACCGGCGTGCTGGTTGCGCTGTGCGGCTCCATAGGTTTCGTCGGCCTGATGGTGCCGCACATCGCCAGACGTCTGGTGGGCTCGGAACATCGACGACTGTTGCCCGTCGCCACGCTTCTGGGTGCTTTATTGATGATCTGGGTGGATGTCGTCTCCCGCACGCTTATCGCGCCAGAGGATCTGCCTATAGGTATTGCGACGGCATTGTTGGGAGGGCTGTTTTTTATTTTCATGATGAAGCGCGGTTGAAGGAACCACTCGATAGGTAGACGGGTAATTTCTCATGACACTCACGCAGCATCGCACTGAGCCTGACTGTTCACTGGCACTTCTGAAATACCTCACTAAAACCAGGTTTCCATCTGAATGCCGAACTGCCAGACACCACCGGAGTTGAAGTCGGTTTTGCCGAAGTTGCCGCTCGTGCTGTATCGGTCCAGATCCGAAGACCAGTTCATCAGGCTTGCGAACACTCGCAATTCGGGACGCGTTAGCAGGTCACCCATGTCCGGCTTGAAGGTCGGCGCAACCGTGAATTTCCAGAAGTTGCCGTCGACTGCATTGCGTTGCAGGTAGCCTTTGGGGTCAAGATCCATGGTTTGCCAACTCAGCTCGTAGGCCATCTCGAAGTTACTGTTGATCTCGTTGGCCAGGCGCATGTTCAGCGTGAGCCAGCGGTAATCGTCGCCTTTGACGTAGCGGTCTTTGCTCTGCTCGGCCAGCAAGCTGGGACCGATGCGCCACCCCGGCGCAATAGGCGTCTCGCCATACATCGCCAGACGCACAGCGCGGGCGTCGTCGATCAGTTCGCCATCCGCGCCAATGTCCTTGACCTGAGCCCCCAGGCCCTGCCCATAGAGCAACGCCGTCTTGAAGAAGCCTTCCCTGCCGAAAAAGTCTTTCTGGTGATTGGCCAACATGGTGTGCAGGCCTGAATCTGCGGGGGCAAAACCCGCTTGATTGGTGCGCGTACCGACGTCGTTTTTCTTTGCGCCAATGGCGTTGAACATCCATTGCCACTGACCATTGTCGAAGAATTGGTTGGAGGTCAGGATGTAGCTTTCCACATCGGCATCGACGCCGCCCTCACTGAAATCTCCGTAGTTACGTCCAATCAAGGAATAGTTCGAGCGCCAGTCCTTGGTCATCTGCACATCGTAGATACCGCCACCGGTACCGGCCAGGAAGACCACGTCCGAGTCCAGCCAGTGGATATCGAAATTATCCCTGTCGAATCGCTTGCCGGCCCACAGTGTGGCGTTCTCGAACACCGAATTCCCCTTGAAGGCGGCGATATGGTCGAGTTCGGTAAATACCTGACGCACGTTCAGGCTGCTTTCGGTGGCCGTCCAGTCGTTATAGCTTTCAACGCCATCGGCGATGGAGACCGTGAATTTGGAACGCGTGCCGTTCTGCGCGTAGATTTCTTTCGACAGATCGAAGCGCATGTAGGTGTCGTCTTCGTTACCCAGCCGCCCGACCGCTCCACCGACTGAACCGGCCGGGGTCGTATAAGGGCCGCCGCGACCGCCGCCCAAACCGTCGTTGATCAATAGACCAGAGCGAGCATAACCCTTGAAGCTGAACCCGTCGGTGAGGTGCCCGGCACTGCCTGGCTTGTCCATACTTTGCTGGCGAGCTTCGAGTTTTGCCACGCGATCATCCAGGGCGGGTGCTGGACTGGACGCCACAGCCGGGGCGGCAGGCTGCAAAGCGGGGTTGGCGAGTTTGATTTGCTGCAGTTCCCTGGCAAGTGCCTGAGTTTGCTGTTCGGCTGCGGCTGCACGTTTTTCCGCAGCGCTGGCACGGGCTTCGAATGCGGCCATCCGCTCTTCCAGAGTCGCGGCCTGAGAGACGGTTGCCGAGGTGCCGAGTACCCCTGCGAGTAGCCATCTTGATGCGTTCTGCATGTGGACTTCCTGTTTTGTTTTTATTGTTTTCGTGACGTTGGCCGAGCCTTTTTTCTTCAACACAAAATTGTGCAAATCGGAGAAAAAAGGGTGCCACATCGAAAATACGCTGTTACATTGATGATGTTAACGTTAACTTTTATAAAAACAAAAATAAAGAGGCCTCTATGAAACAGCTGAAATCTCTTCTTCCCGCCGCGCTGCTCACCCTGTCTGCCGGGTTTTCTGCGCTGTCGAACGCAGCCGATCTGACGATCTCGTGCGGGGCCGTCGGCGCTGAATTGCAACTGTGCAAGGAGGCAGTCGATAGCTGGTCAAAACAGACCGGCAACAACGTTCAAGTGGTTTCCACGCCTAACTCGGCAACCGAACGCCTGTCGTTCTACCAGCAGATCCTCAGCGCCAAGTCCACCGACATCGACATCATTCAAATCGACATGGTGTGGCCGGGGATGCTCGCCAAACACCTGACGGATCTGCGCGAACTGCTTCCGGCAAATGCGACACAAGGCTATTTCCAGGAACAGGTGGACAACGCCACCGTCGACGGCCGGCTGGTGTCGATGCCCTGGTTTACCGACTCGGGGCTGCTGTATTACCGCAAGGATCTGCTCGACAAGTACCAGCAGCCGGTCCCCCAGACCTGGGAGGACATGACCGCTACCGCCAAAAAAGTGCAAAAAGCCGAACGCGATGCGGGGAATGCCACTATGTGGGGCTACGTGTTCCAGGGGCGCGCCTATGAAGGCCTGACGTGCAACGCCCTGGAATGGATCAGCAGCCAGCCGGACGGCGGACTGGTCAACCCGCGCGGAGACATCGTGGTCAACAGCCAGGCCTCACGAGTCGCGCTGACCCTGGCAAAAAGCTGGATCGGCGAGATCTCCCCGCCCGGCGTACTTAACTACACCGAGGAAGAAGGCCGTGGCGTATTCCAGTCGGGAAATGCGCTGTTCATGCGCAACTGGCCTTACGTCTGGGCCTTGGTGCAAAGCAAGGACAGCGCGATAAAAGACAAGGTCGGCGTCGCGCCCCTGCCCCGTGGCGGCGCGAACGGCACCCACGCTTCAACGCTCGGAGGCTGGGGCCTGGCGGTTTCGCGCTACAGCCGCAACCCCAAACTGGCGGCAGAACTGGTTGCCTACCTGACCAACGCCCAGCAGCAAAAACAGCGTGCCTTGGCAGGCGCTTACAACCCGGTTATCGAGTCACTTTATACCGACCCCGAGTTGCTCGCGGCGATGCCTTACTACACCCAGTTGCACGGCATCCTCAGCAATGGAGTTATGCGCCCTGCCGCCATCACCGCCAGCGGCTATCCGCGCGTCTCCAACGCGTTCTTTGATCGGGTGCACAGCGTGCTGGCGGGCGATTTGCCGGTCGATCAGGCACTGCTCGACCTGGAACGCGACCTGACGCGCATCAAACGTCGGAACTGGTAAGCCACACGTAAGGAGATCAACATGCCGTCCTCTTCTATCGACTTTCCCGGTGACGACGTCCTGATTACCCGGGAAACGCCCGTACAGCGTCGCAGGTTACGTGCCGCCTGGCTGTTTCTGACGCCGATGCTGGTGTGCCTGACGCTGGTGGCGGCCTGGCCGTTACTTCGCACATTCTGGTTCAGCCTTACCGACGCCGACCTGTCGGACACTGAAGGCGGCTCATTCATTGGCCTGAGCAATTATCTGCTCTACGACGGCACCCTCTGGTCAGGCGTTCTGGTCGATCCGCAATGGTGGAACGCAGTGCGCAACACCTTGCATTTCACCTTGGTGTCGGTAGGGCTGGAAATGGTCCTGGGCCTGTTGGTGGCGTTGCTGTTGAACGTCAAATTCACTGGCCGCGCGCTGGTCCGTGCGTTGATTCTGATCCCTTGGGCGATTCCGACTATCGTCTCGGCGAAGATCTGGTCATGGATGCTCAATGACCAGTTCGGCATCATCAACCATATGATGCTGAGCCTGTGCCTGATCGACGCGCCGCTGGCCTGGACGGCAGATGCGGACCTGTCGATGTGGGCAGTGATCATCGTCGACGTCTGGAAGACCGTGCCCTTTGTCACCCTGCTTATGCTCGCGGCACTGCAGATGCTGCCAAGCGATTGCTACGAAGCCGCCAGGGTCGACGGCATTCATCCGGTGCGGGTGTTCTGGCGAGTCACCTTGCCGTTGCTGATGCCCGCCTTGTTGGTCGCCGCGATCTTTCGCATCCTCGATTCGTTGCGGGTCTTCGACGTCATCTACGTCCTGACCTCCAACTCTTCGAGCACCATGAGCATGTCGGTCTATGCCCGCCAACACCTGGTGGAGTTCCAGGACGTCGGCTACGGCAGCGCCGCCTCCACCCTGCTGTTTCTGGTCGTGGCAGTGATTGCCATGCTTTATCTGTACCTCGGCCGTCGCCAACTGGAGGTGCGTTCATGAACCTGCGCCAACTGAAGAAAGCCCTGCTACGTGTGGGTTTCTGGTGCCTGATCGGGATCTTGCTGCTCTACGCCATATTCCCTTTCTACTACGCCATCGTGACATCGCTGAAGCCGTCCAGTGCCTTGTTTGAAGTGAGCTACTGGATCACCGAAGCCGACTTCTCCAATTACGCAGCGGTCCTCAGTCAGGCGTCATTCCTGCAGGCCATCGCCAACTCGCTGGTGGTTGCGCTGAGTGTGGTAGCGCTGGCGCTGTTCCTGGGCCTGACGGCGTCCTACGCCCTGGGCAGGGTCAAGTTCCGAGGCCGCGGCACGGTGCTGATGATGGTGCTCGGCGTCTCGATGTTTCCTCAGGTCGCGGTGCTCTCGGGGCTGTTTGAAGTCATCCGTGCGCTGGGTCTCTATAACACCTCATGGGCACTGATCCTGAGCTACACGATTTTTACCCTGCCCTTCACCGTCTGGGTGCTGACCACGTTCATGGGGCAACTGCCGCATGAGCTGGAAGAAGCGGCAATCATGGATGGCGCATCGCCCTGGGTCACGCTGACCCGCGTGTTGTTGCCGCTGCTGTGGCCCGCATTGGTCACGACCGGCCTGCTGGCTTTTATTGCCGCGTGGAACGAGTTCCTGTTTGCCCTGACCTTCACCCTGACAGACGCGCAACGAACGGTCCCGGTCGCCATCGCCCTGATTTCGGGTGGCAGCTCCCACGAATTGCCCTGGGGCCTCTTGATGGCGGCGTCGGTGCTGGTGACCGTCCCACTGGTGATTCTGGTGCTGATCTTCCAGCGCCGCATCGTTTCCGGCCTCACTGCCGGCGCGTTGAAAGGTTGATGCACACAACTGACAAGGAACAGCATCGTGATGAAATTGAAGCTAGCCAACATCAACAAGCAATTGGGCGGCACGCGCATTCTGCGCGATGTTAGCCTGGAAATCGCTGCGGGTGAGTTCGTTGTGTTCGTTGGCCCTTCGGGCTGCGGAAAGTCGACGCTGCTGCGCTTGATCGCCGGGCTGGATTCGATCTGTGGTGGCGACCTGCTGATCGACGAACGCCGGGTCAATGACCTGGAACCGCGCGAGCGTGGCGTCGGCATGGTCTTTCAGTCTTACGCTCTGTACCCGCACATGAGCGTCTACGACAACATCGGTTTCGGTCTCAAGCTGGCCAAGACTGAAAAAGGCAGCCTGCGCGAACGCGTGCTGAAAACCGCACAGATCCTGCAACTGGAAAAACTGCTGCAACGCAAGCCCAGGGAGCTGTCCGGTGGGCAGCGCCAGCGTGTTGCAATGGGCAGGGCCATGGCGCGGGAACCGGACATTTTGTTGTTCGATGAACCACTCTCCAACCTCGATGCCTCGTTGCGGGTGCAGATGCGCAACGAAATCGCCCGGCTCCACAAACGGCTGGGCTCGACCATGATCTACGTCACTCACGATCAGGTAGAGGCCATGACCCTGGCTGACAAGATTGTCGTGCTCAACGGCGGTCAGGTCGAACAGGTCGGCTCACCACGCGAACTCTACGAGCGCCCTGCCAGCCTCTTCGTCGCCGGTTTTCTGGGCTCGCCAAGAATGAATTTTCTGCCAGTCCGCTTGCACGCACCAAGCCGCAACAGCCTGATCGATATCCCGGCACTGGGCATGACATCCCTGCCCTTCGACAGCTCGAACCTGGCCGACGACGCGCAATTGACCCTGGGTGTCCGTCCAGAACACATATCTCTAAGTGCAGCGAACAGTGGCACTGGCGTCACCGTGACCAGTGTCGAATACCTGGGTAGCGAGGTCTATGTGCATCTGGCTACAGACGAGAACGAACCCTTGATCTGCCGTTGCGAGGCAAAAGCCGGATGGCAGGTGGACGACCGGGTCGCGCTGCAGTTCGATACCGAAAATCTGCACGTGTTCGACGCCGATGGCCTGGCCTTGAAACGCCACTCTGACGCCGACCAACACCTGACACACGACACCACGCCGCACTTCGTACAAGCGGGTTCCCTATGAGTTTTTCTGTGAATGCCATGAACGATCCAATGTCCAACACACTGGAGCGCGCGCACCATGCGTTGAAGGATAGCCTGGCGCAGGTGATCCACGACTATCGACCCGGTTATCACCTGGCCCCGCCTGCGGGCTGGATGAACGACCCTAACGGGGTGGTGTACTTTCGCGGCGAATACCATGTGTTTTATCAGCACCACCCCTTCGACGCGAAATGGGGACCAATGTACTGGGGCCACGCCAAGAGTGCTGATCTGGTCCATTGGCAGCACCTGCCCATTGCCCTGGCACCCGGTGATGACTTCGACCGGGACGGTTGTTTTTCCGGCAGCGCAGTGGTGTGTGGCGACACCCTGGCACTGATCTACACCGGGCACACCTGGCTGGGTGAGGTAGGCGACGAGCTTTTGATCCGTCAGGTGCAGTGCCTGGCCACCAGTCTCGACGGCATCAACTTCGTCAAACACGGTGCCGTCATCGACAGCCCGCCGCAAGACACGATCATTCATTTCCGTGATCCGAAGGTCTGGCAGCAGGATGACCACTGGTACCTGATTGCCGGTGCGCGTCTGGGCGACAGGCCGTTGCTGCCGTTGTATCGGTCTGTGGACCTGCACGCGTGGGAATTCGTGAGCTATGTATCCAGCGGCAACGAAGGCGATGGTTATATGTGGGAATGCCCTGACCTGTTTCGCCTAGATGGACGCGATGTACTGCTTTACTCCCCCCAAGGCATGCCAGCCCACGGCTACGAGCGACTGAACAAGTTTCATACCGGCTACCGAGTGGGCCAAATCGACAGCCAATGGCAGTTCAACGGCGGGCCTTTTATCGAACTGGATAACGGCCATGACTTTTATGCTGCGCAGACCCTCGTGGCTGCCGATGGCAGACGTCTGGTGTGGGCGTGGCTCGATATGTGGGAAAGCCCGACCCCCACAGCAACCCATCACTGGCGCGGAATGCTCGGCCTGCCACGCGAACTCGAATTGCGCGACGATCGCCTTTGCGGGCACCCCGCACGCGAACTGACAGCGCTGCGCAATGCGTCATTGCCAGGCACTCCCTGGTGGAGCGAAGCGGGCACTCAGTGGCTGACTGACGTACACGGCGATCTGCTCGAAATCCACGTGCACCTGGACCTGCTCGACTGCACCGAAGGTCACCTGGGAGTGGCGTTGCGTTGCAGTTCAGATGGCAAGGAGCAAACTCTGCTTTACTACGATGCGTCGCTAAAACGTTTGATACTGGACCGCGATCAATCGGGCACCCACGTCAGCGGTCAACGCAGCGTAGCAATAAACCCACAACAGGACCGGCTTGAGCTGCGAGTCTTCCTGGATCGCTCGTCCATTGAGGTGTTTGACCAAAACGGCAGCTTCAGCTTCAGTAGTCGCCTTTATCCACAGACCGACAGCCTGGGGGTCAAGCTTATTGCCAACGGAACCGGAGGCCGGGTGTGCATTGCCAACGCCTGGGAACTCTCTTCGGGATGCTTACAGGTAAATCATTGAAGTCGCGAAAAAAATCAGGCCTCTGTAGCATGATAATTATCAGTCAACCTGACAGGCCCCGCCTTGCATGACCTCAGTTAAAGACGTTGCACGATTGGCCGGTGTGTCCCTGATGACGGTATCCCGGGCGCTCAATAATCCGGAAAAACTGAGCCCCGAGACGTATCAGCGAGTCCGTAGCGCGATTGACGAGCTTCAATTCGTACCCAGCCTGTCAGCGCGCAGGATTCGCGGCGACAACTTGCAGACACGAACCATCGGAGTGTTTGCGCTGGACACCGCGACAACGCCGTTTGCGGTAGAGCTGCTGCTGTCCATCGAGCAGACCGCACAGCAGGCAGGCTGGAACGTATTTATCCTCAACCTGCTAAGCAACCCGCCCACCGACCAGAACGTGGACCTGATGCTGTCCCACCGACCTGACGGGTTGATCTTCAGCGCCATGGGGTTGCGCGAAGTGGCTATTCCCCAGCGCTTGAAAAGCAAACCGCTGGTGCTCGCCAACTGCGTAGCCGATGACAGCAGCCTCGTCAGTTATGTGCCGGACGACGAAACAGGGCAGTACCGCGCCTTGCAACATGCGTTCAGCCAGGGCTACCGACGTCCGTTGTTTATCAATCTGCCAAAAAAGAGCCTGGCCTGGAAAATTCGCCAAGCGGGTATGCAGCGGGCCTGCCATGCATTCGGCCTGGCTACAGGCGAACTCTTGCAGTACGACCTCTCTGAGGATGATGCCTATGGGGAAACCGCAGCCATCCTCGAACGGCACATGATTGATGGCCGTCCGCAGTTCGATATTCTGATCTGCGGCAATGACCGCATAGCCTTTTGTGCCTACCAACTGCTGCTGGGCCGTGGCCTGAAAATCCCCGGTGATGTCGCCGTGCTGGGCTATGACAATATGATCGGCATCTCCGAACTGTTCATCCCTGCGCTGACCACCGTGCAACTGCCGTATTACGAGATCGGTCGCAATGCCGCCCGGTACTTGATCGATGGCCTCGAAGTCTCGGGCGCCCAGCCGGTAGATTGCCCGCTTGTGGTCAGGGAATCGTTATGAAGGGCTTGCGGTTTCGGTAACGTCAGTTCGAAGCTGGCTTTGTAACCGCCAACATCATCACAGAGCAACTTGATCAGCGATCGGTTGCTATCGACTCGCGTCAACCCCAGCGCTTGACGACCCGACGATGACAATCGGCCGGAGTCAGCACCTTGCCCGCCTTGGAACGTACGGCGATGGTTTCTACTGGCTCCGACAATTCATTGTCGAGCAGCACCGAGTAGCTCTCCCCTGCGTTGAACAAGTAGCGCTCCCCCCACTGGCGCATGCTGACGACGATGGGGAACACCGCGCGGCCCATATCAGTCAGCACATATTCTTTGTAGGCACTGCCGTCGGAGGCCGGCTGAATGTCGAATACGCCCAACTCCACGAGCATTTTGAGCTTGACCGTGAGGATGTTCTTGGCGAGACCAAGACGTTTCTGAAATTCACTGAAGCGGCGAACGTCGTCGAACGCGTCGCGGATGATCATTAAAACCCAGCGATCTCCGATTGCTTCAAGCGTGCGTGCGACAGGGCATTCGCTCTGCGCCAATAATTGCTGTTTGGCCATGGGGCTCCTGGAGGCAAGGTAGCAGGAAATGTAAAAAGTTCTAACGTCAGACGAAAATGTTTTACACATGTGGTTGCATTTAACAACCTCGTTTGTTAAAAGTTCACACAAGGTTTTCTTTTGCAACCACATATTCCAAGGATGGAGCGATGCCGTTCAAGTCTCGTGCCCCGGTAAAGATGGAAATCGAAGCCGAAAAATCCAGCGGTGGGTACACGCAAGCTCCCCAACCCCGGGACACCCCCAAGCTTAGTCGCTATCAAACTTTTCTTTTTGCAATTACCTGCGCCATGGCGGTCGCAAACGTCTACTTCGCCCAGCCTTTGCTGGAATCGATGGCTGCCAGCCTGTCGGTTTCGCCGGGCACGATTGGTGTCGTAGTGACCGCGACACAAGCAGGTTATGCCGTCGGATTGTTGTTCATCGTTCCGCTGGGTGATTTGCTCAATCGCAAGAAACTTATCCTTACACAAATGCTGCTGTCAGCTCTGGCCCTTTGCGCAGTGGGTCTGTCGCAGGATTGGGGCATGTTGCTCGGCTCGATGGTGCTCGTTGGCCTGATGGCAGTCGTGGTGCAGGTGGTGGTTGCCTACGCCGCTTCGCTGGCGAGTCCCGAGCAACGTGGCGAAGCCGTCGGCACCGTGACCAGTGGCGTGGTGCTGGGAATTCTGCTGGCCCGCTTCGTCTCCGGTGCAGTGGCTGATCTGGCCGGCTGGCGCGGCGTTTATTTTGTCTCGGCCGCCCTGATGATCGGCATGGCACTGGTGCTGATGCGCGCCATGCCTGCCTCCACCACGCCACCGGCGAAAGGCGGCTACTGGCAACTGCTGCGATCGGTGTTCCAGTTGTACCTGACCGAACGCACATTGCGTGTCCGGGGCACCTTCGCCCTGCTGATCTTCGCCGCATTCAGTGTGTTGTGGACGTCGATGGTACTGCCGCTCAGCGCCCCCCGTTGTCGCTGTCACACACCCAGATTGGTTTGTTCGGACTCGCCGGTGTGGCCGGTGCGCTGGCAGCGGCACGGGCCGGACGGCTCGCCGACCAAGGGCTCGGCAATCGCACCACGGGCATCGCGCTGGCACTGTTGACCTTGTCCTGGCTGCCGACGGCGTTCGTTGAACACTCATTACTCGCCATGGTGGTGGGTGTGGTGTTACTGGATTTCGCCGTGCAAGCCGTCCATGTCACCAATCAGAGTCTGATCTTTGCCGCACGCCCCGATGCGCAAAGCCGACTGGTGGGTGCCTACATGTGTTTCTACTCGGTAGGCAGTGGTCTGGGTGCCATCGCTGCGACTTATACATACGCACACTTTGGCTGGGTCGCCGTTTGTAGTTTGGGTGCCGCCATCAGCGCAGTTGCCCTGCTGTACTGGACCTACCTGGAACTGACGTCCACATAACGTTCAACCCTTAATAAACTTCTCGCGATCGTCAGTTAACGGATGGTGTGAAACAGCGGGAAGCCGGTGGCAAGAACATCATCCCGCTGGGCTGCCGCGTCGCGGACGACCTCCTTCACCAAGGCAAATAATCCATGAAACCACTGCACGTAGTGTTGGCTGTATTGATAACGGCAATCTGGGGTGTGAATTTCTCGGTGATCAAACTGGGACTGGCCACCGTCGATCCGCTCATCCTGGCGGGTATACGCTTCAGTCTCTGTGCATTACCGGCGATTTTCTTCATCCGTAAACCCGACGTGCCGTGGCGCTAAATCATCGGCTATGGCCTGGTGTTCGGCATTGGTCTGTGGGGCGTGGTCAACCTGGGTATCAAGGCAGGGCTGTCGGCGGGCATCGCGTCCTTGGTGCTGCAGTTCAGCGCGTTCTTCACCATCCTGCTCGGCGGTTGGGTGTTCAAGGAAGCGCTGACCCGCTTTCAGGTGCTGGGCATGTTGATCGCCCTCGCGGGGCTGTTGTGCATCATCAAGATCAGTGACGGTTCGGTGAGCCTCACCGGCGTGTTGCTGGTGCTGGTGGGCGCGGCGTCCTGGAGCGTTGCCAACATCATCAACAAGAAGGCCAGCACCAAGGATGTCTTCGGCTTTCTGGTCTGGTCCAGCGCGTTTGCACCGATTCCGCTGTTCGCCCTCGATTACGCGGTGAACGGCAGCGCCGGCTACACCGCGTTTGTCAGTCAGGTGAATACGACTGCCGCGTTGTCGATCCTGTTTCAGGTCTATCCCAACACGCTGTTCGCTTACTGGATCTGGAACTCGCTGCTCAAAACCTATCCGGTCTCCACCGTGGCGCCACTGTCTCTGCTGGTGCCGATCTTCGGCATGCTCGGCTCGGTAGTAGTTGTAGTGGTCAACTGATCCCGGACACGACGTTAAGGTTTTTCTCGTACTGAGCGGGCGCCATTCCATCATTGAACTGGTGTGGCCGAATCCAGTTGTAACGATGCATCAGGTAATGACTGATATCCCGCTGAGCCTCTTGGACCGTCATGTAGCCCACGGTCGGTATCCACTCAGTTTTCAAGCTGCGGAACACACGCTCCATCGGCGAGTTGTCGTAGCAATTACCCCGGCGGCTCATGCTCTGGCGTATGCGGTATCGCCAAAGCCGCTGGCGAAACTGTCGGCTCCCGTATTGGACGCCCTGGTCGGAATGAAACAGCAGGCCCTGAGGCTTGCCGCGTTGCTCATAAGCCATGTCCAGCGCCTTGATCACCAAGTCCGTATCCGGTTTGTTCGAAAACGCCCAGCCCACCACCCGACGCGCGTAAAGATCCATAACCACCGCCAGGTAATGCCATTTTCCTTGCGCCCAGATGTAGGTGATGTCGCCACACCAGACCTGATTGGGCGCGGGTACATCGAACTCCCGATTCAAAATGTTCGGAATGTCAGGCCGCTCCACTGTTGCTTTTTTATAAGCATGCGAGCCTGGTTGCTTGCTGATTAATCCCAGCTCCCGCATCAAGCTACGCACCTTGAACCGACCGATTTGCTCGCCATCCGCCTGCATCATCGACACGATACTGCGGCTGCCGGCAGCGCCTCGACTTTGCCCGAACAGCTCATTGACTCGGCTAAGTAAACGAACCCGCTCGGCGTCTGGAGACCGACGCCGCAGGCAATGGTTGTAGTAGCACGAGCGAGGTACCTCGAACACTTCGCACAGCAATTCGATTGGCTCATGGACACTGAGCTGATCAATCAGCGCATGCGCTCGTGCTCTTCCGACATCAAGAGCGCGGTGGCCTTTTTTAAAATGGATTTCTCCCGCTCAAGACGGGCGATCCGGGCTTCGAGCTCCTGGATTTTTTGCTGCTCGGGCGTGAGGGCTTTGCTCTGTGGAGTGACACCGTTGCGCTCTTGTTGAAGCTGGTTGACCCAGCGACGCAGCGCAGATTCGACCACCCCAAGCGAGCGGGAGGCTTCGATATGGCTATAGCCTTGATCGAGCACGAGGCCTGCGGCCTCGCGTTTGAATTCAACGGAAAAGGTACGGCGTTGTTTGGTCATCAGACACCTCTATCTGGCGATATTCTCGCCTAAATGAGTGTCCGGAACCATTAGACCACTACATGGCATTCGCGGCGAAGCTCAGTGAGAGAATGCGATGGAAACCGCGCCTGAAGCTCAGCCCATCGTAAGCGATGATCAGCCTGATCGAGAGTCATCCGTCGAGTTGCCCAGGAAGCTTGGACGTCTGGCTCTGCTCGGAGCAGCTTGTTTACCGTGGAGATGGTGACTTGGAACTGCCGGCAAATCTCATCCTTTGCCGTTCCCGCAGCCAGTCGGCTTAACAAACCTGCTCTGATTTCAGGCTTAAGTCGCTTCGGTCTAGGGTGGCCCTTCCTGCTGGCCGGTGATACCGACACTTCAGGCATTGGAGATAACGCCGGCTGTGCCGAGAACGCATTCTGCTGGGCGCAAGCAACATCGTGGCATTCAACAAAGGACGAAACCTCGCCGAATAGCCAGGTAATCATCATGAGGTGTTTGAGGGGATGAATGTGCCGGCGTGGCGATCGCACCATTTGCCTGATGAAGCTGGTCGTAGCGGACTCCGTGGATGGTAGCTCTCCATACGGACGAAACCTTCGCAACGCACCGATATGCGCCAATAAGCTCTGTGCCGCATTTTCTGCCGGTAGCGACTTCCGGTAGAGCTGAGCGACCACTACCGGATCAAGGTGCTTGGCGAGGCCTATAGACCCCAAGTCACGGCACGCGGAGGCCACTTGGACAAGGCGCTTCTGTTCCAGTGAGGTGATCACACCATAATCCGAATCGCGCAAAGTGCCGGTACAAGGCATTGTCCAAGTGAAGCGTCCACACCAACGACGGTTTTGGATGCACTCGTACAGCACTTCGCCGTGCTCAGGGCAAACCACCACGCCAGGGTATTGATGACACAGGTGCCAATACGAGACGCCGTTCGAAGCCATATCCCGATCCATGCAAGACCTACACGCTCGCAGGGGGTGATCCGCCCCGAAACCTCCACAAACGAGGCCCAGCCGATACTTCAATGGCCCGAGTGATGAGCTTCTGATCTGAGCAAGCGCCTCCGTGACCGCACTGGCTGACTGAAAAGGAGAGAAGTAAGGGAAAATTGTGTGGTACTCGATGATGGGGATAGCTGCTCCCCAGCGGCCAGCGGTGTTCCGCTCGAAGGCATCCAGGCCACACGGGAAGTCATGCTTGATGCTCCGCTCCGGCAGGTTGAATAGCTCCTCCGCAGTCGAGGCTGGCCGTTGGTGCCCGGACATTAAGTGAAGGCGACTGCAAAGACTGAAAAAGGTCTCTCCTGGTAGCCAAGCGGGGCAAGCACCCGAACAGGACGCATCCATGGTCACCTCTCTGTAGAGCTTGAGACGTGGGGAGGAATTTGGCGCTGTGGATAACTCATTGTAGCCCGAAGGCAATTGTGGATAGTTTTTTTGGGAATAAGAGGAAAGTCAGATATTCAGCAATACCCAGCCGATGTGGATAACTTTCATGTTATCCAATAAGCCGCAGGTGAAGCCATCTTTTCACGCTATCGGGAGAAAATCTCGGAACTTCAAGAATCTATGAGAAGGACCGGAATCTTGTGTGCGCTCAAAGGAAAACTTTAGTGGTTGTCAAGATCGCATTCGTGGCGTTACCATGCGTGGCAATCGCACTAGGCGTAACTGCAAAACGATCTAAAAAACCATAAATATCGGGGTATGCTTATTTTCCAAACTTTGCTACGAATCTAAAGCAAATGTTGGGTATAAGTTAGAATAGTCCAAATCTAAAGATAATGAGGTAGGACATATGAAGGATTCTGGTTAGCTTTTTTGGGGAGCCAGAATAGACAAGGGTCTGAGTTTTACCCCAGACCCCCGTGTCAAGATTCGAGCCCTGACACGGCCATTGTCTATCCGCATGCGCGGGGCGTCAAGCCCTGCCGACTCCTCTCGTCCCTAGAAACGTAAATCCGGGTGTCGCAACCGCACCTGGTCGTATGCATGCGCCAACCGTATGCATGTACTCAGCATGTCCACCTCTGGAAGACCAAGTGGATGGGTATGGACAGCAATGATTTCCGAAAGAACGCTGAAGCGAATCAAGGAACGCCAGGGAAATTTCCGTTGGGGTGATGATTATGTGCCCGCCATTTTTGCCGTGCCGGGTGAAGCCCCTAAGACCTCAAGAATCTGCCGTCTGAACAGCCGCAAGCTAGGCCGCACACTTCACCTGCTCTCCATTCCTGAACGGGTCTTCACGCAACTGGCGTTGTTCAATCCAGCTGTCTTTGAAATCCATGAACAGAAAATGCTTCAACCGCTGCCACATGTGCATCCATTGCACGGCCACCCGCTCGCCACCGGCTTGAACCTCAGCCCACTGGTTGGCACGCTCGCCGCAGCCCAGGAAATTGGGATAAACCATGCCAAGGTGGTGGTCGAGTCATCCAATGGGGAACGGCAATGGTCCGCCTATCCCTACCTTGGGGACCTGCTCCTCTACCTTAGCGGGCCTGATTCAGTACCCTACGCTCTCAACTGGAACATCAAGCTGTCCAAATACGATTTCATGGAAAAAAGGCGCTCCAAATTGAAATCCTTGGAAGCGCGGAGGAAAGACAGAGAACTTGCTGATTTACGGCTCCGCCTAGAAGAAACATATTATTCGAGTGCGGGCATTAGAACAGTTAATCTCTCTCTCGAAGATATAGATCCCATTGTCGCAGCCAACCTCGATCAAATGTTTGGCTTACATGATCGCCCTCTGAGCCTCGAAACTCGTTTGCTAGACGACTTTAGCGCTGAATTGAAAGAAGATTTTTATACCGGTCGCCCGTTAGCGCCTGCTGCGATTGCGTATGCCAATAAGTGGGGTCATCGAGATCAATTTATTGCACGGATATATCAAGATATTTGGAATCGGGCGCTGCCTGTAGACCTGTTTCAATATATACAAATTGATCAGCCACTTGGACAGGCACAGTGCGAGGTCATTGACCACTATCGCGGTTTTTTCTCGGAAGCCGCCCTATGATGGCGGGATCTCGGCTCACTGCGCCAGAGGGCTGCGGTGAGCTTGTCAAAGGACATGACTACTACTTTCTCATCAGCGACGGGGACTGCAACCGTGTCCGCATGGTTGAGTTTGACGAAAAAGGGTCCTCCGCCAAGCTGCTTACGATGACCCGCGTGCGCTTCGAAGCGGCACTAGTAGACGGTGAGATCGTGGAGAAAGGTAGCCACGATCATCCGCCCTGGCTGACGGCTGCGGCAGGGATCGAAACCAAATGGCGTGAAAGCCGGCGTTTTAGCGCGAAACTGTCGTACGAAGAAATGGTGGATCAGCGCCTCATGAGTATTGCGGAACTGATCCCCAAAAGGGCGGAAATACTGTCCTCGGAGGACCCTGAGGCAATCATCAATGCTCACGCCAGAGCTGCGAAGCCAAGGCAGCATCCTGCACGGACAAGACTGTTGTTCTTCACATATCTGGTGTTCGGGCAGACGAAATGGGCGTTGTTGCCCCGCTTTGACCGGTGCGGAAAGTCGAGCAGGAGTGAGAACAACCATAAAAAGATGGGTCGTCCTTCAGCTTACGGTAAGAATCATGGTCACCCTGTAACACCTGACATGAAAGTGAAGATTCTGGATGGCTTCCTAAAACATAAACGGGTGGACAAAACCAGAGACGAGATCTATGGAGCTTCACTGAGAAAAACATTTGGTTGCCGTGTTCGTGAAGGCTCAACGGGAAAAGAGTTCTACCATCCCACAGGTGAGCCGTTTCCAAGCTTTACTCAGTTCTGGTACTGGGTCAAAAAACAAACAGAGCCAGCTCCACTTGCAAAAGAAATGCAAGGACCAAGTGCTGCCCGTGCAAAATCTGGCGACGTCGGAACTTTTGCGGAGATGATCGGCAACCTAAACCAGCGGCTGGAATTTGACGGTTATTATCCAAGCGAAAAAATATCGGGAATCATCGAAGGAGCACCGCTGGATTCATTTTGCGTGGTACGAGTTGCGTGCGGACTGTCAGGAGCAATTGCAGCCGTAGGTTTCGCGAGAGGCAGAGAAAGCATGGAAGCGTACCGGATGGCGTTATTCTGTTTGGCAGTGGATAAAGTCAAATACTGCGAGCTCTTTGGTATTTCTATAAAGCCGGAAGAATGGCCCTGTAAAGGACTATCCAGCCAGATGATCTTCGACAGAGGCCCCGCAGCGCACATGAATGTGTTTGAAGCCCAGGATTGGCTGGGCCGTTTGGAGGTTACACCTACGCACTCTGGTCAATCAAAAGCTACCGTTGAATCCTCACATCCAAGGGACAAGCAACTAAACGATGCGGCGGTATACGTTCATAGCGGCCTCAATCTTGTTGAGATGGCTCGTAGAGAAATCCGTCGAGCAATTAAGGACAATGAGAATTCTGATGCTAGCGATCGGATGGATGGAGATATGTGGCTGGAAGGTTTTTCACCAACCCCGCTGAACGTCTGGAAGTATCACGATGCTGTAGGTCGAAACCATGGCATCAAAATGTCTTTCGACCAAGCAGTTAGAGAGTTCTTGACGCCCATGACTGCGGTAATCAAGCAAAGCGGAGTACATTTTTTTGGGCGAAAATATAACTCAAAAGAGTTAACAGCTACTGGAATATTTGATCGCGTAGGGCCCGGTAGGACGATTCAAGTTACAGCTTACAGCATGACTATGTGCGTACGTCATATATGGGTCGAGGTTGAAGGCAGGCTCTACGAGCTAAGTTTCGTCTACACCGCAAGCACGAGAGCAGGAAGTGGGGATGTCTCCCTGGAAGATCTCCAGTTCATTAACCAGTCGCGGCTCCAAGCTCAAGCAAAACGCCGAAGCGAAAAGGTAGCCATCGATCAGCACCACTATGAAGAATTTGAAAAAGAGACAGGAAAATCCTGGCATGCCGGTGTGAGAAAGCTGGGACGACCTGCAAAAAGTGCTGAAGCGCAGCGGGACTTGGATGATCAGAGAAGACTGATAGGTGATAAATCATGATCGACATAATGCGAACAAGATTCGACGGTCTGATTGACATTGAGTACATTCGAAGGAAGGTAACGATTCGTCCTGTACCAGTCGGCGACATTGATCAGCTGACTCCTATGTTAGCCGCGCACTTTTTAGAAATGACGCTACGGCAGATTTTCCTACCCAATCAATTCAGCCTTGAACTAATTGCAGAGTTGGTAGGTAAAGCAGCGGCACACTCGGCGCTGCGTTCAACATCGGAACAAGCGTTTGTCAAAGGAATGTATTACCCAAGTCCAACTGAAACATTCCCGATCTGCCTGACTGGTTTAGCCGGTGTAGGTAAGTCGGCGACCATCGAAGCGCTTCTTCGTGTAATGCCCGGCCCGACTGAGTTCCAGATAGATCACTGCATGACCCCTCTGACAGCAGAGTCACACTGGTACGCCAGCGCTAAGGGCAAGTCATCTGGTAAGCAACTCCTCACCGACTTTCTCGGCATTGAGGCGTCGACCCGTGAGAACGCAGCAAGCCTCCAACTTAGGGCACAGCAGCAAGCAAACAAGCGTGGTATCTCACTGGCGGTGCTTGAGGAAATGCAGCATTTAACGCCAGGAAAAGGTGTAGCCCTAACAACCGACATACTGCTAACCATGTCCGGTCTCGGCTTGCCTATGGTATTCGTATCAAACTTTAGCCTAGGGCATAAGCTGCTTAAGCGTAATCAGGAAGACACACAGCGGTTGGTAGCACATCCAAGAATCATGTGGCCGGACGCGCCAGATTCAAAAATCTGGGCCGATTTCATAGATGAATGCATCGCAGCGAGTGGTGGTCGTATTCATGCCGATCGCTTAGATTTTTCACATGAAATCTATCGTGGTAGTTATGGCATTAAACGTGCAGCCATCCACCTTATTATACAAGCATATATTCAAGCTCGCCTGGCTAATCGCACGTGGATTGAGTTAGGAGATATCCATAAAGCTTACACCTCAAGTGCGTATTATACTTACAGAACTGACGTTGAGGAGCTGGAACGCATCGCAATCAAACAGAAGACCAAGCGAGACGACCTTCTTTGCCCATTCGGATCACCCACTCGGTCGAATATAGTGCAGTTCGTAAGGAAAGAGCGCGATAACCGTGTCGCTCAAACTGCTTTTAAAGGTGCGCTTACAGCAGAGGAACGCGAAACGCACAAAAGCTTGAAGCTGGATGCTGACGTGAAGGCTGCCCCCCTCAAGCAGCCCAAGCGCAAGCCTTTAGGGAAACCGACAATAGATGACTTGGGGAGTGGTTTTAGCGAGTTCTTTGATGATAAGAAGGATGATTAATATCTTGAACGATCCGTATACTCGACACGCATTAGATCATTAACGCTTCGGACTAATACACCTTTCCTAAGCAAGCTATCTATCAGACCTGCGAAGCTACCGTGCACAATTGCTATTGTGTCTATTATGTCGTCGCTGTACATAATATCAGGACGATAATTTCTGTCCGTATCTGAGATTCTTCTAGAGACATCTAACCTCCAAGAGATATAGGTAAGATATTTTTCAGAAATCTTCCCAGAGCTCCAAAATATTTTGGCCTCATCTGCAAGATGCGCTAGCACACATTCAAGGTTAACGGCGACTTCCGACCGTCCAATCTCCGCGAATATTCTCGCAAATATAAGCTTTTCTTCGTCATGGTTTTTCTCAGATTCATATTCATGGAAATAGCGTCCTTTACATCCTTTCCATAAAAGCTCATGGCCATATCCTGAGCTGTGACGATTAAAGTCATGACCGCATACAGGGCATTTTCTAAGCAGGACTGTATTGTGTTTAGCGCAGACTTTTACGTATCTGTGATCTCGTCTCCAGTATGGGAAGCCAAGTGAGTTAATATCCTCTTTCGCACAGTCGATGCAAATTCCGGCCAGCTGGCTTTCAGTTTCAAATCTTGTAGAAGATCCCTTATACTCTTCTCGGGTATAGCTGCTCTGGCTGGCATCAGGAAATACTGCCACTTGCGAGTAACTTGTGTGATCGTGGAGCAGCCGGTTGAACTCGTAGGTATCAGGCCTTCCAAGTATATCCGCGATTAACCCAATCGATTCTCCTCGCATGTAGTACCTAGAGATCTTCTTGAACTCAATCGACTCAGGTGAGCGTGAATCGACAAAGAAATGCCTTTCCAGAAAGGAACGTAAGGACTCCTGCGGTTGGATGGTCAGCAGCAAGGTGGCGCACCAGGGAGTGTCAAAGCACGAGAGCGGCAAGGGATGTCACGTCGCTTGGAGCCCCTATAGGCTCCAAGCGAGACTGACTTATTTATTCCGAGACTGACTTATTTATTTAAGATCACCACTTCCCCCCTGTGGATAACTCACTCCACCGTCACCGACTTCGCCAGGTTCCTCGGCTGGTCAACATCCGTCCCTTTCAACACAGCCACATAATACGAAAGCAGCTGCAACGGAATGGTGTACAGAATCGGTGCCAGGGCGTCGATGATGTGCGGCATGGCGATGACGTGAGTGCCTTCGCCGTTCTTGAGCCCAGCCAGCTCATCCGCGAACACGATCAGTTCGCCGCCGCGGGCGCGTACTTCCTGCAGGTTGGATTTGAGTTTTTCCAGCAGCTCGTTGTTCGGCGCGACAGTAACGACCGGCATGTCTGCATCGACCAGCGCCAGCGGGCCGTGTTTGAGTTCACCAGCCGGATAGGCTTCGGCGTGGATGTAGGAGATTTCTTTGAGCTTGAGTGCGCCTTCCATTGCTACAGGGAATTGCGCGCCACGACCGAGGAACAGGGTGTGGTGCTTCTCGGCGAACAGCTCGGCGACTTTCTCGATGGTGCCGTCCATTGCCAGGGCTTCACCGAGTCGGGTTGGCAGACGGCGCAGTTCTTCGACCAGTTGTGCTTCAACGCCCTCCTCCAACGAACCTTTGACCTGGCCGAGTGACAGGGTCAGCAGTAGCAAGGCGACCAGTTGGGTGGTGAAGGCTTTGGTCGATGCCACGCCGATTTCCGGGCCAGCCTGGGTCAGCAGAGTCAGGTCGGATTCACGTACCAGTGAGCTGATGCCGACGTTGCAGATCGCCAGGCTGGCCAGAAAGCCCAGTTCCTTGGCGTTGCGCAGCGCTGCCAGTGTGTCGGCGGTTTCGCCGGATTGCGAGATCGAAACGAACAAGGTGTCCGGCTGAACCACGACCTTGCGGTAGCGGAACTCGCTGGCCACTTCCACCTGGCAAGGAATGCCGGCCAGGCCTTCAAGCCAGTAACGCGCGACCATGCCTGCGTGGTAGCTGGTGCCACACGCCACGATCTGAACGTTGCGTACTTTGGCGAACAGTTCGGCAGCCTGTGGACCAAATGCGTGGACCAGCACTTGCTGTTGCCCCAGGCGACCTTCGAGGGTGCGCTGCACGACCTTGGGTTGCTCGTGGATTTCCTTGAGCATGAAGTGACGGTATTCGCCCTTGTCAGCGGCTTCAGCGCCTTCATGGTATTGCACCACTTCACGCTCGACCGACACACCGTCGACGTTCCAGATCTGCACGCTGTCGCGACGGATCTCGGCGATATCGCCTTCTTCCAGGTACATGAAACGGTCGGTCACCTGACGCAGCGCCAGTTGATCGGAGGCCAGGAAGTTTTCACCCAAGCCCATGCCGATCACCAGCGGGCTGCCACTGCGGGCGGCCAGCAGGCGATCCGGTTGTGCAGCGTTGATCACGGCAAGACCATAGGCACCGTGCAATTCTTTCACGGCAGCCTTCAGGGCAACCGCCAGATCTGGCGTGTCCTTGAGCTTGTGGTGCAGCAGGTGAACGATGACTTCAGTGTCGGTATCGGATGAGAAGACGTAACCCAGGCTTTTCAGCTGTTCACGCAGTGCTTCGTGGTTCTCGATGATGCCGTTGTGGACAACTGCCAGTTTATCGGCCGAGAAGTGTGGATGAGCGTTACGTTCACACGGAGCACCATGGGTCGCCCAACGCGTGTGGGCGATACCCAGACGGCCGGTCAGCGGCTCGCCTGCCAGCGCCTGTTCCAGCTCACTGACCTTGCCCGAGCGACGTCGGCGCTCAAGGGTGCCTTCGTTGGTGAAAACAGCCACGCCTGCGCTGTCGTAACCGCGGTACTCAAGACGCTTGAGGCCTTCGAGCAAAATGGCCGTGATATTACGTTCAGCAACGGCGCCGACGATTCCACACATGGTTATCTCCTAGCTGACAGCAGCACAAATCAGATTGATGCCGCGGGCCTGTATCTGATCGCGAGCCTCGCTGGGCAAGCGATCATCAGTAATAAGGGTGTGGATACTGCTCCAGGGCAGCTCCAGATTGGGGATCTTGCGACCGACCTTGTCGGCCTCGACCATGACAACGACTTCCCGGGCGACTTCCGCCATGACCCGGCTTAAACCCAGCAGCTCATTAAACGTGGTGGTGCCACGAGTCAGATCGATGCCGTCGGCACCGATGAACAACTGATCGAAATCGTAGGAGCGCAGTACCTGTTCAGCGACCTGCCCCTGAAAAGACTCCGAGTGCGGATCCCATGTTCCGCCAGTCATCAACAGGACCGGTTCGTGTTCCAGCTCAGTAAGGGCTCGCGCCACATGCAGTGAGTTGGTCATGACCACCAGACCAGGTTGCTGGCCCAGTTCAGGGATCAACGCAGCCGTGGTGCTGCCACTGTCGACAATAATTCTGGCGTGCTCGCGAATTCGGGAAACCGCAGCGCGGGCAATGGCCTGTTTGTAACGGGAAACCGGCTGGCTGCTTTCGCTGATCAGCTCGTGAGGGAGCGGCACTGCGCCCCCGTAACGGCGCAACAGCAAACCATTGGTTTCGAGGGCTGCCAGATCCTTTCGAATCGTAACTTCAGAAGTTTCAAAGCGTTTGGCCAAATCGTCGACGCTAACTTCACCCAGCTCATTGAGCAGGGCAAGAATGTTGTGGCGACGTTGTAGTGTATTGCGCTTCGACATGACAGCCTTAAGTTTCGTTTCGAAAGATAACGAAGGCAATCAAAACCTATTTTTTGGGTTTGGTCAAGGCCAGAGGGTTTGGCAGGGTATTTTCAATGGAGCTTTTGGAACGAGATTCCTGTAACTCTCGCTCCAGTGCTCCGCTCTCAGAAGTATGCATAGGCCAGTTGGACCAACCCGGAATGCATTTCGTGGGAGCGGACTCGTCCGCGAAAACTATTTACATAGATTCCAGGACGGGGGATGGCTTTCGCGGACGAGTCCGCTCCCACAGAACATCATTTTTCCGGGCTGTGGATAACTCAGTCTTTCCTGATTTTTACCGGACGCTTCCAGCCTTCGATGTTGCGTTGGCGGGCGCGAGCCACGCCGAGTTGTTCAGCGGGCACGTTCTGCGTGATGGTCGAACCGGCTGCGGTCGTCGCACCATCAAAGATATCCACAGGCGCAACCAGTGAGTTGTTAGAACCAATGAACACGTCTGCACCCAACGTGGTCTTGTGCTTGTTGGCCCCATCGTAATTGCAGGTAATCGTCCCGGCACCTATGTTGGTACGTGCGCCGACCTCGGCATCGCCCAGATAGGTCAGGTGGCCAACCTTGGCACCCTCGCCCAGGTTCGCATTCTTGAGTTCAACAAAGTTACCCACATGCGCTTTGACGCCCAGCACACTGCCAGGGCGCAGGCGCGCAAATGGGCCGGCATCGCTGCCCTCGCCCAGAATTGCGCCTTCGATGTGGCTGTTGGCTTTGACGATGACCCCCTTACGCAGGGTGCTGTCTTTGATGACGCAGTTAGGGCCGATGACCACGTTGTCCTCGATGACTACCTTGCCTTCAAGGATCACGTTGATGTCGATCAGCACATCGCGGCCGACGCTGACTTCGCCGCGCACATCGAATCGCGCAGGGTCACGCAGGGTCACACCACCTGCCATCAACCGGCGGGCTTCGCGCAGCTGATAATGGCGCTCCAGCTCGGAGAGCTGTTTGCGATCATTGGCACCCTGCACTTCCATTGCGTCGTAAGGCTGCTCTGTAGCAACAATCAGCCCATCATTGACGGCCATGGCGATTACGTCTGTGAGGTAATACTCGCCTTGGGCGTTGTTGTTCGACAGCCGCCCCAGCCAGTCAGCGAGACGCTTGGCAGGCACCGCGAGAATGCCAGTGTTACCTTCGGTGATTGCCTTCTGTGCATCGTTCGCATCCTTGTGCTCGACAATCGCGCAGACACGATTCTGCTCGTCGCGAACAATGCGGCCGTAACCGGTGGGGTCGTCCAGAGTAACGGTCAACAGGCCCAGTTGCTGCGGATTGACGAGTTTGAGCAGGCGCGCAAGCGTCTCCACTTCAATCAACGGCACATCGCCATAAAGAATCAACACGGTCTCAGCCGTAAGTGCAGGCAGCGCCTGAGCAACAGCGTGGCCTGTGCCCAGTTGCTTGTCCTGCATCACGAAATTCAGGTCATCGGCTGCCAGCTGTTCACGAACAGCATCCGCGCCGTGTCCTATCACGACGTGTATTCCACTTGGGGATAACTGACGTGCGCTGTGGATAACATGACCGAGCATGGAGTTGCCAGCCACGGGATGCAGAACCTTGGGCAAGGAGGAACGCATCCGGGTACCTTGGCCAGCAGCGAGAATAACGATATCGAGAGACATGATAGGACTACCAACTGAGCGGCAACCAGGCCGAAGGCGGGTTGACTTGAAAGAGGAAATCTGAAAAAAGAAAAAGGGTAGCCGAGGCTACCCTTTTTCTCAATCGCGCATCGAATGCAGCGGGGTTAGCCGCCGAACTTCTTGCGAATGGTGCGCAGCTGAGCTGCAGCCTCGGCCAGACGAGCAGTTGCAGAGCCGTAGTCGAAATCTGCGCCTTTCTCGTTCAGAGCCTTCTCGGCAGCCAGTACGGCAGCCTGAGCAGAAGCTTCATCCAGGTCGGCAGCACGTTGCACAGTATCGGCAAGCACCTTGACCATGTTCGGCTGAACCTCAAGGAAACCACCGGAGATGTAAAACACCTCGGCTTCCCCACCCTGCTTGATCAAGCGGATCGGGCCCGGCTTCAGATCAGTGATCAGCGGCGCGTGGCCTGGAGCGATACCGAGATCACCCAGGTTGCCGTGCGCAATCACCATCTCGACCAGACCGGAGAAGATTTCCCCTTCCGCGCTGACGATGTCGCAATGGACTGTCATAGCCATTTGCTTGCCTCAACCTAATTAGCGCCCGTTTCCGGGCGCCGGGATTACAGTTTCTTGGCTTTCTCGATCGCTTCTTCGATGCCGCCGACCATGTAGAACGCTTGTTCTGGCAGGTGGTCGTAGTCACCGTTGAGGATGCCTTTGAAGCCAGCAATGGTGTCTTTCAGGGAAACGTATTTACCCGAAGCACCGGTGAAGACTTCTGCCACGAAGAAAGGCTGGGACAGGAAGCGCTGGATCTTACGAGCACGGTTAACCAACTGTTTGTCGGTCTCCGACAGCTCGTCCATACCCAGAATCGCGATGATGTCTTTCAGCTCTTTGTAACGCTGCAACACATACTGAACGCCGCGAGCGGTGTCGTAGTGTTCTTGGCCAATGACGTTCGGGTCCAGCTGACGCGAAGTCGAGTCCAGTGGGTCTACCGCAGGGTAGATACCCAGGGAAGCGATATCACGGGACAGTACGACGGTGGCGTCCAAGTGGGCAAACGTGGTCGCAGGCGACGGGTCAGTCAAGTCGTCCGCTGGTACGTATACGGCCTGGATCGAGGTGATCGAACCATTCTTGGTGGAAGTGATGCGCTCTTGCAGAGTGCCCATCTCTTCAGCCAGGGTCGGCTGGTAACCTACTGCGGAAGGCATACGGCCCAGCAGTGCGGATACTTCGGTACCGGCCAGGGTGTAACGATAGATGTTGTCGACGAACAGCAGAACGTCGTTACCTTCGTCACGGAACTTCTCGGCCATGGTCAGGCCGGTCAGTGCTACGCGCAGACGGTTACCCGGCGGCTCGTTCATCTGACCGTAAACCAGTGCCACTTTGTCCAGAACGTTGGAATCCTTCATCTCGTGGTAGAAGTCGTTACCCTCACGAGTACGCTCACCCACACCGGCGAACACGGAATAACCGCTGTGCTCGATGGCGATGTTACGGATCAGTTCCATCATGTTTACGGTCTTGCCGACACCGGCACCACCGAACAGACCGACTTTACCGCCTTTGGCGAACGGGCAAACCAGGTCGATAACCTTGATGCCGGTTTCCAGAAGGTCGTTGCCGCCAGCCTGCTCAGCGAAGGACGGTGCAGGACGGTGAATGCCCCAGCGCTCTTCGGTGGCAATCGGGCCTGCTTCGTCGATCGGGTTGCCCAGCACGTCCATGATCCGGCCCAGAGTCGCTTTACCGACCGGTACGGAGATGGCTGCGCCAGAGTCTGTTACTTCCAGACCACGCTTCAAGCCCTCGGTGGAGCCCATCGCAATGGTACGAACCACGCCGTCGCCCAGCTGCTGCTGAACTTCCAGGGTGGTTCCTGCCGCGCTTTGAACTTCCAGCGCGTTGTAGATACTCGGTACGCTATCGCGTGGGAATTCCACGTCGATCACGGCGCCGATGATTTGAACGATACGTCCGCTACTCATTAGCTGGTTCCTCTGATATTTGAACCGTTAAACCGCGGCAGCGCCGCCGACGATTTCCGAGATCTCTTGGGTGATCGCTGCCTGACGCGCCTTGTTGTAGATCAGCTGCAAATCGCTGATCAAATCACCGGCGTTGTCTGTGGCGTTCTTCATCGCGATCATCCGCGCTGCTTGTTCAGCTGCGTTGTTCTCGACCACCGCCTGGTACACCTGCGATTCCACGTAGCGAACCATAAGGCCGTCTAGCAGCTCTTTGGCATCGGGTTCGTAGAGATAGTCCCAGTGGTGCTTGAGCCCTTGATCCGGGGTTGCCACCAGCGGAATCAATTGCTCCACTGTTGGTTGCTGGGTCATGGTGTTGATGAACTTGTTGGATACCACGGACAGGCGATCAATACGGCCATCCAGGTAGGCATCCAGCATCACCTTGACGCTGCCGATCAAGTCGTTGATCGACGGCTCTTCGCCCAGGTGGCTGATCGCAGCGACGACGTTACCGCCGAAGTTGCGGAAAAATGCCGCACCTTTGCTGCCGACCACGCACAGATCGATCTCTACACCGTTTTCACGGTTCACCGCCATGTCCTTGACCAGAGTCTTGAACAGGTTGGTATTCAATCCACCACACAGACCACGGTCACTGCTCACTACGACATAACCGACGCGCTTCACAGGGCGCTCGATCATGAACGGGTGGCGGTACTCCGGGTTGGCGTTTGCCAGATGACCAATCACCTGACGAATGCGCTCCGCGTAAGGACGGCTAGCAGCCATGCGCATTTGAGCCTTGCGCATTTTGCTGACCGCCACTTTTTCCATGGCGCTGGTGATCTTTTGCGTGCTTTTGATGCTCGCAATCTTGCTGCGAATCTCTTTTGCGCCTGCCATGTAACACCTATCAGGTTAGCAAGCGGGAGCCTTGCGGCCCCCGCTGCGGCTTACCAGGTTTGGGTGGCCTTGAACTTCTCGATGCCGGCTTTCATGCCAGAATCGATTTCGTCATTGAAGTCACCCTTCACGTTGATCTTCGCCATCAAATCGGCGTGATCGCGGTTGAAGTAAGCAATCAGCGCTTGTTCAAAGCTGCCAATCTTGGCGATTTCGACGTCAGTCAGGAACCCACGCTCAGCGGCATACAGCGACAGCGCCATGTCAGCGATCGACATTGGTGCGTATTGCTTCTGCTTCATCAGCTCGGTAACGCGCTGACCATGCTCAAGTTGCTTGCGGGTCGCCTCGTCCAGGTCAGAAGCAAACTGGGCGAATGCCGCCAGTTCACGGTACTGAGCCAGAGCGGTACGGATACCACCGGAAAGCTTCTTGATTATCTTGGTCTGAGCGGCACCACCCACACGGGATACCGAAACACCGGCGTTCACAGCCGGACGGATGCCGGAGTTGAACATGGCCGATTCCAGGAAGATCTGACCGTCGGTGATGGAAATCACGTTGGTCGGAACGAACGCGGAAACGTCGCCAGCCTGGGTTTCGATGATCGGCAGTGCGGTCAGCGAGCCGGTTTTGCCGGTCACTGCGCCATTGGTGAACTTCTCTACGTACTCTTCGGAAACACGCGATGCGCGCTCCAGCAGACGGGAGTGGAGATAGAACACGTCGCCTGGGTAAGCTTCACGGCCTGGTGGACGGCGCAGCAGCAGGGAAATCTGGCGGTAAGCCACTGCTTGCTTGGACAGATCGTCATAAACGATCAGCGCGTCTTCACCGCGGTCGCGGAAGAACTCGCCCATGGTGCAACCCGAGTACGGTGCAAGGAATTGCAGCGCAGCGGATTCGGAAGCACTTGCAGCCACGACGATGGTGTTAGCCAGTGCGCCGTTTTCTTCGAGCTTGCGAACAACGTTGGCGATGGTCGATTGCTTCTGACCGATTGCTACGTAGACGCAGAAGATGCCGCTGTTCTTCTGGTTGATGATTGCGTCGATGGCCAGAGCGGTTTTACCGATCTGACGGTCACCGATGATCAGCTCACGCTGGCCACGGCCGACAGGAATCATGGCATCGACAGCCTTGTAGCCAGTCTGTACAGGCTGGTCTACCGACTTACGCCAGATCACGCCTGGAGCAACTTTCTCGACCGCATCGGTCTCGGTGTTGTTCAGCGGACCTTTGCCGTCAACTGGGTTACCCAGTGCATCGACAACGCGACCCAGCAGTTCCTTACCAACCGGAACTTCGAGGATGCGGCCAGTGCACTTGGCGCTCATGCCTTCAGCCAGAGTCGTGTAAGCGCCCAGTACAACGGCACCCACGGAGTCTTGCTCAAGGTTCAGCGCCATACCGTAGACGCCGCCCGGAAACTCGATCATCTCGCCGTACATTACGTCGGCCAGACCGTGAATCCGCACGATACCGTCAGACACGCTGACGACTGTGCCTTCGTTACGGGCTTGGGAGGTTACATCGAGCTTGTCGATGCGACCCTTGATGATTTCACTTATTTCGGAAGGATTGAGTTGCTGCATTGCTCTGCTGCCCCTTCAAACTCAAGATTTCAATGCTTCGGCTAGTTTCGCGATCTTGCCACGAACTGAGCCATCGATAACCAGGTCGCCGGCGCGGATTACGACACCCCCTATGAGAGAGGCATCCTCCGCAGCATGCAGGCGCACTTCCCGGCCGAGCCGTGCACTGAGAACCTTGGCGAGTTTGTCTTGCTGTTCTTGGTTCAATGCGAAAGCACTGGTGACATCCACATCGACCGATTTTTCCTGCTCGGCCTTGTACAGGTCGAACAGTTCGGCGATCTCCGGCAGAAGCGGGAGGCGGTCGTTTTCAGCAACGACGTGAATGAAATTCTGTGCCTTGGCATCGAACTTTTCGCCACACACTTCAATAAAAGTGGTGGCCTTTTGTGCGCTCGTCAGTCGCGGGGCCTTGAGCATGCGCTGCATGGTGTCGTCTTGCGACACCGCAGCAGCCAGGCCGAGCATGGCTGACCAATTGGCCAGCTGCTGGTGGGCCTGCGCGTGCTCGAAGGCCGCCTTCGCGTAAGGTCGGGCCAACGTGGTCAGTTCTGCCATGATCGCCCTCGCTTAAATTTCAGCAGCCAGTTTGTTAACCAGCTCCGCGTGCGCGTTTTGATCGATTGTGGCACCCAGAATCTTCTCTGCGCCATTGACTGCCAGGCTGCCCAACTGGGCGCGCAAGGCGTCTTTGACACCGTTCAGTTCCTGCTCGATCTCGGCCTGAGCCTGGGCCTTCACACGGTCAGCTTCAACGCGTGCCGTTTCACGGGCTTCGTCGACAATCTGAGTACCGCGTTTCTTGGCTTGCTCAATGATTTCAGCTGCTTGAGCCTTAGCTTCGCGCAGTTGTTGACCCGCTTTCTCTTGGGCCAGCTCCAGGTCGCGAGCTGCTCGGGAAGCAGCGTCCAGTCCATCCGCGATCTTCTTCTGACGTTCGTGCAAAGCCGCGATGACCGGAGGCCACACGAACTTCATGCAGAAAATCACAAAAATGAAGAACGCAACGGACTGGCCAATCAGGGTTGCATTAATGTTCACGCCAACACCTCGCTCGTTCGTTGTCCATCACACCAATCAACTCGAAAATTCGAGTGATCAGCCAGCGAGTTGACCAACGAAGGGGTTCGCAAAGATGAAGAACAGAGCGATACCAACACCGATCATGGTCACGGCGTCGAGCAGGCCCGCAACGATGAACATTTTAACTTGCAGCATTGGAACCATTTCCGGCTGACGCGCAGCGCCTTCCAGGAATTTGCCGCCCAACAGGCCGAAACCGATTGCAGTACCCAGTGCGCCCAGGCCGATCAACAGTGCAACAGCGATAGCGGTTAGACCAACTACAGTTTCCATCTTTCCTCCCGACTTTTACGTCGTATTGGTTAGGTTTTTTTAATTGAAGCGGTAAAACAAAATCGTTTCTACATCAGCCCTTGCGGGCACCGTCCCGCCGATGGCGAGACGGTCATCAGACACGTCCTGAGACGAATCTCAATGGTTATCTTCGTGAGCCATCGACAGGTAGACGATGGTCAGCATCATGAAGATGAACGCTTGCAGGGTGATGATCAGGATGTGGAAAACAGCCCACGCCCACTGCAGCACTACACCCAGACCGCTGAGCCACAACAGACCACTGCCGAACATCACGGCGATCAGAATGAAGACCAGCTCGCCAGCATACATGTTGCCGAACAGACGCAGAGCCAGAGAAATAGGCTTGGCGATCAGCGTCACGAATTCCAGCAGGAAGTTGACCGGGATCAACAGCGCCTGAACGAACAGGTTCTTGCTGCCGAACGGGTGAAGGGTCAGTTCGCCGATGAAACCGCCGATGCCCTTGACCTTGATGCTGTAGAAAATGATCAGTGCGAACACAGACAGGGCCATGCCCAGCGTGGCGTTCGGGTCAGTAGTCGGAACGGCACGGAACGGAATGTGCTCGTCGCCCGAAATCAGCATCGCCAGCTGCGGAATCCAGTCCACCGGTACCAGGTCGACCGCGTTCATCAGGAAAACCCAGACGAAAATGGTCAGCGCCAGTGGCGCGATAACCGCGCTGCGGCCGTGGAAGCTGTCTTTCACGCTGCCGTCGACGAAATCGACCAGCACTTCGACGAAGTTCTGCAGTGCGCCAGGCTGACCGGAAGTTGCCTTCTTGGCCGCCATGCGGAAGATCAGAACGAAAATCAGACCCAACGCAACCGACCAGCCGAGGGTATCGACGTGGAAGGCCCAGAAACCCATTTCCTTGGCTTCTGCTGCGGTGTGGGCAAAGCCCCATTCGCCATTGGGCAGGTGCCCGAATGTAAGGTTCTGCAAGTGGTGCTGGATATAGCCCGAAGCTGTTTGCTCTGCCATGGTTGCCTCAAACGCCCTAAGGTCTCGAAAGTCTTGTTCTCGTAAGCAGGGGAGCGAACCAGTTGACCACCTGGATCAACATGAACACACCGAATACCGCCAGCGGTGCCAGTGGCTTCACACCTGCGAACGTCAATGCAAAAAGCACTGCCGTGAAAATCAGTTTGCCTGCCTCGCCGGCGTAGAACGACCGCACGATGGCTTGCGCTGCTCTGGCCCCGGAAAACCGGAATGCCTTGTGAGCAAAGTATAAATTGGGTAGCCAGGCTATCAGGCCTCCACAGAGTCCCGAATATCCTGCAACGACTCCTTGCCACTGCCATAGCACCAATGCGGCCATGAGCAGCACGATCAATTGAGCCAGCAATAGCGGAAAAACCGCCAGGCGATAGAACGGCAAGCGGTCTGGCATGCGGGATTCCATCGCAACTGCTCCTTTGATGTCGGTCGCCATAATCAATAACTTGGCATAATTTGTGCCGACAAAATGCGCGCAGAGTATAGGGGCGGTTCAGCCCCTATTCAACAGTCGGGTAGTGATTTCCGACTATACGCTACAGAGCAATTGTTTCAGCGGATGTGAGCGAGCACTCCTTGCAGCTCATCCAGCGAGTTGTATCGGATGACCAATTGGCCTTTGCCCTTCTGTCCGTGGCGAATCTGCACCGCAGAGCCTAAACGCTCGGCCAGACGCTGTTCGAGGCGGCTGATATCAGGGTCGGCCTTGACTGGTTCGGCAGCCTCCGGCTTACCGCTCAGCCACTGCCTGACCAGTGCTTCAGTCTGGCGCACGGTAAGCCCGCGTGCGACAACATGTCGCGCACCTTCAACCTGCCGATCTTCGCTCAGACCGAGCAAGGCGCGTGCATGCCCCATTTCCAGGTCGCCGTGGGACAGCATGGTCTTGATGGCTTCAGGCAAGGCAATCAGGCGCAACAGGTTGGCCACACTGACACGCGACTTGCCGACAGCATCCGCCACCTGCTGCTGGGTCAGTTGAAACTCCTGCTGCAAGCGCTGTAGCGCCATGGCCTCCTCGATAGGGTTGAGGTCTTCGCGCTGAATGTTCTCGATCAACGCCATCGCAATCGCGGTCTCGTCCGGAACATCACGGACCATCGCCGGGATTGTCTCGACACCTGCCTGCTGGCTGGCACGCCAACGGCGTTCACCGGCGATGATTTCAAAGCGGTTGTCGCCGATAGGCCGAATCACGATAGGCTGCATCACACCTTGTGACTTGATCGACTGCGCAAGTTCTTCGAGCGCCTGAGGATCCATGTCGCGGCGCGGCTGATACTTGCCGCGCTGGATAAGGTCCAGCGGCACATGCTGCAACTCACTTGGCGGAGCCTTGACGGCCTGCTCTTCCAGCGAACTGACGGTTGGACTGCTCAGAAGTGCGTCCAACCCACGTCCGAGACCTCGTTTCTTGACGGCCATGGGAATTCCTTAGGTTGGCTGAGCGGTTTTTGCGCCGCGACGTTGACGACGAACCAGTTCACTTGCCAGGGCCAGATAGGCCAGCGCACCGCGAGACGATTTATCATACGCCAGCACCGGCATGCCGAAACTCGGCGCCTCGGCCAGCCTGATGTTCCTCGGGATCACCGTATCGTACAACTGCTCGCCAAAGTGTTCCTTGAGCTGTGCCGAAACATCGTTGATCAGGCTCAGACGCGGGTCATACATGGTGCGCAGCAAACCTTCGATTTTCAGCTGCGGATTGAGCAGTTCAGCGATGCGCTTGATGTTATCCACAAGGTCGCTGAGACCCTCGAGCGCGAAATACTCGCACTGCATGGGGATAATTACCCCGTCTGCCGCAACCAGCGCGTTCAGGGTCAGCATCGACAACGAAGGTGGGCAGTCGATCAGAATGTAATCGTAATTTTCGCGGATCGGCGCCAGCGCATTGCGCAGACGACTCTCTTTCATCTGCATTTCCAGCAGAACCACTTCACCCGCCGTCAGATCACGGTTGGCCGGAAGCAGTTGATACCCGCCGTGTTCGGAAAACTGCATGGCCTCGCCCAAATCGCATTCGCCGATCAACAGGTCATAGACCGAGTTTTCCAGATTATGTTTATCCACACCGCTGCCCATGGTCGCATTGCCCTGGGGATCGAGATCGATCAACAGCACACGGCGTTTGGTCGCGACCAGCGACGCAGCGAGGTTGATGCATGTGGTGGTCTTGCCGACCCCACCTTTCTGGTTCGCTATCGCGAATACCTTAGCCATTCTTGCTTGTGTTCCCCGTCATGCCGTGCGGCGCAGTATCAGCAGATGGCGTTGGCCTTGGCAACCCGGAACGGTCAAGGCTTGTGCGCTATCGAGGTGAAAATCCGAGGGCAATGCTACCAGCTCATCGTCAGGATGCAGCCCTTTCATTGCCAGCCAGCGTGTATTCACGTCGCCCATGTGACGCGTCCAGCCGGTGAAGTCTTCCAGGCTGCTGAATGCACGGGAGATGATCCCGTCGAAAGGCACTTCGGGCTGATAACTTTCTGCACGGCTGTGGATAACTTCAAGATTGTCCAGTTTCAGCTCCAGTTTGACCTGTGTCTGAAACCGGGTCTTCTTGCCGTTGCTGTCCAGCAGCGCCACTTTGCGCTCCGGAAACAGGATGGCCATGGGAATGCCAGGCATCCCACCGCCGCTGCCGACGTCGATCCAGCGTGTACCTTCGATGAAGGGCACCACACTGAGACTGTCGAGCAGATGCCTCGATACCATTTCGTCCGGGTTACGGACCGCAGTCAGGTTGTAGGCCTTGTTCCACTTGATCAACAACGCCAGATACGCCAGCAATTGCTCGTGCTGCGCCGGACTGAGGTCGATCCCCAATTCCCGGGCACCGGTGGATAACTCTTGGGCGTGTTGCGGGGTGACCATAGAACTCAAGCGCTTTGCTCCAACTGACGGCCCGCGCCGCGTTTTTTCAAATGAATCATCAACAGCGAAATAGCCGCCGGCGTAACGCCAGGAATGCGCGAAGCCTGTCCGAGTGTTTCTGGCCGAGTTATCCCCAGCTTGCTCTGGATTTCTTTTGACAGGCCGGATATCGCGGCGTAATCGATGTCTTCCGGCAGACGCGTGTCTTCACTGGCGCGCAGACGGGCGATTTCGTCCTGCTGGCGGTCAATGTAACCGGCGTATTTTGTCTTGATCTCGACCTGCTCGGCTACCTGAGGGTCAGTGCAGCCCTGCCCGGTAAGGGCAATCAGACTGGCATAGTCGATTTCCGGACGGGTCAGCAGGTTGAGCAGATTGTATTCGTGGGTCAGCGGCGTACCAAAGTGCTCTGCAATCGCATCGCCCTGCGCGGTACCCGGGCGCACCCAGGTACTTTTCAAGCGCTGTTCTTCCAGCTCGATGCTTTCGCGTTTGGTGCAGAACGCAGCCCAGCGGGCATCGTCGACCAGACCCAGTTCGCGGCCTTTTTCGGTGAGTCGCAGGTCCGCGTTGTCTTCACGCAGGATCAACCGGTATTCGGCTCTGGACGTGAACATCCGGTAAGGCTCTTGCGTACCGAGCGTGATCAGGTCATCGACCAGAACCCCGATATACGCTTCATCCCGACGCGGGCACCAGCTGTCGCGACCTTGAGCGCGCAGTGCAGCATTGGTCCCGGCCAGCAAACCCTGGGCACCGGCCTCTTCATAACCGGTCGTGCCGTTGATCTGGCCTGCGAAGAACAGACCGCCGATGACCTTGGTTTCCAGGCTGTATTTCAGATCACGCGGGTCGAAATAGTCATATTCGATGGCGTAACCAGGACGAACGATGTGTGCATTCTCCATGCCGCGAATCGACTGGACGATCTGCAGTTGCACGTCAAATGGCAACGACGTGGAGATACCGTTCGGATAAAGCTCGTGCGTGGTCAACCCCTCTGGTTCGATGAAGACCTGATGGCTTTCCTTGTCGGCAAACCGATGAATCTTGTCCTCGATCGAAGGGCAGTAGCGCGGGCCAATCCCCTCGATCACGCCGGAATACATTGGCGATCGATCAAGGTTGGACGCAATGATTTCGTGAGTCCGGGCGTTGGTGTGGGTAATCCAGCAACTGACCTGCGGCGGATGTTGTTCTTTGGAGCCCAGGAACGACATGACCGGAATCGGTGTGTCACCTGGTTGCTCGGTCATTACCGAGAAATCGACCGAGCGGCCATCAATGCGTGGCGGCGTCCCGGTTTTCAAGCGACCTACCCGCAGTGGCAGTTCACGTAAGCGGTGAGCCAGTGCGATCGATGGAGGGTCGCCTGCGCGTCCGCCAGAATAGTTCTGCATACCGATGTGGATAAGTCCACCCAGGAACGTACCGGTGGTCAATACAACCGAATCGGCAAATATGCGCATCCCCATTTGGGTCACTACACCGCGCACCTGGTCCTGTTCGACGATCAGGTCATCACAGGCTTGCTGAAATATCCACAGGTTCGGCTGATTTTCCAGCGTTTCGCGGATTGCTGCCTTGTACAGCACGCGATCTGCCTGAGCACGAGTAGCCCGTACAGCCGGGCCCTTGCGACTGTTCAGCACACGGAACTGGATGCCACCCTTGTCAGTAGCCATGGCCATCGCACCGCCAAGGGCGTCGATTTCCTTGACCAGGTGACTTTTGCCAATGCCTCCGATGGCCGGGTTGCAGCTCATCTGGCCGAGCGTTTCCACGTTGTGCGTCAGCAGCAGGGTTTTGACACCCATGCGCGCCGACGCCAGTGCGGCCTCGGTACCGGCATGACCGCCACCGATGACGATCACTTCAAAACGGGAAGGGAAATCCACCACGCACCTCGGGCCTGTTGTCGATGAGAAATTGGGATAGCTGACAAGTATAGGGACTTCCCCCACCTGAATGAAACCCGTTGGACAAAATTTAACCAGCTGTGGAAAACTCACGAATAAAGAAAATAAAAAGGAAAGAAAGTTTATAAAGCCTTGTTTTTATGTTTATTCTTACTGAGCATGATTTCTGTGGATAGATCTATACAAGCCTTTATATTCAATGTTTACAGAGAATCAAAAGTCTGTGTTCATGTAGGGATGAGGGGTTGGATAACCGACTTGAGCCTGTTGATAAGATAGCCACTTGTCCACAGGGCAGTTTATCTTCAGGTTTGAACCCTGCTTACCCACCGAGCTGAAGGGCAGTTATTCACAGGGCTTAATCCACAAAAAACCGGCTCTTCATCAAAAATCAGGCACAGAAAATCCTTCCCTCAGGCATTTCTGTTGGTAGATTCAGGTGTCGAAGCAAAGTTAAAGGAGGAAAAAGCCGAGTATGTGGATAACACTCCAGCTGAAAGAGGCGTCTCGTGGTACTTGAAGGCATGACCCAGGCCGGGCCATGCCAGAAGGTTTACTTGCCGATGCAGAAGCTGGAGAAGATTCTGCCAAGCAAGTCGTCGGAGCTGAATGCGCCGGTAATCTCGCCAAGCGCTTGTTGTGCCTGACGAAGGTCTTCGGCCAGTAGCTCTCCAGCGCCTGCCAGGGTGAGTTGAGCCCTGCCGTGCTCCAGCGAGTCGCTGGCATGGCGCAGTGCCTCAAGGTGGCGTCGACGTGCGCTAAAGCTGCTCTCCGAGGTTTGCTCATAGCCCATGCAGGCCTTGAGGTGCTCACGCAGCAGTTCAAGCCCCTCGCCCCCTGACCTGGCGCTCAGGCTGATAGTGACGTGGCCATCTACGCTGGTTTGCAGATCAATGGGGTCTCCACTCAAATCTGCCTTGTTGCGGATCAGCGTGACTTTCGATGGGTCCGGGCGCTGCTCGAGGAACTCCGGCCACAGAGCAAACGGGTCGGCAGCCTCGGGTGCCGTTGCATCCACAACCAGCAGAATCCGGTCAGCTTCACCGATGGCCTTGAGTGCGCGCTGCACGCCGATCATTTCTACCTGATCCTGGGTATCACGCAGGCCTGCTGTGTCTACGACGTGCAACGGCATCCCGTCGATGTGGATATGTTCACGCAACACATCGCGCGTAGTGCCGGCGATCTCGGTGACGATGGCCGCTTCTCTGCCCGCCAGAGCATTCAGCAAGCTGGATTTGCCTGCATTGGGACGCCCGGCAATCACAACGGTCATCCCGTCGCGTAACAGGGCACCCTGCCCCGCTTCACGCAATACTGTGGATAACTCAGCACGCACGTCATCGAGCATATTCAGGACATGGCCATCGGCAAGGAAGTCGATTTCCTCCTCGGGGAAGTCGATTGCAGCTTCCACATAGATGCGCAAGCTGATCAACTTCTCGGTCAAGTTATCCACACGCCGCGAAAAAGCGCCCTGCAACGAGCGCAGTGCATTGCGCGCTGCCTGTGCAGAACTTGCCTCAATCAAGTCAGCAATGGCTTCTGCCTGGGCAAGATCGAGTTTGTCATTGAGGAACGCACGCTCACTGAATTCTCCCGGACGAGCCAGTCTGCTGCCCAGTTGCAGGCAGCGCTGCAGCAGCATGTCCAGAACGATGGGACCGCCGTGGCCCTGAAGCTCAAGTACGTCTTCGCCGGTGAATGAGTTGGGCCCCGGAAAATACAGCGCGATCCCCTCATCGAGTACCTGTCCGGCATCATCGACAAAAGGTCCGTAATGGGCAAATCGTGGCTTGAGGGTCCGACCGATAATGGCTTCGGCGGCCCTGCCCGCCAGAGGACCTGACACCCTGACAATACCAACACCACCACGCCCTTGGGCTGTGGCAATGGCGGCAATGGTTTCACGAGGAACGTTCATGCTCCGGCTCCCGGACAAATGACGGATAGCAAAACGCCCCACGAGGGGGCGTCTTGTAGAACTTATTCCCAGGTTAGATCAGGCAGCTGCTTTCTTGGTAGCCGCTTCGATCTTGCGAGTGATGTAAGCCTGCTGAGCGATCGACAGGGTGTTGTTCACAACCCAGTACAGAACCAGACCGGCAGGGAACCACAGGAAGAAGAACGTGAAAATGATTGGCATCATTTTCATGACCTTGGCCTGCATCGGGTCCGGCGGAGTCGGGTTCAGACGCTGTTGGATGAACATCGTCGCGCCCATGATGATCGGCAGGATGAAGAACGGGTCCTTGATCGACAGGTCGGTTATCCACAGGATCCAGGGAGCCTGACGCATTTCCACACTTTCCAGGAGTACCCAGTACAGCGAAAGGAAAACCGGCATCTGGACAAGAATCGGCAAGCATCCACCCAGCGGGTTGATCTTTTCTTTCTTGTACAGCTCCATCATTGCCTGGGACATCTTCTGGCGATCATCGCCATGTTGTTCCTTCAGCAGTGCAAGCTTGGGAGCCACGGCGCGCATGCGTGCCATCGACTTGTAGCTGGCTGCGGACAACGGGAAGAACAGGCCTTTGATCAGCATGGTCAGAACAATGATCGACCAGCCCCAGTTACCGAGAATGGCGTGGATATGTTGCAGCAGCCAGAAGATAGGCTGGGCAATGAACCACAGGAAACCATAATCGACGGTCAGCTCCAGACCTGGGGATAACTCTTTGAGTACCGCCTGGCTTTTTGGACCTGCATACAGGGTAGCGCTGGTTTCACCTTGTGCACCGGGTGCAACCGACAGAGTCGGGCTGGTGAAGCCGATGATGTAGTTGCCCTGGCTGTCTTTGCGGGTCTGAACAGCGTTGGTGGCGTTGTGATCCGGAATCCACGCAGTCACGAAGTAGTGCTGCAGCCATGCCACCCAACCGCCCTGGACAGTTTCCTTGACCTGACCCTTGTCGATATCTTTCATCGACACTTTCTTGTACGGCTCGGCCGCAGTCCACAGGGCAGCACCCAGATAGGTGGCTGTACCGGTAGCAGTTGTCGAAGAAGGATCGGAGCTGGCGTCACGCTTCAATTGCGCGAACAGATTACCGGCCCAGGGTTGTGCGCTCTGGTTATCCACAACGTAGGTCATGACCAGATCGTACAGACCGCGCTTGAAGGTGAAGCGCTTGATGTAGTTTACGCCGTTTTCCGAGAACTTCAGATCCACAACCATCGTGTCCTGGCCGTCAGCCAGTTGATAAGTCTTTTGTGTGGAGGTGTAAACCGGACGACCGGCAGCGCGTGCATCAGGACCATTGGTCCCGGTCAGGCCGCTTTGTGCCAGAAAAGTACGCTCGCCGCCGTTGTCGAACAACTGAAACGGAACGTCAGGACGATCCTGACGACGCGGGTACAGAGGCAAACGAAGCTGAACGACGTCGCCACCCACCGGATCGATCGCCAGATCGAGCACATCGGTCTTGACGTGGATAAGGTCTTTGCTGGCTACGGCCAGAGTTTCAAGAGGTGCTGCAGCCGTATTGGCCGTAGCGCTTGCGCTTGGAACATCGGCACTTGCAGAACCATTAGTACCAGCAGCCGTATCCGGAATACCCGGTGCGGTGGTGCTGGCTGCAACATTCTGGGTCGGCATGGCAGCCTGGCCATAGTCTTGGTTCCATTTCAGAACCCCGACGTAGGTCACGATTGCCAGGGCGACGATCAGGATCGTGCGTTTAATATCCATGATTACTCGGCCATCGAAGAAGAACGGGAGGTGGGGACAGCTGGAACCGGGTCATAACCACCGGGATTCCATGGGTGACAGCGACCCAGGCGACGAATTGACAGCCAGCCACCGCGCAAAAGGCCATGATTTTCGATGGCTTCATACGCGTAGCAGGAGCAACTGGGGTAGAAACGACAGTGACTGGCCATCAGCGGGCTAATGGCATAGCGATAAAACTGGATCGGAACGAGTGCCAGTTTACGCATCTGGACTGTCTACCCCTGCAGGTTCGGATTTTTCTTCCGGAATGGGTCGGCTACGCGCCAGACGTTTCCAGAGCTTGCCGAAATGCTGAATCAGTTCAGGGTTTTCTACGTCACCCAAACCTTTACGCGCGACGATAACGATATCCCAACCGACCAAACTGTCTTGGTGTTGGCGAAATGATTCGCGCATCAGGCGTTTCAAGCGATTGCGCTCGACGGAGAGCTTGACGCTCTTTTTACCTATCACCAGCCCCAGACGGGGATGATCAAGGTCGTTGTTGCGCGCAAGGAGCAGGAGATTTTTCCCCGGAACCTTGCCGGTAGGGGAGTCAAAGACTGCCTTGAAATGCCGGGGAGTCAGCAAACGCTTTTCCCGACTGAAGTCTCGACTCACCTCCTGTGCCGATTTATCAAACTGCCAGACGCTTACGGCCTTTGGCACGACGACGCGAAAGGACTGCGCGGCCGTTTTTGGTGGCCATGCGTGCACGGAAACCGTGGGTGCGGGCGCGCTTGATAGTGCTGGGTTGGAAAGTACGTTTCATGGCGTGTTACCTGGTTCGTCCACTACGGGCCGGAATGGCCCCCGTTTTAAGAGACCGGGGATTCTAGAGAAAGCAGGCCCGCAGGTCAATTTCCAACCAGCTTTTCTTCATACGCGTCTTTTATAGGTAATTTCCCGCTGGCACTCGATTTGGAGCAGTCGGGCTCGTGTCAGTTATAGAAATAAAAAGAAGAGAGTATTTAAAGCTTCTTTATAAAGCTTATAACTCTTACGTAGCCGTTTTCTGTGGATAACATCCTATAGCCCTTGTAATTCAATGTGTACAGCGAAAAGAAAGGTTGTCCAGAAGCGGTGCTTTGCCTGTGCCACACGGTCGGAAAAGCTGTGCATGGAATGCGGTTTTATCCACAGGCGAGTTATGCACAGAGTTTAGCCCTGACTTATGCAACGGGCTGAAGATGGGTTATCCACAGAGCTTATGATTTGACCGTTTGTCGTGTCACCACTGCATAAATCGTTGATTTATAGCTGCCTGTGAGCAACCTACATGTGGATAAGTCGTCTGCGGATCGTTACAATGGTGGCTGTTTTTGCCTCACCGGCTTTCAACTCAGGGGATATCCGTGTCAGTGGAACTTTGGCAGCAGTGCGTGGAGCTTTTGCGCGATGAGCTGCCTGCCCAGCAATTCAACACTTGGATCCGTCCGCTACAGGTCGAAGCCGAAGGCGACGAGTTGCGTGTGTACGCACCGAATCGTTTTGTTCTCGATTGGGTCAACGAAAAATACCTCGGCCGTTTGCTGGAGCTTCTTGGCGAGCATGGCCAAGGCATGGCGCCTGCCCTTTCCTTATTAATAGGAAGCAAGCGCAGCTCTGCACCGCGTGCCGCTCCGAATGCGCCATTAGCTGCCGCGGCGTCCCAGGCGCTGTCTGCCAATTCGGTCAGCAGCGTCTCGTCGTCTGCACCCGCCATGGCTGCTCCGGCTGCTCCTGTCGCGGTGCCTGCACCGGTTCAGAACGTTGCAGCACACGACGAGCCTTCACGCGACAGCTTCGACCCAATGGCTGGTGCCAGCTCGCAACAGGCACCCGCTCGTGCGGAGCAACGTACCGTGCAGGTCGAAGGCGCGCTCAAGCACACCAGTTACCTGAACCGCACGTTCACGTTCGAGAATTTTGTCGAGGGTAAATCCAACCAGCTGGCACGCGCTGCAGCCTGGCAGGTTGCCGATAATCCCAAGCACGGCTATAACCCGCTATTCCTTTATGGTGGTGTAGGTCTTGGTAAAACTCACTTGATGCATGCTGTGGGTAACCACCTGCTGAAGAAGAATCCTAACGCCAAGGTTGTTTACCTGCACTCGGAGCGCTTCGTCGCAGACATGGTCAAGGCCTTGCAGCTCAATGCAATCAACGAGTTCAAGCGCTTTTACCGTTCAGTCGATGCATTGCTGATCGATGACATTCAATTTTTTGCTCGCAAGGAACGTTCACAGGAAGAGTTTTTCCACACGTTCAACGCGCTGCTGGAGGGCGGGCAACAGGTCATTCTGACCAGCGACCGCTATCCGAAAGAAATCGAAGGCCTTGAAGAACGACTCAAGTCGCGTTTCGGCTGGGGTCTGACAGTTGCTGTCGAGCCTCCGGAGCTGGAAACCCGCGTGGCTATCCTCATGAAGAAAGCGGATCAGGCCAAGGTCGATCTGCCTCATGACGCGGCGTTCTTCATTGCCCAGCGGATTCGCTCCAACGTTCGAGAGCTGGAGGGCGCGCTCAAGCGTGTCATCGCTCACTCGCACTTCATGGGCCGCGACATCACCATCGAACTGATTCGCGAATCGCTGAAAGATTTGCTGGCGTTGCAGGACAAGCTGGTGAGTGTGGATAACATTCAGCGTACTGTCGCCGAGTACTACAAGATCAAGATCTCCGATCTGCTGTCCAAGCGTCGTTCCCGTTCTGTTGCCCGGCCTCGCCAGGTTGCAATGGCGCTTTCCAAGGAACTCACCAACCACAGTCTTCCGGAAATCGGTGATGTATTTGGTGGTCGGGACCATACGACTGTCTTGCACGCCTGCAGAAAGATCAACGAGCTCAAGGAATCCGATGCGGATATCCGCGAGGACTACAAGAACCTGCTGCGCACTCTGACTACGTGATAACGCCAGTGCAGCTTATTAAGGCAAGGGACTAGACCATGCATTTCACCATTCAACGCGAAGCCCTGTTGAAACCCCTGCAATTGGTCGCCGGCGTGGTAGAACGCCGCCAGACCTTGCCGGTTCTTTCCAATGTGCTTCTGGTCGTCGAAGGTCAGCAACTGTCGCTGACCGGTACGGATCTGGAAGTCGAACTGGTTGGCCGCGTCCAGCTGGAAGAGCCCGCCGAACCTGGAGAAATCACGGTTCCTGCGCGCAAGCTCATGGACATTTGCAAAAGCCTTTCCAGTGACGCGCTGATCGATATCAAACTCGATGACTCGAAGCTGATCGTCAAGGCAGGTCGTAGCCGTTTTACTCTGTCCACGTTGCCTGCCAATGATTTCCCGACAGTGGAAGAAGGCCCGGGCTCGTTGACCTTCAATCTGGTGCAGAGCAAGTTGCGCCGCCTGATTGAACGCACCAGCTTTGCGATGGCCCAGCAGGATGTTCGCTACTACCTCAACGGCATGCTGCTTGAAGTGAGTGCCGGTATTTTGCGCGCCGTCGCCACTGACGGTCACCGTCTGGCGATGTGCTCGATGTCTGCCGATATCGAACATGCCGATCGTCATCAGGTGATCGTCCCGCGCAAAGGTATTCTCGAGATGGCGCGCCTGCTGACTGAGCAGGACGGTATGGTCAGCATCGTTCTGGGTCAGCATCACATCCGCGCGACTACCGGCGAGTTCACTTTCACTTCCAAACTGGTCGATGGAAAATTCCCGGATTATGAGCGCGTGTTGCCCAAAGGCGGCGACAAACTGGTGCTGGGTGACCGTCAGGCATTGCGCGAAGCGTTCAGTCGCACCGCAATTCTGTCCAACGAGAAGTACCGCGGTATCCGCCTGCAATTGGCCAGTGGTCAATTGAAAATTCAGGCCAACAACCCGGAGCAGGAAGAGGCAGAGGAAGAAATCAGCGTCGAGTACAACGGCGATTCGCTGGAGATAGGTTTTAACGTGAGCTATCTGCTCGACGTGTTGGGTGTGATGACGACCGAGCAGGTACGCCTGATTCTGTCGGACTCCAATAGCAGCGCCTTGGTGCAAGAGTCGGATAACGACGATTCCGCCTACGTTGTCATGCCGATGCGTCTGTAACTTCATGTCCAGCGTAACCTAGATGTCTCTTAGTCGCGTCTCGGTCACCGGGGTGCGCAATCTGCACCCGGTGACCCTCTCCCCCTCCCCGCGTATCAATATCCTCTACGGCGCAAACGGCAGTGGCAAAACCAGTGTTCTGGAAGCCATCCACCTGCTGGGGATCGCGCGTTCGTTTCGTAGCAGTCGCCTGCTCCCTGTTATCCAGTACGAGCAGCCCTCTTGCACCGTCTTTGGACAGGTCGATCTTGCGCAAGGTGGTCACAGCAATCTCGGAGTATCGCGCGACCGACAAGGCGAATTCCAAATTCGTATTGACGGGCAAAATGCGAGAAGTGCCGCTCAGCTTGCTGAAATATTGCCGCTGCAACTGATCAATCCGGACAGCTTCAGATTGCTGGAAGGTGCTCCGAAGATACGCAGGCAGTTTTTGGATTGGGGAGTGTTCCACGTGGAACCTCGCTTTATGGTCACTTGGCAGCGCCTGCAGAAGGCCCTCAAGCAGCGAAACTCGTGGCTTCGGCATGGTACACTTGACGCCGCTTCACAGGCGGCATGGGACCGAGAGCTGTGCTCTGCAAGTGACGAAATAGATGAATTCCGTCGCGCCTATATCAAGGCATTGAAGCCCGTTTTTGAACAGACTTTGGGCGAACTTGTTGAGCTTGAAGGTTTGACCCTGAGCTATTACCGAGGATGGGACAAGGAAAAGGAGCTGAGTACAGTGCTCGCCTCTTCCCTGCATCGTGATCAGCAAATGGGCCACACCCAGGCTGGACCACAACGAGCTGACCTGCGCCTTAGATTAGGCGCTCATAACGCGGCGGATATATTGTCTCGCGGTCAGCAAAAGTTGGTGGTCTGCGCATTGCGTATTGCTCAGGGACATCTGGTCAGCCAGGTACGTCGCGGCCAGTGTATTTACCTGGTGGATGACTTGCCCTCCGAACTGGATGACAACCATCGACGCGCGCTTTGCCGCTTGCTGGAAGAATTACGCTGCCAGGTGTTTATCACCTGTGTAGATCAAGAATTTTTGAGGGAAGGCTGGCAGACGGAAACGCCAGTCGCTTTGTTCCACGTGGAACAAGGCCGTATCACCCAGACCCACGACCATCGGGAGTGATTGCATGAGCGAAAACCAAACGTACGACTCGTCCAGCATTAAGGTGCTGAAAGGACTTGATGCCGTACGCAAGCGTCCCGGAATGTACATCGGTGATACAGACGATGGCAGCGGTCTGCACCACATGGTGTTCGAGGTGGTTGATAACTCGATCGACGAAGCATTGGCAGGCCATTGCGACGACATCAGCATCATCATCCATCCAGACGAATCTATCACCGTGCGCGACAACGGCCGCGGTATTCCGGTAGACGTGCATAAAGAAGAAGGCGTGTCGGCAGCCGAGGTCATCATGACCGTGCTCCACGCTGGCGGTAAGTTCGATGACAACTCCTACAAAGTATCCGGCGGCTTGCACGGTGTAGGTGTGTCGGTTGTTAACGCCCTTTCAGAGCTTCTGCTGCTGACGGTTCGTCGTAGCGGCAAGATCTGGGAACAGACCTACGTGCATGGTGTTCCACAGGAGCCGATGAAAATCGTCGGTGAAAGTGATACCACCGGTACTCAGATCCACTTCAAGCCTTCTGCTGACACGTTCAAGAATATCCACTTCAGCTGGGACATTCTGGCCAAGCGAATTCGTGAACTGTCGTTCCTGAACTCCGGTGTCGGCATTGTCCTCAAAGACGAGCGCAGCGGGAAGGAAGAGCTGTTCAAATATGAAGGCGGTCTGCGTGCCTTCGTTGAATACCTGAACACCAACAAAACGCCGGTCAACGAAGTGTTCCACTTCAACATCCAGCGTGATGATGGAATCGGTGTCGAAATTGCGCTGCAGTGGAACGACAGCTTCAACGAGAACCTGCTGTGCTTCACCAACAACATTCCACAGCGTGACGGTGGTACTCACTTGGTGGGCTTCCGTTCCGCTCTGACGCGTAACCTGAACAACTATATTGAGCAGGAAGGTCTGGCCAAGAAGCACAAGGTCGCGACCACCGGCGACGATGCGCGTGAAGGTTTGACTGCGATTATTTCGGTCAAAGTACCTGATCCGAAATTCAGTTCGCAGACTAAGGACAAACTGGTTTCGTCCGAAGTCAAAACTGCAGTGGAACAGGAGATGGGCAAATACTTCTCCGACTTCCTGCTGGAAAACCCGAACGAAGCCAAAGCAGTTGTTGGCAAGATGATTGACGCAGCCCGTGCCCGCGAAGCAGCGCGCAAGGCTCGCGAGATGACTCGCCGCAAAGGTGCACTGGATATCGCTGGCTTGCCGGGCAAGCTTGCCGACTGCCAGGAGAAGGACCCTGCCCTCTCCGAACTGTACCTGGTGGAAGGGGACTCTGCTGGCGGATCAGCCAAGCAGGGGCGTAACCGTAGAACCCAGGCGATCCTGCCACTCAAGGGCAAGATCCTGAACGTTGAAAAAGCGCGTTTCGACAAGATGATCTCTTCCCAGGAAGTGGGCACTTTGATCACCGCGCTGGGCTGTGGCATCGGCCGTGAAGAGTACAACATCGACAAGTTGCGGTATCACAACATCATCATCATGACCGATGCTGACGTCGACGGCTCGCACATCCGCACCCTGCTGCTCACCTTCTTCTTCCGTCAGTTGCCTGAGCTGATCGAGCGTGGCTATATCTACATCGCTCAGCCACCGCTGTATAAGGTCAAGAAAGGCAAGCAAGAGCAGTACATCAAGGACGACGAGGCCATGGAAGAGTACATGACCCAATCTGCCCTCGAAGACGCCAGCCTGCACCTCAGCGAATCGGCACCGGGCATCTCTGGTACTGCGCTGGAGAAACTGATCAACGACTTCCGCATGGTCATGAAGACTCTCAAGCGTCTGTCGCGTCTTTATCCACAGGAACTGACCGAACACTTCGTCTACCTGCCGCCGATCTCGTTGGAGCAACTGTCCGACCACGAGGGCATGCAGGCCTGGCTGGCACTGTTCGACGCGCGTCTGCGCACCGGCGAGAAATCGGGTCTGGTCTACAAGGCCAGCCTGCGTGAAGACCGTGAACGTAACGTCTGGCTACCAGAGGTAGAACTGATCTCTCATGGTCTGTCGAACTACGTCACCTTCAACCGTGACTTCTTCGGCAGCAATGACTACAAGACCGTTACCGCTCTGGGACTGCAGATCAGCACACTTCTGGAAGAAGGTGCCTATGTACAACGTGGCGAGCGCAAGAAGCCTGTCACCGAGTTCAAGGAAGCCCTCGCCTGGTTGATGGCCGAAAGCACCAAGCGCCACACCATCCAGCGCTACAAAGGACTGGGTGAAATGAACCCGGACCAATTGTGGGAAACCACGATGGACCCAAGTGTGCGCCGTATGCTGAAAGTGACCATCGAAGACGCCATTGGCGCTGACCAGATCTTCAACACCCTCATGGGTGATGCGGTCGAGCCACGTCGTGACTTCATCGAGAGCAATGCGTTGGCAGTGTCCAACCTGGACTTCTGATGGGCGTGTAGCTTCACAGAAAAGCTAGCCGTTATCCCGCCATGGTGATTTCGGCTTGATAAGGCCAACCCCAGGGTTGGTCTTTTTCATTTGAGTGTCTTTCAGGCCTATCCTGTGTCGCAACGATCGTTGAATGAATCTGCCGTTTATAGTGGCCAAAACAGTCGATCCGTACGTTTGCGCGGAGAACTTCAGCGCAGATGATTTCGCTGAGCGATTAACCTGATCAATATCGCAGCCGCTCAAGGCTGCACGTATCACTACGATATTGGCAGGAATAGCAAAAATGCCCGCACCTCTGATCCCCGTCGAGACCTCCCCCAAGCTTCCCTTGGAGGCAGATGTAGTTGTAATTGGCGGCGGCATAATAGGCAGCTTCACCGCCTACTACCTCGCCCTGCGCGGCATGAAGGTCGCTCTGGTTGAAAAAGGCCGTATCGGTGCCGAGCAATCGAGTCGTAATTGGGGGTGGTGCCGGCAGCAGAATCGGGATGCCCGGGAGCTGCCGATGGCAACCAAAAGCCTGGACCTGTGGGAGCAGTTTGCCAAGCAGAGCGGCGAGCAGACAGGTTTCACCCGCTGTGGCCTGCTTTACTTGAGCAACGACGAGAAAGAACTTGCGGGATGGGCGCGCTGGGGAGAATTTGCCCGTACTGTAGGTGTCCAGACTTACATGTTGACCGCCCAGCAGGCCGCTGAACGCGGCAAGGCTACAGGCAAGCAATGGAAGGGCGGAGTCTATGCGCCTACGGATGGTACTGCCGATCCATCTCGTGCAGCACCAGCTGTTGCGCGAGCGATCATGGCGCTTGGCGGCACCGTGCATCAAGGTTGCGCCGCTCGGGGGCTGGAAACCGAAGGTGGGCGATTGTCTGCCGTGGTCACCGAGCACGGCACCATTCGAACCCGGCTCGCGGTACTTGCCGGAGGCGCGTGGGCTTCCTCATTCTGTCGCCAGTACGGTATTAGCTTTCCCCAGGCCACTATTCGCCAAACGGTAATGTCAGTTTCCCCGCCGACCGGTGAGTTGGTGCCAGCATTACATACTTCAAATGTTTCGATGACTCGCCGTCATGACGGTAGCTACACTCTGGCAATCAGTGGCCGTGGAAGGGTTGATCCTACCCCACAGTTGTTCCGGTTTGCTGCGCAGTTTCTGCCCATGTTTGGGCGCCGTTGGCGCAATCTGGCACCGGGGGGGCTGGAAGGCTTGCGCTCAGGTCACGAGGGCCGTGGCAGGTGGCGTCTCGACCAGCCGACACCTATGGAGAAAATGCGCATACTCGATCCAAAGGTAGATACATCTGCGGTGGAGTTGACCTACAAGCGTGCGATGGCGATGGTCCCCGCTCTCAAGCAATCGTCGGTCACTGCTGCCTGGGCCGGTTATGTCGACAGCACACCTGATGGTGTGCCCGGGATCGGTGAAATCGCCAGCCTGCCCGGCCTCGTCCTGGCCGCCGGGTTCAGCGGCCATGGTTTCGGTATTGGACCAGGAGCAGGTCACCTGATCGCTGACATTGTCAGTGGTGTCGCCCCTATCGTTGACCCTAAACCTTATCACCCAGACCGTTTCCACGGCTCATCTTGGGGTAAGGTGGCAGATTTTTGATTGAAAAGACGAGCGATCCACAGTGACTGCTGTGCTTACATCGGCGTAGTCACCGCGATAACTGTGCGCGCATTGGAGCTGAGAAAACTTACGACTGGTGTTCCACGTGGAACACCATGGTTTTGGGATATCAGTGACTATTTTACGCATCAATGGAGCCGGCCACGCCCTTTCAATAACGGACCAGGCAACCGCTCAGTCTTAGCGGAAATTTAACGTCGTGTCCGGAATCAGGTGTCCACTACCTATAGGCTCGTTACGGTCTACATCCGTGAAAGCAGATCTGCTTTCTTTATCAGAAACTCATCTTCGGTCAGGACGCCTTGGTCCTTTAAGTCGGAGAGTTTTTTCAACATTGCAGGGATGTCCTCTGTCGAAGCCGACGAGGTCTTGGCTGGTTGGTGCGACGCTGCTACTGCCTCGAGAATCATTTTCTTGATCTGCTCAAAATCCGCGTTGCTGCCCTTGCCGAAGAATACGGAATTGTCATCGTTTGCAATATTTGTTGAACCGCCGCGAAAAGCCAAATCACCAGCGTGGATCACTTGGAAGAAAGCTTTATTAAGCAGTGAGGCGGGCTCCAGGCGAATAGCTGAAATGGCTGATATTGGAATATCTTTGTTACCTTTGCCCATGCCTGAGAATTGTCGCAGTGCACCAAACAGTCCTGTGCGGCGAATTAGAACCTCAGATCCGGTGAATGTAATCTCGCCGTTAGACCCTTTGGCTGTAAAAGGTAAATTGCTCATCGCCGTACTCCATTACAAAAATGCAAGATTACCTGAAGGTAGGCGTTATGGCAGCAATAAGAGTGGTCCAAGCGCGAGGATTTGAGGAAACGTTGCAGCCAGATTGAACGGGACATGTTCCCCTGCTGCCCTTTCAGAAATATTGGGGCGGTACGTTGGCCTGACTGAAATCGGCTTCGCCTCGGGCGTTAACTCCACGCAAAAAAAACCGACCTTTTTGAGGTCGGTTTTTGATAAATCACCAAAACTTATGCACGTTTTTCCAGTTTTTATAGCCTGAAAAAATATGTATACGAATTAAAGAGTTAGCCAAGGTTTTTGACGGATTTCAGAAAAACCGTACACAGGTTATCCACAAAATCACGCCGGGACTTTTTCAGGATTTGCTGCTGGTGTAACAGGCGAGCCCATCGCGCGCTGTGCTTCCTCATTCCAGGCCTGCACACGGTCATTCAACGCAGCAATGGCGCGCGGGCCTGTACCTTCTGCGTACATCGGTTCGCCAATCACCACCTGAATAGTGCCTGGCTTTTTCGCCCAGCCATCCCGAGGCCAGTATTTGCCAGCGTTATGAGCGATAGGCAGGACTGGCAGATCAGCGTTTACCGCCAACGCAGTACCGCCGCGAGAGAATTTTCCGACCTGGCCGTAAGGCACGCGTGTGCCCTCCGGGAAGATCAATACCCAGACGCCATCCTTGAGTAGTTCGTCGCCCTTCTTGGCTATTTCCCGCAGTGCGGCTTTAGGGTTATCGCGGTCAATGGCAATGGGGCGCAGCATCGCCATGGCCCAGCCGAAGAACGGCACGTAGAGCAACTCACGCTTGAGAACCTGGCTCAGCGGCTCGAAGTACGCCGACAGGAAGAAGGTCTCCCAGGTGCTCTGATGGTTGGAGATGATCACGCAGGGCGTTTTCGGTACGTTTTCTGCGCCAGTCACTTCAACCTGGATGTTCAGGAACACCTTGGTCAGCCAGATTGCGCAGCGGCACCAATAGACGTTGATGAAGCGATAGCGAGCTTTGAACGGCAGAAAAGGCGCAATGAAAAAGCTCAATGTGCACCACAGCAAAGAGCTGGTGCCCAGCAACAGGTAAAAGAAGAAGGTCCTGATTGCCTGCATGATCGACATAGTTACGTTTACCGTACGGGCAGGTGCCCGCTCCTTGAGCGTCCTGAACCTGACGAGCTAACTGTTCAGTGAAGCGCTGTTGTGGATAAGTTCTGCGGCAACCGCCGCCAGATCGTCAAAAATCAACGTGCCTGCCGGCACTCCGCCTTCCATCGTTTTACGACCTTTGCCGGTCATCACCAGCACAGGCTGAGAATCGACGGCCAAAGCGGCCTGTAGGTCACCTTTACTGTCGCCCACGAACCAGAGACCTTTGGGGTCTACTGCATAATGAGTGACGATGGCCTGCAGCATGCCGGGTTTGGGCTTGCGGCAGCTACAGCCATCGTCTGGCCCATGTGGGCAGTAGACGATCAAACCGACCTCGCCACCCTGCTCTGCCACCAGCTTGCGCAAGCGCTCATGCATGGCGTCCAGCGTGGCCAGATCATAATAACCTCGGGCAATGCCCGACTGGTTAGTGGCGACGGCCACCGTCCAGCCGGCCTTGCTCAGATCTGCGATAGCCTTGATCGAGCCGGGAATGGGCACCCACTCCTTCACTGACTTTATGTAAGCATCGGAGTCATGGTTGATGACTCCGTCTCGATCAAGTATCAGCAGTTTCACCATCGACCCCTTCTCAGCCCAGCAGCGAGATATCGGCAACGCCAAGGAACAGGCCGCGCAAACGCGACAACAAGGCATAACGGTTGGCGCGCACATTGGCGTCTTCCGCGTTGACCATTACCGCTTCGAAGAATGCATCGACCGGCTCACGCAGCATCGCCAGACGCGCCAGCGATTCGCTGTATTGACGCTCGGCAGCCATCGGCTGAACCGCGTGGTCAGCCTGCTGAATCGCCGAGTACAGCGAAAACTCGTTGGCGTTGTCGAAATACTTGGGCTCGACGGTCTGGGCAATACTGCCCTCGGCCTTGCTCAACAGGTTCGATACGCGCTTGTTAACCGCGGCCAGTGCAGCGGCCTGTGGCAGTTTGCGGAAAGCCTGGACCGCCTGAACACGCTGATCGAAATCCAGCGCCGAAGCAGGTTGCAGCGCACGTACCGAGAGGTACACAGCCACATCGACGCCTTCGTCTTCATAACGCGCGCGCAGACGGTCGAAGATAAAGTCGAGTACCTGCTCCGCCAGACCGGCAGGCTTGATCTTCGCGCCAAACTGCGTGACTGCGAATTTCACCGTTTCTACCAGATTCAGGTCGAGCTTCTTCTCGATCAGAATACGCAGGATACCCAACGCAGCACGACGCAGCGCATAGGGGTCTTTGCTGCCAGTGGGCAGCATGCCGATACCGAAGATACCGACCAGCGTGTCAAGTTTGTCGGCGATGGCCACTGCAGCGCCAGTCAGCGTTGTCGGCAGTTCGGCGCCCGCGCCACGTGGCATGTACTGCTCGTTGAGCGCCAGCGCGACATCTTCAGGCTCGCCGTCCGCCTTGGCGTAGTAGTAACCGGCGATACCCTGCATTTCCGGGAACTCGCCGACCATTTCGCTCGACAGGTCGCACTTGGACAGCAGGCCAGCCCGTGCCGCACGCTGGGCGTCGCCGCCGATGCGCGGGGCGATGTAGGCAGCCAGTTTCGAGACGCGCTCGGCCTTGTCGAACACGCTACCCAATTGCGCCTGGAACACGACGTTTTTCAGACGATCGTTGAAGGTTTCCAGCTTCTGCTTCTTGTCTTGCTTGAAGAAGAACTCGGCATCAGTCAGGCGTGGACGAACAACCTTCTCGTTACCGGCAACGATTTGCGCCGGGTCCTTGCTCTCGATGTTGGCCACGGTGATAAAGCGCGGCAGCAACTTGCCTTCGGCATCCAGCAGGCAGAAGTATTTCTGGTTGTCCTGCATGGTAGTAATCAGCGCTTCCTGAGGTACTTCCAGGAAACGTTCTTCAAAAGAGCACACCAGCGGAACCGGCCACTCGACCAGACCGGCCACTTCGTCCAGCAGACTTGGCGGCACGATGGCGGTGCCTTCCTGTTGGGTGGCCAGCTCGTCGACGCGCTTGCTGATGATCTGCCGACGTTCATTGAAGTCGGCCAGTACGTGCGCGGCGCGCAGGTCGCTGAGGTACCCGGCAGGCGAAGAAATACGCACGTCTTGCGGGTGATGGAAGCGATGACCACGAGAATGACGACCCGCGCTCTGGGCAAGGATCGTGCAGTCAACCACCTGATCACCGAACAGCATTACCAGCCACTGGGTCGGACGCACGAACTCTTCCTTGCGGGCACCCCAGCGCATGCGCTTGGCAATCGGCAGGTCGTTCAGCGAGTCTTCGACGATAGTCGGCAGCAGCGACGTAGTCGGCTTGCCGAGGATGGTCTGGCTGTAGCGCAGTTTCGGTCCGCTCTGATCGATTTCGCTCAGGTCGACGCCGCACTTCTTGGCGAAGCCCAAAGCTGCCTGCGTCGGGTTGCCGTCCGCATCGAACGCTGCCTGACGCGGCGGGCCGTCGAGGTTGACGCTGCGATCCGGCTGTTGTGTGGCCAGCGCGGTGATCAGCACTGCCAAGCGACGCGGTGCAGCGTAGACCTGTTTGGCGCTGTAGATCAGACCTGCGCCCGACAGGCCTTTTTCAATACCGGCCAGAAATGCATCTGCCAGGGAAACGAGGGTCTTGGGTGGCAGTTCTTCAGTGCCCAGTTCAACCAGAAAATCTTGAGCACTCATTGCGCTGCCTCCAGCTTGGCCAACACTTCATCGCGTAGATCGGGCGGCGCCATCGGGAAACCGAGACGGGCGCGGGCCTGCAGGTAGGCCTGAGCCACCGAGCGGGCCAGCGTGCGCACGCGCAGGATGTATTGCTGACGCGCGGTCACGGAAATCGCGCGGCGGGCATCCAGCAGGTTGAAGGTGTGCGAGGCCTTGAGGACCATTTCATAGCCCGGCAACGGCAGCTCCAGCTCGATCAGACGTGCGGCTTCGCTCTCGTAGAAATCGAACAGTTCGAACAGTTTGTCGACGTTGGCGTGTTCGAAGTTGTAGGTCGACTGTTCCACCTCGTTTTGATGGAACACGTCGCCGTAAGTCACTTTGCCGAACGGGCCGTCAGCCCAGACCAGATCGTAGACCGAGTCCACGCCCTGCTGGTACATGGCCAGACGCTCAAGGCCGTAAGTGATTTCGCCGGTAACCGGGTAGCACTCCAGACCGCCGACCTGCTGGAAGTAGGTGAACTGCGAGACTTCCATGCCGTTGAGCCAGATCTCCCAGCCCAGACCCCAGGCGCCCAGCGTCGGCGATTCCCAGTTGTCTTCGACGAAACGCACGTCGTGCACCAGCGGATCGAGGCCGATGTGCTTGAGCGAACCCAGGTACAGTTCCTGGAAGTTGTCCGGGTTGGGCTTGAGAATCACCTGGAACTGATAGTAATGCTGCAGGCGGTTCGGGTTTTCGCCGTAGCGGCCGTCAGTCGGGCGACGGCTTGGCTGTACGTAAGCGGCGTTCCAGGTTTCCGGGCCTACGGCGCGCAGAAACGTGGCAGTGTGGAACGTGCCGGCGCCTACTTCCATATCGTAGGGCTGAAGTACCACGCAACCTTGTTCTGCCCAGTATTGCTGGAGGGCGAGGATCAAGTCTTGGAAGGTACGCACGGCTGGCGTAGGCTGGCTCACAAATTTCACCTGTGCTGGGCTGCGATTCAAAGAGCGGGAGTATACCCGATTCGGCCGCACGTCCACTCCTTGGGAGCCCTATGACACGCTGCTTTTGGTGCAACGAAGACCCCCTGTACATCGCTTATCACGATCAGGAGTGGGGAGTGCCGCTGCGCGATGCGCAGAAGCTCTTCGAGTTGCTTTTGCTCGAAGGGTTCCAGGCCGGGTTGTCGTGGATCACGATTCTCAAGCGTCGGGCGCGTTATCGCGAAGTGCTGCACGGCTTTGACGTCGAGCGCCTGGCGCAGCTGAGCGATGCCGAAATAGAGGCGCTGATGCTCGATCCGAGCATTATCCGCAATCGCCTCAAGCTCAAGGCCGTGCGCACCAATGCGCGGGCCTGGCTGGCGCTGCAAGACCCGGTCGGTCTGCTCTGGTCGTTTGTTGGTGGCGAGCCGAAGATCAACCATTTCAAGGATCGCAGCGAAGTGCCGGCGATTACCGCCGAGGCCGAAGCGATGAGCAAGGCGCTGAAAAAGGCCGGCTTCACGTTTGTCGGCCCGACCATCTGTTATGCGTATATGCAGGCCAGCGGTATGGTCATGGATCACACTGTAGATTGTGATCGGTATGCGATCCTGAGCCGCTGACGGTTACACTACCCGCCTCGAGAATCTGGGAGTCATCTGTGGATAAGTTCAAAGGCGCCGTAATGGTCGGAGCGTTGCGATTGTTTGCGCTGTTGCCGTGGCGCGCGGTGCAATGGGCAGGCACTGCGATTGGCTGGCTGATGTGGAAGCTGCCCAACCGCTCGCGCGAAGTGGCACGGATCAACCTGTCCAAGTGCTTCCCCGAGTTGAGCGAGCCCGAGCTGGAAAAGCTCGTTGGCCGCAGCCTCATGGACATCGGCAAGACCTTGACCGAAAGCGCTTGTGCGTGGATCTGGCCTGCGCAGAAATCGATCAACCTGGTGCGTGAAGTCGAAGGGCTTGATGTGCTCAAGGACGCGCTGGCGTCCGGCAAGGGCGTGGTTGGCATCACCAGCCACCTGGGCAACTGGGAAGTGCTTAATCACTTCTATTGCAGCCAGTGCAAGCCGATCATTTTCTATCGTCCACCGAAGCTGAAGGCGGTCGACGACCTTTTGCGCAAGCAGCGTGTGCAGTTGGGCAACCGGGTGGCGGCGTCGACCAAGGAAGGCATTCTCAGTGTCATCAAGGAAGTGCGCAAAGGCGGCTCGGTGGGTATTCCGGCCGATCCGGAGCCGGCTGAGTCTGCGGGTATCTTCGTACCCTTCTGCGGCACCCAGGCCCTGACCAGCAAGTTTGTGCCGAACATGCTGGCGGGCGGCAAGGCGGTCGGTGTATTCCTGCACGCCATGCGCCTGCCGGACGGCTCGGGTTACAAAGTGGTACTCGAAGCGGCCCCTGAAGCCATGTACAGCACCGACACCGAAACCTCGGCAGCGGCGATGAGCAAAGTGGTCGAGAAATACGTGCGGGCCTACCCAAGCCAGTATATGTGGACCATGAAACGCTTCAAGAAACGCCCGGCAGGCGAAGCGCGCTGGTACTAGGAAAGATCGGACGCAGAGCGCCGCACGATAGTCGAGATTATCGTTCCGCACGCTCCAGCGTGGGAATGACGCTCCGCGTCACAGATTTGCGCTGCGCCGCGCATTCAAGATCGGACGCAGAGCGTCCAGAACGGCATGCGACGCGGAGCGCCGCACGATAGTGTTCCCTCAACTGGCCGCAGCAATCAACCCGCGCCGTTCCAGTGCCACTTGCGTGCCCTCCGGACTCATCCGCACCAGGTTCACCGGGATGGATTTGGCCGCAGGGGTGTTGCCGTGTTTATCCCGATTGGCCAGTGGCAGCAGCCCATTGGTTTCCGGGTAGTAGGCTGCGCAGCAGCCTTGCGGCACGTCGTAGGGGATGACTTTGAAACCCGCTGCACGCCGCGTCGTGGTCGGGTCGAGCGCCGTCTGAAACTCGATGTAGTCCCCGGCCTTCAGCCCCAGGCGTTCGATGTCCTGTGGGTTGAGCATCACCACCATGCGGTCGCCGTAGATATCTCGATAACGGTCATCGTTGGAATACACCGTGGTATTGAACTGGTCATGGCTGCGGATCGTCATCAACTGTAAATGCTCCGCGCCCGGCGGCGTGTCGTCTTCGTCGTAGACGCCTTCAGGAAAGAGGAAGTTGGCCTTGCCCGACTCGGTGTCCCATTTGCGCTCACTGGCGGCATTGGGCAATCGAAAACCTCCGGGTTCTAGGATGCGCTGATTGAAGTCATAAAACTGCTCGGGCAACACTTCTTCGATCTTGTCGCGAATCCTGGCGTAGTCGCCCACATAACTGTCCCAATCCACCTTGGGATTGGGCGCAAGCGTCGCTTTGGCGATACCGGCGATGATGGCGACTTCGGAAATCAGATGCTTCGACGCAGGCTCGAGCATGCCGGTCGAGCCGTGCACCATCGACATCGCGTCCTCCACCGTAATGGCGTTCTGCAGGTCGCGTTCCGAACGCGCCACGCATGGCAGCAGAAAGGCCTTCTGTCCATGCACCGTCGCGCTGCGGTTGAGTTTGGTGTTGACCAGCACCGTCATTTTCAAACGGCTGACGGTCGGGCAGATCACATCGGTGTCCGGAATGGCGCGGAATAAATTACCGCCCATGGAAATAAGAGCTTCCACCTCGCCACGCAACAGGGCTTCGCAGGTCTGGGCCACGGCATGGCCTTTTTTTCTGGACGCCTCGAAACCGAACACCTTGCTCATGCTGGCCAGAAACGGTTCGCCGGCCTTTTCATAGATGCCCATCGTCCTGTCGCCCTGTACGTTGGAATGCCCCCGCACCGGGCAAGCCCCCGCACCGAGCTTGCCGATGTTGCCTCGCAATAGCAGCAGGTTGATGATCTGCTGCATCGCATCACCGCCACGCTTGTGCTGAGTGATGCCCATCCCCCAGCAGCAGATGACCCCCTTCGAGCGCTTATAAACCGCAGCCACCTCTTCGATGGCCTGGCGCGTCAGGCCCGAATGGCGCTCGATGATGTCCCAGGGCAACTGTCGGCAATAATTGGCGTACTGCTCAAAACCATGGGTGTGTTCTTCAATGAACGCCACATCAAGGACGCGCGGCAGGTTTTCACGCTGCGCCACGTCGTCGGCTTCGATCACGGCCTTGCAAACGCCTTGCAGGGCGATCATGTCGCCGCCGATTCTCACTTGATGGTACTGCGAGCTGATCTCTACGCCATGAAGGCTGAGCATGTCGCGCGGGTCCTGCGGCGCCGCAAAGCGTACCAGCGCCCTTTCCCGCAGCGGGTTGAACGAGATGATACTGGCACCCCGTTTTGCGGCCGCGTGCAGTTCGGACATCATGCGCGGGCTGTTGCTTCCGGGGTTCTGACCAATGATGAAAATCGCGTCGGCGTTCTCGAAATCTTCCAGCGTCGTGGTGCCCTTGCCGACCCCGATCGACTCGGGCAGCGCCGCAGTGGTGGTTTCATGGCACATGTTCGAGCAGTCAGGGAAGTTGGCCATGCCGTACAGCCGACCGAACAGCTGATACAGAAAGGCGGCTTCGTTCGACGTGCGCCCGGAGGTGTACAGCTCCAGCTTCCACGGATCGCTCAGGCCGCGCAGCTCTGCGCCGATCTCGGCGAACGCTTCGTCCCAGGTGACGGGCAGGTATTTGTCTGTGGCGGCGTCGTAGCGCATCGGCTCGGTGATACGGCCTTCTGCTTCCAGCTCGTGATCGCTCCAGGTCGCCAGTTCGCTGACTGTATGCCGGGCGAAGAACTCAGGCGTCACGCGTTTTTTGGTCGATTCCCAAGCCAGTGCCTTGGCACCGTTCTCGCAGTATTCAAACGTGTGCGGTTTTTTTGGGTCCGGCCAGGAGCAGCTGGGGCAATCAAAGCCGCCGGGCTTGTTCATGGACAGCAGCGTGCGGTTGCCCTTGATCAGCACATGCTGGTGCAACAGGTGCTTGTTGACCGCACTGAGCGCAGGCCAGCCACCCGCAGGTGTGCCGTCGGTCTGTGATCCTTGAAGCGGGGCCCGGGAATTTTCCGATTCGGACATGGGGTGCGTTCTCTCTCATAAAGCCCGTGCAGGCATGAAGCTCGTGTGTCTGAGATGCACGGGCTCAGAGAGAATTCGTCCGAGTCGACGAGCGTTGCCGACCAGACAGGTCGGCAAGAGGTTCAGTCAGGGTCACACCCTGTTCAGGAGCGGTTCAGAAAAAGCTCAGGCCGACCTGAAACAGCCGCTCAACCTCGCGGATGCACTTCTTGTCCACAAGGAACATGATCACATGGTCACCGGATTCGATCACGGTGATGTCATGGGCGATGAGCACTTGTTCGTCGCGGATGATCGCACCGATTGCCGTGCCGGTCGGCAGGTTGATGTCCTTGATGGCGCGACCGACCACTTTGCTGGATTTCGGGTCGCCGTGCGCGACGATCTCGATGGCTTCGGCTGCACCGCGCCGTAACGAGTGCACGCTGACGATATCGCCCCGTCGTACATGAGCCAGCAGCGTGCCGATGGTTGCCAGTTGCGGGCTGACCGCCACATCAATCTCACCGCCCTGGACCAGATCGACGTAGGCCGGGTTGTTGATCAGGGTCATCACCTTGCGTGCGCCCAGCCGTTTGGCCAGCAGCGACGACATGATGTTGGCTTCATCGTCGTTGGTCAGCGCCAGGAACAGGTCGGTATTGTTGATGTTTTCTTCCATCAGCAAATCACGATCCGATGAGCTGCCCTGTAGCACCACCGTACTGTCCAGGTGCTCCGACAGATAGCGGCAGCGCGCCGGGTTCACTTCGATGATCTTTACCTGATAGCGGCTTTCAATGGCTTCAGCCAGACGCTCGCCGATGTTGCCACCGCCTGCGATGACGATGCGCTTGTAGTTCTCGTCCAGACGCCTCAGCTCACCCATCACCGCACGAATATCGGCCCTGGCGGCGATGAAGAACACCTCGTCGTCGGCTTCGATGACCGTATCGCCGTGGGGCAGGATCGCCCGGTCGCGCCGATAGATCGCCGCGATACGGGTGTCGACATTGGGCATGTGCGCACGTAACTGGCGCAGCTGCTGGCCCACCAAGGCACCGCCGTAATAGGCTTTGACCGCGACCAGTTGTGCCTTGCCTTCGGCGAAATCGATGACCTGCAGCGCGCCGGGGTACTCGATCAGACGCTTGATGTAATTGGTAACCACCTGTTCCGGGCTGATCAACACGTCGACCGGAATCGCGTTTTTATCGAACAGGCCCGCGCGTGTCAGGTACGCCGCTTCGCGGATGCGCGCGATCTTGGTCGGCGTGTGGAACAGCGTGTGGGCCACTTGGCAGGCGATCATATTGGCTTCGTCGCTGCTGGTCACCGCGACCAGCATGTCGGCGTCGTCCGCGCCCGCCTGGCGCAGGACTGCGGGATAGGAGCCCTTGCCCTGCACGGTACGGATGTCCAGGCGGTCGCCCAGATCGCGTAACCGGTCGCCATCGGTGTCGACCACGGTAATGTCGTTGGCTTCGCCCGCCAGATGCTCGGCCAGCGTACCGCCTACCTGACCTGCACCCAGAATGATGATTTTCACCTGCTTACTCCCGCGCCGCCTCGACCTTGATCCGCGATCTTGATCAGTTTGGCGTAGTAGAAACCGTCGTGGCCGCCTTGCTGGGCAAGCAGCTGGCGACCATGGGCTTGCTTGATACCTGCGGGTGGCTGTCCGGCCTGCCCGGCGATATCCAGTTCTCTGGCCCCGGAGGTACGCGCCAGAAACGCCTCGATGACGTCGGTATTTTCGGTCGGCAGTGTCGAGCAGGTCGCGTACACCAGCATGCCGCCTACCTGCAGCGTAGGCCACAACGCATCGAGCAGCTCGCCCTGCAAGGCCGCCAGCGCGACGATGTCGTCTGTCTGACGAGTCAGTTTGATGTCCGGATGACGACGAATCACGCCGGTCGCCGAGCACGGCGCGTCGAGCAGGATGCGCTGGAACGGCTTGCCGTCCCACCACTGCGCCGTTTCGCGGGCGTCGGCAGCGATCAGCTCGGCGTCCAGCCCCAGACGATCAAGGTTTTCACGCACGCGCACCAGGCGCTTGGCTTCGAGGTCCACCGCGACTACGCCGCTCAATTGCGGCTGCACTTCCAGCAAATGGCAGGTCTTGCCACCTGGCGCGCAGCACGCGTCGAGTACGCGTTGCCCGGGTGCGAGCTCCAGCAGGTCGGCGGCCAGTTGCGCGGCTTCGTCCTGAACGCTGATCCAGCCTTCGGTAAAGCCCGGCAGCGAGCGCACGTCGCAGGGCTCGGCAAGTACGATGCCGTCCTGACTGAAGGTGCACGCGCTGGCTTGCAGCCCGGCAGTGTTCAGCAGCTCAAGGTACTGGTCGCGGCTGTTATGCCGACGGTTGACCCGCAAAATCATCGGCGGATGCGCATTGTTGGCTGCGCAGATCGCTTCCCATTGCTCCGGCCACGCCGCTTTCAGGGCTTTTTGCAGCCAGCGCGGGTGGGCGGTGCGCACCACCGGGTCGTGTTCCAGCTCAATCAACAGCGCTTCGCCATCGCGTTGCGCGTTGCGTAGTACGGCGTTGAGCAAGCCTTTGGCCCACGGTTTTTTCAGCTTGTCAGCGCAGCCAACGGTTTCACCAATGGCCGCATGCGCAGGAATTCGGCTGTAAAACAGCTGGTAAAGACCTACCAGCAGCAACGCCTCGACGTCGGCATCGGCGGCCTTGAAGGGTTTTTGCAACAGTTTGGCCGCCAGTGCCGACAGGCGTGGCTGCCAGCGTGCGGTGCCGAACGCCAGATCCTGAGTCAGGCCGCGATCACGCACCTCGACCTTGTCCAGTTGCGTGGGCAGCGAACTGTTCAGCGATGCCTTGCCGCTGAGCACGGCAGCCAGTGCCTTGGCGGCGGCCAGACGCGGGTTCATTGGCCCAGCACCGTGCCGATGGCGAATTTCTCGCGACGGCTGTTGAACAGATCAGCAAAATTCAGCGGCTTGCCGCCCGGCAGTTGCAGACGGGTCAGGCGCAGGGCGTTCTGGCCGCAGGCGACGATCAGGCCGTCCTTGCTGGCGCTGAGTACAGTTCCCGGTGCGCCCTGTCCTTCGGCCAGATCGGCAGCCAGCACTTTCAGGGTTTCTTCGTTCAACGTGCTGTGGCAGATCGGCCACGGGTTGAAGGCGCGGATCAGACGTTCCAGCTCATCGGCCGGACGTGTCCAGTCGAGACGCGCCTCATCCTTGTTCAATTTGTGAGCGTAATTGGCCAGGCTGTCGTCCTGAACCTCGCCGACCAGCGAACCATCCGCCAGCCCTGCAATGGCCTGCAACACCGCTGGTGGGCCGAGTTCGGCCAGACGGTCATGCAGCGTGCCACCGGTGTCCTGTGCGGTGATCGGGGTGACAGCCTTGAGCAGCATCGGCCCGGTGTCCAGACCAGCTTCCATTTGCATCACGGTCACGCCGCTTTCGGCGTCGCCGGCCTGCACCGCGCGCTGAATCGGCGCAGCTCCGCGCCAGCGTGGCAGCAGTGAGGCATGGCTGTTGATGCAGCCCAGACGCGGAATATCCAGCACCACTTGCGGCAGGATCAAGCCGTAGGCGACCACCACCATCAAATCAGGCTTGAGCGCGGCCAGTTCGGCCTGCGCGTCAGGGGCGCGCAGCGTGGGCGGTTGCATGACCGGGATGTCATGCTGCAGTGCCAGTTGCTTGACCGGGCTGGGCATCAGCTTTTGTCCACGACCGGCCGGGCGATCAGGCTGGGTGTACACGGCGACGATCTGGTAAGGGCTGTCTAGCAGGGCCTTGAGGTGTTCGGCGGCAAATTCCGGGGTGCCGGCGAAGACGATGCGCAGTGGCTCAGTCATGGGCTTCTCGTTCTAAAAAACAAAAAGGCCTTGTGCAGGCCTTTTGGAGGGACGAAGGATCAAGCGTTCAGCTTGTGCTGTTTCTCGAGTTTTTTCTTGATCCGGTCGCGCTTGAGGTTAGAGAGGTAATCAACGAACAGCTTGCCGTTCAGGTGATCGCACTCATGCTGGATGCAGATGGCGAGCAGGCCTTCGGCAACCAGTTCGTAAGGCTTGCCGTCACGGTCCAGCGCCTTGACGCGGACCTTTTGCGGGCGGTCGACGTTCTCGTAGAAACCGGGTACCGACAGGCAGCCTTCCTGATACTGATCCATTTCATCGGTCAGTTTTTCGATTTCAGGGTTGATGAAGACCATCGGTTCGCTGCGGTCTTCGCTCAGATCCATGACGACCACACGCTTGTGGACATTGACCTGCGTGGCTGCCAGCCCGATGCCGGGCGCTTCGTACATGGTTTCAAACATGTCGTCGACCAACTGGCGAATGCCTTCGTCTACCATCGCCACAGGTTTGGCGATGGTGCGCAGGCGCGAATCGGGAAATTCGAGGATGTTTAGAATGGCCATATACGTAAGAGCTGCACTGTTAAGGTAAAGTCAATGTTGGGTGCCGGGCCCGGGAGTTCAAGGCAGGCAACCCAGGACAGGACTCTAGGGTTCGCGTGAGGCAACATGATAAAGGGATTCACCGCATGAGGAAATCACTACTCGCCCTGCTGCTGCTGACCGCCAGCGGTCTTGCTCAGGCGCAAGTGCAACTCAGGGAAGGCTATCCGCAGAGCTACACCGTTGTCGCCGGGGACACACTCTGGGACATTTCCGGCAAGTTTTTGCGTGAACCGTGGAAATGGCGCGAGATATGGCGGGCCAATCCGCAAGTCCATGATCCTGACCTGATCTACCCCGGTGACACCCTTGCGCTGACCTGGGTCGATGGTCAGCCGCGTGTGACGCTCAATCGGGGCGAGTCGCGCGGGACCATCAAATTGTCACCGCGTGTGCGCAGTACGCCGATGGTCGAGGCCATTCCGAGCATTCCGCTGGGGGCGATCAACGCATTCCTGATCAGCAATCGCATCGTCGACAATGCCGAGCAGTTCGAAAAGGCCCCCTACATCGTCGCGGGCAATGCCGAGCGCGTGCTCAGCGGTAGCGGTGACCGGGCCTATGCACGGGGCACGCTGGACCCAGCGCACACCGTCTACGGCATTTTCCGACAGGGCAAGACCTACACCGACCCACAGACCAAGGAAGTGCTGGGGATCAACGCGGATGACATCGGCAGCGCTGAAGTGGTTGCCTCCGAGGGCGACGTCTCGACCCTGGTTTTGCAGCGCTCTACGCAGGAAGTGCGTCTGGGCGACCGATTGTTCAGCAGCGAGGAGCGAGCGATCAACTCGACTTTCCTGCCCAGCGCCCCGCAAACGCCGATAGAAGGTTTGATTCTGGATGTGCCACGCGGCGTAACCCAGGTCAGCGTGCTGGATGTGGTCACTCTCAACAAAGGCAAACGTGACGGCCTGGCTGAGGGCAACGTGCTGGCGATATACAAAACCAGCGAGACAGTGCGTGACCGAATCACTGGTGAACAGGTGAAAATCCCTGACGAACGGTCTGGCCTGCTCATGGTTTTCCGTACGTACGACAAGCTTAGTTACGCCTTGGTCCTGCAAGCCAACCGATCTTTGGCCATCATGGATAAGGTTCGAAATCCTTAAAGGTATGTTTCAGTTCTGCTACGGATTTGTGTGACGAGCCAGACACTTATCAAATTGTTGTCAACAGAGTTATCCACAGGTTTGTGCATCGTCTGAGATGCACAATGGATCAGGGACGATCTCATGCCACTGTTCGAAAATGCCCTCTCTTCGCCAGCAGAGCTGGAAGCCCGTCTGCGTATGCATCGCTTGCCCGAGATAGGACCGAAACGCTTTTCCAGGCTGATCGAAGCCTTCGGTTCTGCGTCGTCTGCGCTGAGCGCACCGGCCAGTGCGTGGCGTGCGCTGGGTATTCCAGGTGCCTGCGCCGAGGCGCGTCGAGCCCCTTCCGTCAGGGACGGTGCGAGTGCTGCATTGGCCTGGCTGGAGTGTCCGGCCCAGCATTTGCTGATGTGGGACGACCCTTGCTACCCCGCGCTGCTGGCCGAAATCGCCGACCCTCCGCCGCTGATCTTCATTGCCGGCGACCCTTCAATCCTCGAGCGTCCGCAGTTGGGAATGGTCGGCAGTCGTCGCGCTTCCAGACCCGGGCTGGACACTGCCAGAGCTTTTGCGCGTAGCCTGGCGGGTGCCGGTTTTGTGATCACCAGCGGTCTGGCGCGTGGCATTGACGGAGCCGCGCATCAGGGCGCACTGGATGTCGGTGGGCATACAATCGGTGTGCTGGGCACCGGGCTTGAAAAACTTTATCCACAGCAGCATCGTGCGCTCGCCGCGCAGATGGCGGCGCAAGGTGGCGCGGTGATTTCCGAGTTCCCGCTGGACGCTGAACCACAGCCCAGCAACTTCCCGCGGCGCAACCGAATCATCAGCGGCCTGTCGCTCGGCGTGCTGGTGGTCGAGGCCAGTGTTGCCAGCGGCTCGTTGATTACCGCGCGACTGGCCGCCGAGCATGGGCGAGAGGTGTATGCGATACCGGGTTCGATTCACCACCCGGGTGCCAAGGGCTGCCACCAGTTGATACGCGACGGCGCAACGCTGGTCGAGACCGTTGAGCACATTCTTGAAGGCTTGCAGCACTGGAAGAGCGTTGCGCCCGCTGCACCGACCGAGACACCTGCCAAACCGGTGCCTTGCGACCATCCTCTTCTGGCGCTGTTGCACGCTGCGCCGCATACCAGCGAGGGGTTATCGGTCTCCAGCGGCTGGCCATTGCCCAAGGTACTGGCGGGCCTGACCGAGCTGGAACTGGACGGCAGAATAAGCTGTGAAGCGGGACGATGGTTCGCCAGAGCGCCCTGAGGTTAAACTGCCGTCAGGATTTAGCGGAGAGACAAACAATGGTCAGCAGTTGGCGTGTGCAACAAGCCGCTCAGGATATTCGAGCCGGTGCGGTGATTGCTTACCCGACCGAGGCAGTCTGGGGCCTGGGGTGTGATCCATGGGATGAAGAAGCGGTTTATCGTTTGCTGGCGATCAAGTCACGGCCAGTGGAAAAAGGCCTGATACTGATCGCCGACAACATTCGTCAGTTCGACTTTCTGTTCGAAGACTTCCCCCAATTGTGGCTCGACCGAATGGCCAGCACCTGGCCGGGGCCCAATACCTGGCTGGTGCCGCATCAGAACCTGCTGCCCGAGTGGATCACCGGCATTCATGAAACCGTGGCGCTGCGCGTCACCGACCACCCTACGGTGCGCGAACTGTGCGCGCTGGTCGGCCCGTTGATTTCCACATCGGCCAACCCGGCAGGTCGCCCGGCTGCCCGTTCGCGATTGCGCGTCGAGCAGTATTTCCGGGGTCAGATCGACGGTGTGCTGGGCGGCAGCCTGGGCGGCCGCCGAAACCCCAGCGTGATCCGTGATATCGCGACCGGCCAGGTCATGCGCGCTGGCTGACGCAGGCTCAGGGAATCAGAATGGTCGAGCCAGTGGTGCGCCGAGCGGACAGCTCGGTTTGCGCCTTGGCGGCGTCCTTCAAGGCGTACTGCTGAATGTTGTCGACCTTGAGTTTGCCGCTGGCGAGCATGTCGAACAGCTCGTCAGCCATGGCTTGCAGGTTCTGCGCATTGTTTGCGTAGGTGCCCAGCGTCGGGCGGGTGACATACACCGAGCCTTTTTGCGCCAGAATCCCCAGATTCACACCTGAGACCGGTCCGGACGCATTGCCGAAGCTCACCACCAGCCCACGCGGTGCCACGCTGTCGAGCGATGTCAGCCAGGTGTCCTGCCCCACGCCGTCGTAGACCACCGGGCACTTCTTGCCGTCGGTGAGTTCCAGCACACGTTTGGCGACGTCTTCGTGGCTGTAGTCGATGGTTTCCCAGGCACCCAGCGCCTTGGCGTGAGCGGCCTTCTCCGGTGAGCTGACCGTGCCGATCAGCTTCGCGCCCAATGCCTTGGCCCACTGACAGGCCAACGAGCCAACACCACCCGCCGCCGCATGAAACAGAATGATCTCGCCCGGCTTCACCTGATAGGTCTGGCGCAACAGGTATTGCACGGTCAGGCCCTTGAGCATCAACGCAGCGGCCTGCTCGAAACTGACCGAGTCCGCCAACTTCACCAGATTCGCCTCAGGCAGCACATGCACCTCGCTGTACGCACCCAGAGGCCCGGTGCCATAGGCGACACGATCACCGACCTTGAAGCGCGTCACCTCATCACCCACCGCCTCGACCACGCCTGCCCCTTCAGCACCAAGCCCGGAAGGCAACTCAGGCGCCGGATACAGCCCGCTATGGTAATAGGTATCAATGAAATTCAGGCCAATGGCCTTGTTGCGCACAACCACCGCCTGCGGCCCTGGAGCCTCCGGCTCGAAATCGACATATTCAAGAACCTCGGGTCCTCCGACAGTGCTGAACTGGATACGCTTTGCCATGTGCTCTCTCCTTGATGGTTAAAACAAGTTCCGAAAGCACCTATCGGACTCCTTCCCCCGGCCTTCGTCAACTGCCAGCCAGCGCTGCCGATGGTATGCTACGCGCCAATTTGCCTGCGCCTCTTTTGCTGCGGGGGCTCAGCCGTTTGACGTCAGCCGTAAGGGATCCTCATGAGTACCCGTACCGAGGCCGTAAAAGCCTACCTGCTCGACCTGCAAGACCGGATCTGCACCGCGCTCGAGCAGGAAGATGGCAACGCACACTTTGTGGAAGATGCCTGGACGCGTCCGGCGGGCGGCGGTGGTCGCACGCGGGTGATCGAGAATGGCGCGGTCATCGAGAAAGGTGGTGTCAACTTTTCCCACGTGTTCGGCAGCAACCTGCCTCCGTCGGCCAGTGCCCACCGGCCTGAGCTGGCCGGGCGTGGTTTCGAGGCGCTGGGCGTGTCGCTGGTGATTCACCCGCACAACCCGCATGTGCCGACGTCCCACGCCAATGTGCGGTTCTTCATTGCCGAGAAAGAAGGCGAGGAGCCGGTCTGGTGGTTTGGTGGCGGTTTCGATTTGACGCCCTACTATGGCGTCGAGGAAGACTGCGTACACTGGCACCGGGTGGCCGAACGCGCCTGTGCGCCCTTCGGCGACGATGTCTACCCGCGCTACAAGGCATGGTGCGACAGTTACTTCCACCTCAAGCATCGTGATGAGCCACGCGGTATCGGTGGTCTGTTTTTCGATGACGTGAACCAGTGGGATTTCGATACCAGCTTTGCCTTCATCCGCGCCATCGGTGATGCGTTTATCAATGCCTACCTGCCGATCGTGCGTCGTCGCAAGGCTGCGGCCTATACGGTGCAGCAGCGCGAGTTTCAGGAATTCCGTCGGGGGCGCTACGTCGAGTTCAACCTGGTGTACGACCGCGGCACGCTGTTCGGTCTGCAATCGGGTGGCCGTACCGAATCGATCCTTATGTCGCTGCCGCCGCAAGTGCGCTGGGGTTATGACTGGAAAGCCGCTCCGGGCAGTGAGGAGGCGCGTCTGACCGAATACTTCCTGACTGATCGCGACTGGCTGGCGGACAACTGATGGACCGGTACGTCGTCTTCGGTAACCCCATTGGCCACAGCAAGTCGCCGTTGATTCATCGCCTGTTCGCCGAGCAAACCGGGCAGGCGCTGGATTACCAGACGTCGCTGGCACCTTTGGATGATTTCACCGCATTTGCCCAGGCGTTTTTCCAGACCGGACGTGGTGCCAACGTGACTGTGCCGTTCAAGGAAGAAGCCTATCGCCTCGCTGATAGCCTGACCGAGCGCGGGCAGCGTGCGGGAGCCGTGAACACCTTGAGCAAGCTCGATGACGGTACGCTGCTGGGTGACAACACCGACGGTGCCGGGCTTGTGCGCGACCTGACAGTCAATTGCGGGCGTAGCCTGCGTGGTCAGCGCATTCTGTTGCTGGGTGCGGGTGGTGCTGTGCGTGGCGCGCTGGAGCCTTTGCTGGCGGAGCAACCCTCAGTGCTGGTGATTGCCAATCGCACCGTTGAAAAAGCCGAACGACTGGCTCAGGAATTTGCGGATCTTGGCCCTGTGTTTGCCAGTAGCTTCGATTGGCTTGAAGAGCCGGTGAATGTGATCATCAATGCCACCTCTGCCAGTCTGGCCGGAGAGCTGCCACCGATTTCCCCGAGCCTTATCCAGCCCGGTGCGACCTTCTGCTACGACATGATGTACAGCAAAGAGCCCACCGCCTTTTGCCGCTGGGCCACTGAACAGGGTGCGGCACAGTCGGTTGATGGCTTGGGTATGCTGGTGGAGCAGGCGGCAGAAGCTTTCCTGCTATGGCGCGGCGTGCGGCCGGACTCGGCTCCGGTACTGGCCGAGTTGCGCAGGCTGCTGGCGGCTGGTTGACTGAGAGACTATCGTGCCAATGCTCCGCGTTGGCATGCCGTTCTGGGCGCTCCGCGTCCTCTTGCGACGCAGGGCGTCGGGACGATGAGTTATGGCTCAATCCTCAAACAGAATCGGGCAGTTCTGCGGCCCTTCCAGCTTGTGCAATTCCTCGATCACTTGCGGCCTGGTATTGCGCAGGATCAGTAATCGCCCCTGACGGCCCAGACGTCTCGCTTCCTGATGAAGCATTTCCACGCCTGAGTAATCGATGAAGTTGATCTGCTGCGCATCGATTACCACACGCAGCCCTTCAGTGCGTTGCAGGCGGGTTTGCAGGTAGTGGCTGGCACCGAAAAAGATCGAGCCGCCGACCCGCAGCACATCCTCATCGCCTTCGCGCCATTGCTGCACGCGCGGTTGTGAGGTGCGTTTGAGGTAGAAGAACAGCGAGGCCAGCACACCGGCATAAATCGCGGTTTGCAGCTCCAGCAGCAGGGTGGCCAGACAGGTCAGCGCCATCACGAAAAACTCGGCGCGGCTGACACGGAACAGTGCGCGAATGCCACGACGATCCACCAGGCCCCAGCAGATCAGCAGAATTGAGGCGGCCATGGCCGGGATTGGAATGTGCGAGATCAACGAGGCTCCGGCGACCGCGAACAATGCCACCCATAGCGCCGAAAAAACGCCGGCCAACGGCGAACGCGCACCCGCCTCGTAACTCAGCGCCGCACGGGTGAACGATCCCGCTGACAGGTAGCCGGAAAACAGCGAGCCGACCATATTCGACAGACCTTGCGCACGGACTTCCTGATTGGCGTTGAGCATCTGCTGCGAACGTGCCGATAGCGAGCGGGCAATCGACAGGCTGTTGACCAGCCCGAGCATGCCCACCGCCACTGCTGTCGGCAGCAGCTTGAGGATCAGCTCAAGGTCCAGCGGTAGCGGGCTGAAAGGCGGTAGATGGCCAACGAAGGCACTGACCACACGGACATGGCCGAACATCGCCGGCCACAGCCATACCAACAGGCTGCTCGATACCAATGCAATCAATAAGGTTGGCCAGCGAGGCACCAGGAGTTTGAGCCCGATGCCCAGCGCCAGGGTCAACAGGCCCAGTGTCAGTGAAGGTAGATCGACCTCTCCACGATGTTCTAACACGGCGGTCAGGCTTCTAAGGGCGGTGGTCTGACTCGGCAGGTCAATGCCCAGCAGATTGGGCATCTGCCCGAGTGCAATGACTATTGCAGCGCCCAGTGTGAAACCGAGCACCACTGAGTGCGAAACGAAATTCACCAGCGCACCGAAGCGCATCATCCCCAGCAATAGCTGGAATATACCGGCGATGAACGTCAGCAGCAGGATCAACATTATGTAGTCCTGACTGGCCGGAACGGCGAGCGGACTGACACTGGCATACAGCACGATGGAAATAGCCGCAGTCGGCCCACAGATGAGGTGCCAGGACGAGCCCCACAGGCAGGCGATCAGAACAGGAACAATCGCGGCGTACAGGCCGTACTCCGGAGGCAGCCCGGCGATCAGTGCGTAAGCGATGGACTGCGGCAGGGCCAGAATGGCACCGCTCAGGCCCACCAGCGCATCATGCCCGACACTGGCGCGGCTCTGCTGCGGCAGCCAGGCCAGAAACGGTAGAATTTTATGGCGATTGAGCCAGCGCATCGGTCCCTCGAGTGAATTGAACGTAGAGGACGCAGAGCGCCCAGAACGGCATACCCACGCGGAGCATGGGGCACGATAGTCGGACACCTATCGTTCCTCACGCGCCAGCGTTGGAATGCCTTGGGTGACGCCCCGCGTCACAGATCTGCGCCACGCCGCGCACTCAAGACCTTACGACTACAATCTGGCCTTCACCGCCGTCAGCCCATCCTTGCCATCAAACGTCTTCACGCCCTCCAGCCACGTGTCCAGCACTGCGGGATTGGCTTTGATCCAGGCCTTTGCCGCTGCGCTATTGCTGACTTTCTTGTTCGCCACTTCAGCCATGATGCTGTTTTCCATGTCCAGGGTGAAGCTCAGATTGGTCAGCAGCTTGCCGACGTTCGGACAGGCTTGCGCATAACCCTTGCGAGTCAGGGTGAAGACCGAGCCGGTATCGCCAAAGTATTTCTCGCCGCCCTTGAGGTAATGCATACCTTTGATCTGCACGTTCATCGGATGCGGGGTCCAGCCGAGGAAGACCACAAACGCTTTCTTCTTCACATTGCGATTGACCTCGGCGAGCATCGCCGTCTCGCTCGACTCGACCAGCTTCCATTTGCCCAGATCGAATTCATTCTTCTTGATGATCTCCTGCAGCGACAGGTTGGCAGGTGCGCCAGCGCCAATGCCGTAGATCTTCTGGTCGAACTTGTCAGCGAATTTATTCAGGTCGGCAAAATCATGCACGCCGGCGTCCCACACATAGTCCGGCACGGCCAGGGTGAACTCGGTGCCTTCAAGGTTCCTGGCCAATTGCGTTACATCGCCGGTCGCCACGAACTTGTCGTAAAAGCCCTGCTGCGCCGGCATCCAGTTACCCAGAAAAACATCCAGCTTGCCGTCTTTCAGGCCGCCATAGGCAATCGGCACGGCCAAGGTGTCGACCTTGGCCTTGTAGCCCAGACCTTCAAGCACCACGCTGGCGATAGCATTGGTGGCCCCGATGTCACTCCAGCCCGGATCGGCCATTTTCACGGTGCTGCAACTTGCGTCCTCTGCCTGCGCCGCAAGGCTGCCGAACGCCATGACCGCGACCGCAACGGCTGTGGATAACTTCTTCATTGATGTACCCCTTTTGATTTTTTTGGTGTGGGCAGGGTCAAGGTTGCGGAAAACGTGCCTTACGCTCCAGATCGTCCAGATCAATGTGGTTGCGCATGTACTGCTGACTGGCGTCGACCAGTGGCTGGTGATCCCAACTCTTCAGCTTGCCGGTTGCCAGCGATTTGGCGACGAAGCGCCTTCTGCGCTGGCTGGCGAGCACCTGTTGGTGTATCGCCGGTATATCCCACTTGGCTCGAGCTTCAGCCAGGAAGTCATTGAACAGCTTTTCATGGGCGGGTGACTGGCTCAGATCCTTCTGCTCTTTCGGGTCCTTCTTCACATCGAAGAGAAGGCACGGGTCCTGCTCCGAATAGATGAATTTGTAAGCGCCGCGACGGATCATCATCAACGGGCTGGTCGTGCCTTCGGCCATGTACTCGCCGAACACCTCATCGTGCCCGCCCTTGCGTTTCAGGTGCGGCATCAGCGAGCGTCCGTCCAGTGGCAACCCGGCGTCCAGTTTGCCGTTGGCCATTTCGACGAAGGTCGGCAGCAAGTCGGCAGTCGACACCGACGCACTGACCCGCCCTGGCTTGAACTGGCCCGGCGAATACACCACTAACGGCACGCGGGCGGCCATTTCGAACCAGTGCATTTTGTACCAGAGGCCCTTCTCGCCCAGCATGTCGCCGTGATCGCCGGAGAACACCACGATGGTGTCTTCCGCCAGCCCGACTTCATCCAGCGTCTGCATCAGCTTGCCGACGTTGAGGTCGATGTAGCTGCACGCGCCAAAGTAGGCGCGGCGCGCATCACGAATCTTGTCGGTCGGCATGGGCTTGTCCCACAGGTCATAGACCTTGAGCAGCCGTTGCGAATGCGGGTCCAGCGCGGCCTGATTGGCGTGCGGCGGCGGCATCGGGATCTCTTCGTCGGCGTACAGGTCCCAGAACGGCTTGGGAATGATGTACGGATCATGAGGATGAGTCATGGAAACGGTCAGGCAGAAAGGCGCATCACCGTCCTGGCGTACATAGTCGTACAGATACTGCTGGGACTTGAACAGCACTTCTTCATCGAAATCCAGCTGGTTGGTACGAATGCACGGGCCGGCCTGCAACACTGAAGACATGTTGTGATACCAGCTCGGACGCACGTCCGGCTCGTCCCAGTTGACCGACCAGCCATAGTCGGCCGGGTAAATGTCACTGGTCAGGCGCTCTTCGTAACCGTGCAGTTGATCCGGCCCACAGAAATGCATCTTGCCTGCCAGAGCGGTCTTGTAGCCCAGCGCACGCAGATAGTGAGCGTAGGTTGGAATATCAGCCGGGAAGTCGGCTGCGTTGTCGTACGCGCCGATCTTGCTTGGCAGCTGACCGCTGACCAGTGTGAAACGCGATGGTGCGCACAGAGGGCTGTTGCAATACGCTGAATCGAACACCACGCCGTCGGCAGCAAGGCGGCTCAGATTCGGCATCTGGATTGGAGACCGGGAGTAAAACGGCAACATTGGCGCGGCCATTTGATCGGCCATGATGAACAGAATATTTTTGCGCTTCATGTAATCGCTGCATCCCATTGTGAAAAGTTATGCGAAAGTGCCGGGTACGAGGATGAAGTCGTCGTGTTTGATGGTAAAGCCCATGCGCAGCAATGCCTAGGATAAGCACCGCTTATGTTTGAAGTTTTTGGCGACATGTCCCTCGACCTGCTGCGTTCCTTTGAAGTCGCGGCTCGCTTGCGCAGCTTCACTGCGGCGGCTATCGAACTGGGCACTACCCAGCCTGCCGTCAGCCAGCAGATCAAGCGCCTTGAAGAACAGCTGGCCACCCGCCTGTTTGACCGGATCTATCGCGGCATCGAGCTTACCGAAGCCGGTGAAATATTGTTCAGCCATGTGCAGGCTGGCCTGCAATCCATCGACAGCGGACTGATAGCGATCACCGAACAGCACCAGCACGAAGTGCTTCAAGTGGCGACCGACTTTGCCTTCGCCGCCTACTGGCTGATGCCGCGTCTGCACCGTTTCCACAAGGTCAACCCGGACGTGGATGTCAGCCTGGTCACCAGCGAGCGTACCCACAGCATGTTACGCGCAGATATCGACGTTGCCGTACTGTTCGGCGACGGGCGCTTCAAGCAAGGCGAAAGCCACTGGCTGTTCAGCGAAGAAGTCTTTCCGGTGTGCAGCCCGCAACTGATCACGGGTCGCCAGACGCCGCTGCCCAACGAGGCACTGCGCGACTTTCCGCTCTTGCACCTGCGCGGCGAAAGCAGCAACAACTGGTTCGACTGGGCGGGCGTATTCCGCGCCCTCGACATCCCCCAGGCCCCTACCCCCGGCCAGCTGCGTTTCGACAACTACACCCTGCTCATCCAGGCTGCGATTGGCGGACAAGGCATCGCCATCGGCTGGAAACACCTGGTCGACGACCTCCTCGACCAAGGCCTGCTCTGCCGCCCCATCGCCGGAGCCGCCATTTCCGGCCAAGGCTATTACGTGGTTTTGCCCCAGCGCAAACGGCGCGTGCAGATCGTCCAGCAGTTCATGGACTGGCTGGCGAGTGAGCAGGCGTTGAGCGGGGTTTCGCTGGCGGGCAGGCCGTTGCCGTCGATTGCGGTGTAAGCAGGCGTTCATTTTTTGGTCAGGAAGGACTCATACATGCAAGACATCCACGGCTACCACGCCCATATCTATTTCAACGCCCAGACCCTGGACCAGGCCCGAGCCCTGTGCGAAGCCGCGACCGAGAAATTTGCGCTGCAGATGGGCCGCGTTCACCAAAAGCTGGTTGGCCCGCATCCGGACTGGAGTTGCCAGTTGGCGTTCGGGCATGAGCAGTTGGCTGACGTCACTTTATGGCTCGCGCTTAATCGCGATGGATTGGTGGTTTTTCTGCATCCGTTGACGGGCGATGAGCTGCGCGACCATACCGACCATGCCATCTGGATGGGCGCGGTTCGGCCTTTGAATCTGGGCGCTCTAAGTGGCTGATAGCCAGCTTCTCGGCCGTTTTCATTCAGCAATTACAAGCGCATTCCTCGTCGAAAAGATCGGTGTAAGATAGCTCCGCTGAAAAATGACCACTCGGTCCGTTGCAGCGCAAATTTCAACAAAATGGTCATGCATACGCGTCAACATCGATAAGCCGCCTTTCACGGGCTGCCTGAAATGAATGCTGAAAGACCAGACAGAGGATCATCAGAAATGCCGGATCTACTCATCGACGGTAAGACCCTCCACTACGCTGACCAAGGCACCGGGCCGGTTGTCTTGCTCGGTCACAGTTACCTTTGGGACAAGGCGATGTGGAGTGCGCAGATCGACACGCTGGCCAGCCGGTATCGGGTGATTGTGCCGGACCTTTGGGGGCATGGAGATTCCAGCGGTTTTCCGGAAGGCACCCGCAATCTCGATGATCTGGCCCGTCATGCGCTGGCGCTGCTGGATCATTTGAATATCGAGCGTTGCAGCATCGTCGGGCTGTCGGTGGGCGGCATGTGGGGTGCGATTGCTGCGCTGCTCGCGCCAGAGCGGATCACCGGGCTGGTGCTGATGGACACTTATCTGGGCAAAGAGTCGGAAGCCAAGAAAGCCTACTATTTCTCGTTGCTCGACAAGCTGGAAGAGGCCGGTGCCTTTCCTGAGCCGCTGTTGGACATTGTGGTGCCGATCTTCTTCCGGCCTGGCATTGACCCGCAGTCGCCGGTGTATCAGGCGTTCCGCTCCGCATTGGCGGGTATGAATGCAGAGCAGTTGCGCCAGACTGTAGTGCCCCTGGGGCGAATGATCTTTGGTCGTGACGATCGGCTTGGGTTGATAGAGCAACTGAATGCAGACACCACGCTGGTAATGTGTGGGGATGCAGACATCCCGCGTCCGCCTGAAGAAACCCGTGAGATGGCCAGCCTGATTGGCTGCCCTTACGTGCTGGTGCCTGAAGCGGGTCATATTGCCAATCTGGAAAACCCGGATTTTGTGTCAGGGGCGCTGATGACGTTTTTGGCGCGGGTTAATCAGCAGCAGGGTTGAGGTGGGCTGGTTTCTACGCTGGGCCCTCTAGATCGGACGCGGAGCGTCCAGAACGGCATGCGACGCGGAGCGTCGCACGATAGTTGGATGATCGTTCCGCACGCTCCAGCGTGGGAATGCCGTTCGTGACGCTCCGCGTCACAAGTCTGTGTGTCACCGCGCATTCAAGGGCGTCAGCAGACCATCAATTCAACACGCCATCCAGAATCGCGTAAACAATTCCCGAACCCACGGCGATCAGTACGACGTCGGTGCCCAGGCGTCGCCATTCGTAGCCGTCATAATGTGGCAGGTATTGCAGCGAGCGGCTGTCCAGGCGTTTACCGTAACCAGGTGGCAACGGACGGCCTTTGGCGATGTGTACACCAGATGGCAGCGGCTGGCCTCGGCCGATGACGTCGCGGTGCTGCTGGAAGGTCTCGCGTACCGGGCCGAAATCCTGCGGTGGGCGGTTGCCGCCGCGGTTGTCCTGGTGGGCCTGTCTGCCTGGCTGGCTACCCGGGCCCTTGTCTGGACCCCTGCCGTTATCGTTGCCCGGACCACGGTCATTAGCGCGCTCTTTATGGCCGCCGTTGTTCTGCGGTCCCTGCTGCTGGCCGCCGAGGTTGTCGTCCGGGCCATCACCGCGCTGGTCAGGCAGCGCCGCTTGCAGTAGCGGGCTGGCGCTGATCATCAAGATACCCAGCCCGGTGATAAAACGGTTTGGCAGTTTCATGGTGCTTCCTCAGCTTCACTCAATGCAGCAAAAAGGGGTTCATGACATTGGTCATGAACCCCTTGTGTCGTGCTACATAGAACCGCTGATAGCGCTTTGATTCCTCTGTATCAGAAACTTTACCCTCAGCCGATGCGTGCGTTACGTACGCCTTCGGCCAATGCGGCGCACAGAGTCAACACGCCATCGATTGCCTTTTCAGGCGACTCGGCAGTGGCGATCTTATCGACGAACGCCGAGCCCACTACAACGCCGTCTGCCAGACGAGCAATGGCTGCAGCCTGCTCGGGTGTGCGGATACCGAAACCGACGCTGATCGGCAGACTGGTGTGGCGGCGCAAGCGTGCAATGGCTTCAGTGACATGCTCGGTGGTCGCCGAGCCAGCACCAGTTACACCGGCAACCGACACGTAGTAGACAAACCCGGAGCTGCGCTCCAACACACGCGGCAAGCGCGCATCGTCGGTGGTTGGCGTGGTCAGGCGGATGAAGTCGATACCGGATGCCTGTGCAGGCGTTGCCAGTTCGGCGTCGTGCTCGGGAGGCAGGTCAACGATGATCAGACCGTCGACGCCTGCTTCTTTTGCCTGCGCCACGAAGGCTTCGACGCCAAAGCGGTGGATCGGGTTGTAGTAACCCATCAGCACAATCGGCGTGGTCTGATCGTCGACACGGAATTCGCTGACCATCTGCAGGGTTTTCTGCAGGGTCTGGCCCGCGTCCAGAGCGCGTAGCGTAGCGAGCTGAATCGCCACACCGTCTGCCATCGGATCAGTGAACGGCATGCCCAGCTCGATCACGTCAGCACCCGCAGCAGGCAGGCCCTTCAGGACTTGCAGCGAGGTGTCGTAGCCTGGGTCGCCGGCGGTGATGAAAGTGACCAGCGCCGCACGACCTTCGGTTTTCAGCTGGGCGAAACGTTGTTCGAGACGGCTCATACCAGCTTCTCCTGAGTTTTTTCGGCGGCTGCCATATGGTTCATGACGGTTTGCATGTCTTTGTCACCGCGCCCGGACAGGCACACGACCATCAGGTGGTCGTCGCGCAGGTTGGTTGCCCGCTTCATGGCTTCGGCCAGTGCGTGAGCGGTTTCCAGTGCCGGGATGATGCCTTCGAGCAGGCAGCATTGATGGAAGGCATCCAGCGCTTCGTCATCGGTGATGCTGACGTACTCGACGCGTTTCACTTCGTGCAGGAAGGCGTGCTCCGGGCCGATACCCGGATAGTCCAGGCCAGCAGAGATCGAGTGCGCGTCTGTGATCTGCCCGTCGCCATCCTGGAGCAGGTAGGTACGGTTGCCGTGCAGCACGCCCGGTACGCCGCCATTGAGGCTGGCCGCGTGCTTGTCGGTATCCACGCCGTGACCGCCCGCTTCAACGCCGATGATTTCTACGCTGGCGTCATCGAGGAACGGATGGAACAGGCCCATGGCGTTGGAGCCGCCGCCCACGCAGGCGATCAGGCTGTCCGGCAGACGACCTTCCTTCTCCTGCATCTGCTCTTTGGTTTCCTTGCCGATGATGGCCTGGAAATCACGCACCATCGCCGGATACGGATGCGGACCTGCCACAGTGCCGATCAGGTAGAAGGTGTCGTCGACGTTGGTCACCCAGTCACGCAGCGCTTCGTTCATCGCATCTTTCAGGGTGCCGGTGCCGGAAGTGACCGGAACGATTTCAGCGCCCAGCAGCTTCATGCGGAACACGTTGGCCTGCTGACGTTCGATGTCGGTCGCGCCCATGTAGATCACGCAAGGCAAGCCAAAGCGCGCCGCGACGGTAGCGGTGGCAACGCCGTGCATGCCCGCGCCGGTTTCCGCAATCAGGCGTTTTTTGCCCATGCGCTTGGCCAGCAATACCTGGCCGATGCAGTTATTGATCTTGTGCGCGCCGGTGTGGTTCAGCTCTTCGCGCTTGAAGTAGATCTTCGCGCCGCCACAGAATTCGGTCAGGCGCTCGGCGAAGTACAGCGGGTTTGGACGGCCCACGTAATCGCGCTGGAAGTAGGCCATTTCCTTGGCGAACTCCGGGTCGGCCTTGGCGGCTTCGTACTCGCGGTTGAGGTCTAGCACCAGCGGCATCAGGGTTTCAGCCACGTAGCGGCCGCCGAATGAGCCGAACAGGCCGTTGGCGTCGGGGCCGCTGCGGAAGTTGGTCTGGGTCATGAAGTGCTCCAGTTGCAGTATTGGGCGAATGAATTGAGCCGGATCGGCAATGGGTCCACTTTAACCAGCGCACGGCTGGATGAAAACCGATAAGATCGCTGCAACCTGTCAGGAAAACTCACAGATCATGAGCCGCAACCTTCCTCCCCTCAACGCCCTGCGTGCCTTCGAAAGCACTGCCCGACTTGGCAGCGTCAGTCAGGCCGCTGAACAGCTGAACGTGACACATGGTGCTGTCAGTCGCCAATTGAAAGTGCTTGAAGAGCACTTGGGTGTAAGCCTGTTCAGCAAGGACGGACGAGGCTTGAAACTCACAGATGCAGGCATTCGGTTACGCGATGTGAGTGGCGAAGCATTCGATCGATTGCGCGGCGTATGTGTCGAGCTGAGCAAGGGCAGCGCAGACGCGCCATTCGTGTTGGGATGTTCCGGCAGCCTGCTGGCGCGCTGGTTCATACCGCGTTTGAGCCGTCTTAATGCCGAGTTGCCAGACCTGCGCCTGCACCTGTCGGCAGGTGAAGGCGACCTTGATCCGCGCCGGCCCGGCCTGGATGCATTGCTGGTATTCGCCGAGCCGCCGTGGCCTGCAGACATGCAGGTTTTCGAACTGGCGAGCGAACGAATAGGGCCGGTCTTGAGCCCACGCTTCGCGCGATTCGAAAGTCTGCGCGATGCACCCGCCGCAGCACTGCTCAAAGAATCACTGTTGCAAACCACCTCACGTCCGCAAGCCTGGCCAAGCTGGGCGCAGCACAACGGCATCGATCCGCGATCATTACGTTACGGGCAGGGTTTCGAGCATTTGTATTATTTGCTGGAGGCGGCTGTGGCGGGCCTGGGCATTGCGATTGCGCCGGAGCCTTTGGTCATCGATGACCTTAAAGCCGGTCGCCTGGCTGCGCCATGGGGTTTCAGCGAAACCCCGGCGCAGTTGGCGCTTTGGGTACCCAGACGTGCGGCCGATGGACGGGCGCGACAGCTTGCTCAGTGGTTGAAAAATGAGCTGAAGCGGTCTGAGGACCCGATCAGAATCTGATCAGTTACCGCGCTTGAACAGCATGTAGGCAGTGATCAGGCCAATGGCACCTACCGCAACACCAGCGGTGGTCCAAGGGTGCTCCTGAGCATAGTCACGAGTTGCCAGTGCATTTTCGCGGGTTTTCTCTTTAACGTCTTCGTAGACATCGCTGAGCAGGCTGCGCGAATGGCTCAGTGCGCTTTCAGCGTTGGCTTTCAGATTTTTCAGTGTCTTGCGCGACTCGTCGGTAGCGTCGGCTTTCAGGCCCTCGAGGGACTTCAGGAGGCTCTCGATCTCAGCTTCCATACTCTGCAACGAGGCTTTGCGAAGTGACGTAGTAGCCATGGTGTTTCTCCTGCAATGATGAGTGGGCGTGTTGTTTCCGACTCCGGGCTTTTTGGAAAGTGCGATGGGATTTTTGCAAAGCGCTGAACTTTTGCGCGCGTTCTCCTGACAGAAGCAGGGAGCGCGGTCTATATCGCGTCTTTTCCAGACCTTCAGGAGAACTGCCATGACCGATCATCACACGTACAAAAAAGTTGAAATCGTAGGCTCTTCCACTACCACTATCGAAGACGCCATCAACAACGCCCTGGCCGAAGCCAGCAAAAGCCTCGACCTGATGGAATGATTTGAGGTGACCGAAACCCGCGGCCATATCGAAAACGGCAAAGTCGCGCATTTCCAGGTCACCTTGAAAGTCGGCTTCCGCATTACCAACAGCTGATGCCCTTCTGAACCTTTCGGCTGGCCGATTGCCATAACCTGCGCTACACACACACTGATATGACCACACGGTTGATGTGTGGGCGTGGGGGTTTTCAATGGGCGCCTGTTCCGATGGCGTCTTCATTTGGCCGGACGAGAGGGATTACCCATGAAGAAGTTTTTGTTGGCTGTAGGCTTGCTGAGCATTGCAGGTACTGCCCTCGCGGCAGGCAAGCCATGTGAAGAGTTGAAAAGTGAAATCGACGCCAGACTCCAGGCGAAGGGCGTAACGTCCTACACGCTGGAAGTGGTCGAGAAAGGCAGCGCGTCCGACAAGCAAGTCGTCGGCACCTGCGAAGGCGGCACCAAGGAAGTCGTTTACCAACGCGGTTGATTGCCAGCCGGGCCTGACTCAGGTCGGTTCGCCGGCTAATCCCGTTTGCAGGTTTCACGAACAGCATCGCCCCGGACTGTCATCCAGTCCGGGGCGATGCTGTTTTTGAAGCCCGCGTTGTGACCCGAAAGGTTGCTATCAGCCTTGTGCGACCTGCGCCAGAATCTCGTAGGAACGCAGCCTGTCCTCGTGCTCATACATGTCGCACGTGAAGATCAGTTCATCGGCATCGGTCTGTTCAAGCAGCACATCCAGTTTGGCGCGGATCTTGTCCGGGCCGCCAACCATCGCCAGCCCCAGGAAGCTCGCCACCGCTTCACGTTCATGCGGCAGCCACAGGCCGTCCATGGATTCGACCGGTGGGCGCTGCATCAGACTGTGCCCGCGCATCAGCGCCAGGATGCGCTGGTAAACAGATGTCGCGAGGTATTCGGCGTGCTCGTCGGTGTCTGCCGCGGACAGCGGAACGCCGAGCATCACGTAGGGTTTGTCGAGCACGGCCGATGGCTGGAAGTGATTGCGGTACACGCGAATCGCCTCATGCATATAACGCGGCGCAAAATGCGACGCGAAGGCATACGGCAAACCGCGCATGCCTGCCAGTTGAGCACTGAACAGGCTCGAGCCCAGTAGCCAGATCGGCACGTTGGTGTCTGAGCCAGGAACAGCGATCACTTTTTGATCAGGCGTACGCGGCCCCAGATATTCCATCAGCTCGGTGACGTCATCCGGAAAATCTTCGGCGCTGCCGGAGCGTTCGCGGCGCAAGGCGCGAGCGGTCATCTGATCGGAACCCGGCGCGCGACCCAGCCCCAGATCAATCCGACCGGGATACAGGCTGGCCAGCGTGCCGAACTGCTCGGCAACCACCAGTGGTGCATGGTTGGGCAGCATGATCCCGCCAGCCCCGACACGAATGGTCGACGTGCCGCCTGCCAGGTAGGCGAGCAGCACCGAGGTCGCTGAACTGGCGATGCCGTCCATGTTGTGGTGCTCGGCCACCCAGAAGCGGTTGTAACCCAGCTTTTCAACATGCTGGGCAAGGTTGAGCGAGTTGCGCAGGGAATCGGCGGGCCCTTTGTCGTGGCGCACCGGCACCAGATCAAGGGTGGAAATTTTTACATCTGCCAGACGTTTCATAGGCCGGGGTAGCTCCTCGAATTGTGATGGGCTGGCTGCTGGAGCTGCCCACGATGAAACAGCAGTGCGGGCGCAAGTCTGGCTTTTCAATGGCAGGCGGATAAAAACCTACTTAAACGCTTGGTCTTTCCGACGGTTGAACTTTCCAGAGCCGTCTATCCTCAGAACCTTGTAACAGCATTGATCCAAATTCATCTCAAGAAGGAGCCACCATGAGCATCGTCAAGAAAGCATCCGCCCACTGGGAAGGTGATCTGAAAAACGGTATCGGCAGCATTTCCACGGAAACCGGCGTGTTGAAAGAAGCGCCTTACGGCTTCAAGGCTCGTTTTGAAGGCGGTAAAGGCACCAACCCTGAAGAATTGATCGGCGCGGCCCACGCAGGCTGCTTCTCGATGGCACTGTCCATGATTCTGGGCGGTGCAGGCCTGACTGCTGAGAGCATCGACACTCATGCTGACGTGACGCTTAACCAGATTGAAGGCGGTTTTGAAATCAGCGCTGTGCATTTGACCCTAAAGGCCAAAGTGCCAGGCGCAACGCAGGAGAAGTTCGACGAACTGACCAAGCAAGCCAAAGAAGGCTGCCCGGTTTCCAAGGTGCTGAACGCCAAGATCACTCTGGATGCTACGTTGTTGAGCTGATCCACAGCGAGCTTTGCGGGAGCGCCTTGTGCGCTCCTTCATCTCCTGTATAAAGCTGGCTTGCTTCATCGGTCATGCGTTCATTGGCGCATGGTTTGATTTTGATCAGGAGTCGAGCATGAAACGTTTTATTCTGGCAGTAACCTGCACCCTGCTGGCAACCAGCGCCCTGGCGGCGCCGAAATCCTGTGAAGAACTCAAGGATGAAATCGAAGCCAAGATCCAGGCCAACAACGTCACGTCCTACACGCTGGAAATTGTTAGCAACGAAGAGGCTTCCGATCCCAGCATGATCGTCGGCAGCTGCGACAACGGTACGAAAAAAATCATCTACCAGCTCAACGGTCGCTGATCAGATGCAGTGCACCCCGCCCTCTTCTTCCTCCTCGGCCACCACCTTGCGCTCTGCATCGTAAAGCCAGGCGTCGACACTGTTCGCCAGTGAGCGTACCTCCAGCACATAACGCTGCCCGGCAGCGAAGTGGTCGTAACGAACACTGACGTAACACGTGATCTCGGTGTACTCGTCGCCGATCATCCCCATGCCGCCCGACCGGTACTCATAGTCATAACGCACCTGTAACTCATGGCTGCCCGGCGTCACCTGAAAATAGCGCCCGTCGTAGGTGTTCTCGCCATCCAGCTTGTCGCCCATGATCAACTGGCCGGTGATGGTGCGCATCTCGACCCACGCCATGTCCGGATTGGCGGTGGGCAAGGGGCCGGCGCATCCGGCGAGGGTGGCTAGAGTGAGTGCGGTTATCAGTATCAGAAGACGGTTTGGCACCGAGGTGTACCTCTGTTTAAAAAGGTTTAGTGGCAACCGTTGACATGACCTGCTGTTGGCCATTCATCCAGTCTGCAGAAACTGCGCAGCGTGTTTCGGTCAAGCGTTGGATAACGGCAAAATCGCTTCTCAGGTTTCGTGAAAAGATTGGTTCATGATGAGCAATTCGATTTCGAAGCAATCGGATTTGTTCGAGATCAGCCGCGATCTTTGCTCGGTGGGCAGATACAGTGAAGCACTTTTCGAGGTTTGGAAAAAAGCGGTATAGATAAGGAGTCCAGATACGGCCTTCAAACCGTTTTGTGAACATTTTTTCCCAAAAGACGAATTTCAACTCCGCAATAACGGCCCCGGTTGTTCCACATTTCTGTCTGGCTCTTGCAAGCTCTTGTTTTGGCTTGAAAACCGGACCTGTAACATTGGGCAAGCTTTGCTCGAAGCCGGGACTCCAAGGCCACTCGGGGCCGTAAACCGAAGCGATTGCGTCTGCAACACCGTTACGAACAATCACCTCGCACAGGTGTAGCGGTGTAAGGAACGCTGCAGAGACGAGGGCGTTCCAGGCATACAAAGTGATGGCCTCATCAAGACCCCGGCCCACAGCGCGCGCTGCGTTCTCATACGTCGAAATCCGGGCAGAGGAAATGGACAATCTGATTGCCTTTGCGACCTCTAAAGCTGACATTGACGACAACTGCAAATCTCCCTATAGTCTGCCCACTTGCCGAGGGCCTAGCTGGCTTATGCCTCCCCCCACGGACAGATGATATAGCAATACCTAAAGCCCACCTGCACGGTGGGTTTTCTGTTTGTGTCTAATGAAAATAGCTTTTTACACGGGCGCACAGCTCGGTGCGTTCCAGCTCGTCCGTGGTTTGAGTCTCTGTAACCTTCAATCCTCATAACAGTTGCACATCCCCACTCCCCTCCTGCATAACATCACCGTACCCAAGCCACCAAAGCACTTCCTTCATGGCCACATTCTCCCTGCCACGCCTTCGACACCTGCCAGCGCTGACGGCCGTCACGCTGCTTGCCGGCTGCTCCAGCGTTTCTTACTACGGCCAGTTGGCTCAAGGGCAGTGGCAATTGCTGCAGGCTCGCGAACCGGTGGCGAAGATCGTCGCTGACCCGAAGCGGGATGCCGGGTTGCGTGAGCGTCTGGCCCGTTCACAGTTGGCACGGACGTTTGCCAGTGAACATTTGCATCTGCCGGATAACCAGAGCTATCGCCTGTATGCGGATCTGGGACGTCCTTATGTGGTGTGGAATGTGTTCGCGACCGACGAGTTTTCGCTGGAGCCTGTTACGCATTGTTTTCCGATTGCCGGCTGCGTCGCGTATCGCGGTTATTACAGCCCTGGCGGGGCGCGTGGTGAGGCGGCGTTGCAGCGTCAGGCGGGCAAGGATGTGTATTTGAGCGGTGTGGAAGCCTATTCGACACTGGGCTGGTTCAATGACCCGATTCTCAGTTCGATGATGGGCTGGGGAGATGAGCGTTTGGCGACGCTGATTTTTCATGAGTTGGCGCATCAGCGGTTTTATGTGAAAGACGACACCGAGTTCAACGAGTCCTACGCCAGCTTCGTCGAACAGGAAGGTACGCGGCAGTGGCGTGCGGCGCGGGGTTTGCCGCCAGAGAGTGTTTCGCAGTCCGCACGGCGTGACCAGTTTATCCGGTTGGTGCTCGACACTCGGGAGCGGCTCAAGGCGTTGTATCGTCAGCCGTTGTCGGCTGAGGAGATGCGCGCGCGCAAGGCTGAAGAGTTCGAGCGGTTGCGCAGTGACTACCGCACGTTACGCGATGAACAATGGGCAGGCGACAAGCGTTTTGATGCCTGGATCAACAGCCCGATGAACAACGCCAAGCTGCTGCCATTTGGTCTTTATGATCAGTGGGTGCCAGCGTTTGCAGCGTTGTTCAGGCAGGTGAATGGCGATTGGGTGGCGTTTTTCAATGCCGTGGAAAAGCTGGGAGGGCTGCCGGTCGAGGCGCGCAAGGCGGCGTTGCAGCGGTTGATGCCCTGAGTACGATTATTGTTACTACGCTGCGCGTGGTAATGCCTTTCTGGACGCTCTGCGTCCGGCCTCGAGTGAGCGGCGCTGTGCAGATTTGTGACGCAGAGCGTCACGGGATGCATTCCTACGCTGGAGCGCAGGAACGATAGTCAGGCCTTATCAAACCCCTCCGCCAGATGCTGATCCTTGAGCTTCACGTAGTTAGTGGCGCTGTACGGAAAAAAGGCGATTTCCTTGTCGGTTAATGCACGTACCTGTTTGACCGGACGACCAACGTACAGAAACCCGCTTTCCAGCACTTTGCCCGGTGGCACCAGGCTGCCTGCGCCGATGATGACCTCGTCTTCGACAACCGCGCCGTCCATGATGGTGGTGCCCATGCCGACCAGAATGCGGTTGCCGATTGTGCAGCCATGCAGCATGGCCTTGTGGCCGATGGTCACTTCGTCGCCGATCAGCAGCGGGAAACCGTCCGGGTTGAAGGGGCCTGCGTGGGTGATGTGCAGCACGCTGCCGTCCTGCACACTGGTGCGGGCACCGATGCGGATGCGGTGCATGTCGCCGCGTATCACCGTCAGCGGCCAGACGGAGCTGTCGGCTCCGATTTCAACATCGCCGATAACCACCGCTGAATGGTCGACAAAGGCCCGTTCGCCGAGGGCTGGGGTGTGGTCCTGAAACTTGCGAATGGCCACGATAGGCTCCTTCTTTGGCAGTGATAGGCGTGCAGAGCGGGTTTGGTTGCTGCGGTCGGCGTCGATTGTAATTAAGATGGTTGGGTGTTTCTTCCAGCCAAGGTGCAAAACCGTGAGCGCGAACAACCCTCTTCTGCAATCGTACGACCTGCCACCCTTTTCGGCGATTCGTGCCGAACATGTCAAACCTGCTATTGAAAAAATTCTGGCGGACAACCGTGCCGCGATTGCCGACATCCTCGCTAAACAGGGGTCGACACCGACCTGGGCCGGGCTGGTCCTGACGATGGACGAATTGAATGACCGCCTGGGCGCTGCCTGGAGCCCGGTCAGCCACCTGAACGCCGTGTGCAACAGCGCTGAGCTGCGCGAAGCGTATGAGTCGTGCCTGCCGGCATTGAGCGCCTACTCCACCGAGATGGGCCAGAATCGCGCACTGTTTCAGGCCTATGAAGCGCTGGCCAACGGTCCTGAAGCCGCCACCTTCGACGTCGGTCAGAAGACCATTCTGGAGCAATCGCTGCGCGATTTCCGCCTGTCCGGCATCGATCTGCCGCCTGAACAGCAGAAGCGTTACGCCGAAGTGCAGAGCAAACTGTCGGAGCTGGGCAGCCAGTTTTCCAACCAGTTGCTCGATGCCACTCAGGCCTGGACCAAGCTGGTTACCGATGAGTCCGCCCTCGCCGGCCTGACCGATTCTGCCAAACAGCAGATGGCTGCCGCCGCCAAGGCCAAGGATCTGGAAGGCTACCTGATCACGCTGGAATTCCCGAGCTACTACGCGGTGATGACCTACGCCGAAGACCGCGCACTGCGTGAAGAAGTCTATGCGGCATACTGCACTCGCGCGTCGGATCAAGGCCCGAATGCGGGCAAGAACGACAATACCCCTGTCATGGAGCAGATCCTCGACCTGCGTCAGGAACTGGCCCAACTGCTTGGCTACGCGAACTTTGCCGAGCTGAGCCTGGCAACCAAGATGGCCGAGTCCAGCGATCAGGTGCTGAGCTTCCTGCGTGACCTGGCCAAGCGCAGCAAGCCTTTCGCGGCCCAGGACCTGGAGCAGCTCAAGGCCTACGCCGCCGAACAGGGTTGCCCGGATCTGCAAAGCTGGGACAGCGGTTTCTACGGCGAGAAGCTGCGCGAACAGCGCTATAGCGTTTCCCAGGAAATCCTGCGTGCCTACTTCCCCATCGATAAAGTGCTCGGCGGTCTGTTCGCTATCGTCCAGCGTCTGTACGGCATCGAGATTGCCGAGCAAAAAGGCTTCGACACCTGGCACCCGGATGTTCGTCTGTTCGAGATCAAGGAAAACGGCCAGCACGTCGGGCGTTTCTTCTTCGATCTGTATGCGCGCGCCAACAAGCGTGGCGGTGCCTGGATGGACGGCGCTCGTGATCGCCGTCGCACGGCTGAAGGTACTCTGCAAAGCCCGGTGGCCAATCTGGTGTGCAACTTCACGCCTGCGGTCGCGGGCAAGCCTGCGCTGCTGACCCACGATGAAGTCACCACGTTGTTCCACGAATTCGGTCATGGCCTGCATCATCTGCTGACCCGCATCGATCATGCCGGCGTATCCGGTATCAACGGCGTGGCCTGGGACGCCGTCGAGTTGCCGAGCCAGTTCATGGAAAACTGGTGCTGGGAGCCCGAAGGCCTGGCGCTGATCTCCGGTCATTACGAAACCGGCGAGCCGTTGCCGCAGGACCTGCTGGAGAAAATGCTCGCCGCCAAGAACTTCCAGTCCGGCCTGATGATGGTGCGTCAGCTGGAGTTCTCGCTGTTCGACTTTGAATTGCACGCCACCCACGGCGACGGCCGCAGCGTGCTGGAGGTGTTGGAAGGCATTCGTGACGAGGTGTCGGTGATGCGTCCGCCTGCCTATAACCGTTTCCCAAACAGCTTCGCGCACATCTTCGCAGGCGGTTACGCAGCTGGTTATTACAGCTACAAGTGGGCCGAAGTGCTGTCTGCCGATGCGTTCTCGAAATTCGAGGAAGACGGTGTGCTCAACGCCGAAACCGGCCGCGCCTTCCGCGAAGCCATTCTGGCCCGTGGCGGTTCACAGGCACCGATGGTGCTGTTCGTCGACTTCCGCGGACGCGAGCCGTCGATTGACGCACTCTTGCGTCACAGTGGCTTGAGTGAGGATGCGGCAGCATGACCGATACACCGGTAATCATTACCAAGAAACGCTTCATCGCCGGGGCTGTTTGCCCGGCGTGCAGCGAGCCTGACAAGCTCATGATGTGGAGCGAAAACGACGTGCCGCACCGCGAGTGCGTCGGCTGCGGATACAGCGATACGCTCAACGAGCAAGGTATTTCGATACCGAAGGAACTGGGCACGCGGGTCAACAAGGTGGTGGTCAAACCGGCAGATCCGAAAGTGCAGGGTGTGCAGTTTTTTCCGAATCCGAAGTTGAAGAAGCCGGTGGATCCTGAGTGACGTGATCGGTCGGGTCAAAATGAAAGGTTCGTTCGTCTGAACGAACCTTTTTTATAGCTCGCCGCCTCAGGTTATCAGCGACAGAAATTACCAATCGGCCAATTCAGCCACCTTCTTCCTGAAGGCTAGCGCCAGAACCGTCAGCACTTCCTCATCCCTGCCCAGCTCGCCGAAAATCTTGTGATTTCCGTGTGGGTGCAGCCTGACCCAGGCTTGTTCTTGCAGGTCGTCGTCCTCATAAAACTGGATGGCTATTACAGGATGGTTATGTTGCTCGATATCTTCAGCCCACAACCGTATCTCATACTTTGCCATCACCCACCTCGTTCTCAGGTAAATGCGCCATTACCCGGCAGCCGAGTTGGCGTTTCCCTACAGTAGTGCGCGACTAAAAATGCGTCTACTGACAGAAATGGCAGGTGGTTGTTTGTACAGGAAGTTAAAACACGCGAGTAACAGGCTGGAGCGGTATCGACTCGTTCATGCAGGCAAGCGGCGCGCACCGCTTGCCCATGAAGAAGGCGATGTCTCAGCTTTCTGTCTGCAGCCTGCGTTTCTCTGCCAGACGGCTTCTGCCGTACAGCACCGCAATGGCGATCAGGGCAATGGCCTGTGCGCTCAGCGAGTACAGGTCGGCGTGGATACCCAGCCAGTCGAACTCGAAGAACGGCACGGGCCTGGTACCGAATATGCCCGCTTCCTGTAGCGCCTTGACGCCGTGACCGGCAAACACCACTGACAGCGCGCACAGCAGCGCAGCGTTGATACCGAAGAACAGCGACAGCGGCAGCTTCGCCGAACCGCGCAGGATGACCCATGCCAGGCCCACGAGCAGCACCAGCGCCGTGGCACCACCCGCCAGCACGGCATCGTGCCCGGCGGGTCCTGCCTGCAACCACAGGGTTTCATAGAACAGGATCACTTCGAACAGCTCGCGATACACCGAGAAGAACGCCAGCACCGCGAAGCCGAAACGACCACCGCCGCCGACCAGACTGCTTTTGACATAGTCCTGCCATGCGGCGGCATGACGACGGTCGTGCATCCACACACCAAGCCAGAGCACCATTACGCTGGCAAACAGCGCGGTGGCACCTTCCAGCAATTCACGCTGTGCGCCGCTGACGTCGATGACGTAGGCCGCCAGCGCCCAGATGCCCAGCCCGGCCAGCAAAGCCAGACCCCAGCCGATGTTGACGCTGCGCACCGCAGACTGCTGGCCGGTATTGCGCAGAAACGCCAGAATCGCCGCCAGTACCAGAATCGCTTCCAGTCCTTCACGCAGCAGAATCAACAGGCCCGAAACGTAGCTCAGCGACAGGCTCAGACCATCGCTGCCCAACAGCCCCGCCGATTCCTTGAGCTTGCCTTTGGCCGCTTCCAGCTTTTGGGCAACCTGCGCCAGCGGCAGGCTGTCCTGCAAGGACTGTCGGTAAGCCATCAGGCTTTTTTCAGTGTCCTTGCGCACATTGGCGTCTACGTTATCCAGCGAGCTTTCGACCAGTTCGAAACCTTCCAGATACGCTGCCACCGACAAGTCATAGGCCTGCTCGCGATCACCGGCCTTGTAGGCAGCCAGGCTTTTGTCAAGCGTTACACTGGTGTAATCCAGCAGTTGTGCCGGGCCGCGCTGCACCTGTGGCGGCTGCGCGCGCTGGACACGAAAGGTTGCGCTGGCATCCGCACCCTCGGCTGCCTGAACTTCGGCAGGTGTCTGGCGAGCCAGGTCGGCGATGTTGAAGGTCTTGGCTGGGTTGGCAACCGGTTGTGCACTGAAACTGGCGATATAGGTCGCGATGTCCCAGCGCTGGCGGTCGTCCAGCTGGTCGGCAAATGCGGGCATATCGGTACCGGCGATGCCCAGCCCGGTCGCGTTGTAGAGATCATAAAGACTCAGGCGATCCAGCCGTGCCGTGTCACGCAGGTTTGAGGGAGGCGGTTCCAGGCCGATGCCTGCCGGGCCATCACCTGCGCCGCTATCGCCATGACAGACCGAGCAATGCTGAGCGTAAAGGGGCGCACCACGGGCCGGGTCCGGAGTAATGGCAGGGGCCTGGCTGACTTCGTAGGCAAGTGCGAGCTTCGCACTCAACTGCCGCGCCTGATGCACAACCTGTACACCGTCCTGTCGACCCGCTACGGCGCTTTTCAGCTGCGTCACGTCCCGTTCCAGATCAGCACGCTCTGCGCGTTGCGGCAGGGCCACGACGAGGCCTTGCAGCGCGGCCAGGTTGTCGACCTGCTGTTGATACTCGGCGCTATTCACGACCTTGCCATCCGCCACAGTGGCCGGATAGTCGGCACCCAGATAATCCAGCAGATGCAACGCCTGGGCTGCGCCCTCGACAGGATCAGCCAGCGTGACGCCGCTGCACAGCGCCAGTAGTGGTATCAGCAGCCAGGCAAGGAAACGAGAACGGAGGGGCATTGCAGAATCTCGACAGGAATGCGATGCGGTGCATTGTTAACGCCGCAAGAGCACTACTCAAGTGTCGAAGTCTGTTTTTGTTACAGAATCTTACATTCGGACTTCATATAGCCTTCGAACAGGACATTAGCTCGTTCAAAGGCTTGAAGAGGTCGGCAGGTTTACGCTGTACCGCGATGCAGCGTGGCCAGAAACCCCGCGGCCCCTACGAACAGACTGGCAAACGTACGATTCAGGCGACGCTGCTGGCGAGGTGTCTTCAACATGCGCAGCACCTTCGACGCCAGCCCGGTGTAGCCGGCCATCACGATCAGATCGACCACGACCATGGTCGCCGCGATAATGGCGTACTGGATGAGCAGTGGAGCAGCCGGTTCGATGAATTGCGGCAAAATCGCCAGCATGAAGATCAGAGCCTTGGGGTTGCTGATATTGACCAGAAAACCGCGGATCACCAGCGTCATCGGTTTGCCGACAGGGCGCACGGCAGACTCGTCGCCAAGGTCAGCAGGCAATGCGCGCCATTGCTTGATGCCCAGATAGACCAGGTACGCCACGCCGAACCACTTGATCAACGTGAAGGCCATCTCGGAAGCTGCCAATACCGCGCCGAGCCCGGCAGCAACAATCGCGATCTGCGCCACCAACGCAATTTGCAGCCCCAGGGCATTCCAGTAGCCGCGCAGGAAACCGTATTGCAGGCCGCAGGACATGGAGGCGATAGCGCCTGCGCCAGGGGAAAGGCTGATAATCCAGCAGGCCGCAAAGAAGCCCAGCCACGTTTCAAGCGCCATCACGCACCTCAAGCAAAGTCGAATGCCCGATAAATTAGTGGTTAACGCTTTGGAAGGCTAACTATTTTTAATCCTGCTCGTCAGGCTGCTTCGCAACCACCATTTGTGGAAACAGATCACTGCCGCGCCAGCGCCGGACCGACTTCTGGAAAAACTGGCTATTGGGCACCTGAACCAGCGCTCCACCGGCTTCCGGGGTCTCGATCAGGGTGGTGAACATAAGATTGATAGCGACCACGCGACCTTTTACCCCGGGCTTGTCCAGCGTATCGACCAGCTCGACCATGTCACCGATGCGGAACGGGCCGATGGTGAAGATCAAAATGGCGCAGAGCAGGTTCGACAGCACGCTCCACATGGCGAAGAACGCCACCGCCGCGACGGCTACAAAGCCGGACAGTGCCGTCCACAGCACTGTGGCCGAAACTCCGAGGCGGCCGAGGACGAGAACAAACGCGCTGCCCATGATCAACCAGCGCAAGCCGCCACGCACCGGCACCAGCAGCTCTGGCGGCAATGGATAGCGCTCGCCCAGACCGGTCAGAAAACCGCCCACGATGCGTTGCAATACGTAACCGGCCAACAGGATCAGCAGAATCTGCGCACCCACCAGCAGCGGTTCAAGCCAGTACGCGGATACCGGCAGGCCCAACATGTCCATCACTTCCCCGCCTCTCTCACGACAATGCTTCCAGCTCGGCCTGCATGGACTCCAGCAGTTCCAGCGCCTGCATCCAGGCGTCTTCCAGCTCGGACTCACGTACCTTCAACTTTGCCTGCTCGGCCAGCAGGTCGCGCAGTTTGTCCTTGTTGGCCGCCTCGTAGTTGGTGCTGTCCGCCAGCGCTTCCTCGACCTTGGCGAGTTTTTCATTCACCAGCCCAAGGTCACGCTCCAGCTTGTCGGCTTCACGCTTGTGTGGCGCCAGTTGTTGACGCAAGGCCGCTGCCTGCTGACGTTGGGCTTTCTTGTCAGTCTTGTCGGCGTTGACTGGCGTGGTGCTGACCGGCGCGTTGCGCAGGCGGTAATCGGCCAGCCAGCGCGTGTAGTCATCCAGATCGCCGTCGAACTCCTGTACGCGGCCGTCAGCCACCAGCAGGAAGTCATCGGTGGTGCTCTTGAGCAAGTGCCGATCGTGAGACACCACCAGTACCGCGCCACCGAACTCCTGCAAGGCCATGGTCAGCGCCAGACGCATCTCCAGATCGAGGTGGTTGGTCGGTTCATCGAGCAGCAACAGGTTGGGCTTTTCCCAGGCGATCAGTGCCAGCGCCAAGCGGGCTTTCTCTCCACCGGAGAAATTCAGCACGGGCTCATCCAGACGTGCGCCACGGAAATCGAAGCCGCCGAGGAAGTCGCGCAGCGTCTGTTCACGTTCAGTCGGTGCCAGACGCTGCAAGTGCAGTAATGGGGTGGCCTTGGCGTCCAGTGAGTCAAGCTGATGCTGGGCAAAGTAGCCCACGGTGAGGTTTTCGCCACGCACCAGCCGACCGCTTTGCGGCTCGAGCTCGCCGGCGAGGTTTTTGATCAGCGTCGACTTGCCTGCGCCGTTGGGACCCAGCAGGCCGATGCGCGCGCCCGGCGTGAGTTGCAGCTTGACCTTCTCCAGAATGGTCTTGTCGCCGTAACCCAGACGCGCGTCTGACAGATCCAGCAACGGGCTGGAGATCTTGTCGGACTCACGGAAAACGAAGTTGAACGGCGAATCGACGTGCGCGGCGGACAGCTCTTCCATGCGCTCCAGTGCCTTGATCCGGCTCTGGGCCTGGCGGGCCTTGGTGGCCTGGGCCTTGAAGCGCGCGATGTATTTTTCCATGTGCGCGCGTTGCGCCTGCTGCTTCTCGTAGGCCTGTTGCTGCTGGGCCAGACGTTCGGCACGAGCGCGCTCGAAAGCGCTGTAGCCGCCACGATAAAGCGTGATCTTGCGTTGCTCGACATGGGCGATGTGATCGACCACAGCGTCCAGAAAATCCCGGTCGTGGGAAATCAGCAGCAAGGTGCCAGGGTAGCTTTTGAGCCAGTCTTCAAGCCAAAGAATGGCGTCCAGGTCCAAGTGGTTGGTCGGTTCGTCGAGCAGCAACAGGTCCGACGGGCACATCAGCGCTTGCGCGAGGTTCAGGCGCATACGCCAGCCGCCGGAGAAACTGCCGACCTGACGTTCCATCTGTTCGTTGGTGAAGCCCAACCCTGCCAGCAGCTTGCGTGCCCGCGCATCTGCGGTGTAACCGTCGGCGCTGTCGAGCTCCGAATGCAGACGCGCCTGAGCAGCGCCGTCCTGCGCGGCTTCCGCCTCGGCCAGCAGACGCTGAACCTCGCGCAGGCGCTCGTCGCCGTCGAGTACGTAGTCCACGCCCAGGCGCTCAAGGGTGTCGACCTCCTGACGCATATGCGCGATACGCCAGTCGGCGGGCAGCAGGCAGTCACCGGCATCGGGCGTCAGCTCGCCACGCAGCAAGGCGAACAGGCTGGATTTACCGGCGCCATTGGCACCGATCAGGCCGGCTTTATGGCCGGCGTGCAGGGTCAGCTCGGCGTCTTCTAGCAGACGTTGCGGACCACGCTGTAAGGTAAGGCTTTGAAGTCGAATCATAATGGCGGCGGAGTCTACCAGCTTCGTCCTGAACAGGTGGATCACTATGCCTTCAGCGCTCTGGAGTTTCACCCTCGATTTCTACGCCCGTCCGGGTGTAGAGCAGGCTTGTCTGACGCTGCAAGCCAACGGGGCCAACGTGTGCATGGTGCTTTGCGGGGTCTGGCTCGGCACGCGCGAAGTGGCGTGCAATGCGCAGCGATTAACGCAAATAAGGCAATTGGCGACACCCTGGCACGATGAAGTGGTGCGTCCGCTGCGGGATTTGCGTAACCAATGGCGCAATGCAGCGCTTGAGGACGCGGTGCTGATGACGTTGCGAATGAAGGTCAAGGCGCTGGAGCTGGAGGCCGAACAGAGTCTGATGCTGAAGCTTGAGGCACTGACTGGAGACTGGCCAGCGGGTGAGGCGAGAAATGCAGGGGAATGGCTGATAGAGCTCGCTGACGGAGAGGCAGAAAAAAACCGCGATGCGCTGCAGGTGCTGCGCATCGCGGTTGATCTTGCCGTCGACCAGACTTAGGAAGCGCTGGTTGGCGTTGCGCCGTTGGCAGGTGTTGCCGGTGCGGCGGCTGGCGCAGCAGGTGCAGGCGTCGTCGGCTTGGCAGCGGCAGCAGGCGCTGGCGTAGCCGGTTTGGCGGCGGTCGGCTTCGCTGCTGGCTTGGCCGCAGGTTTTGCGACAGGCTTGGCTGCTGCTTTCACAGGTGCCTTGACTGGTGCTTTGGTCGCGGCCTTCGCGGGCGCTTTTACCGGGGCTTTGGCCGCTGGTTTGGCTACCGGAGTTTTTGCTGCTGCTGGTTTGGCAGCGCTGCTTGCCGTCGTTTTGGCGACAGGTGCCTTGGCCGCAGCCGCTTTGGCAGCCGGCCGGGTGGCGGCAGGTTTAGCCGTAACTGGCTTGGCGGCGGCTGTTTTTGCCGCGGCAGGCTTGGCTGCTGCCGCTGCCCGGGTGGCAGGTTTGGCGGCAGCTTTGACCGGGGCCTTGGTTGCTGCAGGTTTGGCTGCAGGCTTGGCGACCGACGAAGGCTTGGCAGCAGTTTTGGCGACTGGCTTGGCAGCGGCCGCTTTCACTGCGGTTTTTGCGGGTGCTTTTGCTGTAGCGGTGGTCGCTGCTTTGGCGGCGGCTTTAGGGGCAGCAGGCTTGGCATTGCGAGTGGTGAGGATCTTGCCGACCGCCTCTTTCACGCGACCGATACCCTGGGCCAGCTTCAGGCTCTCTTGGGCATCGCGCTTGAGGTGCAGAATGTAGGTGCGGGTTTCGGTCTGGCGATCCTTGAGAGCATCGAGCAACTCTTCCAGCTCGGAAACGGCGTCTTTGGCCTTGGCCTGTGCCTTGGATTTTCCGGCGGTGGCAGCGTCCTGCAGTTTGATGCGGGAGTTGTGCAGTTTTTCCTGCGCCTTGCCGCGTTGTTTCTCAAGCTTGGCGAGCAGTTTCTCGGCATCAGCCAAGGCTTGGGAACAGGCGTCTTCCAGATGTTCAAGCAAGCTGCCCGATAATTGTTGAAGCAAATGCAACGGAGTATTTACTGGCTTCTTTTTGGCCGACATGACTTACCTCCTGGGTGACGAAATTGCTGCTCATACTAGGCTTCTGCGCGCATCGCCGCTAGCGCATCTTGACAGCATCCAGGGGGCGCTGTTGCATACTGCAAAAAATGATTGCCTGACACGATGCACAGGCATTGTGAAATTCACTTGGCAAGACTCGTCACTACACGCGCTGGCGCTGGCATAATCGCTGCCTTCCCAGGCCGGAGAGCATTAATGTCGCGCTACCTGTTAACGTCGTTGTTCCTCTTGCTACCCCTGGCTCAAGCTGCCGAAGCACCACCTGCGGCGGCCGATGATGGTCATGATCTCGCCTACAGCCTGGGTGCAAGCCTGGGTGAACGCTTGCATCAGGAAGTCCCTGACCTTGATCTGAAGGCACTTGTCGACGGTCTGAAACAGGCTTATCAGGGCAAGCCGCTGGCACTCAAGCAGGAGCGTATCGACCAGGTCCTGCGTGAGCATGACGCCGCAATCGCGCAGGCCGAGACCGCAGGCACAGACGCGCCTACCGAAGCAGCCCTGAAGGCAGAGCGCACGTTCATGGACAGCGAGAAGGCCAAGCCGGGTGTGAAGGTATTGGCGGACGGGATTCTCATGACCGAGCTGACACCTGGCACGGGGCCCAAACCTGATGCCAATGGCAGGGTTGAAGTGCGCTATGTGGGTCGTTTGCCGGACGGCACGATCTTCGATCAGAGCACCCAGCCGCAATGGTTCCGGCTCGACAGCGTGATCAGCGGCTGGACCAGCGCATTGCAGACGATGCCGACCGGCGCGAAATGGCGACTGGTGATTCCTTCGGATCAAGCCTACGGCGCTGAGGGTGCTGGCGACCTGATCGATCCGTTCACTCCGCTGGTATTTGAAATCGAGCTGATTGCCGTTTCACAGTAAGCGGATGTAAATCCGGAATCCAGAAACGCGAAAGGGTGCAAAAGCACCCTTGGCGGTTTGTAGCCTCTGCACGCGAGCGGTCACACCTGCGCGGCGATCTCTTCCTTGTGGGAGTTGTGCAGCACTTCAATCAGGCAGTCTTCCAGCTCGAAGCGCTCGTGCAGCAGTTGCCCCAGCTGGTTGAATTCCTTGGCCACCACCGTAGCGTCCGAGCAGTCGCCCTTGTCGCAACGATCATTGAACGTCAACGCAAACTTGGTAATGACGTCCAGGCGCGGGTAGATCGTGTCAGCCAGCTCGAGCCCACGCTCGTCGTTGAACGCGCGGGCTTCATCACCCAGCTGTTCATAGACCTCAAAGTGGCCGGCCGAGACGTAATCGACAAGAACTCCACAGAAGTTCTGCAAGCCTTCACGGTCGGCTGCCAGAGCCTGGGGCGTGTCGCCCAGCGCATCGTAGGCTTCGACCAGTTCGAGGCGGCTTTGAAGCCAGCGATCAATCAGCTTATTGACTCCGCCCCAGCGTTCCTGAGCATTCTGACAACTTTCCAGCATGGTCTTCTCTCTTCCCTTCAGGGGCATGCAGTCCTGGGCCGGTCCTGGCGGTTAGCCTGTACCTGGCCTGATAGATGCGCCAGGACAGCATATTTCCAGTGACGCGTGCGGGCCAGATTATGCCCGCTCGACAAGGCCTTCAAGGTACGCAGGAGATAAAGTTCATACAAGCGTTTAATACCTGGCCCGATCTTTGGTCGCCAGCCAGTGGCTGAATTCGCTGAAAAGAGGATACAGGGGTAACAGCGCAAGGCCGGTAAATGCCAGCAGACTCCACTCCGGCAGGCTTATACCGAACAGGGTCCAGGTGATTTCTGCGCAAAACATTGCATCGCTTCGCAGCCGGTCAATGCACATCTCCAGTGAGAGCAGGCTTAACAGATGCTCCAGTCTGGTAATGAAAGGTATCAATTGATCTGCCGAGGCGGTTTGCAGCCATACCTGAGCGCCTGCCGTAACAAGCCCTGTCAGCGCGATCAGCAGAAAGCCCAGGCTGTAGCGCCGCATGCCTGTCGGGCCGGGAGCGTGGCAGGCAGCGCACAATGCCAACACACCGCAGGCGATGATTGCCGCGCGTTGTATCAGGCAAAGGACGCAAGGGTCGAGGCCGAAGGTTTGCTGCAGATAAAAGGCGGTGCCAATGATTGATGCACAGGCCAGCGATGCCAGGAAAAACAGGAAGCGTGTGCGAGCCAGATACATGGCAAATCCGTAACAAAGGACGAGGCGATTACGGTAGAGGAAAGGGTACGGCGCATTCAAGGTGGCGGCGTGCGGATACGTCGCTGTTTACCTGGGAAAACAAACACACTACTGCGTGGTTCTTTTACACATCGGCGTAGGAAGATTCTCACGCACTATTTTCTGATGGTCTTCGAGACAGCATGGAGAGCCCTCGCACGGGGCTCTCCGGCAGCTTTATGCTTTGGTCAGCACAGGCACAGGGCGCGACAGGAAGCGTTCGTCGAGCAGGCCCAGGCCTTCCTGAAACAGCGTATTGCTGCGATCCGTCTCACCCAGCTGGGCCAGCAGACGAGCCAGCTCTGCGCAGGTCTCGGGATTGCGTTCCAGACGCAGGCTGCTCTCCAGATAATCCCGCGCCTTGCCCCACAATCGGCCTTGCAGGCAGATACGCCCCAGGCTCAGCAACAGGCTTGGATCGGCAGGATGATGCTTGAGCCAGCCTTCTGCCGTTTGCAGTTGCTTCAGCGGATCGCTGCCGCGCACCAGGCCATACAGACGCGCCAGATGGCTGTTGTATTCGCGCTTGAGGGCGCTACGCAGCACCTCTTCAGCCTGAGCTTCGGCGCCCAGACGACGCAATTGATCGGCATACGCCAGCACCAGTTGCGGCTCCTGACGCTGTGCGGAGCCGAGTCCTTGCCAGGCGCTTTCCAGCGAAGGCAACCCGGTGGGTGAGCCCTCGATACCATCGCGGTAGGCCGCCAGGGTCAGGTTCTCGCCCCAGGCGCGGCGCTCCAGCTCGGCAAGCTCCTTGGCTGGCAGGACCTTGTCCTTGCGCAGTTCCGGCATCAGACGGACAACATCGGACCAGTCGCCACGTTGCTGATAGAGCCGCTGCAACTGGCGAAGCACCTGAGGGTTATGTGGATGACGCTCTTTCATTGCCAGCAGCGTGGTGAGCGCACCTTCGGTATCGCCACGATCCTGTTGCAGTTGAGCGTGATTCAGGGCAATTGCCAGCTCGGCTTGCGGCTGACGCTCCAGCGCACGCTCCAGCAAGGCATCGCAGTCTTCGTAACGCCCCTGCTCATTGGCCGCGCGGGCGGCGCCAATGTAGTAAAGCAATGGATGGGCATCGGCTTCGGCCGCCCGTTGCAGATGACGTTGTGCACTGGCCCAGCGTCCTTCGGCAAGGTCCATCTGGCCATGCTCGATAGCCAGTTGCACACGGCGACGGCGGTTACGACGCGACCATGGGTTGACCACGCGGCCTGACGTCGTCAGCAGCGTGATGACCAGCCTGAGAAGGGCGATCACCAGCAGAACTGCGACCAGCAATGCCAGCGTTGCCCATAGACTCGATTCATAGCGGAAGTTCTGATAGGCGATCAGCACGTAGCCGGAATGCTCGGCGATGGCGACACCAATCAGCGCCGCAGCGGCGATAGCGATGAATAACAGCACATAAAAGCGCTTCATCGGCTGGTCCCCTGTTGCGCCTCGGCTGGCTGGCCCGCGGCATGACGGCGTTCAAGGTAGGCCTGCACCGAGCTCAGGCTCTGCGCAAGATCAGGGGTCTTGACCGACACAGGCTGATTGGCTAGCGCCTCAAGCCCTTGGGCGAGCACTTTGCTCTGTGGGTCGTCCTGATCGAAGTTGGCCTTCAAAACGCTCTGTGCTTCGGTGATGGCCTTGGTATAGACCTGCGGCTCGCCGTTGAGCGCCGCCCATTGCGCTTGCTCCAGCGCCAGGCTCAGGGCAAGGCGCACTTGGGAAAGGCTCTGGCCTGCCAATACCGGGTGTATATCCTTGTCGGCGTTGAAATCGATACGGAAGTAGTGGGAAATTTCGTCCCACCACTGCGTCCACCGGCTTTGTTCAGTCTTGTCGGCGGTCAGGCCCAGAAGAGACTCGCCCTTGTCTTCGTATTCAGGTGCCAGCTTATTTAGCTGCTCAGCCTGTTCGCGTAGGGCGGCCAATTGCAGGAACAGTCCGGTGCGGTCTGGCTGCTCGACGCTGCGCAAGGCGGCAAGGCTCTTGGCCAGTTGCTCGCGGGCGGCAAAGGAGCCGGGATCGTCCTGCTCACGTAGAATTTCGTCGGCACCCTGAACCAGCGCCTGAGCACTGTTGATGTCCTGCAGCGCTGAAAGACGCAGGCTGGCCAGACGCAGCAAATGCTCGGCCTCGGCCAGGCGCCAGTCCTTGCGGCTCGCGCCCAGCACGGTTTCGAGTCGCTGGCTGAGACGCTGCTGATCGCCCTGCAATTGCGCGACCAGACGTCTGCTGTCTGCCAACTGATCGGCAGGCGGGAATTGCGCAAGGCGTGCGCTCAGCTGCTGATCATTCTGAGCCAGTACCAGCGTCTGCTCGGCGATGTCTTCAACCTGGCCGCGCTGCTGTTGGTGGCCGGCTTGCAGCATGCGCAGTTGCCAGACTCCCCAGCCTGCGACCGCGACACCAGCGATACCGAGCAGCAAGGCCAGGAATACCAAGCCACTGCTGCGGCTGCCGGTGCGCTCGGCACGTACTGGGTCAGGCTTGGGTGCAGGCGTTTTCAACACCGATTCTTCGTCTTTAGGCAAGGCTGTTTCGCTCACGTATCCCATCCTTTGCATTTTGGCGTAATAGCGTAAACGACAAGTGTCGATCATTACGCCTTGACGGCAGGTTGAGGTTGATCCCGCAACGCTGCCAGCAATGCCGTGGCGCTGGCGCCACGACAATCAATAACGGTCCGGGCTCCAGCTGCCTGCGCAATGCTGGCCACCCGGGGGCTTGGTACGAACAGTGGCAAATCGGCCAGGTCTGGCCAAGAATCACCCGCCAGCTGAAGCAAATGTTCAAAACCCTGCCCACTGCTGACCACCAGCCCGTTCAAGCGTTCCACCGCAACACGTTGCGGCACGGCGTCGGGGGCATGCTGCGGCAGGTAGCGACGATACAACGGCAGGTAGTCAACTCCCACCCCCAACGCGCGCAATTGCTCGGCCAACAGTTCGCGTCCTTCGTCGCCGCGCATGATCAGCACACGGCTTCCCGGTACGGCAATCGCTTGTTTCAAGCGCGGCAACTCGAGCAAGGCTTCGCTGTCATCGCCCTGCTCCGGCCAGCTCGCATCGAGCCCGTAATCAAGCAGTATCTGCCCGGTTGCTGAACCCACACTGAACCAGGGTTGCATGGGTGGCTGTGGCCACACTTCGTCGATCAGCTCGATGGCCAGCCGCGCCGCAGGTTTGCTGACCACGATTACTGCACAATAATTGAGCAGCTCGAAAATGATCGAACGCTGTGCAGGCGTCAAGGGCAATGGCTCGGTCTCGAGCAAAGGCAGGCTGCTGCTGAAGATACCGGCCTCGGCCAGCACTTTTGCCAGCGCTGCCGATTCTTCGGCCGGGCGGGTCAGCAACAGGCGCCAGGTGCTCATTCGTTGTTGGCCTCGCCATACACCGCTTTCAGAATGTCGGCGGCACCCTGCGCCAGCAGTGCTTCGGCCACCTGCACACCCAGCGCCTGGGCGGATGTCTGTGGCGCGCGGGCTTCGGCGTGCAGCAATACACTCCCGGCCGGGTCGCCCACCAGCCCGCGCAACCAGACGTCATCGCCCTCCAGCACGGCGTAACAGGCGATAGGCACCTGGCAGCCGCCGTTGAGGTGCTTGTTCAGCGAGCGTTCGGCAATCACGCGCACGGCGGTGTCTTCGTGATGCAGAGGTGCAAGCAAGGCATGAATTTCTGCATCGACGCTGCGGCATTCGATACCCACCGCGCCCTGCCCGCCCGCAGGCAGGCTGTCGTCGACGCTGATTGCCGAGGTGATACGATTTTCAAAGCCCAGGCGGATCAGGCCCGCAGCGGCAAGAATGATGGCGTCGTACTCTCCGGCATCGAGCTTGGCCAGGCGCGTATTGACGTTGCCACGCAGGAAGCGGATCTGCAGATCGGGGCGGCGTGCCAGCAATTGCGCCTGACGGCGCAGGCTGGAGGTGCCGACGATGCTGCCAGCTGGCAGTTCGTCCAGGCTGGCAAAGGTGTTGGACACGAACGCATCGCGTGGGTCTTCGCGCTCGCAGATGCAGAACAGGCCCAGGCCTTGTGGAAAGTCCATCGGTACGTCTTTCATCGAATGCACGGCGATATCGGCGTTGTCTTCCAGAAGCGCTGTTTCCAGCTCCTTGACGAACAGACCTTTGCCGCCGATTTTCGACAGTGGGGAGTCGAGCAGCTTGTCACCACGACTGACCATGGGCACCAGCGTCACGAGCAGGCCGGGGTGAGCCTGTTCGAGACGGGCCTTTACGTATTCTGCCTGCCAGAGTGCCAGCGCACTTTTGCGCGTGGCGATGCGGATTTCGCGAGAGGACATTGAACAATCCGTACTGAGTGAATGCGACGGATAATAACAGCTCAATCCCGGTCAGGGCGGCTTCGGCGCTGATTGAAACTTGCGTCAGACACTGAGCCGATCAATCAATCGGCAGTGGCTGAGGGGCGCATGGGAAAGGCTGCGCGTAGGCCAGCCGAAAAGCACATGGAGCCGGAATTCTCTCCCGTTCCATGACTCGGTCTGGGCCCAGAGGCTCCAGAGAGGCGAGGCGCTAGAGCTGCTGCATCATCTTGCGTACACCGGCTACATGGCGGCGACTGACGATCAACGCATCGCCATTAAGCCCTCTGAGAAACAGCTGGAAATGCCCCAGCGGCGTGCGCTGCAACCGTTCTATTCGCTCGCGGGCCACCAGTGCATTGCGGTGAATACGCACGAAACGGTCGCCGAATTCGTCTTCCAGCGCCTTGAGCGGCTCGTCCAGCAGCACTTCGCCACCCTCATGACGCAAGGTCACGTATTTATGATCGGCGATGAAGTAGATCACCTGATCGAGTGGAATCAGTTCGATACCCTTGCGAGTCCGCGCGCTGATATGGCTGCGTGGGCCCGATCCGCTTTCGGCAGCCGGACGGGTCAACGCCGCCAGTTGCACGCGGTTTGGCCGCTCGGCTTTCCTCAATGCTTCGACGAGGTGCTCGGAACGCACAGGCTTGACCAGATAGCCCACTGCACTGACCTGGAAAGCTTCCAGGGCGAATTCATCGTGGGCAGTGCAAAACACCACCGCAGGCGGCGCTTCCCGCTCGCACAGTCGCGCTGCAACCTGCAGGCCATCGAGACCCGGCATGCGGATATCGAGCAGCACCACGTCCGGTTTGTGAGTTTCAATCAGCGCCAAGGCTTCTTCACCATTGGAGGCGCTGGGTTCCAGTACTCGATAACCCTCAATCTCATTGACCATGCGGCTCAATCGCTCGCGGGCCAGGGGTTCGTCATCAACGATCAGGACATTCATATAGCTCTGGCTTCCTGCGTGAGTCTCGCACAAGGATAGCGTAGACAGGTGTAGTGACGACCGTCACGGCGCTCCACGCTCAGACTGGCGTGCGGGCCAAAAAGTGCCGCAATACGTGCGCCTATATTCGTCAGAGCCTGCTGAGTACCGTTGGAAGTCTGCCGATTGGCAACTTCTTCATAGGGATTACTGACGCTCAATATGAACTCTCCCCCTTCATAGTTCGCTTCGACCGTTACAACGCCCCCCTCGACTCGCGGAGCAATGCCATAAATCAAAGCGTTTTCAAGTAATGGCTGCAAGGTTAGCTGGGGAATCGGCAAGTCATCGGGAATTGCACTCACCCTCCAGTCCAACTGTAGACGCTCGCCAAGACGATATTGCTCAATCGATAAATATCGTTTTGCCAATGCCAGCTCCTCGCCCCACGTTACCAGGCTGCCGGGCTTGGCCAGACTGGCGCGAAACAGGTCTGAAAGGTCGAGTACCGCCTGCTCTGCCTTGACCGGGTTGCTGGCAACCAGGCTGGCAATGCTGTTGAGGGTATTGAACAGAAAGTGCGGACGGATTCGCGCCTGCAGCGATTCGATCCTCGCGCGCAGCTCGCCTTGTTGCTGCTTGCGCCACTGACTCTGCAAATAGAAATAGCGCAGCATCAGTGCGGACATGATCAACGCAATTGTCGAGTAGCGCAGGTAGCGCTCGACCATCCCGCCGATTGAAATCCGTCCGGTGAGCTGACAGACATCGGTGACGGCTGTGCACAGCAACGTCAGGCCGACCACCAGCAGGCAACTGAGCATGCCTGCCAGCCCAGGCGTCAGGCGCGCCAGCCAGGGCCGCAAACCACACAGCAGCGCTGCGGACAGCAGCACGATCCATTGCACGAACAGCGACATCAGCGCCAGACGTACCCAGTCGAAGCCGGTACGCATCGGTTCTACCAGCACCAGAACCAGCACCAGCAGCTCCGCCAGAACGACAAGCACCAGCAATGCCTGCGGCAGGCACAGTTCGGGGAGGAAAAAGTCTTTGCCGGGCACAGGCCGGGCTTCGTGTTTCACAGGTTCGATTCGCATGCCTCCAGTCTCTGCCCTGGCCTCGTCAGCGGCAAGCTGTCCGGGGATAAAAATGCATCAACCCTGTTATCATCGCAATCGCCCTTGTGCCAGGTAACGGGCACGCCACTTTCTGTTAGCAACGAGCGAATCCATGAGCACCGACAAGACCAATCAGTCCTGGGGCGGCCGCTTCAGTGAACCCGTCGACGCGTTTGTCGCGCGTTTCACTGCCTCCGTCACCTTCGATCAACGTCTGTATCGCCACGACATCATGGGCTCCATCGCCCACGCCACGATGCTGGCCAAGGTGGGCGTTCTGACGGACGCCGAGCGTGACACCATCGTTGACGGCCTGAACACCATCCAGGCCGAGATCGAGGCCGGCAATTTCGAGTGGCGCGTCGATCTGGAAGATGTGCACATGAACATTGAAGCACGCCTGACCGATCGCATTGGTATCACCGGCAAGAAGCTGCACACCGGTCGCAGCCGCAACGATCAGGTCGCCACCGATATCCGTCTGTGGCTGCGCGACGAAATCGACCTGATCCTCAGCGAAATCACGCGTCTGCAGCAAGGCCTGCTGGGCCAGGCCGAGCGCGAAGCTGAAACCATCATGCCCGGTTTCACCCATTTGCAGACCGCCCAGCCCGTTACATTCGGTCATCATATGCTGGCCTGGTTCGAAATGCTCAGCCGCGACTACGAGCGTCTGGTCGACTGCCGCAAGCGTCTCAACCGCATGCCTCTGGGCAGCGCTGCGCTGGCAGGCACCACTTACCCGATCGACCGCGAACTGACCTGCAAACTGCTGGGCTTCGATGTCGTGGGCGGTAATTCGCTGGACGGCGTATCGGATCGCGACTTCGCCATCGAATTCTGCTCGGCCGCGTCCATCGCGATGATGCACTTGTCGCGCTTCTCCGAAGAGCTGGTGCTCTGGACCAGTGCGCAGTTCCAGTTCATTGATCTGCCGGATCGCTTCTGTACTGGCAGCTCGATCATGCCGCAGAAGAAAAACCCTGATGTGCCTGAACTGGTACGTGGCAAGAGCGGCCGTGTGTTCGGTGCCCTGATGGGCCTGCTGACCCTGATGAAAGGCCAGCCTCTGGCCTACAACAAGGACAATCAGGAAGACAAGGAACCGCTGTTCGACGCTGCCGACACTCTGCGTGATTCGCTGCGTGCGTTTGCCGACATGATCCCGGCAATCAAACCCAGGCACGCGATCATGCGTGAAGCCGCGCTGCGCGGGTTCTCGACCGCGACCGATCTGGCCGACTATCTGGTGCGCCGTGGTCTGCCGTTCCGTGACTGCCACGAGATCGTCGGTCATGCCGTGAAATATGGCGTGGAAACCGGCAAGGACCTGGCAGAAATGAGCCTGGAAGAACTGCGTCAGTTCAGTAACCAGATCGAGCAGGACGTGTTTGCCGTGCTGACCCTGGAAGGCTCGGTCAACGCCCGTAACCACATCGGCGGCACCGCACCCGAACAGGTCCGCGCCGCCGTGGTCCGCGGTCAGGAACTGCTGGCCGGGCGCTGAATACAACCAAGGCATTCCTTTAGCCTGAGGAACGACCATTCAACTATCGTGCGACGCTCCGCGTCGCATGCCGTTCTGAACGCTCTGCATCCGCTCTTGAGTGTGCGGCGCAGCGCAGATTTGTGACGCAGAGCGTCACCCACGGCATTCCCACGCTGGAGCGTGAGGAGCGACCATTCAACTATCGTGCGACGCTCCGCGTCGCATGCCGTTCTGAACGCTCTGCGTCCGCTCTTGAGTGTGCGGCGCAGCGCAGATTTGTGACGCAGAGCGTCACCTACGGCATTCCCACGCTGGAACGTGAGGAACGATGACCCCTGCTATGTGCGACGCTCCGCGTCGAATGTCGTTCTGAACGCTCTGCGTCCGCTCTTGAGTGCGCGGCGCAGCGCAGATTTGTGACGCAGAGCGTCACCCACGGCATTCCCACGCTGGAGCGTGAGGAACGATGACCCCTGCTATGTGCGACGCTCCGCGTCGAATGTCGTTCTGAACGCTCTGCGTCCGCTCTTGAGTGCGCGGCGCAGCGCAGATTTGTGACGCAGAGTGTCACCCACCGCATTCCCACCCTGGAGCGTGAGTAACGACCATTCAACTATCGTGCGACGCTCCGCGTCGCATGCCGTTCTGGACGCTCTGCGTCCGCTCTGCGCCGTACGGCTTCCGCCGATTTCCCTCCAGCGCACCTCGCCGCTATCATCGCCGCATCTTGTGAGGGACTTATCCGATGCTCAATGGCCTGTGGCTTGGTTTTTTTGTCGTGGCGACGATTTCCGCGCTGGTGCAGTGGCTGGTGGGGGGCAACGCCGGCATTTTTGCGGCGATGGTCGAAAGTATCTTCGCGATGGCCAAGCTGTCGGTGGAGGTGATGGTGCTGCTGTTCGGCACACTGACGCTGTGGCTGGGCTTTTTGCGCATCGCCGAAAAGGCGGGCATCGTCGACTGGCTGGCCAAGGTTCTCGGCCCGCTGTTTCTGCGCCTGATGCCGGAAGTGCCGCCCGGCCACCCTGCGCTGGGGCTGATCACCCTCAACTTCGCCGCCAACGCGCTGGGTCTCGACAACGCCGCCACGCCGATTGGCCTGAAAGCCATGCGCTCGCTACAGGAACTCAACCCGAGCAAGACCGCCGCCAGTAATGCGCAGATCCTGTTTCTGGTGCTCAACGCTTCCTCGCTGACACTGCTGCCGGTAACGATCTTCATGTACCGCGCCCAGCAGGGTGCTCCCGACCCCACCCTGGTATTTCTGCCGATTCTGCTGGCCACCAGCGTCTCGACCATCGTCGGCCTGTTGTCGGTGGCGTTCATGCAGCGCCTGCGGCTTTGGGACCCGGTGGTGCTCGCTTACCTGATCCCCGGCGCCCTGCTGCTGGGTACTTTCATGGCCTTTCTCGGCACACTGTCGGCAGCTGCGCTGGCGGGACTGTCGTCCATTCTGGGTAACCTCACGCTGTTTGGCCTGATCATGATGTTTCTGATCATCGGCTCGCTGCGTAAGGTGCTGGTCTATGAGGCCTTTGTCGAAGGTGCGAAGGAAGGCTTCGACGTCGCCAAGAGCCTGTTGCCTTATCTGGTCGCCATGCTCTGCGCAGTGGGCGTACTGCGCGCATCCGGCGCGCTGGACTTTGGCTTGGAAGGCATTCGGCATGTGGTGCAGTGGCTGGGGCTGGATACACGCTTCGTCGATGCGTTGCCGACCGCGATGGTCAAACCCTTCTCCGGTAGCGCCGCCCGTGCCCTGTTGATCGAAACCATGCAGACCCAAGGCGTCGACAGCTTCGCGGCATTGGCCGCCGCAACGATTCAGGGCAGCACCGAAACCACGTTCTACGTGCTCGCGGTGTACTTCGGCGCCGTGGGCATTCAGCGCGCTCGCCATGCGGTGGGCTGCGCGCTGCTGGCCGAGTTTTCCGGTGTCGTGGCCGCGATCTTCGTCTGCTACTGGTTCTTCGGCGCGACCGCTTCCTGACAGCTCACTGCGCCGGAGCCTGAGGTGCAGATTCCGCAGGTGCCGACTCGGCAGGCGCTGCCTCCTGCTTTTCCTGCTTCGGCTGATCGGCGGGTGCAGATTCAGGTGTGGCTTCCTCAGCCGAGTCGCCGCCCGGCTTGAGCTTGATTATCCGCCCGGTAGGTCGCTTGACTGCTGGCTGGTCATTGTCAGTGACCACAAAGCGCAGCACGCCGATCATCTGGCCGTCCTCGGTCAGCACCCTCACCTGCCAGCGCCCTGTCACGTCCTCCGGGAAGTTCTGTTTGCGTGTCCAGGCGCGATAGCCTTCCTTGCGTCCGCCGTGAATGTCCAGCGCGATCCGGTCCATCTCTTCGCCTTCATGCCACCACACATGGTAGATACGCTCGTCCAGACCGCGCGGCGCATTGATAGCGGTGTACGCATACAGGCCGCCGTTGCGCAGCTGTTTGGCGCTGATCAGCGAAATACTGTCGCCTGGTGTGCGGTTCTTGTTATCGAAGTCCGGGCTGACCGCCACTTCGGTCAACCAGAGCGTCGCAGGCGGCACCCAGGAGCGCAGCAACCAGCCCGCCGCGCCGATGGCCAGGATGATGCTGATCACGGCCAGTGCGCTGCGCCAGGTGTTGAGCGGGAAGTTCGACATCAGGCTGGGTGCCGACAGGACCATCGCCACGCCCAGCGCCAGTTTGTAACTCTCGGCGGTGGTCAGGTGCAGGATGATCGGCAGCGCGGTCAGCAGTGCCGCGAACAGTGTCAGAGTGTGCAACGTCATGAACAGCCAGCGTCTGGGCGCCAGCCACTTGTAGTAGAGAGGGTCGATGATCGAGATCAGCCCGGCGGCGCCAAGCACCGCAGTGAATACCGCCTGACCACTGTTCCAGGTGGTGGTGATGAAAAAGAACGGCAACACGAAAAACAGGCTTTCCTGATGGATCATCTGCGTGCCGTAGCGCAGCAAACCCTGCGGAATCTCGCGGCCCAGCGCCTTGTTGAGCAGCCCGACCATGGTGTTTTCGACCATCAGCCACAGCCAGCTGATCAGCATCACCACGGCGATCCAGGTGGCCAGCCCTGCCTGGCGGTCGACCAGGATAAAACTGGCGATACCTGAAACAAAACCAAACGCCGCAATGAGCCCCGGATAGCGCTGCATCAAGTTGAGCACGGGTGTCACATAGCGATTCACGTCAAGCATCGGAGGGGTCACTCGGTTCTGTTCATACAAAAAACCGCGCAGCGTAACAAGCGCGGCGCGCAGCCAACACCACCAATGCAGTTCGGCGTCAGAATTCTATTTATTGCGTACACGCCAGCGCCACACGGCCAACAAGGCTATCAGGCCCAGCACCCCGCCAATCAGCCAATACAGGCTGTCATAACTGAACAGAGGCTTTTCAATTCGCATGTAGCCCGGCTGGGCGAGCAGCTGGCGCATGGCCTGACTGGCTGTCTCCAGTTTCACCGCCTTGATGCGTTTGGCCGGGTCTTCGAAGCGCCCGTTTTCGTAATCATTGAGCGCGCTCCAATAATAGTCGGCCAGCGCACTATTGCCCTGTGTGGCCCACGATTGCCGGTCGATGGCGAGCTGTTGCAACCGCGCAAATGTAGCGGGCTGCATACCTTCTTTTTGCAGGCGCTCGACCATATTGCGGATGTCCCGCTCGGCTTCATCGGCATCGTCACGTTCGACATCGGCATTCAGGCTCAAAAACCCGACATCGCCGAACACTTCCCGCTCGGCAGAAGGACCGTACGACAAGCTGTGTTTCAGACGCAGCTCAGTGTAGAGCGTCCAGTCAAGATAGGCTTTGACCAGCTCCCAGGTTTCGTCGTGCTGGTCGTCAAGTTGTGGCTCGGGGTAGATCAGGTGCAGCTTGGCACTCTCGCCCAGCCCGCCGCGCTCAAGCTCGCGTCGCGGCTCGGCTGAACCCGTGCTTTGCGCCAGCGGCGGGTGATCGATGGGGTCGGTGGGTGCCAGTTTGCCGTAAGTGCGCTCCAGATAGGCCGGCAACAGCTTGTCCAGATCGCCAACCACGATCAGCGTCATGTTATTGGGCGCGTACCAGTTGGCGAAGACGTCTTCGATATGGCCCAGCTTGATACCATCCACTTCAGGACGCTCGGCGCATTTGAGGCCCAGCTCCACTGCCAGTTGACTGCTGGCGCTGCGCCCCGAGTCACGCCGGTCAAGCAGGCGCTGCAAGTGTGAAAAGTGTCCGCCGTCTTCTCGTTCTACGACTCGTTTGACGCCGTCCAGTCGTGCCTGGCTGAGCTCGGTTCTGGTCATGATCTCCAGCAGCAGGTCGAGCACCTTGCGCTGGTTTCGCGCGGGCGCTTCAATCACGAAGGTGGTATCGGCATTGCTGGTGAATGCGTTCCACTCGCCGCCCAGTGCCTGCATGCGCTCTTCCAGGCCGCCTTCACCGCTGTCATCAACCCCGCTGAACAGAAGATGTTCCAGCAAATGCGGCAGCTCCTTGTCCTGACAGGGGAAGTCATCGAACCCGATACCTACCACCAGCCGGATGGCGACGTGACCCTTTTCGGAACCGGGCTTGAGAAGGACTTGCAAACCATTGGGCAGCAGATAGCCCTCGACCTGAAGGCGGTCAAGGGCAAACGAAGGGAGTGAACCGAGGAGCAGACAAGCGAACAGCAGGCAACGCATAAAACAGCTTTCCTGGCGGGCCGGTATGTTTAACAGACTTCACCTCGGCCCTTACGTTCATAGTGATCGTTCGGGCTCGCTCTCGCTCGACAAGGCCCCGGTGTCGGCCGTTTCCAGTACCACATAAGCGCTGCTGCAAAACAGCGAGTTCAGGCGTTTCATGTCGGCAATCAGTTCCAGGTGCAGCGAACTGGTCTCGATACTCTGCACAACCTTCTGCCGCAGGCGGCTGACGTGAGCATGCGCCAGACGGCGTTCCTGGGCTCGAAAACGGCGTTTTTCACGCAGTAATTGACGCGCGCTTTCCTCGTCACCGCTGAGGAACACCGAGAGCCCCAGACGCAGGTTCGACTGCAACTGGATATGCAGATCGGCGAGTTCTTCCAGGCCCACTTCCGAGAATGAGCGGCGGTGCGAGGTCTTCTGCTGCTGGATCTTGCGCAGCATGCGTTCGATCAGGCCACTGGCCAGTTCCAGATTGATGGTCAGCTCGATGATCTCGGCCCAGCGCCGGTTATCGTGCTCGCCGAGGTCCTCACGCGGCATCTGCGCCAGGTATAGCTTGATCGCACTGTAGAGCGCTTCCACGTCATCGTTGAGGCGGCGCACTTCCTGAGTGACCGCTGTTTGCGTGCCGCGCAGCACCGCCAGCATCGAGCCCAGCATGCTCTCGATCAAATCGCCCATGCGCAGGGTTTCTCGCACTGCGTTGGCCAGTGCCAGGCTGGGCGTCGACAGTGCGGTCAGGTCCAGATGGCGAGGTTTGGCCAGGCCACCGACCTCGTTCTGCTGCGGCAGCAAGGCCGCGCACAACCGCGCCATCGGGCCAACGGTAGGCAGCATGATCAGGCAGCGCAACGTGTTGTAGATCAGGTGAAAGCCAATCACCAACTCCTGCGGACGAAAGCCCAGCGTGTCGATCCAGGCAACCAGCGGGTCGAGCACCGGAATGATCAGCAACAGGCCGAACAGTTTGTACAACAGACTGCCCAGCGCCACCTGCCGACCGGCGACGTTCTGCATACTGGTGCTGAGAAACGCCAGCAGACCGCTGCCGATATTGGCACCGATCACCAGGCCGATCGCCACTGGCAGACCAATGACTTCCGTGCCCGCCAAGGTGGCCGTCAGCAGAACTGCCGCGAGGCTGGAATAGGAGATCAGCGCAAACATGGCACCAACCAGCGCATCCAGCAGCAGGTCGCCGGTCAACGATGCAAACAGCACCTTGACCCCGGCCGCCTGGGTGATCGGTGCAGCCGCTGCGACGATCAATTGCAGTGCCAGCACGATCAGGCCCAGGCCGATACCGACCCGCCCCAACTGACCGGCACGGGTCTGCTTGCGCGACAGAAAGAACACCACGCCAAGGAAAATCAGCAACGGCGACAGCCACGACAGATCGAACGTCAGCACGCGGGACATCAATGCCGTGCCGACATCGGCGCCGAGCATGATCACCAGCGCCGGTGTCAGCGTCATCAGCCCCTGGCCGACAAATGAGGTCACCAGCATGGCAGTGGCATTGCTGCTCTGCACCATGGCTGTCACCAGAATGCCGGCGATGAACGCCAGTGGTCGCTTGGACATGTTCTGGCTGAGTAAACGACGAAGTTGTGCACCGTAAACACGAAGGATGCCAGTGCGCACGATATGCGTGCCCCAGATCAGCAGGGCGACGGCAGATAGCAAATCGAGCAGGGTCAGCATGCTGAAAGCCCCCTGAGGTTTGCCCGTTCAGGCGATGAATTGAAAGATGTGCATGTAGCGAGCGGGGAAAGGGTGTAACGCTCTACTAAGCTTTTAGTCGGCTATTAGCCTTGGCGCCAGCATCGCACAGGGTGGGATTCATTGAAATAAAAGTGTCATAAATCCGCACCGCAGATGCAAGACCGGACGCGGAGCGTCGCACGATGGCTGAAGAACTTCGGCACGACAGTTGAGATTATCGTTCCGCACGCTCCAGCGTGGGAATGCCTTTCGTGACGCTCTGCGTCACAAGTCTGCGCCGCACCACAAACGCAAGACCGGACGCGGAGCGTCCAGAACGGCATGCGACGCGGAGCGTCGTACGATGGCTGAAGAACTTCGGCACGACAGTTGAGATTATCGTTCCGCACGCTCCAGCGTGGGAATGCCGTTCGTGACGCTCTGCGTCACAAGTCTGCGCCGCACCGCAAACGCAAGACCGGACGCGGAGCGTCCAGAACGGCATGCGACGCGGAGCGTCGCACGATAGCTGAAGAGCTTCGGCACGACAGTTGAGATTATCGTTCCGCACGCTCCAGCGTGGGAATGCCGTTCGTGACGCTCTGCGTCACAAGTCTGCGCCGCACCGCAAACGCAAGACCGGACGCGGAGCGTCCAGAACGGCATGCGACGCGGAGCATGGGTACGATGGTGTTCTTGAGAGCACTTATCGCTCTCCGACGCGGAGCATCGGCACGATAGTCGTCAGGCTTCCAGCAGCCATCAACGGAACCGGTCAACCTCGTTACGCAGTTCTGTCGCCAACCCATTCAGCTCCTGAGCGGTGACCGCCAGGTTGGACATCACCTGGCGCTGTTCGCTGTTGGCCATGGCGATGCTTTGCAGGTTGCTGCTGAGCATGGTGGCGGTGCTGCTTTGTTCCTGGGTGGCGGTGGTGATGGCGGCGAACTGGTGACCGGCCGAGCGGCTTTGTTCGTCGATCTGGGCCAGTGCCGAGGCCACTTTGGCGTTAAGCGCCAGGCCTTCCTGCATCAGCGTATTGCCCTGTTGCATGGTGCTGATGGCGTTGCCGGTTTCCTGCTGAATGCTGGCGATCATGCCGGAGATTTCGTCCGTCGCTTCACGGGTACGCGAGGCCAGGCTGCGCACTTCATCAGCCACCACGGCAAAGCCACGGCCTTGTTCACCGGCACGTGCGGCCTCGATGGCGGCGTTGAGCGCCAGCAGGTTGGTCTGGTCGGCAATCGAGGTAATTACCCCGACAATGCTGCCGATTTCCTGCGAGCGCTGGCCCAGTGTGTCGATGACCGTTGCCGTGCTGTTCAGCGAGGTTGCGATCTGTTGCAGCGATGAAGACGCCTCGTCCATCGAGGTACGGCCAATGCGCGTTTGCTGCGCATTTTCCTGTGCCAGACGTTCGGTATTGCTCATGTTGTCAGCGATGTTCATCGACGTGGCGCTGAACTCCTCGACGGCACCGGCCATGCTGGTGATCTCGCCGGATTGCTGCTCCATGCCCTCGAACGCGCCGCCGGACAGGCCGGACAATGCGTGGGCGCGCGTGCTGACTTCCTGCGCCGCGGTGCGGATATGCGACACCATTGATGACAGCGCTTCGCTCATCTTGTTGAAGCTGCCCGACAGTTGCCCGATCTCGTCGTTGCTGGTCACATTGAGGCGTACGCTCAGGTCGCCCGCACCCAATGCATCGGCCTGGCGTACCAGTTCGGACAGTGGACGCAGCTTGCTGCGCAGCAGCCAGATCGCGCTGATCACTGCGATCAGCATGGCCAGCACACTGCCGATGGCCAGCTGGGTGCCGACGCTCCAGGTCACTTCACTGATTTCGTCACGCGGCATGCTGGCGATGACGGTCCAGGGGCCACCGGCAAACGGCTGGCCAACGCTGTAGTAGTCGTCATCACCGTCGTTCCAGAACTGCGCCTTGCCAGGTTTGCTGGCCAGGTCGGCAACGGACTTCGCTGCACCGTCCAGAGATTTTACGCCCGCCGGCGGAACCAGCCAGGTGCCTTTCTCGTCCAGCAGTGCCAGCGAGCCGGTAGAGCCAATGCGGAAGCTCTTGAGGTTATCGAACTGGGTTTTCTGTGCGTCGGTGTAATCGAAGCCCACAAACAGCGCCGCAATGATCTTGCCGCTGCTGTCGCGAACCGGGCTGTACTGAGTCATGTAATAGCGATCAAACAATACCGCTTTGCCCACATAGCTCTGACCGGCGATCAAACGCTCGTAGGCTGCGCCCTTGCGATCCAGCACGGTACCGATGGCGCGCGTGCCATCCTGTTTGCTCAGAGAGGTGCTGATACGGACGAAGTCGTCGCCGCTGCGCACGAAAATCGTCGCCACGCCCGCGGTCATCGAGCGGAATTCATCAACCTCGGCGAAGTCGTTGTTCAGTGCGGTATCACGCATAAACAGGCCTGGCGTGGAGGTGCCCGCTACCGTGACCGGTTTGTCGGGTTGCAGGCTCAGGCCACCGGCAAAGCGCTTTTCGAACAGACCACTGAGGCGCTGAGTGCTATCACGCAGTGTGCTGTGGAACGTGCTCAACTGGTCGGCGAGTAATCTGGCTTCGCTCGACATGTGCTCTTCGCGAATGACCAGGTTGGACGCGTCCAGAGACCTTAACGCGAACAGGGTGCTGCCGCTGATAACCACAGCCAGGATCACGGCCAGAGCAATACCGAGTTGCGAGGCATTCGGGTACGGGGCTTGGACATAGAGACTCCATGCCGAATGATTGGAGTTGCCTGATCCGTGGCTTACCATTCAGCGAACAAATTAATGAGTGTTTTAAGCTGCCTGAACAGGCAGTCGTTAAGCAGTGCTTCGGCCACCAGAGTCGTTACTTGAGTAACGGTCGCGACATTAACCAATGATGGCAGTTCAATACTAAACTAATTTTTAATGCAGTACTTCAACTAACGGCAACTCCATAGCGTTGACTTCCGTCTGCAGAAAATCGCTGAGGCGACGCAACCGCTCTGCGCCGGGCCTTGTGCGCGGCCAGACCAGATAATAATTTTCTCCGCTGAATACCGCGGTGCGCCACGGCAGGCTCAGACGGGCCTGCGCCACGTCCTCGGCGACCATAAGTAAGTCGCCCATCGATACGCCGTAACCGCGTGCCGCTGCAATCATTCCCAGCTCAAGCGTATCGAACACCTGCCCGCCTTTGAGCGACACCTGATCGGCCAGCCCCATGCGGTTCAGCCAGGTGCGCCAGTCACGCCGGTCAGGGGTGGGATGCAGCAACTCGGCCTTGGCCAGCCGCTTCACGTCCCATGGCGGGTCCTTCAACAACGTAGGTGCCCCCACCGGAATCAACAGCTCCGGGAACAGCAAAGTGGCTTCCCAGTCCGAGGGGAAATGCCCGTGACTGAGTAAAATCGCGCAGTCGAAAGGCTCCAGAGTGAAGTCCACGGCATCGATATCCATCCAGGCGCTGGTCAGCTGCACCTCGTTGCCTACTTGCAGATGACGGAAGCGACTGAGCCGCGCCAGCAACCAGCGCATGGTCAGCGTCGATGGCGCTTTCATGCGCAGAATGCCTTCGTCGGTCTGCAAGGTGCTGCAGGCTCGCTCAAGCGCCAGAAACCCATCACGCACGCCGGGCAACAGCGCACGCGCTGATTCAGTCAGTTGCAAGTTGCGCCCGTTGCGCTGAAACAAACGACAGGCAAAGTGCTCTTCCAGCGTGCGGATATGACGGCTTACTGCACTTTGAGTGATCGAAAGCTCCTCGGCCGCCCGCGTGAACGAAGTATGCCGCGCCGCAGCTTCAAACGCCCTTAGTGCATAAAGAGGGGGGAGACTGCGAGGCATGTGGCGCTTCCTGCTGGCGATGAGTGGCTACTTTACTGCAAATCGCTTCAGATGAGTTTTACTCATGCAGCGCATCAGGTTTATCGTTTTGTGCTTGCGCGTGCAACCGCCCAGAATAGGCGCTCATCCGAACTCCGCCGTAGAGCACCGCCCACATGCAGCCCGCACTTAAAGAACTCTGGATCATCCTGCGCCTTGCCGGGCCGCTGATTGCATCGCAGATGGCGCACATGCTGATGGTGTTCACCGACACGGTGATGATGGGCAAGATCGGTCCGGAGGCGCTGGCAGGCGGTGGCCTGGGTGCGGCCACGTACAGCTTTGTTTCATTCTTTTGCGTGGGCGTGATGGCTGCGGTCGGCACGCTGGTCGCGATTCGCCATGGTGCAGGTGATACCGAAGGTGCGACGCGCCTGACGCAGGCCGGTCTGTGGCTGGCGTGGGGCATGGCGCTGGTTGCCGCGCTGCTGCTGTGGAACCTCGAGCCCATCCTGTTGCAGTTCGGTCAGGCCGAAGCCAACGTGCATATGGCTGCTCAATTTCTGATCACCCTGCCCTTTGCTCTGCCTGGCTTGCTCAGCTTCATGGCATTGCGCGGCTTCACCAGTGCACTCGGGCGTGCGGGGCCGGTGATGACCATCAGTCTGGCCGGTGCGGGCGCAAACTTCGTGCTCAATTACGCGATGATTCATCAATGGCTCGGGCTGCCGAATCTGGGGCTGATGGGCATCGGGCTGGTGACCGCGATCGTGACCAACTGCATGGCCCTGGCGCTGGCACTGCACATCAAGCGCCATCCGGCCTACGCGGCGTACCCGATCAGCAAGGGGCTTTCGAAGTTGTCGCGCAGCCATCTGAAAGAACTCTGGCGTCTCGGCCTGCCGATTGGCGGGACCTATGCGGTGGAAGTCGGCCTGTTTACCTTCGCAGCGTTCTGCATGGGGGCAATGGGCAGTACGCAAATGGCCGCGCACCAGATCGCCCTGCAGACAGTGTCCATGGCGTTCATGGTTCCGGTGGGAATGTCCTATGCGGTGACCATGCGTATCGGCCAGCATTATGGCGCGGGCAACCTGTTGATGGTGCGCATGGCGGGCCGTCTGGGCATCGGTTTTGGCGGCTGCGTGATGCTGATGTTCGGGCTGCTGTTCTGGCTGGCACCCAATGTGGTCATCGGCCTGTTTCTGGATATCAATGACCCGGCCTTTGCCGAGATTGTCGTGCTGGCCGCAAAACTGCTGGCCATTGCGGCCCTGTTCGAGTTCTTCGACGGTACTCAGACGATTGCGATGGGGGCGATTCGCGGGCTCAAGGATGCGCGCACCACGTTCCTGATCGGTCTGGGCTGTTACTGGCTGATTGCCGCGCCTGCCGCCTGGTTGCTCGGCTTTTCTACCAATGCCGGTGCTTCAGGCGTCTGGTGGGGGCTGGCGCTGGGTCTGTTCTGCTCGGCCGTGGCGCTGACCTATGCGTTTGAGTGGAAGACGGCTCGCCTGTTGCGTCGGGAGGCAGCCGGGTTAGCGGTGCCAGCCTGATCCGGCGCGCCGTCATCCGGAGTTTGATGCACCCGTATTGGCGGCTTCCGAGCGCAGGTAAGCCACCAGATCCGCTATAGGCAGCGGCCTGCTGATCAGATAACCCTGCACCTGGTCGCAGCCGAAATCGCGCAGCAACTCCAGTTGCCCGGCGGTTTCGACGCCCTCGGCGACCACTTCCAGGTTCAGGTTGTGGGCCAGCTTGATCATGGCGTTGACCAGCTTGCGGTTCTCTTCGCGTAGCTCCATCTGCCCGACAAAGCCCATGTCGATCTTGAGCAGCGCGATGGGCAGGCTGTTGAGGTGCATGAACGATGAATAGCCCGTACCGAAATCATCCAGCGAGAAGCGCACACCCAGCCGCCGCATTGCGTCCATGGTCTGCAGGACCTGATCGCTGCGGCGCATGACGGCAGTTTCGGTCAGTTCGAACTCCAGCCAGTGCGCGTCGACGCTGAGCTCCTCAATCAGGCGACTCAGTGTCGGCAACAACTGGCTGTCCTGAAATTGCCGGAACGACAGGTTGATCGCCATATGCAACGGCGCAAATCCTTGCTCGCGCAGGGCCTGCATGTCACGCAGGGCGCGGAAGATGACCCAGTAGCCGAGCGGCACGATCAGGCCGCTTTGCTCGGCCAGTGGCACGAATTCACTGGGCGGCAGCAGCCCGCGCGCCTGGTGGCGCCAGCGTACCAACGCTTCCAGGCCGACAACGCGCCCGGTCTCCAGGCACAGCCGCGGCTGATAATGCAGCTCCAGTTCATCGCGGCGCAGGGCTCGTCGCAGCTCGCCTTCCAGATCGGCCAGGCTGCGGGCGTTGCGGTTGATGCGCTCGTCGAACAGATGAAAGGTGCAGCCCTGCATGCTCTTGGCCTGGCGCATGGCGATGTGGGCGTGCCACATCAGCGGGTCTGCTTCGGGCCGGGTTTGTGAATGGGCAATGCCCAGGCTGCAACCCAGCAGCAGGCTTTCGCCATCGACCCAGTAGGGTTCGGACAGCACGTCAGTAATTCGCTCGGCCAGTTGCATGGCGCGTGCAGGTGTTGTGCGGGTGTCAATCAACAGGGCGAATTCGTCGCCGCCCAGGCGTGCAAGCTGATCGCCCGCAGCGAGCTGGTTTTTCAGACGTGCCACGACTTGCAGAATCAGTCGGTCACCGGCCTGATGCCCCAGCGAATCGTTGGCGCGGCGGAAGTTGTCCAGGTCCAGATGCCCCAGCGCCAGGCTGCCACCCTCGGCCAGACGCGCCGTCAACAGCGCCTGAAAACCCTGACGATTGGCGATGCCGGTCAATGGGTCCTGACCGACCAGACGCCGCAAGCTGTCTTCCAGGCGACTGCGTTCATGGACATAGCGCAGGCAGCGGCGCAGCGCATCGCCGGTCAATGCATCGCGCACCAGCCAGTCACTGACGCCACTCGGTCCGACCAGCGGTTCCTTTTCGAGCAGCACCACGGTGGGTAGCAGGCAGGTTCCGGTTCTGGGCTGCAGGTCGGGCGTTGTCAGCAGCACGGTGCTGCGCTCGTTAGCGTACCCGGCGCTGAAAGCGTCCCAGTTCTCGCCATGCAGAAGTATTACGTTGCTGCCCGGCGCAGTGAGGCAATCGCGCAGCAGCGCGTACCAGAAAGGCTCGTGCGCCAATAACAGCAATCGCAAGGGTTCGACAGGTGTAGGCAATCTAACTTCCTAAGTGCAAAGGAAAAACCGGTGGCCGCACTCCCGCTGGAGCGTGACAAATACACGTATCGTTGCGTCGCGGCGCAAATGTAACAAAAACAGAAGAATTAGATAGCGATCACTGTCTGGCTACGATGACCGCTGCACAAACCCGTGGGCCTGTTAAAATGCCCGACCTTTTTTACAGACGACTCTTCATACCGCC
>NZ_CP085685.1:0-114267 GCF_024584585.1 Pseudomonas ficuserectae
ATGAGCCACGACAACGCGAACAGTCTTGCCCTCGCGACCTCATCCACGGCCAACACCGATCCGCTGGCCAGCAGCACCCACATGCCACCGGCCCGTTTCTTCGAAGACGGCACTGCGCTCAACCGGTTATTGCTGGAAGCGCCGTACCTCGCGCGGTGCAGTGACGACAAAACCGCGACTCGCGTCCGTCCTCGTGAATACGCGCTGCGTTATCCCTATATGCAGGTCAATCGCCCCGGCATGGTGTCCTGGCTGGTGTTCGACCTGGACCATGCCAACGCCTTGGCCTGGGACGATGCCGGGTTGCCTGCGCCGAACCTGATGGTGCGCAACCGCAAAAGCGGCCATTCCCAGTTGTTCTATGCCGTGCCGTCCGTATGCACGACAGAGAATGCACGGGCCAAGCCGATTCAGTACATGAAAGCGATCTATGCCGCGTTTGCGGCTCGCCTCGACGCGGACGTGGACTACCACGGTGGCCCGGTTGCCAAAACACCTGGCCATCCCTGGTGGGAGACGACCGAATTTCATAGCCACGTGTACGAACTGGGCGAACTGGCGAGCGCGGTGGAGCTGACCGTCAAACCTTGGGCCACAGGTCCCAAGCTTGACCAGGTCAGCCATTCGCGGCACTGCATCCTGTTCGAGCAGTTGCGTTATTTTGCGTACAGCATCGTCAATCGCGAGCGCGAGCTGGGTTCGTTCGAGTCGTTCATGCGCTCGCTCGATGCGTATGCGTACAACCACAACAGCTTTCTGAAGCAGGGGTTTTCGGAAAACCTGCCGCTGTCGTCGATACGCGCCACGGTCAAATCCGTAGGCCGCTGGACGTGGGATCGCTACACCGGTGATCGCCGTTGCCACCGAGGGGCCATGCAGCTCGATGGCAGCTTGTCGCTCACCGAACGGCAGAGCCTGGCGGCCAAGCGCACTAATGAGCTGCGGCAAAAAGCCACAGAATCGAAGATACGGGCCGCGTGCAGGCAGCTTCAAGACCAGGGCAAGGCACTGGTACGTTCTGCGATTGCGACGCTCGCCGGCGTATCGGTGAGAACGGTGGCCAGCTACGCGCACATCCTCACGGAAGTCTCCCGACCTGCCAGTGTGAGTGTTCTGAGGGGCAGCCGTAAGGCTGTGTCCGTACCTCCTCGGCAGGATCGTTCACCCGCTAACCCACCCGTTCAGGCCCCTGTAGGTCAGCCTGCTGATGGCCGCGCCTCGGGTGTGCAATCCGCTGTACATCAGATATCTGCGGTCCCGCAGGGGCCGCAAGCTGGAGAGCCCTTAAAGGGGTCGATAGAGAAAACGGACAAAATCGTACGTTAAGCATTCGACCTGTCAGGTTAAGAGCATAGAGATAGACGCCTCGGCGTCTGACGCGGTGCCAGTGAGCAGCCTGACGCCGGGCTGAGGTGTACTTCAAACGGACAAGCCTAAAAACCATAAGTCTCTGAAAAGTATTGTGATCTTGCTAAAAATCTAACCGCAAACGATGGCATAACGTACGATTTTGTCCGAATTCTGCTGGCTCCCCGATATCTGCCAACCAGGTGAATTTACCGATGACCTTTTCATGACCAATCAACCGGCGAGTTCGGATCGACTGATGGCGGCATTGGACATGATCAATGGCAGGTGGGGTCGTGGGACTTTGCGCACTGGTTCAGTGCCAATGACGCCGGACTGGGGCATGCGGCGTGAGCTGATGAGCCAGAGCTACACGACACGGCTTGATGCATAGGAATTTCAAAATGCCTATGCATCAGGCTGACGCTATGACGGAGGCGTCATGCCTTCATAGCGATGCGTAGTAAGACGCTGAGGCGTTACATATGCAGTGAAAATCCCTATCAGAAAGCGTTAATGCAGGTTATTTCACCGCGAAGCCTAGGTGCGGACGCACCTTCCCCCTGTCAGGGCTTCACGTACCTCATCTGCGCGATCGCCTGAGCGTTGAGGACCAGTCCCTGCACCGTCAGCCCGCTGATTGCCGCCGTGTATACCATCCGCGCGCCACACAGCACGCAACGGAACGGATCGACGTTTAGAAAGGCTTTGGCCATCTGCACAAAATACAGCTTCGGTGTCGGTCCTGGCGTCGCCATCTTCAATGCTTCATACACCTTCGGCAGGTATTTCCCACACACCCGATTGGCCAGAAAACCAAAATACCGGATCATCCGGAAATGCTTTTCCGGGATGTGCTGCACCACCCGGCGCAGCATGTCGGCCTGGCTCAGCGTTTCCTGCTGATAGGTCTGCGTGCGGTGATCCAGGTAGGTAAAGCTCAACGTGGCTCCGGAGGTGTAATGCGCCAGACGACTGCCCGAGATGGGCGGTTTTTTCAGGTAGCGGCCCAGGTAATTGACGGTCTTTCGCCCGTTTTCCGTCTTCTTCGACAAGTGGATGTGCCAGTGCTGGCCGCCAGCGGTCAGTATCAGACGGTGCCAGTCGCTTTCACAGAGGATGTGGGCCAGCGGCGGCGGCATCGTCAATTGCGAAAGCGGCTGTCCCAGCAGGTAATCGCGCACCAGCCACATCCAGCGCCGCCGCAGGGCCTCTTTGTGGAACGACAGATTTTTCCAGACGCCCTGCTCATCCAGGCCGCCCGCGGTCACCGACAGGTGGACGTGGGGATGCCAGTTGAGCCGCCGGCCATAGGTGTGCAGCGCCCCGAAAATCCCGACGCGCAAACCGCGCCGCCTGGCGGCGTAGAGCAGGTTATCGGCCGCCAGCCGAAACAGCGCATCGAGCAGCCAGCGGTTGTAGAAGAACAGGGGCCATAGCGTGTCGGGCAGCGTGAACACCAGATGCTGCCAGGGGCAGTCGGGCAGACGGTTGTTTTGCACGGCGATCCACTGGTCGGTGGCCTTTTTGCCGCAGGAGGGACAGGCCCGGCAATGGCAGGTGTTGCACAGGTATTTGACGTGTGGGCAATGCTCATTGGCGCAGGTGTAGTGTTTGACGCCCAGTATCGAGGTGCCGCAGGCGAGCATTTTGCTGATCGACTCCACTTCGATTTGGCGCAGACCGCCGGCCTCCAGCAAATCTGCCCAGCAGCCGTTGGCCGTGAAGAGGTTTTTGAGCGGTCGAGGTTTGTAAGCAGGCGGTGCAGAGGCCACGTCAGCAGGGCGGCTCCTCATCGTGGTGAATGACGGCGGTGATGGCCAATCCGCCTGGCCCTTCTCTCATCGAAACGCTTACGCAAGAAGCGTCGGGAAACATGTCGTTCAGATACGTTGTCTGGCAGCAACTACAAAGATCGACATTACCGAAAGGATTGATATCGAAGAAAAAGTCGGTATCGGGAACGAAGGTGGTATGCCCGGCGCGTTGGAGACGGGTCTGCTTTGCCTTGGCTTTTGCCCGGCTCGCCCGTTTACGTTTTTTGGTCTCTGACGCCATGTGTAAGCCTGTGCTGAGGAGGGATCGACTCGATTTCGGCTATGATAACCGATTTCAAAATCCCACAATTTGCAGCCGCAGGCTGCCCAGTTCATGCATAGGAATTTCAAAATGCCTATGCATCAGGCTGACGCTATGACGGAGGCGTCATGCCTTCATAGCGATGCGTAGTAAGACGCTGAGGCGTTACATATGCAGTGAAAATCCCTATCAGAAAGCGTTAATGCAGGTTATTTCACCGCGAAGCCTAGGTGCGGACGCACCTTCCCCCTGTCAGGGCTTCACGTACCTCATCTGCGCGATCGCCTGAGCGTTGAGGACGGGGTCCGGGGAGCAATGGAACAGGGAAGTCAGTTAAGCTGCCTGGGTCACCAGCAATGGTCAGTGCATCGTTGGGGATTTGGATCCGCAGCAATGTTTGAATTTGCGTCCACTGCTGCACGGACAGGGGGCGTTGCGTCCAATTTTCGGTCCTTCTCTGCGTAGTGGTACATCGGGTGGTCTCAGTGCCAGCGACCATCGATGAGGCTCGAAGAAGCGATAGATGATCGTCAGACTGGCGATCATCATCTCAATCACTTCTTCACGCTTTTCGTTAGTAACCGACGGTGGTCGCAGCGCTGGATCGGGGTCATTCTCATAGGCCAAGAGCATGATGGGGAGCATCGGCCCGCTATGTTCGTCGCTGTCGATCAGGTCACGCCAACTTCCAGGTCGGGCCTGAACTCCGCGCATAAAGCCCAGAGCCCAATCGTTGCCGTAAGTAATGCCATCGTCATCCTCCAACAGCACTGGCAAATACACGTCAGGCTCCTCCAGCGTGTGAAGCAATACCGATGCAATCGTATTCCAGTGGCGCATGATGAGCCCCATCATGTCGGTAGCCTGAGCATTGCTCTCAAAACTAAAATTCTCGCCCAAGATTTGTGGTAGGTACTCGCTGGGAGGCACCATCTCCGGACCACAGATCAGTGCCGCAAAATAGCCGTCGAGCATTTCAATGTTCATGGCCGGTGAGCCGATGGCATCAAGAAAATCAGTCAGCCTATCGAGTTCGGCATCGGTCAGCGCTTGTTGAAAAGGTGGATGGCTCATGGGGTGTTTGTTCCAATAAAGTTGAGTAATTCAGGTTTCTGAGGCTTTCCCAAGTGGCCGCAGTTCTCCGCGTGCGACGGCATCCGGTACGGAGAATGAGTAGCGCCCGAGCATGTTGATATGCTCATGACCAAACGGCGAAAGCCGCGCCTCGTCTTCGGGTCGCACCGGATAGCCTTCGCGGCGTAGCTGTGTGAGTATCGCGTCCATGTACAAGGTGTTCCACAAAACGATCATGTTCACGACTAGTCCGAGCGCACTCAACTGATCCTCCTGTCCCTCGCGGTAGCGCTGGAACAGTTCTCCGCGCTTGCCGTGGAAGACCTCGCGGGCCAGGCTATGGCGACCCTCGCCGAGATTGAGTTGCTGCAGCGTTCCGCGTCTGCGCGACTCGTCGTCAATGAAGTTCAGTGTGTGAATAGTCTTGTCGATGCGACCAATTTCAGCAATGGCCTGGGCCAGTCGTGTCGGTCGCTCATCGACCTGCAGGGTGCGCATGATTCCCATCGCGGGCACCAGGCCAAGTTTGAGTGAACCAATCAAACGCAGTACGTCGTCCCAATGTGGTGTGATGCGATCAAGGTTGACGCACTGTTTTGCCAGAGCGTTGAGTTCGCCGTAGTCGGCTTGTGCATCGACTCGCCAGAACCGAGTGCCACCGATGTCTGCCAAGCGTGGGCTAAACCTATACCCCAGAAGCCGGAACAAGCCGAACACTACATCGCTATAAGCGCCATTGTCGGTCATGATCTGCGTGGGCTGCAATTCGGTCTGCTGCTCTAGTACGACCGCCAGTAACACCAGGCTGTCGCGCAAGGTGCCGGGGACGGTAATCGCGTTTAGCCCCGAGCATTGATCGGACAGCAGGTTATACCAAGTCACGCCGCGTCCACGATTGAAGTATTTTGGGTTTGGTCCGGCATGGACGGTGCGTACAGGCACCACAAAGCGCATGCCGTCAGCCGAAGCTACATCGCCGCCTCCCCAAGTGCGGGCCAGTGCGATGCGGTTTTGTGCGGCTACCAGCACGGCATTGCAGGCAGTCAGCGTGTCATCCCGCACGTAGTTTTGATCAACCCACAGCAGTCTGTCCCGCCGCAGTGCTGGTGTGTCCTGGCGTGCAAACGGTTCGGGGCCAGTGTTGCAGGCTTCGGCCAGGAGCACCGCGCACAGACTGGTGTTTAGATCGGCGGCCCGTGCTGTGCGTTCAGTTAGATGCGAGAACGCCTCCATGCAGTCGGTGCGGGTTGTTATCTCCAGTAGGATTTCCGGCAGATCGACGCGGGGCATGCGTATCTTGATCTCATGACGCAAAGCGATCAGCGATGCCGGTTCCGCCAATGCTTCCAGCGGGCTGAGTACCAATTCTGTCTTGTCGCCGACTGTCTCAAAGCGAACTGCGTCGTTGTCGGGCAGGCGTGCAGCGACGCGCCGATAGGTTTCATCCAGTTCCTGTGTCAACGCGGCCAAGGTGGCCTGCGGTTGCACGCTCAACTCCAGTGAGCGGCAAATGACAGGCCGCGCAGCCTCCCACTCGGTCCCTTCTAACAGGCCCGCGCGCGGGTCGGCATATCGCCAGCTTGAATTGACAAATACGTCGCGCCGACGAATCGCCACACGCAACTTGGCGAGGGCACAGAAGGCAAAGGCTCTGGAATTGACCTTTCCGTCCTCTCCCACGACATGACGTTGCCATGCCTTGTCCACAATGGTGATAGCTGGGTCATGGTCTGGCCTCTGATGCAACCATTGCAGTGCCTGTACCAGTGGGCGTGCTGTCGGATTGGCGTCGAACTGGATGACACGCAGCAGCGTCGGTAAAAAGCGCGTCACAGTCGCCTGTTTGGCCGCCAGTTCGGTGTAAAACACATCGTCTGGCGGGCGCACCAGAGTACCAATATCGTTCAGGGCCTGGGTCAGTTCGTCTTGTCCAATAGCGGCATACACACGCTCGCGTAATTCGCAGTCTGGCAGACTTGGGTCGAGTAGCATTCGACATGCGCTGGCCAGCATTGAAGCAGCCCGATCCAAGTCTTTCAACGTACGCTGCCTGGTCTTGCGATCTTCCTTTTGCGCCTTACTAAACAGTTCGCGCAACAACTGGTCGAGCACATCAAGGGCATCGTCATGAGCACTGGCTTCTAGACTGTGGACAAAAGACACCAGGGTAGCCATGCGCCGTGCGTCTGGAAGTCTGGCCACAGCTGAGACTTTGGCGGTGCTGGCAAAGCGTGCCAATGCCCCGATGCGACTGGGCGGTACCTTGGTATTAGGCAGTTTGATTCCCAGATCACGTATCGTTTCGATGCGCAACAATGCTTGTACCAGTGCTGGGGCACTCACGCGTACCGGTCCCTTGCGTAATCGATCAAGCCAGGACTGGCGACTGCCTTCGACAGGATCCAGCAAATCGTCAAGGCGCTGCCGCTGGACATCTGTTACGTCACGCGTCAGCAACCGCCAAAGGCGCGACTCCATGCGCGACCGCACCTCGGCAACGAATCGTTCCAAAAGGGTGACGCCAGGCAGCAGTACCTTGTGACCGATCAACCAACTGTTGGCATGCTCGAAAAGCACACTCGGGCGATCGGTGCCCGTCCAACACAGGGCGCATAGCCAGCGCCCAAGGTGAAATTGATTGCCGGTGTCTGCGAACTCACGGTAGCCATAGCGTGCGCGGATTTCGGTTGTGTGCTGCCAGCGCTGCCTGGTTCTGCGATAAGCTGCGACGCAATCGGCAAACTCAGGGATATTGAGCTGGGTTGCGAGGGTGCGCAGTACGGCTTCTGGCACGGCAGTGGGATCCTCCAGAAACGTACCAAGAAAACGCACGGTTGTCAGTTGTAGTGCATAGCCCAGACGGCTGCTGTCACGACGTTTGGTGGCGATCCACTCGCGGTCATCATCGTCCAGGTGGAAGTAGCGCGCCAGTTCTTCACTGGAAAGTGTCTCTGGATAGCGAGCGTAGCGTTCCCGTTGCGTGGTCGACAGGAAGCTGACGGGCATGCGTTACAGTACATCGGCGCAAAAAGTGGCCGGGGTGACGATCCGCGTACGGCCGATGCTGCCACGTTGCAGCAACCCGGCCCGTCGATCACCGGTTACGAGGTAGTCAGCCTCGCCAGTCACTGCCATCGCGAGCAAAAAGGTGTCATCAGGATCCTCAGCTTCAATGCCCTCCGCCAGAGGCAGTAACGTATCCAGTACGATGGCGCGTTGCATGTTGTTGACCACCGTGCCAACGCGGTGGGCAGGCAAAATAGCCTTGAGCTTCGGATAACGACTTACACGACGCAGCTCGTCGAGCTGGGCCGTTGATGTCACCAGATCGAAACGCTTAGCGCGCCAGGCACGATAAATCGCATCGGGTGCGCCGAGTGGCGAGATCAGTGCGCCGAGCAGGACGTTGGTGTCGAGAATGACCCGCATCAGTGCTCACGCGCCCATTGCACGGCCTCGTCGATGAGATCGGTCAGCTGCGTTTCGCTCATGCCGGCGGCGGCGGCCTTCGCCTGCTCGACAGCTTGTTCCAGTAAATAAGCGCGTACGGCCTCCTCGATAAAGCGTGACAGATCGCCTTTGCGTCCTCCGCCGTGAGCCGCGATAAACATGCGGACGGACTGGTCCACGTCCGGCGATACGGCGATGTTCCAGCGAACAGTATTCATGTGCTCTCCTGATCGGTGTTTTTGCATTTAGGTGTTTGTACGCTTTGTTACGCTACACTGCAATGGTTCGATAAAACGATCGTTTTTCGAAACTTTAACAAACGATCAGCCGTACACGCCGTCTGTGCCCACAACAGGTTCATAATAATGGTTTGACGTATCAAAGTTCGATATTGTCGAAATCAGACGAGTAAAGAAGACTTTTGATGAAAATCGGCTATGCCCGCGTAAGCACGCGCGACCAAAATCTCGACCTGCAGCTCGATGCACTCAACCGCGCCGGTTGCGAACGCATTTACCAAGATGTAGCCAGTGGCTCGAAAACGGCGCGGCCCGCATTGGACGAACTGCTTGGCCAAGTTCGAGCTGGGGACGTGTTAGTGATCTGGAAACTCGACCGGATGGGACGCTCACTCAAGCATTTGGTAGAGCTGGTGGGCAATTTGATTGAGCGCAAGGTCGGCCTGTTGAGCCTGAATGACCCCATCGATACCACCAGTGCACAAGGCCGGCTGGTATTTAATCTGTTTGCATCGTTGGCCGAGTTTGAGCGCGAACTGATTCGGGAACGCACCCAGGCAGGACTGTCGGCCGCGCGAGCACGCGGACGGATGGGCGGACGGCCGAAGGGGCTGACGCCACGAGCGCAGGCGACGGCGATGGTTGCCGAAACGCTGTATCGTGAACGTAAGTTGTCCGTTGCCGCTATCGCGCAGAAGCTGCACGTCTCCAAGAGCACGCTGTACAGCTACCTTCGGCATCGCGGCGTAGCGATCAGCGCCTACGAGAAGTCGGCGCGAAAGGCATCCGGCGTGCGGGACAATGGCAACACCGGTATCAGCACGACCAAGGTCGCCACCCTCCTGCTGACTCTGCGGATTGAGAACAACAGTAAATTTGTGCGCGGTAAGAAACGCACGATAGAGCACATTGAACACTTCTATCTCGATGAGTACGACGCTCAGCGGCGATCGAACGGCGAGTACGAACTGAAGGTGCCTTACGACAGCGATGCAGAGTTGGACGACACGGTGAACGAGTTGCTGAGCGACATCGCCAGTGGCGCGGACGACCGCCACTGCTTCTCCGAAAGCGAAGTGCACATGGAGGGTACTGACCGGTACTGGTGACGTAGGGGCTTAACTGACTTCCCTGTTCCATTGCTCCCCAGACCCCAGGACCAGTCCCTGCACCGTCAGCCCGCTGATTGCCGCCGTGTATACCATCCGCGCGCCACACAGCACGCAACGGAACGGATCGACGTTTAGAAAGGCTTTGGCCATCTGCACAAAATACAGCTTCGGTGTCGGTCCTGGCGTCGCCATCTTCAATGCTTCATACACCTTCGGCAGGTATTTCCCACACACCCGATTGGCCAGAAAACCAAAATACCGGATCATCCGGAAATGCTTTTCCGGGATGTGCTGCACCACCCGGCGCAGCATGTCGGCCTGGCTCAGCGTTTCCTGCTGATAGGTCTGCGTGCGGTGATCCAGGTAGGTAAAGCTCAACGTGGCTCCGGAGGTGTAATGCGCCAGACGACTGCCCGAGATGGGCGGTTTTTTCAGGTAGCGGCCCAGGTAATTGACGGTCTTTCGCCCGTTTTCCGTCTTCTTCGACAAGTGGATGTGCCAGTGCTGGCCGCCAGCGGTCAGTATCAGACGGTGCCAGTCGCTTTCACAGAGGATGTGGGCCAGCGGCGGCGGCATCGTCAATTGCGAAAGCGGCTGTCCCAGCAGGTAATCGCGCACCAGCCACATCCAGCGCCGCCGCAGGGCCTCTTTGTGGAACGACAGATTTTTCCAGACGCCCTGCTCATCCAGGCCGCCCGCGGTCACCGACAGGTGGACGTGGGGATGCCAGTTGAGCCGCCGGCCATAGGTGTGCAGCGCACCGAAAATCCCGACGCGCAAACCGCGCCGCCTGGCGGTGTAGATCAGGTTATCGGCCGCCAGACGAAACAGCGCATCGAGCAGCCAGCGGTTGTAGAAGAACAGGGACCACAGCGTGTCGGGCAGCGTGAACACCAGATGCTGCCAGGGGCAGTCGGGCAGACGGTTGTTTTGCACGGCGATCCACTGGTCGGTGGCCTTTTTGCCGCAGGAAGGACAGGCCCGGCAATGGCAGGTGTTGCACAGGTATTTGACGTGTGGGCAATGCTCATTGGCGCAGGTGTAGTGTTTGACGCCCAGTATCGAGGTGCCGCAGGCGAGCATTTTGCTGATCGACTCCACTTCGATTTGGCGCAGACCGCCGGCCTCCAGCAAATCTGCCCAGCAGCCGTTGGCCGTGAAGAGGTTTTTGAGCGGTCGAGGTTTGTAAGCAGGCGGTGCAGAGGCCACGTCAGCAGGGCGGCTCCTCATCGTGGTGAATGACGGCGGTGATGGCGAATCCGCCTGGCCCTTCTCTCATCGAAACGCTTACGCAAGAAGCGTCGGGAAACATGTCGTTCAGATACGTTGTCTGGCAGCAACTACAAAGATCGACATCACCCAAAGGATCGATATCGAAGAAAAAGTCGGTATCGGGAACGAAGGTGGTATGCCCGGCGCGTTGGAGACGGGTCTGCTTTGCCTTGGCTTTTGCCCGGCTCGCCCGTTTACGTTTTTTGGTCTCTGACGCCATGTGTAAGCCTGTGCTGAGGAGGGATCGACTCGATTTCGGCTATGATAACCGATTTCAAAATCCCACAATTTGCAGCCGCAGGCTGCCCAGTTCTTCTACAACCGCTGGCTGCTCGATGCGCTGTTTCGGCTGGCGGCCGATAACCTGATCTACGCCGCCAGGCGGCGCGGTTTGCGCGTCGGGATTTTCGGGGCGCTGCACACCTATGGCCGGCGGCTCAACTGGCATCCCCACGTCCACCTGTCGGTGACCGCGGGCGGCCTGGATGAGCAGGGCGTCTGGAAAAATCTGTCGTTCCACAAAGAGGCCCTGCGGCGGCGCTGGATGTGGCTGGTGCGCGATTACCTGCTGGGACAGCCGCTTTCGCAACTGACGATGCCGCCGCCGCTGGCCCACATCCTCTGTGAAAGCGACTGGCGCCGTTTGATACTGACCGCTGGTGGCCAGCACTGGCACATCCACTTGTCGAAGAAGACGAAAAACGGCCGAAAGACCGTCAATTACCTGGGCCGCTACCTGAAAAAACCGCCCATCTCGGGCAGTCGTCTGGCGCATTACACCAACGGGGCCACGTTGAGCTTCACCTACCTGGATCACCGCACACAGACCTATCAGCAGGAAACGCTGAGCCAGGCCGACATGCTTTTCCGGGTGGTGCAGCACATCCCGGAAAAGCATTTCCGGATGATCCGGTATTTTGGTTTTCTGGCCAATCGGGTCTGCGGGCAGTACCTGCCAAAGGTCTATGAAGCACTGAAGATGGCGACGCCAGGACCAACACCGAAGCTGTATTTTGTGCAGATGGCCAAAGCCTTTCTAAACGTCGATCCGTTCCGCTGCGTGCTGTGTGGCGCGCGGATGGTATACACGGCGGCAATCAGCGGGCTGACGGTGCAGGGACTGGTCCTCAACGCTCAGGCGATCGCGCAGATGAGGTACGTGAAGCCCTGACAGGGGGAAGGTGCGTCCGCACCTAGGCTTCGCGGTGAAATAACCTGCATTAACGCTTTCTGATAGGGATTTTCACTGCATATGTAACGCCTCAGCGTCTTACTACGCATCGCTATGAAGGCATGACGCCTCCGTCATAGCGTCAGCCTGATGCATAGGCATTTTGAAATTCCTATGCATCAAGAACAGCGGCGGCCATGCGCAGGTTGGTGCAGGGCTCAAATACAGGTTCGGGTCGGTTGACATCGAAATGCTGCCGGTTGATTTGGCCCAGGCCGATGCTGAAGTCAGCCCCCTCCGCGACCAGCTTTTTCACCGCCAATACGGCTTCATCTAGGCTTTGCGGTTGACGCGGCAACACTTTGCCGACCACGCCAATGGCATAGGGATTGAAGGAGGATTCTGTCTTGACGATGGGGGTAAGCGTGGCGGGGTGTATCGAGGGAGCGCATTGCATAGCCAGGGCCAGGAAGGCACTGGTGGTGAGCATGTTAAAAACTCCTGGGTTACGGAACGACTACTTTCTTGCAGCATCTGCAATGAGCTCCTGAACGGCCTGCTCCAAATAGTTATCGATCAGGTAGCGAGCGAGCTCCGAGGGTGAAATCTGCCTGGAGCTTTGGGTTTCATAGCTCACCCGTATCGCAGCTTTGTTCAGCGCCTCCACCCTGGCCGGGCGGATATAAACGCTTACTGTCTTGGTGGTTGTTTCATCTTCGGATGACGCCATGGGAACTCCTAAGGGCTGTGAGAACGCAAAAAAACACCGCCTGGAAAAACCAGGCGGTGAAATGGGAAATCGTGGGAAGTAGTAATGCCTAGGCGGCACGTACCCTCGAATAGCAAAGGGTTCCGTGGCGCCTGACAAGGCGCTCCAGCGCTGCGTCCTGGGCCAGCAGCGCAAGGAAAGCCGCTCTGCGCGCAGCATCAGATTTCATATCGATGATCAGACGCAGCGTTTTTTCCAGCTCTGTCGGCAAATTACGAAACTCGATGCAGTCAAGCTGACGGTTAGAACGAACCAAGGTAGCGGCTTTTAATTGCTCGACCGTAGCGTCCTGCACAACACAGGCCCTACCGCCAAACTCACAGGAGCTACCGCCAAACTGAACGAACCCATGAGCGCCATTCAGAGCGGTGATAGTCGTCGTGTGCGTGACCTCAGGATCGAAGCGCAGCAGCAGATAGCCAGGAAACAAACGCACCTTCGTCTCTACCGATGAAGGGCGATCCGGACGTTTGCGGTAGGTAGTGCTTTCGGGGGAATACACCTCCACGTCCAACTGTTCGATCAACGTGATAAGTGACTGATGTACGGCAGAATTGTGCATCAAAACACGCCAATTTTTCATATTCAGAACCTTTCGATCAGGCGCTCTTTCGAATTCCCAAACCGCTGAGCGCAGGGGCGAGTGGTGTGCTGATGGAAACCAGCTCCATCTGTACTGGGCCGGGATGGCCACCAGGTGATGGATTTGTAGATAACAAAATAGAGCAAACAAAAGAAAAAGTAAATGGAAAACCATCTATTAGATGATTTGTTTTCTTTTCCGTGAGCCAACCGCATGAAACCATGCGATTTTATGGGTAAAAAATGGACACGCTTCGAAGCTTCGTAGGAGCAAAAATCAAGGCTCTTCGTAAATTGTCAGGCATGAGCCAAGCAGCCCTTGCTGAAAAAATAGGCTGTGATGCGCCGCTTGTAGGTTGTTACGAAAGAGGAATACACCTCCCCGGCGTTGAGCAGTTGATAAAAATCTCGATGGCTTTTGATGTAGCTCCTGGCGAACTGCTACCAGGCGGCCAAGACGTACTGAGGACGCGCCTGATATCGCTTAGACAGGCAATCGCTGACAAAGCAATAGAAGTTGATTCGCCAGAATCTCTAGAAGAGATTCTGGCATTCATGAATAAATTCACGACTTACAACAAGTCTGATGAAAAATAACAAGCCATATCAAACATCAGCCCAGGCCGTATTTACGTGAAATTTCCATTATTCGAAAACGTCGTTGGTAATTGAATTCAATTGCTTCGTGATCTATTGGAAAAATACCATCCGACAACAAAGATGCGTACTTTTCGTCTAAACGTATCAAGTCCATCAACTCTTTGATTTCTACCTGACATTGCTTTGTGAATACACTTATTAGAGCACTCATAGCTTATTATGAACCTCAACTCAATACAGTCATTTGAGAGCCCCTGAACTAAAAAACATAAGCAAAGGGGCACTCAATATTAAATATATTAAGGATTACATACCGCTTTTTATTTTAACCCAAGCACGGGTACGAATCCGTTCCAGCTTCAAAGGTAGCGGCTCCAGAGGGAAAAGCCTAGCGACGGCATCTTTATCCAGATATATAGATGTGTTACTACTAAGCTTTGAGTCTACAAACTGCAGTGCATCTTTATTCGCGTTAGGGTACAGTGTATGATTTGAAGTTTTAGCAATCACCTCAGGACGCAGCATATAGTTTATGAACTTCATACCCTCTTGAGGATGAGGGGCGTCTTTCAACAAAACCATATTTTCAGACCATACTAAAGCGCCTTCACGTGGAATGGAGTACGCAATCCGTCGTCCAGTCTTGTTCTTTTCGTTTATTTCTTGCGCGGCAAGTGCACCATTTGCCCACCCGACAACGACGCAAATGTTTCCATCAGCAAGATCAGCGTCAATTTTGGACGAGTCAAAATAGCGCACATAAGGACGAATCTTTAGCAGCAGGGCTTGAGCTTTCTTATAGTCCTCAGGGTTCTTGCTGTTGTGAGGCAATCCAAGATAATGCAATGCAATAGAAATAATTTCACTAGGGGAATCGAGCATTGCTACACCGCATTGCTTCAGCTTGCTAATATTTTCTTCCTTGAATACCAAATCCCAGCTATCGACCGGGGCATCATCGCCTAGGGCAGCCTTCACCTTATCGACATCATAGCCGATTCCGGTAGTACCCCAGAGGTAGGGTACTGCGTAACGATTTCCTGGATCATTGACAGAGACCTTAGCCAATATATCTGACTCAAGGTGAGACCAGTTACTGAGCTGACTACGATCCAGAGGTTGGAGAACTCCTGCAGTGATCAAATTTGGTAACACGTTTGAAGTGGCTACCACTACATCATACCCTGTGCGTCCAGCCATAACCTTGCTTTGCATGATCTCGGCGCTGTCAAAGGAATCAATGAGCAATTGGTTGCCGGTTTCGTGCTCAAATTCCTTAGGGGTATCTGGTGCGATGAAGCCATACCAGTTGTACAGATTAACACTGGGCGGGCTTGCCACCGCTGTATTCAGGCCCACGCTGAACAAAGAGGCAGTCAAGAGGGTCAATAGACACACGTTTTTCATAGGCTTTCTCCATGCCGGTTGTCAGTAATCATTAGTAGGCTCCGAATCCGCGAGGCTGCAATATAATCGTACCGAGTCCGATTTCAAATAACCCAAAAGGGGTAGATGATGCTAAACCAGCTCCAGTGCAATATTTGGCACAGATCAATAGCCAAGCTGATCGAGAAGCTAAACCGGCCTGAGTTTTGGAGTTCGTTAGTCAGGTTGCTGAACGAATACTCTCCAATTGACAACTGGGTAGTGCTGGTTTTCGAGAGCAATGGCGTGCAGGCACTCTGCCACATCGAAACTGCAGATGCTGAGGAAATAGACGGACTGATTAACCACTATGTGAAGGGTCTCTACATGCTTGACCCTTTTTACATAGCCAATCGAGAAAATCCGCAAAGTGGCTTTTTTCATCTTTTGGACATTGTACCTACTCACTTTTCTGAAACGGAATACTATCATCTGTATTTTGAGGAGTTCGTATCGGTCGATGAGGTCCAGTACAACGTTCAGCTTGATTCTGATAAAACACTATGTCTATCATTGGGTAGTAAAAGCCGCTTTACTCAAGACAATATCGCTACATTTGACTTGATTAAACCTTGGGTATTAGCCTTAATGAAGCAGCAGATAGCCTCTGAAATCGGCGAGTCAAAAAACTCACGCCCGCAGCAGTGGCAGGACCGAATTGTAAAACTCGCCCCCAAACTCACAAGTCGTGAAATTGAAGTGTTGAAGTTAGCTTTGAGCGGTTTCTCAAATAGCGAAATTGCAGGAAAACTTTCTGTATCTTCAGAAACAGTGAAGGTCCACCGAAGAAACTTCTACTCTAAGCTTAATATAAAATCGCAATCAGAGCTTTTTGCATACTTTTTCCAAAGCACTATAAACTAGCTATATGTTTAAATTTTTAGCATAAAAAAATTACATTTTACTTTAAAAAATCGCCGCCCTATCCAAAACGCTCCAGCGGCTAGCTAATTTCTATTTTGAAGAATACTTAAAAAAAATCTTAGATAGCAGCCACGATGAAAAAGCCAAAAATAATATAGAAAGCCCGAGCACTACGCAGACTACTAATGTCTCTGCGTCTTCGCTGCCACTTACGTTGAAAACACCACGTAACCCTACATATATTTTATTTCCAACCGAGGAATCTAGTACGGCTTTGACCAATCCACTGCCCACTAGATAACGAGCTAGAAAAACTGCCGCGATGAGTATAGCGACTGATTTCATGCAAGCTTTTATAACTCGTATCATTTAGCTTTCCTCGGGTCGATAACGTCTAAAATTCCGTAATATTTTTGTCCGGAGCCTGGTATTCTGTCTCCATCCATGTTGTGTAAATATACACTTAGTTGCTCAAACCCGAGCTTTGATGTCATTGTCACACAGCCTTCGCTCACTCCCATCGGGCCTACAGGATGCAGCCGAAAGTTTTGTCTTTTAACATTATCTATTATCGTACTATCATCGATTTGCCCATCGTCCCGGTAGAGTGAGAACCAATCACTGCGCTCAGTTCTTGCTATCAGGTCCGTGATGGGATCCCTGAGCCAACCGAACCTTCCACCACTTTCCCTATTTAAAATATAGTAGCGGCCGGGCGGGAGCGGACCGTTTTCCGCGTTGCTCACTTCGGCAGGATCGTTGGCAAAACCAGATAAGCCTGAAAAAGCCTCGTAGCTCTCGTTATTACTGCACTTCAGCAGGCTCATCGGCTGGCCTGTCAATTCAAAAGTGCAGTACGCGACTTTGTTGGTATCAATTGAAGAGTTGTCCATAGGCATGCTTCTCCGTATGTAATCTCAGGCGTATACCTTGTTGGCAATGCCATCCCAACCGCCTACGACCTGGCCGCCCCCTTGCCCATCTGCGCGTTTTTGTTGTGTATAGGTCATTTTGATACGGCCATAATTCAGTCGTACCGTTTCTGTGGGGAAGCCGCCCTCTACATCCCCATTACCGTTGAGAGAGACGGAGGAAATAATGACTTCTTCAAGTACGATTTCCAGGTATTTGAGTTTGTCAGTGCCTGCACGATTGACCGCGATGGTGACCTCTTTGAAGTGCTTTCCACTGCAGCAAGCTTCGTGCAGTTTTGGTGTGGCTTTGTCCACGGTTTTGCGGAAGAAGAAGTCACTCATGCGTGCACGACCACTCGTTGCCCCGCCTGCACTGCTCGCCGTCGCTGAGGCGGATTGGCTTGCACCTATGTCGAAATTTTCCATTTCGATCCAGTCCTTGAACTGAGCGTCAAGAGCCTCACCTGGAATTCCGTCGATTTTCAGATACGCATCAAATGCCATGTCGCTAATCGTCCCTGCTGATTGATTTGCAGCATTTTGAGTGGCTTGCTTTGCGTGGTCAATCGGGCTGGCCGACAAATTAGCAAAAGTGGTGATAAAATACGTTATCACCACTTTTAAGTCAGGACGCTGATGAGCAGCTCAGACCCCTTTCAGATCCGCGACACCTACATCCGTGTCGACACTATGGCGGACACCTACGCAAGAATTGCGGAAGACGCCTTCGCATTTTTTCTTGACGATGCTGCAGATCCCAGTCCCCTGTTTTGCCCGCCTTACGATCCCACCGGAGCTATGGACCGCGAAGACCGAAAGGCTGCGAACGGCATCAAGACCATCGTCTTTTCAGCCATGGCCATCGAAGCTGCTGTTTTTGACTTGGCAGCCATCCAGCTGGGCGACAGGGTGGCCACCCTTTACTTGGATAAAATGGATCTGCTAGGCAAGTGGATGATTGTTCCTCGTCTCATCTGCGGTCGCTCCCTCAATGAGAACGGACCTGCGTTCAATAGCCTCAAAGGGCTGGTCAAGGCGCGTAACGCACTGGTCCACCACAAATCCAGGGAATGGGACAGGGAGGGAAAGGCAGAACGGGCCATGACGGATAGATGGGCCATATTCGAGAAAGACCAAGTGCCCAACGCCTTCAAAGCATTGGTTTTGCTTTCACTTGAAGTTGATGCTGTGCTGGAAGACTTCCTAGGCGCTCTTCCCTTCTACGGTACAGAGATCTACACCAGCTCACCGCGCCATCCTTGCGTCGAGGAAGTAGTCCACCGTTGCCGGGTGATCCACACAAAAAACTGGAAGGTAGCTTAGATGTCCCAGCTTGTTATCCAACCTAAGCGTCGGCTGACGGCTGCGGAGTTCCAGCACCTCGCTGCGATGCCTGCGGCAGTGGAATGGTTCGCCAATATCGACAACCCGCGCACGCGTCGTGCGTACCAGAATGACCTGCAGGACTTCTGCAGCTTTGTCGGTCTGGCCGGCGCCGAGGAATTTCGCGCTGTGACCCGCTCTCACGTTTTAGCCTGGCGCGCACAGTTGGAGCTGCGAGGCCTGGCCGGTGCCACGATCCGACGCAAACTGGCCGCGCTGGCCAGCCTCTTCGATCACCTCCTGGAGAACAACGCGGTCGCGGGAGGTAATCCCGTCCACGGCGTCAAACGGCCTCGGATTGAGAGCAATGAAGGCAAGACACCGGCCCTCGGTGACCACCAGGCCAAGCAGCTGCTCGATGCCCCAGACACTGAAACACTCAAGGGGCTGCGCGATAGGGCCATATTGGCCGTGCTGCTGTACCACGGCTTGCGTCGAGAGGAAGCGGCGCAACTCAAGACCGGTGATCTGCAGGAGCGTCGTGGCATCAAACACCTGCGGGTGCATGGCAAAGGCAGCAAGATCCGCTTTCTGCCCCTCCATCCAGTGGCCGCCGAGCGCATCTATGCGTACCTGGAACAGGATGTTGAACGAGACGCCGCGCCGGGTCCGCTGTTTCGCTCGATGCGTGGTACCACCACCGGTGCCGGTATCACTGCGAATGGTCTTTACACCATTGTTGCGCAGTGGGCACGCGTGGCAGGCATCGAGGTCGAGCGATTGGGTGTGCATGGTTTGCGAGCAACAGCGGCAACCAATGCGCTGGAGCATGATGCGGATATCGCCAAGGTGCAGATGTGGCTGGGCCATGCCAACATCAGTACCACGCGGCTATACGATAGGCGCGGCCAGCGTCCAGAGGATTCACCGACTTTCAAAGTGAAGTACTGAGACTAGCGCTAGCGAAAGGTTCGGTTACTGTCTTGATGGCTCAGAGCATTGACCGCTCGTCGGAAAAAAGCATTCAACGATTAGTTGACAACAGATACCCTAGCAACACTTACCAAAAAACTGCGAAAACGAACTCCCTTGCCACCGACGAACGGTGAGGCTCAATGATTCTGAGGGGTACAGTGGGGAATACTTTTAATACATATCATCCCACGATGTACCTTTTGCAAATTTTTACTCAGAAACGACGAGGCCCGCAAACTGCGGGCCTCACGGCGTTTTGAAATCATCCACACGCAGCGCTCAGCGAACTTCTTCCTTCGTTGCAAAGCGATTGGTAACATGCAGGGCAAGACGAAACGCAATACTTCTTTTGACTTGGCGGTTAAAGGGTATTGCGGGATGACACTGCCGTCAACTTTAAGGCTTTGTGCTGTCCGCCTCGTTGATACCCTCGCTCGATCTGGGCGAGCCCTTTAACGCATGAGGTTTACTCTATGAAAGCAGTTTTCGAACGGTTTCTGCCGTCTGAACTGATTCGCGCGCTGCAAGCGGCTTACTGGTCCATTCGCTTGTATCGCGTGATACAGGAATTCTAAGGACTAACCGCACCAGAGAAGAAACGGGAGCCTTGGCTCCCGTTTTTGACTCTCTAAAACAACGGCTAGCAGTTACCTGGTACTGCCATAGGCCCAATCAAGAGCAGGTAGTGCAGCGGAATTCCTATCATCAAGGGTCATCGGAAGTCCCGGAAAATCACGGCCATTCATCAAATTTGGTTGACACACGTGTCACCATGTATATGATTGCAATTGAGCGCGAAACCAGTGGCCTTCAGCGGCAATGACTGGCGTAGGAACCCCGGCGATGGCTGAACATCGGCGTAGGGTGAGACCTCCACACCCCTGCTTGAGGGTGTGTATATGAATATCAAGCTTGAAATTTTAGGGCTACTTTCACAAGTAGCTCTTTTTCTTTGCTCTCAAAAAAGCGTGTAGCGCTTGTACAGCAACTCGCCATGACGATGCTTGTTGAGCGATTTGGCGTCCGTGTGCATAAAATTCCAGAGCATCTGGCCCTCGATGAACACAACGCTTACGAGCATCTGCCGCTTAGACTCATACGCACCAATGAAAGCCAGACGGTCAGTGCCGTCCGTGAAAGCTACTTTCCAGACCTCTAGCGGCCCTGTGAGAGTGTCTAAAGCCAATCTTACGTAGCGCTCACGGGCATCCAGTCGTTTTTCGACGATGTGGTAGATGCTGCTGCGCAGGATCGTCACATCCCCCATAGGCGTACTGACGGTTATGGACAAAATCGCAGAGTCGATGAACCCCAGATGCTGAGCTGTCACCTCAATGGCGTCTTCATGGCTGGACGCCGCAGTGACTTCCTCAAGAGCATGTGTACGCAGCTCACGCGCCAAGGTACGCAGGTCAGGAAGATTGCTATCAACCCACGTGGGCTGGCCTTTTACTTCAGAAATTTTGGGTAGGAGAGTGTCCGTGCTCAAACGTCGTCGCTCAATCTTGGCGGTTGTTAGGTCGTCATTGTGCCATGTCTTGAGAAAGGCAGTAGTGATGCCGAGCCTGGCGGTAGAGGTTCAATTCAGCGAGCAGAGTTCCCTCGACATTCAGGATTGCCGGTGACAGCCAGCGCGACAAGTCACCCTGTCCATCACCAGCTCCAGGTAAGGCTCATCACATGTCCACAATCAGCCTATCTGCCGGGTACTGGTTCATAAACGCCGCGCTCTGCTCTGGCCGCGCAGTCAACCAGTCCGCATATGAGCCCTTGGGCAAAATCACTACCATGCGCTTTTCATCCTGGGGCTTGTGGTACGCCTTCATGAAGTCGTGATCATCTGCATTCACGGTCAGCATGGTATAGCTGTGCAGGATCTGGTCAGTGGACGGATCGCGCCACTGCTCCCACAGCCCAGCAATGCCTAGCAGCTCGCCGTCTGCACGGGCTATACGCGTAACTATTGCCTTGCCTGATCGCCAGTCCGGCTCGTAGATGGCCACCGCAGGGATAATGCAATGTTGCGCCTGGCGCCATGCATGTCGGAACGATGGTTTCTCGGCCACTGTCTCTGACCGAGCATTGTACGTGCGCCTGGCAATTTTACTGTCCTTGCTCCAGGACGGGATCAGCCCAAAGGAGCCAGTCAGCACCTCCATGGATGCGGGAGATTCATTGTCCTCGACGCGTCCGTCAGCGCTACGTAGGAATGGACCGAGGTAGCCAGGCCACAAATCAAGTCTGCCCTGGTCGAACGGTGCTACGCCGAACGCTTCGGCTATCTGGTGCGGTGACGGTGCTTCGTAATGGCTGCACATAGAGCCTCACTGGAACATGTAAATGTCCTAATGTGAGGCCCTGCCCTGCCCCAGCGTTCCAATTATTCGACTCTACAGACGCTGACCCTTTAGGAGCCCTGCTGACCAGCCTATTTTGAATTCAGCTCACGCGCCAGTGCTGACAGCGCCCTTTTAAGGGTCTCCCCTAGGGGAGCATCAATGTCATCTGCAAGGCGATAAAGCTCATCTTTAGTAGCTTGATCGCCCTTGATATTGATTTGGATATTTCTGCCGGTTGTGAACCTTCGCTTTGATCTATCGACTCGTGCATTTGATGGGGCTGGATGCCGGGCTACGAAGCCATGTTCGCTTGCCAGCTCTTCAAGTGCAGCACTTTCCTGTTTCGACTTTTGGCTAGCAGCAGGCTTAGGCTCAAAATTCTTCAGGCCTTCTAAAGGATCGACTCGACTCATGCTTCAACCTCCATAGGCTTTGCATCGCCAGGTGTAAGCTTGGCAATAACTTCGCGAGCGAAAACCTCAGCATTATCAATGGCTTTATCTACATTGGATACTTCGTTGCGAGGAAGCAATTCCAAGGTTTGACGATATGAAAACATGGCTTTGAAGGCAGCCCTTTCGTTGAGTTCAACCTCAAAAAACGGGATACCGCCTTTCTTGAAACTCTCTCGAATATGCCGTGTGTCCCTGCTTTGTATTGCGACGGAGGTGCGCGTAAATAAGACCGCGTAGGGCAATTTGTAGTCGGGCTTATGCTTCTGAATGCCTCGCTCATGCGCTCTGATGAGACCAAACGCCCTACTGGCTTGCTCAGCATCCAACTGCGACCCTTGGGAAGGAATTATAACCAGATCAGACTCCGCTATAGCGTACGCGACGATTGTCGCCGCTGTGCCTTCAAGATCCACGATTACAAAAGGCGTCTTGGTTGCTGCTTCCGCAATGGTGTCACTTATCGTTTGGTCTGTTACACCGGAGATAACAGTCATGTTCTCTGGAACCGCCCCCCCTTTTGACCAGGAGTCTATGGGGTGATTTGGGTCAGCATCAATCACTGTCACAGGCACACGCTTTGCAATCTGAGTGGCCAGCGCAAGGGCAGATGTTGTCTTGCCAGCCCCGCCTTTGGGGGACACGAACGATATGACCGGCATATAAGCACCTATAGTATCTATCAGGAATTCAAAAGGATATCATTATGGATATCCTTAACGATATCCGCAGTGAATTCTTTAGGAATTCATGCAGATATCTATCAGGCTATCCTGAACGATATCTCAAAAGAATTCAATAGGAATTCATTGAGGAATTCAAATATGAATTTATGCAGATAGGGGTCTAGGGCGTAACGGAACAGAAACCAGCGTAAGACCTGCCTCGGGCTTTCGGTATGGCTCAACATGGTGGTTCTTTCTAAGATGGCTCTATAGGCTTGCGGTTATACCCATTGAGCCATAGCTGATAAACCATGGCCTATCTGGGTATACCAAAATGGGCCATATGATGACGACTCTCAATGTTGCGCGGGTGTAGTGGTCAACTGATCCCGGACACGACGTTAAGGTTTTTCTCGTACTGAGCGGGCGCCATTCCATCATTGAACTGGTGTGGCCGAATCCAGTTGTAACGATGCATCAGGTAATGACTGATATCCCGCTGAGCCTCTTGGACCGTCATGTAGCCCACGGTCGGTATCCACTCAGTTTTCAAGCTGCGGAACACACGCTCCATCGGCGAGTTGTCGTAGCAATTACCCCGGCGGCTCATGCTCTGGCGTATGCGGTATCGCCAAAGCCGCTGGCGAAACTGTCGGCTCCCGTATTGGACGCCCTGGTCGGAATGAAACAGCAGGCCCTGAGGCTTGCCGCGTTGCTCATAAGCCATGTCCAGCGCCTTGATCACCAAGTCCGTATCCGGTTTGTTCGAAAACGCCCAGCCCACCACCCGACGCGCGTAAAGATCCATAACCACCGCCAGGTAATGCCATTTTCCTTGCGCCCAGATGTAGGTGATGTCGCCACACCAGACCTGATTGGGCGCGGGTACATCGAACTCCCGATTCAAAATGTTCGGAATGTCAGGCCGCTCCACTGTTGCTTTTTTATAAGCATGCGAGCCTGGTTGCTTGCTGATTAATCCCAGCTCCCGCATCAAGCTACGCACCTTGAACCGACCGATTTGCTCGCCATCCGCCTGCATCATCGACACGATACTGCGGCTGCCGGCAGCGCCTCGACTTTGCCCGAACAGCTCATTGACTCGGCTAAGTAAACGAACCCGCTCGGCGTCTGGAGACCGACGCCGCAGGCAATGGTTGTAGTAGCACGAGCGAGGTACCTCGAACACTTCGCACAGCAATTCGATTGGCTCATGGACACTGAGCTGATCAATCAGCGCATGCGCTCGTGCTCTTCCGACATCAAGAGCGCGGTGGCCTTTTTTAAAATGGATTTCTCCCGCTCAAGACGGGCGATCCGGGCTTCGAGCTCCTGGATTTTTTGCTGCTCGGGCGTGAGGGCTTTGCTCTGTGGAGTGACACCGTTGCGCTCTTGTTGAAGCTGGTTGACCCAGCGACGCAGCGCAGATTCGACCACCCCAAGCGAGCGGGAGGCTTCGATATGGCTATAGCCTTGATCGAGCACGAGGCCTGCGGCCTCGCGTTTGAATTCAACGGAAAAGGTACGGCGTTGTTTGGTCATCAGACACCTCTATCTGGCGATATTCTCGCCTAAATGAGTGTCCGGAACCATTAGACCACTACAGGGTGTACCTGCGTGTCAGTACAGAAGACCAGGACTTGCAGCGCCAAGAAGCGATCATTGGCAATGCGCGAGCATCGGGCTACTACGTGGCCGCGGTCTATCGCGAAAAAGCATCGGGTGCTCGATCCGACCGTACCGAGCTGTTGCGCATGATCGAGGACCTGCAACCAGGTGAAGTCGTCATCGCTGAGAAGATCGACCGAATCAGCCGTCTTCCCTTGGTCGAAGCAGAAAGGCTTGTGGACGCGATCAAGGCTAAGGGCGCACGCTTGGCGGTGCCCGGCATCGTCGATCTATCGGAATTGGCCGAAGCATCCAGCGGCGTCGCCAAGGTGGTGTTACAAGGCGTACAAGACATGCTGTTGCGTGTGGCCTTACAAATAGCGCGTGACGACTTCGAGGACCGGCGAGAGCGACAGCGACAAGGCATAGACTTGGCCAAGGATGCAGGTCGATACCTTGGTCGTAAGCCAGATACCAAAATGCATGAACGAGTCATCGCGCTTAAAAGCGGTGGATGCAGCATTGCGGAGACTGCTCGGCTGGCCGGGGTCAGTGTCAGCCAGGTCAAGCGTGTGTGGGCACAGAACCAAGCCAAAGCGAAGTTATGAACGTAGCAATAACTATTATTTTTACGCCCGGTCTCCCGTGCGTCGCACGTTTGCTGTTCCGTCGCCCACACACAACATTTCGCGCTTTAGCTACATCGATTTAGTCTCCGACTCTAAAGCCCTCGTCGAGCATGACGTGCAGGACGCATGATTTTGCAACACACAAAGGAATCTCATGGCCTAGACTTGATTACAATAAGCCATCATTCAAGCAAGGAGCAGTATCGATGGCCATTGAAGACATTAAGCAACTGCGTACTGTCAACGGGCAGCAGCAAGCTCAGACGCTGCTGGATGACGGCTGGGTAATTTTGGCGGTGTGTGTGATGCAAGATGGCACCAGTCAGTACGCCGAGTACCATTTATACCGCAGCTTCCCCCAAGGGCGCCGCAGGTGTGCTGCTGCCCAAGCGTCTACGCCCAGAGGTTGCTGAAGGCGGGGATCACTGAGCTTTACATGACCAAAGGAGCGTTAAGGATGGCGGATTTTTTTATAAGCAACGTTAAGCAGGTGCGCGAGCTGGAGCTGGAGCACGAAGTGAACCGGCACCTGCAAGACGGCTGGGTACTGTTGTTGGTGCGGCCCGGTGTGAGCCATGAACGCAATCTCGAAACCGGTCTATGGGAAAGTCTGCCCAGCACCGAGTATGTGCTCGGCTGGATTGGTGAGACCGAGCCGAAGACTATCGCGCAGTACGATCAGGAGGCTTACTGATGCAGCTGCATGAGGTCGACGAAATCCAAGAGCTGTTTGACACGGGAGAGGTCAACGAGGCGCTGGCAGCGGGCTGGCGCATCGTGGCGGTCGTGTCATCGGTGCAGCCGCGCGGTGATCTGCCGGTGGCCTGCTACGTGCTGGGCCGTTACGTGGAAAAGGACCGGGCGTTGCTAACGGCGACTGATACAGCGCGGGCCAACGGCCTAGGCTGACACGTCCCCCCGGAACAAGCCTAACGGAACCCGCAGCCTGGATCTGAATGCTTTTGGCCACCCATCAAGGAGCTGTCAATAACGAGGCTGTATTTCGGCCCCCTCGCTTTCAGCAGGCAAGGGGGCTTTTTTACGTTCTGAAAACTAATCCCCCAAGGTAAATGAACGTGTCTAACGCATGCATTATTTCTTCGTCAGGCAGGCTGGCGGGAACTGTCAATACCGGTTCGCCACCGGCACCTCGCGCTGTAGCCGTATGGGGATTCGACTTCCGATCAATCCGAATATCATTGGGGTTTACGAGGTAAAAAAGTTGGTCATGTGCTTCTTCCGTGATTGCTGATAGAGTTTGGAAACTGAGCAGTTGACGCTGAGAGGAAGGTGATATCTATTCAAATTCCGCACCGAAGATCCAGAAGCTTTTAAGCATAAGCCTGTTTGTTTCAGTTTCGCGGACTGTTACCTCTGGCGTTTCCGAACGCACGTGCTGAGGGGGCGGCACGTATTCCTGTTTGCAGCAAGATATCTGACACGGTGCTCCTCTTGTCCAATACGGTAGCGATGGTTGTGATGCTCCGGTGGCGCAATGCTTTCAGACTCAATGGGAAAAGCCGTATCGAAGTGAGGAAGCTCCTCAGTCAAACTTTGCGCTTCTTGGAGTATCCTGTAGGCATCCAGATTGCTGCTCCAATTATTAATTCTTACCATTGAACTTCTCCTTGAATAAAAAGTCATAGTGACCCGCTAGGGTCAAATCATTGCATTCCATTGAGGATCACAAAGCGCTGTAACTGAATTACGGTCTTCTGTAATCCCACCATCTACAAATCGTCTCTTTTTCGCAATTTTTCCGTAACACAGGCCTTGTGTTAGCTTAGCCAGCGATTTGGTTCCATCAGCAATAGGTCCAGAGGGTCTTTATTGATCTGCATCAAAAAAACATGAAGTTTTAGGCTCGTGAACCGCCCCGGGTTTCTCGGAGACCCTTTTGTTTGAGTCATGCCACGTGGGCAGACTCGGTGAGTTGCTGATAATAGATGGCTTCTGCCTCGACCGGTGGAATATGACCGATTGGCTCCAGCAGGCGGCGGTGATTGAACCAGTCCACCCATTTCAGCGTTTCCAGCTCCACCGCCCCCCGTGTGGGCCAAGAGCGTCGATGAATCACTTCAGCCTTGTAAAGACCATTGATGGTCTCAGCCAAGGCATTGTCGTAAGAGTCACCGACACTCCCGACCGATGGCTCAATACCGGCTTCGACAAGACGCTCGGTATAGCGAATGGACACGTACTGCACGCCACGGTCACTGTGGTGAATGAGTCCACCCTGCTTGACTGGGCGACGGGTGTAAAGGGCTTGCTCCAGTGCATCGAGTACAAAATCGGTACGCGCTGAACTGGACACCTTCCAACCGACGATGAATCGGGCAAAGACATCAACGATGAAGGCCACGTAAACAAAACCCTGCCAGGTACTGACGTAGGTAAAGTCCGATACCCATAGGGCGTTCGGGCACTCAGCCACAAACTGACGGTTGACATGATCCTGCGGGCACGGCCTGGCTTGGTCGCTGACCGTCGTCTTGACAGGCTTGCCGCGTACCACGCCTTGCAGGCCCAGCTCTCCCATCAGGCGTTGCACCGTACAGCGGGCGACTTGCTGGCCTTCACGCAGCAACTGTCGCCAGACCTTGCGCACGCCATATACATGGAAGTGCTCATCCCAGACTCGCTGGATGTGCTCACCCAGTTCCTGGTCACGCTGCGCACGCGCTGACTGCTGGCTGGGGTCAGCCTGCTGAGCAGCGTACCGGTAGTACGTCGACGGGGCGATTGGCAACACCTTGCAAATCGGCTCGACCCCGTAAGACTGGCGGTTTTCATCAATAAACGTCTTCATCGTTTGAATGGGCGGTCGAGCTCCGCCTGGGCAAAATAGGCTGAGGCCTTACGCAATATCTCGTTAGCTTGACGCAACTGACGGTTCTCACGCTCCAACAGCTTGACTCGCTCACGTTCGACTGTGCTCAGCCCATCAAGCTGGCCGCTGTTGCGCTCAGATTGGCGAACCCACAGCCGTAATGTCTCGGGCGTGCAGCCGATCTTGGGGGCAATGGCACTGATGGTGGCCCACTGCGACTCGTACTCAGGAAGGTGTTCGAAAACCATCCTGATGGCCCGCTCACGGACCTCTGGGGAGTACTTCGGTAGTTTTTTCATCGCTCCATCCTCTCAAAGGTTGGAGTCTCCGAGAAACCCGGGGCGGTTCACTCGAGACAAGAAGCATGGGTAAAGCCAGCGCCGGAACCGCTGAAAATCAGCAGCGTGAACGACATGTTTCCCGACGCTTCTTGCGTAAGCGTTTCGATGAGAGAAGGGCCAGGCGGATTGGCCATCACCGCCGTCATTCACCACGATGAGGAGCCGCCCTGCTGACGTGGCCTCTGCACCGCCTGCTTACAAACCTCGACCGCTCAAAAACCTCTTCACGGCCAACGGCTGCTGGGCAGATTTGCTGGAGGCCGGCGGTCTGCGCCAAATCGAAGTGGAGTCGATCAGCAAAATGCTCGCCTGCGGCACCTCGATACTGGGCGTCAAACACTACACCTGCGCCAATGAGCATTGCCCACACGTCAAATACCTGTGCAACACCTGCCATTGCCGGGCCTGTCCCTCCTGCGGCAAAAAGGCCACCGACCAGTGGATCGCCGTGCAAAACAACCGTCTGCCCGACTGCCCCTGGCAGCATCTGGTGTTCACGCTGCCCGACACGCTATGGCCCCTGTTCTTCTACAACCGCTGGCTGCTCGATGCGCTGTTTCGGCTGGCGGCCGATAACCTGCTCTACGCCGCCAGGCGGCGCGGTTTGCGCGTCGGGATTTTCGGGGCGCTGCACACCTATGGCCGGCGGCTCAACTGGCATCCCCACGTCCACCTGTCGGTGACCGCGGGCGGCCTGGATGAGCAGGGCGTCTGGAAAAATCTGTCGTTCCACAAAGAGGCCCTGCGGCGGCGCTGGATGTGGCTGGTGCGCGATTACCTGCTGGGACAGCCGCTTTCGCAATTGACGATGCCGCCGCAGCTGGCCCACATCCACTGTGAAAGCGACTGGCACCGTCTGATACTGACCGCTGGCGGCCAGCACTGGCACATCCACTTGTCGAAGAAGACGGAAAACGGGCGAAAGACCGTCAATTACCTGGGCCGCTACCTGAAAAAACCGCCCATCTCGGGCAGTCGTCTGGCGCATTACACCTCCGGAGCCACGTTGAGCTTTACCTACCTGGATCACCGCACGCAGACCTATCAGCAGGAAACGCTGAGCCAGGCCGACATGCTGCGCCGGGTGGTGCAGCACATCCCGGAGAAGCATTTCCGGATGATCCGGTATTTTGGTTTTCTGGCCAATCGGGTGTGTGGGAAATACCTGCCGAAGGTGTATGAAGCATTGAAGATGGCGACGCCAGACCGACACCGAAGCTGTATTTTGTGCAGATGGCCAAAGCCTTTCTAAACGTCGATCCGTTCCGTTGCGTGCTGTGTGGCGCGCGGATGGTATACACGGCGGCAATCAGCGGGCTGACGGTGCAGGGACTGGTCCTCAACGCTCAGGCGATCGCGCAGATGAGGTACGTGAAGCCCTGACAGGGGGAAGGTGCGTCCGCACCTAGGCTTCGCGGTGAAATAACCTGCATTAACGCTTTCTGATAGGGATTTTCACTGCATATGTAACGCCTCAGCGTCTTACTACGCATCGCTATGAAGGCATGACGCCTCCGTCATAGCGTCAGCCTGATGCATAGGCATTTTGAAATTCCTATGCATGGACGCGATCAAGGCTAAGGGCGCACGCTTGGCGGTGCCCGGCATCGTCGATTTATCGGAATTGGCCGAGGCATCCAGTGGCGTCGCCAAGGTGGTGTTGCAAGGCGTACAAGACATGCTCTTGCGTGTGGCACTGCAAATAGCGCGTGACGACTTCGAGGACCGTCGAGAGCGACAGCGGCAAGGCATCGACTTGGCCAAGAGCGCTGGTCTATATAGAGGACGCAAGCCGAATGCTAAAGTGCATGAACAGATCATTGCCTTTAAAAGCGGCGGGTGTAGCATTGCAGAGACTGCGAGGCTGGCAGGGTCCAGCGTCAGCCAGGTAAAACGCGTTTGGTCGCAGTACCTGGCGGCTAAGGCAGATGTCTGAGGTGCTGCTTGGTTCAGTAACCGTCTGTGACCTTGCTGAGGTATTTTCAGTCACTTGGTCAACAGTATCGAACCCTTTCATCAGGCAAAAAAATGCTCGATTTATCCGCAGAGCAACACCAGCTGGCGAAGATAGTCCATGACTATGCCAGCCGATTTCCATCTACAGAAAGTGGCGATAGCCAGCTACTTCAGGGCTGCTATGACTATATGCTGGCTTTCAAACAGGTGCTCGACAGCTCATCAAAGGTCCAGATGGACTATATCTGCCTGCAATATCCAGGATTGTTTCGCTTCGCGAAAATGATGGAGTTGCTGGCCCAAGGTATTGCTGATGGCGTCATTCAGGTGCCGAAAGAACACTCAAAATGACAGGACGGTCATTTCGACGGTTTGGGCGTACAATTTCATCAGGAGGCATTATGAGCATTCAACTTGACCCTCGCGTCTCGGAGTTCGAGACCCAGGAACAGGCCGACAATTACGACCGTTGGTTTCGCCTGCGTATCGAGCGCAGTTTGGCCGATCCGCGTCCACCCGTGCCGCACGATGAAGCAATGGCTCGCGTCAGAGCCATGATTGAGGCAAAGCGCCGCCGTGCTAGTTGAGTGGCTTCCACAAGCTTTGGAGGCACTGGAGGAAATCGCCGGCTACCTAGCCGAGCGCAACCCTTATGCTGCCGAGCAGATGCAGGCCACCCTTGAGGCCACGGTCGAGGCTCTCCCCCTGCACCCTTACATCCACCGTCCCGGCCGTGTTCCAGGAACGCGCGAAGCGGTTGTGCATCCCAACTACCTGGTTGTCTACCGCGTCGGTACAGAGCGCATCAGCATCGTGGACGTCCTGCACGCCCGCCAAGAGTACCCCTAGCTGCCGTCGCCAATATTCCGGCCACTACAACGACTGAAATCAGTTCATGCATAGGAATTTCAATAATTCCTATACAGGGTAATCCTCCTAAAAAGGCACCCTCTGCGTGATGCCAACGTGGCGTCGATGTCGGCAAAAAGCTTTTTTAACCCATCACCCACGCCGAAAAATGGATTGAAAGCGACTTTTCTGTACCTTTTCCAGATTTTGGACGCACCTCTCCCGTATCAGGCCGGCACGTACCTCAATTGCGCGATGCTTTGAGCGTTGTTGATCAAGCCCTGCACGGTCAGGCCGGCGATGGCTGCGGTATAAACCATCCGCGCGCCACACAGCACGCAGCGGAACGCATCGACGCTTTGGCCATCTGCGCAAAATACAGCTTTGGTACCGGTCCTGGCGTCGCCATCTTCAGTGCTTCATAGACCTTTGGCAGGTACTGCCCGCAGACCCGATTGGCCAGAAAACCAAAATACCGGATCATCCGGAAATGCTTCTCCGGGATGTGCTGCACCACCCGGCGCAGCATGTCGGCCTGGCTTAGCGTTTCCTGCTGATAGGTCTGCGTGCGGTGATCCAGGTAGGTGAAGCTCAACGTGGCCCCGCAGGTGTAATGCGCCACACGACTGCCCGAGATCGGCGGTTTTTTCAGGTAGCGGCCCAGGTAATTGACGGTCTTTCGCCCGTTTTCCGTCTTCTTCGACAAGTGGATGTGCCAGTGCTGGCCGCCAGCGGTCAGTATCAAACGGCGCCAGTCGCGTTCACAGAGGATGTGGGCCAGTTGAGGCGGCATCGTCAGTTGCGAAAGCGGCTGTCCCAGCAGGTAATCGCGCACCAACCACATCCAGCGCCGCCGCAGGGCCTCTTTGTGGAACGACAGATTTTTCCAGACGCCCTGCTCATCCAGGCCGCCCGCGGTCACCGACAGGTGGACGTGGGGATGCCAGTTGAGCCGCCGGCCATAGGTGTGCAGCCCCCCGAAAATCCCGACGCGCAAACCGCGCCGCCTGGCGGTGTAGATCAGGTTATCGGCCGCCAGACGAAACAGCGCATCGAGCAGCCAGCGGTTGTAGAAGAACAGGGACCACAGCGTGTCGGGCAGCGTGAACACCAGATGCTGCCAGGGGCAGTCGGGCAGACGGTTGTTTTGCACGGCGATCCACTGGTCGGTGGCCTTTTTGCCGCAGGAAGGACAGGCCCGGCAATGGCAGGTGTTGCACAGGTATTTGACGTGTGGGCAATGCTCATTGGCGCAGGTGTAGTGTTTGACGCCCAGTATCGAGGTGCCGCAGGCGAGCATTTTGCTGATCGACTCCACTTCGATTTGGCGCAGACCGCCGGCCTCCAGCAAATCTGCCCAGCAGCCGTTGGCCGTGAAGAGGTTTTTGAGCGGTCGAGGTTTGTAAGCAGGCGGTGCAGAGGCCACGTCAGCAGGGCGGCTCCTCATCGTGGTGAATGACGGCGGTGATGGCGAATCCGCCTGGCCCTTCTCTCATCGAAACGCTTACGCAAGAAGCGTCGGGAAACATGTCGTTCAGATACGTTGTCTGGCAGCAACTACAAAGATCGACATTACCGAAAGGATTGATATCGAAGAAAAAGTCGGTATCGGGAACGAAGGTGGTATGCCCGGCGCGTTGGAGACGGGTCTGCTTTGCCTTGGCTTTTGCCCGGCTCGCCCGTTTACGTTTTTTGGTCTCTGACGCCATGTGTAAGCCTGTGCTGAGGAGGGATCGACTCGATTTCGGCTATGATAACCGATTTCAAAATCCCACAATTTGCAGCCGCAGGCTGCCCAGTTCTCGGCCCCAAGCTGACCCCTTACTCTGCAATCCAAATGAACTTGATAGGGAAGGAACACCATAATGTCTCTGACTAAAGACCAATTCATCGCCGGTATCGCAGAAGCTATCGACGCGCCAAAAAACACCACGGGTAAGGCTCTTGATCAATTGGGACAGATCGTTGCCGACCAGCTGGGCAACGGTGCAGAAATCACTCTACCGGGCATCGGCAAACTGAAAGTGGCAGAGCGCCCAGCCCGCACTGGCCGCCACCCCTCGACTGGCGCTGCCATCGAAATCGCTGCCAAGAAAGTCATCAAGTTCGTCCCGGCCAAGAGGCTGAACGACGCGATCAACAACGGTGCGCCTCAGAAAAAGGATTTTGAAGTACGTTAAGCTGAACTGATTTCAGTCTAATGGCCGGAATTGTGGTGACGGCCGCTAGGTGTAGCGGCTTGCAATCGAAAACAGCCGCTATTTCCATCATGGCTACCCAGACTATTACTCTTTGAGCCGATCAACCAGTCGTGTCATCAGATCCATGCGCTCATGGAAAATAGCCACGATCAGAGCAGGCGCTCCCTCACGCGGTAGGCAGAAGACGTAATGATGCTCGTACCGCCCCATCCGTAGAGCCGGAAAAAGCGCACTCATGTCTTTGAACACACCCCGGCCATCGGCGAGGTTGGCGATCCCCTGTTCCAACGTAGCGATGTAGCGGCGCACCTGCGCATCGCCCCATTGCTTACGGGTGTAGCGGACGATGCCCCGCAGATCGGATTCTGCCGCAGCGGTGAGAACGTAGCCGGTCAAGCGCTGCCCTCGATCAGTTCTTCATCGAGAATTTTGCTGATGCTCTTGGCAGACACATTGCCGGTAAGTCCCTCGTGAATACGTGCGCCGAGCAGGGTTCTCAGTTCTTCCCATGCCTGATTGGCATCAGCATCGCCCGGAAACAGTCTTTCCAGCGCATATTGCTTGATGGACTTGCCCTGCAAGGCAGCCAGCGCTTTCAGGCTTTGGTGCTGCTGGTTTGTTATGTCGATGGTTAAGCGACTCATGGGATAACCTCCAAGACTACACATTCCCACATTAGAACATATGTGCTAATGGAGCAGGCGGTTATACATGGTTACATTGACGCAGGTTGTCGTAAAACACCTGTTTGGCGTCAATTCGCACCAGTACTCGCTTCCCGCCCATGACGGAAATTTCTGGGATTCCGGCTTACCGAGCGATCAGCTCAAGATGACCGTTTGTAGTACTGCAGTCCTTCACCTTCTTTCCGTCGATCCGGCACATGCAGCGGAGTCAAACAGAAACTATTGGGCTTGTGCTCAATGGGGAAGCCCTTGTAGTACGATTTTTTCCGAATTCTGCGGGCTCCCCATCAAGGTCCGCGACGAGCTGGCGCAACCTTAGTCGGTCAAGGCCAATGGCGCTGACCTACTCATCGTCACGAAGCACCCAGCCCGCTTTTGAAAAAGCCCACCGGCTCAGGAAGAGGCTATCAAGGGGGTCATCGAGTTGGCACCCTCTGCTGTGACAGCGTCACTTGCGGTGTGCTGCTCACGCCTGCACGGAATTTTGCGGCGTCTTTGCGATTGTTTGGTTGGGATTTGAAAGCCGGAACCGTGATTGCCAAGGCCGGGACGTTCTCCTCCTCCCAGTCGTCGATATCGTCGCACTCTGGCGGCGAAGGCACGAGTCTGAAGGCGTCTTGCGCGGGCGCCTGCACTTCTCGCTGGTCAGTCAGTGGGGCACCCTGAAGCTGCAGCGCATAGCCGTGCTTGTAAAGATCATGGAATTGCTCCTTGAGCCTGAAGGTGTCAGGCGTGTGGAACTGGATCTCCCAGAGCGCGCCTTCGGGACTGCGCATAGTGACATTGACCGCTTTAAAGGCTGGCTTGTGCTTGGCAAACAGGTTGTTCAGCTTGACGCGCACATGGCCCTGATCGTCCAGCGAGGCCAGCACACCGCGCAAGCCAGCGGTGAAATCCTGCGGATCCAGTACTACGCTGTAGCGCAACGCATCGTTCACGCCGGCCACGGCTTCTTCCAGGGTCTTGTTTTTCACAGCCATCTGCTGCTTTAGCTTTTCCTTCAACGAGCCGACCGACTTCAGTTGATGGTCCATGCCCGCCAGTTGCCCAGCATGGGACTCGGCGACGCGCCTCAGCATGTGAGTGACCCTAGGTTCCATCTCGCGAGCACGCTTCAGTAAGCTCTGCGCCTCAAGCGCAATGTCCTCTGGCTGCACGGCGCGCAAGCGCTCGGCGGGCGGTGGCGGTGGGTCGATCAGGTCTGCTTGCTGCAGCGAGTGTAGCGCGTCTTGCATGACGCCCGCAGCCATCGTCGGCATGTTCTGCAGGTCCATCTGGGTCTGCTCGGCGTCGAAGCGACCATCGTGCATGGCCCGGGCAGTCACCTTGCCATACGGTACGCTGCGAACCCGATCAGCGAACCCTCGCTCGGATCGTTCGCACGACTCAACGATCTTGGCGAACAGCGCAGTGCCGGTGTCAGACTTCAGCGCATCGGTGCCCACCTTGATCGCGATGGTGAAGAGGTTGCGCATGCTCAGTTCCGGCTCTCCAGGGATGAGCCCCGGTTGCCCTGCCGGGAATTGCGCGTGCGAGAGCCTGCACACCGGGTAGTTGTCGATGATGGCGTGAATCCGTGCCTCAGTATCAGGCGCAGCAAGGTACGCCTGGGCGAGGCGTGGGAAGGCCTCGCCCAGCGCATCCGGCAATGGCGGCATTTCGGCACGCGATGATGCCCCCGGCTCCAGTCGAAGCAGTTGTGCATGCAGGAGCTCGGCGGCTTCACGTGCCTCGGGCAGGTGGGCGCGCCCGATGGCGTTGTATGCCTGGTTGCGCAGTTCCGTCAACACCTGAGGATCTCTGGCTTTGCTGTCGAGTGCTACACGTAGACCGTTACGCAGGTCGCGCTCAATGCCGTCATAAGTGCCGAACATCATATTGCGCGCCATTGCCTCACGCAGGTGGTCAGGCTGCGCCATGAAGCGCGCTGCCAAGGTGCTGGCCGCCCCCATGATCTGGCCGCCACGTTGCAGAGACATGATCTCGGACAGCCGCCCCGCCTGGTAATGGCCGTTGTCAGGATCAATGGCCGGCGTGGCCGTTTTCGGCGGCTTGAAGGAACGTGGCTGGCCGCGGCGTACCTCGCGATCGGCCATCTCGCGCGAAATCAGCGCGGCCAGCTTGGGGTAGCCCGCGTACACGAACGCGTCGTCGCCGTCGGTGTCCATGTTGCGCTTGCGCAGTTCCGGGATAGGCAGTGCGCCCATGCGTCCGGGCTCCACGATGTCCTTGAGCCGCAGGCTGCCGGTGGTGAGCATGTCCTGCGGCACGGCACTGCGGTCGCGACCGGTCGTCCAGCGCGATAAGGTCTTGAGGTCCTCCTTCGAGCAGGCCAGATCCATGTCCGCAAAATTGGCTGGCCAGTTCTTTGATGGCACCACGATGAGCATGCCCTTGCTGTGCAGCATCTCGGCGTCGCTGCCCGATCCGTCGTCGAAGCCAGTGTAGCTGTACTGGATACCAAAGGACTGCGAGAGGAATTCGGCGGTGGCGTCGCTCTGCGCCACTGTCGCGACGCGTTCTTCCGGCACGGGCAGCAGGTTCTCCTTGTCATAGGGCGGCTTGCCGATCAGCAAGGCGCCGCCTGCGGCGTCGAAGGTCTGGCTGCGCTCGCTCGGTAGGTGCACCTTGTCGTCGGCAGCAGGCACCGCCCTGACTCTTTGGCCCTGGTAGCCGCCGCTGGTGGCCAGTTCGTATAACGTGAGTTGACTCAACTCCGACGGCAGCGCCTGCAACCGGCGCTGCATCGCCTCGTGCGCCTCCTGCAGTGCCGCCTCGTCACGTGGGAAGTGCTGCAGCGCCTGCGGTGCCAGCCGCGTGGGTCCCTTATCCTTGGCAATAAGGTCACGCTGCTTCTGGCTGGCCTCACCGGCCTGCACTGCTTGCCAGGCAGAGAAGTACTCACGGAAGGCCGGTATGCGTAGTGCCACCTCCAGCTTCAGGAAGCCGCAACCATCGTTGGGGCACAGCGCCAATGCATGCCCGTCCGGTGCTGTTGGCTTGAACGGGTGCGCAGGGCCGCTGACGTCTTCAAAAAATCCCAGACGCAGTGTGCCCTCAATGACGTGATCGGTCGGCACCATCTCTAGTAGCGAGCGCTGCATCCGCGACCAGTCTTCGCGCTGCGGGGCAAGCTTGGCGATGAGCTGCATCAGGCTACTGCCCGGCGCGGTGTCTGTATAGCGCATTGCCGGCAGCAGCGACGGTGCTCCGGATGTGCCGGACAGCAACTGGGCGGGGCGACTCATGTGGCCTCGCGTGGCGCGGCTGCCGCCGAACATGTCAAAACGCCAGGGTTCGTCCTGGTAGGTGAGCGTACGCGCGAGCATGAACGTCGAAATTGCCCCAGGCAGTTGGACCTCCACCAGCGGCAAGCCCGTCAGCCGTGTAAATAGCGAGTACGGCTTGTTCGTCTCGGTCGCATTGGTCGACACTTCCTTGCCGCGCAGATCGACCACGATGTGGGTCGTGCTGCCGTTGCCGGGTGCCGGAGCAACGGGCTCGCCGGGTGCCGACCGCATGCTCAGGCGCCCGGCGTCAAGGTCGAACTGGCTCGGTGGATGGGCCTGCGTAATCTTCGCTGCTTCCTTCGCCATGCGCAGGTCCAGGGCGTCAAATACGATGTCACCGGCCTCGATCTGCGCGATCAAGTTCCAGCTCATCTCGCCGAGGTCCTCCTCGATGGCCTCGCGTGTCCGCTCCAGCGTCCTGTCAACCCATTTCCCCAACTCTTCGCGACGTTGGCGAATTTCCTGGCGCGAGCCTTCGATGTGGCGCGGCTTGCATTGCCGGCTCACCATGCTGTAAGCCTTGAGTACCTGGAAGAAGGTCAGCGCCGGGCATCGAGTGGCGTATTGTTCGAGGTCGGTCGAAGACGGCGGGACACCGCCGGTAAGGTACAAGTCGATCTTGCGCTCGATGATGGGCTGCAACGTATTGAACACGCGCAATGCGTGCCCCCGATGGCGAGAGGTCAACTCTGGGCTGCGGATCAACGGCAAGAATCCCATGCACAGGCTGCCGAGCCCCTCAAGGTTGGTTTCCCGTAATCCGTTTTCCTGCGCGAGCACCGCAACCCGCTCCAGGGCCGACCGAGCCAGCGGACGCATCTGGCGATGGAGTTGCGCCGATGAAAGGGCCTTGAAGAGCATACCAATGTCTTGCGCGGAGGCAGACTCAAAACGCTCACGGTGCAGCTCCAGGTGCCCGGCCATTGCCAGCAGTTTGGCGCGTCCCAAAATTTGGAACTGTTCCTCATCCAGGTGCAGCAGACGGGACATCGCGTTGGCCACCATGGCGAGCCCACGCATCTCGAACTGCTGCCACGGCAACTCTGCCGAGCCGACGCGTTCGGCGAGCAGCAACACTGCCGAATGACATGCCGGCCTTCCGAGGCATCTGCTCAGCGCATTGAGCGACACAGCCACGTGGTGCTCATCCATGGCTTGTCGCAGATCGTTGTCCTCCGCCAGCCTGCCGGCCAAGACATCGGTAGCACTCTCGCAATTCGCACGTTCGGGCCATTTGCTCAAGGCGTTGAGTGCTTGAGTCACGCCGATATGACTGAGGGCGTTGCGTAACTCGCGATCATTGGCCAGTCGCGAGGCCAAGGCGTCAGCGGAGGCCTGGCTAACGTCCACGTCGGGCCATTTGCTCAGGGCGTTGAGCGTGTTGGCCACGCCTTGCGGGTTGAGGGCGTTGAGCAAGTGGCGATCATTGGCCAGTCGCGAGGCCAGTGCCTTGACGGCGGCAGTGCAGTCCGGCGTGTCGGGCCATTTACTCAGGGCATTGAGCACGTTAGCCACGCCTTGCGGGTCGAGGGCGCTGAGCAAGTGGCGATCATTGGCCAGTCGCGAGGCCAGTGCGTTGGCCGCGTTCGCGCAATCCGGTGTGTCGGGCCATTTGCTCAGGGCGTTGAGCGCGTTGGCCATCTGTTGCGGGGTGAGGGCGTTGAGCAAGTGGCGATCATTGGCCAGTCGCGAGGCCAGCGCGTTGGCGGCGGCAGTGCAGTCCGGCGTGTCGGGCCATTTACTCAGGGCGTTGAGCGCGTTGGCCATCTGTTGCGGGTTGAGGGCGTTGAGCAAGTGGCGATCATTGGCCAGTCGCGAGGCCAGTGCCTTGACGGCGGCAGTGCAGTCCGGCGTGTCGGGCCATTTACTCAGGGCATTGAGCACGTTAGCCACGCCTTGCGGGTCGAGGGCGCTGAGCAAGTGGCGATCATTGGCCAGTCGCGAGGCCAGTGCGTTGGCCGCGTTCGCGCAATCCGGTGTGTCGGGCCATTTGCTCAGGGCGTTGAGCGCGTTGGCCAGTTCTTGCGGGGTGAGGGCGTTGCGTAACTCGCGATTGTTGGCCAGTCGCGAGGCCAGTGCGTTGGCCGCGTTCGCGCAATCCGGTGTGTCGGGCCATTTGCTCAGGGCGTTGAGCGCGTTGGCCAGTTCTTGCGGGGTGAGGGCGTTGCGTAACTCGCGATTGTTGGCCAGTCGCGAGGCCAATGCGCTGGCGACTGCCGCGCAGTCCGGCGTGTCGGGCCATTTGCTCAGGGCGTTGAGCGCGTTGGCCAGTTCTTGCGGGGTGAGGGCTTTGCGCAAACCGCGCTCGTCGGCCAGCCGTGAGGCCAGCGCGTTGGCGGCGTACTTGCTGTCTGGCGTGTTGGGCCATTTGCTCAGGGCGTTGAGCGCGTTGGCCACACCTTGCGGGTTGAGGGCGTTGCACAACCCAGGGGCGTCGATCAGCCGCGATGCCAGCGCGTTGGCAGCGTCCGCGCAGTGCGGTGTGTCGGGCCATTTGCTCAGGGCGTTGAGCGCGTTGGCCAGTTCTTGCGGGTTGAGGGCGTTGCGTAACTCGCGATTGTTGGCCAGTCGCGAGGCCAATGCGCTGGCGACTGCCGCGCAGTCCGGCGTGTCGGGCCATTTGCTCAGGGCATTGAGCACGTTGGCCACGCCTTGCGGGTTGAGGGCTTTGCGCAAACCGCGCTCGTCGGCCAGCCGTGAGGCCAGCGCGTTGGCAGCGTCCGCGCAGTGCGGTGTGTCGGGCCATTTGCTCAGGGCGTTGAGCGCGTTGGCCACGCCTTGCGGGGTGAGGGCGTTGCGTAACTCGCGATTGTTGGCCAGTCGCGAGGCCAGTGCCTTGACGGCGGCAGTGCAGTGGGGCGTGTCGGGCCATTTGCTCAGGGCGTTGAGCGCGTTGGCCACGCCTTGCGGGTCGAGGGCGTTACGCAAGCTGCGCTCATTGGCCAGCCGCGAGGCCAGTGCGTTGGCAGCGTCCGCGCAGTCCGGCGTGTCAGGCCATTTGCTCAGGGCGTTGAGCGCGTTGGTCAGTTCTTGCGGGTCAAGGGCGTTGCGCAAACCGCGCTCGTCGGCCAGCCACGAGGCCAGCGCGTTGGCAGCGTCCGCGCAGTCCGGCGTGTCGGGCCATTTGCTCAGGGCATTGAGCACGTTAGCCACGCCTTGCGGGGTGAGGGCGTTGCGTAACTCGCGATTGTTGGCCAGTCGCGAGGCCAGCGCGTTGGCAGCGTCCGCGCAGTCCGGCGTGTCAGGCCATTTGCTCAGGGCGTTGAGCGCGTTGGTCAGTTCTTGCGGGTTGAGGGCGTTGCGCAAACCGCGCTCGTCGGCCAGCCGCGAGGCCAGCGCATAAGCGGCGTCCTTGCAGTCTGGCGTGTCGGGCCATTTGCTCAGGGCATTGAGCGCGTTGGCCACGCCTTGCGGGTCGAGGGCGCTGCGCAAACCACGCTCGTCGGCCAGTCGCGAGGCCAGTGCCTTGACGGCGGCAGTGCAGTCCGGCGTGTCAGGCCATTTGCTCAGGGCATTCAATGTGTTTCCGAATTCTTGCGGTTTGAGGACGTAGCGCAAGTTGCGATCATTGGCCAGCCTCAAGGCCAGTGCGTTGGCGGCGTCCGCGCAGTGCGGTGTGTCGGGCCATTTGCTCAGGGCGTTGAGCGCGTTCGCGACGCTCTGCCCATCCATCGCATGACGCAAGCGTCTGTTGCTTGCAAGCATATCAGCAAGCAAGTACGCCATGGATTGGCAGTCCGGATTGTCGGGCCACTTGCTGAAGGCATTGAGTGCCAGGCCGATGTGCTGCGCGTCCAGAGACGATCGGGCAGAGTGGTTACGTTGCAAGTGACGCGCCAGACGAGCCACCGCGCGTTCACACCTGCCGCTGTTGAAGTTCTTGGCGAAGGCGTTCAAGAATAGGACTGAGTGGCGGCCATCCAGTCCCGATAAATCATCTGCCTGATTGAGCTGTCCGGCGATCCACGCGATTGCATCCATGCACGCTTGCTGGTTCGGATGCTTGCTCAGCTTGTTGCCCACATGGGCCAGCTGCGTCAGCGATGCACCGTCAAACCACTTGGTCTTGCAGAGATACTGCGCCGCAACCTCCGTGCAACGATCGAGCTCGCTATGCGTTACGCCTGCCCCTGTGGCGCGCCTTGCACTGGCAATCATCAGAAGGTATTGGTCGAGCCACTGCGCATTGGTTTGCGCGTTGACGCTCTCATCCAGGAAAGGCAGCGCCAGCCCGCAGCCGATGTGACGCGCCAGCGCGTTTTCCTTTGCCACCGACACGCACAAGCGAGCGTTGTGGTTCTGAGGTACTCGGCTGGGGGCACTCAGCCATTTCCGATACCGCTCTCGCTGTTCCTGCAGCTGCTCTTTTGCAGCTGGATCGAGCTGATGTTCGGCCTGGTGAAGATCCGCCGCCGTCCACTCCAAGTCATGCATTGGCCGCTTTGGCTGCCGATACGGCTCTCGCTCTTCCCGAGGTCGTTTTCCTGCCGCCCGGTCGAACGTGTGTTCGGCCAAGCGCGCCTCCCAGCCATGCGTTGTTCTTTGTGGCCTACGATGCGATGACGATGCACTGACGTCAGCGGGCGCTCTGTCATGGGGCCGCTCGGACTTGGTACGATGTCGGTCGGTGATATCGTTGCGCAAGTGCGCGTGAATGGTAGGCTGTTGCCGAGCGTCCCTGTCCCGTGCGCGGCCACCGGCTCCAGGTTCATCCTGCTCCACCCGTCGCCGTTTGGCCGGCTGCCGCTCATTGCAACTGTTGCCGGTACTGGCTTCCGGCTGATCCCCGGTCCGCTTGAGCTGGTCCTCTTCACTGAAAGACCGGTTTGTGCTCAATGCGTTTAGATTGACGTTGGGGATTCTCATGTCTGCAATTAGTCCATCCGAATGTAGTCGTTGTCACGGTTGAGTTGCACTGGGCCGTGTTTCTTGGCGGTCAAGGCGTTGTTTGCTGACGCAATACGACCTTTAGCTCTTGCACCTGATCTTCGTACCGACGCTGATATTTGAGCGAGGATCCGCTCCTCCAACAGGGCCGCCTCAGTGGCGCGTCCAGCCAAGGTGCCGTTTGGCCGCTCACGCCTCGCGTTCGAACTGCAGTGATGTCTCTGCGCGGCTGTGTAATGAGCGAGCCAGCCTCTTGCCGGGCCTGCTGAGCGGTTGGCTATTTTTGCAGCGTTCCTTAAAGAGGTTTTTGACCACTGACGCTGAAGTTATGTAGCCACCAAATTTTCATTAAAAGTGTCGCGTTGTGTGGCCTTTTGGACGGATTTGGTTCCTTGGGAAGGTCTGAAGTAGCCGGATGTTTTCCGGCTACCGAGTCCTCAGCACTTTTCAAAAAACGATGCATGTCGAAATTTGCTCAATTATCTTCGCTTTTTAGCTCTTTCGGCCGCTGCAAAGCCTTTTGCGGTAACCATTTCCTGCATTACACGCGCACCTCTCCTGCGCTCGCCAACAAATGTCGGCGGGCCATCCACAGGTTTGACAGGGCGAACAACGTCACCATCTGCGCGGTGTTCTTGGCCAAGCCCCGAAAGCGCACTTTTTCATAGCCAAACTGGCGTTTGATGACCCGAAACGGATGCTCGACCTTGGCGCGAATCTGGGCCTTGGCCTTCTCGATTTTTCGGATCGCCTTGTACAAAATACTGCGTTTTCCGTGCTTTTTGTAAGTGCTGCGGCGGGCGGCAATCTGCCAAATGACCTTGCGCCCAGCGTGTTCTTCGCGCTTCTCGACCCCGGTGTAACCTGCGTCGGCGCAGACTACGTTTTCCTCGCCGTGCAGCAGTTTGGCAACCTGCGTGACGTCTGCCACATTGGCCGCTGTTACTACCACGCTGTGCACCAGGCCTGACTCGTCGTCGGCGCCGATGTGAGCCTTGGCGCCGAAATAGTACTGGTTACCTTTCTTGGTTTGATGCATCTCAGGATCGCGTTTGCCATCCTTGTTCTTGGTCGAACTGGGCGCGTGAATCAGCGTGGCATCGACGATGGTGCCTTGACGCAACGACAAGCCACGGTCGCCCAGATAACCATTAATTACGCCGAGAATCCCGGTCGCCAACTCGTGCTTTTCCAGCAGACGACGGAAGTTGAGAATGGTGGTTTCGTCTGGAATTCGCTCCAGGCTCAGGCCTGAAAACTGACGCAGGATGGTCGTCTCATACAGCGCTTCTTCCATCGCCGGATCGCTGTAGCCGAACCAGTTCTGCATCAGATGAACACGCAGCATCGCCATCAGTGGGTAGGCGGGCCGGCCACCTTCTCCTTTTGGATAATAGGGCTCAATCAGGGCAATCAAACCTTTCCAGGGCACCACCTGATCCATCTCGATCAGGAACAATTCCTTACGGGTCTGCTTGCGCTTTGTAGTGGTCAACTGATCCCGGACACGACGTTAAGGTTTTTCTCGTACTGAGCGGGCGCCATTCCATCATTGAACTGGTGTGGCCGAATCCAGTTGTAACGATGCATCAGGTAATGACTGATATCCCGCTGAGCCTCTTGGACCGTCATGTAGCCCACGGTCGGTATCCACTCAGTTTTCAAGCTGCGGAACACACGCTCCATCGGCGAGTTGTCGTAGCAATTACCCCGGCGGCTCATGCTCTGGCGTATGCGGTATCGCCAAAGCCGCTGGCGAAACTGTCGGCTCCCGTATTGGACGCCCTGGTCGGAATGAAACAGCAGGCCCTGAGGCTTGCCGCGTTGCTCATAAGCCATGTCCAGCGCCTTGATCACCAAGTCCGTATCCGGTTTGTTCGAAAACGCCCAGCCCACCACCCGACGCGCGTAAAGATCCATAACCACCGCCAGGTAATGCCATTTTCCTTGCGCCCAGATGTAGGTGATGTCGCCACACCAGACCTGATTGGGCGCGGGTACATCGAACTCCCGATTCAAAATGTTCGGAATGTCAGGCCGCTCCACTGTTGCTTTTTTATAAGCATGCGAGCCTGGTTGCTTGCTGATTAATCCCAGCTCCCGCATCAAGCTACGCACCTTGAACCGACCGATTTGCTCGCCATCCGCCTGCATCATCGACACGATACTGCGGCTGCCGGCAGCGCCTCGACTTTGCCCGAACAGCTCATTGACTCGGCTAAGTAAACGAACCCGCTCGGCGTCTGGAGACCGACGCCGCAGGCAATGGTTGTAGTAGCACGAGCGAGGTACCTCGAACACTTCGCACAGCAATTCGATTGGCTCATGGACACTGAGCTGATCAATCAGCGCATGCGCTCGTGCTCTTCCGACATCAAGAGCGCGGTGGCCTTTTTTAAAATGGATTTCTCCCGCTCAAGACGGGCGATCCGGGCTTCGAGCTCCTGGATTTTTTGCTGCTCGGGCGTGAGGGCTTTGCTCTGTGGAGTGACACTATACAGGGTAATCCTCCTAAAAAGGCACCCTCTGCGTGATGCCAACGTGGCGTCGATGTCGGCAAAAAGCTTTTTTAACCCATCACCCACGCCGAAAAATGGATTGAAAGCGACTTTTCTGTACCTTTTCCAGATTTTGGACGCACCTCTCCCGTATCAGGCCGGCACGTACCTCAATTGCGCGATGCTTTGAGCGTTGTTGATCAAGCCCTGCACGGTCAGGCCGGCGATGGCTGCGGTATAAACCATCCGTGCTCCGCACCTCTATCGATCCCATTTCGATTGCAGGCCGCTACAATTAGGGGAAAATACTCTGCTAACGTTTTACACCCTAACTTCAAAAAGCTCTACACACCAAGGTGCCGTCGAACTTCCGAATAGTCATAGAGCTGGTCCTTCATCGACGAGATCGTCGGGGCACGGGCGGAATCCGGCGTCCGGTGTGGCAGACCTGACGCGGCCAATGCGTCGAGCGCCGACTGTAAGCTGGCTCGTGCCTGGCGCAGCTCTACCTTTGCGACCGCTAGGTTCTTCAGTCCTACCGGGCCACTCGTGAGGCCATGTTTGAGCGCTTGGGCAACAAGCGCAAGCTCGTCCCAACGCGTATGCGCGTGTTGCTTATATCCGGCGGACGTACGCAGGTCGACATCGCGATTTCCGGCGCGAAATCGCCAGTGCTCAGCATCGGCTGTGTATACCTCGGGGTCCACGCGCAGTTGCGTCATGATCTTCTTATTGTCAGCTTTACTCATCCGCACCTCGCCCGTTGCACCGGTGAAGACGGCACCGCCCGCAGCACCCGTGCCCGCCGCCACGGCGAGCGGCGCGGGCTGCAAGCCATGGTCGTGACCTTGCGAGTCATGTACGTGGAAGCTGTCGATCGACGCGACGGCATCGACCACCGGTAGCGTCGTCCCCGTCGATACGCCGCCCTGGAATGCCTGCACGTAGCGCTGCACGATCTGTGCACCTTCGCCCGGCTTGCGCAGACGCGCTCGGCGGTTGGCCTTCTGGAGATTGTCGAGGTCGTCCAAGCAGCGTCCGATTACGCTGTCCTCAGGAATAGCGCTCCAGCGGTCCATGTTGAAAGACTCGAATTGGTCGGCGTGCATCTTCGTAACGTCTATCTCGGCGTCTAGTTCCCGCAGCTGCTTAAGAGCTAGGGCGCGCATCGGCCTGCCCGCCTCGCGCTGGACGTCAATGTCCTTCTGCATCTCGAGCCGCCGCCGCATCAGCTCGCCGATGGTGTCCTCGTAAACCTCGCGAATCGCGGCGATCTGCACCTCTGGCTGGGTCAGGAACGACTGGCGCAGCTTGGACTCGGAAATATGCCCGACAGTCAGATCCTTGAAGTGGATATTCGCCGCATTGTCCTTCAGAAAGTCCCCCCACTTCGTGTTGGCGCGTAGGTTGTAGCGGTGCTTGTTGCGCCGCTCGTCCAAGTAGCCCGCTCCCCATTGCAAAGGGATAGTGCTGGCCAGAATGGCGGGGCCCGCGACTTGACCCACCACCGGAACGGTAGTGGACACAACGGTGCCTATGGCGGCCACGCCATTTACGGCCATTCCCCAACCTTTACCGTAGGTTTGCGTGCGATTCAGGCCGATGCGGCGCCGATACTGTCGGTCGGCTACGCCATGCAGCGCGAGAAAGGCGTCCACCAATCGCGGCAGCGCCTGGGGGTCGCTCTTATGGGCTCGCGCAAAATGTCCAACGGCCTCATCGAGTTGACCGCGCATCTCCCTCGCGGCTTTCACTATCTTACCCATATCGGGGCTCTTATCGATCTGCGGCGATAGGACAGGGAGTCCACCCACGCGCTTAAACGATTCCATGACGTCCGTGACGGAACGAAGGCCGCCTGTCAGAGCTGGATTGACCACGCTGGACGGCAGTTGGTGGGAAAGAATCTTGACTGTCTTGGTGACGGTCTTACTCACGCCGGGGACCTCGGAAACCCCAGCGCTGACTGCTGCGGCAGCTACGCTAACCAAGCGTCCCGCCACCGAGTGTAGTCCTTCGTACAGGCCGGCTTTGTGCACGCCCTTCTTGTATTGGTCTATGTCGATATTCAATGCGGCGAGCAGGTGCCTCTGTGCAACGTCGGTGAGCTGCGTTCGGCTGAACTTGCGGGGGGCGGCCTGCACTTCGGCGATCAATTCATCGACGGGCCGGTTGACCAAGGCATCAAGGCGTTGATTGCCCGCACTCGTGCGTGGGGGCCGTGGAGAGAGACGTGCCAAGTTGTTTTTCTTGCAATAGATCTCGGCGGCCGCGCGTAACTTTACGGCTGCAAGCACGCGATCAAGGTCGAGCGGTCGGGCAATCGCGGCTTGGTAATCGGTCAGGAGCGAATGGCGCCTGCCGGCGGCTGTCATAACTTCAGCACTACTAGCGGTTTGCTCAGATCCGAGGCTCTGTACCTCAAACGCCAAAGGCGTTGCAACACGTTCCAATCCGTGATCGGATTTTGAACGTGTAAGCAAAGGCTGATGAGGCGTCAAGCCGTGAGCGCCGACATCAGAGCGCGTGCGCCGCATCGGATTGCCAACAAGATGTCTGCCACGGTTTTCCTCTTGTGTCACAAGGTGCCGGTGGTTGTGATGCTCCGGTGGCGCCATGCTTTCAGGCTGAACAGGGCAAATGGTCTGGATGGGAGGGGGCTCCTCCGTCAGACTTTGCGGTTCTTGGAGTATTCTGTATGCATTCAGATTGCTGCTCCAACTATTAGCCTTAATCATTGATTTTCCTAATCGCTGCCTCGACATTGTTGTTCATTTGACCAACCGGCAAGAGCCGATGCCTCGCTTGAGTGTTCAAAAAGCACAGGAGGGTTCCTAAGACAGCTCCGAAACAGAGCCTGATAATAGACTTGGCAAGATTGCTGAGCCGCTGCACAGCCAAAGCACTAAGGGACATGCCATGAACGCAATTGCTACCCCTGTCATGGGGTTCATAACCTGTACTGAGCCGCTTCAGGCAAAAGGCAATGGGTATGACTATCCCATCCTGGTTCGGATTGAATTCGAGCGACAGCCAGATGATTCAGTCCAATTGATTTCCCGGGGAGGCCACACAGGAACACTGATCACAAATGCTCGAAGGGTGAATATCTCAAGCCACGACTGGGACAACCGCCCGTATGACCCCCTTGATAGCCTCGTCCTGAGCCGGTGGGCTTTTTCAAAAGCGGGCTGGGTGCTTCGTGATGATGAGTAGGTCAGTGCCTATTGGCCTTAACCGACTAACGTTGCGCCAGCTCGTCGCGGACCTTCATGACGGTCGTAGTTGAACACGCAGCGTGCCTCGCTACTGCGCGGATACCGAGACCCGCAGCCAGCAGCTCACGCACTCGGTTACGCAGCTCTGCGTCTACGGGTCTGCCTTTGTAGACGCCTGAAGCTTTTGCCTTCTCAATACCTTGTGCCTGGCGCAGTCTTCTTTGCTGATAGTCCTTCCTGGCGATGGCGGCCATCATATCGATCATCATGTAGTTGATGGCCGCCAGCATGCGGTCGGTGAACTCGTCCCCCGACTGGGCCGTCATGCCTTGATGACTGGTAGGCAGATCCACAGAGACGATCCGTATGCCTCGGTTATCGATTGCTGTTTTGAGGGATCGCCAAGCCTGGTCATCCATCCGCGACAGCCGATCGATGCTTTCCACCAGCAGCACGTCACCTCGGCGAGCATCTTTGAGTAATCGAATTAATTCCGGGCGGTCGGCATGGCTGCCACTGGCATTTTCCATGTAGCACGATGCGATGGCCTTGCAGTAGCCGGAGACAAACGTTTCCAAATAATCACGCGCTCGACTTGCGTCCTGGTCATCGGTCGATGCTCGAAGGTATGCACGAATGAACATCAGTAGATCCGTCTCATTTTGGGTGTAGTCTAATGATTGTATCAAATTGGGTGTGCTTTAAGTGCGCAAAGCTGAAATCTGTTCGTGCTGATTTTCGTATCACTTGGGGTATACCCTATGTTGACGATAATAAGTAGCACCATGTGGTGACAAAAATGCAGGTAAAATAAAAGAGACTAGATATACGTAATCACGTATAATTAGTCCATGAACAAAGTCCTCAAACAAATCATCTTTATGGGCTCAGCTCTAAACGACCTGAGAGCGTTCCCAATCTCTGCCCGCCGTGAGGCCGGCTTTCAGCTGGATAGGGTGCAGGTGGGCAATGAGCCTGACGATTGGAAGCCCATGACGACCGTTGGTCCAGGGGCACAGGAGATACGGATCAGGGACGCCCACGGCGCCTTCCGTGTGATCTACATTGCGAAATTCGCGACGGCGGTTTATGTCCTGCACTGCTTCCAAAAGAAGACGCAAAAAACGAGCAAGCACGACCTTGACCTCGCCGCCAAGCGGATGAAAGAACTGACTAAGGAGTTGAACTAATGACTGAATCAAATCAAGCCTTCAGCAGCGTCTGGGACGCCCTGGAGGACTCACCAGCCGAAGCAGAGAACATGCGTATTCGCACCAGCCTAATGACGGCTATCCGAGACTTTATCGAGGTGCGTCAGCTCTCGCAGGCTGACGCTGCGCAGCTGTTCAACGTAACGCAACCCCGCATTTCAGAACTCCAGCGCGGGAAGATCGACCTTTTCAGCGTGGATCGATTGATCAACATGCTCGCCCAAGGCGGCATGCACGTTGAAGTCAGTGTCAAAACTGCAGCTTGATACAGGTTACATGTGGTTGCGATTCCTGTAGTTTTGACTTCTTTCAGCCTGGTCTGCCCCTATGATTGTAGATCCTGACCTGCCTGGTCTTGCAACGAAGATCACTCAGAACTACAGCAACGCCCAGATTGCCCAATTGATCAGGATGATCAGTCCTGTTTCACCCTGCGCCCTGATGGCCGCGGACGAATTTGGGCGGGTCATGGCCGTGCTTGCGGGACAGAATCGACGTCGGGCGTTCTCCGATCGCTCGATAAGTGCTGCCAGGCTTGTCTTGGTCATGGGTGCCAGCGTGTCCGAAGCAGCCTTGGAGACTGGATTGACCCGGCAGGTGGTTCACAGGCTTATGGCACGCATTCGGGCGCGCCTGGAGGATTTGCCGGCTGATTGGGTCAAGGTTGAAGCCTGGCTTCCCCCTGCAGCTGCGGGTGACGTTCTGGCTTTGGCTCAATCACTCAGATCTGCTCGATCGCAATAGGAGAGGAGTGCCCTGGCTGTTTGAGCCTCGGTGCAGCTCGAACGCTGGTAACGTCTGATGTGCGTTCCCTTCGCTGCGCTCAGGGCCGGGCTTTCGTGCTGCGCATCGAGCCAGGCCATGAAGCCGACCCGTCTCGCCCCTTCGGGCTTCAATCCACGCCGGCGAGTCGGCTCTAACGCCTCCGGCCTCTCGGCCTGCGCGCTGTGCAGACCAAGCGCGCCCGTAATCCTCTATCCGAGCGGGTTGGGGGAAGATCATTGATGCGATACCCTTGCGATCTTTGGATCCAAGGACGCAGGTATGATGTAGTGGTCAACTGATCCCGGACACGACGTTAAGGTTTTTCTCGTACTGAGCGGGCGCCATTCCATCATTGAACTGGTGTGGCCGAATCCAGTTGTAACGATGCATCAGGTAATGACTGATATCCCGCTGAGCCTCTTGGACCGTCATGTAGCCCACGGTCGGTATCCACTCAGTTTTCAAGCTGCGGAACACACGCTCCATCGGCGAGTTGTCGTAGCAATTACCCCGGCGGCTCATGCTCTGGCGTATGCGGTATCGCCAAAGCCGCTGGCGAAACTGTCGGCTCCCGTATTGGACGCCCTGGTCGGAATGAAACAGCAGGCCCTGAGGCTTGCCGCGTTGCTCATAAGCCATGTCCAGCGCCTTGATCACCAAGTCCGTATCCGGTTTGTTCGAAAACGCCCAGCCCACCACCCGACGCGCGTAAAGATCCATAACCACCGCCAGGTAATGCCATTTTCCTTGCGCCCAGATGTAGGTGATGTCGCCACACCAGACCTGATTGGGCGCGGGTACATCGAACTCCCGATTCAAAATGTTCGGAATGTCAGGCCGCTCCACTGTTGCTTTTTTATAAGCATGCGAGCCTGGTTGCTTGCTGATTAATCCCAGCTCCCGCATCAAGCTACGCACCTTGAACCGACCGATTTGCTCGCCATCCGCCTGCATCATCGACACGATACTGCGGCTGCCGGCAGCGCCTCGACTTTGCCCGAACAGCTCATTGACTCGGCTAAGTAAACGAACCCGCTCGGCGTCTGGAGACCGACGCCGCAGGCAATGGTTGTAGTAGCACGAGCGAGGTACCTCGAACACTTCGCACAGCAATTCGATTGGCTCATGGACACTGAGCTGATCAATCAGCGCATGCGCTCGTGCTCTTCCGACATCAAGAGCGCGGTGGCCTTTTTTAAAATGGATTTCTCCCGCTCAAGACGGGCGATCCGGGCTTCGAGCTCCTGGATTTTTTGCTGCTCGGGCGTGAGGGCTTTGCTCTGTGGAGTGACACCGTTGCGCTCTTGTTGAAGCTGGTTGACCCAGCGACGCAGCGCAGATTCGACCACCCCAAGCGAGCGGGAGGCTTCGATATGGCTATAGCCTTGATCGAGCACGAGGCCTGCGGCCTCGCGTTTGAATTCAACGGAAAAGGTACGGCGTTGTTTGGTCATCAGACACCTCTATCTGGCGATATTCTCGCCTAAATGAGTGTCCGGAACCATTAGACCACTACAATGAAGCTCTATCACTACACCTCAGTGCCCCTTGCGGGCGTGATTTTTAACACCGAACTCAAGGGATCACCTTACCGAACCCAGGATGGTCGGACTGTCGGCCCGTGTGTCTGGCTTACGACCAGCCCTAGCCCCCTCGGTCATGGGCTTTTGACGGGTGAGAAACTGACCCCCTCCAACGTGGAGTATCTGAAGAGGATCAAAAATCTTATAACTGATAAAAAAACGTTGGTGCGCATTCAGATCGAATCTGAGTCGCTATCTAAATGGGCACTTGAAAGCTTTACTCCTTCTGGTCTGATCCCATATGTGAAGTTCAGCAAGCTGCTCGGAGAAAGCAAGCTCTGGAGAAAATCCATGGGGTTGTCGTGTTACTACGATCTGAAGGCATTGAGTGACGAGGAGTTAGTTCGGCACTATAAAAAAACCAAAACTATGGAGGAGACCTGGTGGTTGAACTTCGATTCAATACCTGCAGAACTCATCGAAGCGGTAGCGTTTCAGACCCCAAGTGGTTATGTCCCGTACGACTTTGAGGAGCATGGCCGGGCACAGTTCGAAGATAGCGGGCTTTACGTGGCACCCAAGCCTCTCCTGGATGAGTTTCATGAGCTCTGCCCGCCGTTGAACAGGTTTGATACTCCACAAGCTACAGTTTTCTGTGCCTCCGCTGACAGTCGACCGACCGTGGCATTCCAAGCAAGAGGCGCCGCCTGGGACATCGACCTCGAAGCGCTCACTATTAGCACGCGGATTGGACCTCTCCCTTCCAACATCAGCGAAATCGTCGGTTGGGTGGACCGGCATCGCAATACACTGCTTGGGCTCTGGCCGGCCGCTGTGGATACATATAATCGGTATAACCCCGATCTACCCGCTGAGCTGCCGTCGAAAGCTATTTAGATGTAGCGGCTCGCGTTTGAAAACACGCGTGCTCGCAATTAGCGCAATTTTCGGCTCAGATTATTTGCGTGTATCCGGTGCAGTTGGCTCAGATTAACTGCATCCCAGCTCACGACATTTGCGACCTGCTCAAATTGCAGGTTGCCCGGCTCACGCTTTTTGCAACTGAATGTGCGTGCAGAAACTCGTGGTAATACACATTTTCTGGACGTTGAAATATATACAGATTTGCTGGACTCCGTCACCCCAGCCCTACCATACCTGCGCCTGGAGCGCGGTTTTTGTCCAACAAACCCTCGTTTGATGGACGTGCTAACCGGTGCTGGTTCAGTTGCAGCTAATGTGAGCCGGAAACGATGGAATGCAAGTCGATGCGGCTGAATGCAAGCTCGCTCGCAATTAATCTGAGCCAGACGGCTCCGTCAGTCGCAGTTAATCTGAGCCGAAAATTGCGCTGATTGCGAGTACGGCTGTTTTCGATTGCAAGCCGCTACAGCTATGCGGTGCTTGCGACAATACTTTACGTACAAAGCCTAACAAAAAACCAGTTACCGAAGTTTACTCGGTAACTGGGTTCAATTGACTAGAGGAACCGTGGATTTATTCCATTTTCACTCCGTCAAGCCTCACGTCTTGATTTGTAGTGGGCAATAAATAAAACAGAATTTCCTTAAACTAGGCTTTTTTGAAGTCTGGCTTACCGTTGGCGGCTCGCCACTCTTTAAGAACCTTTAATACACCTGCAGGACTGTCCTCTACACCTTCTGCGGGGTAAAAAATAAGCCCATTCTTCTCTGGATGTTCACTGATGTCATCAAAGTGCTTAGCAAGCTTACTTATGTACTGTCCGTACTCATCACCCTCTAGATTTTGTTTGTTGACAAAAAACTCTTCAAGAAACGCTAAAAACTCAGTCTCTGTATACTCTTCATATTTATTTTTAAATTCCATTTCACAATCCCTCTTTCTTGGTGTGAGTTTGAATATGTAGTTTGGGGGTCATTATACGCATGTTTTCCACATCGTAAACCGCTCCGGCTGGATGAACAGGTATGACGTGATGAATCTCAAATTGACCACGCCCTCCAACTTGCTCGCTCGGAATTGCAAATGGCGCAGTGCCTCCTTTAATCAGAGTATTATTTGATCCTTTGAATTGTTTTGACAACTCTAGATCAGCACCGACAGCGAGCCAGAAAGCTTTCCGAAAGTCTCTGAAGTTCTTGAACTCCTTGCCGCGAAGCTGATCAGCAATCTGCGATGGAATGGGAGCCCCTTCACCTAGCGATGCAGCCCCTAGCCAGATCCCCGATACAGGTTGACCGACACCTGTTGCAACGCCCGGATCTTCTCGCCGATCCCGGAACATCGTATAGATGGGTGGTAAACCAGAGTCTGCCGGAAAAACCGTAATGAAATCATCAAAACTGGCTTCTGAAACAGCCGGGAATGCATCTATCCTCCCTTCAACGGGCGTTACTGCAGCCCCCGTATACACGGGTGGAGCTGGCTGTTCAGCAGGCGATGTTGTTGAGCTATTCCCAGGACTGACAATCGGTGTCCAAGTCAATATCCTGGGTGGTACATCTCCCGTCGTCACGCTATAGGTGTTCTGCTCTACATCAAGAACAGCTGATACCACTCTTACTTTCGACGATGCTGTCAAAGCATCGGTCTTGACAACAAAAACTTCAGACTGCCCATCTGCTGCTGTTTTAGAGCTAAGTCGAAATGACAAATCAACAGTACCACCAGATGCCGCAATCGCTGGCAAGTCTTTACCCAGCTCAGGCGTCAGATCCGACAATGGTGTGTTGAAAGCATAACGCTCAGGTAACTCTCCGTTAGCCAGTTTGGGTGAATAGACCAAAGCTGACACGCCGACCAAAAGCCCCGAAGCCGTACCAGCGGCTAAACTAGATGCATAGGAATTTCAAAATGCCTATGCATCAGGCTGACGCTATGACGGAGGCGTCATGCCTTCATAGCGATGCGTAGTAAGACGCTGAGGCGTTACATATGCAGTGAAAATCCCTATCAGAAAGCGTTAATGCAGGTTATTTCACCGCGAAGCCTAGGTGCGGACGCACCTTCCCCCTGTCAGGGCTTCACGTACCTCATCTGCGCGATCGCCTGAGCGTTGAGGACCAGTCCCTGCACCGTCAGCCCGCTGATTGCCGCCGTGTATACCATCCGCGCGCCACACAGCACGCAACGGAACGGATCGACGTTTAGAAAGGCTTTGGCCATCTGCACAAAATACAGCTTCGGTGTCGGTCCTGGCGTCGCCATCTTCAATGCTTCATACACCTTCGGCAGGTATTTCCCACACACCCGATTGGCCAGAAAACCAAAATACCGGATCATCCGGAAATGCTTTTCCGGGATGTGCTGCACCACCCGGCGCAGCATGTCGGCCTGGCTCAGCGTTTCCTGCTGATAGGTCTGCGTGCGGTGATCCAGGTAGGTAAAGCTCAACGTGGCTCCGGAGGTGTAATGCGCCAGACGACTGCCCGAGATGGGCGGTTTTTTCAGGTAGCGGCCCAGGTAATTGACGGTCTTTCGCCCGTTTTCCGTCTTCTTCGACAAGTGGATGTGCCAGTGCTGGCCGCCAGCGGTCAGTATCAGACGGTGCCAGTCGCTTTCACAGAGGATGTGGGCCAGCGGCGGCGGCATCGTCAATTGCGAAAGCGGCTGTCCCAGCAGGTAATCGCGCACCAGCCACATCCAGCGCCGCCGCAGGGCCTCTTTGTGGAACGACAGATTTTTCCAGACGCCCTGCTCATCCAGGCCGCCCGCGGTCACCGACAGGTGGACGTGGGGATGCCAGTTGAGCCGCCGGCCATAGGTGTGCAGCGCACCGAAAATCCCGACGCGCAAACCGCGCCGCCTGGCGGTGTAGATCAGGTTATCGGCCGCCAGACGAAACAGCGCATCGAGCAGCCAGCGGTTGTAGAAGAACAGGGACCACAGCGTGTCGGGCAGCGTGAACACCAGATGCTGCCAGGGGCAGTCGGGCAGACGGTTGTTTTGCACGGCGATCCACTGGTCGGTGGCCTTTTTGCCGCAGGAAGGACAGGCCCGGCAATGGCAGGTGTTGCACAGGTATTTGACGTGTGGGCAATGCTCATTGGCGCAGGTGTAGTGTTTGACGCCCAGTATCGAGGTGCCGCAGGCGAGCATTTTGCTGATCGACTCCACTTCGATTTGGCGCAGACCGCCGGCCTCCAGCAAATCTGCCCAGCAGCCGTTGGCCGTGAAGAGGTTTTTGAGCGGTCGAGGTTTGTAAGCAGGCGGTGCAGAGGCCACGTCAGCAGGGCGGCTCCTCATCGTGGTGAATGACGGCGGTGATGGCGAATCCGCCTGGCCCTTCTCTCATCGAAACGCTTACGCAAGAAGCGTCGGGAAACATGTCGTTCAGATACGTTGTCTGGCAGCAACTACAAAGATCGACATTACCGAAAGGATTGATATCGAAGAAAAAGTCGGTATCGGGAACGAAGGTGGTATGCCCGGCGCGTTGGAGACGGGTCTGCTTTGCCTTGGCTTTTGCCCGGCTCGCCCGTTTACGTTTTTTGGTCTCTGACGCCATGTGTAAGCCTGTGCTGAGGAGGGATCGACTCGATTTCGGCTATGATAACCGATTTCAAAATCCCACAATTTGCAGCCGCAGGCTGCCCAGTTCACTTGCTCAGCGTACGCAAGACTCCACCAAGGAAATCGAAACGCTGATCCTTGCTTTGCAGCAAGGTACGCAAGCCGCCGCCACCCTGATGGTATCCAGCCGCGAACGCACATTGGGCACTGTTGAACTGGCGCAAAAGGCCGAGCAGGCAATCACCCAAATCAACCACTCTATCGGCACGATTCAGGAAATGAGCCTGCAAATATCAACTGCCGCAGAGCAACAAAGTGCCGTAGCTGAAGAAATCAATCGCAGCATTCTCAGTGTTCGTGATGTGGCCGATCAGTCCGCGTTAGCGAGCGAGCAAAGCGCAACGGCGACGATTGAGCTGGCGTCCCTGGGGCAAGATTTGCAAAAAATGACTTCACACTTCAAGACGTAAAACGCAAGCGTGCTTAGCGCAGTTGCCTGGCGAGCAAGCGGGAAGAAGGACTTTCCCGCAACCGGCAACTGCCCTTAAGCACTCATACTCGATCTGCTCGGGATAAAGGCCTTTGCGGCGGCAATACTCGCCCAGGTCGATCTCGGGCAGATCCGCTCACACGACACAGAGACAAAGGCTTTGCCTGCCCCGGGAAGGCTGGAAGAAAGCAAAAAGATTCCCAGACGAGCAAACCTTAAGGAATGTCTAGTCCTGAAATAGGTTTACACCTGTTTCACGCTCAAAATGCCCGATGCACCGCATCGGGCGTTTTGTATTTCAGGGATGAGTGTGGCCGCTCCCCATTGTAGATCTGCGCTGATTCATCAACCATTTTCACTGCATCTGCCAAGTCTTTAGGCCGATGGAGTAGAAACTCAGTCTTCAAAATCCCGTTTACTCGCTCGGCCATAGCGTTCTGATAGCAGTCATAGCCATCCGTCATCGAGCACCGGATTCCATGCCTGGTATGCAGCTGCTGATAGAGATCGGAACAGTACTGGGCGCCGCGATCTGAATGATGAATCAGCATCTGATCGGTTTTTCGCTCTCCTACCGCTTTTTCCAGTGCCTTTATCACCGATTGGGTATGCAGGCTTTCATGCACGTAATGGCCAACGATCTTGCGTGAGTACGCATCTGTCACAAGGCTCACGTGGGCCACGCTTTCCTGCGTAGGCAGGTAGGTTATGTCTGCAACCCAGACCTGTTCTGGGTCCATGGTTCCGGCCCTGCTTTGGGCAGGTTTTTGAGCGGTCGAGGTGTGTACTGCACGCTGCTCCATCAAGATGGAACTTTTTCTTGCCCAGTTGCCACTCAGTTGTCCTGCAGGCCAGTATACGTTAGTTGGGTATCAACAGAGCGGGTTCATGCATAGGAATTTCAAAATGCCTATGCATCAAGGTGGAACTTTTTCTTGCCCGCTACCACCCATTCTTATTTTGCAGGTTCAGTTTCCTGCAAGCCCGTAAGCGGAGAAAATCAGCACATATGGTGGGTATCAACAGAGCAGGGTCATCTGGCGCTTATTTTGGTGGGTACACAGAGTCTGAGCGAGCGAGCGCTCGCGACTCGATCAGCGCGAGACCCTCGAACAGTCCGCAGGTACCGCCTCCTTCGACGGATTCAGCCGGGCGTGAGATGCTTTTGCTACGGTCCGCGGAGTTGTCGCGCCGAACCAGAGAGCGGCTCGAGCAGAGCTTTCCGACAGCGGAGGAAGACAAGCAGCAGGCTGATAGCATCGTTCAACGTGGCAGAACGAGGGTCAGGTCAGGGGCTGGTCTTCATCGGTTAGAAATACTTACTCACCAATCTGTGGAACGCGGCTGTTCATCGTCGAAGGCCTTGAGTAGTTCAGATGACGACGTGTCCTCTGCTGAGTCCTCTGAGGCGGATATCGACGCAGTATTCAACTATAGAATTGCAGCGTTGAATAATGCGAACGCTAGTCAATCTTGTATGGGCTTGGCAATCCAATGGCTGCGATTGCGTGATGAGGGGGAGGCGAGTTACAGAATGGAGGCGCTGGATCTTGACCATGCTTCGGACATCCAGAACCAATACGAAAATGCAGCAGGTTCAGTGAGCGGGTCGCGGGAGCAGCGAGAAGCAGGTCGAATATCGGCGCGCAAAACCCTTTTGCGAAGTCAAGATTTGCAGCCTGTAGGTGAACCCTCGGTATTCCATGCGGATCGGCAATCGACCGCATTGCAAAAAATTGCGCGAGATGGTAGCGCCCATTTGATCAGCTTGTGCTTTGAAAACAATGGAAAGCGTGTAAGGCATGCCATCACTGCTTCCAGCTCCGAAGGCAGTGTGAACCTCTTTGATCCAAACTATGGCGAGTTCTCTACCACTTTACCGGAGTTGCCTTCGATGTTCCAGAATCTGATGACCAGATACGGCAGTCGACTGAATGGGCACCTGCAATTGGAGAACATGGTTATTCAGCGTGTGGAGTGACACTGCTCGGTGTATAGGAATTTCAAATTTTCGTTACCCAGTTCAAGTCCGCCACGAATGCATCTAGTGCACTGGTTGCGAAATAAGTTACCAATGCGCGACAGAGCAAACCATTGATAAATTTTGATTTTTTCAAGGATTACCAACTGATTTTTTTCGAAAACAGTACACTAGGCGGCGGTCTAGGCGAGAGCGAAGACTTGGCGAAGCAATTATTTTTGCATCGAAATTCACTATGAGCTACAGATAATCTAAGGAAACTCTGAAAAAGACTTCCTAATTTGGCAAAATCTCCGGACACCAGTCGCCGAGCTTTTCGATGATGAAACAGATGACCTTCGCCGACGCCGAGTATGCCGGCAAGCGCAAGCAGACCCGTAAGGAATTGTTCCTGATCGAGATGGATCAGGTGGTGCCCTGGAAAGGTTTGATTGCCCTGATTGAGCCCTATTATCCAAAAGGAGAAGGTGGCCGGCCCGCCTACCCACTGATGGCGATGCTGCGTGTTCATCTGATGCAGAACTGGTTCGGCTACAGCGATCCGGCGATGGAAGAAGCGCTGTATGAGACGACCATCCTGCGTCAGTTTTCAGGCCTGAGCCTGGAGCGAATTCCAGACGAAACCACCATTCTCAACTTCCGTCGTCTGCTGGAAAAGCACGAGTTGGCGACCGGGATTCTCGGCGTAATTAATGGTTATCTGGGCGACCGTGGCTTGTCGTTGCGTCAAGGCACCATCGTCGATGCCACGCTGATTCACGCGCCCAGTTCGACCAAGAACAAGGATGGCAAACGCGATCCTGAGATGCATCAAACCAAGAAAGGTAACCAGTACTATTTCGGCGCCAAGGCTCACATCGGCGCCGACGACGAGTCAGGCCTGGTGCACAGCGTGGTAGTAACAGCGGCCAATGTGGCAGACGTCACGCAGGTTGCCAAACTGCTGCACGGCGAGGAAAACGTAGTCTGCGCCGACGCAGGTTACACCGGGGTCGAGAAGCGCGAAGAACACGCTGGGCGCAAGGTCATTTGGCAGATTGCCGCCCGCCGCAGCACTTACAAAAAGCACGGAAAACGCAGTATTTTGTACAAGGCGATCCGAAAAATCGAGAAGGCCAAGGCCCAGATTCGCGCCAAGGTCGAGCATCCGTTTCGGGTCATCAAACGCCAGTTTGGCTATGAAAAAGTGCGCTTTCGGGGCTTGGCCAAGAACACCGCGCAGATGGTGACGTTGTTCGCCCTGTCAAACCTGTGGATGGCCCGCCGACATTTGTTGGCGAGCGCAGGAGAGGTGCGCGTGTAATGCAGGAAATGGTTACCGCAAAAGGCTTTGCAGCGGCCGAAAGAGCTAAAAAGCGAAGATAATTGAGCAAATTTCGACATGCATCGTTTTTTGAAAAGTGCTGAGGACTCGGTAGCCGGAAAACATCCGGCTACTTCAGACCTTCCTTTACACCCGTTGATTATGACTTTGCGTCGGGCAAAAGCCTCAGCGACTACGCCCTTGAGGCAAGTACGGCGTTTCCTTTTGCATCCGCCGGCTTTGATGGCAATGTGCTCAGGCTTGTTGCCAGCGATGTGGCAGGAGGGGAGCTTATCATTCACACTGACGCGGGAACTCAGGGGATCGGACTGAGGCTGAAGGTGAAAAACGCGAGAGGAAATGCCACTACCGGAGGGGATGCGAACGCACTGATTAGCAATGAATATGTCGATACCACAACGGTCGGTAACGGGGCCCTCATTATATCCGTCAGGTATGGTGAGACATTCGAATTCACGGGATACAGCCTGATTAACGGGTAGACTCCTGATCCGGGTTCCGGCACAGAACCCCTGAGTACCGGGGCTGTGCCGGAAGCTGGTAAACGTCAGCTGTTTTTTCAGTAAACCTGCCACCGCTGCCGCTTTACAGCCGTGTAAATAAAAGACCTGCGGTCCGTCGGAGAGTCTTTTTCAAATCTAAAAAAGTAGTGACCGTCCGCCGCGCAGCAGATGCCAGCGTAACAAAAACAGCGGCGAACATATTGTTAAGGAAGATGAATATGATTCAGATAAAAAGCACGGCATTTAAAGAAACCGCGCTCCTCGTTCTTGTGCTTTTCCTGTCCGGGTTTGCGACCACCTTACCACCGACCATTGTGAAGAAAACAGCTCCCCCGGCTGGGGTGCCTGAACGAAAAGTCTGTTCCGGTCAAAAAGGGACGGTATTCCTGATTGCAAGCTCGTCGCAATATGACGAGAACATCATCCCGGAGATTGAGACGGCGTTTTCCCGCCAGTGCTACGCGGTTGACAAACGATATCTCGACCAGAAGCCTACCAGGCTGGGTTACGTCAATACGGATGAAAAGCGGGCCCGGACCCTCATTAATGCTCTCAGTAATCGCAACGTGCACTACCTCTGGTTTGTCAGGGGCGGCTCGGGGGCGCTCAACCTTTACCCTGCCCTGCATGCAAGCCGACAGCGTATTTCAGCCTCAACGCCGAAAATCCTCATCGGCTTCAGTGACGTAACGGCCATTCACAGCTTTGTCAGTCATGAGCTGAACTGGCCAGGCGTGCATGGCGTGGTGGCGTCTTATAATAAAGAAATGCATGAGATTGATAACAGTAAAAAACTCAGTATGAACAACAGTCTGAATGAAGTCTTTGAGGCCCTGTCTCACGGGGTTAATTACACCGGCATCGAGCCGATGAACCGTCAGGCAGCAAAAACAGTGAGTGGTAAACTGGATGGCGGGAACCTGACCCTGGTTCAGTCTCTGTTTTCCACTGTCTATGAGGGCAGCTATTCAGATAAAATTATGATGCTGGAAGATACGGGGGGAACTCCTGAACAGCTTGACCGCACCTTGCATCAGATAGAGTACAGCCGGAAATTTCACCCACGCGGTGTTATTTTTGGTCAGTTTTACGGCCTGAATGCCAGCGACGAAGAAAAAACGCTTTACCGGTATGTGATAAAACAGTTCGCCGGGCGCGTTAACTATCCGGTTTATTATTACCCGGAATTCGGGCATGGTGAAACTAATCAGCCATTTATTCTGGATCATCAGGCCAGTATTTTATGCAACAACCTGTCCCGGTTGTGCAGCCTGACACAGACTCCTGTAAATGAATAACCTGCATGGGGTCGGTTCCGGCTGGGGGCGAAATGACACCTTAAGCCGTTTCGCGATGCCTGCGCACGATGTCAGTGACGGTGTTTTTGCTGATACCCAGATATCGGGCGATCTAGCATTCAGGTGTGTGCAGGGTGAACGTCAGCTCGTCAGACGGGAATTCCGGAGAGCCCCAGAGCAGTGAAATGAAGAGCTTGATGTGCCGCCCGAGCTCCTGGCGCATATCTTTACCGGTGGGCTGGGCGCACGTATTCTGACTGGCGAATATCTCTGGCCCAACGGCGAAAAGCTTAGGGTGTCATTTCGCCCCCAGCCGGAACCGACCCCAAATAGCGCGTGACGACTTCGAGGACCGGCGAGAGCGACAGCGCCAAGGCATAGACTTGGCCAAGTGCGCCGGTCGATACGCTGGGCGTAAACCGAACACCAAAATGCATGAACTGGGCAGCCTGCGGCTGCAAATTGTGGGATTTTGAAATCGGTTATCATAGCCGAAATCGAGTCGATCCCTCCTCAGCACAGGCTTACACATGGCGTCAGAGACCAAAAAACGTAAACGGGCGAGCCGGGCAAAAGCCAAGGCAAAGCAGACCCGTCTCCAACGCGCCGGGCATACCACCTTCGTTCCCGATACCGACTTTTTCTTCGATATCAATCCTTTCGGTAATGTCGATCTTTGTAGTTGCTGCCAGACAACGTATCTGAACGACATGTTTCCCGACGCTTCTTGCGTAAGCGTTTCGATGAGAGAAGGGCCAGGCGGATTCGCCATCACCGCCGTCATTCACCACGATGAGGAGCCGCCCTGCTGACGTGGCCTCTGCACCGCCTGCTTACAAACCTCGACCGCTCAAAAACCTCTTCACGGCCAACGGCTGCTGGGCAGATTTGCTGGAGGCCGGCGGTCTGCGCCAAATCGAAGTGGAGTCGATCAGCAAAATGCTCGCCTGCGGCACCTCGATACTGGGCGTCAAACACTACACCTGCGCCAATGAGCATTGCCCACACGTCAAATACCTGTGCAACACCTGCCATTGCCGGGCCTGTCCTTCCTGCGGCAAAAAGGCCACCGACCAGTGGATCGCCGTGCAAAACAACCGTCTGCCCGACTGCCCCTGGCAGCATCTGGTGTTCACGCTGCCCGACACGCTGTGGTCCCTGTTCTTCTACAACCGCTGGCTGCTCGATGCGCTGTTTCGTCTGGCGGCCGATAACCTGATCTACACCGCCAGGCGGCGCGGTTTGCGCGTCGGGATTTTCGGGGGGCTGCACACCTATGGCCGGCGGCTCAACTGGCATCCCCACGTCCACCTGTCGGTGACCGCGGGCGGCCTGGATGAGCAGGGCGTCTGGAAAAATCTGTCGTTCCACAAAGAGGCCCTGCGGCGGCGCTGGATGTGGCTGGTGCGCGATTACCTGCTGGGACAGCCGCTTTCGCAATTGACGATGCCGCCGCCGCTGGCCCACATCCTCTGTGAAAGCGACTGGCACCGTCTGATACTGACCGCTGGCGGCCAGCACTGGCACATCCACTTGTCGAAGAAGACGGAAAACGGGCGAAAGACCGTCAATTACCTGGGCCGCTACCTGAAAAAACCGCCCATCTCGGGCAGTCGTCTGGCGCATTACACCTCCGGAGCCACGTTGAGCTTTACCTACCTGGATCACCGCACGCAGACCTATCAGCAGGAAACGCTGAGCCAGGCCGACATGCTGCGCCGGGTGGTGCAGCACATCCCGGAAAAGCATTTCCGGATGATCCGGTATTTTGGTTTTCTGGCCAATCGGGTGTGTGGGAAATACCTGCCGAAGGTGTATGAAGCATTGAAGATGGCGACGCCAGACCGACACCGAAGCTGTATTTTGTGCAGATGGCCAAAGCCTTTCTAAACGTCGATCCGTTCCGTTGCGTGCTGTGTGGCGCGCGGATGGTATACACGGCGGCAATCAGCGGGCTGACGGTGCAGGGACTGGTCCTCAACGCTCAGGCGATCGCGCAGATGAGGTACGTGAAGCCCTGACAGGGGGAAGGTGCGTCCGCACCTAGGCTTCGCGGTGAAATAACCTGCATTAACGCTTTCTGATAGGGATTTTCACTGCATATGTAACGCCTCAGCGTCTTACTACGCATCGCTATGAAGGCATGACGCCTCCGTCATAGCGTCAGCCTGATGCATAGGCATTTTGAAATTCCTATGCATGAACCATCCTCATGTTCTGTGTTTAAGGGGAGCCAGCAGAATTCGGACAAAATCGTACGTTATGCCATCGTTTGCGGTTAGATTTTTAGCAAGATCACAATACTTTTCAGAGACTTATGGTTTTTAGGCTTGTCCGTTTGAAGTACACCTCAGCCCGGCGTCAGGCTGCTCACTGGCACCGCGTCAGACGCCGAGGCGTCTATCTCTATGCTCTTAACCTGACAGGTCGAATGCTTAACGTACGATTTTGTCCGTTTTCTCTATCGACCCCTTTTTTGGCTGTGCCAACGGCTATTTTTGGCCACTCCGGAGGTGGCGCACTGGAGTGTTTGAAATAAATGGAATTTTATCCCCCCTTCAGTTTCCCCTTTCAGGAAAAACAGGGATTTACGCGGTGGAAAACCACCTCATAAAGCGGTAATGCACGCGCAAGTCGTGCCTTCGGCACGGCGCGTATGGTCTGTGCCTGTGACAAAGTGGATCAGCCGTCTAAGCGGCCCAGGGCGATGAAGCTGCCCTGCCCTGGCCTACGGCCACCCTACGGGCGCTTGACCCGGATTCTGAGGCCCAGGGCGACAAGTCGCCCCAGTCCTCAACCGGGCGCGTGTGCGCGCTGGCTTCGCATAAATATCAGAACCTATCTAACCGCTGTTTGCCTTCAATGAAGGCATGCGTTTTGCGCAGTTGGTCGGCTTGAGTTGACGGGTGATGGCGGCACGCCGTTAACTGTACGTCCATACAGTTAGCTCTGTTTCCAGCCAGGTTGGGGGTGTAAGCCGGAACCCCGGAAAATTCCGTCGGAAAACGTCACCAGAGCGGTTTCCGGCTGCTTTTGCTATCCGACACGGTTTTCCGTACATGTTTTGGCCGCTCAATCAAACAGTTTTCGGCTTGGCGGTGTCGCTGCCGGAAAACAACTGTTTGGCGTTAATCCGCACCCGTACTGGCTTCCCAACCATGAAGGAAATTTCTGGGATTCCGGCTTACAACCCCTTTCAGAAAATCCTATGTAAAGGGAATGATATAGGTCATAATGTCCGCAAATATACCCAGAGAGGAAAAAATGACACATGCCCAGCCGCTTGAACTGCTTAAGCAGGCACGAAGCCGTTTTACCCAACGCGAAATCGCCGAGCGCGTCGGAAAGAATGCCAAAACCATAGGACGCTGGGAAAAGGGGGAGACTCCGTGTCCGACCATGCTTGAACCGGCGTTGCGCGACATGCTGCAAACGCTGACAACTGGTACTGTGACTGGCGATCATCGCTTTCGCTTCGTTGATCTGTTCGCGGGCATCGGTGGTATTCGCATGGGCTTCGAGGCGCATGGCGGTGAATGCGTGTTCACAAGCGAGTGGAACGACTTCTCGAAAAAAACCTACATCGAAAATTATGGCGACCGCCACCAGTTCGTCGGCGATATCGTGCCATTTCCTGCTGAAGACGTGCCCAATCATGATGTACTGCTGGGCGGTTTTCCATGCCAGCCGTTTAGTATCGCTGGGGTGAGCAAGAAGAATTCGCTCGGACGGCCACACGGTTTTGAATGCACCACCCAGGGAACGCTGTTTTTCGACGTTGCCCGCATGATCGCTACCAAACGGCCTGCGGCGTTCCTGCTGGAGAACGTGAAAAACCTGCTTTCGCACGACAAGGGCAACACATTCGAGGTAATCCTGCAAACGCTACGAGAAGAGCTTGGTTACGATGTGCATTACAAGGTAATCGACGGCCAGCATTTCACGCCGCAGCACCGCGAGCGGATTATCATCGTCGGCTTTCGCGAGAAAACAGGGTTTTCATGGGACGACTTGCGCCTGCCAACAGACGGGCCCCGTCTGGCGTCGATCCTGCACAAGACCGATGGAACAGAACGCGTTTTGCCATGGGACGAAGACAGATTTTTCGATCACAAAAAACGTGTTGTTCAACCAAAATACACACTGACGCCTAACCTGTGGGCCTACCTCCAAGCTTACGCCGAAAAACACCGCGCAGCCGGTAACGGCTTCGGTTTTGGCATGGCGTTTCCAGATAGTGTGACGCGCACCCTGTCTGCGCGGTATCACAAGGATGGCTCGGAAATTCTGGTCAATCAAGGCAAGAAACGCCCGCGCCGCCTTACGCCACGTGAGTGCGCACGTCTGATGGGGTTTCCCGATACGTTCAGAATCCCGGTAAGCGATACGCAAGCGTATCGCCAGTTCGGCAATAGTGTCGTGATGCCGGTCATGCAGGAAGTGGCCCGCATCATGGTTCCCCACGTTCAGGCGCTGATAGCGCATGAGCGTGACGGCACTCCGCTTGCGTTGCCGTTGTTTGCCTGATGGTCGATGTAGTGGACAGTGCCACCCGTAGCAGGCTGATGTCCAGCATACGGGGGCGCAACACGAAACCGGAAATTCTGATTCGAAGTCTGCTGCACCGTAAGGGCTTCCGGTTCCGTCTCCATGTCCGCGATTACCGGGCAAGCCCGATATCGTGCTGCCACGTTACCATGCAGTGATATTCGTGCATGGATGCTTCTGGCATAGACATGACTGCCCGTTGTTTAAATGGCCCAGCACGCGCCCGGACTTCTGGCAAGATAAAATCGAACGGAACCGCACAAACGATCACAAAGCGAGCGAAGCCCTGCTTGCGAGCGGGTGGCGGGTTGGCATCGTCTGGGAATGCGCCATTCGTGGTGCGAGTAAAAACATTGAGGCAGTCGCACAAAGCCTTGCCGACTGGCTTCAAGGCAGTGCCCGATTTATCGAGGAGCGGGGATGAAACGAGGGTATCTGTCCGAGTATTTCGAGGGCGTCGCAGCCAAGCGTTTGAGCGCGGTCGAAGCCGATGTCATCAAATCGCACCAGCATGAGTTCAACGGCGTAGAGGGCTTGCGGGAGATTCTGGGCGAGCCGGAAGGCAAGGTGCAATATCAGGCAAAGCTGATGTATCTCACCGACCAAGACGATGAACCCATAGTCGAAGACAGTACGCTGACATGGTATGACGCACGGCAGCGGGCACGAAACGAACGTGGTGTAATGCGCTGGGAATATCGCCTATATTTCAAGACGACCAATGTTTCGCTGAATGCTGCTGCTGGCGATCTGCTTGTGATTGCGAAGCCCCGCGATGGCAGTCTGCTGGTTGTCATTGCTGAAAGCGGGTCGAGCATCGCCAGGCAGATTGAATGGTTGTTTGGTTTTGCCGATCTTGCACATCCCGGTTTTTCTGTTAAATCCGAATTGGAAACGGAACAGGATCGCATCGAATTTGCATCGCGCTTCATTCTGGAAAGCATCGGCGTTGTAGTCGAGACATCTGCCGAAACTTACCTTGATGTCATGCTTGAAAAATTCAAAGGGAAGTTTCCAACCACCCGCGAATTTTCGGCTTATGCACGTTCGACCCTTAAAGACCTTGACGCACGCGCCGAACCAGACCTCGTGATAATGACTTGGATGGAGCGCGAAGAAATCCTGTTTCGCACGCTTGAACGCTACCTTATCGCCGACCGTTTATCAAAAGGATTCGCAGGCGAAGTGGATGTAGGCGTTGACGTGGATGGCTTCCTGTCATTTTCTCTGTCGGTGCAAAATCGTCGCAAGAGCCGGGTCGGCCTTGCGCTGGAAAACCATCTTGAACTGTTGTTTGCGGAAAACGGTTTGCGCTACGCACGCACCGCTGTCACAGAAAACAAGGCGAAGCCGGATTTTCTGTTCCCTGGCATGGCGGAATACCACAACCCGGCGTATGACTCGTTGAAGCTTACTATGCTGGGCGTGAAATCAACCTGCAAGGATCGCTGGCGGCAGGTGCTCGCTGAGGCTGACAGGATCAACAACAAACACCTGCTGACCTTGGAAACAGCTATCTCCACGCACCAGACCGACGAAATGGCGAGCAAGTGCCTGCAACTCGTCTTGCCTCGTGGCCTGCATCAGACCTATACACCTGCCCAGCAAGCGTGGTTGATGGACGTGGCGGCATTCACGGACTTGGTACGTTTCCGGCAGATGGCCTGACTGCTTTAACGTACTTTAATTCCACTTTTGTCAAATGCCCCAAGATTCTGTACTGACACGCAGGTACACCCGCGCAACATTGAGAGTCGTCATCATATGGCTCATTTCGGTATACCCAAATAAGCCGAGCTTATCAGCTATGGCTCAGTTGACCTAAAGGCAACCCTAATGAGCCGTGCCAGAAAGAACTACTCTTTTGAGCCATACCTAACGCCAAGGGCATGGTTCAGGTTGTTTTTGTTCCCCCTGCGCATAATCGACCGTTGCACATTACGCAAACAAACGTTCGAGCTGGTCAAGATAAGCCGGAATCACCAAAAGCCTATCTAGATTCGTACGGCAAATTGCCGTACAGTTGCACAAGGAGGATAAAATCATGCCCACTGCCGTATCCACTGCCCGTCTAGAAGCCAGAATTAGCACCGATTTGCATTCGATGCTTAAGCGTGCAGCCGAACTTCAAGGGCGTACCATGACTGATTTCGTGGTGTCTGCTGTGCAGGATGCGGCGCAACGCGCCATTGAGCAGGCCGAAGTTATCCGGCTATCGCTGGCCGATCAGGATTGCTTTGCACAAGCACTGCTATCACCGGCGCAACCAGTCCGTGCTTTGGAACGTGCTTTTGCTCATCGCAGCAAGCTCTTGCGCACTGAATGAGCGTTGCACCCTTCAGGCTCGCGCTGCTCGATGCCACGCATGATCGCGCGGCATTCAACAGCGATTCGGAGCCATTAAATCGATACCTACGCGAGCAAGTCACCCAAGACGTTCGCCGCCGCGTGGCCGCTTGCTTTGTGGCTTTAGCAGACGGGCAGCGCATCGCGGGTTACTACACATTGGCAGCAGCAAGCCTATTATTGGCCGATCTTCCGGCCAGTATCGGCAAGAAGTTACCGCGCTATCCGACCGTGCCCGCCGTTCGTATGGGGCGCTTGGCTGTCGACCAGGCTTTCAAGTCGCAAGGTCTTGGCGGTGCGCTGCTGGCCGATGCGCTCGACCGTGCTATCCGTTCGGAGATTGCAGCCTTCGCCCTGATGGTGGATGCCAAGGACGAGGCGGCAGTGGCTTTCTATGGGCATCACGGTTTTATTGCATTGCCAGATTCGCCGCATACCCTATTTTTGGCGTTAGCAACCGTCCAAAATTTGCTAGGGAGCCGCTGATTTATCATGGTTTACCCTCATAATCGTGAATAAGTAAAAACTTATAAGCGTATTTACTGCTTTCCGTACTTCTGTAAAAGAAGTTCTCTCACTTCATCTGCAATCCGGTTACCACGTTCAGCACATTGTATTTTGATAGCTCGATGTAAGCTTTCTGGTATGTCGATAGTCAGGCGTTTGTTGGCTTCTTTGTCGCTGGCCTGGACCTCACGGTTCTGCACCCATTCTTCGGCAGCTGCGTTGACGGTGGGCTTAGCTCCAATCAAGATTTTCTTAGCGCTCATTTTCCGAACTCCATCAATTCAGCTACCAAGGCTTCAATTTCATTCGTTGCTGGCCCTTCTGCTGAAATTTCAAAAATGGCTTTTCCTTGCGCTGCTGCTTCGGCGTAGATAACACGCTGTGTAATTGTTGCTGACAGCAAAGTCACCGGATAGGCAGCCAGGGCTTCACCTACATCGCGACCTATAGCCGTATTTGCGATTTTACGATTTACCACAAAAGCGTATTTGAGACTTTCTTTATATACTGTGGCCTCCTGTACGAGCTTCACAACCTCATCAGCTGCCCAAATGTCATATGGGGATGGCTGCACGGGATCAACACGAGGTCACTGGCCATGATCGCACTGCGGGCAAGGTCAGTAACTCGCGGAGGGCCGTCTATGATGATGTGATCATAGCCTTGGCCAACCTGGCTTATTTCTTTATGAATGGATGCACGGGGCAGGCCCACTACAGAAAAAAGCGGTTCACCTTCGCGGGCTGCTGACCAGTCCAAAGAACTTCCCTGAGGGTCAGCGTCAATTAGCAGGACGCGTGCCCCCCTTTTGGCAAGAGCAGCAGCGATATTGACTGATAGCGTCGTTTTACCTACCCCGCCCTTCTGATTCAAAACACCTATTATCATATCGGCCTCTGCGTAAATGCGATTTTGCGTATTTGAGATTAATCGCATTTACGATTATACAGAAAATAAAGTCATTAGGAAGCTGGAAGGACGTCTATTTAGGTGGGGGCTTACGGAGCCGCCAAAATTTTCGTCTACCTATAAGCATCAGTTGGCAGAGTCTGACCTATAGCGCTCTGGGTATAGGATGTGCAGCTCGGTAATTTCGCCATCAAAAATGCGGCAAAGATTTTCTGCCAACGCTGTGGAGGCGCGTTGCTCACCCCTTTCAACTCGGGAAAGGTTTCCCGTGTCTGTCCTGTCTGCCCCGACGTCAGCGAGACGGTTGGATACTTCAGTTAGGGTCCAACCTCGGGCTGTTCGAGCTTTTTTTAGCGGTGTCATAAGTGCTGCCTGATTGGAAAATACAGTGAATTCTGCGATTGGCGCATAATCAATTCAAGCAAAATTTGCGCATACGACTTTGCGCACCAAGCATGGTAGCTGGAAAATTCATGCCCTATGGATATAGGACAAATCATAAGAAACGCACGTAAGGCAAAAAAGCTTTCCCTAGAGGAGCTTGCCTATCAAATCGGCTCGGACTCAGGAAACCTTTCACGTTTCGAGCGTGGCTTGCAGGGGACTACCCCCGAAAAGCTAAAGCTCATCATGGCGGCGCTAGGTATCCAGCTTACTGCACAGCAGCAAATGGAAACAGTTCTGTACTCAGACCCCAATAACGTATCCGGCGTGCGTCAGCCTATACGCGAGCCTCGTGAATTTCCTCTTATTAGCTGGGTAGCAGCGGGAGAGGTTACCGAATCGCCTGGGAAAATCGGAGAAAGTCATAGGATGATACAGTCCACAGAAAACGCTGGTTACGGAGCTTATTGGCTTATGGTTAACGGCCATTCGATGACTTGCACCGGAAACCCAAGCTTTCCTGAAGGATCCTTGATTCTCGTTAAGCCTGATGCCGAAGTGATCAACGGAAAATTTTACGTAGTCGAAATGCTTGATTCTGGTGATAAAACCTTCAAGCAATATGTAGAAGACGCGGGATACCGGTATCTCCGACCCCTTAATGAAAAATACAGGACCATCGAAATCGACGGTAACTGTCGCTTCATCGGACGAGTAGTAGATGCGAGGATGTCGGGCCTATGATTCCAGGCTACTCCTAATTGCTCTAACAGCGCTCTTCTATCTCCAAACCCTCATAAGCCCGCACAGCGGGCTTTTTCTTACTTAAATTGCACTCGACGCAGAAATTGTTCTGCGCATAATGCAGCCTTGATTCTGCGAATAGCGCAGAATAGTGCTGGTAGGAACCAGCTCTTTCAAGGCAGCGATGGGTCGGCCTTAACGGCTCAGAGGGTTGGCAACTGGCCCAGGGTGCGCAGCGTAAAGCCCCAAACAAGTTTTCTGGCGGACAGGGTCGCGGCCGGAAATACGATTTAAGACCCCTCGATCTCATTTTTGGGAGATCGAGAGGTTTCACCAAATGGCCTTGTACAAGGCCATTCGGGAAACCTCCCATAACGTAAGGAACCTGCAATGCTCACCACCAGTGCCTTTCTGGCCCTGGCTATGCAATGCGCTCCCTCGATACATCCCGCCACGCTTACTCCCATCGTCAAGACAGAATCCTCCTTCAATCCCTATGCCATTGGCGTGGTCGGCAAAGTGTTGCCGCGTCAACCGCAAAGCCTGGATGAAGCTGTATTGGTGGTGAAGCAGCTGGTGGAGGAGGGCGCTAACTTCAGCATCGGCCTGGGCCAAATCAACCGGCAGCATTTCGATGTCAGCCGCCCTGAAACTGTATTCGAACCCTGCACCAACCTGCGCATGGCCGCCGCTGTTCTTGAGCAGTGCTATGCAGTGACCAGCGCCAAGGAGCCCAACCGGCAGGTAGCGCTGCACAAGGCCATTTCCTGCTACTACAGCGGCAACCCCAAACGCGGCTTCAAGGCCGAGGCCGCTTTTGGCGGTAGCAGCCATGTGCAACGGGTGTTGGCCAACGCAGGCGGCACCAGCGTCACCGTCCCGGCTCTGGAAAGTGGTTCAGCTGATCCGAGCCAGCTCCAGCGCGCTCAGGCCCCGGCGTCCACCGTTGATCCGACCTATGAAAGCTGGGACGTGCTGCGCCAGTACCCGCGCTATCTGCCGCCGGCACCGCCGGCTGCTTCTGCGCCATCCGCTTCACCTGCTGTTCCCGCTTCACCCCCTGACGAACCCTCAAATCTCCCTCAAGAGGATCAATGATGATCAAACGTACCCTTGTGCCCAACAAAGGCGAGCTGTGCATTTTGCTGGTGGCCGTAGCCTGCCTGCCCGGAATCGCTTCCGCTGACTGGCTGACTACGTTGAACCAGTTGGGCAGCAATATCCGTCTGGGCCTCTACACCCTGGCGGGAACCCTGGGCCTGGCTTGCCTGATCTGGTCAGGTGCCCAATGGCTGATTGCCCGTTCTACAGGCGACCGCTCGCACACCTTCATGGACTACTTGCAACAGGTGGGTGTGCTGCTGGTTGTCGGTGGCTCGGTGGCCTTGGGCACGGCGGCCTGGCAGGTGTTCGGCACCGGCGTGCCGGGTTGACCAGGAGTGCTTATGGCCGGTAACGAAGTGCTCAAAAAAGAGGTTTCCCCAAGCTACAACGCGATGAGTCGGCCCGCGATGTTCTGGAACATCCCCATCATGCCGATGGTGGGATTGCTGATGGGCGGCCTGGTCTTCGGTGTTGCCGCGACGTTTCTGCTGTCCTGGGTGTGGGGCCTGGTCGTTGCCTCCCCATTCCTGATTGCCCTCATCGCCTTGAGGGTTGTTGGCCTGATCGATCCTCAATATTTACGCCGCGTCCGCTTTGCACTGCGGCGTCTCCGGCTGAACCTCAAGTACGGCAAACCGTTGTTGCTGACCCCCATTAATCCGCAATGGAGCAAATTCTATGGCGCACGATTTTCACAAAAGCGTTATGCCAGCGGAGGACAAAGTGCCGCTGATGGGCTATCCGGTAGACGAGCTCATGACAACTCTGTCAGGCAATCGCCTGGTGAGCCTGATCCAGCTCAAGGGGGTCTCCCCTGAGACTCGCAGTGATGCAGAACTGATCCGCCTGTGCGAGACCCGCAACCGCTACTTTCTGGCGTTGGGCAAGAAAGAAGGGAAAAACCTGTTGGTGCACACCTACACCACCAAGACAGGCATCGAGCTGGACACGCAGTACACGATGCCGCTGCCTGCCCTGCAGGACTTCGTAGACGCTTATACCGAACCGTTTCGCAACGGCACCTTCTACCAGGTGGGCTACGGCCTTGCCCTGGTTCTTAAGTACCGCGAGCTGGATGACGGAATCCAGCGCATGAACGACCTGTTGTCACTGACCAGAACCCTACTGGCCGAATATGACCCAGCGATCATGGGCCTGGAGGAGAACGAACACGGCGCATTGTTCTCGCAGATCGGGCGCTACTACAGCCTGCTGATCAACGGGCACGAAAAAGACGTGCTGGTCAGTGATACCCGTCTGGGCGACGCGATCATTGACAGCGTCACCAACTTTGAAAACTACGATTTTGTGGAGAACCGGCCCAACCGAGGCGGTCAGCGTTTCGCGACCACCTTTGACCTGCGCGACTACCCCAGTGGCGGGACTTACCCCGGCATGTGGGATGAAGCCAACGAGCAGCAATTCGAGTTCACCCTGGTGCAAACGTTTCTGTTCGAGGATCGCAACAAGGCCAAGGACAAATTCCAAAAGCACAAGGCGGATCTGGGCTCGGTCGAAAACGACTCCCATCAAACCAAGGAGCTTGAAAAAGCCATCGAAGGCATCACCCTGGGTGAAAAGGCGTTCGGTCGTTATCACGCCTCCCTGATCGTTTACGGCAAGACCCCGGACCAGGCCATCGAGAACGGCACGAAAATGACGTCGGTGTTTACGGTGCGTGACGCGACCTTTGTGCGTTCGACCATGAGCAACGTCGATACCTGGTACACGCAGTTCCCAGGTGTGACCGAGGCCATGTACCCCATGATGAAATCGACCGAGAACCTGGCGGACAGCTTTTCACTGCACTCCACCCCCACGGGCAAGGTCAAGGGCAACCCCATCGGTGATGGAACGGGCGTGATGCCGGTGCTGACGGTCAACAAGGCCTTATATGTGCTCAACGTGCATGACAGCCCGCCCGGTCAGAACAACCTCGGTGAAATGTTGCCAGGGCATGCGGTCTTCACGGGCCAGACGGGGGTCGGTAAAACCACCGCTGAGGCCACCCTGCTGACCTTTCTCAGCCGCTTCGATCCGCTGATATTCAGCATCGACTACAACGAGTCGCTGAGACACCTGCTGTGTGCATTGGGGGCCGAGTATTACACCGTGCAGTTGGGGCACTTCACCGGCGTCAACCCGTTCCAGTTTCACGACAGTCCGGGGTTGCGGCAAATGCTGTTTGACCTGGTGCTGTGCTGCGCCGGTGGCCCTGACAAGAGCAACGACGCTGACCAGACAAGGATCAAGGACTCTATCGAGGCGGTCATGGCGCACACCAACGTGCGCAATCGCAGCATGTCATTGCTGCTGCGAAACATCCCCGAACAAGGCGAAAACTGCTTGCGGACCCGGCTATCGAAATGGTGTCGCCTGGCCGGTGAGGGCCGTGTAGGGCAATACGCCTGGGTACTGGATTCGCCGGTCAACCAGTTCGATGCGCAGACCTACCGGCGTCTCGCCTTCGATTGCACGCAGCTGCTCAAAAACAATTATGCCGAGAAACACCCCGAGGTCATGGAGGCGTTTCTGAACACGCTGTTCTACATGAAGCGCGAAATGCACCAGGCCCGCCCCGGCAACCTGCTGCTCAACGTGGTGGCCGAGTACTGGGCACCGCTGTCCTTCAAGAGTACGGCAGACGCCATCCAGGAGGTGCTGCAAAGCGGACGCATGCGCGGGGAAATCCTGATCATGGACACCCAGTATCCCGAGCAAGCGCTGGCGACGAAGTATGCTCCGGCGGTCATTCAGCAGGTGATTACGCCCATCTGGCTGCCCAACAAAAACGCCCAGGCTAAGAGTTACGCCAAGTTTGGCGTCACGGGCAAGCTGTTCGAAGCGGTGCGTGACATGGGGAAACTCAGCCGGGAAATGGTGGTGCAGCAGGGTCACCAGACGGTGAAGCTGAAGATGGAGCTGGGCGGCCCCCTCAAATACTGGTTGCCGTTGCTGTCGGCCACGAAAATGAACCTGGCGGTCGCCGAGCGTATCCGGCAACACCTGGGCACGACCGATCCCAAGGTATGGGTCGATGCGTTTCTGGTGGCCGAGGCCGTGCGCCAATGGTTGAACACCGACGACCCCGCTGTATGGCTGCCCGCGTTCGACTACGCCGACAACCTGCGCCAGTCCATGAACACGCGAGATGCACAGCGCTGGATGCCGGCCTTCCAGAAAGCCTGGAAGGCCCTTCAGGAACACAACGAAATGGAGGTTTCATCATGAACAAACACGTGATGGCTTATGCGCTGAGCGCGCTCATAGTGACCGCCGCCCTGCCTGCTGCCCACGCCGCAGTGCCAGGCGTTCCGGTCCTGGACCCGTCTACCCTGCTCACGCTGAGGGCGAATGCGTTGGCCCAGGCCAAGCAGGCGATGGATGCACTGACCACGGCCAAGGACGCCATCCGCGAGACCGCGCAGCAGTACAACCACTACAAGAGCATCATCACCGGCAATGACATGCTGGGTGGGTTCCTGAACGACCCCGCCTTGAACAAGGTCATGCCCATGGGCGACTGGGCCGATGTCTACGGCACGGCACGGGACATCGCCAGTTTGCGTGACCGCTACGGCTTAACCTCGGATAATGCCAGCGTGCAGCAGAAATTCGACCAGATGATGTCGGTTGCCGATGCGCTGGAGCGCAATTACAACGCCAGCACCGAACGGGTCAAGAATGCCGATTTGCTACGGGCACGGTTGAACGAGGTGACGACCCCACAGCAGAAGGAGGACTTACAGCTGCGCTACCAGCAGGAGCTGATCGAGCTGCAAAACCAGCAGATGCGGCTGGCCAACATGCAGATGCTTCAGCAGCAACAAGAGAAAATGGAAAACGAAAAACGGGCCCAGGCGTTCCGTGATTACATGAACGGTAAAACGAGCGTGCGGCCCAGCTACGATTGATTAACCAATAAATTCAAAAGGGAAGATGACCCATGTTTAAAAGAATGACGGCTTTTTCTTGCTTGGTGTTGTTTGCACTGGCGCTGTCGGGTTGCTTCGATAGCAAAGGGGATGGATTTGTGGGGCGATGGACTGGCGAAAACATGAAAAGAATGGGCAAACCAACCTATGTAATGGATATATCTAAGGATGGCGAAATTTTCCACGTAAACCTCGAAACTACAGCTGATATTGTGGGGTATGGAAAAATGGAAACTAACCTGCAGCGATTTGAAGCCAAAGCAGAGTCGGATAGTGTCCTAAGTATGGCTAGTGGTCTTGCAACCATGCGCCTGGAAGGCAACGTCATCTATTTCGATAACACTACCTACACCCGAGCAAAATAACGGAGGCGGCATGGACGTAACAAAGATAGCCCAGACGTTGTTCAATTTCGTTGATGCCGCCCTGCAAAGCGCCTTGGTCACCGGGATGGCCAAGGTGATGCTGGGGCTTGGAGCGCTCTTCGGGACGATGTGGTTGATCCACTTCACGCTGCGAAACATGCAATGGCTGTACCGAGGAATGAACGTTGCCTTCGAGGATGTGGCCAAAGAAATTATGAAAATGGCTGCCATCACTGCGTGTGCGTTCAGTGTGCAATGGTACGTACAAACGATTGTGCCCTTCGTTACCGGTTTACCCAACTGGATGGGGGGCATTTTGTCCGGCCAGGAGGGCGTGCAGACCAATCAGATAGATAGTTTGATTGCAACGTATACCATAAACCTGCAAGCGCTTATCAATGCCATGAACTTCAATATATTCAGAGCCAGTTTCTCTGATATTTGGTTGGGGATTCAGGGGGTGGTGTTTTATGTACTGGGAGGCATACCGTTCTTGCTGGCCGCCGTCGCCACGCTCTTTGTACTGAAGGTTTTGACAACGGCTATCGTGGCCGTAGGGCCTCTGTTCATCGCCTTTCTGCTGTTTGAACAGACCAAGCAGTATTTCTGGGGGTGGGTTGCAGCCATCGCAGGCTTTATGTTGGCTCAGGTCCTGATATCAGTTGTGCTGGCTATCGAAATTGGTTTTATCAACACCGTGATGATTAAAGATGGCTCCTTGAACACCACTTTGGCGGGCAATATCACCATCCTGATTGTCTTTTGCACGTTCACAGCGCTGGTCATCGAACTGCCTCAGCAAGCAGCCTCCATCATGGGCGGTGGCCCCTCCGGAGGCGGAATGATCAGCAAAATTTCAGGATTTGGAGCAGCAAGAAGCATGACCAGCGGTGCCGCTGCCGGCATTTCCAGACTGCGGAGGGGACGCAACAACATCAAATAGCACACCGATTTACCGTTACCGGCTACATCCTCTCCCTACTCGCAACACCCTCGTTTCTCTCAGGTACTCCACTATGAATGTCAAACTTGCTTTGAGCGGGCTGCTTTCGGCTGCCTTGCTGTCAGGGTGTGGCTCTGCACCCAAGCTTTCCGAACCGGAAGGGCAGTGGGAAGACATGCCCTTTACCCACAAGCCTGCGCCTGTACCAGCCGCCGTGATACCGGCTACGCGCCCCGTGCCTGGCCAGGTACGGCCAGCGGCAAGCCCCGTGCCCCAGGCCCAGCCGCTCAAGACCACCAGTCAAAAGCGCCCGGCAACTGCCGCAAGCGCCTCCCCGGCAAAGCCCGCCGAGGTCCCGCCCAACGACTCCAAATGCTCCGCGAACTGATCCGCGCAGCGCGTGTTTGTCCCGTTTAGGTGATCTATGAAAAAGTTTCGAAAATCCAAACAGGACGTGATCGATCAGGAGCGGCAACTGGCCGCCCGTACCAGCATCGACGCGGCCACCGCACAAGACATCAGCCTGGCCGAACAGGCATTCATCCACGCAGCGCGGTATTTCGAGAAGAACATCGCCGCCGACGAGAAGGCCAAGACCAAAAACGCCCGTCGCCTGGCGGGCTTCTTCGGTGTGCTGACCTTTATGTCCATCGCCGCCGTGATGGGCCTGACCCCGCTCAAGACCGTGCAACTTGGCCTGGTACGGGTAGACAACAACTCCGGCTACACGGACGTGGTGTGGGCCGACGACAAGGGCAAGCCACCGGAGCAGATCGATGACGAGTTCTGGCTCTCGACTTATGTACGGTTTCGCGAGAGCTACAACTTCTCAAGCCACGACGCAGAGTTCGGCATGGTGGAGCTGATGTCCTACGGTGAAACGTTTACCGAATACCGTAATTTCCAGTTGTCCTCCAAGGGCTATCTGGAAGTGCTGGGGACCAACCGGCAAATCCGCACGGATATCAACAATATCAACTTCCTCCAGCGTAAAGACCGGAAGGCACCGCCCAGGTGCGGATCACCAAAACCGTGCTGGACCGCAACGGCACCCCCGACCCTCAGCTGGCCCCGGTGACCTGGGTGGCGACGGTGACCTACGACTACAAGAACCCTGCCAAAAAAGCCGGTGACCAGTGGCTTAACCCCCGAGGTTTTGGGGTCAAGGCCTACACGATGACCCAGGAAGTGGGGGTGTCCAATGGTAAATAAAGCCGTTTCAGGCCTGACGGCGCTGTTGGCCTTAACGTGTGTCGTCCCGGCTCTTGCCGAGAGCCTGGGCACCGGCTCATCACTCGACCGGCGCGTGCAGACCGCTGTTTACAGCCCGGACAACGTGTACCGCATCCAGGCCTCGATAGGTCGTACCTCGCTGGTTCAGCTTCCGGCCAACGAGACCATCAACGAGGCGTCAGGCCTGATGGTGTCAGGTGATCCCAAGGCCTGGTCCATCGGTCCGAACAAGGCCGGTAATCTGGTGGCCATCAAACCCATCACCGACCAGGAGCCCAATACCAACCTGGTGATCAACACCAACCGGCACACCTACCTGCTGGAACTGAAACTGGTGACTCGTGCTGCGGACATGACCTATGCGCTGCGCTTCACCTACCCCGAGCCGCCGAAAAAGTCCGGCGCGGTACGCCGTGACCCCGGCAACCCGTGCGACGGCCCGGTGCAAAACGGCCCCTATCAGAAGCGCTCCAGTTCAGAGAGCCGGTCCATAGCGCCGTATGAGGGCTGGGACAACGGCATGCTTACCTGCTTCCGCTTCACCGGCAACGGGCCTCGCCCGGTGCTGTACCAGGTATTGCCCGATGGCACCGAAACCCTGGCGGACGCGCACAACGAACAGAACGTGGTCGTGGTGCATGGGGTCAGCCGGCTGTTTCGGTTCCGCCTAAACGGCTTGGTTGTAGAGGCCCGGCCTACCGTTCAGGTGAACACGGGGTACAACTTCAACGGGACCACCACCGGCGAGATTCGGGAGCTCAAGCATGCAGAACAATGACAACGACCAAGCCCCGGCGAACACCCCAGGGCCGGACAGCATCGGGCCACCCGAACCAGCAGCGACCCCGGAACAGGCAACGGCCTCCGAGCCTGCCAGCACCCAGGCCCGAGGGGCCTTTGACGTGCGGGCCAAACGCACAGGCGATGCCCAAAACAAGAAGTCGCTTTACCTGGGCCTGGCCGGGCTGGTGTTTGTAGGGCTGCTGGTGATTGGCGGACTCTGGTACTTCACCATTTCCCAGATGAAAACTACCGGCTCAGAGGTTGATGAAACCAACGTCAAGAAGGACGCGACCCTGGACGTCAATCAGGTCAGCGACGACAGCATGAAAAAGGCACGGGAAGCCAAACTGGCCGCTGACAAAGCCGAAGAGGACAGGAGAGCCCGCGCTGAAAGAGACCGATTGGCGAAGGAGGAAAAGGATAAAAGGGACGCCAATCGCGGATCGACCGATCAGGGACATGCCGCCAGTGTGCCGCCACCGCCCGGCCAGAACACACCGGTCGTGGAGACCCCCCGGCAACGCAAACTGGGGGCTGCAATGTTCGTCACTTCGGAAGATGCGATGGGCACCGGCGCTGCGGACACTCAGCCGCAACAGCCGACCAACGATCAGCCCTCACTGCCGCCTTCATTGCTGGCTGACGTGCAAGGCGGATCGAGCAGCGGTTTGGGTGGTGAATCGTCCAGCAGAAAACGCAGCAGCCTGAGCAACCTGGGCGGTACCACCTTTGCCCCGGCCAAGGCGTACCTGGCACCGAACCGCAAGTACCTGGTCAGCCACAACACCTACACGCGCTGCGCGCTGTACACCGAAATCATCAGCACCCACCCAGGGCTGGTGGATTGTCGTCTGACCGATCCGCTGTATTCCGCCGATGGCTCCACGGTGATTGCGGCAGCGGGTGACAAGCTCACCGGTGAACAGACGGTTGAGGTTGGGCCAGGCGAAACCAGTGTGTTCACCACCTGGACCGAAATCGAAACCCAATCGGGTGTACGGGCCAAGATTGACAGCTTGGGTGCAGGCCCCATGGGAGCCAGCGGACCGAAGCCTGGATCAATCGCCACTACATGCAGCGCTTTGGCGGTGCAGTGATGTTGTCGTTCATCCAGGACGCGCTTCAGGCTGCGTCCAACACCACGCAGAAAAGCTCGGGGTCTGGTCGTGATGCCGGTCATGCAGGAAGTGGCCCGCATCATGGTTCCCCACGTTCAGGCGCTGATAGCGCATGAGCGTGACGGCACTCCGCTTGCGTTGCCGTTGTTTGCCTGATGGTCGATGTAGTGGACAGTGCCACCCGTAGCAGGCTGATGTCCAGCATACGGGGGCGCAACACGAAACCGGAAATTCTGATTCGAAGTCTGCTGCACCGTAAGGGCTTCCGGTTCCGTCTCCATGTCCGCGATTACCGGGCAAGCCCGATATCGTGCTGCCACGTTACCATGCAGTGATATTCGTGCATGGATGCTTCTGGCATAGACATGACTGCCCGTTGTTTAAATGGCCCAGCACGCGCCCGGACTTCTGGCAAGATAAAATCGAACGGAACCGCACAAACGATCACAAAGCGAGCGAAGCCCTGCTTGCGAGCGGGTGGCGGGTTGGCATCGTCTGGGAATGCGCCATTCGTGGTGCGAGTAAAAACATTGAGGCAGTCGCACAAAGCCTTGCCGACTGGCTTCAAGGCAGTGCCCGATTTATCGAGGAGCGGGGATGAAACGAGGGTATCTGTCCGAGTATTTCGAGGGCGTCGCAGCCAAGCGTTTGAGCGCGGTCGAAGCCGATGTCATCAAATCGCACCAGCATGAGTTCAACGGCGTAGAGGGCTTGCGGGAGATTCTGGGCGAGCCGGAAGGCAAGGTGCAATATCAGGCAAAGCTGATGTATCTCACCGACCAAGACGATGAACCCATAGTCGAAGACAGTACGCTGACATGGTATGACGCACGGCAGCGGGCACGAAACGAACGTGGTGTAATGCGCTGGGAATATCGCCTATATTTCAAGACGACCAATGTTTCGCTGAATGCTGCTGCTGGCGATCTGCTTGTGATTGCGAAGCCCCGCGATGGCAGTCTGCTGGTTGTCATTGCTGAAAGCGGGTCGAGCATCGCCAGGCAGATTGAATGGTTGTTTGGTTTTGCCGATCTTGCACATCCCGGTTTTTCTGTTAAATCCGAATTGGAAACGGAACAGGATCGCATCGAATTTGCATCGCGCTTCATTCTGGAAAGCATCGGCGTTGTAGTCGAGACATCTGCCGAAACTTACCTTGATGTCATGCTTGAAAAATTCAAAGGGAAGTTTCCAACCACCCGCGAATTTTCGGCTTATGCACGTTCGACCCTTAAAGACCTTGACGCACGCGCCGAACCAGACCTCGTGATAATGACTTGGATGGAGCGCGAAGAAATCCTGTTTCGCACGCTTGAACGCTACCTTATCGCCGACCGTTTATCAAAAGGATTCGCAGGCGAAGTGGATGTAGGCGTTGACGTGGATGGCTTCCTGTCATTTTCTCTGTCGGTGCAAAATCGTCGCAAGAGCCGGGTCGGCCTTGCGCTGGAAAACCATCTTGAACTGTTGTTTGCGGAAAACGGTTTGCGCTACGCACGCACCGCTGTCACAGAAAACAAGGCGAAGCCGGATTTTCTGTTCCCTGGCATGGCGGAATACCACAACCCGGCGTATGACTCGTTGAAGCTTACTATGCTGGGCGTGAAATCAACCTGCAAGGATCGCTGGCGGCAGGTGCTCGCTGAGGCTGACAGGATCAACAACAAACACCTGCTGACCTTGGAAACAGCTATCTCCACGCACCAGACCGACGAAATGGCGAGCAAGTGCCTGCAACTCGTCTTGCCTCGTGGCCTGCATCAGACCTATACACCTGCCCAGCAAGCGTGGTTGATGGACGTGGCGGCATTCACGGACTTGGTACGTTTCCGGCAGATGGCCTGACTGCTTTAACGTACTTTAATTCCACTTTTGTCAAATGCCCCAAGATTCTGTACTGACACGCAGGTACACCCGCGCAACATTGAGAGTCGTCATCATATGGCTCATTTCGGTATACCCAAATAAGCCGAGCTTATCAGCTATGGCTCAGTTGACCTAAAGGCAACCCTAATGAGCCGTGCCAGAAAGAACTACTCTTTTGAGCCATACCTAACGCCAAGGGCATGGTTCAGGTTGTTTTTGTTCCCCCTGCGCATAATCGACCGTTGCACATTACGCAAACAAACGTTCGAGCTGGTCAAGATAAGCCGGAATCACCAAAAGCCTATCTAGATTCGTACGGCAAATTGCCGTACAGTTGCACAAGGAGGATAAAATCATGCCCACTGCCGTATCCACTGCCCGTCTAGAAGCCAGAATTAGCACCGATTTGCATTCGATGCTTAAGCGTGCAGCCGAACTTCAAGGGCGTACCATGACTGATTTCGTGGTGTCTGCTGTGCAGGATGCGGCGCAACGCGCCATTGAGCAGGCCGAAGTTATCCGGCTATCGCTGGCCGATCAGGATTGCTTTGCACAAGCACTGCTATCACCGGCGCAACCAGTCCGTGCTTTGGAACGTGCTTTTGCTCATCGCAGCAAGCTCTTGCGCACTGAATGAGCGTTGCACCCTTCAGGCTCGCGCTGCTCGATGCCACGCATGATCGCGCGGCATTCAACAGCGATTCGGAGCCATTAAATCGATACCTACGCGAGCAAGTCACCCAAGACGTTCGCCGCCGCGTGGCCGCTTGCTTTGTGGCTTTAGCAGACGGGCAGCGCATCGCGGGTTACTACACATTGGCAGCAGCAAGCCTATTATTGGCCGATCTTCCGGCCAGTATCGGCAAGAAGTTACCGCGCTATCCGACCGTGCCCGCCGTTCGTATGGGGCGCTTGGCTGTCGACCAGGCTTTCAAGTCGCAAGGTCTTGGCGGTGCGCTGCTGGCCGATGCGCTCGACCGTGCTATCCGTTCGGAGATTGCAGCCTTCGCCCTGATGGTGGATGCCAAGGACGAGGCGGCAGTGGCTTTCTATGGGCATCACGGTTTTATTGCATTGCCAGATTCGCCGCATACCCTATTTTTGGCGTTAGCAACCGTCCAAAATTTGCTAGGGAGCCGCTGATTTATCATGGTTTACCCTCATAATCGTGAATAAGTAAAAACTTATAAGCGTATTTACTGCTTTCCGTACTTCTGTAAAAGAAGTTCTCTCACTTCATCTGCAATCCGGTTACCACGTTCAGCACATTGTATTTTGATAGCTCGATGTAAGCTTTCTGGTATGTCGATAGTCAGGCGTTTGTTGGCTTCTTTGTCGCTGGCCTGGACCTCACGGTTCTGCACCCATTCTTCGGCAGCTGCGTTGACGGTGGGCTTAGCTCCAATCAAGATTTTCTTAGCGCTCATTTTCCGAACTCCATCAATTCAGCTACCAAGGCTTCAATTTCATTCGTTGCTGGCCCTTCTGCTGAAATTTCAAAAATGGCTTTTCCTTGCGCTGCTGCTTCGGCGTAGATAACACGCTGTGTAATTGTTGCTGACAGCAAAGTCACCGGATAGGCAGCCAGGGCTTCACCTACATCGCGACCTATAGCCGTATTTGCGATTTTACGATTTACCACAAAAGCGTATTTGAGACTTTCTTTATATACTGTGGCCTCCTGTACGAGCTTCACAACCTCATCAGCTGCCCAAATGTCATATGGGGATGGCTGCACGGGATCAACACGAGGTCACTGGCCATGATCGCACTGCGGGCAAGGTCAGTAACTCGCGGAGGGCCGTCTATGATGATGTGATCATAGCCTTGGCCAACCTGGCTTATTTCTTTATGAATGGATGCACGGGGCAGGCCCACTACAGAAAAAAGCGGTTCACCTTCGCGGGCTGCTGACCAGTCCAAAGAACTTCCCTGAGGGTCAGCGTCAATTAGCAGGACGCGTGCCCCCCTTTTGGCAAGAGCAGCAGCGATATTGACTGATAGCGTCGTTTTACCTACCCCGCCCTTCTGATTCAAAACACCTATTATCATATCGGCCTCTGCGTAAATGCGATTTTGCGTATTTGAGATTAATCGCATTTACGATTATACAGAAAATAAAGTCATTAGGAAGCTGGAAGGACGTCTATTTAGGTGGGGGCTTACGGAGCCGCCAAAATTTTCGTCTACCTATAAGCATCAGTTGGCAGAGTCTGACCTATAGCGCTCTGGGTATAGGATGTGCAGCTCGGTAATTTCGCCATCAAAAATGCGGCAAAGATTTTCTGCCAACGCTGTGGAGGCGCGTTGCTCACCCCTTTCAACTCGGGAAAGGTTTCCCGTGTCTGTCCTGTCTGCCCCGACGTCAGCGAGACGGTTGGATACTTCAGTTAGGGTCCAACCTCGGGCTGTTCGAGCTTTTTTTAGCGGTGTCATAAGTGCTGCCTGATTGGAAAATACAGTGAATTCTGCGATTGGCGCATAATCAATTCAAGCAAAATTTGCGCATACGACTTTGCGCACCAAGCATGGTAGCTGGAAAATTCATGCCCTATGGATATAGGACAAATCATAAGAAACGCACGTAAGGCAAAAAAGCTTTCCCTAGAGGAGCTTGCCTATCAAATCGGCTCGGACTCAGGAAACCTTTCACGTTTCGAGCGTGGCTTGCAGGGGACTACCCCCGAAAAGCTAAAGCTCATCATGGCGGCGCTAGGTATCCAGCTTACTGCACAGCAGCAAATGGAAACAGTTCTGTACTCAGACCCCAATAACGTATCCGGCGTGCGTCAGCCTATACGCGAGCCTCGTGAATTTCCTCTTATTAGCTGGGTAGCAGCGGGAGAGGTTACCGAATCGCCTGGGAAAATCGGAGAAAGTCATAGGATGATACAGTCCACAGAAAACGCTGGTTACGGAGCTTATTGGCTTATGGTTAACGGCCATTCGATGACTTGCACCGGAAACCCAAGCTTTCCTGAAGGATCCTTGATTCTCGTTAAGCCTGATGCCGAAGTGATCAACGGAAAATTTTACGTAGTCGAAATGCTTGATTCTGGTGATAAAACCTTCAAGCAATATGTAGAAGACGCGGGATACCGGTATCTCCGACCCCTTAATGAAAAATACAGGACCATCGAAATCGACGGTAACTGTCGCTTCATCGGACGAGTAGTAGATGCGAGGATGTCGGGCCTATGATTCCAGGCTACTCCTAATTGCTCTAACAGCGCTCTTCTATCTCCAAACCCTCATAAGCCCGCACAGCGGGCTTTTTCTTACTTAAATTGCACTCGACGCAGAAATTGTTCTGCGCATAATGCAGCCTTGATTCTGCGAATAGCGCAGAATAGTGCTGGTAGGAACCAGCTCTTTCAAGGCAGCGATGGGTCGGCCTTAACGGCTCAGAGGGTTGGCAACTGGCCCAGGGTGCGCAGCGTAAAGCCCCAAACAAGTTTTCTGGCGGACAGGGTCGCGGCCGGAAATACGATTTAAGACCCCTCGATCTCATTTTTGGGAGATCGAGAGGTTTCACCAAATGGCCTTGTACAAGGCCATTCGGGAAACCTCCCATAACGTAAGGAACCTGCAATGCTCACCACCAGTGCCTTTCTGGCCCTGGCTATGCAATGCGCTCCCTCGATACATCCCGCCACGCTTACTCCCATCGTCAAGACAGAATCCTCCTTCAATCCCTATGCCATTGGCGTGGTCGGCAAAGTGTTGCCGCGTCAACCGCAAAGCCTGGATGAAGCTGTATTGGTGGTGAAGCAGCTGGTGGAGGAGGGCGCTAACTTCAGCATCGGCCTGGGCCAAATCAACCGGCAGCATTTCGATGTCAGCCGCCCTGAAACTGTATTCGAACCCTGCACCAACCTGCGCATGGCCGCCGCTGTTCTTGAGCAGTGCTATGCAGTGACCAGCGCCAAGGAGCCCAACCGGCAGGTAGCGCTGCACAAGGCCATTTCCTGCTACTACAGCGGCAACCCCAAACGCGGCTTCAAGGCCGAGGCCGCTTTTGGCGGTAGCAGCCATGTGCAACGGGTGTTGGCCAACGCAGGCGGCACCAGCGTCACCGTCCCGGCTCTGGAAAGTGGTTCAGCTGATCCGAGCCAGCTCCAGCGCGCTCAGGCCCCGGCGTCCACCGTTGATCCGACCTATGAAAGCTGGGACGTGCTGCGCCAGTACCCGCGCTATCTGCCGCCGGCACCGCCGGCTGCTTCTGCGCCATCCGCTTCACCTGCTGTTCCCGCTTCACCCCCTGACGAACCCTCAAATCTCCCTCAAGAGGATCAATGATGATCAAACGTACCCTTGTGCCCAACAAAGGCGAGCTGTGCATTTTGCTGGTGGCCGTAGCCTGCCTGCCCGGAATCGCTTCCGCTGACTGGCTGACTACGTTGAACCAGTTGGGCAGCAATATCCGTCTGGGCCTCTACACCCTGGCGGGAACCCTGGGCCTGGCTTGCCTGATCTGGTCAGGTGCCCAATGGCTGATTGCCCGTTCTACAGGCGACCGCTCGCACACCTTCATGGACTACTTGCAACAGGTGGGTGTGCTGCTGGTTGTCGGTGGCTCGGTGGCCTTGGGCACGGCGGCCTGGCAGGTGTTCGGCACCGGCGTGCCGGGTTGACCAGGAGTGCTTATGGCCGGTAACGAAGTGCTCAAAAAAGAGGTTTCCCCAAGCTACAACGCGATGAGTCGGCCCGCGATGTTCTGGAACATCCCCATCATGCCGATGGTGGGATTGCTGATGGGCGGCCTGGTCTTCGGTGTTGCCGCGACGTTTCTGCTGTCCTGGGTGTGGGGCCTGGTCGTTGCCTCCCCATTCCTGATTGCCCTCATCGCCTTGAGGGTTGTTGGCCTGATCGATCCTCAATATTTACGCCGCGTCCGCTTTGCACTGCGGCGTCTCCGGCTGAACCTCAAGTACGGCAAACCGTTGTTGCTGACCCCCATTAATCCGCAATGGAGCAAATTCTATGGCGCACGATTTTCACAAAAGCGTTATGCCAGCGGAGGACAAAGTGCCGCTGATGGGCTATCCGGTAGACGAGCTCATGACAACTCTGTCAGGCAATCGCCTGGTGAGCCTGATCCAGCTCAAGGGGGTCTCCCCTGAGACTCGCAGTGATGCAGAACTGATCCGCCTGTGCGAGACCCGCAACCGCTACTTTCTGGCGTTGGGCAAGAAAGAAGGGAAAAACCTGTTGGTGCACACCTACACCACCAAGACAGGCATCGAGCTGGACACGCAGTACACGATGCCGCTGCCTGCCCTGCAGGACTTCGTAGACGCTTATACCGAACCGTTTCGCAACGGCACCTTCTACCAGGTGGGCTACGGCCTTGCCCTGGTTCTTAAGTACCGCGAGCTGGATGACGGAATCCAGCGCATGAACGACCTGTTGTCACTGACCAGAACCCTACTGGCCGAATATGACCCAGCGATCATGGGCCTGGAGGAGAACGAACACGGCGCATTGTTCTCGCAGATCGGGCGCTACTACAGCCTGCTGATCAACGGGCACGAAAAAGACGTGCTGGTCAGTGATACCCGTCTGGGCGACGCGATCATTGACAGCGTCACCAACTTTGAAAACTACGATTTTGTGGAGAACCGGCCCAACCGAGGCGGTCAGCGTTTCGCGACCACCTTTGACCTGCGCGACTACCCCAGTGGCGGGACTTACCCCGGCATGTGGGATGAAGCCAACGAGCAGCAATTCGAGTTCACCCTGGTGCAAACGTTTCTGTTCGAGGATCGCAACAAGGCCAAGGACAAATTCCAAAAGCACAAGGCGGATCTGGGCTCGGTCGAAAACGACTCCCATCAAACCAAGGAGCTTGAAAAAGCCATCGAAGGCATCACCCTGGGTGAAAAGGCGTTCGGTCGTTATCACGCCTCCCTGATCGTTTACGGCAAGACCCCGGACCAGGCCATCGAGAACGGCACGAAAATGACGTCGGTGTTTACGGTGCGTGACGCGACCTTTGTGCGTTCGACCATGAGCAACGTCGATACCTGGTACACGCAGTTCCCAGGTGTGACCGAGGCCATGTACCCCATGATGAAATCGACCGAGAACCTGGCGGACAGCTTTTCACTGCACTCCACCCCCACGGGCAAGGTCAAGGGCAACCCCATCGGTGATGGAACGGGCGTGATGCCGGTGCTGACGGTCAACAAGGCCTTATATGTGCTCAACGTGCATGACAGCCCGCCCGGTCAGAACAACCTCGGTGAAATGTTGCCAGGGCATGCGGTCTTCACGGGCCAGACGGGGGTCGGTAAAACCACCGCTGAGGCCACCCTGCTGACCTTTCTCAGCCGCTTCGATCCGCTGATATTCAGCATCGACTACAACGAGTCGCTGAGACACCTGCTGTGTGCATTGGGGGCCGAGTATTACACCGTGCAGTTGGGGCACTTCACCGGCGTCAACCCGTTCCAGTTTCACGACAGTCCGGGGTTGCGGCAAATGCTGTTTGACCTGGTGCTGTGCTGCGCCGGTGGCCCTGACAAGAGCAACGACGCTGACCAGACAAGGATCAAGGACTCTATCGAGGCGGTCATGGCGCACACCAACGTGCGCAATCGCAGCATGTCATTGCTGCTGCGAAACATCCCCGAACAAGGCGAAAACTGCTTGCGGACCCGGCTATCGAAATGGTGTCGCCTGGCCGGTGAGGGCCGTGTAGGGCAATACGCCTGGGTACTGGATTCGCCGGTCAACCAGTTCGATGCGCAGACCTACCGGCGTCTCGCCTTCGATTGCACGCAGCTGCTCAAAAACAATTATGCCGAGAAACACCCCGAGGTCATGGAGGCGTTTCTGAACACGCTGTTCTACATGAAGCGCGAAATGCACCAGGCCCGCCCCGGCAACCTGCTGCTCAACGTGGTGGCCGAGTACTGGGCACCGCTGTCCTTCAAGAGTACGGCAGACGCCATCCAGGAGGTGCTGCAAAGCGGACGCATGCGCGGGGAAATCCTGATCATGGACACCCAGTATCCCGAGCAAGCGCTGGCGACGAAGTATGCTCCGGCGGTCATTCAGCAGGTGATTACGCCCATCTGGCTGCCCAACAAAAACGCCCAGGCTAAGAGTTACGCCAAGTTTGGCGTCACGGGCAAGCTGTTCGAAGCGGTGCGTGACATGGGGAAACTCAGCCGGGAAATGGTGGTGCAGCAGGGTCACCAGACGGTGAAGCTGAAGATGGAGCTGGGCGGCCCCCTCAAATACTGGTTGCCGTTGCTGTCGGCCACGAAAATGAACCTGGCGGTCGCCGAGCGTATCCGGCAACACCTGGGCACGACCGATCCCAAGGTATGGGTCGATGCGTTTCTGGTGGCCGAGGCCGTGCGCCAATGGTTGAACACCGACGACCCCGCTGTATGGCTGCCCGCGTTCGACTACGCCGACAACCTGCGCCAGTCCATGAACACGCGAGATGCACAGCGCTGGATGCCGGCCTTCCAGAAAGCCTGGAAGGCCCTTCAGGAACACAACGAAATGGAGGTTTCATCATGAACAAACACGTGATGGCTTATGCGCTGAGCGCGCTCATAGTGACCGCCGCCCTGCCTGCTGCCCACGCCGCAGTGCCAGGCGTTCCGGTCCTGGACCCGTCTACCCTGCTCACGCTGAGGGCGAATGCGTTGGCCCAGGCCAAGCAGGCGATGGATGCACTGACCACGGCCAAGGACGCCATCCGCGAGACCGCGCAGCAGTACAACCACTACAAGAGCATCATCACCGGCAATGACATGCTGGGTGGGTTCCTGAACGACCCCGCCTTGAACAAGGTCATGCCCATGGGCGACTGGGCCGATGTCTACGGCACGGCACGGGACATCGCCAGTTTGCGTGACCGCTACGGCTTAACCTCGGATAATGCCAGCGTGCAGCAGAAATTCGACCAGATGATGTCGGTTGCCGATGCGCTGGAGCGCAATTACAACGCCAGCACCGAACGGGTCAAGAATGCCGATTTGCTACGGGCACGGTTGAACGAGGTGACGACCCCACAGCAGAAGGAGGACTTACAGCTGCGCTACCAGCAGGAGCTGATCGAGCTGCAAAACCAGCAGATGCGGCTGGCCAACATGCAGATGCTTCAGCAGCAACAAGAGAAAATGGAAAACGAAAAACGGGCCCAGGCGTTCCGTGATTACATGAACGGTAAAACGAGCGTGCGGCCCAGCTACGATTGATTAACCAATAAATTCAAAAGGGAAGATGACCCATGTTTAAAAGAATGACGGCTTTTTCTTGCTTGGTGTTGTTTGCACTGGCGCTGTCGGGTTGCTTCGATAGCAAAGGGGATGGATTTGTGGGGCGATGGACTGGCGAAAACATGAAAAGAATGGGCAAACCAACCTATGTAATGGATATATCTAAGGATGGCGAAATTTTCCACGTAAACCTCGAAACTACAGCTGATATTGTGGGGTATGGAAAAATGGAAACTAACCTGCAGCGATTTGAAGCCAAAGCAGAGTCGGATAGTGTCCTAAGTATGGCTAGTGGTCTTGCAACCATGCGCCTGGAAGGCAACGTCATCTATTTCGATAACACTACCTACACCCGAGCAAAATAACGGAGGCGGCATGGACGTAACAAAGATAGCCCAGACGTTGTTCAATTTCGTTGATGCCGCCCTGCAAAGCGCCTTGGTCACCGGGATGGCCAAGGTGATGCTGGGGCTTGGAGCGCTCTTCGGGACGATGTGGTTGATCCACTTCACGCTGCGAAACATGCAATGGCTGTACCGAGGAATGAACGTTGCCTTCGAGGATGTGGCCAAAGAAATTATGAAAATGGCTGCCATCACTGCGTGTGCGTTCAGTGTGCAATGGTACGTACAAACGATTGTGCCCTTCGTTACCGGTTTACCCAACTGGATGGGGGGCATTTTGTCCGGCCAGGAGGGCGTGCAGACCAATCAGATAGATAGTTTGATTGCAACGTATACCATAAACCTGCAAGCGCTTATCAATGCCATGAACTTCAATATATTCAGAGCCAGTTTCTCTGATATTTGGTTGGGGATTCAGGGGGTGGTGTTTTATGTACTGGGAGGCATACCGTTCTTGCTGGCCGCCGTCGCCACGCTCTTTGTACTGAAGGTTTTGACAACGGCTATCGTGGCCGTAGGGCCTCTGTTCATCGCCTTTCTGCTGTTTGAACAGACCAAGCAGTATTTCTGGGGGTGGGTTGCAGCCATCGCAGGCTTTATGTTGGCTCAGGTCCTGATATCAGTTGTGCTGGCTATCGAAATTGGTTTTATCAACACCGTGATGATTAAAGATGGCTCCTTGAACACCACTTTGGCGGGCAATATCACCATCCTGATTGTCTTTTGCACGTTCACAGCGCTGGTCATCGAACTGCCTCAGCAAGCAGCCTCCATCATGGGCGGTGGCCCCTCCGGAGGCGGAATGATCAGCAAAATTTCAGGATTTGGAGCAGCAAGAAGCATGACCAGCGGTGCCGCTGCCGGCATTTCCAGACTGCGGAGGGGACGCAACAACATCAAATAGCACACCGATTTACCGTTACCGGCTACATCCTCTCCCTACTCGCAACACCCTCGTTTCTCTCAGGTACTCCACTATGAATGTCAAACTTGCTTTGAGCGGGCTGCTTTCGGCTGCCTTGCTGTCAGGGTGTGGCTCTGCACCCAAGCTTTCCGAACCGGAAGGGCAGTGGGAAGACATGCCCTTTACCCACAAGCCTGCGCCTGTACCAGCCGCCGTGATACCGGCTACGCGCCCCGTGCCTGGCCAGGTACGGCCAGCGGCAAGCCCCGTGCCCCAGGCCCAGCCGCTCAAGACCACCAGTCAAAAGCGCCCGGCAACTGCCGCAAGCGCCTCCCCGGCAAAGCCCGCCGAGGTCCCGCCCAACGACTCCAAATGCTCCGCGAACTGATCCGCGCAGCGCGTGTTTGTCCCGTTTAGGTGATCTATGAAAAAGTTTCGAAAATCCAAACAGGACGTGATCGATCAGGAGCGGCAACTGGCCGCCCGTACCAGCATCGACGCGGCCACCGCACAAGACATCAGCCTGGCCGAACAGGCATTCATCCACGCAGCGCGGTATTTCGAGAAGAACATCGCCGCCGACGAGAAGGCCAAGACCAAAAACGCCCGTCGCCTGGCGGGCTTCTTCGGTGTGCTGACCTTTATGTCCATCGCCGCCGTGATGGGCCTGACCCCGCTCAAGACCGTGCAACTTGGCCTGGTACGGGTAGACAACAACTCCGGCTACACGGACGTGGTGTGGGCCGACGACAAGGGCAAGCCACCGGAGCAGATCGATGACGAGTTCTGGCTCTCGACTTATGTACGGTTTCGCGAGAGCTACAACTTCTCAAGCCACGACGCAGAGTTCGGCATGGTGGAGCTGATGTCCTACGGTGAAACGTTTACCGAATACCGTAATTTCCAGTTGTCCTCCAAGGGCTATCTGGAAGTGCTGGGGACCAACCGGCAAATCCGCACGGATATCAACAATATCAACTTCCTCCAGCGTAAAGACCGGGAAGGCACCGCCCAGGTGCGGATCACCAAAACCGTGCTGGACCGCAACGGCACCCCCGACCCTCAGCTGGCCCCGGTGACCTGGGTGGCGACGGTGACCTACGACTACAAGAACCCTGCCAAAAAAGCCGGTGACCAGTGGCTTAACCCCCGAGGTTTTGGGGTCAAGGCCTACACGATGACCCAGGAAGTGGGGGTGTCCAATGGTAAATAAAGCCGTTTCAGGCCTGACGGCGCTGTTGGCCTTAACGTGTGTCGTCCCGGCTCTTGCCGAGAGCCTGGGCACCGGCTCATCACTCGACCGGCGCGTGCAGACCGCTGTTTACAGCCCGGACAACGTGTACCGCATCCAGGCCTCGATAGGTCGTACCTCGCTGGTTCAGCTTCCGGCCAACGAGACCATCAACGAGGCGTCAGGCCTGATGGTGTCAGGTGATCCCAAGGCCTGGTCCATCGGTCCGAACAAGGCCGGTAATCTGGTGGCCATCAAACCCATCACCGACCAGGAGCCCAATACCAACCTGGTGATCAACACCAACCGGCACACCTACCTGCTGGAACTGAAACTGGTGACTCGTGCTGCGGACATGACCTATGCGCTGCGCTTCACCTACCCCGAGCCGCCGAAAAAGTCCGGCGCGGTACGCCGTGACCCCGGCAACCCGTGCGACGGCCCGGTGCAAAACGGCCCCTATCAGAAGCGCTCCAGTTCAGAGAGCCGGTCCATAGCGCCGTATGAGGGCTGGGACAACGGCATGCTTACCTGCTTCCGCTTCACCGGCAACGGGCCTCGCCCGGTGCTGTACCAGGTATTGCCCGATGGCACCGAAACCCTGGCGGACGCGCACAACGAACAGAACGTGGTCGTGGTGCATGGGGTCAGCCGGCTGTTTCGGTTCCGCCTAAACGGCTTGGTTGTAGAGGCCCGGCCTACCGTTCAGGTGAACACGGGGTACAACTTCAACGGGACCACCACCGGCGAGATTCGGGAGCTCAAGCATGCAGAACAATGACAACGACCAAGCCCCGGCGAACACCCCAGGGCCGGACAGCATCGGGCCACCCGAACCAGCAGCGACCCCGGAACAGGCAACGGCCTCCGAGCCTGCCAGCACCCAGGCCCGAGGGGCCTTTGACGTGCGGGCCAAACGCACAGGCGATGCCCAAAACAAGAAGTCGCTTTACCTGGGCCTGGCCGGGCTGGTGTTTGTAGGGCTGCTGGTGATTGGCGGACTCTGGTACTTCACCATTTCCCAGATGAAAACTACCGGCTCAGAGGTTGATGAAACCAACGTCAAGAAGGACGCGACCCTGGACGTCAATCAGGTCAGCGACGACAGCATGAAAAAGGCACGGGAAGCCAAACTGGCCGCTGACAAAGCCGAAGAGGACAGGAGAGCCCGCGCTGAAAGAGACCGATTGGCGAAGGAGGAAAAGGATAAAAGGGACGCCAATCGCGGATCGACCGATCAGGGACATGCCGCCAGTGTGCCGCCACCGCCCGGCCAGAACACACCGGTCGTGGAGACCCCCCGGCAACGCAAACTGGGGGCTGCAATGTTCGTCACTTCGGAAGATGCGATGGGCACCGGCGCTGCGGACACTCAGCCGCAACAGCCGACCAACGATCAGCCCTCACTGCCGCCTTCATTGCTGGCTGACGTGCAAGGCGGATCGAGCAGCGGTTTGGGTGGTGAATCGTCCAGCAGAAAACGCAGCAGCCTGAGCAACCTGGGCGGTACCACCTTTGCCCCGGCCAAGGCGTACCTGGCACCGAACCGCAAGTACCTGGTCAGCCACAACACCTACACGCGCTGCGCGCTGTACACCGAAATCATCAGCACCCACCCAGGGCTGGTGGATTGTCGTCTGACCGATCCGCTGTATTCCGCCGATGGCTCCACGGTGATTGCGGCAGCGGGTGACAAGCTCACCGGTGAACAGACGGTTGAGGTTGGGCCAGGCGAAACCAGTGTGTTCACCACCTGGACCGAAATCGAAACCCAATCGGGTGTACGGGCCAAGATTGACAGCTTGGGTGCAGGCCCCATGGGAGCCAGCGGGACCGAAGCCTGGATCAATCGCCACTACATGCAGCGCTTTGGCGGTGCAGTGATGTTGTCGTTCATCCAGGACGCGCTTCAGGCTGCGTCCAACACCACGCAGAAAAGCTCGGGGTCTGGAGGTTACACGGTGAACAACAGCGAGCAGAACGTGGAGAGCATGGCCAACAAGGCGCTGGACAGCACCATCAACATTCCGGACACCGCGCACCTGCTGCCGGGCACGGTCATCACCGTCATCGTGGCCCGCGACATCGACTTTTCATCGGTTTTCGAGAACCGCTAAGGAGTATTCATGACGCAAGAACAAGATCACTCGCAAGACCCTGAGGAACAAGGGCTGACCGAAGACACGCTGGTCCTGGACTTTCTCGCCCAGGCAGGCGTCACCGAGCGCCTGAATCGCCCCGGCACCCAGGATGTGGCCATTAACCGGCCCTTTGAAATCTGGGTAGACGGTCCAGACGGCTGGGTGCGCGAGGACGCGCCCTGGCTCACCTACAGCCTGTGTTGGCGGCTGGCCAATGCGCTCTGTGCGCTGAGATCCCGCGTGCTGGCTCCTCATTCACCGATTCACACCGTTAAATTGCCTGGCGGGGAGCGGGGCCAGATCGTCATGGCACCGGCGTGCGAGGAAGGCACCCTGTCGATGACGTTTCGCAAACCCTCCTTGCTGCGCTTTACCCATAAGGATTACGTCAACAGTGGCCGCTATGACCGGGCCCAGGCCATCGCTTCACCGGTGCTGACCCTCAAGCCCTGGCAGTGCGACATGAAGGACGCTCACGCTGCCGGGGACTTTGACCCGTTCATGGAAATGGCCGTTGCCCATCGTCAGAACATCATCGTGTTTGGCGGGCCAGGGTCAGGGAAAACCACCTACGGCAAGACGCTGATCGACCTCTTTCCGGCTCACCGGCGCATGGTCACGATCCAGGAATCACTGGAAGACTCCCTGCCCTTTCATCCCAACCATGTGCATCTGCTTTATAGCGATGTGGTGACGCCCAAAGCGCTGGTGGCCAGCGCGCTGCGGATGAAGCCCGACCACCTGTTCCTGGCCGAGCTGACCGGGGATGAGGTGTGGCACTTCATCGAGATTCTGAACACCGGCACCAAGGGCACCGTGACCACGGCGCACGCCAACGACAGTGAAGCGGGCTATGCTCGTGTGTGCGGTCTGGTGAAGCAATCGGAGGTCGGCAAGGGCCTGGACTACGACTACATCGAGCGCCTTGTCCGCACCTCGTTCGATGTGGTGGTGTACATGGAAAAGCAGGACATCCTGGAAGTGCATTACGAACCTGAACACAAGCTGGCCCTGCTCAATGGTCAGCGTCAACGAGCTAAATAGGAGTGTGTCATGTGGTTGAAACGGATTTTTACTCGGAAGTTTGCAACACGCGGTAGCGGTAAGCGCGTAGCAGAAAGGCCCAAGCCACCCACGCAGCCATACGTTCTGCTGCTCAATTACTCACAGTTCTACGCAGTGGCCGAAGCCATCCAGATGGATTACGTCACCCTGCATAACAGCATTACGCGCAACCCTGCACGCGGCCTGGAGAAAGCCCTTGTAGAACGCGAGCGGCACAACCGTGATGCATTGGGGCAAGTGTTCACGATGATCGAAGCGATCCAGCCTTATCCGAACACGTTCGCAGCCTTCGAGGCTGCACGTGCTCATGTTCAGGGGACCGAGCACACGCTCGCCCGGCAGGGTGACAGGAGAAGTTTATGTGGTGGAGACTGACATTACTGGTCATCGCATTGATGCTGGTGTTCTTCGTGGCAGGCCTGTACGCAGGGGGGGCGATGTTTCTGCAACTGACCCAAGGGCACTTCGCGGGCTTGTCCTGGGACACGCTGTGGGAGGCCCGCAAACTGCCCTGGAACGACCGGCGCATGCTGTACGTGCCGTGGTCATGGTGTGTGACGGCAGCCCTGACGTTCCTGCCGGTCGGCGTTACGTTGATGGCCGTTTTCGTGCGCTTGAAGCCCAAAACTTCGTTGCACGGTGATGCCCGCTTTGCCAACGACCGCGAGCTGCGCCAGTTCGAGTACCAGGGCGAGTACAAGAACACCAGTAAGGCCCGCAAGTAGGCTTTACGCTCACTACATGTATTCAGACAACAGACGAGGCATTACGATGACCACCGAAAAAGTGCTCGCAAAAAGTGACGCAAAAGACGTACTGGCGCTCTCGAAGGCATCAGCAGAAGCCATCTTGGCTAACTTCACCACTACCATCGAGTTCGCGGCTGCGCAAACCGACGATGAGGTAAAAGCGTTTATCGAGATGCTGAACACCGGCCACAAGGGGAGCTGGAGCACGCTCGCCAATAGTGAGTCAGGCTATGCCCGTGTGTGCGGACTGGTGAAGCCATCACAGGGCACCAGTAAGACCCGCAAGTAGGCATTACGCTCGCGTCACCCCCTGATACATCCGCATTTTCAAACATCCCCATGCAACGCCACACAGTCAGCTACCAGCCGCCTGGCGTTTGGCTGTGCCTGGCCTTACCTATATGAGGTGTACCGTGCTGCTACCTTTTGAGCTGGACCCTGAAATCATTCAACACATCATCCATAGTCAGGCCGGATCGATCGGCAAGGCCATCATCGAGCTGGTGATGAACTCTGTAGACGCCGATGCCACCGCATTGCGCCTGACCATGACCAAAGAGGGCTTTCACTGCGCTGATGACGGTCGCGGATTTGCCAGCCGCAATGACGTGCTGCGCTACTTCGGACGCTTTGGCACACCGCACCAGGAAGGCGATGCCACCTATGGCCGGTTTCGCCTGGGCCGGGGTCAGATCATGGCGCATGCCAAGACACGTTGGGCTTCCAACGATTGGCAGATGACCGTTGATACCCGCTCGATGGGCTACAACTACGAGCTGGACGATCTTGAACACGGCGTACCGGGGTTGCTCCATCGAGGGCACCTGGTACGAACCGCTCAACGATTTGGAGTTGATGTCTGCCGTTCAGGAGATTCGTGACCTGGTGCGCTACACCCGCATCAGCGTTGAACTCAATGGCCGTGTCATTACGCGCGATCCTGCAACGGAAAAATGGGACTTCGAGGATGAATACGCCTATTACCGGGCCAAGGAAGAAGGCGCGGTTTCGATCTACAACCAGGGCGTGCTGGTCCGTCACGATTCCTCGCACCTCTGGGGGGCTGGAGGCCTGATCGTGACCAAGCAGGCGATTGCCCTCAACGTCTCCCGTAGCGAGATACTGCGCAAGACCTGCCCGGTCTGGAAAGCCATCGCCAAGGTGTTCGGCCCGTTGGCTGACAAGGTCTCGGGGGAATTGGGTGGACGCCGCAAGACAGAAGCACGTCGAGCGCGATCAGCACTGTCGTTGCTCAGCGGTGCAGCTGATGTAGGCAAAATATTCTGCCATGAAGAAGTCATTACGGTGCTGCCAGGTAAACGGCATATCACCCTGATGGATTTTATTGGCAAGGCGTTTCGTGAACACAAAGGCACCTACACCGTTGTTTTAAAGGGCAGTGACATACCCAAGGGCGAAGGCATTGCCGGGCAGCGCATCATCCAGGTACTGCATCCGCAAACGCTCGACCGCTTCGGTTGCCATAGCGTTGAAGATTTTGAAGATGTGCTGGAACGGGTGATTGCCAATGCCAGACCTGCCGTCAGTCACTGGTACCGAGACCTGAAGGTGCCCCAGTGCGCCGCTTTCGCGACGGTCAAGAAGGCTTATGTCGAGCGAACATCGATTGTCGATGAGAAAAAGGCGCTGGACAAAGAAACGCGCCGGGCCTGGATAGCGTTGCGCTGGTGCCTGCAACACTATGCCGGTGCGTGTGTGGGGGCTGAACGCTGGAAGGATGGCACCGTTCGGCATAGCAAAGACCGCCTGGATGTGTTGCTCGGCGAGTCGAACACCAGTGAAGCGTGGACGGATGGTAAAACCTACCTGGCCATCAACCGCACTATCGTCCAACGCCTTAAATCTGAGCCAATGAAAACGGCGGCCTATATCTTCGGGTTGGTCGAGCATGAGGTGGCGCACCAGGGCGACAGCCTGGCGTGCGGTCATGACGAAGCGTTCTATCAGCGTTTCCATGACATTTCCCTGCGCATGGCACCCGAGCGTCAGCGGTTCATGCACAAGTGGTTGATGAAATACACCACGAGCATGGAAATGGAAGGCAAGAGGGCAACCGGCAACGCTTGGGGAGAGCTTCACCTGGTGAGGCGAGTGGGCACTGGACGTATGAAGCGCGGCTTGTCGGACGCCATCGAGGACGATTCGGAGGACCCAATCGTCAGCACGCCGGTGCCGGAGCAGGACATGGTCTTGCTCAGCAGGATCAATGCCGGGTTAATTGATAAGGGCGTCTGCCCACCGCCGCCCGACTGGAACAGGGTCATCGAGCAGGCCAAGGCCGATCAGGTGGCGAACAGCGAGCGGTTGCGCGCTAAACGGGAAGCCGATGAGGCTGAATATGAGCGGATCAGTCAGGCGCTTGATGAGGCCACAGAGAAGGCGAAACCCGAAGTTGCCCGGATTCTGGACATGCCGTTAGCGGACATTCCAGCCGGTGCCCTGGACTACCTCGGTCATTTGCTGGCCACTGGAAGCGATAAACAGGAGATACGCAGTGAATGGGAATGCCAGTTCGCAGAGCCTGAAGATATTCCAGCCGCAGCGCTGGAGTATCTGCTGACAACCGGCGGCGACGCGCAGGAGATGCGCAGCGAAGACCAGGCCAATCTGGAGCAGCTGGCTGCGGACCAGGCAGATGATCCACGCCGTAAGTTAGCGAAGGAATACCACGTCATGGTCGAGCCTGGCGAAACCTGGTGGGTGCTTGAACGCAATGCTGCCGCTGCCGGTTTCTGGCGTGTCGAGGACTATTTGAAGTGGCGACATGCCGATCAACAGCTACTCGATAACTCAAGCGAGTGCTGTGCAAATAAGTAGCCGCCTCGCCGCCTGATACACCTGCATTTTCAGACCATCCCCAATGCAACGCCACACAGTCAGCTACCAGCCGCCTGGCGTTTGGCTGTGCCTACTCAAAGGAAATATCACGATGAACGTTCGAATCACACTGACCCTGTCCGCTGTGTTCATGCTGTCCCTGACCGGCTGCGCGACTCAGTCACAGCTTGATCGACAGTCGAACCAGCTTGAAGTCATCAGCGCCTCGCTCAAGCAGATGCAGGCCAACCAGCAGCAGTCCATCGCTCTGCAACACCAACAGGCCGCGCTTCAGGCGCAAAGCAACAACGAACAGGCGCTTCAGCGTCAAGCAGGGGGCCGCTGATGGGCAAGGCTAAATCGAAACCCATCAGCCCGGACAATCCCCAAGAACGGATCGAGGAGCATCCCGCGATCCTCATTGGCAAACACCCTACCAAGGACACCTTCTTAGCCAGCTATGGCCAGACGTTCGTCATGCTGGCCGCGCCCCCTGGAACCGGCAAAACGGTGGGAGTCGTTACCCCCAATCTGTTGAGCTACCCCGATTCGGTGGTGGTGAACGACCCCAAATTCGAAAACTGGAGGGACACGGCAGGTTTTCGGGCCGCAGCCGGACACAAGGTCTACCGTTTTTCGCCGGAGCTTCTGGAGACGCACCGCTGGAACCCGCTGAGCGCCCTCAGCCGCGACCCGCTGTACCGCTTGGGGCAGATACGCACGCTGGCGGGTGTGCTGTTCGTGTCGGACAACCCCAAGAACCAGGAGTGGTACAACAAGGCTGCCAACGTGTTTGCGGCCATCTTGCTGTACCTGATGGAAATGGAGGGCATGAAGCTCAATGGTATGAAGCTGACCTTGCCCCAGGCCTATGAGGTGGCGTCACTGGGCACCGGGCTCGGTGTGTGGGCGCAGCAAGCCATCGAGCAACACAGCACTGGCCCCAACGCGCTGTCAGTGGAAACCCTTCGAGAGCTCAATGGCGTGTTCGAGGCCTCGAAGAACAAGAGCAGCGGATGGTCCACCACCGTCGATATCCTGCGCGGTGCCTTGTCCATGTATGCCGAGAAAACGGTGGCCTGGGCAGTCTCAGACACCGACATTGACTTCACCAAGCTGCGCAAGGAGAAGATCAGCATCTACTTTTGCGTGACCGGTAACGCCATCAAGAAATACGGCCCGCTGATGAACCTGTTCTTCACTCAGGCCATTCAGCAGAACACCGATGTGATGCCCGAGCAGGGTGGTCATTGCGCAGACGGCACGTTGATACTCAAGTATCAGGTGTTGTTCGTGATCGACGAAATCGCGGTCATGGGCCGTATCGAGATCATGGAAATGGCCCCGGCGCTGACACGCGGTGCAGGCCTTCGCTACATCATCATTTTTCAAGGCAAGGACCAGCTGCGTAGCGAGCGCACGTATGGCCGGGAGGCTGGCAACGGCATCATGCAGGCCTTTCACATCGAAATCGTCTACGGCACCGGCAATGTCGAGCTGGCCAAGGAGTACAGCACGCGCCTGGGTAACACCACGGTGCGCGTCCATAACCAGTCGTTGAACAGACAGAAGCATGAAATCGGTGCTCGAGGTCAAACAGACAGTTACAGCGAACAGCCCCGACCGTTGCTGTTGCCGCAGGAGGTCAGCGCCCTGCCTTACGGCGAAGAGCTGATTTTTGTGGAAGCCACAAAGACGACGCCCGCTGCCAACATCCGAGCCCGGAAAATCTTCTGGTACGAAGAACCCGTGTTCAAAGAGCGAGCCGGTATGCCGACGCCCGATGTGCCGATTGGCGATGCTTCCAAAATCGACGCGCTCACCGTGCCGGTGCGCACTGTCGAAGCCAAGGTGGCGGTGGCCGATACCAAGCCCATGCAGGCCGAACAACGGCAGCGCTGGAATCCCAGAGACACCAACGCTCAGGCAATCGAAGTGGCTAAGGCCGCAACGGACAAGGCACAGCCAGTTGAGGTCGAGCCGGATCCCGAGCCTGCGCAGGCTGACGATACCCCCGAAACGATGTAGTCCCCCCACTGGCACATCCAAACGCTTGCAGGAGCAACACATGAATACCTTCAGCAAAACGGCTGACCGCCAGGGTCATGTCGCTGGCAACGCCGTGCCCGGTCGCGGCAAAACGCTGCTCTGCGCGCTGTTCGCAGTGTGTCTGCTGGGCAGCGGCTCGGCCTTCGCCGGTGACCCGTGCAAGTCCGTGCTGTGCCTCTACGGCAAATTCACCGGCAACAGCGGTGGCAGCGAGTGCCGCAGCGCCGAGCAGGACTACTTCAGCATTCTGGTCAAGAAGCACGGGAACATCAAATGGAGCCAGACCGCCACGGCGCGCCAGGACTACCTCAACAGCTGCCCCGGTGCTGATCAGAGCTACACCCAAAAAATCAACGACAAGTTCGGCAAGGTCCGGGGCTAAGCCCCAGATCCTGACAAGGAGAACACCATGCGAGTATTCATTGCGGAAAAGCCTGCCCTGGGCCAGGTCATTGCCGAGGCGCTGGGCACCGTCATACGCAAGGACGGCTATTTCGAGTGTGGCAGCAACAATATCGTCACCTGGTGCGTGGGCCACTTGCTCGAACTGGCCCCGCCCGAGGTGCACAACCCCGATTATAAAAACTGGGTTCAGGCCGACCTGCCCCTGAAGCTGCGCCCGCCCAAGTACCAGCCCATCGCACGCACCAAGGATCAGCTGAGCATCGTCCAGCAGCTGATCAGTCGCGCCTCGGAAATCGTCCACGCCGGTGATCCGGACGACGAAGGCCAACTGCTGGTCGATGAGGTCCTGGTGCATTTCGGCAACACCGCGCCGGTCAAACGCATCCTGATTAACGACATGAATGCCAATGCTGCCCGCAAAGCGCTGGAAGGCCTGCGCGACAACAGCGAGTTTTACGGCCTGTTCCAGAAGGCACTGGCCCGCAGCATTGGTGACCAGCTCTACGGGTTCAACATGACCCGCGCCTGCACCCTAGCCGGTAGGGCCAAGGGCGTCAAAAGCGTGTTATCAGTGGGGCGCGTTCAAACCCCGATCCTGGGGCTGATCGTGAATCGCTATCTGGCCAACAAGAGTCACGCCAGTGCGTTTTACTACACGGTTGCGGCAAGCCTGGCCGTTGGCAGCAGTCGTGCGCAGTGCCGCCTCGTGGTGGCCGCTGATGCCCCGATTGATGACAAGAACCGCATCATCGACGAGGCGTATGCCACTCAAGTGGCTGATGCGTGCCGAATGAAGCCCGCAGACGTGATCGAGGCGCGTGTGGAAGAGAAGCAAACGGCGGCACCACTGCCGTTCGCGTTGCTGGACCTTCAGGTGTACATGAGCAAGACCCACAGCATCGATGCCGAGAAAACCCTGGCCCTGACCCAGGCGCTGCGTGAGAAGTACAAGGCCATCACCTACAACCGGTCCGATTGCAGTTACTTGTCTGACGAACAGTTTGCCGAGGCCCCGCAGACCTTGAGCCTGCTCAGCGAAGCCCTGCCGGACCTGACCGGGATGTTTGCCGAGGTGAATTCGGAACGCAAAACCCGGGCTTTCGACGACAGCAAGGTCTCGGCGCACACCGCGATCATCCCAACGGCAGTGAAGATCGACATTGCCCAGCTGAGTGACGATGAACGCGCCGTGTACATGGCCATCGTCAAACGTTACGTCGCGCAGTTCTTGCCCGAAAAACGTTACCTCAGTGCCGAAGTGCGTTTTGGCGTGAGCGGCCACACCTTCGTTGCGCGCTCCACCAAAGTGACGCAGCCCGGCTGGTCGGCGCAGGTCACTGAAGAAAACGAGCAAGACGAAGACGCATCGGACGCCGCCGAGGTTGCGAGCCCCTTCGATGCGCTGGCGGATTTGAAAGTCGGTGACGCCGGGGTATGCGACGGCATTACGGTGGCCAAGGAAAAAACCAAGCCCCTGCCGCTCTACACCGAAGCCACGTTGCTCAAAGACCTGCAGAGGGTCGCCAAGTACGTGCAAGACCCGCGCATCAAGCAGCTGCTGATCGACCGCGACCAGGGCAAGAAAGGCGAGAACGGCGGCATCGGCACCCCGGCGACCCGCGCCGCTATGCTGGCCAAGCTTCAGGAGCGTGGTTTTTACGCGGTAGAGAAGAAAAAACTGATCCCCACCCAGCTGGGTCTGGAGTTCATCGCCGCGTTGCCAGCGATTGCGACGACGCCGGACATGACCGCGCTCTGGCATGAACAGCAACAAATGATCGAGGCCGGTGAACTGACCGTGGAGGAGTTCCTGGACGAACTGGAAGGCTTCATCGCAGACCAGGTGCAGAACATCGACCTGGGCAACGTGCAAGGCGATGGTAAGCCGATATTGGACAGTCTGAACGCTCAGTGCCCCATGTGCGGCGGTGAACTGGCCGTCACCCCGCGAGTGATCGGCTGTCGCGCCTGCGCCTTCAAGTTCCATCCGGAAGTCAGCGGCAAGATGCTGTCGCCCGGCCAGATCGAGGCGCTGCTGACGAACGGCAAGACCGGCGTACTGAAGGGTTTTCACAGCAAGAAAACCGGCAAGTCCTTTGACGCGGCCCTGAAGCTCAACCACGAAGCCAAGCTGGAGTTCGTATTCAGCCGCAAACCCACGCGCGCGTGCCCCCCTCTTCAATGGAGGCATTAGCTATGCCAGAGGAACAACAGCCCAAGGCAGCGCAGTGGCCAGACGGTGACACGATGACGGCGCACTGCCCCAACTGCGAAACCCCTGCGACTGTAGATATCGTCAACGTCAGAAGGTGGCAAATGACCTGGCGCCCAGTGGATTGCGACAACTGCTTTGCGGAGTTTGAGTTGTCGGCAGACGGCAAAACGGCATTGCTGCTGGGCCCTGCCGAGCAGACCACAACCCGTGGCCGAGAGCTTCTGAGCACGATATTCGTGTTTGACCCCAACGAAGACACCCCTTAACGAACTCATTGAAGAAGGAGCGCAATCATGGCGCGTGGCATCAATAAAGTGATCCTGGTAGGCACCTGCGGACAAGACCCTGACTGTCGTTACCTGCCCAACGGCACGGCGGTGACCAACCTGAGCCTGGCCACCAGCGAGCAGTGGGCTGACAAGCAGAGCGGGCAGAAGGTCGAAAAGACTGAATGGCACCGCGTGTCGCTGTTCGGCAAGGTCGCCGAAATCGCCGGTGAATACCTGCGCAAGGGTTCGCAGGTCTACATCGAGGGCAAGCTGCAAACCCGTGAATGGGAAAAGGACGGGGTCAAGCGTTACACAACGGAAATCGTCGTGGACATGCAGGGCACCATGCAGTTGCTCGGAGGCCGTCCACAGGGCGACGCTCAACAAGGGCAGAACGGCCACGGCAGCAGTGACAGCGATCACCAGGAAGCCCCACGGCAGCAAGCTCCCCAACAGGCGACACCGGAAAAACCGTCCGGCAAGGGCAAAGCGGCACCAAAACCGTCACGTGCATCAGGCAAGCAGACTCAGGCCAAAGCGCCTGCACCGCAACCCGCTGGGGATTTTGGAGCCGGAGATGACGATATCCCCTTCATGGACCCCTACCGGTTCAACTGGATGCTGGTCTGACCCACCCACACATCGATCTTGCCCACGTCAGGTGCCGCGCTCCCGGCTCGTCGTGACGCGCTCTATCGTCGCGGCGAACGGAAGCACGGGCGCAGCGCACACTTGACGCTACCTCGTTCAGAAAAGGCTCACCTTGGGGGTGTGGGGTAGCTTCACCGCCCCGCGCTCCCGAGGTCAACGCGGCCGTTGCGGGATGACAAGGGCTGCGCCCTTGGTGTTCAAACGGCCCAGCCAACCACATTTCAAAACGGTGCCCAGTTATTGGCACCGCGACTTCGATCAACCTTAAATCACTCAGGATCATTCACTATGAAAGTCGTCATCATCAATTACACCGGCACTGTCGGCAAAACCACCATTGCCGCCAACCTGCTATCGCCACGCATGGACGGTGCCCCGATCTACGCTATCGAGTCGATTAACGAGACCGCAGAAAATCTCGGCATGGACGTGGAAAAGCTGCGCGGCAACAAATTTCGTGAGCTGTTCAAACGTCTCATGCTTGAAGACCAGGCCATCATCGACGTGGGTGCTTCCAACGTTGAAGACTTCATGGCCAACCTGGAAAGCTTCGAAGAGGCTCACGATGAAATTGATTACTACGTTGTTCCAGTAACTTCTGGAACCAAGGAGCAGAAAGAGACAGCAACCATGATTGGAACGCTGGCCGCGATGGGCATTCCGGCTCACAAGATAAGATTGGTATTCAATCGGGTGAAAAGTGACGTTGATTCGGAATTCTCCATCATTATTTCCTATTACGATCTTGCACATTCGTTTATCTGCAATCGCAAGTGCGCAATATTTGAAACTGAACTGTTCGACGCTCTTTCAGTCAAGCGTATTTCTCTTACATCGTTGATGAGCGATGACGCCGACTACAAGACGTTGCTGAAAGACAAGAGCGCTGACATGAAAGATCGTGAGCTTTGGTCAGATATGTATGGCTTGAAGCTTCTCGCCAAAGGCGTTAATCGTAAGCTTGATGTAGTCTTTGATGCGTTGTTCGCGGAGGAGGATGCTCTATGAGCACGATTGAAAAGAATACAGCCACTGCACGTGACGTTCTCATTACCGAGTTGCTAAGTGACGTGGGTCACTTGCACGACAGTATCAAGAACATACCCAGGTTGCTTGAGCTTTCAATGGATGATTCGTTAAGAATTGTCGCTGATGCTGTTGAAGATGCAGAAGACACCGCATTGTTTCTCCAGAAAAGCACTAAAGAATTGATTCAAGCCACCACGACCAAGGCTGGTCTAGATGTCGGGATCAAGCTTTCTGAGGCCATTCATGACAGTCTTGCTAATGCTTTCGAGCCTGCACTCAATCGTGCGACGGTCAAGATTGAACAACTGGAAAATCGTGTGTCTGCGTTGTCTGGAAATCTCAGAGATACGCAAGCCACTCGATTTAACCATATGATGCTTGCAGGATTAGTCGTGATGGCAGCTATGATGATCGGTGGCATGACCTGGATCGCTATTGAAAGCCAAGACGTTAATGAAACCAACAAGTGGTTCTATCAAGAATATAAAGAACAACGCGCTTTGTTGGAAAAAATTCCTACAGGTATCAAAGACAAGTATAAGAACTAGCCAGTACGCGCTATTCATTTTTCGTCGAATATCAGCCCCTTGCCTGAAACAAGTGCATTCAAGTCCATTCTATCGAAGTCTTCCCTGATCTTTCGAAAGTCAGCGGGTGTCATCGGTGTTCTCTGGTTGTCTGCCTTTTTTGGCTCAGGGGGCGTTTTCGCATGTTCCTCAGCTATAGCGGTTTGCTTGTCCGTTGTCTTCTGTGTTGTGGCTTGTGTGTTGGATGTCAGCGTGTGGACGTACCTAACAAACTGGCGGTACCCAAGCGAAATGGACTCATTCGACATCAGCTCGTCGTAGGCCTGCTTCATCGTGGCCCCCATGTCGATGCGTGCCTGAATCTGTTGCAGCCATGGTGTTACCTGGCTCTTGCCTGTTCGTGGTTTGTTGCGCCAGTCGTCCATTTTCTTCTCCTTTCAGTGTTCTCAACGATGCTCGAATGTGGCTTACGAGGGTTAGAGACCATTTGTGACATTTAGAGACACTCAAAGTCAAGTAGAGACATTTAGAGTCAACCTAACAGGATTAGTGACACAGAGAGACATTCTGTGTCATCGAGAGACATTCAGAGACAATCTTGGATCTGACCCAAAATCTCGAATTCGCTAAACAGGCACGTTACCGATTGTCTACAAAAAAGAGCTTCGCCTTTTTCGTATCCAATCGACGTGCCAAAGGGGATACCCCTTTGAAACCCCGCAGAGCGGGAAAGCGTTGTCGTTGTTGTTGGTTGTCGTCATTCCAGGTGCCCCCAGGAGGTGATCTTGTGGCCGAAAAAGTGAACAAGTCATGCGCCGTGTCATGCCGTTTCACGGATGAACAGTTCGCTCGGTTTGCCGAGCCCATCGCGCAATCCAGCCTGAAGCCAGCCCGATTCTTTCGTGATCTGGTGATCAGCCGTTCGCCTACCTTTGAGCAGTCCGCAATCGACAAGAAGCGGATGCAGCAGATATTTGAAAAGTCCGGACATGCTCTAAACCGAGTTGCTTACTCCGCTAACTCGGCACCATATAACGGCACGCTTTATCAAAAGCAGTATCTCCACTGGCTTAATAAGCTGAACGCTATTCAACAACTATTGCTCACGGTATTGCCCGAGACTGACCCACCAAAACCGGCGAGGCCAGTCCATAACGGCAACCGTGGCTCACCTAACGTATCTGGCAAAAAAGTTCATATCATCCGGTTTCGACTCACCCAAGACGAAATGGCCCAGTTTAATGACATGATCAAACGGGCGGGCTGTTCTGCATCAGCCTTTTTTAGAGAGCTGATTTTAAATAAAACACCGGTGTTCAGAGAGTTTACCGGGTTTAGGAAAAGAATAGTATTCATCGTCAACAAAGCCGGTAACAACATTTCTCAGTTGGCTTATATCGCTAAATCAGCCAGTGATAGGGGCCTTATTGCCGACAGTGTGAGAGACAAATGGTATGAATCGCTTGTGGTCATCGAAACGATTTTGTTAGCAGGTATAGAATATGCTGATTAGAGTCAGTGGCTATAACACCGGAGCGCAGGAGTATTTAGAACAAGGCAATAAATCAGGTCGAGAGTTTACGCGTGATGAATTGGACCATCGGTTGATCATTGAGGGGCAGCTCAGCGTCACCAGGGCCATCTACGAGAGTATCCCGGATCATGGCCAGGATCGCTATCTCACGTTCACGCTCAGCTTCAAAGAAGACACGGTTTCACCTGAATTGCTCAAGGCGGTGACAACCGATTTCAAGAACTTCTTTATGCATGCGTACAAGCCTGAAGAATTCAATCTGTATGCCGAAGCGCACTTGCCCAAAATGAAGACGGTCACTGACAGGAAAACCGGTGACGTAATTGAACGCAAGCCTCACATTCATATCATTATCCCACGTATCAACCTGTTGAGTGGCAATGAGGCCAATCCAGTTGATGTGTACAAGAATCATGAAAAGTACTTTGAAGCTTTTCAGGAGCACATAAACCAGAAGTATGGCCTGTCTTCGCCGCGTGAGAATGTCCGTGCGGACATCACCGATGCGGCCAGTGTCCTGTCTCGCTATAAAGGCGATGACTTTTACGGCAAGAACCGCCAGTTCAAACAGGAGCTGGTCAAGCAAGTCATCGAACGCGGCGTAACTACACGTGCCGATTTTTATGCCCTGGTGGCTGAGCACGGTGAAACGCGCATCCGTAATGAAGGTAAGGACACTGAATACATTTCGGTCAAATTGCCGGGTGACGCAAAGGGCACGAACCTGAAAGACACCATCTTTCAGGATGACTTCATTGTCAGGCGTGAACTGAAGAAACCACCGCTTGAAGCCAGTGTGATCCAGGAACGTTTGCTTGCCTGGCCGCAGCGCGCAAGGGAAATCAAGTACGTCAACAAGGCCACCCCCAAGTTTCGCAAAGCCTATTCCGAAGCCTCCCCTGAAGATCGTGTTCGGCTACTGGCCGAACGCGAAGCCAGGTTCTATCAAACTTATGGAGAATCCCATGACTCAGTACACACCGGGCAACGACAGAGAGATCACCAGCGAAGTCCTGCTGAAACTGCGGGGCGACGCACTTCCGCACCTGCCGATGGCCTGCAAGACCTGTCCGTCAGCAATGTGGCAGATCACCGGCAAGCCGGATCGGCCCGAAGCCGTGACGGTGCGGTGCTACTGCCCAGTGATGCACACGTTCACGTGGGACAGTCGCAACCAGGAGGAGATTCTGGATTGCGACCACCTGTACCAGGAGGAGGACGAGGAAGACGGAACGGGTCCACAGCTGAGCGAGGAAGAGGAGGAAGCGGGCCTGCCGCCGTTTCTCAGGAAGCAACGGGAACAGCAACGCCAGCAGGCGCTACAGGCCGACGCCGGGCCGGAGCTGGAAAGCCCCGAAACGCCCGAGTACGAGCTGGACGAATAATCCCGCCGTATGCCAAGAACCCTCACCGTGTCGCCACCATCGCTGACATCGAGGAGCGAGGCCGACGCCTGTTTGATCCGCTCAAGAAGCCTTCTGACAACGCGCTGGTGTTCTACAGAGCACCTTCCGTCACGTCGATGCCCAAGGCAGCGACTGCGACAGCAACGCCTGGACGATCCACTGCCGGGCGTAGGCCAAGGACTTCAGACAAGCCTCGCCCTCCCCGCCAATGGCGGCCTGGTTCTGTCGTCCCGCCCTACGCCAAGAACCCCCACCGGGTCGCCACGGTGGCTGACATCGAGCAGCGCGCCCGGATGCTGTTCGATCCGCTCAAGCGGCCCGCAGACAAGGCGCTGGTGTTCAAGCGCGCCTCGATCAAGGCCCTGACCGTTAACAGGCAGGCCTCGACGGTGGCCGCGTATTTCACGCGGGAAGCGCAGCACAACCAGATTGCCCCGGCTCATCGCCGGGCCATACGCCGGATCGATCAGCAGTATTACGCGCTCAGGCGCGCCGTGTTCTCCGATCAACGCTTAACCCGCCAGGACAAGGCGCAGCTGGTTTCCGTGCTGACCTTCGAACGGCTCAAAGCACGTGAACAGTTCCATAACCCGAAACCCAACATCGAGGTAAATCTCATGGGCAGTGCAGCCATACGCAATCTTTTAGAAGACGAAAAGGAAGACCCAGGCTTCAGCATCAGCGGTGCCAGAGGGCCTGGCCCTGAAGGCGTGCGTGACCGTGTGAAGCGGGTCATGGATCGCTTTGCCAAACAGGTTGATCCCGCCGCCGCCAGTCAGCGCGCGCGTGACCTTAGCGCCAAGGATCTGTACACGCGCAAGGCCAAGTTCAGTCAGAACGTGCATTACCTGGACAAGCAGACCGACAAGACACTGTTTGTGGACACGGGTAAAACAATCTCTATGCGTCGCACGGGGATTACCGAGTCCGGTGTGTCCGTGGCCCTTCAGCTGGCCCGGGAAAGGTTTGGCAGCACACTCACCATCACCGGCACCGCCGACTTCAAAAAGCTGGTGATCGAGGCCGTGGCCAAGAACGGTCTGGACGTTCACTTCACTGACAAGGCCATGAACCAAAGCCTGGCGGCTCGCCGTGCAGAGCTGGACATTGAGCGTGGTGGCCAGAGCATTGGTCCTGCCACCGATCTGCCTCGGCACGTTGACGATTCCACACGTGACGTCAGGGACCAGGCGGATAGGATGGGCGTTACGGTGCCCATCGAAGCGCTGTATGGAGAAGGAAAAACCGCCGAGCAGGTTAGCCAGGCGCTGGCCACCCAGTTGGACACCGTGCCGGAACCGGAACGCATTGCGTTCGTCGAACTGGTGGCGATCACCTTGGGCATTCCAGAGCGCGGTCAGCCCAAAGGCGACCAGGCGTTTGCTCAATGGCAGGCGCAGCGTGCGCAACCGGCTGCGGATGTTGCAGCAACGGCAACGTCTGAAGCGCAGGCCAACGTGCCAACGCCTTCAGACGCTGCGCCCGAGCCCGTTAGCCCGACAGTGGCCACCAGCACTGCGTCGGCGAGTCCAGAAGCCGCGAAGCCTGCACGGGCCGACGATCCGGACTTGCAGAGCCCCAGCGAGCTGGTGAGGCTTGAAGCACAATGGCGTCGTGATTTTCCGATGTCCGAAGCGGATGTCAGAGCCTCTGATACGGTCATGGGCTTGCGATGTGAAGACCATGCCGTCTGGATCATTGCGACGGATGACAAGAGCCCGGAAGCGGCTGCCCTGCTGACGGCGTACATGGAAAACGACAGCTACCGCGAAGCGTTTAAAGGCGGCCTTGAAAATGCCTATCGGCAAGTCGAGACCTGGCCTGAATCGGTCAAGGACCTGGATGAAATCACTGCCATGGCGGTTGGTATCGTCAACCAGGTTGAACAACGTCTGTACCCAGCCCCTCAAGCAGCAACGGGCCAGACAGCCCCGTCCAGGAGCAAAGTCATCGAGGGCACGCTGATCGAGCACGGAGAAGCACCGTATCAGCACAATGACGACAACCAGATGAGCTACTTCGTGACGCTCAAGCCCGAGGGAGGTAAGCCCCGCACCGTGTGGGGCGTAGGGCTGGAAAAGGCGATGAACGATGCAGATCTGAAGCAAGGCGACCCGGTACGTTTGGAAGACCTGGGCACCCAGCCTGTCGTGGTGCAGGTCATTGAAGAGGACGGCACGGTGACGAACAAGACGGTCAACCGCCGTGAATGGTCAGCGCAGCCGATCGCGCCTGATCGGGAAGTGGCCGAAACCACGCCCAAGGGGCAGGCCGAAGCCGCTGGCACACCGGAGCTGTCATCGCCTGATGAAGAAGACGGCATGGGCATGGACTGAGGCGTTTGGATCAGCCGCCTCCAGGTCCCGATGTGGCTCCCACGAAAACAACCGCTTAACCCTGCGCAGCGCCGAGTTCAGCGCGCCGGCGCAGGGTTCTGTTCGCATGCATGGAAAGGAGACGTAAATGAGTAACAGCAGAACGCAAAAGCTGCACGCGCAGCACGTGCTTGAAACGATTGCCCTCGGCATTGCACAGCCTGTAGCGCTGCCCCGCGCGACGATAGAAGAAGCGCTTCGCGAAGCCATCACGGATGGACGGCTTGAACCGGGTGAACGGCTTGCGCAGCAAGCCATCGCCAATGCCTTTCAGGTCAGCCGAATGCCCGTGCGCGAGGCGCTGCGCTCGTTGGAGACGCAGGGTTACATCGCCGCGCAGTATCATAAAGGCTACTTGGTCACGAACGGCAACGAGCCGCCCCAGCATGGTCACCTGCCTGGCTTGCTGAGGCGCGTTGCAGAAAGCCATAAAAAGCTAGGCGACCTTGAATCAAAAGTCGCCTTCGAAAATGAAATCCTGCGCGTTCTCGGCCGGCTGCGCCCTACCCCTTCCTGATGCTCCGGTTGATCACGATGTCATAGCCATTCTGTTATCCAAAGGCCGTCTAGCTCACATCAAGCAGATGCAGAGTGGCAGTTTCGTATTTCGCGCATAGCAAAATTTCAGTAACTTATGTAAGTTATGTCACTTTAGTAATCCTACAAGGGCTTCTCATGATCTTACTTTTAGGCGGTGAAAAAGGCGGCAGCGGGAAAAGCTGTTTAGCTCAAAATCTGGCCGTTTGGCTGCAGGCTCGAGGGGGTGATGTCCTGCTTCTAGATGCGGACCCACAGGGCACGACTGCCGACTGGGCCGCCGAACGGTCTGCTCAAGGAGACCTCCCTGCGATTCCTGTCGTGCAGGCGCACGGCAATATTCGTCAAACGCTGACAGACTTACGTGGCCGATATAGGCAGATTGTGGTCGATGCTGGAGGGTCCGATTCGGAGGCGCTGCGGTCAGCAATGACGGTAGCTACTCATATGTTGATCCCTTTTCGACCCAAGCGACGAGATCTCAAAACCCTTCCCAAGGTTGATAACTTGGCACGACTGGCGACTGCGGTAAATCCAGCACTGAATGTACGTGCAGTGATTACCCAATGCCCAGCCCTGCCAAGTCAGATACAGCGGATATTGGATGCCAAAGAAGCGTGCCGCTCCTTTGGCATCCAACCTCTTGACGCTATTACTACAGCTCGCAATGTCTACGACGATGCTGATGAGGACGGATGCTCGGTCCTGGAGAGCAATTCCGACCCTCGTGCTAAAGAAGAAATACAGACGTTGGCAGCGGAGCTTTGGGGAGATGCCAAATGGGACTAAAAGATTTGATTCGTAAGCCTGAGAATGTCTCCCCATCATCCGAAGCTAACGATGAAGCCGCGCTGGCTTTCATATCTGCTGCACCTGTCAGTGCCACTCCAGAGCCTAAGCGCAAGCGTAAAAAAGCGCCCACGTTTGTGCGTACTACTTTTTCCTTGTCCAAAGACGTGAACAGGCAGATCGATAAGATTTCTCTATTGCCACGGACCTTCCGAATATCGCGTTCCGATGTGATTCGGGCTGGAATCATGGCACTCCAAGAGCTAGATAAGGCTGATCTGCTTGCGCTGCTTGAGAAGGCATCTAATGCCGAGCCGATTACAGATTTCATGGAGGACGAGTAAGCTCTTTAACTTACGTAAGTTATTCCTATTGCGTAAATTACTTCACTTTGTACTCTGAAGCCCCCGTATCACAAGGCCTATAGCCATTCGTACTAGGCTAAAAATCAGCTGTGAAAAATGGCATTTTCATTGCGGACAGTGAGTTCGGGTGATAGTGTTCACCCACTTTGCCTGCCCACCGTTGCTGGGAAGCAATATTTTTCATGCTCGAACGAGCGTTGACGGGAATATATTAACGATTTAGCCAAATAGCAGAAACCAAAAAGCCCCGCTTGCCGGCGGGGCTTTTTGGAAAATCTTGAACAGGCCGTTTGATACGCGGGTTACCTGTTCAACACACATAACGTGAGCTGATTATGGCGTTCACTGCGGTTTTGTGCAAGCCGTCAAAAGTGAAGCCTTCAGTTCACCGCTGAACGGTGGACTTATGGAAAAGATTTTTCAGCTGCTGTGCGACCTCGATGACAGCACCCTGCCCCCCCAGTTGACCCCTTGCGTCACACCCTTTCACCGCGTTGGCCAACCAGTTGGCCAAGGCGGTGAAGC
>NZ_CP085686.1:0-119174 GCF_024584585.1 Pseudomonas ficuserectae
ATGAGCCACGACACCGCGATCAGTCTTGCCCTCGCGACCTCATCCACGGCCAACACCGATCCGCTGGCCAGCAGCACCCACCTGCCGCCTGCCCGTTTCTTCGAAGACGGCACTGCGCTCAACCGGTTATTGCTGGAAGCGCCGTACATGGCGCGGTGCAGTGACGACAAAACCGCGACTCGCGTCCGTCCTCGTGAATACGCCCTGCGTTATCCCTATATGCAGGTCAATCGCCCCGGCATGGTGTCGTGGCTGGTGTTCGACCTGGACCATGCCAACGCCTTGGCCTGGGACGATGCCGGGTTGCCTGCGCCGAACCTGATGGTGCGCAACCGCAAGAGCGGCCATTCCCAGTTGTTCTATGCCGTCCCGTCCGTGTGCACCACCGAGAACGCACGGGCCAAGCCGATTCAGTACATGAAGGCGGTCTATGCCGCGTTTGCCGCTCGTCTCGACGCGGACGTGGACTACCACGGTGGCCCCGTGGCCAAAACACCCGGCCACCCCTGGTGGGAGACCACCGAATTCCACAGCCACGTATACGAACTGGGCGAACTGGCGAGCGCGGTGGAGTTGACGGTCAAACCGTGGGCCACCGGCCCCAAGTTTGACCAGGTCAGCCATTCGCGCCACTGCATCCTGTTTGAGCAGTTGCGTTATTTTGCGTACAGCATCGTCAATCGCGAGCGCGAGCTGGGTTCGTTCGAGTCGTTCATGCGCTCGCTCGATGCGTATGCCTACAACCACAACAGCTTTCTAAAGCAGGGGTTTTCGGAAAACCTGCCGCTGTCGTCGATACGCGCCACGGTCAAATCCGTAGGCCGCTGGACGTGGGATCGGTACACCGGTGATCGCCGTTGCCACCGAGGGGCCATGCAGCTCGATGGCAGCTTGTCGCTCACCGAACGGCAGAGCCTGGCTGCCAAGCGCACAAATGAGCTGCGGCACAAAGCCACAGAATCGAAGATCCGTGCTGCGTGCAGGCAGCTTCAAGACCAGGGCAAGGCACTGGTACGTTCTGCCATTGCAACACTTGCCGGCGTTTCGGTGAGAACGGTGGCCAGCTACACGCACATTCTCACTGAAGTCTCTCAACCATCCACTGTGAGTGTTCTCAGGGCCACCCGCCAGCCTGCCAAGGCTGCGACTGGGGCACGTGGCCAAGTCGATTCAACTACCCCACAACCCGCTCCGGGCCAGACTGCAAATCGTCGCGCTCCAGGTGTGCAATCCGGTGTACATCAGATATCTGCGGTGCCGAAGGGGCCGCCAGCTGGAGAGCCGTTAAAAAAGGAACATGACGATTGTTCATGATGGGGAGTGCGCGAATGATTTAAGTGCGGCCAGACAGTGATCTATGTGCTGTTGGTCGGCTTGAGTTGACGGGTCACTGCGCCGCGCCGTTAACTGTACGCCCATACAGTTAACTCTGTTCTCAGTCAGGTTTGCGTCATGAACGTAAAAATACTCGGTCGGTTGTGCAGCTCCGGAAAGGTCATCCCGCTCTACACTTTCAAAATCCCTGCCGGTTTTCCTAATCCTGCTGCGGACCACATCGAACAGGACTTTTCATTCGACCGACTGATGGATTTGCGTGCGCCTCACATCTACGTGGCCAAGATCGATGGCGACAGCATGGAGGGCGCAAAGATTTTTCATGACAGCCTGGTGGTCGTAGATCGTTCGCGAAAGCCGTCCAGTGGCAGCATCGTGATCGCGGCACTGAATAATGAGCCGCTGTGCAAAATCCTCATCCTGCAGGGCGACCATGTGGTGCTGAAGTCAGCCAACCCTGCCTATCCGCCTCGGCATATCCTGGAAGGTGAAGAGTTGTCGATATGGGGCGTTGTGCGACATGGCGTCACAAGCTTTGAGTAACAAGCCAACGCCGGTGTTTGGACTGGCAGATGGGAACGCGTTCTACGCGAGCTGTGAGCGAGTGTTCCGACCCGACCTGGCCAAGGTGCCTATCGTGGTTTTGAGCTCAAATGACGGCTGTGTCATTGCACGCAGCTACGATGCAAAACCCTACGTGAAGATGGGCGCGCCTTATTTTCAGATAAAGGACGTGCTGCGACAGTACGGAATTCAGGCGTTCAGCAGTAATTTTGCGTTGTATGGCGACTTAAGCCTTCGGATGATGACCATCATAGAATCCATGGTCCCTGCCGTTGAGGTTTACATTGACGAAGCGTTTTTAGACCTGACCGGGATGCCTGGCAATATGACCGAACTGGGCAGATCGATACGATCCAAAGTCCATCGCTGCACCGGCATTCCCGTGGGTGTGGGGATTGCACCGACCAAGACACTGGCCAAGCTTGCCAACTACACGGCAAAGCGTCTCCAGGCGCACACCGGCGGTGTTGTGGACATCTGCGACCCTGTCAAACGCGATTGGGTGCTGCGCAATACCTCTGTCGGAGAGGTCTGGGGCATCGGTCGAAAAATGAAAGCGCATCTGGAGGGCATGCGGATCCTGTCGGCCAAGGACCTCGCTATGGCGGATCCCTGGATGCTGCGCAAAACGTTTAGCGTTGTGGTCGAGAAAACTGCACGGGAGCTTGCTGGCACAGTTTGCTTGGAGCTAGACGAAGTCGAACCGCCACGGCAGGAGATTTGTTGCAGCAGAATGTTTGGCAAGCGACTGACCGAGCTGGGGCCGATCAAGGAGGCGGTGGCCACCTACATGATGCGTGCGTCTGAAAAATTACGTGCCCAGGGCTCCGTGTGTAAAAAGATCAGGGTGAGTATCCGCACTGGCATGTTCAATCCTGACGAGGCCAAGTATGCGAATGGCGCACTGGTCCAGCTGCCCTACCCCACCAACGATGTGAGGGTGATGACCCAATACGCGACGGAGGCGGTTTCGCGGATATTTCGCCCAGGCTTTAGGTACAGCAAAGCAGAAGTGCTGCTGATGGATATCTGCCAACCAGGTGAATTTACCGATGACCTTTTCATGACCAATCAGCCGGTGAGTTCAGATCGACTGATGGCCGCTTTGGATTCAATCAACGGCAAGTGGGGACGTGGAACGCTGCGTACAGGCTCAGTACCAGTCACACCTGATTGGGGTATGCGGCGCGAACAGATGAGCCAGAGCTACACGACGCGGCTTGATCAGCTGTGGGTTGTAAAGGCCAAGTGACCTTTGGTCGTCTAAAACTCTATATAAAATAAAGGCTTGCAGTTTTTCCGCTCTGCCTATTTAGCCCTCTCTGTCTCCATAATCAAAACTTTAGGTTTTGTATTGCTACCTGCCATGTATATCCGACATAATGGCCAGTCATCTGATGCCAAAAATGGAGCTTTTATGAAAAACGGTCTTTACGCTGTTAATTTCAAATCATCCAGCCAGGCCTATGGAAGTGGTGTTATCAGCGTTATAAATGGAAGCGTGAATGGTGGCGATGATGGCTACTTTTATCAAGGGCACATAGCTGTAAACGACTCAGAATTGAGCGGTACTATTCAGATCAAGCAGTGGAACCCAGACGTTCCTTCAGTGTTTGGTCCGATTCCTCAATTTGACCTTTCTTTGGCAGGTCAGTTTGAGGGGGATAACTTTGAGCTTCAGGGCTCGGTCGTCGGGCAAAATATCAGAATTGTTGGACTTTACCTTGCAGGGCTAATTTGAGTTATCTCTTGGGGGGACAGATTTAATTTCTGTGGCCCGTGCGACCTCAATTTGGCAAATCGCACGCTAGCGTGCGATTTTTCTACAGTCTCCTTAGCACATCTACCATCTACTCCAACGTCCTGCATGTCGGCGCCGATTGAAAACTGCCCCAGGGCAGATTGCCGATTGGTCATCAGCAATTGTGGATTCTAGTCTGACGGGGGGCCAATGAGCGATCAGACGACGGGTTGAGGTATATAGCCGTACCCCTTCTTCCACTCGATACTGCCTGGGGACCTACCAGCCTGAAGGGGGTACAACCAACTTGCCGCGCTGCAGCGTGTCAGATCCAGATAGAAATTTGGGTGATGATCACCCAATTCAACAGCACCAGTAGGCACGTCAGTGTTGTATTCAGCAAAGTTGACGATCTCAACGCCATTGAGAAACTTTACAAATTGCTTCAGGTTCTCATCACCGCTACCGCCCATTTGATCATTGAGATAAAACCGGCCGCAGTATCCCGCGCTGATATTTTTGCTATCGCCCTTGCACCTAAACATCAGCAAGGTTCCGTCATGCCTTGGGTGGTTGCCTTCGTTATCGTCGGTTGCACATAGGCGCACAAGCTTGATTGTGGACCCGGAATCTTTGAGAGCGTCGTTGAAAAAATCGTGGTAGCTGTTGCCGATTTCAGGGTACGGAAATATGGTACCTGTACCACTGATTAGCCACTCCAAACTGCACCCGTAGAGATCAACGATCCGTATGGCCAAGTCGAAGGAAAGCGGTTCAACACCCTCGACGCAATTGAGTAGTGCTGCCGGTGACGTTTCGCCCAGGGTCAGAGCCAGATGGGGCAGGTCACTGCGTTCATTCCATTTAAACACCTTGTCCTCTCGTAAGCGCTCGAACAATTGGAGCAGACGTTGCCCGGCGGCACGCTGCCATGTTTGGCACCTGGACAGAGGTTCTGGCTTGGAATCTCGCAGAGACTCCAGATACCTCGCCAAGCCATACCGGGTTTCACCCTCAAGCGAGCGTTCGTTTCGATGTGCTGCTTGTAGCAACAACTGGTGCAGATCGTCAGGAAAATCGCGAACACTTAGCCTAGCCATACAATTCTCGCTGTCATTATGTAGTCATTTTGCCTTTTTTATAGATTGGCATATAGCCTTCATAATGTCAGCAACGCAAACAGCAAAATTTGGGGTCCGGGGAGCAATGGAGCAGCCAACCGACTTAAGGTGGTGGCGATCCGTTTTTCTCAGAATTTGCACCGTTATTGCCTGTCCGAAAGAGGTCCCTTCAACGCAATAAATTTAGTACCAGCTAAATGAGACGCCTAATACAGCGTATTTACGGGTCTTGACCGATCGATTGCTTAGCGTCCGTTGAGAGATCCTCTTTCGGACAGACGCTTAGGTTCGGCTCATGGAGAAAGAAGGCCAATAGCTACTATCCTTAAGTCGGTTTGCTGCTCCATTGCTCCCCGGACCCCAATTTTGGCAGAAAAAAGCCGCCCTTGGGCGGCTGCACTGGAGCAATTTCAAAACCGGCTTTTACCGTCGAGCTGATCCACGAGATTCTGAAGGTCACCATGTGCTGCCTGACTATAGGGCTCACCATGATAGGAGAGAACCGCCAGTAGCTGGTTTTCAGAATCTTTCGGCAGGCGCACTAAGCTGCCCTGATCCTTTAGGAAAAAGGTACGCTCAGCCAAGCCACTATGACGTAACGGAAGCAACAGCGTTTTGATCAGCTCGTAGGCTCTTAGCTCTTTGTAACCAGTCCAAATGGCCCGGATTTCGAGTGTTCCTTCCACAAATATCAGTGTGCAGACCAAATTGTTACCTTCGGAGATGTCCTGCCGCAGGCCCAGGCGGGCATAACCAATTTGCTCGTATAGCAGGTGCTGCAACAGGGTTGCAAAGTCGGGCGCCGAGGTACCGTTAGTAAGCGCTACGTGACCATGAACGCTTAGCAGCCGACGCAGCTGTGCTGTGAAGTGGTCACGGCCAACCAGCTGCGCTAGTTGCACTACGGTGTTGAGTGAAAGAATGGCTTCGCTTGTACGGGAGGATATTTCAACCTGTCCAAAAAAATGATCATTCGAGGTCATCGCTGTGTGGTCCTTGATGGATCGGTAGAGAAAACGGAAAAAATCGTACTACAAGGGCTTCCCCATTGAGCACAAGCCCAATAGTTTCTGTTTGACTCCGCTGCATGTGCCGGATCGACTGAAAGAAGGTGAAAAACTGCGGTACTACAAACGGTCATCTTGAGCTGATCGCTCGGACCCTGATGAAAGACGCACGTGAGGGCCTCGTTCGCTAATCGGGACTGAATTTCCCATACGATTTTTCAGGTATCCCTCACGCAGGTCCAACCCGCTTCACATCAACGACGGCAGTGCACATTGATCCTTTTATCCGCTCATGATCCTCGCCCTAACGCCTTACAAGGTGATCAGTCATGACCTCTGGTGTTTACGCGCCCGTTGGTTCTGCCTGTTCAGGCTTGAACGTGTCGCCGTAATGCAGGACGGCCCAGGCCATCCTCGCATTCTTGGCGGCAATCGCCACGGCCGCACGCCAGTAACCCCGTCGCTCCATGAGGTTGCGGATCCAGCGACTGAGAGGATCTTGCTTATTGCCCAGGTTGGCCATGACAGATCGAGCTCCAAGCACCAGTAGACTGCGTAAATAGGCATCCCCGGCTTTGGTGATACTTCCCAGGCGCTGCTTGCCGCCGCTACTGTACTGGCTTGGCGTCAGACCGAGCCAGGCAGCCACTTGGCGACCGTTTCTGAAGTCGTGCCCATCTCCAATACTGGCCACTAAAGCACTTGCTGTGGTCGAGCCAACCCCACGCAATTGCAGCAGCCTACGGCTGCGGTCGTCTTCGCGAGCGATCTGATTGATGGCTCGATCAAGTTCCACCAGCCGATCCTCGATATGGCTGGTGTGCTCCAACAGTTCACTCATGCACCGTCTTGCCCAGCCAGGCAAGGTGTCCAGACAGGGACCAATCTCTTTTCTCAATCGCTCTGGGCTTTGTGGCAGGACCACGCCGAATTCAGAAAGTAATCCGCGCAGTCGGTTGTACGTAGAGGTGCGTTCTTCGATGAATCCCTGGCGGGTTCTATGAAGGCAAAGAGTGGCCTGCTGATGCTCGTCTTTAACAGGGACAAACCGCATGCTGGGTCGGGTCACTGCCTCACAGATCGCGGCCGCATCTGCGGCATCGTTCTTGCCGCGCTTACCCGACATTCTATAAGGCGAAACGAGTTTAGGAGCCATCAACTTGACCGTATGGCCGTGCTCGGCGAACACCCTCGCCCAATGATGAGCGCCTGAGCAAGCCTCCATACCAATCAAGCAAGGGGGCAGCTGGGCGATCAATGGCACCAGTTGATCCCGCGCAACCTTGGGCTTCACCAAGGTTGCATTACCAGCCTCATCAACGCCGTGAACGGCGAATACGGCCTTGGCTAGATCGATTCCCACGGTAATGATTGGCATGGACTTCCCCTCCTGTGGTTTTGATGCAGGTTTGACACTTCATCATGGCACTTAGAGGGGAGCCCGCAGAATTCGGGAAAAATCGTACGTTAAGAACTGCCGACAGGAGGCATGCCTTCGCGCAACCTGGACTGTGTCCGATTGAAGCACACCTCAACCCGGCGTCAGGCTACTCACTGGCACCGCGTCAGACTAGGGCCGTTTTCTGCATTTTCTGACGCCGAGGCGTCTATCTTTATGGTTTCAACTGACAGGTAGAATGCTTAGCGTACGATTTTGTCCGTTTTCTCTATTCCCCCCATGATGCGTGCCTCTGAGAAATTACGCGCCCAGGGATCGGTGTGCAAAAAGATCCGGGTGAGCATTCGCACCGGCATGTTCAATCCTGACGAGGCCAAGTATGCGAACGGTGCGCTGGTCCAGCTGCCCTACCCCACCAACGATGTCAGGCTGATGACCCAGTACGCGACGGAGGCGGTTTCACGGATTTTTCGACCAGGTTTCAGGTACAGCAAAGCAGAGGTGCTGCTGATGGATATTTGCCAGCCAGACGAATTTACCGATGACCTGTTCGCGGTCAATCAGCCGGTGAGTTCAGATAGACTGATGGCTGCTTTGGATTCAATCAACGGCAAATGGGGACGTGGAACGCTGCGTACAGGATCAGTACCGGTTACTCCGGATTGGGGGATGCGGCGCGAACAGATGAGCCAGAGCTACACGACACGGCTTGATCAGCTGTGGGTTGTAAAAGCGAAATAAAGAATGTTGCAGGCCGTACTAAAAAGGTACTTAATGGATATCCTTAAAGTATCCCTGTAGACTCTTTAGAGTATTGCATGAGTGTCCTTATAGCTACAGGGACACTCGCAGAGTTTGGCGCAAAATGTGGTGATCATCTCCCGCTGGCTTTGTCTCCACGACCTTGGCGGTGCTCGCCTTGTTTTAGACTGAGGTGCCTTGCCTGGCTCGAACCTGCTACACATGTTGCTCGGCGCGTCACTGCCACCCTCTAAAGTCGCAGTCAGTCTAGGACCGAATCAATACAGTGAAGGGATATCCTTTGGATATTCTATAAGTATCCAAAGGATGTTTTAAGGGCGTCTTTCTCAAAAGGTTCTACGTCTTGAATTTGATCATTCGAGGGCATCGTATGGAATCAAATCGATGCCCTCCCGGGTGAAAGCGCTTGCAGGGGAGATATCTATACCCCTGCGTCCAATAAGCGACGCACAGCGATTTTGATTAGCGCTGGCCTGGATAACCCAAGCTTGTTACGAGCTGCATCAAACTCAGCAAGCAGATCTGGCTCGAACCCAACAGAAAACATCTCTCGATTACCACGCATGTTTTTCTTCGCTTTGCTGTCTGGAGCTGTTGCTGCCACCTTTGTGGCAGCGGTCGTCGCTGCAGGATCCGCACTTGCTGGTTTTGGAGCTCGTTCTATGACTGCCATGTGATCACCACCTAAAAAGGTACTCTTGGGATATCCTTAAGATACCATAAATGTATCCATAGAAGACTATTTGAATGCCCTTTTGTCAGTCGAACAAGGCTTTGATCAACCCATCAATTTCTTTGCACGCTTTAATGTCCTTCGGCTTCATTTCCGATACGGCCATACCGAGAGTTGAGGCCGCTGCGATAGATTTTCGACGCGTGATCGTAAGGTCAACCAACTGCAGTTCGGGAAAAGCCGCAATCGACTTACGCGTACTGATGTTGTCACTGGAATATTTCTTGGGCTCGGCCATGTTGAGGAAGGCATAGATCGGCAGCGGATTATCTGCGCGGGAGGCTTGTATTTCACGAATTAATGGCACTAGCTCGTCCTCCAGGGCGTCGAGCTCAAAGTTACCTGGTGCTATTGGTACAAGCATCACATCTGCAATCATCATGGCGTGACGAAATGCAGAGCTATCCCGACCACCAGCATCAATGATGATATCGTCGTACTTGTCGAGCTGCCTGAGGACTTGAGTCCGCAGCTGCTCTCCTTCAGGGTAAGCGACCAACGTGAGGCTGGGCGTCAGTCCGGCTGCATCCCTACGATCAATTGCTTTTGACGACGAAGATTGGCGGTCACTGTTGACGACAAGCACATCCTTGCCTTGAAGCGCGCGCCCCATTCCTATTTGAACGGTGAGGGTCGACTTCCCTACACCACCTTTACTATTTCCAACCACAAAAATTGCCATGAGCATGCCCTGCTGTGTTTTAGATACCAAAAGGATATCCTTTTGGTACTAGTTGTCAATCCTTTTGATGTCATAAGGGCACCCTTATGGTGTATTGGGTAGTTGGGTGTGTAGAGGGTGCCTGAATTATCGGGATCTGGAAAACGAGCTAGCTATGGAGGTGCTTCGTATGGATGACCGTAGAAACCACTTTGCAGAAATGGTCGCTTTCGCCGCGGGGATAGCGTTGGTCGGCTGTGCACTTGCGAAGGCGTTCTCTGACCAGATTGGGCTGGATGTTTCAGCGGGAGGACGTCTGCTGTTGAGCAGCGTGCTTTGTGTGGGGCTCATAGGCTACGCAGCGTGGAATGAGTTGACGGATGGATTCCTTGGCATGGGAGCCCTATTGCCCCTCGCGCTATTGACGGTTTGGAGTGGTATGTGGGGTTGTAAGCCGGAATCCCAGAAATTTCCGTCACCCTGTTCCAAGTCCAGCTACGAGTACATCCGGGTGGCGGTCTCGATGCATAGGAATTTCAAAATGCCTATGCATTGCATCAAGGTGGAACTTTTTCTTGCCCGCTACCACCCATTCTTATTTTGCAGGTTCAGTTTCCTGCAAGCCCGTAAGCGGAGAAAATCAGCACATATGGTGGGTATCAACAGAGCAGGGTCATCTGGCGCTTATTTTGGTGGGTACACAGAGTCTGAGCGAGCGAGCGCTCGCGACTCGATCAGCGCGAGACCCTCGAACAGTCCGCAGGTACCGCCTCCTTCGACGGATTCAGCCGGGCGTGAGATGCTTTTGCTACGGTCCGCGGAGTTGTCGCGCCGAACCAGAGAGCGGCTCGAGCAGAGCTTTCCGACAGCGGAGGAAGACAAGCAGCAGGCTGATAGCATCGTTCAACGTGGCAGAACGAGGGTCAGGTCAGGGGCTGGTCTTCATCGGTTAGAAATACTTACTCACCAATCTGTGGAACGCGGCTGTTCATCGTCGAAGGCCTTGAGTAGTTCAGATGACGACGTGTCCTCTGCTGAGTCCTCTGAGGCGGATATCGACGCAGTATTCAACTATAGAATTGCAGCGTTGAATAATGCGAACGCTAGTCAATCTTGTATGGGCTTGGCAATCCAATGGCTGCGATTGCGTGATGAGGGGGAGGCGAGTTACAGAATGGAGGCGCTGGATCTTGACCATGCTTCGGACATCCAGAACCAATACGAAAATGCAGCAGGTTCAGTGAGCGGGTCGCGGGAGCAGCGAGAAGCAGGTCGAATATCGGCGCGCAAAACCCTTTTGCGAAGTCAAGATTTGCAGCCTGTAGGTGAACCCTCGGTATTCCATGCGGATCGGCAATCGACCGCATTGCAAAAAATTGCGCGAGATGGTAGCGCCCATTTGATCAGCTTGTGCTTTGAAAACAATGGAAAGCGTGTAAGGCATGCCATCACTGCTTCCAGCTCCGAAGGCAGTGTGAACCTCTTTGATCCAAACTATGGCGAGTTCTCTACCACTTTACCGGAGTTGCCTTCGATGTTCCAGAATCTGATGACCAGATACGGCAGTCGACTGAATGGGCACCTGCAATTGGAGAGCATGGTTATTCAGCGTGTGGAGTGACACTGCTCGGTGTATAGGAATTTCAAATTTTCGTTACCCAGTTCATGCATAGGAATTTCAAAATGCCTATGCATCAGGCTGACGCTATGACGGAGGCGTCATGCCTTCAAAGCGATGGGTAGGAAGACGCTGATGCGTTACTTATGCAGTGAAAATCCCTATCAACAAGCATTAATGCAGGTTATTTCACCGCGAAGCCTAGGTGCGGACGCACCTACCCCCTGTCAGGGCTTCACGTACCTCATCTGCGCAATCGCCTGAGCGTTGAGGTTCAGTCCCTGCACCGTCAGCCCGCTGATTGCCGCCGTGTATACCATCCGCGCGCCACACAGCACGCAGCGGAACGGATCGACGTTTAGAAAGGCTTTGGCCATCTGCACAAAATACAGCTTCGGTGTCGGTCCTGGCGTCGCCATCTTCAGTGCTTCATAGACCTTTGGCAGGTACTGCCCGCAGACCCGATTGGCCAGAAAACCAAAATACCGGATCATCCGGAAATGCTTTTCCGGGATGTGCTGCACCACCCGGAAAAGCATGTCGGCCTGGCTCAGCGTTTCCTGCTGATAGGTCTGTGTGCGGTGATCCAGGTAGGTGAAGCTCAACGTGGCCCCGTTGGTGTAATGCGCCAGACGACTGCCCGAGATGGGCGGTTTTTTCAGGTAGCGGCCCAGGTAATTGACGGTCTTTCGGCCGTTTTTCGTCTTCTTCGACAAGTGGATGTGCCAGTGCTGGCCGCCAGCGGTCAGTATCAGACGGTGCCAGTCGCTTTCACAGTGGATGTGGGCCAGCTGCGGCGGCATCGTCAATTGCGAAAGCGGCTGTCCCAGCAGGTAATCGCGCACCAGCCACATCCAGCGCCGCCGCAGGGCCTCTTTGTGGAACGACAGATTTTTCCAGACGCCCTGCTCATCCAGGCCGCCCGCGGTCACCGACAGGTGGACGTGGGGATGCCAGTTGAGCCGCCGGCCATAGGTGTGCAGCGCCCCGAAAATCCCGACGCGCAAACCGCGCCGCCTGGCGGCGTAGATCAGGTTATCGGCCGCCAGCCGAAACAGCGCATCGAGCAGCCAGCGGTTGTAGAAGAACAAGGGCCATAGCGTGTCGGGCAGCGTGAACACCAGATGCTGCCAGGGGCAGTCGGGCAGACGGTTGTTTTGCACGGCGATCCACTGGTCGGTGGCCTTTTTGCCGCAGGAGGGACAGGCCCGGCAATGGCAGGTGTTGCACAGGTATTTGACGTGCGGGCAGCTGTGGTTGCCGCAGGTGTAGTGTTTGACGCCCAGTATCGAGGTGCCGCAGGCGAGCATTTTGGTGACGGACTCGACTTCGATGTCGCGTAAGCCGCCCTCCTCGAGGAGGTGTGCCCAGCACTGGTTAGCGGTGAAGAGGTTTTTGAGCGGTCGAGGTGTGTAGGCAGGACTCATCTGAAGCAGCAGCGGTGGGTAAGCAGGCTTCATGATGGTCAATAACGGGCCTCATGGCAAAGCTCAAATCGATGTTTCTGCTGCTACGCGATCGTAAGAACGGGCGATTTGCAGCCGCAGGCTGCCCTGTTCAAGTCCGCCACGAATGCATCTAGTGCACTGGTTGCGAAATAAGTTACCAATGCGCGACAGAGCAAACCATTGATAAATTTTGATTTTTTCAAGGATTACCAACTGATTTTTTTCGAAAACAGTACACTAGGCGGCGGTCTAGGCGAGAGCGAAGACTTGGCGAAGCAATTATTTTTGCATCGAAATTCACTATGAGCTACAGATGATCTAAGAGTTTAACCCTATTCTAAAGAGGTAATCGTTATGGGACTATGTATTTCAAGACCGTCTAGTAGTAGCTATCGTGAAAACTTGGAAACTTCTGCAAGCTCTCCGAACACCAGGCCTACTTTTGGTCATCAACCCGCGTCTACGAGCTACAGAGCATCAGACGAGGTGAATGAACGTCCTGCAAAGTTCTCTCATTTTCAACTTGCACGACGTGGTGGAAATTATACCCTTAAAATGGTTTCTTTAGACGCTTATCAAGCAGAAAGACGGCACAGTGGCAATGCAATAAAGGATCGCAGTGAATCTACATTCCCGTGGGTCCGTGTCTATCACTCTAAAACAGGTTTGGATTACAGCTTTCAGATCGACAGAACCACTACTGTCAAAGTGGCGGGGTTCAACGGCCTTACGCCCAACGACGAAGGGACTCGGCATCTATACAGTGCTGGCACGAGTCAAATAAACATGCCTGTCGTCACAGATAACATGACTGCTTGTATTGCTGTTGCTTGTGCTGCAGAAAACGTGGATGCTGACACGGGTGAACGTATGCGTGGCGCGCAGGTCCGCGTATTCCATCTGCTCCCTTTTTGTCACGAAGACCTTGTGCCAGAAGAGGTTTTAGCGTCTATACGCGATTATCTGCAAAATGCCAGAGCACAGGGTCTGACAATGCGTGTCGCCATGCATGGTGGGGATAGAGAGGGTGATTTTTCAGTTAGCACGGCGGATGCATTGAAACAGTTATTTGCAGATGAAGGGATTCCTCTAGAGTTCGACGAGACCTGCGCAAACAGAACTTCTGACACTCTGCTGGGCGCTGTTATTTTAGATGACAACTCGACTCACTTCATAAAACATTTGGTGACTGGATAGCTGAACCAACGCTACGTGTAACCTCAAACGAAAAAGTCCCAACCTGCAACCAGCGCGGTTTTGACCAGGATTAATTGCGACTGACCAGACGGGTCAACCAGCATTAACTGCGAATGAACCTGTATTGAACCGCGCTGAAGCGGTAAACCCAACGATCGTATCACTGGCCACCATCTGGCTGTCGTAAAACAGTTGTTTTCCGGCAGCGACGCCGCCAAGCAGAAAAGGCTTGATTGATCGGCCAAATATGTACGGAAAACCGTAATGGATAGCAAAAGCAGCCGGGAACCACTCTGGTGATGTTTACCGCCGGAATTTTCGGGGATTCCGGCGTACAGCCCCCCTACATTGATAGCTTTGGATTGTTCTGGGTATTATTATAGCAACCAAATCATTGAAGCATAGGCTGAACTTAATGCCGCAACTGCAATGGTACCCCATATTTTTGTGCTTTTCAGGTAGCCGGAATAGTAGGATCTTTCAATCATTCCAATCTCACTTGGGTTAAGATTGCCGTCCCGGGCAGCATGCGCTGCTATATGTATCCATTGTTTTTCTTTAACAGGATCGTTTTTAGCAGAATAGAAACGGGAGAAATTCCATGCAGCAAGGGCCAACGCAATCAGGCTAATAATGAGTAATCCAATAACAAAGTATGGGGCTATTTCCATCGGAAAATACCTCGACAAAAATGTAATAGGAAAGTAGCGATCTATTTTCCTACTTGTGTTTTACCTGAGATGATTTATTTAAGGAAGGTCTGAAAAAGCCTCTTCAAAAATAGAAGCCTGTAAATACAGGCGCTCCAGCCCGGTTTCTCTCCTAAAAAAGGGCTTTTTCAGAGGGGTCTTAAATATTCACTCATTCATAGATATTGAGTTACTTTGTTCTTTCAAGCTAGAACGACGCTCAATCACATTGTGAATTCGCTCAGTCACGGAAGACCAGCCTGGCCAGTAATTTGCTTTTTTAAATTGACTGATATCCCAAAAGTCTTCCCACCAAGTACTTTTGTCAACTGTATTGATAACGTTTAGTGGGTGAGTATCCCCTGCCAGTAATTTGGAAAAAACATCTGGCTCAACGAGATAGCCAGAAATCCAGTTATTTTGTGCATTCCCGCCGGTCCAAGCTTTATACAATGCTTTCAAAACAAGACTAAGAGCCGCCAAGCTGGATTCCCCGCCAGCTCCTATAACCTCACTGATATGGTAAGGCGTCGAAAATGTTTGTACGTTCCAGTCTGAATACTGTTTTATGAAAAGAAATTGTCCAGTTTCGCTCATGCTGCGGACAAGATGGAGAGTAGGTATTTTGCCGTCATCAGTAGGCGCGAGGAGAAATTTTGCGCCCGCATTCGCTTCTTCAGGGATGCGAGAGTAGACAGCAGCGTACGGTTTACCCTCTCCGTGCACAAGCCAGTCTCTTTGGCACCCGAATAACAGGGACAGTTGAGTAAGCTCGTCAATTGATGGTTCGTTTTTCCCTAGAAACCAACCTTCCACTGGCTCTGCATAAGACCAGCCCAACGCCTCAGCGATCCGCGACGGCGAAACTTGTCGTGTTGGATAGAGCTTTTCAAGTTCCCTTTTAAGGAGGCTAAGACGCAGCACTAGCTCCGCTAATCGCGAAGACTGCTCTATCTTCTCAGTGATAGGCTTTACCCAAGCTTTTAGGGCCTGCCGGGCCTCTGCTTCAAGAGACCGATCATGCTGTTCTGCAAGGCCGTTGAGCGCTATAAGAACCTCTGGCGGCAGGCTACGGACGGTAATCTTACCGCTGGGACTTTCATTCGAGAACATAGGCTAGCTCCATTGTTTTATGGCCAGCCAACATGCTAAACGGAATGACCTCAAAATGCATCATTCTGTTTTTCTGTACATATAAACAGCTATTTCGGCTGTATCTCACCCTCGTACTGCTCCAGCCAGACCAGCTGTCTTACGCCTGATTTTCTTGCACAGACGGGCCTGGTTCTCAGTCCGGAGGGTGCTGTTGAGGAACAAGCACCTAAAATACGCAGCCTAACCGACTAACGTTGCGCCAGCTCGTCGCGGACCTTCATGACGGTCGTAGTTGAACACGCAGCGTGCCTCGCTACTGCGCGGATCCCGAAACCTGCAGCCAGCAGCTCACGCACTCGGTTACGCAGCTCTGCGTCTACAGGTCTGCCTTTGTAGACGCCTGAAGCTTTTGCCTTCTCAATCCCTTGTGCCTGGCGCAGTCTTCTTTGTTGATAGTCCTTCCTGGCGATGGCGGCCATCATATCGATCATCATGTAGTTGATGGCCGCCAGCATGCGGTCGGTGAACTCGTCCCCCGACTGGGCCGTCATGCCTTGATGACTGGTAGGCAGATCCACAGAGACGATCCGTATGCCTCGGTTATCGATTGCTGTTTTGAGGGATCGCCAAGCCTGGTCATCCATCCGCGACAGCCGATCGATGCTTTCCACCAGCAGCACGTCACCTCGGCGAGCATCTTTGAGTAATCGAATTAATTCCGGGCGGTCGGCATGGCTGCCACTGGCATTTTCCATGTAGCACGATGCGATGGCCTTGCCGTAGCCGGAGACGGGGAGCCTAGAGAATTCGGACAAAATCGTACGCTAAGGTTTAACAACCTGCCGTAGCGGCCTGAATTTAATGATCGCCCGCAAGGGCACCGTCTGCATCTGGCATGGCCTCTCCGGCCAGTTCGGCGGGTATCTCAGCGGTCTTTTGGTGTTCCAAGCCACTGCCAGGCATGGTGACCTTGGCGATACGAGCCGAGAAATACTTATCGAAAGGCTCCAACTCCGAAAATTCATCAGGCGCAAGGAACAAAGCTGTCAGACGGCCTATAAGGCCGCAGATCCAGTCGGCACACTGGATGGTTTGGAACAGGTGACTTTCAGCCTGGATTGGCGGTTCGATGAGTGTCCTGCACTTCTCTGAAGCATCCTCGAACATAGCCAATGTGCAGACCTCCACGTTGGTCTCTCGCCATTCGTTACCAGCGCGTTGTTCATCGAGCATTAGCATGAAGGTTGACCCGCTCTGCGCGCAGAATCGGTCGATTTTGCGCACAGATTGCAAGAGCTGCCGCTTGAACGTCTCGGTGGAGTTGTGGGCGTCAGGGTCCGTGGTCTTATGCTCGCCCGTGTAGAACACGTGGCCGCCGATTTTTTCGATGTGGTTCAAGAGGCGGAACGTTGAGCGACGGAGCTGCTCATATTTGGTGACGTTCCGGAGCGCATAGAGCTGAGAGCCCTTTTTTTCCCACTGGTAGGCAGGCAGGTTTTTAGGGTTCTCGTTTGCGAGATCCCAAGCCAAGAGCTGGCATTTCAGCTTGTAGAAATAGATCGCGAATTCGCGGATTTCGGAAGCCGGCAGCATCAGGCCGGCAAACCCGAAAGCGGGATGGGTTTTGTACTTTGGGTGGTTGCGTGAGACGTATTGGCCGACGTGCCCGAATTCGTCAAGGTACGCGACGTAGTGCGTCATAGCTACCGGATTCCTTGCCCCAAAAACACGAAAACCCGCAGCTTTCGCTAGGCGGGTCTCGGAAGGTAGGCACGAAAGCAAGCTCTCATGCGTTAAGTACAATCATACGCAAGGTGACGCTTGTGTCAACCTGTTTTGTTGACACACCGTGAGCCTCAGTGAGGCAGCATCAGGATGAGTTGTCAGGTTAGAGTGTACCTCAACCCGGCGTCAGGCCGCTCACGGGCACACCGTCAGATTAGGGCGGTTTTCTGTATTTCCTGACGGATCACCGTCAACGTTTATGACCTCAACCTGACAGGATTCACGTTAGCGTACGATTTTTTCCGTTTTCTCTATTCGCCCCAATGAGCCTCTTCGCACAACCGACGTTCGGAGCGAATACCGTAGCAGTAGCCCACCACCAACAGGCGAATCATCAGTTCGGGATCAATCGATGGACGCCCGATTGGGCTATAGAAATCGGCGAGATAATGGCGCAGATCGCTGAGATCGAGGCATCGATCAATGCTGCGCAGGAGGTGATTGGCTGGGATGTGATCTTCAATGTTGAACGAGTAAAACAGCCGCTCCTGCCCACTCGATAACTGTCCCATCATGCTGCGTATTCTCCCGCTGGCCGATGGAGTGATTTTGCCCCAAGCCAAACAGGAGAGCTACTTTTTCAACAGAATCGGTCGATAGCGGACCCCCAGGACTGAAACAGAGCCTGATAATAGACTTGGCAAGATTGCTGAGCCGCTGCACAGCCAAAGCACTAAGGGACATTCCATGAACGCAATTGCTACCCCTGTCATGGGGTTCATAACCTGTACTGAGCCGCTTCAGGCCAAAGGCAATGGGTATGACTATCCCATCCTGGTTCGGATCGAATTCGAGCGACAGTCAGATGATTCAGTCCAATTGATTTCCCGTGGAGGGAACACAGGAACACTGATCACAAATGCTCGAAGGGTGAATATCTCAAGCAACGAATGGGACAACCGCCCGTATGACCCCCTTGATAGCCTCGTCCTGACCCGGTGGGCTTTTTCAAAAGCGGGCTGGGTGCTTCGTGACGATGAGTAGGTCAGTGCCATTGGCCATGACCGACTAACGTTGCGCCAGCTCGTCGCGGACCTTCATGACGGTCGTAGTTGAACATGCAGCGTGCCTCGCTACTGAGCGGATTCCGAGACCTGCAGCCAGCAGCTCACGCACTCGGTTAGCTGGACCTGCGGCCAGCTTAGTGTACGCTCTTGCTCTTCATTCTAGTCCAGAGCTTTGACAACAACCAACCTGATAAAGTGACCGAGAGTGAAGACAGAATAAATACTACGCTCATGATTAGCGTTTCTCCTTCTTCGGCACCAGCCACGTTAAAAAAGTGACGAAGCGCTATGTATAGGGCTTCGCCATTTGAAGTATCGAGCCCTGCTTGAACTATTCCGCTAGTAAAAGCAGTTCGTGTTACAAGAAGTGCAACAAAGAATAGTGCAAGAATTTTTATGATTGCTTTAATAGCGCGCATCATTTCTTCCTTGGATCGATCACGTCTAGGATTCCATAGTATTTTTGTCCAGAGCCTGGAATACGTCCGCCATCCATGTTGCGTAGATAAATACTTAGCTGCTCAAATGCAATTTTAGATGGCATTGTAACACATCCCTCGCTCAAGCCTGCCACCCCAACGGGGTGTAACCTAAAGTTTACTCGAGTAACATTATCAATAGTTGTTTCGTCATCAACGTGTCCATCGTCGCGATAAAGTGAAAACCAATCGCTCCGATCAGTGCGTGCAATAAAATCTTTTATAGGATCTCTCAGCCAGCCTAGTCTTCCACCGCTTTCCCTATCAAGAATATAATAACGCCCTGGCGGCAACGGACCTTTATCACTGTTACTGACTGCGGAAGGATCATTGGCGAAATTAGTAGATCCAGAAAATGCATCGTAGCTTTCATTATTGCTACACTTCAGCTGGCTGGTAGCATGACCAGTCAGCTCAAATGTGCAATAGGCAACCTTATTAGTGTCAATGGTTGGGGAGGCCATGGGGAAACTCTCCTTATGTCGCTTTAGGCATATACTTTGTTAGCGATACCGTCCCAACCACCCACGACCTGACCACCGCTCTGACCATCTGCACGCTTTTGTTGTATGTATGTCATTTGCATACGTCCATAATTCAGACGCACCGTCTCTGTTGGAAAGCCACCTTCAACGTTACCGTTTCCGTTGAGCGACACGGAAGAAATAATTACTTCTTCTAGTTTTATTTCCAAGTACTTGAATTTGTCTGTCCCAGCACGATTGACTGCGATAGTTACCTCTTTGAAGTGTTTCCCACTGCAACACGCTTCGTGAAGTTTCGGCGTTGACTTGTCTACGGTTTTACGAAAGAACAGATCGCTCATACGGGCACGCCCACCCGTGGCTCCGCCAGCGCTGGTGGCAGTGGCTGACGCAGATTGGCTTGCGCCCACGTCGAAATCTTCCATTTCGATCCAGTCCTTGAACTGGGCGTCAAGTGCTTCGCCGGGAATGCCTTCTATTTTTAAGTATGCATCAAAAGCCATATTTGATTCCTTCCATGTTAGTGAAAAACCACTGTAGATTTGACCACGGCCCGATTGCTTCAGGTATCGCAAAACGCGAAGCAGATGGCTAAAGTATACCCTTTATTCCCTGGGCCTGTACTTAGTGTGCTGTCTCAAAATTAAATTCTCTCATGTCTGAGAGGTCATCGCTTCACGGGCTCGCTATATCTTGAGGCATAGGAATTTCAAAATGCCTATGCATCAAGCTGACGCTATGAAGGAAGCTGATGCTACGTGGTTGATCGAAAGCGCTTATATCCAATGGGCCGCTGCAGAGCCAAAGGGCTAAGGAGACGCTGATTTATTCTAAAGCACAGCTGTTGCCTCCTGATAAATCCAGGCCTCCAGAGCGTTGCCGGGACGAAAAATCGAATAAATCAGCGGCTCCCTAAGGGACATTCTATGAACGCGATTGCTACCCCCGCCATGGGGTTTATAACCTGTACTGAGCCGCTTCAGGCCAAAGGCAATGGGTATGACTATCCCATCCTGGTTCGGATCGAATTCGAGCGACAGTCAGATGATTCAGTCCAATTGATTTCCCGGGGAGGGCACACAGGAAAACTGATCAAAAATGCTAGAAGGGTGAATATCTCAAGCCACGACTGGGACAACCGCCCGTATGACCCCCTTGATACCACTGGCATTTTCCATGTAGCACGATGCGATGGCCTTGCCGTAGCCGGAGACAAACGTTTCCAAATAATCGCGCGCTCGACTTGCGTCCTGGTCATCGGTCGATGCTCGAAGGTATGCACGAATGAACATCAGTAGATCCGTCTCATTTTGGGTGTAGTCTAATAATTGTATCAAATTGGGTGTGCTTTAAGTCCGCAAAGCTGAAATCTGGTCGTGCTGATTTTCGTGCCACTTGGGGTATACCCAAAAGTGACGATATAGAAAGGTTACATGTGGTGACATTTTTTGTTCAGCGCTAGCGTGCTATTTTGGATACACCATAAGTTGACATGTGTATCGGTGGCTAGAAGCGACGCACTCGTCGCTGCAGTCTTTTGGAGCGTTAGGGAATCTCCGAACAAGTCTCAAATATGCGAAAATCGCCTGACCACCTGATCTGAGCCGCCCATGAGCCAAATGAGCTTTTCCGACGTTGAGTACGCTGGCAAACGCAAGCAAACCCGCCGCGAGCGTTTCCTTGCCGAAATGGATCAGGTTGTACCCTGGAAAGGTCTGCTGGGACTGATCGAGCCGTTCTACCCCAAGGCCGGTGGCGGTCGAAAACCCTACCCGCTGGAAACTATGTTGCGCATTCACCTGTTGCAAAACTGGTTCTCCCTGAGCGATCCAGCCATGGAAGAAGCGCTCTACGAAATCACGCCCATGCGCCAGTTCATGCATAGGAATTTCAAAATGCCTATGCATCAGGCTGACGCTATGACGGAGGCGTCATGCCTTCATAGCGATGCGTAGTAAGACGCTGAGGCGTTACATATGCAGTGAAAATCCCTATCAGAAAGCGTTAATGCAGGTTATTTCACCGCGAAGCCTAGGTGCGGACGCACCTTCCCCCTGTCAGGGCTTCACGTACCTCATCTGCGCGATCGCCTGAGCGTTGAGGACCAGTCCCTGCACCGTCAGCCCGCTGATTGCCGCCGTGTATACCATCCGCGCGCCACACAGCACGCAACGGAACGGATCGACGTTTAGAAAGGCTTTGGCCATCTGCACAAAATACAGCTTCGGTGTCGGTCTGGCGTCGCCATCTTCAATGCTTCATACACCTTCGGCAGGTATTTCCCACACACCCGATTGGCCAGAAAACCAAAATACCGGATCATCCGGAAATGCTTCTCCGGGATGTGCTGCACCACCCGGCGCAGCATGTCGGCCTGGCTCAGCGTTTCCTGCTGATAGGTCTGCGTGCGGTGATCCAGGTAGGTAAAGCTCAACGTGGCTCCGGAGGTGTAATGCGCCAGACGACTGCCCGAGATGGGCGGTTTTTTCAGGTAGCGGCCCAGGTAATTGACGGTCTTTCGCCCGTTTTCCGTCTTCTTCGACAAGTGGATGTGCCAGTGCTGGCCGCCAGCGGTCAGTATCAGACGGTGCCAGTCGCTTTCACAGAGGATGTGGGCCAGCGGCGGCGGCATCGTCAATTGCGGGGTGATAGAGAAAACGGACAAAATCGTACGTTAAGCATTCGAGCTATCAGGTTGAGAGCATATAGATAGACGCCTCGGCGTCAAAAAATGCAGAAAACGGCCCTAGTCTGACGCGGTGCTAGTGAGCAGCCTGACGCCGGGTTGAGGTGTACTTCAACGGACACGCTTAAAAACCATAAGTCGTTGAAAAGTTTTGTGATCTTGCTAAAAACCTGACCGCAAACGATGGCCTAACGTACGATTTTTTCCGAATTCTGCGGGCTCCCCGTTCCGGCTTCCCCCCTGACCGGAACGACTTTGCAAAAAGCGGGTAAAATGCCGGAACATTGACAGGGGAGGTCGCGTGACCGGAATTCTCAAACTTAAGCCGAACCAGGTGATTGAGCACCCCAACGGCGGGGTTATATTCGGCGTGATTCCGGCCATTGACCGTCTAGACGCTATTGAAGCCTTGATATACCTGAAGGCCGGTATGCATCGCGTGATGGCTGGACGTCCGGCAGCAGGCTATGGAGTGAAACATATTTGGGAAGGTAAGAAAAAGGAGCTGCGGAACCGGGGCTGTACGAAAGTGGATGACGTACCACGTTTCGTTTCGGATCTGATCGTCTTGGGAACTGAGATCTATCACGATGAGGCTCATCCCCGTGCAGATATGAAGCGCATCACGCTGTTGAGAACTCAAGACGGTACGCTGTTGCTGGAGCCGCTGGCGGAAGACCGCTATTTAGGCTTTCACTATTCGGTAGTGACTTGGACGCCGCGAACACAACCTAAGGGCATCCAGGTGGGTACAATCGAGAAAAAATGGGCATAAAAAAACGGCCCATGGGCCGCTTTTATTTTGATTTATGAGGCATAGTCGCAGCAATTCTTTAGCTTTGAGACTCGTTTCCGTGTCTCTTGGGTCAGAATTCAACCGAGTCAAACAGCCATACGAAGGTGGCCTATCGATTGTCCCTACGTCAGTGAGTACCAGTTTCACTGCTGCCGAAAGTTCGGGGGGCCATTACTGGAAAGCCAGTCCCAAAAATGCGCGTTTGCAGTCCTCAGTGATCATTTTTGAGCAAGATGACACGCGTGTCAACTCATATCCTATGTCATTCCTTGTATCGCATCTGCTAAACGCGAGCCTGGGGGTTTTCAATTACAAGCCGCTACGCCTATTCCCGACTCTCACACCTACTCAGGTGTGTCAGCCAGCCCCCCAAAAAAACTGCAACAATCTGTGATGGCTTTGATGCTGGCGCTTGATGCATAGGAATTTCAAAATGCCTATGCATCAGGCTGACGCTATGACGGAGGCGTCATGCCTTCATAGCGATGCGTAGTAAGACGCTGAGGCGTTACATATGCAGTGAAAATCCCTATCAGAAAGCGTTAATGCAGGTTATTTCACCGCGAAGCCTAGGTGCGGACGCACCTTCCCCCTGTCAGGGCTTCACGTACCTCATCTGCGCGATCGCCTGAGCGTTGAGGACCAGTCCCTGCACCGTCAGCCCGCTGATTGCCGCCGTGTATACCATCCGCGCGCCACACAGCACGCAACGGAACGGATCGACGTTTAGAAAGGCTTTGGCCATCTGCACAAAATACAGCTTCGGTGTCGGTCCTGGCGTCGCCATCTTCAATGCTTCATACACCTTCGGCAGGTATTTCCCACACACCCGATTGGCCAGAAAACCAAAATACCGGATCATCCGGAAATGCTTTTCCGGGATGTGCTGCACCACCCGGCGCAGCATGTCGGCCTGGCTCAGCGTTTCCTGCTGATAGGTCTGCGTGCGGTGATCCAGGTAGGTAAAGCTCAACGTGGCTCCGGAGGTGTAATGCGCCAGACGACTGCCCGAGATGGGCGGTTTTTTCAGGTAGCGGCCCAGGTAATTGACGGTCTTTCGCCCGTTTTCCGTCTTCTTCGACAAGTGGATGTGCCAGTGCTGGCCGCCAGCGGTCAGTATCAGACGGTGCCAGTCGCTTTCACAGAGGATGTGGGCCAGCGGCGGCGGCATCGTCAATTGCGAAAGCGGCTGTCCCAGCAGGTAATCGCGCACCAGCCACATCCAGCGCCGCCGCAGGGCCTCTTTGTGGAACGACAGATTTTTCCAGACGCCCTGCTCATCCAGGCCGCCCGCGGTCACCGACAGGTGGACGTGGGGATGCCAGTTGAGCCGCCGGCCATAGGTGTGCAGCGCACCGAAAATCCCGACGCGCAAACCGCGCCGCCTGGCGGTGTAGATCAGGTTATCGGCCGCCAGACGAAACAGCGCATCGAGCAGCCAGCGGTTGTAGAAGAACAGGGACCACAGCGTGTCGGGCAGCGTGAACACCAGATGCTGCCAGGGGCAGTCGGGCAGACGGTTGTTTTGCACGGCGATCCACTGGTCGGTGGCCTTTTTGCCGCAGGAAGGACAGGCCCGGCAATGGCAGGTGTTGCACAGGTATTTGACGTGTGGGCAATGCTCATTGGCGCAGGTGTAGTGTTTGACGCCCAGTATCGAGGTGCCGCAGGCGAGCATTTTGCTGATCGACTCCACTTCGATTTGGCGCAGACCGCCGGCCTCCAGCAAATCTGCCCAGCAGCCGTTGGCCGTGAAGAGGTTTTTGAGCGGTCGAGGTTTGTAAGCAGGCGGTGCAGAGGCCACGTCAGCAGGGCGGCTCCTCATCGTGGTGAATGACGGCGGTGATGGCGAATCCGCCTGGCCCTTCTCTCATCGAAACGCTTACGCAAGAAGCGTCGGGAAACATGTCGTTCAGATACGTTGTCTGGCAGCAACTACAAAGATCGACATCACCCAAAGGATCGATATCGAAGAAAAAGTCGGTATCGGGAACGAAGGTGGTATGCCCGGCGCGTTGGAGACGGGTCTGCTTTGCCTTGGCTTTTGCCCGGCTCGCCCGTTTACGTTTTTTGGTCTCTGACGCCATGTGTAAGCCTGTGCTGAGGAGGGATCGACTCGATTTCGGCTATGATAACCGATTTCAAAATCCCACAATTTGCAGCCGCAGGCTGCCCAGTTCACTTGCTCAGCGTACGCAAGACTCCACCAAGGAAATCGAAACGCTGATCCTTGCTTTGCAGCAAGGTACGCAAGCCGCCGCCACCCTGATGGTATCCAGCCGCGAACGCACATTGGGCACTGTTGAACTGGCGCAAAAGGCCGAGCAGGCAATCACCCAAATCAACCACTCTATCGGCACGATTCAGGAAATGAGCCTGCAAATATCAACTGCCGCAGAGCAACAAAGTGCCGTAGCTGAAGAAATCAATCGCAGCATTCTCAGTGTTCGTGATGTGGCCGATCAGTCCGCGTTAGCGAGCGAGCAAAGCGCAACGGCGACGATTGAGCTGGCGTCCCTGGGGCAAGATTTGCAAAAAATGACTTCACACTTCAAGACGTAAAACGCAAGCGTGCTTAGCGCAGTTGCCTGGCGAGCAAGCGGGAAGAAGGACTTTCCCGCAACCGGCAACTGCCCTTAAGCACTCATACTCGATCTGCTCGGGATAAAGGCCTTTGCGGCGGCAATACTCGCCCAGGTCGATCTCGGGCAGATCCGCTCACACGACACAGAGACAAAGGCTTTGCCTGCCCCGGGAAGGCTGGAAGAAAGCAAAAAGATTCCCAGACGAGCAAACCTTAAGGAATGTCTAGTCCTGAAATAGGTTTACACCTGTTTCACGCTCAAAATGCCCGATGCACCGCATCGGGCGTTTTGTATTTCAGGGATGAGTGTGGCCGCTCCCCATTGTAGATCTGCGCTGATTCATCAACCATTTTCACTGCATCTGCCAAGTCTTTAGGCCGATGGAGTAGAAACTCAGTCTTCAAAATCCCGTTTACTCGCTCGGCCATAGCGTTCTGATAGCAGTCATAGCCATCCGTCATCGAGCACCGGATTCCATGCCTGGTATGCAGCTGCTGATAGAGATCGGAACAGTACTGGGCGCCGCGATCTGAATGATGAATCAGCATCTGATCGGTTTTTCGCTCTCCTACCGCTTTTTCCAGTGCCTTTATCACCGATTGGGTATGCAGGCTTTCATGCACGTAATGGCCAACGATCTTGCGTGAGTACGCATCTGTCACAAGGCTCACGTGGGCCACGCTTTCCTGCGTAGGCAGGTAGGTTATGTCTGCAACCCAGACCTGTTCTGGGTCCATGGTTCCGGCCCTGCTTTGGGCAGGTTTTTGAGCGGTCGAGGTGTGTACTGCACGCTGCTCCATCAAGATGGAACTTTTTCTTGCCCAGTTGCCACTAGTTGTCCTGCAGGCCAGTATACGTTAGTTGGGTATCAACAGAGCGGGTTCACATGGGGCTTATTCTGGTGGGCACACAGAGTCTGAACCAGCGCGAGCCACCCTAGCAACGTGAGCCCTAGTTGGTTTTGCTGTTTTTTAAACGAACCCTTGCCAACCCTCAAGATGGGGTGACGGAAATATCTGGGGTTCCGGCGTACAACGTCAATAACGAATGATTAATCGCAATTTATGAAAAACATATTTTCTGGCATAACCGTCCGGCTCTCTGAATCACTTCAAGACAAGAAAGTTGTGCATGAGTTGAGAATCAATGCATACGCAAAATATGAGTTGAGCAACAATGGTAAACGCATGGGATTCGATGCTACGGACGAATATCCTTGGGTAGATTCGCTCATTGCATTCCAAAAGAATGAGCCGATTGGCACAATGCGGATCATTCGAGCCAACAGAGACACGATTGATAGGCTGCTGGGCTATGAGCTCTGGAAAGATCATATAGATCAATGCATCTCGAATTCCAGCCCGAACATTCTGGAGTTCAGTAGGTTCGCCATCACGGGTGGGGGGAATTTCCCAATTGCTGCTTGTGCACTTCTTAAAGCAACAATGGCGATACAAACCATTGAGAATATTGATTTTGTCACCGGTGAGGTGCGTGCTAATCATGCTGGTTTCTATAAAAAATTCATAGGTATGGTTGTTTCTGAAGAAGTTAGGACTGACCCCAACCTTCAAGTTGACTACAGTCTTCTAACTGGCTATTCGAAATCAGTAATTGGAAAGCTTCAACAACGAAAACCGTGGATGGTGCCGACTCGAGCTGATATCGACTCTTGGAAGCAAGTCGCCTCAATTTCTTGGTGAACTCAATATATCTTGCGGTTGCCGAAGCCAATACAGGGCTGAAAAATGGATTACTCGGGTGTTAAGGTGTGGCTGCCGAACATAGCAACGTTCCTGCTTTTGGGCAGTATCGGCTGCACCATCCCTTTGTTATCAAGATCCTTGGAAGATTCAGGCTTGAGAAAGGCCAACCACTCTTGATGCCGGTGCTGACGCTCGATGCTGCTGATCAATTTTCCTTGGAGGTAATCCAGTGCGGCGAATAACGTGACCGTGCCATGACGGGTGTAATCATGGGATTTAGTCTGGATATGACCGATGCCCAAAGGCAAACCCGGCTGTGTTCGCTCCAACGCCTGAACCTGGCTTTTCTCATCACAGCACAACACTAAAGCCTTATCCGGTGGGGCCAGATAAAGCCCGATCACATCCCAGAATTTCTCCTCAAACTGCGGATCGTTGGACAACTTGAATGTGCGCGTCAGGTGGGGCTTTAAATCATTGGCAGCCCACAGCTTATGGACGGTGGTCGAGGAAATACCCGCCGCCTTTGCCATGCTCCGACAGCTCCAGCGTGGTTCTCCGATGCGAGGACGGGTGACCTGTTCCAGGACACGGCGAACTGTCTCGGCAGGCAAAGATGACTTGCGTCCACGCCCAGGTTCGTCGACCAGTCCGTCCAGTCGACGAGCCTGGAAACGCTGGCACCAGAGCGTGATCGTTGGGCAGGAAAAGCCCGTCAAACGTGCAATGTTGTCTCGGGTTTCGCCTTCGGCAGCCAGCAGGATTATGCGTGCTCGACGACCCTCTCGCTGAGGTATGGTGGCAGAGCGAACGCGTCGTTTGAGTTCGATCGTTTCTTCAAGGCTAAGCGTGATGTCCAGAGCGCTCACGATAAGCTCTCCACGGCTGGGATGACATCTGAAGTGTAGCCGAAAATAACGAAAAGATATTTCGCGAACAGCACACTAGGGAGCCGCTGATTTATTCGATTTTTCGTCCCTGCAACGCTCTGGAGGCCTTGATTTATCAGGGGGCAACAGCTGTGCTTTAGAATAAATCAGCGTCTCCCTAACAAAAAACCAGTCACCGAAGTTTACTCGGTAACTGGGTTCAATTGACTTAAGGAACCGCGGATTTATTCCGTTTTCACTCCGTCAAGCCTCACGCCTTGATTTATAGGGAGCAATAAATAAATCAGCACTTACTTAAGCTAAGCTGTTTTGAAGCCTGGCTTACCGTTGGCGGATCGCCACTCTTTTACCTTATTAATAATTTTCTCAGGCGTGCTATCTGCATCTGAAGAAGCATAATAAATAAGGTCAGTGCCTTCAGGATGCTCGGTAATTTTTTCGAAATGCGCCAAGAGTATGTCTAGTTGGTCATCTGTCTTGGCGACGTTCTCTTTAAATATTTCCTTCATGAACTCCAAAAACTCAGACTCTGTGTATTCTGCAATACTATTTTTAAGGTCCATTATTTTACTCCTTTATGGATTTCTATATGACGCTTAGGCGTCAATACTCGCATATTGTCAACATTATAAACATCTCCATTTTTTGCCACCTCATCAATGTGATGAATCTCAAAAGATGAACGTTTACCCACTGTATCAGTTTTTCTAGACTTAGCAGCTTTACCAGTGATCATGCGATCTCTATTTGGGGTAATAAATTGCTTGGCAAGCTCTGGATCATTGACTACAGTTTTCCAGAAGTTCTCCCGAAAGTCTCTGAAGTTCTTGAACTCCTTGCCGCGAAGCTGATCAGCAATCTGCGATGGAATGGGAGCCCCTTCACCTAGCGATGCAGCCCCTAGCCAGATCCCCGATACAGGTTGACCGACACCTGTTGCAACGCCCGGATCTTCTCGCCGATCCCGGAACATCGTATAGATGGGTGGTAAACCAGAGTCTGCCGGAAAAACCGTAATGAAATCATCAAAACTGGCTTCTGAAACAGCCGGGAATGCATCTATCCTCCCTTCAACGGGCGTTACTGCAGCCCCCGTATACACGGGTGGAGCTGGCTGTTCAGCAGGCGATGTTGTTGAGCTATTCCCAGGACTGACAATCGGTGTCCAAGTCAATATCCTGGGTGGTACATCTCCCGTCGTCACGCTATAGGTGTTCTGCTCTACATCAAGAACAGCTGATACCACTCTTACTTTCGACGATGCTGTCAAAGCATCGGTCTTGACAACAAAAACTTCAGACTGCCCATCTGCTGCTGTTTTAGAGCTAAGTCGAAATGGCAAATCAACAGTACCACCAGATGCCGCAATCGCTGGCAAGTCTTTACCCAGCTCAGGCGTCAGATCCGACAATGGTGTGTTGAAAGCATAACGCTCAGGTAACTCTCCGTTAGCCAGTTTGGGTGAATAGACCAAAGCTGACACGCCGACCAAAAGCCCCGAAGCCGTACCAGCGGCTAAATTAGTTAGCGCGGCAACAGCGGAGCGGATAGCTGCTTGCAAGGTAACTGTCGCCGCTTCGATAACGGCAATCGTTCCCGCAGCCGTCATGATAACGGGAGCGGTAGCCGAAAGCGGGCCAGGCGCACGGAATGTATTAGCTGTCCGAACAGCCTCTGCAGCAATACGAGCCTGCTCTTCGGCAATGCGTTTGGCTTCCGCAGCTGCTGCTTCATCAGCTAAGCGTTTGGCTTCCGCAGCTGCTGCTTCATCAGCTAAGCGTTTGGCTTCCGCAGCCGCTGCTTCATCAGCCAAGCGTTTGGCTTCTGCAGCCGCTGCTTCATCAGCCAAGCGTTTGGCCTCTGCAGCCGCTGCCTCATCAGCCAAGCGTTTAGCTTCTGCCTCTGCAGCAATGCGAGCATCCTCTTCAGCCTGCGCCGTAGCCACGGTCTGTAAAAGTGCAGCTGACTTTTCCGTGAGTATTCGGATCTTCTCCTCAATAATTTTCGCAGCATAGGCGGCGGTAGCTGACGCTTCCCAACTTTTGAAAACCTCGAGCGGGGTGCCACGATCTTGTCTTGATTGAAAGATATTTACAAAATCTACTGCGCTTTTTTTAATTTCTACTGCCAACACATTTCTGCCAAAAAAAGCGCTGGCTGCTGCGTTGGCATTTGCCAGTTCTGCAGTGTTCTGCGTGATCAGGTTATCCACCACACTTTTTTCAGTTTTGGCCTTTTCAAGTGCGGATAAAGGATTGGGCCCGACTGCAGCAGCAATTTCTGCGTCAATGTCTGCCGGTAATTGCGGCAAATAGGCCGTAAAGGCTTGCTCAATGTTTCGTTGAGTAGTGGCTACCGTTGCCACCACAGAAATCGTGTACTGCTCACCTTTAATTCCTTGCTGACTAAAGAACTTATCAATTTCAGCGTCTGCAGGCACTTTACCGTCCCATGGCAGCGGCTTGGCAATCACACCACCTCCTGGAATAGGACCTGGAGGCTGAGGCAGTGGTGGATCAGGCGTAACGATGATAGGGGGCAGTGTAATCTCGTTCTGTGACATGTCTTTCTCCTTAATTTGTGCGTCACCTTGCAAAATCTCACTCTCAGAACTGATGGTATCGAGGCATGAGATAGCTGTATATATATACAGTAAAAATGACGATCGTCAACTCAGAGATCTATAGGCTTCGCATATCTGAAGACGGCGCAGGCAAAAAAGTGAAGTGGCGTAAACGGAGTTTGATCGTCAATACGTTGGGCCTGCTCGTGCTGCTACTAGAGGGTGTCCCGGCTGATTGGGTCAATGTCGAAGCCTGGCTGCCCCCTGCAGTTGCAGGTGATGTTCTGGCATTAGCTCAATCACTCAGATCTGCTCAATCGCAATAGGAGAGGAGTGCCCTGGCTGTTTGGGCCTCGGTGCAGCTCGATCGTTGACAACCTCTGACGTGCGTTCCCTTCGCTGCGCTCAGGGCCGGGCTTTCGTGCTGCGCATCGAGCCAGGCCATGAAGCCGGCCCGTCTCGCCCCTTCGGGCTTCAATCCTCGCCGGCAAGCCGGCTCTAACGCCTCCGGCCTCTCGGCCTGCGCGCTCCGCTTGCCGTCGCTGCCTGTACTTCCCGTATCACCTGCAGGCTTTGCTGCGCACCTTTCGCCGTGCGCTTGACGGTAGATCGAGCGCGGCACCTGACAAGGGTTCGGCTGCGCCCGCGACACTCCCCCGTTCAGACTCGCTTCGCTCCCTTAGCTGCGGCCTCGCATCGCGCCCTTGTCACGCACCTATGCGCCCGATCGACCTAAGCGCATCGGCGAAAGGCACTCAGCTAAGCCAGCACAGAGGTGAGACGAAATGAACAGGCAAGCAAAGCAACAGCTGATGAAGCGCTTCACAAGCGGTCAGGTCGAGATCTGCAAAAAGCTGCTGAAACTGAGTCGCCAGGTACACAAGTTCAATGCCCGCGTCGAGTTCCTGGTGCTGACGTTCAAGCATGACCTGGTAGACGCCGTAGTCCGGTATGAACTTTGGGACAACGGTTTCGAAGGCCTGGGCGAACGCCAGTTCGACAACTGCTTTGAAATGGGTGACTCGGCCGAGGTGATCGCCGAGCTAATCACCACAGCGCGTCGTGAAGGTTTCGTGGAAAAAATTCAGACCTGGTGCGGCAATGAATCGTTTGCCCGCTGGTGCAGCTACGCCGACCGCCAGGGCGACCTTTTCGCCGCTTAACCCCGCTTGCGCCCGTCAGGCCGGGCGCTACACCAGGAGAAAAAATATGCGTATGTCCAGCAACTTCCGTAACCCATGCATGATCCGCAGTGACGTCCCACTGAGCAACGATCAGATCGCCCACTATGTGCCTTCCATCTTCGCCGAAGAAGCGCACGACAGCAGGTCGGCACGTTATCTGTATATCCCGACCGTGCAGGTACTTGATGCGCTACGCGCCGAAGGATTTGAACCATTCATGGCCTGTCAGACACGCGTGCGTGACCAGGGCAAACGTGAGCACACCAAGCACATGCTGCGCCTGCGCCATGCGAGCCAGATCCTGGACCAGGAAGCCAACGAAATCATCCTTCTCAACAGCCACGATGGCAGCAGCAGCTATCAGATGATTGGAGGCAAATTCCGTTTCGTGTGTGCAAATGGACTGGTACTGGGAGACGTTGCCGCTGACCAGAAAGTGCGCCATAGCGGCCGTGGTGATGTGGTAAATGGCGTGATCGAAGGCGCCTTCGAAGTGTTGAAGCATTTCGAACAGATCGACCACATAACCGCTGACATGAAGCATCAACAATTAGACCAGGACGAGCAAGAGGCCTTTGCATTGGCTGCCCTGGCTTATCGCTACGATCCGGCAGAAGGACCTGCGCCTGTTACCCCGTCCCAGTTGCTCATGCCACGCCGTCGGGAGGACCGTAGCGGCGACCTTTGGACCACCTTCAATCGAGTTCAGGAAAACACCATAAAAGGCGGTTTGACCGGGCGCAACAAGCAAGGCCGACGCACGACAACGAGGGCAGTTAATGGCATTGATCAGGATGTGAAATTGAATCGCGCACTGTGGGTGCTCGCACAGGCTCTGCAAAGCCGTCAGCTCGCCGCCTAATCTCAAGCCCGGACATGATCTGTCCGGGCACACCACACCCTAACGGAGGAGAACACCATGGGCCCGTATATCGTAACCTGGACCATGTACAGCGAAAACCCCGGCGACCACAAGGCAGCCGCCCAGGAAGTAGCGGAGCGATATTTTCAAGAACGCATTGCAGCAGGAGAGCCCGATACGGCTTGTACGTTCGTTGTAACAAACAGCAAAGGCGAATCGAAACAAATCGACCTAGCAGCGCATTAACTGACGAAAATTGCAGAAAAGAAGCCCCACGATGTGGGGTTTTTTTTTGCTCATTTTTTAACGTAAGCGGACGTTAAGCCGTCTGCGCTTTAACGCGAGGGACAGCGCGTTTGCGAGAAGACGTCAATTCAGTAATTTCCTTGGCAGTCACATTCAAGCCCACGTCAGCAAGCGCTTGCTTGACCTCGATGACTGTGTAGCCTTTCGCTGCGCATAGCTTAACTATTTCCGCTTTCAGTGATTGAAGCACTTCCGCCTGGCTCAGCTTGTCCTGGCTCAGGTCTGGAAGCTCAGCGAGTTTCTGGCGTGCGGCTTCCAACTCTTTTTGGGTAAACGTCTTTTGCTTCGCCATTGCGCGATTCCGAATGATATTGATCGATACCCAGCACCCGATCATAGGGCAGGGCGCCCGTTAGTCGTCGAGGATATCAGGAAGCGGTCAATCGATGACAGTGTGGTTTTGCATGCTCAGGCAGATTGTGGTGGGGCAATTAGACGAGCCAACCCTCTAAGGGCCGTTTCCTGCCGGTCAAAGCATGGCCGCCCGTATGAGCTGTGAGGATCGCCTGAACGCATCGAAAACCCCAACCAGCCACCACCGCAGCCGCTTCTCTGCTTTGGCCCTAGGCGGTCTTGAGCCAAAATGGTAGTCTACAGGCTGAATCCAGATCATAAGATATGACTGGAAATGTTTTGTACGGACGGCCCGCACGCGGTCCATCCGACAAAACCCGGATCAGGGCTCCGCCCCGACACCCCGACACCCCGACAGCGTCATTCAGTTAGTTAAGGTTGAGTCAGAGCATGTCGAAAAGCACAGCGCGTCAAGCAACGGTGAGGATCGAAATTCGTTGCACTGAAGAGGATGCAGCCTTGATTCGCGAAAAAGCGCTGGCTGCCGAGATATCTGTTTCAGATCTGATGCGTCGTGCTGCGCTGAATCGCAAAATCAAGACACCGACTGACAAGAAGCTAATGGCCGCGTTGCTACAGCTCGGAGGCTTGCAAAAGCATCTGTTCAACCAGATGCAGGACAGCATGACAACTGATCTGAGCAAGCAATTCTCTGACGTGTTGGTCGCCATCCGAAATGCCGTCAATGCCATCGATCTGTCCCAGACTCGCATCAAGTAGCCCATCAGCCATGAACGTCATCATCCCCCCGAAACGCGGCGATAAGGGCTCCAGCTTCAACCGGCTGGTGAGCTACATCAGCGACCGTGGGGACAAGCCCAAAGATGATGATCTAGTCAGCGCTGCGCCTCGCCAGAATGCTTCGCGCACCAAGAAAGCGATGTTCGATCGGCTTGTCGATTATGCGGATCGAAATGATGGTGACAACCGTGCTGTCGTAATCACCGACGTGTTCCCCGATGGCCGTCAGCGCTTGATCAGTGGAGGCATTTCTTGCGAGACAAACTGCTTCTCCTGGGAGACATCGGCGGCGGAAATGAACATGGTTGCCGCCCAGAGTCGTCGCTGCCAAGACCCGGTCTATCACTTCATCTTGTCGTGGCGTGAAAACGAACTGCCTACTGATGCGCAGATATTCGAATGCGCCGAACACTGCATTCGTCAGCTGGGCATGGAAGGGCATCAGTACGTCACCGCTATTCACCAGGACACCGACAATACGCACTGTCATGTAGCCGTGAACCGAGTCAATCCTATTACCTACAAAGCCGCCGCCTTGTGGAATGATGCTGACACGTTGCAGAAAAGCTGCCGAGTCCTCGAACGCAAATACGGATTCATTCAGGACAATGGGAGTTGGCAGTGGGGTGTCAACGACCAATTGGTCCGTGCGCCTTTTCGGTATGGCAGTGCTCCGCAAGGGACTGTGCCATTGCAGGTCTATTCCAACACCGAGAGTCTCTATCATTACGCTGTGCGTGAGGTGCGCGAAAAAATATCTGAGCTTATCGAATCGCGAGAGATTACCTGGCGTCAAATCCATCTGGCCCTGCATGAGCGTGGCTTGGGATTGAGGGAGCAAGGCGAAGGTTTGGTGATCTATGATTTCTTGCGCCCCGAGGGTCCTGTGGTCAAGGCTTCTTCGGTTCATCCAACGCTGACCAAGTTTCGATTGGAGGCCCACATAGGCCCGTTTGAAGGACCACCCACCTTCGAACATGAAGAATGGAGCTATGGTATTTCTTCCTATTACCAGCCTGCATTTGAACTCCGAGATAAAGACGTGCGTTTCGATCGCCGGCAGGCGAGAGCTGAGGCTCGGCTGGACTTAAAAATGCGCTACAAACGCTATCGTGAAGGATGGGAAAAACCTGATCTTCATGTCAAGGATCGATACCAGCAAGTGGCTGCTCGGTACCAGGCAATGAAGGCGGACGTCAAACGCTCTCAGCACGATCCTTTGCTTCGCAAGTTGCTGTATCGAGTTGCCGAGTTCGACCGGATGAAAGCCATGGCTGAGTTGCGCATCGAGCTTCGTGATGAGCGGCAAGCGCTTGCCGAAAAGGGCTTGCTTCGTCCGCTTGCATACCGTCCCTGGGTCGAGCAGCAAGCTCTCAGAGGAGACGTTGCGGCTGTCAGTCAACTGCGTGGATTTGTGTATCGAGAAAAGCGGAAGGAGCGCACTCCGGACGGTGGGTTTGATCGTCTGATCCAATGCGGCCAGGCAGATGATTCTGCTGTCTATCACCTGCGCTCTTACACGTCACATTTGCATCGTGACGGCACTGTCGAATATCTGCGCGATGGCAGGGCGGGTGTGATCGACCGTGGCGATTTCGTCCACGTAAAACCGGGGTTCAATGACGACGATGAGTTGGACAATTATCGGCTGGCCGCCAACCTGGTATCCACGAAAAGCGGTGACGCTGTGAGGATCATTGGTGATGACCAGTTCGTAGACCAGGTGCTTGATGCGGGATGTGGCGTCAACCATCGCGGAAGTCAGTATGTGTTCCAAGTGACCGATCCAGAACAGTTGGTGCGCTACGACGTGATCGAGAGGGATCACCGTCAGTATTACGGCTACGACGAGCCGGAGGTGAGTACACACTCCCCAGCTCGGCATGACCCGATGGATGACGTCCCCGATGATGATTACCAGCCTCCAAGGCCGTTCGTTGGTTGAGGCGAGCCATCAGAAATGGCCAGGACTTACATTCGAAATGTACGACCGTGTCTTGAGAAGGAGGGCTTTTAATGGTCAGGCGCTGGTCACGAGGTTATCGCCATAGGGGAATACCGATAAAGTAATAGTTTAGAAGCCAGGGTAGGCCCACGATATCCACCATCTGGATCAGTAGGTGTAACGGCCTGCAATCGAAATGGCCTCGACCTGCAATCATCGCGTTTTTCGACCGGGATTGATTGCGTCTATCCGGCACCGCGAACCAGCATTGACTGCAAACGAACCTGCGTCCAGCCACTTCGACCTGCAATCGAGCGCAACCGACCAGGATTAAATGCGACTGAAAAACCGATGATTTAGCGTTCATCAAACAGTGGTCTTCAGGAGCTGGGCTAAGTGCACATTCTGTTTCGTTACTCCCAAACCCTGAGTTCCAGAGCACCATTGCTCAGATAAATCCGCTTCAGCCATCACCCGACCCGTCATCAAGAAGCAGGCCAGTAACAAATACTTTAATTTCATTTTCGATCCCTCTAGTGATATCGGCGCATGCAGTCAGTCAGAATTTCCGTTAACTAGTTGGGTCACTCATGTTGCATTCAGTGACGTGGTAGATCCGCTCCCCGGTCGGCAGGGCCTTGTCATCGAGGACTTCTGCAATCCGCCACTCACGGCAGTCAGAATCACCGCATTCGGACATGCAGCCGTCCGGTTGCGCCCCGTCCGCTGTTGGGATCAGCTTCACCAGATACGGGGGCTCGCCTTCATCGTCCTGCACCTGAACAACGTCCCCGAACGCTCTGCGTTTGCTCATGCTCATTACCTTTGTATGGAACCGAATCCATCTCGAGGGCCACTCAAGTACCGCAATCTAGCAGTTGCAAAAAGCGCGAGCCGAGCAACCTGCAATTTGAGCTGGTCGCAAATATCGTAAGCTGTGATGCAGTTAATCTGAGCCAACTGCACCGGATACACGCAAATAATCTGAGCCGAAAAAGGCGCTGATTGCGAGCAGGCGTGTTTTCAAACGCGAGCCGCTACAACTACTTTGCCGCTAGCGAGACAATAGTCAAAGGGTTTTGTTAGCCGTTCTTGGTTCGGATTCTTGCAGATAAATTCGCGGCCCTCTGGGCAGGTGCAGCGGTCGCTGCGTATACTTTTCACGGACATCAAAAAGGTGAGCGTCATGGCAAATAATATAACTCGCTATTCATATAACCCGACTAATTTCCCCCAGCTGGAACAAATGTCTGCCCGTGAGAATCAATCCGAGCGCAGCCACTCAAGCACACCTATGAAAGATCGCAGTCATGAGGAAGCCTTCCCGGCACGTCTAGCTTCAGCTCGGATCAGACGGCCCTCTGGAACAAGTGAGGAATTTTTGTTGAATCGAAACAAGCCAATCAAGGGCGTTGGCTACTCAACCTCCTCCACCGCAACAGCGTCCACCGGAACCTCGAAGCCAGGCGTCCTGTGTATGACTGACGGTCTGGATCTTTGCGTAGGGGTTGCGGTAGGCGGGGAAAATCCTTCGCAAAACAAGGGAAAAGCGCGCATTTTCCACGTCATGCCGGAAAATCGCAGAGCGCAGTGGCAAATCAAAAGCTATATCGATGAGCTCCGCTCACAAGGATATTCGCCCAAGGCAGCAATTCACGGGGGCGACAGCAGTTCACGCGCCAGCGTTTCAAAAGTTGACGCTATTCAGGCAACTCTTGGGGCAATGGATGTTCCGGTCGAATTCAGTCGCACTGGGGCGGGTGCAAGCAACGGCAATGGTCCGCTGGGAGCAGTTGTGGAAGAAAATGGGACCGTAAGGTTTGTGACAGCTCTTGTTAAGGGCTAATAACAAAACCCAGGAAGAAGTCGTAAGCAGATGATGGTGTCATTCTCAGAATGACGACTGCACGGAATGTCAGGAGTCGGCTGCACTAGTTGTAACGACCTGCAATCGAAATGGCACCGACCTGCAATATTGCGTCTATCCGAGCCAGCAGACCGAGATTATTTGCGAATGAACCTGCATTCATCTGATCCGACCTGCAATCGACCGTCATGAACCGGAATTGACTGCGAGTGAGCGCACGCTGTTTCTGTCTCATTCGAGTACACCCTTGCGGGACGCGTGTCTGAGGCGTTTTTGATGTCTCAATAGGGTTGATTTTCATTTTTGATATAGTTCGGTCAAAAAATCTAGAGCCTAAAGAGACAAAAACGCTAGCCTGAAGACCACTGTTTGATGGACGCCAAAATGATCGGTTTTTCAGTCGCATTTAATCCTGGTCGGTTGCGCTCGATTGCAGGTCGAAGTGGCTGGACGCAGGTTCGTTTGCAGTCAATGCTGGTTCGCGGTGCCAGATAGACGCAATCAATCCCGGTCGAAAAACGCGATGATTGCAGGTCGAGGCCATCTCAATTGCAGGTCGTTACAAGTAGGGCGCGGTGGGCCGTTTGTGGAAGTCGAGTGAACCGAAGTTGTATCCGTACGGCAAAAAACCGGTGAGCAAGGCCCTTACGGAACGCTCGGCGCGTGCATGGGTTGTCGATATTAGCGAACCACTCGACCGCCGCCGGCATCAAGGGCAGGTGCTGGAACTCTGCGGCCTGTTACCGCTGATGCAGAATTGACCCATGTGCCGACTTGGCGTTGCCCTGTAGTGGTCTAATGGTTCCGGACACTCATTTAGGCGAGAATATCGCCAGATAGAGGTGTCTGATGACCAAACAACGCCGTACCTTTTCCGTTGAATTCAAACGCGAGGCCGCAGGCCTCGTGCTCGATCAAGGCTATAGCCATATCGAAGCCTCCCGCTCGCTTGGGGTGGTCGAATCTGCGCTGCGTCGCTGGGTCAACCAGCTTCAACAAGAGCGCAACGGTGTCACTCCACAGAGCAAAGCCCTCACGCCCGAGCAGCAAAAAATCCAGGAGCTCGAAGCCCGGATCGCCCGTCTTGAGCGGGAGAAATCCATTTTAAAAAAGGCCACCGCGCTCTTGATGTCGGAAGAGCACGAGCGCATGCGCTGATTGATCAGCTCAGTGTCCATGAGCCAATCGAATTGCTGTGCGAAGTGTTCGAGGTACCTCGCTCGTGCTACTACAACCATTGCCTGCGGCGTCGGTCTCCAGACGCCGAGCGGGTTCGTTTACTTAGCCGAGTCAATGAGCTGTTCGGGCAAAGTCGAGGCGCTGCCGGCAGCCGCAGTATCGTGTCGATGATGCAGGCGGATGGCGAGCAAATCGGTCGGTTCAAGGTGCGTAGCTTGATGCGGGAGCTGGGATTAATCAGCAAGCAACCAGGCTCGCATGCTTATAAAAAAGCAACAGTGGAGCGGCCTGACATTCCGAACATTTTGAATCGGGAGTTCGATGTACCCGCGCCCAATCAGGTCTGGTGTGGCGACATCACCTACATCTGGGCGCAAGGAAAATGGCATTACCTGGCGGTGGTTATGGATCTTTACGCGCGTCGGGTGGTGGGCTGGGCGTTTTCGAACAAACCGGATACGGACTTGGTGATCAAGGCGCTGGACATGGCTTATGAGCAACGCGGCAAGCCTCAGGGCCTGCTGTTTCATTCCGACCAGGGCGTCCAATACGGGAGCCGACAGTTTCGCCAGCGGCTTTGGCGATACCGCATACGCCAGAGCATGAGCCGCCGGGGTAATTGCTACGACAACTCGCCGATGGAGCGTGTGTTCCGCAGCTTGAAAACTGAGTGGATACCGACCGTGGGCTACATGACGGTCCAAGAGGCTCAGCGGGATATCAGTCATTACCTGATGCATCGTTACAACTGGATTCGGCCACACCAGTTCAATGATGGAATGGCGCCCGCTCAGTACGAGAAAAACCTTAACGTCGTGTCCGGGATCAGTTGACCACTACATACCGTCATAGTGCCGATAGCAAGGACACGGACCCGAGCATTTCGATCAGGAGCAAGGAAGGTGCGGATCTCATGAAGACCGAAGAGGCCTGGAGCATTGCCAACAAGCCCGCCATCGACGAAGACGCCCCTATCATTCCGAACTGAGGGGAAGTAAACGGGAGCGGCGGATGTCGCGAGTGCCACATCCACTAATGTCATCTGGTAGTCACGCTCAAACGTCGGATGATGGGGGGTTTTGAAAAACTGACCTTTGCCTGTGGTGTAGTTTACCGAAGGGATCAGCACGCGGTGCTTCAACTCGCCGATGGTCGTGGTACCGAAGCGCCGCTCAAGCACTGCCCTAAGACCAGCGTTGGAATGCTTAGCTTTTTTCCAGAATCCAAGCCCTTTGCGCTTAAAATCCCGACTGGCAAAAATCTCCTTCCCTTGCTTTTCGAACAAGACCTTCAATTCGCTGGCGGGAATTTCGCTCGCCAGCCCAAGCGCCAGAAGCCCTCCCGCAGATGTGCCGCATATTAGGTCGAAGTGCGAGGCAATGGGCTTGCCTAGCACCTCTTCAAACTCCTTCAGGATCGTTGCGGTGTATAGAGCCCTGTACCCCCCGCCGGAAAGCGCCAGGACGTGATAAATCGGTACATCAAGCTGATCATCCATAGTGCTCACTTTCGGCAGATTCGTGTTCAGGCGATGAAAAGGCATACAAAGCGCCATCACCATCATGTAGTACTATCATACAAATAAAGACACAATATATAGTAAATAAGACCATTGGATCCACTTCTTATGAAGAGAGGTGGATGTGCTCAAGCATCGAGGCGGTGGCAGGTGTCAAGAACGCAAATTGGTAGCGCTGGCCAGCCTCTTTGATCACCTCCAAGAAAACAACGCGGTCACCGGCGGCAATCTGGTGCATGGGCTAAAGCGACCACGTATTGAAACCAGTAAAGGTAAAACGCCACTCGGTGATCACCAGGCCTGTTACCGCTGATGCAGAATTGACCCACGTGCCGACTTGGCGTCGCCCCATAAGTATTCAGCCCAAAGTCAGACCTGCTAACGCTTTACGGAGTAGAAGCTTGGGTCAGCGAAATTTCGGCAGCTGGGTTAATTCTGCATCAGCGGCAACATATTCGGCTTTATCGTCCAAAAAACCCTACTTTTTTGAATGATAAACATGCTTTCGCAAAGTCACTGGATCAAGTACGAACCCAATTAAGATCTACATCAACCTCAATGCCCGCGATGCGACCTTTGTTACTGTGCTGCCAAATTGACCAGCTTTTACCTGCTACCTCCCATGAAGCTGGAACTTTAGGTTCACTGACATCCCAATTAGCGATCCACAGAGGGTATTCACTAAATGCATATTTTTCTCCTAAAATATGATTCATCCAGAAGTTGTTATCGCAATATATAAATGGTTTTTTGCTCTTTAGGATTTTTTCGTTATACAATAAAGTTAGCAGTTTATGAAGGTTGTCAGCCATTTCGTCCGGGGTAGCTTTTTCGTTACCTTCGAGCTCCGCATCGATTGCAAAAAACTCAGTAGATGCATCGAAGCCGGCAGCAGTAAGTGTACTAACTATGTTATCTCGTTGTGCTTCCGGCGAGCTGCTGAGCGCACGAAAGTAATGATATGCCCCCGTTTTAATTCCGACGGCTCTAGCGTCAGTACGATACGTAGTGTATTTATTGTCCTGTACGGTAGCGCCTTCTGTTGACTTGATAAAGGCATACTCAATGCCAGCCTCAAAAACTTTTTTAAAATCAATATCACCTTGAAAATGCGATAGATCAATACCTTTCTTAATTGTGCTCATGAATCTCTCCTATTTCTCGTGTCTGAGAATTTTAGAACTATTTATAATTGGCGGGCTAGGCGGAATATATGTGTTTTTGTCAAAGCTTAGGAAGGCTTTATTTATTAAAAACCCAGTTGCTGCCCCTTTGTAAACCAATGCTCCCAAAGCATTGCTGGGACGAAAACCGAATAAAACAGCAGTTCCTTAAACGGCAGCCCAAGCTATGAGTGACTGCTTTTCTACTGTTGGTTCAACGTTATCTACTGCGCGTCGGAATTTTCGGTGCGGCAAGTGCAGCACAGGTCTTCTTCGGATTTTTCCATTGGGAATCTCATGCAAGGTGCGTACGGGCAAAACTCGCCGCCAGCGGCTCGGCTCTAGCAGCCTGCGTGGCGGTGCTTTAAAAGGCGAACGTTCATCGTCATTTTCCTTTAGATAGCGTGAAGACTGCCGCCAGGCGGCGGCAGGCCAACGGCAGGGGCTGGTAGGATGTAGGCTTGCTCGGCGTGACTCCATTCGAGGTAGCTTTCAACCCTCCAAAAACGGGGGGGTAGGGAGCAATGGAACTGAAAACCAACGTAAGGCATGGTTAGAATTTGCTAATCCCCTCAGATTGCGAGGATTAGCGAACTTTGATTTTCTGAACGAGTTTATGGCACCGCTTTTCAGGGTGATATCACCTACCGTGGCGCTCGCTGAAGCGGTATCATAAAACGTGGTTTTATCGTATTGGCCAGGCTGCATTAGGGGGTACGGACAGGCACTGGGCTTAAGTGCACTTTCTGTTACGTTGTTCCCCAAGCCCCGACAATACAATATTAGACGTCAGCCCAGCGAAGCTTCAGGTAGTCGACCACCTGCTGAGTCTGTGAGGCCCGCAGAAACATATGTCGAAATAACATGCACCCGGAAACTTCAGTCAGAGAATCATTCAGGTCAAGCTGACGGGTAATTTCAGGCACGCCCCCCTCGACAGTCCAGTCGGGCTCGGTTTCTGATGCCGTTCCCACTTTATACAGAGCCATACCAATATATAACGCTGTGCCAGTTCCGCTGACGGTATCCGCCCACCACTGTGTGATGACATCATAACGCGCAACCTCACGAGCAAACGGCCAGTATACCTGCGGGGCGATATAATCAATGATGCCGTCAATGACCCATTTTCGTGTGTCTGCATACGCGAAATCGTAATTAGACGCACCGGCCTGCGTATCAGACCCCAGCGGGTCGTCAGATTTATTCCGCCAGACGCCTGCCGGGCTGACGCCAAACAAGACATCCGCTTTTACGGCGGCTATTTTTTTATGGCATGTATCAACCAGCGAATAAGTGTTATTCCTCCGCCAGTCGGCCTTCGTGGTAAAGTTCGTATTGTATTTCTGATAGGTGGCATCATCCTGCAGCAGCGAGCCGGCAGTTTCATAATAAAAATAATCATCGAATTGAATGGCATCAACATCGTATTTAGTGACAATTTCTTCAACAATACTACTAACCCACGTCTGAACTTCAGGTATCCCGGGGTTGAGAACAAAGCGGTTCGCTGCGGTTCCCGTCCATTCAGGATGCGTTTTAAACACACTGGCCGGTGAGTCAGATGATGAGTTGTTCAGCTCTTCGATTGTGGCATCGCTGGCGTTCATTGATACGCGGTACGGGTTCACCCATGCGTGCAGCTCAATATTGCGAGCATGTGCCTGCTCGATAGCATAAGCCAGTGGGTCGAAGCCGGGATTCTTCCCGAGCGTACCCGTCAGGTACTTCGACCACGGAAGCAGGTCTGATGCGTAGAATGCATCTGCGCAGGGAACAACCTGGAATATGACGGCATTCATTTTCATTGCCACAATCTCATCAAGAATGCCGGTCAATTCTTCTTTCTGTTTACTGACACGTGCAGCCTCATCAGTAATGGCCACAGATGAGACTGACGGCCAGTCAAGATTCGTAACTGTCGCGACCCAAGTCGCCTTGAGGTTTTTGTTCGCAGTTGCCATTGCGGTTTCTCCTTTAGGGTTCTGAGTGAACGAAGAACGCCTGCTCTCACAGACGTTCTTCAGGTATGGGAACGGCGTGTCAGCTCAGTTGCACGTCTTTCATCGCAGGAATATAACCGTAGTCATATTCTTCCTGCACGAACGAGCGATCCCCTTTCAAGAGGATTCTCACCGTCGGCGCTTCGGTCCCGCCGATACGATAATCCTCGCCTTCGGTGGGCACGCTGTCGATGAAAGAAGTTACCAGACCGTTTGGCATGACGCAGTGCGAATACGTCTGGAAAGGCTGCTCGGGCGGATTGCCAAGCACCAGGCCAGAAGCGTTCATTGGCCGGTACGGACCGAACAAATGTTCGCCGACAAAACCGTACACCCCGTCTGGCCCTGTAACACCATCGGCATATGTGAACTTGTGGCTGATGGTGAACAAGTAATACTTGCCGTCTTGAAACACGTAATGCGGACGTTCGGTCTGATCGTTAACGCCGACGGCTGTTACCAACGGCGGAAGTAGTTCCCACTCTTCACCACTGAGATCCTTTGCGACCGCCAGACCGATACAGCCCACCTGGAATCTGGCACCCCCCACGTCTTCATAACCCGGTGGTACAGGGCCAAGTTCGGCAACCCCTACTGTATGCGAACCGCGTTCACCGGCGACATTGCCTTCAAACACCATATACAACTTGCCATCATTAGGATCAATGAACGGACTGGGGTCGCGAAAGTTCCAGCTTGAGTTCTGCGCTTCGGTTTGATAATAGGTGCCGTCGGCCTCGAACAGTTTTTTGACCTGGGTAAAGTCTTTCAACTCCACGCCCTGATCGGACGTCACAATACGGCCACGTACTTTGGCGATCGCTGCGCCGGGCGTGACGCAGGTGTAATAGAGATCAATATCGCCTTTGTCATTCAACAGTATGGGTGTGCCCGCCCACTCTCGAGTGGTGGGCGATACCCCCTCGGCCATTACACGACCACCAAAAATCCAGTCCTTGCCGGTACGCGAGTACCAGTAGCACATGCGTGCGCGGCCATGTCGATCTTCCCAGTCACGCTTGATGTCATAGCGACCGTCGGGCCCCAGGTACTGAGGGTCGTCAGGATGGCGGTCCGCCGTCAGGGTGATGATCACTGACCAGCCGTTGACCGAAACCACCGTGCCGTCGAGCTCTCGCAGCGGCATGGTGTCCCAGATGAATACCGTATCACTCATGACCGGAAAGTCCGCACTGACCAGTGGCTGCGTCGTGGTCGGGTCATTTTCATTGACCTTCAGCGCATCGGCGCGGGACCAGACAGTAGGTGGGTATTTGATGTTATCTACGAGAGGACTATTTTGGAGCTGGCTTACAGCAGAGTTGCTATTGTACATAATTGATACCTTTAAATAGTTGTGGGAGGCAGCAGCGACGCTGCTGTACCTCTGTCGCTCAAAGGCGATAACTCAAGGCTCACGGCCTTCACATGATTCAACGTCCCGCAGCGGGAGCACTTGATCTGGAGTTCGGTGTAGTAACCGATGCGGGCCAGCAGCTTCTTGCACTGCCCGCATCGATAGTCTTTCAACATTTGCAATGGTCTCCTTGTGCTTCGCCCAATGAAAAACCCCGCCGAGGCGGGGTTTGGGTAATCGCAATTTACCGGTCGGTGCTGTTGAAAAGCCCGTATCCGGCGGCTGCCCTGAGGCGCAAATCGCATATCGTGGTGCCTTTTTACCTCCCTCCGGAAAGGCTGGAAAGGGGCAGATTCGGGGTGGGTCGAGTTTGGCCGGAGTTCAACACCAGTTCGACCACAGCTGCGCCATTGGCCCGGATAAACGGTACGTGTAGCGGCTTGCAATCGAAAACCGCTGGCTCACATTAATTGCGACTATCAGTAGCCTCTGGCTCGGATTATGTGCCACTCAGCTCATGGTATTTGCGACCAGTGTCGGTTTCTGAAATAAACGCGACATCTGATTGGCGAAGGCCTCAATCGGCTGTTTTAAATTTTCGAAATAGCTGCGACGGCTGAGGGCAATTAATGCGACTGTTTAGGGAAGACAGACGTTGAGCGAGTCCGGCTAAGGAAGGTCTGAAGTAGCCGGATGTTTTCCGGCTACCGAGTCCTCAGCACTTTTCAAAAAACGATGCATGTCGAAATTTGCTCAATTATCTTCGCTTTTTAGCTCTTTCGGCCGCTGCAAAGCCTTTTGCGGTAACCATTTCCTGCATTACACGCGCACCTCTCCTGCGCTCGCCAACAAATGTCGGCGGGCCATCCACAGGTTTGACAGGGCGAACAACGTCACCATCTGCGCGGTGTTCTTGGCCAAGCCCCGAAAGCGCACTTTTTCATAGCCAAACTGGCGTTTGATGACCCGAAACGGATGCTCGACCTTGGCGCGAATCTGGGCCTTGGCCTTCTCGATTTTTCGGATCGCCTTGTACAAAATACTGCGTTTTCCGTGCTTTTTGTAAGTGCTGCGGCGGGCGGCAATCTGCCAAATGACCTTGCGCCCAGCGTGTTCTTCGCGCTTCTCGACCCCGGTGTAACCTGCGTCGGCGCAGACTACGTTTTCCTCGCCGTGCAGCAGTTTGGCAACCTGCGTGACGTCTGCCACATTGGCCGCTGTTACTACCACGCTGTGCACCAGGCCTGACTCGTCGTCGGCGCCGATGTGAGCCTTGGCGCCGAAATAGTACTGGTTACCTTTCTTGGTTTGATGCATCTCAGGATCGCGTTTGCCATCCTTGTTCTTGGTCGAACTGGGCGCGTGAATCAGCGTGGCATCGACGATGGTGCCTTGACGCAACGACAAGCCACGGTCGCCCAGATAACCATTAATTACGCCGAGAATCCCGGTCGCCAACTCGTGCTTTTCCAGCAGACGACGGAAGTTGAGAATGGTGGTTTCGTCTGGAATTCGCTCCAGGCTCAGGCCTGAAAACTGACGCAGGATGGTCGTCTCATACAGCGCTTCTTCCATCGCCGGATCGCTGTAGCCGAACCAGTTCTGCATCAGATGAACACGCAGCATCGCCATCAGTGGGTAGGCGGGCCGGCCACCTTCTCCTTTTGGATAATAGGGCTCAATCAGGGCAATCAAACCTTTCCAGGGCACCACCTGATCCATCTCGATCAGGAACAATTCCTTACGGGTCTGCTTGCGCTTGCCGGCATACTAGGCGTCGGCGAAGGTCATCTGTTTCATCATCGAAAAGCTCGGCGACTGGTGTCCGGAGATTTTGCCAAATTAGGAAGTCTTTTTCAGAGTTTCCCTAACCGAACGTGCGCTCGTCATCCGGCGCCTCAATCCACACGAGTGTTTCGGCGAACGTTATCGGCGGGCTGTAGAAGTAGCCTTGGACCATCGTGCAGCCCAGACTCGTCAGCGCGTTCAGCTCGTCCTGCGTCTCGACACCCTCGATCACGCATCCTAATGACATGTCCAGGCTTAGGGCCACCAGCGACTTGACGATCTTGTAGCTGGCCGGATTGTCATGCACGCACCTCACAAAACTGCGATCAATCTTCAGTTTGGTCAGCGGCAAGGCGTGCAACTGGCTGAGACTAGTGTAACCGGTGCCAAAGTCGTCAAGGGAAATCCCGCAACCCAACTGACGGAACCGGACAATAGCCTGTTGAACCTGGTCAATGTCCTGCATGACAGCCGTTTCGGTGATTTCCAGATCAAGTCGTGAGGCGTCAAAACCACTGTTTTCGATTATCTCGACAATTCTCTTGACGCTTTCCCAGGTCGCGCAGTCATGGGCCGACAAATTGAACGACAGCCTGATCGGCGACGGCCAGGACATTGCTCGCTGTAGCGCCTGCGTTAACAAAGGGGCGGTCAGCTCGTTGATCATGCCGATCCGCTCGGCAATCGGAATGAAATGTGCAGGCGATACCGCGCCGAGTACTGGACTGTCCCAGCGTGCCAGCGCCTCGAAAGCCACTGTTTCGCGTGTACAGCTTTCAATGATCGGCTGAAACAAAACGTGAAACTCCGTCTTCAGATTCGCCCGCCGCAATGCCTGCTCGGTTACGCCATCGGCACTAAGTTGTTCACGGTGACTGGCCGAAAACAGGCAAGTGGACCCGGGGTTGTGATTCTTGCCTTGGTAAAGGGCGTAATCGGCATATTCAAACAATTGGGTAGCATTGTCGGCGGTAGCTGGATACGTTGCGAAACCCAGAGTCGCGCCGATCTGGATCGGTATTTCCGAGAGTTCGAAACTTTCATGCATCAACGTGCAAAGGTGCTTGCCGAACATCAGTAACGCCTCGTTACTGATGTCGCCCTTGATGACCAGCGCGAATTCGTCACCGCCCAGCCTAGACACGTGGACGGTATCGCTCGCAGCAGTGGTCAGCCGTTCGGCGACCAGCATCAACAGCCTGTCGCCAACACTATGGCCATAAAGATCGTTGACCGGCTTGAACCCGTCCAGATCCAGCACACCCACCGCTAGCCCGCTGCGCTGTAGCAGTGCCTCGTTCATCGCCGTATCCAGTGTCTGGAAAAAATGCCGACGGTTAGGCAGGCCGGTCAGGCTGTCCCGATTGGCCAACATCAGGTTCGCGTTGCTCAGTTGTTCAGTCTTGAACTGGGCGTTCACCAGGCTGGTGAAGTCGCGGTACTGATAGCGAAGAATGATCAGCATGCCGATCGATACCAGCACAATATTTGCCGCCGTGGCGATAAACGTGATGTTGTGTGTTGAGGCGAAGAAAATAACGAACGCTGTGTTGACGATCACTGCGGTAATCAAGGCTGCAGACTGCAAATGCATCATGCAGAAAATGCACACAATCACGGTGATGCCCATGAAAAACGCCACTTGCGCCTGGGTATAGGCATCGCCATAGGGGTACATTGATAAAGACCATGCCGCAAATGCGGTGGAGATGATACCCACCAGCCTATTGGTGCCGCGAAGCGTCTCGAGAATAGTGCTTGAAGCTGGCGGCGGCTTGTTTACCGTAAGCAGCCACTTGCGCGCGCGAATGCCGCACCCGATGGTGAGGACTGTCGGCACCAGCAACGTCAGCCAAATCGGGGCAGTCGCCCAATGGGTAAAGGCAAGCGCCCAGGTATTGACCAACAGCACGAAGTACATCAGCGGCAGTTGTCGGGACAAAGCGACGTATTGGGCTTGCAAAAGCCGGGGATTATCGGAAGGCACGGACATCAGGGTGCGCAAGGCCCCCATCATTTTTTTCAGCATCGCAAGGCTTCTCTGTCAGTACATTCAAAGCGCAAGCGGCTTGCTGCTCATAATGCGAGCCAGGTTGTAACCTGCTCACCTGTAATGCTCTCGGCAGCGATAATTAATTCTTTACGGTAAAACAGGACTGAGCATTGGCGCGCTATGACGTGATCGAGAAGGATCACCGTCAGTATTACGGATACGACGAGCCGGAGGTGAGTACCCATTCCCCAGCTCGGCATGACCAGGTGGATGACGCCCCGATGATGGTTACCAGCCTCCAAGGCCGTTCGTTAGTTGAGGCGAGCCATCAGAAATGGTCAGGACCTACATTCAAAATGTACGACCGTGTCCTGAGAAGGGGGACTTTCAGCTGAATTGAACCCCGCCGCTTATGGGGGGCTCCAGCTGCCTCCTGCCTATATGGATTTCTCTGACAAAGATTTGCCAATCCATTCCTCGGATGCCGGCTACCTGATTGGCGAGAAAACCGTATCGTAGGAGCTAGTGGAATCCGTTCTGTCACGGCAGTTCGATACCAAGCATGCTAACTACAACAGCCATTCGTCGGCAAAAATCGCAACTGGATCCAAAGTTAATTAGCATAATTGTCTGACAATAGGACATAAACTTTATGCTTAGCTTTCCACGTCCTCACTCCCTCGTCGAAGGTGTCGTCTCTGCGATCCGCAGAGAGATTGTGAGCGGACGGCTCCCAGCAGAGTCGAAGATGCCGACAGAGCATGAGTTAGCTGATCAATTCAGTGTAAGCCGGTCCGTGGTACGTGAGGCCATTTCGCAGCTGAAAGCTGATGGCGTGCTAGTGATTCGTCGCGGCAGTGGCTCCTTTGTTTCTCAAACTCCCGGTGGAACGGTCTTCCGGCTGCCAAGCAACGAGGACCATTCGGCTGGCTTAGCTAAATTGTTTGAATTGCGCTCATGGATTGAAATACAAGTAGCGTCTGTTGCTGCGCAGCGGCACACAGATGCAGATTTGAAGCGGCTGTCTGATGCCATGTTGCTGATGGAGAGTAACGCGGGAAATTTCGAAATCTCCTCCAAGGCAGATTGTGAATTTCATTGCGCCATCGTAGCTGCGTGCAAAAACGAATATCTGACTGCCTTCCATGACTTCTTAGGCAGCCAGTTAATCCAGGCTCGTTTCATGGCTTGGGAAAACTCCTCAAAACTTGAAATAGGTCCAAGTGGTGCCATCCGTGAACACCGTGAAATCTACGACGCAATAGCAAAACGAAATCCCTCTGAAGCCGCTCACTGTGCCCGCATGCATCTCAAGGCTGCCGCGCTACGGCTCAATATCGATCTGGCGGATTAGTGAGCATCCATGAGTATAAATATCGCTCATCATGTTGTCAGACAACCTGACATTTAAAAGGATTTCTATGATCTACGATTTCTGTGTGATTGGGGGTGGGATAGTAGGGCTGGCCACAGCCATGCAACTGCTTAGGGCGCATCCAGGCGCTTCGTTGGTACTCGTGGAAAAAGAGGCAGCGATAGCTAAGCACCAAACTGGCCATAACAGCGGGGTCATCCATGCTGGGGTCTACTACGATCCTGGCAGTTTGAAGGCCGTACTGTGCAAGCGTGGGGCAGAGCTGACAAAAGCCTTCTGTACAGAACACAAGATCCCGTTTGAGATTTGCGGGAAAATGCTTGTGGCATCTAATCCTCGACAGCTTGCCTCGCTCAGCAACCTTGAAGCGCGAGCCAGACAGAATGGGCTCAACGTTGAACGACTTGAAGCTAAGGCGCTAAGGCAACGCGAACCCAATATCACAGGTCTGGGCGCACTGTTTGTAGACAGCACCGGTATTGTGGATTATCGCCTCGTATCAGATGTGATGGCTGGCGTGATAGCCAAAGCCGGTGGGGAAATAGCATTAGGTCAAACTATAGTCGCAATTCAGGAGCATGAGAGCCATGTATCGGTGTCATCAGAAGCGCTATCCTGGAAGGCTAATAAATTAGTGGTTTGCGCGGGTTTACAGTCTGATCGTTTAGCTGGAATGGCCGGACTGGATGTCGATTTTCAGATTATACCTTTTCGTGGTGAATATTTTCGGTTACCGTCAGAAAAAAACAACAGTATAAATCACCTGATCTACCCAGTGCCAGAAGCTGGGCTTCCATTTCTCGGCATTCATCTAACTCGTATGATTGACGGAGGGGTTACGGTTGGACCCAATGCTGTGCTTGGTTTTTCTCGCGAGGGTTACAAAAAACATGCGTTCAATGCTCGCGATGTTTTGGAATACAGCATGTATCCAGGCTTTTGGAAGCTTCTCGGTAAAAATTTACGCTCCGGAGTTAGCGAGATTAAAAATTCGGCCTGTAAGAAAAGCTACTTAGAACAATGCCGTCAATATTACCCCTCTCTCAGACTTGAAGACTTACAGCCATCGGACGCAGGAATACGCGCGCAGGCGGTCACAAAAAACGGAGGGTTTGTACATGACTTTCTGTTTGTCCAAACCTCTAGAATGCTACATGTCTGTAATGCGCCATCACCTGCAGCTACTTCGGCTATTCCAATAGCCGAAATGATAGTGGCAAAACTAGAAGGCTCTGTAGTTTAATCAGAGCTACTCGTATAAATATAATAGTATGGGTACGGCCATGAGTAAAAAAACTAGATTAATGCCAGACGAATCTACAGCCGAGCGCAAAAATCGTTTGCGGAAGGTTGCCGCTGCAACCATCATTGGATCAATGCTGGAGTGGTATGATTTTTATCTGTATGCATTAATGGCTGCCACAGTTTTTTCTAAAGTTTTCTTTAATCCTTCTGATGCGCAAAATGCAACTTTACTGTCTTTCTCGACTTTCGCCATCGGATTCATAGCTAGACCGTTTGGAGGTGTTCTTTTCGGACACCTCGGAGATAAGTTTGGCCGCAATCGTATGTTGATGGTGACCTTTTGCCTAATGGGAGTTTGCACAACAATTATTGGACTCATCCCTGGTTATGCCACGTTGGGCATTTGGGCACCAGTAACGTTGGTGTTGATTCGAATCTTGCAAGGTCTAGGCGCTGGTGCGGAACTCGCTGCAGCCGCTGTCACAGCGTATGAGCATGCTGACGAGAACAAGCGCGGCAGCCAGGGCGCATGGCCCGCTCTAGGGTTGAACCTGGGTCTGCTTCTATCGTCGCTGACGGTCTATCTTCTGACGATACAGGGTGAAGCATTCTTGCTTGCCGGAGGGTGGAGAATCCCATTTGTTGCCAGTATCGTTCTTGTGATGGTGGGGTTGTGGGTGCGCAGAAGCATTCCAGAAACGATTGCCTTCCAGGAGATCAGTGACGACAACAAATCCCAGGTCACGTCGAACACTGGTATAGAAAAAGCGCCTTTGCTGACTTTGCTTAAGAAAGACTTCAAAGGTCTAGTTGTAGTTCTTCTTGTTGCAATTGGGTATAACGCCCTAAGCTATATATTCAAAACCTTTTCACTTGCATATCTCACGTTGTATAAAGGGGTATCTGCAAACACCACTTCACTTTCTGTAACCATTGCCAGTCTAATAGCAATTTTTGCGGTTCCCTGTTTTGGTGCTTTGTGTGATCGCTGGAGCAGCAAGAAAGTATTGATGGCTGGAGGAGCGTTATCAGCCATGTTTGCATACACCTTTATGCAGCTCTTGGAGACGGGACAGAGCTCGTGGATATTCATAGCTATAGGTTTTGCGACCGGTGTACTTGCGCCGATGATGTTCGCTCCACAAGGCTCTTTCTTGAGTCGCCAGTTTCCCACAAACACAAGATCATCAGGCGTTGGCACTGGTCGAGAGATTGGAACTGCTATCGCAGGTGGCCTAGCCCCACTTGGAGCGTTATCGCTGGTTTCAAATTCTCCAGAGCATTCAACACATGGAGTTGTACTGATCTTGATTTTATCAGCAGTTTTGTTGGTCGTGGCTTGCGCATTTGATCAAGGTGGTAAGAGTTCTAGTTTCAAGAACTGATGAATAGGTCTGTCTCTTTTTTCATAGATAGTGCGTGTACAGTGTATGGAGAAAATAATGGAAATTGAAAAAGATGAAGTGAGAATTGAGTTAAAGGAATTGGTTGATGTGATGCGTTTAGACGAAAGTTATACATCTTTCTTGTCTGGCGGTATCTTTTCAATAGACCAAGTTGCAAGTGATGTATACGCTTTATTAGACGCTACTCAGTCCTGTTGGGTTGGTGTGTGCTATTACTTGCAAAGGCGATCTTCTTCAAAAGAAGATCGCCTTGGTATGCAAGAAGAATTTAAGGAGCTTTTAGATCTTTTGGAGTTCGAGAAGCAATTTAGCGCCGTTCGTGCTCACACTAGATTGATTCCTTTAGATGCCTGTTCGATATTGATCCACTTTTATAGAGTGCTACGTATTGAAGAAATTTTACGTAAGTATAAGAATATTTTAAATCGGTATGAACATGTTTGATTTTACTTCTTTTTATCACGCAGGCTATCTGCAAGTTTTATTAGTTGTTCCAAGTCTTCAATAGTCTCTAGTTGAAGAGCTTTTTCAGTTAGGTTTTGTCGGAGCATATGGATACGTTGAGTTATAGAGTCTTGTGGTGGAAGTATCTCCATCGGAGATACCCCGAATAGGTCTGCCAACCTTAGCAGATCTTCGATGTTAGGCATAGTTTCAGCTCTTTCATACCGGCTAATGGTATTAGGCTCGCAGTCTATGAGTTCTGCCACTTCAGACTGCTTCAGCCCCTTACCTGTGCGTAGCAGCTTCAGGCGAGCGGCGACAAAATCGCGCATGATTTCTGATCCCTTTTTGGAGCCAGAGAGCATCAGCACTGACGCTCTAAAAAAAAACACCAGAAATAGATATTTTTATTCATTTCTGGTTGATTTTTTTTGTGTTTGCTCTATTTTGTTATCTACAAATCCATCACCTGACGGTCATCCCTGGCCCAGTCACAGATGGAGCTGGTTTCCATCAGCACACCACTCGCCCCTGCGCTCAGCGGTTTGGGAATTCGAAAGAGCGCCTGATCAAAAGGATCCGATTATGAAAAATTGGCGTGTTTTGATGCACAATTCTTCCGTTTATCAGTCACTTATCACGTCGATCGAGCGGTTGGATGTGGAAGTGTATTCCCCCGAAAGCATTACCTACCGCAAACGTCCTGATCGCCCTTCATCGACAGAGAAGGTGGTGCGTTTGTTTCCTGGCTATCTGCTGCTGCGCTTCGATCCCCAAGTGACGCACACCACCACCATCACAGCGTTGAACGGCGCCCGTGGGTTTGTTCAGTTCGGCGGTCAAGCGTGTGTCATGCAGGACAGCACAGTAGAGGGCTTGAAGGCAGCGGCTTTGGTTCGTTCCAACCGTGCGCTTGATTGCATCGAGTTTCGTAATTTGCCGACAGAGCTGGAAAAAACGCTGCGTCTGATCATCGACATGAAATCTGATGCTGCGCGTAGAGCGGCTTTCCTTGCGCTCCTGGCCCAGGACGCAGCGCTGGAGCGCCTTGTCAGGCGCCACGGAACCCTTTGCTATTCGAGGGTACGTGCCGCCTAGGCATTACCACTTCCCACGATTTCCCATTTCACCGCCTGGTCTAGCCAGGCGGTGTTTTTTTGCGTTCTCACAACCTTCAGGAGTTCCCATGGCGTCATCCAAAGATGAAGCAACCACCAAGACAGTAAGCGTTTATATCCGAGCGGTCAGGGTGGAGGCGCTGAACAAAGCCGCGACACGGGTGAGCTATGAAACCAACAGCAGCAGGCAGATTTCACCCTCGGAACTTGCTCGCTACCTGATCGATAACTTCCTGGAAGCGGCTATCCAAAAAATGGTTGATGACTCCAAAAGGTAGTCATTGAGGAGGTCGCAATGCAAAAGAGACTCCTTTTTTCCGTGCTGCTCATCTCTCTGTCAGGGTGCAGCCATCCGACGGCCCAGTTCGCACAGGAACCGGCGGGGGAACGGGTGGATGAGCTGATCCGACAGAGCGCTTCTTCGGTGAGCCAGGCGCAGAGCCGGTTGCACCAGACCAGCGCTGTTCCTTCCTTTGCTCCCGTGTCAGCACAGGTCAAACCGACCGCTAAAGCACAGGCTCCCGCAGTCAAAGCTCCCGTCAGGCCTGTGCCTGTTGCCGGGGGTTAGCCATGCGCTGCCTATGGCTGGTTTTGGCATTGTCGGCGCCGTTGCAGGCCTCTGCTTTCTGCTTCCAGGAGGCTGGCCAGCGCTATGGAGTTGATCCGGTGCTACTGCAAGCGATCGGCATACAGGAAAGTAAACTGCAGCCTGGTGCAGTGAACCTTAACCGAGATTCGTCTGGAAAAGTGCTCAGCACCGACTACGGCGTTATGCAGATCAGCACGCGCAACGCTAACCGACTGGTTAGGATGGGACTGATCACGCGAGCGGAGGACCTTCTCTCCAACGCCTGCTTTAACGTTCAGGCGGGGGCTTGGGTACTGGCTCAACATCTTCGTGTGTGCGGCAATACCTGGCGTTGCCTGGGTTCGTATAACGCAGGCTTTGACCCTTCGCAACGCCAGGAGCAACGGCGCCTGCATTACGCGCAGCAAGTGCGCAACGTCTACGACCGCCTCAAAGCATTGGGCGCTGCACCGGCCCACCTCGCTATCCGTTAATGACTGCGCCCGGTTTGGGGTGTCAGGAGACTATCGATGAAATACTCCCTTTGGGCTGCGCCGGCGGCGGCATTGCTGCTGTCTGGCTGCCAGAGTTTTTGTGAGAAACCGCCGGCTGCTCCTACGCCTTCTGCAACAGCTGCGCCGGTACTTGATCGGGTTGCGTTACAGCAAGAAACGCTGTGGATGGAAGGTGCGATCAATACCCGGTCAACCCTGCCGACCGATGCTATCCGTGCTCAGAGCGACCTAGTGGCGGTTGACTGGAGCGGTGACGCAATTGAGCTGCTGTCCCATCTGGCCCGCCAGCGCGGTCAGACGTTTGCCTGGACCGGCGTGCGCCTGCCCTTGCCAGTGAACCTCAAGGTCAATGGAATCTCCTATGCGAATCTGTTGCGCCTGATCGAGATGCAAACAGCCTGGCGTGCGACCCTGACCCAGCTTCCAGGGCAACTGACCCTGGCCTTTGCGCAGGCGGAGCCTGCCAAGAAGGCGGGAGGGCGTCAGTGAAAAAATCAATTTTGACGCTTGTCCTGTTGCAGGGCCTGCAAGGGTGTGGACATACGCCACCTTCCACACCCGCCGACACGCCGGCGCCACTGGAAAGCTATCTTGCCCCCGCTGACCCGCCGTCAGCAGACGTGACCGAATCGCGGCGACAACTGCTGGAGGAATCGGGACGCAACACAGGGTTTCGCGGCGGTAAGGCTGAGCGCGCGTGGGAATTACGCCAGGCATTGGAGGGGCAGATCGGGCGACTCAATACCCTGTATGACTTTCGGACCCTGATCAGCCGTGAAGGCTGGCTACCTCCCGTCATCGACGAGGCGGTGGACGTGGCTCATATCACGCCACGGCAGATACGCACTGCAAGCCATGTTTACGAAATCATCGTGCCCGAACGGTTCGTCAGTAACCCTCCGTCATGGCGTACCTGGTTGATGGCGGGCCTGTCATCGTCTGGCCCTGATGAAACCGTGGCAGTCACACCTGAAAACCGTTTGCAGAAGGCGCTTTGGCAAGCGGCGGTCCGCCAGGGCTGGGGTGAAGGGCGGCAAAGTGCCGATCAGACCCTTGAAGCCAATTTCAACCGCCTGACCCGAGATTACCGGGGCATGCTGATGTACTCGCAGTTACTACGTCAGGGGTTCATCACGGCGCCGGTCGTCACGGATCAACAGCAGACCGTGACGGGGGATCGTCAGAAGCTGACCACCGGCGATCGCGTACGAAGCCTCAAGGAGAACGCCGGCTTTGTTCCTGACAAAACCCAGTGGCATCCGGTGATACACAAGGTGCAGCCATGACCCAGACGACACAGACAATGGATTTTGCCCCCTACGCTTTTGAAGACGGGCTGAATGCAGACACCTTGCGCGATTTTTTCGTCTGGTGTGCACGGCAGTCAGCCAGCGACATTCACATCCAGGGCGGTAACCACCTGGTGGTCGGGCATCAAGGTCGCTTGCGCCAGGCCAGCCGGTTTGTGCTGGCTGACGATACGTGGTCCAAGCTCCTCGATGATCTGTTCAGCCCTGAGATTCGGCCGACGGTACGTGGTGGTCGCCCTGTTGACCGGGCCATACAGCTGGATGGCGACATCAACCAGCGTTACGGCCTGGAGCGTGGCGAGCGATTACGCTTTCGCTGCAACTTTGTGCAGGCCACTGCTGGGCGACTGGACACCACCATCGCCCTGACGATGCGGATCATTCCATCTGATATCCCGGATCTAACAAAGATGGGGCTGGAAGAAGATCTGTTCGAAGCGTTGTTGCCGTCCAATGGTCTAGGGCTCATTGGTGGAATCACGGGGTCGGGTAAAAGTACCCAGGCGGCCGCTATCTATCGCTTTTGCCTGGACACCGATCCTGACCGCAAGGTGACCACGATCGAAGACCCGATCGAATTCATTCTCGCGCGTCCAGGGGATGTATTGGCCTCGACGCAGCTGCAGATAGGTCGAGACGTTGCCAACTATGCCGACGGCATTCGGGCAGATCTTCGCCGGGCACCGTCGATCATCGGGGTGGGTGAAATGCGGGATTTGGAGACCTTCCAGGCCGCCGTTTTGGCCGGACAGGTGGGCCATTTCAATCTCAGCACCTTGCACATCCATTCACCTGGAGAGGCCATTCCACGGTGCCTGACCATGGTGCCCTCGGAAATGCGCGAGGCTACGGCCCACGATCTACTGAGCGTTCTGCAATACATCATCGTGCAAAAGCTGCTGCGCACCACCGATGGCAAACGTCAGGCCGTGCGCGAATACGGGGTCTGGGGAGCAATGGAACAGGGAAGTCAGTTAAGCCCCTACGTCACCAGTACCGGTCAGTACCCTCCATGTGCACTTCGCTTTCGGAGAAGCAGTGGCGGTCGTCCGCGCCACTGGCGATGTCGCTCAGCAACTCGTTCACCGTGTCGTCCAACTCTGCATCGCTGTCGTAAGGCACCTTCAGTTCGTACTCGCCGTTCGATCGCCGCTGAGCGTCGTACTCATCGAGATAGAAGTGTTCAATGTGCTCTATCGTGCGTTTCTTACCGCGCACAAATTTACTGTTGTTCTCAATCCGCAGAGTCAGCAGGAGGGTGGCGACCTTGGTCGTGCTGATACCGGTGTTGCCATTGTCCCGCACGCCGGATGCCTTTCGCGCCGACTTCTCGTAGGCGCTGATCGCTACGCCGCGATGCCGAAGGTAGCTGTACAGCGTGCTCTTGGAGACGTGCAGCTTCTGCGCGATAGCGGCAACGGACAACTTACGTTCACGATACAGCGTTTCGGCAACCATCGCCGTCGCCTGCGCTCGTGGCGTCAGCCCCTTCGGCCGTCCGCCCATCCGTCCGCGTGCTCGCGCGGCCGACAGTCCTGCCTGGGTGCGTTCCCGAATCAGTTCGCGCTCAAACTCGGCCAACGATGCAAACAGATTAAATACCAGCCGGCCTTGTGCACTGGTGGTATCGATGGGGTCATTCAGGCTCAACAGGCCGACCTTGCGCTCAATCAAATTGCCCACCAGCTCTACCAAATGCTTGAGTGAGCGTCCCATCCGGTCGAGTTTCCAGATCACTAACACGTCCCCAGCTCGAACTTGGCCAAGCAGTTCGTCCAATGCGGGCCGCGCCGTTTTCGAGCCACTGGCTACATCTTGGTAAATGCGTTCGCAACCGGCGCGGTTGAGTGCATCGAGCTGCAGGTCGAGATTTTGGTCGCGCGTGCTTACGCGGGCATAGCCGATTTTCATCAAAAGTCTTCTTTACTCGTCTGATTTCGACAATATCGAACTTTGATACGTCAAACCATTATTATGAACCTGTTGTGGGCACAGACGGCGTGTACGGCTGATCGTTTGTTAAAGTTTCGAAAAACGATCGTTTTATCGAACCATTGCAGTGTAGCGTAACAAAGCGTACAAACACCTAAATGCAAAAACACCGATCAGGAGAGCACATGAATACTGTTCGCTGGAACATCGCCGTATCGCCGGACGTGGACCAGTCCGTCCGCATGTTTATCGCGGCTCACGGCGGAGGACGCAAAGGCGATCTGTCACGCTTTATCGAGGAGGCCGTACGCGCTTATTTACTGGAACAAGCTGTCGAGCAGGCGAAGGCCGCCGCCGCCGGCATGAGCGAAACGCAGCTGACCGATCTCATCGACGAGGCCGTGCAATGGGCGCGTGAGCACTGATGCGGGTCATTCTCGACACCAACGTCCTGCTCGGCGCACTGATCTCGCCACTCGGCGCACCCGATGCGATTTATCGTGCCTGGCGCGCTAAGCGTTTCGATCTGGTGACATCAACGGCCCAGCTCGACGAGCTGCGTCGTGTAAGTCGTTATCCGAAGCTCAAGGCTATTTTGCCTGCCCACCGCGTTGGCACGGTGGTCAACAACATGCAACGCGCCATCGTACTGGATACGTTACTGCCTCTGGCGGAGGGCATTGAAGCTGAGGATCCTGATGACACCTTTTTGCTCGCGATGGCAGTGACTGGCGAGGCTGACTACCTCGTAACCGGTGATCGACGGGCCGGGTTGCTGCAACGTGGCAGCATCGGCCGTACGCGGATCGTCACCCCGGCCACTTTTTGCGCCGATGTACTGTAACGCATGCCCGTCAGCTTCCTGTCGACCACGCAACGGGAACGCTACGCTCGCTATCCAGAGACACTTTCCAGTGAAGAACTGGCGCGCTACTTCCACCTGGACGATGATGACCGCGAGTGGATCGCCACCAAACGTCGTGACAGCAGCCGTCTGGGCTATGCACTACAACTGACAACCGTGCGTTTTCTTGGTACGTTTCTGGAGGATCCCACTGCCGTGCCAGAAGCCGTACTGCGCACCCTCGCAACCCAGCTCAATATCCCTGAGTTTGCCGATTGCGTCGCAGCTTATCGCAGAACCAGGCAGCGCTGGCAGCACACAACCGAAATCCGCGCACGCTATGGCTACCGTGAGTTCGCAGACACCGGCAATCAATTTCACCTTGGGCGCTGGCTATGCGCCCTGTGTTGGACGGGCACCGATCGCCCGAGTGTGCTTTTCGAGCATGCCAACAGTTGGTTGATCGGTCACAAGGTACTGCTGCCTGGCGTCACCCTTTTGGAACGATTCGTTGCCGAGGTGCGGTCGCGCATGGAGTCGCGCCTTTGGCGGTTGCTGACGCGTGACGTAACAGATGTCCAGCGGCAGCGCCTTGACGATTTGCTGGATCCTGTCGAAGGCAGTCGCCAGTCCTGGCTTGATCGATTACGCAAGGGACCGGTACGCGTGAGTGCCCCAGCACTGGTACAAGCATTGTTGCGCATCGAAACGATACGTGATCTGGGAATCAAACTGCCTAATACCAAGGTACCGCCCAGTCGCATCGGGGCATTGGCACGCTTTGCCAGCACCGCCAAAGTCTCAGCTGTGGCCAGACTTCCAGACGCACGGCGCATGGCTACCCTGGTGTCTTTTGTCCACAGTCTAGAAGCCAGTGCTCATGACGATGCCCTTGATGTGCTCGACCAGTTGTTGCGCGAACTGTTTAGTAAGGCGCAAAAGGAAGATCGCAAGACCAGGCAGCGTACGTTGAAAGACTTGGATCGGGCTGCTTCAATGCTGGCCAGCGCATGTCGAATGCTACTCGACCCAAGTCTGCCAGACTGCGAATTACGCGAGCGTGTGTATGCCGCTATTGGACAAGACGAACTGACCCAGGCCCTGAACGATATTGGTACTCTGGTGCGCCCGCCAGACGATGTGTTTTACACCGAACTGGCGGCCAAACAGGCGACTGTGACGCGCTTTTTACCGACGCTGCTGCGTGTCATCCAGTTCGACGCCAATCCGACAGCACGCCCACTGGTACAGGCACTGCAATGGTTGCATCAGAGGCCAGACCATGACCCAGCTATCACCATTGTGGACAAGGCATGGCAACGTCATGTCGTGGGAGAGGACGGAAAGGTCAATTCCAGAGCCTTTGCCTTCTGTGCCCTCGCCAAGTTGCGTGTGGCGATTCGTCGGCGCGACGTATTTGTCAATTCAAGCTGGCGATATGCCGACCCGCGCGCGGGCCTGTTAGAAGGGACCGAGTGGGAGGCTGCGCGGCCTGTCATTTGCCGCTCACTGGAGTTGAGCGTGCAACCGCAGGCCACCTTGGCCGCGTTGACACAGGAACTGGATGAAACCTATCGGCGCGTCGCTGCACGCCTGCCCGACAACGACGCAGTTCGCTTTGAGACAGTCGGCGACAAGACAGAATTGGTACTCAGCCCGCTGGAAGCATTGGCGGAACCGGCATCGCTGATCGCTTTGCGTCATGAGATCAAGATACGCATGCCCCGCGTCGATCTGCCGGAAATCCTACTGGAGATAACAACCCGCACCGACTGCATGGAGGCGTTCTCGCATCTAACTGAACGCACAGCACGGGCCGCCGATCTAAACACCAGTCTGTGCGCGGTGCTCCTGGCCGAAGCCTGCAACACTGGCCCCGAACCGTTTGCACGCCAGGACACACCAGCACTGCGGCGGGACAGACTGCTGTGGGTTGATCAAAACTACGTGCGGGATGACACGCTGACTGCCTGCAATGCCGTGCTGGTAGCCGCACAAAACCGCATCGCACTGGCCCGCACTTGGGGAGGCGGCGATGTAGCTTCGGCTGACGGCATGCGCTTTGTGGTGCCTGTACGCACCGTCCATGCCGGACCAAACCCAAAATACTTCAATCGTGGACGCGGCGTGACTTGGTATAACCTGCTGTCCGATCAATGCTCGGGGCTAAACGCGATTACCGTCCCCGGCACCTTGCGCGACAGCCTGGTGTTACTGGCGGTCGTACTAGAGCAGCAGACCGAATTGCAGCCCACGCAGATCATGACCGACAATGGCGCTTATAGCGATGTAGTGTTCGGCTTGTTCCGGCTTCTGGGGTATAGGTTTAGCCCACGCTTGGCAGACATCGGTGGCACTCGGTTCTGGCGAGTCGATGCACAAGCCGACTACGGCGAACTCAACGCTCTGGCAAAACAGTGCGTCAACCTTGATCGCATCACACCACATTGGGACGACGTACTGCGTTTGATTGGTTCACTCAAACTTGGCCTGGTGCCCGCGATGGGAATCATGCGCACCCTGCAGGTCGATGAGCGACCGACACGACTGGCCCAGGCCATTGCTGAAATTGGTCGCATCGACAAGACTATTCACACACTGAACTTCATTGACGACGAGTCGCGCAGACGCGGAACGCTGCAGCAACTCAATCTCGGCGAGGGTCGCCATAGCCTGGCCCGCGAGGTCTTCCACGGCAAGCGCGGAGAACTGTTCCAGCGCTACCGCGAGGGACAGGAGGATCAGTTGAGTGCGCTCGGACTAGTCGTGAACATGATCGTTTTGTGGAACACCTTGTACATGGACGCGATACTCACACAGCTACGCCGCGAAGGCTATCCGGTGCGACCCGAAGACGAGGCGCGGCTTTCGCCGTTTGGTCATGAGCATATCAACATGCTCGGGCGCTACTCATTCTCCGTACCGGATGCCGTCGCACGCGGAGAACTGCGGCCACTTGGGAAAGCCTCAGAAACCTGAATTACTCAACTTTATTGGAACAAACACCCCATGAGCCATCCACCTTTTCAACAAGCGCTGACCGATGCCGAACTCGATAGGCTGACTGATTTTCTTGATGCCATCGGCTCACCGGCCATGAACATTGAAATGCTCGACGGCTATTTTGCGGCACTGATCTGTGGTCCGGAGATGGTGCCTCCCAGCGAGTACCTACCACAAATCTTGGGCGAGAATTTTAGTTTTGAGAGCAATGCTCAGGCTACCGACATGATGGGGCTCATCATGCGCCACTGGAATACGATTGCATCGGTATTGCTTCACACGCTGGAGGAGCCTGACGTGTATTTGCCAGTGCTGTTGGAGGATGACGATGGCATTACTTACGGCAACGATTGGGCTCTGGGCTTTATGCGCGGAGTTCAGGCCCGACCTGGAAGTTGGCGTGACCTGATCGACAGCGACGAACATAGCGGGCCGATGCTCCCCATCATGCTCTTGGCCTATGAGAATGACCCCGATCCAGCGCTGCGACCACCGTCGGTTACTAACGAAAAGCGTGAAGAAGTGATTGAGATGATGATCGCCAGTCTGACGATCATCTATCGCTTCTTCGAGCCTCATCGATGGTCGCTGGCACTGAGACCACCCGATGTACCACTACGCAGAGAAGGACCGAAAATTGGACGCAACGCCCCCTGTCCGTGCAGCAGTGGACGCAAATTCAAACATTGCTGCGGATCCAAATCCCCAACGATGCACTGACCATTGCTGGTGACCCAGGCAGCTTAACTGACTTCCCTGTTCCATTGCTCCCCGGACCCCAATACATCATCTTCGATGATGGGCTGCGCGCCAAGCTGGCCAGCATGCCTTACCCCGAATGGGGTCGGCATATCGACTCCATTATTCGCTTGGAGCAACGACGCTTCGCTGATCAGGCCTGGCGTCTTCATCTGGAAGGTCGCATTGACCGGCGTGAACTGGCGGTGGCCATGACCGCCTCGCAATTGCGGGAACTCGAACAGCGGGCCACGCCATGATTGAGCTTTTGGTGCAGTTTAGTCCCGCCAGTCTGGCAAACAAGGCGTGGCCCAGTTCGGGTGGAAGCACTGCTCGACCTGAAGCCGACCTTCGAAATGCAGGCAAGGATGCCCCCCATCCCTAGGTAATGCGGAAACCACAAGGCCTGCTCGATGCAGCGTCAGACCCTCTATGCGCAAAGCGCGAAGGAATTGAAATGAGCAACGAATTCGAAGAGATAGAGACACTTCGCTGCCTCCTGGCAGGCAGTCGGGACCGGATCAAATTCCAGCAAGGCGAAATCGCCAGATTCGAATCCATCTTTGAGCCGACGCATCTCATGTGCCTGCGCGGCGGAGAGAAGTTACTGGAGCTGTGCGCTCCTGATGGAAAGTTCATAGGTGTTTCGTGGAACGACATGGCGCAGGTACTGGCAGCAATGGTGCAGGCTTCGCCAATTGGTTCTGGCAAGGCTCCGAAAATCGTCGACTCACTCCAGGCCGAGATCGAGCAGCTGAAGGCCGAACTGGCTGGGTCGGAGAAGGATAGTCGGGAGCAGATCGATCAGGTCAAGAAAGCCTATGAGTTTCTCATGTTGTGCCGCCAGGACAAGACCGACACAGCCATAGACGCCGGTGCCATGCGTGATGCAAACGAATGGCTCAAGGTTGCCGCTGAAAATCTCGGTGCAGCCCTGTGCAAGCCTGCCAAGAGGGGCCAGGCCATGACTGAGCCTTTGGTGCAACAAGCACAAGCGCATCGAGAAGTACCCAGCGCTCTTGAACAGAGTGCCGAGTCATGACTGCCTTATCGGCGTTAACCAGATCGTTAAGTCGTGGACTGGTGGCCTTGGTGCTGCTGTGCAATCTGACCTTTACCGTTCAGGCGGCTGAAATACAGGTGGGTTTTTCACCCGAGGGCAGCGCGGAGCAGTTGGTACTCAATGTGATCCAGCGAGCCCGGCAGCAGATACGGCTGATGGCTTACAGCTTCACCTCTCCAAGCGTGGTCAAGGCGTTGGTGCAAGCCAAACGGCGCGGCGTCGATGTACAGGTGGTGGTCGATGCCCATGGCAACGACAACAGGGCCAGTCGCGCTGCGATGAACCTGCTGGCCAACGCGCAAATCCCTGTGCGCACCAACGGTGCGTACAAGATTCAGCACGACAAGGTGATCATCACCGATGGCCAGAACGTCGAAACCGGCTCGTTCAACTACTCGGCCTCGGCTGCCAAGGCCAACAGCGAAAATGCGGTGGTGATGTGGGACGTTCCTGCGGTGGCCAGCGTGTACCTGGAGCATTGGCAATCACGCTGGGTGCAGGGACAGCCTTATCAGCCGACTTACTGAAGAGGATGTGGTGAAACGACTAGGGAAGGGAACGTCATGTGCCAAAACACTCAGCAGTGCTGCTCAACTCCAGACGAATGCAAGGCCTACAGGGACATTGAGGAACAGATCGGCCATTGCACGCCCGATCAGGCCTGGGGCATGTACTTCGTATCGACAGGGAGCGTGCGTGAAAACATCAGACTGGCAGTAATGAAACACATCGCCCAGGGCAACAAGGCATTGCTGGTTGAGTTCCCGGAACTCGCGCCGGCGAAAAAAGGAGATCACGAATCGGGCTAGCGTCCCAACCGCAGCATAGGAGTTATCCATGTCTGACCAGCAACTGCAACCGGGCTATTGGCGCAATGCCTCACGCCTTCTCAATCTCTACGGCATACCAGCCCCCTTGTTCTTGTTGTACCTGGCGTGGTTTCGCTTCCCCTCCATGGTCACGATCTACGTCATCACCGCGATTATTGGCGGCTTTCGGCTGCTCTCGTTCTTTGGGTGGACGTTCAAGGTCCTGGTGATGCGACTGGCTTACCTGTTGCGCGGCAAGCGCTTGTCCGGTCGGCCCTGGTGGTATCGACGCTTTACCGAAAGGGGGGAGCGATGAACCTGCTATTGCAAATGGCGCCCATAATGGAGGCGAGAGACAATGACGTTAACCATTGATCATGCAAAAAAGTTAGTGATTGAATTCTGTGCGACCTACCCGGTAGCGTCCACCATCAGCTACAAGATCAGAGAAACCCAGGAGGAGCTTTATGGACCGCAAGCCACCCGAGAAGCCGCTGGAACCATCCTCGGTTCATTTCATCCTAGAGGACGACGAGCCGTTTTTGCCACTGCCAACTTTAGTAAGGACGAAGAGTTTACAAGATCTCTTAGGCACGAAATCCTTGGACACTTTGGGATCAACACCTTCAACCCCTCCGAAAAAAGAGCAGTCCTAAACGCGCTGATTGATGCGCGTACCGAGCCCAGCACGGCAGCCCTCTGGACCAAGGTTGATCAGCTTTATCCGGGGATCAGCGATTTACGTAAAGCTGAGGAAGTGTTTGCCTTCGCCTGCGAAGAGATTGATCCGGATGCCCATGCCAACACTCTTGAAGGTGCTCGATCTTTTCGTGAAACCTGCATAGATCGCTCTCGCCCCATGCAGATCAGTGACCTTATCAATCTGACGAGCATGGTTGCTGAAGGGCTGCATGATCGTAGCCGGTCGCAACAGAACTTCCCGGCGTCGGATAATGCCCAGTTCAAGATTGAAACAGCCCCTCGCACATCCGAATACCCGGTTTGGCTGGCCGTGCCGCCTGATGATCGTGATAAGGCTCGACTGTCTGCCGGACGACTCAGTGACGGTCGTGAGGCTATTGACTGGAACAAAGAAGAAAAGCTTTGGTTTGCCAGACCTGGATGTGACCTTGATCGCATCACCGACTGGTTGCCTGATCCAAGTTGCCGCGCTGGGGGAGGGGACGCCGAATCAGAGTTTCTGGATGTACTGACTCAAGCCGGCCTGGTCGTCAAAGGCATGCCGGTGATGAACGGTAGTCGGCAGCGTGTCGCGACGGTCAATGACAAGCACGGCAAGAAAAGCGGTGTCTATTGCGGTTTTCTGGATCGTCGCCCTGCTGGCTGGTTCATCAACTACCATCGTGCCGATTCGGCCAAGGATGTGACCAACTGGGTGGCGACTGGCGGTGAGTCTGATCCGATCACCCGCCTGCACATTCGGGCCGGGGCCAAGCAAGCCCAGGAAGACGCCGCTCGTGATCGCGCTGTTACCTACGCCAAGCAGACGTTGGCTGCCAAGAGACTTTACGACCGGCTGCCCGCCGCAGACCCTGCGCACCCCTACCTGGTGCGGAAGGGAATACCCCCGACGCCCGACATTCGTCAAACACGAAACGGTGCCCTGGTGGTGCCGTTTTTTAATGCCTCGGGAACGTTCAAGACGCTGCAGTACATCCCTCCCGAGGGTGAGAAGTTCCTCTTCAAGGATGCCCCCAAACAAGAGCATTTCCTGGTGGTGGGCGGCTCGCTCGATCCGGTCAACCCCATCCTGTATGCCGAGGGCTATGCCACGGCGCGCAGCCTGAACCTGGCCACCGGCCTGCCGGTGGTGATGACCATTGACGCAGGCAACATGGTGGCGGTGGCCAAGGTGCTGCATCAGCAGTATCCCGACAGTCGGCACCTGTTCATGGCGGATTTCGATCATGCCAAGGACGTGAACAAGGGATTGATCATGGCCAATGAGGCGGCCATAGCGGTGGGGGGCCAGGTTATGTACCCAACGTTCAACGACGCCGAAATCGCCCGTGGGTTCACGGACTTTAACGACCTTCACCAATCACGAGGACTGGACGCGGTACGCGAACAGACCGCTCCCCTGATTCGACAGTACGAAGAGGTAACTGCCATGCCGACAGATTCGAACACTCAGTCTCCGGACAATACTGCGCAAAAGGCAGCCACTCCCGCGCAAGAAACGCTGGAACTGGATGCAGCGCCTGCAGCTTCAATACAGGTCCCGGATCAATCCGCACCGCCGCAGACCCGTAGTGTTCAACCGGTTGCATCTGAAGCGTCATCTGTTGAAAGCCAGTCACCCGAAACTGCCCAGGTCACTGAAGCACCGGTTGGCATTGATGATGCGCAGGTATCCACCCAGCCACCTTTGGCGTTGTCACCTGCTGAGCAACTGGCCTCGGTAGAGGCCGATCCTGACGCTTCCGCGATCGTTGACGAACAGCCCAAAGCGACAATGTCTGTGGCGACAGACCGCAACACGCCGTCTGACGCGCCTGTACTCACCCAGCCGACCTCGGCGGAGGTCGTGCCAGAGCAGTCTAACGAAACCGCTCAACCAGCTGCGCTGGCTGCTCAACAACAGGCACCGGGAGAGGCCGACCCAGTCTCCTCAGCCAACGTGGCTGATCAGAATAGGGCGACTCCACCTGCGGTGACAGACCAAGAAATGTCCACTGACGCTCCAGTGCTCAACCAGCCCCCTTTGGCAGAGGCCGAGCCAGAGCAGTCGAATGAGACCGCTCAACCAGCTGCGCGGTCTGCTCAACAACAGGCACCGGGAGAGGCCGCCCCAGGCTCTTCTGCCAGCGTGGATGATCAGAAGAGGGCGGCACCACCTGCGGCGACAGACCAAGAAATGTCCTCCGACGCGCCTGTACTCAACCGGCCACCTTTGGCGGCGGCCGAGCCAGAGCAGTCGAACGAGACAGCTCAACCAGCTGCGCCTCCTGCTAAACAACAGGCGTCAGTAGAGCCTGATCCTGACACTTCCCCCGTCGCTGAGGATCAACCGATAATCGCACCGGCAGGGCCTGCTCAAAACGAAGACAATGAAAGCCTTTCAGACGTGGAGGTTCCGGTGTCAGGGGCCCTGCCGCGTCGTTTCACCACAGCACGCAAGACCGGCCCGGCGGTCGTACCGGATGCTATCTTCGTAGGGGCTCCGATAGGAGCCGACGAGCCACAACCGCAAGCCAGCAACATCGACAAAGACGCTCTGTTGGCCCGCATCAGCCGCGAGGTTCAGGGTGACAATTCGGTGCTCTACAAGCTCGATGCCGAGCCTGCTTTCGTTGACCGTGGGTCGCGCCTGGAGATGGTCCAAGGCGCAGGTCAGGAAGATGAGAAGGTAATAGCTGCGTTGCTCACGGCAGCACAGTTCTACCGGGGGCGCATCGAACTGACCGGCAGTGACGAATTCAAGGCAAAAGCCATCGAGCTGATTGCTCAGCACCAGATCAATGTGGAGATGAAGAACCCTGCGCAGCAAATGTTGCTGGACGATGCCCGTAACGCGTTGAAGCAGCCACCTGTAACGCTTGATGCCATTCATGGTGATACCCCACCGCCGTACGGTGGTCCACAGCCGTCACAGGCGAAGCCCTCGGCACCGCAACCTCAACAAGCCGCGCCGGCATCGGGGCATTCGTCTGCGTCCGCGCCGGCGAGTACTGCTTATCAGCCGCTGGAGGTTGAGGGTCTGCAGCGGCCACTGGTTCAACCTGCACCACCGGCACAGCCCGACGCACCGGTCATCAATCCGCCCTCGGCAGCTCCAGCATCGGATCAGCCTGCAACGTCAGCGAATCAGCAGGTGTCGCCCGCCATCCATCAGCCTTTCCAGGCGGCCAAGGATGGCGTGACAGGCAAGATCCTCAAATGTGGCCAGCAGCCGTTTCGTTTTGAGCCAGACAAGCCCGAGAGCACCTTCATTACACTGCGTACCAAGAACGGTGTTCAGACTTTTTGGGGAAAGGAACTGGCGGGGCTGCTGCGCCAAACCCGTGTGCAGCCAGGCAAGATGGTGACGTTGCAGTGGCTGGGCAATTTTCCGGTTACCGTCAAGGTGCCCCGCAAAAACGATCAGGGCGTCACCGTGGGTTACGACGATAAAGACGTCCATCGCAACCAATGGGCCCTTAAGGTAGAGGGTAACCCCGCAGTGCGTTCTGGCCAGGATGAGGGCGTCAAACTCGGCGCCTATGACGCCGGGCGTTTCGCCGTGGTGCAACAAGCCTGGCTTGCGCAACTGGGCGTGGATGCTCCCTTGCCCACGCCACCCACGGATGGCCTGTATTGGTTGACCCCAAACGGTGAAGGCAGCGCAAAAACGGGTGACGAGCTGTCGGCCCCTCGGCCGCCGATCGACCCCAACAACACAGCGGGACAACCCGTCATCAGCAGTTGGTCGCAGGATGGCCATCTGGACATGTACCTGGTGCGCGGCGATGGTCCCTATCTGCAAGGTGTGGTGCGTCAGGGGGATCAGATGCAGCATGTATTGGTGAGTTTGCCAGGCCGTGACGATGGGCCTTCGATGGTGTTTAACGCCATTACCCCCGAGGGCCTGCTGCCGATCGGCACGGGCAATGGCATCAACCGCTCTGGTGGCGAGCCGGTTTCGAGAGAGCACATTGCCTTCAAGCTCGAAGGCGACAGCGCTGTGCGCATTGGCAAGCTTGACGCGCCTGGCGAGGTGCCCCCGACCTTGCACGCCCTATTGGGCTTCGATCAGCGCTGGAAAGAGGAAAACACCCTCCCAAAGTCAGCTCCCACAGCGGCACCGTCAGTACAGCCGAGCGATCCACGCCCGGTGTAAAACGCAAACAGCAAAGGAACTCATCATGAAGAAAAGCATGTGCGGTGCACTGCTGATGGTCGTGTGCTGCCTGCCCGCTGTGGGAAGCGCAGCGGTGTGCCGCTCAGGACAAGCGGCCAGTGTGGGCAGTCAGACTGCGTATGAGCGGGCCAAGAAGGCGTCGGACGTGTGGGCAGAGCGCGAGCGCACCGTCTCAGACGAGCTTCAGGATTGCTTGTCGCGCATTCGCACCACCAGCATCAGCCTTCCCTCGTTTCCAAGCCTGGAAGACCTGATGAACCAGGTGGCCGATCAGGTATGCCAGGCGGCGGTGGACAAGATCAACAGCCACATCCCCAGCGGCTCGGACCCTTGGCAGTCGGTAGGAGGTTCATTGTGACTGACTCATCAGAGAGGTTGCTGCCCGTGGAGGAGTCTCTGGAAAAACCTCACCTCCCCACGGCAGAAGATCAGCACACGTTCGAGCATGCCATGCAGTTGCAGCGTGACCGTGCGTTAGGTGCGGCTTTCGCCCATCGCTGTCTGACCGCAGTGCTCTGGATGGCACCGGCATTGGTGCTGTCGGTCAGCGTGAATGGCTACTTGGTCTGGCAGGTCGCCCATCCTCCGGTGAAGTACTTCGCGGCCGAGGGTGGTCGCGTGACCAAGATCATCCCTACGGACAAACCAGGGCATAGCAGGCGTGACGTGTCGGCCTTTGGGGCCGACACCATTCGCCAGAGCTTCACTCTGGACTTCGTGCATTACCGCGATCAGATGACCCAACTGGGCGAGCGCTACTCGGAAGTGGGCTTCCAGGACTATTACAAAGCCTTGGTGGCCTCGAACGTGCTCAAAGCGGTCAAGGATCAGCGCATGAACCTCTGGGTGGATGTTGGCCCAGGGGTGATTCGCGGTAGCGGGAAGATCGGGGACAAGTTTGCCTGGGAGTACCAGTACCCGGTGACTTTGAAGCTGGATGGTCAGCAATCGGGCAGTCCGCCTCAGCGCTTCATTTTTACGCTGCGCATTCAGCAGACGGACGTTCGCGTGAAAAACGCCGGGCTTGAAGTCACCCAGGTCATCACCACCAACGCTAACTAAGGCCATTTCGCGAGTTATTGACGCCGCTGGCCAGGAAAATCCCATGAAAACTTCAATTGCGCTGGCCCTATGGCTAGCGGCAGGCGGCTACGCCTGGGCGGATGAAACTGTCAGCCCAGAGGCCGCTCCGGCTAAATCTGCGGTTCCCCCCTCTGCTCCCGTGACGCCTGCTGCGGGGGCTGCACCTTCGGGCTGGGCTACGGGTGTAGGTGTTAACCCAGCAGCACAGAAAGCCGGATCGCCGGCACAAGGTAATGGCCATGGGAATGCAGCACCCGCTCAGCAACCGTCTGGAAATGATCCGCTCCCGCCGCCGCCATCCGAGCTTTTTCAAAAGGCTCAGGACAGCGTTTCTCCGCTGACTCCCCAAGAGATTCGGCAGCTGCGCGGGCAGGTTGGAGAGGTTGACAAGGCCATGGCCGCACAGCAGGTCGCCATTGTGCCGAGAATCAGCGCACAAACGGTGAATCTGTCGCCGGGGGCCAGTTTGCCGCTGGTGCGCACGGCGGTGAACTACCCCACTTCCTTGACCTTTATCGACAGTACCGGCGCGCCGTGGAACCTGGGCGCCGCGCCCATCAGTGGCAACCCCGATATCACGCCGTATTACGTGCCCAATAGCCCGGTCATGGTCTTGTACGCCGCAAAGCCTTTTGCCAGCGGAAACGTCACGGTTTACCTGAAAGGTTTGGCCGTGCCGATCATGCTCTACGTCAGCAGTGGGGAGTCGGATACCAAGGCCCAGACGTGGGCAGTGGACGCTCGCCTGGACTTGCGTGTGCCCAGGCGTGGGCCGGGTGCTCAGCCAGGCGCCGCTCCCGAGGTCCGTATCGGCTTGCACGATCGGGTGCTGCAGGGGTTTCTCGATGGCGTTCCACCCAGGGAGGCCAAACAGCTCAAAACCACCGGCAACGTGCCAGACACCACGGTGTGGCAAATGGGTGACGACCTGTACATCCGCACGCGGGCTGATATCCGGGACGAGTTCGAATCCACGTTGTCGTCGGCAGACGGTACGCATCTCTGGAAATTACCCGTGACGCCCTATGTGTCGTTCTCAGTCATGGGCCACACAGCGGCCCTCAACGTCGCCTTGGAGTAAGCATCATGGCAAACGAAAACGATGCCAAACGCGACATGAAACTCACCGCAGCGCTGGTTGGAGGCGCATTGGTGGTCGTTTTTGGCGGTGCCTATTACCTTTGGGACTGGCTGGCCAGGCCTGAGCCGGCGCAATCGAAGGTAGACCTGGGTCGAGTAGCACAAGCTTCGCGCAGCCACAGCACTGAAAGCCCTGCCTATCGCGATCTGCTCAAGCAATACAACGAGGAAGGGGCCAGCACGGCTAAAAACGAAAACAGCAGCTTCATTGCCAGTATGCCCATGGAGCAGACGAGCGTGATGCTGCCTGTGACGAAGGCCAAGCCTGCCCCTCAGGTAGAGCCTACCGCCCGGCGTAGCCGTACTCGTCAGGACGAGAACTCAAAAGACTCCGAAAAGAAGGAAGACCTGCGTCTGAAGGCATTGCTAGAACGGATCAATCCTGAAAAAAAAGCCGAAGAGCGGCAGTCCGGTCTGGTCTTCGCCCATGTTTTAGGGGGAACTAACGCTTTGAATGGCTCAGGCGATACGACCACGGGTTCTGCTGGAGGCTATGACAGCTGGAGTGAAAGCCTGCCGGGAGGTGCCAAGCTGAAAACCGCTTCCATGAAAAGCACCGCAGAACCCTATTCACCTGTCGAAGTGGTGCCGCCCTACTGGCGCGGGGCTGGCGTGATCGATATCGGTGTGGACTCGGACAACAGCACCACGCCGGTGCTGGGCAAGCTGTCCGGGCCGTATGCCGGGGCTGTGCTCAAGGCACCCGAGGGCGCCAGGTTGGCCGGTGATGGTGTGGTGATCCACTTCACTGAAAGGGCCTTCAAGGGCGTCAATTACAAAGTCGATGCCTATGCGCTTCAGGACGACACCCTGTTGGCCAACGTGGCTTCTGAAGTGAATCACCGTTACATGTCACGCATTGTGTTGCCAGCGGTACTGGGCGGCATTGGCAATATCAGCGACATGTACTCGCAAGCCAATACTCAGGTCCTCAGCAATGGCTTTTCTACCCAGACCGCTCGACCAGGCATGCCGGATGGAACGGCGGTCGCCGGTACCATTCTGGGCGGTGCCGCCGGCCAGGCGGCCAAAGTGCTGACGGATGATGCCGCTCGCACCCCGGCCACCCAGGTCAATGTGTTCAAGGGGCAGGTGGTCGCGATTCAGTTCATGCGAGGCGTATACGCAGGTGATGCCGTTGCCCCAGGGCGAAGCGGTGAAACGGTGCAACCTGCGGCCCCCGCTCAGGCCGTCATGTCGGCACAACCCCAGTCCCCAGCCCAACCGCTGACGCCTGATCAATGGCGTGCGCAGACCCAGACGCGAATCCAGGCGCAGCGCAAGCTGCAGGAGAGTCAACAATGAGCGAGTTCAGTCCAGCAGAGCCCAAGGCATCGACGATTGAAATGCCGGCTCCCACCCAGGCTCCCAGTCGTAGCGTGTGGCAACGCCCGATCATCATGGGGCTTTCACTGCCCTGGCTGATCGGCATTGCCCTGTTATTGGCACTGGTTGGCTGGTACTTGTTTGCCCGCGAAGAAAACCCGTCAGTCAATCGCCTGGCCTTTGAAAATGACTTAGAACAGCAGCCTTTGCCCGCTGAACAGTCGAGTACCCACCCTGTTGCAGCCGCTGCCGAGTCTGATTTGGGCCAGTTCAAGAACGAGGTTGCGGCCATGATCGGCGGGGTGCGTACCTACGCAGAGGTGAATCGCACCGCGATCCAGCGCTTGTCCGAAACGATCAAGACTCAGGGGTTGCACAACAGGCGCTGCAACAGCAACTGGCTGAGGCACAAGCGCAAAACAGCGTCTTGTCAGCACGTCTGTCCTTCCTTGAAGGACGACCCGGCGCGACGACCACGACACAGCAGGTCAGCAAGCCAGTCGCTAAAACACGTTCGCCGTTGAATGGCATGCGCGTGCAAGCCATTCAGAACGGCATGGCCTGGGTGTACTGGCAGGACAAGACCTAGGCCGTCAGTCCCGGCGAGAAACTGGGCCAGGTGACCGTCACCGGCATCAATCCCAGGCCCGCGAAGTGCTGACCAGCGCGGGCACAATCAAATGAGGTAAATCATGGACGGCAGTACTGACGCGATTCAAATGTTGGTCAATCTGTCCCACAACCTGCTGACTTCCTTAGTCAACTTTGCCTTCACGCTGGGCAGCTTGTTTGCGGTCACTGGCGCTGTGAGCTACCTCGCCACTCACGCCAGTGCCGCGCGCAAAGCACCTGGCCCTGCGGAAGGTGGCGGCAAGGTCATCGCCGTGTTGTTGCTCTGTGGTGGCCTGGCCGGCCTCGATCAAATGATCGGTGCTGCCGCCCGCCAGTTTGGTTGGCAGGGCGCGACCTTCGATGCCATCAGCTACGTGGACGTGGGCACCTTTGGTGTCGCAGCCGATGCGGCCAATGCCGTGTTAAGTGCTGGTGCGCATGCTGGGCGTCTGGTTCGCGCTGCAAGGCATGTTGTCCTGGAAACGCTCGTTCAAGGACGGGCATACGGGCCTATCGGCCAGTCAGGTTACGCCATCGGCACTAAGTTGTTCACGGTGACTGGCCGAAAACAGGCAAGTGGACCCGGGGTTGTGATTCTTGCCTTGGTAAAGGGCGTAATCGGCATATTCAAACAATTGGGTAGCATTGTCGGCGGTAGCTGGATACGTTGCGAAACCCAGAGTCGCGCCGATCTGGATCGGTATTTCGAGAGTTCGAAACTTTCATGCATCAACGTGCAAAGGTGCTTGCCGAACATCAGTAACGCCTCGTTACTGATGTCGCCCTTGATGACCAGCGCGAATTCGTCACCGCCCAGCCTAGACACGTGGACGGTATCGCTCGCAGCAGTGGTCAGCCGTTCGGCGACCAGCATCAACAGCCTGTCGCCAACACTATGGCCATAAAGATCGTTGACCGGCTTGAAACCGTCCAGATCCGCACACCCACCGCTAGCCCGCTGCGCTGTAGCAGTGCCTCGTTCATCGCCGTATCCAGTGTCTGGAAAAAATGCCGACGGTTAGGCAGGCCGGTCAGGCTGTCCCGATTGGCCAACATCAGGTTCGCGTTGCTCAGTTGTTCAGTCTTGAACTGGGCGTTCACCAGGCTGGTGAAGTCGCGGTACTGATAGCGAAGAATGATCAGCATGCCGATCGATACCAGCACAATATTTGCCGCCGTGGCGATAAACGTGATGTTGTGTGTTGAGGCGAAGAAAATAACGAACGCTGTGTTGACGATCACTGCGGTAATCAAGGCTGCAGACTGCAAATGCATCATGCAGAAAATGCACACAATCACGGTGATGCCCATGAAAAACGCCACTTGCGCCTGGGTATAGGCATCGCCATAGGGGTACATTGATAAAGACCATGCCGCAAATGCGGTGGAGATGATACCCACCAGCCTATTGGTGCCGCGAAGCGTCTCGAGAATAGTGCTTGAAGCTGGCGGCGGCTTGTTTACCGTAAGCAGCCACTTGCGCGCGCGAATGCCGCACCCGATGGTGAGGACTGTCGGCACCAGCAACGTCAGCCAAATCGGGGCAGTCGCCCAATGGGTAAAGGCAAGCGCCCAGGTATTGACCAACAGCACGAAGTACATCAGCGGCAGTTGTCGGGACAAAGCGACGTATTGGGCTTGCAAAAGCCGGGGATTATCGGAAGGCACGGACATCAGGGTGCGCAAGGCCCCCATCATTTTTTTCAGCATCGCAAGGCTTCTCTGTCAGTACATTCAAAGCGCAAGCGGCTTGCTGCTCATAATGCGAGCCAGGTTGTAACCTGCTCACCTGTAATGCTCTCGGCAGCGATAATTAATTCTTTACGGTAAAACAGGACTGAGCATTGGCGCGCTATGACGTGATCGAGAAGGATCACCGTCAGTATTACGGATACGACGAGCCGGAGGTGAGTACCCATTCCCCAGCTCGGCATGACCAGGTGGATGACGCCCCGATGATGGTTACCAGCCTCCAAGGCCGTTCGTTAGTTGAGGCGAGCCATCAGAAATGGTCAGGACCTACATTCAAAATGTACGACCGTGTCCTGAGAAGGGGGACTTTCAGCTGAATTGAACCCCGCCGCTTATGGGGGGCTCCAGCTGCCTCCTGCCTATATGGATTTCTCTGACAAAGATTTGCCAATCCATTCCTCGGATGCCGGCTACCTGATTGGCGAGAAAACCGTATCGTAGGAGCTAGTGGAATCCGTTCTGTCACGGCAGTTCGATACCAAGCATGCTAACTACAACAGCCATTCGTCGGCAAAAATCGCAACTGGATCCAAAGTTAATTAGCATAATTGTCTGACAATAGGACATAAACTTTATGCTTAGCTTTCCACGTCCTCACTCCCTCGTCGAAGGTGTCGTCTCTGCGATCCGCAGAGAGATTGTGAGCGGACGGCTCCCAGCAGAGTCGAAGATGCCGACAGAGCATGAGTTAGCTGATCAATTCAGTGTAAGCCGGTCCGTGGTACGTGAGGCCATTTCGCAGCTGAAAGCTGATGGCGTGCTAGTGATTCGTCGCGGCAGTGGCTCCTTTGTTTCTCAAACTCCCGGTGGAACGGTCTTCCGGCTGCCAAGCAACGAGGACCATTCGGCTGGCTTAGCTAAATTGTTTGAATTGCGCTCATGGATTGAAATACAAGTAGCGTCTGTTGCTGCGCAGCGGCACACAGATGCAGATTTGAAGCGGCTGTCTGATGCCATGTTGCTGATGGAGAGTAACGCGGGAAATTTCGAAATCTCCTCCAAGGCAGATTGTGAATTTCATTGCGCCATCGTAGCTGCGTGCAAAAACGAATATCTGACTGCCTTCCATGACTTCTTAGGCAGCCAGTTAATCCAGGCTCGTTTCATGGCTTGGGAAAACTCCTCAAAACTTGAAATAGGTCCAAGTGGTGCCATCCGTGAACACCGTGAAATCTACGACGCAATAGCAAAACGAAATCCCTCTGAAGCCGCTCACTGTGCCCGCATGCATCTCAAGGCTGCCGCGCTACGGCTCAATATCGATCTGGCGGATTAGTGAGCATCCATGAGTATAAATATCGCTCATCATGTTGTCAGACAACCTGACATTTAAAAGGATTTCTATGATCTACGATTTCTGTGTGATTGGGGGTGGGATAGTAGGGCTGGCCACAGCCATGCAACTGCTTAGGGCGCATCCAGGCGCTTCGTTGGTACTCGTGGAAAAAGAGGCAGCGATAGCTAAGCACCAAACTGGCCATAACAGCGGGGTCATCCATGCTGGGGTCTACTACGATCCTGGCAGTTTGAAGGCCGTACTGTGCAAGCGTGGGGCAGAGCTGACAAAAGCCTTCTGTACAGAACACAAGATCCCGTTTGAGATTTGCGGGAAAATGCTTGTGGCATCTAATCCTCGACAGCTTGCCTCGCTCAGCAACCTTGAAGCGCGAGCCAGACAGAATGGGCTCAACGTTGAACGACTTGAAGCTAAGGCGCTAAGGCAACGCGAACCCAATATCACAGGTCTGGGCGCACTGTTTGTAGACAGCACCGGTATTGTGGATTATCGCCTCGTATCAGATGTGATGGCTGGCGTGATAGCCAAAGCCGGTGGGGAAATAGCATTAGGTCAAACTATAGTCGCAATTCAGGAGCATGAGAGCCATGTATCGGTGTCATCAGAAGCGCTATCCTGGAAGGCTAATAAATTAGTGGTTTGCGCGGGTTTACAGTCTGATCGTTTAGCTGGAATGGCCGGACTGGATGTCGATTTTCAGATTATACCTTTTCGTGGTGAATATTTTCGGTTACCGTCAGAAAAAAACAACAGTATAAAATCACCTGATCTACCCAGTGCCAGAAGCTGGGCTTCCATTTCTCGGCATTCATCTAACTCGTATGATTGACGGAGGGGTTACGGTTGGACCCAATGCTGTGCTTGGTTTTTCTCGCGAGGGTTACAAAAAACATGCGTTCAATGCTCGCGATGTTTTGGAATACAGCATGTATCCAGGCTTTTGGAAGCTTCTCGGTAAAAATTTACGCTCCGGAGTTAGCGAGATTAAAAATTCGGCCTGTAAGAAAAGCTACTTAGAACAATGCCGTCAATATTACCCCTCTCTCAGACTTGAAGACTTACAGCCATCGGACGCAGGAATACGCGCGCAGGCGGTCACAAAAAACGGAGGGTTTGTACATGACTTTCTGTTTGTCCAAACCTCTAGAATGCTACATGTCTGTAATGCGCCATCACCTGCAGCTACTTCGGCTATTCCAATAGCCGAAATGATAGTGGCAAAACTAGAAGGCTCTGTAGTTTAATCAGAGCTACTCGTATAAATATAATAGTATGGGTACGGCCATGAGTAAAAAAACTAGATTAATGCCAGACGAATCTACAGCCGAGCGCAAAAATCGTTTGCGGAAGGTTGCCGCTGCAACCATCATTGGATCAATGCTGGAGTGGTATGATTTTTATCTGTATGCATTAATGGCTGCCACAGTTTTTTCTAAAGTTTTCTTTAATCCTTCTGATGCGCAAAATGCAACTTTACTGTCTTTCTCGACTTTCGCCATCGGATTCATAGCTAGACCGTTTGGAGGTGTTCTTTTCGGACACCTCGGAGATAAGTTTGGCCGCAATCGTATGTTGATGGTGACCTTTTGCCTAATGGGAGTTTGCACAACAATTATTGGACTCATCCCTGGTTATGCCACGTTGGGCATTTGGGCACCAGTAACGTTGGTGTTGATTCGAATCTTGCAAGGTCTAGGCGCTGGTGCGGAACTCGCTGCAGCCGCTGTCACAGCGTATGAGCATGCTGACGAGAACAAGCGCGGCAGCCAGGGCGCATGGCCCGCTCTAGGGTTGAACCTGGGTCTGCTTCTATCGTCGCTGACGGTCTATCTTCTGACGATACAGGGTGAAGCATTCTTGCTTGCCGGAGGGTGGAGAATCCCATTTGTTGCCAGTATCGTTCTTGTGATGGTGGGGTTGTGGGTGCGCAGAAGCATTCCAGAAACGATTGCCTTCCAGGAGATCAGTGACGACAACAAATCCCAGGTCACGTCGAACACTGGTATAGAAAAAGCGCCTTTGCTGACTTTGCTTAAGAAAGACTTCAAAGGTCTAGTTGTAGTTCTTCTTGTTGCAATTGGGTATAACGCCCTAAGCTATATATTCAAAACCTTTTCACTTGCATATCTCACGTTGTATAAAGGGGTATCTGCAAACACCACTTCACTTTCTGTAACCATTGCCAGTCTAATAGCAATTTTTGCGGTTCCCTGTTTTGGTGCTTTGTGTGATCGCTGGAGCAGCAAGAAAGTATTGATGGCTGGAGGAGCGTTATCAGCCATGTTTGCATACACCTTTATGCAGCTCTTGGAGACGGGACAGAGCTCGTGGATATTCATAGCTATAGGTTTTGCGACCGGTGTACTTGCGCCGATGATGTTCGCTCCACAAGGCTCTTTCTTGAGTCGCCAGTTTCCCACAAACACAAGATCATCAGGCGTTGGCACTGGTCGAGAGATTGGAACTGCTATCGCAGGTGGCCTAGCCCCACTTGGAGCGTTATCGCTGGTTTCAAATTCTCCAGAGCATTCAACACATGGAGTTGTACTGATCTTGATTTTATCAGCAGTTTTGTTGGTCGTGGCTTGCGCATTTGATCAAGGTGGTAAGAGTTCTAGTTTCAAGAACTGATGAATAGGTCTGTCTCTTTTTTCATAGATAGTGCGTGTACAGTGTATGGAGAAAATAATGGAAATTGAAAAAGATGAAGTGAGAATTGAGTTAAAGGAATTGGTTGATGTGATGCGTTTAGACGAAAGTTATACATCTTTCTTGTCTGGCGGTATCTTTTCAATAGACCAAGTTGCAAGTGATGTATACGCTTTATTAGACGCTACTCAGTCCTGTTGGGTTGGTGTGTGCTATTACTTGCAAAGGCGATCTTCTTCAAAAGAAGATCGCCTTGGTATGCAAGAAGAATTTAAGGAGCTTTTAGATCTTTTGGAGTTCGAGAAGCAATTTAGCGCCGTTCGTGCTCACACTAGATTGATTCCTTTAGATGCCTGTTCGATATTGATCCACTTTTATAGAGTGCTACGTATTGAAGAAATTTTACGTAAGTATAAGAATATTTTAAATCGGTATGAACATGTTTGATTTTACTTCTTTTTATCACGCAGGCTATCTGCAAGTTTTATTAGTTGTTCCAAGTCTTCAATAGTCTCTAGTTGAAGAGCTTTTTCAGTTAGGTTTTGTCGGAGCATATGGATACGTTGAGTTATAGAGTCTTGTGGTGGAAGTATCTCCATCGGAGATACCCGAATAGGTCTGCCAACCTTAGCAGATCTTCGATGTTAGGCATAGTTTCAGCTCTTTCATACCGGCTAATGGTATTAGGCTCGCAGTCTATGAGTTCTGCCACTTCAGACTGCTTCAGCCCCTTACCTGTGCGTAGCAGCTTCAGGCGAGCGGCGACAAAATCGCGCATGATTTCTGATCCCTTTTTGGAGCCAGAGAGCATCAGCACTGACGCTCTAAAAAAAAACACCAGAAATAGATATTTTTATTCATTTCTGGTTGATTTTTTTTGTGTTTGCTCTATTTTGTTATCTACAAATCCATCACCTGACGGTCATCCCTGGCCCAGTCACAGATGGAGCTGGTTTCCATCAGCACACCACTCGCCCCTGCGCTCAGCGGTTTGGGAATTCGAAAGAGCGCCTGATCAAAAGGATCCGATTATGAAAAATTGGCGTGTTTTGATGCACAATTCTTCCGTTTATCAGTCACTTATCACGTCGATCGAGCGGTTGGATGTGGAAGTGTATTCCCCCGAAAGCATTACCTACCGCAAACGTCCTGATCGCCCTTCATCGACAGAGAAGGTGGTGCGTTTGTTTCCTGGCTATCTGCTGCTGCGCTTCGATCCCCAAGTGACGCACACCACCACCATCACAGCGTTGAACGGCGCCCGTGGGTTTGTTCAGTTCGGCGGTCAAGCGTGTGTCATGCAGGACAGCACAGTAGAGGGCTTGAAGGCAGCGGCTTTGGTTCGTTCCAACCGTGCGCTTGATTGCATCGAGTTTCGTAATTTGCCGACAGAGCTGGAAAAAACGCTGCGTCTGATCATCGACATGAAATCTGATGCTGCGCGTAGAGCGGCTTTCCTTGCGCTCCTGGCCCAGGACGCAGCGCTGGAGCGCCTTGTCAGGCGCCACGGAACCCTTTGCTATTCGAGGGTACGTGCCGCCTAGGCATTACCACTTCCCACGATTTCCCATTTCACCGCCTGGTCTAGCCAGGCGGTGTTTTTTTGCGTTCTCACAACCTTCAGGAGTTCCCATGGCGTCATCCAAAGATGAAGCAACCACCAAGACAGTAAGCGTTTATATCCGAGCGGTCAGGGTGGAGGCGCTGAACAAAGCCGCGACACGGGTGAGCTATGAAACCAACAGCAGCAGGCAGATTTCACCCTCGGAACTTGCTCGCTACCTGATCGATAACTTCCTGGAAGCGGCTATCCAAAAAATGGTTGATGACTCCAAAAGGTAGTCATTGAGGAGGTCGCAATGCAAAAGAGACTCCTTTTTTCCGTGCTGCTCATCTCTCTGTCAGGGTGCAGCCATCCGACGGCCCAGTTCGCACAGGAACCGGCGGGGGAACGGGTGGATGAGCTGATCCGACAGAGCGCTTCTTCGGTGAGCCAGGCGCAGAGCCGGTTGCACCAGACCAGCGCTGTTCCTTCCTTTGCTCCCGTGTCAGCACAGGTCAAACCGACCGCTAAAGCACAGGCTCCCGCAGTCAAAGCTCCCGTCAGGCCTGTGCCTGTTGCCGGGGGTTAGCCATGCGCTGCCTATGGCTGGTTTTGGCATTGTCGGCGCCGTTGCAGGCCTCTGCTTTCTGCTTCCAGGAGGCTGGCCAGCGCTATGGAGTTGATCCGGTGCTACTGCAAGCGATCGGCATACAGGAAAGTAAACTGCAGCCTGGTGCAGTGAACCTTAACCGAGATTCGTCTGGAAAAGTGCTCAGCACCGACTACGGCGTTATGCAGATCAGCACGCGCAACGCTAACCGACTGGTTAGGATGGGACTGATCACGCGAGCGGAGGACCTTCTCTCCAACGCCTGCTTTAACGTTCAGGCGGGGGCTTGGGTACTGGCTCAACATCTTCGTGTGTGCGGCAATACCTGGCGTTGCCTGGGTTCGTATAACGCAGGCTTTGACCCTTCGCAACGCCAGGAGCAACGGCGCCTGCATTACGCGCAGCAAGTGCGCAACGTCTACGACCGCCTCAAAGCATTGGGCGCTGCACCGGCCCACCTCGCTATCCGTTAATGACTGCGCCCGGTTTGGGGTGTCAGGAGACTATCGATGAAATACTCCCTTTGGGCTGCGCCGGCGGCGGCATTGCTGCTGTCTGGCTGCCAGAGTTTTTGTGAGAAACCGCCGGCTGCTCCTACGCCTTCTGCAACAGCTGCGCCGGTACTTGATCGGGTTGCGTTACAGCAAGAAACGCTGTGGATGGAAGGTGCGATCAATACCCGGTCAACCCTGCCGACCGATGCTATCCGTGCTCAGAGCGACCTAGTGGCGGTTGACTGGAGCGGTGACGCAATTGAGCTGCTGTCCCATCTGGCCCGCCAGCGCGGTCAGACGTTTGCCTGGACCGGCGTGCGCCTGCCCTTGCCAGTGAACCTCAAGGTCAATGGAATCTCCTATGCGAATCTGTTGCGCCTGATCGAGATGCAAACAGCCTGGCGTGCGACCCTGACCCAGCTTCCAGGGCAACTGACCCTGGCCTTTGCGCAGGCGGAGCCTGCCAAGAAGGCGGGAGGGCGTCAGTGAAAAAATCAATTTTGACGCTTGTCCTGTTGCAGGGCCTGCAAGGGTGTGGACATACGCCACCTTCCACACCCGCCGACACGCCGGCGCCACTGGAAAGCTATCTTGCCCCCGCTGACCCGCCGTCAGCAGACGTGACCGAATCGCGGCGACAACTGCTGGAGGAATCGGGACGCAACACAGGGTTTCGCGGCGGTAAGGCTGAGCGCGCGTGGGAATTACGCCAGGCATTGGAGGGGCAGATCGGGCGACTCAATACCCTGTATGACTTTCGGACCCTGATCAGCCGTGAAGGCTGGCTACCTCCCGTCATCGACGAGGCGGTGGACGTGGCTCATATCACGCCACGGCAGATACGCACTGCAAGCCATGTTTACGAAATCATCGTGCCCGAACGGTTCGTCAGTAACCCTCCGTCATGGCGTACCTGGTTGATGGCGGGCCTGTCATCGTCTGGCCCTGATGAAACCGTGGCAGTCACACCTGAAAACCGTTTGCAGAAGGCGCTTTGGCAAGCGGCGGTCCGCCAGGGCTGGGGTGAAGGGCGGCAAAGTGCCGATCAGACCCTTGAAGCCAATTTCAACCGCCTGACCCGAGATTACCGGGGCATGCTGATGTACTCGCAGTTACTACGTCAGGGGTTCATCACGGCGCCGGTCGTCACGGATCAACAGCAGACCGTGACGGGGGATCGTCAGAAGCTGACCACCGGCGATCGCGTACGAAGCCTCAAGGAGAACGCCGGCTTTGTTCCTGACAAAACCCAGTGGCATCCGGTGATACACAAGGTGCAGCCATGACCCAGACGACACAGACAATGGATTTTGCCCCCTACGCTTTTGAAGACGGGCTGAATGCAGACACCTTGCGCGATTTTTTCGTCTGGTGTGCACGGCAGTCAGCCAGCGACATTCACATCCAGGGCGGTAACCACCTGGTGGTCGGGCATCAAGGTCGCTTGCGCCAGGCCAGCCGGTTTGTGCTGGCTGACGATACGTGGTCCAAGCTCCTCGATGATCTGTTCAGCCCTGAGATTCGGCCGACGGTACGTGGTGGTCGCCCTGTTGACCGGGCCATACAGCTGGATGGCGACATCAACCAGCGTTACGGCCTGGAGCGTGGCGAGCGATTACGCTTTCGCTGCAACTTTGTGCAGGCCACTGCTGGGCGACTGGACACCACCATCGCCCTGACGATGCGGATCATTCCATCTGATATCCCGGATCTAACAAAGATGGGGCTGGAAGAAGATCTGTTCGAAGCGTTGTTGCCGTCCAATGGTCTAGGGCTCATTGGTGGAATCACGGGGTCGGGTAAAAGTACCCAGGCGGCCGCTATCTATCGCTTTTGCCTGGACACCGATCCTGACCGCAAGGTGACCACGATCGAAGACCCGATCGAATTCATTCTCGCGCGTCCAGGGGATGTATTGGCCTCGACGCAGCTGCAGATAGGTCGAGACGTTGCCAACTATGCCGACGGCATTCGGGCAGATCTTCGCCGGGCACCGTCGATCATCGGGGTGGGTGAAATGCGGGATTTGGAGACCTTCCAGGCCGCCGTTTTGGCCGGACAGGTGGGCCATTTCAATCTCAGCACCTTGCACATCCATTCACCTGGAGAGGCCATTCCACGGTGCCTGACCATGGTGCCCTCGGAAATGCGCGAGGCTACGGCCCACGATCTACTGAGCGTTCTGCAATACATCATCGTGCAAAAGCTGCTGCGCACCACCGATGGCAAACGTCAGGCCGTGCGCGAATACGGGGTCTGGGGAGCAATGGAACAGGGAAGTCAGTTAAGCCCCTACGTCACCAGTACCGGTCAGTACCCTCCATGTGCACTTCGCTTTCGGAGAAGCAGTGGCGGTCGTCCGCGCCACTGGCGATGTCGCTCAGCAACTCGTTCACCGTGTCGTCCAACTCTGCATCGCTGTCGTAAGGCACCTTCAGTTCGTACTCGCCGTTCGATCGCCGCTGAGCGTCGTACTCATCGAGATAGAAGTGTTCAATGTGCTCTATCGTGCGTTTCTTACCGCGCACAAATTTACTGTTGTTCTCAATCCGCAGAGTCAGCAGGAGGGTGGCGACCTTGGTCGTGCTGATACCGGTGTTGCCATTGTCCCGCACGCCGGATGCCTTTCGCGCCGACTTCTCGTAGGCGCTGATCGCTACGCCGCGATGCCGAAGGTAGCTGTACAGCGTGCTCTTGGAGACGTGCAGCTTCTGCGCGATAGCGGCAACGGACAACTTACGTTCACGATACAGCGTTTCGGCAACCATCGCCGTCGCCTGCGCTCGTGGCGTCAGCCCCTTCGGCCGTCCGCCCATCCGTCCGCGTGCTCGCGCGGCCGACAGTCCTGCCTGGGTGCGTTCCCGAATCAGTTCGCGCTCAAACTCGGCCAACGATGCAAACAGATTAAATACCAGCCGGCCTTGTGCACTGGTGGTATCGATGGGGTCATTCAGGCTCAACAGGCCGACCTTGCGCTCAATCAAATTGCCCACCAGCTCTACCAAATGCTTGAGTGAGCGTCCCATCCGGTCGAGTTTCCAGATCACTAACACGTCCCCAGCTCGAACTTGGCCAAGCAGTTCGTCCAATGCGGGCCGCGCCGTTTTCGAGCCACTGGCTACATCTTGGTAAATGCGTTCGCAACCGGCGCGGTTGAGTGCATCGAGCTGCAGGTCGAGATTTTGGTCGCGCGTGCTTACGCGGGCATAGCCGATTTTCATCAAAAGTCTTCTTTACTCGTCTGATTTCGACAATATCGAACTTTGATACGTCAAACCATTATTATGAACCTGTTGTGGGCACAGACGGCGTGTACGGCTGATCGTTTGTTAAAGTTTCGAAAAACGATCGTTTTATCGAACCATTGCAGTGTAGCGTAACAAAGCGTACAAACACCTAAATGCAAAAACACCGATCAGGAGAGCACATGAATACTGTTCGCTGGAACATCGCCGTATCGCCGGACGTGGACCAGTCCGTCCGCATGTTTATCGCGGCTCACGGCGGAGGACGCAAAGGCGATCTGTCACGCTTTATCGAGGAGGCCGTACGCGCTTATTTACTGGAACAAGCTGTCGAGCAGGCGAAGGCCGCCGCCGCCGGCATGAGCGAAACGCAGCTGACCGATCTCATCGACGAGGCCGTGCAATGGGCGCGTGAGCACTGATGCGGGTCATTCTCGACACCAACGTCCTGCTCGGCGCACTGATCTCGCCACTCGGCGCACCCGATGCGATTTATCGTGCCTGGCGCGCTAAGCGTTTCGATCTGGTGACATCAACGGCCCAGCTCGACGAGCTGCGTCGTGTAAGTCGTTATCCGAAGCTCAAGGCTATTTTGCCTGCCCACCGCGTTGGCACGGTGGTCAACAACATGCAACGCGCCATCGTACTGGATACGTTACTGCCTCTGGCGGAGGGCATTGAAGCTGAGGATCCTGATGACACCTTTTTGCTCGCGATGGCAGTGACTGGCGAGGCTGACTACCTCGTAACCGGTGATCGACGGGCCGGGTTGCTGCAACGTGGCAGCATCGGCCGTACGCGGATCGTCACCCCGGCCACTTTTTGCGCCGATGTACTGTAACGCATGCCCGTCAGCTTCCTGTCGACCACGCAACGGGAACGCTACGCTCGCTATCCAGAGACACTTTCCAGTGAAGAACTGGCGCGCTACTTCCACCTGGACGATGATGACCGCGAGTGGATCGCCACCAAACGTCGTGACAGCAGCCGTCTGGGCTATGCACTACAACTGACAACCGTGCGTTTTCTTGGTACGTTTCTGGAGGATCCCACTGCCGTGCCAGAAGCCGTACTGCGCACCCTCGCAACCCAGCTCAATATCCCTGAGTTTGCCGATTGCGTCGCAGCTTATCGCAGAACCAGGCAGCGCTGGCAGCACACAACCGAAATCCGCGCACGCTATGGCTACCGTGAGTTCGCAGACACCGGCAATCAATTTCACCTTGGGCGCTGGCTATGCGCCCTGTGTTGGACGGGCACCGATCGCCCGAGTGTGCTTTTCGAGCATGCCAACAGTTGGTTGATCGGTCACAAGGTACTGCTGCCTGGCGTCACCCTTTTGGAACGATTCGTTGCCGAGGTGCGGTCGCGCATGGAGTCGCGCCTTTGGCGGTTGCTGACGCGTGACGTAACAGATGTCCAGCGGCAGCGCCTTGACGATTTGCTGGATCCTGTCGAAGGCAGTCGCCAGTCCTGGCTTGATCGATTACGCAAGGGACCGGTACGCGTGAGTGCCCCAGCACTGGTACAAGCATTGTTGCGCATCGAAACGATACGTGATCTGGGAATCAAACTGCCTAATACCAAGGTACCGCCCAGTCGCATCGGGGCATTGGCACGCTTTGCCAGCACCGCCAAAGTCTCAGCTGTGGCCAGACTTCCAGACGCACGGCGCATGGCTACCCTGGTGTCTTTTGTCCACAGTCTAGAAGCCAGTGCTCATGACGATGCCCTTGATGTGCTCGACCAGTTGTTGCGCGAACTGTTTAGTAAGGCGCAAAAGGAAGATCGCAAGACCAGGCAGCGTACGTTGAAAGACTTGGATCGGGCTGCTTCAATGCTGGCCAGCGCATGTCGAATGCTACTCGACCCAAGTCTGCCAGACTGCGAATTACGCGAGCGTGTGTATGCCGCTATTGGACAAGACGAACTGACCCAGGCCCTGAACGATATTGGTACTCTGGTGCGCCCGCCAGACGATGTGTTTTACACCGAACTGGCGGCCAAACAGGCGACTGTGACGCGCTTTTTACCGACGCTGCTGCGTGTCATCCAGTTCGACGCCAATCCGACAGCACGCCCACTGGTACAGGCACTGCAATGGTTGCATCAGAGGCCAGACCATGACCCAGCTATCACCATTGTGGACAAGGCATGGCAACGTCATGTCGTGGGAGAGGACGGAAAGGTCAATTCCAGAGCCTTTGCCTTCTGTGCCCTCGCCAAGTTGCGTGTGGCGATTCGTCGGCGCGACGTATTTGTCAATTCAAGCTGGCGATATGCCGACCCGCGCGCGGGCCTGTTAGAAGGGACCGAGTGGGAGGCTGCGCGGCCTGTCATTTGCCGCTCACTGGAGTTGAGCGTGCAACCGCAGGCCACCTTGGCCGCGTTGACACAGGAACTGGATGAAACCTATCGGCGCGTCGCTGCACGCCTGCCCGACAACGACGCAGTTCGCTTTGAGACAGTCGGCGACAAGACAGAATTGGTACTCAGCCCGCTGGAAGCATTGGCGGAACCGGCATCGCTGATCGCTTTGCGTCATGAGATCAAGATACGCATGCCCCGCGTCGATCTGCCGGAAATCCTACTGGAGATAACAACCCGCACCGACTGCATGGAGGCGTTCTCGCATCTAACTGAACGCACAGCACGGGCCGCCGATCTAAACACCAGTCTGTGCGCGGTGCTCCTGGCCGAAGCCTGCAACACTGGCCCCGAACCGTTTGCACGCCAGGACACACCAGCACTGCGGCGGGACAGACTGCTGTGGGTTGATCAAAACTACGTGCGGGATGACACGCTGACTGCCTGCAATGCCGTGCTGGTAGCCGCACAAAACCGCATCGCACTGGCCCGCACTTGGGGAGGCGGCGATGTAGCTTCGGCTGACGGCATGCGCTTTGTGGTGCCTGTACGCACCGTCCATGCCGGACCAAACCCAAAATACTTCAATCGTGGACGCGGCGTGACTTGGTATAACCTGCTGTCCGATCAATGCTCGGGGCTAAACGCGATTACCGTCCCCGGCACCTTGCGCGACAGCCTGGTGTTACTGGCGGTCGTACTAGAGCAGCAGACCGAATTGCAGCCCACGCAGATCATGACCGACAATGGCGCTTATAGCGATGTAGTGTTCGGCTTGTTCCGGCTTCTGGGGTATAGGTTTAGCCCACGCTTGGCAGACATCGGTGGCACTCGGTTCTGGCGAGTCGATGCACAAGCCGACTACGGCGAACTCAACGCTCTGGCAAAACAGTGCGTCAACCTTGATCGCATCACACCACATTGGGACGACGTACTGCGTTTGATTGGTTCACTCAAACTTGGCCTGGTGCCCGCGATGGGAATCATGCGCACCCTGCAGGTCGATGAGCGACCGACACGACTGGCCCAGGCCATTGCTGAAATTGGTCGCATCGACAAGACTATTCACACACTGAACTTCATTGACGACGAGTCGCGCAGACGCGGAACGCTGCAGCAACTCAATCTCGGCGAGGGTCGCCATAGCCTGGCCCGCGAGGTCTTCCACGGCAAGCGCGGAGAACTGTTCCAGCGCTACCGCGAGGGACAGGAGGATCAGTTGAGTGCGCTCGGACTAGTCGTGAACATGATCGTTTTGTGGAACACCTTGTACATGGACGCGATACTCACACAGCTACGCCGCGAAGGCTATCCGGTGCGACCCGAAGACGAGGCGCGGCTTTCGCCGTTTGGTCATGAGCATATCAACATGCTCGGGCGCTACTCATTCTCCGTACCGGATGCCGTCGCACGCGGAGAACTGCGGCCACTTGGGAAAGCCTCAGAAACCTGAATTACTCAACTTTATTGGAACAAACACCCCATGAGCCATCCACCTTTTCAACAAGCGCTGACCGATGCCGAACTCGATAGGCTGACTGATTTTCTTGATGCCATCGGCTCACCGGCCATGAACATTGAAATGCTCGACGGCTATTTTGCGGCACTGATCTGTGGTCCGGAGATGGTGCCTCCCAGCGAGTACCTACCACAAATCTTGGGCGAGAATTTTAGTTTTGAGAGCAATGCTCAGGCTACCGACATGATGGGGCTCATCATGCGCCACTGGAATACGATTGCATCGGTATTGCTTCACACGCTGGAGGAGCCTGACGTGTATTTGCCAGTGCTGTTGGAGGATGACGATGGCATTACTTACGGCAACGATTGGGCTCTGGGCTTTATGCGCGGAGTTCAGGCCCGACCTGGAAGTTGGCGTGACCTGATCGACAGCGACGAACATAGCGGGCCGATGCTCCCCATCATGCTCTTGGCCTATGAGAATGACCCCGATCCAGCGCTGCGACCACCGTCGGTTACTAACGAAAAGCGTGAAGAAGTGATTGAGATGATGATCGCCAGTCTGACGATCATCTATCGCTTCTTCGAGCCTCATCGATGGTCGCTGGCACTGAGACCACCCGATGTACCACTACGCAGAGAAGGACCGAAAATTGGACGCAACGCCCCCTGTCCGTGCAGCAGTGGACGCAAATTCAAACATTGCTGCGGATCCAAATCCCCAACGATGCACTGACCATTGCTGGTGACCCAGGCAGCTTAACTGACTTCCCTGTTCCATTGCTCCCCGGACCCCAATACATCATCTTCGATGATGGGCTGCGCGCCAAGCTGGCCAGCATGCCTTACCCCGAATGGGGTCGGCATATCGACTCCATTATTCGCTTGGAGCAACGACGCTTCGCTGATCAGGCCTGGCGTCTTCATCTGGAAGGTCGCATTGACCGGCGTGAACTGGCGGTGGCCATGACCGCCTCGCAATTGCGGGAACTCGAACAGCGGGCCACGCCATGATTGAGCTTTTGGTGCAGTTTAGTCCCGCCAGTCTGGCAAACAAGGCGTGGCCCAGTTCGGGTGGAAGCACTGCTCGACCTGAAGCCGACCTTCGAAATGCAGGCAAGGATGCCCCCCATCCCTAGGTAATGCGGAAACCACAAGGCCTGCTCGATGCAGCGTCAGACCCTCTATGCGCAAAGCGCGAAGGAATTGAAATGAGCAACGAATTCGAAGAGATAGAGACACTTCGCTGCCTCCTGGCAGGCAGTCGGGACCGGATCAAATTCCAGCAAGGCGAAATCGCCAGATTCGAATCCATCTTTGAGCCGACGCATCTCATGTGCCTGCGCGGCGGAGAGAAGTTACTGGAGCTGTGCGCTCCTGATGGAAAGTTCATAGGTGTTTCGTGGAACGACATGGCGCAGGTACTGGCAGCAATGGTGCAGGCTTCGCCAATTGGTTCTGGCAAGGCTCCGAAAATCGTCGACTCACTCCAGGCCGAGATCGAGCAGCTGAAGGCCGAACTGGCTGGGTCGGAGAAGGATAGTCGGGAGCAGATCGATCAGGTCAAGAAAGCCTATGAGTTTCTCATGTTGTGCCGCCAGGACAAGACCGACACAGCCATAGACGCCGGTGCCATGCGTGATGCAAACGAATGGCTCAAGGTTGCCGCTGAAAATCTCGGTGCAGCCCTGTGCAAGCCTGCCAAGAGGGGCCAGGCCATGACTGAGCCTTTGGTGCAACAAGCACAAGCGCATCGAGAAGTACCCAGCGCTCTTGAACAGAGTGCCGAGTCATGACTGCCTTATCGGCGTTAACCAGATCGTTAAGTCGTGGACTGGTGGCCTTGGTGCTGCTGTGCAATCTGACCTTTACCGTTCAGGCGGCTGAAATACAGGTGGGTTTTTCACCCGAGGGCAGCGCGGAGCAGTTGGTACTCAATGTGATCCAGCGAGCCCGGCAGCAGATACGGCTGATGGCTTACAGCTTCACCTCTCCAAGCGTGGTCAAGGCGTTGGTGCAAGCCAAACGGCGCGGCGTCGATGTACAGGTGGTGGTCGATGCCCATGGCAACGACAACAGGGCCAGTCGCGCTGCGATGAACCTGCTGGCCAACGCGCAAATCCCTGTGCGCACCAACGGTGCGTACAAGATTCAGCACGACAAGGTGATCATCACCGATGGCCAGAACGTCGAAACCGGCTCGTTCAACTACTCGGCCTCGGCTGCCAAGGCCAACAGCGAAAATGCGGTGGTGATGTGGGACGTTCCTGCGGTGGCCAGCGTGTACCTGGAGCATTGGCAATCACGCTGGGTGCAGGGACAGCCTTATCAGCCGACTTACTGAAGAGGATGTGGTGAAACGACTAGGGAAGGGAACGTCATGTGCCAAAACACTCAGCAGTGCTGCTCAACTCCAGACGAATGCAAGGCCTACAGGGACATTGAGGAACAGATCGGCCATTGCACGCCCGATCAGGCCTGGGGCATGTACTTCGTATCGACAGGGAGCGTGCGTGAAAACATCAGACTGGCAGTAATGAAACACATCGCCCAGGGCAACAAGGCATTGCTGGTTGAGTTCCCGGAACTCGCGCCGGCGAAAAAAGGAGATCACGAATCGGGCTAGCGTCCCAACCGCAGCATAGGAGTTATCCATGTCTGACCAGCAACTGCAACCGGGCTATTGGCGCAATGCCTCACGCCTTCTCAATCTCTACGGCATACCAGCCCCCTTGTTCTTGTTGTACCTGGCGTGGTTTCGCTTCCCCTCCATGGTCACGATCTACGTCATCACCGCGATTATTGGCGGCTTTCGGCTGCTCTCGTTCTTTGGGTGGACGTTCAAGGTCCTGGTGATGCGACTGGCTTACCTGTTGCGCGGCAAGCGCTTGTCCGGTCGGCCCTGGTGGTATCGACGCTTTACCGAAAGGGGGGAGCGATGAACCTGCTATTGCAAATGGCGCCCATAATGGAGGCGAGAGACAATGACGTTAACCATTGATCATGCAAAAAAGTTAGTGATTGAATTCTGTGCGACCTACCCGGTAGCGTCCACCATCAGCTACAAGATCAGAGAAACCCAGGAGGAGCTTTATGGACCGCAAGCCACCCGAGAAGCCGCTGGAACCATCCTCGGTTCATTTCATCCTAGAGGACGACGAGCCGTTTTTGCCACTGCCAACTTTAGTAAGGACGAAGAGTTTACAAGATCTCTTAGGCACGAAATCCTTGGACACTTTGGGATCAACACCTTCAACCCCTCCGAAAAAAGAGCAGTCCTAAACGCGCTGATTGATGCGCGTACCGAGCCCAGCACGGCAGCCCTCTGGACCAAGGTTGATCAGCTTTATCCGGGGATCAGCGATTTACGTAAAGCTGAGGAAGTGTTTGCCTTCGCCTGCGAAGAGATTGATCCGGATGCCCATGCCAACACTCTTGAAGGTGCTCGATCTTTTCGTGAAACCTGCATAGATCGCTCTCGCCCCATGCAGATCAGTGACCTTATCAATCTGACGAGCATGGTTGCTGAAGGGCTGCATGATCGTAGCCGGTCGCAACAGAACTTCCCGGCGTCGGATAATGCCCAGTTCAAGATTGAAACAGCCCCTCGCACATCCGAATACCCGGTTTGGCTGGCCGTGCCGCCTGATGATCGTGATAAGGCTCGACTGTCTGCCGGACGACTCAGTGACGGTCGTGAGGCTATTGACTGGAACAAAGAAGAAAAGCTTTGGTTTGCCAGACCTGGATGTGACCTTGATCGCATCACCGACTGGTTGCCTGATCCAAGTTGCCGCGCTGGGGGAGGGGACGCCGAATCAGAGTTTCTGGATGTACTGACTCAAGCCGGCCTGGTCGTCAAAGGCATGCCGGTGATGAACGGTAGTCGGCAGCGTGTCGCGACGGTCAATGACAAGCACGGCAAGAAAAGCGGTGTCTATTGCGGTTTTCTGGATCGTCGCCCTGCTGGCTGGTTCATCAACTACCATCGTGCCGATTCGGCCAAGGATGTGACCAACTGGGTGGCGACTGGCGGTGAGTCTGATCCGATCACCCGCCTGCACATTCGGGCCGGGGCCAAGCAAGCCCAGGAAGACGCCGCTCGTGATCGCGCTGTTACCTACGCCAAGCAGACGTTGGCTGCCAAGAGACTTTACGACCGGCTGCCCGCCGCAGACCCTGCGCACCCCTACCTGGTGCGGAAGGGAATACCCCCGACGCCCGACATTCGTCAAACACGAAACGGTGCCCTGGTGGTGCCGTTTTTTAATGCCTCGGGAACGTTCAAGACGCTGCAGTACATCCCTCCCGAGGGTGAGAAGTTCCTCTTCAAGGATGCCCCCAAACAAGAGCATTTCCTGGTGGTGGGCGGCTCGCTCGATCCGGTCAACCCCATCCTGTATGCCGAGGGCTATGCCACGGCGCGCAGCCTGAACCTGGCCACCGGCCTGCCGGTGGTGATGACCATTGACGCAGGCAACATGGTGGCGGTGGCCAAGGTGCTGCATCAGCAGTATCCCGACAGTCGGCACCTGTTCATGGCGGATTTCGATCATGCCAAGGACGTGAACAAGGGATTGATCATGGCCAATGAGGCGGCCATAGCGGTGGGGGGCCAGGTTATGTACCCAACGTTCAACGACGCCGAAATCGCCCGTGGGTTCACGGACTTTAACGACCTTCACCAATCACGAGGACTGGACGCGGTACGCGAACAGACCGCTCCCCTGATTCGACAGTACGAAGAGGTAACTGCCATGCCGACAGATTCGAACACTCAGTCTCCGGACAATACTGCGCAAAAGGCAGCCACTCCCGCGCAAGAAACGCTGGAACTGGATGCAGCGCCTGCAGCTTCAATACAGGTCCCGGATCAATCCGCACCGCCGCAGACCCGTAGTGTTCAACCGGTTGCATCTGAAGCGTCATCTGTTGAAAGCCAGTCACCCGAAACTGCCCAGGTCACTGAAGCACCGGTTGGCATTGATGATGCGCAGGTATCCACCCAGCCACCTTTGGCGTTGTCACCTGCTGAGCAACTGGCCTCGGTAGAGGCCGATCCTGACGCTTCCGCGATCGTTGACGAACAGCCCAAAGCGACAATGTCTGTGGCGACAGACCGCAACACGCCGTCTGACGCGCCTGTACTCACCCAGCCGACCTCGGCGGAGGTCGTGCCAGAGCAGTCTAACGAAACCGCTCAACCAGCTGCGCTGGCTGCTCAACAACAGGCACCGGGAGAGGCCGACCCAGTCTCCTCAGCCAACGTGGCTGATCAGAATAGGGCGACTCCACCTGCGGTGACAGACCAAGAAATGTCCACTGACGCTCCAGTGCTCAACCAGCCCCCTTTGGCAGAGGCCGAGCCAGAGCAGTCGAATGAGACCGCTCAACCAGCTGCGCGGTCTGCTCAACAACAGGCACCGGGAGAGGCCGCCCCAGGCTCTTCTGCCAGCGTGGATGATCAGAAGAGGGCGGCACCACCTGCGGCGACAGACCAAGAAATGTCCTCCGACGCGCCTGTACTCAACCGGCCACCTTTGGCGGCGGCCGAGCCAGAGCAGTCGAACGAGACAGCTCAACCAGCTGCGCCTCCTGCTAAACAACAGGCGTCAGTAGAGCCTGATCCTGACACTTCCCCCGTCGCTGAGGATCAACCGATAATCGCACCGGCAGGGCCTGCTCAAAACGAAGACAATGAAAGCCTTTCAGACGTGGAGGTTCCGGTGTCAGGGGCCCTGCCGCGTCGTTTCACCACAGCACGCAAGACCGGCCCGGCGGTCGTACCGGATGCTATCTTCGTAGGGGCTCCGATAGGAGCCGACGAGCCACAACCGCAAGCCAGCAACATCGACAAAGACGCTCTGTTGGCCCGCATCAGCCGCGAGGTTCAGGGTGACAATTCGGTGCTCTACAAGCTCGATGCCGAGCCTGCTTTCGTTGACCGTGGGTCGCGCCTGGAGATGGTCCAAGGCGCAGGTCAGGAAGATGAGAAGGTAATAGCTGCGTTGCTCACGGCAGCACAGTTCTACCGGGGGCGCATCGAACTGACCGGCAGTGACGAATTCAAGGCAAAAGCCATCGAGCTGATTGCTCAGCACCAGATCAATGTGGAGATGAAGAACCCTGCGCAGCAAATGTTGCTGGACGATGCCCGTAACGCGTTGAAGCAGCCACCTGTAACGCTTGATGCCATTCATGGTGATACCCCACCGCCGTACGGTGGTCCACAGCCGTCACAGGCGAAGCCCTCGGCACCGCAACCTCAACAAGCCGCGCCGGCATCGGGGCATTCGTCTGCGTCCGCGCCGGCGAGTACTGCTTATCAGCCGCTGGAGGTTGAGGGTCTGCAGCGGCCACTGGTTCAACCTGCACCACCGGCACAGCCCGACGCACCGGTCATCAATCCGCCCTCGGCAGCTCCAGCATCGGATCAGCCTGCAACGTCAGCGAATCAGCAGGTGTCGCCCGCCATCCATCAGCCTTTCCAGGCGGCCAAGGATGGCGTGACAGGCAAGATCCTCAAATGTGGCCAGCAGCCGTTTCGTTTTGAGCCAGACAAGCCCGAGAGCACCTTCATTACACTGCGTACCAAGAACGGTGTTCAGACTTTTTGGGGAAAGGAACTGGCGGGGCTGCTGCGCCAAACCCGTGTGCAGCCAGGCAAGATGGTGACGTTGCAGTGGCTGGGCAATTTTCCGGTTACCGTCAAGGTGCCCCGCAAAAACGATCAGGGCGTCACCGTGGGTTACGACGATAAAGACGTCCATCGCAACCAATGGGCCCTTAAGGTAGAGGGTAACCCCGCAGTGCGTTCTGGCCAGGATGAGGGCGTCAAACTCGGCGCCTATGACGCCGGGCGTTTCGCCGTGGTGCAACAAGCCTGGCTTGCGCAACTGGGCGTGGATGCTCCCTTGCCCACGCCACCCACGGATGGCCTGTATTGGTTGACCCCAAACGGTGAAGGCAGCGCAAAAACGGGTGACGAGCTGTCGGCCCCTCGGCCGCCGATCGACCCCAACAACACAGCGGGACAACCCGTCATCAGCAGTTGGTCGCAGGATGGCCATCTGGACATGTACCTGGTGCGCGGCGATGGTCCCTATCTGCAAGGTGTGGTGCGTCAGGGGGATCAGATGCAGCATGTATTGGTGAGTTTGCCAGGCCGTGACGATGGGCCTTCGATGGTGTTTAACGCCATTACCCCCGAGGGCCTGCTGCCGATCGGCACGGGCAATGGCATCAACCGCTCTGGTGGCGAGCCGGTTTCGAGAGAGCACATTGCCTTCAAGCTCGAAGGCGACAGCGCTGTGCGCATTGGCAAGCTTGACGCGCCTGGCGAGGTGCCCCCGACCTTGCACGCCCTATTGGGCTTCGATCAGCGCTGGAAAGAGGAAAACACCCTCCCAAAGTCAGCTCCCACAGCGGCACCGTCAGTACAGCCGAGCGATCCACGCCCGGTGTAAAACGCAAACAGCAAAGGAACTCATCATGAAGAAAAGCATGTGCGGTGCACTGCTGATGGTCGTGTGCTGCCTGCCCGCTGTGGGAAGCGCAGCGGTGTGCCGCTCAGGACAAGCGGCCAGTGTGGGCAGTCAGACTGCGTATGAGCGGGCCAAGAAGGCGTCGGACGTGTGGGCAGAGCGCGAGCGCACCGTCTCAGACGAGCTTCAGGATTGCTTGTCGCGCATTCGCACCACCAGCATCAGCCTTCCCTCGTTTCCAAGCCTGGAAGACCTGATGAACCAGGTGGCCGATCAGGTATGCCAGGCGGCGGTGGACAAGATCAACAGCCACATCCCCAGCGGCTCGGACCCTTGGCAGTCGGTAGGAGGTTCATTGTGACTGACTCATCAGAGAGGTTGCTGCCCGTGGAGGAGTCTCTGGAAAAACCTCACCTCCCCACGGCAGAAGATCAGCACACGTTCGAGCATGCCATGCAGTTGCAGCGTGACCGTGCGTTAGGTGCGGCTTTCGCCCATCGCTGTCTGACCGCAGTGCTCTGGATGGCACCGGCATTGGTGCTGTCGGTCAGCGTGAATGGCTACTTGGTCTGGCAGGTCGCCCATCCTCCGGTGAAGTACTTCGCGGCCGAGGGTGGTCGCGTGACCAAGATCATCCCTACGGACAAACCAGGGCATAGCAGGCGTGACGTGTCGGCCTTTGGGGCCGACACCATTCGCCAGAGCTTCACTCTGGACTTCGTGCATTACCGCGATCAGATGACCCAACTGGGCGAGCGCTACTCGGAAGTGGGCTTCCAGGACTATTACAAAGCCTTGGTGGCCTCGAACGTGCTCAAAGCGGTCAAGGATCAGCGCATGAACCTCTGGGTGGATGTTGGCCCAGGGGTGATTCGCGGTAGCGGGAAGATCGGGGACAAGTTTGCCTGGGAGTACCAGTACCCGGTGACTTTGAAGCTGGATGGTCAGCAATCGGGCAGTCCGCCTCAGCGCTTCATTTTTACGCTGCGCATTCAGCAGACGGACGTTCGCGTGAAAAACGCCGGGCTTGAAGTCACCCAGGTCATCACCACCAACGCTAACTAAGGCCATTTCGCGAGTTATTGACGCCGCTGGCCAGGAAAATCCCATGAAAACTTCAATTGCGCTGGCCCTATGGCTAGCGGCAGGCGGCTACGCCTGGGCGGATGAAACTGTCAGCCCAGAGGCCGCTCCGGCTAAATCTGCGGTTCCCCCCTCTGCTCCCGTGACGCCTGCTGCGGGGGCTGCACCTTCGGGCTGGGCTACGGGTGTAGGTGTTAACCCAGCAGCACAGAAAGCCGGATCGCCGGCACAAGGTAATGGCCATGGGAATGCAGCACCCGCTCAGCAACCGTCTGGAAATGATCCGCTCCCGCCGCCGCCATCCGAGCTTTTTCAAAAGGCTCAGGACAGCGTTTCTCCGCTGACTCCCCAAGAGATTCGGCAGCTGCGCGGGCAGGTTGGAGAGGTTGACAAGGCCATGGCCGCACAGCAGGTCGCCATTGTGCCGAGAATCAGCGCACAAACGGTGAATCTGTCGCCGGGGGCCAGTTTGCCGCTGGTGCGCACGGCGGTGAACTACCCCACTTCCTTGACCTTTATCGACAGTACCGGCGCGCCGTGGAACCTGGGCGCCGCGCCCATCAGTGGCAACCCCGATATCACGCCGTATTACGTGCCCAATAGCCCGGTCATGGTCTTGTACGCCGCAAAGCCTTTTGCCAGCGGAAACGTCACGGTTTACCTGAAAGGTTTGGCCGTGCCGATCATGCTCTACGTCAGCAGTGGGGAGTCGGATACCAAGGCCCAGACGTGGGCAGTGGACGCTCGCCTGGACTTGCGTGTGCCCAGGCGTGGGCCGGGTGCTCAGCCAGGCGCCGCTCCCGAGGTCCGTATCGGCTTGCACGATCGGGTGCTGCAGGGGTTTCTCGATGGCGTTCCACCCAGGGAGGCCAAACAGCTCAAAACCACCGGCAACGTGCCAGACACCACGGTGTGGCAAATGGGTGACGACCTGTACATCCGCACGCGGGCTGATATCCGGGACGAGTTCGAATCCACGTTGTCGTCGGCAGACGGTACGCATCTCTGGAAATTACCCGTGACGCCCTATGTGTCGTTCTCAGTCATGGGCCACACAGCGGCCCTCAACGTCGCCTTGGAGTAAGCATCATGGCAAACGAAAACGATGCCAAACGCGACATGAAACTCACCGCAGCGCTGGTTGGAGGCGCATTGGTGGTCGTTTTTGGCGGTGCCTATTACCTTTGGGACTGGCTGGCCAGGCCTGAGCCGGCGCAATCGAAGGTAGACCTGGGTCGAGTAGCACAAGCTTCGCGCAGCCACAGCACTGAAAGCCCTGCCTATCGCGATCTGCTCAAGCAATACAACGAGGAAGGGGCCAGCACGGCTAAAAACGAAAACAGCAGCTTCATTGCCAGTATGCCCATGGAGCAGACGAGCGTGATGCTGCCTGTGACGAAGGCCAAGCCTGCCCCTCAGGTAGAGCCTACCGCCCGGCGTAGCCGTACTCGTCAGGACGAGAACTCAAAAGACTCCGAAAAGAAGGAAGACCTGCGTCTGAAGGCATTGCTAGAACGGATCAATCCTGAAAAAAAAGCCGAAGAGCGGCAGTCCGGTCTGGTCTTCGCCCATGTTTTAGGGGGAACTAACGCTTTGAATGGCTCAGGCGATACGACCACGGGTTCTGCTGGAGGCTATGACAGCTGGAGTGAAAGCCTGCCGGGAGGTGCCAAGCTGAAAACCGCTTCCATGAAAAGCACCGCAGAACCCTATTCACCTGTCGAAGTGGTGCCGCCCTACTGGCGCGGGGCTGGCGTGATCGATATCGGTGTGGACTCGGACAACAGCACCACGCCGGTGCTGGGCAAGCTGTCCGGGCCGTATGCCGGGGCTGTGCTCAAGGCACCCGAGGGCGCCAGGTTGGCCGGTGATGGTGTGGTGATCCACTTCACTGAAATGGCCTTCAAGGGCGTCAATTACAAAGTCGATGCCTATGCGCTTCAGGACGACACCCTGTTGGCCAACGTGGCTTCTGAAGTGAATCACCGTTACATGTCACGCATTGTGTTGCCAGCGGTACTGGGCGGCATTGGCAATATCAGCGACATGTACTCGCAAGCCAATACTCAGGTCCTCAGCAATGGCTTTTCTACCCAGACCGCTCGACCAGGCATGCCGGATGGAACGGCGGTCGCCGGTACCATTCTGGGCGGTGCCGCCGGCCAGGCGGCCAAAGTGCTGACGGATGATGCCGCTCGCACCCCGGCCACCCAGGTCAATGTGTTCAAGGGGCAGGTGGTCGCGATTCAGTTCATGCGAGGCGTATACGCAGGTGATGCCGTTGCCCCAGGGCGAAGCGGTGAAACGGTGCAACCTGCGGCCCCCGCTCAGGCCGTCATGTCGGCACAACCCCAGTCCCCAGCCCAACCGCTGACGCCTGATCAATGGCGTGCGCAGACCCAGACGCGAATCCAGGCGCAGCGCAAGCTGCAGGAGAGTCAACAATGAGCGAGTTCAGTCCAGCAGAGCCCAAGGCATCGACGATTGAAATGCCGGCTCCCACCCAGGCTCCCAGTCGTAGCGTGTGGCAACGCCCGATCATCATGGGGCTTTCACTGCCCTGGCTGATCGGCATTGCCCTGTTATTGGCACTGGTTGGCTGGTACTTGTTTGCCCGCGAAGAAAACCCGTCAGTCAATCGCCTGGCCTTTGAAAATGACTTAGAACAGCAGCCTTTGCCCGCTGAACAGTCGAGTACCCACCCTGTTGCAGCCGCTGCCGAGTCTGATTTGGGCCAGTTCAAGAACGAGGTTGCGGCCATGATCGGCGGGGTGCGTACCTACGCAGAGGTGAATCGCACCGCGATCCAGCGCTTGTCCGAAACGATCAAGACTCAGGGGGTTGCACAACAGGCGCTGCAACAGCAACTGGCTGAGGCACAAGCGCAAAACAGCGTCTTGTCAGCACGTCTGTCCTTCCTTGAAGGACGACCCGGCGCGACGACCACGACACAGCAGGTCAGCAAGCCAGTCGCTAAAACACGTTCGCCGTTGAATGGCATGCGCGTGCAAGCCATTCAGAACGGCATGGCCTGGGTGTACTGGCAGGACAAGACCTAGGCCGTCAGTCCCGGCGAGAAACTGGGCCAGGTGACCGTCACCGGCATCAATCCCCAGGCCCGCGAAGTGCTGACCAGCGCGGGCACAATCAAATGAGGTAAATCATGGACGGCAGTACTGACGCGATTCAAATGTTGGTCAATCTGTCCCACAACCTGCTGACTTCCTTAGTCAACTTTGCCTTCACGCTGGGCAGCTTGTTTGCGGTCACTGGCGCTGTGAGCTACCTCGCCACTCACGCCAGTGCCGCGCGCAAAGCACCTGGCCATGCGGAAGGTGGCGGCAAGGTCATCGCCGTGTTGTTGCTCTGTGGTGGCCTGGCCGGCCTCGATCAAATGATCGGTGCTGCCGCCCGCCAGTTTGGTTGGCAGGGCGCGACCTTCGATGCCATCAGCTACGTGGACGTGGGCACCTTTGGTGTCGCAGCCGATGCGGCCAATGCCGTGTTAAGTCTGGTGCGCATGCTGGGCGTCTGGTTCGCGCTGCAAGGCATGTTGTCCTGGAAACGCTCGTTCAAGGACGGGCATACGGGCCTATCGGCCAGTCAGGACGTTTCAAGCGGTACCCTCAAGTTTGTCCTGGGCGTTTTCTGCGTATGCAATCCGTACCTGCTTAGCGCCCTGCAAAAAACCCTCGGCCTGCTGTAAGCAGATCGGGATGTCAAAGCGCCTCGGCGCACCTTCGATAGTTACACCCTACTGATTAATCCCAAGGAGTTGGTTATGTCCAAAGACGTAATGCTGTGCGCTGCTGTTCGCCTTTCTGTTTTCAAAGACGGTCTGCGTCAACGCGCATTGAAGTGCCTGACGGCAGCTATGGCTGCCAACCCAGTGATGGCTTTTGCCGGTGCTGCCGGTGCCGACATTGCCGGGATGGGTGATTCGGCAGCGGTAGGCGCCACGTCGCTGAGGAAATCTGCACTGACCATTGCTCAGTTTGTCGGTGTGATCTTCGTGATCGGTGGGCTGGTCGCGGCCAAGAACAAGAAAGACAACCCGCAGATCAAAATCGGCGCGATCGTCGCGTCCATCCTGTTCGGGGTATGCCTGGTGGTTGTGCCTGAAATCATCAAGCGCTCACAAGCGCAGGTCGGCCTGGCGCCCGTGGATGTGGGCTAAGCCAACCCTCCTGCGGTGACTTCGGTCATCGCAGGGCTACCGTTTAGGGGTATTGCTGGCGGGCATGGAGGACGTTGACGATTTCAATTCGATCAGTCACCCGGTAAACCACTACGTAATTGGGGTGTACGACCATTTCCCGAGTACCAGAAACTTGCCCTAATCGGTACAGATAAGGGTGTTGTGGAAGGGCCGTTGTAGACGCCTCAATAGTCTGGTTCAGCCTCTCGGCTGCCATCGGATTTTGATCAGTGATGTAGTTCAAAATGCTCCAGAGTTCGGCCCGTGCTTCGGGCCGCCACTCAACCAGCATTATGCTTATTCTTCTTGGACTCGATGAGTGCACGCATTTCAGACATCACCTGATCGTGGGGGATGTTGGGACGTGGGTCATCGAGTGATGCTTGGACCTTGGCGCGAAACCACCGGTCGTAGCTGTCTGCTTGTTCCTGTGTTTCGAACTCGGAAACGATGGGGGAAAGTTGGGTGCTCATAGAGACCTCCTATTTAGATACCCAACAGCTTAAACCTTCCGGGTCTTTCTGTCGTTTGGCCCTGACCACGTGCACCATTGCGGGTCAACCGCTGTACTCCTGACGCAAACCTGCGGCGGCTAGCCGTTCATGCCAACTAACCACGACTTTTCCTAATTCTGAACATAATCCAGAAGGCGAACCTATGGATGTCGATCTATCAGCTCCCCCCTTGAATACAGCGTTTCAACCTGACCGTTATCAACCTTCACTGACCCCCCTGATGCTCGATGTCAGCGGTGATCCTGAAACGCCGGTACCGACGGCTATGCCTGGCGAGCAGTGCGCTTGCTGCGGACTGTGGACCCAAAAGCTGTGGCAGGGGGCTCGATCAGGGTTTACCGCCTCCCATGCGGTTTGCACCCTGTGCTACCTGGCCGGGCACTTGGACAGCCCTACGGCGGCTCACGGCGTGCTGGCCTACCTGCCCGGTATGGCCATGACGGATGTGTATCACCTGCAGCGCCGTGCGCTGATTGCCATTCTCGGCGGTACCCGCACGCAGCGTGCCCAAGGAAAAAGGGTTTTGCTCTGGCTGGCTCGACATGGCCGTGAGGTGGAACAAGCCTGGGGCACGACACGTGCCGGCGAATTCGCCATGGCCTTTCAGCGTCTTCCTCCTCACAAGCGCTCGATCCTTCGAAACCGCCTGGAAGGCTGTGCCCTGATCCTGCCGGCGGACATGTTCGAGGATCTGTCGCTATTACTGCCCACCGGCAAAACGGTCGCGGGGGCACTTTCCTCCCGCAGCTGGGACACCTATAAACGGAGTGACTTTTATGCCGAGCTTGATCCGTTGGGTTGAAGACCTGATCACAGAAACCTCCCGGTTTGCCGTATCACGCGATCTGCCCGACTATTGCGACTTGAACACGGTACTGCGTCTGACGGACGACGATCGCACTCGCCACCCAGCCCTCAATGCCCCGTATGTACTGGTCAACGACGATGGCGATTACTGCTCGGTGTATGCCGTTGCCGGCAGTTTTTGTGACACCGACGAAGCGGCACCCCTGGAGGCCCCTTATTCCTGGGCAGGCCGCTTGGAGCGCATGATGCATGCGCTGACAGCCCACTATCGTCGACATGGACACAAAATCAGCCTGGTGTTCGATGATGACCCTGATCGAGGCCGCGAGGACGTCGAACGCCTGCTGGCCCCTCAGTACGCTTCTGTCAAACGGACCGGCATCGACTTGACGCCGATCCTGGACGAAAACGTTGAAAAGCTGGCCCCCTGGGTTTCGCGCGAACGCTGCTACCTGGTGTGTTACACCGGGCGCAAGACGCTCTCGGCGCATGAACTGATCGACGAAAATCGCCGTATCAAGCAATTGATCGGGCAAAGCCCGGATGCACGGTATGGACAAAATCCGGTCCTGGCTGAAATGGCCGGCCTGAAAATTCGCCACGACGCCTTCATGAGCGCTGTGGAAGCTGCCTTTAAAGATGACGGCCAGGGTGTGCTGCTGGAACTGCTCGATGCCCATGCAGTGGGCCAGGCGCTGCGCGCTCAAGTGGACCGGCTCGGTACCAGTGAGCATTGGTACCCGCTGCTCCCTGATGATCCGATCACCCCGCATGGTGTCCGTAACGGCGACGACCACACACCGTTTCTGGCCCCGCAGCTGAAATTTCAGCTGATGAACCAGGACATGGAAACCAACGGCAACAAGCTCTGCGTCAATGGGATGTGGCATGGCACCTTGTCTGTAGTCCTGGGACCGCAGACGCCGCAGACCTTTGCCAAGCTCAAATCGCTGGTCCCTCGCGGCGTGCCTTGGCGCGTACGCATGGACCTGATGCCAGGGGGCATGAAGTCGCTGGGCATGAAAAAAGGCACGTTGGACTTCATAGCGTTTGTGCCGCCGCTTCGGCCCATCTGGAACGCCATCGAAACGCTGACGAAAGTCGAGCAGCAGGAGCCGGTGTGTGTCATGACGATCATGGCATCGACCTGGGGAGACAGCCAGGCCGCAGTGACGCGCCATCTGACGCTGCTGACCCAGGCCTTTCAGGCCTGGGGGGTGTGCGAGGTGACGCAAACCTTCGGCAACCCGGTACGCGCATGGGCCTCGACGCTGGTGGCTTCCAGCAAAGGCAGTGGCCCGAACCTGTTGTATCCGCCGCTTTCAGAGGCGCTGAACCTGTTGCCGCTGACCCGCCCGGCCTCGGCTTGGGAGGAGGACGGCAACGCCTTGTTCGCTACGCTCGATGGCAAGCTCTATCCGGTCGGTCTGGCCACCCCCAAGCAGAACAAGCTCACCAGTGTGGTCACCGGCTCTTCCGGCCAGGGCAAGTCGGTGCTGCTGAACAAGCTGGGCAATGTCACGGTGTCCAGCGCCCAGCAGCGTTTACCGTTCATGGCGGGGGTGGACAAAGGTTTCTCGATGCAAGGTCAAGTCGCCTTGCTGCGCGACAGTCTGCCGCCGGAGCGTAAGGACGAGGTGGTGGGCATGGTGCTGCAGAACAGCCCCAAGCATTGCCGGAACCTGTTCGATATCCAGCTGGGCGCGCGGTTTCCGATCGCCCCCGAGCGTAACTGGATCATCAGCATGCTCACGGCCATGTGCATTGATCCCTCTACCGGCAATCCGCCAAACGAACGCGATACCCGGCAAATACTGGACCGCGTCATCAGCATGGCCTATACCGCCAATGCCGAAAAAAGCCCCAGACGCTGGGGGCGCGGGGTCGTCCCCGAAGTGGACACTGCCTTGGATAAAAGCGGGTTGATCGAGCGCTATCCGGCCCAGTGGTGGGATAGCAGTACCTGGTATGAGGTGCGCGATCTGTTGTTTGAAGCAGGCTTTGTTAAGGAAGCGCAGTTGGCCCAGTTCGAAGCGGTGCCGGAACTGGCCGACATGACCACCTTCCTGAACCATGAAGACGTACAGAGCGCCTATGGTCGGGTGCAACGCGATGGCAGTCAGGAGCTGTTGCTGGAGTACTTGCACCGCTGCATGACTGACGCCTGTAGAGAATTCAAGATGCTGGCCGGGCGTACGCAGTTCTTGATCAGTCCACGCACGCGAGTGATCGCGATCGATCTGAACAATGTCATGGGTGATAACACCACCAATGCTGGCCACCTGAAAACCGGAATCATGTTCCTGTTTGCGGGCCAGGTGGCGGGGGGAGATTTTGTGTTGCCGCAATACCGGGATGAGCTGTTGGAGGCGGTGCCCACGCTTTACCACCCCATGCATCTCGACCGCCTGGAGCAGCTGGATCAGGAGGTCAAAACCAAGGTCTACGACGAGCTGCACAATGCCAAACAGGTGCCCTTCATCTTTCCCATGCTGGAAACCCAGGACCGTGAGCAACGCAAATTCGGCATACGCACGGTGTTGTCCTCGCAGTACGTGAGCGACTTTCCAGACGCCATTCTGAATTCGGCCAACTCGCTGTACATGATGGAGGTGGACCCCAAGGACGAGAAGCTTCTGACCGACACCATCAAAGTGCCCAAGGTCACTCTGCAGCGCTTTCAGCGTTTGGGCTCAGGTCCAGCAGCGGATGGCAGCGGCGTACCGTTTTTGGGCGTGTTCCGAATCAAGGGTGGCGGCACCCTGGCGCGCATTCTGAAAAACGCCATGGGGCCCCTGGAGCTATGGGCGTTGGGCTCTTCACCGACCGACAGCGCCCTGCGCAGGTTGTTGTATGAAGCGGTCGGCGGTTCCACGGCTCGCGCCATCCTGGCCGAAGCCTTTCCCCAGGGCACGGCAGAAAAACTCATCGCGCTGCGCCAGAAGCAAGCCGGTGAGGCGGATTCCAACAACGTGATTCGCACGCTGGCCAACGAGTTGATCAAACGGCGCGGCTACAACATTTGAGGCAATGATCATGAAAAGACTTTATGCGTTAACAGCGCTGACCGTGGGCCTGCTCCAAGCCCAACAAGTACTGGCGTACGTCCAGCCGGTGGCCGTCACGGCCAGCGTGCCCATTACGGCGCAGGTAATGCCGGCCATGGCCGGCCTTCAAGCTACCCTGGCGGAAATCCTGACCACTGAGACACAAATCGGCACGGCCATCGTGCAGGCCAGTGACAAGCAAGTCGCGGTTATTTCTGAGGCCGCACGTGCCCAGCGCGAGACCGATATTTTTGGCCGTCAGACCGAGCGCCTGGAGCGTGCCCGAGAACAGTACTCGGTCCCTGACAGCATCTGCAGCGAGTCGGCCTCTGGGGTCGCGGCCACGGTGGGGAAGGTGAGCCGTGCGCAAACGGCGGTGCTGGCCAGCGGGGCAGGTGTCGGCAGTGCCGTGGTGCAGAAGACCATCGCTTCCGAGCCCGTGGCCTCGCGTCAGGGTGGCTATCGCAGTGCCGCCATGCACGCGCAGTACTGCACACAAAGCGAATCGGCCCAGTACGGCGGTACTGATCTGTGCCCGCAGGTCTCAAGCCTGCCTGGAGGCGACATCGAAATGCGCTCGTTGATCGACGGGGCGGGAGCCGTGGGCAAAGCCCCTGACCTGACGTTCAATCAGGATCAGGTCGATGCGGGCATGGCGTACATGAAGAACTCGGCACGCCATGACGGGGGACGGGCACCGGGCAAGGGGGATATCCAGTCGGCCACGGGACGTGAGTATCAGGGGCTGATGACCCAGTACAAGGCGATTCAGAGCGCCGCGACTCAACCGCAGCTGGACATTATCGCCGCCAGTCAGGCCAATCCGGCCACACAGGAGGCATTGCAAGAGGCGCTACAGAATCCGTCAGCGGCAGAGTACTTCGCTTCAACGGGCAGCCAGCAAGCACAACGCACCGGGGTGATGAGCGAGCGCGAGTTCGAGGCTTTCGAGGTGGGCAGGCGCTATGCCAATACCGCCTATGAAACCGACCTTCAGGCCCTGAGCGGAGACAACCTGATGCGTGAATTGGTGCGCGTGCAGAGCCTGGGCAACTGGCTGCAGTTGGGACTCAAAAACGACCAACGCCAGGCCAACATCATTGCCGGCCAGCAACTGGCCCTGGCGGCAGACGCCAAATACGTTCCGCAGCTTCAGGAACTGGGAGCAAAAATGAGTTCGGGAGTCACCGCACATGAAAACTGAACCTGACACAACAAAGCACGAGGACGAACAATCGTCGCCGGACGACAAGCATTCGGGCACACCGTTACGGCGCGCCGGCCATGTGGGGCTATCGATCCTCAACCCGTTCTCTGACCTGGCGGTGATCTATCGCCGGGGCATAAAACCGACGGCGCAAAAGCTGAAGCTACTGAAGACGTTGCTGACCCCGGCGTCAGCAACGACTGAGGCAGATGCAGTCGGTATCAGCTGGGTACAAGCAGTCGAGCGTTCCAGCAGATCTGTTGAGCAACTGGTGAGGTCCTACCAGCGCATTCGGGCTGCATGGTGGTGCTTGATGGCGAGTGGTGGGGCCTTGAGCCTGTTCCTGCTGATCATGCTGCTGTTGGCAAACCTCAGCTTGCCTTTAGGCACATTCCTGCGGGCTGCGGTGACACTGCTTTTATTGATGGCTCTGGCCAGTTGGGGGTTTGCGCAAACGCTAATCGCCACTTACCGGCTATGGCAGTTGCGGGAACGGCGCGTCAGCGTAGTGGAACGAGGCACCTTTGAAGATTTCCTCATCGAAAACCGATGGTGCCGGCAGGTACTGACGCTCGGTCACTTCGGCTAACAAAAGACTCATTCAAGCGGGACAGTTACCATGAACCTCCTAAAACGCTTTTGGTGGGTCGGTTTACTGCTGGTCTTTTCTGTGCCGGCAATGGCCGACAGTGTGGATTATCAGACCATCGCAGCGGCTTCCCAAAAGCCCAATGACCTCTCGCGCCAGGCGCTGGTGATGATTTTTGGGCAAGTAGCAGTCGATCCATTTGCACCCTCACAGCCAACACTGATTGGCTCACTGTTCGCCATTATCAATGGCTTTCTGGCTGTGCTGGCCCTGTTCTGGTTTCTGACCATCACCATGAAAACCATCGTGAAGGCCGGGCATCAGGGACAGTTTTTCGCAGGCGGTCGATCTGCGTTGTACCCGATCATGACGTTCGGCGGCTTCATCATGATTCTGCCCACACAATCGGGTTGGTCACTGGCCCAGCTGGTCATGCTCTGGGCTACCTCTACGATGGGTATTGGCAGTGCCAATCTGTTGACCGATAAAGCTGTGGACATGATGGACAGCGGCTACTCGATGGTGACGCAACCTACGGCCCCGGTGACCCGAGGCGCGGCACGCGGCATCTTCGAAATGAACCTGTGCAAGTACGCGATCAACCGTGAGCTGCAAGCGCTTTACGGGGACGGCGAAGCCAATACCCCGTTGATTACCACCAAGGGGGGCAACGGCCAATACGACACCGGCAACGGCAGCGCGGTATGTGGTTCTGCCAAAACACCCAATACGGGCCGCACCGGGACCTGGAACCTGCTGTTTGACAGTGACGTGGACACGAGTGGGGTGATCACGGCGCAGCACCAAGCGCTAGACACCATGCAGAGCACCCTGGATCAAGCGGCACAGGCGTTCGTAGACACCTACCTGAGCAAGCGTGACCAGGACGTGGGGAGTTTTCAGGACGCCGAAACACAGATCCAGAACGCAGCTGCCGCCTATGAAAACACGGTGAACCAGGCGATCAACAAGATCGACTTCAAGGACACGCTACAGAGCCAGCTTTCAAGCCAGATCAAAAGCAGTGGTTGGGTGGCTCTGGGCAGTTGGTATCACACCTTTGCCACAGCCAATAACAAAACCAACGACGTGGCCAGCTCGACTCCGGTTGTCATGGGGATGAGCAACCTGGGCGAGCACGGTACCGGCGATTTGTATAACCAGGTGTTTGCAGCCTACAAATCGCAGGTGCAAAACAGTACCTACACGGCTCCGCTAGGGACGCAGACGGCCAAGGATGATGGCGCGGCAGCGACGGCGAAGGACCCGAATTCGGTGTTTGTAAGCGTTTTCAAATCACCTATGCAGTTGTTCACAAACTACTTTGCAACTGCTCGGATCGGCACGGATGCAGACTTTTCTAATCAAGTAAATCCGCTTATAAAAATGCAGACTCTAGGTGACTACACGCTGGGCACTGTTGAAACACTGATGGCGGCCTATGCCGGGACCTGGGCCGCGGCTTCATCGGCCAGCAACTCGCCGTTGGGCTGGGGGGCCAAAATATTTGCGGTAGATTTAGGAGCGGTGGTGAAAGACGTGCTGGGCGCGCTTGCACCGATGTTCTATTTCGTCATGTTTGCCCTGCTGGCCATCGGTTTTTCGCTAGCCGTATTTCTGCCTGCTGTGCCCTTCCTGTTCTGGATGATGGGGGTATTCAACTGGGTCGTCAGTGTGCTGGTGGGCTGTGCGGCTGGGCCGATGTGGGCTGCGACGCACCTGGGCGCAGAGGAAGACAAGGGCAGCCGTAGTGCCTACGGTTATATCTTCCTAATCGACATGATGCTCCGGCCGTCGTTGATGGTACTGGGGTTCTTTTTTGCTTCGGTGGCGGTAGTCGCCGGGGGAACGATCCTGAATCTGTTATTCGCCTCGGCGCTGGCCAATGCCAACGCAGACTCGATTGTGGGGCTGTTCAAGATGATCGGGTGGCTGATGATTTATGCCCGCATTGCGACCTTTGGTGTGACTCGTCTCTTTGGCCTGCAGGCGTCCCTGGCGGACTACGTGATCTCGTTTCTAGGAGGCCGAGAAGGGGCGAACCTGATGGGCGGCATGGTCGATAACATGAAAGGCATGTTTGGTGCTGCTGGCTCTGGGGCACAACGTACCCCTGGCGTTAAAATTCAACCTAGGAAGCCTGGCGCAGGGGGGCATGGGGATGGAATTCAATAGCAACAGCGACCATCGATCACGGCTATCGGACAAATGGTGTCGTGGGTCTCGTTGTCACCCGCTATTGTCTAGGTAGTGCCCAGCCAACGAGGTGTTCATTCAATGATGCCCAACGCGATTCATCACAACCCTGACCCGCGCTATTTGTGCGGGCTTATCGATCAGGCTGGGCTTAGCCGCCGAGGCGCGGCCCAACTGATCGGTATGTCATGGTCGGGGTTTCGAAATTACCTGCGTGATGAGTCGCATTATTTGTACCGGGAAGCGGATTACCGCGTTCAATTTGCCCTTGAGTGCCTGGCGGAAGCTAAAGTGCTCAGGAAAAAGGAAACAGGAGAAAAATCATGAAAGTTCAGCGCCTGAAAACAGCGAAAGAAGGGTGGCTCGTGGTCTTCAAAGGGCTTTATTTGATAGCGTTTCCATTTTTGCTCATATTCGCAATTTTGTTTTTGATCGCGGCTATAGGCTCTATGCCAGGTAAGTTCGGCAGTGAGGCATTAGTTTTGTCGGGTATAATATGGACTCCTATTTTAATTTCGTTGTTTATATTTTTCCGTGGAGTGTTTAGTCGCCGCCGCCTACTGAAGAAAATCACGACGGCTATCAAATCTAACCAGTTCTTTGAACCAGACGCTGCCAATGAGATTTATCACGAAGGTGATGGCAAGTACCTGGGCATCGATACCCAAAACGGCACCATCCTGTATGTGCACAGGATTCGCAAAGGTCAGGTCGATGTGGTGGCCCTGACTATGGACGACTGGACCAACCGCGAGGTCGAAGGCAACCGCATGTTGCGCCTCTACACCAAGTTCCCGGACCTGCCGCGTATTGAGATCGCCACCCCATGGGCGCAACGCTGGTACGACACGCTCGGGGCTATGGAGCACAAGCAGAAGCAGTACAGCACCCCACAACCGTTCAACCGCTATGTGCATGACCACCTCGAAGCGCTTGAACGTGATCTGAACGTGCAGATCCCACGCCTGGCGTGAAGCCATAACCCCTCCGCAGCTGTTCCCGACGCGCTTTACCTTTCTCTCACACCGCCCAATTCGGGCGGTGCGACTATTTGTGGGGCATCGCAATGCAAAATCGACAATCCCAAGGTGCATGGGAGGGCGAGCAAGCGCAGATGTTATTGGCGCTTTGTGCAGCCGTCCTGTTGTGCTGGATGTTCTTCGATATCTTCGTGTACTGGACCACCTGGACGCTTTATTGGTTATGGAAAATGGTGGATTTTCCCTTCATCCATGTCTGGGCCGGTGGCAAGATCAACCTGCTGGCCGACGTGGCCAACCACGCCAAGGCCGTGACGCTGGATGAGTGGCTTGAGGTGATGAACGCTACCAGTGGGATTCTGCTGCTGTTCCTGTTACCGCTGGTGATTGTGAGCAGTTGGGGGCTGGCGCAGCATCCGGTACTGCCGTTTCGCAGTAAACGCCTGGTGAACATTCACACGCTTCCTGGACTGGTGAGTCGTTTCGCACCCTCGGTCATCCCGGTGTTGGCTGCGTCTGGTCCCGATGGCCTGATGAACGATACCTCTCCCAGCAATGCCTGGGCGCTAAAGCCCGAGGAGTTTGCTGAACGTTACAACCTGGTGCAGCGCAAAGTGCTGGATCGGGAGGCTGCTCGTGCGGTGTTCGAGGAGCAAGTCGGAGATGTTCATGATGGCCTTCTGGACTTGACACCCTATGAACGGGCCTTGCTGGCCGTATTCGGTCTGCAGGTATTTCTCAATGACCGCAAGGCAGCGACCCGGTTGCTCGATGACCTGAACCGTTCCTGCATGATCAAAGGGTTGTTGCGGCGCAAGACCTTCTCGTTGACGCCGCTGTACGGCTTGGCCGACGCGGGGTTTGATCGCGTTGCAAAAGCACCGGGCGTCAGTGAGTGGCTGCAAAGCCATCGATCGATGCGCACCGCGCTGGTGGCCTTGTATGGCCGCGATCTGCGCTTGGCGCCGGCGCGCTTTCGCTGGCTCAAGGGGGTTAACCGTACTTTGTGGTATGCCCTTCACAGTGCCGACACGGCCAAGGTGTTTGTGGAAGGCGCCGGTGTTCAGGCTCAGGCGCGGGCAGAAGTCCATGCCAGTAAGCTGGGGCTGCCACGTCCTGGGTTGATGGTGACCCAGGCCATCGATGGCTTGCAGGCCGAGTTGGAAAGCATCGGTCTGGTATTTGCGCGACATGTCATCACGCCTAAACGCCGGGAGGCCTCTGACCTTCCTGTCATGACGGCGGTGTATGCCGCGCAGCCACCTGTGGTTGATGAGCCTAGTGAGTAGGAGGCTGGTATGACACGGCCATGCGGCTAGCCAAACGCTCCAGGCGCTTGTCTAACGTCCAAAGCGCTGTGCCGCTCAATAACGCGGAGGCCAGGAGCGTCATATCCACCAGCCCACAGCCCAGGCCATAGAGCTTGTGGGTGTTCAGAAAGGCGATGACTTCACTCACCGTGGGTTGTTGTGCACCTCGTAGGTCGCCAAGGTCAGTCAAGGTGCTCAAACGATCAGGCGGCGTACCACAGGCCAGTTCTCCGATCACCATGGGGTGTATGAGTACCCGGTCCTGGCTGAGCAAGTTCACCAGTTCTGGACTGTTGTTGCGAAAGTGCTCAACCCAAACGGAGGTGTCTACCAGGACGCCTTTCACAGTGCCTTCTCGTGTCGGCGGGCGATGTCTTCCATCGTTGGCAGTGTGGCCCCTAAAGCCATCAATCGTTTAGCCGCTTGAATGCGCACAAACGTCTGAACGGCTTCACGGAACAGGTCGGCCTTGTCCATCGCCGGATCGGCGACTTCCAGAGCACGTTGGTACAACGCATCGTCGATGGTAACGGTCGTTCTCATGATGACTCCTTGCTTCAATTTTGATGTAACTCTACATCAAATTTGATTCCAGAAAACACTATTAATTCTTTACTTTAAAAGAGGAAACCCCATGGCCTCGGCATCTTTGCGCGCCCTGTTTTCGGTGGACATCCAAGGCGATCAGCTTGTTGTCTATCAGGCAGATCAGGAAGAAGGCATCGTGACACGCACGATTTGCACCCTGGACCTTCGCCATCAGCACTCGTTTTATCTGAGCAATGACGGTGTGGTCTGCCGCGATGTTCAGGGTTTTGAATTCTCTCTTGAAACCCATGACAGTGAGGAAACCCATGAGCTACTGACCGCACTGTCGCGGGCTTTGCTGCGTCATGGACGACGCAAGACCCAGCGGCGTCTGATGGGCGTGTTCGTGTTGTTGGTTGTGCTTTGCCTCGGTGCCTCATGGCTTGGCCGAGCGCTTGAATGGCCTGTTGCAATGCCGGCGGCGCAGGTCATCACGCCCTCAGTCCCGAGCCCCCCCAAGCCGGACCTGGCCAAGCGCAGCGCGCCGGCGCCGATCGCTTCTGAGCCACGCCAGTCCGCTGCAGACGTGGCACCTGACGATGGCTGGACATTGCCCAGGGAGGTTCGGGCCACACTCCCTCAAAAGCTGCACAACGCTGCGGAGCGCAAGCTGTTCACCGTTGACTATTCCAGCGGTCACGCGCGCACGCTGTATGTCTTTTCGGACCCTGGCTGTCCGAACTGCCAGCGTCTGGAGTCGTCCCTCAACACGCTCTCCGACGCCTTCAATGTGGTGGTGTTTCCTGTGCCGGTGATTGGTAAGGAAAAGTCGGTCGCCGCCATTACGCCCGTGCTGTGCCTGCCGCCTGAGCAGCGCAAAACCGCGTGGGATCGCCTGTTTGATGCAGCCCCTGAGGGTGTGAACCTTGGGAAATCCCTGTTAAAGCCGGCGTCGGAAGGGGTGGAGTTGAAGGCGGCGCAACCAGCAGGCACGTGCGATGTTGCAGAAAAGGCCTTGGGGATCAACCAGGCGGCCTATCAGGCGTATCGCATACCGGGCACACCTTGGGTGATCAGCGACGATGGGCGTTATGTGCCGCAGACGCTGTTGCGTGACCCGATCAGGCTCAAAGCCTTCCTTGATGAGCAACCTGCCCGCCAGGTTCAGGAGGTGTCGAATGCGCCCCAATGACTACGCCGTCGAGCGCACGCGCCTAAACCGGCGGGTTTACCACTCGGCACTGGCTGAGTGGTTGATGGGCCCCGGTAGTCTGACGATGGGTTTGGCCGGGTCTGTGGTGGGAGGCGTCCTGTACCCGGTCAGCCTGTGGCTCAGTCTGCCGGCCTTGCTGGTCTGGTCACCTGTCATGCTGCTCGAACCCTGGCAGATGCCCATGCGCATGCCTTCAGACATGGACCGCCTCGACCCATCGACGCAACGCCAGGTGACGGGCAAGCTGCTGGGTTTCTTGCCGGTCACGGCCATGCGCACGGTGATGCTCAAGGCAGCGGGCATCCTGTATATGGGGTACCTGCGCGGTCGGGACGCCGGGCGTGAACTGTGGCTGTCGCTGGATGACATGACCCGCCATATTCTGATGTTCGGTACAACCGGTGCCGGCAAAACCGAAGCACTGCTGGGGTACGTGTTGGGCCAGCTGGGCTATGGAAAGGGCCTGATCTATTCGGACGGCAAGGCCCAAAATGATGTGGCCGCCGCGATCGTGTCCCTGGCCCGGCGCTTTGGCCGTGAAGACGACGTTCGGATGATGAACTTCATCACCGGGGGCCGCTCCAGGGCGCAGGAACTGCTCGAGGACAACAAAAGCAGAGGGCAGACCAATACCGTCAACGCGTTCGGTATTGCTCAGGAAACCTACATCATCAACCTGATGGATTCGATGTTGCCCCCTGCGGGCAACGATGCGGGCTGGCAAGAGAAAGCCCGGGCCATGATTCAGGCTTTGGTGTTCTCCCTGGTGTACAAGTGCCGGCGTGAAGGCACGGTCATGTCCCAGCGCACTATCCAGGCGCATTTGCCGTTGCGGGCCATTGCCAAGCTCTACATCCAGTCGGTGGAACAGCAATGGCATGAAGACGCCCAGTTACCCCTGAAAAACTACCTGGGCACATTGTCCGGTTTTGACCTGGCCAAGGTGGATTCGCCGGAGGAATGGGCGACCACCGCGTTGGATCAGCATGGTTTTCTGATCCAGCAGTTCACCCGCATGCTGGCCTTGTTCAATGACACCTACGGCCATGTGTTTGCCCGTGACGCCGGCGACATAGACCTCAAGGACGTGGTGCATAACGATCGCATCCTGGTGGTCCTGATTCCTGCGCTGGAAATCTCCTCGACCGAGGCCGCGACTCTTGGGCGTCTGTACGTGTCGCAGCTGGCCATGATCCTGAGCCAGGATCTGGGGGAGAAACTGGAGGGCAAACCCGAAGACATCCTGGTGATCCGCAAGTACAAGGACCGCTTTCCGTTCTTGTGGATCTGCGACGAGGTCGGGGCCTACTACACCGAAAAGCTCGGTGAGCTGGCCACGCAGGTACGCTCCCTGGGGTTTTGCCTGCTCCTGGCCAGCCAAGAGGCGCAGCGCCTCAAGTCGGCGGCCGGCGACAAGGTGTGGACGCTGATCGGGAACATGGGGGTCCGAATCACCGGCAAGATCATGGACCCCAAGGACACTCTCGAAATACTGCAATTGATGGCCGGTACCGAGTACCTGCCAGTGATGAGCGGTATGGTGCGTCAGGCCGGAATCATGGGGGCCAGCTGGGAGGAAGCAGACACACTGAGCCTGAAAGATGAGAAGAAAGTCAGCGTCGAGGAAGTGCAGCAGCTCAAGGAGGGGGAAAACATCACGCTGTTCAACGGGCAAGTGATTCGCGGCAGCTCCTTGTACATTCACGATGCTGACAAGCTGTCCAAGGAAGCGATCCGAATCAACCGCTTCATCGAGGTGGCCCCGCCAGCGCTGGACACCTTGTTGGCTGGTGCACCTGCCCGCATTCGGCGCAGCTATCCGCGCGCGGACCGCGTGCAGCAGATCCTGTACCACCTGGCGATGAAGCCTGGTCGTTCAGACCTTGAAAACCTGGTGCTGACAGATCCGACGTTGGTTGTCTTGAACGAGCTGGGAGAAGAGTGGCGGCTGATCTGGCGTCGCCGTCCTGGAGCGGCAGTGCGCAGCACCTTGTTATGGCACACAGCGCTGGAGCATGTGCCCAAGCGCGGAAGCGGCTACGTGGCGCAATCGTCCACGGCGCTGGATCTGACCGTCGGCAGCAAACGGTTGCAAGCCTACCAGGCGCAGCACATCGATCCGGCCAGAGCGCCGAAAGTGAAGGGCAAGGCGACTGCACCTAGAGCCACAACGCCTGTTCCACCAAGCCACGACCAGGCACCGCCCTATTTCGACGACGGATCTTATTCGCCGGCGCCGTTCGACTGGGATTAATAGACCGCACGGGCAGGAGCGCAGCCGATGAGTTACAGACCTCAAAGTGATCCCTGGTTTTCAAGGAAGGTTTTGAAGTTTCACATCGCGAAAAACACGTTTGCGGTATTTAGCCAATATGGAGGGCTTGGCTTGTACGGCCTTCCACCCACTGGGTCCGTTACCCGAGATATAGGTGTCGATGATTGCCGGGCACTGCTGCAGAACATGAGGCACTGGCTGGGGTCTCCAACGGCCCACGCAGAAGCCATCCAATGCAGTACCGATATCGACTACGTGCGTTATCAGGTTGATTGGGTCCAGTCGTGTCTGGGCAAGGAATCCAACCAGAAATACTTGGGTGTGATGTTCATTCTTGACGGGTGGGACGACCGTCAAACGGATGAAGACAACAGACGAGCGGATGCCTATTGCCACCGTCTGTATTCGTCATCGCCCTATGACGATTAACTTTGCTGATCGGAGCCCCCATGAAAGAGACTCTTTGGCGAGTTTTTGCGGTGATCGTGTCGCGTCCATGCGTCGCCGCCTGGATCATTCGACGCGCCCAGCGTACGCCTTATCAACACATCACCTCGGCCGATGGCCAGGAACGCTACATGGGCCGCTGGTGGCTGTTCGAGGGATATGATCGCGCCAGGCAGCAACCCAAACACCGCTGGTTTCCCTGGTCGGTTCGGGTCCACCACATCTTGCGCGAGGATCGTGATCGCGACCTGCACGACCACCCGTGGCACGCTCGTACGATCATCCTGCAGGGTGGGTACGTCGAGCTGCGTCTGATCATGATCAATACCCATGGACAGGTCACTGAGCGCATCGAGCGCAGAACAGGCACCTGCGCAGCGCTGCGTCCTGGTGAGTATCACCGTATCGACCAGGTGGCAGCGGGCGGTGCTTACACCCTGTTCATCACTCGTCCTAAATCCTGTGACTGGGGCTTTCTGGTCAACGGGGTGAAAGTCCCTTGGGATGTGTACACCGCAGATGACAGCGCTTCGTTTGAGTCCAGCAGGGTCGCCGACGACAAGTAGACACCTTAAGGGGGAAAACCCCAGAAAATTCCGTCACCCAACTCCAGCTCGGCCAGGAGCGCTTCTAGGTCCTCGGGGCTATCAAGCGGTTCCTGATACACATCACAACCCCGTCAATCATGTGCAGCGCTGAGCCCAGCTTTACAGCGCAGGGGGCAGTACGCATTCGTTAAATAGGTGAAGGACATGATTAACCACAGAACGCAAAAACTGCACGCTCAGCAGGTGCTTGAACGCCTGGCCTATGGCTTGGCACAGCCAATAGCGCTGCCCCGCGAGACCATTGAAGATGTGCTTCGCGAAGCCATCATGGATGGACGACTTGAACCGGGTGAACGGCTTACGCAGCAAGCCATTGCCAATGCCTTCCAGGTCAGCCGGATGCCGGTGCGCGAAGCCCTGCGGTCATTGGAGATGCAGGGTTACATCGCGACGGAGTATCACAAAAGCTATCGGGTCACTAACGGCCAGGAGCTGCCCCAGTGCGGCCACCTGCCTGGCTTGCTGAGGTGCGTTGCAGAACGCCATACGCAGCTGGGCGACCTCGAGTCAAAAGTGGCTTTTGAAAATGAAATCCTGCACGTCCTGGGCCGACTGCGCCCTACCCCTTGCTGATGCTCCAGCCGGTCGCTATAGGCCTGGCAGTTCTGCATCCAGCCGTTGGCACCGGAACGCGAACAAGGAATGACAACAATGACAAACCACTTTTCTAAGTTCATCTGCAACGACGATGGGCGCAACGATGAAGCGTCTCTGCTGATCAGCCAGGATCGGCTCGACGGTGCGCCTCGGGACGCGTGGGAGGCCAGTGCCCCTTGGCTTGACGCTGCTGATTTTAAGCGGTTCCGGCGCGGGCTTTACCCACGGCTATTGAGAAAGTCGAGCCCAGCAGGGCCGGTGGTGGCCAGGAAAGCGTCCTAGCTCGTTGAAAGCAGCGGATTTTGTAACGCGAAAAGCGAGGCTCCCATGCTACTATCCGGCACAGTTTTATTTGCAGGAAAGCGACGATGTAGATTCACGAATCGCAGAAACCAAAAAGCCCCGGTTGGCGCCGGGGCTTTTTGGAAAATCTTGAACAGGCCGTTTGGTTTCGGATCACCTGTTCAACACACATAACGTGAGCTGATTATGGCGTTCACTGCGGCTTTGTGCAAGCCGTCAAAAGTGAAGCCTTCAGTTCACCGCTGAACGGTGGACTTATGGAAAAGATTTTTCAGCTGCTGTGCGACCTCGATGACAGCACCCTGCCCCCCCAGTTGACCCTTTGCGTCACACCCTTTCACCGCGTTGGCCAAGGCGGTGAAGC
>NZ_CP085687.1:0-53270 GCF_024584585.1 Pseudomonas ficuserectae
ACGGCCGAGGGTACCTTTTTCGGCGGATTGCCTTGTATAGGAATTATTGAAATTCCTATATATGAACCTGCCGTCAGACGGTCGCCTGACGGTCCTTCAGGCGACTTTCAACGTACTCCCGAGCTTGTCGTTCGAGTTGATCGGTATGACGCGCGAGTTGCTTCTCTGCTTTGCGCATCTCCTTGAGACCCCACTTCTGCACAAGGCGGTCGTAGATTGCTCCAGCTTCTGGAGAATCGTAAATTGGCTGAACGTTGAGTATCTGCATCATCCCTTTCGTACTCTCAGACCGTGTATTCATCACAATCTGGGTGTTGTGTGAATCAATAACTTGCATGCCTGCTGACTCGTAAAATGGCACTTTTTTGATCGTGCACGTCAGCTCAGTGTGGGGGTACAACTCGATCAGCGCTCTCATCAATTCACGACCTATACCACGGCATCGATGAGACTGCCTCACACACATGTAATTGACTCCGCAAGCCTCGGGATGAGTAGCCACAGGCAAGTACAGAACAAAACCGGTCACAACCTCTGTCTCTACCTCATCAAATGCCACTAAAAGCTCTACGGGTTTGCCTGGCTCTTCTGAGATTCGACTCAGATATACGCCCACCTCTGTAGGCAGAGCCCAACGAAAAACCTCGTACATGAGATTGCTTGGCGGCACCGAATTCAAGCTCAGCTCAGTAACGTTGTCGGTGACCAACTGGATAACCTGGTCACCAACGCCATACGGAATGGGATGTGTGTCGTATCGGGTAATAATCATTATGAAATCTTGGGATAACGTGTAAGGGGGCTAATCCAAGGCCGTTTTCCGCTTGGCGGCATTACTGCCGGGAAACAAATGTTTGGCGTCAATCCGCACCATTACTGGCTTTCCGCCCATGACGGAAATTTCGGCGGTTACGGCTTACAACCCCTTGTTGATCGAGTCGTTCAGCACTTTGGCCGGGACGAACTTGATGGCTTTCTTGGCAGCAATTTCGATAGCGGCACCAGTCGAAGGGTTGCGGCCAGTGCGTGCTGGACGCTCTGCAACTTTCAGTTTGCCGATGCCCGGTAGAGTGATTTCTGCACCGCTTTCCAGTTGGTCGGCAACGATCTGTCCCAATTGCTCAAGAGCCTTACGCGCGGTGGTTTTTGGCGCATCGATAGCTTCAGCAATACCGGCAACCAATTGGTCTTTCGTCAGAGCCATGGTGGTGTTCCTTCCAGATCAAATTCATTTGGATTGCAGAGTAAGGCGTCGGCTTTGGGCAGGCAAGAGCCCAGCTCTCCAGTAGCAGCCCCCATTGATCGCGAAAGGTTGAGACACGAACCAGGCTTGAGTTCGGCCAGAACACTCACTGGCAGCAGTGCTGGCGGGCTATGCAGCGCAATAGTGCGAAGGCTCCACGCACTGAATTCATACGCTCACTCCCCATCATGAACCATCCTCATGTTCTGTTTTTAAGGACTCTCCGGCTTGCGGCCCCTGCGGGACCGCAGATATCTGATGTACACCGGATTGCACACCCGAGGCGCGGCCATCAGCAGGCTGACCAACGTGGGCCTGAACGGGTGGGTTAGCGGGTGAACGATCCTGCCGAGGAGGTACGGACACAGCCTTACGGCTGCCCCTCAGAACACTCACACTGGCAGGTCGGGAGACTTCCGTGAGGATGTGCGCGTAGCTGGCCACCGTTCTCACCGATACGCCGGCGAGCGTTGCAATCGCAGAACGTACCAGTGCCTTGCCCTGGTCTTGAAGCTGCCTGCACGCGGCCCGTATCTTCGATTCTGTGGCTTTTTGCCGCAGCTCATTAGTGCGCTTGGCCGCCAGGCTCTGCCGTTCGGTGAGCGACAAGCTGCCATCGAGCTGCATGGCCCCTCGGTGGCAACGGCGATCACCGGTGTAGCGATCCCACGTCCAGCGGCCTACGGATTTGACCGTGGCGCGTATCGACGACAGCGGCAGGTTTTCCGAAAACCCCTGCTTCAGAAAGCTGTTGTGGTTGTACGCATACGCATCGAGCGAGCGCATGAACGACTCGAACGAACCCAGCTCGCGCTCGCGATTGACGATGCTGTACGCAAAATAACGCAGCTGCTCAAACAGGATGCAGTGGCGCGAATGGCTGACCTGGTCAAGCTTGGGGCCGGTGGCCCACGGCTTGACGGTCAACTCCACCGCGCTCGCCAGTTCGCCCAGTTCGTACACGTGGTTGTGAAATTCGGTCGTCTCCCACCAAGGGTGACCGGGTGTTTTGGCCACAGGGCCACCGTGGTAGTCCACATCGGCATCAAGGCGAGCGGCAAACGCGGCATAGATCGCCTTCATGTACTGAATCGGCTTGGCCCGTGCGTTCTCGGTGGTGCACACGGACGGGACGGCATAGAACAACTGGGAATGGCCGCTTTTTCGGTTACGCACCATCAGGTTCGGCGCAGGTAAACCGGCATCGTCCCAGGCCAAGGCGTTGGCATGGTCCAGGTCGAACACCAGCCAGGACACCATGCCAGGACGATTGACCTGCATGTAGGGGTAACGCAGCGCGTATTCACGAGGACGAACGCGGGTCGCGGTTTTGTCGTCACTGCACCGCGCCATGTACGGCGCTTCCAGCAATAACCGGTTGAGCGCAGTGCCGTCTTCGAAGAAACGGGCAGGCGGCAGGTGGGTGCTGATGGCCATCGGATCGGCGTTAGCCGTGAGCGAGGCAGCGAGGGAAAGGCTGAGCGCGTTGTCGTGGCTCATGCTTCGCCGCCTTGGCCAACTGATTGGCCAACGGCGTGAAAAGGTGTGACGCAAGGGGTCAGCGTGGGGGGCTGGGTGCGGTCATCGAGGACGCACAGCCGCTGAAGAATCTTTTCCATAAGTCCACCGTTCAGCGGTGAACTGAAGGCTTCACTTTTGACGACTTGCACAAAGCCGCAGTGAACGCCATAATCAGCTCACGTTATGTGTGTTGAACAGGTGATCCGCTAGCAAACGGCCTGTTCAGGATTTTCCAAAAAGCCCCGCCGGCAAGCGGGGCTTTTTGGTTTCTGCTATTCGTGAATCTACATCGTCGCTTTCCTGCAAATAAAACTGTGCCGGATAGTAGCATGGGACCTCCGCTTTTCGCCCTACAAAATCCGCTGCTTTCAACGAGCTAGGACGCTTTCCTGGCCACCACCGGTCCTGCCGGGCTCGATGTGCTCAACAGCCGTGGGTAAAGCCCGCGCCGGAACCGCTGAAAATCAGCCGCGTCAAGCCAGACGGCACCGGCCTCCCATGCGCCCCTAGACACACCGTCGAGCCGATCCTGGCTGATCAGCTGATACGCTTCATCGTTGCGCCTATCGTTGTTGCTGATGAATTTAGAAAGGTGGTTTGTCATTGTTGTGTTTCCTCAGTTAGCGTTTCAGTGCAGGTACATGGCCATCCCGCGCAAAGGGTACTTTTGAGCCCATAAACTGAAGGTCCGCTTCGGTGCTCAAAACCTTCACTGCGTGGGCATAGCTGTCGTTCGCAGCGAAAACGTCCCCGCTTGGGAAGTCGGCCAAGCCGTTGACGATAGCGGTGTGACTTTCCAGCCTGAATGCGTTAGGAACATAAGCGCCGGTATTCTCGGAAACGTACAGGATGGGAAGTCGGCCATGGTCCGTTGCACGGGCCGCGAAGTACGAATGAACGATACCGGCGCGCTGTTCGCTGACGGGATCGTCACGTGAGAAGAGGACAACCCAGGGACGCCAGCGGCTTTCGAGTGCGCAGTCAGCCAACTCCACGGGAAGGTTATGTTCACGTAGGTCCAGGGCGCGAAACCCCATCAGTGTCTCGTGTAGCTCCAATTCGGTTGCAGCCTTGAATAACGCCGTGTCCTGAATCGCTGCTGCGGTGCTTTCTATCAGGATCAAGCCAGGCCTAGCCATTGCGCTCATTCGCTCCAGGAGCAGAATCAGTGCAGGCCGCAGTGCGTGTTGCTGCTGCCCGATGAACACCAGTGGACCGACATCAGCAAAATCCAGGTCCAGGCGAAAAAGGGTATCCAGTACGGCCTGGTGAGCGTCGCTCCGCCCTGTGAGTGTCCAGAACGGATTGCGCCGGTTCATGCCCAGCCGATCTGAGAGGGCATCAAGAGTGGCAAGGGAGGTGAAGCCTCGCGAAACTGCCATAGCCTGCTGGCACACAGCGAGCGAGTGCTCTGTGCCAAAGACCTGCTGTGATTTCTTCTGGAGGCGCTTGGCGTCGCGCTTGAGCGAGGTGAGATTACGAACAGCTTGCAGGGTTAAAAGGCGACTCAGTGAAGTGCTCATGGGGTTCCTTTGCGCCATATGCGGTGACGCCTTCTGGTTCGATGGCTGTGAAAGGATGAGGCGTGGCTCAACCGGACAAAGCGCTGGATAACGCGTTTACAGCCCACTCAGGACAAGATCGAGAGCTGGGCTTGGCGGGGTCATTCAGCCATGAACGCACAGCACGAACAGAGCAAGGTCTTTGAGTGTGTTGGCAGATCAATGCCGCGCTATCTGCCAGGGTTAATCCATGGTCGTCTAATAGCTTTTGATATCTAGCGCGAGTATCAGTCAGTGTTGTCATATGCAGCCTTTTGGGTCTTGAAGAGGCGGACAGGCACGTTTTTCACAGTGCGTTTCTCCCAACGGGAGCATTAGCAAGGGGTCGGGCGCAGTCGGCCCAGGACGCGCAGGATTTCGTTTTCAAAGGCAACTTTTGCTTCGAGGTCGCCCAGCTGCGTATGCCGTTCTGCCACGCACCTCAGCAAGCCAGGCAGGTGACCGTGCCGGGGCAACTCCTGGCCGTTCGTGACGCGATAGCCTTTGTGAGACGCGGTCGCGATGTAACCCTGCGTCTCCAGCGAACGCAGGGCTTCGCGCACCGGCATCCGGCTGACCTGAAAGGCATCGGCAATGGCTTGCTGCGTGAGCCGTTCACCCGGTTCAAGTCGTCCGGCCATGATGGCTGCGCGCAGCGCTTCTTCAATGGCCTCGCGGGGCAGCGCTATTGGCTGTGCCAGACCGTGGGCCAGGTGCTCAAGCACCTGCTGAACGTGCAGTTTTTGCGTTCTGTGGTTAATCATGTCCTTCACCTCTTTAACGGATGCAAACTGCCCCCTGCGCCGTAGCGCTGGGCTCAGCGCTGCACATGATTGAGGGGGTTGTGATGTGTATCAGGAACCGCTTAAGAGCCCCGAAGAGCGGGGCGGGTCGATCAGTCGATCATCAGGCTGGCTTTCTTGCCAGTGGCCGCATATTCCTGCCAATGCGCGATAGCCTGTGCCTGCTTATGGCGTGGGTAGCGAGTGCGAACATCGCCCTGTGCCGTGTGAAGAATGACTAGAAATGTCATTAGGTTGCCCTCAAGAATTAGATTCGACAGGGCAAAGTTAACCCTTATCGGTCAACTCATCAAGAGATAGTTAACCTCTATCGGTAAAAAGTTGATACGTCCTCGGCAAGGTTGCTGACCTTGTTAAAATCGGCCACCTTTCTGGAGAGCAGTGATGGGGTGATGCTAAATTCGCGGCATAGCTCTATCTGCTTGCGGCCCTCGATAAGGTGACCGCGTAGTGCAGCGACGATTGCTTCACTGCGGATTCCGGTTAGGCGAAGCAACGCGGTAAAGTGATCAGGGTCCACTTCACCAGGTACCAATTTGTGTTTTTCAGCCACCGCGAACCTCAATCAAAAGTTTACCTAATTTAGTTAAATATCCCATGAATGCGTGGACATGAACACCCTGCGCAAGCGAATGCAGTCCTAAAAAACCACCTCCAGGCAAGGAGGTGGTGTAACCAGACAGCTCAGTCCATGCTCATGCCGTCTTCTTCATCAGGGGATGACAGCTCCGGAGTGCCGGCGGCAATGGCCTGCCCCTTGGGTGTGGTCTCGGCCACTTCCCGTTCAGGCGCGACCGGCTGCGCTGACCATGCGCGGCGGTTGACCGTTTTGTCTGAAGTGGTGCCGTCCTCAGCTATGACCTGCACCACGACAGGCCAGGTGCCCAGGTCTTCTAGACGCACCTGGTCGCCTTGTTTCAGATTTGCATCGGTCATGGCCTCTTCCAGCCCTACACCCCACACCGTGCGGGGCTTACCGCCCTCGGGCTTGAGCGTCACGAAGTAGCTCATCTGGTTGTCATCATTGTTCTGATACGGTGCTTCCCCATGCTCGATCAGCGTGCCCTCGATGACTTTGCCCCTGACCGGGGCTGTCTGGCCCGTTGCTGGTTGAGGTGCAGGGAACAAACGGTCTTCCACCTCATTGACTATTTGCGCAGCCATCGCCGTGAGGTGGTCCAGGTCATCGATCAACTTAGGCGAGTTTTCGACTTGCTTGTAAGCGCCCACGATGCTGGCTTTGAACGCTTCACGATAGCTGTCGTTTTCCATGTAAGCCGTCAGCATGGCAGCGGCTTCAGGGGTCTTGTCATTCGTCGCAATGATCCAGACGGCATGGTCTTCACCTCGCAAGCCCATGACCGTATCAGAGGCTCTGACATCCGCTTCGGACATCGGGAAATCACGACGCCATTGTGCTTCAAGCCTCACCAGCTCGCTGGGGCTCTGCAAGTCCGGATCGTCGGCCCGTGCAGGCTTCGCGGCTTCTGGACTCGCCGACGCTGGGCTGGTGGCCACTGTCGGGGTAACGGGCTCGGGCGCAGCGTCTGAAGGTGTTGCCACGCGGGTCTGTGCTTCAGACGTTGCCGTTGCTGCGGAGTCCACAGTTGGTTGCGCACGCTGAGCCTGCCATTGCGCAAACGCCTGGTCGCCCTTGGGCTCGCCACGCTCTGGAATGCCCAAGGTGATCGCCACCAGTTCGACGAACGCAATGCGTTCCGGTTCCGGCACGGTGTCCAACTGGGTGGCCAGCGCCTGGCTAACCTGCTCGGCGGTTTTTCCTTCTCCATACAGCGCTTCGATGGGCACCGTAACGGCAAGGCGGTCCGCCTGGTCCCGCACGTCCCGTGTGGCATCGTCAACGTGCCGAGGCAGATCGGTGGCAGGACCAATGCTCTGGCCACCACGCTCAATGTCCAGCTCTGCACGGCGAGCCGCCAGGCTTTGGTTCATGGCCTTGTCAGTGAAGTGAACGTCCAGACCGTTCTTGGCCACGGCCTCGATCACCAGCTTTTTGAATTCGGCAGTGCCGTTGATCGTCAGTGTGCTGCCGAACCTTTCCCTGGCCAGCTGGAGGGCTACAGACACCCCGGCTTCGGTGATGCCCGTGCGGCGCATAGAGATTGTTTTGCCCGTGTCCACAAACAGGGTCTTGTCGGTCTGTTTGTCCAGGTAATGCACGTTCTGACTGAACTTGGCCTTGCGCGTGTACAGATCCTTGGCGCTGAGGTCACGCGCGCGCTGACTGGCGGCGGCGGGATCAACCTGTTTGGCAAAGCGATCCATGACCCGCTTCACACGGTCACGCACGCCTTCAGGGCCAGGCCCTCTGGCACCGCTGATGCTGAAGCCTGGGTCTTCCTTTTCGTCTTCTAAAAGATTGCGTATGGCTGCACTGCCCATGAGATTTACCTCGATGTTGGGTTTCGGGTTATGGAACTGTTCACGTGCTTTGAGCCGTTCGAAGGTCAGCACGGAAACCAGCTGCGCCTTGTCCTGGCGGGTTAAGCGTTGATCGGAGAACACGGCGCGCCTGAGCGCGTAATACTGCTGATCGATCCGGCGTATGGCCCGGCGATGAGCCGGGGCAATCTGGTTGTGCTGCGCTTCCCGGGTGAAATACGCGGCCACCGTCGAGGCCTGCCTGTTAACTGTCAGGGCCTTGATCGAGGCGCGCTTGAACACCAGCGCCTTGTCTGCGGGCCGCTTGAGCGGATCGAACAGCATCCGGGCGCGCTGCTCGATGTCAGCCACCGTGGCGACTCGGTGGGGGTTCTTGGCGTAGGGCGGGACGACAGAGCCAGGCCGCCATTGGCGGGGAGGGCGAGGCTTGCCTGGAGCCCTGGGCCTACGCCCGGCAGTGGATCGTCCAGGCGTTGCTGTCGCAGTCGCTACCTTGGGCATCGACGTGACGGAAGGTGCTCTGTAGAACACCAGCGCGTTGTCAGAAGGCTTCTTGAGCGGATCAAACAGGCGTCGGCCCCGCGCCTCGATGTCAGCGATGGTGGCGACACGGTACGGGTTCTTGGCATACGGCGGGACTATTCGTCCAGCTCGTACTCGGGCGTTTCGGGGTTTTCCAGCTCCGGCCCGGCGTCGGCCTGTAGCGCCTGCTGGCGTTGCTGTTCCCGTTGCTTCCTGACGAACGGCGGCAGGCTCGCTTCTTCCTCTTCCTCGCTCATCAGTGGACCTGCCCCCTCTTCCTCGTCCTCCTCCTGGTACAGATGATCGCAATCCAGAATCTCCTCCTGGTTGCGACTGTCCCACGTGAACGTGTGCATCACTGGGCAGTAGCACCGCACCGTCACGGCTTCGGGCCGATCCGGCTTGCCGGTGATCTGCCACATTGCTGACGGACAGGTCTTGCAGGCCATCGGCAGGTGCGGAAGTGCGTCGCCCCGCAGTTTCAGCAGGACTTCGCTGGTGATCTCTCTGTCGTTGCCCGGTGTGTACTGAGTCATGGGATTCTCCATAAGTTTGATAGAACCTGGCTTCGCGTTCGGCCAGTAGCCGAACACGATCTTCAGGGGAGGCTTCGGAATAGGCTTTGCGAAACTTGGGGGTGGCCTTGTTGACGTATTTGATTTCCCTTGCGCGCTGCGGCCAGGCAAGCAAACGTTCCTGGATCACACTGGCTTCAAGCGGTGGTTTTTTCAGTTCACGCCGGACAATGAAGTCATCCTGAAAGATGGTGTCTTTCAGGTTCGTGCCCTTTGCGTCACCCGGCAACTTGACCGAGATGTATTCAGTGTCCTTACCTTCATTACGGATGCGTGTTTCACCGTGTTCAGCCACCAGGGCATAAAAATCGGCGCGTGAAGTCACGCCACGTTCAATAACCTGCTTGACCAGCTCCTGCTTGAACTGGCGGTTCTTGCCGTAGAAGTCATCGCCTTTATAGCGAGACAAGACACTGGCCGCATCGGTGATGTCCGCACGGACATTCTCACGCGGCGAAGAGAGGCCATACTTCTGGTTAATGTGCTCCTGAAAAGCTTCAAAGTACTTTTCATGATTCTTGTACACATCAACCGGATTGGCCTCATTGCCGCTTAGCAGGTTGATGCGCGGGATAATGATGTGGATGTGTGGCTTGCGATCAATGACCTCACCGGTTTTCCTGTCAGTGACCGTTTTCATTTTGGGCAAATGCGCTTCGGCATACAGATTGAACTCTTCTGGCTTATACGCATGCATGAAAAAGTTCTTGAAGTCGGTCGTGATAGATTTAAGCAACCCAGGCGAAACGGTGTCTTCTTTGAAACTGAGTGTAAAAGTAAGATAACGGTCCTGACCGTAATCTGGGATACTTTCGTAGATGGCCCTGGTCAGACTGAGCTGCCCCTCAATGATCAAGCGATGGTCCAGTTCATCACGGGTGAACTCCCGACCTGACTTATTGCCTTTCTCTAAATACTCCTGCGCCCCGGTGTTATAGCCACTGACTCTAATCAGCATACTCTATACCTGCTAATAAAATCGTTTCGATGACCACAAGCGATTCATACCATTTGTCTCTCACACTGTCGGCAATAAGGCCCCTATCACTGGCTGATTTAGCGATATAAGCCAACTGAGAAATGTTGTTACCGGCTTTGTTGACGATGAATACTATTCTTTTCCTAAACCCGGTAAACTCTCTGAACACCGGTGTTTTATTTAAAATCAGCTCTCTAAAAAAGGCTGATGCAGAACAGCCCGCCCGTTTGATCATGTCATTAAACTGGGCCATTTCGTCTTGGGTGAGTCGAAACCGGATGATATGAACTTTTTTGCCAGATACGTTAGGTGAGCCACGGTTGCCGTTATGGACTGGCCTCGCCGGTTTTGGTGGGTCAGTCTCGGGCAATACCGTGAGCAATAGTTGTTGAATAGCGTTCAGCTTATTAAGCCAGTGGAGATACTGCTTTTGATAAAGCGTGCCGTTATATGGTGCCGAGTTAGCGGAGTAAGCAACTCGGTTTAGAGCATGTCCGGACTTTTCAAATATCTGCTGCATCCGCTTCTTGTCGATTGCGGACTGCTCAAAGGTAGGCGAACGGCTGATCACCAGGTCACGAAAGAATCGGGCTGGCTTCAGGCTGGATTGCGCGATGGGCTCGGCAAACCGAGCGAACTGTTCATCCGTGAAACGGCATGACACGGCGCATGACTTGTTCACTTTTTCGGCCACAAGATCACCTCCTGGGGGCACCTGGAATGACGACAACCAACAACAACGACAACGCTTTCCCGCTCTGCGGGGTTTCAAAGGGGTATCCCCTTTGGCACGTCGATTGGATACGAAAAAGGCGAAGCTCTTTTTTGTAGACAATCGGTAACGTGCCTGTTTAGCGAATTCGAGATTGAGCCGAGTCATGCAGAACTGCATAGAAGCTGCAATTTCAATGCAATCGCACTGCGTAATAACTGCATAAAAACTCTAAATCACTGCATAGACAGACGTTTCAACTACGAATACACTGCAAAAAAATTCATAAGCACTGCAAATTAACTGCAAATTCACTGCAATCACACTGCATTTCTGCGAAAATATCATTCAAATCAAACCTGGGCGTAAACCAATGACCAAATCCTCCCTAGCAAATAAGCTGACAAGCCTCGCTGAGTCGTCACAGGACCGCAGCATTGCAGCGAGGCTGCGCGAAGTATTTCCAGAGATAGAGCAGGCCATCGGAAAAGGAGTGAGCAGAAGCGTCATCCTTCAGACGCTTCAGGATGACGGCATGGAGATATCCATGAAAACGTTCGAAAGCGCGTTGTATCGAATGAGGAAAGCAAAGCTTGCAGTGCACAATGCCAGTGCTCTGAATCAAGAAAATTCTCAATCGAGTGATAACAACCTAAAAAATCCAGTTGAACATCAGACTGAAAAAGAAGCACCGAGGAAGTTAAATCCTCTAACGCCCGCTGATTTCAAAAAAATCAGAGAGGACATAAACAATATGGATCTGGATGCTTTAATAAAAGGCAAAGGTATAGTGCCTAGCAAGCCGAAAAACACATGAAAGCTGGTTGGCGAATCAGAACCCAAGCATTTAAATGTAAAGGAGCCTTCACCAACCACTCGCCAATCAATACTTATACTTTTCCTTAATGCCCGCTGGAATCTTTTGCAAAAGATTACTTTGGGCTTTGTACTCCTCATAAAACCATTTATTAGTTTCGTTTACGTCTTGGCTCTCGATAGCGAGCCAGGTCATACCGCCAAGCATAATCACTGCCAACGTCACGAAACCAGCTAGCATCATGTAATTAAAGCGGGTCGCTTGCGTATCGCGGATGTTTCCTGATAAAGCAGATAGGCGATTTTCCAGTTGCTCTATCTTCACGGTGGCCCGATTCAATGCTGGTTCAAAAACCCGGCCCAGACTTTCATGAATGGCTTCGGAAAGCTTGATACCCACATCTAATCCGGCTTTTGTCGTAGTTGCCTGAATTAACGCCTTCGTCTCTTCTTGTAGCCACAATGCGGTGTCTTCTGCATCCTCCACTGCATCAGCCACGATATCGAGCGAATCTCTCATGGAAAGCTCAAGCATTTTTGGAATGCTTTTTATATCGTCATGCAAACGGCCTACGTCGCTCAGCAGTTCAGTAATCAAAGCATCACGCGCTGTTGCAGGCGCTTTTTCAGTCTGACTCATTGAAGGGCCTCCTCTCTGAACAACTCAGTAAACACCACATCAAGCTTGCGATTAACGCCTTTGGCGAGAAGTTTAAGCCCATAAAAATCCGACCACACTTCACGATCTTCCATACTTGCAGACTTATCTTTAAGTAAAGTCTTATAATCGGTTTCATCGGCCATCAGGGCATTGAGTGAAATACGCTTTACCGACAAAGCATCGAACAGTTCTGTTTCAAAGATTGAGCACTGGGTATTGATCCAAAATGATTGGGTACGATCATGGTAGGAAATGATGATTGAAAACTCAGAACCAACATCGCTTTTCACCCGATTGAATACCAATCTTATTTTGTGAGCCGGTATGCCCATTGCCGCAAGCGTACCAATCAAGGTTGCAGTCTCCGTCTGCTCCTTGGTTCCCGAGGTCACAGGGACGACGTAGTAATCAATTTCATCGTGCGCTTCTTCGAAGCCTTCAAGGTTGGACATGAAGTCCTCAACATTGGAAGCACCCACGTCGATGATGGCGTTGTCTTCAAGCATCAGCTTTTGGAACAGCTCACGAAATTTGTTGCCGCGCAGCTTTTCCACGTCCATGCCGAGATTTTCTGCGGTCTCGTTAATCGACTCGATAGCGTAGATCGGGGCACCGTCCATGCGTGGCGATAGCAGGTTGGCGGCAATGGTGGTTTTGCCGACAGTGCCGGTGTAATTGATGATGACGACTTTCATAATGAATGATCCTGAGTGATTTAAGGTTGATCGAAGTCGCGGCCCCCAATAACTGGGCACCGTTTTGAAATGTGGTTGGCTGGACCGTTTGAACACCAAGGGCGCTGCCCTTGTCATCTCGCAACGGCCGCGTTGACCTCGGGAGCGCGGGGTGGTGAAGCTACCCCACACTCCCAAGGTGAGCCTTTTCTGAACGAGGTAGCGTCAAGTGTGCGCTGCGCCCGTGCTTCCGTTCGCCGCGACGATAGAGCGCGTCACGACGAGCCGGGAGCGCGGCACCTGACGTGGGCAAGATCGATGTGTGGGTGGGTCAGACCAGCATCCAGCTGAACCGGTAGGGGTCCATGAACGGGATATCGTCATCTCCGGCTCCAAAATCCCCGGCGGGTTGAGGTGCGGGCGCTTTGGCCTGAGTCTGCTTGCCTGATGCGCGTGGAGGTTTTGGTGCGGCTTTGCCTTTGCCGGACGGTTTTTCCGGTGCCGCCTGCTGGGGGGCTTGCTGCCGAGGAGGTTCCTGGTGATCACTTTCACCGTTGCTGTAGCCGTTCTGGCTTTGTTGGGAGTCGCCCTGTGGACGGCCACCCAGCAACTGCATGGTGCCCTGCATGTCCACGACGATTTCCGTGGTGTAGCGTTTGACCCCGTCCTTTTCCCACTCGCGGGTTTGCAGCTTGCCCTCGATGTAGACCTGCGAACCCTTGCGCAGGTATTCACCGGCGATTTCTGCGATCTTGCCGAACAGCGATACACGGTGCCATTCGGTCTTTTCGACCTTCTGCCCGCTCTGCTTGTCAGTCCACTGCTCGCTGGTGGCCAGGCTCAGGTTGGTTACCGCCGTGCCGTTGGGCAGGTAACGGCAGTCAGGGTCTTGTCCGCAGGTGCCTACCAGGATCACTTTGTTGATGCCACGCGCCATGATTGCGCTCCTTCTTCAATGAGTTCGTTAAGGGGTGTCTTCGTTCGGGTCAAACACGAATACCGTGCTCAGAAGCTCGCGGCCTCGGGCTGTGGTCTGCTCAACTGGGCCCAGCAGCAATGCCGTTGAACCGTCTGCCGACAACTCAAACTCTGCAAAACAGGTGTCGCAATCCACTGGACGCCAGGTCATTTCCCACTCTTTGACGGGGTCTGGGGAGCAATGGAACAGGGAAGTCAGTTAAGCCCCTACGTCACCAGTACCGGTCAGTACCCTCCATGTGCACTTCGCTTTCGGAGAAGCAGTGGCGGTCGTCCGCGCCACTGGCGATGTCGCTCAGCAACTCGTTCACCGTGTCGTCCAACTCTGCATCGCTGTCGTAAGGCACCTTCAGTTCGTACTCGCCGTTCGATCGCCGCTGAGCGTCGTACTCATCGAGATAGAAGTGTTCAATGTGCTCTATCGTGCGTTTCTTACCGCGCACAAATTTACTGTTGTTCTCAATCCGCAGAGTCAGCAGGAGGGTGGCGACCTTGGTCGTGCTGATACCGGTGTTGCCATTGTCCCGCACGCCGGATGCCTTTCGCGCCGACTTCTCGTAGGCGCTGATCGCTACGCCGCGATGCCGAAGGTAGCTGTACAGCGTGCTCTTGGAGACGTGCAGCTTCTGCGCGATAGCGGCAACGGACAACTTACGTTCACGATACAGCGTTTCGGCAACCATCGCCGTCGCCTGCGCTCGTGGCGTCAGCCCCTTCGGCCGTCCGCCCATCCGTCCGCGTGCTCGCGCGGCCGACAGTCCTGCCTGGGTGCGTTCCCGAATCAGTTCGCGCTCAAACTCGGCCAACGATGCAAACAGATTAAATACCAGCCGGCCTTGTGCACTGGTGGTATCGATGGGGTCATTCAGGCTCAACAGGCCGACCTTGCGCTCAATCAAATTGCCCACCAGCTCTACCAAATGCTTGAGTGAGCGTCCCATCCGGTCGAGTTTCCAGATCACTAACACGTCCCCAGCTCGAACTTGGCCAAGCAGTTCGTCCAATGCGGGCCGCGCCGTTTTCGAGCCACTGGCTACATCTTGGTAAATGCGTTCGCAACCGGCGCGGTTGAGTGCATCGAGCTGCAGGTCGAGATTTTGGTCGCGCGTGCTTACGCGGGCATAGCCGATTTTCATCAAAAGTCTTCTTTACTCGTCTGATTTCGACAATATCGAACTTTGATACGTCAAACCATTATTATGAACCTGTTGTGGGCACAGACGGCGTGTACGGCTGATCGTTTGTTAAAGTTTCGAAAAACGATCGTTTTATCGAACCATTGCAGTGTAGCGTAACAAAGCGTACAAACACCTAAATGCAAAAACACCGATCAGGAGAGCACATGAATACTGTTCGCTGGAACATCGCCGTATCGCCGGACGTGGACCAGTCCGTCCGCATGTTTATCGCGGCTCACGGCGGAGGACGCAAAGGCGATCTGTCACGCTTTATCGAGGAGGCCGTACGCGCTTATTTACTGGAACAAGCTGTCGAGCAGGCGAAGGCCGCCGCCGCCGGCATGAGCGAAACGCAGCTGACCGATCTCATCGACGAGGCCGTGCAATGGGCGCGTGAGCACTGATGCGGGTCATTCTCGACACCAACGTCCTGCTCGGCGCACTGATCTCGCCACTCGGCGCACCCGATGCGATTTATCGTGCCTGGCGCGCTAAGCGTTTCGATCTGGTGACATCAACGGCCCAGCTCGACGAGCTGCGTCGTGTAAGTCGTTATCCGAAGCTCAAGGCTATTTTGCCTGCCCACCGCGTTGGCACGGTGGTCAACAACATGCAACGCGCCATCGTACTGGATACGTTACTGCCTCTGGCGGAGGGCATTGAAGCTGAGGATCCTGATGACACCTTTTTGCTCGCGATGGCAGTGACTGGCGAGGCTGACTACCTCGTAACCGGTGATCGACGGGCCGGGTTGCTGCAACGTGGCAGCATCGGCCGTACGCGGATCGTCACCCCGGCCACTTTTTGCGCCGATGTACTGTAACGCATGCCCGTCAGCTTCCTGTCGACCACGCAACGGGAACGCTACGCTCGCTATCCAGAGACACTTTCCAGTGAAGAACTGGCGCGCTACTTCCACCTGGACGATGATGACCGCGAGTGGATCGCCACCAAACGTCGTGACAGCAGCCGTCTGGGCTATGCACTACAACTGACAACCGTGCGTTTTCTTGGTACGTTTCTGGAGGATCCCACTGCCGTGCCAGAAGCCGTACTGCGCACCCTCGCAACCCAGCTCAATATCCCTGAGTTTGCCGATTGCGTCGCAGCTTATCGCAGAACCAGGCAGCGCTGGCAGCACACAACCGAAATCCGCGCACGCTATGGCTACCGTGAGTTCGCAGACACCGGCAATCAATTTCACCTTGGGCGCTGGCTATGCGCCCTGTGTTGGACGGGCACCGATCGCCCGAGTGTGCTTTTCGAGCATGCCAACAGTTGGTTGATCGGTCACAAGGTACTGCTGCCTGGCGTCACCCTTTTGGAACGATTCGTTGCCGAGGTGCGGTCGCGCATGGAGTCGCGCCTTTGGCGGTTGCTGACGCGTGACGTAACAGATGTCCAGCGGCAGCGCCTTGACGATTTGCTGGATCCTGTCGAAGGCAGTCGCCAGTCCTGGCTTGATCGATTACGCAAGGGACCGGTACGCGTGAGTGCCCCAGCACTGGTACAAGCATTGTTGCGCATCGAAACGATACGTGATCTGGGAATCAAACTGCCTAATACCAAGGTACCGCCCAGTCGCATCGGGGCATTGGCACGCTTTGCCAGCACCGCCAAAGTCTCAGCTGTGGCCAGACTTCCAGACGCACGGCGCATGGCTACCCTGGTGTCTTTTGTCCACAGTCTAGAAGCCAGTGCTCATGACGATGCCCTTGATGTGCTCGACCAGTTGTTGCGCGAACTGTTTAGTAAGGCGCAAAAGGAAGATCGCAAGACCAGGCAGCGTACGTTGAAAGACTTGGATCGGGCTGCTTCAATGCTGGCCAGCGCATGTCGAATGCTACTCGACCCAAGTCTGCCAGACTGCGAATTACGCGAGCGTGTGTATGCCGCTATTGGACAAGACGAACTGACCCAGGCCCTGAACGATATTGGTACTCTGGTGCGCCCGCCAGACGATGTGTTTTACACCGAACTGGCGGCCAAACAGGCGACTGTGACGCGCTTTTTACCGACGCTGCTGCGTGTCATCCAGTTCGACGCCAATCCGACAGCACGCCCACTGGTACAGGCACTGCAATGGTTGCATCAGAGGCCAGACCATGACCCAGCTATCACCATTGTGGACAAGGCATGGCAACGTCATGTCGTGGGAGAGGACGGAAAGGTCAATTCCAGAGCCTTTGCCTTCTGTGCCCTCGCCAAGTTGCGTGTGGCGATTCGTCGGCGCGACGTATTTGTCAATTCAAGCTGGCGATATGCCGACCCGCGCGCGGGCCTGTTAGAAGGGACCGAGTGGGAGGCTGCGCGGCCTGTCATTTGCCGCTCACTGGAGTTGAGCGTGCAACCGCAGGCCACCTTGGCCGCGTTGACACAGGAACTGGATGAAACCTATCGGCGCGTCGCTGCACGCCTGCCCGACAACGACGCAGTTCGCTTTGAGACAGTCGGCGACAAGACAGAATTGGTACTCAGCCCGCTGGAAGCATTGGCGGAACCGGCATCGCTGATCGCTTTGCGTCATGAGATCAAGATACGCATGCCCCGCGTCGATCTGCCGGAAATCCTACTGGAGATAACAACCCGCACCGACTGCATGGAGGCGTTCTCGCATCTAACTGAACGCACAGCACGGGCCGCCGATCTAAACACCAGTCTGTGCGCGGTGCTCCTGGCCGAAGCCTGCAACACTGGCCCCGAACCGTTTGCACGCCAGGACACACCAGCACTGCGGCGGGACAGACTGCTGTGGGTTGATCAAAACTACGTGCGGGATGACACGCTGACTGCCTGCAATGCCGTGCTGGTAGCCGCACAAAACCGCATCGCACTGGCCCGCACTTGGGGAGGCGGCGATGTAGCTTCGGCTGACGGCATGCGCTTTGTGGTGCCTGTACGCACCGTCCATGCCGGACCAAACCCAAAATACTTCAATCGTGGACGCGGCGTGACTTGGTATAACCTGCTGTCCGATCAATGCTCGGGGCTAAACGCGATTACCGTCCCCGGCACCTTGCGCGACAGCCTGGTGTTACTGGCGGTCGTACTAGAGCAGCAGACCGAATTGCAGCCCACGCAGATCATGACCGACAATGGCGCTTATAGCGATGTAGTGTTCGGCTTGTTCCGGCTTCTGGGGTATAGGTTTAGCCCACGCTTGGCAGACATCGGTGGCACTCGGTTCTGGCGAGTCGATGCACAAGCCGACTACGGCGAACTCAACGCTCTGGCAAAACAGTGCGTCAACCTTGATCGCATCACACCACATTGGGACGACGTACTGCGTTTGATTGGTTCACTCAAACTTGGCCTGGTGCCCGCGATGGGAATCATGCGCACCCTGCAGGTCGATGAGCGACCGACACGACTGGCCCAGGCCATTGCTGAAATTGGTCGCATCGACAAGACTATTCACACACTGAACTTCATTGACGACGAGTCGCGCAGACGCGGAACGCTGCAGCAACTCAATCTCGGCGAGGGTCGCCATAGCCTGGCCCGCGAGGTCTTCCACGGCAAGCGCGGAGAACTGTTCCAGCGCTACCGCGAGGGACAGGAGGATCAGTTGAGTGCGCTCGGACTAGTCGTGAACATGATCGTTTTGTGGAACACCTTGTACATGGACGCGATACTCACACAGCTACGCCGCGAAGGCTATCCGGTGCGACCCGAAGACGAGGCGCGGCTTTCGCCGTTTGGTCATGAGCATATCAACATGCTCGGGCGCTACTCATTCTCCGTACCGGATGCCGTCGCACGCGGAGAACTGCGGCCACTTGGGAAAGCCTCAGAAACCTGAATTACTCAACTTTATTGGAACAAACACCCCATGAGCCATCCACCTTTTCAACAAGCGCTGACCGATGCCGAACTCGATAGGCTGACTGATTTTCTTGATGCCATCGGCTCACCGGCCATGAACATTGAAATGCTCGACGGCTATTTTGCGGCACTGATCTGTGGTCCGGAGATGGTGCCTCCCAGCGAGTACCTACCACAAATCTTGGGCGAGAATTTTAGTTTTGAGAGCAATGCTCAGGCTACCGACATGATGGGGCTCATCATGCGCCACTGGAATACGATTGCATCGGTATTGCTTCACACGCTGGAGGAGCCTGACGTGTATTTGCCAGTGCTGTTGGAGGATGACGATGGCATTACTTACGGCAACGATTGGGCTCTGGGCTTTATGCGCGGAGTTCAGGCCCGACCTGGAAGTTGGCGTGACCTGATCGACAGCGACGAACATAGCGGGCCGATGCTCCCCATCATGCTCTTGGCCTATGAGAATGACCCCGATCCAGCGCTGCGACCACCGTCGGTTACTAACGAAAAGCGTGAAGAAGTGATTGAGATGATGATCGCCAGTCTGACGATCATCTATCGCTTCTTCGAGCCTCATCGATGGTCGCTGGCACTGAGACCACCCGATGTACCACTACGCAGAGAAGGACCGAAAATTGGACGCAACGCCCCCTGTCCGTGCAGCAGTGGACGCAAATTCAAACATTGCTGCGGATCCAAATCCCCAACGATGCACTGACCATTGCTGGTGACCCAGGCAGCTTAACTGACTTCCCTGTTCCATTGCTCCCCGGACCCCAACTCCTGAAACCTGCAAAACGATGGACGTGTGTAAAACCTCAGGGTTCAACTTTACAAACAGATAACCGGGAAACAACTGCGTTTCTGAGGTTCGGACCCCATTGCAGTCTAACCTTTTAGTAATTTTTAGATTAGCTGGGGAATACACATCTTCTGCGCCTAGAGCGCGAATGCGAAAAATGATTCCCTGAACTGCTTTTGGATTGTGGTTGATAAGATACCAATTTGACATCCTTTTACTCCTGCTCTGGGCACGCTCCGCCACAAACGCGCCGTCTGTTCTTTTTCTTAAGGCCTGATTCTAAATCTTGGCCGCCCCCGTTGATCCATATCAGAGGACTGATTATACATACAGTATTTAAAATTGCCACAACACATAGCTACGTCGCGATTTTAGCGTCCGACAACACCTACAACAAGTCATTTTTGTAGAAAATACAAAAATACTCTTTAAAAATAAAATAAAGTGTTGAAAATAAACGGATTTTGGGCGCCATGATGAGCTCAATCCGCAAAATAATCGGATCTCGCATAAAGGCACACCGCAAGAGTAGAGGCCTTACTCAATCAGCGTTGGCAGAAGCCATTGAGTGCGAGGTTGCCTCTATCGGTCGATACGAACGCGCAGAAACAGCCCCTGATGGCGAGCAGCTTATCAAGATGGCTGAATTCTTTGAGATTTCGCCTATGGACCTCCTACCCGTCAAAATCGATGTAAAGCTCCAGGCTGTGCTTGATTTACGCTCGGAATTGATAGACCTCGTTCGCACGATCAATGATCCTAGCCAGCTAGAGCGGCTGATTGGCGTTGCCAAAGAATCGACCCAACCCGAACGTGGGCGGTGATAGGCAACGTCTCGGATTTTCTGGTAAAAAGGGCTTTTGGGGCTGGAGTAACCCGCTTTATGCAGACATCAATTGATAGATATAAACATGCAAAATAATAATATTATATCCTTAATAAAAAACATGGGCATGTCACACAAAGCCCTTATGCAGGAAGGTTTAATTACTGATACTAAACTATCTCATCTGTACGAAAGCGAAGAAACACTCGAACTGGAAATAGCTCCAGGTGTCGAACTGGTCTTTTGGGAAGAAACCCTTTGTCTTGAAATGATTACTTTTTCATTTGCTAGAGCTCTCAATAAAGCTTACCCTGAATTCATGGGGATTTTGCCACATCCCTTAGATAAGATAAGAAATAAAAGAGATGCTCGCTTACTGCTTGGAGCTCCAATGTTTACCAAGTCGCAAATGGATCTATTTCCAACAGAGCTGTACGGGTGGGATGTATATCAGCTCGATTCATCCTTGCACCCAGAGGCGATTCTGGACATTCAATACAACGAAAATATGTTGGTCAGCAATATATTAATTTCTTTAGTTGAAAAAAATATCTAGGGAGGCGCTGATTTATTCGATTTTTCGTCCCTGCAACGCTCTGGAGGCCTTGATTTATCTGGGGGCAACAGCTGGGTTTTAGAATAAATCAGCGTCTCCCTAGAGCTTTCAATAAAGCGTTTTGTTGCACCCTTAGCGATGCGTATGCAAAAATTAAATAGACGCGACAACGTTTGACTAATTCAGGAATATGGACATGAGAAAAGCAATTTTAGTAGCCGCAGCAGCACTTTCCCTGTCAGGGTTGGGAGGATGCGCTAACGGTCGTTCCCCGCTGGATTATGAGACTGGTACATATGTATCTCCTGAAAAAGTTCAGCAGCTCAAAGCGACTCATGCTAACCAAGACCAGGTCGTTAGAGAGATAGGTTACCCCAGCTCAAAGAGCGAATTGAGCGGAAAAGAGATATGGCGCTACGACTATAATCACATCCCAGCAGTCCCCTTTGTAGGAAAAAATACAGCTGAAGCAACAGTTTTTGAGTGGTCAAAAAAGGGAACGATGATTGATGCTTATAAAACCAACGGCGGCAATGGCTCATCAAGTAATCCACTACTGAATGCTGCTGGAATGTAACGTTACGGATCGCGCTGAAATGAAGTTTTCAAGCGGGCTTAAATTTACGATGCTGCCGTAACGTTCGAGTTACGGCAGTTCTAATTTCATTACTCAAAGGCGATTAAGCCACTTCATTAGGGCCTCTGCCACGCATGGAGGGGCCATGTGACCAGCAAACTCTCGCAGCAAGTGCAGATATTTAGGGTCTGAAAGCTGGCTTATGTGTAGGTTACGGACTGTGTTATAATCTCTTTCGGACATAATCTTCCCTCCAAGGAGTTTTTGTTCGCGCCGGGGATGGTTACCGCCATACCCCGGCATCTTTTTGAGCTGACTTTAATTTCTCTGCCTCCCTGACGACATTTTCATAGAATCCAACAACCACTTGTTCTTCTCGTTTTCTTCAAGAAAACTGTACGCCATGACTGCCGCTTTCAGAATTGTCGTTTTGTTCTGACCGGTTCGTCCCGCTTCCTCTTCAAGAGCATCAATCACTGTTTGAGGCAAGCGAAAGGTTGCCGGTATCGGCCTTCCTGAGTCTGGACGGCGATCCCCTGACGCGATGAAACGAGCAGTACTTGCTTGGGGAGCTGAAATTTCAGACCCATCAACGATAGGTATCTGGAAAGACGGTTTTTTAAGCTTCATAAGGAAATCTCCGCATACAGCGTACATACACTGTATTTCAAAAATGTATTACAGCAACCCTATCTCTTGTGCCACTAGCTCAAGCTGCGCTTTGGCTTTTGGCAAGCTGCTAGCACGTTCTACCTCGTGCACACCTGCGCCGACATTTACGGCATTCTCGTAAATATCCAGCTCAGACAGTCGAGCTTTCAACGGCTGTATCCACACGCTGTCACTACGTAGTTCCTCATCTAAAGCGATGGCATCCGGGACCTTGTTTGGCTTGATGCGCGTCATTAAAACGTAGGCTTTCAGAGCCGCATTTCCATGCTTGTACTGCGCTGTGCGTACAGTCTCAGTGAGATTAGTCAGAGTGCCTTTTTCAAACATTGATGACGGTTTAATCAATGTGATTAGGGTGTCGACTACCGTTAACGCACTACGAAATTCAGCGCTGTCATGCCCTGGGCAATCGACAAGCAGGACGTCGCACATAGGCTTAAGCCGTAAAATCTCACTGCTCACATCCCTGTACGCTTCATGAACGGGGATGATGGAAAGACCTGCTGTACTACGGATTTCTGCCCAGGTCATTAAGTCAGGGTTTTGATCTGTTTTAAGAATGATTACGCTTTTTCCCTTGCTGGACATCATTACGGCCATATTGGCCGCTGTAGTGCTTTTGCCTACACCGCCTTTGTCAGACGCAAATAGAATGACCATGGATCTACCTCACGCATTGTATGTACCCGGTATTTCATAGTATGTACGCGAGAATACAAAATTGTCAATACCTAGTATTTCATAAGAAATACAACGTATGACACCCAATGGTTTACACTGTATGTACATAGTAAAAATTTGTATTTCACTCGTATTTCATTTGTATGCTAGGAATGCGGATACGTTGAAGGCTTTTAGGAGGGGGTCAGGACACAACCTAAACTCTGCCACTGCCGCTCGGTATGGTTCAAAAAGGTGGTTCTTTCCAGCATAGCTCTTTAGGGTTGCATTTAGGTCAATTGAGCCATAGCTGATAAGCTCGGCTTATTTGGGTATACGTAAATAGGCTACGCCATGACGACTCTTAACGTTGCGCGGGTGTACCTGCGTGTCAGTACAGAAGACCAGGACTTGCTGCGCCAAGAAGCGATCATTGGCAATGCGCGAGCATCGGGCTACTACGTGGCTGCGGTCTATCGCGAAAAAGCCTCGGGCGCTCGATCCGACCGTCCCGAGCTGTTGCGCATGATCGAGGACCTGCAACCAGGTGAAGTCGTCATCGCTGAGAAGATCGACCGAATCAGCCGTCTTCCCTTAGTCGAAGCAGAAAGGCTTGTGGACGCGATCAAGGCTAAGGGCGCACGCTTGGCGGTGCCTGGCATCGTCGATTTATCTGAATTGGCCGAGGCATCCGGTGGCGTCGCCAAGGTGGTTTTGCAAGGCGTACAAGACATGCTGTTGCGTGTGGCACTGCAAATAGCGCGTGACGACTTCGAGGAACGGCGAGAGCGACAGCGGCAAGGCATCGACTTGGCCAAGAGCGCTGGTCTATATAGAGGACGCAAGCCGAATGCTAAAGTGCACGAACAGGTCATTGCCCTTAAAGGCGGCGGGTGTAGCATTGCAGAGACTGCTCGGCTGGCGGGGGTCAGCGTCAGCCAGGTAAAACGTGTGTGGGCACAGAACCAAGCTAAGGTTAAAATCGGATACTTGGGTGAGGACGCGCCGAAAAACGCCAGTGAGTATATGGGGGATTATTAATGCAGTTGCATGAAGCGTTTCAACTGGTGGAAGCACTGGGCGTTGAAGAAGCAAATCAGCTAATCCAGCAGGAAGGGTGGAAGTTGTTAGCTATCACACAGCGTGAGCGCGTCGGATCCGTATATGTCCTTGGAAAGGCCCGGCAGGTCGACCCGAAACCGAAAAACGTATAGGGAAGCAATGGTTGGATAAGCCTCGACATACGCCTGGCTACAGTCGCGAAAAAAATCGGGAGGGATACCATGAAATTCAAGCAAATCGGGCTGGCTGTATTCATAGCTTCAACACTTGGAGCGTGTGCAGCACCCCAGCAGCAGATCGTTCCGAGAGTTCCATTCCCTGTGGCAGAATATGACCAATTGGCTGCCAGCGGCACGGGTACTCTGACCGGTCAAGTATTCATGCGGACTGTGGGCGGTGATGTAAAGTATGGAGCAGGGAGTGATGTCTACATTCTTCCAGTGACCAGCTATACAAACCAGTGGTACGCAGAAAGCTATATTGGTGGAAAATCCTTAGGTGCTCCGGATGCTCGAGCCGAGAAGGGCATGAAGGTGACGCAAGCTGATGGAACGGGATATTTCAAATTCTCCGACGTTCCACCTGGCAAATATTACCTCAGCTCGAAAGTGACTTGGCAAGTGCCTACGCAATACGGCCTATCGCTGCAAGGGGGAGTTATTGCTAAGCAGGTGGTCGTCGAGAACAATAAGGAAACCCGAGAGATGCTTACGAAATAGGTACTGGGGACTCTTGATGCTGGTTTGCCCAACTCTCAGCCCAGCGGCACGAGGGCCTGCCTCCTGCCGACATTGCTTACCGTACGATTTTTTCCGTATTCTGTAGGCTCTCCTATATACGAGAGGGCCTTGAGCAGAGGCTACCTTGATTTCGACCTTGTGACCAACGAGCGCCGCCGCTTATGAGTGATGGCAGGGCCGTGCTTGCGGTCGCTCACTTCGCGGACCTCGACGAAATCCGGAGCTTCAATCTGGATACGCACAGCCCCCTCTGAAACGCTTAGGACTTGGAACTGAATTGCATCGCCAATCATAATATTTTCACCTTCGCGGCGAGTCAGAAGGAGCATACGACTTTCCTTTGTTTTCGGCTGGCTAGCGCGACTGCGTCCGTATGCTGCACCTTGCAGAGGCGAACGAGCCTGACCTATTAGTCGCTATGCTTAGCCGCCTGGAAGGCTAAGAGAAATCACGGGCTGATACCCTGCATGGGGCATGCGAAAGAAACGCGTGTATCAGAAAGGCAAAAGCCCGACCATTGGCCGGGCTTTGCAGGTCCCTCTAGGGGGATAAAACTCAAGTGCCTCAAGGGCTACGTCGCAAATTCTATTATTGGGTGACACGCATGTCAACTTATTTGAGCAATGCCCCAGCGTTTACGGACTTTATGACCGCTATTTGAATAAGCGTCACGACCTCCCGCGACAGCACCTGTTCAAGATGCCCGCGCATCGCCCTAGGCTTGAAGAGGCGTTGCTTGCTGACCTGCTCCACAAGATCCGCCTTGGCCCATCTGATTTTCTGCTTGAAATAGGGGAGTTCGTCTATCAAATCGCTGTCCAGCTCGACGTGTAGCCCTCTGCCTAGCTTTCCGAAATCCTTTGTGGTGGATAGCGGCACGACTATGCAAGCACTGGAGTCAATCCGTGCGTTCAGCACGACCACCAGTCGGTTCTTTATCATTTCGGGCTTGAGGCGAAAGTCATAGCTTCTGAATAGGATTTCTCCTGCCTCATCGTACTGATAATCCCCGTAGTTGCATTCCAGCACCTGCCCAATCTTGGGCTCAAAATTAATAGCCATCAATCGTCCTTAAAGGTGGATACCATCAAAGCATCATAATGCCATGGCCTGGCACTGCTACGGCAGTCAGTAGGAATGGGGTTTGGGGTGCAACGGAACAGAAAGTGCACTTACAGCCCAGTGCCAGTCCGTAAACCCGCGTGCAGCCTGGCTGGTACGATAACTCGTTCAGAAAATCAAAGTTCGCTAATCCCAATCCCCCCCACCTGAGAGAATTAGCGACTTCTAACCGCGTCTTAAGTGCGTTGCGGTTCCATCGTTCCCCGGCCCTTACTACAAGAGCTTACCAAATTGCGCTTGATCACTTGGCCTTTACTACCCACAGCTGATCAAGCCGCGTCGTGTAGCTCTGACTCATCTGCTCACGGCGCATGCCCCAATCTGGAACGACCGGCACTGATCCTGTACGCAGCGTCCCACGTCCCCACTTGCCGTTGATTGAGTCCAAAGCGGCCATCAGCCGATCTGAACTCAACGGTTGATTGACCGCGAACAGGTCATCAGTAAATTCGCCTGGCTGGCAGATATCCATCAGCAGCACTTCTGCTTTGCTGTACCTGAAGCCTGGGCGAAAAATCCGAGAGACCGCCTCCGTCGCGTATTGGGTCATCACCCTCACATCGTTGGTGGGGTAGGGCAACTGGACCAGTGCGCCGTTTGCATACTTGGCCTCGTCAGGATTGAACTGGCCGGTGCGGATGCTCACCCTGATCTTTTTGCACACGGATCCCTGAGCTCGCAGCTTCTCAGAGGCACGCATCATGTAGGTGGCCACCGCCTCTTTGATCGGGCCCAGCTCGGTCAGCCGCTTGCCGAACATTCTGCTGCAACAAATCTCTTGTCGTGGCGGCTCGACTTCGTCCAGCTCCAGGCACGCGGTGCCTGCAAGCTCCCGTGCAGTTTTCTCGATCACAACGCTAAACGTTTTGCGCAGCATCCAGGGATCAGCCATAGCGAGGTCCTTGGCCGACAGGATCCGCATGCCCTCCAGATGCGCTTTCATCTTTCGACCGATGCCCCAGACTTCTCCGACAGAGGTATTGCGCAGCACCCAATGGGGTCGATAGAGAAAACGGACAAAATCGTACGTTAAGCATTCGACCTGTCAGGTTAAGAGCATAGAGATAGACGCCTCGGCGTCTGACGCGGTGCCAGTGAGCAGCCTGACGCCGGGCTGAGGTGTACTTCAAACGGACAAGCCTAAAAACCATAAGTCTCTGAAAAGTATTGTGATCTTGCTAAAAATCTAACCGCAAACGATGGCATAACGTACGATTTTGTCCGAATTCTGCTGGCTCCCCAATCAGATCGCTCGCGAAGACGACCGCAGCCGTAGGCTGCTGCAATTGCGTGGGGTTGGCTCGACCACAGCAAGTGCTTTAGTGGCCAGTATTGGAGATGGGCACGACTTCAGAAACGGTCGCCAAGTGGCTGCCTGGCTCGGTCTGACGCCAAGCCAGTACAGTAGCGGCGGCAAGCAGCGCCTGGGAAGTATCACCAAAGCCGGGGATGCCTATTTACGCAGTCTACTGGTGCTTGGAGCTCGATCTGTCATGGCCAACCTGGGCAATAAGCAAGATCCTCTCAGTCGCTGGATCCGCAACCTCATGGAGCGACGGGGTTACTGGCGTGCGGCCGTGGCGATTGCCGCCAAGAATGCGAGGATGGCCTGGGCCGTCCTGCATTACGGCGACACGTTCAAGCCTGAACAGGCAGAACCAACGGGCGCGTAAACACCAGAGGTCATGACTGATCACCTTGTAAGGCGTTAGGGCGAGGATCATGAGCGGATAAAAGGATCAATGTGCACTGCCGTCGTTGATGTGAAGCGGGTTGTACCCCCACACTGAGCTGACGTGCACGATCAAAAAAGTGCCATTTTACGAGTCAGCAGGCATGCAAGTTATTGATTCACACAACTCCCAGATTGTGATGAATACACGGTCTGAGAGTACGAAAGGGATGATGCAGATACTCAACGTTCAGCCAATTTACGATTCTCCAGAAGCTGGAGCAATCTACGACCGCCTTGTGCAGAAGTGGGGTCTCAAGGAGATGCGCAAAGCAGAGAAGCAACTCGCGCGTCATACCGATCAACTCGAACGACAAGCTCGGGAGTACGTTGAAAGTCGCCTGAAGGACCGCTTCCAAGCGTCAGCTTGATGCATAGGCATTTTGAAATTCCTATGCATGAACGGGCGATTTGCAGCCGCAGGCTGCCCTGTTCATTATTCTGACGCTATTTTTGCGCGCCACTGTGTCCAGTTAAGAGGTAATCCGCTTGGGTTGTTGCGGGCATAGTCATGAAAGGCATGCAGAAATTTTAGTCTGTCTTCCAGGAATGGCCGCTTGAGTGCAGAAATGCTGCCTAGATCCGTCATGTTGTAGTCATAGCTGAGCTTGGCCATACGCCTGATGAGAGTTTCTGCTGAATGGTTACGAGCGTTCTTAAGCATGTCTACCATTGTCATGGCCGTGGTGGTACGACCGCGACCGCCGTTACAGTGCACAACTACCGACTCATTTGCCTGAAGGCAGTGGCGCATGATGTTTACTAGCTCGTCAGTCGCTTCCGGGCTCGGCCTATTATGGTCGGTAATGGCCACGCGGCGGTAAGTCGCGCCGGCCGCTGTAACGACTTCTCGTTCGCTCTGAACATTCAAATCTTTCAGTTCTGTCGTCTGAGGATTACTTTTTTTACCTTTCACATAATTGGCATCGACCAACGTTACAGACTTGGCTCGCTTCAGTTCTGTAATCATGGCACTTTCACGTGCAGCTCCGTCAACTTGGGATAAACCAGCGTTGGCCCAATCCATCGGGCCACGTAAGGTGACAGGCAAACCGTTGACAATCGCATGAGATTCTTCGCGCAGATCTAATACGGTTAGAGGCCCGCCCCCAAGGGCGGCGCGAATATTCTTCACCTGCTCGACGGAAGAAATGCGTTCACAACCAGCCAATTTCAGATCGGACAATCCGTCCGTCTCCATTCCCGAAGGCAGTTTGCTCAAGTCATTAGTGGCACGGAAGAAAGACATTTGTCCGTGTTTGGGTGGCGGCACTTTGTCGATAACCATAACACATTGGTCTTCGGTTTCCCTAGGGGGCACCGCGTAGCGTAATAAGGCCCGATTCATACCTAGATGCGTACGTTCGCTCAAGCCAGAGGACGCTAGATCATTCGCCGGGGGAGGGCTGAATACATCGATGGATATGTCTTGCGAAGGGCCACGCAAATGGGCGCTTACGATGTCGTACTCAAATTGATCATTTAGGCGGGCCTGAACCGTCAGCTCGTTATCAATTAAGTGGGCGGCCCCTATGGTGGCGGCGATAGCTGGCGAAGAGACTGACGTTTTATAGATAACTTGCGTGTCGTTACTGGATTGAAGTTGGAATTTACCGTCCTGCAGAGCGTTGCGTACCAGTGATGCAACGCGTTGGTAATCAGCATTAGGCTGAGCTGATAGGCGATCTAGAGCTAGCTGAGCACTTTGGCTCAATAGGGAAGGTAAAATCCTGTCAGGATGGGAATGCTGTGACTGAGAGCCCTCCGCCTCTAATGGCTTAATGCCACTCATTAGGGGAGTTGTAATGCTGTTTTGAATAGATTTCAGGGGATACATAGCTGTTTGAGCTACCTCGGATGAGTTGATGGCTGAGTTAATAAATTGGATCTTAATACGTGGTCTTAAATGCTTGTGGGGTTCCGAAGAATCAGAACGACAGGTTTCCCGACGCTTCTTGCGTAAGCGTTTCGATGAGAGAAGGGCCAGGCGGATTGGCCATCACCGCCGTCATTCACCACGATGAGAAGCCATCCTGCTGACGTGGCCTCTGCACCGCCCACTTACAAACCTCGACCACTCAAAAAGGAGAGCTGCAGAATTCGGAAAAAATCGTACTACAAGGGCATCCCCATTGAGCACAAGCCCAATAGTTTCTGTTTGACTCCGCTGCATGTGCCGGATCGACGGAAAGAAGGTGAAGGACTGCGGTACTACAAACGGTCATCTTGAGCTGATCGCTCGGACCCTGATGAAAGACGCACGTGAGGGCCTCGTTGGGCCGTAAGCCCATCGACTCAGACGCGCTGGTGCTCGGGCTGGATCTTAAGCGACAAAATTTCCGAGGGCTCCAGCGTATCTATCTACAACACACCGGGGCGTACTACAATGGCTTTGAACAGATTCCCGGCACGATCATCGACGAGTTCAATTTGCGGCCAGGCCCTCAGTGCGCGCAGCAGGCCGCTACCCAGACCACGGTAAGGCAAGAGCTTGGCGGCGAAGGAAGCCAGGATGGGATTGCGCATATTGGAGTTACCTGCTTTGATGTTTTCAATGGTCAGGTTGTTGGGTAGGTGGCCAGGACTGATGATCTCGACTCGATCCATAAAGACCAGCACGCGCACCGGGGCGCTGATGAAGTAGTCGCGATGTACAAGCGCGTTGGCAACCAATTCTTCCCAGACGATGCGCGGTATCTCGGCCTGACCCGGAGAGTTGAAGCCTTGGGCACCCTGCACGGCGCGGGTATTGGCGATGATAAAACCCAGAGCCTGCTGGAACACGTCAGCCAGCTTGCCGGTTATGTCGCGGCTGTCGATGTAGCGCTCGTCCTCAATCTCGTTGCCTACAAAGGCCACTGCCTTGATGATGAAGGCTGGCAGCGCGTAGTGCGGCACCTTGGCAAACAGCAGGCTGCCGGCCACATTGAGGTGTCCTTGGTTCATCAGATTCATGTTGGTCAGCAACTGAGGTAGCGGCTGGTTGTGTAACGCCAGCTGCTCGCCGAATTGCTGCTCAAAAAATGCTTCGAAATAGGGCAAGTCCACCTCCCCCGGGCCCAAGCCCGCCACAGGTGTTTCATCGGCATGTACCAGGCCCGCTTGCTGAAATAGGCGCTGAAGTTCCTCGCGTGAGGTGGCACGGCGCTTGTCTGAGCCATTCTTCACCCAAATAGTGCCGTTTTTATCCATGTATGGCTTGCTGATGCCTTCAGGAATAGAGACGACCATTACTGTGCCATTTGGGTGCGGCACGTTGTCTGTAAACGGATTTACAGCTGGACGGACGTTTTGAGAAGCCGCATTGGAGACAAGTTGGTTGAGGCGAGCCAAGTCGGCACCGGACAGCCCGCGCACCGATCCATCGTCATTCACGCCGATGAGGATGCGCCCGCCAGCGGTGTTGCTAAAAGCAACGATCTCGGCGGCCAACGCATCGGCATTGGTCATGTCAGCTTTGAATTGCTGGCGGCTGTCCTCGCCTCGACTGATGACGTCGATCAGCTCTGTAGTTTCCATAAATTGTAAACCTCTTTACGGCGGTTGAAGGCTTCCTGGCCTCCTTCCATAATGTTGATGATGGCCTCCTGCACCGGATGGGCATCGATGCTACCGCTTTGTGTGGCGACCTTCTCGTCTTGGTACTGAAAGGCGTGCACCTGCTCTGCGTCACCCAGCACTGGGAAGTTGGCATTGTGGGTAGCGAAGATGAACTGGGCGTGAGGTTTCATCTCGCGCAGCAGTTTGATCACATCGTCATAGATGGTCTGGTTGTCCAAATCGTCTTCCGGCTGGTCTATAATGATGACATCGTTCTGTCGTTGGCTGAGTACATATAACAGCAGGGCCGAAGCGCGCTGTCCGAGCGAGTGGTGCCTCAGCTCCTTGCCGCGATAACGGATCACGAAGCGGTTTGGCACCTGCCATGCGCTAAACTCGATCAGGTACTGCATAAAAGTCTTCTCAAAGACTTCAGGCGCGCTTCCAGCCTTGACTAAAGCCCTAGGCAGTGAACGCAGCAGCCCACCGAAATCGGCATAGTCCTCCATAACCGCTCGCAGGGTGGTTTCGCGGATGTTACTACCCTTAAAAAGCTGCTGCATGAAGCTAATAGCGGCTTCTTTGTCACCTTTGAAGTCAGCTTCGATCTGCAAGGCAGTGTTGACAGCGTTCACGCGATCCAGCTCCGTCTTGATGGTGGTAAATTCCCTCAGCCAAAGTTCATTGAGCTTGTCGATTTCGGCAAATAACCCATCGCGAATGGTGGTCTGCTGTGATTCCTGCTTGGCTAAAGCATCCAGCATTTGCTCCGCCTTGGTTTTGCGCTGTTGCTGGGCCAGAAAATCGTCCGGCTGGATGGCTGTCATACCGGTTTGCTTGAGTTCTTGAGCCAGTTGCCGCTCGACTTGCGCAAACTCCTCCTGAAGACTCTTACTAGCCCCTTCAAACTCGTACTGCTTGGTCCCGAGACGAGCCGCAACAGCGCGCATGTCCTGCTCGATCTGCTTGAGCTGATCGACCCCGGCAACGAGGTTGGAAAATTCGGCGTTGTAAGCCACGAAGAAGTCTGGATTCTGCTTGGAAACGTAGCTCGTCGCGTTGCGCAGTTCGTCCTCATGCTCGGCGATGAGGCTGCCCAAGGCGAGGATGAAGTCGTCTGCACGCTCCGCCATGCGCGCGAGCGCAGTTGCGTCCTGCTGGAATCCCAGACGCTTTTGGAGCTTGTCGGCGACACCGTACTCTTCGAACTTCTTCAGACGGAAGTTCGCATCGGTAAGCTGAGCGTTGAAGTCACGTTTAGTTTCGGCAATGTTGCTGAGCTTGAGCCAGCGTTGCGCAGCTTCGCACACGCGCTGGCGCTGAGTTTCGATTGCTTCGCGCAGCACACGGAGCTTTTCGCCAACCAGTTTCTCCACCAGATCGGTCTCGAAGCCTTCGCCGGTACTTGAGAGATCTTTTTGCCCGAAATAGATCGGGCTGCGCAGCACGGTTTCTCGAATCGAAACGCCGGGTTGCAAGGTGCCGCCCAGATAAACGTTAGGTGCTTCGCGGAAGATGCGGGAGATGGTGAACTCTTGCCCGTAAATATCGCAAGCCGTTAGCGTCACCTTGCCGCCGCTGCCCAAGGTGTGGCGGATCAACTCATCTTTGTACTTGGTGTCCTGTACCTTCTCGCCTCGCGGAATATCAAGAGCATAGCGCACAGCCTCCAAGAGAGAGGACTTGCCGCTGCCCCGGATGCCGATGAGCGCATTGAGCTCGGAGGAGAAGTGCAGCGTCTGCCCGTCGAGAATGCCACCATCAAAGTGGATGCTTCGAATGTGCGAGGCCTTATGTTTCTGCGGTTCCATAGCCACCCGCGCAGCGGGATCACCCAAGGCAAACTTCACCGCCCCGAAGGACAGCTCGCCTAGCTTTAAGTAGCTGGTTTTGCCCCGACCAATTTCATCTATACCCTTGGGGTCGCTGCCTTCGAGTTCCGCGGGGTACCAGCTTTGCAGCCAGCTTTGAATCTTAGTGCGGCAAGGTTTGTCTTTGCCCGCCCCGTCGTGAGTGCGAACCTTCTGAAATGCCAGCGTTCTGCGCCGGAAGAATTCATTTTGCCCCAAATCAGTGAGTCGGCCGCCATCCAGCTCCGCCCACAAGCCACTCGGTGCTTCGACGTGGGCGAAGACTAAAAAGAAGTCGCGGTGATAGCTTTCCAGTTTCTTGATCGTCTCCAAAAGAGACCAGGAGGAACGGCCGTTCTCCTGCTCGTACTGCGCCGGCGTTTTACCTTCGAATGCGCTTGTCAGGAAGGGGTTAATGTGGTCGTGCTCATCAATCCATTCGTCTGAGAATACAACAAGAGTGTGGATGCCATTGGCCCCATCGTTGACCGACAACTCGACGCCCGGCAGCAGGGCAATGCCCTTATTCTGAGCCGTTTTTCGCAGCGCTTTGAACTCATCAAGGTCGAACTTGTTGTGATTAGTGATGACGCCCAGCCGTATGCTAGCTTTCTCAAGCGCATCCACGTAGTTGCTGTGATAGAAGTTGTCATCGCCCGTGTACTTGAATTCGCGATCAGCTCGTGTGTGCAGATGAAAGTCTGCGCGTATCCACTGCGCGCCTTCCGCGAAGACAACTGATCGAGCCCTTGACTGCTTTGGTGGCAGACTTTTCATCGTGCCTTCTCCTTACAGGGGGGGTTGTACGCCCAAACCGCCGAAATTTCCGGCCAGCCTATAAACGCGTTCTTTGAGACTGGATAGCGTCACGCAACTGATGCAAAAACCTATTGCCATATCATCTGGAAAGGCAACAGGTTGGCCAGCTTGATGCCAAACGCAGATACCAGTTTTTGGCGCGCTCCGTCATCCAGTTCGGCGGGTAGCGCGATGATCCACTCTCGACCAGTCCGGCCATCCTTGCGCTTTTCTGCGGATTCGGCGGCGTTCCACAGAGCATTACGCTCGGTGCTGGTGCCGTCCGGAAACATGATCTCTGTGGAAAAAACACCACCGCGCCGTGTGTAGTCATGGACAAGACTGGTGCGGATATCAACCAGCTTAGTACCAGACCGATAGGCAGCAGCAACGTACGAACGTCCGGCGCTACGTGCTATCGGCTTGGTACTGGCGTGGAAGATGGCGATGGTTTCTGCCTCTGTTTTGGCTTGTGATCTCCCCCGAATGCGGCGGTTCAGAAAACGGATTTCCGGGTGTGTCACTTTTAGTGTTCTTTCGGTACCTGAATGACGCCATCAGGGGGGAATAGAGAAAACGGACAAAATCGTACGCTAAGCATTCTACCTGTCAGTTGAAACCATAAAGATAGACGCCTCGGCGTCAGAAAATGCAGAAAACGGCCCTAGTCTGACGCGGTGCCAGTGAGTAGCCTGACGCCGGGTTGAGGTGTGCTTCAATCGGACACAGTCCAGGTTGCGCGAAGGCATGCCTCCTGTCGGCAGTTCTTAACGTACGATTTTTCCCGAATTCTGCGGGCTCCCCAAGGTGCGCCTGACATGGCAAAACGTCGCAATGGACGCGTTTTTAGACGCCGATGTGGCGTGAAAAACGCGTTCCCCCAGAATCGACGCCACGTTGGCATCACGCCGAGGGTACCTTTTTCGGCGGATTGCCTTGTATAGGAATTATTGAAATTCCTATATATGAACCTGCCGTCAGACGGTCGCCTGACGGTCCTTCAGGCGACTTTCAACGTACTCCCGAGCTTGTCGTTCGAGTTGATCGGTATGACGCGCGAGTTGCTTCTCTGCTTTGCGCATCTCCTTGAGACCCCACTTCTGCACAAGGCGGTCGTAGATTGCTCCAGCTTCTGGAGAATCGTAAATTGGCTGAACGTTGAGTATCTGCATCATCCCTTTCGTACTCTCAGACCGTGTATTCATCACAATCTGGGTGTTGTGTGAATCAATAACTTGCATGCCTGCTGACTCGTAAAATGGCACTTTTTTGATCGTGCACGTCAGCTCAGTGTGGGGGTACAACTCGATCAGCGCTCTCATCAATTCACGACCTATACCACGGCATCGATGAGACTGCCTCACACACATGTAATTGACTCCGCAAGCCTCGGGATGAGTAGCCACAGGCAAGTACAGAACAAAACCGGTCACAACCTCTGTCTCTACCTCATCAAATGCCACTAAAAGCTCTACGGGTTTGCCTGGCTCTTCTGAGATTCGACTCAGATATACGCCCACCTCTGTAGGCAGAGCCCAACGAAAAACCTCGTACATGAGATTGCTTGGCGGCACCGAATTCAAGCTCAGCTCAGTAACGTTGTCGGTGACCAACTGGATAACCTGGTCACCAACGCCATACGGAATGGGATGTGTGTCGTATCGGGTAATAATCATTATGAAATCTTGGGATAACGTGTAAGGGGGCTAATCCAAGGCCGTTTTCCGCTTGGCGGCATTACTGCCGGGAAACAAATGTTTGGCGTCAATCCGCACCATTACTGGCTTTCCGCCCATGACGGAAATTTCGGCGGTTACGGCTTACAACCCCTTGTTGATCGAGTCGTTCAGCACTTTGGCCGGGACGAACTTGATGGCTTTCTTGGCAGCAATTTCGATAGCGGCACCAGTCGAAGGGTTGCGGCCAGTGCGTGCTGGACGCTCTGCAACTTTCAGTTTGCCGATGCCCGGTAGAGTGATTTCTGCACCGCTTTCCAGTTGGTCGGCAACGATCTGTCCCAATTGCTCAAGAGCCTTACGCGCGGTGGTTTTTGGCGCATCGATAGCTTCAGCAATACCGGCAACCAATTGGTCTTTCGTCAGAGCCATGGTGGTGTTCCTTCCAGATCAAATTCATTTGGATTGCAGAGTAAGGCGTCGGCTTTGGGCAGGCAAGAGCCCAGCTCTCCAGTAGCAGCCCCCATTGATCGCGAAAGGTTGAGACACGAACCAGGCTTGAGTTCGGCCAGAACACTCACTGGCAGCAGTGCTGGCGGGCTATGCAGCGCAATAGTGCGAAGGCTCCACGCACTGAATTCATACGCTCACTCCCCATCATGAACCATCCTCATGTTCTGTTTTTAAGGACTCTCCGGCTTGCGGCCCCTGCGGGACCGCAGATATCTGATGTACACCGGATTGCACACCCGAGGCGCGGCCATCAGCAGGCTGACCAACGTGGGCCTGAACGGGTGGGTTAGCGGGTGAACGATCCTGCCGAGGAGGTACGGACACAGCCTTACGGCTGCCCCTCAGAACACTCACACTGGCAGGTCGGGAGACTTCCGTGAGGATGTGCGCGTAGCTGGCCACCGTTCTCACCGATACGCCGGCGAGCGTTGCAATCGCAGAACGTACCAGTGCCTTGCCCTGGTCTTGAAGCTGCCTGCACGCGGCCCGTATCTTCGATTCTGTGGCTTTTTGCCGCAGCTCATTAGTGCGCTTGGCCGCCAGGCTCTGCCGTTCGGTGAGCGACAAGCTGCCATCGAGCTGCATGGCCCCTCGGTGGCAACGGCGATCACCGGTGTAGCGATCCCACGTCCAGCGGCCTACGGATTTGACCGTGGCGCGTATCGACGACAGCGGCAGGTTTTCCGAAAACCCCTGCTTCAGAAAGCTGTTGTGGTTGTACGCATACGCATCGAGCGAGCGCATGAACGACTCGAACGAACCCAGCTCGCGCTCGCGATTGACGATGCTGTACGCAAAATAACGCAGCTGCTCAAACAGGATGCAGTGGCGCGAATGGCTGACCTGGTCAAGCTTGGGGCCGGTGGCCCACGGCTTGACGGTCAACTCCACCGCGCTCGCCAGTTCGCCCAGTTCGTACACGTGGTTGTGAAATTCGGTCGTCTCCCACCAAGGGTGACCGGGTGTTTTGGCCACAGGGCCACCGTGGTAGTCCACATCGGCATCAAGGCGAGCGGCAAACGCGGCATAGATCGCCTTCATGTACTGAATCGGCTTGGCCCGTGCGTTCTCGGTGGTGCACACGGACGGGACGGCATAGAACAACTGGGAATGGCCGCTTTTTCGGTTACGCACCATCAGGTTCGGCGCAGGTAAACCGGCATCGTCCCAGGCCAAGGCGTTGGCATGGTCCAGGTCGAACACCAGCCAGGACACCATGCCAGGACGATTGACCTGCATGTAGGGGTAACGCAGCGCGTATTCACGAGGACGAACGCGGGTCGCGGTTTTGTCGTCACTGCACCGCGCCATGTACGGCGCTTCCAGCAATAACCGGTTGAGCGCAGTGCCGTCTTCGAAGAAACGGGCAGGCGGCAGGTGGGTGCTGATGGCCATCGGATCGGCGTTAGCCGTGAGCGAGGCAGCGAGGGAAAGGCTGAGCGCGTTGTCGTGGCTCATGCTTCGCCGCCTTGGCCAACTGATTGGCCAACGGCGTGAAAAGGTGTGACGCAAGGGGTCAGCGTGGGGGGCTGGGTGCGGTCATCGAGGACGCACAGCCGCTGAAGAATCTTTTCCATAAGTCCACCGTTCAGCGGTGAACTGAAGGCTTCACTTTTGACGACTTGCACAAAGCCGCAGTGAACGCCATAATCAGCTCACGTTATGTGTGTTGAACAGGTGATCCGCTAGCAAACGGCCTGTTCAGGATTTTCCAAAAAGCCCCGCCGGCAAGCGGGGCTTTTTGGTTTCTGCTATTCGTGAATCTACATCGTCGCTTTCCTGCAAATAAAACTGTGCCGGATAGTAGCATGGGACCTCCGCTTTTCGCCCTACAAAATCCGCTGCTTTCAACGAGCTAGGACGCTTTCCTGGCCACCACCGGTCCTGCCGGGCTCGATGTGCTCAACAGCCGTGGGTAAAGCCCGCGCCGGAACCGCTGAAAATCAGCCGCGTCAAGCCAGACGGCACCGGCCTCCCATGCGCCCCTAGACACACCGTCGAGCCGATCCTGGCTGATCAGCTGATACGCTTCATCGTTGCGCCTATCGTTGTTGCTGATGAATTTAGAAAGGTGGTTTGTCATTGTTGTGTTTCCTCAGTTAGCGTTTCAGTGCAGGTACATGGCCATCCCGCGCAAAGGGTACTTTTGAGCCCATAAACTGAAGGTCCGCTTCGGTGCTCAAAACCTTCACTGCGTGGGCATAGCTGTCGTTCGCAGCGAAAACGTCCCCGCTTGGGAAGTCGGCCAAGCCGTTGACGATAGCGGTGTGACTTTCCAGCCTGAATGCGTTAGGAACATAAGCGCCGGTATTCTCGGAAACGTACAGGATGGGAAGTCGGCCATGGTCCGTTGCACGGGCCGCGAAGTACGAATGAACGATACCGGCGCGCTGTTCGCTGACGGGATCGTCACGTGAGAAGAGGACAACCCAGGGACGCCAGCGGCTTTCGAGTGCGCAGTCAGCCAACTCCACGGGAAGGTTATGTTCACGTAGGTCCAGGGCGCGAAACCCCATCAGTGTCTCGTGTAGCTCCAATTCGGTTGCAGCCTTGAATAACGCCGTGTCCTGAATCGCTGCTGCGGTGCTTTCTATCAGGATCAAGCCAGGCCTAGCCATTGCGCTCATTCGCTCCAGGAGCAGAATCAGTGCAGGCCGCAGTGCGTGTTGCTGCTGCCCGATGAACACCAGTGGACCGACATCAGCAAAATCCAGGTCCAGGCGAAAAAGGGTATCCAGTACGGCCTGGTGAGCGTCGCTCCGCCCTGTGAGTGTCCAGAACGGATTGCGCCGGTTCATGCCCAGCCGATCTGAGAGGGCATCAAGAGTGGCAAGGGAGGTGAAGCCTCGCGAAACTGCCATAGCCTGCTGGCACACAGCGAGCGAGTGCTCTGTGCCAAAGACCTGCTGTGATTTCTTCTGGAGGCGCTTGGCGTCGCGCTTGAGCGAGGTGAGATTACGAACAGCTTGCAGGGTTAAAAGGCGACTCAGTGAAGTGCTCATGGGGTTCCTTTGCGCCATATGCGGTGACGCCTTCTGGTTCGATGGCTGTGAAAGGATGAGGCGTGGCTCAACCGGACAAAGCGCTGGATAACGCGTTTACAGCCCACTCAGGACAAGATCGAGAGCTGGGCTTGGCGGGGTCATTCAGCCATGAACGCACAGCACGAACAGAGCAAGGTCTTTGAGTGTGTTGGCAGATCAATGCCGCGCTATCTGCCAGGGTTAATCCATGGTCGTCTAATAGCTTTTGATATCTAGCGCGAGTATCAGTCAGTGTTGTCATATGCAGCCTTTTGGGTCTTGAAGAGGCGGACAGGCACGTTTTTCACAGTGCGTTTCTCCCAACGGGAGCATTAGCAAGGGGTCGGGCGCAGTCGGCCCAGGACGCGCAGGATTTCGTTTTCAAAGGCAACTTTTGCTTCGAGGTCGCCCAGCTGCGTATGCCGTTCTGCCACGCACCTCAGCAAGCCAGGCAGGTGACCGTGCCGGGGCAACTCCTGGCCGTTCGTGACGCGATAGCCTTTGTGAGACGCGGTCGCGATGTAACCCTGCGTCTCCAGCGAACGCAGGGCTTCGCGCACCGGCATCCGGCTGACCTGAAAGGCATCGGCAATGGCTTGCTGCGTGAGCCGTTCACCCGGTTCAAGTCGTCCGGCCATGATGGCTGCGCGCAGCGCTTCTTCAATGGCCTCGCGGGGCAGCGCTATTGGCTGTGCCAGACCGTGGGCCAGGTGCTCAAGCACCTGCTGAACGTGCAGTTTTTGCGTTCTGTGGTTAATCATGTCCTTCACCTCTTTAACGGATGCAAACTGCCCCCTGCGCCGTAGCGCTGGGCTCAGCGCTGCACATGATTGAGGGGGTTGTGATGTGTATCAGGAACCGCTTAAGAGCCCCGAAGAGCGGGGCGGGTCGATCAGTCGATCATCAGGCTGGCTTTCTTGCCAGTGGCCGCATATTCCTGCCAATGCGCGATAGCCTGTGCCTGCTTATGGCGTGGGTAGCGAGTGCGAACATCGCCCTGTGCCGTGTGAAGAATGACTAGAAATGTCATTAGGTTGCCCTCAAGAATTAGATTCGACAGGGCAAAGTTAACCCTTATCGGTCAACTCATCAAGAGATAGTTAACCTCTATCGGTAAAAAGTTGATACGTCCTCGGCAAGGTTGCTGACCTTGTTAAAATCGGCCACCTTTCTGGAGAGCAGTGATGGGGTGATGCTAAATTCGCGGCATAGCTCTATCTGCTTGCGGCCCTCGATAAGGTGACCGCGTAGTGCAGCGACGATTGCTTCACTGCGGATTCCGGTTAGGCGAAGCAACGCGGTAAAGTGATCAGGGTCCACTTCACCAGGTACCAATTTGTGTTTTTCAGCCACCGCGAACCTCAATCAAAAGTTTACCTAATTTAGTTAAATATCCCATGAATGCGTGGACATGAACACCCTGCGCAAGCGAATGCAGTCCTAAAAAACCACCTCCAGGCAAGGAGGTGGTGTAACCAGACAGCTCAGTCCATGCTCATGCCGTCTTCTTCATCAGGGGATGACAGCTCCGGAGTGCCGGCGGCAATGGCCTGCCCCTTGGGTGTGGTCTCGGCCACTTCCCGTTCAGGCGCGACCGGCTGCGCTGACCATGCGCGGCGGTTGACCGTTTTGTCTGAAGTGGTGCCGTCCTCAGCTATGACCTGCACCACGACAGGCCAGGTGCCCAGGTCTTCTAGACGCACCTGGTCGCCTTGTTTCAGATTTGCATCGGTCATGGCCTCTTCCAGCCCTACACCCCACACCGTGCGGGGCTTACCGCCCTCGGGCTTGAGCGTCACGAAGTAGCTCATCTGGTTGTCATCATTGTTCTGATACGGTGCTTCCCCATGCTCGATCAGCGTGCCCTCGATGACTTTGCCCCTGACCGGGGCTGTCTGGCCCGTTGCTGGTTGAGGTGCAGGGAACAAACGGTCTTCCACCTCATTGACTATTTGCGCAGCCATCGCCGTGAGGTGGTCCAGGTCATCGATCAACTTAGGCGAGTTTTCGACTTGCTTGTAAGCGCCCACGATGCTGGCTTTGAACGCTTCACGATAGCTGTCGTTTTCCATGTAAGCCGTCAGCATGGCAGCGGCTTCAGGGGTCTTGTCATTCGTCGCAATGATCCAGACGGCATGGTCTTCACCTCGCAAGCCCATGACCGTATCAGAGGCTCTGACATCCGCTTCGGACATCGGGAAATCACGACGCCATTGTGCTTCAAGCCTCACCAGCTCGCTGGGGCTCTGCAAGTCCGGATCGTCGGCCCGTGCAGGCTTCGCGGCTTCTGGACTCGCCGACGCTGGGCTGGTGGCCACTGTCGGGGTAACGGGCTCGGGCGCAGCGTCTGAAGGTGTTGCCACGCGGGTCTGTGCTTCAGACGTTGCCGTTGCTGCGGAGTCCACAGTTGGTTGCGCACGCTGAGCCTGCCATTGCGCAAACGCCTGGTCGCCCTTGGGCTCGCCACGCTCTGGAATGCCCAAGGTGATCGCCACCAGTTCGACGAACGCAATGCGTTCCGGTTCCGGCACGGTGTCCAACTGGGTGGCCAGCGCCTGGCTAACCTGCTCGGCGGTTTTTCCTTCTCCATACAGCGCTTCGATGGGCACCGTAACGGCAAGGCGGTCCGCCTGGTCCCGCACGTCCCGTGTGGCATCGTCAACGTGCCGAGGCAGATCGGTGGCAGGACCAATGCTCTGGCCACCACGCTCAATGTCCAGCTCTGCACGGCGAGCCGCCAGGCTTTGGTTCATGGCCTTGTCAGTGAAGTGAACGTCCAGACCGTTCTTGGCCACGGCCTCGATCACCAGCTTTTTGAATTCGGCAGTGCCGTTGATCGTCAGTGTGCTGCCGAACCTTTCCCTGGCCAGCTGGAGGGCTACAGACACCCCGGCTTCGGTGATGCCCGTGCGGCGCATAGAGATTGTTTTGCCCGTGTCCACAAACAGGGTCTTGTCGGTCTGTTTGTCCAGGTAATGCACGTTCTGACTGAACTTGGCCTTGCGCGTGTACAGATCCTTGGCGCTGAGGTCACGCGCGCGCTGACTGGCGGCGGCGGGATCAACCTGTTTGGCAAAGCGATCCATGACCCGCTTCACACGGTCACGCACGCCTTCAGGGCCAGGCCCTCTGGCACCGCTGATGCTGAAGCCTGGGTCTTCCTTTTCGTCTTCTAAAAGATTGCGTATGGCTGCACTGCCCATGAGATTTACCTCGATGTTGGGTTTCGGGTTATGGAACTGTTCACGTGCTTTGAGCCGTTCGAAGGTCAGCACGGAAACCAGCTGCGCCTTGTCCTGGCGGGTTAAGCGTTGATCGGAGAACACGGCGCGCCTGAGCGCGTAATACTGCTGATCGATCCGGCGTATGGCCCGGCGATGAGCCGGGGCAATCTGGTTGTGCTGCGCTTCCCGGGTGAAATACGCGGCCACCGTCGAGGCCTGCCTGTTAACTGTCAGGGCCTTGATCGAGGCGCGCTTGAACACCAGCGCCTTGTCTGCGGGCCGCTTGAGCGGATCGAACAGCATCCGGGCGCGCTGCTCGATGTCAGCCACCGTGGCGACTCGGTGGGGGTTCTTGGCGTAGGGCGGGACGACAGAGCCAGGCCGCCATTGGCGGGGAGGGCGAGGCTTGCCTGGAGCCCTGGGCCTACGCCCGGCAGTGGATCGTCCAGGCGTTGCTGTCGCAGTCGCTACCTTGGGCATCGACGTGACGGAAGGTGCTCTGTAGAACACCAGCGCGTTGTCAGAAGGCTTCTTGAGCGGATCAAACAGGCGTCGGCCCCGCGCCTCGATGTCAGCGATGGTGGCGACACGGTACGGGTTCTTGGCATACGGCGGGACTATTCGTCCAGCTCGTACTCGGGCGTTTCGGGGTTTTCCAGCTCCGGCCCGGCGTCGGCCTGTAGCGCCTGCTGGCGTTGCTGTTCCCGTTGCTTCCTGACGAACGGCGGCAGGCTCGCTTCTTCCTCTTCCTCGCTCATCAGTGGACCTGCCCCCTCTTCCTCGTCCTCCTCCTGGTACAGATGATCGCAATCCAGAATCTCCTCCTGGTTGCGACTGTCCCACGTGAACGTGTGCATCACTGGGCAGTAGCACCGCACCGTCACGGCTTCGGGCCGATCCGGCTTGCCGGTGATCTGCCACATTGCTGACGGACAGGTCTTGCAGGCCATCGGCAGGTGCGGAAGTGCGTCGCCCCGCAGTTTCAGCAGGACTTCGCTGGTGATCTCTCTGTCGTTGCCCGGTGTGTACTGAGTCATGGGATTCTCCATAAGTTTGATAGAACCTGGCTTCGCGTTCGGCCAGTAGCCGAACACGATCTTCAGGGGAGGCTTCGGAATAGGCTTTGCGAAACTTGGGGGTGGCCTTGTTGACGTATTTGATTTCCCTTGCGCGCTGCGGCCAGGCAAGCAAACGTTCCTGGATCACACTGGCTTCAAGCGGTGGTTTTTTCAGTTCACGCCGGACAATGAAGTCATCCTGAAAGATGGTGTCTTTCAGGTTCGTGCCCTTTGCGTCACCCGGCAACTTGACCGAGATGTATTCAGTGTCCTTACCTTCATTACGGATGCGTGTTTCACCGTGTTCAGCCACCAGGGCATAAAAATCGGCGCGTGAAGTCACGCCACGTTCAATAACCTGCTTGACCAGCTCCTGCTTGAACTGGCGGTTCTTGCCGTAGAAGTCATCGCCTTTATAGCGAGACAAGACACTGGCCGCATCGGTGATGTCCGCACGGACATTCTCACGCGGCGAAGAGAGGCCATACTTCTGGTTAATGTGCTCCTGAAAAGCTTCAAAGTACTTTTCATGATTCTTGTACACATCAACCGGATTGGCCTCATTGCCGCTTAGCAGGTTGATGCGCGGGATAATGATGTGGATGTGTGGCTTGCGATCAATGACCTCACCGGTTTTCCTGTCAGTGACCGTTTTCATTTTGGGCAAATGCGCTTCGGCATACAGATTGAACTCTTCTGGCTTATACGCATGCATGAAAAAGTTCTTGAAGTCGGTCGTGATAGATTTAAGCAACCCAGGCGAAACGGTGTCTTCTTTGAAACTGAGTGTAAAAGTAAGATAACGGTCCTGACCGTAATCTGGGATACTTTCGTAGATGGCCCTGGTCAGACTGAGCTGCCCCTCAATGATCAAGCGATGGTCCAGTTCATCACGGGTGAACTCCCGACCTGACTTATTGCCTTTCTCTAAATACTCCTGCGCCCCGGTGTTATAGCCACTGACTCTAATCAGCATACTCTATACCTGCTAATAAAATCGTTTCGATGACCACAAGCGATTCATACCATTTGTCTCTCACACTGTCGGCAATAAGGCCCCTATCACTGGCTGATTTAGCGATATAAGCCAACTGAGAAATGTTGTTACCGGCTTTGTTGACGATGAATACTATTCTTTTCCTAAACCCGGTAAACTCTCTGAACACCGGTGTTTTATTTAAAATCAGCTCTCTAAAAAAGGCTGATGCAGAACAGCCCGCCCGTTTGATCATGTCATTAAACTGGGCCATTTCGTCTTGGGTGAGTCGAAACCGGATGATATGAACTTTTTTGCCAGATACGTTAGGTGAGCCACGGTTGCCGTTATGGACTGGCCTCGCCGGTTTTGGTGGGTCAGTCTCGGGCAATACCGTGAGCAATAGTTGTTGAATAGCGTTCAGCTTATTAAGCCAGTGGAGATACTGCTTTTGATAAAGCGTGCCGTTATATGGTGCCGAGTTAGCGGAGTAAGCAACTCGGTTTAGAGCATGTCCGGACTTTTCAAATATCTGCTGCATCCGCTTCTTGTCGATTGCGGACTGCTCAAAGGTAGGCGAACGGCTGATCACCAGGTCACGAAAGAATCGGGCTGGCTTCAGGCTGGATTGCGCGATGGGCTCGGCAAACCGAGCGAACTGTTCATCCGTGAAACGGCATGACACGGCGCATGACTTGTTCACTTTTTCGGCCACAAGATCACCTCCTGGGGGCACCTGGAATGACGACAACCAACAACAACGACAACGCTTTCCCGCTCTGCGGGGTTTCAAAGGGGTATCCCCTTTGGCACGTCGATTGGATACGAAAAAGGCGAAGCTCTTTTTTGTAGACAATCGGTAACGTGCCTGTTTAGCGAATTCGAGATTGAGCCGAGTCATGCAGAACTGCATAGAAGCTGCAATTTCAATGCAATCGCACTGCGTAATAACTGCATAAAAACTCTAAATCACTGCATAGACAGACGTTTCAACTACGAATACACTGCAAAAAAATTCATAAGCACTGCAAATTAACTGCAAATTCACTGCAATCACACTGCATTTCTGCGAAAATATCATTCAAATCAAACCTGGGCGTAAACCAATGACCAAATCCTCCCTAGCAAATAAGCTGACAAGCCTCGCTGAGTCGTCACAGGACCGCAGCATTGCAGCGAGGCTGCGCGAAGTATTTCCAGAGATAGAGCAGGCCATCGGAAAAGGAGTGAGCAGAAGCGTCATCCTTCAGACGCTTCAGGATGACGGCATGGAGATATCCATGAAAACGTTCGAAAGCGCGTTGTATCGAATGAGGAAAGCAAAGCTTGCAGTGCACAATGCCAGTGCTCTGAATCAAGAAAATTCTCAATCGAGTGATAACAACCTAAAAAATCCAGTTGAACATCAGACTGAAAAAGAAGCACCGAGGAAGTTAAATCCTCTAACGCCCGCTGATTTCAAAAAAATCAGAGAGGACATAAACAATATGGATCTGGATGCTTTAATAAAAGGCAAAGGTATAGTGCCTAGCAAGCCGAAAAACACATGAAAGCTGGTTGGCGAATCAGAACCCAAGCATTTAAATGTAAAGGAGCCTTCACCAACCACTCGCCAATCAATACTTATACTTTTCCTTAATGCCCGCTGGAATCTTTTGCAAAAGATTACTTTGGGCTTTGTACTCCTCATAAAACCATTTATTAGTTTCGTTTACGTCTTGGCTCTCGATAGCGAGCCAGGTCATACCGCCAAGCATAATCACTGCCAACGTCACGAAACCAGCTAGCATCATGTAATTAAAGCGGGTCGCTTGCGTATCGCGGATGTTTCCTGATAAAGCAGATAGGCGATTTTCCAGTTGCTCTATCTTCACGGTGGCCCGATTCAATGCTGGTTCAAAAACCCGGCCCAGACTTTCATGAATGGCTTCGGAAAGCTTGATACCCACATCTAATCCGGCTTTTGTCGTAGTTGCCTGAATTAACGCCTTCGTCTCTTCTTGTAGCCACAATGCGGTGTCTTCTGCATCCTCCACTGCATCAGCCACGATATCGAGCGAATCTCTCATGGAAAGCTCAAGCATTTTTGGAATGCTTTTTATATCGTCATGCAAACGGCCTACGTCGCTCAGCAGTTCAGTAATCAAAGCATCACGCGCTGTTGCAGGCGCTTTTTCAGTCTGACTCATTGAAGGGCCTCCTCTCTGAACAACTCAGTAAACACCACATCAAGCTTGCGATTAACGCCTTTGGCGAGAAGTTTAAGCCCATAAAAATCCGACCACACTTCACGATCTTCCATACTTGCAGACTTATCTTTAAGTAAAGTCTTATAATCGGTTTCATCGGCCATCAGGGCATTGAGTGAAATACGCTTTACCGACAAAGCATCGAACAGTTCTGTTTCAAAGATTGAGCACTGGGTATTGATCCAAAATGATTGGGTACGATCATGGTAGGAAATGATGATTGAAAACTCAGAACCAACATCGCTTTTCACCCGATTGAATACCAATCTTATTTTGTGAGCCGGTATGCCCATTGCCGCAAGCGTACCAATCAAGGTTGCAGTCTCCGTCTGCTCCTTGGTTCCCGAGGTCACAGGGACGACGTAGTAATCAATTTCATCGTGCGCTTCTTCGAAGCCTTCAAGGTTGGACATGAAGTCCTCAACATTGGAAGCACCCACGTCGATGATGGCGTTGTCTTCAAGCATCAGCTTTTGGAACAGCTCACGAAATTTGTTGCCGCGCAGCTTTTCCACGTCCATGCCGAGATTTTCTGCGGTCTCGTTAATCGACTCGATAGCGTAGATCGGGGCACCGTCCATGCGTGGCGATAGCAGGTTGGCGGCAATGGTGGTTTTGCCGACAGTGCCGGTGTAATTGATGATGACGACTTTCATAATGAATGATCCTGAGTGATTTAAGGTTGATCGAAGTCGCGGCCCCCAATAACTGGGCACCGTTTTGAAATGTGGTTGGCTGGACCGTTTGAACACCAAGGGCGCTGCCCTTGTCATCTCGCAACGGCCGCGTTGACCTCGGGAGCGCGGGGTGGTGAAGCTACCCCACACTCCCAAGGTGAGCCTTTTCTGAACGAGGTAGCGTCAAGTGTGCGCTGCGCCCGTGCTTCCGTTCGCCGCGACGATAGAGCGCGTCACGACGAGCCGGGAGCGCGGCACCTGACGTGGGCAAGATCGATGTGTGGGTGGGTCAGACCAGCATCCAGCTGAACCGGTAGGGGTCCATGAACGGGATATCGTCATCTCCGGCTCCAAAATCCCCGGCGGGTTGAGGTGCGGGCGCTTTGGCCTGAGTCTGCTTGCCTGATGCGCGTGGAGGTTTTGGTGCGGCTTTGCCTTTGCCGGACGGTTTTTCCGGTGCCGCCTGCTGGGGGGCTTGCTGCCGAGGAGGTTCCTGGTGATCACTTTCACCGTTGCTGTAGCCGTTCTGGCTTTGTTGGGAGTCGCCCTGTGGACGGCCACCCAGCAACTGCATGGTGCCCTGCATGTCCACGACGATTTCCGTGGTGTAGCGTTTGACCCCGTCCTTTTCCCACTCGCGGGTTTGCAGCTTGCCCTCGATGTAGACCTGCGAACCCTTGCGCAGGTATTCACCGGCGATTTCTGCGATCTTGCCGAACAGCGATACACGGTGCCATTCGGTCTTTTCGACCTTCTGCCCGCTCTGCTTGTCAGTCCACTGCTCGCTGGTGGCCAGGCTCAGGTTGGTTACCGCCGTGCCGTTGGGCAGGTAACGGCAGTCAGGGTCTTGTCCGCAGGTGCCTACCAGGATCACTTTGTTGATGCCACGCGCCATGATTGCGCTCCTTCTTCAATGAGTTCGTTAAGGGGTGTCTTCGTTCGGGTCAAACACGAATACCGTGCTCAGAAGCTCGCGGCCTCGGGCTGTGGTCTGCTCAACTGGGCCCAGCAGCAATGCCGTTGAACCGTCTGCCGACAACTCAAACTCTGCAAAACAGGTGTCGCAATCCACTGGACGCCAGGTCATTTCCCACTCTTTGACGGGGTCTGGGGAGCAATGGAACAGGGAAGTCAGTTAAGCCCCTACGTCACCAGTACCGGTCAGTACCCTCCATGTGCACTTCGCTTTCGGAGAAGCAGTGGCGGTCGTCCGCGCCACTGGCGATGTCGCTCAGCAACTCGTTCACCGTGTCGTCCAACTCTGCATCGCTGTCGTAAGGCACCTTCAGTTCGTACTCGCCGTTCGATCGCCGCTGAGCGTCGTACTCATCGAGATAGAAGTGTTCAATGTGCTCTATCGTGCGTTTCTTACCGCGCACAAATTTACTGTTGTTCTCAATCCGCAGAGTCAGCAGGAGGGTGGCGACCTTGGTCGTGCTGATACCGGTGTTGCCATTGTCCCGCACGCCGGATGCCTTTCGCGCCGACTTCTCGTAGGCGCTGATCGCTACGCCGCGATGCCGAAGGTAGCTGTACAGCGTGCTCTTGGAGACGTGCAGCTTCTGCGCGATAGCGGCAACGGACAACTTACGTTCACGATACAGCGTTTCGGCAACCATCGCCGTCGCCTGCGCTCGTGGCGTCAGCCCCTTCGGCCGTCCGCCCATCCGTCCGCGTGCTCGCGCGGCCGACAGTCCTGCCTGGGTGCGTTCCCGAATCAGTTCGCGCTCAAACTCGGCCAACGATGCAAACAGATTAAATACCAGCCGGCCTTGTGCACTGGTGGTATCGATGGGGTCATTCAGGCTCAACAGGCCGACCTTGCGCTCAATCAAATTGCCCACCAGCTCTACCAAATGCTTGAGTGAGCGTCCCATCCGGTCGAGTTTCCAGATCACTAACACGTCCCCAGCTCGAACTTGGCCAAGCAGTTCGTCCAATGCGGGCCGCGCCGTTTTCGAGCCACTGGCTACATCTTGGTAAATGCGTTCGCAACCGGCGCGGTTGAGTGCATCGAGCTGCAGGTCGAGATTTTGGTCGCGCGTGCTTACGCGGGCATAGCCGATTTTCATCAAAAGTCTTCTTTACTCGTCTGATTTCGACAATATCGAACTTTGATACGTCAAACCATTATTATGAACCTGTTGTGGGCACAGACGGCGTGTACGGCTGATCGTTTGTTAAAGTTTCGAAAAACGATCGTTTTATCGAACCATTGCAGTGTAGCGTAACAAAGCGTACAAACACCTAAATGCAAAAACACCGATCAGGAGAGCACATGAATACTGTTCGCTGGAACATCGCCGTATCGCCGGACGTGGACCAGTCCGTCCGCATGTTTATCGCGGCTCACGGCGGAGGACGCAAAGGCGATCTGTCACGCTTTATCGAGGAGGCCGTACGCGCTTATTTACTGGAACAAGCTGTCGAGCAGGCGAAGGCCGCCGCCGCCGGCATGAGCGAAACGCAGCTGACCGATCTCATCGACGAGGCCGTGCAATGGGCGCGTGAGCACTGATGCGGGTCATTCTCGACACCAACGTCCTGCTCGGCGCACTGATCTCGCCACTCGGCGCACCCGATGCGATTTATCGTGCCTGGCGCGCTAAGCGTTTCGATCTGGTGACATCAACGGCCCAGCTCGACGAGCTGCGTCGTGTAAGTCGTTATCCGAAGCTCAAGGCTATTTTGCCTGCCCACCGCGTTGGCACGGTGGTCAACAACATGCAACGCGCCATCGTACTGGATACGTTACTGCCTCTGGCGGAGGGCATTGAAGCTGAGGATCCTGATGACACCTTTTTGCTCGCGATGGCAGTGACTGGCGAGGCTGACTACCTCGTAACCGGTGATCGACGGGCCGGGTTGCTGCAACGTGGCAGCATCGGCCGTACGCGGATCGTCACCCCGGCCACTTTTTGCGCCGATGTACTGTAACGCATGCCCGTCAGCTTCCTGTCGACCACGCAACGGGAACGCTACGCTCGCTATCCAGAGACACTTTCCAGTGAAGAACTGGCGCGCTACTTCCACCTGGACGATGATGACCGCGAGTGGATCGCCACCAAACGTCGTGACAGCAGCCGTCTGGGCTATGCACTACAACTGACAACCGTGCGTTTTCTTGGTACGTTTCTGGAGGATCCCACTGCCGTGCCAGAAGCCGTACTGCGCACCCTCGCAACCCAGCTCAATATCCCTGAGTTTGCCGATTGCGTCGCAGCTTATCGCAGAACCAGGCAGCGCTGGCAGCACACAACCGAAATCCGCGCACGCTATGGCTACCGTGAGTTCGCAGACACCGGCAATCAATTTCACCTTGGGCGCTGGCTATGCGCCCTGTGTTGGACGGGCACCGATCGCCCGAGTGTGCTTTTCGAGCATGCCAACAGTTGGTTGATCGGTCACAAGGTACTGCTGCCTGGCGTCACCCTTTTGGAACGATTCGTTGCCGAGGTGCGGTCGCGCATGGAGTCGCGCCTTTGGCGGTTGCTGACGCGTGACGTAACAGATGTCCAGCGGCAGCGCCTTGACGATTTGCTGGATCCTGTCGAAGGCAGTCGCCAGTCCTGGCTTGATCGATTACGCAAGGGACCGGTACGCGTGAGTGCCCCAGCACTGGTACAAGCATTGTTGCGCATCGAAACGATACGTGATCTGGGAATCAAACTGCCTAATACCAAGGTACCGCCCAGTCGCATCGGGGCATTGGCACGCTTTGCCAGCACCGCCAAAGTCTCAGCTGTGGCCAGACTTCCAGACGCACGGCGCATGGCTACCCTGGTGTCTTTTGTCCACAGTCTAGAAGCCAGTGCTCATGACGATGCCCTTGATGTGCTCGACCAGTTGTTGCGCGAACTGTTTAGTAAGGCGCAAAAGGAAGATCGCAAGACCAGGCAGCGTACGTTGAAAGACTTGGATCGGGCTGCTTCAATGCTGGCCAGCGCATGTCGAATGCTACTCGACCCAAGTCTGCCAGACTGCGAATTACGCGAGCGTGTGTATGCCGCTATTGGACAAGACGAACTGACCCAGGCCCTGAACGATATTGGTACTCTGGTGCGCCCGCCAGACGATGTGTTTTACACCGAACTGGCGGCCAAACAGGCGACTGTGACGCGCTTTTTACCGACGCTGCTGCGTGTCATCCAGTTCGACGCCAATCCGACAGCACGCCCACTGGTACAGGCACTGCAATGGTTGCATCAGAGGCCAGACCATGACCCAGCTATCACCATTGTGGACAAGGCATGGCAACGTCATGTCGTGGGAGAGGACGGAAAGGTCAATTCCAGAGCCTTTGCCTTCTGTGCCCTCGCCAAGTTGCGTGTGGCGATTCGTCGGCGCGACGTATTTGTCAATTCAAGCTGGCGATATGCCGACCCGCGCGCGGGCCTGTTAGAAGGGACCGAGTGGGAGGCTGCGCGGCCTGTCATTTGCCGCTCACTGGAGTTGAGCGTGCAACCGCAGGCCACCTTGGCCGCGTTGACACAGGAACTGGATGAAACCTATCGGCGCGTCGCTGCACGCCTGCCCGACAACGACGCAGTTCGCTTTGAGACAGTCGGCGACAAGACAGAATTGGTACTCAGCCCGCTGGAAGCATTGGCGGAACCGGCATCGCTGATCGCTTTGCGTCATGAGATCAAGATACGCATGCCCCGCGTCGATCTGCCGGAAATCCTACTGGAGATAACAACCCGCACCGACTGCATGGAGGCGTTCTCGCATCTAACTGAACGCACAGCACGGGCCGCCGATCTAAACACCAGTCTGTGCGCGGTGCTCCTGGCCGAAGCCTGCAACACTGGCCCCGAACCGTTTGCACGCCAGGACACACCAGCACTGCGGCGGGACAGACTGCTGTGGGTTGATCAAAACTACGTGCGGGATGACACGCTGACTGCCTGCAATGCCGTGCTGGTAGCCGCACAAAACCGCATCGCACTGGCCCGCACTTGGGGAGGCGGCGATGTAGCTTCGGCTGACGGCATGCGCTTTGTGGTGCCTGTACGCACCGTCCATGCCGGACCAAACCCAAAATACTTCAATCGTGGACGCGGCGTGACTTGGTATAACCTGCTGTCCGATCAATGCTCGGGGCTAAACGCGATTACCGTCCCCGGCACCTTGCGCGACAGCCTGGTGTTACTGGCGGTCGTACTAGAGCAGCAGACCGAATTGCAGCCCACGCAGATCATGACCGACAATGGCGCTTATAGCGATGTAGTGTTCGGCTTGTTCCGGCTTCTGGGGTATAGGTTTAGCCCACGCTTGGCAGACATCGGTGGCACTCGGTTCTGGCGAGTCGATGCACAAGCCGACTACGGCGAACTCAACGCTCTGGCAAAACAGTGCGTCAACCTTGATCGCATCACACCACATTGGGACGACGTACTGCGTTTGATTGGTTCACTCAAACTTGGCCTGGTGCCCGCGATGGGAATCATGCGCACCCTGCAGGTCGATGAGCGACCGACACGACTGGCCCAGGCCATTGCTGAAATTGGTCGCATCGACAAGACTATTCACACACTGAACTTCATTGACGACGAGTCGCGCAGACGCGGAACGCTGCAGCAACTCAATCTCGGCGAGGGTCGCCATAGCCTGGCCCGCGAGGTCTTCCACGGCAAGCGCGGAGAACTGTTCCAGCGCTACCGCGAGGGACAGGAGGATCAGTTGAGTGCGCTCGGACTAGTCGTGAACATGATCGTTTTGTGGAACACCTTGTACATGGACGCGATACTCACACAGCTACGCCGCGAAGGCTATCCGGTGCGACCCGAAGACGAGGCGCGGCTTTCGCCGTTTGGTCATGAGCATATCAACATGCTCGGGCGCTACTCATTCTCCGTACCGGATGCCGTCGCACGCGGAGAACTGCGGCCACTTGGGAAAGCCTCAGAAACCTGAATTACTCAACTTTATTGGAACAAACACCCCATGAGCCATCCACCTTTTCAACAAGCGCTGACCGATGCCGAACTCGATAGGCTGACTGATTTTCTTGATGCCATCGGCTCACCGGCCATGAACATTGAAATGCTCGACGGCTATTTTGCGGCACTGATCTGTGGTCCGGAGATGGTGCCTCCCAGCGAGTACCTACCACAAATCTTGGGCGAGAATTTTAGTTTTGAGAGCAATGCTCAGGCTACCGACATGATGGGGCTCATCATGCGCCACTGGAATACGATTGCATCGGTATTGCTTCACACGCTGGAGGAGCCTGACGTGTATTTGCCAGTGCTGTTGGAGGATGACGATGGCATTACTTACGGCAACGATTGGGCTCTGGGCTTTATGCGCGGAGTTCAGGCCCGACCTGGAAGTTGGCGTGACCTGATCGACAGCGACGAACATAGCGGGCCGATGCTCCCCATCATGCTCTTGGCCTATGAGAATGACCCCGATCCAGCGCTGCGACCACCGTCGGTTACTAACGAAAAGCGTGAAGAAGTGATTGAGATGATGATCGCCAGTCTGACGATCATCTATCG